>WASS01000002.1 GCA_009712635.1 Hungatella sp. | reverse complement strand
CGGACAGGTCGGGCACGGCTGCGGTTTGGGACATGCCGGGCAGGGCTCGGGCTTCGGGCACACTGGACAAGCAGGGCATGGTTCCGGCTTGGGGCAAGGCGGCGGAGTCGGGCAGGTCGGGCATGGAGGCGGGGTCGGACATGGCTCAGGTGTGGGACATGGAGGCGGGGTCGGGCATGGTACAGGTGCAGGGGGTGCCGGACAAGTCGGGCATACCACGGGCTGCTCCTCATTTCCCGGTGATACCGCTGGCACTTCTGGTGCCGGAACCTGGCACATTACGCCTCCCACAAAGGGGTAATAATGAAATTCAAAGCCGCTGGACGCATTGACTGCAAATGATCCCAAAGCCGCGTTGCCGCTTACATGACCGCCAGTGGGATGGGCATGGAACATTGCCTGGGGTGCCAGTATACTTCCCCAGATATCGGAGGATTTTTCCATATAAATATTAGTGGCATCCTCAAATACATACAAAGTCCGGTTGGCTTTGCTTTCTTCTCCGTAGAGACCATATTGCAGGTGAGCATCTGGGCCTGTTCTCAGCTTTACGATAACATTACTTCCTTCGGGAACTTCTGCACGGATCCCTTTGTTAACCAGACCGTTTGGTCTTACATCAATCAGGAATACATTCTGTACAGGATCATTTCCCCTTAATATCCATTCGTAATTATTATCCACTACAGTTCCGGTTGGTGTTAAATTATCAATACAGTTTTTATAGTATCCAATTCCGTTCTTTGCATCCTGAAAGAATTTTGAAACGTCTGCATGTATTCTGCCTGCAGGTATATATCTTGGAACATCATAGCTGGAAATTAAATAATGGTTTCCTTTGTCTGATGGTGTCCAATACTGACTTCCGCCATTTGCCTGATATAAAGCTGCAAGTTCTTTTGCCTGATCCGCCTTTCCACTTTTTCCAATTAAGTATGTGCTTCCCTTGCCTGCACGGAAGCCGCCGCCGACAACCGTATGGCCTACAATCACCAGTGGCTCACTCATTGCCACATTGCCGCCAACGAGAAAACGCACCAGATCCGGTGAGTAATTGGCATCTCTGCTGCCCTTATCTCTGGAAAAACCAGCGCTGAAACCTCTTGGGCTGTAAAAACTTCCTCCAATGGCCACAGGTCCTTCCACGTCAACAATGTTATTGGCATCATTAAATACAATAACATTTAATTTGGAGGCTGGACCAAAGGGCTGACCTTCTATATCATACCAGTTTATATTATCATAGGGTAATCCAGCACTCGCTAATGCTCCACTACTATAACTACTACCATCCATATAAACTCCTGTAAACTGCTCCGATTGCATTTTTATTCTCAGTTCATTTTATTCCTATGGAAATGGTTCTGTGCGGTTTTTTCGTGTTATTAAATATATTTTCAATCAATATTTTACCTATTTTTTAATTGCTTTTATAACAAACGTAACAGGGAGCATACTGGCTTTCTTCGCAAAGCTGTTGTCCTTTGATTTTATTATGTCCTCATCAGATTCTTCAATCAACTGATCAATGATGAATCCGGCACGTGCCAGTGCATTGATGTAGGTTGATAATTTACGGTCTGACAAGGAAAGCACGCCGTCACCAACGGAGACAGAGTACCAGGATTCACTTTGTCTATCTTTCCCCCCTATATCTGATCATGTACTATAGCAAAAATAGAGGTATTGAGATTTTCACATTGATCTCAATACCTCTATTTTTATTTGCTGCTTTTTCTTCTTGTTGAAAAACTATTATAACTCTTTTTCTCTTTTAATGTCCCATCCGCTGTCATCCGAAATTTTTTCTTTGTGGCTGATGCCTTTTTTCCCGTTACGGGTTGGTGTGATTCTTTTCTTGATGTTGCATTGGATTTCTGTGAGGATGGATGGCTTTTTGCCTTTTCTGTACGTCCTGTATCTCGTTTCGGCTGAGTAGTTTTTATAGCCGGAAAGTTGTTTTTTAATGGATAGGGATGATCGCTCACCTCTGTTAATTTTTTTCCAATTAACCGTTCAATATCTTTCAGCTGCTCTTTTTCATCAAAATCGCAAAAGGAGATTGCTGTTCCTGAGAGACCTGCTCTGCCTGTACGCCCAATCCGGTGTACATACGTCTCAGGAGTATCCGGCAAGTCAAAGTTTATGACATGGGTTAATTCATCAATGTCGATTCCTCTCGCTGCAATATCTGTAGCAAGCAGAATCCGCAGTGTTTTGTCTTTAAAGCAGCTTAGCGCACGCTGACGTGCTCCCTGGGATTTATCGCCGTGAATCGCCTGTGCCGATACGTTACTCCTCGCCAATTGCTTGATCAGACGGTCCGCACCATGCTTTGTACGTACAAATACCAGGACAGAAACAATTTCCTTATTTTCCAGAATGTGCAAAAGCAAATCTTTTTTACTGCTTTTATCCGTGTAATAAAGATACTGGTTAATGGTATCCACGGTTGAAGATACCGGGGTTATTTTTATTTCCGCTGGATTTTTTAGAATCGTACCTGCCAGTCTGGCAATGTCCGGTGGCATCGTCGCGGAAAAAAGTAATGTCTGCTTTTTGGGGGGTGTTTTTGCTATGATCTTTTTCACATCATTTATAAATCCCATATCCAGCATACGGTCAGCTTCGTCCAGGATCAGTATTTTTAAATGATCTATATTGATAAGCTTCTGATCCATGAGTGCCAGCAGTCTGCCCGGAGTTGCCACAAGAATATCAACTCCCCGTTTTAACTCTTCTTCCTGGGGTTTTTGGGATACTCCGCCAAAGACCACACAGCTTTTTAAATTGGTAAACTGTCCATAGGTATGAAAACTTTCATGAATCTGAAGAGCCAGTTCTCTGGTTGGTGTTATGACAAGCGCCCTAATATTTTGTTTAGACGTACGAGGGGCATTTTCCTTGCTTAGGAGCTGAAGGGTTGGTATGGCAAATGCGGCCGTCTTTCCAGTACCTGTCTGGGCACAGCCTAATAAATCCCTACCTTCCAATATAACGGGTATTGCTTCTTCCTGAATCGGTGTGGGAGTTTCGTAATTTTCTTTTTCCAGTGCCTTAATAATATCAGGCATAATCTTTAAATCTTTAAACTGCATGCATTCTCCTCTAAAATCTGTATTGTCTGTCTTAATTCACTTTTACTGTGATATTTTATGCGTTCTTGTAAACTCAATTCCTATATTCTTATTCCTCTTTTCAACTTTACCACAGCCAATTTTCTTTTCAGCCTGTAAAAAAGCACCCTTGGATTTCTTCTCTTCCAGTAATTTTTTCATTTTTTCTATATCTTTCATTGACATCTCGTATTCCTCCAATCATTTATTAATCTATTATCTTTCAAAGGTAAAGGCTCTATTCTTCAAGAATAGAGCCTCTAAAAACGTTTGAAAATAGTTACCTATCTATGGTGTCAGTATACAGAATAAGTGGCTGTTTGTCAAGAATACAGGCTAATTAGTCAATATATGGTATTATTCCACGCCTTTGATAATTGCTCTATTCCTTTAATCAGTTGTTTTTCTGATACATATCCAAAGCTTAACAAAACCATATTATTAGAATAACAATGAATATCATGCCAAAATATTGATACTGGATAAACCAATACTCCATATTTCTTTGCACGTTCAATCATCTCTTTTTCCGTTAATCCTTGTGTAGATTCAAGCAGTATATGCAAGCCTGCGTGTTTACCATGAATCACTACTACGTTGCTCATTAATTCATGGATCAGACGTATCAGCAGATCATGCTTACGTTTATTTATAACACATAGCTTACGCAAATGACTTTCAAAATGTCCAGAGCTAATAAATTCATAAAGAATTCGCTGTTGAATTATGGATACAGGCGATTGATATAATTTAAACTCTTCATTATAACGTTTCATCCATTTTTGAGGCATTACCATATAACTGACCCGTAAACTTGGAGATAAAGACTTGGACATGGTTCCAATGTATATAACATTATCATTTCCGGAAACACTGCTGATTGATGGAATAGGTCTTGAATTGTAACGTAATTCACTGTCATAATCATCTTCAATAATTATTCCATTGTTTTTCGCAGCCCACTCCAGTAAAAGCAATCTTTTTTGTATGGGCAGAACTGCACCTGTTGGAAATTGATGGGATGGTGTTACATAAATCACCTGAGCTGAGATCTTTTCTAACTCCATTACATTTACCCCATCTTTTTCAACGCTTACAGAGACCGTTTTAAATCCATTATGCTCAAAAATCTCTCTTGCGCCAAAATAGCCAGGCTCTTCAAAAGCAATTTCACTGTAAGTATTCCGAAACAGCTGACTCAATAAAGATAATGCAGACTCTAAACCGGAGCATAAAATAATCTGCTCTGCACTGCAGGTAACCCCTCTGGACCTCCTTAAATATTCTGCCAGTTTTTTTCTTAACTGCAGTTCACCCTTTGGATCACTGTACGTTATCATATCTTCTGCATTCAATGATGCCAACGCTTTCATTGAATCTTTCCGCCATATATTTTGTGGGAAATCCTGTGGGCTTAAGTGTCCATATTGAAAATTGCAGATAATATTTTCCTGTAATTCTCTTCCTTTATGCTCTGTTATAAACTCAACATTCTTTCTGTCATTACCCAGGGAAAATATATTATGAATGTCCTGCACATAAAATCCGCTTCCAACTCTGCTTTCAACATATCCTTCTGAAGAAAGCTGCAGGTAAGCCTTTTCTACCGTATTTCTGCCAACTGCAAGTGATTCTGCAAGATAACGGGTAGATACTAATTTTGAACCCTCAGGCAACTCCCCTCTTATGATTTCATCTCTAAGCTGTTCATAAATCTGTATATATTTGGGAGTTTGTACATTGTTATTTAATATTATCATATTCTCCTCCAACTGTATCCTCCAAATAGTTCATAATTGGTTCTTCCATACATGCCAATTTAATATTATACTCATATTGCAAATATGTCAATTTACAAAACTACAGGAGGTTTCAAATGTCCAACGAAAAATTATATGAAGTTATTAGTCACGAAGGTGTAGTAGCAATTGTATCCAGCGGGATTGACGAACCACATGTCGTTAATACGTGGAATTCATATGTTGTCATAGAAAACAACAAAATGCTTATCCCTGCTGCCGGGATGCGCAAAACGCAAAAGAACACAGAGCATAATAACCGTGTATTGGTTACATTAGGAAGCAAAGAAGTAATGGGGCACAAACATATGGGAGCAGGATTTCTGATCAATGGAACCGCAGATTTTCTGGAATCCGGCTCAGAATTTGATATGATGAAAGAGAAATTTCCATTTCTGTCCAGAGTTCTGGAAATTACAATTGAGACAGTGAAACAAACAATTTAGACCTGAAAAACTATAATCAATACTTTTCCGGGAGTTTTAAAGGGGCAACAGTTACAGTTGCAGATTTAACCCTTTAAAACTCCCAATTTTAGATTATATCACTCTTCTGCAAATTCAGGATCGCAGATTTTACCAACAATGATTATTGCTATGGTATAGATTGTAAATGTAAATACAAATGGTAAGCGACGATCTATACTGGACAGCAAGCCTGCCAGATAACCAAAGGGAGATGCAAATGCAATGGTAAAGGACATAATAAGAGCATTAATACGAGCCCGTTCATCGGGATTGATGTTTAGCTGAAGCAAGGCATCTTTGCGGGGCATTACAAGTCCGCCTGCCACCGCTCCAACAAAAACATAGACGATAATAAACGGCATACTGCTGCCAATCGGAGTCAGGATCAGGAGAACGGAGCACGCGGCATATAATACAAGACCGATCCACATTGGTATTCGAAATTTTACGGATTCCAAACGGTGCTGTACACCAATCATGAAAATCAGCATTACAGCGGCATTTAAAATCGGAAAAAATGCAAGATAACGGTCTGCAATTCCCAGTCTTTGCGTCACATACAGACTAAAAAAGCTGGTGTTTACCAGATTCGCTATATGTAATATAACACAGACAATCAGCACTTTCACAATCTCTTTATTCATCAGTACTTTTGGTATTAAGTCCTTATATTCATAGATCATATGAAAGACAGAGGTGTTTTTCGTTTCAGCCATACGGATCTTCCCCTGCCGGGTTTCTTCACAATACCGGAACGTAATAATTACTTTAATCAGCATATTCACAGCAAAAACAACATATAGGACACGTACAACGGGAACCACGGAAAAGGTATTGATCAGCAATCCAGAAATTGGTGCAAAGAAGATTGCAATCAGACCGCCAATATTTACCCATGTATAGATTCCGATTAAATCCCTGGAGTCTGCATCTTCGATAAGCAGACAGTACCACGCAGTCTGGTTAATCTGTTCAAAACTATTAAATAAAACCGCTGTTAAAAAGAACCAGAAATTTCCAGAAACCGCCCATATGAGGCAGGCAACACCCCAGCCAAAGAAATCCCCCATCATGGTTGTGAATTTACGTCCCAGCTTATCAGTGAGAATACCTCCAATAAAAGAAAAAAGCACCTGAACAACCATGGAAACCGATAAAATCAAACCAATCTGAACGTCTGTTATTCCCTGTGTGTACATATATAATGTGGCAAAAGGTGCAATCAAATTATAGGGAATTCCCCATAGAGGCTCCATTAAAATCAGAGTCTTTGGATTTCCCTTGTTATTCTTTAACAATTCAATCAGTGGATGCTTTAACAACGAATTCTTCATTTTGTGTTCGTTTCCTTCTTCACATTTACTTTAACTCAAAATAATCCATAACTGATGTTTTCTGAAATCCGCAGGATTTGTATAAGTTGAGAGCCGTTCCATTTTCCGCAGCTACCTGAAGCATCACCTCTGTGGCTTTTGCATCTTTCAGCTTTTCTACCCCAAAAGTGAGAATTGCCCTTCCAAACCCTTTCCCCCTGAACTCAGGCAATACACCAAGCCCATAGATTCCGCCAGTACCACCATCAGACATCTGAAGATTCACCTTCCCGATAATTCTTTCTTCCTTTTCAGCAATATAGATCGTCATGCCTCGTTTTTCTTCCTCTTCGGGCAGAAGAATGCCACTATCTTCAGAATCCTCATTTTCTTCTTCCGAATCATCTCCAAAATAAATCATGTTTTGCCGGGTTATCTCTGAAGCGTCTGCATTGACAGCTTTTCTGAATGTGATGCCAGAAGGCTGCTGTTTTTCCAACATCTCATAAGATTTATGATTCAGATACATTTCAAATTCGGAAAATTTATAAACTGCATTGATTTTTTTTAAAAACCCCTGACCGGAAATGGATTTTTTATCACACAAGGCCAGAATTCCTTCTGCATTTCTTTTTCTGCATTCTGCAACCACCAATTCCATGAGTTTTGAAAAAATTCCCTGACGTCTGTACTCAGGGTGTACCATTCCGGTAATCTCCAATGGCTGTGTTATTCCTCCAAAACTGCATATTCCTATATATCCTATTAATTCTTCACCGTTAAAGTACATGAATTCATTTATATCAGAAATCAGGGCATCCGCCGTTCTGTTTTGGGCATCACTCAGTTTATAGTCCAGCTCAAGCTTCAGAGTGATTTGATCGTTCTGGATGCATTGTATCTCAAGCATGTGAATTAATTGATAATCATTCTGGTCAAGACTGCTTTTTAACTTCAAACAGGCGCCTTTAATTGTTTTAACCATATATCATTCTCCCTTAAAATTCAGATATCATATCGTGACTCAATAACAGAGTTTCTTTTGTCAGAAAAAAAGGCAGAACCAGACGTCAAACGGATGAATTTTATTGATGAGTCGCCATAAAACAGCTCTCCTCACCAAGTTTTACTTCATCTTCTTTGTGTCTGCTCCTGCCTTTTTTATTTTGCCAGATTTAACTGATTCACTTAAACCATATGATATCCAAACCAATATGTAGCAATTATACTTGTCAGAAACAGATTAAAAAGACCATATCCAAAAAACAGGCCGGTCAAAAACCTCCTGATATTGGTGCTTTCATATTTAGTCAGTAACTGAATGCCACCGTCAAGTATCATGGGAATCAAGAAAATCAAAGCATATAAGATTGGTGGGTGATACATTGCATAGGTAAATCCTAACAATAGGATCCCCACCAATTCACCGGTACATCTTGCACAAATAGGAAATTGCTTTCCATTCAGAAAAAATGAACGTTCCGCCCTGCAATGGCAGCCAAAGAAAATTGGGAGCCATCGATAGAAAAAACCACTCATAACAAGTAGGGCCGCCGGATTTAATAACCCGCCATAGCACCCAGAAGTCCCAGTCCAAACATTAATGCATAAAAAAGAATCATGCAAACAACGCTAATTAATGCGCCAATACCTGCTGCTTTCGCAGTCTTTGGTTTTGAATCTTTCCAAACCAGAAACAGAATTAATCCTACTAATGGAATACAGCAGCCTAAAAGTCCCCACCCAAAACCGCCGTTATCAACCACTTGAGGAGCCTGTGCCACACCACAATGCGGACAGATGGCTGCTTTGTCATCAATCTCTTTTGAACAATTTTTACAATACATCTTTTGTATCCTCCACTTATATATAATAATAATTTAATATTAGAAGCAAATTAGATTTCTTCTAATATAATAAAATATACCATAATTTGACATATTATTCCATAATGTTTTGCATGATTACAAAAAAACGTCACAATTACTATTGTTCTTACATTTTCTACCACTAATCTGCAACATACCGTAACATTTTTCCGATTGTAAATATATTAAATCAATTATTATCTCAACATTACCAGTACTTTTCTGCTTTATGTAAGTCGGTTTCGCCTCATAATAATACTGGAACATATTAAAAGTAAAACCATATATTTATAATTTTTTTAATATATTCGAATTTCATATTGACAGTTGAACATATATTCAATTATAATACGATTGAAGGATCATTCAACAGTTAATGTTTGCTTTAACGATAAAAGGAAGGAAGGTTATTAATATGGCACACAATCATGAACATTCCCACAGCCATTCCCATGATCATGCACACGAACATGAAGGCGGAGAGTTGAACAAGAGAAAAATCATACAGCTGATATCAGGTATCATTTTGTTTGCAACAGGTCTTGTATTAAAAAAAGCGTTCCCAGATGAGGTCACATATCACTTTGCTATATTTGGACTTAGCTATTTAATTCTTGGCGGAGAGGTTGTCTGGCAGGCGTTTAAAAATATTACCAAAGGCCAGATTTTTGATGAAAACTTTCTGATGAGTGTTGCAACAATCGGGGCATTTGCAATTGGTGATTTCCCAGAGGGTGTTGCAGTAATGCTTTTTTATCAGATCGGTGAGTATTTTCAGGATGCCGCAGTGCAAAAGTCAAAAAAATCCATTACTTCTCTTATGGATATCCGCCCCGATTACGCCAATTTAAAGCGGGGAAATAATACAGAAAAGGTTGCGCCTGACACGGTTAAAATCGGTGATATTATTTTGATTCGCCCAGGCGAAAAGATCCCGTTAGACGGATCGGTATTAGATGGCGAATCCATGCTGGATACCAGCGCACTAACCGGGGAATCGGTTCCCCGTTCTGTGAAAGCAGGGGAAGCGGTCCTGGCGGGCTGCATTAATCAAAGCGGTGTTCTGACGGTGGAGGTAACCCGGGAATTTGGTGAATCAACCGTTGCAAAAATTATTGATCTGGTAGAAAATGCCAGCAGCAAAAAAGCCCCCTCTGAAAACTTTATCACAACCTTTTCACGTTACTATACGCCGGTTGTGGTAGGGCTCGCACTTCTGCTGGCCGTCATTCCTCCGCTGTTCTTTGGCGGCACCTGGACGGAATGGATTAACCGCGGACTCATCTTCCTTGTAATCTCCTGCCCCTGTGCACTGGTTATTTCAATCCCCCTTGGTTTTTTCGGGGGGATCGGAGCTGCTTCCAAACGGGGCATCCTGGTAAAGGGCAGCAACTATCTGGAGGCGCTTAACAATCTGGATACTGTTGTGTTTGATAAAACTGGTACACTTACCAAAGGTGTATTTGAAGTGAGAGGTCTGTACCCTGCTGGTGAAACGACAAAAGAGCAGCTGTTGGAATACGCAGCAAAAGCTGAAAGCTTTTCCAACCACCCCATAGCACGTTCCATTATGAAAGCATATGGCGGTGAAATAGAAAAGGAAGCTCTGCGTGATTATGAAGAAATTTCCGGTCATGGCATCCGTGTCACTTCTGATAGATTGGTGATTCTTGCTGGAAATGATAAACTGATGAAGCGTGAAAACAT
Organism: Hungatella sp.; assembly: GCA_009712635.1. Lineage (GTDB taxonomy): Bacteria > Bacillota > Clostridia > Lachnospirales > Lachnospiraceae > Lacrimispora. The sequence continues at coordinate 428,797 of WASS01000002.1, read as the reverse complement.
TGATTTCCAGCAAAATGATGAAATTGGTACGAAGGTGTATGTGGCTGTAAATAGAATCTTTGCCGGAGCAATTGTTATTGCCGACGAAATTAAGGCCGACAGCCGTTCGGCAATTGCACGCCTTAAGGAAGCCGGAGTACGAAAGACTGTCATGCTGACCGGAGATAATGTACAGATTGCTGAGGCAATTGCAAATGAGCTGGGTCTTAGTGAAGTCCATGCCCAACTGCTTCCCGATCAAAAAGTGGAACAGGTTGAAATTTTAGATAAGAACAAACCTGCAAAGGGCAAACTGGCTTTTGTAGGAGACGGCATTAATGATGCACCAGTCCTGGCTCGTGCGGATATTGGCATTGCCATGGGTGGTCTGGGATCAGATGCTGCCATTGAAGCGGCAGACGTAGTGCTGATGACGGATGAACCCACAAAGCTTGTGGAAGCCATTGCAATTGCACGCAAAACAAAACGGATCGTGTGGCAGAATATTGGGTTTGCACTTGGTGTAAAAGGCATCATCCTTTTGTTTGGCGCCTTCGGTATTGCCACTATGTGGGAAGCGGTTTTCGCAGATGTGGGCGTATCACTGATTGCAATTCTCAACGCAATGCGGGTGCTGCGGACAAAAGACTGATTTCACAGGAGGTGCTATGAATAGCACCTCCGAAAATTTGTTTAGTGGTTGGAAAATCTGATAGAAAGGGGTAACGATATGGATCCATTAAACATGTTAGGTTTTATTGTATTGATCTTGTTTTATGGCAGTTACTTATGTAAACAAGTTTTGTTAAAAAGGAAAGGCATTGATACAAACCGCCTTGGCCGCGGCAATAAGCCAGCACGTACATTCATAATTGAAACGGCTCTTAAGCTTGCAACTTTTTCCCTGGCAGCCGTGCAGATAATCAGCCTGTTTGTGATAAAAGGAGGAGATTCACTTCTGACACAGCCGGCCATTCGTTTCGCAGGAATCAGTATTGGCTTTCTTGGAACAGGGGTATTTATTACAGCTATGGCATGTATGAAGTCCAGCTGGCGGGCAGGTGTGGATACAACTCAGAACACAGTTCTTATTAAAAACGGAATTTATCGGATCAGCCGTAATCCTGCCTTTCTGGGTTTTGATCTATTTTACATTGGCTTTGGGCTCGCTTTTTCCAACCCTCTTCAGATCATGTTTACGCTTTTGTGCGTAGTAATTCTTCATTTGCAGATTCTGGAGGAAGAACGATTTCTTCCTGCTGTTTTCGGCATGGCTTATGAGGAATATAAGCAGGTTACCCCTCGGTACTTATTCTTCTTTTAGAAAGAGCATGTTTTATTATTTCTTATATTCATCTATAACCTGGGTAAAGAACGACACAATATCCCCGTTTATCTCAGGTGTGGTTCCATGCCCAACACCATGATACGTATGAAACCGGGCACGAACATTTTGGCTTTTATATAATTTTTCACAGTTTTCCCACCGAACGCTCATATCTTCCCCCAGAACCTTAATAATTAGCTCACGCTCCATGGGAGAAAACGCATCATCAAAAGGAAGAGTGTCATTTTTATCATCTGCTCCCATGTAATAATACTGGGGGACTGATGCATATGCGGATGGATTGAAGTCCAGACCAGCAATTTGCTTTATATCTGAAATACCTATCGGATAGACCAGCTCATTGCCTTTTATATTTTCCAAAGGCAGAATTACCATACTATTAATCCCACCGGCTGCAACCGCAGCCACTCTTTCGGGATAAAGGGCAGTAAAACGGTTTACAAAGCTGCCTGATGCAGAAAACCCATTGAGTAAAACCTTATCCTTTACATGAATATTATGGGAATTAAGATACGCTTTTGCGTCATCAATCATGCAATTTAACTGTTTGTCAATCCGCACCAACGGATATTTTTCCCACAAAAGGGTATCTCGATCCAGAGCATGTGTATAGATTTGCCAATCCTCTTTTGGTCTGTCAAAGCATGGCACAAGCAAGGGGATACCCAGTTTCCGGGCAATTTGACTGGATTGACCAAAACGAATGGTCTTATAGGCCGCCTTCTTATGCTCTTTATGTCTGTCATCAACGAATCCCGTATTATTAGGTTCAACCAGCAAAAATGTAGAATCGGACACGTCTAGTGTGTCAGGTATGAACAAATAGTACTCTGTATTAAATCCTTTATCAGATGCTGCACCAACCTTAATAATTCTCCCATCGATCCCTGTAATTCTGTAAGCCAGGAACAGAATTACAAGCAGAAAAGCTGCAATTATAAAAAAGATGTCTCTTTTTTTCATCCATACCTCCTGATTTTTAATGATATATTTAATTAAATATTTCTAACTGTACAACGTTTTAACTCTCTATGTATTACATGTTACCAGACTAAAATAGCAAAAATTACCACACTATCAATGATTGACGTCTTTGTCTAATTGTGTTAGACTAACTTAGTCTAATAAGATTCGACAGGAGGATATTTTAGTGGAACAATATAAATTGGGTGAGATGGAACTGAAATTTGCTGACATAATCTGGGCAAATGAGCCGGTCAGCTCCCGTACGCTCACAGAACTATGTGAAAAGGAATTTGCCTGGAAACGTACAACAACTTACACCATGCTAAAGCGATTGTGTGAGCGTAAGCTTTTTGAAAATAATAACGGCACGGTCACTGCCTTAATGTCAAAAAATGAGTTTGGAGCCGCACAAGGCGAACAGTTTCTGTCGGAGGCTTTCGCTGGCTCCCTTCCACAGTTTTTGGTGGCATTTACCCGCAGAAAAAAGCTGAATGCCAGTGAAATTGAGGAGATACAGCACCTGATTGATGGATATAAGGAGGAATAGCATGTTAGAATCAGTATTCTTACAACTTTTAAATATGAGCTTCACAGCGAGTATTGTCATTGCTTTTGTGTTGGCTGTAAGAATTATTTTGCAAAAAGCGCCAAAAGTATTCTCCTATTTGCTGTGGTCGGTGGTTCTGTTCCGATTAATCTGTCCGTTTTCCTTTGAGAGCATATTTAGTCTTATGCCTGCAAAGGCAAATCCAATTTCACAGAATATCCTCTATATGCAGACGCCGAAAATTGATACTGGTATTGGAGTAATCAATCATTCTGTTAATTCGATTCTTCCAGCTGCCACACCGCAAACCAGCGCCAATCCATTACAGATCCTGATAGTAATCGTTAGTCATATCTGGTTACTTGGTGTTGCAGCTATGCTGGTATATAGTCTTATTGCGCTCTTTCGCCTGAAAAAAGAATTAAAGAATGCCACTCTGTATCGAGATAATATTTTTATTTCACCCAGGATTGACACCGCCTTTGTCATGGGTATTTTTTGCCCGAAGATTTATCTTCCCTCTAATTTAAATGCTGCTGAGCGAAGCTATATTCTGTTACATGAGCAAACGCATATTAGGCGGCTTGACCACATTTTCAAGCTCATAAGCTTTTTGGCACTTAGCATCCATTGGTTTAACCCTTTTGTATGGGCCTCTTTTTTTCTTAGTGTCAAAGATATGGAGATGTCCTGCGATGAAGCAGTTATTAAACAGCTGGGTGATGAAGTTAAGAAAGATTATTCTGCCTCCCTACTGACCCTTGCAACGGGTAAAAGAATTGTAAGCGGTACACCTCTTGCCTTTGGCGAAGGTGATACAAAAAGCAGAATTAAAAATGTAATGAATTATAGAAAGCCTGGTTTTTGGGCAGTTTTGGTTTCTGTACTAGCCGTTGTTTTTGTGGTTATCGGCTTAACAACAAGTCCAAAGGATCTGCCAGGGGGATCTGCCGGTGTTAATGCTTCCATTCTTAAAATTGACAAAATCAACCAGACCATCACAGTAAAGGGAATTGACACCAATAGCCCCATTGGTGATAACTGTATTGTCAACTGGAAGGATGCAAATCTTCAGACAGTAATCGGCAAAGAGGAACCAACTATAATATCCATTGATGATTTCGCCGAAGGTGACCATGTGGTGCTCTTTTTAGGTGAAATCCAGGAAAGCTATCCCACAAGAGCAAAGGCCACTACTATCCAGTTAGAACCAAAAGAAACGTTAGTCACCACATACCCGATTAAAGATTTGTGGAATGCACGTACCAAGTATGTGGGTGATAATTCCGCGGTTGGAAAGCTGATTGGATTGCTTCCGGTTCCAATAGGCATGCAATATGACCATTTTGAATTACAAACCTCTTTCCCGCCATATAAGGTTACACTTGTATATTCCGTTCCAACACAATCCCTTTCGGATTACGATATTGAACGTTCAGCTGCATCCGATACGTTCCGGGCAAACGCCCTTTTCTTACTGGCTTTAATAGAAAACGCGGATGAGATTCAAGTTACTTTAACAGATGGCAGCCAGAAAATTGAGTTTACCAATGGACGAGAATGGGCTGATAACACTGTAGAAGGAGAAGTGGCTGACTATGGAACGAGTGCCGAAAAATTACAGGAGTTGATTCGTTACATTGGTTCTGAGATCACTGATGATGCAGCTCTCCCACAATATTCTAAAAGCCTAAGCGCCGAGGAGCTAAGAGCTACCGAAAAGGCTGTCCAAAACTATTTCACCAATGAAGCACCTTATTATGAGGGTATCGTGTCCATTGAGCTTATGCCAGATGATGATGAACAATACAAAAATTCCGGCATTGAGGGAGAATATTCGGCTGGCAGCATCATCATCTACAAGGTACTTACCGTCAGAGATGAAAAGGACCGCAATCCAAAACGCTTTGTCAGTGTGGCAAGAGATTCTGAGGGCGCTGATTGGAAAATCATCAACCATGGTTATTAATATAAGTTTCGATAACCATGATTGATGATTTGAAAGAACAGCCTTTATTTTACTTTATTCCAGCGGTATTGATACACATAATCGATGTTTCCTTCATCCTGACTTATTTTATATAAGGTGCCGTTGGAAATGATATAGAACCAACCCTCTTGTTTCGAGATGGAAATAGCATCTTTCGACATACCAGTGTTTATGTACTCAATAGTTTTAGTCCATTTAATGGAACGCTGGTTAAGCGAAACCATGGAAATACTTAAATTTTCATCATTTCTCTTTTGATGGTAAGCAATTAGTGCTGAATTTCTATCCTCAGCCCACAATATGTTCATATCTAACAAATCTGAATAATAATCAGTGCTTGCCTGTTGTACCCACTGCAAGTCCTCTTCTGATAACTTTATTGTGTTCCTTGAATTGAAAAATTTATCGGATAAAATATTCTTATAATCCGGACTTTCTGTTACTATATTGTTAACCATGTCAACCTTATAGTATTTACCATCCAATGCATATAAATATAATTCATCTTCCGAAACAAGGTCATAATCATTTTCATTATAGCTTAGATTATCTTTTAGTTCTGGAAGTTTTTTCACCCATTCTTTCTCTGTAATGTTTATTTTTCCTGTTTTCGGGTTTATAAAGTTCAGTACCTTTTTCTTATTATCTATAGTCAGAATACCATTGACACTTTCCCCTATGACGTATTCCTGCCAGCCAGATAAGCGGGTCCAGCACTTTTTTCCATCCTTTAAGTTAACTGCAACAATTGTAAATTTAACAACATTTGTGGTTATTCCATTTTCAACTCCGTTGGGAAGCACCATTCTCATTTTATTGATCGCTAACGTTTCATTACCCTCGCCCACAATTATCGTCGGAGACTCTAATTCAACCCTGACAGAACTCAGAGCGCCATTAAATACAATCAGAGCAAAAGAACCTATCAGGAATTCTGAAAAAAGAATCCTAATCACGGTCCAGATCGTATCCCCTATACTCTTCTCTCTCTTTATAATCTTCTTTATCCCTTTTATCAGAAATAACAGACAACTGACAACCATAACTGAGTAAATTATATATAGAACAATGTCTTGCATAAACCAGCCACCAGGTAACCAATTAATGAAAAACCGTTTCCTGAGTAATAGAAAAATAAGTTCACCTAAGAAGAAATACATCATTAATAGCAAGAATAGCTTGCGTAAATAATAAGGCTTCCTTTCTTCCGCTGTATTTTTAATATTTTTATAGGTTAGCAAACATATACGAAATAAAACCCAGCCATATAAAACTGTTAATACAACATTATGAGTAATATCCTTGTTGTAAATCCATGATGATAAAAAATTCAATATAATTCTCTCCTTTAAATTTGCTTAATAACATCTCACAAAAACTTCATTAACCCCTTCGTAGTACCCAACCATAAATACTGTTTTTGTACTGTCCATGCCATCGGTAGCAAATTTTTTATATTGGCTTGCGTTCTCTGTGATTGGGTTATCATCTGTTATGTCCTCGAAGTTCGTAACACCCAGTCTTTCCAGCCAGGCTTTTGCAAGAATATTCGGTTCAAAATTTTCCCCTTCCAGTTGCTTCAACCTGAATGCGAAGCCATAAAGTTTTCCAGTTTCCGCATCCACATAAGCTTCCATCAACGCAAATGGTAAATTATCATCTGGAACAGGGGGAACGGCGGTACTGTACTCAATTTGCCAGACAGGTACATTTTTCTGAGGATCAAGCATATAGACTGCAGAATAAAGCTGACCGCTGCATGGATTTAAGTTCAAATCCTGCAGGCTTCTATTTTCTTTAACGCCAGTACAGGCACCAATAATTTCACTCAGTTCGGTTTTGCAGGCCTCCGCTGCCTGATTCAAATCAAGTTCATCTCCATAGGCGCCGCGATTGTTCTTCACATAAGCGAACGACATAACGGTATCGCCCCTTCCGGATCGTATGGCCTTTTCCCGAAGGGCTGCTGCGTAATCACTTTGTAGTATATTACGGTTGCCGAGTGCCATTGACACGATATAAAGCCTCTCTTGCTCAGATAACGAGGAATATTGAAAGCTTTCCGGCGATATAGCATTGTTTTCCCTGTGCACCACACCCATCATGGAATTGTCGCGGAAACGAGCCAGTCTTGCTGGCATGAATATAGAAAGTGCAATAACTAAAGTAACCAGCAACAAAACTACGGCATATTTTTTATTCATTATTCAAAACCTCCAGATTGAAGCTTACCGTAGTCCCCATACCGACTACGCTCACAATTGTGAGATCCGTGCCATGCAACCGGGCAATTTCAGCACAAAGGGTAAGCCCAAGTCCAGCACCGTGGCGGCTACGTGAGCGTGATTTGTCGACCATGTAAAAAGCTTCCGTAAGCCTGCTCAAATGTTCCGGCGGAATGCCGCAGCCGCAATCATGGATCGTAAACGTATACCTGCTGTCTGATGCAGTCCCTGTCACTTCCACTAACCCCGATGGCTCGGAGACCTTAACAGCGTTATCCACCAGATTTGCTACCATTGTTTTTATAAGTGACATCTCCCCATAAACCTCACACTCCTCATACTGAATACGCAAATTGACGTCAAACTTAGAGAACGTATCACGTATGTATTCAAAAATGGCTTTTGTATGAAACGTGCCGGTCGGCTTTTCCGTACGTTTTAAAACGATCAGATCCAGCAGATTAAAGCTCAGCTTTTCCAGCCTTCGCCCTTCCTGATAAATATAGTCAGCGGAGAGTAACAGCTTTTCTTCCTCAAGCTTTTGAGATCTCATCATATCTGCATAGCCGATGATTGCGGTCAGGGGGGTCTTCAATTCATGGGCGAATACACCAACAAACTCCTCCTGCGCCCGAGCTGCCTCCTGCAGCTGATAGACATTTTCTTCCAGTGACATGGCCATCTCATTAAAGTCCTGAGTAAGGGATCCAAGTTCATCGCTGCTTATTTTTTTCGCCCGTGCCCCATAATTACCTTTCGCCATCTTTTTTGCCGCCACGGAAAGAAATCTTACGGGACGCGTTAACCAATAGGATGACATAAAAATAATGATTCCCTCACAAATTAGAATGACAATGCAAACACGTCTGTAAATCGAAAACCCTGCCTCACGCTCCGTAAACACATTCGTAATATCAGTTAACGTTTCAAGGGAAAGGGAACGGTCGATTATACCAAGCGTTGCAGCCGTCTGAATATAATAGCGTCTGTCAATGGGAATGATCCGGTATGCCAGTTCTTTGGCGCTTCCGCCATCCTCAAATCCCTGATCCATATCCCCTTTTATGCTTACGCTGCCTGTTGGAAAACCTTCGCTGGCATAAAGTGGAACACTATCCTCGCCGCATATTCGGACATAGCGGTTCTCACCGCCCGTATCCAGCCTTTGTGCGATTCGGGCTATGTCCTGATCCTGTAAGTGTTCATATTTATAAGGAATGTTCAGTGCTGATATTTCAAAACCGAAGCGGATAATTCCGCTTTCGTCCATTACCTGCTTGGTTTCACGTGCAAGGGAGGTCTGAAACATCGAATTCACAATATAGTAACCGCCGACTGCGAGGGTGGCTGCAACGATTGAAATTGTCCATAAAAATAATTTCAATGAGAATTTCACTTAGGTACCTCCAGTCTGTAACCGACCTTAAATACAGTAACCAGACAATGCTCCCAGCCCAGCTTTTTACGCAAACGCTGAACGTGTAAATCCACCGTACGGCTGTCGCCGTCGAAATCGCTCTCCCAAACCCGCTCGTATATCATATCACGGTAAAGCGCAATGTTTTTATTATGTACGAACAGACTGAGTAACCCGAACTCTTTCGCGGTAAGTTCTAATTTATGTCCATTCTTATCGGCTCTGTATGCGTCAAAATCTATAGTTACTCCCTCAATTTCCATAACACTTTCGGCTTTGTGATAACGCCTGAGCACAGCTTCAACACGCGCCAGCAGTTCCACCATATCAAAAGGCTTAACAAGGTAATCATCTGCTCCCAGCCGCAATCCTTTCACTCTGTCACTTACCTCATGTTTTGCCGTAATGAATATAACTGGTGTTTTTGTGGGCCGAATGTAATCCATAAGTTCAAAGCCAGAAACTCCTGGCAGCATAATGTCTAGCAATATCAGGTCAAAACTATTTGCTTCAATCAGGTTCGCCCCTATTACGCCGTCCTCTGCCGTTTGGCAATCATAACCCGCTAATGTAAGCTGCATATCAATCAATTCACGAATCGCTTTTTCATCTTCTACAATTAATATTTTCATCATATCTACCAACCCCAATACTTACGCGCCGCCTGCACGACATCGTCCATTGTTTCTCTTCCTGTAAGTTTGCTGACAAACGCTTTATGAAAATCAGTGTCCTCAAAAAAATATCCGTCACGCTGATAATAAATGGAAAAATCAGTTACAGCATGAGTTTCGTTATTGTCGTCCAGTTTGATGTAATTGGCAAGCACGGATAAGTCGGCCCAGCCGTCACCGTCCACATCTTTAAAAGAAATCCCCGGCATTTCGCTAAAGTTATCGTAATCCTTCATAGCCTGAAAATTCCAGAGAACCTGTCCCTCTTTATCTACGAGGTACAGGACAAAAATATAATGACTGCCCATTTTATATGTCCCGGGAACTACTGAGACCGCACCGAACTTTTCAAAGTTTGCGTCAAAAGTTTGATATTTGAGCGGCTTAAAACCGCCTTCTATCAACTCATCCATTGTCGCAGCACTATATAAAAACTCGGAAGACTGCCCACCTCCCGCAAATGCATCCATCATGTTGATGTCTGTATTCATGTTGAAGCGGTTAATCTTATCACTAATGCGCCAATCCCTGTAAAAACCGCCCGTTTTTGCATTTTGAAATAATATATCTCCGATTTTATATTCCACTCCATCATAGATGCAATGGGTAATTAACAAAATATCCAAAAGACCGTCGTGGTTAACGTCCCGGGTTCCAATTGCAGCTATTGAGATATTTGGCTGGTATAGAGCACCTTTTTCAACATAATTGCATTCAAGATCTTCTGTTTTATATATAATATTACCATTGGCGTCAGCAAAAAACAGTGCTACTCTGCCCAGTACAGAATGAACGGCGGCATACACAACGCAATCTTTTTTCTTACCACTTTTACCGCTGCTCAGCGTAAAACCGTCAATCACATGCTCTTTATCTAATGTTATGTAACCGTTTGCAGCTACATCGGCAAGCGTGGTTATGGAATGAAACCTGGCGAGGTGGGAAGCTGCAGTGGGAGTTTCAGCATAAACATCAGAAGTCAGAGACAGGAATGCAGTCAGGATTGTCAAACACAATAAAAGTGGAATGTAACTCTTTTTCATAATAGAAACTTCCTCACAATGTTTTTTATTGTTTTATTAAATCTTAACATAAGATTTTCACGAAAGCTATCAGATATTTGTATATGATACAATTCCGATACATCTTTGAAGCTTTTATGATGGATGAACAGGATAGTATTTACTCATAAAACAAAAGATAAAGGGGTATATCAAATGAGTAAATTGAAAAAGTTTTTTTACTTAAATCTGTTCCTATTGCTTTTAACAACTCCCGCCGTCACGGTGTTTGCCGATGATCTTCCAGAGGAGGACCAAAACAGGATTCTTGCGCCGTACTTTTTTATAGAAGATGGCGATCCGTCAACAGACAAGTTCCCATTAAAAGAAACAGATGTGAAAACGAATATCAACGGTATAATCGCCGAAACTTATGTCACACAAATTTATACCAATGAAGGCCAAAAACCAATTAATGCGATGTATGTTTTTCCTGGTTCAACAAAAGTTGCAGTGCACGGCATGACCATGCAAATAGGCGATGAGATTATTAAGGCAAAAATCAAAGAACGTGTGGAAGCGAAACAGGAATTTGAGGAAGCAAAAAATGAAGGCAAAAGCGCTTCTCTGCTGGAGCAGGAACGTCCCAATGTCTTTACTATGAATGTTGCAAACATTATGCCAGGCGATATTGTTAAAGTTGAACTGCATTACACGGAAACTATCACCTCAACTGATGGTAAATATGAGTTTGTTTTCCCAACAGTAGTTGGTCCAAGGTATGTAAGCCCTGCAACTGACGTGTCCGATGAACATAATAATTTTACAGAAAGTCCCTATCTCTTGGATGGCAAAACACCGCCTGGCAGTTATAACATAACGGTTAATTTAAATTCTGCCGTTCCAATTTCCAATATCAATTGTCAGTCACATAAAATTGTAACAGATATTGATAACAATAAGGCACTAATCACTTTGGAAAATCCAAAAGAATACGCTGGTAATCGTGATTTTATCCTTGATTATTCGCTTACCGGCAGTGGGATAAACAGCGGGCTTATGCTTAACAAAGGGGGCATTGATGGTGAGGACACCTCAAAAGAAAACTTTTTTATGCTGACAGTTCAACCGCCAGAACGCGTCTCGTTGGAAGACATACTTCCCCGTGAGTATATTTTCGTGTTAGACGTTTCCGGTTCCATGTACGGTTATCCAATTGACACAGCAAAGATCCTGATTGGGAATCTCGTCAGCAGTCTTCGCCGTACGGATACCTTTAATGTTATTTTATTTGCTGGCACATCGGCACAAATGTCACCGAAATCCGTGCCGGCAACCAGTTATAACATTAACCGGGCACTGGATTTAATAGAACAGGAAGAAGGCGGCGGCGGGACGGAGCTTGTCCCTGCACTGCAGTCCGCCATAGATATCCCTCGAACAAGTAAAGATGTGGCGCGTAGCGTAATCATAATAACCGATGGTTACATTTCTGAGGAATCAGAAATCTTTGACATCATAGGTAAGAACTTAGGCGAAACAGACTTTTTCTCCTTTGGAATTGGTGACGGTGTAAACCGCTATTTGATTGAAGGTATAGCAAAAGTGGGACAGGGGGAAGCGTTTGTTGTAACAGACCCTGCGAAAGCTAATGAAGAAGCGGAGAATTTCCGCAGCTACATACAATCACCGATTCTGCGAAACATTAAGGTAACCTATAACGGTTTTGACGCCTACGATGTGGAGCCTAAGAAATCGCCTACACTTTTTGCAAAAAGACCAATTGTGATGTATGGCAAATGGAAAGGTGAGGCAGAGGGAACTATAGAGATAACAGGAACAAAAGGCAATGGAGAAACTTACAGGCAGGTAATTCAAGTTGACGGTGCACAACCCATGGAAAACAATTCAGCTTTGCCATACTTGTGGGCACGGGCAAGGGTGGAGCAGCTTATAGACTATGACCTCCAGGAAGATGAGGACAGTACGGAACGTATCAAAAAAGAAGTAACTCAAATCGGACTGGATTATAGTATGCTTACACCATTTACCTCTTTTATCGCCGTAACTGAACAGGTTCGTAACACCGGCAGTGATGCAAAAGACGTTAATCAGCCGCTTCCTCTCCCACAACATGTTTCAAATAATTCAGTAGGCTCCTACACCAGCGGTTCTGAGCCAGGAATTGCCGCTGTAATCGTGATTGGGGCACTTACATTAATGATCGGAGCTGTGCGGCTATTTAGGAAGCGTGCAGCATGAAGAAGCAACACTTATTTGCACTGTATTTTATAGGATTGATTGTTATTCTTGGAATAAAATATAGTTACAGCAGAGCAGGTTTTAGGGAGCTGGATTTTATACTGGCTCCTACTGCCCGCTGGGTCACATTCCTCAGTGGAGTTAAGTTCATCAGACAGACAGATGTCGGCTATATAAACCACAGCATACGATTTATAATCGCGCCCAGTTGCTCAGGTGTACAGTTTATGCTGATCACATTTGCTGCACTCTTCTTCCCTCTGATTCACAGAATGAATTCAGTGAAGATCGGAGTCTGCTGGCTTGCAGGAAGTTTCTTATTCTCATTTCCATTTACGGTTTTCGTGAATGGTATCAGAATTGTATTGTCAATTAATATTCCAGTTTATTTTAACAAATGGAATATTAATGCAAACTGGCTTACAGCCCAGCGACTGCATACGATTATTGGAACAGTAGTGTATGTGACAGCGCTATTGGCTGTATACCACCTGGCAAGTCTGGTTTCAAGTACAAATGTAAAGATATCACCTGATATGCACGGTAAATTCCCAGGTAAGGTGGTACTAAAAATTGTAAACCGAATTATACCTCCAATACTTTGCTATTTATTCATTGTGCTTCTCATACCTTTGATTCACAATGCACGTCAGAATGACCCTGTGAAATTTCGGGAGTATGCTTTATTAATAACTTCCGTATGCTTTGCTTTGATACTATTATCTTGTATTGTTTATACGATACAGGAGCATCTCAGTGGGAAGCATTGAATTATGGTCTTATAAATGGGGTACAAAAATAGCAGCAAATTACAGCTGCTATTTTTGTTTCTTAAAATTTTTTTCTGTTCAATTCCATATTATAAAAATATTAATCATATAATGCATGATATTAAAAAGTAGTTCTCTATTTCACGGTACATATTTAATCTATTTAGATTTTATTTTCAAATCACCTATTTTAGTATTAGCAATGGCATTGATCATACCATTTATAAACGTACCTGAAATAGTATAAGGTATTGTACCCATAGTTGTTTTCAAATCGCCTTTAAAAGTAATAGTTCCATCTGCATCAATGGATCCACCTGAAAAAACATTATCATTTTTCATGAAGGATATAACGCCAGACAATGAAGCTCCCTCCATGTTCAAAACAATTTTTCCGGGCATTTCACCCATTGGTGTGGATATTAAAACTTCATATTCATTCCCCTTAGCATCAGCGTCTTTTTTCATTTCGCTTCGGGGCGTGGTAAGAACAATTTTTTTGGTATTATCATTCAGCGAATCGTGTATGGCATTTTCTCCGCCCCGGCGTTTTGTGGTATCAATCCCCAACAGCTTTCCAAGGTTACCCCCGAAAATCTTACGTTTATCCTCATCGGAAAGTGGCAGGTATCCATATTTCCACTGCAGTTCCTCAGGTATCTGGAAATCAAGCAGACCCAGTGAAGCTGCTCCGATTTGCGCACCATAACCGGCACTGTCTGTTCCCCAGATAATCCTGTCCGGTCCAACAAAACGGATGGCCTCTCCTAGAATATGTGCAAATTTGTACGGAGCAGTCAGCGCCCAGGGCACCAGCAGACTCAGACACAAATAGACATTGGGATGGCCAAGTGCAACCATATTCAGTGCATCAGAGTACGGATAACCCATGTGGAATGCAACAATCTTCAGTCCTGGAAAATCCCGGGCTACATCATCAAGCTGGGTCGGATGGCAGTATTTGCTCTTACCAGGCGGAACCCAGGAAAATCCGGTATGCATACACAAAACAGCGCCCAGTTCTTCGGCCCGTTTGTAAAATGGCCACAGTTCGGGATCATTGATATATGTATCTTCAGGTGAATAATATTTAAAAATCTTTGCACCCTTATCCATCCAGTATTCCATTTCCCATATGGCATTTTTAACGCCTCTCTGCTTAATGGGTGACAGATTTGGCTCAATAATGAAGCGATCGGGATGGGTCTGCACTGCCTTCCATGCATCACCGTTTGTGCACCAGCGGCTGGAGTATCCCGTAGTATCCATCATGGATTCAGGCAGGAGGCAGGCCACATCCACACCATACTTATCCATAGCCCGAATAATATTTTCAGGATCTGTACTTTTTGTCATTTCCCATGGTTCAATGGTATTTAAGAGAGACTCAGGCGCACACTGCAGTGTGGGTCGCATAATTCCATCAATGGCACGCCACCACATCTGGACACCGGGGTAATGATTGACCGGCTCCATATCACCAATAATATGACATTCTGGATCAATTTTGAAAAAACCGTCTTCCCATACATTGTGATTCATAAGCGTAATCTCCTTTCCTTAAATCAGTGACAAGCCATTGCATTTTTCCATAAACTTCTTAGCACGGACATCCATCAGACCATCCGTCTTCCAAAGTTCGGGATAATATTTTTCAAAGCCCGCTGTCGGATTAACAGCGCAGCGAATCCAGCGGTTTTCAAATAAGTTCATGTAACATTGCTGGCAACGTGCACATTTGACAATGTCACACTCACGTCCTTCCTTTACCTTTGCAGGCCAGTAAGGATCGGCTATGGATTGACGCCCCAAAGAAATAATATCGGTTTTTCCGGATGCAATTGCCTTCGCAGCTGTTTCGGGATTTATAAAGCTTGGTGTTATAATTGGCAGTCCGCCAGAAGCTGCTTTAAAGCCTGGCGCCCATTTTGTAAAATCATCTTCACCATCTGGTGCAAATCCCGCTCCAAGATTCTCATAACCGCCCTGCGATACATTGAAATAATTAGCTCCCGCATCTGTAAAAAGCTTTACAAATGCGCATGCCTCTTCATTGGTCAGACCCTGAGGCATAAGCTCATCGCCAGACAGACGGCATCCCAGTACCTTATCCGGACCGGCTTTTCTGCGCACACGCTCAATGATATTTGTTACTACGCGACCACGGTTTTCTATGCTGCCGCCATACGAGTCGGTACGTTGATTGGATCGTCCTGACAGAAACTGGTGGAGCAGATACCCATGAGGGGTGTGGAGTTCCACGCCATCGAAGCCAAGATCGTAGCAGGCACATACCGCTTCCACCATGAAATCCTCAAGCTTTTCAATCTCACTGATTGTCAGTTCACGGGGGGTCTGCCCACAAATAATGTGGTAATATTCCGGTGCTTTTTCCTTTAACATGTTGAGAATATGAGGTTTGATTGCTTCGTATTCGTCATCGCTTAAGCTTTTGATTTTATCGTAGTCCCAAATATCTGACGGGAGAGAGATTCCCGCCTGTTTCATAATGCGGCTTAACTGCCGATACCATCCCTTGTTAATGTTTCGCAAGTCAATATTAAGGGGTACTGCACTGGGTGCACCAGATGCAATGCCATTCTCATCGGGATGTCCCTGCCGTCCCCAACCTGGGGAAATCTGGACAAAAACCTTTGTTCCTCGATAGGAATGGATCACATCCGCCATCTGGCTAAGCTGGCGGTACTTCTTCTGACTATCCGCCAGCAGCGGATTCAGACTGTCACTGCCACGCCACGGAAAAGGATTAGCCACTACACATTCTGTGATAATCAGACCAAAACCACCTCTGGCACGGGTTGCATACCATGCATTGGACTGTTCGCTGGTATAGCCTTCCGGTCCTGTATACCCCATGTTCATGGGGGACATGGCAATGCGATTTTTCAGTTCCACATTGCCCACCTGAATAGGCTCAAATAATACATCAGTGTTCATAAAAAAGACTCCTTCCAGTATTTAATATAGCAACAGGCGATAATTAATTGACATCTGTTACTATATCCATTATACTTTTAAGGAGTATAAATGCAACGCTCAAAGTGTACGCGAATGTAACTTAATTGACAAAGTCATTGTAATTGTTTCCCAACGAATGGAGTTGTGAAGAAAAATGGATTTACGAATACAAAAAACCTATATGGCATTAACCAGTACTTTTTTTGAATTGCTGGAAGAAAAGCGTTTTGAGGATATCACGGTCAATGAACTCTGTGACCGGGCAATGATACGCAGAGCTACATTTTACAAGCACTTCGGTGACAAATATGAGTTTTTTACCTTTATTATCCGAGAAATTCAGGCGGAGTTTGACAAGGAAATCGCGGGCAGCCTGGATACTGACATGCCAATTGATTTTTATATCACCATTGTCCGCCGCGTCATAATATTTTTCACTGAAAGAGAGAAGCTCATCCAATCTGTGCTAAAGAGTGAATGTTTTCCGTCTTTACTCCGGATTCTTTCGGAGCAGGTTGAATTCGATATCCTTCAAAAGCTGAAAGAAGATGCTGAAAAGGGGTATAAGCTCATTGCTGATCCAGAGGTTATGGCACATTTTTTTACCGGTGCCATCCTTGAAACTTTACAGTGGTGGTTAACTCATAAAAAACCAATTTCTCTGGAAAGCATTGAGAGGCAAATCGTGGATATGATGAAAGCGGTCTATCTGTCGGCTAATGCTGATTAATAATTTAGGAGTTGGAATTATTCTTCTGAAAACGCTCCCTTATTTTCATCTATTTCTTGACAAAAATGGGAACAGATCAGAAGAGTAACTTTCAGACAGAAAGCCACTTTTTTGCCTTTGCACAAAGGGAAAAAAGTGGCTTCTCAAGAATTGAGCTGGTTATTTCTAATCAGAATAACTGGTTAAGCCTGCTTTCAGGCTCTTCACCATTTTCTATACATCTTATATTTCTCACAAAGAAATCATATCTCTTTTTATGGAGTTTGAGACCATCAGGCATGCCTGCCGTATGAGGTGTGAGTATCACATTGCTCAGATTACGCAGCTCACTGTCTATTGGAAGTGGCTCCGTTTCAAACACATCAAGACATGCACCTGAAATTTCTCTGTTTTTTAACGCATCTATTAGGTCTTCTTCGTTTACAATCCGACCACGGGCTGTATTAATAAATAGGGCTGTGTTCTTCATTTTTCTGAAAACTTCTTTGTCGATCAGCTTTTGGGTCTGCTGATTTAAAGCCGAATGTACCGTTACAATATCTGATGTGCTTATAAGATTATCAAAATCAGTTATCTGAACATTCTCATAAGACTGTACAGCAGTATTTCTTGTGTAAACCAGCACATTCATATCAAAGGCCTTGCAAAGCCCTGCTACTTTTTTACCAATAGCGCCAAATCCAATAATGCCTATGGTTTTACCTTCTAACTCGCTTCCTGTATACTCCAATTGACTTGGATCTGTCTTATTTTTCATGAAACCGTCAAGAAGCGGTATATTTTTATAGTAAGACAATATGAATGCCATTACATGCTCCGCCACTGCATTGGCATTCACTCCAGCCCCATTAGCCGCCCAAATACCCAGTTGTGTACAGGCATCGATATCTACATTATCGTATCCTGCACCTGTTTGTACTAATTTTAATTGTTTCGCTTTTGAAAGTAGATTTCTGTCAATTTTAACATGCTCTGGTATAATCACCTGGCAATCTTCTATATGATGCAGCATTTCTTCCCCAGGCGGTACAATTACGATGTCCCATTCTTTTGGGAAACAATTTATAATATTCATTTTTGATGTCTCAGTAAAATAGCCGACTATGAGAATTTTCATTTCAAAACCCCTTTCATAATTTCTATATAAAAGCAATCCATTTCTAAATAATGATATTTTATTTTCTAAATTTAGTATAGTTAGTCCCATTTATACAGTCAAGTTCTATTCTTAATCCAGCCATTTGGTTTTAGGGCAAGGGAAGGATGGTGGGCTTGCTTAGCCTAAATATTTTTTCAGAGCGAAAACAGAATCGTTACTGATAATATGCTCCATTTTGCAGGCATCTGCACTTGCTGTCAGTTCATTGACATTACAACATGCAATGAGAAAATCTTTAATTATCTGAAACTTAGTTGTAATAATCTCACCCTGTTTACGTCCTTCTTCAGTGAGCTGAATTTCCCCACCTAAAGGTTTGATAACCAGCCCTTCCGCCTGCAATGCATTTACTGCACAATGGACACTGGGCTTGGAAACCCCTAAATATACTGCAATATCAATCGAGCGTACTAATTGTGCTTTTTGAGAAAGCATATATATAGCCTTTAAATATTCTTCCCTTGATGGACTAAGTTTCTTTCTCAATAAATCATTCTTATCCTGTTTCACAGCCAAACCTCCGCCTTTAAACTGTAGTACGAGGTGTATAGTTACTATACACTTTGATATAATTACTTTTTTAACTTTGAACTCTTATTCTTCTCGTTATCCACGGGTTGATTGTTAAATAAATCAGTTTCTGTAAATACAGAACGGTCATACGGATAAAAAGGTGCACTGAAGCATTGAGAAAACGAATTAAAAAGTGCTTCAAGTAATCTTTGGTTAACTTTGAGTTTTTGTTGATACTGCTGTTCACTAACCCCACTATGTTCATGAGTATGATGTTTTGTTATTTTCTTTTCCACGTTAGTTCCTCCTAACTCTATGTTGTAAAAAATGCGTATAGTTACTATACGCTTATGCAAAAATTTTAATCAATAATATTTTCATCAAAATTTTGAATCTTGCTAATTAAGCTTGACAAGAAATCTGACAAAAATTTTATATCCGAATCTGTAGCATCTTGCAGTTCATTTTCCACCATGCTGTTTATGATTGCATGATAATACATGTGGTTTTTATGAGCCCTTTCTCCTTTTTCTGTCAGGCTCAGTAAATATCTGGATAGATTTAGTTCATCAACTTCTTTTTTAACCAGAGCCTTTCTCTCCAGCTTTCTGAGAATTTCCGAAACAGCTCCCTTTGTTACCCCCAGAATATCCGCCAGGCCGCCCACGTGAATGCAAGGGTGTTCTGCTATCGCCTTTATTACATGGATTTCAGAGTGGTAAATTGGTACATCCGTTCCGTAATAACGTGTTTTTTTATCTAGTTCCATTAATGCAAACGCCAAATCTAAGGATTCATTTGCTATTTCGTGTTTGTTGTTTTTAATCTTTTCCATACCAACAGTATATGGTTACCATACGCTTTTGTCAAGAATATTTTATTTATGCAGAGAGACGGGTACATATCCTATGTTATTTCACAACTACAAAAAGAGCAGGGTACATATTTCTATATACCTTGCTCTTTAAAGAAGAATAAATTTAAGTCTTATCCAACTGACTTTGATTTGGAAGCATACCAATAAGGTACTGCAAGCAGAAGAGATCCCCCTATCATATTACCAACGGTAACAATCAAGATATTTTTTATTACAGCCAAAACAGTCAAGCCCGCTTCATGAGGCAGCATTAGAGCAATTGAGAAAATCCCCATGTTGGCAATGGAATGCTCAAACCCGGAAGCTGAAAATGCCAATACACAAAATAGCATCATAATCAACTTCGCACTTTCCTCTTTCATTTTGTAACACAGCCAGATTGCAAGGCATACAACAAAGTTACAAAGTACAGCGCGGAAAAATAACTGTCCCCAAGGTATACCAAGTTTCGAAAGTGCCGTTTTTTCAATATATACATCAGATATTCCAATCATAGCTTTACTTTGCACATAAATAAAAGATAATACCACACAGCCCAGAAGATTTCCAATATAGTTTATCAGCAACAGCTTTGCTGCCTTTTTTAGACTTACCGTTCTTTCCAGACAACCGACTGTAAATACAAAACAATTTCCAGTGAAAAGTTCACCTCCAGCAAATGCCAATAGCCCAAGGGCTACCCAGAAGGTAAGTCCGATTGCTATTTTTCCATAAAATTTACCTTCTACCTGCGTAATGGCAGCTACGGAAAAGGAGAGGGCAATTCCTATGATAATAAAAAATCCGGACATTATTGCCAATACAACATATTTTGCGAGGTTTCCGCTTAAAAAATTACTCTTGTTCTGTGCCGACTCTGCAACCTTTTTAATTTCATCTGCATACATAACCGCACCTGCCTTTACTAAATTTCCTCCATGTTACAGTCAAACACTTCATCCATCCAGTCAAACATGACCTGATGAAAAAGTGCATGATTTCCCTCCTGGCAATGCTCTTCCGCTCCTTCCTCAATGGTAAACACACGGACTGTCTTGGGAGCTTTTATTTCTTCCAGCAAGGTTTCCAGCTGGTCTTTGGACACAAAGTGGTCTGTCTCTCCCATGGTAAGCAAAACAGGACATTTAATATTTCCGGCAATTCCTTTTAATGAAGCTTTTTTCATCTCGTCAAATACTTCATAACGATGCTGTAAGCCAAACACCCATTCTCCATTGTTAAGCATCCATTTTAGATTAGAATTGTGTTCCTCTGCCATAGCAAGCATCTGTTCTCTTTTTTCCTCTGGAAGCTGCAGCACTTGTGCCAGCTGAGGATTTTGATTCAGGGTAGAATCAAAGGTATCATAAAATACATTGAATGCAATGCAAGCCTTAATCCGCTCATCGAATGCCGCTGCTCTTGGTGCAAAATAACCACCAAGGCTCATACCAAGCAGTGCCAGCTTCTCCATATCAACCTCTGGCCTCGTCTCTAAATAATCAAGTGCAGCACTTACCGGAACTTCTGCGTCATGACGCATGAAGAGATTCTGTTTCCGTAACGCTTCTCCCTGCCCTGGCATTTCAAATACAAGACAATGATAGCCTCTTTTAATTGCTGCAGCGGCACCGCAGAAATACAGTTCCTGTAAAGTGGAATCATATCCACCTATAAATACTAAAACGGGACGTTTTTTAAGCTCTCCTTTTTTATCCTCTGATGCACCGTAAAAATATCCTTTCAATTGAGTTCCTTCATAAGGAATTTTTACAACTTCAAAATGACTATCTAAAAGTTCCATTCCCTTTTCAAATGCCATGACACTTTTATCAAAATTTTCCATTCTTCTTTCGTCAATTCCATCTAAAAAGAATTCTCCAGTACGATAGTAGTTATGGGCCCGTAAAAATGCCTCTCTGGCACTTACCTTATGCTTCCTATTTAAGCAATCCATAGCCGTCTGGTAGGTCCTGTCAGCTGTTTTTTTCCATTCCAGAAACCAGCTTTCAAAATTGCCTTCTTCCATTTTTGCTGCTGTTGCAAGGCACTCCCCTATTTCTGCACCTTGATAACCTGCGTATGCTGCAGCCCTTAATAATTCAAATGAAAATGCCTGATCGTTAAAATATAATTTCATGTCAGTTTCCTCCTCGTAATTGAGATGTTGATTTGTATAAGTTTTCTAGTTGCGCTATTTCATTGAACATTCAGTGAATATTTGTTTTTTAAAATTACCTGAAAAATATTTCGCTCTATTTTTCAGGTTGAATATTGTCATCTATATTTTCATTCACCGCTTGTTCAATCAATATTATATATCAATACTTTTAAAAATGCAATAGTTTAGATTTTATTATTTTATATAAATTACCTTTGCAGCCGTTAAATTAAGATCTGCCGTTGTTGAATCATCTGTTTTATTATTAATAATGACTTTCCCCTCTGCTAACTTAGCAAATATGGTGTCATATTCCTGCTTTGAAAATGTACGGAATTTAGATGTTTCCATAGGAAGCCCTATGCCATTATTTTTAACTGAATAGGTCTGGGGGTCTCCTCCATGAAAGGAACCGGTATAGTAGTCCTCTAAAACATCATAAACCACCGGTTTTAGCATCTTCATCGCCGATGTAATAACTGTCTCTGATTCTGAGCTTTGATCAAGATCAACACCAATGACCTTTGCCTTATTTTCTTCTGCAGATCTCATTACCGATTTACCGATAGCTCCGCCGCATGCAAAAATCACTTGTGTACCCTGGTGATACCAATCGTCTGCTATTGACTTGATTTCCGGTGACTCAAAGAAAGTACCTGTATAGTTATATGTAACTTCAACCTCTATTCCCAATTCTTCTGCAGCCAGGTTACAGCCTTGTACAAACCCATATCCATAACGAATTACGGATGGCACTGCCATTCCCCCCATAAACGCCAGCTTCTTATAGCCATCCTTTACCACAGCATATCCGGCTAAAAATCCCGCCTGCTCTTCCGAAAATATCAGTGATATTACATTATCGTTTATTCGGGTTTCCGTGTAAGATGCATTATGTGGCTGTCCGTCAATTAGTACAAATTTTACATCCGGATATTTGTCCTGTTCTATGAAAACAGGTGTTTCGAATAAAAACCCCGGACAGACAATTATTTTTGCGCCATTTTCAACTGCTGAATCAATCTTCTCGATGTAATTATCTGAATTAGCCTCCTCTGGCTGATATAATTTATATGTTATATCATGTTCTTTTGCATACCGTTCGATACCTTCCCATGTAGCCTGACCAAAGGAATGGTCCTGAGTTGTTCCAAAGAACGATACCAGGGCTATTTCATATTTTACTTTGTTAACAGAGGCCGTTACACTCTCTTCTGATTTTACCTTCTCTGAGTTATACCCATTGCTGCAACCAGTTAAAATCATACAAACACTTCCAATCAGGAAAAAACTTCTAATCCTCCACATCCTTCTACCCCTCAACTCTCTGTCATTTTCAGCTGGTTTTTCCCGTTTTTTTTCGCTTCATATAACGCCATGTCCGCCGCTTTATAAAGATTACTAAAATCTTGTGCATCGTTAGGGTATAAGGAAGCACCTGCACTGAAGGTACAAGGTTGCTCGTTTCCCTCCGTTTGGGACAAGGCTTGCAGGCATTCCCTCATCTTTTTTATTTGTTCTTCTATTTCTTGTTCCAAAAGAATGTCTTTAACAAAAATAATAAATTCATCTCCCCCGATTCTGCCTACCACATGGTGGTCACCATAAGCTTCTTTCAAATGATGCCCCACTCTTTTTAAAACCGCATCGCCTTCTGCATGTCCACGGCTGTCATTGACGTTTTTAAAATTATCAATATCCAATATAAACAACACCCCTCCTGCACGGGGATAATCCATTATGTACTGCATGATCCTGCTCTCTGTTGCCATCTTATTGTATAATCCCGTGAGCAGGTCCATATTGGCTTGCTTTATCAGCTTTTTATTTGTATTGTTATAAATGATACGCATAATAATCATGGTTCCTATTAATACAATAACAAAGGTAATGATCAGAGCATGTAAATAGTAAATTAGCTTTTTTATATCTCCCCACTCTCTTATTAACAGATCATCATACAGTTTCTTATCAAACCCAATCGTAATATACCAGTCATTTATTCCAACAGGTGTACAAATTACATATTTATTATACGTTTTACTTGTAAAGGCAGCTATTTTTTTATTACTTTTAATCGCCATCTGCAATTGATCTGAGTCGGTTCTAACATCCCAATCCTTTAGTAATTGAGTTATGGTTGTTCCCTTAGGCGGTTTTTCTTTCAAGCCTTCTGTGGTAATCACAACACCATTATCTACGCTAAATATAAAATTGGCGTTATTAAATAATTTATTTTGATGAAAGAGCTTCTTAATACGGCTAACGGAATAGTACATTAATATGTAATTGCTGACAGTGTTCTCCCTGACAACTGGAATTACTGATATAACAGCTTCCGCCTGCATAATCCGCTCTTTTTGAATGTATGCATAATAAGGGGCATCCCCTGCTTCTGGTTGAAGCAATTCATCTTTCTCAACATTTACTTTAATACCATTTTGCGTGACTCCTACCCCATCTGTATCACAATAAACAACCATATAAGCCTGGGAATTCGCACACAAAGTTCCAATCAAAGGTAATGTGTCTGCAGGTTTTTCGATGGGTAACGCTACTATCATATCACGAAATGCAATTCCCATACGGGTCATATTGTCAAGATCCTCACAAATCTGGGAGGAAAATCCTTCTGCTGTTGCTTCAATCTCGTCCTCAACAATTGTGATGGCTGTCTTATTGCTGCTAATTCCAAATTTATATAATGTCACAAGTATTAGTATTAGCAAAACGCTTATCGGCAAAATTATTGCTAACACCTTTGGATTTGGAGCATTTCCGCTAATTTTCATATAACTCCTCCAATGATCTCATCTATTTTGATATCATATATTCCAAAATCCAGATTGCACATTTTACTTAAATTCAGTTTACTATATTTCACAGAAACCGTCCATAACAAGTACCGCTCTTCCATATAAAAAATAAGCTGGTACTCTATGGAATTACGCCTTAGAGTGCCAGCTCATTTTAAATGTATCATACTCTTATTTTGCAGTCTTATTTCTGTTTCATTATTTGAATCTCCATTCCCCATGGAGTCGTTATATAGAAAAATCCGAGAGGGCTCAGCTCTCTAACATTAACAACAGACTGTTCTGAAAAATATTTCAAAGCCTCTTCTAAATCGGTAACTGTTATAGCAAGATGAGCTACACCGATATCGCTGGGTTTTAGGTGAACATTCTGTTGATCTGGCGCAGACCATTGGACCAGTTCAATCCTCCTGCCCCCGTATTGTAAAAATGCTGCCCCTTCTACAACTGAATTCTCGTGAACCCCAAAGTACCTCTTTAAACTATCGTCTTCAAACTGCATACGCCCTGGGCGAAACAAGACTTCAAAACCCAAAATGTTAGTAAAAAATTCAACTGCTTCTTCGATATCGGGTACTACAAATCCAGAATGCTCTATTGTGCCTTTAAAAATAGTGTTTTTCATATCGCTAAACTCCTTTGATTAGTTTGCAACTGTTTATTATTTCTCTTTACCATCTTGTAAATCAATTATATCTAACCTTCATAAAATAATTAACTAACTAGTGTTGCTTATTTTATATTTGTATATTATATTAATTAGTAGATGCTTTCAATAATCAATATAAATTTATTTGTTTGTTAAACTACATTCGAATAATTTTTGTCGGTAAACAGAAAGGTTAGCCATGAATCAGAATGATTTGCGCGTTATAAAAACAGAGCAGTTAATTAAACAAGCTTTTTATGATCTTCTGAAAGATAATACTTTTAATAAAATAACTATAAGCGATATAGCTGGTAAAGCCAGGATAAACAGAGCAACCTTTTATATGCACTATCAGGATAAATTTGACCTGTTAAGCAATCTCGAAAACGAAGTTATGGAGGATATGACGACAATTATTTTGCCAGTTACCAGAGAATCCATTTTGGCATGTAAAAAAACCGGATTACCGATTCCTCATATCGTTAAGTTGCTCTCCTATATAGAGGATAACCACCAACCATTTTTCTATTTACTTGCAAATGATAATATTGGATTGTCCTTTTATGAAAAAATGAGCGAAAAATTCCATAAAAAGGTGTTTGAGATGCTTCCCGAGCTAAATTCAGATGAAATATTCAAAAAATATTTCAGGAATATTGAGATTTCCATAGTCAGCAGCATCATAAATCAATGGGTAAAAACCAACATGAAAGAATCCAAGGATGAAATTGCCTCATTAATAACCAAAATGATTTTCGCATATTTATAGGCTGAAGGTAATTTATCTGTAAAAACACGTTGCAAGTGGATGTTACGTGTTTTTATCCCTATTTTTATTTATACACATTTTAAGATAGTCTCTAATAAACCTGGAAAGCGTTTTTCCAGATCATTGTAACGGATAGACAGGAAACGCTGTTTACCCTCAATCCTGACATGAATTATTCCTGATTCCCGGAGGACCTTGAAATGATGGGAAAGGGCTGGTCTGGGCAGTACGCTTCCAACACCGCTGCAGGTGATCTCTCCCATATCCGATAGTTGTTTCACAATGTTGAGACGGATAGGATCACCAAGTGCGCAAAGGATCGTAGTTAAGTTTAATTGGTCTTTATTCGGTTGAAACAATTCTTTCAAATTTTACCTCCTAGTTATCTATAGGTAACACACTCTATATTTAGTGATCTCCAGTAAGGGAACGAGCTGCGGACGATACGATTTTCCTTACTGGAGAAAACCACTTTTAGATTGCACTATCCTTATATTAATTAATTCATAGTTGCATTATAACATAATTTGTGTTACATTCAAATAGTTCAATAGTTGTTGAACTATTGAATATAGAACTGCTGAAAAAAAAATAAAAATAGGAGAGTGGCAAATTTGAACGAGGTTTTAAAGGCTATTAAAAGCAGGAGAAGTGTCAGAGCATACCGGCAGGAGCAGATTAAACAAGAGGAATTGGAGGCGATTATTGAAGCAGGAATTTACGCACCGTCCGCCAATAACCAGCAGCCATGGCATTTCACGGTAATTCAAAATAGTGATATCCTCCGCTATATCAACGAGAAATCCAAGGAACAAATGGCTAAATCAGAAATTGATGGGATTCGAAATATGGGGGCAAATCCTATTCTGGATATCACCTACCAAGCACCGACGCTGGTTATTGTTTCGGGTAAGAGGGACTCCATTACCTGGAGGGCGGATTGCGCAGCAGCCATACAAAATATGCTGCTTGCGGCGGAAAGCTTAAATATTGGATCGGTTTGGCTGGGGCTGGTAAATTTCCTTTTCAAATGGGAAGGGGAGGCCGCGAAACTGGGGATACCGGAAGGGTATGAGCCTTATTACGGAGTTGCTTTTGGTTATAAAGCTAAAGAATCGCAACAAAATGCACCGAAGAGAGACTATGATGTGGTCAATTATATAAAATAGTTTCTTAATTTTAAGAAAAAGGGATTGCAAAGGAATACCGATTTATTATAATAATTATTACTATTTCTTAAAAAGCCTGATGCCATGGGGGGTTGGCCACATGGCATCTTTAACTACCTAAATTCTATTCCGTACTAAGTGCTATAGCCGGGTCCTTCTTAACTGTTGTCCTGATGCCATTGGATTTTCGATTTTTGCTCACTTTCGGCTTGCAGACCATATACGAAACTGCACACCTCGCTGTGATTTAACGCGGTAGCCTACCGAAATGACGACATCCAAATTATAGAAATTCGTTGGTTTAGTAGTAAATTCGGAATTTCCGAATTTTCTCATCGTTTCTTCCTGCTGAAGCTTCCCATTTATAAAGGTCCGAGATTCGGAAAACTCGTAGTGGTAGACCTGACATGTCTACCACTCACACTGTAATCGAACACCAGACTTACTTTTCAATTTTTTTTATAGTAATCTCATTCTTTTCAATCACAACTTCATAATTTACTATTGAACCTTTATTGAAATTTTCTTCAAATTCTTGGCTAACAGAGTAATTATTTTTAGGATTGAGAGTTATACTAAAATTATATTGTCCAACATCAGATATATTAAACTTTCCAACTTCTCCAGTTTTTATATTACTGTCTATAAGTGCATCAGTATTTTCATTACTTTTGTCAACATCACTACTTTTTATAACAATACTTTTCAAAAACAATGGAGTATTATTTGTAATCAATAAATTATAAGTATTATCATCTGTTGTATTCTCAAAATCATTACTGCTGCTTTTTCTTCCACAGCCTTGCAATAATAAAAAAAGAATGGATACTATAATAATTAGAAATCTATGTTTCATAAATTTTGTCATTCCTTTCTCTTCGTTCAAGGTACAAAAAACGAAAGTTTTAAGATCAAATCCCAATTTAATCTCAACCTTTATATTATATTGTAAAAAAAATATTTTTTAATTATTTATTTTGCAATATCATTAAAACACAATATAATATTAGTTGTCAAGTTAAAGTAGGCAACAAAAAAGGCTATGTTTTTCAGTAACAAAGAACATAACCTCATAGGAACAGAATAACAGACATTCATTCCCCAGATACACCCCTTGTGTATTGGTGGGAAATGCAAATCCATCAGCATGTAAAATATTCCTTGCGTATTGAATTTCTGCAATACTATCTTCGACATCAGGCAATGGTAAAGAGGCAAACAAGCCAAAACGTCCAGGATACTTTATCACAAGTGCAGCTCCATCTTCATTAAATTCTCTTGCCAAAGCTTTTGTAAGTTCCTTATCCCCAAAATTAATATGAGGAGATGATAGAGAAAGCATTGAGGTAGAAATACCCAGACAATCCATGGCTTCCAAATGTGAATCCACGTCCCAGTCTGGCGTAGGAAAATCATCAGGACGCTCACCGCAATATTTAAGCATCACTTCTTTATATGCTTTGGGTAAATAATGTACATGAAAATCAATTTTTGACATATTTTTTTTCTTTGTGATATCCATCCTTATAACTCCTTTTAAATAAACTAACCTCGATAAATCAATCAGGCCTTTATAGCATTTTTATTGAAATCTGCAGGCCATAACCTGGAGCACTTCCGATTTCACCTCTCGTGTAATATATCCTTTTTTTTGAGTGATTTTATTGACCTTGCGGTTGAGAGTATGTAGATACCCGTTTAAGCCTTCCGCTCACTTTAATTCGCCCTACCTCCACCTAGTTCTATCGTATGCACTAGTAAGTCACTATTCCCACATTTCCCATGACCGGGAACAATAATATCTGCTTTATCTTTATATCGCTCCAGCACCCTGTTTACTGATTTGGGCCATTCTTCAAGATCTGCATCAGCTGTATTACCTAAATCAGTGGATTCTAAGCTTTTTACCATACAACCTCCAAAAAGAATACGTTTTTGGGGGAAATAAACAACTAAGTTATCAGGTGAATGACTAGCCCCAGGGAAATAAATTTCTATTTCTTTACTATGTATTGCTAATTGTTCTATATCTACCTGCATATCATCCTGTTGTAAATCAAACTGCTCCGTTGGGCCTATATAAGGAATGTGTTGATAAGCTTCATAAAAACGCTTTGATTCTGGCTTATTTAACCACTCCAACATAAGTTTTCTTGACGCTTCACCCGCTTCAGATATTAATTCAGTAGTTAAAGACGAACCGTATATAGGTATGTTTTTTTCAATTAAAGCCTGGTTACCTCCAAGATTATCAAAATGAAATCCTGTATTAATTGCTATTATTTTTTGATTTTCATAATGAGTATTCACCCAATTTAATAAATCTCTCGTTGCCTCTGGTGTATATGGTGTATCCACCATAATGATATCAGAATTGTCCATTTCTACCACCATAGAATTAGCTTCCCACGGGAATACATGATTTACGACATATGCACCTTCAGCAATTTTTTCGATGTATAAATCTTCCCCAATACTTTCTATTGCTGTTTCCCCCTGGTCTATACTATCCATATTCTTTTTCTCTTGAGATGCATTTGTTGTACTTTTCGAACATCCTGACAAACCTACTGTCATAGATAATGCCGCTATACAAATTAAGACTTTTATTTTCATCATTAGCCTCCATTCAATTTATTTTTGAAATAAATACTACTATTTTGACCTCCTTTTTTGTATAATGAATTACAGGTGTAATCCAATAATAAGATTACACCTGTAATTCATCCTTGTCAATCATTTTTTGTAATAAAAAAAGGCTAACAGTGAGGTGGCTTAAAAATCACCCTTCCTATTAGCTCCTCTTTATAATACCAATTGACACTTATTTTATCCACTGCTTATCATCCCTTCATTTTTTTCTTCTCAAGGATGCGTTTGAGTTCATCTATCTCTTCTTCTGTTAACTCTTGTTCTTTTAGAAAGTTAGTCATTAATACATTAAATTTTCCACCGCAGGCACGATCTAAAAAAGATCGAGTTTCTTCTTTTATACACTCCTCCTCATTTAATAATGGATAATAAAAATATGAATTCCCTGTTTCACTATAACCAATAGCTTTTTTCTTGACTAATCTTCCGATCAAAGTTCTAATGGTTTTAGGATTCCACGCGACAATCTCTTTTAACCTATCAATAACAAGATTAGAGGTGACTGGTACAGCTTCTGCCCATAGTACTTTCATAACTTGCCATTCAGCATCTGATATATTGGGTAGCTTTTTCATAATATACTCCTTTGGATAACTATTGTAATTCTAAAATCGTCACCAAATCCTACTTTAATACCGCTAGTAAATGGTGTGTCTTTTGGAGCCATAATGCGAACAATAGTCCATTTCAGCGTAGATGCAGTAATCATATCGGCTGTTGCAGGACAACTAATCACTCCTTATGTATCGAATATCAAACTTCTTTTTAAAAACTTCACCATTTCAGATAAAATAATTATACCATCAATTTTGTTTTTTGGGGTGCTTGTATTTCGCCAGATATATAATAATTTTTACCAAGAGTGAAGTTTTCCCCCTGTCAGCCTGTTTTAGCTTTATGCCCCAGAGAATTTACTTTTGATTAACCAAGTTTTAATTGACAAACAAGTGTACTGTCGTTACAATATTCATATATCAATTCGATATATGAATAAACGTTATGGAGATGCTTATGTTAGAATATATAATTTTAGGAATGCTTATGCAAAAAGAAATGAGTGGATATGATTTGAAACAATGGATGGCAGAGTGTACCTCTTACTTTTTTGATGCAAGCTTCGGTAGTATATACCCTGCTCTGAAAAGAATGGAACAGAAAGGTTATATTATTTATCGTGAATCAGTAGAGGACGGCAAATTCAAAAAACTGTATTCTATATCCGATCTGGGAAAAGAATATTTTCTTCACTGGCTTGAGCAGCCTATTGAGTTCGTAAAAGCAAACCATAACTATTTGGTAAATATTTATTTCTATAAGTACTTATCTACTGATGTGGCAATTAAAAATCTGAAAGAATTTGTTAAAGTCCTAGAACAACATCTGAATCAACTGAATGGGCAAAAAGAATACGCGGAAAATAATTATAATATAAAACATAATTTTGCGTATTCTACTGTTACTTGTGGCATTCATTATTTTCAAGCAATAATTATTTGGTGCAATGAATTAATTTTTCATTTAGAAGAGTAGTTAAATGTATGTTTTTATTGCCCATGGTATCGAATCGATATATGCA
Organism: Hungatella sp.; assembly: GCA_009712635.1. Taxonomy (GTDB): domain Bacteria; phylum Bacillota; class Clostridia; order Lachnospirales; family Lachnospiraceae; genus Lacrimispora. The sequence goes on along the minus strand of WASS01000002.1, from coordinate 397,589 downwards.
GAAATGATATAAGATAAGGAGAAATCATTATGAAAATTTTAACCATTTTAGGGAGTCCCCAAAAAGCAGGAAAAACAGCAACGGTATTGCAATTTGTTGAAGAAAAGATCACAGCAAAGGGGGGAGCGATTATTCGGGTAAATGCTGCAGAAAAACAAATCAGTGGTTGCCGTGGTTGTTATGCCTGTATGCAGGTACAAGATTCACCAGGTTGTGTTCTTCAAGACGATATGCATGATGTTTATTCAAACATGATTTCAGCCGACGCAATCATAATAGCTTCTCCAATATATTGTTATGAATTAACTTCACAAATCAAGCCTTTGTTAGATAGAAGTTTTGCACTTATGTACACACCGTTACTTAATGAAAAAACCGTCGCAGGTTTAATTACCTGTATGGGTGAAGAAAATGGCAATGCCGATCTCGTAACAAATGCTTTTCATAGGATGTTCGACTCCTCACAAAAAAGTATATTCCAAACAAAATTAACAGGAACATATGTTGTTTCAAACAGCCGTGCAGAAGACTTTGAAAGTAGAGCAAAAGCTGTAGCAGACAAACTTGCTGATGATATTTTGTCTACGCTTCAAAACAGGTGGATTACACTATGAAATAAATTGAAAACATGTTATAAGGAGACGTGAATTAGTATGAAAAAAGATAATATCGCATACAACAACTTAAAGAAAAAAAATATATCCAAGCGTATCATGCAAGTGATACTTGGGTTAACAAGTATTTTATCAATATATACAGCTTACTTGGGAATCGCTTATGGTGCAGTTAACTGGTACTATGGATTTGCTGATAGTCAGGAATATTCAGAGGGTCTTCTTATGCTGGACAGCAATTTACGGTTTTATAGTGGCCTATGGTTAGGCATTGGCATAGTTTTGCTTTGGATAATCCCAAGGATCGAACATGAGAAGACAATTCTTCGAGTCATAGCAATATTCTTTTTCCTTGGAGGAATAGGGCGTTTAATTTCCATACTAACTTGCGGCATGCCTTCATCTGTCTATTTTATTTATGCACTTCTTGAATTGAGTTTTCCACTCCTAACACTATGGCAGAAGCGTATTTTAAATTGAACCATGGTTTGAACATAATTATCTGACTTACGAACATGGCTGACTGTAGTTCACACTGTAAGCAGTAACTTGTTGACCACACCGGCTACCGTTCCATAAACTAACATGGATTTATCCAGCCGAAGTTTTAATCAGCCTCTGCTCCAGATTTGCCATCCGTGGAAGAGCCAAAAAATGGGGCTAAAAATCGCATTTTTTAGCCCCATTTTTTGCTCATTTTTCGTTCAAAAACCAAAACATCTTGTGGTCATAGTGGTTTATTTATCGTTTTTACCACAACGTGCCATCAGAATCACAGTTTCAACGTGCGTGGTCCAGGGAAACATGTCACACCCTCTCACCTTAACCAGCTCATACCCTCTCTCCGCCAGATACTTCAAATCCCTTGCCAACGTCGCAGAGTCACAGCTGACATAAACCACCCGCTTCGGTCCCATCTTCACAATCGTCTCCAGGCATTTTTCATCGCACCCTTTCCTTGGCGGGTCCACAACAATCACATCAGCATAGACCTGATTCTTTTCAAACTGTTCCGGCAGTACCTCCTCCGCCTTCCCTACGAAAAACTCTGCGTTATCAATCCCATTTAACCTTGCATTCTCCCTTGCATCATCAATCGCCTGGGGAACGATTTCCACTCCATAGACCTTCTTCGCTTTCTGCGCCAGAAACAAAGAAATCGTACCGATTCCGCAATACAGATCCCATACTGTCTCATCTCCGGTAAGTCCCGCATACTCCAAAGCAGTTTCATATAGCTTCTTAGTCTGTACCGGATTAACCTGATAAAAAGAAAGAGGGGAAATACGGTATTGTACCGATCCAATATAATCGGTGATATATCCAGGTCCAAAAAGATTCTCCACCTTATTTCCCAGAATCACATTGGTCTGTTCCTTATTCACATTCAGGGATATACTTGTCATTCCCTGGACCTCAAGCAGGCTCTTCACCAGCTCCTCACTATGGGGCAGCTGATTCCCGTTAATCACCTGACACACCATTAGCTCTCCTGTCTGAAATCCTTTTCGAATCAGGGTATGGCGAATCAGTCCCTTATGCGTGCTCTCATCATAAGGGGTCAGATGATACCGCTCCATGTGTGCCTTAATACGACCTAAAACTTCCCGATTCTCTTCCACCCCTAACAAACAGTCCTCACACCCAATAATGGCATGAGTCCTCCCTGCATAAAAGCCTGCCACAGGCCTCCCATCCTTATCCAGCCCCCAGGGGAACTGTGCTTTATTCCGATATCTCCATGGCTCGTCCATTCCCATAATGGGAAGCATGGGAACATCTTGAAAGCCGCCGATGCGGGTAATATTGCCATAGATTTTGCGTTCCTTGTAACGAAGTTCCTCTTCGTAGCTCATGGACTGAAGCTGGCAGCCTCCGCACTGTTTCGCTACTGGGCACAGGGGGGTAATTCTGCTTTCTGACGGCTTGATAATCTGTTCTAAATGTGCAAAGCCATAATTTTTTTTCACCTTCATGGCTTTTGCTTCCACCTGATCACCAATTACTGTATCCTTTATAAACCAGGTGAAACCATCAGTTTTACCAATTCCTTCTCCTGTCTCACTTAGATCCTCAATTATTACCTGGATCCTGTCATTTTTCTTCCACTCTGCCATTTCGTCCTCCAATTGACTCCTCATTTGAACTAATTGTATCCTGTTTTTTATCAGGAAGCAAGAAAAAAACAGGAGCCAAACAACTCCCGCAAGACAGGCCGTCTTCCTTCGTTGTTCAGCTCCCGAAAATTTATTTGCCTTTTCCGTTGGCTTTTTCCATATGGATATTTTTACCTTTAATTTTAACATCTTTCATTGCAGTTAATACGGCGTCAGCGCTTTCTCTTGGAACTTCTACAAATGTATATTTGTCATACATGTCGATGCTTCCAACCATCTTGCCTGGCATACCGGATTCTCCAGCAATGGCACCAAGAATATCTCCTGGCTTTACATTCTGGTTCTTACCGATGTTAATGAATAAGCGGGCCATATCATCTCTGGTAGAAGAATCATATCTTCCGCTGTTTCCACCGCGGCCGCCGCTGTTACTTCTGCCTCTGCCTCTGCCGTTTCCGCCTCCAAAGCCTTCCAGCTCGTCAAGGGAACGGGGCTCTCTGGTATCGATGATGTCTTCGTTTTCCTCACCCATCATCATACGTAAGAGGGCTGCTGCCAGATCAAGAGAGGTATAATCCTCTTCCAACAGCTTCTTCTCGATAATATTAACGGTCTTGCTTAAATCAGTATCACCAATGGTTGCTGCAACGCCTTCCAGGATCTTGTCTACCTTAATTGCAGTTACATCGTTAAGAGATGGAATTGCCTGAGGTACGATCTTGGTCTTGCAGTAACGCTGAATGTCACGAAGCTTGTATACTTCCTTGCCAACCACGAAGCTGAATGCGATTCCTTCACGTCCGGCACGACCGGTACGGCCGATACGGTGTACATAGTATTCGTCATCCTGTGGAAGATCATAGTTAAATACCGCTTCTACGTCGTCTACGTCGATTCCACGAGCTGCCACATCAGTAGCCACAAGAATCTCTGTCTTACCGTTACGGAAGCTGTTCATGACACGGTCACGCTGAATCTGCTTTAAGTCTCCGTGAAGACCTTCTGCAAAATATCCTCTTCCCTGAAGAGACTGTACCAGCTCATCAACCTGCTTCTTGGTGTTACAGAAAACAACGGAAAGCTTTGGTGCATACATATCTAACAGACGGCACATTACTTCCAATTTGCTCTTTGGTTTTACTTCATAGTAATACTGGGTTACTTTCGGGACTGTCAGTTCTTTCTTCACTACCTTAACATTTACCGGCTCCTGCTGGAACTTTCTTGCAATATCAAGAATTGCCGGAGGCATGGTAGCGGAGAACATAACGGTCTGACGCTCTTCGGGAAGCTGGCTTAAAATCGTTTCCATATCCTCTAAAAATCCCATGTTCAGCATCTCATCTGCCTCATCCATAACAACTGTATGGACGAAATCAAACTTAACGGTTTTCCGGCGCATATGATCCATAACACGTCCCGGAGTTCCGATGATGATCTGAGTACCGTCTTTTAAAGAACGGATCTGTTTCACAATGTCCTGGCCTCCGTAGATAGGGAGAACCTTCACACCATGCATATATTTAGCAAGCCTGCGGATCTCATCTGCCACCTGAATAGCAAGCTCTCTGGTTGGACAGAGGGCCACCGCCTGAAGCTTTTTTACCTTAGGGTCAATTTTCTGTAACAGGGGAATACCAAAGGCAGCGGTCTTTCCAGTTCCTGTCTGGGCCTGACCAATGATATCTCTTCCCTCCAGCTGTACCGGTATTGCCTGGGTCTGGATCGGAGATGCCTCTTCAAATCCCATATCTGCTACTGCCCGCAGAATTCTTTCATCTAATTGTAACTCATCAAATCTAACTGTTTCCATAAATGATTAATTCCTTTCTCATTGCCAGCCGGGTTCTTATGTTGCCGACGGCCGCACAAACACACTATCGCAAACAAAACGAGAGGTATCAGGCACGTTTCAGACCTTCATCCTCTCGTTTCACACGAAAGTAAAGTATAACAGGTTTTTTTTTTCATGTCAAGGGAATCGTATTAATTTTTCTACTATTAAATAGGAATTTTATTCCTGTTTCCCGTTATTTTTTTAACCACCCTTTTTTCGTAAAATACCATATCTCCAATCCAATTAAAAGGATACTTAAAAGAATACAAAAGGGATATCCATAAGTCCAGTTAAGCTCCGGCATATTTTTAAAATTCATGCCGTACCAGCCCGCTATGAGAGACAGGGGAGCAAAAACAGCAGTCACCATGGTCAGAAAGGATAATGCATGATTCTGCTTCATTTCCATTCTCACCTGATACATCTCCCGAATCTGCTGAGCATATTCTCTCAGTTCTCTCCCGTATTCCAAAAGCCTTGCCATTCTACCGGCAAACAGATGAAACAGTGCCCGTTCTTCATCCTTTAACAAACCATTATAATTCTCCGTTAAGGTCTGACTCATATTCATCAGCTGCCCATAATAAGACGCCACCTTTGCAAGTTCCTTCCTGGCCTTTAAAATGATTCCCAGTACGTCTTCCTTTTCCCTTCTGCCACTCATGATTCTGTCTTCCATTTCCGTTAAGTATTCCTCATATTTCTGAAGATATTCAATGTCATCTCTGACCTGATATTCCAAAAACTCAAACAGGAGATGGGCCGGATAAGTCTTCTCAAAAATCTGTGTCTTATCAATCTCCTTTAACATTCTATCAGCTTCTCCGCTGTCATCAATCAGGATCAGGCGGTTTTCATTCATATAATAACCAAATATCAGTGGGCGTTTCAAAGGATTTTTCTTCAGAGGTATTACCAGGGTTCCTACCACACAGTCTTTTAACAAATCTGTTCTGCAGTACTGGCCCCGTTCCAGACTCCGGATTAATATATGATCCTCGTAACGGGTATGATGTCCCTTTAAATATTCTTCTTTGCTTAAAATATCAATCAGAACATCATCCTCAGATACAGCTTCTTCCCCATTTACAGGAATCAGTCTTTTGTCTAATTTATATCTCACATCTGTTTCCTCCTAAAACCCGATACTCGGTCTTATTTTTGACCTGCCTTTTCTAAGTTTAGTACCTGATATTTCTCTTGTCAATAGAACAGGCCTTTTGGGCAAACGCTTCGGACTCCCATCCTAGTTTCACCAAAAAGGCCTATTTTAATAGGAAACTTCTGAATTCATTTTATGATTCAAATAACTGATGTACAATCTCTGCGATTAACTTTGCGGTTCCAGTCACGCCAAGTAAAGAGGAGTCAATCATCAGCTGCTTATGCTCCGGGTCATTCGGTAAATAACCCGCATATTTTTTATGATATGCATTGCGGGCTTTGTCTACGGAAAGAATCATTCGTTTCGCCTCAGCCTCTGTCATACCAAGTGTATCCACGCAGTTTTGCAGACGTTTCTCATAAGAAGCGTAGATGAATATATTGATGTTATTTTTCTCTTTTTCAAGAAGAAAATCAGAGCATCTGCCAACCAGAATACAACTTGATTTTTTTGCCAGATTAAGAATAATATCCTTCTGCACATCAAATATAATATCCTGCATATATTCCTCATCAGTTCCAAGAGGGAACATTCTTGGAAAAAAGCTGTGCCTGGATTTTTCCTCCTCGTTGCTGACTGTTGAAACCGGCAGATTCAGCTTATTTGCAACTTCCTCCACAATATCCCGGTCATAAAACTCCACTCCCAGAATCTGTGACAATTCCCTGGCAATGGAACGCCCCAGGCTGCCAAACTCACGGGTAATGGTGATTGTAAACTTCTCCATAACAGATGTACCTCCCTAACCGGTTACAATTGTTTTCTGATATCCCCTGACTACACAGCTGAGGGCAAAACAGATGGTAAAATAGCAAAGTGCCTCGAAAGCAAACAACAGCATCATTCCTCTCACATCGTAGATACTGCCAAGCACTACGGCGCAGTTCCTCATAAATTCTGCTACGTCTACCATCTTTAAGAATGAGGTATCCTTAATAATGGTTATAACCTGGCTTAAGAGAGCTGGAATCACCTTCTTATATGTCTGAGGCAGTACAATGTACCACAATGTCTGAAAAAAGCTGAAGCCCTGGGACTGAGCCCCTTCAAACTGCCCCTTGGGAATGGAATTTAATCCCCCCCGGAAGATCTCAGCCATTACTGCAGAAGTGAACAGGGTAATGGCAAATACCGATACACCTACTTTATTCCCTTTTACAGTAAAATAGATCCAGAGAATCCATAAAAGGTTGGGAGTACAGCGGAAGAACTCTGTATAAACTGCTACCAAAGTTCCCGCCCACTTCCATTTACCAGAAGAATAAGTACGAATCAGTGCCAGTATGGTTCCGAAAAATATACTGAGAATTGTAGCCAGCACAGCGATCATGACCGTCATCTGTAAGCCCTTCAGCATGAAAAGTACATTTGCCGGTGTAAATATCTGTTGAAATAATTCTAACATGCCGCCTCCTCGTCTGCCTGTATATCAAGCTTTTTTGCAACTGGCAGCCGCATGGAGCGGATTTCCAAATATCTTGCCAGTCTGGCTAACGGGAAACAGATAATAAAGTACATCACTGCACTTGTAAAATATGCCTGGGCAAAATACCCTCTGTCAGCACCCCAGGAATCCGTAAAATACATAAGATCCATGCCCGCAACCATGGCGAGTATGGAGGTATTTTTAACCAGATTTAAAGCCTGATTGGCGAGAGGAGGCATAATAATTTTAATGGTCTGAGGCAGAATGATATGATACATGGTTTCCAGATAGCTAAAACCCTGAGATGCTGCTGCCTCAGACTGCCCCTTTGGAATCGCTTCAATTCCGGTTCTTATGACCTCAGAAATATAGGCACCATGATAGACGCCTACCCCGATAACCCCTAATACAAACTTAGGGATACGAAACCCGGAACTGGAAAACAGCATGGGAAGAACCGAGTAATAACACATGACCTGTAAAGCCAGTGGTGTATTCTGTATGAATTCCACATAGATTCGTGAAATGATCTTAAGCAGCTTCCACTTGGATGAAGAGAACATGCCGAATACCACTCCAAGGACCAGCGCAACCGCCAGTCCTACCAGTGATATTTTAAGTGTCATAAGAAATCCAGGGATATAATATTCGGGGAATGCCGCAAAGAGGGCACTCCATCGTTTTCCATCAAAAAGACCTTTAATCATGTCATTTTTCCTTTACTTAAAACAGCTTACTGTAATCCCCACTGATCCTGAAGTTTCTTCATGGAACCATCAGAAAGCATGGAAGTAACTTTTTTCTCTACTGTCTCTGCAAGACCTGTATTTCCCTTTGCAGCTGCAACACCGTAATCCTGCTCTGCGAAGCGGTCTTCCAGAATCAGATTGCCGTCATTTACATAACCTGCAAGGATGGCGCGGTCAACAGAAAAGCAGTCAATCTGCTTGGTTGCCAGTGCCTGAGCCAGTGCAGGATAACCGTCAAATTCCTGGAACTGCGGATTTACCTTTAATCCCTTTTCATCCACATACTTTTTAAATCCGTCCTTTGTTGTGGAAGACTGTGCCACACCAATAATTTTACCGTCTAAATCCTGAATGGATTTGATTCCTGAATCTTTATTTACTAAAAGACCAACTGCATCGGTATAGTATGGTGTGGAGAAATTATAGGTTTCTTTTCTTTCTGGTGTAATGGTAAAGGTTGCAATAACCAGATCGATTTCCCCATTCTCTAATAAAGGTCCTCTTGTTTTAGCCGTTACGCCCTGGAATTCCACCAGTTTCTTTTCCTTTGCCTCAGCTGCGCTGCATCCGAAGATGGATCCGGCGATCTCATATGCAAGATCATCTTCAAATCCTTCGTACTGTCCAGTTGCTGTATTCTGTAAGCTGAACTTTGGAATATCTGATTTACAGCCTACTTTTAACACTCCGCGGTCAATAATCTTCTGTACGTCTTTTGCAGCTGTGCCTGCTGCACCTGCTCCGGTTGTTGCCTCTGCAGAAGAACCTGCAGCTTTGGTATCTGCCGGTGCGGCGGTTGTCTCCGGTGCTTTGGAACCGCATGCGGTTAAAGTCGCTGCCATAGCAAACGTCAGTGCCAGGGATAACATTTTCTTCATCATAATTGTTTCCTCCTCAATCATCTTATTATATTAAACATCACCCTAATGAAGGATTTTGCTTAAGAACGCTTTTGTCCGCTCATGTTCCGGACATTCAAAGAAGTGTTCCGGTGTTCCCTCTTCCAGAATATACCCACCATCCATGAAAATTACTCGGTCTGCAACCTGACGTGCAAAGCCCATCTCATGTGTTACACAGATCATGGTAATGTTTTCATGAGCCAGCTCCACCATAACATTTAAAACCTCCTGCACCATCTCAGGGTCCAGTGCTGATGTGGGTTCATCAAATAAAATCAGCGGCTGCTTCGTGCATAATGCTCTGGCAATTGCCACCCTCTGCTGCTGTCCGCCGGAAAGCTGTACCGGATAATTACCCGCTTTTTCTTTTAAACCCACACGTTCCAGACACTTCATCGCTATCTTTTTTGCTTCTTCCTTGGGAACGTGCTGAAGTTTAACGGGTGCCAGTGTCAGATTTTCCAGAACAGTCAGATGGGGGTATAAATTAAATTGCTGAAATACCATAGACGAATATTTTTTTGCCATTTCCAAATGATTTTTCTTTGTTACCTGTGTTCCTGCCACGGTAATGGTACCGCTGGTAGGCTCCTCTAAATAGTTAATACAACGGATAAACGTGGATTTACCGGAGCCGGATGGTCCGATGATTACCAGTTTTTCCCCTTCCCTGACCGTAAGGCTGATGTCCTTTAACACCTCAAGGTCTCCGAAGTTCTTTTTTAAGTTTTCAACTTTCACCATATCTGGCATGTTTCCAGCCCCTCTCTGCGTAATTTCTGAAAAAAAGCATAAAGGCGCCTAAGAATCTTAAGTTCTTAGGCGCCTTTGCCTGGTTGCGTTTTTTAATTGTTGTTATTATAAAAAGTTTTGCATCAAAAGTCAAGAATTATTTTCCCCTGCATAAGGGCAGGCTACAAAATGGTTGGGAGAAACTTCCATCATTTCCGGTATACGGTTTTTACATTCTTCCCTGGCATACATACATCTGGTATGGAAATGACAGCCGGCAGGAACATTCATGGGGCTTGGAAGTTCCCCGCTTAGCATCACCCGTTTTGACTGGGCTGCCAGTCTTGGATCTGCCAGCGGAATGGCAGACAGAAGAGCTTTTGTATAGGGGTGAAGAGGATTTTCATAAAGCTCATCACTGTCTGCAATCTCCACCAGCCTTCCTAAATACATCACACCGATCCTGGTTGAAATGTGGCGGACCATGGATAAATCATGGGCAACAAACAAATAGGTAAGTCCCATCTCCTTTTGTAAATCCTCCAAAAGGTTAACCACCTGCGCCTGTATGGATACGTCAAGAGCAGAGATGGGCTCATCGCACAGAAGAAACTCCGGTTCTACCAGCAAAGCTCTTGCAATCCCGATTCTCTGACGCTGTCCGCCGGAAAATTCATATGCATATTTATACATATCATCCGGTTTCAATCCAACCTTTTTTAAGATCTCTTCCATTCTGCCATCCATCTCATCTGTGGATAAGCCGGAAACTGCAGTGAGGGATTCTTTTAATATCTCCCGCACATTGTGGTGGGGATCTAAGGAAGAATAGGGATCCTGGAAAATGATCTGCATCTGTTTGTGAACAGGAAGAAGCTGCTTTCCCTTTAAGCCGGTGATATCCTGATCTTTAAACAAAATAGAACCGGAAGTCGGATCATACATACGGATTAATGTACGGCCAAGGGTGGATTTCCCGCACCCGGATTCTCCTACCAGACCAAAGGTCTCTCCTTTTCGGATTGCCAGATTAATATGATCGACTGCCTTAACCTCCGCTTTTTTCCTGCCAAAGAAATCTCTGGCTGGAAAATATTTACAAAGATCTCTGGCTTCCAGAAGTATCTCATTGTTTTTATTATCCATGGGATTCTACCTCCCCTTCCTTATGATCCAGCTCTTCCCCGGAATAAATACACAAGGCTCTCTGGGTTTCGCTGTAAGTGCGGAACTGGGGAATTTCTTTCCTGCAGTCTTCACAGGCGAATTTGCAACGTTCCGCAAAAGGACAGCCGGACGGCGGGTTAATCAGAGATGGTGCCATACCCGGTATTGGTTCAAGTCGTTCTTTCCCTCCTGAACGGGGTTTTGGCACTGCATGCAGAAGTGCCCTGGTATAAGGATGCTTAGGGGAATAGAAGATCTCCTCTGTAGTCCCTTCCTCCATTAAAAGTCCGCCGTACATAACAGCAATTCTATGGCTTAAACTGGCTACCACCCCTAAGTCATGGGTAATGAGAATAATGCTCATTCCGGTTTCTTCCTGAAGACTTTTAAGCAGATCCAGGATCTGTGCCTGAATTGTCACGTCAAGAGCAGTGGTAGGTTCATCGGCAATTAAAAGCTTTGGCCTGCAGCAAAGAGCCATGGCAATTAAAACCCTCTGTCTCATTCCTCCGGAAAATTCGTGTGGGTACTGTCCCAGCCGTTTCTCCGGTGAAGGGATTCCCACCTGGTTTAATACTGCAACCGCTTCTTTTCTTGCTGCTTCTTTATCCATTCCCCGGTGGCGTTTTAAAACCTCCATTAAGTGCGATCCGATGGTTTTTAAAGGATTTAAGGCAGTCATGGGATCCTGGAAAATCATGGCCATTTCTTTTCCACGCATCTTTCTTAACTGCTCCGGATCCATAGCCAGCATATCCTGTCCGGCAAACGTAAGTTCATCAGCCTTCACCTCTGCATTATCAGGCATCAGTCCCATAACTGATTTCATAAGTACACTTTTTCCGCTTCCTGATTCTCCAACCACTGCCAGAATCTCACCGGATTCCACATACAGACTGACTCCACGCACTGCCTGCACGGTCCTGCCATGAGTATGGAAGGTGGTCCGAATGTCTGCAGCAGACAGTATTTTATCTTTCTTTTTTAATGTCTCTTCCAATTCTTCGTCCCTCCTTTACTCTTTCTCACCGCTCATTACCTTTGGTTCTACATAGACGCGGAGCAGATTACCCAGCTTATTAAAAGCAAAAATCGTAATAATAATTAAAAGACCTGGAATTAAAGCCATATGAAAACTGTTCTGCATAGTTCCCTGGGCATTTTGCAGAAGGCTTCCCCAGGAAGACATGGGCTGCTGAATACCAACTCCAAGAAAGCTTAAGGAAGATTCCGTCATAATGGCATCGGCCATGCTGGTAGTAGCTGCCACAATAATAGTGGGGAAAACCGACGGTATAATATGGCTGATAATTATCTTCCATTTACTGACTCCGGAAAAACCAGCATAAAGAATAAACTCCCGTTCTTTTAAAGACAGCGTCTCGGCCCGCACAAGCCGTGCAATCTCCATCCATGTAAAAAGACCAATAACCAGTATAATAGACTGAATTCCCGGCTTTAAGAAAATGCTGACAACGGTAACCAGTACCATCCACGGTATGGAATGAAGGATATCAACAATTCTCATCAGAATCATATCCACGATTCCGCCGGTCAGGCCTGCAATGGTTCCTGCAGCCACACCAATGGTTAAACTTGTGAGCATAGCTAAAAACGCTACGATCAGGGAAACCCTGCCGCCATAGATCACCCTTGCAAAATAATCTCTTCCCACTTCATCTGTACCAAACCAATGGGTAAGAGACGGTTCTTTCAGTCTGTTGGCAATATCCGTTGCATTCGGCTCCATGGGAAGAAACGGTGCAAGAAGCGCAAACAGGATAATGATACTTAAAAAGATCAGGGAAATAACTGCTGCTTTATCATGTTTTAAGGCCAGCTTAACACTGTCAATCCGAATTGATTTATCTTTATTTTTCGTTTCTTTTTTCATATCCTGTCACCCCATTTCCTTAATTCGCGGATCAATCAGACAATACAGGATATCCGACAGTAAATTTCCTAAGATAACCAAAGTGGAGGACAATACCAGAATGATCATGACGATGGGATAATCCATACCCTGAATCGCTTTGATGAAATAAGGCCCCACTCCTGGCCAGCTAAACACGGTCTCTGTGATAATAGCTCCTGTTACCAAAAGCGGCAATGCCATACCAAGGCGCGTGATCACAGGCAGAAGCACATTCTTACATACATGCTTAAACATGATTTCACTTTTTGTCGCGCCAAACGCCCGCTGAACCAGAACATAGTCCTCAGAGAATTGTGTCAGAGTAGAGGAACGGACAAATTTAATGTTAGCCGGCATAAAGGATACGGTGAGAGTAAGAAACGGCATGATAAAGTGCTTTAAAAAGTCAGCTATGGAGGATTCCTTCCCTACTGCATGCATTCCAACAATGGGCAGAAGCTTAAGCTTATAACCCAGAACAAAGATGAGAAGCATGGCAAACCAGAAGGAAGGAACTGCAATTCCCACGGAAGAAACCGCATCTATGATCTTATCCGCTTTTTTATTTTTATTGGCACCAGCAATAAGACCCAGAACAACCGCCAGGATATAAGCAGTTATAAAAGCAGGAAGCACCAGTTTTACTGTATTGGGAAGTCTCACCGCTAGATCTGCCGCAATACTTTGTTTTGTCACGATAGAATATCCAAAATTACCGTTCATAATCCCGTCAAGCCAGCGGACATACTGAACATACACCGGCTGGTCATAACCGTATTTTGCTTTGATTAAATTAATTGTCTCCTGTGACATCTTTGGGGTTGTCATGGCGTCAATGGCATCATAGGGTGCAAAATGCATCAGCGCAAAGCATAAGACTGTTATGAGAAGGACCATAGGGATGGCTGTTAATATTCGTTTCAATATATATCTGGCCATATCATTTCTCCTTAATAAAGAAAGAGGTGTCTGCTGCAGCTAAGGCAGCGAAACACCATTCTTTCTCTTTTTTTGCAGATGCAATTACTTTTTCTGTAACTTGGAGGTATCCTCAAAGGTATAAACAGGAACCAGCTTTGCAGCATCAATACCTGATACATTCTTAGAAACAACTAAAAGACGTTTGTTGGAATATAACGGATAGAAGCATGCTGTATCCTGAATCTTCTTCTGAATATTGGTGTAGATTTCTTTCCGCTTGGTCTCATCTGTTTCTTTACGTCCCTGTGCAAACAGTTCATTGATTTCAGGCTGATCATAATACATATAATTGTATGCAGCGCCTGTTTCAAATAAGCTGGAGAATGTGTCAGGATCAATTCCCATGATATAACCGCCAAAGTACATATCGTAGGTATTGTTCTTATCCTTCATCTGCTGGCTGAGTGCCTTGGAATCAATTCCGGAAAGTGTTACCTTAAATCCTGCCTTCTCAAGCTGTTCCTGAACCAGTAACGCTGAAGTAGACTGTAAGCTGTCTGATCCGCTGTATGCAAGGTTCAGCTCCGGTTTCTGTACGCCGGAAGCCGCAAGATATTCTTTGGATTTATCAAGGTTCTGCTCATATTTCTCCACATCCTCTGTGAAGAACTTGCTGTTCGGCGGCATGAAGCTCCATGGAAGATCATAATAATCTGAGCTTAAAAGAGCTGCATCTGCAATTGCCTTTTTATCCAGTGCATACAGAATTGCTTTTCTTAAATCCTCATTCTGAACACGTGCTGCATTGATCATCATATATGCTACACGGCCTTCCTGATAAGGATAAACAGTTAAGTTAGCAGAATCCAGATTCATCTGAGCAACCTGAGCCGGAGTTCCAATCCATGCATCTACTTCGCCGCTCTGAATTGCTGTCATGGCTGTATTCTCATTTTCAATAATACGGTATACGATATTATCAATGGAAGGTGCTCCCAGGAAATAGTTCTCATTCTTTGTAAATTTCACATAGGAACCTGCTGAGTATTCAGACATTACATAAGGACCGGTTCCCACTGGTTTTGTATTGACATCATTATTTTCAAAATTAGTTACATTCTCATACACATGCTTTGGCATGATGAAAATCTGGGAGAACATCTCTACTGCTGCGGAATTGACAAAAGGCATGGTTAATTTAACAGTATAATCATCAACCTTTTCGATCTTTACCGCACCTTCCTTATAAACTAACTGGGAATAAGCCCAGCCTGCGTTCTCTTCTTTCTCCATTGCCTCGAATGTAAAGACAACGTCATCAGCGGTAAATTTCTCTCCGTCTGACCACTTTACATCGTCGCGTAAATGCATGGTATAAGATAAATTATCATCGGAGGTATCAATGCTCTTTGCGAGGAAATAGTTAATTCCGTCCGCATTATACATATATAACGGGGAATAAATCATCTTGAGAGTCATAAGGCCAAAACGGTCACTGGTTGTAATTACATTTACATTGGCACCCGGATCACCTGCAATGGCATAGGTAAAGGTACTCTCGCCTCCTTCAGACGTTTTAGCCGCCTCTGCTGTCGTCTCACCAGCCCCTGCTGAGCTGCCGGATACTGCTGTTGTTCCTTCTGCTGCCGGATCTTTGCCGCCGCACGCGGTAAGTCCTCCAAGCACCATAACAGCTGCCAAAAGAATGCCCGCACGTTTCATAAAATTCTTTTTCATAATTTTCTCCTTTCAAATACTGTCCCTTAAAACTCATCTGTCATTAATCAGAAAAAGTTAAGATCATTATATAACGAACTGCCTACTTTTATCAACATATTTCGACATAAACCCTATTTTTCTATAGTTTTTATATGTTTATAGTAGTTTCACCATAAGCCAAGTAGTAAAAAAGACAGTTGTCAAGCCGGACAACTGCCTCTTTTGGCATATGATATATTTATTATGAACAATCTTGCAAATATGACTCTGTTTTTTTTTATATATTTCGAATGGAAAACGTTCTTTCATAAGGAGTATAGTCATTTAAGTAGAGAGTAAAGCCAGTCGTGTTGATTTCCTCCCCTGAGTAATGACCGCCGAACTCATGTGTTCCATAACCCGGTCCGATGAGAAGCTTCTGATCTTCGTGAATCAGATTGACAAAACCGTCCCTGAGAACCATCTCTCCTGCTTTTTCCGCTCTCATGTGGAAATGCTCATTTTCCAGAACACTGCCTGACGGAATGCAAACTTCCACACGAAGAGGCGCTTTATCAAGACCTTCTGCCTTCACAGTTACTTCCATACCGTCAGTTAATTCTTTCAGTGTAACTGTCATATGAATTTCACTGCTGTTTAATATCTCACGTTTCTTATGATCCATCTTCCACCAGTCAGTTGTATCCTGCTTTTCCTTAAAGGGAAGATAATACCAGCCTTTGGCTACAGAAGTCAAAACACATACCCCGTCTTTTTCTTCAATGGTCTGGGGAACGAAATTACGGATATCACAGTAGCTTTCGCCTATTTTTAAATATACCAGAGTTTCTTTAAATTTCAAGAACAAAAATGCACTTTTTCCCTTGAGAATGCTGTAGCCATAATTTGGAGTCTTTCCTCTGATTACGCCAGCTTCCTCAAAATGCTTGTGATAGGTTTCCAGAAAGCCGTAGCCCTTAAACTCATACTGTTCCATAAAATCATGAAGCATGATTATATGCAGGCATTCCGGTGCCATATCACCCCGCTCCATATTGTCTTTAATGATTTTATGAGCGGCGCGGTCAAAGATCTCTTCTCCCGTTTTTGCAGCCATATATAAATACTGGTAGAAATACTTGTCCGGATAATCGGCTTTGCCCTGATCCTGCCTTGTTGAATTCTGTGTGAAAATGGTATCGTCGGGGTCAATGTAAAAGAGCATCATTTTTAAATTTCGCTCCACATAGCCAAGGTAATTTTCATCGTTGGTTTCTTCATACATAGCCATCATGGCATTGTTAACCACTGCATTATAATTGCCGGTAGAACGTTCTGCGTACTCCCCTTCTTCATTCCCGTCAATTCCTTCTGCCAGATACTGATCAGCCCGGGCAAGAAGCTGAGCCGCCAATTCAGGATTATCTTCTTTTACAAGATTAGCCCCCTGCATCAGAGCTGCGGTAATACCCCAGCGATGGTTTGGAGTGTGAAAACCACCAGTCAAAAGAGCGTTTAAGGATTCTTCCAGTATAAAGCGATAACCATCTTTCAGTTTGTCCAGTTCGCCTTCCCTGGTGTATTTTAAAAACAGACGGTAAGTTGCGATGAGACGTTTAAAGCAAAAAGAGGTGTCAGGCGCAGATTTAAAATTACAGGATGGATAATCAAAGCTTCCATCTTCTCTCTGGCAGTTTGCAATAAAGGTTACGGCTGCCTCCATGGCACGAAGAAGTGCAGCGTCTTTATAATATCTGCTCTCAGAATTTAAATAAACTGATGCTGCATCTGCCATCACATAGATCGTTGGCTTTACCTCTAAAATAGCACGTTTCATTCCGCCATAAAATGGATCCTTCTCATTGGTGACCTGAGTGCTTAAAAAATGATCCACCCTCTTCTCTGCGGAACGTATCAGATGTCCCATATATCGTTTCATAATTATTGTCCTCTTTTCTTCTAGTCTAATAAAGCAGCTCCGATAAGCCCTGCATCGTTGTCCAACACAGCTGGAACAATTCTCGTCCTGCGTTTTGAGGTTCTTGCATAGTCGCCCTGATCAATCACCTTTTTCAATGGTTCTAACAGCAGATCCCCGGCTTTGCTGATGCCTCCGCCAATGCAGATTAACTCCGGCTGAAATATATTGATTAAATCCAGCAGACCCGCTGCCAGATATTCAATGTACTGGTCAAATACCAGAAGCGCCGTTTCATCCTGTCTTCTGACACCGTCAAAAAGTGTCTTGCCTTCCACACACTCAATCTCCCCGCCGCAAAATTCCCAGAGGATGGATTGTGTGTTTTCAAGCATCGCCTCTTTTGTCTGGGAAATCAGGGCAGTTGCGGACGCATAGGCCTCAAAGCAGCCTTTTCTTCCGCAATTGCAGGGAATTCCGTTTCGATCTATAGTGAAATGACCAAATTCTCCTGCTGCATAGTTAATTCCCTCAAAAAGCTTTCCGTCAAGAATAATTCCGCCGCCTACACCGGTTCCCAGAGTGACCGCCAGCATAGAACTTACACCTTTTCCGCTTCCAGCTATATATTCTCCCCAGGCAGCCGCATTGGCATCGTTATCAAAACGAATTTTTTTACCAGGAAGTGCCTTCTCCATCATGGAAACCACCGGCTCATCATAAAATCCCAAATTATTGGCGTATTCCACCATGCCGGTCTCCTTGTTGGCTGTACCCGGCACTCCAAGTCCTACCGCTTCAATCTCTTCCCAGGCAATATTTCCTTCCTCCGCAGCCTTTTTAGCCAGGTCCGCCATATCCTGAACAATTTCCCCTGCACTTCTTCCGCTTTTGGTTGGTACAGACAGGCGGGTAAAAAGTGTTCCGTCTTCTCCTACCAGACCTGCGGCTATATTGGTTCCACCTAAATCTATTCCGATATAATACTTCATTTTCTATCCGCTCCCTTCCGCGCACAACTGCCGGAGCGCAACAACGCCCCGGCATTCTCTTCTCTACTGCACTCTCCGTTTATGAAGAAACCAGGACTCCAACTGCTTCATGTCTGCATTTACCACTAGTTCTTCCGGAAAGTCCAGGCTGTTTAACAAGGATAGCGCTTCTTCAAACACTCCCACACTTCGGCAAAAATGAGCATCAGAGCTGACAATCACGGGAACGCTGTATTTCATACATAATCTGGCAATGGTTCGGCAATTATCTGCAGAACTTTTCCTGACACGAAAGGTTCCTTCATTAATTTCTACCACCTTGCCATTCTTTCCAAACTCCGGTATCACCCGTTCATAATCATATTCATAACAGGCAGTCCCGCTGTGACCAATAATATCCACCAGCGGATTTTCAGCCGCATGAAGATATGCTCTTGTATGATCCTCTACGCTTCCCGGTGGTATCACATCATCATGAAAAGAGGCTATGGTATAGTCCAGACGGTTTATTATGGTATCAGAACTTAAATCAATTTCACCTTCAAAATTAGTGAAATTTAGTTCAGCCCCACGATATACACGGATACCGTCCACCCACTCCGGTATCACTCTGAGATTTCTAAAATGCCCTTCAGGCGCCCCATCCGGGTGAGCCGGACAGTGGTTGCTGATTCCTACAGCCATTAAACCGGAATCCTTTGCTGCCGTTATGATTTCATAAACGGTACTGTAAGCATGGCTGCTTATATCTGTATGAGTGTGTAAATCTGCAGCAAGATGTTTTATCATAAATTTCCCACTTTACTTTTTCTCATGTTCTTACCCGATGAGTATATCCCTTTTAACCGCTAGGCTTCTACATTATTTTTGTCTTTCTTTCCATAATTATTGCAATTTTTGTTTTTCTCATTCTAACCGTTCACTGAATCAATCCGTTTATCATTGGACAGGCGGATAACCAGATCATTTTTTTCATAGCCGGCAGGATAAAGCAGATCCAGTTCGATCTTGGTACCATCCTTGGATTTCCCGATCTTCACATTCAACACCTTAACCTTATCCTCATTGAGCTTATGAAACAACTCTGTAATAACGGCGTCATAATGGGATGTATTGATTTTCAGCATGCAGCGGTAAGGCTCCTTGGACAAAAAGGGGACATCATGGAGCAGAACCTGTATCATAATCAACAGAAACGCAGAACCACAGCCCAGATAATAAGCACCGGCTCCTACCGCCATTCCCACTCCTGCAGTTGCCCAGATCCCGGCAGCGGTAGTCAGACCGCTGACTGAATTATTCTTTACAAAAATGACGCCCGCTCCCAGGAAACCAATTCCCGATACAATCTGGGCGGCGATTCTGGAGCCGTCAAAATTCGGAATATCCCGGAAGCCGTACTTGGATACAACCATCATAAGAGCAGCTCCCATAGCCACAATGGCATGGGTTCTCATTCCAGCCCCTTTATTCCGGTTTTTTCGTTCGTATCCAATTAAATATCCCGAAAATCCGGCTACAATAATTCGTAAAAGCAAACTGGTCTGATAGACCAGATCGTAACGCTCCACCCAGCCAATCACCAGCTGTTCCAATTGATACATGACAACTCCTCTTTTCTGTAATGAACTATATCTAATAAAATATGCTACTAATTTAACATGTTTGAACGGAAACGTCAGCGCAGAAATTGCTTTTTATATGCTGGTTACTATGCACTTTTTGTACTTTATAAGCCAAACGGAGGATATTGAAAAAAAGACCTGCCAGATAAGAGGCAGGTCCTTTGTCTTACATTGTAATTTCGGAGATTTTAACTGGTCTGTGCTCTTTCACAGATTTCTTTGCTGCGATTCCCATTAATACCGGTTTTAAACCATCTAATACGCCAAGAGGAGTGTCTGTATTGTTCTCAATGGCTTCGATAAAGCAGTTCACTTCTTTTGCGAAGGACTGCATATAACGCTCTAAGAAGAAGTAAAGAGGTTTCTCGCCAGTCACACCGTCAGCAGTGCTTAAAACTGCACTGGATTCTGTGTCGTTGGAGGTTGCAACCATACCCTTGGAGCCGAATACTTCTGCTCTCTGGTCATAGCCGTAAGCTGCTTTTCTGGAGTTATCGATTACTGCAATTGCACCGTTCTCCATCTTTATGGTGATAACGGCAGTATCTACATCGCCAGCTTCTCCAATTGCAGGATCAACTAAAACTGCAGACTGTACATAGATCTCTTCTGCATCACATCCAGCCAGGTAACGTACCATATCAAAATCATGAATGGTCATATCAAGGAACATACCGCCGGATACAGCTGCATATTCTGCGCTGGGTGGCTCAGGATCTCTGGAAGTCACTTTAATGATATGGGGATCGCCGATTTTTCCTGCTGCAACTGCATTTCTAACTGCTTCAAAGTTATGGTCAAAGCGGCGGTTAAAGCCTACCTGATATTTAACCTTGCTGTCCTTTAATGCATCAATTACTTCTTTGATCTTTTCTACATCATGATCAATTGGCTTCTCGCAGAATACATGCTTTCCAGCCTTAATTGCTTCTACAGAGATAGGAGAATGAGTGTTTGTAGAGGAGCAGATTAAAACTGCATCGATCTCCGGATCTGCCAGAATTTCTTTATAATCCTTGGTTGTATTGGATACACCCATGCTCTTTGCCCAGTTTGCTGTTTCCTCGTTCATAAATGGGTCAGCGATTGTCTTAATTGTTGCGTTCTTAACGATATTGCAGATACTTGCGGTATGAACCTTTCCGATTCTGCCTGCTCCGATAATTCCTACGGTTACCATAATATTCTTCTCCTTTTATCCTTTAAATTAAAGACCTGTTTTTTCAGCAATGAACTTTCTTGCACGGATTGCATATTCTAACGGATTGGCCTTAGCCGGATCCTGCTCTGCTTCCACTACCATATATCCCTCATAAGCTGCATCTTCCAGCACTTTGAAGATCGGCTCAAACTCTACACAACCGTCGCCTGGAATGGTGAATGCGCCTGCACGAACACCTGCTAAGAAGCTCATCTTCTCTTCTCTCACCTTTTTAACTACTTCCGGACGGATATCTTTTAAATGAACATGTTTAATACGTTTGATGTGCTTAGTTACCATCTCAACCGGATTCTCTCCGCAGTAAGCAAAGTGGCCGCTGTCAAAAAGCAGGCTTACGTATTCCGGATCTGTGTGTTCCATCATGCGGTCTGTCTCTGCAGCCGACTGAACTACAGTTCCCATATGATGGTGGAATGTTAATGCCACACCGTATTTTTCTTTGGACAGCTTTCCAAGACGGTTTAAGCCTGTGCACAGAAGATCCCATTCTCTGTCGTCCATCTCATGCTTTCCTTCGAAAACCGGCTGATCCTGAATTCCCTGTGTGCTGTAGCTCTGCTCGGAAACACCAACTACTTTGGCGCCCATGGCTGCTAAGAAAGCTACATGCTTCTCAAACTCTGCCTCAGTCTCTTCGTAAGGCTTGCTGATTAAGAATGTGGAAAACCATGCATTGCAGATCTCAACCCCTCTTAATTCCAGAGCCTTCTTTAAAACCTCCGGATCTTTCGGGTATTTATTACCCACTTCAGAACCGGTAAATCCTGCAAGTGCCATTTCGCTGACACACTGCTCGAAGGTATTCTCCTTGCCTAAATCCGGAAGATCATCGTTTGTCCATGCAATTGGTGCAATTCCTAATTTAACTTTCTCCTTGTTTAACATTTTTGCTTCCCTTCCCTGTCTTATCATATTTTTATACCGCTGGTTTCGCGGCGATTAACCCCTGTGTAAATTAAAACTCGGCATCATGCAGCCACACATATCGTTCATCTTCGTTGCGGTCAGTCTGATTCCATGGATTACCCTCCAGATGGCGGATCATCCAACAGGTATACATCTGGTATCCCGGAGCCACTGCCTGGGGATGAAGCTCCCCTCCCGGAATTGCGGAAAAGCTTCCGTCTGTGCTTTTAAATACCTGGTCGCCTACAAAGCTTGCGCCAAATCCTTCCGGGTGGTCAAAAAGGAAATAGTAGGTTTCCGGCTGTGGATGTCTGTGAGGAAGATATCCGGACCAGTTCCCCCGGTCATTTAATACCTCTCCTAAAACCATATTGGAGTAAGGAGCGATCTCTATGTCAAAAATCGTATTCACCCGCCGTTTTGCCACATTGCCAAACTTGCCCACAGAAGAATACTTCCATGGCGCATCTTCGGGCTGATACAGTTTTGCTCCAAAGGTTCTTTTATTTTCTGCTGACTGGACTAAAATTTCTGAATCCTCTTTTGCTTCCACGGAAATCTCTGTTCCTGCACAACCATGCAGGCACCATGGTCCCTCAGTAAAAACATCAATTCTTGAGGCTTCCTGTTCCACATTACCGCCACGGTATACGATCTTTCCCTTTAAAAGAAGAACAGCGGTTTCCTCTTTCTCTTTTAAAAAGGTTCTGGTTTCCCCGGCTTTCATGCGGTAAACACGAATGTCCATGTTCATTTCCTTATACTCATTGGTATAGGTTGTTAAAATCTTTTCTCCGGACGCATCAAATTCCGGATATCCGAATACCTGACTCATATTATCTTCCTTTCCGGTCATGTCCGGCCGTTTAATACTTTCTTGCTGCGTTTCTGCCTTCCATGACTCTTCCAAACGCTTCGTTTACGCTGGTTTTTTCAGACGTATCAGCAAGTCCCACATTCCACCAGGATTCATATCCGTCGGACATGGTCTTTGGAATTACCTTTAAGTCAAACAGGCAGGCTCTCTCCTGGCTCTTGGCATCATTTAATGCATCTTCCAGTTCTGCAATGGTACGGCAGGTATAAGTCTTTAATCCATAACCTTCTCCCACCTTTGCATAGTCAACAGGGATTAAATCGCCGGTTGGTTTTTTCCCGTCTGTATAACGGTACTCTGTTGCAAGACTTCCAATTCCGTGGTTCATCTCCAGGTTGTTGATACAGCCAAAGCCACAGTTATCAAAAATCAGGATATTGACTTTCTGTCTTTCCTGCATGATAGTCATAATTTCACTGTGCAGCATCTGAAAACTGGAATCGCCGACTACGCAGTAAACCTCATGTTCCGGCTCTGCAAATTTAACGCCCAGAGTTGCTGCCACTTCATATCCCATACAGGAATATCCGTATTCTGCATGATATCCGCCCCGCTTGTCAGTGGTCCACATACGCTGCATACAGCTTGGGAGGGAACCTCCTGCAGTAATGATTGTAGCATCTGCATCAATCACTCTTCTGATTGCTGCCAGTGCTGCGGTCTGGGTGATCTTACCATTGGTCAGGCGGACAAATTCCGGAATCGTTCTGGGATCTCTTGCTTTGATAATTGGTTCAAAATCATCTCCTGTATACTCAATGCTGCCCAGGCGAACCATCTCTTCATCCCACTTTTTCTTTGCATCTGTGATCTCATTGCGATACTGGGATACATACTGTTTTTCTCTCAGCTTTTCCGTCAGTGCCTCTACGGTTACTTTTGCATCTCCCACTGCCATGGATGCATCCATCTTATAGGCATGGAATCTGCTGTTATTTATGGTAACAAATTTCACATTATCTCTTTTAAACAGCCACTTGGAGCTGGTGGTAAAATCGCTGAGTCTGGTTCCAATGGCGATTACCACATCTGCATCCTTTGCAATGACATTGGAGGCATAAGTACCGGTCACTCCGATTCCTCCAAGGCAGTAGGGATGGCTTGATTTGCAGGCACTCTTTCCAGCCTGGCTCTCTCCAAAGGGAATCTTAAATTCTTCACAGAATTGTTCTACCACTTCTCCTGCATCTGAGTAACGAACTCCTCCGCCTACAATCACGATGGGTTTCTTCGCTTCTGCAATGATTTCAGCAATTTCTTCCAATTCTTCTTCCACTGCAACAGGTCTTGTAATCTTATGAACCCGTTTCTTAAAGAAATACTCCGGATAATCAAAGGATTCTCCCTCTACATCCTGACAGAGGGAAATACAGCAGGCTCCCGTCTCTGCCGGATCTGTGAGCACACGCATGGCATTAATTAAGGCGCTCATAATCATCTCAGGTCTGGTAATTCTGTCCCAGTACTTGCATACCGGTTTAAATGCATCATTCGTAGTCGTTGCAAGGCTGCTGCTCTGCTCTAACTGCTGAAGCACCGGATCAGGCTGTCTGGATGCGAAGGTATCCGCAGGAAATACCAGCAGCGGAATGTTATTGACGGTAGCAGTGGCACAGGCGGTCACCATATTGGCAGCGCCAGGTCCTACTGAGGATGCACAGGGAATAATTCTTCTGCGCTGGTTCTGTTTGGCAAATGCGATGGCTGTATGGCACATCCCCTGCTCGTTTCTTCCCTGAAGAACCCGAAGCTGTCCCGGATTTGTGTCCAGAGCCTCTCCCAGACCAACTGCAATTCCATGGCCGAAGATTGTAAAAAAACCTTCAACAAACTTAATTTCTGTTCCATCCACTGAAACATACTGGTTATCCAGGAACTTTACAAGTGCCTGTGCTGTTGTCATTCTTATTGTTTTTGACATGTTCCGCTCTCCTTTATATTTTTATACACGGGCGATCATCTCACCGAATTTTTCCTTTTCCTCTTTTATAAATGCATGCACTTCCTCTGGTGTAGGAAGAGAGTCTGAGCAGTTATTGCTCTTTACCATCATGGAAGCTTCTGCAGAACCAAACTCCAGGCAGTCAATAATATCCCAGCCCTGATACAGACCATATAGGAAACCGGAACCATATCCGTCTCCGCCTCCAAAGCCCTTTCTTGCCTCTACCGGGAACGGTTTAATGGAAAATGACTGGCCATCGCGGGTATATGCGGTAGACCCCTTCATACCATGCTTGATTACCACGATTGCTGCATGATATCCCTGCCATAAAGCGGCACTTTCTTCATCTGTCATACCAGGTTTAATCAGCTTTTCTGTCAGATCAAATTCTTCTCTTGATCCCATAATAATATCCGCTTCTTTTGCAACAGTTGAGTAGTAAATGGATAACTCATCTGTATTTTTCCAGTTATATGCCCTGTAATCAATGTCAAATATAATTCTTACATCGTTTCTCTTAGCCAGCATCACAGCCTTAAGAGCCGCTTCTCTTGATGGGCTTTCGGCAAGTGCAGTACCTGAAATTAAAATGGCTTTTGCCTTTTTAATGTATTCTTCGTCAATGTCTTCCACGCTCAGCTGTAAATCAGCGATGCAGTTTCTATACATCAGAATGCTGCTTTCGCTGGAGGACAGCATCTCTGTAAATGTAAGTCCCAGTTTTTCTCCGTTTTTACATGTTGTAATGTGGGAGGTATCAATTCCCTGTTCATTAAAATAATCCACTACAAATTCGCCGAACTGGTCATCTGATACTTTTCCAAGAAAACCAGCTTTCATACCATGTCTTGTCACGCCTACGGCAATGTTGGCAGGAGAACCGCCTACAAATTTTTCAAACATGTGAACCTTCTTAAGCGGCTTAAACTCTTCCTTCACCTGCTCATTATAAGCAGGGTTAAAATCAATGGCCACTCTGCCAAGAAGTATTAAATCAAGCTCTCTGGCTTCGTTAAATTTTATATATTCCATCGTTACACCTCTCCCATCTGTTTGCGTGCTTTTTCGCTCATCTCATGTGCCTACATTATACCACGCACGCAGTCCGCGTGCAAGTGATTTCGCTTAGTTAATAAAAAAAATCAGGATCTGTTTTTTATCCTGAACAGACCCCTGATTCCATGGTGATTTTAAATATTGTATTTTGTTTTAATAATAATATCCGTGTAAAAAAATTCCTGCTCTTTTCTGCTTCCAGCCTGCATGATATCCGTAAGGATGAACAGGGCGCGGTACCCTTGTGTATAACCGTTCTGGTCAATGAGAAAATCCGCTATTCCTTCTTCCAGGGCTTTGATATTTCCCGTGGTCAGATCATAGATAATAATATGGGGCTTTTTTTCCAGCTTCAGCTCTTCAAACGCCTTTTTTACGCCCCCCTGGCCACCTGAGAATATCACCGCACCCTGCAGATCCGGATAAGCAGTCAGGGTATTAACAAGTATCTTTTCCACCTCTTCCTTTTCATCAAAGCTGCTCTGCACTCCCACAAGTTCAAGCCCCGGAAATGTCCTCTTTATCTCATCTACAAACCCGTCCACACGCATGCTGTTGACACTGTTTCCAAAATATCCGGTAATAGCAAGAATCTTTCCCTGTCCGCCGGTGAGCATGCCCATAAGCCCAGCCGCTGTGCGTCCGCTCTTTCTATTATCCTGTCCTATAAAGCAGCTTCGCTTTGTCCCCACGATATCTGTATTAAAGGTCACTACTGATATTCCCTGCTCAATCAGAGAATTGATTTTATCCCTTATTTTATCACACTCCACAGGCATGATTGCAATGCCTGACACCTTGTTTTTTTCCAGCCTTTCAATGGCTGCAAGCTGCTCTTCCTCGCTCACAGTAACACACTCTTCCATTACAAAGACAATTCCTCTTTTTTTCAATTCTTTTTGTGCATCTTCTAACCCTTTTCTGATGGGAATCATAAATGACGATTTAGCCAGCTGGGTTACAATGCCGATTTTAACCGATTCCTTTTTTACTGCCGTCTTATCTTTTTTCGGCACATAACCGATTTCGTCTGCAATCTGAAAGATCCGCTCTTCCACTTCCTTGTCAATCCGCCCCCGTTTATTTAACGCGCGGTCAACAGTACCTCTGGACACACCTGCCCGCTCTGCTATTTCCCGAATCGTTCCCGCCATTTATTTTCTCCTTCTTTTCTTAACTTTACCAATCATATCACACATAAAAATAGCACGCAAGTATATGCGTGCTATTTTTTCAATAAAAACAACTTTTAGATTGTTCCATCCCAGGTATTAACAGCTGTGGACTCTCCGGTTTCTTCGTCGAACCATCTGGTGGTAACAACTTTATTCTCTGTATAGAATCTGAAACCATCTTTTCCTAAGCAGTGAAGATCTCCGATAAATGACAGCTTATTGCCGTTGAATGGGAACATACCAACCGGAACCGGAATTCCTACGTTGATACCGATCATACCGCCGTCTGTATGTCTTGCGAATTCTCTTGCATAGCGGCCGTTCTGTGTAAAGATAACAGAACCGTTGGCAAATGGATTGGCATTCATGACTGCAAGTCCTTCTTCGAAGTTCTTTACTCTCTTAATGCAAAGTACCGGTCCGAAGATCTCTCTTTCGCCTACGCTCATTTCAGGAGTAACATGATCAAGAATTGTTGGCCCTAAGTAGAATCCATTTTCAAATCCTTCTACTACTACATCACGGCCGTCCAGTACCACCTTGGCGCCTTCTGCAATTCCTGTCTCAATCCATTTTACAACAGAATCTTTGTGTGCCTGATTGATAACCGGTCCAAGATTTGTGGTTTTGTCATAAGCTGGTCCCACTTTTAACTTCTTAGCCTGAGCTACGATTTCTGCTACAAGTGCATCAGCAATTTCTTCCTGAACAACTACTACCGGAAGAGCCATACATCTTTCACCAGCACAGCCAAAGGTGGAGTTGATAATACCTGCTGCCACACGTTTAACAGGAGCATCTTTTAATACAAGAGCGTGGTTCTTGGCTTCGCAAAGAGCCTGAACTCTCTTTCCTGTTGCTGCAGCTGTGGAATAAATGTGCTTTCCAACAGATGTGGAACCTACGAAGGTAATTCCCTTAACATCATCGTGTGTAAGAAGAATCTCTGCTTCGTTTCTGGAGCAGGTAACGATATTAATTACGCCGTCCGGAAGTCCTGCTTCTTTGTACAGCTCAGCGATACGCATGCTGGACTGAGGAGTAAAGGAAGCTGCTTTTAATACAATGGTGTTACCGCATGCGATACACATAGGAGTCATCCAGCCCATCGGGATCATAGCCGGGAAGTTAAATGGCACGATACCTGCAAATACGCCCAGAGGCATACGATATAGTACTGTGTCAAATCCGCTGGAAGCGTCCATTAAGCTTTCTCCCATCATCAGTGACGGAGCGCTGATGGCCTGCTCGGTTCCTTCTTTTGCTTTCAGCACATCACCCTGAGCTTCTTCCCAGTTTTTACCGTTTTCTTTAGCTACCAGCATGGTCAGTTCATCCATATGCTCAATCAGTAAATCTCTCAGCTTATAAAGAATCTGAACTCTTTTAATTACCGGAGTCGCTGACCAGGATGGAAATGCTGCTTTCGCTGCTGCAACAGCCTCTTCCACTTCATCCGGAGTACAGCATGGTACTTTCGCAATCACTTCACCAGTGCTTGGGTCAAAGGCATCTGTATACTTCGTTGTTTTAGATTCCTTCCACTGACCGTTTACAAAATACTTTAATGTTTTTACTTCTCCCATTTTTCTATCCTTTCCTTTCTTAGCGGTTTTATTTATTTAATAGTTAATATTATAGCGGCTCTACACAGTTAAAGATCTTAATATGCTGCTTCACATTTTCATATACGCCCTGGACCATGGCTTCATTCAGTCCAAAGTAATCATGTCTGCCTTCTGATTTCAAATACTTTTCAGCTTCCCTTGTAAGACTGTCAAAGCTGGCTGTTGCAATGTTGATCTTTCGGATTCCAAGTCCAACTGCTTTTCTGAAGTCTTCCGGAGTTATTCCGGTTCCGCCGTGCAGTACCAGGGGAACATCTGTCTTTTCATCAATTGCCTTTAAGACATCAAATGCCAGTCTGGGTGCTACCGGATAGTTGCCGTGGGCATTGCCAATGGCTACTGCCAACGCGTCCACACCTGTCTTTTCACAAAATACTTTCGCGTCTTCCGGATTGGTGCAGCGGATTCCCTCATCTGTGCTCCCATCTTCACTTCCACCTACAAGACCAAGCTCCGCTTCTACGGTGGCGCCATATTCTTTTGCCAGACGGGCTGCTTCTAAGGTTTTGTTAATGTTCTCTTCAAAGGGAAGCGTGGAGCCGTCCATCATGACTGAGGTAAATCCATATTCCAGAGCCTGTCTCAGCACACCAATGGTCTTGCCGTGATCTAAATGAACTGCAATCTCTACCTTTGCGTTCTTTGCAGCTTCTACCATCATAGGCCCCATGAGTGACAGCGGGGAATGTGGCAGACGGACTTCTGCAATCTGTAAGATAATGGGAGTGTTCATTTCTTCAGCTGCCTTTACCGCACCTTTGATCATCTCTAAATTCCCAACACTGAATGCTCCCACCGCCCGATTTTGCTCTGATGCCTGATTCAGCAAATCTTTCATTTTTACTAATCCCATGTCCTGTTTCCTCTCTCTTCCTCCCTTTATGAGTATGTTTTGATTTTGTTTTTGTAATGTGTTGGTTATATTCTAACACTTTAATCGAGAACGGTCAAGATCTACAGAAAAATTTTTTTCTTAATTTGGTTATCTATTGGTGATTTCTTGATATTTTTGCTTGTGTCTGATATAATAGGTCAATAACAGCAGAACAATGGAACCGCCATATAAGGAGTACAAGCTATGAGAATTTCCCGAATTGAACAATTAGAGCAATATATACTGGAGCACAAATCCGCATCCATCGATACCCTGTGCGAATTATTTCAGATTTCCAAAAACACGCTGCGCCGGGATCTGGAGGTGCTTGTGGGAAGAGGAACTGTGGAAAAGGTTTATGGAGGTGTGATTGCATCTGAAAATATCCCTCCAATACCAGATCTCGTCACATTTCAGGACAGGGCCAGCCGCAATTTTTTAAGCAAACAGAGAATTGCATCTCTTGCCGCATCCTTTGTGCGGGACAGAGATATCATATTCATTGACAGCGGAACCACTACCATGAATATTGTAGACTTTCTCACCCATTTAAATACAGTCACTGTCATAACAAACAGCATTCAGGTCATTAATAAATCCATGAATTATCCCAATATTGACTTAATCGTGCTCCCAGGCACGTTAAAAAGGGATACGGCTTCTCTGACCGGCAGCTCCTGTGTGGAATATTTAGAGGATTATAATATTGTGCGTGCATTTATGGCATGTACCGGTATTTCCGTGGAATCAGGAATCTGTAATGCATCAACGGATGAGTATAACATTAAAAAAGCGGCATTAAAAAAAAGCCAGAAGCATTATCTTCTGGCGGATTCTTCCAAGTTTGGCCGGGCATCCCTTATGACCTATGGAGATATGAATCAGTTTGATTATATTTTAACTGAAAAGATGCCGGAAGACGCGTTCTGCTCCTATTGCAAAGAGCAAAACTGCGCCATTTCCGTTGCTTCTTATGAGGATTAGATCGTGATTTCCTGGGAGTGGCTTAAGGTAACATCCTGTTTGTAGAACGGTCTCATATTTTCCGCCACCTGGATCTTTACATGCTCAAACCGGATATCCCTGGCATACTCCGCATAAATTCCCGATATTTTAGTACGAATCAGTCCATCTCCCTGGCAGGGGCGGATATCATATCCCTCAATCTCCCAGCGGGAGTTTTTCTCCAGAGTGAGGTGGATGTTTTCAAAACTCACGTCTTCAATATAGTTATCTTCGCTTCCCCGGATAAAGATTCCATTTTCACCCTTGCAGCTGATATTCTCAAACCGCACATTTCTGATTTTTCCGGCCTTTACACCCGGCTTTCTGTCATGGGCTGTAATGCAGATCGGTTCTGCCCTTCCCCACCACTCATGGGAGAAGCGGCGTGTCTCAATGGTGATATTGGAGAATACCACATTTTCTACATTTCCTCCGTCCCTGATCTGTATGGAGATACCACGATTGCTTTTACTGATGGTACAGTTTTCTACGAGAACATTTCTGAAATCACTTTCCCCTTCCGTTCCGAACTTGATCGCAGCACTGGTGGAGATTAAGGTACAGTTTGAGATTACAATATTCTCACAGGGACCGTACTGTTTATAGTCACCGGAATTTTTTAATACAATTGCATCGTCGCCGCATTCAATGTGGCAGCCGATAATCCGTACATTGGTGCAGTGATCCGGATCAATGCCGTCAGAATTAGCCATCTGCAAGTTATTGATAAGGCGGATTCCCTCGATTAAAACATCGTTGCATCCCACCAGATGAACGGTCCAGAATGCGCAGTTTACCAGCTTCACATCACGGATGGTGAGATGGTTGAATTTTTCTAACAGCATCAGGGGAATTCTGGGATAATAAGTTCCTTCAATGTGATAACCGGAATTATCCCCGTAAAATATGGCCTCATTGGCATCTATAGTGCCAAATCCGGTGATTGCCACATTCTCCTGGTCATAACCGTATATAAATGCATGAAATGGTCTGCCATTATATTCACTGTTTAAAAAAGATGGAAGACCGGATTCATGTGCCACGATCTTTCCGCCGTTGGCCAGAGGATAATAATCATTTAAATCATCGCTGGCCTTTAATACCGCTCCCATCTCTAAATGAAACTCTACATTTGATTTAAGAAGAATTGAACCGCTGTTATAGATAAATCCGCCGGGAAGGAGTACACGGCCGCCGCCTGCGCCGGTGCATTCGTCAATTGCTTTCTGAATTGCTGCAGCGTCATTTGTTTTCCCATCGCCTTTTGCTCCGAATTCCAATACATTGTAAATCATAATTTCCTCCATTTCCTGTGCCTTAACCAGATTGTTCTACTAAACTGCCCAATTATACCAATTCAGACTGACAAATGAAAGGTCTAAACCGAAAAAAATAACAGAGGCGCACAAAAAAGCTGTTTTTTGTACTGCCTCTGCCATATTTTAACCTTTTAATCCAGATGTGCTGATTCCTTCCACCAGATACTTCTGCAGGCTGATAAAGATTATAACTGCAGGCATAATGGAGAGTGTTGCCATTGCAAACATGGCTCCGTAATCAGAGGAGGAACCGGGGTCACAGAACAATTTTAAAGCGAGGCTGACCGGATACTTTGCAGATTCATTAATGTATAGAAGGGCGGAAAGGAAATCATCCCATCTCCACATGAATGAGAAAATGCTTGCAGTAATTAAAGCCGGTGTAATTAAGGGCAGTATAATTCTTGCAAAGATACCGTAGTAGGAGCAGCCGTCAATCTTAGCCGCTTCATCAAGTTCCCTGGGAATTCCGTCAATAAAGTTAATCATCAGGTAGATGAAGAAGCCCTGAATTGCAAAATAATAGGGGACAATCAGAGGTCTGTAGCTTCCTACCCAACCCAGCTTCTGATACCATAAATACTGGGGAATCATTAATACCTGCGCCGGCAGCATCATGGAAAGAAGCATGGCTACGAACAGGAACTTTCTTCCAAAAAATCTGCACCTGGCGAGTCCATATGCCACAAAAGCAGAGGAAAATACCGTACCAAGCGTTGCAACAACAGCAATAAACATGGAATTTCTTAAAAATACAGCGAACCCTGTTTTTGCAAACCCCCTCCAGCCGGTTGCATAATTAGCAAACACAAACTTCCTGGGTATCAGCTGGCCTGCTGTGGTAAAAATAGTATTGCTCTCCTTAAACGAACTCATGATCATCCAAACAAGAGGGTAAATCATGATCAGACCAAGGCCGCAGACGATGACGTGATAGACAATCCCGCCGATTCTTTTCCTTGTTTTCATGAATATTACACTCCTTCCGTATAGACCCAGAATTTTTTAGTAGCAAATAAGATTAACGTAATCAGTCCGATAATCCCCAGCATGACCCATGCCAGAGCCGCACCATAACCGGTATTGTAAAACTCAAAGGATTGCTGGTACATATAAACCGTGTAAAACAAAGTGGAATTCAGGGGTTTCCCCTGTGTAATAATAAAACACTGAGTAAATGCCAAAAATCCATTGATGGTCTGCATAACCAGATTAAAAAATATGGTGGGAGTCAGAAGAGGCAGCGTGATCTTAAAAAATTGAGAAAACCGGTTTGCCCCGTCTACTCTTGCGGCTTCATAAAGCGTAACCGGAATCTGTTTCAGTGACGATAAGAAGATCAGCATGGAAGAGCCAAACTGCCAGACAGCCAGTATAATCAGAGTCCAGATGGCTGTATTTACATTTCCAAGCCAAGGAAAACTGGTTTTTATTCCTATGATCCGAAGCAGCTGATTAATCACCCCGTCGGTTGCAAATATACGCTTCCAGAGAATCGCCACCGCAACTGAACCACCAATTATAGACGGCAGATAGTAGGCCGCGCGGTAGAATGCCGTAGCTTTTGTAGTCCTAAACAGGATAAGTGCTACAATGAGGGCAAATACCAGACGCATGGGAACCGATACAAAGGCAAAATAAAAGGTAACTCCGATGGTTTTTAAAAACACCGGGTCATCCGTAAACATTTTTATGTAATTTTTCATTCCTACAAAAACTGGCGGTGCCAGAATGTTGTAGTCGCAAAAGGAATAATAAAGGGACAGCCCCATGGGAACTACCATGAACATGAGAAATCCTATGCTAAACGGAAGGCTGAATACGAATCCTGCCGTACTTTCCCTGTTCATAAAATGTCTGAAGCTTTCCCTCTTTTTTTCTTTCATATACGTCCCCTCCGTTCATATATAACTGCTCTCATAGAAATCGGGGCAGAGCGTTCTCTGCCCCGAATATTAACGGTAATTATTTCTGGCTCATGATCTTATTGGCACTGTTATAGAATTCCTCAGCGGCTGCTTTGGAGTCAAATGTACCATAGCAAAGCTGTTCCTGAACCTGATTTAACAGATTAAATACCTCACTTGCCCCATCTGGCTGGGGAGGATTGATCGGTGAACTGTTAGGTGTTACAACTTCGTTGATATAGCGGATAATTTCCTGGTTGATGGCATCCATCTTGGGTGAAAGCTCCTGTGCAATCTTGCTGGATGCAGGAACGCCTCGTTCACCTAAAAGAATATTATTCGCATCGCTTGAATTAACCAGATAATTTAATACTTTCACTGCTTCATCCGGATTCTTGGTATGAGCTCCGACAGAGAAGAACTGGCTGGATTTTAAGTAGCCGGACTTCTTGGGATCAGGAGACGGCCAGGTTGTCATGCCAATGGTCACGCCTTCCGGAGCAGCGTTCTGAACTGCTGTCAGCTGGTTGGAGTTTGCAAATGCGCACCAGGACATGGTTTCCGGACTGGAACCGTTCACAAGTGGATCCTGTTCAACAGAACCAATGGAGATTTCTGCAAATACACCCGGATCAATGAGCCATCCCTCTTTTAAGCCGGTCTCATACATCTGGAAGAACGGAATATAATCCTCTGCTGTTCCGCCCATCTTCTTATCACCAAATAAAACCACATCGTATGCTCTCATAAAATAGTCCAGATAAGTCTGGGCTGTGCCGTAAACAATTGATGTCTTATATCCTGTTTTTTCATATACCTGACGGCAGACTGCCTCAAAGTCGTCAATGGTCATATAGTCCTTGATTGTAATGCCGTTCTTATCAAGTAACGTCTTGTTATACATCATGGCAGGAGAGTTAATACCTGCACAGATTGCATAAACGCCTCCGTCAACGGTACCGGAAGCCATGGTGTTCTCCGAAATATTGGATACATCCAGATCACCCTTTTCAATATAAGGCTTTAAATCAACTAACAGGTTGTTTTTTACATACTGGTCTATGTACATGTAATCCATCTGAACAAGATCAGGAAGTGACTGGCCTGCTGCCGATGTAGCAAGCTTATTCCAGTAATCAGACCACTCAGAAAACTGTCCCTCAATGGTTACTCCTTTATTCTGTTCGGAATAAAGGTCTAAAGCTGCCTGTGTTCTCTCATTTCTGACCTGATTCCCCCACCAGCTCATAGTAAGTTTTACATCTCCGCTTCCGCCAGAGGCTTCTTTAGAAGGAGCCGCCGTAGACGCCTGTGTGGTTGCAGGTGCCTGAGCTGCAGCTGTTGTAGCACTTGCAGAACTTCCTCCGCATCCTGCCAGGGAAGCTGCCGCCATACAGCATGACATCAGTAATGCAATTTTTTTCTTCATAATACCTTCCTCCTTAAAATTAATTACTCATCTTAGGTAGTTTTATTATACGTTTCTAAGAATAAGCAGTAAATGCGGAAAACCGAGTTCAAAGTGGAAAAAACCGAGTTTTTTTGTATATTTTGTATATTTTTAGCCTTTTTGTATTGTATTATTATTACGTTTTATATATAATCTGTTTATCAAACCAGGGCTGTCCCGTTAAGGAGGACGTATGAAAGCATTTATCCGGAATCTTACGTTAAAAAAGAAGATTCAGTCCATTGTGTTTCTATGTATCCTGCTCCTTACCTCCGTTTCTGTATTTAATATCCGCATGATCTCTGTGGCCCACCAGAAGGTTCTTTATCAGACAGTTGCTTCCTCTTTGTCATTTTCCGCCAAGGAACTGAATAACCATCTGGACGTGATCAGTACCATGGCGGATATGGTGCTTGCAGACAGTACCATGCAGAAAAATCTGGGGATTTTAAAGGATACAGAGCAGATTCAGGAACGCACCGTGGCTTATAAGGCGATCTATGGTATGTTAAATGAATACTATTTTAACTTCAGGAAAAATAATATCCGCTACATGAGCCTGTACCAGGGTAATTTTTCCATTCACACCCACATTATCAATAAAGAAGAACTTCCCGATTCCATACGTAAGGACTTAATCTCACGGGCTGAAGCGGCAAAGGGAAAGACCATTCTGGTAACGGATTACAGCGGCCAGTACGGACTTTTTATGGTTAAGAACATCCGCCGCACCCAGTTTTTAAAGCTGGATTCCATCGGCAGTCTGATCATAAACATTGATATGAAGCAGCTGATTGATTCCTCCACGGATAACAGCCATCTTTACGAATCCGCCGATTATATCCTGTATGATGGGGAAAATTTAATCTATCAGTCTTCAGCCGTCACTGACAAAGATCCTTCTGTAGTCTCAAAAATCTTTCTATCCCGTTACGGTCTGTTTCAGTCCATGGGAAAGAACTACTTCTATGTAAGACAGGCTCTATCCAACTATAACTGGGATTATGTCTGCATCATTCCTTATGACAACATCCTTGCTTCTCTTACCGCAAGTTTTCGCTTTTCCTTTATTATCACTGTCATTGCAGTAATTATTTCCAGCATCCTGTCTTCCGCGCTAATTGACTCCATAATGCGGCATTTTAATAACCTGCTCTTAAAAATGAAGAACTTTGCTGACGGGCAGAAAGAGTCCCTTGATATTCCCTATGATTATACTGGGCGAACCGATGAACTGGGTATCCTTCATACCCAGTTTGACCAGATGGTAAATGAAGTAAATGAACTGATTCAAAAGGGCTACTTAAATGAGATTTTAAGAAAAGAAGCACAGCTTAAAGCCCTGGAAACCCAGATGAACCCCCACTTTCTTTACAACACACTGGAATCCATCAACTGGAGAGCCAAATCAGTGGGCGCAAAGGATATTTCTTCCATGGCCGAAAATCTGGGCACACTTTTAAGAATTACTCTGGATCAAAAAAGCAAAGAAGTTCCTTTAAGGAGAGAACTGGAGCTGGTGCAGTGCTATATGACCATTCAGAAATTCCGATATGAAGACCGGCTGGAATATAAAATCACAGTACCCGAGGATCTTTACTCCTGCTACGTGTTAAAACTCACCCTGCAGCCATTGGTGGAAAACTCCATACGATACGGCCTGGAAGAGAATACAGAGGGCTGTTTTATTCACATATTGGCAGAACGGTCTTTGGATGTTCTTTATGTTTACATAAAAAATAACGGATCTGCTTTTGAGGACCAGCTGTTAGAAAAGCTGAAGACCAATCAAATCAGTCCCCATGGCTTTGGAATCGGACTGCTTAATATTCTGCAGCGGATGCAGCTGACCTATGGAGAAGAATACGGTCTCACCCTATATAATGAAAATGAACAGGCAGTGGCAAGGCTTGCCTTTCCTCTTGTTCGAAAGGAGAATGAAAATTGCTGAAATTAATGATTGCAGATGACGAACGTATGATACGGGAGTCCATTTCCAGTTTAATTGACTGGAACAGCCTGGGAATCGAGCTGATCGGCAGCTGCAGCGATGGCATCGAGGCCTATAACATGATACTTGATGAATCCCCTGATATTGTTCTGACCGACATCCGTATGCCGGGAATTTCCGGTCTTGAACTGGTTGAACGGATCTCACAGACAGACATGGATATCCAGTTTATTATTCTTTCCGGGTTTGGAGAATTTGAATATGCCAAGCAGGCCATGAAATACCGGGTTCACCATTACCTGTTAAAGCCCAGCAATGAAGAGCAGATTATTGAAAGTATGAAAGATGTGATTAAGGAATATTATCACAGGCGTGCCTTTAAAGATCTGCAGGACAGGCAGAAAGCACTGACCTGCCACCTTCATTACAGTGTGCTGGCAAATATTATTAACGAAGGAATCTTTATGGAGGATGGTTTAACTCCCGCCTGGGAAGTCTATTCCGGCTTTATGGATTTCTGCTACACCGGTTATGAGCTGTGCTACCTTCATTATCTGGAGGAACCCCTTCTGGAAACAGCCCTCCAGCTGATTTATGACTACATGACCGAAAGTGCACCAGGCATTGCCGTATACAGCATTTACGTTAAAAACACCCTGATATTGTTTTTTGAAAGCCACCAGGTATCCTATGAACTTCTGGATGATTTTATGAGACGGCTCGTATTAAACGATCAGACCGTTGCACTGGATTATCACAGAAGCACCTATCCAAATCTGATTCAGCTTATTGAGGCCTTAACCGCTAAGATCAGACGGTATGGTATGATATATTTTATGAATGGGTTAAGACCAGTACCAATCTGTAATTATAAAAATCTGATCGAGAAACTGGAACAACTGACCACTCTTTTGATGGAAGCAGATAGGAAAGAACAGCAAATGGGCCTAGAAGAACTAAAGGACACGCTTCACGATATCAGCAACCCTGATTTTTTGAAGCAGGCAGGTTCCCGCATTATCATTAAATTAACAGCCGGAAACCGCTATGGCTCTTCAATCGTAGCCACCGAATATTTATTGATCTTAAACCAGCAGACGGATCCGGAGATTATACGAAATATACTGATGGAGAAAATAAACAGGATACTGGAGGACTCTTTGGAAACCACCAGGTCCTACAGTCCGTTTATTGAAAAAGTCATACAGTATGTGGAGAACAATTTAGACAATCCAAGTCTGACACTGAAATGGATTGCTGATAACTACTTATTTATGAACGTGGATTACGTAAGTGCCCGTTTTATGAGAGAAACCCGTCAGAAATTTTCCA
This sequence comes from Hungatella sp., assembly GCA_009712635.1. Lineage (GTDB taxonomy): Bacteria > Bacillota > Clostridia > Lachnospirales > Lachnospiraceae > Lacrimispora. The sequence continues at coordinate 359,164 of WASS01000002.1, read as the reverse complement.
ATTACCTGACTACCCAGCGAATCCAGAAAGCAAAGCAGCTTCTGGCTGAGGGGCACGCAGAACAGATTCAATGGATTGCAGAAAAGGTGGGCTGCGGAAACAACCCCCAGTATTTCAGCCAGATATTTAAGAAAAATACCGGTATGTCGCCCAGTGCTTATGTGAAACGAATCAATGGAGGAGAATAAAAGAACCGCCATGGTCTGGTTTTGGAACTTCCAGCCCATGGCGGTTTCATTTATTAAGAAACTGGTGATTAAGAAATGTGGTTCAGTATTTTAATCAGAGCATCATGTGCCATGGTGAACGACTCTTCCCCGCTCATCTTCTTCTTTTGCTCCCCATGCTGTTCCAGTGCGGAGAAGCCTGCAAAATCACTGAGATGTGGTTCCAGGGATAAAAAGCCCTGATATCCACTTTCTTTCAAGTTTCCAAGTATCTTTTCCACATTTCCATCTCCCATTCCTGCTGGGACCACGCTTGCATCCGCCCAGAGCGCGTCCTTTATATGAATGTAGGAAATATAGGGTTTTAACATCTCATAAGCTTCTATGGTATCCTGTTTGCACTGTACGAAGTTGGCAAAATCAAATACTGCCTTAAAATGATCGCCATAAAATTCTTTCATAATTTCCAGGCAACGGTCTGCCATATCGCCATAGATATCCTTCTCATTTTCATGAAGCAGAATCACTTCATTTGCTTTGGCATAATCTACAAACTGACCAAGCTGATCCATCACCTTGTTTTTATAAGGTTCATAGCTGGAGTTTTCCGGCATAAAAAAGCTGAACATACGGATATTGGGAGTTTCCATTACATGTGCCAGTTCCACAGTATGTTTAAATAACTCCATATGAGGAGCAAACTCATCTGCAATTTTAATTTTTCCAATGGGAGAACCAACGGAAGATAATTTTATTTCGTTGCTGTCAAGGCGTCTTTTAATCTCTTTAGCCTCTTCTGTTGTATGTTCCACCAGACCTTTCCCATTTACTCCGCGCATCTCTACATAAGACATTCCCAATTTTTTCAACACGTTCATCTGAACGTCTAAATCCATATCAATCTCATCTGCAAATCCGGATAGTTTTATTTTGTCCCACATTATGCTCTCTCCTTTTTTTAATAACTTCCTTCAGTATCAAATACCACGCCAGTTCCCTCTTTTTTTCTGGAAGCAGCACGTCTTTTATTTAATTCCTCTAAAAACAGATTTTCATCAAATGGAATTTCAACTTCCTGGTTCAGCCAGCTGGATAAATGCATGGCGTTTGATAAGGTCAGTCCATTGATCCCTTCCACCCCTTCTGCTACCAGAGGTGTTCCTCGTAAAATTTTCCCTGCAAATGCCTTTAGCACACCAACATGCTGCTCGTTGACACCATCTGTCTCCACCTCTGTGACGGTACATTCTGGTGTATCAAATCCGCCTTTTGCGGTTTTACAGAAGGTCCGCTCATTTTCCGCCAGTTTATAAAGCATAAGGCGGTCATTTTCACAAACCACTTTACCCATCTCCATTGTAATTTCGAACCGGTTTGTACCGGGTGCATCTGCAGTTGTGGTTACAAAGACTCCCGTTGCCCCGTTTGGATATTCCAGATAGGCTGTTACATCATCCTCCACCTCAATATCATGCCATTTTCCGTTGTGGCAGAAGGCACGTACCTTATCCGGCATTCCGCAGATCCATTGAAGCAGGTCCATATTGTGAGGACACTGATTTAAAAGAACACCTCCGCCTTCTCCGTCCCAGGTTGCTCTCCAGCTGCCGGAATCATAATAGGACTGGGTTCTGTACCAGTCAGTCACAATCCAGTTCACCCGTTTGATTGCCCCTAACTCTCCTCCAGTTACCAGCTCATGCAGTTTTCTGTAAATGCAGTTGGTTCTTTGATTGAACATCATGGCAAATACACGGTCAGTTTTTTGCGCTGCTTCATTCATCTCTCTAACCTGAGCTGTATAAACGCCTGCAGGCTTCTCACACAGAACATGATGGCCGTGCTCCATAGCATAGATTGTAAGCTCCGGATGCTGATAATGAGGTACAGCAATTAATACAGCATCACACACCCCTGCATCGATTAAGTCCGTTCCTTCTTTAAAAAACAAGGTTTCAGCAGGCATATATTCTTTCGCCCAGGCAATCCGTCCGTCCTCCCTGTCAGCCACAGCTGTCACTTCAATCTCCGGAACCTTCCCTTCCTGGATACTTTTCAAATGGTTGGTACCCATATTACCAATTCCAATAATTCCCAGTCTCACTTTTTCCATAGTTTATTTCTCCTCACTTCCTGCAGATTCATAGATATCCATCATTGTATTAAATGTAAGCCCAACCGACTTGAGATCATTTCCATAAGTTTTTCCTGTACTGACACAGTCATAAAAATCGTGAATGCAGGCTTCATGTCCACTTCCCCAGTAAGATTTTCCTGGTACAAGGCTTTTTTTCGAACGCCAGATAACAGGCTCCATCTCTCCTGCCTCCTGATAAGTGACTGTATCTCCTTCCACCCGGATAAATCCTCTTTCCCCTGCAATCTCAATGAGAACAGGCGCGTCACTGACGTATGCAGTCGTAGCGAAAAAGCTGGCTCTTACAGGATCTTTCCCCTGGGTAAACTCCATATAGGCTTCCAGAGTATCCTCCACTTCCACAATTCCCTTTAAGTGATGGTTGCTCATGGAAGCTTCTGTTTTGATTGGCTTGCCAAGCCAGCGAAGCAGCAGATCAAGAGCATGTATGGACTGATTCATAAGGGCTCCGCCGCCTTCTGTCTCCAGCTTTCCTCTCCATCCGCTTTCCGTGTAATAAGACGCATCTCTATGCCAGGTGACAAATGCTCTACCTCCCCGAATTGTGCCGATTTTTCCTTCCTCAATCAACTCGGTTGCTTTTTTGGTGGTCTCGTTATACCGGTTCTGAAAGCAGATTCCAAGCCTTGCACCGCTTTCTGACGACGCCTTCTCTAACTGTTCAAATTGCTTTCTGCTAATAGCCGGCGGCTTCTCCATAAATACGTGTAGGCCCTTCTTTAAAGCCATTTCCGCCATGGGAACATGACAAAAATGAGGCGTACAAATATGAATTCCATCCAGCTCTTCTTTCTCAAGCATCTCTTCTAATGATTCATATGCATGACCTTTACCTTCCGTATATTGGCGGCAGAATTCCTCTGCTCTGTCTATACGAATATCAGCCATGGCAAAGAGCCTGACTTCTTTTAATTCTTTTAAGATCATGGAATGGACTTTTCCGATATTTCCGCAGCCAATCACTCCAACCCGAACCATAATCATTCCTCTTTTCTTTTCCTTGTTTCTTCTGTATTTCTATTATATAATTATTTTAACGCAATTTGTTTGCGCAGATTGACTATAAACATGCGTAGATTGTCTATTTAAGGAGGTGCCCATGAAAAAGGAAAGCCCCTATCATTACAGCGAATTTTCCGATCCCATCAGCTGTGATTTCACCACCAGCAATATGGCTGGTAATGTGGATTTTCACATGCATAACAGCCATGAAATTTATCTTCTGGTAGACGGCCATATCCAGTATTTTGTAGAAAATGCATGCTATGACATGAGTCCCGGCAGCTTAATTCTCTTTTCCAACCGGGAGATTCATAAAGCAATCAATACCTCCAATGAACCCTTTACCAGACTGGTGATTCACGTTAATCCATCTTACATTCGGCCTTATTGTACCCCATCAACCAATCTCTTAGACTGCTTTCACAGAGATCCTGGAAAAAATAATCTGGTATTGCTGTCCCAGACCGATCATGAACTTCTCATTTCCATGGCAAAAAATCTGGAGAAGGCAATAAAAAATCGCCGCCCATACGGCAGCGATTTAACAGCGTTAACAACCATTATTCAGATTCTCATTCTAATTAACCAGGCCTGGCAAAATACCGGCTCTGTAAAAACAGCGCCAAGGCCTCATAGGGCACAGGCAATTATGAATTATATTGATGACCATCTGACGGAACCCCTTACACTGGACTCCATCTCCCTGGCTTTGTCCCTTGATAAATATTATTTAAGCCATTTGTTTAAATCAGAGACAGAGAGCAGCATCTTCCAGTATATTGTGGTCAAACGGGTAGCTCTTGCAAAGGAACTGCTCTTAAAAGGTCATACGGTTTCAGAAGCCTGCCATCTGTCCGGTTTTGTGGATTACTCCAACTTTATCCGCACGTTCCGGCAGACAACCGGCTGTACACCGGGTCAATTTAAACGGCTTAATCCATAGCTGTCAAAACTGACTATTTCTGCTTATAGGGAGGATCAGCAGGGTATCCTCCCCTGATCTTCTGCATCCCCCGCTGAACAGCATCCTTTGACTGTTTCCAGTCCGCATCCCTGTTTAAATAATCATACTTTTCAATAAACCAGTCTATGTCACCGGAAACCCGTTCCATGTTCTTAAGCATCAGTGGAAAAATCACAGAATACAGCCCAGTCCGTTCTTCGTCATTTAAATACCGGTCTGACTCTCTTAACAGGTCACCAAAGTGATGAAGACAAAAACCTTTGCTTTTCTTTAACTTTTCAGGAAAAGAAGCATCTTTTTTATACAGATGATAAAATGTAGCGATGTAACGCTCATAAACCGCCGAAGACCTGTCGCAGATATAGCAGGTCTTCTCTTTGCTCTTAATCCAGCTGCAAATGGAATTTTCCTCTGTCTTCCTGCCGGTGATCCGGTCCTTTAAAGACTTTTTACCGGGGGAAAAGTTCTTAAATTCTTCCTGCATTTCTGATATCATCTTCTTGTAATAGGTTTTTAATATCCAGCCATTGCCCAGGGCATTGCCGTAATCAAACATCCGCTTCTGGTGGGTCCGGCAAAAGCCTGCACAGTCGGTTTTCTCTCTCGTATCACTTTCCATATAGGAGGCACAGGACCCCAGCACGAAGTCCATCAGTTCTTCTTCCCCCTTGCGCTCTAAATAGCAAAAGGGACATTCATCATCTGCATCCATCGCATCATTTAGGGGAATCTCATATAGTTTTTCCTTCATCATCACACCTTAAAGCGGTAACCTACGCCCCAGATTGTCTCAATATACTGAGGTTTCGCCGTGTTAAATTCAATTTTTTCCCTGATCTTTTTAATATGCACCGTAACTGTGGCGATATCTCCGATGGATTCCATATCCCAGATCTTATTAAACAGCTCTTCTTTCGTATAAACATGATTTGGGTTCTGAGCCAGGAATGTAAGCAGATCAAATTCCTTGGTAGTAAAGTTTTTCTCTTCCCCATTTACCCATACGCGTCTTGCGGTCTTATCGATCTTAAGTCCGCGGATCTCGATCATCTCATTATCCGGCATACCACTTCCAATCAGCCGCTCATAACGGGCAAGATGAGCCTTTACGCGGGCAACCATCTCGCTGGGAGAAAAGGGTTTCGTGATATAATCATCAGCCCCCAGTCCAAGTCCCCTGATTTTATCGATGTCCTCTTTTTTAGCAGAAACCATAATAATGGGAGTGTTTTTTACTTCACGAACCTTCCTGCATATCTCAAATCCATCCACTCCAGGAAGCATGAGATCCAGTATGAGTAAATCAAAATCCTCATGGAGTGCCAGCTTAAGCCCTTCTTCTCCGTCATTTTCAATCTCAACTTCAAAACCGCTTAACTCAAGATAATCCTTCTCCAGCTCTGCGATGCTCTCTTCATCTTCCACAATTAATATTCTGCTCATTCCTGCATGACCTCCTGGTATTTTCTTAAAACAAAGTGTATCTCAGTTCCAATTCCTTCTTTGCTGGTGGCCCAGATTCTGCCTCCGTGATCCTCAATGATCTTCTTAACAATGGATAAGCCGATTCCGCTTCCTCCCTGGGAAGAATTTCTCGAAGAATCAGTCCGGTAGAAGCGGTCAAAGATACTTGGTAAGTCCTTCGCCGGAATTCCTTTACCGTTGTCCTCAATCTCCACCTGGATAAAATCACCCACATCCTTGATCCTGATATTAATGATTCCGCTTTTCTTATCCATATACTTTACTGAGTTGCTGACGATGTTGTTAATAACCCTTCGCATCTGCTCCGCATCCGCTATAATAATCACATCTTCATCTACATAATTAAAATAACCAAGTTCAATACTTCTAGCCTCCATCTCCAGACCTACCTCATCAATGCAGTCACCAAAATAATTGGACACATTGATTTTGGAAAACGTATAAGGAATCTTATTGGTATCGATCTTGGAATAAAAGGTCAGCTCATCAATCAGCTTATCCATGTCGTTGGCCTTGTTGTAGATTGTCCGGATATAACGGTCTAACTTCTCAGGGGATGAGGCAACCCCATCCATAATTCCCTCCACATATCCTTTAATGGCGGTAATGGGCGTCTTTAAATCATGAGAAATGTTACTGATCAGCTCCTTGTTCTCCTTGTCGTACTGAACCTTTTCCTCTGCTGATTCCTTTAAACGGATTCTCATCTCTTCAAAATCCTGGCAGAGCTGACCGATCTCGTCATCATTCTCTACCTCCAGATTAAAATCCAGATTCCCATCCTTGATCTTTTTCGTGGCTACCTGCAGCCGTCCCAAAGGACTTACGACTGACCGGTATACCCACATCATTAAAATCGCATCCGTAAATAATATGATCATAATAGCTGCAAACAGCATCTCCGCCATCATAACCTTGATTTCAGGCAGAAGACCGTCTACGTTGGATACGATGAAAACACTTCCCGTCTCCTGGTCTGAATACAGGAAGTCCATCTGTTTCACCAGATGCTGTGTCTCCCCATCGAGATAAATCGCACCATCAAGAGTGCTGTCTATCTCCTCATACTTGGGCAGCTGGTCGAAAATCCCCTGAGTGATATGGCTGTTACCGTCATAAATCAGATTATTCCCTTTTCGCACAATCATATAGCTATATTTGGATGCCAGATTATCGTTGAGCTTCTGCAAAAAATCCTGATCATTAAACTGATCAGGGTCGCTTTGTAATATCCGGCTGATCTCTTTTTGGGTTTCTCTGGTTAAACGGTTAAATATCTGCAGGGAATTGCCGGATAACAGATCTACATGCTCCGTTAAATTATAGGCTTTGCGGAATGCTTTCATCTGATAACTTCCAAGACCTGCTACCACTGCGAAAATCATGGTCAGAGGAACGACCGTTATGATTATAAACGCTACGACCAGGCGTGTTCTTAATTTTAGTTTCACCTTTTCGTCTCTCCCACGTTATCTTTGATTTATAACAAAAATTTAATATTACGTAAAGGTATTATAACACACATAGCTCTCAAAATTTATAAAACAATTCTAAAATTTAATTACCGTTTTAATTCATAAATAAGAAAGGACCGTTGATCCATAAGTTTTAATATCACTTACAGACCAACGATCCCTAATTTGTATTTATTTATAATTCATTTGGATTAATACCAAAATGATCAAAAAGAATTTTTTCTGCATCCCGATTCCATAATCCCTTATGGGCATTGCAGGATTCACTGAGCTTTTTAAAAAGCGAATCAGTCTTTCCCAGTTCCTCAAAATCGTCAATGGCTGTTAAAGGCAGATCGAATTGGGTATAGGTAAGTTTTTTACCTCCGGGAATGGAAGGCAGATTTTTTGTCGCCTCTGCAATACTGTCAATTCCTCCCACATGGGTTACCATAACAGCCGCTTCAATGGCTCCATCGGCCGACAGCTGATTGGCCTCTACCAGATCATCTGTATTACCGCCAGTCGTTCCCATGATATGTGTACTTGTATAATGGCAGTTGTAAAGATTAATTTCCGCCTTAAACTGGCTGTCAGAGGGTCCGGCAAAAAAGTTCATGCAGCCGTCAAATGCCAGGAGTTTATCCCCCATCTGTGCTACCTCCTTCACAGGTACATACACAAATACATCATCATAACCATGTCCCTGCGTAAATGCCATAAGTTCCGAAACAGGATCAGCCATAATAGCTGTATTCACATAGCGAAGCTCAATTCCTCTCTCCAAAGCAGACTCTTCTGAAATAACTTCCTTTGCCCGTGCAATCCGCTCATCGCTGATATCCGTTACCACAATTGTTTTTGGCTTATTTTCAAACTGCAGACCATAACTGACTGCTCCCAGTCCCATGGGACCGCAGCCTCCCATAATCAGGATGTTACCATCTGCTTTGGTTCCCATGGCATGATCGTAATTCCTTTTGTTGGTATGATAATTGGCATGAAATCCACCAATGATACAGCTCATTGGCTCACCCAGTGATGCTTCAAAAAAGCTATCACCGGTATAATCAAGAAGACATCCCAGCTCCATAACCTCGTTAGGCATAATACAGTAAGTACAGGCCCCTCCGCAGAATTCATAGGAATATCCCGGTGAATCCAGCTTTCCCTTGTAATTTAACGCTGGCTGCAGAGAAAACTTCTGTCCCGGCCGAAACTGGTCCTTCCACTTGCTCCCAACTTCCACAATCAGCCCGGCACACTCATGACCCACAATGACTGGATTGGTATCCATGTTCTGAGGTGCTCTTTTATGCTTTTTCCCCTGCTTTACCAGTTTGTAGGTAGACATACAGATACTGTCGCTTACGATTTTTACAAGAATCTCATCTTCCTTAATGGGAGGAAGTTCAAACTCCTCCAGTCTTAAGTCATCTGCACCGTACATTCTTACCGCTTTTGTTTTCATATTTCCAGCCTCCAGCCTATTCATGAATTTTAGTATTAAATCTCCAACAGCTCTACCCGCTCCACCAGTTCATCCACCAGGCTGCGTTTAGGCGGCTTGGTTCCTATGCTGGTGACCGCGCCTGCTGAAGCCCCCATGCATAAACGAATACAGGTTTCAAGGGGAAGCTTTTCATCCCAGCTGTAAGCCATGGCTGCAACCAGAGCATCCCCGGCGCCTACAGTGGAATGGGCTTTTACCCGAAGCCCGGGACAACGGTACCGTTTTCCCTTTGTTAAAAAAATGGCACCCATTTGCCCAAGCGAAATTGCTGCCATGGAAGCTCCCTGATCAAGAAGTTTTTCTCCCATGGAGACCAGTTCCTGTTCGGAAGCCCTGTAATCCATCTGATAATACCGTTCAAGCTCTGAGCGATTGGGTTTTAACATATCCGGCTTTCCTTTTAAGGATTCTGAAAACAGCACGCCGTCTGCATCCAGCAAAACCTTTGCACCTTTTTGGTGAACCTGTTCCGTAATTTTTCTATATATATCCGTTGGTATCCCCGCCGGTATACTTCCTGCCAGTACAAACAGGGTATCCGGATTTGCATAACCTTCCAGCCTGTTAAGAAGATCGTTAAGCTGTTCCTTTGATACTTCCGGTCCAGGCTCATTCAGCTCTGTCACCTCACCGGTTTCCTCCACCACCTTTAAATTTGTTCTCGTCTCCCCTTTTACGTCCACGAAATCGGTCCTGAGTCCCAGGTCATTCAGAACCTGTTTGATGATGGTGCCGCTGGTTCCTCCCACAAAACCTGTGGCAATACTTTCCCCTCCCAATTCTCTGATTGTTTTGGAAACGTTAATGCCTTTTCCACCGGCATCAATTTCCACCCGCTTTATTCTGTTTAAATCTCCCCGTTCAAACTTTCCAATATCCACTGTTTTATCAATGGCTGGATTCATGGTTACTGTAACGATCATTTAAGAACACCCCTTTCCGGTAAACATGGTATAGATCTCCTTCGCGCTGCATCTGGTAATCCGGTCCACATCGTCCGGATCAGCAAGACACTGTGCAATGACAGAAAGTATTTCCAAATGCTCCTCTCCTGCTCCTGCAATCCCTATAACCAGTTTTACCGTCTCTCCTCCCCAGTCTGTTCCATCAGGAAATACCATGACTGCAATACCGGAACGTCTGATGTTTTTTTTGGCTTCCTCCACACCGTGAGGAAGTGCAATTCCATTGCCGATATTAGTTGGAAAGGTCAGTTCCCGCCGAAGCATTGCATCAATATAGGATTCATCCACACAGCCACTTTCGCAAAGCATTCTCCCCACTTCCCTTATGACTGTATCTTTTTCTCCGGATCTGCAATTCAGGCGGATATTCCCAAGTTCCAAAAGTTCTGTATTCTTTTCTTCATTTTTTTTCCCGTATCCAAACACGCCGTTCCCCTCCTTCGCTGGTGTTCTATTAAATTATAGGGTTCCTGTCTTATGTTTTTCAACGAAAACAAAATGGCATTTGGCGCCATCAGATGATGCCAAAATTAAAAAGCACAAAAAAACCAGGTCCTTTACGGACCCGGCTTTCCTGCTTTAATTCCTCAGATTTTATCCAGATAATGTCTGAAATATTGATTCAGATATTTTGAAACAAATGCTCTTATTTCCTCTTTTCCTCCATGCCTCACAGCTTCTAAAAACTCCTCTTCCTCAATCAGCCGCTCGCTTAAGACCCCCAGAATTTCACTGTTTTCAGCTGTGTGGTCATCCTTTGGAACCAGCATAACCAGTACAACACATACTCCTTTAAAATATGGATCAGAAAATGGTGTTCCGTCTTTTGTCTGGCAGACCGAAAATACCGGCTTACCTACCCCTTCCGTCCTGGCATGAAGCAGAGCGAAGTTTAAATCAGGAAATATCTGGCTGCAAAGCCGTTCTCTCCGCTTCAAATCCTCCTGTATCATGATCTGACGTTCCGGATAGGAAGCCAGCTTTTCACTGACAGCGATCAAAAGCTCCTCAAAGGTGATCCCATTGTCCACCCGCTGATACTCCATGAGCCTGATCACATTTTTGATCTGAACAGCCATAAAATTCACCTGGTCCAGCTGAATGGTAAACTCCTTGTTATCCTGCTTTTTAGGCATATATTCGCATTGGCGCACCTTCCCCGCAATCCGTTCCATTTCTTCCACAGAAAGCAGAGGACTCACATACAGAATGTCTGCCTCTTCTTTCAGCGATACCGTAGATACAAAGAAATCTGTCTTGTTTAACACATAGGGCGATAAGTCCGTCATACCATAAACAGACAGCTCCACCCTGTCTGAAAAATCTCGGGCAATTCTGGAAGACATAAGCCGGGAAATTCCGATTCCGCTGGCGCAGACGATCCCTATATTCACTTTTCTCCGGCTTTCCTTTCTGCTTTCCATACGGACTTCAGCCGCGCCAAAGTGTACGGCAAGAAACCCGATCTCCGGTTCCGGCACCTCATATCCGTATCGGTCTTCAATTACCCTGGCAACGGTTCTGCAACGATCAAATATGGCCGGATAATCCCGTTTGATCTGTTCCAGCAATGGATTCTGGATCTTCATACCATTGGCAAGGCGAACCAGAGTGGGTTTTAAATGGGCAATCAGTCCCTGGATTACAAATTCTTCATCCTGCTTCAGTAAATATGCCATGCCGTCGTTATAGCAGTCAATCATTTCATTAACCACCTCCCACAGCTCCCTGGATTCCTCTATTTCACTTTTTGACTTTGCATCAATATTCAGCTGCTGAATCTTAGAGCCTTTGATGTGCAGGCAGATATAGGCACACTCAATTTCCGGAATCTGAATCCGGAATTCTTCTTCCAGGGATTTGGTTATGGTTTCTGCAAGATCATAATCCTGATCTTTCTGCAGAAAATCTGCCATTATGGGATTTTCTTCTATGATCTCCTGGCGGCGGATCCGGTTTACGGCAATTGCCACATGGATCACCAGACCAAGATAGGAATCCTGGGTCAGATTCAGTATTCGCTTATCTCTTATCCTTAAAATACAGGCAGTCACCCGCTTTACAATATCATCATCCAGGATTCTGTAAATGTTTCTCTCACTCTTATTTTGAATTACATCCAACACGGTCTGGTTTCTGTCTTCATACATTCCCTGAATCATCTCTGTATGAATGTTTTCATCAATAAAAACCCGGAGAGCCCTGCGAAAATCCCGTTCACTGCCCTCAATAAACACACCGTATCCCGGTTTTCTCTTAATCTCCAGATGATATCTGTGAAACCACTCTTTTACCGCTTCCAAATCCGAGCTGACAGTTGCCTCGCTTACCCCAAATATATCACTGTAATAATACAGTTTCTTTAACGTCTTATCCTTGAGAATTTCCAGGATCAGACGCTTCTGGCGTTCGATCCGGTCGGAAACATCAAGGGCATCATCTGCTTCAAGTTCGGCCTTTAAGGCTTCGATCTGAGTCCTGTCTCCTTCCAGCCAGATACCAGTCCCGGTTTTGGAGCAAAAAGTCAGCCCGTATTTCTTCAACGCCCTGGGAATGTACTCCAGCTCCCGTTGCACTGTTCTTTTGCTGATGCGGATCTGGTCTGCAAGCTGCTTTACAGGAACAGGTCCCTGTTCTTTAATTAATGCCAGAACGATTTGCTGCATTCTGGGCGTAAAATCACTGCCTCCCATCTTATTCACCTCCCATTAACCAGTTCAGGAGTTCCTTATAACCAGACATATCGGTTAAATTGTCCACCGTAAAGCACGGAATATGAATTTGCGGCAAAGTACGGGCAAAATCCTTCTGGCAGACAACCGCATCTGCATCAGCAGGAATCCGGTCAGCGGACACATGGAATACCTCAATCCCCGTTAATCCTTCCAGTCTCAGTCTCTTCTTAAATAGAGCACTGGCCATGGCGCTGGATCCCATTCCTACATCGCAGACAAAATATATATTTGCATGTTCCTTTCTCATTGGCATCACTTCATCCTTATGTTCCTTTTCTGTATCATCAGATGATTTCCCCCTGTTCCCCAGCAGAATCAGGCAGGATACAAGACAGGCCACAGCCGCGGAAATAAAAATCCCCATAACAATCCCCAGCCAATGCTTTTTATCCGCCATAATCAGTATGGTAATCAGGCTTCCAGGGGAAGCCGGTCCCAGAAGTCCGCTGCCTGTCATCATGAAACAGTAATTCCCCGCAATACTTCCGGCCATGGCGCCGGCCAATAACCGGATATCTGACAGGATATAGGGGAAATAAACCTCATGAATGCCTCCCAGAGATTGTATAATAAGGCTGGAAACCATTGTTTTTCTCATGTTGGGATGAACCAGGGCATAAGCAAGAAGAACCCCAAATCCCGGTCCAGGATTGGTCTCCAAAAGAAACAAAATGGAACTCTCCTGGGTTTTTAACTGTTCCAGCCCCAGCGGCAGAAAAAAGCCGTGATTAATCCAGTTATTAAAGAAAACAATTTTTAACGGCTCTACTATAAAGCTGATAAAGGGGATGATTCCCCTGTCTATCATAAATGATAAACCATTTCCTAAAAACCCCAACAGCCATTCTGCCTCCGGTATCACAAAAAGATAGGCAGCGCCTCCCGCAAGCAGACCTAAAGATGCTAAATATAAGTTGCTAAAAAGCATCTCAAAGCCGGAAGGAATCCAATTTTTGATCCGGTCTAACCCTTTTCTGCATAGAAACCCGGCCATACTGCCTACCATTACAGACAGAACCATGGCAGAGGCAGGCTCTGCCATTACAACAACAGAAGCGGCAAGGGTGCCGGCTAACCCGCCGACCTCCCCGCCGCACACATGACCTGCTTTATATCCCATAAACACCGGAATCACCAGAGAAGATAAAATTTTGGACATTTCATACAGGTGCTCATTCTGGAATATGCCTGCCGAAAAGGCTGACAGCAGTCCTGCTGTCACAAAAAGAGGTATGCATTCAGCAATCACCCTGCTGTAATACTTCAGTACTTTCCCCGCTAATTTCATCTGTGAAATTCCCCTTTTAAACCCATTATATATTTTTGTAAGTATTATAACATGGTTTACAATCAGATAAAAGGCAGTAGTTTCACAATGAATTAATCTAATTTTCTTTTAATGATTCCACCAGCTGGTCGTATTCCGGAGCTGCCATAAAATTTGTAATCAGAACCAGCTGTGCATCCGGATTGCTGTGAGCCGCACGCTCCTTTAATTCCTTATGAGTTACCACGATCTGGGCATCCTGAGGAATCGAGGATACGGGTGAGTGAACCACTGAAATATCTCCAAATCCTGCTGCTGCCAGCTTTTTCTTCAATACAGTAGCTCCCATTGCGCTGGAACCCATACCTGCATCACAGGCAAATACAATTTTTTTAACATTACCATTATATACCGTTTTCATCTCCGATGTCTGATTTCCTTTTGACTCCTGCTTCATCTTATTCACCAAATCCTTCATATCATCCAAATCTTCGCTTTTTCCTGTAAACCGGAGAAGAGGAAGCGCCACAAAGAAGGAAACGGCGGCAGCTACTGCAACACCTGCCAGTGTACCAAAGTATCCGCCTTTTGGTGTCATTGCAAGAACAGCCAGAATGCTTCCGGGAGATGCTGGTGAGATTAATCCCACGCCCAGGATCTGGAAGACAAAAATTCCACTGGCCCCACCTGCTATAACCGCCAGAAGTAAAAGAGGATTCATCAGAATATAAGGGAAATAAATCTCGTGGATTCCCCCTAAAAAGTGAATGATGATTGCACCGGGTGCTGAGCTCTTGGCTGATCCTTTACCCGCGATACAATATGCCAGTAAAATGCCAAGTCCCGGTCCCGGGTTCGCCTCCAGAAGAAAGAATATGGATTTCCCCACTTCCTCTACCTGCTGAATTCCCATAGGAGAGAGAATCCCGTGGTTAACTGCATTGTTTAAAAACAGGACCTTGGCAGGTTCAATAAAGACGCTTGCCAGAGGCAGCAGTTTATGATCCACAAAGAACCCAACCCCTGATTCCATCACCCGGTTCAAAACCTCTACAACAGGCGCAACTCCCTTTAAGGCAAACGCTGTTAAGATCGCACCGATGATGCCCAGGGAAAAGTTATTAATCAACATCTCAAAACCGGCAGGGATCTTTTTCTCTATTTTTCGATCAAACTGCTTTAGTACCCAGGCACTGACCGGACCTACGATCATTGCCCCCATAAACATGGGAATACTGGATCCAACGATCACTCCCATTGCTGTGATTGCTCCGATCACGCCGCCCCTCTGACCATAAACGATCGTACCACCCGTATAGCCGATCAAAAGTGGCAGAAGCATGCTGGCCATAGGAGAAACCAATGCTCCGATCGCTTCATTGGGATACCATCCCGTTGGAATAAACAATGCCGTAATCAGTCCCCATGCAATAAATGCACCGATGTTAGGCATTACCATACCGCTTAAAAAGCGGCCAAATATTTGTACCTTCTCTTTCATTTTGCATACCCTCACTTTATGATATAGTATTTACTGTGTGACCCGTGGAAGGTATGATTGGCCAATCAATTCCTTTTCATAGCCCTATTATAATCAATGTGAGGTTTAAATTTCAACACGAAGTAACTGGGATTTGGCGCTAGTTTTAGCGCCAAATATTAAAAACCATAGTCAGCTGTCTGTTTATCCATAAAAAAAGATGCCGCTTTCAGCTGTAAACCAGCTGTTTCGCGGCATCTTTGTCATGTTATAACTATAAATATGCTTTTAAAAGGGAAACCTTATCAAGCTTCTCCCATGGCAGATCTAAATCGTTTCTTCCAAAATGACCATAAGCAGCAGTCTGCTTATAAATCGGACGGCGTAAATCCAGCATCTTAATAATTCCAGCCGGACGTAAATCAAAGTTTTCCCGGACAATCTCAACCAGCTTTTCATTGCTTAGTTTACCGGTTCCAAAGGTATCAACCATGATGGAGGTAGGGTGAGCAACTCCAATGGCATAGGACAGCTGAATCTCGCACTTATCGGCAAGGCCTGCTGCTACAATGTTCTTTGCAACATAACGGGCTGCATAAGCGGCTGAACGGTCTACTTTGGTGCAGTCTTTTCCAGAGAATGCTCCGCCGCCGTGACGTGCATAACCGCCATAGGTGTCTACAATGATCTTACGACCGGTAAGACCGCTGTCTCCATGAGGTCCGCCGATTACAAAACGGCCGGTAGGATTAATGAAAAATTTAGTATGATCATCAACCAGTTCAGCAGGAATGATCTCATCAAATACATATTTTTTAATATCTTTGTGAATCTGTTCCTGGCTGACATCTTCATCATGCTGGGTAGATAATACCACCGCATCAAGGCGAAGTGGTTTGCCGTTCTCATCGTATTCTACCGTCACCTGGGTTTTTCCATCGGGGCGAAGATACGTTAAAGTTCCGTTCTTACGAACTTTTGTCAGCTGAAGTGCAAGCTTATGAGCCAGTGCAATGGGATATGGCATATATTCTTCTGTCTCGTTGCTGGCGTATCCGAACATCATGCCCTGGTCTCCGGCTCCGATGGCATCGATTTCTTTGTCTGACATCTTGTTTTCTTTTGCTTCAAGAGCGCGGTCTACACCCATAGCAATATCCTGGGACTGTTCATCAAGAGCAACAATCACACCGCAGGTGTCACAGTCAAAACCATACTTTGCACGGTCATATCCAATTTCTCTTACTGTTTCACGCACTACTTTCTGAATGTCTACGTATGCCTGGGTAGTAATCTCACCCATAACCATAACAAGACCGGTGGTAGTACAGGTCTCACAGGCTACCCTGCTCATGGGGTCCTGTTTTAACATCTCATCAAGAATTGCATCTGAAATCTGATCACACATTTTATCCGGATGCCCTTCAGTAACGGATTCTGATGTAAATAATAATTTTTCCATGTTGTCATTTCCTCCTCTGCTTACATGGGGGAATAACAAAAAGAAAAGTCCGCAGCAACGCGGACTTGATTCATATTTGTATCAAATCCTCTTATTGCTCGATTTCTCGCTCAGGTTGGCACCTTCCGGACGTTTCTTATGGTTAAAAACCACAAAACCGACTGGGGTTGCCGTGACTTCACAGATCCTTTGTATCTCCATCACTCTGAATAAGGGATATTACGACTTTTCATTTGTTATTCAATTTTAGCAGTTACAATATCTGCTTTTCCATTTTACTCTAATAACGGGCATATGTCAATAGTCCAGTATTTTTTCTGTCAGGTCAGTCCCATAGCTTTTCGGGGTACAGACCAGCGGCTTTAAAACCGGCAATTGCGTCCACTACCGTCTTTTTATCTTCCTGATAAGTGACACCATACCAGCGGTCTGTACTTTTTAATACAGTTACCTCTGCTTTTTCTTCTTTAAGCAGCTCATCTACCACAAAGGGAAGAAAGTATTCGCATTTAAGAGGATTCTCTTTTAACTCTTTGTTTAAAAAGACGGGGAATCGTTCTTTCAGCTCCGTTAATATACTTCTGGTAAATCCCCATAAATTCATGGATACAAGAGTATCTTCAGAAAGGCCGGTCCAGGTTGCACCATCATCTTCCGTAAATTCCGCTTTTTCTCCATGTTTTTCTATTCTGGTTCTTTCACAGATATCGGTGAGCAATCCATGTTCCGAAACCGTGCATACACCTCTTGCAACGTGGCCGTTCTCTGTCAGTGTGTTATAGAGCTTATAGCCAACCATGGAAAACTGGTATTTATTCTCGTCCTGAGCCTGGGATAAGAAGTTGAAAACAGATTTAAAAGCACTTTTTCCATAATAATCATCCGCATTAATCACGGCAAAAGGACCATCAATCACTTCCTCA
Organism: Hungatella sp.; assembly: GCA_009712635.1. GTDB lineage: Bacteria > Bacillota > Clostridia > Lachnospirales > Lachnospiraceae > Lacrimispora. The sequence continues at coordinate 341,589 of WASS01000002.1, read as the reverse complement.
CAGCAAAGGATGGCATGACCCGTTCCCCATGGTTTCACCCGACCGTCCGGTATCTGATATCCGTCAGGCAGTTTAAAAAGCTCCTGATAGACATATTCCACCTTAACGTGAGCTGCCATGCGGTCACCGATATGTTCTTTAAACTCTTTCTCAATGGCCTTCTTAATAATGAAAACCACCTTTTCAAAGCCTGCCTCCACTGCATCGTAAATAGAAAAATCAATAATCTTGTTTCCATGGGCGTCCACCGGATCGATCTGTTTTAATCCGCCGTACCGGCTGCCCATCCCCGCTGCCATAATAACAAGCACCGGTTTCTTCTTCATTTCCATAGCCCCATCCTCCTGTCAAGCAAAACGGCGGGGGAAGCCCCCGCCTATCCTACTTTTAATTTAAATTTCTGAGCTTCTTTTTCTGAGTCCACTTTTTCGATCATGGCTCCCAGACCCTGAAGCTTATCTTCAAAGCATTCATAACCTCTTTGTATATAACCAATTTCATCGATTACAGTATATCCGTCTGCTGCAAGACCGGCAATCACCAATGCTGCCCCTGCTCTTAAATCAGGTGCGTTCACAAAGGCTCCGGTTAAACCGGTTACGCCGTCAATGACAGCCACGTTACCTTCCACTTTTACGTTAGCGCCCATGCGGGAAAGCTCATCCACATAGCGGAAGCGGTTCTCAAATATACTCTCGGTTACCACACTGGTACCGCCTGCCAAAGCAAGAGTTACTGCCATCTGAGGCTGCATATCAGTTGGGAATCCCGGATATGGAAGTGTTTTAATATCGGTGTGCTTCTGATTGGTTTTACCTACTACACGGACTGCGTCGTCGAATTCCACTACCTCGCAGCCCATCTCCAGAAGCTTGGCCGAAATGGCTTCCAGGTGCTTTGGAATTACATTCTTCACCATGACATCTCCCCGGGTAATTGCTGCTGCACACATAAATGTACCAGCCTCAATCTGATCAGGAATAATGGAATACTCTGTCCCGTGAAGTCTGGAAACGCCTTTGATTCGGATGGTATCGGTTCCGGCTCCCTTAATATTGGCGCCCATACTGTTTAAAAAGTTAGCCACGTCAACGACGTGAGGTTCCTTCGCCACGTTCTCCAGAATGGTCTGTCCTTCTGCAAGAGTTGCCGCCATCATAATGTTGATGGTTGCTCCTACGCTTACCACATCAAGATAGATATGGCTGGCTACCAGATCAATGGCGTGAGCGATTACTGCTCCCCGTTCAATCTTAACGTCGGCACCCAGAGCACGAAAACCCTTTAAATGCTGGTCAATTGGTCTGCTTCCGATGTTACAGCCACCCGGAAGAGGAACCTGTGCACTTTTGTATTTACCAAGCATGGCTCCGATAAAATAGTACGAAGCTCTGATTCTGCGGATATATTCATCATCAACCGATACTTCACGGATTGTCTGTCCATTAATGCGGACCGTATGTCTGTCTATCCGCTCTACTGTGGCTCCGATTTCCTCGATTGCTTCCAGTAATACGTTAATATCTCTTACATCAGGCAGATTATCAATCAGCACATCCTCATCTGTCATGATAGCTGCTGCAAGAATTCCCAAAGCGGCATTCTTGGCTCCTCCAATGGTCACTTCTCCGACCAGGGGATTACCGCCTTTCATAATATACTGCTCCATTTCACACCTCTGACTATCCTTTTATCTATTACAATTCTCTTAATTTTTAACATTCGCCTTTCATGATTATAACATATCTTACGGATTTGTAAAGAGAACGCATTTTCTTATTCCATTATTACTCCGCAGATAAAATCATTTCCAAGGCCCGAGAAGTAAGCAGAGGCATCATTTAGGCCCATTTTCTGACTATCCTTCGTTTCCGGATTATATAGTGTGACATTATACTGATCATAGCCTGAGATAAGAACATACCCTCCCTGACCTGTGTAGGCTGCAACCGGACACCCCTGGCCGATAAAATAAAGAATCTGATTTAAGGTGGCACCCCTGGCATCAATCATAAAGACTCCATCCATTAATCCATCATCTTCAAAGCCTGACAGATTCCGGTTAAAAGCTGCGCCTTTCTTCAATGGGTCTTTCATGGTTTTAACAGGAGGCCGGTTCACACGGTTCCACAAAATCTGCTGATTCTGGTCAGTTACAATCCCCATCTTATCATAGGCAAGCTCCAGCGCCTTAATAAAGCTTCTGCTGCTTCCCAGATAATGACCTCCTGCATAGGCCAGATATCTGTTATCCTGATTCTTAGGCCGGCTCTTTAATTCAACCACCTCGGTTGTTTCATAGGCTACCTTCTTTGGCACTGCTATGGTTACATCCCGGCTGGATGCTTCCTGATCCAGCTGGACAAAATAAATCTTTTTGCGATCCTCTGAGGCGTACCAGCCGATCCCCTTTAATTCTTCATTGGAAATCTCCTGGTTGCAGACAATGGTATCCTGCCTTGAGACCGAATAGGACTGGCTGTCGTTTTTAAGTACCTGGGTTAAGTGAATCCGGCTTCCATCTACGGTCACATCTGCAATATAAGTCTGATCCTGCTCATATTTCTTAACAATCGACCCGCCCTGATCCATAATCTCTATCCGGTACATGGGAGCATCAAGAACCCTGCCGTTTTGAGACCAGATATCACCGTTTTTCGAGATTCCATATATGAAATCATCGCCTACAAAGCCCAAAGGACGAAAACGGTTGTCCTCTCCTCCACTGATTTCTCTTTTAATTCCGGTATCCAGATCCATCAGATGAATCACACTGGCACCGAAAACGTCATTTCCTTCCTGCCATGCAAAATGGCGCTCTGTACTGCTGACCGCATAACCTCCCTCAGAAACAGAATCTGCCAGCACCATATATTCGTTGCTGTTTAAATCAATTCCATAAACAGATCTGCCGGCCATAAGATAGAGCATTCCATTGGTTCCTAAATGAGAAAGCTGACCCACTTCTTCTTTCAGCATCTCAAAAGATGAGGTGACCGGTGTAAAGAACCGCTCCCCTATGGCATTCTCGCCGCTGCTGTACCGGTAGAGAGCGATACCCATGCTCCCTTCATGTATCCCCCGGTTCATATATCCGTAGACAAGAAAATCCACATCACCGTTGTCACTTACGGAAAGAACCTTGATGTCATGCTGGTTATAACCACTGCGAAGACCATCATCGGTTCCGCTCCGGAATGAAAACACCTTTACTGCATGACCCTGTTTCTGATCATAGGTCCATAAATCCCGATTTATTCCATAAGCAATACAATTTCCGCCAGGACTTTTCTTTGTCTGTACTTCATCTGCATTGGTGATCCCAAGTGTGATCCGTTTTCCAGAAAACAGTTCTTTCTGTCCGGAGAATATCTGATTGGTATTCCGTTCAAAGTCCATCAGATAAATGCGGCGGCTGTCCCATTTCATCGTATAGGTATCTTCCACCTCATACAGTTCTGAATCTACCCCTTCACCAGCCCTCTCAGCCTGGTACTCCAGACTGACACTGCACATCACACCATCCAAATCTTTCAGAGTGGTTCGGATTTCTCCAACTGGTTTCATAGACATTCCTCCCCAGGTGAGCTGGGAAAAACTGGACCGTATGGAAACATGACCCAGAGAACTGTTATCTTCCGTATTACTGGTCTCCAGATAAGTGGTCAGATCCCTTGCCTGGTCATAGTTAAATGTCTTGGTTGTAAAATCAACAGCAAAATCAATCATATCCTTCGCATTGGTACTGTCCGTCCACATAATCCGGGTGTAATAATAAAGTGTCCCGTTATCCGAAGTGTCCAGTGTAAGAACCAGTATATATTCCTTGTCTTTTGTCAGAAGATTCTGTATGGGAAGAGATGCCTTAACGACGCCTTCTTCCTGGTCCCATTTACTTAGGCTGGTGCGTTCCACAAGGCGGCTTAAATCAAGACTGCGCACTTCATACTGTATACCTGTTATGGTGCCGTTATAATCTGCAATCCCAAGGTTTAAATTCCGGTCCTGTGGAAGTACGGTAAGGGCCTCTCTTGATACAGTCTGTGCCATATCCTGAACATAACCATGCAGTAGATTCATCTTTTTTCCGTACATGTCTGCGTATACAACAGGAAGGGCTGCCTCATCCATGGAGGTATATACCATTACATCATTTTTTTCTGTATTTCTCTGATTCCACATAAAATAAACTGCGATAGCCATTACGAATACCACAGATAAAATACCAATCTTTTTAGCCAAACGATTCATATAAAACATCCTTTATTTTCCCAGTTTTGATCTTCTTTATTGTAAACAATAATGAACAAAACTACAATGAAAACTTTCTTAAACATTCGTTAAATGGAAAAATAATCGAAATCTGCCCTTCCCTTCTTAGCTGCTGATATTCCTAAACTGCTCCGCCAATTGATAGGAAGTCCCTTCCCTGGTAATCACAAAGATCGTATTGTTCCCGGCAATGGTTCCTACAATTTCGTTCCAGCCCAATTCATCAATAAACGAACAGACAGAAGCCGCCATACCTGGCTCACAGGTGATAACAATCACATTTCCTGACTGCTCCACTGACCTGACCGCCATGGAAAACAGTACAAAAAGTCTGTGGGAAATCTGATGTTTGGAAATAATCCTGCTTTGAATATATCCTTCCCCATTTACTCCTTTTATCAGATTCATCTCACGGATATCCCTGGATAAAGTCGCCTGGGTCACATGAATCCCCTCCCGGCCTAAGTATTCCTTAAGCATTGTCTGAGTCGTAATAGGCTGTCTCCTGATTAATTCAAGAATTTTCTTCTGGCGCCTGCTTTTTACATTCTCTTTTTCTAATTCATTCACGGCATTCCCCTTTGTCTGCGCGCCTAAATAATCTCAACTCCGGCTTCCATGTCCCGGTCAGGAACCATAAGGGCCAGCTTTCCTTCCCGATCCTCCGCCACCATAAGCATCCCTTCTGATTTCAATCCTGCCATCCTGGTAGTTTTCACGTTTTCCAGAACCATCACTTTTTTTCCGATCACTTCTTCGGTTTCATAATATCCCTTAAGTCCGGACAGGATCTGACATGTCTTATTCCCAACCTCCACCTGAAAGCATAAAAGCCGGCTGGACTGGTTGACTTCCGTACATTTTACGATTTTTCCGACCTTAAATTTCATTTTGATCAGATGATCACAAGTTACATATTCTTCATTCTGGTATTCCATTTTTCCCCTCTCTTATTCCCATCAGTTCACAAGCACGGCCTGGGCTGCCCGGAATTCATTGGGCAGAACATGCCTGAGCTGGATAAAGTTCCTGCGAAATGTCTTAACCGTACTATAGCCCACCTCAATTGCAATATCTGTAATAGATTTATCCGTATTAAGAAGCATCTCACAGGATTTGTCAATCCTGAGCCGGTTTACAAAATCAGAAAAATTACATTCGACCTGCATCATTAAATGGCGGTTCATTTCCTCTATGGAAATGCCGAATTTATCTGACGTTTCCAGTGCCTGTATTTCATCCTGATAATTTTTGGAAATATATTCTACCAGCTGGTAAGCCAGCTTTTTCTCTTCTATATTAGTTATATTTAGAACCCTTTGGTAGGTCCTCCGATAATTACTGATCTTATTTTCCATACGGTAGGAAAATACCTTGGATATATGCGCCGCATCCACATATCCGAGAACAGATGCTATTTCTTCCAGAGTCATATCCGTATACAAGAGATAATTGATTGTTTTTACAATCCGCATCTCACTGACCAGCTCATGAAATGCAAGTCCTGTCTTTTCATATATGTACATTCGGACCGATGATCTGCTTAAATAAAATTGCTTTGCGATTCTCTCCAGTGTAATTTTCTCTCCCAGATGCATGTAGATATAACGCAGGATCAGCAGCCGGTTGTCTTTTGAACCGTTTTTCATACATAACTTTTTATTCCGGTTATCCATCACACGGCAAAATGCGATAATCAAAGAAGAAATCAGCATAATAATATTAATCTCCTGATAGGATCTTCTTTCCCGGAAATCCAATACAGATTCAACTCCCGCCTCTTCCCTGATTTTAAGAAACAGATATTCCACCTCTTCTTTGGTTTCCTGCGTAAGATACGCATATGGAGACTCTTCCAGTTTTTTTAAAGCAGAAACCGGATCTGACATGGAGGAAGATGATTTTATCGTTTCCGCCACCACATCATAATTGTATTTAACAATTTCAAAGCTCAAGACTTCTTCCACATCCACGATCTGCGTACACTCCCATGGCAGTATGGAAAGCAGTATTCCTGATTTTAAATCATACCGCTCCCTGTCTATTTCAATACTGCCTTTCCCTTCTCTTACCAAAATGAATCTCGGACTTTTGTGATACAACGGCAAAGTTCTTTCCGCGATTGTTTCGTAATCAAAGGTGCATATTTTTTTAATATCTATCTTTGAGCAGAACTGTGTCTGCAGTTCAATATACTCCTTCATCTTATCAAATCCTTCCAGATTTTGCGTAATAGGTTTATAAGCTATCGTATATTCATTTGTTTTCTAATAATATAATTAGTTTTATTCATATATCGGGGGGAAATATCCCATTTTACCTGATACAAATAAAATGGGATCCTGTTTTCTCCATGACCTTATTTGTTGACAATCCTTGTTCCTGTTTTACCGCTTAAAGCCTCTGCCGCCTTTTCCAGAGAACAGATAATGGATACGCCCTCCTTTTTCTGTTCTATGAATTTCATAGCAGCCTTTACCTTGGGAAGCATACTTCCTGCAGCAAAATGACCCTCCTTTATGTACTGCTCTGCCTGGGAAAGAGTGATCTCGGAAAGATCCTTTTGATCTGGTTTTCCAAAGCGAATGGAAACCTTATCTACGGCTGTCAGTATTACAAATGCATCCGCATTTACCAGCTCTGCCAGCTTTTCAGCTGCCAGGTCCTTATCAACCACTGCGGCAACTCCATGATAAGAGCCATCCGGCTCCTTTACTACCGGAATTCCGCCGCCTCCCCCGGCAATGACGACATGATGGGCATTGATCAGCGTATTTAATGAAATTCTTTCATAGATGCTTACCGGCTGGGGAGAAGCAACCACCCGGCGGTATCCGCGCCCTGAATCCTCCACATACTTCTGTCCTGTTTCCGCCATCAGGCGCCCGGCTTCTGCTTCATCATAATATCTGCCTATCGGCTTCGTCGGATTTTTAAAAGCCGGATCCTTTTCGTCAACGATCACCTGCGTCAGCATGGTAATCACAACCGTATCCTGGATCTGCTTCTTAACAAGCTCCTGATCAATGGCCTGCTGGAGATGATAGCCGATATACCCCTGACTCATTGCCGTACACTCAGGAAGATGCATTTCAGGTACGATTCCGGCCTCATGACCTTTCTCAAAAGCAAGGTTTATCATCCCTACCTGCGGACCATTGCCATGACATACGACCACCTCATATCCTGCCTTCACAATATCCACAACTGCTTCCGCCGTAATTCTTACCCGTTCCAGCTGTTCTTCCGATGTATTGCCCAGCGCATTTCCACCCAGCGCAATTACAATTCTTTTCACTCTGACCTGCCTTTCTAGCAAAGTGTTGCATACATCACAGCTTTAATGGTATGCATACGATTTTCTGCCTCATCAAAAACCTTGGAATATTTTGCTTCAAATACCTTGTCTGTTGCTTCCATTTCAGCCAGACCGAATTTCTGAAAGATATCCTCGCCGATGGTAGTTTTTCTATCATGGAAAGAGGGGAGACAATGCATGAAGATGGCCTGACTGCCTGCATTCTTCATGATCTTTTCATTTACCTGATATGGGCTCAGCAGCTTGATCCGTGTCTCCCATACACTATCCGGTTCTCCCATGGAAACCCATATATCTGTATAGACAACATCCGCTCCCTTTGTTCCTTCTTGTGCATCCTCTGTTAATGTTATGGTGCAATGATTCTCTGCTGCTATCCCTTTGCACACATCAACCAGATCTTCAGCCGGCCATAAATCCTTTGGAGCACAGGCGGTAAAATTAAGTCCCATTTTGGCACATGCCACCATCAGCGAATTTCCCATATTGTTTCTGGCATCACCCATAAAGGTAAAGTTTATTCCTTTTAAAAATCCAAAATGTTCCTCTATGGTCAGTAGATCTGCGAGCATCTGTGTCGGGTGAAACTGATCTGTTAATCCATTCCAGACGGGAACTCCCGCATATTGGGCGAGCTTGGTAACCAGTTCCTGGCTATATCCCCGGTATTCAATTCCGTCGTACATCCTTCCAAGGACTCTGGCTGTATCCTCAATGCTTTCTTTCTTCCCCATCTGGGAACTACCTGGGTCAAGATAGGTAACTCCCATCCCCAGATCATTACCTGCCACCTCAAAGGAGCAGCGGGTTCTTGTAGAAGTTTTTTCAAATAGGAGAACAATATTTTTTCCCTCAAGATACTTGTGGGGAGTATTGGTCCTCTTTAAATCCTTAAAATTCTTAGCCAGCTCAATTAAGTAGCGGATTTCCTCCGGTGTAAAATCCAGTAATTTCAAATAGCTTCGGCCTCGTAAGTTAACTGCCATTTCTTTTTCTCCTTTTTCCTTAGTAATTGACCGGTTCACGGTCCAGCGGCATGCTCATGCAACGGGGGCCGCCTCTGCCCCTGGACAGCTCTGCACTTGGAATTTCCAGCACCTTCAGCCCCCGCTGTTTCAATAATTCATTGGTTTTTGTGTTACGCTGATAGGTGACAATGGTTCCCGGAGAGATGCAAAGAGTATTGGAGCCGTCATTCCACTGCTCTCTTTCTGCCGCAATCATATCCTCTCCTCCGCATTTAATCAGTTCTACCTTATCGATGCCCAGGCTTTTCTCAAGAATGGTCTCAAGGTCAGAATTCTGAACTTCCACCTTAATCTCACCTCTGCAGTTTCCTTTTTCAATCTTGTAAATCCGAAGAGGTCCAAGAATTCCCGGGTGAATCGTAAATTTGTCGTAATCAATCTGGGTAAATACCGTGTCCAGATGCATAAACGCGCGGCTGTTGGGAATATCAAATCCGAGTATGGTCTCGATGGCACTGTTTTCATTCTCGAAAATATTTTTAGCCAGCAGCTCCAATGCATCTGGTTCCGTTCTTTGGGAAATTCCCACAGCAAGAACCTTATCGTTAATGTTTAAGATATCTCCTCCTTCAATATGAAATGCATTGTAACGGTCATAGTATTTTTCAACCTTTTCCTTAAAATCAGGATGGTATTTGAAAATATACTCGCCATAAATCGTCTCCCGGTTCCTGGTTACAGAATACATCCGGTTCAGGCTCACTCCATTACCAATGCATGCAAATGGATCACGGGTAAAATAAAGATTGGGCATGGGATCAATCACCAGCTTAGAGGGGTCACTCATAAGGTCTACCAAAGAATCGCTTTTCGTATAATTGAGTTCCTTCAGGACAATACCTTCCATGGATTTGAGCACAAGCGCCTTGCTGTCATCCTTAAACTGCATCATATAATCGTAGATTTTCTTTTTATACAGTCCCGTGGATATCCCAGCCTCATTGATCCATTGCTTTATGAACTCATCTCTGATTTCATCGCTTAAATCCAGCACCTCAGCCATAACATCTTCCAGATACAATACCTCTACACCATTGTTTTTTAATGTCTCGGCAAATGCATCATGCTCCTGCTGCGCCGCCTCTAAAAAAGGAATATCATCAAAGAGAAGCCTCTCCAGTGTATCTGGTGTCAGATTTAATAATTCCTTTCCCGGTCTGTGCAGCAATACTCTCTTTAAGCGGCCAATTTCACTTTTTACATTAATACTCTGCATATTTAATAACCTCCTTTTATGTTTTATCATTGGCATTTTGTGACGCTTCCGCATTTTAGCGTTGCGTCTCCCAAAGAATAGCATCAAAAAATTGAGTTTGGAATAAACCTTACCATTTATTTTTATGCATAGTTATGCATTTTCAACAAAACCAAGCCTAAACCTTATACATTTTGCACAATTTTCTTGACCTCAACTTTGCAGTTTGCTATACTGAAAGAAAAAAGCCTAAAGGTAATTATGAAGCTGTTACTTTACTTATACGACAATATACTTTTAATTTTATACTTTGGAGTGTGCCTTCTTGCTTTCTGCCGCTACTTGAGTGAGCGATGCTGTATCTCTGCCTGTTTGTCCGCACTCTATCTCTGTTTATCCGCCAATCAGCTTGTTGCAGCCATGGCAGAATTTCTCCCTGAATTCGGCCGGTTCTACCGGGCTGTCTATTTTACTATGCCTGTATGGAATACGGTTATATCCATATCCGCTGCTATCTGCCTTCTATATCTGAGTTATCAGTTAAACCACAGATCAAAGCTTCCATTCCATGAATACATAATTCTGTGTATATTCATTTTTCTTCTGTTGCTGATTCCCACCTTAAAAAGCAGCAGGACTACCTTGTTTTTTTACAGCTCGCTGTTCCCTCTTTTCTTACTTTACAGAGGCTTCTCCTTTCACGCTCTTATGAATCAGGCAGCCTGCAGTCAAAACAAGAAGCTTTTTTCTGATTTTCGCCGTGTGCTATCCCGGTCCGTTTTCTTCTTTTCTCTCTCCGGAATCATGGAAAACTATATCAGGATTTTTATTTTCCCTGCCCGCATCAGGCTATCCTTCTGCCGTATCTTTTCTATTGACTTTTTATTTGGCATATCCGCCCTGGTTTATATCTGTTTTTACCTTCGAAAAACAGCAGCTCTGCACACATGCAAAGCTGCTGTAAATTCCCAGGAACAGGTGCCGGAATCTTTCATTTCCCCAGATACCGAATCTGCCTCTTATTATTCTTTTTGTAAAGCCTATTCCCTCACTCTGAGAGAGCAGACTATCCTTACGGAACTGTTAAACCACACCACTGATGAGCAGATCAGCGCCAAGCTTCTGATTTCATCCTTTACCGTCCGTTCCCATGTCCATAACCTCTTAAAAAAAACTGGTGTAAAGTCCCGGCAGGAATTATATGTCCTTTACGAGAGCACGAAAAAGCAGAAGTCAGGTTAACGGAGTCTGCTGCCGGCTTTCATAATACTTTTCATATTTGCCAATCAGTTCCGACCGGTTTCTGGAATCCGTCTTTTCATAGATGCCATGGGCATGAAATTTTACGGTTCCCACAGACAGCCCCAGTTCTTTTCCCATTTCCTGATAGGTCTTGTCCTTCAGCAGAAGATACAGTACATCACGCTGACGATTGCTTAATCCATAAGTCCTGATAAAAGGATCCTCCGGGTAAGGGGTCTTAGCCTCACAGACTGCCGCAACAGGAATAGGAACCCCGGACTTCATTATCTCCGCCGATTCGCTTCTCTGAATCAGCTGCGAGAATCCGCTTTTTACTCCGATCACAGCCAGAATCACGAAAAATATGTCTTCACTTAAATTATGCTCCATAAATACCTTCAGATTTAACGTATTAATCACATATTGAAAATGGAAGATGACCATGCTGTCTTCAGCAAAAATCAGCACGGAAAACAGGCCGCCGATGAGAAAAAGAAACCGGTATGCCCTGATCCTTATTTTATACTCCCTGTCTTTTGAAAAAGCATACCGGATAAAATAAGAAAGAACAAAGCATGCCAGATAGATCTGCCGTACTGTATAAAATACCCAGTGCTGACTGACTGATCCGTTTAAATCTCCGACATAGACCGTTATACAGATCAAAGGCATCATAATGATTGCATGAAGAATGCCGATCTTTTTTTCAAGTAAAGACGCGGTGAGAAGCATATACAGGGTACTTATGGCAACTCCACATAGAACCTTAACGCTAAAATAGGTCAATACATTATATGCCCCTTCAAAAAGAGGCAGTTTGAGCAAAAATTCTGACATGAAAATAATCATGGAATTAAGACCATAAAAGAACATAAGCATGCCGGTCTCAAACTCCCGGACATGCTTTGTTTTGCAGTATGCAGTTATATTAATTGTACAGGAACAGGCAAATATTATAATTAATACGATGTCGAAGATAAAAATTGTTGTACTCATTTGGACCTCACATTATCCATTCCGCTTCTCCTCTGAAACACCTTGCTTCGCTGCCGTTTCCAATCATTCTCCTTATGTCGAATCATATCATTAAAAGTAAATTTTTGTCAATTCAGCCCGTTGATTAAATCATGATTTAGAGGGCTTCTCAGAGAACAGATGGATGCTTAAAGATCAATAATCAGACAGCAATTGCGCCGGTTATCAGCATGTAAACAGATATGGCTGCTCCTACAAGAATAAACATAATTACGACTTTTTCCTTTTTTGAAAAGACTTTTTCCACTCCATTTTCCTTTCCTGCTCTTATATAGAGGAAAATGCCAATAATATAAACCAGCATGCAAAGAAGAAAATATCCAATTCCGGATGCCCATATTGCCCATGCGTAAAAGGCAGTTCCAAGAAGTCCTATTGTCAATTGTCTGGCTTCTCCCTTTTTTTCTCTATTTATATAAGAAAGCTTTACCTGATATATGCACACCAGAATCCAGGTTACGAAGATTGCTGCAGTACAGAGTGAATATGCAAAATTATAAGCCTTATTTGTAAATAATAAAGTGAAGATAAAAATCTGTGAAAGAGCCGTCATAAAAACCAGAGAGAAGGTTGGGACATTCTTGTCATTTACTTCACCGAATTTCTTCGGAAGAAGATTCTGCTGTGCCATTAGCAATGTGGTCTCGACCGGAAGCATGGTCCATGACAGCCAGCAGCCTGCAACAGATATAATCATGGCAATATTTATAAAAGCTGCTCCCCATGGACCCACAATATAAGAAAGAAGGTATGCCATGGTTGGCTGCTTCAATTCACAAATTTCGGCACGGCTCATCAGCCCATAAGGTAAAAGAGACAAAAGAAGATAAACACATAAAAGCCCTATGAGGCCCAGCACAGTGGCCTTTCCAGCAGTTGCTTTCGTATCGGCACGGTCTGCCATCATCGCCGCTCCTTCAATTCCAACAAATACCCACATGAGCACCATCATGCTGGAATTTACCTGAGACATCACATCCTTCAAGGAAAAATTTCCTGATACAGTCCCCCAAAAATCTGCAGCAAATATATCGGCCTTAAACGCGATTATTGCAGCAATTACAAAAAGTAAAAGCGGAACCAACTTACAGATGGTAATTATGGTATTTAAAAATGCAGCACTTTCAATCCCCCTGTTTACGACCAGACACATGAGCCATAAAATAATACTTGCTGTAATAATAGAGAGAAGATTATTTCCATTTCCAAGTGCAGGAATAAAATAACTGAGTGCGCTCATCATAATGGTGGCAAAGGCAATGTTACCCAGCCATGCAGATAACCAGTATCCCCACCCGCTGATGAATCCTCCAAAGGGGCCAAAGGTTTCTGTTGCATAGCTGAAAATTCCGCTTAATTCAGGCCTCTTATTAATGATGTTAGTTAGTGACAGACAAAGCATGAGAACTCCTGCACCTGAAATGATCCACGCTGCAATGGCTGCTCCCGGGCTTGTCCCCGCCGCCATGTCTGATGCGATTCCGAAAATTCCGCTCCCGACTGAAGAGCTGATTACCAGTGCAGTCAGTGCCAGCAGCCCTAATTTCTTATTTTCTTTTTCCATGAAAACCTCCTGTGTATTGATTCTTTCATAGTAAAGAATTTCAGAAAAAAATGACTGCCTCAATCGGACAGTTTACTTGTAATTTTGAACTATTTTTTTACAGATGAAGCCGTTTAAAATTCATAATAAAGCGGAAAAACACCTGTGCTTTATCTTTACCGAATAACAACAAATACTTGAATTATTTTCCTTTCCGTTATACTGGCAGCTTAAAAATACAGAAAAGCAGCCTCCTTTTAAAAGGAAGCTGCTTTCACTATTCCTATCTGCACCGTCCGGAGTTACATCTTCTTCGGTGCATTTCATTCAGTAACAGTACTGACACGATATCCCCCAGCAGACCATTACCCTGTGGCGGTCCGGGATTTGCTCCCCAATAAGGCGGCTTCGGTCCGGGTCCTGGCCCCCAGTAAGGCGGTCTCGGTCCGGGCGGCGGTCTCCAGCCAGGAGGTTTAGGTCCGGGTGGCCCCCAACCGGGAGGCCCCCATGTGGAGTACCTGTCATTAAGTTCCGCTTTTTCTAACTCCTCATTTTCCCAATCCGGCTCTTGCTGCATCTGCGCTGCTGTCTCAGTCTTATCATTGTTCCCCATCAGCAATTCGTCCGTTATGGTTCCTTCTTCACGAATCTTTGCGCAAATGGAATCACATACCTGATGAATCAACAGACGATCGGGGAATTCATCGTACATTGGGCTGTCTTTATAATCCAGGTGATCACATGCGGAAACGACGTATTCCTGCAGACGTTTCATATGTCCCGGGTACATTCCCTGTAAATATTCCAGATCCTTTGCAATGATATCCTTCGGCTCCAGAGAACTTTCCCTGATGCTCCTGTCACCATAAAGCATGTATGGGGGCAGGCTCTCATTATCCTCTCCATAAGTATAGTCCGGGTTGCCTGGCACGGTTGTTATCACTCCCTGCTTTTAGCTTATACAACACCATTCTATGCTAAGAAGTATAAAAAAGTTCGGATATTGCCATTAAAAAAGACGTTCTGGATAAATTCCTTTTGAAACCAGATCTTTGATTGCCGCTGAAACAGCTGGTTTATCCTCTTTATAAGTTACTCCAAACCACTTATCTCTTGTCTCCAGTACGTGAACTCTGGCTTTATCCTGGCTGATCAGCCGATCAATAATCTTAGGAAGTAGATATTCGGATTTGATGTCCCCTTCCTTCAGGCTCTCTAAAAATGTCGGAAATCCATGCTCCAGTTCCATTAAAAATGCCGGTGAAAGTCCCCACATGTTCATGGATACGTTCTGATCTAAAGAGACCTTAACCGGATTACCTGCTTCATCTCTTCCGCGGGCTTCCCCGCCATCCATAATGAGCTCATAAGTCTCTGTAACTTTCTCTAAGACACCGTCAGACCCCACCTGACACACCCCTCTGGTCACACCTCCGTTTTCGCTCAAGGTATTGCCCAGGATAAACCCGCTCATGCACAGATCAAATGGTCTGACATCTGGATCCATCTGGTTCACCAGATAATCATGGATCTTAATAAACCCTTCTTTTCCATAATAGTCATCTGCATTGATTACCGCAAACGGCTCCTGTATCACATCTTTGGCACACAGAATTGCCTGTCCTGTTCCCCAGGGTTTGGTTCTTTCTTCCGGCTTATGAAAACCTGCCGGCAGATCATCAAGTTCCTGGAACGCATACTTCACCGGTGCAATCTTTTCAATCCGGTTGCCAATAATCTCTTTAAAATCCTGTTCCAGATCTTTACGGATGATAAATACAATTTTGTTAAAGCCTGCATTCAAAGCATCATAAATGGAATAGTCCATAATGATCTCGCCACTGGGACCAACCGGTTCCAGCTGTTTGATTCCACCGCCAAACCGGCTCCCGATTCCGGCTGCCATAATAACTAATGATGTTTCTTTCATAATACATTCTCCCTGTTTCGTGTTATCTGTTCCATAGTATAACATAGTTTCAAAAGATAATCCACAATCAGGGGAAAATGCTGTTCTTTGAGAGTCTGCTCCCTTACTTTTATTCCACTGTAAACGAAACAAAATTTTCAGTTGCAGAATCTGCTCCGATGAAAAGCTTAAAAGAACCAGGCTCACAAACATACTGCATGGAACTATCATAGAATTTCAGCATGGAAGTATTGATATCAAAAATCACCTCGGCCTTTTCCCCCGGCTCTAGATAAATTTTTTGAAAGCCTTTGAGTTCCCGGTTCGGCCGCGAAACACTTCCCACTTCGTCCTTGATGTACAGCTGAATAACCTGTGCCCCCGCCCGGTGTCCGGTATTTCTCACGCAGACAGATGCCTGGATTGATCCATCGCCGCTCAGAATTTTGTGACTTAAGGTAATAGGCGAAATTTCAAACTCCGTATAAGACAAGCCGTACCCAAATGGGAATAAAGGCTCATTGGGACAATCAATATATTGGGAAAGGTATTTTTCCTTTTTCCCCAGCACCGGTCTGCCTGTTGGGAAGTCGTTATAATATATGGGAATCTGTCCCTCTGTCCTTGGAAAACTCATAGATAGTTTTCCAGAAGGGGTAACGTCACCAAATAAAATATCCGAAATGGCATTGCCTCCCTCTGTTCCCGGAAGCCACGCCTCCAGAACTGCCTTTGAATCCGCAAGTACATCTTCTATAATAAGTGGTCTTCCATTCAGTAATACAGTAACTATGTTTGAGTTTATTTTCTTCACCTGACGGAGCAGCTCCAGCTGCAGTGGATCCAGATGCAGATTGGTTCTGGATGCAGCCTCTCCTGATTGCGTAGGATGTTCTCCCAGTGCCAGGACAACAATATCTGAATCCTGAGCAGCAAGCAGTGCCTCTTTTAACAGATCTTTAGAAGCTTTGATATCTGACTCAATCTGCTCCCTTACTTCAGAATGCAGTTCCAGCTTTGTAAGATCAGATACAACAGGAGCCCCTTGATAAAAGGAAGCTTCCGTCACACCAGCCCGCTTTACTCCCTCTTTTATTGTTATCACATCTTCCATTCTGCCGAAGATTGACCACACTCCCATCAGATACGGACTGTCTGCATGAGGACCAATAAATGCTATTTTTTGTCCTTCCTTTTTCAGTGGTAGTATCTGATCTTCATTTTTAAGCAGTACCATTGTCTGCGCTGCTGCCTGTCTTGCCAGTTTTCTGTGTTCCTTTGAAAGAATCACATCTTCTTCCCACTGGCTGTTTGCATCTTTAAAGGGATTTTCAAATAATCCAAGCCTGTTTTTCAAGACCAGAACCCGATAAACTGCTTCATCAAGTAATGCTGAATCAATTTTATTTTCATCCAGTAATTCTTTGATATTTCTGCAATAACAGGTTGTCATCATATCAATATCCACGCCTGCTTCCAGCGCCAGCTGCGCCGCCTGCTTTTTGCCCTCGGCAACACCGTGATTTATAATTTCTTCAATTGCAGCCCAGTCAGAAATCAATACTCCTTCAAATCCCATATGTTTTCTTAAAATATCCCGCATCAGCCACTTATTTGCTGTTGACGGAATTCTGTCTAATGTATTAAAGGAGGTCATGGCGGTTGCACAGCCAGCATCGATGGCTGCCTGATAGGACGGAAGATAACTGTCAAATAATGTGCGGTTGGACAATTCCACCGTATTGTATTCTCTACCTGCCATGGGTGCACCATATCCTGCAAAATGCTTTACACACGCTGCAATTTTATAGGGTTGGCTCAATTCCCCATCCCCCTGATAGCCTCTGACCATAGCCCGTGCAAATTCACTGTTTAAATAGGGATCTTCCCCTGTCGACTCCATCACTCTTCCCCATCTGGGGTCTCTGACCAGATCAACCATGGGGGAAAATGTAAGATGCAGTCCTGATACTGCCGACTCTTTTGCGGCAACCTCTGCTCCCGCCTTAGCAATCTCCGGATCAAAGCTACACCCCTGTGCCAGTGGAATTGGGAAAATAGTACGAAATCCATTGATAATATCTGCCATAAACAGCAACGGTATCTGATGTGGCTGTTTTTCCATGTATTTTTTCTGTATTCCAATCAGTTTTTTTGCACCTGCGATACCCAGTACAGAACCGGCAAGATCAACTTCCTGCTGCATAAAACCTGCCTGGTTATTAGGACCCGTCACGACTCCCTCTTCTTCAAAATAATAGCCCGTCACCTGTAACAACTGGTCTATTTTTTCTTCTATTGACATGTCACTCAGTAATTCTTTTAATTTTCGTTCTTCCATTTTTCTTTCCTTTACGAATGGCCTGTAAGTCCAACGCAGGACCCACGTTTAAGCAGTACTGCCTCATATACTATGTGGCTGGTCTTCTCTCCCTGCATCATTGCAAACAATGCGTCAATTGCACTGACTGCCATCTGCTCCGCAGGCTGAGAAATCGTATCCAGAGCAGGACTGTAATACTCCGCCACTTCAATGCCGTCAAATCCAATGACGGAAATATCCTCTGGTATACGCAATCCTTCAGACAAAATTGCCTTAGCCGCTCCTACCGCCATGATATCCGCCATGGCAACAACAGCTGTCATATCTTTATTTCTCATCATCAGGTTTTTCATCATATTAAAACCAAATTCATAACCGGACTGGGATGTATTAAAACTGGATACCAGCAACGGATCAAAGGGAATCCCATTTTCCAAAAGAGCCCTTTTATACCCTTCAAACCGAAGAGTGTTGGGAGTCTTCAGCTGACCATATGCATTATAGATACAGCCAATTCTTCTATGCCCTAATTTAATCAGGTAATCGGTTGCTTTAAAATTCTCAGCCTCATCGTCAATGATTACGCTGGAATACAGGTCTTTATTTACCTTATCATCAGCTGAGACAGTCAGCAGCACACATGGCACACCTAAATGCTTAAAATCCTCTTCTGTATATTCAAAACCTCCTCCCATCAAAATGATACCACATAGATTTTTATCCATAACTTCCTGCTGAGCAATCAGCATTTCCTGCCCGTTGGAGTTAACATTGCGAAGTTCCAGGCTATACCCGCGCAGCATTGTTTTCTGCTCTATGGTATGAATCATTTTCTGAAAAAAGGGATTTGTTATACTTTTTACCAGAACCGCAATCGTCTTCGTCTGGGTCCTTTTCAAATTTCTTGCATTATTATTCGGTATATAATTCAACTCATGCACAGCCGCCATAACTTTCTGCTTTGTCACCGGACTGGCGAAGCCGCTTCCATTTAACACCCGTGATACAGTGGAAATACCAACTCCGGATAATTTTGCAATATCTTTAATTGTTACACTCATGTGCTGCATCCTTTCCTGCCCTGTCTTAACCCTGAAACCATACTATCACTATTTTAACATTTCCCCTTGTGAAAATCCACAAATCATTTCTTCTCCGGCGATGTATATTCCGTTAACTGATCATTAACAGCTTTGATTACATCATTAACCCCTGCTGCCTCCAGTTGTTTTCTGTATTCTGCCACAGCCTCTTTGGGATCCTGCTTTGTGAGACCCAGCATAATCTGTATTCCCAGCTGAGAATCTACATTGGAAATTGCAGACAGCTGTGAAGATACGGATGAACTGTCAAAACTGAAACCAGCGTACGGATTGTCAATTGCAGACTTGCCCCATTCTTCGTTTAATGTATAACGCCGTGGATCCTCGGTGGCCTGTGGTATATTTAATGAATCAGTCCGTAATCCCCAGCCGGCAAATCCAAAACCGTCTTTATCCGAATTAAAGGTATCCGGCTGTTTAATCATACCGTCAGTTACTTCATACTCTCTTCCAAGGATTCCGTACTGAAACAGATCATAACATTCTTTATCTGTCATCAGTTTTTCAATCACTTTTAAACAACGATCCGGATATTTTGAGTTTGCACTGATGCCTGTCGCATTCTCTACACCCATTTTCCGTTCAATTTTATTTGCAGCTTCTGCGAAAGCGTAGAATTCCGTTTCAACATCGGGTAATTTCTTTTTTTGTGTACCGTAGGACCCTGTCCAGTCTGGCTGATGGCTGATGTAGGAAGCAGATAATCCATTATAAAAATTGTCCTTATCATCCTGGGCAGAAGATAAAACATCTTTTCCCCAATATCCTTTTTCAGCCCATTC
The DNA here is from genome assembly GCA_009712635.1 of Hungatella sp. GTDB lineage: Bacteria > Bacillota > Clostridia > Lachnospirales > Lachnospiraceae > Lacrimispora. Next base: position 321,838 of record WASS01000002.1, on the reverse strand, counting down.
ATGCATTTTAACCGCGAATGTTTCAAATTCACTGGTAAATGCAGGGTGAAATACTTTGTTCGTATTTCCCAGGGAGGAAGTCAGATACATCTCCGTATTTGGCACTCCCGGAGCATCAATCCAGTCGCTGGTTGTTCCTACAAACATTCGGTATAAATCCATAGACAGGTTCGCACTTCCATTTAAAGGCGCCCAGCCATTTTCTTTCGCCGCATCCATGTAGCCTTCCATATCTTCTACTGAATTTACCTTGGCAATCCCACTCTTTTCCAATAAATCTTTCCGGGTAACAAAGCCATATGCAGTATATTCACTATAGGTGCTGGGTACACCATAAATTTTACCATTCACCTCCATGCTCTTCCAGTAGCTGTCTCCAATGGCAGACTTTAAGGACGGCGTTTCATTGGTCAGCAGATCTGTAATATCTGCAAGTGTTCCCTGTTTTGCCAGTGTTGCATATGGTACCGGAGCTGTTCCTGATACATATGCCATATCAAATTTTTCTCCAGATGCCCAAAGCAGGGGATACTTTGTTGCAACATCATTCCAGTCTATATATTTAATTTCCAGAGTCGTATTAATACTGGCTTTCAGTTTTTCATTTAACGCTGAGAGCACATCTTTATTTGCCACACCTTCTGTGCCATATAAATACATAACCAGATTTACTCCATCGCTGTCCTTTGATTTTGCTGCCCCTGCAGCCGGATTACTATTTGCGCATCCTGTGACAAGCCCTGCAGCCACAGTAACTGCCAGAAATGTTGAAACCAGTTTTTTTATCATTTTCATTCCCTCCTGTTATAAATTGATCAGCCGGATATGGTCTAGCCCTTCACAGCTCCTATGGTAAGTCCGCTTACAAAATATTTCTGAACAAACGGATAAAGCAGAACAATGGGACCGGTTGCAATAACTGCAGTCGCCATTTTGATTGATTCAGACGGTAAATCTCCGGTATTTATGGTCAGCCCCTGCTGAATCAGCAGTTGTATATTCGCCTGGCTTACAATTCTCTGTAAAAAATACTGCAGGGGAAACTTTGCCGGTGTCTGAATGTAGAGCATTGCATTATACCACTCATTCCAGTATCCCAGAATCTGGAACAGCCCAATTGTTGCAAGAGAAGCTTTTGCAAGAGGCATATAGATCTGCCAGTAGATTCTGAAATCATTTGCTCCATCTATATTTGCCGATTCATACAGGGAATCCGGAATGGATTTCATAAAATTTTTCATTAAAAAAATGGACCACGGGCTCATAAGACTTGGTAAAACCATAGACCAGATGCTGTCCTTTAACCCCAGGCCATTGACATACAGCATGTACGTTGGAATCAGACCGCCGCTGAATAATGTGGTAAAATAAATAAAAAATGAAATCTGGTTTCTATAGCGGAAATCTTTACGGCATAAAACATATCCTGCCATAGACATAAAAAATAATCCAAAAACAGTTCCTGTAACAGCAATAAAAATAGTCACCCGGTAAGCATTAAATAAATTTGTGAAATTACGGAACAGGAACTTGTAAGCGCTCAGGGATACCGTATCAGGAATTAACTTATATCCCTCACTTACAATTTCTTTCTCACTCATAAATGAAGATGTAACCATTAACAAAAAGGGAAAGAGACAGGACAACGCAAAAATCGTAATAATTATATAAAAGCATATCTTCATGATTTTTTCACTGCGCCCTGCATTTTTTTTCTTTTCCATATATATCCTCCTGATCTAATAGACTAAAACAATGCACTGTCCGGTTCGATCTTTTTTACGATGGCATTTACCGTCAGAACCAGTACCAGGCCGAATACCGATTGATAAAATCCAACAGCGGCTCCCTGTGAAAAATTAAACTGTCCAACCAGACTACGGAAAACAAAGGTGTCAATCACATCTGTCTGTGGATAGAGCACGGAATTCGTTCCAATCAGATTGTAAAACAAATCAAATGAGCCTTTCAGAATTCCACCAAGACCAAAAAGAATTAATAATATCATTGTTGGTTTCAACATGGGAAATGTAATATACCGGATTTTCTGCATAGGGGACGCCCCGTCTAAAGATGCCGCTTCATAAATATCCTGTTCAATTCCGGCAATCGATGCCAGATAAATAATCATTCCATATCCAGTGCCAGACCATATTTTAAAAAATACAATAATATATTTCCATATCCCCTGATCGGAATAGAATTCATGTTTGGGGAATCCCAGACCAGCTAATATGGTATTAATAAAACCATAATCATAATTAAACAGGTTGTAGGAAAAAAATCCGACAATTACCATAGAAATAAAATAAGGCAATAATATAATGGACTGGGATATTTTTTTAAACCACTTATTCCCTACTTCTGATATCATAACAGCAAATATAATCTGGAATGCATTACCCAAAATAAGAAATACAAGATTATATAGAATTGTATTTTTAGTAATGCGCAGCAGATCTCCGGTACGAAACAGAAATTCAAAGTTTTTTAACCCGACAAAAGCACTTCCAAAAATACCTTTGCCAATGTTATAATCAACAAACGCAATATATGCACCGGGCATGGGTATGTAAGCAAATATAAAAAAATAAATTAAGACCGGTAAAACCATAAGAAACAAAATATATTTCTTTTTCACTTCATGGACAAAATTTTCCAAGTGTAGCTTTATTCTTTTCAAACTAATCTCTTCCTTTCTGCAGCATAGTTTCATTACAGTCAGGACAAGCCCTCTAACCGTAAATTTATTCGTTTTTCACATGGAAACGTTTTCATATGCTTTTCATTTTGTATTTTATGCACTGATTATATTATTCATTCCACGCTTTGTCAAACACTTTTTTGTGATTTTTCATTCTAATAGCTGGTATTTTTAGACTACTTTTTAATTAAATTATTGACTTTCATATTTTTTTCTTCTATACTTTGCATTAAGTTTTATTATTTTCACGTTTTTATGGAAACGTTTTCACACAGACATAACTTATTACAAGATTTGATTACAGAAAGGATACTCATTATGAAACGACCCCATGATTTACTCTCCCTGCACTCGGACATGCTTGATTTTCTGCTTGTCCCAACTGGAGACATATTTGAAATGAGTTCAGGCTCAGTCCTCATCAATCAATTTCGCGGAAATGCAAAGGATGGATCAGCCAATAATATCTTTTTAAGAATATATGAAAACAATAAAGTAAAATCAGTCCATCCCCTCTTAGGACAGCAATCGGGCTGCCGCATCAGCCGCCGGGAAAACTGTGTCCGGTACGAAGGTAACTATGCAGGAATCGCCTATACAACAGATTTTTTTTTAATTGAGAACTCATGGTTTTATGAAATTACTCTCAACAGCAAAGACCAGATTACGGTTGATTTATTATACGGACAGGATATTGGTTTATCAGGCAAAGAAAATGTTCTTACCAACGAACTTTATACATCCCAATATCTGGGACACAGTGTTTTTGAAGGAGAATATGGATATACCATCTGTTCCAGGCAAAACATGCCGGACAACGGCTGTAATCCATATCTGCAGCAAGGATCTCTGTCCCACAAAATCATACACTATTCAACTGACGGCCTGGATTTTTTTGGTCTGGAATACAAAAAGACCAATACACCAACGGCATTGCTAAACGGGCTTACCGACCGAAATCTTCAGTATGAGTTTGCGTACAGTTCACTCCTGACAGAGCCATTCACATTTTCAGGAAGTGATACATCAGTTTTCTACGGTCATTTTCTGAAACACCACAAAGAGAAAGTGACTCATGCAGATTTTCTGACCACCATAAAAGAGCAATATAAGAAAAAACCATTTGGAGATGGTACTTTCAGCCCTGTCCAAAATTACAAAATAAAGGAAATGTATGGAGCGCCCTTAAATTCTCTTGTTATGAGCAGCGATGAGATAAGAAGGCTGTTTCCCCAACAGCTTTTAACAGAAACAAAAGACTCACAAGTCATCTCTTTTTTTACACCAGATCACTGCCATGTTGTGACTGAAAAGAAAGAGGAACAGGTGATCCGCCCTCATGGAACCATAATTATTACGCCTCCTGATGCCAGTACTATTTCCACTGATCTCATATCCTCTACGCATTATATGTATGGGGTTTTTAACAGTCATGTAGTTTTAGGAAATACCAACCTGCATAAATTGATATCCACTCCCAGAGGATTTTTAAATATTCAAAAGAACAGCGGACAGCGTATCTATGTTCGCAAAGGCAGTCATTTTCACCTGCTCTCTCTTCCTTCCCTTTATGAGATGGGCATGAACTACTCCCGATGGTACTATAAAACAGAAGATGACCTTATTCTTGTCACCGCCTATTGCAGCAGCAAAAATACAGTTAATGCAAAAGCTCAGCCTCAGGCTTCCCAGGTGCATCTGGAAGTATTAAGTGTAAATGGCTGCAAATATGACTTTATTGTTACCAATCAGTTATCAATGGGTACCAATGAATTCACTCATGACATATTAGGTACAGTTACAGAAAACAGAATACATTTTCCGTTTCAGACAGATAAATATGAAAATCTTTCTTATGATATTATTACAAATGAATCATGTATTATTTCTGATGACCGTATCTTCTATGAAGAAGAGTGTCCTTTTGATGAGACCTTTGTTACGTTCTCCTATTCAAATACCAACACCCTCCATCTGACGATTGGCGGCAGTTTCTACCCCAACGCTTCCATCTCCAGTATGGCTGATTTCGGGAAAGAAAAAGCGTATGCATTGGAACAGTATGCTTCCATTATGAAACATTTTCATTTAAATGCCTCAGAAGGAAATGAACGTTTATCTATTTTAAACGAGACCGCTTGGTGGTACACCCACAATGCCATGATTCATTTTCTGATGCCTCATGGACTGGAGCAGCCAGGAGGTGCGGCATGGGGAACCAGAGATATCTGCCAGGGACCTTTTGAATATTTTCTGTCTACCGGAAATTATGGGATTATACGTGAAATATTAATAAATATATTTTCTCATCAGGAGAGTGCAACCAACGAGTGGCCCCAATGGTTCATGTTTGACCGTTATGAAATGAATGCCGGCGAATGCCATGGAGATGTGATCTTCTGGCCATTAAAGAGCCTTGCAGATTATCTTACTGCCAGCCAGGACTACACCATATTGCAGGAAATTCTGCCGTATGCGGATCATAGGGAGAAAAAAGAATCTCTGTTTTCCCATATTCAGGCTGCAGTATCTCAAATACAGAAAAATCGCTTTATTCCAGGTACCGGGCTTATCACTTATGCTGGCGGAGACTGGGATGATACGTTACAGCCTGAAAAACCGGATATGAAGGAGAAACTCGTCAGCACCTGGACCCAGGCTTTGGCATGCCAGACTTTTACCTCCCTGGGTAAAGCTCTTTCCGGTTATGATGGAGCTTTCTCACGCACCCTCTTGGATTTAGGGGATTATACCAGAAAAGCATTTTCAGACTATGCAGTGAAAGATCATATTATAGCAGGATTTTTAGAGTGGAATTCATCCGCCAAACACTTATTGCATCCATCAGACAGCCAGACCAATATTCATTACCGTCTGCTGCCTCAAACCAGAAGTATTATAGCAGAGCTGGCGGATCAGAATCAGGCTGCAAAAAACATCGAAGTTATCCAGAATTATCTGGAATGCCCGGATGGAGTCAGACTGATGGATGCCCCGGCATCTTACGACGGAGGTGTAAGCCATCTGTTCAAACGAGCGGAACAGGCGGCAAATGTAGGAAGAGAAATCAGTCTCCAATACTCCCATGCGCATATTCGTTATATTGAGGCTATGGCAAAATACGGAAACGCGGAGAAAGCATGGGAAGGACTGTTCCGGATTAATCCCGTTCTCATTCAAAAAACTGTTCCAAATGCCTGTCTACGTCAGAGCAACATGTACTTTAGCAGTTCCGATGGAGATTATAAGGATCGTTATGAGTATCAACAGGATTTCCACCTGCTGCGCAGCGGCAGTATTCCGGTAAAAGGCGGCTGGCGACTCTATTCCTCTGGTCCAGGCATCTATATGCACCAGTTGATCAGTCATATTCTGGGAATTCGTTTTCAGGCAGATGCCATTATTATTGATCCTGTTCTTCCTGATCAAATAGGGGATTTTGAGCTTTGTCTGGAATGTTTTGGAACAGTATGCAGCTTTCATTATCGTAAGAGTGAATCAGATTGCGTTCAGCTTCTTCACAATGGAACCAGTCTTAAACATTCATACTGTGAAAACCCCTATCGCAGCGGTGGAATCAAAATTGATAAAAATATATTTTTGAGTGTTCAAGCCAAAGAATTTACTGTTACATATTAATCTGGTTCTATAAAAAAGGGACTTAAACCATAACGGCTTAAATCCCTTTCTGTTATTTTGTAAGCGAAATTCTTACCAGTGCTTTTTTCAGCGCTGTTTCCGCTCTTACTATATCAATCTCTCCGCTCTGCTCTTTCAAGCGGCGTTCTGCACGAACCTTTGCCTCTTCCGCACGGTTTAAATCGATCTCATCCGGCCACTCTGCCACTTCCGCCATAACAACAATTTTCTCCGGTAGAATCTCAAGAAATCCAGACATCAGAGCAGCTTCTTTTATGCCGCCGGCTTCGTGAATTTTTAAGACTCCCGGTGCTACAATGGCTGTCATTGGAATATGTGCCGGGTATACACCGATTTCACCTTCAGTGGTAGTAAGTTCTACCATAGAGGCTTCTCCCTCATAAAACTCTCTCTCGGGAGTTATGATCTGCAGTTTAAATAAATCAGCCATCTTCCCACCCCCTATTTTTTCACGCGGGCAAGAACGTCATCAATGCTACCTGCATTTAAGAAATAGCTTTCCGGTATATCATCGTGCTTTCCTTCCAGAATCTCCTTAAAGCCCTGAATGGTTTCAGTAAGAGGCACATAACGTCCCTCCAGACCGTTAAACTGAGTTGCAACAAAGAAAGGCTGGGATAAGAATCTCTGAATCTTTCTTGCACGGGCTACTGTCAGCTTATCTTCCTCAGAAAGTTCATCCATACCAAGCATGGCGATAATATCCTGAAGCTCTTTGTACTTCTGAAGAACCTCCTGCACGCCACGGGCAACACGGTAATGCTCTTCACCCACAATACGCGGATCCAGAATTCTTGATGTAGATCCAAGAGGATCAACTGCCGGATAAATACCAAGCTCTACGATGGAACGGTCAAGAACCGTGGTCGCATCCAGATGAGCGAAGGTATTAGCCGGAGCCGGATCAGTTAAGTCATCTGCCGGCACATAAACTGCCTGAACAGAGGTGATAGAACCGTTCTTTGTAGAAGTGATACGCTCCTGAAGTGCACCCATTTCTGTCTGAAGAGTGGGCTGATAACCAACGGCTGAAGGCATACGTCCAAGAAGTGCGGATACCTCAGAACCGGCCTGGGTAAAACGGAAGATGTTGTCAATGAATAAAAGAACATCCTTACCACCCTGGTCACGGAAGTATTCTGCCATGGTAAGTCCAGTCAGACCCACTCTCATACGTGCGCCCGGCGGTTCGTTCATCTGGCCGAATACCATGGTTGTTTTATTAATAACGCCTGATTCCTGCATTTCGTGATATAAGTCATTTCCTTCACGGGTTCTCTCACCAACTCCCGTAAATACGGAATATCCGCCGTGCTCTGTAGCGATGTTACGGATTAATTCCTGAATCAATACGGTTTTTCCTACTCCTGCACCGCCAAAGAGTCCGATCTTACCGCCCTTCTGATAAGGACAGAGAAGGTCAACGACTTTGATTCCGGTCTCAAGAATTTCCGTTTCCGTCAGCTGCTCAGCAAAGGTGGGAGCTGGTCTGTGAATCGGAAAATACTCTTTTACTTCCGGTGCTGGTTTTTTATCGATTGGATCACCCAGAACGTTAAAGATACGTCCCAGAGTTTCTTCTCCAACCGGCACGGTAATAGGAGCGCCTGTTGCTGCGGCTTCCATACCACGTACCAGTCCATCGGTTGAGCCCATGGCGATACATCGAACGGTATCATCGCCAAGATGCTGGGATACTTCTACAACCAGTCTGCCACCGTCTTTTGTAGTGATATCAATGGCTTCATTGATGTCCGGCAGCTTGCCCTGGCTGAACTTGATATCCAGTACGGCACCGATGATCTGGGTGATCTTACCAATATTTTGTTCTGCCATCTTGTTTCTCCTTTATTTATATTTCTTTCTTTATTAAGGAAGTTCGTCCTGCTAAATGATCCGAACAGTTATGATATTGCATTGGCACCGGCTATAATTTCGGTAAGCTCCTGGGTAATAGACCCCTGTCTTGCCCTGTTATAGATCAGCCCAAGCTCTTCTATCATATCTTCCGCATTATTGGTTGCAGAGTCCATGGCAGTCATTCTGGCCCCATTTTCACTGGCTACGGCTTCTAATAAGGCACCGTAAATCAGACTGCTCATATATTTTGGAATAATGGAATCCAGAACCACTTCCTCATTCGGCTCATAGTTCATAAACGCCAGATCCATCTTCTCGCTTCCCGTTTCCATCTTAACAGGGAGCAGCTTCTTAAGTGTTGGAATCTGGGTCACCGTATTCTTAAATGAAGTATAAACCAGATAGATCTCTCCGATCCGGTTTTGCCCGAATGCGTCCAAGAGCTCCATGGTTATGTCAGCAGCATCCCGGTAAATAGGTTCATTAATTACTTCGGAATAATCCTGGGCAATCTTATATCCCTTTTTCCCCAGTGCTTCTTTCCCCTTGCGTCCAATGGCATAGATGTCGGTAAGCTCAGGGATTAAACGCTCATCCTGCTGAACCAGCTTTGCAATGTTGCTGTTATATCCGCCGGCGAGACCCCTGTTGGAAGTAATCACAATTACTGCCTTCCTTTTGGAATCTCCTGCCTTTAAATATTTATGTTCAATTGTACCGGACTTGCGGAGCATGGACTGAATGGTATCGTACATCATATCATAATATGGCTTGGAAGCTTCTGCTTTCGCTCTGGATTTCTGCAATTTAACGGTCGATATGAGCTTCATGGCTTTGGTAATCTGTTCGGTACTGGAAATACTGTCTCTTCTTCGTTTGATATCCCTAATGGATGCCATGATTTTCACCTGCCTTTAAAAAACACCTGCTTTGCACTCATTGATTGCCTTTACCAACAGTTCTTCTGTCTCAGGTGTCAGCTGTTTTGTTTCACGTATACTTGCAGGAATCTCAGAATATTTGCTGTCAATAAAGCTTGTTAAAGCCTTCTCAAAGTCGAGGATTTTAGCTGTCGGAATATCCAAAAGCAATTTTCTCGTGGCTGCAAAGATAATGATGATCTGATATTCAACCGGAATGGGCTGATACTGACCCTGCTTTAATACTTCCCTGATTCTTTCTCCCTGTGCCAGCTGTTCAGCTGTTTCCTTATCAAGCTCGGAACCAAACTGGGCAAAGCTTGCAAGCTCTCTGTACTGAGCCAGTTCCACACGGATCGGGGCTGCGATCTTCTTCATCGCCTTGATCTGAGCAGAACCGCCAACTCGTGATACGGAAAGACCTGCATTAATAGCAGGGCGGAATCCTGAGTTAAACATCTCTGTCTCCAGATAAATCTGACCATCTGTGATAGAAATAACATTGGTCGGAATGTAAGCCGATACGTCACCCGCCTGAGTCTCAATGATGGGAAGAGCCGTTAAGGAACCTCCGCCTAACTCGTCGGAAAGTCTGGAAGCTCGTTCCAGAAGTCTGGAATGAAGGTAGAATACATCTCCAGGATAAGCTTCACGGCCCGGCGGTCTCTTAAGAAGAAGTGACAGGGTACGGTAAGCTGCTGCATGTTTACTTAAATCGTCATAAATAACAAGCACATCTCCACCATTTTCCATCCACTCTTCTCCCATTGCGCAGCCGGAGTAAGGAGCGATATACTGAAGAGGAGCTAAATCGGAAGCAGTGGATACCACAACGGTGGTGTAATCCATAGCGCCATACTGTTCCAGTGTTTTTACAATGGTAGCAACGGTAGATGATTTCTGACCGATGGCTACATAGATACAGTGCACTCCCTGACCCTTCTGGTTAATAATGGTATCCAGGGCAATGGCTGTTTTTCCTGTCTGACGGTCTCCGATAATCAGCTCTCTCTGACCTCTTCCGATGGGGATCATGGCATCAATTGCCTTGATACCGGTCTGAAGAGGAGTATCTACTGATTTTCTGTCAATAACGCCATGAGCAACACGTTCAATTTTACGGAACTTATCTGTCTGAATCGGTCCTTTTCCGTCGATCGGCTGACCAAGGGCATTCACCACCCGCCCGGTCAGTGCATCTCCTACCGGAACTTCTACCACACGTCCGGTAGTTTTTACAATATCACCTTCACTGATCGCGCCGGCACCAAGTAATACTGCACCAACGTTGTCCTCTTCCAGGTTGAGAACCATGCCATAGATTTCTCCGGGAAATTCCAGAAGTTCTCCCTGCATTGCATTCTCAAGACCGTGAATACGGGCGATACCGTCCGCTACCTGAATGACTGTACCGACATCAGAGACTTCCAGCTTCGTTGAATATCTTTGAATCTGTTCCTTGATGACGGAACTGATCTCTTCTGGTCTTAAATTCATTAAGGTTTGCACCTTCTTTCTGATTTTATTAAGGAAATCATGTTAGCTGCAGCTTTGATAAACTGCGGCGTAACTCATAAATCTGAGTTTTAATGCTGGAATCAATGACCCGGTCTCCGATTCGAATAATCAGTCCCCCTATAATTGCGGGATCTACTGAATAATTCATCTCAAATTCCACATAGCTGGTTGTATCCAGCAGTTTCTTTTCAAGCTGAGCCTTCTGGTCTGCTTTTAATTCCACAGCGCTGGTCACATGGGCCACACCAATTTTTTTATATTCCCTGACGGTACTGATAAAATAATTGCATATCGCATTTATTTCCTTTTGTCTGCCTTTTTCGACAATGATAATTAGAAAAAAAAGCAGAGTATCCGATATGCGGCCACTAAATACTTCCTTAATAATCCCGGTTTTATCTTCCTTACCGATCTTAGGATTATCAAGAAGTCCCGCCAAATCCTCATTCTCATGCCAAATGCTTAACAGAGCTTTCACTTCCTCAAACAAAGCGTCCACTTCCTGCTTTTCCAAGGCTTCCTCAAACAAAGCATCGCCATATATCTTTGATACTAGCTTTGCCATGTGCTTTCCCCCATCTCTCTCAAGGTTTCATCAATCAGTGAGTCCTGCACGGAAGAATCAATGGATGCAGCTACCACTTTACCCGCCATAACGGATGCGATGGATACAATCTGCTCTTTCATATCATCAAGTGCTTTCTTCCTCTCTAATTCAACTTCACGATTTCCCCTCATGACGATACGGTTCGCTTCTTCCCTGGCTTCTGATATAATCTCAGCCTCACGCTGCTTCGCTCTTTTTCTCGCATCCTCTAAGATCGCTTCTGCCTCTTTTTTCACTTCTGAAATCCTGGCTTCATATTCATTCTTCATGATATGGGCAGCTTCTTTATCTTCGGCAGCACTTTTCAGTTCTCCTGCGATCTTCTGTTTTCTTTTTTCCAGGACATCGCGCACCGGATTAAATAACTTATAGGATAATGCGAAAAACAGGATAAATACGTTAATACCCATTATAAACGAACCAAAAAGCAGCTGTGGGTCAAATCCCAATAATCGTTCCAAGTTCTCGCCTCCTCTTGCTCTTTCTTACTGAATTCTGCTATTTTTCTTTAGCTGAATGGTTTTAAGAACATAAGAATGGCTGCTACTGCGAAACCATAAAGACCAGTTGTCTCTGCAACTGCCTGACCTAAAAGCATGGTGGATGTGATGTCAGATTTAGCTCCTGGATTACGTCCAACTGCTGCTGCCGCGTGTCCGGCTGCAATACCCTGTCCAACACCAGGTCCAATACCTGCGATCATGGCAATACCTGCACCAATTGCTGAGCAACCGTAGATAAAATCCTGTCCTGAAATTCCGTTCATAGATAAATCCTCCTGAGTTAAAATAATTAATTTCTGCCTGATTCTCAATAAAATACATGCTTAGTCTAACTTGTCATTAACATATACCATGGTCAGCATACAGAACACATACGTTTGTATACAGCCAGAGAACAAATCACAATACACATGTAAAAATGCGGGAATACCGATATTTACAAAAATCGGCATCATTCCATACCACAATCCCATAATCACTACTCCGGACATCATGTTTCCAAACAAACGGAGTGCCTGAGATAACGGGTTTGTAATCTCTCCGATTATATTAATCGGTAATAAAACAGGAAACGGCTTTGCAAGACTTGTAAAATGTCCGATTCCATGGTTCTTAATTCCCTGGTACTGCACGATGAAGAACGTGAACAGACCGAGCATAAATGTGACACCAAAGTCTCCTGTGGGAGTCCTGAGACCGAACAGACCGCTGATATTGCAAAAAAGAATAAAAATAAAGATTGTTCCAATGTAATTAACAAACTTTTTCGCGTTGTGTCCCATGGTTGCGCCGACCAGTTTGTCCAGTGATTCCACCACAAATTCAATCATATTCTGGAAGGTCCCCGGGACTTCTGTCGCCGTCTTCATCTTCTTATCTGTAATAAACACAAGAATCAGAATAACGATTGTTACAATACTCAGGCCTATCTCCGTTGTAGTAACCCACAGTTCCTGCCCGAAAGCATGGAACTTTGTTATACCCTTGATCATAAAATCCACTTGATTGGCACTTGCAACGACCATACGCTATTGCCTCCTTTCTTCCGTAGATAATTCACATAAATACAGCTTTAATTCCTGTTAGCGAAACGGGCTGCAATTTTGTGTATGACAGGCTGTAAGAATGCTCCTGCTTTGAGTCCAAAGACTCCGATTACCAAAGCTACCGGATTAATCTGCGACTGGAAATAAACAATTACGATAACCAGAATCGCAATCAGCAGCAGATAACGGACTGAAGTACCTATTATACTGTTCCTCTGTACTATCTTTGGGTCAGATGATTTCATGGCATTCACCAGAATCAAAGCCATAGATAAAAAAGCGGCAAGGGCAAGCAGCATGCCAAAAAGAAGTCCTGCGAAAACAGAAGGCTGGGGATATAAAAATAATGCGGCGAGCATTACTGCCACCGTAAATACAACAATACCGACCAAGACCTCTAAAATAAGATTCTTCGTCACTTTTTCCATCAATAAATCCTCCCTTTATACGCGTTACCATTCCTTCATTTCTTTACGCGGCTCGGCTGTTTCGGCTTAATAACAATCTGCCGTTCTTCAGCCTGTTTTTCACTTTGCAGCCTCTTAAGAGCCTCCCGTTCTTCTTTTTCATTCATAGCCAGTGTAGCCTTTGCCAGTTTATATGCATTAAGACCCCCAGCCATAAATCCAAGAATGAGAAACAGTAAGGTAAATCTCGTTCCTGCATACCGGTCAATATAGTAACCAGCAAAAATACAGACAAAAACAGGCACCATAACACTGATTCCCAGTTGGGTTACCATCATAAAGCTTCTCATTACGCTTCTGTTATTGTGCATAACTTCACCTGCTTTCTATCCCTGCTCATGTATTTATTATTATACATGATAAAAAGAGTTTTGTCTATTATACACGGAATTTTAACTTGACATTTGTAACACATAGATAAATTACTTTTATATTTTCCCATAATTTGGTTAATATATCATAAATCATGTAACCAATTTATAGACAGTTTCAGACGTATTGTTTATAAAAAAATCCGGCTGACCCAAGAAAAATCGGGGTCAGCCGGATTAAATTAATTAAACTTCTTTTGTTGCAGGAAGAATTGTTTCTACTTCTGCATGTGGACGAGGAATTACATGTACGGAAACCAGTTCGCCTACACGCTGAGCTGCTGCTGCACCTGCATCAGTTGCTGCCTTAACAGCTCCTACATCGCCTCTTACCATAACAGTTACAAGACCGCCGCCTACGAATTCTTTACCAATTAAAGTTACGTTAGCTGCCTTAACCATAGCATCTGCTGCCTCGATGGATCCAATTAAACCTTTAGTCTCGATCATTCCTAATGCATCATATTTCATTTTTAAATCCTCCTGAATTTTTATAATTAATTTTTAATAGTTCCCTATTTAACAATTGTTACCTTAGATGAACCGGAAAGGCCCATCGCATTGGCTTCTTCCGTGTCTAAGTGACATTCTAATGCTGAAGTCTCTGTTACGCGGATTGCCACGTTGTTAAAGATTCCTCCACGAATGCCCTCTGTTTCAATATTAACTGTCTCACCATCGTGTACGCCGAATTTTAAAGCGTCAGCCGGTGACATGTGAATATGTCTCTGGGCAATGATTAAGCCCTCTTTTGTCTCTACGGTGCCTTTTGGTCCTACCAGTGTAATTCCTGGTGTTCCTGCCAGTTCGCCGGACATTTTAGGTGTTGTATTTCTGCCAAGTTTAAAGCAGTCGGCAGCCAGGATTTCTACCTGGGTCTGCTTTCTTACAGGTCCTAAAATGCGGACTTTTTCAATGGCTCCCTTAGGACCGCATACTGTTACCATTTCCTTGCATGCATACTGTCCAGGCTGGGATAACTCTTTCATGTTGGTCAGCTGGTAGCCTTTTCCAAACAGAGTATCTAAATCTTCCTGAGACAAATGCACATGGCGGTTGGAAACGCCTACCGGAATCGTCAGCTCGTCACTGCCGGATTCTGATTTAACCGCATCCATTAAGAGCTTGATTACCGCTTCATACTTATCCATTGCTGTTCTCCTTTTTCAGTTCTGATTACTGGCCTTTCATAGCCAGAACGATTTCCTTTACAAGAGCCGCAAGCTTGTCATTGTCATCGCTGCCGCTCTGACAGGAAGCTGCCGGAGCGCTTTCCTTTTTCTCAAAGGAAGCAACAAGCTCTGCTGGGCTGAAGGAAGAGGAAGCCTGTGATTTTTCTTTCCACATGAAAGTTGGGTCATCTTCTACAATGGTTGCGCAGTCTTTTAAGCCGAATGCTACTGTCTTAACGTTCAGTAAGTGTTTCGGGCTTACATTTTCAGAAACAGAGCTTCCGCCGCAGGTTCCGCAGCCTAATGTGAAGGCAATTGGAAGACCTGTGCTGATTCCGGTTCCGCCCTGGCTTCCGCCTGTGTTTACAAGGATTCTGGAAGCTGGTTTTGCTGCAAATTTTAATACCATATCTCTGTCCTGAGTATGAATGCTCATGGTATGTCCAATACCGTTCTGTAACAGACGGTAGCTTAAACCACATGCTTCTTCCCAGTCCTTAACGGTATAGAAACCAAGAACTGTTGTCAGTTTTTCGTAAGATAATGGATATCCTTCGCCAACGCCTTCCTGCTTACCGATTAACACTCTTGTGCCTTCCGGAATGGTGATACCTGCAGCTGCAGCGATCACCTGAGGAGAACGTCCTACAAACTTTGCGTTCATGTTATGACCGTTTTTGAATAACAGATTGCAAACCTTATCGGTTTCTTCTTTTGTCATGAAGTAGCCGCCCTGGCTCTTTAACTCTGCTACAACCTCTGCATGGTTGCTTTCTTCACAGATGATGGACTGCTCAGAAGCACAGATGGTACCGTAGTCAAAGGTCTTGCTGGCCATAATGGTTCTTACTGCATGTTTTACGTCAGCTGTCTTCTCGATGTATGCCGGAGAGTTTCCTGCACCTACGCCGATTGCAGGTTTTCCTGCGCTGTAAGCAGCTTTTACCATTCCAGGACCGCCAGTTGCGATGATAATGGAAACTTCCTTGCATTTCATCAGCTCATTGGTTGATCCCATGGAAGGCATGGTTACGCAACTGATAATTCCCTCTGGTGCACCAGCTGCAATTGCTGCTTCACACATAACCTCTGCTGCCTTCTGAGTACATTTTGCTGCAGATGGATGTGGGGAAAATACGATTGCATTTCCTGATTTAATTGCGATCATGGATTTGAAGAATACAGTAGAGGTTGGGTTTGTGGAAGGTACGATACCCATTACAAGTCCTACCGGCTCTGCTACGTCAAAGGTCTGCTTTGTGGTATCTTCACAAAGAATTCCTCTTGTCTTCATGTCCTTGATCTCTTCATATAAAAGTGTGGAAGCTGCATGGTTCTTATAAGCCTTATCCATCACTTTACCAAATCCTGTTTCTTCAACAGCCATCTGAGCCAGACACAGGGAGTGCTCCTCGCCTGCCTTTGCCATGCTTTTTAAAATAACATCGATCTGTTCTGCTGTATATCCTGCGATTTTCTTTGCTGCCGCTTCGCCGTTTCTGGCTAAATCCCTTGCTTCCTGGATGGAACGCAAATCATAATCAAAATTTTCCATGTTCCGTATCTCCTCTTCTAAAAATCTTAATCATTTTGTCCGTAATACTTCCTGAATTCTTCCAGCAGCAGGGTTTTATTTGCCTTTGAAATCTCTCTTCCAGCTATGCTGAATTCGGGATATTCACGGGCAAGCGTCCTAAGCTCTGTTACCTTCATATCTTCAAGTATCTTCATGGTCTCAGTAAGACCGTCCTGGTGCATCCACAGATCAATGGTCTCTCTCTTTATGGTATCCACCAGCTCTGTCTCTGAGTTTGGTTCTTCGTCTGTTATCTGAGCAGATGATTCAACTGTCTCATCGACTGGTCTGGCTGCCTCTTCTTCCGGTTCCATGGTAATCTCCGGTACTGGTGCCTTCTCCGGTTCATCTGGAGTGTTGCCGCCGATGACAGCTGCAAGTTCCTCATGAGGCCTTGGAATCACATGGCGTGTGATTAATGCGGCACTGTTAATTCGCTCCACTGCCGCCGCTCCGGCCTCAACCGCTGCCTTCACTGCCGCCACATCGCCGGTCACCGTAACAGTAATGAGACCTCCGCCAACTTTGGTTTTCTCTACCAGAGACACATCCGCTGCCTTTAACATGGCATCGGCAGCTTCAATTGCCACCAGCACACCTTTTGTTTCTATAAAGCCAAGTGCCTGCATCATTTACCTCCTTAAACCAAGTCAGCCCAGTTAGCCGGATAGGTTGAGTAGAATACTCTTGCCTTGTCCGGAGAACCCCAGATTACCTTTGATCCTGACGGTACAAAGAGCACATCTCCGGCTTTTGCCGTAAAGGTCTTTCCGTCAATGGTCACAGTTAAGGTTCCTTCGATTACATAGTCGATTTCTTCATAGGTCAGTTCCCACTCAAATTCAGAATGGTCAATCACCAGGAAACCAGCGCTCATTTTTGATTCTTCTTTGCTTACAAGCTCCTGATAATAAGCTTTTACATTTGGATCACCTGTATCGAATACATCCATCTTTACAGAACTTCCGCGAACAACCTTTAAACCGTTGCCATGGCTTTCTGACTCATATGGTTTTAAAATGTCATTTAACATTCCCTTTTCCATAAGAGCCTTCAGTACCATATAAATTTTCTCGCTGTCAATATCCATTCCTGCAAACGCTCCTTTCGCTTCTGCCTTCTCTTCCGCTTTGTCGCAGAAGGTGATTCCGTAAGCATCTGCTGCATCTTTTGCTGACGGTGTGATAATGCTTCCGCTCTCTACGTGAAATACACTTTTGCCTTCTGCATGCAATGTTTCCACGTCTTTTGCGCATATCAACTGCTTCATATGATCACTTCCCTTCTATATAAACTGGCAGTCTTCATCAATAATCCCAATTACTACGGCATCAACGGGAATCTCATCGTTTCCCAGCATGCGTCTGGCTGAAGAGCCGGTAGAAATGATCACGCGGTCACCGATTCCGGCGCTGATGATGTCTGCTACAATCAGTCGTTCACCTTCCCGTGTACCACCAATGATCTCGGCAAGCATAAACTTATAACCGTTTAAAGACTCTGCCTTTCTGGTCGCCCAGATATTGTCAATCAGTCTTGCTGCTACCATTCTATCCCGCCTCTCTTCTCTCTCAGCCTGATTTCTTCCATCGCTGCCTCTACCGATGCCGTATCTCCAAAAATCGCTAGCATGATCATGTTCTGTGGGCAGCTACCCTTGATATCTTCTACTGTGACACCCACGGCTTTTTCCGCCACATCGGCAGCACATACCATTTCAATAATCCGTCCCTGAACGAGACCAATGGCATCCACCTTTCCGATGGGAGTGGAAGCTCCTGAGCCTTTTCTGCGGTTTAAAATATCAATGGTTCCAGGTGACGGCGATTTAATAATCCGATATTCCATACGTCCACTTCCTTTTAATCCATTTCCTCCTGAGTACAGGAGAATGCGATTCCCAGAGGAGTTACAAACATGGGGTTGTCCGGTTTTCGTGTATGGATCCCTGTCTGCTTCTCAATAATTGTTTCGATTCCTGCTAAACAGCAGGTACCGCCTACTAAGTAAATCTCATCTACGTCATATCCTTTGATGTGGCGGTTAATGATAGAGGCTACCTTTTCGATTACCGGCTTTAATACCGGAAGCAGCTCTTTGTGGTTTTCTTCTTTTCGCTTATAAAGCTCTGCTTCTGAAAAAGAGAGGTTATAAGCTCCGGATACAACCAGGGAAAAATGAGTTCCTCCCGTGGGCTCGTCAGCTACGTAAACTACTTTTCCATCTTTTAAAATAGAAATTCCAGTCGTTCCGCCGCCGATATCCACCACTGCGCCGTTTTGTATCTTTAGCACTGCGTTTGCTGCCGTTGGTTCATCAAGAAGGGCAGTGATTTCAAATCCGGCTCCCTGTACCACATTCTTGATTGCTCCTCCGTCCAGTGAATCGGTTCCCGGAGGAATGGCTGCAGCCGCATAAAGCAGTTCCGTATCCAGCTTTTCCTCCAGTTCTGCTTTTAACTCACGAACGATCCGGATGGCGCCGATGTAATCGACTACCATTCCGTCACGGACCACATCCGCATACCGGTAAGCGCCAGCCACTGGCCTGAAATTCTCATCAAGTACAGCCACTACCACGCACGCTGTTCCTAAATCCACCCCCGTATAATAAACGGAGGAACGTTCCCTGACAGGATTTTTTACCACTGCTTCAAACTGGCTTACCAGTTCGTTGCAGCTATCAAATGTTATTTCTTTCTTTGACATGCATTTCCTCCATACAACAGGCAGATCATCTGGGATAAGCGGTTAATAACCGGGTTAAAATTCTTTTCTCCTGCTTCTGCCGCAAGTTCTCTGACGCAGCAGCGCAGACGGTGTAACAATACAATTTCTCTTCCTTTTTCGGATTGGGCATGAAAGCCGGTGATCTCAAAACAGTCAGAGTATGGTTCGTTTTGGTTTTCCTTATTAAATCCGGTGCAGGACTCAAATGGATTTATGTCGCCCGAAGCACCTTTCCCCACGAAAGATAACTTCCGCTCTAAATCAAATACCTGCTCTGCTAACAACACGTCCCTGTCTAATAAGGAAATTCCGGCTTCCAGAAACTGTGCCTTTAAGGTTTCCAGTTTTAATAAGAAACGGTCCGGCGCAGGCTCTGTAACTGCAACTGTAACTGGTGTCTCTACGATCACTTCTGCAGGTTTTGATGGTTTGCGTTTTGCCGTCAGGGGATCATCACAAAATGATATCTTCTTGTCCAGCAGGAACTGACGCGCTCCTGGTGTAAGCTTTGCCTGTGCTGGAAGATCATAAGAGGCAAAGGGTTCTCTTCTGAATAAAATTCTCAAATCTTCTTCGGTGATGAATTTCATTAATAGCCCCCCTTACAAAGCTTACGGTAAATTGTTTCGATCTCTTCTACCGTAGGCACTCTTGGGTTGGTCAATGTGCAGTTATCCTTTAGTGCTTTCTCTGCCATTTCCCGTACAGCCTGTTCAAATTCGTCTTTGTCCACGTTTAAATCGGTGATCTGCTGCGGTATTTTAATCTTACTCATAAGATTTTTAATGTGACGCACCAGGCCGTGTACCGTGGCTTTCTCTGTTCCTGCTGCAATGCCAAGCATGTTGGCAATGGCAACATATCTGCTGCATGCTGCAAATTCTCCTGCTTCCTCTAAGCCAGCGTTATAGCTGATTACATGATGAAGCAGAATCGCATTGCTTCTTCCATGCGGAATGTGGAAACGGGCTCCCAGTGCATGTGCCATACTATGGCAAAGTCCTAAAGATGCACCGTTAAAAGCAACTCCTGCCAGACAGGAAGCATTGTGCATGTGAGTTCTTGCCTCCATGTCGCTTCCTTCTTCCACAGTACGTGCCAGATAGCTCCATACCAGTTTGACTGCCTTTTCCGCACATGCATCAGTAAAATCACCTGCATTGGTTGAAACATAGGCTTCTAACGCATGGGTTAAAACATCCATACCGGTATCTGCCGTAATATGAGGCGGTACTGACACTGTAAAGCGGGGATCAAGGAATGCCGCATCCGGTACCATACTGTCGGAGCGCAGAGGATATTTCGCCTGAGCTTCCGGATCAGAAATAACGGAAAAATTAGTTACTTCGCTTCCGGTTCCGCTGGTGGTTGGAACTGCAATTAAATTCAGTTTGTCATTTCCCATCTGTGTGTAGATGTGGCTGGCTGCCTTTGCGGTATCGATGGCAGAACCTCCGCCTAACGCGATGATCGTATCCGGTCCAAAGCCTTTCATTCCACCGATTGCCTTTGATACAACGGCGATGGTAGGATCAGGCACTACTTCTGAGAAAACTTCAAAGCTGCTTCCTTTTTCTGTCAGCAGGTCTGTGATTAAGTTCACCTTACCGGACTGAGCCATAAAGGGATCACAGATGATATAAGCTTTTTCTATAGAAAGTTCCTTGATTTTTTCCAGACAGGAAGATCCCATATATACCTTTGTGTTCATTACAAATTGCTCCACGTTACATTTCCCTCCTTTCTTTAGATTTGCCCATGTTCTTTGGGCATCAAGGGATACCCGTAGGGTATTTCTTTAGATTTGCCCACATTTTCTGGGCCTCTTATAACTTCCATCAACTCATCAATTCCCGTGCGGTCCGATAAGTTGATGTGAATACAGGGAGTTGTAATCCCTGCTTTCTTTAACTGACGGATACACCAGCCGTCATTCTCCGGCTTTTTTCCGCTTCCTGTAATAACTCCGATTACCGGCACCCGGAATGCTTTTGCAAATCCCGGGGGATAACTCTCCCGGCATGAGGACTGGTCTACCAGCATCAGTACATGGGAGGCGTCCTGAGCTGCCGCGATGATGTGTTTGTGCATCCAGGGACTTTCTAAATAAACTCCCGGTACATCTAAGGTTTTCTCCCCATATACCATGTTCTGAGTCCGTTTGACAGGACCGTCTAAACCATTGATTGCGGCTGCAAGGGCAGTTTTTCCGCTGCCGCCCGGTCCGATGATCATGATTCTCTTTTTTCTCATGTTTTGGTTATATCCGGCACGGTAAAGCCAAGTACGCGCCGTAAGGTTTCACACACTGCCCGAAGGGCTGTCTCCACACTGTCCACGTCTCCTGCGATGATGACGGAGCCGGTGAAACGGTCTAAAAATCCTACCTGAACACTGGCTGCCTTCGCCGCAATATCAGCAGCAATGATGGAGGTTTCAAAAGGGGACAGGGTTAAAATTCCGATGGCTCCAAGCTCATCGATACCCAGACACTCATATACCTCCGGTATTGGCGAAGCAATTACATGAGCGATGGTAACCTGCTTGCCGGGAACGGATTCTTCTATGACTCGCTGTATCTCTGACACGGCGCTCTCCCCTTTCTAGTGTTTCACCACAGTAACCGGGAACTGATACTCATTCATCCAGCCTTCGATACGGTCTAAATCCTCCGCGCTTAAGCTTGGATCTCCATCAATTGGATATTCCATATCCAGCTGGTTGTATTTGTTTACTCCCAGCTTGTGATAAGGAAGCAAGTCAATTCCCTTAAAGTTTTTGTAATCACGGAACGGCATTAAGAATTGAATAACTGCATCGATTTCTTCCCGGCTGTCGTTGATTCCCTTTAACATTGGCATACGAACCTTTACGTTGTACCGGCGATGAAGCAGTTCTTTCAAATTGATTAAGATCTGTTCATTGTTTACACCGGCCAGTTCATTGTGGCGAACCGGATCCATATGCTTGATGTCATAAAGGAATAAATCCACGTATTCTGCGATCTGTAAAATTGTTTCGGTTTTTGTGTAACCACAGGTTTCAATGGCTGTGTTAATGCCTTCCCTCTTGCATGCCATCAAAAGATTTAAGGCTGCCTCAGGCTGAGCAGTCACTTCACCGCCGCCTAATGTCACACCGCCGCCAGATATATCATAAAATGCGGCATCTTCCTCTACGATTTTTAACAGCTCGGAAATTGTCTTTACCTCTCCGGCAATGGAAAGCGCTGAATTGGGGCAGACATTCTTACATTTCATGCAGCCGATACAATCCTTATCCCGTCTGATTTCATGTTTTCCGGTCTCTTTGGACATCACATGGATTCCTACGGGGCAAACGCTTTCGCATGCCCCGCAGTCTGTACAGGAATTCTGCTTAAACATCACCTGGAATTTCCGTACCAGTCCTTCCGGATTGGCACACCATTTACACCGGAGCGGGCAGCCTTTAAAGAATACCAGGGTTCTGATTCCCGGTCCGTCATACATGTTGTACTTCTGTACGTTAAAGATCAGCGCCTTACGTTCAATATCTCCTGTATTTCCATGGTCCATTGTGATTGTTCTCCGTTTTCTTTTAGAAATGTGTCAACATGGTTCTGCTGATGATCTCATCCTGTACATCCTTGCACAGCTCTACGAAGAATGCGCTGTATCCAGCTACGCGGACAATTAAGTCACGGTAAAGTTCCGGATGTTTCTGAGCCTCAATCAGTGTGTTGTTATCTAAGTAGTTAAACTGCATTTCGCCGTTTCCGAACATGCAGGCGGTACGAAGAAGAGTAATTAAGCTTTCTTCTCCTTCTGGTGTATCAAGAAGTCCAGCCATGATCTTAAAGTTGTGTACCATACCGATGTTCATGGTATCGTTTGCCATCTTGGATACAGACTTGATGATTGCTGTCGGTCCCTTGAAGTCAGCACCCTGGGTTGGGCTGATACCATCGGATAATGGCAGCCACGCATGACGTCCGTTTGCAGAAGCGCCTGTTAACTGACCGAATGGTGTGTTGTTGGAAATAGATAATGTACCGTGGCTTAATACGGAGTATAAAGTCTTATACTGTCTGTGCTCATGCTCAGTAAAGTCAACTAAATCAGCAGCGATTAAATCTGCATAATCATCGTCATTTCCGTATTTTGGTGCATTGAGGCAATCGGTGCGGATCTGGTCATAGCCCACAAAGTCAGCCTTTAATGCTTCATTTAACTGTGCAAGTGTGTATTTCTTCTCATCGAATACCAGCTTTTTAATTGCTGCCATGGAATCTGCATAGGTTGCAAGTCCTGACCATACAACACCAGGTCCGAAGTTATACATCGCTCCGCCTGCAGATACGTCTTTTGCTTTTTCCATACATCCTTCATACATGATGGACATTAATGGCTTTGGAGCAAGTTCTCTGTGAACGCGCTGGGAGATAACGGTTGCAACAGAAGACCATTTTGTAATGTACTTAATTTCTTCCTTAACAGCTGCTTCAAACTCTTCATAAGTCTTAAAGCTGTTGATGTCTCCCATATCAGGACAAACCTGTTTGCCATACCATAACGGTACACCTTTGTTAAGTACAAGCTCGATACAGATTGGCCACTGGGTATAAGCAGTTGAAGTCCACTGATACAGACGTCCTGATTTCTGAGGCTCTACACAACCCATCAGACAGTAGTCACGTGCATCTTCAATAGAAACGCCCTTTGCAAGCATCATCTTGATGTGTGCGTCGTCAAAGTGGCATGCAGGGAATCCCATACCGGAACGAACAACATCTACGATTTTCTTTAAGTACTTCTTCGGGGACTTATTGTGAATACGGCATGCAAGAGATGGCTGATAAATCTTTACATGACGGACAGCATCCATAAGAAGGTATGTTAAGTCATTGGTTGCATCCATTCCGCTTCTTGTTACACCACCTACACACATATTAACGAATGGCTGGTAACCTGCGAAGAATTTAGAACCGCCTTCACTGGTGATCCACATCATCTCAGACATCTTAATAAGCATACAGCCTGAAAGTTCAAATGCCTGGAAATCATTCATACGGCCAGCTTCGATATCAGCTTTGTAGTAAGGGTACATATACTGGTCTACACGTCCGATGGACATACCAGTCTGGTTCTCTTCTACTACAAGCAGAGACTCGATGGTCCATACAGACTGAATTGCTTCCCAGTAAGTTCTTGGCTTGTGAGCTGGAACGTATGCATTTACTTCAGCGATCTTTAAAAGCTCATCTTTACGCTTTGGATTGGTTTCCTTAGCAGCAAGTTCTTTTGCATACTCAGAAAGTCTCTTAGCGTAGATCATAACGCCTTCTGTGGTATCAATGATGGACTTGTAGAAGTAGATCTTCTCAATGTCATCTGGATTTTCGTATTTTAATTCTTTTAAATGATCCTTTGCTTCCTGCTGGATATCAAGCATACCCTTGTTCATTAAGATTACATCATAACCAGGGTTGGAGTCACCGCCGCCGTTTACTGCATGATAGGAACAGTCAGAAACGAAGGATTCGCCGGATAATTCCCAAACACCAGCTTCACGATACTGATCTTCGCAGTACTCATCAACGGATTTGCCCTCCCAGTATGGGAAAAGCTCTTCTCTCATGATCTTTTTATCTTCATCAGAGATGTAGAATGGATCCTGAGGACGGCTTCCGATGGTATCGATTTCATCCTTCATCCATCTCCATGCAATATCAGGAGAGAAAGCACCTGCACGAGGAGCGCCGTTTGGAGCACCTACGATCAGCTCGTTATCCTGAATAACAAGGGGAGCTGTTTCGCAGCAGTAACGGAAACATTTTGCACGAAGCATGATCTTTGGCATACCTGGATTTTCTGCAGCAATCTTTGTGATCGCGCGGGCACGGTATGTTGTAATAGTTGGCTTGTGTGTTAAGTAGTTCTCTTTTAATTTCTGAAGTCTTGTTGTAATGCCGTCAGGAATGGTTGTGCCCTCCTCGGCGTATACTGCAGCTGCTGCCTTTGCAGGCTCATTTTTATTGATTTCGTCAGAAACAGTTTCAAACATCTTCATCAGGGAAGCTCTTTCTTCTGGTGTCATGTTTTTCGTTGCTTCTACAAATTTATTAGAAAATTCACGAATATCCAATCTGTTTACCCTCTCTTTCAATTATTTCTCTTACAGTTCCTTTGATAATGCTTCTAATATCTGCTTTAAAAGTTCTTTTGCATCTCCATGCTGACTGGCAGGTGCCGCAGCCTGGGTGCAGGAACACAATTCTGTTTTTGCATTTTCCAGATATTCATCGGCTTTTCTCACTCCATATCCGACTTTCCGGATATAGATGAAATTCATGGGGGAAACATTATCCGATGTAATACCGGCTCCGGCTGTGATACTTCCCAGCGTCATGGCAGGGAATAGATTCGTGGTCATTCCCATGCTGCCTAATGTGGCAGGGGTATTGACAAGCACTCTTCCGACCGGTTTTTTCAAAGCGAACTGGCGGATTACTTCTTCGTCTCTGGAATGGATTACCAGAGTGTGGCCATGGCTTTCATTTACCAGGAGACTCATACATTTCTCGCAGGCATGCATCCAGTCGTTTTCGATGTAGTAGGCAAGTACGGGACAGAGAAGTTCTTTTGCAAATGGGTTTCTGTCAGAAATATATTTCTGCTGGGAAACCAGAACACTTGTGTTTTCCGGTACTGTAAAACCTGCACGTCTTGCAAGTTCAATAGCCGGTCTTCCCATAATCTCCGTATCTGCATTTCCATGCTCCAGGTTGAGAAGATCAATTAACTGCTTTTCTTCTTCCCCATTCATGAAATACGCACCGTTTTTCAACATTTCTGCTTTTACTTCTGCTGCAATTAAGCTGTCCACTACCACATACTGTTCTGCCGCAGATACGATTCCGTAATCAAAGGTACGGCTTACGATAATATCTTCAACCGCCTGTTTTAAATCAGCTGTCCGCTCTATAAATACAGGACCGTTTCCGGTGCCTCCGTAAATGTAGGGCTTTCCGCTTTGCGCTGCCTCACGGTTTAATTCCGGCACTCCGGTATTGACCACCATGGCTGCTGCCGGGTGATGAATCAGTTCCAAAGCTCCTGCTTTCGTTACCGTCTTTAAATATCCGATGGCTCCTTCCGGAAGTCCATAGCGAAGACCAACTTCCTTCATACAGTCAAGAAGCCTGCCTGTCACCTTTACCGCCCGCTCATGAGGAGCGATGACGATGGGGTTTCCGGACTTCACTGCAATCAGTACGTTATAAATCGCAGTGGAGACCGGGCTTACAGAAGGAGTAAGAGCAGCGATGACTCCCACCGGAACACCTACGTCCATGGTTTTACGTACAGGGTCTTCATTTAAGACGCCCACACATTTCATATCCTGTAAGTGCTTCGGCAGAAATTCGCAGACAAAGGTGTCTTTTACAAGCTTATCTTTCGCGCGTCCGTAGCCAGTTTCTTCTGCGGACATCACAGCCAGTTCTTCTGCCAGTTCCTTTGCTGCATTGGCAAGACCTTCGACGATGGTATCAAGCTTTTCCTGGGGGAAGGTGAGCATGGTCTTACCGGCGTCTCTTGCGCTTTCCATTAAAATCCTTGCCTCCTGAATGGAGAGAAGGTCTTTATCTACAAAATTCATTTCTCTGTTCTCCCTTCAACCGGGATACGTTCTATTCCTGCTCCGGCGCAGCGATTGCATATCTCCTGATGATCTTTTCAAGATCCGGATGAGGTCTTGGGATTACAACACAGCTGTAAATCTCAGCGCCCATATCGCTTACTGCTTTAACGCCTGCATCTACTGCAGTCTTGCAAGCTCCTACATCTCCGCGTACCAGAACGGAAATATATCCGGAAGCAACGTTCTCATAACCAATAAGTTCAACATCAGCCGCTTTACACATAGCATCAGCCGCTTCTAATGCGAATACCAAACCAAATGTTTCAATTGAGCCGATGGCTTCATATCTTACCATATACTGTTTTCCTCTCTTTACGCGTCAATATCATGAACTGATACAATGTCGCCGACTTCTTTGATCGGTCTTGGCATTACATTATGTGCAGTCAGTTTGCCGATGGCTGCTGCTGCTTCTGCACCTGCATCGACTGCGGAACGTACGGCTGCCACATCACCCTTTACCATAATGGTTACCAGGGTAGAGCCTACGTTTTCATAGGAAATTAATTCTACATCTGCTGCTTTTAACATCTTATCTGCTGCTTCCAGAGCCGGAGTTAATCCGAGAGTCTCTACCAGCCCTAATGCTTCATCTCCGTAATATCTCACCTTCGTAAACCTCCTGAAATTTATTTGCGGTATTTCTTGTCTACGTACTTGTCTACGGTTGCCTTGCCATCGTCATTAATTGCATAACGCATGCGCAGATCACCCTTCTCATCTAAATCATAGCTCTGTAAGCTAACCAGTCCGTTTGCCTCTAAGGACATAACGTGATCCATATAACGATCCTTTGTAAACTGACGCTCACTGCCGTACTCTGACTTTAAAGCTCCCATAATCTGAGCGATGTCAGCACTTTCTACTCCGTATAAATAATTTAAAACCGCTGTTCTTGCAGGTAATAACATGTTTTTATACCCCTTTCCTGAATAAATCCAGTGGATTCATGGTAACTACAATCGCACCTAATACGATTACGATAGAGCCGATTACAATCGTAGGGGTAACTGCCTGTCCCAGAAACAGGATACAGAAGAAAACGCCCCAGAACGCATATGTTACATTTAAGGACATACCAATTGCACAGCCAACCGTAGAGTTGCTCTTATACCAGCAAAGGAAAGATACTGCTGCACTTAAGCCTGCAACTGCCAGCCAGATAACCGGAATTCCTGCTGTTAAAGTTCCACCTAAAAGTCCTAAACCTCCAACGATAGGAAGAATTACGAATAAGTCTACAATACCGGAGATGAGCTGACGTAAGTTTACAGCAACATCAGTGTCGATCATAGCTCCGCCATAGGTAGAGAATACACCTTCCAGCGCCCAGCAGATCGCTGCAACGAAGGAGAAGATAATTCCCAGAGTGAAGTTATCACTGCCTTCCGGCTTGGTCCAGTTGATGATGATGGCACCAGCCACACATACAAGCATACCGACCATAACTCTTTTTGTAATTTTCTGTTTTAAGAAGATCCAGGCAAAGATTGCACCAAACAAACTGCATAATGCGGAGATCGGGATTGCGTAAGCTCCTGCCATGGCAAGACCAACCAGATAAGCGCCGTTTGCAATAGGTCCGCCAAGAATGGATCCGATTACAATCATTTTTCCAGGGAATGTATTAAGACTTCTGCCCATCTCACGGAGACGGCCGCTTTTTGCATTATATGCAGTCAGCCAGATTCCTGCGAAAAGGTCATTTAAGCCGGATAATACATATGGTCCTGCTAAAAGGCCTGCTGCGCTGGCAAGAGGTTCATAGTAACCGGCTACCAGTACAAGAACTGTATAAATTCCGTAGGTAAGTCCGGATAATGCACCGGTTGTCATTCCAGTTGTCCTGAATTTTTTGTTAATAGCTGCCATTTTCGCATCCGCAGATGCTGATGTCATTCCTTGGTTACCCATTACTTAATCTCCTTTTTATCCTTCGGAAGAATTGTCTCAACTTCTGCATGTGGACGTGGAATCACGTGTACAGATACCAGCTCGCCAACTCTCTGTGCTGCTGCTGCGCCTGCATCAGTAGCTGCTTTTACTGCTCCAACATCACCTCTTACCATAACAGTAACAAGTCCGCCGCCTACAAATTCTTTTCCAACAAGTGTTACATTTGCTGCCTTTACCATAGCGTCTGCAGCTTCGATTGAGCCGATTAAACCTTTTGTTTCGATCATTCCTAATGCATCATATTTCATTGTTTAGTCCTCCTTTTTATTTAGCAATTCAAATGGGTCAACGGATACCAGTACAGCTCCGATGATAATGATAATTGAACCAATGATAATGGTTGGGGTTACTGGCTGTTTGATAAACAGGATACAAAACAGCACGCCCCAGAACGCGTAGGTGATGTTAAGGGACATTCCCACGGCACAGCCTATCGTGCTGTTTGACTTATACCAGCAGAGATAGGAGATTGCCGCACAGAGACCGGAAACGATCAGCCATGCAATGGGAGGCAGGGAAAAGAGTGTGCCTTTTAAAAGTCCCATACCGCCTACGATAGGCAGAATTACAATTAAATCCACAATTCCGGATAAAAGCTGACGGATATTGATTACTACATCTGAGTCAAGCATTGCACTTCCGTAAGCTGCAAATACGCCTTCCAGCGCCCAGCCAATTGCTGCTACAAAGGCACAAATGATACCGAGAGTAAAGTTGGCACTGCCTTCTGGTTTTACCCAGTTAATAACGATTGCTCCCACAACACAGATCAGCATACCAAGACCAACTCTGGGTACGATTTTCTGTTTTAAGAAGATCCGTGCAAATAATGCTCCGAAAAGAATGTACATGGCAGAAATCGGAATAGCATAAGCTCCTGCCATAGCCAGGCCCATTAAATATGCACCGCTGGCAATTGGTCCACCTACAAGGGAACCGAGTAGAATGATTTTACCTGGAAACAGTTTTAAGCTTCTTCCGATCTCACGGATTCTTCCGGTCTTTATGTTGTACACAGTAAGCCAGATCCCGGCAAATAAGTCATTGAGACCAGATGTTACGTAGGGAGCAGCAAAAAGCCCCACTGCCCCGGCGAGTGGTTTGTAGTATCCGGCGATCAGTACGAAGGTGGTGTATAACCCGTACATGAGACCAGATATCAAACCGGTTGTAACGCCAATTCGTTTAAATTTCTTTCGCGCTTCCGTCATTTAAGTTTCCTTCCCCATCTGAATAGTGCACAAAATTTAAGTTGTCCTGTTGCTTTTTCTTTCACGTTCAGCTGAAAACGTTTAGAAAATGCACGACGCCTGTTAATGTTACTAATTTTCTACTGGCTGCCTGCATTTTTCTATGCATTTAGTATAGGACTTCCCCCTATGGGGAATGTCAACAGATTTTTTTTAATTTTTACACCAGTTTAAATGGTAATTTTTACCCTGATGCTCCACACATAAAAAAGGCTCTCCTGAAACAGAAATTTTTACTCATTTCTGTTCCAAAAGAACCTGTAAGATTATCTTTTTAAACCGTTGGGACTGGGGTTCATGCTCCCTTACTGACGGTAAACCGGGACAATCACTTCTGTTACAAACTCTTCCGGGTTCCTGGTTGTCCAGTAATCCACCACATAACGCTCAAAGCTTTCTTTCCCGCACTGGTATCCCCGCTTGGCTGCCCAGCTTACAATCCGTTCGTATTCTTCATCTATGGTCTCATGCTTTCCAATATGATAAACGGAAGCAACCATGATACCTCCATAAGTCTGGCGGTTTAAGCATTCCTTGCAGGGGTGAATGGCTTTCTGCATAATGGTTGCAGTATCACATCTGCCTTTCATCTTATCCTCAAAGGAGTCAAACTTAAGAATTACAGGGCCTGTAATCTCATTCTCAGCCTTTTCAAGGTGATTGGTCCATTCTATATTAATAATGGATTCCATATAATTGTATCCAAAACTCTGTGTCAGGCTGCAAAACGTGGACTCCGGAAGGAATCTCACAGATACCTCATGTACATTGTTCTGGAGTACCATTTTGGCTTCCTGAATCAGCTCGTACCAATCCTTAACAGCCACATAGCTGTTGTGAATCTGCTGCTCCTGGAGGCAAAGCTGGTCGATTTTGTTGCGGAAATTCTGTTCCAGATAATAGTAGGTATTGCCCTCAACAAGCCCCTGCATCTCTTCCAGCTTAAATCCCATCTGCTTATAATACTTTACAACAGGTACGGTCATAAGTGTTTCTTTGTTGTAATAGCGGTAGCTGTTCTCCTTACAGATCATATCTGGTGATATGATACCGATCTTGTCGTAAAAACGCAGAGCCTTTGTTGAAATGTTGCAGATCTTACTCACTTCCCCTATTGAGTACAGTTTTTTTTCTTCCATGTAAACCCCCATAAGCACTGGCATTGTCTATGTGTTCCGTGTTCGATTTACTCATTTTATCATTCGTACTAAATACATATAGAACCAGTATAATCCTTCCCGTATAGGGGAATGTCAATACCTACTTATTTGTTATTTCTTTTCATAAAAAAACCACAGGTTCCTCCTTTCACCGGATTGACCTGTGGTTTTATGAGTCTGATTATTTAACCTGCTCTACCATCTGCAGAATATCTTTCTTGGATTTCACTCCTACAGAAGTTGCCGCCAGCTTACCGCCCTTGAAAATTCCTACTGTAGGAATGCTCATAACCTTAAACTGTCCGGCAAGATCCGGCTCATTGTCCACATCAACCTTACCAATCTTTAAACCGGAATGATTCTCAGATGCAATCTCATCAAGAACCGGAGCAAACATCTTACATGGACCGCACCAGGTTGCCCAGAAATCCACCAGCACTACATCGTCAGTTTTTAAAACCTCTTCATCAAAGTTCTGCTTTGTTAATGTTACGATTGACATATATTACTCCTCCTTCATTCTAACTCTTATTTCAGGGAAATTGCTTTATTCCATTAGTCTTATCATTATTTCATGGATTATGCCCTGTTATATATAGGACTGTATATCCTTTAATTTCTCTTTTTTTGTTTTGTTACTGTTATTATAAAAGTTACAGTTGTATTTGTCAATAGAATTTTTGCAATTTATTCTACATCCAGTCCTAATACTTTTATCATTGCCAGGAATTTATCCTTTATTTCTGACAAGCTCACAGTCTCTTCTCCTTCTGAAGTAAGTTTTTCCTGATCCAGTACTCCGGCTGAAATTCTTCCGCCCTCGTATCCGCCGCTGAGCTTAAGTCTGAGATTTAAATCCTTCTTATTGTATATAATATTCAGCTCTTTTATCTGAAAGGCACGTTTTTTATCATCACCATTTCCAAAATACACTGTGGTATTAAAACTGATTTCCCCTTCCGTTCCGGTTATCTGACCGGATAAAAGTGCTCCCTGGTTTTCTACTCTTTGAAATCCAACATAGGCCAGATCCGGTATAATGATCTGTGATATGGAGAGATCTTTGCGTATGGAGAAAAGAACTTCCTGATTTTCCCCTTCTGTCCTACGTTCTTTCAAAAGTTTTGCCCAGTTTTCAGGCTCCTTTCCAGGAACTTCCTCCATCAGCCCACCTGTCTCCTGCAAAATGGAGTCAAACTGTTTTGCCGGAACCAGCACCCGTATGGTAACACCGTTTTTATCCCTTCCGGTAAACTCAACCCGGCTCTTACCTATCACATCAATGATGTGGTCTTCCAGCTGCTTTAAGCGATCTTCCAGCTTCGCCTTTTTCTCTGGTACAGGGGATACTCCAATCTGATCCTTAACATCAGCCTGTGTTGTTTTAACCAGTGCCGCAGAGATCTGGGGCACATGGATTACCACCCGGTCGGGATCTGCCCAATATTGTGCTCCCTCCCGAATCGCTCCAAGAAAGTATACGTCTATCTTACCCTGGGCAAATGTATTCTCAAGATTTCGCTGTTCTGTGACGGAAATGCCAAGCCCTCCGGGCAGAATCAGTACCGACTTACCATTTAGGTAAGCTTCGTCTGCAACCAGTTTAAAGGAATCCTCATACGCGTTGCCATTGCCCTTTTCACTTCCCCAAAGCTCCTTTAGCATGCCCTGTGTCTGAAGGGCAGAGCGGCCAAGATAAAACCTGGCATAATAGATAGGAAGATAATGCCAGCCTGCTGCTGCAAGAACAATAACAGCCACTGCTATCCCTGCTGCCCAAATAATCGGTTTCTTCTTATTATTACATGATGCCGGTTTGGCTGAGTTTTTCTTCAAAGAATTCATTAATTTCAAGCACCTTCTTCCTTAATACGATTCCCACCAACAGGGAGAGCGGAATATACACCAGGACATTTCTAATGTCAATCCAGTAAGCATTTTCATAAAGTCCTGCCACACATTCCCTCATGGCGTTAATTAAGTGAGTGAACGGAAGCAGGGGATTTACCATCTGAAAGAATTTTGGTGTTACCTGAATGGGGAACGTACCGCCAGATCCAGCTACCTGTATAACCATAAATACAACAACGATGGCTTTTCCTACGTCTCCAAAAGACACTGTCATAGAGTACGTTATATTTGTAAAAATGATACTTGCAATCACTGCAGCCAGCACAAATTTACCCGGCTCTACACACTGGATTTTCAGCATGTAAAGATCGCCCAGGGAAACAACCAGTGCCTGTAAAATTCCAAGAAGCATAAACGTAAGGTATCTGCCGAAATACGTTTCATACAGCTTCAGACCCTCTGCCCGTGAAGGCTCCACTTTTGTTTTCAGCAATGCCACCAGGATCAGGCCTCCGACCCAAATAGCCAGTATGGTATAAAATGGTGCCATGGCTGAACCATAATTTTCTACCGGATATATTTTGTTTGTCTGCATATCCGTAGGTTTCATCATAAAGTCGCTGAACCGTTCCGGATCATTCTTCATGATGTCCATTATTTTATTCAGCTGCTTATTATCTGCAATTTTATTCACGTCTTCGATCATATCATCAACACGTTCCTGACTCTTATTAATCAGATTCAGGGAACTGTCCAAAGCATCAATGAGACTCTGAGATGAAGTGTTGACGCTGGTAAGCGTGGTATCAATCTGCCCTACCAGGTTTCCAATACTGCCAAGTGCTCCTGCAGTGGTTCCCAGGGCATCATAGGTTTTATCCAGACTGTCTTTTAAAGGCACCTCAACCTTACCTTTATAAAAATTGTTAATATCAGAGATTGTGTTATATGCCAGAGACAGACTGTCCCCAATATCATCTTTCATATCATTTGGTAATCTTCTGGTCTCTTTTACAGTCTTTTCAGCTGACTGTAGCTTTACTAAAAGATCCTGCTGCTGTTTCACTGCAGCGCCTAACTGCTGCTGGATCTGTGTTACATCTGTTAATTTGATTGGAAGTTTGGAATTGATATCATTCAGAAGCTTACCGAAGCTGTTTAACTGGGTGATCATCGCCGAAGTCATGCTTTCCATGGCTTTTATAGTATTAATTGCTGCATCGGCGGATGTATCTGATATATTTCCAAGCACATTAAATGTTTCATAGATCGTTTCTTCTGTCTGGGTAATCTGATCCAAGGTATCATCCACACCTTGCGTAACAATATCAGACATTCCTCTTGTGGAATCAACCAGAGTCCTGGCACTTTGGGCGGTGTCTTCTCCCGAAGTTATCATCTTGTTTACATCGGGCAGGGTACCTTTCACTCCGTCATTTAAGCTGTTTACCGTCCGAAGAGTCCCTTTTAGTATACCAATGGTATCCGTAAGCTGATTAAGACTGTCTTTGATCTCATTCAGGGAGCTGATGGCATCTCCTCTGTCTGTATCTTTCCGGGTGCTCCAGTCATCGGAATATCCGTTCACCAGTTTGCCCATCACTTTGGAGGCAGAACTGATAAATGTTTCATTAATCTGCTGCTGTACGCTGGCGACGCCTTTATCGGTGATTTTCGTTGCAACAGCATTCTTTTTCTCGTTTACATAATATTGTAAAACCGGCCGTTCAATATGGGATGTCAGTACGCTTGATATCTTTGTGCTGAAGTCTTCCGGTACAACCACTGCAGCATAGTATTTCCCGGACTCTACCCCATCCATGGCCTCTTCCTTATCCACAAACTGCCAGCCAATTTTATCATTTTTTCTAAGTTCATCAAGGATCATCTCACCGATATTAATGGCTGAATCATCAATATCAGAATCAAAAATGCTGTCAATGGAGGCACCTTCATCCAAATTGACAACTGCCACCTTTAAACCCTTGGTATTTGCATAGGGATCCCAGCTTGCAGCTATATTAAACCAGGCATATAATGCAGGTATCAGCGTCAGTCCAAAGGCAATCAGCGTTGCTACCGGATTAGAAAATATATGCTTTAAGTCTCCCACGAATATTTTAAGTATGTTTTTTACATGTTTTATCATGCTTACCTCCCTTGTAATGGATTCATAAATATGAAGTGAATAGCTATGTATTATAATATTTTATTGTACTAAATGCAATGTCTTATTCTGTTAAAGAAATTTCTTAATTATTATTAACCAGAAAACCGATATTAATTAATAGAGCATTTTCTGTCCCGGGGACAGAAAAACCCGGACTTCCCAAGTGGAAATCCGAGTCTTTACTTATTATAATGAAACGGCATCAGAATCAGGCTTCTTAGTCATATATAATGCAATTGTGTCAATTATTTTAATCTGATTTCCAGCAGCCATAACCGCTTCCCTGATCCCTTCATAAAATCTGGTTTTATAGGGCTCTTTTAATGTTATATGCTCCACCTGGGTTCCTGCCAAGTATTCCACATACTCGTCTGCATTCAGAAATCTTTCTTTATTCCATTCCTGGTAGTTTAAGTCCGTAAATCCGTAATTGAGAGCATGCTGGTAGTCCAGTCTGCACGTATACTTTGTTTCCACATAAAAATGCTTTTTATATACTTCCTGCATTTGATCATACAGCTCTTGATTCCCGGTTTTATAATCAGAGTATGTCATAAACATAGCCAAGATCCCGCCGGGTTTTAAAAGGTCGAATATTTTAGGAAATCCAATGTTCTCCGGAATCCACTGTATGGTTGCAGCGGAGTATATGAGGTCAAATGTCCGGTCTCCAAAATTGTGGGTCTCAAAGTCATCATTCACAATATGGAAATTATTATAAGTACCAAACTTGTTTTGCATGAACTCAGCAAAATTTTTCCCCAGTTCGATCGCCAGATAGTCACATCCTGTCTTTAAGAAAGGCTCCGTGGCCTGCCCTGTCCCTGGTCCGATTTCCAGAGCTGATTTGTGGGGACCCAGATCTGAACGGGTGATTATTTCGGAATAAAGCTCCTCACAATACCTGGGTCTCCATTTATCAAATTGTTCTGGAATTGTGTCAAACGTTTTTCTGAAATCCATATCTTCTCCTTTATAGTCTAAATCTGCCGTACAGCCCCATTCTTAAAATTATCATACCACTGACTCATCTCCTCATCACTGTCAACTTTAAGGATTTTAAAAATCTCATAGGCGAATTCAACGGCTGCGGTTTCATTGGCAGTCATGATGCCTCCGTCTACTACGACCTGAGCGGGGATATAGAGGTCTTCACCTTTGTAATATTTTGCGCTTTTGAAATACTCCAAAGAATCTCCGGTATGCTTGACATGATCAAGGAATCCGTGTTTACACAGGAAATAGGTAGCACCGCAGATTGCTGCTACTGGAATTTTCATACCAATGAGTTGCATGACAAACTCTTTTATTTCTATATAATCGTTTTCTTCCCAGGAAAGACCTCCCGGCATAATTACCATGGCAAGATTGTCATAGGAATGGTAATCTTCAATGGTATAATCAACGCTGGCTCTGATACCGCCCATTGAGGTTTTAGGAAGATTATCGATTGCTATGGTTTTTACTGTGTAATCGGAAAATGAATTTATTACGGCAATTGCGTAACTTCCTTCCCAATCGCACCATTGGTGAGTTAATAGAATTAGAACTTCTTTTTTTATAATATTGGTTCCTCCCCCCAGGCTACATATATAGTTTTATACCTGTATTATAATTATATTATCTAATAAACTGTCAATTTTCAAGAGAAAGCTTTGTAACGCAAATCATTTTTGCAGATTTGACACAGTAAGATTACAATGGTAAACTTTAATTATAGATATTTATAACACGTGGTTAAGAAAAAATTATTATTTTAGCTTTCCTGGGATTATTTTTGTTGAGCGCTTGTAGTAGATCTGCTGACTATGATATGATGTTATTTGCAGTGGGGAAGACACCCATAACCAAAAACGAACTGCAGGGGATGACACCCATAACCAAAAACAGTAAAAGAGGTGATCTTATATCAAAGCAAATCTATGTAGTGGATTGCTGTGATATTCCTTTGGAACCAACCTATCCGAAACGTGCAATACAGCTGGTCAAAAATCAACGGGCAGAGTGGATCTCCGAAGATACTATCCGCATGAAACTGCAATATGTGGAGGGAAATTTAATGACTGTAGAAAGTACTATAACTAAATCTATTGATTCTTCAAAAAATGAACGTTCAGAAGAAATAAAGAACATTCAGACTCCAGATGATAAAACCATTATGGAGCTTGCAAAACGGAGACTTGCAGTAAAGAGAAATCTTATCTACCAAACTCTGGACTATATGCTTATCCTAATATGTTTTTTCTTTTTTGTTTTAGTCTGGGATCGTGAGACAAAAGCTTTCATAGCTGTTATGTTTTCTTTGTTCTGGGGAATACGGTTGATGAACCGGATTTATAAATTTGTGAAGCCCTCACTTCAGAATGGAATTGGTGCTTACATAAAGAAGAGAAATGATTATCAGTTGGAATCGGAATTTAATCGATTGAAGAAAGAATATTTGAATAATTATTAAGAAGGGCATGTCAATACCCCCCTCCTGTACGCCAGGAGGGGGGTATATGTTATACCAATCTATAAAGCAATTATCATTCCACCCACGCCCCATCACTGCCTACTTTATATCCATCCGGGGTCGTTGTATTGGTGTACATGGCACCATCATTGCCACAGTAATACCACTTTGATTTCCAATTGATCCAACCAGTAACCATGGTTCCTGATTCATTCATAAAATACCACTTATCATTCTTATATTGCCAACGACTTCCAGGACCTTCCAAACCTTTCTTCGATTTTCCAAAACTGATTCTTGAAGCATCTTCGGAAGTCACCTGGAAAACATCTGACTTATTCCATGTTCCTTTGAGGGAGGAATCCGTTACTGCACGGACTTGATAGGAGTACTTGCCCTCTTTTGTTATATAAGCAGATAAATCATAATTGGGGTCTTTTGTAATAAAGGAGCTTATCAATCCGCTGCCACGGTAAAGCCTTAACTGATATTCATCGGCTTCACCCACTGCATCCCATCTCACCATTCCGTTTGTCTTATCCCATTTCAGCCCATTCACATTAAGATCAATCACGTTTAGACTATGGTTGCTGCCATTATCATATAAGGCATCAAATACAATATATACCTTCATATCTGTTTCATTCATCAGACCGCCAATAACCGTTCCTTTCGTGCCGTTAATTTTTATATTTTTTACAGCCCGATTAGAAAAAGTATAATTGTCATCAGTCTTGATCCGAACCACAAGCGTTGGCCGGTCAATATCCTTAAAATCACCATCCGGTTCATCTATATCATATGCCTTATCTAAGTGATACATATCAGAATCGGTTGTAACCACCACATCTAAATTACCGTCACCGTCAGCGGTTCCGCCAGCCGATACGATATCAATGGAAACATCATTGATTGTGCTGGAAGCCGCCATGGATGTAAATGGAACTGCCATAATAAAAAAAGCTGTACCTAAAGTAATCAAAGTCTTACTGCCACAAAACATATCATTCCCTCCTGCATACATTGATTCTACACTAACAATTAACATCTACAATCGTAAACTATACTAAAAGTCTACGGCTGTAAAATGTTGATTGTCAAGTGGTTCATTAAATTGTAAGAACTTTTACGTTTTGTGCTCCCAGAACCTTATAACTCCAGTTTCCGTTTCCGCCTTTTACTGAAAGCCGGATTACATCAGCTTCCCGAACTGCCTTGATGTTCATCACAACTTTGCCACTTAAATCAGTAACCGATGTTTCACAAATTCCCCCATCTTCAAATACAGACAGCCAGAATTCTACTCCGTCACCAAATTCATAGTCAGTCCTGCTGTCACAACTGCCAACCGCTATAATACTGTTTTCTCTTACTAAAACCGGCAGACCGTAATAATCAAATGTTTCCTTCTTCCAGCTTCCTCCTTCCATCACTTTTTCATTCAGCAGATTCACCCATTTCCCATCCGGCAGATAATATTCCACATTTCCTGATTCTTTAAAAACAGGAGCTACGAGAAGACTGTCCCCCAGCATATATTGTCTGTCAAGAACCTCACATGCCCGATCCTCAGGGAATTCCATAAACATGGGTCGCATAACTGGAATCCCATTTTCATGGGCTTCCACTGCCTGTCTGTATAAATAGGGCATTAACCTGCATTTCAGTTTAACAAATATCCGGAGTACATCACAGGCCTCCTCGTCGAACAGCCAGGGAACCCGGTAGGAAGAAGATCCATGAAGACGGCTATGTGAACTTAAGAGGCCAAACTGGCACCAGCGTTTATATACATCAGCGGTTGCAGTGCTTTCAAAACCACCGATATCATGACTCCAGAAACCAAATCCGGAACAGGCCAGAGACAAACCGCTTCGAAGGGTCTCTGCCATGGAAGGATAAGAAGCAGAGCAGTCTCCTCCCCAATGAACCGGAAACTTCTGACTGCCTGCCGCCGCAGAACGGGCAAATAAGACTGCTTCGCCTTCTCCCCGTTCTCTCTCAAGCAGTTCAAAGACAGCTTTGTTATATAAATATGTATAGTAATTATGCATCCGCACCGGATCAGACCCGTCGTGGTATACAATATCTTTTACAGGAATTCTTTCACCAAAATCCGTCTTAAAGCAATCAACCCCCATAGTAAGAAGAGTTTTTAACTTTTCCTGATACCAGGCAGCTGCATCAGGATTGGTAAAATCCACCACACCCATACCTGCCTGCCACATATCAGTCTGCCATACAGAACCATCTCTCTTTTTAATGAAATACCCGTTTTCCATTCCCTCCTGAAACAGAGGGGACTTCTGTGCTATATAAGGGTTGATCCAAACGCAGATTCTAAGCCCTTTTTCATGGTAACGTTTCAACATTCCAACTGGGTCCGGAAATGTCTTAGCGTCCCAGGTAAAGTTGCACCACTCATAAGCTTCCATCCAAAAACAGTCAAAATGAAAAACCTGCAGGGGGATATCGCGCTCTGCCATTCCATCAATAAAACCTGAGGTGGTATCCTCGTCATAGTCCGTCGTAAAGGATGTGGTCAGCCACAGTCCAAAGGACCAGGCAGGAGGAAGTGAGGGTTTTCCGGTCAGATCCGTGTATTTTCTAATGGTGCCTTTGGGTGTGCCGCCATTAATTATATAATAGTCCAGACGCTCCCCTTCCAAAGAAAACTGGATACGTTCCACCTTTTCGCTGGCAACCTCATAGGACACATCACCAGGATTACTGACTAAAACCCCATAACCCTTATTGGTAAGATAAAACGGAATGTTTTTATAGGCGATTTCACTGGCAGTTCCTCCATCTTCATTCCACATTTCCACGATCTGCCCATTCTTAACAAACGGTGTAAACCGCTCACCCATCCCATAAACATATTCTCCCACATCAAGTGCCAGCTGCTCCACCATATAGCATTTTCCATTGCCCCGGTTTTTCATATAAGCCATATTTTTTAAGCCGGTACTGGTAAGCTCCCTGTCTCCATCTAAAAATCGGATCCCCCAGGAATCAGGCCGTTTGTCAACAATTGCTTTCGTACTGCCTGTCTGGAAAATGATATAATCCTCTGATTCAACAATACTTACCTTGGGGCCACACTCTTCGATTCCTGTAAAAGGACCAGTGTCTGCCGCTCCTTCAAAATGAGAGACGGAGATTTTCAATACATCTTCCATGGGACTGGTAATGCGTATTGTAAGCATCCCCAGGTTCAGAATGTCTCCTCTGCTTCTTATCTGTTTCCCTGGAGCATATATGGTTAATTCCCCTCCGTTGATCCGGCTTCCCCCATATTCAACTGCATAGAGGGGTGTAATTTCCTCTCTTATTTTCCAAAAACCATTGGTGAATTTCATATCTATTCTCCTTACCTGAATGAATCAGTATCTGACCCATTTAATTTCTCTGCTTCCAGCACGCATTCATCAACCTTTATCCGCTGCTTTAAACGTATATCCGAAACAGAACTTCCCACACAAATATCATACTCATCCTCAGGCACAGCAAAGCACTTTAACTCTTCATTATAATAAGAAAAATCTTTTTCAGTTAAGCAGAATGCCAGTGTCCTTTTTTCTCCAGGCTCTAAAAATATCTTGTCAAACCCCCGCAGCTCCATGACAGGACGCTTTATCGTATCCCCCGCTGCCCTGACGTATACCTGAACGGTTTCAAGACCAGCTCGGGTTCCGCAGTTTTCCACGTCTGCTTTTACCAGGTAACCCTGACTGGTCTTCTCTATTCCAAGATTCCCATATCCATACTTTGTATATGATAATCCATGACCAAAGCAGTATCTTACCGGAACCTGTTCTGATTCAAAGTAACGGTACCCCACAAATACACCTTCCCTGTAAACAACCGTCTCATCTCCTGGATATTCCCCCAGTTTATGGGCTGGACAGTCTTCCAGACACCTTGGTAATGTAAACGGCAGCTTTCCGGAAGGATTCACATTGCCCAGAAGAACTCTGGCAAGCGCCCGTCCCCCCTCCATTCCATTGTAGCTGGTATAGACAATGGCTTTGGCACGGTCTGCAAAGGCTTCTAATTCCACCGGTGATCCCGCCAGAATAACGATAACAGCATTTTTATTGACATCTAAAACTGCCGAAATTAATTCCTCCTGCCCAGCAGGAAGTTTCATATCTTTCCGATCCTGCCCTTCCACATCTGATTGATGATTCAAACCGGCAAAGACAATCACATCCTCACATTGTGCTGCCAGAATCTCAGCCTTTTTAAGTCCCTCTGCTCCCACTCCGGATTCATAATCAACCCCAATGTTTCCGCCAGCCTCAATCTTAAGCCCCATGAGAGGCGAAATCTCATACAATGCTTTGATTCCGGCACTTCCGCCTCCCGGGGCATGGAGAGCTATTGCATTTTCACCAATGATTGCCAGATGCTTCTTTCCTTCCAGCATTATGGGGAGCTGATCATCTTCATTTTTTAACAGAACCACCGCTTCTTCCCCGCACGAACGGATTGCTTCCTGATGAGCTGAGATATTAAACACACCTGGATTTCTGTTTTTTCTATCCTCTCCGAGCATGGACAGGCGATTCATTAAATTAAGAATATGTCTGACCTTCTCATTTATAACTTCCTCATCCACTTCTTTTTCCAATACCTTTTGGTAAAGTGGATCTGCCATATAATAATTATCAAAATCATTGGTAACTG
This sequence comes from Hungatella sp., assembly GCA_009712635.1. GTDB lineage: Bacteria > Bacillota > Clostridia > Lachnospirales > Lachnospiraceae > Lacrimispora. Next base: position 279,488 of record WASS01000002.1, on the reverse strand, counting down.
ACATTTCAATATCAAGCCCGCCTAAAGCAGCTTCTGCTGTCTTATGGACAGCCCCCCAGTCAGAAATAACGACTCCGTCAAAATCCCATTCCTTACGGAGAATCTCCCGAAGAAGATACTGGTTTTGGCAGCAATATTCTCCCCGCAGCTTATTATAGGCTCCCATAATAGTCATGGACTTCCCTTCTTTTACTGCTGCTTCAAAACCTGGCAGGTAGATTTCCCGAAGCGCCCGTTCACTGACCTCCACGCTTACAGTGAGCCTGTTTGTCTCCTGATTGTTCACCGCAAAATGTTTCACGCTGGCAGCTGTATCATTTTCCTGAATTCCTTTTATCAGCGGAACTGCCAGCTGGGCAGTCAGATATGGGTCCTCACTCATATATTCAAAGTTGCGGCCACAAAGCGGGGTGCGGATAATATTGATTCCCGGAGCCAGAATTACATCTTTTCCCCTTCCCCTTGCCTCTGTACCCAAAACACGCCCCATCTGTTCTGCCTGTCTGCGGTTCCATGTGCATGCGAGAGCCGTATTGGACGGTAAATAGGAAACAAAATCATCTGTAGTCCCGCTGGGGTTCCAATTATCATCTTCAAGCTCTCTTCTTACTCCCATTGGCCCATCGGACATCCAGAGCGGTGGAATATCAAACCGCGTTACTCCGCCCGTATGAAAAATCCCCTGACCATGTATCATCCCTATTTTTTCTTCCAATGTCAGTTCTTTTATCAATACCTCTATCTCATGTCTTTCCATGAAAACCTCCTGTTGCTTATCCCTTAACCGAACCTGCGGATACTCCTCCTACAATATACTTCTGGCCCAGTATAAATACGATCAGAACTGGTGCCAGAGTTAAAATAATATCCGCTGCCACCAGATTCCATGAATTCTCAAATGCTCCGAAAAAGCTGTAGACAGCAAGAGTCATGGGCCATTTTCTCGAATTATTCAAGTAATACAGGGGCATGGTAAAATCATTCCACACCGTCATAAATTCCAATACGAATACCGTTGACATAATGGGCTTGATTAACGGCACAATCACTCTTAGAAACAGCTGTCTGGGACTGCACCCGTCAATCACCGCCGCTTCATCAATCTCCCTGGGAATTGTCGCAATAAATCCAAAAGAGAGAAAAAGACTTAAAGGAATATTAATTGCGGCGTATAAAAGAATTATGCCAATCCGTGTATTTACCAGATGCAGAACCTGAAGAACCTTCATCAGCGCCACGTTGTTAATCGGCACTGCAATGCCTGAAATAATAAAATAATACAAAAAGCGGTTAATCCCTTTCTGATTCCTGGAGATTACAAAAGCGGCTGCGGACACAAGAATAACAATTATCACAACGCTGCAGGAAGCATATAGAATTCCATTTAAGAAAGACGAAAACAGCTTTCCTTTCTCAATCACTGTAATATAATTTTCAACCACCCATTTTTTCGGTAGAGAAAGGGTCATCCGGTTGGCTTCCGCTGAGGTCTTAAAAGAATTGATAAATAAGACTGCCAGCGGAAGCAATACAATCAGGCTGATTACAAATGAAACCAGATTACCCACGATGGATACAATACTCCTCTTCATCAGACTTCTACCTCCTTGTTTTCCATGGACCAGATAATGAAATACAAAAGGGATAGAACTACAAGGAATAATATGCTGGAAAGAGTGGTTCCCATTGCCAGATTGCCTTTGGAAAATTCTTTATATACTGCCGTATTAATCACTCCTGTTGCATTACCCGGCCCGCCGTTTGTCAGGGAATAGATCATATCAAAGACCCGCAGACCGTAAGTCACATTTAAAACGGTTACATTTACAAGAACCGGTTTTAAAAGCGGCAGAGTAATACAGGTAAACTTTTTAAAAAAGCTGGCTCCGTCAATGCTGGCAGCCTCGTAGTATTCCGGGGCTACAGAAAGCAGCCCCGCAATAACGATCACCATAATATATCCCATACCCTTCCAGGTATCAACTAAGATTACCGTTGGAAAAACAAATTTTAAATCAGTCAGCCAGTTCTTTGCCAGTCCTCCGAAACCAATGCCTCTTAAGAAATTATTTAAAAAGCCTGTGGTTGGATGAAGCATGCTGCGAAAAACCAGACCTACCACCAGATAGGACATGACCTGGGGCGAAAATATGATCATACGGTGAAGATTTTTCCCTTTAATGAAGGTCTGGGTTAATAAAAGCCCCAGTGCAAGACCCACAACCGTTTTTAAAACCGTTGTTGCAACTGTAAACCAAAGGGTATTCACTATGTATTTCATATATTCCGAATTTCCATGAAAAACCGTCTTATAGTTTGCCAGCCCTACAAAATGAATCTCATTGCTGAAATTATTCCAGTCTGTAAAGGAATAAGCAATTCCAAGCACTCCCGGAAGAAAACACAGGAGAAAGAAGAGAATGGCTGCCCCGGCAGCATAGTACCAGGGGTATATTTTTTTTCTGTTCATTTCATCGTTCCTTTATTTTACCCAACCCGGATCTTTTTGGAGCGTTGCCTGCTCCGTACGCCGTTTCATAATCGAGTCAAGTACATCCTTGGGTGTCATTGCGCCGGTATACATGGATTCCAAATCTTTTCCTACATCCATCCACTGACTGTCTATGTAATTAACTGAGGTCTGAACCACGTTAGCCTTTTTTAAGGAATCTAAAAACTTCTGATCTTCTTCCGAATACTTGCTCTTAATCTCAGACCAGCATAAATTGCTGAGTTCCGGCTGTCCATCAAGACGTTTCTGTAAGTTTTCCGGTCTGGAGAGAAATTCAAAAAACTGCTTTGCTTCCTCTACATACTTACCGTCCTTGTTAATAAAATAAGCATTGCTTGCAGGGTTCACTCCAACTGTTTGATTGTCGCCCCATGGCATTACGAAAGCACCTAATTTCTCTGAAGCCTTAAAGTCAGGATAATCCGCGTCAATCTGCCCCCGGTAACCCAGTTCCGCAATTGTCATGGCACATCTGCCGGATGCCATTGCTTCTTTTCCATTTTCCCATGCATTGCTTAAGTAATCATCTCCAAAATATCCTGCTCTGGCGCATTCATCTAACTGGCCGATAATGGCAGAGAGCGCTGGAATCTGATCCAGATCGATTTTATTGTCATTTAATTTCTGATAAATATCCGGATCCTGTGCCAGCCATAATCCGCCTGTTTCAAACAGTGGCAGTACCTGATGCCAGCCATTGGTGGTGGCTTCATAAATTGGCGTAGTGCCGGAATCCTTAATCTTCTGGCAGACTTCTTTAAACTCCGCATAGGTAGTGGGAACCTTCAGCCCCAGTTTATTAAAAATGTCCTTATTATAGAGGTAAAAATACATCTTTGCTCCTGGAAAAGTAATCCCATATACTTTATTATCAACAGAAACTGCCGATTTTGCACTTGCATCCATCCGGTTTACCCAGTCCTGGTCTGTCAGCTCTGCGCAATACCGATCCATGTGAATACTGGAAACAAGGCTGATTGGTGTATCCACACAGATAATATCCGGTGCCTCTCCTGAATCAAGCTTAACCTTGATTAAATCTCTCCACTGAGCATCCGGGGAAATCTGGAAATCAATCTTGATTCCAGTCTCTCCTTCAAACTCCTTGGCGAGTTCCTGAACAATACCGGAAGTAGGAAGTCCGCTTTGGTGACTGCCGAATGTCAGCGTAACATTCTTTTTCGTACCACCGTTGTCACCACTTTTTGTGCTGCTGGTCCCCGTACTGCAGCCCGCTGTCATCCCTGCTGCCAAAATTGCCGCCAAAGTCAGACTGATTAATCTCTTTCCGCTTCTTTTCATGACCTTCTCCTTTACTCTCCACGCTTAGTCTGGTTACTTTTCTTAAATATGGTGCTAAATAAAAATAATGATTTGTTATAATTTCATAATACCACAAGGCTTTAAAGGGCAAAATAGACAATTCCAAACTGCCATTTGCATTTTTTTGAACTACATTGTATAATATTGCACGAAGGGAGGTGCTTTTCTATGAAACGGCCAGGAAAACAATATTCCCAAAAATGGTATCTCTTTATTATATATGGTCTTCTTATCCTGATACTGCTGGTTATATTCTTTGTATTTACTTATACCCATTACCGCAAAAACGCCTTAAAAGATGCTTCTAAGGATCTGGAAAATATGTGCGCTTCGGTAGAAAGCTCTGTAAGAACCCAGCTGGATAACATTTCATCGATATCCATGAATATCGTATATTCCAATGCGATTAAAATGAATTTCAGGGAATTCTCCACCTCATACCAAAAATACGCTGCGGCGCCCACAGATCAGGCTGCCTCCCGAGAAAACGCCATGGCAATCCATGATATCGTCACAGCTATGATCGGAGCATATCAAAGTGCCTCCGGAATCAACTTATATACCATGGACGGTTCCTGCGTTGAGGCTGGCTACTGGCTTAAAACCACCTCCGTAGATTTGGAGCATCTGCCCTGGTACTCCCAGACTCTTGCATTAAACGGACATAAATACATAACTGCACCAGTGGTAAACAAAGAACTGCCCGCAAAAGGCGAGAATCAGAAGTCTCAAAAATTCATTTCCCTGGTACGCCTTTTTCTGGACTCAGACGGCACACCGGAGGGAATTGTTGAAGTTGTCCAGGATTGTGACAGGATTTTTTCTCTTTCCTCCCAGCTTGAGCATCAGAACCCGGACAGCCATGTATTTATCTACAATAACAGGCAGGAGCTGGTATATCCGTATGCTTCCAATTCTTCCTACCCGGACTATTATTCCATAATCACCCAGGCCTCTGTGCCGGATAGCCAGGCAGGAGTCATAAGTACAGGAAGCAGTGGAAAGTTTCTTTATTCCTACCAGACTATAGAAGGCTACGACTGGACGGTCATCCTGGTCAGGCCCCAATCTGCATTTTATAAGTCACTATCCCTTTTCCGTACAACGTTTTTCCTGATCGGAGCATTTTCTATTCTTGTGACCCTGTTCCTTTGTTTTTTTATTTCCAAGCACCTGACCGTTCCTCTGGAAAAACTGACGGCAGCCACTGGGAAAATAACCATCAACCGGGTACTTGATGAGAAAAAGGTTAATTTAACCTCCGCCGACAGCAGTATAAAAGAGCTTTCTCTTCTCTGTGAATCCATCCGCAGTATGTACGAGAAACTGCGTTCCACTTCACAGGAAGTTTTATTATCAAAATCCGAAGAAACCCGTGCCAAGTTTCAGGCGGCCCAGTCGCTGATCAATCCCCATTTTCTTTATAACTGCCTGACAAATATCTCTGTTATGGCAGAAGAAAATATGAATGAGGACATTGTACGAATGTGTAGCTACCTATGTGATTATTTCCGCTACATTTCATCCTCAAGAGAAATGATTGTCCCCCTGAAAGAAGAAATCCTTTATACAGAATGTTACTTAAACTGCATGCAGATGCGTTATAACGAAGGTTTTACCTATACCATGAACATAGATGAAGGAACGGAAGAATTCTATATTCCCAAACTCATTATTCAGCCAATTGTGGAAAATGCCTTCAAGTACGGATTCCAGATTGCCCCGCCATGGCAGCTTTCCATTGCATCCGATACAAAAGATGAACGGTGGTATCTAAAAGTTGAGGATAATGGAGGACTCCTAAGTGAAGATAAGAGAGAAGAACTGTTAAGGATCTATGAGAACCTGGATATGAATAAAGAATGGAATTCATTGCAAATCGGAAATATGGGACTTAAGAATGTCTGCCTGCGTCTAAGACTTCTCTACGGTACTGAAGCAGTTTTTCAAATTGACTGTTCCAGTCCCTGCAAGACCAGTTTTATAGTGGGAGGCCCTGTCTATCATTCAAGGGAGGAATATTATGAGCACCATCCAGAGTTATAGTTATCTTGTGGCGGAAGACGAAAGCCTTATTCGAAAGAACCTGATCAAGAAAATTACTTCCTTAAATTTACCGCTCAAACTGGCCGGAGAAGCCGCCAATGGACTGGAAGCAATAGAAACAACAGAAACAAACTGTCCTGATCTCATCATTACCGATATCCGTATGCCCCAATGTGATGGTATTGAACTGGCAAGCTATCTAAAGAAAAATCATCCCAGTGTTAAGGTAATTATTATAAGCGGTTATAATGATTTTTCCTACGCCCAGTCCGCTATCCGCTATGGGGTTGTGGATTATTTATTAAAACCGGTCACTGCAGAAAGCCTTTTTGAGTCACTTCAAAAGCTTCTGATTACCATGAAATCCGAGACAAGCGCATTGGAGTCTTACTGTACCGTGAATGAAAGGCTGAGTCAGGAGTCCATCTGCGGACTTATGGAAAAATATCTTCAGGAGAATTATAAGCAGGAAGTCTTTTTTCAGGAAATGAGTGAACGATTCGGATTTACACCGGAATACCTTGGAAAGATATTTAAGAAGCGAACTGGAGAAACACCTTCCAAGTACCTGACCAGACTGCGGATCAATGAGGCAAAACGGCTGCTGCAGCATAATCCGGATATGGAGGTTCAGAAGGTGGGGGAATTATCCGGTTATCCGGACAGCGCATATTTCAGCAGAGTTTTTAAATCCTGTGTGGGTATCCAGCCCAGTGAATACAGAAATAGGACTTAAAACTTTAACAACCCCATCTATTGGTTTTGCCGTTCCTATTGTTCTGACCATTTGCTGAAAACCTCCATAGCTCTGTGGATCATAATCAAATTAATCACCATAAACACAAAAGACAAAACAGAGTACAGGATAACATCATTCAGGGGAAACAGTTTCACCCCATTGCTAATTATATAAATACAGATAGGCAGGCAGATGATACTAGTAATAACTGCCGGGACATATTTTTTTATAACCAGTGCCTGAATACAGTGAATTACCAAATGCAAAACAAAGGTTATAAATAATCCTGTCCACAGAATATACCAGTTGGTCACATAAGAAACAACTGTAATAATACTGATTATGATAAATTCCTCTGCCACGCCAAGCGCAAAGGCAGAGGTTGTTATTTGATCAAAATGAGAGGATAATTTTTTTGATAATGCAGGAAACCTATGGGTTAAATAATTTCTGTTCTTACTGATCCATGATTGCATGAAAATTATTTCTTCAAAATCGTGAAACATAAAGAGGATTGGAAATAACCACACCATTACCTTAATATCATTCATCTTTTATCTCCCAAAAAAATTATTTGCGGTTAAATTCAGGTCTTTTTAATCGGATGCCGTATGACTGTCTTCCATTTTGAGGGTTGCACCTTACGGATATCTGAAAGATAGATTTCATGATGAAGACGTCTGTCTGTCATATCATTCATATACCCATTTCCAGCCAGATACTCATCCATAGTGGCAACAGTAGCAGGTTCGTCATCAAATGGCCCTGTGTGCAGGATTTGTACGCATAGCCCCTCATCTACCGTTAAGAACTCGGCCGAAGAACAATCCATCTTTTTCTTTTTACCGGCTTCTGCCACAGCCCAGTCAAAGTCCTCTTTCGTCACAAATTCCGGCAATCGAATTACTGAAATCCAATTAAATGTGTCCTTATTTGCATAGTCCACCCCCGCAACATCCTCCTGCCACCAGAAGCCTTCCAGAGGAGGAACTACATACTCAAAAAAGCCTTCTATTTTATGTGAACCCTTATAACTCATCTTGATGGTATAGGCAACAGAATATAAGATCCCCAACGCGTTCTGATATGCTCCGCCTTCCTGATTCGGGTCTCCTTTGCCTCTTACTGCAATATAATTGGTAACCGGAACTGTTACGATCTCCGGAGTACTCCCCGGCATATAAAATTCTTTATACTCTTTCTTATAATCAAAAGCCATTTTTTTGCCTCCACTATTCACTTATTATTCTTTCAAATAAAATACTATCTTTCCAGAAGAATGAATCCCTCTGTCATGATCTCCATTATTTTTGTAAATAATCCTGGCAGTTGGTTGGTCCTGTCCTTTTCTCCAGTTAGATAGGCTACTATTATATCTTTTATATCTAAAATGATAACGGCTCCCTGCCTAAAAATAACGGAAGCATTAAGCCAGGTCTCATTACCAAATTCTTTTCCAATATCATTTAGAACACAGCTCATTTTATCAAAACCACCGTAGAAGTTTACTTCGTCCGGTTCCTTAATTCCACGAAGAACGTTAGGAACTGTGGGCACTGCACCAAAAAACATGACCAGGTTTAAGAGTATCTGATCATAATCTTCCTTTGTGAGTTCACTTTTTAGTTTTGGCATTTCATATATAAATTTTTGTAATCCTTTTCTGCCGGTAAAGTTCACCTGGGGATTTAAAAACATCTCACTTTTTTTTGCAAGTGATTCTTCAGCAATCTGGTATTTGGTCTTTGCGTTATTTAATCTGACCGCGCAGACAGTGTTTGGTTTAGATAAACCTGAATAACTGCAATTCCAGGCTTTACGCAGTTGCGTATAAGGAAGTGTCTGAACCTCCTTACGCCCGCAATCTAGCAAATCTATGCATTGTGCATCTTCATCATAACCTATCATCAAAACATAATGGAATGGAATATGCTCTTTAAGATAAATTTTTGAATAGTATGGCAGATAATACATATCCAGTGCCCCCAAAACTGGCGGATACCCCGCATCAATTTCTGACTTAGCCTTTCTAATCGCCTGCTCAAACATTTTATATTCGTAATGTTTGTATTCAAAGCCTACAATGGGGGCAAGAAATTCATACATCTGCTTCGTGCGTCCATCTCCAAGCGCAATCATTCGTTTCAGGTCAGATTTCGGCGTTTTCAAGTAGCAGAATGATCCGAAAGAGGCGAGACTGAAAAAGAAATTTGGCGGAAGCGTTTCACCAGTTTCTCGTATATACAGATCCTCAATTCCATTCCACATACATTCATAGTCGTGTGCATGATGCTCCAGCTTAATAAATTTCTTTTGCATAAATACAAACCTCCTGACGCTTATCGCATTCTTACAACAGGAGTATAAACCCTCACATTATGCGAGAGTCAATAGCGAATTATTTTAAAACCTGCTCCATGCTTACAACCTTTGCATAGCGGTTGTTCCAAATTTTGTTTTCATAATATTCTGCTAAATCTTTTCCGCTTGCAAATGCATTATCAAATGTAGTTGTTGTCGACTGAGGTATGGTTACCTCATATTCGTTTTCAAACGCCACTTTACAGGTGACATCCAAACAGTACTCCGTCTGCATTCCACATAAAATAATGTTTTTTACACCAATCTCCTGAAGATATTCATGAAGCCCGGTTTTTCTAAATGCACTGTTATACTGTTTCTCAAATATTTTATCATTTTGCATCGGAGCTATTTCTTTGTATATCGTCCAGCCAATGCTGCCATGCTCCAGTTCATTGCCAATTCCGCCATCGTGTTGAATGTAAATAATGGGGAGGTCTTTTTTTCTGCAGGTATCCAATAATTCCTTTATATTTTCTACCACAGTCACCCAGTTGTAAGGTTCTGCTTCTACCAAAGCCGTCTGCATGTCCACAATTATTAATGCATCATAGTTCATAATAAATTCTCCTGGTTTCTTTTATTTTTTTATAATATTGGCTGGGCATATCCCATACGGCATATTGACCAATTTAATGTTGTATTTTTAATTCTATCAGAAATATCCCATAAATTCTTTATAATTCGAAGTTCCACATTTCTTTTTAACAAAGCGTCAAATAAATCATTCACAATATATTTTTCAGTGGGTTTTTGAGCTTCTCTGGAAATATAATACCCTGCTATCTCATCCTGCACTTCAAAACCTTCCGGATTAAATTCATAAAGATATAAATGTGTATTTTTCATAGTTTCAAACCATTTACTTTCAATAATAACAACATGCTGAATTTCAGGTGAGGTAAAAAACACCTCTTTGTCATGCTTTGAAGTATGTTCACCTATGTGGTAAGTTACTCTTGGGCAATCTCTCGGAGTCAAAAAATTTGGCAAATGCTTTTCATCTATAGCCCATACTAATCCAGCACTTTTATCTAAGTCCTCTCTTTCCGGAATTCTGGGATTAAAAATATCAATATTACCTTCCTCGCTTACATGGAACAACCGCATACCAGACGCACCCTTTCCCAGTTAATCTTCTCAATATATCATAATTTCGTTTCTAATATCTTAAAGCTGTACATGATAAAATGCAACAAGTAAATAAAAAGCCCTGTATTACAAGGCTTCCAGGAAGTGGTAACACCAGTTCTCAAGTAATGATCCCCATCTCTTTCGCATATAATTGATTATCCATGTATTCTTTCAAAGCTTAATAATGCCGGATATAGGAGTATTAACTGAAATTACAGACAAAGGATCTCAGCACAAGAAATAAACCAACAATTAAATTGATTAATAATATAGGGGATGATGCAGAATTGAGCCAAATGGTATATATGAATTATAAAATTTATTTAGTAACAATGGATAAAAGTGATCAATTTTGGAGTTTTATGAATAATGGTGCTAGAGAAATGGCTTCTATGTTAGGTGTTACATATGTATGGGATGCCCCCCTGACAAGAGATGTAAATAAACAAATCGAAATATTTAACAATGCCGTAGCAGCGGGAGCAGATGCAATCATGTTAGCTGCCAGTGATCCTCTAAAAATTTCACCCTCAATTGAAGATGCAAAATCAAAGGGTGTAAAAATCATTTATGTTGATGCACCCGCATTTGAACAAGCCATCGTAACCTTAGCTACAGATAATTATGCAGCTGGGAAGATAGTCGGAGAAAATATGTTTTACGAATTAGATGAAGCTGGGCTCACTAGTGGTTCAATAGGAGTCATTGGGGTAACGCCTGAAAACAGAACGACTGTAAATCGTGATTTAGGATTCCGTGATTATTTTAATCTTTTTAGCAATTATCAAATATTAGATACTATTTACACCAATGGTGACCCGGAATTAGCAAAACAGGCAGCGAAAAAATATATAAGAGACAATCCCAATCTTGTTGGTATCTTTTCAACCAATGAAGGTACTACGTTAGGAATGGGAAACGCTTTGAAAGAAAATAGTACAAATATTGTCGGCATTGGATTTGATATCACAGAGACCATACAAGAAATGATAAAAAATAATATTATAAAAGCTGTATTAGTACAAAGCCCATTTACAATGGGCTATTTGGGTATGGCTGAGGCAATTGCTGCATTAAGGGGATTAGATACAGGTTCGCAATTTATTAATACCGGAGTGACTGTAGTTAATAGATATACGCCAGTTTAAGCCATGGCAACGCCAATCCTATAATTACCCCTGCATCACCCTCAAAAAATATGTCAGCACCCCAATTTATTTCTAAATTCGATAATTGTACCTTCCGGAGCCTTCAATTTAAATAATTTACCACCATTTACTTCATAAATATCATTTGCGCCATGTTTAATAAATGAATGGGCTCCTTTTTCACCCAGTTCATAATATGATTGATTGATATCATTTACCCAAAGGCAAATATGAGAGACACCCGTATGATCATCATCTATTTGATCAAACTGATGTTCATTTTTTGGTGTCTGTAATTCAATACAAAGGCTGTCATTTTTAATCCATGTATTATACTCTCTTCCATGGAAATTAGGTGTTTCCTCTATTATTTCCATATCAAGCATTTTACAATAAAATTTTAACGACTGCTCATAGTTGTTAGTTTGTATACAAATATGGTGAAGAAAGCTTTGTCTCATTTTATATATATCTCCTCTTCAAAACTAATCTTTATTTTTCATGCTATTTTTCCTCGACTTTCTTACATTGTATCAAGCCAGTGCTTAATCCTAATGTTGCCAAGCATTACCCAGTGGATAGCATAGTCTAAAGAATTAAATTGTATATTGTTGCCTACAGGCTGACAGGCACTCAAAAATAGCGGAAACCTTCATAAACCTAGGTTTCCGCTACAAATAAAAAAAGCGCGAGACGGGACTCGAACCCGCGACCCCGACCTTGGCAAGGTCGTACTCCACCAACTGAGCCACTCGCGCATGAAATATTCATTTCACAACACTGGCATTATATCATATACAGTGGAAATTTGCAATATATTTGTTAATTTTTTTTATAACAGAAATAATATAAAACATAGGTATATTTCAGAAAAACAGGAAACTTTATCCAATGAATTATCTTAATTAAACGCTGGAAATTTCACCCATTACTCCTTATTATTTTCCTAGTTTTATTAATTTTCAAGCGCCGTTCTTTTATATTCTTAATCCAATGCTTAATATAACCAATTATTCTGATTTTTCATTGACACCATACTAAGGGTTCCGTATAATGCAAGAAATTGGTCATCTGACCAAAAGGGAGGCATGATATGGGTCAAATTTTATCAATAGAAGAACAACCCTGCAGCACTTCAACAGAAGACAGAATTCTGGATGCAGCCCTTACCATCATTCAGGAAAAAACCATCAGCGGGTTGAGAATCCGTCAGGTGGCAGAAAAAGCAAATTTGTTTCAATCCAACATTCATTATTATTACAACAGTAAGAAAGAGCTTCTCCTTGCTGTTCAGAAAAAAGTCTTAAACCGTTACCGCGAAATCCGCCAGCAATCCATTCATCAATCAGGTATTGGTCCGGAAGCGACTCTGGAAGATCGCCTGGACATTTTTATAAAGCAAAAGATTTACACAATTCTAATAGATGATAAATACGATGTGGCTGAGCTAGATTTTTGGAACCAATCCCGCCTGGATCCTGATATGCATCAGGAATTCTGTCTTTCCTATCAGAACTGGAGAACAGAAATCAGGGAAATCGCAGAAACATTTGCACCAGATATGCCTTCGGTAAAGCAGAATCTGATAGCCGGAATTGCGGTTTCTTTGCTGGAGGGGGCCGCGGTTCAGTTTCTGGTTGATAAAGAGGCATTTGACTTAGATTCTTATTTTGCTTATTGCAAATCAATCCTGATCAGAGAGATCAGAGGCTAGGAGGAACCAATGAAGGAATTGCTGAAAATGGAGCAGATTACCAAGCAGTTTGGGGATGTATATGCCAATCGCAATATCAATCTCTCTGTAATGGAGGGTGAAGTACATACTCTGCTGGGAGAAAACGGAGCAGGAAAAAGCACCCTGATGAATATTTTAATCGGCTTATACCAGCCTACTGCCGGAACCATTTATCTGCACGGAGATAAAGTGAAAATTGACTCACCAAAAGCTGCGGTGAAAATGGGCATTGGCATGGTACATCAGCATTTTATGCTTGTGGAAGCCATGACTGTATTAGAAAACATTATTCTTGGAAGCCGGAAGGATTCCTCTGTCTTCATTAAGAAGGATCAGGTAAGAAAGGAAATCCTGGCTCTTTCAGAAAAGTACGGTCTTGACGTGGAACTGGACAAGCAGATCACTGAAATCTCCGTAGGAGCTCAACAACGGGTAGAAATATTAAAAGCCCTTTACCGGGGAGCGGAACTTCTTATTCTTGATGAACCCACAGCTGCGCTCACCGACCTTGAAGCAGAAGGACTTTTTTCCATAATCCGCAAACTGACTGGGGAACAAAAATCTGTGATATTTATTTCCCATAAGATGAGAGAGGTTCTTTCCATCAGCGACAGAATCACTATTTTGCGGGCGGGCGAGACCGTCACCACTTTAAAGAAAGAGGACACTGACGGCACTCAGCTGGCTAATTTAATGATTGGAAGGGAAATGGTGCCCAGTAATTATAAAAAGGTTACCTCTGATGGTGATGAAGTCTTAAGCTTTCAGAATATCAGCTATCAAAAGCAGCATAAGCACAGCGGCTTAAATCAGGTAAGCCTCACCGTACGAAAGGGAGAAATCCTTGGCATTGCAGGAGTGGACGGAAACGGTCAGTCACAGCTTGCACAGCTTGCAGCCGGAATTATTGCACCCGAAGAAGGAGAGGTCTTGTTAAAAGCCTCCCGCGTATCCCGCTTTGCTCCAAACGGCTTTATTCTCTCCCACGTTTCCCATGTTCCGGAAGACCGTAATAAGATGGGACTGATCGGCAATATGACAGTCAGGGAAAATCTGATTTTAAAAGCCACAGAAGAAGCCCGTTTTTCCTACGGACACGGAGCACTTTTAAAAAACAAAGCCATTACTAAATTTGCACTTGAAATGAAGGAAAAAAATGATATCCGCTGCGCTTCCATTGAGCAGGAGGTGCGAAATTTATCCGGAGGAAACCAGCAGAAAATTATACTTGCCAGAGAAATGGAAAATGACCCGGAACTTCTGATTGCGGTTCATCCGACCAGAGGTTTAGACATCGGAGCCGCCCGTTATGTTCATGATACTATGGCCGCTGCCAGGGATCAGGGCTGTGCGATTCTGTTAATCAGTGCTGATTTTGATGAAATCCTCAATTTATCAGATCGGATTCTGGTTATGTTCGAGGGTCAGGTCATGGGAACCTATTCAGGAGTTAACCCGCCCATTGAACAAATCTCACTTGCAATGGCAGGAAAGGGGAATTAGGACATGAAGCAGAAAGAAAATTTAATGAAGGTCATCGTGCCCGTATTATCCATTCTGGTGGCATTCATCATCGGAGGAATTATTATGATCTGCCTGGGTAAGAACCCCTTTCAGGCATATGGATTTCTGTTTTCCGGCGCATTTGGAAGCAGCAGAAAGATTGCTCAGACCCTTGTAATCGCCTGCCCTTTGATATTTACCGGACTGACTGCAGCTTTTTCCTATAAATGCGGTGTTTTTAATCTTGGGGGCGAAGGCCAGTTTGTTATGGGCGCCGTTGCCAGCATCTTTTTTGTAACCAAGTCCGGAATCGGGGGAATTGCAGGAATACTGCTCAGCCTTCTTATTGGGGCTGCGGCAGGAGCTGTATGGGGTGCAATTCCAGGAATTTTAAAGATTACAAGAGGCTTAAATGAAATGATTGTCAGCATCATGCTGAATTACGTAGCAACCCTCTTTATGGGTTACGTTTATACCACCCTTTTACGAGACGGAAGTGTTCCACAGACCTTTGCAATCCCTGACAGCACCAAACTGGCAGTTGTATCAAAAAACTTTCCCGTTCATTGGGGTGTATGGGTTGCTTTATTCCTGGCATTTGCAGGGTATTACTTTTTATTCTATACCTCTAAGGGATTTAAACTAAGAGCAGTGGGCTTAAATTCAACTGCCGCATTTTTCAATGGTTTTCCTGTAAACCGGTATGTACTCTTCTCCTTTATTGCATCCGGAGCGGTTGCCGGGCTGGGCGGTAGTGTAGAGCTTCATGGAAAACAGTTAAGACTGATGGGGGGATTTGGCCAGGGTTTCGGCTTTGATGGAGTGGCAATCGCACTGATTGCCCAGCTTAATCCCATCGGAACTGCTGCAGTTGCATTTATTTTTGCCGTACTGAGAAAAGGGGCAAGTACCTTGCAGACCGGTATGCAGATTCCTACCGCTGTGGTTGATATCATTCAGGCATTGGTAATTATTTTTGCGGTAGCTGGCACAGCCTTGTTAAAGCTTCCCGCAATCAGACAATACATAAACAGCCATATGGGGAAAAAGGAGGTTACCAACTGATGGATGCATTTTTCAACATGAATTTTCTCACAGAGCTGCTTCTTTCTACCATAAGAATGGCAACTCCCATTCTGTTTGTTGCACTGGCTGAAACCTACTCCGAACGGGCGGGACTGGTCAATATCGGCCTTGACGGAATCATGTCCTTTGGTGCCTTAATTGGTTTCTTAATCGGTTATAAAACTGGAAGCCCCACAACCGGTATTCTGGCTGGTGCCCTGTCAGGCGTTGCCATTAATATGATTTATGCATTCTGCACCATCCGTTTATGTGCTCCCCAGATTGTTTATGGTATGGCAATTAATATTTTTGCACCGGCACTGGCTTCCTTTATCTACCGCCTTTCCTTTTCCGATACCTCAACACTGATCCAGGGCGTATCCATGAAAGCAATGCCTATTCCGGTTCTTAGCAGTATTCCGGTACTTGGACCTTTGTTTTTCAACCATATCCCTCTGGTGTACATAGCATATCTGCTGGTACCTGTCACTGCAGTGTTCTTTAACAGGACAAAAGCAGGACTTAATTTTAAAGCCGTAGGCGAATTTCCCAAAGCCGCAGAAACACTGGGAATCAATGTTGTGCTACAAAAATACATTGCCTGCATCATCTGCGGCGCACTTGCGGGAATCGGCGGAGCGTATTTAACCATCTGCTACACCAGCACCTACTCCGAGGGAATTGTAGCAGGCCGTGGATTTATTGCTCTTTCAGCTGTTATATTCGGGCGTTGGATGCCTTCCGGTGTATTGTTAGCCTGTCTGCTTTTTGGGTTTTGTGATGCACTGCAGATCCGGCTCCAGCTGTTAAGTCCGTCCACCCCCTACCAGCTTCTCCAGATGATCCCCTATCTTTGCACCCTGTTTGTTCTTGCATTTTTCGGGATACGAAAAAGCGGTCCAAAGGCCAACGGACAGCCCTATTACAGGGAAGAACGATGATGATAATTCCAGGACAGCCCTGCGATTATATATTTTTTCAAACATAAAAGGAGGATTTATTATGAAAAAGACTATGAAAACAGCATCTCTTATCATGGCCGCAGTCCTTACAGCCATGAGCCTGGCCGCATGCGGCAGCGCATCTGCACCAACAAAAGCGGCAGGCTCATCAGCTGAAACTTCTGCAGCGGAAACCACAAAGGCAGAAACAACAAAAGCAGAAGAAACAAAGGCTGCTGACTCTTCAAAAACATCCGGCTATAAAGTGGCCATGGTCCTTGACTCTTCTGTTTCTGACGGAGGCTGGGGCGCAAGCTGCTATCAGGCTATGGTAAATGCAGCGAAAGACAGCGGCTGGGAAACTGTGTATACGGACAATGTAGCGACAGCTGATTTTGCCACGGTTATGACCGATTACGCAGAACTGGGTTACAACCTGATCTTCGCACCAGGCAATCAGTATACCGATGCAGTGAAGCAGGTAGCAGAAGAATATCCGGACATCAAGTTTGCTCTGTTAAATGGTACTGTTGAAACAGAAAACATCACTTCCATTCTTCCTGATGCAAAGCAGATCGGTTACATGGCAGGTGCTTTGGCAGGTCTTATGAGCAAGACCAACAACATCGGATTTATCGGCGGTATGGAGCTGGATACTACAAAGGCAAAGCTGGAATGCTATGAAAAGGCAGCAAAAAAAGTAAATCCTGATATTAAAGTTTCCTCTGCTTATGCAGGCTCTTTCAGCGATACTGCCAAGGGTAAGGAAATCGCTTCCTCCATGGTTTCCACCTATGATGTTGACGTAATGTTTGGTGATGCCTCCGCAGTTGATACCGGAGCACGGGAAGCACTGGCTGGATCAGAAGGCAGATACGATATTGGCCAGCCAGGTGATTTAGGTTCTGCTGATCATAAAATTATCATCTGCTCTGTTGTGACCGACAACGCGGCTTTATTAAAAGCCTGTATGAAGGATGTGGAAGCAGATACCTTTGGCGGCAAAACCATCTACGGTGATTTAAGCAACGGATGCTTAAGCATCGGAACTTTTTCCAATTTAGTTCCACAGGATATTCAGACACAGTACAAAGAAATAGTTGATCAGATTAAGGCAGGAACCTATATTCAGTAATTAAAAATCCCCGTGAAAGCAAGTATGGAACTACTTCTTTCACGGGGATTTTCCTGTCTTTTAAAACGGGAATCTTTCTAACTATACATAATGAACAGAATTGGGGAATCCTGATGATCGGTTACTGCATATTATTTTTTAAGTGCAAAGGAATTAAAGAAAGTGTCAATTTCCGGTGTTCTTTCTCCTGATTCAGACACTGCCTGAAGCTGGTAAATATGGTCTCCTGTGATATATACTCTGTGATAGAAGACGATGGTATCAGATCCTAACGGAGCACTGTATTTTAATTCTTTACCCTGGTATTCACCAAGGGTAATATCCTGGCTGTCCTCAATGGTATAGGGAATATTAGAAACTGCGCCTTCTAACATAGCGGCAGGATCTCCTGCTGCACCCTCAGGTATGACACTGTACATAACATTATAAAGCGCATCTTCCTGCTCAAGCATATAAGAATACAGATCGATTGTGGTTCCTTCAGAAGAAGCTGACTGCTTCATCTCTTTGGGTGTTCCCGGGTAGCTGGCTGTAAATAATCCGTTTGGATCTTCAAATGCTGTGAAAGCGTCTGCGCTGGCTTCAGCTGCTTTGCTTTCTTCTGTTGTTGCCTCTGCTGTTGCCTGTGATTCAGCAACAGTTGTTTCTGTTGCAACGGCTTCTGCCTTTTTACCGCAGCCTGCAAGTGCTGCAATTAATAAGCAGGCCAGTAAGATAGAATAAATTCTCTTTTTCATAATTTCTCCTCGTCAATTGGTATTGGCAATCCCCCTGCTTTTATATGTAAAATCGAAAGCAGTTAGATTATAGCATAAAATTCCAGCGGTAACAACTAACTATTTTTTTAATTATTATTTAAGATTTTTGTAACACATATTTTCTCTCCATGAATGTCATGATTTTATCATAAGGGTTTACCAAATAACAAAATTCATGCTATAATATAGGAAGAAATATGCCGTTTCAATACGGCAGAACGGAGTTTTACATGTCACTCATACCGTTTCAAAAATTACCGCCCAGAAGGCATACGGAAGATGCAAGACAGTATGCATACCGGATCATACGGCATTTTATTTTAAATCTCCATCTTCCTCCCGGAAGAAAGATGAACGAAGTAGAACTGGCAGATGCATTAAACATCAGCCGGACTCCTGTCCACGATACTCTGTACAAGCTTTCCAGAAAGAATCTGATCGATATTATTCCTCAGAAAGGTGCGTTTGTCTCAAAGATCGATACTGCACGGATCGAGCAGACCCTATGGATTCATAAGCAGCTTGGAACAGCCATGATCCAGAATATCTTTATCCGGAATGTTAAGGGCACTCAGTTTGATATCCTCTATCACCATTTGCGGGAGCTGGAGGACTATTTAACTCAGGGAGATTTATCCCATTCCGTCCGGTTAATTACAGATTATTACCATCTTCTTTATGAGCTGGGAGGAAAGATGAATCATATATGGGAGGCTGTGCAGAAAGCCGGTATGGATCTTCAGAGACTTTTATATCTGGCTGCGTCAGATTCTTCGGTTACAGAAGATTTTATAAAGGATCTTACATCTCTTACCGACGCACTGGCTGCAAGAAACACCGATCGCGCATGCACCATCTACCGCCATCATTTATCCCGGATACAGCTTCTGATCCCACCTTTGCAGGAGTGTTATCCGGATTATTTTCTTGAAAGCCAGCCGGGTTATGATACGACGGCTTCCTACGATCAGAAAGGAATCAGCTACGATGAATGATTGTATACAAACCAGATTTGCCCTGACTGGAAAAAAGGCTCTGATTGCCGGAGGCACAGGAGGGCTTGGAAGTTCCATTGCAAAAGCATTTCTTCAAAGCGGAGCCGATGTTGCCGTCTGCGGAGGGCATCCGGAAAAGGCCGATTTTTTAAGAGAAACAGCAGACAGGGAAAGCAGACGGCTTCTCACTCTCGGCTGTGATATTACAGATCGCCATAAGGTAGAAGAAATGATGGACGAGATTAGCCGGGAATTTTGCAGTCTTGATATCTTAGTGAACAGCGCGGGTATGAACCGGCTGATTCCAGCCGAAGATTACGAAGAAGAAGTGTTTGCACAGGTTATGGATTTAAATGTGCTTGGAATTCATACAGTGACCCGGGCTGTGGGAAAACGTTTCATGATCCCAGCTGGATACGGTCGGATTTTAAATTTGTCATCAGTAAAAGGCCTCATTGGAACCGGACAGGATTATCTGGCTTACTGCACCAGCAAAGGGGCTGTGAATATGTATACCAAACAGCTTGCCTGTGAATGGGGCAAATACGGAGTCACATGTAATGCCATTGCCCCAACCTTCGTCCGGACCCCTATTAACGCTTTTCAGCTGGATGATCCTGAATTTTACCAGACTTTAACAAAGCGGATTCCATTGGGACGAATTGGTCAGGAAGAAGATATCGCGGCAGCTGCGGTATTTTTATGCAGCGATGCCTCTTCCTTTGTAACTGGACAGATTCTTGGTGTAGACGGCGGTTTAACCGCAATGCAGTAAAGGTCGCATAAATCAGAATATAAGAATTGATGGAGGAATCGATTATGATTTTCGGAAATATTTATAGTTCCATGTTAAAAGAACAGCTTGCCATTCTGCCCGCTCCTCTTAGCTGCGCGATCCGTTATCTGACTGAGCATGATATGGCAGCTCATGAACCAGGGGTATTTTCCATCGATTTAGATGGAATCCCGGTAATTCTTCAGGTACTTGATTTAAAGACCGGTGACCGGAGCGGACTTCGTCCTGAGATTCACAGAAAGAATATCGATGTACAGTTTCTGGCCTGCGGCGGTCCGGAAGAGGCTGGCTTTTACACAGATGACGGCAACGGGCAGGTTGAGGAGAATCTTCTTGATACTCCAAGAGATATTCTTTTCTATAAAAATGATCCCGCCGCTGCGGAAGGTCGGATTCATATGATACCGGGAACCTTTGCCATTTATTTCCCCTGGGATGTGCATATCCCCGCAATTCAATCAGGCGATACCCAATCTCCTATCAGAAAGATTGTAATTAAAGTACCGTTAGACAGCTGCCTGCCGGACAGCGCCCGTTAGGAGGTCACCAAATATGGAATTAAACCATTATCTGGAGGCGCTTGCTTTGAAAGATCCGGATCAGAGACGGGAGGCGCTCAGGGAAGTTCTTATAAAGGAGCATCTGGATTTTGATCTTCAGGAAGAACCGCCTTCCCAAAAGGCTCCAAGAGGGATTTATAACTATATTCTGGCACCATGGAACAGTGAGCCCGGTCCTCTTTTTTGTGCTCATTATGATGCAGTGCCGGGCAGCTTTGGCGCCAATGATAATGCTGCCGCTTTGTGCATTCTCATCGCTTTTGCAGGAAAATTGAAGGAAGAGAATTTTCCTGCCCGATTTGCATTTTTTGACGGGGAAGAAACCGGTAATACTGGGAGCAGGCTCTATGCTGCTTCCATGAATCATCAGGAGATAACAGGAGTTATAAATCTGGATGTGTGCGGTTATGGGGATACCATTGCAGTTAACAGCCGTGGATATGAACGAAAGCCAGGAGTCGAAGCATTTTGCAGAAAAGAAGTTCTGGCAGACCATAACGGTGTGCTTGTAAAATATCTGCCGGGAAGTGATGAGGCTTCCTTTTCCGGCAGCCGGACTCCGGCAATCAGTATTGCCAGCGTTCCAAGATGGGATATTCAGTATTTAAACGCTCTATCCAAGATGGGCAGCGGCTTATTAGGCAGACCCCCGGAATTTCATATGATCCTGGATCAGATGGAGATTTCCACTACTATGCATGGGGGATACCGGGATACTCCGGAATGGGTTGAATTAGCAGCCATGAATCGGATATACGATTATCTGACCGATGCACTTCACAGGTCTTTTGATAAAAAGAAAAGGTTCCTTCTGTTTTAATAAGCAGAAGGAACCTCTTCTTTTAGAGAGAGAGTGGGGTTTTAAAAATCAAATGTAAGAATAATCTTGCGGATAGATGGATCATGACTATCCACAAAATCAAAGGCCTCCTGAGCCTTAGTAAGCGGGAATGTGTGGGAAACAGAACCGGTCAGATCCAGTTTTCCCTCTTGAATCATATTAATTGCTTTTCCAAACATTTTATTCTGAAGTCTGGAGCCTCTCACATCAAGCTCCTTTGCTGTTATGGCAAACTGATTGATCTCTGTGGGAGCAGTTGAAAATCCCATGGTGATAACCTTTCCGGCGTTTCCGGTGGCATTTAAAAGGCGGATCAGGGAATCCTTGTTGCAGACAGCATCGATGGATACGGTGGCTCCATGCATTTGGGTGTATTCTTTTACTTTCTCCACAAGATCCTCATTTAATACGTTAATCGTGTATTTTGCTCCATTTGCTTTCGCAGTCTCCAGCTTATCATCCTGAATATCTGCTACAATAATGTGATCGCAGATTTGTCTGGCAATCTTTAAAATAGAGCTTCCAAGAGCACCGGAACCGTAAATGAGAAGCATATCGTCTTTTTCCAGTTCTGCTCTGGTGCAGGACTGTATGGCAATGGTGGTTGGTTCAATCATTACCGCATCCCGGTCTGATATGGAATCAGGCAGAATGTAGCAGTCAGCTTCTGGTACCGCGATAAACTCCCGATAACCTCCGTCAATATGAACGCCCCTTACCTTTAAATGATCACAGACATTGCCTCTTCCCTTACTGCATGGATAGCAGTGTCCGCAGCTGGTAACCTGGTTAACGATTACACGGTCACCCACTTTAAGTTTTTGAACAGACGCACCGGTCTCTGCCACTACACCTACCATCTCATGTCCGATAATTCTTGGATATGTTGCTGCTGCGTTGGTTCCGTGATAGATACCAACATCTGAACCGCATATTCCGGCAGCGGTCATTTTTACAATCACATTATTTTCTTCATCAAGAACAGGTTTTTCTATATCAATTACCTTTAATTCTCCCGGTTTTACAATCTGTACCGCTTTCATATGATTCATCTCCTTTATGTCTTAGCGTACCTCCAGATATTTGGAAAGAATCTCATCCATTTCTTCTTTCCGGCTTTCTGTTAATGGCAGCATGGGCTTTCTTACTTCACCGGCTGGAATCCCCTGATTGGAAACGATGTACTTTAAGTTCGCACAGAGACCATTTTTCAAAAGTACATCCAAAATATTGTTGGATTTGGTCTGAAGTGCTCTGGCTTCTTCCTCTTTTCCTTCCAGATACAATTCCATGATCCGTTTGAACTGGGGCAGCATGAAGTTAAAGCTGCTTCCAATAAATCCATCACAGCCAAACGCAAGAAATGCCACCATGGAGCTTTCAAAACCTCCGTAACAGATGATATCGGAATTTATGTTTTTGATCCGTTCCATCTGAAGAAGATTTAAATTGGTGTGCTTGATTGCTCCAATTGCTCCGGATTTAATAAGTTCTCTGGTCTCCGGATTATTTAGATCCAGCTCCCTGTGAGTGCTTGATGGGATATTATAGTAGAGGACGGATTCCCCCACTGCCTGGGCAATATCGTAATAGTATCCTGCAATTTCCTTCTCCGAAAATCCAAAATACAAAGGCGGTGTTGCCGCAATGCCGCGAATTCCAAGTTCCTTTGCTTTCTTTGCGTAAAAAATGGCTTCCTCAGTGCTGATGGCGCCTACATGTGCATAGAGATCACAGCGATCTTTTAACTCCGATGCCAGTTCAAATGAACGAATCCGCTCTTCTCTGGTCAACAGAAAGCACTCACCGGAGCTTCCTCCGATAAAGAAGCCGTCTGCACCTTCTGTAAGGTTTCTTTCCCAAAGCTGCCTGGCTGAAGTTTCGTTGATTTTTCCCTGTTTGTCAAATGGTGTTATTGAAGCAACAATTAATTTTTTCATGTTAGTATGTCCCCCTGACATTTAAATGAACCCCATATTGTCCCGGTCTGATTCCGGAATGCAATAAAAAACGGGTGTCTCAAAAAGCAGATAGCATGCTGTATTCATTCACACTGACTCTTTGGGACACCCTCCCTTCTCTTGAGAAAATTACCGTTGTTTTCCTTCCAAAGCATGTACCATTTCCACTACAAACTCGTGGGTCGGAACAGGTATCCCGCATTTACCAGCTGCTCTTACGACGGAGCCGCTGATCATATCCACCTCAGTTTTCCGTCCATTCTGTATATCAGCACGAATTGAGGTACATCCATTTGGTGACATTTCTGATGTCTTTTTTACTTTTTCTATAATTTCTTCTGCATCTGCTTCCAGACCCAGACCATGAGCCACAGCCACTGCTTCGCGGATCAGCCGGACTGTCATATTCCAGGCATGGTCATTGGCAGCAATGTATCCCATGTCTACCTGCAAAATGCCGGTTACCGCACTTAAGGAAACATTGGTAAACAGTTTATTCCAGATCAGCTGCTGAATATTGGAATGAATCTTAACGGAAAAACCACAGCATTCAAATTCCTCTTTTAACCAGGGAAGAAATCCATGACTATCTTCTGTGAGCATTCCCACATTGGTATTTCCCGTTCCGCCTCTCCTGATAAATCCGGGACCCAGAACTGCTCCGTTGTCTTCTGTTGTGCCAATAATAATGTGATCCGTGGGAGCAAATTCTTCCAGAATATCTTCATGACCGGAGCCATTTTGCAGCGTCATTAAATAGGTATCTTTCCCGATCAGGTTCTTACCTGAAACAAGTGCATCCCTGGAGTACAGAGATTTCACAAAAAGAAGTACCAGGTCCATGACTGGAAGGCCTTCTGCAGAAGTAACTGCATTGGGCTGGTATACGTTTTCTTCCCCATTTTCCTGAAGTCTGATTCCTTCCTTCTGGATATGTTCTACGATGGCAGGGGAAGTATCGATCAGATAAACTTCATGCTTTTGGGACAGATGACCGCCATAGATGGAACCCATGGCTCCAGCCCCGATTACTGCAATTTTCATAACCATTCACCTTCCGTTATCTGGAAAACTCTGCAATACCCTCAATGGCATAAGCACGAATCGGGCAGGAATCAAGACCTTTGATCGGGATTGGTGTATAGGACATGAAGAAGGTGTCGGTTGTCAGCTCCTCTAAATTCTTAAGCACTTCTAAGAACACCACATCAACCTCCATTAAAACATCATGGAATGCTGAAACATCAGTGTTGTTGCTTTCGATGGAAACACCATCGCCGAATCCTACACATTTCACTTTCTTCTCTTTCAGCCACTCAGCTGTTTCACGGCAGATAAAAAGTCTCTTATCTTCCTCTGTGTTGGAAGCGGGAGTAAATGGAGGCAGCTTATACTGGGAATCCAGAATTACGATATCGCCTTCTTTAATCCGGTCGCCGCAGGCTTTTTCTAAATCTTCAGCCTTAATTTTGCCGTTAGGCTCCATATGGGTAATGCTTACGTAAATAGCACGTCCCATAAATGTGCTGATTGGAAGCCCCTGAACATCAGTCCAGTTATCGTTGTGATGATACGGACATTCTACATGAGTTCCTAAATGGCTGGTTAAATCCATAATGGTATGGAAATCCGGAATTGGGCCGCCTGTGTTAAAACGGAATAAATGACACCGTCTTGATTCGGTAGCCGGATCCAGCTGCTTTGTTAAATCAATTACTCTTAAACCATTTCCTAATTGTGATACGCTCATTTGATTTTCCTCCTGCGAGATAAAATATTATTTTTCTTACTGCTACTATTATACCTGTATACCGGTATACCGGTCAATCATTTTTTGTTGACTTGTGAAATTTTCTAGGGTATGATAGGCTAAAACCCATGAAAGGAGTTTTTCATGTACGATAGCGGTTCCCTGCAGTCACAGGCTTATAATACCATCAAAGAACAGATTTTATCCAAATCACTGGACTCCGATGTTTTATATTCAGAGACCAGACTTGCAAAAGAACTTGGAATTTCACGGACTCCCCTTCGGGAAGCTCTCCAGTGCCTTTCTCAGGATGGCTACATCACCATCATTCCCAGCCGTGGATTTAAGATCCGCCGTCTTGATAAAGAAACCATGCGGGAATCCATCGAAGTCCGCTGTGCCATTGAAGGTTTCTGCGTTCATCTCGCTGCTTCTTTAAGAGGAGACCAACGGTTTACAACTCTTCTTAAGGATATGGAAGATTCTCTTAAAAGACAAAAGGCCGCACTGACTTCAGACAACTTCCCAGCCTCATTTACGGAGGAGGACCATAAATTTCATATGCTTCTGGTCCATTTCGCCAGAAACAGTGAATTTGACCACTTATTCCAGCGCCTCCTTTATATGATCCATCTGACCACAGCCAATGCCCTTACTGTTTCAGGACGGACACAGGCCACGTTAGAGGAGCACGAAAATTTTTATCAGCAATTGAAGGACGGAAATACCGACCAGGCTTATCAGGTTCTGATTGCTCATTTAATGATGCCTCTTGGCATGAATTTAATCTGATAAAAGCCAGCTGCTACAAAGCCACCTTTACTACAACTTTTTTGACCTGGCAGGGAACTCCTGCCACGCAGCGGGGCTTATGAGCATCCTCAGGTGCTACGATGATTAAATCTCCCTCTTCCAGAAGTACACTGCCGCTCAGTCCCGGTTCTTCATAAAAGATTAAGTCGTTCTCTTCCCGGCGTTCCTTAACAGTGAGTCCTTCCCGTTTGCAGACACCAAACTGCTCCCTGCCGGAAACTACGTACTGGATATCGAAGAACTTTTCATGAGTTTCAAATGAAGCCTCATCTGGAGAAATTGTGGTGTACTCCTGAACATTTGCTACAACCTGGTCGCCAGCGATTGGATAGCTACCCGGCTGAAGGGATGCGATGTCCGTTGATCTCAGCCATTCATAGGCCTTTGTAAATTTTTCTTCCAGATAATTATATTTCTCTGCAACTGTGATATTAGAAAACAGCATAATCTTCTCCTCTTTCCGCTTAACAAGGCTGTGTTTTATTTGCTTGCAATATCTTTTGTTTCTAAGTTTCCCTCAGAGATGGCAACGATCTGATTCCAGATCAGTTCATCCACATTGACTCCGTTTTCCATACTTTGCTTTCTTGTTTCTATGGTACGCTCGCCTGGACAGGTAACTTTGCCGCCTTCTTTTTCCGGGTGGCTGGCATCTGCAGCTGCTACTCTCTTGTTTAACATTTCCTGAATTTCTTCCCTGGTGCCAAACAGATAAGGATCATAGGCAATGAAGATCTGACAGCATCCGGTACAGCTTCCTCTTCCTTCTTCATCCAGATTCAGACCGCTTTTTCCGTTAGCCATAAGAGCAGCCGCCAGATCAAGTGCAATCGCCATGGAACTTCCCTTCCAGTAACCGGTAGGAAGAATTCGTTTGCTTTCCTCAATTGCTCCCGGATCATCGGTTAAATTGCCTTCCTTATCAAAGCCGCCTGGGAACGGAAGCTTTTTGCCTGCCAGACGGTAAACTCCAAGCTTTCCGTAAGCATACTGGCTCATTGCCATATCAAGTACGATGGGGCCGTCTTCTCTTGGAACGGCAATACAGAACGGATTGTTTCCTACGCCCGGTTCATCGCTTCCCCAAAGCGGCATACAGCTTTCCGTATTAATCCAGCTCATTCCCATAAATCCTGCTTCTGCCATTCTCCATGCATAAGTGCCGCCACGCATCCAGTGAGTGGTGTTTTTTAATGCAACACAGCCGATTCCGTGAACTTTGGCAAGCTCCATGGCACGGTCTGCACAGAAAAGAGCATTGGTGATCCCAATTCCCAGATGTCCGTCATAATTTTCTACTGCACCCTTACCACCGATTAATTCCGGCTCACCTTCCGGATCTACCAGGCCGCCTGATACATACTCCACAAAACGTGGAACACGGTTTAAACCGTGACTTTCCACACCGTCTGCACTGGACTGGGCATGAATTTCTGCACAGATTTCCGCCTTTTCTTTGGAAAGTCCAGCTTGCAGAAGCGCTTTCTCTACGGTTTCTTTTACTTTTTCATAAGGAACTTTTATACTCATATCTTCTCCTTTTCTCCTGCCTTTATTTATACTGTCGTTTCTTCACCTACTGAAGATTCCTGCGAAGCCGGTCTGGGTACTCTCTTTGCAGCCTGCATCATCTCTTCATACAATCCGCTTGCTTCTTCCGGAGAATAGCCGTAGACCAGAAACACATCCATCAGATAGGGAGAATAACCGATCTTCATAATTTCCTGGGCAAATCCCATTGCTGCAATCTCACTAAACGCAATTACATTGGAATCGTTATGAATGAAACCCAGAGACCAAAGTCTTATCTTCTCCGTCTTTGTGAAAATTTCATGCTTATATCGTTCTTCTACAAAATGAAAGAGTTCGTGAGCCAATAAAAGTCTGCTTACATCAAGCCCTTCTGTCAGAACCTGAGTTACCTCCGGTTTCAAAAACAGTCTGGCAGCTTTGTTGACTGCATCCATATAAATACAGATCTTATCAGGTACCCGGAATTCTGCAAACAGCACACGGTCCGTCTTTTCCGGAAACTCCGGATAAGAAACGTTCATTCCCATGGCTTTTGCCAGTTCCTCAGGATCCTGGGTTCCGTATTCTCTACATACAATACCGGCATACTCTTTTCCGCATGCAAGGCTTTTTTCCATCCATTCCCTGCGCTGGTCATCATGAAACTTTCCGTTCAGGGGCTCTCTGGAAAATGCATAGCCATACCATTCCCATGGCTCTATTTCAGCCAGGTCAGAAAGCATATCCCCGATGGGGCGGATTGGGAAATGGGGGCGTTCATATCTTTGCTGGCTTGGTCTGCCTAAAAGCCCCGCCCCTATGGGTTTTAAGGCTTCCCTGAATTCTTCTTTTGTCATAATTTTTAACTTTCTCTAACGGATGCGATAATCAGGACTTCCTCTTCCGGCTCCCGATCACCCAGATCCAGACTCATTAACAGCATAACCTGTTCTAAATCCACAGCGCTGTAATCACTGACTCTTGGTCCTACGCAGACATAAAAGTCCGGGCGCAGTACGGTATCTGTTTTAAAGACGGCATTCTCATTCCAGATTTTTTCAACGGTTTCCTCATAATTCTTAATATGGCATTTCTCAACCACACCATCGGAACACTGTACTTTGATAAAACCTTTCTTATCCACGATTCTAAGAGGTGATTTTCCTTCTCTGCTGCCCTGGTATACAAAGAATTTATCAGTCTTATCTGCCAGTCTGATATCGGTAACTTTTGGACCGAAATCTTCCTCTGCCAGTTTGCGGGCTTCTGCTTCGTCGCATTCTTTTAACAGATCGGTTGTTTTAACTTCTGTGGAACCGGTAGCAATGGCAGTAACTTTACCGGTCTGATTGTCAATTTCAATATGAATTTCCACTGTATCTGGAGAAGCACCGGAGCTTACTGCAAGGTCTGCCGCTTCTTTCTTTAAATCCCTGATGTCTTCCTGGCTTGGATTTGGAATCACACGTTCTACCACATCACGAACCATGGATAATGCCACACCAATGGAGGAAATTACTTCCGCATTCTCCGGAATGCTGTACTGAAGTCCCATCTTTTCTGCGCAGTAAGGTACTAAGGAAGCAGCTCCGCCGCCACAGCCAACCAGTCTCATGCTGTCATGATCCAGTTTATATTTATCTGCCAGAGCGTTGATGCAGGCACTTACCTTTTCGTAATCCTTATCCAGAATCTGAGTCGCAAGCTCTTCTACTGTAATGCCAAGTTTGTCCGCCACCGGCTTCATCGCCTTACGGGCAGATGCCGCATTGCCGTGTGCAAAATACTTCTCGTCAATCAGTCCAAGAACATTGGCTGCATCTGTGTTTGTGAAACAGATTTTCTTTCCATTCTTTAAACGAAGAGTTACATAGTCAGCTGGATCTCCCGGCTTTGGGCTTACCAGTTCAATCTGTGGATCTTCAATTTCTTCTTCTGGTAAAAAGCATGCATACTCGCAGCCTGCAATATGAGCAGAACGAGGACCTACGTCCACAACAGCCTTGTCACCGATACGAACCATGGATCCGCCTGCACAGCCTAAAATTCTTACGTCCAGGGAGTTAATGTACGTATCATGACCACCGATTTTCGCATAATCCACTCCTGGTCTGCCGTTCTTAATTACACCGATGTTGGTAGTGGTTCCTCCTACCTCGAAGTAGATGGCATTGGAAGCACGAAGATACATCAAAGATCCCATAACAGAGGCAGCCGGGCCGGAAAGAGCGGTAAGAATGGGACGTTTCCGCATCTCATTGATTTCCATAACGCCGCCGTCACCTCTCATGATCATTAACGGAACTGTTATTCCTGCCGCACGAACCGAACTTTCTGTAGCATTTGCGGTAGACATCATCTTTGGAAGTATGGATGCATTAATTGCAGCCGTACGGGTACGGCGGGTCAGACCATACAATTTTGTAATATCAGAAGCCATTGTTACCGGCACATTTTTCTTCTTTGCACAGTCGTGGATGCGAAGCTCCTCATCCATGCTGTCTACACCAAATGCCATAGAAGCCACTACTACCTTGGCTCCCTGGTCCAGGAGTTCGCTGATGTTCTGATTAATGACATCCTCAGTCAGCATTTTCTTCTTAATAAACGTATTGTAAACCTTGATCATACGTCCTACTTTTTCATCCAGCACAATATCTTTCAGCGCCAGCTGACGTTTTGCCAGAAATCCTTCCAGACCACCTCCGGCAACGCCTACCACACCGACCGTAGCAACGTCACCTTCAATAAAAGCATTGGTCGCCTGAGTGGTTGAATGGGCTACGAAAACTACATCTTCCGGTGAAATATTACTTTCACGCATACAGTTTCTAAAACTCTGTACAACACCGGCAGCAACGCCATCTTTATCATCATGTGTGGTCTTCACTTCATTTTTCCCAATAATTTCATGGGTTTCATTGTCCATGGCTACGCATTTGGTATAAGTTCCGCCTACGTCGATGCCCATTCGGACTGCTCTGTGTTCACGCTCTGCCATTGTATTCCATTCCTTTCCAGATAGATAAGTCAAATTTTACTAACAAGATTTTCATGTACTGCTCCTCAATTACTAATTGTTGAAAAGCGTCCGGGTGCGCAGGGGGCGCGCCCGGACAGGGGTTATCTTTTGGGGTTTTGAGAGTTCGTCTCCTTGTCCGAGACTGTTATTAAGACAGGAACCATGCAGCGCCAAGTCCACCTAACATAATGAATGTAGCTACATACTGCAGCACTCCGGCAAAATATGCATTGGGAATGGAAAGCTTTAAGAAGTCTCGTGATTCAACCTTCGAATAAGCAAGTCCCCATGCAACCCATGACTGAGTAATACAGCTTCCGATATTTACAGTAATAGTCGGAATTGCAAATACCGCATAGAGGAATGGAACTGAGAAAGATGCAACATTGGAAAGCACACCAAGTGTTGCTGCGCCGCAGCCTACTAAGGTCATTGGTCCACGGAACAGACCCATGCAAAGAAGTAATGCGAATACAATACAAACAACGATCTCGCTTCTTGGCATTACATTTCCAAGAATCACCTTGAAGTAAGGAGAAGCAAGTGCTGCAACTGAGTTAAACATAGGAAGGGTAAGAAGGAATCCTACCAGCGGAGCGGTATCAACCACACCGTCATAATAAAGCTTGTTTACAAGCTGACAATTCTCTTTGAAGCTTCCTTTCATTCTTCCGCAAAGGAACAGTGCAAGGAAACCAGCAATAACGAAACCTCCGATAACGGAGAAGTCCAGCCAGATTTTTAATACAACCGGCACTACCGGAAGAATTAAGGTATAAAATGGTGCATTTTTCTGCTCGGAAGCAGCGCCTCTTGTCTGAGCAGCCCATGCATGAACTGTTTTTGCACGCTTTAAATAGAAAGCAGCCAGAACAGTAGTAATAACCAGCATGATAATAAGAGCAGCATAGCCCCAGTGAGCAGCATACCAGCCCAGTGTGAAATCAGGCATTTCGTCTGGTTTTAAGAAAAACGCACGATACTGTGTGAAGTTAACCGGATTGATATAAATACCTGCTGCAACGGATCCCATAAATGTAAACAGTGCTACAGATTTTGGAATTCCGAGAGACATAAGAATCGGAAGTACGATAACACCGATTGCAATTACCGGGCCTGCACCTGTCATGGCAGTAAAAATAAGAGCAGTTACTACATTTAAAAGTGCTACTGTTACAAATGGCTTGTCTCCGCCTAACTCAACAGTTTTGCGGATCAGGGTTGATGCAATTCCGGTATCCATAAGTACACGGCCAAACCATGCACCCCAGCATACGTTTACCAGAGTTGTTCCCCAGCCTTCTGGTGCTGACTGATAAATTTTATTTAAGGCAGCAATCAGAGTATTGTCTTTTCCAAACTGCAGAATCGGATTGGAAGCAAGAAATGACTCGCTTACAAACAGTGTTCCTCCAAGTGGAAGAATGGTCCAAAGAAGAGTAATCAGCAAGAAGCCGATCATCAGGTTATGGCCTTTGATACAGTAATACGCCAAACCAAAGAATGAAATTAATAAAATAATACCAATAATGTACTCCACAATAATACCTCCTATAACTTTTTATTCCCCATACTGCTGATAATAGTTAACCGGTCTGCCAATTAGCAGCCTATTCTCAAAACCTGGATTCCCCGCTCCTTTCCTCTCATATGGTATTTCATTTCTATTTCTAACCGGGCTGGCTTCCTATGCCTGTCCGGAAAAGAACTGTGGATAAATATCCCGAAGTGTACCTGCATTCCATAAAATCGTGTTAAAATGGTTGGCACAGATCAGGCTGGCTGCTTCCGCATCCTTTCTCCTTAAATTATCAAGGAGAAGCCGTCCTTCTACCTGAACATGTTCCCAGCTGGTCAGGGAAGACATATCAATGCGGTAGTTGAATGTAGTAAATTGAAGATAGTTTAAGCGCAGCAGATCTGAATCAATGGTTCTGAATACCTCCCAGGTATATTCCCGACCGCAGAAAGCGGAAAGAAGATAATGTACCTGCTGCTCTATCACCAGAAATTCCAGGGGATTTTCTTTATTTATCTCCAATTTCTGTCGATTTAAAACCTCTTCCAGCTGTTCAAATTGATTATCAGTTAATCCTTTACGGCAAATCTCCTCAATCATGGCCTGTTCCAATACAGTATGTGAAAAAACAACCTGTCTGATCCGTTCTAAATCAAGTAAAGTTACTTCCGTACCTCGCTGCGGATAGACTACAATGTATCCTTCTTCAACCAGCTTTGAAAGTGCATCTCTAACCATGGTCCGGCTGGCATTCATCTGACTTGATAATGTATTCTCACTGAGCCGTTCTCCCGGTTTGATAGTCAAATTCAGTATCTGCATTCTCAGCTGATTATAGATATCATTTCTCTGGTTTCCTTTTTCTGCTTCCAATTCTGGCATTTTTATTCTCCTTTAAATCAACGGATATGAAATGCATACAAGTATTTCGATTTATCAGGATTGCATATCAGTATCCCGCCAAATGCATATCAGTTAGCATTTGCCACTTTTCATTGGTCTTCCTTTTTGTAAAATATAACACATCTATTTTTGAAAATCAACTATAATTTTCATATTTTATACAGTGTTCGATAGTTTTTCTCCAATATCGACGTGTTTTTGCACAACAGTATTTTAGAAACCTTCCATTTTTGCCCTTTTCAAGATTGCATACAAGTTGATTTTTCATGGTTATTATTCGTAACTGGTAAATTTTGGATAAAAAACAGACTCTGACATTGTATTGAAACTGTCAAAGTCTGTTTCTCATCTCTTATTTCAGGTTGTCCTATCCGCCTGTCCCTATAGGTAAAATACACGTTACACTGCTTCCATTTCTCTGATTTTTCAATATAGGGTAGATCTGGAAATCCCCAGAATATCCGCAATATTGGTTTTTGAATACCCCCGCTCCAGCATGGATTTCCATCTATTCCTTAGACATTTTCAATACAGCCATAAAAAATGCCGTGTACAGCAATAAAATCTGTACACGGCATAACCGGTTTATTTAAAATTATTATTTAACGGGGTAAAAACCTGAAGGCACTTCGCTTAAATTAATCATAATATTCTTTGTCTGAGTATAATGCTCCAGCATTACTTTATGAGTTTCACGTCCAACTCCGGAAGTCTTATACCCGCCAAAAGGAGCTCCCTCCGGAATTGCATTGTAGGTATTCACCCACATACGTCCTGTTTCAACAGCTCTCGCCACGCGTATTGCACGGTTTATATCTCTGGTCCATACAGCTCCGCCCAGTCCGAATTCACTGTCATTCGCCATGGCAATTACTTCATCTTCCGTTTTAAATTTGATAATGCATGCAACCGGTCCGAAGATCTCTTCTTTTGCCACTCTCATATCATTGGTCACGTCTCCAAGAAGAGTAGGACGCAGAAATGCACCTTTCTCAAGACCATCTTCTGTAAATGCCTCACCACCGCACAGTACCTTGGCACCTTCTTCTTTACCAATTTCAACATACTCCAGTATTTTACGCAGATGACCTTTATTAATCTGGCTGCCCATCTGGGTATCTTCTTCCCACGGAAGTCCTACTTTCACTTTGTTAAACCGCTCCACAGCTTCCTTTACAAAACGATCGTAAATATCCTCCTGTACAAATACTCTGGAACCTGCGCAGCATACCTGACCCTGGTTAAATAGGATTCCAAGCTGCACACCATCCATTGCCATCTCCCAGTCGCAGTCATTAAAGAATATATTGGCTGACTTACCGCCCAGCTCCAAAGTTGCAGGAATCAGCTTTTCTGCTGCAGCCAGGGCTACATTTCTTCCCACATCGGTAGATCCTGTGAAAGCCAGTTTTCTGAAGCCAGGATGCTCCAGCATATACTGTCCTGATCTGGAACCGCCTCCTGAGATTACATTAAAGACACCTGCCGGAATTACATCCTGAATCAGTCTTGCCAGTTCAAATACACTTAAAGGAGTTGTGCTGGAGGTCTTAAATACAGTACAGCAGCCGCTTGCAAGAACAGGCGCCAGCTTCCAGGCAGCCATTAAAAACGGGAAGTTCCAGGGAACAATCTGACCGACCACACCAATGGGTTCTTTCAAAATAAGACTTAGCATATTATCTCCCAATATGCTTGCGCTTCCTTCCTCTGCCATTATACAGCCGGCAAAATAGCGGAAGTGCTGGGCAGCCAGGGGTATATCCACATTTAAAGTCTCCCTGATTGGTTTTCCATTGTCCAGTGTTTCAACCATAGCCAGATGCTCTTTGTTTGCATCAATGATATCCGCAATTTTATTTAAGATTGCTGCTCTCTGGTTAACCGGTACATTCTTCCATGTTTCAAAAGCCTTCCATGCAGCTTTTACCGCATCATCTACATCTTCCTTCGTGGCTTCTGCACACTGTGCCAGTACTCTGCCGTCTGCCGGACAGGTAACGGTAAATGTTTTTCCGTCGGAAGCAGGCTTCCACTCTCCACCTATAAATAATTGATATGTATCCTGAAGTGTAATATCCTTCATATGCTTTTCCTCGCTTTCATTCTGATATCTTTTATTGGCCTGACATTGCCCATACTCATGTATAATCATTATAGGCTTAATTTTATAACTGTCAATTTAATTATTTTTTTCACATTTTATTGATATTTATTTATCTATCAACGATTATTATTTAACAATACAAATTAACTCGCTTGTTAAAACTTTTAATTTTATTATCTGTCATTTATTAAAATCAATAAAAAAACTGCTATCTGCTTTGGTTAACTTTTTTTCTATAAAATTCAATTAAAGGGGAGAAAAATGAATACTTCGATATGTTCTTAACGATTATAAGGTTTCTGAATTGACAGGAGTTAGAAAATAGATGATATGTTACGATATATTTTTAACTAATCAGATCTGATCATGGCTGCCTGCAATAACGCAAAAACAGGAAACCTCAAAATTGAAGTTTCCTGTTTTCAGTAAGAAGCGGGTGATGGGAATCGAACCCACGTATCTAGCTTGGAAGGCTAGTGTTCTACCATTGAACTACACCCGCAAGGATTTCAGAAATATTTCAAATGTGCTTCAGAAGCACAGTGCCCAAAGCCGGAATCGAACCAGCGACACGAGGATTTTCAGTCCTCTGCTCTACCAACTGAGCTATCTGGGCTTATTCTCCTGCAACATCAGTAATTTTACAAGATTTTACTCCAATTGTCAAGACAAGTTTTTAAAATTTTTGGAAAAAAATATAAAATATTAACATCTTTTATCTTGACTATATTCTAATATTATCATATTATAAAATTATTATATAAAAGGAGATAAATTATGTCCCTAAGCCACAGCATACTAGGTTTTTTATCTTATCAAAGCATGACCGGATACGATCTGGCCAAGGCATTTAGCTCATCTGTCCGGTTTTTCTGGTATGCACAGACCAGCCAGATCTACTTGGAGCTTAATAAACTGGAGAAGAAGGAGTTTGTCACCTGCGAAATCATTATCCAGACAGAAAAACCCAGCAAAAAATTATATTCTATAACGTCAAAAGGAAAAGATGAATTTTTACGCTGGTTGTCCCAGGAGAATGATGAATTATCCAAGGGCAATAAAAATGCTTTTTTAATGAAAATTTTCTTTTCCGGCTGCAGACCCCCCAAAGAATGCATTCATATTCTGTCTGATTTTATTAACGACTGCAGTCAATATCAAAGTGAAATGCAGCAAATTCCCGGCAGCATCGGCCAGTATGGCAATCTTGTAGGATCGGAACAAAAAGTATACTGGGAACTTTCTGCAGATTTTGGTTACTGCTATATTCAAATGTGTATAGACTGGGCCAAACGGTCCATAAAAAAACTGGAGGAACTGGAATGAATGTCCTGATCATCAACGGAAGTCCCAAAGGTGCTAAAAGCAATTCCCTGAAACTGACAGAAGCATTCCTTCAGGGAATGAAGGAAACATCAACGGTACAATCTGAAACCCTGACAGTTTCAAAGCTGGACATCAAACCGTGTATCGGCTGCTTTCACTGTTGGAAGGAGACCCCTGGAAAATGCTGCATTTTCGATGACATGACAGTGGTTATAGAAAAAATTCTATCTGCTGATGTTTTAATATACAGCTTTCCTCTCTATTATTTTGGACTTCCTTCCCAATTAAAGGCGCTGATAGACAGACAGCTGCCTATGGTCTTACCATTCATGGAAAATGGCGCTCACAGCGGCGCTCATCCCTCCCGGTATGATATGTCTGACAAGCGATATGTACTAATCTCAACCTGCGGTTTTTATACAGCGGAAGGCAATTATGATGCCATTGACGCACAGTTTTCTCATCACCTGGGTAAAGTCAGTTATGAATCTATATACTGCGGGCAGGGAGAGCTTTTTAGTGTACCTGAATTAAAAAATCGTACAGAGAAGTATTTAGAGTATGTCCGCGCTGCAGGCAGAGAATTTACAGAAGGCAGTATCACCAAAGAAACCAGAAATCTGCTTTCTCAGCTTCTTTTTCCAAGAGATGTATTTGAACGTATGGCAGATGCCAGTTGGGGAATCGAGCCACCGGATCAGAACAGAGTACAGGAAAAGTCCCATCCAGCCATTACGTTTACCAGACAGATGGCCGCACTCTACCGAAAGGATTCCTGGAAGGGAAAAGACCTTATTTTAGAAATGCATTATACCGATGAAGATAAAACCGCCCAGTTGATCATGGGAAAAGACAGCTGTAAAGTTTTAACCCAGGACTTTCAGCCTTTTACCACCAGAATTTCAACACCTCTTTCTGTATGGATGAGCATTGCAAAAGGCGAAATTGATGGCCAGACTGCGTTAATGAAACATCTCTATCAGGTTGATGGCGATTTTCAGCTGATGCTTCACTGGGATGATTATCTGGGTTCTTCATCAAAAGCAGATGTACAACAGGTTGTTCCGGAAAAGAAAAGCAACATGACTCTTATGCTGCTCCCATGGTTCCCTCTTTGGTTTATAGGTATTGCTCAACCTGTCTTGGGTGGTATTCTTTCGATTTTGATCAGTTCAGCCATACCTGGCTTCTTTTTCCGGTATCAGCCCACTGTATTTGAAGTATTTTCAGGGTTTACTACGGCATTTCTTGGAGTCCTTGCCATATCAGGTTTTTCACCGGTGGTTTTAGTGCCCGTATCCTATCTCATATTCGGGCTCATGTGGTCTGTAACTGTATTTTTAGAAATTCCCCTGACCGCATACTATTCCATGAATGAATATGGAGGAAAATCCGCTTTAAAGAATCCTCTATTCATAAAAACCAACCGAATTTTAACGGCATGCTGGGGGATTCTGTATCTGGTTACTCCCTTGTGGACTTATTTATTTCTTTTTTCTGATCATAAAGTACCTTTAAGCATCATAAACACGGCACTTCCTTTCCTGCTGGGATGCTTTACCAAATGGTTTCAGAAATGGTATCCTGCCCATTACGCAGCTAGTTAAATCCAGTAAGAAGCTGCATATAAAAACCAGATTTTTTCCAGTGTTTTTATATGCAGCTTTTGTTATTACAGACTAAAGAGATGACTTCAGCTGTTCCACATTATTTTCTTCAAATTTCAGCAGCCGCTTCATCAACTCCACAATTTCTTTTTCAGCCTCTCCCTCATACTGACGGATTCGCTTGATACAGTCAATAATACCCCGTACACTGCCAAGTATCAGCATCTCAGCCATATGTGAAGCACTTTTGTCAGTCATGGTCTTCATATCAATGGCTAAGTAGGTCATGATTTTTTGAATCTGCCCTATTTCTTTTTCCTGGCACCCATTTTTGTTTAACAGCTCCTTTGCTTCTTCATGAATTCCTGTGTATTCCTTTAACTGTGCATGAAGCTGCTTTTTAAAAGCCTCATTATCCGTCATTGGTAAAAGTTGGTGTAATGTTTCCACTCCCATTTGGGAATTCTGATAAATGAAATTAAGTAATTCTGCATCAGCACTCATACCTGCACCTCTTTTCTTTTTTATTAGTATGAGGCAAAAAAGAAGAATTTATGACAGGAGGAAAACAATGATACAAAAACCGTTATTTTTTACTGATAAGAATCGAAATGTCATACTGGAAGCAATTCTTGGAACACCTAATGCCGCCATTCCTGACAGCTTAAAACCCTTTGAGGTTTTGGAACCCAACACATCCGATGGAGCTGCGGAAAAGCACGCTCCTGTTCTGGAGACAAATGGTCTTCACGTCACAATCTCAGTGGGAAGCGTGCTTCACCCTATGACAGCAGAACACAGCATTACCTGTATAATGCTTGAGACAAACGCCGGATGTATGATGAGAATTCATTTAACACCCGATTGCCAGCCAATCGCCCACTTCACCTTAGAAGAAGGAGACTCTCCCAAAGCGGCATATGCGTTATGTAATCTTCACGGCTTCTGGAAGACAGAGGCATAGGAGAACCTTCGTTGACAAAAAGCAGATTGAATCAGACTACTTACTGGTCTGATTCAATCTGCTTCTCTTTATCATTGACCCGAAAATGTGAAACCTCTGTCTGAAGAGCCTGCGCCTGACCTGCCAGCCGCTCACTGGATCCGGAGCTTTCCCTTGCTGTCTCCATATTGGACTGAACAACTTCTGACACAGTCAAAAGGCTCTGGCTGATCTGTTCCATTACCTGTACCTGATCCATAGAGGAAGTTTCTATCTCCCTGATTACCTCTTCTGTCATTCCTGCCTGCCCTGCAATTTCCTTTAAGATCCGGTCGGTATCTTCAGCCAGAAGTCTGCCCTTGTAAACTGCATTTACCGATTGATCTACCAGTCCTTTGGTCTCTTTTGCAGCTTCTGCTGATTTGGCAGCCAGGTTACGGACCTCACCTGCAACGACTGCAAACCCTTTTCCTGCTGCCCCTGCACGCCCTGCTTCCACAGCAGCATTTAAAGCAAGTATGTTGGTCTGGAACGCAATATCTTCAATCAGCTTCGTAATTCCTGTGATTTTTCTGGATGTCAGATCCACCTCTTCCATGGCGTGATTTAAGCTGCGCATATGTAGATTACCTTCAGCCACTTTTTCCCCGGATTCTATTGCGTAAGTGGAGGCCCTCTTTACATACTCTGCATTTTTTACAGACTGCCTGAAAACACCTTCCATGGCAGTCTGAAGTTCCTCTATGGCGCCCGCCTGTTCAGATGACCGTTTTGCAAGTTCCTGGGCTCCATCCCAAACCTGACCGGCTCCCACAGTTACCTCATCTGCAGACGTGTTAATTCTCTGCATGGTCTCTCTGAGACGAAAAGCAATTGCTTCCATGGATGTCCTTATTCCATTAAATTCTCCGGGATACTGGCAGCTGCTTTCTGTCTGTAAATTACCACAGGATAATTCATGAAGAAACCGGGATATATCTGAGATTATATCTTTGTATTTTCCTGCCATCTCATTGACCTTCTGTACAATCTGACCAATCTCGTCACTTCGCTGTACAGACAGCTCCAAGTTTAGATCGCCTCCTGATAAACGTCCAATCGCCTCTGCCGCCTGACCAATGGGTTTTGTAATTCTGTTTGCAATATGAAGCATTGCCAGTCCTGCAAGCAGCATGGATACAATCCCAAGAACCAGGGAACCCAGCATGGAAACGGTAACCCCTGACATAAACTCAGCTTCCTTAGCTGTCACATTAACAGACCAGCCGTTTGTATCCGCTATGGGAGTATATGCACCGATTTTTCTCTCTCCTTTTATTTTAAAGAACCGAAAACCTGCGTCTCCATTTATCATGGAACGCTCCAGACTGGCAGCTTCCCCATATGCCTTTGAATCCTTCTTTGCATCTTCGATATCATTTTGACCCTCTAAGACGAGAGAGAAATCTTCATGTGCCATTTTTCTGCCATCCCGGTTGATCATATAAGTACTTCCCGTGTCACCAAGCCTGGTGTCTTTTATGATACGATCGAATACCGAGTAAGGAAATTCAAGCACAACTACAATATCTCCGTAAGGATAAATATATTCATAAGAAACATTGCCTTCTTTTACAATCGGATCAGATAAAGAACCTTTTCCGTCTGCCGCCTGCAAAAATGCCGGATCCTGAGCATAAGAATCTCCGTTTACAATAGAAACTCCGTCCTTAGAAAGAATATCAATCTTATTGAGACCATACTGGGAACTGGACATGTTTAAAAACAGTCCGATATTTCCTCCCCGTGCTGCATTCCCTTTCTGATAAAGGGCAATGGATTCTGCTATAACCGAATACTCTTTTAACTGCTGTGTAATTTTTTCTGATACCAGCTCTGATGTCTCCTTCAGACACTTATTTAGGGTTCTGCGGTTTAAATCATAAGAAAGATATACAGAACCTGCGGATAATATTAATACAATACAGATAATGCAGCCCATGGTAAACAAGATCAATTCTCTCTTTATTCCCGTCTGATGTCTTTTCATTTCTGCTGTCCTCCGTTATAAACGTGTAGTTCTATTCCATTATGGAAAGAGACAGGATCATTATAACGGATAATATTCTGATTAGCATAGACACTTTACTTATGTTTTACAATTTTTACCAACTATTTACACAGTTGTCGTATAACACATGCAATTTTTTGAACCGCTAAATAGGAACCGCTGATTACTCAGTCGTTACATCTGTGTTACTCAGCCATAAAATTGCTATGACTGCAGAAATTATTAAATAAAACAGACTGCCTGCCATAAACTGTACCTGACTGCACGCCATAGAACCCCCCGGGCTGTTAGCTCTCATGCCGAGACTTAACAGTGTATAAGGGTAAAATGCACCGACTCCTTTGGAAAGAGCGCCAATTCCCAGTATTCCTCCTGCCATTGCAATCCCTACCGGTACAGCAAAACTTCTGATTATGAGAGAAATGCTAAGCTGTATTCCGCAGATAACAATTCCCCCTATTGCTCCGTACACCAGCCATTCGGTTAATTCTGGTGGAACCGGACCTGACAGTCCTGACATTTTACCTGAGAGAATAAACAAAACTCCTACCCATAGCTGAGTCATTACTACCATTGCAGAAGCCATGATAAGCTTTGCAAGATATATATGCAGTGCAGAAACAGGCAGCGTCATCACACAATTCCAGTTATGATTAGTGTGTTCCAGCCGAAAAAGATAGGAGCAATACACCGCAATAGTTGCAGGCAAAAAGAAGTAGCAGGTAAACAGCGTGTGCTGAGTCCACAGACTGTACCACCCTTCCTTTAAAATCTCTATATTTTGCAGATAATTAAAGGTTCCCATAAAAGCAGGAAGAACAGGCAAAATAAAGAAAGCCAGCCATACAGGGCTTCTCCTCAGCTTCATTTGTTCCCCACGAATTACGTTCCACAGCATCAACTCAACGCTCCTTTCTTATAAAGCACCGGCGTCCAGTGAAATAGATCACTGCAAACAATCCCGTAAGCAGCCAGAAACTGCTCCAGTCTACAGGAATATACTGCAAATCTGCTATCCTGGTCTGGCTGTCCCAATTCATTCTAACTGGCATTAAAACTCCGTAATAGCTCCATAAAATCCCTCTTTGTATATTCCGGGGAAGAAATAAACTGAACAGCCCCGCAAAACTTCCTGTAATCCCTATCACAAAAGAAACCATCTGATTGGAAAACAATAGAGAAAACGCCTGTTGAATTGATAAAATTACAACAGTTACAAAAATTGTTATAACAAAATAATAAAACAGATAACCTGGTGGAAATGGCTCCGTAAATCCTGCTGCTTTACCCAGAACAATAATAAAGATCATCTGGGCTGCCCCTACTGCCACCATATACATGGAGGCGCATATAAATTTCGCATCAAATAACTTCCCCGCCGGCATGACTGTCATTAGAAGCTTAAATGTCTGTCCCTTATGCTCCAAATCACAGATCTTTGATGCCGTAATTGCTGCGACCATCGGCATCATGATAGTATTAAGCACAGTAAAATGGTACAGGCACTGCATATATCCCTGAGACAGCTTTTTTTCATTCATATCCCGAAATGCCCACAGCCCCCAAAGACACTGCACTCCAAGCAGCACCAGAATAATAACCCAGATTTTCCTCCTCCGTATTTTATAAAATTCAAGAAGTATTCCTTTCATCAAAGCTTCACCACCATTCCTGTTAATTCCAAAAATATATCCTCTAACGTTTTCTTCCGTTCTTCTATGCATACAACACCAATGTCTTCTTTTAAAAAGCTCATAAAATATCCTGCCAGCTGATTATCGTTTAATTTTGGAATCAGCAGGTAGCCTTCCTGTTCCTGACATGTAATTCCCTGGCTGCCTAATACACTTCCAGCCGCTATATTATCCAGCGTACGAATTGCAATACGGCTTTCACTTCTGTCATGAAGTACGGACAGCCGATCCTGAAAAACCAGTTCTCCTTTTGAGATAACACCAATATGTCCAGCCATCTGATCAATTTCGCTTAACAAATGACTGGAAACCATCACTGTTATACCGAAGGATTTAGGAAGGGAACAAATCAGTTCCCGTATTTCCTGGATTCCGGCCGGATCAAGTCCATTGGTCGGCTCATCTAAAATCAGAAGCCTTGGATTACCAAGCAATGCCCCGGCAAGGCCAAGTCTTTGCTTCATTCCCAGAGAATATTGACCTGCTTTTTTATTTTTCTGGTCCTCAAGACGAACAAACTTCAGTACCCGGTCAATTTCACTGTCAGGCAGTTCTTTTAAGGTACTGATAATCTTTAAGTTTTCTTTTCCTGTCAAATGGGCATAGAAGCTGAGGGCTTCAATGAGTGAACCCGTTTCTTTTAAAATAGCAAGGCGATTTCTCCGATTCACCTGTTTATCAAATACAGTTATGGTTCCTCTGGTGGGCTTTGCCAGCCCCAGTATCATCTTCATGGTTGTTGATTTTCCAGCTCCATTTGGTCCCAGAAACCCGTAAATTACTCCCTCCGGTACGGAAAGATCTAAATCTTTTACTCCCATAGCAGCTCCATATTGTTTGCATA
The DNA here is from genome assembly GCA_009712635.1 of Hungatella sp. GTDB lineage: Bacteria > Bacillota > Clostridia > Lachnospirales > Lachnospiraceae > Lacrimispora. The sequence goes on along the minus strand of WASS01000002.1, from coordinate 235,845 downwards.
GACCACTGGTGGTAATAATATTTGCCATAATATTAATCTCCTCTGCTTATTATGGTCTCAGTCTAACAATGCTGCCTTACACCAGCCTGTAGGTGACCTTACATTTACCTTAAACATTTGTTTTTTTGTTCAATTTTTTTATAATTCGGTTATAATGATAGCTATAAAACCAGAAAGGAACAAATCCAATGAATGATATTTTTGACTGTAAACTGCTTCTTGTTGATGACGAACCAGAGCTTCGCAGAATGGTCGGAAGCATGTTAAGACAAAGCGGTTTTAAAAAGATCATTTCTGCGGCAGACTGCAGCCATGCCCGTCTGCTGTTTACTTCTGAAAAACCAGATGGAGTAATACTGGATGTTTCTCTTCCAGACGGCGATGGTTTTTCCCTGATGCGTGAATTTCGCTCTATTTCCGGGGCTCCGGTTTTGTTTCTTTCTGCCAGAGATGAAGATGAGAACCGACTTCTGGGATTGGGATTGGGTGCAGATGATTATATCACCAAACCATTTCTGCCAAGGGAACTGATCTTGCGGCTGCATGCAGTCTTAAACCGTACCTATTTTCCAGTTGTGCTAAACCAAAAGGAAAAGCCTGTCTTTTATCTGGGAAAAACAATGATAGATTTAAACAGTGGCTCTATTACTTCTGTGAAAGGAACTTTTACACTTACAGCAAAGGAGTATGCACTCCTTGAGAAATTGTTTGATAATAAAGAAAAGATTGTGACCGGAGACAGCCTCTGCCTTGCAGCATGGGGTGACCCTCTCTATGGATATGAAAATACACTTATGGTCCACATTCGGCGTTTACGCGAAAAAATAGAGCCGGAACCTTCCGACCCTGAATTCTTAATTACCGTCCGTGGACTGGGTTATAAGCTGGTGGGGGTGACATCGTCTTGAAAAGCTTAGTGAAAATCTTATCCAGATATGTACTTTCAGCTGCGGCCACAGCCATAATTCTGCTCATTATCAACTTTACAGTTCTGACTGTCTGGCTATATCAATCTGCCAGTGAATACGGAAAGAACTACACCGTTGCACAGATGGCGGAAGAGTTAACGGAATCTGAAGGGAGATATTCACTTTCTGAATCCGTTGCCAGGGAACTTAAGAATAAACAGCAATGGGCTATGCTGATAGATGAGAAAGGTGCGGTTGCATGGAGTACGGATCTGCCTTCCGATGTGCCTCTTTATTATAAGCTGACTGAAGTGGCAGGGTTATCCCGCTGGTACTTAAAAGACTATCCAGTTAAGGTCTGGCAGCATGAAAACGGACTTTTTGTAGTTGGAAGCCCTAAAAACAGCATGTGGAAAATCGGTCTGGAACTGCCGATGAAATTAGTGAACAATTCAGAAATCCTCATACCTGCGCTTTTAATTCTGAATCTTATTACCGCTGTATTACTTGCCCTGCTCTTCGGTTACCGGCTGTTTTTAGCTTTAAAAAAACTGACCACAGGCATTGAGGACTTAGCTCGGATGCAACCCGTTGCATTACCGGCTCAGGGGATTCTGGGAGATCTGGCCACGGGTATCAATCATGCATCAGCCCAACTGATCCGGCAGGAGTCCGCCCTGAATAAACGGGATAATGCCCGCACTACATGGATTGCAGGTATTTCCCACGACATCCGGACTCCCCTATCTGTAATTATGGGGTATGCAGGACAGATGGAAGAAGACAATACCCTTAATAAGAAACAGCAGGAACTTGCTGTTACAATACGAATTCAATGCCAGAAAATAAAAGCTTTAATCAATGATCTGAATCTGACCTCCAAGCTGGAATATGACATGCAGCCCATACGAAAAGAAGAATTTCTTCTTGCACCTCTTATCCGCAGTATTGTTGCAGAACTGTTAAACAGCAATTGTTCACCCAGACATACGCTGAGTTTATCAATTGATGAGAATGCACAGAATATTTCTATAACCGGGGACAGCCAGCTGATAAAGCGAGCCATTACCAATATAATCCTGAACAGCATAAGACATAACCCAGGTGGCTGTGATATTACAATCCAGCTGAACGCGGAGTCTGGGACGACATTCCTTTCCGTTACAGATAATGGAACCGGATTTCCAGTACAGACGCTGAAACGTCTCAATCATCCCAGGGAACCAATGGAACTGGATAATCACGGATTGGGTTTAACAATCGTCCGCCAGATCTTGAAAGCTCATAACGGCACAGCCTCCTTTTCCAACCTTACAGGCAGCGGCTGCCGGGTGACCCTTGCTTTGCCGGGAAAACCATAGGAGCTTATATAAAAAAGCAGAGGTTATCTTAAACGATGTTTCACTGTTTAAAATAGCGTCTGCTTTCTTAATTTTAATTACTGCCGGGGGCAAGGTTCGCATATACGTCAATAATATCTTCAACTTCCTCATCTGTTGCAGTATCACTCAATGGTATGAAATCAAAACTACTTTTTTTATACTGTTCTTTCAAACTATACTGTATATTATTACCTCTTTCATCCAGCCACACAACAACGTCACTGGCCATGTAAACCACTTTATCTATGCACCCGGATTCCTGAGCAACCTGAGTATACCCGATGCATTTCTGTAGAGTGAACCATGCAAATACTTGCCGTAATCTATCATCAGAATCTATATGTATCCAACGGTCATACTCCAATGTAACGTTATACATTACATCAATCTTATCTTTATAATCGCCTAGAGATGCAGCGTTCATAATGTATTTTTTCGTGTTATACGCAGCTTCATAATCATTTTTGTCGTAAAGACTCTTTGCTTTGTTTACCAACGAATTCTGCCATCCGATTAATGCAAAAATTGCTATAGCCAATACAATTATCATTGCACCTATTTGTTGTTTCATAGTAAATTTCTTTGATTTTGGAATTATTGCTGATGGATCATCCTTACTTTCTTCAAATAAATTTTCACTTACATCCTCTCGCTTTGTTCCACAATGAGAACAAAACATGCCATCTTCCGCTAGTTCCTGCCCACAATTTTTGCAATACATTTCTACTCAGCCCCTCTTTTGTTTTCTTCTAATTATACATAAGAAAGCTATTAATTACCATAACTTTCTTTTTTATTGCTCATTAACGCTATCTAAAAATTGGTCAAATATCTGATAGAACTCTTCCTTTTCTGCCAGATGCACATTATGATTTGTATTGCTCATAGTATAAACAATGGCATCTCTTAAACATGCCTCCATTTCCTTAAAATCCTGTTTAGTCACACACCCTTCTCCTGCCGACTTTATAAGTAATGTTTTACATGTAATCATGGAAAGCAGATCCATCCAGTCATAATTATTCACCCGATATGCGGCTAACGCCTGCTTTGAAAACAAAAAGTGATATCCGGATTTATCTTCATATAAACTATTAACGAAATACTCTGTCTCCAGTTCAGAGCCTGAGGACATTCTTATACACTCCAAAGCTTCTCTTCTTGTGTCAAATGTTTCGCACCAATCCTTTGTAAAGGCATCGTATTCTTTTACCTGACTAGATAAAATAGGAATGTGCTTTTCAGGCCCTTTTGCCGTTTTATCCAGAATGGCTGCTGCCTTAACCTTGTTTTGATACGTGGCAGCAAGATATCCCACAATACCTCCTCCCATGGAATGTCCCACAAGAATTGCATGTTCTATGCCAAGCATCTCCATCAGTTCCCTGATATCTTCTCCCATTTCATCTATGGTATAATAACCATCCGGTTTACTGCTTCGTCCATGCCCTCTTAAATCCGGCGCAATTACTCTGTATCGATCCGCGTAATGGACAATAAAATCACTCCACGTTTCCGCTCTGCCATACATTCCATGAATACAGATAATTACTGGTTTTTCCTCCTCTGTATCATAATAAAACAATTCTGCTTTGCTTAAACTGGCTGTTTCCCTAAAAATTTTTCCCATACGTCTTTCTCCTTCTAATTAGTTTTATATAAAACTACTTTAATAAAAAAATACAATTTTTCAAGCAGAATTTTTTTGCATTATAAAAGGCTGTCATACTCAAAAGTACAACAGCCTTTTTCCTTATGCCGGCGACCGGAATCGAACCGGTACGGGCGATTAGGCCCGCAGGATTTTAAGTCCTGTGCGTCTGCCAGTTCCGCCACGCCGGCAACAACTGAATACAATGCTTACGCACTGCACAACATAACGATTATACAAAATCATGTCCTACTTGTCAACTATTTTCGACTTTATTTCATCCTGAAAAAGGAAATAAAAAAGATTCAAATTATCAATAATAGTAATTGTTTTTATTTTAACAATATGATATAATAAAAAAAAATCCACTAAGGAGGGTATTTTATGGAGCGCATCGTAGTAATCGGAGCAAACCATGCAGGTACTGCTGCAATTAACACTATTCTAGATAATTATAAAGATAAAGAAGTAACCATATTTGATTCCAATAACAATATCAGTTTTTTAGGCTGCGGTATGGCTTTATGGATCGGAAACCAGATCACATCACCAGATGGGCTGTTTTATTGCAGCAAAGAGATTTTTGAACAGAAAGGCGCAAAAGTTTATTTAGAGACCATCGTTTATCATGTTGATTTTGAAAAGAAGGTAGTATTCGCAACAGGAAAAGATGGACAGAGCTATCAGCAACCTTATGACAAGCTGATTATTGCCTCCGGATCACTCCCCATCTCTCCAAGCATTGAGGGTACAGATCTTGCCAATGTTCAGTTCGTTAAATTATATCAGAATGCCAAGGAAGTCATTGATAAGCTTCACGAATCCATGATCCGCAATGTAGTGGTAGTGGGTGCCGGATACATCGGTGTGGAACTGGCGGAAGCATTTAACCGGATCGGTAAGAAGGTCACCTTGATTGATAACATGAGCACCTGTCTGTCTGGTTATTACGACCGTGAATTTACAGATATTATGTCCCAAAATCTGGAGAGCCACGGAATTAAGCTCGCCTATGAAGAAACTGTAACCAGCCTGAAAGGCAACGGTAAAGTAGAGAAGGTTGTAACAGATAAAAATGAATATGCAGCGGATATGGTAGTCCTGGGAATTGGTTTTAAGCCTAACAGCCAGCTGGGCAAAGATAATCTTAAACTGTTCAAAAATGGTGCTTATCTGGTTGACAGACACCAGCAGACAAGTATTCCTGATGTTTATGCTATCGGAGACTGTGCTACTGTATTTGATAATTCCATTCAGGCTACCAACTATATTGCACTTGCCACCAATGCGGTCCGCTCCGGTATCGTGGCAGCCCATAATGCCTGCGGCACTCCTCTTGAATCCATCGGTGTTCAGGGCTCCAATGGTATTTGCATCTGGAATCTGAAGATGGTATCTACCGGAATCTCATTAGAAAAGGCTAAAAAGCTGGGTTATGATGCGGCTGCAGCTGATTATGAAGATACGCAGAAGCCTGCATTCATACAGCATGATAATTACAAAGTCAAAATCCGGATTGTATATGATAAAAAGACACGGATTGTATTAGGTGCTCAGATGTGTTCCGAATATGATATCTCCATGGCAATACACATGTTCTCACTTGCCATTCAGGAGCAGGTAACCATCGACCGGTTAAAACTGACAGATATCTTTTTCCTGCCACATTTTAATAAGCCGTACAATTACTTTACCATGGCAGCACTTCAGGCAGAATAATCTAAGAATATAAAAAAGACGGTGTATCCACTGGAACACACCGTCTTTTTTATATCTTTTTTTAATGGGCGGAGAAGGATTCGAACCTTCGAAATCGTCGATAACAGATTTACAGTCTGCCCCCTTTGGCCACTCGGGAATCCGCCCATGCTTTATCATCAAGCGAGTGTTATTTTAACATAGACAAGTTAAAAAATCAAGGTATTTTTTAAAAAAATCTGATAAAAATGTACAACTTAGTCCCTGTCTCCCACCAGTAAAACTGAACTGAGAGGAGGCATTAGAACACTCACGCAGCCATGTTCAACTGCAAATGAGATCTTACCTACATTATAACCACTCTCATATGTCAGCATAACCCGGGACATTGTCTCACCATCCTTCATGCCAAGCTGCCAGACCGGTATGGAAACCTCCTGCTCACTCATATGGTTACTCACTGCAACCGCACAGATACAATTATTAAAAAAACGCCCGTACGCAATCAGGTGATCTCCTGCAAAAAGAGATTTTAATGAACCAATGCGCAGTGCCGGAAGACTTCGATGCAGCTCAGTCATATACCTGTGAAATTCAATCAGCTCCAGATTTTCATTTCCCCACGGATAAGTTCTCCGATTATCCGGATCTGTCCATCCGCAGACACCAGCCTCATCCCCGTAGTAAATGGCAGGTGCTCCCGGCCAGGTCATCTGAATCATCACACCTTCACGGAATATGCCATAGCTGATCCCTTCGGAAGCAGCCTGGGGTCCTTCCGTTGAGGTACGGCCTGTCTTTCCATTGGTTCTTGTAAGAAACCGGGAATGATCATGGTTGGAGAGCTGATTCATGGCGGTTAACAGTGATCCTGACATCATGCGGCTCATATGATAATTCATGGAATGAAAGAATGTTTCACCATCTCCCAGAAGCTTTAAATTTTTCTCATCGCTATGTTTTTCCATGCCGGTTAAGAACCAGGAGACAGGCTCCATAAATGCATCATAATTCATTACAGTATCCCATTCATCTCCCTGTAGCCAGCCAGATGGATCTCCGTAATGCTCCGCCAGGACAATGGCATTGGGATTCGCCGCCTTAACCGCTTTTCTAAAATCCTTCCAGAACTTATGATTAAACTGGCTGCTGTGGCCTAAGTCTGCTGCCACATCAAGGCGCCACCCATCGGCATTAAAAGGTTCAGAAACCCATTTGGCGGCAATATCCAGTATATACCGGCAGAGGGTATCAGAACCCTCATAATTTAGCTTTGGCAGAGTGGAATGCCCCCACCAGCCATCGTAAGAATCATTATATGGCCATTTTGAATCAAAAAACTTAAAAAATGACTGGTAAAGACTGTTTTCCGATTCAAATGCTCCCGGCTCATAGTTCCCTGACAGTTCATAGATCCGTTCTCCGTCTAACCATTTATGAAAAGAACCACAGTGATTGAATACGCCGTCCAGAATCACTTTCATGCCCCGCTTATGGACTTCTCCCACAAATCTGGCAAAAAACTCATTGCTGGCCTCTAAATTTTCCCGATCCGTAGTGCGGATCATATATCTGGTAGCACTGCGGTTATCAGAAGCCTCCGGTGTCAGCACCTCTCCTCCATCCGTTACTATCACACCGTAATGGGGATCTATATAGTCATAATCCTGACAATCATACTTGTGATTGGAAGGTGAAACAAATATGGGATTTAAATAAATCACTTCAACCCCCAGATTTTCAAGGTAGTCAAGCTTATCCCAGACCCCCTGTAAATCTCCGCCATAAAAGCAGCCCACATCAAACTGATCCGGGTATTTATCCCAGTCTTCCACTGCCATGACTCTTTGTCCTATGTAGACATATTCATCTTTTACCACATCATTGGAGTGATCCCCGTTGTAAAAACGATCCACAAAAATCTGGTACATCACAGCGCCCTTCGCCCAGTCAGGTGTGGAAAATCCCGGTACGATGGTAAACCAGCCCGTATCCGGATACTGCCACACAGGACCAAGACGGCTGTAATAGCACACCTCATCTCCCTTTGTTACTGAAAAACAGTATTGGATGGGACAGTCCCCCGCCTTCAGCCTGTATTCATAATAATCAAACATATCGTCTGAGTCTGTTTTAATCATGGCAAAACCGGACGGACTTCCGGCCTCAATATAATTTACAGAATCTGCATTATTTGCTGCCGTCCGGAAAAGAAGAACTACTTCATCTCCTTCCTCAGGTTCCGAAGGAAACCGGAAGCTTTCAGTTTCATCGGTGAATAATGCATCTAAATTTAACGCCTCTGCCTGGAAGCACATAGATTCTTCATATCCTTTCCCATCTACTCTATTACCATTTTATCTGATTGGATTCAATTATACAACCCCGCCTTTTTCTAAATTGCAATAAAAAACGGTCAGCGGGGTAGCTGACCGTTTTTCGGAGAAGGTATTTCGTTTCTTATGGGGTGTAGCAAAAACTATATAATGTATTGGGGGGGTTTACGTTTATTAATATACCACGCCTGAGAAAATAAGTGTGCACAAACATCAATTTTTTATCAATATTTTTTTATGCATTTTTTCACCCAATCTCCACAGGCAACAAAAAAGCGCAGATTCACAGGCAAAAACTTAGATATTTTACCGGATCTCTGCGCTTTTATCTCAAATCAAAGCTTCGTCATCAGACTTCTGCTTCAACAGGAAACAGGCTTTCAAATTCTTTCTGGCCTATCTTTTCCTTTTCCATCAGCAGCTTACAGCAGGCATGAAGGACATCTTCATGTTTTAAGATAATTTCCTTTGCCTTCTCATAGCATTCATCAATGATTCGCTTCACTTCATTATCAATGGTATTGGCAACCTGGCCTCCATAATTCTTGGTATGAGCCAGATCCCTTCCGATGAATACCTCATCACCATCATTATCATAATTGATCATTCCAACCTGATCAGACATTCCATACTGGGTTACCATAGCCCTGGCAAGCGCTGTTGCCTGCTTGATATCCTGGGATGCACCTGTGGTAATGTCGCCGAAGATAATCTCCTCTGCGATCCTTCCGCCCAGATCCACCATAATATCCTGCAGCATCTTGCCTTTCGTGTTGAACATATGATCACTTTCCGGAAGAGGCATGGTATAACCGGCAGCACTCACTCCCGTAGGTATGATGGATATGGTATGAACCGGTCCCTCATCCGGAAGCAGATGGAAGAGGATTGCATGCCCTGCCTCGTGGTAGGCCGTAATCTTCTTTTCTTTCTCCGTAATAACCTTGCTTTTCTTTTCAGCACCGATTCCCACCTTTACAAAGGCTTTATCGATATCAGACTGATTAATATACTTTTTCCCATGCCTTGCTGCATAAATAGCGGCTTCATTCATCAGGTTCTCTAAATCAGCCCCTGTGAATCCGGCTGTGGTCTGAGCGATTCTTCTTAAATCCACATCTTCCGCAAGAGGTTTCTCCTTGGAATGGACCATTAAGATCTCTTCTCTTCCCTTCACATCCGGTCTCCCTACGCTGACTTTACGGTCAAAACGTCCGGGTCTTAAAATAGCCGGGTCTAAAATATCCACACGGTTGGTTGCTGCCATTACGATGATTCCTTCATTGATTCCAAAACCGTCCATCTCAACGAGAAGCTGGTTTAATGTCTGCTCTCTTTCATCATGGCCGCCGCCCATTCCGGTACCTCTTCGGCGTGCAACTGCATCGATCTCATCGATAAAGATGATACACGGTGCGTGCTTCTTTCCCTCTTCAAACAAATCTCTGACACGGGATGCACCAACGCCCACAAACATCTCAACGAAATCCGAACCGGAAATCGAGAAGAACGGTACGCCTGCTTCTCCAGCTACTGCTTTAGCAAGAAGGGTTTTTCCTGTTCCGGGAGGTCCTACCAAAAGAATTCCTTTGGGAATTCGGGCTCCCACGCCGGTATATTTTTGAGGATTCTTTAAGAAGTCCACAACTTCCTCCAGCTCCTCTTTCTCCTCTTCAAGTCCAGCTACCTTGCTGAAGTTTATTTTATTGGCATCCTTTGCAAGATGAGCACGGCTTCTTCCAAAATTCATCATCTTGGCATTGGCGCTGCCGGCTCCGGCTCTGGCATTCATTAACATAAACAGAAAAACCAGGGCTACTGCCGTTAAAATAATGGGTAAGGTTATGACAAGAAAAAGATTCTCTTTCTGGACTGCATCCACTGTGTAGGTAATTCCATTCCGGTCCAGAAGATCCTGGATCTCAATCACATTGGATACATTGGCCTGCTTTAATGAATTGTCAGTCATGACCATCTCGATTCTGCCGGTTGGCGGCGGATCGTTCTGTCTGACTGTCGCTGAGGTTATGGTCCCATTGTCAATCGCCTGCATGAGTTCCTGGTTTGTAATGATTCCGCTCTTTTGGGGCAGTCTGCTGGCAAATAATAGCATTATAGCCAGAAGGAGCAGGAATCCCAAGCCTTTAAATGGTTGCTGTTGTTTCAACATGCTGCCTCCTTATTGCTGTTCTATCACTCCTATATATGGCAAATTCCTGTATATCTGATCGTAGTCAAGACCATAACCGATGATAAACTCATCCGGTACGGTAAAGCAGGTATACTTTACTTCAACCTGTTTCTTCACCCGTCGTTCCGGTTTATCAAGCAGGGTGCATAACTCAACGCTGTTTGGATTTCTCTGTTTCAGCACTTCAATTAAGTAAGAAAGAGTATTGCCGGAATCAATGATATCCTCCACAATCAATACGTCTTTGCCTTCAATTGGGTCATCCAAATCTTTGATGATTTTAACGATTCCGCTTGATACGGTTCCGGATCCATAGCTGGAAACAGACATGAAGTCCATGGTTAACGGCAGACTAATCCGTTTTGCCAGTTCGCAGGTAAAGAAAACGCCTCCCTTTAAAATGCAAATCAGGTGAAGAGGTTTTCCCTCATAGTCCCTGCTGATCTCTTCCGCTACTTCCTTAATTCTTGTTGCTATCTCTTCCTCTGATAACATTACACGTATCTTGTCATCCATTAACTTTTCCTCCGTCTAGCTGCATTTGTATTACTGTATGGGTATCATCTGTTATCTTATAGTATTCACTGATCCGGTATCCGATTACCCATAGGACATGGGAACCTTCCGTTACGAGCGGAATTTTTCCACGTTCTTCTTTGGGAACCTTGGAATCGATCAGATAAGACTTTAAAGTCTTTCTTCCGCCCCCGGCCAGCGTCATGTAATCTCCGGTTTCCCGATACCTCACAGAAAGTGCACATTTGATTTTATCATAATCAAACCATTTCGTATACCCGTTTTTGGGAATTTCCATGCCTTTTTTGTAGGAAAATACAGAAAAATCAACATTTGGGAGAGAAACTTCCAGGTGGTTATCCACCGGATCTTCGACATTTTTCTTTTTTATCCACATTTGTTTCCCGGTTCCGACTGCAATCAGTCCTCCGGGAAGGTCAATCTGCCTGCCTGCAGGACCAAAAAGAAGCGCTGCCGCGCTTTCCACATGAACCATGGTAATGTCTTTCATGGACTGATTGACACCCTTAATCATCTGGCGGATTACATAACCCCTTATGATGTCATCCTCGTTTAAAAGTATTTCCGTTCCGATTCCCCACTGATAAACGATTCCGTCTTTGTCTTTCTTTAAATCTCCATGATTCGTCAGCAGGCTGTCTGCCTGTTTTTCCAGATAGGCATCTGCTTTCGCCGCCATTGACCCTGCATGGATAATATTCTCTCCCGCCCTTGCATTCAGCTGTTCCTTAATCTGGGGAAGGATCACTTTCCTGATCCGGTTTCTGGCATATTCGGTTTCGTTGTTGGTGGAATCCTCACAATAAGATATCCCATTTTCGCTGAGATATGCAAGAATTTCTTCTCTTCCCACGCAGAGCAGAGGCCGCACAATCCGGTCTCTTAATGGCCGCATTCCACCCAGCCCCTTTAATCCGGTGCCCCGGAATAAATTGTACAGTATGGTCTCAGCCTGATCATCACCGTGATGAGCCACCGCAATCTTCGTCCCATTAAATAACAGTCTTTCTTCTTCAAAAATCTTATATCTTAAATGCCTTCCTGCTTCCTCCACAGACATTCCATGCTCTTTTGCATAGCCTGCCGCGTCTACATGGGCGCAGGAAAAGGGCACTCCCAGTTTTTCTGAGAGTTCCCCGGCATAGTTACTGTCTCTGTCCGCTTCTTCTCCTCTTAATCCATGATGAACATGCACTGCCTTTAAAGCCAGATCAAACTCCTGCTTCATTTCGTTTAAAACTACAAGAAGACAGACAGAATCGGCTCCACCGGATAACGCTACAATCACGCGGTCTCCCCGGTCAAACAGCTGGTTCCGTCTGACATAATCCAAAATCGTTTTGTACATTCAGCCACCTTCCTTAGTTGATTTTCTCCCCTCTCTATCATAAATATACCCGTAAAACATGTCTGTTGCAATTATTATTTTCTTTTCCATATCCCGGCAGTCAGCACCGTCATATCATCGGCGGCACTTTCTGTAAATGATCTTGCAAATAAAAGAATCCGGTCCGCCATATCCTGGGGATTCTTTATTGGCATTCCTGCAATGAATTCCTGAAGCATCAGCTCCTTGTCATCTGCTGGAAGTGCATCTAAAACGCCGTCGCTTACCATAATGATCCGGTTATCATCCCATAGCTTTTTGGATAAAAGCACCGGTTCCACCGGACTTAGTATGCCCATGGGTACTTCACCAGCTTCTAAGCGTTCCACACCTCTCTCACTGCGGATATAGGTGGCGGCTGCTCCCAGCTTCATGGCCTCCATGATTCCGGTCTTTAAATCGATGCAGCATAAGTCAAGGGTCGCCGGATGCTGGGTCAGTCCGGTAAGAAGAAGTACGGTATTTACCATTTTGAGCGCCGCCCTGGTAGAGAATCCAGCTTCCAGCAGTCTCTGGGTCAGCTCGATCACCTGTCTGCTCTCTTCTTCTGCTATTTTACCGCTTCCCATGCCGTCAGACAGACTCATAATGGCCTGTCCGGGCTGAACCTGTCCAAATGTATAATTATCTCCGGAAATCTCTTCTCCTGTTTTAATGGCCTTTGCAGCACCATAGATAATCTGATAATCCCCCTTTTCAACAAAACGGATGGTGTCTGCTGACCTGGTAACCAGAGTTCTTCCGTCAGGTGCCACCGTCCACTCCCCTTCTTCCATGGCATCCTCTAATATCTCTGCTGCCTCCTTGACCGTGACGCAGCGCCCATTTAAAGTTCTCATAGTGAGATATGCTTCTCTCTGCTGGTTCTCATATTCCAGGAGAAGCATTTTTTCTATCACAATATGATTTTTGCGGAAAGCCCGCTTGATCTCCTCTTCCCATTCCGGTGTAATGTCAGTGGCATGCTCCACCTGATGGGAAAATTCTTCTAAAATCACTGCCAGTTCTTTAAACTGAACAATGATTGCATCCCTGCTTTCCAAAAACCGGTTCTTCCATGCAAGATTCATGGTCGCCCGTCCAAGCCCCCTGTTTAAGTGAGCCAGATATTCTTCCCTTCTTTTACAGCTTTCCAGAAAAAAACGGGGCATGTCCCCGTAATCTACGCTTCCCTTTTGTTCAAACGCACGAATTAAATACTGCAGATAATACTGGTTGTCCTGTTCCTTACCGGGATATACGATACATTTGTTGCAGCCTGCGCATACCATTGCAGCAGCAGTCTCCAGTGCTGCTATCCCATCTTCCTTTGTAAGTCCCTGTTCTGCGGACAGCTCATCTGTGCACGCTCTGGCAAGTTCCCCAAGCGAATTTGCCATGTCGTTTAATCTCTTTGCCGTATATACATTCACATCAGCCATATCGTGATGTGCCGCCTTACGTCTGAACACAAAAATCCCTCCTGCCTGTATCATGCTTTAAACCATTATATACAGGCAGGAGGGAAAATTTTGTCAAAACAGCTGATTCATTTTTAAAATTGTACGACAGTTTCCTCTAATTATGTCCAAGTTTTTTGGACATCAAGGGATATCCGCAGGGTGCTTCCTCTAATTATGTCCAAGTTTTTTGGACATAGAGGGATACCCGCAGAGATTCTACTTCTTCTGCGATGGTTTCAATAGTATTTCATCGGGTTTCACAAGCCCCAGCTTCTGCTTTGCCACTTCCTCCACATACTGCTTGGTCTGGACATATACCCGGTATTCTTCCAGTTCTTTGGCACGACCCTGCTCCTTGTCCACCTGCGCCTGAAGATTCTGCAGGCGATACTCATATTCCAGTTCTTTTTCTTTGAGCGAAGCACCTTCAATCGTGACAATCACTGCCAGACTGAATACCACAAAGGTAATTCCAATCAAGGTCATGCGGTTGCCCCATCTATCTTTTCTTTTTCTTCTTGACTTTCCCATCTTATTCATACAATCACCAGTTGTTCCTACTGCCGTCTCTTTGGACGGATCCACTTATGCATTATCATTTTAAGGTATTTCTGAAGGTTTTTCAAGGATTTTAAAAAAAACCTGCTGACCAGCCGGTCATATAAAAACATCCCAAGAAAAACCCCGGCTATGACATATCCTCTCAATCCTCCGTCATTTTGTTCATACAACAGGGAAAATGTCACCAGCGCGGCATAAACCCAATAAATCATGTCCTCAATTCCTGTGAATACATAAGAATGAGGAATAAATATACGGAAAATTCGTAGCAGGTCATATGTCATCATAAGCCCCGCACCTGTAAAAAAGCTGTAGAGCAGAAGTTTTACTTCATATACGATATGAACGCTCATATGACTCCCTCTGGATTTTATTTAAACAGCCTGGACAGAAGAGACTCCCCCGACCTTCTAAGAGCTTCGTTAGAGGAGTATAAAAGACTCTCTATGGTGCCATTTAAATCCACTTCCCCCTTTTCCAGAGTTAACCGGCTGACATGAAGATCCTTGCCCTTTAAAGTCAAAAGCCCCATATCCGTATCCAGTACTACCTGGTTTTCATCGAAGGATACCACATCCCGTATTCCAGTCATCGTACTGGAAGCACGATTATCTATTGTCAGCCTGTGAGGGCGTACGCTTATTTTTTCTTCCATAAAGAAAAACCTCCTAATATACCTGTATAAAGTATATTAGGAGGCGAGCTCCAATATTCCTGAAATTAAACTTTTGTATCAAGTCAAAGGCTAAAGATAGCGATAAAGCTCTTTTGCCTCATCTTTTTTTACGGTTTCCGCCACATCAAGAACCTCTACCTTAACCGAACTGGTGCCAAAGTGTATTTCAATTACATCGCCTTCCTTAATGTTTAAGGAGGCTTTTGCAGGTTTATCATTCACAAGCACACGGCCTGCATCACAGGCTTCGTTTGCTACGGTTCTTCTCTTAATGATCCTGGAAACTTTCAGAAACTTATCAAGTCTCATGGATTATGCGTTCACCATATCTTTTAATGCCTTACCTGCTTTGAACTTTGGAGTCTTGGAAGCCGGTATATTCATTACTTCACCGCTCTTAGGATTTCTGCCTTCTCTTGCAGCTCTCTCAGATACTTCGAATGTACCAAAGCCAACTAACTGGATTTTCTCGCCCTTAACTAATTCTTCAGATATTACATCTGTTAAAGCTTTTACTGCCTTTTCTGCATCCTTCTTGGACAGCTCTGCTTTCTCTGCTACTGCCGCGATTAACTCTGCTTTGTTCATTGATATCTTCCTCCTAGAATGTAGCACCAGGCTACTGATTTTCTCGTTGACACGATTACTATATCATTTATAGCTGTTTCTCCTGTTTTTGTCAAGGTTTTTTGCTCTTTTCGCGAGCCTTCTCCTGCATTTTTATCGCATTCCAGACAGCCTCTCCCTCTTCCGACGAAATCACCTTTTTATCGCCAAAAACATGGGGATGTCTGCGGATCATTTTCTCACAGATTCCATTCACCACATCGTCGATGGAAAAGCAGTGGCTTTCCTTGGCAATCTGGCTGTGCAGCATTACCTGAAACAAAACGTCTCCCAGTTCTTCACAAAGATTTTCCATATCCTTATGGTCAATTGCCTGGAATACTTCCTGGCTCTCTTCCTCCAGATGCTTTTTTAAGCTCTCGTGAGTCTGCTCTCTGTCCCAGGGACAACCATCCTCCGCCCGCAGTTTATTTGTAATATCTACTAAATCTTGAAAAGTATACATGCACGGAACCTCCTTTTTTCAGATTATAACATATACCGGAACAAACTGGAAATCTGTTTCCAATTCTGACGTTTTTCTGACATTTGTCCCGGACCCCTGTTAAAAATCCCTTGATTCTATTATAATAATTGCAGTTAAATAAAACCGGAGGTTAACATGAAACATTTTAGTATATGGAAAAAAATAGCCGCCTGCGTGCTGTTTATCAACATCGTTTTAAGTGCATTTACACCTGAAATTGTGACGCCCGGAAGTACCGCCGATGAGTTGACAGCCGTACGTATGGGCATTGGCCCTTCCTTAAATATCGGTCCTGGCGGCAAGATCTTTAACGGAGGGAGCCTTTCCCTTCTTGCAGATTATGACAACCGTCAGATGCTTTCCATGGTTTTGCAGGATAAGAACGGATCTTTGGTAGTCATTGACGGCGGCTGGGATATTGATGCGGATCATTTAAGTGATGTAATCCGTTCAAAAGGCGGACATGTTTCTGCCTGGTTTGTCACCCATCCCCACTCCGACCACGTGGGAGCACTGGTTAAAATTTTAAATAATCCAGATCGTAAGATTACAATTGACAATGTTTACTACTCTCTGGCAGACCAGTCCTGGTATGATAAGGTAGAGTCCTCAAGATCTCTTTTGGTGACGGATTTACGTTCTGCCTTGTCTACACTCCCGGCAGCAAGTCTCCATACCGTGAAAAAGGGAGATGAGATCCAGGTGGGCTCAATAAAGGCAAAAGTACTGAATAACCCCTACCTGCTTGATGTAACATCAGTAAACAACAGCTCTGTTGCGTACAAATTCTTTTTGAACAATGTAAGCATTCTTGTTTTGGGTGATATGGGGCCTGAAGCGGGAAAACTTCTCCTGGAAGAGACAAGCGCAGCTGATTTAAAAAGCGATATTGTACAGATGTCCCACCATGGTCAGTATGGCGTAAGCCGGGAAGTATACGCAGCCATTAAACCCCAGATCGCTTTATGGCCATGTCCGCTCTGGCTGTGGAATAATGATAACGGCAGCGGTATTGGAAGCGGTGACTGGAAAACCCTTGAGACCAGAAAATGGATGGAAGAGCTGGGTGTAAAGGTTAATTATTGCATTAAGGATGGCGATCAGACCATCAACTAATCACGACCCGTCATCAAAACGGCAGCCTTATTAATTCTGGCTGCCGTTTTTAGTTGCGCATTTTTTGTATTAATCCCCTCCAGGACCATCTCTTCTTGGTCTCTCTGATTCTGGCAGTGGTTCTACATAAAAACCGTCTTTGTAAGGGTCCGTATCAATCTCCGGGATATCGCCATCACTGTAGTCATCCTCTTCAGGCATAAAAATCCTCATGTTCTCACCTCCTTAACCTTCCATCTGGCGGCCTAAAAATCCAGCAGCTGTTGTAGCAAGTTTTGTTTCCATATCACCAAAGCGTGCTCTTGGTTCTCTGCTTAAAAGTGCAACTGCTCCAATGGCATCTCCTTCACAAATAATTGGTGCCACTACCTGAGCCGTTATGCCTTCCAGGGTCTCTCCTGTCAATGCTACAAATCCTTTATCATCTTTTCCTGCCACAACAACGGTACGCTCATTAATGATTGTCTCCAGCTGCTTGCTGATGGTCTTTTGGAGAAGCTCCTTTTTTGATCCGCCAGCCACAGCGATAATCTGATCGCGGTCACTGATACATACGGTCAGTCCGGTAGTCTGTGCCATTGCTTCTGCATACTGGGAAGCAAATGCAGTAAGCTCTACCATAGGAGAATATTTTTTTAATATAATTTCGCCTTCTCTGTCAGTAAATATCTCAAGCGGAGTTCCTTCTCTGAGTCTGAGTGTTCGTCTGATCTCTTTTGGTATTACCACGCGTCCAAGATCATCAATTCTTCTTACAATACCAGTTGCTTTCATATTTAATATTCCTCCATCTTGTGCATTTTTATATCACTGATATTATTTTGCATCGAATATTCCAGATTATACTTAAGTCTGCCATTTTTCCCAAAATTTAAAATCAGGGCCAGACTTTTAATAAAGTCTAACCCTGATTTTTAATTAGTAAATTATGAAATTTTAAGAAGTGGGATGTTCCATACCCAGATTAAAAATCACCTTGTTTGACACGATGGGGAACTTCTTTTGAAGAGGTTATATACGCCTCATGTGCCACTTTTGCTGCCGGATTATCGGGAACAGGGGACACAAATCTGTTTTCAAAAGAACCATAGCGCTGAATGGTTAATTCATCTGATACTCGTTGGAGAAGATACATACCTAAAACGTCCATAGCTACCACCTTTCTTCGAAACAAATGTATTGAAGTAAGAAAGCATCCGGGACTTAATCCCATCTTCTACTATTAGTATATCACAAAATGCCGAAAAATCAACCAGACAAGCTGTATTTTTTTAGTTATATTTTCTATATTTTTCTATTTATCAGATAATTCACCAATCTGCCTCAAGATGTTCTCAGCCTGACTTATCATGGCATCTGTTGTTGCATTTTTCTTCCGGTCAAGATAGGCAAATTTAGGCTCTTCTCCCATATGGAATTTTAAATCTCCCTTGTACTGCTCAATAATCTTTGGAATTCCTTCCACCTTAAGCTTTGCATTCCGGTACATGGTAAGCCGGATTTCCTGGCGGTTAATATTCACTTCGGTTACATATGCGCTGTGTGCCAGGGCCTTTAATGCCGCAACCTTAAGGAGATTCTCAACCGGCTTTGGCATCTCGCCGAAACGATCCATCAGTTCATCCTGCATATCCATATGTTCTTCTTCATTTTCAATCGAAGATATGCGCTTATAGATATCAAGTTTCTGATATTCATTTTTAATATAAGAGGTTGGAATATAGGCATCGATATCGCAGTCCACCAGGGTCTGGTAAGTGTCCTCTTCTTTTCTCTCACCCTTCAGTTCCAAAACCGCCTGGTTCAAAAGTTTGCAGTAAAGATCATAACCAACCGCTTCCATATGGCCATGCTGCTCTGCACCCAGAACGTTGCCTGCTCCTCTTATTTCCAGATCCCGCATGGCAATCTTGATACCAGAGCCAAGCTCTGTAAATTCCCGAATCGCCTGAAGACGTTTCTCTGCCTCTTCTTTTAGCATCTTATCCCGTTTATACATGAGAAATGCGTATGCAGTACGGCTGGAGCGTCCTACCCGGCCTCTTAACTGGTAAAGCTGGGAAAGTCCCATTCGGTCCGCATCCTGAATAATCATGGTGTTTGCATTGGAGATATCAAGTCCTGTCTCAATAATTGTGGTACATACCAGAACATCAATTTCACCGTTTACAAAATCAAACATGATTCGTTCCAGTTCATGTTCATGCATCTGTCCATGGGCAAATGTAACCACTGCTTCCGGAACCAGCTTTGCAATGTGGTTTGCAATCTCATCAATGTTATTAACCCGGTTATATACGTAATAGACCTGTCCTCCCCTTGACAGTTCCCTGTGGATGGCCTCCCGGACCATTTCGTCATTATGCTCCATTACATAGGTCTGTATGGGCATTCGGTCAACAGGCGGCTCTTCCAGAACGCTCATGTCCCGGATTCCCACAAGACTCATATGAAGGGTTCTTGGGATTGGGGTGGCGGTAAGGGTAAGAACGTCAATGTTTTCCTTTAACTGCTTGATTTTCTCCTTATGGGCAACTCCAAATCGCTGTTCTTCATCAATAATCAAAAGACCCAGATCCTTAAACTGCACATCTTTGGATAATACACGGTGTGTGCCTACCACAATATCCACCATGCCTTTTCTTAAGTCTTCCACCGTTTTCTTAATCTGGGCAGAGGTCTTAAACCGGGACATTAAATCCACCCGTACCGGAAAGTCCTTCATTCTCTGTGCAAAGGTATTGTAATGCTGTTGAGCCAGAATCGTGGTGGGAACCAGGTAGACAACCTGTTTTCCTTCCTGAACCGCTTTAAATGCCGCTCTCAGAGCAATCTCCGTTTTACCATATCCCACATCTCCGCAGATTAAGCGGTCCATAATTTTGCCGCTTTCCATATCTGCTTTTGTGGATTCGATTGCATCCCACTGGTCCTCAGTCTCTTCGTAGGGAAACATCTCTTCAAACTCTTTCTGCCAGACCGTATCCTCACTGTAACGGAATCCATGTGTCTGCTGTCTGGCTGCATAGAGCATAACCAGGTCCTTTGCTATCTCTTTTACAGCACCCTTCACTCTGGTTTTGGTTTTATTCCACTGATCTCCTCCAAGGCGGTTCAGCTTTGGTTTCTTGGCTTCCGCACCGGCATACTTCTGGATTCCGTCAAGCCTTGTAGCAGGAAGATATAGGTTGCCGTTTTCTGCGTACTCCACCTTTAAGTAATCCTTGATGACGCCATCCTGTTCAATTTTTTCAATTCCCCGGTATATACCAAGACCATGATCCTCATGAACCACATAGTCGCCAACAGCCAGATCGGAGAAGTTCTGGATTCTGGTGCCTTCATAAACCGTCTTTTTCCGTTTACGTTTCTTTTTCTCCACACCGAACATGTCACCTTCGGTAATCACAAGGAATTTGATCATGGGGTATTCAAACCCCCGGTGTATGTTGCCGTGGGTGACCAGGATTTCTCCCGGTTTTACCTCATGCTCTCCATCCTGATCGTCCGGACAGTAAGCGCGTAATTCATATTCTCTTAAATCGCCTGCCAGACGGCTGGCTCTTGTTCTGGAGGCGGACAGAAGGATGACCCGGTATCCCTCCCGTTTCCATCTGGTTAAATCCTTAATAAGAAGTTCAAAACTGTTTTGATAGGAATTAACGTTTTTCACCTGAAAACTATAACGGTTTTTCACCACAAAGCCTGACAGCTTCTGTTCCAGACCGGTTAAATATACTCCGCTCTTCATCTGAATTCTGGCTAACATCTCTTTTGCCGGATAAAGAAGATTCGTCTGCCCCGGAAGGAGATAACCATTTTCCAGACGATGAATCATGCTTTCCCTGAATTCCATCTCAACAGTTTCTCCCTTTTCCTTCAGCCGTTCCGGCTCATCTAAGAAAAAGACTGTATCTTCAGGAGAAAAATAATCAAGGAAGGACACGCTTCCTTTACAGAAGTACTGAATATAGCCATCAAGTCCGTGCTGCTTCCAGCCTTCCTTTAAGCCTTCTATCAGTTCTGATACAATGGACCGGATTCTGGCGGCTTCCTGAATCTTTGACTGAGCCCGCAGATCCTTTTCATATTTTTTCAGCTCTTTTTGAAGTTCCTCCAGCCCATCGTTAATCTGCTGGGAGGTAAGAACCATCTCTGTAGCAGGATAAATACAGATTTCATCAAGCTGGTCTATAGACCTCTGGCTTTCTAAGTCAAAGGTTCGGATGGAGTCCACCTCATTGTCCCAAAGCTCAATACGGACAGGAAGCTCTTCTGTTAAGGGAAAAATATCGATGATACCGCCACGGATGGAAAACTGTCCCATTCCATCTACCTGACCCATCCGCTCATATCCCAGCTGGGTAAGCTGCTTTTTCCAAAGCTCCACATCAATAATCTGACCGTTCTCAACGGAAAGTGCCTGTTTCTTTAAATCAGCAAGAGGCATAAGGTGGTCCATCAAACCATCAAAGGTTGTTACCACCCATCCGGAGGACTGTTCCATTAAATGGCGGAAAACCTCCATTCGCTGCTTGGTCAGCAGATTTCCATGGATATCTGCATTAAAAAACAGCAAGTCCCTTGCCGGATAAAGCCACGTGTCGGAATCAAAAAAGCGAAGGTCTTCATAGATCTCTCTTGCCCTGGTATCATCATAGGTGATTACCAGTTTCAGACCTGCCTGTTTTGCCGCTTCATACATCAGATGAACTTTCTGGGAATCCATGCAGCCGCTTGCCATGACTGGTCCGGCCTTCTTCTTCAGATCAGAGCAAAGACCTTCAAAATCCTTTAATTCCCTTAATGGTTTCTCAAATAGATCGTTCATGAAATCTCCTTATTTCTTCCTGTTGAAATAATTCATCGCCTTTTCGGCTCCGTCTTCCACCATCATGATTGCTGCCTCTGCCGCAGCCAGGTAAGCATCCGCCATAACAGACTCCAGCTCCTTTGGAAAACGTCCAAGGACATAGTCTGCCAGATCCATTTCTTTAGGCTTCTCACCCACTCCAACTCTGATTCTTGGGAATTCCTGGGTTCCTAAGTGCTGTATGATGTTTTTCAATCCGTTATGTCCTCCGGCACTTCCTTTCAGACGAATCCGAAGCTGTCCCTCCGCAAGATTGATGTCATCGCATATCACGATAACATGTTCCGGCTCTACCTTATAAAAGTCAGCCATGGAGCGGATGCTCTCTCCGCTTAAATTCATATAAGTCTGGGGTTTTGAAAGAATAACCTTCTGATATCCTGTCATACCCATACCATAGATTGCTTTATGCTTCTTTTCCGTCACGCGGATTCCCAGTTTGTCCGCCAGAACATCAATAGCCTCAAAACCCACATTGTGTCTTGTTTTATCATATTCTCTAGTTGGATTACCTAATCCTGCGATGATGTACATGATGATTCTCCTTATTATTGTCTATATTAACAGCAGTTGCATTTCATGACTGATCATGGAGTTTTATGAACGCCCGAAAAGCGTTAGATTTCCCATACGGGGGCACCTAACGCGATTCCTCTAATTTTAACAGTTTAAAAGAAGGATGTAAAGGCAGAATCACAGAATAATTTTATTCCATTGAAATCAACCTGACAGAAAGTTATAATGTAGGTATTTGAGAAAGGAACCTGACATGGAACAAACAAATAATACTTACCGCATGATTCTCTTAAGCTCATTAACCAAAGTATTTACTGATGAAGAGCCCTTATTTTATCCGGAATGCTGCCGTCTTACCGGTCTTTATGGGGAAACGGTTTCTTTTCAGGCTGCCTGCTCCTTTTCCGGTGAAGAGAAGGAAGCACTTCATGTTTCCATCGATTCTCCCCTGGAAAAACAGATCCGGATCAGGCAGGTGATTTCCGTCCCCTCCGCTTACCCTGCCCATGAAAAACGGGACAGTAATTATCTCCGCCACACTCCCGGCCTTTACCCGGATCTTCTTAGGAATCTGGATCATGAAAGTCTCTTTCTGGTACCTGGTAAATGGCAAATCCTGTGGGTGGATGTTTCTCTCACCAGCGAAATTAAGCCAGGTATCTATCCAATTACAGTTTCACTGGTCAATTCGAAGATGTCAATCGCTGCATCCGTTACTGCCGCACTGGAAATCATACCAGCCTCATTGCCCAGTCAGGAACTGATTCACACCCAGTGGTTTCATGGAGACTGCCTGGCTGATTATTATCATGTCCCCGTTTTTTCTGAGGAACATTGGACGATTCTGGAGCATTTTATTTCTCTTTATGCAAAGAGAGGAATAAATATGATACTCACACCAATCTTCACACCACCCCTTGATACGGCAAGAGGCGGAGAACGGACCACCATTCAGCTGGTGGATATCATCGAAGAGAATGGTACTTACCAGTTTGATTTCACCAGGTTACGGAGATGGGTGTCCATCTGCAAATCATCTGGAATCAGATATTTTGAAATGGCTCATCTCTTTACTCAATGGGGAGCAGAATCTGCACCTAAAATTATGGTCACAATTAGCGGGGAGGAAATCAGGCGGTTTGGCTGGCACACCCCTGCCTTAGGGGACTACACCCTTTTCCTTAATCAGTTTCTTCCTGCACTGAAAAAGGAATTAAAGCTCCTGGATATCTTAAATGATACCTGGTTCCATATATCCGATGAGCCAAAACCCTCCAATTTTAACTCCTATGCTGCAGCCAGAGAATCGGTTATGGAACACTTAAAGGGCTGTAAGCTGATAGATGCACTATCTGATTATTCTTTTTATGAATCCGGTCTGGTAGAACGGCCTGCTTGCGCTACCGATCACATAGAACCATTTTTACAGCACAATGTCCCTCATTTATGGAGCTACTATTGTACTGCTCAGTGTGTTGATGTAGCCAACCGCTTTATGGCAATGCCTTCAGAAAGGAACCGCATCTATGGGATTCAGGTCTATAAATTTGGAATGGAAGGTATCCTGCACTGGGGCTTTAACTTTTATAATTCCGAATATTCTCTGGAGCACATCAACCCTTATCTGGTTACGGACAGCGGGGGAAGCTTCCCCTCCGGAGATGCGTTTTTAGTTTATCCGGGATCGGACAGGTATCCGGAAGAGTCCATACGGCTAATGGTTTTATATGAAGCCATACAGGATCACAGAGCATTAAAGCTGTTGGAACAGTACATTGGCAGAGAAGCCGTAATAGATCTTTTAGAAGAGGACTTATCAGAACCAATCACATTTAAGACGTATCCGAAATCAGCAGCCTATCTAATTTCAGCCAGAAATAAAATAAACCGTATGTTAAAACAATTCATTTAAAAAAGATGCTGCAGGTCAGACATGTCTCCTGCAGCATCTTCTATTTATTTACTTTCTGAAATCAATCATAACTTTAAGCATATTTCCCGGATTATTGGCGAAATCCTCAAATGCTTTAGGAGCATCCTCTAAGGAGTATGTATCAGTAATAATCTTATCAAGAAGAATTTCACCTGATTTTACCAGATCGATCAGTTCTATAAAGTCTTTCTTTAATGCATTTCTGGAACCGAAGACATTTAACTCTTTTTTCTGGATCAGAGTAAAATTAAAATCCAGATTCTTCTTTCCTACTCCGATTACTACCACTCTTCCGCCAAAACAGGCTGCATCAATGCAGTTCTGGAAAGTAGATGGCAGACCCACTGCTTCGATTGTGACATCAAAGCCATTCCCATTTGTTATCCGCTCCACCTCGTTAACAAAATGCATGGGGGATGAGTTTAAAATTGTTCCATCAACACCAAACGACTGGGCAAGTTTCAGTTTCCCTTCGGATACATCCGATATATATACTACGGCTCCTTTTGCTTTAGCTGCAATTGCCGCAAGAATACCAATGGTTCCGGCACCTACAACAAGTACCTTTTCCATAGGCCGTACATCTGCTCTGCTGACACCATGATAACTGATACAAAAGGGTTCTATAGCTGCCAGAACTTTTGGATCCAGGCCTTTCCCCTCATAAATCCGTTCCACCGGCATGGTAATGTATTCTGAAAATGCACCGTCCATCTGGCAGCCCATGGTATGATTGTCCTGGCAGGCATTTACTATTCCCTGAGAGCAGGAATAGCAGGTTCCGCAATTGAAATATGGATTACAGGTTACGATCATGCCAGGTTTCAGACCTTGAGAATTTTCATCTATTTCTACAATCTCAGCAGAAAACTCATGCCCAGGAATTCTGGGATAATCAAAGTACGCAAAGGTTCCCTTATAAGAGCCAAGATCACTGCCGCAAATACCGCCGTATAAGACCTTTAAAAGAGCTTCGCCGCTTTTACGTACAGGCATCTGAGTTTCTTTCACCACTACTTCACCAGGTGCGTTTATATAAATTGCCTTCATTCCTGCAGCCTCCTAATATTTTCCATTCCAGATTTCTACTCTGGGATAATTGGTTGGTTCAACCGGTTTATTCTTTAAAAGCTGGAGCCATTCCCCGAATGCCATCATCATAACTCCCACACCCTTCTGCTCATCAGCTACTACTTCCTCTTTTAAATAATACTCAACACTTCCATCACGGAAAAGATTGTCTGCCGGACCCAGCCCGGCTCCTTTGCAGATACCGGTCAGCTGAATTTTTCCTTCATACTGCTGAAACATCCGTGTTTCCACACCAATCAGTATTTCTTCTCCTATGCCCCGATACTTTGCCTCCTCTAAAACGCCAAGGCGTACACCCTTTAAAATTCCATAAGCAAACATAATTGAGGAAGAAGTTTCAAGGTAATTTCCTTTCACATCTTTTAAGGCGGTCAGCTGATAGAACAATCCACTTTCTTTGTCCTGATAAAGAAGCAGCCCGTCTACCGCCTCCTTTAAAAGTTCTCCCAGTCTGTTCCGGTGTTTTGTCTCCTCCTCTGGCAGTATTTCATAACAGTCAATAAGCGCCATCAGATACCAGCCCAGAGCCCTGGACCAGAAATTTTTTGATAATCCGGTTTCTTTATCTGCCCAGAATATTTCTTTTGCCTCATCCCAGCCGTGGTAATAAAGCTTTTTCCCTTCATCAAACAACGTATTTCTTGCATTATTAAACTGCATCATTACATCGTCATAAGCAGCTCTCGTTCCAAACATTTTTTCATAAGTAAGATAATAGGGCATTCCCATATAAAGGCCATCCAGCCAGATCTGATTGGGATAAATTTTTTTATGCCAGAAGCTTCCGCTTTTCGTCCTTGGATGATGTTTCAGCTGCAGCCTCAGAGCTTCTATTGCTTTCCGGTATTTGATTTCCCCGCTTTTTTCATATAATAAGAACAAAACAAGACCGGACGGAATTCTGTCAATATTATATTCTTCTCTTTCATAGCCCTTAATATTGCCATCTTCATCAACATAGCGATCTACATAGTTCCTGATACAGTCATAATAAAATGACTCACCTGTGGCATGAAATAATTTCTCAGCCCCAATTAAAATGCAGCCATCCTCATAGTTCCAAACCTCCCGGTCAAGATCATTGAACTCTTTTATGTAATTCTTGATATAGCGCTCAAATACCATTGTTATAGTCTCCTGTAATTTCATTACTTGGCATTTTATTAATTTGGGCTGTCCTTTTAGCGGACAGCCCAGCCTTTATTTATTTTGACAGATACTCCTTCTGCATCTTGCCCAAATCATTTGCCCAGGCATTGCAAACGTCTGCAGCCTGTTTTTCACCATGTAAAACTGCCTGGAAATCAGCAGTAATGTTAGTTTTGGCGTATTCATTATAGCCATCCAGCCAAAACGGGAATTCGGCAAATTTAACGCCCTGTTCTGCAAATGTTGCATAAACCTGATAGTAAGGATTTTCCTTATACCAGTCCTGTTCATAAATACCTTTATTGACCGGAACTCTTCCCTCTGTTACATCTGCATAGCCTGCACCAACTGCTGACGCAAGATATTCCACAAACAAAGCGGCTTCTTCCGGATGCTTTGTTGCTTTAAATGCTGCAGCTCCCATAAAAGATGGTGCTTTACAAACTGCAATTCCGTCCTTGCCTGCCAGAGGCTTAACAACCATTACATTCTCCGCCCCTAAGTTCTTTTCATTTTCTGCAACAGAGGAGGAATTGTGCATCATATACTGAGCTGTGCCAGAACCAAATTCAGCTACCATTTCTTTAAATCCATTGGAAATTGCATCCACAGAAACAAGACCTTCTTTGTAGAGGTTTGCATAAACATCAAGACCTTCTGCAATTTTTGGATTGCTTAAATTACAGGTTCCGTCTTCCTGAAAGAGAGAGGTAACGCCTGCATAGGACATCAGGAACATAAATAAGTTTTCCGCTGATCCGGCACCGCCGCGAAGAGTGAAATAATATTCCCCTTTGCTCTTATCCGCATATTTTTTACTATATTCCACCAGCTGGTCTATGGTTTGTGCCGGCTCAATTCCATGCTCCTCATGCCATTTCTTGTTATACCAGGAAGTTTCCTGAGTCATGCCATAACCCAGCATATATAACTTGCCATCTCCGGAAAGGAAGCGGGCAGAATCAAGAATCTCCGGAAGCATCTGATCTTTCTCCTCCCACTGGTTAAAGGAATCTTCCAGATCCAGCAGTGCATCCTGTGCCACCAGTGTGTTAAGGTCCTTGTTGGAAATGGTACAAACGTCCGGTGTTTCTCCGGTTACAATGGCGGTGTTGTATTTCGTCATATAAGAATCCGCTGCAAGTCCCGTATACTCCACTGTAATCCATGGATATTTCTCTTCAAAATCTTTAATAATTACATCAAACATTGGGTTTGATGTTGTATTTCCATCCCTGTGCCAGAATGTCAGGGTTACAGGAGCCTGATCCCCGCCTGCGCTCTTAGTTGTTTCTGCAGCAGTGCTTTCTCCCTCTTTCTTTCCTGCTTCCCCGCTGCTCTCAGTCTGTTCCTTTGCAGGGGCTGTCTCCTCCTTTTTACCTGCACATCCGGTAAGTCCCACAATCATACTTAGTGCTAAAATAGCTGCTACTGCCTTTCTCATAAGTTCCTCCTTAAAATTATATTAACCTTTAACGGCACCGGCTGATAAACCGGAAACCAGGTATTTCTGAATATAAGCAAACAATAAAATTACGGGAATCAGCGCCATGACACAGCCTGCTGCCAGACTACCATACGCCACTGAAAACTCACCCTTCATAAGCTTTAATCCAATGGGAAGTGTAAAATACCGTTCGCTGCTTAAAAAGCAAAATGCATATACATACTCATTCCAGGAGCTTACAAAGGCAAATGCGCCTGCTGCCACCAGTCCGGGAGCGATGGTTGGTACTACAATCTTCGTAATTGCCCCCAAAACAGAACACCCGTCGATCTGAGCTGCCTCTTCCAGAGCAGGGGATACACCAGCAACGAATCCGCTGATCATAATCATGCAAAACGGGATCCGGACTGTGGTATAAGTTAAAATAAGGGAGTAAGGTGAATTCACAATTCCCATATTTTTAAAGATTTCAAACAGTGGAATCATTAAGACCACACCGGGAAACATCTGTGAAACAAGTAATATCAGATAAGTAAGTTTCTTTCCTTTATATGGATATCTGGCAATGGCATAGCCTCCAAAGAGGGAAACCACCGTACACACCACGGTACTGATTACTGTTACCATTACACTGTTAAAGAAGTAAACATCAAATCCCATGTTATTCCAGATATATTTATAATTATCAAATGTAATTGGACTGGGCCAATACTTTAAGGGCAGCTTCATTATTTGATTCTCAGGCTTTAACGAAGTTACAATTGTCCAGTACAGCGGAAAAATGGTAACGATAAACAGGACAACCAACGGTATATTAACAGTTAAAATCCGGATTAATCTTTTCTTTGTCTTATTGCTCATAATGATTATAAGTCTCCCTCCTTGCCAAATCCTCCCGCCGCAACGTAGACACCGGCAAATACTGCCAGAATCAGAGCCATTGCTGCTGCCATAGTACTGGAATAACCGATATCCAGACCTTCATTGAACTTTGTCATAAGATAGTGGGGCAGTGTCATGGTAGAATTGTTGGGTCCGCCATCTGTCATACCAGCAATGATATCAACAATGTTAAAAGTCCAGATTGTACGGAGAAGCGTAGTTAAAATCAATGTGTTTTTTATCAGAGGCAGTGTAATTCTCCAGAACTGATAAATATTATTGGCACCGTCCACATCTGCTGCTTCATAATAATCCCCAGGTATGGATTGAAGGGCGGCCAGAAAGGATACTGCAAAAAATGGAATTCCTCTCCAGGTTGTTGTAAAGATCAGGGTTCCTCTTGCAAGACTGCCTGTGGAAAACCAGGAGATCCGTTCATGAATCAGACCGGATTTCATCAGCAAATCGTTAATCACACCCGTTTGTCCGGTAAACATATAGCTGAATATTAATGCTACCAGCATTCCGCCGAATGCCCATGGTGAAAAAACGATCATACGGTAAAACTTCCGTCCCTTGAATTCTGTATTCATGAGAAGCGCTACCAAAAGCCCCAGAATACACTGGAAGAATACGTTAAAAAAGGTCCAGATTACAGTATTGTTTAATGACTTATAAAACAGCGGATCAGAAAACAGCTTAACGTAATTATCCAGTCCTACGAAGCCATAATCTTTTGGTCTGGTTAAGATATAATGATGAAAGCTGTTATAGAATGTTTTAAAAATAGGGTAAAACATAAAAATGACAATGACTGATATTGAGGGCAGTACCATCAGATACGGTATGGTACGTATATTAATAAACCTCTTTTCTTTTTTTTGCTGCATGTTCTCCTTCCCTTCCCCATCGTGCTTGTAAGATATGTAAATTATATAAACATAAAAAAGAACGCACCATTGCCATATTGACTAATAAATGCGTTCTTCTCTCATCGTAATGGACATACATTTCATTTTATTGCGATTTTATTTCTAATTTAATTCTTGTCTTTCAAGTATGTCTTTCATATTGAAAACTTTTAGTCTGTTATCCCATATTTTTTCATTTTTCGCCATAACGTAGTCGGGCTGATTCCCAGCTCCTTTGCGGTTGCATTTCGGTTTCCGGAGTTTTTTAACAAGGTATTTCTCAAAAGGATTTCATAGGCATCCATGGTTTCTTCTTTAACTGCCAGGTTTCCCTCTTCAAAAACCTCATCCGGGTACATTTCCTGCAACAGGTCTTCCACGATATGTTTTTTGATGGTACGCTTCTCAATCGTAAGCACCATTCGTTCAATAAATCGTTCAATCTGCAGTGCACTTCCGCACCAGTTATACGTTTTTAGATATTCCATTGCTTCATCGGTTAAGACCTGAAATCTGGAATACCGCTGGGTATACCGTTTTAAATACAGGTTTACAAAGTTCACCACATCCTCCCTTCTCTCGGAAAGGGGCGGCAGCCTTAAAACCAGGCCGGAAAAAATATAGTAGAAGGTAAATGTAACCGTATCGTTTTTTCTCATTTGTAAAAGGGATTCTGTGGAAGTAACAATTAACCTTACATCCAACAGCTTTATTTCCCCGTTCCCCAGCTGTACTCCCGTATTTTCCCTGATAAACCGGCACAAGGCTGACTGTGTGCTGGCTGCGGCAAATCCGATTCCTGTAATAACCAGGGTTCCTCCGTTGGCCTTTTCAAGCGCACCAATAACCCTCTGGCTGTTCCGTCTTTCGTCCCCGCTCCCAAATAACAGCTCCATCTGCCTTTCCTGAGACAGCCCTACCATACTGACCATCACATAAGGACCATTCTTACGGAGACTGTAATTATGAATTCCCTGGCAAAGACTTTCCCTGTCATCTCCAGTCTGCCCTTCTATCATCAGCGGCGTATTGGACTGGGAATAGAGCTTTGCCTGCTCAATAAGCCGGGACATTTTCTCAGAGGTATAGCAGATATCTCCAAAGTTCCGGTAAGCTACAAATCCACCTCTGCGTTCCGCCTCCTGAATGGCATAATCAATTTCATCATTCCGGCTTATCTTCTTTAACGATAGATAGGCACCGGTGATCTGATCATCTACCATAATCGGGGATAAAATCATAACCATGGCTCGGCCATTTACATTAAGAAATGAAGAAAAGCTTTCTCTTGGGCTGTTGAGTACCTGATGAATCAGATCCGTATTAATGTCCTTAATAATATCTTTTACATTTTTCCCAAGTACCTCTTCCTGGCCTTTATTTAATATTCCTTCCGTAATCCGGTTCATCATTACTATCGTCCCGGCACTGTCAATTTGAATCAGTCCATTAAACATGCTGTCCAAAAGAGAATTCACTTTGGATTCATTGCGGCGTTTTATCTCATTGTTAGAGAAAAGAGTCTCTGCCTGACTGATGGCAATCCTGACCGATTCCTCTGTGGATTCCACTGGCAGGACAGGAATATTCAGATATCCAAATTGCCTTAAGATATCCTGAGCACCGATCAGCATATCCGCCCCCCATGTCTCCACTTCTTTAAACATACTTTCTTTTTCCTCCATTGAGGTGAAATAAAAAGTTTTAATTTTTGCATGAAATAAAGTTTCAAAATGGACTGTATCGCAAAACATGCTCTTCAATCCGATAATTCCAATGACAGGGCATGTATCCTGTATCATTTCCTTGGCTTTTAAAATAGCAAGCCCAATCTCCTGTGCAGTCCAGACGATATCCACAACTGGAATATCCACTGTATAGCGGATTCTCTCAGCCTGAGTCCCCCTGGCAACAATCACACTG
Organism: Hungatella sp.; assembly: GCA_009712635.1. GTDB lineage: Bacteria > Bacillota > Clostridia > Lachnospirales > Lachnospiraceae > Lacrimispora. The sequence continues at coordinate 204,141 of WASS01000002.1, read as the reverse complement.
GCCCCCATTTTAACTGCTTCTTTCCCATCTGCCTCAACATTCTCGTTTAATGTCCTTTTACAGATAATCACATTAGAATGATCTTTACAAAGCTCACCTGCAATCTGTAAAAGCTCAATATTGGGCAATAACATCGCTATCCCCGGCATTTTGTCTCCTCTCCTGTGTTGTTCCCCCCAGAATATCATAAGTATCATACCATGCTCTGCAGGCGTAAACAAATAAATTAACAGACTTTCCCGTTATTAAAATTTTATACTCATGTCCCTTGTCATACCTCCTACCATTATGTTAAAATAAAACCGTTGCGCTTATATAAGTTCAAAATTGGTTGAACGTTTCTACCAACTACCTCAATAGTTGACTATAAGGGTTAGAAGGAAAAAGGAGTGATGTTCATGAAGGAAGCTTCAAAAAATTACGATGTGATCATCATCGGTGCAGGCCCTTCCGGCATTTTCTGCGCTTATGAACTGATCGATAAAAAACCGGAGTTAAAGATCCTGATGATTGAAAAGGGCCGTCCGATTGAAAAACGTACCTGCCCCAAACGTACAACCAAAGTATGTGTAGGCTGCAAACCATGCTCCATCACCACTGGCTTTGCAGGTGCAGGAGCATTTTCAGACGGTAAATTATCCTTATCTCCTGACGTAGGAGGTAATCTGCCCGAAATACTGGGATATGATAAAACCGTGGAACTGTTAAAAGAATCTGATAATATTTATTTAAAATTCGGCGCAGATACCAATGTATATGGTGTTGATAAGCAAAAGGAGATCCAGGAGATCCGCCGCAAAGCCATAAACGCCAATTTAAAACTAATTGAATGCCCCATCCGCCATCTTGGTACGGAGGAAGGCTATAAAATCTACACCCGTCTTCAGGAACATTTACTGGAACAGGGTGTGGAGATGGAATTTAATACCATGGTAAAGGACATCATTATCGAGGATAATCAGGCTAAGGGAATTATCACAGATAAGGATGAGATCTATGAAGCCCCTGAGATCGTTTCTGCCATTGGCCGCGAGGGATCAGACTGGTTCAGCCATATCTGCGGAAATCATGGAATTGAGACAAAGGTGGGAACTGTTGATATCGGAGTTCGTGTTGAAGTCAGAGATGAAGTAATGGAATTTTTAAATAAGAATCTCTATGAAGCAAAACTTGTTTATTATACACCAACCTTTGATGATAAGGTACGTACTTTCTGTACCAATCCTTCCGGAGAGGTAGCCACAGAATATTACGAGAACGGGCTGGCAGTTGTCAATGGACACGCATACAAGTCCCAGGAATACAAAACCAATAACACCAATTTTGCAATTCTGGTATCCAAAAACTTTACCAAGCCATTTAAAACACCCATTGAATACGGGAAACATATTTCACAGTTAAGCAACATGCTGTGTGACGGCAGGATTCTGGTACAGACCTTTGGAGATTTCCAGAGAGGTAGACGTACCACAGAAGAGCGCTTATGCCGCAACAATATTATTCCAACCTTAAAGGATGCCGTTCCAGGCGATTTATCCCTGGTATTCCCTCACAGAATTATGGTTGATATTAAGGAAATGCTGCTTGCCCTTGATAAGGTTACACCTGGTATCGCAAGCGACGAGACGCTTCTTTATGGTGTAGAAGTTAAATTCTATTCCAATAAAGTGGTTGTTAACAGTGATTTCGAAACCAGCGTGCTGGGACTGCGTGCCATCGGTGATGGTGCTTCCGTAACACGGGGACTTCAGCAGGCCTCTGCCAATGGTATCAGCGTTGCCAGAAGTATTTTAAGTAAATTATAATAAACAGCAAAAAAACATGGGATCGTAATTCAATCCCATGTTTTTTTAATGTTGGCTTAGACAAGCCCAAGCTTCTTCATGGCATAAGCCACTCCGTCATCTTCCACATTCTTTGTATAGAAGGTGGCATAAGGCTCCAGCTCCACGCTGTGGTGTCCCATTAAGATACAGTTCTTTGCATATTCAAACATGGATAAATCATTGGTGCTGTCACCGAATACGTATGTATCGGAAAGATCCACTCCGTAATGCCTGATTACTTCCTCAATGGCAGTCGCCTTGGAGTGTCCTGCCGGAACACATTCGTAAAATCCGCCGCCCCGGTTAATAATATCAAAATCCAGTCCCAGTTCTCTGGCAAAGCCCTTCATATCACTTTGTTCATCTTCCATAACGCAGAATTTATCAAAGTCATAACAGTCTTCATCCCAGCCCAGCGGAGAACAGTTTCCCTCGGAAGCTACATTCTCCTTCATGATTCTGACCTTTTCAATCCGTGATTCCTCTTTATTAAAATAGCAGCTTTCTGTTCCCTCTAAGATCCCGTCAAGACCGTATTTGATAATCATTTTCTTAATTTTAATGCCCGTTTCATGAGGAATTGAGGCGGAATAAATCACATCTTTTCCCGCCACAATCCGTGTCCCGCAGCCACAGCAATAGCCGTCTACCTCCAGGAGAGACCGAATGGGCTCGGTGAGGCAGTAGGTGCGTCCGGAATTAATAAATACCAGATGCCCTGCCTCTCTCGCCCGCTCAATGGCCTGCTTTGCGCTTTCCGGCACATTCCGGTTAATTTCCGAAAACAGAGTACCGTCAATATCAAAAAACAGGGCTTTTCTCTTTCCTGTCATCGGTCACCTCGAAAACAGATGGTACCGGTGGCTTCATCCATACTTTCTACTATCGCAAGAGATTCTACCCGGATTCCTTCTGAACGAAGGTGGTCTCCGCCGGGCTGAAATCCCTTCTCAATGACAATACCAGCGCCTACCAGCTCAGCACCGGAGTCTTTTACAATCGCTGCAAGTCCCTCCAGAGCTTTGCCGTTGGCTAAGAAATCATCAATGAGCAGAACCTTGTCGCCTGCACCTATGAACTCTCTGGATACCATTACATCATAGGTTCTTCCATGAGTGAAGGATTCTACCTGAGTGGTATAAACATCTCCGGCGATATTCTTCGTCTTGGATTTCTTGGCAAATACGACTGGAACATCAAAATACTGAGCTACAATACAGGCGATACCGATACCGGAGGCCTCAATGGTCAGGATTTTGTTAACTTCTTCATCTGCAAATCGTCTCTTAAATTCTTTTCCGATCTCCACGAACAGCTTAATATCCATCTGGTGATTTAAAAAGCTGTCTACTTTCAGTACGTCACCGGACTTAATCTTTCCGTCCTTCCGTATTCTATCCTTTAAAAGCTGCATAAAGGTTCCCCCTATGGTATGTGATTTATTGCGTAATCTTAGCGTTTTCTTTTAAGAAATCCAGTACTTTATTGCTGATGATATAATCATCTACTTCATACTGTCCTGCTGCCTGGATCATGCTGTCTACGCTTTCGTAGCCCATCTTCTGTGCTACATCCGTGCGGTCATCATCACTCACTGTGATTCCCTCTTTTTCAGCAATGGCATTTAATACCAGTCTCTGTTTTACAATTCCCTCAGCCTGAGTTTTCACTGTGTTTCTGAAGTCTTCTTCCTTCATTCCGGTAAAAGCTGTAATAAAGGATGCAAAATCCATACCATAGGCTGCAGCCTGATTGGTATATCTTGCCACTACGTTCTCAACATTGGCATCAATGGCTTCCTGATTAGCTTCAACTGTGGAGTTTGCTAAAACTGCATCGTAAATATTGCTTTTTACAGTCTGATCAGCCTGATCATTCTTATTCTGGAGAAGAGTAGTTTTCTTATCTTCCTTATATTCATCAACTGTTTTAAAATTTGTATTCTCCTGAACAAATGCATCGTTTAATTCAGGGGTCTGCTTTTCTTTAATTGTATTGACGGTTACTTCGAATACAACTGGTTTCCCTGCCAGATCCTTGTTATTATAATCCTGAGGGAAAGTAAGGTCTAAAGAGAGCTTGTCTCCCTTTTTAGCGCCGATGATACCCTCTTCAAATCCAGGAATAAACTGATTGGCTCCAATGGTTAAATCAAAGCCCTGAGCAGTGCCGCCGTCAAATGCAGTACCATCTTTCTTTCCAACAAAATCGATGTTTACAACATCACCGGACTGTACAGGACGATCTACATCAACGTCTTTCTCATGAGCTGCCAGATCACTCTGGATTGCCTGCTGTACTTCTTCATCAGTCACTTCTACTGTGTCTCTTTTAACTTCTATGCCTTTGTAATTTCCCAGTGTAATGGTTCCGTTATCCACTTTTGATAAATCTACAGAGGGAACAGTTTCCTGTGCAGAGGATTCGGTAGCTTCTGTTGTTTCGGTTGCTGCTGTCGTCGTCTCAGCTGCCGGTTTTTTAGAGCAGCCGGTCATAATTGCGGCGGCAACAAGACCGCACATACATACATTTAAAAATTTTCTCATAATAAAATCCTTTTTCCTTCTAAAATTATATAACATATTCGTACCGCTTCATGTCAGTTATACCATATCAGGCACAGTAAAAAAAGCACTTTCCGGAAATTAACAAAAATTTCAATATTCCGTTATTATTTGTAAAATGCCTTGAACGCCTTATATGTATTATAAACATCCAGTTTGGAAGAAAGCTCGAATGGGGAATGCATGGAAAGGATGGGTACTCCTAAATCCACTACATCAACATCCATGGCAGCTACATACTTGGCTATTGTGCCGCCGCCGCCCTGGTCAACTGCTCCCAGTTCACCGATCTGCCAGTAAACGCCTTCCTTCTCCATCATGGCAATCACCTTAGCCATAAGCTCTGCGCTGGCATCATTGGATCCTGCTTTTCCCCTGACACCGGTGTACTTTGTCAGAACACAGCCTTTATTTAAATAGCAGGCATTGCGCTCTTCATAAACAGAAGCAAAGGTAGGATCATAAGCTGCATTCACGTCAGAAGATAAACACATGGAATTGCGCAGAACCGTTCTGACATTTGCATGAGCCACTTCAGCCAGATCCTCAATAAAATGAAGAACGAAATGGGAGTTTAATCCGGTATTTCCGTCAGAACCCACCTCTTCTTTGTCAGCCAGAATGGTAAGTGTGGTGTATTCCGGCTTCACAGCATCGATTTCCGCCATAAGAGCTGTATAAGCACATACCCTGTCATCCTGTCCATATGCACCGATGATGCTTCGGTCCAGACCTACATCGCTGGCTTTCTGTGCCGGTACCATCTCAATCTCAGCCCGTAAGAAATCTGCCTCCGTAATACCAAAGCGGTCGTTTAAAAGCTTGAGGGCCATCAGTTTTACCGGTTCCTTAATTTCAGCATCGTCATTAAAAGGCAGGGATCCGATTACTACATTCAGTTCTTCTCCCTTCAGTCCGTCTCTTAACTTTCTCTCATTCTGTTCCGCTGCCAGATGGGGAAGTAAATCTGTGATGCAAAATACAGGATCTCCTTCTTTTTCACCGATGTTGACTTCGATGATTTCTCCGCTTTTCTTAATAATCACACCATGCATGGATAATGGAGTAGTGGCCCACTGGTATTTGCGGATTCCGCCGTAATAGTGAGTTTTAAAGTAGGCGAGATCGTTTTTCTCATAAACAGGATTGGGTTTTAAATCAAGTCTGGGGGAATCAATATGAGCACCGTTAATACGGATTCCTTTCTCAAGCCCCTGTGTTCCGAAGGTGGTCGCAAGAATTGCCTTTCCTCTGTTCACCTGGTATACCTTGTCTCCCGGGCGGTAGCTCTTTGTTGAGTCGAAAGGTACATAGCCCTGCATCTCCAGCATGGCAACGGCTTCTCTTACACACTCACGCTCTGTCTTACCGTTATCAAGGAATCTTTTATATCCCTGGCAAAACATCTCTGCCTCTTCTGTCTGTTCCGGCGCTTCTTTTCCAATATGGGGAAATTTAAATGTTAATTCATCCTGAAGCTTTTGTCCAATAGTTTTATCCATGGTAAATAATCCTCCGTTGTTATTAGGGCTAAGCCCTGTTAATTAGTCATTGACGGACAAATAGTCTCACTGTCTAATACCAGCGTAAACGGTCCGTCGTTTAATAATGTTACCTTCATATCTGCTCCGAAGCTGCCGGTTTGCACCCTTCTTACCAAGTTGGTAAAACGGGAAGCTGTGTATTCATAAAGATGGTTCGCCAGCTGGGGAGAGCCTGCTTTATCAAAGCTGGGCCGGTTTCCTTTTTTGCAGTCTGCGTAAAGAGTAAACTGACTCACTACCAGAATCTCTCCATCCACCTGGGATAAGGATAGATTCGTCTTCCCGTTTTCATCGGCGAAAACTCTGAGTTTGCATATTTTGTCCACCATCTTATCTGCAATCTCTTCTGTATCGGTATCCGAAACTCCTAACAGAAGAAGAAAGCCTTTCCCTATTGAGCCGGTCTCCTGTCCTTCTACAGTAACTGCAGCATGGGCGACCCGCTGTAAAACAATCCTCATATGTGCTCTCCTGTCTATTTTAATACCAGCTGCAGATATTCCAGCAGACTTTCAGTAGCAGCTTCCCGGTAAATGATCTCACGCGCAAGAATCGGGTAATCTGTAATAATGTTATCCACTCCCAGCATCTTCATGCGTTCCATCTCACTTTTTCCGTTAACGGTCCATGCATGAACTGCCTTACCTTTTTCATGGGCAGCCTCCACCAGCCGTTCATTGATAAAGCTGGAACGAAGGCTGATAAAATCGATGGAATCACTGGAATAAAAATCCCCGTACGCCGCAGAAATAATATATCCGGTCCGGATCTGGGGATCCGCCTTTTTGATTCTGACCAGATAGGAGAACCGGGTAGATGTGACCACGCACTGCTCTTCCATCTGATATTCTTCAATCAGCTGCATCACTTTATCGGGCAGGTTACTGTCCTCCCCCATGTTTTTAACCTCAATATTTAAATTGATCTTCCCTTTGCAGTATTCCATGACTTCTTTTAAAGTTGGGATACGTTCCTCTTTATATTCATCGGAAAACCAGGAACCTACATCCAGTTTCATCAGATCGTCATAATCATAAGAGCCTATGCTTCGGTTCACACCTGCTACCCGGTTTAGCGTATAATCATGCCCCAGCACCACGATTCCGTCCCGTGTCTCCTGGACATCTATCTCTGCGTAATCAGCCAGATCATTCACTGCCTTATGAAGGGCTGCCATGGTATTCTCCGGTGCTTCATTGGAACTGCCGCGGTGAGCCGTAATCTGTATCTCACTCAGCATATCTCCGGTAATAACCGAACCGTTTCTCAATACATAAAAGAGGGACATCAGGCAAAGCGCCGATGCTGCAGCCATGATGATGCCTGCTGTCTTCCGGTTTCCAAAAGGCTTGCCCTCATACCCGATGGCTGCAGCTTTTCTCGTAATTCTGCTGTTAAAGCGGAAATACTGAACACTGACTGCCCCGTATTTGCCCACAGCCAGAAGCATACTGGAAATAAATATAAGCGCCAGCTCGATCCAGTCACAGGCTGCCGGCAGCACGGCAAGTGCCAGACGGTTATCTGTAAATAAGGTGACTGCAATGGCAGTAATCAGCACACAGAATCCGTAAAGAATCCAGAGTGCAAGAATGGCAAGCCCGTAGTAACAGAACATCAGAGGAAGAACCTCAAATATTCTCCGTCTCAAAAGCCACCAGCTTTTTAAATAACCGTCCCGAAACCGTTTTTGTTCCACCATGCAGGCATGAAACGTATATAGACCCGGAAGCACAATCAGTAAAACCATCAGGATCACTGCTGCCAGAACCATACGGCCCAATGGCTGTCTTAAAATCTCAGTAGTAACGAAATTAATGGGTTTTACATGGGTAAATACCCGGTAAATCAGATACACATTGGTAATAAAGTAATCTGCCAGAACCAGAAGTCCCAGCTGCCAGTTTTTCCGGCGCATCTCATCCAGAAGTTTTGATAAGCCTCCTGCCAGAATCTGCCACAAATTCAGCTTTCTGAAATAAAAAGCCCCCTGATACAATGTAATCAGACAGCCCGCTTCCAAAAGCAGCACTATGATTCCAAGAATCATAAGAGCTGCAATGGTCACTGCTGTCCATGGCTTTATCAGAAATAAACCAATGTTTGACACAGTTAAATAGCTGTAATCTGCCATTTTAAGCGCAAACTTCAGACCTGCATTCAGAGCAAGCAGATACAGAGGAGTTGTGATCAGACGAAACAGCAGCGTGAAGATAAAACCATTCCTCTGATTATATTTGAGAATCTTAAATGTATCTTTTGTTAATGTGCCCATAGAACAACCTTCTTTTTATGAAGTTAAAAAACAGCCTTAAGCGAGCGGAATCGTCAAGGCTGTACCCTTTTTTCATCATTCTTCCTCTGCTTTGCTGTCCCCGCCGTCCGGTATGGGCTTTTGTGCTTCACTCAATTCCAGAATGGCCTGATTCAAAGAAAACATCTTCTTATCAAGCATATTCACCACATCTGCACATGCTTTTAACTCCTGCTGCAGATATGCCGGCGCGTTGCCTTCAAACTTGTAGTAAATCTTATGCTCCAGACTTGCCCAGAAATCCATGGCAACCGTTCTGATCTGAACCTCCACTTTGGTGTCAACCGGCCCATCGGTGAGATAGATGGGAATGGTCACTACCATGTGATAGCTCTTATATCCATTGGGTTTTGGATTCTCAATATAATCCTTTACATAAAGGACTGTTACATCACTTTGCTTTGTTATCATCTCCGCAATCTGATAAATATCTGAAGTAAACGAGCAGATAATCCGTATTCCTGCAATATCGTTTAACTTTTCCACCATATTATCGATGGTCACATCGTATCCGTACCGTTTTAATTTTTTAACAATACTGTCCGGTGTCTTAAGCCTTGACTTGATGTGCTCAATGGGGTTGTAATTATAGATATGCACAAACTCATTATTGAGTATCTCTATTTTTGTATTAATTTCCCTTAATGCTGAGTCATACAAAAATATGACGGATTTCCACTGGTCAACCTGATCAAATGATTTGGGAATATTCATTCCACATTCCCCCTCTCCCTGGTAACCTGTCTGGGTCAGTGAGACAGGGGCAGCCCAATAGACAGCCCCTGCTACTTCTTTTACAGTATACCATAGAAACCCGATATTTTATATTGTTTTTCCCCAGTTTCTAAAATTTTAATCCTTTTAAAAGACCGGAAAGTCCGGTAAAGGCACTTCCTTCTTCTTTGTAATCAAAAATCTCTTCTGCCTCTTCTTCATCAGCTTCCACCGCTTTCATGCTTAAACTGATCTTATTATCTGCAGTTGAGATAATTTTAACCTTCACAGTCTGTCCTTCTTTTAAAACTGCTCCCGGATGTTTGATTCTCTGATTGCTGATCTGGGAAATGTGAAGAAGACCGGAAAGACCATTTTCCAGATTAATAAATGCACCGTAATCCTTTATGGTATCAACCGTTCCTTCCATCACCGCTCCGGCCTGGCATTTGGCAATTTTCCTGCTGGTTTCTTCTTTTTGTTTTAACAATGCAGGTTCTTTTCCAGACAGAACCAGCTTGCGGTTTTCCTCATCGGCAGTAATAACGGTAACATCAATGGTTTTCCCGCTGAATTCTTCCAGATTTTCCACATATTCCGCCGCCAGCTTGGACGCCGGGATAAATCCGCGGATTCCTTCCAGGTGAACCACAACTCCGCCTTTTACAACCTCTGCAACCTTAACCTTTATGATGGTGCGTTCTTCCATCATGGTCTTTAACTTCTCCCATGCCGCCTGATCGTTCTGAAGCTTTCTGGAAAGGAGAATATTGCCTTCCCCATCATCGGTTTTAATCACAGTTGCGGTAATTTCATCTCCCATATGAATTTCCAGAAGTGGGTTGAACTCAGGATCACTGCTTAAATCTTCTTTGTTTATAATTCCTTCTGCATAATATTTTAAATCCAGAAAGACCTGGTCTTCGGTGACACGGATTACGGTTCCTGTTATTGTATCGCCTTCTCTGACGCGTTTAAAGGATGCCTCCAGCTCTGCAGCGTAATCATCCATGGTCTCCACATGCTCCTCTAAAACGGCATCTGTCTTCATCTCTTCTTCCATAATAATTCCTCCATTCATAAAATACCTTATTTCAGGCATAATCTAAGTATATATTTAACACATCCCGCCCGATATTTCTATAGTTTTATCAGGAAAAATATGTTATATTTTAAGAAATATACATACCTGCCGGAATCAGATGATCCGGCTTTGTAATAGAAAGGACAAACATGATGAAAGACATAATGGACCTGCATACACATACCGTGGCCAGCGGACACGCATACAGCACCCTGTATGAAATGGTAAGATCGGCCTCTGAAAAAGGGCTGGCTCTCATGGGTTCCACCGACCACGCACCAAAAATGCCAGGAACATGCAACGAATTTTATTTTATTAATTTTAAAGTGATCCCGCGAACGCTCTTTGGAATTCATATTCTTATGGGAGCAGAGCTAAATATACTGGATTATACGGGCCGGATCGACTTAAGAGAAGGCATTCTTCAAAATCTTGATTATACCATAGCCAGCATACACGAACCATGCTACAAAAACGGAACAATGGCGCAGAATACCAGTGCCTATATAGGTGCCATGGAAAACCCGTATGTGAAAATTATCGGACACCCGGACGACAGCCGTTTTCCTATCGATTACGATACCCTGGTTGCCGCTGCGGCAAAAAACCATACCCTTTTGGAAGTCAACTCCAGCTCGCTCCACCCATTAAGTCCACGAAAGAATGCCAGAGAAAACTATAAGGTGATGCTGGATTTATGCCGCCGTTACGGAGCATCCGTTATTATAAACAGTGATGCCCACATTGAGGCTGACGTAGGAAACCACGCCCGGGCATTGGAGCTTCTTGAGGAGCTTTCATTTCCGGAGGAGCTGGTTGTAAACAGTTCCATTGAACGGCTGCTCCCTTATATACCCAAGCTGGAGGCTTATCTATGATTAACTTCCTCAACCTGGAATATTTTCTGGCTGTTGCGGAAGAATTAAATATTACAAGGGCCGCCAAGCGGCTTTATATCTCCCAGCAGTCTTTAAGCAACCATATTTCCAATATGGAGAAAGAATTTGATGTTCAGCTCTTTAACCGCACCATGCCCCTGACACTGACCTATGCAGGCCGCGCCTTAAAGATCCGTGCCAAAGAGCTCCTGGATTTAAAGGATGAAACATACCGGCAGTTAGCTGACATTAAGGATTTCACCATTGGTCAGCTCTCCATTGGTGTATCTCATACCAGAGGACGTTTTCTTCTCCCCGTTATTCTTCCCGCTTTTCAGGAGAAGTTTCCCAATATTGAACTTCATCTGGTAGAGGGAAATTCTTTTGAATTAAGCAATGCTCTGATTCATGGAGAGATTGACCTTATGATTGACCTTCTTCCATTTAAGGCTGAGAATGTAGAAACAGTTCCCATCTGCGAGGAGGAAATTCTTCTTGTTGTTCCGGATCAGATTTTAGACCGCTATTTTCCGGGCAGACAGGAAGCAATAAAAAAGGAATTGGGATCCAATGCAGATGTTACCCTGTTAAAGGATTGTCCTTATCTGCTCATTAATAAGGGAAACCGGGTACGCACCATAGCCGATGAAATATTTGAGGAAGCGCAGCTTACCCCCAATATTCTTTTGGAAACAGAAAATATTGAAACAGTTCTCGCTCTTGCTTCCAAAGGAATGGGTATTACCTTTTATCCTAAGATGTTTATGTCCGGAAACCAGGATGGCTCCGGTTCCGTTATGAAAAAAACCGGATTAAATTACTACTCATTAAATTACATGCGAAGCCATGGCATCCTCGCTTTTGGATGCCACAAGGGCAGATACCTGTCACAGGCGACTGAGGAATTCATCCGCATTGCCAGGGAAAATATATAGATTTTAACTGCAGATTGACAAACGGAGCATCATCCTATATTATTAAATAGTAACGATTATTACTATAATTATTATTTATAGAAAGGGAGCGGCCATGAAAACATTAAAGTACAGCCGTCAACGGGAATCTATTAAGACCTGCTTAATGGCGAGACACGATCACCCCACTGCCGACGCCTTATACACATCGATTCGCGAAGAATTTCCCAATATCAGCCTTGGTACCGTTTATCGGAATTTAAACCTTCTGGTGGAACTGGGAGAAATTCAGAAGCTGACCTGTGGAGACGGTGCCGACCACTTTGATGCGGATACATCACCGCATTATCATTTTGTATGCAGGAATTGCGGGCAGGTGTATGATCTGCCTATGGAACCCATGGACAGTATTAATCAACTGGCTCAAAAACATGCGGAGGGCCAGATAGACAGTCACAAGATTTATTTTTACGGTACTTGTAATGATTGTTTGGAAAATAATTGAGAAATTCTCTTGACATAAGACAAATCTTGTGGTAACTTAATATCAGTAATCATTATTGTTATTGATTGCCAACATATAACAAAAATAAAAATTAAAATAAAAGGAGACATGAGATCATGAAAAAATGGGTTTGTACAGTATGCGGTTATGTTCACGAAGGAGACACAGCTCCTGAATTCTGTCCAGTATGTAAAGCTGGTTCTGAGAAATTTAAGTTACAGGACGGAGATATGTCCTGGGCCTGCGAGCATGAGATTGGTGTAGCTCAGGGTTCTCCAGAAGATATTATGAAGGATTTAAGAGCAAACTTTGAAGGAGAATGTACTGAAGTAGGTATGTACCTTGCTATGTCCAGAGCTGCTCACAGAGAAGGCTATCCTGAAATCGGCTTATATTATGAAAAAGCTGCTTTCGAAGAGGCTGAGCATGCTTCCAAGTTTGCTGAATTATTAGGCGAATGTGTAACCTCCAGCACAAAGAAAAACCTGGAATTAAGAGTAGCAGCTGAAAATGGTGCAACAGCAGGCAAATTTGATCTTGCAAAACGTGCAAAAGCATTAAACTTAGATGCAATCCATGATACCGTACACGAGATGGCAAAAGATGAAGCACGTCACGGTAAAGCATTCAAGGGCTTACTGGAAAGATACTTCGGCTAATCCATTTTCAAAAGGAGGGTTTTACGATGTCTAAATATGCGGGTACAAAAACAGAACAGAACTTAAAAGATGCATTTGCAGGCGAGTCTATGGCAAGAAACAAGTATACATTCTACGCGTCTGCTGCTAAAAAAGCCGGTTATGAGCAGATGGCTGCTTTATATCTGGAAACTGCTGATCAGGAGAAAGAGCATGCCAAGATGTGGTTTAAAGAACTCCATGGCATTGGCACTCCGGCAGAAAACCTTGTAGACGCTGCAGAGGGTGAAAACTATGAGTGGACCGATATGTATAAAAGAATGGCGGAAGAAGCCAGAGCAGAAGGATTCACGGAGCTTGCACTGAAGTTTGAATTCGTGGCCAAGGTAGAGGCAGCTCACGAAAAGAGATATTTAAAACTGCTGGATAGCTTAAAAAATGATAAAACCTTTAAGGGAGATGCTCCCCTTGGCTGGAAGTGCCGCAACTGCGGTTATATCCATGAAGGCGTGGATGCTCCTGAGATTTGTCCGGTATGTGCTCATCCAAAAGCCTATTTTGAAAGAAAATCTGAAAATTACTAAAGCAACGCCATAAACTCTCCGTTATGGCAGGAACGGGGCAGAAGCCAGATGAATTTCATTCGTTTGACTTCTGCCCCGTTTTTTATTTCTAATGATCGAAAGCGTTCTCGTTCACTGCTTTACTGGCAAGCTCTTCATAAAATTTTGCCTGGGTCATATCTCCGGCTTGTTCATAACATCTTGCCAGTTTAAGAAGAGGGAGTTCTCTGGAATAACGAATATTCAGTTCACATTCCGTTTCATAAGCTGCATTATAAAACCAGATAACAGCCTCATTAAAATCTCCTGCCTCCATAAAATACTCCCCCACGTCATAGCAGACCTCTGAGCTCGCCTTCCCACAGGCAACATTTTTTAAGGCATTTTTTAAGATCTGGGTTCCATCCTTTTTGATCCGGCCGCACCTGGTCAGAACGCACTGAATGATTTTTAACTCTTCTTCTGTCCTGTCCTCTGAAAGCAAACCGTTAAAGTAATCTTCCGCTTCCAGAAAATCCTGATCTTCTCCGGAAATAAACAGTTCTCTGGCGTACATGGAACGAAGCTTTTTGGAAAGAGGAATTCCTTTTCTGATCAGTTTACTAAATATATCAAAATCGCGTTTGGAATGGTTTCCTTCGGGCATATGTATGATTTCAATTTCACTGTCAAATATAACCGGTTCTAAGCGTATGGTTTCATGAACGGGGTCCAGCCATTCAAACCTGCGGTTTCTTTTAAATAATTTGGGCCGATACTCGCAGTCGAAGTTATAGGTTGTATTAAACTGAAGCTGATTGGTGTATTTCATCTGTACAATCTCTATTTCAGGCAGGATGCACTGTTTTAAATCCATAAACCGCTTTCTGTTTTCTTCGTCAATGACCTCGTCAGCATCCGCGGTGTAGATATAATCCATACCGGCTTTTTCAAAGGAAAAATTTCTTGCGGCTGCAAAATCATCCACCCAGGTAAAATCAAAGATTTTGCATCCGAACTGCGCTCCAATCTCTTTTGTTGCGTCTGTGGATCCGGTATCCACAAGAATTATCTCATCAGCCAGATCCTTCAGGCTTGAAAGACAGCGTGCCAATACATTCTCTTCATTCTTTACAATCAGACATGCGCTGACAGTAATCATCGTCTTTGTACCTCATCTCTTTCTTTTTCTTAAAAGCAGGATAGTATCAGTTCAAACGTAACACGGTACCCTTCTTTCAGACTGGCGATATCAACCCATTCCTGCCGGGTATGGGCTCCCCCTCCCCTGACTGCACCAAAACAGACACTGGGGATTCCCTGTGACAGAGGAATGTTACAGTCAGTGGAGCCACATTCGTTTTTGGGCTCAGAGCCTGTATGTTTTTTCAAAATTTCTGTGACCTTGCTGGTGATAAGATCCTGTCTTACCGGGTCGACACCACTGCTGCAGGGACGTTCCCCTACCAGAATTGTGTTTACCTCCACCTGCTTTGACCGGTAACTTTCTGCCACTGCCCGAAAATGCTGATCCATAAATTCCAGATCTTCTCTGCTGTCGGATCGGAACTCATAAAGCATTTTGGCCTCCTGGGCTATGGTGTTGACTGAGGTTCCGCCCTGAATGGTTCCTACATTATAGGTGGTTTTTGTCTTTGTCTGCGGTACCTTTAATGTATATAGAGTATCAATCATGGATGCCAGATAGGCGATGGCATTGCGGTTTCCAAAATCTGTAAAGGAATGACCACCTTCTGTCAATACCTCCACCTCATACCGTTTGGAGCCCACCGCATCTGTTGTAATATGGTCCATATATCCGTCTATGGAATAGAACTCTCTGATTCGTCCTTCATATTCCTTAATAATCTGCCTGGATCCTTTTAAGTTGCCCAGTCCTTCCTCTCCTGCATTGGCTACTAGAAGCAATCCGCAGTCTGATGGAGTAATCTTTTTACCCGCAATGTATTTGGCACACATAAGAAGTGCGCACAGATTAGCCGTATCGTCTCCGATTCCGGGAGCTTTTATTCTACCGCCTTCCACCACAACAGGAAGAGGTGTCGTATCGGGGAAAACCACATCAGTATGAGCCATAAATACGACTACAGGGTTATCCCTGGTACACCCAACCGGATAAACCACATTCAGTGCGGAATCAATATAGACGTTTTCTGCTCCCTGACTCACCAGCCAGTCCCGGCAAAACTCTGCTCTTTTTTCTTCCTGATTGGAAGGTGCAGGTATTGTTCCAAGGTTCAGCAAAAGTTCATATGTCTCGCTACTGTGTTCCTCAATATATTCCAGTATTTCCAATGATAAGTGATCCATTGTTCATCCCTCCGTTTTTATATATTCTATCATGTTTATCCGCTTTGTACAGCAGGATTGATCTTTTGAGGACAGAAAAAAAGTGCACAACTACAGAGATCAATTGTACACTTTCCAAAAAATTATTCAATTATATTACACGGTTTTTAATGGAACCAATCTCTTCTATGATACATTCCACCTCATCACCTGCTGACAGAAATGCAGGGGGATTAAAGCCCATGCCCACCCCTTTTGGAGTTCCGGTGGATATAATGGTCCCCGCCTTTAAGGTCATACCTCTTGATAATTCACTGATAATGTGATCAATTTTGAATATCATCAGACCTGTATTACTGTCCTGTCTCAGTTCTCCGTTTACCTTTGACTGAATGGAAAGCTCAGGCGGGTAGGAAATGGAATTGGCTGTAAGAATACAGGGGCCCATTGGAGTAAATCCATCCAGGCTTTTTCCAAAATACCATTGCTTGTGGGCTGTCTGCACATTACGTGCGCTCACATCATTGATGATGGTATAACCAAATATATAATCTTCTGCCTTTTCCGGAGGCACATCTTTTGCATCTTTTCCAATGATAACAGCTAATTCAGCTTCATAATCCAGGCTGTCCACTATATCGCTATGACTTAATATATCACCATAGGGACCAACTGCCTCATTCACTCTCTTTGAGAAATAGACTGCATCGTTTCTTTCCCCGTCAAACGCTTCTTTTTTATAGCGCGCTGACTCCTCGGCATGTTCCATGTAATTAAGACCCAGACAGATAATATCCTGATCTGGTGTCAGAATCGGGGCCAGGAGGGTAACTTCTTTCATCATAGCTGCTCCAACGATGTTGCTGCTGTCAGGATCCAGCCCAGATGCATGTTCAAGCAAGTCCCGTTCTGACTGGCTCAGTCCCTTTACAACTTCCAGCATCTCTCTGTATTCCATACCGAATGCCTTAAGGGGGAAAACCCACATCTCATCCCTGCTCACGACTCCGATATCTCTTCTACGGTCAACCTCGTAAGTAACTAATTTCATAAAATCCTCCTTTTACATGAACCATAACTCTTCCCTGGTAGTAGAGATCGCATCTGCTCCTGCGTTAAAAGCAGCCATAATATCCTTTTTGTCCGATATGAGTCCACCGGCAATGATGGGAATATTGGTGTATCTGCGTATCTCTTCCAGTGCTTTGGGCATTACTCCCGGCATGATCTCAACCATATCCGGATGGAAGGTATCAATCTGCTTTTTTGTCGTACTCATGGCAAGGGAATCGATAATAAACGTTCTCTGAATCCCGAACAATCCAAGTTCCACTGCGCGCTTTACAAGAAGCGGCTTCGTGCTGATGATACCATCAGCTAACGTATTTTCCTTGATGAAATCCACCACGATCTCTTTTGAATTGAGACCATGAGTCAGATCTGCATGTACCATAGCGTACTTCCCATGTTCTTTTATCTGCCGTACTATAGTTCCGATGTTTAAAATACTTCCGTACAGAACAAAAACGACCTGGCACTCTGATTCAAAACACCGTTTCAGCCCGCCTTCATCCTTTACTGCCGCAATCACCGGAGACGTCTCCAGCAGTTCTATTGCTTTCATTATTATCCCTCCGCACCCAAAATAACTATGGATCTTGTTCTACTTTATCAATCCTTATCACCACCGTCAAGAAAATTCTTCCTCTTTCTTTATTTTCTTTTAAAAGTAAAGTCCCTTTTCAGTCTTTTTCTACCGCTTACTGATTAAAATAAACCTGCGGCATTAGGTGCATATTCATAAGGATACTTTGGGAGCAATTAAATTATGGCGAATGCCAAAAGGGAAATCACCACCCGGCTCCATATCTGGAGCGCGGCAGCGATTTCCCTTTTTGTACGGTCAACAGGATTTTTACTGGTGTACATCTGTCCAACTCCTTCAGGCACGGCAATGCGCGCAGGTGCATCAATCGTCAGATATTTGGCATCCAGTTTTTTCTGCTCATAGTAATACTTTAGTCTTCCAGCAATACTGATTCAATGAAATCCATTTGCTTCATAACGGAATAAATATCCTGGGGAAAGAAATAGGGGAAGCTTGACATATAAACGTGCCCCTGCTTTACGGCGGCAATACTTTCCCAAACAGGGTTGTGGGTCAAGCCGACCTCGTCCAGGGAAACCTGATCCGAGAAAAACACATAATCCCCCACATATGCAGGCAAAACCTCCAGTGACACCTTCAGCCATTGATCCAGCCATTTTCCTTCAGCTGACAACTCCTCCTCTACTTTTGGGGACATTTGAAAGCCCAACAGGTTATAAAGCGGAATGGATCCTCGGCCGCTTGTGGTAATCCATACTTCGCCGCTGCCTGCGCCTTCCATAATCGTAACGGTTTTATCCGCCAGGCCTGCTTCTTCCAGCTTTTGGCGCAGTTCGGATATCCGCTTATCTAACGCTGCGATCAGTTCTTCCGCCTTGTCCTGCTGATTGAGCAATTCACCGATCATCCGTGTGCGTTCGTAAATATCCATTCCGCTGGCGTCGACCAGCAGCGTGGGCGCGATTTTTGAGAACTTTTCATATAATTCCGGGCTGTATGTAATAATAACATCAGGCTCGGCCGCCATAACCGCTTCAATGTCTTCGGCATCGATACTCGTAAGCCCTGCCAACGATTCATGAAATGGAGTTTTCTCATATTCAATTCCGACATCCATAATGGCCGCCGGTTCTACGCCAAACGCAATTAAATCCCCTTCCATCAGCGTTGCCAGAATGCGTTTTGGATTTTGCGGAATCTCCACATCACCCATCGCGGTGCTAATCGTCCTTGTTCCTTCTTCTGCGGATACTGTCGTCTCCGTTTCTGCCGTCTGTGTAGTCGCCGCCATTGTCGGCGTGGTATCCGCACCGCTGCTGCCTGCAGTCGTGGTGCCGCAAGCGCTCATCATCAACAGTAGGGACAGAGCAGCCGCGATCACCGCTTTGCTTCGCATTTGATTCGTCATAAAAGTTACTCCTTTTCCTTTGAGTTCGCCAACGCTAACCTGGCTTTCCTCATTAGAAGGAAAAGAAATTACCTTTTCTATTGTGGAATCTCTCATAAGCGACTGTGATACCTCTCTATATAAGCCAGGTGATTGCCCCTCATTTTTCGTAAACAGGCGATAGAAGCTGGATTCGTCAATAAAACCGCACCGCTCGGCGATTTCCCGTACGGACGCACTGCTGTTTTGAAGATATGCCCGAGCAGCCCTTAGCCTTCTATGAATTAAGTATTCCTGCGGCGTCTTTTCTGTTTTTCGCTTAAACAGACGGTGAAAATGGCTGTAACTAACGCCCAGCATAGCACACAGTTCCTGAATGGCAACATCTTTTTGAAAATTGGCCTCCAGATACCGTACCGCCATAGAAACAACATCCGGCTCAAGAATACGAACATTGCCTCGCTCCAGCTCTTCATACACCGCATAGACAAACGGATAAAAGCCCGCTTTTCCATAGAACAGATTTAGGGCTGTGGGATCCTTCCAGCATTCAAACATCTTTTTGAGCTGATCGGCAAAAAACAGTGGGTTTTGGGGTTTAAATCCGTACTGCTGCCGGAACGGATTGCATTGCTCCAATAGCTTTGCAAACTCCCGCTTGTGAACGGGCGGCTCTTCGGTTTTGTACAGCACCATATAGTACTCGAACCAGTGTTGGCGGGGCCGGATGGACAATTGTGTCCCCTTGCCGCCGTGAAACAGGTCAAACCGATCTGCGTGATACACGGTATCGTCCAGGGCTATCTCCCCTCTCCCGCTCGTAAACAGAAACGCACTGGCGGGAAGACGGTAATTGCAGATGGCTTCCTTGGGGGAAATCAAGTTATGTCGAATATCCAAAAGGGAAACAGCCGCCCGGTTCCATACCTGGATCCCGGCGACGATTTCCCTTTGTGTGAAATTTAATGGATTGTTGTGTGTATACATGCTGCACCTCTATGGCAAGACAGTTAGTTAGAATAAGCTAACTGGAATTATACCATAGAAACTCCGCGCTGTACATGTAGGAATAAAGAACATGGCAATTACTTCACAGAGACCTCCCCAGTTATGATCTTTTTACATTTCTTGCGGCAACGATGGATACTCCGGTGCCTGCACAGTTTTCAATGATTACATCTCCAATTGCAACCGGGGCATGAACGGAGGCTTTCTGAATCTCTTTCATACAATCAAAGATCTTACCTTTTGGAATATCTGTTTTGGTTTTTACAGGTACCATGGCAAATTCACCGTCAATTACTTTTACCGTGGAAGTCACAACACGGGTTGGGCTTAACACTTCTTTTTCCCCGTATTCTGCACCTCTCGCGCAGGAATTACCAGTAACGGTCACCGCACCGTTGTCGATACGTACGGTCATAGGGCAGCCCAGGGGACAGCAGATACAGATCAGTTCACGTTCTTCCATTTTAATCCTCCTCTGTGCAGATTACGATTTCTGCCAAATCCGGATATTTTTCCAGACTTTCTTTCTTAATTGCTACCTGCTCCATCTCCCCAGGTGCGAGAACCTTTTTCTTCTTATGATAAACACGTTCATCTCCATAATAAATACTGATATAACGGTCCCGGTATACATCGGAAACACGGAAACGGATCTTCCACTGTTCAGCTTCAGACTCCCGGTTAACAAACTGGGGAACTGTATAGCGGACACCGTTCACAGCCCGGAGTCTGATATTGGAGGAAGAGGGTTCCTCTTTCTGGGATCCGGCATAGGCTGCAGCACTTCTTCCAGCAAGAGCCGCTTCTTCAGAAACGTAATCCACCAGATCATGAACATGAAGTACATTTCCACAGGCAAATACGCCGCTTATGCTGGTTTCCAGACAGTCGTTGACAACAGGACCGCCGGTTATCTGGTCAAGATCCACTCCTGCACTTTTTGACAGCTCGTTTTCCGGAATCAGACCGACTGACAGAAGAAGTGTATCACAGGAATAATATTCTTCCGTTCCCGGAACTGGTCTGCGTTTCTCATCCACTGCAGCAAGCGTTACTCCTGTTACCCGCTCCTTTCCATGAATCTCTACTACAGTATGGCTTAATTTTAAGGGAATTCCGTAATCATCCAGACACTGTACAATGTTTCTTTTTAATCCGCCGGAATAGGGCATAAGCTCTGCCACAACTTTAACTTTAGCGCCCTCTAACGTCATACGTCTTGCCATAATCAGACCGATGTCTCCTGAACCCAGTATGACCACTTCTTTTCCCACTTCATAACCGTCTAAATTCATAAGACGCTGAGCAGTTCCTGCTGAATAAATTCCTGCCGGACGATAACCTGGTATGTTAAGAGCTCCCCTTGGACGCTCCCTGCAACCCATTGCCAGAATCACAGCACCTGCCTTTATCTGAATTAAGCCTTCTTCCCGGTTGATCACGGTC
The DNA here is from genome assembly GCA_009712635.1 of Hungatella sp. Classification (GTDB taxonomy): domain Bacteria; phylum Bacillota; class Clostridia; order Lachnospirales; family Lachnospiraceae; genus Lacrimispora. Next base: position 182,858 of record WASS01000002.1, on the reverse strand, counting down.
AGCACTCTGTCACTGCTGATAGAAAGAACCATGGTATTAAGCTTATAAGGGATCTGCTCTTTTTCAATCATATCTATATAACGGGACGCATATTCCGGTCCTGTCAGCTCTTCTTTAAATGTGTGAAGACCAAAGCCGTTGTGAATGCACTGATTTAAAATGCCGCCTAAGTGACCTTCCCGCTCCAGGATCAGTATATCTTCTGTTCCCGCTTTCTTTGCAGCCGCAGCGGCAGCCAGACCAGCAGGGCCTCCCCCGATAATAACGATATCATGCTCTGTCATGTCACTCTCCTCCTTGTCTTTTCCCAGTCAGTAAATTAGAACCGGATCTGTTTTTGCAGATGTCTTCCATGTTTCTTCCTGTTTCCCTTGCCAGTATTTCCATTGTCTTCGGGATACAGAAGCCTGACTGGCAGCGTCCCATTCCTGCACGTACCCGGCGCTTAACTCCATCTACGGAAACTGCTCCCAGGGTTCTTGTCACTGCATCTGCAATCTCACCCTCACTGATGCCTTCACAGCGGCAGATGATGGTTCCGTATCTGGGATCCTTTTTGATCAGTTCTCCCCTCTCTTCCAGGGAAAGCTTCTGAGGATTAATAATACCTTTTCTTGTTTCAATGAAGTTTTCCTTCTTTTTTGCATTGGCTTTCAGGGCTATCTGCTCTGCTAAGTAAACCCCCACTGCAGGAGCGCTTGAGAGTCCCGGAGATTCCATACCAGCTGCATCGAAGAATCCGTCTGCGTCCTTTACTTCTCCCACAACGAAATCATCTCCCTCCTCATGGGCACGAAGACCGGAGAAAGATGTAATCACCTGGCGGAAAGGAATATTGTTCACTCCCCAGGCTGCTTTTTCCATAATATCCGCAAGCTCCTGAGCTGTTGTAGAGGTCTCCTCTTTGTCGGTCACATTAATTGCCGTAGGTCCTGTCAGCAGATTGCCATGAACAGTAGGTGTTACTAAGACACCTTTTCCCATCTTTCCAGGAAGCTGGAATATGGTATGGCTCACCAGATTTCCCGCTTCTTTATCTAACAGGCAGTAATCTCCCTTTCGTGGTATGATGTGAAGCTTTGACTCACTGACCATGTTGTGGATCTGGTCTGAATAAACGCCGGCTGCATTAACCACGTAGGTGGCGTGAATGATTTTATCACTGGAGATCAGATCATAACCAGAATCAGTTTTGTTAATTGTCTCAATTTCTGTCTCAAATAAGAAATCGGTTCCATTATCACAGGCATTTTCTGCCAGAGCGATGGTCAGTCCAAAGGGACAGACGATTCCTCCGGTTGGCGCATACAATGCTGCCACCACAGTTTCAGAAACACTGGGTTCCATGGCACGGACTTCATCCCCCGTCAGTATGGATAACTCAGGAACACCGTTTTTTAATCCTTTTTCATACAGCGCATTCAGAGACGGTCTGTCGTCTTCAGAAAAACAGAGAACCAGTGAACCGTTTCTGTCAAAGGAAAAATCAAGAGCTTCCGAAAGATCTCCCATCATGCGGTTTCCTTCTGTATTAAATCTTGCCTTTAATGAGCCTGGCTCCGCATCGTATCCTGCATGCACTATGGCACTGTTGGATTTTGATGTACCGGAGCAGACATCTTCCTCCCGCTCAATGACGCAGATGTTCAGCTGATAACGGGACAGCTCTCTGGCTATGGCACAGCCGGTAACGCCGCCGCCGATAATCGCCGCATCGTAATTTAATTCCTTCATAATCAATCTCCTCCAAATCCGTGATAATTCCCGGTCACCGGGACTATAGAAAAAAAGAGTAAGGAAAATAAACGGATAGCTCCGTATTATAATCCTTACTCTTTCGTCTCAAAGGTTATTTATTCAATTGTATTAATGCTAACATAATTTCATTCTGATTGTCAAGTGATTTATAGCCTGGCTTAATCCTCATCCTGAGACCAGTAAAGAGCACATTTGACTGCCCGCTTCCAGCCCTTAATACTCTTTTTGCGGCACTCGTCTTCCATCTGATTGTCAAAGGTTCTGGAGGCTTCCCAGTTTTGTCTGATCTCTTCCCTGTCTTTCCAGTACCCTACAGCCAGACCTGCCAGATAAGCAGCACCAAGAGCTGTTGTTTCAATGCATTTTGGTCTGACAATCCGTGTATCCAATACATCTGCCTGGAACTGCAGGAGGAAATTGTTGGCGCAGGCTCCTCCGTCTACTCTTAATTCTTTTAAATGGATCTGAGAGTCCTGTTCCATGGCTTCAATCAGATCGGATACCTGATATGCCATGGATTCCAGGGTTGCGCGGATAAACTGCTCCTTGCTGGTTCCTCTTGTTACTCCTACAATAGTACCTCTGGCATACTGATCCCAATAGGGAGCGCCAAGACCTGCAAATGCCGGTACCACGTAAACGCCTCCGGTATCTTCTACCGCCTGGGCATACTCCTCTGTCTGGGAAGCGGACCGCACCATACGCATGGCATCCCTCAGCCATTGAATGGCAGCACCTGCCACAAATACACTTCCTTCCAGTGCATACTGAATCCGTTCCTGATCACTGGCTGCTATGGTGGTCAGCAGACCGTGTTCTGATTTTACCGCTTTCTCTCCCGTGTTCATAAGGAGAAAGCAGCCGGTTCCGTATGTATTTTTAACTTCACCGGCTTCAAAGCAGCACTGTCCGAATAAAGCTGCCTGCTGATCTCCTGCTGCCCCTGCAATGGGGATCTTTCCGCCCATTACGTCAGAAGAGGTATAACCATATACGCAGCTGGAGGGTTTTACATCCGGAAGCATTGCTTTTGGTATATTAAAATAGTTAAGAATGTCTTCATCCCAGCACTTTTTATGAATATCAAACAGCATGGTCCGGGAAGCGTTGGTATAATCCGTTACGTGGATACAGCCTTTGGTCAGATTCCAGATCAGCCAGCTGTCCACGGTACCAAAAAGCAGCTCTCCACGTTCTGCCTTTTCTCTGGCTCCCTCTACGTGATCCAGAATCCATTCAATCTTACTTCCGGAAAAGTATGCGTCCGGAATCAGACCGGTCCGGTCTGTGATAAGACTTTCCAGCCCATCTTCTTTCAGACGCTCAATGCGGTCAGCGGTCCTTCTGCACTGCCATACAATGGCATTGTAAACAGGCTCACCGGTCTCCTTATCCCACACTACTGTGGTTTCTCTCTGATTTGTAATTCCGATTGCAGCAATGTCGCTGTAATGCGCCCCAATTTTTCCCATTGCTTCCATGGTCACTGAAAGCTGTGATGACCATATCTCCATGGGATCATGCTCCACCCAGCCTGGTTTTGGAAAAATCTGCCTGAACTCTTTTTGTGCTTCACTGCAGATGCCCCCTTTCTCATCAAACAGTATGCACCGGGAACTGGTAGTCCCCTGATCCATAGCGATCACATATTTTCCCATGATTCCTTCCCCTTCCATCTTCTTTCATTCGTTAATTTTTTACCAAACAATAAAGAAAGAGCCTTGGAAATGAACGGTTCCCCGCACTCATCACCTGGCTCTGTCGTCTCTTAGGCTTATTATTAAATAACACAAATTTATACTACCACGCAGGCAAAAATATGTCAAGTTCTACAATAAATACAAATTTTACCTGTAATCCGGATACGAATGATACAATCTCTTCACTACATCATAAGACATCTTTCTTCTTCTGTACTCATCAACAATTCCTTTGTTGTTCATTGTACGAGGTCTGCTGCCAAACCATTCATTGCTGATTCTTATATCACAATATTGCCATATATAAATACCGCTTATTTCTTCATGATTCAGTACTGCCTGGATCTGATGCTCCAATGCCATCGCCTGGTATTCCTCCGACCACTTACAAAGAGCAGGGGTCCGATATCCATAGATGGCACCCGCACCAATTTCAGTGACAAGAAACGGCTTTCCCCTTCCCTCACTTTCCGTCTGAACCCAGTTATAGATATCATTTACATATTCTCCGGCGGGAGTATCATGATACCATTCAGGATACAGATTATAGGACACAATTTCCGGCAGCCCCAAGCAGATATCTGTCTTGAATTTGCAGCTGGCTGAGGATCTTGGTCTTGAAGAATCCATTTTATGTATCAGATCGTACTGCTTCTGGTAACAGCTATAGCCATATTCTGTATCGCTGGCACATTCATTTAAGATTCCCCAGATAATAATGGAAGGGTGGTTAATATGGGAATGAATCATTTCTTCAATACAGGTCTCCGCCTGCTGCTCAAAATTAGGATTCTCCATCTGTTCTAAAGTCAGACCTCTGGCGTGATTCTCTTCCCAGACCAGAATTCCCTGTTCATCACATAAATCGAGAAAAAGCTCATCATTGGGATAATGAGACGTACGGATGGAATTGGCTCCCAGATCTTTTGCCAGAAGCAGGTCCTGCTGCATTGCGGAAAATGGAATAGCACACGCAAACATCGGATGGTCCTCGTGGCGGCAAAATCCTTTGATCCGCAGTTTTCTGCCATTGAGAAGGATATCTTTTCCCTCTGTCTTAATCTCTCTGTACCCGATCCGCTCGATTAGATCATCTACCGCCTGGTCCTGATCCATAAGAACTGCCTTAATCTCATAGAGCGCAGGATTTTCCATATCCCAGCTTTTTACTTCTCCCGGATTGCAATCTTTCTGAACCGTTACCGACTCTCCCGGATTCAGTGTGATTTTATCAAATTGGAATGTCCTGCCGTTAAGCTTAAGTATAAGGCTATAACTATTTTCTTCATCAGAAAGACTGGTTATCTTTATAGTTACATTGGTGTTCCAGCCTCTTTTCTCCCTGACAGGAATTGCATGGATATATTCAATATAGGCATTTCCCAGGGATTCCATTACCACCCCACGGCTTATCCCACCATAACTCATATAATCATTGGGAACGTGTAATGCGCTCTTTTCACTAAAAGAATTATCTGCATACACCTCCAGCAAATGACTTTTACAAGCCAGATTCTTAAGAACTGTGGAAAACGGCGTATACGCATTATAATGCTCTGCAACCATTTTTCCATCCAGACAGACCTTGGCTGTATGGCTTACCCCTTTAAATATAAGACGGATATTGCCCTCGGCTTCGATTGTTCTGGAAAAAACTCCAACTCCACGGTAACTGGAAAAATCGGGAAGCGATTCCCAGCAGCAAGGTACTGCTGCCTTATATTTCATATCTTTGTATTCTCCGGAACACGGAGAGAAGTCCCATAAGCTGCTGCTTAATTCCTGGGTTTTTCTGATTACATTTGTTTGAAACGTCCTGATCATGGCTTTACCTCGATACTATCTTATCATGGTTACTTCCTGCTACTTAATGCTTTCTACGATACTCTTAATGTAGGAAATATCCGTTTTCAGTTTCTCCTCAGAACTTTTAGCGTCAGAGAAGTCTTCAAATGTTATGAAGCCATCATACCCAACCGCTTTAAGCGCTTTAAAACAACGTTCAAAATCAGCAAATCCGTCCTGAAAGGAAGCCCAGTCCGGGATGAACTTTTCTTTTCCATCCACTTCTTTTTTAATCCAATGGGCATTTTTTATATGTACCAGATCAAGATAGGGACCTAATATTTCAAAAGCCATCTTGTATTCTTCATAACCTTCATAAATAACATTTCCGGTATCATAGATTACCCCGATATAACGGGAATCAAAGTTTGAGGCGATTCGTAAGGCCGCACTGGCTGACGGGGTAATGGTTCTCATATGCATTTCAAAATCAGCTTTCACACCGTGTTTTTTCGCCAGTGCTTCCACCTTTTTAAAACCGGCAACGGCTTCTTCATACAACTGGTTATAGGTCCGTGTCTGATCATAGGAAGGGGCATTGACTCTGATTCGGCCGCATCCCATTTTCTTTGCCGCTGTCATACAGCGTTCAATGTCTTCCTCACGATCCGTACATTTTAAATAAGTGGCAAGTGCATTGACGCTGATTCCATATCGGTCTGAAAGAGCTTTTAATTCCTCCGCCTTTTCATCAACGGTTTTCATATCAACCGTACAATAATTGTTTCTCCAGTAAGACGGCGATTCCTTTAAAATCTCCGGATTATCAGAAATATCAGTTACCCTCCAGTCTACGCCATCATACCCATATTCTTTCATCTTTTTCAGTGCCTGCTCCAGCGTCATTTCCGGTACGCTGACTGTAAATAATGAATATTTCATTGCTTCTCCTTGTCTTTCATTTAATCTTTTAATCAGCCTTTAATACCTGAACTGGCAACTCCCTCTACAAAATATCTCTGTAAAAATACAAATAAGATTAGAACCGGTATCAAAGCGACTGTAGCAGCTGCCATGATCTGTGCATAATTAGATGAATACTGGGTATTGAACATCCTTAACATCAGCTGTATGGTTTTCTTCTTCTGGGAAGACAGGTAAATAAGCGGTCCCATAAAATCGTTCCATTCAAAAGTAAAGGACGTGATACAAAGGGTTGCGATTGCAGGCTTGGATAGAGGGAGCATCAGTTTCTGCCATATACCGTACTCGCTTAATCCATCTATCCTTGCAGCCTCTAACAGTTCATTGGGAATACTGACAAAAAACTGCCTCATAAGAAATACTCCCATTGCCGTAAACGCATGCATAAGAATCAGACCCAGATGGCTGTCCGTCAGACCGAACCATGTCATCAGCTTATATTGAGGAACCATATAGACCTGCCATGGAATGGATATGGTCATCACATACAGCATAAACAGAGTGTCCCGTCCCTTGAATTCCAGCTTGGCAAATGCATACGCTGCAAAACTGGAGGTCAGAAGCTGAAGAATGGTTGTGAACATAGTCAGCTTGGCTGTATTTATAAAACCAGTTAAAAGAGGGACCTTGTTCCAGATTTCCAAATAATTATTCCACTGAGGATCTGACGGCACCCATACGATTGGGAAAGAAAAAACATCTTTTTCCAGCTTCAGGGAAGCTGAGATCATCCACGCAAAAGGAATTAGCATAATAAATGCCATCAGGATAAGGGCTGTATAAATCAGAACCGTCTTCACCGCGGAAGCAGTGGTTTTATAATTGATTTCACTCATATGTACTGCCTCCTTATAAATAACTTGTAAATTTTTTCTCACCCTTAAACTGAATAAGAGTTACAACCATAATGATACCAAATAAAACCATTGCCACTGCACTGGCATAACCAAACTTTGAGCTGACAAATGCACTGTTATAAATGTGATAAGCCAGTACCTTCGTTGCCTCACCCGGTCCGCCCTGGGTTGTGATATACATGGTGTCATAGGATTTAAAGGTGGATACCATAAGCATCATCAGTATAAAAAAGGTAGTAGGGGTAACGCTGGGCCAGGTAATATGTAAAAACTGCTTCCATTTATTGGCTCCGTCTAAAGAAGCCGCCTCATAAAGCTCTGCTGATACTCCCTGCAATGCAGCCAGATAAACAATCATATAGTACCCCATTCCCTTCCAGACGGTAAGACCAATAATAGTCGGCATCGCCCACGTTGTAGACGCTGCCCACCGAGGCGGATTGGTAATTCCCACCGCCAGGAGAAGGCTGTTAACGGGTCCCCGGTCCGGATTAAAAAGTGCCATCCATACCACAGCTACCGCTACCAGGGAAGCTATATAGGGGAAGAAAAGAACGGAACGGAAAAATACACGCCCTTTTAACGGTTTATTCATCAGGATTGCAAGAAACAAAGCAAACGCCATAGTAACCGGTACGGTCACGATTGTATAATACAGCGTATTTTTCAGTGCGATCCAGAAGCTTGAATCCTTTGTGAACATAACAATAAAGTTTTTAAGTCCAACAAACTTAATCGGATTACCGGAATCCCACTCACAAAAGCTTAAAAGCAGAGAAAAAACAATCGGTATAAATGTGAAGATTAAAAAACCGATTAAATTTGGAAGAATAAAAGAATAGGCGACCAAAGTCTTTTTTCTCGCAAGTGGTTTCGTTTTTTTGATCTGGCTGTTATCTTTACTCATATGTCCTTTCCTTCCCAAGTTCCTATTTTCCGGAGCTTACTGTGCCTCTACTTCAGAAACTCTTTCAATTAACTTCTTAAGACCTTCGTCTATGGTCACGCTCTTTGTCATAATTGCACTGTGCTGCTCCTGAAAGATCGTATCGATATCCTTTGTCTTCTTACTCATGCGCTGCTCTATCACATATTTCTCTACATTAATATAATTGGACAGCTTTTCAGGGGCATTTGGATATTTTTCAGGAATCGCATCAAAGATACCGTTAATCTTATCTGAATTGTATCCTGGAACAATGCCTGTATTAGCAAGAAGCTCCGCTCCCTCTTCTCCGCAGACAGTGGTGATGAATTTCCATGCTTCTTCCGGATGTTTTGCATACGCACCAATGGCAATCGGAGTAACTCCACCAACAGCATTAGTATTACCCATGCCTTCTTCATTGGGAACGCTGCAGCAGCCCCAGTTAAAATCCTTTACATTTTCAAGGCACATGTTTATAAACCAGGTACCAATCTGCAACATGGCAGCCTGCTGGTTATAAAATACGCCTGAATAATGAATGTTTGAAGATTTCAGAGCACCATAATCCTGAATCAGACCCTCATCCTGCATTGCCAGAATCTCTTCGTAGTATGGTTTCAGATTCATATAAGTGTCTTTATTTAACTGGTCAAAACTCTCAGTTCTTCTGGCATAATTATAAACATTGCTGGGCCATGTATGAACATGGGCGCCGTATACCTTGTCATTGCCGGTTCCGCTTGTCATTTTTGCAGCCAGTTCATGGTATTCCTTCATTGTCATACCGTCCTGTGGATAAGGAACTCCCGCCTTATCAAAAAGGTCTTTATTATAAAATATCAAATTGTTATCTTTTCTAAACGGCACTCCATATGTTTTGCCATCCATCTGAAGCTGGTCTATCAGCCCCAGATAATTATCTTTATTAAAAGAGGTATCTTTTGCAATAAAATCATCTAGTGCAAGTACATGTCCTTGTGCAATAAGAGCACTAAGAGCCGGAGTTCCCTTTGTAAAGACAACATCAAAGTCCTGTTTACCACCAAGCTGTGTGGTTATGGTATTATCATACTCATCAGCCGCGAACTCAACCGGCTCAACTGTAATATCAGGATACTTTGCTGTAAATGCATCAAACATGGTCTTATAGTATTTAGTGTTGGAATAATCCCACAATGCAACTTTAATAGTTACTTTTTCATTTCCTCCAGATTTACCTGAAGAGGTACTGCTTCCACCAGAACAGCCTGTAATCATTCCTACTGCCATTACTGCTGCCAATAAACCTGCCAATAATCTTCTTTTCTTCATTTTTTCTTCCTCCTGTATTTTTTATTTTTTATTACCAGATGAAAATTCCTTTGTCTGCCAGTTTAAGCACTGCTTCTATAAAATAATAATCACCATAGATAATTGAAAATTCATGTTCTTTGTCGTGATACGCAGCAGTGCACTTCTCTAATATGTAATCCTCCTCTTTCTTCCAGTTGCAACGATTCTGTTCCAACGCTTTTAACAGCAGCAGCGCAGCATTTAAATACTTCTTGCTATCCTGATCCTTTGTATGTCTGGAAAGCTCAATTAATCCGCTGGCTGCAATAGCGGCTGCCGAAGAATCTTCCCATGTGCAATCCGCTGGCTGCCTGAAATCAACGGGGATCAAACCAGTCTCCGGAATGTTGGAAATAAAATAATCCGCAATTTTAACTGCCGCATTTAAAAAGTGATCATCACCAGTATGAATATAGCTGAGAGTAAAGCCATAAAGTCCCCAGCTCTGCCCCCTTGTCCAGGAAGAGCCTGTCCCGTATCCCTGCCCTCCGTGAGACTTTATCATCTCTCCGGTAAAGGGATTGAATTCAACAATATGGTTAACGGATCCATCCTCTCTTATAAAATATTTTTGTGCCTGCTTTGCATGGGCTGCTGCTATCTGTTGAAATCTTGGATCTCCCGTCCTATTACTGGCCCAATAAAGCAAAGGAAGGTTCATCATACAGTCAATAATTGCCCAGCCGCGATGATCCTCATCCCCCCAGTCATTCCAGGCACGAATAAAATTTCCTGCCAGATTAAACCTGCCTGCCAGGTTCTCTGCAGCCAGCATTGCCCTGTTATACGATTGGGGATTTTGATCAAGTCTATAGTGGGCGACTGCTGTCGGCAGCCATTTAAAACCATTATCATGATCCAGTCCATTGTGATCCATAAGAACCGTATCCAGTTTTTCTTCCAGCTCTATGGCCGTATTGTGATAGAGTAAATCCCCTGTGACTGAATAAAGCTGCCACATGATGCCTCCCCAAAAACCATTGGTCCACCATGCAATGTCACCGTTTTCAGAACGGTCATCAAATACCCCGTTAACTGTCGTATAAGGAATCTTATTTCCTGTACGAAGTGTTACCGGCTTCATTTTTTCTATGATCTTTTCAATAATTTTGGATGCCCAATCAGCATCGTTTTGCAATAGATCCATGGCTGTCTCCCTTCTTTACCTTTATTTTAACCTGGCTTTCTTCTATCTTAACCTCAGGCTTTTCCTCCATAAGTGCTTCCGCTTCAAAAGATCTGTCTGCAAATACACTGGTCACCATAAGATGTACCCCTGCTTCAAAAGATCCTTTAATAAAAGGAATGACTGTGAGATTATAAAACAGATTTGTATTTGGAAAAGCAGGAACCAGCTCCGGTGACTGTCCGGTCTCACTCACCATCCCGCTTATTCCCCACGGGAATTTTGCAAATACAGAGCTTTCATCTGTTTTCACATCTTTTTCCTCGTACCTGCCAGTTTTTCTCCCCATATTAATTTGGAAGCAATTCTCCTGAGAAATCGCAAAGCCTCCATCTGCTACATCGATAGGAATTGTATTTGTTATTTTATGTATTCTTATATGCCAGGAAGAACAGGGTATCACGGTGCTTTCTATGGTCACTCCTGAGACAGGGCTGTATTCCGACGTAAGAGTATCTTCGCTTATGGAAAAATGACTTTGCCCGCTTCTCATAAAGTACCGGTTCTCTCCCTTTAAGGATACTGCCAGCGTATTATCAAAAGCGCCTTCCAATAAGTCGTTACCTCTTGATACACTAAAACCAAACTGGTTGGAATAAACAAATTTTTCGTATTTTTCCGGTCCTCCTCCATGATTATGCTGCAGATGCTGACCAGTCACATATGCCATCACATGATGGTGAGAATCGTGAGTTATAATCATATGCGGGTGCTTTAGAACTTTACTGGGTTCATAGGGATAATCCCTGGGCTCCGCCTGCCAGAATGGATGATCCTCATTAAGACCAAGAATTAAAAATGCTTTATTGCACCAATACGGAGAACCGCATCCATTATATTTTTCGCTGGCAAGAAGACTGGGATATCCATAACCAATTGTCAGCACTCCTGAGTTGTCAAAAATAGGACGCCTCATCCATGATTCAAGATTTCTCAGTGTCAGGTTTTTCAGAACTCCATAATCTACGTCAAGACCTGCATATGCCATTGCCCCAAAAGGACCGGAATGCGCATAACGATATGTTAGACTTCTTCCAAATGGTACCTCTTCTCCATTGTTTGCAAACCAGTAGACATAGTCATTAAAAAATTGAGTACTTCGCTCTTTTAAGATCCTGCACCGTTCCGGTTCAATGCCTTCCATTAACCGGGCATAAATCAAGCCATAATAATGGATTGCAAATGCCACATAATAGTCGATCTGTTCAGGATCACCATCACAGTACCAGCCATCTCCAGTATAAAAGCTCTCAATGAGACCGAAATCTTCATCCATTCTTTGCTTTGACCACTCCAAACCAAGAATTCGAAACAACATATTTGTAAGGATTCGAAAATACCGCCAGTTATTTTGGGGCATATCATAGCTGTTCATCTGACTCAGCCACCGATAAAGATTACTCTTTTCTGTCTCATTCAGTGGATCCCATAATTTATCCCGGTTAACTGCTATAGTGAATACCAGAGCAGCAACCTCTACCATCTTCTGGTCATAATCAAATATGTCACCCCAGTACTCTGCATCATCAGGATCTGTGCCATGAATGATACCTTCATGGTAAATAACAAGCCACTCTTTTATTTCCTTTTGCTCATTCTCTGACAAATTGTTGTTATCCCCTGACCATAGCGGTCCCAGGCCCCAGAGCACTCTTGCAAATCCTTCCATCCTGGCTGATTTTTCTCCATAATGAACCCCAGTATTCCCAACATGCAAAAACGCATGGTGAGGACTGTAAAACGGTTTCAGTGGCCTTATGGTATCTAAAAAAAGTCTGACAGCATCATTTCTTGTCTTTAAAACTACATCCATTACCTAGCTCCTCCTGTGCCTTTCTGTTTTTTCCGTGAATCGCTATCATTTTTTACATATTATCATGGTTGTGCTTTCACTTCTTTGTCTTTTATGCTATATTTATGTCAGATCGTGCTGCCTTTGTAGTAATATATTATTAATTTTATCTTTATTTATTGTTATTTTTTATACAAATTGTATACACAGTTTTTGGAGGGGAGGATCTTTATGATGAACGAAATTTCAATAGAGACAATTGACCAGCTGCTTGTGTCACATATACGATCCTGCAGGAAAGCGGAACGTACACTTCATATCCATAATAACGCATATGAGATTATGCTGATTAAAAGTGGAAACGTAGATTATTTTATTAATAATGTCACATATCACCTGACGAAGGGCAGCCTTACTTTCATATGTCCCAATGATATCCATGGTTTATTTATCAAGGATGACACTCCTTATGAAAGAATGCCGATTCATTTTGAGGAAAGTTTTGCAAATAGCCTTTCAACACCAATAACAGATCTTTTCAGCTGCTTCCACAGTCACAAGCAGGAATATCTCTGTCATCTGAATAAAAAACAGATGGCAGAATACGAGCAATATATTGACACAATTATAACCAATTTAAATGAAAAAGGGTTCGGATATGATGTACGGGTAAAGGCATGTCTGCTGATGATCCTCCTGTTGGCCAATGAAGCGGCTCAGTCAACCGATACGTCTCTGGGGGATATTTCACCCAAAATCATACGGGATACCATTAGTTTTGTAGATACGAACCTGACAAGCGATATCTCCATTCAGACCATTGCAGATTACCTTAATATCAGCCGTTCCCGCCTGAGTCATTTGTTTAAAGAATATACAGGAACTTCCTTGTGGAACTATATCATTACCAGAAGAATTCAGTATGCGCGAAAGCTTCTTTTAAATGGCGGCTCAATCACTGCAACCTGCTATGAATGTGGTTTTAAAGATTATGCTCATTTTGTAAAAGTATTTAGTAAAATCAATGGTGTTTCGCCAGGTAAATATGCAAAAAGTATTCCAGCTTACATAAATGAGGCCTCTGCTTCTAAGCTGATTCTCTGAATAAAAAGAACAGGTACTGTTAATCACTCAACAGAACCTGCTCATTATAAACCATTAATGCATACTCTCCCGGATGGTTTTCATCGCCTGAATCACCAGAGTAGGAAGAATTGCAAATATAAATATAGTTATAAACTGTCTTCCTGTTAAATCTGCCACATAAAAAAGATCGTGAAGTGCCGGAATAAAAAGAACCGCTCCCAGTAAAACTGCTCCCGCCTCAAACGCCATAATGCTCCATAAATTGCTCATAAAACCGATTTTTAAAATGGAATGACTGCTGCGGCAGTTAAATCCATGGAACAATCTGGCAAGTGTCAGGGTGGAGAATGCCATCGTACTGGCTGCAGCTTCACTGCCGGTTAACAGCCCGGTACTGTAAGAGGCCATGGTGCATACTGCAATCAGTGCCCCCTGAAAGAGAATCACAAGGATAAACCTCTTTGTTAAAATGCCTTCCTTGGGATTTCTGGGCTTCTGGGACAGCAGGTCTGCTTCTGCCTGCTCCATTCCGATTGCAATGGCAGGAAGGGAGTCTGTCAACAGGTTAATAAACAGCAGATGAACCGGTGCAAAGGGCATAGGGAGTGCCATAAGAGAGGTATAAAGCACACATAAAATTCCTGCCATGTTGCCTGAAAGCAGGAACTTAATGGCATTTCTTATATTCCGGTATACATTGCGTCCATTGGCAACTGCTTTAATAATTGTAGCAAAATTGTCATCGGTCAGAATCATGGAAGAGGCTTCCTTGGAGACTTCTGTTCCCATCTGTCCCATGGCCACTCCGATATCCGCCTGCTTTAATGCAGGAGCATCGTTAACACCATCTCCTGTCATGGCCACAATGTGTCCCTTCTTCTGCCAGGCACGGACAATTCTAATTTTGTGTTCCGGGGATACCCGGGCATATACACTAATGGATTCCAGCCGGTGCCCCAGCTCATCTTCGGTCATATCATCAAGCTCCGGACCGCTGATTGCCAGATCATCCTCCTCCAGAATCCCAATCCGTTCCGCAATGGCTGCTGCCGTAATCTTATGATCTCCCGTAATCATCACCGGGAAGATTCCAGCTCTTCTGGCATTGGCGACGGCATTCCTGGATTCCGGCCGGGGAGGATCCATCATGGATACCATGCCCAGAAATGTGTATCCGTTTTCTGAATTCTCCGAAAGCTTCTCCTGGTCCTCCATCTCCCTGCATACAAAGGTAAGAACCCGAAGTCCCTGGGCAGAAAACATCATATTCTGCTCCATAAGCATCTGTTTATCACCGTCTCTGAACGGACGGATTCCTTCAGAGGACCAGATCTGGGTTATCCTGGGAAGAATGATATCCACTGCTCCTTTTGTAAATAAAATATTCTTTCCTTCCAGGTAATGAAGCGTACTCATAAGCTTTCTTCTGGAATCAAAGGGAACCTCTCCTAATCTTGGGTGATAGGATCTTACTGCCTCATCATCTACTCCGGCACGCTCCGCCATCTGAAGTAATGCGGTTTCTGTAGGTTCACCGTTAAGAACTCCATTTACATGGCTGGAATCATTGTTTAAAACAGCATCGTAAAGCAAATATTTATGTACGGGAATCTCAGGCTTTAACATCTCCGGAAGATAAAGCCTGTTATTAACAAAAACCTGCTGTACTGTCATTCGGTTCTGGGTGAGGGTTCCTGTTTTATCGGAGCAGATAACGGATACACACCCAAGGCTTTCTACCGCTTTTAAATCCTTAATAATTGCATTTTCTCCCGCCATCTTCTGGGTTCCCATCGCCTGTACAATGGTAACAATAGAACTGAGGGCCTCTGGTATGGCGGCGACTGCCAAAGCTACTGCAAACATAAGGGAGTCCAGAATCGGCATTTTTCTGTAAATACTTAATCCAAAAACAATCGCACAGATAAAGAGGATCGCTACCGCCAGCCTGCTTCCAAACTGGTCAAGGCTCACCTGAAGAGGCGTCTTCTTTTCGCCTGTATCATTCATTAAAGAGGCAATTCTTCCGATTTCTGTATCCATGCCTGTTCCGGTGACCACTGCAATGGCTCTTCCTGCTGCAACCTGAGAGCCGGAAAAAACCATATTGGACTGTTCTGCCAGCGGAACCTTCTCCATACGCAGTCTTCCTGTATGTTTTTCCACATTGACTGATTCTCCGGTCAGAGAGCTTTCATTGACCAGAAGAGAATAATTTTCCAGGATACGGCCGTCTGCCGCCACCATATCTCCTGCCTCTAATAAAAGTATATCTCCTGGTACAATTTCTTCCGACAGGACTTCTTTATTTTTCCCGTCTCTTCTCACCCACGCCACTGGCGCAGATAATGACATCAGGCTGTCTAAGGATTTTTCTGCTTTCTGATGCTGTACAGTTCCAAGAATTGCATTAAGCAGTAACACCGCAAAAATTACTCCGGTACTTTCCACGTCACCTGATACCATGGAAATTACCGCTGCTATAATCAGAATGATGACTAATAAGTCTTTAAACTGATCCAGAAATACTTGAAAGGCACTTTTTCGTTTTGCTTTTTTCAGCAGATTGGGACCATGTACCTGCCTGCGCCTGAGAATTTCTTCGGAATTCAGTCCATTCCTGTCAGCATGAAGCTGTTTTAAGACTTCATCCTCTGATAAACGAAACCATTCTTCCATTAATGACGCTCCTTCCCATTTCTCCTACTATGGTATGAAACAGGACGGGAGTTTCATGAATGATTTTCCCTGCTTAAGGTGATGGTAGCTATTGCAAACGAAATAGGTTATGGACTGTAATCTGTTCCTATTGCATGCAGCCGTTTTTTTTATTATAATTTGACTGAAGACAGCCAATTAATCCAACGGCTTAACCACCTTTCAGAAAGGACCTGATCAATATGGAAAAAATTACAAGCTTCACCATCAATCACTTAAAGCTACTTCCGGGTATCTACGTCTCCCGCAAGGACAAAGTGAACGATACCACAGTTACTACATTCGATATCCGCATGACCAGACCGAATTTTGAACCGGTCATGAATACAGCAGAGATACACACCATGGAGCACTTAGGTGCTACATTCTTAAGAAATCATCAATCATTTGCTTCCAAAGTTTTATACTTTGGTCCTATGGGATGCCGTACCGGCTTCTACCTTCTTTTGACTGGAGATTACAAATCAAGGGATATCGTACCGCTCATCACTGAAATGTATGAATTCATGCGTGATTTTGAGGGAGAAATCCCCGGGGCCGCAGCCAGAGACTGCGGAAACTATCTGGATATGAACCCCGGTATGGCTAAATATCTTGCCAGAAAATTTTTAGATACGGTTCTTTACGGCATTGATGACGAACACCTCATTTATCCTGCAGATTAGCGGTTATTTCCAGGCGGCATACTGCCCCTACCCCCTTCACGGACTGCGTTTGAAGTAACAATTGACTCAAGGGTCAGTTCGGCTTGTTCCGAACCTGCCGTGAGGGTGTAGGTGCTGCCGGTCTGCAGTTTGGGACTGCTGATGACAAGGGAAGAGTACTTTTTCTCAGGAGTAAAGCTGATAAGCTCATTTCCCTCCTTGTCCTTAAGAGTAATTACAGTCCCAGCTTCCTGCTGTGCAGTTAAATTATGTAAGACAGAACATTGGGTAGAGGAATCACCAAATCCCTGTGCCATACCCGCGCTGCCAACCGCTATTACTGTTCCTCCTGTAATAATCCCATCTCCATTATAATCGATTGCCCCATCTCCGTCGCTTACCGGACCAGTGACATAAACCAAACCTCCTGATATTAAAAGACTTCCATTGGAATCCAGTCCGTCTCCTCCGGCGTCTACGTACAGAGTGCCTCCCGTTATCTTAATATAAGCATTGGTATCATTCTCCATACTTCCGCCCATCTGGCCGCCGCCCATTGCACCTTTGCCACCAGGACCTCCGCCTCTTCTTTGCCGGCCTTCTTTTGGCAGATTTTCCTCTGATTGGGTCCCGGACTGGTTTTCCTCTGACCTGGGAGAATTGCTTTTCTCCTGGTTATCCGAAGGCATCTCCGGTTTCTCTTTCCCACTATTACCCTGACCAGTATCCTGACCTTCTGCAGACGAAGCTTTTGGCTGTGCCGCATTGATTCCATCATCGGAAGCCTGAATTGAGATTTCCCCTCCATTTACCGAAACCCGATAAGCCTCCAGTCCTTCATAGCAGCTGGTGACTGTTATTGTACCGTTATTAACCACTACATCCTGGTCTGCATGGAACGCATCATCTCCACTTTCTACCGTAAAGGTGCCTCCGTTAATTACCATCGTCCCGCTGGCATGGAAGGAGTCGTCTTTGGAATTGACAGTAAAGGTTCCGCCTGCCACGTAGATATTTCCAAGAGATGTATCATCCTCATTACTTGATTTCACTGCTTTTCCAGAAGTTGTCAGCAGAAATGTTCCATCCAGGATTTTCACTTCATCCTTACCTGCCAGACACTGGGAGACTGCGTTAACAGAGATGTTTCCTCCTGTAATTGCCAACGTATCCTTTGAAACAATTCCGTGTTTATAGTTGGCATTTACCTCCAGACTTCCACTGCCGTTTACAGTCAGATCCTCTTTTGAGAATATAACCCCATCTACCGTATTGTCATCAGTATCTATGTATTGGGTGCCTCCTGACAGCTTATTCGTTGTTCCATCTGCCAGAGTGACAAAAACCTTATCAGCAGCTTTGACATAGACTGCCGCACTGGTTTCACAATTAATTCCGACATTTGCTAAAACGATCTGAACTTTGTCTGTATCCGCTGCATCAACAATAATCTGACCGTTGTCCAACGTTCCGCTTACCAGATAAGTCCCTTCTTTGCTTATGGTTACAGTACTTCCAGATATACTGACACCAGCTCCCTCTGCCTCTGCTTTGTCTGAATTCAAATTTATTTTAACTGCACTGCTTTCGTCGTAACTCCCATCCTTATCACGGTCTGTAAATTCCTTGTCAACAGCTGCTTCTGCCGTATTGCTGTCTGTAGTACCATCAGTGCCAGAATCTGCCTGCGTGCTTTGGGTAACAACTGTATTTTCCGCTGAAGTCTGGCTTTTACAGCCAGAAATACTTGTTGATGCCAGCGCCATTATTAAAACCAGTGCGGCTGCTTTGCCTCTGAACAGCTTTCTTTTTACCATTATAGTTCCTCCTTATTGCCAAAAGGTCTTCCCAAAAATATTTCAAGATTCCCGTTTCTGCATCGTAAATCGTCAATCAGTTTCTTTTCTTCTCCGTTATTTTTTAAAACTACTTCATAATCCAGTTTATAAAGACTTCCCATATTGGTTGTCTTCACCTGATTTAAATCCCAATTTTTCAGATACCGGGCAAATACTTCATCAAATACAGATGTATAATCCAAAGACTCCGGAATTGTGATTTTAAGTACTTTAACGCCTGTCTTCTGCTGTCCAAATTTAAGGGAAGCCAGCAATATAGTTACCCCTCCCATAATAAGGACAAATAAAACTGCCATGCCAACGTACCCCATCCCCGTAGCCAGTCCAACCGCCATTGCCTGAAAAATAATGCTGATCTCCTCTGCCTTTCCAGGTACTGACCGGAAGCGGACCAGGGAAAAGGCTCCCATTACTGCAACCCCGGTGCCAAGGTTTCCGTTTACCAGTAAAATAACCATCTGCACCATAGCGGGAAGCAATGCAACTGTCACCACAAATCCCCTGGAATACGAATTCCGGTACATGTGAATACCTGCAATTATTAGCCCAAGAACCAGAGAAGCGGTTAAGCATACAAGAAATGATCCTGGTGAAAATGCAACCTCTGATTCCTCTATTAAGATTGATTGAAACCATGTATTAAGCACAGCTGATTCCTCCTTTTTTCTCTGATGTTATTATTTGCTGCTTTTCATATGCCTGACCATATTTGGAAAAGGAAGCCGGATATATTTTCAGCTCATCCAGTATGTGCCCCAGCCAGAGAGGCATGGAACCTGGAATTTTTATCTCCATAAGGTACCAGCCGTCTTCTAAAAGAGGGGTTCCCCATGGACCATTTTCCAGCCTTAAGCAATCGGTTCTCCAAAGGATATTTCCGTCTAACGTCAGCCGCAGATTCTCATCCTCCAGTCCATACAGGGCAGTTCTTTCATAGGAAATATACATAGCAGGAATCATCACTTGGTAATAATGCAGAAACCAGTCAATCTCACGAAGTACCTGGGTTTGTCGTACCGGCTTTATTCCCCGGTATAAATACGCCTCTGCATCAGCTAAATTAAGGGTTTCACGGCGTTTATAAACAATTCCCTGGTATTTCTTTTTCAATTCCAGAAACACAGAACTGGTTTCTCCTGGCAGCCCATAGCTTCGGAGTCTGAATTTTTCCTTATAAACCGGTTTTTCCAAAGATTGTCTGATCAGCCTTGCATCCGGTGTGTCAAAATAGACATTGCATATAGTGGAATTACCGTATTGATCGGTTTCCATCTTTCCCATTAATCTCTCTTTAAGCTGTAAGTATTGTACCGGATCTATCAGATATTTCATTTCTGTCCGTTCAAAAGTCATTTGATATCCGCTCATAAAAACCTCCTTATCTGTTTCTTTGTGTTACTTTACGCAGATTATACAGACCAAACCTGAAATCAACTTGAAAGAATGGCGGGTTCACAGATCTTTCACAGCTTGCTGGAATGTTAAAATCTTATTGATAAAACTTGACCATTTAGGTACAGTATGTTAATCTTATCACGTGGAGGTGCGATATGCTCATAACCAGAGAATGCGATTATGCCATAAGAATCATAAGAGCCTTATCATCAGGCGATATCATGAACGTTCCTACGATCTGTGAGAAAGAATCCCTGACTTCAGCCATCACCTACAAGATGGCACGAAAGCTGGAAAAAGCGGGATTAATCAAAAGCTATCGTGGAAGCGCGGGAGGCTATGCTTTAAACTGTGATCTGGAACGCACAAGTTTATATGATATTCTCACTGTGATTGATTCCAAAATGCTGCTGATCGAATGCATGCAGTCCGGCTATGACTGCCTCGTGAACCAGCCCAAGCAGCCTTGCCTGGCTCATAAGGAGTTCTTAAGAATTCAATTGAATCTTAATCGGGAACTGAAAGAATGTTCTTTGGCTAAGCTACTGCACGGATAATTTTTTTAATCTAATCTTTACTAAAATGGTATAGATTCAAAAGGAGGAAAAACAATGAATCAATGTTACGGGTGCAACACCTGTCAAAGCGCCGACAAACCTTTAGAAACGTTCATCTCTTCCCTGCCGATGGAGACTTCTCATCACAGAGTAGAAAAACAAAGTACCAAATGCGGATTTGGTCTCCAGGGAGTCTGCTGCAGACTCTGTGCCAACGGCCCCTGCCGTATTACGCCGGATGCTCCCCGTGGAATATGCGGAGCAGATGCAGACACAATTGTTGCCAGAAACTTTTTAAGGGCGGTGGCTTCAGGAAGCGGCTGTTACATACACATTGTTGAAAATACAGCACTAAATTTAAAAAACACAGCAAAAATAAAAGGCGAATTAAAGGGATTAAAATCTCTTGACCACCTGGCTGACATCTTCGGAATCGTAGAATCCGATGTGTACAAAAAGGCAGAGAAAGTCGCTGATGCGGTAATTGCTGATATCTATAAACCGGAATATGTGGAAATGGAGCTGACGGAAAAAGTCGCTTACGCTCCAAGAGTTGCCCGCTGGAAAGAACTTGGAATCATGCCAGGAGGAGCTAAATCCGAAGTATTTAAGGGCGTGGTCAAATGTTCCACCAACTTAAATTCCGATCCCTTAGATATGCTGGTAGACTGCTTAAGACTGGGAGTCTCCACAGGTATCTATGGACTGACTCTTACAAACCTGTTAAATGATGTGCTCCTTGGACAGCCGGAACTTCGTATGGCTCCCGTAGGCCTTCGTGTGATTGACCCGGATTATATTAACATCATGATCACCGGTCATCAGCATACTATTTTTGTTGATTTACAGGAACAGCTTATTTCCCCAGAGGCGGTCGCCAAGGCAAAGGCAGTTGGAGCCAAAGGCTTTAAGCTGGTAGGCTGTACCTGCGTAGGTCAGGATCTGCAGTTACGAGGCGCTCATTACCAGGAGGTATTTGACGGCCATGCAGGAAACAACTACACCAGCGAGGCGATCCTTGCAACCGGCGCCATTGATGCCGTTCTTTCTGAGTTTAACTGTACTCTTCCAGGTATTGAACCAATTTGTGAAGAGCTTAAGATCAAACAGATCTGTCTTGATGATGTGGCTAAAAAATCAAACGCAGAACTCATGAAGTTCGATTTTAACCACCGCAGAGAGCAGAGCGAAAAGATTATTGATAAAGTGGTGAAATCCTATCAGGAACGCCGTGGCACGGTAGCCCTTAATCTTATGCCTGACCACGGATATGAGAACACTCTGACCGGTGTCAGCGAAGGTTCCTTAAAAGACTTCCTGGGCGGAAGCTGGAAGCCGCTTATTGATTTAATCGTATCCGGAGATATTAAAGGAATTGCAGGAGTGGTAGGCTGTTCCAACTTAACCGCAGGAGGACACGATGTTCTTACTGTGGAACTGACAAAGGAACTGATTGCCAAAGATATCATCGTGCTGACTGCAGGCTGTTCTTCAGGCGGCATTGAAAACTGCGGCCTTATGACACCGGAAGCTGCTGAATTTGCCGGTCCTAAGTTAAGAGAAGTCTGCAAAAAGCTGGGAATTCCTCCAGTTCTCAATTTCGGCCCCTGCCTTGCGATCGGACGCCTTGAGATTGTTGCTACTGAAATTGCACAGGAGCTTGGCGTGGATCTTCCCAAACTTCCACTTGTACTCTCTGCAGCTCAGTGGCTGGAAGAACAGGCTCTCGCAGATGGCTGCTTCGGCCTTGCCCTTGGTCTTCCCCTTCATTTAGGACTTCCTCCTTTTGTGACAGGAAGCAAAGTTGCTGTTAAGGTTCTCACAGACGGTATGAAATCATTAACCGGCGGTCAGGTCATTATTAATGATGACGCTGTGGAAAGTGCCGACATACTGGAAAAAATTATTATGGAGAAGCGGACCGGTCTTAATATATAGGAGGAGGGCATATGAAACGGATATTCATTGATGAAGCCAAATGCGACGGGTGTAAGAACTGTGTTCTCGCCTGCATGCAGGCACATAGAAAAGATGGCGGAAGCATTTATGATCTGGATTTAACCAATCCGGAAAATGAATCCAGAAATCACATCGTCATGAAAGGGAACGGTCACTATGCTCCCATCTTCTGCCGCCACTGCGACCAGCCGGAATGTGTGATGTCCTGTATGAGCGGAGCTCTTGTAAAGGACGAAGAATCGGGTCACGTATATTATGACGAGAAAAAGTGCGGTTCCTGCTTCATGTGTGTGATGAACTGCCCGTACGGTGTATTAAAAGCGGACACAACCACAAAAACCAGTGTGATCAAATGCGACTTCTGCTTTGACCACGGCAGCGAGCCAAGCTGCGTAAAAGCATGTCCTACCAAAGCTATCTATGTGAAGGAGGTGGAATGATGACTCATGTAATTATCGGCGCAGGCGCTGCCGGCATCTCGGCTGCTAAAACCATCCGAAAGCTGGAACCAAAAGCGGATATCATCATGGTTTCGATTGACGACCAGGTTCATTCCCGTTGTATGCTCCATAAGTACTTAAGCCATGAACGGGATGAAGCAGCTCTTTCATTTGTACCGGCAGATTTTTTTGATGCACTTGGAATCAAGTGGCTGAAGAACAAAGAAGCAGTACATATTGATTCGATGAAGCAGTCTGTTTTACTTGATGATGGAACAGAGCTTAACTTTGACCGCCTTCTGATCGCAACAGGTGCACACAGCGTGATACCTCCCATCGTTAATTTAAGAGAAGCCAAAAATGTATTTGGCCTGCGGAATTTAAGTGATGCAAGACAAATCCTCAAATTTGCCCAGTCAGCAGACAAGATCCTGGTACTAGGTTCCGGGCTGGTAGGAATGGATGCCGCTTATGCATTTCTGGAGCAGAAAAAGGATGTAACGATATTAGAGCTGGCGGACCGGATTCTTCCAAAGCAGCTGGATGAAAAGGCTGGTAAAGCCTATCAGAAATTATTTGCACAGCATGGATGTAAATTCGTTCTGGGAAGAAAAGTGGTTTTAACCACTATGCCGGAAAATGATCAGATCGACTCCGTTATGCTTGATGACGGGACTATTCTGGAATGTGATATGATTGTTGTCGCAGCCGGAGTCCGCCCGGCAACAGATTGCACAGAAAACTGTGAAATCGCCGTTGACCGTTTTATTAAGGTGAATGATTGTATGGAAACATCCTGCAAAAACGTTTATGCTGCAGGAGATGTGAACGGGATCGCTGCCATCTGGCCTAATGCCATGAAGCAGGGATATACAGCTGCCTGCAATATGTGCGGTGTTCCAACCACTTATGATGATCCTTACGGCATGAAAAACACCATGAATTTTTATGGACTTACAACCCTCTCTTTAGGAGATGGAATCGCAAGAGACGGAGATCAGATCCTGTCACAGGAAGACTCCGGTTGTTATAAAAGGGCAATCTTACGTGATGGACGCCTTCAGAGTATTATGATTCAGGGTCCTATTGATTACACCGGTATCTATCAGTATATGATTAAAAATCAGGTATCTCTTGATACTGTTAAGACTGATATCTTCCATCTGTCTTTTGCTGACTTTTACGGAACAGATTCCAGGGGGCAGTATCGATATACAATGAACTAATTTATAAAGCAGTAGAGAAGCCAGATAAGATGAAAGCACTGGCTACTCTACTGTTTTTTTATAAATACGAAATCTTTTTTGGTTAAAGATTATAATTATTGTATGATCATTAGTTTTATAAGTTATATCTTTCAAATATACTTATATAGGCTTGAATTCAATCCATATAGGTGATAATATATATAACAAATATGGCAAAGGAGGTCCTTCATCTATGATCAATCGAGAATTATATATGAGCCGCATCCGTCCTTTTATTGGGAATGATCTTATTAAAGTATTAACCGGCATACGCCGAAGCGGAAAATCCGTCATGCTGGATTTAATTAAGCAGGAGTTAGTGGGCTCCGGTGTGAACGATAATCAATTTATTTCCATTAACTTTGAAAATATGAGCAACGCACACCTTTGCTTTGCCGAAGCCCTTCATCAGGAGATTTCTCAGAGAATAAGTGAAATCACAGGTAAGGCATATCTTTTTTTTGATGAAATACAGGAAGTAATTCATTGGGAAAAGTGCATTAACTCCTTTCGTGTTGAATTTAATTGTGATATCTATATCACCGGCTCTAACGCCAAACTGCTTTCAGGAGAGCTGGCCACATACCTTGCAGGAAGATACGTGGAATTTGTAATTTATCCTTTCTCCTTTGCCGAATTCTCAGAGCTATATCATTCTCTCTTTTCTGACTCAGATTTAAGAGCAATGTTTACCCAATACCTTACCAGTGGCGGTATGCCGTATTTGAGTAACCTCCGATATTCCGAGCAGCCGAGCCGCCAGTATCTGCAAGACCTTTATAACTCTGTTGTCCTTAAAGATATTGTCAAACGCAACAACATTCGTGATGTTGACCTGCTGGAGAGAATCATCGCTTACATCACAGCAAACATCGGAACGACATTCTCCGCTACGGCGATTTCAAAATATTTGAAAAACGAAGGACGTACGGTTGCACCGGAAACAATCTTAAACTACATCAAAGCTTGCGAGGATGCCTTTCTTTTTTACCGTGTCCGCAGGCAGGATCTGCAGGGAAAGAAGATTCTTACTGTCAATGAGAAATACTACATTGCTGACCACGGAATCCGAGAGGCTGTTTTTGGTGGTAATTTGAAAGATATCAACCTGATTTTTGAAAATATTGTGTATATGGAGCTTCTTCGGCGGGGATATAAGGTCACTGTTGGAAAAGCAGGAGAAAAGGAGATTGATTTTATTGCTGAAAAGCAGACCCAAAAACTCTATGTCCAGGTTGCGTATCTGCTGGCATCAGAAGAAACGATCCAGCGCGAATTTGGGGCATATGACACAGTCAGGGACAATTTTCCAAAATATGTCGTGACGTATGATGAATTTGATTTTAGCAGAGACGGATTTAAGCATGTAAATATACGGGAGTTCCTGATGTCTCAGCAATGGAATTGAGTATTAGCAATAAATAAATGCCCGACTTGGTTTTTCTGACAAGACGGGCATTTATTTTACTGCTCAAAAACTTCTTGACAACTATATCACTCTGATATAAAATTCAAACTATATCAGAGTGATATAAGGAGGCAAAGGATGAATATTTTATTTGTAAATGCAAATCTGTATGGACATATCAATCCCACACTTGGACTGGTTAAGAAGCTTACAGAAAAAGGGCATAAAGTAGATTATTTCTGCTCCGTGGAATTTTCGGAGCAGGCAACTAAATCAGGTGCAGACTGGATTGACTTTGGAAGCAGCCTGAATCTTTTTTTAAAAAATTACCGCCCCACAGACCGGCATCCGTTTTACATGCTAATGGAATATATTCTTTTATACGATGAAGTAATGCTGCCTCAGATTCTTGATATTTTAAAAGAACGCACCTATGACCTCATCTTTTGTGACTCCATCTTTGGCGGCGGATGCTTTTTAAAACAGCTTACTCATACACCGGTTATCTGTTCCCATTCTTCTTTTGCCATGAGCCATGCACCGGTACCACCGCGTATGCTCGTGCCGGGGACTCATCCGCAGCTGGATTACTGCTATCAGATATTGAACAGAATCTGTACTTGTTATAAAATTGAAGAACCCACACTGGAAGAAGTTTTTATTAGTAAAGCCGATCACAATATAGTCTATACCACCAGGGAATTTAACGGGGATGATGCAGTAACCGAACCCCAGTATTTATTTGCCGGACCTTCTATGGAGCGGGCAAAAAATACAGAGTCTGCAGACTTATCCGGGATTGGAAATAGAAAACTGTTATATATTTCACTTGGCAGCCTGAACACGGATTTTATAGATTTCTATAAGATGTGCATTTGTGCATTTGAAAATACAGACTATTATGTGTGTATGTCCATTGGAACCAAGTGCGAAGTTGGTCAATTGGGTGATGTACCGGAAAACTTTCTGGTTAAAAATGTGTTTCCCCAGCTTGAGATTTTAGATAAAGCGGATGCATTCATCACTCATGCAGGATTTAACAGTGTGAATGAGGCATTATACTTTGGTGTGCCCATGCTTGCTTTCCCTCTGGTCAATGATCAGCATATGACTGCCAAAAGGCTTGTATCCATGAATCTGGGTTTATCAGATAACATGAAAGAGCTATCAGCAGAAAAACTAAAAGTCCAGATTCAGCAGCTCCTGTCAGATGAAACAATAAAGGAGAACTGCCTTAGAATTTCTAATGAAATGAAAAGCTGTTCCAATTGGGAACTTACAGTTGAAAAACTGGAGAGTTACGTTAACAAATAAAAGAAAGGCACTTAAAATGGCGTTAAAAAACAAATCCTTATATGCAATATTAGGAATCTTAAATGTCTCACCGGGCACTGGCTATGACATTAAAAAATATTGCGATACCGTTCTATCCGGATTTTGGAACGAAAACTTTGGGCATATATACCCAACACTGAAAAAAATGCTCATAGATGAACTGGTAGAGATTGTAGAAAGCGAAACAAGCGAGAAAAAAATACAGTACCAGATTACTCCAAAGGGTCAGATGGAGTTAGAAGCCTGGCTTATGGAAGATTCAGAAATACAACCCATGCGCTCTGAATTTATGCTGAAATTATTATTCTCAAGCAACCAGCCAAAAGAGCATGTTATTAAAATGCTGGAAGATTATAAACAACTCCACGTTAAAAAACTGGAAAAATACCTGGACATGCAGCACGATCTGGAACAGGGAATTGAGGAAATTTCTGAAGAACGATCCCGCTTTTTAAAGGCTACGCTTCGCAGAGGTGTTTTATCCTGCGAGGCCACCATTCGCTGGTGTGAGGAAACCATTGATTCCGGACTATAACAGATTCGCTTGAAACCCTTTCAGTCCTGTGTTACTATCATTGATAAGATTAGTGGCAATGCCTCCAGAAAGGAATCAAATATGTTTAAAGTGCTGATCCCAAGAACGATCTCTCATACAGGTACCGACTACCTGACAAAAAAAGGCTGTGAGCTTATATTATCTGCACCCACATCAGCAGATGACCCTGTTTTTGAACAATGTCACGCCATACTTACAGGTCCTTCCAGAAGATTCCGGTACGATAAACCATTACTGGACCGGTGCAAAAACTTAAAAGTAATTTCAAGTTTCAGTGCCGGGGTTGACTATATTGATACAGTCTATGCAGAAAAACTGGGAATCCAGGTGACTAACTCTGGAAATGCCAACTCCAATGCGGTGGCAGAGCACACTATTTTTTTCATGCTTGCCTGTGCTAAAAACCATGAGGTCATGTCTGAAGCGGTAAAGAATAGTGATTTTTCAATCCGGAAGGATGTTTTTAACATGGAACTGTCTGGTCTCACCCTGGGACTGATTGGCTTTGGTAATATTGGAAAGCTGGTGGCAAAAAAAGCTGCTATGGGATTTGATATGAAGGTTATCGTCTATGATCATCATTTAACCCCTGACAATGCTCCCGCTGGCGTCACTCCGGTATCCACTCCGGAAGAGGTCTATCAGAATGCAGACTTCATTTCACTCCATGTTCCTTTTTCTGAAAAAAACCGGCACATGATAGCCAGAGAACAGCTGGATATGATGAAGCCATCCGCCGTCTTAATCAATGTCTCCAGAGGCGGTTTAATACAGGAAGACGATTTAATACAGGCTGTAAAAGACAAAAAAATAAAAGGGGCCGCCCTTGATGTATTTGAGACCGAGCCCCTTCCTGCAGACAGTGCGCTGCTTAAATATAACAACATCATTGTTTCACCCCATTGCGCAGCCAATACCAGGGAAGCCCTTGACCGTATGGAACTTTTTGCAGCTATGGACATCGTTCGGGTCTTAAATGGAGAAAGACCGGAGTTTCCGGTCAATCATCCTTCTTTCCTATAAATACTACAATGGTTCTGGGAGGAACAGGAAAACTCTTTCCTTCCAGTACCGGCTCTTTTCCTTCCTCATATTTCCCGTTCTCTTCCTGCTTATCTGTATGAAATACCACATGCCACTGATGTTTTTTCGGAAGGTTTGGAAGATCAAACGTATGGGGTTCCCAGTGCATGTTATATGCAATATAAAAATGGTTATCTGCCGTACCATCTGCTTTTCTGGCATAATCTCCCCAGTAAAGGATTCCCAGCTGACGTCTGAAATTCTCATATTCCGGATACCATGGTTTCACCCCATGATAAGAAACATCAGGGACTCCGCAGGCAAGATAATCCATGTTCTTCGCTTCTTCTCTTCTGTGAAATACCGGATGGGCCTTTCTAAAAGCGATGACTGCTTTCACAAATTCAAAAAGATCCCTGTTTGTTTTTAAGAGGTTCCAGTTTAACCAGGAGATATCATTATCCTGGCAATAAGCATTGTTATTGCCCGACTGGGTATTGCCAAATTCATCCCCCGCCATAAAAAGAGGTGTACCCTGACTTAAGAGCAGCAGTAAAAAAGCGTTGCGCAGCTGTTTCTTTCTAAGCTCCACCACTTTTTTCTTTCTCGTTGGTCCTTCTGTCCCGCAATTCCACGAGTAATTATAGGGATTGCCATCCAGATTGGATTCTCCATTGGCTTCATTATGCTTTGTATCGTAGGAAACCATATCCATCATGGTAAACCCATTGGTATTTGCCATATATTGAATCATGCCCCGGTCGGACGGATTGTTTCTGGTCCGGAAGACCAGATTTTTCATCTGCTCCTCGTCCCCTTTCAGTACTCTTCTCATATCCGTCTGAAAGCTGTCATTATATTCTGCCTGATATTTAAATCCTTTTTCTGGAATGTCACCCCAGGAATCAGCCCATAGCTTTAACCCTTTTAAATAGGGGTCACGTCCGAGTAAATCAAGAGGCGGGAACCCCACCAGATGAATTCCATCCAAATGAAATTCTTCTGCCCAGAACCGTACCGCATCAAGAACAAAGGTTGGAGACTCCTTTCCTGAAAAATACAATTCTGCTATAAGTTCTATCCCTTCTTTATGAAGAGCCTTAACCAGATTTTTTAATTCCAAAGCCGGCGTTTCCTTATTTTCCGAGACATAGGATGCCTTGGGAGCGAAATAGAATCCCGAGGTATATCCCCAATAATTTATTTTTCCCGTAGGTTTATCCACACCATAGGGATTTCCCTGCACAATCTCTGGAAGAACCACTTCCTGAAATTCATAAACCGGCATCAGCTCGACGGTTGTAATTCCCAGTTCTTTTAAGTAGGGGATTTTTTCCTCTATTGCCCGAAAGGTTCCTTTATTTCTGGTTCCGGAAGAAGAATGCATGGTAAATCCCCGGACGTGAATCCGGTAGACCACAGAATCCTCATATGGAATCAGCGGACGCTTCTCCTCCCCCCAGTCAAAAGCTTCAAACGTAAAGGGACTTTTAGATGATACAGCTGCTCTCTCTAAATCTCCCCAGCGATCCTTATCTGTAAAAGATCTCCCATACGGATCAGAGAACCGTTTCCCATCAATTTCATAGCAATAGGAAATCCCGGTAAAGTCATCTCCAAGAATTGTAACAGAAAAAACCTCTCCACGCTTCTCTTTTTCCGGAAAGGAAAAGGTGCAGACGGGCTCCTTTTCATCGCTGCGAAAGAAAAGTAGTTTTAATTCCTTTCCCTGAGCCGCAACGCTGAAATGAACCCCCTCCCCAGTCTTAGTCATTCCCATGGGATAATATCCTGTTTCTCTCTTGGCGATCCTATACTGTTTCATCCCTCTTCTCCTCTGTGACAAGTCCTGTTACTGGTTCTGAATCTGTTCTGCCAGATCGTTTAAATACATCCAGCGTTCCATCTTCTCCTCTAATA
The DNA here is from genome assembly GCA_009712635.1 of Hungatella sp. Lineage (GTDB taxonomy): Bacteria > Bacillota > Clostridia > Lachnospirales > Lachnospiraceae > Lacrimispora. The sequence goes on along the minus strand of WASS01000002.1, from coordinate 152,389 downwards.
ATCCTTCTTTTTCTGCCTTTTCTTCCATCAGCTGATTCAATTTGCCATAGTCACTGGCAGCCTCTTCAATCTTTTTATCCAGAACCTCGACAGCTTCTTCCAAACCGGCAATATCATCTTCAATGGTTTCCCATTCCCGCTGTTCTTTATAGGAAAACTTAAGCTTCCGCTCTAATTTGGGTTTTTCCTTCCCCTTCTTCTCTCCTGCATCTTCCTTTTTGTAAGTTCCAGCTGTTTCCCCAGGAAGCCCATCCGGATATTTTGCAGCGAAAGCCGCCTGATAATCCGTAAATCCTCCCTCGTATTGAGTGACCTTTCCCTGTCCTTCAAATGCGAATATTCTGCGCACCACCCGGTCCAGAAAATAACGGTCATGAGATACGGTTATGACAATGCCTGGAAAACTGTCTAAGTAATCCTCAAGGATGGTTAGTGTCTGAATATCCAGATCATTGGTAGGCTCGTCAAGAAGGAGGACATTGGGTGCCTCCATCAGGATGCGAAGCAGATACAGCCGCCGTTTTTCCCCTCCGGAAAGCTTTTCAACAGTCGTATACTGAACACTTGGCGGAAATAAAAACCGTTCCAGCATCTGGGAGGCACTGACGCTTCCGTCTTTTGTTTTCACATACTCAGCCGCACTCCGGATATAATCGATAACCTTTAAGCTGCCGTCCATATCTTCGCTCTCCTGGGAGAAATAACCCATCTTTACAGTCTGTCCCACCGTTAAGGTTCCCTCATCCGGCTGAAGCCATCCCACAATGATTTTCATAAGTGTGGACTTGCCGGACCCATTGGGACCAATAATTCCAATGCGGTCATTTTTCAGGAATATATAGTTAAAATCTTTCATCAGAACCTTATCACCAAAAGCCTTTGAAATGCCCTCCAGCTCCACGGTGGTACGTCCAAGGCGGCTCTCAATGGAATCCAGCTCTACGTTTTTATCAAACTCCGGTGCCTTCTGGTCACGAAGCGTCTCGTATCGTTCAATATGAGCCTTCTGCTTGGTGGAACGCGCCCTTGCCCCTCTTTGCATCCACTGCAGCTCGATACGGAGGATTGACTGGCGTTTCCGTTCAGTAGCCTGCTCCATATCCAGCCGGTCCGCCTTTAGTTTTAAATAGCCTTCATAGTTCTCCTGATAGCTGTAAAGCTTACCCTTATCAAGCTCCACAATCCGGTTTGTTACACTGTCTAAAAAATACCTGTCATGGGTAACCATCAAAAGAGCACCTTTAAACCGGCGCAGATAGTCCTCCAGCCAGTCCGCCATACTGCTGTCTAAGTGGTTGGTAGGCTCATCCAGAACCAGTAAATCTGCAGTAGAAAGAAGAACACTTACAAGCGCAACCCTTTTCCTCTGTCCGCCGGATAAGGTGTCCACTTTGGTATCAAATTCCGTAAAGCCAAGTCTGGTCAGCATGTTCTTTGCCTGACTTTCTAAATCCCATACATGTTCATGGCCCTCATTCTCCCGGATAATGCTTTCCAGAATGGTTTCTCCTGCCTCGAATCTGGGATTCTGGGAAAGAAAACGGATATCCAAGTTTCTTCCCTTTGCCACGGTTCCCTCATCTGGTTCTTCAAGCCCTGCCACAATACGTAAAAGTGTGGACTTTCCTGTGCCATTAATACCAATCAAACCGATCTTTTCCCCTTCATTTATGCTGAAGCTGGTATCATCAAAAAGAAGCCGTTCTGTATATGATTTTGTTAAATGTTCAATCGTTAATAAATTCATGTTTTTATTATTCTCCTGTGTAATACTCTGTCTGATCCGTTATTATTTAATTACAAGTTCCACCGGACAGTGGTCAGAGCCTGTCACCTGGGTATGAATATCTGCACTTACCAGCCTGTCCTCCAGACTTTGTGATACACAGAAATAATCAATACGCCAACCTGCATTCTTCTCCCTCGCCTTAAAGCGGTAGGACCACCAGGAGTACATCTCTTCCTGCTGCGGATAGAAATACCGGTAGGTATCTATAAAGCCATTCTCTACAAGGATGGTAAACTTTTCCCTCTCCTCATCGGTAAACCCTGCATTTTTTCGGTTGGATTTTGGATTTTTCAAGTCAATTTCCTTGTGAGCTACATTTAAGTCTCCGCAGAAAATAACAGGCTTATTCTCCTCCAGCCCTTTTAGATAGGCCAGAAATGCCTCTTCCCAGGTCAAACGGTAGGGAAGGCGCGCCAGTTCATTCTGGGAATTTGGAGTATAGCAGGTTACCACATAATAGTCCGGAAACTCAGCTGTAATAATCCGTCCCTCTTTATCATGTTCTTCTATTCCCATCCCATAAGTAACTGATAATGGCTCCTCCCTGGTAAACAGGGCAGTACCTGAATATCCTTTCTTTTGTGCGTAATTCCAATATTGATAATAGCCTGGAAGAGAAAGGTCAATCTGTCCTTCCTGCAGCTTGCTTTCCTGAATACAGAACACGTCCGCATCTACCTCATTAAAATAATCCAGAAAGCCTTTCTCCACACAGGCACGAAGTCCATTCACATTCCATGATATCATTTTTTTCATCGCATTCACCTCCGTCAAAAAGATAGTGTTAGTATACCATTTTAAACAGCATTCGAAAAGGGCGTGTTGCAAAACTAATAAGGAAAAAAGGGAGCTGCTGCTCAACTAACTTTTTCTTAGTTGAGCAACACTCCCCTGTTGTATTAACATGATTGTCTGCTTGTTTAGTAATCTTTATTTTTCAGTATGATATCATGGGCTCCGCCTTCCCGAATACTCATGGGAGAAACAAGAGTGATCCTTGCTTTTTTCTGAAATTCCTCGATGGAAGCCGCCCCGCAGCTGGACATTGTGGACTTTATCTTACTGATCGTTACTGATAAATTATCCTTTAATGCACCTGCATAAGGAACATAACTGTCAACACCTTCTTCAAAATGAGTATCTTTGTTGTCTGACATGCTGTAGCGCTGCCAGTTCTTTGCCCGGTCTGACCCTTCTCCCCAATACTCCTTTACATATTCATTGCCTCTTTTCAGCTTCTTTCCCGGGCTTTCGTCAAACCTTGCAAAGTATCTTCCCATCATTACAAAATCTGCTCCCATGGCCAGGGCTATGGCAATGTGATTGTCATACACAATTCCTCCGTCGGAACAAATGGGAATGTAGATACCGGTCTCCTCCATATATTTGTCCCTGGCAGAAGCAACTTCCAGTATGGCAGTCGCCTGACCTCTGCCAATCCCCTTCTGCTCACGTGTAATACAAATAGACCCGCCGCCAATTCCGACCTTTACAAAATCTGCCCCTGCATCCGCCAGATAACGGAAGCCTTCTGCATCAACCACGTTGCCGGCACCGATATATGCCTTGGGAAAATTTGACTTTATGTAGGTAATGGCGTCATATTGCCAGGTGGAATAACCATCGGAAGAATCCAGACATAAGATGTCAGCGCCTGCTTCCAGCAATGCCGGAACCCGGTCATGATAATCGTAAGTATTAATTCCGGCACCTACAAGAAGGCTCTTCTTCTCATCGAGAAGCTCAAAAGGATTCTCTTTATGAGCTTCGTAATCCTTACGGAACACCATATGGACCAGCTGCTGTTTTTCGTTGATGATAGGAAGACAATTTAATTTATTTGCCCAGATCAGGTCATTGGCTTCATTCAGGGAAATCCCATCCCTCCCTGTAATAAGTGCTTCAAAAGGAGTCATTATATCACAGACTTTTTTATCCAGGGGATCCCTGCTTATTCTATAATCTCTGCTTGTAATAAGTCCTGTAAGAATACCGTCCGATTTTCCGTTAGAGGTGACCGCTATGGTAGTATGCCCGGTATCCTCCTTCAGCCTCAGTATCTCATTCAAAGTGTGTTCCGGCGAAAGGTAGGAATCGCATACAACAAAGCCGGACTTGAACTTTTTGACTTTCCGTATCATTTCAGCCTGGGAATCAATCATCTGGGCCCCATATATAAATGACAGCCCCCCGCATCGGGCCAATGAAATGGCAAGTTTGTTATCCGACACAGCCTGCATAATCGCGGATACAAACGGAATGTTTAGCCTTACGTGTGCTTCCCCTGCTCTAAATCTTGTAATAGGAGTGGTCAGATCAATTTTTTCAGGCATGCACAGGGGCGTGGATAAATTAGGGATCAGCAGATATTCGTTAAAGGTTCTTGATATTTCATTATATAATTTAAACATTTGAGACCTCTTTTCCTCTTGCTGCTTAAAAGATGCTTTTCAATTCGCCGAAATTATTAATGATAAAGGTGGGATTTTGCGCTTTCAGCTCTTCATAAGAATTGTTTCCATAGGTTACACCACAGGTGTGGCAGCCTGCGCCACGTCCCATCTGAAGATCAAATACCGTATCCCCTACCACCAATGCCTCTTCCGGATCACATTTTTCCTGCTCCAGTATTAATTGTGCCATGTCCGGAGCCGGCTTTTTATTTTTTACGTCCTGTTCGCCGTAAATCCGGGAAATAAAAGGACTTACCTGTAAATGATCAAGTAACAGATGAAGAGCATCTTTGCCCTTACTGGAGGCAACTGTAATAACAACTCCCTTTTGTGACAGGTACTCTATGGTACTCTTTACATCAGGAAACAATGTAACACTTTCCATGCAGATATCCTGGTATTTTCTGCGGTATAAATCAATGGCATGATCCATCTCGCTGTCCGGGACATTTAATACGGATGAAAAGGTATCCTTAAGAGGCAGCCCTATTTTTTCCTGTATGTCCTTCTCCCTGGCAATACCATAGCCCAGCTCTTTTCCCGTGGCCTGAATTGTGTTTACAATGCTGCTCTTTGTATCTGCTATTGTTCCGTCAAAATCTAATATTAAAAGCTTCATGTTCCATACCCTCGCATCCCTATTATAAATTACATTAATTATTGTTTAATTCGTTTTTTTCACTGCCACAGGTCATAATCAATTACCTGGATCTCTTCCAATTCATTATTAAGCAGATGTTTCAGATTTTTCTCTGGAAGTTCCTTCTCCACACCAATTTCCCCAAGCTTATAGGAAATGTTTTCGTCAAACTGGTCCACCAGATCCTGCTTTCTGAAATAACGTCGGTTTTCCTCTATATACTCTTTTAAATGGCATTTTACAGAATCATTATAATATCCGTAGATCATGTTATTGAATTGCTCATGCACGATCTGATTATCAGAGATCAGGCGGTCCAGTTCTACCATAAGCCCAATACTTCCGAATGTGCGTCTCATTTCTTCAAATTCTTGTTTGTGAAGATGATTCTGAGATACGACAATATAAGAAATATTTCTGGTATTGTTTAAAACATCAAAAAATATTTTACTATGCGCATGATTAATTTCCAGCTGGGATGAAACAATCACACGAATATCTTTGCTGTATTCGTTGCAAAGCAGTTCAATAATATAGGGGTTTGATACCAGAATATATTTAAATCCGTTGTCAATCATGGATTCAATATCTTTGCAAATCTCCTGATACCCCTCTACGGTAAATTCTCTGTTTTCAAAATGAAACATATCATAGGCATAACATAACTGATGCCTGCCGCTTATGCTCCTGGCTTCCTCCGGCGAGATTGCATAGTCCCTCGCTTCATGAAACAAAAAACAATCTTTCTGAAAATCCTGCTCAAATCTGGTCAAATAAATTCTGCCCTCTGACTCAGAGTCCATAAAGCTCTCATCCAAGTATAATGGTAGTAACATTTCGCCCATTTGTACCTGCCCCCTTACTTATATTCTATACGCTGTACCTCACCAAGATTTAACTCTTTGATATACGGTAATTTTGTAATTCTGCTCTGCCACCTCCTGTTATTTTCAATATACTGTTCTCTCTTCTCCTCCGGATAAATCAGTCCCTTGTCTGCGGCACGACGGCATAACGTGCAGTGCGTGCAATTATCCGTGTGATCGGCAGAATACCAGAGTTTATTTTCCACTTGAGATATTTCAGGTATCAGCTCCAGCTGGTCTCTTGGATAAAGAGCCTGCTCCAAAGGGCCATCAGAGACGGCGGCACGAATGTTAGATTTGGAGCCATAGGTGCCTAATATTTCTTCCAGATGGGTTGTCCGGCTTTGCTCAATATATATTTCAATGGATTTCATGATCCATTCTGTCGTAGCCAGACGGTCCAGCAATTTGAAATTTTTATAACCAATTTCCATGTATTTGGGAATATCAGCCGGAGCAATCCATTTTCCGCTATATATTTCCTCTGGCCTTAAATTCCGGATATTCACACATTTATTTCTGTAATAGCTGAAGTATGGCGTTTTTGTTTCCTTATGCTTGCTGTGGGAACCCTGCATACGAGTATGACCTTTTTGCCAGGGGCAGTTTGATATGTACAAATCATTTGGAATGAGCTTTAATAATAGATCAGTTTTCGAACGAATCCGGATCAGCTCTGCAAAATTCTTAATTAAATCATAATGCAGCGTTGCTTCATCAATGCCTAAATGAATCAGATATTCAAGTTCTTCCCATGAACGGGTCTTTAAATTCACCGATGCTGATATTTTTAAATCCGGCAGTTTCTGTTTTGTATATCGGATCAGATATGGATTGCTCAATGTGACTTTTCGAATCCCCAAATCAACTAATTTGTTGATAAATCTCAGATATCTTTCCTGGTACTTTTCGGTAAACTCCTCGTTCATCAGGCCGTTATTATTAATGACATAATTAAAATCGATGCCGGCGGCATTTAGCTTGTCCAGAATTGCTTTCAATTCATTTTCCTGTTTCACAATATTTTGAGTCTGGGCACGTCCGCCGCCAAAATCATCAATTCCTAAATTACCAAAATAGCTTTCAATATAATTCCCGTACATATAAAGCGATTGATCAATGAAATCCATATCTCCATTGTATGGTAGTGCAAATTTAATCATGAGACCCCCCTGGAAAACGTTTGATAGTTTAAGTGATTGCTGCTGCTTATAATACGCAATATTATATCATTTGCTTTTTGTGAAAAATATGAGTTTTCTCACATAAATCTGGAATTTAGGGAAGTTTTATAGTAAGATAAGTTATAAAAAAGAGTTTGAAAGAGATTTGTCTATGAATATGAAAAAGGCGAACGAAACAATTCCCTCCTATGTCACTAATATCTTTTCTTTTGATATTACTCCATATGCTAAATGGAAAGAATTTCGTAAAAACGAACTAATATGCAGAGAAGGTGATGATTTATCTGATCTGGTATTTCTTATAAAGGGAAATGCTAAGCTTTTCCTGACTCATGAAAACGGAAAGGTTACCATCATTGATTTTTTTAAATCTCCAACCTTATTTGGGGAGATGGAATTTATGGGTGCACAGAAATTTACCAATGGAGTCATTGCTTTGGATAAGTGCGTCTGTATCCTGCTGCCTCTAAGGGAGGTCAGCCATCTTTTAAGAAACGATACCAAATTCTTAAATTATCTGTGCCTGTTTTTATGCCGGAAGGCTCTGCGAAATACCTCAAATTATGCAACTAACCAGAATTATCCTCTGGTAAACCGTCTGGCTAATTTTATACTATTATCTGCAGACGGAGAAATCTATAACAGGAAACACACAGAGGTTGCGGAATACTTAGGTGTCAGCTACCGCCACCTGCTTCATGTGTTTTCGGTTTTATGTGAGGCGGATATACTGCAGCATATGGACAAAAAAAGATACAGAATTAAGGATTTTTCATCTCTTGCGACCATGGCTGTCAATGAAAACAGTTTATGACGATACAAAAGAAAAGCCGATTCAGATATTAATATCTGAACCAGCTCTTTTTTGTATCTGTCTATTTAATTATTATAACTGTTTATCCTGCCATTTTTTCCGTTCTACCAGTCTTCCCATAAAAAACGCGATAACTCCCACTCCGATTCCCGTCTGAAGGCAGAACAAAAGGCTTTCTATTTCCCCGGGAAGCTCTCCGCCTATGGCAGCCTCCATAACGGGAGTAAACCATGGTTCATATTCCGCACCGCGGATTTCTGTGATCATCTGGCTTCCTGCATCATCCGATCCCCCAAACTCTGCTCCCTTTAAGGCAAACAAAGGAATAATGGCAATCAGACATACGAGAACCAGCAGCACGGCGATCGTCTGTTTTCTTTTCCTGCTCATATTATTTTACCTCCCTTGTAAATCCAATGGCTTTTAACTCCGGAAGAGCATAAGTTTCAAGAGTCATAACGATGACTGTAGTGAGAATTCCCTCAATCACCGCAAGAGGCAGCTGGGTCGGTGCAAATACTCCAAGGAATTTAACAGCAGAAGCGCCAACGCCTCCTATTTCAGAAGGATAGGCTAATGCAAGCTGAAAACTGGTAACACAATATGTAAATAAATCGCCTAACGTCGCAGCAAGAAAAACCGCTGCCATTTTATTCACTTTTAACGCCTTACAAAGCCTGTATATTCCAAAAGACACGAAAGGACCTGCAATTGCCATGGAAAAGGTATTTGCTCCCAGTGTGGTAAGACCACCGTGGGCCAGCAGAACCGCCTGAAAAATCAAAACAATAATGCCCAGAATACTGACCGCCGACGGTCCAAACAAAATTGCACCAAGACCGGTTCCAGTCATATGGGAACAACTTCCGGTCACAGACGGAATCTTTAATGAAGAAAGCACAAACACAAATGCTCCTGACATGGCAAGAACTGTGATCGCCTTCCTGTTCTCCCGGAGCGTCTTCTGAATGGAAAAGAAGCCCGCAATGAGAAAAGGCACACAGACCGCACCCCATGCGATACAATACCCTACTGGCAAATAGCCCTCCATAATATGCATTGCAAAGGCACTGGGAACGATTCCAAATGTCAGTGCAAATGCAGTTGCAAGTTTCATGATACTTTTTTCTTTCTTACTCATTTTCATTCTCCTTCCAATAAAATAAGCACCTTACATCCGATGGTTCCCACACATCAGACTGGTGCCCTATGGGTAAATCTTTATACTACAAAAAGACTTCCCGGCACCGGTCATCGCTCGTAACCGGATACTCCAAGCAAAAAGGCAGGTCTTCTGACTCATGCATCAAACACAGCTGCTCCCTCTTCCCGGTTTCCCAGTGACTTAATGGAGCCCTGCTCTGCATATACAGCGGCGGGACCGTAAGGGACTTTCACCCTTTTCCCTATTATCCTGCGGAGAATTTCACAGGCACCTTTTAGATAATACGCTTGTATTGTAACTGCAATACCAAATTCTGTCAACCTTCATACTGCCTGTTAAGCAGCTGGTTCAATTCTTGTGTATCCCTGAAATAAGGACTCATTTCCGGCAATATCCGGCATTTCACCAGACTGTCATAAACCTCCATTAAAACCGGCTTCTTTAAATTTCCCTGAGCTAAGATCAGATCAGATGTCAGTATCTCTGTTACCGGGCCATCGGCAATAATAGTTCCACCGGCAAAAACCACCGCCCGGTCTGCCCACTTATACGCGAAATCCACATCATGGGTTGAAATCAGAAGAGTTTTCCCCATTTTTGTCATTTCATCAAGAACCTGTGTGAGTATTTCCACATTAACCGGATCTAACGATGCAGTTGGTTCATCAAATATGATCACCTCGGGTTCCATGGCAATAATGTCTGCTATGCTTACCCGTTTCTTCTCTCCACCGCTTAAGTAATGGGGCGGGCGGTCTTTCAGCATCATTAAATTCATGGACTTTAACGCCATTTCTACCCGCTGTTTCACTTCTTCTCTGGAAAGCCTTAAATTCATGGGTCCGAAGGATACCTCCGCAGAAACAGTAGATGCAATAATCTGATTGTCTGCATCCTGAAATACGATTCCCACTTCTCTTCGAAGCTCATTTAAGTCTTTTTTCCCAATTTTTTTCCCCTTATACCTGATTGTTCCCGTATCCGGGATCAAGACGCCATTCAGGTTTAAAAAGCAGGTGGATTTCCCCGCTCCATTGGAACCAAGAACTGCAATTTTCTCCCCTTTTCTCACAGACAGTGACACATCATGAAGTGCTTTACTTCCTGTGCCATAGGAATACGAAAGATTCTCTGCCTGTAAAAGTATTTCTTCCATCATCTGTTCCTCCTCATTTTTACAACAGCCATAAAAGCAAAAGAAATGCAAGATAGCCAGCGGCAGCCGCAGCCTCCTTTGTTTTTACCGGCCTTTCCTCTTCCAGAAACAGAAGTTCGCCCTCATAACATCTGGCAGTCATGGCATCATAATACACCCCCGCCTTCTTTAATGAAACCATAAACAGATTCGCTCCGATTCCTCCGAAGGACCTGCAGGACGTAAGGAAATTATGGTATCCCAGCCTGGATTCCGCTGCCTGCTTCATATGGATCTGGACATCCATCATAACAAAGATGAACCGGTATATGAGATTCATCAGCTCTGATATCAGTTTGGGCACATGCAGTTTTCCAAGCAGATTAATAATTTCACTTGCCGGTGTGGAAAGTACAAGCATATACATGGCGCTTACGGCAGCCATTGCTTTTAAAATCAGCCGTGCTGCAAGAGCTGCTCCTCCATCTGACAAGTAAAGATAAAAGCCTGGCATGGTGATATAAAAGCGTCCTGCCGGCACATGAGATATTCCAACTACAATTGCAGCAGTTCCAAGAATTAAAAAAGTTACTGGTATCTTTAACAGGGCAAGATACTTCCAAACGGAAAGTCCTCCCATAAAAATCGTAATAATACCCATGGACAGAAACACCGAAACAGATACCAAAACATCTCCAGTTCCAATACAAAATAACAATGCTGCCATTGCCACAATTGCTTTAAGACCAGGGTTTATTCCTTTAATGCGGGATTCATAAGCATAGGAATCTATGGTATTAATCGTTCTCACCTCCTTTTAAGGCTGATTATAAGCGATTAAGAAATCATCTGCAAGCACAGGTTTCACGGGCATTTCTGAATCATTACCAAATTTATGAAAATATACCAGTTTTTGCGCGCTATTCAAGGAAAATCCATCATGTTATACTTAATTTCACAATAAGTTATGAAGGAGAACACGATGAAAAGAAGTACAAGAAAAGCAATCATGTGGACAATATCTGTTTTATTACTTTTTCTAATCAGCAACTACTGCACGAAAAATTCATTTGCGGCAAAGCCTGACAAAAGCACTTCCACTGCTCCCCAAAATTTAAATGCGGCCGATATTACCACCAACTCACTTACCCTGACCTGGTCCCCACCCACAGGCGGCCTGGGAGTAAGAGAATACCAGATTTACAAAAATAATACTTATCTTTGCTCTACAACCTCAAATACATATGCCGTTAGCGGATTAACTCCGGCAACAACTTACCAGTTTTATGTAAAAGCAAAAGATACCAAAAGAAATATGTCTCCTGCCAGCAATACCATTTCTGTCACCACTGCAGCACCCGCTTTACCTCCGGCAGAAACCCAGCCCCAATCCGGAAGAATTGTTGGCTACTATGCAGCCTGGGAGGCATACAGCGGAGTCTGTCCGGATCAGATGGATGCCAGCAAGCTGACTCATATTAATTACGCCTTTGCTAATATTGGTCCGGATTTAAAGATTACACTGGGATATCCGGATGTGGATCCCAATAATATAAGGCTTTTAAATTCATTAAAATTAAAAAATCCAAATTTAAAAACATTGATTTCCGTTGGCGGCTGGAACTGGTCTGGCAGATTCTCAGATGCGGCTCTGACTGATGCTTCCAGAAATGCCTTTGCAGACAGTGCAGTTGATTTTATCACAAAATATGGATTTGACGGCATCGATCTGGACTGGGAATATCCCGTAAGCGGAGGTCTGACGACCAACACCAGACGGCCGGAAGATAAACAGAATTTCACCCTGCTTCTTCAAAAAATAAGAGAAAAGCTGGATGCCCGGGGTGCCATGGACCAAAAACACTATCTTCTCACCATTGCCGGCGGAGCCGATGCTTCTTATGTAAAAAATGTAGAAATGGATAAACTGGCTCAATATCTGGATTACGCAAATATTATGACTTATGATTTGCACGGAACCTGGGATCCTTATACGGATTTACTGGCACCCCTTTATAATAACAACGATTCCTCACCCCAATATAAAGCAAGCGTGGACTCCGGAGTCACTGCCTGGTTAAACGCTTCCTTCCCTGCCGATAAGCTGGTTATGGGCATCCCGTTCTATGGGTACCTGTACTCTTCCGTGAATAATTCCAATAACGGCTTATACCAGACATACGGCGGTGCCAACTCAATCAGCTACAAGGACATCAAGGCTAATTATTTAAATAAAACTGGTTATACCAGATATTTTCACTCTCAGTCGATGGTTCCATGGTTATTTAACGGAACAATCTTCATCAGCTATGAAGACCCACAGTCTATCGCTTATAAAACAGATTATATCAAATCAAAGAAGTTGGGCGGTGCCATGGTATGGGAGCTTGGTCAGGACTCCAATGGAGAGCTTCTTGACACTTTATATAATGGATTAAAATAATTTCATGAATAGGAAAGCCGCTGCTATGCAGGTATCATATCAACCTGCAGCGCAGCGGCCTTTTTATTACTGATTTTCAGTCATCTGTTCATCTGTCAAAGTAAATACCTGTCTCTTACGAGCCATTTCATCACTTTCCAGATACTCGTCATAAGTAGTAATTTTATCGATCAGCTGTCCGCCTACGATTTCCATAATGCGGTTTGCTGTAGTTTCTACGATCTGATGGTCACGGGAGGAAAAGAGAAGCACTCCCTGGAATTTCACCAGTCCGTTGTTCAACGCTGTAATGGATTCCATATCCAGGTGGTCTGTAGGCTCGTCTAAAAGCAGCACGTTGGCACCTGTTATCATCAGTTTTGAAAGCATACAGCGCACTTTCTCACCACCGGATAAAACTCGGACTTTCTTCACGCCGTCTTCTCCTGCAAACAGCATACGTCCAAGGAATCCGCGGACATATGTTGCATCTTTCTCAGGAGAGTACTGGGTCAGCCAGTCCACGATGGTATCATCGTTATCAAACTCTGCTGTATTGTCTTTGGGGAAATAACTCTGGGTAGTGGTAAGACCCCATTTATAATCGCCCTCATCTGGTTCCATCTCTCCGGAAAGGATCTTAAACAGAACGGTTTTCGCAAGTTCATTAGGTCCTACAAAAGCCACCTTATCTTCTCTGGTAAGTGTAAAGGAAATATGATCAAGGATCTTCACACCGTCAATGGTTTTGGTTAAATCATTCACAGTAAGAACCTCATTACCAATCTCGCGTGCCGGACGGAAATCAATATAAGGATATTTACGGCTGGAAGGTTTAATATCATCCAGTTCGATTTTCTCTAACGCACGTTTTCTGGAAGTAGCCTGCTTTGATTTGGAAGCATTGGCTGAGAAGCGCTGAATAAAATCCTGCAGCTCCTTAATCTTTTCTTCTTTCTTTCTGTTGGCTTCCTTCATCTGCTTTACCATAAGCTGGCTTGACTCATACCAGAAATCATAGTTACCGGCATACAGCTGGATCTTGCTGTAGTCAATATCCGCGATATGGGTACAAACCTTGTTTAAGAAGTAACGGTCATGGGAAACCACGATTACCGTATTCTCAAAGTTAATCAAGAACTCTTCCAGCCATGCAATGGCATCCAGATCCAAATGGTTGGTCGGCTCATCTAAAAGAAGAATATCAGGATTGCCAAAGAGTGCCTGTGCAAGAAGCACTTTCACCTTCTGGGCTCCGGTCAAATCCTTCATCAGTTTATAGTGTAAGTCAGTCTCAATTCCAAGACCGTTTAATAAGTTAGCTGCATCGGATTCCGCTTCCCAACCATTCATGGTAGCGAATTCTCCCTCCAGATCTGCAGCCTTAATGCCATCTTCATCCGTGAAGTCCTCTTTCGCGTAGATCGCATCCTTTTCCTTCATGATCTCATATAATCTGACATTTCCCATGATGACTGTATCAAGAACCTGACTCTCATCATATTTAAAATGGTCCTGTTTTAAGAAAGAAAGTCTCTGGCCCGGTGTGATTACAATATCACCGCCAGTAGGCTCCAGTTCCCCGGAAAGAATTTTTAAGAACGTGGATTTTCCGGCACCATTGGCACCGATTAAGCCATAACAGTTGCCTTCCGTAAACTTAATATTTACATCTTCAAACAATGCTTTTTTTCCAAGTCTTAATGTTACGTTATGTGCACTAATCATCTTAATTCCCTTTCTGAAATCTGGTTTTATTCCATATCGTAAGCTCTGCTCCTGATTTCAGCAAAGTCATGGCCGAAATCATCAAAATAGGGGTCTTTTGGCCCCTTTTCTGTCATCTCTCTTATTGTACATGAAAATCCCGAATTTGCAAGCCTTTTATCAAAAAAGCCCTGCCGATCCGGGATTTACACCTGGTTTTACTTCGCCGCTTCCACCTTTAAGGGGAAGTTTGATTCACTGCCTGCATCATAGGTAACCGTAACATAGGTAACTTTTACCAAAGCTCCGCTTCCGTTGCTGTCATCGGTAGCATTTCCAAGTACACCGGAATCCAGTCCTTCGCAGTTATCTTTGATAAATCCCATCTCTTTTGCTGAACCTGTATCGATGGTAAATGTGCTCATGGCCTGATCCTTTACGGTTCCGGTCACTTCTTTTACTTCCATCTTATCCTGGGCATCAAGGACTAAAATCACCTTTGCATTGGTCGTGTCAGACCCGGAAATCTCACCTTTATAGATGATGGAAACTTTCACATCCGGTTCCAGTGCGTAGGAGGTTTCCACTACAGCATTATCCAGATGAAAAACAGTTTTCGACTCTCCATCTAAAACAGTCATGGATTCCATATTATCAGATACCTCGGTGACTTTACCGGTCAATATCTTAAATTCTGCTGTACTTCCGGGTGCCTGGGTGCTTGCTGCCGGAGAAGTTTCATTTGTAGTTTCTGTCTGTGTAACGGTACCAGCTGCGTTTTGCGCCGGCTTTGATGATTTCCCGCAAGCCGATAATATAACTGCTGTGCAGACAGCTAATGCGATCATTAAGGTTCTTTTCATAAAGCATCCTCTTTTCTATGTTTGCCATTTCCTGATATATCGCATTTAGTATATCATCCGTTTGTGAAAAGTTTTTATCTTTTTTCTTAATTTACTTTTATCTATTTAATTACGTGCCCTATCATTTCTAGCCAGGAGATACAAACAGTACTGGTTCATGCTAATCCCCTCTTTTTTCGAGTGCTCCGCCAATTCCCGATGTAATGACTTGGGTATTCTTAATTTAAACTGTCCGGAGTATTTATCCAGATCATCTGGCTCAGGGATTTCACAACCATCTTCAAGCATTGCTTCCAGCCAAGCTCTTTTGGCATCTTTGGCATTAACAATTGCTGCTTCGATTGTCTCAGCGCATGTTATACAACCCCTTAAATCTGGAAATGATACAACATATCCTCCCTCATCAGGATCTTCTATAATCTCCATTCTATAGTGCAGATTCATATAATCATCAATTGTTCTCATCATCTGATACCTCACTTTCAACAATCTCTCTGACCATCTGAACATAAACTTTTTTTATTGGTTCATGCTTTGGCAAAGTAATTGGCATACAACCTGATTTCCGAAACGTATAATGACTACTTCCCCCCTTGGGTGACTTCATCTCATAACCATAGTACTCCAAGACACGTTGTAATTCACTAAATCGCAGATCTTTTGATAAAGAGCATATTCTATTCAATAATTTATCCCATTGTGACATTTATTAATCCTCTCTCTATAATACATTATATTATGGTGTCACATTCGGTGTCAATAATATTTTAAAAATGAACTTAAGTCATAAAACATAACCCCTGAACCACACATAACCATGTGTTCCAGGGGCTATCATAATATTCTCTATTATTTTTTATTCCTACAAAATATCTCCGTACCTCCCAAGAAAATTCTGTGTCCTGACATTGTTGGACGCAAACACTTCGTCCGGAGTCCCTTCCTCAACGATCACACCCTCTGCCATAAAAATCACCCGGTCAGAGATATCTCTGGCAAATGCCATCTCATGAGTGACAATTACCATGGCAATATGCAGATCGGCAAGGGATTTAATAACCTTAAGCACTTCACCGGTCAGCTCCGGATCCAGTGCAGAGGTAGGCTCATCAAAAAAGAGAATCTTTGGGTTCAGAGCCAGCGCTCTGGCGATTGCCACCCGCTGGCACTGTCCCCCCGACAGCTGGCAGGGATAGGCATCTGCTTTATCAGCAAGTCCCATTTTCTGAAGAAGCTCCTTAGCCTCTTTGACTGCATCCTCTCTGCTCCGTTTTTGAACATGGATTGGTGCATCAATGATATTATTTAAAACGGTCATATGAGGAAACAAATTAAAATTCTGAAAAACAAGACCGTAATTCTTCTGGATTTCTTTCAGCTTTTCCTTTTTTGCATAGACAGTCGTTCCATCATTTCCGTTCCACGCCGCCTTTTCTCCCAGGTAAAACAGTTCTCCTTTATCCATCTGTTCCAGCATTGTAGCACATCGAAGGAGCGTGGACTTTCCGGAACCGGAAGGCCCGATGACAGAAAGAATCTCCCCTTCTTTTACAGACAGAGAGATATCCCGAAGGACGTTCTGTTCATTAAATGATTTTTCCACATGGTTCATTTCCAGTACGTGCATTTCGATTCCTCCTATTGGTAATAATTCATCCGTTTTTCTATGTATTCCATCAGCATAGCCACTACCAGATTAAATACATAATAGAAAAGACCTGCTGCCACAAAAGGGATCAGGCTTGTCTGTGAGGACGCCAGCGCCTTGGCTACTGCAAACATCTCCAGCACGCTGATGGTAAACGCAAGGGAGGTATCCTTTACCAGAGTTATTACCTCGTTGGTGACTGACGGAAGAATCCGTTTTACTACCTGGGGAAATATGATTCTAAAAAAGGTCTGGTTCTTTGAGTATCCCAGAAGCTTTGCTGCCTCATACTGTCCGGCAGGCATGGATTGAATGCCGCTTCTGTAGATTTCAGCAAAGTAAGCCGCATAGTTAATCACGAAACCGATAAATGCAGCCCAAAGGCGGTATCCGTTCCCCACCTTTACTCCAAAAAGGTAATAGGGACCGAAATACACCACCATAAGCTGAAGCATCAGAGGGGTTCCTCTCATGACTGAAATATAGAATTTAACAATGGCCTCTATGACCCGGTTCTTTGACATCCTCCCAAAGGAGACCAGAAGTCCCAGAGGAAGAGAAAAGATGAGTGTTACCAGAAATATCTGGATGCTGACCCACATTCCTCCTGCCAGTTGTGTAAGTATCTTTGTAAAAGCCATGATTGCCCCTCCGTCAGTATCAATTATTTTCCGATTGTTGTTACATCCTTACCGAACCATTTCTCAGAAACGGTCTTTAAGGTTCCGTCTGCTGCCATTGCCTCCAGCTGCTCCTGTACCTTATCTCTTAATGCATCATTTCCCTTTTTAAAGCCGACTCCGTACTCCTCTGCTGCAAGTGCCTCATCAAGAATTACGAAATCTGATTTTCTCTGCTGAATCTGATAAGCAGCTACAATCTCATCCATAGCCACGCAGTTAACTGCTCCCATCTCCAGATCCATAAATGCAGTATTATAATCTGGTGTGGTCTGAAGTGTCTTAAATGTTTTGGCTAAGGTATCATTATCCTTTAATGCAGCTTCCGCAGAAGAGTCAGCCTGTACCTCCACTACTTTTCCGGAAAGATCTGCAAGTGTCTTGATACCAGAATCCTTTGCCACAACAAAGACCTGTCTGTTTGCCATATAAGGCTTTGACCATGTATAACCGTCTTCTCTTCCAGTGATGGTAAACCCATTCCAAATGCAGTCAATGTTGCCGCTTTCCAGTTCCATATCCTTTGCGTCCCAGGCGATTGGCTGAGCTACAAACTTTTTACCAAGACGGTCTGCCACCTCTTTTGCAAGATCTAAGTCAAATCCTGTATACTCTCCATTATCTCCCACAAATCCCATGGGAGGAAAGTCCTGATCAAATCCCACAGTGAACGTATCTTTTTCAGAAGCTGCCGAAGATGTTTCCTGTGCTTTTGCTGTCTCTGCAGATGAAGACTCTGCCTTTGTTGTGTCTGCTGCCGCAGGCGCTTCCTTTTTTCCTGCACAGCCGCTTAATAACGCTGCTGTTCCTAATATTGCTGCTGCCAGAATCACTATTTTTTTCATAACATAAATCCTCCTCTTAATTTTCATGTGTTACCATGGTAGCACAGTAAAGTTTTTCTGTAAAGAAGAAATTTATGTATAATGGTTCTAAAACCAGATAAAAGAAATGATTATAATCAGTATTACAAGGGCTGCGCCCCCACCAAGGAAAATAGCAGGACTTATATTCCCATCGTTTTTCTCCCTGGAAGTTTCCGGCTCCGCCAGCATCCCCCAGGGACTCAGCACCAGGACTCCCTGAGGGATATCCGAAGAATGTCCGTTGTTTAAAAATTCCGTAAATCCGTTCCAATCCCGTTCTATCTGTTTCCTGCCTTCCTTAAAATCCTGTGAAGGTTCTTTCTTACCTTTTGTAAAAAAAGGTTCCGGCTCTCCCTTAATTTCCGAAACTTCTTTTTTCTTTAGAAATTGCTGATAGGCGTAGCGAATTCCTTTATTGGCCGTCTCATTAACATCTGCCTTGTTCTGGTAAAGATTCATCATGTAATAAAAGATCCGGTATACATCTTTTGCTTCAAAAACCGGTTTTCTCACGCCGGAATATTTTAGAGAAGACTGATTCACCATCTCCTGAATCAATTCATCGGTCATCCGGTCACAGGCTTCTCTTAAATCCATGGCAATCCCTTTTTCCGCTCCCAGACTTGTTACAAACATCTGAGTTTTTATTGACATAAGAGCGGCTAAAAATCCCAGGAGCTCTTCGCTTTTACCAGACAGCCCTGATATCCTGAATAAATTTCCTTCCCGGTTCATATAGGACGCAAATCGCTGTGCAGCCTCCAGATCGCTTATTTCATATACCCTTCCTGTTTTCAGGGGGGAAATGGTTAAGCTGGCTCCCTGGGCTTTTCCAGCTATTTTCTTGAAAGGCCCGCCTTTTTCCAGAATAGTCAAAGAAGTCTCATCCATCAGGTTTTTGGCATACCCGGGATTATTTTTAATCGTTCCGGAGGCTGTCGGCTGGTAGATAATCCCCATACCGGTTTCATTATCTCTTGTGGTAACCGGGGTCCTGATTCCGCCTTCATTAGAAGCCATAACCTGCTTTCCCTCAATGCCACTGGGTCCGAATATCTGATTCAGCTCTGCCTCTGTAAAATTTTTCCCCATAACACTTCGGCAGATGGCTGCCCTCAATGCATTAATACTTACGGCAGATCCGTAATTACTTAACAGAAGCTCCAGATCTCCAAGCCGGGCCATCAGAAGCTTTTGCAGCATCACAGACAATTCCTGATTAAGCTTCCCGGCTTCCTGGCCCTCTTGTGTTCCATGGGTGAGAACTGCTAAGAGAAGTTCCTCGTATATTTTTGCCAGCTCTTTTAATTCCTCCGAGAGAGGAAGGGTTTCAGATGGAGTCCAATCCGCTATCTCATGAAAGGCCTCCCTCCATTCTTCCTCAGCCCAAATCTCAGGAGAATCACTAACTGAAGCAGTATCTCTGACAGATCTGGATTTTTCAGTTTTTTCAGATTCCGCTTTTGCCTCTTCCTTCATAGACTGAGTCTGAGCAGCCACCTGATTAAGTAGAATTTCTCCTGCAATTAATTTCTCATTTGTTTTTAATGCTTCAACAGACAGATTCAAGTCTGCTTTTCCACTCACTTTACCCTCAGCTATCCCCTCTGTTTTCAACTCCCCCGGGACAACAGAGTCCTGCGCCCTGATTTCCATCGCTTATCCTTTTCTCATGTTTATCCGATTAATCCTGTTCATCCTGGTAGACAATTTTACCTTTGCAGATGGTATATTTCACTTTTCCAAAAAGTTTTTTCCCGGTAAATGGAGAATTGGATGATTTGGAGACATATTCTCCTGCGGTCCATTCCTTGTTGGGATCAAATATTACCAGATCTGCAACTCCTCCGGTTTTCAGCATTCCACAGTCAAGACGATATAATTTCGCCGGATTGATGCTCATCTTTTCCAACAGCTGCATCATGGTTAAATGGCCCTGACGCACCAAAGTGGTTACTCCCAGTCCAAGTGCCGTTTCCAGCCCGATAATTCCACTGGGCGCCTCCAGCAAAGGCCTGGCTTTCTCTTCCGTACTGTGAGGTGCGTGATCGGTGGCTATGATATCAATACTTCCATTTTTAAGACCTTCTATTACAGCCATACGGTCTGCCTCTGTCCGAAGAGGGGGATTCATCTTAGCCAGACTTCCATAAGAAAGAACTGCCTCTTCTGTCAGCGTGAAATGGTGGGGTGTCACTTCTGCATAAACATCTGCCCCTAAATCCTTTGCAAACTGTACCATACGTACCGATGCAGCCGAACTGATATGCTGAATATCAACCGCAGCCTTGGTGTGGAGAGCAAGCATACAATCTCTTGCCACCAGACTGTCCTCCGCCTCAGCAGGAGAACCAAAGATACCAAGTTGTTCGGATACCGCCCCATGATTGATTCCATTGTTCTCTATTAATGCAGGATCTTCTTCGTGAAAGCTTAAAGGGAGATTTAAACTGGCCGCTTTTTCCATAGCTCTTTTTACAAGCTCCGCATCCATCAGCGGAATTCCATCATCCGTAAAGCCTGCTGCTCCATGGGCTGCCAGTGCCTCCATATCAGTCAGCTCACGGCCCTTCATCCCTTTGGAAACAGCTGCTGCATGAAGGACATGGATTCCGGTTTTCTCCCCTTCCTTCTTTACATATTCCAACGTTTTAATATTATCAACAGGTGGCTTTGTATTGGCCATGCATACAACTGTTGTAAAACCACCTTTGGCAGCAGCTCTAGCACCTGTCTGAATATCTTCCTTGTAAGTAAGTCCCGGATCCCGGAAATGAACATGTACGTCCACAAGACCCGGCGCTGCTATAAGACCGGTACCATCAATTACCACATCATTTTTTGAAGTCCCTGCCCCGGGAGGATTTTGATCCGTCCCCATCCCGGCTATGATTCCATTTTCTATGCAGATATCCATATCCTGCTCTGTCCGGGTTGCCGGGTCAATTACGTGAACATTTTTAATCCATATCATCGTTTCTTTCTCCCTTTCTCTTTTAATGCCCGTTTATCCTTCTTTGCCGCAAAGCGGAAGAAGCCCTGAGGCAGTTCAAAAACAAACACAATACCAAGCACAATCGCAACTGCCACTTTCAGAGCAAGAAACCCGGTTCGGGCAGCAAGTGCTATTTCGTCAGTTACAATATAGTAAGCAGTCCAATATACCAACGCACCTGGAACTAACGGAAAAATACCGGAAATCAAAAAGATGGTTACCGGGCACTGTTTTCTGACCGCAAATATTCTGGAAAGAAGAATTACTGCAATGGTTGCAAACATTGCAGATGCCGGCTCTGAAAATCCCTGTGCCAGCATGCTATATACGAACCAGCCTGTTCCTCCAATCAAACCGCAATAAGGGTAGTATAGGGCAGGAACTCCAAACAGGAGGGCAAATGCAACCGTACCAAGGGCTGCAACTGCCATCTCACAGACAGCCGTCATAAAAATCCACCTCCTGTAAACTGGTGAAGAAGGCTGAATACCAGCCCTACTCCCATGGCAATGCAGAAGAATACCAGCAGCGCATCCATCATTCGCACAGAACCAGCGATATAATCTCCGTCTGCAATATCACGAATAGCGTTGGTAAATGCAACTCCTGGAATCAAGGGCATTATTGAACCAATAATCATAAAATTTAAATGTTCACCCAGATGAAGCTTGTACAAGAGAGTGCACAGCGCTGTCACAAGGGCTCCTCCTCCAATATTAGCCACCAGCTTGGTAAGATGAGGACCTGCCAGAAAAATGATATATCCATATAGCACTACTCCGGAGAAAAACGCAGCTGCTGCATCTTTACCATTACCTCCGAACAGAAAACAAAAACAGGCACTTCCCACTCCCGATGCCAGAATCTGCATCTTCTTTGACTTTCCAGGCATCCGCTGTATCTGATCCAGTCTTTCTTTTACTGCATGGGGAGTTAAAGATCCTGCTTCAATCTCCCTGGAAAGCTGATTCACTGCAGCAACACGGTCTAAATGCGTGCCGCTCACCGGAATGTGCTGAACCTTTGCAAATATCTCTTCTCTCTCATTCCCTGCCGTGGTAAAAATCCCATTGCTTAACACAAAGGAACTGCATGATTTAATTCCATAATGACGGCAGATCCGATCCATGGTTTCTTCCACCCGGAAAATCTCAGCACCATTTTCCAGCAGAATATGACCGGCCAGCATGGCCGCATCTAAGACCTCCCGCTCTTCCTCTTTCCGCTCATTCATGAATGTGAGGCTCCTGTTCCAAAATAAACGATTCTCCGTCTCTTTCCATCATAACAATCCGGTCCCGGTAAGGAATGGAAACTTCCATTGATTTTAAACGCCCTATTACAGAATAATCATCCCAGCAGTGCATGGGAAATGCATGCACTACTTCTGCCTTTCTCATAAATTCATCAAAACCCAGATAGAAGTTTTCCTCCTGTCTTGGATCCAGAGGCAGAAAGGCTGCATCAATTTTTTCTCCTGCCAGCTTGTCCACTTCTATTGAATAGTTCTTAGCCATATTCCGGTTCCATTCCTCTGGCTCGCCTTCCCATCTCCAGTTGTTTAGATCCCCGGCATGGTAAATCACGGTTCCATCCACTTTTATGAGAAATGCGACGCCCTCATCTGTGGATTTAAACGTAGTAATCTCCAATGCCTGATTACCTTCTGTGCCATATGATAAGGTGAGGGTTTCTCCCGGTTTAACAAATGAAATATGGCTTTTTTGTTCCTCACCGATCTTTTTCCTGGAGATATCGTCTGATAAAACATAATGAACTTCTCTGACTCCGCTCCCCAAATCAAAAATTTTATCCGAATAATGATCTCCATGGCGATGACTGGCGAAAATAAAAAGTGGTTTATTGGTATCCAGGTTTGGAAGTATACCCTGGGTGTAATCAAATAGCAGAGCAGCAGACGACAAGTCTGCCAGGAATGCACTGTGATGAACGTAAGTAATTTTCATAAAAAGCGGCCTCCTTCAAATGACTGTTTGGAGAAATTATATCACATACTGATCCATTCTGCATAGCAGATGCGCGCAAAAAAGGCGGAGACATTTGTCCCCGCCTGCGGAAATTTTCATTCCATCTAAGCTGTTTTTTCTATAATAATTAGTTAGCAGCCTTTGTAGTTTCTGTAGCTTCAGTAGTTGCTTCTACGCTGGAAGCTTCTTCAGAAGATTCTTTAGCAGATGCTTCTTCTGTTGTTTCTTCTACAGACTCAGAAGATTCTTCTGTTGTAACTTCTTCTGTAGTAGCTGCTTCTGTTGTAACTGCTTCTGTTGTAGCTGCTTCTGTAGTAACTTCTGTTGCTGCTGTTGTTTCAGCAGTCTTTGTGCTTCCACATGCAGAAATTGCTCCCATTGTTAATACTGCTAATCCTGTAAGTACCAGTTTCTTTGTTGTTAATTTCATAATATTTCTCCTCCTTGCGGCTACCTGTGTTTATTGTTAAATATGTATGCCGCGGCTTTTTTTATTTATTTCTAAAGCCGAGACACAGTTTAACACCTTAAGAAAATAAAGTCAATGAATTCATTATGATTTTTTTCTTAATATAAAAGTGGTAAATTCTTAATTAAATTTACAAATGGAGATAATATGTCTAACAATAAATTATGGATTTATGCTCTTGAGTTTTTTTTATTCTATTTGTTTGTATTTTGTCCATTCAAAAAATGTACTGGTTTTTGCAGCGTTAATAGTTTTATTTTTGTGCTATATTGCCAAATCCTTTTCCTTTTTATTCGTTGCAGATCAAATTCATACCTGCTATACTTTATAAATAAATACTGATTGAATATGATAACAGGAGGAATCTACCATGTTAAAGGATCTCGTTTCCAAATGCCGTACATACCGACGCTTCTATCAGGAGTGCCAGATTTCTAAAGAGGATTTACTGGAGCTGATTGATCTGGCAAGACTTACTGCTTCCACGGCCAACTCACAGGCACTGAAATTTAAGATCAGCAATACACCAGAGGAAAATGCGCTGATATTTGATACCTTAGGCTGGGCGGGAGCACTTCCTGACTGGGACGGGCCAGATGAAGGGGAGCGCCCATCTGCCTATATCGTCATTCTCTGTGATTTGTCACTTGGTAAGAACAAGCTTACCGATGATGGCATTGCCGCTCAGACCATGATGCTTGGCGCAGTAGAAAAAGGTTACGGCGGCTGTATGCTTGGAAATGTACGGCGTAGCCAGCTGGCTGAAGCGCTTGGTATTGATACCTCTCTTTATTCTGTAGATCTTGTTCTGGCTCTTGGAAAGCCGAAAGAAGAGGTGGTCATCGTTCCTGTTAAGGAAGACGGAAGCGTCAAGTATTACAGAGATGAAAATCAGATTCATTATGTTCCCAAACGAGCGTTAGAGGATATTATTATCTAATGTACAAAACCATAAAAAACAGCCGTTCCGGAAAGACACCGGTTCGGCTGTTTTAAAATCTCTGTCCGCATTTGGGGCAGTATTCAAAATCCTCTGTTGTTTCATACCCGCAGTGGGAGCATTGCCTCTTATTCCACTCTGCGCTTCTTTGCCCGGATTGAACCAGGGTTAAATCCCGCTCCTCAATTTCAACCGGCTCTTTTCTGCTTAACTTTTTCCCCTTTTCTCCATCCAGCTCATAAACGGTATTACAACAGGACATCTGTACGTAATAATGCCTGTTCCATTTTATGATGGGTATAAAAAATACACTGAAATAGCTGTAGGTCATAAAGACCTGATATCTGCCATAGCCTCCGCATAAAGAGCAGATAACTGTCTTGGTATAATCCAGCAGCTTTTTCCCCTGACTCATTCCGCATATAAAAAACATCGCATACCTCCTAATGGAACCAACAGCAATAAACTGGTTGGCGTTGCTTTTGATTAAGAGTATAGCACAAATAGATGAAACATCATAGCCCGGTGATTTTAGACGCCAGACAGACCGCTGCATTATGATGCAGCGGCCTGGTAAATAATACTGATGTTTTTACAATTATTATTTTAATAACTGCAGAACACCCTGTGGAACCTGGTTTGCCTGTGCCAGCATGGACTGAGATGCCTGAACCAGGATGTTGTTCTTGGTATAAGCCATCATTTCTTTTGCCATATCAACATCACGTACACGGCTTTCAGCAGCTGACATATTTTCACTTGTTACATTTAAGTTGTTAATTGTATGATCTAATCGGTTCTGAATTGCGCCGAGATCACCACGGGTAGAGGAAACGGAATTGATTGCATTTTTTATAACTGCAATTGCTGCTGTTGCCCCAGAATCAGTGCTGATATCAACACCTTCAATTCCCAGTGATTTTGCACTGGTTGAAGAAATTTTGACTGACATTCTGTTAAAGTTATCTGCTGTATCACCAATTTGAAGAGTAAGACCTGCTCCTTGTGCAGACGCTGACTTTGTTAAATTAGATTCATTCAGTTTTACTGCGGCGCCTTGCGCACTTGCTCCGGTAACTCCATCCTCAGTAAGCTTATCAGCAAGTTTTGATGCCAGTTCTTCACTTGAGTCACTTGCAGAGTATACGATCTTCGCATCACCCTCAGCTACTTCTTCCTCAGCCTTATTGACAAAGGTATAATTCTTTCCGTTAACGGAAATACTGGTACCGTTTGCCATCTTGGAAGCATCAAAGGTTGCCAGTGTTCCATTTCCTGTGTCAGCACTTGCAGAGACAAGAGTAAGCTGTTTTGCTGTAGCTATTCCTGTTGCATTAGTTGCGTCTTTTGATGCATCATCTCTTATTACAGCGCCTCTTGATGTAGACTCTGAAATTGTAATTTTACCGCCCGACGCAGAAGATGCAACATAACCTCCGTTGTTATTTGTTCCACTTTCTTCTGCAGTTATTGCAGCTGCCAGTTTGTCAGCTACTGCATCCGCATTATCGCTGTCATTGACAGTTACGGTTGTATATTTATCTCTTTCTGTTGAATCTGTTGGCAACCCCTTTAATTCAGCATTGCTGCTCTGGATAACATATGTTCTGTCGCCTACCGTAACAGCTCTGTTATGCGCTGACTTACCTGCATTTGAACTGTCTAAGTCTAAAGTCAGTTCTTTACTGGCTACCTGATAAGAAGCTGATAGTCCTTTAATATAATCAGTTTCCTTTCCTGCGAGTTTGCCATACCCAATTGGATTTTCAGTTGTTCCATTATATTTCTCTTTTAATGTTGCAGTAGCCGTAGCGATATCAGCTGCATCAATATCACTTACATCTACAGAGACAGCACCTAACTTAGAACCATCTACAATGTCTCCGGTACCAGCTGCAGACTTATCTGCTTTGGCTGTAATTGTAATGATATTTCCATCAGCGGATACGTCATAGAGATCAGTAAACTTACCAGCTTCACCGGCTCCTGCAAATGCTGTACCAGAATCGGTTACTGCCGATATATTACCGGATGCACCTCCGGCAAATGCATCAGCAATGTTGTCAGTAGTAATACCCTTACCGGCAGCAATTTCAATTTTAACCGTCTGATCCGCACCAGTGTTGTCCTTATAATTAAATACAAGATTTTTTGCTGCACTATTCGTATTTGTAATATTTCCTACATATAGTTTTGCTGAATAATCAACTGCTGTTGTAGCTGCTTCTTTTTTACCAGAGGTTACCTTATCAAAAGCTCCAAGAGCCTTAGTAGTTTCGGCCGGGTTTGTCTTAACAGTAATCGCAGCAGTTGTAATGGCTTTTGTCTGGTTAACTGAACCATCCAACAAGTTGATGCCGTTAAAATTCGTACTATCTGAAATACGATTAATTTCTGCCTTTAAAGAAGTAACTTCCTTCTGAAGGTTTTCCCTGTCTACGTTATCCTGATAAGTAGCATTTGCAGACTGATCAGCAAGTTCCACCATACGGTTCAGCATAGAATGAACTTCTGTTAAAGCACCTTCTGCTGTCTGTACCAGTGAGATACCGTCATTCGCATTTTTCTGAGCTGTCTCAAGACCTGTGATCTGCGCTCTCATCTTTTCAGAAATAGCAAGACCGGCAGCATCATCACCTGCGCGGTTAATACGATATCCAGAGGATAATTTCTCCAGGTTCTTTGATACCGTATTGTTGTTGTTTCCTAACTGCCTGTAGGCATTTAATGCTGCAATATTGTGTTGAATTCTCATATGTATTACCTCCTTGAATTATGACAGGGACTTCCATTTCCCTCATGTTACTTTTGTTTTTTATTTCTAACTTTCCCTCGGGCCCTTGAGGAAAAAGTTGAAAACGTAGTAAACTGTTCTTACCACCGTAAGTGCTTTTCCCTTAGTTTTTTCAAACACTGGGGAATTTGGTGGCCTTTTTCATAGATCTCTCCTCTTACAATGGAAATATTTTTTGGAGCATCAATGGCAAGTCTTAAATCTCCGTCCACGGACACCACCTGAATTACTATGTTTCCATTTATTACGAGATACTCTCCTGGATTCCTTCCTAACGATAACATTCGCGTCACCTCCTTGTTTTTACGAAGCCTGCATTACTATTTTTATAACCAATTGACATATATTCCCAGAATGTGTATTACAACAACGTGTTTTTATCCTTTTTTCTTTTATTTTATGTAACTTCTAGTTTTTTCAAAAAAATCCTTATTATAATTTTTCTTTAGCCGATATACATTTTAGTGAGTAATTCACGCGTATTTAAAGGATATAATCAACTTTTACCTGCGCAGTATATGTTCCTATAATACACATTATGGGAACATGCAAAATTACACCTGTTTTTATAAATGGTGCCCGGTAAAGGTCAATATAAATCAAAAAAGAGCCTTAACCTGTCTGTTTTCAGACGAGTTAAGACTCTTTTTCGTTTGTCTTTTTTACTAATTAAATGGTTCTTTCACCATGTAACAATTTTATCAATCAGGCTCTGCTGCTCCGTTGCCGTCCTTCTTAAGTAAATCCTTGTGGTCTCAATGCTTTCATGACCCATAAGGTCAGCAAGAAATGAGATGTCGTTGTATTTTTCCAGAAAATTCTTTGCGTATCTATGTCGAAAGGAATGAGGATAGACCACATCGGGGTCAAGTCCGTATTTTATGGCATATCGTTTTAACTGCTGACCAACTCCCCGGGTAGAGATCCGTTCCCCGTAGCGGTTTTTAAATAAGTAACCACTGGTTGTCTGATTCTGATCCATCCATATCTTTGCTTCCCTTTTCAGCTTTTCGGGAATATAGACTCTGCGAAGCTTCCCACCTTTGGAATAGAGATCCAGATATCCAAGTTCAACATGCTCTGCCTTTATCTGTACAAGTTCACTGACTCTGGCACCGGTTGCTGCCAGGAACCATACGACAAAATACCATTCCATGTTTCCATCCTGTTTTAATTTCTTTTTTAAATATTGATAGTCTGCATTACTAATTACATTTTCAAGGAAATTTTTCTGCTGTATCTTAACATTTTTAAGCTGCAGCGGCTGCTGCTCTTTATAATAGAGATATTTATTCATGGCCTGAACCTTTAAATTTACGGTTTTTGGTTTATAACTTTCCATGAGATAGCCTTTATAGGCCAATAAATTATCTTTGCTGATATCATTATATTGGGTAAAATAAGACCTTACTGCAGATGTATAAGTAATGATTGTACTTTCAGATAAATTTTCCCTGCGAAGATATGATTCAAACTGCATTTGTGCCTGCGTTCTTTCCCGCAACTGTGCCTCCATTTGCTGTCCTCCGTACGCAAATATTCATGCATATCAATTTTTAATAGAATAACATAAGACTAAACCGACATAGATGAAGGGCATTGCTCCATAGCTTAATAATCTGCCATGCTGCAACGCCCCCGCTACCATCATCAACTATCTTTCCGTACTTGTTTCTGAATGACCATAAAAGGTAAGCAGATATAATCCGCAGATCCCTACGACGGCATACACGATCCTTGTCAGCCAGGTCATGCTGCCGAAAATAAATGACACCAGGTTGAAATTGAAGAAACCTACCAGCCCCCAGTTTACTGCACCGATGATGGCAATTGTCAGAGCTGTGTAATTTAATGCTTTATTTCCCATGGCACTACCTCCTTTTCCCTTATATTATGGAGTAGCTTCTTGGTTTTTATACATTATTTTCCCAAACTCGTGATTCTTGATCTGATTTCGTCCTCCCGGTCTTTAAATAGAAGACTTTTATTATATTGATAATAGCGTTCACATTCATACTCTTTTAAAAACTTCACACTGTAAAAACCTGTATTTAACTCTGTTATAAACAACACCATTTCCTGGCCGGCTGCAAAGGATGCTTCCAGAAAATCAAATGCGTGCTCAAGGGATTTCCCACTTTCTGCAAAAAACATATCGTATCGTTCTGTTTCTTTCTGAAACATCTCTCTGATCTGATTCCAGTCCTCTTCCATGTTGTTATTTGAAGATTTTTTAATCGTTTCTTCTATATTAAGCAGTAGAGCTTCTACATCACGGTATAGAAAATCTTCCCGTCTGTTTAAAAGTCCCGCTTCCCGTTTTTGTTTTACAGATTCACTCCACTGGCTTCTTTCGACTTGTAACCGTTCCACCATGGAAGTGCCTGCGTTCCCATCTGTTTCCGGATCAACTTTTTTCAGCTCTTCCATTAACAGACCTGTACGGTCTCCCTGATCAGCCGCCTTCTTAAAATGCTGACTCAGCCTGGATAAAAGGAGTCCCATTACATTTAACTTCTCATCAAAGGGAGCACGGCTTAATTTGTTGCACAAACTTTCCCGGATTGTGCCAGACAGTATTTCGTCAATCTGATAATCATCCCGGTATTTATAGTAAAGCTCCAGATAGTTGGCAAAATCCTTGGCTATCTTTGGATACTGAATGTACTCCCCCACTACATCACGGTCAGGTTTCTTATCCAGACGTTCATAAATCTTTATGAAGCTGGATAAATCCTCCCAGCCTCTTGGCGTCGCAAAGAATTTTCCATCTACCGTAGTTTCAATCCGGCAGAAGTTTTCCGTTCTGGCGTTCAGATAGGAAATAACTGCAGGATGGACTTCATGCTCATAGGCATAAGCCTTCCATACCTCATAATCCGGCTCCACATGAATCAGTTTTATACGATCTAAGGTAACCACATCAAAATCACGGACTGATTTGTTATACTCCGGAGGATTTCCCGCAGTTACAATGATCCAGCCTTCAGGTATGCGATGATTTCCAAAAGTCTTATATTGAAGGAATTGAAGCATGGTGGGTGCCAGTGTTTCTGAAACGCAGTTAATCTCATCAATAAAGAGAATTCCCTCCGACAACCCAGTGCTTTCTATCTTATTATAAACAGATGCCACAATTTCACTCATGGTATATTCCGTCACACGGTACTGTTTTCCTCCAAATTCCTTATCTGTGATAAACGGAAGTCCTACCGCACTCTGTCTTGTATGATGGGTGATGGTATAAGCCACCAGTCCGATCTGGCACTCTCTTGCGATCTGCTCCATAATCTGCGTTTTTCCCACTCCGGGCGGTCCCATTAAGAAAACCGGTCTCTGCCGCATTGCAGGAATTTCGTAGGTGCCGTAGTTGTCTTTTAACAGATAAGCCTCTATGGTATTTTTAATTTCTTCTTTTGCTCGTTTTATATTCATTATTTTGTTGTTCTCCTGTTAATTTACTTCCAGATCTTCCCTGGTCAATATTACCTTTATTGCCCATCCTGGCACTGATATGTCCTGATACTGATTTTCCATAAACACAAATGCAGTTTCATAGGGAGGCATTTTTACTGGATAGATTCCTTTGCCGTCTGTAAAATACAACAACCCCCGGAGTTTTTTAAAGGCACCTTTATTAAGCAGACCATTTACATACTCAAAGGCAGGCCGAAAATCAGTTCCGCCAAATCCGGAAAGAGTGAAATGTTTCATATAATCTTCCATTTCTTCCCTGCTTGTAATAGTTGCATCGGAACGAATCTGCTCATCACACTGTATGATATGAATGTTTATTTTACGAAAATAACTTTCCGATTCTCCAAGAACCTCATAGGTCTGCTCCAGAAAGCTTCGCACCAGATCACCTGAGACAGACATGGATGTATCGATCACGATTACAAAATCTTCGATCTTAAAAACTTCTCTCGTCTCAAGAGGTTCAATTAAAGGCATGTTTTTATAGAGCGTAAGGCCATACGTATAGAATATGGAATCATAAGAATCGGGATCAACCTCCGCCTCTTCTTTCAAAACAGCAAATTTTCTTAAAAACCGTTTATAATCATAGCGTTCCCGGTTTTCTATCTTTACCTGCTCCAAAAGCTGTCTGGAGGAATCATCCTCCTCTTCTCCAAAGGATTCCATCTCCGTTTCCATTTTATCCCTGATATCCTGCCATTTATTCTGACGTTCGATCTTCATACGGGGATCTTCTTCCTGTTCCCACTTATCATGGCTGTCCACATAAAATTCAGCCTGCATGCGGCGAAAGGCTTCTTCTGACAGATTCATTTCCACAAGAAGATGGTAAATCCCTTCCGCTGTGAATACAGGCAGCCTGCTTTTTATCTGGCCATAAATTTCACGCCGATACGGTGACTGGTGCTGAAAAACTGATTTTACATAGAATCCATCCAGTATTGATTCAACCACAATATCACATGCCAGATCCCAGTATTGCTTATCACGGTTTCCCATTGAACCCAGATGCCAGAATAAACAGTGAAAAAGCATATGAAGATATGCCCGGTTAATTCGTATACGGCTGCCCTTATACATGGAAAACAACAGCTCCGGCTGATAATAAATTACATAGCCGTCTGTGCTGAGCCCAGAACCAGAGCGATCAGCTTCAAATCCAAAACTGCTTAACGCAATATCCAAATATCTGAAGTTTAGATAAAGTTCGTTTCTTGCATTGCCAAGTATCTCATGTCCGAGTTCTACCTCGTTCAGTTCATCAAGCTGACGCTGTCTCACCGGATCAATCATTCTATTTACCTTCTTTCTATACTATCCGAATACTGTAAAACCTGAGTGTTATATATATTGCTAAATGAATTCAACACTCACATCGAATTTATATAACTTTATTCTAACAAAATTGATCAAGTTTTTCTATTGTTTTGGCCTTACTTTTAATAGAAAGTAAAGAAAGATAAAAATAATAAAGTGATTTTATTTCATATTAGTGCATTAAAGTAAACTAACAGTTCACAATTCTACACCCATTTATAATCTATGTCAATACCCATAAATAAGCATTTAAAAAAAGGTGTATGAAATGAGCAATCTCCCATTTCATACACCTTTCTATATTAATAATAATATTAAAATCAATTCATACTAAAGAGAAAATGTACGTTTTTTTACTGGGAAACGCAAATGCCTTAAATCCATTAGAGAACTTAGCAGCTCCGTATTATTATTTTCCGATGCCAGATCGATCATCTGGTCAAAATCTGTCTGTTCCTTGCAATACTCAGCTGCCAGCCAGAGAAATAATTCACTTTCCTTTTGTGCCGCTTCTGCGGCTGCCTGCAGGTGCTCCCTTAAATAATCCTCATAAATCTTCCGGTCTCTGGGAAGAAGATTAAGAGGCGTATACAGCCTTAAAAGAGCAAGCGCTGCAGTCAGGCGATCTGATTCCTGAACACGGACATGGGGAAATAATGCATCATATTTATGAAACTGGAATTCGGACTGATCAAAGCAATATCGGTACAAATGACCGCATCCATGCATCTCCCGGAATATAATCCGAGCTGGCGTGTGTTCCACCGACTCCTCGTACATTTCAGGAAATATCAGCCTGGCAGTCATATCCTTTGTATGATAATTTACATAAAGTTCCTGCCTTAGCTCCGATACAATGCCCTGCATACAGGAGCGGCTCCCATCTGTAATATGGAGATCCAGATTTCTGATTCCAAGACACCCCGTAAATAAACCAGAGCCCAGATCCGCAATGGAGCTATAACACTCCAAATGGTGAAATTCAAAACAATTATAAAAAGCATAATTTCCAATTTTTCTAATGGAAGGAGGCAGATACAGGTCCTCTAATAGATCGCCTGTCATTTCTGGTGGCAGTTCCTTTTCCTCATAGGAGGCGGGACTTCCCTCTTCATCGCACATTTGAATGCCATCTCCGATATGAAAGAGCATTTCATTCCTTCCCTCGCTGTTGGAGAATGCATACTCCGCCAACTCCGTCACTGGAAGATTCCCAATCTTCTCCGGAACACGCACAACTCCCCCGTACCCTCTGCATGTCAAAATCCGCACATGGTCATTTACTGTCTGATATAAAAACATTTTAGTACCTCTCCAATAGATTGTTTAACAAATCAATATAACAGAAAAGGACAAAAAAATCAACAGGTTCTTTTATTTTATCGTTATTAAAAAAGAGAACCTTCAGGAAAGATATTTTTCTCCTGTAGATTCTCCTTATATTTATTCTTTATTCAACGTTAAGTTCATGCTCCCCATGCGGTAACCATCTAAATCCAGTGTCACATAAGTAAATCCAATCCGATGAAACTCTGCCGTTATCACACTTTTTTTAGGCTCTGTAATAAGCTGGGCAATCTGATCCGGGAGCACTTCAATCCTGGCTATTGTACCATGGATACGAACTCTCACCTGGGAAAACCCTAAGTCCAGTAAAAGCTGTTCCGCTTTGTCAACCATAGAGAGCTTATCTTTGGAGATAGTCTCCCCATACACAAACCGGCTGGACAGGCAGGCGAAGGATTGCTTATTCCATGTACTTAATCCCAGTTCCCTGGATAACTCCCTTATTTCCTCCTTATTCAGCTCCGCATAGCGAAGGGGGCTGTGGACCCCCAGCTCTGCAACTGCAATGAGCCCGGGGCGGTAATCGCCGTTATCATCCAGATTAGAGCCTTCCGCTATCTGCTTTATTCCATGCTCTGCCGCAACTTCTGCCACTTTTTCAAACAACTCATGCTTGCATAAATAGCATCTGTTTTTTGGATTGCTGCTAAAACCTTCTATATCCAGTTCTTCACTGTCAACAATAAAATGCCGGATTCCTTCTCTCTCACAAAACTGAATTGCCTCATTCAGCTCCCGTTCCGGAAAGGAGCAGGATTTGGCTGTCACTGCAATCACCCGGTCTCCAAGAACTTCATGTGCCGTTTTTAATAAAAATGTTGAATCCACCCCTGAAGAAAAAGCAACTGCCAGACTTTCCAATTCTGAAATATAAGTCCTCAATTTCCGGTCTTTCTCTTGTATATTCATATAATCTCCTTTTACCACACTTCATTAATATGTTTATAGGAATTATAACAATCAGTAGGAGAAGTGTCAATTCTAACAACTCACTTTCACAAACTCTTCACAGAAGCATCATGATCTGGTCACATTTTTCCGGTATATTAATAATTACAAAGAGGCTAATAACCCTTTCATATAAATACTTTTTCATACTTCAGCCGGTAGGATCCCGCCAATCTTACCGGCTCCTCCCTTTTTCGGGGCTTATTAAGCCTGTCTGTTAACCTAGGCAGCGCGACACATCTGATTGTAATCTGTACCTTTTTCCTATATAATAAATAAAAACAGTTACAATAGGGGGATCATATGAAAGTAAAAATTCTATTATTAACAGCATGTCTGTCATCTCTTTTCACCATTCAAACGTTTGCCGGCTGGATACAGCAGGATAATGGTCAGTGGAGATACGATCAGAACGGTATACCAGCTGTCAGCCAGTGGATTGAGGATCAGGGTAACTGGTATTATTTTGATGATAATGGTGTAATGTTAGCAAACACCACACAAAATATTAATGGTGTAAATTATACCTTTGACGCTTCCGGAAAATGGCTTGATACAAATGCCGACAATAAAAAGACTTCCAATACATATAAAAATACAGAATTTGGGTATTCTCTTGAGATTCCCACAGATGTGACCACAACTGCTTTTGATGGTAATTCTCAAACATTCGATATAACCAATGACAATATGTTAATTTCATTTGACAATGAAACAATTCCCGAATATCTTGATCCTCAAGTATATGCCAATGCATTTGAATTGGGTTTTGTTAATGCATTAAAGGATAAAGTGACTTTCATTGATCGTACCAACACTCAGCTGGGGGAATTTGCAGCAATAAAAACCAGATATATCTACAAGGATGCAATTAATTTGGATTATTATGCTTGTATCCGAGGAAATAAAACAATATTTGTTTTCTCATTATATATACCAGATACCCAGGGTAAAGCCCAGGAAATATTAAACACATTAAAATTACTAAAATAAAAAATGCGAAAAGAAAGAAGTGAATATTATGTATTTTTGTGCTTCCTGTAAAATTCATTCCTGCAGTTCAGGTGATTTTTCAAATGCTCCCAAAGGCTGCCCAAGTCTCTCAAATGATATGGAGAATCTGTCATCTATGTATCAGGATGAAGAGAATTTAAAGATCTCCAGAGCTTCTGCAATCGTGGTTAGTGACAGGTATGGTAGTAAAACCAGATTGGAAGAAACCATGGACTTTGCCAGAGAATGTGAATACAAAAATCTGGGGCTGGCATTTTGTATTGGACTTACAGATGAAGCAGAAATATTGCGTAAGGTGCTTGTAAGCAATGGTTTTCAGGTGGAATCCATATTATGTAAAACCGGTCATCTCTCCAGGGAGCTAATTGGAATTCATGATAATCCGGTGGCTATGTGTAATCCAATTGCGCAGGCTCATTTTCTCAATGAGGCAAAAACGGATTTAAACATCGTGCTTGGTCTTTGTGTGGGACACGATTCTCTGTTTATAAAATATTCCGAAGCTCCTGTCACCGTATTTGCAGTCAAAGACCGAGTATTGTGCCATAATCCTTTGGGTGCGATTTATCAGGCCAATGCATATTATCACGATAAGCTTTTTCCTTCGAAGGACTAAGCTTGCCATTTGAAATCAAATGTTAAATGATAGAAAAGAAGGCTGCTAACGCTGGTTATGGTCGTTAACAGCCTTCCTGCTTGTATTTATTGATTAAATGAACCAATCTCGATCAAATTACCTTCCGGATCTGCAATATAGCAGGTACGCTGTCCCCAGGGCTCTGTGTTAGGTTCCATAACCGGAGTTGCTCCCTTAGAAACAACATCCCGAAATGCCAAATCTACGGCATCATAATTCTCCACGCTTAACGCTATTTCATAATGCCCATTGATCGCCTTAGCATAATGAAATCCCCTGTTTGTCATCTTCTCAAAATCACTTCTCCGATATAGCAAAAACAAGGTACCGTCTTTCTCCAGGTAAACGTTTGTTGTGTTTTCGTCTTCCTTTATATCAAATCCCAGTACATCACGATAAAACCGTACCATTACTGACATATCCTCTACAAAAATGCCAAATCCGTCTAATTTCATTTTCAGTTATACCTCCTTTTTTACAATTATACTACATATAACAGGACAACAGTCTGTCACCTATTTATTATGTCATCAGAAAGATTTAATATCCGAGGATATGATACCGTAATAATTAACATCACGGTAATTATCATCGTGCTTATTAAAGTGCCTTAGAATACCTTCACATTTAAAACCACATTTTTCCATGACTCTGCATGATGCTTTATTATCTGAAATAACCAAAGCACAACTATTATCATATTCTTTTAAACTCAGACGTTCCGTTAAAATCTCCATTGCTCTCACAAATCCTCCCCTGTATTTCACAAACTCTTCACAGTTACAACAAACTCCTATCACAATTTCCCAGTATAGTAGTAAATGTAAAGAGGCCAGTAACCTTTTAGAATATACTTTTTTTCATACTTTAGCCGGCAGGATCCCCCCTCTTGCCGGCTCCTTCCTTTTATAGTATCACATTAAAAATTTAAACTTACTAATAATCTTAAATGTACTATAAAAAGTAGGATAATGGAATATTTTTCTGTAAATCACTGAAATTCCCTGTCCGTTATGTATTGGTGCCACAGTCCACATAAATTTAAGGCTCCCCGAAATCCCATAAATGGAAGTTCATAAGGGTTAATACTCTGAGAAAGGATGCTGCGTCTGATTTCAATGGAAAACGCTCCGGGATTGTCCCTAAGCTCTACGCCATCGGACATATGAATCCCACCCTCAGCAAATGTAAATCCAATCTCGTCCGTAGCAAATGTACTGATTCCTTTGGCTAATTCATCTTCTCCCCTAATCCATATGTTTGCCCGCTCTTTATGAAGCCTGGTATAAAGCTGGCAGATATGTTTTGCATGGGCGGCCTCTTCCTGCTCCTTTATAAGGAAAGATTGTTCTGCATTTTTACCAAGAAGAGTCTCCAGTTCCTTTATCCATTGGAGAGTTCCGTCAAATCCATAGGGTGCCAGATAAAGGTAGGGAATGCCGTTCTGTTTATAAAGAAGCTTAGCTGCTTTAAGGCCTTCTTTCCGGATAACCAGAGTAATTCTCGCCTTTGTCATTTGACAGACCTGATCCATACTGCAGGATGATCCCAGTATTGCGGCTGGTTCCATGTTAAAGCCATTCTTCATCATGCGGCAGATCTCTGCTGTGTCTGCCTGAAAACGTGACCAGTCACAGGAGATTCCAAATACATTAAAGGAATCCTTTTTTAATGTATCAATTCCCTCATTGTCTTTTTTTAACAGGTAACGAACGAGTTTTTCATAGGCTTCCTCCATCCCCTGCTCTCTTGAAGCCTTAAAATTTCCTGCTTTAAATGAAATAATTGGGATGCCCGGATATGTCGCCGACAACTCTTCACCAATGGATTCCAGATCGGTTCCAATCATCTCCGGCACACTTGATGGAATCAAAAAGATCGATTTGGCACGGCCAAGCTTTACCACTTCTTCTACACATTCTTCCAGTCTTCTTGTAATTCCCAATGCAATATCCTTTTCGGATAAATGAGTCGATATCAATTCCCCATATTTTATCAATCCGGTCTGATTCATCCACTTTTGGGCGTACAGCATATGTCCCATGGAACCATATTCAATGACAGCACTGTCATAGATGGCCGCCAGCGACCATATTAATCCCATTCTTCCCGATGGCTCCGGTACGTTTTTATAAAGCGGCATAGGGATCCTCCTTTCTTAAAAGCCCGTCAAGAAGTTTAAGTAGGGCAGCGGTTCTCTCATATCCAATGAGCGGCGGCAAAAAGCTTCTTCCAGCTTTCAGACAGCCAATTTCCTCTCCGATCTCTTTTCCAATGACAAATCGATAACTTCCTGGCTTCTCAAAACCAAGCTTCTTAAATCCGTCTTCTGTCATGCTATCTTCTACAAGAAAAGCGGTCAAAGGATTGGAACCGTAGGACAATATCTTTTTTTTCCATTCTTTCATCCACTGCTGATATTCTTCCAGATGAAGAAAACAGGGAGTCATAGAAAGGGAACAAAGATACTCGGTTAAAATCAGGGCATCCGGAATGTTTGCTGTGAGGAGAAAGCGGCTGCCCTCTAACCGTTCTCTCACCCTGGCTTCTAACTTAGCGGTCTCTTGCAAATGGGAAAAGACCGGAGTCTCTCTTAACAAAAGGGAGGTTCCGATTTTCTTATATGCCTCCTCAATTCCATCTCTTCCATAAGATTCTCCCAGAAAGACATAAGGAATATTATAGATTGCTTCTAATCGCTTTGCCAACGGAAGAAAATGAATATTTGTGACAATATTAAAGCAGGAGCTGCTGATTTTAGTAAACTGACTTAATTCAAAGTCATCTTCCATTATAACAATGTCATAGGAAGAAGATCCTGTACGCAGCCATCCACATAGTTCCTTACCCTCTTGTGACTGCGCTCCGCCTAAAAGAAAAACCACATTTTCCTTCTTTGATGCATCACAAAATTCCGCCAGTGCCAGATAACTCTCATAATAACCAGCTTCATAACCATTGCGTTTATAATGGGCCAGGTCCATGGCAGCTGCCCTGGCTCTGTGCCCTGCACCAAAACTTTCCGTAATTTCCTGAATATCTTCTCCAATCAGCGCCGGGACGCAGGTCATTATGACAGCAATTGCATCTGCTCCGTCTCGTTCCATTTCTTCCAGCGCTTTTAGTAATCCTTCCCGGCATCCAAATACCACTTCATTGGCATCTAACACATACGTATAGTGAAGTTCTCCATTAGGACCTTTTGGTGTCTCCATTACATATCTGCTGTAAAATCCGCACTCCGGCATTCCCACCACAAGTGTGGAGACCCTGCTTACCCCTTGAAGTGTCGCCAGAGCCGTATGCATGGGACAATGATGCCCCACGGCCGGGACTGCATGGGAAAAGGGGATTCCCTGATTGCTTTCTATCTCAGATAACCGACAGGCCTTAAGCTGTTGATTCATAAAAATCTCCTCTTCAGTTAGTTAAATAACTGGCTTAACTAAAAATCAAATCGCCAAGTTTCTCATAGTTTTTTGCCATCTCACTATCCGGGAATGCACTGACCACGGTTTTTCCTAATGCTTCTGCCTGCTGGATCAGGGGATTTCTTGGTATCTGAAAGACTACCTGAGTCTCAATTTCCCTGGCCGCCTGTTCCACCAGCGCTTCTTCATTTTCAATGTTTTTGCTGTTTAAGATAATTCCCCGAAGAGAGGCATATTTTCGTTTTCCAAACATCTTAACAGCCGATGCAATGTTATTTGCTGCATACAAGGACATCATTTCACCGGAAGATACGATGTAGACTTCCTCTGCATAACCGCCTCGTATGGGCATGGCAAATCCGCCGCATACTACATCTCCCAGGACATCATAGATTACAATATCCGGCTGGTATACTGAAAATGCCTCTAACTCCTCCAGCTTTTCAAATGCCGTAATAATTCCACGCCCAGCACATCCAATTCCAGGAACCGGTCCTCCGGCTTCCACGCATAATACACCTTGATCCCCTTCATGCACCAGATCCTTAAGGACCAGATTTTCTTTATCACGTAACAGCTCCAGTACCGTTGGGATTTTCTTTCCTCCAGTCAGGTTTCGGGTGGAATCTGCTTTGGGATCGCACCCGATCTGCATCACTTTATAACCTTTAGCAGCCAGTGCTGCAGACAGATTGGATACTGTAGTGGATTTTCCAATGCCGCCTTTTCCGTATATTGCTATTTTTTTCATATTTTACTGACCTCCATTTTACTGCACGATTGCTGCGTTTACCACCGCTGTGTCCTGTTCCATGTGACGGCAAAGCCGACAGGACATGCAAACCGGCTTTTTACTGTAATCTTCTATCATTATATCCGCCTCAATCTGATAGACCTCCCGGAGTAACTCCCTGGTAATCACCTGATGGGGCGTACCCTTTCCTATTACTTTTCCTTTTTTTAATGCTATGAGGTAATCAGCATACCTTGAGGCCATATTGATGTCATGAAGCACCATTACAATGGTACACCCCTGAGTTTTATTGAGATTTTCTAACAGTTCCAGTATCTCAAGCTGATAGGCCACATCCAGATAAGTCGTTGGCTCATCAAGTAATATTATATCTGCCTGCTGTGCTAATGCCATGGCAATCCACACCCTCTGCCTTTGTCCTCCCGACATATGATCAATACTTCTTTTGCCAAGTGCTGAAAGATTAGTGACTTCAAGCGCCCATTTAATTATCTCCCGGTCTTTTTCGCTTTGTTTTCCAAATCCCTTTTGATGGGCATAGCGTCCATAAGATACCAGTTCTTCTGCTGTCAGACCATCTGGTGCAAGAGGGCTCTGGGGAAGTATCGCAAGTTTTCTGGCAAATTCTTTGCCGGATAACTCATAAATGTCTGTGTCATCCAGATACACCACTCCCTGTTTCGCTT
Source organism: Hungatella sp. (assembly GCA_009712635.1). Taxonomy (GTDB): domain Bacteria; phylum Bacillota; class Clostridia; order Lachnospirales; family Lachnospiraceae; genus Lacrimispora. Next base: position 111,357 of record WASS01000002.1, on the reverse strand, counting down.
TCATAAGCCTTCCGATGGTTTTTAACAGAGTGGATTTTCCGCATCCATTGGGACCTATGATGGTGGTGATTTTACCAGAAGGTATCTCTAAGCTTAAGTTTTCAATAATAACATTTTCCCCATAAGCGACTCTCACCTGCTCCGTTCTCAATTCTCTCATCCTGGTTCCTCCCAAATATTTTAAATTCCTGCATTTTCTTTTCTTCCAGCACGGCTGTTCGCGACTAAAAGAAATAGAAAATAAGGTGCACCTAAAATTGCAGCTACAATTCCTGCCGGAATCTCCGATGGCTCTATTATGATTCTGCCTATGGTGTCCGCTGCCAGTACCAGAACTGCGCCGGTCACAGCGCAAAAAGGAAGAAGAATCCTGTGTCTGGAGCCAACAAATCTTCTTGCCATATGGGGCCCCAATAGTCCCACAAAATGCAGGCTTCCACTTACTGATACTGAAGCGGCTGCTAATGCCACCGCCATAAACAGCAGTATTTTTTTCTCTTTTTGGACTGAAACTCCCACTCCGGCAGAAAGTTCATCGCCAACCATCAAAATATCCAGCTCCTTAGCTCTCAGACACAAATATCCCATTGCGGTAAAAATCCAGGGAACCAGACTGACAACCATTTTCCAGTTGGAATTATGAATACTTCCCGCTTGCCAGACAGCCAGGGTATTGTACTGAGTGTCATCTAATTTAAGGACAAGTATGGTCATCAGTGCATTGATACCAGCCTGAATGGCAATTCCGTTGAGAATCAATCGGGCAGTATTGAGTCCCCTCCCTTTTTGTACCGAGATGGCATATAACAATCCACTGGTCAGCAGTGCTCCAAGCAAGGAGAGGAATGGAAGGCTCAAAACACCTCCCATACTAAGAGTCCCGGATAATGTCATAAAAATCAAAACCACGATTCCTGCCCCGGAGTTAATACCCAGAAGCCCCGGATCTGCCAACGGATTCCTTGTAATGCCCTGCAGCACACAGCCTGACAGGGAAAATCCCATTCCCACTAATATTGCAACCACGATACGAGGAAGGCGAAAGTCAAATACAATCATGTTTTCTCCTCCATCTCCTCCACCGCTTAAAATGCGCAACATATCTCCTATTCCAATGGGAGTATAGCCGGCGTTAATACTCACAAAAAAAAGTACGATTAAAAGCAGTAATGACATTACCAGTAAACGGATAGAGCGGGACTGTTTCCATAGAATCCTCATCTAATCTCTCCCCCTTTCTTTGCTTGCATAATAAAGAAAGATCGGCACACCAATCACTGCGATTACCGCTCCCAGGGGAATCTCAGCCGGAGCATTCAGTGTCTTTGAAAACACATCTGCCACCACCACCAAAACGGCTCCCTGTAAGGCGCTGACAGGGATAATGAGCCGATAATCCGGCCCCACCAGAAATCTCACAAAATGAGGAATCATCATTCCTACAAAGGTAATACTTCCGCAAAGAGCAAAGGAGGTTCCCGAAAGCAGTACAACCAGAATCGTTCCCAGTCTCCTGGTCTGTCCGGTGTTCACTCCTACCCCCCTTGCGGTTTCCTCTCCCATATTCAAGATAGAAATTCTCTTTGATAGACCAATTCCAGCTACAATACTGACGGCTATTACCGGGCCTCCGATTCTTAACTGGGACCAGGTGACTCCAGAAGCGTTACCCATGGTCCAGAACATAATACTTTGAGAAGCATTGGTGTAGATGGCAATGGCCTGGCTGATTGCAGAAAATAGTGTACTTACAGTTGCGCCAGCAAGCACCAGCTTCATGGATTCATTTCCCCCTGGAACTAAAATGCTAATCAGATGCACACTTCCTGCGCCAAAGGCAGCTCCAAGAAAGGTCATTCCAATAATTCCGGAATAACTCATCCCCTTTAAAAATATCAGGGAAACAGCTAAGAATAATCCTGCACCTGCACTTAATCCCATAAGACCGGAATCTGCCAGTGGATTTCTGGTCATCCCCTGCATCATTGCTCCTGCCACAGCAAGTGCAGCTCCGATTAAGGCACCAGAGATTGCTCTTGGTACCCTCATATCCCGAACCAGCAGATGATTTGAGTCGTCTGCATGAAACGAGAAAAATGAGTCACATACCACTTGAAAAGTGAGATTCGCGGCACCCGTCATAATAGATATGAAAATCGCCGTACAGAGCACCAAGAGGCTTCCTGAAATCACGATTATAACCCGGTTCCTGTATTTCATTCTTACTCCTTCCCACCCACTTTGTCATTTGTAAGTGCATTCTGTTGTAATTCATATAACTTTCTATAGATCCCATTGCCTTCCATAAGTTCCTCATGAGATCCTTCCTGAATTGTTCCGCCTGGCTCCACCACAATAATACGGCTGGCATCTTTTATGGTAGAAAAACGATGGGCAATTAAAAGTGTGGTTCTTCCTTTGGAAAGTTCTCGTAAGGATTGGTGGATTTCCATCTCATTTTCTGCATCAAGAGCTGAGGTTGCCTCATCAAGAATCAGGATTGGAGGATTTTTTAAAAACATTCTTGCAATGGAAAGCCTTTGCTTTTGCCCACCGGATAGCTTGATCCCCCGCTCCCCGATCATGGTTTTCATTCCATTGGGCTGTTCTTTAATAAAATCATAAAGATTTGCCTGCTTTGCTGCTTTCCAAAGCTCTTCATTACTTGCATCCGGTTTCCCCACCCGGATATTTTCCTCTATTGTACCGGAGAAAAGAAATACATCTTGTGCTACTACACCGATATGCTGTCTCAAGGATTTTAAACGGATGTCCTGAATGTTCTTTCCTTCAATCTCAATGGAGCCTTTGGTGATTTCATAGAATCTTGGGATCAAGCCGCAGATCGTACTTTTTCCAGAACCAGAGTTTCCTACAAAAGCCACCGTCTCTCCTTCCTTTATAGTAAGAGACAGATTTTCAAGAACCGGCTTTCCTGCTTCATAAGAAAAGTTTACATCCTTAAATACAATCTCGCCCTTTGGCTGTTCCAGTTCCACTGCATCCTCACGGTCCTTAATATCTGGCTCCATTTTCATGAGTTCCACAAAATTTTGAAATCCAGCGATTCCTTTGGGGTAACGTGCAGCAAAATTACTTAGCATCTCAACCGGCTTTAGCAGCAGATTGGTAAGCAGAATAAAACTAAAGAATTGACCCTCACTGATTCTTCCATGGAGTGCCAGCCAGCCACCGGCCAGTATAATTAACACTGGAAGAAGCTTTGTCACAAAATAGGTAATTCCATTGCAGGCTGCTATTCGAAGAAAGCCCTCCTGCTGCCGTTTGCAGTAACGCTCCGTGGTTTTTTGGAATGTCTCTCTTTGATGTGCTTCGCAGCAATAAGCCTGTACCACACGAATTCCGGCAAAATTCTCTTCCAGTTCTGCTGATATCTCTCCCACATTGCCAAACAATCTCCGTGAAATATTTACCATGACCTTTGTAAAATTAATATTAATCGCTAAAAGCAGCACTACATTCATTACAATCAGACAGGCAAGAAACTTGCTGATGGATAGCATGATGATCACTGTGGTTACTAACATAGAACCGGCAACCAGAAACTGTTCCGGCGCATAATGAGCAACCGTTCCTATCTGATGCAGATCGTTGGAGACCTTTGCAATTAGCTGTCCGGTTTTATTATTATCAAAGAACTGATAAGACATCTTCTGCAAATGGGTAAAGAGGTCATTACGGAGGTCATTTTCAATATACATCCCCAGCTTTTCACCCCAATAATCAATGACCATATATAAAAAAGTATTTAAAAAATAGGCAAGAACCAGCAAAAGACTGATTTTTACCATCTCATCCCATTTTCCCAGGGGAAGCAGGTCGTCAACAATATGACTGATGGCATATGGAAATAATAATTCGATTACAGCGACCGCCACTGCACAGAGTAAATCGATTAAAAATAGAACTTTATAGGGTTTATAATACTTTATTGCCTGTTTTAACATCGTTTCTCTCATTTCTAAAGAATGAAACAGGCAGATACATTCGTAACGACATCGTATCTGCCTGTTTGAAAATACCATTTTCCTTAAGTTTTTGCAGTTTATTCTGCCGTTAATTTATCTGTAATGAAATTTACGGTATATAAGGTTGCAAGGGGACTGGCTGCATGTCCGCTCCCATCAATCTGGTATATATGTTCATTCTTTACAGCCTTTAATGACCTCCACACGGAGTTGTTCTCAAGTTCTTCCAATAATGGCTCATCTCCGTCAAATACATTGACAAAGATGTAATCGGGGTTCATCTTAACAAGTGCTTCCATGGAAATCTGCTCATAAGTCTCTGACTGAGTAAAGCCTTCCGGAACATTTAATCCCAGTCCTTTCTCCTTATCATATAGATCCGGGCGGTATGCAACGTAATATTTATCTTTTCCCATAAGTGAAAACTGAACTACGGTCTGGTCTTTATATTTTTCTGCCAGCTTTACTCTGTCCGCTTCCAGCTTATCATCCAGATCTTTAATTACTTCTTCTGCCTTACCCTGTTTATTCACTATCTTTGCAACTTCTCTCAGGCTAAGCCGCCAATCCATTTTCGTATCATTTCCGAATACAGCGACTGGTCCGATTTTTTCCAGATTTCCAATCTCCAGATTTTTCATGTCATAGCTCTGGTTCAGTATCATATCCGGTTTTAACTGCGCCAGCAATTCCAGGTTAAGCTCACTGGCACCAAGATCCTTCACTCCGCTTACATCGTAACCCTGAAAGGCATCCCAGGTCTTTATGTAATTATCTGCACCAGAAACAGCGACTGGCTTAACCCCCAGAAGAGTCAGGGTTTCCCATAAAGGAAGATAATTGGTCACTATCGACTGTGGTTCTTTTTCAATGACAATGGTTCTTTCTGCTGCATCTGTGTATTCATATGGATAGACTATCCCGGATTCAGTAACTGAAACAGCTGATTCAGTCATATCTGTTAAGTCCTTAGCATCTGCAGTTGTCTTTTCACTGTTGCTTTGACAGCCCGAAAGCAATGACAATGATAATGCTGTAACGGTTACTATGGATAAAATTTTTTTCATACAATCTCCTTTTTACTTAATCTTTCCTTTTAAAGGAGAATATAGCATAAGAAAACAGGAAAATGAATGGACTTTTTCCAAAATTAATATGGATTTTTTCCAAAATGGCGATGAAACACACTGGGTGCTATGCCTGTGCTCCGCTTGAACATCCGGCTAAAATGAAGTGCATCCTCATAACCAATCCGTCTGGAAATCTCTGCAATGCTTAAACTGCTTTCTGACAAAAGCTCTTTGGCTTTTTTTAGCTGGACTTCCATAATATATCTCTTTGGCGGGAGTCCTATCTTTTTCTGAAAGGAATAGGAAAATTGCTTCCCACCCATTTTAAAATGTTCTGCAATCTCGGACACAGATAAATTGTCTTCCAAATGTTCATGGATGTATAAAAGCACCTCCTCAATCCAATCCTTTGGCTTTTTTTCCAGACTCTTTTCGGAAAAGGCAAAGAGTTTTTCAACCAGCTCATATAATAAAATTTTTGTGGATAATAGATATCTCGTACCATATCGCTTCTGCTGGTCCATAATGTAATCTATAATTTTCATGATTTCCTCGATCTGACTGGGAAATAGATTTATTATATAATGCATATTTAAAAGAGAATCTATCCTTTCTTCCTCTTGTAACACCCGGTAGTGGAGCAATATGAACTCCCACTCTTCCTCTCCAATTACTTCCTTACTTAAGTTCATGTCCGGGCCTGCATGGAGGATGGTTCCTCTTTTCAGTTCATAGTTTTCATTACACACTTTAAATAAAGCTTTGCCATGTATGGGTATTACAAATCCGCAGACCCCCTGCATGGTCGTCACAGCATCTACCCTGCTGCCGGGAGGAACGCATATATGGTATGCTTCGTCCATTTCTAAATTTGCTTTTGCATATTTTAACACTAAATTGTTTTGATTCATTTGTCTTTCCTCTTTAATATGAAGCATCACAGCTATTAAGTTAGTTTATGCTAACCATTTTAGTATACTATAGCATAAGTTATTGAAATAGGCAATTTGTTTGCTATCATCAGTTATTGCATTTTCATTAGCTTAAACAACTATTAAAAATGCAGGATAAAGGAAAATTACAATTCCCTCACCCTGCATTCACGCTTTCTAATCCCCAACCTTCCTTGCCACAAACATCTGACTCAGCACCAGCCAGTTAGCCCGGAAGAATTGCATGATCTGCCAATATCCGGCTCCCGTTAATCCATATTCTTTTATAAGATCAAATTTAGCCTTATAGCTCCTCACATCTTCAAACCAGACTTCATGTTCAACTCCATACTTCCAATAACGGAAAAATGGGGACATTGCCTCTTCATCAAACTGAATTTCCGCACCATTTTCAATTGCAATCTGAACCGCTTCCAGGTTGCTTACGGTTTCCGCCCTGGTGACCCCCCGCTCATATGGAAGCGGCCAGTCATACCCGTAATTCGGGATTCCCAGGCTGATCTTATATAATGGAATTTCGGTTATTGCGTAGTCTACCACTTTTCTGACCATGTTAATTGGTGCTACTGCCATGGGTGGGCCATATGTATATGGGCCGAGAGGGGGTGGGTAATTTAATTACATATAATTCTAGAATAGCAATAAGATATTTCATTAATATATGTAATATTTTATAAAAACTACAGTCTTAAATGCAAAGCCAGTCATATATGGATTTTATAAATCCATAATCTTCTGTAGATACGCTATAATTGGTTGATTTTAATAGTTTATTCAATATACTATTTAGTTTTATTAACCATTCAGTCTTTGCTACACGTCCACCTATTATTTTTTCATCTTCGGGTCTTACAAATATCGGATCGAATATCTCTGACCAGTTCTTTCCATGTAGTAATATATCTTTACAGTCTGTAAGCGTAACACAATCCCAAATATCTACGATATTACCCGTTTTCCCACTAGTTATGGTATCATAATTTTGGTTATCCGCTTCCTTTTTAGCTTTTGTGTATACTAACTTAGGAATACCTGTAATAATCCAATTTTCTCCATGTTTTGCTTCTAATCGCTGAGACATTACTAATTTAACCTTTATTTCTATTTCTCTTAAAATTTTTAACGATTCGTCATTAAATGTTTTTGCTTCATCTCTCCAGTACTCATTAAGTCCCTCTGGACTAAAATCAACCCTAACATCGGCAATAGCTTTTTGAAACATTCTCCAAAAGCGGGTATCTGCACCACCGCCAAAATAACTTCGAAGTTCTTTTTTTTGTTCAACAGGCACGTTATTTATATATTCAATTAATGGGTCCAGGTAATAATATACATGTCTAAGTACCTCTTCAGCTTTATCTTCTTTAGGGAATATCACCGATTGTCCAACAAGCATATTTATTATATCATTGATTACACGTATAACTGCTTGAATTCCTCGGTTTATAGTTAAGATTCCACTATTTGAATCACCTTTATCCCATTCAATCTCACTGTACCTTTTTATGTACTTTAGACATTCTTCAATAAAAGAATAAAATAAATCGCAGGTTTCTTGATTTGTCCCCAAATCATAGGTTCCATCTCTAGTAATAACATTTTTTTTACCGTATACTGTAAAAAACTGACATTTTTTAAGTGCCGTTTGTACTGCTTCAACAGTAATACATTTTATAGGTGAAGATTCATTTTCTCCAATAACGATACGCGATAGTAGTGGTGACGTTTCTTCTTCTCCTAGCATTTGTGCTATTTTTGAACGTAACGCTTGACGGCGTTCATTATAATCGTCAGAATCCCAAAACATATCGGCATTCAAAGTCACTCTAAGTGTTTTAGGTACCGCCTTTTGATTTTCATTTATATCCATAAATAATTTTATTTGTTCTTGGCGATCTAAATCTAAAAAAGCAACAACTGGTATTGTATTTTTTAATGAGTATTCTGAATCGGAATATCCATATAATCTATGTTGCCCATCAATTATATAAGCTGATCTATATTTCTTAGGTAAATGCAAAATACCTAACTTAGAGATACAATTATCTATCCTTAGATTAGACTGATCAAATTGTAAACCCTTTCCCTCTGTATCAATACTAATAATTAGAGAGTTAGGAAAATACCCATTATTATTTACAAACTTTTGAATTTCCTGTAAGCGTTTCTTTTTTATTAATCTCTGATATGTCGGCATCATATTTTTATTAGCTTCATTTCGATGAAGCACGTAACTTATTTTTAGTAATCTCTCTGGCTCAATTGAAAATGAATAATAAGTATACCCTCCCATCTTACCTTGAATTGCTGGTATTCTTTCTTCCATATTTCGAATTAATGTATTGGCAAAAAGGTTACCTAATAACTGATACTTTGCACTTGTGCCTAAGTGCTTTACTAACTCAATATAATATTCTATAATCCCATCACTAAAATATGCAATTCCCCATTCATTCAATTTGGCTAAGTCAGCTTTATTCATAATAAAATTATGTGTTGCCCATATAAACTTAACTTTACAACCGGGATATTTCTTTAATGCCTCTTTTCGCAAACCATCCATCTGTCCAAATAATGCTTCAATTGGCTTTTTGAATACGCCATCTCTAATCTCTTCTGCTGCTTTGCATTCTACAATAAGAATTGTCTCATCATCTGCTGCAAAAACATCAATTTGTTGAGTAAAGTCTGGATTTTTAAAATCATATGACATTTCGAAATTTCTATCACTATTCATATTAGTAAATCCCATGTTTGCAAACAAAACCCATACTTTATCTTCAAACTGCTCATCAATCGGCTTTTCTTTTTTTACCCCAACAAACCTAGTATCTTTATATTGTTTGTATTGTGACCAGCCTTCTTCAATTAATTCAGGAAGAGCCACCGATCGTTCCTTTTTTGTTATATAATTTTTTGATCTAGCGGATTTGGCCAGTGATAGTTCCTTTTCTGAAACAATTTTATCCCACCTTGTTTTAGACATCAACTCATACCCCTCTTGGAATGTTTGTAAATATGTATTCTTTAATTTCCTCTCGTTTTGCTTTTCTACCACCAATCAAACTATGTCTGTTAAGCTCAATTAAGCGATCATTATCTTTTTGAAATATCGTCTTTATTACTGGGTGCGCTGCATTTGTAAGAATATAGTATGCACCTCTTTTCCTAATAAATTCAATATATCTACTTAATCTATATTGGTCTTCTATAGAAAATAAGTTTTTATTATATTCTATAAATCCATTATTATTATGCGATACAGTATAAGGTGGATCTAAAAAGACCAAATCGCTCTTTTTGATTCTATATTTATAACCTTCAAAATCACAACATTTAAGTTTAACCTTTTGAAGTTTAATACTTGCATTTAATATTCTATCACAATCATAAATCCAATTTGTTCTATGTCCATAAGGGACATTATATTGCCCTTCACGATTAACCCTATAAATCCCATTAAAAGAAGTTTGATTAAGAAATATAAATCTGGCAGCTTGTTCTGCTAAATTTACGGGTACCGCAGAGCGTGCTCTATAATACTCATCCTCTGTGTTAAGATAATTTAAAAAGAATCTTATTACCTCATATGGATCATCCCTTACCGCAATATATGTATTTATTAAATCCTGGTTAGTATCTGATAAATAACTATGAAAAGGATGATCCATAGAAAAAAAAATAGCCCCTCCGCCTAAAAATGGTTCATAGTAATTCTTATAACATAGATCACCTATTATATTATCTAATGATTTAACTAACCAGTTCTTTCCTCCTGCCCAACGTATAAATGGCTCCACTACTGGCATTATAATCACCCTCCAATTACTGCTTTTTGTTTGACACCATTCCATTTAACAGCAACAGTAAATATCAGATGTAACCAAAAAACGAATTTAAAAATCTTTATTGTTCTTATTATACTTATTATTTTGATAAAGTACAACAAAAAAAGACATATTACTACACATATATTAGAATTAGTCTTATTATTATAAATTAATTAAGAGTGTTGTATGAATAAAGCACTCTACCACTTAAAACTTGTTAAGATTCGTGGAAGCTTGTGAATTGCTGAGGCTTCATTTGAATTCCAACCTTTGCTGTCGTTAATGATCCCCATTACAATCGGAGCTCTGTGCAAAACTTTGATTTGACAACCCCTTATACTCTAATGCCCCATCACTCAGCGTCGAAACCAATATAATCCCTGTTACCATTTTACCATCAGCGTCCACAGCATAAATCTTCCCTGAATTCTCAACAAGCTGCGACTGACACATAGCTCCGTCCGGTCCCAGGTAATACCAGGCACTGTTATACTGATACCATGTATTGGTGACCATGATCCCGGCAGCATTAAACCAGTACCATTTATCGTGATCCTTCACCCAGTCATTCCGAACCGACAGACCCGTATCTCCATTGTAGAAACGCCAGCCGCCGTCCTCTTCTTTCCAGCCGGATTTCTTAACCTCTGTCGCTGTTAGAGCCGTTTTGAATGCTTCCCAAGTATGATTGGTATGATTATAGACATAAGGGTTCGGACAGATTTTTGCTGTCACATCATAGTGCCGCATAACATGATCTGCAGAAATGTTGTACTTTGCCATGAGCTCTTTGGTCAATTCAAGGGCTGCCTGCACTGTGGCGTCTTCAAAGTACCAGTCTCGGCTTGTATCTGCCTTACTGCCTTTATTGCGGACACACATTTCAATTCCAATGCTATTTGCATTCCTGCACTCAGGATGTACATATTTTTTCGCTCCGCAGTGCCAGGCTATATTCTTATCCTCTACAGACTGCCAGACTGATCCATCAAAATCAACATAATAATGTGCACTGGCGTTCCGATCGGCGCCGGCATACCATTTGCAGTTTGCCTCTGCTCCGCCGGTTGCTCCCACATAATGTATCACGATATACTTGATACGATCCACAGTGCCCATATTATGGTTATAAGGTGTAAGTAATTTATTGATCTGCATATTATTCTCCTCCAATCGAAAAGGACCCAGGATAATCCCAGGTCCATAAAGTTGTGACATTACAACCGTTGCGACGGTCGCAACAGCTTAAGTGTTATCCGGCAGCTCGTCCGTGTACTGCGTAAGGAATTTCTTTACAGTCTCCCACAACCTCTTCACCGGCAACCCACAAAGCGTCATGTTTTTAAGAATGCTCACCAGCTCATAAGCTATGTACAGTAGTCCGAAGAACTCCGCCACTCCGATGGCACTAACCGGTAGATACGACCGGATCGCTTCCGGAATGAAGCCGATCAGATTAAGATGTACAATCCGATCAAGTATCAGCAGGAACGCCAGAGACGCTACCATGGAGATTTTCCGGATTGCTCCATCAATGCCGAAACAACTGTTAAATTCATGCTCTTTAATTGCTCTGATGCAGCCGAAGCAAGTGTCCATGACTACTGCTAAAATTACCAGTTTAATAATCGGGCTTCCCCATGCCAGGGCAAGCAGTTCTGTAATTCTATCCATTTCCATTATCCTCACTCTTTCTCATATTCTTTTCCGGTGATCTCCTGGTACTCCGCCGCCGTGATCCACCGGTCGACCGCGTCCTGCACCCAATTTAACGGCCAGGCTTTAGTATCATAAAACCGCTTTACCTTTTCATAGTTTTTGCTCATGATCTATACCTCCTCTTTAATGGACATCATCTGCAGGTATGCTACCTGAGCATTTAAGTCATTGATCTGATGCTCCTGCGTTTGTAACTTATCCTGAATGTTTGGAGTCCTGTACTCGACGATTACCACATCTGCCAGGGCTTCCACGTTACCATATACCGGATTGCCCTCATTATCAGTCCCGGTCTGCTTCTGCTCAATTCTCACAGGGAAGTCATTTTTTAATTTCATTCCCCCGGTATATACCAGATCTTTCCGCTGCCATTCTTCCACACCGTCAGCTGTATACTTTGTGATGGTGCTGTTCTCCGAAAGATTTTTGTGTATATCATTAATTATATTTGATCCGATAATAATGGCTACCGTTGCCACTCCACCGTCAGACAGGTGAAGGCTGCAACTGCCATTTGCAATATTGTAGGTTATGTTGCCAACCCTGATTGTCTCGTAATTCATGTTAAGTCCTCCTTATTGATCTGTTATATAAGTACAGTTAAATGCAAGCCAAGTATTTCCAGCTGTTAATGTATTAAAAGTATACATTTGCAAAACGCCATCAAAATTTATCTGACAATAATATATATCTTTTTTATCATGTACTGAAACTGCAACCACACTTCCACCAAATACTGCCGGGAATCCGGAAATATAATATGTGCCACCAGCAGATAAAGTAGAAGTTAGGCTAATTGATAATGTTATTGTCACAACAGCCATACCATTCTTCAAGTTTCCATGTCTGAAATATCCACCTACAATAGTTCCCCAGGTGCATGATATACCCGAAGTAATTAAGCCAGATATTTGAGTCCCACTCTGGCTTATAATTTGTCCCGAGGATTGCCATTCTGCGCTTGCACCAGATGGTTGATTACTATATTTTGATATAATAGCACCATTTATAGAGACTAATGCCGTGGTGTTATTTATTGATCCAGTATTCCATGAAGAACTATGTACCAGACCAGCATTCACATATAATGCAACTGCTCTGTTTGCAATCTTACATCCTAATATATACCCACTTGATGCATTATAATATATACCCTCTTTAGATGTTGCAACAGTCGATTGACAATAAGATATATTTACGCCGGAACAATTACTAGCAGTTATCACATAATCATTAGCGTCTATACAATTGAATCCATTTATATAAATCATTGCACTAGAATACCGTACTCTTATTGTATTTACCATACAAGTTCCTGCAATGGTACCATTGGTATCACTACTTAAGAACAGAGTTCCACTATAAAAAGCCGCAATTATGACAACTTCTGGATATGATCCAGCAGAAACATTTATTGTCGCCGCATACCCATTTAGATCTTTTGGTACAGTGTCAACCGCATGTTGTATGGTCTTAAATGGTTTGGCAGATGTGCCATCGCCAGTTGTATCTGATCCGGTTGTGGACACATAAATATTAACATCCCCCGTAAGAGGTCTTATGTTTCTTAGGAAGGTCAACACTTTCCCGAAAAACCGCTTAACACTCTCCCCCGCAGCCGGGATCGGATACTTATCCTCTACAGTATCCAGAGTTTCAATGACGGTTTCTGAGATATCCCCGTCTCTGGTGACCAGGCTTTTTGGATTAAGATAAGCAGTTACCGTTTCTACAGATCCCACTTTTACAATAAGTGTCATTTCAACAAATTTAGAAATAGCGCTGTCTTCAGCATATACATATTGTGGGTCCTTTGTTAAGTCCAGGTACGCATACAGGATCTCTCCTTCGTCTGGATCCATAGCGAAGAGCCCTGTTTCCGTAATAGTAAATCCCGTTTCAACTCCCACGGAGCTGATTTGCATTATAATAGAAGCTTCATCTGCAGAAGAACTGCAGGATGAAATCGATCCATCCATTTTATAGCTGCTTAGATCTGTCATATTCTTTGGATCATATCCTGCTGGTATGGACCCTGTTCCTACGGATGCCCTGGTAAAAGTCAGTACCGTGCCAGACGCCACCAGCTTGGCAATTAGCTGCAAGCCTTTTGTAGTTATTACTGTTCCTGCCATTATGGCCTCCTTACTTATAAGTTAATTAATTTCATTAGAAATCTCAGGTTTTACGTGAATTCGTACATGCTGGAACGTTGGCGTGGCTACATACAAATTAGCACTACCACCTGAATATGTTTGATAGAAGATCCGCAGGCCTATACCTGCAGATTTGATCCTGGACATTAATCCGACAATCACCGGCGCCACTCTTTTACGCTCCTCGTCAAGCTTATCCTCGTCAATATAAAGATAAATTTTAGAGGGATATATTTCTTCTGCTTTGACATCCGCAGGATCCACATTAAATAAAGACGCAGCAGATACGATGACAGTGTCTAGATTCCCTGCAGCAAGCATAGCTATGATTTTAACCTTTATCATAATCCGATAGATCTCATCACTTGATTCACCCCGGGCGACCCCGAAGTCGGCGCCGTATCGATTTAAGGTGGCTCCTCTCATGGCATCTAAATCATCCCAAAGCCGTACCCGTTCTGTATGATCCCTTAAAATATCAAATCCCCAGCCTGCCAGGAAGAAGAGTTTCCCTACATTAGTTACAGGCTTTTCTCCAGCTTCCAGATTGTCCACGTCTGAGCGGTTGTAGGCGCTTGTTAACATTTTAAGCATTTTAACAGCAAAGCTCATGTAATAATCACCGCCTCCATATCTGTAAGGGCTTTCTGGCGGTAACCAATAGCAATGTTTTCTTTTACATAATTAATACCGTCAGAACTAATTGCAAGGTCGAAGTCGGAAACACCTAAAACCGAGTTAATTATGCCTGGCAACTTGATATAAACCACACTAACTCCAATATTCAACCCTCCTGATGTAGAATCCCCGATATATTCAAGCAGCGCCTCTTTTATAGCACCGTTACCAGGAAACTCCTTAGTTGTCTTAAGGTTGGTTATCCGGATCCATATTCTTCGCGGGCTCGGCCTGGAAAACCGTATCTTCATCGTCTGGCCAGAAGCCGTCAATACATCGATTTCTGTACTTCCTAAAGTTTGTATCCCAGCCGCCCGCCTTGCGTAGATCGCTTGGGCTACAGCCTCATCAAGTCCCCCATATACAACGGCCTCCATGCTATGCGCCGGCAGGTTATAAATTTCGTCAAATACATCTTGATCGTTCTCGTATATATAAGCGGACGACACCCCCTCCACGTCGTTCAGCAGAGCAGCCCGAATTGCATCGGCATTAACACCGCCGGCATAATCTACGGATTTATAATATCTGTCCCTAAAGGCAGTATCCGTTTCCTTCTCCCTGCCACCAGTAATCTCAGACTTGTTATAAACGTCCGTTATTCCTGATACGGATGAAGGATTGACAATAACCAGAACAGTACCAGCGTCAGTGTTGTATTCAGTTCCCGTCTTAACCGCTTTTATAATAGCTAACACGGAGCCTCCGGTCCCAATGGTTACGGCAGACGTGACAACATATTGCAGTCCGCCATTGGTAGACACCAGGAAACCCGCCGGAATTCTTGTGCCTGGTGTGCCAGATATAGTAATATAGCCAGTCGCCTTACCCTCAGGTAAAACCTGCATTCCTATATTCCTGCCCAAGCTAAATAAGCTGGTCCCTGCAGCGGTATCTACAAAGCGGCTATTGTAAATATCTTCCAGGCACGCCCATAGGATATTCCAGACCCAGGCTATGATACGCAGAAACAGTCCCAGGGGAGATCTGACTGTAAGATTCACAGAATCCCCATATAACTCTCTCGCTTTGTACTCCAAGGCATTCAGCAGCGTTGTGTAAGTAGGGCGATTAAAACCTTTTTCAGTCAGCCCCCAGTTCTCTGTGCTTGAATCATTGTTCAACCTGTATTCACCTCCATATTAATTACAGTTCCATTGTCAAGTTGACCAGTGAAGGAAATATTCAACTTCCGATTATTGTCTCTCTCAATACTTAGCTTTTCTAAGACGCCCATATTGTCCTCTTGAAAAATTGCTTCCCGGATTATTTCTTCAGACGTATCTTCGTCGGCCTGCTCAACCAATAAGGTGTTATAATCCGTTCCGTGATCCGGGGCTAAAACAAAATCGCCCTTCCATGCTTCCAAAGCCATGCGAATATTTTGGGCACTGGTTGCGTCCCCCTCTGTTGTTTTAAGAAATCCATCATTATCAAAAGCCAGATCCTTTGTATCCGGATCTATCTTCCATGTAATATTTGTCATGGTCCTCCTTTCATAATCCAGGAGTGAGAACACCGACAAAGACGGCATCATCTCCCGAGTGAAGCCTTATCGAAGTAGGTTGGCTTTCAGCACCCGAGGAAATGGCACTGTCACTATCCAAATCCAAGTAAACAACCACACCAAGATCTCCAGCTCTTATATTTGGCTTAAGTACCACGTCGTCTGCTACCATTGGCACATAGACTACTTTTACAGACAGTATTGGCGGAGGAGAGACATAGGTCCCAGATATATTCCTTTTGACTAAAGGCTTCACATCAACCGTCATTTTATCTTTATTAAACGCAGTTACCTGGACCAGATCTGCGACCTTTATGTTCTGCAGTATCCTGCGTTCGTTTGCTTCTATATTAGATAGCTCTCTATCTTTTCTCATGATTTCTCCCTATTTTGCCAATTTAAACTCTATCTCAGTCAACCAGTTTCCTGTAGGTGACCCTTTATGCTTACCACTTACAATTATGTATTTCCCGTTTAGATCCTTAGACTGAATCTGCACCAGATCACCCGGAGCAAGACGGTAATTTAAAAGGCATTGACGCTTCCATGTTTTTTCCTCCGCCTTTTTCGCTTCGGTTGAAGAACCACTTGTCTGCTGAGAAGCTGTTGCTGTTGTGTCGGAGTCGTCCGAAGACATTAAAAGACCACTATTAGGAGTCAGGAGATACCCCTTTGAGACCCCGTCTGCAGGATTATTAATAATAATTTGGTTATTCCGGATCAGGAGCCTGGATTTACATTCACTGACAACTATATCTGTCAGAACATCCTTAAGCTTTCCGGAGCATATCCGCCCACGTGGGTACTCAACCTTTTCTACCAGTTCAAAGATCCCTATCTCCAGACCAAATATATTGAGCAAATCTCTTACAATATCTTCAGCTGTAGCACCTGCCATATAGGTCTTATTAACCTGAGTTTTAATCCACTGATGGAGTGCTGCGGTTGCCGTGATCTTTGTCTGCCAATCTACGCCGTTTTGCTTATGGCTGACCGCAGCTACCTGGCCAACAAATAGCACACCCATATCGTCCTGGTACCCAGCGTTTAATATAACGATCTGGCCCTTTTGAATCCCCGCCCGGGAAGTGGCGCTCAAGTTATTTATGGTAAATGTTGCTGTCACCAGCTGATCTGAGTCGTAAAAAGGAACCTCAAACTCAAAATAGAATCCATCGTCCATGTCATATCTAAGCGGTCCCACCTGTATAGTGGCAGACCTCAGGAAAAAAGCCATTATTCAGCTCTCCTTTCATGAAGGTATAGTTGTACCTTTGTTCCAAAATTCTCAAATGTCACGTCCCCAACTTCTCCGGTCAAGCAGTAAGGGACAATTACTGGGATTGGAAACTCAGCGTCCTCGATTCCGGAAAACATAGGCCTTCCGTACCTGACGGGATTTCCGTAGCAGAGTACCTCTCCGGTAGCTGAAAGGGAAAGGTCTATTGTGAAAAAGCCTCCTCCGTCGTTGTACTTGACTGCCATTGTATAAGTGCGGTCATCAAGTTTAACAGAAAAGGTGTAAGGTACCTTTGACGAATCAATGGGTATGTATTCCACTTCATAGGTTAGTCCCATAAGTTCTGAATTATCAATCATCACTCCTCCTACACGCCATTATGACTTGCGGTCTTTCGCTGAGCTGGTCCGGAGCTACTCTTACCACCATAAGAATTTACATAAGCTGCATAAGAGCTCTGGCTGATCTGCTGGCTCACTGTAGTCTTAAGTCCTGCAGCCTTTACTGCAGCTGCCTGGGAATCACCTTTCTTTTTCCCAGAATCCTGTTGGCTCATAAGAGCCGTTTGTCCAAGCTCAACGTATTGACCAGAAACTATATTTGCTTTTTGAAGGGTAGCAGTAAATTGAAACCCTTTTTTATTTGAAGAACTGTTTTTGATCTGCAGATTAATAATTACATAATTGGAAACACGGATCTTGCCAGTGTAGGTGACAAGATCCCTTTGCTTATGCATTGATTCCAGGCGTTCCTTAAAAATATTATGATTTTTTATTACTACACCAGTAATCTGCAACTGCTCCGGATTAAGGTATACGTGATCCTCAATAGAGCTGCCCGATTCAATGGCATTTGAAGTCATCTTGCTGCTTCGGGTTAGAACTTCCTGGGTAATTGTGCCGGTACCCGGATCAAACTTTACAGCCCCCGTTGTTAAACCGGTTAATGTGTATGACACTTTTCCTACCTCCCTTAAACGTTCCCTTGCTGAATCGCCATATTCATATAATGATCCTCCTGCATTTCTCGCCATAATTCTCTCATTGTCTGCTTTATTTCAGCTTGTAATGAGGCCGTAGTTTCCGGAGCAACATTCCCGCTTATCTCTATTTTTACTTCCGGATTAAACTGTGTCGTATTGGATACATTTTGAGATCGACTGTTATTGATTATCTGCTCGCTTTTATCTGCAGGAATAATAGTGGATCCGGACGGCAGGTAAGCCATTTCTCCACCGCGCTCATTAATGTGCGTCCATCCACCCTGAAAGTTATTGGTACCTTCTGCATTATGTGGAATATTGGTGCCTGTCTTAGAAGATCCTCCACCACCAAAAACACCGCCCACTTTATCCAGAATAGATCCAAGTCCACCGGCTGCCCATTCTACAATTTTCCCGAGGAACCCCACAACCTTTGATAGCACCTCGGCAATAGTCGTTACTATTGGTGAGATGATCTGTAAGATCGGAGGAATCAGTTTAAGCCCTGCAGACAACGCTGGCAGTATTGCATTTGCTATACTTTCAATGCTCGGCATTAAGGGGGCTATAACGTCCTCGCTAAAAGTCCTGAATATAGTTACCAGAGGCGGAACTACTGTTGTTACAATATTGGCTATAATCCTGGACAATGGCGGCAGTATAGTTTGCGCAAGAGATCCAAAGGTCTGAATAATTGGCATTATGGCACTGGCTAACGGAGGCAGGGCAGTCGTGGCAAGTTCCATAATAACGCTTCCCAAGGGTGCCACCGACGTGAATAATTCTCCCACCGTCTGCACCAAGCCCGGGATAGCAGATGTAGCAAGTCCCATAATAACAGGCATTCCAGCACTTAAGCCGTTACTAAGCATATCTACCAGACCAAGTAAAGCAGGCTCAATTTGTGGCCAGGCTTTTAAAATGCTGTCAGTCAGATTGGTAAAAACGGGAGCAAACTTGTCTCCTGCAGAAGTGAGGAAATCAGTCCAAATCCCTTTTAGGCTCTTAATACCGTTGGAATACCCCTCCTGTTTTTTAGCAGCAGCTTCCTGGATTCCTGTGCTATTTTGTAGAAGCGCGTTCATCCTTACCTGTGCCATGGCAGCATCGTCTAAGCTGTCAATATTGCTCCCGAGCCCCATAGACATGGCTGTCTGTTTTAGTACGGTGTCGTTTATCTGGATACCATACTCGCTAAGAGCTGAGGTATTGCCTTTAATATAATCCTGGACAACTCCCAGGGCCTCTGCATCGTCCATTTTAAAGGCTGATCCAAGATCATAGGCCATTGATGTGGTAACCTTTGAAAGATCATCGGCTGCCTTACCTGTAATTCCAAGTTCGCCATACATAGATTTATTTGATACTAAAAAACCTTGTACCTCAGTATTACTACGATGGATTGAACTTGAGAAATTATCGGCCCATTCTTGGACTCCACTATCCGCAGAGAATACAGCCCCGAACTTGGCTCCCGTCTGCTCTGACTGCTTACCAGCTTCTAATACTGCAGCGCCGAAATTCTTAGCCGCTTCAATACCAGCCTTTACGATCTCAATGGCCGCCGATATTGCAAAAAAGGACTTAACAGCAGATCCGATAGAATCTTTTATCTTACTGCCTGCCGACTCCCCGTCCTTTCCCATTCCTTTTAAATCGTCGCCGGCTTTATCTGCGGTATCCCCTGTTTTGTCAAGTTTGGATACTGCCCTATCAAGGGCTGAGGACAGCTTACTCTTTATCGTCTGAATAGGATGGGAAAATGCTTCTTTCATACCTGACGTGCCCGATTTTACGGTACTGCCAAATTGCTCCACTTGTTTTCCTGCATAGCCATAAGCACCTTGAATGCCGCCCTTTATAGTCTTTGATAAGGAATCTGTATCCTTCATAGCGGAGCTACTCGATTTAAGTATTGCTTCACGAAAACTACCGGCCTGGGCGCCTATTTCTTTGTACGACTTTTTCACGCCGCCCCCTGCATCAGTGACACCTTTTAAAGCGTCTTCTGCATCTTCAGCAGATCCAGCAGCCTGATTCATTCCTGCCGCTACCGCGCCTGCCCCTTTTGCAGCTTCACTGCCTAAATCTCTTACAGCCTGTCTCGCATCAAGCAGCTCTTCCCGGGTCTTTTCCACCTCATTGGTGGCCGAATCCCCAAACTTATTAAATTCTCTGCGGGCATCTCTGACTGAGTCCTGAACCCTGTCGCCTGAGTCTGTAAGATCTCCCATGGCATTGAGGACTTTACGGCTTGCGTCTTTTGTATCTTCCAGCCCTCTTGATGCAAGACCGGCACTTTTGGCAGATTCACTCCCAAAGGATTCAGCACTCTTTTCAAGGGAAAGGAATCCGCTTTTAATTCCATTAACGGCGTCCAGGGCATCGGTCAATCGGGAAAGGGAATCAGCCAGACCAAACTGTATCCCCATGGTTAGATTCCGCTGATCCTCCATATTTCATCCCTCCAATCAGGAAGAAAGAGAGCGAATCCTTTTAAAGGGTCCCCTCTCTGCATTTCAAACGGTCCATATAATTTAGATATGCTTCCCTTGCTTCGTAAAACTCCGCCATGTCCATGGCTTTCCATTCTGAATAAGATATCTTACTGGTTGCGAAAACCAGTGTCCAAAATTCATCATGTTTCCTGGCTCTGCATTGAGCCGTTCCCTCATCAGCTTCGCTTTCTAAGAAAGTTTTCAATCTCGGTCAACAGTCTTTCAGCTGTCTCGATGTCTTCCTTCTCATCAAAATATTTCATACCGTCTGTACTTACCTCTTTCGGGGCAATTACTACCCCTTTAAACAATCCATCCATATAATCTGCAGTACGACGCTTTCCGCCGGTCATACCGCAGGAATCGTTTAGATCCAGATACCAGGTAGGTGAAACCCCCTGCAGTTCATAATTTACTCCGTTGATTATTACTTCTTTTCTCTTTGCCATATACTTTCTATAACCCCTTTCTGATAAACCCTTAGGTCTTTGTGGCCACGCACTTGACATGGCACTTACCGGATCTGAAGATTCGGCACAAAAATATTTACAGTTACAGTGCTGGTATTCTTTCCTCGTGCCAAATCTGGCATCTTTGTAATCCTGCACTTCTGAGCACTGACACTAATTGAGTCGTCATCATTAGCATCAGAAATGGAAACGGAAAACTGCTTCCGATTTGCGGCCAGATTTCTAAGCATCGGCAACGAAGAAGAGGTCCCTTGAAGGGTGATTGCAATTGTCCCGCTTTCGTTGGCGTTCTCCTCGTAGACCACATCTCCCTGGCACCCCACGTTTGGTGTGATGGCGTCTTCACTTTTGGACACTGTAAATAGCCCGTCACCTGCAAAGCCGGTCAAGATGGAGCCGTTTACATTGACATTAACTTTTCTTGAATCATATCCAGTTACACTCATTTATGGTTACCTCCTTAACTCAATGTAGCTTTTAAAATTCCGGATACTTTAACTCCGTGTACGGCACCGCCGAGCTGGGCCTCCCACTTAATATCAGGCATTGTCCGGGCACTTGTCTGTGCATCTGTCGCCTCGGATCTCTTAGGCACTGATACTGTGTAAATTCCTGCACCAGATTCCGGATTCTCTGCAATAATGGAATACCCGGTTGCTTCGTTAAGAGTTTCAAAGACTCCTGCGGCAACAATTGCAAAGCCTGCATCCGTATAGGGAATATTGGCATTGCTCATAAAAATATCATAGAGCTTAGATCGCATAGTGAGCGCGATCCAGTCAGCCCCAATTACAGCATCAATCCATTCACCGTTCATACATGTTCCGTTTTTCAAATAATTCTTTTTGTATTCATTCGTCACATAGTTGATATTATTTGTTTCGAGCCCTGTAATTTCTGATTCAGTCAGTACCGGTACGGATAACCCGGCGGGAAGTTTAAACTTCCATGTCACAGACTGTGGGTACCATGGGCCAACAGCTCCTACCCAAGCAGCATCCGCCTGCTCTTCAAGATCCTCTGTGTAGACCAATACCGTCCTGGCATTTTTAGAGGCATACGCTTTATTAGTCGTTTGAGCAAAATAAAGCTTTCTGTGATCCTCTACACCCGCTGTGAGCTCCGCCACACTGGGCTCGCTTTCTTCTGCAAATTTACCCAGCGCCTTAACATAGGCATCATCACTTTTATCCGTCATAAATATATACCAGTCATTATTAATCTGCTGATAGGCCTTAAGCGCTGTCACGAGTGCTGCAGGGGTTTCCGGAGAAGCAAAACCCACTGTCGTAACCTTACGAACCAGCGAAGCTGGTGTCGGGATCGCTTTTCCCTGATTGAACAGTGCCGCTCCTTTTAAATAAATATCACTTGACTTGGTCCAATCCTTTTCTATATCTTCTAAAGAAGTATATGTCTTAGCGGGTTTTTCACCTGCCGTTGATATTAAGAGAATGTCCAAAGTATCGGCTGCATTGGCCCGAACTTCCAGGCTTACAGCCACCACCACATCTTTACTCATTGTTGTCTCCTTTCTTTATTGCCGCGGCTTCCACCCCTGCAACGGTCATTTCATCAGTCCTTACATACCTTATTACCACATCGAAGCCATACCGCCTAGCTTCTTCGTCCACCTGCAAAAAGGATCGTTCCTGTACATTAGCTATGTCAACTACAGTAAGACCCTTTCCGGATATATAATCATAACCTGTATGTAAGAACCAGCCCTGAGCCTTTTCTGCCAGATCAAGAGCCTCATCTTCTCCTAATACAAAACCGTCTTTTGTTTGACGGTCCATACTGCATACTGTAAAAGAAAAAGTACATGTCGGTTGCTCGTACCTGGTCACTTTCACTGTACCAGCCGTATCTAATGTGGACTGCAAATCTCCAGTGCCACCTTCCGGTATGTAGGGAGCAGTTACGGAATAGATGATAAAGGGAAGCTCCCTTTCCGGATTAAGCTGATTACTTAAAACCACAAACAGTCCCGTATATTCATGAAGCCCTGAAACAATCAGATTCCTTACTTCTTTAAACTTCATCGCTTGGCAGCCGCCCCCTTTCGTTCTATGAGATAACGCTTCATCGGGTGGAGAGTGTTGTGTCCCAATTCCTGGGTAATCGTGTACACTTCTCCGTCAGAGTCTTCCACCCTTGCACCAATCTGCAGGATATGCCCGTTGGTGTATATCTTTTCAGAATACTGTATAACAGTACCCCCAGTGTCACGTATGAGATCCTTATCATTTACAGGCAACACCACTCCCTTAAACTGTACCTTTTTATCTTCTCCTGGTATCCACTGCCCGCCATTCTCCTGACTGAATCCGGATCCAGATTGTATCTCATACATATCATGGAGCAGACCCTGGGGAATCATTGGCTGAGCATAAGTAAAACTACCCATATTAACTGCCTCCTTCGATTCTATAGGTGATGGAGTTTCTAAGTCGGCCAGTTTCCACCAGGGGGTTACCCGGCCAGTTTGATGTGGACTTAGTCACTCGACCTTTCCCCTTGAAGTTAAAGGGTGAATTCATGTAAGTCTGTATAATTCCTACGGTTGCCATACCAATATGATTTGCTGCCTTATCTGCGTCCCACGAGTCGAATATAATACCTTTAAGAGCCTGGGCCGTAATATCTTCAATCGCCTTTCGGTTGTTGTCATATCCCGCGCGAATAAAGCTGCGCTCCGGAATTGTAACGGAATCCATCAGGATGAAGAGAAACTCAATATCACCTAATTTCTTTTTAATTGGCTTCGATCCTGACTTCTTAGATTTTGGCTTATCTTCAGAGGGACTGCTTTTCTGTTTAGGTGGCCCCCCCTTTCTGCTTTTGCTTATGCAGCCAAAAAGTCCGTGGGGTGTACGCAAAAAGAAAAGCCCCGGAAAATCTAGAGGGCTCTTACCTTTTGCTTTTTTTGCTATCGGTATGGCTAAATTTTTTACATTCTTAGCCTTAATTGTGGCTCCAAACTCATTTACATTTGCAATAGTTATTATATCTGCAGGAGTACCCTTCCTACCCTCACCTGACACGCCATAGCCTGACGCACCCTGTACGCCTATATGGATTTTCATCCCTGTAAGCTTACCGAGTTCCTGTTTAATCCTCTCAAGCTCCGGTGTGATCTCGTCATTGACAGTCATTAAGCCCACCTCTGATACTTGTTTATAATGTCTTTAACCTGGGTACTAAGCTCCTTATCAAAAGTCCAACTCACATCAGATATCGTAAAGGCTGACAATCCATTTGCCCCATTGTTAGCCAGATTCCATTGTTGCTGCACCATTTGCCAGACAATATACTGGAGGTCATACGGCAGATCTGAAGGGACTTCCTCCGTAGCGTCCTTGGGCAGAACAAAGCCCGCTCTGTATGTAACCTTAAGGTACTTACGACTTGCTTTCAGATCATTTGCAAGACCGCTCGCGTATCCTCGTACTGGCCAGCCCTTGTCCCGGTAAATAACACCTATATTTCCGGTATCATCTACTGAGTAGGAATCGGCAGGTACGGCATATTCATTTTCTGTATCCTCCACAGTAACAACCTCCCTGATCGGATACTGCCCGAGGCATAACTCCTGCGCTCCGCTTCCGTAATGGCCTTCGTTATATAAGGTAATCGCAAATTTTCTGCTGGTCATGGTTTCTATATATTCCGATGCCGAATTAATAAGCCTTATGAGGTTATTCCTCACCACCCGAGGTATGGAAGCATCGTCCGGATCCATGCCTATGAATTCCATCATGTCACTTAGAGTTGTAAGTGCGTTTGATGCCAGTGGTACCGTCGGCGCCTTTATTATTTGCTGCTCCTCTGCCATAAGGACCGCTCCTCTCTGAGGGAGCCTGCTTAACTCCCTTATTATTACTGTTGATTACGGATATCATTTTATTCTGACGTTTAACTTGATCCATGGCTTACACGGGGCTCACACTCGGATCCCCGAGTACAAGCGCATAGGAAGCATTTGAGGCAGCAGGGCTGGTGCCACCGGTAAATTTAATACTGGGTGTAATCTTAATATACTGTTTACAACCAACCAGATCCAAATTGATGGCTAATTGATCATCAACCTTTATAGCAATTTTATTTAGAACACCATCTTTTGAGGGATACTCTTCCAGACCAATCATTGAATCCGTGACCGGCTTAAAAGTGCCGTCCTCTGCATCAGCGTGTGTAATTGTAATGGATAACTCTGACGCAGTAGGATTGCCGGTAATGGCCCCTACGGATATTGCTAAGATGCCAGAAAGACATCCTGACCGGTCAATGGCTGTATTATCAGCCTTTACAATTAATTTTACATTATCAAATAATTCTCTTTTCATGAGTTGTCCTCCTTACAGAACCTTAATATTTTTGCAGTACAGGAAGCTTTCAGCATGACGCACGCCGATATCATCGTACATCAGAGCTCTGGTGGCTGCCAGGTTCTCCTCAAATGCATTGTGCTGCGCTCCCTCATCATCGGTCCATGTTCCATCCAATGTGGTGTAAGTCTCAAGGCCCATCTGATCACCAATAAGCAGATCAGCCCAGTTTCCAAAGAACAGATCTGTAAGCCCAGAGCCAAGGTTAGTAGAAATCTGGTTTGACACCTTATAAGGGAATCCTAATAATTTACCGGTAGCCATTTCATCACGATAGATATATGTACCGGTAGTTGTCTTTAAGTTCATCAGATAGCCCTCAAGCATACTGTTAAAGGTCCAACCGGCCTTGATATCATCAATATTTTTACCTAAGGCAGTAGACCTCACAAATACCGGGAAGTCCGCAGTAATTTTACCGGTATTATCCGCAAGATCCAGATTTCCAATCGTCTTGGCATTAATGTTCTGGACGTCTTTATTGTAGGCTACTCCTAACGGCTGGAATTCTCCACCGGTACCATAAAGACCACCATAATCAAGACCGAGCTGCATTCTCCGCATAAGGTCATTTGCAAACATATTGTCTGCAGAGAAGCTAGTACTCATAAGTAATTCTCTGGTCTGTGGTACAATAGCCTCCAAACGCTTTGCGGATAACTTGATATTGCCGAACTTTGGAGCGGACGGATTAATCTTCCTCTGTTCACCGCCCCACTGTGCACGGCTGCCGGCTGTCATTTTGGGAAGGTTCAAGTTACCATTGGTAAGAGGAACCGTCTGTGCTCCCAGCTCCACAATTACCGTTTTCGGGTAAAGAAGTTCAATTACGTCGTTGGAGTATACCTCAGGAATTAAGTACCCACCATCAGCTGGGCTCGTAATTGACAGTGCTTTAAATTCCCTTTCCATATCTGTGTCTCCGTACCGTTTTCTTGCCTGATACGCAGCATTTTCCGGATCGTGCCGTCCCCAAACGTCCAGGCACTTGATTGCCCTGGCCAATCTGATCTGGGGTGGTATTTCTTTTTTCTGTTTACTCATGTTTCCTCCCTTAGAGCTCATATAAATAGAGCTGTATTTTCTCTGTGGGGCTTTCTGTGCCGCTCTCGGCTGTCTGGCTGATTTAGTCTGCCTTCCTGCGGTCCTGCTTTTTCTGCCTTTTGCTTCCTCATCTGCGGTATCATCACCCATAATTTCCGATACGGCTTCCATCAGATCGTCTACCACATCTGTTCCGATCTCATCGGCTTTAGCTGACTTTCTCTTTTCATTAACTGCATCAACTGCAGCCTGGATCACATCTGCCAGATCGGTGGCACTGTCGTCACCGTCAGATTTACTGTCTTCCGTTGCGTCAGCTTCATCTAAAATAGCATTAACCAGTTCTTCTGCATCGTCGGTTCCGATTTCATCCGCTTTGGCAGATTTCCTTTTTGCATTGGCTGATTCAATGGCATCCGTAAGTATTGCCTCCAAATCGTCCTCTTTCGATTCCGGATCGTCTTCCCCACCTTCGTCCGATTTCTGTTCGTCCAGCGCTTCTTTGACAGCCGCCTTTACCATCTCGGTAAGGTCATCAGCTCCCATTTTCATTGACTTTCTGCTTCTTGCTGCCTTACTGCTCATCTTATATCTTGACATATAGTCCTCCTCTAATAATAGATTTCAATTTGTTTCTCAATGGCTCGCCCTTTTCTTAAATAGGTCGCAGTCTGGCGCTTTTGCTCGCCCTCGGCTTCTTTAATAACGGCGTCAATTGTTCTGGCAGCTGTTTTCATGGATTTACTCACATCCTGCAGAGACTTTAGTCGGGATTTACTTATTTTCCTTCCCGCCTTTATTTCTTCCAGCAACTCTGTTTCGAGAGCCTTAACCAATCCCATCGACTCCTGCATGGACTTGTAACCGGTAATGGTAGCCTCAGGGTTCATTGCCCAGGTGACAATAGACACCTCCCATAACTTAACCTCGCGCAAGTGCCGGATCCCGTTGCTGTCATAATCAAAGACAACCGGGTCATAGCCTATGGATAGCTCATTAAGTACACCATCTTTCAACAGGATCTTAATGTCTTTTCCCATACTGGTATCTGACACCCTGGCACTTAAAAAGAGCCCGTTGGTATCCTCCCGAAGTTCCAGGGGGCGACCAATAGGCAGCCAGCAATCATTATGTAAGGCAAGGATTTTGACACGCTCCCAACCTTCAGCCAGAGTCTTCGTAAAGGTCCCAGGTTCAATAATATCACCGCCGCTGTCGATATTCTCAAACACGGCGCCGTATCCGGAGAAGATCCCTTCTTCTTCGTTGTACTCTCCCATCTTGAACTGCATTTGTTTATACTCACGCATTAGTGTTTATACCTCCTTTCCTTTAGAGTCTCTATAATAAAAAGGAGCCACTCATCTATTTGATGCGTAGCTCCATATTACTAT
Organism: Hungatella sp.; assembly: GCA_009712635.1. Lineage (GTDB taxonomy): Bacteria > Bacillota > Clostridia > Lachnospirales > Lachnospiraceae > Lacrimispora. The sequence goes on along the minus strand of WASS01000002.1, from coordinate 83,436 downwards.
TTGTTCATTGATTAAACTTCTACATCAATACCAATATTGAGTGCTTCTTTAATAATAGCATCAGTTATTATGTTACTATCAACTGGATTATTAAATTCCATATAAATTTTTGTCATATCTATACTCATCTGTATTATTGCACCTCCATAAGATCTTGACATATTAAGTAAAGCACTCTTAAACAAATTAATACTATCTTCTGATTCACTATCAATTGAAATAACAAAAGTATTATTGCTAGATTTTGTTCTCCTGCTACTAAAACTTCTTTGACTCCTGTCATTATTTATTGATGCTAACTCTTGAGACAACCTTTGTATTTCTCTCAGGATCAACGTATTTGCATCAATTTTCTCATTATCACCCGTCTTTAGTATTTTACCTAAATGTATAGCTGAATATATAGGATTGTCTTTATATTCTTTTTCATAATTAATGCTATTCAAGGATTTAATTAATTCTATCTTTAATTCTTCGGATCCATACATATCATTTTTGTAGAAAATCGTTCTTTCACCTTTGATGTCAAAAGGTAAATTAGTTCCTTCCTCACAAATGTGGATTACCGGCTTAGCAACTGCATGACGCAAGCAAAGCTCGTACATAACATTAGGATTTTTACCTGTTAGGTTTGCTATAACTAAATCGTCATCAATAATTCGATTAACAAGTTGATTATTGATAGAGCCTGGATCTGAAATCTCATGAGCAGCTCTTATATCTGTAAATCCACAATCCTTTAATACTGGTCTAATAACACTTTGTATAACCCCATTAATATGTCTGAATATTTCAGAATCGGAATTACCAATAGGAGTTATAATAAAGCATTTTCTCTCCTCAGCCTTATTATCTTTATTACTAGATACCCCTACACCTACATCTGCTTTTTCTTTTGTGCTCATTGTTTTACCTCCACAATATTTATCACTTTATTATACATGAAAAGCTAATTTTAATGAAGTTTTATTATGTGTATGTTAAAAAGCAATGGCAGTTTACCGTTTCTTCTGCTACGCCACAATCCGGATCACACGGCATCATAAGTTTATTTCCTCTTTCTGTTATAAAAGGTTCGTTGATTGAAACCGTCTTACCGTTCAGGCCCCTGTGAGTATCCCGAGCCTTACTAATATTTGTTACGTGCCACGTCTTATTAGTAAAGCCTCCACTCTTGGCCATATCATAATTTCCGGCCAGGAGGCTAGTGTTGCACTCTTGTGCTGCTATCACCCGGGCGCGCTCTGCAGATGTGTTCATTTCGTCCATAATCTCCTCGGTAAGCTCCTGGTGGCTCTTTCCGTTAATCAGACCGTCGGTTACGATCCTGCCTATATTAGCTTTTGTTGTTTGTGTTACCCTGGTGATCCTCTGACCTCCTCTGATCCGAGCAGTGGACGTCATGGCCGGACGCTGCATAGCTTCAATTCGATAAGTAGCTGCTATGTTATCGGCTCCTTTATCGTAGGTTTCAGCCCAGAGGGGAGTAAGTATTGATTCTAGGAGCGAGGCTTCATTCTTCCAATCCAGTAGGCCATTGACAAATTGCTGGGTCAGCTCTGTCTGCTGGGTCTGTGATAGTTGTAAAAACTCCTCTTGTGTCATATTGAGAGCGTCCCAAACGGTACCGTCTGCTTTTTTTGTTCCCAGGAGCGCCCCCTGTATCTGTTTGGACTGATCTTTCAAATATTTCAGGGTTGCAAATTCAAACTTCTTTGACTGTGCACGCCTTACCATATCCAGACTCTGGCCTGCTGCCTGAATGCGCCGGGCCTTTATCTGAGACGCTCTGGATAGAATTTTTTCCTCTCCCAGACTTATACCATCTTCCTGATCCGGTATGATCTCAATATCGTTACGATCTGACTCTATTGGATCCGGGACATCTGTATATTGCAGATTGGCAGATTCAGAACTGAGTTTTACCCGATCTTCATTTTCGCCTATGAACATATCAGCAAATCCCATTTTATAGATGTTCCCATTCTTGACGGCTTCCATATCCATTTTCTTTCTGGATTCATTCATCATAAGCAATCCGGCATTCCAACCATCGAGAGCCAGTCCCTTCTCAAACTCTTTATCCTTTGGGATAATATCGTCAAACTCCCACAACAGATCATCTCCGTAACAGGAAAGGAGTTGCAGATTTATGGCATCCTGTCTACCCATAAGACGGGGAGTTAGGACATTCGTTGCGTAAATATATTGAGCAGCATCCGCCGTGGCTCGGTTACTGTTCTGAGTAATTCCCATGATTTCTCGAGGCATACCAAAATGTTCCATCACCGTGTCCCTAATAAAAGTACGGCCATTAATCATGTCCAGGTCTTTCATATTATCGGACAGCTTTGTGACTGTAGCCGCCTGATCAGGAGGACCGCCAATAGTTGCCACTCCGTGGCTCTTGCTTGCCCCCTGAAACCGTTGTCTCCATTTTGCAAGGAATTGGGTCTGTTGCTCATCTGAGGCACCGGGCATAGATACAATCAGGTTCGGAGTGGCGTCATTGTAGAAGAATTTTTTCTGGAATTTGGCGGCATACTCATCAATCTCAATTTCATCAGCTATCGGTTCAGCCTGACCAAGCCCGCGTTTATATGGATCCAGTGGATTTAAGTCTTTCATGACAAACATATCATCCACCGACACGTCCATGAGCCCGCCCTCTGTTGTTCGTATTGTGTAAAAGGGAAATCCCTGATACGGGGTCATCTGCACCCATTGAGTCGGAACCGGCCAGAGCTCCGCGGGGTAACCGTCATTATACCGCTCAATAATAAAATAGCCCTCACCTTTCAGCAGCAGATAATTATTCTGCAGCCGCCAGAGAGCGCTCGAGGTAAATTCGTATAAGGGGTTGGGTCTTTTCCAGAATTCCAGAAACGGGTGGGATAGGATCTCCGTTTTCTCCCCGTTCTGTCCAATCCGGTATAGCTTGCCTGTTACATAAGAAAGATCCGAGGAGATCTTATCGACAACTGCCAGTCGGGGATTGGTTCCAAATGACTGCATCCATTCTGCAGTATTCCTACTTGGAGGACTGGTCCATTTTGGGATCATGCGATTGTTCCCAGATCTCCGATTAAATTGATCCGAGGCTCTGCGGCTGCTTCTAAAAAATCTTGTAATATCCATAATTTATCACCAATTAAAGCTCCATTGTGGCGGATCGTAAAGAGCCAGGGCAAGCGCATCTGCAATATCAGGAGATGAAACCCCGCGCTTCTTCATTGCTTCCTTTCTTTCTAATTCCAGTTTACCATCTTCGTTTACAATATACTTACGGTTACATAACTGAGAAAACAAAGCATCATTGTCAGGCAGCTGCAGGGTGCCATCTTTTAAAGCCTTTCTTACCGCTCCCCACATCAAGCCTGTGCTGTTGCTATATTCCACCGGATCCGCGTCATCAACCTTACCGCCTTTGCCCCCGAAGTGGCATTCCATGATCTCCAGATCCAGCCGGGGGACTGCCTGACACTGATTCCAGTTTACTTGCGGATCCAGACCCTCAGCCTTGCAACGGTCCTCCCATATCTCATCTATAATTTTATCTTTACGGCTTTCCAAAATGTCAAACACTCCTACACCCAAGCCGTCGCAGTCCACCTTTACCCGGATTGCAACGTCCAGGTACTCCTTTGCGTAGCGCTTAATCATAATAATCACATGGCCTGCGATCTCCGTAGTCATATTGTGATGATAGACTTCAAAGTCTTCCACTGGTCTTACTTTATCCATAACCGAAAAAAGGATAGAACTGTCATTACCATAACGGGCAACGTCTACGCCTATATCAATTCTATTACCGGGAGATTCGATGCGACGTTTGGCTGCTTCCTCGCACCACTCCATTGCAATTAAGCTGTCCGGAGTGGATCGGGGAAACTGGCCTGCAACACGTACGCGAAACACGTCACTATCAGCGCCAAACATATCTATGATCTTATTAATAAAGTCCATATCAACCCTGGAGCTGTCCCGGCCATCTACGTGCAACGCATTATAACTGCTTCGGCTCTTATGATGGCTGTCATAAAAAAATCCAGTAAGTCGAGTAGGATTCCCACACATAAGTAACTTAGCCCCTTTGGTAGACAATGCTCCAAGTACAGGTTCAAATACAATATCCTTCACGCCAGAGGCTTCGTCAATGATAAAAAGCACATTCTCAGCATGAAAGCCCTGCAGTGCATCAGGATTTGTAGCAGTACGAGCAACTGCAAACCATTCTTCCGGATAACCCCTCATGTATATTTTTTCAGCAGTCCATATCAGTTCATTGCTTAGAAAAGGACTGCTCCTGATCCACTTACTGACCTCAGCCCACAAGATATCAAATAGCTGATGTTTCGTAGGGGCTGTACATGGAATCTTAGGAAATGGACGTGTACAAAGAAACCAGATCACAACCCAGGCTTCCACTGCACTCTTTCCAATTCCGTGCCCAGATCGGACAGAAGTCATCGGCTCTGCAGCAACACTTCTGAGTATAGTCTTCTGATTGTCATCCGGCTTGGCACCAATGATATCCTCTACAAACTCGACCGGATTATCTGCATAATACAATATTGCTTCCTGATCAGGTTCCATCCTGCTCCTCCTTTCCTTCCGCTTCCCTGCGTTTCTTGTAAGCTTCTATGATGGAAGCGCTAAAGCCTCCTTTTTCTTCTCCGCTTACTTCTTTTTGTTTAGCATCATTGTCCAGGGTCATACCCTTAACCTTTACTTCCTGCTCCTTATCGTCTGCCTCCGTCTGAGCTGATTGGCCGGAATACTTAGCAATGACTTCAAAGGCTTTAACATTACCGGAAAGAGCTTCCTTGATCATAGCCCCTGTGACCGCTGATTCTACAGTACTATCAAGCCCCATAGCTTCCAACAATGGGGACCACTCTGGGCTATCTATTTCAGCAGTTAGCCAGGCGTTTAGTGTCTTTCGAAAGTTAGCCTTTTTCCGTCTGGCTTCACCAGATGCCTTTCCACCAGCTGAAGCAATCTTCCGGAGTTCGTCCGGGGTTCGTTTGCTATTCGGGATTAAGTTTTCATGTCCTCGAGCCATCACCTCACCTTCCAATCTGGCTAATTTTTATAACAAAAAAGAGACGGGGTTGGCCGCCTCTGAAAATTATAACTTTATGTACTATTTTCTGCTTTTAATATACGTTTTATTAACCCTATATCTTGAGGAAACATTTTAAGTATGATGTAATTAATTCCGAACGGTATTAATGAAGAGCCAAAAGTAGAAAAAGTTGCTATTTTACTGTAGCCATATTGTTTATATACGTAAATAATTATATATACTAATATAAAATATCCAATAAAACTTAAAGCTATTGATATTTTAGTATTCCTTTTATATATTTTTACAGCTTTTCTTTCTAATTTCTTATCATCTTCGTTTTTTTCCTGTTCAATTAATCTACTGGTATGTTCATGCTCCGCGTTTTGAGCCATTACCTTCAAATATTCTTCCATATTACTAAAATCGTAATAACTATCTTTCTCTTGGGCAACAAAAGTACTTTCCTTTTTAGCTCCAAAAGAAGTTTTTTGTTGCCCGGATTCAAAAGGGAATTCATATTCATTAATTCTAAATAATATAACAACATCATCTTTTGAGATCTCAATCTCTTCCTCGCAACTGTAACAGGTATTAATGCTAACGTATTTAAGTTCTTCAAGTGTTTCCGCTGTTTTTATTAACATAGAACACTCTGGACATCTTATTCCAAAATACCGATTTAAAATTCCGCCATCTTCTAGCTTAAGTAATGCTTTAACACTAGTTTCATAATCTAATGACAATACTTTCATAATCTTAGTTGGAGTTATATATTTTGCAGCATTTGGCGAAAGAGAATGCAAATAATCATCTAACAATAATATATTCTCTTTTGTTATAACATTACTAAGACTTGATAAGCGAGAACAGCACATGTCTTATGTCCTCCTCCAAGGTAAATTCTGTGAATTTAATTGAACAACAATCATTTTTTATAGATATTCTAACATTGAAAGCTTTGTTAAAGTATATTGATGATTGACGCAAGAAGCGGAACCATACGCCATCACACAATTGGCTTTTCTGCAATAGTTTTTTATTATCAAAAAATATGGCTTTTGATTGTAATGGATCTTCATTTGCTGCTCTCTGCTCAAGTTTAGATTCCTCATCATCTGTCGCAGATATTTTTAAAGGATAGGCTTCACGATCCGCGGTAAAAATACTCTTGTCCGGATAACTGATAGAAAAATATTTTTCAACCATATTTGTTATATCCGAAAGTACATCATTTAGATAATATGTCGATAATCCACAGATTCGATTTACCAATAAATCCCTCATTTCTTCTACTTCAGCTTTTTTATCCTCCATCATTTGCACAATCTTTGTTGGAGTTTGTGTATAATTCAGCAGCATATTATATAGCATTCCCTTAAATTCTTCGGATACTAGATACCCTTTTATTGTAGCTATGCCAAAAATCTCAAGCGTATATTTTATTGCGTTTAAAATTTCCTTTTCAGTTGATGTTGTTTGTACATGTTCTGAATCAAAAAATTTTGTGTATTTGTACATATTTGATTTAGACTTTGCCCTTCCAACAATTATTCCTTTATCTACATAAATATCAACAAAAAGCGGGTATGGATTGGAGCGAGTTCCATTATTTTTATCGCTAAAAGTTATTAGCTTGCCTAAATAAATATTTATTACCCTACCATCTATTGTATTATTTATTTCATATCTATAACAATGCAGGCTACCTGTATAGTGATTGCAAAGATATCTGCAATTAGGGTCGTATATCTCTTCCTCTAACAACTCACAAACATATGAATCATCATTTAGCTTACTAAGCTGATCGTTATTTAAATCCATTTTTTTAACATATAAATCTTTAATACCTTCTTTGAGTACTGAATCAACCCACAATAAGACTGTTTTCTTATTTTCCTCAGATGATTCAGCATACTGGTTAATATCCTCAACCATCTCTGGTCTACTCGCGGTTGTACGCAGAGAATAATTTTTTTTATCTCTCGCAAACTTTTTAAATGCCGAAAGTGTAATATACCCTTCGTTTTCTTCTGAAAATGTTACCGGTACAATGCTCATGCTACTCTCCCCATTCGACTTTTTTATTTATTATAACACATGTCTTATGGGTAAATATTCCAAAAATTAAATACTAATTTTGTATATTCAGTATAGAACACTTGTTCGAAATAGTCAATCAACCTTTATTAATAAAAAAGCCCTCAGCTATAAGCTAAGAGCCTTTAGACCCGGAAAATGTCTTGGGAGAGTATAAACCGGGTTAATCAGTCACTAGGCTGTTACACCCAGCAACCGAAGGGGGATAAATCTATTCAAAATTTTTAATGATAAGCTCTTTATATCTCCGACCACCATTCTTACTAACCAGATTGTCCGACCGATCAACCTCAACAACTGTAAATCCTTCATAGAGATTCCTGATCTGCTGACAGTCATTATAGGATAATACAAATTTTCCCTTGATATTACACAGACAATCCCGCAACCTTCCATGGTCTTCCGGGTTAAAACGATCCGGATAATACTTCTCCGCTTCGTAGTAAGGAGGATCCAGATAAAATAGGGCATCAGGGCGATCATAAGTCTTAATCAACCGTTCAAAATCCTGATTCTCAATAACGACTCTGTTTAATCGGCCAGAAACCTCTTTCAAATAGTCGACTGCCTTTTTCATGTCTCTGCTTCTAACACCAAACGACCTGCAGTCTGCACCGAAACTTTCTTTTATCAGGCAGAAGAAACGGGCCGCCCTCTGGATATCTGTCAGCCCCCTGGTATTTCTATTAAGCTCATCAAAAAACTGCTCCCGAGACATAAGCAACCATTCCAGTTCCTTCTGTAGAGCTTCCGAGTGATACTTTACAACTCTATATAAATTAATCAACTCTCCGTTTACATCGTTAAATACCTCCATAGGCGCATGCTTATCTTGGGAAAATAATACCCAGCCCGCTCCACCGAATACCTCAATATATCGATTATATGATTCTGGATCTGGGAATTGTTCTAAAACCTTTTTCCTCAAAAGTTTCTTACCACCTATCCAACTTATGAAACTATTCATGTTACCATCTCCTCTGTATTTTAATGACGGTAACAAAATTCCTGTCGGGTTTTAAAAAGGGCTCCTGCGAGGAAGCCCAATTTCTTGTTTACACTATAACACAGGAAGATTATACCATTCTATCCCAATTTTATTTTTTTCAATGCGCGTCCATGGATCCTATGCATTGTCATCCATGCATATCCATTGTCCTCTGAAACCTTTTCCCAAGTTTTACCGTTTAAATACTTTTCAGTCATAATTGTGCACTCGTCATCGTCATTAAGCAAATTTATTGCAGAAGTTATTTTGATTTGTTTATCCACTAACTCCGACCGTTTACTATCAATTCGCTCTTCCAAATTCGCCATTTGCTCCATGAATCTTGATAAATCATTCATTTCTCCCTTGCCCCTGGGCATTCCGTCACCCTGAGAGGCTCTGACATGTAACATATCAAGTTTTAGCTGCCTGAGTTGGAGTTCAAGAGAATTTAAACGGTTCCGAGTTTTTTTATACGATTTTAAGTAGTCCTTCTTTTCTTCATTTATTTTAGTTTCCTGGTCCAAAAATTCACCCCCTTGCTGTCAAAAATCTCATAAAGTTTTTTGTGTGGCATCACTCTCCAGCTCCACCGACACAATTCTCACCCGATCTTGGGGTGTATCTATGTAATCACCACTGTCCAACAGGATCCCGATCAGGCCGTCATTACTGCCGATCATAGTCCCAAACTTCCTTCCAGGGTAAACCTGGACAGTGATTATCTGTTTTTCTTCAAGCTTCATGTTGCACCATCTTTCTCGCAGGCTTCCTGCGCTTTGGATCCGGGCATGAACTGGTATATGCGTAGGCTGGATTTGTTGCGCTGAATGTATCAGCCTTGGGTCCTTTCAGTATGTATACCTGTTTGGCGGCTCTGGCCCGTTCCGTAGTAAATGCGGCTGCGTGTTCCTCTTTACTGCTCATTTGTCCCTCCTCTGGAAAATATCAGTCTATTAATTTCCTTCGTCTTTCTCCACTCCTCTAACCTTCCCGATCCGGGCCTTTAAGGCCATAAGAAGGGAATCCTGTGTTACCTGCTTATTCTGCAAGGCGTCCATGACGTCCTCGTCCATACCCCCGCTGACAACCAAGTGATGTATTATGACACTCTCTTTTTGTCCTTGCCTGTGCAATCTGGCATTCGCCTGTAGATAAAGCTCTAAAGACCAATTAAGTCCGAACCATACAATGATATTCCCCCCCGCCTGGAGATTTAGGCCGTAAGCGGCGCTTGCAGGATGCGCAAGCAGGAGATCTATTTCCCGGTTATTCCACTGGCTTATTGTATCTGGGCCTTTAAGCTCTTTAATTTTTAGTCCAGATCTGGAAAAGAGCTGTATTATTCTTGCACGGTCATGCTGGAAATTGTAAAAGACCAGGACCGGTTTACCCGCATTTGCTTCTACGATCTCCGTAAGAGCCTCCAACTTTTCACTGTGGATTTCCACCGGCGTTTTATTTTCGTCATACACAGCCCCATTGCAAAACTGCAGAAGCTTGTTTGTAAGCACTGCTGCGGAACCGGCATCAAGTGTCGCTTCGTCTATTTCCAGAAGCATTTCCTTTTCAAATTTTTCGTAGGCCTTACGCTCTTTGTCATTTAGCTGCACATGGATTATATTGTCAATACGCTCCGGAAGTGCCAGGTAATCTTTTGCCGAAAGGCTAATACATATATCTCCGATTCTGCTCTGTATTGTATCCTCCGCTCCTGGCAACGGTGCGTAAGAAAATATCACGTCGCGATTACGGGACGCCGGCGAGAAATAGTTTTCCCGATAGACTCCAATTTTTTCGCCAAGGCGCTTCCCCTGATCTAATAAAAAAACCTGGGCCCATAGGTCTATTAATCCATTAGGCGCTGGGGTACCGGTCAGCCCATAAATCCTCCTGATATGACTCCGAACAAGCACCAAACTTTTAAATCGCTTTGCCTGCGGATTCTTAAAACTGCTTAGTTCGTCAATGACCACGGTGTCAAACGGCCAATCGTTCCGGTAATAGTCAACAAGCCAAGGGACGTTGTCTCTGCTTAGCACATACACATCGCCCGGGGTATTTATTGCCTTAATGCGCTTAGCCTTTGCTCCCAGAACGGGTACTACTCGCAGTAGCTTTAAATGATCCCATTTAGATGCTTCTCTTGTCCAGGTGTCCTCTGCCACTTTCTTAGGGGCTATGACTAGAACTTTACTGGCAGCAAAGCGGTTATACCGTAAGTCATTAACCGCAGTAAGAGTGATAACGGTCTTCCCAAGTCCCATGTCTAAAAAGAGCCCTAACTCTGGTTCAGCAATCATGCGGTTAATACAGTACCGCTGATAATCATGGGGTATTAGTTTCATAGCGCCTGCCCTCCTCTGGCTATGCTGCCTATTACAGCTCCGATATTCGCCGGATCGTCTAAAACATGAACCGTGCAACCAAGATCCCGCAGCTCTCTAATCCGTTTATTCTGGAGTGGTGTAGGCTTTTTCCCCTTCTGCTTCAGTTCAACGAAACCGATATATCCTCCAGGAAGTACCACCAAACGATCCGGGACTCCATCATTACCGGGTGATGTGAATTTGTAGGCCTTACCACCCGCCTTACTTACTGCCACCCTGAATTTCTCTTCAAGCTTTTTTTCAATCATCTCTAATTCTCCTGTCCATACCATGTAAACGTTGTCTCACGTACACGTATATAGTACCTAGCGTACAAGGGTACGTGGGGTATATATACCCTTATTTCCCTTTAATTTATATTTATAAGAAAATTAATGTTTACAACGTTTACAAGTATCTCAAACCCTTATGTATTCAGGCTTTAACCGTAAACACTATACTGTTTACACCCTTTTACAACGTTTACATTTTTGTAAACAGTCTGTTTACATTTTGCCTGTCTGTTTACACCTTCCGTTTACAATTTTCTCCTAACAAAACCCCGTTGTGTTCCGTAATATGGTCCGCATCGGACTGTTGCTTTGTACTCCCATTCGCTCAGGCAAGATAGGATTCCACTTATTTCCAGCCCATCTGATCGCTTCATCATCTTTAAGTCCCCATTAAAACACTCACACCATATTTCAGCTGCACATACCCGATCACGCTCCTGAAGCAGATTTTCGTCATACTCCTTACCTGCAAAATTCCAGAATTCGCGACGTGACGCCAGATCCCGCTTGCTCCAATCATTTGGTACTTTTCTTTCCAGGAACTCCCGAATGATTCCTTCTCTTGCATTACGTTCCTTATGCTCCTCTTGCTGCTTTACGGCCTCCTCTGCGATTGCTCCCTCCAGATAAAGGGATTCCCCACATTGCCAGCGAACACAGGCCTCTGCCCATATCTGATCCACCTCGTCCGGAAGATGCTTAAATACGCTCTTAGTGGGCTCCCCTTTACCTAAGTCTACCGGCCAAAAGCGCCTGTTTCCCGTTCTATCCTTTAAAAATTCCTTATCATTGGTTGTTCCTACAATGACGCAAGACCGCGGGAATGGCTTTGTACGGCGCCCATACGCTTCGCGGTATACATCTTCGGTTTTACTTAAAAACTGCTTTACGGTATTCATTTCTGATTTATTCATTCCTGCGAGTTCGCCAGCTTCTATAATCCAGTAACCCTGTATAAGCTCAGCGGCGTCCTTACCATCAAAGGTAGCTAAACTATCAGAGTACCAATCTTTTCCAAGAAAGCGGAAAAAGGTACTTTTCCCGACTCCCTGAGCTCCTGAAAGAATTAGCATAGAATCAAATTTTATTCCTGGAATCATAGCTCTGGCCACTGCGGCCACCAGTGTTTTTCTGGAAACAGCTCTGGTATAGGGACTATCCTCGGCCCCAAAATAGTCAATTAGCAATTGATCCAATCTGGGAATCCCATCCCATTTCAGACCCATTAAATATTCTTTAATCTTATGGTGCTTGTGAGAGGTAGCATAAACCGCCATGGCGTCATATATCCTCTCTTTTCCTGTAATTCCGTACACTTTTTCTATGTAATGCCTTAAACCTGCATCGTCTTCATCTACCCAGGCTCTTAGCTTATAAGTACCCTGAACCACGTCCCATGGAAGAGGTTTTTCTACTACTGCTCTATTACCAAATTCATCATGCCAGAATTTTCCGGACAGCTTTGGATCATTGTTTAAGACAATAACAGCATTATCGATCGTGCTGAGAGGCTTCCCCGTCTTTGAGTGGCATTCTAAACGTGATAGCCAGTCAAGGTTTACCTCGGCTACTTCTGCGCTCTCCGTGGTTCCTGGCAGTACTGCAAACTCGCCCTGAGCCTTTTGATACCGTTCAGATGCTACCGCTTTGGACACTGAATCCTGTTTTAATGCAAATTCACACATCGTCTTAAAAGATGGCAGCTGAGTAACCGGGGTATCTGGTTTTGCGTCATAATCCTCATCTGAGAACTTATGAAGCCTTATAAGGTCAAAAGCGTTGCACAACTTACCGCTGGCCGGATCCGTTGCATGGTGGCTGAAAAGAAAGTTCCCGTCTTCGTAAAGTACGGCGCCCCCCACCGTAGATCCTTCACAGTAGGTAAAGCGGTCCTCTCCGCAAGGAACGTACTCATCTGATAAAAACTCTGCTATTGCAGTCGGAATGTCAAACTCTCTGCAAAAGGCACCAACTACCCCCTGTTTTTCTATAGGGTTCCCCTGCTTCTTAGCAGATCGGTCTCTGAGCTTTGCGGCTCCTGGTACCTCTGGCCACTCGGCTACATTGTGCCAGTCGCTATAAAGTCCGAGCATTCCATCTTTTGAAATAAATGGCTTATCGCCGTAAAGGAAAACAAACTCACCGTCAATACAGCAGCTTGGCCAGTACATTAGCCGAACGGGCTCAAACGTTGTGGGATCAAATATCTGCATCCCTAAAAATGCAGCAGTCTTTCTGGCTATCGGTTCGTATTCATCAGCCGTGCACGGGATATCAAGAGGAAGAATAATCCGGAGCCTTGGAGCTGCGCTTTCATGCTTCCTGGTCGAATAAATTACATAAGCGCAGCCCAATGCATCAACTGCGTTTATAATTCCCTGGGTTCCGCCAGGAACGATGCTATCCGCATCCAAGGTAATTAGATAACGATCTCCAGCGTTTCCATTTCTACGGGCTTCCCCCTTAAGAATTCCTCCTACAAAGCCGCCTACATCTTTGAGATTATCTTGCTGAGCTTTTGACAACCCTTTATATTCTGTAAAGGACTCCTGGGTCCTCTCAGGCCTTGATACCCTCTGAACGAATTGGGACCAGAGCATTTCCTGCAAATGCCAGGATGTGGCTTTTCTGCTCGTTCCTACTGCTATTTTGATCTGCCTGTCATTTACAAACATACGCCCTACTCCTTTTTATAATAGTCACTTACAAACCCATCTGCATTAAGTGGCAGGCCCTCCGCCCAGGCGGGAGCATGGCACATGAGGCTTATGGCTTCATCAAGACTCTGATTGCCATTCTCAGGGATTTCGAGTATTACTTCATCATGAATATGAAAATTAATTACGTATCCCGCGTTATAGAGATTAATAATTGAATTTGCTAAACAATCCCGCGCTACAGCCTGAACAATGTTCTCCGTGAGTTTACCCCCATAAGTCTGAAGCAGCTCCCACTTATGGCTTTTCTGTCCCTGCCCCATATAATAGATCCGGTCATAGTTCCGATCATCAGGAATAAGCTGGGGCTGTAGGTAAAACAGTTTTCTACCACTTGGCAAAGTGACAATTAACCGTGTGGAGTCTCTGGAAAATGATACACCGCAGGGCATTGTGGAATTAGTTCCATTTTTAATGCAATCCACTGCGTACCTTTCCACCTTGTACCAGAAGTCTACAATCCGCTTATTCGAGGCTCTCCATCTTTGTACAATATCCGGAAGATCCTCTTCTGCCAACCCACCCCTTAATGCCCCCATCTGGATCAGCGCGCCGGTGCTTCCCTGATATCCCAAGGCCAGCTCTGCGACTTTTCCTTTTGATCTTAGTTCATATTCAGGATTCCCTTTCTTTATCAACTCCAGGGGCACGCCAAACATGGCACTGGCTGAAGCTTCATAAATCTTTCCATGTGTGCGAAAAACATCTAATCTCCAGGTCTCATTAGCTAACCAGGAAAGGACACGGGCTTCTATGGCAGAAAAGTCTGCTACGGCAAACTGCTTGCCCTCGGCTGGAATAAATGTGGTCCGTATGAGCTGAGATAAAGTATCAGGAATGTTTCCATATATGGTCCGAAGAGCCTCTATTTTACGTTTTTTGATAAGTTCACGTACTGTATCCAGGCTCTCAATGTAATTTCTGGGTAAGTTCTGCACCTGTACCAGGCGCCCTGCCCATCTACCGGTTCTGGTTGCTCCGTAAAACTGAAGAAGTCCCCTGACTCGATTATCTTCGCACACAGCAGCTTTCATAGCCTCATACTTCTTAACAGATGTTTTGGCCATTTCTTGCCGAATACGGAGCATAACCTTTAATTCATCTGCGCCATTCTGGTCATTTAATAAATCTGATACAGTCTGTTTGTTTAAGCTTTCTATCTCCACATCCGCATTATCCGATATCCACTGTTTAAGCTGTGCTACGCTGTTTGGATTTTCAAGACCGGTAATATCCCGGGCTTTATCTGTCAACTCATTCGTGATCTGATTACTGATTGCAAGAGCTCCGTCTACCATATCCAGGTCTATGGAAACGCCTCCAATGTTAATTAACTGGTCTACGGTCCATAATCTATGCTCAAACTCCGGAAGCGGATAGGGATCCAACTGCTTTTTGATCTCTCGTTCTGTTACAACGTCCTGCTTGCAGTATTCCTTAAATAATTTCCATTTGTCAGGGTCATGATCTGGTAGGTTTCGAGTCCTTCCACCGTTCCGCTTTGTGCGGGCGCATGGAGAGCAGAAATACTTGATCAAAGCTTTTCCCTCTGACATTTTTCGTTTATCCTCAGGAAACTGCATCGCCTGTCCGATTGCACCTAAACCGCCAGAATATCCACAGTACCAGGCATGAACCATGGTGCAATGCCATTGATCGAGATGCGTCTGGAAAAACTTACTTAAACAATAATATTCGAAAGCTGCATTAAAGGCTGTTTTTTTTACTTCAGGTCTATGTAAGTCCATAACGGTGAAATAAGGTATCTTTTCCCCTCCTGCAAGATCTACGATCTGAACAGGGTTATCATCGTAAGCATAGGCAAATAATAGAATCTCAAAGTCCGGCGACTGTACATATTTGTACAGCCCGGACTTTCTGATATCCACACTACTGTATGTCTCAATATCTATACTGAGAGTTCTCAAATCCCCATCACTCCTCCGGGCACCACCGGCAGTCCGGTGATAGGATCAATCTGTGGTTGCGCGTAACCTTGACCTGGGTAAACAGGCTGGGAATAGCCGTTTGCCTGATGATAACTATTAGAAGCATATCCCTGAGGTACCGCTGCCTGATATTGTTGTCCCACGGGGTTTTGATATGCCGGCTGACTGGGTGCTTGGTACCCTGCCTGACCGTAACCTGCAGGAGAATTCCCCTGTGTTGGCATCTGGTAAGTAGCCGGCCCATTCCAGGCATTACGACCGCCGAAATCTTCATCTGCAGTGGCTCTTCCGGATAAGGGTTCTCCGTCCTCTAATTTCTGCACATTATTGAGCCCACACCCTACGCCCTTATTACCATTTTGATTGTAGGCAAAGAAATTTATAGTTGCTCTGGCATAACAGCCGGAATAGAAAGTATTGGGGTCAATGATCTGCTGAACATTAAGATCTACAATAGAGGGCCTGGTCTTTGAGGAAGCGGTAATAACCATATACCCCTTGCATTCATCACCGAAGGGCTCTCCACTTGCACGAACACCGTCCCCGTCATACAGCGGAAGTTTCGGCCTTGCGGGCATCTGGCCATTGTAAACCTTCGCCAGCCCCTCCTGTAAGGCCCGATTCATTTCAGCCTGAATCATATTAAGCGTAGCTAAGTCACTCTTAGGTATCAGCATTGTAATGCTATACTTAGGATCTCCTCCGCCCTGGGGTACTTGTGGTTCAAAAACATGGACGTAACTCGCCCTAAACTTTCCTGTCAACATGGTTGTCCCTCCTTATACTGGTTATCCCCACCGAAGTCATCCTGCGGGGAACTGTTTTTCTGGTATGGCGCCCGCTTATCACTCTCTGGTGCTATAGTAGGCTTACCTTTTGGTTTTACTATGTAAGGCTCTAATACCTTGGTGTAATCCTCTTTTGTAATAAGCTTTTCAACTTCAGTAAGTGGTAGCGGCTTCTGTTCATACAGCATTGCTTTTTTGTATCCTGCAGCAATCAAATCCTTAAATGCCTTTGTTTGATCATTAATTTCACGATTGCTTCTTCCCTCTACGAGCTTCCACCCGGGGACAGTTTCATCTGCAAGGAGCTTTTCAAGAGCCGCCTTTTCTACCTTTTTGATCCATGGAGCAACTAATTGCAGCAGAGGAAGGAGCTGGCCAAGCTCTTCATTACTAATGAGGTTTTCACTCATCATTTTTCCGGATATAGGATCAAGTCCCTCCTGAATTACTGCCATGTTCTCATTCATGCGATGCCTGCATTGACCTGCCGCTTTGCAAAATCCATCATCACACCAGGTACCCTGGCAAAACTCCCCCTCACCCTTATAGGCAAGGGCTGCTTTAGGACTAACAACGTCACGGGCCCACGCCTGCAGGTCATCGGCAGTCGTCTGCCAGCTTGAGAAATTGTGAACACGGGGCTGAACTATATGAAAATGTACCTGATTTATGGGGTAGATCAAACCGTAAGCCGCAAGTGCACCCAATGCATAGAGCCCCATTTGCGGATTATGCTCTGCGCTTACCACCACGCCCTTTCCGTACTTTAAATCTATGATATGGAGATCGGATCCGCAAAGAACGATACAGTCTCCAGTCCCAAAACCTTCCGCAGCGATATGACTGTAATCGAGTTTCTTTTCAATTGCTACATAAGGAGTCGTCGTATAGCCGTAAGCGATCTTCTGAATATATGAAACATAATCATCGGTATAACGATCCATTTCAGGATCATAAAGCTCATTCTTCTTTATTTTATTTAAGGCTGCCTTATAGGTCTTGTCAGGCATTCCAGGCTCAACAAACAACTTACGGAGCTTTAACTCTCCAAGGCTGTGGGCCAATGTCCCCTCTTCTGCAGCTTCAGACGTTGTGTCTGGGAATCCGTCTTCAAGTCTTGCAGAAGGGGGGCAGTTAATCCACTTTTTTGCACTGGACGCTGACAACAAGGCGTGACTTCTTTCCTCGCTCATCAGATATTCGCCCCTGCCTTCCTGAGCTCCGTTACTAATGCCGGATATTGCTCTTTCGTAATCTGTTGTAATGACATAGCTCCAAATTGTCCAAGAATCTGCATGACTACAGGCTGCATTCCTCTATCCACCAAACCGGTCATTGCTACGGCAATCTGATCCTGCGTATAGCCCTGGGCCACAGCCGTCGTCGGGATCTGTCCCTGCGTTGGTGCCATCTGCTGAGTTGGAGGAGTGCCGCCCTGCGGAACCTGCTGAGCATTACCTACAGAAATCTGGTTGCCTTGAGTTGCATAATTCACTGGTACCGAGTTTTGCTGAGTGGGGATCATACCAGGAGCTTGGTAGTATGTACCGCCCTGAGGAGCTGCCGGGTTTTGCTGATACTGTGCACCGGGCATCTGCTGAAGAGGCGCCTGTGTAGAAGCTGCCTGCATAGGAGCCTGTCCTGCAGACTCGTTAATTCTGGTTTCCACCCCGTTAGCTCCTAATGCCTGAGCAAGCTTGTTTATAGCCTCCACTACAGGCTCTAATCCTCTGATATCTACTGTTATTGTCATAATTACTTTCCTCTCTTTTTTGATTATTTTCCTGATCTAAGCAATCACATTTTTCATTAGGATCAAGATTCGCACCACAACAGGGACATTTTTTATAATAGCCCATCTTGATTTCCTCCGATTCTCTACGTATAATAGAGATGAAATATTTTTATTTGTTACCTTGATTCCCTGGGAGTTGCAGCTCCTGGGGTTTCTGTTTTTTCGTAGCCGATAACGTGTCCATCGTTTATAACCAATGGCCCCAAATGACCGGCATCATATGCTCTCTCCAAGGCATTTAGAGATAAGCTCTCAATTTCAGCTGCAGTCCATTCAATGGCATAGCTTTTCATAGATTGTCGCCTCTTAGTTTCTTAATTTGATCTTGAATAGTAATTAGCTTTTGTTGAATCGCTCTAAGTTCATTCTCAAGATCTTCCATCTTCCTGGCTCTAGGTACCATATCCGTAATAATTGCCATGCCAAAACTCACATACAATTCGGCAATTTGATTCTTACCCTCTGTTTCGCTTACGGTCGGGTACCAAGTATAGACGTAGTCAATAACGTTATAGTCACTCTCGCTGACTTCTGCGTGAATGAGTTTCTCAAACTCTTGTTTCATCATAGTTCTAAATGCCTCCTCTTACGCCACTTCCAATGCCCCACAAACTGCGAGCATAGCAGCTAAGCTTAAAACAAAAATAATTGACGTGCGTATGTAGCAAAGAATCTCATCCCTTAGTGGGTGTTTGCTGGCGTCTTTGAAATCTTCCAGGTTTGTAAAATACTTCTGCATGAGTCCTCCTCTTATAATCTTTGCATGTATACCGCCTGCTCCGTTCCATGCACCGGTCACGGGACTGACAGGATTTACAGGAATAAGTGACCCCATCAGGTTTTACCATTGTAGTGGCTCCTTTCCTCAGCTTGTCCACCATACCCGCCATCAGGCGGATCCCTCTTTTCGTAAGTGGGCTGCCCTGAGAGCAGGGTATGCAATACGCCCGAGTTGCTTACTAATAGCCTCTACCTCTTCTGGTGTTGTGTCTTTACAGTAGTCATCGTGGAAGATGAATGTTGTATCTCCCTTTTTTACCTCTTTAACGATGGCCATAGCCTCACCCCTTTCTATCTGATCTTATGTCGAACGGTTTGTACACCTTTCCATATTGCTATAAATTTCCAATCCACCTATACTTTAAGTACAAGCTCCCGCCAGGGCTGAGTACAAAAGAAAGGAGAAAACATATGACGAATAAAGAATTAGCAGATTACATAGCTTGCACGGTTGACCAAAATTTACTTAAAAGAAGCAACATAGATGAATTACTCTTTAAAAATGTAAAAAGTACAGATAATGCTAATGCAATTATGAGCAAGGTTGTTTTACAATCCATGCGTATCTCAAGCCAAATTGCTGTTGAAACTACCCTCAAAACTCTGAATGATTTAAAAGTAATAAATCTTGATTCCTGCACTCTGAAAGAAATTCATTAAAGATTTTTTTAAAGTCATCTAAGCTATACGAATCGGAGGCTAAGAAATCTCTTTCCACTTGCTGACCCTGAACTTGTCCTTCAAGGTCAGCAATTCTTTTCTCTAGGGATTTCCACTTCTTTTTTGAAACCCACATTTCTCTCACCTTTTTCCACAATTTTCTTTAACTTACCTTCCTCGGTCCACAAATCTGACCGGCCAGTGCCGCCGCCGTAGCCATACAACCTCTTAAGTACATCTGCACGGCTTCTGGACTCTTGTCCCAGATCTGAGACATTTCCTCTGCCTGCATCAGACGTTCCTGAATAGCATCAGGCTTAATTTCATTTATAATAGTAGTTGTGGCTTCTCTCATATTTCTCACCTCGCTTTCTTGATTCACTCATATATTATCATGAGCCATTCAAGTTGTCAATTATTTTTTCTTGACTCACTCATATTTTCAATGTATACTAAAATAGATTGATAGGGGGATAATATGAAGATCAAATATTATTACGACGGTTTTGGAGAAATAAATGAAGAATATGAAAGAAAGTTAAATATTATAGGACTGAATCAAGAAAAAGATATAAAACACACTGGTTACATATATGTACTGAATATTGATGGTACCGATGTTTGTAAAATAGGCACATCAGTGAATGTCTTCGAACGGATACAAGCAATAAGGCAAATTATAAAAAGTGTCTTTCCTTATATAGAAAATGCTATTACCTACAATGTATATATTTCGAAACCAGTACATCAACGTTTCAAATTAGAAAAAGATCTACATAATATTTTTTCATTAAATAATCTTGATGGAGAATGGTTTAAGTGTGACTTTAATGAGGTAATAACGGTACTTAAAAAGGTTCAACAAGCCTATATCTATGAAAGAGGCTTAGAATATGTTCATTATATGTTTGAAGAAAAATACTATAATTTATATTTGTTAGAAAAAGAATTTAGCCGTATAAAATACTTAAAATGTGTATCTAGTTTATTATTTGAGAAGTATCTTCGCCAAGAAAAGTCTAAATTATTTAGTCCTAATGGATTTTACTTATCCGACAATTGCACTCCTTACGAATTATGTCAAGCCTTAGAGGATTACTTATCCTTTATTGATAAAGCAAATTTAAAAGAATTAACTAGCTTGGATAGAACTAAAATAAATTCATATAAAGTAAATGCTAGAAAACAAATTATGAGTCTAATATCAAAAATAAAAGAGGGAGTTTTCAATGACAATTAATACCCAGATCGATCTGCTTATTAAAAAGTTAGACATAAAAAAAGTAGATTTTGCAAAAAAATTAAAAATTGATCAGTCATATGTTACACGTTTAATAAAAGGGGATAATCTACCAAGTGAAAGATTAATTGACGATATCTGCCGAGAGTTTAATGTTAACAAAACTTGGCTTCTCACAGGTGAAGGCGGTCCAAATAACATGTTTATATCCGAGGATATGCAGTATTTTCAGAATGCTGGAAAACTTGCGCAGGAAAAAAATGAGTTTAAGAAGTTTTATCTCAATATGATGATGGGATTGCCAGATGAGTACTGGGATTACATATATAAAGAATTTAAGAAATTTGAAGAACAAAAAGAGGAATAGCATTAGCTATTCCCCAGGAAGCCATCTATAATGTAATAAAGGGCTTTTATTTTCTTGTAATCTACTTTTTGCAATCGCTCAATAATAAGATTGTAATAGTAGTTGTAATCTGGCATTATGTATCTCCCCCTTAAAGCAAAATGAGTTTGACGGATCAGTTGGCTAAAAGGGAAAGTAACAGCCAACCAGAATATTTGTCTATCACACATTATATTATGGATCATAGAAAAAATCAATGCATTTTCGAACGTTTGTTCTTTTTTACTGTAAAAGATAATTAAAATAGCTTATGGCTTTTTAACAAACAATACATTAATTTTACTTTAAAAGTAATCTTTCATAAGTATAAACAGATATCAAATAATATAATATATATGGAGGTAATATGAATCGTTTACAAAAATTATTAACATTTAATGAGTCGCTTCCTTTTTTGTTTATTGGTTCTGGTTTTACGAGAAGGTATTTAGATACGCCAGATTGGATAGGACTTTTAGAGCACTTTGCATCATTAATGTATCCTGATAATAATTTAATAATTAACCAATATATGGATGAAGCTAAGAAAAAGCTTATTACAGAACGTTTGGACCCCAAATCAACAAATAACATAAACTCAATGATAGCGGATTTAATTGAATCGGAATTTAACGATATGTGGTACAAGGATGAAAGATTTGCATTAAATAGGAAAAAATCGGCCCCACTTATTAAACAAGGCCATACACCTTTTAAAATTGAAATTGCTGAATATTTTAAAGAAGCACTGGAAAATAATTCACTTAATAATGAAGAGTTGAATAAATTAAAGCTTCTTTCTGGAAACTCAATAGCCGGAATAATTACTACAAATTATGATTGTCTATTAGAAACTTTTTTTGATTTTACTACATATATTGGACAAGAAGAACTTTTATTTTCATCCACACAAAATATTTGTGAACTATATAAAATTCATGGATGCATTTCATCGCCTAGTTCAATTATTATTGACTCAAATGACTATAATCTCTTCTCTTCAAGAAGTAAATATTTGGCTTCAAAATTATTAACAATTTTTGTAGAACACCCTATTATTTTCATTGGCTATTCAATTACTGATGAAAATATTCGAAAGATATTAGATGATATTATTGATTGTCTTAATCCTGAACAATTAGTGATATTAAAATCAAGATTTTTCTTTATTGATAGAGCTTTGGAAGATAATATTGAAGAAAGCCAAATAGACGAAGTTACAATAACTTCATCTAGAAAAGAAATTACAATGACTCGAATCCGTTTAAAAGATTTTGGATACTTGTATGAATTGCTATCTTATAATAAAACTCAATATCCTGTCAAATGGTTAAGAAAGCTAAAAGAAAATGTGTACAACTTAGTAACTTCAACTACCCCAAGTGATAAATTAAAAATAATGATACCCTTCGAACAACTGGATAACACTGATAACGTAGAATTTGTTGTAGGTGTTGGTATTTCACAAGCTGCAGATTTAGCCTATGCCTCATATAGTGCAGAAGAAATATTTCTTGATGTTGTATTTAATAATCGAAATTTTAATCCTGATCTACTTATCGAAAAAACTTTACCTGCCCATATTTCAAGAACTGCTGGTAGTATGCCCTTTTACAAATATTTATCTACATATAGTAAATCGACCATTCCTGAATGTCTTAAAAAACATATTACTGATGACATTGATCATTTTTATAACCGTACGCTCAAAGATGCTCGAAATACTCTGGAAGGAAATTCTATAGATAAAATTGTTAAAAAGCATGATTTCCCAAAAAATTTGCACTATATAATTCGTTTGCCTGTTGAGAAATTGGATGTAAATCAGCTGGAAAAATATTTAAGAAATATATTGAAAGATAACTCAGATTTAATTAAGACTGGTGGAGAGCATATATATTCTTCAGATATAAGAAGGTTAATTAAGATTTATGATTGGATGATGTTTCACAAAATTAATTGAACAAACAAAAAAGCTAGCATATGCACAGTACAATATGATGTACCTCACAGGGGCTAGCTTTATATTTAGGTGTATCATACACCATGATTTAGTGTATGTCAATGTATTTATTTAATACACAAATAATAATAACCAATATAGGAGGCACCTATGTCTTATCTTATGTATCTAAGAAAAAGTCGTGCTGATAAAGAAGCTGAGAACCGGGGAGAGGGGGAAACTCTAGCCCGGCACGAACAGCTTCTTACAGAACTGTCCATAAAAATGGGGCTTGAGATCGGAGCAATCTATAAAGAGCTTGTTTCCGGAGAGACTATATCAGCACGTCCTAAGATGCAGCAGCTCCTCTTGGAAGTCATGCAGGGCACCTGGGAGGGTGTACTTGTTATGGAAGTGGAACGTCTGGCCAGAGGAGACACCAAGGACCAGGGAACCGTAGCCGAAGCCTTTAAGTTTAGTAATACCCGGATCATAACCCCCATGAAAACATATGACCCGTCTGATGAATTCGACGAGGAGTATTTTGAATTCAATCTCTTCATGAGCCGGAGGGAATACAAGACCATTAATCGACGGATCCAGCGAGGCCGGATCGCAGCCTTTCGTGACGGCTGGTACATAGCCGGAACAGCACCCTACGGATATGAAAAGGTTAAGCATAAAGGTGACAAAGGGTACACCCTCCAGATCGTGCCAGAGGAAGCTAAAATCATTAAATATATCTTTGAGCTCTACACTGCAGGCGAACCCCAGGAAGACGGTAGCTATGCCCAGTTCGGATCCTACCAGATCCGGGATCGGCTTAATGAGCTGAGCGTTCCAGCCCGAAGTGAAAAGCCCTGGTCTGCATCTTCCATTGTTGACATACTTAATAACCCGACTTATTGTGGTTATCAAAGATGGCAATGGCGCAAGGTCCACAAACAGATGGTAGGGGGACGCATTATTGAATCCAGGCCAAAGGATGCGGATTGTGAAAAGGTCCGAGGACGTTTTGAACCTATCATATCAGAAGATACCTTTAACCTGGCACAAAAGATCAAAGCCGGTAAGCCACTCCCCATTAATACAAGCACTGCCCTGCAGAACCCACTTTCAGGATTGGTATACTGTGCGAAGTGCGGAAACTTAATGACCAGGCAGCCCAGTAATACCCGACTTCGTTACGCCGTCTTACGCTGTGCAAACAGTAAGTGTAGCAATATATCCTCCCCTCTCTCTTTAATAGAAGATCAGGTTATTGAAGGCTTAAAGGAATGGATCCCTGAGTATAATTTAGAATGGCCAGAGCAATCAGAGCATGAAGGAGAAACAACACTTGCAGTGTTAGAAAATTCCATTATTAATATAGAAGAAAAGCTCAACCAGACATTGAAACAGCTAAATAAAACCTTTGACCTTCTGGAACAAGGTGTTTATGATCTTGAAACCTTCCAGGAGCGCCGTGGAACATTAGATTCTCAAAAGGCTGAACTGGAGGAAGAACTGGAACGCATTGAGAAAGAACGGGATCGAATCACTGCCATGGAGCAGGCTCGAAAGGATTTCATTCCAGCTATTGAACGGTTAATTGAAGCATACTGGGAAATCGACGATGTTATAACAAGAAACTCGATGTTGAGAAATGTAATAGACCGTATAGACTACTTAAAAACAGAAAGAAATAAAAAAGGCGCCGGAAATACGGCGAACTTCACATTAAACATTTTCCCACGGATCCCGGAAAACCGCTAAAACACTGGGTTTTTAAAGGATTAAATATTACCTATATCTTGTCGGCTCATATGTATACCCCCACTCATAAGTCATAAGCAAAACCCTGTTCGCCGCTTCCCCCAGAAGCCTGTAATCCACGCCCTCATATAACAGCCCGCTCTGATCGGCCGATGTCTTGGGGGCAAGCGCTACCGTTACCTGATAGCCAAACTGATTCATGATCTGGGTGATCCGTTTTACAAAGTCCGCATAAGCCTGACGGTCATCTGCCATAATGTACTCAAAGTCAATGTCCAGACCGCCAAACCGTTTCTCCTGCATGATCTTACCAAGATTCCATATCAGACGCTGTTGTATCTGTGGGTTGTGTACCAGGTTTGTTACAAGGTTATTATTAAACCGGCCGTCGGGTCCAAAGGGCGTTAAAGTCAGAATCGGGCGCACTCCGGCTTCCAATGCACGATCGATCATCCAGTCATCCGGGCTCTGAGGCGGAACTATATCTCCCTCTAACGTAAATCCATAGGAAAAAACGTAAAGATCTGTGAGAAATGGAAGAGTTTGATCCAGATTATCCGGATTAATGAAGGGATATGCATAGCCAAACACATAAAGTGGAATCCTGTCTTCGGGAGGACTGTCACCCCTGATATAAAGTGCCTGACCAACTGCCAGGCGGTATGGAGGATAAATCTGATTGTCATATGTCAAAGCTTCTACCGGAACGTTCTGGGACGCGGCAATGGAATCTACACTGTCACCCGGCTGTACTACGTATATGTTCATAGCAGCACCCTTTTACCTGAATTGGTAAAGCATATGAAAAATCAGCTGGAAACATGATAGAAACTGCTCCATTTTCCTTCTCTTCATAAAAATGTAAAGTGCTTTATCGATTGGGAGACCGGCAGACCCTCTTTTGATGATTTTCTCAATGTATCCCTCCTTTCACTCCCCGTAAAACAACTTGTTCGCATTTTAGTTGTCTGCCTCTGGGGTGAAGATCGTAGATTTTCACTCCTCCTTTAAAGTTAAATTTAAGTTTAGCTCTTATTCTTCTCATACAAACAAATACCTTGAATATAGTTATATAAATAAAATAGCTGGTAGTAACTATATGAATGAACATTATCCATTTGCGAATCCTCCGCTTCCATATACGTATGATGCACTGGAGCCCTATGTCAATATACAAACTCTATATCAACACCACAATAGAATTTTGCAGCAATATGTAACAAATCTAAACAATATTCTAAAAGACTACCCTGAATTACAAACTTTATCCTTAGAAGAATTGCTCACTAGCGCAGAAAATCTTCCACCAGAGATCCGTCAGTCTGTTATTGATAGAGCGGGCGGGATATATAATCATATGATCTACTTTTACGGTATGGCAAACCCCTCCGCATACTTCCAAACTGTATATTTATCCCCTGCAATCATTAGAGATTTTGGAACCGGCGAAAACTTTTTTAATGAATACAAAAAGTATGCCATGTCTATATTTGGACCTGGCTATGCTTGGTTGGTCGCGGATTCAGATGGCAAACTACGATTTATAACAACGTCCTACGAAGACTCACCTATTTTGTACAATTTATGTATCGTTGCAGGTATAGACGTATGGGAGCATTCATACTATGCGCCATATTTTACAAGCCGATCTGCATACATTGAAGACTGGTTTCATGTTTTAAATTGGGAGATAATGGAGAGACGTTATAAAAACTGTATCAACGTTGAGTAAGTTACTTCTCATGATCCTCGTCAGACATTTCATGCCGGTACTGTTTCCTGATCCGTGTTGATAACACATAAGGCTATTCTCAATCTGCACGCCTTTCAGCCTGATAGTAAAGGATTCATCATACACCTGCCTGGAATAAGGAGTATATGTAAGCCAGTCCTGCAGCTCCTGATGGGTTACGGTAGGGATCTTTTTCATTGGCATAAAAAATTCAGTCACCATGATAGTCAACTCCCTGCCATGTTTCTGTTTCAGGATTGTATTAAATTCAGCCCAATTCCTCAGATCCCTTTGCGATTGCTTGATAGACCATAAATATTGCAATATGACTTAAACTCCCTATCCACCGGTATAAATTGTATTTCATCTTCCAAGGCTTACTCTTGTCAACTATTTGAGGAGGCATCTCTCTCATATGTAATAAAAACCTATCCGTAATCTCTATTATTATTTCGCTTTACCCCATTGATTTTTTAATGTGTAGAATTGTTCTTGTGAAAATTTTTATTTGTCAAAGGACAGGGGAAGGAAGGAAGGAAGGAAGGAAGGTGGGCAGCGCTTAAGGATTCCGAATGGACGCAGGATAAGTTAATGAAAATAGAAGAATATAAGAAATTGGACTGCTGTTTACAGGAA
Organism: Hungatella sp.; assembly: GCA_009712635.1. Lineage (GTDB taxonomy): Bacteria > Bacillota > Clostridia > Lachnospirales > Lachnospiraceae > Lacrimispora. The sequence goes on along the minus strand of WASS01000002.1, from coordinate 56,239 downwards.
TACACAAAAACAACAGCCGGAAAGCGATTTATTCCTATCCCCAGCCCTCTGCTTCCTATTTTACTTGAATATACCTCTGCACAATACCTCTTAGGACACGATGATATAAAGACAAACCTGGACACTTATACTCATTTTGGATACGCGGATGTGAAAGTGGATAAACTTGAATCATATTACAATGCAGTCAAACGATAATATAATACCTCTCAAACACGCATCAATAAAGGGTTTCCAAGCTTCATAAAAAAGTAATGTGCTTTTTTACTGCCTTCGTTGTATAATATTGAAAAAGGAGGTTATCAAATGCAAAATATCTTAGTATGTGACGATGACAAGCAAATTGTTGAAGCGATTGATATATATCTGACCGGAGAAGGCTTCCATGTAATAAAAGCCTATGATGGCTTTGAAGCTCTGGAACTACTGGAGGAAAATGAAGTGGATCTTATGATTCTGGACGTAATGATGCCTGGTCTTGACGGAATCCGCACTACCTTAAAAGTACGGGAAACCAGCAGCATTCCCATCATCATTCTTTCAGCCAAATCGGAGGACACCGATAAGATTCTCGGTTTAAATATCGGGGCAGATGACTACATTACCAAGCCGTTTAACCCACTGGAACTTGTGGCAAGAGTCAAATCACAGATGCGCCGCTATACCCAGCTTGGTAATATGAATCAGCAGCCTGCCGGACAGATCTATAAATGCGGTGGACTTGCCATTAATGATGATAATAAAGAGGTTACAGTTGATGATGAAATCATTAAACTGACTCCCATTGAATATAACATCCTTTTACTTCTTGTAAAAAACGAAGGAAAGGTCTTTTCCATTGATGAGATCTATGAGCAGATCTGGAATGAGGAGGCAATTGGCGCCGATAACACAGTTGCTGTTCATATCCGTCATATTCGTGAAAAAATCGAAATTAATCCCAGAGAGCCGCGGTACTTAAAAGTGGTCTGGGGCGTTGGGTATAAGATCGAAAAGCAATAGGAGCCACTATGAAAAAAAGAAAAGAAAAGGCCATTCTGGCCCATCTCCTGTTCTCCCTTCTGGTAGTGATCGGTGTTTCTGTCATGTACAACAACACCCATTATGGAGAAGGTATCGGCTGGATTGCCAACGAAAGCTATGAAGATACCCCTGAATTTTCAGGCCAGTTAAAATCTGATATCGATGATATTTTTAACTATGTAAAGTATAAGGAAGTATTTGAGACCAACGGAAAACTGGATTACTCCAAATTTATCATACGGGTCGCTGATGGGCCGGGAACTACGAAAGATTTCACATTAGATGAGATGATCCGCCATGCCAAGTCACAGGGTTATTATTTAAACGAACAGTTTAAGGTGAGCGGCGGTCACCCCAATAATAAAACAGGTGAAGAATTAAATTATCAGGTCGTTTACCGGGCCTACGAACCGGACTTTAAGGCCGCTGAACCGGGTGACTCCTTTCAGTCCATTGATCAGCTCTCTTATGAGGTTCTCTCTCATTTGGGGAACTATTACCGGTTCTATTATCGGTTTATCCAGAACCCAGGGAACTTAAAGTTTGAAATCCAGTATCAGAATACAGACAAGGATTATAAACTCTATACCAATTTCCCAGGTAAAACCGTTGACGAGTTTAAATCGCTGGGGAAATATTTATACGTTACAGGTGAGGCACTCTATGTAGACTCCAACTTAACATCTGTTCCAAAGAACGTTTCGCCTGAACTTGAAAAGATGAATCCCTATAACAATGGGAATTATCACATGTCTGTGGCTGTCGATACTTCCTATCCTTACAAAGACGCCTATTATCAGGCGGCCGAATCCTATGATCAGATGCGCCTGTTTTTCATCATTGGTATGATCTGCCTTGCTCTTGGAATCTTAGGATGTGCCGCAACACTTTATATGATGGTTCTACTCACCGGTGCTCCGGAAGAACAGAATCCTTCTCCCCTCATGCAGAGAATGGATCGGCTTCCTGCGGAGATCAGTCTGGTCTTATACTTTGCTGCTTCCGGTATTGCACTGTTGGTATCACAGCTCATATTTTTTAAGATTATCCATCTCTTCCTTTCTACTGAGGATTGGTACTATGGTGAGCTGGTTTTAAAAGTTCTCATCTTATATGTAACAGGAGTTTCTGCAGTATTAAACATTTTAAAACAGTATAAGTCCGGAGTTTTATGGAAGAACAGCCTGCTAAATAAAGGGTTGAGAACCCTTTTACTCTATTTTAAGCATCACCGTTTCACAACCAGAATCATGATAACCTATTCTCTGTTTCTGATTTTTAATGTTGTGATGATTATGGCATTTTCATTTTTACTCTTTACCTATAACGATTTGGAATCCCGAATTCTTATGGGAGCGGTAGCTTTCCTGTTTCTTCTCCTGGATCTTTGGGTATTTCATCAGATGTATAAAAATGCCTGGCAGACGGATCAGATCAACCAGGCCCTGTTAAACATCTCCAACGGAAATACCACATATAAGATAGATACCAAATTATTTTATGGAAAAGAACGGGAGCTGGCAGAAAATATCAATCATATCAGCACAGGACTTGAAACTGCGCTGCAGGAAAAGGTCCGTAGTGAGCGGCTGAAAGCTGATCTGATCACCAACGTATCCCACGACATAAAAACTCCTCTTACGTCGATTATCAATTATGTGGATTTAATTAAAAGGGAGAAAATACAGGACCCGCGAATTCAGGGTTACCTTGAGGTTCTGGAACAGAAATCCCAGAGACTGAAGACATTAACCGAAGACTTAGTGGAAGCTTCCAAAGCAAGCTCCGGTAACTTGAAATTAGATATGACAAGTATTGATTTTGTTGAACTGATCTACCAGACAAACGGGGAATTTGAAGAAAAGTTTGCACTGAGGCATTTAGAACTGGTGTCTACCCTTCCTGATGATGCCATGTTGATTGAGGCAGACGGACGGTACCTATGGAGAGTCCTTGAAAACCTTTACAACAATGCATTTAAATATGCAATGGAGCACAGCCGTGTTTATGTAGACATTATGAAAGAAGAAGAGAATATCTTATTTACCATAAAAAATATTTCTGAAAACCCGTTAAACATCCGGGCGGACGAACTGACGGAGCGGTTCGTCCGCGGTGATGTCGCTAGAACTACCGAAGGAAGCGGTCTGGGAATCTCCATTGCGAAGAGCCTGACAGAGCTTCAGGGAGGGCAGTTCCAGCTTTATATTGACGGAGATTTGTTTAAAGCAACGGTTGCGTTTCCCCTTAAGAAATAAGGTGGATCCGTTCCCACTTCCCAGTGAGATAACGGATCAGTGATATGATGTAATTAGCGGTCCAGCCGATGGGTACTGCAAACCATACGGCCTGGACCCCGATTACAGGCGCAAGCAAAGCCGCTCCCGATACACGGATAGCCAGATTTACCAGATTGGCAGCCGTAAATACCACCACATCTCCTGCACCTCTTAAAAGCCCGTCTGTAATTGCCTTTAACCCAATAAAGATATAAAAGAAAGATATGAAATGAACATAGCTGATTCCAGTAGCAAACGCTTCACTGGCACTGCTCTCATTTAGAAAGCTTCTGATAAATATTTCTCCAAAGCCCTCCATCATGACGCAGATAATCACTGCAAATGCTGCTGCCATCATGCAGCAGACACCATACCCCTTCTTAATACGATCTGTTTTTTTAGCTCCCATATTCTGAGCGGTATACGTAGACATGGCATTTCCAAGTGCCAGCATTGGTACGATGCAGATGGATTCAATCCTGGTTCCTGCTGCAAATCCTGCCATAACCGCAGATCCGAACCCATTGACAACCGACTGAACCAATAGCATTCCAATGTGTACAATGGACTGCTGAAGCGTGGAAGGAATGGCTACCCGCATCATGTGGACTGTCATCTTCCAGTCGTAGATATGGAATAATTCTGTAGTTTCATAAGATTTAAGCCGCCTGATCAAAACTAAAAATGACAAAACGGCTGACAGTCCCTGTGCTATTAAAGTGGCTACTGCAACACCAGATACTCCTTTATGGAACTGTGTTACAAACACCAGGTCCAGCACAATATTTAACAACGAAGAAAAAAACAGAAGATAAAGCGGTGTCTTAGAGTCTCCCAGAGACTGAAACACCGCTGCCTGCACGTTATACATAAACAGAAATGGCAGACCAATAAAATAAATACTTAAATATACCGCTGCCTGTTCAAAAACATTGGAAGGCGTATTCATAAGTAATAGAATCCGGTCATTAAAAATCAGACCAAGGCCACCCAGAATCACGCCAATTGTCAGGAAGTTAATCAGCGTTGTGGAAATGGCTGTCTTCATATTCCCCGTCTGCTTTGCTCCAAGAAACTGTGATACCACGACGGAACTTCCGATTCCTCCGCCTACCGCTATGGCAATAAATACATTGGTAATAGAGAAAGATGCCCCCACGGAAGCAAGGGCTTCTTCCCCAACAAAACGTCCTACCACAACAGAATCAATAATATTATAAAACTGCTGAAATAAATTACCAAGGATCATGGGAAGTGCAAAAAGGAGAAGAGACCTTCCCGGATGATCCGTAATCATGTTAATTTCTTTTCTCTGTTTTTTCATACCCATTATTCTAAACCGTTCCTATCCAAATATACGCCAGCCGCAGATAAAGTTGTTGCTCCACCAGGAGCTTAAAGACCGTTCTACCACACGTCCGTTACTGGAAGAAGCATCAATTACCTTACCGCCGCCGGCCACGATTCCCACATGACCGCTAACAACGATAATATCTCCTGCCTGCAGACTGCCAAAGCTTGATATCTTCGTATATTTTCCAACGTTCCTCCAACCGGAAGAGGTAATGTAACTCTGACGGACACCAGCCTGATTTAAGGACCAGTATACAAAACCGGAACAGTCAAAAGAACCTGATCCTTTTGCGCCCCACACATAAGGGCTGCCCAGCTTGGATCTCGCAATGGAAAGGAGTCCGCTGACACCAGAACCGCCCTTGACCGTTCCTCCCTTGACCGTATTACCTCCTGATCCGCCGGAACTGCCGGCAGACTTTACGCCGTTTCCGGTTAATTTGCTTAAGGTCATCTGACCTACAGCACCATCGGAAGAAAGACCGTTTTTGCTTTGGAATTCTTTAACGGCTTTTTCTGTTGCTTCCCCGTAATAGCCGGTTATGTTGCCTTTTGCAAGATATCCATATTTATTTAAGAGCTGTTGAATTCTGGTTACAGAATCTCCCTGTTCTCCAAGTCCCATACCATTGGGCTGAGCCTCTGAGCTGTTTAGAGCAATTCTGGTTGAGGGCCCCAGGTAACCATCTACAACAAGGTCATTGCGTGACTGGAACTGCTTTACAGCTGTTACTGTATCATTTCCATAAGCGCCATCCGGTTCCGTCATCAAATATCCAAGTGCCTTTAAGCGCTGCTGGCAGGCAAGCACTACGTCACTCTTTTCTCCATAGGTCAGATAATTTGGACGGATCTCTTCACTGTAAAGCAGGTTGATCGTCTGGCGTCCAACCTTACCATCCACATTAAGACCGTTGACCTCCTGAAGTTTCTGAACCGCTACTTCCGTCTCATCACCGAAGGTTCCCGAAACCTGTCCTGCATTTGCAAGATACCCCAGTTCATAAAGACGGTTCTGAATTCTGGTGATATCATCTCCCTGAACCCCTTTGGCAACCGCATAATATTTTGCCGACGGAGACATGATGGAATTCAAGGTTTCCGGTCCCACAATCCCATCCTGAACCAGCCCGTTTTGTCTTTGGTAAGTCTTTACTGCCGCCTCTGTCACGTTCCCGAAATAGTTTGTAGGTTCATCGTTATCCATAAATCCAAGATTCATCAGACGTTCCTGAAGGCTGGCCACAACGGGATGCTCCACACCATTTCTCAAAAACTCCGGTATAGGATTGTCTTTCAGCTCCGGAATGTTATCAATATCTGGAAGCAATAATCCTCCCGGTGTCAGAATGTTAATTGGCTGCTCTTTCTTTGCTTCAGAGACGGTAGCTACGGAAGGTGTGGCAGCCTCTGTTTTCTTGTTAATTCCACTCTCACTATTGCATGCAGACAGGCAGGCTGCAGTCACTGCGGCCAGTAAAACCGGCCCTGCAAAACGTCTGTTCCAGTCTTTATCTATGTTCATCAATCAATTTCCTTTCGTATGTAAAATCAGGTCTATTTTAACACAATTTTGTCGTAAATGGAAAGGGAATTTATTTCATTGCCACATTTAATGGGTTATGGTATAGTAAATGTAAGAAATGCAGGTTAGCATTTGCTAACTTTTTCTGATAGAAAGGAGGAATTTTATGACACCAATATTATGGGCTGCCGGAGGAACCGGCTTTACATTTCTCATGACAACACTGGGAGCTTCGGTTGTATTTTTCTTCCGGAAGGAAGTAAACCAATCAGTCCAGAGAGTCTTTCTTGGATTTGCGGCAGGCGTTATGATTGCAGCATCTGTCTGGTCTCTGCTCATACCTGCCATAGAAGAGGCGGAAGCAAAGGGCGGCATTGGCTGGATTCCTGCTGCCGGTGGATTTTTACTGGGCGTACTGTTTTTAATTGTACTGGATTCCATTCTGCCTCATCTTCACCCGGATATGAGCAGTCCCGGAATGAATAAAGCGGAAGGCGTTTCGTCTTCCTGGAAGCGTACCACACTGCTAGTTATGGCTGTTACCCTTCATAACATCCCGGAAGGTATGGCAGTCGGTCTTGCCTTTGCTCTTGCAGCGCAGCACGGAGGCGATCCCGCCCTTTATACCTCAGCCATGGCTCTCGCCATAGGAATTGGTATTCAGAACTTTCCCGAAGGTGCTGCAATCTCCCTTCCCCTGAGACAGGAAGGGCTCTCTGCAAAAAATGCATTTATAAAGGGAAGTTTATCCGGAATCGTGGAACCTGTTTTTGGGATTCTTACCGTTATTATTGCTGGAAGCATTGCACCACTGATGCCCTGGCTTTTGTCTTTTGCTGCAGGTGCCATGATGTATGTTGTAGTAGAAGAGCTGATTCCGGAGGCTCACTTAGGCGAGCATTCGAATGTAGGAACGCTGGGCGTTATGGCTGGATTTCTTGTTATGATGATACTGGACGTTTCTTTAGGCTAAATAATGGACCCTGGAAGGTATTTCACCATCCAGGGTCCATTTTATTAACACGATTGGTTTTCCGTTTCTTTTCTGTCACAGTACAGGTGGAACCGCTCCACAAGCTGCTCTAAATATGCCGCCTGACTGGACATCTCCTCGCTGGCAGCTGCACTCTCCTCTGCAGTAGCAGAATTGGTCTGTACCACTGCGGCAATCTGATTCACCCTGCCGGATACATTCTCAACTGACTCTGCCTGTTTTTCAGATGCCAGGGTGATGCGGTTGACCGTATCCACTACCTGATCCATGGTATCTCTCACCACATTCAGTGAGCGGGAAGTCTGCTCTGCAATACCCATTCCCTTTTCCACTGTACTCACAGAGTTTTCAATTAAAACAGCCGTATTCTTGCTGGCTTCCGCACTCTTGCTTGCTAAGTTTCTTACTTCATCTGCGACCACTGCAAATCCTTTTCCTGCTTCACCTGCTCTTGCTGCTTCTACGGCTGCATTTAGAGCAAGAATATTGGTCTGAAATGCAATATCCTCAATTGCTTTCATAATCTTTCCAATTTCCTGGGATGACTGGCTGATCTCCCTCATGGCATCATTCATGGATACCATGTGATGATTGCTTTCTTCCACTTCTGCCTGCGCCTGTTCCGTAAGAGAATTAGCCTTCTTTGCATAATCTGCATTGTCTCGTATCTGCTCTGAAATATGAGAAATTGCCCCTGTCAGATCCTCTAACGCAGTTGCCTGTTCCGTGGCTCCCTGTGACAGCAGCTGAGCAGCATCAGAAACCTGATCGGAACTGACATCAACCTGGGCACTGGCTTCGTGAATATCTCCCAATGTACTGTTAAAGCTTTTTAATATGGTAACAAAGGAGCTTTTAATTTCAGAAAAATCTCCTACAAAATCAGTAATCTGATCTCGTGGCACCGTTAAATCTCCCTTGGACAGCCGTAAAAGGATGGAAGATATTTCTGAGATATAAGCATCCAGAGTCTTCATGGTAAGGCGGAGGTTATCAGCCAGACCACCCAGCTCATCACCGGATTGATATGTAATATAACGAACAGCCTTTAAATCTCCGGTTACCATCTCCTTTGCCGCCAGATCCAGTTCTTTTAATGGCTTTAAAATAGATTTGGAGAAAAAGAACGCTATCACACCACATAATACAATGGTTAGTACCATGACTATGATCCCTACAGCAAGAAACAGGTTACTGGATTGGTTTGCTGCTTCTACAAACCCCTGAGCATCCTTTGCCACAAGATCCCCCAGATTCACTGCCTGAGTCCTGACTTCTTCAAACTTTGGTTCATATGCGCTTTTAACGAGACTTCTTGCTTCATCAAGTTTTCCGTCTGAAGTCAGGGTTAACACACTCTCTCTGATCTTTGATGTCTCTGCAATACCAGCCTGTATCTTTGCCAGTATGTCCCTTTCCTCCTGAGTTTTCAGTTTCTGTCCTAATTCTGCTACTGCTTTTTCGATCTCCTTACTATCCTGATCCATAACAGTCCTGGCTTCCTCAGTTGCAGAATTAAGTTCAGTCTTTTTTTCGCTGGTCAGACGGTAAAGGACCATCTGACTGTCTAGCAGACCTCGTCGGATCTCCCATGTACCCTGGGCAGCCGAATATGGCTTGTCATATAAATCCTGGGCATTACCTGCTATCTTTTTCATGCCAAATAAAAGGCTGGAAAATGCAATTATACCAAATACAATAATGATACCAAAAGCAGCAAAAACCTTTGCTCTTATCTTTAGATTCCTAAACACTGCGACTCCTCCGTAATCTGTTTACCCTGTTATTTACAGGTTTTGCACTGTTTACTATAGCACCAATCAAATACACCGTCAACCGCAGTACTTCCAATAAAAACCATATTATTGGATAATTTTTCATACAAAAAAAGATACCCTTCCAGCACGATCTGCCGTTTTCGGGTATCTTTCCTATAACTGTAATTTCCTATCGGATCTCATATTTATGCTTGGTACGCAGTCTTGCCAGAGATCTGGCTAAGGATGCTTCAAAATGAGAATGCTCCTGAAGGCTCTTGCCCTGTCTTAACTGTTCCTCTGCTCTCTCTCTGGCTTCTTCCGCACGGCGTTCGTCAATATCCTGAGGAAGCTCTGCAGTATCCACCAGAAGAGTCACACGGTTGTTAACAATCTGAACAAATCCGTTTCCTACCACGGCGTGAATCCATTCTCCGTCTTCGTTCATCAGTCTCATCTCTCCGATGGCAACAGCAATTGCCATATCTTCATGATGAGGCAGAATTGCTTTTTCACCATCTGCAAGAGGAATGATTAACTTTTGGCACGGTCCTTTGTAAAAAACCTTGTCACTGGCAAGCACCTGAAGGAAAAATGTACTTGTACTCACTGGCAGCACCTCCAAGTTAAGCCTGTAATGTCCTGGCCTTTTCTATTACTTCGTCAATAGTTCCCACATTAAAGAACGCAGCTTCCGGATACTGATCCATCTCACCGTCGACGATTGCTTTAAATCCGCGGACAGTCTCCTTTAAAGGAACATACTTTCCTGTGATTCCGGTAAAGTTCTCTGCAACAGAGAAAGGCTGGGATAAGAACTTCTGAATCTTTCTTGCACGATAAACAGTGGTCTTATCGTCATCACCCAGTTCTTCCATACCAAGAATTGCAATAATATCCTGAAGCTCTTTGTATTTCTGAAGAAGCTCCTGTACTTTTCGAGCTACTTCGTAATGCTCTTCACCAACTACATCAGGCTCTAAGATACGGGAGTTGGATTCCAGAGGATCAACCGCTGGATAAATACCCTGTTCCACAATCTTTCTGGATAAAACCGTAGTTGCATCCAGGTGGGCAAATGTAGTTGCCGGAGCGGGATCAGTAAGGTCATCAGCAGGAACATAAACAGCCTGTACCGAAGTAACAGAACCATTTCTTGTTGATGTGATTCTCTCCTGCAGCTCACCCATCTCAGTAGCCAGTGTCGGCTGATAACCAACCGCAGAAGGCATACGTCCAAGAAGCGCAGAAACCTCAGAACCAGCCTGTGTAAAACGGAAAATGTTATCAATGAATAAAAGCACGTTTTTATGCTCCTCATCACGGAAATATTCCGCCATGGTAAGTCCTGTCTCAGCAACACGCATACGTGCGCCCGGCGGCTCGTTCATCTGTCCGAATACCAGGGCAGTCTTTGCAATAACGCCGGATTCCCCCATTTCAGTCCATAAGTCATTACCTTCACGGGAACGCTCTCCAACACCGGTAAAAATGGAATATCCGCCATGTTCTGTTGCGATGTTATGAATCAGCTCCTGAATTAAAACAGTCTTGCCAACACCAGCACCTCCGAACAAACCAACCTTACCACCCTTCGCGTAAGGAGCAAGAAGGTCGATTACCTTAATACCTGTCTCCAGGATTTCAGCTACCGGACTCTGTTCTTCAAATGGAGGGGGATCTCTGTGAATGACCCACTTAGGACCATCCTTTAACTCTTCTCCATTATCGATGGTATCACCAAGAACGTTAAATAAACGTCCTAAAGTCTGCTCGCCAACAGGAACCTTAATTCCTTCTCCCGTAGCGGTTACTTCCATATCCTTGCACAGACCTTCGCTGGAAGCCAGCATAATACAACGGACTGTACTGTTGCCCATATGCTGGGCAACTTCCATTACGCAGCGCTTCCCGTCATTATCCACCTCAAGGGCGTCTTTGATGCAGGGAAGGTCACTGCCCTCTAAAAATTCCACATCTACTACAGGTCCTAAGACCTGAACAATTTTGCCTTTATTCATAATCTGTTACTCACAGTCGTGAGGACTCCTCCTCTCTCAATTTATGGAAAATACGATATAGCCTAAGCCTTTTTCTGTTTCTTCTTCTGTGCCTTTGCTCCGCTGATTACCTCAGTAATTTCCTGGGTAATTGCAGCCTGCCGCACCCGGTTATAGGTAATTGCCAGATCATCAAGCATTTCCTGAGCACTCTTTGTGGCTGCCTGCATTGCCATCATTCTGGAGTTCTGCTCGCTGGAATAGGATTCCACCAGTCCTCCATAAATAAATCCTGCAATATAGTTAGGCACAATCGCGTCAATTACTGCCTGGGGAGACGGCTTCATGGTGATTTCCTCTAAATGGACATTTAAAGGAACACTCTGTCCGGTGCGGTTCTTGGGAATCGGCAGAAGCTGCCGTATTTCGGCTTCCATTTTCATCGCATTGACCATTCTGGTATAGATCATATACACTTCATCAAGTTTCCCTGACAGAAAATAATCAACGATCTTCTCTTCAATTATTCTTGCACGGCTCATATTGGGTTTCTGAACTGTATAGCGGAAATCCTGTTCCACCGGTATTCCTTTTTTAGAAAAATACTGCTGTCCCAGATCGCCTACTACAAACAGGGTGGGATTTCCTCCCTTGTCGATCTGTTCCTGTGCCAGTTTAAAAACGTTATGATTATAAGCACCTGCAAGACCCTTATCTGCTGTTACTACGATATATCCGATTTTGCGATCCTCTTTTTTGATCTCTGGCCGGGTATCTAAATACTGGTCATCAATGTCAGGCGTATGCCTTATGATTCGGTCAATGGTTCTTTGCAGTCCGTAAAAATAAGGCTCCGTATCAGTCAGGGCTTTTCTGGCCCTTTTTAACTTTGACGAGGAAATGGTATACATCGCATTGGTTATTTTCATGGTACTCTTGATACTGTTCATCCTGCTTTGTATTTCTCTCGCATTTGCCATATCTTACACCCGTTTCTGTTTAAATTCTGCAACCCCGTCAAGAATCTTCTGTTTCAGCTCATCAGACAAAGCCTTGGTTTCCTCAATCTCTTTGACGATCTCCGGATGAACACTTTCAAAGAAATCAAGTAAGTTTCTCTGGAATTCTTTCATCTTGGGAACTTCTACATCGAGTAAAAGGCGGTTATTGGCTGTTAACAGACTGATTACCTGCTCATGAAGACTTAATGGGTGGCATAATGGCTGCTTTAACAGTTCCGTTAAACCTCTTCCGAACTGAATCTGTTCCTTGGTAGCCGCATCAAGGTCTGAGCTGAACTGGGTAAATACCTCCATCTCGCGGCACTGTGCCAGATCGATACGAATGCTTCCTGCTGCTTTTTTCATGGCTTTTGTCTGAGCTGCACCGCCTACACGGGATACAGAAAGACCAACGTTAACTGCAGGTCTCATACCGGAGAAAAAGAGGTCACTCTCTAAAAAGATCTGTCCATCTGTAATAGAAATAACGTTTGTCGGGATATAGGCAGATACGTCTCCAGCCTGTGTCTCAATAATGGGAAGAGCTGTAATGGATCCGCCTCCCAGTTCTTCCTTTAAGCGGCTGGAACGCTCCAACAGCCTGGAGTGAAGATAGAAAACATCACCTGGGTACGCTTCACGTCCTGGAGAACGCTCAAGAAGCAGAGATAATGCACGGTATGCTACCGCATGCTTGGAAAGATCATCATATACGATCAGTACATCTTTGCCTTTATACATGAAATGCTCAGCAAGTGCTGTTCCTGAGTAAGGTGCAATATACTGCAGGGGAGCTGGCTCACTTGCAGTGGAAGACACTACTATGGTATAATCCATGGCGCCATAATGAGTCAGAGTATTTACAAGCTTGGCAACTGTAGATGCCTTCTGCCCAACTGCCACGTAAACACAGATTACATCTTTGCCTTTCTGGTTTAAGATAGCATCAACTGCAATCGATGTTTTACCTGTCTGACGGTCACCGATGATTAACTCTCTCTGACCACGTCCGATTGGGAACATGGAGTCAATAGCAAGAATTCCGGTTTCCATAGGAACGGATACGCTCTTTCTGTCGATGATACCAGGTGCCTCATTTTCAATTGGACGGAAATCATCAGAAGGAATCTCTCCCTTTCCATCAATCGGTGCTCCCAGTGCATTTACTACTCTGCCGACAAACTGATCGCCAACCGGAATTCCGGCACGTCTTTTTGTCCTTGTAACCTTGCAGCCTTCCTTTATATCGCGGTCTGAGCCAAAGAGAATACAGCCGATATCTTCTCTTCTGATATCCTGAACCATTCCCTTGACACCGTTATCAAATATAACAATTTCACCGTACATTGCATGATCAATTCCGTATACCGTTGCAATGCCGTCTCCTACGCTTAAGACAGTTCCCACTTCCTGGTCTCTGGCATGAGCGTCATAATCCTTAATTTCACTTCTCAATATAGAAATAATTTCATCTGAATTGATGGAAGCCACGTTTTTCACCTCCGCATTATATTTTGTTCTAATTGTCTCAGACGTCCCTTTAAACTCCAGTCAGTCTCCACATCTCCCACACGGAGGATGAAGCCACCGATTAAACCGGGGTCTTCGATCATGCAGAGTCTTACTTCCTTTTTCTCATATTTACTGCAAAGCATGGCCTTTATTTCACGGATCTGTTCTTCATCTGGTTCCGTTACATAATAAAGCGTTGCTTCTAAAATGCCCGCCTCTTTGCATACTTTGGAACGCCAGGCTTCAAATATTTCATCTGCAAGATCCATATCGCGGCGATCAACCAGCACCTTAAAAAAGATTCTGATCGATTCGTCAAATACCCGCTCAATAACCCGGTGTTTGCTGGTTTTGGGAACCACAGGGCTGTTTAAGACACGCTTAAGCTCCGGCACTGTTTTAAGCGCCAGAGCCGCATCCTCTATCACCTTCTCGGGAAGGGAGAGTTCATACAGCACCTGCCCGTAATTAATTGCTGCCTGCGTCATGGGAATCACCTGCTTCTGCTAAAAATGAATCATAAAGCGCCTGATTTGCGTTCGCGTTTGTTTCCTGGCCAATTACCTTGGCTGCTGCCGCAATCACCAGACTTGCAATCTGGGCTTTTGCTTCACGCATTGCTTTTTCCTGATCTGCTTCTGTCTTTTTCTGGGCTTCGCTGATCACGCGTCCCGCATCTTCCTGTGCATCCTTTAAGATCCTGTCATACTGGGCTTTCGCCTGGATTTTCGCTTCCTCAATCAGTTTAGCGCCCTCTTCTCCGGAAGTGGCCAGTTTTTCTTCATACTGCTTTTTCAAAACTGCTGCCTGCCCTTCCGAAGACCTTGCATTGCTGATGCTCTGCTCAATCATCGTTTGCCGTTTATTAATGACATTCATAACCGGCTGAATCAGGAAATGCCTCAGCAGAAAATACAGGACGATGAGATTCACGATATTCCACACAAAGTTCATATCCAGTCTAAGCATCTGTATCGCCTGCCTTTCTAATATTTTTTTCCATGTACATCCTGTGGGTATAAATTATTTAAGGAATAAAATGATAAGAATGGCTACAACGAAACCATAAATAGCGGTTGCCTCTGCAAGTGCACAACCAAGTAACAGCATTTTGCTGATCTTGCCTTCTGCCTCAGGCTGTCTTGCAATTGCGTCTGTTGCTTTTGATGTTGCGATACCGATACCGATTCCTGCTCCTAAACCTGTAAATACTGCGATTCCTGCTCCAATAGCTGCAAACATAATTATTTCTCCTTTTTCATCAATAGTTTTATTCTAATGCTTCTTTCATAAATAGACCTGTTAAAAATACAAATACGTATGCCTGAATCAATCCGTCAAAAATGTCAAAATACATGGTGAACGGAATTGGTACGATGAAACCCGCCACCTGCTTGATCAGTTCCATTACTACGAATGATCCCAAAACATTACCGAATAATCGCATACACAGCGACAATGGTCTGATAAATAGTTCCATGACATTCATTGGGGTCAACAGCGGCATTGGCTCTGCAAATGCCTTCAGAAAACCTTTTCCCCCTTTTTTATGAAAACCGGAGTATTCGATCAGCACAATGCTCATAACCGCAAGTGCAGCCGTGGAATTTAAATCCTTGGTGGGAGGCTTAAAACCAATGATGCCGATTAAGTTCGCCACAGCAATATAAATTGCCACAGATATCAGATAAGGGATATAACGTTTCCCTTCCTCACCGATCAGACTTTCAAAGAAATTGTAAAGCCCGCCGATGGCCATCTCAAGCACCTGCTGTTTCTTTCCAGGGTTCTCAACCTGTAGATTTCTAACCAGGATGATGGAAAGGACAGTCAATGCCAACATGATAACCCATGTCACCACTACGGACTCAGCGATTGGAATGCCGCCGAATATCGGAATGGTAAAGACCGTTTCGCAGTTCAGTTCCTCTAATAACTTCTCTGCCAGCTCCTCCGTAATGCTCACTTCCTTTCTTAGAGACTGTTTTTTCTCCTTTATGGTTCCCGATTCACAATATTGTACGCGTAAATATACAATGTTGCTCAGGTATACCGTGTATCATACTTTCATCTGCAAAAATTGTCAACTTTTTGTCTGATTCATAACATCTTATTAATGCGCACAATTGTTTGAACATTTGGAACAATTTTAACTACCTAAAATCTAAAATTATTATTAATTTTTTAACCTAAAATGGTAACGAATTGTAAACTTAATCTCTTTAAACAAATTTTTCTAGGTTATATGTAGAATTTTTTTCTAATATTTTGTGTAAATTGCCATGTATTTTTTTTGTTTTTTTCAATTCATCGTCATAAGTAACGAACGATCGTCCAAATACGGTATTCTAGATGGATAAAAAACCAATTACCAATTTACTGTGCTAAAGTGGCGCTATCAAAACACACAAATGCTCCCGCTTAAAGAAATATAATTTTGATTCTCTCTCTTCTTATTAAAATGGAATAGAAATTGGAAGATACAGGAAAAAGAAAAATAAAATGCTTTTTTCATTTAGAAAGGAGCATTAGCCCTTAAGACAAGTATTACATAATCTTTACCGTAATATGCTTGATTTAATTTAATTTATCCAATAATATGGATTCATCACAATGTGAACGGAATAAGGAGCATTGTTATGGACGACAAACAACAGTTATTAAACAGAATTTTAGAAGGCCGGCATTTGACACCAGTATTCCAGCCAATTGTTTCGCTTGTGGATGGGAAAACCTACGGATATGAAGCGTTAAGCCGAATTTCTCAAAAAGATTTGGAAATGAATATAGAAGAGATGTTTCTAACAGCATTTAAACATAATAAGTCCTGGGAACTGGAAACTCTGTGCAGAGTAAAAGCACTTGAACAATCCATACATATGGAGCGGGGTAAAAAGCTATTTCTCAATGTAAACTGTAATATTATTTATGATAATGCCTTTCGAGAAAGTCTCACCAAAGCATACCTTCAGAAATTTGGCTTAAATTCCAATGACATCATTTTTGAAATAACAGAACGTGTGTCTATATTGGATACCAATGCCTTTATATCCGCAGTTGAGCATTATCAAAGCCAGAATTACGGAATTGCAATTGATGATGTTGGCGCCGGTTATTCTGGACTTAATATAATTGCAAACGCCAGACCTGATTTAATAAAGCTCGACATGAATATGATCAGAGATGTTAATAAAGACGAAACAAAGCAGTTGCTGATTAAGGCACTGTCTGAATTCGGGAAAAATGCAGGTATACTTGTAATTGCAGAAGGAATTGAAACGGAAGCAGAATTGGAAACACTGATTGGTCTGGGGGTCGGTTATGGCCAGGGCTTCTTTTTAGGCTGCCCCAATCCAGATTTTAAGGATATTTGCAGAGATAAGGCTGACTTAATCAGAAGCTTTCAGACTAAAAGTTATATCAGGAAAAACATAACCTCACTTTATCCCATGGCCGGATATCTGTCACGTTCAGGACATACTTTTTTCCCACAAGAAAAGGCTCTGAGAATATATGAAGAACTTCAAAATGATCCCTCTATTACAGAATTTACAGTGACAGAAGGCGGCGCTGCCATTGGTTTTATGACCAGAACTTCCTTAATCGAAAAATTCGGAGGAAGATATGGTTTCAGCCTTAACTCCAAAAGAAGCATACAGCAGCTGACCAGTAAAAACTTCCTCAGTGTGAATTATGATATGCCCGCCAACCAGATTTCCAAGCTTGCCATGCAAAGGCATTATGATCAGCTTTATAACCCGATTGTTGTGGAAAAAGAAGGGATGTACTGGGGAATTGTAACCATCAAAGATCTTCTTGAAGCCTGTACAAAGGTAGAGGTAGATACTGCCATGCACTCAAATCCACTGACGGGATTGCCCGGCAACCTGTTAATCGACCAGGAGATCCTGTACAGGGTATTAAATGATTCTCCCTATTGTATTATATATTTTGATATTGATAACTTCAAATCTTATAATGACGCGTACAGCTTTCAATACGGAGACATGATGCTGATGCTTCTCGCAGATATTCTGAAAAAAGCCGCCGCCAGAAATGAGTTTATTGGTCATATCGGAGGGGATGATTTTATTGTAATCTGCGATTACCATGAAGCAGAAAACTATTGTGAAGAAGTAATTGAGCGCTTCTCTTATCGCGTTTCTTCTTTGTACCATAAAGATGATATGGATCGAGGTTATATCATATCAAAAAACAGAAGAGGAGTCACAGAAGAATTTCCAATTGCCAGCCTGTCCGTCGCAGGAATCTCAAACCGGATCAAGACTTATAAAGATATAGAAGCTTTTTCCACAGAAATTGCCGAACTAAAAAAGAAGTGTAAGCGGCAGGCTGGGAGTTATTATGAGATTAAATGAGATGAGCGCCTGCAGAGTTTATGTGTGAATTGTTTATCAACGCAATATCACAAAAACTAGGACTTGATTTTATGTCATCTTTTACTATTAATAATAATCAGAAGCATTATCAAATGTATTTTGACTGTCAAAGACAGTACTTTTTTACCCAAAAGCCCTTCCCAAAGGACAAATAGATTCTCACGGTCATTTTTACACAAAGGAAAAGCACCGACCCCGCAGCTCTCCGTCTGCAAAACCAGTACTTTTTTAGTGCGCCTTCAGGGACTCGAACCCTGGACAAATAGATTAAGAGGAATTTGTTTTTGTATCTCGTTTTGAGAGCTGCAGCCAGCGATCAGAGCGGGATTTGAGATACTAGAATTATTGACATACCATTCATTGGGGTATAGAATAACTATATCCTTTCCGTTGTACGGGTTGGGGATAAAAACAGCTAGGAAGGTTCAGGGCACATGTCCTGAACTTTCTTATTTTCGGTGTATCTCAATTCTGTTTCCGGATCCTGGCAGCTGCGGTATAATTGAGATACAAGTTTCACTTGACATCTTCATTTGGATGGAATATGATAAAGATAGCCAAGAAACTTAATATGTGCATTACGCACAAAGCGAAACCCCGGAGAGGGCTAGTCTCCGGGGTTTCTTTTCGGTTAGTTGTCCATATTGTCTCGGTCTAACCATTTGCGTATGTAATAGCCAACTACATCTGCCATGACCGAAACTAAGAAACTTAATATAAACTGCATCACGCACACCCCCTTTCCGTTGCACGGTATAGGGTGGACAACAATTACATTATATTTCCTTTTTCGTTGTTCGTCTACAATTTTCGCAAAGAGGGGGGCTCTGTTTTCGTGAGCTCCCCTCTTTTGTATCTCAATTTTCCTTCCTGGTTGCCCGGAGCTGCTCCGATCAGGAATTGAGTTGAGATACAATTTTTTATTTATGTTTTATCCGATCTTTGAATCTGATGATTTCCCCGTCGAGTATTGTTCAGCCCTATCTTCCAGACGTCCTATTTCTCGATCTTTTATTTTCTGGGGCAGCATACGAAAATACTTCAATAATTCTAACTCATCTTCTGAAAGTTCTCTATGTTTTTCTTCTCCGGTCAGCAAATACTCCATACTTATCCCTAATCTTTGGGACATTTCGAATAATGTGATAGTATTAGGGATTTGATTGTTTTTATAATTCCCTATTGCATTTTTAGATAGATTCAGTTCTTTGGTTAACCTCGCATTGCTATATCCAGATTTTATCATAGCTTGTTCTAATCTGTGACCAAATCCTAATTCATCAATCATATTTACCCTCTCACACTTTCCCAACAAATTGGGATATAATAATTGACTATCCCATTTTGTTGGGATATAATAAAAAACGTAAGGCGTGTTACCTTTTCACCCCTCACAGAAACCGCCATATTATCATCTTCACTGATGTCTAATATGGAGCTCCAACACAGGAGCACCAAAAATGTTAAATAAAACGTCGCAGTCTTATTCTAACATTTTTGACCGCTCCTGTAAACATAGTAACTTATTAATGATGTGTTTGCGGCAGGCTCTTATACCCGCTGCGGATAGGAGGTCAAATGGGTTATAAGCTTATTCTAAACAAATCTAAGATGTATGCACTTATGAGTGCAGTCAACAACAATCTCCCCTTGGTGCACAAATGCGACTTTAGTCACCATCATTCCTGCTACTGGATGTCATATCAACACCCCGTTACTGGTGACTATATCCGTGTAACTGTTACACCCGTCTTAGGCGACACGATCATCTGCTTTCGAAACGAATCAGAAGGCACCGATTATCAGATTGAACATTTCAGCATTCAGTACTTGATGGATCATGGAATGCTTCAGGAGGTGTCCGCATGAGTGTTGCAAAAAGTGTAAGGGTTCCGGAAGAGATTTACGATTACATAAACAGTTATTCAGGGGAAGGGTTCAATCAAAAGTTCGTTAATGTTATCCGGGATGCCAGAGATACCGAACCAGAAAGAAATGAAATGCTTGATCGGCTTAATAAGCAGATTTCCGAACGGGAGAAGTATCTTAAGGATACTGCGAAACGGTTAGATGAATTAGCATCTGAATTGAGATCATTATCCTTTGATATAACTTATATCCGAAGTCGCCATATTATTTAATTCTGTATCTCAAAACTGCTTCATTGACCAGGCTGCAGCTGTAGTTAGTGAGATACATGGAAAGGGGAGATTTATCAGTGGAACGGTGTACGGAAGAAATGAAGCTCTGGTTGCTTAATTTGGCATGTGGGAATTTAAATGATGAAGATACGTTAAATGGCTTCATTAAGTACTATGTTTTATATGACTTTGGTATAAGCCGGGTTATTCACGATGTTGTTTTCCATACCATTTTGGGGACGGCAGGTGTTTTAGATGCAAGAGGAAGCCTTATTAAGGCTTTAAACAAAACAATTCAAACGTGGAAAGAAGACATATGGTAACAGCGTTTATAAGGCGATCCCCCCCTCCGTCCGGTCAGGCTCCCGGCGCAGGCGCAGCCATTGCGCTGGGAGCTTACAACAGCTTACGCAAGTCAATACTTCAACTTTCGCCAGGTTGACACAATCTCCCCTTTTTTCCTTGATTACCGCCCCGCCTGGCTCTGTATCGGGTATCCGGTACGGCAGCTTGGCAATTTGGGGGCATCGCCGGGGGGCCCAAATTGCTCGGTCAATACCTAAATATCAGTCGCGCCTTGGCTGGGTTACTCTCCCGGATTTGGAACTTTGCAGTATATCAAATATGTCATATTAATTGCAGATAGCTTTTTAGAGCTGTCTTAGATGAAAGGAAGGTATATTTTTATGAAAATGCAGATTATTTTACTTTATGCTGGTCAGTACGATATGACCGACGATTCAGGAAAACGTGTTCAAGGTACATCTGTCAATTATTACTTTAATACGGATTTGGTCGCCGAAGATAATGTAAACGGTACAAAAGGAACCCGCCCGGCTAAGTCCTCTTGTGAATTTCAGGTAATGGGAAAAATCAAAAGGGCTCCCGCTCTCTATGATGCAGAATTCAGCATGTCTATTGGTAGTGATGGAAAGCCAGTCCTTAAGATCATTGATCTTGACTATATTTCCGATGTACAGATTACTCCGGTACCTGACAGCCAATTCAATACAAAGCAGGAACCTGATCAAAAGCCTGACAAGAAGGTGAGCTGATGATTCTTCCTACATTATCGGAAGCTGATTTTGATTTGGAGGTTGATCAAGCGGAAGCATATACCCTTGAAGATGAAGAAGAGACCTCTTTCGCTGTTTACCCTGACCAAGATTTTGCAATCGTTCTTTTGTTGTTCTTAGGTGTTCTGATCGGTGTTTGTCTGATAAGCAGGAGGCCCTGGCATGATTGAAACATACATAGCGGTATGTTCCGGTGGTATTTGTATCGGTATCATATTAAAACTGATTGTTGAACTGATTTTCTATGTAATTAGCTCCCTACTGGGGTTAATGATAAAATCTTAAAGGAGGATATTTTATGACTAACAAAATTCAGGAAAATGCACGCAGGATTGGACTTGTTGCTCTCCCGGTTGCGGTATCAATGGCTTCTGCGGTTCCAGCTTATGCAGCGGAAGGTAGTGTTGATATTACCGGAATCATGACGACTGCATTTACCAGTGTGCAAGGTGACATGCTAGCTACGATTGCCGCAGCTCTCCCTATTGCTTTAGTTGTTGTGGGTGCTGGAATGGCAGTCAGATTCGGAATTAAATTTTTCCGGCAGATCGCAAAATAAAGACCAATGTCGCGGCAGATCAGGAAGGGCAAGCCCTGCCCTTCCTTTTTTGTACATATTTTTATTGTATCTCACTTCCTTTTCCGATCGCGGCTGCTCCGGATCTCCTGAAGGAATATTTGAGATACTTAGAAAGGAGCTTTTATGTCTATGATAAAAAGGGGATTCTGTTTGTGCCTTGCTGTTTTCATGCTGGTCTTTACTCCTGTCAGTGATTATCTTGGTGCCAGGTATGTCTATGGCTCCGGTGTTTTAACTGCTGTTGATTATGTATGGACGATCCTAATGTCCGCTGTTGGTGTTGATGTTTCCACGAAAAATCTAGGTTCCGTTATTTCTGATATTGGTGACTTTGTCAAAGTAGATACCAAATACCTTACTGCTTATAAAGCTATGGCTGAATTCTCTTACGGGTCTGTTGTTAAGTTGGGACAGGAAACTATTGATATGGTTAAGGATTATTTCAAGACGAAAAGCGGTTATGGAACCAATACCGGAATCAGCAAACTACAGATCGGAGCTGATAATTCATTTGAAAACTCCTACTCCTACAATATGGGAGTTGACCTTTCAAAGTTTAATCCTGCTTTATCGGCAGATGATTTCTATTTTTCCTATGACCATTCAAGTGATACTCTTGTCCGCCATTCCGATATCTTTTTGCTGCAAAAGGAGAAACGTGTCGGGGGTGTGTTGTCTGGCTCCAAAACTCTTGAAATCTATTATATGAATGACAATGGCAAATTGGTTTCTCCGGTTTCCAGAGTTACCTATTCGAACAATTCCGGAACCAATACTTACTACCCTTACGAAAAAACAAACTACTCTTATATGCTGATTTCCGGAACTGATTATACCGCAGAAACTATGTCAAATATTCCGTTTCCTGTTTACAACTCTCTTGATGAATTAAAGACTTATCTTTCTTATGGAACCCTGGGGGATACCATCAATGAATATTCTGGTGCTTATACCTGGGTTGATGTCAATTCCGATGTCGATACACAGCAGCGTGATGTTACTTCCGACGTTGAGGTCACAATTCCAAAAGATTCTTATGTTGCAGAACAACTTGTATCTGATGTTCAATCATCAATCACAGCCGCTGACCGGGCACAAGTCCTCGCACCAACCATCAATGTTACATACGGTGAAAAGGCAGAGGAGGGAGAACATACAGGAACTTACCCCTGGATACCGGATATTACCAAGCCGCTGGGTGTAATAACGGATGTAGTCAAAGCAATATCCAGAGGGTTAACGGATATTAAAGACCGGATCATTGATATCCCGGGTTCTATTTCGGATGTTCTGGCTGGTATTAAGGCCCTACCTGTTTCCCTTACTGAATCCATTGCGAAATCCCTGGCTGGGGAAGAGGATGCAAAGGCGAATAACTGGCAGATACAGTCTGATATAACTAAAAAGTTTCCCTTTTGTATACCCTTTGATTTGTTTGCCTGTATCAGTATATTTGAGAGCACTTCTACCGATCCCCGGTGGGAGCTGCCATTTACAATAAAAAGCCTGAATATTCATGAAACCATTGTAATTGACTTATCTACTGATGATTGGAAACCTATGGTCATGCTGGTTCGAATAACAACGCTGATTGGTTATTGTATCTGTCTGATCGTCATTACCAGAAATCTAGTAAAGGGGTGATTTTATGTTAGAACAAATCCGGTACATCTTAATAAAGCTTGCCAATGCCTGCGTTGTATTTCTTCCTAACAGTCCGTTTCAATCATTTTTAAGCCAGATTGATAAGGTTCCCTTCTTAGGGTACTTAAACTATTTTGTTCCTGTGGCGCAGATTATCGCAGTTACTCAGCTTTGGGTTACTGCGGTTGGTCTGTTTTACCTGGTGCAGCTTGCCCTCCGTTGGGTAAAGATGATTGAGTGATGTATCTCAAATGAATCACCGGCTGACTCCGATCGGCTTCGGCCAGGAATAAAAATGAGATACAAGGAGGGATTGTTTATGATTTATTTTTACTCGGGTACTCCCGGCTCCGGGAAGTCCTACCATGTTGCAAAGGACATTTACTTCCAGCTTAATCATGGAAAGAATGTGATAGCGAATTTTGATATTAATTACGATCTGATAAAAGCCAAGAAAAAGGGCTACTTTTTTTACAAGGATAATTTTGACCTTACGGCTGATTGGCTCTTAGATTTCTCCCGTTTGTGTCACCGTCGGGATAAGAGGGGAAAGATCATTGAAGGTCAGACTTGGCTTGTCATAGATGAATGCCAGCTTATTTTCAACTGCCGCTCCTGGAATGACCGGAGCCGACAACAATGGGCTAACTTTTTTACCCAGCACCGGAAATATGGATACCATATTATACTGATCAGCCAGTTTGACCGCCTGATTGACCGTCAAATCCGCAGCCTGATCGAATACGAATACCGTCACCGTAAGATTAACAACTTTGGTACGGTGGGATTTTTCCTGGGACTCCTTTCTCTTGGTCATCCCCTTTTTGTTTCTGTTGAATATTGGTATGGGGTCAAGGAAAAATGCGGCGTTTCATTTTTTTATGGACGCAAGAAGTACTATCATATGTACGATTCATACAAGTTATTTGACGAGGGCACCCAGGGCGGATAGGGGTGGCGCAGCCGGGGCCCCTGAACGCGCCGGGCGCCCTCGCCAACACCCCAAACTCCCTTACCACGTGTCTGTAAACCGTGGTCTGGAAATACATGGAAAATTTGTATTTTTTCTAGGAAATACAAGGGCTAGAGCATGATTTTAAAATTTGGCGAAACTACCCCTTTCGCCAAAAACTTTAACTAATTAAAGTGAGGTGTTTTATATGCTTGATAAAAGGTTTTTAGAATCTTGTGATATATGTAGGGAAATGAATAGTGAGGACCAAAAATACTGGTTTGATTTTAAGAAGTCTAAGTTTCTACATAACATTGATACGTTTTATTATTCAGTGAAATTTGTAAATGACTTTACCGCCGATTCTTTGGATATGAAAGTCATGAAGTTCCGAAAATACTTTGATGCTGTGAACCGGAAGCTTTCCAAAAATGTAAACGTTGACTTCCTGCGTCTTGAGTTCGGTTCCGGATTCTTCCTAAACCTAAAACCATATAGTTTTGCAAAGATGTATAACGTCTTTTTGGAATATCCTGAATGGTTCGGTATTTTTATCGCCCCTGTCGTTCCAAAATCTTCCGATTCGGCGGTATCTGTCACCTGTGAACTGGTGGTACAGATCAGAAGTTATATGCTTTGGATGTACGGGGTCAATGAGTCATTCGAACGGTCTTATGAATATGTTCAGGCATTAGCCGAACATTTCGGCTTACAAATCGCCTATGCACAGGAAAACAGAATTGATTACTGCTGGCACAGCAACTACTTAAGTAATCCGGAGCGCTTCTTTTCTTTGGAGAACTTTTACAAAATGCGCGTAGATCGCTTCAATGATGCCGTTACTCATACAGAGAAGAAAGGCAGTCAGGATTATGAGATTGATTATGTTGCCCTGGGAAAGCGAACGGATAAAGTCTTTGTTCGAATCTACATGAAAAGCAAAGAAGTTGTTGAAATGGGTTATAAAGGCTGGTTCTTTTACTTCTGGCTGTTCAACGGCCTGATTAACCGCTATGATCTGCATGTTTATGAAGAATGTTATAAGCGTCGAAGCTGGCAGTACCTTAATATGGCTCGTGCTTCCTTTTACCTGGAACATGGCTCTGATGAATATGCAAAATCAATCTGCCGCAGGCTCTTGTCCGGGGAACAAACCATGGAGGAAGATACCTTACAGAAATTTGTTGACAGTCTCACTCCAAAAGTAAACCTGATCATGAATGTGGAGTATCAGACACGCCGCCGCCATTCAAAATCGTATGTACTGCTTCCGCTTCGGGATAATAAGTCAAAGTTAACTGCTAAAAGAATTTATGATTATCTGGACAATCGGAAACTGATCATGGATTATCTGACTAACTATGTATTCCGTCTGGTTGAACCGGAAGGGGATGTGAATAAATCCCGCCGTGAAATGTGCGGCTTCTGGAAGTCTCTGCGCAGCTGTAAGCTGATAGATGTACATATTCCTCCAAAACAGCTTAAGCTGGTACGGGAATATAGCCGCCATCTAAATGCTGATCTGGTAAAAAGACGGGCGATCAATAGTATTGTAACGCTAGGATTTTATAATAAGGGTATGAATGAAGATGATATCATGCAGGATGTTGTAGATGCACTTTGTACGTTAAATGATAATGATGTTGAGAAGGCTTTACGGTATAAAACAAAAAAGGCCCAGCAGCTCAACTCCGATGAACTGCCGGGCAACCTTACATATACTGCAAGGTCTGAACTCACGATCATAGATAAAACAACTGGTGAAGTCTATAGTCATAATAGCATGAGCAAAAATGAATTTCAAGGAGATTTTACGAATGAATAAGATAACAGTTAAAAAAGCATTTGAAAAGTTTATGGGGTTAAAAGAATCTTATTGTGATAATAGTACTTGTAAATATTATGAGCAGAACTTAAGCTTTTTCTTTGAGTTTCTGGAATCAGAGTTTAAAAAACCGATTGACAAAATTCCAGTGGATAGCCTGGCTCCTGATATCGTACAAAGTTATATAAAACACCTTAGATTTAAGCCCAAATATGAAAATCATCCATTTAAGATCGGGGACGAAAAGAAAGGAAATCTGAAAAATTCCACCATCAGAATCTATACCAGAGCTGTTAAGGTGTTCTTTAACTATATTCGTGATGACCTGGACTGTGAAGTTACATTTAAAAGACCCCGGCTTCCGACCAACGATTCCCGGATACAGCTTCCTTTATACAGTCATGAGGTTCAGGCCCTTGATCAAGTATTCTTAAACTCAACTGAAATGGGGCTTAGAAATTTATGTATTATTCATCTTATGCTTGATGGCGGTCTAAGAAGTGAGGAAGTCATCGGTTTAAAGGTAAAAGATATCTGCTTTGACAAAGATTACATATTAATAGAAGATTCAAAGAATCACAAGTCCCGTATTGTTCCCCTGGCCTGGAATTTGCGGATATACTTACGCAGTTATTTGGATTACCGTGATGTTAAACTTATGGATGCACTGATTCTTAAAACAAAAGGCTCGGAAGCTATCAACTACAATGTATTGAAACAGCTCTTTTTCAGGATAAGGAAATGGACAGGTGTTGAAAGGCTGCATCCGCATTTATTAAGACATACGTTTGCTGTCTCCTATCTGGTTGGCGGCGGGAACCTGGAATTTCTTCGTGATATGCTCGGTCATAGTGATTACACTACTACCAGGGATTATGTGAAAATGGCAAATCAGTACCGCATGATGGATGCAGATGTGTATAAATTAGATGCTATTTTCTTCCGGCAGATAAAATAGAAGTATCTCAATCAACCTTCCCAAACGGCCAGAGCTTCTCTGGCTGGGAACCTGATTGAGATACATTTTCTAGAGAGATGTTAATTTTAATATATTAAATTAGTATTTAATGTATCAGTGAACTTTGAAAACTTAATATTGACAGTTAGTAAGTTTACGGAATACAATGAAAAGATGCGGTATTAGAATAGTCAAATAGGGATTTATGAAAGGGAGAAGAATCATGAAACTAAGATTTATAAATGCTGAAAAGAATGATGCAGATTTATTAATAGATATATATGATGCAGCATTCTATGATGATTATGTAAAATATGGAGAGTGTCCTGCTTATGGAAAAACAAGAGGAGAAATGGAAGCATTAATTGAAAAGTCCCCGAAGCAAATTATTTTTAGCGAAGATAATTCCATTGGAGCCATTTCAGTTGTTGACAGAGGAGATGGAGAGTATTATTTGGACTGTCTTTGCATTATTCCTGAATATCAGGGCAAGGGAATAGGAACACAAGCATTTCACTATATGTTAGACTTATATAATGATTGGAAAAAGATAACATTGGTAACCCCTGCGGACAAAGAGGAGAATATAAAGTTTTATACATTAAAATGTGGCTTTAAAGTAGATAGCACAGAAATGGATGGAAATGTTAAAGTATCCCATTTTTTATTAGAACGATAAATTTCAATCTCTATAATTATTATTTAAGGACTACTAACTATCAATATTAGGTTGGTAGTTTTTTTATTGCCATTAATCAGGTAAACTGAGATTTAATACTTTATAAATTCCAGAAACAAAAAGAAGTACTGTCCCCCGACGCTCCCGCCCGTCAACGACAGTACTTTTTTTACCCTCAAGTCCTTCCCAAAGGACAAATAGATTCCCACCCATTATTTTTACACAAAGGAAAAGCACCGACCCCGCAGCTCTCCGTCTGCAAAACCAGTACTTTTTTAGTGCGCCTTCAGGGACTCGAACCCTGGACAAATAGATTAAGAGTCTACTGCTCTACCAACTGAGCTAAAGGCGCTTGTCTTTCGTTTTTTCGGTGTGCTCTTGTCTCAAGCACGTGTGTAATTATATAACCGTATTCAGCAAAAGTCAACACCTTTTTTACAAAATATTTACAACTTTTTCGAATTTATTTATTATTCGTATTTTTTTTAATATTTCCACCCAGTGTTTTGTTCACTTCCACAAAAGATTTGTTCCATGCGAGCATTTTCTTATTCAGCTCAGTTTTATCGCTGGTTGCCTGCAAAAGCTTATTTGTTACCTTATCTTTCATTCCCATGGTACGCTCACCTGCCTCACCTTTTGCTTTATTATATGCAAAACCGGCCTCCTGGTTATAGAAAGAAGACCGGTAATTATTTTTTTAGATTATCGACAGGCAATCAGCTTATAAATAGGATTTCCTTTTGATGAAAATTTTTCTTCATATTCCGTCATTACATTCCCGATTCCCATTTCACTATGATGCAAATCATATGTGAAGTCTTTGATCTTCCAACCTGCTCTTGGAATGGCTTCCATCGAATAATCAAACAATCCCCTGTTATCAGTTTTAAATTCTACGACTCCATCTGGTCTTAAAATCTGATTATACACTGTCATAAAATCTTCAGAAGTAAGCCTGCGCTTCTCATGACGATCCTTTGGCCATGGGTCCGAAAAATTGAGATAGATTTTTTCAACCTCTCCCGGCGCATAAATTTCAGCCAGATTTTTGGCGTCTACACACATGAAATAAATGTTGTCCAGCTCCAGATCAGCCCGTTTTTGTAATCCACGAAGCAAAACGCTTGGGTACCGTTCAATTCCCACATAATTGATTTCTGGATGAAGCGCGGCCAGATCCATGATAAAGCGGCCTTTCCCCATGCCTATTTCTATTTCTATTGGGTTATCATTACCAAATACTTCCTTCCAGCATCCTCTCTTCCCGGTTGGATCCTGAACTACATAAGGACTCGTGGCGATTTCCTCTTCCGAGCCGGGGATGTGACGTAGCCTCATATCTTTATTCCTCCAATTAATCATCTTTCCTATTTACAGCCTTAATGGGTGCATGGCAGATAGATTGTATCATAAATGGAGTTACGTGCGCAAGTTGTATTCAGCCGTTCATTTCTGGTGTCTTTGCAATGTCATTGTTCTAGCATAGGTATAAAATATTGTCACAGTTAACATTAATATACAGGGAGCACTTTAATAGGTACTCCCTGTATATTTTTTAATTTTCTCTTACAAATTCAAAAACAATAAAATAACAGGTGCGCAATTTACTATAATCTAGTATAATGTCTGTATATTAGGATAGAACCGTTTTGCAAAGGAGGAAATACATGGGAACTACAGATAACAGTCTCTGGATCAAAATCCAGCAGGGTTTGAGGGAAACCGAGGCACTTATGAACCAGAAGCAGTATAACATGGTCATGATCAAAGCCCGTCAGACTCTGGAATATATGATTCATTTTCTTGCCGAAAAGGCTTTGATTGTGGAAACCGATCTGGCAGACAGCATTGACCAGTTATATGAAGGACGATTTATTTCCCAGACGGTCAAAGATCACTATCATCGGATCCGGGTACTTGGTAATAAAGCAGTACATGAAGGCAATGACAGCCCCTATGATGCGTCAGAAGCCTGTAAACTGATTTCTATTGAAGTTACTGCCTTTACAAACGCATTTCATAAAAGCAATCAGGGTTCACAAGCCCAGAAACCACGCACTGCAGGTGTACAGGCGGCACCCATCGCATCAAGAGCTGCCTCCCAGAGAACTGCCGCTACTGCAGACGAGCCAAGAAGGACAGGAACGCCTCAACGAGCCAATACCGGTTCTTCCCGCAGAGCGCCTCAAAGTTCTGGTTCCAGATCAGGTCAAAGATCACCTCAGGGCACTGCCCCAAGAAATGACAGACGTCCGGCTCCTCAAAACAGAAGCCGACGCCGAATTAAAAATAGACGTTCTGATTTATCCGGTTTATTAAAGCCGCTTCTTATATTTTTACTTCTTTTTGTTGTCGTTCTGATTATTGTAAAGCTGATACCAGGGAAAGATAAAAAGAATGAAACTGTACCTACAGAAATTTCTTCAGAAGTAACTACAGAACCTATATCTACTACTGCAGAAGTTGTCACTGAACCTGCGGAAACAGAAACAGAGCCTCCGAAAGTTTATACAACTAAAAGTAAACTTAATGTACGGTCCAAACCTGCTTCCGACAGCACAAAACTTGGAAGCCTTGCGTCTGGTACTGTTGTTGAGTATGTTGATACCTATGATGATAAATGGACCGTTATCACGTTTGAAGGGAAGCAGGCCTATGTGGCAACAGAATTTTTAACCGTCACGGAAGGAACTGGTAAATCAGAATCAGAATCGGCTTCCGAAACCACGAAAGCCGCAGGTCAATAATATTATTAAGCGAAGAATCAAAAGCAGGCTGCTTTTGGTCTTCGCTTTTTTATGTATATAATGCATAAGTAAAGTATCCTATGCATACCTTATATTTATGTTAAAATTCAGTCTTCTAATTGATTTTTTACAAATTACTATGGAAATTTTTTTTAATTGTAGTATTATTAATAATTAGAACCTTTTTATTTAGTTCACTATTCACAAAAGGAGGGCAAAGAAATGGATGTTGTGATTGATAAAATATCTGAGATCGAATCAGCTGCCACTTCCATCATGGAACATGCCAATGAACAGAAAAAAGCGTTTGCAAAAGAAATGGATGAACGCACTGCTGCATTTGATGCCCAGCTGGAACATGAAACAGAAAAAGAAATAGAGAAACTGAAAGCAGGTATGGAAATCAAGATGAATCAACGCTTAAAGAAACAGCGGGATGAATTGCAGGAAATCCTCAAGGCTATGGAAAAAAACTTCGAAGTCCATCATACCCAATATGCAGAGGAACTATTCAATAACATGATAAAGGAGTGATTCCATGGGAAATCTGTTATCCTACAGCGGTTTGACAACCAAGGTACGGGCGATGGAAAGCCATCTGATCTCCGACAGCCAGTTCCGTGATATGGCTGCTCTTGATACAGTTTCCGATGCAGTGGAGTATTTAAGACATTTAAAAGCCTATGAGGGCTTGTTTTCCGATGTGGATGACGAAAAACTTCACCGGGGTGCGATTGAACAGCGGCTTATCCTGTCACTGTACCAGGATTTTGCAAAGCTCTACCGTTTTTCCAACCTAACACAGCGTAAATTCCTTGACTTATATTTTATGCACTTTGAAATCGATATCCTGAAGAAATGTTTCCGTAACGCCATGGGACGAAACCAGCTGGATATCGATCTTTCCGTATTCAGGGACTTTTTTTTCAAACACTCTAAACTGGACTTATTGAAGCTTTCCTCTTCCGCAAATTTACATGAATTTATTGCAAATCTGGAGGGCTCCATTTACTACGATCTTCTGATCCATTTAGAAGAGGGAACCGAAACCACACTGTTCGATTATGAAGTACATCTGGATCTTCTTTATTTTAAAACAATCTGGAAAGTAATGAGTAAATACTTAAACAAAAAGTCACAGGAACTTTTAATTCAGTGTTTTGGCAGCAAACTGGATTTGCTTAATATTCAGTGGATATACCGTTCTCTTAAATATTACCACTTACAATCCGCTGATATCTATGCACTTCTTATTCCTTTTCATTATCATTTAAAAAAGGATCAGACTGCGAAGCTGGTAGAATCCGGGACAATGGATGAATTTTTTGCTGTCCTTAAAAATACCTATTACGGTCAGAAGGCAGATATGGATGTAAGGGAGAAACCGGACTTAGAGCAGCTTACCAGTGAGGTTCTTGATAAGATATACCGTTCCACTAGCAGACAGAATCCTTATTCCATTGCAACATTAAATTCCTATCTTTATTTAAAGGAGGAGGAAATTCAAAAAATAATAACACTCATAGAGAGTATCCGGTATCAGCTGAAGCCGGAAGAAATTATCTCCTATGTAGTTAAACAGTAAAGGGGGTAGCTTTTCCTGTGATTGAAAAAATGAAGTTTTTAAGTATTACCGGACCGAAAGAAGATATTGACCGGGTCATAGATACCTATCTGTCCAAATATGAGATTCATTTAGAGAACGCGTTGTCCGAGCTGAAAACGGTAAAAGATTTACGGCCTTATATCGAAACCAATCCATATAAGGACACATATCAGCGCGCCCAGGAGTTGTCCAGACTTCTTCCTGATAACATTGCAAATACAGACTTAAAGGATGTATCAATTGAAGAAGCGGTCAGAACGGTTGAGGAAATCGGATCTCAGGTGGAAGAGCTGACCACTGCACAGGCAGAATATCAGGAAAAAATCGATACCTTAAACCAGTCTCTGGAAAAAATAATACCGTTTACGGGACTGAATTACGATTTGAGCTCCATATTACATTTTAAGTACATCAAATTCCGTTTCGGACGAATTTTACATGAATACTATAACAAGTTCGAAAGCTACGTTTATGACACCATAGACACAGTCCTTTATAAATGCCGGGAAGATTCAGAATATGTCTGGCTGGTTTACTTTGTCCCAGATACAATCTCGAATCAGATTGATGCTATCTATTCGTCCATGCATTTCGAACGTTTCTTTGTGCCTGACGAATATAAAGGAACTCCTTCCGATGCCATTCATACCCTGCAGGACAAAATAAAGGTGCTTGAGACAGAACAAAATGCCGTTAAAAAGAATCTTGCGCAGATACTGGAGACAAGACGGATCGATCTACTATCCGGACTAAACCGTCTGGAAACGTTTTCCACTAATTTTAATGTAAGAAAGCTTGCTGCCTGCACCAAGCAGAATATCAATACCTTTTATATTCTCTGCGGCTGGATGAGCTTCCGGGATGCCAAAGCATTCCAGAAAGAAATCTCCAATGACGAGAAGACTTTCTGCATCGTGGAAGATGACCACAGTAACATTATGAGCGATCCTCCCACAAAGCTTTTAAATCCCCGGTTATTTCAGCCATTTGAACTGTTTATAAAAATGTACGGTCTTCCGGCATATAATGAGATCGATCCTACGATCCTTATTGGAATTACTTATTCGTTCCTGTTTGGCTTCATGTTCGGGGATGTTGGTCAGGGGCTTTGCCTCCTCTTTGGCGGATTTCTTCTTTTCCGTCTGAAAAAGGTCAGCCTGGCTGCCATCATATCCTGCTGCGGATTCTTTTCCACCATATTCGGATTCCTGTTCGGCAGCGTCTTTGGATTTGAAGATGTAATACATGCCGTATGGCTTCGTCCAATGGAGCATATGACCAATCTGCCGTTTATCGGTAAACTGAATACCGTATTCATTGCTGCAATTTGCATTGGTATGGGGATTATACTTCTTACTATGATTTTAAATATCATAAACAGCATCCGGTCACATGATCCGGAGCGAACGTTTTTTGATACCAACGGTGCCGCAGGACTTGTCTTTTATGCAAGCCTTGTCCTTACCATTGTTCTATATATGACAGGCAATCCAATTCCGGCATCCACTATTTTATTGTTAATGTTCGGACTTCCGCTGCTCCTTATATTCTTTAAAGAACCGCTTACCGCCTTGTTAGAGCGCAAAGCGGCAGTACTGTCGGAAGGCAGGGGTATGTTTGTTATACAGGGATTTTTCGAACTGTTTGAAGTTCTCTTAAGCTATTTTTCCAATACACTTTCCTTTGTCAGAGTGGGGGCTTTTGCAATCAGCCATGCTGCCATGATGGGAGTTGTATTAATGCTTTCCGGAGCAGAGGCCGGTAACCCCAACTGGATTGGAGTGATCTTAGGCAACTTATTTGTCTGCGGTATGGAAGGACTGATTGTAGGAATTCAGGTCCTTCGTCTGGAATATTATGAATTATTCAGCCGTTTTTACCGTGGAACCGGCCGTGCATTTAAACCTTACGGAAAGAAAAATTAATTATTTCAGGAGGAAACCAATATGTCAACATTAGTAAAAATAACATTAGCAGCTGCATTACTTTTAAGCATTGCAATCCCGTTCGGAGCTTTTGCCATGGGGGAGAAATCAAAAGGGCGCTATAAAAAGGCGCTGGGAATTAACTTACTTCTGTTTCTTGGCACCATTGCCGTATCCGGTATTTTTCTCTTTAACGGCCAGGCACAGGCTGCAGAAACCGCTGCAAATGCTTCTGCCGGTGTTGCAGGAATGGGATATCTGGCTGCCGCTCTTTCTACCGGTCTTGCCTGCATCGGCGGTGGTATTGCTGTTTCCGCTGCAGCAAGCGCAGCACTGGGCGCCATCAGCGAGGATGGCTCCATACTTGGTAAATCACTGATCTTCGTAGGTCTTGCCGAAGGTGTTTGTCTTTATGGCCTGATCATATCCTTTATGATCTTAGGTAAATTATAATTTATGAAAATGTATCTGATCAGCGACAATGTGGATACCTGGACAGGTATGAGACTGGCCGGTGTGGAAGGCGCTGTCGTTCACGAAAAAGCAGAATTGAAAAGCCAGCTTGATAAGGTTCTGGCCGACAAAGAGATCGGGATCATCCTCTTGACGGAAAAATTCGGGAAAGCATTTCCCGACATCATTAATGATGTAAAATTAAACCGCAAGCTGCCGTTAATTATCGAAATCCCTGACCGCCACGGTACTGGCCGCAAGCCCAACTTTATCACGGACTATGTCAACGAAGCAATCGGATTAAAACTATAAGAAAGAGGTGGTCATCTTGACAACTGAGGAAAAATTGCAGCACTTCCTTGAGTTTTGTATGGAAGATGCCAGGTCCCGCAGTGCAAAGATGCTTGATGAATATACCACTGCCCTAGAGCAGACCTTTTCAGAACATCAAGAGGATGCAAAACGCAGAGCCAAACAGCAGGTGGCATCAGAAAGCGAGCAGATCGAACGGGAGATTAACAAACAGCTCTCCTTAGAGCAGATCGGCACAAAGCGTGAATTTGGAAAAAAACAAGATGAATTAAAAGAAAAACTGTTTCAGGAGTTAGAGGAGATGGTGAATCATTTCAGGAACACCACCCAGTATACAGAGCTGATTGAAAAAGAAATCAGGGAAGCAAAGGAACTGGCTGGAAAAGAATTTATTACCATCTACATTGATCCTGCTGACGAGGAAAAAATCAGGAGCCTGTCCTTACCGGAAAGCGCTGATATCCGGGTCAGTGAGTATTCATTCATGGGCGGAACAAGAGCCGTGATTCCTAACAGACACATTTTAATTGATAACTCCTTCCAGACAAAACTGGCAGAGGCAAAACGGGATTTCCGGTTTAATATAAAAGATTTGATGGGAGGTACGGAAAATGACTAATACAGGCACCATTTCCGGCATCAACGGCCCCGTCATTTATTTAAAGGGCGATCCCGGATTCAGAATGAATGAAATGGTCCATGTGGGAAAAGATCATTTAGTCGGCGAAGTAATCGGACTTACAGACCGCCGCACCATCGTTCAGGTTTACGAGGAGACCAGCGGTATAAAACCTGGGGAAACAGTCACCTCCACAGGCTACCCTGTTTCAGTAACTCTGGCCCCTGGAATTCTTAACAATATTTTTGATGGTATCGAACGCCCCTTAAGCGAGATTGCAAAAACAGGAGGCGCTTATATTGACAGAGGAATCCACGTAGATTCCCTTGATACCGGGAAGCTCTGGAAGACTCATATTACGGTTAAAAAAGGCGACCATTTACTTCCTGGCGCAATTATCGCAGAAGTACCGGAAACGCCTGCCATCGTTCACAAGGTAATGATACCCCCTGATGTGGAGGGAATCGTACTTGATGTGGCAGAAGACGGCGATTATACCATATCTGACCCAATTATTACACTAAAGCTTACTGACGGAACAGAAAAACAGCTGACAATGACACAGAAGTGGCCCATCCGCGTTCCAAGGCCTACATTAAAACGATATCCGGCAACCAAACCGCTGATCACAGGACAGAGAATTATTGATACCCTCTTCCCTCTTGCCAAGGGCGGTACTGCCTGTATCCCGGGAGGTTTTGGTACTGGTAAAACCATGACTCAGCATCAGATTGCCAAATGGTCGGATGCTGATATCATTATCTATATCGGCTGCGGAGAGCGCGGCAACGAGATGACTCAGGTACTGGAAGAATTCTCACAATTAATCGACCCCCGTTCCGGCAACCCCTTAATGGACCGGACTACGTTGATTGCCAACACCTCCAATATGCCGGTAGCTGCCCGTGAGGCCAGCCTTTATTCCGGTCTTACGCTGGCAGAATACTACCGTGATATGGGATATCACGTTGCCATCATGGCAGATTCCACCTCCAGGTGGGCAGAGGCTCTTCGTGAATTATCCGGCCGTCTGGAGGAGATGCCTGCAGAAGAAGGCTTTCCTGCTTACTTAGCCTCACGTTTATCCGCTTTCTACGAGCGTGCAGGTATGATGCAGAATATCAACGGAACAGAAGGCTCCGTTACGATTATCGGCGCAGTTTCTCCTCAGGGAGGCGATTTCTCAGAGCCCGTAACACAGAACACAAAACGTTTTGTCCGATGCTTCTGGGGTCTTGACCGGAATCTGGCCAACGAGCGTCATTTCCCGGCAATTCACTGGCTTAGCAGCTATTCCGAGTATTTAACGGATCTGGCTCCCTGGTACCTGGAAAAGGTAGATAAAAAGTTTGTGGATTACAGAAACCGTATGGTATTTATCCTGACACAGGAAAGCAGTCTGATGGAGATTGTAAAGCTGATTGGCGGAGATATGCTTCCGGATGATCAAAAGCTGATTTTAGAGATTGCCAAGGTCATTCGAATCGGATTTTTACAGCAGAATGCCTTCCATAAGGACGACACCTGCGTTCCTATGGAAAAGCAGTTTAAGATGATGGACTTAATTCTCTATCTATATAAAAAATCCCGTTCCCTGGTTTCTATGGGAATGCCCATGTCTGTCCTGAAAGAAGATCCTGTCTTTGATAAGATTATATCTCTGAAATACGATGTGCCTAACGACAGGCTGGATCTATTTGATGACTATAAAAAACAGATTGATAGCTTTTATGATTCTGTCATAGAACGAAACGCATAGGAAGGAGGCAGACGATGGCAATTGAATATTTAGGCTTAAGTGCAATTAACGGACCCCTGGTTGTTTTAGAAGGCGTCCAGAATGCTGCCTTTGACGAAATCGTGGAAATGACAGTAGCTGGTAAAACACAGAAACTGGGACGTATTATTGAAGTTTATGAAGATAAGGCAATTATTCAGGTATTTGGAGGAACCGACGGACTGGCTCTTAGAAATGTCCATACAAGACTGACCGGACGCCCCATGGAGCTTGCCGTTTCCGAAGACATGCTGGGAAGAACCTTTAACGGGATCGGAGAACCCATTGACGGACTGGGTGATATTAACTCAGATATCTATCTTGATATCAATGGAAAGCCATTAAACCCCGTAACCAGAGAATATCCCAGAGATTATATCCGTACCGGAATCTCAGCCATTGACGGTCTGATGACCTTAATACGCGGTCAGAAGCTCCCCATATTCTCCGGAAACGGTCTTCCCCATGATGAGCTGGCTGCACAAATTGTACAGCAGGCATCCTTAGGTGATAATTCCGAATCCAGCGAAAAATTTGCCGTTGTATTCGCAGCCATGGGCGTGAAATACGATGTTGCAGATTTCTTCAGGCGTACCTTTGAAGAAAGCGGCGTATCCGACCATGTGGCTATGTTTATTAACCTGGCCAATGATCCGGTGGTAGAACGTCTTATTACTCCAAAAGTGGCTCTTACTCTGGCAGAATACCTGGCTTTTGAAAAGGGAATGCATATCCTGGTTATTTTAACGGATATGACAGCTTATGCGGAGGCACTTCGTGAGGTTTCCTCCTCCAAGGGAGAAATCCCCTCCAGAAAAGGTTATCCCGGCTATCTGTACAGCGAGCTGGCATCCATCTATGAGAGAGCAGGCATTGTTAAGGGGCGGCATGGATCTGTAACCCAGATTCCCATTTTAACCATGCCAAATGATGACATCACCCATCCAATCCCTGATCTGACCGGTTATATCACAGAGGGACAGATCGTTTTGGACCGGAACTTATACGGGCAGTCTGTTTATCCACCCATTAACGTGCTCCCGTCCCTAAGCCGTCTGATGAAGGATGGAATCGGAGAAGGCTTTACCAGGGCGGACCACCAGGGCGTGGCAAACCAGCTGTTTTCCTGTTACGCCAAGGTGGGTGACGCAAGAGCTCTGGCATCTGTAATTGGTGAAGATGAACTCTCCCCCATTGATAAAAAGTATCTGGTATTTGGCAAAGCGTTCGAAGACCGCTTTGTCGGACAGGGAAATCACTCCAACAGAAATATTCTTGAGACATTAACCATCGGCTGGGAGCTGCTTGGTCTGCTCCCAAGAGCGGAGCTGGATCGTGTCGATACCAAAGTATTAGACCAGTATTATAAGGAAACCACCGCTGAAGCTTCAGGCGAATAGGAGGGGTCAGAATGAATCCGAATACATTTCCAACCAAGGGTAATTTAATCCTTGCGAAGAACTCCCTGACATTAGCCAGACAGGGTTATGAGCTGATGGATAAAAAGAGGAACATCCTGATCAAAGAACTGATGAGCTTAATCGATGAAGCCAAAGGAATTCAGTCGGAAATTGACGTGACGTTTACTGCTGCGTACAAAGCACTTCAGAAGGCAAATATTGAACTGGGGATTAATTACGTGCAGGATATCGCCATGGCAGTACCCATCGATGACAGGGTGCGTATTAAGACACGAAGTATTATGGGTACTGAGATTCCGTTAGTGGAGCATGAGGAAATGCCTCTTAATTTAACCTATGCCTATTACAGCACCAGGGAATCTCTTGATGAAGCACGTTATCATTTTGAAAAGGTAAAATTGCTTTCCGTAAAACTTTCCATGGTGGAAAACTCGGCTTATCGTCTGGCTAACAGTATTAAAAGGACACAGAAACGGGCTAACGCATTAAAGAACATTACCATCCCCCGCTACGAAACGCTTACCAGAAATATCACAAATTCTCTGGAGGAAAAGGATCGGGAGGAATTTACAAGGCTTAAAGTGATTAAGCGCACCAAGAAAAGCATGTAAAATAAGAGAACTGGGATGCCTGATTGAACGGCATCTCAGCTCTCTTGTTTTTATTAAAACTTTCGTTCTGATAATTGCTTCCACTTGACGCCAAGATCTGGGGAAGAATAATTCTTCATTTTTTCAATCAGACCCTGGGGTTGAGTATCCACCAGTAATAACCCCTTGTTGGATGGATTCATAAATCCTTCCTCAATCGCTGCATCTATCATATTTAACAGAGGGTCAAAAAAATGGTCTGCATTTAATAATCCTACCGGTTTTTTATGAATACCAAGCTGTGACCAGCTGAGAACTTCAAAAAGCTCCTCATAAGTTCCGACTCCACCAGGTAACGCAATAAAAGCATCTGCCAAGTCAGCCATTGTTTTTTTTCTTTCATGCATATCATTTACTTCTATCAGAAGCGTCAGATCCTGATTGATGATCTGACCGGGAAACAGTCCGGTGGGTATGACGCCTGTGGCTTTACCGCCATTTTCCAGCACTTCTTGTGCCAGTTCTCCCATTAATCCCACGTTGGAACCTCCGTAAATTAATTCCATACCATTTTCACTGAGAATCTTACCCAGCA
The DNA here is from genome assembly GCA_009712635.1 of Hungatella sp. GTDB lineage: Bacteria > Bacillota > Clostridia > Lachnospirales > Lachnospiraceae > Lacrimispora. The sequence continues at coordinate 16,492 of WASS01000002.1, read as the reverse complement.
TTCTGGCGCAATTCTTATATTCTTCTTTGTTTCCCAGATTAGAACCTGAATAAACACAGACTTTTTTCATGCGGTACCTCCCACTTGTTTTATAATTATTAATCCGTTGACGTTGTGATATGAAACTATTATAATCAGCTCATATCCATAAGTAAAATAGAGAATAAGTATGGGAGGTATATTAAAATTTTATATGTTAATTCCATTTGAACTTTACCGTGTTTTTTATACCACAGCCAGACTTGGAAGCATTTCAAAAGCTTCCAAAGAGCTTTTCACCTCTCAGCCAGCTGTCAGTTATTCCATAAAACAGTTGGAGGAAAAACTGGGCGGGCAGTTATTTTTCAGAAATGCAAAAGGGGTGTCTCTGACTGCTGAGGGGGAGATACTGTACCAATATATCGAAAAAGGATGCTCTCTGATTCTCTCTGGCGAACGCAAATTTGGAGAATTGAAAGATATGACTTTGGGACAGCTGCGAATTGCTGTCTGCTCTGCTGTATGTAAAAACGACCTGTTAAAACCCATTACCCATTATCATCAGCTGTATCCGGATATCCGAATCCACGTCAGAGATGAATCCAGTCATGAAATCTCCAGGCTTCTTGATACAGGAGATATTGATATTGGAATGATTAATTTCCATGAAAACAACAATGAACAGCTGAATATAGTCAAGGAAATAAAAAAAGAGATGTGCTTTGTTGCAGGCAAGAAATATGAGGCTCTAAGCTCCAATCCCATCTCACTTCGCGCACTGACAGAAGCAACCCCCTTAATTGCACTTAACAAAGGCGGCAGTACAAGGAAAGTTCTGGATCAATTTCTGCTCTCAAATGGGATTAATAAAAATCCCCAGATAGAGTTAAGTACATTGGAGCTGATTGTTGAGTTCACCATAAACGGTTTAGGAATCGCCTGCGTAACAAAAGACTATGTGGCAAAAGAATTGGCCTGCAAAAAGCTTTATCTTATTCCCCTTTTAGAGCCTCTTCCAAAGATAAATCTGGCGGTTGTATTAAAAAAAGGCATGCCGGTTTCCACTGCATCAGAAAAATTCTTAGAACTGCTTAACCAATAAGGCTGCTGCCTCCTTAATATCCCAGATTCTGATCCACAATAATCACTTTTATCCGGTCCTTTATAAACTGGCCTGTTATCAGAACAAAGTCATTACAGAATCTTTCTTTATGATTGCAGTCAATACATCTGCCCAAAGCCGCGCAGGGTGTTGATTTTCCCAGCCGCTTTGCATCCAGTGGTGCTGCAATCTGCCTGGTTCTTTTTATGGCTTCATCCAGATTATCAGTGATTTTATTAACTCCTGCTACAACAATTACCTGACCAGGTCCATATAGCATGGGAGCCACTCTGCTTCCATTTCCATCTATATTAAACAACTCGCCTTTTTTTGTAATTGCATTCACTCCGGTAACAAACGTATCTGCCCTGAAATTCTGCAAATACAATTCCCTTTTATCTTTGCCAGTCAGAGAGGGTTGAAACTTATCCAGAAAATGAATATTCCGAGTTCTCAAATGATCGAAAACCCCAAGCTGATCCAATGTCACGGAATCGCCGCAGCCTACGGTTTCTCCATCTTTGATCAACTTATCCAAAAGAGAAATCAGCAGACCCTGTTGATCCACATAATATCCTGCTATTTTATTTTTATTTAGGTTCTCAATAACCTCTCCCACTTGCTCAGGAATATTCCTGTTATCAAAAAGCATCAATAAACTCCTTTCATTCCATCAGTATGTCATCCATTGCTGCAGTCTATAAAACAGATTTTTAATTATTGTAAATCCCATATGTCAAAAAAGCAAACAAAAACTGCTGGTTATTAGAATTCCAGCAGTTTTTCTATGTTGTTTTGTTATTTATTTACTGAATCAAACTCCTTATAAATTTCAAGATCAGGTTCGGGTGTTATTAATGATACGATAATGATTGCCCCGCATGCCACAGTAAAAGCCGGAAGAAGTTCATAGATGTTAAATACTCCACCCAGAGGCCTCACCAGATACTTCCAGATAAACACCATTGCACCTCCAGATATCATTCCTGCAACAGCACCGTAAAAATTGCTTCTTTTCCAGAACAGTGCAAACAGCATGACAGGGCCAAAGGAAGCTCCAAAACCAGCCCAGGCAAAGGAAACGATGGTGAATACTGAACTGTTGGGATCCCATGCAAGAAACACCGCAATCAGCGCGACTCCGATTACAGTCAGCCTTGCCGCCAGCATGGAAGTTTTATGACTTACTTTAAGCTTTAAAAAATCCTGCATAAGATCCTGGGATACTCCTGATGCAGCTGTTAACAGCTGGGAATCAGCTGTAGACATGGTACATGCAAGGATACCTGCAAGCACTACACCTGCCAGTACGGAATAAAGAAAACCATGACTTCCCAAAAGCCCCGCCAGCTGGATAATTACTGTCTCCGCTTCCGATCCGGAAGTGAATACCGGAATACCCCCAGCCACAGAAACGCTGTAACCAATAATTCCGATAAGAATTGCTACAAACATGGATATTACTACCCAGGTAGACGCAATACGGCGGGAAGTTGTAAGCTTTTTCTCATCGCTGATAGCCATAAAACGCAGAAGAATATGAGGCATACCAAAATATCCCAGTCCCCATGCCAGAGTAGATACAATATTTAATATACCGTAAGGGGATGATGTCTGATCAGCCATAGTATGCGTTCTGCTCATGCTGAGATAGCCTTCCAAAGCACCTGCATTCTCAGTGACTTTATCCCATCCTCCAGCAACTGATATTCCATAGAAAACAATAATAATAAGTGAAATGCTCATTACAATACTCTGAACAAGATCTGTAGTGGAAACCGCCATGAACCCACCCATTACCGTGTATCCCACCACTACGACTGCACCAATAATCATAACAGTATGATAATTAATCTGATACAGACTGTTAAACAGCGTGCCAATTGCTTTAAAACCGGAAGCAGTATATGGAATAAAGAAAATCAGAATCGTTACGGCGGATATGCACATAAGAATGTTTTTCTCATCCCGATATCGTCGGGAGAAAAAATCCGGGATTGTAATGGTATTGCATACTACCGAATACCGTCGAAGTCGTTTTGCAACCAAAAGCCAGTTTAAGTAAGTGCCTGCTGCCAGACCAATCGCTGTCCACCCGGCATCAGCCATGCCAGTCATATAAGCAACTCCTGGAAGTCCCATCAGCAGCCAGCTGCTCATGTCCGATGCTTCCGCACTCATGGCAGTTACTAACGGCCCCAGCTTCCTTCCTCCCAGATAAAACTCATCGGCAGAGTCACCTCCACCCTTTTTACCGTAATAAAACCCGATATAGACCATTGCCACCAGATAAACCAGAATGGCAGATAATATGCCTATTTGACCTATACTCATAACGCCCCTCCCTGTTACTCACTTATTTCTGCTGTCAGCCTTATAACACAGCAATAATGGGTGTATTATAGCATCAACAAAAATAGAACGCAACGCAGAACGAAGTATAGACTAAATACCATACTTATTAAGAAGAAATATAATTATATCTATATTTTATAAGGATTTTAAACTGTACTCCAGTTAATTATAATTATAATACAAGTTATGTATCATTTATTTTTCCGGCAGAAATCCGCTTAGAAAGGCTGGCAGTACCGATGCACTGTATTGTCTGAGTGAATACTCTCCTCCGCACAGACACCAGTCATATAATAACGCCCGTTCACAGAGAGCATAGAGCTTCACCATTTCAGTGACGCTCATTTTGGTTCCAATCTGTCCGTCTTCCTGTCCCTGAGCAATAATCTTTCTTAACAGCTTATAATAGGTGCGGTTATGATCCAGTAAATGCTTCTCTCCATTTGTTATAAGCTGGGTGGACAATAATCTTGCCAGAAGATCAATGGAGATACTATTCTCTATCATTGTAAATAACTCACTGTTTAACCACAGCAGCTTTTCTACAGCCGAAAGTTCAGGATCAAGCTGAGTTTTCAGCTCCTCATATTTATCATCAAACAAAACACTAAGCGTACTAAGAAGCGCATCCTTCCCATCAAAATAATGATAGAACGACCCTTTTGACGTCTTTGAAAGTTCTATGATTTCCTCCACAGTGGTATCTTCATATCCCTGTTCATAAAACAATTTCCAGGCTGCGCTTACGATTTTCCCCCTGGTATTGCGCACACTTTTCTTCGCCACGTAACAATTCCTCCTTAATTTTCATCCTGAGATGAAATTACATAATTCAGTATAACACAAGAGAGGAAAAGACGTCCATGAATTAAATACAGGTGCATGGATCTGTACTTGTAGTGACATGGCGAAATCACTGTGTTACAATAATAAAAAACCGGCAAACTGCACCTTAGAAAGGAACGGTAAACAATGAACAGCCTGACAAAAAACATTCAATCTGAAGAGACTCTTCTTAACCTTATTCATCACGCATTTCCACATGCAATCTGTACAGGTATTGAAGAACTGACAGAGGGTTATTTTAATGTGGCATATAAAATATCCCTGGATCATGCTCCCTCCTGCATATTAAAGATTGCCCCTCCTAAGGATGCTCTTGTTATGTCATACGAGAAGAATATTATGATGAGCGAAGTCCTTGCTATGCGTACAGTAAAAGAACAATCTGATATACCCGTTGCAAAAGTCTTATTTTATGATGACAGCTTAAGCCTGATTCATGCTCCGTATTTTTTCATGGAGATACTGGAGGGCGACAGCTTTCACTCCATTCGTTCCAGTCTATCCCCTGCTGTACAGTCAGCTATACGAACGGAAGCGGGCAGTTTAAACAGAAAAATCAACTCGATTCAAGGAAACAAATTCGGCTATCTGGGACAGCCGTCTTTGCAGGGAAATGACTGGTATCATGTGTTTTCTACTATGACAGAGCTTGCTTTTTCAGATGGAGAACGTTTGTCCATTGACTTAAAGATATCCAGACAGCAGCTGTTTCAGGATTTAGAAGCATGCAAAGAACTGTTTGATGAGGTTAAAACTCCCGTACTGGTCCACTGGGATTTGTGGGATGGGAATATCTTTGTGAAAGACAACCGGATTACCGGCTTGATCGACTGGGAGAGAAGTATTTGGGCAGATCCCCTGATGGAAGTTGGATTTCGAACCTATAATTCGGATAAAGATTTTTTCAAGGGGTACGGCATTGACCACCTTACAGATAAGGAATACTTACGGGCGATATGGTATGACGTTTACACAATGCTCCTTGTTATCCAGGAATGCGATTATCGCCAATACGATACCCGGGATATGTATGATTGGGCTGCCGGCAATCTGACTGACAAATTTGCAGAGCTTCACCGAATCATACATTTATCTTCCACCTAACAGCTTTAACTCATGCCATTTTGCAAAAAGCAGGCATTTCAGCCTGCTTTTCTAATTGGTAAATCATCTTAAATCAAGGGGATTATACTCTTCTTCCTGCATCACACTCACATAAGCCGGACGTATAATCTTATCCATGTTAATCAGCTCCTCAATCCGGTGAGCACTCCAGCCTACGATTCTTGCTATTGCAAAAATAGGAGTAAACAACTCATTGGGAATATCTAACATGGAATAAACAAACCCGCTGTAGAAATCAACATTGGCACTGACGCCTTTGTAGATCCGGCGCTCTTCCCCGATTACCTTGGGAGCCAGTCTCTCTATGGACGAATAAAGGTTAAAATCTTCCATACGTCCCTTTTCTTCCGAGAGTTGTTTTACAAAACCTTTGAATATTTCCGCACGGGGGTCTGATTTGGAATAGACGGCATGTCCCATTCCGTAAATCAAGCCCTTCCGGTCATATGCTTCCTTGTGAAGCAGCTTTCTTAAGTACTCTTCAATTTCTCCTTCATCTTTCCAGTCGTGTACCTCGTTTCTTAAATCCTCCATCATCTCAACTACCTTGATGTTGGCACCGCCGTGCTTCGGTCCTTTTAAAGATGCAAGAGCTGCAGCTACCACACTGTAGGTATCCGTACCGGAAGAGGTCACCACATGGGTTGTAAACGTGGAGTTATTGCCGCCGCCGTGTTCCATGTGAAGAATAAGGGCCAGGTCAAGAACGTGAGCTTCCACTTTCGAATACTTCATATCAGGTCTTAGTAGTCTTAAAATGTTTTCAGCTGTGGACAGTTTTTCATCGGGTCTGTGGATATACATGCTCCCGCCCCGCTCATAGTGATTAAAGGCATGGTATCCATAGACAGCCAGCATTGGCATGACGCTGATTAACATCAGACTCTGGCGAAGAACATTTGGCACCGATATATCCCCTGCTTTTTCGTCATAGGCTGACAAGGTGAGTATACTCCTGGCAAGGGTGGACATCATGTCATGGCTTGGTGCTTTCATCACTACATCCCTGACAAAATTGGTAGGCAGAGTTCTGCTGTAGCCCAGTGTCTGGGAGAAACGTTCCAGCTGTTTTTTATCCGGCAATTCTCCAAACAAAAGAAGATAGGCAATTTCTTCAAATCCATACCGCCCCTCCTTCACTACTCCATTTACCAGGTCATAAATATTATATCCCCGATAATAAAGTTCCCCTTCACAAGGTACCTTCTCTCCGTCTATGGTTTTACTCGACAAGATCTTTGACACTTTGGTCAGACCGGCAACCACTCCGTTCCCGTTCCTATCTCTAAGCCCCCTCTTTACATCGTATTTATCGTAGGATTCTAAGTCAATCCGTTCATCATTTAAACAGATATCTGACCATTCCTGTACGTTTTTTTCAAATTCCTTCTGATCAATCATGCAAACACCTCTTTCTGAAAACAGATCATCAAGTTCCGCCGTCTTACCAAATACCTACCCGCTCCTTTCCCTTTGTAAATATATTCCAACAGTTCACTTTTGAACTTTTTCATATAATATATAATTTCAATAAAAAAATCAAGATATATTTTGTGAACAGCTGTATTTCTCACAGTTTTTGTATATTGACAAACACTCCCACAGCTTTTATACTTGCCTTAATTTCCCTACTTGAAATAATCGGAGGATATCCATGAAAATAGAATTATCTTTGCTTTTTTTTGTAGAAGCAGTTGGTACCATTGCCTTTGCCTCTTCGGGTGCCATGGTAGCCATAAAAAAACAGCTTGATTTGCTGGGAGTCATTGTTCTGGGCGTTACAACAGCAGTGGGCGGCGGTATGCTGCGGGATATTATTATTGGTAATGTTCCTCCTGCGCTGTTTAAGGACCCGATTTACGTATTACTTGCCTTTATTACGGTTATGCTTCTATTTATTACAGTAAGGATGAATCAGAAATTTATTTCCGGCCGCCACATGGAAACCTTTGAAAAGGTCATGAATATCTTTGATGCAATCGGTCTTGGCGCATTTACAGTAGTTGGAATCGATACTGCTGTTTTGGCGGGCTATGGTGATTATCATTTTCTCATAGTTTTTCTAGGTGTCATTACTGGTGTGGGCGGAGGCATCCTGCGTGATATCATGGCAGGCCAGACCCCTTATGTTCTTAAAAAGCACATCTATGCCTGTGCTTCCATTGCAGGGGCCTTGCTGTATGCCGGTTTAATGAATCATATCAATGAAGACATTGCCATGCTGGCAGGAGCTGCTGCTGTCATTGTAATTCGTCTTCTGGCCACACGTTTTTGCTGGAATCTGCCTACAGCCGTTAAAAAATAATAGAATCAGGAGGTTACTTATGAACCGTTTACTGCAATATACAATTGGAATCATTTTTTCCATCTGCCTTATGGTGGTGCTGTTATTTACAGCAGTGGAGGCAGCCGTTTACTGGACTCCCGGCTATTTCGAAAAGGAATATAAAAAATATAATGTAACAGAATCCGTTTCCATGAAAATGGATGATCTGATGGATGTCACAAACCAGATGATGGCATATTTAAAGGGTAACCGGACAGAACTTCAGGTAACAACTACAATGGGGGGAGTCCGCAGAGATTTTTTCAGTGCCAGAGAAATTGCTCATATGGAAGATGTTCAGGGTCTGTTTTTAGGAGCCATGTCGATCCGTAGAGGATGCCTTATGATAATGGTACTTTGCCTTATTATCCTTATGTTATTGAAAATAAGCTGGAACAATACATTTCCCCGATCGGTTTTGATAGGAAGCGGATTATTTTTCCTTGGATCCGCTGTAATCGCAGGAATTATATCTTCGGATTTTACCAGATATTTTATACTGTTCCACCATATGTTTTTTACAAATGATTTTTGGATGCTTGATCCTTCTACTGATATGCTGATTAATATCGTTCCGGAAGGTTTTTTCAGGGACACTGTTTTTTATATTGGTTTTCTCTACTTTTTCTCGGTCGTGATACTATTAGCTTTATGCGTGTTTCTTATGCGTAAAAAGGGGAAAAATAGCAAATAAACTTTACTTGTTACTAAAAATCACCTATACTGTAAATTGATAAATTATCTGAAACTGAAACATTACTATGGAGAGATTATTGAGCATGACCCAATTGACTAAAAAAGTATTAAGTTTCTTCCTGTGTCTGTTTTTGTTCGCCTCTTCCTTTACAGTAACGGGGAAAGCAGCAGTTGACTGGCCTGACAATATATCAGTGCAGGCAGAAGGAGCGATCCTGATGGATGGGGATACCGGGACAATTCTCTGGGGACAGAATATACACAACCAGTATTTTCCTGCAAGTATTACAAAGGTAATGACTGCATTGCTGGTGATTGAGAACTGCAAACTGGACGACACTGTAACCTTTTCCCATGATGCTGTATTCAATGTAGAATCCGGAAGCAGCAATGCCGGAATTAACGAAGGGGACCAGCTGTCTGTAAAAGACTGCCTTTATGCTCTTTTACTAAAATCTGCCAATGAATCTGCCAATGCGCTGGCAGAACATGTTGCAGGAAGCAGAGAAGCTTTTGCTGATATGATGAATGCAAGGGCAAAGGAACTTGGCTGCAAAAACACTCATTTTGCCAACCCCAGCGGTTTAAATAACCCGGAACATTATACATCCCCCTATGACATGGCACTCATTGCCAGAGCAGCCTTTAATAATCCCATCTTTGAAGAGATCGATTCCACCACCTATTATAAACTTCCACCTAATTCCATTAACAAAGAGGGACTGGCCATCTATCCGGGGCATAAAATGATGAGAAAAGGTTCTCCTTATTACTATCCTGAGATTGTGGGCGGAAAAACTGGTTATACCACTCTTGCCGGCAATACATTGATTACGTGCGCCGAAAAAAACGGAATGAAGCTCATCACCGTTATACTAAAGGGTTCTACTCCCCAATACTGGGCAGATACCAAAAATCTTCTGGAATTTGGTTTTAATAATTTTACGTCTTTAAAAGCGGCTGAATACGAAAAAACCTATAGTTCCATTACCAACGATTTAAACTTCAGCGGTCTTTCCATTACAAAACCGGAAGCGCTGGTACTGGATCCTGACAGCCGCATTATATTACCAAAGACTGCCGACTTTTATGATGCGCAGCCAGAATTAAGTTATGACATATCAAACGATGATCCGGAAAATGCAATAGCCAAAATTAATTATCGTTACCAGGACAGGGTAGTTGGATCTACCTTTCTGGAAATCAACGATTCCCTGGTAGCATCCGCAGTAAAATCAAAGCTTGAAGAGGCGCCTTCTGCCAAAGCTTCTGAAACGTCTGAAGAGGCGGTAGACGCTTTAGCGGGAAGGGATGCAGCAAAGCTGAAAGCAGACCGGGCAGCACAAGATTATAGGGAGAAAGCATTAAGACCTTTTGAGATCCCATTGTCGGCCTGGCTTATCCTGGGATGCGTGGGTGCTGCCATTATTATCGGCGGTCTCATATCTTTTATGATTTACAGGAAGCACCAGGAAGAACAAAACTCTCTGATACGGAGGGAACAAAGACTGAAACGTCTGAAGGAATCAGGTGTCTCGGCAGATGAATTTGATTCACTTCTTCAACAGCGCCGCGGGATCTATACCTCCAGGAAAAAAGGCTGGAGAAAAGGAAAATTTAAATTCCGGTAAATGGGGGGTTATGAAAATGTCCTTGTCAAAAAGAGAAATGGTGTGGAACGTTCTGGTTACCCTCTTAGCTCTGACCGGAGCAACCATTGTTTCTTATCTGCTGGTCTTTGTCGGCGGACACACCGCAAATGTAAGTATCGTATATATGATGGCAGTTGTTCTGATCTCCCGTTTTTCAAATGGATATATACCGGGAGTCATAGCATCTTTCATTAGTGTAATCTGCGTAAATCTGGTATTTACATACCCTTTTATGCATTTAAATTTCACCATGGATGGATATCCCATTACCTTTATTGCTTTGATGGTCATATCCAGTATTACAAGTGCCACTACAACACATTTAAAATATCAGAATAAAATTATCCGTGAACGGGAAAAGCTTTTAATGGAAGCAGAGAAAGAGACGATGCGGGCAAATCTGCTGAGAGCCATTTCACATGATCTCAGAACACCTTTAACCGGAATTATCGGTGCAAGCAACTCCTATCTGGATGATCACGATTCCATGTCTGAAGAAGAAAAAGCAAATCTGGTAAACGGAATCCGTGAAGATGCCAACTGGCTTCTTAACATGGTAGAAAATTTGCTGACAGTCACCAGAATCCGGGGTACGAAAACACAGATTGCAAAATCCCTGGAACCATTGGAGGAGGTAGCGTCCGAAGCAGTCATGCGTTTTCATAAACGTTTTCCCAATACTGAGGTAAAGGTAACCGTACCAGATGAAATGGTAATGGTTCCTATGGATGCCACGCTGATTGAGCAGGTAATTATCAATCTTCTGGATAACGCAGTGTACCATTCAAATTCCAAAGATCCTGTCAGTTTAACCATCTCAATTGAGGGAAGTAACGCACGCTTTGACATCCGTGATCACGGAGTCGGAATCGCACCAGAAAGACTTTCTACCATATTTGACGGATATACCCCTTCCCCAAACAGCAGTGGAGATTCTCATAAGGGTATGGGAATTGGTTTGTCCATCTGTAAGACAATCATAACCGCACATAACGGAACCATAACAGCGGGCAATGAATCACTTGGGGCAATCTTTACTTTTACATTACCATTGGGAGAGAATACTTGTGAATAAATTTACAATAGCAATTATTGAAGACGAAAAGAATATTTCGGGTTTTATTGAAAGCACCCTGCAAAGACATGATTATAAGGTCATCAATGCAGTGAATGGAAAAGACGGGCTTGCCATGATCAGTTCCAACTGTCCTGACGTGATCCTTTTGGATTTGGGTCTGCCAGATATAGACGGATTGGATATCATCAAGAATGTAAGAAGCTGGTCAGCCATTCCTATCATTGTCATTTCTGCCAGAACCCAGGAGCAGGAAAAGGTTACAGCACTTGATTATGGCGCTGACGATTATATTACCAAGCCCTTTGGCACCAGCGAACTTCTGGCCAGAATCCGCACAGCACTGCGGCACGGCAAGTCCACAGTCAGCACAGTTGACGGTTCTGTTGTACAGACGCCGTATCAATGCAAGGGGCTTGTAATTGACTTTGCCAAACGCCTGGTTACTTTAAATGGGCATGTGATCCATCTTACTCAGATTGAATATAAGCTGGTATCCCTTCTGGCGGAAAACTCCGGCAAGGTACTTACCTATGATTACATGATCAACCATATCTGGGGACCCTATGCAGACAGTAATAACCAGATTCTAAGAGTGAATATGGCACATATCCGGAGAAAAATTGAAATAAATCCGGGGGAACCAAATTATATTTTTACGGAAATAGGTGTTGGCTACCGAATGCGGGAAAGCGAATATTAAGAAGGGGGGATTGCCCCCTTCTTTTTGTTCTGCTTGCGGACTTTGGTTTTTTCCACCCGTTTTTTCTTGGCCTCGTCCTTTTTTTCATAGATTCCGCCAATTTCATCCTCACCAATCAGCTTCATGGTCTTTACCACATAAACCATTCCCTCATCGTTTCGCCTCAGCCTGATTTTACCCTTTACATTACCATGAACAGGGCAGCACCCCAGTGCCGTATATACTTTCTGGTTTACAGAAAACCACCGGATTTTCTTCTTCAGCATCCGGTTGCATTTACAGCAGATCAGATCAGTTACCGTCTTATCCTCGATGGCAGCCTGCTTTGATTCAAAGGGCCTTGAAATGTATTTGGAGTATTTGGGAAAAATCAGATAGATCTCTTCCTCTTTATTGGCAGGCAGGCAGTAATAATCCGTGGACCAGTATGCCTCCACCTTTTTAAAGTCCATTTTACTCATAATCCGCCCCGTATAATGAGCATCATCAAGAGCTCTGTGAAACGGACGTTCTTCCATCACTTTTGATTCAAAAACAGCAACATCAAGAGACACCCTGTCTTTCCCATCTCCCTCCAGGAGGCTGTAAAGTTTCTGGATGTCGTAGTAAAGAAGGGGTTTTTTAAAGGGATCTGGCAATCCATAATAAGCGATGTTTCGCTGGAGCTCCGTTAAATCCATGGATCCCCATGTACAAAATACGGGATCGTCTCCACACCAGAGAAAAAATTCTTTCACAGCCTCCTCAAAGCAGATTCCCTCTTCCATCAGCGTCCGTTGATCCATGTGGGTCACTTCCAGGATCTTTTCGTGAAGCTCAGTGTAGACTCTGGGCTTAATCAGTCTCCTGTACTCTCCCGTTTCTTCCATGGTCTCATTCAGCCTTACTGCTCCGATTTCAATAATCTCAAAGGGAAAATGGTCGACTGCTTCCTCCTTCCCTCCAGCGTTCTGGTTCCATTCCAGATCCAGTACAATGTAATTTTTCATATATTCAAATCCTTTATTTTATGAGTCTGTTCAGTTTCTCACGCATCTTCTGTCTGCGCCGGTTTGTTTCTTCTCCATCAAATTGGAACGCTCCGTTTATTTTAGACAATACGTCCCCTTCTCTGGATCCTTTTGGGAGATCCTTTAAAGGCAGCTTCACCATAGTTCCGCTTTCTTCTTCGCAGATCGCAATCTCCTGTTCGATCCGGTCTATGATATATTGCATGGTATTTCCCCCTTCATGCCGGTTCTTTATGGATTACAGCTTTTGCACGGCTCTAACCCCTGGTTAATCAGTTCTTCTCTGGTTCCAGTATATAGCTTCCGATTCTCCTCTTTTATGGACTTTGCAAGTTTGCAATCCGGAAGGTGGAATTTGCCCGTATTGGTGTTTATAATAAAATCCTTGTGGGTATCAGTCTCATTTTCCCTGGTTTCCCCCGCAAGACTCTCCTGCTGCTCATCCTGCCCCGGAATCCGAAGCCCGGTACCATCACTTTCAATTACGATTGTACCAATCTGATCCGTCCGCAGAACTTTAATTCCCTGTTTCTTAAATAAATCCATTGTTTCTTTGTGAGGGTGTCCGTAATCATTATTCTTCCCGCATGAGATAACCGCATACCGCGGACTAACCGCTTTTATAAATTCCTGGGTTGATGAGGTACTGCTGCCATGATGGGATACCTTTAAAACATCTGCTTTTAGTGGAAATCCACTTTGCAGCATATCCTGTTCAGCTTCCTTTTCCGCATCCCCGCATAAAACAAAGCTGGTTTTTCCGTATACCAGCCTCATGCCTATGGACCAGTTATTTAAATTATCCCCATAATCCCGGTTGGGCGAAATAATCTGAAAAGAGGCATCACCCAGACGGTAGCTTTCACCTGCTTTTGGGATGGTAACTTTAATATTCTTATCTGCAATGGCGTCAAGCATCCGCTCATAGATTCTTGTAGTATGCTCTTTTTCCGGAAGCATAACAGTTGTTACATCAAATTCCCGGATAACTCCCTCAAGACCTCCGATATGATCCGAGTGGGGATGTGTGCCGATCACATAATCAAGTTTTTTTACTCCCTGTGCCTTTAAATAATTAATAACTGTGTCCGTCTGATCTTTTTCTCCTGCATCAACTAGCATAAAGTGACCATTTGCTTCAATCAGGGTGCTGTCACCCTGACCTACATCAATAAAATGTGCAGCCAGTCCAAAGCCAGCTTTTTGACCATCAGCCTCATTTAGCACAGCAGTATTTAAATCATCTGATCCGGTTGCTTTATAAACGCAGCCAGTCAGAAAAATCATACAAAGAACAGCTGCCAGTGCCAGAATCCTTTTTCCTTTGTTTCCAGCCATATTTGTTGTCATTCCCATCTGCTCCTTCGTGTTATTATATGATAGAATTCCTCATTCTACAAGTATTTTCCACGTCCTGCCACACGGCAATCCGTTTCCTTTGCATTAAAAACGGACTGCAATATGCAGCCCGTGCAAATAAGATCCATCATTAAGGCAGCCGTGCTCCGTCAGAACCGACTTTGGCGCCGTCAGGAGTGGTACTATCAGTAAGCATCTGTCCAGTCTGTGTATCACAGTAATACTGTTTCCCATTCCAGTCGATCCAGCCCGTTGCCATATATCCCTGTTCATTAAAGAAATACCATTTTTCATTGATATTCTGCCAGCTGTTTTTTGAGTAGCTGCCATCTCCATTTTCATACCACCGGCCTGTCTGATCCTGCTTCCAGCTGCCTGCATAGTTGATAAAATTGGACTTGGCCTGTTCTGCACTGACAAAGTTTGATGAAGATTCTACCCAAGCGCCTTTTTTCTCCGGATTCTTTGCATTTACGGTGCGAACCTGGAATGTGTAGTTTCCTGCCTTCGTCAGGAAGCCTCCCAGCTCCATACTGGTCTGATCCGTTGTTTTTGCAGTTCCTACACCTTTTCCATCACGATAAAGCTTTACTTCATAGCTTCCTGCTCCCACACTCTTGGACCAGTTTGCCATATGACCATCGGTCCAGTTTAAGGAGCTGACTGGCTGGGTAAATTCACCTGCGGAAGGTAAATCTATGGTAACAATCACAGTCTGGTTATAATCTTCTTTTTTTTGCTTTACATACGTCCCGCCCTCAATGGTATAACTTCCATCTTTAGTGTCAAAATAATAATCATCCTGACAGTGCATGGTTACTTCCAGTCTTGGAACATCATTTTCATACCATTGGAAACCGTCATTAACAAATTCACACTGGTCAACCTCAATTTTATCGCCTTTTACCGTAACTTCTGCCTGCTGTTCAGAAATGTTTCCTCCCAACACAATATCCGCCGTTACCGTCATTTTTACTGTAGTGATCTTCTTTCTGGAAGCAGCTGATGCAGTGGTACAGTTTGCCCCTGTAACCAACGCCGCCGTTAGCATCAGTGCCATAATCTTCCTCATATTCATGCAGCATCCCTCACCTTTCTATCTCTTATAATACAGTACAAAATTATGTATACGTGATTCCATTATACCTCATATAAGGGATTTTGTGAATGGTGATGAGCATTAATTCCCGTGAGATTTAATTCAGAGTATCTTAAAAAAGCATAAAAAAACAGGACAACAGAAGAAAAGATCCGTTTCGTTTCTTCTAATTGCCCTGCTATATACTTATAATAATTACTTTGCAAACTCTGCCAATGCCTGGTTAAACTCATCCTTCTGATCATAGAACGCGCCATGTCCGCTGAATTCAAATGGCATAAGTACTGAATTTTTAATATACTGATGCTGAATCTCTCCTAATGGGAAGGGGACTACTTTATCATGAATTCCATGAATAATCAGAGTTGGTACACAAATTTCTGTCAGATCCTGGAACAAAACCTCCTGAATCCATGTATTTGCAATTTTTGCCGTTGCCCAGCCGGCCGCCTGCAGTCCCACCTGGAAAAACCAATCGGAAAACGGTGCGGTTAAATGCTGGAAGAAGAATATATCTCCAAAATTTCTCAGCATGTTGGGGCGGTCTTCATAAGTTCCGTCTATAATATCCGTTACCGTCTGCACATCAACTCCATAGGGGAAATTCTGCCGTTTAACCAGACTGGGGGCTGCGGCGGCAAACAAAGCCAGTTTCGACACTCCATGCCCCTTATGCCTTGCCATATACCGGATTGCTATGGCACCCCCGGTTGAATGACCCGCCAGTGTAATATTCTTTAATCCCAATGCATCAATGACTTCCCTTACATCATCTGCAAGTCTGTCATAGTCATACCCGCAAAAAGGCTTATCCGAATCTCCAAATCCCCGTGTATCAATCCCTATGCATCGAAACCCCATGGCCGGAAGCACATCAAACTGGTATTCAAACAGTTTTCGGCTCCCCGGCCAGCCATGCAGAAACAGGATGGTATTTTCGCAGTCCGGATTCAAATCCTCCACGTAAATGTTGACATTTCCATCAACAGTGACATAATAGCCCATAATCTCATTTCACAATCTTTTTGATTTATACTATTCAGAAAAGGCCAGTCCGGTACAATATTTAATCAAATTCCCCGGTGAAAATCCAGCGCCAGAGTTTCATCTCAGTCAATACCACCGGCTTAGCCGGTGGCTTGCTCAACCCCTATAAGGGGTTTAT
>WASS01000006.1 GCA_009712635.1 Hungatella sp. | reverse complement strand
ACTGGAGACCCAGCAGGAACTGGAGACCCAGCAGGAGCCTGAGACCCAGCAGGAACTGGAGACCCAGCAGGAGCCGGAAGACCTGGAAATAACCAGCAGCAATGTATTTCGGGCGGCCAGTGTCAGTTTATTTAATGTCAGTGATATAAATACAACAGACTTTCAAGAAAGCCAGGTGGAAGAGAAAATAATATCCATTCCCGTAACATGGATTTCTGATCCGGAGTATGACGGAGAGGAGGCAGGAGAATATGTCTTTGAACCAACGCTTTCAGAAGAGTATATGTTAGCATACGGTGTGGAATTGCCGGTCATTACTGTAACTGTCGGGGATGTGGGCATGATGCTTCGCGGGCCAATAACCAATCCCCTTGAGCGTACCGAAAAACTGGATCTCACTGAGGATTTAGTTTCCTATCAAATTAATGGGGAAGATCCGGTCTTTGCCGATCCTACCAGTTCAGATATTATTGATACGGGAGAGGGATGGGAATGGTACTTAAACGGGAATCCGGATAAAGGTTACCCTAAAAAGACACTTTTACTGAACAATGTAAACTTTGATGTAAATGAGGATCCTGTGAGTATAAATCTGCCGGAAGGCTCCACCATTATGCTTGCTGATTACAGTAGTAATTTTATAAATAATACCTATACCGCCCCTGGAGAAACCAACATTTGTATTAATGCGCCTTCTCTCAAGATAGGCGGAGGGGGTGAATTATATGTTACTGCCGGTACTGAGGACAGCTCTGGAAGTATAGGAATTGATGCATCCTCAGATTTTACTCTGGAAGATGCAACCGTGCTGATCAGATTTAATAACAGTAAAATGAACGTTAATTTCCCTCTGTTAACAGAGAGCGGAAATTCAGGAATTATTGTTTACCAGAGGGATTCAAAGGGTGATTACACCATAGAAGCCACATGGGATGATAGATGGAATACGTTTATCTATAATGGTGACACTGCAATTACCGAGGTTCTAATTGTACAAGGTACGCCTTCACAGCCAAAAGCAGCAGCTACCATTTCTGATAAGACAGTATCCGGCAGAGGGGGAAAGCCGCTTTCAGGAGATCAAACGGTCACTATCTCAGTTCTAAACGAATCCTTTACTCACTTAGAAGAGGGCAAGGATGTATCTGACTGGTTCAGTGATTTGCCATTTGGACTTAACGCAAAAGTGGAGAGCGCATCTGCCAATAGTGTTACCGTTACATTTTCCGGTACTCCCATTGTGCTGTCAAATGAAGCAATGGCTATTGTAATCCCTGCTGATTATCTGACTCTTGGAGAGGCATTATCCGTAAAAACCAATAGTAACGCAAAGTTTAGCATAACTGGTTTACACGCTCGTTCCAGTGTATTGGATTTGACTAAAGAAGTAGTATACTATATAAATGAACTGGGAGAAGAAGCCAGTGCATCTCCACTCAACAATGATATCATTCATACTGGAGAGGGGTGGACCTGGTATCTGAAAGCAAATACCGCGGCAGGTTATCCAAAAAATACACTTGTATTAGATGATGTTACAATTGAGACAGTTGATATGTCGGGAAGCGGCCTTATACTACCAGATGATACAACCATAGTACTGGCAGATGGAAGCGACAACCTCATATCGTCTTCCGGGATTACTCTATATGGAAAAGGAAAATTAACTGTAAAAGGATCTGGTGAACTTTCTGCGATTGTCCCCCCGACCTCGAGAGGTGTTGGCTTATTATGTACAGCTTTGACAATTGAAGATGGAACAATAACGGCTTCTGCTCTGTCAAATGACGCAAGTTATGGTATCAGAGTTAATACTTTGAATATGACAGGGGGAACACTTTACGCGAAGTCAGGTTCTGCCGGCGGCAGTTCAGCTGCATATTTTAACACAAAATATCCCGATGAAGGACTCACCATATTACAAAAAAACGGCGATGAATATACAGAAGCAGTGAGTAAACATAGTAATGGCCATCAATATGTGTATGCAAAAGGCACAGCATGCGATCTGAGATTTACTGTATCTCCGCCAGTTAAATCCGCTTTGGTGAGCAGTCAGATCGTCTCTGGTATGACTGGAACTGCACTCTCAGAAAATAATTCCATCACCATCACTCTGGAAAATGAAGTATTTCCCAATTTACATGAAGATGAGAATGTATCTGACTGGTTCCAGAATCTTCCAGAAGGAATTATTGCAAAGATAGAAAATATTTATTCAGACGGACAAGTAAGCATCGCTTTTTCCGGTACTCCAACCCGGAAATCATATGAAACCATGAGTATTATTATTCCGGCCAATAAGCTGGCAAGTGCACAGGCATTAACTGTTGCAAGGAATGACGACGCCAGGTTCAAAATTGAACAGGCAGGGCTTCGAAGTAACCTGCTGGACTTAACAGCAGACCTCGTCTGGTACCGCAACTTAAATGGAGAACTGGTAAGTAAGAATCCCAGAGAAAGCGACATTGATGATACTTCAGAAGGCTGGAAATGGTTTCGTTCCCAAGGTGGACTTTTATTAGATGGTATTAATTTAATCAGTTCCGATGAGATCGGGATTATACTTCCTGCGGGGACAAGAGTTTTACTGGCTGATGGCAGCGACAATCATATAAGTGTTTCAGATACAAATAGTGATTCTAACTTTACAGGTATCTATGGCAGCGGAGATATGGAGATGGCTGGAAGTACAGGAAGACTTCATATTACAGCAGGAAATACCATCGGAACGTATAGTGCAGGTATCTATGCGATTGGTATACTTTCTCTCAGCGGTGGTGAAATCACTTCCATTGCTGGGGATGCTTATTTAATAAGCGTTGGTATTGCATCAGAAAGTGGTATTGATATTACAGGCGGCACTATCTGCGCAAAAAGCAGTTCCGTCAGCAGTCATGATGGAATTGCCACTGCAATTTATGCAAGATATGGAATTACGGACGATGGAATGAATATTCTTCAGAAGGTGGAAGGAGAATTCACGGAACCGGCAATTGTAAGAAATAATGGTAATACAAGTGTTAATTATGTATTTGCTGATGATATCATTGCATCAGATATTAAAATCAGCAAAAAAACAGCGGTTAGAAATGAGGGGGGAAAAGCAGATGTTTCTTTCAGCGGAACAACCATAAATCTCTCACAAATCTCCTCATTGTTTACCGTAGATAAGAATGCAGGAAGCCGGATTTATGCCATTGAAGAAGGAAGTACCGGAGCTGGTACCATTTCAGGAAATACACTTACGGTTACCAAAGCAGGAACCATTCACATCAGTCTTACAACAGAAAAGACACAGACTCATGCGGCTGGTCAGAAAGTATTTGGTATCCTTACGGTTAACAAAGGCGCTAAGTCAAGCGCTCCAGCAAAGCCAGATGTGACAAATACCACTAAAAATGGCGGAAACGACGGTAAGATCACAGGACTGATCCCCAATACCAGATATGAGTATAAGAAAGACAACGGATCCTATAAAGAGGTAACCTCCAATGAAAATGGAGAAATTACAGGTTTATCCGCTGGTTCCTATGTGGTACGTTTTACAGAAACGGAACTATTTCTCGCCAGCGCTGATTCCCTGACTGTAACAATCGGACAGCCGGGCACGAGTAACGGCGGAAATACAGGTGGAAACTCAGGCGGAAATTCCGGCAGCAGCTCCGGTGATTCTTCCTCTTCCACAAGCGGTTCTTCCTCCATTCCCACTGAGGCAGTTACAGGAGCGGCTCAGAGTACGGCAGCAGTTGACAACAATGGAAACGCAGCAGTAAGCGTAACTGACAAAAATATTGCTGACGCAATTGCAAACGCCAGGGCAAACGCAGCAAAAAAAGGTGTAAATGCAGGAGATATTAAAGTAGCCATCCAGGTAACTACAGGCGGCATGGACGCCTCTGCTGTGACAGTAAACTTGCCGAAAAACATACAGCAGCAGGTAATAAGTAATAAAATTTCCAGTGTAGAAATGATGATTGACCGGCCGGATATCACAATCGGAATTAATCTGGCGGCAGTTACGGAAATCAATCGCCAGGCCAATGCTGATGTACAGCTTACGGCAAAAAAAGTGGAGCCATCCACACTTAGCGGAGCGGCAAGAAGCCAGATCGGCACACGTCCTGTCTATGATTTAAAGGCAAGCTATGAAAGCGGAACTAAACATGTTTCTAACTTTGGTACTGGTTCTGTTTTCGTAAGTATTCCTTATACTCCATCATCGGAGGAAGCAATTGGAGGACTGTATGCAGTTTATGTGGATGAGCAGGGAAATCCAGCCCGTGTAAAAGGTTCTGCCTATGACAGAAACAGCAGAAGCGTGATTTTTACCACAAACCATTTTTCTGTATATGGACTGGGTTATGAAACCCCGGCAGCAAAATTAAGAGATACCAGCAGCCATTGGGCCAAGGATTCCATTGATTATGTAGTGGGCAGAGGTCTGATCAACGGTATATCCCAAACCGAATTCTCCCCGGACAATGCCATTACCCTGAAAGTACTGGCAAAAGCTCTTGGAAAACTGGCAGACATTGATCCAAATGCTTATTCAAAAGATGGAATGGAAGACAGCGAATACAGCCCATATATTCAGTGGGCGAAAGAAAAAGGGATTTTAGTAAACTGGGAAAACAGCCAGGTTGCGCCAGATCGGCCATTATCCCGTGAAGAGGCGGCAGCCATCCTGGCAAACTATGCGAAAGCAACAGATTATAAGCTTCCTCAGGTCCGCAATGCCGTAGTCTTTACTGACGCAGCAAAGATTCAGGGCGGATATCAGGAAGCAGTGGCAGCCATGCAGAAGGCAGGTGTCATCCTGTCAAAAGAAGGAAGCAGCTTCAATCCAAAAGCCAATGCAAGCCGCGCTGAGATTTCCGCTATGCTTCACCGATACATCAAGCTGACTATTGATCCGTCCACTTCCGAAAAATGGGCGAAAAATGACAGTGGTCAGTACCTGTTCTACAAAGAAGGAAAAGCCGTCACTGACTGGCAGACCATCAATGATGTAACGTATTACTTCGACGGCAGTGGCATCCTGGTATCCGGCCGCTGGATTGAAATCCAGGGAAAATGGTACTACTTGAATGCTGACGGTTCTCTTGCCAGAAGCACGAAAATAGATGACTATGAAGTGGATGAAAAGGGTGTAAGAAAATAAATAAAACCATATGAAAATAAAGCCGCAGGAAGCGTTTAAAATCCTGCGGCTTTATTTTGCGATTTGACAAAGTAACAACTTTAACATATAATATAAGTTGTCACTAAACAAGAAAGGAGAGTAATTGATGATAAAGTTTGAGAATATTTCAAAACAGTATAAAGCAAAAAAGGTTCTCAATGATATTACCTTTACTGTACAAAAAGGAAGCCTGGTGGCAATTATTGGAGAGAGCGGCTGTGGAAAGACAACGCTTTTAAAAATGATAAACCGCCTGATAAAACCTACCTCCGGAACGATTTGTATTGACGGCAAAGATACTGCTGCCATGGATGAAGTTACCTTGAGAAGAAGAATCGGCTATGTCATCCAGCAGACAGGACTTTTTCCCCATATGACCATAAGAGAGAACATAGAGCTGATCCCCAGGCTTGAGAAGATGCCGTTAAAGGACAGGGAAGAGAATACAAAAAGATTGATGCAGATGGTCGGGCTGGATTGCAGTGAGTTTTTAGACCGGTATCCCACGGAGCTCAGCGGAGGACAGCAGCAGCGTGTGGGGGTAGCAAGAGCCTTTGCTACAGACCCGGACATTATTCTCATGGATGAACCGTTTTCCGCATTGGATCCTATGACCCGTTCCGATTTACAGGATGAACTGGTGCAGCTTCAGGGCAAGCTGAAAAAAACAATCATTTTTGTCACACATGATATGGATGAGGCCATTAAAATTGCCGACATGATCTGCATTATGAAGGACGGAGACATTTTACAATATGATACACCAGAGAATATTTTAAATAATCCATCGGATGAATTTGTATCTAACTTTGTAGGTAAAAACAGAATCTGGTCATCTCCGGAATTTATCCGGGTATCGGATATTATGATTGAACAGCCGGTTACAGCAGCAAAAGATCTTTCTATATTAAAATGTATTGATAAGATGCGTCAGAATAAAGTAGACACACTGTTGATTATTGACAGGGAAAGCCGCCGCCTGGAGGGGATTGTAAAAGCCAGGGTGTTAAGAAGCGTAGAAGATAAGTCAAAACAGGCAGAACAATATATGACTCAGGATTTTAAAGTACTTAAGCCAGATGAGAATATTCTGGATGCCTTAAAAATCGTTACCGATTATAAAGTATCTGCCGTCCCGGTTGTGGATGAAAGCCGACGTTTAAAAGGTCTGATTACAAAAAGCAGTCTGGTGACCACATTAAGTCAGCAATATTTTGAGTATGAAGGAGGAGATGCGTAAATGAATTTTTGGACTTATATTAGAGACAGTTACCCTCAGATCATAACCTTGCTGATTGAACATGTGAAGCTGACAGCAATTTCTGTAGGACTTGCAATAATAATTGGTGTGCCTCTCGGAATATTAATTTCCTATGCATCAAAAGCCAATAAACCAGTGCTGACAGCAGCTAATATTATTCAGGCCATTCCAAGTATGGCATTGCTGGGATTTATGATTCCGCTGCTTGGTATTGGTACCGTTCCCGCAATTGTTGCGGTTGTTCTTTATTCTCTGCTTCCCATCATAAAAAACACCTATACAGGTATCGAAAATTTAAATCCACAGACAATTGAAGCAGCCAGAGGAATTGGGTTAACGCCCTTACAGGTTCTGACAAAGGTTCAGATCCCTCTTGCCCTTCCGGTAATTATGGCAGGAGTGAGAATTGCATCTGTCACGGCAGTAGGACTTATGACCATGGCTGCATTTATCGGAGCGGGCGGACTGGGGTATCTGGTCTTTTCCGGAATCAGGACAGTGAATAACAACCAGATTCTGGCAGGAGCCATTCCGGCTTGTATGCTTGCTTTAATGGTTGACTTTATCATCGGACTGGTTGAAAAACTGGTTACCCCCATCAGTCTGCAAAAGGGAGACAAAGCAGATAAAATAAAGAAAAGATCCGTTCAGAAAGCGGGCCTTGGTGCAGCGGCAGTTCTTCTTGCAGCCGTATTTTTATTTACTTCAATCGGCACGGGCAATCAGGAGGGCAGGACCATTTCCATCGGCTCTAAGGATTTCACGGAACAGGAAATATTGGGGAATCTGGTGGCGGATTTAGTAGAAGCAAGAACTGATATAAAAGTGAACCGCAGGCTGAGCCTTGGTGGAACTCAGGTTTGTGCAGGCGCTTTAAAGAACGGAGATATTGATCTATATATTGAATACAGCGGAACTGCATATACAGATATGTTAAAATATCCCCCTATCAGTGATATGGAGAAGGTTTATGAGACCGTGAAAAAGGAATATGGAGAGCAATTTGATCTGGCTGTTTTAAAACAAATGCAGTTTAACAATACTTACGTACTAGCAGTCAGCCAGGAGACTGCTAAGAAATATGGAATCGGGACAGTCAGTGATTTATCCAGGATAGCAGGCACTATGACTTCTGGCACTACGTTTGAGTTTTCCAACAGAGAAGACGGATTGACTGGAATAGAGAATACTTATGGATTTAAAATGGGCAATAAACTTACCATTGACGGTTCACCCCGCTACACCGCACTGGCTGGTGGAGAGGTGGATGTGGTGGATGCATTTGCTACGGACGGACTCTTAAAGAAATTTCAGTTAAAGACACTGACTGATGACAAACACTTCTTCCCTCCTTACTTTGCCATGCCTGTGGTAAGGGAAGAAGCGCTGAAGGAGTGTCCGGAATTACAAGGATTGTTAGAAGAACTGGGAGCGCTACTCACAGACGATGTCATGGCGGAACTAAACTATAAAGTGGATGAACTGCAGCAGACTCCGGAAAAGGTGGCGGGAGAATTCCTAAGAGAAAGCGGGCTGGTATCATGATTTTTTCTTATGTGTTGTTTTTTATTCTTTCCCAGTGCTTTTGCAGCCCCCGTATTAGCCGGCTTCTTGCTGGAGAGAAGGAACTGACACAGAAGGAAGTATGGATTAGTTATGGGTTTGGAACGTATTTAAGAGCAGATGCATTACTTCTTTTTCTTTTATGGACATTAAGCTTTTTTTCAATCCCTTATCTTTATCAGGGAGCTGGAATGCTTTTTCTGTTTGCTACAGTTCTTTTTCTTAAAAAGATGATAAAAATTTTAAATTTACAATGATTATCAGGAGACTGCTGTAAGGAAAATCCGTTCTTACAGCAGTTTTTACGATTTATTTGGAAAAATTTAGAAAATTATAAGAATTTTAATATTTAAATCATTATAACACCCCGCTATAATAGGATAGAGACAGAAATTGATATGGAGGGTACGAGCATGAAATTTTTCAGGAAGAAAATAGAAGAAGAGATGCAAGTGGCGCAAGCCGGTCCTATGGCCGATGATGACTTTGAAAAAGAATTGGAGCATCTGATGACTGAGGAGCACGGGGGTAAAAAGAAGAAAAAGCTTTTTAAGAAAAAATGGAGCAGAAAAAAGAAAATTATTATGGGCTCTGCAGTTACTGTAGTGTTCCTTTTTATTGCCTTTAAAAGTGTGGCAGGTGGAAAAAGTGCAGCTATGCCGGTTACAGCAACACCTTTAAAGAAAGGTGAAGTTACGGAAATTCTTTCTGTAAGCGGTCCGGTACAGGGTACGGACAGTGTGGAGGTGGTTTCCAATTTACATGCTGAGATCCTGGAACTAAAGGTAAAAGAGGGTGACAAGGTAGAGAAGGGGCAGCTGTTGGCCACTCTTGATGATAAGGACGCGAAAAAAGGAGTGGATATAGCCCAGAATGCTTATGATCTTGCTGTCAGTACATATAAAGATAAACAGCTGGAAGCAGAAAACGGTTATGCCAAGGCAAAGCAGGAGTTTGAGACGGCAAAAGCAAATTACAACAGAACCCTACTTCTTTATCAGGGTGGAAGTGCCACAGGAGTTGAACTGGAGACTGCCACCAATACCATGAATGATGCTGCCAGAGAGCTTACCACCTATACGATTAAGGATGGGAAACCGGTAGCCAATGAATCTTATTCTCTGCAGATTGAAAAAGAAGCATTTGAGCTGGAACAGAAAAAAGAAGCACTGGAGAATACAAAAGTAACCAGCCCCATCGCAGGAACTGTAGTAAGGGTAAATTGCAAGGTGGGTCGTTTTGCGGATAAAACCGATGATGATAAGCCCATGTTTATCATTAATAACCTGGATGTCCTTGAGATGAAAATTAACGTAAGTGAATATTCCATCGGCAAAGTAAAAGTAGGGCAGCCGGTAGCTATTAACGCAGACATCTTAAATGGTGATACAGTAAACGGTGAAGTAACGGATATTTCTCCTACCGGAGAAGAAAAGGGAGGCGGTTCTACGGAACGTGTCATCCCAACTACGATTCGTATCATTGACCAGAATACAAAGCTGATTGCAGGAATTACGGCAAAGGCTAAAATAGAACTGCAAAAAGCCGAAGATGTATGGGTCGTTCCTATTTCGGCGCTTATTCAGAATCCCGACGGAACTATGGCAGTAGCCTCCGTTGTTAACAACACAGTCAAATACATACCTGTAAAGACCGGCGTAGAAAGCGATATTGAAGCGGAGATTATTCCGGACGAAGAGGGTGCCTTAACAGAAGGTCTGCAGCTGATTGAAGCTCCATCCCCTATGATTACAGATGGAATGACGGTACACGTGCTTCCGTCTCAGCAATAGGGAGGATGTTATATGTGGAAAAAGAAAGAAGTGATACCTGACTATATTACCCAGAATGTCAGCGAAGATCTGATTAAACTGGTTGATATGGTAAAGATCTATGATACCGGTTCCATTAAGGTTCTGGGATTAAAGCGGGTAAACTTAACAATAAAGCGTGGCGAATTTGTCGCCATTATGGGGCAGTCAGGATCAGGAAAATCAACACTGATGAATATACTTGGCTGTCTGGACCGTCCCACCATGGGACATTATTTTCTGGATGGCATTGATACGGCGGATCTTCCGTCTGATGATTTATCTGCCATCAGAAATCGTAAAATTGGATTTGTTTTTCAGTCCTTTAACTTAATATCCAGAACATCTGCTTTAAAGAATGTGGAACTTCCCATGACTTATGCCCACATATCTAAAAAAGCGAGGGAAAAAAGAGCGCTTGAGCTTTTGGAACGGGTAGGTCTGGGAACCAGATACGAACATATGCCCAATGAATTGTCCGGAGGTCAGAGGCAGAGGGTTGCAATAGCCAGAGCACTGGCTAACGAGCCGCCCCTCATACTTGCAGATGAACCTACTGGTAATTTAGACTCGGCTTCATCAGTGGAAATCATGGAATTGTTTTCCAAGCTGCATAACGAGGGAGCAACGGTAGTATTGGTTACTCATGAAGAAGATATTGCCGCGTTTACCAATCGGATCATCCGTTTCCGGGATGGAAGCCTGGTCAGTGATACACCCAATATTCCGGTATCAAAGCGGGAGAAAGAAGAGTCGGAAGAGCCGGAAGAACCGGAAGAACCGGAAGAACCAGAGTATCAGAGTGGGGATGCATTATGCTGAGAGAAAATATGAGTATGGCGTTACACGCCATTAAATCTAATAAAATGCGTTCATTTCTCACTATGCTGGGCATCATTATCGGTATCGGTGCAGTGATAGCCATTGTGTCTGTTGGAGACAGCATGAGAAATGTTTTTACAGATGCGTATAAAGATGTTGGTATTAACAGGGCCCTTATTCTGGTATCCTGGGAGGTGACTGATTTCCGCAGTTCCGATTATTTTGACAGAGATGAGATGGAGCGGGTTAAAGAGGTTTTTCATGATAAGATCGCGTATATTGACACCAACTCCAGCGTAGATACAGAAGCAGTGAACCGTTTAAAAAAGGTGAAATTCGATTTCCAGGGAGTGGACTACAATTATACGGACGTTCAGCCCCAGAATATTATTTACGGCAGGTTTATCAATGAAGCAGATGTAAAAAAAGCAGCAAACCATGTGGTGCTGGAAGATAAAGGGGCAGTGCAGCTTTTTGGAACGGCCGACTGCGTAGGACGTACTTTTCGCATGACTGTCAACAAGAATACTCAGGAGTTTACTGTGGTGGGGGTGTATCACAAGGATTTGTCTCCCTTGGCTGCCATGCTTCTGAACAACGGGCAGAAGCAGGCTGGATTTATCCCCGACACTGTGGTAAGCCCAAAAGGCAACATGTCTCAGGTGCTGAATTTTTATGTCCGTGATGGAGTGAATATGAAAGAATTTCAGCCGGAGATTGTCAAATACATTGCAAAGACAAAAGGCCGCAAAGAATCAGACATCCGTGTGATGTCTGTAGTGGATCAGATGGGTAACGTGGATTCCAAGCTTTCTGCCATGTCTGCAGCGGTAGGAGGAATTGCAGCCATCTCTCTTTTAGTAGGGGGAATCGGGATTATGAATATCATGATGGTGTCGGTAACTGAGCGAACCAGAGAAATTGGAATCCGGAAAGCACTTGGTGCCAGAACCAGGGATATTATGATTCAGTTTTTGACGGAATCGGCACTGATGTCGGCATGTGGTGGTGTGATTGGTATCATTCTTGGTGTGGCGATTGTAATGATTGGAGGAGCGGTTTTAAAAACAACCGTAATTGTAAGACCATCCGTAGTTGTTATGGCAGTGGGATTTTCCGGGCTGGTCGGTATATTTTTCGGAATTTACCCTGCTTCAAAGGCGGCGAAGGCAGATCCAATCGAGGCATTGAGGTATGAATAGGAGGGAAGCATGCTGTTTGAAAATATGACGATGGCAGTTCATGCCATAAAGGCGAACAAAATGAGATCTCTTCTTACCATGCTTGGGATTATCATTGGAATCGGATCGGTGATTGCCATTGTATCCATTGGTGATACCATGCGGTTTATGATTTCTGATATTTATAAAGATGTGGGAACAACCCTGGCTTATGTTTACATCTGGCCTTCTGACGGCAGTGATATGAGACAAAGCGATTATTTCAGCGTAGATGACATTGACCGCATCAGGGAAGTTTACAAAGATGAGATCACTTATATAGACAGTAGTTCGCAGCAAAATGTGGAAGCTGTTTTTGGCAGAAACAAGGTGAAATTCGCGCTGGAGGGGATTGGTTCCAATTATCCAAATGTTCATAAGATTAACATCATATACGGCAGGAATTTAAATGAGGGAGATATAAAAGGCAGAAAAAATCATGTTGTTCTGGAAGCGGAAGGGGCAAAAGAGCTGTTTGGTACGGAGAACGCCGTAGGAAAATCTTTTCGGACGACCATTTATGGAGATACGGATGATTATGATGTGGTAGGAGTTTACCGCAAGGAAGAAAATCCATTTCTTGCTATGGTTAACGGTTCTAGTGAGAATAAAGAAGGCTATCTGCCTGAGTCTATTCTGGTATGGCCCAATGATACCATCTACAATATCAGGCTTTATGCAAAAGAGGGGACTGATATGAACTCTTTTTCTGACCGTTTTTCCCAGTATATAGCCAAGAGCAAAAACAGAAAGAGAGAAGATGTTACCTTTTATTCCGTATCCAGCGAAATGGGAAGCGTGGACCAGATTATGGGCGGCCTGTCTGCAGCTGTAGGAGGCATTGCAGCTATTTCTCTTCTGGTAGGCGGAATCGGAATTATGAATATTATGCTGGTTTCTGTTACAGAGCGGACCCGGGAAATCGGTATTAGAAAGGCTCTTGGGGCAAAAACCTGGGATGTTATGGTCCAGTTCCTCACTGAATCGGCCATACTTTCTGCAATGGGGGGAATCATCGGTGTTATAACGGGAGCAGGACTTGTTTTTCTTGGAGGCACTCTTCTTGGAATGACAGTAGTCATCAAGCCAATGGTAATTATTATTGCGGTTGGATTTTCTGCGCTGGTGGGTGTGTTCTTTGGAATTTACCCGGCATCCAAAGCAGCAGGGAAAGATCCCATTGAGGCCTTACGATATGAGTAAAAAGCGCAGCAGGCATGCTGTGCTTTTTTTCTGAAAAATAAAAAATTCCTTAAAGGCTCGCAAAGTAAAAGGTTCTATGCTATAATAGGGTGATATCTTATGGTATAGTGAGGAGACTATATGCTGAGTGAAGAAAAAATTAAAATCATGACTAATCTCGCGATGTTTGAGAAACATGAAGGTAAGAGAATATTTCCGATTAACCGGTACTTCAAAAGTGACTATGTCAGCAGCAAGCTGTTCCGCTCCTTTTTCAGCTACACCTTTAGTTTTTTATCCTGCCTTCTTTTATGGGGACTTTATTACATGGAACGGTGGCTGAATACCATGGATATAAAGAGCCTGACTGGAACGGGAATCAGAATTGGTATCATTTATGCTGTCGGTCTTGCGGTATATCTTGGGATCAGCATCTATATATATATGAAGCGTTACGAATATGCAAGCCGGGGAATGAAGGTTTATCTGGCAAAATTAAAGAGACTGGACAAGCGCTATGATGGAAACACCAGATCAATAAAAAGAATAAAAGGAGGGCGTACATCATGATGGGCCTTCTTGTGTTAAGAGAACGACTGAAAGAGTTTTATGCAAGGTATGGAATCT
This sequence comes from Hungatella sp., assembly GCA_009712635.1. GTDB lineage: Bacteria > Bacillota > Clostridia > Lachnospirales > Lachnospiraceae > Lacrimispora. The sequence continues at coordinate 32,952 of WASS01000006.1, read as the reverse complement.
ATATCACTCCAGTTATCAAGTTTATATTCAGTTTCCTGGCATTTTCTTTGATGAATAAGAATATTGGATTTATGACGAAGCTGACAGAACCGTTGATACCACTGGTTCTGGCTTTAGTCTGCTCATTTCTGCCTTATGGTGCCATTTCTTTTGTGGCAGCCAGCTTTATGCTCGCCCATTTATCAGGTATTTCACTGGAGGTTACTCTGGTTATGGCTGTGTTTATACTGGTGGTTGGCCTTTTGTATTATGGCTTCCAGCCGGGAGACAGCTATCTTCTGGTATTGACACCGGTATTTTTCCTGTTAAAGATACCCTATGCGATACCCCTGATTGTAGGGCTTTCCGGAGGAATTGTTTCCGTTATCCCGGTGGGGTGCGGTGTTTTTATCTATTTTACCCTTCTGTATGTAAAACAGAATGCAGGAGTTTTGACCAATGATTTATCCACGGATGAGATGCAGAAGTTCATGCAGCTGATGAAAAGCCTGCTGGCCAATAAACTGATGTTAATTATGGTGCTTGCTTTTGTTTTGGCGCTGTTAATTGTGGTGATAATCAAAGGGCTGTCTATGGATTATTCCTGGGTAGTGGCGATTATTGCCGGTACAATTGCACAGCTTAGTGTTATTTTCATCGGAGATATCACAGCGGATGTATCGGTATCGGTCCTTGGGCTCTTTGGAGGAGTGCTTGTTTCTCTCATACTGGCGGGGATTTATACTTTTTTCGTTTTTACAGTGGATTATACGCGTACGGAGTACGTACAGTTTGAAGATGATGACTATTATTATTATGTCAAGGCGGTTCCCAAGCTGACAGTCAGCACCCCTGATGTAAAAGTTCAAAAAATAAATGCCAGAAAGCTCCAGAGACCGCAAAGGTAAGAAGAACAAAAAGGGAGGTGGATCACATGGCAAATTTTTTAGATAAGATGTATTCCTGGGTATCATTCCTTCCCAGAATTTCAAAGACGAATCTGGTTGAGATTATTATCATAGCTGTTTTGCTGTATGAGCTTCTGACCTGGATTATGAATACAAGAGCCTGGACCCTGTTAAAAGGGATTATAGTAATCTTTGTTTTCTATGTCTTTGCTTACGTTTTTCGTCTGGATAATATTTTCTGGATACTCAATAAGATTGCTGCTCCGGCAGTAACCATGGTAATTGTGATCTTCCAGCCGGAACTTCGCAAGGCGCTTGAACAGCTGGGAAGCAAGAATCCATTTACCGGAATTCTTACTTTTGACGATGGAAGAGACAATTCCGGATTTACTGATAAGACCATTAATGAACTGGTGAAAGCCACCTTTGAGATGGCGAAAGTTAAGACAGGAGCCCTGATTGTAATCGAACGCAACGATTCCTTAAAAGAGATTGAACGGACTGGAATCGAAGTGGGCGGAGTTGTCAGCAGCCAGCTTCTTATTAACATCTTCGAACATAATACCCCTCTTCATGACGGTGCTGTAGTTGTCCGGGGGAACCGGGTAGCAGCAGCGACCTGTTATCTTCCCCTGTCTGATAACATGACAATCAGTAAAGATCTGGGAACCAGACACAGGGCAGCGGTTGGAGTCAGTGAAGTCAGTGACAGCCTGACCATCGTGGTTTCTGAGGAAACCGGACGGGTAACGGTTGCGTTAGAGGGAGGATTAAAGCGGATAGCAGATGCAGATATGCTGAGGACCATTCTGGCAGGAGTCAAGCAGGCAGGAGAGGAAGGAAGCAGGTTCAGGATATTGAAGGGAAGGCGTAAGAATGAAGGAAAAGCTGTTAAATAACCTTGGACTGAAAGTTGCGTCGCTGGTGCTTGCACTTGGAGTGTGGATGGCAGTGGTGAATATATCAAACCCGGTCATTAACGACTCCCAGCTTGTTACGGTGGAAGTCCGTAACGAGGAAGCTTTAAAAGCGGCAAACTTAACCTATGAAATTGATGGCAAGGATGTTGTGGCAGTCAGCTATCAGGTGAGAACCAGAGACCGTTCTCTGGTAAAAGCTTCAGACTTTCATGCATACGTTGATTTAAAGGATTATAATGTAACGGGTGCAATTCCTATTACAGTAGAGATCAATAAAGATAAAGAAAGTCTGGTAAAAAGCGATACCATTACGGCGAAACCCATGGTGATCCGGATTAAAGCGGAACAGCTGCAGACCAAAAAGTTTGATTTGCAGGTGGATACAAAAGGAACAGGAAAAGAGGGTTACAGACCTGGAACCATTAATCTGGTACCGGATAATGTAACAGTGGAAGGACCGGAATCGGTAATTGGACTGATTAATCACATGGGAGTGGAGATCCAGATTAACAATAATGTGAGTTCGGATTTCAGTTCCTCGGGGGCGCCTCTTTTTTATGATGCTAATGGCAATAAGCTTGATCTTGCAAACAAGGTAACTGTAAATAAACCAGAGATTGATTATTATGTCCAGATGTTAAAGGCAAAGGAGCTCCCTCTTAATTATGAGGTTACGGGTCAGGTTGCCAAAGGATACCGTTATACAGGACTTGAGACAGATGTTAAGTCTGTTTCAGTGGTAGGAACCAAATCGGTGCTTGCCTCTCTTACGTCCATTGCAGTATCTTCTGATAAACTTAATATTGACGGTGCCACAAAGGATAAAGTGGTACAGCTGGATTTAAGCCAGTATCTGCCGCCGAATACCACCCTTGCAGGTGATAAATATAAAGATGTATCCGTTAAGCTGAAGGTGGAGCCGCTGACCACCCGAGTATTTACCCTTCAGCTGAATGAACTTGATAAAAAGGGCATGTCTGCGGATTACAGCTATAGTTTTGATAAACAGACCTGTGATGTTACTGTAAAGGGGCTAAAAGAAGACTTGGATGCATTGAAAGAAGAAAATCTAAATGCAGTTCTTGAAGTCTCCGATTTAAATCCAGGCACATATCCCGGACAGCTTCATTTTGAAATTGCGGAAGGGTTTGAAATTACCGTTTACACGCCTTTTAATGTAACGGTAGCCACTGAGCCGGAGCACACAGGACCTGCACAGACGCAGGAAACCACTGTGTCAAGCACATCAGAAAGTGCGTCACAGTAAAAAGGGCCTTTTGAGGTATTATGAAGAAAAGTTGGAGGAATTCAGTATGGTCAGTGCTAAAGTTGTTATAAAGAATCCTACCGGTCTGCACTTGAGACCGGCAGGGATTCTTTGTAGGGAAGCCATGAACTTTAATTCAGTGGTGAGTTTTCGTTTTAAGAATACCACTGCCAATGCGAAGAGTGTACTCAGCGTGTTGGGCGCCTGCGTAAAAAGCGGCGATGAGATTACCTTTGTCTGTGAGGGAGCAGATGAAGAGGAAGCTCTGGCTACCATGATCAAGGCTGTTGAGGGGGGCCTTGGCGAATAGATTTTATCATTTTTTAATTAATAAGGAGGATTTTATGTTTAAAGGAACAAGCGCATCTGCGGGAATCGGAATTGGGAAAGCCGTTATCGTAGAAGAGACAGAACTGAAGATCAAAAAAGACACAATCACAGATGTGGATGCGGAAAAAGCCCGCTTTCAGAGGGCTGTAAACCAGGCGATGGAGGAAACCGACGCTCTGGCAAAGGATCTTGCCACAAGAGTGGGAGAAAAGGAGGCGGAGATTCTTAACGGACATCTTCTGCTGCTTTCAGATCCCATGCTGGTAGGTGAAATTGAAACTTCCATTTCCGGGGAGATGGTTAACAGCGAATTTGCAATTGAGACTGTATGCAATACGTATGCGGATATGTTTGCCTCCATGGGAGACGAACTGATGCAGCAGCGTGCTACCGATATGAGGGATATCAAGACCCGTATGCAAAAGATATTACTGGGAGTCAGTTCCGTGGATATCGGAGCTCTTCCGGCAGGAAGTGTGATTGTCGCCAGAGATTTAACACCTTCCATGACAGCTGGAATTAATCCTTCCAATGTAACTGGAATTGTGACAGAACTGGGTGGAAAGACATCACATAGTGCGATTCTTGCAAGAGCCCTGGAGATTCCGGCAGTTGTTGCATTAGATGGCATCATGAGCCAGATTAAAGACGGTACAGAACTTATCTTAGATGGATCAGAGGGAGTGGTATTTGCAGACCCGGATCAGTCAGTAAGAGAAGAGTACACTGCGAAAAGAGACGTATTCTTAAAAGAAAAGAAAGAACTGGAACAGTACATTGGAAAACCAACTGTGACAAAAGATGGAGTGACCATTGAACTGGTTGCCAATATTGGAAAACCAGAAGATGTGGATAAGGTTCTTCAGTATGACGGAGAAGGCGTTGGCCTGTTCCGTACGGAATTCCTTTTTATGGACCGGACCAGCATGCCTACCGAAGAGGAACAGTTTGAAGCATACCGCAAGGTAGCGTCAGCCATGAACGGCAAGCCGGTTATTATCCGTACTCTGGATATTGGCGGAGACAAAGAGATCCCATATATGGGTCTGGAAAAGGATGAGAATCCATTCCTTGGATATCGTGCAATTCGTTTCTGCCTGGACCGCAAGGATGATGTTTACCGTCCACAGCTTCGGGCACTTTTAAGAGCCAGCGCATTTGGTAATATCCGCATCATGGTGCCTATGGTAACCTGTCTTGAGGAGTACCGGGAAGCAAAAGCTTTGATCGAAGAGATTAAGAAAGAACTGGATGAAGCATCCATATCATATAAGAAAGATATTCAGGTTGGAATCATGGTGGAAACAGCTGCAGCTTCGCTGATGGCAGATGTATTTGCAAAAGAAGTTGATTTCTTCAGTATCGGAACCAACGATCTGACACAGTACACCATGTCTGTAGACCGTGGTAATGACAAGGTATCCTACCTTTACTCACCTCTTAATCCGGCTGTTTTAAGAAGCATCCGCCATGTAATTGAGTGCGGAAGAAAAGAAGGAATTATGGTAGGAATGTGCGGGGAAGCTGCAAGCGATCCCATGCTGATCCCTCTTCTTCTGGCATTTGGCTTAAATGAGTTCAGTATGAGTGCTTCTGCTATTTTAAATGCAAGAAAGCTGATTACCGGATACAGCACACAGGAGCTTAAGGAAGTTGCCGAGCAGGCCATGACTTTCGTTACTGTAAAAGAAGTAGAAGATTATATGAAAGATTTTATTAGCCGTTCCTAATGGAATGGATGGGAAAGAATGCAGCTGTTGCCGTTAAGGCGGCTGCATTTTTTCCGAAAAAAGGTGAAAAGGCGATTATTTACTAAAGGGGATATGTTACGATGAGCGTTTATCTGATCAGTTATGCAGCATCTTATCTATTTGCAAGAGCCGGTTATTATTGGCTTTCCGGTTTAATCCTCATGCTTGCGGCACTCTTTCTCTACTGGTTTGATTACAGGAGAACGGAGAATATCATTCATTTACGTGGATTGTTTTCCTTGTTCTGGGTAGGCGGAGAGGGCGTTGCCTGTTTAAAGCTTTCTGAGCTTTCTTCTGATTGGAGTATCATTACCTGGCTTTGCTTTCTGGTGGCATACTTAGGCTTTTATATAACCTTTGAATTCATGATCAGAACACAGGGCTCTGCAGGAGGACAGCGTTCCAGCTGGTTTAGTTTTAAAGGATACGAAAAACCTCTTTTTCTGGCTATGCTGCTGACCACGGTACTGTCCCTTGGTGCATTTTTAATTGAGGCGGCTGTACTGGGATTTATCCCATTTTTCATTAAGGGAATGCCTCATGCCTATTCCACATTTCACATTACAGGAATTCATTATTTTACTGTGTCCTGCGTTCTGGTGCCAGCTCTTTCTGTGCTGTATTTCAGCATTGAGCAGGGACGAAACGGATTCAGGCTGGTTCTTACTGTGCTGATGGATTTAATCGCCTGTGCGATTCCGGTATTATGTGTTTCCCGTTTTCAGCTGATCCTTGCCGTAGGTCTGGCGATTCTTACCTATATTGCCATGGAACACAGGCTGAAGATTATATACGGAGTGGGGCTTTTGCTTGGAATGATTCCTATTTATGTGATTCTTACCATAGCAAGAGGTCATGATGTTACCTACTTAAACGGTATTTTTCAGATGAAATACAGTCAGATGCCTATTTTCATCACGCAGCCGTATATGTATATTGCCAATAACTATGAGAATTTTAACTGCCTGGTGGAATGGCTTCCATCCCATACCTTTGGACTTAGAATGCTGTTTCCTTTATGGGCGCTTTCCGGATTAAAATTCCTGGTACCTGCTTTGGTGGATTTTCCTATTTATGTGACCAAAGAAGAACTGACTACAGTGACTCTTTTTTATGATTCCTTCTATGATTTTGGCATCGTGGGAGTCATCTTGTTCAGCTGTATCCTGGGAGCCGTGGCGTTTTTCCTGATGCGCCTTGTAAAGCGGGTAAGAAATCCAATTGGATATCTGTTTTATGCCCAGTTCGCCATGTATTTAATTTTGTCATTTTTTACAACCTGGTACAGTAACCCTGCAACCTGGTTTTATCTCGCACTGACTGGTGCACTGTATGTGTTCTGTTCCTGGAAGAATAACGGAAGGCATGAATAAAGGAATACTTATAGGAAGATGCGCATGGATCTGGCAAATGACCGGATTCATGCGCATGTTTTATGTCTGGCTGTTATATTATAAAAAACCAGTATCCTCTTTTATGGTCTCTGATGGTGAGATGTGAAACTTATTTTTGTAAGCTCTGGAGAACGTAGAGTAATTTTTAAATCCGCTGGAAAAACATACATCGGTAACGGAGATGCCGGTTCTTAAGCGTTCTCTTGCCAGCAGAAGGCGTTTTTCTGTAATATAATCAAAGAGGGTATAGCCTGTCTCTTCTTTAAAAAGATGCATCAGATGATAGCGGCTGATAAAAAATGATTCTGCAATTAAATCCACGGTCATGTCTTCTGTCAGGTGGCTGTTAATGTAATCCATAATACTTAAGATCCTGGCATCTCCGGTAGACGGTGGCAGATACTGAACTCTGTTTGTCAGAGAGGCACGGTTTAACTGAATCATAAATTCCAGGAAGACTACCTGGCAGTATAAATCTTTTGCATAGCCGTCATGGGTGCAGGCATATTCCAGATTAGTTAATGTCCGGTACAAACTGCTCTTCTCCATGGAGTGGATTCTCAGTACATGAGAATGGAGCTCTCTGGATTTTTGAAAGCAGGCGCTTAAATTATAGTCATCTGACTGGTATGCGTTCAAAAATCCAGGTGAAAGATAGACAATGATCCGTTCGTAAGGAATGTCTGCTGCTATATCCGGCCGGTGTATGTCGTTATGGCTTACCAGAATGATGTCATATGGTTCCAGAGAATAAGCGCAGCCCTCAATCCTGTATGTAACAGATCCCTGGATAAAAATAATTATTTTATCAAAATCATGATAGTGGTAATCATAGCTTAGCTTACCTTCGTCCATAAGGTGGAACAGCTTAAAATTGCTGTTTAGATATCCCCTTTTTTCATAGTTATTCATTGTGGCAGGTAACACCTCCCTTCCGTTTTATAATACAACACAATTTGCAATATATAAAGCATTATATTAATAGAAATGCTGGAAAGTGCTGTTTATAATAGATAGTATCAATCAAATACTGGAATGAAAAGGAATGTATGATGAAAATAGCAGTACTGGCGGGCGGATACAGCCCGGAACGGGAAGTGTCCTTATCCTCAGGTGCCATGATTACAAATGCGCTGATGGAGCAGGGGCATGAAGTATGTTTGATAGATTCTTATCTGGGAATTCCGGACGGAGAAGAAATCCGGTTTTACCGTTTAAAAGACGGTATGGAATTTTCCAGCCACATTGGCGAGAGTGCTCCTGACTTAGAACATGTGAAACGAAGGGGCAGATTACGTGGAATTATGGGAAACCGGGTGATGGAAGCATGTATGGAGTCGGAGATGGTTTTTCTGGCACTTCATGGAGGAGCAGGAGAAAACGGTCAGATTCAGGCAATTCTTGACGGATTTGGGATTCCTTACACGGGAACTGGATACGAGGGCAGCTTAAAAGCCATGGATAAGCATCTGGCTAAGCTTTTAATGCGGGAAGAGAATATTCCCACTCCTGAATGGAGACTTTATGAAAAAGGAGCCGAGACAGAGCCTTTTGTATATCCCTGTGTTGTCAAACCATGCGGATGCGGGTCCAGTATAGGAGTAACCATGGTGGAGGAGGAAGGGCAGTGGAAGAAGGCACTTGAGACTGCATTTTCCTGCGAAAACACGGTGCTTGCCGAGGCGAAAATTACCGGCAGGGAATTTTCAGTGGGTATACTTGGTGAAACAGCACTACCAGCTATTGAGATTAAGCCCATAAGCGGCTTTTATGATTATGAGAACAAATACCAGCCGGGTAAGACAGAAGAGATCTGTCCTGCCAGCCTTTCAAAAGAGGAAGCGGATCATCTTGCTGATCTGGCTGTAAAAGTACATAAGACTCTTTCACTTGGTTATTACTCCAGAGTGGATTTTATGATGAAAGAAGATGGCAGTGTTGACTGTCTGGAAGCAAATACATTACCGGGAATGACACCTTACAGCTTACTTCCCCAGGAAGCAAAAGCTGCAGGAATCTCTTATCAGGAACTGTGTGACTTAATTGTCAGACATGGGAAAGGGGCTTTAGAATGAATATAACTTTGGAAAAATATCATGGTCTTGGAAATGATTATCTTATTTTTGATCCCAATAAAAATGAATGCAAACTGACAAAGGAGAATATCCGGCTGATTTGTGACCGGAACTTCGGTGTGGGCTCAGACGGGCTGTTGGTTGGACCCATCATGGGTCAGGATAAGCTGGAAGTAAAAATATTAAATCCCGATGGAAGTGAAGCGGAGTTAAGCGGAAACGGTGTGCGGATATTCGGAAAATATTTAAAGGATGCCGGTTATGTCCAGAAAAATAAGTTTGTAATCAACACCTTAAGCGGAGAGCAGACCATCCAGTATTTAAACGAAGAGGGAACCAAGATTAAAGTTTCCATGGGCAAACTCAGCTTTTACAGCGATGAAATACCTGTTACAGGCCCAAGAAGAGAGGTTTTAAATGAAACCATGCTGTTTGGCAGCATCCCTTACCGCGTTACCTGTGTAAGCATCGGTAATCCCCACTGTGTAATCTGGTTAAATGATATATCAAAGGATCTGGTATGCCGGATCGGGAAACATTCTGAAAATGCCGAGTATTTTCCGGAACGGATTAATACCCAGCTTTTAAAGGTGCTGGACCGCACCAATATTGAGATCGAGATCTATGAAAGAGGAGCCGGTTATACCCTTGCCTCCGGAACCAGCGGCTGCGCAGCAGCAGGAGCTGCATACCGTATGGGGCTGACAGACCCCAAGATGTATGTGCATATGCCAGGCGGGGTTCTGGAAGTGGAAATCAAGGAAGATTACAGCGTTCTGATGACAGGAGAAGTGGGTTATGTAGGCAGATTTACCCTGTCTCATGAATTTGCGGAACAAGTAAAGGCACTTCAGTAAAAAGAAATATTTGGGCATGACAGCCGTCGCAGGAAGCAGTCTGAGTAAATTTGACCGCTTCAGTGGCTGTCATGCTTTTTGCTTATGGGCATAAAAAAATTATTAATAAAATAAGAAAAATTCCTTGCATATTAAACCCAGGAATTAAATATATTTCGTCCTATAATCAATAGACAGGCATAATACGCAGGTACGTGAAATTCCCTGTTTATCATGGAAACAGGAAAAAGATACCTGAAATAATTTTTATAACATTATAAAAATTAGGCAGGTATTTGATAAAATATGAATAATTATGATTTGTTATGAATAAAAATTCTGCTGCGGTATATTGCTAACGTGTTGACGAAAACTACATTTTCATACTATAATATACCTTAATTTAGTTACTGCAAAGAAGATATATTGCAGGAGAGGCGGGAGCTTATGAAGCGTATGTCGTGTGAAAACGGAGAAGCTGGTATTTACATAATTGACCAGGATTACAAGATTGTATATCTGAATGATATGGCAAAATTATATTATCCGAATTTACAGGTAGGAATGCACTGCTATCAAGGGATAGGAGTAAAATCGGCTCCCTGTACGGACTGCCCCTGGACAGGTGAGAACAACGGTCCGGTGATTTCTTATAATACTGCCTCTCAGGCCTGGATGGCAATTTCTTCCGGGCAGATTGACTGGCCGGGCAGTGAAAACTGCAGGCTTATTATGTCACGGCCGGTAGATGAAAAAAATAAAAATCTGTTCTATTATCTGACTGAGTCAACGGTATATGACGGATTGCTGGAACTTAATTTTTTAGCGAATACTTATAAAGTTTTATTTCATGATAGCGAAAAATTGGAATTGTCTCCTGAGGAAGGCCGATTGGATCAGATTCTCACAGAAACTCTGAATTTCATGGTACATCCCGATGAAAAGCAGAGCTTTGAAGAATTTTGGGATTTATCTTCCATGGCCTCCCGATTAAGGGACAGCGACCGGGTATTAAGGGGAGAGTTCCGCAGGAAGATGCCAGGTGACGGATACTGCTGGATGAATCTGATTCTGGTTTTATTCCGCAGCGGGCAAGATCCGGATAAAGATGCCATCATTATGTGTTATATCCAGGATATCGATGAGCGAAAGAAAAAGGATGAAGAAGAGGAACGACGGCTCAGGGAGATAAGGGAAGAGACGGATTCCATGACTGGTCTTTACCGTTATGGACCATTCTTTGAAAAAGCCGATTATCTTTTAAAAAATACAGATTCCAACGGTTTTTTTATGGTGGCAATCGATATTGAACATTTTAAGCTGTTTAATGAATGGTACGGAGAAGAGGAAGGGGATCGTTTCTTAATAAGAATTGGCGATTATTTAAAAGAGATCGAGAAGTTTTACTCTTCTGTCGCCGGTTATATGGGCGGAGATGATTTTGTTATCCTTATTCCCGAAGATTTGTCTGTGCTGGAAGAACTGGAGGATGTGATTAACATCTATGCCAAGCAGTATGGAGGCAACGCTGGATTTATGCCTGCATTTGGCGTGTACCGGGTTGAGGATTTAAGCCTTCCGGTAAGCATGATGTACGACAGGGCTGCCATAGCGCTTAATTCTGTGAAGGGCAATTATACGAAACGTGTGGGCTGGTATGATCCGGGAATGAAGCGGAAGATGGAAAGTGACCAGGTTCTGCTTTCTGAGATTCAGCGGGCACTTGAGAAGAAGGAATTTATATTCTATGCCCAGCCCCAGTGCAATATGCTGACAGGCAGGATTATCGGTCTGGAATCCTTAGTCAGATGGCAGCACCCCCAGAGAGGGGTGATATCACCGGGAGAATTTATTCCGCTGTTGGAGCAGAACGGCTTTATTACATATCTTGACGTGTATGTCTGGGAGATGGTATGCAGACAGTTAAGTACCTGGATTAAAGAGGGAAGGCGCCCCATCCCGATTTCAGTAAATATGTCCCGTATGGATATTTATGCCATTGATGTTGTAGAGAAGTTTAAACAGCTGGTAAGCCGCTACGAGATCGATCCCAAATATCTGGAGATTGAGATTACAGAAAGTGCCTATGCGGAAGATTATGACCTGATAAGAAAAGTTGTGGAAGATCTGCGAAGGGCTGGTTTTCCTGTGTTTATGGACGATTTTGGAAGCGGATATTCATCCTTGAACATGTTAAAGGATGTGAATGTGGATGTAATCAAGATTGATACCAAATTCCTTGATATGAACGAGAACAGCAAGGGAAGAGGGATGGGAATCTTAGAAACCATTGTCCGTATGGCCAGAGTGATGCAGTTAAAGGTCATAGCAGAGGGTGTGGAAGAAAAGGAACAGGTTGATTTCCTCATCAATATCGGCTGTATTTACGGACAGGGCTTTTATTACCATGAGCCCCTGCCGGTACACGTATTAGAAAAACTTCTGGATGAAGACAATAATTTAGATTACAGAGGAATTCAGGCACGGCAGCTAAAGCAGCTGAAGCTGGAAGATCTGTTTAATGAGAATATCATCAGTGAAGCCATGCTTAATAACATGCTTGGCGCCATTGCATTGTATGAGATCTACGAGGACCGCTGTGAGATTCTCCGAGTGAATGAGGAATATTACCGTGTAACCGGAGATAATCCAATTGATATGGAAGAACGGAAACGGTATGTGTTAAACAAGGTATACAGAGAGGACATGGACTGGGTCCTGAATATTTTTGAGGAGGCATATAACAATCCTCTCCAGGGGGCGGAAGGAACGTTTCGCCGTTACCGCACCAGCGGAGAATTAATGTGGGTGCATCTGCGCGTCTTCTTTTTACGGGAGCAGGACGATCACCGTCTTTACTATGGAGCGGTAAGAGATGCGACAGAGCAGATGGAACAGAGGCAGAAGCTGAAAGATTCCCAGAACATGTTAAGAGATGTATTAAAGATTGCCGGTAAGAATATCTCCTTTAATAATATTGCAGAAGAGAATCAATGGGCGGCCAGCGCGGTGTTTGCCCAGATGGCACCAGGCGGTTTAATCGGAGTTTACTGTGATAAGGGCCTGCCTTTGTATTTTGCCAACAATGAGATGCTTCGTATTTTGAATTACGATTCTTATGAGGAATTTGCCAGGGAGACCGATGGGTTAGGAAGAAACCTCCTCCACCCGGAAGATTTAAGCATGATACAGGGGAATACCCTTCGTTTTATGGCTCCAGGGATGGAATACACGTTCCGTCACAGGCTGAGAAAAAAAGATGGGACCTGGCTGTGGATGGTGGCCAAGGGCCGGGTGGTACAGGCGGAAGACGGAAGATTTGCAATCGTAAGCGCCTGCATGGATATTACCGATACCGTACTGGCACAGAAGCGTCTTCAGGAAGCCAACAGGACTCTGCGGTTTAAAAATGATGAACTGGAATTTTTAAGCTCCGGTATGCTGGGCGGATATTACCGCTGCAGAAAATCCGAAGATATGGAGTTTTTGTATACAAGCCCCCGATTCCTTGAAATACTTGGCTATAGCAGTGATGAGCTGAATGAGCTCTTCCAAAATCGGCTTTTAAATATGATACACCCGGGTGATAGGGAAAAAATCAGACTTATGACGGAGACCTTAAGTCCTGATGAGAGTTTAAAGGGCGTTGAGTACCGTATCCTGACCCGCAACGGGTATAAATGGATTCTTTGCCATTCCAGATTGTCTGTGAAATCTGGGGACAGTTTCCTTTATGGAGTGATGCTGGATATTGAGGAACTTGGCGAGTTATATAGTCAGGTGGAAGAATGCAGAACTCCGGTACTGCCAGAGGGAGTACGGTTCTTCCAGAACCGTGATGCAGCAGTGGGAAGGATGCAGAATTATCTGTCACGCCACAGATTTTTAACTTCAGGTCTTTTGCTGTTTTCCTTTCATGGCGGAAACACTTACCCGGCTGAAAATTCGGCCAGACAGGCATTTTTGGAACAGGCGTTGTTCATGAAGCGGTTTTTCAGAGAAGATGATATCATGTGTCTGGATGGGGATTATGAAATTCTGATTCTGTGCCGGAATATCAAAGAAGAAGATATGAAGGTAAAATGCAGGCGCATTTTAAAAGAATTAAGATATCAGATGATGAGCCAGGTATCCAAAGCAATGCTTCCTGTCCGTGCAGGTTTGACCGTAATCCGGGTTCAGGATGATAATTTTGAGGAATGCTATGACAGAGTGAAAGCTTCCCTGTTAAAAAATGCCCTTAGTACAGATCAGGAATTGTAAATAAAGAATAGACCTCTTTTTTCATATGTGTTATAATCCACGTAACCCATTTCAGGATAAAGGAAGGAATAATGATATGATAGCAGACAAGATGAGACCCCTTGTAGAAAACAATTCCGCCATCCGCGCCATGTTCGAAGAAGGAAAGAAGATGGCTGCCGAATATGGTGCAGAAAATGTCTATGATTTCAGCCTCGGTAATCCCAACGTGCCCGCACCGGATGCAGTAAAGCAGGCCATTCTTGATATTATGAACGAGGAAGAATCAACTATGGTTCATGGATATATGAGCAATGCAGGCTTTGATGACGTAAGAGAAGGCATAGCACAGTCTATCAACCGAAGGTTCGGGACTCATTTTCATGGAGGCAATCTCCTTATGACGGTAGGGGCCGCAAGTGGTCTGAATGTGATTTTAAAGACCATATTAGATCCTGGTGATGAGGTAATCGTATTCGCACCCTATTTTATGGAATATGGTTCTTACGTACGCAATTATGACGGCGTTCTTACTGTTGTTCCGCCCAACACAGAAACTTTTCAGCCAAATCTCCTGGAATTTGAAAGCAGAATCACAAACAAGACTAAGGCAGTCATTATAAATACTCCCAATAATCCAACTGGCGTGGTTTATTCTTCTGAAACCCTTCAGGAGATTGGTGCCATTCTGGAGCGGAAAGAAAAAGAGTATGGAGCTTCCATACTCCTGATTTCAGATGAGCCTTACAGAGAGCTTGCTTATGACGGTGTTGAGGTTCCTTATGTGACGCTGTTTTACAGAAATACAGTGGTCTGCTATTCCTACAGCAAATCCTTATCTCTGCCAGGGGAAAGAATTGGATATCTGGTTATCCCTGATGAGGTGGAGGATTCAAAGGCTGTGATTGCAGCTGCCAGCATTTCAAACCGGGTTCTGGGATGCGTCAATGCTCCGTCTCTGATGCAGAGAGTGATTCTTCGCTGCGTGGATGAAAAAGTGAACTTGTCTGCCTATAATAAAAACAGGGAGCTTCTTTACAACCGTTTAACAGAATACGGATTTGAATGTATCAAGCCGGAAGGTGCATTTTATCTGTTTATAAAAACTCCGGAAGATGACAAGCTGTTTTGTGAGTTCTGTAAAAAGCACAGGGTTCTTATGGTGCAGGGAAGTGCTTTTGCCTGTCCTGGCTATGCGCGTATTGCTTATTGTGTATCTTATGAACAGATTGAACGTTCACTTCCTGCATTCCATGAGATTGCACAACAATATGGACTTACAGCAGACCGGGAGGGCATAAGATGAAAGCATGGCAGGCGAATATCCGAACAGTAACCCCATATGTTCCAGGCGAACAGCCAAAGGGCGGGAACTTAATAAAACTGAATACCAATGAAAATCCTTATCCTCCTTCACCTCTGGTAAAAAAAGCCATGGGTGAGATGGATTATGATACGTTCCGCAAATATCCGGATCCGTCTTCCACCGTTCTGACAAAGGCACTGTGTGAATACTATCAGATGGAGGAAGATGAGATTTTTGTGGGAGTCGGGTCTGATGATGTGATTGCCATGTCATTTCTCACATTTTTTAATTCTGAAAAGCCAGTCTTATTTCCCGATGTGTCGTATTCCTTCTATCAGGTATGGGCGGAGCTGTTTCATATTCCTTTTGAGACACCTGTTCTTAATGAGCATTTTCTCATTCGTAAGGAAGATTATTATAAGGAGAATGGGGGAATCATATTTCCGAACCCCAACGCGCCCACTGGCGTTTTTATGCCATTAAGCGAAGTGGAAGACATCATCGCCCACAATCAGGAGTCGATCGTGATTGTGGATGAAGCTTACATTGATTTCGGCGGCGAAAGTGCGGCTGGGCTGATAAAAAAATACGATAACCTGCTGGTTGTCCAGACCTTTAGCAAATCCCGGTCTATGGCAGGAATGAGGATCGGTTTTGCAATGGGTAACAAAGAACTGATACGGGCTTTAAACGATGTGAAGTATTCTTATAATTCCTATACTATGAATATGCCAGCCCAGGTTCTGGGAGCGGAAGCGGTAAAGGATGACTGTTATTTCAGACAGACGGTTGAAAAAATTATAACCACAAGAGAGAAAGCGAAAAAACGTCTCAGTGAACTTGGGTTTGTATTTCCTGATTCCATGGCTAATTTTATTTTTGCCAGTCATAAGGAGAAAAAAGCGGAAGATATTTACCTGGCACTGAGAGAAAAACAGATTTTCGTTCGTTACTTTAAACAGCCAAGGCTTGATAATTATTTAAGGATCACCATTGGTACGGATGAGGAGATGGAAAAGCTTTATGATTTCCTGGAGAAATTTCTTTGATCAGACTATTTATCACTTGGACTTTTTCGGGTATTATAAAGGCAGGAGATAAGCATGGAATTTGTAAAAAAGTATAGCAGAATTTTATTAAATATTATTATCCCTATTGTGTTTACTTATTTAATCTGCATCTGGGGACCAAGAATACTGAATTTCTTTCTTCCATTCGTGATTGGCTGGGTGATTTCAGTCATTGCCAATCCGCTGGTGCGTTTGCTGGAGAAACGCATGAAGCTGGTGAGAAAGCACAGTTCTGTACTGATTGTAGTGGCAGTACTGGCTCTTATTATTGGTGCTTTTTATTTAATCATAACAAAACTGATTTCGGAAGCAGCTGGATTTGTGAAGGATATCCCCCTTTACTATGATTCTGCCTGGGTGGAGGTTCAAAAGATGCTTCTGACGGCAGAAAATCTGATGCGTTTTCTTCCCGGTGGAATTCAGGATTCGGTGAATGTATTTGTAACACATATTGGAGAATATTTAAATGTTATGGTGCAGAAAATCGCATCGCCCACCTTTATGGCTGCGGGCAATGTGGTAAAGAGTATTCCTGCAGCATTGGTTTACACGGTTGTAACCATATTTTCTTCCTATATTTTTATTGTGGACCGGGATAAAATTCTTGTTATTTTAGACCGGTATACTCCTGATGGATTTTCCGAATATTATAATTATCTGAAAAAGGACGTAAAGCGTCTGGTAGGTGGCTATTTTCTTGCTCAGTTTAAGATCATGTTCATTATCGCAGGTGTACTGGCAGCAGGATTTCTGGTTCTGGGAGTGAAGTATGCACTTTTGCTTGCTGTCATTATTGCCATTCTTGATTTCCTTCCTATCCTTGGGACTGGTACCATCCTGATTCCCTGGGCGATTCTCAGAATTGTTTCAGGAGAATATGCCTTTGGCGTAGGTCTGATTGTGATTTACGTACTGACACTGGTCTTAAGACAGATCATTCAGCCCAAGATCGTAGGAGATACCATGGGGCTTGACCCGTTAATGACATTATTATTTTTATATCTGGGATTTAAAATAAGCGGGATTGCCGGAATGATACTGGCTGTTCCCATTGGAATGCTGGTGATCAGCATTTATAAATTCGGTGCCTTCGACCGGTTCTTTTACAGCGTAAAGACCCTGGTTCATGACATCGATGGATTTCGAAAAGAGAAAGATGATATAGATTAAAAGCAGTAATTGGAGGATACAATGAAAAAAAACATAAGATTGAGGATCGCCGCTTATCTGATTGCCTGTCTTATGGCTTCTGAGGCGTTTGCTACCCCTTTAAATGGTTATTCGGCAGAGGCCTGGAAACTGGAGAATGGACAATATATTGATGCATCCGGTAATCCCATTACAGGAGTTTTAGCAAAGGGAATTACAGTGACCAAATACCAGAACAGACAGAATGAGGCAAACGGTGGGATTGACTGGAAGAAGGTGGCAGAGGACGGAGTTTCTTTTGCTATGGTGCGGATCGGTTACCTCAATGATATGGATCCCTATTTCTCAGAGAATATGAAGCATGCTTCGGAAAACGGGCTTAAGACCGGCGTATTTTTTTATACCCAGGCTCTTGATACACAGACTGCAGTGGAAGAGGCGAAGTATGTGCTGCGACAGGTTAAGGATTATAAAATCTCTTATCCCATCGCTTATGATGTGGAATCCCAGTATCTGCTTGATAACAAGCTGTCTAAACAGCAGATTACGGATAATATCAATGCATTCTGCAAAACCATTGCAGATGCAGGCTATCGTCCCATTGTCTATGCAAATAATAAATGGCTGTCTCTTCATATCGATATGAGCCAGGTTCCATACGATGTATGGTATGCCAGATACGGAACGGTCAATGATTATCAAAACAGAACCATCTGGCAGTGTACGGATAAAGGGAGAGTGGCAGGAATTGATGGAGATGTTACCATCGAATTATCCTTTGCAGATTATGGTTCCATGATTCCGTCAGATGGCTTTAAAACCATTGACGGGGAACGGTATTACATGAAAAATTATGAAAGACAGACCGGCTGGATTCAACCGGATGGAGTGTGGTATTATCTGGATTCCAATGGAATGGTGGTTCATGATAAGACCATGGTAATAGACAATGTATCTTATACCTTTGGTTCTCAGGGAGAGATAACAAATCAGACAAAATAATGGAGTTACAAGTGAAAAAAGAAAACGATTTAAATTCAGACCATATAAAAGGGCTGGTATGGAGGCTTGCGGTACCCTCCATGCTGGCTCAGTTTGTCAGTGTATTATATAGTATCGTAGACCGTATGTATATCGGAAATATTCCGGCGATCGGTGAAGTCGCCCTGGCAGGAGTTGGAATCTGCGGTCCCATTGTGACCCTGATTTCTTCTTTTGCTTTTTTAGTGGGAGCAGGAGGATCTCCCCTTATGAGCATTCGTCTGGGAGAAAAAAACCAGAGAGCTGCCAGCCAGATTCTGGCCAACTGCTTTTTGCTTTTATTGATTTTTTCCGTTCTTATCACAGCAGTGTCCTTCCTGTTGAAAGACCGCCTTCTTATGTGGTTTGGTGCGGGGAAGACCGTATTTCCCTATGCAGATGAATATCTTACCGTATATCTTACCGGAACCGTGTTTGCATTGCTTTCTGCAGGATTAAATCCTTTTATTGTAAGTCAGGGATATGCCAGTACAGCCATGAAATCTGTTCTCTGTGGAGCAGTGAGCAATATAATCCTGGACCCTATTTTTATTTTTGTTTTTGGAATGGGGGTAAAAGGTGCCGCTATCGCAACCGTGCTGTCCCAGGTGATATCCTGTATCTATGTTCTTAAGTTTCTTTTTGGTAAAATCCCTCCTATTCGCATAACCTTTCGGGGGTATGACTCAGAAGTGATGAAGAGAATCCTTACACTGGGTCTTTCCCCGTTCCTTATAATTGCATTTGATAACGTGCTTATCATTTCGCTAAATACAGTGATCATGCATTATGGGGGCGAGGGCAGCGCAGAAAAGCTTCTTACCTGTATGACTATTGTGCAAAGCTTTATGTTAATGGTAACCATGCCTCTTGGAGGTATTACAACAGGGACCCAGACCATTCTGGGTTATAATTTAGGGGCAGGAAGACCGGAGCGGATCAGGCAGGCAGAGCGCTATATTGCTCTTCTGGCAGTTGGTTTTACCACAGTAATGTTCCTGATTGCCCATACGGTTCCTCAGATTTTTGTACATATTTTTACAAGGGATCAGGCTTATGTTGATCTGACTGTCAGTGGAATAAAGGTCTATACCATGGGGATAATCCCTTTGGCATTACAGTATGTAATTGTAGACGGATTTACCGGTCTGGGGGCAGCAAAAGCGGCAATTTCACTCTCCATGTTCCGAAAGACAATCTTCCTTTTAGGAGCGGTGTTACTGCCTGCATGGCTGGGAGTTAATTTTATTTTTTATACAGAACCAATCTCAGATTTCATAAGCGTAACGGTATCCATCCTGGTTTTTTCAACGTTGTTTGGACGAATTATACAGAAAAGGACAAAAGTTATTGACATATGACGAAAATAATTTTATGATATCCATAGTGAGTCATTGACTAAATAACAGGAGGTCTTGCTATGAAAATTGCGGTTACTTATGACAGAGGAAATGTATTTCAGCATTTTGGACAAACCACACAGTTTAAAATCTATGAGGTGGAAGACAAACATGTAATATCCCAGGATATTGCGGATACCAATGGAGACGGTCACGGTGCCCTGGCAGGTTTTCTAACCAGACTGGGTGTAAAAACTCTTATTTGCGGGGGGATTGGAGCAGGAGCGAGAAATGCACTGTCAGAAGCTGGAATCAAGTTATATCCGGGAGTGGAAGGAAATGCTGATGAGGCGGTAAATTCCCTGCTGTCAGGAAGCCTTCAGTTTGATCCCGATACTCTTTGCAGCCATCATCATGAGGGAAGTGAAGATCACGATTGTGGTCATCACCATCACGGAGAGAGCTGCGGTCATTAATGCAACAAAACATATGGGATAATAAAAATGCATCCCCGCGGACTGTAAAAGCCGCGGGGATGCATTTTTATTGAATCAGGAGCCGGTGGACTGATAGTGCTTTAACCCCAGTTTCCATAAAAGAAATGCAGGAATGAGAAAAAGGGCACTAAACAGTGGCAGCAGGCTGTACCACAGGTTGTCTGACTTCCCTGTCAGATATAAAAAAGGATAATACTGGAACAGAGCAAAGGGAACCAGGTAAGTACAGATAAAAAGAACGGTTTTCCCATAAATTCCGATGGGATACTTCCCATATTCCCTTGCTCCATCTGTGAATACATTCATAAATTCCAGTCCCTCCAGAGTAAAAAAGCACAAGCATGCAAAAATCAGGTATATGGCTCCAAAAACACAGACACCTCCTAAAATCATCAGTACTACTAAAATGCACCGAAGGGGTGTCCAGTTTATGGAGCTGTAGCAAATCCCATAAACCAGCATGACAACAGCCTGAATAAGCCGACCGAATCTGGTTAAGTCCACCTTGCTGCAAAGAACCAGAAACAGGCTGTTTTTCGGACGGAGTAAAATACGGTCAAATTCTCCGTTTCCTATTATGGTTTCAAAGGTATCCAGACTTCGGAAAACGGTTTCTGCCAGTGTAAAAGCCATAAGAGTAATGGAAAAACACAAAAGCACTTCGCTGTAAGAAAATCCTTTTACCTGGTGGAAACGGGTCATCATAAAATAGACTCCTAAAAATACATTAAAGGAGATTAAAAACTGCCCGATTAATGTTATAAAAAATGAAACTTTGTGCTGCATCATGCTTTTTAAATGCATGAGAAAAAATATAACGTAAAGTCTGATTGATTTCATGGTATCCTCCTTTCAACCGCCCTGTATGACAACCCGTTTTAAAGCCCGCTTTTCTAAATACCGTCCGATGAGTACAAATGCAAAGAGCCAGAATGTCTGTTTTAAAATGCTGATGGTGAGATCAGGACCAGTTATATCTCCGGCAAAGATCCGGAACGGAACGTTCTGTGCGGAGGCAAAGGGAAGTAATTCCACAATCGTTCGTACATGGTCGGGAAGAAAGGGAAGCGGTATAACGGAACCGCTTAAAAATTCCGCTAACGAGGTAACAAACAGTTTAATCCCCTGTGAGGAAACGGTGTAAAATACGGACATATAAACAATCATGTTAAAGGCCACAATGAGAAGCAGTCCCAGTGTCATGGACAAAATTGTAACTGCCCAGATTTTCACATCTCCCGGCAGCGTAAGTCCGTAGGGAGCAGGAAGAAACCAGGAAACTATCAGGATGGGCATGCAGCGCAGCACTGCTTTGGAAAGCCGGACTGCCAGACCTCTGACAAACCACATATCGTAAAGGCGGACCGGACGGCATAATTCATAGGCCACATCTCCGGTGGTGATGGAATTGAAAAGCTCTGATTCCCAGAACCAGACCATATAAAGAGCGAGAAATGCCTGCTGGAGCCATACATATGTGGACAGCGCTTCAAAGGTCATGGGGAAGCTTTCGGGGGAAGCCTGATAAAACGCCCGGAATAAAAGGATCTCCATGGATCCCCATACAAATTGTGTGACCATTCCGGAAAGGGCAGCAGTGCGGTATTGCAGTCCCCTGATAAAACGAATGCGGAAAAAAGACCAGTATTTTTTCATCTTATCCCCTCCTAAATCTGAAATTCCCGATAAAGGGAGGCAACAATCTCATCCAGGGTGGAGCATTCAGGTTCACAGCGGGATTTTAAATCGGAAAGAGTTCCGTCCAATAAAAGCCGGCCTTTCCCGATCAGCAGAACCCTGTCTGCAAGTGCATCAATGTCCTGCATGTCATGAGTGGTAAGAAGAACTGTGGTCTTGTGGATCCTGTTTAGCTTTCTGATAAAATCCCGGACTGCCAGCTTAGATACGGCATCCAGACCAATGGTAGGTTCATCAAGAAAAAGGATCTTCGGGGTATGGAGAAGAGAGGCTGCGATTTCACAGCGCATGCGCTGACCCAGAGAAAGCTGTCTTGCAGGAGTTTTAATAATCTCTTCCAGTGCAAGAAGATCAATGAGTTCTTCTAATGTAGTTAAGTATTGGTGTCTGGGGATCTCGTAGATGTCGCGGAGCAGTTCAAAGGAATCAATTACAGGAACATCCCACCAAAGCTGGGTGCGCTGACCGAATACAACGCCGATGTCCTTTACATGTTCCCTTCTGTCCTTCCATGGAATCCGGCCGTTAATCAGGCATGTCCCATTATCCGGAGTTAAAATGCCGCTTAAAATTTTAATGGTGGAGCTTTTTCCGGCACCGTTGGGGCCAATATAGCCTACCATCTCTCCGTCTCCGATGGAAAAGGATATATCGGACAGAGCATGGACCGTGTCGGTCTCCTTGTGAATAAGCGCCTTTACCGCATTGGAAAATCCGGCACTTCTTCTTGTGACTTTGAACGTCTTGTTCACGTGTTCCACTTGAATCATAAAAATTCCTCCTGGTAGTAATATTTGTGAACGGTTCATTCCTGCAGCGGGCAGCTCCCGCCGTAAAAGGGAGGAGGTCTGTCATAACTGGTCAGAACGTTCTAATATCTTTCCAAGCGGTCAGTGCAGGCAATACAGCCAGCACAGCTCTCCGGAATTCATTCCGGGGACTCTACCGTGGTATCAATATTCTCTTTTCCTGAATTTAGATGTGAGTTTAGATATGGAAAAGGACTTATAGTCTATCATCGCAGGAAAAAAGTGTCAATACCCTGGCAAAAGGTACTTGACAAATTATTAAATAATGATTATATTAACATATGAACAGCTATTCACATATTAATATGTTAGGAGGTATCAGATGGCAGAAGAAGAGAAAACCATTCGTGACGGGGATATTGATCAGTGTGATTTTATCTGTGTTCATGAGAACGTTGTAAATCAGGTATTAAAAGCCATGCCAAAAGAGCAGCAGCTCATGGATCTTGCAGATTTTTTTAAAATTTTTGGCGATCCAACGAGAATCAGAATTCTCTATGTGCTCAGCCAGTCCCAGATGTGTGTCTGTGACATTGCCAATCTGCTTCAGATGGGGCAGTCGGCTATTTCCCATCAGCTTCGTGTGTTAAAGCAGATGCGTCTGGTGAAATTTAAAAGAGAAGGAAAGACCGTTTTTTATTCTCTGGCAGATGGACATATACAAACCATACTGGCTCAGGGAATGGAGCATATCAGCGAATAAGGATTCACATTAAATAGAGAGAAAAGGAGAAGAGGAAAGATGAAAAAAATAGTGAAGTTAGAGGGCCTTTGCTGTGCAAACTGTGCAGCTAAAATTGAAGAAGAGGTTAAAAAATTAAATGGTGTGGAAAGTGCATCCTTAAGCTTTATGACCCAGAGATTAACCATGGAAGTTTTAGAAGAAAAAGTGGATGAGATTATGGAAGCAGCCAGAAAGACAGCCTATAAGATTGAACCGGAAGCAGAATTTAAAGTCCTTCGGTAAGCAAAAGGAGCAGTTATGACAAAGAAACAGAAAATCATGGGAATCAGACTGGTCATAAGTGCCTTATTCTTTGCGCTTGCCATGGCGGCGGAGGGAAAAGTTTTCTGGTACTGGATCTTATTTATTATCTCTTACCTTGCTGCAGGCTATGATATCCCCTTAAGAGCAGTCAGAAATATAAAAAACGGCCAGTTCTTTGATGAAAACTTTTTAATGTCAGTGGCTACCTTTGGAGCAATCGGCATCGGAGCTCTGGAAGAAGCAGTGGGCGTTATGCTGTTTTATCAGATCGGTGAGCTGTTTAACGATTATGCAGTAAACAGGTCAAGAAAATCCATAACAGATCTTATGGATATTAACCCCGAATATGCCAATCTGCTTCGTGATGGAGCGGAGGAAAAGGTAGATCCCTATGAAGTGGAAGTTGACGATATCATCGTAATAAAGCCTGGAGAGAAAGTTCCTCTTGACGGAGTCGTGGTGAAAGGCAGCAGCAGTCTTGATACCAAAGCATTAACCGGGGAATCCATGCCTGTGGAGATCAAAGAGAACGAACCGGTTATAAGCGGTTCCATCAACTTAAGTGGTGTTTTGGAAGTTCGTGTTACCAGACTTTTTGATGATTCCACGGTTGCCAAGATTCTGGAACTGGTGGAGAACGCCAGCTCGAGAAAGGCGAGAGCAGAAAACTTTATTACAAGATTTGCAAGAGTCTATACGCCTGTCGTCGTAGTGCTTGCCTTAATGCTTGGAGTTATTCCGCCATTATTCACCGGCGACTGGGGAACCTGGATTTACCGTGCCTGCAGCTTTTTAGTTGTTTCCTGTCCCTGTGCACTGGTAATTTCCGTTCCATTAAGCTTTTTTGGAGGACTTGGAGCGGCCTCTGGTCAGGGAATTCTGTTAAAGGGAAGCAACTATCTGGAAGCCATGGCAAATCTGGATACGGTGGTTTTTGATAAAACAGGAACGTTAACAACCGGAAAATTCCAGGTTACCAGTGTGGATCCGCTTGCAGGAACAAAAGAAGAGCTGTTAGAGCTCGCTGCCTATGGTGAATTTCATTCCAATCACCCAATTGCCCATTCGGTGAAAGAAGCTTATGGGAAAGCACTTGATCCATCAATGGTAGGTGCTGCCGAAGAAATTGCAGGATTTGGAGTAAAAACAAGCGTTTTTACACAGAATAAGGAAAGAGAGCTTTATATAGGGAATGCCAGACTTATGGAAAGACAGGGGATTGCTGTAAGTGCAGCAGATTCCATGGCAGGAACAACCCTTTATATCGCAGATAATAACACGTATCTGGGCAGTGTAACCATTTCAGATACCATCAGGGAAGATGTTCCGCAAGCTTTAAAGGGCTTAAGGGCAGCTGGAGTGAAAAAGCTGGTGATGCTTACCGGCGACAAACCTGAGGTAGGAAAACTGGTGGGAGAAAAGCTTGGACTTGATGAGGTTCATGGAGGTCTTCTTCCCGGCGATAAAGTAGGTAAGGTGGAAGAGCTGCTGACAAAGAAACATAAGGATGCAGCGCTGGCATTTGTTGGAGACGGAATCAACGATGCACCGGTTCTTGCCCGTGCCGATGTAGGAATTGCCATGGGTCAGATTGGCTCTGATGCAGCAGTGGAAGCAGCAG
Organism: Hungatella sp.; assembly: GCA_009712635.1. Classification (GTDB taxonomy): domain Bacteria; phylum Bacillota; class Clostridia; order Lachnospirales; family Lachnospiraceae; genus Lacrimispora. The sequence goes on along the minus strand of WASS01000006.1, from coordinate 7,752 downwards.
ACGTGGTAATCATGACTGATGAGCTTACGAAATTGGTTGATACAATCCTGATTGCCAGGAAAACTGTGGGAATTGTAAAGCAGAATATTATTTTTGCCATAGGTGTGAAAGTGTTGATTCTGATCCTTTCAGCAGCAGGAATTGCTACCATGTGGGCTGCTGTTTTTGGTGATGTAGGCGTTTCTGTGATTGCGATCTTAAATGCAGTCCGGGCGCTCCGGTATCAAAGCAGGAATGAAAAAACACATTGACAAATTTTTTTTAAGCTGTTATATTTTACACATATAACGGGGTGGTGCGAAGATGGTCCATGAAGTGAGGCTGTGTTTGCCCACCCTTTTTCTAGGTGTTATTTTCTTCAGGAACCTCGTTCCCCATAGAGCAGAGACGCTTTGCAAGGATCGCATAAGTGGCAAAGAGTCCCATAAGGCGGGGCTCTTTATTCAATCATGAGAAAAGGAGAGTGTTTTATGAGCAAGTACAGCAAAGAAGATATTTTCCGCATTGTGGAAGAAGAAGATGTGGAATTTATCCGTCTTCAGTTTACCGATATATTCGGCATGTTAAAAAATGTTGCAATTACAAAGAATATGCTGGGAAAAGCCCTGGATAACCGCTGTATGTTTGATGGTTCTTCCATAGAGGGATTTGTAAGAAGTGAAGAATCTGATATGTATCTCTATCCGGATCTGGATACCTTTGAGATATTCCCATGGCGCCCCCAGCAGGGGAAAGTTGCAAGGCTGATGTGCGATGTACACTGTCCGGACCAGACTCCTTTTGAAGGAGATCCCCGGTTTGTTATGAAAAAGGTATTAAAAAAAGCGAGTGATATGGGATTTGTATTTCATGCAGGCCCGGAATGCGAATTTTTCCTTTTTCACATGGATGAGGAAGGGCAGCCCACCACAGATACCCATGAAATGGCTGGCTATTTTGATGTAGCCCCTATTGACCAGGCGGAGAATGTCCGCAGAGACATGATCCTCACTCTGGAAGAGATGGGCTTTATGATCGAGGCATCCCACCACGAGATCGCCCCAGGCCAGCATGAGATTGATTTTCAGTATGCAGAAGGTATGGTGACAGCTGATAATATTATGACATTTAAGATGGCTGTTAAGGCAATTGCAAAGCGCCACGGTCTTCATGCCACCTTTATGCCAAAACCCAAGGCTGGTGTCAATGGTTCCGGAATGCACATTAACATGTCCCTTTCTGATTTAGCAGGTAAGAATATGTTTGAGGATCCGGAAGATGAGCTGGGATTAAGCCAGACGGCTTACCAGTTTATGGCAGGCATTCTTCACCATATGCAGGGAATGACAATTTTAACCAATCCTCTAGTCAATTCCTATAAACGTCTTGTACCCGGTTATGATGCTCCGGTTTATGTGGCATGGTCAGCCCGCTCCAACCGAAGCTCTATGATTAAGATTCCCTGTGCAAGAGGAGAAAGTACACGCATTGAGCTGCGCAGCCCGGATTCTGCAGTCAATCCCTATCTGGCACTTGCCGCCTGTCTGGCGGCAGGACTTGACGGCATTGAAAAGAAGATGACTCCGCCGGAAAGTGTGGACTGCAATGGTTATTCCATGTCGGTAGAGGAGATGGCTTCAAAAGGAATTGAGCAGCTTCCTGAAACTCTGGGCGAGGCTATTGAGGCGTTCCGTAAGGATGAGTTTATGAAGGAAGTGTTAGGCGAACACATCTATACCAAATACCTGGAGGCAAAGGAAGCTGAATGGCGGATATTCCGTGCGCAGGTAACGGACTGGGAAGTGGAAGAATACTTATACAAGTATTAATAGATCCCGTACCCTGATACTGTTATCTGGAGGTGAGAGTGTTTGACCAATGTGATTGTGGCATTTTCAAAAGCAGAGGATGCGAAAAATATAAAGAATATTCTTATGAAAAACGGCTTTACGGTCGCGGCAGTCTGCACCTCCGGCGCTCAGACGGTAAACAGCGCAGATGAGCTGGGCAGCGGAATTGTAGTATGCGGCTGCAGGTTTGCGGATATGGTATATCAGGAGCTTTATGAATGTCTCCCCAAAGGGATGCCCATGCTCCTGGTAGCGTCTCCCAGCCAGTGGAGCGGCAAGGCGCCAGATGATGTGGTCTGTCTTGGACTGCCTTTAAAGGTTCAGGATCTTTTAAGTACGTTAGAGATGATGATGGAATCTCTGGCAAAAAGGCGGAAGAAGTTAAAGAGTCAGCCGAAGGAAAGAAACGGAGAAGAGCAGGAGCTGATTAAGCAGGCCAAGGAACTTTTAATGGAACGGAATCATATGACAGAATCAGAAGCGCACCGTTATATTCAAAAGTGCAGTATGGACAGCGGAACCAACATGGTAGAGACTGCCCAGATGATCATGAGCCTTATTAATATTTAACAGTGGGGGATTAAGATGAAATTTACAAAAATGCAGGGAATCGGAAACGATTATGTGTACATTAACTGTTTTGAGGAATCCGTTGAGGATCCTGCAGAGCTTTCAAAAAAAGTCAGTGACCGGCATTTTGGAATCGGATCGGACGGTCTGATTCTGATCTGCCCGTCCAAAGTGGCAGACTGCCGTATGCGCATGTTTAATGCTGACGGTTCCGAAAGCCCCATGTGCGGCAATGGGATCCGCTGTGTGGGTAAATATGTGTTCGATCATCATCTGGTGGAAAAGACAGAGTTTGATGTGGAAACGGCAGCCGGGATCAAGCATTTAAAAGTGACTGAGGAAGATGGGAAAGCAGTCCTTTTAACTGTTGACATGGGCGTACCGGAAGTGACAAGCCAGGTACCGGAGCCTATTTGTGTGAATGGGACAGATTATGAGTTTATTGGAATTTCCATGGGAAATCCCCATGCAGTTTATTATATGGATGACATTGACAGCCTGGATTTAGAGGCAATCGGACCTGGGTTTGAACATCATGAGCGTTTTCCGGAGCGTACCAACTCAGAATTTATTCAGGTCGTAAGTCCGGAGCACATCCGCATGCGGGTGTGGGAGAGAGGAAGCGGAGAGACCTGGGCATGCGGGACTGGAGCAACAGCCAGTGCAGTTGCTTCGGCGCTTTGCGGACGAACCGGCAATACGGTGAAGGTTTCATTAAAAGGCGGCAACTTAACGATTCACTGGGACAGAGAGGGAAGCGGTCACGTGTTTATGACAGGTCCTGCTGTGGAGGTGTTTGCAGGAGAGTTGGACATAAATAATCTTTAAAAACAGGAGGAAGCTATGGTTAAGATCAATGAAAACTACTTAAAATTACCTGGAAGTTATCTGTTTTCCACCATTGCGAAAAAGGTCAATGCTTATATAGAGGCAAATCCCGATAAAAAGGTGATTCGTCTTGGAATCGGTGACGTAACCCAGCCTATTGCTCCGGCAATTATTGAGGAGCTTCATGGAGCAGTAGATGAGATGGGGAAAGCGGAAACTTTTCACGGATATGCACCGGATCTTGGTTATGGTTTTTTAAGAGAACTGATTGCCAGTGAAGATTACATTTCAAGAGGATGCCAGATCGCAGCAGATGAAATTTTTGTATCCGACGGAGCGAAGAGTGACTGCGGAAATATTCAGGAGATATTCGATCAGAACTGTAAAATCGCTGTCTGTGATCCTGTTTATCCTGTTTATGTGGATTCCAATGTCATGGCTGGAAGAACCGGTGAATATGATGAAACGACAGGAAAATGGAGCAATGTTATTTACATGCCATGTACCGCTGAGAATCATTTTGTTCCAGAACTTCCAGAGGAAACTCCAGATCTTATTTACTTATGTGTCCCCAATAATCCTACCGGAACCACACTCACCAGAGACCAGTTAAAGGTATGGGTGGATTATGCCAATGAGAAAGGTGCAGTCATTCTTTATGACGCTGCCTATGAAGCTTACATTGCTCAGGATGATGTGCCTCATTCCATCTATGAGATAGAAGGAGCCAATACCTGCGCTATTGAATACCGCTCATTTTCCAAGAATGCCGGTTTTACCGGTGTACGTCTTGGCTTTACTGTGATCCCCAAATCTCTGGTAAGAGGCGGAGTCATGCTCCATTCTTTATGGGCAAGACGCCACGGAACCAAGTTTAACGGTGCTCCCTACATCATTCAGAAAGCTGGAACAGCGGTTTATTCCAAAGAAGGCAAAGCTCAGCTGAAAGAACAGGTTGCTTATTACATGAGAAATGCAAAGGTGATCTATGACGGTTTAAAGGAGGCTGGCTGTGAAGTATATGGAGGTGTAAATGCGCCTTATATCTGGCTGCGGGTACCGGAGGGAATGACTTCCTGGGACTTCTTTGACCGGCTTTTAGAGGAAGCCAGCGTTGTGGGAACGCCTGGAAGCGGATTCGGTCCCAGCGGAGAAGGTTACTTCCGTCTTACAGCATTTGGAACCTATGAAAATACAGTGGAAGCCATTGAACGGATGAAAAAGATGCCATCCTTAATAAAATAAACGTTGACAAGTATTTAATAATTGGTTATGATATTGATAAGAAAAGATTAATAAGGTTTAAGCTTAATTTGTTAGAACAAAAGCGTTCAGTACTTTAGTGGTACTGGCGCTTTTTTTAATTCAAGGAGGAAGATATGGACGATATTGATAAGAAAATAGTGCAGACACTGCAGAAGAACGCACGGGCATCTTTAAAGAACATAGCAGAAAATACGTTTTTGTCCTCACCTGCTGTTTCCTCCAGAATTGAAAAGCTGGAGCGGGAAAAAATCATTACCGGGTATCATGCGTCAGTGGATCCCATGAAGCTGGGATACCATATCATTGCTTTTGTAAATCTGGATGTATCGCCGCTTGATAAAATCCAGTTTTATTCCTACATGGATTCCATACCCAATGTGCTGGAATGCAACTGCGTTACCGGAGATTATTCCATGCTGATTAAGGTGGCATTTCAAAGCACCATGGAGCTGGATATTTTCATCGGACAGCTCCAGAAATACGGAAAGACCAGTACTCAGATTGTCTTTTCCACGCCGGTTGGTCCAAGAGGCGTGGATGTTATGGCAGAATTAGGAGAAAATGAATAAATCATAGTCTGAAATATGGTACGGAGAACACTTCTTTTACATACTTTATAGAATAGAGGTATGTGAAAGGAGTTTTTCTTTTGGCTGAGAGAAAGATCGTGGTAATAGATGCCGGTCACGGCGGTGCGGACCCGGGTGCAGTCTATAATGGGCGGCAGGAAAAAGATGATAACTTAAAACTTGCGTTAGCTGTCGGGAAAATCCTGGCAGACAACGGAGTTGATGTCAGGTATACAAGAACTGACGATACCTATAATACACCCCTGGAAAAAGCCATGATGGCCAATGATGCAGAAGCAGATTTATTCATCTCCATTCACCGGAATGCCATGCCGGTTCCAGGAACAGGATCCGGAGTCGAAACGGTTGTTTTTGAAAATAAAGGCATTGAAGGTATGCTTGGAACGAATATCGGAGAAGCACTTGGAACCATGGGCTTCACCAATTTAGGAACTGTGGAACGTCCGGGGCTTGTAGTGCTGAGAAGAACAAAGATTCCATCTGTCTTAATAGAGGTTGGGTTTATAGATAATGAAGCGGATAATTATCTTTTTGACGATCACTTTGATGAGATAGCCCAGGCAATTGCTACTGGTATTTTAAATACCATTCAGCAGCAGGAAGAAAATCAGGTGGAGTACTATCAGATACAGACGGGTGCTTTCCGGGTGCGCTCTCTGGCCGAGGACCAGGTCAATATGCTGAAATCCCAGGGATTTCCAGCTTTCGTAGTTTATGAAGACGGATTATATAAGGTTCGAGTCGGTGCATTCCGAAATATGGACAATGCTGTTAAAATGGAGCAGGCTCTCAGGCAGCTGGGGCATAACACATTTATGGTGAAACGCCCGGCTGTGTATTGAGTCGGGGAAACAGGCCGGAAGGGGCGGTAAAGAAGAGCCCTTTCCGGCCATCTCTTATGACTTTGACTTGACAAGATACCTTTTACTGTCGTATGGTCTTAATCAGAAAGAATACAGAGGAGAGAATTATGATTAAGGCAGTGATATTTGATATGGATGGCGTTATTATTGACAGCGAGGGTGTATATCTGGAATATCAGCTGGAATTTGCCAAAAAGAAAAATCCAGATGTAAAACTGGAGGATCTGTATCCTATGGTTGGAGCAACAAAGCAGGAGTGCTGGGAAGTAGTGGAGAGGGTTGTTTCCAATGGGCAGACCTGGGAAGAGTTAAGGAATGAGTTCCGGCAGAGAGATATCTATAGTGAAATAGATTATCGAAACATTTACCGCCTGGAGGTAACTGATACATTAAAACAGCTGAAGGAAGCTGGTTTTCGTCTGGCTCTTGCCTCTTCCACCCATTTAGAACTGGTGGAACGTGTTCTTAAGGAAAATGGTATCCGGGACTATTTTGAAGCAGTGGTCAGCGGAGAACAGTTTAAAAAGAGCAAACCTGATCCGGAGATCTATTTATATACAGCTGGGCAGCTGAAATTAAAGCCCGGGGAATGTCTGGCAGTAGAAGATTCCACCATTGGAATAACGGCAGCGCACCGGGCAGGGCTTAAAATTGCGGCAGTCATCGATACAAGATATGGATTTGACCAGAGTCTTGCAGATTATAAGCTGAATCGGGTAAAAGAAGTATTAGAAGCAGTAAAAGTGCATAGGATTTAATATACGGATTAATGCAGGAGGAATTGCTTGAAGTATATCGGTGAGCTTTTAAAAGGTTTAATTATTGGTGTGGCAAATATACTGCCGGGCATCAGCGGAGGCGTATTGGCCATTACCATGGGTGTCTACGATAAGATCATCCATGCGGTAAACCGGCTTTTTAAAGAGCCGGTAAAAAGTATAAGGATTCTTCTTCCTTATGGAATCGGTGCAGTTGCAGGCATCATTTTTCTGTCACTGGTGTTTGAATATCTGTTTCATACATATCCTCTTCAGACGAAACTATCGTTTCTGGGATTAATCGGAGGCGGTCTTCCGGCTCTTCGCCGCAAAGCCTTTTCTGGAGAAAAAAATGACTTATGGAAAGGAATTATAACTGCTGGAATCACATGCGGCATCGTAATCCTCATTACATATGTAGCTGAAACAGCGATCGCTTCCGGTCATAGCGGAGAAGGATTTGCCATGGCTTCCGGTGCGGCATATTTATCATCGGGTAATTACTGGGTAGTTACTCTTTTTGCAGTGGGGCTTCTTGCAGCAGCCACTATGATTGTGCCAGGGGTAAGCGGGTCTATGATCATGATGATGCTGGGCTTTTATGAGCCTGTTTTGCAGACCAATAATGCCTGTATCCGGGCAGCCTGTGCTCTTGATTTTCAAGGTCTTATGAAAAACGTTACAGTGTTGTTCCCATATTTTCTGGGTATGCTGACAGGCGTTCTTCTGTTCGCCAGAGTGGTGGAGCAGCTTCTGACCCGTTATGAGCATCAGATGTACCGGGTGATCATTGGTCTTGTGATTTCTTCCCCCTTTGTTATTCTTTGGGATGTGCCGTGGAAAACCGTAGCAATATATGAACTGTTGGGAGGAATTGCACTGGCACTTTTGGGATACGTGATCGCAGATCTGCTGGGAGGCGAGGGATAAGTTCTTCAGCAATAAAAAGAGGGATATTTCGTCGGATACAATCTGACGGGATATCCCTCTTTTATTGTGTGACAGTAAAAAATAAACCCCCTGCTATGCAGGGGGAGGGCTGATCTTT
>WASS01000028.1 GCA_009712635.1 Hungatella sp. | reverse complement strand
GGTATCTCCGGTTGGACCGGTTGGGCCGGTATCTCCGGTTGGACCAATTGGGCCGGTATCTCCGGTTGGACCAATTGGGCCGGTATCCCCGGTTGGACCGGTTAATCCTGTTGCTCCAGTTGGACCGGTATCTCCGGTTGGACCGGTTAATCCTGCTGCTCCTGTTGGACCTGTTGGACCTGTTGGACCGGTAGCTCCTGTCGGGCCAGTTGGACCAAAATCATCTTGAACTACAACCAATGTTCCTTTTAATGGAACTATTAGAGAAAAGAATACAGTCGCTGTACTGATATTTACAAGAGATACCGTAACTGGAGCTACAGTTACATCAACAATTCCGATTCCATAAACCTCTCCTGTATTTATCGGTGAATTACCTTCCAGAAAATCTCCCTGTGAGGACGATAATGCAAAGGATGTCCCATTTGTCGTTTGAGAAGATTGTGTTGCCAGCCACCAGTCGAGCACGTATCTGCCAGCCTCATTGAATGTAATTATCCCTGTAGCTGGATTGTAAGATATGGTTCCGGATAAATAGACTATAGTGTCAAAAAGGACATTGGCACCTGCAGCTACAGTTGTAGCTGTATTCAGTTCTATTTGCAAAGCATTATTAGCCATAAAAAATCCTCCCATTTCTATATTGCAAGGCGTATCAGTCTGATAACGCCTATTAGTAATATATGTTGTGACAAGAATTTTCGATACTGAAGTTTTTCTTAGCTTATACTTTTGTAATTGGCTTAAAATAACCACACTTATGATCTTATATTTTCCATTTGCCTTTTTATAAGTGCTTAAACCCAAATTCTTTTCCGTACATCGGCCTATTTAAATGTTACTTTACTCCACTTTTTCTTATAAAAGGATTGTCTTTTTATCAATTATTATTATATTAGATTGTATTATTCCTTCAGAGTTTCTAACAGTGATTCCTTTTAATTTTTTATAGCTTTTTACTATGCTAATATCAATATACTTGCCCTAAATATCACTAAGCACTGTAACCAATTTTATAAATAAATTATTAAACAGAAAAATATGATTGACAAAGTAGAAGTCTACTAATATAATAATAGATAGAAATCAACCTATTTGAAAGGAGTAAATAAAATGAACATTAATCGTCTACCGCCTCATGATTTTTATATTAAGAACATCGCTCATGTGTTGCGCTATAAAAATGATCAAAGATTGGCGGCATACGATATTACCGAACCCCAAGTACGCCTTTTGGGTCACATAGACGGGGCACACAAATCCAATCAGGAAATCAACCGCAGATATTTAAGCATGGCCATGCAAATATCCGGTCCGTCCGTAACAAGTCTACTCAACAGCCTGGAAAGAAATGGATTTATAATACGTCGCTCAGGTAATGAAGATGGCAGGACAATAACAATTGAACTTACTGAAAAATCCCAAAAACTTCTTAGTGAAATGTCTGGTATTCTTAGCGAAATAACCGACGAGATGCTGACCGGATTTTCTGAGGAAGAAAAAACTATTTATTTGAATTTTTTAAAACGAACATTTGAAAATTTAGGAGTAGAATCGCATATATAAAACTTGTTTTATTTTACAAAAATAGGTAGAACTTTACTTAATTGTATTGACCTGTTTTCAGAGAACAAATAAAAGCTATCGGCAAATAGGTAGAAATCAACTTATATTTAACGGAGGTATTCCACATGGAAAACAAAGACGCAATGTACTATCTTGAAAAAGCACCTGTATCAAAAGCTATCGCTCATATGGCCATTCCCATGATTTTAGGTATGGTTGTTAATATGATTTACAATATTACAGATGCTTATTTTATTGGAAGGTTAAACAACACATCCATGTTAGCGTCAATTACGCTTGCTCTGCCTTTTACAACTATTCTCATGGCGCTGGGAGAATTATTTGGTACAGGTGGCAGCACATATATTTCAAGATTATTAGGAGAGAAAAAAACAGATTATGTAAAAAAAGTTTCGTCTGTAACCTTGTATCTGTCATTAATTTCAGGACTTTTGTTTATGCTGCTTTGCATTCCATTCTTATCCCCCATATTAAAACTATTGGGGGCTACGGGAGAAACAATGCTGCATACACGTTCTTATATTATAGCCTATACAATCGGTAGTCCGTTTGTAGTAGCTAATTTCACACTCGCCCAAATGGTTAGGGGCGAAGGTGCGTCCACCGAATCGATGATCGGAATGATCATCAGCGTTGTTATAAATATCATACTTGATCCGGTATTTATTTTTTTCTTTCACATGGATGTTTTGGGGGCTTCGGTTGCCACTGTTATTGGTAATATCTGTGCCGTTGTCTACTATATGTACTACCTGGAGAAGAAAAGTCCAGCTCAAAGCATTCGTTTAAAATATTTTAAACCAAATTCAGCTATCCTTTTTAATATCTTTAAAATTGGTATATCTGCGTTGCTGCTGTCTGGATTTTTAATTGTTTCTAGTCTGATGTTTAATAACTATGCAGTCTTATATGGTGACCAAGTGGTTGCAGCATTTGGTGTAGCAAATCGTGTATGCCAGATATCAGATTTTATCGGCATGGGTTTATATATGGGTGTTGTTCCGCTGATTGCATTTTCTTATGCCTCAAACAATACCGAACGACTAAATAGAGTGTTGAAAACAACAGCATTTTATCTTGTTACAATTATTTCTGTGATTGCCGCCGTTCTGTTTGTATTCCGCACACAGGTACTTGAATTGTTTAGTTCCGATGAATCTGTGATAAAAATCGGTGTCATTATTCTTACAGCATTATTGTTTTCCACCTTATTTGCTGGTATATCGGGACTTCTAACAAGCATGTTCCAAGCCTTCGGGAAAAGCATTCAATCCACCATAATGTCTGTATCCAGAGGTATTGCACTGATTCCCATTATTATTATTGGAAATAGTTTGTTTCAGTTAAACGGTGTAATATGGTCTATGACTGCTTCTGAATTATGTGCCTGTTTCATTGGACTTCTCCTATGGTTTGGCTGTAAAAAAGAAATTATGGACGTTAGCCTGGAAGAGTGTGGCTAGGTAAACTTATTATTATAACCAGGTGGAAATCAATTAATTAGGTGGTTATATCTATAAAACGAATCCTGTGTGAATTATTTAATATGACCGGTATCCGAAGATACCGGCCATAGTTTATCAGCTTAACAGAATTGCATTAAATTGTGATCCTACACCAGGTGCCAAAGTCATCGTAAATGGTACAGCCGAGTTGTTTCTTAAAGTCAGTACATCTCCTCCTGCAAGTGTAAGCATTGCAGTCCCTGATAATTCCCCAACAGCAACAAGAGCAACAACATTAGTTGATGCACTTGGGACTCCGTTTACTGCAATTGCAATAGCGGAACCTACGCCAGCCGTAATATCGATATAATAATCAATTTGATAAGTTCCGGCGATCGGTACTGTTATTGTAGTTGTGCCAGCAGTATGAGTTACTCCTGCTAATGGTCCATTATTGCTGAACGGTACATCTGCACCACCCACTACGGTTGCATCAGCTAAAGTTGCAAGTTCATAAGCATATCCGAATGTTGTTACACCCGCAGCTGGGCCGGTATCTCCTGTCGGACCTGTTGGACCAGTATCTCCAGTTGGGCCTGTTGGACCAGTATCTCCGGTTGGACCTGTTGGACCTGTATCTCCGGTTGGACCTGTTGGACCAGTATCTCCAGTTGGACCGGTATCCCC
>WASS01000008.1 GCA_009712635.1 Hungatella sp. | reverse complement strand
CTCGTTTAGTTGTGATTTGCTTTCAGAATTATATCTTTGACAGATTGATAACAACAACAAGTATTGGTTAACATGGCTTTGGGCGTTGTGATTTGCTTTCAGAATTATATCTTTGACAGATTGATAACAACAGAATGTAGTTACTGCCTGCTGACTTGGCGTTGTGATTTGCTTTCAGAATTATATCTTTGACAGATTGATAACAACTTTCCAATGCGGAGGCCGCAGCATGGTTTAGTTGTGATTTGCTTTCAGAATTATATCTTTGACAGATTGATAACAACAGACACAACAAAGTTGCTCAATGTGTTTGTGTTGTGATTTGCTTTCAGAATTATATCTTTGACAGATTGATAACAACACTAATTACCTTTGCATCGCTTATGGAACGTTGTGATTTGCTTTCAGAATTATATCTTTGACAGATTGATAACAACACAGAGTGGAGCATAGCTTTTTCATTTTTCGTTGTGATTTGCTTTCAGAATTATATCTTTGACAGATTGATAACAACAGACCTGTGATTAATATTCAGATTGTTATGTTGTTATGGTCGAAAAATAGGATAAAAAATCAATCGATTTTTCGTGTTGTTATCTCAAAAAGCCTGCGGTTTTTTAATCGCAGGCTTTTTTGTGTCTATGCCTTATCCTTGAAGCTTCCGAAGGTGCCTTTTGGTTGTCCTTCTTTAGTGTCGCGAGAGGGTGAAGTAGAATGGTAGAATTAATTATGCAGGTAAAATAACAAAGGCGAGTTGCCCCGCCTTAAATGTTTTCACAACGGAATAATCCTTATTGTGATTTGCTTTTAGAATTATTCGACAAATATATAATTAAAATATAAATATACAAAATTTATGTACTATTTTTGAGGGGTAATTTTATATCTAACTCATGAAAAAGATATTAGGTCTCGATTTGGGTACAAATAGCATTGGTTGGGCATTGATCCAACAAGACTTTGATGCAAAGAAAGGTGAAATTCTTGGAATGGGAAGCAGAATTATTCCCATGACGCAGGATGTCTTGGATATATTCAGTGGAGGGAAACCTTTGGAAACACAAACCGCAGCACGGACGAGCTATCGGAGTGTTCGCCGTTTGCGCGAACGTCATTTATTACGACGGGAACGGTTACATCGTGTTCTAAATGTGTTAGATTTTTTGCCAGAGCATTATGCCAGAGCTGTTGATTTTACTCAACATTATGGTCAGTTTGTTGCTGAGTCCGAACCAAAGCTAACATACCACAATCGAAATTTTATCTTCAAAAGTTCTTTTGAAGAAATGCTGAATGACTTCAAACAATCACAACCACAATTGTTTTATACAAAACCGAACGGAGAAGAAACAAAGATTCCGTATGATTGGACAATTTATTACTTACGTAAAAAAGCTTTGAGTCAAAAGATAGCAAAAGAAGAGTTGGCTTGGATAGTGCTGAATTTCAATCAAAAACGAGGATATTATCAGTTGAGGGGAGAAGAGGAAACGGAAAACCCGAATAAATTGGTTGAGTTTCACTCTCTGAAAATTGTGGATGTTGTAGCAGATGAAAAGCCCAACAGTAAAGGTGATCTCTGGTATTCTCTTTATTTGGAGAATGGGTGGATTTATCGTCGTTCGAGCAAGACGTCATTGTTTGACTGGAAGGACAAGATTCGTGATTTTATTGTTACCACAGACTTAAACGATAATGGCACAATTAAAACCGACAAAGAGGGGAATGAACGACGAAGCTTTCGTGCTCCAAGTGAAGATGACTGGACCTTGCTGAAAAAGAAAACTGAACAGGAAATCAATAAATTAGATAAAACAGTTGGCGTCTATATTTATGAAAACCTATTGCAAAACCCTTCGCAAAAAATTCGAGGCAAGTTGGTTCGTACTATTGAACGTAAGTTTTACAAGGACGAATTGATTGCTATCCTGAAAAAGCAAATTGAACTGCAGCCCGAACTTTTCACCGAAGATTTGTACAACGATTGTGTGCGTGAGCTTTATCGAAATAACGAGGCTCAACAGCTCTCCTTAAGCAAACGTGATTTTGTGCACTTGTTGGTCGAGGACATTATCTTTTACCAGCGTCCTCTCAGAAGCCAAAAGTCTTCTATTGGTAACTGTACATTAGAAAAACATCCAACTAAAGACAAAAATGGTAATATTATTAGGGATGAGAAAGGAAAACCAGTTTTAGTACCACTAAAAGTAATTCCCAAATCTCACCCGCTTTATCAGGAATTCCGAGTGTGGCAATGGTTGTCAAATCTCAAAATCTATCACAAGGAAGATGATATCGATGTCACGACTCAGTTTATAAAAACGAATGAGGACAAAGTGGCTCTCTTTGAATTTTTGATGATGCAGAAGGAAGTCGGTCATAAAGATATTTTGAAGCATTTGCTTTTACCAATTCTGAAAGAACAGTACCCCAGTGCAAAAGCGGCTGCATTTAACAAGGAAGTGGATAAGGAAATTGCCAAATATCGCTGGAATTATGTATTCGACGATTCAAAAGAAAAGGAAGAGGACAAGTCGAAAAAATATCCTTGCAATTCCACCGGTTACGAAATCAGGCGAAGACTCGAAAAAGTTGCAAATGTTCCGGATGACTTTCTGACTCCGGGAATAGAGCAACATCTATGGCACATTATCTATTCTGTAACCGATAAAAAAGAATATTTATCGGCTCTTGGTAAGTTTGCTGACAAGAATTCGCTTGATAAAGAGTCGTTTGTTGCTAATTTTGAGAAATTTCCTCCCTTTAAAAGTGAATATGGGGCATTTTCAGAAAAAGCAATCAAGAGATTCTTACCTCTGCTGCGTGTTGGTAAGTATTGGGATTGGGAGGCAATTGATGTTAAAACACAAGACAGAATTGGCAAAATCCTTACTAGCGAATGTGATGAAAACATAAAGGAGCGCGTTCGGGAAAAAGCAATAAGCCTGAATGACGAGAGCCATTTTCAAGGATTGCCTATTTGGTTGGCAAGCTATGTAATCTATGATCGCCATTCAGAAGCTGATATTGCAGGCAAATGGGACTCTATTGCAGATCTGGAAAAGTATCTTGAAGATTTCAAACAACACTCGTTGCGCAATCCGATTGTCGAACAGATCGTTACCGAGACATTGAGGGTTGTGCGTGATATTTGGAAGCAGTATGGACATGGAGCAAAGGATTTCTTCAACGAAATTCACGTTGAATTGGGTCGTGATATGAAGAATACCTCCGAAGAAAGACAACGGTTGACAAATATTGTCAGTGGTAACGAAGCAACTAATCTGCGCATAAAAGCCTTGTTAATGGAGTTGAAGGATAATTCGGACGGGAAATTGCTCGTGGATAATGTGCGTCCTTATTCTTCCATTCAACAAGACACGCTGAGGTTATATGAGGATGGGGTACTAAATTCCAAAATCGACCTGCCTGATGATATTGTAAAAATTAGCAAAACCGCTCAGCCAAGCAAAACGGAATTACAACGTTATAAGTTATGGTTGGAACAAAAATATCGCTCTCCCTATACCGGGCAAATGATACCACTTGGACGGCTATTTACAGAAGATTATCAAATAGAACACGTCATTCCAAAGTCCCGTTATTTTGACGATAGCTTCAATAATAAAATAATTTGCGAAGCTGCTGTAAATCAGCTGAAAGATAAACAGCTTGGTTTTGAATTTATCAAAAATCACCACGGAGAGAAAGTTGAATGCGGAATGGGTAAAGTAGTGGAAATTTTATCCGAAGAGGCGTATCAGTCTTTTGTAAAAGAGCATTACGCTAAAAGTAAGGTTAAACGGCAAAACCTGCTGTTGGAAGATATTCCCGAACAAATGATCACCAGACAATTGAATGATACGCGCTATATCAGTAAGTTCATTTCGTCCCTCTTGTCGAATATTGTTCGTGAAGATAAGGAAGACGATGGAATCAATTCTAAAAATCTCATTCCCGGCAATGGAAAGATTACTACTGTTTTAAAAAAAGATTGGGGACTGGATGCTGTTTGGAATGATTTGATTTTACCACGCTTTCAACGAATGAATCAACTGACAAACAGCGAAGCCTTCACCTATTGGAACGAACAGTATCAAAAATTTCTGCCGGTGGATTATTCGCCAACAGATTCGAAGCGAATCGAGAAAAAAAGAATTGACCACCGTCACCATGCAATGGATGCGTTGGTGATAGCTTGTATGACAAGAGATCACGTAAATCTGCTCAACAATCAATCTGCAAAATCGGAAACCTCACGGTATGATTTGCAAAACAAATTGAGGACTAAAAGCAAAGAAACCTGGATCGATAGAAAAACACATGAACAAGTTGAACGAGATGTTTTCAAAGAGTTCAAAAAGCCTTGGGATAGCTTTACTGTTGATGCGCGAAATTCACTGGAAACCATTGTTGTCAGTTTCAAACAAAACCTTCGCGTAATCAATAAAGCAACCAATAACTACGAGAAATGGATTGAAAAAGACGGACGTAAAGTAAAAGCCAAAGTAAAACAGGAAGGAACAAATTGGGCAATACGAAAACCGATGCACAAGGAAACTGTTTCGGGTAAGGTGGATTTAACCTCGGTGAAAGTTTCCAAAGGAAAGATTCTTACTGCTACCCGGAAGAGTGTCGATAACACTTTTGACTTGAAGACGATAGATGCAATCACCGATACGGGGATTCAGAAAATTCTCAAAAGTTATTTGGCATACAAAGGGAACAATCCAGAAATCGCTTTTTCGCCGGAAGGATTGGAAGAGATGAATGCCAATGTAAAACAATATAATGACGGCAAATCACATCAACCAATTCGGAAGGTTCGGATATTTGAACTTGGAAGTAAATTCTCTTTGGGAGAAACCGGCAATAAAAAAGATAAATTCGTGGAAGCCGCAAAGGGTACAAACCTATATTTTGCAATCTACGAATCAAAAGATGGTAAACGGAGTTACGATTCAATTCCACTGAATATAGTCATTGAAAGATTAAAACAGAGTTTGCCTCCCGTGGAATTGAAGGGTGAAAAAGACTTCTATTTAACACCTAATGATTTGGTGTATGTGCCGAATGAAGACGAAAAAATAAATATCAAAAATCTTAATCCACGTGAATTTGGCGAAGAGCAGAGAAAAAACATCTATAAAGTGGTAAGTTTTACCGGAAATAGACTTTCTTGTATACCCCATTCAGTTGCAACGCCGATTGTAAATAAATTGGAATATACGCAGCTAAACAAAATTGAATTTACAAAGGAAAAAGAATCAATTGTTAAACTCAAAGTTGATCGTCTTGGAAATATCTCATTATAAATGGTCCAAATGCAGCCTCTTGTCCCAGCCGCCGTCTACCATATTTTCAACCATGCCAATGGTTTTGAGAATGTGTTCCGGGAGGAGGAGAATTATCGGTTCTTTCTGGAGAAGTACCGGTTGTATATCTCTCCGGTGGCGGAGACGTTCGCGTATTGTCTGATGCCGAACCATTTTCATCTGGTGGTACGTATTCGCAAGCGGGAGGTAATAGAGGCGTTGATTCGAAATAAATCTAACTTCAGCTTTTCCAAAGTTTCAAACTTTGGAAAAGCTGAAAAAACAATCGAAATCGATAAAATCGATGACGTTGATATAGAAAAGTTTCTGTCGAAACAATTCGCTAATTTTTTTAGTAGCTATACGCAGTCGTTCAACAAGATGTATCAGCGAATGGGTTCGCTGTTTATTAAGAATTTCAAACGGGAAGTGATTTCAAACAAAGAGCATTTTATCAATGCCGTTGTTTATACTCACCGCAACCCGATACATCATGGTTTTTGCAGTTCGTTTACCGGTTGGGGATATAGTTCGTATCTGGAAATTGCAAATCGTAAGAGCGATGTGGTTGCAGTTGAAAAGACACTAGGGATATTTGGAAGTTTGGAGCTTTTTGAACAGGTTCATTTGGAAAAACTTGAGAAATTCAACCAGATAGTTAATCTTGAAATTCCGTAGGTCATGATTAAACGCACGCTTTATTTCGGAAATCCGGCTTATTTGTCGAAGCGGAATGAACAGCTGGTAATCAAATTGCCGGAGGTGGTGAAAAACGATACCTTGCCCGAATCGTTCAAGCAAAAGAGTGAAATTACCGTTCCCATTGAGGATATTGGTGTGATGGTGCTCGACCATCAGCAAATCACCCTTACGCATGGTTTAATGGACAGTTTGTTGTCGAATAATACTGCAGTCATTACGTGCGATAGTAACCGGATGCCCGCCGGTTTGCTTCTTCCGCTATCGGGTAACACTACACAACGGGAACGGTGGCACGATCAGATTGACGCATCTGTCCCTCTGAAAAAACAGCTTTGGCAACAAACCATAAAAGCTAAGATTGATAATCAGGCATCGTTGTTGGAACGACGTTGCAAGGTGAATACCAAAAATATACGCTACTGGTCAGAAGCCGTAAAGAGTGGCGACGGCGAAAATCATGAAGCCCGTGCGGCTGCTTATTATTGGGGCAATATCTTTCCGTCATTACCTGATTTCCGACGGGGCAGGGAAGAGGATCCGCCCAACAACCTTCTTAATTATGGTTATGCCATTCTTCGTGCGGTGGTAGCTCGTTCGTTAGTCAGTTCGGGTTTGTTGCCCACGCTGGGTATTCATCATCGCAACCGCTACAATGCCTACTGCCTGGCCGACGATATAATGGAGCCTTATCGTCCTTATGTGGACAATATTGTGTGCGATGTTGTCGATAAGGGATACGATTATTTCGAGTTGACAAAGGAGCTGAAACAGCAGCTTTTGCAAATACCGACCATCGAAGTGGTAATAGATGGCGAACGCAGTCCGCTGATGATAGGCGTGCAGCGTACTACGGCATCTCTTTATAAATGTTATAGCGGCGAATTTCGTAAAATCAGCTATCCTGTAATGTAAGCAGTATTATGGATCGCTTTAATGAATACCGAATCATGTGGGTGATGGTATTTTTTGATCTGCCGACCGATACCAAGAAAGACCGGAAAATATATTCCGATTTTAGAAAGAAGATGATGAAAGACGGATTTACCATGTTCCAGTTTTCCATCTATCTGCGTCATTGTCCCAGTCGCGAGAATGCAGACGTACATGTGAAACGTGTAAAGGCGGCTCTCCCAGAGCATGGCAACGTTGGGATTCTCACGGTTACCGATAAGCAATTCGGTATGATGGAACTCTTTCAAGGTAAAAAGCAGGCCGAAGTTGATACACCCTACCAACAACTGGAATTGTTTTAGATTCGGCAGGTTTGCCATAGCTATCTGATGAAGAGTAAAACAAAGGCTGTTCTGCTAGAAAAATAGCAGAACAGCCTCTTCTATTGCGTGATGGATGGACTCTTACTTGTCGATGCGGAACCAGTCTACATCGGTGTATCCCGAGTCGTTGATGGCTTTTGGACGGATGCAGTAAAGTCCTACTTTTGCGCCGATCCAGAGGCCTTCACGAGCTTTGAACGATTCTCCGAAGGGGCTAAATTTCTTCCCATCCAGGCTGTAGCTGAACGAACAGGTTCCGGTGGGTTGCAAAATACCCTCTTTGTTCTTGTTGCGGCTCTGCTTAATGTCAACTTTCAGGTAAACAGTCGCTTGTTTTATTTCGAGGGTGGCATGGTTGGTTTCCGTCGCACCTTTGTCGGCTTTCAGGCAGGAGTTCTGGGTTAACACCAACCCGTTCTCTCCATTTTCGATGCCTATGGTGGCATAATCCATTCCCATCACTACCAGTCCGGTACGTTCGCCTTTGTACATGGGGTTAAATGTAAGCTTGGTGGTGGTGCTGAAGTCGGGTGCCGGAAATTTCTGCAATAACAGATTCGGCGCATCCCAGAGATTTTTTGCATCGCCCAGCAGTTGCCATGAGAAGAGGCGCATATAACCTTTATTGTCGGCATAGAAAGCCCACAGTGGATTGGAATTAGCTTGCCATTGCCACTGTTTACCAAGCGTCAGTCCGTCAAATTCATCGCTTTCAACCGGATTCACAACCGGGTATGTTTTACCTACATCCGGTTTTTTGTAGGTGGACACAGGAGTGCCACAGCCTTTGCCCTCTTTGTCGATGCCGATTACCGGCCAGTCGTTCACCCATTTCATCGGTTCGAGCAACACCACGCGACCATAGGCATATAGATCCTGAAAGTGGATAAACCAATCCTGCTTGCCGTCGGGAGTATCTACCCAGCCACCCTGATGAGGTCCGTTGATGTCCGATTTTCCCTGCGCCATTACAATGCGTTCTTCGTAGGGGCCGTAAACGTTTTTCGAGCGCATGGCCAGTTGCCATCCGGGTTTTACGCCACCTGCTGGACACATGATGTAATAGTAACCGTTGCGTTTGTAGAATTTGGCGCCTTCAGTGGTAGAATGATTAGGATGTCCGTCGAAAACGAGACGATCTTCGGAAATAGCTTTGGTTCCTTCTGCATTCATTTCGAAAACGGCCAATACGCTCTTCATACCGGCACGGCTTCCCGCAAAGGCATGTACCATATAGGCGCGTCCGTCTTCGTCCCAAAGAGGACAACAATCGATCAGTCCTTTTCCTTCTTTTACCATAGTGAGTGGTTCCCACGGACCGGCAGGATTTTTGGCTTTGGTCATGTACAAGCCTGCATCGGGATCGCCTACGTAGATATAAAATTCGTTGTTGTGATACCGGATGCTGGGAGCCCAGATACCGTTGCCGTGTTGCATTTTGTCAAAACGCTCTGTCGGTGGAACCTTATCGAGCGCGTAGCCGAGAATCTCCCAGTTGACCAGATCTTTTGAATGAAGAATGGGTAGGGCAGGGGTGTTGGCGAACGAAGAGGCTACCAGATAGTAGTCGTCACCAACACGGCACACATCAGGATCGGAATAGTCGGCATAGATAACAGGGTTTTTGTAATTGCCATTGCCCAGATCAGGCTGCCATACTTTCGAAGTATAGTTTTGACCGTTTGCAGCGAGAGAGATAGCACAAAGTCCCGCAAGAAAAAATGATTTTATCATGATATTGTTTTGTGTTCAATGTGTAAAATACACAATTGTAGATGGTATTTCCGTTATTTTAATTCGTTAAAAGGTTGTGTGAAGGTCACTTTTACATCTTTTTCGGCACGCAGGTTGTCGGTAAGAGATTTAAGACCCAGCGTTTTGAATCCTTCTATAGCCATTTTTGCCACTTCCATGGCACCGTCTACCGACATGTGAGTGTCGTCTTCGCTCCCTTTGGGTGCCAGTTTGTATACACCAGGAGCAATATGCAGGAAGAGCTTTTTCGACTCTTCAGGACCTTTGCTTTCGATGAGTGTGCGCGTGCTAACCTGCAAGTCGATAAAGGCAACATTTTCTTCTTTGGCTATTTGGCGGATCTTGTCGGGATACAGGCCGTGCTGATCGACAAATTTACCGTTAGCATCAAACTTGCGGCGTTCTATCGGGGTGCAGATAATCGGAGTTGCCCCTTTTGCCCGTACATCGGCAACAAATTTTTTGAAGTTGGCTTTGAAGTCGTAGAGTGTAGTGCCACGGTCGGTATCTACTTTTTCGTCGTTGTGTCCAAACTCAATGATTACGTAATCACCTGCACCGACACGGTTCATCAGGGTATCCCAGCGTCCTTCTTTGATGAATGAACGGGTACTGCGTCCGTTGCGGGCGTGATTTTCAACGATTACATTATCGTTGAAGTAGGAGGGAAGCACCATTCCCCAGCCACGCTCGGGATTTTCCTCAATGGGTTTGTCGGCCATGGTGGAATCGCCTGCCATAAATATTTTGATTGGTTTGGGTTTCGCCGCAATCAGCAAGGTCAGCACCGCGACGATAGAAAGTAGTATTGAGAATTTCTTCATAATGTGTGATTAGAAAATTGTGCGTGTTTCCAACGACTACACAATTTATCAGTTATACAGATAGATTTATTTACCAACCCCGCACTTCAACAGAATCTTTTGATGCGTGGTCGCTCCAGTTAATGTTTTTGTACGTAATTCCGGCCGAACGCTGGATGGAAATATACTGGCTATTCATTCCACTGACATTGATAATGGGTTTGTTAGTGTCAGGAAACAGTATGTTGACCAGCGTGATGTATTGAGAGTTGTTGATAATCAGATTGGGTGTCGACGGAGTTTTGAGCACCACGTTAGTAAGCGTTACATTGGTCGATTCGCTGATTTTTCCTCCTTCGTTGGCAACAAACATTCCGTTCTCGAGCGAAATATTTTCGAGGTTCATCTCCGGCAATCCATTGAAGAAAAGGGCTCGTTTTGCACCATTGCAGTTAATGTTTTTCATGGTAATATCCTTGAAAACAGGGGTTGTTTCATCGGCTTTTACCTTTTCGTCCTTGTTTTTGGCACCACCGTAAAAAAGGTCGAACAAGACTGCATCGCCCACGATATCGTTCATGTTGATATTTTCGATAGTGATGTTTTCGACCACGCCACCGCGTCCGCGGGTACTCTTGAAGCGCAGACCGGCATCGGTGCCTTTGAAGTTGCAGTTGGTGACTTTCACGTTCTTTACGCCTCCCGACATTTCGCTACCCACCACAAAACCCCCGTGCGCATGATAAACTGTACATCCGTCTACAATAAGGTTTTCGGTAGGAATACCGCGTTTGCGACCCGATTCGTTTTTGCCTGATTTGACACAAATACCGTCGTCGCCTACGCTGAAAGTGCTTTTGTAAAGCACTATGTTTTTGCAGGATTCGATATCGATACCGTCGGTGTTTTGTCCCCATTCAGGATTTTGGATGTTAACGTTGGAAACAATCACATTCTGACACATAAGTGGGTGAACGGTCCATGAAGGTGAATTCTGGATGGTAACTCCCTCGATAAGTACATTTTTGCAGTTAACCAGATCGACCATGATGGGACGCAGGTAATCCTTGATTGCTTGCCATCCTGCTTCATCTTTTACGTCAGGCACATTCTGATCGGTAGCCAGTTGACTGCCTTTGTATGCTCCTTCGGAAGGCCACCAGGTAGTTTTGTTTTCGCTAAGTACTCCACCTGAAGCAACCAGCGCGTTCCATTGAACTTCGCTTACTTTTGATTTCTTTACCGGACGCCATGCCTGTCCCGAGCCGTCGAAAGTTCCCTCTCCTGTGATGGCGATATTTTCGGCACCATCCGCTGAGATGGGTTGCTGGCAACGATAGGTTTCCAGTCCTTCGAAGTTGGCTTTGATAACAGGGTAAAGACTTTTGTTGGTAGAGAACAGAACGGTCGCTCCTTTCGCTGTATAGATACGTACGTTGCTTTTCAATACAATAGGGCCGGTAACCCATGTCCCGGCTGGAACTTCTACAGTGCCGCCGCCTTTGGTTACAATAGCATCGATGGCTTTCGCAAAAGCTTTTGTGTTGTCGGTTTTGCCGTCGTTTTTTGCTCCAAAATCGACGATGGATACATTATTGGCGGGAAAAACCGGAGCTTTCACCTGTTCCATCTGAAACGGAAGATTGCTATAAAGATAACCGGGGATGTTGGTGGTGTTTTGTGCGTTGACAGAGAGGAATAGCCCTGCACAAAGAGCTAAAAATGTGTGTTTAAACATAACTAGGATGATTTACGATTAAGAGCTTCAAATTTACTCAATTTTTAGAGCAAGCGGGCTTAGGTTACAGCAAAACTCATTGAACAAAGCGGAGAAGACTCTGTTCAATGAGTTGGCCGAATAATTATTTTCAAGCCTTATTTTTTTAACGGAGAAAACAGGGTTGAAGTTTTTTCCGAAGAAATGATGGTATTGTTGATGCGTACGTTTTCGAAATTTACGTTTACAGCTCCCTTAATATCGTTCGAGTTGTATTTTACACCTCTGAAATCGCAATTCTTCAGGTTGATATTGTTTACGCAGTTGGCATCTTCCAGTCCGTCGATGCTTACGCCGTAGTTACTTTGCTGGCAGGTGATATTTTCGAGATTCACATTGCGAACCACCGGCACATAACCGCGTTTGCATGGTTCGTTCGGTTCGTATTGCAGGTCGATTTTAAGAACGGCTTCTTTACACTGGCCTACTTTGACGTTGCGGACAAATACGTTTTCAACAACACCGCCGCGGCATGTGTTCGATTTAATGCGAATGATGCGATCGAGTTCGGGGCTATCCATCTCGCAGTTTTCTACGTAGAGGTTTTTGTAGCCACCCGAAATTTCACTTCCAACAACCACGCCACCGTGTCCGGCTTTCATTTTACAGTTGCGCACGATGATGTTTTCGCTGGGGATGTTCCAACGGCGACCGTCGTTGTTGCGACCCGATTTGATAGCGATGCAATCATCGCCGTCATCGAACGTACAGCCTTCGATCAATACGTTCTTGCACGACTCGGGGTCACAACCGTCACTGTTGGGTCCGAGGCTCTCGATGGTAACATTGCGAACGGTCAGGTCGTTGGTCAAAAGCGGATGAATTACCCAGAACGGAGAGTTCTGCAATGTCACACCTTCTATTTTTACCGTGTTGCATTGTACAAAATTGATAAGTTGAGCGCGGAGGTAA
Source organism: Hungatella sp. (assembly GCA_009712635.1). Lineage (GTDB taxonomy): Bacteria > Bacillota > Clostridia > Lachnospirales > Lachnospiraceae > Lacrimispora. The sequence continues at coordinate 37,004 of WASS01000008.1, read as the reverse complement.
TTTCCTTCTCCCATCTGGCGCTTTTCGACCGGGACATTCTCTTCGCTCATTTTCATCAGAGCCGCACGTCCTGTGGTTTTTTGTGAAGGTTCGCCATCTTTGTAGCCAAACAGTTTGTTACCATTCCAGTTCCACCATGCGGTGTTGGAGCCTTGTCCGTTGATGATCCCTTTGCCGGTAATAGCAATATTGGTCGCTTTGAAAGCATAGATCAAGGGGTGATAGTTGTAGCAGTCGAGACCTTCCCAACGGGTTAATACAGTGGGAAGATATTCAGCATAATTGGTGGTGAAGCGTAATTCGGCCCCTTCTTCGATACAGAGGTTGACATTGCTTAAAAGAGTAACAGGACCGGTAACGTACACGCCTTTGGGAACGATGACTTTGCCACCTCCCTTTTTGTTACAAGCGATGATGGCGGCATTGATGGCCTTTGTGTTCTTAATACTTGGATTTTTTTCTGATGCTCCGTATTTTACGATGTTGAAACTTTTGTCGGGGAATGAGGTCTGCTTGATGCTTTGGGCAAGCTGTGCCATATCCTCCCAGGGACCTGCATAAGCGCTACAAAACGATGCGAGAAGAATTACCGCAAATAATGAAAGAAGTTTCTTTTGCATAATTAATAGATTGGTTATTTTGTGGTTAGCATTTAGAATTCAGTGATGAAAGGTTTGTCATCCATTCGGGCAATCATGTTCTAAACGAATAATTCAGTTTTATTGTTGCCTGATTCAGAGAATAACGGAACAAGCCGTGTCCGAACACGAATTGACAATGTATTGTATTTTTTAATTCAACGATAATGATGTTGGTGTTTTATTGTATATAAGGTTAGTTGTACACAATGTGGGGTTGCGCTTTATTTCGCAATCATTGCCAGCTGGCAGCACCAAAGAATGAAAGGTCCGATTACTTTCGGGTCGTTATCACGTTGGGGCTCGTGAATGTAGTAATCGTATGTTCCGCTGCGATAGGGTGTTCCTCCAAGTCCGGCAACAGCACAGGCTTTGGTTATGTTGTAGGAACCGTCAGCGTCGATGCGGGTGGCGTTTTTTATGAAGAGATTAAATGTCTTTTTTGAAATGGCAAAGTAGCTTGGTTCTATATATCCTTTGTTAGCAGCTTTGGTAATAGCATACATGAACATAGCAGTGGAGGAACTTTCCAGGTAATTACCTTCAGCTCCGGGTTTGTCGGTTACTTGATACCAGAGTCCGGTTGTTTTGTCCTGATACTTTAACAGGCTTTTGGTCAGGTTGCTGAATATACGTTTGATGGCAGGACGTTGCGGGTGGTTCAACGGTAAATAGTCGAGTACATCTACAATGGCCATCATATACCATCCGATGCTGCGACTCCAGAAATTAGGTGAACAACCTGTCGTTTTGTCTGCCCATTCCTGAGTTTTGCTCTCATCCCAGGCATGATAATAAAGTCCTGTTTTGGGGTCGTATGTGTGCTTTGCAATTAATAGAATCTGTTTTGCAACGTCATCAAATGTTTCTTTCTCATTAAAGCGTTTTGCATATTCAGCTAAGAACGGCGATGCCATATAAATGCCGTCGAGCCACATTTGATTTGGGTATACGGCTTTATGCCAGAATCCGCCTTCGCTTGTTCGTGGATGAGTTTTGAGTTGCGCACGGAAGGCTTCTATGGCTTTGTAGTATTTTAGTTTTAGCGTTTTGTCATAGAGCGTGAATAAAAATTTAGCTCCGTTTATGCGGTCGAGACTGTTTTCAGATGCTTTATAGGTGAGAACATTTCCGTCGTTATCAACCATGTAATCTCCGAATTTCAGCACATAATCGTAGTATGTTTTATCTTTTGTGAGGGCGTTTAATTTTAATAAAGCGGAACACATCAGTCCCTGACAATAATCCCATTTAGGAGTTTTGTTGAAATCGATCATCCAGCCTTCCGGATTGCGTTTCATGTCTGATTGAGCCACGTTTGTAGCCCAGTTGAGAACCGTGGCGCGTGTTTGTGCAAAAATAGAGATGGCGAAAATAAAGGATAGAGAAATCAAAAAGATTCGTTTCATGGTTTTGTGTATGAATGGTGTGTATAGCTACAAATTAAATCTGATGCAAATTTATAAAAATAGACAAAGAATTATTCTATGTTCTGTGATTTTAAGTGGTGATTATCCAGAAAACTGATTCTTTATCAACATTGAGCGGGATTAACCTCTTACAGGTTGCGTTAGAAATGTTTATTGATCACAGCAATTTGAGATATACGTGTTCGTGCACGGAAAATTTTCACAAACATAAGAGAATATTTTGATAGAAGGATAATGTTTGTGATGAATTTTGTATTTTTCTTTTTATGATGCTTTTGTGGTTAGAAAAATCAAAGGAAAAGAGGGGGCTCTTTCGATAAAGGAAAAAACTCCTGCCTGATTATAAATAACAGACAGGAGTTTCTTTTGTTTTTATTTGTCACAGATGGATATTATTGGTTGTCCAATGCATCCATTGGGCATTTGTATGTGGAGCAGGGCGGCAACTGTGGCCGAAATGTCAGTCATGTGGGTGGTTTGGGTGGTAAAGCCATGTTGAACTTTCCATCCCATAAATATAAGTGGTATGTGAGTATCGTACGGATTCCAGACGCTGTGTGTTGTTCCTGTTTTTGAATAGTAAGGCAACCATCCGGGTTTAGTAATCATTACTACCGAACCGCTGCGTTGTTGGTTATAACCGTTTATCATCATTTCTTTTATAATAGCAGGGATTGAGGTCGTCGATATCTTATCCTGATCGGCGGCATACTGAATGCCATCCTGGTGTATCAGAAAATCTACTGTAGTAGCTTTGATTTTGTCAAAATCGAGGTTGAGGCTGTCAATACGTGCTTTGTTGAAATATACCTGAAAATTATCTACGGCAGTCACCAGTTTGTCGTCGCCGAATTTTTGTTTTAACATGTCGCCGATAGCAGCATCAAATCCTTTGGAGAGGAATCCTGTTGGCATTTTATTTGATTCCAGAAAACCTTCCGCGTTTGCGGCACCGTGGTCGGCTGTGAGAAAAACAAGATAGTTGCCTTTGCCGATTTTTTGATCAAGATAAGAGAAGAAACCCGCAAGGTCGCGATCCAGGCGGAGATAAACATCTTCAATTTCGATGGCATTTGGACCTACCAGATGGCCGCTATAGTCTGTGGACGCGCAATTGATGGTCAGGAAGTCGCAGCTCTTTTCCTGTCCCAACTTGTAGCCGTCAATTGCTGCACGTGCAAACTGAAGAGTGAGCGTGTTTCCGAAAGGCATCTGGCGCAATGTTCCGTGATCCAGTTCGTAGGCTTTTTTTACATCATACGGAAAGACTGGTTTTGAGGCTCCTTTCAGAATGCCTTCCCATGAAACATCGTCGGCTGTGCTCTCTGTGTATTCATTGATTGGCAGCAGTGTGTTCCATCCGTTAGCAAGCAATTTGTCAATGGGTTTTGATTCGTTGAAAGCATTTACCCATGCAGGTAATTCTTTCATATAGTAAGTGCTTGTGATAAAACGTCCTGTAGCGTCATCCATCCAGAAAGCTCCGGTAGGGTTGTGTCCTGCAGGTATGATAGACGCCCGGTCTTTGAGAGAAACTCCAACTACTTTCGATTGAAAATTGGTGGCGATGCGCAGTTCATCGGTAATGGTTGAGGCTAATAGTTTACGGGGAGACATTTTTCCGGCTTTGCTTTCAGTGCCAACACTGTTTTCAGTAGGATCGTCCGTGCAATAGACAGATTTTCCTGTTTTATCATCAATCCAGTCATTGCCTGCTATACCGTGAATTGAGGGAACTGAGCCGGTGAAGATAGTGGTGTGCCCAATGGCAGTTACCGAAGGAATATAGTTGAGCATGGTGTTTTGGCAGGCAAAGCCTTCGTTTAACAGGCGTTTAAAGCCACCATTTTCGTATTTGTTATAAAACCGGTAGAGATAGTCCCATCGCATTTGGTCAACAACAATTCCCACAACGAGTTTCGGACGTTCTAACTGAGCGGGTGTGCTTGTTCCTTTCTGAGCAAACAATACAGCGCAGGAAATCATCAACATCACAGGGAGCGTGAGGCATTTTTTTATCATAACGTTGCTTTTTAATGTGTGAAATAAATAAACCCCGGCGCTGTGTCTTTGCTGTTTGGACATCAGTGCAAGGGGGTATTTAAGGTAAGATATGTCTGTTATAAAACGGGTGCTAAGGTAGCTGAAAATCACATGACGATCAAGTACTATTTTGAGCTTTTTTTGTTCTTCATCAAATCTTCATGAAACGATGAGATTAAATCTGCATTGAAAAGAGCGATTTTAATAGTGGTGTTAGTATGTTGTAACGGTTGTGTGCAATTTAAAATATTTGCTTGATGTTTTATTGAGTATTTGTAATTATTTGAAAAATAGCGATTAAAATATTTGTTAGTGATATTTAACTATAATAATTAGCATTTTGATTTTGCTGTAATTAATTTTGCACAACCAAAATAAACGTATTTATGTCAGAATTTCTCAGGTTAGATAATCAATTGTGTTTTCCTTTGTATGTGTTATCACGACAAATAACCGGCTTTTACCGGCCGTTGCTGGAGAAGCTTGGACTTACATATCCTCAATATTTGGTTATGATGGTATTGTGGGAGCGGGAAATAGTTACCGTAAAACAACTTGGACAATTGCTTTGGTTGGATAGCGGAACGCTTACTCCTTTGTTGAAACGGATGGAAGCCAACGGACTTCTTACCCGTAAACGTTCTCTTGATGATGAGCGTTCAGTAGATATAGCACTGACAGAAAAGGGGCATCAGCTGGAGGAAGAGGCAGAAAAAATACCGGCACATATAAAGTGCCACATTAAAATGAGCGATTACGAAATAGTAACCCTGAGAGAGTATTTGAAAAAAATCTTATCGGCAACGACCGAAAATGAATAGATAAAAATATTTACTAAACTTTAAACACGAAACAAATTATGGCAACAGTAACATTACAAGGCGAGTTGAAAATAAACGTAGCAGGCGAACTTCCTGCAGTTGGCAGTGTAGCATCTGATTTTACATTGGTAAAAGGAGATCTTTCAGAGGTGTCATTGAAAGATTTTAAGGGTAAAAAAGTATTACTTAATATTTTCCCAAGTATCGATACTGGTGTTTGCGCAGCTTCTGTACGTCAGTTCAATAAAGATGCAGTCGGTCTCGAAAATACTGTGGTGTTGGGCGTATCTGTTGATTTGCCTTTTGCCGCCGGTCGTTTTTGTGCAGCTGAAGGTATTGAAAATGTGGTGACAGCGTCTGCATTCCGGAATCCTGAATTTGCTGCCAGCTATGGAGTGTTGATGGTTGATGGTCCATTGAAAGGATTGCTGGCTCGTTCAGTTGTGGTGGTGGATGCAGACGGTAAAGTTGCTTACACAGAACTGGTGCCAGAAGTAACGCAGGAACCGAATTACAATGCAGCTTTGGCAGCGTTGAAATAAACGGGTTTAATAAATAGGGTTGTGGATAAAGGTCTTTGGTTTTACCAAAGACCTTTTTTTTGTGAGATGGTGTAGCAAACTTCCATTTGAAGGAGATATTGTGAATCGTTTTTTGCGGAAAATGCTAAATAAATTGTAAGTTTGTGAGTTGATTGGATTATGAATAATTCGCGAAAAATATGTCAGATATCATTAAACTGCCGTTAAACCTTAACAGTATAGTGTGTGGATGTGTCGGACTGTTTTTGTTTATGTCATGCAGCTCGTCGAAACATATTGAAAAGCGACGAAGTAATGAAACGTATGCAGCACTGGGCTTGTACAGAGATAGAAACGATAATGTTGCACTTTACACAGCAGCCGCTTCCTGGTTGCATGTTCCACATGTAGATGGGGGTATGTCGCATAGTGGGGTGGATTGCTCTTTTCTGGTATATACAATTTATAAAACTGTTTACGGCAAAACTATAGAACGCAATTCGTTGGCAATGCTTCTTAAAAACTGCGAAAGGATTAACCGCGATAAACTGAAAGAAGGCGATCTTGCGTTTTTTAATACAAGTGGTAAGTCAAAGGCATACGTTAATCATGTGGGAATTTATCTGAAAAATAATAAGTTTTTGCATACATCTACATCTAAAGGTGTTGTCGTTAGCGATCTGGACGAAGAATATTACCGAAGAACATGGGTGTGTGGCGGTCGTGTAAGATAAATAGGTGTTTGTAATTCTGTATGTAATTGTTTTAGATTCGGTAAATCGATGTCTTCAAAAAAAAATGAGGTTTGTGGAAAAACGAAGTATCTTTAAAGGAAAGTACTTGAGCGAGTCTGCAAACCTGATCGATTAAACCTTAAACATGTTAGCCATGAAAAAGAATACAATTGAATCATTACAGTACCTTTCTATTCCAATAGTAATTCTGACCATTATTGCACTGGTATTCTGTAAGCAATTTGAACGGATTAAGTACTTTGAAATTGTTAGAATTTGTCTGATTGTGCTTTTGCTTGGTAGTTTGGTGATAAATTTAAGTGGCCTCTTTAAACGAAAGTAACTAAATCAGTCTATAAAAGGAAGGTTGGAATCCAAAATAGCGAAAGGAGCAGGTTAGGCTCCTTTCTGTAGTTGGTCATTATGACACAACCACCATCTTTCTCTTTAGATATTTGGGATAGTTTCGCCTTTTTGAAAAACCATGAAAACACTTCTTCTTAGTTATAGTTGAGATGAGAAAAACATAGTTTTCAAAGATAGTTTCAAAAGCAACAATTTATTCTCCGTTTGACGCTTTTAACTCTCCGAAAATGTGCATTTAACATTTGAACGAGAGATGTTTAATCTTCATTCTGTTAGCTTTTTATGAATTATTAGCTTGCTCAGTATAACATGAAATGTTCTTTTTTACGTGCATTTTAGAGTGAACGATAAGAATGTGTGATATGTTAAATCAAAGCTTGTGAGATTATATAAGATGAAATCTTTGTTTTGTGGGCTTAGTCGCATTTATTTCTACGTTTGAATTACTGGTTTGTTTAACCTTTAAAAATAATATCATATACAGATGAAAAAATTATTATTATGTACAGCTGTTTTGCTGTTGTGTAGCGTTGCTTTTTTGCAAGCAAGTCAGAAAGTTACAAAAGAAGTGCTGGGAGAGCATAACGGCAATGAAGTCTGTCTTTATACTCTGGTAAATAAAGCCGGGAATGTTTTGAAAGTGACCAATTATGGCGCACGCATTGTCAGAATTGAAGTGCCTGATAAAAATGGAAATAAAGATAATGTTACTACAGGATCGGAAAAATTGGAATCGCTTTTGAGAGGTGATGCGTTTGGTGGAGCCAGTATCGGACGTTTTGCTAACCGGATTTCCAATGCAAAATTTACGCTTGATGGTGTTGAATATAAGTTACCCGCCAACAATAGCCCGAATACATTGCACGGCGGCCGTAACGGATGGTTTTCCAAAGAGTGGAAGTCTGAGGTAGTGAATGGTAGCAAACAACCTGCTGTTCGATTCTCGTATGTTAGTCCCGATAAAGAAGAGGGATTTCCCGGGACAGTCAACATTTCGGTTACCTACACATGGACGGATAAAAACGAGATTATTATTGATTATGCAGCTTCTACTGATAAAAAAACGGTCATCAACGTGACTAATCATGCATATTTCAATCTTCACGGAGTAGGGAAAGGCTATATTTTCGACCATATCCTTACCATGAATGCATCGAAATATACTCCGTCGACTCCGGCCCGGATACCTACCGGTGAAATTCGTCCGGTGAAAGATACCCCGTTCGATTTTACCACGCCTCATCCTATTGGATATAAAATCGGAGAAACATTTAATAATGGTGTCTTTCAGGGATATGATGACAACTATGTACTTGATGGTAAAGCCAAAGTTTGCGCAACGGTGTATGATCCTCAAAGCGGTCGTATGATGGAGGTCATTACCGATCAGCCGGGTTTGCAATTCTATTCGGGTATGGGGGGAATGCAATGGAGAAAAGCAATCGATAACGGAGAGAAGCCAACCAGTACTCGTTCGGCATTTGCTCTCGAAACACAACATTTTCCTGATAGTCCAAATCAGCCGGGTTTCCCGACCACAGTGCTTAATCCCGGAGAAAAATTTAAATCGAGAACGCTTTACCGTTTTTCTGTGAAATAAAAGGGCGGCTTAGGGACAACTCTCAGTATATTGATGGGTAATATTATAATTGTCGCTCTCAAAAAGTGTTTTTGTGCACCGAATGCTCACGCTTTATAGTGCGGATCAGAAGAGATAATAATTTCAATAATTTAATGGATTAATAACAAATTGTTTACAATGAAGACAAAGCTTATTCTTAGTGTTTTAATTTTGATGTTTGCCCGAAGTGCGTTTGGGCAGCGTAATGATTATTCTGGGGATCTGCAGAATAATGAAGTGCGAATGAACTTTCTGATGGCTATTGCGGGCATGCCGGAAATCAATTACGAACGTTATCTAAGCGACAACATGGGAGTTGGTATGGCAATGGCCTTTTCGATTGTAAGAGTAGGCGATATGACAGATCGTTTTTCTGCTTTGCCATATTGTCGTATCTATTTTGGTGAAACCAAAAGAGCGGCAGGCTTCTTCATCGAGGGCAATATGGCAGTCGTCAATCAAAAGGAAAACGGAACTTCGGGTTATTACCTTAATAATGAATTTGTATTGACAAATGTTACTTATAGATCGACCAGCTTAGGGTTCGGAGCCGCGGTAGGCTTTAAATTGCTTACGCGGGGAGGTGTTTCCGGCGAGCTATATCTTGGAGCTGGACGCTTGTTTGGTGATCCAATCAATGCGGCATATCCACGCTGCGGCATTTGTATCGGAAAAAGATTTTAAGAGACAGTTAACAAGAGGCTGTTTGATTGTTTTCGTTTTTACATTAGAGTTATCAAAAGGCAGCAGAAGCATCAGCTTATTGATAATGGATGATGAATAAATAAAAAATCCTTGCTAAAATAATTTTGGCAAGGATTTTTTGCTTGAAACACCATCGGTAGCTCTAAAATTTTAGATGCAGAGTGATTGTGTTTGATACCAACCCGGTGGTTTGCTTGTAATGTCCATAGCGAAGCTCGATGGATTTGAAGAATCCTCCCTCCAACGGCATCCAGCGTATTCCAACTCCGTAGAAATTGGCGGAAAAGGCTGAATAGCTGTAGTTGGAAGTGTAATATTCGTCCGATGTCTGATGCTGAGCAAAAGGCTCAAAGTATTTTGAAGCAGTCTGCGTGTAATACCTGTAAAATGGAGCTACAGAGAAAAAAGGCGATAGTTTTATAGGGGTCTCTATGTAAGCCGTATGTGCTTTGATTCCCCAGCTGTCGGTATAAAATCTGTAATAGGTTCTGAAAATAAAATTATCGCCCAAAAAATAATTCCATCTCACGGCCAAAGGGAGTTTCAGTCGTTGACTGGGTAATTTCTCTATCTTACTACTATCGGCATCGGCAAAGAAAACCCTGTGAAATGGCAACCCTAGGTAACCAAACTGACCGGTAAAGTCGGCAAGGAACGCAACCTGCATGCGAGGATTGATGATTTGATTGTATGAAAAAGCAGCCGTCAGTGTAGTTCTTGGTTTGGTGGCGTAATTTTCTCTGTAGCTTGATGCAGCAGATGTGACAACGTTTTTGTTTGTGCTTGTAGTCACTCCGCTTGCTGATGATACAGCGCTGGTGCGTGTGCCGGTAAACGACATAACATCGTCTTCATAATTACTGCTTTTCTGAGGTGCGACGATAATAGATGCGTTTTTTGCCATTGTCTCTCCGTTAATCATCGTTACCCGGTCAAGCGAAGCACTCATTTTCAACCCGAACTCCCCGTTGTTGGAGTTCGCTTTCGTGAATCCGGAATTCAGTGTGAGTGATTTGTAGTTGAATTCCCCCGAATATTGGGCTCCAAGCGTATATTCTGTTTTGAGTTTCACATTCTGAAGCGACCATTCCAGAGAGGGATAAATCCGGTCTCCTGCCGTTCGGGAGGCTCCCGTTTTGGATACCCAGGCTGCCGAAGCTGCCGTGTGGTGTGCATATCCGAAGCCTGCGGTCAGTGAGTGAATATAATTCGGATTGGTATACCCCACGAATTTGAGGTCGATGGCCGAGGATATTTCTTTGACCTGTTCGTCACCTCTTCCCCCAAGCGTGGTGGAGTGGTCTCCGGTTTGAGAGTAGTACCCTGTTACCAGATTAACTTCGTCCAGTTTTAGGCTTTTTGTTGTATAAGCTGCTGTGTCTTTTTTGAAATACTGCGCAAACGCACTGTATACAATGCAGAACAGGAATACTATGATGAATAAGTATTTTTTCATTGCTAGTCGTTTATTATCAATTATTAATTGCAGCCGCATCCGCCACCCGATTTCCCGGAATTGGCTCCGGCAGCTCCTTCTTTGATTACCTGGAAGTTTAGTTCTTCCTTCTCTACTTTTCGGTTGCTAAGAATCATTTCCGAGTCGTTTAGTCTCGACTTCTGATATTCTTTTACCGAGACACAGGAGCTTAGAGATAGCACTAACAGTGCAAAAAATATAATTGTTTTTGGATGCTTCATTTTGATTAATATGTTGTTAGGTGTTACATGATCAGGTTGATGTTTTTTGATGTGTAGAGTTTATCATCGTCGGTAATGATGATGGCTTCTATATTTTTGATTTGATTAATCATGTGAAGCCCGGCCTTGACCCCCATAATGGTTACCGGGGTAGCCATGGCATCGGCAATTTCGGCATTTGACGAGATGATCGTAACGCTTTTGATGCCGTTAATAGGCAGTCCAGTTTTTGGGTCGATGGTGTGTGAATAGCGTTTCCCGTCAATCATCACAAATTTTTCATAATTACCCGAAGTTGCCACTGCCATATCGGTGATGTTCATGTACGAAAAAATCTCTTGGGCAAGATTCGGATTGGCAATGCCGATAGTCCAGGGCATGCCGTCCGGTTGGTATCCCCAAGCGGTAAGGTCGCCCGAAGCATTAACCACGCCGCTATCTACTCCCTGGCGTTTCATTACGTTTTTTGCCATCTCGGCAGCATAGCCCTTTCCTATACCTCCGAAGCCAATACGCATCCCTTTTTCTTTGAGGAACACCGTTGAATTGGCAGCGTCTATCTCAATGTTTTTGTAATTGATGAGGCGCACACTCTTTTTGGCTGTCTTTTTATCCGGAAGCGCGGTCATGTGCGTATCGAAGTTCCAAAGACTTTTATCTACCGAACCGTAAGTGATGTCGAAAGCTCCCTGGGTTACCTCTGATATTCGTTTCGATCGCTCGATTAACTGTATTATTTCCTGACTGACCACAACGGGGCGGATGCCGGCAAACGCGTTGATTTGGTTGGTTTCACTTTCGTCATTAAAGGTGGTGAGCAGCGCTTCGATGCGTTTGATTTCTTTTACTCCGGCATCGATACGCTGCCTTGCCCAATAAGCATCCGCAGCTACCACCGATATTTCGAAGTGGTTGCCCATCAGTTTCATGCCGCGTTTGTGTACAGTTTTTCTGGCCATAGAGATATAGCATTGGCAATATGCCGCATTTTCGGCGTTTCGATGCCGAAGTATTTACAGAGATTTAATTTCAGCAATGAAGTTTTCCACACTTCCCGTATAAAGTCCGTTCCATTGTTTGAGAACTTTTCCGTTTGAATCTAACAGAACGGTAAAAGGAAAGTGACCTTCTTTGTTGTATTGGTCGGCCAAAGCGTTGTTTTGCTTCTCGACGTCTTTGTTGAGCTGGTTTTTCTTGTTGCGGGGAAAATCAGCATTATACATGACCAGATTTTGAGAAGCAAAAGCCGTGAATTCATTTGATCCGAAGATATTCTTATGCATGCGCATACAAGGCAGGCACCAATCAGATCCTGAAAAATTGAGAAGGATGTGTTTGTGTTCTTTTTGAGATTGAGAAGTCGCTTCGTTCCAGCTATGCTGCCATTGTTGACCATATGACGAAGCCAGAGAGAGGAACAGGAATGCCAGACTGATAAATAAGCTTTTCTTTACCATACTATAAGAAATTTAGTTGTTGTGATAATGCAGCAAAATATTTGTTGCTTAGATAATTATAAAGAAAAGTAGAGGTGTGTCAGAGGCTGTGTGTTTTGATTAGTGATACAAAAGTAATTTGTGAAGGCGTGGTTTGCAAATTACAGCCATGAATCTTAATGTTCTTTAGAATTTTATATGGCTTGCTAAGAAGCCCGAAAAGATATGTAAATGGGTAATAAAAGGAGAAGTTTGGTTTTTAAAACAAATCCATCTCTATCATTGCGGATAAAGATGGATTGTCTTGAGTCAGGTGGCTGACTATCGTATAAAGCTGGTCATTACTTTTTTAGCAGGAGTGGGAGCCTGAATCGACTCTTTGGTAGCTTCTTTCATTTTAATTTGCCATGCAATATTGTTTCCCAGGACTTCCATAATCTGAACGCCTTCCGCATCTTCATGAACTTCCCCGGGAGTACGCCCGTGGATGATGTTCCAGTAATTGGACGAGGCGATCATCATTTCCGAATAGAGCAGGTAATGGTTGAGATTGTCGAAAGTGAATGATCCTCCGGTGCGTCGTACGGCAACTACCGAAGCGCCTACTTTGTTTCGGAAAAGGCCTCCGTTGCTACCCGAAACATAAAAAGCCCGGTCAAGAAAACATTTCATTGTTCCTGCAATTCCGGCGTAATAAACAGGTGACGCCAGTATGATGCCGTCCGCATTTTTCATCTTCTGAATGGCATCGTTAACGCCATCATCTTTCATGGCGCATTTTTCGTCCTTGTTTTTGAAACACATGCCGCAGGCCGAGCATCCTCTGATGGGTTTGTTGCCGATGTGCACAATCTCCAGTTCAATACCGTTTTGTTCCAGTTGCTTGCCGACCATGTTAAGCGCATGATAGGTGTTGCCTTCTTTGTGAGGACTTCCGTTAATAGCTACAACTCGCATTTTTTGATCTGTTTAGTGGATTATATTCTTTTTTGTACTTTTGTGCTGCAAATTTCGGCGATTAATACTGAATGTGCAAGTACTTACTGAAAAGTGGTATAGTTACCAAAAGGAGTAAATTATGGGAAATGAGGGACGTATAAATAAATATATTTTCAAGGGAAAGGAATATTTCTGTTCTTTGGAGTTGGTAATGGACATGATTGGCGGCAAATGGAAGCCGATTGTGTTGTTTCATCTCAAGGATGGTGTGATGCGTTCGGGCGAATTGCAACGGAGTTTAAGGGGAATTACCAACAAGATGTTTACCCAAACTGTTCGGGAACTGGAAACTTCCGGGCTGGTGGAACGCATTGTTTACCCGACCGTTCCTCCCAAAGTTGAATACAAGCTTTCCGAAATGGGAGATTCCGTTTTGCCTGTTCTTGAAACGCTGAACGGGTGGGGAAGAGAGATTAGTGTGAAATACAATCCTCCCAGATAGTTCTCTTGCTTAGCCGATTTCTTTGTTGTCAAACGCTCCTATTCCGAACAATGCAAAATCATAACGGATGGGGTCGTGAGGGTCGAAGTGACGCAGAATGTCCGTGATTTCTTCCACCGCTTTCCAGTCGTTTTGCTTTCGGGAGAGCAGACCGTAAGCTCGTGCCACGTCGCCGGTGTGTACATCGAGTGGTAGCATCAGTGCCGACATCGGAATGTTCTTCCATAGTCCGAAATCTACCCCGGCTTCGTCTTTTCTTACCATCCAGCGCAGGAACATATTCAATCGCTTCGCGCTCGAATTAGCCGTTACGTCCGAAAGGTGTTTCGTAACTCTTTGTTCATGCGAGGGAACAAGAAATACCTCACGGAAGTGTTTCAAGGTTCCGAAAATGGTGCCTTCAGCTTGAAATCCTTTTGTAAAAACAGCCTCCAGACCGTTGTAATTTTGGTAGATGTTTCGCAATGACTCTATAAAAAAGCAGCAGTCGTGCCCGTTGAAGGTTCGGTGCACAAAATGTTCCAGACCAACCAAATCGCTTTTCGGAGCATTACACACAAAATCGTACGGTGCATTGTCCATTAACTCCATCAGCCGGTTGGCATTATTGATGATGCTTTTGCGTTGGCCCCAGGCGATGGTGGCCGTGAGCAAGCCTGCAATTTCTATGTCTTCTTTCAAACTAAACCGGTGCGGAATCTGGATGGGATCAGTATCAATAAAATCCAGGCAATTGTATTGCGCAGCTTTTTGATCCAGGAGCGGCTTTATGTCGTCTATTTGATTGGTCATCGTTCATTTATTATTGCCAGTGCATCAATTGTCGCAGATAGTCAGTGAGTTCTTTGGCGATCAACTCATGTTCTTTCAGGTTTGGGTGTGCATCGCAACCGCTGTTGTAGCTCCGGCTGAAGAAAAATTCCGAAACCTTTTTCTCTCCGCTTTTGTATAAAGAGTTCACTACAGTAGTCAGGTAATCCTTTAACACCGGCAGCAGTTTCTCGTCGGCCATCGGACTTGTAAGAAGAACGAACCGGGCGCGAGGGTATACTTTCCTCAATGTTTTGATAAAGTCAACGTAAGCGCTGCAAAACTTTTCTTTGTTTTGAATGCCGTCGTTTTGTCCCAGACAAATGGTAACCACATCCGGTTGGTAAAGAGCAAAATTCCATGGGAGTTTGTTTTCACGCAGACTGATTTTATCGTACACCTGCGGCATCACTATATCCATGTCGCAACAACTGTGAATTAGTCCGATGCCGGAAACAGAGGTAAGGTGATATTGCGTATTCAACGCGCGTGCCGTCAGTGCCCCGTAGCTGAGATACGCATTGTGCTGATCCTGCCATTCGCCTTTGCCGCAGGCCACCAGACTCTGATCGCTTCCAGTTCCGCAGGTAATGGAGTTGCCGAAACATTCGATCTTGCGTTTGGAAGGGGCAGGTTGTTTAAGTAATTCACGGCAGGTTACTCCATTGAACTGTATGTAACCGATGTTGGTTTCAGTACACTTGCAAAGTACCACAGTGTGGATGGTATCTTTCAGGTTGTCGCCAACCGAAAGTTTATTTTCTGCAGCCGGCAGTTTGAATCGCGAATATTTCCCGTCGACAACAAGGACAATGTAATTCAGATTTTTATTGTATAAATGCTCGTCGGTAAGGTCAATAGTGCATCCGGTTCCTTTGAACGAAAAAGTAACTTGCGCCGCCGCAGTCCAAAATCGTGGATGATCCGGATTGCTGAAATCTCCCCGCCCCATATAGGAAAAACGCTTGTCTGATGCTTTATAATACGTGTCATTGTTATTGGCAAATAACGTAAGGGTATTGATTAGGAGTAATGTTGATAGCAAAATATTTTTCATGAGAAATCCGTGTTTTGTATATGTCGATTCCTGTGTTGCCGACTTTATTTGTAGCTGCAAATATAACCACTTTAGTTTATAAGGTTGACCGAATTGTTTTTCCGATTTGTATGCTACATTTGTAGCTATAAATTTTTGTGTCTGTTAGGTTATGAACAAATGTCTCCTGATATTATTGGTTGTCTTGCTGGTAGGATGTGTGCAGGAAAATGGATACAATTCTGTGACTCCTACTATCATCGCAAAAGGAAATCTGATGGGTAACGGCAGGGAACAAATCAGTAAGCAAATAATAGTTGTTTCTGATAGTCTCGGCTGGAACAGGCTTGTTACCAAAATGAATTCTGTCAATAACGTGTCGGCTGGCTTTCTGGAGAAGAAGATTGATTTTACACAATATACGGTACTCGCAATCTTTGGAGATGTAGAGGGAAGCGGAGGTTATTCGATTGACCTGAATGTATTTGAAGATAATATGAAAGTGTATGTGGAGGCGGTCTATAAAATGCCGTTGGGTAGTATCGTTTCAATGGTAATAACGCAACCTTACCTTATCGTGAAGATACCAAGGACGCAAAAATTGATTCAGTTTAGTTCATAAATAAACGACGACGCCGGCAATAAATTTATTGCCGGCGTCGTCGTTTATCAGAATAATTATTTCTTAGTCACAGTTAAAATGACATCAATGGTTGACCCCGACATTTGGTAGATAAGCTCTGTTTTGTTGTCCGGAGTTTCATATGTCCAGGATTGCTGTATTTTACCGATTACAGGATTGCCATTGTCGTCTACCGCAATTCCCATGTCCTGCGTAGCTGTCGGTGACATTTTCAACTCTTTGTCGGCAATGCTTTTTAGTACACCTTTTTTTACAATGCTCACAGCCGGCCATGTATACGAAATTTTACTGTTTCCTTGTGCTTTGAGTTGGGATGAAGTCCCGATTTCAGAGGTAAAAGCCGCAATCAGACGGTCACTGTTTGATGAGCAGGAAGACAATAGGATAGTGAACAAAATAGCCAGAAAAAGAGAAGTTGTTTTCATAATGATACGGTAAAGTTTTATCAGAACAAAGTTACATGATGAAGCGGAAATAAAAAAACCACCTGCAAAAATAATTGCAAGTGGCTTTTTGTTATAAGAGCGGAAAACGGGACTCGAACCCGCGACCCTCAGCTTGGGAAGCTGATGCTCTACCAACTGAGCTACTTCCGCGTTAAAAGCGGTGCAAAGATAATAGTTTTTTTGAAACTGTTGCCCTTGCACCGGCTTTTTCTTTTATTCGATAATGCCTAATTTGCGGGCATTGTTGCTGATTTTTTCTACAGCTTCGTCAATCTGTTCGAAGGTGTGTGTAGCCATCAGTGAGAAACGAATTAACGTGTCTTCTGAAGGTACAGCCGGAGAAACCACCGGATTGACAAATACACCGTCGTCCATCAACATTTTGGTCAACAGGAATGTTTTGTCATTGTCGCGAACAAATAGAGGAATGATAGGAGTTGTGGTGTGACCTGTATCGAAGCCTGCTTTTTTGAAGCCTTCGAGGGCACGTTTGGTGTTGGCCCACAACTGTTCTTTACGCCATGGTTCGTCACGCATCACGTCAAGAGCTGCCAGTACGCAACCGGTAGATGCCGGAGTGATACTTGCACTGAAAATAAGTGTGCGGGAGTTGTGTTTCAGGAAGTTGATGATGTTGTTGTCGGCAGCAACGAAACCACCGATGGTAGCCAGCGATTTGCTAAAGGTTCCCATAATGACATCCACATCTTTTGAAATACCCAAATCTTCGCAAAGACCGGCACCGGTTTCTCCATAGAAGCCCAGAGAGTGCGCTTCGTCCACGTAGAGAGACGCATTGTACTTCTTGGCAAGAGCAACCATTTCAACCAGTTTGGCTTCGTCGCCTTCCATGCTGAATACGGCATCGGTAACGATCAACTTGATTTTGTCTGGAGCACAACGTTTGAGTTGTTTTTCCAGCGACTCCATGTCGTTGTGTTTGTACTTGATCTGATTTGCAAACGAAAGACGGCGTCCTTCGATGATGGAAGCGTGATCCAGTTCATCGTATAAAAGATAATCGTCTTTTCCGCCGAGGCAAGGAATTACTCCTGAGTTAACAGTAAATCCGGTAGCATAAACAAGTGCACCGTCTTTATGTACTAACTTGGCTAAACGTTCTTCCAATTCAATGTGAATATCGAGCGTGCCGTTCAAAAAACGAGAACCGGCGCATCCGGTTCCATATTTTTCCACCGCTTTGATTGCGCCTTCTTTAATGCGTGGGTGGTTGGTAAGTCCAAGGTAACTGTTTGATCCGAACATTAATACGGGTTTGCCGTTGATAGAAACGACAGTGTCCTGGTCGGATTCAATTGGACGAAAATACGGGTAAACCCCTGCAGCCTGTACCTTTTGAGGTGCATCGAACAGGGACATTTTTTCGCTAAGTAAACTCACAGTTTTCAGTTTTTGGTTATAGGTTGCAAAGGTAAAAAATTAATTTGGGTTTATAGCGCATTTTTCTCAAAACTGATTATCGGGGCTTCAAACTATATCCATATTTCAATCTATCAATCGATTGCAAAACTGCACACTTTTCTTAAAACTCGCGATTTTTTTATTGCGGTATTGCTTTTAGTCGCTATCTTTGTATTTATTTTCTCCAAATAACATCAATTTCTGTTACCGAACACGCTTTGTTTGATACAGGAGTAAACAACTATCAATCTGTCAGTATCGTATGACTGTAGAATCTATTGCTAGCACTATTTCCGAATCTACAACAGAATCGCCTTCAGACATTATTATTCGCGAAATTAAAAGTTTATTGAACAACGGGAAATTGAAACCCGGCGACAGGCTGCCTGCCGAACGTAAGCTTGCAGAGCAATTTGGCGTAGGCAGAGCTTATGTGAGAGATGCCATCAAGAAACTCGAATTTTATGGGGTATTGAAAACCTTGCCTCAGAGCGGATCTGTTATTGCAGGGTTGGAAATTCCGGCTCTTGAGGGCTTGATAACGGACGTTCTCAAACTGGATAATTACGATTTTTATTCGTTGGTGGAAACGCGCCTGATTCTTGAAACCAATGCCGCTCGTCTTTGCGCTTTGCGTCGTACCGACGAAGATCTTGTGAAGATTGAAGCTGCTCTCCGTAATTATCTTGATAAAGATAAAACAGGGGGTATGGAAGTTGCTGATGCCGACATGGCGTTTCACAGAAGCATTGCCGAGGGCAGTAAAAATATGGTGATTAAATCGTTGATGATGATCATAACCCCCGATATTCTGAAAAGCTTTAATGAATATAAGGTGTGTCAGGCGGTCGAAACGGTTGCGTCTAATGAGCACCTTAAATTGTTGGAGTATATCCGGGCAAAGGATTCGGAAGCTGCGGAAGCAACAATGAGGCTTCACCTGAATAATGTGATGGTGTTTGCTTCTTCATTGAAGAAGTAATTGACACGATAAAAGAAATAGACTATAATGAAGAGTTCAACATTTATAATTGAGAAAGAGCTTGCATGGGAACCTGCCGGCGAAGGTGTGGAACGCCAGATAATGGGTTATGATGGACAGTTGATGCAGGTAAAAGTAGCTTTTAAAACTGGTGCAATAGGATATTCACACCAACACTTTCATTCTCAAAGTAGCGTTGTGATGAGTGGCCGCTTTGAAGTGACTGTTGGCGGAGAGTCAAAAATTCTGGTAGCAGGCGATGGGTTTTATGTGGAACCGAATGTGGTTCACGGCGTTGTGTGCCTCGAAGAAGGCATCCTGATTGACGGATTCAGTCCTGCCCGTCTTGACTTTCTCAAATAAAAATAAAAATCCCCACCGACTTTCTGCTGCTTATTGCATGCTCTCTTTTGTAAAGCAAAGCGGCAGAAGGTCTTTGATGCTTTCTACAAAATAAATTCCTTTCTTCCCGTATAGCAAAACCTGTAACGGTTGCCCGAAACGGCTTTCATTTTCAAGCAAAGCCTGTCGACATGCCCCGCAGGGAGCTACCGGATCTTCCAAATAATCTCCATTTGTAAATGCAGCTATGGCAATGGCTTTGATGGGTACATCAGGGCGCTGTGCATTTGCATAAAACATTGTGGTTCTTTCTGCGCATAATCCCGATGGGTAAGCTGCATTTTCCTGATTGCTTCCCGCAAAAATCTCACCGTTCTCCATTAATACAGCAGCACCTACGGCAAAATGAGAGTAGGGAGAGTATGACTTCCCGGTTTGCTCTTTGGCCAGACTTACTATCTTTTGATAATCGGGCGCCAGTTCGTCAAACTGATAGAGTTGAACCTGAGTAACGATGCTTTGTGTTTTCATTGGAGCTGTTATAGTTTTTGTTCAATTACGTTTACAATGTCATTTGCAACCTCTTTTTTGTCTTTAAGAGGGTATTCTTTTTTATTTCCGTTTTTATCGATGATCGTAATTTGATTGGTGTTGTACTGAAATCCGGCTTGCGGAGTGCGTAACGAGTTCAATACAATCATATCGAAATTCTTTCTTTTGAGCTTCGATAAGGCATTTTCTTCTTCGTCGTTTGTTTCCAGCGCAAACCCGATCAACAACTGGTTGTCTCGTTTTACAGCTCCCAGCGATGCAGCGATGTCGCGTGTGGGTTTGAGGTTAAGTACTAAATCGTCCTTGCCTCTTTTGATCTTTTGATTAGTTCTGGTTTCCGGTGTAAAGTCGGCCACTGCTGCACAGAGAATTGCTATGTCGTTGTCGGCGAAATTTGCAGACGCAGCCTGATACATTTCTTTTGCGCTTTCGACGTCGATGCGTTCTATATTCGGATGGTTGATCGTAAGACTAACCGGTCCGGAGACAAGCGTTACCTTTGCACCTCTTTCGGCACATGTTTGTGCCAGCGCAAATCCCATTTTTCCCGAAGAATAGTTGCCGATGAAACGTACAGGGTCTATCTTTTCATATGTAGGCCCGGCTGTGATCAATACTTTCTTTCCGGTAAGAGAAGCTGTCTCTGAAAAATAGCTATTCAGATAACGTACGATATCTTCCGGTTCGGCCATCCTTCCTTTGCCTTCCAGTCCACTTGCCAGTTCTCCGGTGCCGGCGTCAATAATATGGTTGCCGTAGCTTAGCAGAGTGCTTATGTTTTTTTGTGTGGCTGGATGCTGAAACATGTCGAGGTCCATTGCCGGTGCAACAAAAACAGGGCATTTTGCTGAAAAATAAGTGGTCATCAATAGATTATCCGCGATTCCGTTGGCCATTTTGCCCAGTGTGTTGGCAGTTGCCGGTGCAATTACGTATGCGTCGGCCCATAATCCTAAATTGACATGACTGTTCCAGTTGCCGTTTGTCGGGTCAAAAAAATCGACAAGAATCGGGTTTTTGGCTAGAGTTGCTAAGGTTAGGGGAGTAATGAACTCTTTTGCCAAAGGTGTCATTACAATTTTGACGTTTGCACCTTCTTTTACCAGAAGACGGGTCAACAAGGCCGACTTGTATGCGGCAATGCTGCCGGTAATGCCAAGTATAATATTTTTCCCTCGAAGCATGATGCCGGAATTAGAGTTGAGTGAAGGATGATGTGTTTATGTGCCGTTTAAAGACACTTTTTGCCGATCCGTTTGTGACGAACCGGCAAAATTATAGTTTATTGTTGCGAAAAAACTTACTTAATAGCCTTGCGGTGGAACAGTTTGTTGTCCACGTATTCCTGTGCAGCAATTAAAGTAGGTTTAGGAAGTCTTTCGTAAAAACGAGACAATTCGATTTGTTCGCGGTTTTCGAATACTTCTTCCAGACTGTCAGCTACGGATGTGAATTCTTTCAGTTTCTGATCCAGTTCGTCACGAATCAATAAGCTGATTTGGTTTGCTCTTTTGCCAATGACATTGACAGTTTCGTACACATTACCTGTTGGCTCGCACATGCTGTTCATGTCACGGGTAATGGTTGAAAGAGGCGCTTTTGTTTTTCTAAAGTCCATAGTTATTTTTCTTTTACGTAATTCTTTGCTTCTTTGAGGAAGGATTGAGCTTCCTTGATATATTTGCCGTTCGGAAATTCATTGATGTAGCTGTAGCATTCATCAATTACATCACGGTAACGGTCTGCTTTCTTTTCTTCAAAACTTTCAACAGCCTGTGCATGTTTTGATTTCATTACAAGAGCTGTGAGGTCATCGCGATATTTAGTCTCGGTGTATATTTTTAAAGCGTTGTTTGCTGTGATGACAGCAGATGCGTAACAGTTTCTTCCCAGATAATTGCCCAGGTTGTAATATGTTTTTGCATTCAAATAGGCTTTGTAAGCCAGTTTGTCTTTTAATTCAGTCAGGTATTCGTATGCCTGTTTTGCTCGTTCGCTTTGCGGATAGCTTTCTACAAAGTTTGAAAAAGCAGTAATGGCGTCATTTGTGCTTGACTGGTCAAGACGGGCATCCGGTGAATCCAGATAGGATGAATAACCAATCATGAAATAACTTTCCTCTGCATATTTGCCTCTTGGAAAGCTTTTTATGTAACCTTTGAAGTTTTCTCCGGCGCTATAAAAATCTTTTTGTCCTGCGTACGACTTAGCCAGATAATACATCACATCTTCCGAACGGTCTGTCCCTTTGTAATAGGTCGAAATGTCTTCGAATAATTGCGCTGCGTGATTGTAATCCTTTTTGTCGTAGTAAGCTTTTGCTTCATTGTACTTTAACTCGTTGTCGTTGCTTTTTAGTAATTTCTGAAATTGACTGCAAGAAGTTAAAAATGAGACAGTGATCAGTAGTAAAAGCGATAGTTTTTTCATTGATTGATGTTGTTTCATTTAAAGGGCGAATAGCTCATTTCATGTGTTTGGAACTTTGTTTTTTTAAGGTCACATGGAACTTGCTATAATGTTAATTCCCTGTTGTAGAAAACGTTATTCATAGCTCGTTTCAGTTGCCGATTTGTTTCGGTGTGTTCAATGTAAAAACGAATACAGCACAATCCTAAAATGACCTGCAAAGGTAGTGAAATTACGGTAAATAACGAAAAAATAATTTCGATAATTTTTTGGATAAATCCTTTGTCAGCTCATTCTCTGTTTTGTTTGATAACCTTTGTATGCAAAGATAGGCGGAAATTGGAATCGACCAACTATTTAAAATGTTTGTCATTTGTGGTGAATAATGCGGTTTTGTTGCATTGTGTTGATATACTGAAATTTGATTCAATGTAAGGTTGAATGTGGTATGAGTGAATGATTATTAAAGTTTCTGATAAAAAATTAGCGTACGTAATTGTTGCGCTTGGATTGCAGGCGGGAAACTTCTGCGGGTTGTTGGTTGACAATATAGTTTGTACCTTTGTGTGCCTAATTATAAATGATGCTATTTAAGTGAAAATTACACTCTTACTGGTGGGGAAAACCACGGAAAGTTACTTGAATCAGGCAGTTGAAGAATATCTCAAACGCCTTAAACGTTACATTTCGTTTGAGGTGTTGGTTATACCGGAACTGAAAAATGCCAAAAATCTCTCTTTCGACCAGCAAAAGGAAAAAGAAGGAGTGGCAATTTTAAATGCTTTAGATAGCTCGGATGAAGTTATTTTACTGGATGAAAGAGGGGTTCAATACAGCTCTGTGGAATTTGCTTCATTGTTGGAGAAAAAAGGGCTTGCTTCTGTCAAGCGCCTTGTTTTTGTTGTGGGTGGCCCTTATGGATTCTCCGGCGATGTGTATGCACGTGCAAACGGGAAATTGTCGCTTTCGCGAATGACTTTTTCGCACCAGATGATCCGGCTTTTGTTTGTAGAGCAAGTATACCGGGCAATGACCATCATAAAAGGCGAGCCGTACCATCATGAATAATATGCCTGACAAAACTGCATTAATTGGACATTTAAGGCTGACAAAATGGTGTCTGAATGTTCTTGGTAGGCTTTTTGTTGTGGGTAACTATGGAGACGTCTGTTTAAAAACGAATAAATAAATACATTATAAGAACTATGACTCAGGAGAAGAAATCAGAGGAAATTGTAGAAAAAGAAGTTCAGAATCAGGAAAACGAGGCTCAGGGAAGTGAAGTTTCCGAAGAAACCTCTGTGGAAAATGAAGTTAATGAATGGGAATCGAAATATAATCAGTTGAATGATTCTCATTTGCGACTGATGGCGGAGTTTGACAATTACAGAAAGCGGACTTTGCGCGAAAAATCTGAACTGATAAAATCGGCAGGTGAATCGGTTTTGGTAAACCTGTTGCCGTTGGCTGATGATTTCGAAAGAGGTTTGCAGGCTTCGAAAGATAGTACGGATGTGGATGCTGTACGTCAGGGAATGGAACTGATTTATACTAAGTTGGTGGCATTTCTTACTCAAAACGGAGTAAAGGCTATTGAGACTGAAAATAGTGTTTTTGACACGGAATTTCATGAGGCAATAACAACTATTCCGGCACCGTCGGAGGAATTAAAAGGTAAGGTTGTTGATTGTGTTCAAAAGGGCTACGTGTTGAATGATAAAGTGATACGTTTTGCAAAAGTGGTTGTCGGAGAATAATTCGGTTGCAAACGCTTACATTTCAACGATATTACAGTTAAATGCTTGGTGTAAAAGTAAATAGATATGAACTTTTACATTGCAAGTCGAAAACGAATAAATTGTAAATCAATATAAAGATGTCGAAAAGAGACTATTACGAAGTGCTTGGAGTCTCCAAAAATGCTTCGGATGACGAAATAAAAAAAGCCTATCGTAAGAAGGCAATTCAGTTTCACCCCGATAAAAACCCCGGGAATAAAGAAGCTGAAGAAAAATTTAAAGAGGCTGCTGAAGCTTATGAAGTGCTGAGTGATGCACAAAAACGCCAGCGTTACGATCAGTTCGGTCATGCCGGTATGGGCGGTGCTGCTGGTGGCGGTACACAATGGAGTGGAAATATGGACGATATTTTCTCTCATTTCGGCGATATTTTCGGTGGTCATTTCGGTGGCTTTGGTGGTTTCGGCGGATTTGGCGGTGGTGGAGGTAACTCACCCCGTTATAATCGTGGAGCAGATTTGAGAGTGAAGGTTCACCTGAATTTGCAGGAAATTGCCAATGGTGTAGAAAAGAAAATCAAGGTCAATAAATATGTTGCCTGTTCTCATTGCGGGGGAAGTGGTGCGGCAGATCCGAGTGGAGTGTCTACCTGTTCAACCTGTCATGGATCAGGACATGTAACCCGTGTGCAACAAACTATTCTCGGTGCGATGCAAACCCAGTCGGTTTGTCCTTCCTGCAACGGAGATGGTAAAACAATAACGAAAAAATGCCCTCATTGTAACGGTGAAGGTATTGTTCGTCAGGATGAAGTAATCAGTATTAATATTCCGGCCGGCGTTGGTGAGGGTATGCAACTCTCGGTTAGTGGTAAAGGAAATGCGGCCCGACGTGGTGGTGTTACGGGAGATCTTCTCGTGTTGATTGAAGAAGAACAACATCCTGAATTGATTCGCGATGAAAATGATCTTGTCTATAATCTTCTTTTGCCTGTGACAGTTGCTATTTTGGGAGGTACAGTCGAAGTGCCAACAGTAGACGGGCGTGTTAAGGTGAAGGTAGATGCCGGTACTCAGCCCGGTAAGGTTTTGAGATTGAGAGGAAAAGGCTTGCCCAATGTAAACCGTTACGGCCATGGCGATTTATTGGTACACATCGGTGTATACATTCCGGAGCATCTCACCAAAGATGAACAAAAGCTGATTGAAAAGCTGAATGAATCTCCTAATGTAAAACCAAACGGATCTGCGTCAAAATCATTCTTCCAGAATTTCAGGAGAATGTTTGAATAAGAGCGCAGGTGTCAGATCTGATTTGTAATTTGTTACAGATTAAGGTGCTTGTGTTTACATTGAATTTATGCTACCTTTGTTATTCTTCTATGTAAAAACAGAAACGAATGTTTGAATAAAACAGATAAAAGTTTCACAAACAGAATACTTATGAACGATTTTAGAAATTATGCAACCAAACATTTGGGAATGAACGGACTGGCATTAGACCAGTATTCCCGGATAACCGACAATTATATATCACCTTCAATTCTGGAAGAACGTCAGTTGAATGTAACTCAGATGGATGTTTTTTCACGTTTGATGATGGATCGTATTATCTTTTTGGGAATGCCCATTGATGATTACGTGGCAAATGTGATTCAGGCTCAGCTGCTTTATCTTGATTCTGCTGATCCCGGAAAAGATATTGCCATCTATTTGAATAGCCCCGGTGGTTCTGTATATGCCGGTTTGGGAATTTACGACACTATGCAGTTTATCAGTAGTAAGGTGGCAACAATTTGCACCGGAATGGCAGCTTCGATGGCAGCCGTATTGCTGGTTGCCGGCAGTAAGGGTAAACGCTCTGCGCTGAAACACTCACGTATCATGATTCACCAGCCGATGGGCGGTGCTCAGGGACAGGCTTCAGATATAGAAATTACGGCTCGTGAAATTCAGAAGTTGAAAAAAGAATTGTATATGATTATTGCAGATCATTCCGGTAATGAATACGAAAGAATCGAAAAGGATTCGGATCGTGACTACTGGATGACAGCTGCTGAAGCTAAAGAATACGGAATGGTGGATGAAGTATTATTCCGCGAAAAGAAATAAGGATTAGTAATTTATGGCAAAAAAGAATACAACAGGTCGATGCTGCTCAATGTGCGGCAGATCGGAGTCGGAGGTGGGCGCTTTAATTACGGGCGTCGACGGCGCGATTTGTTCACAGTGCGTTGAAATGGCCTACGATATCGTTCAGGAATTTTCGAAAAAATCCGGAGCGGAAGATATCAAATTTAAAAATGGTGCCCCTCCAAAACCGATGGAGATTAAGCAGTTCCTCGATCAATACGTTATTGGGCAGGATGAAGCCAAGAAGTTTTTATCGGTAGCTGTTTACAATCACTATAAACGACTCACTCAACGGGATCATGGCGATGATGTTGAAATTGAAAAATCGAACATCATTATGGTTGGCCCTACAGGTACGGGGAAAACACTTTTGGCGCGTACTATTGCCCGTCAATTGCATGTTCCTTTTACCATTGTAGATGCAACGGTATTTACCGAAGCCGGATACGTTGGCGAAGATATAGAAAGCATTCTGACCCGTCTTTTGCAGGTGGCTGATTATGATGTGAAGGCTGCCGAAAGAGGTATTGTCTTTATTGATGAAATTGATAAGATAGCCCGCAAAAGCGATAATCCTTCTATTACGAGAGATGTGAGTGGTGAAGGCGTGCAGCAGGGCTTGCTGAAGTTGTTGGAAGGCTCTGTGGTAAATGTTCCGCCACAAGGTGGACGTAAGCATCCGGAACAGCGGATGATTGCCGTAAATACACAGAATATTCTCTTTATTTGCGGTGGAGCATTTGACGGCATTGAGAAAAAAATTGCACAACGTTTGAATACTCACGTTGTCGGTTATAGCGCCACAAAATCATCGCACGAGATTGACCGGAGCAATTTCCTACAATATATTTCTCCGCAGGATTTGAAAGCTTTCGGTCTTATTCCTGAAATTATCGGACGTTTGCCGGTGCTGACTTATCTTGATCCGCTCGAAAGAAAATCGTTGAGGAGAATTCTTACAGAGCCTAAAAATTCTATTATAAAGCAGTATGTAAAGCTTTTTGGAATGGACGACGTCAAACTGACTTTTGAAGATGCCGCGTTAGACTTTATTGTCGATAAGGCTATCGAATTTAAATTGGGAGCACGTGGTTTAAGATCCATTGCAGAAACCATAATGATGGATGCTATGTATGAAGTTCCGTCAGGAAATCAGAAGGAACTGGTAATAACAGCTGCTTTTGCTAAAGAAAAAATGGACAAATCGGGAAAAATATCAGCCTGATAAGGAGTAAACTGTCGTTTTAAGCAGTTTTTCTTAATGAATGGTGTGGAATCGTATATTGATGATTGCGATTTCGCACCATTTTTTAATGTCTTTATCTTGTGTTTTGTTGTTTAAATCACATTAATTCAGTTTGTTATGTAGTTAAACAATATAGAGAAAAAACTTTTGTGCTTTTATGGGTTTTTTTTTATCAAAATATTAGGGGGTTTGGGAAAGTTGTTTATAAATTTGTTCTATGAAACATGCCTCCTTTACAAGGAGGTGTTTTATTGTTTGGAGAGTGTGATCTGCTCTTGCGTTGTTCTTATGAATGAACGCGATTAAGGCAGAGAGTAATCCAAATTATTGGATAATTGATAGAAAACCTGTCAATTGTTATCCCAGAAAGAGTATTAGTAAAAATCAGGTCAGGTTCAGCCTGTTGTGAAAAAATCAACTTAAAGCATAAATTTAGTCGTTTCAAAGAAGCTTTTATTATAGACTTACTTTATATTTACATACTAAATATTGACAAACTAACCTTGATCTAACTTTTATATGGCGAATAAGCATTCAGAACTGACAGAGCAATTAAAGACCTACTTCGGCTTTGATGTCTTCAAAGGCAATCAGGAGGCTATTATCCAGAATGTACTGGATAAAA
Source organism: Hungatella sp. (assembly GCA_009712635.1). GTDB lineage: Bacteria > Bacillota > Clostridia > Lachnospirales > Lachnospiraceae > Lacrimispora. The sequence goes on along the minus strand of WASS01000008.1, from coordinate 9,166 downwards.
AAGATACCTTCGTTTTGATGCCTACCGGAGGCGGCAAATCCCTGTGTTATCAGTTGCCCGCAATAATGATGCCGGGAACGGCTATTGTCATTTCTCCGCTTATTGCTTTGATGAAAAATCAGGTTGATGCCATGCGCAGCTTCAGTATGGAAGACGGCGTGGCTCACTTCCTGAATTCTTCGCTCAACAGAGCTGCCATAGATGAGGTTAAGAGCGATATTCTCAGTGGTAAGACAAAGTTGCTTTATGTTGCCCCGGAATCGCTGACGAAGGAAGACAATGTGGAGTTTCTGAAACAGCTGAATATTTCTTTTTATGCCGTAGATGAAGCTCATTGTATCTCAGAATGGGGACATGATTTCCGTCCGGAATACAGAAGGATTCGCCCTATTGTAAATGAAATAGGGAAAGCCCCCATCATAGCGCTTACTGCCAGCGCGACACCGAAAGTTCAACATGATATTTTGAAGAATCTGGCGATGACAGATGCTACTGTCTTCAAATCGTCTTTCAACCGTCCCAATCTTTATTACGAAATACGTCCCAAGACGAATGATATTGATAAGGAAATTATCAAGTATATCAAGTCTCAGCCTAAAAAATCGGGTATTATTTATTGTCTCAGCCGTAAAAAAGTAGAAGACCTCGCAGGTACTTTGCAGGTCAACGGAATTGCCGCATTGCCCTATCATGCAGGGATGGACGCTGCTACACGTGCCGAAAATCAGGACAAGTTCCTGATGGAAAATGCGCAGGTGATTGTAGCTACTATTGCTTTTGGTATGGGAATTGACAAATCTGATGTTAGATTTGTAATTCATTATGAAATACCGAAGAGCCTCGAAGGCTATTATCAGGAGACAGGACGTGCAGGACGTGACGGTGGTGAAGGTATTTGTATTGCATTCTATTCTGCTAAGGATTTGCAGAAGATGGAAAAGTTTATGCAGGGCAAACCCATTGCAGAACAAGAGATAGGTAAACAATTATTATTTGAAACCGCGGCCTACGCGGAAACATCAGTTTGTAGAAGAAAAATTTTATTGCATTATTTTGGAGAAGTGTATATGGAGGAAAATTGTGGAAGTTGTGACAACTGTAGCCATCCGAAAAAACAGGTGGAGGCTCAGGAATTACTGGTACTGATTTTAGAGACCATTTGTGCCCTTAAAGAAAAGTTCAAGGCCGAGTATGTGGTTAACGTGCTAAAAGGCGTAGAAACGGAAGATATTAAGTCTTACGGGCATGATGAGCTTGAACAGTTTGGTACAGCCCAGGAAGAAGATGAAAACTTCTTGCAGGCAATTATTCGTCAGGCAATGCTGGCCGGTTTAGTTGAAAAGGATATTGAAAACTATGGCTTGTTGAAAATGACAGCCAAAGGGAAAAAATACCTTGCAAAACCAACCTCTTTTATGGTGGTCAAAAATAATGATTTTGACGAAGAAGAAGAGGAAACGCCATTAAAAGGAGCTGGCACAAGTGCTGTCGATCCGGCTCTTTATGCAATGCTGATTGACCTGCGAAAGAAGATGTCAAAACAATTGGAGCTGCCTCCTTTTGTAATTTTCCAGGATCCTTCTATCGAAGCGATGGCGACTACCTATCCGATCTCCGTCGATGAACTCCAGAATGTTCCCGGGGTAGGGGCTGGTAAGGCAAAACGTTACGGTGAAGAGTTTGTCGCTTTGATCAAACGGCATGTAATCGAAAATGAGATTGTTCGCCCGGAAGATCTTCGCGTTCGTTCCGTTGCCAATAAATCTAAATTAAAAGTTTCTGTTATTCAGTCTATTGATAGAAAAGTGGCTTTGGATGATTTAGCTGAATCCAAAGGTCTTGATTTTAGTGAACTGCTGGATGAAGTGGAGGCAATAGTTTATTCAGGAACAAAAATAAATATCGATTATTTCCTCGAGGATATCATGGATGATGATCACATCGGTATAATTGAGGATTATTTCCGTGAAGCTGAAACCGATGATATTGCGGATGCACTGAAAGAACTTGGTGAAGATGACTTTACCGAAGAAGAGGTTCGTTTGGTACGTATCAAATTCTTATCCGAAATGGGGAATTAATATTATCTGATCGTTATACAAAAACGGCTTTAATCACCTGGATTAAAGCCGTTTTTTTGTTGTTATATAACTTCAATGCCTTGCTCTTGAAGCATCTCAAGTCCTATGTTTTTTAACTTGTATTTCTGAATCTTTCCACTGCCTGTCATGGGAAACTCTTTTACAAAGAAAATATATTTCGGAATTTTAAATCTCGATATTTTTCCCCGGCAGAAATCGACAATGTCTTCTTCCAACAGTGTTTGTCCTTCTTTTAGGATGATAAACGCACCTACCTGTTCACCATATTTTTCAGAAGGAATACCAGCAACCTGCACGTCTTTGATTTGGGGTAACTTGTAAAGGTACTCTTCAATTTCACGGGGATAAATATTTTCTCCTCCGCGGATAATCATGTCTTTGATGCGGCCGGTAATCCGGTAATTTCCGTTTTCGTCCTTAACGCCAAGGTCTCCGGAGTGTAAGAAGCCATTCTTGTCGATAACTTCTGCTGTGGCGGCTTCATTCTTGTAGTATCCTTTCATTACGTTGAATCCACGGCAGCACATTTCGCCTTGTACGCCCACCGGACATATTTCTCCGGTTTCGGGATCGATGACCTGCACTTCGACAAATGGAAAGTCGCTGCCCACTGTGGTACAACGTACCTCAAACGGATCGTCGATGCGGGTTTGAGTCATGCCCGGAGAGGTTTCGGTAAGACCGTAAACGCTGGTAATCTGAAGGTACATTTTGTCGCTTACTTCACGCATTAGTTCGATAGGGCAGAGCGATCCGGCCATAATGCCGGTGCGTAGCGAAGTGAGGTCGAAAATACTGAACATCGGGTGGTGAAGTTCTGCGATAAACATGGTGGGCACGCCATACACAGCCGTACAGCGTTCTTTGTGGATCGATGCCAATACCACCAGAGGGTCAAATCGCTCTACCATTACCTGAGTGCATCCGTGGGTGAGGCAGTTCATAGTGGCTAACACAACCCCGAAACAATGGAACAAAGGAACACAAACACAAAGCTTATCCTGTTGGGTGAATTTCATATTTTCCCCGGTGATGTAACCATTGTTGGCTATATTGTGGTGTGAAAGCATAACACCTTTCGGGAAACCAGTGGTTCCTGAGGTGTATTGCATATTCGTCACGTCGTGACAATTCACTTTCTTTTTTGCATCCAGAAGATCTGCGTTGTCCAGATTTTGCCCCAAAAGTAACAGCTCTGCCGTGTTGTACATGCCCCTGAATTTTTCCTGTCCAATATAGACCACGTTTTTCATACGAGGGAATCGTTCGCTTTTCAGGTGCCCTCTTTCGCAGTTTTTTAGTTCAGGAAGCATTTCATATGTCATGTTTACATAGTCGCTTTCAAAAGTTCCGTTGGTAATGAAAAGCGTGTGCATATCGGAGTTTTCAACCAGATATTCCAGCTCGTGTTGCTTGTAATTGGTATTGACCGTTACGGCAACGGCTCCTAACTTGGCGCAGGCATAAAGTATGGTCAGCCAGTCAGGAACATTTTGAGCCCAAATGCCCACGTGGTCGCCTCCTTTTACGCCAATCGAGAGCATGCTTTTTGCCATGCAATCGACCCGGTCGTTAAATTGTTTCCATGTAAAACGCAGATTGCGATCCGAATACACAATATATTCGTGATCGGGGGTTTCGGTTGCCCAATGTTCCAACCAGTCTCCTAAAGTTCTGTCAAAAAGCTGCATGGGAGTGTTCGTGTTTTAATATAATTCTTTGGTAGTTAGTTCTATGAAAAGTTTACATAACCTATCGGATACGACATCTGCATAGCGTTTGCCTTTTTCAGCCGTTGCCAGTTTAGGATTGCCAATTCCGGTGTCGTTGGTCGCTTTGTTCCAATGCCGGGGAGTCCAGGCTGTCTTATCGTTCAGTGAGTCGATAGAGAAACGCGTTTCAGCGCCTTCACCAGCTTCAGAAAGAGGTAAAACCAGCTCGGGAAAGTAGTGCATGATGACGGATGTTTCCATTTCGCCGGCATGATCGTCGCGGTTTTCAAAATACCCTTCCTGTGGGATGATGTCGTACCAATTGGCGATCACTACCGTAAAATCAGGATAATCGACAGCCAGATCACGAATCATGTTTTTGAAGCTGTTGCCGCCGTGTCCGTTAACAATTACAAGTTTACGAAATCCTTGCCGGTGAAGTGATGCAACAATGTCGGTTAAAATCGCTTTTTGAGTCTCGTAACGAGCGTGTATGCATAAAAGCATGTCCGTTTGTCCCGGATTTTGGGAGCCTAACGGAATGGCAGGCAAAACCATACAGCGCACCCCTTGCAGAGCTGCTTTTTTTGCTGCATCTACCGAAATTGAAGTGGATGCAAGACAATCTGTTCCGTATGGTAAATGTAAATTATGAGGTTCTGTCGCTCCCCAGGGTAATATTGCCAGATCTATAACGGATTCTTTAATTTCAGTCAGTGATGTGGCCGCAAGTTCATGATGCACCATTTTGGAAAATTCTTTTACATTGGAGAATAAACCACAGCCAGTATTTTTGCCGGTTTTTCAACAGCGGAACAAACCAGATGGGCTACTATTGAATCGTAATAAATGCTTTCTCCTTTGTTTAGAATATATTCTTCTTTTCCGTAATGGATCTTTACGGTGCCTTCAAGTACGTATAAAAATTCTTCTCCTTCGTGAGATGAAAGTACAATTTCCTTATTGTCGGCAGGCAGTATATCAATCAGAAACGGTTCCATGTGGCGGCCAGACTTATTTCCCGCGAGAGAGAAAAAGTTGAGGTGTGAATGTGTATTGGAAACCTGACTTGAAAAACTGATTGTTCTGTGCGACTCTTCGTTCCGAATAACTACCGGCCAAAGTCCAAGATCGTCATCGAGAAATGTTCCAAGTCTGACACCCAGCACTCGTGCTATTTTGATAAGTATAGCAAGAGAAGCAATAAGGTTTTGTTCTTCAATAGCCTTCAACTGGAATAGAGACATGTTACAGCGTTCTGCCAATTCCTCTTGTGTTATATTTTTTGAGTCCCGTATGGAGGCAATTTTTTCGCCAACTTTGCTTTCGGATTTCATGAGTAAATGGTTTTGTTTTGGTTGGTTTTTAGCATTAAATGGTTGAAACAAGGAGTTTATGTGCAGATCTGTTTTTCTAAACTTAATTGTTCAGATTTGATGCACACTCTAATGAACATAAAGCAAAATGCTGTCAATCTGGTAAAATATAGCGTCCTATATGGCTTGCAAATTTAATGATTTGATACTTTAAGAGCTGATTTGCTTACGCTTTATCAGGGAAACAAAGATAATAAATAATTGAATAAAATATTCTTACCCTACAACTTTGTATACGTTTCCGGGAAGACAGCGAAGATGCCCTTTGAATTCCAGTTCGATAAGCAGAGGAAATAGTTTTTCAACCGGAAGCTTTAATTTGAGAGTGAGTTGGTTGATTTGCAGCGATTCATGTTGGCGTAGAACAGAAATGATTGTCTGTTCTTCTTCCGATAAATCGTTGAAGAGGAGAGTTTGTTTGGAGTTTTTGCTTTCGTTCGGTTGCCACCCCATTGCTTTTATCAGATCAGATGCCGATTCGATAAGCGCCGCTTTGTTTTGTCTGATAAGATCGTTGCAGCCGGCAGAACGTGTGTCGCCGACCCGTCCTGGAATGGCAAAGACTTCCCGGTTATACAGGTTTGCGACATCGGCAGTGAGCAGTGATCCGCCGCGTATTGCAGATTCCACTACCACAATTGCGTCGCACATCCCGGCAATAATGCGGTTGCGCTGTACAAAATTTGGCTTGTCCGGTTCCGTATTGGTTGTGTATTCGGTGACAATTGCTCCTGATGCGGTCATTTTGGACGCAATTGAAGTATGGGCAGCCGGATATAACCGATCCAGTCCGTGAGCGACCACTCCGATAGTAGGCGTTTGGTGTTTCAAGGCAGATTTATGAGCTGTTATGTCCGTGCCGTAGGCAAGTCCGCTAACGATAATAACATCCGGAATTTGTTGGATGAGATCATCAATCAGTGTTTCGCATACAGTACGTCCGTAGTCAGTGATATTGCGAGTGCCTACCACGGCCACAAAACGTCCTTTGTTCAGGTCAATTTTTCCGTTGGTGTATAAAACAACCGGAGCGTCACTGCATTCTTTGAGTCGGAAAGGATAAGTTTTGTCCGTGTAAGCAAAAGCATTGAAGCTGTTTTTTGTGATAAACTCCAGCTCTTTATCTGCTAATTTTAATAGATCGGTTTTGCCAATTATAGCCTGAGACAATACTCCGCCAATACCCGGAATTTTCTCCAGGTTTTGTTGCTTCTCAGTAAACACGGCTTCTGCATCGCCAAGATACGCGATCAGGTTTCGTGCCAGAATGGGGCCGATACCTTTAATCATCGATAAGGCAATGAGATAACGCATGTCAGAGATAACGTTTATTTTTTTCTTTTAAGCAGGTTTGGTAGTATCCATTTCCCCGCAAAAAAACCGGAGATGGTGCCAAGTGTGTTGGTGAGTTCGTCAAGCCAGTCGCCGGTACGGGTGGTGGTAAAGAACTGTTGAATTAATTCCATGCTACCACCCCAAATAACGGGTAATCCAATGATGAGAATAAGAAGCTTTTTTTGATGAATAACCGACATGCCAAACCTGTCGAGGAGATCCCATAAGAGAATAAAAGCAAAGCCAAAATACATAAGAAAATGAACCAACTTGTCTTCATTTGGAAAAGTTGGAATCTTTTCAAACTCGGATCCGGGTGCTGTCGAGAGATATAATATGACACAGGCCGTGCCTATTGTTCTCCAGTATCTTTTGACAAATGTCTTTATGGGGTTCTCGTTGTGAGTCATATTATAATTTTTGACCGAATGCAAGGTCTCCGGCATCGCCCAGTCCCGGAATAATATAAGAATGGCTGTTCAGCTCCGGATCAATGGCCGCAGTCCACACGGTGATATTATCAGCAGTAAGATTAGACTGAATATAATCGATGGCCGGTTGACTGGCAATTATAGTAGCTATGTGAATATGAGCCGGTTTTCCTTTGGTATGCAAAGCACCAACAGCAAGTTCCATCGAACTACCGGTTGCCAGCATGGGGTCAGTAACAATCAGTGTTTTGCCGTCAAGAGACGGTGATGCAATATACTCAATAAAAATATCGAATTTAAGAGCGTCTTTATATTTTCGATAGGCAGAAACAAAAGCATTTTCGGCATGGTCGAAATAGTTCAAAAAGCCATTGTGAAAAGGCAGGCCGGCTCTCAGTATGGTTCCCAATACGACTTGCTCTGTTGGTAGGTTAATGGGGGCGACACCAAGTTGTGTTTTTACATTTTCGGTTTCATACGTCATTCTTTTACTGATTTCGTATGCCATTATTTCACCGATACGTTCGATGTTGCGTCTGAAACGTAAGCTATCTTGTTGTATTTCAACATTTCGTATCTCTTTGAGGAACTGATTGAGAAGCGAGTTTTCTTCTGATAAATTGTTAATTTGCATGTCTGTAATATTTATGCAAAACAACAAAAAAAAACGACGTAAAACAAGAGTAGAGGTTTCCTTTTGTGAGACTGTTGTCTAGTTCTGAAATAACCGAAGGGCGCGTGTATGATTATTTTTGATGCGTTACGTGAGCAAAGAAAACAGGAATTTGCTATATGTAAAAATAATTAAAAATATGATTTGCTGTTGACTTTTGCATGTATAAATGCTTACTTTGTATAAAAATGTAGATGTAGCTATAGAAATGTTAAATTTTGATTGAGTAAGCTTAGAGCTAATAAGAATGCACTGCGCACTTAATACAATTTCCTCTATAACACATCTGTCAAAGATCTTTTCAATTTACTCTTGTAAGGGGATTTATTTTACTGCACCCACTCCAAACCTTTTACCCCTTTATGCATCGACAAGCGATATCTGCTTGGTTTGATGTAATTCTTTTACTTCCGCAATTTCTTGCAAACACGGCTAAGCTGTAATATGTCTGGTCATTTCTGTGTCCGAACAGAAATGGTTGTGTATTATTTGTTTGCTATAGTTTTTTATTCTTCAATCTTCATTCTTTTTGTTCTTTTATTTGGTGATGAAACTATCATATTCTAACGTGGAGTTTACTTCGCTGAATGCTATTCCCTAGTATCTTTTAAAATCTGAATTTTGTTCAAGTGAAATGACCTTAATCTTTTTTATTTAAATGAAAGCAACATTTTACTCTTCAACACCTACCAGAAGACTGTCTTTTCTGACTGGTTTTCTGGTCATGCTGTTTTGTGCCCTATGCAGCATGAATGCTTTTGCTCAGGACCAAGAAGCGTATGTGGAAACAGATGCTCCAGACTATGCTCCAGGATCCACGGTACTAATTGCCGGAGAGTATTGGACCCCCGGTGAAACGGTTTACCTGAAAGTAACCCACCTCTCGCCATTACCTGTACCCGACGTGACAGGCGTAACCCCCAATCCTTATGAGGTGTGGACCGTTATTGCCGATGCAAACGGCGAAGTGCATACCACCTGGTATGTAAATGATTTTGAAGCCGGAGCTCAACTCCAACTGGAAGCATATACCGATTCTGGATATGATTATAGGACGTTTTTTACCGATAAAGATAATGGTAAAATTAATCATTACCCAGGTGCATTTACAAGTTTTACAGGAGGAAAGTCGTATTGTCAAGATGCCAGTGCATCATCTCTTAATGCGACTTGGGTAAATGTTGATTGTCTCTATGATTCTAATGGAAACTCAGACAAATACCTTCCAATTACAATTACATGGTATAGAAATTCAACAGATTCCAATTCTGGTGGAACTGTTGTGCAGGTTGAACAAACACAAGGGCCCAAAAAAGTCGACGCAAATACACTTTCGTCAAATTACACGCCACTTATTAATCAAGTTGGCACTTATTATTATTATGTAACAGTTTCTTGGGCTGATGGAAATAGTGGAAATGGCTGCCTTGCTTCAGGTTCAATAACTACAAGTTCCACTCAAGCTGTAACTGTACACAAATCTGCTGCTGTAACCTCAGTGACAGGCACAAGTCCCCTCTGTATCGGATCAAAGGCA
>WASS01000003.1:317-50090 GCA_009712635.1 Hungatella sp. | reverse complement strand
CTCGTTTAGTTGTGATTTGCTTTCAGAATTATATCTTTGACAGATTGATAACAACCTCTCCTAAAGCATCCCATCCGCTACCGTTGTTGTGATTTGCTTTCAGAATTATATCTTTGACAGATTGATAACAACTAACCACTTAAAACTGGTTTAGCTGCCAGCGTTGTGATTTGCTTTCAGAATTATATCTTTGACAGATTGATAACAACCAGAACTTGCGGAAAAGACAGCTGAAGATAGTTGTGATTTGCTTTCAGAATTATATCTTTGACAGATTGATAACAACAACAAGTATTGGTTAACATGGCTTTGGGCGTTGTGATTTGCTTTCAGAATTATATCTTTGACAGATTGATAACAACAGAATGTAGTTACTGCCTGCTGACTTGGCGTTGTGATTTGCTTTCAGAATTATATCTTTGACAGATTGATAACAACTTTCCAATGCGGAGGCCGCAGCATGGTTTAGTTGTGATTTGCTTTCAGAATTATATCTTTGACAGATTGATAACAACAGACACAACAAAGTTGCTCAATGTGTTTGTGTTGTGATTTGCTTTCAGAATTATATCTTTGACAGATTGATAACAACACTAATTACCTTTGCATCGCTTATGGAACGTTGTGATTTGCTTTCAGAATTATATCTTTGACAGATTGATAACAACACAGAGTGGAGCATAGCTTTTTCATTTTTCGTTGTGATTTGCTTTCAGAATTATATCTTTGACAGATTGATAACAACAGACCTGTGATTAATATTCAGATTGTTATGTTGTTATGGTCGAAAAATAGGATAAAAAATCAATCGATTTTTCGTGTTGTTATCTCAAAAAGCCTGCGGTTTTTTAATCGCAGGCTTTTTTGTGTCTATGCCTTATCCTTGAAGCTTCCGAAGGTGCCTTTTGGTTGTCCTTCTTTAGTGTCGCGAGAGGGTGAAGTAGAATGGTAGAATTAATTATGCAGGTAAAATAACAAAGGCGAGTTGCCCCGCCTTAAATGTTTTCACAACGGAATAATCCTTATTGTGATTTGCTTTTAGAATTATTCGACAAATATATAATTAAAATATAAATATACAAAATTTATGTACTATTTTTGAGGGGTAATTTTATATCTAACTCATGAAAAAGATATTAGGTCTCGATTTGGGTACAAATAGCATTGGTTGGGCATTGATCCAACAAGACTTTGATGCAAAGAAAGGTGAAATTCTTGGAATGGGAAGCAGAATTATTCCCATGACGCAGGATGTCTTGGATATATTCAGTGGAGGGAAACCTTTGGAAACACAAACCGCAGCACGGACGAGCTATCGGAGTGTTCGCCGTTTGCGCGAACGTCATTTATTACGACGGGAACGGTTACATCGTGTTCTAAATGTGTTAGATTTTTTGCCAGAGCATTATGCCAGAGCTGTTGATTTTACTCAACATTATGGTCAGTTTGTTGCTGAGTCCGAACCAAAGCTAACATACCACAATCGAAATTTTATCTTCAAAAGTTCTTTTGAAGAAATGCTGAATGACTTCAAACAATCACAACCACAATTGTTTTATACAAAACCGAACGGAGAAGAAACAAAGATTCCGTATGATTGGACAATTTATTACTTACGTAAAAAAGCTTTGAGTCAAAAGATAGCAAAAGAAGAGTTGGCTTGGATAGTGCTGAATTTCAATCAAAAACGAGGATATTATCAGTTGAGGGGAGAAGAGGAAACGGAAAACCCGAATAAATTGGTTGAGTTTCACTCTCTGAAAATTGTGGATGTTGTAGCAGATGAAAAGCCCAACAGTAAAGGTGATCTCTGGTATTCTCTTTATTTGGAGAATGGGTGGATTTATCGTCGTTCGAGCAAGACGTCATTGTTTGACTGGAAGGACAAGATTCGTGATTTTATTGTTACCACAGACTTAAACGATAATGGCACAATTAAAACCGACAAAGAGGGGAATGAACGACGAAGCTTTCGTGCTCCAAGTGAAGATGACTGGACCTTGCTGAAAAAGAAAACTGAACAGGAAATCAATAAATTAGATAAAACAGTTGGCGTCTATATTTATGAAAACCTATTGCAAAACCCTTCGCAAAAAATTCGAGGCAAGTTGGTTCGTACTATTGAACGTAAGTTTTACAAGGACGAATTGATTGCTATCCTGAAAAAGCAAATTGAACTGCAGCCCGAACTTTTCACCGAAGATTTGTACAACGATTGTGTGCGTGAGCTTTATCGAAATAACGAGGCTCAACAGCTCTCCTTAAGCAAACGTGATTTTGTGCACTTGTTGGTCGAGGACATTATCTTTTACCAGCGTCCTCTCAGAAGCCAAAAGTCTTCTATTGGTAACTGTACATTAGAAAAACATCCAACTAAAGACAAAAATGGTAATATTATTAGGGATGAGAAAGGAAAACCAGTTTTAGTACCACTAAAAGTAATTCCCAAATCTCACCCGCTTTATCAGGAATTCCGAGTGTGGCAATGGTTGTCAAATCTCAAAATCTATCACAAGGAAGATGATATCGATGTCACGACTCAGTTTATAAAAACGAATGAGGACAAAGTGGCTCTCTTTGAATTTTTGATGATGCAGAAGGAAGTCGGTCATAAAGATATTTTGAAGCATTTGCTTTTACCAATTCTGAAAGAACAGTACCCCAGTGCAAAAGCGGCTGCATTTAACAAGGAAGTGGATAAGGAAATTGCCAAATATCGCTGGAATTATGTATTCGACGATTCAAAAGAAAAGGAAGAGGACAAGTCGAAAAAATATCCTTGCAATTCCACCGGTTACGAAATCAGGCGAAGACTCGAAAAAGTTGCAAATGTTCCGGATGACTTTCTGACTCCGGGAATAGAGCAACATCTATGGCACATTATCTATTCTGTAACCGATAAAAAAGAATATTTATCGGCTCTTGGTAAGTTTGCTGACAAGAATTCGCTTGATAAAGAGTCGTTTGTTGCTAATTTTGAGAAATTTCCTCCCTTTAAAAGTGAATATGGGGCATTTTCAGAAAAAGCAATCAAGAGATTCTTACCTCTGCTGCGTGTTGGTAAGTATTGGGATTGGGAGGCAATTGATGTTAAAACACAAGACAGAATTGGCAAAATCCTTACTAGCGAATGTGATGAAAACATAAAGGAGCGCGTTCGGGAAAAAGCAATAAGCCTGAATGACGAGAGCCATTTTCAAGGATTGCCTATTTGGTTGGCAAGCTATGTAATCTATGATCGCCATTCAGAAGCTGATATTGCAGGCAAATGGGACTCTATTGCAGATCTGGAAAAGTATCTTGAAGATTTCAAACAACACTCGTTGCGCAATCCGATTGTCGAACAGATCGTTACCGAGACATTGAGGGTTGTGCGTGATATTTGGAAGCAGTATGGACATGGAGCAAAGGATTTCTTCAACGAAATTCACGTTGAATTGGGTCGTGATATGAAGAATACCTCCGAAGAAAGACAACGGTTGACAAATATTGTCAGTGGTAACGAAGCAACTAATCTGCGCATAAAAGCCTTGTTAATGGAGTTGAAGGATAATTCGGACGGGAAATTGCTCGTGGATAATGTGCGTCCTTATTCTTCCATTCAACAAGACACGCTGAGGTTATATGAGGATGGGGTACTAAATTCCAAAATCGACCTGCCTGATGATATTGTAAAAATTAGCAAAACCGCTCAGCCAAGCAAAACGGAATTACAACGTTATAAGTTATGGTTGGAACAAAAATATCGCTCTCCCTATACCGGGCAAATGATACCACTTGGACGGCTATTTACAGAAGATTATCAAATAGAACACGTCATTCCAAAGTCCCGTTATTTTGACGATAGCTTCAATAATAAAATAATTTGCGAAGCTGCTGTAAATCAGCTGAAAGATAAACAGCTTGGTTTTGAATTTATCAAAAATCACCACGGAGAGAAAGTTGAATGCGGAATGGGTAAAGTAGTGGAAATTTTATCCGAAGAGGCGTATCAGTCTTTTGTAAAAGAGCATTACGCTAAAAGTAAGGTTAAACGGCAAAACCTGCTGTTGGAAGATATTCCCGAACAAATGATCACCAGACAATTGAATGATACGCGCTATATCAGTAAGTTCATTTCGTCCCTCTTGTCGAATATTGTTCGTGAAGATAAGGAAGACGATGGAATCAATTCTAAAAATCTCATTCCCGGCAATGGAAAGATTACTACTGTTTTAAAAAAAGATTGGGGACTGGATGCTGTTTGGAATGATTTGATTTTACCACGCTTTCAACGAATGAATCAACTGACAAACAGCGAAGCCTTCACCTATTGGAACGAACAGTATCAAAAATTTCTGCCGGTGGATTATTCGCCAACAGATTCGAAGCGAATCGAGAAAAAAAGAATTGACCACCGTCACCATGCAATGGATGCGTTGGTGATAGCTTGTATGACAAGAGATCACGTAAATCTGCTCAACAATCAATCTGCAAAATCGGAAACCTCACGGTATGATTTGCAAAACAAATTGAGGACTAAAAGCAAAGAAACCTGGATCGATAGAAAAACACATGAACAAGTTGAACGAGATGTTTTCAAAGAGTTCAAAAAGCCTTGGGATAGCTTTACTGTTGATGCGCGAAATTCACTGGAAACCATTGTTGTCAGTTTCAAACAAAACCTTCGCGTAATCAATAAAGCAACCAATAACTACGAGAAATGGATTGAAAAAGACGGACGTAAAGTAAAAGCCAAAGTAAAACAGGAAGGAACAAATTGGGCAATACGAAAACCGATGCACAAGGAAACTGTTTCGGGTAAGGTGGATTTAACCTCGGTGAAAGTTTCCAAAGGAAAGATTCTTACTGCTACCCGGAAGAGTGTCGATAACACTTTTGACTTGAAGACGATAGATGCAATCACCGATACGGGGATTCAGAAAATTCTCAAAAGTTATTTGGCATACAAAGGGAACAATCCAGAAATCGCTTTTTCGCCGGAAGGATTGGAAGAGATGAATGCCAATGTAAAACAATATAATGACGGCAAATCACATCAACCAATTCGGAAGGTTCGGATATTTGAACTTGGAAGTAAATTCTCTTTGGGAGAAACCGGCAATAAAAAAGATAAATTCGTGGAAGCCGCAAAGGGTACAAACCTATATTTTGCAATCTACGAATCAAAAGATGGTAAACGGAGTTACGATTCAATTCCACTGAATATAGTCATTGAAAGATTAAAACAGAGTTTGCCTCCCGTGGAATTGAAGGGTGAAAAAGACTTCTATTTAACACCTAATGATTTGGTGTATGTGCCGAATGAAGACGAAAAAATAAATATCAAAAATCTTAATCCACGTGAATTTGGCGAAGAGCAGAGAAAAAACATCTATAAAGTGGTAAGTTTTACCGGAAATAGACTTTCTTGTATACCCCATTCAGTTGCAACGCCGATTGTAAATAAATTGGAATATACGCAGCTAAACAAAATTGAATTTACAAAGGAAAAAGAATCAATTGTTAAACTCAAAGTTGATCGTCTTGGAAATATCTCATTATAAATGGTCCAAATGCAGCCTCTTGTCCCAGCCGCCGTCTACCATATTTTCAACCATGCCAATGGTTTTGAGAATGTGTTCCGGGAGGAGGAGAATTATCGGTTCTTTCTGGAGAAGTACCGGTTGTATATCTCTCCGGTGGCGGAGACGTTCGCGTATTGTCTGATGCCGAACCATTTTCATCTGGTGGTACGTATTCGCAAGCGGGAGGTAATAGAGGCGTTGATTCGAAATAAATCTAACTTCAGCTTTTCCAAAGTTTCAAACTTTGGAAAAGCTGAAAAAACAATCGAAATCGATAAAATCGATGACGTTGATATAGAAAAGTTTCTGTCGAAACAATTCGCTAATTTTTTTAGTAGCTATACGCAGTCGTTCAACAAGATGTATCAGCGAATGGGTTCGCTGTTTATTAAGAATTTCAAACGGGAAGTGATTTCAAACAAAGAGCATTTTATCAATGCCGTTGTTTATACTCACCGCAACCCGATACATCATGGTTTTTGCAGTTCGTTTACCGGTTGGGGATATAGTTCGTATCTGGAAATTGCAAATCGTAAGAGCGATGTGGTTGCAGTTGAAAAGACACTAGGGATATTTGGAAGTTTGGAGCTTTTTGAACAGGTTCATTTGGAAAAACTTGAGAAATTCAACCAGATAGTTAATCTTGAAATTCCGTAGGTCATGATTAAACGCACGCTTTATTTCGGAAATCCGGCTTATTTGTCGAAGCGGAATGAACAGCTGGTAATCAAATTGCCGGAGGTGGTGAAAAACGATACCTTGCCCGAATCGTTCAAGCAAAAGAGTGAAATTACCGTTCCCATTGAGGATATTGGTGTGATGGTGCTCGACCATCAGCAAATCACCCTTACGCATGGTTTAATGGACAGTTTGTTGTCGAATAATACTGCAGTCATTACGTGCGATAGTAACCGGATGCCCGCCGGTTTGCTTCTTCCGCTATCGGGTAACACTACACAACGGGAACGGTGGCACGATCAGATTGACGCATCTGTCCCTCTGAAAAAACAGCTTTGGCAACAAACCATAAAAGCTAAGATTGATAATCAGGCATCGTTGTTGGAACGACGTTGCAAGGTGAATACCAAAAATATACGCTACTGGTCAGAAGCCGTAAAGAGTGGCGACGGCGAAAATCATGAAGCCCGTGCGGCTGCTTATTATTGGGGCAATATCTTTCCGTCATTACCTGATTTCCGACGGGGCAGGGAAGAGGATCCGCCCAACAACCTTCTTAATTATGGTTATGCCATTCTTCGTGCGGTGGTAGCTCGTTCGTTAGTCAGTTCGGGTTTGTTGCCCACGCTGGGTATTCATCATCGCAACCGCTACAATGCCTACTGCCTGGCCGACGATATAATGGAGCCTTATCGTCCTTATGTGGACAATATTGTGTGCGATGTTGTCGATAAGGGATACGATTATTTCGAGTTGACAAAGGAGCTGAAACAGCAGCTTTTGCAAATACCGACCATCGAAGTGGTAATAGATGGCGAACGCAGTCCGCTGATGATAGGCGTGCAGCGTACTACGGCATCTCTTTATAAATGTTATAGCGGCGAATTTCGTAAAATCAGCTATCCTGTAATGTAAGCAGTATTATGGATCGCTTTAATGAATACCGAATCATGTGGGTGATGGTATTTTTTGATCTGCCGACCGATACCAAGAAAGACCGGAAAATATATTCCGATTTTAGAAAGAAGATGATGAAAGACGGATTTACCATGTTCCAGTTTTCCATCTATCTGCGTCATTGTCCCAGTCGCGAGAATGCAGACGTACATGTGAAACGTGTAAAGGCGGCTCTCCCAGAGCATGGCAACGTTGGGATTCTCACGGTTACCGATAAGCAATTCGGTATGATGGAACTCTTTCAAGGTAAAAAGCAGGCCGAAGTTGATACACCCTACCAACAACTGGAATTGTTTTAGATTCGGCAGGTTTGCCATAGCTATCTGATGAAGAGTAAAACAAAGGCTGTTCTGCTAGAAAAATAGCAGAACAGCCTCTTCTATTGCGTGATGGATGGACTCTTACTTGTCGATGCGGAACCAGTCTACATCGGTGTATCCCGAGTCGTTGATGGCTTTTGGACGGATGCAGTAAAGTCCTACTTTTGCGCCGATCCAGAGGCCTTCACGAGCTTTGAACGATTCTCCGAAGGGGCTAAATTTCTTCCCATCCAGGCTGTAGCTGAACGAACAGGTTCCGGTGGGTTGCAAAATACCCTCTTTGTTCTTGTTGCGGCTCTGCTTAATGTCAACTTTCAGGTAAACAGTCGCTTGTTTTATTTCGAGGGTGGCATGGTTGGTTTCCGTCGCACCTTTGTCGGCTTTCAGGCAGGAGTTCTGGGTTAACACCAACCCGTTCTCTCCATTTTCGATGCCTATGGTGGCATAATCCATTCCCATCACTACCAGTCCGGTACGTTCGCCTTTGTACATGGGGTTAAATGTAAGCTTGGTGGTGGTGCTGAAGTCGGGTGCCGGAAATTTCTGCAATAACAGATTCGGCGCATCCCAGAGATTTTTTGCATCGCCCAGCAGTTGCCATGAGAAGAGGCGCATATAACCTTTATTGTCGGCATAGAAAGCCCACAGTGGATTGGAATTAGCTTGCCATTGCCACTGTTTACCAAGCGTCAGTCCGTCAAATTCATCGCTTTCAACCGGATTCACAACCGGGTATGTTTTACCTACATCCGGTTTTTTGTAGGTGGACACAGGAGTGCCACAGCCTTTGCCCTCTTTGTCGATGCCGATTACCGGCCAGTCGTTCACCCATTTCATCGGTTCGAGCAACACCACGCGACCATAGGCATATAGATCCTGAAAGTGGATAAACCAATCCTGCTTGCCGTCGGGAGTATCTACCCAGCCACCCTGATGAGGTCCGTTGATGTCCGATTTTCCCTGCGCCATTACAATGCGTTCTTCGTAGGGGCCGTAAACGTTTTTCGAGCGCATGGCCAGTTGCCATCCGGGTTTTACGCCACCTGCTGGACACATGATGTAATAGTAACCGTTGCGTTTGTAGAATTTGGCGCCTTCAGTGGTAGAATGATTAGGATGTCCGTCGAAAACGAGACGATCTTCGGAAATAGCTTTGGTTCCTTCTGCATTCATTTCGAAAACGGCCAATACGCTCTTCATACCGGCACGGCTTCCCGCAAAGGCATGTACCATATAGGCGCGTCCGTCTTCGTCCCAAAGAGGACAACAATCGATCAGTCCTTTTCCTTCTTTTACCATAGTGAGTGGTTCCCACGGACCGGCAGGATTTTTGGCTTTGGTCATGTACAAGCCTGCATCGGGATCGCCTACGTAGATATAAAATTCGTTGTTGTGATACCGGATGCTGGGAGCCCAGATACCGTTGCCGTGTTGCATTTTGTCAAAACGCTCTGTCGGTGGAACCTTATCGAGCGCGTAGCCGAGAATCTCCCAGTTGACCAGATCTTTTGAATGAAGAATGGGTAGGGCAGGGGTGTTGGCGAACGAAGAGGCTACCAGATAGTAGTCGTCACCAACACGGCACACATCAGGATCGGAATAGTCGGCATAGATAACAGGGTTTTTGTAATTGCCATTGCCCAGATCAGGCTGCCATACTTTCGAAGTATAGTTTTGACCGTTTGCAGCGAGAGAGATAGCACAAAGTCCCGCAAGAAAAAATGATTTTATCATGATATTGTTTTGTGTTCAATGTGTAAAATACACAATTGTAGATGGTATTTCCGTTATTTTAATTCGTTAAAAGGTTGTGTGAAGGTCACTTTTACATCTTTTTCGGCACGCAGGTTGTCGGTAAGAGATTTAAGACCCAGCGTTTTGAATCCTTCTATAGCCATTTTTGCCACTTCCATGGCACCGTCTACCGACATGTGAGTGTCGTCTTCGCTCCCTTTGGGTGCCAGTTTGTATACACCAGGAGCAATATGCAGGAAGAGCTTTTTCGACTCTTCAGGACCTTTGCTTTCGATGAGTGTGCGCGTGCTAACCTGCAAGTCGATAAAGGCAACATTTTCTTCTTTGGCTATTTGGCGGATCTTGTCGGGATACAGGCCGTGCTGATCGACAAATTTACCGTTAGCATCAAACTTGCGGCGTTCTATCGGGGTGCAGATAATCGGAGTTGCCCCTTTTGCCCGTACATCGGCAACAAATTTTTTGAAGTTGGCTTTGAAGTCGTAGAGTGTAGTGCCACGGTCGGTATCTACTTTTTCGTCGTTGTGTCCAAACTCAATGATTACGTAATCACCTGCACCGACACGGTTCATCAGGGTATCCCAGCGTCCTTCTTTGATGAATGAACGGGTACTGCGTCCGTTGCGGGCGTGATTTTCAACGATTACATTATCGTTGAAGTAGGAGGGAAGCACCATTCCCCAGCCACGCTCGGGATTTTCCTCAATGGGTTTGTCGGCCATGGTGGAATCGCCTGCCATAAATATTTTGATTGGTTTGGGTTTCGCCGCAATCAGCAAGGTCAGCACCGCGACGATAGAAAGTAGTATTGAGAATTTCTTCATAATGTGTGATTAGAAAATTGTGCGTGTTTCCAACGACTACACAATTTATCAGTTATACAGATAGATTTATTTACCAACCCCGCACTTCAACAGAATCTTTTGATGCGTGGTCGCTCCAGTTAATGTTTTTGTACGTAATTCCGGCCGAACGCTGGATGGAAATATACTGGCTATTCATTCCACTGACATTGATAATGGGTTTGTTAGTGTCAGGAAACAGTATGTTGACCAGCGTGATGTATTGAGAGTTGTTGATAATCAGATTGGGTGTCGACGGAGTTTTGAGCACCACGTTAGTAAGCGTTACATTGGTCGATTCGCTGATTTTTCCTCCTTCGTTGGCAACAAACATTCCGTTCTCGAGCGAAATATTTTCGAGGTTCATCTCCGGCAATCCATTGAAGAAAAGGGCTCGTTTTGCACCATTGCAGTTAATGTTTTTCATGGTAATATCCTTGAAAACAGGGGTTGTTTCATCGGCTTTTACCTTTTCGTCCTTGTTTTTGGCACCACCGTAAAAAAGGTCGAACAAGACTGCATCGCCCACGATATCGTTCATGTTGATATTTTCGATAGTGATGTTTTCGACCACGCCACCGCGTCCGCGGGTACTCTTGAAGCGCAGACCGGCATCGGTGCCTTTGAAGTTGCAGTTGGTGACTTTCACGTTCTTTACGCCTCCCGACATTTCGCTACCCACCACAAAACCCCCGTGCGCATGATAAACTGTACATCCGTCTACAATAAGGTTTTCGGTAGGAATACCGCGTTTGCGACCCGATTCGTTTTTGCCTGATTTGACACAAATACCGTCGTCGCCTACGCTGAAAGTGCTTTTGTAAAGCACTATGTTTTTGCAGGATTCGATATCGATACCGTCGGTGTTTTGTCCCCATTCAGGATTTTGGATGTTAACGTTGGAAACAATCACATTCTGACACATAAGTGGGTGAACGGTCCATGAAGGTGAATTCTGGATGGTAACTCCCTCGATAAGTACATTTTTGCAGTTAACCAGATCGACCATGATGGGACGCAGGTAATCCTTGATTGCTTGCCATCCTGCTTCATCTTTTACGTCAGGCACATTCTGATCGGTAGCCAGTTGACTGCCTTTGTATGCTCCTTCGGAAGGCCACCAGGTAGTTTTGTTTTCGCTAAGTACTCCACCTGAAGCAACCAGCGCGTTCCATTGAACTTCGCTTACTTTTGATTTCTTTACCGGACGCCATGCCTGTCCCGAGCCGTCGAAAGTTCCCTCTCCTGTGATGGCGATATTTTCGGCACCATCCGCTGAGATGGGTTGCTGGCAACGATAGGTTTCCAGTCCTTCGAAGTTGGCTTTGATAACAGGGTAAAGACTTTTGTTGGTAGAGAACAGAACGGTCGCTCCTTTCGCTGTATAGATACGTACGTTGCTTTTCAATACAATAGGGCCGGTAACCCATGTCCCGGCTGGAACTTCTACAGTGCCGCCGCCTTTGGTTACAATAGCATCGATGGCTTTCGCAAAAGCTTTTGTGTTGTCGGTTTTGCCGTCGTTTTTTGCTCCAAAATCGACGATGGATACATTATTGGCGGGAAAAACCGGAGCTTTCACCTGTTCCATCTGAAACGGAAGATTGCTATAAAGATAACCGGGGATGTTGGTGGTGTTTTGTGCGTTGACAGAGAGGAATAGCCCTGCACAAAGAGCTAAAAATGTGTGTTTAAACATAACTAGGATGATTTACGATTAAGAGCTTCAAATTTACTCAATTTTTAGAGCAAGCGGGCTTAGGTTACAGCAAAACTCATTGAACAAAGCGGAGAAGACTCTGTTCAATGAGTTGGCCGAATAATTATTTTCAAGCCTTATTTTTTTAACGGAGAAAACAGGGTTGAAGTTTTTTCCGAAGAAATGATGGTATTGTTGATGCGTACGTTTTCGAAATTTACGTTTACAGCTCCCTTAATATCGTTCGAGTTGTATTTTACACCTCTGAAATCGCAATTCTTCAGGTTGATATTGTTTACGCAGTTGGCATCTTCCAGTCCGTCGATGCTTACGCCGTAGTTACTTTGCTGGCAGGTGATATTTTCGAGATTCACATTGCGAACCACCGGCACATAACCGCGTTTGCATGGTTCGTTCGGTTCGTATTGCAGGTCGATTTTAAGAACGGCTTCTTTACACTGGCCTACTTTGACGTTGCGGACAAATACGTTTTCAACAACACCGCCGCGGCATGTGTTCGATTTAATGCGAATGATGCGATCGAGTTCGGGGCTATCCATCTCGCAGTTTTCTACGTAGAGGTTTTTGTAGCCACCCGAAATTTCACTTCCAACAACCACGCCACCGTGTCCGGCTTTCATTTTACAGTTGCGCACGATGATGTTTTCGCTGGGGATGTTCCAACGGCGACCGTCGTTGTTGCGACCCGATTTGATAGCGATGCAATCATCGCCGTCATCGAACGTACAGCCTTCGATCAATACGTTCTTGCACGACTCGGGGTCACAACCGTCACTGTTGGGTCCGAGGCTCTCGATGGTAACATTGCGAACGGTCAGGTCGTTGGTCAAAAGCGGATGAATTACCCAGAACGGAGAGTTCTGCAATGTCACACCTTCTATTTTTACCGTGTTGCATTGTACAAAATTGATAAGTTGAGCGCGGAGGTAATTTCCTTCTCCCATCTGGCGCTTTTCGACCGGGACATTCTCTTCGCTCATTTTCATCAGAGCCGCACGTCCTGTGGTTTTTTGTGAAGGTTCGCCATCTTTGTAGCCAAACAGTTTGTTACCATTCCAGTTCCACCATGCGGTGTTGGAGCCTTGTCCGTTGATGATCCCTTTGCCGGTAATAGCAATATTGGTCGCTTTGAAAGCATAGATCAAGGGGTGATAGTTGTAGCAGTCGAGACCTTCCCAACGGGTTAATACAGTGGGAAGATATTCAGCATAATTGGTGGTGAAGCGTAATTCGGCCCCTTCTTCGATACAGAGGTTGACATTGCTTAAAAGAGTAACAGGACCGGTAACGTACACGCCTTTGGGAACGATGACTTTGCCACCTCCCTTTTTGTTACAAGCGATGATGGCGGCATTGATGGCCTTTGTGTTCTTAATACTTGGATTTTTTTCTGATGCTCCGTATTTTACGATGTTGAAACTTTTGTCGGGGAATGAGGTCTGCTTGATGCTTTGGGCAAGCTGTGCCATATCCTCCCAGGGACCTGCATAAGCGCTACAAAACGATGCGAGAAGAATTACCGCAAATAATGAAAGAAGTTTCTTTTGCATAATTAATAGATTGGTTATTTTGTGGTTAGCATTTAGAATTCAGTGATGAAAGGTTTGTCATCCATTCGGGCAATCATGTTCTAAACGAATAATTCAGTTTTATTGTTGCCTGATTCAGAGAATAACGGAACAAGCCGTGTCCGAACACGAATTGACAATGTATTGTATTTTTTAATTCAACGATAATGATGTTGGTGTTTTATTGTATATAAGGTTAGTTGTACACAATGTGGGGTTGCGCTTTATTTCGCAATCATTGCCAGCTGGCAGCACCAAAGAATGAAAGGTCCGATTACTTTCGGGTCGTTATCACGTTGGGGCTCGTGAATGTAGTAATCGTATGTTCCGCTGCGATAGGGTGTTCCTCCAAGTCCGGCAACAGCACAGGCTTTGGTTATGTTGTAGGAACCGTCAGCGTCGATGCGGGTGGCGTTTTTTATGAAGAGATTAAATGTCTTTTTTGAAATGGCAAAGTAGCTTGGTTCTATATATCCTTTGTTAGCAGCTTTGGTAATAGCATACATGAACATAGCAGTGGAGGAACTTTCCAGGTAATTACCTTCAGCTCCGGGTTTGTCGGTTACTTGATACCAGAGTCCGGTTGTTTTGTCCTGATACTTTAACAGGCTTTTGGTCAGGTTGCTGAATATACGTTTGATGGCAGGACGTTGCGGGTGGTTCAACGGTAAATAGTCGAGTACATCTACAATGGCCATCATATACCATCCGATGCTGCGACTCCAGAAATTAGGTGAACAACCTGTCGTTTTGTCTGCCCATTCCTGAGTTTTGCTCTCATCCCAGGCATGATAATAAAGTCCTGTTTTGGGGTCGTATGTGTGCTTTGCAATTAATAGAATCTGTTTTGCAACGTCATCAAATGTTTCTTTCTCATTAAAGCGTTTTGCATATTCAGCTAAGAACGGCGATGCCATATAAATGCCGTCGAGCCACATTTGATTTGGGTATACGGCTTTATGCCAGAATCCGCCTTCGCTTGTTCGTGGATGAGTTTTGAGTTGCGCACGGAAGGCTTCTATGGCTTTGTAGTATTTTAGTTTTAGCGTTTTGTCATAGAGCGTGAATAAAAATTTAGCTCCGTTTATGCGGTCGAGACTGTTTTCAGATGCTTTATAGGTGAGAACATTTCCGTCGTTATCAACCATGTAATCTCCGAATTTCAGCACATAATCGTAGTATGTTTTATCTTTTGTGAGGGCGTTTAATTTTAATAAAGCGGAACACATCAGTCCCTGACAATAATCCCATTTAGGAGTTTTGTTGAAATCGATCATCCAGCCTTCCGGATTGCGTTTCATGTCTGATTGAGCCACGTTTGTAGCCCAGTTGAGAACCGTGGCGCGTGTTTGTGCAAAAATAGAGATGGCGAAAATAAAGGATAGAGAAATCAAAAAGATTCGTTTCATGGTTTTGTGTATGAATGGTGTGTATAGCTACAAATTAAATCTGATGCAAATTTATAAAAATAGACAAAGAATTATTCTATGTTCTGTGATTTTAAGTGGTGATTATCCAGAAAACTGATTCTTTATCAACATTGAGCGGGATTAACCTCTTACAGGTTGCGTTAGAAATGTTTATTGATCACAGCAATTTGAGATATACGTGTTCGTGCACGGAAAATTTTCACAAACATAAGAGAATATTTTGATAGAAGGATAATGTTTGTGATGAATTTTGTATTTTTCTTTTTATGATGCTTTTGTGGTTAGAAAAATCAAAGGAAAAGAGGGGGCTCTTTCGATAAAGGAAAAAACTCCTGCCTGATTATAAATAACAGACAGGAGTTTCTTTTGTTTTTATTTGTCACAGATGGATATTATTGGTTGTCCAATGCATCCATTGGGCATTTGTATGTGGAGCAGGGCGGCAACTGTGGCCGAAATGTCAGTCATGTGGGTGGTTTGGGTGGTAAAGCCATGTTGAACTTTCCATCCCATAAATATAAGTGGTATGTGAGTATCGTACGGATTCCAGACGCTGTGTGTTGTTCCTGTTTTTGAATAGTAAGGCAACCATCCGGGTTTAGTAATCATTACTACCGAACCGCTGCGTTGTTGGTTATAACCGTTTATCATCATTTCTTTTATAATAGCAGGGATTGAGGTCGTCGATATCTTATCCTGATCGGCGGCATACTGAATGCCATCCTGGTGTATCAGAAAATCTACTGTAGTAGCTTTGATTTTGTCAAAATCGAGGTTGAGGCTGTCAATACGTGCTTTGTTGAAATATACCTGAAAATTATCTACGGCAGTCACCAGTTTGTCGTCGCCGAATTTTTGTTTTAACATGTCGCCGATAGCAGCATCAAATCCTTTGGAGAGGAATCCTGTTGGCATTTTATTTGATTCCAGAAAACCTTCCGCGTTTGCGGCACCGTGGTCGGCTGTGAGAAAAACAAGATAGTTGCCTTTGCCGATTTTTTGATCAAGATAAGAGAAGAAACCCGCAAGGTCGCGATCCAGGCGGAGATAAACATCTTCAATTTCGATGGCATTTGGACCTACCAGATGGCCGCTATAGTCTGTGGACGCGCAATTGATGGTCAGGAAGTCGCAGCTCTTTTCCTGTCCCAACTTGTAGCCGTCAATTGCTGCACGTGCAAACTGAAGAGTGAGCGTGTTTCCGAAAGGCATCTGGCGCAATGTTCCGTGATCCAGTTCGTAGGCTTTTTTTACATCATACGGAAAGACTGGTTTTGAGGCTCCTTTCAGAATGCCTTCCCATGAAACATCGTCGGCTGTGCTCTCTGTGTATTCATTGATTGGCAGCAGTGTGTTCCATCCGTTAGCAAGCAATTTGTCAATGGGTTTTGATTCGTTGAAAGCATTTACCCATGCAGGTAATTCTTTCATATAGTAAGTGCTTGTGATAAAACGTCCTGTAGCGTCATCCATCCAGAAAGCTCCGGTAGGGTTGTGTCCTGCAGGTATGATAGACGCCCGGTCTTTGAGAGAAACTCCAACTACTTTCGATTGAAAATTGGTGGCGATGCGCAGTTCATCGGTAATGGTTGAGGCTAATAGTTTACGGGGAGACATTTTTCCGGCTTTGCTTTCAGTGCCAACACTGTTTTCAGTAGGATCGTCCGTGCAATAGACAGATTTTCCTGTTTTATCATCAATCCAGTCATTGCCTGCTATACCGTGAATTGAGGGAACTGAGCCGGTGAAGATAGTGGTGTGCCCAATGGCAGTTACCGAAGGAATATAGTTGAGCATGGTGTTTTGGCAGGCAAAGCCTTCGTTTAACAGGCGTTTAAAGCCACCATTTTCGTATTTGTTATAAAACCGGTAGAGATAGTCCCATCGCATTTGGTCAACAACAATTCCCACAACGAGTTTCGGACGTTCTAACTGAGCGGGTGTGCTTGTTCCTTTCTGAGCAAACAATACAGCGCAGGAAATCATCAACATCACAGGGAGCGTGAGGCATTTTTTTATCATAACGTTGCTTTTTAATGTGTGAAATAAATAAACCCCGGCGCTGTGTCTTTGCTGTTTGGACATCAGTGCAAGGGGGTATTTAAGGTAAGATATGTCTGTTATAAAACGGGTGCTAAGGTAGCTGAAAATCACATGACGATCAAGTACTATTTTGAGCTTTTTTTGTTCTTCATCAAATCTTCATGAAACGATGAGATTAAATCTGCATTGAAAAGAGCGATTTTAATAGTGGTGTTAGTATGTTGTAACGGTTGTGTGCAATTTAAAATATTTGCTTGATGTTTTATTGAGTATTTGTAATTATTTGAAAAATAGCGATTAAAATATTTGTTAGTGATATTTAACTATAATAATTAGCATTTTGATTTTGCTGTAATTAATTTTGCACAACCAAAATAAACGTATTTATGTCAGAATTTCTCAGGTTAGATAATCAATTGTGTTTTCCTTTGTATGTGTTATCACGACAAATAACCGGCTTTTACCGGCCGTTGCTGGAGAAGCTTGGACTTACATATCCTCAATATTTGGTTATGATGGTATTGTGGGAGCGGGAAATAGTTACCGTAAAACAACTTGGACAATTGCTTTGGTTGGATAGCGGAACGCTTACTCCTTTGTTGAAACGGATGGAAGCCAACGGACTTCTTACCCGTAAACGTTCTCTTGATGATGAGCGTTCAGTAGATATAGCACTGACAGAAAAGGGGCATCAGCTGGAGGAAGAGGCAGAAAAAATACCGGCACATATAAAGTGCCACATTAAAATGAGCGATTACGAAATAGTAACCCTGAGAGAGTATTTGAAAAAAATCTTATCGGCAACGACCGAAAATGAATAGATAAAAATATTTACTAAACTTTAAACACGAAACAAATTATGGCAACAGTAACATTACAAGGCGAGTTGAAAATAAACGTAGCAGGCGAACTTCCTGCAGTTGGCAGTGTAGCATCTGATTTTACATTGGTAAAAGGAGATCTTTCAGAGGTGTCATTGAAAGATTTTAAGGGTAAAAAAGTATTACTTAATATTTTCCCAAGTATCGATACTGGTGTTTGCGCAGCTTCTGTACGTCAGTTCAATAAAGATGCAGTCGGTCTCGAAAATACTGTGGTGTTGGGCGTATCTGTTGATTTGCCTTTTGCCGCCGGTCGTTTTTGTGCAGCTGAAGGTATTGAAAATGTGGTGACAGCGTCTGCATTCCGGAATCCTGAATTTGCTGCCAGCTATGGAGTGTTGATGGTTGATGGTCCATTGAAAGGATTGCTGGCTCGTTCAGTTGTGGTGGTGGATGCAGACGGTAAAGTTGCTTACACAGAACTGGTGCCAGAAGTAACGCAGGAACCGAATTACAATGCAGCTTTGGCAGCGTTGAAATAAACGGGTTTAATAAATAGGGTTGTGGATAAAGGTCTTTGGTTTTACCAAAGACCTTTTTTTTGTGAGATGGTGTAGCAAACTTCCATTTGAAGGAGATATTGTGAATCGTTTTTTGCGGAAAATGCTAAATAAATTGTAAGTTTGTGAGTTGATTGGATTATGAATAATTCGCGAAAAATATGTCAGATATCATTAAACTGCCGTTAAACCTTAACAGTATAGTGTGTGGATGTGTCGGACTGTTTTTGTTTATGTCATGCAGCTCGTCGAAACATATTGAAAAGCGACGAAGTAATGAAACGTATGCAGCACTGGGCTTGTACAGAGATAGAAACGATAATGTTGCACTTTACACAGCAGCCGCTTCCTGGTTGCATGTTCCACATGTAGATGGGGGTATGTCGCATAGTGGGGTGGATTGCTCTTTTCTGGTATATACAATTTATAAAACTGTTTACGGCAAAACTATAGAACGCAATTCGTTGGCAATGCTTCTTAAAAACTGCGAAAGGATTAACCGCGATAAACTGAAAGAAGGCGATCTTGCGTTTTTTAATACAAGTGGTAAGTCAAAGGCATACGTTAATCATGTGGGAATTTATCTGAAAAATAATAAGTTTTTGCATACATCTACATCTAAAGGTGTTGTCGTTAGCGATCTGGACGAAGAATATTACCGAAGAACATGGGTGTGTGGCGGTCGTGTAAGATAAATAGGTGTTTGTAATTCTGTATGTAATTGTTTTAGATTCGGTAAATCGATGTCTTCAAAAAAAAATGAGGTTTGTGGAAAAACGAAGTATCTTTAAAGGAAAGTACTTGAGCGAGTCTGCAAACCTGATCGATTAAACCTTAAACATGTTAGCCATGAAAAAGAATACAATTGAATCATTACAGTACCTTTCTATTCCAATAGTAATTCTGACCATTATTGCACTGGTATTCTGTAAGCAATTTGAACGGATTAAGTACTTTGAAATTGTTAGAATTTGTCTGATTGTGCTTTTGCTTGGTAGTTTGGTGATAAATTTAAGTGGCCTCTTTAAACGAAAGTAACTAAATCAGTCTATAAAAGGAAGGTTGGAATCCAAAATAGCGAAAGGAGCAGGTTAGGCTCCTTTCTGTAGTTGGTCATTATGACACAACCACCATCTTTCTCTTTAGATATTTGGGATAGTTTCGCCTTTTTGAAAAACCATGAAAACACTTCTTCTTAGTTATAGTTGAGATGAGAAAAACATAGTTTTCAAAGATAGTTTCAAAAGCAACAATTTATTCTCCGTTTGACGCTTTTAACTCTCCGAAAATGTGCATTTAACATTTGAACGAGAGATGTTTAATCTTCATTCTGTTAGCTTTTTATGAATTATTAGCTTGCTCAGTATAACATGAAATGTTCTTTTTTACGTGCATTTTAGAGTGAACGATAAGAATGTGTGATATGTTAAATCAAAGCTTGTGAGATTATATAAGATGAAATCTTTGTTTTGTGGGCTTAGTCGCATTTATTTCTACGTTTGAATTACTGGTTTGTTTAACCTTTAAAAATAATATCATATACAGATGAAAAAATTATTATTATGTACAGCTGTTTTGCTGTTGTGTAGCGTTGCTTTTTTGCAAGCAAGTCAGAAAGTTACAAAAGAAGTGCTGGGAGAGCATAACGGCAATGAAGTCTGTCTTTATACTCTGGTAAATAAAGCCGGGAATGTTTTGAAAGTGACCAATTATGGCGCACGCATTGTCAGAATTGAAGTGCCTGATAAAAATGGAAATAAAGATAATGTTACTACAGGATCGGAAAAATTGGAATCGCTTTTGAGAGGTGATGCGTTTGGTGGAGCCAGTATCGGACGTTTTGCTAACCGGATTTCCAATGCAAAATTTACGCTTGATGGTGTTGAATATAAGTTACCCGCCAACAATAGCCCGAATACATTGCACGGCGGCCGTAACGGATGGTTTTCCAAAGAGTGGAAGTCTGAGGTAGTGAATGGTAGCAAACAACCTGCTGTTCGATTCTCGTATGTTAGTCCCGATAAAGAAGAGGGATTTCCCGGGACAGTCAACATTTCGGTTACCTACACATGGACGGATAAAAACGAGATTATTATTGATTATGCAGCTTCTACTGATAAAAAAACGGTCATCAACGTGACTAATCATGCATATTTCAATCTTCACGGAGTAGGGAAAGGCTATATTTTCGACCATATCCTTACCATGAATGCATCGAAATATACTCCGTCGACTCCGGCCCGGATACCTACCGGTGAAATTCGTCCGGTGAAAGATACCCCGTTCGATTTTACCACGCCTCATCCTATTGGATATAAAATCGGAGAAACATTTAATAATGGTGTCTTTCAGGGATATGATGACAACTATGTACTTGATGGTAAAGCCAAAGTTTGCGCAACGGTGTATGATCCTCAAAGCGGTCGTATGATGGAGGTCATTACCGATCAGCCGGGTTTGCAATTCTATTCGGGTATGGGGGGAATGCAATGGAGAAAAGCAATCGATAACGGAGAGAAGCCAACCAGTACTCGTTCGGCATTTGCTCTCGAAACACAACATTTTCCTGATAGTCCAAATCAGCCGGGTTTCCCGACCACAGTGCTTAATCCCGGAGAAAAATTTAAATCGAGAACGCTTTACCGTTTTTCTGTGAAATAAAAGGGCGGCTTAGGGACAACTCTCAGTATATTGATGGGTAATATTATAATTGTCGCTCTCAAAAAGTGTTTTTGTGCACCGAATGCTCACGCTTTATAGTGCGGATCAGAAGAGATAATAATTTCAATAATTTAATGGATTAATAACAAATTGTTTACAATGAAGACAAAGCTTATTCTTAGTGTTTTAATTTTGATGTTTGCCCGAAGTGCGTTTGGGCAGCGTAATGATTATTCTGGGGATCTGCAGAATAATGAAGTGCGAATGAACTTTCTGATGGCTATTGCGGGCATGCCGGAAATCAATTACGAACGTTATCTAAGCGACAACATGGGAGTTGGTATGGCAATGGCCTTTTCGATTGTAAGAGTAGGCGATATGACAGATCGTTTTTCTGCTTTGCCATATTGTCGTATCTATTTTGGTGAAACCAAAAGAGCGGCAGGCTTCTTCATCGAGGGCAATATGGCAGTCGTCAATCAAAAGGAAAACGGAACTTCGGGTTATTACCTTAATAATGAATTTGTATTGACAAATGTTACTTATAGATCGACCAGCTTAGGGTTCGGAGCCGCGGTAGGCTTTAAATTGCTTACGCGGGGAGGTGTTTCCGGCGAGCTATATCTTGGAGCTGGACGCTTGTTTGGTGATCCAATCAATGCGGCATATCCACGCTGCGGCATTTGTATCGGAAAAAGATTTTAAGAGACAGTTAACAAGAGGCTGTTTGATTGTTTTCGTTTTTACATTAGAGTTATCAAAAGGCAGCAGAAGCATCAGCTTATTGATAATGGATGATGAATAAATAAAAAATCCTTGCTAAAATAATTTTGGCAAGGATTTTTTGCTTGAAACACCATCGGTAGCTCTAAAATTTTAGATGCAGAGTGATTGTGTTTGATACCAACCCGGTGGTTTGCTTGTAATGTCCATAGCGAAGCTCGATGGATTTGAAGAATCCTCCCTCCAACGGCATCCAGCGTATTCCAACTCCGTAGAAATTGGCGGAAAAGGCTGAATAGCTGTAGTTGGAAGTGTAATATTCGTCCGATGTCTGATGCTGAGCAAAAGGCTCAAAGTATTTTGAAGCAGTCTGCGTGTAATACCTGTAAAATGGAGCTACAGAGAAAAAAGGCGATAGTTTTATAGGGGTCTCTATGTAAGCCGTATGTGCTTTGATTCCCCAGCTGTCGGTATAAAATCTGTAATAGGTTCTGAAAATAAAATTATCGCCCAAAAAATAATTCCATCTCACGGCCAAAGGGAGTTTCAGTCGTTGACTGGGTAATTTCTCTATCTTACTACTATCGGCATCGGCAAAGAAAACCCTGTGAAATGGCAACCCTAGGTAACCAAACTGACCGGTAAAGTCGGCAAGGAACGCAACCTGCATGCGAGGATTGATGATTTGATTGTATGAAAAAGCAGCCGTCAGTGTAGTTCTTGGTTTGGTGGCGTAATTTTCTCTGTAGCTTGATGCAGCAGATGTGACAACGTTTTTGTTTGTGCTTGTAGTCACTCCGCTTGCTGATGATACAGCGCTGGTGCGTGTGCCGGTAAACGACATAACATCGTCTTCATAATTACTGCTTTTCTGAGGTGCGACGATAATAGATGCGTTTTTTGCCATTGTCTCTCCGTTAATCATCGTTACCCGGTCAAGCGAAGCACTCATTTTCAACCCGAACTCCCCGTTGTTGGAGTTCGCTTTCGTGAATCCGGAATTCAGTGTGAGTGATTTGTAGTTGAATTCCCCCGAATATTGGGCTCCAAGCGTATATTCTGTTTTGAGTTTCACATTCTGAAGCGACCATTCCAGAGAGGGATAAATCCGGTCTCCTGCCGTTCGGGAGGCTCCCGTTTTGGATACCCAGGCTGCCGAAGCTGCCGTGTGGTGTGCATATCCGAAGCCTGCGGTCAGTGAGTGAATATAATTCGGATTGGTATACCCCACGAATTTGAGGTCGATGGCCGAGGATATTTCTTTGACCTGTTCGTCACCTCTTCCCCCAAGCGTGGTGGAGTGGTCTCCGGTTTGAGAGTAGTACCCTGTTACCAGATTAACTTCGTCCAGTTTTAGGCTTTTTGTTGTATAAGCTGCTGTGTCTTTTTTGAAATACTGCGCAAACGCACTGTATACAATGCAGAACAGGAATACTATGATGAATAAGTATTTTTTCATTGCTAGTCGTTTATTATCAATTATTAATTGCAGCCGCATCCGCCACCCGATTTCCCGGAATTGGCTCCGGCAGCTCCTTCTTTGATTACCTGGAAGTTTAGTTCTTCCTTCTCTACTTTTCGGTTGCTAAGAATCATTTCCGAGTCGTTTAGTCTCGACTTCTGATATTCTTTTACCGAGACACAGGAGCTTAGAGATAGCACTAACAGTGCAAAAAATATAATTGTTTTTGGATGCTTCATTTTGATTAATATGTTGTTAGGTGTTACATGATCAGGTTGATGTTTTTTGATGTGTAGAGTTTATCATCGTCGGTAATGATGATGGCTTCTATATTTTTGATTTGATTAATCATGTGAAGCCCGGCCTTGACCCCCATAATGGTTACCGGGGTAGCCATGGCATCGGCAATTTCGGCATTTGACGAGATGATCGTAACGCTTTTGATGCCGTTAATAGGCAGTCCAGTTTTTGGGTCGATGGTGTGTGAATAGCGTTTCCCGTCAATCATCACAAATTTTTCATAATTACCCGAAGTTGCCACTGCCATATCGGTGATGTTCATGTACGAAAAAATCTCTTGGGCAAGATTCGGATTGGCAATGCCGATAGTCCAGGGCATGCCGTCCGGTTGGTATCCCCAAGCGGTAAGGTCGCCCGAAGCATTAACCACGCCGCTATCTACTCCCTGGCGTTTCATTACGTTTTTTGCCATCTCGGCAGCATAGCCCTTTCCTATACCTCCGAAGCCAATACGCATCCCTTTTTCTTTGAGGAACACCGTTGAATTGGCAGCGTCTATCTCAATGTTTTTGTAATTGATGAGGCGCACACTCTTTTTGGCTGTCTTTTTATCCGGAAGCGCGGTCATGTGCGTATCGAAGTTCCAAAGACTTTTATCTACCGAACCGTAAGTGATGTCGAAAGCTCCCTGGGTTACCTCTGATATTCGTTTCGATCGCTCGATTAACTGTATTATTTCCTGACTGACCACAACGGGGCGGATGCCGGCAAACGCGTTGATTTGGTTGGTTTCACTTTCGTCATTAAAGGTGGTGAGCAGCGCTTCGATGCGTTTGATTTCTTTTACTCCGGCATCGATACGCTGCCTTGCCCAATAAGCATCCGCAGCTACCACCGATATTTCGAAGTGGTTGCCCATCAGTTTCATGCCGCGTTTGTGTACAGTTTTTCTGGCCATAGAGATATAGCATTGGCAATATGCCGCATTTTCGGCGTTTCGATGCCGAAGTATTTACAGAGATTTAATTTCAGCAATGAAGTTTTCCACACTTCCCGTATAAAGTCCGTTCCATTGTTTGAGAACTTTTCCGTTTGAATCTAACAGAACGGTAAAAGGAAAGTGACCTTCTTTGTTGTATTGGTCGGCCAAAGCGTTGTTTTGCTTCTCGACGTCTTTGTTGAGCTGGTTTTTCTTGTTGCGGGGAAAATCAGCATTATACATGACCAGATTTTGAGAAGCAAAAGCCGTGAATTCATTTGATCCGAAGATATTCTTATGCATGCGCATACAAGGCAGGCACCAATCAGATCCTGAAAAATTGAGAAGGATGTGTTTGTGTTCTTTTTGAGATTGAGAAGTCGCTTCGTTCCAGCTATGCTGCCATTGTTGACCATATGACGAAGCCAGAGAGAGGAACAGGAATGCCAGACTGATAAATAAGCTTTTCTTTACCATACTATAAGAAATTTAGTTGTTGTGATAATGCAGCAAAATATTTGTTGCTTAGATAATTATAAAGAAAAGTAGAGGTGTGTCAGAGGCTGTGTGTTTTGATTAGTGATACAAAAGTAATTTGTGAAGGCGTGGTTTGCAAATTACAGCCATGAATCTTAATGTTCTTTAGAATTTTATATGGCTTGCTAAGAAGCCCGAAAAGATATGTAAATGGGTAATAAAAGGAGAAGTTTGGTTTTTAAAACAAATCCATCTCTATCATTGCGGATAAAGATGGATTGTCTTGAGTCAGGTGGCTGACTATCGTATAAAGCTGGTCATTACTTTTTTAGCAGGAGTGGGAGCCTGAATCGACTCTTTGGTAGCTTCTTTCATTTTAATTTGCCATGCAATATTGTTTCCCAGGACTTCCATAATCTGAACGCCTTCCGCATCTTCATGAACTTCCCCGGGAGTACGCCCGTGGATGATGTTCCAGTAATTGGACGAGGCGATCATCATTTCCGAATAGAGCAGGTAATGGTTGAGATTGTCGAAAGTGAATGATCCTCCGGTGCGTCGTACGGCAACTACCGAAGCGCCTACTTTGTTTCGGAAAAGGCCTCCGTTGCTACCCGAAACATAAAAAGCCCGGTCAAGAAAACATTTCATTGTTCCTGCAATTCCGGCGTAATAAACAGGTGACGCCAGTATGATGCCGTCCGCATTTTTCATCTTCTGAATGGCATCGTTAACGCCATCATCTTTCATGGCGCATTTTTCGTCCTTGTTTTTGAAACACATGCCGCAGGCCGAGCATCCTCTGATGGGTTTGTTGCCGATGTGCACAATCTCCAGTTCAATACCGTTTTGTTCCAGTTGCTTGCCGACCATGTTAAGCGCATGATAGGTGTTGCCTTCTTTGTGAGGACTTCCGTTAATAGCTACAACTCGCATTTTTTGATCTGTTTAGTGGATTATATTCTTTTTTGTACTTTTGTGCTGCAAATTTCGGCGATTAATACTGAATGTGCAAGTACTTACTGAAAAGTGGTATAGTTACCAAAAGGAGTAAATTATGGGAAATGAGGGACGTATAAATAAATATATTTTCAAGGGAAAGGAATATTTCTGTTCTTTGGAGTTGGTAATGGACATGATTGGCGGCAAATGGAAGCCGATTGTGTTGTTTCATCTCAAGGATGGTGTGATGCGTTCGGGCGAATTGCAACGGAGTTTAAGGGGAATTACCAACAAGATGTTTACCCAAACTGTTCGGGAACTGGAAACTTCCGGGCTGGTGGAACGCATTGTTTACCCGACCGTTCCTCCCAAAGTTGAATACAAGCTTTCCGAAATGGGAGATTCCGTTTTGCCTGTTCTTGAAACGCTGAACGGGTGGGGAAGAGAGATTAGTGTGAAATACAATCCTCCCAGATAGTTCTCTTGCTTAGCCGATTTCTTTGTTGTCAAACGCTCCTATTCCGAACAATGCAAAATCATAACGGATGGGGTCGTGAGGGTCGAAGTGACGCAGAATGTCCGTGATTTCTTCCACCGCTTTCCAGTCGTTTTGCTTTCGGGAGAGCAGACCGTAAGCTCGTGCCACGTCGCCGGTGTGTACATCGAGTGGTAGCATCAGTGCCGACATCGGAATGTTCTTCCATAGTCCGAAATCTACCCCGGCTTCGTCTTTTCTTACCATCCAGCGCAGGAACATATTCAATCGCTTCGCGCTCGAATTAGCCGTTACGTCCGAAAGGTGTTTCGTAACTCTTTGTTCATGCGAGGGAACAAGAAATACCTCACGGAAGTGTTTCAAGGTTCCGAAAATGGTGCCTTCAGCTTGAAATCCTTTTGTAAAAACAGCCTCCAGACCGTTGTAATTTTGGTAGATGTTTCGCAATGACTCTATAAAAAAGCAGCAGTCGTGCCCGTTGAAGGTTCGGTGCACAAAATGTTCCAGACCAACCAAATCGCTTTTCGGAGCATTACACACAAAATCGTACGGTGCATTGTCCATTAACTCCATCAGCCGGTTGGCATTATTGATGATGCTTTTGCGTTGGCCCCAGGCGATGGTGGCCGTGAGCAAGCCTGCAATTTCTATGTCTTCTTTCAAACTAAACCGGTGCGGAATCTGGATGGGATCAGTATCAATAAAATCCAGGCAATTGTATTGCGCAGCTTTTTGATCCAGGAGCGGCTTTATGTCGTCTATTTGATTGGTCA
The DNA here is from genome assembly GCA_009712635.1 of Hungatella sp. GTDB lineage: Bacteria > Bacillota > Clostridia > Lachnospirales > Lachnospiraceae > Lacrimispora. The sequence goes on along the minus strand of WASS01000003.1, from coordinate 23,076 downwards.
TCGTTCATTTATTATTGCCAGTGCATCAATTGTCGCAGATAGTCAGTGAGTTCTTTGGCGATCAACTCATGTTCTTTCAGGTTTGGGTGTGCATCGCAACCGCTGTTGTAGCTCCGGCTGAAGAAAAATTCCGAAACCTTTTTCTCTCCGCTTTTGTATAAAGAGTTCACTACAGTAGTCAGGTAATCCTTTAACACCGGCAGCAGTTTCTCGTCGGCCATCGGACTTGTAAGAAGAACGAACCGGGCGCGAGGGTATACTTTCCTCAATGTTTTGATAAAGTCAACGTAAGCGCTGCAAAACTTTTCTTTGTTTTGAATGCCGTCGTTTTGTCCCAGACAAATGGTAACCACATCCGGTTGGTAAAGAGCAAAATTCCATGGGAGTTTGTTTTCACGCAGACTGATTTTATCGTACACCTGCGGCATCACTATATCCATGTCGCAACAACTGTGAATTAGTCCGATGCCGGAAACAGAGGTAAGGTGATATTGCGTATTCAACGCGCGTGCCGTCAGTGCCCCGTAGCTGAGATACGCATTGTGCTGATCCTGCCATTCGCCTTTGCCGCAGGCCACCAGACTCTGATCGCTTCCAGTTCCGCAGGTAATGGAGTTGCCGAAACATTCGATCTTGCGTTTGGAAGGGGCAGGTTGTTTAAGTAATTCACGGCAGGTTACTCCATTGAACTGTATGTAACCGATGTTGGTTTCAGTACACTTGCAAAGTACCACAGTGTGGATGGTATCTTTCAGGTTGTCGCCAACCGAAAGTTTATTTTCTGCAGCCGGCAGTTTGAATCGCGAATATTTCCCGTCGACAACAAGGACAATGTAATTCAGATTTTTATTGTATAAATGCTCGTCGGTAAGGTCAATAGTGCATCCGGTTCCTTTGAACGAAAAAGTAACTTGCGCCGCCGCAGTCCAAAATCGTGGATGATCCGGATTGCTGAAATCTCCCCGCCCCATATAGGAAAAACGCTTGTCTGATGCTTTATAATACGTGTCATTGTTATTGGCAAATAACGTAAGGGTATTGATTAGGAGTAATGTTGATAGCAAAATATTTTTCATGAGAAATCCGTGTTTTGTATATGTCGATTCCTGTGTTGCCGACTTTATTTGTAGCTGCAAATATAACCACTTTAGTTTATAAGGTTGACCGAATTGTTTTTCCGATTTGTATGCTACATTTGTAGCTATAAATTTTTGTGTCTGTTAGGTTATGAACAAATGTCTCCTGATATTATTGGTTGTCTTGCTGGTAGGATGTGTGCAGGAAAATGGATACAATTCTGTGACTCCTACTATCATCGCAAAAGGAAATCTGATGGGTAACGGCAGGGAACAAATCAGTAAGCAAATAATAGTTGTTTCTGATAGTCTCGGCTGGAACAGGCTTGTTACCAAAATGAATTCTGTCAATAACGTGTCGGCTGGCTTTCTGGAGAAGAAGATTGATTTTACACAATATACGGTACTCGCAATCTTTGGAGATGTAGAGGGAAGCGGAGGTTATTCGATTGACCTGAATGTATTTGAAGATAATATGAAAGTGTATGTGGAGGCGGTCTATAAAATGCCGTTGGGTAGTATCGTTTCAATGGTAATAACGCAACCTTACCTTATCGTGAAGATACCAAGGACGCAAAAATTGATTCAGTTTAGTTCATAAATAAACGACGACGCCGGCAATAAATTTATTGCCGGCGTCGTCGTTTATCAGAATAATTATTTCTTAGTCACAGTTAAAATGACATCAATGGTTGACCCCGACATTTGGTAGATAAGCTCTGTTTTGTTGTCCGGAGTTTCATATGTCCAGGATTGCTGTATTTTACCGATTACAGGATTGCCATTGTCGTCTACCGCAATTCCCATGTCCTGCGTAGCTGTCGGTGACATTTTCAACTCTTTGTCGGCAATGCTTTTTAGTACACCTTTTTTTACAATGCTCACAGCCGGCCATGTATACGAAATTTTACTGTTTCCTTGTGCTTTGAGTTGGGATGAAGTCCCGATTTCAGAGGTAAAAGCCGCAATCAGACGGTCACTGTTTGATGAGCAGGAAGACAATAGGATAGTGAACAAAATAGCCAGAAAAAGAGAAGTTGTTTTCATAATGATACGGTAAAGTTTTATCAGAACAAAGTTACATGATGAAGCGGAAATAAAAAAACCACCTGCAAAAATAATTGCAAGTGGCTTTTTGTTATAAGAGCGGAAAACGGGACTCGAACCCGCGACCCTCAGCTTGGGAAGCTGATGCTCTACCAACTGAGCTACTTCCGCGTTAAAAGCGGTGCAAAGATAATAGTTTTTTTGAAACTGTTGCCCTTGCACCGGCTTTTTCTTTTATTCGATAATGCCTAATTTGCGGGCATTGTTGCTGATTTTTTCTACAGCTTCGTCAATCTGTTCGAAGGTGTGTGTAGCCATCAGTGAGAAACGAATTAACGTGTCTTCTGAAGGTACAGCCGGAGAAACCACCGGATTGACAAATACACCGTCGTCCATCAACATTTTGGTCAACAGGAATGTTTTGTCATTGTCGCGAACAAATAGAGGAATGATAGGAGTTGTGGTGTGACCTGTATCGAAGCCTGCTTTTTTGAAGCCTTCGAGGGCACGTTTGGTGTTGGCCCACAACTGTTCTTTACGCCATGGTTCGTCACGCATCACGTCAAGAGCTGCCAGTACGCAACCGGTAGATGCCGGAGTGATACTTGCACTGAAAATAAGTGTGCGGGAGTTGTGTTTCAGGAAGTTGATGATGTTGTTGTCGGCAGCAACGAAACCACCGATGGTAGCCAGCGATTTGCTAAAGGTTCCCATAATGACATCCACATCTTTTGAAATACCCAAATCTTCGCAAAGACCGGCACCGGTTTCTCCATAGAAGCCCAGAGAGTGCGCTTCGTCCACGTAGAGAGACGCATTGTACTTCTTGGCAAGAGCAACCATTTCAACCAGTTTGGCTTCGTCGCCTTCCATGCTGAATACGGCATCGGTAACGATCAACTTGATTTTGTCTGGAGCACAACGTTTGAGTTGTTTTTCCAGCGACTCCATGTCGTTGTGTTTGTACTTGATCTGATTTGCAAACGAAAGACGGCGTCCTTCGATGATGGAAGCGTGATCCAGTTCATCGTATAAAAGATAATCGTCTTTTCCGCCGAGGCAAGGAATTACTCCTGAGTTAACAGTAAATCCGGTAGCATAAACAAGTGCACCGTCTTTATGTACTAACTTGGCTAAACGTTCTTCCAATTCAATGTGAATATCGAGCGTGCCGTTCAAAAAACGAGAACCGGCGCATCCGGTTCCATATTTTTCCACCGCTTTGATTGCGCCTTCTTTAATGCGTGGGTGGTTGGTAAGTCCAAGGTAACTGTTTGATCCGAACATTAATACGGGTTTGCCGTTGATAGAAACGACAGTGTCCTGGTCGGATTCAATTGGACGAAAATACGGGTAAACCCCTGCAGCCTGTACCTTTTGAGGTGCATCGAACAGGGACATTTTTTCGCTAAGTAAACTCACAGTTTTCAGTTTTTGGTTATAGGTTGCAAAGGTAAAAAATTAATTTGGGTTTATAGCGCATTTTTCTCAAAACTGATTATCGGGGCTTCAAACTATATCCATATTTCAATCTATCAATCGATTGCAAAACTGCACACTTTTCTTAAAACTCGCGATTTTTTTATTGCGGTATTGCTTTTAGTCGCTATCTTTGTATTTATTTTCTCCAAATAACATCAATTTCTGTTACCGAACACGCTTTGTTTGATACAGGAGTAAACAACTATCAATCTGTCAGTATCGTATGACTGTAGAATCTATTGCTAGCACTATTTCCGAATCTACAACAGAATCGCCTTCAGACATTATTATTCGCGAAATTAAAAGTTTATTGAACAACGGGAAATTGAAACCCGGCGACAGGCTGCCTGCCGAACGTAAGCTTGCAGAGCAATTTGGCGTAGGCAGAGCTTATGTGAGAGATGCCATCAAGAAACTCGAATTTTATGGGGTATTGAAAACCTTGCCTCAGAGCGGATCTGTTATTGCAGGGTTGGAAATTCCGGCTCTTGAGGGCTTGATAACGGACGTTCTCAAACTGGATAATTACGATTTTTATTCGTTGGTGGAAACGCGCCTGATTCTTGAAACCAATGCCGCTCGTCTTTGCGCTTTGCGTCGTACCGACGAAGATCTTGTGAAGATTGAAGCTGCTCTCCGTAATTATCTTGATAAAGATAAAACAGGGGGTATGGAAGTTGCTGATGCCGACATGGCGTTTCACAGAAGCATTGCCGAGGGCAGTAAAAATATGGTGATTAAATCGTTGATGATGATCATAACCCCCGATATTCTGAAAAGCTTTAATGAATATAAGGTGTGTCAGGCGGTCGAAACGGTTGCGTCTAATGAGCACCTTAAATTGTTGGAGTATATCCGGGCAAAGGATTCGGAAGCTGCGGAAGCAACAATGAGGCTTCACCTGAATAATGTGATGGTGTTTGCTTCTTCATTGAAGAAGTAATTGACACGATAAAAGAAATAGACTATAATGAAGAGTTCAACATTTATAATTGAGAAAGAGCTTGCATGGGAACCTGCCGGCGAAGGTGTGGAACGCCAGATAATGGGTTATGATGGACAGTTGATGCAGGTAAAAGTAGCTTTTAAAACTGGTGCAATAGGATATTCACACCAACACTTTCATTCTCAAAGTAGCGTTGTGATGAGTGGCCGCTTTGAAGTGACTGTTGGCGGAGAGTCAAAAATTCTGGTAGCAGGCGATGGGTTTTATGTGGAACCGAATGTGGTTCACGGCGTTGTGTGCCTCGAAGAAGGCATCCTGATTGACGGATTCAGTCCTGCCCGTCTTGACTTTCTCAAATAAAAATAAAAATCCCCACCGACTTTCTGCTGCTTATTGCATGCTCTCTTTTGTAAAGCAAAGCGGCAGAAGGTCTTTGATGCTTTCTACAAAATAAATTCCTTTCTTCCCGTATAGCAAAACCTGTAACGGTTGCCCGAAACGGCTTTCATTTTCAAGCAAAGCCTGTCGACATGCCCCGCAGGGAGCTACCGGATCTTCCAAATAATCTCCATTTGTAAATGCAGCTATGGCAATGGCTTTGATGGGTACATCAGGGCGCTGTGCATTTGCATAAAACATTGTGGTTCTTTCTGCGCATAATCCCGATGGGTAAGCTGCATTTTCCTGATTGCTTCCCGCAAAAATCTCACCGTTCTCCATTAATACAGCAGCACCTACGGCAAAATGAGAGTAGGGAGAGTATGACTTCCCGGTTTGCTCTTTGGCCAGACTTACTATCTTTTGATAATCGGGCGCCAGTTCGTCAAACTGATAGAGTTGAACCTGAGTAACGATGCTTTGTGTTTTCATTGGAGCTGTTATAGTTTTTGTTCAATTACGTTTACAATGTCATTTGCAACCTCTTTTTTGTCTTTAAGAGGGTATTCTTTTTTATTTCCGTTTTTATCGATGATCGTAATTTGATTGGTGTTGTACTGAAATCCGGCTTGCGGAGTGCGTAACGAGTTCAATACAATCATATCGAAATTCTTTCTTTTGAGCTTCGATAAGGCATTTTCTTCTTCGTCGTTTGTTTCCAGCGCAAACCCGATCAACAACTGGTTGTCTCGTTTTACAGCTCCCAGCGATGCAGCGATGTCGCGTGTGGGTTTGAGGTTAAGTACTAAATCGTCCTTGCCTCTTTTGATCTTTTGATTAGTTCTGGTTTCCGGTGTAAAGTCGGCCACTGCTGCACAGAGAATTGCTATGTCGTTGTCGGCGAAATTTGCAGACGCAGCCTGATACATTTCTTTTGCGCTTTCGACGTCGATGCGTTCTATATTCGGATGGTTGATCGTAAGACTAACCGGTCCGGAGACAAGCGTTACCTTTGCACCTCTTTCGGCACATGTTTGTGCCAGCGCAAATCCCATTTTTCCCGAAGAATAGTTGCCGATGAAACGTACAGGGTCTATCTTTTCATATGTAGGCCCGGCTGTGATCAATACTTTCTTTCCGGTAAGAGAAGCTGTCTCTGAAAAATAGCTATTCAGATAACGTACGATATCTTCCGGTTCGGCCATCCTTCCTTTGCCTTCCAGTCCACTTGCCAGTTCTCCGGTGCCGGCGTCAATAATATGGTTGCCGTAGCTTAGCAGAGTGCTTATGTTTTTTTGTGTGGCTGGATGCTGAAACATGTCGAGGTCCATTGCCGGTGCAACAAAAACAGGGCATTTTGCTGAAAAATAAGTGGTCATCAATAGATTATCCGCGATTCCGTTGGCCATTTTGCCCAGTGTGTTGGCAGTTGCCGGTGCAATTACGTATGCGTCGGCCCATAATCCTAAATTGACATGACTGTTCCAGTTGCCGTTTGTCGGGTCAAAAAAATCGACAAGAATCGGGTTTTTGGCTAGAGTTGCTAAGGTTAGGGGAGTAATGAACTCTTTTGCCAAAGGTGTCATTACAATTTTGACGTTTGCACCTTCTTTTACCAGAAGACGGGTCAACAAGGCCGACTTGTATGCGGCAATGCTGCCGGTAATGCCAAGTATAATATTTTTCCCTCGAAGCATGATGCCGGAATTAGAGTTGAGTGAAGGATGATGTGTTTATGTGCCGTTTAAAGACACTTTTTGCCGATCCGTTTGTGACGAACCGGCAAAATTATAGTTTATTGTTGCGAAAAAACTTACTTAATAGCCTTGCGGTGGAACAGTTTGTTGTCCACGTATTCCTGTGCAGCAATTAAAGTAGGTTTAGGAAGTCTTTCGTAAAAACGAGACAATTCGATTTGTTCGCGGTTTTCGAATACTTCTTCCAGACTGTCAGCTACGGATGTGAATTCTTTCAGTTTCTGATCCAGTTCGTCACGAATCAATAAGCTGATTTGGTTTGCTCTTTTGCCAATGACATTGACAGTTTCGTACACATTACCTGTTGGCTCGCACATGCTGTTCATGTCACGGGTAATGGTTGAAAGAGGCGCTTTTGTTTTTCTAAAGTCCATAGTTATTTTTCTTTTACGTAATTCTTTGCTTCTTTGAGGAAGGATTGAGCTTCCTTGATATATTTGCCGTTCGGAAATTCATTGATGTAGCTGTAGCATTCATCAATTACATCACGGTAACGGTCTGCTTTCTTTTCTTCAAAACTTTCAACAGCCTGTGCATGTTTTGATTTCATTACAAGAGCTGTGAGGTCATCGCGATATTTAGTCTCGGTGTATATTTTTAAAGCGTTGTTTGCTGTGATGACAGCAGATGCGTAACAGTTTCTTCCCAGATAATTGCCCAGGTTGTAATATGTTTTTGCATTCAAATAGGCTTTGTAAGCCAGTTTGTCTTTTAATTCAGTCAGGTATTCGTATGCCTGTTTTGCTCGTTCGCTTTGCGGATAGCTTTCTACAAAGTTTGAAAAAGCAGTAATGGCGTCATTTGTGCTTGACTGGTCAAGACGGGCATCCGGTGAATCCAGATAGGATGAATAACCAATCATGAAATAACTTTCCTCTGCATATTTGCCTCTTGGAAAGCTTTTTATGTAACCTTTGAAGTTTTCTCCGGCGCTATAAAAATCTTTTTGTCCTGCGTACGACTTAGCCAGATAATACATCACATCTTCCGAACGGTCTGTCCCTTTGTAATAGGTCGAAATGTCTTCGAATAATTGCGCTGCGTGATTGTAATCCTTTTTGTCGTAGTAAGCTTTTGCTTCATTGTACTTTAACTCGTTGTCGTTGCTTTTTAGTAATTTCTGAAATTGACTGCAAGAAGTTAAAAATGAGACAGTGATCAGTAGTAAAAGCGATAGTTTTTTCATTGATTGATGTTGTTTCATTTAAAGGGCGAATAGCTCATTTCATGTGTTTGGAACTTTGTTTTTTTAAGGTCACATGGAACTTGCTATAATGTTAATTCCCTGTTGTAGAAAACGTTATTCATAGCTCGTTTCAGTTGCCGATTTGTTTCGGTGTGTTCAATGTAAAAACGAATACAGCACAATCCTAAAATGACCTGCAAAGGTAGTGAAATTACGGTAAATAACGAAAAAATAATTTCGATAATTTTTTGGATAAATCCTTTGTCAGCTCATTCTCTGTTTTGTTTGATAACCTTTGTATGCAAAGATAGGCGGAAATTGGAATCGACCAACTATTTAAAATGTTTGTCATTTGTGGTGAATAATGCGGTTTTGTTGCATTGTGTTGATATACTGAAATTTGATTCAATGTAAGGTTGAATGTGGTATGAGTGAATGATTATTAAAGTTTCTGATAAAAAATTAGCGTACGTAATTGTTGCGCTTGGATTGCAGGCGGGAAACTTCTGCGGGTTGTTGGTTGACAATATAGTTTGTACCTTTGTGTGCCTAATTATAAATGATGCTATTTAAGTGAAAATTACACTCTTACTGGTGGGGAAAACCACGGAAAGTTACTTGAATCAGGCAGTTGAAGAATATCTCAAACGCCTTAAACGTTACATTTCGTTTGAGGTGTTGGTTATACCGGAACTGAAAAATGCCAAAAATCTCTCTTTCGACCAGCAAAAGGAAAAAGAAGGAGTGGCAATTTTAAATGCTTTAGATAGCTCGGATGAAGTTATTTTACTGGATGAAAGAGGGGTTCAATACAGCTCTGTGGAATTTGCTTCATTGTTGGAGAAAAAAGGGCTTGCTTCTGTCAAGCGCCTTGTTTTTGTTGTGGGTGGCCCTTATGGATTCTCCGGCGATGTGTATGCACGTGCAAACGGGAAATTGTCGCTTTCGCGAATGACTTTTTCGCACCAGATGATCCGGCTTTTGTTTGTAGAGCAAGTATACCGGGCAATGACCATCATAAAAGGCGAGCCGTACCATCATGAATAATATGCCTGACAAAACTGCATTAATTGGACATTTAAGGCTGACAAAATGGTGTCTGAATGTTCTTGGTAGGCTTTTTGTTGTGGGTAACTATGGAGACGTCTGTTTAAAAACGAATAAATAAATACATTATAAGAACTATGACTCAGGAGAAGAAATCAGAGGAAATTGTAGAAAAAGAAGTTCAGAATCAGGAAAACGAGGCTCAGGGAAGTGAAGTTTCCGAAGAAACCTCTGTGGAAAATGAAGTTAATGAATGGGAATCGAAATATAATCAGTTGAATGATTCTCATTTGCGACTGATGGCGGAGTTTGACAATTACAGAAAGCGGACTTTGCGCGAAAAATCTGAACTGATAAAATCGGCAGGTGAATCGGTTTTGGTAAACCTGTTGCCGTTGGCTGATGATTTCGAAAGAGGTTTGCAGGCTTCGAAAGATAGTACGGATGTGGATGCTGTACGTCAGGGAATGGAACTGATTTATACTAAGTTGGTGGCATTTCTTACTCAAAACGGAGTAAAGGCTATTGAGACTGAAAATAGTGTTTTTGACACGGAATTTCATGAGGCAATAACAACTATTCCGGCACCGTCGGAGGAATTAAAAGGTAAGGTTGTTGATTGTGTTCAAAAGGGCTACGTGTTGAATGATAAAGTGATACGTTTTGCAAAAGTGGTTGTCGGAGAATAATTCGGTTGCAAACGCTTACATTTCAACGATATTACAGTTAAATGCTTGGTGTAAAAGTAAATAGATATGAACTTTTACATTGCAAGTCGAAAACGAATAAATTGTAAATCAATATAAAGATGTCGAAAAGAGACTATTACGAAGTGCTTGGAGTCTCCAAAAATGCTTCGGATGACGAAATAAAAAAAGCCTATCGTAAGAAGGCAATTCAGTTTCACCCCGATAAAAACCCCGGGAATAAAGAAGCTGAAGAAAAATTTAAAGAGGCTGCTGAAGCTTATGAAGTGCTGAGTGATGCACAAAAACGCCAGCGTTACGATCAGTTCGGTCATGCCGGTATGGGCGGTGCTGCTGGTGGCGGTACACAATGGAGTGGAAATATGGACGATATTTTCTCTCATTTCGGCGATATTTTCGGTGGTCATTTCGGTGGCTTTGGTGGTTTCGGCGGATTTGGCGGTGGTGGAGGTAACTCACCCCGTTATAATCGTGGAGCAGATTTGAGAGTGAAGGTTCACCTGAATTTGCAGGAAATTGCCAATGGTGTAGAAAAGAAAATCAAGGTCAATAAATATGTTGCCTGTTCTCATTGCGGGGGAAGTGGTGCGGCAGATCCGAGTGGAGTGTCTACCTGTTCAACCTGTCATGGATCAGGACATGTAACCCGTGTGCAACAAACTATTCTCGGTGCGATGCAAACCCAGTCGGTTTGTCCTTCCTGCAACGGAGATGGTAAAACAATAACGAAAAAATGCCCTCATTGTAACGGTGAAGGTATTGTTCGTCAGGATGAAGTAATCAGTATTAATATTCCGGCCGGCGTTGGTGAGGGTATGCAACTCTCGGTTAGTGGTAAAGGAAATGCGGCCCGACGTGGTGGTGTTACGGGAGATCTTCTCGTGTTGATTGAAGAAGAACAACATCCTGAATTGATTCGCGATGAAAATGATCTTGTCTATAATCTTCTTTTGCCTGTGACAGTTGCTATTTTGGGAGGTACAGTCGAAGTGCCAACAGTAGACGGGCGTGTTAAGGTGAAGGTAGATGCCGGTACTCAGCCCGGTAAGGTTTTGAGATTGAGAGGAAAAGGCTTGCCCAATGTAAACCGTTACGGCCATGGCGATTTATTGGTACACATCGGTGTATACATTCCGGAGCATCTCACCAAAGATGAACAAAAGCTGATTGAAAAGCTGAATGAATCTCCTAATGTAAAACCAAACGGATCTGCGTCAAAATCATTCTTCCAGAATTTCAGGAGAATGTTTGAATAAGAGCGCAGGTGTCAGATCTGATTTGTAATTTGTTACAGATTAAGGTGCTTGTGTTTACATTGAATTTATGCTACCTTTGTTATTCTTCTATGTAAAAACAGAAACGAATGTTTGAATAAAACAGATAAAAGTTTCACAAACAGAATACTTATGAACGATTTTAGAAATTATGCAACCAAACATTTGGGAATGAACGGACTGGCATTAGACCAGTATTCCCGGATAACCGACAATTATATATCACCTTCAATTCTGGAAGAACGTCAGTTGAATGTAACTCAGATGGATGTTTTTTCACGTTTGATGATGGATCGTATTATCTTTTTGGGAATGCCCATTGATGATTACGTGGCAAATGTGATTCAGGCTCAGCTGCTTTATCTTGATTCTGCTGATCCCGGAAAAGATATTGCCATCTATTTGAATAGCCCCGGTGGTTCTGTATATGCCGGTTTGGGAATTTACGACACTATGCAGTTTATCAGTAGTAAGGTGGCAACAATTTGCACCGGAATGGCAGCTTCGATGGCAGCCGTATTGCTGGTTGCCGGCAGTAAGGGTAAACGCTCTGCGCTGAAACACTCACGTATCATGATTCACCAGCCGATGGGCGGTGCTCAGGGACAGGCTTCAGATATAGAAATTACGGCTCGTGAAATTCAGAAGTTGAAAAAAGAATTGTATATGATTATTGCAGATCATTCCGGTAATGAATACGAAAGAATCGAAAAGGATTCGGATCGTGACTACTGGATGACAGCTGCTGAAGCTAAAGAATACGGAATGGTGGATGAAGTATTATTCCGCGAAAAGAAATAAGGATTAGTAATTTATGGCAAAAAAGAATACAACAGGTCGATGCTGCTCAATGTGCGGCAGATCGGAGTCGGAGGTGGGCGCTTTAATTACGGGCGTCGACGGCGCGATTTGTTCACAGTGCGTTGAAATGGCCTACGATATCGTTCAGGAATTTTCGAAAAAATCCGGAGCGGAAGATATCAAATTTAAAAATGGTGCCCCTCCAAAACCGATGGAGATTAAGCAGTTCCTCGATCAATACGTTATTGGGCAGGATGAAGCCAAGAAGTTTTTATCGGTAGCTGTTTACAATCACTATAAACGACTCACTCAACGGGATCATGGCGATGATGTTGAAATTGAAAAATCGAACATCATTATGGTTGGCCCTACAGGTACGGGGAAAACACTTTTGGCGCGTACTATTGCCCGTCAATTGCATGTTCCTTTTACCATTGTAGATGCAACGGTATTTACCGAAGCCGGATACGTTGGCGAAGATATAGAAAGCATTCTGACCCGTCTTTTGCAGGTGGCTGATTATGATGTGAAGGCTGCCGAAAGAGGTATTGTCTTTATTGATGAAATTGATAAGATAGCCCGCAAAAGCGATAATCCTTCTATTACGAGAGATGTGAGTGGTGAAGGCGTGCAGCAGGGCTTGCTGAAGTTGTTGGAAGGCTCTGTGGTAAATGTTCCGCCACAAGGTGGACGTAAGCATCCGGAACAGCGGATGATTGCCGTAAATACACAGAATATTCTCTTTATTTGCGGTGGAGCATTTGACGGCATTGAGAAAAAAATTGCACAACGTTTGAATACTCACGTTGTCGGTTATAGCGCCACAAAATCATCGCACGAGATTGACCGGAGCAATTTCCTACAATATATTTCTCCGCAGGATTTGAAAGCTTTCGGTCTTATTCCTGAAATTATCGGACGTTTGCCGGTGCTGACTTATCTTGATCCGCTCGAAAGAAAATCGTTGAGGAGAATTCTTACAGAGCCTAAAAATTCTATTATAAAGCAGTATGTAAAGCTTTTTGGAATGGACGACGTCAAACTGACTTTTGAAGATGCCGCGTTAGACTTTATTGTCGATAAGGCTATCGAATTTAAATTGGGAGCACGTGGTTTAAGATCCATTGCAGAAACCATAATGATGGATGCTATGTATGAAGTTCCGTCAGGAAATCAGAAGGAACTGGTAATAACAGCTGCTTTTGCTAAAGAAAAAATGGACAAATCGGGAAAAATATCAGCCTGATAAGGAGTAAACTGTCGTTTTAAGCAGTTTTTCTTAATGAATGGTGTGGAATCGTATATTGATGATTGCGATTTCGCACCATTTTTTAATGTCTTTATCTTGTGTTTTGTTGTTTAAATCACATTAATTCAGTTTGTTATGTAGTTAAACAATATAGAGAAAAAACTTTTGTGCTTTTATGGGTTTTTTTTTATCAAAATATTAGGGGGTTTGGGAAAGTTGTTTATAAATTTGTTCTATGAAACATGCCTCCTTTACAAGGAGGTGTTTTATTGTTTGGAGAGTGTGATCTGCTCTTGCGTTGTTCTTATGAATGAACGCGATTAAGGCAGAGAGTAATCCAAATTATTGGATAATTGATAGAAAACCTGTCAATTGTTATCCCAGAAAGAGTATTAGTAAAAATCAGGTCAGGTTCAGCCTGTTGTGAAAAAATCAACTTAAAGCATAAATTTAGTCGTTTCAAAGAAGCTTTTATTATAGACTTACTTTATATTTACATACTAAATATTGACAAACTAACCTTGATCTAACTTTTATATGGCGAATAAGCATTCAGAACTGACAGAGCAATTAAAGACCTACTTCGGCTTTGATGTCTTCAAAGGCAATCAGGAGGCTATTATCCAGAATGTACTGGATAAAAAAGATACCTTCGTTTTGATGCCTACCGGAGGCGGCAAATCCCTGTGTTATCAGTTGCCCGCAATAATGATGCCGGGAACGGCTATTGTCATTTCTCCGCTTATTGCTTTGATGAAAAATCAGGTTGATGCCATGCGCAGCTTCAGTATGGAAGACGGCGTGGCTCACTTCCTGAATTCTTCGCTCAACAGAGCTGCCATAGATGAGGTTAAGAGCGATATTCTCAGTGGTAAGACAAAGTTGCTTTATGTTGCCCCGGAATCGCTGACGAAGGAAGACAATGTGGAGTTTCTGAAACAGCTGAATATTTCTTTTTATGCCGTAGATGAAGCTCATTGTATCTCAGAATGGGGACATGATTTCCGTCCGGAATACAGAAGGATTCGCCCTATTGTAAATGAAATAGGGAAAGCCCCCATCATAGCGCTTACTGCCAGCGCGACACCGAAAGTTCAACATGATATTTTGAAGAATCTGGCGATGACAGATGCTACTGTCTTCAAATCGTCTTTCAACCGTCCCAATCTTTATTACGAAATACGTCCCAAGACGAATGATATTGATAAGGAAATTATCAAGTATATCAAGTCTCAGCCTAAAAAATCGGGTATTATTTATTGTCTCAGCCGTAAAAAAGTAGAAGACCTCGCAGGTACTTTGCAGGTCAACGGAATTGCCGCATTGCCCTATCATGCAGGGATGGACGCTGCTACACGTGCCGAAAATCAGGACAAGTTCCTGATGGAAAATGCGCAGGTGATTGTAGCTACTATTGCTTTTGGTATGGGAATTGACAAATCTGATGTTAGATTTGTAATTCATTATGAAATACCGAAGAGCCTCGAAGGCTATTATCAGGAGACAGGACGTGCAGGACGTGACGGTGGTGAAGGTATTTGTATTGCATTCTATTCTGCTAAGGATTTGCAGAAGATGGAAAAGTTTATGCAGGGCAAACCCATTGCAGAACAAGAGATAGGTAAACAATTATTATTTGAAACCGCGGCCTACGCGGAAACATCAGTTTGTAGAAGAAAAATTTTATTGCATTATTTTGGAGAAGTGTATATGGAGGAAAATTGTGGAAGTTGTGACAACTGTAGCCATCCGAAAAAACAGGTGGAGGCTCAGGAATTACTGGTACTGATTTTAGAGACCATTTGTGCCCTTAAAGAAAAGTTCAAGGCCGAGTATGTGGTTAACGTGCTAAAAGGCGTAGAAACGGAAGATATTAAGTCTTACGGGCATGATGAGCTTGAACAGTTTGGTACAGCCCAGGAAGAAGATGAAAACTTCTTGCAGGCAATTATTCGTCAGGCAATGCTGGCCGGTTTAGTTGAAAAGGATATTGAAAACTATGGCTTGTTGAAAATGACAGCCAAAGGGAAAAAATACCTTGCAAAACCAACCTCTTTTATGGTGGTCAAAAATAATGATTTTGACGAAGAAGAAGAGGAAACGCCATTAAAAGGAGCTGGCACAAGTGCTGTCGATCCGGCTCTTTATGCAATGCTGATTGACCTGCGAAAGAAGATGTCAAAACAATTGGAGCTGCCTCCTTTTGTAATTTTCCAGGATCCTTCTATCGAAGCGATGGCGACTACCTATCCGATCTCCGTCGATGAACTCCAGAATGTTCCCGGGGTAGGGGCTGGTAAGGCAAAACGTTACGGTGAAGAGTTTGTCGCTTTGATCAAACGGCATGTAATCGAAAATGAGATTGTTCGCCCGGAAGATCTTCGCGTTCGTTCCGTTGCCAATAAATCTAAATTAAAAGTTTCTGTTATTCAGTCTATTGATAGAAAAGTGGCTTTGGATGATTTAGCTGAATCCAAAGGTCTTGATTTTAGTGAACTGCTGGATGAAGTGGAGGCAATAGTTTATTCAGGAACAAAAATAAATATCGATTATTTCCTCGAGGATATCATGGATGATGATCACATCGGTATAATTGAGGATTATTTCCGTGAAGCTGAAACCGATGATATTGCGGATGCACTGAAAGAACTTGGTGAAGATGACTTTACCGAAGAAGAGGTTCGTTTGGTACGTATCAAATTCTTATCCGAAATGGGGAATTAATATTATCTGATCGTTATACAAAAACGGCTTTAATCACCTGGATTAAAGCCGTTTTTTTGTTGTTATATAACTTCAATGCCTTGCTCTTGAAGCATCTCAAGTCCTATGTTTTTTAACTTGTATTTCTGAATCTTTCCACTGCCTGTCATGGGAAACTCTTTTACAAAGAAAATATATTTCGGAATTTTAAATCTCGATATTTTTCCCCGGCAGAAATCGACAATGTCTTCTTCCAACAGTGTTTGTCCTTCTTTTAGGATGATAAACGCACCTACCTGTTCACCATATTTTTCAGAAGGAATACCAGCAACCTGCACGTCTTTGATTTGGGGTAACTTGTAAAGGTACTCTTCAATTTCACGGGGATAAATATTTTCTCCTCCGCGGATAATCATGTCTTTGATGCGGCCGGTAATCCGGTAATTTCCGTTTTCGTCCTTAACGCCAAGGTCTCCGGAGTGTAAGAAGCCATTCTTGTCGATAACTTCTGCTGTGGCGGCTTCATTCTTGTAGTATCCTTTCATTACGTTGAATCCACGGCAGCACATTTCGCCTTGTACGCCCACCGGACATATTTCTCCGGTTTCGGGATCGATGACCTGCACTTCGACAAATGGAAAGTCGCTGCCCACTGTGGTACAACGTACCTCAAACGGATCGTCGATGCGGGTTTGAGTCATGCCCGGAGAGGTTTCGGTAAGACCGTAAACGCTGGTAATCTGAAGGTACATTTTGTCGCTTACTTCACGCATTAGTTCGATAGGGCAGAGCGATCCGGCCATAATGCCGGTGCGTAGCGAAGTGAGGTCGAAAATACTGAACATCGGGTGGTGAAGTTCTGCGATAAACATGGTGGGCACGCCATACACAGCCGTACAGCGTTCTTTGTGGATCGATGCCAATACCACCAGAGGGTCAAATCGCTCTACCATTACCTGAGTGCATCCGTGGGTGAGGCAGTTCATAGTGGCTAACACAACCCCGAAACAATGGAACAAAGGAACACAAACACAAAGCTTATCCTGTTGGGTGAATTTCATATTTTCCCCGGTGATGTAACCATTGTTGGCTATATTGTGGTGTGAAAGCATAACACCTTTCGGGAAACCAGTGGTTCCTGAGGTGTATTGCATATTCGTCACGTCGTGACAATTCACTTTCTTTTTTGCATCCAGAAGATCTGCGTTGTCCAGATTTTGCCCCAAAAGTAACAGCTCTGCCGTGTTGTACATGCCCCTGAATTTTTCCTGTCCAATATAGACCACGTTTTTCATACGAGGGAATCGTTCGCTTTTCAGGTGCCCTCTTTCGCAGTTTTTTAGTTCAGGAAGCATTTCATATGTCATGTTTACATAGTCGCTTTCAAAAGTTCCGTTGGTAATGAAAAGCGTGTGCATATCGGAGTTTTCAACCAGATATTCCAGCTCGTGTTGCTTGTAATTGGTATTGACCGTTACGGCAACGGCTCCTAACTTGGCGCAGGCATAAAGTATGGTCAGCCAGTCAGGAACATTTTGAGCCCAAATGCCCACGTGGTCGCCTCCTTTTACGCCAATCGAGAGCATGCTTTTTGCCATGCAATCGACCCGGTCGTTAAATTGTTTCCATGTAAAACGCAGATTGCGATCCGAATACACAATATATTCGTGATCGGGGGTTTCGGTTGCCCAATGTTCCAACCAGTCTCCTAAAGTTCTGTCAAAAAGCTGCATGGGAGTGTTCGTGTTTTAATATAATTCTTTGGTAGTTAGTTCTATGAAAAGTTTACATAACCTATCGGATACGACATCTGCATAGCGTTTGCCTTTTTCAGCCGTTGCCAGTTTAGGATTGCCAATTCCGGTGTCGTTGGTCGCTTTGTTCCAATGCCGGGGAGTCCAGGCTGTCTTATCGTTCAGTGAGTCGATAGAGAAACGCGTTTCAGCGCCTTCACCAGCTTCAGAAAGAGGTAAAACCAGCTCGGGAAAGTAGTGCATGATGACGGATGTTTCCATTTCGCCGGCATGATCGTCGCGGTTTTCAAAATACCCTTCCTGTGGGATGATGTCGTACCAATTGGCGATCACTACCGTAAAATCAGGATAATCGACAGCCAGATCACGAATCATGTTTTTGAAGCTGTTGCCGCCGTGTCCGTTAACAATTACAAGTTTACGAAATCCTTGCCGGTGAAGTGATGCAACAATGTCGGTTAAAATCGCTTTTTGAGTCTCGTAACGAGCGTGTATGCATAAAAGCATGTCCGTTTGTCCCGGATTTTGGGAGCCTAACGGAATGGCAGGCAAAACCATACAGCGCACCCCTTGCAGAGCTGCTTTTTTTGCTGCATCTACCGAAATTGAAGTGGATGCAAGACAATCTGTTCCGTATGGTAAATGTAAATTATGAGGTTCTGTCGCTCCCCAGGGTAATATTGCCAGATCTATAACGGATTCTTTAATTTCAGTCAGTGATGTGGCCGCAAGTTCATGATGCACCATTTTGGAAAATTCTTTTACATTGGAGAATAAACCACAGCCAGTATTTTTGCCGGTTTTTCAACAGCGGAACAAACCAGATGGGCTACTATTGAATCGTAATAAATGCTTTCTCCTTTGTTTAGAATATATTCTTCTTTTCCGTAATGGATCTTTACGGTGCCTTCAAGTACGTATAAAAATTCTTCTCCTTCGTGAGATGAAAGTACAATTTCCTTATTGTCGGCAGGCAGTATATCAATCAGAAACGGTTCCATGTGGCGGCCAGACTTATTTCCCGCGAGAGAGAAAAAGTTGAGGTGTGAATGTGTATTGGAAACCTGACTTGAAAAACTGATTGTTCTGTGCGACTCTTCGTTCCGAATAACTACCGGCCAAAGTCCAAGATCGTCATCGAGAAATGTTCCAAGTCTGACACCCAGCACTCGTGCTATTTTGATAAGTATAGCAAGAGAAGCAATAAGGTTTTGTTCTTCAATAGCCTTCAACTGGAATAGAGACATGTTACAGCGTTCTGCCAATTCCTCTTGTGTTATATTTTTTGAGTCCCGTATGGAGGCAATTTTTTCGCCAACTTTGCTTTCGGATTTCATGAGTAAATGGTTTTGTTTTGGTTGGTTTTTAGCATTAAATGGTTGAAACAAGGAGTTTATGTGCAGATCTGTTTTTCTAAACTTAATTGTTCAGATTTGATGCACACTCTAATGAACATAAAGCAAAATGCTGTCAATCTGGTAAAATATAGCGTCCTATATGGCTTGCAAATTTAATGATTTGATACTTTAAGAGCTGATTTGCTTACGCTTTATCAGGGAAACAAAGATAATAAATAATTGAATAAAATATTCTTACCCTACAACTTTGTATACGTTTCCGGGAAGACAGCGAAGATGCCCTTTGAATTCCAGTTCGATAAGCAGAGGAAATAGTTTTTCAACCGGAAGCTTTAATTTGAGAGTGAGTTGGTTGATTTGCAGCGATTCATGTTGGCGTAGAACAGAAATGATTGTCTGTTCTTCTTCCGATAAATCGTTGAAGAGGAGAGTTTGTTTGGAGTTTTTGCTTTCGTTCGGTTGCCACCCCATTGCTTTTATCAGATCAGATGCCGATTCGATAAGCGCCGCTTTGTTTTGTCTGATAAGATCGTTGCAGCCGGCAGAACGTGTGTCGCCGACCCGTCCTGGAATGGCAAAGACTTCCCGGTTATACAGGTTTGCGACATCGGCAGTGAGCAGTGATCCGCCGCGTATTGCAGATTCCACTACCACAATTGCGTCGCACATCCCGGCAATAATGCGGTTGCGCTGTACAAAATTTGGCTTGTCCGGTTCCGTATTGGTTGTGTATTCGGTGACAATTGCTCCTGATGCGGTCATTTTGGACGCAATTGAAGTATGGGCAGCCGGATATAACCGATCCAGTCCGTGAGCGACCACTCCGATAGTAGGCGTTTGGTGTTTCAAGGCAGATTTATGAGCTGTTATGTCCGTGCCGTAGGCAAGTCCGCTAACGATAATAACATCCGGAATTTGTTGGATGAGATCATCAATCAGTGTTTCGCATACAGTACGTCCGTAGTCAGTGATATTGCGAGTGCCTACCACGGCCACAAAACGTCCTTTGTTCAGGTCAATTTTTCCGTTGGTGTATAAAACAACCGGAGCGTCACTGCATTCTTTGAGTCGGAAAGGATAAGTTTTGTCCGTGTAAGCAAAAGCATTGAAGCTGTTTTTTGTGATAAACTCCAGCTCTTTATCTGCTAATTTTAATAGATCGGTTTTGCCAATTATAGCCTGAGACAATACTCCGCCAATACCCGGAATTTTCTCCAGGTTTTGTTGCTTCTCAGTAAACACGGCTTCTGCATCGCCAAGATACGCGATCAGGTTTCGTGCCAGAATGGGGCCGATACCTTTAATCATCGATAAGGCAATGAGATAACGCATGTCAGAGATAACGTTTATTTTTTTCTTTTAAGCAGGTTTGGTAGTATCCATTTCCCCGCAAAAAAACCGGAGATGGTGCCAAGTGTGTTGGTGAGTTCGTCAAGCCAGTCGCCGGTACGGGTGGTGGTAAAGAACTGTTGAATTAATTCCATGCTACCACCCCAAATAACGGGTAATCCAATGATGAGAATAAGAAGCTTTTTTTGATGAATAACCGACATGCCAAACCTGTCGAGGAGATCCCATAAGAGAATAAAAGCAAAGCCAAAATACATAAGAAAATGAACCAACTTGTCTTCATTTGGAAAAGTTGGAATCTTTTCAAACTCGGATCCGGGTGCTGTCGAGAGATATAATATGACACAGGCCGTGCCTATTGTTCTCCAGTATCTTTTGACAAATGTCTTTATGGGGTTCTCGTTGTGAGTCATATTATAATTTTTGACCGAATGCAAGGTCTCCGGCATCGCCCAGTCCCGGAATAATATAAGAATGGCTGTTCAGCTCCGGATCAATGGCCGCAGTCCACACGGTGATATTATCAGCAGTAAGATTAGACTGAATATAATCGATGGCCGGTTGACTGGCAATTATAGTAGCTATGTGAATATGAGCCGGTTTTCCTTTGGTATGCAAAGCACCAACAGCAAGTTCCATCGAACTACCGGTTGCCAGCATGGGGTCAGTAACAATCAGTGTTTTGCCGTCAAGAGACGGTGATGCAATATACTCAATAAAAATATCGAATTTAAGAGCGTCTTTATATTTTCGATAGGCAGAAACAAAAGCATTTTCGGCATGGTCGAAATAGTTCAAAAAGCCATTGTGAAAAGGCAGGCCGGCTCTCAGTATGGTTCCCAATACGACTTGCTCTGTTGGTAGGTTAATGGGGGCGACACCAAGTTGTGTTTTTACATTTTCGGTTTCATACGTCATTCTTTTACTGATTTCGTATGCCATTATTTCACCGATACGTTCGATGTTGCGTCTGAAACGTAAGCTATCTTGTTGTATTTCAACATTTCGTATCTCTTTGAGGAACTGATTGAGAAGCGAGTTTTCTTCTGATAAATTGTTAATTTGCATGTCTGTAATATTTATGCAAAACAACAAAAAAAAACGACGTAAAACAAGAGTAGAGGTTTCCTTTTGTGAGACTGTTGTCTAGTTCTGAAATAACCGAAGGGCGCGTGTATGATTATTTTTGATGCGTTACGTGAGCAAAGAAAACAGGAATTTGCTATATGTAAAAATAATTAAAAATATGATTTGCTGTTGACTTTTGCATGTATAAATGCTTACTTTGTATAAAAATGTAGATGTAGCTATAGAAATGTTAAATTTTGATTGAGTAAGCTTAGAGCTAATAAGAATGCACTGCGCACTTAATACAATTTCCTCTATAACACATCTGTCAAAGATCTTTTCAATTTACTCTTGTAAGGGGATTTATTTTACTGCACCCACTCCAAACCTTTTACCCCTTTATGCATCGACAAGCGATATCTGCTTGGTTTGATGTAATTCTTTTACTTCCGCAATTTCTTGCAAACACGGCTAAGCTGTAATATGTCTGGTCATTTCTGTGTCCGAACAGAAATGGTTGTGTATTATTTGTTTGCTATAGTTTTTTATTCTTCAATCTTCATTCTTTTTGTTCTTTTATTTGGTGATGAAACTATCATATTCTAACGTGGAGTTTACTTCGCTGAATGCTATTCCCTAGTATCTTTTAAAATCTGAATTTTGTTCAAGTGAAATGACCTTAATCTTTTTTATTTAAATGAAAGCAACATTTTACTCTTCAACACCTACCAGAAGACTGTCTTTTCTGACTGGTTTTCTGGTCATGCTGTTTTGTGCCCTATGCAGCATGAATGCTTTTGCTCAGGACCAAGAAGCGTATGTGGAAACAGATGCTCCAGACTATGCTCCAGGATCCACGGTACTAATTGCCGGAGAGTATTGGACCCCCGGTGAAACGGTTTACCTGAAAGTAACCCACCTCTCGCCATTACCTGTACCCGACGTGACAGGCGTAACCCCCAATCCTTATGAGGTGTGGACCGTTATTGCCGATGCAAACGGCGAAGTGCATACCACCTGGTATGTAAATGATTTTGAAGCCGGAGCTCAACTCCAACTGGAAGCATATACCGATTCTGGATATGATTATAGGACGTTTTTTACCGATAAAGATAATGGTAAAATTAATCATTACCCAGGTGCATTTACAAGTTTTACAGGAGGAAAGTCGTATTGTCAAGATGCCAGTGCATCATCTCTTAATGCGACTTGGGTAAATGTTGATTGTCTCTATGATTCTAATGGAAACTCAGACAAATACCTTCCAATTACAATTACATGGTATAGAAATTCAACAGATTCCAATTCTGGTGGAACTGTTGTGCAGGTTGAACAAACACAAGGGCCCAAAAAAGTCGACGCAAATACACTTTCGTCAAATTACACGCCACTTATTAATCAAGTTGGCACTTATTATTATTATGTAACAGTTTCTTGGGCTGATGGAAATAGTGGAAATGGCTGCCTTGCTTCAGGTTCAATAACTACAAGTTCCACTCAAGCTGTAACTGTACACAAATCTGCTGCTGTAACCTCAGTGACAGGCACAAGTCCCCTCTGTATCGGATCAAAGGCA
>WASS01000003.1:0-307 GCA_009712635.1 Hungatella sp. | reverse complement strand
TGCTGCTGTAACCTCAGTGACAGGCACAAGTCCCCTCTGTATCGGATCAAAGGCAACCTACACCGCCAACGGAGTAGAACTAGGCGGAGGGACAGGATCTTGGAGTAGTGACAATACAAGTGTAGCGACAGTAAACACAACCACGGGAGAAGTGACGGCAGTTTCTGCAGGTACTTGTAATATTGTTTACACCATTAGCGGGGGTTGCAACGGAACACCTACAGCACAACAGTCATTGACAGTTCGTCCGAATGCTGCTGTAACCTCAGTGACAGGCACAAGTCCCCTCTGTATCGGATCAAAGGCA
>WASS01000024.1 GCA_009712635.1 Hungatella sp. | reverse complement strand
GCCGCCGGCGATGGTCCAGGGCGTCGCCGCCGCGGTGGTGCCGGTCAGGGTCCAGGTGCCGGCGCCGGTCTTCTGGAAGACGCCGAAGCCCTGATATTGGGAACCGATCTGCGACACGTCGAACCCGGCCCCGGTGCCGCCGCCCAAAATCAGCGAATCGGCGGAGGACGAGGCCAGCACGGCGCCGGTGATGGCCGAGCCGGCCTCCAGGGTCAGCGAATTGGTGCCGCCGGTGAAGCGGATGGCGGGCGCGCCGGCCGCGCCGGCGATGCTGCCGGCGTTGACGATGGCCAGCCCGGCGCCGACGATGCCGGCCCCACCGGCGCCGGCGGTCCCCCCGGGCGTGCCGGCGGTGCCCCCGGTCCCGCCGAGGATGCTGCCGGTGTTGTCGAGGGAGCCGCCGGCGGTGAAGACCAGCCCGGCCCCGCCGGCGCCGCCATTGCCGCCGGTCCCGCCGTTCTGGCCGGCCCCGCCATTGCCGCCGGCGGTGCCGGCGAGGATGCCGTTGTTGAGATAGGCGCCGCCGCCGTTGACCGTCCGGCCGACGATGCCGGCGGCGCCGTTGGCGCCGGGAACGGCGGGAGCCGGGGGCGGCACGGGCGTGGGCAGGCTGAGGGTGAGGTTGACGTCGGTGCCGGTATAGGAGACCTGCGTGCTGGTTCCGGCGGGGGCGGAGCCCAGCACCGTGGTGAAGGAGCCGGTCAGGCCGCCGGCCGCGGGGAGGATGTCGTAGCTGTGGCTGCCGTAGCTGCCGCCGGCGAAGGAAAGGCTGAGGGTGCCGGCCAGGCTGGCCGTGCCGAGGACGTTGAGCTCGCTGGCCGCGCCCGGCGACACCTCGATGGCGAGGGTGCCGCCGGTGCCTTGGGTATAGGACCCGACCGTCAGGGTGCCGATGCTGCCGCCCGGCGCCACCGTGCCGCCATTGTTGGTGACGGCGCCGCCCACCGCGCCATGTCCGGCCAGGGTGCCGCCGCCGCCCGTGACCGCGCCGGCGAGACTGGCGCTGGCATGCGCGGCATCGCCCACCGCCAAAGTGCCGGCGCTTATCGTGGTGCCGCCGCCGGCGGTGTTGACGCCATCGAGGGTCAGGGTGCCGCTGCCGGTCTTGGCGAGGGTCAGGTGGCCTGCCCCGTCCTGCAGGACGCCGCTGAACACGGTCGAACTGTTGCCGGCGCCGACGCTCAGGGTGGCGGAGACGCCTGCGGTGGTGGTCACCGTTCCGGCGCCGGCCAGGGAGGCAATGCTCTGGTTAAACCCGAACGCGAGGGTGGCGCCACCGGCCACCGTGGTGGCGCTGTTCGGGCTGAGGGCGTTGGGCGTGACAGCTTGGAGCGTGCCTGCCGCGACCGTGGTGGCGCCGCTATAGCTGTTGGCGCCGGATACCCTCAAGATCCCGGTGCCGGTCTTGGTCAGTCCCAAGGGGGACGTCGCGCCGTCTTGCAGGATTCCGCTGAAAGTGAGTGCTGCGTTGTCTTTTCCGACGCTCAAGATGGCGGGAGCGCTCCCGGAGTTGGTCACCGTTCCGGTTCCGGCCAGGGTGGGAACGCTCTGGTCATAGCCGCCGAGATCAAGGATGGCGCTGGCGGCCATGATGATGCCGCTGTTCGGGCTGAAGGCGTTGAGGGCGCCGGCGCCAAGCGTGCCGCCGTCGATCTCGGTATAGCCGCTGTAGGTGTTGGCACCGCTCAGGGTCAAGATGCCGTTGCCGGTCTTGGTCAGGGCCAAGGACTTCGCACCGTCTTGCAGGACGCCGCCGAAGGCACCCCCGCCGCCGCTCAGGGCGACGACGGAGGTCCCGGAGTTGGTCACCGTGCCGGAACCGTAAAGGGAGGCAAGGCTCTGCCAATAGCCGCCAAGCTCGAGGGTGGCGGGGCTGGCCGCGCTGAAGGCATTGGCGGCACCGGCGGCGAGCGTCCCGGCGGCGATCTCGGTGGTGACGGTGTAAGTGTTGGTGCCGGTCAGGGTCCAGGTGCCGGCGCCGGTCTTCTGGAACGCGGTGAACCCGATGTACTGGCTGCCGATTTTCGAGGCGTCGAAACTGGCGGTGCCAGCGCCGCCCAAGGCGAGGGTGCCGGTGCCGCCGGTCACCGCGACGGTGCCGGTGATGGTCGAGCCGGCTTCCAGGGTCAGCGAATTGATGCCGCCGGTGAAGCGGATGGCATAGCCATTGGTACCGCCGCCACCGGCATTGCCACCGGCGATGGTGCCGGAATTGATGACGGAAAGACCAGAGCCGGTGATGGCGTTGCCACCATCGCCGTTGGCGCCTGGGCCGCCTGAGGCGCCTGGGCCGCCTGGGGCGCCAGGGGTGCCTACGATGCCGGCACCACCGTAGCCACCAAGGCCACCGCTACCGCCGTCACCACCGCGGATGGTTCCCGTATTCGTGAGGGTTGAGCCGCTGCAGACAATTCCCGTGCCGCCGGAACCGCCTTTGCCGCCGCTACCGCCTTGGCCGCCCCAGCCGGAGGAGGAGTTTCCGCCCGCACCACCGTTGCCGCCCGCGCCGCCGTTGCCGCCCTGGATGGTTCCCGTGTTCGTGAAGGTCGACCCGTTGGAAAGGGTGAGATTTCCTCCGTTTCCACCGGCACCGCCGGCACCGCCGGTGCCGGCGGTGCCGCCGGGGGTACTGCTGCCCGGACCGGCACCGCCGTTGTAACCGCCGCCTCCGTCGTTGCCGTTCACGGTCGCGGAATTCGACGAGGACGGGAGGGCGATGTCGGTGCCGTCGGCGGCCCAAAGGGGCAGCGGCGCCAGCAGGCAGGGCAGAGCCCCCCCGGCCAGCAGGGCACGGCGGCTCGTCGGCTGGGTCGGCGGTGTCTGCCGCCCCGGTGCCGTCGTTACGCGGGTCATGTCACGTCCTCCCCCTTGAGTCCGTCGAAGCGATCGCTCCCCCCCTGGGAGCACGGTGCCGGTTTCCGCACCGCGCCCGCTTCCCGGCCCGATTTCTCAAACAATTCAATCTAATAGCCGGGGGGCGGGTTGTCTGTCCGGGGAACCCCGGACACAGGACACTTTTCCTGCGGCGGCGCAAGGCTGTCGAAGTGTCCTTTAAGATGTTGATCGGATTATGTTTTTTTCAGTCGGAGTGCCCAGGCGTTCCGCAATGAAAATCATCCGGCTGCATTTTTGTCGGAAAGATTTGACAAGACGACGGCGCGAGACGTTAAAGCGCAGATAACGCCCCCGTCGAATAGATTCCGTCCCGATGCCCTTGACTTTTGGGAACGTTCTAGTTGCGGGCCGCTTTGCTGATGATGGGCCTTTACCATCTGGCCATTTCCGGACTGCGCGGGCGTGGTGGGGCTTCGCTGTTCCTGGGGGCGTGGAGTCTTCCCGGCGTCACGCTGAGTCCGGTCGGCACCCTGGCCTTCGTGCTGGCGCAATCGGGGCTGCTGGCACATCGTTTTTCGCAGGCGTTGGCGGCGACGGAGCGGTTGTCGGTGCGTCTGGAGACGCAGAATGTCCGGTTGGAGCGGGAAATTCTCCGAACCCACCAGTTTCAGCAAAAGCTCGACACCATCGGCGATGAGGCAGGATATCGTCGATCTGCCGGACGCCTTGCGCCGGCTGGCCGAGCGGATAACCGCCGAGCACGGCCTTGCTGTGTCGGTGCGTTGCAAGGGCGGGGTGATGGCGCTGAGCGAAACGATGCGGGAGCGTGTTTTCCAAATCGCCAAGGAAGTGTTGACGAATGTCGTGAAACACGCGAAAGCCGGCCATGCCGTGATCGATCTCATGGTCAAGGGCGGGCTTGGCAGCAAGATCATGGCCCATAACGCCCGCAGCCTGGGCGGCCGATTGGTCCTGACACCGCGCCCGGGCGGAGGCACCCGGCTCGAACTGGCGGTCCCGGCGGCGCTTTCCCCTTGGGCCTGAAAACAGCGGAAATGCTGTGTTTTCGGCATTGCCGAACGGTGGGCGGGAGAGCGCGTGAAAGAAATCCCCCGGTGGCGCCGGCCGTACCCCCCGGGCCCCCCCCGCACGCGGGGGG
>WASS01000011.1 GCA_009712635.1 Hungatella sp. | reverse complement strand
AATATTTGTACCTAACTTTCCCTTTTAGACGGGAAAGTTATTTTACAATTGAGGTTGGACCAGATTAGATTGAATTTGGACCGAATTTATATTCTTCCAATCAATTCTTTCTGATTTTCGTCACGAAGAAAAACAGGAATTTGATCAATACCGGCTGTCTGATGAACAATTTGTCCTCCTTCGTATTTTGTTCCATCATAAATCAGGGTCCAGGATGCTCCGCGAGGCAGATACACCTCCCTTTCGTATGTATTCTCGAAAAGAATTGGCGCTACCAGTATATCCGAACCAAACATATACTGATCGGTCAGATCCCAACACATCTCATCCAGGGGGAATTCATAGAACATGGTACGCATGACTGGTTTACCAGATTCATGGGCTTCATTCATTAATTTTCGTAAATAAGGCCGCATTGCTTCTCTGAAGTGTATGTATTTTTCTAAAATAGGTGTGTTTTCTTCTCCGAAGCTCCATATTTCATTATCTGCTCCCGTTGGCATTGATGGTGAGCCGTCTGCGTGATTAACCGGCTTTGATGGACTCCGGTCACCATGAAGCCGCATAACCGGACAGAACGTTCCCCACTGGAACCAGCGAACGAACAGCTGCTGGAAGGAAGGATCTGTGGGATCTCCGCCCATGAATCCTCCGATATCAGTTGTCCACCAGGGAATTCCTGCTATTCCCATATTCAGACCAGCACAAAGCTGTTCTCTCAACGTCTTCCAATCGCTGTGGATATCACCGGACCATACAAGCGCGCCATAACGCTGGCTGCCTGCCCAGGCACAACGCAGCAGATTAACCGCTGTATCCATACCGGCAGCAATCTGACCGTCATAAAAGGTTTTTGCATAGAGCTGGGGATAAATGTTTCCGATCTGATTAACGGGACCCATATAGTAACGGTAATTATCATACTCATATGTGGAAAATTCCGGCTCGGCCTCATCAAGCCAGAAGGTTTTAATCCCATAGTCATAATAATTTTTTCTGCATAAGTTCCATACATATTCTCTGGCTTTTGGATTGGTTGCATCATAGAATGCATTCTCTCCCTGGAACCGCATTGCGATGGGAACTCCTCGTTCTGATTTTACAAGCAGCCCTTTCTGCTTCATTTCCTCATAATTTTCACTGGTTAGGTTTACCTGGGGCCAGATGGAAACCATCAGCTCCATTCCATAACTGTTTAATTCCTCTACCATTGCTTTTGGATCGGGGAAATCATTTTCATCAAAACGGTAATCGCCGCACTTCGGCCAGTGGTAGAAATCAACTACAATCACGTCTACCGGAATTCCTCTTTTACGATATTCTCTGGCAACATTTAAAAGTTCTTCCTGATTCCAGTATCTTAACTTGCACTGCCAGAATCCAAGACCATGTTCCGGCATGGGAGGAGGTGTTCCGGTAGCTTTGGCATAGGCTCCCACAATTTCTTCCGGGGTATCCCCTGCAGTGATCCAGTAATCCATCTGCCTGGTGCTTTCCGCATACCACTGGGTAATGTTCTTTCCAAAGGAGGCGGTTCCTACTGCAGGGTTATGCCAGAAAAAGCCATATCCTTTATCGGAAAGTACAAAGGGAACAGAGGCCTGGGAGTTTCTATGGGCAAGTTCTAAAATGCAGTTCTTCACGTTTAAGACTTCCTGCTGATACTGACCCATACCGTACAGCCGTTCCGACTGGTCGGAGGCAAATGTGACCGTCAGTTCAAAGTCACCTCCCAGTCTGGGTTTAAAATTTCTGGTCTTTTTATTAAGAGCTCCCCCGGCTTTTTCTTCCTCCAGAAGAAGTTCTCCCTTCTGGTTAAAAAAGCTTACCCTGCATCTTTTGTGCCAGTCGTCTACCGATAAAGATGCGGTGATTGCTCCGTTGGTAATTGAGCCGTTAAACTCATCTTTTATTATGATTGCGGCTGATGTAAATGTTGCTGGAAGAAGTGCATAATCCGTATCTTTGATATCCCCCATCATCACGGCTCGCACACGCAGGGAATTTGTCCCCCACGGCTCAATACGAAGGGTTTCCCCGTCATTTTCAAAAATAATAGCGCCCTGGTCTTCTCTAATATAATTCATGCCTTTTTTTACCCCTTTCTATCAGATACATACTATTATTTTAGTTGTATGCACATGAAGTTACCCTGTTTTTATTGACCTCTTTTATTAAAAAAGTGACTTTATAGGGGAGGGAATAAGAAAGGAGAGAAGCTCCGTAAATGAATGGGGCTCCTCTCTTGTGGGATGGGTGCGGTGTGATTAAATATTGACTTCTTTCCGATATTTTGTTGGAATCATATGGTAATGTTTCTTAAAACTGACTGTAAAGTAACTGGAATTGGAAAAGCCGGTGCGGATTGCAATCTCTTCCATACCAAGGTGTGTGGTGCGAACCAGATTCTCAGCTTCTCTCAGCCGCGCATGAGTCAGGTACTCATGAAAGGTCATGTGAAATGCATGTTTAAAGTAGCGGCAAAAATACCCTTTGCTCATGGAAACGTGCTTAGCTGCGTCGCTCAGTTCGATTCTGTTTGTGTAATTTTCCGTTATGTAATGATTGATGTTTTTCATAAATAAGCCGATTCCTGTATCGGTCTGTTCCTGTATTGGTAAAATTTTTCCGCTTTTTACTACTTCATAGAAGAATTCCAGTATTCTGGCTTTTAAAAGCAGTTCAAATCCCTTTTGGCCATTTTCATATATGGCGTATGCTTCATTTAAAATTTGGTACTGTCTTTCACTCTCCTGCTGTCCGGATGGCGAAAAGATATAAGGTCCGGTCGTTAGGGAAAATAGGGGGTCTATGTAATTTTGCCTGATGACATCATTCTCCATACTGCCTACGAACTCGTAGCTGAATAAGATTGTCCGGTAGATGAGGTCTTCTTTTAAAAAATCGTTGGAGCCGTGGATTCTGTCTGGACGTATTAACAGAACATCACCTTCATGAACTTGAATCACTTCATTTTCTATGCTGATTCTGGCAGTTCCTTTGCATACCCAGAATAGTTCCAGCTCCCTGTGGCAGTGGAAATATAGGGGAGGCTCCTGGCCCAGACCAACCAGACCGCCAAAGTTCTCTCCGTTCATAATGTAGGTATGAGAGGTTTTTCCTTCCCTTATCCTGATATCGGTTTCGTGGGTGCTGAATGGGAAGAAGGCGTTTCCGTGCTGGATTGGCTCTTTGTATTTTGATCTTCTGGTTGATTCCATGAGGTCCATCTAGTTTGTCACACCCTTTCCTGTTTTATAAATGCTTCATTAGATACGGCATTTTAAATAATTATAACATGATTTAGTAGTGTATATAAATAAAATTAATATTCATAACTATAATTACCAGATCCCTCCGCGGATCTTATAGGAATTATAAAAAGTTTTATCATCAGGGTATTCCACTGTTGTGACTAAATTTCCCGTACCATCATCTTTTACCAGTACTGTAACGGTTACAATTTTGCTGTCATAATTCATATACGGAATGGGTTCAGAAGGTTTTATTTCCCGGATCTGATAAGTATGTTCACCAGGTTCATCATAGGATTCCATAAAACCGACAGTGCCATCTGCCCTGTTTTTTGTTTTTTTAGTATCACCAGTTTCCATGTCCTTAAGTTCAAATTCAAACAGTCCGGCGGTGAGCTGCATTCCGGTCAATACCTTTTTCACTTCAATAGTCGCCGATTCCGTCTGATAAGCAAAACTATTCTTAAATACCTGATCGGGCCAATAGGAAACTTCTGCCTTCAGCTTGCCGCCGCTGTCCGTCACCAAAACTTTTGCCGTGATGGTTTTTAAATCATAGGTTATATTCGGATCGGCAGGAATGGGAACAGACTCCCGGATCAGATACGTGTAGGTTCCTTGTTTTGTAAATGTGAGCGGGGAGAAACTGATTTTTCCAGAACCATCATTGGACACCGTCTCCACTCCCTCATTGTTTCCGTTTAGAAGCCGGAATTGGAACATCCCTTTCTTTAAGGTTCTTCCCAAAAGCACTTTCTGAGCATTCAGGCTTACCGATACCGGCTGCGGTTCATAATGATTTACAAAGGAAACATCTGTCGGATAACGGACCTGGGCTTTTAGTTCATCCCCAGATCTTACAGCTTCTGCCTCTACCTGAATCGTCTTCGTATCGTATACCATGCCCGGTATTTTCTTTTGTGGAATGATTTCCTTTACATGATAGAAAAAAAAACCTGGTTTTTTCAGTTCCACTTCCGGAAATGTAATATTGCCTTCCCCATCATTAAAAGCCGTTGCAACAGGAATTTCTTTCCCTTCTGAAATCCTGCTGATCTCAAACTGAAAGCTGCCTGCCTCCAGTGTCATACCTGTTAAAATCTTTTTTAATTGAATTTCGGCCTTAACAGCTTCCGGTTCAACGACCTGGACCACCGGCTTATTGTAGGCATACTCAGCCTTACCGCTTTTTCCGTATGAATAGGTAAGCCCGGCTTTTGAATTGGAGTAAAATCCGGACATTCCCGAACTGGTGCTGTTGCCTGGATAATCCGTGCCGGAATCTCCTGTATGGGGATAGCTTTGGTTTGAATCATAGGAATCCATTGCTTTTTCGGAGGCGCGTACATTAAAAGATACAACATAACGGCTGGCCGGCAAGGTTCCGCTTAACAGCTTTATATTTATCCCGGCGTTTTCAAAGCCTGCCGTATAATCGCTGCCGTCGGACAGATATTCCGGCTGTGCGCTGCCGCTCTGACGCATCACCTTTAGGTCTCCCATATAATCAACGTACTCAGAAAGCTGATCATAGATTGTCACATCGTAAAAGGAATTGCTGATTTGTGATAAGAACCGGTTAAATGCATTGCCAATTTGCTCTGCGCTGGCTGCCTGTACCATATATTTTTCTATATTGGTATTAACCATCTGGGTAATGGTCTGCAGAGTCGATGCACCTCCGGTACTGCTGCCCATGAAAATAGAATAAAACCGGTCAACTCCCTGCATCCGCCTGGCAGCATCAGCAGCGTAAACCGTTCCTACCTCTGTGTAAACGGAATACCCCAGAGCCTGTGCAGCAGGAGTCGCTGCCGTAGGCTGCCCATCGGTGATGAAAAACACAACCTGCTCGGCTCCCGGTGAGGAAATCCCTCCGATCAGTTCAGATGCCTGATTCATGGACTGGTAATAATTTGTTCCGCCTTCTAATCCTCCAGGAAGAGCCAGGGAATTAATAGTCTGAAGCAGACTGTCCCTGTCTGTGCTTCCTGAAACCACAAGATTGGAATTCGTTCCGAAGGTGATAATGGAAAAGCGGTTATCCGGATTTTCTGAAAGAGTCGATACCGCATTGTATACCGTCTGTTTCATAACCTGGAACCTGGTTTGACTTCCCATTGATTCTTCCATGGAATTACTGACATCCAAAACAAAAATAATATCTGATTTTTTCGCTTCCTCTTCCCTGCTGGTGGTTAAATCCAGATAAATCCGATAATCATTAACCCCATGGGCATCTGTATCCGGGTTTCCGGCACCATCGCCAAGATAATCGATCACTTTCTTATGATCCGGCTCCGGCACCTCCTCTGGCGGTACCTCATCAATATCAGGATTATATTTAAAATGAAGGGTAACCCTGACCTCGGCCGCATTACCGCCGATAGAAATCCAGTTATAGGCCTGGGCAGCAAATGGATCGGAAGCGTTTCCGGTTCCGTTATAGGTATAAGCGCTTACGTTCTTGCCGTATTCTACGGAGACCAGACTCAAATGGGAATCGGTATATCCGTTTGCCCCGAACCAGACCGTATTGCAGTTTGTGCCTGATGATTTTCCGGAGAACTTCACGGTTGATGTGAAGCCGTTTTTCACAGTTACCACTCCTGTTTCATATCCGGATGGATAATAAGCCGGATAGCTGCTGGTTTTTGACATCTGATAGATCCGTTTTGCGTCGTATCTGGAATTTATCTGTCCGGCCTGATTCGGATAATCGGCTGAATTATCAATAACGGTAGTTACATAGATCGTCAAGGGCTGGGCAGAAGCTGCCAGGGTCTTTTCAGGACAAAGAAACAGTCCGAAGATTGCCAGCAGCATGACCGGCAGCCCTTTTCTTATTATTTTAAACATTGTTTTTACCTCCGCACACTACTTCTCCTTCTAATTTTTCAGTCTTTTGATCCACTCTGTTAAGAAGCCTTCCGGATCCGTTACTTTACCTGAAAATATCAAATCTAAATTCTTGGCACATAACGTTCTGTCTTCCTGTGACATGGTCTGAAAAAATTGGAAATACACATCCTTTTTTCCGTTTACCAGCTCGTATGCCTGCCAGATTTCCTTATCATCCGGCTTTATGCCTCTTACAGCCGGAAGCATCCCAAACTCCGATGAGAATGCAAGCTGATTCTTTTGGGTAATAAAATAAGAAAGGAATTTTTTTGCTTCCTTCACTGATTTTCCCTTTTTTGCAGCCCCGTACATATGATTAGCCTTCCAGACTCCTGCTTTTGTATAATCCTCTCCCGGCAGCGCGAACCACCCAAAGGAAGATGACATGCGCTCATTCAATACGTCAATGTCCTCTGTGGTGCCGCAGATCATAGCGTATTTGTTCTGTGCAAAATTTTCTAACAATGCCTGATGTCCCTTTACACAGTTTTCCTTATCCAGTGACAATTCCATTGCAATTCCAAGCAGATCATAATAGCCGGTATTTTTACCCAGCAGCTTTTTAAAGTCCTGTTTCTCAGATTTTTGCCCCTTCAGGCTTTTTCCGTTAGCCAGAATCCCGGCTGTAAAATCAAAAGAGTCAAACAGCCCTTCCTCAGTCAGCGACATGGCAAACGGCTGGCAGGAAGACTGTTTTAATATGGCACAGTTTGTCACAAAATCTGAAAGTGTTTCAGGAATAACAAGCTGATTCTGTTCATAAATATCTTTATTATAAAAAATCACCGGAAGACTGCCGGCTGCTGGAAGGGCATAAGCCTTCTCTTTTCCTGGCCTGTTTATAAGAAATTCCTCTTCACTGCCTGCAGGGATGAGATCTGTATAGGTCAGTGCCTCAAGCTTTTCGCTGTCTATAAATTCATTCAGACTTTCAGGAGGAATGGCAAAAACATCTGCAGTTTCACCTTCTGCAGCAGCTTTAAACCACTCCTCTGTATAAGTTTCATAGGGAACCAGCCTGATATTTATTTTTATTCCATCATGTTCTTTCGCATATTCCGATGCGATTTTCTCATAAAATTCTTCGTGTCCGGTGTCCCAATGCCAAAATGTAAGTGTAGATTCCCTGGCTGGATCCTTTTTTAAAATAAAGCCGCTCTTTTTGCATGCAGTGAGAATACACGCCGCTGCAATCAGAAAAACGGCAACTGAAAAAATTTTCTTTTGCATTTTAAAATTACCTCATATTTATTCGTTACCAGTCAGCCGGTATATCTGCACTGTCATACCCAAAGCTTCCGTCAGGCTGGCTGGTATAAGAACCATTATAGCTGGAAACCGGTAAAGCAGGATGCCATATGACATCCGAAATCCCTTCTCCGTATGTCTCACCTCCGTCAAAATAAACGGTAATGGTAGTCGTATCAGCTCCGAAAATCTTTAAAAATGTATAAGAATATTCTTCGCTGAGCTGTGTCCGTATTTTGTAATATCGGTAATTGGTCTCCGGTGCATCTTCTTTAAAATAAACCTTCACTGTTCCATCAAAATGATTCCTTCTTATGGCATCTTCTATCATGGTAAAGCTGTCCTTCCCCGGATTATCGGAATATCGAATGGAATCCTGGAACGTAAACCTGTCTTCTTTCACAAGCTGGCATAGATTCATCAGTGCATTGCGCTTTAAATAAATGAGCCCCAGATCCATGGATATCCCTATAAAAAAAATCAGGACAGTCAGGCTTCCGGCGAAAAGCAGCAGAATATTTCCATCTTCCCGGCCAAAACAGGCAAACTTTTTTTTCCACCTGGCTTTACATTTCATGCTTTCCTCCCTTTTTTGTACCCCAAAGCTACTCAGATCTGTGCTGGGTGGATACGACCCGGCTGCAGCTTAATTTTTTTTCCTTTGTCACCCTGGATCCAAAAACCTGCCGTCCCAAAAAGGTAAGAGGGTATATATCATAGGACAGGGTGGCATTTAAATCCATATAGCGGGTACGGCTGATTGCCGTTATGGTGTCAGCCGGTGTCCGGCCTGGCACCGAAAAGGGCTTTTCTACATTTTTCATTACTGCCTTTGCATCACTCACTGTTAAATTCTCCGGTAAAAAGCCCCAAAAACTGGCTTCTTTTATTCTTTCCATCAAAGGGTCTGACACCGTATTTCCGGTGTAGACAGCGCTGGACGGGCAGGTATTAAGAGGATCCGAATCCCCGAAATCCGATGCCTGTACAGACCAGCTGGAGTACTGGTAACTCTGATCGAAAACAGTCTGCTGGTATGTAATCCAGCTCACTTCGATTATGAAAAGAATGATTATAATAAAAATAGGAAAGACCAGTGCAAATTCTACCATTCCCTGCCCTTTCTCCTGTTTCAAAATCAGAAAACATTTCATACATTATCCTCCTCCCGTCCGTACTATGGAGTATAGCCGCTTATATAAATATCACGGGAATAAACAGGTGTTTTCACTTTATATGTATTGCCCAGAAAGAACGTTCCCCAAAAGGTTACTGCAGGGCGTTCATAAGAAAGCTGCAGCTGTACCTCAGTATACTCATAACTACCGGGGCGCACCTCAAACTGGCTCCCAAAATCAGATGGATTGGCCAGATCACTGGAGTAAACGTAATAACTGTAATCGTTCTTTTGACTGCTTCCTGCGTTCAATTCCTCAATATTAACCTTTGTTGGATCCAGCCGTTCGGTGAAATTCTGCATAATTATCTGTGTCAGCTTATTGCTCACCGTTCCCGAAGAAATATCAGAATAGTCCAGATGGCTGATACATTCGCTGGCTGCACTGCTTAATGTCATCTTTGTGTTCATGCAGATAAAGAAATCCACAGGAGCAGTAAAGAGCAGCACTATAATAGGCAGAATCAGGGCAAATTCCAGGATTGACTGCCCGTTTTCATCCTTACCTTTCAAGTCAGCCAATGTTCTTTACCTCCCTGGTCTTCTCGGCATACTCTCCTTCCATCACAGAGAACAATCCCCTGGCTTTCTGCATGGCTTTATCACAGGTAAACAGCTCCGGGTCAGAAGTCTCCCTTTCTGCGCTGACAGAAGGTTTTTCCGGCAATACACCCCGTTTATCCCGTTCCACGGGTAAAGATACTTTTTTCTGCAGCTCCATACCTTTCTCCAGCTGCATATTTCTGGATTTCAGCTCCTCGATCTGGGCCAGCAGGCCTCTCTGGATGTCCAGCAGTTCCACATTCTGAAGTTTCAGCGCTGCCTGTTCCCCGATCGATTTTTTAAGAGTATCCCGTTCCTGGGTTGTACGCTCCATGTAAAGGTTCATGCTTTCAGACTGAGTTTCCATCTGTTCCATAATCATCTGAATCGTTTCTTTTAAGGAATCTATGGTATCTTTTAACTTTTGATTCTCCTGGCGGGTCAGTATGGTCCCCTGCTCCTGCCCCTGGTAATGGTTCAAAAGCATGTCCTTTTCTTCAATCTGCTGCTCCTGCCTTTTTATCCGGGATGTGTTTTCCTCATAATTCTTATATAAAACATCAACCTTTTCTTCCAGCTCCTTTTTATAATTCTCCTGTTCTTCGTACTGCTTCTTTAAATCATCAAGCTTCTTCTCCCATTTTTCCTTTTCAGCCGTCAAAGCCTGCTGCTCCAGTTTTTCCCGCTCGGCTATGAAAGCCTGGTGTTCCGATTTTTCCTTTTCAGCTGACAGGATCTGCTGTTCCAGTTTTTCCCGTTCAACGATCAAAGCCTGCTGCTCCCATTTTCCTCTTTCTGTCATCAGGCTTTGCTGCTCCCGTTCTTCCTTTCGGGCCTGGCGCTCCTGCTCTAACGCTATGGTGTTTTCTTCCAGTTTCATAAGAAGCTTTTCATATTTTTGTTCAGCCTCCTCTTTCTGCCGCAGCATTTCTTCCGTATCCGGCTGAGACAGGCCCAGGGAAACCTTTAATAGGTCCTCCTCCATATCCTTCAGCTTTACCTTAAGAGCTTCATAATCCTGCTGATAATTTGATAATTGTCCATTCAACCGGATAATATCCTGTTCTTTTTGGGAGATCTCTTCCTCATACATTTCTTTCTGCAGCTGCATTTCTTCATAATCGGAATGCTGGTTCTCCCATTCTTTCAATTTTTCTGCTGACAGCCTTGCTTCCTGCAATGCCCTTTCCTTTAGCGCGATTGCATCGGAAAGCTTTTCCTCCGCTGTGTTTAATTGCTCCCGAAGCACCTGGCATTCCTGGGTCACACTGACTTTTTCAGCGGACAGTTCACGGATCTGCTGCTCCAGCTGCATCTTTATCAGCATCAGATTATTCCTCATTTCTAAAGCATATTCTTCCACACTCTTTTTGGTATACCCTCCGACCACTGTTGTCTGGAGCTTTGCAGCAAGCTCTGTCTGAATATTTTTACCTGTAAGACCTTCCATGCCGTCAGGGAGCATACCCCCCATTTGTCCGGCGATTCCTGTTTCCTGTCCGAAATCATTTACCTGATTGTAATTCATCTTACGACCTCCTTTCTTCAATAGAACTGATAAGCAGCTGTTTTTCGGTCTTTAACTTTCTTGCGGCGCCTTTATTTAATTCCAATATCTTTCTGGTTCCTTTCACAAAGCTCCCCAGCCGCCAGGGATAAACGGTTTCCCTTTTTAAAACCATATTACCATGGTCCAGATATACCACATCAATGGGAAAGCGCATAAAGCATGTATGAATGCGGGAACAGGAATCTAAAAGCAGGGCACTCCCCTCATGCAGCTTGCGGCAAAACATCAGCCCCAGCAGTCTTTTTACGAAGGTATCGGCAATTTCCGCCTCCACATTGAAACCATTTTCCCCTTCTATCAGAACGATCATAACTACATACCTCCAAACATTTCCATAATTGACATGACTGCCGGTCCCAAAAGTACAATAAAGATGACAGGAAATATAAACAGCACCATGGGAAGCAGAATCTTAACAGACAATTTCTGTGCCTTTTCCTCAACATTTTGTTTATGAGTCTGCCGGATTGCAGACGCCTGGATGGACAGAATATTCTGCATGGAGGATCCCATTTCATCGGCCTGGACCACGGCAGTGACAAAGGTCCGGATCTCCATATTTTCACACCGGTCTGCAAATCCTATCAGGGCATCCTTTCGCCGGCGGCCCAGGGAAATTTCCCTCTGGGTAACATCCAGTTCGTCGATGAGGGGACCCCTGGATTTCTCTACCACATATCCCAGGGCCTGGTCAAAGCCCAGTCCCGCTGAAACACTGACACTTAATAAATCCATCATTTCCGGAAGCTGATGATATAGTTGTGCTTTCCTTTTTTTTATTTTGCTCTTCAAATGAAAGCGGCTCACCACGATTCCGGCATAAAGGCCAAGTGCACCATAAAGGACAGCCTGTAAAAAGCCTCCTGTCCTTCCGTATATAGCTCCCAAACCAATGCAGACTGCTGTAAAAAAGGCAACTGCCGCACTGTAGTTTTGGGGTTTCATATGAATGCCGGCCTGTCTGAGCTGCTGCTCCATTCTCTCCAGAGCGGCAGGATTTTTAGGCGCAAATACGGAAAATATGATAAGGATGCGGTTAAAAGCCGGCCTCATGATCCGATCTGCCATCGAAACATCCAGTTCCCCTGTTTCTTTCTGCCTTTTTCCCATGTCTTCCACAGATTTTAATCGTCTGTTCAAAGCAAGGGTTTTGGAAAAAGCGATTGAGAAACATAGATCTACAAAAAAATAAGCAAAAATTGCGCCAGCTATGGCTGTCAGAAATATCATTTTTTCTTCTCCTGTTTTAATCCCTTTTCATCAAAACTTAATATCTACGATTTTATTGATTATTAAGAAGCCAAAAATCTCCATTCCTCCGCCAATCATCAGCAGAAAGCGCCCTGGCAGAGATGAAAACAACGGTGAAATATACTGGGGATTGGCAAACGAAAGTGCAAGCAGCAGCAGAACCGGAAGTGCACCAATCACCTGACCTGTGATCCTGCCTTGTGCGGTCAGTGTCTTTATGGTTCGCTTAATTGTCATTCTGTCCCGAATCGTCTGGGAAATGATATCCAGTATTTCTGCCAGATTTCCGCCCACTCTCTGCTGTATGATAACAGCTGTGGTGAGCAGCTTTAAGTCATCACTCTTCATTCGGGCAGCTACTATCAGAAAAGACTGTTCCAGTTCCGCTCCAAGCTTTAACTCCCTGACGATTGTGTTTAGTTCACCGCCAATGGGGTCGGCTAAGTCTCCGGAAACATTCTCCAGTGCCTGCTCAAAGGAAAAACCTGCTCTTAAACCATTGGAAAGCACCATCAGCGCATCCCCTAACTGAGCCTCAAACATGGAACGCTGTTTCGCAGCTGCTATTTTCAGAAAGAAAGGAGGGACAACCAGTCCTATAAGAAAAAGCCCCATACACTGAATCAAATTCGGGGCAAACGCAAACAAGAGCATGGCAGGTGCAAAGATAAGAAGGAACCAGATCATGATAAACTCCTCCGGACGCAGCCTGATTCCGGATAAACTGACTTCTTCTTTCAGCTTCTTTGAAATATGTATGAAACGCAAAAGCTGTCTGTCTTTTTTTTCTTCTCCAACAGACGATACTGCTGTCTCTTTTTTCACCTCCCTTAAATCACTTAACCTCTGATTGATCTGCAGCTGTTTTTTTAACAGAATTTCCAGTATTATCTCAATGGCACAAAAGCAAAATAACGCCGCTGAAGCCAGACAAACCATTTTCATTGTTACCTCCGTTCCGCAAGGAACCAGTCATCCCTGCAATAGCCTCCATTATCCCTGATCTTATCAAGAATCTTTGGATGAATTCCCGTAGGTTCAAACTTTCCTGCAATTTTTCCGTTCCCATCTGTACCGTTTTGGCGAAAACTGAATATATCCTGCATGGTAACGGTATCTCCCTCCATTCCGACCACCTCAGATATATTGATAATTTTTCTGCTTCCATCCCGTAAACGGGACTGATGCACGATTAAGTCAATGGCTGAGGTTATCTGCTCTCTGATGGCTTTTGCAGGTAATTCCATTCCTGACATTAAAACCATTGTTTCCAGACGGGATATCACATCTCTGGAAGAATTTGCGTGTACTGTAGTCAGGGAACCGTCATGGCCTGTATTCATGGCCTGAAGCATATCCAACGTCTCTCCGGACCGGACCTCTCCTACAATAATCCGATCGGGACGCATCCTAAGTGCATTCTTCACCAGATCCCTGATGGAAACAATTCCTTTTCCTTCAATATTGCTTGGACGCCCTTCCAGAGTTACCACATGATCCTGTTTCAGCTGGAGCTCGGCCGCATCCTCTATGGTTACAATTCTTTCACTGTCAGGAATATAACCTGATAATACATTCAGCAGTGTGGTTTTTCCTGAACCAGTTCCTCCTGAAACAATAATATTGCAACGCCCCTTAACTGCTGCTTCCAGAAATCCTGCCATCTGGGAAGACAGGGAACCGTATCCGATTAAGTCTCCGATCTTAAGGGGTGTGGAAGAAAATTTTCTGATTGTGATGGAGGGACCTTTTAAAGCGATGGGCGGAATGATGGCATTTACACGGGAACCATCTGCCAGACGGGCATCCACCATGGGTGTGGCCTCATCACATCGTCTGCCAACGGATGAAACAATTCGGTTGATTACTTTTAACACATGGGCATCATCCCGGAAACTGGCAGGTGTCTGTTCCAGTCTGCCTCCCCGTTCTATGTATATCTGTCTTGCACTGTTCACCATGATTTCAGAAATAGAATCATCCCGCAGAAGCGGCTCTAAGGGTCCCAGTCCCATGACATCGTCGTGAATTTCCTGGGCGAGCTTTGATTCCTCCAGACGGGTCAGGCTCTCCTCCTGTCTGGCAATGGTCTGATGGATAATTT
Source organism: Hungatella sp. (assembly GCA_009712635.1). Classification (GTDB taxonomy): domain Bacteria; phylum Bacillota; class Clostridia; order Lachnospirales; family Lachnospiraceae; genus Lacrimispora. The sequence goes on along the minus strand of WASS01000011.1, from coordinate 40,081 downwards.
CCATAACATCAATGGATCTTCCATTGGCATTATCCGAGAATCGGTCATTGTATTCCCGTATTACCTCCTGGTGAACCGTCTGCTTTAATTTGTCATAATTTTTATCCGTTCTGTTTACCGGCTCCGCGCTTGAAGCGCTGAATGCCTTTGAAACAGAATGGTCTGTTTCCTTTGTCTGACCCAGACGAGATACCCACTCCATTGCTTATACAGTCTCCTTTCCTTTTTGAAGGAACGATATTCGTTTCTTTTTCCTGCTTTTACCATTTCTGAAGCCTTCGTTCATTCCTTCCAGCCGGTCTGCTATATTGGAAATTTCCTTGCAGATCTTACTTTTCGGATGCGACAAAACAAGGGGCTGACCCTGATTTGCTGCCGCCGCTGCTGATTTCTCATCATAGGGAATGGAACCCCATACCGGTATGCCAAGTACACGGGAAACATCGTTGTCTGATATTCCGCATCCACAGCACTTTCCAACTATCAGTCTGATTTTCTGTTTATCTGTCAGTTCTGCCAACACCTGCAGACTTTTCTTTGCATTGTGCAGTGCAGGCACATCTTTTCCAGTTACAAATAAAACAGAGGAGGCACAGTCAATGCAGCTTGCGGATGTATCATCAAAACCCGAGACTGCATCGACGATTACATAGTCATAGTAAACCCGAAGCGCCGCAATGATACTCTCCGCCTGCCTGGCAGTGATGGAAGCCCCATATTCCGGGCTGTGGGGATTAGGAAGAAAGTTCACTCCGGAAAGATGGAGAGACAAAAACTGCCGGATTGTATCCACGTTGGGATTGCTCTGTTCCTGTATCAGTTCCAGAATTGTATTTCTCGGGTTCATACCAAGCAGGATACCCACATCTCCGGACTGAAAGTCATAATCCAGAATAACCACTTTATTGTTTTTCTGTGCCAGCTTAATTGACATATTCACAGCCAGAGTTGTCTTTCCCACTCCAGCCTTTGGTCCGAAGACCATAATCACTTTCGATTTGGAAGATTTGACTCCCGTATTCTCCAATGCCAGAATACGGTTTGATTCATTGCTGTAAATTCCTTTTAATTCTGCAATCAGATTAATGGGCTCTATATTTTCAGGCAGAATGTAGTGGACTCCGGACTGCAGGATTTTATACATCAGATCGCTGTTTTCCAGATCTGAGAGCACAATCGGAACGGAGCGCGGGCGCAGCAGATAAATCTGCTGGCAGGACCGCAGAGCCATGGGCGAAGTATCCGTAATCAGAATCAGATCCGGCATCGTCCGGTTTATCTCATTCAGAACCTGATTCTCATCTACGACATATCCGACTATGGTGATCTCCTCGTCTTTTATCTGCGTTTTGATCTGTGAACATTTCTCCGGTATTCCCAGAAGCAGAACTTTAATTTTCACAAGCTGATTCCCCTTTCCCAAAGAAAACTAATTTCCTTCATAATTTTTAAGTACCGATCCACGGGGTTCGTTAACAACACTACTGTCCTCCTGTGGTCTGAGTGCCAGCTGAATTTTCCCTTCCCCGCTCTTCATAAGAGCAATCTGAGCAGCCTGGGAGGGGGAAACTTCCAGTGTGACGCTTACGTATTCCTCGTCTTTATAGTCTTTTGTGCTGTCAAAGGAAAACGTGTTTCCAAGTGCTGCAACCTTAATATTCTGCAGAGCAATAACAGAAAATTCATTTCCTATGGAATCATTTATAATCTGGGCATTCGCCGGATTCTGGGGTCCCATAATTCTCTCCATTGCCAGTCCTGCGGGAATCTCTTCTTCGCTCCCCTGGGCTGAGGATTTTAAAGTGCCTGTAAAAATAACGTCCACGTAGTTTCCAACTCTGAGATTATTGGAAACCCCCTGTTCTAAATCCGTATTTATGGATACTGCCCGTTTTCCTTCCTCCAGCCTGGAGGAAAGTCCAAGAACTTCTGCATTGTCTTCTGCGAGCCGGCGGTCAGTCAGCATTTCATCCTGAAAGACATTTGCTACACATACCTTTCCCACTACTTCCTCCGGTTTTCTGTAATAACCCTTTGTTTCTTCATCAACCAGTACCCTTTTAAGCTTTATCATATCCTTCGTCAGCGTTGTGTAGGGACTCAGATCCTGTGCCGCAACAACCACTTCGATTTTCTGTCCATCTCCCTGGGTCTGGGACTGATGGATCTCTCTCATTGCGAGCAGCCGGTATCCGGCTATGAACACAAGGAATGCCACTGCCAATGCAGTCAAACGAATTTTTTTCACCTTAATTCCTCCCTGGTATTAAACCTCATTACAATTCAAGACGAGGCTCGCAGATGTTCACTGAATATTCGCCTCGTCTTTTTATAAGCAACAGCCGGTTTGATTTTTTATCTTTTTTTTACGGCATTGAAGTATTTATCTTGTCAAATGTACCCTGAACCTTACCACCAAGTGCCTGTAATCCAACAATAACAGCAACAGCGATCAGTGCGAGAATTAAACCATATTCCACCATACCCTGTCCGCTTTCCTCAGAAACAAATTTATCCCAAAGTTTTTTCATATTTTTCACCTTCCCATCTTCTGTAAATTTTGAATTAATATAAACATCATTACACCAATTTCCATATTTTATCTTTCATATGTTCTAACCAAACCGGCTGGTTACTACAAACATTACGGAAACACAGGCAGCAGACTGTTCTGGATCAGATTAAAAATCTTAACAGCAGCCTCCGACATATTTCCGAAGGTAATTACGGCCACGATTACAACTGCTGCAAATAAAGTTGCATATTCTACCATAGCCTGTCCATTTTCAGATCTTAAGCTTTTCATATTCTCCTCATTTTATAAAATAGTGGTTGAAATGTACGGCCAGAGCAATGCGATCAGAAAGCCCGCCATAATGTGTCCGCACATGGGGAATGTACTGTCCCGGACTAAAAAACCATATTTCATGCCTGCCAGACAATAAAATCCGATGACACAGGCCAATCCGGTCAGGAAGTAAACGACTCCTGGAAAACCCACCGTTATTCCTATAATCATGGCGAGCTTTACGTCTCCCATTCCAACTCCGGCGGTTCCTTTCCTTACATAGGTGAACAACATTGTCAGGCCGAAAATAACAACAACCAACACCATTGCTCCGGCGGAACCCAAAAGCCCTGCCAGGCCATCTGTATGTATGCGGTATGTAATACCTGCCGCCAGAATCACCCACAGCATTTCATTGGCGATAATTCTTATTAACCTGTCCACACAGATACCAAAAACAGCAATATAGCAGATAAGCACGGTAAATATAGCCTGATCAGACGGTAATAAAAAGCAGGACAATCCGGTGACGCCCGCATTAAAAATAAGGCTTAAACCTTTCCACCGAAGACCAGGGATTTTTAGCGGTCTCGGATATCCCTTCCGCCTGCATTTATAACAGGCAAAGGAATATGATAACTCCGGTATAAAATAACCAGCCAGACTGCTCATGCCAGTTAAAACGGCAGTACCTAAAATTCCATTCATCTTCTCCCCCTTGATCCTGATTTTATAAGGTATGTATGCTGATTCAATGATTCACCTAAATCAGTTACAACAGAATACCTCTTTTGTTGTAAATACAAGAAAATTTAACCAGAGGTGAGTCTTTTATAAAAAAAAGAAGGACACCGCAAACAGGCTGGGGATTTTTTCACAACTCCAGCCTGTTTGCGGTGTCCAAATTCAACAAATTTATACAATTAACCAGGTTTATTAAAATAATTGTAGACTTTTAAGCATTTATGTAGTATATTAAAGAAAAGATTCGACATATTATTACAACAAAAGAGGTATTCCGTTGTATTGTGAGACTATTAGATCCAATTGCTCCAGTATTTTTAAATGTGCATGACCACTTTCTTTTGTGTAAATACGGGTAGTATTCACGTCACTGTGTCCCAATATATCTGCAAGTCTCGATAAATCTTTCTCCATCATATAAAAGGTTCTGGCAAACAAATGACGAAGGTTATGAGGGAATATCTTTTCTTCAGCAACTCCGGCCAGGCTTCCCAATGCTTTCATCTCCCTCCAGATATTGCTTCTGTCAATTGCTTTTCCATTACGGGTAATAAATATCATACCGGATATAATATGCCGCTTCTTTGCGTACTCTGATAATGCTTCGCATAATTGGCGGGTAAGCAGGACGGTTCGAATCCTTCCTTTGCATTCAACCTCTGCCACACTGCTCCTCACTGCTTCAACAGTAATAAAGGGCAGTTCGGAAACACGGATACCACTGGAGCAGATCGTCTGCAGGATCATGGCCAGACGTTCATTTTTGTTTTCCTGTGCTGCTTTTACCAGCCTTTTATATTCGCCTTTATTCAGCTCCTTTTGCTCTGTACAGAACACGCTTCTGCTGACCTTATAAAATCTCACCCGGCAATCCGGCCAGCCGCTGTATTTAAAAAATCCATTGACTGCAGCCAACGCTCCGTTGGCAGTCACAGGAGAAAACCGTTTTCGCAGCTGGGCTTTCCATAAGATTACCAGCTCTTTGTTTATGCTCCTTCCTTCCAGAAAGCAGGTAAATTGCTCCAGATAATACCGGTATTTTTGAATGGTAACCTGGCTCTTTTCCTGGCAGTACAGCCATTTGCAGTATTCTTCAATTGCGCCTTGTGTTATAGTTCTTACTACTCTCTGATTCTCTTTCATATTTCCCTCCATAGTCTGCTATTGACATAATTCAGAATTGAAATTGTTTTATGTAATTCAGTATCTGAAGATTATATCACTTATATGCAATATCGAATAATTTTTGTGATTCAGATAGCAGATAATGGACGCTTACATTAAAAAAGTGACTTTATAGAGGCAGGGGATAAAAATAGAGAGGAGCTCCATCAATGAATGGGGCTCCTCTCATATGATAATGCTTCTTAAAACTGACTGTAAAGTATTGGAATTAGGTGGAAGGCATAAGCCATTTATAATGTGGAAGAAAATAATTATCCATTATAAGACTAAATTAATTATTTATTATATTCTGAATAGTTATATTCTTTTCCAGTAGCATCATTTTTCCATATCTGATTTTTTTTATTATTCTCTGTAAACCACTCAGAATGTTGATAAGGGCCCGAATTATATCTATGATAATTGTCCCCATAGAAACAAATGTTTAAATTGACCCAACTCTTATTTTCATAATTTGTACTGCCTTTTAAATAACTTGACATTGGTTCATTATTAATATCGCTTAATATGTTAAGAAAAATTTTTTCTATAACTTTATCATTTGTCCCATTATTTATATTAATGTTTATTGATCCTGAACGAGTTCCATATGACATATGTAAATCTATTGTTTTTATCTCTGGATATGATTCACATATTTCTTTTTTAAAATCATAAAATACCAGATTTTTAATATGATTATGTAACTTAACACCTACCACAATAATTGCTAAAATTATTAATAGATAAAGCCAGCCCCATTTTACCGATCTTATAAATTTAAATATAAAAATAAAAAATGAAATTAATGCTAACAGTAAAATAATTATAATTACGGGGATTAAATTATATGATTCCACATTTTTTCCTTATACTTTCTTTTTATTTTGGGTTAATATTACTTATTTCAGAAGGTGGGCAATTATCGAAAAAGATAATCAATCTACAATTATTCGGTGCCTTTCTTTTCTAATACCTGCACTTTTTTCTCCTCCCTTTTGAATTTCTTCAATTATGCTGCACAAAGATCGATAAATTAATTGATTATTTCCTACTGTCTCCTTCTTCATTCCACTCCGCTTACTAATGTAAGAGACTAATACATGAACTGGAATTGTCCCAGGCTGGGTCAGGCACAGATAGGCAAATGTTCGGTCTTCTAACTGGCTGTTTTCACTTTCCAAAACTATTCTTGCAAAATATTTTATAATTGCAGGGGAAAGGGTTTTTCCTCCCAGACCTCCCCATTCTGAATGAATGAGGCTGACCGTATCATATTCCGTTTCCATATCTCCAAAATCCCTGTATTGATCCCTGAGCCGTGCGCCACTCCGCAAATGAAAGCGGCAGAGTTCGAATTCATTTTCTTCCTTCTTTTCATCTGTTGTCACATAATACTCCATTTTGTAAGCAATATAATCCGGAGAAGTCCTGTCCACTTCTACTTTCATTCTTAAATACTGCGGCTGTTCCTTGGGTGAATAAGGTATCCGTTCCTCCTCTGTCTGAAGACATACAAAATTTCCGTATTTAAAGATCCCGGGTCCAATAACCAAATCGTTTTCCCTGACCTTTATCTCATATCCTCTCAGAATGCCCTGGTCGTATTCCTGATATTCCAGTTGAATATGGGCAAAGGAATAATCTCTTAAAGACCATAGCAGTTCTTTCTTCAATATTCGGTTCCGTTCAAATAGTGGGTATAAATTCTGCATCTGCTGGTTCCTCCCTGATCTTTTATCTGCTTTCCGATTCTTCTATATGCACTTTTTTATTTCAGTCCATCATTTCATCCCATCAAAAAAGCTTTGAACCCAACCGTCATTTTCAAAAGAGAAATTCTCCTCATTTCCAAGATACAGTTTTTTCTCCTTCCTGTACACCGGCACCACAGTAAAGGCTCCTTCCATAGGGCTGCCCCATACAAAAAACTTTACTTCCTGTTCAATGATATCATCTGTATCTGCCTGTAAAATGTGTTCTCCATACAGCTCCTGAATCTCTTCATATTCTTTCTCTTTAAAATCCTGAGGATTACTGTAAGAAGTATATTGATACCGTTCCCTTCCTGATAAATCTTTTAAATGAAGCTTCAGGGTCAAATTCTCCATATTCCTGGATATCATTCCACTGGGACTGTTCCGCTTTAGGGGGTGGATTAATACCACCTCATCTCCATTGTGAGTAACAGCGGTGATCTGATATGGAAGTGCTGGCTCTTCTGTACGGATTGTCACATCTGCAAATCCATATTTTTTGTCCTTTAAATATTGCAGTGCTCCATCTACACACGCCATCTTTAGTTCGAAATCTTTAGTCATATCCCCGCTTCTGCGTTTAAACCGAATGGCCTTTCCAGGAACAAACTCCTTAAGGGCATCCCGGAAAAGTTCAATCTTGCAGGATTGTCCAGTTAGTCTGATAATGGAATAATCCTCTAATACATCATCTTCATACATTCCTTCTACGAATTTACGGATAACTCCGTAAATATCCGCCTTTAATAACATTTCAATCTCATAGATACTGAAATAAACAGCCGGAAATTCTTTCATAGTCTCAAGCCCTGATGACTTCCGGCAGGACATCTTCCATTTGTCTGCGGCGATCCAGCGGGTAGCACTCTCCCTCACTTCCTGAGAAGACAATGCCACCCGGAGAATTCCCACATGATTATAAAACTCCTTTTTTACCACCTCTGCCAGATGATATAAAAAGTAGAAATTATTTTTTACCTTGTAATAATCTGCACGGCTCTGGTTCTCATACTCCCTGAAACGGGTGGGCAGAAATTCCTCCGCTTTATTGTACTCCAGTTCTAATTCACGGTACAATTCTGACGCCCCACTTTGATCCACACAGCGAAACACATCTACATCGTACCCTGCCAGTATCTGTTCTTTTGAAAGCAGAGTACCGGGAGATAACTGATTTACTATGGAGATTTTTAAAAGCTGCATAATCCGGAAGGTTAAGTTATTTCCGCCAAAGTCCGTATCTCCATTTTCATAGGAAGTGTCAATTTCAATCCGGTAGGATACACGATTGTCCCAAATACGGAAACGGCAGGAGCAAAGATCTGTGGTACCGCCGCCGCAGTCTATAATAAGTGCCTTGTATTGTTCGCCTTCTTTTGCGGTCCCTCTCTGTATCATACCTGATATTGTACTGTATAGAACGGAGACACCTTCATCAATCATATCTCCCTTTTCAACTGCATATTCGGAAAGGATTTCGGAAAACAGTTTTTGGAACTGAGTTTTCTGCTTTACCGGGCAGGAGACGTGGACACTCTTAATGTCACATTTAAAACGATTTCTGACTGCATTTAAAACAAATTCGAAATATTCCCTAAGGATTTCCTTTCTTGAAATAAATCCCCGCCTTCCCTGGCGATCTGTTATTTCTTCCAGCTTTTCATAATCTCCAACCCAGCGTTTCATATCATAGAACACGCAAAATCCCTCATCAATGTAGCTGGAATCAGCCAGACGGATGGCATCATAACCGAACAGAAACGCAGGTTTCCCGGATTCTACCGCCTGAACTCCTGCCACACTTGGAAACAAAGTTGTCTCTTCCCAGTCTGATGAAGTATCGTAAAACAGTGCATAATTGACTGCGTTGGCTTTCAGCCCTTTTTCCCCATCATGAAGGCCAGACTTTTCAAAGTAAAGACTATCTAAATAAACGCCTGCGGTGGTATTGGACGTCCCAAAATCCATGGCAACTGGCATGGATAAGGGAATCGGCTTTCTGATCTCAAAGTCTAAAAGAGGCATCCGGTAAACGTTAAGGTTTTCTGGTATGTAATCATATTTTCCATTATAGATCTGATATAAGAGCTCTGATTCTTTACGTCCCACACAATACAAGCTGTAATTTTTTATGCTGGACTCCCGACAGGAAATCTCAGCAGCCTTTGTCAGATATAAACAGTCCTTCCGCGATCCCATAGGTACAACATTTAGAACTGCACACAATGTCATGTCGCCTCCCACCACAAAGGCATTGGTTCCCGCCAGACGTTCTTCATAGGGTATGGTCAGCCCGTCATAATAGCCAATTGCCAGCCCTTCATATGCTACAATTTTGGAGCCACACTGAAGATTCATATCCTGCCGTTCCTGAAGTTTACTTCCTTTCAGTACATTTTCTAAGGACTGGAAACCGGCCTCGTCAGGATTGTCTATCAAAAAATACTCTTCCGCTCCTTTGAAACGGAGAATTACACGGATAAGTTCTTCCTTATCCATGGGATTAATAATTCCATGAAGGATCTTTTCTTTCCTGCATATTTCACGCAGTTGGAAAGTTGTCATTAATTCTAGATCATTTTTGTGGTAACGATTGTCCGTGACCTTTTCTTCCTGACGCTTTAATACATACCCATACTTGTCCATTTCATTCCCCTTTATCTCATGTTTAATTTATTACAATGTAAATGGAGTTTTTATATCCTCTATATAAAACATTTGATAAATATCTTTATTTAAAAATTCCACTAAGACAGACCTTCTAAATTTGCGGATATTTCATTTATATAAATAAGTTTCAATTTGTAAGAAGAAATGGTTAACATTTCTAAAAATCTCCATGCTCAAAAAACCCAAAGGTTTTATCATCTTTAAAATCTGAAGGTTGAATATCCATATCTTGTGCAACCATATATATTCCAGAAATCCACATGCCATCTTCTTCTATATATGCTTGCTGCAAACATTTTTCCATATAAGTAATAATGTCATTTTTATTAAAAGAAACTAAGACAGAAACCGCTTCATGAAACACTGGCCAATTAATATCTTTAAGAAACTCAAACAAGTACGACAAGCATCTTAACTTCTGCGGATATTCCATTTCTTTGATAATAAGTATAATATTATTCCAACAAAACTTATTCGCAAATTTAGTTAAAGAAAAGTAATTTGGCAAATCAATATTTTCTTCCGATAAATAATTTGCTAATTCATTCAATCTCTCCGAACTTATATTTGCATTAAGATAAATATTGTATTCATTCATTTTTAATAATTCATCAATTTGTGCCATTACATGGTCCTCCATTATTTTTTAATGATATACTTGATAATATTGTAGTTAAATAGTAAGGATTCTCTAATGCTGTTGTTCTACTGTTTATCCAAGTCGGCATTTCCAATGGATTAGTTGGTCTAACGGAAACGTGATTTGGTCCGTCTATTATAGCAGTCAATACTCGTGTACTATTTACAGCATCAATTGTTGTCATTGTATACTTAACGCCAGCGGGTGGTGTGGTTAGAGAATAAGATAACCCAGATATATCCACTTCTCGCGGTGTAAGGTTTGTAGCATTACCACTCCCATATCTGTAAATAACAACTCCGGAATTGTTTTTTGCAGTATCGGCTATTGCAATACTTTTCTCCTCTTTTGCTTTTTCTTTTGAATTTACCCACTCATAAACAGCTATACCTCCCGCAACAATTAATGTAGCACCTGCAATTACCGCTGCCACTGCATCCATTGGTCCAGGAGCCGGAGTATCTGACAATGCTGTAGCACCTGCAATACCCATTCCAGTTCTCAAAACTTCTGCCGCAGTCTCACCATTTGGATCAATATATACTAATGGACTAGAATAAGTATATGAATATAAATTAAATGTAATCGGTGCATTTCTCCAGCCTTTAATGGCATCTTCTCCAGCAAATCTGCCTATTCCTGGTAAGTATTCTCTTGCCTGCGCAAAATATGTATTTGCAATGCTGTCACTTTGATACCCCGTATACCCAAATGGCTGAACCTCTCCCTGATTTTTATACAAATCCTGCCCAAACTCATCATATCCATATATAATCTGCTGCTTATCATTAATCCCAATTAAACGAGATATACTTCCCAATTCGTCCTGTAGAAAAATATATTCATGTTCTCTTTCTGTCATAAGTGCAACATTGTTATCCCAGATATAAGTTTGAGAGTTGATACAACCGCTTCTTGATGTCTCGATCATTTCCAATAAATTATCATAATTTTTGGTCAGATCCAGAAGATAATCTACTTCTCTGCCCGGCTGTTGCTTCAATATCATTTCTGGTTGAAAGCCATGGTCAAATATTAAATCAGAAGCAAAAAATTCCTGTCTCTCAACTCGGTTTCCCAGCCCGTTATACTCATATTTGGTAGCCTGTCCTTTATTGTTAAAAGCTGCCGATAAACGGTTTGTCTCATCGTATATATACCGATTGACCTCTTTTAGTCCCAAAAAAGCACTAGTTAAGTTTCCTCTTCCATCATACTGATACGATGGTTCTGGAAAAATCCCTTCTTCACGAATCAGCTGATTTGCCTCATTGTAATGATAGCGGATATTTTTTGTGCTCTCTTTTTTTCTAATCCGATTCCCAAATGTATCATATTCATATTGGCTTATACACTCCCGATCTTTTATCACTTCTGTAAGCCGATTCATAGAATCATATTGATACTGATAAAAACCACTCTCTTCATAAACTTTTCTGCTTATTTCACGTGAAGCTCCATCCAGTAAGGGGACATCAGCCTGCCGCATCTTCTTAATGGAAATTTTATTTCCCATAAGGTCATAATCGTATTCATGTTGATCCAGTATCCTACCATCCTGCTGATGAACCAGCATGCTTAACTGCCCAACAGAATTATAACCGTAATTGGTGACAATTCCATCGGAAAAAGTCTTTTCTGATAAATAGCCATTTTCATTATACGAATAACGTATTTCTCTTTCACCATCTGTTAGTCTGCTTAAGCGAACCAGTTCATCATATTCATAAAATACGGTTCGTCCATCTGGATAAGTCAGCGATTTCCTCTCTCCTGAAATTCCCCACTGATAAGAAAATTCACGACCTTTATAATCAATGACTTTCTTTGCTCTTCCAACTTCATCAGGCTCAATCTTCATTGTTCCCAGCCAGTCCTTTATCTCAATCAACTGCCTTAAAGGATTGTATGCAAATTCAACGCTACGCCCATTGGCATAGATGACCTGTTCTATTTCTCCCTGGGGATTATAAGTATATTGGGTTTCGTATCCTTCTCTATCTTTTTTTGAGGACATTTTCCCCGCCAGATCATATGTAAAATGCTCCTTAAGACCAAGGGGATTAGTAATTGTCTCAACTTTCCCAAGTAGATTACGTTCATATTGAGTCACATGGACCTGATTTTTATCAAAAACATAATTCTCGTTTTCATTTAGAAGGATGCGCTTCCCCTCATGCTGGCAAATGGTAATTAACTCTCCCATACCATCATAAGCATACTCCGTCCGATTTCCTGCCGCATCAATCACTGAAGTCAACTTCCCGCCATGAGAGTATTCATAATGAGTTACATGTCCCAGGGGATCCGTCATGGAGGTAACCTTTCCAACAGCATTGTATGTATAGCTCTTTTCCTGTCCAAAACTGCTTCTAACCTTTATCGGCTGGTTCAGACAATCGTAAGTAATTTCAAGAAAATCACCTTTATGATTCTGGCGTCGTATCAGATTTCCATTTTCATCATACAAATAGGCTTCGGATGTTCCATCTGGGAAAATAATTTTTGACAAATCCCCACCCTTGGCATATTCATATATGGTCTGTCGCTTCTCTGGATCCGTCATACAAATACACTTTCCCAATTCATTATACTCATAGGAGGTCTTATTCCCCATAACATCTGTCTCGTTGACCAGCTGCCCAGCTTCGTCATAAACATAGGTATGGGATTTTCCCATGGCATTAGTGATCCCAATTAAGAGCCCTTCCATATCATACTCATACATGGTTGCCGCACCTGAAGGATCTGTTATTTTGGTAATCCGGTTCCGTTCATCGTACTCCATAACCGTGCGGTTACCGTTGGGATCTGTTACCGCAGTTCGATTACCATTTGGATCATATTCATAATGAATAATCCCTCCAGTGGGAAGTGCAATCTCTTTCATACGGTTTAAACTATCATAAGTATAGCCCAGCTCTCCCCCATTTGGCAAAATCCGCCGTGTTACGTTCTGAAGCTTGTCATATTCCATGATGAATTTTTCCCCGTCAGGTCCAATGTAACTATCCACCATATTCATGCAATTATAATTCTGACTGATAACGGCACCATTAAAATCTATGATTCTTTCCACTTTTCCATTTTTCGTATATTCGTAAATACGCTGTTTTCCCTGGGTATTGGTCACACAAGCTATTCGGTCACAATTGTCATATGTAAAGCTGATGCAATTCCTATTTCCGTCTAATGTACGGATTACCCGGTTACAGTCATCATACTCATAATTTATCTTTCTACCAGACTCATCAGTATAGCAGATAATGTTATCCCCTTTATCGTATTCTAAGAAAACAGCACTGCCATCTGGAAGTTTTACCTTTAAAACATTTCCCTTACTGTCATATTCAAACTCCCTTTTCCGATTTAATGCATCAGACGTTTTTATTAGATTTCCCTTTGTATCATAAACATTCTTTAACTTCTCGACACCGTTTACGGACCATGTGAGAAGGTGGTTATCGGCATCATAGGTCATGTTGCTTTGGGAACCATCCGGATAAATGACCTTGGACACATTTCCTTTATTATCGTAGGAATATCTGGTCTGGTTTTTATTCTTGTCTGTATAACGGATCATTTGATTCCGTTCATTATATATAAATTCCTCTTCTCCATCTTCATAAACCGTCTTGGCATTGCGAAATCGCTCGTCATGAATGTAAGCAACCCTATTGTTATTCTGATCAGTAACAAGGGTACGACTGTGTTCTTCCTGATAATCATAATGAATCTTCCCCCCATCGGCAAAATGCTGACATACAGTTCGCCCTTGGTCATCATAATTATTTTCCAGAACAAATACTCCTCTTGGATTCTGAATACGATAAAGCATTTTCTCATCATCATAATAGTAGCAGTAACTTTCTCCTCCGGCATTGGTCACGCGACACAGCCGACCCAATTCATAACTGAGCTCAACATTGCGGCCTGTATGATCTGATACAGAAATCAGACGGTCTGATATACTGTCGTATTTATAATTGAGCATTATACCGGATCCGTTTAAGACGCATTCCAACTTCCCATTTCGTCCATAAGTAAAGAATATTCCTTTACCGTTGGCATCTGTTCTCGAAAGAACATGTCCCTGCTGGTTAAATATATATACAATTCCTTGTTGTGTTTTATAAGAAAAACCTTTATCATTTTTTTTAAGGCGACATATGCAGCCGAATAGTGCATCGATTCCACCGTCTTCCAGCCTCATATAAATTTCTTCCCGGCCATCTTCCCAAACGATAATATAACGATCGCTTTCAGTGATTAACTCAATCTCGTAATTATGCCGCCACCCCCGTCCCATACAACCTTCTCTATTATCGATCCTGTTATATGTACGTTTAAACATTAATGGTACTAATGCTTTTATTTCAATATCATCTTTCTCATAAATGAAATTTCCTGTATTAGCATTTACAGGATCCCCAGTCAATGCACAAACGGCAGATTGTACACCTTTCATAAAGTTATCCAGGGTTGCTTTCTCCATAAGATCTTTTAGCACCTGATTCCAATTCGAAAATCCAGGACCTGCTTTTTCTAGCATTTGCCCCATTATGAGCATTATTAATTTTTTCAACTCTTCTTCACTTAAATTACCGCCTTTTGCATAGGCGCCATTCATGACCTTCATAAGAGAAATAATGTATTCTGCGGTGTACTGACCTGTGTTCTGATTCTGAGTTACCATAACAGTCCCGGCAGTACTTACTGCCCCCATAACAGCCATTAATTCCTGCGAAATATGACCGCTCCCAGAACAGGTAGGTATTGCGCCAAGAGCTGCAGGAATTATTGCAGAAATATTTGTCGGTGTGGCAACCTCTTCCAAAGTAAGGTTCGGCCAATTTTCTCCTTTGGATTTTATTTCTGTCTTTTTTCCCACTATGTTTATTTCCTGATTTACGGTAAAACTATTTCCAAATATATTCTTAGCTGACATGAATGTTTCCCCCTTCGTATATTAAAATAGATTTTATTTCTCCCATATAATCTCCAAATAAAAAATGAAAAGGTTCTTCTTTTTCCAACTCCATAAATGACGGATTTTCGTGCAGATAACAAAGCATTTTTGTCAGATACACTTCCATAACTTTTTTATATTCTTTCGTCAATTGGCGTAGCCCATAATTGATTTCATATTCCTTAACCCTTACAAATTTTCTTTTAAGCTCATATGACAATACTTCTTTTTCTTCCTCCATCGTGCCATATAAAAAAGCCGGAAACCAATCAAACTCTTCGAAACTATCATCAAAGTACATTTTCTGGTTCATAAGACGAACCTTATACTGATAGGTACCGGTCAACGAACTGCTATGTAAATAAAATACTGACAGGTAAGCCGGTCTCCAGGTATCTGTTTTTTGCCTTTCAATAGCTGCCCGTATAAAATCGTCTATTTCTTTTGGTATGCGGTCAGTTAATTGCTGCTCCATAATTATCACTTTTTTCCTTACCAGAATGTAAAAAAATGGTCTTAAAAATTTCTCTATTGACTCCAGGCGCGTCATTTAATTACCTTTTCCTTCTTAAATTTGAGAGTTCACCTATTTTATCAATATACAATCCAATTAATAAGAATAGGAAGTAAATCATTCGATAGTACCAGCCAAATAATTCCACATGTAACAATAGAAGTTCCTCGAAATACCATTGTTTTTTCAGAAGAAGTCATCCAGGTAGTCAGGCTTACTTTTCCCTTCCGGTTATTTTTAATTCTCTTTTTAATGTTTCTATATAGAAGTCTGTCCCCAAAACGTCCCAATATAATAAATTTTGTTAACCAAAAGAAGAACCAAATCCATAAATAGGATACAACTGCGTGCTTCATAGCACCCGTATAAAACAGCCCCCATATTATCAGAATAAGTTTTAGAATAAGACCTATAAAACATATAATCATCCAATCCAAAAACATAAATTGGTACGCCATCCACGAATGTTGAAAAAAAGCAGCTGAAAAATTAAATCTGAATTTCCCATCTTCTATCTGTTCAAACCGCTCAAGATATCCTTCCGAATTAGTTGACAGCTGATAACTTATTTCCTGTACATCTGAACTGGTTACTTCCTGATTTTTTTTCTTCATTACTGCCTCCCATTAATCTGGTCAAAGTATACATTCAAAAAATAAGTAAGCCTGCTAATCATTTGTCCCATTGTTTTTTCAAATCCAACTTTGCTTTTTGGATTTGTTTGTTGAACCAGATATCATAACTTTCATTCCCATCATTTTGTAGTTCATACTCTTCTCTTAATTCACGTTCTATATCTTTATTCATTTCATTTCCTCCCTCTAGTTGCCAAAGATAGTACGCTTTTGCTAATGAATCTATAACAAAAGACTTATTCTCTGAGTAAACACAGGTCTTGGCAATGTTATAGTAAGATACTGCCGCAAGACTATGATAGGGCGGACATAGATTTAAAACATGCTGAAAATCCTTAATTGCCAAATCTCTATCGGGTGGATTCATAGCTGCATAAATGCTTCCCCTTAACTCATAAGCATTTAACAGGTCGTAATGATCCCGTACCTGCCATGCCTCTAAAAGTGTTATATTTTTATTTGCATACTTTAGTGCCTTTTCTATATCATAATCCATTATAATCCATGATAATGAATGATATAATCCAGTTTCTATAGTGACATATTGATAGCTGTTTTTATTCAATTCTAACGCCTTATTCATATAAAATTCAAACCGCCTTATATTACCAGCCAAATAGCATGCATTTGCCAACGACCTATAATTAAATATTGTTACAAACTGATTCGATCCTAATAACTTCTTTTCTCTCTTTATCAAATTTTTTATTTCTTTTATTTTTTTTTGATATTCCGTCTCATTAGATAATTTTATGGATTCAAGATTTGATTCCATTACTAATTGATTTAAAGAATCATTAGTCTTTATTTCCAAAGCTTCTTTCATATATTTTTCTGCTGATTTTAAATCTTCCATATATCGCATTACTTCAGATAAATTTGATAAAATGCAAGCCTTATCTTCATCTGACTGCGCAAGGGAAAGTGCTTAGTTGAAACATTCATATGCTTTTTAAAAATTTCTTAAGCGCAAATATCCTACTCCTATATTGTTGTTCACCTTTGCGTCCTGATTCGTTTTTTCAAGAGAATCAATTGCTTTTCTTAAAGTATCTCCATTTCCTTTCAATTGAATTATCAGATCTTTATTAGTCTCTTCATTTGTCGCTTTTGTTAACATCAAAATCCCATAATCATCCACTATGTACCATGTATCATCTGTAAGTTTGACTTCCTTTTTACACCCTGTTAGAAAAATTGCAATAATACAAGTAAATAAAATAAACTTTAACCGCCTCATCTTCTAAGCCACACCTCATCTTTACTAACTAATAATTTTGCTTTTCATTTCCCACTTTCAATGTTCTTAATAAATTCAATAATTACATCTTTTATAAGTTCTTTCAATTCATTTGCTATTCTACCTTTTGTTTTAAATGAAGCCTCAGAAATGATATGATGTATGTAGCCTCTTTCCCGCCCATAAAAATTACATAAAATTGTTACAATCCGAACTTGTGCCTCCAAGTAACCCCCCCTGTGATTTCCTTTATTAGACTTCTGAAAATAAAATGTTGTATGAGTATATTCTATTGCATTGGCTAACCTTAATGTACTCTGATTGAAAATGCACTTATTTTCATTACCATTAATCCAGTCAGATCCATTTTCTGAAGATTATTTATTGCCTCTATTACTAAATCCTCATTGCATTTCAATAATGTCATTAAACACCTATACGATTCCTGTTCAGGGACTTTATAGAGCACTAAAAATAGTATAGTTATCTACTATATACCTTGTTTCATCTATTAGTTTATCTCCCTCTTTCTACAAGTCATTATCATAATTATTTCAATCATAGTAATTATAATATGTTTATAATACCGCATTTCTTATTCCTTCTTATAAGTATAATAAATTACTATAAAGGTTTTAATTCATATTCTGCTTTTTGAATTTGTTCTTGAAACCACACATCGAATTCTTTATCAGAGCTAATATATCTATTGTATATATTCTCTAAATTTTCTTTGATTCTTATATTTAGATCTTCCTCCCCCTCTTGGTCCCATAACCAATAAGCTTTTGCGTAAAAATCTACAGCCTTATCTGATTCTGCTGGATTATTATATGCATCTCCTAGGTTGTAATAAGCGATGGGTACCCACATGCTATCCTGAGAGCACCTATTTAAGATTAACTGATAATCCACTATTGCCTTATCTACTTCATCATTTTCAAAATATATATTACCTCTCAGAGAGTAAGCACGCATTAAATCATAATAATCCCTACCTTGAAACTCTTCCAGAATTTTTATACATATATCTTGCTTATCCAAAGATTTTTTTAAATCACTATACCTAAAGTAAAAAGAATATGTACTATATAAAAAAGAGTCAACAAATTTATATTGATATATACCTTGGTTTATTTTCAAAGCTTGATTTATATAATAATCACATTTTTTCATATTATCAGATGCATAACAAGCTGTTGCCAATGTTTTATAATTAAATATTCCTATAAACTGATTAGACCCTAAAAGTTTTTTTTCTTCTTTTAAGAGTTTTTTGGCATCAGCTATTGTTTTCATAAAATTTTCTTTTTCATTTAGTTCTTCTGCAAGAGAGTTTGATTTTATAACTAATTTTAATACCGGATCACTTATATCTTTTAAAGATGTATCAGAATAGTTACTTGATACTTCTGTATTATTTTCCAAATAATTTTCGCATTCTACGATATTATTTACTATACTAGCCTTCTCTTCTTCATTTTCAGCTATTTCTAAGGCTTTATTAAAATAATCTAAAGATACTTCAAATTGTCTGAGCCTTAGATATGCAATACCTAAAGCATTTTTTATATTTGCACTCTGTTCCATTTGTTTTAATTCCGATACTGCCAATTTTAAATTATCTGTATTTCCTTTTAATTGAATTATAACTTTTTTATAAGATTCTTGTTCTGTTTCCTTGCATAGTATTAATATACCATAATTATCTAGAATATAATAAGTATCATCTACTGTTGATGTATCATTCTTTATATTACAACCAACTAAAAATACTATTAATATTAAAAATACTATTTTAAAATAATTTTTCAATTTTTAACCTCCATCAATAATTAGAATTTAGATCTTCAATAGATTGGGGTTTTGCGTTTTTAGGAATTTCATCTTTTAAATTGCATATACTAAAAGTTGCCTGCGAAGGATCTTTTAGATACGTAATATTTTCTTTTGATGACTGTTCCTTCAATACCTTATCTAATATTTCCCAGAATTTTTTATTTCCTCCAGTTGTATATGTACAATTTGAAATTTCAATTAATTTTGTATAATTACTATAACTGGTACTTCCTTTTCTTTTAACTATTGCTATAGAATCGCCATCATACATTATTGCTTTTTGACACATAGTGCCTAGCTCCGAATACAGATAAACCTGATATTGTTTAAAATGCCTTTTTGGCGATAGATACACTACAGCATCATAACATTCATTTCCTTTTAACCATAAATCTTTTCTTTCTACTAATACTTTAGCTCTGGATTCCTTATTATCTATTTTTTCTAGATATTTTTCAATGGCTTCTTTTCCTGTTTCTTTCAAGCTTTTTCTAGTGTTAATAACCATGTTATCTGCAACTACATTATATAGATAACTTTTTGCTCTCGAATAATAATTATATTCATTGTAGAAATGTGTATCAGATGAAGTTCCCCCCATTAATACTACTCTATGCTTATTTGTATTTGATTTCTGAAAATAGAAAGTCAAATAAGTATATTCGACCGCATCAGCAAACTTTTGTAATATACTGTTAACAATCCATAGTCCAGCAACCCACAATTCTGTTGTAGCACCTTTAGTATTTGAATTCATATTTTTATTTACAAACTCAATTTTTTTCTCGGATTCTTTCACTTTACCATTACCATAAGTCACACTCTGTTTAACATAAGTAGAAACTTCCTCTCTACCAAAGTCCTCAACTTCAAAATCAATTCCTAATAACGCCTTTGATAAGTTGAACTCCTTCTCTGTCATTGTATATTCCATGATAGTATACCATTCATCAAGAGTTCTTATAGTCGGAGTATTTGGGGCTTCATCATTATAAGGATTGTATATCTCAAATCGTATATTATTTACTACAATTGCGGTTCTGTCTTCTGTAATGTACACGCTATCTTTAGGTTTATTTCTAATTATTTGACCCGAATTGACTACAGATATGATTCCCTGATTCTTCATACAAACACAGTATGTTTCTGAGTCGATAACTGTTGCTTCTGCCTTTAAAGTATTTTGATCCCAAATTCTTTTATTCTCATTTCCATTTAGCCATGAAGATAGTACAGGAGTACATTTTTTATTGGTCAATTTACAATTACCAAATTCTCCAATATTTTCTGCTTTACTATCCTGAACATTGATCTGAGGGCTACCCTGAAGATATTGTCCATGATCTGTTGGTAGATTTACTACAGCTTGTTTATCTCCATTTGAACATTTAGTCAGTGCCCCTCTAACTACATATTCTTTTTGCTTCTTTTGAAGTATCTGACTATTTTCGATCCGTCCCATTGCATCATTATTTTCCATTATATCGTCTCCTGCTATTAAAAATTGTTCTTTATTTTTATCACATTATAAATAAATTAAAAAAATAAAATCTTTCAGCGCATATAATAAGTATTATCTATGAGTGACGATTCATTTTTTAACAATCAACTAAAAATATAAGTAATATTAGAAATAATATTTTTAGATCTATCAATTAATTTTTTCACCATTAATAAGCTTTTGTATACTGTAACACTTACGTATAATTATGAGGCATAAATCACATTTTTCATCTCAGCATCTACCCACGAAAAACTAATTACCATGGCTTTCCATTCAATTGATTAATATATTTATTTAGTTCTTTCTTTAGTTTCTTATCTTTAATTAAAAAAACTTTGCTATCACTTTTTATTACTTTTATTCCATCTTGAGCAAAAGTCTCATCGCACGTTTGAGGTACAACAATATAATTATCGTTTGATTTTCCCACTCGCCCCCAGAAACTTCCTGACACAGGGCAATTATCAAAGCAAAGATAGATACGATAAAACTTAAATTCATCATCCTTAACTACTTGAGGGGAAATCTGTAAATTGGAATTCTCTGATGCTTTTATTATTGAGTTTATAGCTTTTTCATTTAAGAAATTGCCTCCATATGAAGTGGACTCAAAAGTCATGACACCTCCTGTGATTTTGCCTTCTAATGGGATTTTATATCCGGTTTTTATGAATAATTGGTCTCTATTATCATTATCGGATACTGCAACTACACTATATTCTTTTTTTACATCGCCTTTTAATGAATGTAAAAAATAAGCCACACTATTATCATCCCTTGCGAGCCACTTTCCCGTAACAAATATGTATTCAGACTGTTTATCTTCATCCATCAATGTGTATGAACTTCCTGCCCACTCCACCGCCGCTATTGCTATATGGGTAGTTGGCAAAAAATCTCCTGATTCGTATTTAATCCACATAACAACGAATAGAGAGAGAGTTAAGATAATCAAACATACTCTTAATATTTGTTTGTTTTTTTTCATTTTGACTCCTTTTTCATAATTTTCTCTCTTATCCCTTTTAGCTCTTCTTCTACAATATCATATTGTCTTTCATCCAAATCCCCCTCAAATTCGTACTCCACTATTTCATAATTTGTAAACGGTTTAAATTTTCCTTCAAATTTTTTATAATGTTGTAGTGTAAACCAAGCTCTCATACCTGCCAAATCTGGAATTAATATACCACCCCGACGTTTTGTATTCATCATATCTTCGCCGCCCAATCCAAAATGATCAAAAAACTCAAACCTTAAAATACCTTTGTAATATTTATCCTTTAGCTTATATGATTTTAATATTACATTGTTTCCCCACATTCCATGTATTGCGATAAACAGTCCACTAAATACATCTCCTTTCTCATATGCAGGATAATCTGCCTTATTTTGAATATATAGTTTAATTTCATCCATCGACAATTTATTAAACTCTCCCTTTTCTTTTATAAGCTCATATTTTAATATTTTTTCAATAGTCTCTTTATACTGTATTGTCTCTTTATGATTTCGAACATGTCCCGTCAAAGTATCATTATAAAAATCTATTCCATTTCCTTTTCTAAAATGGTCCACCATTTTATTAACAACACTCTGCATATTAGTATCCGCCCATGAAAAATTATTAACCATAGTACGAAACTCTTCAAATAACATATCTACACTTTCTTTTTCTTGGTATCTAAAATATGGATGAAGCTCCAGTAAATCATCTTTTTCTATATCATTACAAGTTAGATCAGACCATTCTCCTATTAATGTTCCAGGCCTGCGATTACTCATAAAAATAATTTTATTCTGATAACGCTTCCACCCACTCTCCGGTATTAGCAGTTGTCCGCTGTTATCAAATTCAATAAGTCCTGACTGCCTGGAACAGACACCATAGCTTCCAGGCTCCACAACAGTTTCTTCCATATTCATTGTATTCATATCAAATATCTTTTTCTGCTTGTTTCCATTCAACCAGCTCTTTACATCTGGTTTACATGGCTTTTGTGTTTTACTACAAATTCCAAATGTTCCAATATTTTTAGTTTTGCTATCTTTTACCGTAATTAGGGGCTGCTCTCCCACATATGCTCCGTGATCAATAGGCAAATTAATAACATTCGATTTCGAACCATTACTACAATGAATCTTGGCCCCACGAACCACATAAGAATCTTGAGGTGCCTTTGTCGAAACAATACTCACTTTACTTTCTTTTGCTTCTCCCATTAGCAAACCGCCTTTCTTTTAATCAATCCTCACTGGTCTAAAGTATTCCTTCTTTCTCCAATTCCTCAGCAGATTGAAATACCTGTCCCGCAATCTTCTTCCAATCATCTGAATCTCTGTCCAGACAATTAAAAACCCCATGAAGTGTACCTCCGTGAAACGTAATAATGCACATCATATTGTACATCTGTTCATCAATCCCATAACTTTTGAAATCAAACGTCCTGACGGTATTTCCCCCTGACGTTTTATGCTCACTCTCCTCATAAAAAACAAAAGACGGATTCGTTCTCAAAAGTACTGATTTGAGTTGGAGAACCAAGTCTTCCTCCTGATTAATATAGTTTTTTTTATCCAGCCAGTTAAATGCAAAATTAACATTGGTATTTAAACTGGTCTTAATAACTTCCGGCCTATTATCAGATGGGTATTTCATTTTTTTTATTTCCTCAGGCATATCAATAAAGGTTTCCGGAAGGTGAATACTAATTTTATCCAGTATATTTACCGGTTGGAAATTTATGTACTCTTCTCCAATGTAAACTCCCTGTTCCTTTATGCTGATCTCTTGGTTAATTCTCACCTGTTTTTTTAATGCTGCAAGCTGCTCATCTTCGTATTCCATTTCACTTCTTCTCCTATTTTAATATCGTAATTATTTTTTCACTAATTACATACCTGTTACAGATTTAATCTCCGTTGAAGCAGACAGCTTTATATTTCTGGCAGTCATTTTTATTTTTCCATCTCCTTCAATAGTCAGATTTTCTCCATCAAATCCTATTGATGATTTATCACGCAGCTTCATGGAAGCTTCTGATTTAACCATATCTATACTGCCGCCTGATAAACCAATTGATGCATCTGACGTTTCAAAATATTTGTCTCCGGGCTCCTTGTCCTTATTCTTCAAATCATGCAGACACCGGATAACAATTCCCTGTCTCTCATCATGATTCATAAAATAGACCTCAGCCTTGCTTCCTTTCTCTGGCATGGCATATAATGCATTTCCAGAATCTGGTCTCCATGGGTAAAAATACTTGCCACTTTTCCCATCTATATCAAATTTTAACTGCACTGTCTCGTTATTGGTTTTTACCACCGTTCCTGACAAACATAATCCAGTAAATCGCTCATTATAACAGGGTTCTGTCTCGAGTTCATTCTCGTTTGTAAGCCAATATATGAATTTAACTTCCGCATGTTCAAGCATGAATTCCTTTTTATATATGACACATTTTCTTCTATTCAGCATCATCCAGTCTCCCAGCAAATACGATTCTCTGCTTTCCAGACAATAACTTATTACTGCTTGTCCATTTTCTCCATCCACATAGTTTTTCCTGATCCTTACCTCAGTGGCAGAACTTCCCTCTTTCATTTCCTTCCCCTTGCGCATTCCAAACCAAAGATTTGGCCGTCCTGTTATGATATCTGGAATGATAAAGCTATTTTGCAGACTGGCAAGTCTTTTTACAAATTCCCATACCGTTTCCTGATAACAGATAACAGGTTTCTCCAGCTTTTTATCTCCTGTACTGCAGATTATACTTACGTCTTCCAAAGCACTTACAGCCTTAGCCGTTTCTGCATATGTCAGAGATGTATCTTGAAATGTATAGCAATGCATCTTCTTATCCAAATTTACAGATGCAGATACTACAGTTACCAAGGCAAGCAGCACCCCATGTGTATACTTAAAATCAATATATTCAATCTGCCCGCAAAATATTGTCTCATCAGATTTATTCTCTTTGTTTCCTGTCATAATGAGCCGAACCATTCCATGAAGATAATCATCAAAAAGGATCTGACTGATACCCTCCTTACCTTTTACTATTCCTGACATATTGACTCTTGCATGATCATTGATCTCCCATGTCATTGCAAGTTCCTGGATTGATTGAAATGGAATATCCGACTCTATGGAAATCTTCTCATTGATTCTTATATTCATCTTCCAGCCTCCTTATTGTAAATTAATTTTTCCACCTTCAAAAGAGATTCCATCTGCCATCCTCATTATGGTTTCTCCCTGCTTAAGTACAATACTATTAGAAGCCGACAATTCTACACTTGAATTGGAACTACTTATATTGATGCCGTCTGAAGCATGGATTAAAACAGACGAATCACTTATAATACGAATTCCTTTCTGGTCAGAGAGTTCTACCGACAGTCCGCTGTTATTGGTGATTAGGATTTGCTCTGGTGTCATACGGATCTCTTTTCCTTCTTTATTTCTCCAAATCTTATTATCCGGCTCAGTTCTTATTCCATCTCCCTGATTTTCATGATATCCACTGACTGCATATGCATCTCCTTCATCAGATACGGGTAAATATAATCGTACCTTATCACCTTGCTCAGGCATACAATACCAACCTGCACCATCTGGTGAAGAATAAACGGTCGAAAATGCAAACCATCGATACCCGCTTTGTTGATTTTCATCTCCATGGATAGAAAGTTTCACCCGTTCATCCTTCACTTTATCTACCGTTCCCATTAGTGACAAGCCAATCATTTCCTGATTGTAAATTCTTGATACTTTCAAACCATTTCTAGTCCTAAGATCATATCTATGATACAGTTCACTTCCTTTCCACATAGTCTCAATACTGAATATGTACAAGTTCATCCCGCAAAACGATACCTGACTTCCCAGTTCACAATAATCTCTGCTCTCAACAAGATAACTGACTTCCTTCAAACTGCCGCTTCCGGCTCTTTCACGGTCAAAGTTTCCAGAATGCCTCCGAACTGTATAATCTTCCTTACTAAATTCAATATTTGCTTTTTTCTCCGGAAGCCCAAAAAAGTATTTTGCTCCCTTTACCTTACAAGAAGGAACCAATACCGTATTTAATTGACTTGCACTTCGTTTTAAAAATTCCCAGTCTGTCTCTTCATATTGCAGTGCAAACCCAGGCAGAGAGACTCCTTTTCCTTCTGTAACGATTACGCCAGAGTGAGGATAATTTTCATTGCAGATTTCAATTAATTCCCTATATGAATATCCCTCTCTCTGGAAACTTCTAAGATGTTTTTTATAATCCATCAACTTTGTACCAGTATATAGCTCCAGATCCATAACACAACCTTCTCCTTGAGACTGGATATTGATTTCTGTAACTACTCCATAAAATAGGTTACTCTCCACATCCTTGTCGTCATAGGTTAAAACCTGTACCCATGTTTCCTCACTTGCACGTTTAATATATTCGTCCTTTTTTTCTGCCCGGATTACCCCTCTGATCTTCACGTACCCGTGTTTATTTACCTCCTGGATCCCTTTATAGTCCAAAATTGAAATCATTTCAAATGGTTTTACTGCTATCCTTTTCTCTCCCATATTTTGTTATACCTCCTTCAGTTTAATCTCTTCCAGGCATATTCCCTGAGCATTACGTCTTAAAATGCTTTCTGCAAAATCAAGATTAACAACGATTTTTCTTTGTTCTTTTAATTTTATTATAAAAATGTTCCTATATTTTAATGGCACTCCAGTGTTTCCCCATATTACAGCACTTCTCTTTTGCTCCAAAGTTTCTATTTCTCCTGACAGTTCTGGCAGGACTGTTAAAAAATAACGTTCTATTTTTCCTCTTGCGGAATCCACCATCACCACATCCTTTGCCATAATTTCATCTCCATACATATCAATCACAGATTTGACCATTTCTGATATCAATATATGTGGGGACATAAGCATTGCTGGGAATATAGTATCTTTAGTAGCTGAAATCGAAATAATATTTCTTTCTGGTACTTTATGAAAATGTTCTTTGCATACTAAGGAGGGAGGAAATGTTTCTTTCCAGTTCTCCATTAAAGGTCCATCACAAAAATCTTCATCGGGCTCAAGAATAAAATATTTCATCGCTACCTCCAAACCATAACAATTGACTGTCATTAAAATAACACAACCTGATCAAACTCCATTGTCTCCTCCACATCAATAATACCAAAATGATGCTCCCAGAACAGAAACACCTGATAATTTACAGGAAGAAACATATCCTGCAAAAATTCCAGCCGTTCCCGTTCTGCTTCCGTCTCCTTAAGCCCCACATACACCAGCACCTGCCGTGCAGCTTCGTTATTGGCATAAACCATGGAATCCGGATACATGTACCGCATAACTTCCCGAAACAGATAAATTGAGCTTCCGCACTGATATAATTTTAAAATCAGTCTTAGCAGCTGCCGAAGCTTTTCCTTTTCAAACTGCTCAGCCACCCGGGCTGCCTGGCTTCCACATACTCCCTCTAACAAATCCCTTAGCAGAAAGCGCAGGGCATATTCCTGTTTGGAAAGTCCCTGGCGTAAATCCAGTTGTACCAGGTATTGCATGGCAGCATCAAAAAAAATGTTTCTTGCCGTTTCAAAACCTGCCAGATTGATATAAAACATTTCAGAAAATTCTCTTGAGAATCGGTACAGAGGATTTATTTCCACTATTTTTTCTTCCAGGCACTTGCTGTTAATTGTTTCCAGCGTTACCTCTGTATACGGACTTCCGTTACTGACCGGTACATACCGGATATCCTCCCGCCTTATTCCTGCCCGGTCTGCAGCAAGCGCGGCTTCCCATGCATAATTCATTCCATCACTCCCTCGCAGCGGTATTCGCTGATTTCTAGCTGAATCTGAGAGATTACAAACCGCACCATACTGTCATTTAAATAATGTCCAGGCTTCTTTTCCTTAAATTTTAAGAGCAATATCTTTCGACTCTCCAAGGGAAAAAGTTCATCCCGTACAAACCAGTTCATACCCTCCTTATTTGGAAAATCCTTACCATTTGAACAGATTTCATAACCCACAACTTCAATGTAATCACGGATATCCAACTCCATGATCCTTCTAAACATATCTGTTTTCGTCATCAGCTGTGCCCGGCTGTTTTCTGCATAGCGGCGGATAAATGAATCATTTTTATGGTTGGTTACCAAGGGTTCTTTGTAATCCAGAGATCGTATTGTTTCTTTTTGTATGATATGAAGGGCCTTCCAATTTTCAAATGTTTCCTTTTCAGATTTAATTACAATCTTGTTTTTTTCATGCCGTATTTCCAGGATATCCTCACTGGATTCAATTAAGTATCCGTCCCCTGCCTCCTTGTCCTCCAACGTAAATTCATGCTCATAATAGATTCCATTAACGCTGGGGACCATAAAGTCTGCACTGTCAAACTTCACCCATTCCATATTCCAGAGCGGAATCAGATCGTAACAGACGAACTCTCTAAACTCTCCAAAGTTAATCTCTATATTTTCAGGAAAAATCGGAATATTTTCTTTATCTAACCCTTCTACACAGATAAAAACATCATAAAACTTGTCTAAATATGCTGTGTTAATGGTTTCCCAAGGAATATGATTATCCTGAAATACCTGATATAACCGTTCCATAATATTCCGGTAACGCTTTGCTGGCTGTATATAAAATCTGGCTTCCTTATTTATGCCATCTTCTTTTAAAATGCCGGTAAAGATTTCAGAACTTTCAAATCTTCTTCGTTTCTGTTCGTTTATCTCTAGGAAAACACTCCCGATCCATACATGATTTTCATTGGAAAGGTCTTCAGATAGTTTGTCCTTTATTAAGTCTGTTTCATCAACTGGATACAGGGTATTGTTTGTCGGATCATAATGATTCCGATTTACAATAGTCATAACCGTCTCATACTGGTTTGCTCCAATTTCCAGTTCTTCATAAATTCGCTTTTCCAGTTGAAGGTACTTGTCCTCTGTACAACGAATAAGTTTACCCAGCCCCTCGGCGAGTATTTTTTTTGCATATTGCCGCTCATCCAAATTATCAATTTCCCTTAGCCGTTCCTCTATGTACCTTTCAAATTCAAAGGGATATTCCATGATGGCGGATAAATTGTTATCCCTCCAATCTCCCATGTGCTCCTCCTTGCTTAATAATTCTACATTGCAATTATGTTACTCTCCTGGTCCAACAGCCTTAGTTTCCTTAACCGCAATCTTCTCTTTTTCTGTATTTTCCCCTTCCGACTGCTTTTTCTGGTTTTTTTCCTCTTTAAGCTCTGCATCCCGGCTTTCTTTTTCCGCTTTATCCTGATCCATTGCCGTCTCCAGAATCTCAATCAGACCGTCTACTTCCTCCACCTTATCATCCAATTTCAGTTCTTTATAAATACTCTTTGCAAACAGGTACTGTTTTTTTGCCTCCAGTCGGTTTCCAGCAGTTTCTTCCTCCCTGCCAGCATCCACATATTCCTGCGCCTGGGCCTTTTTCTGTTCATTTTCTTCTGCCTTGCTGTCACTGGAAGCAATCTTCACCTGAATTAATTCACCATGAACATCGTCTTTCAACTGCTGATATTTCTCCAATGCCATAGCATAGTAAGCTTTTGCACCCTGGTAATCTCCGTCGGCAAATGCCTTATCACCCTCTGCAGCAAGCTGGGCAGCTCCGGTTTCATCCGATGCTTTATCCTTTGCCTGTTTTGTATCTGCTTCCTCTGCCTTATCCCGTTTAGTGTACATGGCTTCCAGCGCATCCATGGCTTCCTTACGCCCTTTTTCGAAATAGGACCGTGTAGCCAGACTCTTTGCCTGTAAATACTTTTCTTCTGCTCTTTTATAATCTCCCTGTGAGACCAGAGTATCTCCTAATTGAATATAATCAAATACCGAGAGATAATCCGTAATTCTTCCCAGCTGTTTGTCTATGTACTCATCTGCTATCCTGTCTGCATATCTGGACCGCTCTTTTGCCTTTACATAAGCTGTCTGAGCATCCTCGTATTTCTCACCACTGTAAGCGTCTTCCGCAATGTTGATTGCCTCAATCAGCTTCTGGTAATCAGTAAATTCCCGAACCTGCTTCTTATCCCGAAGCTTTTCTGCCAGTTTAACTGCCTCTTTACACTCTTCTTCTGCTTTTACAAAATTATTATCCTGTATGTATTCGATGGTATTCGTATACCTTCGCTCCATATCTTCTTTATACTTCTGCTTCATATAATGAAACAGCCATAATGCCAGACTGATCACCAATATAATAACAATGGATATAATTGTAATAGTAACAATCTTTTTTGTACGGCTTTTTTTATCAGGATCCAAAAAGACCTTGTCTATAAAAATAGCAGCGAATGTATAGTTGTCCAGATTTTCCGGCTGTCTGGACAACAAAAGATCCTCTACATTGTTCAGGCACTCCTGCGGATCCCCTTTCGCCTCAGAGAATACGTCATCTAGTTCTCCGCTGTCTAAATTTTCCCAAATTCCTCTTGTATAGAATGCCAGGATATCTCCGTTAACCAACTTTTTCTTCTTTGATACAAATGATTTTAAACCTTTTCCAATTCCTAAATAGGAATATAAATTATTTCGTTCTTCATGACGGGAGAGAACATCCTCCGTAAGCTTCTTCTCCCTTACCAGCTCTGTGCCCAGAGACATATCCTGGGTGGATTCAAGCACAGAACCATCCCGGTAAAGGCGCAGTCTGGTGTTGCCCACATGACCATAACGTACCTTTGCATAGTCGGTAACAATTACCGTAACAGAAGCTTTTAGACGCTCCCGGCAGTCTGCCGTAAAGAGTGCCTGATTTGCTTCTTCCAGGTAGGATAGCACTGCTCGCTTTGTCATAGACGGGTGCGCCTGGAAAGCCAGGATAATGCTCTGTGTTGCCAGCCTGGCGCTCTCTGCATCAGGCAGGTCATTCAATCCATCCGCTATCACATAACAGGCATACTGTTCCAGCTCAACAAAAGCGAAATAATCGTTATTTTTTAGCTCTGAACCCGCTTCTGATATAAATGCCGTCTTGAATGTACTGTTTTGTTTTCTCATCCCATAGTCTCCTTCTGGTCTTTTCTCAGTCAGCGTATCTGCAGCACCACTACCGCTGCATTATCCTTATCTTCTTCCTGACTTTTATTAACCAGTTCAATTATTTTATAAGCTTTCTCTTGACAGCTTCCTCCCTGCTCCAGACAATCTTCGATATCTTTCCATTTGGCTGTTTCATAGAGACCATCTGTCATGAGAAGCACATATTCACCGCCGTAAAGGGTAATGGGCGTATCAAAAAATTCCACATCCCGAAATCCATCCTGCCCCACATAATTATACAGCCTGTGATGATCAAGAAGACTGACTGCTTCCTGCCTTGTCAGCTTACCTTCCCCGTACTTCTGCTTTGCCAAAACATTAATCGTATGTCCTGATGTTACAGGGACCAGCTCTCTGTTCCGATAAACTGCAGCTTTTACATTACCAACAGCGGCATAGTAAAGCTTGCGCTCTTTTATCATGACTGCTGCCACAGAAGCGCAGCCCTGGTTTTCCTCTAATTGATTTAATATTTCGCGGTTAGCTCCATGAAATGCCTTGCGAAAGGAATACTGGGGATTATAAAAAGCATTTTTATCCTCAAACATATCCAAAAATGTCTGAACAGATGTCCGAGCGGCGATCTTACCGCCAAAGTGTTTTCCCATACCATCTGCAAGAACCGCCATGGATCCTTCTGTTGTTTCGGTCATTCCGTATTCATCTTCCTGTACCTCCCGGTCACCGATGGTTTTGGAAGCTCCGCTTTCACAGCTTAAACGCCTTCTTCCGGATCTGCTCCGAAAATTAATAACTTCCAGTCTGATGCGCAGAATTAGTAGTACTGCTCCTGCAAGCCCCAGAAAAAGAAGAATTGATTCGGGAATTGTCATGATTCCCCTCCATTCTGTTATATTCAAATTCAGGAATCTTTTTCACCTGCAGACCTACTGCTTTGATTCCGGATTACTTTCCTTATCTTCCCACATAAAGTTTTCTCCGCAGAATGGCTGGAATGCAAACTTGCTCTCTCCCATCTCAATTACGTCATAAGCGCTTAGTACTGTCGGAGTGTAAACTGCTGCATCATTATGATATACAAGACCATTGCTGTCACCTGGAAGCAATACTGTCTCCTTTTTCTTCGGATCAAAGACAATGACACCGTGATTACGCCGGGATATCTTGTTGTCTCCCAGCACCTGGATATCCATATCATCTGCACGTCCGACAAAATTCTTACCAGATTTTATCTTATAATCCTTTCCCTGCCTTGGACCGGAAATACAGACCAGCCAGCCGCATACGGGAGATGTTTCCTGAGTAAATAAAAGTTCCTCTAATTCTTCCTCATTCTTTCCACCGGCCTCTTTCTTCTCCTTTGTGGCTGTTTCAATGTTACAATAAGGACATACTGTCCCATATCTTCTTGATGAAAATAAATGCCCGTTCTGGCACCGAATCAGATTTCCGCTCATGTTTTTAAGCTCCTTTTCTTCTTTTCGTATTATTTAAAAAATCAGACAATCTTCAGATCCCCCTCAGTTACCTTAAAAGGAGTCTGTTTAATCCCACATACAGATAATCACCTTTTTCGATCCGGCAGGGAGTATCCGCTGAAAGCTTATAAACTCTCCCATCTTCTGCCTTTTTCACGCTGATTCCATTAGAGCTCCCAAGATCTTCCACATACCAGTTGCCACTGGAGTGATTTAACACTGCATGTTCAATATCTACCATACTGGCGTAAGAACTTTTCCCCAGGTCAATATCCACTTGATTTTCTCTCACATCACGGCCAATAACCACAGCCATCTTTCCGTACAAATCCCAGGTCATCAATTCTGTATCTTCTTCGCTAAGCAAAACAATTTCTGTAATCAATTCTGATTCTGTTGGAAGACCAAGCTTTAAGCGCCCTACCGTCTGCTTGTTATCTTCTGTATCTCTTACAGCCAGAATCAGAAACAGGATCAGTAAAACAGCCGCCGTTGCCATGATAATCCCTCTTCCCCGGACCTGATCCGGATAGAAAAAAACAATTCCTATGACTGTGATACAGACAGCGGCAATAATTAGATCAATTCCCCGCTCTTTCATTCTTTTAATCCCTCCCCTTCTATTTCTTAATACCCATATATCTCTCAAACATATCCGTCGCATCCAGCGGATTTGTCCTTTTTTTCTTATTAGGATTCATCTTATCTTCATCAACCTTCCCATTCTTTGGGTTAAATCCAAAGAATTGTGCAAACTGTTCTTCCATATTGGAAAAATTGATGTCAGCAGGAGATCCGGTATTTCCTCTGGAAGCTTTGCTTGTTTTTCCTGCTTTTTCTCCCTGAACCTCTTTTTCAAGGGTTTTGTCGTAAGCTTTCCGTTTTTCCTGATCTTCCAGGGTGGCATATGCTTCCGATACCTCTATAAACCGTTCCTCTGCTTCTTTATTTCCCGGATTTGCATCCGGATGATATTTTTTAGACAGTTTTCTATATGCTTTCTTTATCTCATCCTCTGACGCAGACTGGGAGACTCCCAGCACACTGTATAAATCCTTCATCTGCTCCGCCTTGTCTCCCGGCACAGTCAACGTTTACCGGGGGTGTTTTCTTTTTATCTAACGTTTCCTCTTTATCTGGAAAAAGGGCGCGCCCGGATTTCTCCGGACACACCCTGCGATCCTGCTTATGCGGCCGGATAGCCACCTTCCACTGTAATGAGGCCTAACTTATCTTTCTTCTGCTTAATCGTTAATGTGAATGTTCCTGTTCCTTCCACATCTCCGAATTCTTCCTTATAATCAATAATAAAGGAATTGGGGAAATAATACTTTCTTTCCATGATTCCAGCTGCTACATGCTCGATGGTTACCTTGCGGTAGCAATCTGCTTTCTCTGCCGGAACGGCTGACCATAAAGCCAGCTTTCTGGTGCTGTCAAAGGGATCTCCGTCAACTGCGGTTAAGATCCTTCCGGTGATAACAAGGGTGCTTCCCACATCCTTGGTTCTTGCGTTGGAATCCAGCGGAATATCTGTGGTGAATTTCACGCTGCGTACGCATTCTTTTGCAATCTCAAAGCTTTCCATTCCTTCTACTGTTACTCTGTATGACATGTCTTAAATCCTCCTTTCATTCCTCCGTTATTCGCCGCCGAAGCCGCCTTCAATCTTAGTAACTGCGTTCTCATCCTTCTTCTGTTTCATGTGGATATAGAAGGTTCCTACGCCGCTCTCATCATCAACTTCCTCGCTGTACTCCATAACAAATGCATTGGGAAGGGTGAACTGGCGTACTACCTGGCTGGCAGATACAACTGTAATCTCTGCACTGCGGTAGCAGTCTGCCTTTTCAGATGGTACCTGAGCCCACTGAGCAAGTCCTAAAGTCGGATCATTTCCTTCTCCTCCCAGCTTGTACAGCATCTTTCCCCATACTTTAACTGTAAGGCCAAAATCTGTTGCTCTTGCGTTAGAGTCCGCTGAGGAAATGGAGTCAAAATCTACTTTTGAAATGCTCCGCTCGTCAAAAACGATATCCTCTGGTCCTCCGGTGATTTTCATACGAAATCCCATGCTTACTTCCTCCTTTTCTTTTGAAAAATTTATGCTTCAAAGGCATTTATGCCTTATTCGCCGATAATCGGTTAATCTCCACTTCTAAGTTCTTCACATTACCATTAAAGGTAATGTCCAACGTACAGTAGCCTGTTTCTTCGTTAATATTGCAGCTGATGTCATCTCCTGCTCCGAGAACTCCGTTAAGATATTCTCTTCTGGACAGCCACTGACTCTTCTGGCTGTTTGGATTATTGGAAAAGAACTGGACTATGGAATCTTCTTTAAAGTCTCCTGTTCCGTGCCGCATAACCCTTTCGATATAGGTAGTTACCTGTGTTTTATAGATAGGCTCAAACATGGAACCATCAGACATTAAGTTCCTTGCTTTATAAACCATAATTTTTGTGATGTTAGTTCCTTTGTAAGAAGCATTTTCTGAGCTGAAAATGAATCCAAAATTTTTCCGGTTGATATCATTCTTAATGGAATTGGTAAATCCGGTGATTTCCTTTGCCATGGTGGTACATGCAATCAGGGAATGATCATCTGCTTCAATATCAAATCGGACTCCGGGCAGTTCCATATCTAATCTGACACCAGGTCCAAATTTAGATTTTAAATATTCCGGACACTGACAGGCAGCTACCACTCCTGCAGCTACATACGCTGCTCCTACGTAAACACCATCGATCCAAAGTTTCATGATGTCTTCTTTTTCCTTGGAAAGCTCTGCTGTCTGGTTTTCACCCACAACCATACGGCTGTCTAAGACAACCCCTGATTTGTCCTTCGGAATAATTGTATAGTTTGGCAGACACGGAATAGCGAATTCACTGAATTCTTTTCCCATAAGTGCCGCACAACGGTCCTCGTATCTGGTGATACCTTCCGTTGCCAGAGCATTAAAGGTGGTGCTGTCATCTGCCTCGTAGGAGAAGAAGCACTGAACCTTATAATCCTTGAACACATCCAGCAGACGGATTAATGATTCCACACTGTTGGTATCATTCTTCTCTGCCTTGGAATTTCCTTTAAAACGTTCTCTGGTCAGCTTCATCTTGCTGTTCTGATCCAGGGATACGTTTGGTACTACTGCGTACCAGACTGTATTGGTGAAGTCATTCTTTGCGTTAACAGTGGTTAAATAGGTAATCAGCCTTGGGATATTGCTGCTCTTTGCCAGCATCTCATTGGATACGTTGGTTACCAGCATGGAAGGACGCATTCCTTTTAACTTTTTGGGATACTGTTCGAAATAACACCAGATACCAAGCAGTCTTTCAATGAGAGGTTTTACAGTTTTGATAAAGGCATCCTTTGATTCCTTATAGAATTCCAGATAGGAATTGTAGTTGGAAACCTCTGTTGCTATGTCAATACTGCTCTCCATGGTAGAGGACAGCGGGCAGAAGGTTCTTGCAACAAGTGCACCAACATAATCATTGCTCTCCTCATTTAAAGCCTGGTAATCATCCTTTAACGCTTCGATCAGCCCTGTATTCACATTGTCATCAATCGTGGTTAAAGCTGTTGTTTCAACCTTGGGAGCCTCTAAGACACGAAGCTCTCCCTGATCGCCCATGCTTAATACACCTAAAGCAAGAGGGGTATTGTCCTTTTTATCTCCTCCATCACCTAACAGGAGTCTGGTTTTGATGTCTTCAATTGCCAGGGGGAGGAGCGCCATCACGTTGTTATAATTGGCGCTTGCCTCCTCAAACATAACATTTAATTTGTCGCCTAAATCTCTCTTCTTAGGATCCTCTTCATCCAGCTTTGCGTATTCCCCATATGTATACTGCAGTTCTTTTCGGTTCTGCTTGATTGCATCCATTACTTTCTTGGGAGAAATCATATCTGTAAGTTTCTCAAATTTGAAATCTACATTAATCGTCCCCTCGGAACGCTTTGTCTCCACCATAGACATAAGCATTCCCATAAATTCATTCTGTCGGTTTAGCGGTATCTCTGTAAGCATCTCATCAGGTACCTGCTCCGGCTTATCCAGCTGATAAACAACTCTCTGATTATTGGCATTGTAGTAACAATAGACTGTCGGTGCGAATTTTTCCAAAAGTTCATCGAAACTGCGGACCATTAAGTGATCGTTAATTTCCTTGATTTTGTCATCAGACAGACTCTCCACTCCCCTGACATCTCCAACAAGGGTTAACAAATCCAGTTTTTCCGGATTAATGACCTCCATTAACAGAGTCCGGTTGGTCTGCTTTATTACATTTCCCATATTGCTTATTCCTCCTTTGTTATCTATCTGAAAGGATGTCGCTATGATTTCCTCTCACTTGGCTTTAGGTTTTTATAATGAATTTCCATCTCAGTGGATTCATCTTCAAAAGTAATTGTGATTTTCTCGTTGTAAAATACCGGATATCCCATGCCCTTTTTTAAAATTTCCATTCCTCTCAGTACCGTACACCGCTCCGACTGATCCATAATAATTACAGAATGATCGGGTCCGGGGTAGATAATGATGTCTTCTTCCCCGATTTTTCCCAGCTTTATTTTACAGGAAGCAAGAATCTGCCCAAGTGTCATGCGCCCGCTGTTTCTTCCAAACAGATGATAAGTCTGAGGAGGTACATCACGCCCATCTGCGGTCCTTACCACATAAATACTGAATTTACCGGAGTAAGTACAAGCCTTGGTTTTCATCTTAACTGGTTCTTTTGAAGAAGGAGACTGGGACACATAGATTACTGCTGCATTCTTTTTCTTGTACCACCAAAGCAGGATTATGATGACTACCAGTGCCAGCGCCCCCAATATCGCCCATAAAGGCCGATAATCCGGTTCGGGCTCTGGTATGGGATCTGGTGGTGGAGCCAGCTGTTCTGTCACCGGTTGTTCGATTATATATCGTTCCGCAAACATGCTGGTATCGAACTCAACTGTCACTGTATCAATTCCATCAATAGGAAAGGAATAAGGTATGAGCCCCCCGCTTACAGTGCCGGATTTCCAAACACCATTGATACAAAAGGGTACCGACTGCCCTTCATAATAAGGCGTGTTCCAGAGATTTTCGTTCTTACCTCCAGTATCCTTAAGAGATAATTCTAAGTCTGCATAGTGCTTGTAGACTGATGGTAATTTTGTTTTACTTTTCTCTTCACTTCCTGCATCAGGTAATACTTCTTCTCTTCTGTAATTGATATTGACCACTGGTCTGGCTGTATATTCCACAGTCATATATGCTTCCACACCAGAAAGCTCCGGTGTCTGGAAACGGACATCAATAGCGTCAGTTGCTGGTCTGGTCATCTCAATAACTGCAAAATTTCGACCGCTTGTAATCTGTCCTTCATCCGCCGTATAATCTGCTGTCACATTCTGAATTCCCTGTCCGGATGTCAGTACTACTTTTACACGCTCTGCTCCCGGAGAAGGAAGTTCAACATGAAGGCTTCCGCCATTTCCATCTGTAACTCCTACTGACCGTTTCGGAAGATTCATTCGATCGTAAAGGATACGGTTCATGATCTGTACCAGATTTCCGGATTGTCCCTGCCAGTAAATGGCACCATCGGTCATCTCTGCGCCGTCGAAGATATGCATATTAGGATCATTTAACTCACTGCCTACAGCAACAATATAAATCTTTATTCCTGCTTCCTTTGCTTTTTTAATGGTTTCAGAGTATAAGGCACGTGATGATTCTTTTGCCTGTTTATCAGGCATATCGATTTCTCCGTCAGTTACCATGACAATACTGCGGTCCACATTCTCATCTGCAGAAAAAAGACCTACTGCCTGATTCAGTCCTTCTCCGGCATTGGTATAGCCCTTATATATAACAGAGGAAAGCTGTGTACCCATGGGGTCTGCCCCGCCACTTAAAGGAACAATCGTCTGAATTCCTGTATTGTAGGCTACAAGTCCAGACTTATAATTTGATGGAAGACTGCAAACTGCCTGACGTATTGCATCAATCGCAAAGCGGCTTTTATCATTAGAGTTCATGGAACCACTGGTATCCAGAAGAAATACTATTTCACCATTCTTTGCAGGCTGCCCATGGTATTCTTCAGCTGCCAGAGTATCCTGTCTGATCGGCAGCAACAGCATCATAACCCCGATAAACAGAAAAATCCTTTTTAAATTTTTCATCTCACCCCTCCTGACAAAGATTTGGTTAACATTTTAAGCCTCCATACCTTTGTCTATTTTTGTTAGTTACATTATAATATAAAATCAATCAAAAAAACCATTCATGTAATATTTAGCACGCTACATGTAATATTTGGTAAAAAACTGTCGTATTTTTTCTCTGATTCGACATTTTTCGACATGGATTATCTGACCTTTCATTAATTGAGAGGCGAAATGAGACTATCAATATCCGGATTTTCCAGGTAATCAGCACGAATAATCCCTGCATACCTGCTGTCAATTCCAAGCAGTAAAGAAAGCTCACCGCCGAGCTCCCTGATATACCATCTGTCCTCATATTTCACGGTATCAATACAAATAACATAGCGGGTACCATTTAGTTCTAACACAGCTGCAATGCTTTCTATATCATCTGCACCATAAGCTTTCAGCCTCCTGAGTTTTATATCCTGAAAATCATTTGACCCATAAGATTCTGACATTTTTTCCGGACTAATATATCCCAGAATTTTTATGGAACTAGTATTCAAACGTTTTGGCAATTCTGATAACGCAAAGGATACATCCAAATCTTCCGTCTGTACCAGATCAGCCGTATTTATTTCCGAGAAGGCACCCAATGCTGTATATAGTTCTAATAAATTCCATCGAATATCATTTTTTCTGCTTTCAATGTTCAAATCTCTGGTAAAATTTGTTACTGCTGGGAAATTGAATTCCTGTTGCATAAAAATATATGCCCCACTGCTTTCTAGTCTGGTCCGAAAATCAAAATGATCCACGTAGCTTTCCACTGCAAATGTTCCAATCATCTTGTCCTGTTCATTGGCCGCAAGATATTCCAGATATCTTCTGACTGCCGTCTGAGACGAATCAAAGCCTCCTGCTTCCTCGTTAGTGGCAGCAGACCCTAATGCCCCATACCCCGCTTCTGCATCTAATAAGTTTTTTGAAAAATCAGGCACTAATTGTTTCAGAATCTGCTCATCCGCTGTTTCTAACGAGAGTGTCCCTACCTCTTTTCTTTCCATTCCTGACATATTGGCAAAGATTCCGCCTAACTGGTGATTAAACCACCGGCCATCCTTTCTTATTACATCAAAAATTAAAAGGAATTTTCTGCCATCTACCTCAATAGCGGCAACACAACTTACCATCTTATCCCCACCATACCGTTTTGCTATTCTGATTAAATTTTCCTGATGTTTTTGATTCGTGTAAGCATCATCTAAATCTCCAGGGTCAACAAACCCCGCCAGCTTCATTGATTTAAGATCCACCTCCTTTATACCGCTCTCCAGATTATCTACAAATGCCTTTACCTCCGCAGTGTTTTTTAGACTCACAGGTCCTTCCTCATCCAAATTAAGCCCGCAAAGAATTGCATATTGACGCATAATATCATCTATTTCCATACTTTCTGAAAAGGTATCTGTCATGTACTTTAAATTACTCTCCCTAAGCCCTGTTAAATAACCCTTTACTGCACTCTCCGGTGAATCAAATCCAGGCTGTGCAGTTGCCTGGGATGTATTTGTAAAACCTTCCTTCAAAGGTAATTTAGACTGCATCTGTGAAATAACCTTTTTTCCTTCTGAAAGCTCAGAACTCTCCTGCGCAGTACAGGCACACACAGACCCAGATACCAGAAATGCTGCTGCAATTGCCAGAACAAATTTGCCACGTTTAATCATTTCATACTCCTCCCTTAATTTCACGACTTTTAGTTACATTATAATGCATTAATTGACAAAAAAATCATTCATGTAATTTTTAGCGCCCTACATGTAATTTTTGGTAATTTGGTATCAGGAAGTGGAAAAGAAAGGTCAATAGCATTACGAGTTTCCCGTTTTGTAAACGAGTTTCACATTTTGAA
>WASS01000004.1 GCA_009712635.1 Hungatella sp. | reverse complement strand
TAAAGATCAGCCCTCCCCCTGCATAGCAGGGGGTTTATTTTTTACTGTCACACAAAAAAAAAGGTACCGAAAACCATTATGGTTTCGATACCTTATCCCGTTCCCGAGGTGATTTGAACACCCGGCCTACCGCTTAGGAGGCGGTCGCTCTATCCAGCTGAGCTACGGAAACATCTCTGTGCTGCAGACAGCCTGCAGCACAGTTCAAAACTTATTATATTCAAATATAAAGAATTCGTCAAGTCATTCTTGGATTTATTCCTCTGATTCCTTGAATTTTACAGTTCCCTGCATCCAGATCTGCCCTTTGAATCTGCGTCCCACTTCCGGTGTTCCCGTTAAATCTTTTTTCGCTATACAGACATGAAAAATCAAGTCACTGCATTCAAGAGTAAAATCGTATACCTCTTCTTCTGTAATATGGTTCTTCATCTCATCAATCTTAATTATTTCACCAATTACAGAATACTGATCGCATTCTACACCGCACGGCATAAAGCACGAATCAATAATCGAATACAAGTCTTCCTTCATAACCCGTCTTGACGCCTGGGAATAGAGATCAA
The DNA here is from genome assembly GCA_009712635.1 of Hungatella sp. Lineage (GTDB taxonomy): Bacteria > Bacillota > Clostridia > Lachnospirales > Lachnospiraceae > Lacrimispora. The sequence goes on along the minus strand of WASS01000004.1, from coordinate 68,946 downwards.
TGTCCTCGATGGTTAATGTCTCCATCGCATCTTCATCGCCGTTCTTAGCCGCCTCTAACAGATTATTGCGGTCCTTTGCAGCTACTCTTGCCTTTTCCCTTTGCTTATCTGACTTCTGAATGGGAAGAAGAACCTTACCGCTGACTGCAAGACCCGTAAGGCATGAATAACTGGTATCCATGGAATGATGGTCTATGATCCGTTCTCTACATTCAAAGGAATTGTCTATATAGAAGATCAGAGAAATTCCAACTTTATATTCGTCTAAAAGCCCGGCGTAGGTTTCCCGTTCTGTGTGACGCTGTATGGAGCATGATACTTCTGAAGTTATATCACTGCTTTTTAAATATGGGTAATAGTACATTCTTTGAAACGTTCCATCCCGGTCCATCTCTCCATAGATGGCAATCCCCATTCCAGGAGCCACTTCTCTTCGGATTTCGCACAGATTGGACTCTTCGTCAATCTGTATCCTTTTTACATCGGACAGATCTTCACAGAGCTTATCCAACAGCTTATCAATATCCCTGTCTTTTTCATAAAGACTGAAACCAATCGTTCTTAAGAATTTATGCATAGAATCATCACCTGCTTTCTGTTTTTCTAAGATAATTTTCAGGAAAACAATAAGGCGAAGAATACTCCGCCTCAAGCCTTACGGTTTATTATATACTAAAACATTTGAGAATTCCAGTAAAATTTTTGATGTTAATAAATTCAGGTCCGTACCTTCCAAAAAAAGGTACGGACCCGGTCTTATACGATACCCTGTGCCATCATGGCTTCTACTACTTTTTCAAAGCCGGCAATATTGGCACCTGCCACATAATTTCCTTTTACACCATAGCGTTTAGCGGCTTTTGCAGTTTTCTCATAGATTCCTACCATGATATCATGAAGCTTCTTATCCACTTCTTCAAAGGTCCAGGAAAGTCTTAAACTGTTCTGGCTCATCTCCAGTGCAGATGTAGCCACACCGCCAGCATTGGCCGCCTTGCCAGGCATGAACAGCATACCATTCTCAAGGAAGAAATCGGTTGCCTCTCTGGTGGAAGGCATATTGGCACCCTCTGCGACTGCAAAACAGCCGTTGGCCTTCAGTGCCTTCGCATCCTCTAAGTTTAACTCATTCTGGGTTGCACAGGGAAGGGCAATATCACATGGGATTGTCCAGATTCCCTTTCCTTCTGTATATACGGCAGAAGCAACTTCATCGGCATATTCCTTAATACGGCCTCTGCGTACTTCCTTAATTTCCTTTATTACTTCAAGGCGAATGCCGTTCTTGTCATAGATATATCCGTTGGAATCACTTAAAGCCACAACCTTGGCTCCCAGCTGGATTGCCTTTTCAGATGCATAAATTGCCACGTTGCCTGATCCGGAAATTACCACACTCTTTCCTTCTAATTCCTTGCCATTATGTCTGAGCATCTCATCAAGGATATAGATGAGTCCGTAGCCGGTTGCCTGGGTACGCACCAGAGAACCTCCGTAGGTAAGTCCTTTTCCTGTAAGAACACCCTCATAAAGCCCGGTCATACGTTTATATTGTCCGTATAAAAAGCCGATCTCTCTTGCACCTACGCCAATGTCTCCGGCCGGTACATCCTGATCTGCACCAATATATTTGGATAATTCGGTCATAAAACTCTGGCAGAACGCCATGACCTCTCTGTCTGATTTGCCCTTGGGATCAAAATCTGATCCGCCTTTTCCTCCGCCGATGGGAAGACCAGTTAAAGAATTTTTAAATGTCTGCTCAAATCCTAAAAACTTTAAAATACCCTGGTTTACAGAAGGATGAAGTCTCAAGCCTCCTTTATATGGACCAATAGCACTGTTAAACTGAACCCGAAATCCCTTATTTACTCTTACCTGTCCGTTGTCATCTACCCACGGCACACGAAATGAGATGATACGCTCAGGCTCTACCAGGCGCTCTAAAAGTGCGGCTTTTCTGAATTTTTCTTCATTTGCTTCAATGACAATGCGCAGAGAATCAAGAACTTCTTTTACTGCCTGATGAAATTCTCCCTCTCCTGGGTTCTGCTTTACGACTCTGTCATAAACTTCATCCACGTAAGACATAATTTTCTTTCCTCCTAAGATTATAAAGAATACAGTATTATTAATAAAATAAAGTTATTCCTAATGTTAAAATAAGGCCGGAACCCCTTAAAGTTCCGGCCTTATCTCCCCGCCATAACTTTTTAAAATTATAGCAAGTTAATTTAGTAAAGTCAATAAACCATTTCCTATTATTTACTTATCTGGCTTCTTTTTTTTGTTAACAGCCGCATAGAGTGCCAGCATGAAGCCCGACAGTGCCACCATCACCTTTCCAGCATTGGACTTTCGTTCCCCTGTCTTTGGTAATTTTGCCAGAGGCACATTCCCATCATCAATTGTAACGAAATCGATCTGGCTGTCTCCCGGCATATTTGCCAGCGGCACCGGATCCGGTATAATGGTTACTGTACTTTGAGGAGTTCTTGGACTAGGGCCATCATCATCTCCTCCATCCCCTCGGATTCTTTCATCCTGAATGGTAATTGTAAAGCTATTGACGCCGTCAAGAGTCAGAGGTGTAATACTGGAGTTAATCTGATATCCGTATGGCGCTCTCGTCTCCACAATTGTATACGTGTCTGCAGGCAGACGTTTTATTGAATATTGTCCGTTGCTGTCTGTTTCAAATCTGGTAGCTTCTTTTTCATTGGCTGTATATCCGGCAAAGGAACCATTATTCAGTTTCACATAACCATCCTTAGAAGCCTTCACAATAAACTCTGCCCCACCCAGTCTGATATCTGCAAACACCGCATTGGTCTTAACTACAATCACCTTAGATGGCTGATTTTCAACTGCCCCCTTGGTTTTTTCAAATAAAGCAGGTTTCACATAAAGCTCACTGGTTTCAGACTGGCTTAAGGTAAATTCTCTGCTCCATGGCTGAGTCCCCAGTAAATATCCACTGGGCGCTTTCGTCTCTGTGATCCGGTACGTTCCATAAGGCAGGTTTGTAATTACTGCCTTCCCTGATAGGGTGAAGACAATGGAACTGCCGTTTACATTATCTGACGTCCAGGATGCTCCATCAGAAGCTGCCAGACTTCGATAACTGTCCCATGCTCCCGGCACCATGGTAGATACATTGGTCAGCGTAAATTCCGCCCCATCCAGTCTTTTATTTGTATCTTCACTGTCTACCTTTTCCAGACTCATGCTTCCTGTACTGATCTGATTTGTCACCGTTAAACTTACCTCAGATCCGTTGTCTACCGAAACTGCCTTGCTGTTATCCTTTAAAATGCTTACCTTCCCTTTTTCATCCACTCTGATATAGAACGGTTCAATGGAATCATAGCGGTCGGTGGCAGCTTCTCTGATCTGGTAATCTCCGTGTTTTAAACCAAGACTTAAAGTACCGTCATCCCCTGTAACAAAGGTACCGCTTCCGGCATCCGGCAGTGTATGGAACCGGCTGGCTCCGAATACGGATAAAATTCCGTTATCCTCATAGTTACCAGGTCCCAGGATATAAAAGCTGATTCCGCTTATGCTTCTTTGCAGATTATCTGTTTTCTTCAGCTTAATAACAAACTGTGCCCGGTCGTTGACTACCTGGTTATCTTCATTAAGCTTCGCATTCTTCTGGCCTGCAGAGAGAGTAAATTCAAATTCTGCTTTCCCGTTTAAGCTTAAATAACCCTCCGGTGCTTTTTCCTCTTTCAGCGTGTAGGTGCCATAAGGTATATTGCCAATATCAACGTGACCGCTTAATGCCGTAAATCGAATGCTGTCTCCGTCTTTTTGTACATCCCTGATTCCCATGGCTTCCAGTTCTTCCACACTGGTTTTAAGCAGCTTATCAGCGAAATCATCATATGTCCCTTCTATCTGTGTGGTTCTCTTTGTTAAAGAGAATTCCGCTGATGAAAGAAGTTTTTCTGTCACTCCATCCACCTTGTCAAAGGTCAGGTTTCCGGTTCCATAATCATTGAAGACAAATTCACTTCCATCTGTTGTTACGGTACTGCTTTCACTGTCTACCTTTAAGGTGACTTCATAGACCCTGCTGCCGGTTTCATATCCTGCCGGTGATATCTTCTCTTTCACATAATAAGTTCCAAGAGGAAGCATCTGTGACTCACCCAATCCGTCATTTCCAGTTGTGATGGTACCTGCCAATGCCGTTAATCCCTGATCAGAGTAAATATCAAATACTGCTCCGGAAAGAAGCATTTCATGGTTGTGGGATGCAGCCTTATTAATACGTATCTTAGCCCGCTCTCTTGCATCAAATACCTGGATCCTGTCTGTATTACCAGTTTCCAGTACGGAAATTTCCGTATCCGCAGACACACTGTAGTTTTCAGGGGCTTTTATTTCTTTTAAAACATAGTTTCCTGCAGGCAGACGTTTTACTGTTACCGTACCACTGCTGCTGGTTGTAAAGGAGGATCCCTCCTCTTTTTTGTCTGTCAGAACGGTAAAGGAGTTATTGCCATCAAGGCTTACATACTTTCCTTCTGGTGTCATTAAAATGAATTCAGCATTGGAAAGCAGAGCATTTGTTGACTTATCCCGTTTCTCAATTGTCAATTCATGAGGTGTATTGATAACTGCCTCATTTCCTGTCAGACTGATTCCTTCCGGTTCTTTCAGCTCAAATTCTTTTGTAAACCCATAATCACCGCCGAAGAGATATCCACTTGGTGCCTGAGTCTCCTTAAGTGTATAAGTTCCGTATGGTATCTGGGCCAGTATTCCCTGTTTGGAATCTCCCAGGCCGTCTACCCGGAATGTAACAGAGAGTACATCCCCATCGGTTTTGGTTGTAACGGAAGAAACACCGGATCCTGTCACATTACTTAAATATTTTTTAAATGCTCCATCAATCAGTGACGTACCGCTAAGTTCAAACCACGCACCTGTAATAAGACTCTTACTTTCCCCATCCATTTTTTCAATTACAATGGGGGCAGTCAGTAAGTTGTTTGTTACAACCACATTGATTTTTTTCTGTTCCTGACTATCAAGAACAATATCCGGTCTGTCTTTTGCGTTTAGCAGTGATACCGCTCCATCCTGGCCGATTCTGACATAAAACGGCTCTATTGCATGATATCCAGGAGCTGGAAGCTCAGTAATCTCATAATCGCCGTAAGGCAGATTCCAGGTTACAACGCCTTCCTCACCGGTCTGTTTCACTTCATAACCGGTATTATCAGGATTATTTACTTTAAACTTGTTTCTGCTAAATGGGTTCCAGGTATTGCTTTCATACTTACCTGGCCCTGAGATGGAAAATGAGATACCCTTTACTGCTTCATTTCCGGCGTTATCCGCCTTTCTGATGCTTAAACTGTATTCTGTTCTGGTATTCTCAATTACATTTCCTTCTATGTTGTTTAATTGTGCCTGCTGCCCATCCAAACTGATTTCAAATGCAGTTTCTTCCAGTTTCTTTGTGATATCATATCCGTCAGGAACCTGGATTTCTGAAAGAGTATAGCTTCCAAGGGGTATTCCCGTAATATGAACCGATCCGTCAGTAACTTTAAAACTAACGCCCTGACTGTTTTCTTTCACATCGGTTATTCCCATGGATGCAAAATTTTTCTTCATAGATGCAATCATAGCATCCCATGCATCTTTCACCACATCACTCTTTTTATTAATCTGGAATGTAGCACCGGCAATTTTATCTTTGGTGATCCCGTCAATCTTAGTAAAATCAAGTGAACCGGCTATATAAGAATCCTCTACTGTAACCGTACTTGGAATGGGATCAGCCTCTGTCTTAAACTCTTTGCTCTTAAGAACCCATGCCTTTTGACCCTGTACCTGATAGGAATCCATTGCTTCCATATCACTGGAGACAGCATCAGAAAGCTGATAACCTGCGGGAGCGCCATCTTCAACAATGATATAGTTCATGTAATACAGAAGCTCTCCTGCATTCCACACTGCTTCACCGTCTGTGAGGGTTGTTTTACCTTCCCCAGCCGGAGTCTTCAACACGTTTGAATCAGTAATTTTTGTATTACGTAAGGAATTCATTTCCTGGTTTGTAAAAGGACCATATACCGTAAAATGAGCTCCTTCAACCGGGTTTTGAGCTTTGTTTGTTTTCTTTACTGTTACACTTCTGTAAGGTACAAAGCCTATGTCCTTCGTTGTATCGTATTCCCCTGCTGTTGACCATAAGAAGAAATCTTCTGAGGAATATCCGTTTTTGGTTTCATTAAAGTTGCTGTCACGGCTTTCGTCGTAATTGACTCCACCCTCCAGCAATGTCTTTGGAACTCTGGATCTGCCAGCTTTTTTATTTTCTCCATCTGACAGCATATTTGGCTTTGCAAGCTTTAATATCAGATCTTCAAAGCCTTTTGGCATGGTTTCTTCGCTTACTTCAATCTTATAATGAGCCGGATCATCTCCCTTTAAGCTGTTTAATTTCAGGGACGTACCGCTGTACCATTTATCCTGTATACTCTCCGTGATTTCTGACTCGGGAAGATCGTAAGGCTTAGCCGGAGTCAGGCTGTCAAATAAGAATCTGGCATCTCCAGTTCCCGGTACCATAGAGGTCTGATCATCACCATTTTTACTAAACATCAGCAGGCTTACCTTAAAGTAACCACTCTGCAGCAATGGGAACAGGTCAGTAAGCAGATGATCCTTGTTAACACTTTCATTCTGTATTCCGTTGTTGTCATCATCAATCCAGATTCGTCCTGATACCTTTACTTTTCCGGGGACCAGAAGCACCTGAACAGAATTGCTTGGCTGAACATATTTAAATTGCTTTTCTATACTCTCAAGACCTGCTTCTTTATAACTAAAAGCTGTTGCAAAATCATTGACTGCATACCCGTAAGCAACATCCTCCAGCTCTTTTGCTGTATTGTAAGGCACCACTGCCTTATAGGTAACAACCAGATTTTCACCTGGTGCCAGATAAAATTCAGGATCTGTGATTTTAATGCGAATGGCCGTAGGATCACCGGAACGCACCGACCAGAAACCGGAAGAGTTATTGTTTAACATTGCCTCCTTTCCAGCATTGGCGTCATCCTTATTTCTAAATGCTCTATCTGAATACAAAATCTCATAATTAAAGCCCTGAATTTTTCTTCCTGAACTTCCGGTGTCTTTTCTGTTTTCGATAGCAATGGACTGAATGCTGTCGTATTTCAAACGAAAGTCACTGAGTCTTTCAATATTACCGTAATCTCCCTTAACCGGCATAATATCCATAAGCTGCAGCTGGGTGACATAATCCTGTGCCGATGCATTGTTTACCATAAGCCGGTATAATACAGTTCCATCATACTGTGTAAGCTCGGTATCCTCTGCCGATTTTGCAACCTTACCTGTGGTAGATCCAGAAACATATCTGGTATCTAAATTACCTTTTACTTCTTTATAAAGTTGGATCCCCGTTCCGGTGCTCATGGTATTTTCTGCAGAATCGGAAGCATAACCGTAGCTACGGTATTTTTCATCCGGCAACAGCGCTCCAGCCGGTAAATCATTACTGGGCCACTTGATACCTGAGCTGGTATTAATCATAAAGGAGGCACCGGTATGGTTTAGTGAAAATGCCGGCTGTAGCACATCGCTTGTTACAAACAGGGTGTTTAAAATATTCTTGCCATAATTAATAATATTTCCTGCAACTTTGGCCTTTACCGATACTGTAACAGACTCGCCTTTTTGCAGATTCCCGTTCAGACGTATAAACAATGTCTCACGCCCTGTTTCAGGGTCCACTTTCCGGATTGTCTTATCAATCGTTACACCAACCGGTGCCCGATCCAGTGCAACCGCAGTCAGCAGTCGTTCCTCCCCTGATGTTTCTCCGGAAACGGATACTCCTAAAGGAACCAGATCAACAAGAACCGGCTTCTGGATGGGTGCAATTCCAGCATCACTGCTAGTGGTTGCGTTGGTTACAGTAAGCGTATAGGTAAGTATATCACCTGGCTGTACTCCTTTATCAGGACTTACATTTTTTCTTACTGACAGGGTTGGAGCCTGGCTCTGAACTACGGAAATATCACATAGTGCTTCTGCCTTGCTGGCATCCTGACCGGAATTTAAGGTTCCATTTACATCCCACTTCCGGTATTTCATAGATACATCTGCTTTGTTACGGATATATTTAATATCCTTTTTGTAGCTTCCGTCAGCAAGCGTTGCATCCTGACGATTCAGTTTTGCTGTAACAGCAATGGTACCAGGTACAAAATCCTGCCCCAGTGTATAAGCGTTTTTGGTAGATCCTTTTAACGTCTCATCCCGGTAACTGATTTTAAATGATTTTACCTTCTTATTACCAACAGGTTTTATCTCACCAATTTCACCATCCCCGGAAACACTTACGGTCTGCACCGAACCAATCTGGCTTCCGTCAAATCCATAGAAGGTGACATCTGCCATAATGGTTCCTGTTCTTCCTTCTTTCAGCCGGTTTACCTGAGCGGCCTTTCCTGGCTTAACAGTAAGAATGGTATACTTTTCATTGCTGTATTCGTTTTCATCAAGAACATTTTTACCTGAATCAAGCATCGTCAGTCCCTGGTCGGTGACTTCATACTGATCAAGCGGAATGGTATTAACTGCTCCTGGTGTAAGGGTGTAGGTAACCACCTGACCATCATTCCACCATAAATCTTTTAAAGAAGTGGTCTGCGTCGTCTTTTCAAGACTTACTCCCGTCTTCTGTTTCACATTGGTGAATTCTAAGGGCGACGGAATATTTCCTTTTTCAATGGTTACTTCCTTCTTATAAACGGTTCTGTTGTCATCCGGATTAATTACATATCCATCTGTATTTGGCGTAATAGATGTCTCTTCTATCTCATAGGTTCCTGGAAGCAGCATAACTGTGGTTCCGCTTTCACCATAAGGTACTTCAACAATATCTCCCGCCTGTTTTCCGGTTTCTTTATTTGTTACCTTTACAAATGCGTTTATGGCAGAGGACGGATTATCCTGTTTATTAACATCATTCTTAAACAGTTTTAATGGCAGCGCTTCCTGATTATGAGCCGTAAACTGATATACTCCCGGTGCTTTGGTATTACTATCAGAAAGCACGTATAAATCAAGGTTCCGTATGGTCTCGCCATTTTTATTTAAATCTGCGGTTACCGGAAGAATGGTTCCACTTCCCCCATCAAAAGCCTCCAGCTGGAAGGTATCAAATCCATGATCCTTTACAGGCACTTCATATAGCCCGTAAGAATATTCTGATTCCTGTTTCAGGCCCCGGAAAGAAAGTTTACCCTGAGCGTCGGTGGTTCCCTCTGTTACATAGTTCCAGGTATTGCCGGCCTCTTTTTTATAAAGCTCAAAGGTGATTCCAGCTTTTCCGGCCTCTGTTTTACCGTTTCCACTGTATTTGGTGATCTGGAAATCAATGCCGCCCTGATTTTCTACGGTAATCTCCGTAGTCTTTCCGGTCTCAGCTGTCAGTCCCTGTTCCGGAACTGCTGTCCCAATGGTTAAATATCCCAGAGGGGCATTTGTCTCTTTCACATAATAAGTTCCCGGATTGAATTTCTTAGTAGATAATAAAAACTCATAAACACCGCTTGTTCCGATTTCTTTAAAATCACCTACATATGTTGTCAGCGCCTGATCTGAATATAAGCTAAATCCAGCACCTGTCAGCTTCTTTGAAGAATCTGCTGCATCAACTTTAGTTATGCGGATTTTTGCTTTTGCATACTGATTCTCAACTCCTATGGTAACCGGAGTCTTGGTGGTGAAATCTGAACTTGTTCCTACCTGGATATAACCATCAGACCATAGTTTTCCATTGGCTACACCAGTTTCTCCAGTCAGCATCCAGTCTGGGTTTTCCCGCTCTTTTACATAATAAGCTCCGCCTTCCGGATTCTGAGCCAGCTGAATCTTACCCTCTGCGGTATAATAGCCATCTGCTGCCGCAAAGTTAGTAATTGTAACGGTAACTGGCTGGTTCTTCTCATCATATACCGGCTTGTAGGCCTTTTGGGCATCAGAGTAGGTATAAACATCAAACACAACCTGAGATGGAAGTTTATCTTTAATATCCTGGTCATTTATAAACCCATCTCCAAAAATAAGTTTCTTTGTTATTGTCAGGGTAACCTTTTGCCGGTTCTCAAAGGTTACTTCCGTATTTTGATACGTTCCGGTCATATCACCGGTCACAGCCACTACTAACGGTGCGGTATCAACGGTATATCCCTCAGGTGCTTTTGTTTCTGTAATGCGATACCAGCCTGGCTGACAGTTCTTAAGGATATAAGATCCATTTCCCTGATCTTCCAAAGTTTTTGTCAAAGCTGTAAATCCATCCCCCGGTTTGTCGTAAGCAGGATCTTCCACATTACGCAGAACATCTCCGTCTAAATCTGTACCAGTGCGGAACTTCATGTATTCCAGACGGAACTCTGCTCCTTTCATGGAAACACCGCTTTGCTTATCCTCACCGTCTGTCTTATGTAATGTAAGCTGTGCAAGTCTTGGGTTTCTAACGGTCAATGCAGCCAGAGGTCCTGTTATGCCATCAGCAACCGGGACAAGAGTGACTTTATTACCGTCTGCAACCGGCTTATAACCAACGGATACGGAATGTTGTTGGAAATAATAATCCGTCGCCGTATTTTCTGCACTGCTCCCCAGCTTCTCACTGAGCAGAGTATAGGTACCGCTGTCAAGTCCGTTTAATACAGCAAGATATCTTCCGTCTCCCTGCTTTTGTGTGACAGTTGTGACCTGACTGCCGGAAGGAGTCTTTAATGTAAATGTAATACCAGAAAGTCCTTCTGGCCGCTCTCCGTTCCATGCTGTTTTTTCAATCTCAAGCATTGGCTTTTGCGGATTGTAAACAGGTACTGTCAGTGACGTACTGGCTACGGTAAAATACCTCCAAAGCCCGTTGCTACCGGTATACATGGTAATATATTGTTTGTTCTGTTCCGTAGTCAGCGTTTCCTTCATTTTATAGAGACCGGAAGGAAGTCCGCCGGGTATTAAAATCTTACCGGTACTGTCTGTTGTATAAGTGCCGTATTTCTTATAATCATATCCAGATGCATTCCACTGATATTGCCAGACTTCAAACCCAACCCCTGAAAGAGGTGTTTTCTGAATATTCATCCCGTCCAGTTCATCATCTGTTTTCTGGAATGTTCCTGTATCCGGGGTATAGCCATATTTCTTAAGAGTTACCGGATATTCTTTGGAAACCTTGTTAATCAGCCTGAATTCAGGTGCTTTCCCGGAATCCCAGAAATACTGCTCATCAATATAATCCTTGCTAATTGGAACTGTCACATTTAAAACATGAAGCGTTGCATCCATCGTAACCTTAGATGGTGCATAAATCTCTTCCAGTCCCAGAACCAGCTTAACCGGGTCTCCTTCTGTATTATATTGAAGGATATCTTTCGGATTCTTACCCAGTTCAGTCAGCTTATTGCTCACTTCATCAAGCCTGATTGTTTTTGAAAGTGCATAACCAGTTTTGTGAGTGCCATCAGATTCCAATCCGGTTTCCACCACATCAATCGGCAGAAGTTTTTCATTATTTTCCGGATTAAGCAGCCATATCTGGAATTTTGCTCCGCCAAGCAGGCTATATTGCTTATCCGCAGTTTCCAGCCATTTATTTAAGGCTACCTGAAAATGATAATTTTCAAATCCCGTACCTCCGCCAGAATGCTGATTGGTAATGAGTGCTATCTTTTCATTTCTTCCGCTCTGATAAGAATGACGGATTTCATCATATCCGCTATATCCCGAATGATCCGGTACGAATACGGCAGCGATTTTTCCGCCTTCTTCCAGAACATATCCCGGTGCGGCCTGATCCTCAACCAGCCAGTATACATATCCGTCTTCCAGAATCGTAGTATCAAACTGTCCATCCTGACGCTTACCTGTCTGGGGATCAATACGGGTTCCGCTCTCATACTGGCCTTCTGTCTCAAATCTGCTTCCATCTGCTAAATCCTTCATCTGGATGGAGGCTAAATTTTTGGTGTCATCAAGCATTTTGTAGAGTGTAAATCTTGCACCGTTAACCATGTGGCGCTCTTCATGTGTTCCTCCGCCAAACGTTATCCCATCACAGGTTTTCCATACGTTAAACTGAACCCAGGATTTATAATTGAAAATAGGATCCGTATATCTGACCAGTGAATCTACATTTGCTGGAAGGTCTTTACCACTAAATGCAACTGCATTATACCGGGTCTGTAAATCTGCGACAGACAGGCTCTTTGCAGGCTGACCATTCTCAAGTGGAAGCGGTTCTTTATTGCCCATGTTTAATTCAAAAGACAACTTGGATTCACTCTTTGTGGGAACCCGTACCTCAACCACATAATACGTATCTTTACGGTCAATATCATTGAATGTTGCAATACCATCAAATTCATTTGTTACCTGTGTCTGCACAAAATCTGCAATTCCCGGCTGATCCCGGTTCACTTTATAAAGAGCCAGGTTAACATTTCCTAACGCCCTGTTCACCTCATAGAACTGATCATTCCAGCCATCACGCCAATATTTTTGAGTTCGAATGGTCAATTTGGGCTCATCTTCAATAATAAGAGGTGCGCCTGATGGATCTCCGTTTACTGTGGAAATAGTTTTCCCCTCTGTTAAAGTGGTGGTCAGAATATCATAAGATGGAAGGTATCCTGAAGGTGGAGTTATTTCGGCAATCACGTAAGGGATCCGGTTGCCGCTGTCATCAAAAATACGCAGATTACTGCTGTCAAAAGTGACCTGACCATTTGTACCGGATGTTTTTGTCTGAATGGGGTTTTTAATACTGTTTGCCCAGTCAGCTTCATGGAACTGAGATCTTAAATAGATTCCAAAAACAGCACCACTTACCGGTGTTTTTCTTAAAGCATCCCGTTTGGTAACCATTACTCTGCCATAATTCTGATAATTTTCCAGAGACTTGCTTCCATTCAAATAAATATTTGAGTTTTTTTCAGTTGTCGTCTCTGCCGCTGTTACAGTCGCAGGCCCGTAGTAAACCGCCCCATTCTGAATAATATAACCCTCATACTGTCCATCTGCCTTGTTGCTCATCAGAAACAGAGGATTAATAATATCAGAACCCAGAATTTCCTTAAAGTAATAGGTTCCCGGTGCCATAACCGTATCTGTATTGGATACGATTGTATTTTTACTGTCTGGAAGTGTAACCGCTGTAAAATGACCTCCATCTTTCTGATACACTTCAAATGTGATCTTTACACTATTATCGGCACTTCCATTTGAATTATATTTTACCTTTTTTAAATTAACGGTTTTATAAGGCTTATTATAGAATTTTAAATGAGTGGTTGTGGCCTCTTTCGGATACCAGAACCATTCTTTCAGCTGTTCCCTGTTTATAGGGCCATTGGGAGTTGTAAACTCACTGATTGCTGATCCAACATAATTATCCGGCGCCTTTACTTCTTCTACCCGGTACTTTGTTCCTGGATCCAGAGAGATAAAAGTACCATCCAGAGTAACGTCTCCCTTAAATACTTCCATACCATCTGTAACCCTGGTAATTCGAAATGTTGCCGTTATTCTTTTACTGTTATCCGTTATGTCATACTTATGAAGCCAGTAGGGCACTTTCTGAGGTATGTTATATGCCTTTACATTGGTATCAGACTCCCGGCTGACAGTATAAGGACCAATGAGAGGTGTTTTTATGCCATTTACAACCGCGTCATCAATATTTTTCCCTGTCTCATCTGCCTCCAGACGATCTGCACTTCCTGACTCACTCCAGTAATAATCTTTGTTAATATCCAGATTGCCAGCAGTAATGATACCATTTTGATCTGTGGTATAGATTTTTCCAGGAGATACTTCGCTGTAATTACTCTGATTCTTATCAGCTGCATACAGCTTAAACTGGTAACCGGCATTGGGATTACCAGTATTAATCCAGCCAGATGCCCACTGGTTGCCAAAGGACCAGGTTTCCTTCTGAAGCTTAAGAATCGCCTGTCTGTTATTTTTTATTTCAACTGAAGTTGTTTTTAATGGTACCAGTGTAAATTCTTTACAGAGATAAGTTTTGCTGTTTTTTGTTTCAGTAGTAAAACCGCTTCCTGCAGGATTTCCATCTGAATAACCATCCGGTAGTTCTTCCACTACCCGGTAACGGATCACACGGTTACCATTGTCATAAACTGGAAGAACTGCTTCAAAACCACTGTTACCATCCAGTGAATAGGTTTCTTTTGAATTTACGGAAACTCTGGTCCAGCTGCTGCCATCCACAGTCGTTTCGAACCAGAAATGGTTATCAAAATTCCCTTTATACTGCTGTGGAACGGACTGATAAGTCCCATCATCCTTTTGGAGCAGTTTTGTTACCTGAACCTTTGCCTGATTTAAAGTATTAACCAGGTAATTGCTGCCTTCCTTTAAAACAGATGTTTCCCCTCTTTTAACAGTAACCGGGTACTCCCTGGTATCAATGATATACCCGTTTGCACTCTTTTCCTTAATTACATATTCTCCGGGAGTAACAGGCTTAAAACGTACCAGACCATTTTCATCTGACTGAACGGTTGTTACCTCAGTTAATGTACCGTTATCCTTTGTGTAAAGTGTAAACTGCCCACCTTTTAAGGCATTTAAATCGTTTTCTTTTGCGTCCGCGCTGTCCCAGGTACGTGCCTTCTTATAAAATTCAATTGCACCTTTTCCTACAACGTTATTAACGACTTTAACTTCTTTATTCTCTCCAGCCTGAATGGTAAATTGAATCTCCTGGCTGTCTTTAAAGGTCTTAGAATCCACAACTGCATAACTGTATTCTGTTCCTGCAGGCTTTTTTCCTTCCTTAATCACATAGGTACCAGGATCAGCCTGAATCTGAATATATCCTCTGTCTCCGGTTGTATATGAGATTGTCTCACCAGCTTCACTGGATGGATTAACAGCTATGATTCCTTTTTGAATACTTATACCGTTTGGATCTAATATAGTATAGTTGTCATAAGGTGTCTGGTTTCCCTGGGCATCTACGGAATAAATCTCAAATTCAGCAGATCCGGGATATTCTTTTTCCATTATCTGATCATACGGTTTTAAAACTCCAATACCTTCATCCAGCATTTTTGTTAACTGAATGACTGCTGGTTTATTGACCTTATGAATTGCCACAGCAGCTTCAGAATTATCTTCCATAATCTGGCTGGTTCCCAGCTTTACATATTCCAGATGTGCCTGGTTTAATACAGTAAATACTGTAGAATCATTGACACGAGGATCATTGTATTTTAAAACAAAGGGTTCAAATGGATACCTGGCTGTAACCAGATAGGAACTGTAGGTAGGTGCCAGATCCGATACATAAATATGATCAGCCCCATTTTGCCCCTGTGTCTTATAACTGTTTATTACAATAGAACCATCTTCCTTTTGTACGACAGGTATGCTGTTTCCATCGCCCCATTTTGCTATAACAGATATGGGCTTCATTTCTGCGGGAGCATTGGGTGTTGTTATTGAAAGTTTATCCGTAATATGGAAGGAACCTTCTTTAAATCCGGTACGTCCATAGGTCTGATAAACAGTGCCATCAGGCTGTCTTGATATCTCCCCCTGGTTTCCATACATTCCCACTTCTATCATGTAGGTAATGTCCACGTATTGAGGATTCCCCTGGTTATCATTAATGATATCGTAAGACTGATCCGTAGGATAAACTCTCTTTTTAATATGCCACTGATCATCGGATATTAATTGGAGCTGGGTCTGTGACGGCTGTGTGGCATAAGTAACGGTTGGAATATTTCCCGGATAAGTAACTTTATCTTTATCCGTTTTATCCGCTACCTTAACATCAGCATGAAATGCAACGCTGTTGTCTGGAAGGGTAAAGTTTTCTCCTACCGCTCTTTTACCATTTCCGTCTATGTATGCGTTAATTATAATATTATCTGATTTACCAGGACGTATGGAATGATTTTCGTCTCCTACCAGAATTTTATATACGTTTTTCTCACTGTCTGAGGTATCCAGTTCCACTTTCCCGCTCTGCTCCTCCAAGGTGATTCCAGCAGGAACAGTAAAATAAATGACAGCATTTTCATAAGTATCAAACAAAGACAGTTTTCCGCCTGCCGCATATTCATAAAGAGGTGCAGCCTGCATGGTATAAGTGATGGTATAAGTAAAAAGTTTCCCTGCCTTTATTTCTCCTGTCATACTCTGATCAAGATTAATTTCTACCGTATCTTTTTTATCTGTGGCATCTTCTCCATAATAGCTTAATGCTGTTTCATAGGGTGAAAGCTTCGCCTCATCGCTCACTTCCATATTCAACAATGTGATACCATAGCTTGGAACTACCATAGAGAACGAAGGTTGAACAAATAAGGAAGTCAGGCTAAAGCCATTGTCTTCTTCACTGCTAACTCCCATTAAGGCAGACTTTTCATCACCAGATAATACCTTTCCATCACCAATAGACACAATATCTGCACTGTCAAATTGTTCCGGCTCAGAAACTGCCTCTGAAGGAGTGGCAACAGTCTCCTGTGCTTCTGAAAGCACTGAAACCTGATGTCTTGAGATTGAAAGCTGATAATTACTTGTTTCATTTTTGCTAACTGTCAGCTCATTACCAGATACGGAATTACCAGAATCTTTACTTTCTTCCTCTGGCTCAGCTTTTTCTGTTTTTACCTCTTCCTGTTTCACATCCTCTGTCTTTTCTTCACCAGTCTCTCCTGAGATGGATTCCAGAGATTCATCTTTACCTGCCTGTGTTTCTACAGCTTCGGATTCATTCTCCGTTGATGAAGCAGCTCCGGTTTCTGAATTTCCAGTACTGCTGTCCTCCTTAGTACCGGAAGTCGTTTCAATAGCCTGTGTTTCAGCAGCCGTTTCTTCTATTGTCTCAGCTTTTGTTCCTGCTGCAGCTGCTCCTGTAGAGCCTCCGGTTGAATGATTCAAACCATTCTGTAATGTGGCTTCCTCTGAATTCTCTCCCACAACTGCATACTCATCCATCTGGGCATCTGTGACAAAAAAATCGTCACTTACTATCCTGAGACGGAATTCGCATTCCCGGTCTTTATAACCATTCACACCAATAATCTGAACGCTCTGAAGAATAGATTCCTGTTTAATACGGTCTGATTCATCAGTCTCAGAAAAAGGCTCATCACCAAGAACATCGGAAACAACCACAAGGTACATGGCCTTTCCTTCTTTTTTCTGAAGAATTAAGGTTTTGCCTTCCAGCTCCTCATACAATTTTTCCGTAACCAGATCTTTTTGTTCCCCTTTAAACGGAATCAGATCTTCTTTTAATTCAGGTCTTCTGTCAGCATCCTTTTTAAGGACTTTTTCTATGGCAGACTGGGTGACTTTGACATCAATAACCTGTTTTGCCTGTGATGGCGTTGCTTCCGACGGAGATGCTTTGGACGCATTGGATGGACTAGCCGTATTTCGTTCTGTATACTCTCCCGCATAAACCGTAATTGCGGTAAGCTGTGATACATTTCCCGAGACAATGGCAATTGTTAACAACCAGGCAAGTACCCGCTTAAAGCGATGTATTTTTTTCATTGCTCCCTTCATTTTCACACCCTCCTATATATTTTTTCTCTTTCTAAATTCGTCTTCTATTTATAAGCCATGAGATGGCAATATTTCCCTCTTTCTCAGTATACATGAGACCGGTTACAAGCCAGTTATTTTTGGTTACATATTCATTTTTAACCAATTAATTTTTATGCTTGTTTTCTCACTACTTTGTATGCTTTTTCCCTTAATTCAAGTACATTTTTCATCACTTTTTAACACAAAATTATAACTTAATTCTAACTGTTAACTTAACATATATTTGTTGTTTACATTTATTGTTCTGTGTGATAAAAATAACATATATAAGCTCTTTTAGTTTGGTAATTACCAAACACGGGGATATTAAAAGGAGATGTCATGACTGTTGAAGAAAAAATGAGAATTGCTATTAAAGAAGGCGCAAAATCATTAAAAAATGGCGAATTACCAGTGGGTGCTGTAATTTTTAATGGTAATGATATTGTTGGAAAGGCTCACTCGTCTGGTGAAAGTAATAGAATTTATTTAAGACATGCGGAAATGAAAGTTCTTTGGGAAGTTGATGAAAAAGGTTATACTGTGAAAGAAAGAAAAAATATGCAGCTCTTTGTTACACTAGAACCTTGCATGATGTGTCTTGGTGCCGCCATGGGCTTTTTTATCGGAGAGGTATACTTTTCAATGGAATCACCTGTAGATGGAGCCGTTTCACTATTAAATAACAAATGGAGTTCAGATTATGATGTTTTAAAATCTTACACACTCCCCAAGTGTTATGGAGGGATTTTACGTGAAGATGGAAAACTTTTATTAAAGAAATACATTGAAATAAAAAAAGAAGGCGCTTTAACTGATTTTTGTAAAACTTTAATTAATTTAGGATAATATTTACTAATTCTGATGCCATCTTGACAGAACGCCTGATTAATTCTAAAATAGATCCAACTGACTAATTTCTAATTACAAAAAAGAAGGTCTTAAACATATGATACAAGATATTTTTCCCCACGTATTTCATAACGAATTTGAAGTAAAATCACCTGCTGAAGACAGCTATTTTCTCTATTTTTCAGAAGGGAGCATCTGTCTGACAGAGGGTAAATCCAATATAATTCCCCGGTTCTCCGCATTAGAAGATGATGTCCGAAGCTCATTCATGTCCCATTGTGATTATTTATTTTCCATCGATCAGATGGATTTTTTTCTGGTAGACGAAACCAGCGTATCACTGGCGGATACCCCTGGTATCAGTCTTTTCAAAAGTAGCATATTGCGGGAATTAACCCCCATGTGGGTATCTTTCTCAGCTGTGTGTGCCTCCCAGCTTCACCGCTTCTACTCATCTAACCACTACTGCGGCTGCTGCGGATCAGAGATGATTAAAAGCAAAAAAGAACGCTCTATGGTTTGTTCCTCCTGCGGTAACACCGTCTATCCAAAGATTGCACCCGCAGTCATTGTTGGCATCACCCACGAGGGAAAGCTGCTGCTTACGAAATATGCAGGCAGGGAATATACACGCTATGCACTTCTGGCTGGTTACACAGAGTTTGGTGAAACATTAGAGGATACCGTGCATCGGGAAGTCATGGAAGAAGTTGGTCTGCGGGTAAAAAATATACGGTACTATAAAAACCAGCCATGGGGCTTTTCAGATTCCATTTTGATGGGCTATTGGGCCGAACTGGATGGTTCTCCACAAGTCACGCTGGATGAAACAGAATTATCCACAGCTGTCTGGATGGCTCCTGAGGATATCCCCGATGATTTTACCAACATCAGCCTGACCCATGAAATGATTCTGTTATTTAAAAATGGTAAAATAAACGAAACCCAGGAGGAAAAAGCCTGATCAGGCTTTCCTTCCTGGGTTTCTGTAAAAGGTTGCATATCCATTTGCAATAAGAATTCCATCTTTAGGAACCTGTGAAAGAATTAATATTACATTTAACACATCAACACACGCGCCTCCAGCATTAAATACACTTAAAAAAATGAGATAACCACTTAAGCGACCGAAAACAGCTAAAAGAAACGGTACTGCAAATGAGAGAATAAAAAGCGGCATTAGTGATATGACCACCATTCTTTTTCTGGTAAGGATTTCTTCCGTAAATACAAAACCAAACAGTCCATTAAATCCCCAATAAGTCTTATCTGACTTTCTTATTCCTGGTATAAATGCCGCATGAATTAACTCATGAATGAGAAGGTATAAAATCATTCCTAAGAGATAAAATAAAACCTCTATGCCTATGGTAAGTTCCAGAGAAAACCCCTGCTGTCCGGAAAGCAGATTTTTAAATGGCGGATATAAACAATAACACCATACGGCTGCGGATAACATCAGGATTAAACTGATTGGCATAGACCATAAAATTGCTCCCGATACAGACCTTGGCTCTTTTAAGCGAAGCCAGCCTTGCTCTTTCAGTTTTTTGGTTGTTTCTTCATTCTCCAGTGGTATTTTCTTAATAAATTTCATAGTTTATCACCTCAATTATTGCATAATAGTTCTTATATTATATATCGCTTTGGGAAAATATTAAACAATGATATTTCCATTGGAGGTTTTCATCTTTTTCAAACAGGCGACAATTCAGTATTTTCTCACTTACGACAGCGTTGCAGCCCACTTTGCTGCGCTGTCAATGCTCTCAGGATTTTTCTTAGGTTCCACAAATGCAATCTCACCTATAAATTTATTCTCCGGCAATGCCTCCTTTAGCTTTGCAAAACACTTTGCTGCACCTCCCCCGCCATGGCTTGCAAATATTGCAATCTTTTTATTAACAATCTTATAATCGTTAACAAAACTTCTGATAGGTGGAGAAAATGATCCCGCCCAAACCGGAGTTCCAATGATGATTGTTTCATAACGGCTCAGATCAATGCTTTCGTTTGTCAACGTAGGCTTATCTCCAAAAACAACACTTTTTCCACCCCAAAAAAACTTTCCGATTCCCTCTGTGGGATACTTCTTACTTGTCTTTAACTCAACTACATCCGCATTTAATGTCTCTCCAATTTTTTCCGCTATTAATTTCGTATTACCATCGAATGAAAAATATACAACTAAAGCACTCTTCATTATGATTCCCCTTTCTCAATTATAATTTTCTTTGCCTCTTCAGCCCAATCCTTCATTGCAGAATAAACATATTCACCACACAGCGCGGTCAGGCGGCTATAAGTACAATCGATCCCCTCACCCATTAACTGGCTAAAATTCTCCATACAGTCTTTCATTTCTTTTATCAGATCTTCATTTCTTCTGATAAAATCATCCAGATGCCCGATTAATACTTCCGATTCAGTATTCTCTCCAAAAGAGATCTTAAGTAGTATTTCATAACGTAGCTTTTCGATCTCCGGCTTCTCACGCATCCATTCCGAAAGTTCTTTTCTGCCTGCATCGGTAATGCTGTATACGATTTGCCCCCGTCCGTTACCATGTTCTCCCTTGTCGGAGCAGACAGCTAATCCCTGGGCAACCAATATCTTTAAAGTTGGATATATCTGTCCATAGCTTTCCTGCCAAAAATGACTGTATTCATTTTCCAGCCATTTTTTAATTGTGTAACCGGTCAGTGGCATACGGGCAAGCATTCCCAGTATTACATATTTAGACTTTCCAGTGTTTTCTTTCATTTGTATATTCCTCCCAGATTTATATAACATAATGATATATCATATTGATATATAAATCAAGTAAAAAATTAATAAATTGTGATTCTTCTGTTTATGGAATAAAGAGAATGGTAATAGGCCAGTACCTATGATATAATATCCACCAAAAGACAGTAAAAAAATACAAAGATACAAAAAGATTTTAAAGGCGGCAACAGATTGACAAATAAAAAAGTAGAAAATAAATACGCTGATTACGCGTTAAAACTAAAAATAGATTGTAAAAATTGCAGCGGTTTATGCTGTGTTTCTTTATACTGCACAAAGACAGATGGATTTCCTGCAAACAAAGAGGCTGGGATCCCGTGCGCACATCTCGGCTCTGATTATGGATGTAGCATACATTCCAAACTAGGTGAAAAGAATTACAAAGGTTGTATCGCTTATGACTGTTTCGGCGCGGGTCAAAGAGCCACTCAGCTCTGTCTCATAAGTGGCACCTGGAAAACAAATCCCAAGCAGGCAGAAACGATATTCCAAACGTTTATGATTGTATTTCAGCTTCATCAGATGCTATGGTATTTGGTGGAAGCATTTGAGTTAACATCTGATAATAAATTAAAAACAACCATAGATGAACTGATACAGGAAAATGAACAGATAGCAGAACTGCTTCCAGAAAACGATTTAAAGACAGACCTTTCAGCATACCGGTTAAAAGTAAATACCGTTTTAAAACAAATAAGCAGCACAATTTCAACCAATACATCAGCAGGCAGGCATTCAGACAGGATGTATCTGGGCAAAAATTTTAAAAAGGCAAATCTGGACGGAAACGATTTCAGTATGTCACTTATGATTGCTGCCAATTTTACAGGCTGTAGTCTGAAGAAAACCAATTTTTTAGGTGCCGACATCCGTGATGCCAACGTTAAAGATACGGATTTAAGTGAGAGTATATTTTTAACACAGATGCAGATCAACTCTGCAATTGGAAACAAAAACACCAGGCTGCCGGACAATCTAAGCCGTCCGGCAGCCTGGTTCTGACAAAGCAAATAATATGTTCTAATATCTTTCAAGTACAATTAACCCGTCACCTTTAAAATCATGCATAGACACAGAGGTTTCTCCAGCCTCAGGCGTCAGCCTGACTCTGGCAATTCTTCCAGTAGCCAGATCCACCGCTTTGCCGTAATATCCGTTAAGCTCCATTCCAATCACAAGCTTTGTTGTATAAGGAACATAAATAAGATACCGCTCATCATTGGTTACAGCCATCCGTATCTGCTCTGATTTCTCAAGTAAGAGCTCTTGTGCAGGAATTAACTCTTCAATACCATTGGCTTCCAGAAAGTTAGCAATAAACCCGTAATCCCAGGCACCTGGAAAATGAATTGCCTCCCAGGCAGGAAACGCCTCATCAAACCCTTCACCCATTACAGGATTGGCTTTCTTTCCTGTTTTTTTCCAGTTCCAGATTCCATGGGCACCATACGTAACCCCGGCACACGCTCCAGACAAAATTCCGCTCCACGCTGCCTTACGTAAATCATATGGCTGAAAACGTCCGTACATCTTCCGGCTGTATCCCATCTGCTCATAGCAGGGTTCTGCGTTAACAATCGGTTTTACCGGATAATCCCTGTAGAATTTTTCTGCAAGGAGATAAGCCATATCCTGTCCTTCTGCAAAATGCCCTGACTGGTACATATAAAAATCCAGGCGGTCTAAAAACTGTTCCGGTATATAATCATATCCCCTCTTAATATGCATGGTTTTTAATGATTGGGGAGATTTCTCACATACCGTTTTAAGCGCTGCTTCATAATAAGAAACTGACTCTGCCGTATCAAAATCCGTATCTCCGCTGACAACATAGATTGGATCAAACTCATCAAATACATCCACTATTTTTTCTGCATAAGTACTGACAAATTCCTCCGGCATCACATTTAGATCTACCAGTCTGCTTCCCCAGGTTCCCGGAACATAATTAAGCCACAATACCACCAGTGCCAGCTGAAATCCTTTATCAACAGCCATGCGGCACATCTGTCGTGCTCTTTCATAATAGGCTTCATCCCACTTGGTAAAATCAAATTTCTGACCATCCTCTGTGTAAAACGGATATAACCCTACATCAGACATACATCTGTCCCATTGCGGCAGTGTATTAATCTGCAACACATTGAATCCCTGAACCCAGCGTCTTTCCAGATAATCTTCCCACTCCTCCAATGTAATTGAGGTAAATGCGCTCCATACCGTATCTGCCAGATAAAAGAAATTCCGGCCCTCCAGTGTAAACCCCCTCTTGTTTTCATGTATCTTAAGTCTGCTCATGGAAAACCTCCAAATCTTTCATTACCTGGGAATACAACGAATCATACAATTTCCTGCCACAGCCTTTTTTTCCTCTGTAGTTAAAATATCTGCATAATCATTGCTGTTTGTTACCAAAACCATGGTAGTTACATCATAACCTTCCTGCCTGATCCTGTTTAAGTCCGCCTTGATAAGAAGATCACCTTTCTTAACCCTGTCACCAGTTTTTACCAGAAGTTCAAAAAATTTACCTTCCAGTTTCACCGTATCTAAACCAACATGAATAAAAACCTCAGCCCCCTGATCCGTCATGATTCCCACTGCGTGATGATATGCAGTCTCAACTGTTCCATCACAAGGAGCATAAAATGTGCCCTCATCTGGCAAAATTGCAATGCCTTTTCCTAATCCGCCTCCTGCAAATACAGGATCCTTTACCTCAGATAATGACAGGATCGTTCCGTTTACAGGTGCTGCTAATTCTTCTTCCAGTTTAACCACATCAGCTGAAGTCTCTGTTGTTGTTTCATCGAGGAGCATATCATCACTGAATCCAAACAGATAGGTGCATATGGCAGAGCCAAAATAGGCAATCGCGCATGCCGCACAGAATCCTGCAAATCCCACTCCGATATAACCGGTTAAGGTTAGAAGGCTGGTTCCTAAAACGGTAGGAGCTCCTGCACCAACTGCTGCAGTGATTGCTCCTGCAATACCGGAAAAAAATGCCCCGATAAAGAACGGCTTTTTGTATTTTAATGTTACTCCATAAATGGCTGGTTCTGTAATACCCGCAAGTACTGCTGAAAGTGCAGCCGGTCCGGCAATATCTTTCACTTTTTTATTCTTAGTCTTTAGAAATACACCCAGCGCAGCTCCCGCCTGAGCAAAATTGTTCGGCCCAGTTATAGTAAACAGAGTATCTCTTCCATACTGTGAGATGTTATTAATAACAATGGGAATAAATCCCCAGTGAAGTCCAAACATAACTGCAGCCGGCCATACAAGTCCCAGAATAAAGCCTGCAATAATCGGATTGACAGAAACCAGAGCTGTATAGCCTCCTGCCAGCATTTTTCCCGCAAAATCAGAAACCGGGCCGATTACCAGGAAGGTAGAAGGCACCATAATGACAAGTGATAATAAAGGTGTAAAAATATTCTTAACTATATCCGGAAGAATACTTCTAAGGCCTCTTTCCAGCTTAGAAAGAACATAAACGGAAAGAATAATTGGAATTACAGATGAAGTATAGCTTACAAGAACCACCGGAATATTTAAAAATGTCAGAGACTCCTTTGCTGCAAACGCTGCAGTTATGTTGGGATACATCAGTGCCGAAGCAATTGCCACTGACACAAACGGATCTGCCTTAAATCTTTTGGCTGATGTATAGGCAAGGAAAACCGGAAGAAATGTAAATACCCCATCTGCCGCTGCAAATAAAATCCGGTAGGTTCCCATATCCGTTGACAGCCAGCCCATTGTTGTAAACAGAATCAGGAGTCCCTTTAATAATCCGGCTCCCGACATTGCTCCCAGTATTGGCGCAAAGATTCCGGAAACTGTACTCATAAACATGTTAATAATATTTTTATCACTGCTCTTTTTATCATCCGTATCCATATCCCCGGCCTTAATGGATGACGTTGCTAATATAGCATCATACACATCCCCTACTGCATTTCCGATCACCACCTGAAGCTGACCGCCAGCCTCCACCACCGTTATAACTTTTTCCGTCTGGCTCAGCCTTTTTTTATCAACTTTAGCCGGATCTTTAATCTGGAATCGCAGTCTGGTTGCACAGTGTATCAGGGAATTAACATTACCCGCTCCCCCTACGCTGGCCACAATCTGTTTTGCCAGCTCATCGTAATTTTTCTTAGCCATGATTATCCCTCCTGAGATTGAGTCATACCTTTCATACCTTCTTTGTATCACGTTTTGTAAGCTCATACTAACACCCGTTTTTTTCTCAATCAATCCCCTTCGGACATTTCTCCGTATCAATCAAAACACTATAGAAAACCGCCACTTTTTTCCATGTTTTTTATGCATTTATGATAAATTTTTAAATTTAATTTAAAAAATATTATTTGTAAATGTACTTGTTTTTATCAAATACGCTTTCTCCCTCCAGCAGTCTGGTTTTGTAATAAACACGGACCATCTCCCCTTCTTCTTTTTCGATATGCCTGATCAGATGACTCATGGCTGCTTTATGCCTCATTGTATGGGTTCCCTTTATCAGTGTAAGATTGATTCCAGGTATACTAAGATTTGGAAGTGCATCAAACCCGATTAAGGAAATTTCTCTTGGTACCCGTATATTCCGCTCCAAAAGAGCTTTGCTTACTCCCAGGGATACCACGGAGCTTTCCAGAACAAACGCGGTTGTTTTTCTGAGACCTCCATCCAGATACCGGTTCATAGCTTCATATACTTCATCAATCTGGTTTCCTAAGCGGATGATGCGGCTGCTTCCGTCTCCACAGTGCCGTTTCTCCATTTCCTCTGCAAATGCTTCTCTGCGCTCTGTAAAATTAAAGATATCAACCTTTTCTGCAAGATAGGTAATATAACTGTGCCCTTTATCAATCAGATAATCTACCGCTCTGCAGATTCCTTCTTTATTATCAATCAGAAAGCTGTCCATTCCCTGTTCATAAAACAGATTGTCTCCCACCACTACAGGAATTTTAAGCTGGCCAAACGGATAAATATCACTGTAATTCATTTCCGCAGCCATCATGTAGATTCCCTTTACATTTCCGTTCCTGCATTTATCCAGCAATTTCTCCAGACTTCCTGTCTTTTCATAAAACTCCTGGTAATCAAACCGGTAACCCGCTTTATTACAGATGTATTCAAAATCATCAAAAAGCAGAGGGTTCCGTTTATTCTCCCTCTGCTTTAAAATAATTCCATGCTTAATATAGTTAAGCATCAGCACAGTTCCCTTACTTTCAGAATACTCTGCCCTTAACCTGCTGTTATTCTTCTCTTCTTCCATCAGAATATAATTCTGAATCCGCTTTCTCGTTGAGGGTTTAACCCCGGGCTTATTATTTAATGCCAGAGAGACGGTCGCCGGTGAAATTCCCAGCGCCGCCGCAACATCCTTTGCTTTCAGCCGCATAGCCCTATCCTTTCTTTTAGCCACCGGCATTTAAGCAGACCAGATTAATTCCCTCCTTCCAGCGGTTTTTCCTCTCATTTCTGCTATTCCTGTCCATGTGACTGTTATAAATTTCATAATCTATATTGGTAAATATTTTGCTCCTGTCATATACCCCTGCCGCGATTCCTGCCATGTATGCTGCTCCAATTGCAGAAAGCTCTTCCTGTTTTGATACCCGCATACGGATATCTGATATATCAGACTGAAACTGCATTAAATAACGGTTTTTAGCCGGTCCGCCATCTGCACACAATTCCTTTAGCATTTTATTACTGTCCTTTTCCATGGCAGTCAGTATGTCCGCCACCTGGAAGGCAATGCTCTCAACTGCTGCTTTTACCAGCTCTGCTTTTCCTGTAGTCCGGCTCATACCTAAAATCATGGCTCTTGCATTATCCATCCAGTAAGGAGCAGAAAGCCCGGAAAATGCCGGAATTAATACAGCTGTATCCTTTTGATTTGCATGATAAACCAGTTCTTCCGCTTCTTCCTCTGAGCCGATAAGACCCATCTCATTTTTCAGCCAGGAAATAACTGCTCCTGCATAATTAATATTCCCCTCTAAAACATATTCTACACGGCCTCCCATTCCCCAGGCAAGAGATGTGGCAAGACCTGTACTGCTTTTTACAAATGAATCCCCGGCATTCATCATAATGGAGGATCCCGTTCCATAGGTTGCCTTTGCCTGTCCCGGCATATGGCAGCCCTGCCCAAACAGGGCAGCATGGGAATCTCCCATTACTCCGTATACTGGTACCGGCACATCCAGGTATCCATCAAAATCAGTATAACCAAAGCAGGCATCACTGGAACAGACTTCAGGCAGTGCATTTACGGGTATCCCAAACATCTGGCACAGCTCTTCATCCCATTTCAATGTATGGAGGTTAAATAACTGGGTTCTGGAGGCATTGGAGTAATCTGTAAAAAAACTGGCTCCCTTTGAAAGCCTGTAAACCAGATAACTGTCCATTGTTCCCAGACAATAAGATTCCTTTGGCGAGATATTTTCTAAAAGCCATGTCATTTTAGCCGCCGGAAAATAAGGAGAAAGAGGAAGCCCTGTCTTCTCATAAATATCATCGCTGCAGTTTTTAAAACGGTCAGCAATCCGTGCTGCCCGGTTACACTGCCAGACAATAGAATTGGCAAGTGGCTCCCCGCTCCGGCTCCATATTGCAGTTGATTCTCTCTGATTACTGATTCCTACCGCTGCCACGCTCTCTTTTCCTATGTCGGAACAATCCAGTACTTCCCTTACAGCTAAAATTGTATTTTCATAAATTTCGTTTAAGTCGTGGGAGATCCACCCCTTCTCATTGACAATCTGTTTATGCTTTCGGTCTGACCTGCCAATTAATTTTCCCTTATCATCGAATAGTACTGCCTTCGTACCCTGTGTACTCTGATCAATAGCAATTACACATGTCATTTTACCAGCCCCTGACTCAATCTGGCTATAACAGCCCTTTTTATTCCCTGATCATCCAGTCCATAATATTGAAATATTTCATGATTTGTACCTGCAATAATATGTCCGTCAGGGAGTGCCAGATTTACTACCTTTTTGGGACAGCTGGCGGATACAATCTGTGCCACCATGCTCCCAAGTCCCCCGTAAGGAGAATGCTCCTCTGCTGTCACAATCAGATCTGCCTTTTCTGCCGCATCAATCACAGCTTTCTCATCCATCGGCTTTAAACAATACATATCAATAACTCCAACACGATACCCCTCATGTTCCAGCTCCCTAGCTGCTTTCACAGCATAAGGAACCAATTCTCCGCAGGAAATAATAACGGCATCTGCTCCCTCCTTAATCACATTGGCGCTATTAAGTTTAAAATCCATATTTTCATCATATACATCCTCAGTGGCAGAACGGCTGACTCTTACGTAAGCAGGCTTTTCATCCTTAAGAAGTGCCTCAATCAGCTTTCTTGTCTGAAAGCGGTCACAAGGCAGATAAACCCGCATATCAGGCAGACTAGCCATGGCGGCTATGTCCTGACAGGAATGATGGGTCATACCCAGTGCTCCATAGCTGACACCTCCGCTGATTCCGATTAGCGTTACATTGGTCTTTGAGTAAGCCACATCAACCTTTACCTGTTCGTAGCTTCTGGTAGACAAAAAGCTGGCTGGCGATGCTGCGAAAACCTTTTTGTTGCAGGAAGCTAAACCCGCCGAGACAGATACCAGATTCTGCTCCGCAATTCCTACTTCAACAAACTGTTTCGGGTACTGTTCTGCAAACGGTGCCAGGGAGGCGGAGCCTCTGGAATCAGAACATACAACCACAATATTCCTGTCTTTCTTTGCCGCATCCAAAAGAGTATCACAAATCACCTGACGGTTGGTTATCTGACTCATGCCAACACCCCCTCTAATTCTTCTACTGCCTTCCTGTACTGTTCCTCTGTCATGACACCATGATGCCATTTCTTCTGGTTTTCCATAAATGACACCCCTTTTCCTTTTGTAGTATGGGCAAGAATGACGGAAGGCTGACCTTTTTTAGCCTCAGCTTCCTGGTAAGCGGCAAGAAGCTGCTTACAATTATTTCCATCTTCTACTTCTATAACATACCAGCCAAACGCCTTAAATTTTTCACCCAGATCATCACTTTTCATGGTCTCCCCAGTTGTCCCGCTGATTTGGAGACCATTTAAATCCACTGTCGCGCACAACTGGTCCAGACCGTAATGTCCGGCTGCCATCATAGCTTCATAATTTGAACCCTCAGCCATTTCACCATCTCCCAGAACAACATAGGTCCTGTATGACCGTCCATCCATTCTGGCTGCCAGTGCCATCCCTACTCCTAAAGAAAGTCCATGCCCTAATGATCCGGAATTCATCTCAATTCCTGGTACATCTGTGTTAGGATGTCCGATAAAAACAGAACCAAAGCTGCTGAATGTTTCTATGGCCTCCTGCTTATCAAAAAAGCCCTTCTCTCCAAGAGTTATGTAGAGTGCATCAGTACAGTGTCCCTTACTAAGCAAAAAGCGGTCTCTGTCCTCAGACTTCCAGCTTTCAGGATTTACATTCATTACTTCAAAATAAAGTACGGTTAAGATATCAATCACACTTAAATCCCCGCCAATATGACCGGCTTTCGACTGATATACTTCCTCAATTATATCCCTTCGAAGTTCATAAGCCTTCCTAGTGAGTCTGTCCATGTCCGTTCACTTCCTTTCTTATTCTCCCCGTATCCAGGCTTTCACTTCTTCATCATTGTTATCATACAGATCCGGTGAAATCCCAATATACTTACATGCTTCATACAGAACCGGCACCACATTTTTATGAATCCCTACGCAGTGATGGATATAAGGTCCTTCCACAATTTTAGCTTCCAGACGTTTTAAATTTTCAACCTCCACCCATACGTAAGTTCCCTTGGTGTAAGGCCCCTCGATTCCTTTCGCATTACCAAGAAGCAGACTGTACTCTCCGTTATCACCATCAAACCGGCAAAGGGTCATCTCTCCCAGTTTTGCCTGTGCTTCCACGGCTCCCGGATGGTTAAACGCAAGAGGATATCCAATTGACGGTTTACAGGATGCGCAGGAAAGTGGCCAGGGACCGCAGTGCTGCAAAAGTTCTCCATTTTCATTATCAGGATGCCGGACAGTCCAGTCAGCAAAAAATGTCCTTGCTTCCCCAAGCCCTGCCGCCTCACACATAATTGCTGTAATCGCACCATGAATATCAGTCTCGCATACAACAGGAAGTCCCTCCTCGTTTAACAGACTGTTTGCTGCACAGGGCATAATTCCGATTTCTTCCTGGAGTGCATTCCAGCACTGTAAGGCAATTGCATTGCACCCATAACGGTCTGCCAGAGCTCTCATAGCCGCTTTTAGAGCTGCCACAGTCTTAAGGTCCTCATCCTTTATGTTCACCTCAAAATTTTCCTTACAATAACTTACGATCTCCTGAATTTTATCCTCATCTTCTCTTACCCGCTTCATTTCTTTTGTCAGCTCCGGCATGGGGATAGGTGCCAGCTGAATATTAAAATTCTCAAGAAGTTCACCTTCATTACACATAGTGGACCAGAAATCAAAGGGTCTTGGTCCAATCTGAAGGATCCGGGTCTTTTTAAATGCCTTTACCACATTACATACAGCCAGGAAATTAGTGACACCTCTGTAAAAAGCCTCATCCTCCAGACGGCAATTGCATAAATAAGTAAATGGAATCTTAAATCTTCGTAGAACCTTTCCAGTTGCAAATAGCCCGCACTGACTGTCCCTGAGACGGATCCCGTTTTCATCCGGACGTTCATCTCTCGGTCCCCAAAGCAGTACTGGTACGCCGCATTCCCTGCTAAGTCTTGCTACCTCATACTCAGTTCCAAAGTTACCGTGTGGAATAAACAGACCGTCAATTTTTTCTGCCTTAAATTTCTCTGCAATTCTTATTCTGTCATTTTCACTGTGCAGCAAACCATCCTCTGAGATATCTGTAATATCTACGAAAGCAACTCCCATTTCCTCCAGCTTTTTTCTGGTCAAATCTGCATACTTAACTGCATCCGGCGCGGAGAAAATGCTCCTTCTCGTCGGTGCGAATCCCAATACTACATTTGTCATACACATGTCTCCTTTTTTTAACTGCTACCCATATTATTTACTGGAGCCGACTTAATTACAATTAATAGTTAAGTGAAATATAGTATTTTGTTGACTTAATTCACTTAATCTGTTACGTTGATTATTAAGAAGTCTGTCAGTAAGAAAGGAGCCCATTTCCATGTCCATAACAGCAAAGGAACTTGCTAAACTGCTTAATCTGTCAGAGGCAGCTGTCTCCATGGCACTTAACCATAAACCAGGAGTCAGCACTCAGACAAGGAAGAAGGTCATAGAGACTGCTAAAGAACATGATTTTGATTTTTCAAAAATAAAAGAGACCTCTCTGAGCACCAGCCCTCACGGGATGATACAATTTATTATATATAGGAAAAATGGCGCTGTTGTTTCAGATACTCCCTTCTTTTCCCAGTTATCAGAAGGAATCGATGCCGGCTGCAAAGAAGCCTGTTATTATCTGAACATTTCTTATCTTTATGAAGAAGATGATATTCCAGCCAAGGTTTCCGAAATGGTACGGTTAGGCTGCCGGGGAATTCTGCTTCTTGGAACAGAAATGGCGGAAGAAGACTTTAAACCGTTTTTAAATCTTCCCGTACCCGTTGTGGTAGTAGATACCTGCTTTGAAAACCAAAGCACTGACTGTGTCATAATAGATAATGTGCAGGGAGCATTTTTTGCAGCAAATTATCTGATCAGAAAAAGGAAAAGACAGCCTGGATATCTAAAGTCCTCCTATCCCATTAAGAATTTTGAGCAAAGATCTGACGGCTTCTACCAGGCAGTCAGAAAGAACGGTATGTCAGTTTCCAATTCAAAAGTTCATAAACTATCTCCGTCCATGGATGGTTCCTATGCTGACATGGCGGCTGTCTTAGAGCAGGGAGAAACTCCGGCAGACTGTTATTTTGCAGACAATGATCTCATTGCAGCTGGTGCCATTAAAGCACTGAAGGAATATGGTTACCGGGTCCCACAGGATGTGGCCGTAATTGGTTTTGATAATATGCCTTTATGTACGTTCCTGGACCCACCCCTTACAACCATCCATGTACCCAAACAGTATATGGGAATGATGGCAGCAAAGCGTATGGCAGAACTTATCCATACAAAATCTTCATACCCTGTAAAAATTGAAATCAGCACCACTCTGGTTCTTAGAAAATCTACTTAATATGTTGCGGCATAAAAAAAGAGAACAGATTTGAAAAACTCCAAATCCATTCTCTTTTATTGCCCTGTCAAAAGATCCTGTTATGATCTCTATCCCGGTTTATATTTATTTACCGTAGTAAGCCTTTAAATACATTTCCTTAATTTCACTGAACAGCGGATATCTTGGGTTTGCACCGGTACACTGATCATCAAATGCATTTTCAACCATCTCGTCAAGTGTATCTAAGAAATACTTCTCATCTACGCCGTAATCTTTAATAGTTGCCTTAATGCCTACTGCTTTCTTTAATTCCTCAACCTTAACAAGGAATTTTTTGAATACTTCCGCATCATCCTTACCTTCCACTCCACAGAAGCGTGCGCACTCTGCATATCTTGCAAGAGTATGGGGATACTGATACTGCGGGAATGTTCCCATTTTAGTCGGTACTTCAGAAGCATTAAACTCCATAACCAGAGTGATTAACAGTGCATTTGCCACACCATGAGGAATATGGTGGTAAGCTCCTAATTTATGAGCCATAGAGTGGCAAACTCCTAAGAATGCATTGTTAAATGCCATACCAGCCATACAGGAAGCATCAGCCATCTTGCATCTTGCTTCTACATTAGTTCCATCGTTATAAGCGGTTGGAAGGTATTCAAATACATTCTTCATTGCTTTCAGTGCAAGACCATCCGTGTAGTCAGAAGCCATAACAGAAGCATATGCCTCCAGAGCATGTGTCATAACATCAATACCAGAAGCACTGGTCAGACCCTTAGGCTGGCTCATCATATTGTCTGCATCAACGATGGACATATTGGGCATTAACTGGTAATCTGCAAGCGGATATTTTACTCCTGTATTCTGATCTGTAATAACAGCGAAAGAAGTTACTTCAGAACCAGTACCGGAAGAAGTTGGGATTGCTACAAAATAAGCTTTCTCGCCCATTTTCGGGAATGTGTAAACTCTCTTACGGATATCCATAAAGCGCATTGCCATATCCTGGAAATCCACTTCCGGATGCTCATACATAACCCACATGATCTTCGCAGCATCCATAGCGGAACCTCCACCCAGTGCAATGATTGTATCTGGCTGGAATGCTTTCATAGCTGCAGCACCGGCCTCAGCATTTGCAAGAGTCGGGTCAGGCTGAACATCTGAGAATACAGTATAAACAATACCCATTTCATTGAGTTTGTCGGTAATAGCCTTGGTATAACCATTCATATAAAGGAAAGAGTCTGTTACTACAAATGCTCTCTTTTTGTTATAAACATCTTTTAACTCACTAAGTGCAACTGGCATACAGCCTTTTTTGAAATAAACTTTCTCCGGATTTCTGAACCACAGCATGTTCTCTCTCCTCTCAGCAACGGTTTTAATATTCAGCAGATGCTTCACACCTACATTTTCAGAAACAGAGTTTCCTCCCCAGGAACCGCAGCCCAGAGTAAGAGATGGCTGTAACTTAAAGTTATAGATATCACCGATACCGCCATGAGAAGATGGTGTATTAACCAGAATACGGCAGGTTTTCATTGCAGCTGCATGCTTTGCCATTTTTTCAGTTTCATTCACATTCACATACAGAGAAGCTGTATGGCCATAACCACCGTCTGCAACCAGCTGTTCTGCCTTTTCAATTGCCTCATCAAAAGTTTTAGCCTTATACATAGCCAGAACTGGAGACAGCTTTTCATGTGCAAATTCTTCCTCAAGATGTACGCTTTCCACTTCACCAATTAAGATCTTAGTTGATTCCGGAACTTCAACACCTGCAAGCTTGGCAATGGTATGAGCTTTCTGACCAACAATCTTGGCATTTAACGCGCCATTGATAATAATGGTTTTACGTACTTTCTCAATCTCATCGCCTTTTAAGAAGTAGCATCCTCTTGCTGCAAATTCCTTCTTAACCGCGTCATAAACCTTTTCAAGAACAGTAACAGACTGCTCAGATGCACAAATCATACCGTTATCAAATGTTTTGGAATGAATGATGGAGTTGACTGCCATCTTAACATCTGCTGTATCATCAATGATAACCGGTGTATTACCTGCACCAACGCCCAGAGCCGGCTTGCCGGAGGAATAAGCTGCTTTTACCATTCCCGGTCCGCCTGTTGCAAGAATGATATCTGCACTTCTCATAACCTCGTTGGTTAACTCAAGAGACGGTACATCAATCCATCCAATAATTCCTTCTGGAGCTCCTGCTTTGACAGCTGCATCAAGAACTACTTTAGCAGCTGCAATTGTACAGTTTTTTGCTCTTGGGTGTGGGGAAATGATAATTGCATTTCTGGTTTTTAAGCTGATTAATGTTTTGAATATAGCAGTTGAAGTCGGGTTTGTAGTCGGAATAACAGCTGCTACCAGTCCGATTGGTTCTGCAATTTTCTTTATTCCAAACGCTTTATCTTCTTCAATCACACCACAGGTTTTTGTATCTTTATAGGAATTATAGATATATTCAGCTGCATAATTGTTTTTAATTACTTTATCCTCTGCAACGCCCATCCCTGTCTCTTCGACAGCCATCTTTGCAAGAGGGATTCTTAATTTATTTGCAGCACTGGCTGCCTCATAAAAGATTTTATCAACCTGCTCCTGGGTGAAGGTTGCGAATACTCTCTGAGCTTCTCTCATTGCCTCCATTTTTGCGATCAGGGTATCTACACTATCAATTATCTGGGGAACCTTAACCAGTTCTTCTTTTTTTGCCATCTTGAATTTCCTCCATTTTATAAGTATCAATCCCATTGGTTACTTGATCGATATTTTTTTAACGATCTTTATGATCTTATTATATTCTATCGTTATTTTTTTGTCAATGTGATAACTCACAAAAATATACACCAATCGATATATTTTTTATCTAATTTTTATAAATATTTTTTTACTTATATAAAAATGAATCTTAATCTTATAATTCTTATAAAACAAAGGTTTATAAGGGTTAATAATGATACAGAATAATCAATAAACCGCTATATCTTATTTTTTTCTTATTTTTGTCTCATATACAATAAAGAATTTGCACGATTCTGCCCTGTTTTTATGAACACATTTAAGAACTTGGCATTTACCTATAAATATGGTATAGTTAGCCTTACTACCTGCTATAAAAAGGTCCTGGCAGGTTAATTAGATAAGATGATTTAAGGGGACATATATGAAAATAACCATTGGAATTGATCTTGGAGGAAGTACAACGAAGATTGTAGGATTTCAGGATCATAAATTGAAAATACCCACATTTGTGAAGGCAGATAATCCCATCGCTTCTCTATTTGGTGCTTTGGGTAAATTTATCTATGATAACAACATTCAGTTAAATGAAATAGAAAAAATTATGATTACAGGGGTAGGAAGTGCTTATGTAGAGCAGCCTCTTTATGGGATTCCAACTTTTAAGGTGAATGAATTTACCTGCAATGGATTAGGAGGTCAGTATTTTACCGGATTAAAGGATTTAATCGTGGTAAGTATGGGTACCGGTACTTCACTGGTACAGGTGAATGGAGATTCCATTGTTCATACCGGAGGTATTGGAATCGGCGGAGGAACCATCCTGGGACTTTCAAGCCTTTTATTAAAAACCCAGGATATCTCCCATATCATGGATCTGGCCAGCAGAGGAACTCTAAGTAATATTGACTTACAGATTCAGGATATTTCAAGAACTCCTCTTCCAGGGCTGCCATTATCTGCGACAGCATCAAACTTTGGAAAAGTGAGAGGTTTTGTATCAGATGAAGATATAGCAATCGGAATCATTCATATGGTACTCCAGGTAATCGGAAAGTCCGCCATTCTATCTTCATTAAACAGCAATATTAATGACTTTGTTATGACAGGGAATCTTTCTAAGTTTCCTCAGTGCAGGGAGATCTTTCAATCCCTGGAGACCATGTTTGATGTTCACTTTATTATTCCTGAACAGGCTGAATACGGGACTGCCATCGGTGCTGCTCTCACAGAAGAGCATCATTTGGAGATGACAGAGATCCGTTAATTAAAACGAAAATTCTTTTTTTTCACTGGTAAGGGACTGGATTACAGCTTTGGCATTTTGTAAATAGAATACTTCCATTAAGTTATCGTCAACCGAATACATTCTGCTTAAAGCTGATCCATACTCTTCCATCATTGCTACCCTCGCTTCTCTTCTGGAATCTAAAACAGCTTCACACTGAAGCCGGATCCAGGTCCCGTGGTTCATTCCGCTGATTTCAATTTTAGGATTTTTCATCATTTGATCAAATACCGGTTTTTTATTGTTGGTAATAATATAAATCTTCCCTTCAAACTGGCATACTGCTCCAAAGGGGCGTACTCTTGCCTGATCTCCATCACAGGTAGCCAGATAAAACGTTTTGCATTCCTTTAAATACTGAAGTACTTCTTCCATATTGATTTCTCCTCTTCCTATTATATTGATTCATAAAACGTATATATAAAAAACACGGTAAAAACCGTGTTTTTTATGAATGATATCCCAATGCCCGTTCCAGAGCTTCTTTTTCTTCACTTCCAAGAAGTACCTCTGTTTCTCCTCTTTCTACTTCTTTAATGTATACATAACATCCTTCTCTGCTATGAACTGAGTTCAGCACAAATCCACTGTTTGTATAATCCAATAATGACATAGCAAAGCTTAAATTACCTCCCATGCCCTTAAAAGCGTTATATTTTACAAGACCAAACTTCTGGAATGCACTTCTATAGTTTTTATTCGTATTTCTCAGAGAGTCTTTATTTGCGCGATCCTCTGATTTTAACTGGGCAATATCTTCCATTTGTTCCATAATAATGCCCTCAAGTGTCTCCGCATCTTTGCCTCTCATAAAAAAATCATATCTGCGATACAATTTTCTCATTTGTATCATACAAATAATTACGACAATTAGTAATATTAGTGTAAGCCCGGATAATCCAATGATCAAAAAGGCTGGATCAATCGGCAGCTGATTTAATATACTGTTATCCATTCTTTCGTCCTCACTTCCATGATGTTATCTTATGGATTCTAATAACTCTACTATTCTTTCCAATTCTGCCTCAGAATAGTACTCAATTTCAACTCTTCCTTTATTTTTATCTTTTCGGTTAATGCTGACTTTGGTACCCATGGCAGTTTTCATTCGATCTTCCAGCTCCCGGAATATCAGTGATATACTTTCATCCTCTTCTCTTACTTCCTTTGGTTCTTTCTTTTTCGATAAGGATTTTACAAGTTTTTCTACTTCTCGGACACTCATATTTTCAGCCACGATCTTACCAGCAAGCTGATATTGCAAATCTCCGTCTTCCACTGCAAGTAAAGCTCTTGCGTGACCGCTGCTAATCTGATCCTGTATCAGCATCTCCTGAATTCGTTCGTCCAGCTTTAATAATCTCATACTATTAGTTATGGTAACCCGATTTTTAGCTACACGTGCTGCAATTTCCTCCTGCTTCAAACCAAATTCCTGCATTAGAATAGAATAAGCTCTGGCTTCTTCAATGGGATTTAAATCTTCCCTCTGAACATTTTCAATCAATGCTATTTCCATGGATTGCTGCTTTGTATATTCCCGGATCACTACCGGTACTTCTTTTAAGCCAGCCAGTTTTGCTGCCCGCCATCTACGTTCACCAGCGATAATTTCATAGTAATCGCCTTTTTTTTGCACTAAAAGTGGTTGTAATACACCATACTCCTTCATGGATTCAGCCAATTCTACTAATGCCTCTTCCCGGAATTCCTTCCTTGGCTGATTATGGTTAGGCTCAACCATTGAAATTTTTAAAAACAGTTCTTTCCCAGTTTCCGAATCAACTTTCTCTTTTTCAGGTACTGGTGTGGTATGTTCTGCCTCTTTATGATTTCTCATTTCCTGCTCTTCTGCTGCAGATTCCATTACTTCATCTCCAAAAATTGCGCCAAGGCCTTTCCCTAAACCTGTTCTCTTTGCCATATCTAGATCTCTTCTCCTCTGCTGATAACTTCTGCCGCCAGTAACCGGTAGCTTTCTGCCCCCGCTGATCTGGAATCATATAAATTGATCGGCATTCCATGGCTGGGAGCCTCTGCCAGTCTGACATTTCTGGGTATGATTGTTTTATAGATATTTTGATTTAAATTATTTTTTACACTTTCAACAACTTCCAATGAAAGATTTGTTCTTGCATCATACATGGTAAATACGACTCCCTCCATTTCAAGGGAAGGATTCAATTTCTTTTTTACTAAATTTACTGTCTTTAATACCTGACTAAGACCTTCCAAAGCATAATATTCACACTGGATGGGTACTAGAACGGTATTTGCTGCTGTTAAGGCATTAATTGTCAATAGACTCAATGACGGAGGACAATCTATAATAATAAAATCATAGTTTTTCTTGACTTTTTCAAGATATGACTTAAGGAGTATCTCCTTATTCTCAATTTCCAGCAGCTCAATTTCAGCTCCTGCCAGATCCACGTTTGATGGCAATAAATCCAGATTTTCCTGAACGTTAGGTATCAAACATTCTTCTATCTCACATTCTCCAACCAACAGATCATAAACTGTACGCTCAATTGTTGACTTTTCCATACCAAGTCCGCTGGTTTCGTTTCCCTGTGGATCAAAATCCACAGCTAATACCCGTTGTCCTGACTCTGCAAGACAAGCTGATAGGTTTATTGCGGTCGTTGTTTTACCAACTCCGCCCTTCTGGTTTGCTATCGCAATGATTCTTCCCATTTTTAATTTTCTCCTGTTACAACGTCCGGAAATGCAGTTCAAATTAGAGTATAACATACTTTATTTTTTTTTCCTATGGTTTCAAGTAAAAAAAATACATAAATTACAAAAAATGTTTCACGTGAAACATTCTTCCAAGTTTAAGAATAAATTAATATGTTTGACGTTGTAAGTCCATATCGATTATATTATAATAAGAAGAGATTATCCGCACTCAGGAGGTATATAATGAAAACTAAGAGTAAATTACTAACTCTGCTCATCCTTTCAGCAAGTACAGCTGCCGCAACTGCAGTTATTAATAAATTTGTTAAACTCTCTGCATCTTCAAAAAATATCTTATCAGATGCAAAGTCCTTATGTTACAAATGGAGATTCGGCAATATCCATTATACGAAATGTGGCACTGGAAAACCACTTCTTCTAATCCATGATCTGACCGCATACTCCAATGGTTATGAGTGGAACAGCATGATATCATTATTAAAAGAACAGTATACCGTATACACCATTGATCTTTTGGGGTGCGGTCGTTCAGAGAAACCTGATCTTACCTATACTAATTATCTCTATGTACAGATGCTCTCCGATTTTATTAAATCAGAAATTGGACATCGAACCAATGTAATCGCTACCGGTGCTTCATCAGCGCTGGCTCTTATGGCATGTAATAACGCTCCGGAATTATTTGATCAGATTATGCTCATTAATCCGGAAAGTCTAATGACATGTAGCCAGATACCCAATAATCACTCCAAAGTATATAAATTTATTTTGGATCTGCCAATATTAGGTACTCTTCTATATCATATATCAGTGAGCAAGCAATCTATAACAGAAGAATTTAGCCAAAATTATTACTTCAATCCTTATTCCGTAAAGAGCTCAATCATAGACGCATATTATGAATCGGCTCATTTAGGAGAATCACCAAAATCGCTGTATGCCAGTGTTAAGTGTAATTATACGAAATGTAATGTGACCAATGCACTAAAGAAAATCAACAACAGCATCTACATTACTGGTGGTGAAGAAATGGATCGCATTAATGAAGTTATTTCCGAATATCAAAAATATAATCCAGCTATTGAAAGTTCTCTAGTGTCAAAAAGTAAATATCTTCCACAATTGGAGAATCCTAACAGTCTTTACCAATTAATTCAAATGTATTTTCTATAAAATGTTTCACGTGAAACATTCCTATAGAGACAAGATTCTCTACTGGATGTTTCACGTGAAACATTTTACTTTAACGGCTCTTTTGATGGTAACCCTGCTCTTCTCGGATACTTTTTAGAAATACCGTTTACTTTATTAATTTTAATCAATGATCTCTCTGCCTCAGTACCTGGCAGCAAAAATCGTTCTGTATCTTCTATTTTTCCACCTAAGAGAAAAACTGCATGTTTTGCTTCACCTAACTCCTCTTCTATCTTGCCAGATTTGTAAGGTATAAAACAACCACCTACTTTCACGAAGGGCATGCAATACTCTGATAGTGTACTTAAATTAGCTACTGCTCTGGAAACACAAAGATCATATCGTTCTCTATGATTAATATCACGGCCTAAATCTTCCGCTCTTCCATGAATTGCACAGATATCTTCTAAACCCAAATTACTAATCACCTCATTAAGAAAATTTATTCTTTTATTCAAAGAATCCATCAATGTAATTTTGAGTTGTGGAAATGCAATTTTTAAAGGAATTCCAGGAAAACCAGCACCTGTACCAACATCGATTATGGTATAATCCTCAGTACCCAAATCATCTATGATCTTTATCAGAGATAAGCTATCAACGAAATGCTTCGATATAACTTCTTCCATCTCTATAATTGTAGTAAGATTCATTACCTTGTTCCATTCAACTAATATTTCATAATATTTATAAAATTGCTCCAATTGATTCTTTTCTAAATTAATAGATAATAGACTCAATTCATTTTGGAACTTCTCATAGAAAGCATCTGTCATATTTCCTACCTTACTCCTTCTGATCTGTATTTTTATGGAACTTCAACTGTTCTAAGTAAACCAGAAGCACGGAGATGTCTGCTGGAGAAACACCTGATATTCTGGATGCCTGTCCGATGGACAAAGGCTTATATAAATTCAGTTTCTGGATGGCTTCTCTTCTCAATCCTTTTACTTCTGCATAATCGAATTCTGCCTGCAGCTTTCTGTTTTCCAGTTTTTTATATTGTGAGACCTGCTGCTTCTGTCTGCGTATATATCCTTCATACTTTATATTGATATCTACCTGTTCCATTACATCATTTGGAAGTAGCAACCGATTGGTATCTATATCAGTTAACATAATATAATCAAGTTCTGGTCTGCGCACTAATTCCGCCAAAGTTGTTCCTGTTTTTAACGGCGTGCTCCCGTGATTCTCCAAAAACTCCTGTACTTTACTGGATGCTCCGATATTAGTTGATTCCAGACGTTTGATTTCTAATTCAATTGCTTCTATTTTTTTTAATAATTCTTTATATCTTTCATCACTGATCAGACCAATCTGATGTCCAATTCCCATTAAACGCAGATCTGCATTGTCCTGACGAAGAAGAAGCCTGTATTCTGCTCTTGATGTCATCATACGGTAAGGTTCCAGATTCTCCTTGGTAACCAGATCATCAATTAAAACACCGATATATGCCTGAGAACGATCTAATATGATCGGCTCTCTATTAAGAATTTTCATGGCAGCATTTACTCCTGCCATAAATCCCTGAACCGCTGCTTCCTCATAACCTGAACTTCCATTAAACTGTCCACCGCTGAATAAACCACTGACTGCTTTAAATTCCAAAGTAGCATACAGCTGTCTGGAATTAATACAGTCATATTCAATCGCGTATGCATTTCTCACAATCTTAACATTTTCCAGCCCGGGAACGGTTCTGTACATGGCATACTGGACATCCTCAGGGAGGGAACTTGACATACCTCCCAGATACATTTCATTGGTGTAAAGTCCTTCCGGTTCCACAAAAACCTGGTGACGGTCTTTATCCGGGAATTTTACCACTTTATCCTCAATGGATGGGCAATATCTTGGACCTGTGCCTTCGATTGCTCCGGAATATAAAGGAGAACGATCCAGATTATTCCGGATAATCTCATGTGTGCTGCTATTTGTATAAGTCAGCCAGCAGGATATCTGTTCCTTCTGGATGGATTCCGGATCCGTGGAAAAGGAAAACGGCACGACTCTCTCATCACCCAGCTGCTCCTC
Source organism: Hungatella sp. (assembly GCA_009712635.1). Taxonomy (GTDB): domain Bacteria; phylum Bacillota; class Clostridia; order Lachnospirales; family Lachnospiraceae; genus Lacrimispora. Next base: position 26,431 of record WASS01000004.1, on the reverse strand, counting down.
CATTTTAGAAAAATCGATGCTTCTTTTATCCACTCTGGCGGGAGTACCTGTTTTAAAGCGCCTCATTTCGATTCCATTGGCCTTTAAGGAATCAGTTAAGTGGTTGGCTGCCTGAAGCCCATTGGGGCCTGTATAATTGCTTACATCACCGTAAATGCACCTTGCTCTTAAATAGGTACCTGTAGCTAATACAGCGGCCTTACAGTGGTATACAGCACCGGAATAAGTTTTAACCCCAGTCAGAATCCCATTTTCTGTTATGATTTCAGACACTTCTGCCTGCCGTATGGTCAGATGATCTGTATTTTCTAAAATTCTCCTCATAGATCTTGAATAGTCCTGTTTGTCTGCCTGAGCTCTTAATGAATGGACAGCCGGACCCTTAGACTGGTTAAGCATCTTTGACTGGATAAAAGTCTTGTCAATGTTTTTTCCCATCTCTCCGCCTAACGCATCCAGCTCTCTCACCAGATGACCTTTTGAGCTTCCGCCAATATTGGGATTACAAGGCATCAGCGCAATACTGTCTACACTGACAGTAAACATAATTGTCTCAAGGCCCAGCCTGGCGCATGCCAGGGCAGCCTCACAGCCAGCGTGACCAGCGCCGACTACTACTACGTCATAAGACTCCTCTAAATACTGCATTTTTATCTCCTCTTTTCTGATCCCTACTTACCCATACAGAATTTACTGAATATTTCTTTGACCAGATCATCTTCTATGGATTCTCCAAGTATAATTCCAAGCTGCTCATACGCATCCATTAAGTCAATGGAATAGAAGTCCTCAGCCATCCCGTCATGAATGCTTTGCTCCACCATAGAAAGACTTTTTAATGCTTCTTCCAGTGCATTCTTCTGCCTTACATTCGTGATATAAACCTGATCATTAAAATCAATCTCACCCTCATAGAACATGGTCTTAATCTCATGCTCCAGATCCTCTATGCCAAAACGGTTTCTGGCAGAAATTGTAATGACTTTATGACTGGTTCTTTTATTTAATAAATCCGGTGTAACAACCATGGATAAATCCGATTTATTTAAAACAATCACTGCTTTCCTGCCTTCAATAAAAGATAATATATCTTCATCATTTTCATCAAGGGGGCAGGAACCATCCACTACATAGATGATTAAATCAGCTCCCTCAGCCGCCTGCCTTGCTTTTTCAACCCCTATTTTTTCAACTACATCTTCCGTATCACGGATTCCAGCCGTATCTATCATATTCAGGCTTAAATCTTCCATCATGATCTGCTCCTTTAATGTATCACGGGTTGTTCCGGCAATATCTGTAACAATCGCCCGATCCTCACCCACAAGAACATTAAGAAGAGAGGATTTACCAGCATTGGGTTTCCCCATAATGACAGTCTCAATTCCTTCTGAAAGCACTCTTCCATTCTCTGAAGAACGGATCAGACGCTTCAGTTCTTCCTTTATAGGCATAATCCCCTGAAGCAGAGTTTCCTGATAACCATCCAGAGAAATATGCTCCGGATCATCAAGTGCCGATTCGATAAAGGCAATATGATAAATTATCGTCTCTCGTAGTGTACGGACACGCTTGGAAACAGCACCATCCAGCTGACTGACGGAAGACTTTAAAGCATATTGATTTTTCGCATTAATCACATCAATGACTGCCTCTGCCTGAGTTAAATCAATCCTTCCGCTTAAAAATGCCCGCTTGGTAAATTCTCCCGGTTCAGCTGGTCTGGCTCCGTACTTTAACACAGTCTCCAGTATCTTTTTAGTAACCAGAACTCCTCCATGACAGTCAATCTCAACGGTATCTTCTCCCGTATAACTGCCCGGTCCTCTCATGAGCAGAACCAGAACCTCATCAATCAGCTCCTCACCATCATAAATATATCCGTAGTGAATCGTATGAGATTTCTCATTAGAAAGCTTTTTAACACGTTTCCCTTTTCCTTTAAAAATCCTGTCTATAATCTGAAATGACTCCTCGCCGCTGATCCTTACAATTCCGATCCCGGAACTGGACATCGCTGTGGCAATCGCCGCTATTGTATTCATCTTCATATTCTATCACCTGTTTTACACCAGTCAATATACTGGCGTGAGAAAAGGGTTGAGGGTGCCTTCCGACAGCCCCAACCCTCATTGTTGTTTGACTATTTATCTCGTTCCTGATATCGTTCTTTTTTTACATGTTCCTTTTTCAAGGATATTACTACATGTCTGAATGGTTCTTCTCCATCACTTCTGGTAACAACAAATTTGTCATTCTGAAGTGCGGAATGAATAATTCTTCTTTCATACGGATTCATAGGCTCCAGAGATACCGGTCTTCTGGTACGCTTTACTTTGTAAGCAATATTCTTAGCCAGTGTTTCCAGAGTCTCTTTTCTGCGCTCTCTGTAATTTTCCGTATCCAGTTTCACGCGAATATAATCTTCGCTTTCCTTATTAACAACAAGACTTACCAGATACTGCAAAGAATCCAGAGTCTGTCCTCTTTTTCCAATCAGGATTCCCATGTCATCACCAGACATATTGATGGAAAGCTCACGCTCTCCCTGATCAAATGCGGCTTCCATAGAAACTCCTAAATTCATTGCACCAAATACATCGGAAAGAAAGGTCATTGCCATGTCCTCCAAGGTTTCTTTCTTCCTTGCGCGGATGACAGCAGGCTTTGAACCGATAAATCCCAGAATACCATTACTACCTTTATCAACAATCTCATACTCCAGTTTATCACTGGTTGTTTCCAGTTGGATTAATGCTTTTGTAATCGCCTCATCAACGGTTTTTGCTGAAACTGTAATCATATCCATAGGTCACCCCTCCTATTTACTGTGCTTTTCATTGTACTTCGAAACCATACGTGCCTTGGCAGAAATGCTGTTGGGATCTGAAGTTGTGCTTTGATAGTAATCGTTAGAAGCCTTTACCTGCTCCTTTGCTTTTTCTATTTTAGCATTCAGTTCCTGCTCTGCTTTCTCATTGTTTGCCTGAAGATTCTTAAGGTTTGCAGTAGCATTCTGAGAAACACGCTGAGGCGGAAGACCTTTTTTCGCACGCTTTTTATTTGCCTTATCCAGATTCTTCTTAATCATCTCATCCATATCAATGCGGTTTAAGTGACGGTTAATTAAAACCTGCTGAATAATCTGGAATACACTGGAAGCAATCCAGTAAATACCAATACCAGACGCAAATGTAAAGCAGAAGAATACGGACATTAAAGGCATCACTGTATTCATGCTCTTCATAGACTGTGCCATAGCATTATTCTCATCTGCTCCACTCTTAGGCTGATTCACTGTCATAAGCTTTGTACTGAACCACTGGCTGGCACCAGCAAGAATAGGAATCAGGAGTGCAAGACTTAAATGAAAACCGCCACCAGTTGGGAAAATAACACTGGCTGGTGTTGACGCCAGGTTAATACCAAGGAAGGAATTCATATGCTCAATCTGAGCAGCATTGGTAGTAATGGTATCCTGGATGGTTGGATAAAGATCCTTTAAAGCATTCCACTGATCCGGATTTAACTGGTATAAAAAATCCACCATTCCATTACTGGTATTTAAATCTCCGATTCTTGATAACGTAATCTTATGATCAGCTGCAAACTGTGTCAGCTGTGCAACATGATCACCACCAAGAGAAGTAATTGCAGTCACTACATTAACAAAAACAGCCTTAACACTCTGTACGTAAGCAGGAATATGATAAATAACCTGATAAAGAGCGAACAGAATTGGCATCTGGATTACCAGCTGAACACAGCCTCCAGTCATGGATGTTCCGTATTTCTCATAAACTGCCTGCATCTCCACGTTCTGTCTTCTCATGGATTCCTGGTCAGTTTTACCTTTATACTTTGCCTGTACGGCGGAAATTTCCGGCTGCATAACGCTCATCAGTTTTGATGATTTCTGCTGTTTTAATGTCAGCGGAAACATTAAAAGCTTTGTCACAAGAGTAAACAAAATAATACATAAACCAATATTCTGGATTCCAACTGCTGATGTCATCTGAAAAAGCAAATCCATGATTACACCCAGAAAAGTTGCAAATGGCCCCAGAAAACCTCCTACCTTAGTGAGTACTAAGAATTCCAATGAACTACCTCCTCATCATTTACGGAACTGGATCATAACCGCCTTTTGCAAAAGGATTACAACGAATAATTCTTATGCAAGCCAAAAACGTACCTTTTAACACACCATACTTTTGCAGTGCCTCAATGGCGTATTGAGAACACGTAGGTGTGTATATACAGTGAGTTCTTATCTTCAGAGGCGATAAATATTTCTGATATCCTCTGATCATCAAAATCATGATTTTTTTTACCATAAGATCACTTCGATTCTTTTTTTAAAATGTTATGAAGTCCGCACAAGTGCAGATATGCACTTTCGATTGTCTTGTATTTTTCTTCTTTTGCCGATGTTCTCACAACGACTACGATGTCTAATCCTGTCTCAAGCATATCTTCATGAAGCCTGAAGCTTTCTCTGATTAATCTGGTTATATGATGCCTGATAACACTGTTTCCTACCTTCTTGCTCACCGAGATACCGATTCTTGTATCCGGCCTGTCCGTCTTTAAAACATACATGACAAGAAGTCTGTTAGCAAGGGATTTTCCACTCTGATATACTTCCCTGAAATCCCTGTTCTTTTTAATCGAATTAAAATGTTTCATTCAACTCTTTCCTTTTCCGTTTTTCTGGAATTTGAGAAAAGAAAAGGCCACAATTACTTGCGGCCTGGTCCATTAAGCTGATAATTTTGCTCTTCCTTTTGCTCTTCTGGCAGCTAAAACTTTTCTTCCGCCGGGAGTGCTCATTCTGGCTCTGAAACCATGAACTTTTGATCTTTGTCTCTTTTTTGGCTGGAACGTCATTTTCATAATATACGGACACCTCCTCTTGTTACAATAGCTTATCATAGGCAATATGATGAAACATATTGAGACTATTTTAATTAAACATCAAACCAATTATATAGAAGAAACCATGGTTAGTCAAGGGAAAAATATAAGTTTTCATCATACTTCTAATATTTTCCACATTCCCGGATTATGCAGTATAATAAATAAAACTATTTAATTTCCCAATGGGGATTCTGGGAAGAATAAAAAAGGATGGGTTAATACAATGAAAAGTGAGCAAATCAATATCAGAGATCCATACGTACTGCTGTCTGACGGAATCTATTATATGTACGGAACCAGAGCAGAAACCTGCTGGATGGCCGCCACAGGCTTTGATTGTTATACCAGTACTGACTTAACTGAGTGGGATGGTCCCCATGAAGTTTTTCACAAGCCAGAGAACTTTTTTGCCGACCGAAACTGCTGGGCCCCTGAAGTTCACTGCTATCAGGATTCCTATTATATGTTTGCTACATTCAAAGACACTAAAAATTATGGCGGAACTGCCATTTTAAAAGCAGACCATCCACTGGGACCATTCACCTTATACAGCCGGAAACAAATAACTCCCCCTGATTGGGAGTGCATTGACGGAACCTTTTATGTAAGTTCTGATGGAACTCCCTATATGGTTTTTGTTCATGAATGGGTTCAGATATCGGATGGTTCCATCTGTGCAGTAAAGTTAAGCAGCGATTTAAGCCATGCCGTATCAGAGCCTGAACTTTTGTTTCATGCATCGGAAGCCAAAAGCTGGGTAGTAACAATTGAAAATAAAAACAGACCAGGAAAACATTATGTTACGGATGGTCCATTCCTTTACCGGACAACAAACGGCCGTCTTCTTATGCTGTGGTCAAGTTTTGGAAACGAAGGTTATACCCAGGCCATTGCTTATTCTGATAATGGAGATATTACTGGCAACTGGATACAACAGGATCAATTGCTCTTTGAAAAAGATGGAGGTCACGGCATGATCTTTAAAGATAAAAAAGGAACGCTGATTCTTACCCTTCACACACCCAATGAGCACAAAAAAGAGCACCCCGTTTTTTATCGGCTGGAAGAACAAAATGACACCCTGACGGTTAAAGGACTACATCAATGAAAGAAGTCATTTTTGCAGGAAAATGTCAGGGCATTGGAATTAGCCATGTATCCAGAGACTGTGATCTGGCTGAAACCATCGGATTTTATAAAAATGAATATCAGATTTATTACATCTTAAACGGAGAGCGTTTTTTTTATTATGGAAACCAAAGCTACCGGATGGGAAAAGGCACGCTAACCTTTATTGACAAGAAACTTATCCCTTTTACTAATGTAATCGGAGGAAATTACCATGAACGGATTCTGATTGAACTGGAAGAGTCCTGGCTTCGTCTTGCAGGCAATGCTATGGAACTTAACCTTTTAGAATTTTTTCAAAATAATCACGGGGTTCTGCAGCTGGACGAAAAGCAGCAAAGCATTCTGGAAAAAAAACTGTTCCGTATGGAATCTGCATTGAGAAACCAGAAAACATACGGCGCGTCAGAGGTTAAAAATCAGCTGCTGTCTTTATTTCTTATGATACTAAATGGAGCCGGTGTTAAACCAGAGGTCTATTATATGCCAAAGAGAAAAATGATGCGCTACGTAAAAGTCGCAGAAATCATACAGTATATTATGATTCATTATTCAGAAATCTTTGGTTTAGAAGATCTGGCCAACATATTTTATTTAGATAAAAGCTATTTAAGCCGTATATTCAAAGAAGTTACTAATTTTACTGTCAATGAATTTATAAACTGTCAGAGAATCGAACAAGCCAGAATTCTTCTTCTTGACGAGAAACTTACCATGGAAGACATCTCGCAGAAACTGGGGTATGAACGGTTGTCTTACTTTGACCGTGTTTTTAAAAAATATACGGGTTTATCCCCTCTGCAGTACAGAAAATCCAAGAAATATAATGACGTTTAGTCAATTTAGTGCAAATTAAAGGTTTTTTTTGATGTATTGGGGCATTCTTCCAAATGTATTGTGATTGTATTTGATTAATAGTAAAATGTAACCATACAAAAACAAATCCGGATTTTATAATTGGTACATTTATACAATATTTTATAAAGCAATCACAATTAGGAGGAACTATGAAAATCAAAAAGCTTACTGCACTGTTTTTATCCGGCCTGATGACTTTATCTATTGCCGGCTGTTCCGGAAGCAAACCTGCCGCTTCTGCAGAGACTGTTTCTAAGGATACAGGAAAACAGATCACTCTACGAATGGCATGGTGGGGTTCCCAGACCAGACATGATGCCACAAACAAAGTTATTGAACTCTACGAATCACAAAACCCCAATGTGCATATTGAAGCAGAATTTTACGATTTTGACAGTTACTTTACCAAGCTGGATACTTTGGTAGCTGCTGACGATGTGTGGGATATCTTTCAACTGGGAGGGAATTTTCCAAAATACATCAAAAATATAGAACCACTGGATGGTTACATAAAAGACGGAGTTATTAATACCAGTGATACCACCGAAAATTTTCTTGCAACAACAAAGGACAACAACGGTTCTCAGATTGGAATATCCATTGGCACTAACACCTATGGAATTGCATACGATCCGGAGTTATTTCAAAAAGCCGGCTTAGCCGAACCTGATAATGACTGGACGTGGGATGACTGGAAAAAGGACTGTATTACCATAAAAGAAAAACTTGGTATCTACGGAAGTTCAAAGATCGACCATTTTATAGCAGGTGTAACCATGCGTGCCTCTCAAGCAAAAAAAGATGCAAATTTCTTTAAGAAAACCAATGATGGAATTGAATCAGAAGATCCGGCACCCTTTGCCGATTACTTAAAAATGATCAAGGAACTGACAGATGATGGCGCCTATCCCGATGCCGGGGCGATAAAAGAAATCAAGGACATAGAAGGGGATTATCTGGTTACCGGGGATGCAGCAATGACCTGGGTTTCCTCCAATCAGGTTTCGTCCATTGTTCATGCCTCTGGAAGAAATATTAAAATTGCACCAGTACCAAGATTAACGAAAAATGGACCTTATGGAATGGGAGTTCAGTCTTCCCAGCAGCTTTGTATCTCCAGTAATTCAAAAGCAAAGGAAGAAGCCGCCAAATTTATTAACTTTTTTGTCAATGACATAGAAGCGAATAAAATATTAAACGGAGAACGGGGCGTTCCTATTATGTCAAAGGTAAGAGAAGCTGTCGTTTCCCAGGCAGATGACTCCGGTAAAATTATTTACGATTTTGTTGATAAAATAGGAAATTTTCCAAAAGAAGACAGCAATGTGATAAGCCCTGATCCAAAAGCTGAAATTGAAGATCAATATAAGCTTCTGATTGAAAAAGTACAATATGGTGATGTAACACCAGAAGATGCTGCAAAACAATTGCTGGATTTTTCCAAGTCAAAATTTCAGCATTAAGGATCATTAAGAGGCAGGTAAGGATTCTCTTTGCCTGCCTTTCCTATGGAAAAAAGGAGGTAATAAGCAATGAACGAACTAAAAACTAACTGGAAAAAAATCCTCTATCATAACAATACCGTAGGTTATATTTTTTCCTTTCCCTTTCTATTTGGATTTTTCGCATTTACATTGATTCCAGTTCTGGTATCCGTATATTATTCCATGACCAATTATAAATTGGGTCAGAGTCCGGTATTTATAGGACTGGAAAACTATAGGAACCTATTCTCAGATGACCGTTTCTTAAATTCAGTAAAAGTCACCCTTATTTATGTCATCACCTCCGTTCCATCCAAACTGATATTTGCCCTTTTTATTGCATATCTTCTGACGCAGAAGCACAGTGGGGTAACATTTTACCGGTCTCTCTATTATGTTCCTTCCCTGATTGGAGGAAGCATCGCCGTAGCACTTGTCTGGAAAACCATATTTTCAAGAAAAGGGCTGGCAAATACCATTCTCGCCTCTTTTGGTGTTCCAAAACTATCCTGGCTTGGGGAACCCCATCTGGCAATGGGAATACTTGTCCTCATGTCCGTCTGGCAATTCGGATCATCTATGATTATTTTTGCTGCCGGATTAAAAGAAATATCTCCAACTTATTACGAAGCTGCTGAAATTGATGGTGCAAACAAATGGCAGCGTTTTACAGCAATTACACTCCCCTGCCTCTCTCCCATTATTTTATATAATCTGATTATGCAAACCATAACTGCCTTCATGGCTTTTACCCAGGCTTTCGTCATCACACAGGGCGGCCCCAACGATTCCACTAATTTCTATGCTCTTTACGTTTACAATCATGCCTTTAAATGGTCCAATATGGGATACGCCAGTGCCATGTCCTGGGTCATGCTGGCTTTAATAAGCATTATTACATTCCTGCTTTTTAAGACATCAAAATTCTGGGTTTTTACAGAAGCCGACCAATAAGGAGGATCATAACATGACAAACAAACATAAAATACAGGCTTCTGTCTATCATTTATTCGTCTGTGTTCTTGGATTGATGATGATTTATCCGGTTCTCTGGATGGTCAGCGGCTCACTTAAGAATAATGCAGAGATCTTAAATGGTGGTATGAACTTAATTCCACCCCAATGGAGATTTTCTAACTTTTTCACTGGTTATCAGGGTTTTGGGGGCATTACCTTTCAAACCTTTTTTTCCAATTCATTTTTTGTTGCATCTGTCTCCACGCTTGCAACGGTTCTGTCTTCATCCTGTGTTGCCTATGCCTTTTCCAGGGTGAGTTTTAAGGGGCGAAACATCTGGTTTATGTCTATGATCTGCACCATGATGCTCCCATCCCAGATAATTCTGGTGCCTCAATATATTATATATAACAAACTTGGTTTAGTCGGAACCTATCTTCCACTCATACTGCCCCATTTTTTCGGTCAGGCTTTTTTCATCTATCAGATGATGCAATTTGGTTCCGGAATTCCAAAAGACCTTGATGAAGCTGCAATTATCGATGGTTGCAGTAAATATTCAATATTTACCAGGATTTTTTTACCTCTTCTGAAACCATCCATTGTAACCACCATCATCATTCAGTTTTACTGGAAATGGGATGATTTCATGTCTCCCATGATTTATTTAAGCAAACCCCGGATGTATACCGCATCTGTGGCAATAAAGAATTTTGCAGATTCCACCTCCACAACTGATTATGGAGCAATGTTTGCCATGTCCACACTTTCATTAATACCAGTATTTTTGATCTTCTTATTTTTTAACCGCTATCTGGTTGAAGGGATCAGTGGAAGTGGAATCAAAGGTTAATATACAGACAGAGAGGAAAAAACGTGAATATCCAAACCAGTGTATCATTTCAGACTTCTAACGAACTTCTGCAAAAACTAATGGATTCAGCACAGAGGAAAACGTTAAACAACTTAAAAATGTTTGAAAACCGGCTTGTTCTGATAGAAGGAGGCGGATATGAAAAAATATGGCTGGAAACCCAGCCTATGGGCGGAGAAATGTATGCCAAACGCAACATGGAGGCCGGAATTAATAACCAGCTTCTTTTTATGGAGCACCAAAGAGCGGATGGCCGCATGCCCGGAAGCATTGCCTTAATTAACAACCGGATCACTCCCCAGTTTGATAAATTCCAAGGCTTTTGCTTCCCCTCTTCTGCCCTTAACATGTATTACTTAATGGGAAAAGATAAAGAATATCTGACACTTCTTTACCTCACTCTGGAAAAATTTGATTCCTATTTATGGAAAACCAGGGACTCAGACGGCGATGGCTGTCTGGAAAGCTGGTGCAAGTATGATACAGGGGAAGATCATGCACTTCGATACCAGGATGCTCCCGACTCCTGGAGTAAAGAAACTCCTCCCACAAATTGCACAACAGTTCCCATGGCTTCTTTGGATATCATGAGTTTTTCCTACTCTGCCAGAGAGACTCTATCCGTTATCAGCTCGATACAAGGTAATGAGGACCGTAAAGATCAGTGGAAACGAAAGGCATTGGCCATCCAGAAAACCATAAAAGATTATCTTTGGATCGAATCAAAAAATGCCTGCTTTGACCGGGATAAAGACCATAAAACGATCGATGTTTTATTCCACAACAATTTAAGAGCAATGTACTGGAATAGTTTTACAAAGCCCATGGCAGATCGTTTTGTAAAAAAACACTTATTAAACCCAGAAGAATTCTGGACGTATATGCCCCTCCCCTCCGTTGCGGTAAATGATCCTCTTTTCCGCAACATAAAAACAAATAACTGGAGCGGACAATGTGAAGCCCTCACCTACCAGAGAGCCATACGGGCTCTTGAAAATTATGATTATGACGATCTGATTCCCAAACTGGGTAAAAAATTGTTTCACGCCATTGGAGATTCCTGCGTATTTGTGCAGCAATATGATCCTTTTACAGGCTCACCTTCCCTGATATCTCTGGATGGTCTCCAGGATTCCTATGGACCTGCCATGTTATCTGTTATGGAATATACCTCCCGTATGTTGGGAATCCATATAGAGCAGAACCACATCTATTGGGGAACATGCAACGGATATGAAAGTGACTATGAACAGATCTGGGGGAATCATTCATTTAAAATTACAAATAATGAAAAAACAGCCGAGGCCTTCATTGACGGAAAAAAAGTTTTCGAATCAGGAAAAGACTTAAAAATTATAACGGATCTTTCCGGTAATCTTCTTTATATTAAGCAATTTACTGCTGACGCTGATATCAAAAGCATAAAAACATTCAAAAAATCCCTTTAAAAAAATAAAGTCTCCGGCATCATACAATTACCGGAGACTTATATCTTCATATATTAAAAAGCATACGAATGTAATCTATTTAATTTCTCATAACCTTAAAAAGTGCCTGAGTGATGGCAACCGTTAAAATTCCTGCTACAATCGCCTCTGGAATCCCGTTCATACAGATGATACCAATAATTACGGAATAGATTCCCTCAGTCAGTCCCTTAGCCGCCTGACCGTACTCTTTGCCAAAAAGAAAATAAATCAGATTCATTACCAGCAATGTGTTGGTTAATGATCCGGCAACTCCTGCCGCTGCAAGTGCCACAGTCGTTTTCATCTTACTTCCCTTTAAAGCTTTTAATACTCCCCTGAATACATAATATGCCACGATTCCAATGAGAATTCTTGGCACCATACAGATAATCAGGCTTCCTAAATTGCCTCCGTACTCTCCCATCTTTACAAATGGTGAAAATACAAATGAGGTTGCATTGGGCATGTTGGTGTTTTTCCACAGACTTGTCAGCCCAAAAATCATTCCCAGAAATCCACCATATTTTGGTCCAAGTATAATGGCTCCAATAATGACCGGAACGTGAATGATGGTGGCGTTCATAAATCCCAAAGGAATATATCCAAAGGGCGTAAACGCCAGGATGATGATAAGGGCAACGAAGATAGCTGCCAGTACCATGTCGCGTGTTTTGTTTCCAGTATTCATATTTTTCCTCCTGTGCTACTGTTCTTTTATAAGATACAATGCATCTGGTTACAACTGCATTATACATAACTGAACTTTATCCGTCAATCCTGTCTATTAAATCGACATTTCTTTGTTAATTTACATAAAGTTATCAACATTATGGGGATAACTTGTGGAAAACTCTCTGGATAGTATCTTGATAACCTTTTTTTGTACACATGCCTGTCCGAAAGATTTTGATAAAATCAATATTTCCCGGATGTGAATAACCAGAGTTTTAAAATCGGGTTTTTTGTGGACAACTTTTCCTCTGGATGCTTATCAACAATCCATACACAGCTAATTCACAGCCCTTTCACACACTTATCCACAATTTTTTACTATTATCATTGAAAATTATTACAAAATAGTATAGAATGAACAGTAGATTGGGCTAATGCGCATATTTGCATTTTAATAGATGTAGGAGACATACAATGTTAGAAAAGTTAAAAGAAAAATGGGACGAAATCTTATTGAATTTAAAAGAAGAACACGAAATTACAGAAGTTTCTTTCAAAACCTGGCTTCTCCCGCTAAAAGTTCATGCCGTTGACGGTGAAAAGGTAATCGTCTCGGTACCGGATGTAGAATTTCTGGGATACATCCGCAAAAAATACGGGTTTCTTCTAAAAATAACCATAGAAGAAGTGACTGGTTTTGAATGCAGCGTCGATTTTGTTGTGGAAAATCAGATTCAAAAAGAAGCAGCTCCCGCTCCTGCAGGTAATACACTGATAACCAATACGGTAAATTCGGTCAGTCAGTCCGCAATCATAAACGCGAATTTAAATCCGAAGTACATATTTGATACCTTTGTTGTAGGTGCCAATAATAATCTGGCACATGCAGCATCCCTGGCAGTTGCAGAATCCCCTGGTGAAATTTACAACCCTCTTTTCATCTATGGAGGTGTGGGACTGGGGAAAACTCACTTAATGCATTCCATCGGTCATTTCATATTAAAGAATAATCCGAATGCAAAGGTTCTCTACGTGACCAGTGAGAAGTTCACCAACGAGCTGATCGATGCGATCCGAAACAAGAACAACTTCTCTCCTACTGAATTCAGGGAAAAGTACAGAAATAACGATGTTCTTTTAATCGATGATATCCAGTTTATCATTGGTAAAGAAAGTACACAGGAAGAATTCTTCCATACATTTAACGCATTATATGAATTGAAAAAGCAGATTATTATTTCATCTGATAAACCGCCAAAAGAAATTGAGACATTGGAAGAACGTCTCCGATCCCGTTTCGAGTGGGGGTTAACAGTGGACATACAGTCTCCCGATTACGAAACCAGAATGGCCATTCTTCGCAAAAAAGAAGAAATGGAAGGCTACAATATCGACAACGAAGTTATTAAATACATAGCTACCAACATCAAATCCAACATCCGGGAGCTGGAAGGCGCCCTGACAAAAATCGTTGCACTCTCACGCCTTGATAATAAGGAAATCACCGTTGAGCTGGCTGAAGAAGCCTTAAAAGATATTATTTCACCCAATGATAAACGGGAAGTAACCCCGGAACTGGTGATTCAGGTTGTTGCTGATCATTATGGTCTTACACCTCTTGACATCTGTTCTCAAAAGCGCAACAAGGAAATCGTATATCCACGCCAGATTGTGATGTACCTTTGCCGTGAGATGGTTGGGACTCCACTGCAGATGATTGGTAAATTCCTTGGCGGAAGAGATCATACCACCATTATTCATGGTATTGAGAAGATCTCAGGGGAGGTTAACAAGAACGAAACCTTAAACAATACCATTGAGATATTAAAGAAGAAAATTAATCCACAATAGGGTGTGAATCACCTGTTAATCTCATGTGGATAATTAAGCGGCTCAAAAGGGTTCTGATTAGTCTGTGGATAACCTTTCATTTTTCCTCACGTTTTGTGGACGTTATTCACATTGTTATGAACAGGACAACTTTAGGCTTTATAACGGTTATCAGGGCTTTTACACAAACCCACAGCCCCTACTACTAATACGACGAAATTAATCTATATTATTTATCTATTTATTGTTATTTTGAGAGCAAAGGAGTTATCAACAATTATGAAACTGACATTTAAGCAGGATGCCATTTTAAATGGTATTAATATTGTATTAAAAGCAGTTCCCAGCAAAACAACCATGTCCATCCTGGAATGCATCTTTATCGATGCCAGCGGCTCTGAAATTAAACTCACTGCCAATGATATGGAGCTCGGTATTGAAACAAAGGTGGAAGGAACCATCCTGGAGCGGGGAAAGATTGCTTTAGAAGCCAAGCTACTTTCAGAAATTGTAAGAAAGCTGTCCTCTTCCGGTGATTCCATGGTAACAATTGAAAGCGATGAAAAATTTACAACAACAATTTCCTGTGACAACTCTATTTTCCATATACAGGGCCGGGATGGGGAAGAATTTGCATACTTACCTTATATTGAGCGTGATCACTATATCTGCTTATCCCAGTTTTCCTTAAAAGAAGTCATCAGGCAGACCATTTTTTCCATCGCACCCAATGACAGTAATAAGATGATGACAGGAGAACTGTTTCAGGTTACAGGAAACCAGTTAAAAGTGGTTTCTCTGGATGGTCACAGAATCTCCATTCGAAATATTGAATTAAAAGATACCTATCGTGATATAAAAGTCATTGTTCCTGGCAAGACTCTAAATGAAATCAGCAAGATACTTGGCGGAGATAACGAAAAAGAGGTTCTTATTTTCTTCAGCACAAACCACATCCTCTTTGAATTTGATCATACAATCGTTGTATCCCGTCTGATTGAAGGAGATTATTTCCGTATTGACCAGATGCTGTCCAGTGATTACGAAACAAAAGTCAGTGTAAATAAGAAAGAGCTTTTAGACTGTCTTGACCGGGCAACCATCCTGGTGAGAGAAAATGACAAAAAACCTCTGATCATCAATATTGAAGATCAGGAGATGGAACTTCGTATGAATTCCAGTTTTGGATCTATGAATGCCCAGGTTCCAACCCATAAAACCGGAAGTGACATCATGATTGGGTTTAATCCCAAATTCCTCATTGATGCATTAAGAATCATTGATGACGAAGAAGTGACAATTTATATGTTAAATCCAAAATCCCCCTGCTTTATCCGGGATGAGGAAGGAAAATACATTTATTTGATTCTTCCTGTAAACTTTAACGCGGCATCTGTTTAAACTAACTGCAGGAGCGTCCTTACGGACATACCTTTATGTCCAGAAAGCATGGACAAGAAAGAGGAGCGTCCTTACGGACATACCTTTATGTCCAAAAAGCGTGGACAAGAAAGAGGAGCGTCCTTACGGACATACCTTTATGTCCAAAAAGCGTGGACAAGAAAGAGGAAACCATGGAAACAATAAAATTAAGGGATGAGTATATTAAGTTAGGACAGGCCTTAAAAGCTGCCGGTTTGGTAGGATCCGGTGTTGATGCCAAGTTTGTTATCGAGGATGGTCTTGTTTCCGTAAATGGACAGCCTGAGTATCAGAGAGGGAAGAAATTAAGAAGCGGAGATATGGTTACATTCGATGGTAAGAGCATTAAAATTGAGTGATACTAAACAGCCATACCTTTATGTCCAAAAAGCGTGGACAATAGAGAGGAACGCCCTGTGGGCATACCTTTATGTCCAGAAAGCGTGGACAATAGAGAGGAACGCCCTGTGGGCATACCTTTATGTCCAAAAAGCGTGGACAGTAGAGAGGAAATCACAACATCCATGATCATTGAATCGATAGAGCTTAAGAATTATCGCAACTATGATGAATTACATATGGATTTTAGTCAGGGAACCAATATACTCTATGGGGACAATGCCCAGGGGAAAACAAATGTCTTAGAAGCTATCTATGTCTGTGCTACGACAAAATCCCACAGAGGCAGCAAGGACAAGGAAATCATACAGTTTGACAGGGATGAGTCGCATATCAAGCTAAACGTCAGAAAGAATGACATTCCATACCGGATTGACATGCATTTGAAAAAGAATAAAGCCAAAGGCGTAGCGGTTAATGGTGTGCCCATCCGTAAAGCCAGCGAATTATTTGGAATTGTCAACGTTGTATTTTTTTCTCCGGAAGACTTAAATCTCATAAAAAACGGACCGGCAGAAAGGCGTCGGTTCGTTGACATGGAATTATGTCAACTTAATAAGCTGTATGTACACTCATTAGTTCAGTATAATCGGATTGTGACACAGCGTAATAAATTATTAAAAGATCTTGCATTTCGCCCGGATTACGAGGAAACACTGGATATCTGGGACATGCAGCTGGTACAGTATGGGAAAGAAATCATTCTGTACAGAAAAGAATTTGTAGAGAGACTTGGAATGATTATTGAACCCATCCATCGTAAGTTATCCGGGGATAAAGAATCCTTGCATATTCTTTATGAACCAGATGTGGAGGCAGATTCTTTTGAAGAAACCTTAAGACGAAGCAGAAGTCAGGATCTGAAGCAGAGAACCACTCTGACAGGCCCCCATCGGGACGATTTAAGTTTCATGGTGAATGGCATTGATATCAGGCGGTTCGGTTCTCAGGGACAACAACGGACTGCAGCTTTATCTTTAAAACTGGCAGAAATAGAACTGGTAGAAAACATTGTGCATGATTACCCCATTCTTTTGCTGGATGATGTACTGTCTGAACTGGATAACAGCAGGCAGAATCAATTACTGGCAGGAATTAATCATATACAGACTGTAATTACCTGTACGGGACTGGAAGATTTTGTAAATGACCGGTTCCATATTGATAAAATATTTAAGGTAATAAACGGTACCGTAGACAATGAAAATTAACGATTCAGGAGGAAGCGTACGAATATGAGTCAAGAATATGGTGCAGATCAAATCCAGATATTAGAGGGGCTTGAGGCAGTAAGAAAGAGACCCGGTATGTATATCGGCAGTACATCCATCAGAGGACTTCATCATCTGGTATACGAAATAGTGGATAATGCGGTGGATGAAGCTCTTGCAGGATACTGTGACAGCATAGAAGTAGTCATTCATAGTGACAACTCCATAACAGTAGTGGATGATGGGCGCGGAATCCCCGTAGGTATTCAAAAGAAAGCAGGTATTCCTGCAGTTGAGGTAGCATTTACCATCCTCCATGCCGGTGGAAAGTTTGGCGGCGGAGGATACAAGGTATCCGGCGGACTTCATGGAGTTGGAGCATCTGTTGTAAACGCTCTTTCCCAGTGGCTGGAAGTTGAGATCCGTACAGAAGGAAAGATCTATAAACAGCGTTATGAGAAGGGTAAAACCATGTACCCTTTAAAAACAATCGGTGATTGTGATCCGGAAGATCATGGAACCACGGTTACATTTCTTCCGGATAAGGACATTTTCGAGGAAACAATCTTTGATTATGATACACTGAAAATCCGTTTAAGAGAAACTGCTTTCCTTACTAAGAATTTAAAGATCGTTCTTCGTGATGAGAGGGAGGATTCCCATGAGCACGTATTTCACTACGAAGGCGGAATTAAAGAATTTGTCACCTATTTAAACAAAGGGAAAACTCCGCTTTATGATCAGGTATTTTACTGTGAAGGAACAAAAGACGGTGTGTATGTGGAAGTGGCTCTGCAGCACAATGATTCCTATACAGAAAATATTTACAGCTTTGTAAATAATATCAATACGCCAGAAGGCGGAACTCATCTGGTTGGATTTAAGAATGCGCTGACAACCACCTTAAACGATTATGCGAGAAAAAATAAGCTGTTAAGGGAAAGCGAAGCCAATTTGTCCGGAGAAGATATCCGGGAAGGTATGACAGCTATTATCAGTGTTAAGATTGAAGAACCCCAGTTTGAAGGACAGACCAAGCAGAAACTGGGAAACAGTGAAGCAAGAGGTGCAGTGGATGGTCTTCTCAGAGAACAGCTGACTTATTATTTAGAGCAGAATCCGGGGATCTCAAAGACGATCTGCGATAAGTCCATTCTGGCTCAGAGAGCGAGAGCGGCCGCCAGAAAGGCAAGAGATTTAACCAGAAGAAAAACAGCTCTTGAAGGAATGGCACTTCCGGGAAAACTTGCTGATTGTTCTGATAAGAATCCGGAAAACTGTGAGATCTATATCGTAGAGGGAGACAGTGCCGGCGGTTCTGCAAAGACAGCCCGTTCCAGAAATACCCAGGCCATCCTTCCGCTTCGTGGAAAGATCTTAAACGTTGAGAAGGCAAGACTTGATAAAATCTATGCAAATGCTGAAATCAGAGCCATGATCACAGCGTTCGGAACCGGGATTCATGATGATTTCGATTTATCCAAGTTAAGATACCATAAAATTATTATCATGACCGATGCCGATGTTGATGGTGCCCATATCAGCACCCTGCTTTTAACATTCTTATACCGGTTTATGCCTGGACTGATCAAAAATGGTTATGTATATCTGGCACAGCCGCCATTATATAAAATTGAGAAAAATAAAAGAGTATGGTATGCTTACAGCGATGAAGAACTTAATTCCATCTTAAAAGAGGTTGGACGAGATAACAATAATAAGATCCAGCGCTACAAAGGTCTGGGAGAGATGGATGCGGAACAGCTCTGGGAGACTACTATGGATCCTGAAAGAAGAGTTCTTTTAAGAATTAACATGGACGAAGATTCCCAGTCGGAAATGGATTTGACATTTTCAACCCTGATGGGTGACCAGGTAGAACCAAGACGTGAATTTATCGATGCGAATGCCAAATACGTACAGAATCTTGATATTTAATTGGAGGAAATAAAATGGAACCAAATATCTTTGATAAAGTTCATGACGTGGACTTAAAAAAGACCATGGAAAAATCGTATATCGATTATGCCATGAGCGTCATTGCTTCCAGGGCACTGCCGGATGTCCGAGACGGATTAAAACCGGTTCAGAGAAGAGTCCTGTATTCCATGATAGAGCTCAACAACGGTCCGGATAAGCCACATCGTAAATGTGCCCGTATCGTTGGTGATACCATGGGTAAGTATCACCCTCATGGTGACAGCTCTATTTACGGAGCCCTGGTAAATTTAGCACAGGAATGGTCAACCAGATATCCTCTGGTAGACGGGCACGGAAACTTCGGTTCTGTGGATGGTGACGGCGCAGCTGCCATGAGGTATACAGAAGCCCGTTTAAGCAAGATCTCCATGGAAATGCTTGCAGATATTAATAAAGATACCGTTGATTTCAGTCCGAACTTTGATGAGACAGAGAGGGAGCCCGATGTGCTTCCGGCCCGTTATCCCAATCTTCTGGTAAATGGTACGTCAGGCATTGCAGTAGGTATGGCAACCAATATTCCTCCTCATAACTTAAGAGAAGTAATTGGAGCCGTTCTGAAGATCATAGATAATCAGGTTGATGAAGACAGAGAAACTACCATGGAAGAAATTCTGGAAATTATAAAAGGACCAGATTTTCCTACAGGTGCAACCATACTTGGAAAACGTGGAATAGAAGAAGCTTACCGTACAGGAAGAGGCAAGATCCGTGTAAGAGCTGTCAGTGATATTGAATCTATGCCCAATGGAAAGAGCCGTATTATTGTTACGGAGCTTCCTTACATGGTTAATAAAGCCCGCCTGATTGAAAAAATTGCAGAACTGGTAAAAGATAAAAAAATCGACGGAATTACGGACCTGCGGGATGAATCAGACCGTACCGGTATGAGAATCTGCATTGAACTTCGCCGTGATGCCAATGCCAACGTAATTTTAAACCAGCTGCTTAAACATACCCAGCTCCAGGATACTTTTGGTGTTATCATGATAGCACTTGTTAAGAATCAATCTGGCGTTCTGGAACCAAAAGTGTTAAATCTGGTACAGATGTTAAACTATTACCTGGAGCACCAGAAAGAGGTTGTAACCAGGAGAACCCGTTACGATTTGAACAAGGCAGAGGAGCGGGCTCATATTTTGGAAGGATTGCTCATTGCTCTGGATAATATTGATGAAGTGATTCACATCATCAGAGCATCCCAAAATGTTCAGATTGCAAAAGCAGAACTTATGAGCCGGTTCGGTTTAAGTGATCCTCAATCCCAGGCAATCGTTGATATGCGTTTAAGAGCTCTTACTGGTTTGGAAAGAGAGAAGCTGGAAAACGAATACAAAGAACTGGAAATGAGAATTGCAGAATTAAAGGCCATTCTTGCAGATGAAAAGAAGCTTCTTGGAGTAATCAAAGAGGAAATCAGTATCATTTCTGCAAAATTTGGAGATGATAGAAGAACCTCCATTGGATTTGATGAATTTGATATGTCAATGGAAGACTTAATTCCTGATGAAAGTACTATCGTTGCCATGACAAAGCTTGGTTACATCAAGAGAATGTCCGTGGACAATTTCAAGAACCAGAATCGTGGCGGCAGAGGAATTAAGGGGATGCAGACCATTGATCAGGACTACATTGAAGATCTGATGATGACAACGACCCACCACTATCTTATGTTCTTTACCAATACAGGACGTGTTTACCGGTTAAAGACTTATATGATACCAGAAGGAAGCCGGACCTCCAGGGGTACTGCGATTGTAAATCTTCTTCAGATGCTTCCAGGTGAAAACATTACAGCCATTATTCCAATGAAAGAATACGATGATGACAAGTTCTTATTTATGGCAACCAAAAACGGTATGGTTAAGAAAACACCGATGATGGAATATGCCAATGTGAGAAAGAACGGTCTTCAGGCAATTGTTCTGCGTGAAAGTGATGAACTGATTGAAGTAAAAGCTACCGATGACACCAATGATATATTCCTGGTGACAAAGAAAGGACAGTGTATCCGTTTCCATGAAAAGGACGTACGTGTTACAGGGCGTGTCTCCATCGGTGTAATTGGTATGAAGTTAAATGATGATGATCAGGTAGTAGGAATGCAGATGGATTCTCAGGGACCCAAGCTTTTAATCGTTTCTGAAAACGGAATGGGCAAAAGAACTCCTATTGAAGAATTTACACCTCAAAGAAGAGGCGGTAAAGGTGTTCTGTGTTATAAGATCACTGAAAAAACCGGTGACATAGTAGGAGCCAAGCTGGTTCAGGATGATCATGATCTTCTTCTTATCACAACAGAAGGAATTGTAATCAGAATTTCTGTTAATGATATCTCCGTTATTGGAAGAAATACTTCTGGTGTAAAATTAATGAACATTGATCAGGATTCTGATATCATGGTTGCAAGTATTGCAAAAGTCCGGGATGACGGAAGCAAATCTGAAGGAGAAGGTTTGGATGAACTGGATCTTGAGGATGTAGAAGAACCTGTTGAATCGGAAGATGCACCGGAGACGGAAGATATAACAGAGACCGAAGAATAAATCTTAACACAAACGATATAGCAAAATATTGTTCTTTATTTTATAATACCAATCAACAATAAAGGACAGTGAAAAGGCTCAGGCTGCAGCAATTTTTATTCTACTGCTTCCTGAGACTTTTTCTTTGATCCATATTAAAGGAGGAAATTAAGCTTGGAAACTGACCCAGGCGCGGCGCAGATATCCGCACAGATTTTATTGCTCATAGCCCTTACCATAATGAACGCATTTTTTTCAGGGGCAGAAATGGCTGTTGTATCAGTTAATAAAAACAGGATCCGTATGTTAGCAGACAGCGGAAACAAAAAAGCAATTTTGATTCAAAAGCTTTCAGAAGACTCTACAGGATTTTTATCAACCATCCAGGTAGCAATTACATTTGCTGGATTCTTTTCAAGTGCTTCAGCGGCAACTGGAATTTCCCAGGTTCTGGGGGAGAAGCTTTACTTACTTGGAGTACCTTATAGCAAAAGTTTAGCCATGGTGGCAGTAACCATCCTACTCTCTTATTTTAATCTGGTCTTTGGTGAATTGGTTCCCAAGCGGATTGCTTTGCAAAAGGCGGAAAAATTCAGTCTGTTTGCAGTCAGTCCCATTTATGCGATTTCAAAAGTGCTGGGTCCATTTATCAAACTTCTATCTGTATCCACAAACGGTATATTAAAGTTACTTGGTATGAAGACGGAAAATCTGGAAGAAGAGGTTTCCGAGGAAGAAATAAGATCCATGCTGCAGACCGGTAGGGAAAGCGGCGTATTTAATAAAATAGAGGAGGAAATGATCAAGTCTATTTTCCTCTTTGATGATAAAAGAGCAAGAGAAATAATGACTCCAAGACAGGACATGGTAACCATCAATATTGAGCAGCCTGTAGAACAGGTACTGAATGATATTCTAAATACGAGACATTCCAGAATTCCTGTTTATGAGGGTGATATAGATAATATAATCGGAATATTATCCATGAAGGATTTTTCAATTGAAATGAGCAAGATGGAACCTGAGGCCATCGATATTAAAGCAATCCTTCAAAAACCGTATTATATACCGGAAAATAAAAAAACGGATAATCTGTTTCTTGAGATGCAGAAAAATAAGCTGAAGATGGCAATATTAATTGATGAATACGGAGGGGTTTCAGGCCTGATCACTCTGGAAGATCTGATTGAAGAGATTGTGGGAGATATACATGATGAATATGAAGAATCTGAGCCGATGCTAACAGAACTGGAACCTTTTGTGTTTCAGGCTTCAGGCGGAATTTCTCTCTACGATCTTGATGAGGTTCTTCATGAAAAAATCGACAGTTCCTGTGATACATTGTCCGGATATTTAATTGAATTGCTTAGCTTTATTCCTATGAAATCCCAGATCCCCATGGAGCTTGAGGATGACGCAAATCACTATTCCATTCTCGAAGTAGAAGACAGGGTAATAAAAAAAGTAATAATCCGTATAAAAGATAAGAATGAATAGGTATCTATTTCCCCTTCATACCCTTGACATTCAGCATACAAATTGGTAAGATACAAACTGAAACAACAATTATTACAGATGATGATGCAAGATTTAGCAGAATGGGGGATTAGCATGACAAGTGAATTTGCAGTTGCCGTTCACGGACTGGTATATCTGGATCAAAGGAAGATTACTACATCCAGCGAAGAACTGGCTTCCAATGTCTGCACCAATCCTGCCCGCGTTAGAAAAGTTATGGCGAAGTTAAAAAAGGCAGGTATTATTGCGACGAAAGAAGGTCTGGAGGGAGGCTATCATTTGATTGGTGATCCGGACACAATAAGTCTGAAACAAATAAGCGATGCACTTGATGTGGCATTTGTCTCATCTTCCTGGAAATCAGGAGATGAAAACAATCCCTGCATGGTTGCTTCCGGTATGGCGGGAGTGATGGATGAAATTTACGGTGAACTGAATGAGTTATGCAGAGAGAGAATGGAGCAGATAACGATAAAGGATATTCGTGAAAAATTAATCCGGAGCCGGCTTATAATATAGTGAAAGAAAGTTAGTGGGAATGGTGAATGCCATTCCCCTTTTTTTATCTTGATTTCATCATTTGATTCGTATATGATTAAGTAAGGAAAGGTAGTAACCGTTTATCTGGAGGAGATCATGATCAGAACCATAAGAGCAGAAGAAATAACAGAGAATATTAAGGAAATGTGTATAGAAGCGAATCATATCCTGTCAAAGGACATGGAAGAAGTATTTTTACAATCAGCCCAGAAAGAAAAATCGGCATTAGGAAAACAAATTCTTTGTCAGCTGAAGGAGAATTTAGACATAGCAAGAGAAGATTTGATTCCCATTTGTCAGGATACGGGAATGGCGGTCATATTTTTAAAAATAGGACAGGATGTACATATAGAAGGAGCTGGATTGTCTGATGCAGTGAATCAGGGAGTGAGGGAAGGCTATACAGAAGGATATTTAAGAAAATCCGTAGTTGAACCAATTGAACGAATAAATACAAAGGATAATACGCCTGCAATCATCCATTATGAGATTGTGCCTGGAGATCAGATTGATATAACTGTAGCACCAAAAGGATTTGGAAGCGAGAATATGAGCCGCATATTTATGTTAAAGCCTGCAGATGGACTGGAAGGGGTAAAAGAATCTATTTTAACCGCTGTAAACGATGCAGGCCCCAATGCATGTCCCCCCATGGTTGTAGGTGTTGGTATTGGAGGTACATTTGAAAAATGTGCGCAGATGGCAAAGCATGCACTTACCAGAGACTTAAATGAAGAGCCATCCATTCCATATGTAAGAGAACTGGAAAAAGAGATGCTTGATAAAATTAATAAACTGGGAATCGGACCAGGAGGGTTAGGAGGAACCGTTACTGCGCTTGCAGTCAATATTGAAACCTATCCTACCCACATAGCGGGTCTTCCAGTTGCAGTTAACATCTGTTGTCATGTAAACCGGCATGCTCACAGAATCATATAGGATCATATAAGGGAGAAAACCATGGAATATCATATAAATGCACCAGTCAGTAAGGAAGATGCACAAAAATTGAAAGCAGGGGATTACGTCTATCTTACTGGCACCATCTATACAGCCAGAGATGCTGCACATAAAAGAATGAAAGAAGCTCTTGACAAGAAAGAAAATCTTCCTTTCAATATAAAAGGAAATGTAATTTACTATATGGGACCATCTCCGGCAAGAGAAGGGCGCCCCATCGGATCAGCAGGTCCCACAACAGCCAGCCGGATGGATCGATATACTCCTCAGTTACTGGATCTGGGACTTGGAGCCATGATCGGAAAAGGGAAAAGGAGCAAAGAAGTAATTGATGCAATTATAAGAAATCAGTCTGTTTATTTTGCTGCCGTAGGCGGGGCAGGCGCTCTCCTTTCCAAATGTATTGTTTCATCCAATGTAATTGCTTATGAAGATCTGGGAACAGAGGCAATCAGATGTCTGGAAATTAAAGATTTCCCCGTAATCGTAGTAATTGACAGCGAAGGCAATAATCTATATGAAACTGCACTTACACAATACAGAGAGGAATAGACCAGTCCATGAACCGAATTTTTTATATGGTAGTAAGAAATTTTTTACGTGTGCCCCTATGGTTTTATAAGATAAGGAAGATGGGGATTAAGGAAGAATATTACCCTCACAAAGAACGTTATGAATATATTCGTAATGTAGTAAGGAAAGTAAATAAATCAGGACGTGTGGAAGTCATCGTCCATGGTGTTGAGAATATACCATCTGAGAACGGTTTTATACTCTTCCCCAATCATCAGGGATTGTTTGATATGCTGGCAATTATGGAAGCCTGTCCAAAACCATTAAGTGTGGTTGTTAAAAAAGAGGCTGCCAATCTCATTTTGGTTAAGGAAGTGGTGAAGGCTCTGGATGGTTTCTATATAGACCGCCAGGACATTAAAGCTTCATTAGAGATTATATCCAGAATGACCGCAGGGGTAAAAGAGAAGAAGAACTTTGTTATCTTTGCAGAGGGGACCCGCAGCAGGGAAGGAAACCAATTGCTGCCATTTAAGGGAGGTACATTTAAAAGTGCGGTAAATGCATGCTGTCCCATTGTACCAGTTGCATTAATTGACAGTTTTAAACCCTTTGATGAGAATTCCTCCAGAAAACAGAAGGTGGAAGTCTGCTTTCTAAAACCACTGTATTACGAGGATTATCAGAAGTTAAAGACTACTCAGATTGCAGAATTAGTGCATGATAAAATACAGGAAGAAATAAATCAAAAAATGGGTTGACAAGTCGAATTATATTTTGTATAATTGTCAATGCGTCTGGAAAAGATATACTTGATAGACGAATCATATGGAGATTAAGAACTACGGAGAAATACTCAAGAGGCCGAAGAGGCGCCCCTGCTAAGGGTGTAGGTCGGGTGACCGGCGCGAGGGTTCAAATCCCTCTTTCTCCGCTCAAATCCAAATGATTATTTTTTTCTCTTAGGCAGTGAAAAAAGTGGTTGACAGGTAAAAGAAACCATGGTATTATATACCAGCTGTCGAAAAACAGTGAAAGAAATCAAAAAAAGAAAATAAAAAAAGTTGTTGACAAAGAAACGGCAACATGATATACTAAACGGGTTGCTGTTGAGAAAGATAACAACAAAAAGCACTTTGAAAACAGAAGATTGAACAGTATGTAAAACCCT
>WASS01000022.1 GCA_009712635.1 Hungatella sp. | reverse complement strand
CCCCTCTCTCTCAACCCGATAAACCCCAACCTCCCCCGCAACCCCATAATGCTTCCTAAGCAAATCCCGCACCTCCACGTCACTCTCCACCACTACCAGATAATCATAACCGCTCAGAAGATTGTCCATATTATCTTCATAGAAAGCGCAGATACCATCCACATGAGGCGCAAAAAGCATATATTTCCCAATATACTGCAGATAATAATCCGTCACCTGTCCGTCCGCATCTGTTGCATAAAACAAATACCTGCTCTCATCCATCTTTCCATCACGATACCACCGGTCTCCCGTAACCTGCCGTACCTTATAAGGCAAGGTGGAAGTATAAGATCCCAGAATCGTCTCCATCCCATTAAACTCGGACATCAGAAGAATGACCGCTAACGCAATGCAGACAATCACCCCTTTCTGATACCGATCCTTGCTATCCACACTTTTAAAAGCCATCAGATCCGGAACCTGTCCGATTCTATAATAAAAAGTTCGTTCCAAATCCCCGGTCGCGCATAAAACCAGACCTCCCGCAAAAAGAACTACAATGCTGGACGCATAACGTTCAAATCCCGCAAGCCTGAGTGCCTCATCAGAAGGCATGGAAAAGATATACAAACCCAATATTCCAGCATAATAAATTATAACTACAGCATCCAGTGCAATTAAAGCCTTCCACAGTCTCCAGTTCTTTTTTAACACTGCCCAGGCAAATATACTGCCTCCCGCTGCCATCAGATTAAACGCCAAAATCCCCATAAAAGGCCTGCTTTTCAAATCAAAAACTGACTGAATAAACAGACTTACAATCTGCCCGACTTCCTCCTGAGTTTTCCCACCATATATGGTATCCACCTGTCGTGTCACATCAAACTTATTTTCAACTCCCTTGAAAGCCGCCGCCATATGCCAGCTCCACAATAACCAGGGAATCCATGCAACTCCAATTGAAAGAAGTACCGCAAATCCATTCTTAACTAAATCTCTATCCCTGTTTTTTAACCATATAATTATAAGATAACAAAACCCGATTCCTGCGAAGATCGTTCCAGTACTCTTAATAATCATTAAAAGCCCGGCAACCGGCGCAATTACAAAACATGCCTTTACCAATTGTTTCTCATACCGGTCAATAACTGAAAATAAAACCAACGTAAAAATTGGCAGCAAAAAATCAACCAGCAGATTGCTGATTCTTATAGTAATATTAAATACAGAGAGTGTAGAGCAGCCTGCCGCTAAAAACGCATAGAGCAAAAACCGTTTTTTTTCCGTTATGACGCCAAACAAAGCATAAAAACAAGAAAAAATCAAAAGTCCCTGAGCAATCAGCATTACTGCCTCTGAGTGCCCCGCAAACCGGCAGATATAATAGATAAACGAAGATGTCCCCAATGGATAATTTTTAAAATCAATCAAAGCAGAGGAAGCATCTGGAAATGCATTGGTGCTTAACATCTGCTTTAAAACCACTGCCCAGTGAGAAAAATTGTCATAGTGAATCAGCCTGCTCTTGTATAACAGATAGAAAAAGAACAGGCTGCTAATCAAAAACAAACCATTAAATAAAGTAATCTTTTCATGAATCTTATATTTCCTAAATAGAATCCTGACTCCGTAAATTCCCGCAAGTAAAACTCCACCTGCCAGAAGAACCACGGCTCCAGGGTATAAATACCCTGCAAGACCCCCGAAATATACTCCACAGGCCAGAGAGGAAAAAACGAAAACAGGAACAAATTCACTCTGAAGCTGAAGTAACTCCTTTGAAAAAAGCATATAACCAGTCATTGAACCTATCAGCAAAATTATCAATCCACTTTGAAGCAGCCATAACATTTTTTATTTCTCACCTTCGTCCGTTTTTGAAATATCAGACAGGATTTGATCGATTTGATTTTTTTCAATCAGTTCATCAATATTAGTAACTGCCAACAGCTCTTCCACCGAATGCTGCCGGTATTTTCCTGTTCTCTTTAAAGTCAGTTTGATTCCTTTCTCAGTATTATAATCAAACTGCTCTTCCTCATTCCCATTTGCATCAAAATTCAGAACAGAAAAATAATTGAAATTAAAGTTAACTACTCTGCAGGTCGCTCCATTCGAAAAAGCAATCTCCTTATTAACCGGTATTCGAGGTAATTTTCTTTGATCGGAAAATGTTTTGCTAATCCTCTTTTTTATATTTCTTATCATATCGTCATAAGCAGTGATCCAAAGATTCATTTCCATTGGCAGACTGTGAACCCTGTCATAAATAAGCTGCATATACTGACGTCTGCTGCCTTCATCTTCCGGTTCTACTAAGGCTGAATAACGCCAGCCCCCTTTACCTTCATCCTTTTTCACATACTTTATACTCCCGCAAAGACGGGCCTTATAATGGTCGGATAAAACAGTAAAATGAATGACTTCCTGCTCCGGTAAATAAACCGGCGTTTCCATACGAAATGCCACTCCATTCTCAGATAAATCCACAGTGACCGCCTCATATTCCTGTCCCTTATACTCCACCACTATTTTTTCATTTGCCATAAAACGTTCGGATTTTCTGTAAGCCGGTCTTCCAAGCATAAAAAAGATAGCATAAAACAGCGCGACCATATTGTATGCGATCCAGAATATAATGACACTGCTGTATAAAAGTGCCCAGCCATATTTTCCGTTAACGAACCGTATCATGGCAGCTGCCGATAAAATAAGAAGAATCATATGGGGAATCGCATAAAGAATATAGCCAAACCGGGATTCATTCACGTTTCTCTTCTTATTCGTAACCTTAAATTTTCTCTGGTGAATATGAAGCGTTTCAAGTATCACAGGAATAATTAAATACGGCATGAAGATGGTGTCAATGACCTGACTCCACCTCTGATTTCTGATATTGCCAGATAAATACCGCATTGAGGTACTGTAAAAAAGGTAAGCAGGGAGCCAGAAAACAATTACATCCCAGAATCCACTGTTTACAATCTTAAAATCAAATAAGGCAAACAGGATTGGCGAAAGAATAAAGATCAGACGGTTAAAAAATGACCACCAATACAAAAAGCTATTTAAATAAGTGATTCTTGCAGGCAGTGAAAGCTTCTTTGTAACTATGGCTTTTGTATTCTGCAGGCTCTGAATCACGCCTCTTGCCCAGCGAACTCTCTGCTTTAACATGGATTTTACTGTAGTCGTTGTCAGTCCTGCTGCCTGAATTTCATCTGTTGCATAAGTGATATAACCGGCTTTCTGAATACGTATACTTGTCTCAAAATCCTCAGTTATGGTGTTATAAGGAAAGCCACCGATTTCCTCCAGAGCTTCTCTTGAAATTACCGTATTGCTTCCGGTATAGGCTACTGCATTGGAGGAATTTCTCATAATGTTCACTTCTTTTGAAAAGAAATCCTGTTCATTTGGTATGTTACCTTCTGCATAGAGATTAAATTGAAATAAATCCGGATTATAAAAGCTTTGAGGGGTCTGTACTATCCCCAGCCGAAATTTTTCATCTATCTCATCTTCCGATCTTAACTTCCAGCCCCCATCTTCCTTCTTAAATCTGGAAAGCAGAAAATAAGGAACTGTTTTCATTAAAAACGTTCTCTGTGGTATCATATCCGCATCGAATGTGGCGATTAACGGGGAATTGGTCCTGCTTAGAGCGTGGTTTAAGTTTCCTGATTTTGCATGTTTATTATCAGCAAGTCCCAGATATCCAATCTGAAATTCTTCTGCCAATTTCGCAATCTCTTCTCTGTTTCCATCGTCGCAAAGATAGATGTGAACCTTATTCTTATCCGGATACTCCATAAATGTACAGGCATTAACCGTTTTATACAAAATATCTGCAGGTTCATTATGAGTAGCGATAAAAACATCGACGTCAGGATAATATTCAGCCGGTATTTCCGGGCATTCCAAATGATACCGGTTCATACGCATTTTCTGGTAAAAAAGTTCAAAGGTAGTGAAGACAGTAACTGCTTCCGCAGTATACAAAAGAATTCCAAAAATCATATTTGCTGCACCCTGGTGATAAGGCAGCGTAAATACAAGCCTCCAGATTAAATAGATTGACATCAAAATGATTGTCACGATAAAAAACAAATTTCTTTTTCTATCTTCTCGTCTCATCATATTCCCCCTCATATGCAGACAGATTAATTTCCTGCCTCACCAAAAGAAGTTATCATGCGAAGTCCGAGCCTTATCATATACGGTTTGCGGCTTTAAGTCAACAGATCTGAAGGCAGTAATCAGTGGATGGAAACAATGTAACAATGATTCCAATAAACACCTCCTGATACTGTTTCTGATATTACAAGAAAAAGTCCGTAAAAACTTCCCTAAAACGGGGGGGACCTTATGCGGAATAATTGTCATTAACTGTTCTTGACTAATGTCAATAAAGCAACTATAATATTGCAATAATACCATAATTTGGATATTACTAATTCTTACCATTGTTATATAATGTTGTTATAAACGGGATTATTTTACAGTGAGTTTAAGAATTTTTATGGAATAAAGGTATATGAAAAACAAAGGTAAAGAAGGGAAATCACATGCTGAAAAAGTTAAAAGTTGGAAAACGGTTATTGCTTACATTTCTTATTGTAGTATTATTTTCTGGTCTTGCAGGAACCATGGGAATCCTGCTCATTCACAAAGTAAATCAGGAGTATAGTATTGAGCTTCAGGATTATGGTTTCGCACAGGGAGATATCGGAAGCCTTGGGCAGGCATTTCAGGCACATCGTGCAACAGTTTTATACATAATCTTTTCAGAGGATGCATCTGAAACAGAAAAACAGAAACAGAACTTAAACACACAGGTTGATACGATTAATAAGATGATGAAGCAGGTGGAGAGTCGAATGAAGACTCCGGCTGAAAAAGAACTTTACAGCCAGCTTGTTGAAAAAATGACCAAATACGAAGGAATCCGAAGCAATACCATAGAACTTGCAGGTAAATCCACCCAGGAAGCCATGGCCACTTTCCGCAGCCAGGCAGCCCCTCTGGCAGCTGATATCGCTAATACCATTAATACGATTCTGGCAAATAAATCCAATGAAGGCAATATTAAATCCCACAATTTGGAGGAGCAGGCTAATATCTTCATCTTTATTATGATAATTATCATACTGGGATCCATTGCAACATCTATATTCATTGCAATCTATATCACCCGCGGTATTATAAAACCAATTGATGAATTAAAAGACGTAGCTGACAAAATGGCTCAGGGTAACTTAAACTGTCACGTTGAGTATACTTCCAATGACGAGTTAGGACATCTTGCCGAAAGCATGAGAACCATGATGGATCGGATCTCCTACTATATGAATTATATTTCCGAAACTACACAGCGTATGGCAGACGGGGATTTTAATATTCCTCACGATCCGGAAGAATTTAAAGGTGAATTTCGGGGTGTTCAGATCTCCATTCAGGATCTTACTGATTCCCTTAATGATGTTATGAGTAAAATAACCCAGGCATCTGATCAGGTTGCAAGCGGAGCTGAACAGGTTGCAAGCAGTGCTCAGGCGCTCAGCCAGGGAGCCACAGAACAGGCTTCTTCCATTCAGGAGCTGGCAGCGACAATTAACGACATTTCAAGTAATATCAATCAAAATGCTGAGAATGCAAAAGAAACAAATTCCCAGGTTGAAGCAACTTCTGCAGAGGTTGAGTTCGGTAAAACCCGGATGGAACATTTAAATTCTGCTATGGATACCATCAGCGATGCATCTTCCGAAATCAGCAAGGTTATAAAGACCATTGAAGACATTGCATTCCAGACCAATATTCTGGCGCTGAACGCAGCGGTAGAAGCTGCAAGAGCAGGTGACGCTGGAAAAGGCTTTGCTGTAGTCGCAGACGAAGTCCGGAATCTTGCCAATAAGAGTCAGGAAGCTTCCAAGAATACGGCTGTACTGATTGAACGGGCACTGGCTTCCATAGAATCCGGCAATCACATTGCAAAAGAAACAAAGGAATCCATGGACCGCATTGTATTATCATCCCAGACAGTAGCCGATCTTGTTTACCAGATTTCCACCGCATCCGAACAGCAGGCCACTGCAGTCAGCCAGGTTACACAGGGCATTGATCAGATTGCAAGCGTAGTTCAGACAAATTCCGCCACGTCGGAAGAGAGTGCTGCCGCAAGCGAAGAGATGGCAGGTCAGGCTCAGATGCTTAAGTCTCTGATGAAACAGTTTCAGTTAAAAGATTAAATATAGTGATAAGTAGAAAAAAGAAGGTATGCCCGTCAATGTGCATACCTCCTTTTTTATTGTTGTAAGAAATCATCGGTCAGCCACCGTTTCACCTCATCATCTGTTCCAAGAACATAATGCTCACCCTCTACGTGATGCTCCGTCCCTGACAGATAATCGATCCCCATTCCTTTTAGGTCATAGGTAAATGCCGTCCGGCTCCGCTCTGAAACAGGATCCGGCTTTGGTATTGCGGACAATAAAGATCTTGTATAGGGATGGATCGGCCTTAAGAATATCTCTTCTGTTGTCCCTGTTTCCACCAAATGCCCCAAATGAAGAACTCCGATCCTGTCAGAAATATATTTTACCATGGATAAATCATGAGCGATAAATAATATGGCTGTTTTGGTTTGTTTTTGAAGCTCTTTCATTAAGTTTACAACCTGGGCCTGAATGGAAACATCCAATGCACTAATTGCTTCATCTGCAATAATTAATTCCGGTTCCATAATAAGCGCTCTTGCAATTCCAATCCGCTGTCTCTGACCTCCCGAGAATTGATGGGGATAACGATTGGCATGTTCCCTGGAAAGCCCCACCATATCAAGAATCCGGTATACTTTTTCCGCTCTCTCCTCTGTGGTGGTGTACATGTGGTGAATATCAAGTCCCTGGGCAACAATATCCAGAATTTTTTTTCTGGGATTTAAACAGGCCATGGGATCCTGAAAGATCATCTGCATATTAGTTCTTAAATGCTTTGTATCCTGGGGGGAAAGTTTTCCCGAAATTTTTGTTCCCTGAAACCACACCTCACCAGAAGTGGGCTGATACAGACGAATAACAGATCTTCCGATGGTAGATTTTCCGCTTCCTGACTCTCCTACCAGACCATAAGTCTCTCCGGGGTAAATTCGAAAAGAAACTCCATCAACTGCTTTAATGGAAAACTTCCTGCCAAGCTTAAAATGCTGCTTTAAATCTTTTACTTCCAATAGCGGTTTTCTATTCTCCTCCAAGCGAATTCACCTCCTCCCCCATTCTCTTTATCCTATCCTTTAATGCCTCTGGCATTGACACAGCAGGTGCATTTTCATGAAGAAGCCATGTTGCCGCATAATGAGTCTCCGTGACCTGGAACATAGGCGGTTCCAGGCGATAATCTATGTTTAATGCAAACCGGTTTCTCTCTGCAAATGCATCACCCTCTGTTTTATTTAACAGATTGAACGGACTTCCGGGGATGGTATAAAGCACCTCGTCATGGGTATCTAAATCTGGCATGGCAGATAACAATCCCCAGGTGTAGGGGTGTCTGGGATCATAAAAGATCTCCTCAGAAAGCCCTTTCTCTACCACTTTCCCCGCATACATCACTGCAACATAATCCGCTACCTTTGCCACAACTCCCAAGTCATGGGTAATGTAGATAACAGAAATTCCAGTTTTCTTCTGAATATCTTTAATCAGCTCCAGGATTTTAGCCTGAATGGTCACGTCCAAAGCTGTAGTTGGTTCATCACAAATCAATATCTCAGGATCACAGGACAAAGCAATTGCTATTACCACTCTCTGTCTCATTCCTCCGGAAAGCTGATGAGGATAGCTTTTCATTCTCTTTTCCGGCTCTGTAATCCCAACCAGATCAAGAAGCTTTACCGCTTTTTCATACGCTTCTTTTTTATTGGTTTTATAGTGATAACGCATTCCTTCCATAATCTGACTGCCAATAGGCATGGTTGGATTTAAAGAAGTCATAGGGTCCTGAAATACCATGGCGATCCGGCGGCCATTAATCCGGCGGCGCATTTCTTTTTTACTAAATGACAATAGTTCTTCTTTCATTTCCTCCCCACTCTTACGTGAGGTAAAATCAATGGTTCCGCTCTTTACTTTTCCGTTTCCGCTTAATATCCCCATAATTGCCTTTACAGTGACTGATTTACCGGAGCCCGATTCTCCTACGATAGCCAGCGTTTCCCCCTGATATAAATCCAGGTTGACTCCTCTGATGGCATTTACTTCGCCGGCAGAGGTCTGAAACGAGATGGATAAATCTCTGATTGACAAAACCTTATCTTTATTCATAATCTGCCTCCTACATCTCTTTCATCTTCGGGTCAAATGCATCTCTCAGTCCATCTGCCAGCATATTAAAGCTGAGCATAATAACTGCCAGAACGATCACCGGTGATATGATCATATAGGGATGGGTTGTGAAGGACTTAAACGCATCGCTAATCAGTGACCCAAGAGAAGCTAACGGTGCCGGGACTCCCAAACCGATAAATGCAAGAAATGCTTCCGTAAAGATTGCGTTTGGTATGGAAAACATGGACATAATGATCAGCTGACCAAAGATATTTGGAAGTATTTCCTTAAAAATCAAATAGAAATCCCCGGCTCCAAGTGTTCTGGATGCAAGAATAAACTCCTGTTCCTTCAGCTTTAAAACCTGGGCTCTGGCGACCCGGTTCATACCAATCCAGCCGGTAATTGCAAGTGCCAGAGTGATGGTTGCAAGCCCTGGTTTTAACACCAGCATAAGAAGGGTAACAATGACAAGGGTTGGAATTCCATTTAAAATCTCAGCAAACCGCTGCATGGCATTATCCACCGCACCGCCAAAATATCCGCTGATCAGACCGTAGCTCATGCCAAAGCACATATCCACAAGAACAGCCACCAAAGCTATGTAAAGGGAGATTCTGGTTCCCATAAACGTCCTGGTAAATATATCCCTGCCCAGTACATCTGTACCAAACCAGTAATAAGTATTTTCAAGTCCGGTAGTCTTTTGCGGATCAACGTACCGGTTAACCGTAACTTTACCAGTAGAGGTGTTCATGGTCTCTGATCCATCCATAATCCCCAACTTCTCCAGAATCGGAACTCTTGGAGCAAGATTCTGATTTGCTATGATCTGTTCATTGTATGTATAGCCATTCATATATGGGCCGGCAATTGCCATGAAGATAACAAAAACAATAGCAATAAATCCCGCTGCTGCCCCTTTATTTTTCAAAAAAGAAGATATGACATCTTTCCAGTAAGACTGTGCCGGATAAACCCGGTCAATCCCTATCCTGCGGTTATCCGCCATAATAAAATCATCCGGCTTAAATTCAAATGTTACTGCTTCTTTGTTATGACTGCTCATAATCATCCTCCTTCGCCAGCCTGATCCGCGGATCAATGAGACCATATAAGATATCCACAGCAAGCATGATTCCAATATACATGGCACTGTATATAAATGCCAGAGTTACGATCACATTATAATCATTGGACTGAATGGCCGTGACCAGAAGGCTTCCGATTCCGGGAATGGAGAATATTTTTTCCACCACCAGAGAACCGGTCATCAGACTGACAACAAGAGGTGCCAGAACTGTGACAATTGGAATCAGTGCATTTCTTAATCCATGAATCAGTATGAGCCGCCAGCCGGGAAGTCCCTTGCTTTCTGCAAGAAGCATATAATCGGATCCAAGAACCTCCAGCATTTCCGTTCTGGTAAACCGGGCTACGGTTGCTACCGTAAACATGGCTAAGGATATGGTAGGAAGAACTGAAGATTTCACCGCCGCCTGCTGCTGATACAATAAAGGAAACCATTTAAACTGATAGCCAAGAGTATAAGACAGCCCCAGTGCAAATACATAAGATGGAAGACTGACTCCAAGAACAGAAATAACCGTTGTCATGGTATCAAAAATTGTATTATGCTTTAAAGCAGCTATGAGTCCCAATAACAGCCCCACCACAGTTCCAAGTAAAACTGCCTGCCCTCCGATTCTGATGGAAATAGGAAGTCTGCTTGCTAAAAGAGTGGTAATAGACGTATTCTTTGAAATAGTATAGGATACCCCAAAGTCACCGGACAGCATGTTCTTCACATAGTTTAAAAACCGTATGAATACCGGTTTATCCAGACCGTATTTGGCATTTAACAGCGCCACCTGAGACTGGGTTAGTTTCTCATCATTGAACGGGGAACCCGGCATCAGTTCCAGCATCAGAAATAATATAAGCAGGATAGCCAGCAAAGTGGCTGCTGAAATGCAGATTCTCTTAACAATATATCGTTTCACAAACGTTACCCTCCCAAATTAAGCAGCCAGAGGAATAACAGGCAAGACCTGTAACCCCTCCGGCAGCCAGAATATAAAACTCACAAAGTCTTATTTCTTAGTCGTATTCTTAAAATAACGGTTGATCGCGATGGAGTGGAATTCCACGCCTTCAACACCAGCTTTCTGCATTACTGCATTTCCCTTCTGGTAAACCGGAAAAATCACTGCATTGTCACAAACAATCTTTTCTGCACCAATTAAGGCTTTCCATCTTGCTGCAGGATCAAGTGCAAGATCCCCTTTCTTAGCAGACTGGATAATGGAATCATATTCAGCATTTGACCAGAAACCGTAGTTGTTGGGGCTGTCAGTAATCCACATGTCAAGATAAGTCATAGGATCCGCATAGTCCGGTCCCCAACGGGTAAGACCAAGCTCAAAAGTACCTTCCTGCATCCGCTCTACACGGTTTTTCTTAGGCATCTGCTCTAAGTTAATGGTGATTCCCGGAAGCGTGGTCTGAATCTCTGACTGAAGGAACTGTGCCACATTTATGGCAGATTCCGTATCTTCCACAATCATGGTGTAAGTCAGGCTCTCCACTCCCAGTTCTTTTTTCGCCTCTTCCCAATATTTCAAAGCTTCCGCTTTATCTGTCTTAAAGTAGTTGCTTCCTGCATCTTCTCTATAATCTTTTCCGTCAGGACCTGTTGCAAGAAGGGTTGGTACTGCAAAATATGCCGGAATCGAACCATCCTTTAAAATATTTTTACATACTGCCTCTTTGTCAAAGCAAAGGGACAATGCCTTTCTTAAATTAAGGTTTTCAAGGCCTGCCACTTTGGTATTAGGTGACATATACCATAAATATCCAGCCATAATATTCTTAAATTCAGGATCTGCCTGGAACTGCTCCACCTGCTCACCAGAAAGTGTGACTAAGTCCAAATCTCCATTCTGATACGCAAGCATTGCCTGTTGGGAATCCTTAATAACCTGATAATTAATTCCATCCAGCTTTACCTTTCCTGCATCCCAGTAATCCGGATTTTTCTCCAGAGTAATGGTAGTGGCTGCCGGCTCATAGGCGGTAATCTTAAATGGTCCGTTTGACAGCAGCGTATCCGGTGTACTTGCATACTGATCTCCACACTTGGTGAAAAATTCTTCATTTACCGGATAGAAGGTTGGGAAAGCCATTAAAGATTCAAAAAATGGCACCGGAACGTCAAGTTCTACTTTCAGTGTCTTATCATCAACCGCAGTTACTCCCAGTTCTTCTAACGGTTTTTCACCAGAAGACACTGCATCTGCGTTTTTAATCCCAGCGATTCCAACAATAAAAGCGTATTCACTTGCTGTTACAGGATTTACTGCCCTTCTCCATGCAAATACAAAATCCTTAGCTGTAACAGGTGTTCCATTGGACCATTTTGCATCCCTTAAATGATAGGTAAGAGTCAGCCCATCTGCACTTTTATCCACACTCTCTGCCAATGCTGGAACCGGATTTCCGTCTGCATCCAGCTCATAAAGGCCATCCGTAGTATCCGCAAT
This sequence comes from Hungatella sp., assembly GCA_009712635.1. Classification (GTDB taxonomy): domain Bacteria; phylum Bacillota; class Clostridia; order Lachnospirales; family Lachnospiraceae; genus Lacrimispora. The sequence continues at coordinate 63,519 of WASS01000022.1, read as the reverse complement.
TACTTCGAATGAGGTTCCATCTGTGGCTATCTGGGGGTCCATGGAAGCAACCTCCACATCGATATGTACGTTTAATGCATTTGCTTTTGCTGCTTCCGCCGCCTTCGTCTCCGCCGCAGCCTGGGTTGTGCCTGAGACCGGAGCCGCAGGTTTGGAGTTCCCGCAAGCGGTTAACGACCAGACCATTAATCCGGATATCCCCAGTGACACCATTTTTTTCATGGCTTTCTTCATTTAATTACCTCCCAATTCAATTAAATTTAAAAAAATAAAGGCATCTGGCAGAATTATTTTCTGTTCAGACGCCTTAGTCTTAATTTTCTATAACTTTATGATATTTTTATATATTTGTCAATAGTTTTCAATCCTCATTGCTTATAATAAAATCAATAAGTTAATTTTTGAATTACTCACTTAATATAATAAATCAAATTGTTAAATAAATTAATATTAGTGCCTTATTTTTTATATAAATATGCTGGTACAAATAAAATAAGACGCAGAATCTTATCAATTCAACGTCTTGCTTTCATTCCATTATGTTTCCAATCCGAAACGTTCTTCCAATATGCTTCTTAGAGAATCAACGATACCCCCGGCATCAATCCCGGTCTCATCGACGGTGATATCCGCATACTGCTCATAATAAGGAATCCGCTCTTCGTACAAATCCTTTAGTGTCATTCCATCTTTCAGCACAACTCCACGATCTGTTAAATTACCAAGCCGTTCCTCTACTGCTTCATAACTGAGTTTTAAATAAACCACTGTACTGATCTTTTTCAGATGTTCCATGGCTTCCTTTCCGTAAATAACACTTCCTCCCGGGGCAATGACACTGTTATGAACGGAAAGCTCTGCATTCACCCTGTTCTCTACATGAAGAAAGCCCTCTTGTCCCTCCTCAGCAATAATCTCTTTTAGCAGCCGTCCCTCCTGTTCCTGGATTACGATATCCACATCAACAAAGGAATACCCCAGGCGCTTTGCTAAAAGAACCCCTACTGTACTCTTTCCCGATGCCGGCATTCCAATTAAGGTAATGTTGTCAAGATTCTGGTTTCTTCTCATTTCCTTTTCCTCCTGTCCTTTGACTTCTTATCCGATTTTCTTACTGAATAACCAAAAGTGCCCACCTTTTTCCCAAGTTCAAAATACTCTCCATGGGAATAAGTAATCAGTTTGGACTGATTCAGATGAAATTTGTTCTGCTCATCCATATACCGGTTATCTACCGTTACACCCACTACCTCAGCAAGAAAAAGATCATGGCTTCCAAGAGGCTTGATCTCTGTAACTTTACAGGAGAGAATCACCGGGCTTTCTGCGATTCCCGGCACTCCTATATTTGTTAAAGAACAGGGGGTTAATTTCATATCTGCAAATTTATCCACGTCTCTACCAGATTTCACACCGCAGTAATCTGCTGCCCGAACTAAATCTGCAGTCACCAGATTCAAAGCAAACTCACCGGTTTCCTTAATAATATTATAGGAATAGCGCTCCCGCCTGATGGAAATGGACAGCATGGCAGGAGAAGAACAGATCGTCCCGGCCCAGGCTATCGTGATGATATTAGGCTTTTCTCCCTGGCGCATACAGCTCACCATAACTGCAGGTACTGGATAAAGCATATTTCCAGGCTTCCAGTCTGTCTTGCCGGATGGCTTCGCCTGCCCGGACTCTCTGTTATTCTTATCTTTCATGATTCCTGCCTCCCTCTATTCCTGCACTGCAAGCATAATACCAGGAATCAGCTGCTTTTTCCTGGATACAACACCAGGAAGACTAACCAGATGATCTTCACCGCTGTCAGTGGAATCCTCTGCACGGAATGCGGTTGCAATCAATTGTTTCGCACCCTGTCCCTCACAAAGAAGTTCCGTGGATTCCGTAAGAATATTGGTCAGCATAAAGAACATCATGTCTACCCCATGCTCCTCTCTGGCCTTTTTCATATAAGGAAGCATTCTCTCTTTTAATTCATCCAGTTCCTTTGGATTTAAGGAACTGATCTGTCCTACTCCAAAGTTCACCTTTCCAAATGTAAACTTCTTAAAGTCCTGATAGAAAATCTCTCCGTCTGTTTTTCCTTTTAAATTGCTTCCTGCTGCAAACATGGATGAAGCGTATTTTTCCACCTCAATCCCTGCAATGTCTGCAAGATTAAGAGCCGCCCTCTTATCTGCCTCAGTGCAGGTAGGAGAACGAAACAGAAGCGTGTCTGAAATGATAGCACTGCATAATAAACCGGCTATCTTGGGTTCTATCTTCATGTGATTTTCCTGATACATCTGGTATATAATCGTAGCGGTACAGCCAACCGGCTGGTTGCGGAAGAATACCGGGGCTATGGTCTCCACAGTTCCAAGTCTGTGGTGATCAATAATCTCCAGCACCTCAGCACTTTCCATTCCCTCAACAGCCTGGGACCGCTCATTATGGTCAACCAGAATCAGACGTTTTCCTTTGGCACCAAGAAGGTTTCTACGGGATATCATTCCTTTGTACTTTCCATTCTTATCAAGAACAGGGAAATCACGGTGGCGTTTGCTGGCCATTACATCTTTAATATCGTCAATATAATCCTCTACTTCGAAGGTAATCAGTCCGTCTGTTTTCATAAAATAGCTGATAGGAATACTCTGATTTACCAGACGGGCAGCGGTATAGGTATCATACGGAGTTGTCATAACTGCGCACCCCCGCTCCTGGGCAAGCTTCTTTATGGTCATGGATACGGCAGCACCTTCACAGACAATAATGCAGGCTGCTTCCATCTCAATGGCACACAGCTGGGATTCATAGCGGTTTCCTAAAATAACCAGATCACCTTTGGCGATATAGTATTCCATCATGTCAGGATTGGCTGCAGCAATTAATACCTTTCCGTTGTTAAAATAATCGCCGACATCACCAACCACCATATTTCCTTCTAAAGTCTCCACAATGTTGGCATACTGAGTATTGGCTTTCGATAAAATACTGCTGTCATACACATTCATATAGGACTTTGCAATATCACCCACTGTGATAAGCCCCTCTAACATTCCATCGTCAGTCACAGCAGGAATGGTGACAGCATTGGCCTCCTGCATTAAATTCCAGGCATTTTTCAAAGACAGGTTTTTCTTTACCCCACGGGTCTCCCTTATCTCAATATCCAGCACCTGGGTCTTTACATTCTCAATCAGTTCCGGAGGCTCAACTCCAAAATAATTAAGTACGAACTGGGTTTCTTCATTCACCCGACCAGCTCTTCCCGGCTGATAATCTTCCTTTGTCAGCAGCCTTTTTAAGTTGGCATAACAGACAGCTGAACAAATGGAATCTGTATCCGGGTTTTTATGTCCAATTACAATTGTTTTCCTGTTTCTACGGTTCTCTTCCATGCGTTCCTCCTTTATTTCATAATCTGTTTACACAGCGTTCATATTGTGTTCACAAGTATTTTTTATACTAATTGTATAGAAATCAAACAAACAAAAACGCTTAAATAGTCAAATTGCACATAGATTTTTCATAATTGCCCCGACTGCCTGGCAGCCGGGGTCTCCTCATTTTACAAGGTTTTATTCTTTGTGAAGTATTCCCATTATATCATAATTTAGTAAATTGTAAATAAGCGATGACTGCTGTTAACGTGCTCTTAGTGAGAACATTTCCCTTTCAGGTCAAATAATTGAGATTAAGAGCAAGTCTATTAATTGGAGTATTATTGGAATTACAATAGAAATACTAATGCCTTTATGCTACAATAAATTATTATATTCTAAATCTGCAGGCAGGTGAAATAAGTTGAAAATTGTCATTGAGGAAACACACGATGGGGAAGAAGACCAAATAATTATTAAATGCCGGGAGATGACTGACGAGTTGATTCATCTACTTGCTATGATTAAATTACATGATGCACTTATTGCTTACGATGGAAATAATATTCACCGTCTTCAGCCGAAAGAGATCTATTATATTGAGGTTGTTGATAATAAAACTTTCCTATATTGCAAAGATAAGGTGCTTGAATCAAAACAAAAATTATATGAATTAGAAAGCTTTCTATTAAATAGTGACTTTCTTCGGGTATCAAAATCGGTACTGCTTAATTTAAGTAAAATTAATACCCTGAGTCCTGCGCTGAGCGGACGCTTTGAAGCAACTCTTGTCAATAACGAAAAAGTTATTATCTCCCGGCAGTATGTAAACGATTTAAAGAAAATTCTCGGAATATAGGAGGCGTCAGCATGAATATAGAAAATTTGTTAAAAACAATGTTTCGTTCCTTCTTCATAATAGTAACAGGGATTATTGCTTCTATGTACATATTTTGCATGGCATTTTATCCAGATGCCAGCTTTTCCCTTCATGACATCGGAGGAATACTAATGATGGCTTTTGTCAGCGATATTCCATATCTTCTTTTTTACTCGGGTAAAGAACTCAGCAAAAAGCAGATGTACATTCGTAAAGCAATACACCTTCCAGTACTATTATCCGTAGTTTTGTGTTTTGCCTGGCTTTGGGACTGGATCAATATCAGCCACACCAAAGAGGTGATGACATTTGTTTTGCAATTTCTATTTGTATATATTATGGTATTTATAACATGTAAATATCAAGATAAAAAATTAGCAGATAAGCTAAATCACCGACTTAGAGAGCGTTACCGTTCACAATAGAATATTACTATAAAGATGGAAGGCTATTTACAGCTTACCATCTTTTTTTTACATCTTACCTTTTACTATTTGCAGCATACCTTTAGACCCATTGCAGGCACTGCATTGTTCTGGTACAGTAATTACCAAAAGAGGTGAAAAGAATGGATAAAATTATTGAAGTAACAAATTTACAAAAAAATTATTCAAATCTATGTGCCGTGAAAAATATTAGTTTTTATGTTGAAAGAGGGAAACTTTTTTCATTTCTCGGTACTAATGGTGCAGGTAAATCAACCACAATCGATATCTTATGCACATTAATGGATTATAACGGCGGCGAAGTTACCATAGATGGGCTTGATCTTTGCCGTGACAGACAATCTATAAGAAATATAATAGGTGTCGTTTTCCAAGACAGCGTGCTGGACCCGCTTCTTACCGTGCGAGAAAACCTTCTCACCAGGGCAGAATTCTACCAGTCGGACAGAGCAATGATTCAAAAAACCGTCTATGAGGCTGCTCAGGCAACAGAATTATGTGAATTTATTGATCGCCCCTATGGTAAGCTTTCAGGAGGGCAGCGGCGCAGAGTGGACATCGCGCGGGCACTTATTAACACACCTAAAATACTTTTCCTCGATGAACCCACAACCGGCCTGGATCCGCAAACACGAAAAAGCATCTGGAATGCAATTAAACTACTTCAGAAAAAAACCGGAATGACAGTTTTTCTTACAACCCACTACATGGAAGAAGCTGCCGAATCGGACTATGTAATTGTACTGGACCACGGAGAAATCGCAGCAAAGGGTACACCTGTTGAATTAAAAACAAAGTATGCCACCGATCGTTTAAGGCTATCCGCTTCAGATGAATGCGCCTTACGTCAGATCCTGCTGGAGTTTAAGCTTGGCTTTACCATGTCAGCAGGTGAGTTTATAATAAATCTGCCTGATACTATGAAAGCCTTGCCTGTATTGGAAAAATGCAAATCCTGCATCAGCAGTTTTCAGGTTTTACAAGGTACTATGGATGATGCTTTTATTGGTATTATGGGGAGGGATTTAAGGAAATGAATATTTTAATCAAGCGGAACTTAAAGATTTTTTTTCGTGATAGAAGCGCAGTATTATTTTCCCTGCTTGCTATTTTTATCATTATTGTATTATACGCAGTGTTTTTAGGCGATGTGTGGCTGGGTGACTCCATGCAGAATATAAAAGACACCAATTATTTAATGAATACCTGGCTTTTAGCAGGCCTTCTTGCAGTCGCATCAATCACAGCAACTATGGGTGCATTTGGCATTATGATTGACGATAAAGTCCGCAAAATCAACAAGGACTTTTACTCTGCTCCAATTAAAAGTAGTCAGATCACAATTGGATATATTGGCAGTGCATTTTTAATTGGTGTAATAATATCGATCATTACGGTTTTTGTGTCGGAAATATATATGGTATTTTGTGGAGGAAGGTGGATGACACTTATTGGACTTTTAAAAGTCATATTACTTGTGATTTTTACTACCGCAACAAATACTTCTATTGTCTGCTTTATTGTTTCCTTTTTCAAAAGCCACAGCGCATTTAGTACTGCCAGCACAATAATAGGGACTTCAATTGGATTTTTAACAGGCATATATCTCCCTATAGGAGCCCTACCCGAATCCGTACAATTTGTTATAAAATTATTCCCTGTATCCCACGCGGCTTCACTCTTACGCCAGGTACTTATGGAAGAGGCCATGAAGGCTTCATTTTCAGAAATACCAGCAAACCATTTAAATGAATTTAAAGAGTATATGGGAGTTACCTTCCGCTTTGGTGACTCTGTTGTCCCGTGGTGGCTCAGTGTTCTCATTCTGGTCCTCACAGCCACTTTATTTTATAGTCTGTCAATAATTAATCTATCAAAAAGAATTCGATAATAGTATAAAACTACTTCTATCTTAAAAGACCCCATTCCCAGATGATTGGGAAATGAGGTCTTTTATAGACATATTTAATTTATAATATAGATACATAAATAGTCATCAGTCAAGTATCAGTCTTGCCGCACCGTAGATTCCAGCATCATTGCCCAGTGTAGCAAGAACGATTTTGCTCTTGCTTTTTGATATAGGAGTAAACCTGTCATAATGGCGGAAGATCTCATCAATGAGATATTGTCCTGCCTTTGATACACCTCCGCCTATAACAAATACTTCCGGGTCAATGACCATGGTAATCTGAGCCAGTGTAAGGCCAAGATAATGACCCACGATATCGATCACTAACTTTGCCAGTTCATCTCCAGCTTTTGCCGCGTCTAATACTTCCTTCGCAGTAACATCATCTCCGTAATCCCGTAATACAGAAGGAATATCCGTAGAAGCCATCTTCCGTCTTGCTTCTCTTGCAATACCGGTAGCACTTGCAATCTGCTCCACACAGCCTACGCCTCCGCAGTTGCAATGTTCTGTCTCTTCATCCCGGATATGGATATGACCGATTTCACCTGCCAGCCCGTGCTTGCCGGCGATAATCTTCTCTCCCAGGATTACGCCTCCGCCCACACCTGTTCCCAGGGTGACCATAACGATGTCTTCGTAGCCTTTACCACCGCCCTGCCACATCTCGCCCAGGGCAGCCACATTGGCATCATTTCCGCACAGTACCGGAATTCCGTCCAGCCTGCTGCTCAGTTCTCTGCCCGGGTATAAATCACGCCAGCCTAAATTGACGCAGACCTCCACATATCCATCCGGCATAACCGGTCCAGGAACTCCCATTCCGATGCCTTTGATCTCATCAAGAGAGAGATTAAGCTTCTTAAGTGTTTCCAGAATGGAAGCAGATACGTCATCAAGAATGTATCTTCCGTTCTCTTCCGTTCTGGTACCAACCTCCCACTTATGAAGAAGTTCCCCTGTTGTTTCAAATATTCCGATCTTAACAGATGTTCCTCCCACATCTATGCCAACACACTTTTTTCCCATATCCAGATACACTCCTTTATGCTTTTGTACCACAGAAGCAGTTTTATTATAAGGATTTTGCCACTTCTGCTACATGCTCAGGCGTAAATCCAAAATGGTCAAATAACAGATTAGCTGGACCGCTTGCACCGAATCCGGTCATGGTGACATAAGCGCCGTCGAGACCTACATATTTGCCCCAGCCGAAATCGCTTAATGCTTCCACTGCCACACGTTTTCTAACTGCCTTTGGAAGTACGGATTCCTTATACTCCTGGCTCTGCTCCTCAAATAAATCCATACATGGCATGGAAACTACACGGACTTTCTGATCAGGAATAAGCGCTTTTGCCTTTACAGACAGTTCAACTTCTGATCCGCTGGCAATAAGAATCAGATCTGGTGTTCCTTCACAGTCATCGATTACATAGCCACCCTTTAATGCCTCTTTGCTGCTTCCTGGCATAGGGGTCAGATTCTGTCTGGTAAGAACCAGAGCTGTCGGTGTCTTTTTGGAAGTCAGTGCAGAGTACCATGCTGCTTCTGTCTCTGTTTCATCACAGGGACGGAATACATGGAAGTTTGGCAATGCACGTAACATGGCAAGCTGCTCGATTGGCTCATGAGTAGGACCGTCTTCACCAACACCAATACTGTCGTGAGTGAAAACGAAGGATAACGGTACTCCCATTAAAGCGGAAAGACGTGCCATCGGTTTTGTATAATCACTGAAAACAAAGAAAGTAGACACATAGGTACGAAGTCCGCCGTGAAGCATCATACCGTTTCCTATGGCTGTCATTCCAAGTTCCCGAACTCCGAAATGCATATTTCTGCCAGCCGGGTTCTCCTTGCTGTAATCTCCCATATCCGACATATTTGTCTTATTGGAAGGTGCTAAGTCCGCAGAACCGCCGATTAAGTTTGGCATATATGTCTTAATTCTGTTTAAAATCTGTCCGGATAAATTTCTGGTTGCATCTGCCTTCTCCGGCTTTTTCCAGAAATCAGCGCATGCCTCGATGGATTTTTCTCCTGCATCCGGATCATGGTAAGCATTCCACAGTTCTTCCATGTCTGGATACTCCTGGCAGTAAGCAGCAAACATCACATTCCATGCCGCTTCTGTCTCAGCCTTTTCCTCAGCAAGCTTTCTGTAATGGCTGTAAACTTTCTCCGGAACATAGAATGGTTCCATAGATGGCCAGCCTAAGTTTTCCTTTAATGCAGTAATGTTATCAGCACCCAGTGGTTCTCCGTGAGCGCTTGCCTTACCCTGCTTTGCAGGACAGCCGAAGCCGATCTGTGTTTTTATGGTGATAAAGGAAGGATGCTCTGTATCTGCCTTTGCCTCTTCGATTGCACGTCCGATGGCTTCTAAATCATTGCCATCCTCAACCGTAATAATCTGAAAACCAAATGCTTCCATACGTTTTTGTACATTCTCTGTAAAAGCGATATCTGTACTTCCTTCAATGGAAATTTTATTGGAATCATAAAAAACAATTAATTTACCCAGACCAAGAGTTCCTGCAAGAGAAAATACTTCGGAGGAAATTCCTTCCATCATGCAGCCGTCTCCACCCAAAGCAAAGGTGTAATGATCAACTACCGGATAGTTGTCCTTATTAAATACAGCAGCAAGATGACTTTCGGCAATTGCCATACCGACTGCCATACCCATACCAGCTCCAAGAGGACCTGTGGTTGCCTCAACTCCTACCGTATGGCCATACTCCGGATGTCCTGGAGTTTTTGAACCAAGCTGGCGGAAATTCATCACATCCTCTTTGGATAAATTACCATATCCAAACAGATGAAGCAAAGAGTACAACAGCATGGATCCATGACCTCCAGACAGGATAAAACGGTCTCTGTTAGCCCATGTTGGATCTGCCGGATTATGATTCATGTGATTTGCCCATAATTCATACGCAGCAGATGCGCAGCCTAAAGGAAGGCCCGGATGTCCGGAGTTGGCTTTCTGGATTGCATCGGCAGAAAGGATGCGGATTGCATTAATTGACATAGTATCGATGTTGCTCATTGGTATTGTCCTCCTATTTGTAATCTTATTTCTTTCATGTTCTGGGGTCCGGATACGATCAGAGTATTGGGAAATCTGCCGTTTCGGATTTTTGTTATGGGAAAATCAAATGTACCGGAAAATTTAAGCCTTCCTGACATGTTATAGACTCTGCAAGAGTCTTCATTATACAAAATTACCAGGTTTCCGTCAATATCGGCATGGGTGTACTGATATTGGAAACCGCTGGTAAACATCAGGTTCCCATTGGACTTATATACAGAAAGCTTATAAGGATTTTCCCCTTCCGGGTTATCGGTAATCATTCCTGCATACTTGTCCGAATAAAATACACTTTTTATCTCATCTTCAGCCGGAATCTGCTTAATCAGCTCCGGTGAAAGTGCATTCTTTGTGGAATAAAACGAAATACCATTATCTGCAAACGCGCAGGAGTATGTGTCATCAAGAAACCTTACCTGTGCTACAAATGTTGACTCATAAGGTTCATCAAATCCCCCCACAAGCCTGTCCGGGACACTTTTACCGATTTCTGCAAAATTATGAAAGGCAACCCTTCCATTCATTGTCCCATTCTTTAAAAATGCATAAGATCCAATCAGCTGTGTTCCATCAGGAGATAAGCTGATATCCACCGGATAACCGGAATCTCCTCCTAATAAAGCTTTGATCTTCACATCCAGAGAACTGCCATCCCGTTTATAAAAATACACATAATTGGAAGTAGTATCTTCTAAGATCGCGGCCACTACTCCATGGGCTGATACAGACGCCTTTATAATAGGCAGTACCGTGTTTGCCACTCCGGTATTACCCGTCTTGTCAAAGACATAGATGGAATTACCCTGTTGATCCGCAATGACCGCATAAGGGCCATTGACACTGGCAACCGGTGATTTCATCTCATAGCTCTGTATCCATACCTCTTTCCCCTGGTTATCAATATAGGAAGCTCCATCCTTGCTGTACTTTAACACATTGGTTCCAAAGTCCAAATATCCAGCGTAGCTTCCTTCATTGAGCGATTTTTCCCAGACGACGCTGTATCCAGTATACTGATAATAATTCAAATATGTATACAGACTGACTGCACCAGCAGACAGGATAAAAAGCACCACGAGAAAAATCTTTAACTTTTTCTTTTTAACCTTTGTGCGGGCTCTTTTTATGATTTCATTGCTGTCCTCGTCCTTTTGCGGTGAAGCCGGGACAATCTGACGCCGCAGCTGGTCTTTCTTTATCTCTCTGTTCATAGAGTTCATATCGCTCATGCAGTTTCTCCTAAAAATGCCCATATGTAATTGTAGTATACATCAAATTAGAGAGAAACGCATTAAGTTTTTCTAGGGAAGACGCAATTTCTGGCCCGCAACTATTTTATTTTCATCTTCCAGTCCATTCAGTTCACAAATTTCCTTTAATTTATTAACACTCTTATATTCAGCAATACAAATCCCATACAGCGTTTCTCCTTCTACCACGGTATGAATCCGTTGTCCATCCGTCGCCGCTGCCTGGGTTGCCGGTTGTGTCTCAGGTTTGGCTGCCTGTGTCACCTTCTCTTCTACTACCTTTTGTGGTGCTGGCTCTGTCTCTGCGGCTGCAGCTGTCTCACTGACTGTCTCACCCGCTGTTTCCCCTGCCTGTGCCGCTGTCTGCGCCTGTGCAGTTCCCGGCATGGTTTCTGACATGGTCTCCTTGTTGACTGCAGAAGTCGGATAAACTTCTCCATCTGCTTCCTCTACCACCACTCCCGATTCCTTCTTTTCACCATTTTGCTGGGTCTTATCACCCAGAAGAATTTTTTCAGCCTTGGCCGGAATTGCAGAAACTACTACACTTTCCATGCTTTTCATACGCTCATAGTTGTTAAACATAACAATTCCGCCAGCTAATACGACAACTGACATGGCCATGCACATGCCTCGGAGAAGTCCGACAGTCTGATGCCTGTCCACTGCTTCTTCCTTGTTCTCGCCCATTCGCTTGCGGAATTCTTCAATTACCTTATCATTTGTATCGGTTTCGATACGTTTTACATCCTTGCGCAGTACCATATAATCCTGCATCATTTGATTGCGTTCATAATAGATACTGTACCCCTGAAGCTTATAAAAGCCATCTTCCGAGGTTACATAAATTGTTTCATCCCCCTCTGTTCCACAACTCAGATACATTAGTTTGTTAGGACCTCCAAAATACTGCATGTGCTGCTTCCAGTAATTTAAAGGACTTAAATCCTCTCCGGGACTTCCACATATAAACCAGCCCTGTATGGATCTCTTTGGAAAAAGCTGGTCCATGTTTTGGGAAGCTCTTTTCCATGACAGTTCTGTAAAGGACACCTTCAGGCCCTCTTCCGTCACATCTTCCATCTCCAATGCTCCGTCGATAAAGATATACGGCGTCCCTTCACTTAACTCCATGCTGCCAAGCAAAAGCCCGACCCGCAGTCTTTGTCCACTTACAGGAAAAAGACGTTTTAAATATGTGTTAACATAATCCTCTACATATAATTTTACGATTTCATCCCGTTCCCCAATCTGTCTGATGTTTTTGGGCAGCTTCGGGAACGGATTGTATAATTCATCCATTGGATCACCCCGCTATTCTATTTAATCCAATGAATCATAGCATAAGGCTTTTGAAAAACGTGTCAAAGAAAGTACGAGTTTTCCCATAACTTTTCGACAAGACAAATACTGCGGCTGATGCAGTCTGCCATACGCATGACAACAGAAAGCCGGATACTCTGAAGCATAAGCGGATCGTAATTTCCACAGCTTCCCACAATACCTGTAATAAAAATATCCCCTACAGCCCGAAGCTCTTTGCTGACTCCAAGGCCTGGTTTTAACGCCCCTTTTCCAAGGGTGACATAACCAATGTGTTCTATATTTCCAACCGAGGCATCCACGGCTACCACTACATGATTGGGATATCGCAGCTTCAAAATAGTCTGATAGGTATCTAAATTCATGGCGTGGACCGGACGCTCCAACGTGCCCAGTAACTCTAAATGCTCCAGTCCCATTTCATTTAGCTTATAACCAATTAAGGGCCCAAGGCTGTCTCCCGTGGAACGGTCGGTGCCTATGCATAAAAACAGTACACCTGCCGATTTTCCATTCTCCTGCTCCGAGCATATCATGCTGTAAAGTCTGGACGCAAACTCCTCTGCTTCAAAGGTCTGCCTGGTGTCATAATAAAAAACATCCCGATTTCCCCGGATTGCAATTCTTTCCCATAATTTCATAATATACTGCCCTGCTGTCCTTATTTTTCTCTGTTCTATTATAAGCCGGGTTCTTTAGAATTATTCACCTCATTCCTTTAGAAAAACGCAAAAAAAGTACAGGCCTGCCGTTTAAGCCGGCTGGTTCCTGTACCTTTATTTTAGTCTTTTATGCTATTATAAATTTCCTTGGCTTCACTAATGGTTTGTGCCTTCCCCATCCGTATCATATCTGCCAATTCATCAAGCTTTTCCGGGATCATATATTCAGATCCGATATAAGAGGCATAATTATCATTGATAAACAGCGTCTGCTCCTTAACCCGTATCTGAGCTTCCTTCCAGTTATTAACCGCCTCTTCGTGCTCCTTCTCAAGCTGCGAGATCTTTTCCCTCTTACTGCTGGCGATTTCATCGGAAATAATCGTACTGGTTACCTTATCAAATGTATTTAATGCCTCCTGTTTCTTGTCCGCAATATCAGCAAGATCCTGTTCTGTTCTTGCAATCTCATCATCGAACTTCTCCAGATTATAGACCTTCTCGTTACTATCCTTTTTTATAGAACGGATAATGGAACGAAGCTTTCTCCGATTGGATTTTATAGAATTTTTAATAGACCTTCCCTTTTTTAAAGCCTCAGGGTGTCTTACTCTTGTCCGATTGTTAATCAGAATATAAATCCCTCCAAAAAGCAGAATGGAGACAAAATAAATTCCCGCCAGATAGAATGATTTTCTTTGGGGTATGAGAAAATAGATTCCGCAGGGTATGGCAAGGAAGAAAATAAGTGCGGTAAAAAGCAGGATGATGGTTTCAGAAAACCCTCTGGTGAAAAACAAAGCATAATACCAGGTGCTCCTGCAGTAAGACGGAACATGATCCCGTTTAAAAACAGATTTTAACTCAGTTAACAGTTCTTTGTTTTTATCCTTAAGCTCCTGAGTCTCCTCTTCAATCCGTTCCTTAATTCCCTGTGTTTTGGCTTTTTCCCGTTTGTTTCTTAAACGCTTTAGATTGTCTTGTTCTTTCGCGATTTCTCTGTCATAGGTATCGTTAATTTCCTGTACCCTTTTTTTCACCGTAAGGCTGATGGCATCGGTCACAGCCTTTCTCTCTGCTTCCAGTTCTCTAAAAAGACTCTTTTCTTCCAGACGGTATTTTTCAAGCAAACTCTTGCTTACCGATAGTTCCTGAACGGCTCTGCATGCCTCTCCAAGAAATCCAACCTGATCTTCTATAGGCTGTGCCATCTTTTGTCTTCCTCCTTCGGTTTTTCCTCTCACAATTTTATCATAGGTTGATTTGTTTTACAATGTCCTGAATTTCTTCCTTGCCATATTCGTACACATAATGCTATAATCGTTTCATCAAATGACTGCCGGTCACCGAAATTTGTCAGATAGAAGGGAAAATTATTATGTTTCGTATGTGGGCAAAATTAATAACCAATACCCGGATCGTAAAAGATACCGTCATCTGTATCTCCGATTACAGTCTGTCCAGAACTTCCATGGTGTTTCAGTCTCTGGAGGAGATCTGCTATCAGTTTGATCTTGGAAAGCCCATATGGCTTGATTCTACTGTAAAGGATTTTAAAATTCATTCAAAAGCACGATTTACTCAGGATAATTTTATGGAAGCCATTGATTTTGATTTTCTGGAGATACAGATTATAGAAGAATAACAATCCTGGCATAACTAATATTTATTAAGGCAGACAGCCAAATTTGCTGTCTGCCTTTTTACAACTCTTTTTTCCTTTTTATTCATAATACTTGCCTGTCAGCTCAACGATACTGATTCGTATTACTGCAGTTCCCCGAACCATATTTTCTGGAAGCGGGACATGAACCAGCTGAGGGGTGTATTTTTCCACGACTTTCTGCAGAGCCATCTTTTTTTCTTCCAGGTCCTCAACCAAAGCAGCTCTTCCCGTTACAATTGCACTCTCATATTTTGTATTGGTATCACAGGGTTTCCCATTTGCATCAAGTAAAAGCTCCTGCATCTCATACACCGTAAATCCTACTTTGTTGTCACGAATAATATTGTCAATCTTTTGTCCTTTAGGCAATCCATGCACATAAATACACTCATTCACATAGACAAAGTGAACCGGCGTATTGTATGGGGTTCCGTCTACATTTAGGGTTGCCAGGCTGCCCGTCTGTACTCTGGACAATAAATCATTCAACTTTTCTTTTGATAGCGGATGTGTTTTCATTCTATATTGCAATTTATTTATCCTCCTGTAATAAATTATTTTGTTTTAATACGGAAAAAGAAGTACCACCAATGAAAGAGCATGACTGCAATAAGAAAACACCTTGCAGGCAAAACATGGATTGTTGCAAATGCAATCATCATAACCGTAGACGCAAATATTAAAATTGACAGCTTGGTTTTAAGTGTCATAGCCCTTTCCTTTATATAGTTTTCTATATACTTCTTATAAATATGGGTATGGCAAAACCATTGGTGAAATCGGGAAGACCCTTTTGCAAAGCAGTAAGTAGTAATCAGAAGAAATGGCGTTGTAGGAAGAACCGGCAGCGCTATACCCAGCAGTCCCAGTCCCAAAAAGGCCATCCCTAAAGTAAGATAAATTAATTTTACAATTCTGGACCTGCTCTTTAATTGAGTTAATTCTTCCCCGGATTCTTTGAAAACCATCTCTTTTTCAATCATTTTTATTGCAACTCCGTTTCGCTCTAGTTCTAATATAAAATTATACAGTAATACCGTCCTCTTGATAAGGGACGGTATTCTCTTTTTTATAGGATACAGTTCTATACTATGTCTGAATGAAACCATGCCTGGTTTAGAAGTTCTACCGCAGGTTCAATATCTTTCTCTTTTATCTTCCCATATCCCAGAACAACAGTATTGCCCCGATAATTACCCTTATCCAGCCAAAACGGTGATACCGGGCACACTAAAACTCCATATTGCATTGCCTTTTGTAAAAGCACCTCCTCCTGCTGTCCATCCAAAAACTCAAGTAATATGTGCAATCCTGCATAATGACCCAAAATCCGAACCCGGTCACCTATGATCTTATGAATGGAAGCCAGCAGGGTATCATGTTTTCTTTTTTGACTGAGACAAATTCTGCGTATATGCTTTGCCCAGTTTCCGTCCTGCATAAAATGCAGCAGTGTCTTTTGTTCAATCATGGGGATTGTACATTGATACCCTTTGTACTTCTCCTGATAAGTACTTAATAACCAATATGGCAGCACCAGGTAAGATATTCGTAACCCCGGTGATAATGCCTTAGAAAAAGTTCCCACATAAATCACGCACCCAAACTGATCAATGGACTGCAGGGAAGGAATGGCTCTTCCTTTATACCTGAACTCACTGTCATAATCATCTTCAATAATCATCATATCGTGCCTTCGTGCAAGATTTAATATCTCCATCCGGTTTTGAATAGGCATAACCGTACCTGTGGGAAACTGGTGTGAGGGGGAGAGATAAACGATAGAAGCCTTGTGTAACGAAAGCGTTTGAAGATCAATGCCTTCTTCGTTCACCGGAACTGGCTGTATTTGAAAGCCATTGCTAAGAAATACTGCTCTGGCACCATCATAACATGGTTCTTCCATTGCAATAGTTTTCTCAACAGATAAAAGCCTTATAATAATCTCCAATGCAGACTGTGTTCCACTGCAAAGGACAATCTGCTCTGTTTCACATTGTACACCCCGGTTGAGATACAGATAATTTTTTATTTGCTGACGTAACTGATGATCACCCTTTCCGTCTGCGTAATTGTCTGGAGAATGTATCAGCGGTTCATCCAGAACGTCTGCCAGATGCATTCGCCAGAGCTTCTTTGGAAAATTTGTTTCATCAAGTTCTCCATATTGAAAGCTGTATTTACTTTTATCAGGAGGGCTGACTGGCTGTTTCGTCATAAGATCGTCCGGCTGTTTCCCTTTTGGTAATTCCTGAATCAAATCAAACTCCAACTTGTTTACAGTATATCCTGAACCAGGAATACTTGTAATATATCCCTCCAGCTTAAGGTGATCATAGGCGTTTTCCACTGAGTTTCTGCCCACATGTAATTCATTGGCCAGTGCCCGTGTGGATGGTATGCGTGTTGCTACTGGCATATTACCACTTAAAATATCCCGTTTTATATGTTCATAAATTTGCATATAGATCGGTATTTTACTTTCACGGTCAATGTACAGCATCTTTCACCCTCCTCAAAGTTTTTAATAAATCTGGTAAAGTCTGAGTCAATAAAAAAAGCCATAGAATTTAATAATTCACATGACTTTTTTATATTGAAACCAGATTATAATCTCTTTAAAAGCTCTTCTCTTTCCTTCTCAAACCCAGGCTTTCCAAGGAGAGCAAACATATTCTTTTTATAGCTTTCCACACCCGGCTGGTTGAAAGGATTCACTCCAAGAATATAGCCGCTTACACCACAGGCATATTCAAAGAAGTAAAACAGCTGTCCTAAGCTGAATTCATCCTGATCCGGAATGTTCACCATCAGATTCGGGACATCTCCGTCACTGTGCGCCAGAATGGTTCCATTCATCGCACTCTTGTTCACGAAGTCCACGCTCTTTCCCGCCAGATAGTTCATTCCGTCTGTATCAACCTCTTCTTCCTTTAAGAGGATCTCTGCCGGAGATTCTTCTACATTTAATACAGTTTCAAACATAATTCGGGACCCATCCTGAATAAACTGTCCCATAGAGTGCAAGTCTGTGGTTAAATCCACTGCTGCCGGAAAAATACCTCTCTGATCCTTTCCTTCGCTTTCTCCAAACAGCTGTTTCCACCACTCGGAAACATAATGAAGGCTTGGCTCATAATTTGCCACGATCTCAACCGACTTTCCCTTTCTAAGGAGAATGTTGCGGACCGCTGCATACCGGAGTGCACCGTTTGATTCATAAGGTGCGTTTACTGCCTCCTCTCTGGCTGCTGCCGCGCCTTCCATCAATTTATCAATATCAGCACCGGATACTGCAATCGGAAGAAGGCCGACTGCCGTAAGCACTGAGAAACGTCCTCCCACATCATCCGGAACAACAAACGTTTGATAACCTTCCTGGTCCGCTAAATTCTTTAACGCACCCTTCGCCTTATCCGTAGTGGCATAAATCCTTTTATTTGCCTCTTCACGTCCATACTTTTCGATCAGCAGATCCTTAAATACACGGAATGCAATTGCAGGCTCTGTGGTTGTACCGGATTTGGATATAATATTAACGGAGAAATCTTTTCCTTCCAGCACGTCCTTTAAATCCTGAATATACTTGCTGCTGATGCTGTTGCCGACGAAATAAATCTCCGGAGTTTTACGCTTTCCTTTTGGTAATACGTTATAAAAGCTGTGGGATAAAAATTCGATCGCTGCTCTTGCACCAAGATAAGAGCCGCCGATCCCGACAACAAGCAGTACATCAGAATCACTCTGAATTTTTTCTGCTGCCGCCTTTATTTCCTGGAATTCTTTTTTATCATAATTGACTGGTAGATCAATCCACCCCAAGAAATCGTTACCCGCACCAGTTTTGTTCATCAGCACATCCTTCGCACACAGTACTGTGGCTTTCATGTTATCCATCTCTTCTGCTGATACAAATCCTGCTGCTCTGGAATCATCAAAAACTATATTTCCCATTGCTAATATTCTCCTTTTCCTATTATGTCAGGTTCCTGTCTGCCTGTTTAGGAAAATTATATCATAGAACTCATCGAAATGCGACTTTATTTTCTTCTGCCCTCCGAACGTTCATGTTAAATATTCCTGGAGAATTTCGCCAATCAGCTTTAATTCTTCCGGATTTAAATCCTTAAGCCAATCCTCTCCCTGTCTGTTTCCCCGCTCCTTTTCCCTGCTTGCTGCAATCTGTTCCAAACTCTTTTTTAAATAGTCCACATCACGGACGGAACCTTTTACTTCCGATGCATCCATGGATTCTCCTCTCATTGGCAAACGCTCCATTTCATCAGAATATTCCTCCGCCTGTTTTTGAGGACGGTTGCGCACCCTCTGTCTGGTGCTCCTTCTGTCAGCCTTTCGATCCGGCTCTACTTCCGGTTCTGCTGCAACTCTCGACTGAGCTGCATAGATAGAACGGATATTTTCACGAGGCTCCAGCCGCGGACCCGACATGGAAGCTGATTCCTCCCGTTCCTGATCCAGCCGGTAGATCAGCGTATTCTCCAGATAATTATCCAGTGCTGCAAACAGCTGCTGGCGTTTTTCTGTAACTCCTGCACCATGATCTACCAATATGGTAAACAACCCTGCCATGATTCCTACCGAACCATACAAAACTATGTAATAAGGATCTGTCCGGTACCAGTAAGAACCAAACGCGGCTGCACCACCCGCTAAGAAACACCAAAGTGTCATTTGATTGGATAACATGTTCCAGCCATGGAGTGTGATACCCATATGTTTAAAATCATACATCTGTCTTTCTAAATAAGGCTTGACCCTGGGAATCCCCTGGTTCATTTGATAAGTTGATTCGGTCTTCTGTTTAAAAGCACGAAGGTTCCTGTTTTTAGTAAGTGTCAGATTGTCTGATTCTTTAATCAGTCTTTTGTAGAGGTTACGTGTCAGCCATCTTGTAATAATGCCAATACCGCAGAAAACTGCCATCACGTATAACGCTTTGCCTGTCTGTAAAAATTCCAGCATAATAATAGCTCCCCTTTCTTCCCGGCATCTCCGGGTGATAGGTTTATTATAAACACCCGGACTGCCTTTGGGAAGATGAGAGAGCCTAGAATCGTTCGTCAAATCCTGCCAGAATTCGATTATTAAGTTAATCTGAATATTTTTCTGCCATAGCTAAAATAAGGTTCACAGAAGCCTTCACAGCCTTTTGTTCAAACTCGCTATAGTCCATATTTGCGCTGTCATCCGCCTTATCTGAGATGGCTCTGATAATGAGAAATGGTATGTGGTTTAAGTGTGCGGTCTGTGCAATGGCAGCCCCCTCCATCTCTGTACAAAATCCCTGAAATGTATCAGAAATCCAGGTCTTTTTAACCCTGTCAGAGACGAACTGATCCCCTGAAACCACTCTTCCTTTAAAAATTCCAACTTCAGGATTCACCTCTTTGCAGCAATTCTCAGCCAGATTGCGGAGTTTTTCATCTGCATGAAATGAAAATTCCTTCATCTGTGGGATCTGTCCTGCCGGATAACCAAAGCCAGTTGCGTCCATATCATGATGTACAACATCGGTGGAAAGCACGACATCTCCAATATTGATCTCATTCTTTAAAGAACCGGCAATTCCTGTATTAATGACTGCAGTCACATGGTAATGATCCGCCAGAATCTGTGTGCAGACGGCCGCATTGACCTTTCCTATCCCACACCGGACTACAACTGCTTCCAGTCCTTTTAATGTTCCTTTATAAAAATCCATTGCCGCTATGGTTTCAACCGTAACATCCTTCATGGATTCTTTTATTTCTGCAACTTCCACATCCATTGCTCCGATAATCCCTAACATAGCAGTCCTCCTTTATGTTTTACCCATTATTTCACCGGCTACCGTATTATTATAACGGAAAATGGAGCAATTGTGTAATTAATTTCAATATTTTCCGGACGCAGGATCAAAAACTTCAGGTTGGCTCAATTCCGGTTTTACACTCTTTACAGAAAAAGACTCTATGCCTGCGGTACCAGTTAAAGCAGATAGCTTAAATTTGGAAATCTGTTCACGAAGTATCTGTGCCTGTGCAGCCAGTTCCTCACTGGAAGCAGAGCTTTCTTCTGCAGTTGCAGCGTTGGTCTGTACAACAGCGGAAACCTGGGAAAGCCCCTGGTTAATCTCTACAATGGAATTTGCCTGATCCTGGGTATCGGACTCGATCTGTTTAATTGCTTTTTCTACCATTGCAGATTTTTCAGCTACATCATCTAAAAGCCTTAAGCTTTCGTTTGCCATCCGCTCACCTTCCGCTACTTTATCCGTAGATTTCTGTACCAGATCTGCTGTCTGTTTGGCTGCTTCTGCTGATTTTGCGGCCAGATTTCTCACTTCATCCGCAACTACAGCAAAACCCTTGCCTGCCTCACCGGCTCTTGCTGCTTCTACTGCTGCATTTAATGCCAGAATGTTTGTCTGGAAAGCGATGTCTTCCACTATCTTGGTGACCTTAGATATTTCTTCTGAAGAATGGCTGATTTCTTTCATTGCTTCATTCAGGAGTTTCATCCGGTTATTACTTTCTCCTACTCCCTGACCAGCCTGGAACACCGACTCTGTCGCATTACGAACAGATACTGTATTCTTTTCCGCTTTTTCTGTTACGCTGTGAATGGAAGCAGTCAGCTCTTCAATGGTTGCCGCCTGCTCGGTTGCTCCTGATGCTAATGCCTGAGAAGCATCAGAGACCTGTCCTGCTCCTGAGTTTACCTGCTCGGCAGCTGAATGGATCACCTGCATCGTTGCATTTAATGAGGAAATTGTGGTGAGTAAAGACTGTTTGATTGCAGAGTAATCACCAACATAATCCAGATCAACGGTAAAACTCATGTTACCCTGAGAAAGCATTGTGAGTTTTGAAATAATATCTTCAATATAAGTAATGAGTCTTGCATTGGTAGAACGAATGCTTTCCGCCATACGTCCCAGTTCATCGCGGCTCTCATAGTGAATTTCTGAACGAAGATTTCCTTCCGCCATGTCTTTATACACTTCTTCTATTTCTTTAACAGGTTTTAGAATCGCCCGTGTCAGTACAATTATAATAGAAAGGGTAGCTAAAACAGATGCCACCAGTACCACCATAAGTATTACCCATGACTCTGCTATAACGCTTTTTGCTGTCTGTTTCTGTACATCCGCTTTTTGTGCTCCAACCACATTCATCTGTTCCATGATATCTGTAATCTGATTAAAGGGTGGTAAAAATTCTTCCTGGAAAATGGTATAGGCTGCTGATGCATCTTTTTTAGATGGATCGTTTAGCAGGTCAAGAATTTTATTACGAGCTACTTCCGCCTCCTGTACATGCTGATTTACATCTGCTATGTTTTTATCATTTGCTGCACTTCTCTGGTTTTTAGCAAATTTATCAAAAACCTCCATAAAATTTTGTGCGCTTTTACTGGACATGTCAAGGGAGGCCTGATAATCTTTCCCTGATTCTTTTTCAAGAAGTGCCATTAGTAAAAATCTCTGTACTGACACAGCATCCCTCTGGGCTTCTAGGTTGTTAGAGGTGAGAGGGTAGGTGAATTTTGAATATAATTCTACCTGGTTTCCAATTTTGGATATACTGCTTGCTGAAGTACCCAGCGAAATTAATAATATTAAAAATAATATACCAAACCCAATTGATAATTTCCATTTAACCGTTAAATTTGTAATCCAAACCTTAAACCCTTTCTTGTCACTCATAAGTGTACCTCCCATTATGTATTTATTTTAAAGCCAATCTATCTCTGAACAGCGAAAAATCCAGGTCATTACCCTGGTACTTTTCCGCTCATCAGTTTTTTAATAACCATAGGTGCTGCAGTTAAAAACCACACCGTATACTGTTCCGGATTATGCAGCATGCTTTCAGACAAATCAGCTATTTCCATCCATTTCAGATCCATAATTTCTTCCGGATCCGGACTGATTTCTCCATCATACTGACCAATAAACACATGGTCGTATTCATACTCAAACATTTCATTATGAAACTTATGATAATAAATAAAAGAACCTGCCTCTTCACAGTTTAATACGATTCCAAGTTCCTGATAAAGACGCCTTTTAACTGCTTCCTCTAAAGATTCCTGATATCGGGGGTGAGAGCAGCATGCATTGGTCCACAAACCTCCGGAATGGTATTTTTCCAATGCACGCCGCTGAAGCAGCAATTTCCCCTCGTGATACAAAAATACTGAAAAAGCCCTGTGAAGCAATCCTTTTTTATGACACTCTTCTTTGGTCGCTTTCCCTATTTCCCGATCCAGTATGTCAACACAAATCAAATGGTCCATAATTACTCCAATCAGTTCTTTTCAAGATACTCTTTCAAAAATAAATCTGCTGCAGCTTCCACATTATCACACAGAAGTTTAATCTCATCCATTGTGGCATGTTCAACATGAACCCCAAGACTTACAGATACCGGCTCTCCCAGAGCAGTGCAAAGCTTCTTCGCGATTTTTTGTGCCAGCTGTGCGTCCTTATGCCCCGGTACTGTCAGGGTCCAAAGGTCGCAGCTGGAAAGTTGCTGTCCATCAATCTCTGCACTGGGGGATGCCAATGCCACTCCTCCTAGATGTGGTCTTTCACCACCGCTTATAAAAACTGCAAGTCCGTTTCCTGTTGTTATATGGACGCTCATACTTACCGCATACTTTCCGGCTCCGTAAATTTTGTTTATCATAATATCTCTCCCTTTTACAGCTTCTTTTCCATAGTTAAACTGCACCGCGCCATGGGATAAAATTTTTATAATCCAGTCCAAACTGCATCAGGATCTTTCCAACCACATGGTTAATCTGATCATCCAGGGAATTGGGACCATTATAAAAAGTAAGCATTGGAGGAATTATGGTACAGCCTAAATCTGCTGCTGCCATCATGTTGCGAAGATGAACCTTACCAAGAGGCATTTCTCTTGTACACAGAATTACCTTCCGGTTTTCTTTCATGCAGACGTCGGCTGCACGGATCAGGAGATTATCGGTAAAACCATTTACAACTCCTGACAGGGTCTTCATACTGCAGGGCAGTATAATCATTCCGTCTGTCTGATAAGAGCCGCTTGATATTGCTGCAGCCAGGTTATGTACATCATAATAATAATCTGCCTGTTCAACCAGCTTCTCAAAGGGATAATCGGTTTCTAACTCCCAGGTTTTTCTGGCACAATCCGATACCACCAGATGGACCTCACAGTCCTTAAAAATTTTCAGCGCTTTCAGCAGATAAAGACTCATGACAACGCCGGTTGCTCCTGATACTCCTACAATAATTCTCATTTAAACACCTCTCTTTTAACAGTTATACAATGCCAAGAACTGCAAACCATGCTACGGCAAAACCAACTGTCAGGAAAATCGGAATAAGCAGCGGAACCCCCATCTTAATGGTTTCCTTCTGTGTATACATTCCGTTTTCCTCTCCCTGCCCCACCAGAATATTAAGGTGATGGAACGGAAGAATATAATGGCCTGAAATAGCCAGATAAATAACAAAAATTACTGCCAGCTCATTAATTCCCAGTGCATTGGTACAGACCAAGATCGCCGGAATGGCAACTCCCATAACTGCAATCACAGAACCCATAAACATATGAATCAGAATCGCAATCGCTGCAATCATAATGGCCAGTACCAGTATGTTTCCCGGCATGGTTTTGGGAAGCAGAGTGGCTGCGAGCCATTCATTCATACCGGTTACTGCTCCAACCTTTCCAATTGCAATGGCAGAAGTTAAAAATACCAGAACATGAACCGGAACATCGCTCCACTCTTTTACCGTTAAAACATTACCGATTACAGGCAGAGCCATGCACATGGCTACCGCCAGTGTAACCCAGCCTACATCAAGACCGGTTATGCCGTTGGTAAGCCAGAGGCCAATTGCTATCATAATCCAGATCAGAGTCCTCTTCTCTTTTTCGGTCATTTTACCAAGAGCAGACTGAGCGGTACGCACCTCATCGAAATTAACTTCAACTGCTTTCGATGGCTGAAACAAAATCAGGATTAAGATCAGGGTAGTAATGCTTAAAAACAGAGCCGGAGGTCCCATAATCTGAAACCAGCGTACAAAATTAATGCTTTCTGTTGTACAGTAAGTCACTACCAGCGGGTTAATAACAGAATCTCCAGTCAGGAAAATAAGTGAAACCGGAACCGACGCTGCAAACACCGTAAATCCCACCTTAACCGCATCCTCCTTTGGCATATTTGCAGCCTTAATCACTACGGACATAACCGACATGATTAAGAATGCCCGGGGCCATGGGTGAGGAATAAATAAGGATAAAATAAAAGTCAATACAAAAATGCCGATAATAATGCTCTTCCATGATCTTACAAATTTCAGGATATAGGCATAAGAGATCCGTTCCCCTAATCCTGACTTTTTAACTGCTGCCGCAATCATGTAAGCACCGATAACCAGCCACAGGGTTGAAGTTGTCCAGCCTGCAAATACCACTTTCGTATCAGCAAGCTTTAAAAGACATACGGAGACCAGATAGAATCCCCCCACGTAACCTGACTGGGCAACCTGTGCAGCCCACCAGACTACGGTCATTAGTGTTAATCCAAGACAGATCTGTCCTTCTCTGGACAGGCCGTCAAGCGGAAGAAGTAGGACAAGAACAAAAATAATAATACCGATTAAAAAGCCCAATTTCTGTTTAGTGAATGTCACTGCAGCTTCTCCTTTCGTGATTAGAATTAATAAGCTAATCTTTTTTAGGATCTCTTAAGGCTTGGGGGAAAGCCTTAAGAGTCAGGAGTTATGTAAATTATTTATCGAGGGGCGGAATGGGGGGTATTACCTGTAACGTATCAATCTGTTCTTTTTTCAGTTTAAATTTATCATGAATATGGGGCGTCTCAGTAGACCTCCAGGAATAAAAGCAATCCATACATTCATAAACTTCCCAGACATTTCCAACAGGAGAGGTTGCAATCACTTCAATTTTATTTCCGTCGCAGCGTGGACATTTCATAGTTTCAATCTCCTTTCGTTATAGTGCTTACATCTCAGACATCAGTTTACGAATCAAAGCTTCATACTTTTCATAGCCAGCCGGCGGCTCTAAAAGTTCAACCTCTCTTGGATTAGGTTCCGGATCCTTTGGTGTTGTCGCATCAATAATCAGTTTGGAATGCATTCCGGCAGGATATGAGGATGGATCAAGAGGCATACCCGGACAGTTTGGAATTACCACAACGTCCTTATCCGGTCTCACACGGGTAGTCAGTGCCCACATAACCTGAGGGAGGTTAAATGGATCAACAAATTCATCTACAATAATAATGATCTTACTGTACGAACCGCCATGAGGAGTGGAAAGAAGGCGGAATGCCACTTCTTTACCAAAACCGCCGAAACGTACCTTTGTGGAAATAATACATCCGATTCCATGAGTATACATGGCATTAACCGCCTGTACCTCAGGAAAGTCCCGTTTGATCTGCTGGTAAAGAGGAACTGATGTATTTAAAGCCATAAGATAATCAATTTCAGTCCACGGAATACCCAGATAAAGGTTCTCAAAAATAGGATTTGTTCTATGGGTTACATGAGTTATTGTAATCACACACTGGCGTCTGGAACCTGAGTAGGAGCCTGGAAATTCTCCAAACGGGCCTTCTACCTCACGTACCCTTGGCTCAATATAGCCTTCTAAAACAACCTCTGAACCGGCTGGAACATACAGGTTTTTGTAAAGATCGGACTGAACAATCTGTGTGGGAACCCCATCCTGAAGCGCACCTACAAATTCATACTCATTTTGAGTATACATAACAGGCGTAGATGCCATATAGGTTACCAGCGGGCTGTTTCCAACTGTAATACAGATCGGCACCTTTTCATTCTTTCTCTCAGCAGCTTCCAACTGGATTGCAATGTCATGAAATGCCAGTGCCTGAATTCCTACACGATTCTTTCCCTTAACCTGAATGCGATATGTACCAACATTTAGCTTGTCAAAATTATCTGGCTCATTGGGGTCTGCCGTAATAATGGACGCTTTAGAAAGGAAGAAACCGCCATCCTGATCATTGATTCTGTATAATGGAAGGAGTTCAAACAGGTTGATATCCTCCGCTTTGTCAATGGTGTTTTCTTTACAGGGTGCTTCTTCTCGCTTTAGAATTTCAGGCTTAACCGGGAATCGGTCCCATCTGCGGTTAATCTCATGGAACTGCTCTTTTGTTGTTGCTGTTTTATCCATACCAAGCATCAGAGCATGATTGGCCCACGAACCATGAACATTTGTAACTACGCTGTAAGGATATCCTTTTACCTTTTCAAATAAAACCGCCGGTCCACTTTCTATGTTTGCAGCTGCTCTGCCTGCTGCCGCAATATCCGGTTCTGGATTAACCTCCTCCTTAATTCGTACTAACTGACCGTTTTCTTCCAGAGTGGAAAGGAAACTGCGCAAATCCTGATAAACTTTTGCCATAAATTTTCCTCCTGATTTTCTTTAAATGATGCTGATACGGTACCCAGCTGGATTATTTTTCCAACATAGTTAAATTATAATCAATTACAATTTTCGTGGCAATTCGATTAAATTCGCGCAACTATTCCATAATGGAATCAAATAATCTTTAAATTTTTCAATTATGATTCACCGCAAATAGTAAACCCAAAATAAACGATTTATAAATGCGCATTTTATTGCACTTTACCATTGAAATGATAGTTAACTTTATGTTTTTTTAATATTTAAAAGTATTCTAAAATGTCATGATAAAATAGTATAAACATATTTTCCTTCTCATCATTCTGTATTATAATAGTGTTAATGACAAAACGTACATCTGAGTTTAGATTTTTACGATTTATCAGTAACTTAAGGGGGCTATTTGATTATGACAAAATGGATTGATGATTTCTTAGCATTGGCAAAGTACAAAAATTTTTCTACCGCTGCCGAAAGCATTTATATTTCCCAGTCTGCTTTATCAAAACATATTAAAGCAATTGAAAATGAGCTGGGAATTGTACTGTTTATAAGAAGTAATACAAAGGCAGAACTGACAGAGGCAGGCAATGTTTACCTGGAATATGCACTAAACATCCGCAAGTGTACCCAGGACTTAAGAACGAAACTGGAAAAGTTTGGTTCCTCCTGCTATGTTACAGAGTTGACCGTAGGAACGATTCCCTGCCTTGCGGAAAGCGGGATTATGCAGCTGCTTCTTAACTTTCAGGAGAAATTTGGTAATTATTCTATCCAAATAGTGGAGGCTGATCAGGCAAGTCTGCTTAAGATGCTTTCTCAGCAGGAGATTGATGCTGCTATCTGCCGTACGGATTTAATGAATGACACAGAATATGATACGGTTTCTCTGGTCTTAGATGAGATGGTGATGATTTGCAGTAAGAACGTATTTCCATTTGAACAAGGCAGTGAGATTGATTTAAAGGGCTTTAAATTTGATAATATCTACACCATTGCCAAAGAGTCTGATATTTACCGGCTGACAAAGAAACAACTTTATGATATTGGATACACAGGCAGTATTGCTGGGACATTCCCCCGACATATGATGCTTCTATCTTTTTTGTCTCAAAAAGGCGGCTGTGCTATTTTACCCAGACAGCTTGCAAATCTTCAGATGTTTCCAAAACTTACATATTACAGGATCAGAGATTCGGTTAAAACAAATATTGGTTTTACCAAATTATCCTCTAACTGTATCAATCCCCAACTAGTAGACAAATCCAATATATTGTTTGAATATTTAAAAGAACAAAAAGAACTTTTGTTAGAATCTTAGCTGCATAATGCTTCCTATTTCTTCCTTTTATGATCTATTGACACTTGCCACGGAATTCGTTATAATTCTTTAAAGTTCCAGTTGAGGTAAGCGTTACAATTATACGGAGGTATGAATGATGAAATATAAAACACACGGAGTTTGTTCCCAGGAAATCAATTTTGAAATAGAAGGAAATAAGGTTGGTCAGGTACAGTTTGTAGGCGGTTGCTCAGGAAATACACAGGGCGTATCAAGACTGGTAGAAGGCATGGATGTTGATGATGCCATTCGTCGTCTGGAAGGAATCAAATGCGGCTTTCGTCCTACTTCCTGCCCGGATCAGCTGTCCAAAGCATTAAAAGAGTATAAGGAAAGCAATCAGTAGTTTCTCATACATGAAAAAAGCATATAGAGATGACGAGAAAATTCCCGATCATTTCTATATGCTTTTTTCTTTTTTATATTCTATTCACTTAATAATTATAGTATCAATTATGACATTTTGGAATAATTTAACAATCCCTTTTATTTTTATTGACAATTGTTTTTTACTATTTTAGTATCTAATTATAGTTTATGTACAATTGTTTTTTTATTATGTTTTTGCTAGAAATACCGGGTCAAATAACTGGCACGGAATCTAGATAGAAAGAAAGGGGATAAAAAATGAGAAATGGAAAAAGAATCATCAGTATCATCACTACCTGCTTTATGGTCACCAGTTTATGTGTCATGAGTCCCACACCTGCCCATGGTGCTTCAAAGGAGTACTATGTTTCTGCAAGCGGCAGCGACTCCAATAACGGACAGTCCAAAGACAAGCCTTATAAGACCATTGATAAGGCATTAGGCAACGCTTCCGCAGGCACTACCATCTATTTAATGAATGGGACCTACAAATCATCTAATACCTACAAATTAAGCAAAAGCGGTACTTCCGGTTCACCAATCCGGATTATGAATTACAGCGGTCACAAGCCAGTTGTTGATTTCTCCAGCCAGCCATATGCTGACAGCTCAAGAGGCTTCCAGATTACAGGAAACTATTGGGTTATATCCGGTCTTACCATTCAGAACGCAGGAGATAATGGAATACATATCAGCGGAGGCAACAACAAAATTACAGACTGCTTCATTACCAAATGTGGAGACACCGGCCTTCAGATGAGTAACGGGGCATACAATAATGAAATCACCCGCGTTACCTCTACTTATAACTACGACTCCAAAACCAACGGAGAGAATGCAGATGGATTTGCAGCCAAGTTAAGCATCGGAAGCGGCAATGTATTTAGAAACTGTAATGCTCTTAACAATTCTGATGACGGCTTTGATTTCTATTCCGCAGGCAATGCAGTTAAATTATATAACTGCGAAGCCTCTTACAACGGAAAAGGCGATGGAAACGGACAGGGCTTTAAAGTAGGCGGAAATTATACCAGCGACAACCATTATCTGGAAGGCTGCGTTGCTATTGGCAATAAAAAAAGAGGATATGACCAGAATAACAATACTGGTTATATCACTCTCAAAAATTGTACGGCAAAGAATAACAACGTTAACTTCTACTTCCCAAAAGCTCCTTCCTCAGGAACTCATAAGTTTTCAGACTGCATCTCCAGCGGCGGTGCAAGCAAAGATGTCATTGTGGGCGCTACAGTCGTCAACTGTTCTTTTAACACCAAATAAATACAAATGGCCGGTCCTCCAAGAGTCTGGAGGACCGGCGTTTTTTTAGTCTTATAAGATATCACCGGTCAAGCAGCTTACACAAAGCAACACCGATTACCGTTGAAAACAAGGTTGCTGCAATGGCTGGCCCTACAATTGCTGTTGGATCAAGACTGCCATACTGGCTTCTGTAAGCAATCATATTGACAGGGATTAGCTGGAGCGACGATATGTTAATAATCATAAACGTGCACATCTCATTATTGGCAGTACCATCGGAAACCGGTTTGGGGATTTTCTTCCCCTGAGAATACTCTTTTCTTCTGGTCTCCTCTAAATCCTTTAATGATTCCATTGCCTTGAGACCAGCAGGTGTCGCTGCCCATCCAAGGCCCAGAATGTTTGCAATGATATTGGTAGAAATATACTCCAGGGATGGATGCTTTTCCGGTATCTTGGGAAACAGGAAATGAAGCACTGGCCCCATTTTGGCAGACAACCGTTCAATCAGCCCCGATTTCCTTCCGATTTCCATCAGTCCGGTCCAGAAAGACATAATTCCAAGCATGGTAATGCACAGCATCACCGCTTCCTTTGCAGAAGTTAACGCTCCGTCTGTTACAGCACTTAAATTTCCATGAAGTGCTCCCCAGATAACTCCTATCAATAGCATAAAAGCCCAGAGATAATTTAACATCCATCACTCCACATTTCTATGTTTTCTTTTTATCCTATTCCCAAAAAGAAGAGTTTATGAAATGTTATTCTCCAAAAACAAGATCTTTCATTACGTCATCAACCGTTTCCATCTTCTCTGCCCGGTAAGCATTGCTGCCGCAAAATACCAGTCCGTCTTCGGTTCTTCCTTCCGCCGATGAGATTAAGGCTTTTGTAATGCAGTAGGGTATGGTTTTTCTGTCACACTTCTCCAGACAATCGTAGCAGTGTTCCAGTTTGAAGGGGGTATTGGCCACATGATCCAAAAACGGATTTTTTATTGCTCTGCCTGGCATTCCAACCGGACTTTTTGTAATGACAATATCCTCTTTGGATGACTTTATATAAGCTTCCTTAAATTCCTCTGGGGCATCGCATTCCTGGGTTGTGACAAACCGGGTTGCAACCTGGACACCGTCAGCACCCAGATCAATCTGATGCATGACATCCTCATGGGTATAGATTCCGCCTGCAGTTACTACCGGTATTACTTTATTATACTTTTCCCCGTATTCTCTTACAAGCCGGATGATCCCCCTTACCTCCTCGTCATATTTCGCCTGCTGAAAGGTGTGTTCCACATCTGCTGTATCAACACCCAGTTCTGATAAGTCTTCTCTGGAGAATCCCAGATGGCCGCCTGCCAGGGGACCTTCCACAACAACCAGATCCGGAGCCTGGTTAAATTTACGGTCCCACATCTTACAGATAACCATAGCAGACTTTACAGTAGAAACAATGGGGGCAATTTTTGTTTTCAGTTTAATTCCAGCTTCTTCTGCAGCTTCCGCCACATACTCTGGAAGACTTACAGGAAGACCGGCTCCTGAAATGATGATATCAGCACCTGCTATCACCGCTTTTTTCACATAGCTTGCATAATTCTTGGTGGCAACCATGATATTAAAGCCTATAATTCCCTCTGGAGCAATTTCCCTGGCCTTCTTCATTTCCTCACCAATCGCACGTAAATTGGCTTCCAGGGGGTTCTTAAGGAAATCGGGCTGTTTAAATCCAATCTGAGCCGTTGAAATAATTCCAACTCCGCCTGCCTTAGCCACAGCTCCTGCAAGAGAGGAAAGGCTGATTCCAACTCCCATTCCACCCTGAATTACCGGATATTTTGCCACCAGATCTCCTATTACCAATGGTTTTAATGTTCCCATCACATTCTCCTAAATCTATCATATCTTTGATTTGTCAGTTCTTCTTTCGTCATGGTAAGGTATCCGGCAAAAAACTCTACCATCGCCCGGTCCATCTCCCTGGCAATCTCAGGAAGATTCTCTGCACAGGCAGGCTCTTCCTCCGGTATTACCCGTTCAATAAGACCAAGATCCATCAGATCCTTAGCCGTGATCTTCATGACTCTGGCTGCATCGTTTGCTTTTTTACTGTCTTTATACAATATGGAGGCAAAGCCTTCCGGAGACAGAATGGAATAAATGGAGTTCTCCATCATCCAGACTTCATTTCCAACTGCCATGGCAAGAGCACCCCCGCTTCCGCCCTCTCCAATCACAATAGAAAGAACCGGTACTGTTAAATCTGCCATTTCAAATAAGTTTCTGGCAATGGCTTCTCCCTGCCCCCGCTCCTCTGCTTCAAGACCGCAGAACGCTCCCGGCGTATCCACAAAACAGATAATGGGGCGATTAAAGCTTTCTGCCTGTTTCATCAGCCTTAAGGCTTTTCTGTAACCTTCCGGTGAAGGCATACCAAAATTACGTCTGATGTTATCCTTTGTATTCTTACCTTTTTCCTGTCCGATCACAGTGACAGGCATTCCATGAAAGGATGCAATTCCGCCTACAATTGCTCCGTCATCTTTAAAATAACGGTCTCCGGCGAACTCCATAAAATCTTCAAATAGCTGATGAATATAATCCGAGGCTACCGGGCGGTCCGCACTTCTTGACAGCTGCACCGTATCCCATGGGCTTCGTTTATTCTTTTTGGGCCAGAACCCACTCTTTTTTCCACAGGCACTTTCATTTGCTTCCTGGTTATCCACACAAAAACTTTCCTTATTGTGGGGATTGTGGAGCTTTAAGATAGAAGTTAATATATCCTTCATCTCTTCTCTTGGAACGATCTTATCAACAAACCCATGTTCCAGTAAAAATTCAGCCCGCTGAAAGCCCTCCGGCAGTTTCTGTCCGATTGTCTGTTCAATGACCCGGGGGCCGGCAAAGCCGATTAATGCCCCTGGCTCAGCCAGAATAATATCTCCAAGCATTGCAAAGCTTGCGGTGACACCACCGGTTGTAGGATCCGTAAGAACACTGACATAAAGCTGCCCAGCCTTATGATGGCGTTTTAATGCTGCAGACGTTTTCGCCATCTGCATTAAGGACACGATCCCCTCCTGCATTCTGGCTCCACCGGAACAGGCGAATAAAATTACTGGAAGTTTCTCAGCAGTTGCACGCTCAACAGCTCTGGCAATCTTTTCTCCTACTGCATGCCCCATGCTGCTCATAATAAACCCGGCATCACAGACGCCAAGCACAGCTTTCTGGCCGTTTATTTCACAGACACCTGTCACAATTGCTTCAGACAATCCTGTTTTTTCTCTAGCTGCAGCAATCTTCTTTTCATATCCCGGGAAATCAAGAGGATTCTCAAATTCCATCTCTTTATCCCATTCTTCAAAAGTTCCTGCATCTGCTGTCATTTCAATTCTCTGAAAGGCGTGAATTCTGAAGTATCCCTTACACTTTGGGCAGACGTAATGATTGCTTCTTACATCCTCCGCATAAATTGGCTGACAGCATTTATTGCACTTTTTCCAAAGTCCCTCCGGAATATTTGGTTCTCCGGTTTTCTCCACCGTCCTGTATTTGCTGTCAATCAGGGTATAAGTTTTCTTAAACATTTCTTTTAACATAAGATCTGCTCCTTTCCCTGTTTACCGGACATAATCCGGGAAGAATTTGGGAATAAAGTCTGTATCCACATCACCATCCCGATATGCATCATGACTTAATATATCAAACTGAAAATCTATATTTGTTTCAATTCCTTCAATAATAAGCTCCCCAAGGGCGCTTCTCATCTTAGCAATGGCTTCCGTACGGTCTTTCCCATGGACGATCAGCTTCATCAGCATGGAATCATAATTTGCAGGAACTTTATAATCATTGTAAATGTGGGTATCAATTCGTACACCATTGCCTCCCGGTACGTGAACATTTTTAATAAGACCAGGGCAGGGCATAAAGTTTTTTGATGGATTTTCCGCATTAATTCTGCATTCAATGGCATGGCCGGAGATTGTAATATCAGACTGTGATACACTAAGAGGTTCACCTGCTGCAATGCGGATCTGTTCTTTTATGAGATCCAGTCCGGTTACCATTTCTGTTACCGGATGCTCCACCTGAATTCTTGTATTCATCTCCATAAAATAAAAATTCTTATCTTTATCCAGCAAAAATTCAATGGTACCTGCATTCACATAACCTACCGCCTTTGCTGCACGTACTGCAACCTCGCCCATCTGGTGGCGAAGTTCCTCAGAAATTGCTGCAGAAGGGGATTCCTCCAGAACCTTCTGGTGACGCCTTTGAATGGAACAATCCCGTTCTCCCAGATGAATAACATGACCCATCTGATCTGCAAGTATCTGAAATTCAATATGTCTCGGCTTTTCAATATATTTCTCAATGTACATGGTATCGTCGGAAAAGCCTTTAACTGATTCCATCTGTGCATTGTTAAAATTAGCTTCAAAGTCTTCCATGCCCCTTGAAATACGCATTCCTTTTCCGCCGCCCCCTGATGAGGCCTTGATCATAACCGGAAAACCGATCCGCTCTGCCATTTGTCTGGCTTCTTCTACGTGATGGACGGCTTCCTTTCCGCCTGGTACTACTGGAACACCTGCTTCCATCATAGTTTTTCTGGCTTCCGATTTATTTCCCATTTTATTGATAATTCCGGCATCTGGTCCGATAAAGGTAATGTTGCATTTCTGACAGAGTTCTGCAAATCGGGCGTTCTCAGAAAGAAATCCAAATCCCGGATGAATTGCGTCTGCCTTCATGGCTACGGTAGCAGTGAGAATCCGTTCCATATTTAAATAACTCTGAGTGGATGGTGCCGGTCCGATGCAGATGGCTTCATCTGCCAGAAGGGTATGAAGGCTTTCCCGATCCGCTTCCGAGTATACAGCAACCGTTTTAATTCCCATCTCCCTGCATGCTCTTATGATTCTTACCGCAATCTCACCGCGGTTTGCAATTAAAATCTTATCAAACATCGGTCTCCACCTATCCAATCATAAATGTCAGTTCTGCGCTGGCAGCGATTTTACCATCTACAGTTGCAACCGCTTTCCCAACTCCTACCGGACCCTTTTTTCTAATTATTTCACAGGCCAGTTTTATCTTACTTCCAGGATATACCTTCTGCTTAAATTTAGCCTTGTCAATTGCTCCGAAATAAGCAATCTTTCCCTTATTCTCTTCCATGCTTAATATTGCAACTGCTCCAACCTGAGCCAGTGCTTCAATAATTAAAACGCCTGGCATAACCGGTTCCTCCGGAAAATGTCCCCGAAAAAAGGACTCATCATAAGTAACACATTTATATCCCACAGCCTTTTCTCCCGGTACCAGTTCTTCAATGCAGTCTACCAATAAAAACGGATGTCTGTGTGGAATAATCTCCTGAATCTCTTTTATACCTAACATCATACTATCTCCTTATGTTCAAAAGAGAGGTCCGACCCTGGACCTCTCTTAGATTTTACAATCGTCTACCGGATACGGAACAGAGGCTGACCGTATTCCACCACATCTTCATTTCCAACCAGAACGGCTTCTACTACACCATCGTATTCGCATTCAATCTCATTCATCAGCTTCATGGCTTCGATGATGCCCAGAGTCTGCCCTTTCTTAACCGTATCTCCCGCCTTTACAAACGGTGCGCTATCCGGCGAAGAAGCGTTGTAAAAGGTTCCTACTAACGGAGAAGATACTACATTATCAGTCGCAAGCACTTCCGTCTTAGCCTGATCCATTCCGCTCTCCAGCGCTGTAACCTTCGTATTGGAAACGGCATAAGAAGGAATCTCCATACTTCTCTGGACGTAATCGCCTTCTGCCGCAATCACCATCTGTTTTTCTTTCTTCATGGATAACTTAAAGTCACCCTCTTCCAGCTTAAAACTGGTGAGGCCCTGCTGTGAAACGGCCTCCATCAGTCTGATCACATCATTGATTTCCATTATGACTGCCTCCTACTGTTCATACTTCTTTACAAGAATGCTGGCATTATGACCACCAAAGCCCAGGGAATTGCTGATGGCATAAGTTACGTCACAGGAAACACCCTCACCCTTTGTATAGTTTAGATCACAACCTTCGCCCTCTTCTTCCAGACCGGCAGTGGCATGAATAAATCCATCCTGAATGGATTTCACACAGGCAATGAACTCCACACCGCCCGCCGCGCCAAGAAGATGACCAATCATGGATTTTGTAGAACTGATTCTTACATTTTTTGCATGATCGCCTAAAGCAGCTTTAATTGCCATAGTTTCAAATAAGTCGTTGTGATGAGTGCTGGTTCCATGAGCATTGACATAATCAAGATCTTCCGCTTTAATGCCGGCATCTTTCATCGCCTCAGTCATGGCTCTCGCAGCACCGCTTCCGTCCTCTGCCGGAGAGGTAATATGGTATGCATCACAGGTAGACCCGTAACCAACTACTTCTCCGTAGATAACGGCATTTCTGGAAAGCGCGTGTTCCAGTTCTTCCAATATCACAACGCCAGCACCTTCACCCATAACAAAGCCGCTTCTGTCCTTATCAAATGGGATGGAAGCACGGAGCGGATCATCTGAAGTAGTAAGTGCAGTAAGAGCCGTAAATCCGGCCACACCGATTGGTGAAACGCTGGCTTCTGCACCTCCTGCCACCATCACATCCACTTCCCCATACTGGATGGATCGGAACGCCTCTCCAATGGAATGGGTTCCCGTAGCACAGGCCGTAACCACGTTGATGCACTTGCCCTTTAATCCGAACTGAATCCCCACATTTCCTGCTGCCATATTGGATATCATCATGGGTACCAAAAGAGGATTGACTCTGCCCGGACCTTTCTCTAATAGCTTTTTATGTTCCCGCTCTAAGGCCTGTAAGCTTCCAATCCCGGAACCTACACTAACGCCCACGCGATAAGGATCTTCTTTTTCCATATCAATTCCTGACATTTCAAGAGCTTCCTTTGTAGCTGCAACTGCAAACTGTGCAAAACGTTCCATTCGTTTGGCTGCCTTTGGATCCATATACTCCTTAGGATCAAAATCCTTAACTTCTGCAGCCAGTGTGGCTTTATATTCTGTTGTATCAAACTGAGTGATCGGCGCAATTCCCACCTTTTTCTCCTTCAGTCCGTTCCAGAAACTTTCTACATCCTTACCAATAGGAGTAATTGCTCCCATGCCAGTTACTACCACTCTTCTATTCATACCGTTTTTCTCCTTTTTACATAGCCATTCCGCCATCTACACTGATGACCTGACCTGTGATATAACCAGCCGGCTCTGATGCAAGAAATACAGCCGCAGCCGCAATATCTTCCGGCGTTCCAAAACGTTTCATGGGAATCTGATCCAAAGTCGCCTCTTTCACAGAATCAGACAGCACATCTGTCATATCTGTCTGAATGTAGCCAGGTGCTATGGCATTTACAGTAATGCCTCTGCTGGCAGCTTCTCTGGCAAATGATTTTGTCATTCCGATGACCCCTGCTTTTGCCGCACAGTAATTTGCCTGGCCTGCGTTCCCAAGAATTCCGGATACAGATGAAATGTTGATGATTCTGCCGCCTCTTTGTTTGATCATCTGACGGGAAACATGCTTCATACAGTTAAATACCCCTTTTAAGTTGGTATTAATGACTGCATCAAACTCCTCTTCCGACATTTTCATAAGAAGATTATCTCTTGTAATACCTGCATTATTAATGAGAATATCCAGCTTCCCATATTTTTTAATGACTCCTTCAAGGAATACTCCGGAAGCTTCATAATCCGATACGTTACAGGCAATCGCCTCTGCTTTACCGCCTTTTTCTTCAATCTCTTTTACTACCTGAAGTGCTTTCTCTTCTGATCCATTATAATTGACTATTACAGTGGCTCCTTCCAGTCCAAGCCTTAACGCAATTGCTCTTCCGATTCCTCTGCTGGCACCAGTGACCACCGCTATTTTACCATCTAACATATCCTGTCACCTCCCCTTAAATTTCCGTTAACTTATCTATATCTTCCAGTTTTTCTATATTAAAGACTTTCGCATCTCTCGTTATCTTCTTAATAAACCCTGCCAGTGTTTTTCCTGGTCCTATTTCTACAAATGTATCCACTCCGTCTTTTAACATGGCTTCCACACTTTGCTGGAAACGCACGGAAGAAGATACCTGCCGGATCAGTAAAGGCTTAACTTCATCTGCCTCTGTCACATACCGGGCTGTTACATTTGCTACATAGGGAATCGCAGGTTTATGAATCTCTACATTCTCAAGTACGGCACCAAGTTTTTCACCTGCCTGCGTCAGCATGGCTGAGTGAAACGGACCGCTTACATTTAAACCAATAACTCTTTTCGCTCCTGCTGCCAGAAGCTTCTCACCGGCTTCCTCAACAGCTTCTTTCTTTCCTGATATAACAATCTGCCCGGGGCAGTTATAATTTGCAATCTGAGCTCCTTCGATCTGGCTTAGGACCTCCTCAATTTTAGCCGCATCCAAAGAAAGAACGGCTGCCATTGCTCCCAGACCTGCGGGAACTGCTTCCTGCATAAGAATTCCTCTCTGTCTGACAGTTAAGATCGAATCTCTGTCACTCATGACTCCTGCTGCTGCAAGCGCGCAATATTCTCCCAGGCTTAAACCAGCCGTCACATCCGGTCTGATCCCTGTTTTTTCTTCCAGCACCCTCATCATGGCGATCCCTGTGGTCACCATGGCTGCCTGCGTATATTCTGTAATATCCAGACGGTCATTCTTCTCAAAGCAGAGTTCCGGCAGGGAAAAACCTAAAAGTCCGGAAGCCATATCAAAAATTTCTTTTCCAGTTGCTGTCTGCTCATAAAAATCCTGGCCCATACCGCAGTACTGTGCGCCCTGGCCTGGGAAAATAAATGCGATCTTGCTCATAGTCATAAACTCCTCTTTAACGGCCAAGAAGTTTCCCGGCCTGCTCCATCATTTCTTCAATCATTTCCTTACAGGTCTGTTCCTTACTGATCATACCTGCAATCTGTCCGGCCATAACCGT
Organism: Hungatella sp.; assembly: GCA_009712635.1. Lineage (GTDB taxonomy): Bacteria > Bacillota > Clostridia > Lachnospirales > Lachnospiraceae > Lacrimispora. Next base: position 24,449 of record WASS01000022.1, on the reverse strand, counting down.
GCCGTTGATAACATCTCCCTCTAAAACTGCATTACGAAGGGTTCCAAGGGTTAAGTATTCCAATTCTTCAAAGGATTTTCCTTCCTCTTCCAGTTTCGTATACTCTCTGGTCATCTGATTTCTTAAAGATCTTACCGGATGACCGTGTGAACGTCCTGTTACTGCAGAATCAATATCCTTTGCCTTTATAATTCTCTGTTTGTAATTGTCATGTACAATGGATTCTTTGGAAACCACAAATCTGGTTCCGATCTGGACAGCCTCTGCACCAAGCATAAATGCTGCTGCGATTCCTCTGCCATCACCAATTCCTCCTGCTGCTATCACAGGTATGGAAACTGCGTCTGCCACCTGGGGAACCAAAGTCATGGTAGTCTGCTCCCCGATATGTCCGCCGGACTCGCATCCTTCCGCTACTACTGCATCCGCACCATAGCGCTCCATTCTCTTTGCAAGTGCTACGGAAGCAACAACTGGAATTACCTTAATTCCTGCTGCCTTCCACATCTCCATATATTTTTCAGGATTACCGGCTCCGGTGGTTACCACCTTAATGCCTTCCTCAACGATTACCTTTGCCACATCATCAGCATGAGGGCTTAAAAGCATGACATTGACACCGATTGGCTTGCTGGTCAGCTTCTTTGCTTTGCGGATTTCCTCACGCACCACTTCACCCGGTGCATTGGCTCCGCCAATCAGTCCAAGGCCACCAGCTTCCGACACGGCCGCCGCAAGATGATGTTCCGCAACCCATGCCATGCCGCCCTGTATGATGGGATATTCAATTCCCAAAAGTTGGGGGATTCTGGTATTCATTACGCTTCCACGCCCTTTGCTTTTAAATAGTCCATAACCTGTGAAACGGTTGTTAATTTCTCTAAATCCTCGGAAGGAATCTCAACTGAGTATTCATCTTCAAGTGCCATAACCAGTTCAAATAAATCAAGGGAGTCTGCCCCTAAGTCCTCTTTAAAAGAGGATTCCGGTTTTACGATTGCTGCATCCACATTTAACTGCTCTGCTATAATTTCCTGCATTTTCTCTAACATCTTCTAATCTCCTTTTGCTTCCTCTTAATCATTTTTATATGCTAGTACTTTGATTATCAAAGTATTAGATCCATTATTTACCACTCCATAAGAGTGGCTCCCCAGGTAAGACCTGCCCCAAATCCGGCAAGTACAATCTTATCTCCCTGCTGCAGCTTTCCGGCTTTGTTTAATTCATCTAACAAAATCGGAATCGATGCTCCCGATGTGTTTCCATACCGTTCTAAATTGGTTGGAAACTTCTCCATGGGCACTTTCAGTCTCTTTGCAATTGATTCAAAGATCCGGTAATTCGCCTGATGGAGAATAAAATACTTAATTTCACTTATATCCGTTCCGCTCTCTGAAAGCACCTCTGAGATTGCTTCCGGAACGGTTTTAACTGCAAACCGGAACACTTCCTGGCCATCCATGGTCATATAGCCTGTTTCCGGTTCCTGACCAGTGAGAAAATTACCTGTGGTCCGTGATACACAGTCCAGTGCACTTCCTCTTGTTCCATCAGCACCCATGGTCATGTAAAGCGTTCCTTCATCCTGGGACCGTACTACCGTTGCTCCCGCACCATCTCCAAAAAGTACACAGGTTCCTCTGTCTTTCCAATCAATTAATTTGCTTAACGTATCGGCTCCGATGATCAGACCTGTTTTATAGATACCTGCCTGAAAAAATGCGGAGATTGTATGGAAGCCATAGACAAAACCAGAGCATGCAGCACTTAAATCAAAAGCAATTGCCCTGTGAGCTCCGATTGCCGCCTGTACTTCACAGGCTCCGCTTGGAAAACAGCGGTCAGGAGATGAAGTAGCCAAAACAATAATGTCCAGTTCATCAGCAGATACACCCGAATCCTTCAGCGCGGCCATAGCTGCCTTTATAGCCAGATCCGTGGTTCCAGACTGGGTATCGGCAATCCGCCGTTCCCTGATACCAGTCCTTGACTGGATCCATTCATCACTGGTATCCACGATCTTAGCCAGATCGTCATTGGTCACCACCCGGTCCGGAACTGCAGACCCTGTTCCAATTATTTTTGTTGTCATATATTTCCCCCATTCATGTTTCTGTTCCATTCTGGTAATTCCCGAGTGAAATGAAATCATGCCTCGTTGGATTGTTTTATATCTCAAATAGTTTGAATCTCAAAATAATATTATTAGAATAAACGCCTGTTGTCAAGATATTTTTTATATTTCACGGTTTAACAGATACTGATAAACCTCTCTTTTGCTGATTCCACGGTCTTTCGCAACCATACGCATGGCTTCTTTTTTATCCATTCCCTGGCTTTCGTAGCGTGTCATGTGATCTTCAATAGAAAGCTCCTCAAACGCTTTTGTCTGCTCCATACGGATTTCATCGAAGCTCTTACCTTCCACCACGATGACGCATTCTCCCTTTGGATCCTCATTGCGGTAAGTGCTGAGTGCCTGGGTAAATGTTGTACGAAATGCAGTCTCATACCGTTTTGTCAATTCCCGGCAGATGGTAATTCTACGCTCGCCTAATGCTTCATAAAGTTCTTCCAGAGTCTTGACAAGACGGTGGGGCGCCTCATAGAGAATTATGGTTCTTGTCTCATTCTTTAACTCATTTAAAATCCACTGCTTTTCCTTTTTATCGGAAGGAAGGAACGCTTCAAAACAAAATCTCCTTGTTCCCAGTCCGGAAAGGGTCAGCGCTGTGATACAGGCCGCAGGTCCCGGCAGTGAAGTCACCTCTACGCCTGCCTCATAACACTGCTTCACCAGTTCCTCACCAGGATCGGAAATCCCCGGTGTTCCAGCATCTGTAATCAGTGCGACCATAACTCCCTGCTTCATCTGCTCCACCAGATAAACTGCCTTTTCTACCTTATTGTACTCGTGGTAGCTGGTCATAGGCGTCTTGATATCAAAATGATTCAGAAGCTTAATGCTGTGACGGGTATCCTCTGCCGCGATTAAATCCGCTTCCTTCAGCGTATTTAATACCCGGAGGGTAATGTCATCAAGATTACCGATGGGAGTGGCGCACAAATACAATTTACCTTTTTTCTCGTTCATTTTCCTTCTCCCGTTAAAATTCCTATTCTTTCATTCCCGGTCAAAATCAGTACCCGTAAATGGTATAGATCTCATCCGTATACACACCTGGTTCCTTATACACAATCACAGGTGCCTCAACCTTAATCATAGATCTTCCGCCTCTGACTGCTTCGATAAGAACCATATTTGCTTCTTTATCAGCAAAAGGGTGTACCATCTTCATTCGCTTGGGTTCCATACCCACACTCTTTATTGCTGTTATAATTTCAATCAGTCTGTGGGGTCTGTGAACCAGATAAAACCGTCCGCCTGGACGAAGAAGCCTGGCCCCTTCCCTTGCCACATCCTCTAATGTACACAATACCTCGTGACGGGATATTGCCTTCGGCAGATCCGGATTCTTAAGACCATGGGCATCATTCATATAAGGCGGATTGGATGTCACCACATCAAAAGAAGCCGCACCAAACAAACGGCTGGCTTCCTTTATATCTCCTCTGACAATGGTTATTTTATCCTCAAGATGATTCAGTGCCACGCTTCTGGTAGCCATATCAGCCACTTCCTCCTGAATCTCAAGCCCTGTATAATGCATTCCCTGATTCTTCGCTTCCAAAAGAATGGGGATAATACCCGTTCCGGTTCCAAGATCAATTGCCTTTTCTTCTGGCTTTACCTTTGCAAAGCCGGAAAGCAGAACGGCATCCATTCCAAAACAGAAGCCGTCCCGGTTTTGTATGATCTGATAACCATTGCGCTGCAGGTCATCAATCCGTTCATTGTCTTTCAGCTTAATTGTCATCTAACTTGGATTTACCCTCTTTCCTTTCCAGAGCTTCCAAAGCCTTTAACTCCTCATCCGTCACCTGGGGCTTTTCCCTGCGGCGTCTGGGCTTAAACCTTAACTGTTCCACCTTGTATTCTCTGATTTCCTTTTCATCCTTAATGGTAACCACGACCTTAACTAACTGCCTTAGAACACTGACTGAGTGTACCTCTCCCTTTAAATTGTCATCTGTGGTCACAAAATCCCCCACATTAGGAAGTTTGCTGTTAAGCTCTTCATAGGTTTCTTCTTCATTCTTCAAGCAGCACATAAGCCTTCCGCACACGCCGGAAATCTTGGTTGGATTGAGTGAAAGGTTCTGCTCCTTCGCCATCTTAATGGAAACTGGTATAAACTCAGAAAGATAAGAGTGGCAGCACAGCGTTCTGCCGCAGATACCAACACCTCCTACAATCTTAGTCTCATCCCTGACACCTACCTGGCGCAGTTCAATCCTTGTTTTAAAAACAGAAGCCAGATCCTTAACCAGCTCCCTGAAATCAATTCTTCCATCTGCCGTAAAATAAAACAGCACCTTATTGTTATCAAAGGTATATTCCGCATCAATCAGCTTCATCAAAAGACCATGCTTTTTAATCTTTTCCTTGCAGATCTTAAATGCTTCCTTTTCCTTCTCATGATTCTTTTTCTCTACTTCATCATCTGCCTTGGTAGCCATACGGATCACTGATTTTAAAGGCTGAACCACCTTCTCATCTTCCACTTCACGGGCTCCAAGTACAACGTAACCATACTCAATACCTCTTGCTGTCTCTACTATTACATGATCCCCAGCCTTTACCTCCAGATTTACAGGATCAAAGTAATAGATTTTTCCTGCATTCCGGAATCTGACGCCAATAACTTTTATCATCAATCAATTCTCCTTCATAACAAGCAGCATAAGCTCCATCGCCAGTTCCATATTTACATTGGCATTTAATCGAACCCTTGCCTTATCTATGGCCTGTAGGATCAGCTCGATTCCCTCATAAGAGCTGGCAGCGCTCATTTCCTTCATTGTATTAAATTCTTCTTTAAAAACAAGAAGATTGATATCCTGTGTTACTTTAAACATTAAAACATCCCGATACCACAGCTGCATAAAATCCAGGCAGTCAGATAAATCCGGATCCTGTTCCTTCAGCTTCCTGATATAATTTAAGAGTTCCATGATATCCATCTCTTTTAAGTGCTTCAGCATATGGATTAATTCCATATACAACGCCTGAAATTCTTCTGACGCAGCAAGATGAATGGCACGTCCCAAATTACCCCTGGCAAATGCTCCGTATACTTCCGCCCTGCTCTCACTAATCCCCATGGATCCTGTCAGATAAGAAGTAACAACAGAATCTTTTAACGGCTTTAATTTTAACTGCACGCACCTGGAGAGGATTGTGGGCAAAAATGCTTCCTGGTTGGTAGTAAGTAGCATAATAACTGCATAAGACGGAGGTTCCTCAATGGTCTTTAAAAGAGCATTCTGCGCCTGAACCGTCATCTTTTCCGCCTCATCAACGATATATATTTTATAATAACTGCTGTAAGGCCGTATCATTATCGTATCCTGTATCTGACCTCGGATGTCATCTACACCGATACCTGCTGTTTTTTCATGTGTGACAAAAATAAGATCCGGGTGATTCCCGCTCATAACCTGTTTGCAGGCATGACACTGCATACACGGTTCGCTCATACCTTTTTCACACAGCAAAGTCATGGCAAATGCGTTAGCCAGAGATTTTCTTCCCATTCCCGCTTCCCCAGTGAGAATATACGCATGGGATACATGATTTGATTCAATCGCCTTCTGTAAATGTTCTTTGATTCTCTCATGACCGATAATATCGTGGAAACCTGGCATAGAGACACCTCCCTATCGCTGTTGTATGACCCGTTTTATTAAAAACCAGCCAGTATCATTATAGCATATAACGTTTTTCACCACAAGAAAGAAGTATTGGCAAATGTTATCGTATCCAATTAAAATTACTTTATTTTATTTCCATGACCCCATTTAAGAATTTCTCTAAGTTTTCTCCATGGAAACAGTGACCACCATCCCATATATCATGATAAATCACTTCCTCTTTTCCAAACAAGCCATACGCCTTTCTGATCACGTCCAGCTGCTCTAAAACATTTTCCATTCCTCTGTATCCATTCAGATGATCAGACCGGGCGGATTGTACCATGAGAGGTCTTGGCGCCAGAAGTGCCCCAATATCTCCCATATCAACATGTTCCCAAAGATGAGGTACATAATTGCAGCTGCAATTGCCATTCAGTCTTAAAAGAGAATCCGAATATCCATATAAGTATCCGCTGATTATCACGGTTTTAATCCGGTCATCCAAAGCAGAAAGCCAGAGTGTCTGCATTCCTCCGCCTGAAAACCCTACGCAGCCAACAGATTCCACATCCCATTCTCCCCGCTCCCAGACATAATCAACCAGTCTCATTAAGTCCCAGGTACACATGCCAATCACGGTCATACCAAGGGGTTCTGCCATATGGGCAAGATGAAAACAGGTAGAATTTAAAAACTCATTTTCCTCTTCCCCCTGGAGTGCAGCCTCCCTTCTCTCCCCAAAGCCGCGGCAGTCAGGGCAGAGAACTGCATAGCCAAGCTTGGCCATCATCAAACCATAATCATAATGAAACAACTCAATTTTATCCGCAACTGCCGGAATTTCCCGCACTCCGGCTACCGAATATTTTCCTGCTCCCTGATGGCCGGGAGGTGCCAGAAAGCATTTTAACTTTTCTACCCCCTTCTTTGGTGGAATCAGTACATAAACCGGCATATACACTTCCGGCTCCACCTGAAGAAGTATCTTTTCCCGTATAATACCGTCTTCAATTACCACCCGTTCCAGACACTGGGGATTTAACGGACAATATTCCATGTTCTGAAGTCCGATCAGGTTTTTTAACAGCTCTCTTGTTTCCTTCTTCCAATTTTCATAATCTGTTTTTGTCTCCGCACAAAACCTGTTTTTTCTGCCGTTCTCCTTTATTCTCTTTATGAGCTTTTCTTCGCAGGTATAAAACCTGGAGATCGGTATTGTTCTTTTCTTATTTTCCATATCTGATCCTTTCAATTTAATATACAATTAAAGTAAAAAACCGGCACAGAATCCATCCTCTGTGCCGGTCTTAAACTCATTATTTGGTCGATGAAACGAACCGGTCATACTGCTGCTGTTTCACTTTCAGCAGATCTTTTAATCCCATATTGTCAAGGGTAGATAAATAGGAATCAAATGTACTAAGATCTGTCGTTCCTGTAATAAATGCCACATTCATTTCATCTACATAAGTAGTAATATCAACCAGATATTGGGAAATAATATTCTGCTCATCCTTTGTAGAGTAGATGAATGGCCAAGGTGCCTTGGAAAATGCCTGAAGCTCCTTATCCTTTTCAACATGCCATTTTGGAAGAAGTACATCTGTAGCCTCTACCGACTGCTGGGAAGGAAGACATCCTGCATTGATACCAAGCTGCTGAAGCCAGTTGTTATCAGAAGCCTTTTCTGTATAAGCCTTTTTCCCGTCTGCTGATACCGTATAGCTTTCTCCTTCCAGTCCCCAGACATAATAATTCTGTGCTTCCTCACTCATGGCATAATCTAAAAACTTAATGGCAAGAAGCGGATCCTTGTCTGACTTGCTGATACCGAAAATATTGGCAATTGGGTTTCTTCCCAGATAAAAGCCTTTTGATTCTCCGGAAAGAGGTGGAATTCCAACCATAATTCCTTTTTCACCAGTATACTCCGGATATTGCTTGCTGTAAAGCTGTGACATCTGCCAGCTGTAATCAAATGTTGCACCAGTTATATTACGGGCACAGCGCTCTGTAATCTGATCACGGGTAAGAGATGTATATTCTACTTCCAAAAGACCTTCTTTATAAAGTCCATTTAAGAACGTAAGATACTTTTTGTAATTCTCAGATTCTGCAGCTGAATAGTGTACCTTTCCACTTTCATCCGCATAAAAACCATCCACCAGGTTAAGACCAAACGCCGGACCAAACATAAGGGGAAGATTCTTAGCTGTTACGCTTAATGGAATCTCATCGGTTTTGTCTCCATTTCCGTTCATATCGTTATTACGGAACGCACGCAGATCTTCTACAAACTCATCAAGTGTGGCAGGTACCGGAAGACCCAGCTGATCCAGCCACTGCATATTTATCATGGTACAGGGCTGATAATTATCCGTTACAACTGTCTGAGGCACATAGTAAATATGGCCATCCTCAGCTGTCAGACTGGCTTTTATAGCCGGATTGCTGTCCAGAAACTTCTTGTAATTCGGCATATAATTCATATACTCATCAAGAGGATAGAAAAGTCCTCCGGTAATATAAGTCATATTATCATCCAGATCAGGGAGTTCCACAATATTCGGTAGATCCGAACCGGATGCCAGCATCGGGCTGACGCTGTCCTTATAATTGGTAGGTGAGACAAGGGTCCAGTCAATTGTCACACCTGCATTGGAAGCAATTTTCTTAATAATATCCGCATTGGCATAGTCTACGGTAGAGTACCAGGAATTTTGTGCAAGAATGCTGACCTTTGCATCAGGTGTGTTAGTTACCGGTGCTGCCCCGGTGTAATTAAATTCAGCCTCATTGCTTTTTTCCTCTTTTGATTCCGTCTGGGTGTTCTTCCCTGAACAGCCAGATAACGCCGCTGCAGCTATCATTGCAGATATGATTGCTGCTTTCCAATATTCCTTCTTTTTCATTGTAACATCCTCCTCATTTTTATTATATATAATCAAAACATGATTATCCTTTTACTGCTCCCAGCATGGTACCTTTCACCAGATACTTCTGTATAAAGGGAGTAAGACATACGATTGGCACCATAGATAATACGATGCAGACGTATCTGATCTGAATGGTAGACTGAGCTGCTGCACTGGCGGCCGTTGCATTTCCGGAAGACTGCATAATCTCTGCAGATGCCATCAGGAGAATTCTTCTAAGAAACAACTGCAACGGCTGAAGATTCTGCTTTCCGATATAGAGCAGCGCACTAAAGAAATCATTATACCGTGCCACTGCATAATACAGAGTTAAAACAGCTAACGTCGGTTTTATTAATGGGATTGCTATCTTTACCAAAATCTGAAGGTCATTTGCTCCCTCAAGATACGCATTTTCAAATAATTCCTCAGCAATTCCTTCAAACGCAGAACGGCAGATCATAACGTTATAAGCACTGACCAGGACCGGTAGTATCATTGCCAGTCTGCTGTTATACAAACCAAGCCCCGTTACAACCAGATAACTTGGTATGAGTCCACCGGAAAAATACATGGTAAATGCCAGTAGGAAATTCATTTTCTTTCTTAAGAAAAACCGTTTTCTGGAAAGCGGATAAGCTGCCAGACAGGTAAATACGATATTTAAAAAGGTTCCCATAACGGTATAATAAAATGTATTTCCATAAGAAATCCATAGATCCTTATAAGACATAACCATCCGATAGGTATCCAGATTCACATCTACCGGTAACAGGGTAATTAATCCCTTGTTCACCGCTTCACCAGAGCTTAAGGAAATGCTTACAACATATATAAAAGGATACAGGGTAATACAGACTGCTGCCGCAATTAGTACCCAGATGCCGATATCAAACAGCTTATCTGTGATACATTCATTTTTAAACTCGATCCATGTACTTTTCTGATTCATCTCTTCCTCCTTACCATACCGATGTTTCTGTCAGTTTTCTGCTGAGCCTGTTTGCCGTAAACACGATGACAAAAGCAATCAGTGAATTAAACAGACCCACTGCTGTTGCATAGCTGTAATTCTGACTGCCAATACCCTGCCTGTAAACATAAGTGGAAATTACATCAGCCGTATCATAGATTCCGGAATTATAAAGAAGATAAACCTTTTCAAAGCCCACATTCAAGAGATTGCCCAGTGACATAATAAGTAAAAGAACAATGGTTGGTTTAATGCTTGGCAGCACCAGATAACGTATGGTCTGAACCTTGCTGGCACCATCCACCTTCATTGCTTCATAAAGTTCCGGTGCAACGCCCATAATTGCAGCTACAAAGATAATGGAATTAAATCCAAAGCTCTGCCAGGAACCGGAAATAACATAAATCGCCCGGAACCATTTCGGCTCACCCAGAAAGTTTATTGCGGTCCCCCCTGCCTTAACGATCAGCTGGTTAATAATTCCGCTGGACGGTGATAAAAAGTTTGTTATCATTCCGCAAATGACTACCGTAGAGATAAAATAAGGCAAATATGTAATGATCTGAGTACCTTTCTGTAAATACTTATTTTTTATCTGGGTAATGCACAGTGCAAAAATAATAGGAATCGGAAACCCAAATATTAACGAATAAAATGATAGCAAAAAGGTATTTCGAATCAATCGGAACGCATACGGTGAGTTAAAAAACTGAATAAACCATTTCAGCCCCACAAAGGTACCTGTATAAAGGCCCATCATTCCGCTGCCTGCCTTAAATTGTGTAAACGCCATTACAAGTCCTGTCATAGGTAAATAGGCGAATATCAGATAATAGATCAAAACTGGCGCAAACATTAGAAGCAGATATTTATCTCTCTTCACATTTTTTCGAAACAGCAGTTTTTTTTCTTCTTTCGAGAGTTTTTTTATCTCTGGCTTTGCTTTTTTCCTGGCAAGCACATTCATTTCTTTTGTCCCCTTCCATTTGATGTGTTGTGAGTAAATTGTATAATTTGCCCTACTTTTTTGCTAGTTTCACTTTTTCCAAGGGCATTTTGCCCACAAAAATGAATGAATCAAAAAAGGAAGCAGTATTTACTATCCTTTTTTGATTCATTCCTGGTTTTATAGCCCTTTTATTTGTTGAATTATTACGACTCTTCTTCCGCTATTTTCTCTCCCCGGAAGTCACTTGGGTTACACGCCATAATCGCTTTAAAATTTCTTCTGAATGTCAGCATATTGGTGTAGCCACATTCCTCCGCTATTTTCTCAAGGGGAAGAGACGAATTCTTTAAAAGATCAATTGCATAAGAAATTCTTCGTTCCTGCACATATTTTAAATAGGTCATGCCAAACCGCTTTTTCACCAAAGCAGTCACATATTTGCTGCTTACCGAAAAATGGTCCGCTATCTGGGTGAGGGAAAGGTCCGGATTTTTGTCATTCTTATTGATATACTCAATTAATTCCGACTCATTCTGGAAATATTCCTCTCTTAATTCCTCAGATTGATCCACTTCAATAAAAAGCCCTTCTATCAGATTGCCATAATATTCAATGACCTCATCCATGGTACGGTAAGAAGGGCAGACATCCACTCTTCTTAGAGGAATGCCGCATTGATCCCATATTGCCTGCATTGCTTTTGCAACGGTAACATAAAGCTCACTTAACAGCAGCTTTCCGGCATAAACAGAATTATCAAACTCCATCTGGTTTTTCTTCTCAATCTCCTTAAAAAAATGACTGATAGACTCCCTGTCCCTGTCCTTCATTCCCTTAGTCAGCTGTTTTACTCCATCCTTAGGAAAATAATAATTCATAGAACAGTCCGACTGTGGATCATGGAAATAGATTGCCCCTCTTCCCTCCCATAGGATTTTTTCCAAAGCCAGCATTGCATTGTCACAGGAAACAGATATCTCTTCCAGTTCTTCCTTAACCTCATCTGCTCCAACGGTCACCATACAACTGGAATCCAGGGTCTTCTTCATTTTATCAAAAAACTCATAAAGTTTATCTTCCAGACGTTCTCCGTTATTACTATTAAAAATAAGATAGACATGGGTGGAATCCTTTTTATAAGACAGGATCTTAAATTCCTCATCTGATTCCTGTTCTGCCAGCAGGGAAATTGTTTTTACCGCTTTCTTTGCCTCGTCCTTACTCCATTTCTCTCCAAAATATAAATCAACCATTGCAGCTAGAAAAAATACTCGTTTTAACTGAACAAAATCAGTTAAAAATTCTTTATTACCGGATTCCCCATCACTCCCAAGAATAAGGCTATGAAGGATTCCCTGGCTGGCATAGGGTGACATGTTATGAACCTGCTGCATATACCCGTTACGCTCTCCAAGAAGATCAACCACACCGGAGACAATTTTTTCTGCTTCGTTTTTTCCCTCTTTCCTGTCTTTCCCCACTAAAAGCCTGATTTTCTCAAATGGGGACGAATACCGGTTTGTAAAAAAGTAAGCCAGAATTAAATATCCCATACAAATCAAAAATCCAAACACCAATGCAAAAGATCCCAGGTCTGATAACTCAAAACCAAACTTATTATGATCCGCTATAATTTCATAAGAGATGGCACTGCTTACCTGTGAGGTTTGTTTAAAGCTTCTTCCATCTTCAATCCCCTCTTTTATAACCGGTTTTCCATTATAGTAAACTGCATATCCCCGGGCCTCACCGGATGCAGCTTTCAGCATCTCTTCTATCTTCTGATTTTCAAATAAAACACAGACAATCCCTCTCTGTGAACCAGATCCATATTGATAGGCACCACTGTATATGAGATATTTTTTGAAAAATGTCAGCTGGCTGTTATTCATATTTAAACTGGTATTTAAATCTGTAATTGCCAAACGATCGGTTTTCCATTCTGATAAATCAATGCGATCGGATAAATGAACCACCTCATCACTGGTATATACCTTATTGTAATTATTCATCATCAGAACAACATCTGAAATATTAAAATCATCTCCAGCTGTTTTCTGATAGCGGATGTCATTTAACACCTGATACAAAAGATAGGAATCAACCGGGCTTTGCATCTGAACAGTCATATACAATTTATTAATCAACGAGGAATTATTAAGATTTGTTATTATATTCTGTGCGCTGTAAATCTGCTGATCCATCCCATTGGCAAATGCCTGGGCCTTAGTTTCATAATATTTAACTGCCTGATTTTCTTTCACTTTTGCAGCCTCATAAATGACTGTAACCGAATAAACGAGAAAGCTTAATATAATGATCAGACAGTAGGACAAAAACATATTTTTAAAGAATCTGCTCTTACGGGCTTCCATAGCATTCATATTTTAATCACCTTATTATACCTCTTACATTCCCTATGTTTTTTACGGTACAAAATCTTATTAATAATATACCAAACCCACTCATTGATAGCAAGAAAATTCATCTGTATTCATAGTTACTGCCTATGCTTTGAACCTATTTTATGCACTTTTGATATAAATTTAACAAATTAACCGGTATTAAAAAGCATTATTACTCAATATTTGCATCATTTTTTAAAATATTATGGTGTTTTTTACAATTTCCAACAATTTTCAACACTATTTATGTTGAGAATCTCTCACCAGTGAAGTATACTTAACCTGAAAGGCAATACTGTTAAAAATGACAAAACGGGAGATGATTGCAATTTTAGGTATGGTAATTGCAGACGATGAAAAAAAGATCTGTAAGCTCATCGAATATTTAGTTAATTGGGAGGAAATTGGCATCCGGCTGCTTGGAACCGCATACGACGGTTTAACTGCTCTGCAGCTGATTAATGAAAAAAAACCGGATATTCTTCTTACAGATATCCGAATGCCTGGAATGGATGGTCTTCGTCTGATTGAAGAAGCAAAAATGCAGAATGAAATTCTCAAATGCATTATCATCAGCGGTTATAAAGACTTTCAGTATGCCCAGCAGGGAATGCGGTTTGGGGTAAGAGATTATCTGCTAAAGCCCATTAATCAGGAAGATTTAACCCGTACATTAAAAAAACTGGTTAAGGAAACCCAGGAGCAGATATCCATACAATCTACGCGCCTGCATCTTGAAGAAACCGTAAAAAATTATACCGGTACATTTAAACACCTGTTTTTAAAAACTGTTTTACAAAAGCAGTTAAACGAACAGGAGGAGAACATACTGCAGGAAGTTGAAAAAATGAATGCTGCTGATATCATGAAGAATTCAGCAAGATGTATTGCAGTAAAACCCAATATCAGTTACAGGGAATTTACGGAAGAAAGCTACCAGCTGCTGACAGAGAAAACCCTTGAAATAGCTGAAGTGGAGTTTTCCTCCCACAACTGGATCTGGATCTCTGAAGTAACAGAAGAAGGAATATTCTTTCTTCTTTTTTCTGATGCGATTGACAGGAAGGAACTGCTGGAATCAATAAACCACATAAAGGAGCGTGTTCTCAGTCTACAGGATTTATTCCCCAGGCTCTACTTTAATGCTGTCGTCAGCGAACAGGCAGATAGCTGCATTCAGCTGATTAAGCGGATTAAGGAAAGCCGTATTGCCATTGGTAACCGTTTTCTCACTGGCTTAAATACAGTCTCAGAGATAAAACCACCTTTTACTAACGCGGGTCTCTCCTCCGCCATGGACGCCAGAATCTTAAAGCTTCTGGAAGACAGGCCGGAAGCCTTTGATATGGAAGAGATTAAAAAATGTGTGGAAGCTGCAAAGCATATTATGAAGGCAGAAGATATAACCTCCTGTTTACAGGTAAAGAAAAATCTTCTGCTGCTTCTTAACTATTATCTCAATGGATTCAAACAGCTGGATTCCTCTTTGGACGAACACGAAAAAGAATCCTGGTTTTCTGAAATGTACGAACATTGTACAAGCCTGGAGCAGACGTTTAGGCTATTGGAAGACACTCTTTGCGAAACACTTATGAATGTCCTGGATCATTTGAAAAACAGAGAAATAAAGCCTGTCATCTATGCCAAGCATTTTATAGAAGAAAATAAGGGAATTAATATTAAGCTGGAAGAGCTGGCTAAAAATACTGGGTTCAGCTACACCTATTTTTCCTCTCTCTTTAAAAAAGAAACCGGAAAAACTTTAACCGAGTATATACAAATGGTGCGGATTGACGCTGCCAAAAAATTGCTGACCGAAAAAGAAAGAAGTATCAGTGAGGTTGCTGAACTGGCCGGATATAATGATATCAAGTTTTTCACCAGACAGTTTAAAAAGACCCTTGGCGTTTCACCCAATGAATACAGGAAATTGTTTACCAACCGATAGCTGGGAGGAATCTAATTGAAAAAGCAATGGTTAAAAAACCGGTTTGTCATATGGATCGGTACTTTGATATCCTGGAGTATTCTTATGCTCCTTATGCTTTTCCTGATTCTGATGGCGGATCACAGTCAGGAATCCTACTTTGCAGTGCTCCTGGTTCTTTTTATGGGTCTTGGATTATTTTCAATTCTCCTTTGGGGAAAAGCAAAAATATGGGAACAACTGCGTTTTATGGAAAAGCAGGCAGAGCTATTTAACAACGGGATTATATTCACTGAGCTTTTTAAAAGCCTGGAAGGAATATCACCCAGCTTCAATGAATTGTTATCAGGAATCCATACCAGTCTGGATAAAGATAAGATGATTGAAAATGCCAAACAGCAGGCCCGTTATCTGGCCTTACAAAATCAGATCAATCCTCATTTTCTTTATAATGTACTGGAATCCATCCGCTCGGATGCCATTATGGCGGGTGTTCCTGAGATTGGAAAAATTGCAGAAGCACTGGCAGTATTTTTCCGTTATACTACTTCTAATATGGAAAGTCTTACCACACTGGAAGAGGAGCTTTCCAATGTTAAAAACTATTTTATAATTCAAAAATACCGATTTGAGGAAAAGTTATATCTGGATATCCTGCTGCCAGAGGAGGAAGACCTTTTAAAAGCCAGAATTCCAAAGCTTACTCTCCAGCCAATCGTTGAAAATGCCATTAAGCATGGACTAGAGCCAAAAGTTGAGGGGGGAAAGGTGATCATAGACATTGATCACAGCGATACCATACTTTATATTTCCGTCTCAGATGACGGTATTGGGATAGACGAAGCCACCGTCGAACATTTAAATGATACACTTCTTCATATGGCAGGCGGCACTGGTTCTGTAAGAGAAGATAAAAAAGGCGGGATCGCACTGAATAACGTGAATTCCAGAATACGTCTTCTTATGGGAGAGGAATACGGCATTCATTTGTTTAGTTCCCCCGGAGCCGGAACTGAGGTATCTCTTACCCTTCCCTACATACTTGATGAAGCAGAGAGGCTTGAAAAATGAAACAGGAAGTATTGCGATACGAAAATATCTACTGTTCTGAGGGAAATCAGACTTTACTAAAAGGAGTATGCCTGCGAGCCTTTCAGGGGCAGATTTGTTGTGCCATAATTCCTAATTTAATTGAAAAACATAATTTTTTAAGACTTATAAATGGTTCATTAAAACCAGATTCAGGCTGGATCTACTGGAATGGGGAAAAAATAAATGCTTACCGTTCCCAGGAAACGATTCAAAAACAAACCGCTTTTATAGGGAAAAACCGCGGCATTTTTTCCCAGTTAAGTGTAGAAGAAAATATCTTTGTGGCTAACAGTAAGGTGTTCTGGTGGAACCGGGCCGCTTCTCTTTGCCGGATGGCACCGGAACTTTTAAAAGAACTTGATCTGTCTCTACCCATGTCTTCCAAAGCCCATACACTTGATTACGGAAGACAAAAACAGATCGAACTCCTTCGTGCTTACATATCCGGACGAAAGCTGGCAGTTATTACAGATCTGGAGATGTTTTTATCAGAGGATGAAATGAACGTTTTTTTTGAACTATCCGCTAAATTAAAAGGGAAAGGGATGACCTTTCTCTATGTTTCAGGAAGCGATTCCCAATTATGGAAACACGCAGATGAAATAACAATTATAAAAAACGGAAGATCCTTAAGCCGGTTCACACCCCATCACTTTATTCAGTCTGTAAATGATCAAACCATTACAGATACGGGTGATATTCAGAATTTAAAACTGAGTCCCGTAATCTCCTTAACCCGCTATATAAAGGGAGGGGAACTGTTAAATATACTGGACACAAAATCCGCAGAATGCAGTCACGCCATTTCCATGCTGGAAGGCTGCCGTTCCATAACCGGAAAAGCAATTATATCTAACCGATCAGATACGATTTTCCGCTCTGTTTTAAACGAAATTGTATTCATCGAGGCAAGATCTTTAGATGAGATGATATTTACCGATATGACGATTATGGATAACTTTATTTTTATGCTCATGCAAAAAAAAGCTGGTATACAATTAAAAAAATCCTATCGAAAGCTGGTTAAAAATATGACTGAAGGGATTTTTACAGAAAAGGAACTGGGGGAGAAGGCGGAGAATGTCAGTGACGAATGCAAGCTTAAGCTGATCTATTACAGATGGATTTTCCTACGTCCTAAAGTGCTGGTCTGTATTAAACCATTTTCATCCATTGATTTTCAGCTGCGCTCTCTTACCATCAATTTGCTTGATAAAGCATTAAAATCCGGAATTGCAGTCATACTCATTACAAACCATATGACAGAAGCATATACCATGAAAGGAAAACATCTGACTGTCGAAAATGGCTGTTTGTTTACAGATTAACTGCTTCCATTTCCCACCGCCTCTCTTTGAAAAAAGCCTATCTCTGCCGGGCTTTTTTTCATCTGATATAAAATAAGATATCGAAACATCCACCCCCTTACAACGCAAATTATACCATTGTCTTATTGTGTTTTTGTCTATAAAATAGTAATTACATTGAATCATTTTATGCAACTTGTATAATACGTGTTGTGAAAGGAGATTAAACATGAAAAAAAGAATCTTATCCATGATGTTAATTTCTGCCTTACTGGTATCAGCTACCGGCTGCGCAGGAAAAAAAGCGGATGCAACGCCAGCCAGCAGTGAAGCTTCCACTGCCGCTGCTGCCCCCGCTTCCACCGCTGCTTCCACTACGGGAGATATCAAAGTCGGTGTAATCTTAAAAACGCTTTCCAGCGAATACTGGAGCTACGTAGCAGCCGGTGTAAATGCCGCTGCAAAGGATTTAGGTGTTAAAGTTGACCTTCAGGGACCTGCTTCAGAAACATCTTATGACGATCAGAACAATATGATCGAAACCATGCTGGCAGGAGGCATTGATGCATTTGTTATTTCCCCTCTCCAGTCAGAATCAGTTGCCAGTGTAATCGGTGATGTAAAAATACCAATCATAACCGTTGATACCGATGCTGAAATACCCGGAAAAATAGCCTTTGTTGGTACCGGTAATGACAAAGCTGCCTACCAGGGCGGATTATATGCCGCAGAGAAAGCCGGCAAGGGAGCAAAAGCAGTTATCATAGGCGGAGTTGAAGGAAACGCAACCAGCGATGCCAGACAGGCCGGTTACGAAAGAGCCATGAAAGAAAACGGAATAGACATCGTTTCCGTACAGTATGCCCAGTCAAATCCTGACACAGCTGCCAATGTTATGGAAAACATGATTACTGCTCAGAGCGGTAACATTCAGATCGTCTTATGTCATAACGATGATACTGCTGCAGGAGCTGCAACCGCCTGCAAGCAAAGCGGATTAAAAGATGTAGTCATTGTAGGATTTGATGGAAATCAGAGTGGTGTTCAGAATATTATTGACGGAACCATTTCTGCAACCTGCGCCCAGTCGGCTTACACCATGGGATATAAAGCAGTAGAAACCGCAGTGAAAGCTGTAAAGGGCGAGACTGTGAAATCCTTTGTGGATACAGGCTGTGAAGTTATTTCTTCCGAGAATGCAAAAGACTACTTAGAAAAACTGAAAGGCTATTTAAAATAACCTGCTTGTAAGAAACAGAAAGGGTTGAACTGCTATGAGCTTAATGGAACTGAAAGATGTGACGAAACGCTTCCCAGGAGTTGTGGCTCTGCGCAATATGTCACTGGAAATAAAACCAGGCGAAATTCATGGGCTGATCGGAGAAAACGGTGCCGGTAAATCAACGCTGATTAAAGTACTGACCGGGGTGTATACCCCGGAAGAAGGAACTCTCATCATGGAAGGGAAAGAAGTCTCTTTTAAAAACCCCAGAGAGGCTGCTGCTCATGGAATCGCCTGTGTTTACCAGGAACTTAATATTGTACGCCTTCTGTCAGTCACAGATAATATATTTATTAATAAAGCGCTGAAAAAGAAGAACAGCCCGCTCCTGGAATATGAGAAAATGCATGAGATGGCACATGAGGTAATGCTGTCACTGGGACAGGATATTGATGTAAAAAAAGAATGTGGTACCTATGGTATGGGAATACAGCAGATGGTTGAGATAGCAAAAGCTGTTTTAATTGATGCCAAGCTGATCATTATGGATGAGCCGACTTCCAGTCTTGGAGAAAAAGAGGTCGCCCAATTAATGAAGACAGTCCGTTCTCTAAAGGAAAAAGGAATCTCCATCCTGTTTGTATCCCACAAACTGGAAGAACTCTTCGAATTATGCGATCGCGTAACCGTTATGAGAGATGGGGAACATATTCTGACAAAAGACATTTCCGAGATGGACAATGACTCTCTGATCTCCGCCATGGTAGGAAGAACTCTGGATAACCAGTATCCAAAGATAGAGACCACCAGAGGGAAAGAGGCCTTAAGAGTCGAGCATCTGAATTCAACCGGACTTTTAAAAGATGTGAGTTTTCATGCCAATTACGGAGAGATACTTGGTTTTGCCGGCCTGGTAGGCGCTGGCCGTACAGAAACGTTCCGCGCCATATTCGGTGCTGACGGCCACGATTCGGGAAATATCTATATCAATGAAAAACCTGCCACAATTAAAACTCCAAAGGATGCAATCCGACAAGGCATCGCATTTTTAACAGAGGACCGGAAAGGCCAGGGCCTTGTTCTGACCCAGTCTGTACGTACCAATCTCATTCTCAGTTCCATGAAAAAATGCAAAAAAGGACTCTTTCTGGACGAGAAACACATTGACCAGCTAGCCGTAGATAATGTAGAAGGTTTAAAAATTAAAATATCAGATTCTAAAGAGGCAGTGGGTCAGCTGTCTGGAGGAAATCAGCAGAAAGTAGTAATCGGCAAATGGATTAATACCAATGCAGATATCTATATCTTTGATGAACCCACCAGAGGCATTGATGTAGGCGCAAAAGTTGAAGTTTATAACATCATGAACCACCTGATTAAAGCAGGAAAATGTGTAATCATGATTTCCTCTGAGCTGCCTGAAATTATCGGAATGAGTGACAGAGTCATTATAATGAGAGAAGGAAAAATCATGGGTGAGCTTTCACGAGACAGTGACTTACTGAATCAGGAGACAATTATGAAAGCTGCCTGGGGAGGTGCTATACAATGAAAACAAAAAAGATGAAAGACATAGTCAGTAAGGCAGCTCCGCTGTTGGCTCTGATCCTGTTGTTTATGATCCTGTCAGTAGCAACAGACAAATTTCTTACAATGAATAACATGATGAATATCCTGCGGCAGACAGCCGTAAATGGCCTTATATCCGCAGCAATGCTGGTTGTACTGATTACCGCAGGCATTGACCTTTCTGTAGGCGCAAATGCCATATTGTGCGCCTGTGTAATGGGTATGCTCAAGAATTCACTGGGAATTACCAATCCATTTATCCTCATACTCGCCTGCATTATCACAGGACTTTGTGTTGGATTTTTAAATGGACTTCTGTTGACGAAAATGCATCTCCCTCATCCCTTTGTATCAACTCTGGGTATGAAGAACGTACTTTGCGGTCTTGCCCTTTTAGTGGTATCAACCAAAACGATTTCTGACTTTCCAGCAGGCGTTACATTTTTAGGCTCCAGCAACCTGTTTAAATCACTGGACGGGTTTTCCGGAATTCCTCTGTGCTTTGTAGTTCTTTTATTAATATATGGTGTGTATCACTTCTTCTTAAATAAAACCGCACTGGGCAGAATGATTTACTGTGTAGGCGGAAATCCGGAAGCTGCCCGTCTATCAGGCATCAATTCAGACAACGTCCTGATCTTTGTCTACAGCTTATCCGGCTTCATGTGTGCAATTGCAGGCCTGGTAATCGTAGGACGTTCTGCAGTAGCAAACCCATCTGCAGCCATATCACCTTATGATACAGATGCCATTGCAGCCTGTATTATAGGAGGTGCCTCTTTCATGGGAGGCAAGGGAACAATCTGGGGAACATTAATCGGTGCACTGATGATCTCTACCATTCGTAACGGACTGACACTCCTTAATACCTCAAGCTCTGTTCAATACATTGTAATTGGTATGGTTATCATTGCAGCTGTTTTCATCGATGTAACAAGATCCCGTATGGAAGCAAAAGCCAGAAGACTGGCAGCGAAATAAACATAAAAATGCTCTCTGAACAATTTGGTAATATACCAGTCTCAGAGAGCATTTTATTCATTACAAGCATCAGATATTTACAAATTCTTTTTAATCTGCTCTGTAATTTCATCCAGGCAGTAATCAAGATCATCATTTATAAAGCGAGTGTCGATACCGCATCGAAGCAGATTCTCCTCTTTAAAATCTTCTTCATCCGCAAGAAACCTTCTGCATACTTCCTTATATTTCGGGACTTCCTGACATCTTTCTCTCTCAATAGAACGAAGTAAGCGCTCTCTTTCATCCACCTCCACATAAATTGGAATCAAATACTCACTACCAAAATGATATCTGGTTTTTTCGTAAGATTCCAAGGTCCCGATCATAAGATATAGTTCCCGTCCTGACCGGTCAAACTGGCCATCGTCTACTGTAAAATAAGTCCAGGGCCCATATATTGTATCGTAAGTACGTTCTTCAATTAATTTCCCGTCTCTGCGGAATTGTTCCAGCTCTTCTCTGGTTGTGAAAAAATATTCCACTCCGTTAACTTCCCCATCCCTGATCGGTCTTGTGGTATATGGGGTAATGGTTTTTAAACCAGGAATTCTCTCCAGAAGTTTTTTATAAATAGTATCCTTCCCGGATGCACTTTTACCCATAATATAAAATATCCTGCTCATCGTATCCTACTCCAAATTTATTTATTCAGCTAACTCATCCATAACATAAATATGTTCTATCTTTTCATCCTCCAGTCCCTGTACCGGAAGTTTCATATCTTTATATGCTATAATCAGTTCAATCAGTTCCTTTTTCAGCACTTCTCCAGGCGCAATAATAGGAATACCCGGAGGATAAACGTAAACAAATTCCGCTGATACAAGATCTGCCGCATCAGACAAAAGAACTTTTCTCCTGCGTGCGTCCATGGATTTTGCGATAGTAGTCCTGCATTCCGGTCTGACTTTAAAGTTGTCGTATTCCGCTGCTAAATATCTCCCGCCAGAGCATATTTCAGCGCACTTTCCAGCCTTTGAATCAATCTCCAGCAATGCCTGGGAAAGCCTTTTAAAGCCTTCTCTCGTATCAGCCATGGTTAAAATAGCTGTCACATAGTCCGTTCCGCACATTTCCATTTCCAAATGATAATCTACTCTTAATAAATGATCCAGTTCCGCTCCCGAGTATTTAGAATCCCTTGTAGATATAATAAGCTTTGATAAATCAACCTCATACACTCCTGACTGACCTTTCACCTGTTCATTAAGAATCTTCAGACAGGTAAGATCTTTCAACCCATCCCTTAACTCCATTATCCTCTCAAAGAACTCATTCATGCATCCTGCCCCATTTTCAGCCATATATCTGATGCAGTTGTCTATGGAAGCAAGCAGAACATAAGACGGACTGCTGGTCTGATACATATGCACATACCGGTCCAGCCTGTCCATATCCACGTACCCGCCTTTTACATGCATAACAGCAGTCTGTGTAAGAGAGGGAAGTGTCTTATGAAGACTTTGTATTACCACATCAGCTCCCAGTTCAATAGCAGAAACAGGAAAACCCTGCCCCTTTCCAAAAGTAAAGTGAGCACCATGTGCCTCATCTACAATCAATGGTAAACCATATTTATGAACTATATCCGCAAGCTTCCCCACATCCGAAACAATACCGTCATAAGTGGGAGATACCACGAGAACAGCTTCCACATCCGGATGGTTTTTCAACATCCATTCCATATCTTCAGGAAGTATTCCACCTTGAAGGCCAAATTCCCCAATCAATTGTGGATAAATATATTCTGTTCTTAAATTATTGAGGAAAACTCCATGGAATGCTGACTTGTGACAATTTCTGCTCATCAATATAGTTCCGTCTCTTGATACCGTACCGCTGATGGCGCTTAATATCCCACAGCTGCTTCCATTCACCAGATAATAAGTCCTGTCACTTTTATATACGTTCGCCGCCCAGTTCATAGACTCCTTTAATATTCCCTGGGGGTGATGCAGATTATCAAATCCATCAATTTCCGTAATATCAACAGAAAATGGGTTGGTAAATTTCTCGCAAAATAATTCTTCCCATTGTCTTTTATGCCCAGGCATATGAAAGGGATAAAAATCTGATCTTCCATACTCCTTTAATTGTTCTAATAGATTCCTACTGTCACTCACTTTGCCAACCGCCTCTCTTAATAGGTCTCTAAATTGCCCTTTTAGTATATCATTCTTATCTTATCTTTACAATTTTTTCTCACAGGGTTATAATAACCTGGAAATAAGAAGGAGAATACCGATTATGAGACTGATAGAATTTAAAATGGAACGCCCCGGACTTGTAACGGCCGGTGACCAGGTTCAGATCATCGAAAGAGAAGGAACCAGCAGCTATAGCTATATTATCGACCCTGCGGTTGCCATGTCCGGATGCTATATGGGCCGTGACCGTATTAAATCAGATCATGGAATTGTAAAAGAAATCAAACACAACGACAGGGGATATTATGTAATCGTAGAATTCGATGAATAGTGATACTTTCATCGAATATTTTTTTGCATAAAAAAAGCCCTGAAACATTTCTGTTCCAAGGCTTGTCCTGAGACACCGGGGATTCGAACCCCGGACAACTTGATTAAAAGTCAAGTGCTCTACCACCTGAGCTAGTATCCCATATGCCCAAAGCCGGAATCGAACCAGCGACACGAGGATTTTCAGTCCTCTGCTCTACCAACTGAGCTATCTGGGCTCATGTGTAAAAACACATAATTCATAAAAAATACCAACAAAAATTGCGGGGGCAGGATTTGAACCTGCGACCTTCGGGTTATGAGCCCGACGAGCTTCCAGACTGCTCCACCCCGCGTTATTCAATTATATTATATGCAGTGATTAGAATTTTAATCACTAAATGGATGGAGATGGATTCGAACCATCGAAATCGTCGATAACAGATTTACAGTCTGCCCCCTTTGGCCACTCGGGAACCCATCCATATTTAATTTTGATGCAAGCCGATGATCGGACTCGAACCGATAACCTGCTGATTACAAATCAGCTGCTCTGCCAATTGAGCCACATCGGCACAAATCTACTCATGTATGGCTTGTGCATACAGAATGGGACCTATAGGGCTCGAACCTATGACCCTCTGCTTGTAAGGCAGATGCTCTCCCAGCTGAGCTAAGATCCCATAAGCAAAATTCAGTTGTAAAACGACCCGGATGGGACTCGAACCCACGACCTCCGCCGTGACAGGGCGGCGCTCTAACCAACTGAGCCACCAGGCCAAACCTTTTTGAAGGTTAATACATATACCCTCAAAACCACACATTGTTATATATCTTTCATCCGTTCTTCC
>WASS01000029.1:600457-601667 GCA_009712635.1 Hungatella sp. | reverse complement strand
TGGACCTACCGGACCTACTGGTGATACCGGACCTATTGGCGCAACCGGACCTACCGGTGTGACTGGTCCTACCGGACCTACTGGGGATACTGGTCCTACTGGGCCTACTGGCGCAACCGGACCTACCGGTGATACTGGACCTACGGGCGCGACCGGACCTACTGGACCTACCGGGGATACTGGACCTACCGGACCGACGGGGGCGACCGGACCTACCGGTGATACTGGACCGACTGGGCCTACTGGTGATACCGGACCTACCGGTGCTGCCGGCGCATTAGCTTTTAGTAACGCAACCGGAACCCTAGCCGTTTTTCCACCTCTAACCACAGAGGTAACAGTTGCATCTACAACAGCTCCAGTTGTTACCGATAATAATATAAAAGTTGACTATGGAATTGATCTGCAGAATGTAACAGCTGCTGATTACAGTTATACCGCCGAATTAAGATTATACAGAGATGGAACTTTAATAGACACAAGAACTTCAAGTTTCAGTGGTTCAGTTGCCGCTACGCAAAATACGGCAATTGCTAACACTTATGTTGATACTGCTCCAACCACTACCACTTCGACCTATGATTTAAGAGTAATTTATACTGCTGCTACTAATATTACAAGTGCAAGTGTGATTAACCGAAATCTGAATTTAATTGTATTTCAATAGCAGAATCTCTTACAAAAGTACTATTATCAACAAAATTCAGCACTTTACAAGTTAAGTTATTTATCGTGTCCATCAAGAATCAAGTTTTCTCTAACAAACTTGAGACTAATCACATATGATATGTTATAAAGGATTGAAAAAGCCCTTTATAATACAATTCACATCTACAAGACATCATACAAGTAAAAAAATTACACCTTGACAGGAGGGAGTTATAATGAGTAATTGTAGAGATTGGGACAGAAACCACTGTGGTTGTGGTGGTTGCGGCGGGGGCTGTGTAGGCCCAGTCGGACCACAGGGACCAAGAGGCTGCCCAGGACCAACCGGACCACAAGGTCCCAGAGGATTCCAGGGTCCTACCGGACCTACTGGACCTCAAGGAATTCCAGGTCCTGATGGTCCTACTGGACCACGTGGTCCTCAGGGTCCTGTAGGTCCACAAGGACCGCAGGGTATTCAGGGACCAGTTGGACCTACTGGACCTACTGGTGCTACTGGTGCTACTGGTGCTACTGGTGCTACCGGACCTACCGGACCTAC
>WASS01000029.1:0-600357 GCA_009712635.1 Hungatella sp. | reverse complement strand
GCTACTGGTGCTACTGGTGCTACCGGACCTACCGGACCTACCGGCGCTACTGGCGCTACTGGTGCTACCGGACCTACCGGAGATACTGGACCTACAGGACCTACCGGACCGACTGGTGCAGCTGGACCTGGTGCTCAGCTAAGAGGTATCGAAGTATTGTTAACTACAGGAGAAACTGTTGCGAATGGCAGCCCTGTCATTTTTAATACAGTAGTAAATGACCAAAGTATAAATATTTCTTATAATACAGTTACAGGTGTCGCAACCATTACATCCACAGGTATCTATTATGTTTCCTGGTGGATCTCAACAGATGGTGCCGGACCTTCCACTTATGTTGAATTCTCAACTCAGATAAATGGCAGCGGAGGAATTCCTGCAGATTCACCAATCGTTACCGGTCAGCTTAACGGTTCTGCTCTTGTAACAGTAGGTGCAGTCCCTGCTACCGTACAAATCATCAATACAACTGGTCAGACTGTATTCTACGGTACAACTCCAGTTATCGCTCATATGATAATCCTGGAAGTTTCTGTACTGTAATATATCGTAAAACCACCAAAAAGCGCCGGTGCAAAAACCGGCGCTTTTTCTTTTACATAAGCGGTGCAAACAGCCTGAGTGCCCGCCCCGCAAATCTTTCATACCACGGATCATTTGGTATATCTTCTAACGAAACTCTTCTGCATAAAGACAGAGTTTCCTGATAATCCCGCTCCACATCCCGGATCACTTCATTGCGATAGAGATACGTTCCGCATTCAAAATGAAGATACAGGCTTCTGAAGTCCAAATTAATTGTACCAACTGCTGCCTTTGTATCATCACTTGTAAAGACTTTTGCATGCATGAACCCCGGAGTATATTCCCATATTTTAACGCCTGCCCGGATCAGCTCTCCATAGTGTGATTTAGCAAGCAGGAAAGCATATTTTTTATCGGGGATATGCGGAAGGATAATGGAAACATCCACCCCTCTTTTCGCGGCAAATGTCAGGGCTTTGACCATCTCATAATCCAGAATCAGATAGGGTGTCATAATATGAACATAGTATCTGGCATTATTAATGATATCTAAGTAAACCTCTTCTCCAACCGATTCCTTATCAAGAGGACTATCTCCATAGGGAATCACAAATCCCTCCATATTAAGCTCCAGGGGGTAAAAATACTCCGGGTCTCTTAAATATTTATCATATTTCTCCGGTTCCTTCTCAGCTATATTCCACATTTGAAGGAACATCATGGTAAAGCTTGTAACGGCATCTCCTTTGAGCATAATTCCTGTGTCTTTCCAATGACCAAACCTTACTTTTCTGTTGATATATTCATCTGCCAGGTTGATACCACCTGTAAACGCAGTATGTCCGTCTATCACAAGAATTTTTCTATGATCCCTGTTATTCTGATAACTGGATATCACTGGTTTGATTGGTGAAAATACTTTCGCCTTTAATCCCTTTTCCTGAAGTATTTTAATATAATTATAAGGAAGCACAGTTAATGATCCCATCCCATCATACATAATCCGTACTTCCACCCCTTCGCTGCTTTTTGATTCCAGCAGTTCCAGTATAGAATCCCACATTTCCCCTCTTTCAATAATAAAAAATTCCAAAAAGATAAATCTCTTTGCATCAGCGATCTCCCGCTTCATAGCCTCAAACATTGCTTCTCCCAAAGGATAGTACTGTGCGTTGGTATTTCCATAGGTTGGATAATGACCATATTCTTTCATATAATGTGCCAGATTTGCATTTCTCCTGCTGACTTTTAATAAACGTTCTATAACTCTGGGATTCTGCTCCAGATAGCACTCCGTCTCATCCATGCTGGACTTTAACTTCTTCTCCATAAACCGTTCAATAATCTGTAATTCTACCAGCATATAAAAAAAGGTTCCAAAAACAGGAACTGCTGTTACAGGTATCATCCAGCTCATTTTAAAACTGGGATTTTCTTCTTTATTTAAGATATAAATAATAACCAGTGCGCTAAGCAATGTAACTGCACCATAAAAATACGCCAGATAAAAACTCAGAAAGCGGTATGCTGCTGCTATAACCAGAATCTGTATCATAAGTGAAATAACTGCAAACATAGACCTTCCAAAAATAATCCTAAGCATCTTTTTGATACGACCCATCCTCTGTACCTCCACTCCGCCAATTTGTTTCTTTACATGGTTCATATTATACCGCCTGACCAGGTATCTTGCAAGTATTTGCCAGACAGCCCGCCAAACAAATAAGTTTTATTGAAATTCCCTTTTATTTACAGTATAATGCTTAGTAATAAAAATTATCAAAAGGAGACCATCTATGGAAAAATCCAAGGTTTATTACACAAATTTTCATACCACTTTCCGTGAAAACCTTCCTCAAAAACTTGCCCGGCTCATTAAAACAGCTGGTATGTCTGAGCACATTGATTTCCAAAATAAATATGCCGCAGTAAAAATCCATTTTGGAGAACTGGGCAACTTGTCATTTTTACGCCCTAACTACGCGAAGGTAGTGGTTGATTTAATTAAAGAAGCCGGCGGAAAACCATTTTTAACCGATTGCAACACCCTATATGTGGGAAGCAGGAAGAATGCCCTGGATCATCTGGATACTGCTTATGAAAATGGATTTTCACCATTTTCCACTGGCTGCCATGTTCTGATTGCCGATGGTCTGAAAGGAACGGATGAACTCCTGGTTCCAATAGACGGGGAATACATTAAAGAAGCTAAAATCGGACGGGCAGTTATGGACGCTGATATTTTCATATCTCTCACGCATTTTAAAGGACATGAAAGCACAGGTTTTGGAGGAACTCTGAAAAATATCGGAATGGGGTGCGGTTCAAGAGCAGGAAAAATGGAGATGCATAATGCGGGTAAGCCTCATGTAACCGAAGAAACATGCATCGGCTGTCATGCCTGTGAGAAGAACTGTGCCCATGATGCTTTTTCGTTTGAAAACAAAAAAGCGATGATTAACAGCAGCAGATGTGTCAGCTGCGGCCGTTGTATTGGCGTTTGCCCAGTAGATGCCATTGAATCTGATTGTGATGAATCAAACGATATTTTAAATTGTAAAATAGCAGAATATACACAGGCAGTACTAAAGAATCGCCCCAACTTTCATATCAGCCTTGTGATGGATGTTTCTCCATACTGCGACTGTCACTCAGAAAATGACATCCCGATCATTCCGGATGTAGGTATGTTCGCCTCCTTCGATCCCGTCGCACTGGATGTTGCATGTGCAGATGCAGTAAACAAGCAGCCAGTTATGGCAGGGAGCGTTCTTGAGAAGCACGGAAGCCACCACCACGATCATTTTAAAGATACCCACCCTACTACGAACTGGAAATCTTCCATTGAACACGGGGTAAAAATAGGACTTGGAAGTGCTGAATATGAATTAATTTCAATATAAGGATCCAAAAAGAGAGAGGTTCACAAAAACCTCTCTCTTCTCTTTTAGTCAGACCACCCCATATGATAGATTCCATCTTCACTGAGTGGGACTTTGTCCCTTCCGATCTGCCAGACTGAAATCTCACTGTTGTTAACCTTTTTTTCAGAAACATCCTTGGCTATAATCAGCTGAGGCCATACATAAGTGGTATCTACCTCTTTTCCATCAAGACATACTTTCGAATAAGGAGTAAAATTTTCACCATAAATCAACAGGTTGGAATCATTGTAAACCACTTTATCAATTTTTATTTTATCAATTCCCATCTTTAAATCAGTTTTCAGATAAGGACTATCTCCTCCATATACCTTATGCTCTCCGTAAAGAATATCATACTCCAGATTTTTCATATCCTCCAGGTAGCTTTCCTCATTTGTATTTTCCCCATTTAAATATTTTTGATGAAACCGGATCATGGTTCCTTCATGAATATTCAGCATATTAAGAACATGAGAAGAAAGCTGATAAGCCTCCACATCCTTTTTAACCACAGGCAGATTCATGTTATTCCAGATAACGTATTCTGTCTGAAACAGGGAGTGATTCTTCATCTCATCCTCACTCCATTCAAAACCTGGAAGATGATCTCCATACATCACCAGTACGATCGGTTCTTTGCGGGTTCTTAACGTATTGACAAGGGAACGTATAAACTGATCCATCTCATTAATCTGCTGGCAGTAATATTCAAAATTCGGATACTTTCCATGTCCCTGTACCGATATGGTATAGATATAATCCGGTCCTGGTGTAGAATCCAGGGTCTTAATAATCTCGCCAGTTAAAATTTTATCCTTACACCACCCAGTGGGATTCCGCTCAATATTGTTCATATATTCAATAGGAGTAAAGGTATCAAATCCAAGCTGTGCAAATACCCGGTTTCTGTCATAAAAAGTGGCTTCGTTATTGTGAATGGTATGAGCCGTGTATCCCAGATTTTTCAAATCAAAAGCAGTGCTTTCACAAGAGGTTTTTTTAAGAACGGTCTTATATGGATATTCACCCGGGCCGAAAAAGTCCAGATTCATACCGGTTATGTTTTCAAACTCTGTATTGGCAGTACCTGCGCCAACAGAAGGAACGCTTAAATATCCCCCTGGATAATTTTTTTGCAGCTGGTGGAAAAAGGGAATGGGATCATAGTCTACCGGATTGTTTTTCCACAAAGACGGGTCAAAAAACGATTCCAGCTGAATCATAATTACATTGGGTTTTGTGTTTTCCGTAATCGCATAGGTATTTTCAGGTACCAGCTCCTCCGACTGAATGGTTTCCAATGTTTCAGACCCGTATCCTTCCGGCTTTGCTATCCCCGTATTAAATACGGAATTGGAAAAACAATAAGGGAATCCGTATGATCGAAAGCCTTGTCCGATATTGCCAAAATGAACCGCTACCAGTCCGTACTTCATGGCCCCGGTTGTAATACCAAGTACCAGTGCAGTACTCAGAAAAATGATTGCCAACCCATGACTCAGCCTGGTCTTCTCCTGACTGACTGGTGCTTTTTTCCAGACTCCCACTAATAAGATAAATGCCAGTACACCAGCTGATGCCATAAGAATAATCTGCATCCAGGTAAAGTAAACGGTAGCAAGGCTTATGGCATACTTCACCAGGCGCAGATCGGCTGCCGTAAAGGGAGTTGTACGGAATATCAGAAGAATACCGTTTACAATCCCCATAAAAACCCATAGAAAAGTAATTAAAATACAGGCAAACGCTTTTCGCCTTGTAATAAACATAATTGTAAAGGGAAGAAAAATAATTAATGTATTAAGCAGAAAGATAAAAAAACTATTCCCTATATAAGATCCCAGATTCAACAGCGACTTCCGGCTGGCCAGCTCTATCACTATATTAATACCTGCAGAAAGAGCTAAAAGCTTCCAAAGCCATCTGACATAAACTTTCATTGTATACCTCATCTTCTATGCACATTTACGAACCGGGTTTAGTCTACCACATTTTACAGCAAATTTACATACCTTTTTTTAAATAAGCACAAAAAAGGACCGGATTAAATCCGGCCCCTGGTAATCATTCCTTTTCTTCCGTAGGTTCAAACACATCATCATTCACTGCGTTGATGCCGGCAGTTACATTCACTTCCTCTGCCGAGGTAGTCTGCTCCTTCTCATCCATCTCTTCTGAATCAGGATCAGCTGCTGCCTCTTTCACAGGTGCCCCGCACTTGCCGCAAAACAGAGAGCTTTTGGGAACCTTTGCTCCGCATTCCGCACAGATACGGCTGCCTTCGCTTTGGGTCAATTCAATCTCCAGGGCGGCAATTCTTGCCCGGCTGGCTCTGACAGCTTCATAAGCTTTGGTATAAGCTTCCTTAGGCTCACTGTTGTCTTCATAATACAGTTTTCCAATGACTGCATAAGCTTCTTCCAGCTTGGTTTTCTCTGCACCGATCTGTGTCTTTAGCTGTATCGTCTCAGTCAATGCTTTCGCCTTCGTTGCAACCTCTTTGCCGGTATCACTAAGTGTCTTTCCCAGCTCTTCAAAAAATGCCATCCGTGATTCCTCCTTTGACTTTTGCTCCTACCATTGTAACTTTATTGGAAGAAAAAGTCAATGAAAGACTGTTATCACAGTTCCTGTTTATGGCTTTAGCGCTTCTCTTACGGAATCAGGAAGCTGTTTTAAAGGTATTATATACTGAATCTCACTGCGATTACCCAATGCACTGCTGACAGCAGAAAAACTGATACGATCTGTATTCCAGATACCAAACGGATTCATGCCTGAATATTCATCAATGGCGGCCTGACTCATAATCTGAGCAATCAGCTGCGGATCTGAAACTGTATAGTATTGAGAACTGTTTTCATAAGGTTCCTTATCATACTTAGACAACTGACTTAAATCAAAGCTGATTTCTTTAATTTCTTCATAGGAATTCCAGCTATCTACATCCAGCTGGCATTCTCTTAATAAATTCATAGTATTAGTAAAGGACGGATAGATCGGGTAGTATCCTCTTGAAGTCAGATCACTATACTGCCAGGAATTCTGGTTTCCCTCTCTCTTACTGTCTGCTTCAGCCTGAATCTTTGTCATAAACTGAATGGAGGCTACCGGATTTTCTTTGCTCATAGTCTCAACTTTCAGCTGACTTAAATCTTTCTGATATGCAAGAAGGAGTTTTTCCGTCATAGCCTTATCTGTACCATTTTTGTCACGGCTTATAATACTTGACTGGGAACCTCTGCTGACTCTCACTGCAGATGTATTCTCAGTTGTCTGACTGAAAATAGGATATACTGCCTGAATGAAGTCCTGGTCCTCGTATAGCTGGGACAATTCCTCTTTTACCTCTGAATTTTTCAGGGAATAGCTGCGATACACATTTTTTCCGTTCTTAAGGGTATATTTTACAGAGAAATCACAGCTCCTGTCTGATTGATCCCAATCGTTATCAGAAGATCTTTCCCAATTTTTGCCCCGGTTGTATTCAACCGCCTTTTTAACCATGGACAGTGCCGGTGCTTTGTTCTCCAGCTTCATATGGCTGAAGATATAATCATCTCCACTTTGATACACCCAGCGATAATCATCAATGGGATCCCACACTGCTTCTCCATATGAAACCCAATTATTATCATTATTCAAGGATATCGCCATGGAATCTATGGAATTTTCCGAAGGAATATAACTGTCATATCCAAACAGATCCATTTGGAAACCACCAAATATCACTGCCGCTACAAGAGCCGAGGCAATCATCTGCTTCCAGTTTGAAAATAATTTTCTAAAGTCAAAGTGGTATATGATTTCAATGACACAATGGGATAAAAACATACCACAAAGCAAACCAAATACCGCCCACCCCATATCAGAGCGGATGGTCCAGAAAACGAAGCATCCGGAAAGGGAAGACAAAACAACAATGGGAATCCGGATAATCGGCATACTGATTTTAAATGCCATTGCCTTTTTTGCAGACTCAGAACCTCTTTTTCTATATAAAAACAGACAAAGGAAGGTGAATATAACAAACAAGAGAGCTACAATTATAATCTGAGAAACTAATTCAGTCCCCAGTTTCCCGCCATTGTCAAGTGCCACATTATAAATAAATATTGCATATGGAGAAGATTTTACCAGAAACGGGCGGAACAATTCTTCTCCGCTTCTATAGCTGGTATGAAAAAAGTATCCATAACACCCCTGTAAAATAATCAGTAAAATTGTAAAATAACATTCGAAAACTGCTGTACCAAATATACCTACAATCACGCTTCCTGTCATAATCATCGCCAGCACTGTAACAGCGTAGATCATGGCATAATGAAGCATAAAAAGCAGATAACCTGAAATAACTGAACCCATAAGTGCAGAAGGTGATATACCATAAGCCGTAGTAACACCCAGGGTAAGAATTAGATTAACCCCATAAACAACTGCTACAATCAATATGCCATTCAGATAATTGGCCCAGAATAAGTGTTTTCTGTTTACCGGAATTCCATGATAGAAGTCAACCTTTTGTCTGGAGTGAAGATAGGAAAAACTTGTAACTCCCATCACAATGGATAAAGCAATCAGCAAAAAGGTGATAAAACCATTCTGAAATCCCATTAAATGCCTTAGTTGAGAATGAATACTGGCTAAGGTTTCCTCCTGTTTCAAAGATTCTCCAATTACCATCGCTATGGTAACCGGGAGTGAGAAGAAAAACATCAGAAAAGCAAGAGTCACCGCCCAAAGTCTGCGCTTACCATCTTCCTGTATCAGTTTAAAAAATAAGCTTTTTGATGTCATATCCTGCCACCTCCGTTTCACTTATAAATATTTCTTCCAGCGATAAGGGAATAATTTCATAGAAGACAGGCTGGAAGGATTCCATCATTCCAACAACCTCTTCCTTGGTTCCCCGCACTGTCATGGTATAAAGCTTTCCTCTCGTCTCCGTCTTAATCCGGTCTAAGGATACCAGGTCGGCATCTGTCATACCATCTTTTAACACACACTGAACCTTATGAATATTCAGCTTTAAATCATCTAAATCCTTTGAAAGCAGTATACCTCCTCTATGAAGCAGCCCTACATGGTCACATATGTCTTCCAGCTCCCTTAAATTGTGAGAGGCAATAATGGGAGTTAAATTTCTTTCCGCCATATCATTGGCAAAAATACTTTTTACTGCCTGCCGCATAACCGGATCCAGACCGTCAAATGTCTCATCACAGAATAAATAATCTGTATTGGCACTGATGCCGCAGGCGACTGACAGCTGCTTCTTCATACCCTTTGAAAAGGTATGTACTTTTCTTCGCATTTCCAGCCCAAAATTACCGATCAGACTTTCAAATCGCTTCCGATCAAATTCCGGATAAACTTTACTGTAAAACTCCATCATATCCCGGGGAGTTGCATTATTAAAATAATACTGATCATCTGAAATATAGAAAAATCTCTTCTTTACATTCTCATTTTCAAAGACAGACTCTCCATCTATGGTCACAGTTCCCTCATCTGGTTTTAAAATTCCGCTTAGCAACCTTAAAAAAGTGCTCTTACCAGCGCCATTGGTACCGATAAGACCAAATACATTCCCGTCCTTTATCTCAGCACTTACATGGTCCAGTGCCATGATATTGTCAAATTGTTTTGTCAAATTTTCTGCCTTAATCATTCTTTCACTCCTCCCCCTGATCCGTTTTCTTCATAAATCCATTCCTCTGCCAGCCACGAATGGGCTTTATCCTCTTTTATTCCAGCCCGCTTTGCTTCTTCGATCCAGTCTCCCAGCTTATTCTTTAATTCACTGGTTTTGAGCGCACGGATGGAGCTGGTATCTGCAACAAAACTGCCTCTTCCTTTTACGGAATATATAAAGCCTCTCCTCTCAAGCTCCATATAAGCTCTCTGTATGGTATTGGGATTAATGGACAAATCTGTGGCCAGACTCCTGACAGAAGGCAGCTGGCTGTCTTGTTCCAATACTCCGCAAATCATAAGGTCTTTTAATTTTTCCACTATCTGTTCATAGATAGGTCTGCGATCTTTATAATCAAGCAGAATCATAATTCACCTCTTTCTTAACTGTACCAACACATTTAATACACTTAATATAGCAGATCGCCTCCGATCTGTCAACCGGAGGCAGTATTATTTTAATTATTTCTTCTGTCTTCAACAATCAGGATCCGAATCGCATTCATAGTATTGCTCCAGTTAAATACATATAATGTATAAGAGGCATTTCCTCTGATGTAAAGATTCGACGAAAGCAGGATATTTTCGCTCTGGGCATTGCTGCTCATTACAGAAACCAGGTAAAAACCGATCTTTTGGTATTTAAAGGCGGTTACCTCTTTATAGTCTACCTCTTTAAATGTAAGTACTCCTCCATTTAAAAATACGTTCACTTTTCGATTTGTAATGGATAAATTGCAGACCCGAAAGCACCCGGTGTTAATTCCACCGTTGCAGTACATATCCATGATCTCCATTATTTCAAGGCCGGTATCCGAATTGAAAACTGCTACTGTGATTGCCTTCCCCAGGGGAACATCAATCTGTTTCTCTAAATAAACGTATCCGTTCTCCCCTTGTACAGTTACAGTCTGGGTCTTGGCGGAAACTCTTCCGTATTGACTCATATCCCCGTTATCCAGTCCATTTACCGCAAGCTGTTTGTTAATATAGATCTGAAATGGATCGTAACCAGCAGCAGCATTTAAGAATCTTACCAGTCCGTATTCACTGGTATTGCAAAAATAGCATGGTATGATTGGCTTGGGAAACACGGTGATTACGGAAGTCCAATGTTCGTCAGTATCCGAATTTTCACTGGGATTTTGTTTCAATGGCCAATCCTCATTAAGATCCGGCGCTGGTATATTAGACGGGGTATCCTGATTATCCTGCTCATCCCGGGTATCTGATGGTGAAGTATTAACTTCCTGA
This sequence comes from Hungatella sp., assembly GCA_009712635.1. GTDB lineage: Bacteria > Bacillota > Clostridia > Lachnospirales > Lachnospiraceae > Lacrimispora. Next base: position 589,960 of record WASS01000029.1, on the reverse strand, counting down.
TTGGAGTCAGGAGATTGATTTTGAGTGGTGTCATTTTGCATATAATAAATAATACCCATAAAATCCCTCTTTATTATCGTTATATAGTAAGTTTATTCCGTGAACAATCCTCAGTGCCTGTCAGACAGGAATCAGCCCGCATTTGTCATCAGAATAGTATGGGCAGATAATATAAAAGAGGTACACCCGGTCTTAAGACCAGGTGCACCTCTTTATATCAATATTCTAATTATTCATTGCCGTATAAAGTAACCAGCTTCTGAAGATATTCAAATCTTGATTTTGCATCATCCTCATTCTTGGAGAATAATTCAGCTGCTCTTTCCGGATTCTTCATTGCTAAGGATGCGTAACGAACTTCACCCTTTAAGAATTCCTGATATCCTTCCAGTGCAGGAGCCTTGCTGTCTAAGGAGAATTTCTTCTCAGCAGCAGGATTGAAACGGAAGTTATTCCAGTATCCGCACTCTACAGCAAGCTTCTCTTCTGTCTGTGCCTTTGACATACCCTTCTTGATACCATGGCTGATACATGGAGCGTATGCGATAATTAAGGATGGACCTGGATAAGCTTCTGCCTCTGCAATTGCTTTAACAGTCTGATTGTAATCAGCTCCCATAGCGATCTGAGCAACGTATACATAACCATAGCTCATAGCAATGCTTGCAAGATCTTTCTTCTTCGTATCTTTACCGCCAGCTGCGAACTGTGCTACTGCACCAGTCTTGGTAGCCTTGGAAGACTGTCCGCCTGTGTTGGAATAGATCTCAGTATCGAATACCATGATGTTGATGTCCTTACCGCTTGCAAGAACATGGTCAACACCGCCGAAACCGATATCATATGCCCAGCCGTCACCACCAAAGATCCACTGAGACTTCTTACCGAGGAAATCTTTATTTTTAACTACAGCCTTTGCTAAATCGCAATCAACGCCATCTAATGCTGCAACCAGTTTATCAGATGCAGATCCATTGGTAACGCCTACGCTGAACGTATCTAAATACTCTTTGCATGCTGCTTTTACTTCATCAGATGCTTTATCGGAATTAGCGATTTCTTCTACTTTGCTCTTTAAGCCTTCTCTGATTGCATTCTGAGCTAAAAGCATACCGTAACCGAACTCAGCATTATCCTCAAATAAGGAGTTTGCCCATGCAGGACCCTGTCCCTTTGCATTTACGGTGTATGGTGTAGAAGGTGAAGAGTTACCCCAGATGGAAGAACATCCAGTTGCATTGGCAATGTACATTCTGTCACCGAATAACTGAGTGATTAATTTTGCATAAGGTGTCTCGCCGCAGCCTGCACATGCTCCTGAGTACTCAAGAAGAGGCTGTTTAAACTGGCTTCCCTTAACGGTTGCTTCTTTGAATTTATCAATAACTTCCTGCTTAATTGGCAGAGACTGACCATATTCAAATCTTTCCTGTGTTACGTCGCAGTTAGCTTCCATGTTTACCATAGTAAGAGCTTTTTCGCCCTTCTTTCCAGGACAAACATTTGCACAGGATCCGCATCCGGTACAGTCAAATGCAGATACAGTGATTGCGAACTGATATCCTGGCATACCGGTCATAGGAAGAACTTTCATGTTCTCTGGTCTCTTAGCAGCTTCTTCCTCTGTTAAAGCAACAGGACGGATAACAGCATGAGGACAAACATAAGAACAGAAATTACACTGAATACAGTTGTCTGGATTCCACTGAGGAATGGTTACTGCAATACCACGTTTCTCGTAAGCAGCAGATCCGGAAGGTGTAGAACCGTCAACGTAATCAACGAATGCAGATACTGGTAAGGAATTACCGTCCTGAGCGTTAACTTTTGTCTGAACGTTGTTAACGAAATCAACAACATCCTGTCTTCCTTCTTTGATCTTCTTATAATCAAGTCCTTCGTCTTCGCCGTTTTTCCAGCTTTCCGGAACTTCAACTTTTACAACGCCCTTTGCACCGGCATCAATCGCTGCCCAGTTCTTCTGAACGATTTCTTCACCCTTACGGCCGTAAGTTGCTTTAGCAGCAGCTTTCATAAGCTCGTTTGCTTTTTCTGCAGGAATGATTCCTGTCAGTTCAAAGAATGCAGACTGAAGAATGGTGTTGATACGGGTAGCGCCCATACCAGTTTCGATACCGATCTTCACACCGTCGATGGTATAGAACTTAATGTTATGATCAGCAATATACTTCTTAACCTGTCCTGGTAAGTGCTTTTCAAGGCCTTCCTGATCCCATGGGCAGTTTAATAAGAATACACCGCCGTCAACCAGTTCCTGTACCATGTTGTACTTACGGATATAGGAAGGATTGTGGCATGCTACGAAATTAGCTTTGCGGATTAAATAAGTGGATTTAATCGGCTTATGGCCAAAACGTAAATGAGACATCGTGATACCGCCGGACTTCTTGGAATCGTAGTCGAAGTAAGCCTGAGCGTACATATCTGTATTATCACCGATAATCTTAATGGAGTTCTTATTGGCACCTACAGTACCATCAGCACCAAGACCCCAGAACTTACAGTTAGAAGTTCCTTCTGGAGTTGTGATGATATCATCTCCTGTCTCAAGAGAAAGGTGAGTTACATCATCCACGATACCGATCGTAAATGGAGTTTTTGTCTTGTTCTCGTAAACAGCTACGATCTGAGTTGGAGTAGTGTCTTTGGAACCAAGGCCATAACGTCCGGTAAGAATCTTAACCTGATCAAACTTTGTTCCCTTTAAAGCTGCAACAACATCTAAGTATAATGGTTCGCCTAAGGAGCCTGGTTCTTTTGTTCTGTCTAATACAGAAATAGTCTTAACAGTATCAGGAATTGCATCGATGAGAGCCTGTGCGCTGAATGGTCTGTAAAGACGAACTTTAATCACACCAACCTTATGGCCAGCTGCAACTAAATAGTCAAGAGTCTCTTCAATGGTATCGTTTACAGAACCCATGGAAACAATTACATGATCTGCATCAGCAGCTCCGTAGTAATTGAAAAGTTTGTAATCTGTACCAATCTTTGCATTTACCTTATCCATATATTTCTGAACAATTGCAGGCAGTGCATCATAATATGGGTTGCATGCTTCTCTTGCCTGGAAGAAAATATCAGGGTTCTGAGCAGATCCTCTCAGACATGGGTGATTCGGATTTAATGCATGACGGCGGAACTCATCAACGGAATCCATATTTACCATCTCTTTTAAATCTTCATAATCCCATGTTTCGATCTTCTGGATCTCATGAGAAGTACGGAAACCATCGAAGAAGTTAATAAATGGTACTTTACCTTCAAGAGCTGCCATATGAGCAACCGGAGTTAAGTCCATAACTTCCTGTACGCTGGATTCACATAACATTGCACAACCGGTCTGACGACAGGCATAAACATCAGAGTGGTCACCAAAGATTGATAAGGCATGGCTTGCGATAGCACGTGCAGATACATTGATTACACCAGGTAACTGCTCGCCGGCAATTTTATAAAGATTAGGGATCATGAGTAACAGACCCTGGGAAGCTGTATAGGTGGTGGTCAGAGCACCTGCTGCCAAGGAACCGTGAACCGCACCTGCGGCACCTGCCTCAGACTGCATCTCTGTAATGTGCACTGTCTGGCCAAAAATATTAGTTCTTCCGTCTGTAGACCATTCATCTGTAGCTTCTGCCATAGGTGAAGACGGTGTAATAGGATAGATTGCCGCTACATCAGTAAATGCATAGGATGCATGAGCTGCTGCATGGTTTCCATCCATGGTTTTCATTTTTCTTGCCATTCTTGATTTCCTCCTGCAAATGTGAATATTTGTATAATTTGGTTCCCCTTAGGGGAAAGTGACCTGACATTATTATAACAATTATTCAACAAAAAGCAAATATTAAAACTGGAAATTAAAGTATTATTTTCAAAACAATTTAAAAAAAGACAGTACCAGACCTTAAATATGTGTCTGATGCTGTCTTTTTGGGTTATTATACTACTGACTCATGGGATTTGGCTGTATGATACTTTGAGTATTTTCCGCTGTTGTCCCTTCCGTCTCAGCCTGGGTTGCCGGAGTGTTCTGGGTTTCCGCTGCTGTGGAGGGCGCCGTCTCACCTGTATTCGTTCCCGGGCCGCTGCCTGGTACAGTCTGAGCCGGAGCATTCCCCTGGTGGGTCTCTGGTACAGTCTGGGAAGCTTCTGTTGCAGGTACCACAACACCGGTTGTATTACGTTTTATTGTAGCCGGCTTGCCGCGGTAGGTACTGTTATGGAAGAATTCATCGCTTACCACAGTACCATCCTTCTTCGTAACCAGATTGGTTACCCAACGGCTTCCCTTTGTTTCCTGCTTAATCACTTTCTCTTCCCCTGGCTGCATGGTCTGATCCTCTTCATAAATTGGTGCCGGAGCATCTAACTCTGCTGTCTTGCTGGAAGTCATTGACAATGTAACACCGTCTTCCAGTATTGGGATACCTACAATAGAAATCTTAAGCTTGCGGTCAGCAAAGCTGGTTCTGATGGCGATGGCACTGGAAGAATTATTAACAAACTTCATGTCCGGTCCGCCAAAGCTTACCATCGCATCCTCACCCGGAGTCACATAACTGGGTTCGTAACTGTGGGCATGGCGCTCCGTAGTTGTCAGTCCTGCAAAAACAACTGCATTATACAGGGTAGAAGAAACCTGGCATACACCGCCACCCGGCTCTTCAATCAGAACTCCGTTTAAATAAGCTCCTGCCGGACGGTATCCCTTTGCAGAGGAACGCTCACCGGTTGTCTTATTAAAGGAGAATTCTTCACCTGGCTGCAGAATCATTCCATTGAGTGCCGTAGAGGCAAGCTCAATATTCTTATTCCTGTCGCTGTTAGTCGTTGTTGTTGTTGTGTAAGTTCCGATTACTTTATACAGAGCCTTCGCCTGCTCTTCTGTAATCTTAGGAGCTGTCTCTGTTGCCTGTGCAGCAATGGAACCTTTATAATTCTTTGCCTTAATCTGTGCCAGAATATCGGCAGTCAGCTTGTCCTGATCAATTGCAATTCCATTTTTTTCGCCAGCGTAAACAAACTTTCCAGTGGCTTTGTCAAATTCGGAGATAGAACCATTCTTGGCGGGTACATCCCACTTTCCAGCAATGGCTTTCACCTCTGTTTTTACTTCATCATCCAAACCATCTGTATCAATGGTATATTCCTCTTTTGAATCCTTACTGTAAATTTCATCTAACAGGGTATCAATCCTGTCATCTAAAAAATTCTTCAGTTCGTATGTTTCATTCTCATAAGTAACTTTCATTCCCCAGCCTATGGACTGGTCAATTGCTTTTTTAGCTTCCGCCTTTGACAGACCTGTTATGGATACTCCGTCTACATGTACCTCTTTTTTCAACTGGGTCTCAGAGACTTTCGTAGAGTTCACATCGGTCTCTTTTGTCTTATGACCCCCAATATACTTAACAGCAGCCATAACACTGATAACGGAGGCAACAGCGAAAACAGCCGCCAGTAAAATCTTCGTAATTCCGTACTGCGGTCCTCTTCGTCTCTTCTTACCGCGCCTTTGCTGATAGGAGTTTCCTCCTCTGTAAGACTGGCTTGTCCTTCTGCCTGAATTGGGCGTATTTCTTTTGCTTCCGTTCTGGGAGGAATGAGTTCTTCCACCGCTTCTTTGTCTGTTATCATCCTGACTCATTTACTTCACCTTTTTACATGATTATGTAGCATTACACTGAGTAGTATACCATACTTTGTGGGAAATGCTATTACGTTTTTATGAATTTTCTTAATTATTTTTCGCGTAAATTCTACATTTTACAGAACTAAAAAAACATGTTACTATAGTATTAATAAACTATTTCATTTCGGAGGTACCTATGAATTTTATTGATCTTCACGTTCATTCAAACGCTTCTGACGGCACCTTAACACCTGCCAGTGTTGTAGAACTGGCGGCGCAAAAAGGGCTTTCGGCAATTGCGCTTACAGACCACGATACAATCGAAGGCATTCCCGAAGCTTTGGAGGCAGCAAAAAATCTGCCTTTGGAAGTGATTCCCGGCATTGAACTCTCCTGCGTTTACCTGGGTGAAGAAATTCACATTTTAGGGCTTTATGTCGATCTGGCTGATAAGAAATTTATCACTGAAACTGACACGTTAAAAGACATACGCATGAAAAGGAATACGGAGATGATTCGCCGTTTTCAAAATGCCGGTATCGACATCACACTTTCTGAGGTACAGGCCGGTAATCCCGATACGGTTATTACCCGAGCCCATTTTGCCCGGATTCTGTTAGAAAAGGGCTATGTCACAAATATGGATCAGGCATTTAAGAAATATTTAAGCTACAGCGGACCATACTGCCCGCGAAAAGAGAAGATTACTCCGGAGCATGCCATGAAAATACTTCGTGACTGCAACGCATCCCCCGTACTCGCCCATCCATACCAGTATCACCTGGGGGACAAAAAAACAGAAGAGCTGGTTTCCTATTTAAAGGAGATGGGACTTCATGGTCTTGAAGTCTATCACTCTTCCAATAATCAATATGAAAGCGGAAAATTAAAAAAGCTTGCAAAAAAATACCAGCTCTTTCCTACGGGCGGCTCAGATTTTCACGGAGCCAATAAGCCCGATATTGATTTAGGCACAGGAAGAGGCGGTCTTCGAATCTCAGCCCTGCTTCTCGATGATATTAAAAGAATACGGCAGGAAAAGGGGCTGTAACCTCTCCTGCCAGAATCACGTACTATCCGATTTTTCCTTCGTCCATATAGCGGGCCAGATCCATGGCAAAATATGTGATCAGAATATCTGCTCCAGCACGAAAGATACTGACGGCTGTTTCACAAACAGTTTTTTCCTCATCCATAAAGCCGGCTTTTGCTGCAGCCTTAATCATGGCATACTCTCCGCTTACACTATAGGCAGCTACAGGCACTTTAGTGCTGTCTGACACCTCACGTATAATATCCAGATAGGAAAGAGCTGGTTTTACCATAACAATATCTGCACCTTCTGCTACGTCAAGCTCCACTTCCTTTAATGCCTCTTTCCTGTTATGGGAATCCATCTGATAGTTCTTACGGTCTCCAAAGGCAGGTGCAGATCCGGCGGCCTCCCGGAACGGACCGTAAAAGGCAGACGCATATTTTGCAGAATAGGCCATAATTGGCACATTTACAAATCCGGCTTCATCAAGCGCCAGCCTCATGGTATGAATCCTTCCATCCATCATATCAGAAGGAGCCACCATATGAGCGCCTGCTTTTACATGTGAGACTGCAATGCGGTTTAAATACTCCAGAGTCTGATCATTATCCACATACTCTCCTTCTAATATCCCGCAATGACCATGAGAAGTATATTCACACATACACACATCCGTTATGATATATACTGCCGGATAGAATTCCCTGATATAGCGGACCGCGCGCTGCACAATTCCATTCTCATCGTAAGCCTGGCTGCCGCAGCTGTCTTTAAGTGCTGGTATGCCAAACAAAATTACCTTATTAATTCCGGCAGCAGTCAGTTTATCAAGAATTACACAAAGCCGGTCTACACTATATCGATATTGTCCCTCCATAGAAGGTATTTCTTCTACAATGCCTTCTCCATCCACTGCGAACAGGGGATAAACAAGAGCCTGTCTGGAAACTCTGGTTTCCCGTACCATTGTTCTTAAAGTCTCAGATGTTCTAAGTCTTCTGGGTCTGTATAATAAATCCATTTCCATTACCTCCCTTTTATTCCTGTCCTATTATACACCCTCTCAAATAAGATTCAAGTAATTCTTGCGGCATTGGAAAAGATTGCTTATAATAGCAGATGTACTATACGAACCAGAAATGAGGTATTTTATTATGGAAGAATTTTATCAGGCAATTGAAGATGCCATTCGTAATACCGGATATGAAGGTCCGGTAAACGGACAGGACATCTACGATGAGATCTGTGATGAGATTGAAGACAAGGAACCGGGAGCTTATGTATTTATGTCTAAGAAAACAGATGACATATTTTTTGAGTACAAGATTCAGATCTTTGAAGATCAGTTTAACTTAAGTGCGATTGACATTCACAGCTCCGGTACGGTTTATCACGCAGACCTTGATTAAGCTAAAGAAAAGGATTCCCCGATGTCTTTATTCAGGGAATCCTTTTTTTATTGTTTTACTGTTTTTTTACGTTTTACCCGTTCTTTCGCCCAGATTCTTTTGTTCACAGTTTCTCTTAATATCGCATAGAGAACGGAACAAAGCGGGATAAATATCAGCATACCTACAATTCCCATAGCACTGCCGCCAATGGTCACCGCAACCAGAACCCAGATAGCCGGAAGTCCCACTGAATTGCCAACCACGTGGGGATAAATTAAATTTCCTTCGATCTGTTGAAGAACGAAGAAGATGATGAGAAACAATGCTGCGTCAAAGGGCTTCACCATCAGCATTAAAAAGGCTCCGATTGCACAGCCGATTAATGCCCCAAACATAGGAATCAAAGCAGTAAACGCGATCAGGACTCCAATAAGAAGTGCATATGGAAGGCGTAATATGGATAATGTAAGAAAGAACATGCTTCCCAGTATTACTGCCTCCACACACTGTCCAGTCAGAAAATTGGAAAATGTACGGCTGGTTAGACTTAATATTTCTAAAATTCTGTTAGAAACATGATCCGGCAAAAACGCTTTCATAAATTTCTTTATCTGTCTTGATAAATTTTCCTTCTGCAAAAGAATGTAAACTGCAAATACCACACCAATTACAAAGGTAGTCACTCCGCTTATAAAATTTAAAGCTGCGGCTAAAGTAGAAGACAACACGGTTCCGGCACCAACGGTTAAAAACTGCACAATATTTTCAAGATAGGATTTCCAGTCAATTTGTATATTGTTAATATAATCTGAAATTTCCGGATATTGGGCAAACAGCTTCTCTGCTCCCTGCTTTACATCATTGAAAAAAACAGGTAAGCTGTACTGCAGACTTAAAACTGTATCAAACAGCTGGGGCATGACTACAAACGTAACCACAAGCAATATTCCGATTACAAACACAAAAGTAAGAACCAGGCTTAAAGGGCGGCAAAACTGACTTTCTTTTTTCACCGGCAGAATTCGTTCAATCGCCCGCATGGGAACATTTAATACAAATGCCATAACTCCGCCTAATAAGAAAGGAGTTAAAATCCCCACTATCCTTACAATCAGAGCAAATAAACTTCTATAATTAATACCGGCTACTACGGCAATCACAGTAAATATAATTAACCATCGTAATTTTTTTATTGTGCTGTCATTTAATTCCATTAAATCCTCCTCTGGATCTCTTCCTGAAACACTTTTTGAATTTCCTGAAACGATGTCTGAAAAGTTCCCTGTGCCAGCAGGGCATTCCCTCCGCCACGGCCATTTAATTTTTCATTTAACTGGCGGCTGAATTCCCGCATATCCATATCACTGCTGCCTGCTGCATACTGATACAGGCCATCTTCTCCGGAACATACCAATACAACACTCCCCTTCTTCTCCTCATAAAGCATGGTGGTAAACTGTCTGAGCTGTGCTGGCAAAAGATGCTCTTCAAAGACCAGCAGGGGATCGCCGCTAACAGGATATTGTGCCGTTTTATATATAAGCAGTTCTCTGGTGAGCCGGCTAAGATCACCATCCTTTTTCGCACCGTCCTCTTTTAGTTTTGTGACTGTCTCCAGTACACTGTCGGGTTTCGCTGATAATAACACGGAGATTCCCTGGACAGCTTTTAATTTTCTGCGGTAATCATGAAATGCCTCTCTGCCGCACAGCAGGGATATTCTTACGCCGCCTTTATATCGCATCAGACCGGTGACTTTTAAAATTCCAATCTCTCCTGCAGTCATCACATGGGTTCCGCAGCAGGCACATATATCTGCCCCTGGGAATTCAATAATCCGTACCTGACCGCTTAATTCCTTCTTGCTTCTGTAATTTAATGCATTCAGTTCTTCCTTTGACGGATAAGTCTCTAAAACCGGTATATTCTGCCAGATCAGTTCATTCACTTCCGCTTCCACTTCTTCTGCCTGTTCCAGAGTCAATATCCCGTTGAAATCAACGGTGACCTCATCTTTCCCCATGTGAAACCCTACATTGTCGTAACCGTAATACTTATGTACCACGCCTGAAAATAAATGTTCTCCGGAATGATTCTGCATATGACTGAATCTTCTCTCCCAATCTAAAATTCCAGTTACCACCGAATTTTCAGGAAGAGGCCTGTCCGTAATATGAACGATTCCCTCCGGACGCTCTCTGACATCCAAGACAAGGGCGTCTCCCAATGTGCCTGTATCAGCGGGCTGCCCTCCCCCCTCAGGGTAAAAGGCTGTCCTGCTTAAACGAACCAGATATTTACCGTCTTTATCCGGTATACACCCAGTCACCTCTGCTTCAAACTGTTTCACATAAGGTCTCTCATAATATAATTTTTCCATCTTTTGCTCCTTTTAATCCTGCTGTTACTAATTATACACAACATTTCTTTAAGTTCAATCATATCAATTCTAAAATTTTTCAGAAAAAATGGAAACAGTGGCAAGCTGACATTCATACACTTACAGTGTAAACAAATTATTTTGGAGGAACCAATATGAGTGATCTGGCAGCAACTAACTGTGGATGCGGATGCGATTGCAACAACGGAGGATGTGGTAATAACAACGGTTGTGGTTTTATCTGGATTATTATCCTTCTTCTGTTCTGCTGTGGCGGCAATAACAGCTGCGGTGGCGGATGCGGCAACGGTTGTGGCGGTTGCGGAAATGATGGTTGTGGTAGTTGGATTTGGATCATCATTCTTCTGTTCTGCTGCGGCGGCAACGGATTTGGTGGCGGTAACTTCTGCTGCTAAACAAAACATAAAGCAGGACCCGAACCATCTTTGGTTCGGGTCCTGTTTCCGTTTAACTGCGGCTCTGACCTTTTTCCTGTCCCGGCCTTGTAAAAGCAGACTGGTTACCTGTTCCTTCCTGGTTGTTTCTGTTTTGCTTTTGTTTCATGCATTCATCATCAATTTCGTAAACCGCATTTCCATCTATGATTAATCGGTTTCTCATATAAATCACTCTCCTGTAATACTAATATATGCAGCCGCATATATTGTCAACAAGAAAAGTAAGGATCCCATGAAATGAATAATGAACAAAATGTCCACGCAAATGAATTAGACTCCCGTATCGGGGATAATCATCTTGATATGATGAAAGCCGCCCTGCCTTATATGAATGTTCCCCAGCAACGTATGATCTCTACCTTTGTTAAATTCAACGAACTGCAGCGCACCATAAACCTATTTGAAGATGGAGAAGTGGCTGCTATGGGAATCTGTTCTGCAGGTGAAAAGGAACGGTCTAACTCACCCCTTGAGATGTTAAACACCATTAAACCCTATGCTAATCCTTCCGAGCAGGACTTAATTGACTTATTTATCAACATCTTCCAGGGATTTAATATGGCAAATGCCTATTCGGAATCCGTTCCAAGTTCTACGATCCCCCTTCAGGCACAGGCACAATCACAGACCCGTAATCAGGCTCAGTCCGACGGTCAAAACCGTTCCAATAACTCACATCGCCAAAACAACAATCCATTTGGCAGAATGCCCTTTGAGCAGTTAAAGAACTTTATGCCTCCGGAACAGCAGTCACGGCTGGAAACCATGCAGATGATGATGTCCGCCATGCAGCAGATGAACTAAAATACTACTGTCACCATCTTACTCCATACATATTCATAGGAAAGGAAGGGTATTAACTTATGAATTCCAACTGGAAACAGGACCCACGGTTAAAAAACATGAATCCCCAGAAGCTTTCCATGCTGACCGAATTTGCAAAACGTGCTGAGGCCTCTCCAAAAGACCAGCTTTTTCAAACGCTCATGAGTCTGACCGCGGAAGCCAATCAGAAGGGGATCCATTTTAACGATGATGAAACAGATCTTCTTATTTCTATACTGGGCGACAATATGAGTCCAGCTGAACGACAGCGAGTGGAAACCATCCGCATGCTTTCAAAAAATATGATGAAACGAAATGGAAAGAAATAAAAGAAAGGACATTATAGACAACTCCTGACGGGGCTGCCTGTAATGTCCTTGTTCTATGTTACAAATGGCTCTATTTACAAACGATATTTACAATTCTTCCAGGAACATAAATTTCCTTTACAATAGTTCCGGTAATCTTATCCGGAATCAGTGCCTTACCAGCCTCAATTGCATCTTCCTTTGAAACATCCGCCGGAAGCTTTACAACCGCTCTTGTTTTACCATTTACCTGAACAGCTACTTCGATTTCATCCTCTTTCATGGCTTCCTCACTCCACTCTGGCCATGTAGCATGGAATACAGAGTCTGTGCCACCAAGCTGCTGCCACAGTTCCTCACCGATATGAGGAGCAAATGGTGCAAGAAGAATAACAAAGGTCTTTAATGTCTCTTTATCAATTCCGCCGGCTGTTTTTGCAAGCTCAATCAGCTTGTTGTTATATTCCATAAAGCCGGATATTACAGTGTTTAAGTTAAACTGGTTGAAACGCTGTTCAATATCAAATACCAGTTTGTTACGGAGACGGATCATCTCTTTGGTCGCTTCCACGTCCTTTTCACAGTTATCTGCTACCAGATTATAGAAACGGTTTAAGAAACGGCTGACGCCTTCAATTCCTCGATCATCCCACTCAGCGTCTAGCTCCGGCGGTCCTACGAAGAGTTCATACATACGAAGGGAATCACAGCCATAATCCTGAACAAGCTCATCAGGTGAAACCACATTGCCCTTAGATTTGCTCATCTTAATTCCGTTTTTACCAGTAATCATTCCCTGGTTAAACAGTTTGGTGAATGGCTCGTCAAAATCTACCACACCGATATCATTTAAGAACTTGGTGTAGAAACGGGAATACAGAAGATGAAGAACTGCATGCTCTACGCCGCCGATATACATATCAACAGGAAGATATTTGTCCGCTTTCTCTCTGGATACCAGTTCCTGATCATTGTGGCTGTCTACATAACGCAGGAAATACCAGGAAGATCCTGCCCACTGAGGCATGGTGTTGGTCTCTCTCTTTGCAGCCGCACCGCATACCGGGCAGGTGGTATTAACCCACTCGTCAATATCTGCCAGCGGAGATTCTCCTGTACCAGTCGGCTGGTAACTTTCCACTTCAGGGAGAGTAAGAGGAAGCTGATCTTCCGGAACGGGAACATTGCCGCAGTGAGGGCAGTGAATAATCGGAATTGGCTCACCCCAGTAACGCTGTCTGGAAAATACCCAGTCACGAAGTTTAAAGTTTACTGTTTTCTTACCAAGACCTCTTGCTTCGATCATGGCAGGCGCTTCTTTTTTGAGAACAGCTGATTCCATGCCATTCCATTCGCCGGAATTGATCATGGTTCCACTGGCTTCTGTATAGGCCTCTGTCATATTCTCAATTTCTTTCCCGTCTTTTGCAATTACCTGAATAATGGGAATATTAAATTTGGTTGCAAATTCAAAGTCTCTGTCATCGTGAGCCGGAACGCACATAATTGCGCCAGTTCCGTAGTCACCCAGTACATAATCGGAAATCCAGATCGGAACTTTTGCTCCGCTTAAAGGATTGATTGCATAACTTCCGGTAAATACTCCTGTTTTTTCCTTATCCTGAAGACGGTCAACATTGGATTTCATGGAAGCGTCATAAATATACTGGTCCACTTCTGCTTTGGTTTCCTCTGTTGCAAGAGAAGCCGCAAGGGCATGCTCAGGTGCAAGCACCATAAAGGTTGCTCCGTATAAGGTATCAGGTCTTGTGGTATAAACCGTAATGGCTTCTTCTTTCCCCTCAACTTTAAAGTCTACTTCTGCACCGTAAGATTTTCCGATCCAGTCAGTCTGCATCTTTTTAACCTTTTCGGGCCAGTCAAGCTTATCTAAATCATTTAAAAGACGGTCTGCATAGGCAGTAATTTTTAACATCCACTGTCTTAAATTCTTCTTTGTAACTGTGGTTCCGCAGCGCTCGCAGCAGCCATTTACCACTTCCTCATTGGCAAGACCGGTTTTACAGGAAGGGCACCAGTTAATGGGGAATTCCTTTTCATAGGCAAGACCCTTCTTAAACATCTGGACAAAAATCCACTGGGTCCACTTATAAAATCCAGGATCTGTGGTATTTACTTCCATATCCCAGTCGTAAACAGCCGCGATCTCATTGATCTGTCTTTTAATATTACTTACGTTCTCAGCTGTTGATTTTGCCGGATGAACGCCCATCTTAATGGCATAATTCTCTGCAGGAAGGCCAAATGCATCCCAGCCCATGGGGTGAATGACATAATACCCCTTTAAAATCTGATAACGGCTCCAGACGTCGGAGATAACATAACCTCTCCAATGGCCAACATGAAGGCCGCTGCCAGACGGATATGGGAACATATCCAGACAATAATATTTTGGTTTCTTTCCATCGTCAACATTGATGGGGTTCTTTTCCCAATTCTCGCGCCATTTTTTCTCAATGGCACTGTGGTTATAAGATGATGCCATAACAAAATTCCTCCTTATTAGACCGATACGGTAAATTTGATTCTGATTGCATAAAAAAAGCGCCTCTACCCGTAATAAAACGGCTATAGAGACGCAGTATCTACCGCGTGGTACCACTCTATTTCATACAGAACGTATGCGCTCAACCGGACAGACTCTCCTGTCCGCCCGCTGTAACGGTCGGGATTCCGGCTATACCTACACAAAAGCCATGGCTTTCTTCAGTATGCTACTCAAAGGCCAGTTCAGCAATCTTTCCCAACCGGCTCTCACCAGCCGCCGGCTCTCTGAATGTTTCAGACTGCTTACTACTCCTAATCACAGTATTTTTGCTAAATGTAAATGTAACATAATTGCCCGGATGTGTCAACCCGATTTTATGAAAACTCTGCAACAACAAATGAAATAGCAGACAATACAAAAAATAAAATCATACCAACATTCAAAAACAGGGTTTTACCTGCCCCACTGCCCCATACCGATTCCTCACCCTGCCAGAAAATCCATTTATCCCTTGTGACAAAAAATAAGACGATACCGGCGATCATCGACCCATACAAAAACAGGGCATAGACAGCTGCAAGAGGAATGGAATTCTGAATATAAATAGCTGCA
The DNA here is from genome assembly GCA_009712635.1 of Hungatella sp. Lineage (GTDB taxonomy): Bacteria > Bacillota > Clostridia > Lachnospirales > Lachnospiraceae > Lacrimispora. Next base: position 574,782 of record WASS01000029.1, on the reverse strand, counting down.
ACGGATCCAAGGAAATTAATGATCATATGAAACCCAATGGTATAGCGGATTCTTCCTGTTCTGGTATAAATATAGCCAAATACAAGACCGATCCCGAATGCATAGAAGAATTGATAAAAATTCCCATGACACAATCCAAAAATAATAGCGGATACCAATATAGCTGCCTTATCCCCATATCTGCGGACACGGTCAATGATGAGTTTTCGAAAGAGAACCTCTTCGCAGACCGGCGCCATGACTACCATAATTACAAAGATTGTTCCTGTATTCAGTCCCTTAAGTACTTCTGCAACGGGATTCATCATAGGCTTTCCTTCCAGGGCACTGATGAGATACATAAGCAGCTGTCCCGCCAGGTTACCGGCAACCAATGCACTGATACAGATAAAGAAAGAATAAATCAAAAGCATTTTTTCCGGTTTTTGGCTTACCGGCTTATGGGTAACAGGTATATTCTTTATAATCAAAAATAAAACCAGCCCTCCCGCTGCATAATTAGCCAGGGAAACGAGAAATAAAGACCAGCCCCTGGATAAATTAAAAATTTCTTTCTGACTGACCACTTGAATCACAATCCTTAACACAATCTGCAGTACAATTGATGCACTGAGAAACCCCGTATATCCAAGTCCGATTCTGCCAAATACTTTTTTTGCGCCCTTTGTCTCTTCCACCAAAAATCTTACCTCCTGCTGAATTGATACCAGTTTAACACAGAATGGGCAAATACGCAATTCTCCTTGTTTTTTCCATTGGAACCAGAATCCTGATGCTGCAAAAAGCGGATCCAATCATGCATTGGATCCGCCCTGGTTATTATTTTATGCTTCCATACGGTCAACCTTGGATGCCCGTTCCTCAACTTCTTTCTTCTGAACGTCTCCAGGAGCCAGCTCATAACGGCTGAACTCATATTCAAAGGTACCAATACCACCTGTCATAGAGCGAAGGTCTGTATTATAGCCAAACAGCTCAGACATGGGAATATCCGCCTCTATGACCTGTTTTCCATGATGATTGGAATTCATTCCAAGAACACGTCCTCTTCTCCGGTTTAAATCTCCCATAACATCGCCGGTAAATTTATCCGGCACAGTGACTTTTAAGGAAGCGATGGGCTCCAGAAGTACCGGGTTGGCATCCATAAAGCCTTTTTTAAAGGCAAGGGTTGCAGCCATCTTAAAAGCAAGTTCAGAGGAATCCACCGGATGGTAGGATCCATCGGTCAGCGTTGCCTTGATTCCCACAACGGGATAGGCAGCTAATGGTCCTTTTAAGACGCATTCTGCAATTCCCTTTTCCACTGCAGGGAAATAATTCCTGGGAACCGCTCCGCCAAACACAGATTCTTCAAATATATAAGGAGTCTCTAAATCGCCGGAAGGCTCAAAGGTCATCTTTACATCACCAAACTGTCCATGACCGCCTGACTGCTTCTTATATCTTCCCTGAACCTCCACTTTTTTGCGGATGGTCTCACGGAATGCAAATTTAGGTTTGCTTAATTCAATCTCAACCTTATAGCGGTTTAACAGCTTGCTGACCACTACCTCCAGCTGCTGATCGCCGATTGCATACAGAAGAGACTGACGGTTCTCCGTATCATTCACTGCCTTTAAGGTCCAGTCCTCTTCCGTTAACTTAGCCAGTGCATTGGAAACCTTATCATCGTCACCCTTTGTTTTCGTCTTATAACGCATATAGGTATAAGGGGTGGATATCTCAGGCTTGTGATAGACAATGGGTGCGGAGCGAAGGGCTATGGTATCACCGGTCTGTGTCACGTTCAATTTGGATACTGCGCCAATATCTCCGGCTTTTAGTTCCGGAACTTCGATGGCATCTTTTCCCCTTAGCACATAGAGTTTTCCGCTTTTTTCTTCTGTATCTTTATTTACATTATAGATGGCTGAATCTGCTTTCAAAGTTCCTGTACAGATCTTCATCAGAGAATACTTGCCGATAAACGGGTCTAAGATTGTCTTAAATACCCGGGCTGACAAAGACACATTGTCATTGTATCTGGCAGTAAAACGCTCTCCGGTGGAAACATCCACACCGATGCATTCATAACGCTCCGGTGATGGAAAATACTTGTCAATTGCCTGTAAAACCATCTTTACACCCTGGGCATTAATTCCGGAACCAAGCATAACCGGAACGATATTTCCCTGTATAACATGTTCCCGAAGTGCAGAAGAAATCTCTTCCAGGGTAAACTCGTCGCCTGAGAAATACCGTTCCATGTATTCCTCACTGATTTCAGCAACTGCTTCCATCAAAGCTTCTCTGGCAATTCCTAAATTCTTCTGGCTATACTCAGGAATCTCACATTCCACATAATCACTGTTAACGGTGAAGCGCCGCCCAGCCATTTTCACCACATTCACAAATCCTACGAACTTTTCGTTCTCTCTGATAGGAAGGTGGAACGGAGCTATCTTTCTTCCGAATTCTTTCTCCAGCTTTAAAAGAAGTTCACGAAAGCTGGCCTGATCATCATCCATATTGGTTACAAAAAACAGTCTGGGAAGCTTGTACTTTTCACAGAGCTCCCATGCCTTTAACGTACCAACTTCAATTCCTGCCTTGCAGTTTACTACGATAACAGCAGCATCTGCTACACTGATTGCCTCTTCAACCTCGCCAACAAAATCAAAATAACCGGGAGTATCAAGTAAATTAATCTTGATCGGTCCATCCTCTCCTTCATATTCCAATGGAATCAGGGAAGTGGAGATGGAGAACTGTCTCTTAATCTCTTCTTTGTCATAATCGCTGATGGTATTGCCATCGGTAACTTTTCCCATTCTGCTGATGGCTCCGGTCACTAACGCCATTGCTTCAGCAAGGGTAGTTTTACCGGCGCCCCCGTGCCCAAGTAAGGCGACGTTACGGATTTGTTTGGTTCCATACACGTTCATAAGCATTCCTCCTGTTCGGTATTTAAGTCTATAACAATATTTTACTAAAGATGTCTTATAATTGCAAGTAAAAGGTACAATTTGCACAAATATTTTTCGACATTTTTCTATATTTTGATAAAAGAAAAGAGGGCGCCGCCCTCTTCTTTTCCTAAATTCATCTATAAATATTGTATTTATAACAAAATCCGATTTTTCAGGGTATGTGATGCAATTTTACAGCAGCCTGGAGTGCCCCGTCAATTGCTGTAATCCGTGGTATGGAAGTCCTCGCCCCCGGCAGTCCCTTGTTTACTTTTTCATCCACCATCTCCCGCAGAATATAATTTTTCACAAGAAGGCTTCCCCAGTACCAGAGATCAAATCCGTCTGCATCCATTTTAGCTGCTGTATCACGGATCAGCCCCCATAAGGCGTCTGCACATTCCCGATGAATCTCTATGGCAGTCTCGTCCCCCAATGCTGCAGCCTGAAAGGCAAGCAGGGAAAATTTGGCGATCTGGGATTTCTCCATAAGATTGGTATTGATATATTCATCTATTTTTCCCAATGTGTCAATTCCCGTTGACTTAATAAAAAGAGGCGTAAGAATGGGACTCCTTCCCTGCCCGGATAAATGATTGCCCACTGCTCTTAAAACCTTCAGCCCCAAATCAAAACCGCTTCCTTCATCGCTTACAATGTGATTATAGCCTCCAGTTCTGTGTATGATCCCGTTCCCATCTCTTCCAAAGCACACGGAACCGGTGCCGGATATGATTACAAGAGCCGGCAATTCCGTCAGATAAAGAAATACTTCGCAGTCATTGATTACCTTCAGTTTGTCAGGCAAAAATCCCATTTCTTCAAAAAAGGATCTGCAATCACGTTCATGAACCGGAAAATCAATTCCGCTTGCTGCCACGCAGATTCCCAGGCAGCTGCCAGAATCCAGATTCAGCTCTTTTAAAGCTGGTATTACCAGTTCCCGGTAACGCAGCCTGCTTTTTTCAGCTCCATCTGTATTGAGGCTGCAGCCAGGTGCTGTAAATTCCCCCAGCACGTTACCTGCGGGATCGCATATCTTTAGACGTCCATTGGTTCCTCCTACGTCCAGTCCGGCAAAAAATCCTGTCATAACCCTGCACTCCTCCCGGTTGTTATCTCCATAGCATAAAACCTGCTGTGGTAAACATCTCATTTCCATCTAAAAGATACTTCTTTAATGAGGCCTGCAGCGAAGTAGTGCAGGAAAATTGTTCAATTGCTTCCATGGTAAAATCAAAGCCCATAACCCGCTCCAGTATCTGTGGCTCCCCGGTCAGTACAGGCATTTTATGAAATCGCTTCATAAAGCTTATAATTTTGCTGGTCTCAGGCAGAATGTTCTTAAGATGGGGATCCAGCAGCCAGCTGTCGCAGACAAGAATCTGATTTTCATAATAGTTCTTTGCCATATGAATAGAAGAATCAATGCTGTCAGGAGATAAATCAGAACCTTCCGGAATATGAACGGCAACTGCCTTCTCACCCGGTGCAAGCTTAAGCTCCCACTCCTTTCGGTTTAATAGAACAGGGGCATCCATCTTTACAGTTCCTGATTTTAAATCCACCCTATATCCAGTCAAAGCACTGTCTCCAAAATTCAGAAAAGTTTCTGTTTCACATATCACACTTCTACCATTTGTACCTGAGATATATCCGTCCTGATCAATCATCAGATCCGGACATGCCAGTGCCTGAAATTCACCGGATTGTCTGTTTTCAAAAATCAGAAACGGGAATTCATAAGTCACTCCCTCAAACTGCAGGCTGCCCAATCTTCGTACTTTTCCGGTAAGGGAGCGGAATACCCACTCAATCCGGTCAAGTCCCACCTGACCCTTATGATATTTGCGAAATGCCTGAATCCATATTTCAACATCTTTAAAAGAATCCCGGATAACAGCTTCCGGTATGCCCTGCTTTTCTAATTCCTGCACCAGTTCCGGCAGCATCCAGTCAATGTAAATAACCGGAAGCAGAAAGTCGTCCAAATGAAGGACTCTGGCATGCCTGATTCCAGACAGCACAGCTTCTGCTGCCCCCTCAGGATCTTTTTCCACCAGCAGAAGTTCCCGGCATCTGCTGTAATTTCTTATAAAATATTCATTACTCTCATAGGCAGCAGCAAAAAAAGCCACCGCTGCCTGAGTATCTTCACTAAATATACTGAGTTTTGTCATTGTTATTTGTAAATCCCACTTTCAACGGTCCCGCTGTTAAAATTCGTTGCTTTTCATCAAATACCGGCCGGATATTTTCTGCATAGGCTGAAAACTCGGCAAGGGATTTAAATTCCTGATTACCTGCACATACGCAGAAGTAGGCAATTTCATCCCCATAGGTACGATATTCACATTCAAACAGCTGGTCATCCACGGGTTCCAATGTACTGCTGCACCAAAGAGCCACATACCCCCCTGCCTTACTGCCGAAAAGCCAATTGCCGGAGATCATGGTCTCGGAAAACTTCGGTGAAGGAAAATAAGCATGAGTGAAGTGAATGGGGTGCTCCTCCGGTATATGGTAAACTGCTCCCAGTAAATTTCCTTGCTGAACCAGTGCAGGCATTACTCCATTACCGAACCAGTATCCCGGCCTCATGGAACAGGAATCGCAGGTTCCTCCCGGATGATTTGTAAAGATATCTGTCTCCATATCAAGGGCAGCATACCACATGTGCTGCTGATAGCCATATACACCAGGCTCAAAGCAGGTGGTTCCATGGAACCGTTCGTTCAGCGATTTGGTGTATTCACAGGTTGCAGTATCGGAATCCGGATCCAGAGTCAGGTTTTTCCACCGTTTAAATTCCGGGTCCGGTCTTGGAGACTGAACGGAGGTCATACAGTACTCTGATGTTTTCTTCAGCTTTATCAGAGCATTTCCAGTGGAGTAATCCAAATCTGCCGGGCGCTCCATAAGTTCTTTTAGTCCTTCTGGAAGTTGATAGCTGCTGCATGAATAAAAGCCCAGCCAACCTTCTCCGTAGGAATAAGGAACGTCTGGATTGATTAAATTCATCAAAGCCTGGGCTCCCTGCTCAAAGGGATGGATCACTTCCCTGTATACTCGTCCCATAGGGGCGATTACAACACCGTCATAGGTATGAAGGCACAGCATTTCAAGAAGTTTATCCGTAATCTTAACTGCCCTTTTTGAAATGGCTTCCTCTGAAAAATCAATTACATTTAACAGTGCTGCAAACGTAACGCACATATAAACAGTACTTAAGAATTCTTCAAATCCATGTTCCTCCACATCCGCCAGCCATGCTTCTACTTTGGCTCTTCCGATTTCAAAAAGTTCTCTGCCAGTCATGTCTGCCCGTGGGAAATACTCATCGGGATACATCTCTCCTGCATTCATGGCACAGGTATAGAACATAAGAGAATGATTCTCGCTCCAGAAGCACATGGCGTCAGATCCTTTTTGATCCATCCAGTAACGCCAGTTTAATAGAACCTCTTTTGCACGCTTCGCCAGATCCTCACTGACCGGATAATTTTTTAGATACCGGACCATGCCGCACACCAGAAAATCAGAGCAGTCATATCTGCTTTCAATCTGATCCAGAGTCTCATAAAGAAGTTCGATATCCCGAACGCTGTCCATTCCAAGGGCTTTTCTCGCAAGGATATTGGAGATGGAAAATCCAAATTCATCACCTCTGGACAGACTTTCTGTTTTTGCGATTCTATGAAAAACAGCCTTTTTATTCTCCTCAAAGTCTTTGTCTTTCCCATATTCCGGTCTCTGTGCCAGTATATTCTCCACTTTTCTGGTGAGTACTCCATGGTCACTTTTTACACTTACTAAAATAACACCGGGCTTTTCGACCTCAAGCTTCACCTGATTTTTCCCGCCAATCTCCTGCCATTCCTTCCGGCTTTTCACCTTTGCAAAATCAGGACTTTGGCTGTCATATGCCAAAGATGCACCTGCGGGAGCGCTTTCCTTAAAAGTCATGATGGAATCCTTAATGGAAATGGAACCAAGCCAGTTTTCCAACCGTACCAGTTCATCGGTATGTTCCTCGTCAGGCAGTACAACACAGATCTCTTCCATATGATTCATAATCTGAATGCCAAATAACGTTCTCGTATCCCTGACACCAAGTGTCTGCAGACTGATATAAATTTCATTGATTCCCTTTTTCAGACAAAGCTCCATCTGTTTCTTTTTAATGGGCTTATAAACAGGCGTATCCATACGGCACACCAGTTCCCCATTGCACCACACATCTACTGCCGCATAGGACCATACAACAGCATTCACTGTTATATCTTCTTTTACCTGGATTCCCGTCACTGCATCCAATTCTACTTTCTGCAAGGTAGAATAGAATGTGCTTTCATCTACAAACCAGTTTCCATAATGATAATAATACTTCCACGGCATCTGAAGTCTGCTGTTTTCTCCAAGGATAACCGGGCCTTTGGGGCAGGATTTGTTTAAGTCCGCCACGATGGACCTTAAATGCTGTTCATAACGCAGCTGGTTGTCATCTGATTCATGATTGATAAAATCCGTTACTTTTGGACCGGATATCAGGTAATTCGTAAGAAACCCGGTTCTGTTCAATTGTAATTTTTCCATTGTCTTATTCCTTTACTGCACCAATTGGTGCATAAATAAATATATTTTTGATCTGTTTTATGTCTATATTAAATGATTTTTTCAAAAAATCACATGGCATTTTCCATGTTTGATGTAACTTTTTTTAACATTTTTCTGTTTCTGATCATTTGTTAGCATATTTATCATAATAATTCATAATCCTTCCATTGTTCACTGTGCAATATTTCTAATAATAATTTTCAAATTAATAATTTACTTTAAAGTGTTAAACTTTAACGCATAAAAGCGTTGACAACTTCCCTGCTATCCATTACAATGGGGATTAATCATTTGTAAGAAAAGAGGAAAAAAGTTATGATTATTATTATGAAACCAAACGCTTCTGCAGAGGCTGTAATTAAAGTAAAGCACTTGATTGAATCCAACGGCCTGACCGCTCATTTATCTGAGGGAACGGAAGTAACCATAGTAGGTGTTGTAGGGGATAAAACCAAACTTCAGGGCGCTAACATTGAGATGATGGATGGCGTTGATAAAATCGTTGCGGTAACAGAAAGCTATAAGGTAGTAAACAAGAAGTTCCATCCGGAAGATTCTGTTATTACAGTGGGCAATGCCAAAATCGGTCCAGGCCACCTTACCATGATGGCCGGTCCCTGTGCCATTGAAAACCATGACATGCTTTTAGAAACTGCCTATGCAGTAAAAAAAGCCGGTGCCCAGTTTTTAAGAGGAGGCGCTTACAAGCCAAGAACTTCCCCCTATGCATTTCAGGGTCTGGAAGAAGAAGGGTTACAATACATGAAAGAAGCCAGAGAGGCGACTGGACTGAATGTAGTCTGTGAGGTGACCAGTCTAAGAGCACTGGAAACTGCGGTGAAATACGTTGATATGATTCAGATCGGCGCAAGAAACATGCAGAATTTTGAGCTTTTAAAAGAAGCAGGAAAAGCAGGAATTCCTGTTCTCTTAAAAAGAGGTCTCTGCGCTACCATTGACGAGTGGTTAAATGCAGCAGAATACATCGCGTCCGAAGGCAATCCTAACATTGTTCTTTGCGAAAGAGGAATCCGCACATATGAAACTGCAACCAGAAACACCCTGGATATCAGCGCAATTCCTGTTATCCGGTCTAAGAGCCATCTTCCAATTATTGTGGATCCCAGTCATGCCACTGGTGTACGTGCTTACATTGAGCCCATCTCCAAGGCAGCTCTTGCAGTGGGGGCAGACGGTCTGATTGTAGAAGTTCATCCCTGTCCTGCCTGTGCATTATCTGATGGTCCTCAGTCTCTCACCTTTGAGCAGTTTGAACAGTTGACCGAGCAGTTACAGCCATATGCAAAACTTTCAGGGAGGGTTTTCAATGAATGATGAAGTCATAGCCTTTATCGGGCTTGGTCTGATCGGTGGGTCTATTGCCCGGCGGATCAAGCGTGAAGCACCAGATACGAAAATAATGGCTTATATGCGGACACGTTCCAGACTTGACAAAGCCAGAGAAGACGGCATTGTGGATGTCATTCTCGACGGCATTGGAAAAGAGCTTTCGGAATGTGACTTTATATTCCTTTGTACGCCAGTGGAATACAATGCAGAATATCTAAGCAAAATCCAGCCCTTTTTAAAACCGGGAGCCATCGTCACCGATGTGGGGAGCACCAAAACCGACATTCACGAAGCCGTAATCCGCCTTGGCATGGAATCCTGGTTCGTGGGCGGTCACCCAATGGCTGGCTCAGAAAAAACAGGCTATGAAAATTCTACGGATCATTTGCTGGAAAATGCTTACTATATCATTACTCCCACTGCGAAGACAACAAAGGAGCAGACCAATCGTCTCGTTCATATTGCAGAGATGATCGGTTCCATTCCCATCGTTTTAGATTATCATGAGCATGATTTTGTGACGGCTGCCATCAGTCATCTGCCCCATATCGTTGCCTCAAGTCTGGTAAACTTAGTAAAGGACTCTGACAACCAGCAGGGGCTTATGAAACGGCTTGCTGCCGGAGGATTTAAGGATATTACGAGAATCGCCTCCTCATCACCGGAAATGTGGGAACAGATCTGCATGACAAACCATAAAAATCTTTCTCTCATTCTGGAACGCTACATCGATTCCTTAAATCTGATTCTGGGTGAATTAAATAAAAAAAATGGCAGTTATATTAACCAGCTGTTTGAAACCTCCAGGGATTACCGGAATTCTTTTTCTGAAAAAGCAACCGGTCCCATTGCGCCTGAATATTCCTTTACCGTTGATATGGCAGATGAAGTTGGTGCCATTTCCACCCTTTCTGTTATCCTGGCTGCCAAAGGAATCAGTATCCGGAACATCGGAATCAACCATAACCGGGAGCACGGAGAAGGAACCCTGCGCATTGCATTTTACGACAAGGAAACCATGGATCAGGCCTGGAAGCAGCTGGAACGCTATCATTATGAATTAATATCCAATTAAGAGAGGTATCCTATGAAATTTACAAAAGCCTCCCCTCTCAGGGGAGAACTATCCATACCTGGCGATAAATCCATTTCCCACCGCAGTATTATGTTCGGTTCTCTGGCAAAGGGAACCACTGAAATTACCAATTTTCTACAGGGCGCTGACTGTCTTTCCACCATTGCCTGCTTTGAAAAAATGGGAATCGGGATTGAAAATAACGGGGACTCTGTAATCGTACACGGAAACGGTCTGTTTGGGTTAAAAAAGCCAGAGACAATACTGGACTGCGGAAACAGCGGGACCACCACCCGCCTCATATCCGGTATTCTGGCTGCCCAGGACTTTGACGTCACTCTTACCGGCGATGACTCCATTAAAAAACGGCCGATGAAACGGATCATGGATCCGCTCTCTCACATGGGTGCAGACATAAGAAGCCTGGAGGGCAATGGCTGTGCGCCTCTTACTATTACCGGAAAGAAGCTTTACGGCATTCATTATACCAGCAAGGTAGCCTCTGCCCAGGTGAAATCAGCCATACTTCTGGCAGGTCTTTATGCAGAGGGCGAGACAAAGGTTACGGAGCCTTATGTATCAAGAAACCATTCTGAAATCATGCTGAAATACTTTGGTGCCGATGTATCCACAGAAGGTACAACTGCTTCCATACGACCTGCGAAGGAATTGTACGGAAACAGAATCGTTGTTCCCGGGGATATCTCTTCAGCCGCATTTTTCATTGCAGCAGGTCTTTTAGTACCTGGCTCTGAAATACTTTTAAAGCATGTGGGAATTAATCCTACCAGAGACGGAATTCTTTCCGTATGCAGGGATATGGGTGCAGACATCACACTGCTTAACAAAAATACCGATTCCGGTGAACCGACTGCTGATATTCTTGTTAAATCCAGTGCTCTTCACGGAACGGAAATAGGTGGTTCCATCATCCCCACATTAATTGATGAACTTCCCGTCATAGCTGCCATGGCATGCTTTGCAGAGGGGGAAACCGTAATAAGAGATGCGGGGGAATTAAAGGTTAAGGAATCCAACCGGATTGAAGTAATGGTACGCAATCTTTCTGCAATGGGTGCCAATGTCACAGAGACTGAGGATGGAATGATCATCCGTGGAGGCAGACCCCTTTATGGAGCCGTGATTGACAGTAAACTGGATCATAGAATTGCCATGACCTTCGCTGTTGCCGGATTATGTGCAGAGGGGGAAACCGAAATTAAGGGAGCAGAATGCGTAAATATCTCCTACCCAGGTTTCTATCAGGACTTAGAACGCCTGGGCAGATAATTACAATAAAAAAGCAAAAAAACAGCTGCTGCATGACCTGTTTTTTTGCTTTTTATGTTTTGCTTATAGAATGGTAACCTGGCACATCTTCATAGAATTCAGCGCATTCTCATGGCTTTCTGGTGTGACTCCCGCACAACAGGAAGAATCAACCAGAACCGGAGTCTCCGGAAGAAATGCTTTGATTAACAGAGCGTTGGAAATCACGCAGATATCGGTGCACAGACCAATGAGCTCTATGGAATCATAACTGCCTGATGCTGCATATTCTCCTAAATCCGTACTTGCAAAGGTGTTTTTCTCAAAACGTCTGCCCGGAATCTCTTTTAACACATCAGCAAGCTCCCAGCCGGCGGTTCCCTTTACGCAATGCAGAACCGGAAGGTTCTTTCCTTCCTGGGTATCCATGTAATTCTCTTCATGGGTATCCAGTGTAAATATTACATCGTCTCCTGCTGCCTGATAGTCTTCGATTTTCTTTTTTACATTTAAAACGATTGCCTGGGCTTCTCTGGTTCCCAATGAACCGTCTATAAAATCCTTCTGCATATCCACAACAACCAACAGTCTCTTCATAAATTCTCCTTCCATCGCATGTCTTTTTTTTATTCTATCACAGATCCCGGAAAATAAATAAAGTTTTTTTAATTACCTGTTGACAAAATTCCTTTCACGCATTAATATATTGATTAATAAAAGAAACCGTTGAAAAAGAAGAGTAAGCTTTCCCAGCAGTATTTCAGAGAGCCGCCGGTGGTGTGAGTGCGGTATAGTGCAGATAGCTGAATGGACTTTTGAGGGCAGCCTTGAACCGAATGGAAGTAGGGGCTGACGGAATCCACAACCGTTATATGATGTGGCATATATGTTAGTATATGAAAAGAGGGCTTATATTAAGCCAATTTGAGTGGCACCGCGGATTGTATGATTCGTCTCAAGTATGTGTATAACATACTTGGGACTTTTTTTATGCAAAAAAGCTTTTGTATCAATAAAATAAATTCTAGGAGGAATTATTATGAAAAAATCTGTAAAAATCATGTTACTGGCAGCACTTGCTGCTACCCTCACCGGATGTGCTTCAGGCAAAACACCGGAAAAGACACAGGAAACCACTTCTGCAGCATCTGCAAAAAGTGAAGGAGCAGGAACTTATACCATCGGAATTGCCCAGTTCGCAGAGCACGGCTCTCTCGACAACTGCCGGGAAGGTTTTTTACAGGGACTTGCCGCAGAAGGGATTGAGGAAGGAAAGAACTTAACTGTCCTCTATGAAAATGCACAGGCCGACGGTGGTACTGCAAGCCAGATCGTAAACAACTTTCTTGCAAAGAAGACCGATTTAATCTGCGCCATTGCAACTCCCATGGCACAGGCTGCCTACGGCGGAGCGAAAAAAGTCAACGTTCCTGTTATATTCACAGCCGTAACTGATCCGGTGGCTGCTGCTCTTGCTAAAGAAGACGGAACTCCGGTGGGGGAAATTACCGGCACCAGCGACAAGCTTCCTGTAGAGAAACAGTTGGAAATGATCCGCAAGATTCTTCCAGATGCAAAGAAAATCGGAATTTTATACAGCACAAGCGAAGTAAACTCAGAGACAGCCATCAAAGAATACAAAGCTGCTGCTGCAAATTATGGATTTGAAATCGTGGAAGGCGCAGTTACCTCCACTGCTGATATTTCCCTGGCAACTGACAGCCTGTTAGAAAAGGTTGACTGCCTGAACAATTTAACGGATAATACCGTAGTCAGCTCTCTTCCGCTTATCCTTGACAAAGCAGGAAAGAAAAACATTCCGGTATTCGGTAGTGAAGTGGAACAGGTAAAAATCGGCTGCCTTGCAGCAATGGGTCTTGATTATGTGGATTTAGGAAAACAGACTGGTGTTATGGCTGCTAAGGTATTAAAAGGAGAAGCCAAAGCAAGCGAATTAAATTTTGAAGTAATCAAAGATGCAGCATTTTACGGAAATTCCAAGGTTGCTGATTCACTTGGTATTACATTACCAAAAGAGCTGACCGATTCTGCTGCCAAGATGTTTACAGATATTTCAAAAGGAACAAAATAAGAAGAAACTGAGTGGAGGAAGTTAAATCATGTCAATTATACTTGGCGTTTTGGAAGAAGGTCTGGTTTATGCCATTATGGCGCTGGGCGTATACATCACCTATAAGATTCTGGATTTTCCGGATCTTTCCGTTGATGGCACGTTTCCCCTTGGAGGCGCTGTTACCGTTACACTTATATTAGCCGGTATAAATCCTCTGGCAACCCTGTTTATCGCATTTGCCATTGGAGCTCTGGCCGGGTGCATCACGGGTTTTATCCATGTAAAATTAAAAGTGCGGGATCTTTTGTCTGGTATTATTGTCATGACTGCTTTGTACTCCGTTAATTTAAGAGTTGCGGGAAAAGCCAATGTTCCATTTTTCAATGTGAGCACCATTTTTGAAAACAGCCTGGTTAACAGGCTGTTTCCGGCGTCACTAAGCGGCGTTACTGTGGTTGTGATTCTGGCTGTCATCGTTTTCGTTGTAAAATTTATTTTAGACCAGTACTTAAAAACCCGCTCCGGATATCTGTTAAGGGCAGTTGGTGATAACGAAACACTTGTCACTTCCCTGGCGAAAGACAGAGGGATGGTTAAAATTGTGGGCCTTGCAATTGCAAATGGTCTGGCTGCTCTTGCAGGTTCCGTATACTGCCAGCAAAAAGGCTTCTTTGAAATCAGCATGGGAACCGGAACCATCGTCATCGGGCTAGCCAATGTAATTATCGGTACAAAGCTTTTTAAACGGATCGGATTTGTAAAATCAACCACTGCTGTCATTATAGGCTCTATCATTTACAAAGCCTGCGTATCTTTTGCAATTTTCTTAGGAATGGAAGCTTCAGACTTAAAACTGATCACATCAGTTTTATTCCTGGCCATTCTGGTATTTAGCAACGGCAGGGAAAAGAAGGTGAAAGCATGATTGAACTGAAAAACATAAATAAATATTACAATCACGGGACTGTCAATGAAATGTGTCTGTTTCACAATTTCGGATTAACCATAAAGGATCAGCAGTTTGTTTCTGTTGTGGGAAGCAATGGATCTGGAAAGACTTCCCTTTTAAATCTGATCTGCGGAAGCATCCCTTTAGACAGCGGATCCATACTCATTAACGGCTCCGATATTACCAACATGCCTGAATACCGCCGCCAGCGGCGCATTGGAAGAGTCTATCAGAACCCCGCCATGGGAACCTGCCCCAATATGACCATACTGGAAAATATGGCACTGGCTGATACGAAAGGAAAACCCTTTAATTTACTTCCCGGAACCAATAAGCAGCGGATTGGCTATTACAAAGAACAGCTTCATACATTAGGTCTTGGACTGGAAGACAAACTTCACGTAAAGGTAGGCGTTTTATCCGGAGGTCAGAGACAGGCCATGGCACTTTTGATGTCAACCATGACTCCCATCGAGTTTTTGATTCTTGATGAACACACCGCAGCACTTGACCCCAAAACGGCTGAGATTATCATGCAGCTGACAGATAAGATCGTGAAAGAAAAACAGCTGACAACTATCATGGTAACTCATAACCTGCGCTACGCAGTGGATTACGGAAACAGGCTTCTGATGATGCATCAGGGCAATGCAGTTGTGGACTGCGCAGATGAAGAAAAAAATGGCCTGGATATTAACTTTATTCTTGAGAAGTTTAATGAAATCAGTGTGGAATGCGGAAATTAAAAAGAATAAGCCTGGATCAGTCAACTTAATGATCCAGGCTTTCGTCTATTCCTTTTCTCTCATCCAGACAGTCATCTCTCCCTCTCCCCTGTTGTTCCAGCAAAAGTAAGGGATTGCTTTCAACTCTGATTTTTTATAAACCGGCCTCTCTTCTCCATATAGAGAATCCCCTGCCTTTTCATAATCAATACGGCTTCCCTGTAATCTGGCGCACAGGGTGCCTCTTAAAAGCTGGTGGTCAAATTCTTCCTGTGGCTCTACGCTGGTATCGATAACCGCCCCGGATAGATATTTACCATTATCTGCCTCTTCCAGACAATAAACCACCGGTCCCTTCATCAGACTTACTTTTCCTATATTATGGCGCACCCTGGGGTTGGATCTGACGTATCGGAACGGAACATTCAGTTCCATAACAATCTTATCATCCATCTCCCAAATTCGGTTTAAATAAAGATACCCTTTTTCCAGGGTTCCAGTCTCCTCTTTTCCATTGATTTTAACTACAGCTCCCTTGCAGTAAGAAGGAATGCGCACAGCAAGGGTAAACTGGCTTCCTGATTTTTCCGGACTTATGGAAAGAGTAACCCTTCCATTTTCAGGATAGTCGCATTCCTGACTTACGCAGATGCCAACGCCTGAGAGCTGACACTCCATTCTGCTTTGTATAAAAAGATTGACGTAGATCGTACTGTCATCTGAAGCGTATATGTAATTACCAAGGGAAGCAAGGGTTCTGGCAATATTGGGCGGACAGCAGGCCACTCCGAACCAGAGCTGTCTGGTAGTTTTTATATGCCGGTATGTAGGATTTTTTTTCGCCACCTCTGGCACTACCTCCAGTGGATTTACGTAGAAGAAATGTGTCCCATCCATTGCAATCCCTGCAAGAAGGGTATTATACAGGGCTTTCTCCACGACATCTATGTATTTTCCATCTCTGGTGAGATGAAACATCCGGTTGGAGAACATGGCAAGACCTACCGTCGCACAGGATTCTGAATAATTGGTATCATTGGGCAGGTCATAGTCTGCTGTAAACCGTTCCCCATAGGCGGCTGATCCAATACTGCCGGTTATATACATCCGCCTGTTAACAATATTTTCCCACAGCATTTCACACTGGCGGGTAAGGGCTCCGTCCTGATATTCATAAGCCAGGTCTGCCATTGCGCTGTAAAGATAAACAGCCCGGACACAATGACCTTCTGCTGTCTCCTGTTCCTTCAATGGCATATGGGACTGATTATAATCCAGATCAAAATCTTTAAATTCAGGGAAAATATAGTTCCCGTTCTTAATACAATCCTCATTTAAAAAATAGCAGGGTCTCTCTCCCCTTGTTCTTACAAAATAATCCGCAAGCCAGAGATAATTTCTGTTTTCCGTCACCCGGTATAATTTCACCAGAGCCAGTTCAACTTCCGGATGCCCCGGATAGCCATGAATTTTACCTTCCTCTGGTCCAAAAACAAGGCAGAGATGATCGGCAAATTTACACATGACATCAAGAAATTTTCTTTTGCCAGTGGCTTCAAAATACGCCACAGCTGCCTCAATCATATGACCAGCTGTATAAAGTTCATGTCCTTCAAATAAGTCTGACCATCTTTTGTTTCCGGTAATTGTATAATAAGTGTTTAAGTATCCGTCCTCGCACTGGGCTGCAGCAATCAGATCAATGGCCTCATCCGCCGCTTTTTCAAGACTCTCGTTTCTGTTTTTATTGAGGGAACAGGCAACTGCTTCCAGCCACTTTGCTGCATCGGTATCCTGAAACACCATGCCCTTATGCTCTCCTGTTTCCTTCCCGGCTGCAATACGGAAATTCCTGATGCAGTAGCTTTTTTCCGCTCCTTCCACCCGGTCATTAATCAGGTCCCATTGAAATGGCAGAATTACCTCATCCACCAGATCAATGTATTTGCCCCAGAATGTATCCTGTATTGTAACGTGTTTTAAATCTGCACCCGTCAGTTTATTTCCCACCATACCTTTTCCTCGCTCTGCTATCTATTTTCCCTGATTCAGTTTTTTTACCGACTCCCCTTCAATGAGAGTACAGGGAAGTGTGATGCTCACATCACCAACGCTGACTCCGCTTACATGATCAAGCAGCAGCTCCATAGCGCGGTAGCCCATCTCCTGCAAAGGCCGCTCCACAGTTGTTATCCTTGGTGTTACGTATTGAATAATATCGGAGTTGTCAAAACCTGTGACAGAAACATCATCAGGCACCTTAAGTCCCAGCTCTCTTGCGGCATCACGGACACCCACTGCCATATCATCATTCATCGCTACAATGGCTGTGGGATGATCGCTTTTATTCAATAGTTTCTTTGCAGCTTCTTTTCCTTCCCGGTACTTCCAGTTTCCACAGGCTATATTTTCCTCTTTCATGGTAATACCGGCCTCATTTAAAGCTTTTAAAAACCCATTGTATCTTAATGCGGCGGGCTCTGACTCCTTTAATCCATTCATAACCCCAAACTCTTTATGTCCGTTTTCGATGAGCATTTTTGTCATATGATAAACGGTCTTTTCATTGCTATAGCGAACCGATGATCCTTCTCCGTCTGTGTAACAGTAACAGTAAACCACCGGTTTTTTTATATTGCCCAGGACATGACTGATCTTCCGGTCATGCATGCCTACATAAATAATGCCATCCACCTGCATTCCAATCATTACATCCAGTGCCTTATCAATATCCTTCTGATAGTTGGAAATGTGATCGAACTGGGATTCAATTTTATTTAACAGCCTTAAATTGCTGAGTATGGTGTTATAGCCTCTTGCTTCTGCAATCTCATTGATTCCGTCAATAATATAAGCCGTATGCCATACCGTCACATCCTCTACAATCACTCCTACCAGAAAGGATTCATTCCTTCTTAAACTCTTTGCCAGGATATTGGACCGATAACCGGTTTCCTTGATAATCTTCTCTACCTTTTTTCTGGTTTCATCACTGACCTGTGCCGTATTATTTAAAACATACGATACCGTTGCCACGGAAACTCCTGCCATTGATGCAATTTCCTTTAGTGTCATGTATTCTCTACTCTCTCTTTCCTTTTCCCTGTTTAGCCCTTCAGCCCGGACGTCTTAATTCCTTCCACCAAAAATCTGGATCCGAACAGATAAAGCAGCATGGGAGGCAGAATCATAAGCGTGGAGGCAGCCATTATGGAAGGCCAGTTGATTACAAATGCATTACCTGAAGTATACATAAATGTAGTCATAAGTGCAATGGTCAGAGTCCTCCATTTATCACTGTTTATGTAAAAAACCGGCTGGGTCAGTTCATTCCACCAGAAGACGCAGGATAACACGCCAATTGTGGTAAAGGTTGACTTTGATAAAGGAATCAGCACACGGAAAAAGATACCGATTCTGCTGCAGCCATCCATGGTAGCAGCCTCATCCAGCTCCTTCGGGATAGAACGGAAAAACTGCCGAAACAAAAATACGTTATAGGGATAGGCAAAAAATGCAGGAACAATCATGGGAAGCAGGGAATCCAGCCAGCCAACTTTTCCAAACATGATATACTGGGGAACAATGAGTGCGATATTGGGAATCATCATTGTTCCCACTATCAGGGAAAAAATCAGATTTTTCCCCGGAAACTCCATTCTGGCCAGGGGATAGGCAACCAGTGAGGAGGAAATTAAAGTTCCCGCCGTGGTTCCCGCCATCAGAAGAACTGTGTTTCTGACATAAAGCACATAGTTGGAATGATAGAAAATATACTTATAGTTTTCTACAGTCTCTTTTTGGGGAAAAATACCAGATGATGAAGTAAACTCTGTTAATGTCTTAAAGGAACCGGTGAGTACCCAGATAATCGGAGAAAACATGATTATCCCGACCAGAATTTTCATCATGAAAACCAGAATCCGGCTGGCTCTTTTTTTCATTTTTGCTGATTTCATGTCTCTCCCCCTTTAATTTTCATAGTAAACAATCTTTTTTGAGATTGCAAATATACCGATGCCAAAACAACACGCAATCAGAAAAAGTATGACAGACATGGCACAGGCATAGCCTACCTTCATATTGCTGAACGCTTCTTTATAGATCAGAAGGCTGAGCACCTGTGACATTCCGTTTGGATCACCATTTTCTCCAGTCAGTGGATATAAAAGAGCAAATGAGCCATTTAATGCACTGATACAACCCATTACCGCATTAAACAGGATAATGGGTGATATCATGGGAAGGGTGATCCGAAAGAATTTTTTTAACGGGCTGGCTCCGTCAATTTCACATGCCTCATAAAGCTCTCTGGGCACATCGTTTAAACCTGATCGGAATATCAGCATCATTTGTCCTGTGTTATACGTAAACAGGGTGATAAAAAACAGTGCCAGATAGACGGTACGGCTGTCGTACAGCCAGTTAACCATCACATTCTTACCGGTTAATGCAGAAATAATCCCATTTAAAAGCCCTGCTTCCTTACCGAATATGGTTCGGAACGTATAGGCAAGTGCTACCGTCGGAATAACCGACGGCAGAAAATAGCAAAACTGAAAGAGACCATTAAGCCTTTGCCTGTAATTTAACAGCAGCGCCATAACCACAGCCCATACAGTAGTTACAATCATCATAACTATTGTGAAAAACAAGGTTACACGAATGGAATTCCAAAACGTGGCACTTTGAAACATATTTACGTAATTGGCCAGACCTATAAACTGGGTAACACCACTCAGTTTCCGGTTTGTCAGACTGACAGCAAATAAAAAGGCAATGGGAAACAGAGTGAAGCATACAAATCCTACCATCCACGGAGCGCAAAAAGCATAGGCTGTCAAATGATTCATAAGCTTTTTCTTCTTCGCCGTCTTACTGCTTTCTTTTTTCATTATCATTCACGTTCCTTCCAGCTTACCGCCTAATAACCAATGGTTTCCCGTGCATAGGCATCGGCTTTTTTTACAGCTTCTTCGGGTGTCTTCTGGCCAAGTACTGCCGCGTTAAATTCACTGACTGCATTGTTGGTAACTCCGGAAGGAAGACAGGTGTATCCAAATACACCGGCTTTTAACGAATCGGTCATTGCATCCCAGTTTTTGATGGTAGTGGCACTTTCCACCTTCCATGCACCTTTTTCAGCAATGGATTTGATGGCAGATGGATTGCCGCTGGACTTTGAGTTAATGGTCTGCCCCTCTTCTCCCATCAGATATTCGATTACTTTAAATGCGGCATCCTGGTTCTTACTTTTTGCGTTAATGCTATAAAAGCCGGTATGAAGGGTATTGTATTTTACCTTATCTGTAGGTATGGTAGCAATATCCCACTGAAAGGGAAGGCTGCTTCCATAGGTTCCGATGTTCCAGCTTCCCTGCCAGCTCATAGCCGCCTTGCCAGAAGCAAATAAATCTGCCGTATCGGAAGATGGTTCTGGCATCACCCCGTTTTTTGCCATAGCTGCCACGTCTGAGACAAAGGATACCGCTCCGTCGCCAATGACCATCTGACCCTTGGAGGGGTCGTATACCTGATCGCCTGCTCCGCCAATTCCCGCCCACCAGGTCTGGGTATTGGGAAGTGTACAGCCATACAGTTTCGTTGTACCGTCTGCCGCCTTTTGGGTCAGTTTTTCTGCAGCGGACTTATAGTCCTCATAAGACCAGTTGTTGTCTGGATAAGAAATCCCGGCAGCATCAAACATATCTTTATTATAGAAAAGAAGCTCTGTCGCAGCACACCACGGCAGACCGTATGTACCTCCAAGCCCGGCGGACAGTGCGGAAACTGCATAAATAAAATCTCCTGTTTTAACAGATGAATTTTTCAGGTAATCATCCATGGGAATAATACCTTTTGCCTTGGCAAAATTGGCAATATCATTCTCCCAGATCACATAGATGTCAGCAGAATTATCCCCAGTGGAAACCATTTGATTTAACTTGGAAGAGTAGTCGCTTTCCGGAATCACCGTTACCTCCACTTTAATCCCGGTTGCCTTTTCTGCCTGGGCATACATATTCAGCGCCTCATCCTTATTGGGTTCATTCCATACAGCTATGGTAACCTTCTGCTGCCCTCCATCTTTTTTGGCACCCCCGGCTGTCTCTCCTCCCTTTGTGCTGCAACCGGCCAGCATTCCCACTGCAGCCGCTGTCAGAAAAAGTAATCCCCATAATTTCTTCCTTCTCATAAAATTTTCCCTCCAGATTATTTTTTATTTAATCGTTTAAACCAGCATGTTTAAGAATAGCTAAAAGATGATATCCAATCTTTCAGCATAAGTGTTGTTTAAACGTTTAAATTATAAATTATGAATTTTTATTACGCATATTAACTAACCTAACTATATAATATAATTTATATTTTGTCAATTATGCATTATAATTTTATTTTTATATCATATATATTATAATATTTCATTTAAAGGTTTAAACCCATTGCTGAATGAAGCTTTTGATATCAAATCAGGCGGAGCAGGATTTCATTATCCTGTTCCGCCTGTCAATGGATCTTATTTACCTACCTGCTCATCTCGCTTTGAGGTCCCTTATCATTATGTTCCCGAATTACAGTATTCACTTCACTTAAATCAGAGGTTGGAAGATCACCTGGTATGGTGTTCTTTAAAGCCGCAGTGGCATTGCCGTACTGAACTGCTTTCATACAGTCACCGCCCGTGCTTAAAAGGCCATAAAGTGCACCTGCTATATAAGCATCTCCGCTTCCAATCCGGTCAACAACATCAATATTATGGTATGGTTCTTCCTCATAATATTCATTTCTTGCAGCATCGTAAATAATGGAACCGAACGTATGGCTCTTCGGACTATGTACGATTCTCTGCGTAGAAGCCACGATGGAAATGGGATAATCTTTTGTAAAGCTCTTCATCATCTCTTTGGCTGTTCCTTCTTTTTTGAAAGTCAGCCTTGCTGTATCTTCTGAGCAGAAGAAAATGTCCACAAAGGGAAGGATCTGCTCGATGCAGGCTCTTGCTTCCTCTCCTGTCCATAAATTACCGCGGAAATTTACATCAAAAGAAATGATGGTGCCGCTCTCTTTGAATTTGCGTATCATATCAATGGCAGTCTTTCTCGTATTCTCACACAGAGCAAGGGTGATGCCGGTGGTATGAAAGCAGGTAGTCGCTTTGTACATATCCTCTGGAAAAGAGGCTTCACTGATATTATAGAAAGAACTGTTCTTTCTGTCGTAAATTACCTTGGGTTTTCTCGGATATGCACCATATTCGTAATAATAAAGTCCAAGTCTGGCATTGGAGCTGTTATCATAAACAAAATAATCATCACTGATTCCATAAGAACGCACTTTGTTCTTTACAAAATTTCCCATATCATTGGCAGGAAGCTGGGTTACTACACCGGTATGAAGTCCTAAAAGAGCCGCACCTACCGCAACGTTTAACTCTGCTCCACCAACCTGTTTCTGAAAGGAATCTCCCCGGACCAGTCTTTCCACTCCGTCCGGAGACAGACGTAAAAGCAATTCTCCCAGGCTTAATAAATCAAATGGTCTGTCACTCATCTTGATCGTTCCTCCATAGATTTTAAAAAAGGGGGTCATGCATAATGACCCCCGATGTATCTGTCTGATTATCTCTGAACACGTCCTGATCCGTCACCGCCAGCAAGGCTGTCAACATCTTCTCTGGATACCAGGTTAAAGTCGCCAGGAATGGTGTGCTTTAATGCGGAAGCAGCTACTGCATATTCCAGAGCAGCCTTGAAATCTTTCTTATCAGCCATACCGCAGATCACGCCTGCTGCGAAGGAATCTCCGCCGCCTACACGGTCTACGATTGGTGTAACGTGATACTTTCTGGAATGATAGAATTCACGGGTAGCTCCATCCATAATACATGCAGACCAGCCGTTATCGGAAGCGGAATGGCTTTCACGTAAAGAGCTGATTACATATTTGAAGTTGAACTTGTCAATCATCTGATTGAAGATATCAACATATCCCTGTAATTCCAGTTCTCCGGAAGTAACATCCGTGTTGCCTGGCTTAAAGCCAAGTACTTTCTCTGCATCTTCTTCGTTACCGATACATACGTCAACATACTGCATTAAGTTAGTCATAACCTTCTGAGCTTTTTCAGAAGACCATAATTTCTTACGGAAGTTTAAGTCAACGGATACAGTTACGCCATGAGCCTTAGCTGCTTTTAAAGCTGCCTCAGTCAGTTCAGCTGCACTGTCGCTGACAGCAGGTGTGATTCCTGTAAAATGGAACCAGTCTGCACCCTCAAAGATTTCATCAAAGTTAAAGTCTGCTGCTGTTGCAGTAGAGATAGAGGAATGTGCTCTGTCATATACAACAGTAGAAGCTCTCATAGCAGAGCCTGTCTCTAAGAAGTAGATACCAAGTCTTTCACCGGTCTTTGCAATGTGCTTTGTTCCAACATTGTATTTTCTTAATGCTGCAACTGCGCAATCACCGATTGGATTCTTCGGAACTGCTGAAACGAATTCTGCTTCATGTCCGTAATTTGCAAGAGAAACAGCAACGTTTGCTTCGCCGCCGCCGTAATTTACATCAAACTCATCTGCCTGAATAAACTTTTCATTGTTCGGGGTAGATAATCTTAACATGATCTCGCCCATGGTTACGATCTTTGCCATTTTGTATTCTCCTTAATTCTCAAGTTGTTTTCTATTATTTGCGAGCTGCTGCTACTGCTTCAACAAATTCTTTTGCTTTTGCTGTAACTGCTGCAAAATCGCCTGTGTTAGCGCCCTTTGTCAGGCTGCTGCCTGTACCAACGGCATAGGCTCCTGCCTTGATCCACTTATCAACGTTATCAACGTCAACACCGCCGGATGGCATGAAATCACCCTGAGGAAGGGGTCCTTTAAAGGAGCTGATAGCTGCCGGTCCCATGATGTTGCCTGGGAAGATCTTGATGATGTCGCAGCCGCACTCCAGTGCTGTGATTGCTTCGGTAGGCGTCATAACACCTGGAAGCATCGGTACTCTGTAACGGTTGCAAAGCTTGATTGTCTCTACGTTTAAGCCTGGGCTTACCACATAGTTTGCACCTGCAAGGATTGCTGCTCTTGCAGTTTCTGGATCAAGTACGGTACCTGCACCGATTACAACATCTTCATTGGTGCTATATTTTTCAGACATTTTAGCGATGAATTCAATTGGGTTTCCTTCATCCATAGTCATAGTAATTTCGATAAAATTGATTCCGCCTGCAATGATTGCATCAACGACTTTCTCGCCCTGTTCCAGGCTTTTTGCACGAACAACAGCAACCAGACAGTCTTTTTTCATCTTTGATAAAACTTGTTCTTTTTTCATGATTGTTCTTCTCTCCTTTTTTAAATTCGTATATACGAATCAACTTCATATTTACGATTCTTATACTTGAAATATTAATCGCTTCCAGGCATTTTGTCAATAAGTATTCCTCATATTTTTCCAAGAAAGCCTAATAACCTGGAAACCTCCATACCCTTTCTGGAAACCAGCGTTCCAAGAGCCTCATAATCTTCCGCCGGCTTATATAAGCTGGAAATGCTGATCGCTCCCAGTACGTTGCCATCCCGGTCAAAAACCGGAGCTCCCACGCACTGCATATGCTCTTCCATCTCTCTTGCATCAAAGGCGTATCCTCTTTCTCTGACCTGTTCCAGTTCAGCAAGGAGGCCTTCTCTGTTTTCAATGGTCCGTTCTGTATACCGGGTAAATCGGATACGGCTGATGATCTGATCTCTGTTTTCCTCATCGCTGTATGCAAGAATCACCTTCCCAAGGGAAGTGCAGTACATAGGATTTTTCGATCCCACCGTAGCGGTTGTAATAATAGGATTCTCCGGTTCGAACTTACATATGTATACAACATGATGATCCGACGGAATTCCAAAGAAAACAGTTTTTCCTACTTCTTTGGAAAATGCCTTCAGTACCGGCTCAATAATTCCGATGAAATTCAGATTATTGGTATAATTAACTCCGATTCTGTATGCCATTAAGCCAATGGTATAATTCTGCTTCTGCCCCCGTGTCACATTGACCATGCCCATCTCTCCCAGAGTGGTGACAATATCATAGGCACTGGTCTTTGGTAAATCCAGTTTCTGACAGATATCATCTAACGTTGCGCCTTCCGGTGTTTTCGAAATAAGCTTCAGGATTTCTACTGTACGTTGTGTGGTTCTGTTAAGTTTCATGGTATAGCCTCCGTTTCTAGGCTCTAGTATACTCCCGGGATCTACAAAAAAGCAAGATTATTTTCGCATATACGAAGTATTTGTAAGTGTTTACAGGATTATACTGATTTTATGGATTATTTTACAAAATTAATAAATGAGGGATTGTAATATATATCATAATTATGTATAATAACTTAGGAATGTAAATACTTACAATTACGGAGGGATGCTTTTGAATATTTATGATGTTTCCGAACATGCTCATGTTTCAATCGCCACCGTTTCCCGCGTGATTAACGGGAATCCCAATGTCAGTGAGAAGACCAGAAAGCGGGTTCTCGCTGTCATGGACGAGCTTGGTTATACACCGAATGTGTTCGCCAGAAGTCTGGGGCTTAACACCATGAAGACAATTGGAATCATGTGTGCGGATTCCTCTGACCCATGGCTTGCAGAAGCTGTCTATTTTCTGGAAAAGCAACTGAGAAGCAGCGGATATGATTCCATCTTATGCTGCAGCGGCTATCTTCCCGAAACCAAAAAGAAGTATCTGGAACTGCTGCGTTCCAAGCGGGTGGATGCCATAATCCTTGCCGGCTCTCATTACGTGGAAGCAAAAGAAAAGGACAATGCCTATCTTCTGGAAGCTGCAAAGGACATCCCCATTATGCTGGTCAATGGCTGTCTGGAGGGCGGACAGATATACAGCACAGTCTGTGACGATCAGGCCGCTGTCTATTCTGCTGCTGCAAAGCTTTACCAATCTGGCCGGTCAGCACTGTTATATCTTTATTCCGGTACTTCTTACAGCAATCTACGGAAGCTCTCCGGTTATCGTCAGGCCACTGCTGCTGCCAATTTGCCGGTACGGGACGAGCTTATGGTTCTCTGCTCCAAGGATCCGGATCTTGCCATGGAACAGATTAAGGAACTGTCTGATTCCGGAATAAAGTTTGATTCCATTTTAGCTGCTGAGGATATTTTGGCCGTTGGTGCGGTAAAATATGCGAATCAGACCGGAATTTCCATCCCTGAGGGTTTAAGCATCATCGGATACAATAATTCCATATTGTCCCGTTGTACAACACCCGAAATCACTTCCGTGGACAACAAGGTTGAAGCTCTCTGCACCACTACCGTCAATACTTTGATGAAGGTGCTGGAAGGAGGCAATGTGCCTGCAAAGACCACCATTACTCCAGAGCTGATAAAGCGAGGTACTACTAATTTCTAATCACATATATTTTTAAGGAGGACTCACCAACATGAAACAGTTTATGGACAAGGACTTTTTACTGTCTACCCAGTCTGCAAAAGATCTTTATCACAATTATGCGGCAAAGATGCCTATCGTAGACTATCACTGCCACATCAATCCACAGGAAATCTATGAAGACCGCAAATTTGATACCATTACACAGGTATGGCTGGGCGGCGATCATTATAAATGGCGTCAGATGCGCTCCAACGGAGTAGAAGAAAAATACATTACAGGAGATGCCACTGACAGAGAAAAATTCCAGAAATGGGCAGAAACCATGCCAAAGCTCATCGGTAACCCTCTTTATCACTGGAGCCACTTAGAGCTTCAGAGATATTTTGGTTACACCGGCTACTTAAACGGAGATACGGCAGAAGAAGTCTGGAATTTATGCAACGAAAAGCTTCATCAGGATTCCATGAGTGTACGCAATTTAATCAGACAGTCCAATGTAACCGTAATCTGTACTACTGATGATCCTGCTGATACACTGGAATGGCACCAGAAAATTGCTGCAGATTCCTCATTCGAGGTAAAGGTCCTTCCTGCATGGAGACCAGACAAGGCCATGAATGTTGAAAAGCCTGATTTTGCAGCTTATATTGCAAAACTGTCTGCAGCAAGCAGCATGGAAATCAAAGACTTCGCTTCTTTAAAGGCTGCTTTAAAGAACCGTATGGATTTCTTTACAAGCCAGGGCTGCTGCGTTTCCGACCATGCACTTGAATACGTAATGTATGTGCCTGCAGATGATGCAGAGCTTGATGCGATCTTTGCAAAGAGCGTTTCCGGAAAAGCTGTTACGAAAGAAGAAGAGCTGAAATATAAAACTGCATTTATGTTATTTGTAGCAAAAGAATACAATCGCATGGGATGGATCATGCAGCTTCATTATGGCTGCAAGAGAGATAACAATGCGTATATGTTTGAACAGTTAGGACCTGATACAGGATTTGACTGTATCAACAACTACGCTCCTTCCGCACAGATGGCTGATTATCTTAACGCCTTAAGTGCAACTGATGAAATTCCGAAGACAATTATCTACTCCTTAAACCCGAATGATAACGCTTCCATCGGAACGATCCTTGGCTGCTTCCAGAGTCAGTACCCAGGAAAGATCCAGCAGGGTTCTGCCTGGTGGTTTAATGATCACAAAACCGGCATGACAGACCAGATGACTTCTCTTGCCAACTTAGGATGCCTTGGAAACTTCATTGGTATGCTTACCGACTCCAGAAGCTTCTTGTCTTATACCAGACACGAATATTTCCGAAGAATTCTTTGCGAACTGGTAGGCGGCTGGGTAGATAACGGAGAATATCCGGACGACCAGAAAGCGTTAAAAGAAATTATTGAAGGCATTTCTTATAACAATGCCATGAACTATTTTGGATTCTAAATTATCAGAATAAGAACAGGGTGCCGCAAAGCATAGCTGATTTCAGCTGCTTGACGGCATCTTTTCTTTTCACTTCACGATTTATCATTATTTGAGGGAATCAGATATACCGTTTCACTGCCGTCATGATCGGAATCCGGCTGTTTGACTATTAAGAGATTATCCCCATAAGACAGCATGACACGAATATTTGATGAATCATTATCTAAATCAAAATTTTGAAGCTCAATTTTTCCCGTACCCTCATCCATTCTGTAAATCTGATTCGTATTTCTTTTATATAAGTATTTATTTGCAGTAAGTCCGGAAAAATCACGGACATACTCAACATCATTTTCATATAAAATAACCTGATTATCGCCTTTATCAAAATCACTGACAATGGTATTATTCGAATAATCTGTAATCGTAAAAAAGTGATTGAATACGCTGAAAGAGCCTATCCCGTTGGTTAATTCGTAGGTTTTTAGCAGATCGGTTATATTTGTTTCACTAATAAAAGAGAAATCAGAATTATACTTAGTGATAAAGCAATTGAAACTGGAACCAGACTTGCTTTTTTCTAATGCATATAGATAGCTCCCATCACTGGTTATATATATAATCTGGCGGGGTGAGTTTACTGTATCTGTAGCCAGGGTACTGGCTTTTGAATCCAGTTCCACCTGCTCCATGTTCTGGTTACAGTTCATTGTTTCCACAAAAGAATAAAAGGCTCCATTCTCCGTATGATTACCTTGTAGAGATACCAGGCTGCCCCCTAAGACCGTTAATGGAATAAGCTTCTGGGAATACATATTTATAGATACTGCATACATCTTATCTTCCGAAAAATTTACAGCATACAAATCATTCTCCAGTTCTGATCCATTATAAAGACTTAAATAGAAATAGAGCGTGTCATCAATTAATGCGTTGCTCCTCCCTTTTAAAGCAAAATCTTCTAAGGTTAAAATCTTCTGGTTGCTTCCATCCTTAAAGTTGTATATATAAAAAGTGGCATCCGACTCGCTCATCTCCATATATAATAATTTGGTTTCATAAATATCTATATAAGTTCTCAGAGCCGAATCATCAAAGGTCACATTGTAAGCCTGGACTTCATTTGATGAGGTATCACCGGTATTGCCATGATCCAGCTGAATGTGGCATCCGGACAGGGATATCATGCATGCCATGATCAGCGGCAGAATAAAGCCTTTTATTTTCTTATTCATATATTCAGAAACTCCCTCTTAGTGCCTTAAAAAGACCAAAGGGAACATATCCCCTCAGTCTGTTTAAGAAATCTGACATTCTGTAAATTTAATACATAAATCCAATATTTACCCGGCTGTATGCTTTATATAAAGTAGAAGCAGACTTCGAATATGTCCAGGATTCTCCGTCCAATCCTGAACCAGAGTATCCAATCCATGGATCACCCAGGGCAAACGCGGACTTATCACTTTTCGCTCCATATACCGACATAAAATGACCGTTTGTTGAATAGAGCCAGCCGTCACTGGTTGAAAAGGTCAATCCAATAATAGGTGCCGCTTTTGATGTGGAAACACCGTTGTATAATAGTCTGCACATCTCAGCGGAGGATTCATTGTATCTTCCTACGTATCTGTTTCTCGTCTGCTGCCCGTTAATATAGTTTATCATATCAGCAAGATAAGAGCCATTGGTGGTAGTCCGGCATCCTCTTGCAATGTCCGACTGATTGCGGGCAACGCCGAGATAATTTAATGCAGCCTGAACAGTTGCCGGGCCGCAATTATAGTTTGTGATCTGGCTGTATACGGTATATCCGTTTAAGTACTTCCAGGAAGTGGCTGCCTGACGAGAAAGGCTTTGATTCAGTAAATCATCCTTCTTAACGCCTGATTTATCCTGGGGTCTTGCAGATCTGGCGCCTTGGGGAGCTTTCAGGGACCCCCCGCTTACAGGGCTGCTCTCTCCGTTTACAGATACTGTTTTCGCTTCTATAAATTCTTTCGTGGAATCCTCCTGTGCTGCAAAGGAGATGCTGTTGGCCGACAATGCCATCGTTAAAGTCAGAACCATTAAAAGTAGCTTTTTCATAATAATTACCCTCCATTTTCTTTTGTTACCAGATTCTTCTGATTCAATTACCGGATATCCGGCGAACTGATGCAATACTTAGTACGAAATGGCACTCACCTCCCTCTGGGTCTGTTATTCCAAAATACTACATAATTCTACAAAAAACGGCACCATGTTGAAAATAGCAGTTTATATGTAATAAAATACTGATTTTATATTCCACTAAAATGAACAGACCCCCACAGGTTAGATAAATTCTGCCTGTGGGGGTCTGTTCAATCTGATAAAATGTAATACTTTCTTTAAAATCCAATGTAATAAAGCGCTCCTGGTACCAGCAGATGCAAAGCTATAAAAAGAATCGCCAGCAATGCCATTCTCCTGTGCCATACTAAGAATACAGCTTTTTTCTTTATGGTAAAGAGTACTCCAAGAATCACCGCTGCTATACTGACAATCCAGGCAAGGGTACCTGTATGAAGCCGGATTGAACCAAGCGCCAGGTATCCATGAATGAGGGAAATCACTGCCAGACCAAACCCGGCAGGCTTGTGAATCTTTCTAAACCTCATTCTCCAGCTGGTAATCGTACGATTTTTCCCTTTGTAGAATATCCGGTTTATATGCCTCAGCAAAAACGGCATCATAACAACTGCAAACAAAACTGCGCTTGTAATACCTAATACTTCATACATATTATCGCCTCCGGTCTATTCCACAATTTTTCCTACTTCTTTCATCTTCTTTAAAACTGAAGTTCCGTGAGGAGATACTTTCTTAATCTCTTCTGTCAGATCCTTACCGGCTGTATAGCCATTGTGTTCTCCATCCTTCCACATCTTGCTTTCAGTCACATCATAAATCACGCCGTCAACCGCGATATAAGCAGGATTTCCGTCTTTACCATTATATTTTGAAAGTTCATCCAATGTAAGCTCCAGTTTATCTGAGGCTCCAGTGGTATTGTCCTGAACTTTTGAACCGGCACAGCCCGCAAGCAGGATTATAATCAAGAATGAAAGAACATAAATTATCATGTTTTTTTTCATGGAACCATCTCCTTTGTGTCTTTTTTGTATTTGCTATTATATCAGTATATTTGTTTTTTTTCAAGAATTAATCTAAATTATATATCATATTTTTTACATTTTCTGTTAAATTGCTAGAAAATTAACAAAAAAAATGCTGTAACACAAGACTGTTATGAAGCAAGTCTGTATTACAGCATTCTTATTCTAATATAATTTTCTTATATAATTACCTTAACCGGGCACTTGGCGGCACATTTACCGCAATTGGTACATTTGTCATAATCAATGATTGCAACATTATTGTCCATATGGATGGCATCAAATTCACACTGTTTGATACACATGGTACAGCCAATACAGCCCACTTCACATTTAGCCTTAACATCTTTTCCCTTATCATGGGAGTTACACTGAACTAAATACTCTGCTTTATATGGAACCATATCAATTAATGCATTGGGACAGGAAGCCACACATTTGCCGCAGGCAACGCACTTCTCCTTATCAACTACCGCAATACCGTCCACAACATGGATCGCATCAAATTCACATGCTTTCACACAGGATCCGTATCCCATACAGCCATAAACACATGACTTCTCACCAGAGCCCGGCACAACCGAGATCTTGCGGCAGTCATCAATGCCATAGTAATTATACTGTACTTTCGTCTTATCACAGCTGCCTTTGCATTTTACAAAAGCAACTTTTTTATCAGTAACACCTGCGGAAACGCCCATGATTTCGCCAATTTTTTCTGCTACGGCAGCGCCGCCTACAGGACAGGCACCAACGTCAGCCTGACCTGCCGCAATGGCTTTTGCAAGAGCATCACAGCCTGCATATCCACAGCCGCCGCAGTTGTTTCCTGGCAGCTCATCCCTGACAAGAATTTCTTTTTCGTCAACTTCGACTTTGAATTTCTCACTTGCAATGCCGAGGAATACGCCAATCAGAATACCGATAATGCCCACAACGGCCGCCGCATAAATAATTCCTGTTATCATATTCTTTCGTCTCCCCCTTCTAAATTAATCCGGAAAATCCGAAAAATGCAATCGCCATCAGGCCAGAGGTAATCAGAACAATCGGTGATCCCTTAAAGGAATGAGGAACGTCATTATATTCGATTCTTTCACGGACACCAGCCAGCATTATAATGGCAATGGTGAAGCCAACGGATATACCCACACCATTGATAACACTCTCCAGAATGTTATAATCTTTCTGAACATTGGTCAGAGCCACACCTAAAACTGCGCAGTTGGTTGTGATCAGGGGAAGATATACTCCAAGTGCCTCATAAAGAGCGGGCATGGATTTCTTTAAAAACATTTCTACAAACTGCACCAGTGCAGCAATTACAAGAATAAAAACAATGGTCTGTAAAAATTCCAGATGAAGTCCAACCAATATGCTCTTATATATAACACTGGTAGCAAATGATGCAATGGTAATAACAAAGATAACAGCCGCGCCCATGCCGGCAGAAGTTTTCACGTTTTTGGAAACTCCAAGGAATGGACAAAGGCCGAGGAACTGGCTAAGCACAACGTTGTTGACCAGTGCGGAGCCAATGGCAATTAATAATAATTCTTTCATCGATCCACTCTCCTATTCGTCTTTCTTGGAAGCTGCAGATGCTGATTCTGCTTCTTTTCTGGCAGCTTCTGCTTTTTTAGCCGCAAGCGCTTCTTCCTCTGCCTGTTTTTTTCTGGTTTCCAATACTTCATGATTTGACATACAGGAAGAACCAGTACAGGACATACAGTTACCTCCACAGGCTAACTTAGACTGCGGAACAGATCCGTTGGTTGCAGACGGAGCTTTGAACTTATTCTGCAGAGCAGTTAAAATAGAAAGCACAAAGAATGCACCAGGAGCCAGAACAAAAATAGCAATGTGGTAATTCTCCGGAATGATGGTGTGCCCGAATACAGCACCGGAACCCAGGATTTCACGAATAAGACCGATACAGGTTAATGCTACCGTGAAACCAAGTCCCATACCGATTCCGTCAAATGTGGATGCCACCACGTCGTTCTTGGAAGCATAGGATTCCGCACGACCTAAGATAATACAGTTAACTACGATCAGAGGAATATAGATTCCAAGAGCTGAATAAAGGCTGGGTACATAAGCCTGTAAAAGCAGCTGCACAATCGTAACGAGAGTTGCTACAATAACAATGTAAGCCGGAATTCTCACACGGTCCGGAATGATCTTACGCATAGCAGAAATAATCATATTGGAAAATAACAGTACCACAGTCGTGGAAAGTCCCATACCTGCTCCGTTTACTGCAGATGTGGTAACAGCCAGAGTCGGACACATACCGAGCATCAGCACGAAGGTCGGGTTCTCTTTTACGATACCGTTAAATAAACGTTCTGTACATTTGTTGTTCATCTTCCCACCTCCTACTGATTCATATAGTGATGCACATAATACAATGCTGCATTAACCGCATTGGTAGTAGCGCTTGATGTAATGGTAGCACCGCTGATGGCATTGATTTCAGCGTCCCCTGCATTACCTGACTTGGTAACAGTAAGTGACTCCGCATTTTTACCTGTATACTGGTCTTTAAATGCAGGATCTTTTGCTTTCAGACCTAAGCCTGGGGTATCGCTGATTGCCAGAAATTCAATTCCGCTTATGCTTCCATCGGCTTTAATTCCTACAGACAGTTCGATTGTGCCGCCGTAGCTGTCATCGGAATGGGAAGTGATAACATAGCCAAGCAGTGTACCGCTTGCGTCTACCGCCTGAAGAGCATTGTTCACGCCTACCTTACCGAAGTCCTGTGTGGTAAGATCTGTGTTGCAGGTTTCAATGGCAGCTTTCATCTTATCATCAGTCTTAAAATCATCTGCTTCCGGAAATACTGCTTTGTATGCCACAATGTTGGCAGCCAGAGTTGCCTTCTCAATAGGAGCTTTGGTAATCTGATAAGCACCGCCTAACAGGAATCCGGAAACCAGAGTAATGACAAATAAAATCAACGCGTCTTTCATATATCCGCCACTCTTCATCTTATTTGCCCTCCTTTCCAAATGCTTTTGGAAGTGAAATCTTCTCAATCAGCGGAACCAGAATATTGCTGATGATGATTGCATAAGAAACTCCCTCTGCAGAACCTCCGAAAAGACGGAACAGACCGGTAAGCACACCTAAAAGAATTCCAAAATAGATCTGGCCCTTTGTTGTAACAGGACTTGTTACATAATCGGTTGCCATAAAGAATGCACCAAATATGATACCGCCGCCGCATAAGTGAGTCAGGACGTACATCAGGTCATGTTGTCCAAACACAAATACAAACAGAGAAAATGTAATTAAATAGGCAGCCGGAATACGGATTGATATTACTTTTCTTGCGATTAAATACGCCGCACCAATCAGAAGGGCGATAATGGAAACTTCTCCGATTGTTCCAGGAATTTTTCCGATAAACATAGCAGCCACATCAACTGACTGACCAGCTTTAAACGCTGCAAGAGGAGTCGGACTTACAACCGCGTCATTGTATGTAAACGTGGTCATAGGACCTGCAAAAGAGATCAGAAGAAAACATCTTGCCGCAAGGGCAGGGTTCATAAAGTTCTGTCCCAGACCGCCGTAAAGCTGTTTTACAACAATAATCGCAAACACACCGCCTAAAAATGGCATCCATAACGGAATTGCCGGAGGCATGTTAAGTCCAAGAATCATTCCGGTTACAAGTGCACTGCCGTCACTGACAGTTACTGGTTTTCCCATAAGGGTTTCAAAAACATATTCACTTAATACACAGGATAAAATGCTGACAAGCAACACCAGGGCAGCTTTTACTCCAAACTGATATACACCATACGCAGTAGCCGGGATCATGGCAATTGCAACATCCAGCATAATATTCTGAGATGTTACATGGTCCCTGACATGAGGTGATGATGATACGTTTAATAATTTACTCATACTTCACTCTCCTACGCTTTTTTTCTGCTTGCGATCACTGTTTTGCGCATCTCTTTAAACGCCTGGGTTAATGGCAGTTTTGCCGGACAGGCATATGCACAACAGCCGCATTCGCAGCATTCCATACCATCTAATTTTACAAATGTATCTATGTCAGATCTCATAGCTGCCTGCATCATCATCTGTGGAACCACGTGGCTTGGACATACATTGACACATCTGCCGCAGCGGATGCAGGCAGTAGGTGCACTCAGTGCAACCTCATCCTTTGACATACAGGTAAGCGCAGAGGAAGTCTTGGTAACAGGGATATTCATGTTAAACAACGCCTGTCCCATCATCGGTCCTCCGGAAATTACTTTTTCCGGTTCTGTTTTAAATCCGCCGGAAGCCTCTAACAGCTCGGCATAATTTGTTCCTGTCCTCACGTTATAGTTCTGTGGGTTTGCAATCGCATCGCCGGTCACTGTTATAATTCTTCTGATTAAAGGAGTTGATTTTGCAACTGCATTGTAAATGGATATAACCGTATCCACGTTATCCACGATGCAGCCTGCGTCAGCAGGAAGCATAGAAGAGTTAATCTTTCTTCCTGTCACCGCATAGATCAGAGCGCGCTCTCCACCCTGTGGATATTTTGTCTTTAAGGGGCAAACCGTGATTCTTGGCTCATCTTTTACAAGCTCCGTCATCACTCTGATTGCTTCCGGTTTGTTGTTTTCAATTCCGATTACACCTTTGGCATTATCAAACAGCTGCAGGATAATATTTAATCCTTTTATGATACTTTCCGGCTCTTCCATCATCATCCGATAATCGGAGGTCAGATATGGTTCGCATTCTGCTCCGTTTACGATAATCGTATCAATCTTTGTCTCATCCTTCGGTGTAAGCTTTACATGTGTGGGAAATCCTGCACCGCCAAGACCTACTATGCCGGCCTCTTTTACGATATCACGTATTTCTTCCTTTGACAGGGATTTGGGATCCCGCTGTTTTCCAAAACCTTCTGCCTCCTGATATTTGCCGTCATTCTCAACAATAATTGACATCACCATAGAGCCGTTGGCAACCATTCTTGGCTCAATGGTTTTTACTGTTCCTGAAACAGAACTGATCACACAGGCTGAAATAAAACCGCCTGCCTCCCCGATCTTCTGACCAACCAGTACCTGATCTCCTGCCGCCACCAGAGGCTTTGCAGGCGCACCGATATGCTGGGACAGCGGGAACACCATCTCGCCTTTTGGCTGCAGAACCTGCACAGGTTTATTTTCCGACAATTCTTTTCCCTCATAGGTGTGAATGCCGCCTTTAAATGTAGCCAAACCCATTAGACTAACCCTCTTTCTTTACAATTCTTTATCTCTCCCGACAAAATTTTCTCATTTTGTCACCGGAATAAGTATAACACAATCTGTTAGTTGAAACAATCCGAAATTACATATTGTATACTGTGTTCCAATTGTAATTCTTACCATTGGAAGGAGGTATTGCTTCTATTAATATCAGAATTCATTGTTAAATGTTAAACAATTAAACATTGTAACCATTGCTTTTGTATACCAAAAAAAACAATCAGCTCTGCTTGTACACATAAAAAAACAAAATAATTAAATTTTCCAATTCATATTTTTATTTTTATACATATTTCTTTGTTAAATTTTTGTTAATTTTTTCTTTTTTCTGAAAAATCAAATTCATTATTCATAAATATTTTTCATTAATAAACCCTTTTATTTATTAAAATAAATAATAACAAAAAAGGAACATTGAGTATGTTATGAATAGAAATCCCTTTCTATTCATAGCTTTGCCCAATGCTCCCTTATGAATTTACCTGGTAAAAACCATGGATTAATCCAGTTCTGCTGCTCCGGTGTAAAGTTGATAATATCGTCCTTTATGATTTAAAAGTTCCTCGTGATCCCCCCGTTCGATGATCTCACCATTTTCCAGTACCATAATGGCATTGGCATTTCTGACTGTGGACAGGCGGTGAGCGATTA
The DNA here is from genome assembly GCA_009712635.1 of Hungatella sp. Lineage (GTDB taxonomy): Bacteria > Bacillota > Clostridia > Lachnospirales > Lachnospiraceae > Lacrimispora. Next base: position 537,867 of record WASS01000029.1, on the reverse strand, counting down.
CAAAGGTGGTCCGGTTGGTCATAAGGCGATCCATCCCTCGTTCAATATGCTTTTCTGTTCTTGTATCTACGGAACTTGTTGCCTCGTCAAGGATTAAAATGGGGGCTTTGGAGATAGCAGCTCTTGCTATGTTAAGAAGCTGTCTCTGACCCTGGCTTAAATTAGCTCCATCTCCTTCTAAAACCGTTTGAAATCCGTCATGCAGTCTCATGATAAAGGAATAGGCAGAGGCTGTTTTTGCCGCCTCAATCACTTCTTCATCTGTGGCATCCAGTCTTCCATAACGAATATTCTCCATTACGGTTCCTGTAAACAAATGGGTGTCCTGGAGCACCATGGCGATGTTCTCCCGGAGATTTTCTCTTTTTATATTTCTGATATTCACTCCGTCAATGTTAATTTCTCCGCCCTGTATATCGTAAAAACGGTTTAACAAATTGGTAATTGTTGTTTTACCCGCTCCGGTCGAACCTACAAAGGCAATCTTCTGACCTGGTTTTGCATATAGGCTGATGTCTTTTAAAATGACTTTATCCGGATTATAGCCAAAGGTTACGTTCTTCAATTCCACAAACCCATTCATTGGATCCATCACTTTTGCATCTTCCACGTCTGCAGGCTCAGGGCTTTCATCCATAATTGCAAATACCCGCTCCGCTCCTGCAAGAGCAGAGAAAACGTTGCTGATCTGCATGGAAATTTCATTAATTGGCCGGCTGAACTGTCTGGAAAAGTTTAAAAATACTGTCAGTCCGCCAACGTCAAATCCTTTTATTACACATAAAAGTGCTCCGATGCAGGCAGTTAATATATAATTTAACTGACTTAGGTTAAACATGATTGGCATCATGACACCGCCGAAAAACTGGGCTTTTATCATGTTATTCTTCAAATCATCATTGAGAATTCCAAATTCCTCTTCTGCATCATCTTCATGGCAGAATACCTTTACCACTTTCTGTCCGCTGATTGTCTCCTCAATATATCCATTTACTGCACCCAGAGAGCTTTGCTGAGCGCTGAAATACTTCTGGCTTCTCGCACCGATCATTCCTGCTGCCTTTATCATAAGCGGTATCAGCACCAGAGTCACCAGTGTCAGCCAGATATTGGTATAGATCATAAGAAACAGCGTTCCCACAATACTTAATGCTCCTGAGAAGAGCTGGATTAAGGTATTGCTTAACATCTGACCGATGGTATCCACATCATTGCTGAAACGGCTCATTAAATCTCCGGTATTGTTGGTATCATAAAACCGTATCGGGAGGGTCTGCATCTTTTTAAATAAATCATCTCTTATTTTTTCAAGGGCATTCTGGGCAACCGATATCATGATTCTTGACTGGGCATAGTTGGCCGCTACTCCCACCAGGAAAACCGCCGCCATAACTGCCAGCCCTTTTGCAAGACCTGCTACATCTCCTCTGCTTCCGTCTAAAGGTGCAATAAACTGATTCATAATGGGCCGCAGCATATAAGAGCCGCCTAAATTAGAAAGAGTTCCTATCACTACACACACGAATGCGATTGCCATCTGGGGTCTGTATTCTCTTAAATAAGACAGGAGACGTCTGGCAGTTGCATTGGCATTCTTGGGAGTGCCTTTTTTCATGGGTCTACCATGACCGGGGCCTCCAGGACCTCCGGGACCTCTCTCGCCTTTTTGAGCTGAGGCAGACCGGCCGTAACGCCTTTTTAAGCTTTCTATCTTCTTTTGTTCTTCCATTATGCACCTGCCTCCTTTTCCCGGTCTTTTTGTGAATAATATATTTCCTGATAAGCCTCACAGGTTTCCATCAGTTCTTGATGCGTTCCAATCCCTGCAATTTTCCCTTCGTCAAGAACGATTATTTTATCCGCATTTTCCACTGATCCAATTCTCTGAGCAATGATAAATTTTGTGGTATCTTTCAGTGTGGTTGTAAAACTCTGCCTGATCTTTGCTTCAGTTGCAGTATCCACTGCAGAGGTGCTGTCATCAAGAATGAGAATTTTAGGCTTCTTTAAAAGGGTTCTGGCAATACACAGCCTTTGTTTTTGTCCACCTGAGACATTGGAGCCGCCCTGCCCCAGATCGGTTTCATACCCTTCTTTGAAACTGGAGATAAATCCATGAGCCTGAGCGCTTTCTGACATCAGGACTATTTCATCCAGATCAGCCGTTTCATTTCCCCATCGTAAATTTTCTTCAATAGTCCCGGAAAAAAGAACATTTTTCTGAAGAACCATACCTACACTTTCTCTTAAATGCCGGATGGAATAATCTTTTACATTAATCCCGTCTACCAGCACTTCGCCTTCCCCAGCATCGTAAAGTCGGGGGATAAGCTGAACCAGGGATGTCTTGCCGCTTCCGGTCGCACCGATAATACCAATGGTCTCACCGGGATCTGCAGTGAAATTGATATGATCCAGAACAAGATCGTCCTGGGTGTATTGGAAGCAGACATTGCGAAATTCTACTTTTCCGTCAGTAATCTGTGCTGATTTTTGAGAAGCATGTTCATCTGTCAAGTCAATTTCCGTATCTAAAACCTCTTTTACTCTCTTTAAAGAGGCCATGGCACGGGACGCCTGTAAAAATACCATGGAAAGCATCATCAGAGACATGAGAATCTGAACAATGTATATGGTAAATGCAGTTAAATCACCCACAGGCATTCTGCCTGCGATAATTAAATTCCCTCCATACCACACGACCGCAATGGTGGTGATGTTCATCATCAGCATCATTAAGGGCATGGAAGTGATCACTACCTTCATGGCATTTAAGCTGCCTTCTTTTAAGTCCCGGTTGGTGGCCTGAAACTTTTCTTCCTCATGGCTTTCTCTGACAAAGGATTTTATTACCCTGACATTGGTTAACGCCTCCTGTACACCGGAGTTTAAACGGTCGATCTTCTTTTGCATGACCTCGAACCGGGGAAATGCTATGATCAGTATAATGGCAATTATAATGACCAGCACCGGAATCACCACAAGAAGAATGCTGACCAGCTGCCTGTTCATTAAATATGCCATGATTAACCCTCCAATCAGCATGCCGGGAGCCCGAAACATCATACGAAGGTTTAACATCACGACGTTTTGAATCTGCTGAATGTCATTGGTAAGCCTGGTCACCAGTGATCCGGTACTGAAATCATCAATATTTTTAAAAGAAAATTCCTGAACCTTATGAAAAACATCTTTTCTTAAATCAGAGCTGAAGCTGATGGAAGCCTTTGCCGAGAAATAAGCGGCTCCGATTCCGCCGATTGCCATGACTACAGCAATGAGAACCATGATAATGCCCATTTTTGCAATATATGTTTCATCTCTTACCAGCACTCCGTTATTGATGATCATGGAAGTCAGCCTGGGCAGCAGTATCTCGCCGAACACTTCCGTAAGCATCAAAACAGGAGCCAGAATAAAGGCACCCAGATAGGGTCTTATATATTTCCAGTATCGTTTCAAGTTGTTATTCCTCTCTTTCTGCCATGTCCTTTTCTACAGGTATTTGGGATAAATTGTCGTAAATACGGTCCAGAACCTTGCCCATATTCATTAAATCTTCATCGGAAAAGCCCTGAAACATCTTCATTTCTACATTACGGAAATATTCCCGGCTTTTGCTTACCATATCCCTCCCTTTCTCTGTCAGACACAATTGATTCATCCGATTATCCTCTTTGTCGACGATCCGGGTAATGTAACCTCCTTTTTCCAGTTTCTTTACTGATACCGCTATGGTGGCAGTGGAAACGTAAAGGCGTTTTGCAATCTCCTTTTGTGACACATTGGAATGTTCATAAAGCATCATTAAAATCTGATGCTGGCTTCGGTATACTCCGGTTTGTTTTCCCTGTTCATCTAAAATACACCGGTGCATCTTCATGATCTTCATATATTTTGTCATAACGCTGTGCATCGGTGAGCTCATTCCCATTGGTCCTTCCGCTCCAAAGTGGCACATCGGTTTCATTCTCACGCCTCCTTTTGTTAGCTTGTTAATAGTTAGCTAATTAACTATATAAAATTATAACACCGCCTGATTTCCTTTACAATCCTTTTTTTAATGGAATTCAGACGGCAAAACCAATTTTTTTTGTAAGTTTTTGATATAAAATCTCAATTAGGGTTAAAAGAGCTTGAGCTCCTGCTGCTCATATTCCTGACGCCGCTTCAGCGGAATCTGCCTCTCCTCCAGCATATCCCGGAACACTTCTTTGTCCGAAAGCCAGTCCCTGATCTCATCTTTTTCCAGTATCAGCGGCATCCGGTCATGAACCGGTGCCACAAAAGAATTGGCATTGGTTGTGAGAATTACGAAACGTTCTTCCTCAGCCCGCTGATAAAAGCCAGCCAGAAACATGGTGGGATGATGTTCTCTGTAAAATGCCGCTTTTTCCTTGTTTTTACTCCATTCATAAAATCCGCTGCATGGTATGACTGCCCTGCGTAAGAGAATGCTTTCACGAAACATGGGCTTTTGAAGCACAGACTCCGATCTTGCATTAAAAATCACACCCTTTTTCTGAAAGTTCTCAAATCCGAAGCGCTGCCGGACAGGCATTACCTGGCGGTCCCTGCTGATAAGAACCATTGCCTGGCTGGTGGGATAAACGTCACCGGTCAGGCGCTCTCTGTTTATTTTGTTGTCAATTTCTCTTACCAGCTGTTCAATCTCCCGTGCTGTCTCATCATCTACATAATACCTTCCGCACATGCCATTCTCCCTCCCTGTATTCTATTCTGGTAATATCATAACCCATTTGCAGGCTTCCATGTAAAAAATCAGTTTAAATTCATGGCGTATTCCTCCGATTATGGCTTCGCACCCATATTCTTTGGAAGGAATTCCTGAATAAATTTTATTTTCGCTGTGTTTTACCGTGATTTCCCTTACCGTCTGAATCTCTCCGTCATCGCCTTCAAATTTAAAACTTAACGGTCTTAAATTACAGCTGGCTGTAAACCACGCCTTACAGGCTATATGATACATTTTACCTTTTATTTCTCCGCTGTCAATCGCCCCTGCATTGATCCCGATTCCAAAAGTGGACATCCTTCTCACTTCCTGTTTTTATAAAATAGTCTGTCTGCTGTAATCCACAGTCCTTTTTTCCCTGCTGATTCCGCCTCCCATATGATCCAGACAGTGTGCTGCCGTATTCTGCGGTGATGTTAAAAAGGAGGCTCTTATAATCGAATCATTGCCGAACCGTTTTCTGATTTCATCCACGGTCTCATCAAGACGCTGCTGCTTTTCATAGTCTCCTGTGTCAAACAGGCCAAGCTGCCGGTCACTCCCATTGGTAATCCGGGTTGTGTGAATTCCAAGGTGGCGGACCGGCTGTTCATCCCATGCCTCATCAAATACCTGGCAGGCTGTTTGAAAGATCTCTTCTGTTATATTGGTAGGGGAAGAAAGAATGGTCTGATGGCTGTAATAGTGAAAATCCCAGTCCTTGATTCCCACGGCTAACACTCCGGCGCGGACGTTATCCGACCGAAGTCTTGCAGCCAGGGTTTCCGCAAGAGATAACAGCACCAGATGGGCATGTTCCTTATCTGCTACATCAAAAGCGATGGTGGTGCTGTTGCCGTATCCTTTATTGGGCGGCGGAACTGGTTCTACCGCTGAAAAATCCAGTCCATTGGCAAAGCACCAGATCACCTCTCCCATCTTGCCAAAATGGCTTTTTATGAGTCCAGGGTCGGTTTCTGCCAGATCTTTGATTGTTTTTATTCCCAGCTGGCTAAGCTTGCGAAATGTGGCCCTGCCTACAAAAAACAGTTCACTGACCGGCAATGGCCAGAGTTTTTCCTGGATTTCTCCGGTCCACAGCGTATGAACCCGGTCCGGCTTTTTAAAATCCGAAGCCATCTTTGCCAGGACTTTATTATCAGCAATCCCAATATTAACGGTAAAGCCCAGTTCTTCTCTGATTCTCCTCCCGATTTCCAAAGCTGCTTTCCGGGGTTCTCCAAACAGTGCTTCCATTCCCGTCATATCCATGTATGCCTCATCAATGGAATATTGCTCTACTGTGGGAGAATACTCCTTCAAAATGCGGATAAAACTCTCCGAGGACCGCTGATACAAATTATAGTTGGGCGGAACCAGTAAAAGTTTTGGACACTTCTGAAGCGCCTCCGTAACGGACTGACCAGTGTGGATGCCATACTTCTTTGCCGGGATGCTCTTCGCCAGAATAATTCCATGACGCATGGTCACATCTCCTCCCACTGCGGATGGCACCAGCCGCAGATCCAGATTTCCCGAAAGATGCTTTAAACGATAAACTGCTTCCCAGCTTAAAAACGCAGAATTTACATCAATATGAAAAATAACCCGATTCATATACTCACCTCTGAGTATATAATAACCGAATGTATGTTCGATTAATAGTGGAAATAAAAGGATGTATTTTTATCGGAATACACCCTTTCATTTTTTATCTAAAAGCCGTTTTGCCTTTGTTTCTGTAATGACTTCATAGCGGTCAAATTCCGGAGCATCGGGATAAAAATATCCCAGAGACAATCCCGGTCTCACCCATTCCTCGTTCTCATATCCAAAGAACTGCACTTTTTCTATGCCCTTGGGAATTTCCATAGAATCAGAAAGTTCAAACATCTGATCCCCCAGTTCTATGTATTCCCTGCTGCTGACATCCTTTATCAGTCTTTGTTTCTCATATAATTCATGGATTTTTCCGCTCTTTATACCGAAGCTTTCCGGTGTATGATACTGAAGTTCAAACGTCTGCCCCTGTGGTGACCGCAGTATGGTATTGATTCCATTATAGGGATTTTGATTGTCAAGCCAGTAATTCTCAATTTCAACCGTAATATAACCAGATTTTTTGTAGATCTCTATAATTTTTAATACTTTTTCTGAAAGAACTTCCGGAGAAATGGTGTAGGTGTAACGCAGTATGTCGTTAATTTCCCACGCCTGCCCTGTCTGGCTATATTTGCGGTAGAATTTTTTTAAATAAGAGCTCATTGACTTGATCCGGCACTGGGTACCGACCATATTCACACCGGTCTGCTGTGCCACACATTTTACTTTCGTTGTAATCAGCGGTTCCTGCTTCAGTGCCTGTTTATACCACATTATGCCTTTTATCCACGCTCTTAGTACGTTTCTTTCTTTCCTGACTGCTTTCAGGCAGTAATATGGTTCCCTTACCGGCAGGCAATCCCGGTAGTATTTCCCCCTTTGCATCGTTCTGAATTTCCTTTAATATTTTTATAGTACCATTCAGAATATGCAGCCTGCCCTTTAATTGTGTCTGTTTTCTATTTTGTACAAGTGAAAAGCGGAAGCCGATACCACCTGACTTCCGCTTATTTTAACTACAATCGTCGCCGCTGCAGTTCCCATTACAGTTATTCCAGCAAGATTCGAAAAAGCAGTTCAACGTTCACACCTTTTAGTTAATACACTTAGGTATTTAAATGTTCCTGACAGCAAAGAGCTTTCTGCGACGTAAAAGTTTCACTAGCCATTTGTGCATTTTGATTTATCTGCTGTACACTTTATTATATGGAATGCAGAGACAAGATGTGAACTGCCCCAAAAACGGAGCCGGCTCCTGCAAATACCGCTTTAAGCTTCCTTATTTTTAAAAATAATGCGAAAAATGGGGAAAAAGACCCAGAATGAAACAGCTGAATTAATCAGCATTGTGATCACATCTGCCATGGTCTCGCCGCTCCTGCCTAAATGAAACCTGTTCATAAAGAGATCATAGACCGGAGCCTTATAAAGTCCCTGCAGGGCAGCTGCGCCGATGGTAATGATCACATAGGCGATCACATACCACACGGCTGCTTTAAAAATACCGTTATTGGCTTTGAATGTCACATTTCTCTGAAGAAAGAAATTGATCACCTGTGCAATTGCCATGGTAATTTCCACTGCCAGAAAGTATGCAAGTCCTCCGCCTCCGCCCATGGAAAGTGTTCCTGCCCCGTAATTAAAAATATAGTAAGGAGAGCCATCTAAGTTGGAACCGATGTGGCCGATCTGGAAATTGGTATTTACAAGAGCGGTCATTTCAAATACATTCCTGAAAACCGGCATTAATATCATCTGCAGGACCGTAACCCCGTTGGATACCATAAAAAATATTATAAATTGTGCCATTGCGGGATGTCTGTCTGTAAACGACTTCCATCCTTTTTTTAAGCCTGTCAGCATTCCATCACTCCAATCTATTTCCCAGACAGCTTCTTTTCATAAATCCTGTTCGCTTTTGCATTGGAGAAAAAGCCTCCGATCACTTTTTTAATCCCTTTCAGGAAATGTCCGTTAACAACAAGAACCATTCCCTCTGCCATTTCCATGCTGACCACGCCATTTGTCATTTTTGCAATTCCCCGAAACGGCATGCTGTAAATAAAAAGGAGGTTCAAATCCGGTTTACCCTTTGCTTCACTTTTATTTTTCAGTCCCGTCAAAATGGCGTAAATAAGTCTTGCCAGCCGGCTCTTTGCATAGTACATCTGGCAGAATGCATCATTAATTCCCAGCTCTCCGCTCCATTTCCCGTTGGGGATGGGGCGTCCTAGCAGCATTTCAAATTCTTCTGGGGCAACATCAGCAATTCGCCCGGAATAATAAGATTTCATTTTTTCCGGTGCATATGGCAGTACATCGGTGGTGCCAGAAAGAGTGATCGTCCCGCTTAATCTTAAATCTTCCACGCTGGCTCCAATGGATATGGTATAATCTCCGTTTTCCACTTCAAAGTGTTCTGTCGCCACATTCCAGTACCGGAACGTCTTGTCGTCAAAGAGGATCTCCACCGTCTTACTCTCCCCTGCTTTTAAATCAACCTTTACAAAGCCTTTTAATTCTTTTACCGGACGGAAAATTGTTTTCTCAGGCCCGCCTACATAGAGCTGGGCCACCTCTTTCCCATCCCTGTCCCCCTTGTTGCTGATGGTAAAACGAACACGGTCTTCCAATAACTGCAGACCGGAATAATCAAATGTTGTGTAGGATAATCCGAAACCAAAGGGGTAACGGACGGGTATCCCTGCCGTATTATAATACCGGTAACCCACAAAGATCCCTTCCCTGTATTCTGCACAGCGTTCCTTCCCCGGAAAATAATGATATGCGGGGGTATCCGTAAGGTTCATGGGATAGCTTTCTGCTAACCGGCCGGAGGGATTGACCTCGCCGGTTATAACTGATATCATGGCTCCCGCTCCGGCCTGGCCGCCTAAGTAACCATGGAGAATGGATTTGCAGCAGGACTGCCACGGCAACTCTATTACAGATCCTGCACTTAATACTCCAACAATGTTGGGATTGACCCTGGCCAGATCTTTCAGCAGGCTGATCTGGTTCCCTGGTATTTCCAGATGGGTCCGGTCCTGCCCCTCGGATTCACTGAGTTCATCAAGCCCGAAACAGTAAAGAACTGCATCGGCTTTTGCTGCCAGGGCAAGTGCCTGGTTTTTCAGCGCTTCATCCTCTTTGCCGTTTCGTTCATATCCTTTAGAGCATCCCACCAGATTTAAAGGGGCACTCTTAATTACTGACTCAATGGTCTCCAGAGACAGTGGATTGACAATGGAAGATCCTGCCCCCTGATAACGGGGGATAAATGCAAAATCTCCGATTACGGCTACCTTACAACCGGAATTTAACGGAAGCAGACCATCGTCATTTTTAAGAAGTACAATGCTTTCCAAAGATGCCTTTCTTGCCAGTTTATGATGGGCTTCCTTGTCAAAGGATTTCTTTTTATTCTGGGGAGCCGCTGTAAGGTCCAGAACAGCATCTAATAAATCATCCACACAGGAATCCAGTTCCTCCATGGTAAGTGTGCCGTTTTCTAATGCCGCTAACAGCTCTCTTGCAGAACCCAGCCCGGGTGCCGGCATCTCTAAATCAGAACCGGCCAGAACTCCCTCCACGTGGTTGTTGGAACCGCCCCAGTCTGTGATGACAATTCCGTCAAATTTCCAGTCAGTGCGCAGAATATCCTTTAGCAGATGTTTATTCTCATTGGCATAAACCCCATTGACTGCGTTGTAGCTGGTCATGATGGATTTTGCGCCGCCCTCTTTTACCGCAATTTCAAAACCTTCCAGGTAAATCTCTCTGAGTGTCCGTTCGTCAAGGACGGAGTCAACGGACATCCGAAGCCGCTCCTGGCTGTTGACTGCAAAATGCTTGGGGCAGGCGTAAACTCCCTCACTTTGGATTCCCCTGATATAAGCCGCAGCCATCTTACCGGATAAAAGGGGATCTTCTGAAAAATATTCAAAATTTCTTCCGCAAAGAGGACTTCGCTTGATATTCAGCCCCGGCCCTAGCAGGACATTTACGTCCTGGCTGGAAGCCTCTTCTCCAAGGGCCTTTCCGATTTCCTCTGCAAGATCCTCATCCCAGCTGTTTGCCACGGTAGCAGCCGTGGGGAAACAGGTCGCCGGCAGGGAGGCATTGAGTCCTAAATGATCCCCTGCGCCGGCCTGTTTACGCACTCCATGGGGTCCATCCGCACAAAATATGGAAGGAATTCCAAGCCGGTCGATATTCCTGGACTGCCAGACGTTTTTTCCGCTTAAGAAAGCCGCCTTTTCCTCCATTGTCATTTTTCGGATGATATCCTCATGTTTCATTCTGTCATTCCTTCCTTTTCCAGCCGCTTTTTATAATTTTTAATAATTCTTATTTCTAAAATAATGATTCCGGCTGCCAGAATTACATCAATGATAATTGCCGCAATCTGCCACATCAGCAGGCTCACATTTGCATTGTTTCCATCATAGGCACGGCTGTTTACTACTGTATACATAATATTTTTACTAGACTTTCTCATGGCATTTAAGCTGGTAGCACTGGCCTTGTCTCTTACATGATTTGTTTCCGTATCATAGGCAACTAACATGGCGTCATTACCGTTGCGGATCTCCTGATCAGCATTCTGGAATCCATAACCTCCAAAATAATCGGTAAGAACAAATCCCTGAAATCCCCATTCATCGCGCAAAACCGTATTAAGCAGCGTATTATTGGCACCGGAATACACGGTTCCTATATAATTAAAGGAGGACATAACTGCCTTTGCATGACCTTCTTTTACCGCGATTTCAAAAGGCTTTAGATAAATCTCACGGATTGCCTGCTCATTGGACCAGGTACAAAGCATATTAAGACGGTTGGTTTCCTGGTCATTTAATGCAAAATGTTTGATATACGCATAAACTCCGTGCTTTTCTGCTCCAGCCACTGCTTTGGCTGCCATCTGTCCGGAAAGTACACCGTCCTCAGAATAGTACTCAAAGTTACGGCCTGCAAATGCACAGCGGTGGATATTCATGGCCGGTGCATACCAGCCGGACACCTTCATTTCATCCGCCATCTTTCCAATCTTTTCTCCAAAAGCCTCTGCAATATCATGATTCCAGGTGCTGGCAATCATAACGGCAGATGGAAAACCGATGGATCCGGTCCCGGTAAAGTTGTTATTGATGGAAGCAGGGCCGTCACAGTCTACGGTTCCAACTTTATTCACACTTTTTGCCTCTGAGGTCTGATAACCTCCGATTGCAGTCAGCGCATCCATATCACTCACCGTCAGCTGGTCAAGCAGCTTCTCCCACTTGGGGTCATCAAAGGACAGTCCCCGCATATCAGCAAGCTTTATCCCGTTCTTTGCTCCTGTCACCGGCATGGGATCACTGTCATTGTTGTGGGCTGCCGGATCGTAATTGCTGTTGTTTACAAAGGTTTTCTTGTATTTCTCCGGCATGCTCATATTTTGGGGCGCTGCCGTGGCTTTTTCATAGTTGGCAAATCCATCTGCACGGGAAAGATAGGTCAGATCTCCGCTGGCATCTTTAAACTGATTACCTGCAACTGCTTTATCTGAAGTACGTGGTGCAGACTCATTATATATCACAGTTTCTGGTACGTGATACTTCTGTTCTGCAATGATATTGTGGGAATCAGACCGGATCGATATGCCATAATCACCGGATTCCAATACATAGCAGCCGTTTACAGTCTCATCAAAGGAAGCCATGTCTTCCGCCTGAACGGATATCCTGATGGTCTGAGAGTCCCCTGGTTTTAAAACATCGGTTTTATCAAATGCGATCAGGTTTGCGGAAGCTTTTTCAATTCCCTTATTGGTATAAGGCGGATTGTAATAGACCTCCACTACATCCTTACCCGGATTATTCCCTGTGTTGGTTACTGTCACATCAAATGCAATTGTTCCGTCCTGCTCTGTTAATTGTCCCATTTCCTGCTGAAAGGACGTGTAGGACAATCCATAGCCAAAGGGATAGATAACCTCTTTTTTATAATCAATCAGTCCTTCTGCTGCTGCCGTCTCGTAGAAACGATAGCCTGTGTAAATACCTTCCGTATAGTTGACAAAGCTGGGATAGGTATCCGCTCCTTTAAATGCCTTGCCTTTGAATTCGTCCATGTTGTCGTAGGTGAAACTTCCAAAGTTATTGTAATTAGGTGCTTTTGTCAAATCAGCCGCAAAAGTATCACTTGTTTTTCCTGATGGATTGACGGCTCCGCTCATAATCTCACCCAGTCCTTTAAAACCGGACTGACCGGTACCCGGACACCAGAGAACTCCTTTTATCTGGCTGTAATCATTGACAAAGCCAAGTTCCATGGCGTTGGCACCGTTGTATACCACAATGACATTGTCAAAACTTGAGCAAACCAGATCCATCAGATTTTTCTCTGTCCTGCTTAACTGCAGATAATGTTCCCCTGGTTCAAAATCCTTGTAATCCTTGGAGTTATCGGTGTATGTAACCTTGCTTACATCTGTGGGAAGATCTGCCCCCTCTCCGCCAACGCGGGTAATAACTACCATAGCCGTATCGGAAAAAGCTTTGGCATCTTCCATTAGCTTATCGCCATAGGTATCTGCTGCAGGCTCCGGCAGCGTCCAGTCCTGATCCCACATACCAACGCTTGGGCGGTCTGTCCGGTACGCTGTATAGAAATCAGTCAGGCTGGTATTCAGTTTAAAGCCCGCATCTGTAAGACCCTGAAGCAGTGACTCCGTCTCATATGCCTTTGACAAAGATCCGGAGCCTGTTCCTCCATAGCACGGGTTTGTGGATGCCCAGCCAAATACGTTTAAGTTGGAAGAAGTCTTTAAGGGAAGAAGGCCTGCATCATTTTTTAAAAGAACAATCCCTTCCCTGGCAATCTCGGTACAAAGAGCGGTTGCCTCGTCAGATGTTTCCTGTGAAATAGTTCCGCTGCCGGTTGCCAGTGAAATCAAATTGGACATTGGTCCCCAGCAGATTAAGTTTACAACCACAACCAAAGCAAGAAGCATAGCCATAAGACTGTTTTTACGGATCAGATATCTTGTAGACCCCTTCCTCTTTCGGCATACCACCATGACTACGACCGCAGCTGCCAAAACTACGGCAAAGCCAATGAGATATGGTACACACAGCTTGACGATTTTTAGCACATCATCAATATTGATCTGTAACATTTCTTTCATCCTCCTCCATACATCGTTTTTGTATTCTTACTTTAGCACAGTTATGGCGGACCGGACTGCCAATTGCACAACTGGTCGGTTTTTCTGCATGAAAAGCAGTGCCGCCTGTCCGGGTGGATAGGCGGCACTGCCGGATTATTTACTTAATCCTCTCTGGGAAGGGGAATGACTACATTTAGTTTAAACCAGTTATCCTTTGTATCAATGGTCACCCAGCCATTGTATTTTTTAACCGTATATTTAATGCTTTTAATGCCATATCCATGATACTCCTTATTGGCCTTAGTCGTGGCTGGCTGATTATTCTCAAACTGAATATTTCCTTCAAAATAATTCTCGAACCGCAGAACAACAAAGTCTTTTTTGGATAGGACTTCCACGTGAATCAGCCGCTTTTCCTTTTCTTCAATTTGTATGGCACATTCAATGGCGTTATCCAACGCATTCCCAAGAATGGTACAAATGTCCATCACATGGATGAAATTTAACAGCTTCCCATCTACCACAGAGGTCAGCTCGATCTCATGCCTCTGACAGGTCATACTTTTCCCGGTGAGTATGGTATCCACCACGGAATTGCCTGTTTTGTTCTGGGCCTCATAGGTACGGATTTCGCTTTCCATTTCGTCTAAGAATGCCAGACGTTTCTCCGAGTCCTGTTCTGCTCTTAAAACAGCGATCTGATGTTTTAAATCATGGTATTTCCGGTTGACCATCTCGATGCTTTCCCCGGATTTGCGGTACTGGGAATACTGACTCTGCAGGATGTTACGCATAGCCTCTAAATCATATTTTACCTGCATCTCCTGTCTTAATATGTGATATGCAAAAAGGATGACAAGACCGCTTAGATCCACCAGAGTCCTGATGTTAAAGATCTCTTTTGTAATCTGGCTGCTGAATGGGGAATTGGAATATACAAAGCTTAAATTGCTGACAAAAAATACAGTTGCACCGGTAGCGGTCACAAACAGCAGTTCTTTCAGCGTAATCGTTTCCTTCCGGATATGTTTTCTTTCCAAGAAATAAGCGCCTCCAAAGACAGCTCCGAAGACGAAGAAAAAAACAAGAATATCCAGCCATATCTCCGATATCTGGGTACTTAATACAGCATTATAATAAAGCTGCCACTCTAAAGATGCCGTAAATTCTGCCAGAATAAATGACCGGACGCAGTAGTACCCTGCACTGCCAGCCGTAACCTCACAGGTGATCATAAAATATACCTGCATCAGCCCGATTGCCAGAAGCATTCCGGGAATCCACAGTGACTTGGGAAAGGTACCTGCCGCCAGCTGTATCCCGCATTGCAAAAGGCAGGCAGCACACATAACTGCCACCAGGGAAGGCCCTTTCAATTTCCTTTTCAGATTCAAAACATAGATGGTGCATGCAGCCCATTCCGCGATCCCCGTGTACAGCCTTGGAATCTCTGTCAGCGCAATATGGTTCATGATAAAGCCCCTCCCAGATAATTGGTCAGTTCCTCCATAAACTCCTTCTTCCTGGTTCTGCTGATGGACAGCCGGGCTCCCTTCATCAGCACACAGCCCTCCTGCACGCTTTCCACATGTTCCAGGTTTAACAGATATCCCTTACTGCAGCGGAAGAAATTTAAACCCTTCAGTCTTTCCTCTACCTCTTTCATTGCCCCAAAGGTCACATATTCTCCTGTCAGTGTATGAAAAATAAGCCTGTGTCCCAGACTCTCAATATAATAAATATCCGGCAGATACAGTTTCACCGTACCTCCCTTTATATTAACTGCCATATATTTTTTCACATTCCGGTTGATACGCCCGATTACCTTATCAAGTCTCTGGGAAAAAGAAAAATAGGAGACTGGTTTTAACACATAATCGGTTGCCCGGACAGTGTAACCTTTAATAGCATACTGTGCCATATTGGTGATAAAAATGAGAATCACCTCCGGATCTTTTTCCCGGATCAGCTGTGCTGCCGTCATCCCGTCCATAAATCTCATTTCTATATCCAGTAAAATAATATCGTATTCTGCTTTATAATTTTCAACGATTTCATCTCCGTCAGAAAAAGTGAGAATGCTAAACATCTCATTTCGCTCGCTCTGATACCGGAGTAAGTATTCTTTTAGCTGTAATACACTTCCTGCATCATCATCCACGATTGCAATTCGAATCATAACTCTCTCCTCCAGTGGGTTAATCAATACATATCTTTAAGGATACACCAATTTTTTCCAGCTGGCAATCAATTTGGATTATGATTCATTTGCAAAAAATAAGAGATACCAAACGGTACCTCTCATAAAACTGTTCTTATTTTGTCCTGGATATCAGGAATTCTTTTAAATCCGTGATAGACATCTTCTGCTGATCCAGAATGGAAGATACTTCCTTAAACTGTTCCAGACTGATCTTTTCCTGGATTTCCTTTTCTTTTTCTATTAATTCAGTAATTGAATTCTTGTGCTGCTGAATTGATTCCTGTACGTCTGCCAATTCCTTCTGAAGCTTTTCCAGTGATGATTTTCTTACTCCTCTAGCCATATTTAAGTCTCCTTGCTGATTCTGGTATTCTGACCATATATTAGCAATTATTGGAGTAAAAATCAATATTATTTCCATAAAATGGAATTGGTAATTTTTTCCATTTGTATTGCCGGACTATTCTCCTAACAATTAGGATCGGATGACCATGTTTCATCTAGTTGTTTTCCTTTAAATACACGTCTTAAACCATTGGACTTTTGCATATAGACATCTTCATCGGGATAATAGCAGGTATCCTCATTCTCCTTTGTTCCCACATCAAGAATTACCAAAGCTTCATTACCGGAATTAAAGAATGTATGAGCGATGTTTTTTCCCGCTGGTTTTGCAATAAAATCATCTTTTCCTACTTCCTGTTCCTGTCCGTTTAACCGCAAAGTCCCTTTTCCGGACAAAATCAGAAAAAACTCCTCCTGCTGTGAATGGCTATGGTATTTCGTGCTGAATGCCCCCGGAGGAACGGAATCAATATTTACATAAAGTTTCTGGCTTCCTGCTGCATCCCCTAATGATTTAGTAACCAGTCCTGCTTCATCACTCCAAATAAACTGCTTTGATAATTTTTCTATATTCATTTTTATATTTCTCCATTCTGGTCTGATTTTTCTATTCTAATATCTTTGCATTGATTAAATAGTGAAAATCTCCTGATTGCTGCATCAATGGCTTCATCCATCCGCTTCGTCCGTTTCACATCTGGCTCAAACCATATATTTTTTACCAGCAATGTCTGTTTTTTCGTATCAGCAGATGCCTCAATTCTGCCGATAAAACGATCACCGTAAATGACTGGCAGCACATAGTGACCGTATCTGCGCTTATCTGCCGGTGTGTATATCTCCCATTTATAATCAAATCCAAAAAGTGCCTGTATTAACTTCCGGTCCCACATTAAATTATCTAATGGTGCTATAAATTCACATCTTTTTTTCCAGCTTGTATGTTCTTCACACTGCCTGGCAAGGGGAATGTCCTGCGCCAGCATATAAAGTTCCTCTTTCATTCCCTCTACATGGACCGTTTCTATCTTCCCTTCTTTAAGAAGCCGGGTAAATGCTGCGCTTCTCTCCGATGATTTTAGTCCTCCGATGTTCAGCCATGCATCCGAAGCCCTGTTCCATAACAGGCCTACTGAGCCGATTCTGCGCAAAACACGCCATGTCTGATGGTCATGCTCATCCGGGTAAGGCTCAGGGTCTGATAAAATTGTCCTGGGGATACAGTTTTCAATCAGATCATAGTACTTGATGGATCCCGCTTTGTGATGAACAGCCAGCTCTCCGGTAAAATACATATGCTCCAGCACTGCTCTGGACAGTTTGGTACGGCTCCAGTACCAGTCCACCTTATCCGGCATATCAAGATCCCCGGAACACACCGGACCGTGATCTGCGATATGTTCTCTCACCTGAGCCCGAGCCCCACGAACTGCTTCATGACTTCTCTCCCACTGCCGGTGCTGCTCCCGGAAGCGTTCAAAATACGGCCAGTCACCAACTGGAATAATTGAAAGGTTTTTGTCAAAATAATCAACTAGTACCCGGTCCTGATATAAGAGATCAGAAAGCATGTCTTTGGAAAATCGTTTTATCCGTGACTGCAAAACCAACTCAGCATTTTTACCGCACACATCCACAGGATCAAACTGGATACAGCCTGCCTGACGGATAAATTCCATAATTCCCTGCTTCCCCTCAAACCGATAGTCTCCAAGCAGTCCCTGCTTTAGAAGCAGAAAACGGCATGCCTGTCTCTTTGTAAAAGTTATCATTTCCATCTCTTCCCTCTCTTTGCAAATGTCCCTTATTTATGTATTACTCTCAGAAAATACCAGTGTACTTCACGTAATTACTGATGTAATATAGTAAAAAAACATAAGGGGTAATATAGAATGCCAAATTCATATTTTAACAAAAATAACTCTGACCAGAACGGCCTGGTACTGGGCATCAGCGTTGGTTTGATCTGCGCTTCAGTAATTAATAATCTTTTTATCGGATTAGCAATGGGAATTGTATTTGGTATGTTATTTCAAAAGGGATTTTTCAGAAAAAAACTGTAATACATAGAATCCGGATTATTTCCCCATAAGCGTTTCCTGAAAAATTGTTTGAAACAGAGAAACAGGTTCCTGATTCAAATAGATTTTAAGCATCCCTTTGGGCGTCATTTTATATTGCTCCAGCTCGGTCTTATGGGACAATAACGCGGAAGCCTCAATATTGAGATGATCTTTAAACGGGATAATACGGACAAACTTATCTCCCACATAATAGCTTGGTAATTTAGCCCACAGCCGCTCCTCTGCTTCACATGGTACGCTTTCCATAATCTGTTCTCTTATTTTCATAAAGAGCTGTTTTATTTCGTCACTGTATTTATTCATATAATTTTGTATGTCTTCACTCATAAGAAACACCCCCTTTTTAAGTATATTAACTCCAACACCCCCCGCAGTCAAGAAGAGTAACCGGAGCGGTCATCTCATGTGATTCCCTGCACTGTCTTTAAATTAACAAATAGTTTCCTATTCTGTACCCATAGATAGAGAAAATTTAAAATACCTTTCATAGAATCGGCATGCCTAATTTCATGTTCCGCCGCCATTCAGGAATTTCACTATCATCGCCCCAATACTCATCCAACTGTGTAATCTTACCTTGTTCCACTTGAAAAAATGAAACAACATGGAATGATACCTCAGAAGACCAGATATGGGCTGCAGTAATAATCTGATCACCATTCTGCTCCATTCGTTCCATTGCACCATTCCATTTCCCCGGATATTCACAGTTGGCTTTTATAAATTCAGGAACAGTGAACTGTTCATTTGTACAATGCCAACGGATTACCCCATTCTCATGAAAAAATTTCAAAAGCTCATCTGCATTTTGTTCCGCCACATACTTCCAATAGAGATTCATTCTTTTTCTATCATTCATACTTCATTCCTCCAGTATCAGACTGCGCAAAATTCATTGAACGCAAAAACATCCTATCACAGAAAAAAAGACAGCTGTATGTCATGTTTTGTAAAGAAAAGGTATTAAAATATTTCAGTAAAACATCATATAAAATAATTTTTTTTATGAATGCGTCAATATCACAATAATACGTTTTATTCACAAAATTTCCACACTTCTCACATATTTTCAGCTTTACATAATGATGTTTTTAGGTTATACTTACTATAACTCTTCTTTGGAGCATCGTTTCCCCAATTTCTACGATGCTCTTTTTTTGTCCTCAATTCGTTATGAATCATAATACATAGAGAACTTCTTGAACCTTTCTTCATGAAATGTTATAATCATTTCATCACAAGACAGGAGGTATTATATATGAACTTTACCTACACCCCTAATAAGATTGCACTTTATCATTCAGACAGTAATCTGCTGGCTGAAGTTACATTTCCAGACGTAGATGACAACACGGTTAATATCAATCATACCTTTGTGGATGATTCTCTCAGAGGACAGGGCATCGCAGGTCAGCTGATGAAAGCGGCGGCAGATCATCTGCGCTCGGAAGGAAAAAAAGCGGTTCTGACATGCTCCTATGCTATCACCTGGTTTGAAAAGCATCCGGAATATCAGGATTTGGTGAAATAAATAATATAAAAATTGCAGGTCTGAAACAACAGATCTGCAATTTTTATATTATGCCTTTATTTTTTTATTTTACCATCTATAAATTTTCTGAAGCTTTCTACATCTCCTTCGATAAAACCACTTTTATCAAGAGGAATAAACATTCGCCCTTCTAACATAAGTATAATCAAATTTTTAGTCTCTATATGCTTTAAAATATGTTGATACGAAATCTCCCGTTGATTTTTATTTTCTGTAGTCATCAGGATGAAATCCTTAAATTCAGCCATGCATTCACAATCAGATTTTCCGTACATTACCTGCATACGCCGCCGATTTAATCGGATCACTTTTTCCAGCTTGGCAATCAATACTCCTGCCAGAAAAACTGGAGCTGCCACATTAAATATGGTTAACGCTCCAATGTCGTGCTTCATAAATCTCATGACAAAATTAATAATCATCAATAAGTACAGAATTAAAAACGGGATTATCAGCTTCCGGTAATAAGCCAGCATGACTGCATAATGGTATTCCTTCATGACCTTTTCAGTGTGTATACATCTGTTTTTCATCTTTCTCCCCTTGAATCTATATTTTACCTTTTCATTTTATCAACTGAATCATCAACAATCAATGATAAAATGGGACAAAGATAACTCTTTTTCCGCCCTATGCCCCATATGAGAATAAGCCGGGTAAATCAGCAATGACCTGCTAGTTTACCCGGCTTACGATTTCACTTCGGTATTGTATATTAATTTTTTATTCTACCAGGGAATTACGTTGAATAGCAACACAGCTGCAAGAGCGCCAATCACAGGACCAACTACGGGTATCCAGGAATATTTCCAATTGGAATCACCTTTTCCTTTAATGGGAAGTAATGCATGGGCGATCCTGGGGCATAAATCACGGGCTGGATTAATGGCGTATCCAGTTAAACCGCCAAGAGACATACCAACGGAGACAATGATCCCAAATACAAGAAGTTTGTCAACGCCTGGAGCTAAGTTTGCCACATTTCCAATGCCTTTGATTGCAAAAACTAGCACGAATGTTCCAACTGCTTCGCTTAACAGATTCAGTGCGGTATTCGGTACAGATGGACCGGTGGAAAACACGCCCAGCTTTGTCGCTGCATCTTCGGTAAGATCAAACTGCCCCTTAAACAACACATAAACCAGGGTTGCTCCAAGAAATGCTCCAAGTAATTGTGCAATGATGTATGTTGGAACTATATTCCAGCTTACAGATCCCTCTGCCGCCAGGGCGATGGTTAATGCAGGATTAAAGTGTGCTCCAGAAGAGGCTCCGAAAATAAAGGCAGGCAGCATAACTGCAAGACCCCATGCAAATGTTATCTGGACCGATCCGGCCCCTTTCATCCCCGACTTATTTAACGTAACGTTTGCTACTACGCCATCACCAAGTAATATCAGCAACATGGTACCGATCAGTTCTGAAATAAAAATCAACATACTCCCTTACCTCCTGAAATCTCGGTTGATAGAAACCATATCATTCCTTTGCCCAGCCATAAGAACATTTAACAGCTTTATTCCAGCCATTCACAAGTTCTGTTCTCTCAGCTTCGGCCATATCGGGACGGAATACTTTGTCAATCTGCCAGTTCTTTACAACCACTTCCTTACTCTCCCAGTAACCCACTGCAAGCCCTGCAAGGTATGCAGCTCCCATTGCAGTCGTCTCTACACACACTGGTCTGTGCACCGGTGCTCCCATAATGTCAGACTGGAACTGCATCAAAAAGTTGTTTGCACTGGCTCCGCCATCCACTTTTAATGTGCTGAGTGTGATGCCTGAATCTGCCTGCATAGCGCTAATTACGTCATTTACCTGGAAAGCCAGTGATTCGAGAGTCGCACGGATGATATGGTACTTGTTGACTCCTCGTGTGATACCTACAATGGTTCCTCTGGCATATTGGTCCCAGTGAGGCGCGCCAAGTCCTGTAAATGCAGGAACTACATAGCAGCCATTGGTATCTTTTACCTTTTTCGCCATATACTCAGAATCCTGGGAGGAATCAACCAGCTTCATCTCATCACGAAGCCACTGTATGGCAGCACCCGCCACAAAGATGGATCCTTCCAGAGCATAGTTTACCTTTCCATCAAGACCCCAGGCAATGGTTGTAACCAATCCATTTTTCGAATATACAGGCTTTTCTCCTGTATTCATAAGAAGGAAACATCCGGTTCCATATGTATTTTTCGCTTCTCCGGCTGTAAAACAGGTCTGGCCAAACAGAGCGGACTGCTGGTCTCCTGCTGCCCCACCAATGGGGATCGGACCACCAAAGAACTGGGAATCAGATTCCCCGTACACAAAACTTGATGGCTTCGCTTCCGGAAGCATACATTCCGGAATATTTAATTCTTTTAAGATATCCTGATCCCATTTCAGCTCCTGTATATTGAATAACATGGTTCTTGATGCATTGGAATAATCCGTCACATGAACTCTGCCTTTTGTCAGCTTCCATATGAGCCAGGTTTCCACTGTACCAAAGAGCAGTTCTCCTGCTTCGGCACGTTCTCTGACGCCCTCCACATTGTCTAAAATCCATTTCAGCTTGGTTCCTGAGAAATAAGCATCAATGATCAGACCTGTTTTTTGCCTGAACGAATCGGTGAGTCCCTTTTCTTTTAAAGAGTCACAATACTCAGAAGTACGTCTGCACTGCCATACGATTGCATGATATACCGGCTCTCCAGTTGCTTTGTCCCAGACAATTGTTGTCTCTCTCTGATTTGTAATACCAATTGCAGCAATATCTTCCGCGACTGCGCCAATCTTAGACATTGCTTCAACCGCTACTCCTAACTGGGAAGACCAGATTTCATTTGCATCGTGTTCAACCCAGCCGGGTTTGGGGAAATACTGTGTAAACTCTTTTTGAGCCACACTGCACATCTCACCCTTCTCGTTAAATAAAATGCATCTGTTGCTGGTTGTTCCTGAGTCCAAAGCCATTACGTACTTCGCCATCAATAATACCCTCCTTTGATTTATTCATTTAATAAGTACTTTACGTACCTTTTAAAACTTGTTCACATATCCTGATTTTGTCAGATTCCGGTATATCAATTCCAAAGACTGACCGCCTGCTGCTGCAATGGTTCCAGCAACAGCACCTTCCACCAACGGACAGTCAACCATTTTAACTTTGTGATTCTCCATGGATTCCAACACCATTTCTGTTGTCATCACGGCACTTCCCATATCCATAAGCACCAAAACACCGTCACCGCTATTTGCCTCTTCTATTGCATCTGAAATAAGCTGATAGCTGGTACCAAAACTCCCATCCTCCAGTCCACCGGCTGGAATCACTGTGACGCGCTCCGCCATGAGTCTGGTAAAATCAGCTACACTTTCAGCTAACAGCCGGCTATGGGATACAATTACAAAACCAACCATATATTCCCTCCTGTCACATCTGGGAAGCGATTGCTTCCAAAAGGAATACAAACGACGTTGCGCCGGGATCCTGATGGCCGATGCTGCGTTCACCCAGATAAGCCGCTCTTCCCTTTGTTGCAATAATTTTCTTTGTATCCTCCATTCCCTTTCTCGCAGCAGTAAGACCTGCCTCCATTGACTTTTTCCCGTCACCAGAAATCGTCCATTCCTGTTCCATTGCACGCTTTGCAGGCAGCATGGAATCAAGCATTGTCTTTTCTCCCTCTGCAGCCTTTCCTCGTGCCATAACTCCATCAATGGCACACTGAAAAGCCTCTAAAAAATCGGGAAACGTAATATCTTCTTTCCCTTTTAGAAACATTCCTGCTTTCATAAAAGCGGTGCCATATAGTGGACCGGAGGCACCTCCAACCGTAGAAACCAAAATCATACCAAGGTTTTTTATCATATCACCAGCATCCATCTTAGCCAGTGAATCTCTTTTTTTGATTACTTCTGAGAAACCTCTTGCCATATTAATGCCGTGGTCCCCGTCACCAATCACATTATCAAGCTCAGTCAGAAACTCTTTCTGTTTTTCCATAGCAACTGCCATCTGATCAATTACCAGGATTATTTTTTCTTTGTTCATCTCATCACTCCATTATCATCATGCTTTCCATGCGGGTGTATCAGCTTTTTCATCTAACAGCGATTTTAACTGCGCATCTAATTTCAACAGGGAAACAGAAAATCCTTCCATCTCAATAGAGGTCATGTATTCACCAACGTAAGTCTTATAGACAGAAATACCCTTTTCTTTTAAAACGTCTGATACCCGGTTGTTGATGATAAACAGCTCCATCAGAGGAGTCGCGCCAGAGCCATTAACCATAACCGCTACTTCGCTCCCCTCATAATCAATATCAGCAAGTATTTTATTAAGGAGCAGATCCACGATTTCATTGGCTGTTTTTATTTTTTCCCGGTGAGTACCAGGCTCGCCATGAATTCCAATCCCAACCTCCATCTCATCCTCTGCCAGTTCAAATCCCGGTTTTCCTGCAGCGGGTACGGTACACGGACGGATTGCTGCCCCCATTGTACGGACATTGGCGATTACTTTATTGGCTGTTTCCTGGACCTGCCCCAGATCATCTCCCCTCTCAGCTGCGGCTCCCGCTATCTTATGTACAAACACTGTGCCTGCCACACCTCTTCTGCCTACGGTGTATAAACTGTCTTTTACAGCTACGTCATCATTTACAATTACCTGTTTTACCAGAATTCCATCGGCCTCTGCCATTTCTGCTGCCATTTCAAAATTCATTACATCACCGGTGTAATTTTTAATCACCATTAATACACCGGCATCATTTGCAATTTCTTTGATTCCTTCATAAATCTGGTCGGGAGTGGGTGAGGTAAATACTGCTCCTGCCACTGCAGCATCTAGCATTCCAGTTCCTACATATCCTGCATGAGCAGGCTCATGCCCGCTTCCGCCGCCGCTGATCAGCGCAACCTTATTTTCTTTTTTATTCCTTCGGACTACTACATTACCGCAGTCAAGCTTTCGTAAATCCTTTGGATATGCTTTAACAAGTCCCAAAATCATTTCTTTCTCTGCCTGGTCCACGTCATTCAAGAACTTTTTCATCTTTAACTACCTCCTCACAATTAAAAACTGTTTCTTTTTCACTACATAAACCATACCGCCTGGTCAGAGGTTGATATGGAAAGCGCACCGCTTCCTAACGCTGACATAACATCTTCTTTATCTGAAATCAGCCCGCCTGCAATTACAGGCACTTTGCTGATTTTACAGACCTTCTTTATCACTTTCGGCATAACTCCCGGCAAGATCTCAATGACATCCGGATGTACCCCACAGGAAACATTCTGCTTTTCAATATTCACCAGAGCCATGGAATCAATCACAAAATATCTCAGTACCGTATATAATCCAATCTCTTTTGCCCGCTGAATCAGAGACTGTTTGGTGGTTATAATTCCATCTGCTTTTGTATGTGTTTTGATAAAATCAACAGCAGCCTCCTTTCCGCTTAAGCCAACCAGCAAGTCCATATGTACCATAATGATGTTATCTTCTTTTTTCACTTGGGCTACAATCTCACTGATATTGCAAACATCTCCAAATAATATGAAAATCACTTTAACATCTGATTCTGCACATTTCCTTAAGCCAGCCATATCTTTTACTGCAGCAATGATAGGGTTGTTTTCAATAACAGTCCATAATTTGTTGTCCACCTTCAACACTCCTTACTTGTCTATTGACCAGCTTTCGTAAATATGATTATATTTTTTCTTTCAAAAAAAAGAGTGCATAACGACTAATCAGCATTTCTGCTGCCGTATCTGCACTCTTCTCTCTAGGATTTTACTTATATACAATATAGCACACATTTGTGCATATTGCAATATTTATTTTAAATTATTTTGATTTTATTGTGTGTATTGCATCGTTTTTTATTTAACATAATTCTTTTTATATACATATTGCATAGTTTATTTTGGGTTTTTTGCAAATTAATACATGCCATTTGACTGTTTTCTACTGGTTTCAACGGGTTTGTACTGTCACATGATTGAATGTATCCTACAAAAAAGCAGTTAAATCTCTGTGATCATCAACAGGATAAGACTAGATGCGCGTTATGTTCGTTATTTGTTTCACATTGTTAATAATACAGGCAAACCTGGGACGTAAAGCGGAATGCACACAATAAAAATTTGCCGGCTTTTGTAATTAGTATAAATGTTAGCATAAGGAATGGGTATTTACAATGGTATGCCATAATACTAACAGAATTAAATCCCCTGAACATCTCTGTCCTGAGGATTTGAATTTTTAATATTTCTTTGAGTATATCTCTGAAGCACTTATATTTAATGGTTCCATACAACAAAACAAAACGGATGTCCGGCGGGGTCCTGCATAGTAATCCATTCTTCACCGCCATACTGTTCATCTGCTATTTTTGCACCTAATATAATGGCTTTTTCCACTGCTTCCTTAAGCTCACGCTCATCCGCTACAGCAAAATCCAAATGCGCCATCATCTGTTGCTGTCCCGGTCTGGTGGGCCAGGTGGGGGGAACATAATTTTCATCATACTGAAAAGCTATTCCCATTTCGTCTTCTTTGGAATGTATTCCTACAAATGTTTCTAATTCATATACTACCGGCCAATGTAAAAGACTTGTGTAAAAAGACACTAATTGCGGTATATCCCAGCATTCTAAAATTACTGTTTTTAATTTTATACTCATTTCAGTTACTGCCTCCTCTTAATTTCTTTCATAGTAACAAAGAAGGAGAATGCTTGAAACCTTAATGATAATTAGATATAAATTTGAGTTCACAAACGTACATATTATTTTTGTTTCATACCAAAAGCAATCCACCGCCCGTCTATGTCTTCTAACACAAATTCCAAATTATTGTAATCTGTCATCTGTAGCGGACGAACAATTTTAGCGCCTTTGCTTATAAATTCATTTTGCAATTCTTCCTGATTATCCGTAATAAAATAAGAATCTTCCCCATAACCATACAACTCTCTGTTCGTATAAACTTTGTCGGTATTTGCTTTTGTCAAAACTACTTCCACACGATCACGGTAAAGACAGATATGGGGCTCCTTTACCTCTAAATATTTAACCACTCTAAATCCCATAACTTCATTATAAAATTTAGCGGTCTTTTCCATATCTGGTGTGGGAAACACTGCCAGTATCGAATAAATTGTCTTTTCCATACATAACCCCTCCTTATCATGCTCAACTTAGTCACGTTGTTATTACATTACAGAAAAAATCAGTAAACTGATGAATCTCAGTTTTGCTCTGTTTCATTATCCCATATTATGTTTATATTCCGATAGACTTCTGCTGAGCTCCCCTTGAATTTTAAACCAACCTCATATATAAAATCGGATAAGGATTCCCCTGCTCATCCGTGTCAGTTCTTTTATAAACCTGAAATCCCATATGCTCATAGAACTTTTTAGCTTGAGGGTTTTGTTCATTCACTCCTAATTCATTTATGGAATAATTCTCTATCCCATATTGGATCAGCTGCTTTCCTAATCCCTTTCCACGAAATTGGGGGGAAACAAAAAGCATTTCTAATTTTCTTTCTTCAATTCCCATAAATGCAATTGGTTTATTTTCATCATTAAATGCAACAATCAAATGATCGATTGAACTCAAAGCCTGTGGGATATACCTGGATATATTTTTAATCTCTGAGTCAGATAAAAATAAATGTGTTTCTCGAACTGATTTGTCCCAGACTTCAAAAAGTTGTTTTATTAGTACCGTATTTAGTTCGTTGACTTCAATCAATATCATATTTACTCTCTCTCTTCATAACGAGTGCACGCTGCACACACCGAAACTGGAAAAGTCTGGGTAACCTCAGACTTTTCCAGTGAAACTTGTGGGTGTTAATTAATAAAAACTACCGGTTTAATCAGATCCTTTGGTTTCTGATCCATTAAATAAAAAGCATCTTCAATCTTTGATAAGCCATTATATCGATGTGTGATCAGTTTTGTTGTATCTATCCTACCATATTGAACCAAATTAAGCAATTTTCTTATTCGGCGGGCGCCACCAGGACAGAATCCACCACGAATCGTTTTATCAGACATGCCAAGGCCCCATGATGATGTGGGCATAGAGAGCACGTCCTGAGCGTCAAAGAAATTAACATTGGAAATATATCCTCCCGGAACCGTCATTTCAACTGCCTGCCGAAGAATATCGCCGCTTCCTCCTGCAATAATGACAGAATCAGCACCGCCTTTGGTTAATTCAATTACCTGTTTTACGATATCGCCATCTTTGTAGCTTACTATGTCTGTTGCTCCGTATTCCTTTGCAATTTTAACACAATTCGGACGAGTACCAATTGCAATCAACTGACCAGCGCCCTGCAGTTTGGCTCCTGCAACTGCCATAAGTCCAACAGGACCTATTCCGATTACAACAACCTTATCACCAAATCTCACATTTGCATTTTCTACACCATGAAAACCAGTAGACATCATGTCCACTGTCATTAAAGCAGCCTCCGGCAATACGTTTTCTGGCAGAAGGACCAGATTGGCATCTGCCTGATTAACATGAAAATATTCCGCAAACGTACCGTCTTTGGAACCCAGAAATTTAAAACTTTTCATGAGTCCTTCATCATGTGCATTATATTCTCCTTGTACATTTTCAGCAAGCCAGTTGGGAGTAGTGCAAGGTACAACCACTATATCACCTGTTTTAAAATTATTAACCAAATTGCCCACTTCTACTATCTCACCAACAGCTTCATGTCCAAGAATTAACTCTTTACGCTCTCCGAAGCCACCATGAAGAAGATGGTTGTCAGAAGAACATGGTGCGAGTACAATTGGGCGAATAATTGCGTCTAAAACCCCGCATTTCGGCCGTTCTTTTTCAATCCAGCCCGCTTTTTCAATAGAGTGCATTCCAAAACCTTTCATTATGTATACCTCCTTTTCGTTATATAAAAGAGTATATGACATCGATAAAATTATATCAATATTTTTTTACTTATTTAATATTATCGTTTATTGAAAAATAGCAAAAAATCGTCTAAATCCCTTGAGTGGAGCAGGCGGGAGTTGAACCGTAAAGAAAAACAGAGGGAATATCAGTATATACCAGGATTCCTTGTGCTTCACTTCACGTTCCAATCAGTCAGATTTTTATAACAAAAAAGAGACACCGGGGTGCCTCTGCTGGGCTGATCATTTCTTTTTAGTTTTCTTATAATATTTAACTGCCTCTACCACAATGGATATAATAATTAACAAACCAATCACATCAATTAATATTTCCAGCATATTCTCGCCTCCCCTTTACATGATACCACTGATAGCTGTTAAAGAAAAATGATGGGTTGACCGTCTCTACTTCTTTTTATTTTTTTTATAATATTTAATCGCTTCAACAATAATTGAAATAAATAATACTATGTTAATTATATTAAGTATTACTAATAACATATTCTCCCCTCCCTCTTCATCATACCACTACAGGCAGGAAAAGAAAAGAGACGGAGTTGAGCCGCCTCTGTGGAATCTACTTCTTGAACTTTTTTACTATTACAGAACCTAACGCAACAATTAAAAAAGCCTAGTATTTACTAGACTTTTTGAGTGGAGCAGACGGGATTTGAACCCGTGTCCAAAAACCAATTCCCTGTTCTTCTACTATCATAGTTAGTTCATTGACATTCCCTCCACAGTCCGGGAACTAACACCCTGGCTGCTTCAGTAGCTTCATAATACACCCGTATGCTCAAAGCTTTGCATACGTCGTTTCTCACATAGTCGATGCCGGGATCTTAAAGTGTGAGTGCTCTAAGGCCGACAAGCTGCATTAAGCAGCTAAAGCTAATTTATTATTGTTAGCGTTTATATTTAGGTTTGCCATTTAACGCATCGCATACGGATAGCTTCACCAGCTGCATAGCCCCTGTCGAAACCAGTACTGCCCCTGACTGGTACTCTTCAAGCGAGCATTATCATAGTATCACGAAAAAAAATAAATGTCAACATCCACTGCGTTCCATTTACAGATCGTCAATCAGGGCACTGCTCTTGGCATATGCTGTGCTTCTTGCTTCAAAAAAATCAGTTTTTATTAAATTTGCATTGCTGTACTGGCTGACCCAGGACATACTCTCGGGCTCTCTTTCATGCCCCTCGTAAATCCGCTCCCAGCCAAGACTTTCACACCGGAAATTCCCCAGATACATGATGTAATCTGTGATCATCTCCTTTGTTAATCCGGGAACCTCATCTCCAATGGCATAGATTCCCCATGCGATTTCCTGCTCACACCCTTCTTTGATCATGCTTCGGTACTCACTGACGCATTCTGGGGTAAACAGTTGGGGTTCTTCCTTTTTCAGCTCCAGAATGATGTTGCGGAACAGCCATAGGTGCGTATTCTCATCCCGGTTAATGTAGCGGATCTCCTGAGAGGAACCTGTCATTTTATGATTTCGTCCCAGATTGTAGAAGAACATAAAACCACTGTAAAAATAGATTCCTTCCAGAATAAAGTTGGCAACTACTGCTTTCAAAAATGCCCGGCTGCTCTTGTCTTTCTGAAATTCATTATACAGATCTCCGATAAAAGTGTTTCGTGCCAGCAGATGTGGATCATTCTTCCACTGATACAAAACCTCATTTCTCGTCTGGGGTTCGCAGATGGTATCCAGCATATAGCTGTAGCTCTGGCTGTGAACTGCCTCCTGAAATGTCTGAATCGCCAGACAGAGATTGATCTCATTGGCTGTTATATATTCGCTGATGGCTGGTAAGTTGGCTGTCTGAATGCTGTCTAAAAACACCAGAAATGATAAAATCTTATCATACGCCCTTCGCTCACCCGGACTTAAAAGAGGATAATCCTTGCTGTCTCTTAACAGATTAATCTCCTCCGGTATCCAGAAATTATTCATAGCCTGACGATACCAGTCACTTACCCAGCCGTATTTCATGTTGTTAAAATCATTTAAATTGGTGGTATTGCCATTGATCATGCGCCGATCTCTTACTTCCACGGATCCTTCCGGATTAAATAGAGGTCTTTTCTTTAACTGTTCCATGGGTTCTGGTTCCACTCTCCTTTATATTGTCTTATTTTCTTATCTTCTTAGCTGGAGCATGCTTCACAGTCGTCCACTTCAAGGCTTTTGGAGCGGATGTAGTAAATGGTCTTTACTCCTGATTCCCACGCCAGAATGTACAGCCCAAGCACCTGCCTTAAGGTATAATCATTTGTGATATACAAATTCATGCTCTGAGCCTGGTCAATATGGCGCTGTCTGACCCCTGCTGCCTTTACAGACCAGGTCTGGTCAATATAATGAGCATTTTTGTATAGCCAGAATGTATCCGGAGAAAGCCCAGGCGCAACTCTTGGAACCAGTCCGTTCTTTTTCTCTTCCAGATAGTACCGGCTCATAATCGGATCAAGTCCTGCCGTTGTTCCTGCAATCATGCTTGTACTGCTGGTGGGGGCGATGGCAATCAGCCATCCGTTTCTCATTCCCCATGCATTCACTTTTTTGCCTAATTCGGTCCAATCACGGGATTCATAGCCCCGTTTTTTAAAAAAAGCACCCGTCTGCCAGTCGCTCCCTTCAAAGAACGAATAGCTTCCTTTTTCTCTTGCAAGATCACAGCTGGCCTCGACCGCTGCATAATTTATGGTTTCAAAAACCTGATTTGCAAAAGCCAGATGCTCTTCGGATTCCCAGGCGATTTTATTATTTGCAAGCATGTGGTGATAGCCGCTTACTCCAAGACCGATTGGTCGGTATCGTTCATTGGTGACCTCTGCATAAGGAACAGGGAAAAAGTTAAGATCAATGACATTATCAAGAGCACGTACTGCGCTGCGTACCAGCCCGGTTATTTCATCTTTGGAATTTACATCTATTTTTCCAAGGGATAAACTGGCCAGATTACAGACGACAAAATCTCCGGGCTTTGTCACGGTTACTACAACCGTTTCCCCGTCCACGGTCTTCATGCTCTGTTCTACCTGTTCCACTGCACTCATATTCTGGGCAATTTCCGTACAGAGATTGCTGCAGTAGATGATTCCCTTATGGCTGTTTGGATTGGAATTATTGACTGCATCCCGATTAAATGTAAACGGAGTTCCTGTCTCGACCGCACTCTTTAAAACCAGTCGGATAATATCCTTAATCGGCACAACCCTCTTATGGATTCTTTCATCATTTACACATTGAATATAACGTTCCTCCCACAAATCTCCCCAGCAGTCTTCCAATGCCCAGCCCATTACAGTGAGTATCTCGTGAGGACACATCAGATACCAGTTACTTTCCATATCTTCCTTCGCCTGCCGCCAGAAAAGATCAGGGTAACATACTGCCGGGAAAACATCGTGGGCTTTCATGCGGTCATCTCCGTTATTGGTCTTAAGCATTAAAAATTCCGGAAGATCTTTGTGCCATACGTCTAAGTACACCGCGACCGCACCCTGACGCATTCCCAGCTGATCCACTGCAACAGCCGTATCATTGGCAAGCTTGATCCACCGGATCACACCACCGGCCGCCCCTTTAAATCCCCGTATGGAACTTCCGGCTGCACGTACCTTTCCAAAATACAATCCCATGCCTCCGCCAAATTTGCTGATCTTGGCAAAGCTGTCTATGCTTCGGTAAATCCCATCCAGACTGTCCGGCACTGTATCGATAAAACAGGAAGAAAGCTGATGGTAGGGCTTTCTCGCATTGGATAAGGTGGGGGTTGCCATGGTTACCTTTAATGTGCTGAGCATATCATAAAACCTCTTTACCCAGCCGTCCCGGTCCACCTTCTCCAGCATGGCAAGATGCATGGCAATCCCTAAAAACATCTCCTGAGGTGTTTCAAGGGGAACATTCTCCCTGCTATGAATTACGTAACGGCTTAACACCAGTTCCAGTCCGGAGTAATTAAACAGACGGTCTCTGGTATGATCAATATAAGCTTCATACCGGTTTAGTTCTTCCTCGCTGTAATTTTCAAGAATGTAGCTCCCATACAGATTCTCTCCCGTTAAGTAAGCAACTTTATCATAAAAGCTTTTTAAGCCATGCCTGTTCAGTTCTGCTTTCAGGATTCGTCCAAACTGAACCAGATAAATTCTGGCACTTACGTATTCCCAGTCCGAAGCTTCCTGGGTCGTCAGCTCAACTGCTGCCTGTATCAGTGCAGAAAGTCTCTCTCTGCCAGTCATGTCCTCTTTAAAAAATGTCATAAATTTAATGTAAAGCTTGTTAAGATCGTATGACGGTGTATCCCATTCCTGCTCTATCTCATCAAGTACCGGACTTAATTCAGGTACTTCCTTAAAGTATGCCAATATCTTATTTTTACCGTATAATTCATCCATACTGATTCCTGCCATTCTATTGCGTTATAATAATATCAATAACTGTTATCAAAGCTATATTCATGAATATACCACAAGATATTGTTAATTTCAACCATCCCATCACAAAATATTCGTTTTTTATCTTTGTAAAAAAATTATCGGGGGAGAAAATCCATAGCGGATTTTAACTCCAGATCCTGAAAAAGTGCATTTACAGCAGAGGTGTAGTCTGATAGATTCTGAGATTTTTGTATCTTTTTCCCGTGCTTTTCGCTGTTTTCAAAAGACTGAAGCATATAAGCCCACAGTTCTTTCATTTTAAACAGCAGATTGCGGTCACCAAAAATCGTCTCCTTGTATCCAGAAAGAATTTCATCATGAAATGCCCTCAGCTGCTCTTTTTCCAGACATCCCTGTCCTTTTATTTCTCCTGCAAGCATGGGATTGGCAATCAGTCCCCTGCCAAGCATTACCCGGTCCACAGACGGAAAAGTCTGAACCATTCGGTCATAAGCCCCGGGAGTAAATAGATCTCCGTTATAGCAGACGGGATTTTTACTAACGGTGACTGCCATCTGAAACATGTCCCAGTTTGGAGTATTCCGGTAAAAATCTGTTTGGATTCTGGGGTGGATAATCAGTTCCTTGACAGGATACTTGTTATAGATTTCCATAAGACGGTAAAATTCCTCCGGACTGTTCTTTCCGATTCTGGTTTTAATGGAAATGTTCATATCAATGGAAAAGATCCGGTCCAGGAACTGGTCTAACTGATCAGGAACTGCAAGAAAACCGGAGCCTCTTTGCTTGGATACAACCGTTTTAGATGGACAGCCCAGATTTAGATTCACCTCATCATATCCATATTTTTTAAGTTCCAAAGCAGTCCAGACGAATCCCTCCCAATGATTGGTCATAATCTGGGGGATTGTCCTTGCGCCCTCATTATGCTCCGGAAGAATATCATTTTTTTCCCTGGAAGAAAATTCACGGTTCTGGGTCGGCACAATAAAAGGTGTAAAGTATACATCTATATTCTTGAAAAACTTACGATGTGCATTTCTGTAAATGTATCCTGTGATCCCCTCCATGGGGGCGAAGTAATAGTTCATAAGCAGTTCTCCTGTTCCTTTTTTACACTCCCCATTCTACCACAGGATATGGAAAATTAATAGAATACCATTTGCAGATTCTGACAATTAGTG
Source organism: Hungatella sp. (assembly GCA_009712635.1). GTDB lineage: Bacteria > Bacillota > Clostridia > Lachnospirales > Lachnospiraceae > Lacrimispora. The sequence goes on along the minus strand of WASS01000029.1, from coordinate 503,644 downwards.
CTATAATATTGGGCAAAATGCCATTGCTCAGGAGGATCTATCATGTTTCGTTTTAATCAGATTTTTAAACGTACTACCGGTGTCATAATGCTTGCAGCCCTGTTCTCATCTTCTGTTGTTTTCACAGCAAAAGCGGAAGAAGAATCCGGACCTGCCTTTGCTCCGCCGGTTAACCATAATGCTGCGCCCGAGATCGGTCCTGGAATGAGTTTAAAATCCAACTGTGTGGTTGTTTTAGACCCTGGACACGGAAAAACAGACGGTCACTACTCCGGCTGCCACTTCGAATATGACGGAGTTACCTATTATGAAGATATCATTACAATGAAAATAGCCAATTATACGAAAGAATATCTGGAGAAAAACTCCAACTATACCGTTTATATGACGAAAGACAGTTCCGAGGTCACTGTTCCTTTGGATCAGCGGGCTGCCTTCGCGGCTTCCGTCCGCGCAGACTTGTTTGTCAGCCTCCACGTGGATTCCATCGCAGGAAACGGCACCACAAGGAACGCTTACGGCGCCAGTTCCATGTCTCCCAGAACCGGACGTTTTAACAATGAGGTCGCCATTCAGTCCCAGGATGCAGCAAATACCATTTTAAACCAGCTAACCGGTCTTGGGCTTCACAACAGAGGATTAATTCTTCAGGATTCCAAAAACGGAACCTTATATCCAGATGGAAGTACTGCTGATTACTATGCAATCCCCCGATATTCCCAGATGTACGGTCTCCGCGGCTTTATCATTGAACATGGATACATCAACTACATCAGTGACTTAACCGGATTTCTCTCCACCGACGAGCAGTTAAAGAAACTGGGAGAGGCTGATGCCAAAGGTATCATCGAATATTTAAACAAAGCTGGAAAGTCCACTTTTACAACAGCCACTGCTGCAGTTTCGGCACCACCTGCCAACTAAGAGCTCATAATCCCTGCCTTCCTGCATAAAATATATCATATATTACGGCCCGAACTGGCAGGGAGGAACAGGTTTGTCAAAAATTCTGGATAACAGTTATTATGATTTAATGATCAGCACCGCCCTGGCTCCAACCTATGATACCGGTGATAATATCACCTATTTAAACAGACAGAACTCTCTGCTTCATATCCCCGCCGGCAACGGAGATCCCTGTGACCTTGGAAAGCATTCTTACAGCAGCTTTCCTACCCTTTACACCCTTGCCTCAACCATAAGCCTGGAAAAATCGGGAGTTACTACGGTACAGACAAATCCCTTTCTGGCTTTATACGGGCAGGGGGTATTGGTAGCGGTCATTGATACTGGGATTGATTACCGTCACCCGGCATTTCTCTTTAATGACGGCACTTCCCGGATTCTTACCATGTGGGATCAGACCGATCAGTCAGGCACAATCCCCAATGAATTTACCTTTGGCACTGAATACAGCAGGGAACAGATTAATGCTGCCCTCAAGTCACCAGACCCTCTCAGTGTTGTTCCCACTACCGATGTGCTGGGACATGGAACTGCAATTGCCAGTATTCTGGCTGGCTCCCCCAACGAACAGCAGGGTTTTAGCGGAGTGGTTCCCCAATCTGATCTGGTGATCGTTAAGTTAAAGGAAGCAAAGCCTGTTCTGAAAAAAGTAGCCTTTGCCCCTGAAAATGCAAACTGCTATCAGGAATCCGATTTAATTCTTGGGATTCGCTATGCCGTTACAGTTGCTTCCCGCTTTAATCGTCCTGTGGTCATCTGTATTGCTCTCGCAAGCAATCAGGGCGGTCATGACGGAAGAGGTGCAGCCAGCTCTTATTTAGACCATTTGGCCCTTCTTCCCGGCAATGGAATCTCCGTTGCTGCAGGCAATGAGGGAAACAGTCAGCGTCACTACTACAATTCCACATCCGCTGCCCCTTACTACAATAACATCGAGCTGAGAGTCGGCAGCAGTGACACCTTATTTGCCATGGAAATCTGGACTTATGCACCTGCCAGACTTTCCATTGATATCTCCTCTCCCAACCGTGAATCTACCCAGCCGGTTTATCCGGGATTAAACCAATGCAGAAAGTTCAGCTTTATTTTTAATAAGACTACAATCTATGTGAATAATATTATTTTTGAAGAGGAGACAGGGGAACAGGTGATTCTTCTGCGCTTTAATAATCCCCTTCCCGGAATCTGGTATCTACGGGCGCAGAGTCCGGAAAATGAGGCTTTTTCCTTTCATTCCTGGCTTCCCGCCGGTAGTCTTTTATCAAATGATACCTTTTTCCTGGATTCAAGTCCGGATACGACCATTACATCACCAGGGAATGCAAGACACCAATTGACTGTTGCTGCCTATAATCAGTTAAATGACAGCATTCTTCCAGAATCAGGAAGAGGTTATACAAGAACGGGTCAGGTAAAACCCGATCTTGCAGCTCCAGGCTTTGAACTCACCTGTGCAGTACCGGGAGGACTTTACGGAACTGCAACCGGAACGGGAGCTGCTGCTGCCCATGCAGCGGGAATCATTGCCATGGTATTTGAATGGGGAATTGTAAAGGGAAATTATCCCAGACTCACCGGCAATGACGTGAACCGTCTGATGATAAGCGGTGCTGTGAGAAATCCGGCAAACACCTATCCCAACAATATATGGGGATACGGTCAGGTTGATATAAACCGGCTGTTTGAGCGTTTTACCAGTAATTAAAAAAGCCTTCAAGCCAGGCAATAAATCGCCTGTGGCTTGAAGGCATGTCTGCCGTTCAAAGATGACTGCAGGTTTATTCTTCAACAAACATATCTTTACCAACTCCACATACTGGGCAAACCCAATCCTCTGGAATATCCTCAAATGCAGTGCCTGGCTCAATACCAGAATCAGGATCACCGATTTCTGGATCATATACGTATCCGCATGGTTCACAAACATACTTTGCCATCCCTGTCACCTCCTTACATTTCTCTGTGCTTCTTTTATAGCATATAATATGTTTTTTATCAATAGATTTATGATGATTTGTCCTTTAACTTACAAATCTGCTGTGTCATGGTTCCCATGGGACAGTATACGCACCAGGATCTTGGTTTATACAAAACCATGGTGATAATACCGAGCACTGTGGATGTGAGCATGACGCTGTAGAAACCAAAGGCAAACTGGGCAACCCAGTCCGCTGCTATGGTCCCATGATAAGCAAAATGCCAGGGAAGTTTAAAGGTCCATAAAAGCTGCACTGCCTGCTTTAAGCTTCCTGCATCTGAAAAAACCAGATAGGTGGTAAACAGCATATTTCCAAACATGATTAGAAAAAAGGTGAGAAATCCGTATCGGAATCCACGGCTTCTTATCAATGCAGGGATATCTTTTTTCCGGGATAATTTCAGTTTGTTTCCAAGAAGATCCAAAAGCTGGCCTCTGCCGCAGTAGTGATTGCAATAGGTTTTATTTCCCTTCACTGCAGAGATTCCCAATGGAATCAGGAAACAAAGGAGTCCCAGCCAGGCAAAAAGAATATTAAAGAAACCCAGAATCAGATAGAGCAAGGATGCCAGCCAGAGATAATCATACCAGTTTTTTTTCTTATTTGTTCCCATCTTCTTCCCCCCTTTTCAGTATTTCAATATGAATCACTGATGCCGGACAGGCCTTTGCACACAAACCACAGCCAACACATTTTTCCGTGTCTATTTTTGCTGTGATCCCACATGGTATTGTAATGGCTCCTTTCGGACACTCTTTCATACAGCTGCCGCAGGCGACACAATGGGTCTCATCTACAACTGCATACCTCTTGTTTTTTTGTAACGTCATTGCTTCCTCCATGTTTTTTTCTAGATCTTAACAGATTTTTTCCAGTTTTTCCGTGACCATGTCACTTTAGACAATCCATTTTGATCCGAAAAGAGGAAAAAGATCTGTCTCTGCCTTGATTCAGGCAAAATACAGATCTCTTAAACGCTTTATGATATAAAATCTTCTCTCATTGGGGTGAAAATATCAACCAATATTCCTTTTTCCAGGCATACACAGCCATGCATCACACCATCCTGTTTTAATAAAGTATCTCCGGCCTTAACTGTCTTTACTTCATCACCGATGGTAAATTCAAAGGCACCGCTGGCCACATATGTAATCTGTGTATGGGGGTGATTATGCATCTTGCCAATGGCTCCCTGCTCAAAATGATTTTCCACACACATCATGCCGTCACAGTATGCCAGCACCTTTCTGACAACACCGTCTCCTGCTTTCTCTCCTTCAATATCCTGATTGAATACCCATCTTTGATTTTTTTCCGTTTTCATGTTATGCCGCTCCTTTTCGTAGTTTTCTTAATTTTAAGTAATTTTACCCATAATGTCAAGATGATCTGGCAGCCGTACACTACCTGTCAGTTTTTATTTCCAGTCTTTCCAGGTATCAGGCTGATAACCGATTGTTGCCTGTTTTCCATTTCTGACAATGGGAGTTTTCAACACTTCCTGGTTTTCTAAAATCTTATCATCTTTATCCTCAGGAGCAATGTATCTGATAAGAGCCAGAATATCCTGATCCCGGCAATTCTCATCAAGCATGGCATCCGTACCGCCCACCGCCTGTCTCACACTGTTATATTCCCCTTTGCTCATTCCTTTTTCCTTCATATCAATCAACTGATACGGAATTTTACGCTCTTTAAAATAACGTTCCGCTTTTTTCGTATCAAAACACTTTTTGGTTCCGAATATCTGTACATTCATGGTGCGCCCTCCTTTGCCAGACTAAAAATGGTACTGTTGTTTTTATGTCTCAAACAACAATACCATTTTAAAGATAATTTTACCAGACCTCTTCTGAAATTTCTTTTACCAGTTTTATTTTTTCCCACTGCTCTTCTTCCGTCAATTTATTTCCCTCTTCGGTTGATGCAAAACCACATTGGGGACTTAAGGATAAGCGTTCCAGGGGGATATAACGGGAAGCCTTGCGGATTCGCTCAATGATTCGTGACTTTTCTTCTAAATCCGGGGATTTGGTTGTAATCAGGCCAAGGACTACCTGCTTATCTCCATCCACATAATGAAGGGGTTCGAAATCTCCCGAACGCTCATCATCAAATTCCAGGTAGTAAGCAGAAACATTTTCTTTTCCAAATAAATGGGGGGCAATGGGAGCATATCCGCCGGAGGAAGCCCAGGTGGAATGATAATTGCCTCTGCATACATGTGTATTGATAACCATATCTTCCGGCAGATTCTCCATTGCCAGATTGTTCAGTCTCACATACTTTTCTGCCTCGGAAGCAACAGATTTTGATCCCTTCTGTCTGGCTTCCCAATACTTTGTGTCACAGAACATTCCCCAGGTACAGTCGTCAAACTGGACATTTCTGCAGCCTGCTTCATACAGATCAACCAGTACGGTGTGATAAGCAGATGCAATATCCCGGATCAGTTCTTCCTCGTCCGGATAGTAAGACTTTGTCTGTTCCAGATTATCTCCCCGTTCCAGTTCAGCAAGAAACTGGGCTGGTGCCGGTATGGTTTGTCTTGCAGTAACTAAATCATCCTCAAACAGTTTAACAAATTTAAAATGCTCTACAAAGGGGTGATTTACCCCAGAGATTTTCCCGCATAGGCCGGCAGATTCTCCTCTGGTAACTTCGTCATGAAACGCATAGCCACGTTCTACTACCAGTTTCTTAACACCCTGAAGCCCCCACATGAAATCCAGATGCCACCAGCTTCTGCGAAACTCTCCGTCTGTAATGACGGGAAGTCCTGCCTCTTTTTGCTTTTCGATCAGCTCTGTGATGGCTCTGTCCTCAGTCTTTCTTAATTCTTCCTCTGTGACGGTTCCATTTTTCCAGCCTTCTCTTGCCTCCTTTAAATAATCTGGACGCAAAAAACTTCCTACTATATCAAATTTAAATGGGGCTCTTTTTTTCAACTGTGTCATACTATTACTCTCCTCTCTTTTTTCCTGTCTTGTTTTTCTTTATTCTAACGGATAAAGGGATATCTGTAAAATTCTATATTTTTATGACCTGGTATAGTTTTAAACTATATCATTCTGTGTTAGAATAAAAACAGAACGAGAAAGAGAGGAATCCCATGCAATGACGCTTCAGCAGCTTCGCTATATCATCACCATTGTAAACTGCGGCTCTATATCAGAGGCAGCAAAACAGCTTTTCATCACCCAGCCCAGCCTTTCCAATTCAGTGAAAGAACTGGAACAGGAATATGGCATCACCATATTTAACAGAAATCCAAAAGGGATCTCTCTTTCCTTAGACGGTAGTGAATTTCTTTCCTATGCAAGACAGGTTCTGGAACAGGCTGATCTGCTGGAACAGCATTATTTTAAAAAAACTCCGGCAAAACGTATCTGCTCCATATCCACCCAGCATTACGCATTTGCTGTGAATGCTTTTGTCAATCTGGTGGAAAGGCAGGACAACGACGAATATGAATTCACCTTACGGGAAACAAGAACGTTTGAGATCATTGAGGATGTGAAAAATTTCAGAAGTGAACTTGGTATTGTTTATTTAAATGATTTCAATGAGAAGGTACTTGAAAAGCTCTTTAAAGACAGCGGGCTGATTTTTCACCCTTTGTTTGAAGCTTCTCCCCATGTATTTATCAGCTCATCCCATCCTCTTTCCAGTCGTTTATCTGTAACAATGGAGGATTTATTGCCCTATCCGTTTCTGGCATTCGAACAGGGGGAAAATAACTCTTTCTATTTTTCTGAAGAGATATTAAGCATTGTTCCAAGAAAGAAAATCATCTATGTCAGTGACCGGGCTACGTTATTTAATTTATTAATTGGACTGAATGGCTATACCATCTGCAGCGGAATCTTAAACAGCAACTTAAATGGAGATAATATTATAGCCGTTCCTCTTGTTACCTCGGAATGTATGAGAATCGGCTGGATCGAGAATCCAAAGATACACTTAAGCATATTTGCCCGAAATTATCTGGAGGAGTTAAAGGATTTAATCCGGGCGGATGGACTGGCGGTTTTTGTGGAGTGATTTTAACAGAATAAAAGCGATCCTGCATCCTTACTCGCTGCAGAACCGCTTTTATACTATCTCACTGTGACCGGACAGGTCTTATACTGTAACTCTTCATGAAAATATTTCATAATCTCAAACACAGCAGTTTTCACTTCCTCCAAAGGACCAGTCAAAATCAGGGTACCGCTGAACCGGTCTAAAAATCCCAGTTCCACGTACCCGGCTTTTACCGCGATATCTGCTGCAATAACTGTGGATTCCGGAGGGGACATATGAATGGTGCCGATTGACATTCCTTTAAAGTCCTCTCCTGCATGGGTACCTATATCCAGGCCCAGATTCTTATATACAGAAGGTTCGGAAACTCCGATAACATGGGCCATTGATATTTCTTTCCCGGAAACGGAGACTTTTACCACACGCATCTGCTCATTTCCCCCATGTCTGTGTGTTTTTCCTAAAATCTGCTGTAATGCTTCCTGATCAGGCCGCTTTTCTGTCATTTAAACACACCCTTTCTGGGTTTATCCTTTTTTCTCTTCCCCTAAATATTCCTTTAACAAGGCAATGCCTTCCCCGGTGATACTGCTGACTGGGAAAATCCGTTCACATCCGGCTTCCTCCAGCCACTGCCGCACCATGGCAACCTTCGCCCCGGGAGCATCTATTTTAGTTATGATACCAATCATAGGCCGGTTGCAGGCATTGATAATCCCCGGCGGAAAGAGATTAAAGGGCTCATCTGCCCCGCACAGCAGGCCAATGACATCTGACTCATAGGAAAAACAGTAGAGAGCCTGCATGGATATATTCTTATTTTCCACGTATTCTCCCGGTGTATCAATGGTAACATCCCAGTGATTGACATACTGGGTCTTATGATAAACCACCGGCTCTCCCTTTAATGCCTGGGTCAGAGAAGTCTTGCCTGCTTCACTTCTTCCGCATAAAAACAATTTTTTCATCTTATCACCGCTTTGTAATCTGACAGGTCACATACCCAAGTTCATCATGAAAATACTGTACGATCTCCGTAATCGCAGCCTGAACCTCTGCAATTTCACCGGTTATAATCAGCGTACCGCTGAACCGGTCAGCAAATCCCAGATCAATATTTCCGCTCTTTACCGCAATATCGGATGCAATGACTGCTGACTCCGGAGGAGTCATATTCATAATTCCAATAGCAGATGAACGGTAATCAATTTCCGGATTTAAACCCAGCTTACGATATACCACTGGCAGCGGTCCTCCGATAATATGAGCCAGAGTAATTTCTCTTCCGGCCACTGTTTCCTGAACGATACGGATCTGCTCTCCCTGCTCTGGTGAAGCTCCATATTCATTTCCCATTTAATACCACCTCGATCCATGCAAATATAAACTTTACCAGTTAATTATAAGCGTTTCCCTCTAGGGCAATGTCAATGCCTGATTATCCGGGGAACCATATGTCCATATTTTCTGCATTTTAATCGTTCTATCTCTCCAGTCATACATTTCCCAGGTAAAAACTTTTCCCATTAGGGTAATGTTGCCGTCAAAATGCTCAAACCGCCCCCAGCCCTTTCAGTACACAGGAAACCACACTTCTCAAAAATCCTTCATCTATCCCCTCCCCGGTAATTAAAAGCCGGTAAAACAATGGGGCATAAATCATTTCCACACACAATTCCAGATTCAGTCCGCTCTTCATCTCCCCCCGATCAACTCCACGTTCCAGAATCGTTCTGGAAACTTCTCTGCGAGGTGAAAAATATCTGGACTGGTAAGCCTCTGCTACATCAGAGTCGGACTGGCCTTCTGCAATCAATTCCCTTATGATCCGTCCTTCATCCGAAGCCAGGAACGAAGAAAGATTGCTGATCTGGATTACCAGATCTTCTATTACCGAACCGGTATCCGGCACTGGATACTGTTCCTTTAGAGTTGTGAAAAAGCTGTCTGCCACTACAGCCGCCTTATTAGGCCACCATTTATAAATCGTTGCTTTGCTCACACCTGCATGCTTGGCGATCCCTTCTATTGTAACAGCCTGAAATCCATGGTCTGTCACCAGCCTGTGGGCGGAATTAAGGATTGCTTTCTCTGTTGATTCACTGCGCGGTCTTCCCTTGCCTGCCATATTGAGTTATTGTCCTTTCTATTAGCAATTTTATATAATGAACGTTTCGTTTATTATATATCTTTCGTTTATTTTTTTCAAGGAAAATTAATTGACATTTATAAAAAACAGGATTAAGATTTAATTACTAAACGATACGTACAGTTTATATAATTCAAGAGAAATGAGGTAACTTTATGAAAGAAAGTAAAATGAACAAAAATCAATCTCCTCAATGGCTGGTGTTCCTTCTGGCTGCCTCCTGCGGTTTGATTGCCGCAAATTTATATTACGCCCAGCCTCTTGCTGGATTGATCGGCGATTCCCTTTCCATGCCCAGATCAATGACAGGGCTTATTGTCACCATGACTCAGCTGGGATATGTAATTGGACTTCTTTTTATCGTACCTTTAAGCGATATGGCTGAAAACCGGCTTTTAACCGGCTTAGGTCTGATGACAGCTGCCTGCGGTCTGCTCATTAGTGCTCTCACCCACCAAACCGGCATGTTTCTTTTTGCAGCCTGCCTGACCGGATTTGGTTCTGTATCTGCACAGATATTAGTTCCTTACTCAGCCTCGCTGGTTCCGGCGAAGGAGCAGGGACGTATGGTGGGCAATGTCATGAGCGGACTTTTACTTGGTATCATGGCAGCACGTCCGCTTTCCAGCCTGCTTGCCCAATTTACCGGCTGGCGGAGCGTATTTCTTTTATCTGCCGGTATCATGGCAGTCATTGCAGTTTTACTGGTGTATCTGCTACCTCCCCGCAGTCCCCGGAAGAATCAGTCATACCGCAGTCTGATCGCTTCTTTGTTACCGCTGTTAATTCACACACCTGTACTAAGGCGCAGGGCGGTGTATCAGGCCTGTCTCTTTTGCTCTTTCAGTCTTTTCTGGACTGTGGCTCCCATGTGGCTGGAAGAACATTATCATCTGACCCAGACCGGAATTGCATTATTTTCTCTGGCTGGTGTGGGGGGCGCAGCGGTATCCCCTGTTGCCGGAAAGCTGGCTGACAGAGGGTTCACAAAACCCCTTACCCTCCTGGCTTTCCTCACTGCATCGGCGGCATTCCTGCTCACCCACGGGATCTTATCTCCCAACAGAATCTCCCTTATGGTCTTTCTGGCAGCTGCACTTCTTCTTGATATGGCCGTTTCGGGAAATCTTGTACTGAGCCAGAAGGCAATTTACGAACTGGGTGATCAGACCCGGGGAAGGATGAATGGCATATTTATGGCAGTTTTCTTCACCGGAGGGGCGCTTGGCTCTTTTCTGGGCGGCTGGGCTTATGCATATGCAAGCTGGTCTGGCGCTTCTCTCATAGGAATGGCCATGCCACTCATCGCCCTTCTTTACTTTCTGACTGACAATGGATATAATCATAATTATAAAAAGGAGATCATTAATGAACAAATTATTTAATTCAATGAAGATTCGTAATCTGGAGGTAAAAAACAGAATTGCCGTACCTCCCATGGTAATTTACAACCGTACCGATGAAACAGGCTATGTAACTGATATTCAGGTCGAGCATTACCGTACAATTGCCCAGGGCGGACCGGGACTCATTATTCAGGAGGCTACCTGCGTGGAAAAGGACGGAAGACTCTGTGATTCACAGATTGGAATCTGGGAAGACGGGCAGATCGAAGGACTGAAAAGAATCACAAATGCGGTTCATGAAACAGGGACACCTATCTTTGTACAGATTCATCACGGCGGCGTCTTCGGCTTTATGGAAGAAACCGTCTGCCCCAGTGATATCGAGTGTATGGTGAAAGGAACTTTGAAAAAATCCAGAGCACTCACACGTTTGGAATTGCACCGGATTCAGAACTCATTTGCAGATGCCGCAGAACGGGCATATAAGGCAGGTTATGACGGAGTGGAGCTTCATGGATGCCACAACTATTTAATCAGTCAGTTCTTAAACAGCCGGGTGAACGTGCGAAATGATGAATATGGGAATAATCCGGCGCTGTTTGCTCTGGAAATAATCAGAGAGATCCGGAAACGAACACCTGATTCTTTTATCGTGGGAATGCGGCTGGGTGCGTTTGAACCCACACTGGCCGACGGGATTGATCACGCCCAGATATTTCAGGCGGCCGGGATTGATTTTATCAACATATCCTTTGGATTTATGCAGCTTTCAGACCCATTTAAGCCGGATAGCTACCCGTTTACGGACTTAATTTACGCAGCCCAGGAAATCAGAAAACAGGTCTCTGTTCCAGTTTTCACTGTGGGAGAAATCATTTCTCCAGAGCAGGCCGATGAGATATTAACTGCAACTGGTATCGATATGGTTAATATCGGACGGGGAACTTTGGTTAACCCCAACTGGGCAAATGACGCCAGAAACGGAAAAGATACAGGAGCCTGCATTCATTGCAAAATCTGTATGTGGCGGATTAATCCTGATAAATGTCCAGGCAGAATCCGATACCTAAGAAATAACAAATAACAAAAAGAAGCGCAGCTCAATGGATGTCCCCCATCTTATGAGCTGCGCTTTCTTATATAAAGACCTGATTCGGTCTTTTATTTAATATCTCATAGGCATAATTTCAAGATAATCCTGAACCGTTGCGCCCTTCATGAACATCTCGATAATCTGTTTTCCTAACGGATTTAAGTCATCTGTATTGTATTTAACCAGTTCCTGTCTGAAGAACTCAGTTAAGATTTCAGCACCTGCATCGTAGCCTTCGATTCCCACTTCCTGCTGAGTCTCTGGTCTTAAGAATGCTCTTCTGATATATTGTCCGTCAATCTTTAATGAATCAAGACCAAATCCTAACAGAGGACAGCGGGCTTCTACCAGATGCTCTGGTTTGAACTTCGCGCTTCCGCGGCGTGCAATATATTCTCTGGAGATCCACTCAGGCATAAAGCTCACTTCATACGCTCCGATATGCTGATTAGGAATCAGAACATAGCGGGTGTTGGTAGACTGTAATATCTGATCCAGAAGAAGGTTTGCCTGTGTTACCATCTTACCTGTTGCAAATGGCCAGTAGGAGCCGACTCCTTCACTGGTCATTCCCTGGGAGTCAATGATACTTGGGTTATTGTAGCCTCTTGGTGCTACCAGACGCCACAGCCAGGCAAGAGCAGGAGGAAGGATATGCATAATACCCATAATTCCGTATGACGGAGTTGCCTTTGTACAGGCTGGTGTTCTGACTCCAAAGCTTCTCACATCAACCTCAACCGGCTCATCAATGGAGTTTGGAACCAGTTTTCTTGGCAGAATTACACGTGGATTAGGGCATGGTTTACCAGTGCTGTCCATGGTATGCTCCCATGGCAGACAAGTCGCTTCCGGTACTCCCTGAAGATTTAAAAAGATTAACGGTTCTTCCGGCTGAATGAATATTCTTTCATACTGGGGAGAAGCTCCGTAACGCTTAATATTATCCACTCTTAAGAACCAGGAGGATTCTGCATCCTTTACAACCAGCTTCTTACTGCCCTGCTGCATCTGGGGATGGCACAGTGCCATATCATCCGTTACAGGAATTAAATCACAAGTCTCTGAGAGATTTAAGAAATACTTCTCTCCTGTTACCGTGTTTTTTCCTAAAACAACTCTTCCATCCATCTCTTTGTGGATATCTTCCAGCATTTCACTTTTTCCGCCGCCGGAAGCTCCTTCATGCATAATCACAATTTCATTGTCGTAAGGAGTGATAACCTTTACTGCAGATGCATGGGCAGTTACCCAGCCTTCTTCCTCACCAATGTCTAAAAGTACGCCATAAATACCTTTTTTGGCACTTGGACCTGGATAAAGATTATAGGCATATACCTCATGTATTCCCTGAAGACGGTTATGAACCACTACCTGTTTTCCATTAAAATGTGTATGACGGAATGGCGGTGCGAGAAAAACCACTGCTCTCGGTTTAAAATCATATGTGATTTCGTCTATGTTTAAAAATCCCTGGAGATCTGCAAGGCCTGCTGCGAAAAATCCTGCGTTGGCCGGAGCCACTAAAACAGAATCATAACCATACTCCAGACCGCCGGATTTAAATGGGAAAAATATCAGTTCCTGATTTTTCAGCCAGTCAAAGGTATCCATTCTGAGAATTTCAAAATCTTTGTGATAAACGTCTTCATATCTTGGCTTATCCGTAGGATTCTTATCTGCAATCAGCATGGAGTTGGGATCACGTCTGCGCATGTAATCTTCCATATAATTCACTACAATACCATTTTTACATTTGGTTGCAGTCGCCTCTAAAACTCTTCCCTTGCCTTCCACTTCATAATCAACATCGAATGTAACGTTCTCATCGCCGCCCATAGCAAGAGTTAACAGTTCATTTCTTGATTTTGGAATGACCACACCTTGTGACTGATTTAAAATATCCTGTACATACTCCGGTAAATTTAATTTACGTAAACATTCTAGCATATTTTCCTCCATTCCTGTGCATAATTATGCACCTGAAGTTTGTACCGAAGACCGCACTGGTACAAACTATGTAGTTTAAAAACCCCAAACATTAGTATTACATAGTTTATTTTAGACATTTTTCGTCATATTACTCGCCCAGCATTTTTTGCCAAATTTTGGCATACCCTCTACCCTTAAACATGAACTTTATTTTTCTTACTCCTGCCGATCAGCCTCCCTTTATCAGGCATTATGGGAAAAGCCGATACCCGTAACCTGGATATCGGCTCAGTTACACCTTTATGCAACCCGTTTTATATGTCTTCCGGTACTATGAAACTGTGTAAATCCAGTCTTATCCTATGCCGTCATCAGATAGTGATGTAGAAAAACACTTTAAAAGAACAAAGTCCTACTGTAGAGATACAATATCATGAAAATTCTGTCGTGTCAACGTTTTTTTATGCAAAAAACCCGCTGACACGGGGCGGTTTTACGCTTCGTCAATCGCCTTACCAATATCATGTCTCATGTATTTATTTTCAAAATCCACCCATTTAGCGGCTTCATAAGCGTTGGCTCTCGCATCTTTTAAATTATCTCCAAGAGCTGTCACACCAAGCACTCTTCCACCATTCGTAACGGGAATTCCCTCTTTATCAAACCTGCTTCCTGCATGGAATACATAGTATCCATTCTGTCCTTTAAAACGCTCCAGCCCTTTAATTGGAAACCCTTTTTCATAATGCTCCGGATAACCATCAGAAGCAAGAACCACACAGACCGCTGCATTGTCTTCGAATTGTAAGTCAATGTCATTTAGCGTCCCATCGATACAGGCCTCAAACACCTCTACAATGTCATTTTTCATTCTCGGAAGTACCACCTGTGTTTCCGGATCACCAAATCTTGCATTATATTCTAAAACCTTAGGTCCCTCGTTTGTCAGCATTAAACCAAAAAAGATAATTCCCTTAAATTTCCTGTTCTCTGACAGCATCGCATCCACTGTCGCCTGGTAGATATGTTTTTTGCAGAATGCATCTATCTCCTCTGTATAGAAGGGACTGGGGGAAAATGTTCCCATTCCGCCTGTGTTAAGACCCTTATCTCCGTCCTGAGCCCGTTTATGATCCTGGGCAGAAGCCATTATCTTTATGTTTTTGCCATCTACAAAAGAAAGTACGGACACTTCCCGGCCAACCATGAATTCTTCCACTACGATCCGGTCACCGGCAGAGCCGAACTGCTTATCCAGCATCAGGGTTCTGACACCGTCTTTTGCCTCTTCTAGTGAATTGCAGATTAATACACCTTTGCCAAGAGCCAGACCATCTGCCTTTAAAACAACCGGCAGTTTGGCAGTTTCCAGATAAACAAGTGCATCCTCTGCTGAATCAAAGGTTTCGTAAGCAGCCGTGGGTATTCCGTATTTTTTCATCAGATCCTTAGAAAAAGACTTGGAGCCTTCCAGACAGGCAGCTTTTTTCTCCGGACCAAATACCCGGATTCCTGCATTTAAAAATGCATCAGCAGCACCTGCCACAAGAGGATCATCGGGTCCAACAATTACCAGGTCAATCTCTTTGCTTCTGGCAAATTCCACCTGACTGTCAAAATCCATCACTCCGATGTCAACACATTCTGCAATTTCAGCAATTCCGGCATTTCCCGGAGCGCAGTACAGCTTTTGAACCTTAGGGCTCTGGGCAACTTTCCATGCAATGGCATGCTCTCTGCCGCCGCCTCCAATGATCAGAACCTTCATGCTTTTTCCTCCTGTTCCTTTGCTATCAGTGCAATCGCCTGGGGAAGAATGACCCACTCCGCTTCTTCCATGACTCTTTTCTGAAGTTCTCCCGGCGTATCGCCTTCCTTTACTTCCACTGCCTTTTGCAGAATAATGGGACCTGTATCCGTTCCCTCATCAACATAATGGACGGTAGCACCTGTAATCTTCACACCTCTGGCCAATGCGGCTTCGTGAACCTTCAGCCCAAAATAGCCGGTTCCGCAAAAAGAAGGGATCAGGGAAGGATGAATATTGATAATGCGGTTTCTGTATTTCTGAATCATCGCTTCCGGAATGGTAACCAGAAAACCTGCAAGTACGATTAAATCAAGATGGTACTCATCAATTTTTGATAATAACTCCTCGTGAAACTGCGTTCTGCTTTCAAATTCCTTAGGGGAAATGCAAAGAGCATCGATTCCATGATTCTTTGCACGTTCTAATGCGTAGGCACTTTTGTTATTGCTGATGACTACTTTGACTTCTGCGTTTTGAATCTCCCCGCTGTCAATGGCATCCAAAACTGCCTGAAGATTGGTTCCCCCGCCGGATACCAGAACGCCGACTCTTAGCATAAGACCACACCCTTCTCACCGGCTTTTGTACAGCCGATTACATAAGGGGTTTCTCCTGCAGCTTTAATTGCCTCCATTGCCTTATCCTGATCGGCAGGATCCACCGCCAGCACCATACCAATACCCATGTTAAAAGTGTTATACATAATCTCTTCTGCTACCTCGCCCTTTTCCTCCATGAGTTTAAAGATCGCAGGTACTTCATAGCTGTTCTTCTCCACTTCGGCACAAATTCCATCTGGAAGCATACGCGGTATATTCTCGTAGAATCCGCCTCCTGTAATATGGCTGCAGCCTTTGATATTCACACCACTCTCTTTTACGCTTTTTAATGCTTTCACATAAATTTTTGTGGGCACTATTAAGCATTCCCCAAGGGTTTTACCCAGTTCTTCATAATAAACATCTAAATTCTCTTTTGTCACATCAAACACCTTGCGGACAAGGGAAAAACCATTGCTGTGAACACCGGAGGAGGCAATGCCGATTAAAACATCACCAGCCTTGATGGTTTCACCGGTAATCAGATTTTTTTCATCAACCACTCCTACTGCGAAACCTGCAAGGTCATATTCATCCTCAGGATAAAAACCTGGCATCTCTGCAGTTTCTCCTCCAATCAGTGCAGCGCCTGCCTGCTTGCAGCCTTCTGCCACACCGCTGACAATCTCAGCTATCTTTTCCGGATAATTCTTTCCGCAGGCAATATAGTCAAGGAAAAACAGAGGTTCACCGCCTGCACAGGCAATATCATTGACGCACATGGCCACACAGTCAATACCAACGGTATTATGTTGATCCATAAGAAATGCTATCTTCAGCTTAGTTCCTACTCCGTCGGTTCCGGACACCAGGGTGGGCTTCTCCATATCTTTGAATGCTGACATGGAAAACGCTCCTGAAAATCCGCCAAGTCCGCCAAGTACCTCTGGTCTCATGGTTTCCTGTACATGCTTTTTCATTAATTCAACCGATTTGTAACCAGCTTCAATATCAACTCCGGCATTCTTATAATCCATCTCTTTTTCCTCCGCTTTTTCTTCCTCTATTTCATCTGGGACAAGTATTCCCGATACCCGATCTTATCCAGTTTCTCTGCTTTTTTCACTACATCATTCTTCAAATTCTCAGAATAATCCTTCAGCCTTGCCAAAAGCTCTGCATCTCCTGCAGCTAATATCTTTGCAGCCAGAATTCCAGCATTGGTACCTCCGTTAATAGCAACTGTGGCTACCGGAATACCGGAAGGCATCTGTACGATGGAATACAGGGAATCCACTCCCCCCAGGTCTGAGGTCTTCATAGGAATACCAATGACAGGCATTGGAAATAATGCGGCACACATTCCCGGAAGGTGAGCTGCTTTACCTGCTCCGGCGATGATTACTTTGATGCCTCTGGCTTCTGCTGTTTTCGCATATTCAAAAAATATATCCGGTTCTCTGTGTGCAGAAATAACAGTCATTTCAAATTCTACTCCCAGCTTTTCAAGAACCTCTGCAGCCTGCGCCATAACAGGCATATCTGAATCACTTCCCATAACAATAGATACATTTGCCATAGTAATTTCTCCTCTTTCTCTTCCAATCATGTGTAATCATTATTAAGAGTAATGTTATTAATAAGTCCATCTAATATTATGTGCTTATTAATTAATTTGCACTTATTAATTATAATACTAGCTTTTCACTGACTCGTCAATATTTTTCTTTATATTTTTAAGTATACCCGGTAACGAAAAAAACAGGCGTGAAAAAACGGAAGGAACAAACAACCTCCTGATTTTCACACCTGTCCTCTATTTAATATTTGCTGTTCTTAAATGAAGAGGAGTCTTCGAAGTATACCGGGTCAATGACAACCGGCTCAAACTCTGCTTCTTCCTGATAAGCCGGAATAAAATCAGCCTCTGCTTCTTTCTTTTCCGTGTTTAAAGACAGGCTGCTCTTTTCAGATGTGCTGCCATGTACCTTAAACTGCTGAATCAGGCTTTTCATAATCTGTGCCTGTCCGGATAACTCTTCACTGGCAGCCGCACTCTGTTCTGCTGTAGCAGAAGTGGTCTGAACCACACTGGAGATCTGATCGATTCCCAGAGTAACCTGATTAACAGCGGCAGCCTGTTTGTCCGAAGCGGCAGCTATTTCTTCTATAATCATATTAATGCGGCGGCTTCCTTCTACAACCTCCTGCATGGCTTTTGCTGTTTCAGCAGTGATTCTGTTACCATTCTCTACTGCCTGCAGGCTTTCTTCAATGAGAATTGTGGTATTCTTAGCAGCTTCTCCTGACTTGCTTGCAAGGTTGCGGACTTCGTCTGCTACCACAGCAAACCCCTTTCCTGCCTCTCCGGCTCTTGCAGCT
Source organism: Hungatella sp. (assembly GCA_009712635.1). Lineage (GTDB taxonomy): Bacteria > Bacillota > Clostridia > Lachnospirales > Lachnospiraceae > Lacrimispora. The sequence goes on along the minus strand of WASS01000029.1, from coordinate 485,422 downwards.
TCTACCGCTGCATTTAATGCCAGAATATTGGTCTGGAATGCGATATCCTCAATGGTTTTAATGATCTTGCCGATCTCACTGGATTTGGTGTTAATCTCAGTCATGGCCTGATTCATTTCCATCATCTTCTGATTGCTCTTTGTTACATTAAGACCAGCTTCTTCTGATTTTAACCGTGCCTCTTTGGCGTTCTCGGCATTTTTATTAATCTGATTGGAGATATCATTAATGGTTGCCGCCAGTTCCTGAATGGAAGAGGCCTGTTCAGTCGCTCCCTGAGACAGAGCCTGAGCTCCGGATGATACCTGCTCAGAACCACCTGCAACTAAATCAGCGGATTCATTAATCCGGGTAAATGCATCGCTTAAATTATCCCTGATATTCCTGATTGCCAGTAATATTGGTTCATAATCCAGAACATACTGTTCCTGGTTCTTTGAAACAACCGTAAAATCTCCAGCTGCCATAGATCCAAGGATGTAGATTATATCATCAATGATACTGCCAATATTTAATATGGTGGAACGCATGCTGTTGCCAAGGCCGCCAAGTTCATCCTTTGACTGATAATTTAAATCAACATGAAGACTGCCTTTTGACATCTCTGCTGCTGCTTTTTCAATCTGCTTAACAGGAGCAACAATGCTCTTAGTCATGGCTGCTGCAAGAATGATTGTGGCTGCCGCTCCAATAATCTGAAGCAGAATAACAATCACCTCTGTACCGATCATATCAGTCTGGGATCTTTTATAATCGCTGTCAGCACTCTGCTTGGCAGAATCACTGATTTGGATCAGATCAGCCTGGATCTGGTCAAAACGAGGTTCCAGTGATTCAAAGAAAACCTCTGTTGCCTGCCTGGTTCTATTGTCTTTTGCAAGAGTGAAGACTTCTTCTTTGGAAGGCTCTGCTTCGCTTAGCGCCTTTTCGATATCTTCAACCAAGGCTTTGTCACCCTTGTATTTCACTTTTAGCTGTTGAAGATTTTCTTTTAATTCATTAAAATCTGCCTCAGACTGGTCAATATAGTTACCCTTTTTTATTAAATCCGAAATCATGGTTGCATAGCCCACATTCTTTGCTGCTGACTCGACATTGCGTCTCATCTCAACCGTCAGCATGGATACCTCATGACCGTTGCTGTAAAATTCTACAAACCTGGAATTATTAACGATCAGACTGTATAGCGAGGTGCCTGATACAACTAAAAATAAAATAAAAATAATTCCAAAAGAGACCGCAATTCTTTTGCCAATCTTTAAATTCTTCATATGGTATCCTCCAACTATCTCTTTTGTAAATTCCTCACACCGATAGTGTATTATCGGCAATTATAAATATATCTTAATGAAAATCTCCAAGTTTTCAATTATGAAAGCTTATAGCCCGGAAAATGGCAGATTTAATTCTTCCGTACCTTTTAATATAAATTTTCCATCTTCAATTATCAAAGTTCGTTTTCCATCTCCGCAAACCGTTTCAATCTTATCCAGTTCCGCATAAGGGATGGTGATATCTGTATGACAGTTAAAATATGCCTTGGATGCATCCTCTTTTCTGAGTGCCGAAACCTCATTTTCCTTGGCGATAATCTCCTTGCCATTGGGGTTATACAGCTTGCTGTCTTCCGACCAGCTGTAACACGTATCACCAACCGCAAAATGTGGTCCCATCTTCTCTACAATTAAGATAGGGAGCTTATCAAGAATATCAAACTTTCTTGCCATAGCGTAAGCAGTGGTATTGGTTCCGATGGCAAACTCACCCATGGGCAGAGTGTCATGGTTCTTTAAAATCACCTGTCTGATCAGTTCTTTTCCTTCCTTAGGATCTTCAAAATTACTGCAGGAATAGTCTTTGATCATGCCGTCTTCAAATGTCATAACCAGATCCTTAAACTGGAAATCAGCAATGTAAACCGTGCTGACTTCTAAAACACCGCTTGTTCCAGCCAGTCTGGGGGAAGTAAATACTTCGCCAAGGGGAATATTTACATCGGCCACACAGTTTTCAAAATTCGTTTCTTTTTCTCTGTCTTTTAAATGATGGAGTGCCACTGTCAGACGGGTTTTATTATTCCCTTTTCCTGTAATTTCCACATAGTCTGCTTCATCCAGTGCATCAATAATGATCTGCTGCAGACCTTTGTATTTTTCATAATCCAGGGTATTGATGGCAATGGTCTCATTAAATATCTCTTCAAAATTATCACCGATTTCCGGTACAGGAAATGCGATGATGGTAAAGCTGATTTCATCACCGGGAACATACTCATTTAAAATTCTGGCTGTTTCACTGGACATCTCTACAGAAAGCTTCTCCTGTTTTGGATCAAGGTGGTTGGCTTCCGGTTTATTAACCGGCTGGAAGCCTTCTTTTCCAAACGTCTGAATTACTGCAGGTCCTGCAAAAGCGGCAGCCAGATCTTTGTATGTCTCGTATGCAACTTTCAGTACAGAAGCTTTTCGGTCTTTAAAGGCTTTATTGACATAGATGGCTTCATCGTAACGGTGATCATAATCATACTGACGGTTTGGTGATGTACTATAATAGCCTGCTTTACGTCCTGCATTGGTATTCACTGCCCAGACTGCAGCACGGCATAAAATCACCTTAAGCCCCAGCTTTTCAAAATTCTCCATGGCATATTTTACCATACGTTCAAAGCCAAGCTCGTAGCGAATCTGGACTGCTTTCTTTTTGGATAAATCTCTGCCCATTACCTGAAAGCCTTTTCTGTAGCCTTCCGTATAGGTATCCGCCATCAGACGAACCTTCTCCTCTGGAAGGGAATTGAGATAATCTGCAACTTTAAGCTCGGAATCCGAGATGTATTCCCCAAAGCGGTAAAGATAGCGAAGATCCGTTAAATCACTGTTCCGAATAATATCAGTTGCAAAGGAAAGGGAAGGATCTAAGCCCTCTCTTACGCGGAAAGTCACTGTATGGTCCGTATAATCACTGACAAACCAGTAAATAACCTCCTTTACAGAGGCCACCTCCGGCACTCCCTCTTCAAACATGTTATAGATTTCTATCAATGCTTCATTTAAAATCGTGATATCAGTCAGTCTGTTTTCATGAACAAAAACAATATCCCCTCTGATCTCCTTATAAAGATAGCAAAGGAGCTGTCCGAATCCGTCTCCCAGTTTTTCCACTGCATAAGCTGGATTTGCATAACTGGTTTCATATGCGTCAGGAAGAATGTCCTCATAAAATTTTAAGTTCCATTCTTTCAGTTCAGGTAAGGAAGCCGTATTAAGCTGTCCCTCTTCTATAAAGTCAAGGTATTCCCCCATAAGGCATATAAATGAAGCTGTCCTAGTAAAATAATCATGAAATGGCTGTGCCACTGTCTTCTCGGAAGAGATTTGACTGATCCGCTCCATAGACAATTGAAACCGTTCCATAATTCCTTCATTTTCCTGTTCAAACATTTTTCTACTATCCATTTTTTTACCCCTTCATTCCAATAATAAGAAGAACTATCCAAAAAACAATCAGCAAAACACTGATGCCAATTCCGATCTTAGACAGTATGTATTTTTTTTCCTTTTCAAAGAAAGAAAGAACACCATAAAACAGGGAAAAGATAGAAATCAACATGCTGCAAAAGCAGACAGCCGCAACGTTTAACTGCGCCTGTCCTGCAGTGATTGCAGCACTGGATATTCCAAGTATCCCTAAAACCAGTGCTCCTAAAGCCAGTCCCAACGCCAGAAAACTATTTTTAGCATACGGTTTTCTAATGTAGGATACTCTTTTCTGCTTTGCCACGCCTCATCCTCCTTACTCTTATGTGCTGTACTATTTTATAAAAAATATATCCAATCATTCCTCCCAGGGAGTTTAAAATCATATCATCCACATCAAAACTTCCCACCTTGAAAATAAGCTGAGTGGTTTCAATGCAGAGACTGAATAAAAAACTGAGCAGCGTTGTATTGAAAAAGCGGCGGCTCCTGCGGCTTATAACCGGCAGAAAAAAACCAAAAGGCATGAAACAGACTATATTCCCAACCACATTTAATAGGAAAGATTTAAAACCCACCACATGGCGGTAAACAATAAATCTCTTAATTTCCTTCAGCGGAATCAGGTTATAAGCGTATTCCTCCCGTATATGGCCGCTTCTTCCAAAATAATCGGAGAAAAACAGAAAATACGCCAAAAAGATCAGGTAAATTATAAAAATCACCCAACCAAATTTCTGCCGTTTCGTCGCATTTTTAATCATAACAGCTCCATCTTTATTCCAAAAGGAGAGAGCTGCCAGAATTTATGGATTCTGACAGCCTCCGCTTTTGTGATAACGGTTAAAATGTAATTTCAGATTTTCTTTTCATTAAGATTGCTCCGTTTACGATTGAAATGATACCGGCAGCAAGTCCGATGGCTGTCACTATAATTCCAACAACAATATTTAATGCACCTGCATTTCTCATGGTTTTATATACTCTTTCCATATCCTGCTCTCCTTATTTTACGCCATACACTTCATAATAATCATCAATTGCTGCCTTTAATTCATCATCAATCAGCACTCGTCCGTTGTATTCCCGGTTATAAAGATGTTCGATAACTTCTGCCATAGATACGATGGCAGATGCTTTAAATCCATATTTTTCCTGGATTTCATCCAGTGCACTCTGCTCTGTCTTTCCCTTCTCCATTCGGTTTAAGGAAACCATGAGACCCAGAATCGTTACATCTCCCTGCGCTTTGATAATGGGAAAAGTCTCTTCAATGGACTTTCCGGATGTGGTCACGTCTTCAATAATAACAACTCTGTCTCCATCCTTTATGGGACTTCCAAGCAGAATTCCGGCATCGCCGCCATGGTCTTTTTCTTCTTTTCTGTTGGAGCAGTATTTAATTTCCTTTCCATACAGTTCATGGAATGCGATTGTAGTTGCAACGCTTAAGGGAATTCCTTTATAAGCTGGTCCGAACAGTACATCGAAATCAGTACCAAACTTATCATGTATCGCTTTGGCATAATACTCACCCAGCTTCTTTAACTGTGCTCCTGTTACATAGGAACCGGCATTCATGAAAAATGGAGATTTTCTTCCGCTTTTCAGTGTAAAACTTCCAAATTTAAGGACATCACTGTCCACCATAAATTCAATAAATTCCTGCTTATACTGTTCCATCTTTCTGTCCTCTCTATTCAAAAACCGTTCCGTTATCGTACTGCACCGATCAGTTCGCTGATGTTTTCTACCTGATATTTTAACATATAATCTTCAATACCTGCAATGATTTCCGTAGTTGCATAAGGATTAACAAAGTTGGCTGTTCCTACAGAGACAGCAGTTGCTCCTGCAAGTATAAATTCAAGGGCATCCTCAGCAGTCATAATTCCGCCCATTCCGATAATGGGTATTTTAACCGCACACGCTGCCTGATAAACCATTCGCACTGCAATTGGCTTGATTGCAGGACCGGATAACCCGCCTGTCTTATTGGCCACTGCAAATGTACGCCGGTTTACATCGATCTTCATTCCTGTCAGGGTATTAATCATGGATAAGACATCTGCCCCGCCTGCTTCCGCAGCTTTTGCCATAACAGTGATATCCGTTACGTTGGGGCTGAGCTTCATAATGACAGGCTGTTTTGCATACTTCTTTACCTCTCTTGTTATGGCTTCCACCGCTTTTGGATCCTGGCCAAATGCAATTCCGCCCTCTTTTACATTGGGGCAGGAAATGTTAATCTCCAGCATATCCACCGGTTCATCCGAAAGCCGCTCCACCACTTCAATATAATCTTCCGTGGTCTTTCCGCAGACATTGACAATGATTTTCGTATCATATTTCTTTAAAAATGGAATATCCCGCTTAATAAATACATCCATACCGGGGTTTTGAAGTCCGATGGCATTAATCATTCCGCCATAAGTTTCTGCAATTCTGGGAGTTGGATTCCCTGCCCAGGGAATATTGGCAACTCCTTTCGTCACCACTGCACCCAGGCGGTTTAAATCCACAAGCTCGCTGTATTCTTCACCGGAACCAAAAGTGCCTGAGGCTGTCATAACCGGATTGTTTAATGTAACACCGGCAAGATTTACTTTCATATTCATCTAGAATTCAACCTCCTCAGCCTTAAATACCGGACCGTCTTTGCAAACTCTTTTGTTATGAACCATGGAATGGTCATCTTTCTCACTGCTTTTGCAGACACAGGCAAGACAGGCTCCGATTCCGCATGCCATCTTCTCTTCCAGGGAAAGATAGCATTCAATATGATGTTCCAATGCATATGCCCTTAAAGACTTTAACATGGGAGTCGGACCACATGCAAAAATCACATCGCTTTGTAAGCCATGCTCTCTGATTGCATCCATAACATTGCCTTTGGTTCCTGCAGTGCCGCTTTCTGTTGCAAGAAACGTATCTCCATAGGGGAGAAACTCTTCATTTAAAAACAACTCGTCCCGGTATCCCAAAACCATCTGTTTTGTACAGGAAAGATTCTTAGCCAGTTCTAACATGGGAGGTATTCCGATACCTCCTCCGATTAAAAGTGCCTTTTTCTCGGAGATCCCTGCTTCCAGCGGAAATCCATTGCCTAAAGGTCCCATAATAATAACCGGGTCACCAGTCTGATAACGGGAGAACTCATCGGTTCCTTTACCTGCTATGCGATAAACAATTCTTAAAAGACCTTTTTCCCGGTCTGTCTCACAAATACTGATGGGACGGGGCAGCAGCTTTGAGCTGTCCCCTGTATAAACGGAGATGAACTGTCCAGGCATTGACTGGTCAGTAATTTCCTTCGCGTCGATCCACATGCTGTACACACCGTCTGCAAGCATGACCTGACTGGCAACTGATGCAGTGATTTTTATTTTTCCCATGATTTCCCCCTATAACACCCGGTTAATATCAGAAACCATATCAATCACGGCCTGCCTGGAAGCTTCTCCAAAATGCTCAGGACCGAATTTCTTATATGCATCCTGTTTATAGGCGGCGATAATACCCCTTGAAGAATTCACGATTGCCCCAAGACCATCTTCATTAAAACAAGGTTTTAAATCCTCAGCAGTTCCTCCCTGTGCTCCATAGCCAGGTACAAGAAAATATGTGTTTGGCATCAGTTTTCTTAATACAGCGCTCATCTCCGGATATGTGGCTCCTACCACTGCACCCACGTTGCTGTAGGTTCCATCCATACAGTCTGCGCCCCATTCCACCACTTTCTTCGCTACGTGTTCATAAAGAGGTGCGCCGTCTATCAGGCGGTCCTGAAATTCTCCGCTGGAAGGGTTGGAGGTTTTAACCAGTACAAACAGACCTTTGTCCTCTTCTTTGCATACATCAACAAAGGGAGCGATACCGTCTGTTCCAAGATAGGGGTTGACTGTAAGAAATTCTGTGTGAAACGCCGGAATACGTTTAGAACCAACCTGTACTTTACCGATATGAGCCATAGCATAGGCTGCAGATGTAGAACCAATATCTCCTCTTTTTCCATCAGCTATGACAATGAGTCCCTTCTCCTGACAGTATTTCACTGTTCTGTCGTATACCTTTAAGCCTTCCACTCCAAACTGCTCATACATGGCAAGCTGGGGTTTTACGGAGGGAATCAGATCATAAACATGATCCACAATTTCTTTATTGAACTGCCAGATCGCTTCTGCAGCACCCTCTAATGTCTCACCCAATTCATGATATGCCTTCTTTGTTACGTGATCGGGAATATAACTTAGCATTGGATCAAGTCCCACACAAACCGGTGCGTTTGTTTTTTGAATTCTGTCAATTAATTGCCTGATCATGTTTTCCTCCTCGGTTCTCTTTGCCCTGTTTTTTCTTTATCTTACCAATTCTATCATAAGAAAGTTATGGCTTCAAGCCTTTTACCAAACTGATCATAAAAATCCTGATCTTTCTCATAAGGGGTTAAATAGAACATTTTCAGAACATTCATGCTCAGCTCCCTGGTAAAATTTGGATCATTCCGCTTTTCCATCTCATTTTCAGCTTTCTTTAATAAATCGTGCCAATCCGCAATAAATTTATCGTATCGCTTCCCATCCGGATTATCCATAAAGCTGCGTACCTTCACCTTGGTTCTGTTCTTCTTTGCACATTCATAAATCTGTAGAAAATACCGGATCCCTACCTCTGTATAAATTCTCCCAAGAGGAAACAGACGGCAGATCCCGGGGCGGAACGAATGAATGCTGCACCGGCCCTGAGGATCGAGAAATCCGCATGCCTCTCCCTCTTCTCCCATCCGGATACTGGGAAGGACAATTCCATCCACAACATTTAACTCCGCCTGATTCTGAAGGAGCGCTTCAAAGGTACAGTCAAGCCCTTTTGTCAGCCGGAATACATCAAGAGGGTCCAGCACAATGGAATTGCCCATCCCCTTACAGCAGGCAGAGCAGCCTTCGCAGTCTTTGCAGCCCGCTTTTACCATATCATTTAAGTCATACAATTTTCCATCTGAAATTTCTTTTATATCAATTTCCCGCTTCATGAATTTATCCTCACTTCTCCATTGTAGCCAAACAGTGTCATTCTATCATCTTCTGCCATCTGAAGAAAGTCTAAATGTGAAAAAAGAGAAGATTTTTATTACACATCTTCTCTTTCCACTGTCATGAAGCTTACTTATAGTTTGTATTCCTTCAAATATGCAGTGGCTACGTACGCGCCGCTTTTGTATGATTTCTTTTCCATGGCCTTATCCGCTTCCAGGCTGACATTGATCCACATCTCTTCCGCTGCAATGGTCAGATGGGAAAGCATGATCCCCACACTGATCTCCCGAAGTGAGATCAGATACGGGTAGGGTAAAAACTCCCTGCAGGAAAATACATATATTTTATCGTGATAAACAATAAACCTCCATGGCTGGGTATTCATAATTGATGGAGAAAGCCGTACTGCTTTTAATATATTTTTTACGGACTCTCCTGCTTCTTCCTTAAACACACACAGCTCCTTAAGAGGCATGCGCCTGGCAGTTGCCGGATCACGGTAAAGTAGTGTCCTTGGATATCCGAAGGCAATGGTTATGACCTGTTTAAAACCAGCCGGTGCCGGTTTTGAGCTCTTTGCATTGGCAAGATAACAGGTACCAAGACCTTTTCCAGTCATATATAATAAAACAGGTTCTGCCACGTAGCCGGCATTGACAAGATATCCTTCCTTCTCCTCCGAATAAAGGATCAGATAATAAGGAGCATCTACCTTCCATAAACCTTTCGACGGAAGTTCATCCTCCGTACTGTCGCATATCTCCATCTTCACCTGAATATCGCCGTATAACCTTGAAACACAATCCCCAAAATAAAGAATATCCCTTTTTAATTGCTCCGGAACCGGTTCTTTCTTATATTTTTTAATGGATCTTCTCTTAAATATCATCTGATACAGATTCATACCTGCTCCCCCTCTCCTCTATCTGGAAATCAGTTTTATATAAGCCTTCTAATCTCTTCCAAAAGGCCTGAAAATACCAAAAGGGCATCTTTCACCGGCTCTGCTGTGGACATGTCAACGCCGCACAGCTTTAAAAGCTCAACAGGAGGCATGGAACTTCCTCCGCTTAAAAATTCGTAATACCCCTTAATAACGGTCTCATCTCCTGCTAAAATCCGGCTGCTGATTGCCACTGCAGCGGAAAATCCGGTAGCATACTGGTAAACGTAAAACGGTGTATAAAAATGGGGGATCCTGGACCATTCGAAGTCGATTTCAGGATCTATCACCATCTCAGGGCCAAAATAATCTGCATTTAGCTGATGATACATCTGGCACAGCGTCTCTGCTGTCAAAATCTCTCCCTGTGCTGCAAGGCGGTGGGCCTTGTCTTCAAATTCCGCAAACATCGCCTGCCGGTATAAGGTACCGCGGAAACTGTCCATAAAATGATTTAACAGATATGCGCGTTCCTTTTTATCCTCTGTAATCTCAAGAAGATGTCTGATTAAGAGGGCCTCATTGCAGGTACTGGCCACCTCAGCAACAAAAATCTTATAACCTGCATCTACATAAGTCTGGTTTTTATCGGAAAACCAGCTGTGGAGCGCATGCCCCATCTCGTGAGCCAGGGTAAAGACACTGTCAAGGGTTCCATTAAAATTCAAAAGTACATAGGGGTGAACTCCATATACTCCCCAGGAATAAGCGCCGCTTCGTTTCCCTTCGTTCTCATACACATCGATCCACCGGTGATCGAAACCTTCTTTTAACAGAGACAGATAATGATCTCCCAAAGGCTTTAACCCTTCAAGCACCATATTCTTTGCCTCTTCAAAGGATATGGTCCGTTCTTCTCTGGATACCATGGGCACATAGAGATCATACATATGAAGTGTGTCCACTCCCAGTGCCTTTTTTCTCAATGCCACATACTCATGAAGGTATGGAAGCCCGTCCCGGACAGCCTTGATGAGATTATCATAAACCGCTTCTGAAACTTCATTTTCTGCCAGGGAATGGGCTCTGGCAGAGGGGTAATTTCTTGCTGTTGCGTAAAATGCAGACTTTTTCACATTAGAAGAAAAGGTAGCTGCCAGAGTATTTCCAAACTGCTTGTATACTCCATAAAGACCATAAAATGCGGATTTTCGAACTTCTCTGTCCTGTTTTTCCATAAGGGCAACGTAATTGCCATGACTGATTTTTACAGTGTTTCCGTTCTCGTCCTTAATTTCAGGGAATTTTACATCTGCATTATTAAACATATTGAAAATTTCCGCGGAACCGGAGGTTGCTTCCAAAGAACCGGCAAGCAGCGCTTCCATGGCTGCCGGAAGTGTGTGTGCTTTCTTTTTTAATATAACTTCAAACGTGCGGTTATAGCGGTTCAGCTCAGGAACTGCTTCCCGGTATTCCTTTAACAGCTCTTCCGATATGGTTAAGATCTCGGGTACAATATAGGATGATAAACCAGCAGCCTGATAGGACAATGCCCTGGCTTTTGATGACAGTCCCTGGTATCTGGCATTCCCCGTGTCTTCGTCAGATTTTTGTTTTCCATATACGAACAAAGTCTCAATCTTTAATGACACCTCTTCATCAAATTTGAGACAGGAAAAAAGCATCTCGCCAGACTGGGCCAGATGTCCTTCAAAATTTTTATAACCTGAAAGCGAGCGTTCTGTTTCGTGGAATAAATCCTCCCAGGCCTCCTCAGACGGCAGTATATCCGCCAGGTTCCAGGTGTCGCAAACTGGTATTTCTTCTCTCTTTTTCAATTTGATCCCTCCAACTGCTTTACATGTGTTTATTCTATCACCCATATTTCAAAGAGACAATCAGCAATATGGAAAATATTTGATTGAATTTTACTATTTTATTGTATTATACTATACGAAAACAAACCAGGAGTAAAACCATGAATCTTATCCGAACCAATGCACCAGATGCCCGTTTGACAAAAGACCTCCGTCTTTTACAAGAAACCTGCAATGAATACGATCATATCTCTTTCTCATTTCCTTTGGAGGAAGAGTGCATCTGCTGTTTATTATATGAAAATGAACGCCTCTTATCCGCTCTTATCGTTTTTTTTACTGATTCTGACACCATGGAATGCTACGGCTGTACCCTTCCTGGTGAAAGGCAGAAAGGACATTTTACAGTTCTTTTAAAAGAGCTGGCAAATGATTATCCTGACTGCGATTTTTTATTCCCAGTTTACGAAAACTGCAGGGATGGGATAAAAACATTACAGGCTATGGAGGCTTCTTTCTGCTACACGGAACATTTTATGGAACGTTCCATTCCTGTTTCAGCGAAATCCGGTTTGGAGGAAGAAAATGAAGATAGGAATAATTTAACCATCTCATCCCATAAAAATTCCGATGATCAAATCTGCTATGAGTTTTTTAAGGATAAAGAAACAGTCGGGATGTGCAGTCTTGATATTCAGGAAAAAAGCGCTTATTTATATGGGTTTGAAATATCCAGACCACTGCGGGGGCAGGGTCTTGGAACTGCCTGCCTGGGTTTATTTCTAAAGACTTATACTTCTCTTCCCGCAGATCAAAGAACGAAAAACATCTATTTACAGGTCTCCGGCGACAATCTTCCAGCCGTGGCTCTGTATAAGAAGGCCGGCTTTAAGATCCGGGAAAGCCTGTCCTACTATTTATACTAAGCTCTAGTGCATTTCTCTTATCATACAGTACTGTTTTAACTCAAAATGCTTTTCTACCACGCCGAAAAGTCTGAAACCAAAATGTTCATAAAAGCTTACATTGCTGTGTTTGTGGGTTTCCAGTGATATCATAAGATGATTTCTGTCTGCAAATTGTATGGCTTCTTTTAGAAGGCAGGCAGAAATCCCGTGATGCTGCATACTGGGTCTCACTGCCAGATAGATGATGTGAAGCCGTTCTTCCTGATGAAGCTGGTCAGTCCATCTGGAATTCAAATAATCCCTTCCCTGAAAAAAATTCCAGAATGTCTTTAGCGACCTGTCTTCCTTGATCAGATAACTATCCGTTTTCAAAGTCGCTGCTGCTTCTGCCAGATAATAATGAACAGGATTGTAAACTTCCGATTCATCATCCACAACCATAATTCCATTAATATCCGGACTGTCCGCATAAATTTCACAAGTCTCAAAAAATTCTTCCATATCACATTCAAACAGTTCGGGGAGAAGACGTTTCCTTGTATCTGTGTCCGGGATCAGATTGCAATAAAGTGGGTCCCCCTCAAAACACTCTGTCAGCAGTTGCTTTAATTTCTCAATATCCTTTTTTTGCACCCGGTACAATCGGTCACTTTCCATAATCCTGAGCCTCTTTTTTAATCTTTTTCACGGTGATTGTAGCACAATAATCATCAAGCTTCAATGGATTTCGCAGATATTACTGCTTACTTCCTTGCTTGTATTTATCCTACCATTATTATATAATAAGAATGATAAAAAGGTACCGCTAATTACAAGAGAGGGGCATGCATACTATGATCGATATTAAAAAGTTTATTGATTTAAAGGCATTGCAGTCGATTCAGGACCAGTTTTCGGAAGCGACAGGGTTAGCAGCAATCGCGGTGGATGCAGAGGGTAATTATATTACAAAAGGAAGCAATTTCACTGAGTTTTGCATGAAATACACAAGAAACAGTGAAGAAGGTTTAAAACGGTGTGAAGCCTGTGACAAAGAAGGAATCGGAGCTTATTTCTGCCATGCGGGGCTTATGGATTTTTCCTCTGACATCGTTGTGAAAGGCGAAAAGGTGGGAGCAATCATCGGAGGACAGGTTTTGCCCTCTCAGCCAGATGAAGAAAAGTTTCGTACCATTGCCAGAGAGCTGGGAATTAACGAAGAGGAATATATCCGTGCACTGAGAAAAGTACCGGTACGATCGGAAGCCACCATCAAGGCAGCTGCACAGATGCTTGGCAGCATAGTGAACCAGCTGGTTAATATGGAATACATACAGGCAATCTCCGGCAAAAGAGACAGCGTACTGGATAAAGAAATTGACAGCATCAAAATCTCATTGAATGAAGTAACAGCAAAAACCCATGACCTGCAGAAGGTGGCTTCCATGGAAAATATTCTTTCCATTAACGCCTCCATTGAAGCGGCCAGAGCCGGTGAGGCAGGGGTTGGCTTTGCTGTAGTAGCAAGAGAATTCGGGGAAATCTCCAAAAGCTCTGGTGAGGTCTACGAGCGAATTCATGAACTGGTGGCAGATATTCAGAAGTCGGTTAGAAACTTAACTGAGATTGTGTAAGGTGTCTATAATAAAAAGGCATGCACTTATTCCGTGCATGCCCGTTTTAATTTTATTCGTCCCAGTTATGATAGGTCGCCTGTACATCATCTTCTGCATCTAACAGATCCAGAATCCGGTTCATCTTCTTTAAAGAATCCTCATCAGTCAGCTCCACCCATGTCTGTGGAATCATGGTAACTTCAGCCTGAATCATGGGGATTTTTGCTGCTTCCAATGCTTCGCGTACTGCGCTGAACTCTTCTGGCGCAATCAGTACTTCGTAGCTGTCCTCTTCTTCTGAGAAATCTTCTGCGCCTGCATCCAGAGCAATCATCATAAGCTCATCTGCATCCATATCACATTCTTCTTTATCTATAATGATCTGTCCCTTTTTGTCAAACATAAAAGATACACAGCCTGGAGTTCCCACATTCCCACCGCCTTTTGTAAATGCGTTCTTTACGTTGGCAGCAGTCCGGTTTTTATTGTCTGTCAGAGTATCAACGATGATCGCCACTCCATTGGGGCCGTATCCTTCGTATGTAATTGTCTCATAGTTAACAGAATTGGCATCTCCGGCAGCTTTTTTAATGCCCCTGTCAATGGTGTCATTGGGCATGTTGTTGGCTTTTGCTTTCGCTATTACATCACGGAGCCTACTGTTGTTCGCAGGGTCTGATCCGCCTTCTTTAACCGCTACTGCAATTTCTCTTCCGATTACAGTAAAAATTTTACCTTTTGCGGAATCGTTTCTTTCTTTTTTGTGCTTAATATTAGCGAACTTTGAATGTCCTGACATCGCTTCCAACACTCCTTTTCTTTCTCTATTTCGTCCTCATTATATCAGAAAATAACATCTTTTCTATTCTATCACTATTTATTTCATCTTGCAAGAAAAAAACAATACACAGCTGCCATATCCTTCCTGTCTGATGCAGGAAAGTTCTGGCAGCTGTGTGCTTATGATTCTTTTTCTGAGTCTTTTAACTCGGATTCCGTTTTTCTGACCGTTTTTTCTTCCTCAGAAAGCACCTCTGGCTCTTCCTTCCAGACACGGACTGTCTGAATCATCTTGTTCTCCACCTGAAGGATCTTAAAATTATAGCCCATAATGGAAACTTCTGATTCTTCCCCTTCCTGGGGAATCCGATCCAGTCTGGAAATAAGCAGACCATTTATTGTATCATAGGAGTCATAATCCTCCTCATCAAATTCAATGTCTAATGCCCGTTCCACGTCTTCCAGGGTAGTCATACCATTCATAACGTAAGTACCGTCATCCGATGGTACGATAAATTCTTCATCCATGTCATACTCGTCAAGAATATTGCCTACAATCTCTTCCAGAATGTCTTCCATGGTAACAATACCGGAAGTCTGACCATATTCATCAACCACAATTACCATGTGGATCTTTCTGGACTGCATCTCTTTAAACAGGGTATCAAGATTCCTGGTTTCGGGAATGAAATGAGCCTCTCTTAAAAGTCCTTCAATCTCCCAGAGCTGCCGGCTGCCATTCTCTTCTATTTCAGCGGCAATCAGTGCATCCTTCATATGAAGAATACCAATGATGTCATCCACATCTTTTTTATAGACCGGATACCGGGAATTATACCCTTCTGTCAGGATAAATGTCACCGCTTCCTTTAACATCATCTCTCCGTCTAAGGAAACCAGATTCTTTCTGTGAGTCATGATATCCGCAGCTTCCTTGTCATTGAGTTCAAAGATATTGGTGATCATCTCCGCTTCCCTGGCTTCTAATACACCCTGCTCATGCCCTTCATTTACCATAGACATAATGTCCTCTTCGGTTACGTTCTCATTGTCTGATGCCATATCAATGCCCATGACTTTAAGAACTACGAAAGCAATCAGGTTTGCAACCCACGCAAAGGGAATCAGGGGAATCATAATAAAAGTTACTGCGGGAAGCATACGGTATCCCCACTTTTCCGGATTCTCAGCTGCACAGCGCTTTGGAATAATAATACCGAAGCTGATCAGCAGAATAATCAGGCAGGCACCTACAAGGAAAAGACTGAAAAGAGAAATCCACCGGTTGGGGCCATCGCTCCCACGGCTTAAGATTGCCTCCAGCCAGATCTTAAACTGTCCTAATACAAACGCTCCCGTCACCATACCAATTAAGTTTGTGGTGATCTGAATGGTGTTCACAAATCTGGTTGGTCTGTTAACGATATGCAGCAGTTTTGCAGCTTTCTCACTGCCTTCTTCCATCTGATGTTCCAATTCTGTCGTATTCACATTCTGAATTGCTGCACCAAATCCATAAAAAATTGCATCCAATACGATAAAAGCAATAAAAATAATCACGCGTATAAGCGGATTGCCATCGTCCATCTGAAAATTCTACTCCTTTTGTTGATTTTCTTTCGTATTTTTTCTCACAACTATTTAAGAATATACCATTTTATCAGCATTCCGTCAATGGTGAACTATGTATTCAGTTCTAAGCTGATTCTTAATGCACAGTCCACTTCCTGCTGCAGTTTTTCATCAATATGACAAATTTTCTCTTTCAGTCTCTGCTTGTCAATGGTCCGCAGCTGTTCCAAAAGTATAACTGAATCCTTGATCATATCGCACTTTTTTGTATCCAGTTCCACATGGGTAGGCAGCTTTGCCTTATTCATTCTTGAGGTAATCGCTGCACAGATCACAGTGGGACTGTGCTTATTACCGATGTCATTTTGTATAATAAGAACCGGGCGAATCCCGCCCTGTTCAGAGCCTACTACCGGTCTTAGATCGGCATAATAAATGTCTCCACGTCTGATTATCACATTCTCACACTCCGTCAATTTATTTAAGTCTATTATTGACCTACTTTGACTCGTGTATTCACTTAAGTTTTTCCGCCGCATACCTTATCATATGATATGGACATGGAGTTGGTTATCACACCTTTAAAAAGGAGTTGTAACAATCGTTAAAATAATCTTTGGTTCCCACTACTTCACCGTGTTCCACATAGACCCTGGGCACCCGTTTGCTGATGTCACAGAGAATCTCGTAATGAAAGCCGCCGCACCGCTCGGCCAGTTCTTCTACTGTAATCTGTTCCTTTCCCTGTCTGCCAACCAAAACAACCTCATCCTCTTCTTCGGCTCCCTCAATCGATGTGACATCAACCATAAACTGATCCATACACACCCTTCCAAGAATTTTAGCCCGCTGTCCCCTGATTAAGACCTCACCTTTTCCAGATAAATTTCTGGGATAGCCATCTCCATATCCTACGGGGATTGTAGCCACTGTCATTTCCTGCTGAGCAGTAAACGTTCCGCCGTAGCTGACTGAAGTTCCAGGTCCGATTTTTTTTATGTAGGTAATGGTACTCTTTAACTCCATGGCAGGTTTTAACTTTACGGGTTCTTTTTTTACCTCTGTGGATGGATACAACCCATAGATAGAAATACCTGCACGAACCAGATGAAAATTAGCCTCCTGCAAATCAATAATTCCTGCACTGTTGGAACAGTGAAGGACAGGAATGGTGATTCCTCTTTCGCCCAGCATATCTACAAATGCCTGAAATTTCTCAATCTGTGATCCTGTTGCTTTTTTATCCGTTTCATCTGCTTTTGCGAAATGAGTAAAGAGCCCTTCCGCATAAATCCCCGGCAGTCTGCAGATCTTTGCCGCTTCCTCCGCTGCCTCTTTTGTCACCGGATATCCAATCCGGCTCATACCAGTATCAAGTGCCAGATGAACCACAGCTTTCTTTCCTGCTTTTTCCGCCAGTTCAGAAAGGCGCATGGCTTTCTTCAGCTGAAATGCGGCAGAGCTGATATCATAATCCACCAGAAGCTGATAGCCATCATAGGGAACCACTCCAAGAACCAGAATGGGCTTTGTGATTCCATGTTTTCTGAGTATTACGCCTTCTTCCACGGTAGCAACTGCATATCCCCACACATAAGGATCAATTGCCTGAGCCACTGGAACAGAACCATGACCATATCCATCGGATTTTACAACCCCGATCATCTTTGTCTCCGGCTTTAAATTTGCTTTCATCTCTTCCATGTTGTACCGGATTGCATCTAAATCTACTGCTTCATATACCCTTCCATATGTTTTCATGATTTATTCCCTCGTTCGCTCCTGCAATATTATACCAGTCTCATCTGCCAGTTCTCTGGCAAGAAGACTGTAATCTCCATATTTCTTCTTTCTCATATCCCCCGCCAGACCGTGAAGCCATACACCCAGTGCCGCTGCATCCGGTCCTTCCATTCCCATTGCCAGTAAACCGGCCAGAATTCCGGTCAGTACATCTCCTGCTCCTGCTTTTGCCATGGAACTGTTCCCGCTGCTGTTTACATAGGTTCTCTGATCATTAAGCGCAGCAATGGTAACCGCATCTTTTAATATGCAGGTGATACCAAACCGGTCCGCATACTCTCTGGCTGTCTGAATGAGATGTTTTTTTATGAGTTCTACCGAGCTTCCGGTAAGTCTTGCCATCTCTCCCAGATGAGGGGTAATGATAATGTTCTCTGTGTAATAACTGGTAAGCTCCGGATTACTGGCAATTGTATTAAGCCCGTCAGCATCTACAATTACCGGAGCATAGGCATTAACAAGAATGGATTCCACCAGATCTTTCACATAGACACCCTGCCCCAGTCCCGGTCCTAAAACTATCACACTGGCCCACTCACACTGTTCAATTATAAGCTGTTCAAAGTTCTCGGTTTTCCGTTCAGCATCTGATGACCGATAGGAAACAATTACTGCCTCAGGAAGTAACGTCTGCAAAATCTCCCTGTTTTCCTCTACGGTAAAGATCCGTACCAGCCCAGCACCAGTCCGATAGGCAGAAAGTGCACTTAAATATGCAGCCCCGCTCATGTTTCTGGAACCAGCAACCAGAAGAACTTTACCAAAGCTGCCTTTATTGGAATAGGCCGGCCGGCTGGGGATCAGGGTCATGTCTGTTTCTTGAAATGTAAAATATTCAGTTTTCACATCATTCATACTTTCAGGAGGAAAACCAATATCCTCCACTAGAACCCTGCCGCTGTATTCTTTTCCAGGGTACAGCATGGTACCAAGTTTTTCATATCCGAATGTAACCGTTAAATCTGCTGGGATTGCAGTTCCCATAATCTGTCCGGTATTGGAGTGAATACCGGAAGGAATATCCACTGCTATTGTAAATTCCGGTTTACACCTGATTATGGATTTCATAATCTCCAGATGGGTACCAAGAATCTCCCTGTCAAGCCCTACGCCAAACAGCGCGTCAATGAGCAGACTGCATGTTCCCGGATTTCCATCCATGCCTTCCATGACTTTTACTCCCGTTTTCTCTGCAATGGAGAGCTGAGTTAAATACTCACTGCTTCCTTTGTCCTTTTTTCCAGCCAGAATAACCAGAACATGATAACCGCTTATATGAAGCATTCTGGCAGCAGCGATTCCGTCAGCACCATTGTTACCGCTCCCGCACAGGATCCACACCGGTTCCGTCTGTTTCACATGATTTACTGCTTCTTTAAAAACGGCCAGGGCTGCCCGCTCCATCAGTACCAGTGATGGGATACCAATTTGTTCTATGGTATATTGGTCAACCTGCTTCATCTGTTCTCCCGTTACCAGATATCTCATACTGCACCCGCCTTTCTCCATAGCAAACTACCGGCAGCAAAGAGGGAAAATTCCTCTTTGGCTGCCGGCAGGCATATTAAATGTTCTTTGCTGATTGTCTTTGCTTTTCATCAACCGAGTTATCCTGCATGCTGCAGACCCGGTAAGACAGTCTCATGAGACTCTCTGATAAGTGTACATTCTCTACCACAACATCATCCGGCACGGTTAAGTCTGTATGAGCAAAATTCCAGATAGCCTTGATGCCTGCCCTTACAAGACGGTCTGCAATTTCCGGTGCCTTGGTCTTTGGTATGGTCAGGGCTGCAATCTGAACATCATTATCTTTTACAAACTGTTCCAGATCATCTACACTTCGGATCTCAATTCCACGAACAACCAGACCGATCAGACGTGGATTGATATCAAACATTCCTTTGATTAAAAAACCACGCTTTTCGAAATTTGCATAATTTGCAATCGCCTGTCCTAAATTGCCCGCACCAATAATCACTAAATTGTGCTGTCTGTCAATCCCTAATATCTTCGCTATCTCTGTATATAAGTATTTCACATTATATCCATAACCCTGCTGTCCGAATCCGCCGAAATTATTAAGATCCTGGCGTATCTGAGAAGCGGTCACTTTCATACGCAAACTCAGCTCATTGGAAGATATCCGTTCCACTCCATCCTCCATAAGCTCTCCCAGATGACGATAATACCTGGGAAGCCTGGCAATCACTGCTTTTGAAATTTCTTTATCTGCCACATCTTCACCTTCTTTTACTTAGAATTTAACTAACACCATTATAACTGCGTGATAAAATAATGTCAAACGAGTTTTACGATTGTATCCTTGAAAAATAAATGGACCTATATTATACTGGTACTATTGTCCCATTTTATTCAGGAGGAAAGAAACCATGATTCTCTCATGCAGCAATATCAGTAAAGCATTTGGCACCAACGAAGTGATTAAACACGCTTCCTTTCATATAGAAGACCATGAGAAAGCCGCCATTGTAGGAATTAACGGAGCCGGTAAATCCACTTTGTTAAAAATGATTATCGGTGAACTGGCATCCGATGAAGGAGAGGTGGTCATATCCAAGGGTAAAACCTTAGGCTATTTATCACAACATCAGGATTTATCCGGAGACCGGACGGTCTATGAAGAGGTTCTGGAAGTGAAACGCCCCCTTATGGATATGGAAGCAAAAATCCGTAAACTGGAGCTGGATATGAAGCACGCCACTGGTGAGGAACTGGATGAGATGCTTACCAATTACAGCCGCTTAAACCATGAATTTGAGCTGCAAAACGGTTACGCTTACCGAAGTGAGGTTACCGGTGTATTAAAGGGTCTTGGTTTTACAGAAGATGATTTTCAAAAGCCGGTAGCTGCTCTTTCCGGCGGACAGAAAACCCGGGTAGCTTTAGGACGCCTTCTCCTTACAAAACCAGACATCATTCTCCTTGATGAGCCTACAAACCATCTGGATATGGACTCTATTGCCTGGCTGGAGGGTTATCTGATTAATTATGACGGCAGCGTAATCATCGTTGCCCATGACCGATACTTTTTAAATCGTGTGGTGACCAAGATTATTGAGCTTGATAATGGCATTTTGTCCGTATATCAGGGTAACTATACGGAGTACAGCAGCAAAAGAGCCATGATCCGGGAAGCTAAGATGAAGGCCTATCTAAACCAGCAGCAGGAAATCAGGCATCAGGAAGAAGTAATTACAAAATTAAAATCGTTTAACAGAGAAAAATCCATACGGCGGGCAGAAAGCAGAGAAAAGATGCTGGACAAGATCGAGTTGTTAGAAAAACCTACCGAGGTTAACGACGAGATGCGCATTCAGCTGGAGCCCAACGTAATCAGTGGAAATGACGTTCTGACTGTTAAAGATTTAAAAAAATCATTTGGAGACAATCTCCTTTTTGAACACATCGGGTTTGAAGTCAAGCGGGGAGAACGGGTTGCCATAATCGGCGGCAACGGAACCGGAAAAACCACAATTTTAAAAATATTAAACGGCATACTGGCGCCCGATCAGGGAGAGGTTTCCTTAGGCTCCAAGGTACATATCGGATATTATGACCAGGAGCATCAGGTTCTTCATATGGATAAAACTTTATTCGATGAACTTCAGGATACCTATCCATATATGAACAATACCCAGATCCGCAATATCCTGGCCGCCTTTCTTTTTACAGGCGATGACGTATATAAACGGATTAAGGACTTAAGCGGTGGGGAACGGGGACGTGTTTCCCTGGCAAAGCTTATGCTTTCTGAAGCTAATTTTCTGATCCTTGACGAGCCGACCAACCATTTGGATATCACCTCCAAAGAGATACTGGAAAGCGCCCTGGTTGGTTACACCGGCACCGTGCTTTACGTATCCCATGACCGTTATTTTATTAATAAAACTGCTACACGAATTCTGGACCTGACCAACCAGACCCTTGTTAACTATATCGGAAATTACGATTATTATCTGGAAAAGAAGGATATTATGACAGGTCTTTTGACCCCGGCGGCCGAAGCTGCTGTTGTAACCGGCGAAGACCCTTCCGGGATAAAGCTTGATTGGAAAGCCCAGAAGGAAGAACAGGCAAAGATCCGAAAACGCCAGAACGAACTGAAAAAAACAGAAGAAGAAATTCATAAACTGGAAACCAGAGACGGGGAAATCGATGAACTTCTTGTAAAAGAAGAGATTTTCACAGATGTACCAAAACTTATGGAATTAAACCAGGAAAAAGAGATGATCAGCAAACGTCTGGAAGAGCTGTATGAACTTTGGGGTGAGCTGGCGGAATAAAGAAAGGGAAAGCTGTTTTTTGCAGCTTTCCCCTTGTTTTATTTGTCATTTAAAAACTTCTGGTCTTTCATGGTCGGATAGACATCGGGGTAATAAACATTCTGATAAATTCCTGAGGTATATTTACTCCAGTTCCCTTCCTGCTGACGACCCACTTCTTTTAAATAATCTTCCATCTCCATATCGTACTGGTCGATAGCTTCTTTCATTACCTCTGTATGGTAAACTTCATTGTGACGAAATGTGGAAAATGGAAGTCTTGGTTTCTTGTGTGATTCGTCTTTTGGATATCCCACTGCCAGACCAACTGCCGGATAGGTATAGGGAGGAAGATTTAAAAGCTTTATGATTTCACCTGGATTTTTACGCACTCCTCCGATTGGTACAATCCCAAGTTTCAGTGACTCTGCGGCTATAATCGCAGCGCCCATGGAAAGTCCTGCATCAAAAGTTCCTGCCATGGTTCCTTCCACACTCTCATGTATCACCTGAGTCAGCCCGTTTTTTTCAGCCGCAAGACTGGTCTTATAAAAATCAAGCACGAACAGAAGAAATACAGGTGCATCTTCCACCCATTTCTGACCACCCGCCAGCTGGGCTATTTTTGCCTTAGTTTCTTTATCCTTAATTACTATTACCGAGCTCTGCTGGCCATTGATGGAATTGGGCATGGACTGTGCAGCCCTAAGGATCTCGTCGATGATAACGTCATCAACCTCTTTATCCAGGAAGCTTCTGATTGATCTGTGATTCTGAATTGTTCTTATTGTCTCATTCATAAATATCACTCCTTTGATTTAAATAATTATCACTATAAAAAGTGCTGCAATTGCAGGCAACGCCTGTTTAAAAAAAATAGTTTTCGATGAAGTCAGCGCTCCATATACTCCTGCAATAATCACACAGGAAAGAAAAAATATGGAAATTCTGTCTGCCCATATTCCCTCCTTCACCAGCAGGGACCATATAAGACCTGCGGAAAGAAACCCATTATACAACCCCTGATTTGCCGCCATTACTCTTGTTTCCTCAAAAAACGACGGTTCAAAACCAGGTAACATCTTTTTTCCAGCTGTCTTCCAGGCAAACATTTCCATCCATAAAATGTATAAATGTTCTGCCGCAATCAATAGAACAACTATACGGGGTATTAAATCCATTTCCGTTCTCCTTTTATGTTGCTAAATTCAATTTTATTAAATATAATTTTATAATATTATATGTCCATTAATTTGTCAACTGGATTTTAAATTAAAAAAGCAGCGCTGAATCCGTATAATCTATATCAGACTATATGTCTGCTATAAGAATTATTCGTAATTCAACTCTGCCTGTATAATATCTTTTTTAATATCCTGGTCACTTCCGGGGCTTCTGCCTCCATCTCTGACCTGGTTGATGCACTTCCCAAATATGCTGCTGCCAGCTTTCCAAAATAAAATTTCATATCATCTGCATAGTAATCCGGTATGAAAATATAATCGTCCACCAAAGATTTATCCATGGATAAATCCGTAGCCTCCTGAAGCGTTCCCTTATATAAACCGTATTCATATCCGATATATTCGCAAAATGCTTCCGTTAGTTCAGAAGGATTGCATATCTTTATTTTCTTATAAGCGGTATCCAGCGAATGACCTACATAATAAACACCACTCCCGGTATTGGGCGCAGAAAAATACTGCTTTTCCGGATAATAAAGAATTTCCCAGCCCTGATCCGTAAATCGCTTCACCCACTCTCGGGGCAGATTCTTGGAGGCTTCTGTAAATCCATCCTTTACTTCAGCAGAGACGGTAGTATTCTTTTTCTTACTTTCAATTATGATATCAAAATTTTTGTTCCTGTTTCCGGTTTCATCCATATAAAAGAGGCCGACATACTGGTTAGCAGCCATCTGTCCATTATCAAAGAAATAATACTTTCCTCCGGTTACATACTTATATCCGGAAGAAGTCATCTCACCCTTTGCAGAAAACCAGTACCAGCTTCCATCCTGGTCCTGAAACCAGCCTTTTTGCGGAGTACCGTCTTCCTTGTAATAATGCCATTTTTCCTCTTCGTCGTTATAGCACCAGCCAAGCTGCAGCTCCCCGGTCTCGGCAAAGAGATAATCCATACCGCGGATCGTTGTCCAGTCTGTACTCATATAACCATCAAAGCCAAAATAATACCAGTTTCCGTCAATCTTCTCCCAGCAGTTCTTTTTATAGGTTTCATCCTTTTTTATGTATCTCCAGCCACCGGAATCTTCCTTCCACTGCCATTCCTTCGTGGCTTCCATAAGATTAATGGGGGTGCTTTGTTCCTGCCCATTATCTTCTGAAGCAAGGGAACTCATCATCCCACCCATGCTCAGAAGGATCCCTGCTGAAATTACTACCAACCATTGTTTCCTCAAGGCTACCAAGCACTCCTTCCACGTTGTCTGTAATCTATTAAAAGTGTACTATAGATTGAGAGAAATGTACAGTTTCCAATATCTGAAGATTTTGTGAACATTTTCCAAACATTTCTTTCCAAATGGATTGTTTTGGGATATAATAAACCCAGTATAATTTTTCAGAAAGAGAGGTTTCCCCATGAAATGGAAACGTGCCCTGGCTATTGTAGGTCTGGTATTAATCTGTTCCCTTTATCTTATTGCACTGGTATCCGCATTTTCTCATAGTGCGGAATCAAAAAAATGGCTGATGGCAGCTATCTATTCCACAGTAGTTATTCCTGCATTTATATATGCTGCACAGCTGGTTGTGCGGGTCATTAGACCCAATGATAATAACAACGATACTGATACCACAAAAAAAGAATAATATATGCTTTATATAGGTATAATTGGGTATTTTCCGAAAGCACTTGAAATTAAATTGAGATTTGATTATAATAGAAATATAAAGAGGAACAACCACCTCACACAAGAGGTTGGCCTTTATTGAATAGACAGAATACCACCCAATACCGGTCAAAGTATACAAGGGTGGTTTTTCTGTACCCATTCCTGGGATTTATAGAAAAACTTTACTTACGATTATTATAAATAAAGGTAAGCAATGCAATAATGAACATGCCAAAAGCCATAAGGTCTTTAAAGTCAAAATTCATCTGCATCACCTCCCATCTTATGTAAAATGGAAGGCCAACTCCTTGTAATAACATGATTGTTCCCTATGAATATTTTACCACAAGAACTGATGTTCTGCAATCAGACTTTATATCTTTGCAACCGGACCCTGGTGCAGATTTAACCAGACAAAAATAAGCAGAGACAATAGGAAATAATCCTAATGCTCTGCTTATTTTTTTAAATCCTAGCGATAAATAATATCATCTCTTCCCGGTCCATTGGAAACCATGGTAACGGGAGTTTCGAGCTCTTTCTCAATAAATTCAATATAGTTTCTGCAGTTTTCTGGCAGATCCTCATATTTTTTAATTCCTCTGATCTCACATTTCCAGCCTGGAAGTGTGGTATAAACCGGTTTTGCCTTATTAAGCTCAATCGTATTTGGGAAATCTTTTGTAACTTTTCCGTCAATCTCATATCCGATACAAACAGGAAGTTCATCCAGATAACCGAGTACATCCAAAACAGTAAGTGCTGCTTCGGTAGCTCCCTGAATTCTGCAGCCATATCTGGAAGCCACTGCATCAAACCAGCCCATACGTCTTGGTCTTCCAGTCGTTGCGCCATATTCACCGCCATCACCGCCGCGGCGTCTTAACTCGTCTGCCTCGTCTCCGAAGATCTCGCTGACAAATGCGCCGGCACCAACTGCACTGGAATATGCCTTTACAACTGTGGTAATGTTCTTGATTTCATATGGAGGAATACCTGCTCCAATTGCACCGTATGCTGCCAGTGTGGAGGAAGAGGTAACCATTGGATAGATTCCGTGATCGGTATCCTTTAAAGATCCCAGCTGTCCCTCCAGCAAAATATTCTTACCTTCCTTAATTGCATTATGAAGATAATTGGAAACATCACAAACAAACGGTTTTACCATCTCGCGATACTCAAGTAAGGTCTTAAATAATTCTTCCGGATTAATGGCTGGTTTGTGATATAAATGTTCCATTAAAACATTCTTCATCTCACAAACACGCTCCACTTTTTCCTTTAATGACTCTTCATCAAAAAGTTCGCATACCTGAAAACCGATTTTAGCGTATTTATCTGAATAAAATGGTGCAATCCCTGATTTTGTGGAACCAAAGGACCGTTTTCCCAGACGCTCTTCTTCATACTGATCAAACAGAATGTGATATGGCATCAGAATCTGTGCACGGTCAGAAACCAGAATAGCCGGCTTTGGAACTCCTTTGCTCACAAGATCATTCACTTCCTTAATTAAATAAGGGATGTTTAATGCCACGCCATTGCCGATAATGCTGGTTGTGTGGTTGTAGAAAACACCTGACGGCAGAAGGTGAAGGGCAAACTTGCCATAATTGTTGATAATGGTATGCCCGGCATTGCTTCCGCCCTGATAACGGATAATGATATCGGACTCCTTTGCCAGCATATCTGTGATTTTACCTTTTCCTTCATCGCCCCAGTTGGCGCCTACGATTGCTCTTACCATTCGATTAATCCTCCTATGAGTGAAAAAATACCTTTTACTTCCCTATGATAGCGCAAAGATTCACATAAGTAAAGTCAATATTATTTATATTTGGCATAAGTTTAACTTATATCATCAATCATCAGTTTCAGAATCTTCTTACCAGCAGGAGAAATGGGAGTCTTACGGTCTGTGATAATTGCAAATTGTCGTCCAGGCATGGATTCTTCAAACTGCAGTTCTATCAGGTTACCTTTCTCAAGCTCCATTTGGGCAAATCCAGACATCACGCAGCCAATCCCTAAATTCCGCATGGCAAACTGAACGATCATATCGCTGGTGGAAAGCTCGAATTCCGGCTCCACCTCCACTTCCCGCTCTTTTAAGAACTGATCCATAAATGTCCGGGTGCTGGTATTCTTTTCCAAAAAGATACAGGGAAGTTCCTTCAGGATCTCATAACTCAGTTTTTTCCCTTCCAGATGCTTAAACTTCTCACCTGCAATAAAAACATTACGGACTTCCTTGACTGGAGTACTTTTTACCTCGCTCCTTGCCTCAAAGGGAGTGCTGACCACGCCGAAATCAATTTTCCCTTCATATAAAAAGCGAAGTGTTTCCGGTGTGGGACCATTGGAAACCGTTACTTTAATTCCCGGATAAAGTTCATGAAACTTTTCCAGATAAGGGAGTAAATAAAACTGAAGTGTCATATCACTTGCTCCTATGCGCACCTCACCGGTCTCTAAATCCCGCACCCGCCTTAACATATTTTCCCCGTGCCAGATGCTCTCTAAACCGGATTTTACATAATCGAATAAAAATTCTCCTTCTCTGGTCAGCTTTACTCCTTTTGACATCCGCATAAAAAGCTGGCAGTCCAGTGACTGTTCCAGCTGCCGTACCGCCTGACTGACTGCTGGCTGGGAGATGCAGAGTTTTTCTGAAGCCAGTGTAATGCTGCCTAATGTTGCCACATAATAAAAAACTTTATAATATTCCAGACTACTGCTCATTGTTCCTCCTGACACACAAAAAACTGCAGACAGACTCATTGATAAAGATCAGTCTGTCCGCAGCTTTCTTATACATTGATTTCTGCTGTCATACCAAGAAGTTCCTGGTTGTCCTTAAGAAGAGGACGAATTACCTCATCAAGGTATATGGTAACCTGAGCCGGGGCGCAGCCTACATATTTTTTAGGATCCATGCTTTTTTTCAGTTCTTCCAATGAAAGATTAAAAGATGGGTCTGCTGCAATGAGTTCCAGCAGATTGTTATCAAGTCCGTTTACTTTCACATTCTTACCAGCTTCCATGGAAAGCTCCCTGATCCGCTCATGGAGTTCCTGTCTGTCTCCGCCTGCTTTTACCGCATCCATCATGATATTTTCTGTCGCCATGAAAGGAAGTTCCGCCATCATATGTTTTTCAATGACCTTTGGATAAACCACAAGACCATCTACCACATTCAGATAGAGATCCAGAATTCCATCAATTGCAAGAAAGCCTTCCGGCACACTCAGACGTTTGTTAGCAGAGTCATCCAGGGTCCGTTCAAACCACTGTGTGGAAGAAACAAGCATGGGATTCATCACATCTGCCATAACGTAATTGGACAGGGAGGCGATTCTTTCACTTCTCATGGGGTTTCTCTTATAAGCCATGGCTGAAGAACCGATCTGGCTCTTTTCAAATGGCTCTTCCACCTCTTTTAAATGCTGGAGAAGGCGGATATCATTGGAGAACTTATGAGCGCTCTGAGCAATTCCTGCCAGAACGTTGACCACACGGCTGTCCACTTTCCGGGAGTAGGTCTGACCAGATACCGGGTAACACCCCTTATATCCCATCTTCTCTGCAATCATGGCATCCACTTTTCTCACTCTGTCCATGTCTCCGTCAAACAGTTCTAAAAAGCTTGCCTGGGTTCCGGTTGTTCCTTTGGAACCAAGAAGGCGTATGGAATCAAGAATATAATCCAGATCCTCCAAATCCATGGTAAGATCATGGAGCCATAACGTAGCTCTCTTACCGACTGTCGTAGGCTGGGCAGGCTGAAAATGGGTAAACGCAAGGGTCGGTAAATCCTTATAGCTGTCTGCAAACTTTGCCAGCTCAGAAATTACGTTAATCAGTTTTTTCCGCACCAGTAAAAGTGCTTCTGTCATAACAATAATATCTGTATTATCACCCACATAACAGGAGGTGGCTCCAAGATGAATAATGCCTTTTGCCTTGGGACACTGGACTCCATATGCATATACGTGAGACATTACATCGTGGCGGACTTCTTTTTCCCGCTGTATGGCTACCTCGTAATTTACATCATCCTGAAACGCCTTCAGTTCCTCTATCTGTTCTTCCGTAATGGGAAGTCCAAGTTCCTTTTCTACTTCTGCCAGAGCAATCCACAGTTTTCTCCAGGTCTTAAATTTCTTATCAGGAGAAAAAATGTACTGCATCTCCTTGCTGGCATAACGCTCAGACAGCGGGCTTTGGTAACGATCTGTCATGTTATTTTCATTCCTCCTTGGGTTTCGTTGTAGAGCTATTTTATCATAGTTTCTTAATTATGGGAAGAGCAGTCAGGGACCGCCTTCCGGTTATGCAGCGCAAACCGGCCTGGCAGCCCCTGATTTTAAGTCCTATTATCTGCTGTATTCACCGCGTATGTCTTCTTTCGGCGGTTCAATGGGATAGTTTCCGCTGAAGCATGCCGTACAGATGGGCAGTCCTTCTGCCATCTCATTCAGACGTTCTATATTTAAATAAGACAGGGAATCTGCTCCAAGAAGATCCCGTATCTCGTCAATGCTTCTGTTATGAGCGATCAGCTGATCTTCATCAGGAATATCAGTTCCAAAATAACAGGGGTGTAAAAAGGGCGGCGCACTGATCCGTACATGAACCTCTTTGGCACCGGCCTCCCGAAGCATGTTTACAATCAGGGCGCTGGTAGTTCCCCTGACTATGGAATCATCAATCATGATTACCCGTTTCCCCACAACTGCTTCCTTAAGTACGTTTAACTTGATTCTAACCGATGATTCCCGGTAGCTCTGCTTTGGCTTAATGAAAGTCCGGCCTACATAGGAATTCTTTACAAATGCAGTTCCATAAGGAATTCCTGACTGAAGAGAATATCCAAGTGCAGCTGCATTACCGGATTCCGGAACTCCCACGACAACATCTGCATCTACCGGTGAATCCACAGCCAGCGCCCGGCCTGCACAAAGCCTGGAATGATAAACACTCACACCGTCAAATACGCTGTCCGGCCTTGCAAAATAAATATATTCAAATACACATCTGGCCTCCCTGGATCTTTCTTTAAAGCAGAGGCTTGTGTCTGAAGCGATTCCGTCTTTTGTTATAGTTACAATTTCACCAGGCAGAACATCACGGACAAATTCCGCACCTACCGTATCAAGGGCGCAGCTTTCTGATACAATGATGTAAGAATTATCACGTTTCCCAATGCACAACGGCTTAAATCCATATGGATCCCTGGCTCCGATCAGCTTACGGGGACTCATAACAACCAGGGAATAAGCTCCCACGATTTTTTTCATGGCATTGGCAACTGCCGCCTCTACGGAAGGGGTCTTAACCCGCTCTCTGGCAACATGATAGGCGATTACTTCTGAATCGATTGTAGTCTGAAAAATTGCACCGCTGTACTCCAGCTCTCTGCGAAGCTCCGGCGCATTCACCAGATTTCCGTTATGAGCCATGGCAAGAGTACCTTTTACATAATTAAGAACAAGAGGCTGGGCATTTTCCCGTGTACTGCTGCCTGCCGTTGAATAACGAACATGGCCTACTCCGATATTACCATGAAGACCTTCTAAAACCTCGGGAGTAAAAACTTCGTTACATAATCCCATCCCCTTATGCGCACTTACTTTTCCTTTCGGACCTTCGGTATCACTGACAGCTATTCCGCAGCTCTCCTGTCCTCTGTGCTGTAATGCAAACAGACCGTAATAAATGGTGGAAGCAACGTCGCCGCCGTCAAAATCATAGATGCCCAAGACGCCGCACTCCTCATGTAACTCTTCTTCTATATTGAAGTTCATTTCGTTACTCATGAAATATCTACCCTCTCTGTGCTGTTTACTGAATTCCAAGACGGCGGAATATCTCCTCATATGCGTCTTCCACACCGCCTAAATCTCTGCGGAAGCGATCCTTATCCAGTTTTTCGTGAGTGTCCTTATCCCACAGTCTGCAAGTATCAGGAGAAATCTCGTCGGCAAGAATAATCTGTCCGTGGTAACGGCCAAACTCGATCTTAAAGTCAATAAGATCAATGTTTAAGGTGTCAAAATACTCAATGAGAACTTCGTTTACTAAAAACGCATACTTTGTAATGGCATCGATTTCTTCCTGTGTAGCAAGATTAAGAGCCAGAGCGTAATAATCGTTAATAAACGGATCTCCCAGGTCATCATTTTTATAGCTGAATTCAAGTGTCGGACAGGCAAACTTAATTCCCTCTTCCATACCCATCTTTTTTGCAAAACTACCTGCTGAATAGTTTCTGATGATTACCTCAAGAGGAACGATCTCTACTTTTTTTACTGCAGTTTCACGGTCGTTTAACTCTTCAACCAGATGAGTCGGAACACCTTTGGCTTCTAATTTTTTGAAAACGAAATTAGTCATACGGTTGTTGATTGCACCTTTTCCAACAATGGTACCTTTTTTAAGTCCATTGAAAGCTGTGGCATCATCTTTATAAGAAACAATTAACACGTCCGGATCTTCAGTAGTATAGACCTTCTTTGCTTTTCCCTCATACAGCATTTCTTTTTTCTCCACGGTATCCACCTGTCCTTTTCTGAATTAATTTATAAGTTTTTCAAATAAAACTCTGGTGTTTCAGTAGAAATTATAATACAGTGAAAATTGGATTGCAACTGGTTTTATTATTATAAATACTAATGACCAATATACATGTCTGTTTCTCAATGTGATTCTTCTAGGATCTGCCGCTCCACTTTCTGCCAGAATTTTAATTCACCTTCTTTTAAATCCAGCAGAACGCCACGTTCTCTCATTTCTCCCTCCGTTTCTTCAAAAGAAGAAATCTCAGTAATTGCTTCTTCCATTATTTCGTCTTTCACTGTATATATTTTTACCAGCTCTCTGAAAATTCGGTCTCTTTCACTGGGAAAGAACAAGGCAGCTTCTATAAACAGGCAGCAATATAAAAGATAACGCAATCTGCTGTGACTTTTCTCGCGGTTAAATGCCCATTTTAAACTTCTCCATGGCTTCTTTCTTTTATTATATCTCAGAATGTGATAATTTTTTAATATATAATTCATAAACAAGCTCCTGACTGCTAAAAGGCATAACATAAAGGGGAATGGAAGGAAACGGGAAAGCAGAACTATAGAAATTAAGATGTGTGTCTGATTAGATTATATACGAAAGTAAAAAAAGCTTCAAGCATAATTTTATGCCGAAGCTTTTTATGAAAGATTATTTTGCTGCTGTTGTACTTTCTGTGGTAGGCTGACCATTACTTTCACCGGTAATTTTATCAACGCCTTTTTCCACGTCTTTTACAGCACCATTGATAACGCCTGTACTTTCCTTGCCCTGATCAGCTTTTGTCGTACCAGCTGTGGTTGTAGTCGGTTCTTTTGTAGCACCTGCAGTTGTCTGTGCTGCTGTGGTTGTTCCTGTTCCTGCTTTTGTTGTTCCGTCAGTTCCCTTGGTTGTACCGCATGCTGTCAGACACATAACTGACATAATAACAAGTATTGCAAATACATATGGTTTTATCTTCTTCATAATACTTCTCCTTTCATGTTCTATGCTTAGTATGTGTCAAGGAGAAATGAATTATAGTGGAAAATTTTGTAAAATCAGGTTTCTATCACATCTTTCATTGTATAGAGTCCTGGTTTTTTTCCTGCTAAAAATTTGGCAGCAGAAACAGCTCCTCTTGCAAAAATAGCTTTGGAATACGCGGTATGCTGGAAGGTAACAACTTCATCTGTTCCGGCAAAAATCACGTCGTGTTCTCCTACAATGGTGCCGCCGCGGACTGCAGAAATTCCAATTTCTTTTTTATCTCTTGCTTTTCTTACCTGGCTTCTGTCATAAACATAATGGAATTCCTGATCCATCGCCTCATTAATGGAATCTGCAAGGGCAAGGGCAGTTCCGCTGGGAGCATCCAGTTTCTTATTGTGATGTTTTTCTAAAATCTCAATATCAAAACCAGCGCCGGCAAGAACAAGCGCAGCATCCTTTATAAGCTTCATTAACAGATTAACACCCAGAGACATATTGGCAGACCGAAGCACCGCTACCTGTCTGGATGCCTCTTCAACCAGCTTTACCTGATCCTCAGAAAGTCCAGTAGTACATACAACTACCGGAATCTGCTTTTCAATGCTGTAATGAAGGAGACCCTCCACAGCTCTTGCAGAAGTGAAATCAACGATTACATCCGCTTCTACATCACAGGATTCTAAAGAAGAAAATACCGGATATGGATTTTCTTTCGTCATGTTGGGATCGATACCGGCAACAATTTCTATATTATTCTCTTCCGCTGCAATACCGGAAATGACCTGTCCCATGGCCCCGTTACAGCCGTGCATTATCATCTTAATCATGATTTCCTCCATATGTATAGCATATACTTCTTATAAAATTCCATACTCTTTCATGGCAATTTTTAATTTTTCCTGATTTTTCTCTTCCATTTCAGTTAACGGAAGACGCATTGGTCCCGCCTGTCTTCCCATAAGATTTAACGCTGCTTTCACAGGGATGGGATTGACTTCACAGAATAACGCATTAATTAATGGGATTGCTTCCAGCTGAAGTTTTGCACTGCGTTTCACATCACCGTCAAAATACGCCTGGCAGATCTCATGTGTCTTTGCAGGAGCGACATTGGATAAGACAGAAATAACGCCTTTTCCGCCCAGAGACATCATTGGAACAATCTGATTATCATTGCCGGAATAAACATCGGCTTTCCCATCCGTCAGACTCATTAAATCAGCTATGGCAGAAAAGTCACCGCTGGCCTCTTTCACGCCTAAAATATTAGGAACAGTAAGGCAGAGATCTGCAATGGTCTCAGCTTTTATGGTTACACCGGTTCTGCCCGGGATATTATATAGAAGAATCGGAATATTCACAGCATCTGCAACAGCTTTAAAATGAGCCTTTAATCCGTTCTGCGTCGCTTTATTGTAGTACGGAGATACCAGAAGAAGACCATCCGCTCCCAGTTTTTGTGCTTCTACAGACAGATAAACAGCTGTATCCGTACAATTAGAACCTGTTCCGGCTATGACTGGAATTCTTTTCTTCGTTACCTCACATACGTATCTGATTACATCCAGATGCTCCTCATGAGTCATGGTAGATGCTTCGCCAGTGGTTCCACATGCAACAATGGCATCGGTTCCTTCTGCAATCTGCTCCTCTACCAGTTTTTCAAGTACCTCATAATTGACTAATCCGTTTTCCTGAAATGGTGTTACAAGCGCTACTCCTGCGCCTTCAAAAATTGCCATGGTCTTATCCTCCTGATTCTTTATCGTTATACATAGTAAACTTCTAAGGGCCCTTTGGCACTCTGTTCTTCCTGTTAAAACGAAAAAACAGAGCTGACAACAGGGTCAGCTCTTAAAGTCCAGAATCTGGTAATCTCATCTTTCTTTAAGTAGCTCCCCATCCATACGGATGACAGTCATATGGCTCTTAACCATATGCCCAGAACAGATATGTTCAGGCCATACCGTTCTTCGGCGTTTCTTCCTTTCCACTGTCCTCCTCTGTACCTGATACATCGGACAATATACTGATAAGCAACGCAACCTCTACTCTATTATGTATGTTACCATACTAACATTATTATTTTGTATTGTCAACTTTAACATGATTGATTTCCAGAATACTGTCTACATAAGGTTCTATCTCTTTTGAAAATACCTTACCGGTTAATACGACCTCCATCTCATCCACTTTAGACTGAAGAAGTTTTATGAGTTCTCCCGCTTCTACAATGCCCTGGTCCAAAAGTCCAAGAATTTCATCCAGGATCAGCATATCGCATTCTCCCGTAGACACTACTTTTCTGGCAAAATTAAGACCATTGCGGATATTCATACGTTCCTCTTCCTGCCGTTCCATGGACAGATTCTCAAATAATCCGTCGCACTTCTCAAACCGGAAGATCTTCATCTCCGGCTCCAGTCTTTTCATAATCTCCAGAGATCCACGTCCCTGACAGCCTTTCAAAAACTGGATCATGATGACAGTTCTGTTCTTCGTCAGAGCCTCGATTCCCATGCCGAGTGCAGAAGACGTCTTGCCTTTTCCTTCCCCGCATATAACCTGTATCGTACCTCGATTCATCTTTCAGCACCTCATAACAGCTAAAAAGCAATTATTTACTTATTATGTTAGAACCTGCTTATCGTATCATAAAATTAATATTTTTTCAAGTTTTCTTATTATTTCCTTAACATATTAATAATATTTTATTCAGAGCACTCCAGTTTGCTGACCGATACCTCGTAAGCCACTCTCTTTTCACATTCCGTATCCGTTAGCTTTTTGGTATACTCTCTGCTCTGAACTCTTCCCCAGACTTTCACTCTGGTTCCTACTGTAAAACCAGAAGCATATCTTGCATTTCTTCCCCATGCGATACAGGGTATGTAATCGGACTTTCCATAAGGGCGGTTGACTGCAAGGAGTAAATCTGCAATTTCCCTGCCTAACGGGGTTTTTCTGTAAATGGGCGCTTTGCAGATATATCCATCCAGAAAAATTTGATTGGTTTTTGTGTAATCTGTAAACTCTTCCATAAAGTGGATCTCACGAACAAATACGGAAAGTACAAGGCGGTTCTTTGTTCCCTCATGACGATTATAGGAACGGAACTGACCAACCGCTTCTATGGTACAACTTTCGTAATTTCCTTCCACGTCGATGAGACGTTCGGAGATCATCAGCGGGATCACGTCTGCCTGATCACTGAGACGGTTTACCGCAATGTCCACCATATAGAATCCTTCTCCAAATACCTCATGGCTGAAGGTGAAGCCGGAGACAATCTCTCCGATAACGCTTACTTTGTTGTTTTCAATCATTTTTTCTGACATAGTATTTCTCCTCTTCTTTCACTAATTTGCTAATATGCTTCACAGCTAATATTAAATTTATGTGGCAGATTACATGAAAATGATAAAAAGCATACCAAAAATATCGACAGAAGGAGGCAGAATGCACAAAAAATAACGGAGAATGCTGACTGATCGGCGATATTTCGGCGATCTGCGTCAGCATTCTCCTGTTTATAACAATTTATACTAAAGATTTTTTATTCTGAGAAGTACGTTTTCTGATTGTCGGATCCAGAATTTTCTTTCTGATTCGAAGGCTGACAGGAGTGATCTCCAACAGCTCATCAACATCAATAAAGTCAAGAGACTGCTCTAAGCTCATCTCCTTTGGAGGACTGAGTTTCAAAGCGTCATCTGCACCGGAAGAACGGGTATTGGTCAGTTTCTTAGCCTTACAGATATTAATTTCAATATCTTCTGCCTTGGGATTCTGTCCGATTACCATACCGGAATATACCTTAACTCCAGCTCCAATAAACAGGATTCCTCTCTCCTGGGCATTGTAAAGACCATAGGTTATGGATTCTCCTGATTCATAAGCAATTAAGGATCCGGACTTTCTATAAGACAATTCACCCTTAAACGGTGCATAATCATCAAATGTAGTATTCATGATTCCGTTTCCCTTGGTGTCTGTCATAAATTCACCGCGGTAGCCGATTAATCCTCTGGATGGAATGGAAAATTCCAGTCTTGTATATCCGCCGTTAGCCGGACTCATACCCTGAAGTTCACCCTTACGGCCTGTAAGCTTCTGAATAACAGCCCCGGTAAACTCTTCCGGCACATCGATATAAGCGATTTCCATTGGTTCCAGTTTTCTGTTTCTTTCGTCATAATGATACAAAACTTCTGCTTTACTTACTGCAAATTCAAAGCCTTCCCGTCTCATATTCTCAATCAGTACAGATAAATGAAGCTCTCCTCTACCGGAAACCTTAAAGCAGTCGGGAGATTCTGTCTCCTCCACACGAAGGCTGACATCTGTATTTAATTCGCGGAATAAACGTTCTCTTAAATGACGGGAAGTGATAAATTTACCTTCCTGTCCTGCGAGAGGGCTGTCATTTACCATGAAATTCATGGCGATTGTTGGTTCAGAAATCTTCTGGAACGGAATGGCTTCCGGGTTTTCCACAGAACAGAGAGTATCACCGATATGGATATCTGCAATACCTGAGATCGCTACAATGGCACCAATTCCTGCTTCCTGTACTTCTACCTTATTAAGACCTTCGTATTCATACAGCTTACCAACCTTAACCTTGCGGAATTTGTCAGGATCATGATGATTGACTATGACACATTCCTGGTTAACTCTGATTTTGCCGTTATCTACTTTACCAACTCCGATTCGACCCACATACTCATTATAATCGATGGTACTGATTAAAAGCTGGGTAGAAGCTTCCGGATCTCCTTCTGGTGCAGGAATGTGGTCAATGACTGTCTGGAATAAAGGAGCCATGTCAACGCCTTCATCACCCAGCTCTTTTTTTGCAAATCCTGCTTTTGCAGAAGCATAAAGGAACGGACAATCCAGCTGCTCTTCACTTGCATCAAGATCCATAAGAAGTTCTAACACTTCTTCTTCTACTTCTTCCGGTCTTGCTTCCGGTCTGTCAATCTTATTGATACAGGCTACGACAGAAAGTCCTAATTCCAGTGCTTTTCTTAATACGAACTTGGTCTGGGGCATAACACCTTCATAAGCGTCAACTACCAGAATAACTCCGTTAACCATCTTTAATACACGCTCTACTTCTCCGCCGAAATCCGCATGTCCAGGTGTATCAATAATATTAATCTTTGTATCTCTGAAATGAACTGCCGTATTCTTGGATAAGATGGTGATTCCGCGCTCTCTTTCAATATCATTGGAATCCATAACGCGTTCTACCACTTCCTGATTCTCACGGAATACACCGCTCTGCTTTAACAGGGCATCCACAAGCGTAGTTTTACCATGATCGACGTGGGCAATGATTGCCACATTCCTGACGTCTTCTCTTTTCATCTTCATAAATGTACTCTTCTTTCTGTTATTCAAGCATAATACAGGTAATTCACTCCCATATCATAAAAAACTAAGGACCTGCTATGCCCTTAGTTTCATCTACATTATCACGATTTATTAGTATAACACCTGAAATATAATATTGCAAGATTTTTTTTATTTTCTGCAAATCTATGATCCTTGCGGAAACAATAAGACTTCTTTTTCGTGTATGCCAAAAAATACAGAATCGCCTGTCTCAAGATTTGCTTTTCCTCCTGTAACCTCGGTAATATCCGCCTGAAGCTTTAGAACTTCCTCATCAGGCACCAGCACGGTGAGCATGACACGATCCGTATATTCACTGTTTAGCGTAGTAATATCTGACTGGCCCAAGAGATACTGTATTTTCCCCACTCCATTATAATCTGTATCGATAATAAGTTTTTTTGCCGGTACCAGTGTCAGAACCGTACATGACTTAAGGCCTTCCTTCACCGCCCCGGAATAAGCTCTTACAAGACCTCCTGTGCCAAGAAGGGTTCCGCCGAAATAACGGGTAACTACCACACAGAGATTCACGATTTCCTCCCCTTCCAGAACATCAAGCATAGGCTTTCCTGCTGTCTGACTGGGTTCTCCATCGTCACTGCAGCGCTTTCCTTCCCCATTCTCACCCAGAATCCAGGCATAACAGTTATGTCTGGCATCCCAGTATTTTTTTCTTATTTCCTCTATAAACGCCTGAGCCTCTTCTTCTGTTTTAACAGGCCGAAAGCTGGCGATAAAACGGGATTTCTTTTCGATAATTTCTCCCGTACCTTCTTTGTATAATATTTTATAGGCTTTTCTCATACGCATCCTCATTTCTTCTATATAAACAATCCTTTCCCATTATATCCAAAATAAGGTGCAGGATCAAGGTTCCATGTATAAATGGATAAATTTCTTCCGAAAATGGTAAGTGTTGAATTGCACGACAATTTTTGGTATAATGAACCGGTAAAGGAGGTTTCCCATGAATTACGGCAAGCAATCGACAGAGAGAAAGATCAAATCTGCCAATTCAAAAGCGAGGAAATACACTACAAAGGTTTTTCTTGCCTTTTTAAAAAGTCTGTTTATTCTATGCCTGTTTGGAAGCATTGTGGCTGCAAGCGTCTTATTAGGCATGGTAAAAGGAATCATAGACAATGCTCCTGATGTGGACATCTCAACCATTGTCCCCAACGAATATGCCACTACCGTTTACGACAGTGCAGGCAATGTCACTGAGACCCTGGTAACCGCAGGTTCAAACAGAGAGGAAGCCACTTACGAGGAACTTCCTAAAAATCTGGTCAATGCTTTTGTTTCTTATGAAGATTCCAGATTCTGGGAACATAACGGAATCGATCTGCGCTCCATTATGAGAGCGGTAAGAGGTGTACTGACCGGCGATTCCACAGCCGGAGGCGGAAGCACCATTACACAGCAGCTGATCAAAAACAGTGTGTTTGGCGGAGGTATGGAAAAAAGTTTTGGAGAACGTCTGGAACGAAAATTTCAGGAATGGTTTCTGGCCATTAAACTTGACGGTGTTATGTCAAAGGAGCAGATCATTACCAACTACTTAAACACCATTAACTTAGGCAACAATACCCTGGGCGTCAAAGTGGCTGCCAAGAGATATTTTAACAAAGATGTATCCGAACTGACTTTATCGGAATGTGCAGTTTTAGCAGGAATCACCCAAAACCCTTCTAAATTTAACCCCATATCCGGTCAGAAGAATAACGCAGACAAGCAGAAGGTCATCCTTCAATACATGCATGATCAGGGATATATTACAAAGGAAGAGGAAGATCAGGCTCTTGCAGATGACGTTTATTCCCGAATCCAGAATGTTGACACTGCAACCAAGGAAACTGCTTCTCCATACAGTTATTTTACAGACAAACTGGTGGAAGAAGTTATCACTTCCATGAAAGAAAAGTTAGGCTATACCGATACTCAGGCTCATAATATGCTATACAGCGGAGGTCTCTCCATCTACACAACCCAGGATCCTGGTATCCAGACCATTGTAGATGAGGAAATCAATAATCCGGAAAATTATACTGCAGCACGCTATTCCATCGAATACCGGCTGTCCGTCACTCACAAGGATGGAACAACCACCCACTACTCCGAAGAAAATGTCAAGCGCTATCACAAGGAGATGGGGGACAACGGCTATGATGGGCTATACAATAACGAAGAAGCGGCGGAGGCAGATATACAGGGCTATAAAAGCTATCAGCTGAAAGAAGGAGATACCATAATTGGAGAAAGCCTTCATAAAACCCTGCAGCCTCAGGCATCCTTTGTCATTATGGATCAGAAAACAGGAGAAGTAAAAGCAATTAACGGAGGACGGGGACAGAAACTGGCCAGCCTGACATTAAACCGTGCCAGCAATACCTATCGTCAGCCAGGTTCTACCTTTAAAATCCTCACCGCATTCTCTCCGGCTCTGGACACCTGCGGTGCTACCCTGGGATCCGTTTATTATGATTCTGTTTATACGATTGGCAATAAAACATTTTCCAACTGGTACAGCTCCGGATATCAGGGATACTCAAGCATCCGTGAAGGTATTGTTTATTCCATGAATATCGTTGCTGTGCGATGTCTGGTTGAAACAGTGAAGCCCCAGCTGGGTGTGGAGTATGCAAGAAACTTTGGAATTACTTCCCTGACTGATACCGATTACAATCCGGCTCTTGCACTGGGAGGAATCACCAAGGGAGTTTCAAACTTAGAGCTTACCGGCGCTTTTGCCACCATTGCCAATGGCGGAGTCTATACAAAACCGGTCTTTTTCACCAAGATCCTGGATCACGACGGCAAGGTATTAATTGATAATACACCCGAGACCCATCGTGTTTTAAAAGACTCCACTGCATTTCTCTTAACCGATGCAATGGCAGCTTCCATGGAAAGCAGCCGGAAATTTTCCAGCTCAGGACCCAGTTCCACCAGCCCTGCTGCTAAAATACCGGGAATGTCCGCTGCCGGAAAAAGCGGTACTACCTCAGCCAACAACGATATCTGGTTTGTAGGTTATACCCCCTACTATACTGCCGGTATCTGGGCTGGATGCGACGATAATCAGAAACTGACAAAGCAAAACGGAGGTGCCTCCTTCCACAAGGCAATCTGGCGCAAAATCATGACCAGAATCCATGAAGGAAAGCCAGATCCCGGTTTTCCTATGCCTGACAGTGTCGAAACGGCTCAGATCTGCCGAAAATCCGGCAAACTGGCAGTGACCGGTGTCTGTACGGAAGATCCCAGAGGCAATGCTGTTTATACGGAATACTTTGCAAAAGGAACGGTACCCACAGACGTATGTAACAATCACGTAAGAGCAACCGTATGTTCCGTATCCCATCAGCTGCCCACTCCTTATTGTCCGGAACGGACAACTGCCGTATTTATGGTTCTTCCAAACGGCGAGACAGGTCAGACAGATGATTCCAAATACGCAATGCCTGGATATTGCACCATACATTCAGCAAATTCCATAACCATACCTCCAGGCAGCTATCCTTACGAGGACGAGACATCACCCCAGCAATATGCACCGGGTTACATTCCACAAAATCCCGGCACAAACAAACCCATTTATCCCTGGGAAGATTATTGATAAAATGAAGAAGGGCATCAAACCTTAAAACAGGTCTGATGCCCTTTCCTTATATAAAAATCAGCTTTTCATTTTCGGCTTGAATATAATGGATCCCAGATATCCAAAAATCAGAGCACCGGATATCCCCACTGCGCTTGCAGTAAATCCACCTTTAAACACTCCCAGAAAACCGTCCTCTCCCATGCTCTTTAAGACGCCTTTCCATAGAGAATTCCCAAATCCCAGCAGAGGAACCGTTGCTCCTGCTCCTGCCCAGTCACTAAAGGGCTGATAGATTCCAAGGGCTCCAAGAATACTTCCGATTACTACTAAAAGCACCATAATCCGCCCAGGCATCAACTTGGTATTGTCCATTACAACCTGAACCACTGCACAGATTGCTCCGCCTACCAAAAATGCTTTTACAAATTCCATAGCGTTCTCCTTTCCAGATTAGTTGTCTATATGCTCGATCATAACTCCATGAGCAATGCCGGGAATGGTTTCTCCTTCGTTAAAGCTTACTGTGGACAACAGTGCACCAGTTGGGACAAAAAGAACTCTCTTCCACGTTCCGTCCTTGATTTTTGGTAATATATAAGAACAGAGCGTTGATGCTGCACAGCCACAGCCGCTTCCTCCCGAATGTGTATCCTGGGAATCAGGATCAAATATTTCAATCCCGCAGTCTGTGTGAATGGTCTCCAGATCATGCCCTTTATTTTTCATGAAATCCAGGAGAATGGTACGGCCAACCCGTCCAAGATCTCCAGTTATGATTTTATCATAATAATTTTCATCTATATTAAAATCGTCAAAGTTCTGCTGTATGGTATGAAATGCGGCAGGTGCCATAGCTGCTCCCATATTCATGGAATCCTTGATCCCCATATCTACCATACGGCCGGTGGTAATACCGGTAATAGCCGCGATCCCTTCTTTTCTGTGTTTGGTGAGAATAACAGCTCCGCAGCCGGTCACTGTCCAGGCAGATGAAAACGGGCGCTGATTTCCGTAACCCAAGGGAAATCGAAACTGTTTTTCAGCTGTTGCAAAATGACTGGATGCCATTGCCAATACTTTGTCTGCATAACCTGCCGCCACTGTCATAGAGCCAAGATTCAAGGCCTCACCCATAGTGGAGCAGGCGCCGAAAAGTCCAAATAAAGGTATTTCCAAATCTACCGTACCAAAGGATGTTGCAATCAGCTGCCCCAGTAAATCCCCGGCAAACAAATAACGGATGTCCTTTTTCCGGACATCTCCTTTTTCAATTGCCAGGTCTGCGGTTTGCTTTTGCAGTGCACTCTCTGCCTTCTCCCACGTATCTGCCCCAAACATATCATCCTGCTCCACTACATCAAAAAGCTTGCCAAGGGGTCCTTCTCCCTCTTTTTTTCCGACTATGGAAGCCATGCTCTCAATCACCGGAGGTTCTTCAAATTTTATGCTTGCTTTTCCAACCTGCATTTTACTCACTCCATTTCTCTTTCAGTCTGGTCTACACTATGCCGAAGGCTTTCAGAACATAGGCGATCACTCCCAGTATCCACGAACTTAATATGCCGTAAAGAATAACCGGACCGGCAATGGTAAATATCTTACAGCCAATTCCAAATACCTGTCCCTCTGATTTAAATTCCACCGCAGGCGCCACCACGGAGTTTGCGAAACCTGTTATGGGTACCAAAGCCCCTGCACCGCCAAACTTGGTTATTTTGGGATAGATATTTAATCCTGTAAGAATTACACTGGCTGCAATTAAGATGAGAGTCGTCCAGGCAGACGCAGTATCCTTTTCCACTCCCTGGTTCATAATCAGTGTGGTGCAAATCTGACCTATGGTGCAGATAATTCCTCCGACTAAAAAAG
Organism: Hungatella sp.; assembly: GCA_009712635.1. Lineage (GTDB taxonomy): Bacteria > Bacillota > Clostridia > Lachnospirales > Lachnospiraceae > Lacrimispora. Next base: position 441,988 of record WASS01000029.1, on the reverse strand, counting down.
CTTTGATAATATTGGGGAATTTTTTATTTACCGGAGTTACTTCCTTTACGTAGGCTTCATAGGCTTTTTTATTAACTTCCATTCTTTTCCTCCATTCTGTAAAAATCTGCTGTTATTGTCCGATACGTTCCGCAAAAAATATCAGGGAACCGGTTAGTTTTCCCAGGGCGATGGACAAAATAATATATTGCAGTCCAACACCCAGATTAATTCTTCTGCTGATAACAGGAAGCGCTTTCAACGTTTCAGCAAGAGACATCACCAGGCAGCCGATAAATATTCCCACAGAAAGTCCAAAGACTCCTAAAAATATAGTACCTCCAAATCCAATGGGAAGTTCATATATGTCACCGATATTTCCAAGCACACCTCCAAGAATGATACATGACTCATACAGCATAATGTGTTTCTTTGTATGAGTAAATCCAATCAGGCGGGGAAACACTCCAATGATTGCCAAAAAGGCAAAAACGCCGGCTGCTATGATGCCGCCAGCGCTTAATCCGACAAAACATAGCAACACCTCTTTAGGAAGCATCGATATCAGACTCCTTTCTCCCTTCATTCTGGATCAGGGTTTTGCTGATATTATCTTCATAAAGACGCATTTCCACCTCCAGTGGGGTCGGATCGGTATTGATCTTAATTTTTGCAAAATGATTAAAAAATCCAACAATTCCAACAGCCAGTCCAACCGAATAACTGACTTCCAGAATCGTAAAACCATTGGATTCTTCTCTCATAATAATCTTATAGATTTCCTTGAACACATCGGTAACGCTTACATCGTTATTAAAAGTCATAATTGCAAAAGCCGCACCGCAGTAACAGATCACGCAGACAAATATAGTTTTCATCCATTGCCACACCCAGTTTGGAGATTTGGGTTTGTGGTAATCAATGATATAATCAACCTTGCCTACGTTATTGACAGAAATAGCCGGATCCATTTCCACCAGCTTTTTAATCACATCAAGTGTACTCTCAATATATCGTTTGTTACGATCTGAATGAATGGTTTTAATCCGCAGTGCATTACATTTATTCATAACGGCAGAATCGTCACAATAAACATCAGCTACATCTTTCAGCTGCACTTCCTTATGATGTACCTCTGTAATTTCACTGATATTTAAATAAACGGTCTTACTCATGCAACCATCTCCCATCTGGGAGCGGCCTCAACAAGTGTTCCCTCCTTTTGAGTCCCATCAGGCATAACGGCGATCATATACCAGATTGCAGCTGCGATTGCAATTAAGCATATGACCAGTAGCGTCATGACTAACTTATGTTTCATGGATTCCATACATGCTCACATCCTTTTCTCTGGTTTTTCAAAATTAGTATGAGCCGTATCAAATTTTTTATTCTATAATTTTTCGCGCATCTGTTTTAAAATCTTTTTTTCCAGCCTGGAAACCTGAACCTGGGAAATGCCAAGCTTATCGGCAATCTGACTCTGGGTCTCATTGTAATAATACCGTCGTATAATAATTTCTCTGTCCTTATCCGACAAATCGGTTAATAATTCCCGAAGTACCATACGGTTTAACAATTCTTCCTGTGCAGAGCTTTCTTCTTCTATTTTATCAATCAGAAGCAGACTGTTTTCGTCATTTTTATTGACAGAACGATATAACGATTCCACCTCAGCTCCAGCTTCTATCGAAGCTGCCACTTCTTCTTTACTGGCCCCGATTTCTCCTGCAATCTCTTCTACCGTAGGCTCTCTTCCAAAGCGGTAAACCAGTTCCTCCCGCACATTTTTTACTTTCATTCCCATTTCCTTAATGGACCGGCTGACTTTTATGATTCCGTCATCTCTTAAAAAACGTTTGATCTCTCCGGTTATCATTGGAACTGCATAGGTGGAAAACCTGACTTCATAAGATAAATCAAATTTATCGATGGCTTTCATTAAACCAATGCTTCCAATCTGAAATAAATCCTCAGGCTCATAACCACGCCCTGTAAATCTACGCACAATACTCCAGATCAAACCGAAATTCTCGGTCACAAGCCGGTCTCTTGCCGCTTTATCTCCATCGTGAGCCATTTGTATCAATCTCATGGTCTCATCCATAGGGCTCACCTGCTAATCTTCTTTTTCATAATCACCGCAGTTCCCTTATCTGGCTCCGACTTAACTTCCACCTGATCCATAAATGCTTCCATAAAAGAGAATCCCATACCAGACCGGACTCCGTCAGGATCCGTGGTAAACATGGGTTCCATCGCCTGTTTAATATCTGTGATCCCGATTCCTGTATCCCTGATGGAAACAGTCAGTTCCTGTCCCTCAACCGTCACTTCTATGTAGATGATTCCTCCCTTCCCCTGATATCCATGGATGACTGCGTTGGTGACTGCCTCTGAGACAGCCGTTTTCACATCTTCCACCTCCTCCAGGGTAGGATCCAGCCTGGCCATAAAAACGGCTACTGCTACTCTGGCAAATTCTTCATTTTGGGACAGGGCTTCCAATTCCATTTTCAGAATTTCTGGTTTGTTTTGTTCTGACATATGTTCCTCCTCAACCTGTGACTGCTGCTTCCTTAGAGTCATATAATTTCATTAATTTTAAAATTCCTCCCATTTTCAAAATGCGGAGAGCCTGAGATCCCGCACCGTAAATGGCTACACTTCCTCCGCTTAATGCCATCTGCTTGTAACGGTTAAGCAGGATTCCGATTCCGGAGGAATCCATAAATCTTGTTCTGGAAAAATCGAATATAATACGGCGGATATAATTCTCGGAAAGGATTAAATCTGTTTCATATTTTAACCCGGAACAGTTATGATGATCCAGTTCCTCCGGCAGATGAACGATTAATGTATGACCTTCTGCCTCATACGTAAAGTGTGGTTGATTCATATGCAATACTCCTCCATTTCTTATTGTCTGTCCGTAATACCAGAGAAGAGTGTTTTTTATACCTAAAATAATCCGGGTGAATAAAAAAAGACACCACAAAAATATGTTTCTTCTGTAGTGTCTTTTCGAATTCTGCCATTAAAAACCTCGTTCTGTTTTCGCCTTAGCAGATAACGTTTCGTCTTTGCTGTTATTTATGATATCAGAGAACAGACCGTTGGCCTGATCCTTCTGATCCATTCCCTTGTAGATAACGGCAGTCTTAAACTTTGCCTGCCAGCTGTCTGGTTTTAACTCAATACATTTTGCATAATAATTAAGGGCGGACTGACTGTCCCCTGCTTCCATGGCTTTATCACCCAGACTCTCTAAAATGGGGCAGCCCTTCTGTGCCATATCCTTTTTTATCTCAACAATAATCGCCTGAACATCTGCTGAAGCAATCAGACCAGGATTGAGATCTGCATAGATTTTGACTGCAGATGGAAAATCATCCTTTTTATATGCCTGCAAAATACCGATAACCGACTGATACTGAGCCAGAACGCTGTCAGAGTTATTGGTTAAGGATGCCAGGGAATCCTCTGCTGTCTTCTTCTCTGATTCCAGAGAATTAAGCTGCTGGGTTAAAAGATCCGCCTTTTGATTGGCCTGGCTTAATTGCTCGCTGTATTTTAACATCTCTTTGTTATGGTTATCGTTAATGGATTTGGTGTTCGCCGGCATAACCATAAAGAACACCACTGCGGCTCCCAGCAAAAGTCCTGCCAGTATGTTTAATACCGCCTGATCCCTGGTGTTTTCCTTATAGCTTGGGGGGATAATCACATCATCATCCTGCATCTGCCTGTGGGAAACCACGTTCTTTAGTTTTCTTTTTTCCGGCTCCCGTTCTGGCTTAACCCTGGTACCGGTCTCTTTCATAATTGATTTATAATAAAGTGCTTTCGGATGATTATGATCAATTTGAAGCACCTTATTTACTGCTTTCCCCGCCTTCTGGTAATCCTCCCTGACGATATACAGGAGTGCAAATAAAAGCTGGGCTTTTACATAATTGGGCTTGTCCTCCACTGCTTTATTAAGCTGCAGTATGGCAAGATCCTCACTTTCGCTTTTTACGTAAGCCAGTGCCTGGTTAAACCGGCGCACTGCCCTCCGCTCCAGATCCATGGTGCCCTTTTTCTTCTGAATCACTTCCAGGTAGTAATCTGCGCGGTTATCCTCAGACTGTAAATTCTTGCTGATAACCCATTGAACCAATGCATCGCCTACCTCTCCTACCTCATAGTAGATGAGACCAAGAAGATTCCTTGCATCTGTCATATATTTATTAAAATGAAGACACTTTTTTAAACAATCGGCTGATCCGGTTAAATCTCTTAGCCTGGCCTTCTCCAGTCCCATATTATAATAGCTGTTTGCAATCACCCGGATTCTTCGTTCATAATCCATATTTTATCCGCCTATTCCTTGCTGACTTCTTTAATCAGATTCATCATAAGATCATTCATATCGGTTAAATCACTTCTTACAATGGCATCTTCAACTGCATCGACCTCCAGGCTTGGCCTGTAGTCCTTAATCTCAGAATCAAAATCAATCATGTTTAATCCTCCTTAAAACAGCTTTTATCTCACCCATTAAATAGAGTGAACCTACACAAAACAGCAGATGATCCTCATCCTGTTTATGAAGCATAGAAAGCAATGCATCCTCTGTGTTTTGAAATCCTGTTATTTCGCAATGAATTACTTCTTCAAACTCATGTAAGGCTGTCTCTGTCTTAATACCTCTGTCGGAATCTATATGGGTCACTGCCACTTCATCCAGTGGCAGACTGGCTGCAATCAATCTTATCATTTCGTGATAATTCTTATCGGAAACGGCAGAAAACAAAAGCTTCGCTCTTTTTTTCCTGTCTGCACACAGTTCAGACCCGGTCTTTACAAATTCTACCATTCCCCCTGGATTATGAGCCCCATCCAAAAAGACGTCTGGCTGTACTTCTTCCATTCTGGCAGGCCAGCGCATTTTAAAAAAGCCTGTCCGGATCTGTTCCCTTGCTTTTTTAAGTCTCATATCTCCCAGTAATCCAGATACTTCCACTGCCCGCAAAGCGAGAAGGGCATTCATGACCTGATATCTGGCTGGAGAAGGAATCATGACCTGATATACATCTCCTTTTATCCCTTTCATTTCTGCCTGGAATCCGTTGTTTTCTGATCCTGTGATCCGGTAACAATGCCTGTCCGTGTCAAAATATGGTGCGTCCTGTTCCAATGCTCTTTTTCGGATCACATCCGAAACAATCTCCTCATTTGCATCAAACACCACTGGAATATTCTTCTTAATAATACCTGCTTTTTCAGAAGCGATCTTTTCTATTGTATCACCTAAGTATTCCGTATGATCCAGACTGACTGAAGTGATAACAGATACCAGCGGTTTACGGATAACATTGGTTGTGTCAAGCCTTCCGCCTAAGCCAACCTCCAGAATAACAAGATCAACCCCCGACTTCTGAAATAAATCCATAGCCATATAAAATAAAAATTCAAAATAAGATGGATGGCAGTATCCTTGTTCTATCATCCGTTCAGAAAGCGATCTCACTGTCCGGTAGCTGTCTGTAAAAGCTGATTCTGTTGCCATCTCTCCATTTACACAAAAACGTTCTCTTATATCAATCAGATGAGGGGATGTAAATGTACCCACTTTATATCCAGCACTTAAGAACACAGACTGCAAAAAAGCACATACAGAACCTTTTCCATTGGTCCCTGCAACATGAATGATTCTCATGGTTTCATCAGGCTCGCCCATCTCTTTTAAAAACGCCCTGATCACTTCCAGTGAATTCTTCTTTTTCGCCCACATCGGGATACGGCTTATATATTCCTCTGCCGTTTCTTCAAATCTCATCCTTAAAGTACCAACTTCCTGCTTAAATTCATAGATCAATTACTTTATTAAGGTTAAAAAAACGGACTGATCCAACTTCCTCAATTAATTATAATATAAGTCTGCCAATATGCAACCCATTTCTTTCGCAAAAAGTCCTTTATTTCTACATCTTGCCCCCCATACATACCCGGAGAGGGAAAAATTGCCTGAATTTAAAATAGGGAATGCCAGTTAACCGGCATCCCCTTTCTACTTATCTGATACAGCTTATGATTCTCCGCAATATGCAATGGCTTCAATTTCCACTAATGCGTCTTTTGGAAGAGCTGCCACTCCAAATGCTGCTCTGGCTGGACATTCTCCTTTAAAAAAGGTTGCATAAACTTCATTCATTGCTGCAAAATCATTGATATTCTTTAATAATACCGTTGTCTTAACCACCTGATCCATGGATAAACCACCGCTCTCCAGTATGGCCTTTATATTGGTTAAAGACTGTCTTGTCTGAGATGCAATATCCTCACCTGCAAATACACCGGTTGCCGGATCAATGGGAAGCTGACCGGACACGAACACATAATCGCCCCCGCGAACACCCTGAGAATAAGGACCAATTGCTGCCGGAGCCTTTTCTGTCGCCAAAACATTTTTCATAATTATGTATCTCCTTTCGTTCATTACAATGATATTTCTAGATTAACACACATTCTTCAAAAGTCAAGAAAATTATTTTGGTATGCTCAAAAATATTTAGTTTAAGTGGAGTTTTTACCCCTTGTCATCTGGTATTGAATACTATATAATATGACTAAGGGGATTATCACATGTGCGGAGCTTTCCCGTGCAGAACGGAGGACATATGAAAACCAACGAGGAACGATTACAAAAAATTATAGAGCATTTGGATGGGCTTGGCTACATCTCGCCGGAAACCATTCCAAACATTGATTTATATATGGATCAGGTCACTACGTTTATGGATAAGCATTTAAGTGAAACAAAGCGTTATCCAGATGATAAGGTATTAACCAAGACTATGATCAACAATTATGCCAAGAATAATCTTCTTCCCGCTCCTAATAAAAAGAAATATACGAAAGAACATATTCTTCTGCTTATATTCATCTACTATTTTAAAAATTTATTATCCTTTAATGATATCGAACAGCTTTTCAGGCCAATTACCGAAAAGCACTTTAATCCTTCTGACGGAATGCCATTGGAAGCAATCTATAAGGAAGTATTTTCCCAGGAAGATTCTGATTTAGAACGTATTAAATCCGACATACTGGAAAAGTACCAGCATTCCAGCAAGACCTTTGAAGAAAAAGGGATTGAGGGTGATGACCTGGAATACTTACGCCTCTTTTCCTGGATCTGCGAGCTGTCACTGGATGTATACGTAAAAAAACAGGTGATCGAACAGCTTATTGACGATTTAAGAGAAGATCCTTCTTTAAAAAAGAAGAAATAACGAACAGGGGACAAGAACCGTTATGGACTTGTCCCCTGTTTTCTATATCTCGTTCTTCTCTTCCAAACGCTTAAATACCATATCATAACCGTCATTCCCGTAATTTAAGGAACGGTTCACACGGCTGATGGTAGCTGTGGATGCACCGGTCTTCTCTGCAATCTCCAGATAAGTTCTGCCTTCCCGCAGCATCTTTGCTACCTCGTATCTCTGGGATAAGCTTAATAGCTCATTCACCGTACATACATCCTCAAAAAACGTATAGCACTCCTCCGGTGTTTTTAAGGTCAGAATTGCTTCAAACAGATGATCAACTGCATCTGTCTTAATTTTTTTATTCATATGAGATCTATCCCCTTTTTATTCCTTATGGTCTATCTGTATTTTAACATATTAACGTTATAAAATCCACCCCCTGTGGCATCAGGAAAGCATAAATTTTTCTACTACCAGAGCAATTCCGTCATCATTGTTGGAAGCAGTCACATAATCAGCTGCCTTTCTGACTGGAAGAACTGCATTTTCCATGGCCACTCCAAGCCCGGCGTACTCAATCATAGACAAATCATTGTAACCGTCACCGCAGGCAATCATCTCCTCCCGGCTCATGTTAAGATGAGTAAGAAGCCGTTCCAGGCTTGCCGCTTTATCAATTCCCTTAGGAAGAATCTCCAGAAAGTAAGGTTCTGAGCGGTACACGCTGTAATCACGTCCCAGTGCAGCCTTGACCCTGGGCTCTACCATGGCAAGATAGTCCCCCTCTTCCAGCATCAGATATTTGACTACGGGAAACTGTACATAGCCTTCCATATCTTCCACTTCTCTGACTTCCAGTTTATTAACGGCAGATTCCTTGCCTACATATTCATCTTTGGCATTCCCGGTTATGATTAAGTCATCTTCATAAGTTAAAATATTAACCCCGTGCTCCTTGGCCATTCGGATAATCTTCTGGTTTGAAGATACCGGCAGCTCCTTTGCAAAGATGGTTTCTCCTGATTTGCAGTCTATAATACGTCCTCCGTTAAAGGATAAAATATAACCGCCGTTTTCATGAAGCTTTAATTCTTTTGCAATGGGCATGATTCCATAAGTCGGGCGGCCGGAAGCCAGCACAATCACTCCGCCCTGGCGCTGTAAATCAAAAAGTGCTTCTTTTGTTCTGGGCGTGATTTCTTTATCCCGGTTCGTCAGCGTCCCATCCAAATCAAGCACTATTATACGATATTTCATTGTACTTCACCTGCTTTTGTAAATTTTACTATAGCAGTATAGCACAGTTTTAACCTATATACCATCTTTAAATAATAAAATATGGAATAGTTCGTAAACTCTGCTTGTCAGACTACATAGAATTTTAACAGGAGGATGAATGGAGGAGAACCAAATGAAGAAAGCAATTGCAATCTTTCTGGCTGTAATTGTGGTCGCCGGCTTACTGACCAGCTGCAGAACAACATCCAGAAAACACATCAAACCCCTTTTTTCCCACGTATCCGCCCAGATCTTTATTATTTAAAATTTTTTAAGACAAGGTACTTTCCTGTATTACAACAATACAATGTAGTATTAAGATATGAAAAAGGAGGATTTTATGAGAAAAGCCTATCGTACATTTATAATGGCCGTTCTCACCGGAGCGTCTTTACTAAGCTTAACTGCCTGCGGTACAAAGACAAAGTCATCGGACTTAACCCCGGTCAAATTAAATGAAGTTGCCCATTCCATCTTTTATGCCCCTCAGTATGCAGCCATAGAGCTTGGATACTTCGAGGATGAGGGCATTGATTTAACCTTAGTAAACGGAGCCGGCGCTGACAAGGTTATGACCGCCCTTATATCCGGTGATGCAGATATTGGTTTTATGGGCTCTGAGGCCTCAATCTATACTTATGCAAACGGCTCCCAGGATTACGCAGTCAATTTTGCACAGCTGACTCAGCGTGCAGGCAATTTTCTTGTTGGAAGAAGTGAACAGCCTGATTTTAAATGGGCCGACTTAAAAGGGAAGAAAGTACTGGGCGGCAGAGCCGGTGGTATGCCGGAAATGGTATTTGAATATATCCTGAAAAAGAACGGAATTAATCCTGCCACAGATCTGACAATCGATCAGAGCATTAATTTTGGACTGACGGCAGCAGCCTTTACCAGCAATGATGCAAATTATACCGTTGAATTTGAACCGTTTGCAACAGGACTGGAAAAGGAGGGCAATGGTTTCGTAGTTGCTTCTTTGGGCGTAGACTCAGGCTATATTCCATATACCGCCTACAGTGCCAAAAAAAGTTACCTGGAAAAGAATCCGGCAACAATACAGAAATTTACCAATGCCATTCAAAAAGGTCTGGAATATGTAAATTCTCATTCCTCGGAAGAAATTGCAAAAGTAATCCAGCCCCAGTTTAAGGAAACCGATGTGAAAACCATTGCTGCCATTGTGGACCGTTATAAAGCTCAGGATACCTGGAAAAAGGATACTGTATTTAACAAAGACAGCTTTGAGCTTTTAGAGAATATTCTGGAGGAGGCTGGTCAGTTAAAAGACCGGGTTCCTTATGAAAATCTTGTGACTACAGAGTATTCTGACAAGGCTGCTAAATAATTATCTCAACAACAAAGGGGACATTGCACAGGCAATTGTCCCCTTATCATAGTGACATTATGAGGTGAAATTAATGAATGCTCCATTCACTCAAATACTTAATCCCACCAATGAGCAGCGGCATGAAATGATCAGGAATTCATTGGAGATGGCTGGCCGGCCGGAAGACTATGAAAATATTGTCCGTTTGCTGAGTCCGCCCCCCGATATTACAAATTATGCGCAGCCAGGAGAACTAAAGGGTGTAAAAATCGGCGTGATCGGAGGAGGCCTTGCCGGTCTGTCCGCTGCATTTGAGCTTCGAAAGCTGGGGGCTGACATTACCATTCTTGAGGCCAATGACAGCAGAGTGGGAGGAAGAGTTTATACCTACTATTTTAACACGGAATATTATAACGAATTCGGTGCCCACAGAATCCCGGTTACCCATGAAACCACCTGGCATTATATTAATTTGTTTGGTCTCAATACCCGCCCTCTCTCTGTAAGGCAGCGCAACAATTTTTTGTATGTACATAACACCCGCTTAAGAACAACAGAATCCATTGAGCAGAATCTTTATCCCCTGTACGACTTAACTCCCCAGGAACGGAATACCCCCTGGGCAGAGCTAAATGACTACGCCTTTACGTATCCAATGATGCAGCTTCCTCCTGATATTCGCTCGGAGCTGATCCAGATCTTACCCCGGTATTCCCCGGAAATTCTGCCTCTTATGAACTATTCTGTCCGGCAGACTCTGGAAAATCTGGGTCTCAGCCAGGGAGCAATCAGCCTGATCTCAGGGGTGGACCCGGGAACCGGATCTTTGATTGATGCCAGTTACGCTGAAACTGTCCAGGAAGAGTATACCATTGACTACCGTAATACCTATACCATTGAAAACGGGATTGTAAACCTGCCCTACGCCTTTATTCAATCCTTCTACACAGACAATTTACCTCAATATCAAACTATTCCACCTTCTCAGCTAGGCACTGTCACTTACATTCCCGGTCAATCGGTCACAGGTATTTACCAGCAGGAAAACAGCGATCAGATTGTTCTTGCCCATCGCAACGTACGGGATTTAAGCATAACTTCTGATACGTTCGATTACGTTATATGTGCAATCCCCTACTCCACTCTGCGGGAAGTGGAAATCAAACCAAGTTTCAGTAATCCAAAGATGCAGGCTATCTTAGAATATAATTATACCAATTCTCAAAAAACCTTTTTTTTATGCAGAGAACGTTTTTGGGAACAGGATACGGATTATGGACGTATTGTAGGAGGATTTTCCCAGACAGATCTGCCGATTCAGTACATTTTCTATCCCGGAGATCATCTTCTGTGTCCGGATCCTTCCTTCTGCTCACCAAATGAACCAGGTGTACTGATTGCTTCCTATAATTATCATTTAAACTCAACAAGAGTTGGGAATATGTCAGAACCCCTACGGTTTGAGTATATAAAACAAAGCGTGGAGGAAGTTCACGGGCTGCCAAGAGGATTCTTAGATCCCATTGTGGCAGACCATAAAACCGTGGTCTGGGATAATGAGCCTTTCAACCGGGGGGCTTTTGCTGAATCACTCCCAGGTCAGAAACAATTGTTTTCTTACGAGATGCTGAAGCCTGAATATAATCAAAGGATTTTCTTTGCCGGCGAGCACGTATCCACAAAGCACGGGTGGATGCAGGGGGCGCTGTATACAGGAAAGGAAGCTGCCAATCAGCTGGCCTATTCTATTAACAGTCAGCCTATGTAGTATCATTAAAAAGTAAGGGGCTGCCCTAATAGAATCTTCTATTGAATGCAGCCCCCTTTTTAATGGAAAAAAGTTTATTCATTTTTCACTCTGATATCTAAAATATCCAATAAGAACATAAACATGGGAATACCTAAAAGCAGTCCCCACACTCCGATATAATGCTCACTGACTAAAAGAATAAGAAAAACCAGAAATACCGGCAATTTGGTTTTAGCCGACATCAATTTAGGATTGAGCACATAGGTCTCCAACGAATGAAGCACAAATATCATGATGATAACCTCTATAATTTTAAACGCACCTCCGATGTTAAATGCTATAATGGAAAGAGGTATGAGTGATATAATCACTCCTGCAACCGGAACCAGTCCAAGTATGAAAATCATGGCTCCAAGTCCCAGCGTCTGGGGAAATCCCATAATAGTTAATGCTATTACAGACAAGAACGAATTAACAAATGCAATGACGATTTGCAATTCAATGACTTTTCCAAAGGAATTCAAAAATTTCTTTCCGTAAAATGTAAAATATTGATAGAGAAATGACACTTTACTCTGTTCCATATGTTTAAAAAACGCTATAATCTCTTCCTTTTCCAGAAGAAAGAGAAAGCTGATCAACAGAGACAGAAGAATGTTAATGCTGAAAGTTCCTGCAGTCGTAACAAAGGTCAGCAGATGGCTTTCTGCCATACGAATGTAATCGCTGATCTGATCCTCCGGAATGCTGCTTAACAGATTAAACCGGTCATAATTCTGTAACTGATTTAAGTCAAAGGTAGAAATAAGATTGATTACATCAATCAGCTGCTGGGTGACTTTAGGAATATAAGCAATCATGGTAATGATAAAAATCAGCAAAAATATAAGATACATTAAAATGGTAATAAGCTTCCGGCTGATTTTTATATACTTATTTACTTTATCATATATAAATTTCTGAAGCTGACCAAAGATGAAAGTAACCATAAATATCAGCAAAAACTGATTTATCATTCCTCTTAAAAAATAAAGAAAAACTGCCAAAAGAATGATACTGATTATTTTTTTCGCCAGTTCTCCGTTTATAAAATGATCCAATTTATCCATTGCCTGTGCCTTTCTGTTGTCAAATATTATTTTTGTCACTGTTAGTCATCTGACAGACTGTCTATGAGATTATAATATAGAAACAGGACAATGGAAATACTTAATCGAAAAAATCCAGAAACTCTCATACATTTTAACAAATTCATAACTATCCCTTTTTATTCTGTCATATGGTGTTATAATTGTTTTTACAGGACTTATTATCAGTCCCTGTAATTTTATGATTGATCGGAGTGATACATATGAATATCGTATTATTAGAATCTCTTGGAATTCCTGACAGCCTTTTAAATGAATGTGCAAAACCATTGATCGATGCAGGTCACAGTTTTACAGCTTTCGAAAAAAACACAGATACCAAAGTTCAGATTGAGCAAGCTCAAAATGCCGATGTCATTATGATTGCCAACATGCCACTAAACGGTGAAGTCATCGACGCCTGTAAGAACTTAAAATTTATAGATGTTGCTTTTACAGGTGTGGACCATGTAGATCTGGCGGCAGCAAGAAAAAATAATATTTCTGTCAGCAATGCCGCCGGTTACTCAACTGAAGCAGTTGCCGAGCTGTCTTTATGTCTTATGCTTTCCCTTTTACGCAATGTGATGCAGACAGATGCCCGCTGCCGGGAAGGAAAAACAAAGGACGGTCTGGTAGGCTGCGAGCTGAGAGGAAAAACCATCGGAATTATCGGCGCCGGTGCAATCGGAACAAGAACTGCAGAGCTTTGCAAAGCCTTTGGCTGCCGCGTTCTTGGGTACAAGCGTACCATCACTGGAAACGAACCGGATTTCATGGAATTTGTATCTTTGGATGATCTTCTTTCCAGCTCTGATATCGTGAGTCTCCACTGCCCGTTAAATGAAGATTCCCGCCATTTAATAAACAGAGATACAATCGCTAAAATGAAACAGGGAGCTTATATTATTAACGCTGCAAGAGGTCCGGTGGTGGATTCTGAAGCCCTTGCGGAAGCTTTAAACAACGGATATCTGGCAGGTGCTGGAATCGATGTGTTTGAGAATGAGCCGCCGATTGATACCTCCCACCCACTTTTAAACTGTAAAAATACCATTGTTACTCCACACATTGCTTTTGCCTCTGCAGAATCCATGAAGTTGAGAGCCCAGATTGTATTTGAAAACCTGAAGAAATGGATGGAAGGCGACCAGATTAATAAAATTTTATAATTAGGAAGCAGTGAGGCATATACTAATTTTATGCCTCTTTTCTATGTTATTACTGGAAGTTTTTTACAACAAAATCCACAGAAAAGAGCGAAAAATATTTTTCTATTTGTGCAAATAATACTTGTAATTCAGAATCTTCATGCTATAATTTAGACAAGGGGATATAGCTCAGCTGGGAGAGCGATGCGTTCGCAACGCATAGGTCACGAGTTCGAGTCTCGCTATCTCCACGAAATGGAAGTATAGCTCAGCCGGGATGAGCGTTCGCCTCACACGCGAAAGGTCATGGGTTCGAGCCCCATTACTTCCATTTTTCTATAAACAGCCAAAACACCGGAATCACTTGTAAATACAGGGGATTCCGGTGCTTTTGTTTAGAAATAACTTATTTTCACCCTAATCAATTTATGATAAATATTCTGTTAAAAGCAAAAAAGTATTAAGAATAGCATCTTTATGACTTCTTTCATATCCGTGTGTGGCATATACACCTGGACCAATAAGCCCATGCCTCACTTCATGTCCAGCTGTCAATGCGGAATCAACATCAGAAGCATAATGAGGATAAATATCAACGGCATAATCTACATTACCATTCCGAGCCGCTTCGATCAATCCGGTAACTATATCATAATGGTATGGTCCGACACTGTCCTTGGCACATATTGACACCTGATACTCTGTACAGGTTAATCCCTCACCAACACAGCCTAAATCTACGGAGATTACATCTGTAACATCTGAAGGAATGGAGCCAGATCCACCATGCCCTACCTCCTCAAATACTGTGAAATACTGATATACTTTACGAGGAAGCTTAATATTTTCTTCTTTTACGTATTTGGCAAAACCAAGTAAAATTCCAACGCTAACTTTGTCATCTAAAAATCTGCTTTTTAGATAACCACTTTCCGTTAATATCGTACGCGGATCAAAGCAGACAATATCACCAACACGTATATTAAGTAAAAGAACGTCTTCTTTAGAATTCACTTTTTCATCTATAATAACTTCCATAGTGTCAAATTCACGTGCTGTTGATCGGTATTTATTATTTACATGCACCGAAGCATTTTTCATTTGCATGGTTCCACTATATATCTTACCCGAACGTGTATATATCCTACAGTTCTCAGCTTCCGTATTGTTTGGCTCAAGACCTCCGAGAGGAGATAATATAAGACGTCCTGAGTCTGTAATCTGAGATATCATTCCACCCAAAGTATCAACATGAGCTTCTAAACATATCGCATCATTTGATTGTGCGTCCCCTCCTATTTCACAAATAATTCCACCTTTAACAGTTTGCCTGGGGGAATACCCCAGACTTTTATATACTTCCATAACATATTCTGCAACATTTTTTGTAAATCCAGTAGGACTGTCTATGGAAAGAATTTTCTGTGTCTGATTCAATATGTAATCCAAATATTTTGACTTATTCATTTTATTTCCTCTCTTTTCGCAATTGAACTATTATAGCATGAATTGATACATTATAAAAGTATTATTCAAGTGAGATATTGAGATATTGAGATATAATAAAATAGTAATATTTGTACAATTAATACACATAATTTAATATACCTAGGTAAAAATTAATTGTAAGGAGAATATTAAATAGGAATGGTGTGCAAACTGTGCAACTCCTTTTTCTAAATAATTCTTACTTTACGGCATAAAATATTATTAATTATATATACATTACTGAGGTGATTCAATGAGTTATTGTTGTGACGTATTATTAATTTCTACATTAGCATGTCAAATAGCAGATTGCTTAGACGACGATGAATTATCATTGTTAGCAGCAGACACTCTCTTACTGAGCGATGCTTTAAGTGCAATTGCCGTCAGACGTTCCATCACTAATTCTTGTACAAACAGCAGTCCTACAACAGATAATACAACCTGTTGCGAAGAATAAAAATACTACTTTTATGATAAATGAATCCAATACCGTTTAATCCTGTCCCCATCCACAACTACTTCCTTTTCAAAAAGCCCTCCGTTTGCCAAAATTGTCTTCTCACTTCCCACATTATTAAAATCGCAGGTAACTAAGACTTTATCTAATCCATAATCTTTACAGTTTTTTAAATTCTGCCGCAGCATTTCTTTTGCGTACCCTTTTCTTCTTTGATCAGGCCGAACGGAGTATCCAATATGACCGCCCCAAACGCTCAAAATAGGATGGTTTATGTGATGTCTGAAGTCAATGACTCCTATAATCTTATTATCGGCTGACCGGACCGCAATATATGTATTAGATGTCACCCTGCCTTCGGGACACGTTTCATCATGTTCCAAAAGATCAATGGTTCTAATCCATTCATCTGCCGAAGAGCACATCTTTAAATTACCACAGCCATCCAGGCTGTCGCCGGAATCTAAAAATTCCTGACGATACTTCATGATATCGTCTGCATATTCCATTGTTGGCTTTATTAATCTGATTTCATCCATTCTTTTTATCTCCTACTCAACGATTTCCTATTATATTAATATATCAGTTCTGAATAATCAATATTTAATCCTCAAACTGCATCAAAATAACCTCCACCATATAACCCACTCTCTCATATTCACTTTTTTTCAGCATAATATAGAACAAATGCTCCTACCTTTTCTATAGGAGGCACCTTTTGGAAAAAATACTGGACAATAATTACTATGATCTCATTATTAATAACGTCTCTGTGCCTCTGTATGAAGAAGGAGATAATATCACACCTATAAATATCAGACATTCTCTGCTGAATATTCCTGTAGGAAACGCTGATCCATGTAATCTTGGTAAATATCCTTATTACAACTTTCCCTCCCTTTATACTCCTACCTCCACCGTAAGTCATGAAAAATCCGGAATCGGAGCCGTACAGCGCAACCCATATTTAAATCTCAACGGGCGGGGAATTATTGTGGGCATTATTGACACAGGCATTGATTATCAGCACCATACATTTCTCTTTCATGATGGCACTTCAAGAATCCTGACTTTATGGGATCAGTCTGTTCAGGATGGAACACCACCGGAACATTTTACATATGGAACTGAATATTCAAGGGACATGATCAATTTGGCTCTGGCCTCTGGCAATCCGTTATCCATAGTTCCTTCCAATGACCAAGATGGCCATGGAACCGCAATTGCCAGTATCATTGCCGGAGCAACGGATGAAGAACAGAATTTTTCCGGAATTGTTCCTTTCGCCGAACTGGCAGTTGTTAAGCTGAAGGAGGCAAAGAAAAATCTAAAGGATTTGTTTTTTGTTCCAGATAATATTTCCTGCTATCAGGAGACCGACCTGATGCTTGGCATAACTTATCTTCTTTCCATTGCGCAGAAAGCAAACCGCCCTCTTGCCATCTGCATTGCCATGGGAAGCAGCCAGGGAGCCCATGATGGCAATAGTGCTTTCAGCAATTATTTGAATTATCTGGTGCGTCTTCCCGGTTATGGAATCGCTGTTTCAGCGGGAAACCAGGGAAATACCCGCAGACATTATTATAATTTTACACAGCAGGAACCATTTACCAATCAGTTTGAATTGCGAATCGGGGAAAAAGACAGCATGTTTTCCATGGAAATATGGCCATCTGCTCTTGGCAGGCTTTCCATTGATATTTCCACGCCCAACCGGGAATCGACTAAGCTCATACGTCCGGGACTGGGGGAATGCAGAAGATTCAAGTTTGTTTTCACCCCATCTGTCTTATGGGTTAATAATATGAGCTTTGAGGAAGAAAGCGGGGATCAGCTGATTCTGCTGCGCTTTCAAAATGCCATGCCGGGCATCTGGAGCTTTAACGTGCAAAGCATGGAAAAAGAGCCGCTTGCTTTTCATTCCTGGCTTCCAGCGGGCAGCCTGATCAGCGATGAAACGTTCTTTTTAAATTCCAATCCCAACACAACTATTAACTCCCCTGGTAATGGATCTCATCAGCTGACAGTCACCGCTTATAATCAGTTTAGTGACAGCATTTTACCAGAGGCCAGCAGAGGTTATTCCAGAAATAATTTCGTGAAGCCGGATATCAGCGCACCAGGGTACCAGCTCCCCTGTGCACTTCCTGGAAACCAATTTGGAACCTTAACCGGAACAGGCGCTGCAACCGCCCATGCCACCGGTGCTATTGCAATGATTTTAGAGTGGGGTATTCCCAGAGGCAACTATACCACCCTGTCAGGTAATGTAATCAACAGTCTGATTACCCGCGGGGCACGACGGCAATCTTCTGTTATATATCCTAATAATACCTGGGGTTATGGAATGTTAGATGTGAATGAATTGTTTCAACGACTTACCAATATTTAGAGGATGTAACATTTTTCCATTCTCCCCCCTCCTTTCATATTAGAATTCCTGCTGCATAAACTTATCATATATGCCCTCAGTATAAGACAGGAGGACTTTTATTGAATAAAATTCTGGACAATAACTATTACGACCTGATTATGGGCAATACAATAATATCGGGTTACGACACTGGCGATAATATAACCCCGCTGAGTGATCGCTACTCTCTGCTCCATATACCCATTGCGTCCCCGGATCCCTGCGATCTGGGAACTTACCCCTATGACAGCTTTCCTTCCTTATATGCATTGGAATCTGAGGTAAGCCTGGATAAATCAGGAATCGGTCTCGTTCAGCAAAACTCTTATCTGGGTCTCATGGGAAAAGGCGTACTGATCGGAGTAGTTGATACCGGAATTGAGTACATACACCCGGCATTTCAAAATCCGGACGGTACCAGCCGGATCTATTCCATCTGGGATCAGACAATACAGGAAGGAACTCCTCCAGATAGTTTTACCTTTGGAACTGAATACAGAAATGAGCAGATAAATGAAGCTTTATTATCCTCCCATCCGCTGTCTGTGGTTCCTACCACAGATAACAACGGGCATGGAACTGCCATTGCCAGCATAGCTGCCGGATCACCCTCCGCAGACCTTTCTTTCTCAGGAGTTGTTCCATTATCAGAACTTGTTATAGTAAAACTAAAGGATGCAAAAAATAATCTGAAAAAAATTTTCTTTGTTCCTGAAGATACCTACTGTTTTCAGGAATCAGATATTTATCTGGGGCTCCGTTATCTGCTGTCAGTTTCCCAGAAAGCGGCAAGACCCATAGTAATATGTATCTGCCTGGGAAGCAGCCTGGGTGGTCATGACGGCAACGGGGCAATCAGCAGTTTCATGACAGCTAAAACACAAGATCCGGGAATCTGTTTTGTTACTTCTGCTGGCAATGAGGGGAACAAAGCCAGACATTATTTTAATAATACCAGCCAGATTCCCTGGTATCATGATTTCGAGCTGAAGATCAGCGAAAAGGATAAAGAATTTTGTATGGTTCTCTGGCCTTATGCAACAAGCCGGATATCCATTGATATTTCAACTCCCAGCAGAGAATCCACGCAGAGAGTTTATCCCATCCTGAATGAATGCAGAAAATTTAATTTTATTTTTGCCCAAAGCATCATTTGGGTGAATAATATTCTTTTTGATGATGAAACAGGTAATCAGGTAATCGTAATGCGGTTTAAAGATCCCATGCCTGGAGTGTGGTATCTGCGGGTGCAGTCAATGAAGGAAGAACCTTTTACCTTCCACTGCTGGCTTCCCAACGGGGATTTTCTGTCCGATGATACTTACTTTTTAAATCCAGATTCCTCTGTCACCATAACCTCTCCCGGAAACGGGACTCATCAGTTAACAGTTACTGCTTACAATCAATATAATGACAGTGTTCTTGCAGATGCCAGCAGGGGTTATACAACGACAGGTATGATCAAACCAGACATTGCCGCTCCCGGTTTTTTGCTTCCCTGTGCTGTTTCAGGGAATTCATACGGCAGCGCAACGGGGACTGGTACTGCTGCTGCACATGCTGCCGGTGCTGCAGCCATGATTTTGGAATGGGGAATCGTAAGAAAAAATCTCCCAACTTTAACCGGATATGATATTAACCGAATGTTTTTGAGAGCCGCCAGGCACGGTGCAGCTAACACATATCCAAATAACCTTTGGGGGTACGGTCAGCTTGACGTAAATAAAGTTTTTCAGCAGCTTACAAATCTGTAACGGCAAATATGGAAAAATGGACCGGAGGACTGTCTTTTGGAAAAGATTCTGGATAACGATTATTATGATCTGATCATTAATAATGTCTCAATTCCCAGCTATAACTCAGACAATATAACCATGATTAATTTCAGACATTCCCTGCTTCATATTCCGGCAGCCGGTTCAACTCCATGCCTGCTTGGAGAATATCCATATCATACATTTCCCACTCTTTATACACTTAACTCTACCATCAGCATTGAAAAATCGGGGATTGGTCCTGTACAGAGAAATCCTTTTTTAAATCTGACCGGGCGGGGAATTATTGTAGGAGTGATTGATACAGGGATCGATTACAGTCATGAAGCGTTTCTATACAATGATAATACTTCCAGAATTCTTTCTATCTGGGATCAATCCATTCAAAGTAACAATCCGCCGGTGGGATTTACATATGGAACAGAATACAACAGAGAATCCATTAATATTGCTCTGAGATCAGATGATCCCTTATCGATTGTACCTTCTGTCGACACCGTAGGACACGGAACCTCGGTTGCAAGCATCATTGCCGGAAGATACAATCCGGAAAATTCCTTTACCGGTGTTGTGCCGGAAGCGGAATTGGTTGTTGTAAAACTAAAGGATCCCAAACAGAATTTAAGGAGTATGAACTTTGTAAAGCCGGACGTATTGTGCTACCAGGAATCTGACATTATGCTGGGTGTCCGGTATCTGGAAACATATGCCCAGAATGCCAGCCGTCCGTTAGTTATCTGCATTGCCCTTGGCAGCAGCCAGGGAGGTCATGACGGCACAGATGCACTTAGCAACTATTTAAATTATCTATCCAGGCTGCCGGGTATCGGGATATCTGTTTCAGCTGGAAATGAAGGCAATGACAGACGTCATTATTTTAACAGTACCACAGCGCCGCCTTATTATAATAACTTTGAATTAAGAATAGGAGAAAATGATTCCTTGTTTTTTATGGAAATCTGGCCTTATGCACTGGGCCGTGTATCCATAGATGTTTCCACCCCAAACAGAGAATCCACTCAGCCCATTTACCCTACCATTGGTTCCTGCAGAAAGTTTGATTTTATTTTTACAGGAAGTACCGTGTGGGTAAATAACTTTATATTTGAAGAAGAATCCGGCGATCAGCTGATTCTCCTTCGTTTTCAAAATCCCCTTGCGGGAGTCTGGAATATCCGGGTACAAAGCATGGAAAATGAGCCCATTTCATTTCATTCCTGGCTCCCTTCCGGTGATATTATTACAAATGATACATTTTTTTTAAATCCAAATCCGGATACTACCATTACCTCTCCCGGAGATGGAATCAGTCAGCTGACCGTTACTGCCTATAATCAGTTTAATGACAGTATTCTCATTGAATCCAGCAGAGGTTATACAAGAAACGGACTGATAAAGCCAGATATTGCTGCTCCGGGATATCAGATTCCCTGTGCGGTACCCAGAAACCAATACGGAACCATGACTGGAACTGGTGCCGCCGCTGCTCATACAGCGGGAGCCATCGCCATGATACTGGAATGGGGAATACCAAGGGGGAATTACACATCCATGACCGGAAATGACGTGAACCGGCTGTTGATCCGGGGAGCTGTACGTGACAGCTCTATCATTTACCCAAACAACATCTGGGGATATGGCCGGCTTGATGTAAATAACCTGTTTCGAAGGCTGACCAATATCTGATCCGGTTGTCTTGAAAGGGTGTTTTAATTCTTAATATTGGTGCAGTGAGGAGGCCTGATTTTGAATAAAATACTAGATAATAATTATTACGACTTAATCATTAATAATATCTCGGTCCCCTCCTATGATACGGGAGACAATATCACTCCACTTACAGAACGAAGCTCACTGCTTCATATTCCCACAACTGGAACGGATCCCTGTGATTTAGGAACACACCCCTACAACGCCTTCCCCTCACTTTATACTCTTGAATCCACCATCAGTATAGAAAAATCGGGGATTGGAACGGTTCAGAGAAATCCTTTTTTAAATCTGACCGGTCAGGGCATTTTAATGGGCTTTGTGGATACCGGCATTGACTACCAGCATAACGCATTCCGCAATAACGACGGAACCACACGCATCGTTTCTATATGGGATCAGACAGTGCAGACCGGAACTATTCCGGAAGGATTTACCTTTGGCAGTGAATATAACAGAGAGTCCATCAATCTGGCCTTAACCTCAGAAGACCCACTTTCCATTGTTCCATCTACTGATACCAACGGACATGGAACTGCTATGGCAAGCATTGCAGCCGGCAGCGTCAGTGCTGATCAGGTCTTTGCCGGAGTAGTTCCCAATTCCCAGATTGTAATAGTAAAGCTGAAAGATGCAAAAGAAAACTTAAAAAATTTATTTACCATACCAAAAGATACATACTGCTTCCAGGAATCAGACATTTTGCTGGGGATCAGATATCTCTTTTTGACTGCACAGAAACTGAGTCTTCCCCTTGTTATTTGTATTGCACTTGGCACAAGCCAGGGCAGTCATGATGGCAAAGGTACATTAAGCAGCTATTTAACCTATCTGGTACAGCTTCCGGGAATTGGTGTGTCTACTTCCGCCGGAAATGAAGGAAATACACAAAGGCATTATTTTAACAGTACATCTACTGTGCCATTTTATAATGATTTCGAATTAAGAATTGGAGAAAATGACAAAGAATTCTGGATGGAAATCTGGCCATACGCACCAGAACGAATCTCCATTGATATCTCTACGCCAAACAGGGAATCGACCCAGCGTATTTATCCTTCCATCTCAGACTGTCGAAAATTCAATTTCATCTTCACCCAGAGTGTTGTCTGGGTAAATAATATTATTTTTGAAGAGGAAACCGGAGATCAGCTTATTTTAATCCGTTTTTTAAACCCTCAGCCTGGTGTATGGTCTTTACGGGCTCAGAGTCTTGAAAATGAATCATTTTCGTTTCATTGCTGGCTCCCTAGCGGTTCAATCTTATCTGACAGCACCTATTTTTTAGCGCCTAATCCGGATACTACCATCACATCTCCGGGCAATGGTGCCAACCAGCTGACCGTAACAGCTTATAATCAGTTTACCGATGGCATTCTGCCTGAATCCAGCAGGGGTTATACCAGAAGCGGTCTGGTTAAGCCGGATATTGCAGCACCCGGCTACCAGATCCCCTGTGCTGCTCCCGGCAACCAGTACGGGACTGCAACCGGCACCGGCGCCGCCTGCGCCCATGCAGCAGGAATTATTGCCATGGTACTTGAATGGGGAATACCAAGAGGCAACTATACTTCCCTGACCGGATACGACGTCAACCGGTTAATTATAAGAGGTGCCGTAAGAAGCCCCTCAGAAGTTTATCCGAATAATGTCTGGGGATACGGCCGGATCAATGTAAACAATTTATTTGAACGGCTGACAAATATTTAGTTTTTCGTTTTCCTTTTTATACAAATGTGTTAGAATTATGGTTTATTCTGTACAAATACTATTATTATTTTACAATAACAATCCGATTTATATAATGTACCCACCATTATTTATAACTAAAAATAAAGGAGAAAGGATGAGTTTCAATCACATGCCGGAATATAGCAGACCATGAATATTTGTCAGATATACAAAGGCATTTATGTCAAAGAAAACAGAATATGAAATACCAACAGAAAATAGGGAGAATGATATGTATGGAAAAAGAGAAGCAAAAAATGAATAAACTTCATTATGTAAGAAAGAACTTAAGAAACCAGTCAATTAAAAAATCACTATTATTCAGCATGATCGGCCTGACCATGACAGTGTCTATTTTTATCGGTATTATTAATGCCGCAATATTATACAATGATACTGTTAAAAACATGAATACCCGCCTGGAAGAGAATGCCACCGCATACAGTCAGGCAGTGGATAACGCAATTAAAAATTACAAGATCAGAATCGAATCCATTGCCCAAAACACCTCAATAACAGATCCAGCTAAGTCAGATGAAGAAAAGAATAAAGCCATGGAAAAACTGGCAAGCAATTATGGTTTTGTCTCCCTTACTACAGCAAATGCCAACGGCAAAGCCATAAACGGTTCAAATATGTCAGATAGAGAATATTTCAAACAGGCCATAAGCGGTAATACTTACATCTCTTCCACTGTTATGAGCGACGTATTAAAGATACCGGTATTGGTTATCGCAACAAAAATAAATAATGGTCAATATAATGGAACCGTTTCTGCAGCACTTGACGCCAATACGTTCAGTGAGATGATTGACGGAGTATCTGTAGGAAAATCCGGATATGGTTTTATTCTGGATAAGAATGGAAAAATGATTGCACACAAAAACAGAGATCGGGTAAACGGGGAAGTCAACTATATAGAAATGGCTAAAACCGATTCCAGCTACACTTCAGTCGCAGAGCAAAACAAAGACATGATGGCAGGAAAATCTGGAATAACAACCGTTACTTTTGATGGGAAAAAGATGGTGACTGCTTACACGCCCATCCCTGATACGGATGGCTGGTCTATCGCAATTGTGGCTGATAAATCTGAGCTGATGTCAAGCTTTTATACATCTATAGTAGTCACCATCGGTTCAGTGATCTTTTTCATACTTATTTCAATTATTATTTCATTCCAGATCGCCAGACCAATTGTTAATCCCATTATCAGCCTTGTAAAAAGAATTGAAATGCTGGAGGAAGGAGATTTACATTCCCAAGTCCCCCAGGTAAAAACAAAGAACGAACTGCATACCTTATCTATTTCATTTACAAACACTGTAAATACATTAAACAACTATATTCATGAAATATCATATATCTTAACAAATCTGGAACGTGGTGATTGCACCCTTTCTAGTCGACAAGTATACAAAGGTGATTTTATCCAAATTAAGGATGCATTAGATAAAATAATCTTAAATTTAAATTCTGTATTTTTAAAAATACGGGAATCATCGGAACAGGTAGCTGAAGGTGCCGAGCAAATTTCCAGTTCTTCACAGGCACTTGCAACCGGTACTACACAGCAGGCCGCAACCGTGGAAGAACTTAGCGGCGCTATATCAAATGTTGCCGTTCAGGCGGAACAGAATGCAGAGAATGTAAAGGAAGCTACGGAATACATAAGCCAGGTAAGTTCAAGCCTGGATTATGGAAATACCTATATGCAGAAGCTGGAGGCTTCCATGAAGGAAATCCAGTCTTCTTCAGAAAAAATATCAAAAATTACGAAAGTGATTGAAGACATTGCATTCCAGACCAATATTCTTGCTTTGAACGCTGCTGTTGAATCAGCAAGAGCTGGCACAGCAGGGAAAGGATTTGCAGTGGTGGCAGATGAGGTGCGTAACCTGGCAGCAAAATCTGCAGAGGCAGCAAAACAGACTGCAGATCTGATTGAACATTCCGTAACTACCGTAGCGGAAGGCGGAAAGCTTACCGGTGAAACCTCTGTTATTCTAAAAGACGTTGCGGAAAAATCAGAAATTGTGAACCAGATTATCCAGAAAATAATGATTGCTTCCAATGAACAGGCACTGTCCATTGGACAGATTAATCAGGGGTTATTCCAAGTATCCAGTGTTGTTCAGACAAATGCCGCGACAGCCGAAGAAAGTTCTGCATCCAGTGAAGAACTTGATGCACAGGCTCAGATATTAAAGCAGGAAATAGAAAAGTTCAAGCTTCAATAACTAAAATAAGACAGCCATCTATAATAAATTCATAGATGGCTGTCTTATTTCAATAAAAAATAGAAATTCCCTTACTAAATCTTCTATAAATTTTCCAAATCACTACTGCCGGGAAGCTTAAAAACAGATAAAGCGTTGTCAATCCACCGATAACAGCATATACAGCCATAAGCAAAACAATCATGAACCCCATAATTCATCCCTCCTTTTACCTTTCTATTTTAGTAATATATGCTATAAAAAGATAGAGATTGGAGGGAATCTTAACGCTATTTTAATAAAATCGATTAAAGTCGAAATCGGTCGATTAAGTTCTTTAAAATCTGTGCCTGACCGGAAAGTTCCTCACTGGTTGCTGCACTTTCTTCGGCTGTTGCGGAGTTTGTCTGAACCACACTTGAAATCTGATCAATCCCCTGATTTACCTGCCCTATGGAAACAGCCTGCTCCGCCGATGAATTGGAAATTTCATTGATTAAAGATACGGTTCTTTCAGAAGCAGCTGCGACCCGGTCTAACGACTCTTTGGTTTCTGCCGCAATCAGTGCTCCATTTTGTACAGACTGGTAAGAATTTTCGATCAAGGCAGATGTATTCTTTGATGCTTCCCCACTCTTGGAAGCCAGATTTCTTACTTCATCTGCAACCACTGCAAAGCCCTTTCCTGCTTCTCCTGCCCTTGCAGCTTCGACTGCCGCGTTCAATGCCAGAATATTGGTCTGGAAAGCGATGTCTTCAATTGTCTTGATTATTTTTCCGATTTCCCCAGACGTCTGAGAAATCTCATCCATGGCTTTTGTCATCTTTTGCATCTGTTCTTTTCCACTGCTTAATTCCTCAGCCATTTCTTTCGCCTTATTACTGGCCTCCCTGGCACTTCTTGCATTTCCCTCTACCTGCTTTGATATATCACCCAGGGTGGCAGCCAGTTCCTCTATGGAGCCTGCCTGTTCCGTAGCTCCCTGAGACAGCGCCTGAGCACCTGCAGATACCTGGTCCGCTCCTGCTGCCACTTCACCGGAAGAACGGCTGATATTTAAAAGAGTATCTCCCAGCTGTGCCTTTAACTGATGCATCGCTTCATGTATGCCTTTGAATCCCCCTACATAAGCAGCATCACAGGTGGTGCTGACTGTCAGATCCCCTGCCGCCATCTCATGAAGAACGTAATCCACATCCTTAATAATCATCCCAAGCCTTGAAACAAGCTCCCTGGTGGCATCTGCAAGAATACCTGTTTCATCTTTGTCTTTCACCTCTGTTACAGGAGAATCAAGATCCCCCTCTGCCAGCAGCTTTAACCGGTTTGCACAGGAAGTAATGGGACTTGCTATCTTGCCTGCCAGAGCTGCGGATACGATTGCTGCAACTACGAGAAATACTGCAATCAGGAAAAGAGTAATCCCGCTGGCTGTCTTAGTGGATCCCATGAAATCTGACATGGGTGCACTGATTCCAATGCTCCAGCCGTCAGTCCCTGCAATCGGCGCATAGGAAAGAAACATCTTATGCCCCTGGTTTTCATAACGTCCGAAACCGCTTTTCCCCTGGGTCATCTTAGCTTCAAGTGCTGCAAGCTGTGCAAGCCCTGAGTCCTTTGAAGCACTTTCCTGGACATTGATTCCATTGGTAACCTTATCCATATTGGGATCGGCAATCACCTTTCCGGACTGATTAAGAAGATAGGCATTGGAACCCTTGCTGACCTGTATGGAAGCAGCGATATCATTTAAAAAGGTTTCCTTGGGAACAAAATAAACAACTCCCACCACTTTCGTTCCGGGGATTCCCTTCTCCCACAAAGGGGCTGATATAATAATTGTCATCTGCCCTGTAACCTTGCTGATTAATGGTTCCGATACCGCCATCTCTCCTTTGATTGAACGTTTAAAATAATCCCGGTCCGAATAGTCTTTTCCATCAAAAATGCTGATGCCGTCGATCCCTATAATATTCCCTCTCTGGAACTCGTGGGTCTTGGCCCTCTGATCGATGATAGACTTCTTTTCATCAATACCTGTCTCTGGATTGGCAAGTCTTGCAATGCTTCCTGCTTCATAAGCAAGATTCTTATAAATATCCAGCTCCTTTGCTACCCGCTCAGACGCTGTCTCAGCCAGTTCTGTCATGGACTGGTTCATAGTACCAATCATGCTGTAATAATTTAAATAAATACTGATGCCGCCAACTACTGTGAGTGAGATAAAAACAGTTAAAGCCATGTAAAGAAATATTTTGTTTTTTATGCTCTTCATGACAATTCCTCCTTTGTGTCTCAGCAGATAATTTATGGATAAATCTGCTGTTCAACTTGATTTCAGTATACTTCACAAAGGTATAATTGTCTATTCTCTTTTAGAAACCCGGTTATTCCACCTAAGGTGTGATCCGATACATGGCAATTTCATCAATTTCCCGGTTTGCGCTGATTAAAAAGTCTTCCCCTTCTTTTTTCAAATGCAGCACATTGGCAGGTCCGCAGTCCCGGTCCAGGATCTCCCATTGATATGTCTTACGTTCTTTATTCCAGGTAAAGCAAAGGAGATTTCTCTCTCCCTGCCTGTGCCCCACCACCAAAGCAGGCTTCCCGCATAAGCTTCCCCCAAAAATTCCATGGGAAAACTCTGCCTTTTTCTCATATTCGTATACTTTTTTATAGCTGCCTTCCGATTTTTTATAAATGGAAATACAATCACCATGGAAGGGGGACAATACAGCAAGCTCTCTTTCCCCATCCTTATCAAAATCTATTAAAACACCATCACTGGCAGGAGTGTCAAGCAGCTTACGGACCTCCCACTTTTCCCCTTCCTGAAAGGGCGGAACAAACTGAAAAACTCCTCCTTCACAGGACACCAGAGCTGTATCTGCTCCGTTTTCCTCCACCCGGTAATAGCCGTGATTCTTATACAGTCCTTCCTGAATCACTTCAAATTGCAACGGACTGGACTCACAAAGCCCTGAAAGATCCTCCGGAAGCACTGCAGCATAAACCTTACCCGGACTGGACCAGTCTTCCTTATACTCGTGACCGGATTTTAAGGTACATGCCAGAAGATAAAGTGTCCTTCCCCTTTTTAATATGTCAAACCGATGAACATGAGGAAGGGCTGCAATGGTCTTTATCTCCCACTTACCCAAATTATCCGGGGTTACCAGCACTATGACTGCCTCTTTGGAATCATTGGGAGAATAAAACCGCTGGGTTGCCAGAAACTGTCCGTCTGTACCGGGAACCTGTACCATGGACATCGTGCCGCCTGGTTCTTCCCAGACAGTACCCACCTTATTTCCGTCCATATCAAATAAAAGACAGGGATCTTCCTTTTCCGCTGCTACCAGAAAATGTTCTTTCCCTTTATAACTTAGGGGGGCAACCGAATAACATTTTGTTAAATGCCCTAATACCTTTTTCTCTGCTTTCATTGCAATCTCTCCTTCAGGCATTGTTTATCCAGAATCTCAGTCATCCGCTTATTAGCATCGTAAAGTTCTCTCATCCACTGGGAATTACCGGTATACCAAAACTCTGCCACATATTTTCTGATTCCCAGCTCCCAGGCTGTTTGAATGGCACTCTCAAAGTCCACATGCCCTGTCCCAAACGGAATCTCCCTGAATTTTCCAGGAACAGTTTCTTTTAAATGCATGGCAACCAGATGACCTTTCCCTGCGCGTAAGTCATCTAAGGCATTGATTCCGTAAGTTTTGGCTGCATTGGTAATATTCCCGATATCCGGATAGACGTTTAAATACATAGATGATACCAGCTTTACATATTCCATGGATTTTTCCACTGTATTCATGAATTCCGTTTCCATGGTCTCAAATCCCAGTACAACTCCCAGGCGCGCCGCAATTTCCGTGGCTTTCTTCAGATTTTCCAGAAAATACTGCTTCGTCTCCTCACTTGAATCCTCATAATATACATCATAGCCTGCCAGCTGGATGATCCTGACCCCCAGATCATCTGCCAGCTGGATTGCTTTCTCCATAATCTCCATTCCCTTTTCCCGTACGGCAGGATCGTGGCTTCCAAGAGGATATTTGCGGTGCCCGCTTAAGCACATGGTGCGTATGGGCAGTCCCACAATCTTCATGGTATTGATTAATTCCAGCCGTTCTGCCTGTGACATGGATAAACGGCTTAACTTTTTCTCTGTTTCATCAATGCTGATTTCCACAAAATCATAACCGGCAGCTTTTGCTGCTTCCAGTTTTTCTTTCCATCCAAGCCACTCAGGCATGGATTTCTCATATAATCCAAGGGTATATGCCTTTTCCATAAATTTGCCTCCACGAAAGATGCAATCAACATGGACGCCCGGGCATTGTTCCACTATGATTGATTTAAAAATCTGACCGGCGGACCACAAACACTTCCACCCCTTTTTCCCTGATCAGATCCAGAGCTTCTGATGATGCCTTTTCATCGGTGATTAAATACTTGATTTTTTCGATGGGGCAGCTGACAAAGCTGCTGTTTTTCCCGATCTTTGTGTGATCGGCCAGGACATAAACATCCTGGGTTGCATGGCCTGCCATCATTTCATTGATGCTGACCTCGTTGAAGATCTCCGTCGTCATTCCGTTTTCTCCGCTGATTCCGGAACAGCCGATAAATGCTTTCTTCGCATAGATTGTCTGTAAATTGCGCAATGCAAAATCCCCTACCATAGCTTCTTTTGGATAGCGCAGTTCACCCCCTGTCAGCACAACATTTACTTCCTGGGAGTGCTCACAGTGAATGGCTTTTCCGTTATTGGTAATGACGGTTACATTGGAACAGTTAATGTATTCCAGTATTTTTAATGCATTGCTGCTGGTATTAATAAACAACGTATCATTATCGGTTACGAACCTGGCGGCAAATTCAGCAATCAGCCTCCTGTATAAGGATACCTCATCCACAGGACTGCCGGAAGCAATGGCGCCTCCATGGGTGCGCACAAGAAGCTTCTTGTCTTCTAAATACTGCAAATCCCTGCGTATGGTAATCAGAGATACCTCTAATGCTTCCGCCAGTTCATCTACCCGCACCCTGGGATTCTTTTCCATCAGCTCCAGGATGCGGCTCCTTCTGTTCTCAACACAAGCTCTGTCTTTTTTCATTGTTTTCCCTCTCAACTCATAAAGATATGATTCTTTATCCTCATTATAGCCTGTTCAGAAGCCTGTGTCACTTGATTTATGTTCGTTTTGATTGAAATTAAAGAATTCCATTATCCTTCATTTTTTGTTCCATCTCCTGGGGAGACATGATATTTCTAAGACCAATCACCAGAGTCCCTTTTTCCTGTGCCCCTTTAAACATGCTGACAAAATTCTGTGCACAAAAGACAACATCGTACTGAGCGGCTGCCGTTTTTCCTTCCGATAAAGCGCAGTGATGAACTTTGGTGGGCTTAATTCCCGCTTTATCAAGTACCTTCTGCATCGTCATTTTCATCATCAGACTGGAGCCGGCCCCATTGGCACAGCAAACCATAAAACTCATATTTTCTTTTGACATTTTCCTTCTCCTGACTTCTATTTGATTCCTTTTAATTCTTTATAGGCTTCGTAATTTTCTGTAATAAGAAAATAACCTTTTTTATCCTTCCGATACTGAATCTGGGGAATTGCCAGTAAAACAACCACTACAATCAGCACACCGGCATAGCTTAAAAACTTCATGACTGCCGTCATAACCGGCCATACAACTGCCCAGTCCCACATACCTAAGTATCCGCCATAAGCTGCCATTCCAACCCAGCCTGCGATAATTGCTGACCCGAATACCTGACAGATACCAGAAAAAAACGGTAACAATAGCGCTGCCTTAATTCCGCCTTTTTCGTTGGCAAATACGGCAATGGTTGCATTGTCAAAAAATACAGGAACGAAACCGCAGATTACAAGAACCGGACTCTTTAAAACAATCAGCGCAATGATTGCCAGAATCTGACCTGCAAAGCCTGCAAGGAAACCAAGAGGTACCGCATTGGCAGAACCAAATCCGAATACAACTGCACAATCAACTCCGGGAAGGGAACCAGGAAGGAGCTTATCAGCAATTCCCTGGAAGGATGCGGTCAGCTCAGTGACGAAGGTTCTGACTCCCAGCTGAAGAATTGCCAGGTAAACAGAGAAGTAAAGGCAGGTCTGAATGACATAGAAGACCATGCTGGCGCCCTCTTTCATGAACTTTTGTTCCACCAGATAATCCCTTCCTAAAATACACAGAATTGCTCCGAAGAAAACGATCATCAGTATGGAGGTGCATACCATGTTTTCATTGAATATGGACATGAATCCGGGAAGCTCGATCTCGTCAATCTTCTTGATTTCTTTCCCGTTTTTCTTTTTGCCAAACAGTTTTTCTGCCAGCCAGGTATTAAATGCAATGCCGAACATCTGCTGATGTGCCAGGCAGAAACCTGCGCCATCGGTCAGTTCCTGGCAGGGCTTGATGGTTAAGTTTGAACCGACTGCCCAGTAGGCTCCAAGAATCAGTGCCATTACTATCAGGAGGGCAACATTATTGTTTAATAAAAACGGGCAGGCAAAGAGGATGAGCCAGTAAGCGGTAGCCGCCTGTTGTACCTGTACGTGACCAGTGGTAAACAGAGCTCTTAACTTGGTCACCTTACTGAAGCGAACCAGTAGAATATTTACAATAAACGCAATTAAAAGCAGAATCATGGCATTGCCGAATGCCTTCCCAAACACTTCTTCCACTCCTGCTGTTACCGCATTCTGTCCAAAGTAAGGGTCAATTACCATTGCGTTCATATTAAAACGGTCTTTTAAACCTACAAGCACAGGACGGAAATTGCTGACTAAGCCCCCAGAGCCCACAGTCAGAATCAGATAACCTACGATTGCCTTAATCACTCCTGCAAGAACATCATACCAGGGTTTTCCCAGCAGTATGTAACCAATCATAACGATCAGACCAATCATAAAAGCCGGCTGCTGTAATACATTGACTGCAAAATACGACCAAATCTTTAATAAAATATCCATAAGAAACCCTCCCCATTATAAATCCAGATAATCGCTCTGGATTTTGATTAAATCCTCTGGTGAATTGGCACTTAACAGTGCTTCCACCGCCCCTTCATTCATTAACAGTTCCGACAGCCTTGTCATATTTAACAAATGCTGCTCCGGATTACAGGAAGCAAGGGTAAAGAAAAGCCTGGCATCCTTTTCCTCGTCCCCTGGTTCAAAGCTGACCGGCTTGTTCAGCTTCATAAATCCGATTGCAGTTTTGTGCACCCCTTTTGCACCTTCCTGGGAATGAGGCATGGCTACATTTGGCATGATGATAATATAAGGTCCATATTTCCTGATGCATTCAATGATTTCTTCCTTATAACCCGCCTCAACGGTTCCATCCGCCTCTAAGGTCTCACAGCTCATCCGTACCGCATCCTCCCAGCTTGCCGCTTCCTCAGCGAATTTGTAATGCCCCAGTTCCACAAACTCTTTTAACAGCATGACTAACCCTCCCCAATGTTTTATAAACAGGACCGAAACGGTATGTTCTGAGGAGCTTCAAAGCAATCCTCAAATCCTCTGGGGTGATGATAGGCTTTTTTCTCTCTGTCTGTTGGATAGACATATTTTCCGCCTACTTCCCAGAAGAACGGATGGAACCGATAATCCAGACGATCCTTTTTCATATCATAAAGCACCCGGATTTCGTTGACATCAGCCATAAAGTTGCTCCACACATCATAGTGAATGGGAATCACCACATTACAGTTTAATGCCTCCGCCATACGAAGTACATCGCAGGAGGTCATCTTATCCGCCATACCTACCGGATTTTCCCCATAGGAGCCAAACGCCACATCAACCTTATGATCCTTTC
Organism: Hungatella sp.; assembly: GCA_009712635.1. Classification (GTDB taxonomy): domain Bacteria; phylum Bacillota; class Clostridia; order Lachnospirales; family Lachnospiraceae; genus Lacrimispora. The sequence continues at coordinate 408,439 of WASS01000029.1, read as the reverse complement.
CATGCTTAGCAAAATAGATGGAATAATGGGAATCACCGCTGTGATAGATATTGCCGCCTGGCGTTTTGATTAAGTAATTGACTGCCTTATCATCCATATCGGTTGGGCAGATTCCGGTCAGTTCTTCTCTGTCCGCTCCGGTGGAGTCTGTTGTTACAAGACAGGTTCTGTCAAAGGAGTCAAGGACTACGATTTCCACATCCTTTATCTTAATGGTGTCTCCCGGACGCACTACTTTACACCTCTCTTTTGGAACTCCCCATTTGATCCAGGTCTCCACAGATTTTAAAGGACCGATAAATGGAACCGGAATCTCATTTCCATTTTCGTCAGTGGTGGTCATGCCGCTTTGAATCACGTGTGCTGCATACTCTGCGCTCATGTGATCCTGATGATAATGAGTTGCTAAAACTCCATCCACCTTTTTAACGGCAAATGGATCAATGACAAAAGGCACTGCTCTTAAATTGGGCTGCATCTTCCTGGCACCGCACATATTAGCCATCTGATGCCCTTCTGCCATCATTCCGTCTCCATGGGTACGTTTTCCATTTCCACACCATAAGTCGATGGTTAAATTACAGCCGCCTGGTGTTTTAAACCAGATTCCCGTACAGCCTAACCACCACATCGCCACAGTGCCGAGTTTTACTTCCTCGCTTTCAATCTCTTCATTCAGCCAGGTTCCCCACTCTGGAAACGTGCTCATGATCCATGATTCTCTGGTCGTTTCACTCACCTTGCTCATACTACCTTCTCCTTTGATCTTAATGCCTGTTTTTTATGTTCGTTTTGTTTCTGTAATGCCATATTAACATGATTAAAGTTGATTTTCAATAGTCTTATATGTTCGTTTATGTTTTATATGATCGTTATTAAATTTTTGTAATATCATACAGATTTTGGTCGTTTTTTTGTGCATTTTTACATGGGATATCCCGATTTTTTCTCCGCATAATAAATGGAAACAGGAGGTTAACTAACATGTTTCCAGATAAAATTTATTTTGAACCAGATTCCCTGAACTATGAGTTAGGCGGATTATTGAAAGAGAAATATAAAGATATACCATGGATCCCCATTGAAAGCCATAATAAAATAGATGAACTGCGCACCCGGCCCAACAAGGATTTCCCTGAACTAAAACGGCTGCTGGTAATTGGAGTCAGAAAAACCCATAACTACGTTCCGAACCATAAAGTTTCGGATTATCTTGTCCCTTATACTTCTTCTGGTTGTACTGCCATGTGCCACTACTGCTATCTGGTCTGCAACTACAACAAATGTTCCTATCTGCGTCTGTTTGTGAATCGGGAACAGATGTTGGATAAAATAATCAAACATCAGTCTAAATCCGTAAAAGATAACACTTATGAGATTGGCAGCAACAGTGATCTGGTTCTGGAAAATACAATTACCGGCAATTTATCATGGACCATTGAACAGTTTGGAAAAACTGACAAAGGCTTTTTAACCTTTCCAACTAAGTTTAATCAGGTGGACCCTCTTCTTAATTTAAACCACGGCGGACGCATTATCATGCGTATGAGCGTGAATCCCCAGTCCATCATAACCAGGTTCGAACCTGGAACTTCCGGATTAAATGCAAGAATTACTGCATTAAACAAAATGTGCGATGCCGGTTACCGGGTTGGAATCCTCATTGCACCGGTCATATTAACTGACGACTGGAAACAGCTTTATTCCGAACTGATCACAATTCTTTCCATGCAGTTAAGTGAAAAGGTAAAACGGACTGCTCTGGTTGAAATAATTTTCATGACTTACAGCTTTGTTCACAATGCCATTAACAGTGAGGCATTTCCTGACGCAGGAAAACTATATGACAAAGACTTAATGACGGGAAGAGGCAGGGGGAAATACTGTTATAAAAATGATTTAAGAGAAGATGGGGAGCTGTTTTTAAGACAGCAGATGAATGAAAAATTAAAGGAAATGACTATTTTGTATATTGTTTGATATACCGGAGACATTCGGCTTTCTTTGCAATGTTTTAAAAGATATGATATAATAACTTCGTTTTTATTCTAAAGATAAAAGAAGGAAGATAACCATGTATAACGATTTATTCTCCATCGGGGGTTTTACGTTTCACGGATACGGTCTGATGATCGGCATCGGAATTGCCGCAGCCTACTTAACAGCAGAATACCGCGCCAAAAAGGCTGGGCTGGAACCGGATCACTTATTCTATCTGCTTATTCTGGGAGCCGGAGGCGGTCTTATCTGTGCCAAGCTTCTTTACTACGTTACTATATTTGATGAGATCAGAAGCAATCCCAGACTTTTACTTGATATCTCAACCGGATTTGTAGTGTATGGAGGAATCATCGGAGGAATTGGGGCCGGATTTGTTTACTGCCGTATAAAGAAAATAAGTCCAATCCGTTATCTGGATCTTGTAGTCCCGTCAATCGCCCTGGCACAGGGATTTGGAAGAATCGGATGTCTTCTTGCCGGATGCTGTTATGGGCGTCAGACCTCCGGACCTTTTTCCATTACCTTTCAGAGTTCTCAGTTTGCACCCAACGGAATTCCGTTGCTGCCCACTCAGATTGTATCCAGTATTTTTGACTTTGCCAACTGTTTTGTACTGCTGGCACTGGCACGGAAAAATCCCCCTGCCGGAAGAGTCAGCGCTTTCTATCTGATTTTTTACAGCCTGGGGAGATTTGCAATTGAATTTTACCGGGGTGATTTAATCAGGGGTTCTGTTGGAAGCTTATCAACTTCCCAGTTTATCTCCCTGTTTGTAGCGCTTGCAGGCTTTATCCTTTTATGGAAATCCGGCAGAAACAAGAACCAATTGTCATAAACCTGATCCCATGCCCGTTTCAAGGTCTAAGTTGTTTCTCTTTCAATAAGAGAAGCTTCAAAAACTTTGTGAAACGGGCTGTTTTTTTATCCGCCCGTGTTTTTTATAGTCCATTGTATTTTGGCATGGGGAAGTCCAGTTCGTAACACCTGCAAAGATCAATGAATTCATGAATCGTCCTGGTTAAAAGCTTGTCTTTGTGATGGACGATATAGAAGTATCGTTTAAATTCCGCACCCTCTATTTCCAGCTGGTAAACCAGTTTTTTCTCCAATGGACCGGAAACCATGCGCTTTGGCACAACGGCAATTCCAAGTCCATGAATAACTGCATTGACCAGTGCGGTTGTACTCATCCCTTCCCATACTGGTTTTACCGTAATATCTGATTTTTCCATCACTTCTTCAAACAGCTCTCTGGTCCCGCTTCCATGTTCACGCAGAAGGAATTTCTGTACGCTTAACTCTTCCTTTTTCAGCATCTGTCCCTGGTAATAGGGGTGACGGCCCGGAGCAATGACTGCAAGGGAATCTTCCATATAAGGCTCTGCAAGCAGGGAGCTTTCATGAACCGGCCGCTCTACCAGTGCAAAATCCAGTTCATTACTTAGTAGCTTCTGCTCCAGCTGATGGGAAGTTCCGATAAACACCTGCACTTCCGCTTCGGGATACATTGCTGAAAATTTTTCCACATAGCTTGGCATGAACTGGGAACCTATGGTGATACTGGCTCCGACTCGCAGCACCCCGATAGTATCCCAGTTTCTGATCCCCTTCTCCATATCATCAAGGAGGGCAAATATACGCTGAGCGTATTCCAGAAACTGTCTGCCTGCCTCAGTCAGATAAAGCCTTCTGGAAATGCGGTCAAATAATACAATCCCATAATATTTTTCAAGTTCCTGTATGGCTACAGAAACGGATGGCTGGGTCATATATAGTTTTTTCGCTGCTCTGGTTATACTGTTATTGCATTCACACACAGTAAGAAATATGCGCAGATGGCGTATGGACATAGAGATACCTCCTTTTATTATAGCTAATATCATATGTTTTTCATAAAATTATACTATTTTAATTATAAACCATCAAGTGCTATACTTGTAAAGGATTAAACAACCTGAAAGGAAATTTCTATGAAATACTTAATCAAAACGGGAAAACTTTATATGCTTGATAATGAAAGACCATCCACAAAGCTTGCCTGCTTAAAAATGCCCTATTATCCCACAAGAAAGACCATACTTTCCCCTGACGGCAGAATTAAATTATATGCAGATATAAAAACCTGTGAGGGCGGCGAACATAGCCAGGAACAAATTTATATCCTTTCTGATTCTCTCAATCAGACCATTTTATCCGGAAATCCTGTATTTTCAGATAATCTATCTTTACTGAATGGTCAGCTGGTAAATCAGATCAATTTCACCTTGGATCATAAGGTTTACGATTTATTTATGAGAAGCAGTCAGGAATACTGCATCATGGATGAGGAAAGCTGGGTGGCTGCAAAGCTTGTACACAGCATAAAAGGCGGTGGCTGGAATGTGGAGGCAGATCCGGTTTTTTCTCCATTTATTCTAATGGGACTCTTTATTTTTTGCAGATATTTAGACAAAGAAAATGAATTTGTATCGGAAACAGGAGACTTACACAGATGAATAAAAAAATATTAAGCAATATATTCTTATCAACACTTTATCTAAGCTCTTTTACCTTCGGCGGCGGCTATGTAATTGTCACTTTACTGAAGAAGAAATTTGTAGATGAGCTTCACTGGATTGATCAGCAGGAAATGCTTGACCTGGTAGCCATCGCCCAATCCTCACCAGGAGCCATTGCCGTTAACGGAGCCATCGTTGTGGGATATAAACTTGCCAGATTACCCGGCGTTATTTGCGCCGTTTTAGGTGCAGTGATTCCTCCCTTTGTTATTCTCACTGCTATCTCCTTTTTTTACACCGCCTTTAAAGAAAATTTCATCATCCAGGCAATGCTAAACGGTATGACAGCAGGTGTTGGTGCTGTGATCCTTTCCGTTGTTTATGACATGGGAGGTGACGTGGTAAAGGAAAAAGATCCCCTTTTGATTATCCTGATGGCTGCTTCCTTTATTGCTGCTTACTTTTATCATGTAAATGTAATTTTTATCATCTTTGCTGCAGCATTGGCCGGTATCTGTAAGACCATCATTCGAAAACTTAGAAACGAGGCATAATTATGATCTATTTAAAATTATTCTGGGCATTTTTTCAGATCGGAGCGTTCAGCTTCGGGGGTGGCTATGCCGCCATGCCATTAATTAAACAACAGATTATCACTACTCATCACTGGCTCACCATAAATGATTTTACCGATTTAATTACCATCTCACAAATGACACCTGGTCCAATTGCCATAAATTCTGCAACATTCGTAGGAAATCAGATTGCCGGATTACCCGGCGCTTTTTTTGCCACTTTGGGCTGCGTACTTCCTTCCTGCCTGTTTGTCACCTTCTTATCCTGGGCATATAACCGATATAAAAATTTAAGCATTCTGCAGGATATATTAGAAAGCCTGCGTCCTGCCGTAGTATCTATGATCGCAGTGGCGGGAATTGATATTTTACTTCCTGCTGTATTTCCCTCTGGTTCCTTTTCTTTTTTACCTGGGCAGGTCAAACTTCGTCCGGTGCTTTATTTTGCTGCTGCCGTATTTCTACTCCGAAAGAAAAAGAAAGACCCAATCCTTGTTATGGTTCTTTGCGGTGTAGCTGAAGTAGCTGCTCAGCTTCTCATGCCTGGTATATAAAGTTATTCATTTGTGTCATAGCCAATTGAATCATGTAAAATACCGTTTCAATTATTTTATTCCCCTCATTATTAATAATCATAGTAATCTTTTTTATGAATTTTCTATTAACAAATTGTCACTTTGTGTCGAATAACAGTTGATGGTGAAGAAAAATGAAACTAATGACAGGAAAGGAGGTCATTTTTTTAATATATAAAAATTTAGCTGCATGATATGCAGTTTATTTTTTATACGGTAAATGGTAAATTTTTCCATGTAAGCAAACTATATTACCGGTGCACAGGAGGGAAGTTTTTTACTATTTTTTTAATTTGAGGGAGCATTAAGATGAAGAACAAGAAAAAAATTAATTTCAATGATATGAAGCTTGCAATGAAAACATCCATTGCTACAGGTATCATACTGATTATGAGTTTGACCGTGCTTATTACCATCTCTTCCATACTTGCAAGCAGTTCAATATCCAAAGCAATCAATGGTGAGTTTACGGGAATTGCAGCTCAGAACGGTCTCATGGTTCAGTCTATTATTAATGATGCGTCTGGCACTGCCAAAGATTTACAGGATTACTTAAATCGGGTGTATAATGGTGGGGAAGCCACCAGTGACTGGAAAAACATCAACAGGAAAAGCAAAATATACAATGCCCAGCTGAAAGAAGTCAATTATGAGGTAGAGAATTACATTACTAATTCAGCCTGGGCAGCGCTTAATAATACCGATTCCTTATATGGCGTCGGTGCCTTTTTTGAGCCTGGGCAATTTGATACGGCAGTCAAAGATTACTCTGTCTATGTTGACCGTGACAATGCTAAAAATAACACTGCCCAATCTCTGGGTGCCTACAGCGAATACTCCAATCAGGATTATTACCGGGTAGCAAGAGAAACAAAGGCACCTTTCCTGACCGATCCTTTTAATTATAAAGGAACCATGATGAGTACCATAGCATATCCAATTATGAACGGAGACAATGTAATTGGTGTTATCCTGGCTGATATTAACGTATCTAATTTTTCCAGAATCAAAACCACTGATGCCAAATATCCTTCCATGTATGTGGATATTTATACAGAAGGAAATATGATTGCTTTCGACAGCAAATCAAGTGATAACATTGGTAAAAAACTGGAAGACTTAATTCCTCCATCAGAATATGCCAGGATTGTAAAAATGCAGGAAAACAAGAAGGAATTCCACATCGATACAAAAAAAGCTGACGGTTCTCTGGAAACCAGACATTACTACCCTATCACCTGCGGATCCCAGACCTGGTGGGCTTCAAGCAGTCTTGACAAAAGCGATTTGTATAAGGATGTGGTAAAAAGCGTTATTGTCATGATTGTGCTGGCCGTTTTATCCCTTATTTTTATTAATTCGGTTATCATTGTATTTTTACGGAGAACTTTGAAACCCATTGATGGAGTTGTGGCAGCTGCAAAGAACATTGCGGCAGGAAACTTAAATGTTGAGATTCAGGTCAAAAGCAATGATGAAATTGGCCAGTTATCAAAAACATTCGTGGAAATGGGACAAAATTTAAAATTGATTATTCAGGATATCAATTATCTGCTTGGGGAAATGAGCCAGGGGAACTTCAAAGTTCAATCGGAGTGCCAGGATCAATATACCGGAGATTACCGCTATATTTATGAAGCAATGCACAACATCCGCTTAAACTTAAGCAGCACCCTTCTGGAAATTGACGAGGCATCCGAACAGGTATCCACAGGTGCCTCCCAGGTAGCTGACGCTTCTCAGGCGTTAAGCCAGGGTGCAACAGAGCAGGCCTCTTCCATAGAAGAATTGTCTGCAACAATCACGGAAATCTCAGAACGTGTAAAACAAAATGCGTCCAATGCAGCTGAGGCAAATACCCTTTCTCAGGAAGCCGGCAGAGGTATTACGGAAAGCAATCAGAAAATGAAAGAAATGACGGAAGCGATGAACGAAATTGCCAATACTTCCAATGAAATCAGTAAAATTATCAGAACCATTGATGATATTGCTTTCCAGACCAATATCCTTGCACTGAATGCAGCTGTTGAAGCAGCCAGAGCCGGATCTGCCGGCAAGGGATTTGCTGTTGTTGCTGACGAAGTACGAAACCTGGCTGGTAAATCAGCAGAAGCAGCAAAAAATACTACTTCTCTCATTGAGAATGCCATATCTGCAATTGGAAGCGGAACGAAAATCGCTGACGAGACAGCGAATGCACTTCGTCTGGTTGTTCAGAAGTCAGAAATCTCTACCGGTAAAATTGCAGAAATTGCAGAAGCATCAAATGTACAGGCAGATGCCATTACGCAGATCACAACTGGAATTGACCAGATTTCCGCAGTTGTTCAGACGACTTCCGCTACTTCAGAAGAGAGTGCTGCTACTTCAGAGGAATTGTCTGCCCAGGCAGTGAACTTAAAATCTCTGGTGGGTAAATTCCAGCTGGTAAACAGCAAAGAACAACAGGAAGACGCGCCCCAACTAACCGAACGCAGCCATAAGCCTTCTACTGAGTTCTCTGAAACAAATACAGATTTCAAGTATTAAATTCAATCAAAATAAGAAACGTACATGAACGGTTGATCCCAGTCATGTACGTTTCTTTTTTACAATTCCATCCCAAGAGCAATAAGCCGGAACATACGAATTGCTCCCTGATAATATAAGTCTATTGCCTGGTCAAATGCCTCATTCAGATCCATAACCCCATTTACCGTAGTCATAATAGAACGGATTCCATAATCATATATTTTCTCCGCCCCAGGTCCCATGGATCCGGTCAGGGCAACAGCGGGAATTCCTCTCTTTCTGCATCTTTGCCCAATCCCCTGCATCACCTTGCCAAAACAGGACTGCCAGTCTGCCCGCCCCTCTCCTGTCACTACAAGGGAAACGCCATCAAGGCGTGAGTCAAAATCAATTAAGTCCAGAACCGTTTCAATACCGGATTTTAGCTGTCCTCCTAAAAATATGCAAAGTGCAGCGCCAAGCCCGCCTGCGGCGCCTGAACCTGGAATTTCATCCGGATTGATTCCAAACTTCTGTATCATTACATTTCTGTAATTTATCATACCATTTTCAAGCTGGTCTAAAACAGGTGGAGTTCCCCCTTTCTGCTTCCCAAAGGTATAGGCAGCTCCATCAGGACCGCACAGCGGATTGTTTACATCACACATAACAGTAAGCTTCACCTGGTTAAGCCGGGAATCCAGACCGGAAGTATCAATTGAAGATACCCTGATTAAATCCTCACCTGTTCCATTTAGTTCCTCTCCGCTCTCATCCAGAAACCGGGCACCCAGCGCTCTCATACACCCCATTCCGCCATCATTTGTTGCTGATCCTCCTATGGCAATGGAGATGTCTGTAAACCCTCTTTTTAACGCATCTTTTATCATTTCACCGGTTCCAAAACTGGTGGTGGTTCTTGGATCTCTCTGGCGTTCTGGTATCAGGGTCAGACCGGAGGCTGCCGCCATCTCGATAATGGCCCGGTTTTCATTAAGGCTGCCATAATAGGTGTGAACGGTCTCTAAAAGAGGACCATGTACAGTCACAGGCACCCTTTCTCCCCTGACGGCAGAGATCACCGCGTCTGCAGTCCCTTCTCCTCCGTCGGCAACAGGAATTCCTTCCCACTCACAAAGTCCAAATACTTCATTAGCAGCCTTACCTAACAGATCAATGGTCTGTGCGCTGGTAAGAGTTCCTTTCAAAGAATCGGATGCAAATAATAGTTTCATATCAGGTCTCTCCTTTTCCCCTTTCTGCCTGATTCCTAATGAAGAATCAATGACAGAAGAAAGATTTCCAGTATTCCTGCTATACCAAGTATCAGAGTTGCCACAGTCTGAGTCTTATATCCCTTTTCCGGTGTCATTGCCCCAAAGTTTGTCACAACCCAGAAATAAGAGTCATTGGCATGAGAAACAGTCATTGCACCGGCGCCGATTGCCATACATGCAAGAGCAACTCTGACCGGACTCTCCAGCCCCAGCATAGGGAGTAAAGGTGCCACAATTCCAGCCGTTGTGGTTAAGGATACGGTTGACGAACCTTGTGCACTCTTTAAAATTGCGGCCAGTATAAATGGGAAGAAAATTCCCATGGTACTTAATACAGAAGCGTGATCCTTAATGTAATTAACCATGTCAGTGGATGAAATCACTTTACCCAAAACTCCGCCTGCAGCTGTGACAAAAAGAATTGGTCCCACTGTTTTTAATGTTTCATTGGTGATTTCATAAAAATCACTCATTTTTCCTGCACCTTTGAGCTGAATCACACTAAAAAGTGTACCAACTGCCAATGCAATAATCGGTGTTCCTAAAAATTTGATGATATCCCCGCCAAGTCCGTTCATTCCTGCCATAGATGCTGCGGAAGAAAGCGCCATCAGAAGAATTGGCACCAAAATCGGGGCTAGAGCATTGGCACCACTGGGAAGTTTTCCAAACTCTGCTACCAGTTCTTCATAGGTCTTTCCGATCTCTCCCATATCTGCCTCATCTTCTGACCGTACCTTTTTGCCTATGTATCTGGCATAGAAGTAACCTGCAATCAGCGGGAAAACAGAACACAAAGCGCCCATCCCCATTACAAGAAGCAGATTTTCACCAATTCCAAGGGTAGACGCTGCTGCAATGGGTCCTGGTGTGGGCGGAATAAATACATGGGAAATATATAATCCGGAGGAAAGCCCAACCGTCATTGCCACAGAGGATGCTGCCGTCCTGTTAACCAGTGCTTTTCTGATGGGATTTAAAATTACAAATCCCGAATCACAGAAAACCGGAATAGATACCACCCAGCCCATCATTTCAATTGCCAGTACAGGATTGTTTTTTCCTACCAGCTTAATCACCATATCAGCAAGTTTCAGTGCAGCCCCTGTTTTTTCCAGAACGGTTCCAATTAAAGCACCCAGAATAATTACGATACCGATGCTTGAAAAAGTGCCGGAAAATCCTGCTCCGATGACTGATGCGAGTCCGCTTACTTTTGTTCCATCTCCCAATGTTTTGTCTGTCAGGGGTATTCCTGCTACAAGGCCTAACAGCAAAGAGATGGTCATAATTGCGATAAACGGATGAATTTTAAATTTGGAAATAGCCATAATCATCAGAATAATCGCCAGGATAAATACAAAGATTAACGGTAAACCTGTCATAAAATGACCCCCTTCTTAAATGAAATTAATCATGCAGCTAACTTCTTATGCCAATAGTATCATCATAATAAATCTAAAACCACTGCTGTGAATCTCAATATCACGGTAATTTTTGTATTATCAATACGAAACTAATGTTCTTTTGTTAAAAAAGAATAAAAATTCTCCATAAAAAAACGGTCTTTTGCTGCTTCAATGGGGTTTATATTAAAATAATCTTTGATCTTACCGTAGCGGTATAAAAGCGTATTTTTATGAACAAAGAGTTCTTTAGAAGCTGTCACCAGATTATAATTGGATTTTATCAGAGCACCTGCAATCTCAATAAATGACTGTTTCAAATCTTCATTCATTTCCTTTTCATAAGTCTGGAACATCCACTGAAGTTCATTAAAGGGAACAACGGAACGCACATAATTTCCCGTGTAATCATAAAAAAATGCTGCCGTCGTATTCACTGTTTTTTCCTCCAGCCATATGCAATGCCTGTAAGCGTAGTAGTACTGAGTGAAATTTTCCTGAAAGGAACCAATATAAAATCTACATTGCTTCTCCTGCTGACGCAGCCATTTTAATACAGTACTGAGATAATCTCCAATCAGATATTTATAATCAGCAAACAGCTTGGCGTTATCTGTTTTCATGGTTTTAAATATCAGTACATGAGTATCATTTAAAACTGCACTGATATCCTCTCTTCCATGACGGGGACCATGTTTTAACATGTCCAGAATTAATTCAGCTTTTACCTCTTCTGTTTTGCATAAGATTGGAATCCGGACTATGTTCTCAGAGTAATTAAGCTGATGCGCCATACTCCGAAGTTCTCCCGGATCGGGATGTTCCACATGGATCAGCAGATTGGTAAAGTGTTCTTTTTTATCTCTTCTCCGCCGGATTTCCTCCTGCTGCTTTTCATATTTCAACATCGCCTCAATTGCCATTTTCGTAATCAATGCCACCGGCTTTATTTCAGCTGGCTCTCCGGTTATTCCAACCACACCCTCCCGCCTTCCATCGATGTTGATTACCATGTTAATTCCAGGTCTGACACCGGGATAATCTTCCTCTCCTGAAGTGACCACCATGTCTTCTTTCCCTGTCACAATATAATAGGCGACCTCATGAAACGTTCCCACCCGGCTTTCATCCCGGCTTGCAATAATAATCCCCTGATCATTCATGATATTGATATTATACTGGGTATACTGGGTTACCTGTTCAATAAATTTCCTTGCCAGATCTGTTTCAATCATACCTTACCTCCTGACCTTCTCTGCTGTATGCCAATAACAGCTTAACATATTTTTCCATCTGGAACAATCATGGGTATGCGCGTAAATTCTTTACTTTTTGATCCCGTTATGATACAGTAATTCTTGCCTGAAATTTATTAAAAATAGGAATTCAGAATCAGAATAGGAGAATATTATGCTGACAGATGATTACGCTACACGGATCAATAATGGAATGGTTAGTACACTGTTAAAACTGATTTTTAACATAGAGCTGGGGAAAAATGACGACAGAGCTTTTAAAAGCCGGGAAATGGAAGAGAAATTTGAAGAGCTGAAAAAACTGATTGACGAAGGATCCATTAATGATGCCGAGAATACTCTTTTGGAAGAGCTGGATTCTGAGGATATGGAATACTTAAAACTGGCTCTGATGTTCTATTACACCTTAAATGACAAAGACGGGGATTTTTTAGATAAAAACGATTTTTCCAAATCTGAGATCTCTGACGGACTGCGTTATGTATCAGGAATCTACGGATATGAGAGCATGGCGGAAGCAATGCTTGGTGACAGCGACATCTGATTAAAACGAAAAATCCCCCATTCTGCATATTTCTCACTGATGCGGAATGGGAGACGTTCTAAAATATCATTTATTTGGACATATGTCCGTTTAACTTTTCTACCAGTTCTTCAACTGGAACTCCGTGTACCATACAGGCTTCTTCCAGACTTTCCATCGTTGAGGAAGGACAGCCGAGACAATGCATTCCCATTTCAAAAAAGTATGGTGCTGTGGTGCGGTCTGCTTCTAAGATTTCTCCGATTAATGTTTCCTTTGTCACTGTAAGATTCATTTAAATTACCTCTCTTCTCATATTGTTTTTCATAGGCTCGATGGTTTCAAACAACCGCCCTGCCCCTTCTTTTGGCAAAAGTACCTGCTCCATCCGCGGCAACGCTATTCCAATGGTTTCTCTTATAACATCTTCTATGGTCTCCACCGCAATGATGGTAAGCCCCTCTTTTGTCTCTTCCGGCACATCCTTTAAATCAACCACATTATCCTGAGGAATCAGAACCTTTTTAATTCCTGCCCTCTGTGCTCCCAGAAGCTTTTCTTTCAGTCCGCCGATTGGTAATACGGCTCCTCTTAAGGTAATCTCACCAGTCATTGCAAGTCTGGAATCTATCTTGGCGCCTGTGACTAAGGATGCCAGTGCGGTAAAGAGTGCAATTCCGGCGGAAGGGCCATCCTTTGGTACAGCACCTGACGGTACATGAATATGAAGATCTCTCTCTTTAAAATTAAAGGTATTCAGAGGCAGCCTGGATTTTAAAAGACTTAAGGAGATTCTGGCGGATTCCTTCATCACATCTCCCAGCTTTCCGGTTAATATGATGTTACCGCTGCCCGGCATATCAGCCGCTTCTATAAATAAGATCTCTCCTCCTACCGGTGTCCATGCCAGTCCGGTTACCACACCAGGCGGGTTGTCAAGCTGGGCTTTCTCATGGCGGGAGACTTTTCTTCCAAGAAGATCTTCCAAATCTGCAGGTTTCACTACAACTGGTATCTCAGTCTTTTTTGATACTATCTTTTCTGCGGCAGTTCTGGCAAGGGATGACAGCTGCTTTTTCAGACCTCTGACCCCGGCTTCCATGGTGTAATCATTGATAACCGCTTTCAGCACTTCATCTGCAATTACAAGCTCTTTTACAGTTAATCCGTGTTCTTTTAATACTTCCGGAATCAGATGATCTTTTCCTATATGAAACTTTTCATCTGCTGTATAGCTTGTGATGTTTATGATCTCCATTCTGTCAAGCAGAGGAACGGGAATGGTCTCTAAGGAGTTTGCCGTAGCGATGAAAAATACATCGGACAAATCATAAGGAACATCCAGATAATGATCTGTAAAAGTATTGTTCTGCTCCGGGTCAAGTACTTCAAGAAGTGCGCTGGCAGGATCTCCGCTGTATCCTCCTGACATCAGCTTATCCACTTCATCCAGTACCATAACCGGGTTGGTGGCGCCAGCCTTTTTCATGCTCTGAATGATTCTTCCAGGCATAGCTCCAACATAGGTTCTCCGGTGTCCTCTGATTTCAGATTCATCCCTGACACCGCCGAGACTTAATCGTGTATAAGGTCTGTCAAGGGCTTCAGCAATGCTTTTTCCAAGACTGGTCTTTCCTGTTCCCGGAGGTCCCACCAGTAAGAGGATGGAACCTTTCTTTTCTTTGTTCAGTTCCATAACCGCCAGATGCTGTATGATTCTGTCCTTTACTTTATCCAGGCCGTAATGTCTTTCGTTCAGAATTTTTCTTGCTCCGTCTAAATCAACGGATTTTGCGGCCTGTTTTTTCCATGGCAGCTTCACCAGTAAATCCAGATAATTGCGCATTACCTTGTAGTCGGGCTGGTTTGGTCCCTGCTCTTCCATCTTTTCATATTCTTCCAGAGCAGATTCCTTTATATCCTGGGGCATGCCAGCTTCTTCAATCTTTGAACGGTAGTCATTCTCTTTCTTACCGTCCCCTTCCTTACCTTCGTTTAATTCTTCCTGAATCGCTTTTAACTGTTCTCTTAAAACTGCTTCCCGATAATTTTTATTCGCTCTTTCAGAAAACTTCTCGGTTACCTGCATCTGCAGCTCAATCATTTCCTTCTGCTTCAGAATATGATCCATGAAACGAAGGCTTCTTTCTTTTAAGGACTGAATTTCTAACAGCTGGTAGCGTTCCTCGGAAGAGATCTGTATAAACTGGGATAAATACATCATAAGTGCATTGATATCCTGAAAACTGTTTACAACTCGCTGATACTGTTCTCCACCTGTAAATTTACCGCTGATCTCATTGCTGACTTTTTTAATATATCCCAGCATCTCCTTAAGGCTTGCCTCATCTAAGTCTGTCAGATCCGGGGCTTCCTCAAATGCAGCGTATAAAACACCTTTATCTTCGCTGATCTGGTTCACCATGATTCTGCTGCCCAGTTCCACGGAAAGGCGGAATCCCTTTTCCGTCTGTTCCACTGAGTTTATGGAAAAGGTAACACCAATCCGGTGAAGATCATCTTCCGTCTTATCTTCCGAGCCTGCATTCTGTTTCAGTGGTAATGCAATCTTTACGATATTCTCCTCTTCCAGGCTCATGATCTGTCTTTCATTTAAATGTTCCAAATGTATTATTGTCGCGACACCAGGCAATAAAACTTTATTAAAAACCGGAACAATTATGCCGAGATTATTATCATTATAATTTTTCATAGTTTTATCCTTTCTGTGCGTATTTTAAGTGAATGTTCATTTAACAATCAGATTTTTAATCGCGAGATATCTCTTACTGTATCAATAAAAGAATCCCGCTTATAAATGTTACATCATAATTGCGTCTTGTATCATGATAATCAGCTCTGTGAGCAAATCTTCTTTCTGAGCTTCATCTTTCCGGTTATCAACCGCAATGGCTTTCACCGGCTGGAAAATAATTGCCAGTAAATTATCTTCCCTGTAATCTCTTAAAATATGGTTCTGCTTCATCTCTGCCATCATATGATAGATTTTACAGATGCCCTGTTTTCCAGAGCAGCTGTTGGCCAAAGACGGACAATTGGAAAACTGTTCCACAAAACTGAAAATTTCCTTATTCTCCAGGATGTAGTTATAATAGCTTCGGATCAGTAACTCAATCTGTCTGCGCCCTTCTAACTCCTGCTTCATGCTGTCTAATAAGTAATCGTAAATCTCTTCTGAATATTCCAGGTAAATGTCATGCAGCATCACATCCTTATTCTCATAGTAGATGTAAACCGTTGCCGGCGAAACCCCTGCCAATCTGGCTATTTTAGAGACAGAAGTGCCGTGAAAGCCCTCCTGCAGGATCAGCTTTATTACTGCTTCCTTAATATTCCTCACCTTTTCGTCGTCTTTTCTTCTCATTTCATCACCTCTATAGGTCTATAATAAATGATCATTCACTTATTGTCAATCATTTTTTTACGATTATAATCAGCAGAATTTTTTTTCCTGTATTGGAGCGGTGTAATCTGATGTATTTTCTTAAATGACTCAATCAGACGTCTTTCATCCGAGAACCCATTATTAAGTGCGATCTCCAGAATACTGTGATCCGTACCTATAAGTTCATTCCTCGCTTTTAGAACTCTGTAATTTGTCAGATATTGCTTAAAATTAACACCTGTATTTCTCTTAAAAAAACGGGAAAAATACTCTTTTGTAAAATAGAACCGCTTTGCAGTATCTGACTGAGTAATTGGTTCCATATAATGACGTTCTACATGCTGAATGATTCCCTTTAAACGTTCATTATTCTTTTGCTGGTTGATGTTCATAACAAAATCCTTCATTTGGTATCCATCCTGGCACAAATAATAAAACAGTTCCAGAATCAGACCCTTTATCAGAAGCCTCTCTTCATGATTACAGCAGTATTTTGCTTTTTCAGACAGGGTGACCATGATGCGTCTCACCTCTATGCGGTTGAGTGTGTCAGACACCACAAAATAATGACAATCCAGATCAGGAAAACATTCCATTACGAAGTCCCTGGATATAATGAGGACCACGGCAATCATTCCCCTGCTCTGACAGGCAGTATGATCCGGAATAATACTGTGAATGCTTTCAGAATTTACAACCACCAGATCTCCCGGGGCTGCATGAATACAGTTCCCATCTATATAATGATCGCTTTGCCCCTGAAAAATATAAGCCATTTCCAGCTCCGTATGCCAGTGGTTTAATAAGTTTTCTTCGCAAATCAACGGCCCTTCCAGATTTATAATCTGGAAGGGATTGTTTATTTCGTATTCAAACATCTGATGCTTTGCGATTGGTTCACTCATATTTACTCATTATCCTTTTTTATAAATTCATTAAAAAAGAAGCATTCTTCATCGTTGCATATACGGGCATCCAATGATTTTATATCACAGTGAAAAACATGACCAAGGCGGTTTTTATCACTGCCAAAAAGGCGATAGATAAACGGAACATTACATTCTGTCAGTTTTTCAGCCATAATGGGCGCCTGATCTTTCAAAAAATCTCCCACTGATGTCATAAGAAACACGGGAGGATAATCTGCGGTCACATATTTTTCCACACTTATCATCTCAAGCTCTGCCGGAGTACCTCCCATGGGAAGATATTCCCCGATCAGGGACTGCGTATTATCCTCACTCTCTATGTCATATTCCATATGAAATGCACCGCAGTTTAACGCGATCGCCTCCGGCGCAAAACCGTCTGGTACGTGAAACGAATATTGACCGGCATAATCAGGATTCGTGCAAATCGCCGAATATAATCCCAGGATATGAGCTCCCGCAGAATCTCCTACAGCAAAAATATGCTCTTTGTTAAAACCATAGGCATCGGCATTCTCTATAACCCACGTAAATACCTGATTTGTATCTTCTATGGAAGCCGGAAATTTGTTTTCCGGCGCCAGCCGATAAGTAAAGTTCACCACTGCAAAGCCTCGCCTTGCCAGATCCATACAATAAAACTGATAGACCTCCTTATCTCCATAGACCCAGCCTCCGCCGTGTATACTTACAATGACAGGAAGCATCTTTCCATCTGACTCTTTCGGCCGGTACACATCAAGAATCTGCCAATCTGTGTCCGTACCGTACAGTATGTCATCGTATCTCTGAATGGACTCCGGCGTTGTTAAACCCGCATCACGTTTTCGGTCTCCTTCCCGAAACATCTTACGTATTAAATCACTTGTTTCTGACATTTTATTCACCAGCTTTTCTATTATTTTCACGCTTTTTCTCTAGATCCCTTTGTATCTCGACAATGTAGCGGTCTATATTCATCATAACGCAAAGAATCAGACAAATGCCCGAAATAATTGCACCATTATAGCCAAATCCAAAACGGATCATATTCACTGCTGAAGGGGATTGAACAGCTGCAGTCCCAACATAACCTCCAATTGCCATAATCCATGTACAGACAGCAGATCCAACGCCAATTCCAACCTTCATGCCAAAGGAGGTGCAGCTGTTGACAAGTCCTTCCGAACGTATTCCAGTCTTCCATTCCCCATAATCAACTACATCTGCCGTCATCGCGAAAAGACCAGACATAATAGGCCCCATACCAAATCCTTTTACTGCCACACCGATCAAAACAACCGTCACATTGGAAGCTGCCGCTCCTATTATTAAATAGCCTATGATCATCAGGAGAGAACCTGATATCATCAGTTTCCATTTTCCATAAAGTTTAACTAATTTGGGCATAATAAGATTTACAATCATCGCCGGAATCGTAGCTGCCATACTGATCAGTGTGATCATTCCTATATTTCCAAGTACAATGTTGCAAAAATAAAATGTAGTTGATCCAGTACTGACTATTGCAATATATAAAAAAAGGAAGAGCAAAGTCTGAATATAAAAATATCTGTTTTTCAACAAAGCCGGAAGAGCTAAATGAAGGGGTACTCTCTCCACTTTCACCAACCCGGTTTCTGCGTCTTCATCTAAGTGCTCTTTTACTCCCCAGAAGCAGATGAGCAGTAAAACCATGATTATAATACCATAAACGATAGATAAAGCAAACCAGCCGACAGTAGCAAGTAACCCTGCCGTTACCGCATTAATTATGAGAGTGGTAATCTGCGTCATCACAAAGCGGATGGAGGCTGCAGAAGCACGATCATTGACATTCAGTGTCATACGGGACAGCAGTGCATTATACGGCAGATTATTTGCTGTATACACAATGCAGCTTTGAAATATGTATGTGAGATAGATATATATCAGTTTTCCTCTGCTGCTTAAATCACCAGGTACATGAAACAACAAAACAAGGGCCAAACCCATAAACGGCGCAGTCCAGAGCAGCCAAGGTCTGGCCTTTCCCCATCTGGTACTGGTTCTGTCCACTATGACTCCCATGAAAATATCTGTTATTCCATCAAATATGCGTGTTAACAGCATCATGGTTCCGATAGCCGCAGCCGCGATGCCAACCGTATCTGTATAGTATGCCGTTAAAAAGGTGGAGCACATTGCAACAGCTACATTGGCACCGCAGTCACCCAGACCGTAAGAAACCTTCTCTTTCATAGTTAACTGCTGTAATACCTTCTTATCCATAAGCACCTCCCATATCCTCATGATTTTTCCGTTTTTTATCCGGTATGATCTGAGTATAGCAGGTAAATTGGGGATATTCTTTCTGTTTTTTGACCTGTTTTATCCATTTTTTACATTTAACAGTCTGACATACTGCAAAACTTAATCAACCGCTCTGTCCTTCTCCACACTATATTCAAAAAAGTCGAAATCTGCATAATGACTGTGCTTTACCCTGTCCGCACAGGTTAACCCTACCATAGTACCGGTAAATTCCCCGTACTTACAGTATTCATCAGAAAATCTGGTGGTATCAAAGACACGCCCGATCTTCTGATAATTCACTCCGTCATAACACCAGGAGAAGTAAGACTGCCGGCCCTCAATTGTAAGCCTCAGATAAATGGGATCATCACTTACCGGTATCCTGGTATTTAAAAATTCGGTCTTCTCTCCGTTCTCCAGGTGGATAATGGAAAGTGCACTCTGTCCCAGGGTTTCACTGTAATATTTTCTTAAATTAATATAATTCATATTATCATAATATAAGATCAGTCCGGCACTGTGCTGATGAACTTCCGGGATAAATTCCATCTTTGTAGTCACGGTTGCATAGACAGAGGTCAGCTTCCTCGCCAGAATGCTTACCTGATTTAAGGATGTCCGTGATTCCTGACCACGAATCCGCACATAGCCCGGACGGGCTTTTAAATCGGCAAAACGCTGAGGCATGATTCTGGGTGCGTAATACTGCAGCCCCAGTTCCTCTTCATTAAAATCATCAAAATCAGGTATTTGCTTCACCGGTACTTCAGGCAGGTTACTTGCTTCAACCAGAACTTCCGCTAAATTCCCTCCACTGGCCATTCGCAGCCACTGATCGTCAGTCCATATCATTTTCTGAATGGCCGTTTCTCTTCCAAGAGTGCAGCGCAGTTCTGGTACAAAAGGCCGGGCACATAAATGCACCAGATAGGTCTCCCCATTCTGGGTATCCACCACACTGCTGTGACCGGATTTCTGAAGGATGGAATCAGGATTATAATATCTTGGTTTTAAATGATCCGGATCGTGGCGCTCATTGGATTCACCAGGAACAGAGGTTACGATGGGATTCGTTGGGTCCGCTGCATATGGTCCCCAGATTTCTTTGGATCTTCCCATGGTTACACAATGATTATAGCCAGTTCCCCCTTCCGCACACATGATGTAATAATAGTCTCCCCGTTTGTATAAATGGGGGGCTTCAATACAGCCCCGGTCCGTTCCGCCGTTCCAGATGCGTTTGGGATAACCAATAATTTCTTTTTTTTCGGGATCGTATTCCACCATACAGATTGCACCAGGCTTTTCATAGCCTTCCCTGGTCTCCCATTCCAGAGATACAATATATTTTTTGCCGTTATCATGAAGGATTGAGGCATCGAATCCGGAGGAATGAAGATATACTGGTTCACTCCAGGGTCCCCTGATATCGGTTGCAGTAATCAGATAATTATTTACATCAAAATATCTTGCATTCATGGAATTCATGACTCCGTAGATCACATAAAACAGATCTTCCTCTTCACAGTACGTGAGACATGGAGCCCAGATACCTTTTGCAGATGGAAGCTTTCTTAAATCAACGGTTTCATCGTCTGTGAGAACATGGGTATACAACTCCCAGTTTTTTAAATCTTTTGAATGGTATATGGGGATTCCGGGAAACCATT
This sequence comes from Hungatella sp., assembly GCA_009712635.1. GTDB lineage: Bacteria > Bacillota > Clostridia > Lachnospirales > Lachnospiraceae > Lacrimispora. The sequence continues at coordinate 387,559 of WASS01000029.1, read as the reverse complement.
CAAAGGTCGATACTGCCAGATAATAATCATCCCCTTTTCTGCAAATACATGGGTCGGGATTAAAACCCGGTAGAATGGGGTTTTTTATCATTTTATCCTGTCCGTTCATCCTTCTTCCTCCAAAATGACAGCATCCCAGTCTTTCAGGGATATCCTGTCTCCTTTCTTATAACTTTTTCCGTCTAATATATTTTTCACCCGGTCATAGGGGCAGATAATGGTTGTTTCCTCCTCTGAATAGTGAAGTACATAGTGAATTTTTTTATGATCCTGATTCACTCCGCTGCGGATGATCACCGGAAAGCATACATCCGGGATGGAATCAGAAAGGCCTGCATCTTTTACAGCCATCTTTAATATTTCTTTTACAATGTCCTTATCTGTATAACAGCCGATGTAATAAGTACTGCCCTTATCGTAATCTGCCTGGGTAATTCCCGCATACTCTCCCCAGTATTTATGCTCATAGGACGCCAGTACCCTGGCTCCGTCTGTATGAAGCAGTTCTGCAAAGTACTGAACCCGCCTGCCTTTTATTTTCGCAGTTCCCGGTTCCGTAAACTGGCTGTAGTGAATTTTGAAGCATTCATGAAGCAGATGAGGCTGTGTGTCCGGATAAACGCTTAAATATTCATTGGAAACAAAGGATTTAAAGGTGCTGACTAATACTCCTCCGTTGGAAACGAATGCTTTTAACTGCTTACATTTATCTTCTGTAATGCTATACAGAGCAGGTGTCACAATCATCTGGTATTTAGAAGGATCCAGGCCGTTGACATCCACTACATCACATTCCATATTTAACTCATAAAGACTGTCATACATCCATCTCACCACATCATTATAGCTTAAATCCCTGTCTATAGGGAACCATTCCAGTGCTTGAAGGGACTGATTGTCAACTACCAGCGCAATTTTATTGTCTTTTCTCAGATTCAGAAGACTATTTCCCTTCTTTTTCCACTGGTTTCCGATCTCACATGCCTCTACGTATGGGGGATTGACTGACAGATCATGGCTTAAAAGCCCTTTCCAGTAGGTTTCATATCCATTGTGAATGGAATGCCAGTTCCAATACATGATTCCGTCTGCTCCGCTTGCCAGATGGCTGTAAGCATGCAGCTTTAACTGTCCAGGATAAGGCGTCCAGTATTTAAACGCCTGAGCCTGACATTCCAGTACCAGATAATTACTTTCTTTTAAAGAGCGTATGGAATCTCCGCCAAAAGCGATTTCTGCTCCGGTCAGCTGATCCTGGGTGTGATGATAGATATCAGTACCGGCAATTGTTACTGCAGCTGCAGCTTCATAATGATTAATATCTGGCTGGACACCATAGGAATATCCATCCTGGGCGATATCTGCTCCGAATTTCTTCCACTGGAAATCAAAATTGTGGGTAATAAACTGATCTTCTCTTTTATATTCTTTTACTATTTCCGACTGCCATAAGAGAAATCCGGCTGCAAGACTTCTCTTAAAACGTTCAAATTCACAGGATAAACCAGCATTGATACAGCCATTCATATCAGGAAAATCATTCCAGTCATGGATGGAATTGCTCCAATAGGCAAGACCGAAGGTTTCATTCAACCGGTCAGTCGTAATAAACTTCTGCTGCAGATGTTCCACAAACAGCGTCTGCACCAATTCTGATGAGGTACCATAATGCTTGGTCTCATTGTCAATCTGAAAGCCTGTAACGCATGGATGACCTGCGGTATGTTCAAGCAGTCTGCGGATCACCCGTTCTCCATAAAAGCGGTAGGAAGGATTCATAATATCCATCGCCTGTCTTCGCCCATAAACAGCCTGGCCCGCTTTCGTCTTTACCATTATGCTCTTATCCTTTTTTTCCAGCCAGCTTGGTATGGCGTATGTGGGCGTACCGATAATTACCTCCATCCCCTTCTTTTCGGCAGCTTCCAGAACCCGGTCAATATAGCTGAAATCATAAATTCCATCGGAAGGCTCCAGAGTACTCCATGTGGATTCCGCAATCCGAACCACGTTCATCCCTGCTTCACACATCATGGATAAGTCTGTCTCCACCCTGTCATAAGGCATATATTCCGGGTAATATGCAGTTCCAAACAAAAGAGTTTTTCTTTGATATCCAGTGTTTTCTTTCATCAGTTCTCCAATCTGTGTTTTCCTGCTGATAAATCTGAAACTATCTTATCATATTTTTTATCAAGATCAAATAACAAGAGACAGACAACCCCGATTCCCATGGTAAGAGCCGGAATCCAGATAAACGCCCAGTCAATTGCTGCTAAGGATGCCCCACTCTGCACTGCCTTGTCTGCATGGAACCCGCCTGCTGCCAGTACCCAGCCAAGTGCTGCTGTTCCGATACCTGAACCAACTTTCATACAGAAGGAAGATGCCGCGTTTCCCATTCCAGCTGTGCCATATCCGTTATACCATTCCCCGTATGTAATGGCATCCTGCAAAAGCCCGAACATACACGCTCCCGATAATCCGAAGCCGATTCCCTTGATTACTGACATGGCACTGATAAAGGTTATGTTATAAGAAATTCCTGTTAAAGCAAATCCCAGGGTTGCAACCGTAAGACCTGTAAGCATCAGCTGTTTCTTTGTAAACTTCTTCATCAGAAACGGTGTAATGAATAAGGTTATAATCTGGGACATGGACAGGAAGTTGGAAACAGGTGTAAAATAGTTGGCATCTCCCAGACGGTACTGTGCAAAATAAACCGCAGATCCAAAGAAACAGGACATCATAAAATATAGTGAAAAGATTGCTATTACAAGCAGAATCCAGTATTTGTTCACCAGCAGTCCTTTTATCCCCCTGGCAAAGGTTACTTTTTCTTCCTGATTTCCTTCTGATTTTTCATCCACCACACGCTCTTTGCATACAGCAAATGTAAAGAGGTTGATTACAATAAACAGGATCATTAAAATAATCATGGTAACCGTCCAGCCTCTCTGGCTGTACTTATCCCCACCGCCAAAGTAACCGGTCATTTTTAAAACAACTGTATTAATGGTCATCGTTCCTGCTGTGGCCAAAAGATTGCGGAAATTTCCAAGAAGTCCTCTTTCATACTGGTTGGTTGTCATCAGACCGTGCATGGTTGCATATGGAATATTGATTCCGGTGTAGAAAATGGTGGAAACCAGATTATATGTCAGGAACATGTATACCAGCTGCGCCTTTCCCTCCAGACTTTGAGGTACGGTAAACATAAGAACTGTGCAGACTGCAAGAGGCACACAGAGTCTGGCAATCCATGGCCGTGCTTTTCCCCATTTACTGTGGGTATGGTCTACAATGTAGCCCATGACTAAATCTGAAATTCCATCCAAAAATTTCGATACTGCTATAATCCCTGCCGCTGCCGCTGCACTCGCCCCTACCACATTGGTATAATAAACCAGCAGGAATGCGCTGATTGCAGAATAAACCAGATTTCCAGCGTAATCTCCCATACCATATCCAAAACGCTCCACAAAAGATAGCGTTCCGTTTGCATTTGTCTGTTTCATATCTTCTCCTCTTTTCTGAATTATATTTTACTTTTTACAGGAAACCAGCCAAAATCCACACATCTTCCCAAATCCCAGCTGTCCCAGCCGCTCCACCCGCTGGTGTTGACAGTATCTGTTAAAAGCTTATAACTCCAGTAAAAATGACCAGAGCCCTTATTCCATGCATCCAGCTGGGCCTTTGCCACAGCCTGATAGATTTCTTTTTTCTCTTCAGCAGATTTCAGTTCTTTGTCAGATCCCTCTAAACCATTTAAGACAGTCTGACCTCCTTTTGTATCCCAGCCGCATGCCAGAGAATTAAAGAGACACCATTCTCCGCATATTACCGGTACGTATGTCTGTATATTCTCTATCTCTTTTGCAAAATGAGTCTGAATATAATCCAGATATTCTATTAAGCTCTGACCGCATCCCATCATTTCTGCCATCATCAGATACTGATGGGTATCCAGAACGATGTTTTGAAAGTTTTCATGTTCAAAGAATTCCTTCCAGCCGGACAAGTCAAATGCATCGTGAAAGACCACATGCTTTTCCTCCGGCATATATGCTCTGATTCTTTTGTAGGCCTCCCGGTAAAACTGTTTCATAAATGAAATGGGGATTCCACAGCTTCCCTTTCCCATTGCCTCATCTTTGGGAGGATATCTCTTCTGCACATTCATAAACTCCCAGATTGCTTCCGTAGCCGGCTCATTGAGAACCTCAATTCCCCACAGCCCGCTCCTTGTTCCATATCGTTTTGCCAGGCGTTCCAGAACCGTCAGTACAAACTCCACCTCCTGGGGATTCTGAGCCCATTTGCATACTCCGCTGATTCCTCCGTTATCAAATCCGTTCTGACCTTCCGGTGCCGTATGTAAATCAATCAGTATTTTAAGGCCATACTTTTCGGCCCAGTTAAATGCCTTATCAAGTTCATTGATACAGCCCAGAAAAGGCTCTCTGTCACCAAAAATAAAATATGGAACGGGAATACGTATGGTATCCATGCCCCAGGATCTGATGGTCACAAAATCCCGCTCCGTAATATATTCACTGCGATGTATTTGAATCCTGGCATCATAAACTTCTTTTGTCAGACTGCGGGGAAGCCAGTATTCATCCGCTGCATCCGTTCCTTCAAATAATCCGGGACTCATCCATTTTTCCAATACCAGCCAGTTTCCCAGATTTACACCATTCACTTTCATTTAATTCTCCTTGTTGTATCATTTTTTAGTTGCTTTCATTTTAAATTAAGTTATACTGATCTTATATCAATATTTACAGTTTTTTATCATATTTCTCAGATAAAGGAGTTTGTATGATTACAAATTATTTCATGAAACACATTTCCTATCATCTTCATACTTTTGTAAAATCCTATACTATGGATAAAAATCCCGGGGAGGCTGTATGTGCACGAAAGGACTTTTCTGATCTACCTTTTTTCTCCCCCAAAGTCAGGGACGCCGTACTTGAGATGAAATCAGAACCTTCTCTCACACTTACCTCTGTCAACGGCAATATCATATATGCAGCAGTTCCTGCTCAGGACATGATTTACGTGATTGGGCCAGTGGGCTTTCATACGCAGGTAAATATTAACCGCAGCATACAGGGTGTTGATATTGACTCCAATTGGATCCAGAGTCTGAGCATCTGTGATTTTGATGATTTTCTGCGGGATGTTCTCCTTATCTATAACCTGTTTCACGAGGTAATGCTCACAGCGGGTGACATCATAAAACAAAATTGTGTGGATTTGCTGACGAAAGAGCAGATACAGAAGAATTTTTCAGAATTGATCTTTGAGAATCATGAAAATGGGAAAAAACACAACCCATATGACCAGGAGGTAAGGGAATTTTCCAGCATTGAGAACGGAGATATCCGGCAGCTGGAGCAAAGCTGGGCGGAGGACTACACCGGACAGCTGGGAATACTGGCAAAAGACCGGCTGCGCAGCTTTAAAAATGTCTGTATTGTGGTTATTACACTGGCAAGCCGGGCTGCCATCCGGGGAGGTTTAAGCCCGGAAATCTCATTTTCTCTCAGTGACATATTTATCATGAAAATAGAAGAATCCAATGACATGGCAACTCTGATTCATATTAAAAACAGTGCGGAATATGAGTATGCCAGGCTGGTACAGGAAGTAAAGGAAAAACAGAAAGGAACGCAGAAAAAAGAGAAAAATCCCCGCATTGAGGAGTGCAAGGATTATATCTTTTCCCACCTTCATGAGAAAATTAATATTGGAGATATGGCTCTGGAGCTTCAGATGAACCCCAACTATCTTTCCGATCTGTTTAAAAAGGAGGAGGGTATTCCTATTACAGATTACATTCGAGTTGAAAAAATAAAGCTGGCTGAAAATCTTTTAATTTATTCCAAATACCATTATATTGAGATATCGGCATATCTGGGATTTTCATCACAGAGCCACTTGGGAAAGCAGTTTAAGGAAGTGACTGGCATGACCTTAAAACAATACAGGGACTGTTATGGTGTAAAGGAGTTTATCCACACAGGAAAAAAAGAAAATACAAAAGCAGAAGCCTGACTGTAAGTTAAGTCAGGCTTCTGCAGATTCTATTAAAACTCCCCTGTTTTAATGCGTTCTTTTCAGTTCGTCTATGTAGCTTTTTAATGCATCAAATCCTCCCTGCTGATAACGGCGGATAAATTCGGTTCCGATAATGGCACCGTCTGCACCATTTTTCATCACCGTTTCTACATCAGAGGCAGATTTAATACCAAAACCTACAAATGCGGGAATGGAAGTGAACGATTTCACTCTTTTTACTACTTCGATATATTGATCGGGAAGTTTATCAAAAGAGCCTGTTTTTCCTTCTCCCGATACCACATAGGCAAACAGATGATTGTGTTCTAATTCCTGTTTCAGATCAGCATTACTTTTTGACTGATTGAGTACTTTGATTGGATCATGAAGTATCTCCGGCGGATAATCGCCATTGACACAGATAAAACCATCATATAACTCATGTGGAATGTGGGTAAGCGAAAAGCGTTCCACACCTTCCTGATATGTCATAATAACAACTTTAAAACCAAAACGGCTGCGAATCTCCTTTAACGAAACTGCAATGTCTTCCCCGGTTAACCCATGCTTCAGTATCACTTTGTTTGTTTCACGGATAATCTCCCCATCCATATAAGGATCTGAAACAGGTATCCCAATCTCCACATACCCCGCCCCTTCTTCATCAAGCAGCTGAAGAATTTCAAAAAAACGTTCTTTGTCCGGATAATGCAGTGGGATATAAAAAGCCAGATGTTTCATTACATTCCTCCAAACATTCTCAGAATCCATCCTAAAATCGGTCCGTAGAAGGAATAGTCTGTCTCACTTAAGATCCTCATAATCGGTGCATAGGTTCCAATCATTGGCAGTAAAAGGGCTTGTCCGAAGATCAGAATCAGACCATTTACAAAGGATCCTATTATGGCGCCTCTGCGGCCGCCGTGGGCATTGCCGAAGATTGCGGTTACTGCACCGGTGAAAAACGTTGGAATCAGTGCCGGAAATACTACTACCGGGTAATTCAGTAAACCAAGAACCATCATTCCCAAAAGTCCTGCAATCAGGCTGGTAAGGAAACCAAGGATCACGGAATTGGGGTAATTAGGAAACAACAGCGGAATATCCAGTCCAGGTACCGAATTGGGAATAATTTTATTGGCAATTCCGTGGAATGCAGCAATAATTTCGGAAAGCATCATTCTGACACCGGTAATGATAACTGTAATCCACATACCAAAAGATAAACCTTTTAAAAAGCTGAAAACCAGGATATCCTGTCCGCCGGTAACGTTTTCCAGTGCCCAGGATGGTCCGGAAAGAAGGCTGATGGCAAGGAAAAGGATAGTCATAACAATGGTCAGTGATATAGTCATTTCTCTTAAAAAGTTCAGTTTTTTTGGTACATTGATATTCTCAAGATCATGCTCCTTATTACCAAACGCTTTTGCCAGCAGGGAAGAAATAAGGATTCCCACAGAACTGGAGTGAGCCAGGGTAAATCCTTCTCCGCCTTTTACCTCTTTCATAAACAAAGCGACGTAAGCGCAGGAAAATGTCATATAACAGCCAAGTAAAACAGCACCCACTGCGACTAAGGGTATCGTGCTTAAGTTGGTTCCGAATTTCAGCAGTGCTGCGATGAGTCCTGCATAGAAAAAGGAAACGTGAGCAGATAAATGTACGTATTTAAAGCGGGTGAATCTTGCAAGGAGAAGATTGACAACAAATCCCAGTGCGAAGATCAGTGCCATCTCCGTTCCGATTCCGGAAAGGCTTTCGCTTTGTGCCGCACCGATATCAACGGGAATTTCCGGCAGATTAAATATTTTCGTGATCATGGTCTGCAAAGGCAGCAGCGACACACCAAGCGTTTGTCCGCCTACATTGATCATGGTGAAACCAATCATGGTTTTGATTACGCTTGGCAGAATCTGGTCCCAGGTCTTTTTCTGCGCGGCCATTCCTATAATTACTACGATTCCAATGATGAACACCGCCTGGCTGAACACATTGCGAATCAGATACATCAATACTTCCATAGTTCTCCCTCCCAGGGCTTCTACACCTGTTATCTCTTCGTATTAATTGCTTCCATAAGCTGTTCTTTCAAATACTGCTTATCCATCATATTATCAATGCGGATAATATGAGCCTTTGAATCTCTTAACACATCAGCAAAATCTGAAGTTGTTATTAAGATATCATAAAAATCCGGGCTCACAGAACCAATATCAGACGCGTCTACCACTGCTTCAATCTTTTCAGCATCTAAAATCTGCTGGGTAAACAAACGAAGCATCATGGAGCTCCCCACTCCTGCACCACATACCGTAACTATTTTTAACATTTAGGATTCCCCCTTTATAATTTTCATGATTTCCTGCTGCGAATCTGCGTTTATAATTTCTTCTACTTTCTTTTCATCCATAAGAATGTCCGCAAGTTCTGTCAGAGCTTTTAAATGAGACTGGTGATCGATGGCGCATAGACCAACGACGATTTTAACAGGATCATTTTTCGGATGTCCGAAAACCACAGGCTCTTTCAGCGTAACAATGCTAAGTCCGATCCCAAGTGCCCCTTCTTCCGGTCTTGCATGAGGCATGGCGATTCCGGGAGCAATTACAATGTAGGTTCCATTGACCTCCACATTTTTAAGCATTGCTTCAATATAAGCTTCATCAGCCAGACCTTTCTCAACAAGCAGTCTGCCGCTCTCCCTGACAGCTTCATCTCTGCTTCCGGCAGAAAATTTAGCCTGTATTAAATCGGTAGTCAGTATTTCTTTCAGCATAGGTTGGTAAATTCCTTTCCTGGGTTCTGTTTTTTCAGAGAACCCCAAATATAGACTTAATTCTTTTTTCAGAGCTGGAATCTGTTCTTCTTTGATATCTGCGTATTTGCGGATAATGCCCATAACATCTCCCAGATGAATTCTGGCAGTTAAAAAGGATAACTGGTTTTGTATTTCTCTGATATCATAATCCGACAGGAACGGACTGACTTTTAATACCTGTATATCTTTCCATTTAAAAGGCACCGTTGAAACAATAAAATCGGGCACGTGTTCCATCAGCCATAAAGCCGCATTGCGAAGGCTGAATGTCCCCAGTATGTTTACATGAAACATAGCTTCCAGCCTGCTTTTTAAGATCTCGGAGGTACTGATACCGGCATTGCAGACAATAATCACATTGGGCGTTCTGCGTACCTGTTTTTCATTTCTCTCAATTACAGAAGCAAACAACAGTGTAAAGTATGATATTTCGTGCTCATTAAAATGAACTTTCAGCTTGTCTTCTACCAGCATAACTCCTTTTGAGACAGCCTCATTAAGCTGGGAGAAATTCTCCCTTACATATTCAAGCAGCGGGTTTTCCGCCCATTCCTCTGATAACGCCCTTTTATAGGCCGGCCGGAGATGATTGAGGAGTCCCTCGTACAGCTTTGTATCTGTAACAAATGCTTCAAAGGGATATTCCTTTGTGACTGCTTCGATAAACTGATTGGTTACCAGATGAAAGGGGAGCCATTGCTCGGAAAGCAGTTCTTCATACTTTACCACAGACGCCTCCGTCAGCTTATTAGCCAGATAAAAGCAGTCATCTAAGGACACTTCCGTTCCAAAGATGTATGCAAGCTCTTTTCTTTTTTGTAAAAAGGTGATTTCTTCTCTTGTCAGCGGATCTTTGGGACCTTCCGGGAAGGTCTTTCCCATGGTGATTCTTGCATACGTAACCCAGAATGCAGTTAGCATCCGGTGAAAGGATACATCACTGAGTTCCACACTCAGCCTTCCTGCCACATCGTCTAAAAAGGCTTCACACTTCTTTATGATTTCCAGATCTTCCTGAGGCCGGTTTTCAAAAAACAATGGGTCCTCACTGACTGATAAAATGAGAAGATTCCGGATATTTAACTCTTTTGCAATCACACGGTAACCTTTAAAAGGTGTGGATTCCATTGCGATTGAGTGAATAGCCAGCATTTCTTTTATTTCCTTTAAATCCGCAATCAGCGTGTTTCTGGAGATATCCAGAACCTTCAAAAGATCCTCTACCGTAAACTGGTCTCCTGCCAGAAGTATGGTCTCTACAATCCGCAGACGCCGGATCCGTTGATTGGTTAAAACAAAATCCGAGGTGGAAGCAAGAAGACTTTCAAATTCAATTGTTAACGGTTCCGCATAGTGCAGCTTCCCTTTATCCGCCTGTATCATGGGATATCCGCCTGTCTCCAGAAGCTCATTCAGTTTTTTTACATCACTGTAAACGGTTCTGGTACTCACTCCAAACTGAGTGGCAAACTCCCGGACTGTTAATTCCCGTTTGTTCTGACAGACAAGTTCAAATATTTTTGGAAGTCGGTTTTCCATGGTTTCCTCCTTTATGTGCTCAGTATAGCATTTCGGATGTTTTGCCCGCAAAACCAATTTTCTTCACAGGCTTTGCATACTTTGGTATATAGGGAACGAAAAGAGACACCTTTCAGTGTCTCCCATAACTTACATAATTAAAATAGTTACAGATTAATATCGTCAGTAATATTATTCTTATAACCATCTTGTTTGAATTATCTTTTTATTTTTCCTTCCCGTCCAGTTCTGCAGCTTTTAACATTTTTCTTTTTGGATTCTCAGGAAACCACCCCTTCTCTACTCTCTTCTTCTGCTCAAAGATCTCTTTTATACTCCACAAAAGAGAACAGCCAAGGACTGCAGTCAGTGACCGTTCCGTAGAGGAGGGTGACACCAGAGAGATTGCAAAGCACAATAGTCCAAATATCAGAAACAAGGGCCATATTTTTGTAGTAAAATAATACTCTGCCTTAATTACAACCGGATGCAGAAGTCCGATAATTAGAAATGTCCCTATGCCAATGATGATTCCATCAAAATTCATTCAGTAGTACCTCTGCTTTCTTGCATTTATTACATTGTATTAATAGAATTTCATGTTTATACTGATAATTCCTGGAAGGAACTTGCACTTTACCTTATTCTAACGTATGATTTTATCATATAATCAATATTTTGGAGAAGCGAGGGTTCCCGTATGAAAATAAGCAGATTTGGTGGTTTAATTGCAGCAGCCAGCAAAAAGGCAGCACTACCCATGCTGAAAGTGGGCTCAATTACGATTATCAAACGAATCGTCATTTCTTTTCAGCAAGCCGGCATTTTCCCTATTGTCATCATTACCGGCGCAGATGAAGATGAAGTAAAATATCAGCTGAGCAATTATGGCGTCATTTTCCTTTCTTATGAACAGACGGATCAGCTTGAGATGTTGGACTGCATCAAGCACGGATTACGATATCTCCAGGGAAAGTGTGACCGGATCGCTTTTACTCCTGTGAATGTCCCCATGTTTACGCCAGATACTCTGATTGGTCTGAAAAACACCAATGGTAATATCGTAATTCCTTCCTTTCACGGCAAGGGAGGCCATCCTGTGATATTATCGGAACAGATTATTCCTGATATCCTAAACTACAACGGCCCTGACGGACTTCGCGGAGCAATCCGCTTACTGAAAGAGGACACGTTATGGCTGCCCGTAGAGGACACCGGAATCTTAACCAGCGTACGTAATGTGGAACAACTGCAGGAACAGCTTGCGGAGCATAACAATGCCATAGTTCACCCCATGCTGCATATGAGCATTGAACGGGAAACTGCCTTTTTTAACGCACGCCTTAAGCTTCTTCTCTATCTGATTTCCGATATGCATAATGTCCGAAAAGCATGCGATGCCATGTCACTATCCTACGGGAAAGCATGGGACATGTTAAACCGGCTGGAAACAGAGCTGGGGTATTCCGTGGTTTTGCGAAGGCAGGGCGGCAAACAGGGCGGCAACACGCTTCTGACAAAAGAGGGCTATGAATTTCTTTTCACCTATCAGCGATTTGAAGAAGAGGTGTTTCACTTCACCCAGACCCGCTTCCACGATTTATTTTTATCCTCTGACTTATTGTAACAGCATACCCAAGTTCCTTCTTAAAAGAACTTGCAGACAAATGCCACCCCTTTTACAATAAAAATAGCAGTAATCTGTTGATTCGTTCAGAAAACTGCTTTCTTATGAAAGGAGTGGTTTTTTGTTACACAATCAGCAAACTCTAAGCAGCCTGATCCTGGCCGCAGGTTTATCTTCCCGCATGGAAAATTTTAAGCCTCTGATGCCTTTCCGGGGAAAAACACTGATCGAAAGCACCATAGACAGTGCACTCTCGGGCGGTGCACAGACAGCCGTAGTTGTAACCGGATTTAAGAACGAAGAATTGGAAGATTTTTTAAAGAAACGATATGATAATCGGATTCTGCTGGTTAAAAATCAGCACTTTAAGGAAACTGACATGATGACATCGATAAAGACAGGCTGCCTTGCTCTGCCGCCCTGTGATGCCTTTTTTCTGCTCCCCGGTGACATGCCGGTGATATGCCCCTCCACATTTGAGAAATTAATAAAAGCCCGGTGCCCGGATATTCCCAGTGTGGTAATCCCCACATTAAACGGATACCGGAAGCATCCTCCACTAATCGATGGAAGGCTGATTGGGGATATTCTTTCATTTCAAGGAAACGGTGGACTCCGCCAGCTGTGGAGGCAGCGTGAAGAACTGGTTTATACGGTACCGGTTGATGATGAGGGAGTCACCATTGATCTGGATACCAGACAGGATTATCAGACATGCATACAAAATTATGAAATATCAGGAGGTAAACTTTAAGCTATGGAGAAGGAACTTAACGGAAAACCCTATACCCTGTGTATCAATGGAATCAATTACTATTCCGATCATGACAAAAAACTACTTCGTTTTTTAAGGGATGATCTTCATCTGACTGCTACAAAAGATGGCTGCAGTGAAGGCGCCTGCGGAACCTGTATGGTTTTGGTTGATGGCGTAAAAACAAAAGCATGCGTAATATCTTTAAGCAAATTGCAGGGAAAACAGATCTTGACAGTGGAGGGGATTGCTCCAGAAGAAATGAAGGTCTACGAGCATTGCTTTGCAGCTGCCGGAGCCGTTCAATGTGGCTTTTGTATTCCCGGCATGGTCATTTCCGCCAAAAGCCTGCTGGATGTTAATTTAAATCCAACCCGCTCCGATGTAAAGCATGCGATCAAAGGGAATCTGTGCCGATGCACCGGTTATAAGAAAATTGAAGATGCTATATTAATGGCGGCTGATTTCTTCCGGGAGAAAAAACTGATTCCACCAGCACCCTCCTCACTGCATATGAATGAGACAGCAAAACGAATTGACGCAGAAGAAAAAGTAAACGGCACCGGCATTTTTGCTGATGATATTATAATAGATGGGATGCTCTATGCAAAGCCAGTATACTCCAAATACCCCCGTGCCAGAATTGAACGTATTGATATCAGTCAGGCATTGATACACCCCGATTGCGAAAAGATCCTTTTAAAATCGGATGTCCCCTGCAATAAAATCGGTCATATTAAACAGGACTGGGACGTGATGATGGGACCTGGCGATATTACACGTTATGTTGGAAATGTTCTGGCAGTTGTGGCCTCCAGAAATAAAGATAAACTGGAAGAAATCTGTTCCCTGGTGGAGATTGATTATACTGAATTATCACCGGTCACCACTCCCTTTGATGCCTTAAAAGGAGACGCTCCCCTCATTCATGAGGATGGAAATGTAATGAGCCGGGCTAATCTTGTGAGAGGCAATGCAGATGAAGCAATCAGTCATTCTAAATTTGTGGTAACACGTAAGTATAAAACCTCCTGGCAGGAACATGGTTTTATGGAACCGGAATGCTGTGTTGCCATGCCGGAAGGGGATGATGGTCTGTTGATTTATACAAGCAGCCAGTCCGTCTATGACGTTCAGAGAGAATGTGCCAAGATGCTGCAGATTCCAAGAGAAAAACTGCACTGCCGCGCACCTTTGGTCGGAGGAGGCTTCGGAGGTAAAGAGGATATGTCGGTGCAGCAATACGCCGCACTTATGGCATGGATTACAAAAAAACCTGTTAAAGTGAAATATACCCGCCAGGAATCCTTAAACTACCATGTCAAACGGCACCCTATGGAAATGGAATTTACAACTGCCTGTGACGAAAACGGAATTCTCACAGGTATGAAGGGGGTCATTATCGCCGATACTGGTGCTTATGCCTCTCTGGGTGGTCCAGTCCTTCATCGAGCCTGCACCCATGCGGCAGGACCCTATAATTACCAGAACATTGATATATTCGGGATGTCTGTCTATACCAACAACGTGGTTTCAGGAGCATTCCGCGGCTTCGGCGTCACACAAAGTTGTTTTGCTACGGAAATGAATATTAATCTTCTTGCGGAATTGGCGGGAATCGATCCATGGGAATTCAGGCGCCGCAATGCCATAAAGCCAGGTGACATCCTGCCAAACGGACAGACTGCTGATTCCAATACAAATATGACAGCCTGCCTGGATGCAGTGAAAGATATCTTCTATTCCAATCCTTATGCAGGAATTGCATGCGGCTTTAAAAACTCCGGAACGGGTATGGGCAAAAAGGATATTGGCCGTGTTTTATTGTCAGTTGAGAATGGTAAAATCCACATTCGCACATCTGCTGCATGCATGGGGCAAGGGATCGGACAGATGGCACTTACGGAAATCTGCCATGTAACTAATTTAGATCCGGGATTATTTGTGTTTGAAACTGCCGATACAGTCCGTACACCAGATGCCGGAACCTCCACTGCTTCCAGACAGACCGTTATGACTGGGGAAGCTGCACGAAGGGCAGGAGAAAAGCTAAACTATGAGCTGGAAAAAGGAAAGACGGTTGCAGACCTGGAAGGAAGAGAATTCTTTGGTGAATATTCTGCACTCACCGATCCTCTGGGAGCTGTCAAAGAAAATCCCATCAGCCACGTGTCCTATTCTTATGGCACACAGGTAATTATTTTAAATGAAGAAGGCAAAATTTCCAAAGCCATATCTGCATTCGATGTGGGTACACCAGTGAACATCCAATCAGTTGAGGGACAAATCGAAGGCGGTATGTTAATGGGCATTGGTTATGGTGTTACAGAAAAATTCGAGTGTGTGGATGGATATCCAAAAAGCAAATTCGGTACCATCGGATTTATGAAAGCTTCAGAGGCTCCAGAGCTGACTGTGATCCTATGTGAACCAGAGGAAAAAGATAAACTGCCTTACTCCCTGGGGGCCAAAGGCTGCGGTGAATTATGTATGATACCAACTGCTCCTGCCTGCGCTCATGCATATTATCGGCTGGATGGAGTATTCCGCCAGAGTCTTCCGTTAGAACAGACTCCGTATAGAAAATAGTAAGAAACTTGCCATAAGAGCTGTAGAAAACCTCATATCAGTTTTCTGCAGCTCTTATGAATTATATCTCCAGTTCAAATTCCAGTCCCAGTAAATCATCCCGCCATGCCCGGTTCTCTTTCTCTGCCGTCTTTATAAAACCCGCCTTTGTATACATTCCAATTGCCCTTGTTAAATCATTGGTAGTCTCTAAGTACACCTTTTTAAAGCCCCTTTCCCTGGCAAAAGACATGGCCAGCTCAAAAAGATCTTTCCCAAGTCCGATTCCCCGATAGCTGGGGTGCAGAAGAAACCACCGTAGCTGCGCCCTCTCCCCGTGGCCGACAATCCCGATACAGCCCACGATCTCTCCTTCATGCTCTGCGCACCAGAGCCTGTCTTTCTCCGGATTATACTGAACCAGGAACTGATAAAAGGATTCTGCCACATATCCCTCAAATGCAACGGAATAATCATATTCCTTTTTATAAATCCAGCCATGTAAATAGGTGAGATATCCTGCATCTCCGGGTCTTACATCATCACGTATGGTAATATCACCGCGCCTGACGTTTTTCCCTTTGGTCAATATGGTTTCAATGGAAGTCATGTTACGTGCCAGTATCTTAATTTCCTCCTCTGGAAGGGACTCCACCAGCTTTTCAATCTGATGATCGGATCGGTCATTAAACTGGTCCTGGTTTTCCTTCCCCAATGGGGTTACCGTAAGGTATTGAGATCGTTTGTCTTCTGAAGACCGCTTTTTCTCAATCAATCCGGATTTTTGAAACTTCTTTAATATCCGGCTTAAGTATCCCACATCCATGGAAAGAGTATCTGCCAGCATGCTGGCGGTACATTGCTCTGTTTTTTCGATCTCATGAAGAATCCGCACTTCTGAAAGGGAATACGGACTATCCAGGAAATGCTGGTTAAGCAATCCAAGAACATTGGTGTAATATCGGTTGAAACTACGGATAATTCCTATGTATTTCTTCAGGTAACTCTGCATGGCTTACCTCCTGCTGTAAAATGATAATTATATTTTACCATTATAGTTGCTTTTGTCAAGTATTTTATTTGCTTTTATCAACTATATACCGATATCATTATCCGCAGATTGGGCAAAACAATAAAAAGAGTTGTGGTTATCTCTAAAATTACGAACTTCTACACCAAAAAGAGCTTTGATGCTTTCTAAAATACAATTATCACCTGGTGTATGGATGTTAAAAATGCTGCCATGGTTCATTAAGATAAGAGAGTCAGAATACTGAAGAGCCAGATTTAAATCATGAAGCACCATCACTATGGTTTTTTTCTGATTTTTATTCAGACTTCCAATCAGTTCCATTATTTCATAGGTAACATGGATATCCAGATAGGTAGTCGGTTCATCAAGAAGAATCAGGGGAGTATCCTGATTGTAAATCATGGCAAGAAACACTCTCTGCCGCTCTCCGCCCGAAAGCTCTGCCATGTTTTTACGCCCAAACTCTTTGCAGCCAGTCAGTTCCATGGCACATTCGCTTATCTCTTTCTCTTCTTTTGTGTAACCGGAAAAAGAAGACTGATAGGGATATCTTGCAGCCATCACTGCTCGTAAAGCGGTCATATCCGGAATCTGGCTGTTCTGAAAAAGAATGGACACTTCTCTCGCCACCGCTCTTTTACTCATATGAGAGAGGTTTTTATCGCCTAAAATAATTTCGCCTGTCTGAGGTATCAGCATACGGGAGGCCAGCTTTAAGACTGTGCTCTTGCCGCATCCATTTGGCCCGGCGATAGTCGTTATCTTTCCAGCCTCTATTTCTAAATCCAGATTTGTGATAATCGGTCTGTTTTTATGATAGGAATAAGAAACCCCCGCCATTTTTAACATTCCATATCCCTCCTGTTTCTGTTTTTCAGAATCAGATAAAGAAAGAATGGGCAGCCCACGACTGACAACAGGATTCCCACCGGAAGTTCATAAGGAATAAATATAGTTCGTGCAAAAAGATCGCACAATATAACAAACATTCCGCCAAGAAGTGCGCTGCCGGGCAATACGATTCGGTTATCCGTGCCGATTAAAAGCTTCACTCCATGAGGAATAATAAGACCCACAAATCCAATCAGACCTGCAAAGCTGACAGCCCCACCCGCCAAAGCCGCAGCGATAGCAATCGCCAGACATCTGATAACAGGTACATTCATTCCTAAAGCACTGGCACGTTCTGCGCCAAGACCCAGATGATTTAGTTCTTTTGCACAGCAGAAAGAAAGTAAAATTCCTCCCAGTATGCCAAAGGTGGGATAAATCAGCCTATCCGTGGTTACGCCTGAAAGACCTCCTGCCAGAAAGTTACCCGCGCCTACATAAGCATCAGGGAACAAAATCAGTACTGCATTCATTCCAGCCGTAAACAGACTATTGATTACAAATCCGGACAGAATAAGCAATAACTGGGACATTCTGTTGGTCATAGCAATGAGCAGAATCAGAACTGATGCAAGAAGAGCTCCTAAAAATGCAGCAAAGGGGACAAGGTCACGGGCACCTGGGAAAAGAATAGAACTGATCAGTACAAACAGCCCTGCCCCCGCATTCACACCTATAATATTGGGACTTGCCAGCGGATTATGAAACACCGTCTGAAGAATTGATCCGGAAACAGCAAGACCGCTTCCTGCAAGCAGCGCTCCCAATACCCGCGGCAGCCGCACAGTCATAAAAATACGGTAAACCGGGTCCTGGGTTCTGCCGGAGAATAACACCTCAAATATTACAGAGGGCGGAATAAAGCTGGCACCGGAAAATAATCCAAGCAAAGCAGAAACAATAAGAGAAGCAAAAGAAATCATCAGAAACAGCAAGCTCTTTTTATCTGACGCCACTGAGAATTTCAGAAAGGTAAACATAGCTCTCCCCCCATTTCTCATTTGGCTTATATAAAAACTTCTCTTTGGGAAGGAGAATATAATGCTGATTTTGAACCGCTTTTAAACCATTCCAGGCTGGGTTCTTCTCTATGCTTTCTTTTAAATTTTTATTTGCCAGCGCATCATCATTTCCCATGGGAACAACAAAAATAAAATCCGGGTCTTCTTTGATTATGGCTTCCATGGTAAATTCCTTTAGCAGGCTTTTGTTTTCATCTGCCAGATTGATGCAACCTAAGTCTTTCAACATTTTTCCTGTCATGCATTCAGAATTTTTTGCCACGACACCCCCAGAATAGGTAATAAGAAAAAGAACTCTTGGAGAACTTTCCTGGTTATTCTTATTAATCACCGTTTCAATCTGCTGCTTTGTGTCCAATCCATTTTTCTTATATAAATCCTCTCTTCCAGTGATATCCGTGCAGATTCGCAGCATGGATAGATAATCCTCAAAGTAAGTCACATGAAAATAGGCAGCTGTAATTCCTGCCTGTTGTAGCGCTTCCTTTAACGCTGTGTGCTCTTTCGTCTCAGACGACAAAATGACAAGATCAGGATTCAGCCCAATGATTGTCTCCAGATTAGGGCTGTTGTACATCCCCACAGAAATCACGTTCTCAGGAAGTTCAAGACCTCTTTCATCAAATGCATCATCGGTTACTCCGCATAGCTCTCCCCCTGCTTTTTGCCAGGTATCCGCAAAGCTTCCCATGAGCGCAACAACACGTTTGGGATTCTTCACCCGGATCTCCTGTCCTAACGCATCCGTAAATTGATAATACCCGGTCTGATCATCTGCCTCATTCCTGGCTGCATCCACAGTCCGTACTGCGCATCCAGATAAGAAGGAAGTAAGTATCGTAATTAATACCGTTATTTTCAGCAAACGGAAATTCATTTTGCAGGAAGTCCCTCCTTCCACTTAGTTCCAAACCCACAGTAGCTGTCCTCCGCCATATAGTCACCGTCGTGGTAATATCCAGCTCTTGCCCGGCAGCCACCGCAGTCTTCTTTGTAATCGCATGTACTGCAGGTGCCCTTATACTCCCTGCTTCTTAACTTTTTAAACACACTGCTTTCAGACCAGATTTTATTAAATGAATCCTTCCGGACATCTCCCGCAATTTCTGTCATATATGCACACGGTCTGACCAGCCCCTCCGGAGTAATCACACAATAAGACAAGCCGGCAAGGCAGCCCTTTTTAAAACGGCTCTGAACCTCCAGTTCTTTTGCCACACGGACAAATTGGGGCGCACAGGTGGGCTTTATATCAATGGGCACTTTTTTCTGTTTCTCCATAATGGTTTTTAACAGTGCTTCATATTCCATAACCTGCAAGGATGTGTCTTCCAGAAATTTTCCTCTCCCCACCGGAATGAGAAAAAATATGTAGTTTGCCACAGCTCCCACATCTACACTAAAATCAATGATATCGCTTACTTCCGCCTGATTCCAGTCCAGAACTGTGGTATGGATCTGAAATGGCAGTCCCACTTTTTTGCAGTTTTCAATTCCTTCCATGGTTAAGCGGAATGCATCGGAGCAGCCTCTGAAATCATTATGCTTTTCTTCATTCAAACTATCCACACTGATTCCCATTGCTGCAGCACCGCAGTCTTTTAACTTTCTGGCCGTTTCTTCCGTCAAAAGTGTCCCATTGGTTCCAAAGACCGGTCTTAGTCCGGCTTTTGCTGCATGGGATACCAAATGATAAATATCCGGACGCATCAGCGGCTCTCCCCCACTGAAAATCATGATTTTAAATCCTGCCTTTGCAATTTCTCCAATCATCTTTTCTGCTTCTGCTGTTGTGAGTTCTTTTGTTTTTCTGCTTCCGGCATCCTGGTAACAATGCCTGCATCTTAAATTACACTCATCGGTTGTCAGCCACGATACAATCATGGATGCACTCCTTTCGTTTTAAAGCCTTTTGCAGTTTCAAAAAAGTACATCCTATCTATATGCAGAAAAGCTGCGGCATAGAAGCTTACGAAGTTTGGTAAAATCCACAGATTTCAGAAGAAAGCTGTCTCATTTTTTCCCGCATTTCCTCTGGCTCCAGACATACACATCTGGTTCCCATACTGAGCAGATAGCCACAGGCCAGATCATCCACAGGCATATGCAGTTCCGCTATGTAATGATCCGGACCATCGGGAGTCAGACAGTCTTCCCCAAAACGCGTTATAACCAAATCCCTTACTCCTTCCTGAATCCTTAGTTTTACCATTGTTAGTGAATTTTCTCTAGCCTGCATCTCATCCAACCGTTCCATGGGAAAATCGCGGATTTCAAATCGCTGATCTGATACTAACAGATCGCTCATCCTTAACAGTTTAAACGTACGAAAATCCCTGCGTGACAAACAATATCCCTGAAGATACCATGCCTCTCCTTTCCATAAAAGACGATAGGGTTCTACTTCTCTGCTGCTTTTTTTATCTCTGATATCCCGGTATTGGAATGTGAGAAGTCTTTGCTGATCTAACGCTTCTTGTATTATTTCAACTGTAGAAAATAAATTTCCGGCATTGAACCAGGGTAATGCATCAATTTTCATTTGATTTGCACGATATTCCCACTCCTTATGATGTTCTATTGGAATCATTCCCTTTACTTTTGCCAGCGCTGCCATGGTCTGTTCCCCAGGCAGATTATTTTTAATACTGGATAATCCCATCAGAAGTGCGGTTATATCGTTTGCAGAGAAAATTCGTTTTTCCACTTTAAATTCTTTCATGATTTCAACGCCGCCGCCCGGTCCCGAGGTGGCATAGACCGGAATTCCTGCCTGATTAATTACATCTAAATCCCTGTATATCGTCCGCATGGAAACTTCAAACATCTCTGCCAGAGATTTTGCGGTTACTTTCTCCCGCTCTAAAAGAATCATGATAATTGCAATAAGCCTGTCTATTTTCATCTCATCACTTCCATTTTTTTAAATCAGCTTAAATCATTGACATACAGATGTCAACAATGGAATGTTATACTTAAGGAAAAAAGGAGAATATTATGAAAAAGAATGTATTATTTGTAATTTTAGAAGGATTTGCAGATTGGGAAGCAGCCTATTTGTCTACCGCCATCCGGACATTTAATCCGGATCAATACGATGTAAAAACTGTTTCTTTAGAAAAGAAGGCAGTGGAATCCATTGGCGGATTCCGGGTTATTCCCGATTATGATATCCATGATATGCCAAAGGATTATGAGGCTCTCATCCTCATCGGCGGAACCTCATGGAGAGGGGAATCAGCACAGCAGATCCGTCCGCTGGCAGAAAGTTGTTTTCATGATGGAAGAATTTTAGGTGGCATTTGTGATGCTTCCGCATTCCTGGGTACAATTGGGCTGTTAAATGACGTCCGGCATACCAGCAATGACTGTGATAATTTAAAGCAGTGGGCCCAAAATGCTTATACTGGAGAGAAAAACTATATTGTGGAGCCGGCGGTAAGAGATGAAACAATCATTACTGCAAATGGAGTTTCGCCTTTGGAATTTGCAAGAGAGGTTCTTATGGCATTAAATATCGCGCCAGAAAATGAGATTCTTAAATGGTATCAATTTTATAAATACGGCATTTATGAGGGAAATCAGAACTAAGTAAAGCCCAGGGTATTTCCCCGGACCTCACCTGTCTGGGGAAATACCCCAAAATATAATTAAAACTTAAGCCTCTGAGTGACTCCCTGTTCCATATAACAAATAGAAAAATCCAATTCCTTAAAATTGCAGATCAGTTCCGCCCACTTATCATTTGCGGTTCTTCTCATAATTAAAATCCCCTCTGAAGGAACAGTAACTTCCAGATCTCCATCAAATGCACCGAACGTATTTCTAAATTGCATCAGGGATCTTAATTTTTTTACAACATCTCTCTGAGCGCAGGCTCTGATTTCTTCCACCGTATAATTATGGCGGTTAATGGATCTGTGATCTTCTGACTGATCCAGTGCTGCATAATCATTTTCCCCTGCCAGCATTCCAACGTAATACACCTGAGGGATTCCCGGCGCAAAGAACTGTACCGCACGGGCAAGTAAATATGCCTGCTCATTTTCATGTAGCGCTGAAAAGTAGGTTGTGTAAAGCTGATATGCCTTTTTAAACCGTTTCTTCTCCGGGTTCAGCGGCTTAAACTGATAGCTTAATCGATCTTCGATTCGTTCAATTAATGCGGCAGCTTCCTCTTCATTAACCCAGTCATAGGCATCATATACTCCAATTCCGTCATGAGTATCCAAAACCGTGAATTGTGTGCGGGGAGCTGCTTCCAGCCAGCCTGCCAGCTTTTTTGTGTCCCCGGTATAGATGGCATGAAGCATCAGGAACGGCAGTACAAAATCATAGCTCCAGACTTGATGCTCCTCTAACTTCTTTGCAGTCTCCCATGTATCATGGATTTCCGGCAGAAGCCATGCCCTGTCACCGGCCATCCCGGTTATCTCATTAATCACGTTCCAGATATCCGGTTCAACCATAAAACAGCTTGTATCCAGTTTTTTTACCACATAGCCAAGTGCATCAAGACGAATAATGCTGATGCCATTTAAGGCAAGATGATTGAAATTTTCTCTCAAGTATTGCTTTGCTGTCTCTGTCCGAAGATCCAGATCAATCTGCTCATTGGTAAAGGTGCACCAAAGCTTCACAGTCTTTCCATCTGCCCGGACAAAACTCTGATATGGCTCTCCATCCTTTCGCCGGTAGAGCAGGTTTATATCCCGTTCATTCGGTCTTCCCTCTCCCCAAAACTTCTCATAATCAAGAAACATGTCCGCAAAAGGAGAAGCTTCGCCTTTTTCAAGATAATCCAGAAATTCTTTACTCCTTTTGGAAACATGATTTACCATCACATCACACATGAGATAATATGTTTCTGACAGTTTTTTAATATCAGCCCAGTCTCCAAAAGCAGGTTCTACCGTTTCATACGTAATGGGGGAAAATCCCCGGTCTCCGCTGGAAGGAAAAAAGGGCAGAATATGTATCCCTCCAACGGCATCTTCAAAATATTCTTTCAGTACATTTCTTAATGTAACAAGATTTCCTCCAATGCTGTCCGGATAAGTTATCAGCATTATTTTGTTCGATATATTCAAGTCAGCTTACCTCCATTATTTAATAGCCCCATCCATGACCCCTGTCACAATCTGCTTCTGAAGGAAAAGATAAATCACAACAACAGGCAAAACACTTAAAATTAAAGCAGCCATTGCCAGACCCAGTTCTGCGGTGTATTCACCAAAGAAATAGAATGTGGAAAGGGGAATTGTCCTGTTCTTATCTTTGATGAGAACTAAAGAAGGAAGAAGAAAATCATTCCAGATCCATAATATATTAACAATTAATATTGTGGTTGTAATTGGCTTTAAATTGGGAAATACGATTTTCCAGAAGCAGTAAAAATGGGAACAGCCATCAATGAGGGCCGCTTCCTCCATCTCTCTTGATATCCCTTTCATAAAGCCGTGATACATAAACGTAGTCATAGGCATACCAAAGCCCATGTAGAAAAATATCAGGGCTGTCCGGCTGTTCATAAGTCCCAGTTTTCCGAAAATACTGACAAACGGAATCATTAATGACTGAAACGGTATAATCATGGCGCAAATTAATACTGTAAAAATAATTTTGTTGGCTTTAAAGTCCCAGCGAACCAGCATATAAGAAAGCATTGCACCAAAAACAATCAGCAGAATCTGAGAAAATGCCGTGATATAAGCAGTATTCATCAGCACCGTTCCGAATTTCATGGTCACCCAGGCTTTTGTAAAGTTGGCCAGTGATAAGGCATGGGGAAGCGCCATGGGGTTCTTAATGATTTCAATTCTTGGTTTTAACGCATTAATCAGGACAAGAAAGAACGGTAAAAGCATAAAAACTAAAAACAGAATAGCAAACAACTGTTTAATCAGGGAGTTGATTCTTCTTTGCGTCATCATATGGCATCAACCTCCTTCTTCTTTAAAACTGCTACCTGGGCAACCGCAATCACAGCGACCAGTAAAAACAGCAAAAATGCCTTTGCCTGACCAGGACCCATGTTCTGGTTTAAGAATGCTTCATTGTAGACATGCATGGAGATCAGCTCCGTGGTATTGTAAGGTCCGCCCTTTGTCAGGGATAAGTTCACATCATAAACCATAAATGCCTTTCTCAGGGTGAGAAACAGCGTGATGGTAAATGCCGGCACCATCATGGGTATCTTTATTTTCTGAAGCATCTGAAGGGGGCTCGCCCCATCCATTCGTGCCGCTTCAATCAGACTTTTATCAATTCCAACAAAGCCCGCAATATAAATTAACATCATATAACCAGCATTCTGCCAGACACCCACGATGATCAGCGCCCATAAAGCTGCGTGAGGTTGTGTCAGCCAGCTGATTTCAAAAAATGGGATTCCGGTCTTTGTACCGAAATAAACAAATACTCTGGAGAAGATGAACTGCCAGATATATCCTAAAATCACGCCGCCGATCAGATTAGGCGTAAAATACCCCGCTCTGTAAAAATTCTGTCCCTTCATACCGCTGGTTACCAGCAAACCGAATAAAAAAGCAGATGTATTTGTTAAGATCATAACAAAGAAAACATAATAAAACGTTTTACCCAGGGAACCCCAGAATGCGGGGTCCCTGACTGCTGAAATATAATTTCCGATTCCTATAAACTCAATTTTGCCGTCTAAGGAACCATTCCAATTGGTAAGCGATAAAAACAGACCGGAAAAGAAAGGGATGAGTACTACGATACCAAAAACCAACAGAGGGATTAACCCAAATGTAGCAAAAACCTGAAAACTTTTCAAATTTGATTTTTCTTTATACATAATATCTCCCATTTCATCTTTTATTTCTTGGAGAATTCCACCCATTTATCCTTAAACTGACTGGCAACATCGGCTCTGGTTATTTTTCCATCCAGATATTGCTGCATGGTTGCGCCAAACTGATTCATAACACCAGCCGGGAAATAATCGCTCATTCTTTCCAGAGTGTTTCCCTGTTCCATATAAGAAACAATCTGCTTTGCTACCGGATTAGTGGGCTGTACTTCAAAACCTTCAAAGATCGGTACAAACATAAGTGTGTTAACATAGGAATCCTGACCATCTTTGGAAGTAACCAGCCAGTTAAAGAAATCGATGGCTGCAGCCTGCTGTTCCGGTTTGGACTGCTTTGCGTCAATGGCAAACATGGAATAAGATAATACAATTTCCTTATTTCCAACAGCTGCTTCGTCATCTCCCATTGGATAAGGCATCAGGCCAACCTGGGCATCCGGGTTAATATCTACAATGTTTGGATAAATATAGTTACCGATGGGCCAGAAAGCAACTTCATCACTTGCCATAGTTAACTGATCATCCTCATAAGCATTGGCAAGTGGTGACTTGGCGTATTTGTTGTATTTCATGAGAAGGTCAAAGGTATCCATCCAGTTGTTAAACACCTGGCTGTCAGCAAAATTGTATTCTCCCTTGCGGCATGCCTCAATGACAGCCTGTCTCTCATCATAATTCTTACTTACTGCGCCATATAAAACAGAAGTCAGATGAGAGCCTAACAGCCAGTCCTTATTGGTAATCTGAACTGGTGCATACTCAGTCTTTGAAATCTCTTCTAAAAGCTGTGCGAAATCTTTTCTTGATTTAATTGAGGTTGGATCAAACTCTTTTCCAGTCGCTGCCTCAATAACTTTTTTGTTATACATAATGCCGATGCCTTCAGCGGTTGTTGGAACAGCAAGAACTTTTCCGTCTGATTTCGTCTTATCCTGTGCCCAGCTATAAACTTTTTTAGCAAAATCGGTATCCGTAATATCTAAGAAATTATCTTTAAAGGATGTAAATTCCGGTCCTCCTACCATAGTGATCGTAGGGGCATTCCCAGATGCATATAGGGATGTGAGTTTTTCGTATATCGTCTGTCCTGACAATGGAATTGCAGTAATTGTTACATTGGGGTGAGATTCTGTATAGCGTTTGAATGTCTCTTCAAACTGGGGAACAATTTCCGGTTTTGTTACAAGGAAACTAATCTCCACTTTTTCCCCGCTTCCTTTGCTCTCACTGGTTTGTTCTGCTGCTTTTGTGTCTTCCTGTTTTGCAGGAGCCGTTTCTTTCACGGAACCGGAGCAGGCAGTCAAGGATGCTGCCATAACACCAGCCAATAAAAAACTAATAGCCTTTTTCATAAATAATCCTCCTTCTCATTGTACATATTGCCATTTTTCTCTGAGATCCATTACAATCTCTTGTATAAATTATAACATTATGAATCCAGAATAAATAACGAAAACTGGCGTGAACATTGCAAATGTTGACAATTTCCGACTTTAATGTTTCTTATTAATCTGATCGCGGTCCACCGCCAGCTGTATGGTACTGTTATGGCTTTGGATCATATAGTTCTTATAGTCTCTGGGGGACATCTGGTACGCAGATTTAAATGCCCGGAAAAAGTTAGAATAATCATCAAACCCGCTTAGTTTATAGATATCCTGTATTCTTGCCCCCTCCATCAGATAATTCCTTGCAATAATCAACCGCCGCTTTTTGCAGTAATCCATGATGGTCATTCGTGTATGCTTTTTAAATTTTCTCATCAGATGATATTTATTCATAAAGAAATGCTGTGCTATCATATCCAGGGTGATTGGTTCCATATAATGCTGGTCAATATAATCCATAATGGATTGAATCATCTCATCGTTTTCAAACGTGGTCTCTTCCACTGACTGAGAATTCTGGCTATATCGGCAAAAAAGTAACAGAAGCTGACTTAAATAACTCTCCTGAAGATAGGAACTTGCAAAATCCACCACTTCACTCTCCCGGCACATTTTCCTGAAAATTAATTCGATTTCTTCACTCTGCTGTCCGGGGAGACGGAATATCTCTGTTCTGCTCTCCTTTCCTATCATTGTATTATATTCAATTTTTCCACCCAGCAATGTCTCCAGGTAATTATATTCCAGCCATAAGACAAACCGCCGGTATGGTTTTGTCATATCCTTTATCACAGCCCGATGTAAACGCTGATTATTAATCAGTACAATATCTCCGTGTTTCAGGGTATAGATCCTGCTGTCAATGATATAATCGCAGTCTCCTTCCGCATGGTAATATATTTCAAGAAAATCATGGTAATGGAGAGGATGATCCACAGAAGGAATATTGTCCTTATAAAAAACTTCGTAATTAGGTGAATCCATATTATCTTTGATATACAACGTGTTTTCCATATAGCCTCCGTTCCGCCTTACCGACCTTAATTATATCAACCATTGTGATCGGTTTAAGCTGACAATCTGATATCATTATCAGCATACCAAATCAAATCATACAATTCAATGCAAACTGAATTATCCAACAGAGCACAAAAATAAGCGTTGAATTGTCCATTAGGAGCAATCAACGCTTATTTTTATTTTATCAGAGCACTTCTCCGTTTGATTCAATTACCTGTTTATACCAGAAGAAGGAATCTTTTCGTATTCTCTTTAAGCTTCCATTTCCCTCATCATCCTGATCCACGTAGATCATACCATACCGTTTGCTCATCTGGGAAGTTCCGCAGCTGATTAAGTCGATACAGCCCCAGGACGTATATCCCATCAGCTCCACTCCGTCACAGACTGCTTCTTTCATCTGCCTGATATGCTCACGCATATATTCAATCCGGTAAGGATCGTGGACTGTTTCATCTGCCTCCAGAGTATCCACCGCTCCTAAACCATTTTCCACTACAAACAGTGGAATCTGATATCTGTCCCATAATTTATTTAATGTAATTCTTAATCCGATTGGATCGATGGGCCAGCCCCAGTCTGATAACGCGATATATGGATTTTTAATCTTGGATACCAGATGGCCGGAAAGTTCCTTTGCATCCGGACCTCCCTTTGTCACATAGGTCATGTAATAACTAAATGAGATAAAGTCTGCGGTATTGGACCTGATAACTTCGAAATCCTCCGGCATAGTTTCCAGTTCTATTCCATTTTCCTCAAAATAACGTTTCATGTAGGCAGGATATGCTCCTCTTACCTGTACGTCCGGATAAAACAGATTGATATGATCTTCTTTCAGAGCCTGCAGCTGATCCTCAGGATCGCAGGTATTGGCATACGTTTCCAGTCTGCATATCATGCAACCGATCTTCGCCTGGGGCATGATCTTCTTTCCCATCTGAATGGCAGTAGAGCTAGCGACAAACTGGTAATGAGATGCCTGGTATGCGGCTGTCTCCTGATCGGAAACCAGATCGGGCAGAGTTCCTGCGCCTGTATAGAGACTGTTGAGATTCATATTCATTTCGTTAAATGTAATCCAGTATGTCACCTTATCTTTATATCTTTTAAAACATGTCTCTGCAAATTTTGTAAATAAGGAGATCAATTCTCTGCTCTGCCAGCCGTTGTATTTTCTGGTGAGCTCAATGGGCATCTCGTAGTGTGACAGAGTAACCAGTGGTTCAATTCCATATTTTTTTAATTCATCAAACACACGGTCATAAAACTCAAGTCCCTTTTCATTGGGCTCTTCCTCCATACCAGTGGGGAAAATTCTGGCCCAGGATATGGACAGCCGGAATACTTTAAATCCCATCTCAGCAAATAAGCGGATATCTTCTTTATAACGATGGTATAAATCAATACCCCAACGTTTTGGAAACAGGTATGAGGATTCATTTGCTGTATATTCTATTAGCTCCTTTGAAGTTACATTAAAGGTGAAATTATTCACTTCCCCGCCTGCATAGGGGTCTTTGTAAGCGGCAAAATCCGATGTAGACAAACCTTTTCCATCTTCTAAATAAGCACCTTCCACCTGATTGGCAGCAACTGCACCTCCCCACAGAAACCCTTCCGGAAAACCTTTTTTTAACTGATTCATTTTAGTTCCTCCTGATTAAATTTTTCTTGAGATTTCTTCATTCTTAGGGGTAATCTGCAGAACAGGATCAGAAAAATCCACAGTTTCTTTCGTCAACACACCTTTTACTGCATCATACACTGGCGTATTTGTGATGAGAACAGGTGAAATTAAATCAAATCCTGCATTCTTAATTTTTTCCATGTCAAATGACAGAAGGATATCTCCCTTTTTTACCGTCTGCCCTTCCTTCACCAGCAGTTCAAAACCATCACCGTCCAGACTTACTGTATCAATTCCGATGTGTACCAAAAGTTCCACACCCTGATCCGATGTCAGACCAATGGCATGCCTGCTGTCTGTAACGGCTGAAACAATTCCGTGAAACGGCGCTTTTACAATTCCTTCTGATGGCAGGATTCCAACTCCCTGTCCAACAATCCCTTCTGCAAAGGTCCGATCCGGCACTTCAGAAAGAGGCACTACGTTCCCTGCCAAAGGTGATCCTATCTCCATTGTTGATTCCTTGTTCTCGATATTGGATAATAAGGTCAGAATAAATGCAACTGCAAAACTGCATCCGATACCCAGTAAAGCAAACATAAAGTTTTTTGTTCCATGCTCAACATAGGACGGCAAAGCGGTGATTCCTGGAACAGAGAATGAGAATGCCTTTACTGCAAAGGTACCATAGATTCCTCCGCCCACTGCACCTCCCGCAAGAGCCGCATAAAACGGTTTTTTCAGCTTCAGGGTCACTCCGTAAATTGCAGGCTCTGTAATACCAAAGAATGCAGATACCGTTGTGGAAAAAGCAAGTGACTTCATTTTGGAATCCTTTGTTTTAACAGCTACACCAAGAGCAGCTCCTGTCTGTGCCATGTTTCCCACCAGATTTAAAGGAAGAAGAATGGTATCATAGCCCAGCTTACTGAAGTTTAAAAACGTGCTTGGGAAAAAGGCATAATGCATACCTGTAATAACAATCAAAGGCATCAGGCCTCCTAACAAAGCGCCTGCCAGAGGTCCCGCTATCTGATAAAGGTAGGAAAAGAACAGCTGCACATAAACGCCAACGTAACTGCCTAATGGTGCAACCACCACCAGAACCAGAACTGCATCTGTAAACAGCACCACCAGCGGTGTTACAATAACTTTCAGAACATCAGGTACCACCCGATCCACGGCTTTGTAAATGTAGCTCATTAAGAACACACCCAAAATGATGGGGATAACGGTTGAGCTGTAATTAATCATGGGTATTTTTAAACCCAGAAGACTTAAAGAAGCAACTTCCCCTGATGCCGCGTATTGAATCATGGTGGGATACATGATAACTCCGGCAATGGTAACTGCCAGAAACTCATTGGTCTTAAATTTTCTTGCAGAAGAAAAAGCCACTAAAAAAGGCAGAAAATAAAAAGGTGCATCTGCAATCATATTCAGCACCACATAACCGGAATCCGCAGGAGCCATAAGTTTGCAGGCAATAATCAGAGATAACACACCCTTTAGCAAACCTGCACCTACAATTGCCGGAAGGATTGGTGCAAAGATTCCCGATATGATATCAAATACTGCATCAATCACATGTTTCCTTTTTACCGGCTGGTTCTTTCCCGATGATTCCAAAGAGCCCAGAACCTGGGATACTTCCTCATAAACCTCTGCTACTTTATTGCCAATTATCACCTGAAACTGTCCATTCTGGTATTGTGCACCCATTACACTCCCCAGTGCTTTTAACCCATCTAAATTAACTTTTTCTTCGTCTGCCACATTAAAACGCAGACGGGTGATACAATGCCAGCTCTGCAGAATATTTTCCTTCCCGCCAAGTTCCTGCACAATCTTCTCTGCTAATTCCTTTTTGTCCATATAACGCTCCTCCTAAGATGAAGTAGAAATTTATGATTACCCCTCGAAAAGATCATAACATAAAAAGCGGTGTTCTATGGCTTCATTGCGGGAAAGCTTTTTCTTGTTTACTGCTTATTTTCATTTTATGAAAACAGAATTATTTTTTGATTTGACCATACTTCTGACAATAGCGGTTGATCAGTATTTCGGTATAGAGCTGAAGCTTATATCTTCCTTCTGTTGCTCCTTTATAGTCGCCTAAATAATACACATAATCACATTGGTTCGCCATTTTCAGAGCTGGATTCTGTGTAACGAGAACAATTTTTCCACCATTCTTTTTCAGTGTAAAGAAAACCTCAGATTTGTTTCTTAAAAAATTACCGTCTACGGAAAAGATAATGGACAGACTGTTTGCTGCAGACATCTCTGCCAGTTTCTCCTGATCTCCTTCCAGACAGGCATAGCTTGCAAATTTGCCTGCAAGAAACAGATGATACTGAAGGTTCTGGATAAAATATCCCGATAAATGAAAACCAAATAAATTAACTTCCTTTGTTTCATGAATCATTCGGATCAATTGATCCAGTTCCTCCAGATCCAATTTCTCAGCAAAATTCATTAAAGATTCGCCTATGGACTTAGCCAGTCCCGTGACAAGGGCTTTGTCGTCTCTGGATCCAAAGCGAAGATTGAATTCATTATCCACCAAAATTTCAGAATCCAGCTTTCGCTTTTCAATACATTTTAATTTGAACTCATTAAAACTTGCATATCCCAGCTTTTTTACAAACCTGCTCATGGTGGAAATGGAGGTAAAAC
Organism: Hungatella sp.; assembly: GCA_009712635.1. Taxonomy (GTDB): domain Bacteria; phylum Bacillota; class Clostridia; order Lachnospirales; family Lachnospiraceae; genus Lacrimispora. Next base: position 355,704 of record WASS01000029.1, on the reverse strand, counting down.
ACAGATCTGCCAGCTCCGTAATGGATATATTCTCCATATTCTTGTCCATATTTTCCAGGATAACCCGCGCTATCGTGGAATTCGTCTCGTCTATTCCTTCTGTATTAACAATAATTTGTAACTGATATATTAGGTCACGTACCATGTTTCCTCCTTGCAGCATCCATTGCAATGAATGTATCTGTTATCATTTCACTGATCTTGTTTTTAATACAGCATAAAGCATTGATACAGAACTGTCAACAATAAGGAAGAGTGTCTGAAACCAGGTTTGGAAAGGAAAAGACGGGCACAAATCATGCCCGTCTTTTCCTTTTAACCATATTATTCTATTTCTTATGATTCATCTGTTCCACCAGTTCCTGCAGTTCCCCTGCAGAACTGACATCCGGTGCAAAGCTGATTATCTGGCGGAGTGGCATATAGCGGAACATGGCATCGTCCATCTGTTGTGATATTGCGGATTTTGCAGCGTCTCCGTCTGAATTGCCTAATGCACTTCCTTTTTTATAACGATCGATCAGTGGTTTGATTATCTCCGCCGCATCCGGATCAGATAAAATATCTCCTATGGTGCTGTTTAAATGGTAAACCACGGATTCCTTCCCTGTAGATTCTACCTTCAAACTTATCATCTGGCGAAGATCTCTGGAAGAGGCTCCTGCATGAATGAGATAAGTTCCTGTTTGCGCAAACCAGTCTTTTAACTCTACATGATAGTAGGAAAAAGCCCGTTTACCAAGGATAAATTCTACTGTCTTTGTTTCTCCCGGTTCTAATTCCACTTTTGCAAATTCACGCAGTTCTCTCACCGGGCGAATCACCTGTCCTTCCGGTGCTTCCACATAAATCTGCACAACCTCTTTGCCCTTCGTCTTACCCGTATTTGTAACATCAAGAGAAATGGTCACCACTTCATCATCTTTCATTGCGGTTTTATCGGCCTTCATATTGCTGTATTCAAAGGTAGTATAGCTTAGTCCATGACCAAATGGAAACAGCACTTCCATTTTCTTTTTATCATAATACCGGTATCCTACAAAAACTCCTTCCCGATATTCTGCCCGATCCTTTTCTCCGCCATAATATAAATAGGACGGATTATCTTCCAGCTTGATCGGAAATGTCTCCGCCAGTTTTCCGCTTGGGTTTACATGACCGTATAAAATGTCTACAACCGCACCGCCAACTGCCTGACCGCCTAAATATGCCTCCAGCACTCCTTTTACCTTATGAATCCAAGGCATCTCTACTGGTGAACCATTGTGAAGCACCACTACTGTATTGGGCTGAACGGCAGCCACAGCTTCAATTAAGGCATTCTGACATTCCGGCATCGCCATATGAGTTCTGTCATACCCCTCTGATTCAAAGGAATCGGGAAGGCCGGCAAAAATAACAGCTGTTTTTACTTTCTTTGCCACTTCAACGGCTTCCTCTAACAAGGCATTATTCATCTGATCTGCATCGATTTCATATCCCTGGGCATAGATTACCCCCTTGTCCCTGGCTGCCTCCACAGCAGACTCTACCCTTGTAGAATTAATGTGAGAACTGCCGCCTCCCTGGTATCTGGGATTGGCTGCAAAACAGCCGATAAATGCCACTTCATCGGAATCAGAAAGAGGAAGTATTCCCTGATTTTTCAGGAGTACTGCACACTCTCCCTCCATCTTTCTTGCCAGTTCATGATGGGCTTCTTTATCCCATAGGGTTTCCGGCTTCCGGTTCTTTAAGTATCGATCAACAATGGTCAGAATTCTGGTGACTGCCTGATCAAGAACTTCTTCTTTCAGCCGTCCGTCTCTCACTGCTTCCACCAGACGTGCATCATTGACTCCGCCTGAGGAAGGCATCTCTAAATCAAGCCCTGCAATTACTCCGGCAACACGGTCATTTACCGCTCCCCAGTCACTCATCACATAGCCGTCAAAGCCCCATTCATCTCTAAGTATATCCGTTAAATAACGTCTGTTTTCCGAGCCATAAGTTCCGTTTATTTTATTGTAAGAACACATCACAGTCCAGGGCTTTCCAGATTTTACCGCCCCTTCAAAAGCAGCCAGGTAAATTTCCCGCAGTGTTCTCTCATCTACTACAGAATCAGAGGTCATACGCCTGTGTTCCTGATTATTGGCAAGGAAATGCTTAAGACTGGTACCTACATCCTTACTCTGTACGCCCTTAATATGGCTTCCTGCCATCTCAGCCGCAAGATAGGGATCTTCCGAAAAATACTCAAAATTTCTGCCGCACAAAGGCGAACGCTTAATGTTAACAGCAGGTCCCAGTATAACACTGACATTCTCCGCCTGACATTCCTCTCCCAAGGCTTCACCAAGACTTGTAAGCAGTTCCCGGTCAAAAGAGGAAGCGGTTGCGCATGCGGTGGGAAAACAGACTGCTTTTATACTGTCATTGACACCAAGATGATCGCTTTTTTCATCCTGCTTTCTTAACCCGTGAGGGCCGTCACTCACCATAGAGGCCGGTATGTTCAGCCGATTCACTGTCTTTGTATGCCAGAAATCCGCACCTGAACACAATCCCGCTTTTTCCTCCAATGTCATTTCCCCAACCAACTTTTTTATATCCATTTTTATCTATCCCTTCTTCTCATTTATATTATCGGATGTCATAGACACTTCTCACAGTTAACTCCTCTGGCAGACCTTTTAGAACCCTGACTCTTCTTTCTCCCGGATTCATATCAAAGAAATTATCGCTTAACAAAAGATTATCCTCTTTGTTACGAATTTCTACAGAACGGGCATAAGCCTTTGCCTCCACAATCAGATATTCTCCGTCTGACCGTACAGTCAGCTGAGGATCAATAAAACGATAGTGTTTGGGCGGGCAGAATAAAACCGTTCCCTGGGACAGGTTCTCTCCCCTCTGCTCCAGTTTATAGCTGACATAATCCTCATAAAGACTGGCATCCTGCAGTGAAATCTTTTCAAACCACAGAGAGGAAAGCTTTGAAACCACACCTTCTTCCTGCCCTCTTTTTACTATCTCTCCGGTATTTTTTCTCAGTTCCCAGACAGCGGTAACCGTTTCATCCCTTCGTGTTTCATTGGCCACGCACAGTCGTATGGATTTAATTACCTCATAAGGCTGGGCGTTGGGATTGGTGTCCTGGGTAAGTATTCCCTCTTCCTCACAGGAAATCATAAGAGGGGCAAAAAACCGCTTCTCATAGTAATGAAGCGCTTTCCATCTTCCGTAATAATCGATGGACGACCACGAAGCTACAGGCCAGCAGTCATTAAGCTGCCAGACAATCGCTCCCATACAGCGTCCCCGGTTTCTTCTAAAATGCTCCACTCCATAGCGCATGGCCTCTGCCTGTAAAAGCTGGGAAGCATAAAGAAGGGTATCAAAATCACTGGGATATAAAAAGGTCTGCTCCATATAGTTCATTATTTTTCCGTTTGCTGAGGAATTGCGCTGATGCTTTTCCATGACATAGGAAAATATATTTCTGTCCTCTTTCTCCGTAAAAGTCTCCACTGTCTTTATGGATGGAAATGACTGAAAACCAAATTCTGATACGTACCGGAAATAAAATTTGCGGTATTCGGTAATAGGCTTGTTTCCATGCCATACGTCCCAGTAATGGACATCTCCCCGGTTTTCATCGTTGGGGTTGTCAAAACTTCCTCCGGATGAGGGGCTGGCAGGCCAGTAAAAGGTATATGGATCTTCTTCCTTTAATATTTTCGGTATTATATATTCATAGAACTTAATATAATCGGCTTTCTGTCTGGGAGTACATCCCCAGATTTCCGTATTCGTAAACATCTCCATCTCATTGTTGCCGCACCAGAGTCCCAGACTTGGGTGACTGCGGATTCTCCGGATATTATCAATTAATTCCCTTCGGACGTTCTCCTCAAATTCCTCTGTCAGATCATAAAGTGCGCAGGCAAACATGAAATCCTGCCACACAACCAGTCCCAGTTCATCGCAGATATCCCAAAAACCATCAAAGGGATAATGACCGCCTCCCCAGACCCGGATTACATTAAAATTCGCTTCCTTGCACTGGGTCAGCAGCTGCCTAGTTCTCATCTCACTGCATCTGCCTAAAATACAGTCCTCAGGAATGTAATCAGCTCCCATGGCAAAAAAACTGACTCCGTTCACCTCATGAGCAAAGGATTCACCAAACTCATCCTTTGTTCTTCTCACTGTAAGCGTTCGAAGACCGATCCTCTTTTCCCAGGTATCGACCTCTTCCTCATCTTTCAAAAGCCGGACCAGTACAGAATAAAGATTCTGCTCCCCATATCCATTGGGCCACCAAAGTTTAGGGTTTTCAATGAGAATCTCTTCTGGCTTTCCACCAAAGGCATGAACCTTCTTTTGGCTTTTATCTGCAAGGTCTGTGACTGTAATGCTCAAAGTATAACCATCTTTCAGAAGCTCTTCGTTATCTTTCTCCCAATCAAGAAGACGGTTATCCCCAGTTCGGTCAACTAAAACCTTAAAATTTAAATAAACCCCTTCCGGTTCATGGCGCTGACTGACCGAAACACTGTTAAAACTGGCGCCAGTTACACCAGTCAGGAAGATCTCTCTCCAGATACCGGCATCCGGAAGTCTGGGACCCCAGTCCCAGCCAAACATGCAATGTGCCTTTCTCAGCTTTGAAAAGCCCCGCATGGCATCCTCTGAACCCCCGATTTTATCCTTTTCATATTCTTTTTCAATAAACCTGGTGGGAGAATGGAATACCAGCCGAAGCTCATTTTCTGTCCGCTTTATTACATCTGTTACTTCAAATTTCCATTGGCGGTGCATGTTATTTACACTGCCAATGGAGGTGTTATTGAAATAGATGTCTGCCAGAGTATCAAGTCCCATAAAGTGAAGGAAGACTTTTTCCTGCTTTAATATCTCGTCATCTCCGTCAAAAACGCCCACATATTCGAAATCCTCATTCATCAGCTCCAGCGCTTTTAACTCATTGTCCCGCCAGTAAGGATCTTCTATCACTCCATTGGTCAGAAGATCACCATAGACACTACCTGGCACCGTTGCCGGATACCAGGTTTCTTCTGAAGCAATCCGCATTACAAATGCTTTGTCTATTACCCTTTTTTTCATACATTCTCCTTTCAATCCGCAGTCAGACAGTTGATAAGTCCCACTCTTCATGAATTTTGGGTACATCATTAATGAGGCGTTTTGTATATGCCGCCTTGGGATTTAGAATCACAGCTTCTGCAGTTCCTGATTCCACAAATTTCCCATGTTCCATTATGTAGATGGAATCAGAAATGTAAAAAGCGAGCCCGATATCATGAGTGATGAAAATAATGGTCATGTTGGTCTCATCTCTCAGCTTTAACAGCATATCCAGTATGGTGGCTCTGGAACAGGCATCAATCATGGAGGTGGGCTCATCTGCCAGCAGAATCGCCGGCTTTAAAAGAAAGATCCTTGCAATCATCAGCCGCTGCATCTGACCTCCGGAAAGCTCAAAGGGATATTTGTTGGTCAGTTCTTCAAATTTCAGATTAACAAAACGGCAGGCTTCCGTCATCATCTCCACCTTTTTCTCATAAGGAAGTCTGGCTCCGCCTCTCATTTTAATGCAGTCTAAAAGCACCTGATCAATCTTATAAAATACATTGAAGGAGGAAAACGGATCCTGAAAAATCGCCTGAATTCCCTTCCAATACTCTTTCTTCTTGCGATAGCCTTTAATATCACGGGGCTTTCCCTGAAAGCAAATCTCCCCCTCTGTGACACTGATTAATCCCAACAGCATCTTAGAAAGAGTAGTCTTCCCCGAACCGCTCTCACCCACGATAGATACAATCTCACCTTCCCGAAACTGAAAGTCCACATGATCCACCGCCACTGTTTTTTCTTTACCCATTCCAAAGATCTTCGTCACACCAGTTCCGCTTAAACAGGAACTGTTCTGTACTGGCTTTTTTTCTTCACTCATCCTGATATACCTCCCTTAATTCCTTTTCTTCCAGATAGCAGCGGTACATCCGGCCGTCTTCCAGGCGGCTTTCCGCAATAGGGTGAAGCATACAGGCAGGCTTGGCATAACGGCAGCGATCAGCAAACCGGCAGCCTTTGGGTGGATTTTTTAAATTAGGCGGAGTGCCGGGTATGGCAGTCAGCTTGGCATCTCTTGCCCCCTTCTCCGGAACCAGGATGGAACCCATCAGGCCTTTGGAATATGGGTGGAGAGGATCAAAAACCATCTCCTTGGCAGTTGCATGCTCCACGATCTGCCCCGCATACATCACCATAATCTCATCCGTAACATTATAAAGAAGAGGAAGCTCATGGGTAATGAATATCATGGATTTAATAAAGCCTATTTCCATTAAGTTCCGAAGCATCTTGATTACCATCTTCTGAGAAGTCACATCAAGAGCAGAGGAAGGTTCATCTGCAATCAGAACTTTGGGTGATAAAATAGTGGATATGGCGATGACTGTCCTTTGCCTCATGCCTCCGGACAATTCCACTGCATGTTTCTTTAAGACGCTTTCCGGCAATCCCAGAATTTCAAACCGCTCCCTTGCAAGATCATAAATCTCCTTTTTTGAAGCACTAGGATCATGAGCCCCTATGACATCTTCGATAAAAGAAATAATCTTCTGCGTGGGGTTTAAAGCATTCATGGCAGCCTGAGGGATATAAGCAATTTCATTGCCAAGCACTTTCTTACGGATCTCATCCGGCTTCATACCGGTTATATCCACTCCATCCACCTTTATGGTCCCGCTCTGATAGTGAAGGGGCGCGAAATAATACCCCATCAGACTCAATGCCAGTGTGGATTTTCCGCAGCCTGATTCCCCTGCGATTCCAAGAGATTTCCCTTCTTCTATTTTAAGCGATACTCCGTCAACTGCAAAGACATTTTCACCAAATCTGGTAATATATTTTGTTTTTAAATGATCCACTTCCAGCATTGTCTTTCCCACGTTTTATCCTCCTCACTCTCTTAACTGCGGATTAAATATCTGATCCAGGCCCGTATTCATCAGATTTAAGGAAAATGAAATCAGCGCGATGGAAATGATGACAGGAAAATAAGCCCACCAGTCCCCATTCAAATGTGCACTGTAAGACATCGCCCAGTTCATCATAAGACCAAGAGTGGATACCGTTGTTGTCGCAGGGCCAAGCCCTATCATGGATAACTGAGCTTCTGCAAGAATCCCGGAGGAAATCTGTAAAATCAGTGCCATTACAACGTAAGATGCTATGTATGGAAGAATATCAGTCAGAATAATCCGAAACAGACTGTGTCCGGAAAGCTTTGACAGATTCACGTGATCTCTGTTTCGAAGAGAAATCACCTGGGAACGAACCGATCTGGTAGTCCAGGTCCATGAGGTAAGTCCGATAATGATTGCCACCATCATTACCCCTCTGGCATTTTTACCTATGCTGTAGGAAATCAGAATAAGAAGAATAAAGCTGGGGATTACAGTAAAAAGATTGGTGATAAACAAAATAAAGTCATCGATGATTCCCCCCAGGTAACCGGCAATCAGACCCAGAGAAAGCCCAATGGTTGTGGCAATCAGTCCTGCAATAAATCCTATTTTTAAAGAGGTTTTAATTGCTGCCACCAGCTCTGTTAACACATCACGTCCGAAATTATCTGTCCCCAGAATGAATACCCGCCTGCTTCCTACGTCCTTAACATTGACATAAGAGGTGGATGGTATCGTCTTTTTAACCGATACTTCCCCTGTCTCCTGATTCTTTTCAGCCAGAAGAACATCTGTATCCTCAAGCAGTCCTGTAATCTTTTTATCAAGACGGCTGAAATACTTTTTTCTGGCGGCGATAAGACCTTTTTGCTCACTGGCAGAATCATAGTGATCTTTCCACAGTGATACAAGCCCCCCGGCATCCGTTACATCCATCTCCTTTGAAGAAATGCCTGCGAACTGATTCAGCCAGTCGGCCATCGCCATACGTTCCTCCATGCTTAAATTCTGCTCAAGCCTGCTGGAGGACGCATTTAAATTTAAGGTATATGGATTTGTATTCACCGCTTCCGAGACTGAGATATAGGTTCCCGGCTTAAAAAAGTTCCCCTGTCCAACCATCTCCAAAGGATCATTGGTCACAATCAAAGGATAAAAAACGGTTAACACAAGCAATGCTGCAAATATGATAAATCCCACTGTAAATTTAGGGGAATGGAAAATCTGTCTGATCTGGTTTTTCATCACTCACCCTCCTAATCCTGCTGTGCTGCCTTGATCCTTGGATCAATGACACCGTAAATCAGCTCTACAATTAAATTAGCCAGTAATACCATGATTGTAATAATCAGTGTGCAGGCAGATATTAAGGGGTAATCCCTTCCCTTGACAGCAGCCAGCAGTGTGGTTCCAAGACCCGGATAACTGAAGATAATTTCCGCAACCAGTGCCCCACCGATCATGGTTCCTATTGACATGGCAAGACCTGTGATCTGGGGAAGCATGGCATTGCGAAATACATATCCCACAATTTTTCTGTCTTTAATTCCCATAAAGCGGCTGTATTTTACGTAATCTGCATTTAATTCATAGATTGACATGGAACGCATTCCGATCGCCTGACCACCAACTGTTATAAGAACTACAGACCAGAATGGAAGCTGGTAATGAGCCAGAACAGAACGGAAAAATGTAATGCTTGCGCTGGGAATTAAATCAAAACCATAGCCTCCGCTGGAAGGAGCCAGACCCAGCTTCAGTGAAAATACATAAAGAAGAACAGTCGCCATACCAAAAGCCGGTACATTGCTCATAAATAAAAATGCAGGAAGAATTCCCTTATCAAATATACCTTTCTTATAGGCAGAAACTGCTCCAAGGACATTACCAAGAATCCAGCCAAGCAAAATTGCAGGAAGCTGAAGACAGACGGTCCACCATACGGAAGAAGCGATAATATTCCCAACGGTTCTGGGATACTGGCTGAAGGAAACTCCAAAATCCCCTCTCAAAGCATTCTTTATGAAAATAAGAAATTGAGTGCTCATAGGCAGATTAACACCGAATTTATCCGCATAGTCCTCATATACGGCCTGGATTGCGGTAGAATCGGTCATGCCGTCTACCGCCCTGGCCGCAATGGCTGAGACCGGATCACCTGGCATCAGTCTGGGCAGAATGAAATTCAGCACGACAGCAATTACCAGAGTTATCAGATACCAGATGATTTTATTGGTATAATATTTTTTATATCCCATCAAAGTCTCACCCCTTTTGTAATTCCTCTTATTTTACATTCACCAGATTATAAAGCGCTGCGATTCCATAACCATCGGTACAGTCTGTGGGCGGAATGTTATCACCATCATCAAGCTGCGGGAATCCAGTCCATACACTTTCATTCACTGCGTGAAACAGCATTGGTCTGTACATCAGGGAGAAGGAAGGAACCTCATCCAAGTAAATCCTGCTCAGTTCTGTATAGTACTCTTTCAGTGTATCTTTATTGGTCTCTAACGGGATCTTCTTTAACAGATTGTTTGCATCCTCATTGATGTAACCGCCGTAGTTTCCGGTCCAGTTTACCTTAAGTCCGGCGTAATCGGTGGACATAAAGGCCATGGCTCTGCCCCATGGGTTTGCAACAGAAGCTGCAGGCGGGTTCCACATACAGATATCAAACTTTCTGGTCGTCATATCATCATAGAAGGTATTGGCATCTGGGAAATAAGTCTCTATTCCGATTCCAATTTTACTTCCTGCTGCTGCAACAATTTCCAAAGATGCATTCCAGTCCGTCCAGCCATCCGGACATTCTGCTTTAAAGGTAAGATTCTTGCCGTCAATTTCGCGGATTCCGTCTCCATCTTTATCCACAATTCCAGCCTTGTCTAAGAGTGCTTTTGCGCCTTCCACATCATTACCTGTAAACTGATAATCCTTTAATGCATCCTGATTTACAAGTGCCTGTTCCCCGGAAGTTGGGTTCATAATGGAACGGGGAACATCTTTAAAGCTTGGCGACTGATTGGACATGGCGGAAGCAATGATCTGATCATAATCAACTGCCATGGCAATGGCTTTTCTTACTTCTTTCCTGTCAAGTCCTGGCTTCTCCACATTAAAGAAAGCGGTTGGCATGGTCGCACAGACGCCGTAAGGTGCTTCATCAATATAGGTGGAGATTGGCAGACCGTCTTCTTCCCATAGTTTCTGCACATTGGTAATGAACTGCTGAGAAACATCAACCTCTCCAGATTTAAACGCAGTATCTCCTGCGGCATTATTTTCATAGATTACGTGGGTAATATATTTTGGTGCGGGAAGCTTTCCCCACAGGGCTTTTCCCCAATAATTATCATCTCTTACAAAAACAACTTTCTGGTCGTCATTGTAATAGGATTTATAAGGTCCGGAAGCGACGAAATCGTCCATACGGTCCTGTTTGATTTTGTCTGCATCGTTGCCATTACGCTGCTCCACTTTTTGGAGGTAGGCTTTCTGCATAACATAGATTTTGGGAACATATTCTACAACCTTTAAGGGATTCACCGGTAGACCTTTGTCATCCAGCTTCGCCTTAAATATTACGGTATGATCGTCTTTCGCTTCCACTGTATCAATATAATTGGAATAATCACTGCCCTGTGCAGTGGCGTATTTTTTATGGCAGTCAAAGGTGTATGCAACATCCTGTGCGGTAACCGGAGTCTGATCACTCCATTTGGCATCCGGGTTTATGGTTATGGTCAGCTCTGTCTGTCCATCGTTCCAGGAATAATCTTTTCCTAAAAGTCCGTAAAGTTTACCGTCCAGCATGTTATACATGAAAAGAGTCTCATATACGATCGTCCTTGCATTATCCTGCTGTGTGATTGCCATTGCATTGTTTGAATTAGAGCTTAACGGATTCCAGTCATTAATTGTCCCCCACTGCTGTCCGTTGAAATAAAGAGTTTCATTCCTTGGTGTGGAACCGGCATCTGCCGTATCCTTTTTTTCTTCTGCCGTTGTTGTCTGTGCAGTTGTCTGCGTCGTCTCCTCAGCCTTGCTTGTCTGCCCGGTTCCATCCGTGGATGCTGCTTTCTGGCATCCGGAAAGAAGGGTCATAGTCATTGCGCCAACAGTAACCAGCGCAGTCCACTTGTTAAGTCTCTTTCTCATTCATAAACCTCCGCCCAATGATCTCCCAGATCTTTTAACCTGGGGCTATTATGTACTACAATTCTATTGTAAATGTTAAAAGGTTTAATTAAAATGTTACTATTTTCGTTTTTGGTGTATTATTTTCAGTTTTCCCATCCTTCACTCTTAAATTTTTCCGAAACTCACTGGGAGTAATACCAGCCACCCACTTAAATGACTTCATAAAATGCTTGGGATCTTCATACCCTGTCATCTGTCCGATTTCGCCGATCTTATAATCAGTTTCTGCCAGCAGCCGCTTTGCTTCATTCATACGGATCTTTCGTAAATAATTAACAAAGTTATCGCCGGTATATTCCTTAAAAGCAATGGAAAATACGGTGTAATTCATGGATACGTGATTGGAAACCATGGCCATGTTGATATTTCTGGAATAATTTTCATTCATATAGGTCAATGCCTCTTCCACCTTTAAGCGGCTTTTATAATCATCATTTTCACGAAGCACCCGTTCATTGATACAGGAAAACACCCGCCTGATTTCCGTACAGTACTCATCAATGTTATTAAATTCAAGCATATGGCAGAGTTTCTCCAAAGATATTTCTTCCTCTGCCAGGATTCTGCCGTAGAATTCTCTGACTCTCATAACTATGTGACTCATAAATTCCTGAAACTGTAATCCTTCCACTTCTCCTTTTTTCACTCTTTCTGCCAGATCCAGAAGAATCGCTTCGTTTTTACTGTTTTTCTGAGTTCCGATCCGTTGAACAAAACACTCCATTTCATTTTGGGGCATCAGGCAGTTTTTACTGGTTACCCCTTCTTTTTCCTGCATACAAAAGCCACGGATTCTCCGCTGTCTGGCTTCTTCATACGCTTTCCTTAAATTCAAAAGTCCCTGAAATGGATTGCTGACTCCATAGTCTGAGCTGCCGTTCCTGTTTAAAATAAAATCTTTCACTTCTTTTTCTGCCATTAATGTCACCTGGCACCCATCCACATCAGGGAACGTAAATATATGTGTATCATCCACCACATTAAGAGTTCCGCTGCTTATTACTACTGAATAGGTTTCCTCATTGAACCAGTTTAACCGCTCTGCTTCTTTCATCTCCTCTCTGGAAATGTTTTCAGACAAAAGAATTCGCCTGATCTGACTGTAACACAACGCCCTCTTTGCCCGTTTTTCAGACTGTTCCTTCTGTATCTCCTCCTCCAGCTTCATCATAATTGAATTCAGTTCTTCCCGCTTCACTGGTTTTAACAGATATTCTCTGGCCCCGCATCTTAGCAGATCAACAGCACAGGAAAAATCATCATATCCACTGATTGCAACAATTCTTGGTATGTACTGGCTTTTTTGAAGCTCTTTTACCAACGTGATTCCATCCATATCCGGCATACGAATATCTGTAATGAGAACATCAATGGGCATGTTCCGGATAATCTCCAGTGCCTCCAGACCATTTTTACATTCTATAATCTGGTTAATTGGAACCTGGCACCGCGTAATCATGGCAGAGATTCCTTTTCTTATAATTTTACAATCTTCTGCAATCAGCACATGATTCATGTGATCCCCTTCTTTCTTTTCTGATATGGAATTTTTACCGTAACTTTTGTAAAAGCATGCTTTCTGGAATCAATAACGATTCCATAATCCGGACCAAAGCCAATTTGTAACCTGTCATGAACATTCTTTAATCCAATTCCATTTTCCTGCCCGGATGTATCTTCTATTTCACCGCTTAGCCGTTTGCGCAGTTTTTCCAATTCTGCTTCTTCCAGCCCGCAACCGTGATCTGTGATGTGGATATAGCAGATATCTTCAATGATCTCTCCTTCCATATAGATGCAGGTATCTTCTGTAAATTCCCGCATCCCATGGCCGATTGCGTTCTCAACAATGGGCTGCAGTGACATCTTGGGTATTTCCTGACACAGAATTTCCTGGGGAAGCTCCATGCTTAAGCCGATTTCATCGTCATACCACAAATTTACCAGCGCCAGATAATTCCTGATCTGATCAATTTCTGCCTCCACCATAACGTAGCCTGATTTCCACCGCATGCTGTAACGCAAAAGCTCGCCGAAGGAAGCTACCGTATCTGCAATCTCATATTTTTCATCAATTTCCGCCATCATTTTAATTGATTCCAATACATTGTAAATAAAATGATTGTTGATCTGATTCTGCAATGCCTTAATCTGCGCATCTTTCACAAGCAACTCACGGTGCAGAGTTTCATCCATCAGCTTCTGTATCCGGTCCAGCATGGTATTCAGCTCAATTCCCAGTTCTCCGAATTCATCCCGGCTCATATTCTTTACTCTTACCTTTAAATCCCCCTTCTGTACCTGATAAACCGTATCGTAGATCTCGAAAAACTGCCTTAATATATGGGTTACCTGCTTATTGGAAAATAAAAACAGTACGATGAGGATCATAATCCAAAGAAGAGAAAACTGTAATTTCGAAGTACGAAGTGCCATTTTTTCATTTTTCATGGAAACAATCCGGATTAAGTATCCCTGAATGGATTTAATTTTCACGCAGCCGGCTAAAACCTCTTCTCCTCCAATTCTTGTCCTTTTGCTGACCGCACCGTTTGAAAGCGAATCTGATTCTTCCAGACTATGTATAAAATCCATCATATCTTCTTTTTGCTTTTCCCACAGAGGGGAAAGCTGAGGACTGCTGTATAGGATGCCAGCCGAATCGATAAAACAGGTTCTGTCTGTCACGGTTGAATGATAGAGATCAGGAAACATATTTTCCATAGTTACCGCAGATTCCACAATGCCATACCGTCCGTACCGGTAATCATTGAGCCTTGTAATGAGGGAAGCAATTCTTGGAATATGGTCCGGATCATCCGCCTGGCTTAAAACATCCTCATAATCAAAACACCAGGTTCCTGTAGGCGGTACCCCGTCTTTGCCCCATTTTAAGTTGGCAATTTTATCTTCTTTGTAGAGAAGGGGAATAATCTCCTTCACGGTATTGGAGTTGACAAACATTCTCAGCTTATAAATATAGGGGTTGCTCTTGACAATCTTCTGCACTCCGCTGATCTCTTTCCCATAAAAGTCCAGAATGTCCATAAAACTGAATTTTTTATCGGATGCAATCTGATTTAAGAAATCATTGATAGATTCATTATTTACAATGATTTCAGAGGATAATTTACAGTTTACTGCAATCTGCTCCGCATTCTGGCAGCTTTTATCCAGTTCATAAATCATCTGTGTTTGTCCATCCCTGTATAAGGACGCTTCCATATTATGAAAAAACAGCAGAATAAAAATTCCAATGGGTACCATTAAAACACCGAGAATCAGCAATGTAAATTTACTGCTCAGTGACAGCATTCTGAATTTTTTTCCGGCTATTCGTTTTCTGTCGATCAGAATCTGAAACCCCCTTCCAATTCAATTCAGGTTTTTCGGGCTGATTTCCAGCTTCTCTTTCTGGTAATCAGCCCTATTTAATATATATTTTGCTGCATTCGTCTTATGATTTTAATGTCAGAAAATTTCAGATAGTTGTTAGCTCAACGAATGTAATAGATATGTCTGTCAATTAAATGTTAAATGAGATGAAAGAAATCCATCTGCCCATCCTTTAAGGACTTTACCGGTCTTTCTGTTATAATTGCATCCTGAGGAACTGATCCAAACAAAACCGGGGATTTGGGATCATGATTCTCCCGGTTTAAACGGGCTCGTTCTCTTGAATAAACTCCATAGCAGTACTTGCAGCCATTCCCACAGCTGTCATAGCTGCCGATATCCACACTTTCCATACATCCACATCCGGGACGCTGTCCGATATCCTTCTTTTTACGAAGGCTGCAGCCAGTCAATTCCTCAATTAAATCCCCATCGATGCAGGAAGCATGGCGGATCCCGAATCGGCTTAGATCAACCGATTCACAGCATGTAGACAATTGGATTCCATGCTTTTTTGCACTTTTTGAAAATCCTTCCCCGATCCTTAGCATGTCCTCTTCCTGTATGTCGCGGACTCCAAGATTTTGAAGCGGGGATTTCAATCTGGCATAAATATCAAGGAAACTGAAAATACATCGGTTTGTGCTGCCTTCCAATAAACCTGCCATTTTTTCGAAACACTCTAAATGGTACTCCACATTCATCCTGCCGGTGAATACCACAGGATCATAGCGCCAGATAACGCGATTGGAACCAATTTTAGCGCTTAACTTTAAAAAATCTTCAATCAATTCTTTTTTATCCGGTAAATATTCCTCCACATCTCTACCATATGGAGTAAGGGTAAACTGGATATAAAAATCATATCCCATAGCGGATATTACGTCAAGCTTAGATATCATTTCTCTGGGATTTTTCGTCCAAAATACGATACAGTCCACGATCTGTGGGCTTAGCTGTACCCGGCTGTAATGAGAAGGATTTCTTGGATTGGGAACCAGTACAAACCCTTCTTTTAAACGATTTAACAGCCAGTCAGAATAAAATGCCGGAATATCAGTCCGGCGGCTGGCACTGAGTATCATTGTACCTCCTTTACCACTACCTGATCATATGGGCAAACATACCGGAGAAATAAGGTATCAGCCAGATCAGCCATACAAACAGGCTGAATTTGTGAAATCCAGCCATCATATCTTTATTATTTCGTATTAGAACCACCGTTGCCCAGACTGCATGGATAAGCATAAGTAAGATTGCCGCAGTTCCGGTTACTGAATGAAAATTAATGGCACTCTGTCCCACAGCAAGACGGCTCATTAATGATGTTCCAGTTGTATCACAGACAAATCCAGCCCAGAAAGCAACGAGATGCCATGGTTTTAAAATCTTTTGCAGCTTTTCACCAAACACTCCCAAAGTATAAAAGATTAAAGCTAACGTAATAAAAAGCACAGCGAAAAATAACATTTCAGCTCCTCCTGTTTTTTATGAGACTATTTGTATATAATGATTCCTCAAATGAACCGGTTTTATAATTATTTCTTATTCCCGAATAGTTACTTTAAAAAATACAATAATAACAAATAATCTGTTTATAAAATACAAGGAGGTCTTTATGAAAAAATACACTCAGGGTATTGAAATGCCTTTAGGCTTCGGGCTGGCACTGGAAGAATTTCAGGCGATGAATTACTTTTTTTCCCTGCCGGAAAAAGAACAGCAGCATATGGTTGATCATGCAGAAACAATCCAGTCAAAACTGGAAATGCTGGCTTACGTTCAATCAATTGTGAAATCAGGATCCTCTGACAACCACACTTATTAATATGATACATGATTTAGAAACAAGTGTAAATAATGATTGTAATAACAATCTGGAAATTTAAAAAACAGACCGATCTTCAATAAATCGGCCTGTTTTTTAATTGTTTTATTTTTATTTTACTTACAGTGACATTATTAACAATAATTAATAATTATTAATATTTACTGACATATGTTATGAGTACGAAAATAATTACGATAAATATTTTATAAAGTAAAGGAGGTGGTTCCAATGTGGAGTTTACAATAATAAACCAAATTGATTCAGAACGAATGTATCAGGGGTATGAAAAGCAAATGATAAAAACGAAAGGAATTAATAATGCACAAAAAGATTAAATTTTTAACAACTGGATTTACAGCAGCTGCAATGCTTGCAATGATGAGTTTCAATGTTTTGGCAGCACCATACGTCAATAAACAGTTTGAATTAATTCAGCCAGATGGCAATAAAGTTATAGTAAATGCCACTGGAGATGAATATTTCCAGCAGATCGAGACTCCGGAAGGATATACACTTTGCCGTGACGAAAATGGCTGGATCTGTTATGCAAAATTAAATGATGACCAGACAGAATACATATCATCAGGAATTGTTTATAAAGGAAACCAAAACCGGAAGAATACAGGCTCAGAGGGCGAACAGGGAATCACAGACCTGAAAAAACATGTAAAAATTAAAAATGAAGCAATTAGGGAGAAAGTTGATGAAGTAAGAAAAAGACTTCATGGAACTGATTTAAAAAATGCTCCTGAATCAGATAATGATTTTGAAAGAGGCCTTCTCGATTCAAAAATAAAAGCTTCCGGAGACGTACAAGGACTGACAATCTTAGTGGATTTTCCAGATGTAAAGAGTGATATTACTGAATCAGAAATAGAGCGTTTCTTTAACGAAACAGGCTACACAGGTTTTAACAACAATGGATCTGTAAAAGATTATTATTACGATGTCTCGGGCGGAAAAGTTACTTATACCAATAAATTAATTGGATTTTATACAGCAAAGCATCCAAAATCCTATTACGACGATATTTATGAACAAACAGGTTCCTATGCCAAATCAGACGAGCTTGCAGAAGAAACATTTCAGTGGCTTAAATCCTCTGGTATTAATCTTTCCTCACTTACCACGGATTCCAGAGGATATTTAAAAGCAGTTAATCTTCTTTATGCAGGCACTCCGGAGGCAGGATGGGCAAAAGGATTATGGCCCCATCAGTCCTGGTATCCAAAATCTGACTATATCAGTGGTGTCAAAATCCAGAAATATGAGATGTCCAGTATCGGAAGTGATATGTCACTCTACACAATATGTCACGAGAGTGGTCATATGATTTACGGATATCCGGATCTTTATGATTATGATGGAGATTCACAGGGTACAGGAGCATACAGCCTGATGAGTACCGTATTAAATGAAAAGAATCCAGTCCCGCCAGATCCATACTGCAGAAATATTATATCCCGCTGGAACCTTCCCATGAGCATGAATGAATATGGAGCAGGTACAAAATTTGCCGCAGCAGCTGATGGAAATGGAAATTCCTATTGTTACAAGTGGTCAGGCAATCAGACCAATGAATATTTTTTAATAGAAAATATTCAAAGAAACGGCAGATATGCAGACGTACCAGATGCAGGACTGGCAATCTGGCACGTAGATGAAAAAGGGAATAATTCTAAAAATGAAATGACATCCGGCAGCCATTATTTAGTATCCCTTGAACAGGCAGACGGAAAATATGATCTGGAAAGAAATATAAACGGAGGAAACCGGGGCGATTTGTTCCGAGCTGGATACAGGGATTCCTTTACCAGCACCACAACTCCTGATTCTAAATGGTGGAATCAATGGGAATCTGGTTTGGAGTTATCTCAAATCAGCAATCCAGGTAAGGAAATGACATTTGTACAATCGGCATCCAGTCAAATTCCGGATCCTGATCCGAAACCACAGTTAAAAAACATCGCCGGACTAGCTTCTGCCACAGCTTCTTACGTATCCGATTGGGAAACTATAACTGCATTAAATGATGGAATTGATCCTTCCAGTTCAAACGACCGGAGCGGCGCTGTATACGGTAACTGGCCAGAAACCGGGTCACAATGGGTTCAGTACACATTTAATGAAAATCACACCATCACAGGCTGTGATATCTATTGGTTTAAAGACGGTCAGGGGATCGATGTCCCAGCTTCCTGCCACATCTATTACTGGGATGGAAATGCATGGCAGGAGGTGGAAAATGCCAGAGGCCTTGGAACAAAAATTAACCAATATAATACAACTACTTTTACGCCAGTAAATACAAGGGCAATTTCCATTGTAATGGAATCAAAAGGAACAAGCTCAACCGGGATTCTTGAATGGAAAGTATATGGAAAATAATAATGCTAAATAGCTGAATTTAATATAAAATGGGCAGATTTAACCGGAAATCCCCGATAATCTGCCCATTTTTTACTTCTGAGTCTGCTCAACTTCCTGGCTGCCAAACTTTTTCTCCCAATATTCCTGATAATCCTGGGTGAATCCGGCATTCAATGAATTTTTCCAATATAAATAGTCCAGTGTACCGTTGTAATCCGGACTCCATGGTTTAGGAAGTCCGGTATAATGAATGACAACTGCAGCATCTTTTATATCGGAGAGACTGCATTGGTCAAAGGGATAAGTCTGGGTATTATATTCCTGGCTGCAAAGCTTTATATGATTCTTTAAAAGACAGTTTAATACATCCTGATCAAAATAACGCAAAGCTTCCCTCTTCTCATCAATCAGAGCCATAATATCATCAAGCGTGATCTCTTTTCGAAACAGTGCCAGATTAAACAGCATGACTCCTGAATTAAAATACCCATCTTCCTTTTTTAATCCAAGCTTCTCTTTAATCGCAATCACTTTATCGATATCTTCAAACCGGTCTCTGACAGCAGCGGCAAAATTATCTTCAAAGCTTTGATTGTAAAACTCATTCAGCGATCCATTGATAATAATATCCGCATCCAGATATAAAACCCGGTCCAGTTCTGCGGGAAGCAGATATGGTGCCAGAATACGATAATACAATTCGGGCTTTTTATACCGGCTGGAAAGAGGCACATTGGTAAAAAATCCGGAGGCACAGACCGGATGAAGCCTGGCTTTACACTTATTAATTACAAAAAGTTCCAAATCATTAATATCTTCTTTGGACAATGAACTGTATAATAAATAAATATCAACATCTTCATGAAATCTGGAAAGGGAATACAGCATCACCTTAGCCGGTGTTAAAAAACTTTCACAAATTGAAATTAACAGATTCATACTCTCCTCCTCAATCACACAATCATCTTTTATTCTATGATCCCCTTATGGCTTCCATGTCTTTAAAGGCAATACAGTACATAATCCTGCAGTTCACGGCGAAAACCTGCCAGACGAAGCAAATCTTCTGCTTCCCTGGGATATTCTTTTACTACTATTCTGTTTCGTGAAGGGTAGATCCTATGTCCCATAAATTCCTTAACAAACACCTTAAGTGCCTCCTCTGCACAATTCATATCAAATATCTTTAAGACTTTTCCCTGGCGTTCAAAAATGGCTGCCGGTATTCCTTTGCACAATGCCACTGCAGTTCCCTGTACATTTAGAAATGCTCTTCCTTCCTGATGCTTTAGTACTTTCCCCCAAAGCTGGGCAGGATCTGCTCCGTTTAACCAGATAACCTCTTTACCGGGATTTGAAAGACCTGCCATGGTTGCTGCAAAATTTTTATCCCGGATAAACTGGATTCCTGACAGGCCTTCAATAAAATACCCCCTCCGCACCCTGCCAGTATATTCCCAGATCCGCAGTGTTTCCAGTGCCCCACTCCAGGTCAGGCCCTTGATTGTCTCCCTGCACACTATCACGGTTCTGTCAAAGCTGCGGTCAAGCAATTGTTCAACAGTAGCTTCCTTACGCGGACGTACTACTTCCCATCTGCCGGTTAATAGAATTTTTGTCCTGGCGTTTACCCGCTGGCGAACGGTTCCTTTATTCAGTTTATCCCGGTTCATAAGCTGCCTGACCGGAATCAGGCTGTCTGCACTTACAAGCCCCTTTTCTGCCAGTGAAAACAAGGCTTCATAAGGCGATCCCCCTATGATTTCTTCCAATCTCTGCATGAAGCTTGCCCCATGTTTCAACAGAGCGCCATACACGGCTTTTTCCTCTCCCTCCAGCTGTTCATGGACTTCCGTTAAATCTGCGCTCCAGTCAATATCAGCAGTCTGGTGGAACGTAAGGTCAGAACCATTTTCCAGCTGCCAGAATATTTTACCCGCTGATAGCAGCGAATCCATAAGTTCCGGGCGATAGTTTCCCACTCGTGCAGGCAAAAGTACATTCTCCCACAGATCTACCGGAAAAGGCTGATCCAATAGTCCTTCCATGGCAGTCTGAAGCTGCTCAAGAGGGGATGCAGATATCCGAAGGCGCATTGCCATAAGAGCGGCATAGCATCCGGAGGGGAGGGTGGTAATCTGCCTTCTTCTGCTTTTAATTGTCTCATTCCTGGCTCTGTCATAAAGGTCTGCGTGATAATAAACTCCATCCTGTAAAATCACTTTCCTCTGGTCACACAGTGAAGTTAAAATATCAAGAGCCTTTTCCTCTGACCATAAATACCGTTCGGCTGTCTGTTCCAAAGATTTTGCTCCCCGATACTTAAGCATTCTTTGAATAAGACGTTTTCCCGCATTTTTCTGCCCCTTAATCAGAGCATTTTCATATTCATCCCCATGCTCTGCCGCAATCCATAAGCCGGGTTCTACATAGAGTGCCCTTCCCTTGAAAGCCAGAGACTCCAGCCATTCAATGGGAATATCCAGTTCTCCTGCTTCCATATCACCTTCGATCATAAGAAGTGTATGAAGCTGTTCCTCATCTTCCGGAAGATGCATTCTCTGGGAAACACGGGCCAGATGCTCAGGCTCGGGGGTGATTTTGGCTGCTTCATGAACCGCCTCCTTAACCGTCTCATGGATGCTCTGGGGCGTAGGAGCATAATCATACATCATGGAAGCCTCTGTCTGGCGCCTTAAAGGCAGTGACATGGGGGAAGGTGTCTCCAAGTACATTTCCCGTATCTGGATGTTTCCTGATTGTATCTCATATAAAACAGACTGCAGTCCCTTTAAATCCCAAAAGTCCTCCAGACATTCCCGTTTTGTCTCCCTTAGTATGGGATGGGTTTCCTCTTTTACCAGGCCAGACAGCATCTGTGCACTTTTCATTCTCTGGATCCAGAGGGGCTGACGCTTTTGATTTCTTACTCCCATAAGCAGCGCCCTTGCGGCATTGTAACGGAAATTCATGTTAAACAGAGGGGTGGCCGGAAGCAATGCAGCGACAATGGCAGCCGCTTTTTGAGGAGATACTTCATAAATAAGTCCATCGGGCAAAGGGGTTCCATCATAAGGAAACAATAAAAAACCATCATCATCTGCCGTGCAGTTTATGGTAGTATCCATATGAAGCTTTGCCGCTTCAGTCACAAGAAGAGACAGGGGTTCATTGATCTGACGTCCAAATACAGAGTGAACCATCATCTGATGATTGCTGTTTTCATCCATAAAATGCTCTACCAGTATGGTTCTGTCATCTGGAAGAATTCCCGTGCTTTTTTGCTGACTGAGCAGGAAATCAAGGGCACGCTCTCCTGTCACTTCATCTAAGCCAAGCTTTGTTAATTCTTTATATAAAGCTTCTGTACTGCCAGACTCATTAAACCTGCGGAAAATCTCACCGAATACAAGTCCGGTTCCAAGTTTTCGTCCCTTAATATCTCCATGCCAGAAGGGAAGCCTGGCACCGGAAGTATTTGCCTGTGATACGATCACCGTATCCCGCATGATATTGACAATCTGCCATGCGAAAGTACCAAGTAAAAACCGGTCCCCGATTCTGCTTTCAAAGACAAACTCCTCATCAAGCTCTCCCAGCCTGACTCCGCTTTCCGACCGGACTGTGTAAAGACCTCTGTCAGGTATGGTTCCACCTGCACTGACCGCCAGCATACGACTGTAAGCATCTCCGTTTATCCGGTCATGAATCCGGTCGTAAATAATTCGGGGTCTTACCGGAATATCCCGTTCATGCTCATAATCACCTGCAAGCATACGTAAAACACCTTTTACATCCTCTGCCGTTACCCCATAAAACGGATAGGCTCCGGCTAAAATATCCATCACATCTTCCACCCCGAATTCCTGGGTACATGCCATGGATACCAGATGCTGGGCAAGTACATCCAGGCATAGTCTGGGCGGTCTGGCATTTTCTATCTTCCCGTTTCTCGCCGCTTCTGCAGTAAATCCGCAAAATAAACCTTCCGAAGCCTCTCTGGGAAACATATACATGACGCTGACACGCCCGGGATTATGTCCGGCGCGGCCCAGCCGCTGCATGGTGCTGGAGACAGAACGGGGGCAGCCAACCTGAAATACCTGTTTGATTTCTCCTACGTCAATTCCAAGTTCCATGGAGGAAGTGGTACAAAGAAGTTTCAAAGAGCCATCACGCAACGCCTGCTCCACTTCATAACGCTGATCCTTGGATAAGCTCCCGTGATGGGTGCGGGCGAATCCTTCGCCGCCTAACTCGTTAATAAAGTGGGCAAGCTTTTCTGCATATGCCCGTCCTTCCACAAATGCCAGAGAACTGCCCGTTCCTCCTATATAAGAGTATATGGTTTTTGCAATGTCTTTCCAGACAGAGTCCTTACCCTGAATGCTTCCATCTGAAAATGGACTTTTTATCTCAATCCGGATCTCCTTGTTCATCTTAGGCGCCACAACGGAAACCTCTCCGGGAGCCAGGTAGTTTGCTGCAAGATCAAGAGGTTCAATGGTAGCGGACAATCCGATCCGCTGCAAAGGCTTAGTGCAAAGCTTGTCCAGTCTGGCTGCAGAAAGCATTAAATGCGCTCCTCTTTTGGTGTCAATCATCACATGCAGCTCATCGATAATCAGTGTTTTTGCTGTCTTTAAGATTTTCTGTCCTGATTTACTGGTCAGCATCAGATAGAAGGATTCCGGAGTTGTTATAAGAATGTGGGGTGGTTTTTTAATCATCTGATTCCGCTCTTTTTGTGTGGTATCACCGGTTCGGATTCCCACAGAAAGTTCCAGACCGTTATAATTCCCTGACTTTTTTCTCTCCTCCACAATTCCTTCCAGGGGCCGGCGGAGATTTTCCCTGATGTCACCAGCCAGGGATTTTAAAGGAGAGATATAAATCAGCTGCAGTTCCTGTTTTAATTCCCCCCTTGCTGCTTCGTTTAAAAGCCTGTCAAGAAATATCAAAAATGCCGTCAGTGTCTTACCCGTTCCGGTAGGGGCTGAAACAAGGGTATGCCTGCCTGCTGCAATTTCAGGCCATGCCTGTTTCTGAACCAGGGTAGGGGTACCAAGTGCACATTCAAACCAGTGTCTGGTATCTGTTTGAAAAAGTTCCATGGAATGATCTGACATAGACGCCTCCGATTTTTATATTTCACAAGTGTATCTCTTTATTATAGATAATGGGACGTTACCTGTCAATTTATGAAATAACAAGTAATACATTTTCAGTTAGAGTTTATTTTTCCGTTAATAAAGCATTATCTGCCACAAGTTGACAAAATTTTCTGTACAAACTATTATAGTAGTTAAATTATTTAGGAGGGAAACTAAGTATGAACGTTAAAAGAAAATATATTTATTTTGGAATAGCTGTAATTTTAGCTGGAATAGTCATATTATATTTAAACAAACATCAAGCCAATAAAGAGTTAAGTATTGACAAATTAGATAAGAATATTACAAAAGAAGATACATTTAAAAAATCCAAATATCCTTTATTAGCTGAAATTCCAGAAAAGAATTTTTATGTATATGGTATAAATGATAATACTGATAATAATAAAGGTATAATAGTCAGATATGGAAATGAGTTAAAAAAATATGACATCAAATATATGACACCAATGTTTGTTCTTCCTAAATTAAAAGTAATTCAAATTGGTCAACAGGATATTGTATTATGCTCTTTTAATACTGAATCTGGATCTGAGGTGTATATTGAGGATTTATATGGTTTTTACCAGGACTCTAAGAACTCTTTAAATATTATGAATTTTTCAGCGGATATTTATAAAAAGCAGTTAAATGAAGCAATTAACTACAAATTACAAAGTGACAATGTTTTAGATATAATTATCAATAATAAAGATTTATATGACATTGATCTTAAAAGCTTTAATGATTCAAATTGGAATTTCGAAAAAATTTCTTATGGTAACAATGTATCATTTTCTTTTGACAGTGGAGTAAATATAACTTTAGGAATGGAAGCTTATTTCACTAATATTGTTACACCACAATATATTGGGACCATAAAAGCTGATGTTGTAATCAATGAAGATAAATCATTTATTTTGGATAATATAAAAGTAGAAAAATAACTATTAACCCAGAGGGTGTTTAAGAAAGGGATTGTCGCACTAGATTACTTAGTGCTCCAGCCCCCAGCTGATTTTTACTGATACATACCAATCACTCCAAAATCATATGTTTTGTTATATTCAGGATTGTCTGAGATAAATTGAATATACACTGGTGCATGATCCAGATCAGGTTCTTTTTCAAACAAAAATCTGTCAGCCTGGCGTAATGCCTGAAGTGCAGTGGGCATTTCGTTATAGAATATCTTATTTCTTATGGATGGATCTCCGGTTACACCCTCACCATCAACAATCACAGAGCCAATTAAAGCAACTCCTTCATTATATAATTCCCAGGCAATTTTCACCTCGTCATGCATATTGGTAAATTGATCTTCTGCATACTCAGGGGCTACAAACACAAACAGTTCTGCGGTTATATCTGAATGTGTAATCGTATATAATCTGCCCTTAACAGGCCCGTATGGTTCCATTATATC
Organism: Hungatella sp.; assembly: GCA_009712635.1. Taxonomy (GTDB): domain Bacteria; phylum Bacillota; class Clostridia; order Lachnospirales; family Lachnospiraceae; genus Lacrimispora. The sequence goes on along the minus strand of WASS01000029.1, from coordinate 330,342 downwards.
CCGATATTGTACAAATACCTTTTGAGAATTAAGCTTTTTCACCTTATAAACCTCTTTCATCAACAGTCTCTTTTAAGGTATTCTTAAACACATAAATTTGTGATATATATCAGTCAGCACACAACGAAAGCCCCAGAGGTGTGAGCTCCGGGGCTTGCTTCATGCTGTTTTTACTATGTGTGGCTAGACATCATTGTGCTTAATGGACTTACGCTTGGCATTTTTATTCTTATTCTGATTCTCTCTTGTTAGAGGCGTCTGACCATTGCATTTTTCCATTCTGGCTTCCTTATTATCCGGCTGACTGTCTTTTGGCATAAACAGGCTCCTTTCATTTTTTAATTAGGATGTGTCATTTTCGAAATCCTATGTATGCCCGCCGGTCATTTATCTGGTCAGAATCTTTGTGATGCCTCCAATATACAGATGATGGTAATCTTTATCTGCATAAAATTTGGTGTCTATTTCAGGAATGATAAAGTTCTCCGGCTTCATGTCTGTTACAAAGAGTTTCTCACAGATTAAAACTTTGGACGCTTCATCAATAAAGGGCACACCGTCTTCATGATTTACTGTTACTCCGGTCTTTTTTATCTTATCTTCGTCTCTTCCTGATACGCTGCCTAAATACCCCAGTTCTTTTGCATATGCTTTATGATCCAGAAACGAAAGGGAAAAATGATCTGCTCCATCAACAAATTCTTTTGTAAAACGGCTCTGTCTGATGACAGCATAGGCAACGCTTCTGTTCCATAAAATCCCAAGTCCGCCCCAGGAAGCCGTCATGGTATTTACCTTCCCGTCCTTTTCAGCAGTAATCAGCATCCATTCATCTCCAATTAACTGGAATGGATTGTAATTAAACTCTTTTGCAGTAATGGTTTGAAATGTGTTCATAAATTACCTCCTGATATAATTGTTAATCAGCATCCTTTTCCATCAATGGAACAGGCATTCTGAACCGGTTGGGATTTGATATCATCCATAAAATCAGCGATATCAAAGGTCTGAGTTCCATCTTCCAGAATAAAAAGAGGAATTCCGATTCTGCCCTCTTCCACAACCGGTTTGAACATCTCATCATGATCCCGATGGCGAAGAAATTCTTTTAATGTTGCAGTATTCTCTGTGATATTCCTGTAATCCAGCTGGACTGTGGTAAATTCCCCCAGCTGAGCCTTTGCTGCTACACAATCCGGACAGATTTCTGCCCCATACATAATGATTTTCATTTGGATCTCCCTTTCTATATCTTGCAGTTATCTATTTGATGAGATCAGTATATCATATTTTCTGGTTTCTTATCTTATTTTTTTACAACAATTCTCCGTACCGTTTAATATAAACTGTTTTTAAAACAGTGGCAAGCACCATATAGCAGACTACAATCAGTGCCAGCCATGCGAAATAGATTCCGGGCAGCCTTGCCAGCTTTAATGCCTGTGCCACAGGAGTGAATGGGATCATAGTCAGAACTGCAATCCCTGCAAAGGAAAGGCATACCACCTGTTTGGAAGCCCAGCTCTGAATAAATGGTATTTTAGGTGTTCTGATCATATGAATGACCAATGACTGGCTCCACATGGATTCGATAAACCATCCCGCCTGAAACGTTGCGATAAAGAGAGCCTGCATTGCCGGATCCGTAATCTGATGGAACATAAGCCCGCCGCATACTGCCGGACAGATGACAAAATACATCAGTAAATAAGTGGCTATGTCAAAAACAGAACTGGCAGGTCCTAACCAGACCATAAAACGTCCCACAGACGATGCATCCCATTTTCTTGGCTTTAATAAATATTCTCTGTCAACATTATCCCACGGAATCGCCGTGCAGGAAACATCATAAATCAGATTTAATAAAATCAGATGAATGGAGGCCATAGGAAGAAAGGGAAGGAATGCACTGGCTGCCAGCACGGAAAACATATTTCCGAAGTTGGAAGAAGCCGTCATCTTTATATACTTTATCATATTGGCATATGTCTTTCTGCCTTCTATAATTCCCGATTCCAGAACCATTAAATCCTTATCAAGAAGAATCACATCTGCAGATTCCTTGGCGATATCCACCGCAGTATCAACCGAGATACCCACATCCGATGCTTTCATGGCGGAAGCGTCATTAATTCCATCCCCCATGTAGCCCACCATATGGCCATGTTCTCTGAGAACTCTTACCACTCTGGCTTTCTGGGCTGGAGATAATTTAGCAAAAACTGTTATATTCTCCGCTTTTTCTGCCAGCGTTTTATCATCAAGTTCATCAATCTCAGAGCCAAGAAGAAGCTCATTGACCGGAAGTCCCACCTGTCTGCAGATACAGCAGGTAACCTTCTCATTATCACCAGTCAGTATTTTCACATCCACACCATGCTCATAAAGTGCTTTGATTGCCTGGGCAGTGGTTTCTTTGGGCGGATCTAAAAAAGCCAGATACCCGATCAGCACCATATCCGTCTCATCGGAGACAGAAAACTGACCTTCCGGTGCCGGATTTGTCTTGTGAGCCACTGCTATTACACGCATTCCATCGGCATTGAGCTCATTGGATTTGGATAAAATAAATTCACGGATCTCTTCTGTAAGCGGCTCAACATTACCATTATATTCCGCATAGGAGCAGCATTTGAGCATTTCTTCTACAGCTCCTTTTGTGATCAGCTGAGTCTTACCGTTTAAATCCGATACCACTACACTCATACGGCGGCGGTTGAAATCAAAGGGAATCTCATCTACCTTTGTATATCCAGTTTCAAGATGGCTGTTTTCAAGCTCACGGTTCTTTGAAATAATTGCCAGATCAATAAGATTTTTAAGCCCCGTCTGATAAAAGCTGTTTAAGAATGCATGACGGAGAACTCTGTCATCCTCATTTCCATGGATGTCAAGATGATATTCCAGAACCACCTTATCCTGAGTCAGTGTTCCGGTTTTATCCGTACAGAGTATGTCTATGGAGCCTAAATTCTGTATTGCGTTTAAGTTTTTAATAATTACCTTTTTTCTGCTCATGGCAACTGCTCCGCGGGCAAGAGATGTGGTTACAATCATAGGCAGCATTTCAGGGGTCAGCCCCACCGCTATGGAGATGGCAAAGAGTGTGGCATCCAGCCAGTCACCTTTGGTAAATCCATTAATAAAAAGTACAATGGGTACCATAATGAGCATGAAACGGATCAGTACCCAGGAGACTGAATTTACTCCCCGCTCAAAACCGGTCATCGGCGGTTTCACTGTCAATTCCTTAGCAACCGTTCCAAGCACGGTATCATTACCCACTGCAACTGCAACTGCTTTTGCGCTCCCACTGATTACATTGGTTCCCATAAACGCCAGGTCCGTAATCTCAGTGAGCACCTTGGTATCTGTGTGATTTACAGCAAGCTTTTCCACCGGCTCACTTTCCCCAGTCAGCGCAGACTGACTCACAAATAAGTCCTTGGAGCTGAGAATCCGTACATCTGCAGGCACCATGTCTCCTGCTGAGAGATGTAAGATATCCCCCACAACCACATCCTCCAAGGGAATCTCCTGCCTGCCTGCTTCCTTTCGCTCCACACAGGTGGTAGTGTGAATCATCTGAGAAAGTTTGGCTGCAGCGTTGCCGCTTCTTGTTTCCTGAACAAAACGGAGAAGCCCGGAAATCATGACCATGGTAGTGATAATGATAACGGTTGTATAGCTTTTATTCTGGGGTTCTGCATAAATAATATCGGTAAATACAGAGACCACAGTCAGGAGGAACAGGATTGAAGTAAATGGATTGACAAATGCAGCCCAGATTCGTTTCCATATAGAGTCTTTTTTCCCATGTGTGATCACATTGTTTCCATAGGTTTCTCTGGATTCCTCTGCCATTTCCTCTGTGAGTCCGTCCTCAAAGGTTCCCAATGCATTCAATACCTGTTTTGTATTTCCATCAGCAGCCTGAATCAGTCTCTGTTTTGTTTCATTGTAACGGGAACGATCGGCTAAAAGCCTCCCATTGCTTTTTCTGTTTAAAAAAATCTTCTTCATGGTTTCTACCTCCATAATTATAGTTTGTAATTTCAAAAATTATGGCAGCCAAGAGAAGCGTTTTGGGTTCAGGAGCCTGGAGCAGACAAGTGTACGTCTCCATCTAAATCACTCCTGCTGCTTCGCTTCCCGGGGGCCGCGCCGCTACTTCCGTCTGCATCCATTCTCCTCACCTCACTTTCAAAATAATCCTTTTTATCATAAAGCCTGATATTAAATATACCAAAAATGGGCACAAAAAAACCACCATTATCAAAAAACGTGTTTTTGAGAATGATGGCCGTAATATCTGGCTGAACAGCACAACTAAGTAACAGGCAAAGGCTGCCTGTCACCGATATCATATACTGCCATCATCCGTTTTATACAACTGTGACAATTACCACTATCCAAAACAGGCACATCCTTTCTTTTTAAAATTTAAAATAAAAAATTCTCGCATATTCGGAAAGAATATACGAGAATGTAATTACATTTTCTTATATTTTCGTATGAGTTTTAGCTTTACAGGGCAATGTAACTGTATTATGCTGCACCTTAATGTCGATGCAGCCTGTTCAAACCATCTCATTGTGTCTCCACAACTTTGCGGCAACAGCCCGTATCCCTGTAGTAGCCTCACCTACCGAATATTCGTCTTAATACTAGATCAATTTCCCCCATTTGTCAACCCCTAAATTGCTTTTTATCCTATAAGCCATGCCTTAGCAGTAAAATCACCATCGATAACCCCATATTCTTTTATAATTTTTTTATTCTGTAGAAAATCAAGGTTAATTTCTTTGGAATTCTCAAATCTATGGACAATCACTAATTGTTTATTACAGAATTCCCGGATAACAAGCTGCTCTCCCTGGGGATTATTATAGCTTTTTGTACTGTTCTCATATTTTATTGTTTTTCCATATTTTATGAGATCAGCTATTTCTTTATAAAAATCCATTCCTGCCTCAATCACTTCCCACTGTTTGGCAGTAAGATCATAGATATCACCGCTTAAGCACATTCTTCCCAAAAAAGTACTGATTATGGAATAATAAATTCTGTTAATACTGTCACTGCTTCGCATAACTGCCCAGATCTGACTTTGGGACGGTTTTATTACTCTATGCACATTTGCCGCAATAATCGGTATGGCGGTGGTTTCATGGGCATCGGAAAAGCTAGCCTGGGATACCAGTTCCATCATGGAGGGCTCCAGCCTGTGTCCTCCGCTGGAACAGTTTTCAATTACAATATCCGGAATCTCCCTTTTTATTTTTTTGAAAAATTCCTGGGTTGCACTGACTTTCTGTCTTAACCCTTCTCCAAGGCTTTCGGCACCGTCACAGCCAATGCCGATGGTATCGTTATAATCAATTTTAATATAGCCAAATCCGCATTCTTTCAGAGTTTTTATAACCGCATTATCTAAATACTCCATAACCCAGGGGTCAGACATATCCCAAAAGCGTTTATCGCCCACAGTTAGTACGACACCATCTTTTTTCAGTAAATGTTCCGTATTGTCCCAGTGTTTTGACAGTCTGCCTACGGATTCAGGTTCAAACCAGAGACCTGGTATCATCCCACATTCCCTGATATAATCCGCAGCTTTTTTTAAGCCGCCCGGAAACTTTTCATAATTGACATCCCAGTCCCCGATGCTTTCCCACCAGCCATCATTTTTACCATACCAGCCGGAATCTATTACCAGGTACTTAACCGCCTTATCCTTTAACTTATTACAGATTTTACTGATGTTTTCAAGGCTTGGGTTCCCCCAGGTAGTACAATATTCATTAAACATGATACCCATATCCTGATCCAGTTCAGATACCTCTGGCTTTTGTGCCTTCACCAGTTTATCACACACATCATAGAGTGATCTTCCCCTGGCAATGACTGCTTTGGGTGCAGTAAAGGTTTCCCCCGGTGCAATGTTCTTAAACCAGTGTCCAAAGTCCCTGTCTGCAATACCACCCACAAGTGACAGAGTTTCATCCTCTTTGCACAGAATCTCAATCTGCCAGGAGAAGGGGATGTATAACTGAACCGCAGTAAACTCCTGGGTTTCACTGTTTTCCAGCGCAATAAAAGGAAAATACTTTCTCACTGGCATAGATCCTAAATTGCCAAATTTCTCAACCCGCATACCACATCTGTTCCATGAGGGCTCTAGGTGCAGCTCCTCAATTGTTTCTGTCCTGAGTTTCCCTTCCCCGCTCCAAAAGGATTGGAGTCTGTGGATTTTATCCGCCTTTATTCCCTTTAGAGCAAACGATGAGAGCATTTCTAAAGTTGTACTTTCAGTACCTTTATTCTCAAATGCAGTGCTTACTAAAACGGTATCGTCATTCCTTACCATATCCAGTGTTACATACTGATTGGTACTGTTTTTATAAACAATCCTGTCATCCTTTTTGAGAATTGGTTCCAGTCCTCTTGTGGATTCACCTCCGCATAAGGTCAGGCCATTGGAAAAGCCTCCGTTATGAGCATCTTTTCTCAGTTTCAGTTCTGCATAATATTCCATCTCTGATCTCCTTACTGACAGAAGAGTTGTATTTCATATACACCCTCACCGCAACAGACTACCTTCTGCCCTTTATAGGTAATGACTACCCCTTCCCCGGAAACAATCTTTGTAATACTGTCAGGCTTTATAAAACAGCATCTGCCGCCTTTTTCTGCAAGAATACTTCCTGACATGACCTCTCCGTCCTTCCAGGTAAAGGAAACGGTTAGGGCACCTTTGGTTTTTATTCCGCTTATATGACCGAAGTCCCAGGCTTTTGGCAGTGCGGGCAGAAATGTAAGCTCACCGTTTAAGCATTGCAGTAACATTTCCACAATTCCTGCTGCCCCGCCAAAATTTCCGTCAATTTGAAACGGAGGGTGACAGTCAAAAAGATTGGGATAGGTTGATTTTGTCAGTAGATTTCTGATATTCTCTCCTGCCTTTTCACCGTCTCTCAGTCTGGCCCACATGGTAATAATCCAGGCCCTTGACCATCCGGTATGACCGCCGCCGTTCTTAAGGCGTCTTTCTAAGGTCACCCTTGCAGCCTCCATTAATTCCGGAGTTCTTTCATAAGTGATCTGCTCAGAAGGATACAGCCCATACAGATGAGAGATATGACGGTGGCCAGGTTCCATTTCCTCATAGTCTTCCACCCATTCCATCAACTGTCCGTATTTACCAACAGACAACTCCGGAAGACGGGGTAAAATAGTTTTCAGCTTCTTTGTCAATTCATCCTCGCAGTCAGTAATCTCTGCCCCTTTGATACAAGCCTCAAACAGGTCCCTGATAATCTCAGTATCCATAGTTGGTCCGATACAAAGCTGACCTGCCTGACCGCTCTGATGGAGATAGGTGTTTTCGGGTGAAATGGAAGGTCCTGTTATCAGTTTCCCCTGATGGTTTTCAAAGAGATACTCCGATATAAAAAGACTGGCTTCCTTTATCAAATCCATATTCATTCTCAGAAATTCCAGATCCAGGGTATATTCATAATGATTCCAGATATGAATGCAAAGCCAGGCTGCACCCATAGGCCAGATCGTAGATGACATAACCGCATCCTGGGGCGCGCAGTCTCCGAACAAATCTGTATTATGGTGGGCAACAAAACCGGGCAGGCCGTACATATCCCTTGCAACCTTCTGACCATAGGGAAGCATTCTGCGGATTAATTCAAAAAGCGGAAGGTGGCATTCCGATAAATTGCAGCTCTCTGCCGGCCAGTAATTCATTTCCGTATTAATGTTAATTGTATATTTACTGCCCCAGGCAGGATGCTCATTGCGGTTCCAGATGCCCTGTAAATTTGCCGGCTGTGACCCCGGTCTGCTGCTTGAAATTAACAAATATCTGCCAAACTGGTAATACTCTGCAATCAGCTCCAGATCCTGTTCTCCCTGCTGCACGGCTTTCAGTCTTTCAGGAATCGTCCTTTCCGCTTTTTCAGTATCCTGACCCAGCGAAAATTGTACGCGGTTAAAGTAGCTTTGGTACTCTTTTCTATGCTCCGACTTTACAAGCTCATAAGGCAGTTTCAGTACAGACTCCAGCTTTTCTCTGCACCAGCATGCCGGTTCTTCTTGATAGAAATCACTTCGGATTGACAGATAGACAGTAAAGGAATCTGCTTCATTCACCCGGATCTGGTCTCTGTGAATCTCAACGGTACCGCCTTCATTCTTAATTGCAGCCATGACGCAGTAACAGCAGCCTTCTCCGCCTTCCTTTACAGTCATGGATAGGATGTGGTCGGAGATTTTTTCAATCTTTTCTACATTACTGCGGAAAAACGTCAGAGTCAGGCAGCCATTTACCTTTTCCTCACCTTTACTCTCCTGATGGAGGGCAATTACCTGATGTACGGCACTGGCAAAATATTCCCGTTGGTACTTCATTCCGCCTATCTCATATTCCATCGTTACAATTGCCTGATTTAAGTCAAGATACCTTATGTAATTCTTAAACTCCTGGTTCTCTTCATGAAATACAAAAAAGATTTCACCGGCAGTACTGTAATTTCTCTGCTGGTCAGGGATTGGCATCATTGTATCTTCGGCAAGCTTCTGAGCATCTGAAACCATGCCGTCTGACAGTAACTGGCGAATCTTAAGATAATTGTCTTTCGCTTCCGGATTTACACGGTTTCTGCCCCCGTGTCCATACCAGATGGTATCCTCATTCAGCTGCAATTTATCTATCTGAACTCCGCCAAAAACCATAGCTCCCATGTTCCCGTTGCCAATGGGTGCTGCTTCATTCCAAATTTCCTCACTGTCAGGTCTGAATCTTTGGTACGGAACTGGTCTGTCATATAGCAAACGATTCTTCATAAGGATATCCTCCAGACTAAATTAAAGTAAAGGATTGTAAAGACGCACTGCCTTCTCCACGATATGTAATATAAATTGGCCAGATCCCATCCGGAATTGCAAAATCCGCCGTATATTCCTTCCATATATTGGTATAACCAACGGGAATATTCGCAAGTGCTTTTCCATTCCAGGAGGTTTTTATCTCAAACTGTCCCCTGCAGTATCCGCGTACTTTAATTATAACACGTTTCACTCCCTGGCAGTCAAAATATTTAAATCCGGCAGTTGCCGTATCACACATATTCTGTATATAACCTGCTTCCTCATCCCCGTCTTTTCCGTCCTGTGTTATCTTGGGGAACCGGCTGTCCATCCACAGTCCTCCAAGGGGAGTATAAATTTCTTCATCCTTACAGAAAAGATTGCAGGCTAAATAAGCAGGATATTCTCCCCTTCCAGCCAATGGTCCCCCGTTTAATCCGCAGGAGGTCATCTCTGGCTGTATGATTGATCCATCTTCCCGGAACTCAATGGGTTCCGCACAGCCTTGCCTGCTGAAATTTGTTCCATCCGTATGGCGGTGGTAGAATATATACCATTGGTCTTTCATTTCAACCATACTTCCATGATTGTTAGACCCATAATACATCGGTTTCCTTGCCGGTTTATAGGAATGAATGTGCATATCACAATTACTGCTTACGACTCCGCCGTATACAAAACCCTTTGTAGGATATTTACTGGTTGCGTAGCATAATTCATGCATAACAATGGAGGAGTAAATAAAATAATAGGTATCTCCCCTTTTTCTCATGGACGGCGCCTCGAAAAATTCATGTTCCATAAAGGAGCTGCCTTCACTGAAGGGCTCGCTTGGGGCAATAAATACAGGTTCTTCCACAATGGTAAGCATGTCAGGTCCAAGTACCGTTACCATGGGGCCACTTCTGGATCTGTCACCTACGCCGCAGAATCCGGTATATAAATAGGTTGTACCGCCTTCTGTAAGAACCCCTGGATCAAACTGGGGTTCGTCTCCTTTTCTTTCTCCCAGACGTGTACCGTCTGCATAATGTACATAACCGTAAAATTCATATCTTCCTGCTGGTTCCTCACACACCGCAACGGATACGATGCTTACTTTATCCAGCACATAATAAAGATAGTAACGTCCGTCCGGACCTAAGGTTACATCCGGTGCGTACAAACACATGCTGCCGTCCTTATTAAGGGGATCGGATACCTTGGGGTAAATTACGCCTTCATATCTCCAGTCACCCAGATCATCCACCGGTGCCGACCAGCATACATAATCATTTAAACAATAAGCATTGCCCCTGAACCGGTCATGGGACCCATATATATAAATACGATCTCCGAATACATAGGGCTCCCCATCAGGTATATATTCCCATGACGGTAGATAGGGATTAAAGGCCTGTTTTTTCACAATTAATACCTCCCATTAATTTTTTTACTTGCCTGCCGTCTTCATATATTCATCATAGTATTTCTGATAACGTGCAATATAGTCCTCCACTCCCATATCCTTTAATTTGCCGATATAGTTGCTCCACTCTTTGTCTATATCCATATTTCCGGTGATGAACTGAACCGTAGCCTGATTTACATATCCACCAATGGTCAGTGTATATTCCGAAATGGCCCGACTGTCATCCCCTTCGAATGCAAAGTTTGGAATCAGGGTGTTAATATCCGGTGAATATTTCTCATATTTTTCTGCTGCCTTCTGGAATACATACTCTACATCCAGTTCTGGATTCTCAATCTTTAAGGCAGAACGGTAATCAATGTTGCTGGATCTTACCATAGCATCGGCAGTATAGGCCTTGTGAGCATAATTTCTGGGAAATCCGTTTCCGACCCAGTCAAAATCATCGGGAATTGTATGTGTTTCATATTTGGGAACACCATCCCCCAAAGAAGTTCCTTCTGTTGTCCAATCCCAGCCAAAACCTTCTGGTCCATATGCCTGAACATTGGAAGCTTCTTCTGATGCCATGAAATCAAATAATGCTGCTGCAATAACAGGGTATTTGCAATTTGCTGAAATACTTCCTATTGAAGAGCCAAAATAAGTAGCAATACTTCTGGCAGCCAGTCTGACCCCATCAGGTCCTGCAACAGGCTCAAGACATGCCCAGTTTTGCCAGTCACCAGGTTTTTTAGCCCAGAAATTATCTCCATCCGCATTCACACCGCCATCTGCATATAATCCAACCAGATGGTCAGTATTATTTAAAGCAGAGTCAAACTGGGTATTATCCTGAGTAAAGGTCTGATTATCCAGTAAACCTTCTTTATAAAGCTTATTCATATATTTAAGCGCATCTTTATACTGGTCTTTCATAACGTTATACTCAATTTTCCCATTGTTGGCAACAAAGCCGGCTGCTACCGTAGGGTTCGTATTGCTTAACGGGTTGTTGCACTGTACAAAGGAATTAATCATCCAGACAGTCGGATCGGTTGCCCAGCCGCCGATATAACCGGTCATAGGTATTTCATCTGCTGCACCATTACCATTGGGATCCTGGGTTTTAATTTTTTTCATGTAATCATACAGTTCATCTGTGGTCTGAGGCACCTTACCTTCATTGAGTTTTTCTACCCAGGGCATATAGATCCACATTCTGTTCTGGAACATATTATGGAAGCTTTCATTCTCATCACCATATGTATAGATGTTTCCGTCGGTCATGGTAAGATCCGCTTTTCTGGAAGGACTTCTTTCATTATTGGCATTCCAGTTGGGTGCGTCCTTTAAATAGTCATTTAGGGGAATGATCAGCCCCTGCTGTCCATAAGACTGTACTTCTGATTTCGTCCAGTTGGTGGCCAGGAATATATCCGGAAGGCTGGCTGCATCTGTCATAACAAGATTTAATTTGGTTTTTGCATCATCACCATCTAAATCATATACATAATTCAGATGGATATTGGTTTTTTCCTCCAGCCAGTCGGTTACATAGTTATCCTGATACGTACCGCCGCCTGTAGCTGTGGCATATACAAAAACAGTTAATTCCAGCTTTTGCTTCAGCGGAAAAGTCACATCCTTAACGGATTTGAAATTAAACGCATCTTCAGAAGATGTTGTTTTCGTATTATCTGTTTTGGCACTGGAAGATTTCGTACCAGATTTCTGGCAGCCCCCTAACAGTGATATTACCATAGCGGCTGAAGCTATAACTGATATAATACGTTTGTTAAAAAACCTTCTCTTTTTCATCGTATTTTCTCCTCGTTATTGATATATAAAGCTAAAAAGGTTTCATTCAACCTTTAACAGAACCGATCATAACACCCTTTACAAAGTATTTCTGTACGAAAGGATAGGCAATCATTAAGGGAAGGCTGCTGATAATAATTGTTCCATACTTTAGCATTTCACTTAAATTCCGGTTTTTTGCCACCATCATCGGATCCACATTGGCGGAAGAAAGATCCACCTGGGACATCAGAATTATTTTTCTGAGTACCAGCTGTAATGGGTATTTATCCACTGAATTTATATAAATCATAGGGTTAAAATAAGAATTCCATAAGGAAACCGTTACCCAAAGACTAAGCACCGCTATAATTGGTTTAGACAATGGGATTACTATCATGGAAAAGAATTTAAAATCAGAGCAGCCATCCATCTTTGAGGCTTCCAGTAATTCTTTTGGAATCGTCTGATTAAAGAATGTTCTTGCAACAATAACGTTATAGGCACTGACTGCACCGGGCAGAATGACTGCCCACATCGTATTGATCATCTTAAGGTTCTTCACTAACATAAAGGTAGGGATTAATCCACCAGAAAACATCATGGTAAACAAAAAAAGTCCTGTCACTATTTTTCTTCCCCTGAAATCCTCTCTGGACAAGGGATATGCCGCAAACAACGTCAGGATTATACTGATTAAAGCGCCGCAGACCGTATAAGTAAGTGAATTCTTAAATCCGGTCCAGATTGATTTATATTTAAATACTGTTTCATAGCTGTCCAGGGTAAATCCAACCGGAAAGAATTTAACCTTTCCAGTCATCAGTGCATTACCGCTGCTGAAGGAACAGCTGATAATATAGATAATCGGATATAACACAACGATTAACAGCAGGGTCAGCAATATATAATTGACGAAATAAACAACCTTATCCTGTGTAATTCTTCTGCTCTTCATAATTTCCCCCTTTACATAAAACCAGTGCCTGATACTTTATTGGCGATTTTATTTGCGGCAAGTATCAGAAACAATCCAATCAGGGACTGGAACAATCCAATGGCAGTGGAATATGGATAATCCGGAAAAGTAGAAACCAATGATACCTTATAAGAATAGGTGGTGATAATCTCAGAAGTAATCAGGTTATTCTGGTTCTGCATGGCAAGAACTTTCTCATATCCCACATTTAAGAGACTTCCCATATTTAAAATCATCATAATAACCACCGTAGGTATAATTGCCGGTATATCCACAAACCGTATTCTCTGTAAAAGAGTGGCTCCGTCGATAATGGCTGCTTCATGCTGTTCCATGTCCACACCAGCCAGGGCAGCAATATAAATAATTGCACCGAAACCGATTCCCTGCCAGACGCCGGTCCACACATAGAGGGAAGGAAACAATCCGGCACTGCCCAGTACATTAATTCCAAAATGATTATAAAGGACGCTGCCAATTACACCAGTTCTGTTGTCCATGATTATATTTATAATTCCTACAAATACGATTGTAGAAATAAAATAAGGACAATATGTAATCAACTGGGCTGCTTTCTTAAATAAGATATTTTTAGTATAATTTAAAGAAATTGCCAGCAATATGGAACAGGGTATGCTCACCACCATGGAATAAATGGAAACCACCAGGGTATTTCGAAAACATTCTTTAAAATTGTAATTATTGAAAAATCTTATAAAATTATTAAAACCATAATTATCAGCCCATGGACTATCCCATATTCCAAGACTTACCTTATAATTCTTAAAAGCAAGTATAACACCGTACATGGGACCATAAGAAAAAATCAGTAATACACTTAAAGGCAGTGCGATCATAAGATATAATTGCCAGTGGGCAGCAAAGTATTTTATAAAACTTCCTTTCTTTTTTATTTTTACATTAGCACTATTACGGTTAAGCAATTCATTCACCTCTCCCTTTTCTTTTTTTCATCATTGCACACCGCCGGCTAAAAATATATATACAATACTTTTTCCCCACTATTCATATTTTAAGAACCCACTGTTTTCAAGGCTTTTACGTCATTTACCAACACTCCACCTCAGTCCTTATTTTTTTCTGTATTCGGAAGCACTGGTTCCCATTACCCTTTTAAAAGCCCGGCAGAAGGAATTAGCCGAACCGTAACCTACATGATCGGAGATTTCACCGATGGACAAATTCGTCTTTTCTAATAATTCTTTTGCCTTTTCAATTCTTACCCCTTCCATGTAGTTGGAAAAGTTAATTCCCAGAGACTGCTTAAATATACTGGATAAATAGGGTTCACTGATATTGAATATATCTGCAACACTGGTAAGTGAGAGATTTTTGTCACCGTAATTAACATCAATATAGGAAGCAATGGAAGCTGTAATCGCTGAAGTATCCTTAATCTTCTTTTTGTCGCTGACACCTTTGCATACCGTCCGGTACAGGTTCAGAGTGAGGGTAAACTGATTCAGCAGTGTTGCATTGCTGTTTTCCTCTAATTTATTATAATAGGTACGGTATTCCGATTCATCTGCACCAATCCGGCGGATTATGCGGAATAACGCTGTCTGCAATTCATTCAAAAGCATATGCTGGAGGTAAACAGGCAGATTGTTCTCTATAAAATACTTCTTAATGATTTCCTCAAGTGCATCATGGAGCCCCTCACTATCCCCAGCCATTACATAATGCATAAGTTTAAGAGAAAAGTCCTGAGGAGGATAGGAAGGAATATTCACAAAATTATTAATATACCAGATGACGGTATTATCAATCTGCCCCTTCTCATTCTGGAACATATACACAGCATTATTATAGGAATCCTTAAGTTCTGTCAGGCTCTCCACTTCATTGCCGCCATAAACAAAGAACTGCTCCGATACATTGGAGGGCATGGCTTCCTTAATTTTACTGATCTTTCGTTCTGTCTCTTCTTTAAAATTCTCTCTGTGTTCCTTATCGATACTCATCAGCAGAACTACCTGATCACCATCAAGGTTGGTATAGAGGCTGTCTGGAAGTATCTCTTTTAATACTTCAATGATTGTAAGGATGCAGGAGTTAATCAGTTTCAGATCATCTTCTACAATTTTATCTATATCAGCATTAAAGCGGAATACAAGGATGCCAAAGACCCTGTCAGTGTGAAGCAGTCCAATATTGCGGGCAATTATGGAAACTTCCTCTTCCGTAGTGAAATTGCCGTATAACAACCGGTTTAAAAATGCATTCCTTAAAAACGGTTTCTGGCTTTCAATTACCTTTATCATGTCCGTATTGGTATTCACCAGATGTTTAAAAGTCTGTTTTAAACTTAAAAAAACTGCCTGATGCCCTTGAAACCGTTCCGTACTTTGGGAAACTTCTTTCATAATATCATTAATGGGAGTGGCACTTTTCTTGGACATATAATAGCTTAATATAATTCCCACCGTTATCGCAGTAAAAACAAAAACAGCCAGCATGAACATACTGTACATACTTCTGCTGTTGACTGCCACCATTGGCTGCAGCATATAATATTCCAGACCGGATTTTTCTGAAGCATACCGGATCACCAGATATTTTTCTTTATTAAGGATTACTGTCTGATTCTCAGGATTCTCACTATGGTTAATGACCATGTCAACTGCTCTGCTCACCTCCTCCCGGCCAGTCCTTTCCGGTTCACCCTGAGCTTTATAGTACAGCAGCCTGCCGTGAAAATCTTTTATAAACTGGATACTGTTATCCGCCCGTGCCGGCATTAGGGTTTCTAATACCGTATCTTTAAACATGATCTCAATCCTGCTTTTACCATTATAATCCCCATAAATCATAGGCCTTGTATATGCAATCATATTTGGGGAGGTCTTGTTTTTGTATTTATAAGCTTCCATCGGACTTAGTCCATAAATTACTTTGTCCTCTTTCATATGCCGGTACCAGTCATCGTAACTTTCATACCTTACCTCATGCAGGTAGAGATCATAGAAATCCTTGTATGTATAAGCGATCTGCTTATTTATGACTGTTTCACTTTTATCAAAAAAAATGAAATAGTCAAATATAGACTGATTAACGGCATATAGATCAGGAAGCATGGTGCGCAACTCATAAACCTGATAGGAATTTGGACCATCAAAAGCGGCAGAAATTTTCTTAAAGGAATTAACACCTGTGTTAGAGGCAAGACTGTCTCCCAGATAGGAGACTTCATCAAGCATAGTATCCACTAAAACTGCAGCATGTTTTAGCTCTGTTTTACGCGACTGTTTATCATCATTGCCAATTACTGAAATCATTCTGATATAATAACCGCTGCAGATTAGTAAAGGGATAAACAGCACAATAATATACGTCACCATAAATTGATACAAAATGGTATGGGCCTTGGATTTTCTGAATAATTTAAAAGTTCTTTTTCCATTTTGTTTCATGACAGGTCTCCTTATGGGAAATATTATTTTTATGTATGATAAAACAAAAAAGGGATGCTGCAAATAAAGTAAAGGAAATAGATTTCATGACTGTATCCTAACGCTTTTTTATAGTCAGCCACTTATCATCTTATTTCCCGTTACTATAATGCAACAACCCTATTTATTGTTTTAATTGATAGTGTCAAAACTTTATGTCACAGCATCGTTCATGATATCACCGAGCAGATTTCCATCCGTTTAACACTATTATTACATAAAATTATAAAAACGTGTATATTCAATCCTTAATTTATCATATACAATTTTTAAGAAATTCATCCCAGCCAGATATTCTTTACATATACATGGTTTCAAACATTCGGATTCCTGCAGCTGTTGCAAATATCTTCTTCCTGACATTCTCAACTGTCTCCCGGGACATCCCATCCTCCCATGCATTGACAAGAAAATCAGCTTCCACAAGAATCTGATAATCCTCCCCTTCTATATTTTTGTATGTATGATGGTGACCTACCAGCCAGCAGATCCGGTCAATCTCTTCCGGAAAATAATCAAGAGACATCAGAAGATCTCTTGCAATGGGCGGTCCCTCCAGCTCCTGGTAATTACCTGCGCTGCTGTGATATTTTTCTTCACTTGCCTTAATGCCGATATCATGAACCACGCAGGCTGTTTCCAGTATTCGCTGCTTCCTGGAATCAAGCCCCTCTTCTTCTCCAATCAGCTTACCAAACTGGTATACTTTAATAAAATGCTGAATCCTCTTTGGATCGCCTTTATAATAATCCATCATCTTTTCAATTACGCTGTTTATGGTATTCATCCGTTGTGAGCCCTCCTTATTTATTCTGTATTTATCTTACTGAGGCAGAGGGCATTTGTCAACGCAGAGAACCAGCTTCATCTTTTAATTATGGCTGATGTCAAACTCAAAACTTTTTAAATCAGCCGTAAGCGCAGCATAATAGGTGCCCCAGGTACGAATGATAGTCAGCTGATAATCCTTTTTAAGCTTTACTTCCATATTTCCCTCCAAAGCAAACGCCGGGTGGGTGTTTCTAAAACGCATCAACTCAAAAAGTCGTTTCACAACCGGACGATCCGTCTCTTTTGCTATTTCTTCCAGGCTGTAGTAGTGACGATTAATGTCTCTTCCATTTTTTGTCTTTTCCATCAGCTCAATATCATTGGAACCGGCGAGCAGGCCTACATAATATACCTGGGGAATACCTGGTGCAAAAAACTGAATGGCTCTTGCCAGCAGATATGCATCATCCCTGTCACCAAGTGCAGAATAATAGGTAGTGTTCACCTGATAAATATCCAGATTGTTGTAAGCCGCTGTATTGTATATCTTTTTTACATTGGCTCCCTTGGTAAACATTTTTTCTTTCGTCTCCTCAATTGCCTCATCAGGCATTAAGTCTCTGGCATCCACAATTCCGATTCCATCATGGGTATCCAGAGTGGTAAACTGCTTTTTCGGAGACATCTCAAGCCATCGTTTCAAATACACCCCGTTTCCTGTGTAAAGCGCATTTAAAACCAGCACAGGAAGTGCAAAATCATAGATCCAGAAGCCCTGTTTCGCAATTTTCATCTGAATGGTATAATGCTCATGGATCTCCGGTAATATATTCACCCCCTTTGAGGATACAACATCCTGAATATCATGAAGCAGCTCCCATATATCCGGTTCCACAAAAAAACAATTGGTATTTTTCTTTTTTACAGCATAGGCAAATGCATCCAGCCGAATGATGGAGGCTCCATTCTCACACATACCGGTTAAGGATTTACGTATGAATTCCTTCGTCGTCTCAGTCCTTACATCCAGGTCAATCTGTTCCTCACAAAAGGTACACCAAACCTTTTCCACATCCCCATTTTTAAATGTAACCTCGGTATAGGGTGCCCGTGGCTTTCGTTTGTAGATTAAATCCACCTCTTCTTTGGTTGGCTCTCCCTGATCCCAGAACTCTTTATATCGGATAAACATTTCCTTGTAATCGGAAAACTCCTTCTTTTCCTCAAAAT
Source organism: Hungatella sp. (assembly GCA_009712635.1). Taxonomy (GTDB): domain Bacteria; phylum Bacillota; class Clostridia; order Lachnospirales; family Lachnospiraceae; genus Lacrimispora. The sequence goes on along the minus strand of WASS01000029.1, from coordinate 311,816 downwards.
CCTTAAAATAATCAGAATTTCTGGAAATATGATTTACCATAAAATCAAACATCAGATAATAATCTTTGCTGATCCTTTTTATATCTTCAAACGTTCCGAATTCTGCCTCTACCTGATCATAGCACAGAGGCGCAAAGCCTCTGTCTGCAGAAGAAGGGAAAAAAGGAAGGATGTGCACACCGCCTACTTCACTCTTCAGATAGGTGTGCAGAACTGTATCCAGTTCTTTTAAATTCCTGCCCAGACTGTCCGCATATGTAATTAACATGATCTTATTATTCAGTTCCATTCATTAAGCTCCCATCTATTCACTTATCCTGATTTCCCTTAATACATGAAGTTTTATGTCTCCAGTGACCCCGGAATACTCTATCTCCACAGATCCTGAAACACTGTCATTTTCATTATCAGTCACAGCATATGTCAATCCTTTGCTGGCAAACAATTCAAACACATCCGAATCTGCATAAATCCTTAAATGATGTTCTTTTTCTTCTTTCAATGGTATTCTGTGTGGTCCTACTTTTATTTCACGGCTATAAAGATCAATAGTAAACAGGGTTCCAAATGCAGTCAGCTTTATATACGATTCACCTTTCCCCTTTATTTGTCTGGCGTCACGAAATGTCAATTCTATCTCAAGCGCCTGACCCTCACCCGAATAAAGGCTGACAAAACACGGTGCAAACGGCTCTTCTTTCTTATCCAGAACTTCACTGAATGACTCACTTCTCAGCTTTGCCAGTTCCTTTGCCGGATTGATACAGATCCGGTAACCATCAGTAGTTTTACTAAGCCTCAGTTCTCCAGGCAAGGATAAAATACCGGCATAATTCCTGTCTTTTTTCACGCTGGTTATCCAGCTAAGCTGCAAAATGCGGTCACCTGTCCCTTTAAAAATCTGTGCTGCATATGGTCTGACAAAGTTTCGGTCAGCTTTGTTCTCCCCATCTGTGATTATGTTATAAAGCTGATATCTGGCAATGGCGTCTCCCTCTTTATTCTTCTCTGCCTGAAAATACTTTCCATCAAAATCTCCCAGGCAGTAATATCCGTCTGCAGACCACAGAACCCACTTCTTCCCCCCATCCCCTTCACAGGTAAGCGGAAAAAAGTCCGGACATTCCCACATACCCGGTATGATAATTTCCTGTATCTTCTCCCAATGAATCAGATCTTTGGATCGAAAGAAATAGAAGGTATCATCAGAGATATAAAGCACCATGATATAAGAGCCGCTTTCTTCGTGATAAAACACCTTTGGATCTCTGTTTTCATCATTGATATGAGGCAGAACAGATTCTCCCAGCTTTTTTAGAGTTTTTCCATGATCCGTGCTTACTGCTACTTTCTGAGTGAATCTATGCTTCTTAGACCAGTGGCTGCGTCCACCAGCTGAAGTATAAAAATATGCAATTGCATCAGCACCCAGTCCCAGACAATTGTTATGATCCAAAATAGCTGACCCGGAAAAAACTGGTCCCTCCTCATCCGGAAACAGAACATCCTCCGTCTGCGTATAAGACAGAAAATCACCAGTACTGGTATGAGCCCAGTGCATGTTCTCCCACCTGACTCCGTAAGGATTATGCTGATGGTAAATGTGATAAACTCCATTGTCATAAATCAGCCCATTGGGATCATTGAGCCACCCAAATTCAGGCGCATAATGGATCAGAGGTCTTTTGGAGCCTGGATTTACTGGTTTTTTATCTCTCACCAGAATGTTCTCAAACCATTTTTCTTTGTAATCCCCTTCTATCGTCAATGTAGCTCCCTGATACGCCGATGCATCAAACCATGCATAAAAATGTAGTTTATCTTCTCCGGTTTCAATACACATCTCCTGAATCTTTATGCCATTCATATAAAAAGAGACAATGGAATCTTTCGCTCCCGGAGTGATGGGAATCCATAAATATCTCCCTGTAATACTGATTGTCTTCTTCAACCTTTAACCCTCTCTGTCTCCTATGCCTTTACCGCTCCCGCTACAACACCGCTGATAATCTGCTTCTGCAAAATCAGATATATAACAATGACTGGCAGAATGGTCAGCACCAGACCTGCCATAATTTTCCCCAGATCGCTGGAATACGTACCATAAAAAGTATAAGTTGATAAGGGCAGCGTATATAATTTCTTTTTTCCAAGTATCAGACTGGGGAGAAGATAATCATTCCACAGCCATAAGACATCAAGGACAATCAGGGTTGCGGTAGTGGGCTTCAAAAGTGGAAAAACAATCTTAAAAAACAGCTGGTAAGGGGTGCAGCCATCAATAATAGCCGCTTCCTCCAGGGAAATGGGAACTCCTGAACGGATAAACCCATAATAGATAAATATCGCCAGACCCATACCAAACCCGATATTCATGAATACTAACGTCGATTTCATATTCAGCATTCCAAACATATTCCCATAAATGGATATCAGGGGAATCATAATCGTCTGAAACGGAATGACCATGGCTGCCACAATCAGTGAAAAACTGAATTTCGCTGCAAAGGTTTTGGTTCTTGCAAAAAAGTAGGCTGCCATGGAAGCAAACAAGACAATGAAAGCCACACTGACAAAGGTAATTATCAAGGAATTGCCAAACGCTCTGACATAGTTCATCTCCCGAAACGCCGAACTATAGTTATCCAAGGAAAATCCTTTGGGATCTACCAGCATAAGGGGATTCTTTATAATCGTAATCTTTCTTTTAAACGAATTGATCAGAATCAGGAAAAATGGAATCATGTATAAAATCAGCACTGCCGTTAATAAAACCAGCTTCATAAGGTTCATAAAAACTGCTTTTCTTCCGCCTACCACAGTTCTCCCTTTCGCCATTACGCTTCCACCTCCTTCTTCCTGCTTAAATAATACTGGGTAACAGCCACCACTGCGACCACTGCGAAAAGCACCAGCGCCTCTGCCTGACCTAACCCGTACTGTTTGGATTTAAATGCCTTCTGATATACATGAAGAGCCGCCATAATCGTACTTCCATATGGTTCTCCTCCTGTTAAGGATACGTTTAAATCATATACCATAAAACATCTGGTCAGTGTTAAAAATGTACAGATGGAAAATGACTGAGCCATCATGGGTATCACGATGTGTCTGGTTCTCTGTGTATTGGTACATCCGTCAATACTGGCCGCTTCTATTAAATCCTTTGGTACTCCGACAAAGCCTGCAACGTAAATCAGCATCATATATCCGGAATACTGCCAGACGGTAACCAGAATTAAAGCAAAGAACGCTTTTATGGGATCCGATAACCAGGAACTTTCAAACAGCGGCGCTGAAATCATCGTTCCAAAAGCAGTAAATGCTTTGGAAAACACAAACTTCCAGATAAATCCTAAAACAATCCCGCCGATTAAGTTTGGTGTAAAAAATCCTGCCCGGAAAAAGTTCTGACCTTTCAGCCCGCCGGTCAGTAAATATGCCAGCGCAAATGCAATCACCTGCACCAGAATTGTACTGATTGCCACGTAAGACAGGGTCAGTAACAATGCATTCCAAAATCCCCCATCCTGAAATACTGCTATGTAGTTGGTGAATCCGATGAGATGCTTTTTCTCTGAAATCCCATCCCAGTTGGTAAAGGTTAAATACACACCATAGATAAATGGAATGATGACTACTGCAAAGAAGAAAAACATTGCCGGACCAGCAAACATCATATATGTTTTTATTTTATTGGACATTGCATTTCTTTCCATAAAAGCGTTCCTTCCCTATCCCCTATTTCTTGGATTTCCAATAGCCTTCCAGGTCAGCTGCAAGACCTGCACGGTCTGTTTTCCCTCCCAGATATTTCTGTACAAAACCACCGCATACAGACCAGTGATCTCCAGGCAGTCCATTATACTGATCAAAGGTCAGCCCTGCATCTGCGTAAGCCTTTAATGCCTGCCCCAGCTTATTGTCAGGGGAAGCGTTGAAGGTACTAAAGCATGGTACTGCAAGAATCTGGTTTGCCACAATATCCTGGGCTGTCTTATCATAGACCAGCCAGTTTAAAAAGTCTTTCGCAGCCTGGATCTGTTCCGGAGAAGCGTTTTTATCAATCATAATCTGTTTGGAACCAACTGCATTGACCAGAGTGTTGAACTTATCATCCTTTGTATTCTGAACAACAGGAAGCATGCCAAACTCAGAACTGGAATCTGCAAATCCGGATACAACTTCCCATACCCAGTTACCGTTAAACCAGAATGCAACATCGCCTTCTGCAAAATAGGCATTATCCGTATCGTAATCTGCCGCAAGAGGATCTTTACCATTGATGTTATATTTCATAAGTACATCAAAGGTATCAAACAGGCTGTTGAATCTTGCGTTATCAGCCAACTTTGCAGAGCCGTCCTCTAACGAACCGATAAGATCTTCCGCTCCTTTGGAAGTTCCATCCTGCTCTTCATACATAAGTCCCAGATAATGAGCTCCCAGTGACCAGTCCTCTTTGGAAATACAGACTGGTTTTTCCATTCCTGCCGCAACCAGTTCATCGCAGATCGCTTTAAAATCATCAAGATTTTTAATGGATTTTTCATCAAAATCCTTCCCTAACGTCTTCTCGATGGCGGTTCTGTTAAATAAAAGTCCTCTGCCTTCCAGACTGAATGGGAATCCATACAGCTTTCCGCCTACCTTTACACCGTATTTATCTCCTCCGTCGGCCACCCATTTTTCCCCATCTAACGGGAGGGCCTTTTGTTCTGCAAGAGCTACTATATCGTTGCAGTCCATGATGGCAAGTGTAGGAGCATCTCCTGCTGCATATCTTTTCTGAATTGCCTCGTAAGGAGAATCTCCCTCTGAAATAGAGGACATCTCCACCGTAACTCCGGTTTTTTTCTTATAATCCTCAAACGCCGGTTCAAAAAATTTCTCCATGCCTGCCTTTGTGTTTAAAATGGTGATGGTGACTCCATTTGCCGCAGTTCCTGCGCTTTGGGATGATTCTGCTTTGTTCCCCTCTGTACTTCCTGCTGTCGTTGTGCCTGCGTCCCCTTCAAGCGTCTTGCTTCCGCTGTTACATCCTGCTGCAGTAAGCATCATAACAGCTGCTAATCCCAATGAAAGAACCTGATTTCGTTTCATTCCAATACCTCCCTGATATTCTGATTTTCCGTAAAATCTGCTCCCTGATGGAAGCCTATTTACGTATGCTGTAACCTGAGTATATTCCTCTCTGTGCTTCATGTCAACCGCTTGACATATTTTCGTCTTATTTACAAATTTTTAATCTTATTTTTTGTGCATTTTTACCAAATTTTTATTGCCATATATATAATATCTGTTTTATTATTTATCTTTATGCGCTTATTTCACAGGTCAATCGCTTATAATATTTATTCTGCATTGGACAATAAAAAAATGACACTGGCTTTACGTTCCAGTGTCATTTTTATTTATGTGGAATTTCTTTTTACAAGGGTAACGGGCAGCTTAAACTGTTCCGGAACTGCTTCATGATCCAGACTCCTCTGTATAAATTCGATCGCCCATTCCGCCATCTCTCTGACCGGCTGTCTGATGGTGGTAATCGTGGGTGTTGTCAGTCTGGCAATATCCACATCGTCAAAACCAACCAGCCGGATCTGTCCGGGTATGGATATATTCATCTCAGCGCAGATCTGAATGGTCTGGGCAGCAATCAGATCACTGCTGGCAAAGATACCATCTACGCCAGGATCTTCCTCAATGGCTTTCCTGATGTGCTCATGATAATCCAGAGTATTGTAAATGGTGCTGGTAGCCATCACCTCCCGGTGACGCACTCCGTGTTTCTCACAAACAGCAATAAATCCTTCTGCTCTGGCATCCGCCGGCATGTTTTCATTTTTAATTCCGCTTAAATGAAGCAGATTCTTACAGCCTAAAGATATTAAATGTTCCGTCGCCAGACAGCCCCCCTGATAGTTGTCACACTGAATTCCCACGGTTCCGGCTTCTAAGTTACGCTCTATGGTAATGACAGGAATATCTAAATTCTTCATCTCTTCAATATCCACGTTTCGGCTGCACAGTACAATCCCGGATACCCGGTTGCTCTTACACATCTGGATGTATTCCAGTTCCTTTTCATTCTTTGCTTTGGAATTGCACAGCAATATTTTGTAGCCTTTATTGGCAGCTGCGTTTTCTAAGTTGCTGATGAGCTTGGCAAAATACGGGTGGACAATGTGTGGGACAATAATTCCGATGGTATTGGTTCTTTGCATGGAAAGAGACCGTGCCAGTTCATTGGGCTGATAATTAAGCTCCTTCATAACATCGTAAACTTTTTTTCTCGTCTGCTCACTGATATAGCCCCGGTTATTAATAACTCTTGAGACAGTGGTGACCGTAACTTCTGCCCGTTCTGCCACATCTTTAAGGGTTGCCATTGGTCAATCTCCTCCCGCCGTCTTTTATTCTGAAAATAAATTTTGGATTCAGTATACCATATTGCCCAGCTCTGGTCTAGTACAATCCCGGAAAACTCAATTCTGCCTCTGTTATCTCTACGCCTGATGTTTTCTGATGCGGACAGCCATATATTCCTTCCCCGGCAGATCTACTTTAAATTTCCCCTTAAATATGCCCCTGTTCTCAATTTCCATATCCCATGTATCAATGACTTCCACATCAAATTCCGTTGTGTCATCAAAATAAAATACCCGGAAGGAAGGTCTGTTAAATCCATAGTAATACAGATAGTAACTTTTAACTTTAAGTACCATGGAACTGACACTTTCCACAGTTGCACACACCTCGTCCCACGCCTGTTTTATCGGCGTCAGCCCAGGCCCCGGCGTTTCTGATAAGATCTGGCGGAGAAACTTCAGCCTGTCAGGGCTTTCTCCGTGCAAGACACCGCCGTGGGACCACCATAGGATGTTTTTTGGATTCATATAAGTCTCTCCATGTCCGGCGTATCCCCCTCTTAAGCTGGCTTCCCAGAATCTTCGAATCAGTTCCTTACCGCTTATATTCCCCCAGCCATGCTGGATGTTCCCTTCATAGGCTATCTCATCCAGCACTACCGGCTTTTGATACCTCTCTCTCCATTCCTCCACGTATTCCGCCGTCTTATAAACATCCTGCCTCTGTATGCTGCAGTGGGTAATCCATGGTCTGGTATAATCATAAAATGGCCGGCAGTTATGAATGGATCTCAAATGATTGTATTTGTCCTTCCTGCAAATGATCCCTGCATAATATTCCCAGTCCTCCACGGACTTTTGCGGCATAAGATCATATTCATTGGCAAGTGACCACCAGACATTCCTGTATGCAGAAAATCTGGCAATCACGTAATTCCAGTATTGTTCGTCCTGCTCTCTGTTCATTAAACTGAATCCCCACCGATCGTAAGGATGCATTACGATTAAATCCGCTTCTATAGACAGATCTCTCAGCTGTCTGATACATTGTTCAATATGCCGGAAATGATCCGGATTAAAACGGGAATAATCCCACTGGTTTCCTTCTGCCCTTCCATTAAACTGCATAAAATTATCACTGGTTAATTTTGTACTGTCGCAGGGAGTTCCTATGTACGGATAAGAGATCGGTTCATTTAAGTTATAATCATAATGTTTCGGTAAAATACAGAAGCGAATTTTGTTAAATGCACTATTCTTAAGCGTTTCAAGAGTCTGTTTTTGTAATTCTTCCGATTGCAGTTCCCATACATAACAGGTCGTTCCTATGGAATAATAGGGAGCTCCGTCTTCATAGGCAAAATGATAGGTATTCGCCACATGAACAGGTCCATGATTGCTGCCTGAAGCAGGAAGTACTAAAAAGGTTCCTTCCCATGTTCTTTCAGAAAAACTTCCGTAAATTGAAAATTTATAGTTTCCCTCGAAAGAAGGCATGAACCGAACCACATAATTTCCGTCTCCATCATAAAAACCATCCACTGTTTTGCATTCATGATCGCCGGTAAATGTCCCCTGGATCTTATAATCCATAAACGGATTCTTATCAGTGTGACCGGGGCAGATAATTTCCCAGGTATCCCATTTTTCAAGTTTCTGAATAAATTCTGTCATATCAATCTCCTAAATTTTTTATGATTTTACTGCTCCCGCCATTCCTTCTACAAAATGGCGCTGAAAAACCAGATATACCACCAATACCGGAATCACCGAAACCAGGACACCAGCACACAGATAACCATAATCTGTTCCATGCTCTCCAACAAACGTCATAATACCCACTGGAACAGTTTTTTTTGCATTATCATTTATAATAACACTGGCAAGTAAATATTCGTTCCAGGTTGCCAGAAAATCTGTGATAACAAGAGTTGCGACTGCCGGTTTGGAAATAGGCAGAATCACCTTTATAAACAGCTGCCATTTATTGCATCCATCAAGAAAGGCTGCCTCGTCAATGTCCTTTGGGATGCCTTTAAAAAACCCCCTTAAGATCAGGATTCCATAAGAAATGCCAAATCCTATGTACACATAAAACAGTCCAAAATAAGTATTCAGCAGTTTAAGTTTGCTGTAAATTACATTAATCGGAACTAACGCCGTCTGCATCGGCAGCATCATACCGATTAGAAAAAATATAAAAATTCCGGTTTTATGCCTGATGTTCAGCCTCGTTATTGCAAATGCCGCCATAGCTTCTACAAAAATGCCGAGAGGCACCTTTAACCCTGAGACGATGAAATCATTTTTCATATAAACAAGCAGGCGTCCTTTGGTTAATGCATTTATAAAATTACTCCATGCGATCTCTGCCGGAAGGCGAAACAGGCTTAATCCGCTGTAAAAATCTTTTTTAGCTTTTATTGCGGTTAAAAGTAAGGTTAACATTGGTACAATCCAGATGAATGCTAAAATTGTCAGAATTCCATAGAGCCAGATTTTCTTTACCACTTTTCGTGACTTTCCCTCCATAATAATTCCCCCTAGTCTTCTTTTGCTGTAAACAGCACATACGGTATTATAACTACCATCATCATAAATACCATTACGCATGCGATGGTTGTCCCCACCCCTACATTATTATACTGAAAGGTCTGGGAATACATATAGGTTGAAAGCATTTGGGTGGCATTGTTTGGCCCACCGCCTGTCAGGCCCTGAATCACATCGAACACTTTTAAAGCCGAGACAATTAAAGTTGCGATTACGATTACAAAGCTCTCTTTTAACAGCGGCACAGTAATAAAGAAAAACTGCTTCATTCCGGAGGCTCCGTCAATTCTTGAGGCTTCCAATACATCTGATGAGATTGCCTGCAGCCCTGCTAAAAAAAGAATCATGGGCTGACCAACAGCCTGCCACAAAGCAGCAGCGAATATGGCATAAAGACTGACTTTCGGATCGGAAATCCAACTTTGGGAAAAATCTATTTCCAAAACCTTCATAAGTTGATTAATGAAGCCAAAATTCGGATTGTATATCCATCTCCATATAATAGATACCGCAATTGGAGCAATTACACAAGGGAAATAGAAGAATCCGCGAAAAAAAGTACGTCCCCGGAACTGTTTATTTAAAATGACTGCAAATCCCAATGAAACTGTCATTGTAATTAAAATCGTCAGTATAATCCAAATAAGATTATTTTTAATTGAAATCAAAAAGATCGGATCTGATTGAAATAAATGTATGTAATTGAAAAATCCGATAAACTCTTTTTTCCTATTCCGTTCCACTTAAATAAACTGATAAAGAAGGAATAAAAAACCGGAACAACGATAACCGATAGATAAATAATACCTGCAGGCGCAATAAATAAATATGCGCTACAATCCCTTTTTTTACTATCTCCCATAATAATCTCTCCTCGAATCCCGTGCGTACAACGTTTTACTGAAAACGGACAGCTTGTCTTAAAACTGCCCGTTTTCATCTTATGAACTTATTATTTAGCCCGATAAGCCTCTATTGCCTCCTGAATTTTGGAGGCACCGTCTGCAGGTTCCATCTGACCATTGGCAATCGCATCCTGAACATTAAATAAAGCATCTGCTACTTCTGTTGGAAATGCCTGATCTGTAATAGTGAAGGTTCCATTGGCTTCTGCTGCTGCCAGCATATCCGCAACATTCGGCTGACCCTCCGGCATCTTTGCTTCCTTGTTGGGAAGGGGCAGATTATAGTACTCAGCATATTTTTTTACATTTTCTTCATTATAGTAATAATCCATAAATTTCATACAGGCGTCTAACTGAGTATCTGTATTTTTCGCATTAAACTGAGTCATCTCAGCAAATGCAGACAACCGGTCAGAACCGCCGGATGGAAATGCAAATGTTCCGTACAAATTCATGTCCTGTTCATCCTGAACAATTACTCCATCGTACCACTGCCCCTGTATATCCATTGCCGCACTCCCTGAAAACAAAGCCATCTTTGTGTCATTGGGGTCTGTTGTAACAAAGCCTTCCGGGAAATAACCTTTCTCACAGAACTCTTTGTACTTTGTTAAAGCTGAAATGACAGCCTCACAATTATAACTGGTGCTGAATGTATTCAATGAATCATGAAGTTCACTCCCTGCGTAATGTTCAATTAATAACTCCACAAATCTCATTACATGCCAGCCGTTAAGGCCCGCTGTCGATATGGGCGTAATACCATTTTCTTTCAACTTTGCACAGGCAGCCTCAAATTCTTCAAAGGTTTCCGGTACCTTAATACCATATTTCTCAAAAATATCTTTTCGATAATAAACATCCAATACATTATAACTTGTCGGATAGCCTGACAATTGTCCGCTTAACTGGCAAAGACTTAATACACCGGAACTAAAACGATCTGCCCAGCCATTGTTTTTTGCATACTCTGTCAAATCATAGGAAAGACCGTTTTCTGCGTAAAATCCCCCCAGACTTCCGCCCCAGTTAAACCACATATTAGGCAGCGTTCCGGAAGAAGCAGCCACCTTACATGCATCCTTGATTCCATCTGTATCATAGTAGGAAACAGTTACTTTAATATCCTTATTGGCAGCATTAAAGGCCTCTGCAATTGGCTCGACCGCATTCTGTCTTGTATTCAGTGTCCAGAATGAAACCTCTGTTACCCCTTCCTTCGAGCCTCCTGACTGGCTTTTTGTTTGTTCTGTTTTTGACACCGATTCCTTCAGTCCGGTTTTGCCTGTGCATCCACCTAGTACCCCGGAAATCACAGTTGCCGCCACCAGCATGAATGCAATACCCCTTTTCCCTTTCATAAATACCTCCTCTTCATTGAATGTGTCGTTTTTTAAACTTTTAAATTAATTATCTAAATTAATTCTAAACTTACTTTAACATATTTAAAACCTTTTTTCAATAACATTTTGTATTATTTGTATATTTAAGAAGACTTTAACAGGCTTATTTTGGCACATATCATATACGAAACACAACATTATATAGTTTTACTTTTAAACTTTTATTAAAACAATATAAACGCCAGGTGTTTTTATTTACACCTGGCGCTATCTTATTATGTTATTTAGTTATTTTACGCTGTTTCCCTCTATAAGCCTGCAGTCAGACATTAATTTAAATTTTACAGGAATATTCTCTGTTATCTCCTTTTGCAGTAGAAACGTTGCCATATGAGCTCTGTTTATATGATCAATCTTTATAACAGTCAGCTTACTGTCATATGTGGCATAGTCAGGTACCTCATCCACTCCGATCAGAGAAATATCCTCCGGTATGGAGATTCCCAGCGAATTCATCGCTTTTATAACTCCGATGGACACCTGATAATTTTCCATAACGAACGCATCCGGCAGTGGATTTTTTTGCAGATACCGTTTCATTCTCTCACAAACATCTTCAATGGTATTTCCGAGGGTTACCATCATGTCTGGATTGTATGTCAGATTATGAGCAGCCAGCGCTGACAGAAAGCCTTCTCTTCTCTGTAAAAAATTAAATATTTCAGTTTCATTCGCCAGATATACTATTTTCCTGCATTTTCTTTTCAGCAGATATTCAACAGCCAGCCTGACTGCAGAAATATTATCAATGCATACCCGGTGATGAAAATTATCTTCAAAGTCATTGTCAGTTATTATCATGGGTTTTTGAATGTTTTTCAGCAGTTCATAATCCTGTTTCAGCATTTCCGTTGCACACAAAATGACTCCTGCAACGCTGCTTATATTACAATCATTGACCACAGCTTCCACGGAATCAGTCAAAACATTAACATAGGTAACTCCCAGAGAATAATCCATTTTCTTAATTTCCCGGTCAAAGACTGCCAGGACCTCTGTCCACAAAGAATTATATGCTACCTTTAAATCCCGGTGCATAAATATAACTTTTATGACCTGCTTTTCCTTTCCTGTCGCAGAAGCGGTTTCTGCCATTTTATTTTCCAGATGCGTTTTATAAGCAAGAATTTCCTGTCTCGTCTGCTCACTGACACCAGGCTTTCCATTTAACGCCAGTGAAACAGTAGCTTTAGATATCTGAAGTTCTCTGGCAATATCCGCTGCTTTTACTTTCATTCTTATGGTCTCCTCCTGGTAGATATAGTCATAGCATAAATCTACTTATCAAGTTTAAACGTTTTCAACATTTCAGTCAATGTATTTGTTTAATATTTTTTCAAGTCATCTGCTACCAGGGATAAAAAAAGGAATGCTCTTATACAACAGAACACTCCCTCTTCTATCCATCACAATTCCATTCATTTTCAATCCAGGGATTGAATGATTGATGGTATCACTTTATAAAGATCGCCCACAATCCCATAATCCGCCACTTCAAATATAGGTGCATTTTCATTGGTATTAATTGCAATAATCTGCTCAGACCCCTGCATACCAGCTACATGCTGAATCGCTCCCGATATTCCGCACGCAATATAAATCTTAGGCTTTACAGTGGTTCCTGTCTGCCCAACCTGATAAGCATGGTCAATCCAGCCCGCATCAACTGCAGCTCTGGAGCCTGCCACAACACCGCCAAGTTTGTCTGCAAGCTGCTTAAGAAGATCAAATCCTTCTGCTTTTCCTAACCCCATACCGCCGGATACGATGATTTCTGCATCTGAGATTGCAATCATCTCTTTTACACTTCTGACTACATCCAGCACCCTGGTACGAATATCCCCATCTAAAAAGTCTGTTTTCAATTCCACTGTTTCTCCGGTTCTGCCCGGTATACGCTCTGCCTTCGCCATAACTCCCGGTCTTACGGTAGACATCTGAGGTCTGTGGTTCGGACATACGATGGTAGCCATTAAGTTTCCGCCGAAAGCAGGACGGGTCTGTCTGATTTTTTTATCCTCGGGATCTATCTCCAGCCTGGTGCAGTCAGCCGTCAGTCCTGTATTCGCCTTTACTGCAAGAATCGGACCCAGATCACGGCCGATGTGGGTAGCTCCAAGAAGCACGATTTCCGGCTTGTACTCATTGATTGCCTCAAAGATCACCTTGCCGTAACCGTCAGTAGTATATTGCTCCAGCTCCGGTGCCTCTGCAAGATACACCTTATCTGCACCATACTCAAATAATTCACTTACAAGCCCGGACACTCCGTTTCCGCAAAGAACTGCGCACAGCTCACAGCCAATCTCTGCTGCCAGTTTCTTTCCTTCGCCTAAAAGCTCAATTGCCACAGGCATGATTTCACCCCGGCGCTGCTCTGCAAAGACCCATACCCCTTTGTAGGCGCTTAAATCTTTCACTTCTTTTATTTCTTCCGTCTTTTCAATTGCCATAAACGGACATTTCTCCACACAGACACCGCAGCTGGTACAGGCAGTGCCGATAACTGCCAGCTTGCCTTCCATGGTAATGGCATCAAACGGACAGTTCTTCACACAAATGGAACAGCCTTTGCATTTTTCTTTTATAACATTAACAGCCATATCTATACACCGACCCTTCCCTACAGATAATGTTTCTCTTTTAATTTGTCAACCAGTTTTGCACTCATCTCATCAATTGAGCCGGACAGCATCTCACCCTTGCCTTTTGCAGGGGGAGTAAAGGAACGGAATACCTGAGTCGGAGAAGCATTAAGGCCGCAGTCCTTAGGATCCAGCTCCACATCCATGTGATTCCAAACCGGAATTTCTTTTTTATATGCATCTACGATTTTGCCAATGCTCATATATCTGGGCTCGTTTAACTCTTTCACACAGGTTAAGAGACACGGTGTACGGACCTCAATCACCTCATAGCCGTCTTCCATCTGCCTGTGTACAGTAACCTTGCCGTCTCCCAGTTCTATTTCCTCAACGTAAGTAACCACCGGGATTCCAAGTCTCTCCGCTACCTGCGGTCCAACCTGAGCCGTATCGCCGTCTATCGCCTGACGTCCTGCAAATACCACATCAACATTTCCAACTTTCTGAATGCCTGCCGCAATGGTAGTGGACGTTGCACAGGTATCTGCTCCGCCAAATGCACGGTCGCTTAAAAGAAATGCCTCATCAGCTCCCATAGCCAGGCATTCTCTTAACATATAGGAGGCCTGGGGCGGTCCCATGGTCAATACCGTTACTGTTACATCTTTATTCTGGTCCTTTATCTGAAGCGCTGCTTCCAGGGCATTGGCATCATCCGGATTTAAGATGCTGGGAACACCGTCTCGGATCAGGGTTCCCTTTACCGGATCAATTTTTACCTCATTGGTGTCCGGTACCTGCTTTACACAAACTAAAATCTTCATCTTAACTTTTCCCCTCTCCTACTTTTTCAGCAGCTTGCCCGCAATTACCATTTGCTGAACCTGTGAAGTTCCTTCATAAATTGTAAATACACGGCAGTCTCTGTATAACCGCTCGATCTTATAGTCACTGATGTATCCGTAGCCGCCGTGGATCTGGACTGCCTTTGCCGCAATTTCATTGCAGACCTCCGCAGCATAGTACTTTGCCATAGATGCATTCATTGACGCATCCTGTCTGGTATCCATTAAGTATGCAGTTTTATAAACCAGCTGCTTTGCTGCTTCCAGCTTGGTTGCCATGTCCGCAATCATAAAGCCGATTGCCTGGAAATCTCCGATTCTTCTGCCAAACTGTTTTCTTTCTTTTGCGTATTTGACAGCTTCATCAAGACATGCCTGTGCAACACCGATGGACTGAGCCGCAACACCCATACGTCCTGTATCCAGAGTCTTCATAGCATTGATAAAGCCTTTGTTGATCTCACCCAGAACATTGCTTTTATGTACTCTCACCTGTTCCAGTATGATATCACTGGTGGCACAGCCGTGAAGCCCCATCTTATCTTCCGCTTTTCCGCAGGATACGCCCTCCTGCTTCATATCTACAATAAATGCCGTGATTCCTTTGCTTCCTTTTGACATATCCGTCTTAGCATAAATAACCGCGAAATCGGAGAGTGGCGCCATCGTAATAAATGTCTTACGGCCATTTAAAACATAGTAATCTCCGTCTTCTACTGCAGTGGTTGTCATACCGCCTGCATCGGAGCCTGCTCCAGGCTCTGTCAGACCAAACGCAAGAATTTTCTCACCGGTAACAACTGGACGAAGATACTTCTCTTTCTGCTCATCTGTTCCGGATAAAAGAAGGGGACCTCCGGATAATGAGTTGGGGGAAGAAACATAAAGACTTGCAACTGCACTCACTCTTGCAATCTCTTCCATTACGAGTACATAAGATCTTGCATCGGCACCCTGTCCGCCTAATTCCTTGGGAATCTTGATTCCGAAAAAGCCTGCTTTTGCCATCTTATCCAATACTTCTTTCGGGAATATACCACTTTCCTCGACTTCTTCCTGAAGCTCCTTTGTTAATTCTTTTTCCGCAAATTCCCTGGCTAATTTTCTAATCAGCTCATGTTGTTCAGTAAAAAACATGGATTACTCCTCCTACTCCTATTTATCAGACTGATTCAACCGCTTAATGGCGATGCTTTTGATTTCAGCCAGTTTTATTTTTCCGCTGGAATTCATGGGAAACTCCTGAAATTCCAAAAATCTGACCGGAATTTTATAATGTGCAATTCTGCTTGCCAGATACTGCCTTATATATTCCTCGTGAAGCGTTTCTCCTTTTTTTAAAACAACACATCCCACTATTTCTTCCTGTATCACCTCAGCAGGAACACCTATTACAACTGCCTGCTCAATCCAGGGGATTTTTATGATATAATCCTCAATCTCATGGGGCGATATGTTTTCTCCCGCCCGGATAATAATATCTTTTTTTCTTCCGTTTATATGTAAATAACCTTCCCCGTCAAAGAAGCCCATATCTCCAGTGCGGAGCCATCCGGCGGGTGTAAGAGCCTGTTTCGTCTCATCAGGCATATTATAATAGCCCTGCATCACATTATAGCCTCTTACCATGATTTCCCCCGACTCTCCCACGGGCAAGAGACTGCCACTCTCATTATCCACTATCTGAATCTCTACTCCTTCAATTGCTTTCCCCACACTCAATGCCCGCTTTTCATCCGGGTCACTGGATAATGAAAAGGTTACCGCAGGCGATGTCTCTGTCTGTCCGTAAGAAGGAATGAGTTTAAGACTTGGAATCTGGGAGCATATAGTTAAATAATCCTCAGGAGGAAGAGGGGACCCTGCAACGATTCCCGATTTTAAACTGGATAAGTCATATTCTTTGAAATGCTCATTACGCAGCATTGCAAGAAACATGGAGGGAACTCCGTTAATAATGGTACACTGATGTTTCTGTATACAATTTAATACATCAATGGTCTTGTAGTAAGGAAGGATACACATGGTACTTCCCAATAAGATGGTAGTCAGAAGACTTGAAGTGACACCGAAGCAGTGAAACATCGGTACCGTTACACACATTCTGTCATCTTTTGTCCATTGCATATGGTGTATGGTCGCCAAGGCTGAATTTACTATATTATTATGGGTCAGTAATACTCCCTTTGACCGGGAGGTAGTTCCAGATGTGAACAGCATACAGGCATTACTGTCAGATTTGACTTTGCTCTGCAGGCTTTTGGTTATTCCATAAGCTCTTTTTGTTTTCTCACTGCTGACAAAACTATTGAAATTCAACCATGAACCAGTCCTGTCTTTTCCAATAAAAAGCCATTTTTTAATATTGCAGGTATTCTCTTTTTTAATTGTCTCAACAATATCTGAGTAGTGAATATCTTTATAAACATCACCATAATAAAGGTATTCTACATTTGCAATAAGAAGGATCTCTTTCAGTTCTTTTTCCCGATAGCAGGTATTAATTAAAATGGGAAGGGCACCTAATTTCTGCAAAGACAAAAATACAATGATCCAATTGGGATTATTTACACTCCATATTCCCACATGTGTCCCTTGGGTTATCCCAAACGTATGCATGCGATAAGCCATATAGTCACTGATCTTGTCAAGCTCATTCCAGGTATAGGAAACATCTTCGTATATTAACGAAATTTCATCAGGCGTATGCCTGGCTCTTTCAGCCAGGCATGTCCCTATAGTCTTACAGCTCAATATCATTTCTACCCACCACTTTACTTAGGAAGATTTTAGCCAATCCTCTTGCATCCGGTTGCCTCACCAGCTGCAATCATAGCATCGACCTGTTCTTTACTATATCCTAATTGCGCAAGCACAGCTTCTGTATCTTCTCCTAAGAAGGAAGCCCTTTCATAGGAAGAAAGACCTGTTTCAGAGAAAATAACAGGAGTGCGTACCATGGTACGCTCTGCCCCGTTGGGGAATGTCACTTTTGCCAGAGCATCTGATGCCCATGCCTGTTCATCTACAAGAACCTGATTCCAGGTCTGGCACACCGCATATGGTAAATCAGCCTCTTTCATCAGAACCTCAACTTCGGACAGGCTTCTTTTCAGAACCTCATCATGAAGCATTTCATAGAATTCCACCAGGTGATCCTGAAGTGCAGTCTGTGGGAAAAATCTGGTATCTCCGATTAAATCATCCCTTCCAAGTGCCTTCATAAAGGTAGGATAGTAGAAATCATATCTTGGCATTGCAAACTGTACCCAGTAACCATCTTTTGTTTTATGAGCTACATTTAACGGATTGGCAATTTTCTTACGGCTCACCGGATACTGTGTGGAGGGGTCACCATACTGGTTGCACTGAAGGAACAGAGCAATATCCCAGAGAGCAGTGTGGAACAGGCTTACCGTTACCTGATCTCCTTTTCCCGTCTCCCGTGCACGGTAAAGTGCTGCAAGTACGCCGCTTGCAAGGTACATACCGACCTGGTGATCACCGAATCCTGCAATTGGCAGCATGGGTGACGAGTCCACATCATACATGGTACCCATGACACCGCCCCTTGCAAAAAATGCAGTGAAATCGAATCCGGGAAGATCCTTATCAGGACCTTTCTCTCCGTAGCCGCTGACATATCCCATTACCATCTTCGGATATTTCACTTTTAAGGTCTCATAATCAAGTCCGCTTCTCTTTAAAGCAGGCTGACGCCAGTTGGTAATAAAAATATCACAGTCAGCAAGCAGCTTTTCCAGCACTTCGCGGCCTGCCTGAGATTTTGTATCCAGTGTTACACACTTTTTACCTGAATTCTCCAGACAAAAGCTGGTATCCTCCTGATCGCCGAAAGGGCGGCCTTCATTGACAGCTGTGAATCGAAGGGGATCACCGTTAGGAGCCTCTACTTTAATAACCTCAGCACCTAAATCCGCCAGAAACCTTGCACAGCAGGGTCCTGCGATAAAAGTTGCCAGTTCCAAAACTTTTACACCCTCTAAAGGGCGGTTCATTTCGCTCATATCTTGTCTCCTTTATTTGTCACTTTTTGTATCAAATTTCGTATAGAACATATGTATAATATAAGGTATCATAATAACTGGGAATGTGAGATACGCCAGGATACCATACCCCTTATTTACCAGCGGAAGGAGTCCGAACTGTGAAACACCAAGACCAACCAGGCATAAAATAAGAGTTGTGATAATAACTTTTGAGGTTGGTTTTCCATCGGGATCAAAATCCTTGTCAAGCATGTTGCAGACACGGACTGTTCCTGCTGCTACCATGTTTACTGCTGTTGATACAGATCCTAATATGATCAGAATAGAGATAATTGGTGTCAGTAAAGCTCCTCCAACTCCGTTTTCTACCAGTACAATAACTGGCAGGGAAGCGTCGGCGTATTCTGCAGTCTGTACGATTGCAAGAAGTCCTAATGTAGATAAGAAAATCATAACACTGTTTACGATGAAACCAACGACATAGGTGTAAATTGCGTCCTTTGGCTTAGCCATTGCTTCCGCATGCTGAGAATGAATAGCAGGGGAAGAAGCAATCTGGAATGCGGCATATACGATCATGCTCCAGATCGCCGGCCATGCTGGTGCCTTCTGATGTGCAAGATAACCGATTCCGGAAATTACAGAATCCCACTGCACAATAATATTGGGGATGAACACAAGCAAAAGTCCAACTACAATGAGAATCGACAGAGCGGTAGCAACCTTACGTACCATGGCTGTTCCATAAATAGCTACAACAAAAATGAAAATACCAATTACAACTGTACAGGCAAAATAGGGCACTCCTATCATCTTAGACAGGGTTGTTCCTCCTGTGGAAAAAGCGACTGCCGGCACAACCAAAAGCACGAAAATATAAACTAATTCAAATAAATTGGAAAAAATAGCGGAATACTTTCCGTAAAACTTTTTGTTAAAGCTGCTGTAGTCATATACATCATGTTTTTTTGCGTAATAAGCAATATAGCAATTGTAAACTGCACAGATAGCCTGTGCTCCTATACATGTAAAAAGGCACAGGATACCGTAATTAATAAAATAACTTTTCAGCTGTGCTCCTGAAGCAAAGCCACCTCCGAACTGTGTTGTAAACCATACAAATGTAATCCCCATTGCTATCGATAATTTATTGACTTTCTTCTCCATTATAAAAGTCCCCCAGTCTTATGAGTTTTTTCCCAGCATATCTTTAAATGTTTCAATCATTGTTCCAGCCTGCTCATAGTTCTCCATCTGCCGGTCTACCTCAATCAGAATAATCGGAAGTCCTGCTGCGTCACAAGCTTTTTTAATTAACGGATAATCAAATTCTTCCGGATCGCAGAATTTTGTGAGAACCATAAGTACCCCCCTGGCTCCATGGTTCTTTGCAGTTTCTACAATCAGGTCAATTCTCTTCTTTTCCACATCATACAGTACAGAGCAGTGATCCATTGCACAGAACTTTCCTGAAAGACTGTCCAAAGCAGTAGTATCCTCCAAAGCATCTGTACGGTACTGACGACTCTCTGCCGCTACATCATCAGCAACAATCTGAAGACCGTTGCTGTCAATGATGTTAAGAAGAGACGGACTGTCTGCCAGAATACCCGTTGTCATAATTTTGATCTTCGCTTCTCCTGGTTTCTGCTCTTTTAATGCTTCCAGCAATTCACGAATCACTTTGCTATGCTCTTCTTTTAACATAAAGAAAGCACTTTTAAATACTACGCTGCGCTGCGCTGCAGTCACTTCCGGATGGTCTGCCAGTACCTCTGAGAGTTCTCTCATCAGGGCATTGTGCTCATTATAAATACGGATTGACTGGGCAAGCTTTCCATCCTCAAAGGTTTCACCTGATATTTTCTCAAGTTCTTCAATTAATTTCTCATATCCCTTTTTGGTAAACTCTTTTCCATATTCCGGTTTCCGGTTCTGAGGATATGTCATAGGCAGGAATGGAATATTTGGAACTGCATACTTCCAGTTCTCACCTACAACTTTTAAGCTGTCGCATAAGCTTGGAATGATAACAGCGCTCACTCCATCGTATACTCCTTTGATTCCCAGTTCCACTAAAGACTGTACAATGGAGCAGATGAATGCTGGAAAATACCGTTTTGCTTCCATCAACTCAATATCGCCACCCCATGCTCCCATGGGTACCATGCCTAAGGAATGCACCAGTTCTTCCGGTGTATACACCGGGGCGGTCAGAACCACCTTTTTCCCGGAAGCAATCAATGCATCTTTCTGTGCTCTCGGATTTTCAGCAATTGCTTTTAACTGTTCTAAAATTTCTGTTACGCTCTTCATGCTTAAACCCCCTTATTCGCTTCCATAATCTCGGTTAATCCCTGTACTCTGGTATCGTACTGAGCCTCTGAGAAGTTTCTCGGGTCAGCCTGATCGCCATCAAAGCTCGCCACCGGAATATTGCAGGTTTCTCCGATCTGACGGCTCATTTCGTACATGAAGCCACTCCAAAGCTTACAGGAACGGTTGGTATGTACCAGAAGACCTTCTACATGGTTCTCCTTGCAAAGCTTAACACGCTTATCTCTTGCAAGTTCCAGATTAATTGCATTGGGAACTTTGGCATAAGCACGGCACATATCATCAAAATCCTTATAGATAAAACCGAATGCATCTGCATATATGGTTGTTACCATATTAATTCCGCGGCTCTTTAAGCCTGTAGAGGTTGCCCGTAACCAGGGCCAGCATGCAATACCTTCAAACATGATTCTGTGTTTTTCCTCTTCACGAAACGTTGATTTTCCTGTTGCATGATTCTCTTCATATTCCTTAAGAAGAGTTTCCATCGCATCTGCCGCTTCTACCTTGCCCCGT
The DNA here is from genome assembly GCA_009712635.1 of Hungatella sp. Lineage (GTDB taxonomy): Bacteria > Bacillota > Clostridia > Lachnospirales > Lachnospiraceae > Lacrimispora. Next base: position 290,291 of record WASS01000029.1, on the reverse strand, counting down.
GCCGTAACCATGACAGCCATATGGTTTAAAAGATCGAATCCGTTAAAAGGTGACGGAGTGTATTTTGCGCAGGAAGTTGCTGCCAGCCATGCTCTGCTGGTACGTCCTGAATACTCCATGACTTCTTTATACTTTTCATCGCTCCATTTCTTACCGGTAATTTCTTCCAGCTGATGGATGGCATCCCAAAACTGAGCCTTAATGTATTCTACTTCTGCATCAGACACCTCATAGTCAGGATTAAAAGGAATATCAATCATGATCATGGGGATATTCAGCTCTTTTGCCAGGTTCTCATACCATTTGATCATGCAGTTGCAGATATTATTGCAGCACAGCATAAAATCCGGCTGAGGCATATTCTGCTCTGGTGCATCCTTGATCTTGGCATAGGCAAGGCTGATACGCGCATAAGCGCAGATATCGTTTGAATATCCATCTGCCTCACTGATTTCACACATCTTGGCTCCTGCTCCTCTGGCTGCAATTGCTGCTGCCTGGTTCTCAGGATAACAGACTGCAATTCCAAGGGTCTCCGGTATCTCCACCGGAAAGTTACTGGAACACCAGCCAATCAGCTCTCCTCTGTCCTTAGCTGCCTGGGCATCCGCATAAGCCTTCATGGCAATCGCATTCAGTTTATATTTCGCTGAATTCGGATCAGGTGCCGGTCTTTCCTTTTTGACTTCTTGACTCATAAGAAACCTCCATTTTGTTTATTTATTCATGACTCTCTCGTATGCATAGAGAGCTGCTCCTAAAGCCCCCATGAGCTGTGCCTGTTCCGAATACAAAATCGGAACTCCCAGTTCATTTTGCAGCGCCTGCCTTACACCTCCATTCTGTGCGACGCCCCCGCTCATGCATACTTGTTCGTGAATCCCAATTCGTTTTGCAAGCCCTGCGACCCGGCTGGCCACTGACTGGCAAATACCTGCTACAAGATTCGGCATGTCTACTCCCATAGCAAGCTGTGATATTACCTCCGACTCTGCAAACACCGTACAAGTGCTTGATATCTTAGCCGGATTATCTGCCTTTTCAGCCTCTTTTTCCAAATCTCCTATTTTTAACTGAAGGATCTGAGCCATTACATCCAGAAACCTTCCTGTACCAGCTGCACATTTGTCATTCATAATAAAATTAGTCATCTTACCCTGATCATTCAATGCCAGAACTTTGGCATCCTGTCCTCCGATATCAATCACTGTTCTTACCTGGGGAAACAGAAATGAAACCCCTTTGGAATGACAGGTTAATTCACTTAACTGATCATCTGCCTCCTGAAAGGTTTTTCTTCCGTAGCCGGTGACGATTGTAAAGGCAATATCTTCTGGTTTTAATCCGGACTGCTCATAAAGCTGTTCCATAAGCATCTTTGGACCGGCAGTTCCGGTTCCTGCCAAAACGATGGAGGAAGCTACTTCATCTGAACCATCTTTTAATATCATTCCCTTTGAAGTTGTTGAGCCAATATCAATTCCTAATGTATATATCATAGGTCTCATTCCTTTCTGGCTTACTTCTTGTATTCTTGTTATCTTGTCGACAACTCACCTAAAGAATACCACTTATCGACAAATTTTTCAAGTATTTGATGCAAATATTGTTAAAAATATAATAAATGATTTGGTAAATTGTCACGATAAAACCAATGAAAATCCATTCTGAATATAACACATTTAATCAGTTTTATATTTCACAATTATTATATTTTTATTGTTTTGATTTATTCTTATAATATTTTCTTATTATAATCTGGTTATATATTATTATATAACTATTTGTATATTATATTTCTCATCAGATTTTTGTTATTTTATTAACATATGGTATGAGAATGTTTTTCATTATTAATTGCAAGAGCTGATGTTTTGCCAAATGAATCATTACAAAACACCAGCCCATTTCATCTTTCAGAAAACCTGTATTATAAAATTATTTTTATCTTATAAAGAGTAGCAGACTTTTCCAGGATTTAACAGCATTTTGGGATCAAATGCCATTTTAATTCCTTTCATAAGCTGCAGCTGTTCTGTACCCAGATTCTTCTCTAAGTATTTTACTTTTGCGCTGCCTATTCCATGTTCTCCGCTTATCAGTCCACCCAGTTCGATGCCCTTTGCATACACAAGATCCATGAACAGGTCTACACGCTTCATAAATTCTTCCTCTTCTAAATCATTGGAGCATACATTAATATGAACATTGCCGTCACCTGCGTGCCCTGCTGTACGAACTACCAGCCCCACTTCCTCCTGAAGACCGTCTGCATAATTCACCAGGTCAGCAATATGGGAAATAGGTACAACTACATCGCACTCATCCATCAGCTTAAAATCTGCCAGGAGGGCTTCTAAACAGGATCCACGAACCAGCCATGCATTGCGAAGTCCGTCTGGTGTATCATAGATTATGACATCCAGTGCACCATTTTCAGAGAATACCTCTGCTGCTATCTCAAGAGTGGAATCAAGTTCCTCCTGGCTGTAGCCGTCAAAAGAAACCAGAAGATAAGCACCTGCTGTTTCTCCGTCACAAACTGCCGGGTATACGGTCTTCCCAAGAAATTTCTCAATTGCCTGAACATTATCTCTGGTTAAAAACTCCAGAGCCTGAGGATTTAAATTTGCCATCTTTAGCTTTGATACGCAGGAAATACAGGTATCAAGGTCCACAAAAGGTGCTAACAGGCTGACCGTTACTTTCGGCTGGGGAATGATTTTCATGCTCAGTTCTGTGATGATGCCCAGTGTACCCTCTGCTCCGCACATCAGGTTGATCAGGCTGTAGCCGGAACAGTTTTTGCTTACTTCCGCTCCCATGCGCATGATTTCACCATTTGGCATAACCACTGTCATTGCACGTACATAATCTCTGGTGGTTCCATATTTGCAGGCACGCATCCCTCCTGCATTGGTAGAGACGTTTCCCCCCACTGTCGCAAACTTCTCACCAGGATCAGGCGGATACAGCATTCCATGCTTTTGGCAGTCCTCCGCAATGTCGTTAATAAATGCACCTGCCTGAACACGGATAATGAAGTTTTCCAGATCGTATCCCAGAATTTTATTCATCTTCTGTGTTCCGATCACCACACCTCCCGCAATGGGAACGCAACCGGCGCACAAACCGGAACCCGCTCCTCTGGGTACAAATGGTACATCATTCTCGTAACAGAGTTTACAAACTGCCGACACTTCTTCCGTGCTTAACGCTTCAACTGCCACATCTGGCTGGTATTTCCCGTAGAACGCCATTTCATCGTGAGAATAATCACTGTTCATATCATCGCCGGTAAAAACCCGCCCCGGCATGATTGCTTTCAGCTGTTCAATCATTTCAGCTGTTGGTTTCTTGTATCCCATCATTTGACCTCCCTCAAATTATTATTAAGCTTTTCGTGCGCGGATTTCCTCTATCATCAGAGGCAGAATCTCTTCGCATCTTCCTACTATGCTGATATCGGCTGTATCAAAGATAGGAGCATCTTCGTCTTTGTTAATCGCAACGATATAATCAGAACCAATCATACCGGATACATGCTGCATCGCGCCGGAAATACCGCATGCAATATATAATTTAGGAGAAACAATTTTTCCGGACTGTCCGATCTGGTGTGCTCTGGATACCCAGCCCTCTTCGATTGCTGGTCTGGAGGCACCCACTACTCCGCCTAATAACTTTGCCAGCTCTTCTACAAGACCGAAGGTCTGGGCATCACCGCATCCTCTTCCGCCTGCTACGATAACCTCAGCACCTTCCAGATTCACAAGCTCTGTAATTTCTACTGCGGTATCTATCAGCTTTGCTTTTACTGCATCAGCCGGAATTTCAATTGATTTTACAGTTATATCACCTGCCTGAGCCGCTTCTGCTTTTGTAAAGCTTCCGCCCCTCACAGTAGCCACCGCTTTTTTCCCCTCTGCAAACTGCATATCCTCTAAAACAGCTCCGCCGTATGCGGGACGGGTGAATATCAGACTTTCTCCGTCTTTCCTGATTCCCACCACATCTGTGATACAGCCGGTGTCTAAACGGGCTGCAAGGCGGGGTGCTAAATCCTTTCCGGTCTGTGTGGCACTCATGAGAATCAGCTCGCTCTGAGTATCGGCTGCAGCCGAAACAAGTGCTGCCAGAACTGTATCCTGGCATACCGCCTCCGTATCAAGTACCAATACCGGAATTCCATAGCGGCTGACTTCTTTTGCGCTGTCTTCACAATCATTGCCGATCAGAACTGCGGTTCCTTCTCCTAAGTCCATTGCTTCATGAATGAGTTCCAGACAGCCATTGAAAGGTTTGTTATTCTTTGTTTCAATATAAACCAGAGTTTTCATCTTTTCAGCCTCCTTACAGCACTTTGTCATCAGCCATCAGCGCAATAGCTCTGGCAACTGCATCCACGGCATTTTTTTCTTGTATCTTTACACCGGCCTCACGCTTTGCCGGCTCCTGGTAGTTCATGCATCTTACTGCAGGCTGCACTGGGGTCAGGGCATCTGAAAGATATGGAATCACTGCTTTTCTGGCAGCCATCTTACTTTTCAGATTGGGGTAACGGGGGTCATATTCCGGTTTTGCCACGGTTACTACAGCAGGACAGGATACTTCATAGCTGGCAGAGCCTTCCTCTGTTTCCTGCTTCACACAAAGACCTGCTTCGGCTGGCTTTACATCAATTACGCTGGAGACAAATGAAAGATTCAGTTTCTCAGCCAGCATAGCACCTACCTGAGAACTGATCTCATCTGTGGATTCCTTGCCGCACATAATGAGGTCGAAGCTTTCTCCTATGGTTTCTTCTGTTTTTTTCACCAGCTCAGCAAGCCCTGCGGCAACTGAACTTTCATCCCCATCAGCAGTGTTAGGAGCAAAAATATAAGCCTGATTTGCGCCAACCGCAATCATCTGCACCATGCTGGGGCGGACCTCTTCTTCTGCTCCGATCGTTGCAACCACGACTCTGCCTCCGTGATTTTCACAGAGACGTACCGCCATTTCCACAGCATAGGTATCGAATGCATTCACAACCTTATCAATACCCTCCAATGCAGGTTTTCCATTCTCTCCTAAATGAACCTTTGCAAAATCATCAGGAACCTGTTTTACACATACTAAAATATTCATTATTTGTTACCCCTTTCTCAAATCTTGCCGATTACCGACCTGCCTACAACCATACGCTGAATCTCATTGGTTCCCTCAAAAATCTGGAATATCTTGGCATCACGCATGAGTTTTTCAACTGGATATTCGCGGCTGTAACCGTAACCTCCCAAGATCTGAACCGCATCAATGGATGTCTGCATAACAGAATCTCCTGCAAAGCATTTTGCTTCTGCTGATTCCTTGCTGAATGGCAGACCTTTGTCAGCCAGCGTCAATGCATGTACAATTAACTGCCGGGAAGCTTCCGTACGGATTTCCATATCAGCCATTTTAAACTGAATTGCCTGGTTTTTACCAATGGGGGCGCCGAACTGAACACGCTGGCGAGCGTATGCAGCCGCTTCATCAATACACCGTTTTGCAACTCCTACTCCGATCACAGCACACCAGATACGGGCAAGATCCAAAGTCTTCATTGCTGTAACAAAGCCGGTCCCTTCTTCTCCAAGAAGATTTTCAGCCGGAATTCTCACCTCATCAAGCACAAGGTCACTTGTGGTCGATGTACGTACTCCCATTTTGTTCTCATGGTTTCCCACGCTGAGTCCGGGAGTACCTTTATATACCAGAAATGCGGACATTCCCTTTGTTCCTTTTGTCTTATCTGTCATGGCTGTGACAACAAAGAAATCGGCGACACTTGCATTGGTGATAAAGCATTTCCGTCCGTTAAGAACGTACTCATCGCCTTCTCTCACTGCAGTGGTTTTTCCATTTGATGCATCGCAGCCAGCATCTGGTTCTGTAAGTGCAAACGCTCCATAGCCGCCATTGACAATCATCTCACTGCATTTCTTTTTTTGCTCTTCATTACCGGAAATTAAAACCGGTTTTAATGCCAGACCATTCCCATTCATGGTTACCGCAAAGCCTGCGTCTGCCCACGCCATCTGTTCTACCAGAGCTGCCTGAGTAATATGATCCAGCCCAAGACCGCCGTATTCTTCCGGAACATCCATCATGTGCAGCTGCATTTCCTGCGCCTGTTCATAGATCGGACGAGGCCATTCTCCGGAAACATCATACTCCTTGATCTGTTCTTTTACTTCTTTCTCACAAAATTCCTTCACATCACGAAGAAGATCCTTTGCTTCCTCACCAATTATATATCCCATGAATATCCTCCTGATCGACTTGTCGACAAATTAAATTTTTAACATACTTTTAAAACTGAATAAAAGCATCCAAAGAGCTGACGCCCCTTTTGAATGCTTTTATCCGTAATGAAATTACCGAACCAGCGTAAAGCTTGCGGTTGTGATAAAACCTGCAAACATACAGCACATTGCAAGACCTGGCCAGATTGTTCCGCTCTTACGATACAGATAGGTAATAACCGCATTCATTGTTCCCATCATAAAGCAGTATCCGAAAGCGAAATCCAATGCTCCAACAGACGTATTCTGTCCGGTTCCATAAAGATCCATCTGTGGAATGATCGTCTGTCCGGTTCCAATAATCAGGCTTCCGCCGTACTGAAGAATCAGCAGGATAGCCAGGCAGGCAGCAGATATTACCAGGTTTACGATAACAGCAACGATCATATCTCTCTTTTCATTTCCCGTTTCCGGAAGACGTCTGGTAACAAGCATCCCCATTCCTCCGGTAATCATTGCAAAGAAAATGATAAAGATATATGGAATTGCACGTAAAAATCTCATATGGTTTACACGAAGCATTGTAGCGATGTTCCAGAACTGATAGGTTACTCCGGCAAAGCCTTCAATCGCTCCTAACCAGATCAGGACAATTCCTACAACAAGAGAGCCCATAATAAATGATCTTATTACACGGGACCACACAAACTTCTCTTCCCCTTCTGCTCCAAGTGCCAGATCACTGAATGGAATTTTAGTTCCTTCCTTCTTTGCTTTCTGGAATCGAATGATCAGCGTTACAACGGAGATTAAACCAAGAGCCACTAACCAGCCCATAATTCCGTTTAAGTTTGTTGATGTAAATATTTTACTTTTCGCAGTCCACATCATTACATATGCAGAAACCGGAACAAATAAAACGGTTGGAATTGCAATATCCATAAAAATTCTCAAAGTCAGCTTTTTCCCTCTTAATCCCTTGTTCTGCGGAACCGGGGCCTTGATCGCTGCAAAGAATGGATTGTACATTAATAAATTAGCCATGAATGCGATAAAGAATATTACGCAGAGAGCACACGCAAGGCTCACTGCCTGCTGAGGCAGCCACATCAGATCATTGGAAGCCAGTTTCACAGGAGCTTCTGAGAACAGCTCAATATCTTCAATAATATAGGAGATTGTCTGTCCACTGATGTTACCGGTCTGATGAAGTGCATCGTTTACCATATCGTAGCGGAATATGTTGCCATTTCCATAATCATAAACCTTATTATACTGTACATTCTCCGGTAAACCGAAGGTAGTTGTTATGTATTTTTCATTTGCTGCAGGATCGCCAATAAAGTTATAATCGTACTGATCTGCTTTTGCCTTGATCATACCATAATTGCAATCCAGATTGACCGGCTGGTTTTTTGTAAACATCTGTACCATAAACGGACCGAATACAGTTACTACGCCGTTAACAAGTTCCGGATGCGTCTGCTGGGAATACAGCGTAGTCGCACAGCCTGCAGAATAGCCTACAATATTTAAGTTTGCCTTATCAACAAACGGAAGATTCCCTACATACTGTAAAACACTGGCCCCCTGCTCTTCACGGCTGTTTACATCCGATTCCCCGCCTCCGGAAAGGTCCGGGCTGAATACAACGTATCCGCGTCTTGCAAGTTCCATGCTCCAGGTATCATTGCTGTGAGCATGATTGGAACGACCATGAAAAATAACAACGGTTGGAAGCGGTTTTTCATTTGAAGCATTTTTAGGAACATAAGAAATACCGCTGATCTTTGTTCCATTATCACCCTGAATGTTAAAACGGCTGATTTTAACAGCTCCCCAATTTGACTGTATCCCCCACAATAAGACAGTCAGAACTACCAGCAATAAAGAAACAGCTAAAACTTTTTTTAGAGCTTTTCTTTCATTTTCCGTTTTCATACTTTTTCTCCTGATTTAAGTATTAATTAGTCAGGCATTAAAACCTTTGCCTGCTCTTCCCCCCGCATGACTCTTACAACCCCCTGCGCAAGAGACTTCATTTCATTCTCTCCAGGTATTAATACAACCGGCCCAAGGAAACCAATCCGTTCTTTTACCAGATCTGTGAACATTTCGGAATAAGCCAGTCCTCCTGTCAGAATGATGTAATCAATTTTTCCATTTACTGATGGGGCAATCTTTGCAATGTTTTTGGCAACTGCCAATGCCATTGCAGCAAACATCATTCTCGCTTCCTGGTTTCCTTCCTCTGCCATTGCTTCTACCTCCCGCATATCGGAAGTTCCGAAGTAAGAAACCATGCCCCCTTTTCTCTGCAGCTGCTTCATCAGTTCTTCCTTTGTATACGTTCCGCTGTATGCCATGTTTACTATGGAATATACTGGCATTCCACCGGCACGTTCCGGAGAGAAAGGACCTTCTTCATCCATGATCATATCAATCATTTTTCCGCCGCTATGAAGGTTAATTGTAATTCCGCCTCCTAAATGAGCTACAATGATATTCGTATCTGCATAACTGATCTCTTTGTCTTTGCAAAGCTTTAAAGCCGCTGCTCTTGTGTTTAAATTATGGCCTCTCGCTGGCCTGCGGATTCCTTTTAAACCTGTAACTGTATTAATGGGAAGCATTTCATCTACGGTCAGCGCATCATATGTATATGCCTTAACTCCGATTTCACGGGCAAATATAAGAGCTATGGCAGCGCCTACATTTGATGCATGCTGGTCGACCGGACGATAGTGAAGGCAGTCTACCATGTAATCATTGACTTCATAAGCGCCTGAGCTTACCGGAGGCATGCATCCGCCTCTTGAAACAATTGCCTGAAACGTATCTAATGCATCTCCATGCTTTTCCATACATTTCAGAATTAAATCCTTCCGCATATCCAGCTGATCAAATACAGTTGGAAAAACCTTTATTTCTTCCAGACTGTGATTGATGCTTTCAACCCACACCTCATCATTTCCATTGTATACCGCTATTTTAGTAGATGTTGAGCCAGGATTTATTACTAATATTTTCTCTGCCATTATGCCCTCCTTCTAGTTTGCTGCCGCTGCTGAAACTACAATTGATAAGTACTTCTCTTCTGCTGAAGATCCCCTGGAAGTTAATACGATGGGACACTTTGCCCCTACTATAAACCCTGCCAGTCTGGCTTTACAGGTACATGCAAGCATCTTACCCATAATATTGCCTGCATGAATGTTTGGCGCAACCAGTACATCCACATCTCCCGCAATTTTGCTGTCCAGTCCTTTGAACCTGGCAATCTCCTGATCCACCGCGCAGTCATAGGAAATCGGACCTTCCACGATACAGTTTTTGATCTCACCCCTTTCATTCATCTCCTGAAGTTCTCTTGCTTCTATGGTCTCAGGCATCTTTGGATTAACCTTCTCGATACATGCCAGTACACCCACTTTCGGACAATCATAACCCATGGAACGAAGGGTTTCCACCGTATTTTCAATGATCCCTTTTTTCTGTTCCAATGTGGGATATGTGACCATTCCTCCGTCTACCGGAAGTAAAATCTTATGATAACCAGGAACGTCGAACATGGTGAAATGAGACATGATGCCTCCTTCTTTTCCAAGTCCATTTTCCTTGTTCACAACTGCTTTTAAAATGACGCCGGTATCTACCTTACCTTTCATGAGAAAGTCGGCCTTTCCCTCTTTCACAAGGGAAACCGCCTTTTCACACGCTTCTCTTTCATCGGCAATATGGTAGATATCTTCTTCCGGCACACTCTCTGAAAGTTCTTTCAGGACATCCATAATAACCGGTTTATCCCCAACCAGTACCGGAACGATAATTCCTTCTTTTCTCGCATGGAGTACAGCCTCCAGTGTATGTTTATCTCCTGCCACAGCAACCGCCATACGCTTACGGGTGGGTGCCCCCTTTACCTTATCAATCAATTCATCAAAATTATGAAATACCATTTTGTCCTCCTTGAAAATCCCTTATCTCTGGCTTCTGCCCATCTCCAGACCTTTCTCAAAGGCCTCTTTGTTTAAAGGCAGCAGCTTTGGTTTTTTACCAAGCTTATGCTCGATTGTATCCCATACCACTTCAGGTGATACAACACCTGTAAACCCAATATAAACACCTAACATAATGATATTTAAAACCTTGGAATTGCCCATCTCCAGTGCCATCTCTGTCACAGGCGCCTTTACAACCTTAATATCTGTGCGCCCGGTTTCCTCTGAAACAATAGAACTGTTGATAAATAAGGTTCCTCCAGGTTTCAGCGTTTTAATAAAACGGTTTAAGGATGGACCGTTCATTACAATCAGATCATCCATCACATCTCCAAGAGGCGCACCCACGGCTTCATCGGAAATAACAACGAAGCAATTGGCAGTTCCTCCTCTTTGCTCTGCTCCGTAGGACGGGAAAAATGTAACGTTTTTGTCAGTCGAATCGCAGGTAGCCGTAGCCAGAAATTTTCCAAGTGTCATAACTCCCTGACCGCCAAAGCCTGCAACGCATAAATTTGTCTCCATTTCCTTCTCCCCCTTATCGATCCCGAATCACGCCAAGAGGAAATTCCGGAAGCATATTTTCCTCTATGTAATCAAGAGCCTTTAATGCATCCATTCCCCAGTTGGTAGGACAGCTTGTAACCACTTCCACCATGGAAAAGCCCTTCCCGTCTAATTGGTTCTGGAACGCTTTTCGTATTGCTTTTTTTGTTTTTACTACATTACCAGGGGTATTGCAGCTGGTTCTCTCTAAATAAACAGGTGCTGTCAGTTCATTAAGTACCTCGCACATATGCATTGGATATCCATGTTCTTTCGGATCACGTCCGTTTGGTGCAGTGGATGCCTTCATACCAACCAGTGTGGTAGGTGCCATCTGTCCGCCTGTCATACCGTAAATACCGTTATTGATGAAAATTACGCTGATATTCTCCCCGCGGTTAGCTGCCGATACGGATTCAGCCAGACCGATGGAAGCAAAGTCTCCATCCCCCTGATAGGTAAATACCAGGCTGTCCGGATTGCTTCTCTTAATACCTGTGGCAACTGCGCATGCACGGCCATGAGGAGAAGTAATGTTATCATAAGCAATGTAATCCATTTGTAAACCACAGCAGCCGATACCAAGTGTACAAACTGCTTTATCCACCAGATCCATTTCTTCCAGAACCTCACCGATCAGCTTCATGACCGTTCCGTGCATGCAGCCGGGACAAAAGCCAGAAACTTTATCTTCCTGGATTGTTTTTGTTCTTGCATATATCTGTTCCATGTTCATCCCTCCTATGAATAAATCTTTCTGACTGCCTCGATAATTGATTCCCGGCTCATAATGTTTCCACCTGAACACAGGCAGGTATGAATCGGGCACCGGTCCTTGATCGCAATTTCAACGTCCTGAACAAACTGTGCAGGAATGGACATTTCAACATCAAGAACTGCTTTCACCTTTTTGTAGTCCAATTTATCAAAGGAATCATAAGGGAATGGGTGAAGAGTAATGGGGCGGATCAATCCTGCCTTAATTCCTTCTTTGCGAAGAATGTTAACAGCTGATTTTGCGATGCGGGCAGAAATTCCATAAGCAGTAATTACCACCTCAGCATCCTCTGTCTCATACTCTTCTACCATAACATCTGCTTTCCATGATTCATAAAGCTTCTCTGCTTCTTCGTTGGCACGCTGCATATCACTGGTAAGCCAGTGTCCCGGCTCAATCCATGCGCGGTTTTTATAGTCAAGTTTGTGACCTGTACATGACCAGACTTTTTTCGCATTTTTTATTTCATTAATTTCTTCCTCTGTTTTCATCTCAGGAAGAACAACAGGTTCCATCATGGTTCCTATTACACCATCAGCCAGAATAAGTACCGGGTTTCTGTCACGATCCGCATAATCAAATGCCTTATATGTCATATCAACTGCTTCCTGAACAGAAGCAGGGGCAAATACCATCATCTCAAAGCCGCCGTTTCCTGAAGCTTTGGTTGCCTGTAAATAATCCATCTGTGCCGGCTGTATTGACCCTACACCCGGACCTCCTCTGGAAATATTTGAGTACACCATTGGAATTCTGGCTGCTGCGCAATAAGAGATCCCCTCACTCTTTAAAGCGATACCCGGGCTGGAGGAAGAAGTCATCGCTCTCGTACCTGCCGAAGCTGCTCCATATACCATGCTGATTGATGCCACCTCTGACTCTCCCTGAACAAAAGTGCCTGAAACCTCCGGCATTCTTCTTGCGAAATATTCCGGAATTTCATTTTGCGGTGTAATTGGATAGCCGGCAAAAAAACGGCAGCCGGCTCTCACAGCCGCCTCCGCAATTGCTTCACAGCCTTTCATAAATACTCTAGACATTGCCTTCTCCTCCTATTTGTATATTTCAATTGCTCCATCCGGACAGATACGACCACACATGCAGCATGCAATGCAATCCTGCATGTGAATTGCTTCCACATATTCATAACCCTTTGAATTCACTTTTTGCCCTAATGCCAACACATTCTTTGGACAAAATTTAATGCAGTATCCGCAACTTTTGCACCGTTCAGCTACCACTTTAATTTCTGCCATAGCAAAACCCTCCTCTTGTTTTTATATATTAACCTAAGATTAATATTATTTGATAATACCCTGTTTACGGAAATCCTCTCCGGTGACCCAAGGGTAAGTAAGGTAGAGGTGGAGCGGCAAAATCTCAATATCAGCCTTTGCCTTTACCTCCTCATATAAATCCTCTTTCACACACGCAAAATCGATTGGCATGTATAACGTCACCATATCCGCCATGCGCTTACAGCCCTCCAGTACCTCGGCTGCAGTTGTTGTATGTCCGAAATTGGGATTGTTAACCAGATGCAGTTCGTTCACCTGAATATGAGAAACCTGCAAAATCTCTCCCAGTATTCTGTCTATATGTTCAATATCATAAGACCATGGCCGGAATGCATTCAGTACGTAATAAATAACGGTATTCTTCCGGTCCAGTCTTGACATAAATCCGCCGATTGCCCTGGCTCCGATATGGTCACCCCCAACATCAAGGACTACATAGGAATTCTCATCCCGAAGTATATTGCTCACGCCTCCAACCAGAGTCGGCGCATCCATAAACTGCTCTTCAAAATGCACCTTAATTCCCTGATCCTCCATGCAGCTGCACAGATCTCTGGAACGGAACAGAGGCTTTGTCATGTCCATATCAAAAAAATGTACGGTTTTATTACCGCTTTCAGACAGAGCTTTTGCAAAATTGATTGAGATCTCGCTTTTTCCACAACCAGCCTCTCCCAGAAAGACAAAATTCTTTTTTCCTTCTTTCAGGATTTTTTCTATAAATTCCATCTTCTTCTCCTTACAGCCTAGTATCAGATTGCTTATTGATCTACTTGTCGTCTTGTCGACATTTAAAGCTTTAAAAAAAGTTATCGACAAAAAACGACTAATAACTTTTTGAATGATAACATATTTTAAGCATAATGTCAATAATGTCCAGGAGTATTTTCTAATACCATTATGCAACTTGTACATGTATTCCTGTTTTTAAATCTAAAAATGTAACTATAGTATTATTCTGTGTCATTCTGCCTGTTTAACCATATTGTAAAATATCTGCTCATAATATTGATAGCCTTCCCGCCCAAGTACAAATGGGTTGGGGATACCATCTACCAGATTGCGAATCAGGTTCAGTCGTTCAATTCCCATGTCAAGGCAGGGATGGGTTGCAATTTCACCATCTACGTGATAGCGATCACAGACTGCACTGAATTTCACCAGCGAATGATAATAATCTGAAATATTCGAATCCGGAAGTATCCCTGATCCGCCCCATAAAGCCATATGATGGACTCTGCCTTCATCCGTGACCGGTATTACAAAGGAAAAACACCCTTCTGTGTGTCCTGGAGTATGAACTGCATGAATAACCGTCTCACCAAATCTTAAATCTTCCCCATCTTGTAAAAATAAGTCAACGGTAAAATCAATGGGGTTCCACGGAAATCTCTCTGGCATGTTTCTGGCAAAATTATAATCTGTTTCCGACATATAAATTCTGGTCCCATATGTCTCCTTAAAATATCCAGCCATACCGTAATGGTCTCCATGACCATGACTAATCAGGATTGCACATAAATCATTGATATCTAATTCCAGATCCTGAAACCCTTTTTCGATCATATGGGCGCACCGCTCATCGGGATTCATACAGTCAATCAACACTATCCCTGCGTCCGTCTCCAGAATAAAACAGCCGACAATTTCATCCCCAACAAAGGACAGCTGATCAAAAAATCTGGTTGCAGGACAAATACTTACCTCTTTCTTATTGAAATCAGGTTTTAAGCTTTTCGACTTTCTCCAACTGCGATACATCAATCATTCCTCCTAAAATTCTTCCGCTACCGGCACCAGGAACCCACGTAATGGCTCTTGTAAATGTTTATTCATAAACTTTAAGCATATTCCTACACCGAATGCCGCAAAAATAGTACCCTCTCTTACACCAATGAATTCGCCCATAAAGGTAAATGATAAGGCCGCGGCAATTATTACTACCGACCAGTCAAAAAAAAGTTTGGAGGTAGAAATATGTATGCCTGTTTTATGGCTGATTGCTTTCATGACACCTTCACCTGGAAGGGATAAGATATCCGCCTCAAGATAAAGCAGAATCCCCAGTGCGATCAATACCATGCTGACTGCCACATATACAAGCCTCATTCCATAATTTGTGCATACCGGCAGGATCTTATCGGCCAGTCTGTTGGTCACGCTGACAAAAACGCCGAATATGACAGAGCAGAAAATCTGAAGCAGATAGACCTTTTTAAAATCTCTTCGTAAAATTAAAATCTGAAGTATTATAAATATGGTAAATACTCCTGTAGTACAGATTCCCATATCAATATTAAGAATCTCACTGACAACACTGGGTATGGAATTTACAGGGGAAACGCCCAGATCCGACATCTTTGATACGGATACCCCAAACGCCATTGTGAAAAGACCAATTAAATAAATAATACTTCGTTTAAACCAGATAACTCCTTTTTCCATTATATAACTCCTTCGTGTAAATATTATTGTGTGATTAATCTGCCGTTCTATCCTCTCTTCTGTTGGATCATCTCCTTTCTCCCCCTCAAAAAAAATACTGTTAAAAGAATCTTTTTATTAAAAACCACAAAACAGGTACGCCTAACGAAGGCAGCATATTCAACGTTTTGCAGTCCTTAATTTTCAAAATGGAAAGACCTGAACTAAAAATTAAAAAGCCCCCTACCAGGGATATCTCTGCCAGTAAATTCCCGGTAAGAAAACCGGCAAGGTATGAAGAAAGCAGATAAATGCTCCCCTGCCAGAGAAACAGGACAATTGCAGCAAAGGCGATCCCAATGCCATAAGCAGATGCAAGAACCAGTGAAGTGACAAAATCCAGAGTCGCATTGGTAAACAGATAGGTGTTATCTCCATGAAGAGCGCTTTCCATAGGTCCCAGAATGGATAAAGTTCCAATGCAGAACAGAAGAATCGCGGTAGAAAGACCCTGGCCTAAATTACCTTTTGAAAAGCGTGCGGTAATTTCTTCAAAATGTTTCATCAGATCAAGTTTGGACCCTATCAGGCTCCCCAATGCAAGACTGACTATAAAAAGCACAGGAAAATCGCTCTTTGGCATATTCTGCACAACGGCATTCAGACCCAGACCGCATGCCGCAAGACCCATCGCATTGTACAATGCATCCTGATACTTCTCACCTATTCCTTTTTGAATGCAGGTACCGATCACACTGCCGGTTATTATGGCAGCTGTATTAACAAACGTCCCAATCATTGTTCACACATTCCTTTCTCCTATCCCGTCAGCCCTTAACCTAATAAATAATAAACCCTCCAATGATTGGAGGGTCAACATTTTTTATAAGGAATTTGTATTTCTGTGGTGAATTTTGTCGAATCAAAGGTAATTCCGGAATCAATTAATGCAAATTCCAGTGAATCACCGGCAAGTTCGTAACCCTTTTCTTTCATATAATCAAATAAATGCTGGTATACAGGCTGGGAGTCTTTGTGAATTCCATGGAACCGTTCAATAAGATAATCCCCCGCCCCGATAATGGAGGAACATTCACCGCATTCATCATCTGGTTCAATGAGAACAAATATAGAAGAGAAGCTTTCAAAATCAGATTTCAATAAGTTCTCTCTGGCTATGGAAACTCCGACTTTTCCCAGGAACATAATGGAATTGAGACCATTCACCAGTTCAAGCTCCCGAATGGGATGCTCTAAGTCTTCCGAGACCGAGATCTCCTTTTTCAAAGCGGCTATCTTCCGTTCTTCAAACTTCCGTTCTTCTATGATACCATACTGAGTCTGGGAGACATCTTTGATCTGAAGGATTCTGCTTTTAATCTTTCGTTCTATCCGGTCTAAATTCTCACGCTCTTTTCTGACTAAATCTCCCTGTTCTGAAAGAATTTCCAGCATCTTTTTATCGTCCCGGTTTTCAAAGAACTCTCGTATTCTGGCCAAAGGTATATTCAGCGAACGCAGATAGCGAATTGTATTGAGGCATTCAAACTGCCTGGTTGAATAATACCGATACCCGGTGTTTTTATCATTGTATTCGGGTTTCAGCAGGGAGATCTTATCATAATGGCGAAGAAGTCGTACATCTATGTGAAACAGTTTAGAGACTTCACCAATTGTAAAAAGCCCATCCATTGAATACCTCCTGCTCATAAGTCATATCCATTTATACGCTGAAATAATCTTCTGCAAGCTTTTTAAAAGCAGGAATGGAACGCAGTATCATATCATGGGAGACACAATAAGCAAGCCTTACATAGCCTGGGCAGCCGAAGGTTGATGCCGGTACCATAATAATATGATATTCTTTCGCCTGCTTTACAAAAACCTGTTCATCTTCCACAGGAGATTTCACTAATAAGTAAAAAGCACCCTGAGGTCTCACACATTCAAATCCCATATCCATAAGTGACTGGTATAAAAGTATCCGGTTCCGGTCATAAAAAGATACATCCGTTTTCACTTCCAGGCAATCCGCCACCACAAGCTGAAACAGGGATGGTGCATTGATGTAGCCAATACAGCGATTAGCTACAATCAGGGCATTAATGAGTTCCTCGTAATAATCAATCTGCTTGCTCACTGCCATATAACCGATTCGTTCCCCAGACAGAGATAAGGATTTACTGAACGAATAAACTACGATACAGTTTTTAATAAAATCGGGTGCGTAAGAAAGTTCACAGTCATCATAAACCAGCTCTCTGTAAGGTTCATCCGATATTACATAGATAGGGTGTCCGATTTCTCGCTCCGCCTCTTCCAGTAACAGCTGCAGTTTCTCGAAAACCTCCTGTTTGTATATGACACCAGAAGGATTATTGGGATTATTCAATATAATTGCCTTTGTTCTGGAATTTACATATTTTTTAAACTCATCCAGATTGGGCTGGAAGGTACTGTAATCTGCCGGTACAACCGTTAATTCCCCGGCATAATTGGCAACATAGCTTCGGTATTCACCAAAATACGGAGCAAAGCAAAGCACTTCATCGCCTTCCTCCAGCAGTGAGCGCAGAATGCAGTTGATTCCTCCGGCAGCCCCCACCGTCATGATGATGTCCTCTTTTTCAAAGGCTGCTCCGTATTTTTTATTCATAAATGCCGCTACCTTCTGTCTCACATCATCATATCCGGCATTCTTCATATATCCGTGAACATAATTGGAGTCATTATTCTCCAGAATTCTATAGATGGACTTTTTCACTTCATCAGGTACTGGTGATGCGGGATTTCCCAGACTAAAATCATATACATTCTCACTTCCGACCTTTTTAGACAGTTCAATTCCTTCTTCAAATAACCTTCTTATGGTTGAACTTCCCGCAACCAACCGCTCCATATTTTTTGATAATATCATATTGTCCTCATCATTTCTGTAAAATATTGTAAATCTTCATGAGTTCATATTTTCTATGTGTTAGTTCTATATCTGCAATATACAGATACAGCACATGTTTAGGAATATCCAGTAAAAGGTTATCCCCATCTTCAATCAAAAACAGCTGTTCCTCATAGTTGAATTCAGAAGTTTTGATGTAGATGGAATAAACGTTTTTCCTTTCTGGTAATTTAACATTAGAAATAATATGATAGACGTGATCTGGATTGAAAGAATCTGATATTAGAGTGTATTTATTTAAAAAACTATCTAAATCCATATTATCCTGTTTTCTAAGAACAATTACTTTATTCCCGCTGACCCCAATGTTTTTAATTACTTCGTATAATGTATCTAAATCATTACAACATACGGCATTACCTCTGAATACATAGTTTCTGCTTGATTCTTCTATTTCTATAACAGCTTCGCTTGCAACATTTCCCTGCAAATTTATCTTCATCTGTATTATCACCCCCAATCACAGTACTTGTTATCTTGTCTACAAGTAATTTTATCTTACCACTTTCATACTGCTTTTTCAAGTATTAAAGTATTAAAGTAGCTGTATTGCGGGCATTTATTTGAAGCTTCTATCTTTTATAGAAATACTCGTTTTTAGTTTTCTCTACTACAGAGTTAAACAGCCTGATTGTATCAATATGTTCATGAAGACTTTTTCTCACTGCAAGCCGATCTTTATTCCTTAAATTCTTAATTATAATTTCATGCTGTTTGATTAATTCGTCCATTCTCGGCATGGAACGAAGTTCCAGATTACGCCATCTCCTAAAATGGATATAGGAATCGGACATCATATTCATAATATCCCCATGTCCCGCTGCTTCCAGATAATAAGCATGAAACTCTCTGTCCAGACGGAAAAAATCTTCGTTGGGGTATTTGTCCATTATATTATTCCTTTGAATTTCCAGGTTAGCACTCATCTTATCACAGGTTTCCTCTACATTCCCTGATTCTATTACAAGCTGAAGCGCTTCCTGTTCAATTGATTCCCGCATGTAAATAATATCTGAGATATATTTGATATCGATGAGGCTTACAAAGCTTCCTCTTTGTGGATATACTTCTAATAAACGTCTCTGTCTTAGCATGGCAAAAGCACCTCGTATCATGTGCCGGGAAGTATCATAACGCTCACAGAGCTCGTTTTCACTGATTGCCTCCCCTGGCATATAATCCAGGTTTTCTATTTTAGAGCATAAATCTTCATATATTTCTTCACTTGTAATCATGTTCCGTTGCTGTAAATTCATAATAAATCACCTCATATCCTGCTTGTTCCGTATTAGTATATCATATATTTCATTTTAATAAAACACCGTTTTGAAACAGAAGTGAAACACGACTTCTATATAAAATTACAGCCGTCATATGGCGGCTGTGATTTTATAACTATAATAGATCAGCAATGTATTCCACATCAGTCCTCGTTTTTATTTCCAGTTTTGTAATCATCTCTTGCCCAGTTTGGAGCATTGACGGGACCTGCTTTTTCGCTGCTGTTTTTTGCAGCTCCCTGAATCTCAGGAACCATGGCCTGTTCATTCTTTGGGTGATGCATTTTTTCGTGATTTTCCGTACCATGATTTTTGGGATCATACGGACTTGGTCTTCTCATTCCTGCTTTTGCCATTTTCTTACCTCCTGTGTGACATTAGTTTCTGTAGTCATCAGGAAAATATACGGAAAATAATTTTATTTCATATTACGGAATCCGCGGCTGGCTCCGTCTCCGATGTATAAAATATCATCAAAAACGGATACGTTCAGTCTTCCTTCCCTGTTTAAAAATTCTTCCGCTACAAGACGGCCCTTTATTTTAGCCAGAATATTTGTAATTCCTATATGATTTTCGCTTTCAATTACATCCGTCAGGCTGCATTCAAAGGAAATTGGGCATTCTTTTATTACTGGAGCATGAATCACCTCAGATGCAACCGGTGTCAGTCCGATGCTGTCAAATTTTTTGCACTCTGCTCCTGTTTTGCTGCCGCAAAAATTCACTGCCTCTTCCATGCTGCTGTCTGCAATATTTACCACGAAATCCGATACCTCTTTAATCTGCTTTATGCCATATCCCTTTGAAGAAAAACCCAGCGCCATCATATCCTTTAAAGTGTAGGATGAAGACACCGTAGTCACATTGGGAGTCCCATCTTTCTCGTAATAGCTTACAAGTACAACAGGAAATCCATAATACAGTTTTTCAAAATTTACATTTACCTTTTTCATGTCTGCCTCCATATCGATTTGTATCATTTTAGTAAGTCAGCTCTTACTTTTCTATGATAGCAAAAAAGTTCCACCCAGGATGTTGCACACGCAACATCTGAGTGGAACCTGTCATTTAATACCTGGCTGTGAACAGAAAACGGCTTATCTCCTCCATATGGGTGAAGCAGTTCTCAAACAGCATCCGGTAGCTTTCGCAGAAATAATTGTCCTCCGCACCATCTCTGCAGCGATAGCAGCCACCGCGGCAGAGAGAAAACCAGTGGCACTGTCTGCAGTCCTCGGAATGATTCTGGGACCGCTCAATAAAGCCAGTCTCTGATCTTCTTATCTGGATTTTTACCATTGTATCCTGATTTAGATTTCCCAGCTTAAAATCATCCAAAACATAAAAATCACAGGGATAGACTTCGCCGTCCGCCTCTACCACATTCTGAATCCCGCATACCCCTCGTTGTTCACAGGATTCCGGCTCGTAATTTAAAAGGATTCCGATATAGTTTTCAAACTGCCTGATATAGGGCTGTTTTCCCCGTTTCCAGTCCTTATACCACAGGTGAAAAAGCCTGACCAGGAACTCACCGTACGCCTTTGGAGTAAGGGAGTATTCTCTTTGGCCACGAATCTCCCCAAGAGGGTCCAGGCAGGCAATAAACTGTAAATAGTCCCAGCCATTTCTCTTATATTCCTTGTAAATGGAAACAATATTTTCTGCCGTTTCTTTATTGACTACTGTAAGTATATTGAACTCTACACCGCTTTTCTTCATCAGCCTGGCTGCATGAAGAATCTTCTGGTATGTTCCTTCTCCCTTTTTGTCATGTCTGTACTTATCATGTGTGGCTTCTGTACCATCAACGGATAAGCCCACCAGAAAATGATTTTTTTTAAAGAATTCACACCATTCCTCTGTGATGGCATAGCCATTGGTCTGAATGGCAAATTCAATTTTCAAGTTGTTAATGTTATACTGTTTTACTAATCCCACTGCCTCTTCATAAAAATCAATTCCACAAAGTGTTGGTTCACCACCCTGGAAAGCGATTACAGCACTCTGCTCTCCATAAGAAAGTGCTTTGCGAATCACATTGGCCAAGGTCTCTTTTGACATCAACCCGTAAGATGCCTGCTTCCTTTTTTTTGTCTCATCACAATAAAAACAGTAATCGCATTCCATATTGCACAGCCCGGAAGCTGGTTTTATCAATAAATTCACTGGCGGCATACAACCATTTCCTCCTTGCCTTTAAGATAACTGATAAATATTATAGCAGCAAATCATCATAATTTCCGCCATCAGTACAATAAAAAGTTTATTCACTGTAATCTCACGGAGCCGTTTACAGACCTTTCTGCCAATCGCCCCTCCTGCAATGCCGCTAAGTACCATAACCGCAAGGATCAGAAAACTGAACTCCGGTATCTGGCCGGCTGCAATGGATTGAATCAGACTGGCTGCCTGGGAGAACAGAATGATGTAAAGAGAATTTTGCCCAGCGGTTTTCGTGTCCATAGAAAAGAAATAAAACAGTACCACCAGATTAATGGGACCTCCCCCGATACCAAGAAAAGAGGACAATATCCCCAAAACAAAACCGATGATAATGCAAAGCACTTTATTTGTGATATGGTGGTTTTTAATCCTGTCTTTCTTAATCGTATAAAGTAATGTTCCCATAGTAATAAGTAAAAGGCACACCGCCTGTACAGAACCCACCTGATCCCGGTCAGGAAAACTGCTGGCAACTATATGAAACATTACTTTTCCTGCCACGCCCCCAGCTGCTGCACCGATTGCCAGAGGTGTACCAGTTGTTTTGTCAACAGAAGAATCTCCGCCTGAAATTGATTTTAACACAGAAAAGCAGGCCATGGCAAGCACTGTGCAGCCGGATAGAAAACTTATGGCTTCCACGCTCAGCAAACCAAATGCATCTAAAAGAGGCTTTATGATCACCCCGCCTCCAATACCGCAAACCGCCCCTGCTGTGGAAGCACTTAAACCAATCAGTCCAAACAATATATATTCATGCAGCTTCATAATTTTCACCGACTCCATTTATTTTATGATGAAATTTCTCTAAACCGGGTGACCTGCCAAGACCAAAGTTAATCTTCCTTTATCAGAACAGCTCTTAAAATACCCGGACATTTGTAAGCTCTCTTTCCAGCACCCAAACCGGTTCTGCACGTGGTGTAATGAACTGGAAGCTGCTCATCCGTACGGATCGCAGCGGCAATTGCAGCTCCTGTAGGAGTAACCAGTTCCCCTTCCACTTCAGTCGTATGAAGATTCAGCTTATGTGCCAAATCAATATTTTTCACTGCAGGCACTGGAACAGACAGCAGACCGTGGCGGCAGCGAATGGTTCCAGTTCCATCACAAATTACAGGAATAATGGTTCTGCTGATTCCCAGATTGTCAAAGCAGACTGCCGCTGCAACGATGTCTGCAATGGAATCTACCGCTCCCACTTCATGAAAGTGGACTTTTTCTACCGGAACTTCATGGGCTTTCGCTTCTGCATGTGCGAGAATTGTAAATATCTTTACTGCCAGTGCTCTTGCACCCTGGGTCATATCTGCCTTTTGTATAATCTCCTTTATTTCCACAATTCCTCTGCACTCGTGGTCATGATGATGGGCTTCGTCTTGAGAATTCTCCGTTGCATCACAATGAAGATACTGCATATCATGATCGTGGTTTTCATGTTTTTCATCTAATATTACATTAAAATCACAAGCATTGTGTCCGGACTTTTCCACTCTGCTTATTTTCACTTCAAATCCCTGAACCAGAAGACTTTCTAATGCTTTTAACATAACAGCCCTGTCAGCTCCCAAATCCAGCATGGAAGCGACAAACATATCTCCGCTGATTCCATAACTGCAATCCAAATATAATGTATTGTCCATATCTGCTGCCTCCTGTTGTTTGTGAGATTCATTCTAGCATTTTTACACAAATATATGTAACAATTTTACTCAAACGTTTGCATAGACAGTAATCGAAATGTTATACTAAAACCTGTATAATTGCATTACAGGAGGAATTTCCATGACATTGAAAGAAATAGCAAATTTAGCGGGTGTGTCAGTCTCAACTGTTTCCCGCGTAATAAATAATAACAATTCCAAAGCCGCCAGCAAAGAAGTACAGGATACCATATGGCGTATTGTCCGGGAAACCAATTACACACCCAATACGGCAGCACGTAATTTAAAGCTGAACAGAGATCCCGATGGCCTTTCGGCTCCTGTGAAAACAATTGGCTGTATCTTTGCACGGTCAAACAGCACGACTGATGATCCCTTCTTTTCAAAGATAGCAAGATCCATTGAACAGGAGGTTTACAGACAGGGATATATTATGAAATATTCCTTCTCCGCTTATGATATAAATGACGCCGCCACTTATCAGGTCATAACAAACAACCGGGTTAATGGCATAGCAGTTCTGGGCCGGTTCGATAAGGATCTGCTGGACTTCATCAAAAAGCAGTATAAACACGTTGTTTATGTAGGACTGAATAAAATCGATACCGAGTTTGATCAGATTGTAAGCGACGGATATCAGGCATCTATGGCGGCAATTCAATACCTTCATAAGCTGGGTCACAGTTCCATCGCTTATGTGGGAGAAAAGCAGAAAGAATTAAGATACCAGGGGTATCTGGATGCCATGAAAGAATTAAAGCTGCCTGTTTTACGGGAACATATCATAGCAGCTCCCATGTCCCCTGAGGGGGGATATAACGGTGTAAAAGCATTTCTCCAGAAACATGAGGAAAAAACTGTTACCGCGTTGTTTTGCGCCAATGATTCCACTGCAATCGGTGCAATGAAAGCCATCAAAGACTGCGGCTTTCGCGTACCACAGGATTTCTCAATCATCAGCATTGATGATATTGATACAGCCCAGTACATGTCTCCCATGCTGACCACTATCCGTATTCCAATGGAGGAATTGGGAAAGATGGCTGCAAAGATCCTGATAGACCGGATTGAGAATGGAAAAGGCATTCATGCAACCGTAGAACTCCCGTTTCAGATTATTACAAGAGAAAGCTGCTGCAAATTAAGCAGGATCAGAAGAACATAACCATGCCAGTCTTTTCATAAGGAATCGGAACGTAATTGCGTTCCGATTCCTTTTTTTCATTTCAGGCTTCAGCTTAAAACTTTTTTAATCCGCTTTATCTCTGAGATCAGTTCCTGCCTGTCGGGTGTATGGCTGTTGCTGATATAAAACCTGGTTGCTGCATTGGCAATGGCAAGACGTTCCACCGCCTTTAAATCGCCAAGACAGGCGGCGATGTATCCGCCATTAAACGTATCCCCGGCTCCTGTGGTTATAGCTGGTGCATCGCAGTAATCCTGTTCCAGTAATTCCACTCCCTCTGATTTGGATGACATCACTGCATATTGAGGGGTGTGTACAATCAGCTCATCAAGCCCGATTATGTTCCTGATAAACTCGGTATCCTCTGCAACCTCTTCACTGTTCTCAGAGAATTTCCGGTCATAATAGGAAAATAATATAACAGCTTCGTGCTCATTTAAGCTGAGACTCACCGGAATTTTATTGTTAATTTTTTCTAACACGCGGAAGGTTCCATGAATCGCCTCTTTACTCCGCTTCTTAATATTTGCAAAATCAAAGAATAATCTTCTGGGCCGGTTTGTATGAAAATAGTTCTCGGTAAGTTCCGTCATAAAGGTGTCAAAATCAGGCATGTTAGACCAGTAGCCCAGGGATACAATATCCGCATTCAATAAAATCTTTTGTAATTGCTCATGCCCGATCATGCGTAAGAAGTCCTGCCATGTAAAGTTTAACAGTTCGTCTAAGTTGGGCATCATTATTTTTCCGTCGGTAAATTCAAGGATTGTACTGACGACTGGATCCCCAACGGAGATCAGATTACATTTCTCCTGCAGATCATGAAAGATCTTATCAATTTCTTCCTTTCCATACATTCCAATCAGAGTTGTGGGCAAATTCATATTACCAAGAGCTTTTCCAGTATTGGCAGTAAACCCGCCATAGCTTCTTCTCTTTTTAATCAGCTCATTTGCCATACCGCCTTCCCTGCGGTTTACAATGAGATTTCCAAACTCCTGCATCTTATCAATGAGAATGTAGTTGTTATCCTGGGTTCTTGTCTCCACAACCTGCCATACCTGATCAATGAAACCATCAATTCCAAGTACAATTTCCCCGCTTAGATTCCTTATATATGCTTCTAAAATTCCTTCTTCCATCGTAACCCATTTACTATGCTGCATTAATCCACCAGTCCTTATTCCATGTTTTAAACTATTAATGATGATGATACATGTTGTCTCCGCTGTATATCTCGTCTTTCATCATAAGATGAACAGCTGCTGTTTTAAAAGCCTTTGGAAGTGCCAGGATATTCGGATTTGATCCCACATATTTGAGTTTTGCATCAGCCAGTGCTTCTTCAATGGTTGCTCTTGTTTTTAATCCCATTCCTCTGGCATAGCCTGGCTGTTCTGCTCCCACAATGTAAATGGCCGAAGTATTTTTCTCAGCCAGATGTCCGCAGGAAATCATGGAAAAGCCGTGGAACGGGTGAAATGCATTGGTATAACGGTATTTTCTGATATACTCTTCGTTTGTGGCGAAATACTCTCCAAGGCGGTTCATATCAGGAAGTGTATTCATGTGATCCGTCTGGAACATCTCATACATCTGTCTGGTATATGGCCATAACTCGTCATGGAAATAGCCGTTGCAGGTGGAAGCACAGATAATTACACAGTTGTCGCTCATCACTCTCTTATGACGGATTACCTGAGCGGATAGAGCCTGCATCAGCATGATCGGATTGGTTCCCATACCGTCTCCATAATGGAAGAATTGAGGCATGCCGAATATCATAACGTCATATTTCTTTTCGGCAAATGGTACGTAAGTTCTCTTATCCGCTGTTTTCCAGGAAACAGGCTGCATCTCTTTTGCGTAACCGCTGTTAATTTCAATCTGCCTCGAATTGGTATCAAGCACGGCATCACAACAGAAAAACTTCTTGCCCATGCGTGTTTCCATATACTCGCCGATTTCATCGAACTTTGATCTCATTAATGATTTTCCGCTTACCGGAACAAAATCAGCCCTGTGCATCACTTCAGGAACATGATGAGAACCAATGGACTTCCAGTGGGTGATACCAGTAGAACAATGCTTATAGCCGCCGGAATAGCCGCCGTAGGGATTGCCCTGGGTATGTCCGATCAGGATGGCAACATCGCTGTCATATACATATTTATTCATGATGACCGGATCGCCGCGGTCTGTGACTCCTAAATCAACCAGGTGATCGTAATCTTCACTGTCGTGATTAATAATCTGATGTGTAAACCAGAATTCATGGAATAAATCCTTACCAAGGATATTAAAAATCTCCTCCTTGGTGTTCTTCCTGTGAAGACCATTGGAACAGATTAAAAGAATGTCTTTCTTTTCCACTCCTGCGCTGTATAATTCCTGAAGAATTAATTTTATGGAAATTTTACGGTGAGCCGTTTCCTGTTCCCCGCCCTTTACCCTGTCAGGGAAGATTATGGTTACTTTTGATCCCTTTTTCCCAAGTTTGGTTAACGGTTCCATTCCGATTGGATTACGAATGGATTCAAGAGTCCTGGCTTCCAGCTGGTCCCCCGGTATATAAGGCGGATCCGCTATAGTTTCTCCAGGTATAAATACATCGGTGTCATCCGGTAGTTCAGCATTGACAAAACCATGTCCATATTCAAATTGTAATTTCATTTCAGGTACCCCTCTTTCTCTATCCTAAATATGTACGTATAATTTCCAGATACTCCTCCGGGTAAAAACCAATGTCTCCCGTAAATCTCGTAAGTGCGATGAGTCCGCCGTCGATTTCAGGTATGGAGGCGAGCATGCCGGCGTTATCCGTTTTGAGTCCCCCGCCATAGGTTACCGCAATCCCGCTTTTTACTTCTTTGATAAAACAGGCTATTTTTCTGATGTATTCTCTGTCAGGCGGTGTTTTTCCAGGTCCGATTGCCCATACTGGCTCATAGGCGACTGCCACTTTACTGATGTCCACCCCATCTAACCCGATGGTCAGCTGACTTTCTAAAACTTCCTTCCAGTTCTCCTGCTGGTCAGCCGTTTCACCGATGCAGTAAAGCACGTCCAGTCCTGCCTGAATAGCCGACTTAATTTCCTTGTTTAGAATCCGGTTAACGGCATCAAAGTCGGTCACACCGGCTTCGGATAGAATACCAGCCTTGTCCTTTCTTTCCTCAAAATGACCGATGATTGTGCTGTCACAGCCAATTGCTTTCATGGAATTACCGGTTCTCTGGGTGGTAAAGGCACCAAAGTTTGCTCCTTTCGCCGTATCCTCACGAAATACACTCTGACAGCCGATCTTAAGGTTTGAATCTTCTTTCCGTTCCTTAACTGCATTGATAATATGCGCTTCCGGCATATACATCACAAACTCCACATCATCGGCGTTATACTCTTTTAGTTCTTCCTGGACTTTACCAACAATATATGCGCCCCACTCCTGTGGGCTGGCAATGCTGTTTACTCCGCTGTATTCCTTTGGAATATCGAATCGTTTTAAATTTAGAAAAATATGCTTCATGGTATTCCTTCCCGGTTACTTTCTATATTTACGTATCATATCATCGGTGGTCAGCTGCTCAACCAAAGATGCTTTGCCTACAGAGCCGAATTCAACAATTAAAGTTCCCACAACTTCCTTTACGCCCTGTTCGATATATCCTCCCAGTGTTCGGATATCATCATCCGTTTCAATCCCCTTCATCACCGTATCCATAATAGGGGTTAAGAAAACCCTGGGATCAAATGCAGATTTCTTTTCCTCCATCAGTTCATATATTTTCCCAACGGAGGGGCTGTTTTTCTTATCCGGATGCTGATAGAAATATTCCCGTAAATTTCTTGTTACTGCCAGACGCAAATCGGTATCAACATTGATTTTTCCTATCCCGCATGCAATTGCCTGTTTGATTTCATTTACCGATATTCCATCAGCATTGGTAATCTCACCGCCAAGAGCATTGATCCCGTCAACAATATATTTGGGAACGGTTGAGGAGCCATGGGATACTAATACTCCAAATATTTTTTCATGTCTTAAGCATTCTTTAATGGCAATGACGATTTCTTTGCGGAGTTTTACATTCTTACCTTTTACCGCTCCATGCATGGTTCCGTAGGAAATTGCAAGACAGTCAACCTCTGTTTTTTTGAAAAATTCAATTGCCTTCATGGGATTGGTGTAGGTGGAAGCGTCAGAAAATACATGGTCTTCCACTCCCGCCAGAACCCCCAGTTCCCCCTCTACTGATACGCCCCGTTCATGTGCATATTTAACAACCTCGCGGGTCAGTTCCACGTTCTCATCAAAGGGAAGCGATGAACCATCAATCATTACCGAAGTATAACCGCCGTCAATTGCAGCTTTTACCGAGTCAAAGTCTTTCCCATGGTCTAAATGAAGTACAATGGGAACAGGTGAATAAGCACCATATTTATAGACGGCTGCTCCGATGTTCTTTGCACCAATGCGCTTGTCCTCAATGGTTGAGTTTAAAAAATCTGTTCTTCCGCCCATAAAACCGTTGGCTAAATCTGCTCCCTGTAATATGACCGGACTTCTTAACATTTCATGAACCTCAATTGCTGCTTTAATCTGGGATACTGCATTTACATTAAATGCACCTTGTGCAAACTGATATTTGTCGGTTGCCTCCAAGAGAGGTCTTAATGGTATAATTGGCATAGTTTTTTCCCCTTTCGACTGTACACTCTGATCTGTATCAAATTATAGTTGATTAAAAATTTCATTTCTATAACTCTTTAGTCAAACGTTTTCGTAAACCTTTTCCGTAACTGTAATGACTGATCTATTCTGCTGGAACCAGATATTCTTTAATCTTCTGATAATCTTCTCCGTTATAGCAGACGATTTCATAAGATTCTATTTCAGGATTACTGAATACTCTGGTAAGACCGATAAACTGGGTCAGCTTTGATGCTAAGTTCAGTACATCCTTATCATCTGTAATCAGTTCCACTCTTCCCTGGCAGGTTGCCAGCGCCTTAAAAAAAGCATCAATGTCTTTAATCTGTTTCACTCTCATTGTTATTTTCTCCCTGGTTTTATGACTTATTGTTCATTCAGCCGTTTTCTCATCAGCACTGCCCATGGTGTGGGCTGAAATGGTTTCTTGCTTTTAACCGGATTATCAAGTTCCTTAAGGCCGGATGGAATCCATCTTTCAGCCGGATTATCATAATCGCATTTCATCAGGATGCGAAGCTGCTTCATCACCCAGTTTTCGTGTTCCATTACCTGATCATAACTTTTATAGGAATCAGCCTTTTGCCTGAGTTTTTCTGCAATCTCAGGAAACCGGGCGATTACATTATGCTCTTCATTTAAATCATGTTCTAAATCATAGAGCACGTCATCCTCTGGAAATCCTGAATATGTAATATACTTCCACTGCTGATAACGAACCAGCCTTCCAAGGGAGGTCCCTCCATTGCTTAAATATGTATACAGTTCACTGACTACCATTCGGTCTTCATCCTGGCTGTTCTGAATGATCTGAGCAGAAATATCTTTCCCATCCCCTTCTAAAATCTCCGCTCCTGTCAATCCGCAGATGGTAGGACCCATATCTAAAAGGCTGGTGGGACTTTCAATCCTTCGCCCTGCTGGAATGTTATTACCCTGAATTAAAAAAGGAATGTGGGCTGATGGTTCATAAAATACCTGCTTGCCATAATATCCATGTGTGCCATTCATATCACCATGATCGGAAACATAAATAAATATTCCCTCATGACCAGTCCGTTTTAAATATTGCTGAAATGCTTCATACACTGTTCCGATATGCCGGTCCTGCTGCTCAACCAGACCGTAATAAGCCGCACGTGCTGCTCTGGCCACTTCCGGATCTGCCTCTGTAAATTTACCGTCAAGAGCGGGATGCCCCTCATAGGTCTCTGAAACATCCTCCAGGCTGACTTTGTCATAATAATACTCGTAGAGTTCTTCCGGAGCCACATAAGGGAAATGAGGACCATAGGTTCCTACTGTAATAAACTGTGGTCTTTCATGTTCCTCGCTTAAGTAATCCAGTGCTTCACCTACAACATAGCGGTCATATGCAAGAACTGGAGAATCCCCACCGCCTATATAGTAGAGCGAGCTGTTTTCATCAAACCCCGTTACTTTTGATTTATTTTCCATCTCCTCTTTTGTTTTTGGAGCATTGTTGTGAAATACTGGAGTCCGCTCCTTTGCAATGCGCTTTGCATAACCATGACGCTGGTCCGGTCCGACAAAATGCATACGGCCGCAAAGTACCGTTTCATAACCGGATACAGTCAGGCTGTGAAGAAAGGTAGCGCTGTCAGAATTAATGGAATTAAAGTTAAACAAAACACCGTTATTACTGGGAAGCTGTCCTGAAATCATGGAGGCACGGGCTGGTACACACAGCGGACATGCCGTATATGCATTGGTAAGTACTGTCCCTTCCCTGGCTATGCGATCTAAGTTGGGAGTTCTTACTATATTGTTTCCGGCATACCCCTGCAAATTGTAGGAATGCTGATCTGACATGTAGAGTAAAACGTCCATCATAACGTTATTTTTCCTTCCGTTCTATTTTTTAATTAATTTAATTTATTATATCATCACTACGAAATAATTTCAATATCTACTGTCAACAAATATTTTCTAAAACTTGTATTTTCTTAATTATTCTGCTATTATGAATATTAAATCATTTAATTATTGTAAAACAGCCCGGGAGGAAATATGAAAACGCATATTTTAAATAAAATGAGAAATGTTGAAGTTGAGGAGTATTTAGACCGCGGCAGAGATGTTATTTTTATCCCTGTGGGAACTGTGGAGCTTCACGGTGATCTACCGCTTGATTGTGAAACCATTTATGTAGAAGCGATTGCGGAAAAGATGGCAGAAGCCACCGACAGCCTGTCATTAACCGGTCTTCCCTTTTTTTATCCAGGTGCGACTCGGACTGGACGGGGTACGGTATATTTAAGCATTGCAGAAGGTGCATCTTATCTGAGGCAGCTTTCTGACAGCCTGTTAAAGCAGGGCTTTCGCAAGCAGATTTATGTCTCCGGTCATGGTCCAGCCTATTTAACAATCAACAGTTTTATTATGGATGCATTTCATGACAAAAAAGTCCCGTTTGTTCATATCAGCCTGCTGCAGGCGATACAAATTGCAAAAGATAACGGCTGGCAGGTAACAGACATACCTTTCAAAGAGCTTATGTACGGTGCTTATAAACAGATGAATCAGCTGGACTACCTCTTCGTTGACCCGGATGCCGGGCTTAAGGAAGAACCGTTACATGCCCCTTTGGAAAACTCCTTAAAATCAGCGGTTCAAAGACTGAACGCTGTGGCAACTTCACCTGGTAATGCAGGGTTTTTCTATGAAGAATTTTCAGACCATGGCGGCGGAGAAGGCTGCCGATCCATTGCAGAGCGGGATGATCTTGCTCTTAAGGGGACCAAAATGATTGATGACTTTGTCCGCTTCTTCAATCCCCAGCAGGTAATCGACGACTTAAACCAGATTGACCTGGCAACACGGGAGCGTATTATTCCCCGTTATCCTCATTTAAAATAAAAAATATCTGATACATATACAGAAAGGATCCAAATAACATGCAGATTGCCAATGGAAATAATTTATCAAGAGTTAAGGTCACGAATCAGTCCGCGATTCGCCAGATGATTTATCATGATGGTCCCATTTCCAGAATTGAAATATCAGAAAAGCTGTCACTTACCCTTCCAACAATCACCACCACTGTGAATTTTCTACTTTCCAAAGGACTTATTAAAGAGGTGGAAAACACAAAAGCTTCCGGAAAAACCCTTGGGCGAAAGGCATCTCTCATTGATATTTCAGACGATGGCGGATATTTTATTGGAATTGAAACACGAGGTACTATGCGCCGTGCCTGCATCACGGACTACCGTGGCAAACTGATAAAAGCAATTGCAGATGATACGGCTTACAGTGATTATGATGAAATCATGACAGAAACTTCGGAACTGGTTAAAAAGCTGCTTCGGTCCAGTAAAATACCAAAGACAAAAATCGCTGGTATTGGTCTGTGCATACCGGGACTTGTGGATCGCAACAAAGGAAAGCTCATAGTCCTTCCAGGCTATGAATGGAAAAACAAAGATCTGAAAGGCGATTTATCCAGGCTGCTTAACTACGACGGACCTGTCTCAATCGAAAACAATGCCTGTGCAAGAGCCTATGGCTCCTATTTATTTGATCATGAACGAATGGACCACTATCACTCCTTTGCATACTTTATGGTTTCAACAGGTATTGCCTGTCCTTTAATGTATACTCATGATCGTTTTCGTGAATCTATTATCGGCCAGGGCGAGGTGGGACATATGGTGGTTGACTCTCACGGTCCTCTCTGCAGATGCGGAAACCACGGCTGCCTTGAGGCATTTTCAAGTGAACGGGCGATCATTTCCAATTGCATCGGCGCGCTGAACAATGGCAAGGCAGATATTCTTCGCGGTATCTGCGCCAATGCTGAATCTCCAACCATATATGAGATCATTAAAGCCCAGTCTGAAGGAGACCAGAGTGTGAATGAGATCCTGGAAGATGCGGTCTATCACATGGGAATTGGAATTGCCAATATTGATAATTTCGTAAGACCCAAATGTATTCTGATTGACGGAAACATCTTCCAGAATCAGAAGAACAAAGATCAGCTCATGGATGTCATTCATCGGAATTTATATACAGCCACTGATATCGATACCAACTTTATGTTTGTTGAGCCAGACACCTATAGCGGTGCTTTAGGTGCTGCTGCAGCAGCGGTACAAAATGATCTGAAAACCTTCATCGAATAGAACAACAATGCGGTTTCAATTATCAGTCTGGACTGAAAGATAATTGAAACCGCATTGTTATTTTAATTCTCTGTCTGCATTACTGCCAATTGGGCTTTGATGTAGGCCATACCCTTTCCATCCCTGATCATTTCCCATGCCTGTTCCTCCAGTTGAGGAGGACAGTCCTGCTTTATTTTCGACCACATCATTCGATCGCTCATACGTCTGTCACAATTCCTTGGAACAATATCACAGGTCTGTTGATACCAGTCCAGAAGGCGGAATCTGAATTCCACTGTTTTGGTCTCATGTTCAGGATCCCCGTAGACATTATTTTCTTCAAGAGGATCGGACTGAAGGTCATAAAATTCATGACGTCCATTTGACCGGTGAACATATTTATAAAAATGATCCCGTATCATGGTTCCTTTACAATGGGCATCTGCGTCCAGCTGGGCTGTCTGCCTTGGCCAGTACATGCTGGTTTTTGGAATTACACCGGAACTGCCGGCTGCCGGATGGTATTCATCGGCCTGTGTTTCCCATGGCATTCTGCCGCCCTCACAAAAAACGGTATCACGCAGCTGTACACTCCGGTCCATGAGAACGGGCTTAAGAGACTTTCCAAAGTGATCATGACTGGGGTCTGTACTGGTATAATCCATTACAGTTGCATAAAAATCCACCAGTTCTACCAGAGATTCAGAAATTCCAGCATCAACCTGCTCTCCCTTAGGAGGTTTTATAAGCAGCGGAACCTTAGTGAGACAATCTTCAAACGTATTCTGGGATTTTTCCGGCAAATCAAAGTCACCGGTATAATCACCGTGATCGCTCAGGAAAAATATGGCGCAATCGTCGTAGATTCCAGCTTCCTTCAGTGCATCACATAATCGTCTGAACTGTTCATCCACCTTCATACACATCCCTAAGTAACAGGCACGCAGCTCATCCCAGTCCTGCTCCGTATAGGAATCCATAGCCATGAGATTTTTTAAGGCTGACTCCATCTCAGGCTTGTTTCTTCCCGCTGCGGCACGTCTGGGCAGCAGGCTTCGGTCAATGGCTGAAAAGTAGGGTTCTTCCACTGCATAGGGAGTATGGGGATACATTAAGCCAAGAAACATACACAGAGGCTGGTCATTAACCCGGTGAAAGATCCGGTCAATTGCCGCATCTACCACTCCGTCATCATCAGAATAATGGATTCCCTTCTCATCGGTCAACAGCCTTCCTTCATAATGAGAGTAATAGTTCTTATCTCCCATCTGCCCTCGAAAATCTTTCTTTTCCTGCCCCAGCGGCCTGGGACATTCCTCCCCATAATAGATCTCAGTTGCATGCTCTTCCATAAGACCTGGTATCTGTCCTGCAATTAAATCATTCCGGGTGTTCATCCAGACATAATAACCTGCATCCTTTAATTCGGAAAACAAGCTTGGTTCATGGCTGCGCAGCAAATGCTGCATGGTACGGTGCCCGTTAACATGGGGGTAGAGACCAGTAAAAAAACTGCACCGGCTGGGAACACATACCGTGTTCTGGCAAAAGGCATTACGGAAGGATACAGCTTCCGACCTGGCAAATTCATCTAAGAACGGAGTTCTGGCTGCCTTATTCTGCCCCAGATGAGCAAGGCAGTCAGAACGCATTTCATCGGGATTGAAGATAATAATATGAGGTCTTTTCTCCATAAGTTTTTATCCCTTTTTAACTAATGAACTTCTGTATGGCATACATAAGAGCGTCTGCCCATCATATCTGCCGGTTTTCCAGTGAGCAGCACACGGCTGTTTAACGTAAGATTTACTGAACTGGTCCCCACCATCAGATGCATATTTCCCGGCTCAACTACAAATTCCATACTTTCGTTGTAATATCCCAATTGTGCCATATCCAGATGGAATACAACCTGTTTTACTTCTCCTGGCTTCAGGGACACACGTAGGAAGCCGGAAAGCTGTTTGCTTGGACGTGTTACATGAGCCTCTGTAAAACTGGTATAAAGCTGAACCACTTCATCACCGGCAGCATCACCAGTATTTTTCACCTTACAGCTGATTTCCAGTTTTCCGTCTGTGGGTATTTCAGCTGCAGATAATTCCAGATCAGAAAGTTCAAATGTGGTATAGCTGAGACCATGTCCAAAGCAGTAAAGCGGATCGGCAGGACCATCCACATAACCTCCGGAAAAGATGGAAGAAGCGGTGATATCTCCTCCACTGTTATAACCGGACCCGATGCGGTGGTTATAATAGATGGGGATTTGTCCGGTTGATCTGGGAACAGTCATTGTCAGCTTTCCTCCGGGATTGGTTGTTCCGTCTAATACATTGGTAATAACCTTACCTGCAAATGGTCCGGGCATAAATGCCTGCAGGATTGCCCCGCAGTTTTCCTGTGCCCAGTTAACAGCAAATACACCTGGTCCATAAAGCACCAGAACTACTGGTTTGCCTGTTGCTGCGACTGCTTCCAGAAGCTTCTGCTGAACACCTGGCAGATCAAGGAACTGACGGTCTTTCCCCTCACCTCCGGTTACATTGACCCAGCCTGAGTTTCCGCCGCATGCCATCACAATCACATCTGACTCTCTGGCTGCTTCCACTGCTTCGGCAAAACCATCTGTCTCTTCTCCGATAATGCTGCAGCCCTGTGCATAGGATACGGTGAAGCGCTCTGTAAGAACTTCTTTTAAACTGCGTGTTCCTGTCCTTCTTAACGCTGATTCCATATCGTTCATTGCATCCTGTTCTTCCTTTGAGAACATATCAAACATGACTGCAAAAGGTCCTTTGTATTTCTTTTCACTGCTCTGCGCTTTTTCCTGCTCATCAGCCAGACCGTTAAAACCAGTTGACTGGCCGCTGGCACCTGCCTTCATCATTTCTACATATGCCGGATAGGTGTAACCGCTCACAGGATACCGCAGTGAATCCCCATGGGGACCAATAAGCGCTATCTTTGTTCCTTTTTTAAGAGGGAGTACGCCGTCATTTTTTAACAGAACCAATGATTTGGCTGCAATTTCTTCACTGAGTTCATTCTTTGAATCATTGCATAATGCCATGGTAACCTTCTCTTCTTCGCAATATGGATTCTCAAACAGACCGTGTTTAAATTTAACGGTAAGCACACGGCGGACAGAAGCATCGATGCACTCTTCACTGAGTTCGCCGGAACGTACATACCCTGGCAGCTGACGGAAGGCTGCTCCTACGGGGATCTCCGTGTCCGTACCCGCTTTTTTCGCCAGATATCCTGCCTCTTCATAGGTTTTTGCAACCTTGAAGTATTGGTAGGTTTTCAGTACCGCCGCACCGTCAGACGTTAAAACTCCATCAAAGCCCATGGTTTTACGAAGCAGATTTTCAATAATATCCTTGTTCACAATCACAGGAAGCCCATCAATCTCTCCATAATTTGCCATCATGGCATCCAGTCCTGCCAGCTTATCCGCTGCTTCAAAAGGGGTTGCAAATATCTCATAAAGCTCCCGTTTTCCCATACGGCACGCTGAAGTATTTAAACCGCCCTGTGTTGAGGAATATCCCAGGAAATGCTTTGCGATACAGCTGACGCCCTGCTCCTGCATTCCTTTTACATAGTGAACGCCGAACTGACTGGTCAGATAAGGATCTTCTCCAAAGGTCTCATACGTTCTTCCCCATCTGGGATCCTGAACGATATCGATTACCGGGCTCATGGCGGAGGTAATTCCCACACTGCGGCTCTCCTGTCCGATAATTTCACTCATTTTACTGGCAAGCTCTGGTTCCCAGGTACATCCCATATTGATCATTGCCGGGAAAAGGGTGCCCCCTGCTGCAGGATAACCGCAAAGATTCTCTGCCTGTAACGCAACCGGTATTCCCAGTCTGGTCTCTTCCACAAAATAACGCTGTATCTGGTTGCTGATTTTGGAAATCTGCTCCGGGCTTACCAGACCAACAATGGAATACTGAGTAAAACGTCCATGACCGTCAGGGAACTTCTTTCTTAAAAGATCTGTATTTACTTTTCCATCTTCAATAAATGAAGCCGGCAAATCACCGCATAATTGGGCAACCTTCTCTTCAAGAGTCATTCTGGAAAGAAGATCCTCCACTCTCGCTTCTATCGGTTGATGTGGGTCCTTGTACAATTCCATATCAAATACCTCCATTTATTTATTTTTTTATCTTTTTGCAATTTGACACAATACGGTTCATTGGTTATAATGGTATTAATTATTTAAATTGTTTAATTTAATGAGAGGACTATTCCCACATGAAAAAAACATACCTTGTCGATACCTTTAAGGCTGCAGTAAGCATTGCAACCGTCCTGTTTTCTCTTATGCTTGTTATCAGCCTGATCATCCTATCGCGTCTGGGGTCAGCCGCAGTGTTTTTTCTGATCGGACTTCTCTTTGTAAAGCCAATGCTCACCTACGCTGCTTCCGTTTGTGTGGACCAGACAGGCGTTCGCTGCTTTCTCCCATGGAAAACGCTTCAATCCTACACCTGGGATGAAGTTGGTGAAGTGGGTGTGGCAGGAACAAAGCTGTTTACCAGAAAAGATTCCAAAAATACCGGATCACTCTATATTTACATTTCAAAAACAGCTTTAACAGACGAAGACCGGTTTGACATGATGCTTCACTGGCCGCCAAAGGATCTGATTTATCTCACCTACTCCAAACAGCGCTTAGATGAAATACAGATGCGGTTCAGCAACAAGATCCAGACCTATAATGCAGGCGATCTTCATTTCTGATCCTGCCAGAAAGACTCCAAAAACACTGATTCTTCCTTAGCGTTTTTGGAGTCTTTTTCCTTAATTATACGAGGAACTTATTTCCTGCAGGCGGCAGCATGTCACGAAATGTCCAGGGGATATCTCTTCCTGCTTCTGCTGTTTTAAGCACTCCTCTTTCGCATAGGGACAGCGCGCCGCAAAGCGGCAGCCTGGTTTTGGATTGACCGGCGATGTAATTTCACCGCGCAGAATCTCACGCTTATTGGGTTTATCAATATCTGTGGATGGGATTGCAGAAAGCAATGCTCTTGTATAAGGATGAAGCGGGGTTTTAAACAGTTCCTTTGAAGAGCATTTTTCAACAACCTGTCCTAAGTACATAACACAAATATCATCGGAAATATGGCGTACCACTGACATGTCATGAGTAACAAACATATAGGTCAGGCCCTTTTCCTTCTGGAGCTTCTTTAAAAGATTGAGTACCTGTGCCTGGATTGATACATCAAGAGCGGATACCGGCTCATCACATACCACAAACTCAGGCTCTAATGCAAGCGCACGGGCAATTCCCACCCGCTGTCTGCGTCCGCCGTCAAGTTCATGGGGGTATGCTTTTCTCAACCGTTCATCTATACCAACCAGGTCCATTAATTCCTGTGTTTTCTGATCAATCTGGCTTTTTGTAAAACGCCTTGATACAATCAGGGGTTCCCGGATTGTACTGTCTATGGTTTTACGTGGATCAAGAGAGGAGTATGGGTCCTGGAATATAATCTGCATCTTTTCACGGGCCTGCCGTAAATCCTTCCCCTTTAAGTTGGTGACATCTTTTCCGTTTAATAAAATCTGTCCCTCTGTACTCTCATGGAGATGGATAATGGTTCTTCCCAGGGTGGATTTTCCGCAGCCTGACTCTCCTACAACGCCCAGAGTACGTCCTTTTTCAATGGTAAAGGTGACGTCATCAACAGCATGAAGCATACCGCGGGGAGTTGTAAAATATTTTTTTAAGTTCTTTACTTCAATAACCGGATTCATTTAATCCTCCCCCTTCATAACGGCTTCGATTCGGCAGCAGCGGCAATCGTGTCCATCCTGAGTCTTGTTCATGCTGATTGGTTCCTTCCAGCATGCATCTGTTGCAAATTTGCATCTTGGTGCAAAGGAGCAGCCCTGAGGCAGGTTGGTTGGATCCGGCGGCAGTCCGTCAATTGGGTGCAGCCATTCTTCATCCTCATTCATGTCAGGTATTGCTCCGAACAGGCCGATGGTATATGGATGGGAGGGGTGTTTAAAAATCTGCTGCTTTGTTCCATACTCAATAATTCTGCCTGCATAGATGACTGCCACAGTATCGCACACCTGTGCAACAACGCCCATATCGTGGGTAATTAACAGCATGGCTGTGTTATATTTGTTTCTTAACTCTGCGATCAGATCAAGCACCTGAGCCTGTATGGTCACATCGAGAGCCGTGGTTGGTTCATCTGCCAGAAGAAGGTCGGGATTGCATGCCAGAGCGATGGCAATGACAACTCTCTGCTTCATACCGCCGGAAAACTGGTGGGGATATGCATAATAACGCTCTGCAGGGATCCCTACAATTTCAAGCATTTCCTTTGCTCTTTTTTCATGTTCTGCACGATTGTTGCTGTCACTGTGCAGACTCACTACTTCTGCGATCTGATCGCCGACACGAAGAACAGGGTTTAACGCTGTCATGGGATCCTGAAATATCATGGAAACCTTGTTTCCGCGAATCTTTCTCATGTCAGTTTCTGATAATTTCAAGAGATTTTCCCCTTCCAGGTAAATCTCACCGTTTGCAATATGACTGCCAACATCAGGTAAAATACGCAGGATGGATTTTGCAATTGTAGTTTTACCTGCACCAGTCTCACCAACCAGCCCCAGGGTTTTTCCCCTCTCAAGCTGAAGGCTTACGTCATTTACGGCATGGACAATCTGACCATCCGATTTGTATTCCACCTTTAAGTCCTTTATAGAAAGGAACGGCATATCTGTATTGATTTCTTTCTGATGCACAGCTGTTCCTCCTTCCTTAATTCTTCAATTTGGGATCAAGAGCATCTCTTAAGCCGTCTCCCAGTAAATTCAATGCAAGTACTGTCACTGCAATCGCAAGCCCTGGGAAATAAACCAGATGAGGAGCCTGACGAATAAACTGGCGGGCTGCTGATAACATGGCACCCCATTCAGGAATAGGAGGCTGAACACCAAGACCGATAAAGCTTAAACCAGCGGCCATCGTTATGGTCTGCGCCACTCCCATCGTGGCAGATACAATCATGGGTGAAATACAGTTTGGAAGCAGATGACTTGTAATAATCCGGAATTTGCTGCAGTTAATGGACTGGGCTGCTTCAATGTATTCGTTTTCCCGCTCCTTCAGCATCTGGGCACGAAGCATTCTGGCCATACCGGAAATACTTCCTATGGATAATGCTACGATTGTATTAAAATAACCAGGTCCCAGTACGGCAGAAATAACGATCATTAAAAGCATTCCTGGAATTGCCTGAATAATATCCAAAAAACGCATGATGAGATTGTCCACCTGGCCGCCGAAATAACCGGCAATTGCACCAATGGTACAGCCAATAACGGAACCAATGGCAACCGCTATAATACCGATGGAAATGGAATACCTTGCCCCAAAGAGCACACGGCTGAATATATCTCTTCCCATATCATCGCAGCCAAACAGATGAGAAGCTGACGGTTTGGCAAACATATTTGCCATGTCCATAAAGGAATAATCATAAGGTATAATATAAGGCGCCAGGATTGCCAGGATGATTTCAGCTGAAAGAATTAAAAGGCCAAGCATCGCAGCTTTATTCTTACTCATCTGCTTCATAACAGCAGTAAATCCACCCTGATTCTTGGCATGTCCGGTCATCTTAGGCATTTGCTTTCACCTTCCTTTTCTTCCTGCCTGATGCATACTGGGCTTTGATTCGCGGATCTACCATTGCATAAAGTAAATCAACAATAAGCATACAGAAGCTGAATGTGATTGCAAGGAAAATGGAACCGCCCTGCACAATGGGATAATCACGGCTGTTTACAGCACCGATGATATAGGTGCCCATACCCGGAATTGCAAAAATAGTTTCAATGATCATCGCTCCTCCAAGAAAATGGCCGAACATGGTTCCCATAACAGTTATAATAGGG
Organism: Hungatella sp.; assembly: GCA_009712635.1. GTDB lineage: Bacteria > Bacillota > Clostridia > Lachnospirales > Lachnospiraceae > Lacrimispora. The sequence goes on along the minus strand of WASS01000029.1, from coordinate 248,873 downwards.
ATTAAACTGTTTTTTAAGGCATGTTTCAGAATTACATCCCGTTCCGGCACACCTTTTGAACGGGCAGTTGTGATATAATCCGCACGGATTACATCTAACATGGCAGACCTTGTTTGTCTGGCGCAGCTTGCAAGACCTCCTGTACTTCCGGAAATTGCAGGCAGAATATAAAATTTAATTCCGGCCAGCCCCGTCCCGATTCCCAACGCAGGAAGCCAGTTGAGCTTTACGGAAAACTGCAAAACCAGCAGCAGCGCAAGCCAGAAATTGGGGATTGCCACACCAATCAGCGCCAGCACCATACAAAGAGAATCCTGCCATTTATTCTGCTTGATTGCAGCGATCACACCCAGTGGAATTCCTATACCAACGGATATGAATAAGGTTGTAACTGTCAGCATCAATGTTCTTGGAAGACGCTCCTTAATAGAACTGGTAATATCCACATTGGTCAGCCAGGATTTTCCAAGGTCAAAATGGATAAAAACATCACTCATATACCGGCCGAGACGAAGCACAATCGGATCATCCAGTCCCAGTTCCAGACGTTTCGCAGCAAGTTCTGTTTCCGTCGCAGAAGGGCCAAGGATAATTTCCTCCGGCTTTCCTGGGCAGAAGGTCATCATAATAAAAACGAGAATTGCAACCCCCAGAACAATCGGTATCATCCAGATCAATCGTTTCAATACATATTTTAACATAGATTATTCTCCATTGAAGCTGACTGGTGCGCAGCCTTGTTGTGCTTATCTGCGCACCTCAGCTTAGAATTAGTATAAAACTGTTCTGCTTCTGATAGTTTTAATAATTGGTAAACGTACTGGATGCCGGAGCAATATAACCCTGGTACTCAAGTACTTCTTTCTCCAGACCTGCATCTTTTCTGATGACTACAATCGTCTGGGGATTAAACATTCCATAAGCAATTGCATTATCCTTGATATACTTATGAACTGCGTCAATGTTTTCCTCTGTATAGCCGCTTGGTGTCCAGGTCTTATATAAAAGTTCTGCCAGAGTATTATCATGACGGCTTGTTGCATCTCCTGTTTTATAAGCAGCAGGGTCATACCGGATAGACCAGTGGTCACTTAAGAATGTTCCACCGATTGTATTAAGTACAATGTCATACTGTGTACCATCGAGACGGATAGAAGTAAATAACGCCATATCAACAATCTTTAATTCAACCTTGATGCCGATTGCCATTAAGTAGCTCTGAAGCATCTGTGCCATTCTCTGGGACAACGTGTTACTGGTTGTAAGGATGCTGATTGATTCACCGTTATAGCCAGAATCTGCAAGGAGCTGTTTTGCCTTGTCAACATTGTAATTGTAATAATCTTCTTCCATCCACTTCTGGTTAAATCCGTTAAACATTGGCGGACAGACATCATACATCGGTGTACCATAGCCCTGAAGAAGACCAGCAATCAGACCATTCTCATCAATGCTGTAGCAGATCGCCTGACGCAGTTTCACATTATTTGCAACTACACTGCTGTCTGCGCCAGAGAAAAACATCTGATATCCCTGAGAACCATCTGCCAGTTCAACTGTGTAATCCTTGTTGTCAGCAAACTGTTTTACTGAAGAAGGATCAAGATTCATTACCATGTCTACAATACCGGTTTCCAGAGCAATAGCCATCTGGGAAGATTCTGTAATACAGTGGTAGCTGAGCTTCTTAACAGAAGGGCGTACACATTTTGGCATATTTGCTTCATCCTGCCAGTAATCGCTTCTCTTTTCAAAAGACAGTTTGGAATTTGCTGTATATTCCGTGATCATGTAAGGTGATGTGGAAACCAGTGATGCACCGAATTCATCAGAGCTGGCTTCAAATGCTTTTTTAGAGATTGCGTATGTATCTCTTAACAGAGATTCAAATGTACCCACGATATTGGATTTCATCTTAACTGTCAATGTATAGTCGCCAGTCTGTTCCACACTTTCAACCTTTGCAAATACAGGCTTTAATGCCCGTTTCATGGATTCCTGCATAAACCATACAATATCAGATGCATCGATTTTATTTCCTGCGGAATCACTTACTCTGTCCCAGATTTCAATATTATATGTAAATCCGTCATCGTCTGTCTTCCATGATTTTGCAATCAGAGGCTCCATTTCCCGGATTTCATTTACAACTGCCAGAGATTCATACAGCTGGGTCATAAACGGAGCATTTCTTAAAGTATTGCCTCTGAAAGGTGTTAAACTTTCCACCATCTGGTTATAACCGATATCCAATACACCATCGCCGCCTGTAGCTGCTGCCTGAGTACCCCCAGTGCCTGCTGTTGTACTTTCAGCTGCGGCGCTGCTGCCTGCACTGCTTTCAGTCGTTTCTGACTTAGATCCGCCGCAGCCTGCCAGCGTAGAAGCTGTCATTACCACAGCCAGGGCAAGCGAACAAATTTTCTTAAAACCTTTTTTCATAAAAAATTCCTCCTTCTCTGATGCCTTATTATTTCAAGTGTTTTTTAAGCACCTGATCTTAAAAAGAGATACCACTGGCACTTCTGCCACCGACAGCTGCCCCATAACCGTTTGCCTGAATCTTATTTTCATTTTTTCCCAGGGCCTGAAACATATACTGTTTATACGCTTCCACACCTGGCTGGTCAAACGGGTTAACCCCAAGAATCTTTGCTGACAAATAACATACAAACTCAAAGAAATAAAACAGCTGGCCAAACGTTTCCTCATCAACAGCAGGGACGCTTATTTTCACACACGGGAACTTTTTACTGTGTGCTGTAATTGTTGCCTCAAATGCTGCCCGGTTTATTTCATCAAAATCCTTACCGTCTAAATAATCAAACAGATCATCCACATTATCATTGTGCAGAACATATGATGACCCTGTATCCTGAACCTCCAGGAACGTTTCAAAAATCACATTGGATCCATCCTGTAAAAACTGACCGATGGAATGCAAATCCTCAGAAAAGTTTCCAAACAGAGGATATAAGCCTTTGTTGTCTTTTCCTTCGCTTTCCCCAAACAGCTGCATCCACCACTTTGCAAAGCGAAAATACCGCGGTTCGAAGTAAGAAAGCATCTCCATGCTGAACCCCTTTTGATAGAGCAGATTTCTTATAACCGCATATTCCAGAGCCATACTTTCAGTGGCGCTTTCCTTAAGAAGACGCTGACGCATGAGCTGTGCACCTTTGGCAATTGCACCAATATCAATCCCAGCCACAGCCATGGGGAATAACCCTACTGGGGAGAGAGCCGTAAAGCGACCTCCAATATTGGCAGGAAACGGAAGGAAGTGAAATCCGTTCACCTTACACAGCTTTTCTAAATGACTTCCCTCTGAGCCAGTACAGATCACCCGTTTTACATATTCTTCACCGTATTCTTTTTTCATGAAACTGCGCAGAGCACGGAATCCAATACCAGGTTCCAGTGTTTCGAAATTTTTTGCAATTACGTTTATGTATACACTCTTTCCTTTTAATTCCTGCAACACACTTCTGATGCTGTCTGCGGAAATGCTGTTCCCTGCCCATACAATCGTTACCGGGCCTGTCTCTCCTATGGCATCCACCACTGCTCGTGCTGCCTGATTGGATCCGCCGATACCAATGACTACGAATGCATCTGCATTCTTCCTGACATCTGCTGCTAATTCCTGGTAATACGTGATCCACTTTTCTCCAGCCCACTCCTCTACATCAAGCCAGCCAAGATTTTCTTCATACTGTTCTTCCCCATACTTTACTTCTTCAAGGTAAGAGGCATATTCTTCCACACCACTGGCAATTTCCTCTGGCGATAACCATGAGGAACCGTCTATTAACTCCATACTGATTTCTTTCATAATTCACCTCGAATAAATGTAAAAGTAATTAATTAATTAATTTAATTTATACTAATATTACTTTACATCCAGCCATTATTCAAGATGTGAATTTCCATAAATTTATACTATATTTTTTGTGCACTTTTTACAATGTTTTGCATTTTTCGACAAATTCCATTAGATAACCATTCTATGAAAGGTTTTCGGCGAAATACTTTTTATTGTTAACATTGATGGTCTGGTAATATATGGAATCAGTTTTCGTTTCGTAATTGAATTTTATTATTTTTATTAATAATTAAATTCAATTACGCTGTTTATTAATAATAATCTATCATTAACACCTGTTTTCTATATTTTAAGCACAAATTGTGCTTTACAAATATGAATATGTACTATACCATATAGGCGTAATATGTTTATAAAATAAAACATGGTGAACAGGAGGTGATTATTGTGAGATAAATAGTCCGCAATTTTAAAAAACTAATTGCAGATTAATATAACCAGGGAGGTAACACTTGAAGATAAACCAGGCAAAAAATACATTCATTATTTTAACGGCAGCTATTGTATTTTTAGATACTACAATGGTATCAAGAGCAGATGGCTGGACGGAGACAGAATATGGCTGGCATTACGAAGAAAATGGGGAATATATAAAATCCGCATGGAAAAAGGGAGAAAGCGGTTATTATTATCTTGGTGAAAGCGGAAAGCTTTCCACTGCTTCCTGGATCTCCGATGGAGATGAAAAATACTATGTGGATTCCGAGGGTCTTCGGGTGAAGAATACATGGATTAATTCAGAAAGCTGGGATGATTTCTCTGATAAAAATCAATATTGGTATTATTTTGATCGAAATGGCGAAATGATGACTGGTAAACAACAGATCGGTGATAAAAAATATTTCTTTTCTGACACCGGTGAGATGCTGACCGGATGGATTACATATACAGACGGAGAAGCAACTGAACTAACAGACGACATCAACAGCAATGATACCTATTATTGTCTTGAAGACGGAACAAGAGCCAGTGGCTGGTTGAAGTTAGCGCCTCCCTCTGACGAGGAAAATACAGGGGCAGAATACTGGTATTATTTCCGCAGTGATGGTAAAATACGGCGGAATACGACAGTCACGATTGGTGATTATGAATACTGCTTTGATACCGAAGGCAGAATGTTGGATGGATGGGTTTATAATACGGGTGATGAATACATAAAGGTAGACGACCAGACTGACAGGGAATTGTTAGATAAATATAACGAAGATGCCAGCAAGTATATTTATTGTGGTGCAGAGAATGTAGGGGTCATCCAGAAGGATATATGGCTTTCTATTGTTCCACCAGGATTAAATGGAGACCCGGATGAAGATGAATGCTGGTACTACTTAAATAAAAAAGGGAAAATAACTACTGCCACCAAAAGCTCTGTGTCCTTAGCCACACAGTCAAATGCCAGCCGTACCACAGAAGTAAGAGCCGTAGATACAAATGGGAAATACGGATTATCCGGGGGGGATGATGATCTGATCTATGCCCAGCTTGTAACAATTAAAGACGAGCAGTATCTTTTTAATTCCAAAGGAACGCTTGTTGATGGTTTAATTTATATCTATAACAAAGACGGAGCCTTTCCATTAAAAGAAGGCTATTATTATTTCGGATCAAAATCTGCTAAATCCACTGGAAAAGTGATATTAAAAAATGATGGGACGGAATATGAATATTATTTCTCAAAAAAGAGAGAAAATGGTTATTCACAAGGGCAGGGAGTCTCAGGTATATTTAACGGAAAGTTGTATTACAAGGGACTTGCCGTCACAGCAGAGGAAGAGATGAAATACAAATTGGTTTATATTCCGGAATTTTCTGGAGATCATGGAACAGGCCTGTTTCTCGTAGATGAAAACGGGAAAGTAAAAACCGGGGGCTTAACGTCTGAATCAGAGGCTGGATATAAGTATCGAATTATAAAAAACACTAACAATAGCAGTTCAGGTTTTCATATATACCGCGTGGAAAAAGGCATGGAGGATGAAGAACTCTCTGAGGAGGATGCGGATCTGAAACTGGATATTTCTGAGCCTGAACTCATTTTATAAAAGAATATCATCGGTTCTTCCGTAAGCCGGAACTGATAAAAAAAGTCCATGGGCTGCTGCATCAGCAACAGGTCCCATGGACTTTTAAACAGACTAATTATGCATTCATGAATAATGCGATATCATCATCTACTTCACCGATTCCTGCAATACCGAAGGTATCTACAAGTACATTGGCGACATTAGGAGATAAAAATCCTGGTAATGTCGGTCCTAAGTGAATGTTCTTTACGCCAAGGTGAAGGAGTGCAAGAAGTACGATAACTGCTTTCTGCTCATACCAGGCGATGTTATAAGCGATAGGAAGCTCATTAATATCAGCCAGACCGAAGATTTCCTTTAACTTCATTGCAATGACTGCAAGAGAATAGGAATCGTTACACTGACCTGCATCAAGGACTCTGGGGATACCATTGATATCGCCTAAATTCAGCTTATTGTATTTATATTTTGCACAGCCTGCTGTCAGGATTACAGTATCCTTTGGAAGCTTCTCTGCAAATTCGGTATAGTAGTTTCTTGATTTTGCTCTGCCGTCGCAGCCTGCCATTACAAAGAATTTCTTGATAGCGCCGGATTTAACAGCATCAACCACCTGATCAGCCAGTGCAAATACCTGATTATGTGCGAAACCGCCTACGATGGAACCAGTTTCAATTTCTTCCGGACTTGGAAGTGTCTTTGCAAGCTCAATAATAGCTGAGAAATCTTTCTTTCCGTTCTCATCTGCTTCAATATGTGTGCATCCTGGGAAACCGGTAGCGCCTGTGGTGAAGATTTTAGCTGCTGCTTCAGGAGTTCTTGGAGGAACAATACAGTTGGTTGTAAAGAGAACCGGACCATGGAAGGATTCAAATTCTTCTAACTGTTTCCACCATGCATTTCCATAGTTACCTGCGAAATGATCATATTTCTTAAATGCAGGATAGTAATGAGCTGGAAGCATCTCGCCGTGGGTATAAACATCTACGCCTGTTCCGGCAGTCTGCTCTAAAAGCTGTTCCATATCTGCTAAATCATGACCGGAGATTAAAATAGCCGGGTTCTTTCTTACACCGATGTTAACGGAAGTGATCTCCGGATTGCCGTAACGGGAAGTGTTGGCTTCATCAAGAAGAGCCATAGCTGTTACGCCAACTTCACCTGTCTGTAAGGTTAACGCAACCAGATCATCTGCAGAAAGAGTATTGTCAAGGGTTGCTGCCATACCTTTGTACATAAATCCATAAACGTCAGTGTTTTCTTTGCCAAGGTTAATTGCGTGCTCTACATAAGCAGCCATACCTTTAATTCCGTAAATAATCAGCTCTCTTAAAGAACGTACATCCTCATTCTCTGTGGAAAGAACGCCTACTGTAGCTGCCTTATCAAGCATTGCTTCTCTGGTTGTTACATGGAAAGTTGCTGCATCGCTGTTGCCTGTATAACCTTTTTTAGATGCCAGCTCATCTCTTAAGCCAAGTACTTTTAAAATCTGTGCTTCAATTGCTGCTGCATCGAAGTTTGCATTGGTAATGGTAATAAAAAGGCTCTTAACCACCTCATGATTGATTTCAGCGATATCAGCTGCATTTGTTCCTGACTTTACGACTACTTCAGAAATTCCTTTTACTGCATAAATAAGCAGATCCTGCAGCTTGGCAACCTCTTCTGTCTTGCCGCATACACCTTTCACTGTACATCCTGTGTTCTTTGCTGTCTCCTGACACTGATAGCAAAACATGCTCATATTCCTTACCTCCTAAAGTAAATTTATACACACCCCATTTGGGAGTTTGTGCGCGTTTCATATTTGTGTTATTTCCCTGTTGCTCATTAAGAATATCATCGAACCTGATTTATGTCGGTTGTTATTACAACACAACACCATCAATTTTAATTTTTTTAATTTTTTATTATTTTAAATGTGTTTCTGTCAAAATCGATCAGCCCTTCTGACCTCATCAGATTCAACTCTCTTGTCAGCGCACTTCTGTTTACACAAAGGAATTCCGAGAGCTCCATTCTCCCCATATTCACAGTAAAATATCTGCTGTTATTCTTTTGTGCCTGTATGGAAAGAAAGCAGCTTATCTTTTCCCGAACTGATTTCTTTGTGGTCACCTCCAGCTTTTCAATCAGCTGAACATTCTTATCCGCAAGAAGGGAGATTAAATTTCCCATAAGCTTATGATGACAGGCACAGGATGTGGTACAGGAGTTCCAGATTTTTTCAAAGGGAAGAAACAAAATCTTTGCTTCCTTCCCGGCAACAAAGGTCACTGTTGCCGCTTGTGCGTGGCTGCAGGTAAATATTTCTCCAAACAGTCCCCCCTCTTCCATCACTGCCAGCAGTGTTTTATTTCCCCATATATCTTCCTTAATCATTTTCACAGAACCGCCTAGTATAATGCCAAGACTTTTTACAGCATCCTCCGTGAGAATAATGATCTCACCGCTTTTATAGTTTTTTTTGTAGCTCCCAAAACAGTCCAGCATAGGGAGCAGTTCCTGATTACTGATTCCGGAAAACAACAGGACATGACTATAATCAATCATCTCGGACTCCAATTCTATTTTATTTCAATTAAATCATATCATAGGGATTATCACAAATACGTTGTTTTTACAACTTATTCTGGATTCGTTCTGAAAATAAGGAGAATGGCAGTCCCAGATCAGATACATACAGCCTGGCTGACAATCAATGGATTGTATTCATATAATAAAGAGTAATACAGACAAACTATAAGGAGGTATGGACATGTATATTGAAAAATGTCCCAGACTGACTGGACGAGTGGTTTTGCCGGAGGATCCTCAGTATGAAACTGCACGTCAGGTATTTAACACTTTTTTTAATAAATATCCGCTTATTATCGTTTTTGCACAAAATGCAAAAGATGTAAGCAATGCAATCAAGTGGGCACGTTGCCGGGATATCCCCATAAGGCTACGCTCCGGCCGTCATAATTACGAAGGATTATCAGTTCTGAATGGAGGACTGGTCATTGATGTCAGCGAAATGAAGCAGACAGAAATAAATATAAAATGCGAAACTGCCACAGTCCAGACCGGTCTTCGTGATTATGAGCTTGCCATTCTGCTTGGTGAACGGGGCCTTGTTGTCCCGCCAGGTCTCTGTCCGACTACAGGAATCGCCGGATTCACTCAGGGCGGCGGGCAAAGCAGTCTGTCCCGCCCATGGGGTCTTATCATTGATAACCTGTTAGAAGCTGAAATAGTAAATGCTGACGGCTGCCTGCTTCATGCCAGTGCTAAGGAGAATCCGGATCTGTTCTGGGCTCTGCGGGGAGGCGGAGGCGGAAATTTTGGAGCCTGTACCTCATTTCGTTTCCGCACCCACAGGATTGATACCGTTGCATATGCACAAATCTCCTGGCCGCTTTCCGACTTAAGACCAGTTCTTAAGATCTGGCAGAAATACACACTCCCCTGTTCAGACAACAGACTCACTCCGCTGCTTACCATGGCATCGGGAGAGAATACTCTGCTCATGATGCAGGGAGTTTTTCTCGGTTCCTCAGCAGAGCTTCGATCTCTTTTAAGACCTCTGCTTGAAACTGGTTCGCCTCAGAACGTGTATATTGAAGAGATCCCCTGGGTGGAGGCAGCTGCAAAAATAGCCGCCACTCAGCCAGGTTCACCAGAGCCGTTTAAAAGCGTAGGACCCTTTTTATATGAACTGCTGCCTGATGAAGCAATCAATATCATTGAACGCTATATCAACCGTCCTCCCACCTATTCAGCCTCTGTATTTTTCCACGGATTGGGAGGGGCAGTCGCAGAAGTTCCAAATGACGCCACAGCATATTTTTACCGTAAGGCACTTTCAAACATCTCTTTTTTCTCCACCTGGAAAACACCAGAGGGAGCAGACCCGGGTATCCGGTGGGTAAGGGAATTCCGAAAGGATATGGAACCATTTACGAAAGGTGTATATGTTAATACTCCTGACCTGTCCATAAGAAACTGGCCAAAAGCCTATTATGGAAGAAATTTTGAAAGGCTGACGGAAGTGAAGGCAAAATACGATCCGGAAAACATTTTTCACTATCCACAAAGCATTCCTCCAGCCTTCTGCCTGTCCGGGAGACAATAACCTGGTAAACAATTTGTTCATAGAATGTAAAAACCGCATGGCTTCTGTAATACAATACAAAAGCCATGCGGCTGACTGACTATTCTTTTATATTTAAAGCAGTTTACTAAGTTCTGTATTCATGATCAGCTGTCCGAGAGGAATATTCTTCAAAGGAAGCTTATCTACTCCCAGGCATGTTTTAGCTGCATTGATCAGAACCCGGATATCATATTGGGATGGGTACACCGGATCCACTGCTTTCCCCAGACCCATCAGGCCATATACCGCCATCATTGCGCTTCTGACTGAGTATTCTACAGTAAATACACAATCACCGGGTACTTCAGCAAACTGTCCGAGAAATCCAAAATTTTTGCTTCCCTGTGGAATTACTGCCGGTCTGTCACCGGCAACTCTGGGCATAAACTGGGCGGTTATATAAGGCATCATGCTCGGTATGACATTCACTGTATGAGACAGTATCTCTGGTATTTTCTCTTCTAATCCCATATGATACAGCAGCTCTTCAAACATCTCACGGCCGGTACATTCTGAAAATGTCTTCTTTACATAATCTCCGGGAACATCCATATTCAGTGCATAAGCCCAGAGAACCCTGACATCATCCGGCTGATTGATGAAATGAGGATGCTTTGGCACAACCCAGCTCATAAACCAGCTGGAATCTTTAATCGTAACCAGACCTCCCATTCCTGGTTTATCTCCAGTTAACTGGTAGAGATAAGGAAATACCGTATCATCGTCTTTTAATGTTACAGTGAAGGACATCCATTTAGATTTATCAATATCTTCACAGAATTTTTCAGGGTGTCCAAAATCCGGTGATTTTGCAGCAATCTTTTTCCATACGTTAAAACACCCTTTCTCGTCGGAACGATTGAGCACAGCCCGGTGATTTAAATCACCCCTGGTGGTGTTTTCAGTCATGGAACCATTTGTAAACAGTACTAAATCATCCTCTGCCACTTTAATCACATCTTCTTTACCAGCTCTCATCAGATGTATTGCAGTAGCTGTTTTTTCATTTCCTGAAATATTAAAATCAATGTCAGTTACCTTACAGCCATATTCAAAGGAAACATTCTGTTCCTTCAGCCAGGTGATGAGGGGAAGAATCAGAGAATCAAACTGGTTATACTCTGTGTGCAGTATCCCATCCAGCCGGTTCATACCTCCAATCAGGTGCATAAACCGCTCCATATAGCGTTTAACTTCTACTACGCTGTGCCATTTTTCAAATGCGAACATGGTTGCCCAGTAATACCAGAATTTTGTTTCAAAGAAGCTTTCGCTAAAAAACTCTTCAATGGTTGTGGCACCAAGTGCATCTTCCGTCAGCATATGGAGTTTTGCCAGCTCCATGGCATTGGGTGTGGATAAGCCTAAATCAGAGAAATCCGCTTTTTGACCCTGATTTTCTACTAATCTGCAATGGGACAGTATGGGCTCTTCTTTATTTAACTGAACAAATTCATCTAAAACGCTGATTGATTTATCGTTTAAAGAAGGAATAAAGCTGAACAGATCCATGAAGCACTCAAAATGTTCTTCAATTTCCCTTCCGCCTCGTGCCGTATACCCGGTTTCGGCAGTACCTGCCCCGTCCATAGAGCCTCCCGAAACCTCCAGCTGTTCCAATATATGAATGTTTTTTCCTGGCATATGAGCATCCCTTAAAAGGAATGCAGCTGCGGACAGTGAACCGATTCCACCGCCTAATAAATAGGCATTTCTTTTTTCAATATTGCGGGGTGCTATTGGATTGATTCTTTGATAGTTGTTCATAATAAAATCCCCTTTCCTAATAAACCAGTGATGCTCGTTTGATTATCATTTACAAGGTGATTTTACTTATTTCAGCCATCTCTTTCAATGAACAAAATTTTTATCTGTATCATTTTTTCACAGTTTATCAAAAGTGTGAAATAATGATCGTCAGGCTGTTGTTTTCTTTATCATATAAAGAATCGTTCCATCAAGCATTCTGGCAATCCTGTCTGCAACATCCTCTTTTGATTCTTTCATACCATTATTGATCCATTTTAAAAATTCACCAGTGATTGCATAGGAATAAAATTCCGATACTTCCTTTTTGATATTCTCTTCCACAACAATGGTTAAGTCCTTCGAAATATCCTCAATCACTCCAGTCAGTGCTCGCGTGAAAGTCTTATACAAAAACAGTTCCAGATGCTCACGTCCCATGGATCTGCAGGTATTGGTACAGATTACACGGTTTTCCTGAGTATAATTGAGTACAATCATAAGCCCTTCCTTCCAGTTGGACAGACGGCAGTGATCATCCAGTTCATCAATTACTTCATTCTCAAATATCCAGTCGAGCAGCTCATAAACATCATGAAAATGATTGTAAAAGGTATGTCTTGTCACACCACAGGCATCGGTCACCATTTTCACCGATATTTTATTCAGAGAGTGATGCATCATCAAAGACTTTAATGCCTGTGCCAGGGCATTCTTGGTAATAAGGGAAGACGACATGATTTTCATCCTTTTCTGCAGCTTATATTTTACCACCTGTATCCTGCTCTTTTTTATATAGGGCAAAAGAATAAAATGAAGGGATAACAACGATTAGAACCACTATGAAAATAATGACAGAGACTCCATGGAAAGCAGCAGTCAGATGCAGGTATCCGCTTACCAGGAGGAGAATACCTCCCGCCACCATCATATGACCTGCCAGCCGGTTTGTTTTATTCCAGTTATCCGGATTATCTAAAGTCCAAGGAAGTCTCACTCCCATTACATAGTTTCTTCTGCTCTTCGGTAAGTAGTTTCCAGTTATAATAAGCACAATGCCTGTTAAATAAAAGGAAAATGACATGATTGGGAATTTAACACCAAGTGACATCAGCAGCGTGGCGGGTATCATGACCAGCGAAATAAGAGGTACCATCCAGATGCCAATGATGCGGAGTGCCCTGGACTGTCCCCTCCATTTGGGATCATAGAGCAGACGAATGCTTGCTAAGAAGTTGAGCAGCAGAAATACAAGTGGCATTCCAAATGCAGCCATGGCTTTTGGAAGATATCCGTTAATTTCACCTGCGCTGTTCCAGTGTACCGGGATTTGCTCCGGCAGCCTTTTATAGAGTATAACAGAGAGGATCTCCGGTAGCAGACACAAAACAGAAGTTATTATAATTGTTCTTTTATTCCTCATCATTCTTATCCTTTCCCTTAAATTGAGACAGCCAAAGCATAAGCTCCTCAAAAACAGATGTATTCAGTTCATAATAAACAAAATTTTTATGCTTTGATTCAAATACCAGATCCGCCTTTTTCAACTGAGTGAGGTGGTATGAGATGGTGGCATTTGTCATATCAAATTTTTCTGCAATCTGTCCCGCAGATAAACGGCCACTTCTTAACATCATTAGTATCTCTCGCCTGACGGGATCTGAGAGAGCCTTAAACGTATCTGGAAATCCCAATATGATCCTCCTATCTATTTAGATAATTTTCTAAATAGATATTACTCCTGTCTTGATTTTCTGTCAATAGTATATTACAAAACAGGGACATACCGGAAGAAAATAACTCCGGCATGTCCCTGTTATTATAGTTCTATATCCGTTAAATCTCCCCCATTGGTTTCAATCACTTTCTTGTACCAGTAGAATGATTTTTTTCTGACCCGTTTCATTGTTCCATTTCCCTGGTCATCCTGATCCACATAGATAAAGCCATACCGCTTTTTCATTTCTCCAGTACCCGAGCTTACGATATCAAGAGCTGACCATACAGTATATCCCATGAGATTTACATGACTGTTAATGGCACGTTCCATTTCAGTTATGTGCTGTCTTAAATAGTTTATTCTGTAATCATCACGAATCAATCCGTTGTCATCCGGCTCATCAACCGCACCAAGTCCGTTTTCAACAATAAAAATCGGAATCCCGTATCGGTCCTGAATCTTATTGAGCGTATACCTAAGACCTTTGGGATCAATCTGCCAGCCCCACTGACTTGTCTCCAGATAGGGGTTTCTTACTCCGCCTAGCAAATTGCCCAAAGTGGTGGAATGACCTTCCTCAGTAGTGACGCAGTTACTCATATAATAAGAGAATGAATAAAAGTCAACGCAGCCATTTCGTAATACAGCCTCATCCTCCGGTTCTACAGCCAGCTGAATCTGATTTTCTTCCAGATAGCGCAGTGCATATCCGGGATAGCTCCCCTTTACCTGAACATCTGCACAGAAGTCATTAATTAAATGGTCAAGTTCCTGTAGAAGAAGCATATCCTCTGGTCTGGAAGTCAACGGATACATGGTGATGTGAGCAATCATACAGCCCACTTTAAAATCCGGATTGATCTCTCTCGCTGCCGCCACCGCTCTTGCACTGGCAAGAAATACGTGATGGAGTGCCTGAAAACGGAGGTTTTTATCATCTAATGGATTCGCCACCTCATCATCTTCCCGGTTAATAATGCCAAGTACCTCAAGATTTCCCATAGGCATGGTGGCAAAATTGATTTCATTAAAAGTCAGCCAATATTTCACTTTATCCTTATACCGATCCATTACGCACCTTACATAACGTTCAAAAAAACCGATCATTCTCCGATCCGTGAATCCTTTGTATGCTTTCACCAGATGGTACGGTATCTCAAAATGGCTCAATGTCACCATTGGTTCAATTCCGTACCTGTGGCACTCATCAAATACCCGGTCATAGAATTGCAGGCCTTCCTCATTGGGAATTTCATCATCTCCATTCGGGAAAATTCTGCTCCAGGCGATGGACAGCCGGAATACCTTGAATCCCATTTCTGCAAATAATGCAATATCTTCTTTGTAGTGGTGGTAGAAATCAACTGCGGTATGGCTGGGATAACGTTCCTCCTTACGAATTTCAGAAGTAAAAACCCTGTTCTTATTAAGGGACCCTGCCGTCAAATGATCACAGATGCTCTCTTTTTTTCCATCAGCCTCCCAGGCTCCCTCACACTGGTTGGCTGCAACAGCACCGCCCCATAAAAAATTATCTGGAAACAATTTCATTCCTCCTGTCTGTTATAATATGGCAATTAAATCATCACCGCGGCGGACGGTTGAACCGCCTTCCATCATTGCAATAATATCCATATAATCATTTGTATTTGTCACGATAACCGGGGTGTCAAGAGAATATCCTTCTTTTTCAATTGCATCTTTATCAAAGGTAATCAGAAGATCTCCCTTTTTCACCTTGTCGCCCTCTTTCACATGCCCATCAAAATGTTTTCCGTCTAAGCGAACCGTATCCATTCCTATGTGGATGATCACTTCACATCCCTGGTCAGACATAAGTCCTATGGCATGCTTTGTTGGAAACAGCATCATAACCGTGCCGTTAAACGGAGCCGTAACTTTCCCTTCTGCAGGTGTAACTGCAACTCCTTTTCCCAGAGTTTCATTGGAAAATGCCGCATCCTCAATCTGACTGAGGGGTTTGACTTTACCGGTTAATGGGGATGCAATTACTTCTTTTTTACATTTTTCAGAATCACTTTCCTCCCCTTTCGTCTGAGAAGGTTCTTCATCTTTAAAGGTCACGAAAGAAACAACAAAACCTATCACCAGTGAAATCCCAGCAGCAATTACTGCTCTCACCAGACTAACTCCCGGCTGAGCCGGATCAAGAAGTGCCGGAATCTCAAACAGTCCCATACCTGCCATTGTGTGATATTTTAATCCTAAAGCTGCTGTTGCTGCACCAGCGACAGCTCCGCAGAGGCAGGAAAGAACAAAATGTTTCATTCTGGGAAGTAAAATTCCGTATATAGCCGGCTCCGTTACTCCGAAAAAGCCCGAAATCCATGCAGGAAGAGCGATCTGTTTTAAGCTCTTATCCTTTGTTTTCAGCCACATGGCGAAAACCATACCGGTGGTTGTAAAGGTAACAAAGGTGGTAAATGCCAGGATCGGATCCGGAGTTCCTGATATAATATTGGTAATGCACAGCACAACCAGTACAATATGAACACCAAATACAATCATTACCTGCCAGAATCCGCCTACTAAAAATCCGGCAGCGATTGGGCTTAGTTTATATACAGATAATACCGCCTGGGAAATGCCATTGGACAGCATGTTGGCAAGAGGTCCGATTACCACAAAGCCAAGAGGAACTGATATTAGCAGTACAAGCATTGGTGTAATAAAGGTTTTCACCATATCCGGGATTATCCGGTTGAAAAAGCTCTCCAGAGGCTTTGCTACAGCTACGATTAATATGACTGGAAGCAGTGTAGACGTATAAGTTGCATTAAACACATGTCCAAACAGAGGCACATCCACTCCGTTAATGGTTGGATAACACAGAGCAGCTCCTATAATCAGACCCAGGAACGGATTCATCTCTATTTTCTTTGCTGTATTGTAACCGATAACCACCGGAAAGAAATAAAAGATGGAATCTCCGATTGCATTAAGCAGAATGTAAATACCGTCTTCATTGGAATAAAGTCCCAGGTAGGATAGGATGGAGTTAAATCCTTTTAACATACCGCAGGCGCAAAGGATGCCAATTGCGGGCATCATAATCCCGGAGATCAGATCCAGTGATTTTTCCCTGAAACTCATCTTCTTTTTTTCCGTCTCTTTCTCTGATGAGATATTGGCAATCTTACATACATCTGCAAATACCTGGGGTACGTGGTTTCCGATGACAACCTGATACTGACCGGAGCTGCGCATCACTGTTATGATACCTTCTGTCTGTTTCAGCGCTTCATCATCTGCAAGGCTTTCATCTTTTAATTGAAAGCGCAGACGGGTTACGCAGTGTACAAGGCTTAAAATGTTATCCTTGCCGCCGACTTTTTTGATAATGTCTTTTGCCAACAGGTCATATTTTCCCATTGTTAAATCCTCCATTTTTCTTTTTTATTTGAAATATGAAAGTTTAGCCAACCTAATGTAACCATCTTGTCATAAAACAGTCTTATAAACAACTCGTTCAATGTGAAGCGTTAAATACAGTTTTTCATCATTGGATACCTGGTAGTTATATTTCTTTCTGAGAAACTCACAAATCTTTTCCGCACACTCATAGGCATTCACATATTTTTTCTTAATGATTAACAGCAGATCATCCTGTTCGTCATCAAGATAGGTTTTTCCTTCCAGAAGTCTCTGGGCAAAAAACTTCAGGTGCGTGATAAAACGGTAATAATACAATGAGTCTTCTTTAAAAAACAAGTGAAAATTATAGGAAACAATATTGGTAATCTCTGAGATCAGTTCCGCTACCTGATGAATCTCTTCGGAGCCTTTTTTCGTAACAGCTTCCACAAAATGAATGGCGATAAATCCCGCTTCATCTTCCGGCAGGCGGATAGAAAAACGTTTTTCTATCATATCCAGTGCCTTTAAACCAATCTCAAACTCTTTTTTGTAGAACTTTTTTATATCCCATAAAATGGCGTTTTTTATTGTGATTCCTTCCTGGAACCGTTTTACGGCAGAATAAATGTGATCGATTAAAGATAAATGAATGGTATCATTTAAGTCTGCCTCTAACACTTTTGAAGCATATTCAATCATCTCTTCTCCCAGTTCCACATAACCGATGGGAATATTGGCAACCAGCTCCTGAAACCGGTTGTTAATTAAGGGATCAGACAAAACAAAGATCTTATCGATTTTGCTTTCATCAAGCTCATCTCCATTCTTCTTTTTAAATGCCAGACCGCAGCCCATAACAACCTTCTCCACCCCGTTTTCATCTCTGATTACGACTGCGTTGTTATTAAAAATTTTGTAAATGATCATGCTTCTCACCCCTGTCCAATGTAATAATAATCCTCAAGTTCCTGTTTTTGGCGAAAAAAAACCTGTTTATCATGTATTATGGGCAAAAAATGCCACAATAACATAATAAACAGGTATAGCTTGCGAATGCAATCACCATCCATTTGACCATAGTATAATACAAAAGAATGAATTTAGCAAGATAAATAATTTTCCTATTCGAATATTCTCCACGCCACAATAAAGTTGTTTCTCCACCAGTCAGAACGCTGCCGGTAAACTACTTTCCCGTTGCCTGAGGAGGCATCAATCACCTTTCCGCCCTCTGCGGCAATACCCATATGACCCTTTTCCACAACAATATCACCTGGCTTTATATCGTCATAATTGGATATGCGTTTATATTTTCCCATGCTTTTCCACCCGCTTGAGGTAAGATAGCTCTGTCTTACTCCAACCTGATTCAGACTCCAGTAAACAAAGCCGGAACAGTCAAAGGAGCTTGGTCCTTTTGATCCCCATACATATTTTGACCCCACCTTTGATGCCGCAACATCAATCAACGCTTTTATATTTCCATTTACAGTTTTGCCTCCGCCGCCATTACCTGACTCTCCTGCACTGGGGCGGGAGCCCGTGCCCGCTTTTACTCCCTTATCTCCTGTCAGCAGGGAAAGCGTCTGTACTCCAACCGATCCATCAGATTTCAGACCATTGTCCGTCTGAAAACGCTTCACTGCCTGCTCTGTTATCTCTCCAAAATAACCGGTTGCATTGGAAGAAGACAGATATCCGTATTTGTTTAAAAGCTCCTGAATCCGTTTTACGCTCTCTCCCTGTTCTCCCAGTACGATCCCATTGGGCGTGGCTTCCCCTTGTTCTAAGGCAATTCTTGTAGAAGGACCTAAAAATCCGTCTACAACCAGATCATTTCTGGACTGGAACTGTTTTACCGCCATAACCGTGTCATTCCCATAATTACCATCAGGTACAGTTGTTAAATAACCAAGACTTTTTAAACGTTTCTGAGCGTCTAGAACTACATCATTCTTCTCTCCGTACGCCAGATAATCGGGCTTTACCTCTTCGCTGTAAAGCAGATTAATTGTCTGCCGCCCTACCTTTCCGTCTATTGACAGCTGGTTCAGCTCCTGAAGCTTCATTACTGCTTTCTGGGTTATCTCATTAAAGTCTCCGTTCACTTCCTCTTTCTTAGTCAGATACCCCAGCTCATACAGCCTGTTTTGGATTCGTTTTACATCTTCTCCGGAGATTCCCAGAGACACTGCATAATATTTTGCCTCCTCAGAGAAAAGGGCTGCCAGTGTCTCCTGTCCCGCGACCCCATCCTGAGTCAGATTATTCTGCCTTTGATAGGTCTTTATGGCACCCGCCGTTACAGGTCCGTAGAACAAAGTGGGTTCATCATTTTCCATAAATCCCAGTTCCATCAGACGTTCCTGTAATTTTGCTACAAATTGGTGTTCCACACCCTCTTTTAAATTATCCGGCATGGGGATTTCCTGTGCTTCACTTTCTGTTGCAGGCAAAACCGGTTCACTTTCTGTTTCCAGCTTTACAACCGGACTGCTCTCGTCTGCAGCAGTTGCTGCTTCTTTCTGCTGGGTCGGAGAATTTGCTGTGGGTCGACTATATATAAATATGGCGTAGACTGCTGCCAGCAATGCAGCTGCAGTGAGAATAATTACTGCCTGCTTATGTGCTTTTATGATATTCAACATGCTGTATCTTTAATCCTTTCCGTTGTCCGATGTATGATTATGCCCCAGGTCCCAGGTTCTGGGCCTTGCTCTCTTTCGTTTCTGCAATGGAAGGACTTACGACCGCTTCCGTTTCCTGCTCTGTTTCTTGTGATGGCACAGGAGGTTCCTCAGTAACTGTCTCTTTGATGGTCTCTTTTGTTTCCGCCGGAATTACAACACCAGTTGTATTCCTTTTTACCAGACCTGGTTTTCCTTTATAAGTACTGGTATGAAGATAGACTTCTTCCGCCTGTCCGCCACTTTTTGATGTAACTAAATAGGTCTTCCAGGTACTTCCCTTAACCCCTTGTGTAATTACCACATTCTGGTCTGACTTAAGGGTCTGGTCTTCCTCGTATTTTGGCTCTGGCGGATCATATTCTTTTGTCTTCTCAGAGCGCATGGATACCGTAACTCCTTTTTCCAGAACCGGTCTTGCGATTATGGAAATAGTTATCTTCTTATCTTTAAAAACAGCCCGTATTGCAATGGAAGTGGTATCTTTATTAACAAATCGAAGATCCGGTCCGCTATAACCATCATAACTTACCATTGCATCTTCTCCAGGAATTACATAAGAAGGCTCAAAGCTGTGAGGGTGACGCTCCGTTGTAGTTAATCCTGAACCTATGATTGCATTGTAAAGTGTAGAGGATACCTGGCATACACCACCTCCCGGTTCTTCCACAAATTCTCCGTTTCTATAAGCTCCTGCCGGTTTATACCCACGCTCTATCGTACGGTTTCCAGTGGTTTTATTAAATGAAAATTCCTCTCCCGGATAAATAATAAGGCCGTCTAATGCATTTACCGCCAGCTGGATATTATTGTTTCTATTTTGATTACTTGTGGCAGCTGTGGTAAACGTACCAATTACCTGATAAGCTTCTTTGGCTTTGGAAACGGTTAATTCTGGAGATTTTACTTCAGTCTCCGCTTCCACCTCTCCTTGAAAACTCTTTTCCGTAATCAGCTTCATGATCTTGTTAACTGTTTTTTCTTCATCAATCTGGATTCCACTCTCGCCTTCTGAATAGATCCATGTGTTATTCTTATTATCACGGCCTGACAGCTGGGCATTCCGGGGCTTTTTATTCCACTTAGCGGCGGCATCTTCCACCTGAAGTACCACTTCCTCTTTCGCAGAAGTCAGGTCCAGATTATATTCACCGCCTTTATTCTGTGAAAAAATTTCCTCCAGCTGCTGATCAATAAGCCCGGACAGCGGATTTTTTAAGGCAATTGTCTGTTCCTTATACTTCAGTTTTAAATCCCATGGATAATGATCCAGTAATTTCTCTTTCGATTCTTTTTTGTTTAACCCTGTAAGAGAAATGCCATCGATTTTCAGATCATCAGGAATCTTCTTTTCTGTCTCTGTTTCTATGATGATTTCTTTTCCCTGAGAAACGGCCGGACCTTCTGTCTCTTTTTGCTTTTCTATTCTATAGAAAGCAAACGTCATTGAAAGAGCTGCCATAGCAAAGATACATCCCACAAGTATTACCGGCAGTGTCCTGTTACCATTTTTTACCTTACTCTGTTTACCGTATTTCCTTTTTTCTCTACCGCCATCTTGGCGCATATTAACACTCTCCTTTTTCACCATAGGCGATATTCAGACTCGTTTTTCAATTTATCATATAAATATGGGGATTTTATGGAGATGGAAAAAGCACCGTCAGCAGCCTGCTGACGATGCTCTTTTCTCACAATATTAACGGGGCAGTATCATTGTAAATACAGCCCCTTTTTCTGACCGGTTTGCTGCTTCTATCGTTCCTCCATGATTTTCAACAATTGCCCTTGTAATGGACAGTCCGATTCCCATACCCCCAGTTTTCTTGCTTCTTGACTTATCAACCCGGTAAAACCGGTCGAATAAATAAGGCAGTTCTTCCCCGGGTATTCCAATTCCGTTGTCGGATACCATAATCCGGACCTCACTTCCCCGATTCTGGTATTCTACTGTAATTTCTCCACCCTGACTGGTATAGGTCAGTGCGTTGGATATAAGATTTACCATACATTGTTTTAAACGGTAATAATCTCCATAAACCGGAGCTTTGTCTGGAAGAATCCGAATCAGACTGATCTCTTTCTCTTTTGCAGTTATCTCAAAATCCCGAAATACCGCCCTGCATAAATCCCCGAATTCAAACTCCGACTGATCCAGAGCCTGATTTCTGTTTTCTAAATCATACAATTCCTTTAACTGCTCAACAATCCCTACCAGACGCAGAATTTCTCCATGGCAGCTCTCCAGCCGGTCCGTCGTCGGATCCCATACACCGTCTATCATGGCTTCCATATGACTTTGTAAGTTGGCTAAGGGTGTTCTTAGTTCATGGGCCACATCGGAAGTGATCTGGCTCTTCTGTTTTTCTTCCAGTTTCAGAGCCAGTGACATTTCATTAATGGATTCAATCATCCTGCTTGTTTCCTGCACCGGAGATTTTTTTTCTATCAGAGCACCGTACTCTCCCCCTGCAATTCTCTGAGCCACATCAATGACGCTGGTAATTGGTTCTGACACCGACCGGGCTATTAAAAATCCCAGGACAATGACAATAAAAAGAGCTGCACAGCCGATCAATACAAGGGAATGGTTTAAGCTCTTCAGCAAATCCAGCTCATCATCACTGAGGGAATAGGGACCATAGTAGCCTATTTTCAGAGTACCTGTTTTTGTACCTTCATATGTTAGAGGATAAGTTTCTTCCAGGTAACTTCCGTTAAAATTGGGATACCTGCTTTGCATCAGATCTTTTGCATGGCTGAGTACCATATTGCATTCCTGTCTTCTATGGTTTTTTATATCCCAATCGATTTCTTTGTTAATAGTCTGTACATGAATCAGGATTCCGTTCTGCAGCGTAGCATAACCGATTATTTTAAGACCTTCCAGATCATAGGTTGCGGAAGCAGGAAGATAAAGCTGATCGATTTGTGAAATAATCTGCTGAATCTGGTTTTTATGCTGCTTCTTTGCATACTGTTCAAATATATTGTCTGCTGTCAGATTAAACAAAAAACTCAATCCGAAAACGATCAGCAATGCCAGAGCTGAATAGGATAGAATCAGCGTGTTCTTTAACGTTCTTTTCATGGCTTTTCTCCGGCAAACTTATATCCCATCCCGTGAACCGTGAGAATATAAACCGGCTTTTTCCTGTCATGCTCAATCTTTGTGCGAATGCTTTTTATATAAGTATCGATACTTCTGTCATAACCATCAAAATTATTATCAAGGGCGTACATAATCAGCTGCTCTCTTGTGAAAATCCGGTTGGGGGCTTTTGCCAGGGTAATCAGAATCTTATACTCGGTAGGCGTCAGACCTGCATCTTCCCCCCTGACCCTTACATCTCCATTTTTAAAATCAATGACCAGTTCTCCCTGGTGAAATGACACAGGCACTCCAGTTAACTGATCGCTTTCAACTCTTCTTAGGACTGCTTCCACCTTAGCTACTACTGTTCTTGGACTGAACGGTTTAAATATATAATCATCTGCCCCCATCTTAAGTCCATTAATTAAATCTTTTTCCTCTGTTTTTGCTGTCAGCATGATAATCGGCACCCGGGAGTGAAGGCGGATCATATGACACACATCTTCTCCCATCATATCCGGCAGCATTAAATCCAATAGCATCAGGGATACGTCATTCTCCCGAAACAGCTGTATAGCCGTTGCTCCATCATAAGCACAAAGGATTTCATATTCCGCTTTCTCTAAATACGCCTTCAATACCTCCACTATTTTTTCTTCATCATCCACAATAAGGATTGTTCTGTTCTTTTTCATACCTGTTTCCTCCCTTTTTACCTGTAATCTTATAAAATGAAACGTTTTAAAACCAATCATATCAAAATATTATGAGAAAAATATGATCATTGCATAAAATTTTAATACAGCGCCTTATGCAAAAGCACAGGCGCTGTATGGTATCCTATTTTTGGTGCTTTACATGGATTAAAGCATTCTCTATAATTTCAAATACGTGTTCATCGTCTAAAGAATAATAAACAAATTTACCCTCTTTTCTGGATTTCACCTGGCCTGATCCCTTAAGAAGCCTTAATTGATGAGAGATTGCAGATTTCGTCATATCTAAAATTACAGCCAGATCATTTACACATAATTCACTTTTTGATAACGCATACATAATCTTTATTCTGGTATCATCGCTGATTATTTTAAAAAATGCAGAGAGAAGGGAAAAACAGCCGTCGTCTTCCATCTCTGATTTCACTCTTTCTGCCAATTCCTCGTTAATCGCCTGACAATCACATTTATTAATTGAATCTCCCATGCACACAGTATCCCTTCTATACTTCAATTTATTAATTATACGTAATTCTTCCGTCACACGTCAAGACGGAGAATGGAATTTATTCAAATTCATTATTATAAAAAAGTTTAGCTAAACTTTAACATATAACAGTGTTTTGTTTTTCCCATAATAATGATAAAATACAAAAGCTGTTCGTATGGAATCATCAATGTTCCTGAATAGCGTTATGATCTTCGTGAAAGGAAATGTATTGGTATAGGTTTCAATACCAATGCAAAATATAACAGAAATGATACTAGACATTATACTGCACCTGGACCAATATCTTAATATGATTCTGCAAAACTACGGAGTATGGACTTACATGCTTTTATTTATGATTATTTTCTGTGAAACGGGGCTTGTATTTACACCTTTTCTGCCAGGAGACTCTATTCTTTTTGCAGCCGGGGCTCTGGCTTCCATTGGTTCCTTAAACATTTATTCTTTGTTTTTCACTATTTTTATCGCAGCAGTTTTAGGGGATACCGTAAACTATGCAATCGGAAAATCAATCGGCAGCCACATATTAAACAGATTTGAAAAATTAAGATCCCATGCAGAAGCAGCTCAGTTGTTTTATGAAAAACATGGCTATTTAACAATTGTATTAGGCAGGTTTGCCCCCATAATAAGAACTTTTGTGCCATTTACGGCTGGCATGATAAAAATGAAATACTCCCAGTTCATTGTAAATAATATTATAGGCGGCTTTCTATGGGTTGCACTTATGCTGAGTCTGGGTTTTTTTATCGGTGAACTGCCTTTTGTAAAGCAGAATTTTTCTTTGATTGTAATTTTTATTGTTTTGATTTCCCTGCTTCCAGGAGTCGTGACCTTTATGAAAGAAAAAGTGAACCAATCAAAAAATTAGTCATATAAAAGTAGTTGACATTTTCTATTCCTCTTCATATAATATATAAATCTCTTTGCACTGCATTATATTCCAATGGAATTCGAGATCAACA
Organism: Hungatella sp.; assembly: GCA_009712635.1. Lineage (GTDB taxonomy): Bacteria > Bacillota > Clostridia > Lachnospirales > Lachnospiraceae > Lacrimispora. The sequence continues at coordinate 224,005 of WASS01000029.1, read as the reverse complement.
GTACAAACTGAGCAGGCGATGCCCGAATGGGCGTGGGGCTGGGCCGTCCAACGAACGGCAGCGGATTGCAATTTATGCACATCTGCGGGACAGTAGTATGTTCCGCCGGTGTGTTTTTTTTATACGCATTTACGGAACAACGAACTCAAATGGAGTGCCATAGGAGAAATCATGACACCGCCGCATTGGCGAGAGATGGAGGATTTTTTTTATGACAGACACCCCAAATTACAATGGCCTATCCAGCGAGGAGGCCAGACTAAGACAGCATCAGTATGGTAAAAATGAACTGATACCGCAGAAGAAGGAAAGCTTTTTCAAGAAGGTTTTTCACATTATCTGCGAACCCATGTTCCTTTTACTAATCATTGCAGCTGTCATTTATTTTATTCTGGGAGAACCCAGAGATGGTGCCATTATGCTTATTTTTGTTATCGGCATAATCAGCATTGATGTAATTCAGGAATGGAAAACAGATAAAACATTAAACGCTCTGAAAGACCTTTCTGCACCCACAATTCCGGTAATACGGGATGGGGTTGAAAAACTGATTGCCAGCGCAGATCTTGTGCCTGGTGATTTAATGATGATTCACGAAGGTGTAAAGATTCCGGCTGATGGTGAGGTGATTCGCTGTGCTGATTTATGTATTGATGAATCCACTCTGACAGGCGAGGCTGAAAGAGTCTATAAAATACCGGTAGGAAATGAATTGTCTGCAAAAGACTATTGGCGAAAGGACTACTGCTATGCCGGAACACTGGTTATGCAGGGCACCGGGGCCATTAAAGTGGATAAGATCGGAGCACAGTCCGAATACGGCAAGATCGGTCTGGGAGTTGCCATCACACCCCAGGAAGATACCCCGCTGCAAAAGCAGACCGGAAAGCTGGTGAAGACCTGCGCCGTAATAGCAGGTGTTCTTTTCCTGATGGTAGGAATCTTTACCTGGTTTAATATCCCTGATCACAGATTCAGTGACCGGCTGATTGAAAGTATCCTTTCCGGAGTGACTCTTGCCATGGCTATGATCCCGGAGGAGTTTCCAGTCATCCTCACCGTCTTTCTTTCTATGGGAGCCTGGAGACTGGCTAAGAAGAATTCACTTGTTCGCAAATTGCCAAGTGTAGAGACACTTGGTGCCGTATCAGTCCTGTGTGTGGATAAAACCGGTACGATCACCATGAATCAGATGACAGTTCAAAAAGTATGGACTGAAAACCAACAGGAACAAAAACTGATAGAAACAATGGGACTGGGCTGTGAGACGGACACCTATGATCCTATGGAAAAAGCCATGCTCACCTACTGTGAAGAGCATGGTATATCAAAAGAAAGTCTGTTTCATAATGAATTTGTGACCGAATACACCTTTACCAATGAATTGAAAATGATGGGGCATGTCTGGCGCCGGAACGGACAGCTGGTTATCGCAGCAAAAGGAAGCCCGGAACGAATCCTGACAATCTGTGAACTCACCGCTGAGGAACGAGAAATTGCTGAAAAACAAATTAACGATTTATCCAGCGAAGGATTACGGGTGATTGGAATTGCAACTGCAAACCCTGTAGACGACGAGGCGATTCCTGCCTCTATTACAGACTGCCGCCTGACGTTTCTGGGACTGGTGGGCCTGGCAGACCCTCCCAGGGAAAGTGTGAAAAATGATATAGCCGTATGTAAGGAAGCTGGAATCCGTGTCGTCATGATAACTGGTGACAATGGTATTACTGCTTCCGCAATTGCAAGGAAAATCGGTATTCCCGGCAGCGACCGTATTATTACGGGAGAAATGCTGGAAGCCATGACGGATAACCAGCTGCAGGAGGCTGTTAAAAACGTTTCCATCTTCTCCAGGGTTATCCCGGAGCACAAGATGCGGATTGTAAAAGCATTTAAGGAAAATGGAGATATTGTAGCTATGACCGGCGACGGTGTCAATGACGCTCCCGCCCTTAAATATGCCGACATTGGGATTGCTATGGGGAAACGAGGCAGCGAGGTGTCCAGAGAGGCCGCCGACCTTATCTTAATGGATGATAACTTTACCACCATCGTGGAAACCATCAGGGACGGACGCCGCATCTATGATAACATCCGCAAAGCTGTTGGTTACGTGTTTACAATCCACATTCCCATCGCTTTCTCCTCCCTGCTGGGCCCATTCCTTGGCATTGCCCCTGCTTCTCTTTTACTCCTGCCTCTTCATGTGGTGCTTCTGGAAGTGCTGATTGACCCCACCTGTTCCATTGTACTGGAGCGTCAGCCAGCCGAAACCAACATTATGAAACGCAATCCCCGCAATCCAAAAGAAAAGCTGCTGACTGGGAAACTGCTTTCAAAAAGTATTTTCCAGGGTCTGTTTGTCTTTGCAGCTTCCTTTGGAGCATATTACTTCACTCTGAAAAACAGCCCTGCCCATGCGCCTGCTGCCCGTTCCATGGGTCTATCCATAATCATGCTGGCAAATTTATTCCTTGTACAGGTCAACAGCTCAGACTATGACAACATCTTTTGTTCCATCAGACAGCTTCTAAATGATAAGGTTATGTGGGCTGTCAACGCAGGTACCGTTATTCTTCTTGCTGTCATCCTCTATTCACCTCTAGCAGGACTTTTAAAGCTGGCTCCCCTCTCTGCCTTGCAGATGTTAACTGCACTGGGGCTGGCAGCCGCATCGGTCCTGTGGTATGAGCTGGTAAAGCTGACCAAGGTGAATGAAAAAGCGGTTAAGACGGAAGAACGGTCAACCAGTTTATAATCATTAAAATAACCCAAAAGGAAACAGCCCGGTTCCATTCATAGGAACCGGGCTGATCATTAAGAAAGACTAAGCAGCTCTTTCTGTTTTTCCTGATCGCCTTCTAAAAGAACTTCAATTGTTTTAAATTTATCTGAATTGGTTACAATCACTGCCGTTGTGGACACATAGCCGCTTTTACTTATTTCCTCTAAAGAAAATGTCATAATCTGCTGTCCGCATTTTATTGAATCCCCAACTTTTACCTGCTGGCTAAAGCCTTTCCCATTCATTTCCACTGTGTCCATTCCCACATGTATGATGAGTTCAACACCCTGTGTACTTTTTAAACCAATGGCATGCTTTGTGTCTGCAATCAAAATAACCTCTCCGTCAAACGGCGCGTATACAATACCTTCCTCAGGTATAATACCAACTCCTTTTCCAAGAATGCCTTCCGAAAACACACCATCCTTAATTTCGCTTAATGAAATTACTTTACCGGTAATCGGCATATAAACAATTTTTCTGCTGCTGAATTTCTGTCCTATTTTATCAAATAATCCCATCTTATCTCCTTAATTGATTGTATTATTTTTTATAATCCTATTAATGTGTATCATCAGATATAGTATCTCATCCTGAGTTATCTCTGCATGCAGCCGGTCAACCACCCAGTCGCTGATTTGTACGGCACAATCGTAGATCTCCGGTTTTTCAGCTTTCAGTGTTTCAAATAAAGCTCCATTATCATCTATGAACTGCTTTTTTTCTATAATTCGCTTCAGAAAATATCTGAAATGCATGACAAACCTGTTATAATTAAACCCTTCCCGGTCTATCTCTGTTTCAAATGTCTGTTCAATCATTTTAGTGACTTCATCAATCAGCTGATCCGTTTGGATCTCCCCGTTGGTTTCAACCATGTTTTCTTCTTCTGCATTTACAAAATGCATTGCGATGTTAGTTATTTCGCTGTCGGGCAGCTTTACGCTCAGCTTCCTCTCAATCAGCCCAACTGCATATCTTGCCAAGGAAGTTTCTGCCGGATACAATTGTTCGATGTCATAGGAAAAAAGCATTTTCATTTCTTTGTATTTTTCTATACGCTTTAATGCAAAATGAATATGATCCGCAAGTCCTGGCAAAAGATTGGGATTCAAACTGCAATCCAGTGTCATTTGAGCTTTTTTCACAATAAGAGCCGATACCTCAAAAACTTCCTCTGGTATTTCCTCTAATAATTTATAAAAACTCTGATCCATTCGATAAAAGGTCATTGAAATGGAACTAAGATCCTTGATCTCATAAGGCATATCGGGAAAACCGATTCCTTTGCCAAAAGCGATTAACTCTTTTTTATGATTATCTACACATAATGCAACATTATTGTTAATCTTTTTTATAACCTTCATAATATTTCCTCACTTGAAAGTACGTAAATAAACAAAAAAACTCTCTGAAAGCATACCAAATAAAACAGGTAATGCCTCAAAGAGTAACAATCCTTTATAATGGATTAAGTATAGTGAAAAAACAGCGTTATGTCAACGTGTAAAATCTAATTAAAATAGCAGTTATTATTTGTGCATTATACACAAGATGGGTTTTTTATTGAAGATTGGAGAAATGTTTAGAAAAACTGCACTATTTAATATATTTGAGAATCAGAAAAATTCGGTCTCAATTCTATTAATAGTGCAGTGGATGATGAAAAAATATTTATATATTCTTATGTATTACTTTTTTGTAGTAGCTGCAGCTTTTGTTGTTGCTGCAGTTTTTGTAGTTGCTGCAGTTTTTGTAGTCGCTGTCTTTGCTGCTTTTTTCTGATTTTTTACTGCTTTTGTCTTTTTTGCAGCTGCTTTTTTATGTGTTTTAGCCTTGCTGGTCTTCTTTGCAACTGCTTTTTTATGTTTCTTTACTTTAGCTGCCTTTTTTGTGACGGCTTTCTTATCTGTTTTAGCTGCTGCTGCCTTTGCGGAATCAGCTTTTGCTGCCTCTGTTGTCTTAGCTGCCTCTGTTGTTTTAGCCGCTACTGCTGTTTTTGCTGCTTCCGTTGCCTTGGCTGCTGTGCCTGCCTTACTTGCCTGTGTTGTTGCTGCTGCTTTCGTCGGATTTACTGCTGTTGTCGCTGCCTGAGCGGGAATGGCTACTGTTCCTGTAATAAGCATAGCGGTTGTTAAAAGAGAGGTGATTGATTTCATTGATTTCTTCATAATTGTGACTCCTTTCATTGAGGGGGATTTTTTCTTTTCTGCTTGAAATCATACTACCTTTTACTGACGCATTTCAAAGGTGAAACTGTGGCAAAATTGTGGCAGCTCTATGAATTCGAAAAAGAAAATGATAAAATATACGAAACAGCCGAAAGGAAGGGTTATAGATAAATGGAAAAGAAACGAATTTACCTTGCAGATGACGAACAGCCCATCAGGGATTTAATACAGCTTTTTCTGGCTGCTGAGGGGTTTGAGGTACAGACATTTCCAGACGGAGACCAATTGTTTGCCGCCTTTGATAAAAATCCTTCAGATATGGTAATCTTAGATGTTATGATGCCTGGTACGGACGGACTGGTGTTGTGCCGGGAGATCCGGAAAAGAAGTAATGCACTGATTGTAATTGTTTCTGCCAGAGACAGCGAAGCAGACCGCATAGCAGGAATCACCTTAGGGTCTGATGATTACTTAACAAAGCCTTTTTCTCCTATGGAGCTTGTAACCAGAGTAAAAGCACTATTTCGGAGAATGGAGCTGGACTTAGGCAGCAACAAGGGAGAAATCTATCTTTTTGGAAATGTAAAGGCTGATGTAAATAAAAGAGAGTTTTCCGTTAACGGAAAGACACTTGATGTTACCCCCACGGAATTTGCCCTTATGATCTATTTATTGGAAAAAAAGGAACAGGCAGTGTCCAGGGAAGAACTGCTAAAGCATGTCTGGAAATTTGATTTTGAAGCAGATACCAGAGCAACCGATGATGTGATTAAAAGACTGCGAAAAAAACTGGCGGCTGCGGAAGCAGACGTAAAAATACAGTCTGTCTGGGGTTTTGGCTTCCGCCTGGAATTAGGAGATACCCATGAAGAGTATAAAAAATAAAATTCAGAAGCCATTTTTAACCCTTCTCATACTGATTCCGCTGGCTACCCTTATATTATTTAATCTTTCCTTTCGGATCTACAGCAATGCTACTGCCAAAAATGAATTAAAAACTACAATCCGTGCAGTGGAAAAGGAAATAAAAAGCGAACTGGAAACAGACGGAGGCCAGCCCTCAGAGAAGAAAGCATTGAGTATGGCAAGGAATATCCTCATGGCACTTAAATCCTCCCATTTTTCACAAGGTATGGATTTCTATCTTATGGATCGGGATGCAAAACCTGTATTTCCATCACAGATAAAGCTTGCCCCCTCCCAGATTGCATATTTAGATGTGATAAAGGATCAGTACCTTAAGATGAACCAGGGCACCGTTTACACCATTCCTGTAAACGGTAAAAAGTACTTCACCATCGCCTATTCCCTGAACAATGACGATTTAAGCAATCTGACCGCCGTATTTGTCCTTCCGGCAGACCGAATGAATAAATATCTGGGAGCAGTCAATCTCATCCTTTTTGCCATCATGCTTCTTGGTATCCTGATCGCCATCTACTTTTCAGAGAAAATCGCGGCACATATTACAGTACCCATCACCAGGCTTGGTGTTCTTTCCCTGCAGATCGGACAGGGGGATTTTGATGTGAGCCATTTTAACATTCCCCAGGATACACTGGAGTTTAAGCAGCTTTATGATAACATCAGTATCATGGTGGGAAGGCTGGAGACCTATGATAAAAATCAGAAGACATTTCTGCAAAATGCTTCTCATGAACTTCGAACCCCACTCATGTCCATTCAGGGGTATGCCGAAGGAATTGAAAGCGGTATATTCCCCGATACAAAAGAAGCAGCTCAGATAATCAAACGTGAAAGCATACGCTTAAACGAACTTGTAAGTGAACTGCTCACACTCTCCCGCTACGAAAGCGGAACGTATAAACCCCAGTGGGAAGAGGTCAACCTTTGTCATTTATTAAAAGATTATACCCAGCGTCTTATGGGGCTGGCAGCTAAATCAGAGAAACAGTTAGAGCTGCTTCTGCCAGAATATGACGTAGTGATTCAGACTGACGATGTGATCCTCTCCCAGGCAGTTATTAACATCGTGTCCAACTGCATGCGCTATGCCAGGCAGAAGGTCACCATTTCCCTGGAAAAAAAAGGAGGAATCGTATCTTTAATCATATCAGATGACGGGGATGGAATTCCCCTAAACGACATTCCCTTTATCTTCGACCGTTTCTATAAAGGGAAAAATGGTAATTTCGGTTTAGGGCTTGCCATCGCAAAATCTGCTGCCGAGCTGCTGAACGGCAAAATTAAAGCGTATAACCAGGAACAGGGAGCTGTTTTTGAAATATCCTTTTAAAAAGTCTGGTCTATTTCCTGTTATTGTATTTTTCTATGGGCTCTGGTCCTCTGACTACAGTACGGAGGACTTTCAGCCCTCCTTCTTCATCGGCTGCGATCCTCCAGTCAACCATCAGGATCTCACCATTAATTATCTCAATGCCTGATATTCCTCTTGTCCGGGTACAGCAGCCGGTGTTAAAATAGGGAAGATCATTTGCTTTTGGGAATTTAGGCCTGTGGGTATGACCGCAGATCAGCATAACCTTTTTTTTCTTAATCCATTCATCATAGATCCGTTCTATCTTATGCCTTTTAAATAAATTACGGGCAGGGCTTGTGGGATTGTCAAAACCCACCAGATGGAGATATCTCCAAAAATAACGCAGAAGCAGCATGGACACAATCCATAGCTGATCGTTCATAACATCTCCCTGATGTCCATGAAGTACAAAGATCTTCTGCCCGTTTTCTTTATATTGTAAAACCAAAGCCTCTTTTGGTTTGATTCCCTTAAATAAATCTACCGTCTTTTGATTGTAATAATCATAAAATTGATAATAATTGGATTTTACAAAATGTTTGGACTTAAGATAAATATTATGATTCCCATATAACATAATGAACCGTCCGGAATCATAAAACTTCTTTATTGCAGTGAACACATCCGTATGGGCCAGCCGGATGACACTGAAATTTTTATATTCCCATAATTCATCGCCGTCGCCCACTTCTACATAAACATAGTTTTCTTTGTAATAATAATTTAAAGCATGTAAAAAAATGTTCTGGTTCCGGATAAACTCATCTGATACACTGTCATCTCCACGGTGGCTGTCACTAAAAAATATAAATTTAGAATTCTTATCAAAGGTTATGGTTTCGGCGTTTTTAAATGCTTTTGTCAGTCTCTTATTTGCTTTCATATTAACTCCAATTTGACTTTTTTATTAGTATAAAGCTTATTTAAGCTTTTATACTGTTCAAAGCCGGGAAAAGAAATCTCTAATCAACCTGATGACTGCAATAAGTCTGCACGGTCAGAAAAAGAAATACCGTATCAAAGACAACTGCTTTATTTATAATTATTTGCATTAGAATTACCTAAGATTTTCATAAGATTATTTCTTGCATATTCCAAATTCTATTGCTTTCTTTGGACAACCATCCACACATTCCAGGCAGTTAATACATTCCTTACTATCTGCACGTCCTGATTTAACCATCTCAGCTATATTCAGCCCCATTGGACAGATTCTGCTGCATTTACCACAGGAGACGCAGTTATCGGGTCTCGCTTTCAACCGGAATCTTGGTATATGAAGAGCGTCCGCAATTGTTTCGCCAATTATCATAAACGGAGCCATCCAGCAAAGGCTGTGGCACATTCCACGTTTACCAGTCATTAAAGTAAACAAATATATAATGGACATTACAATTCCATAAATGATAAGGTATAGTGTATTAATGTCTATAAAATACAGGAAATCTGCTTTTAGGGGACGATTATGTATCCAAAGAAAAACGATAAATGAAAACCACACCAGCCAGATCATATACTTGGTCACATTCTTCCACCTACTGTTCCAGTGGCGGCTGTTAGCACCGGAAATATAATCCTGGACAGCTCCTCCGGGGCAAAGCCAGCCGCAGAAAAGCCGGCTTCCAATGACCGAAAATATCAGGAGAAAACCAAAAATCATTGCACTTCCATTCAAAACACCTTGTGTGGCAGATAAAACAATTACAAAAGGGGATAAAAGAAAAAATGTCATTGGAAACATTAAAGCAGAAAAAACCAATATACCTTTGCGAACCCGTTGTCTCATTATAGTATACTCCTTTTTTAATAACCGGTCTGCTATTGCTATGATGGCAGTTACCGGATCTATTTAATGTATTTTAATGATATAACATCATGATATATTAGTCAATACAGTTTTTAATATTTTGTTTTCACTTGTTATAAAAAAACAGGCTGACTTCCTTATTCTGGAGTCAGCCTGTTTACATATAAAAGTAAAAACTATTCACTTTCAATAATTTCTAATATTTCTTTCATGGATGCCTGAAATTCAGTATCCGAGGAATTTTTAAAGATTAACAGATCATCGTTACAGTCTGGGTCATCTAATTCTTCTGGTATGTCAAAATTAACACCTGCAATATATTCTTCCCAATGATCCAGCTTCCACTGATCCCGGTCACTGTTTCGCTCAATCATTCTCTGCCTGCATACTTCCACATCCGTCTGAACCCATATTACGGTAAGCTTTGCATCTTTTTCTGCCAGTCTTTCCCGCAGGGCATTCATATACCCGATATCTCGTATTTCTCTTGTAAATGGAGCATTAATCAGAACAATGTCATCATAGTCCAAAGCTTCCATGGCAAGATCAACGATTGCCATATACTCATAGTCCCGGATATTGGCCTCAAAAAAATCAGAACTTCTGTTGTATTCCTGACCGGCTGCCACGAATATCTGCTTGGATAAAACGATCAGAGTATCCTTATCAAGATAAACAACGTGCTTTAAATTCCTGGCAAGCTGTTTGGATATATATGTTTTTCCGCTTGCCGGCGGGGATGTTACCAAAATCAGTCGTTTCATATTTACCACACTCCTGTCCTGTTTTAATTTACTTCCTCTGCCATTCGGTATCCTACTCCCATTTCCGTTAAAATATATTTAGGGAATCCCGGGTTTGATTCAATTTTTCTCCGGATATTCGCCATATTAACACGCAGAGTATGGCTGTCATCCGCATAAGCTCCCCATATCTCCTTGATAATATAATCATGGGTAAGCACTTTTCCTGGGTTTTTTGACAGCAAAGCAAGGATTTTATACTCTACCGGCGTCAGATGAACCATATTTCCGTCAAGAAGTACCAGCCGTTTTCCGAAATCAATTTCAAGATCACCAATGGTTATCTTCTCAGTTCCATTTGATTCCCCTCCCATGCTTTGGGGGCTGTGCCGAAGCGCTGTCCGTATACGGGCAAGCAGTTCCGATGTCCCAAATGGTTTTACGATATAATCGTCTGCACCTAAATCAAGTACTTCTACTTTCTCCCTTTCATGCCCCCGGGCGGAAACTACGACCACCGGTATTCTGGACCACTCCCTTATGCACTTTAATACTTCCACACCGTCCATATCCGGAAGCCCTAAATCAAGGAGAATCACATCAGGATTATAAGAAACTGCCATAGAAAGCCCTGTCTTACCGGTGTTTGATTTTGCCACCCGATACCCGTTGGAATTTAAGATTGCTGTGATAAAGTTGCAGATGGCATTTTCATCCTCTATAACCAGAACCATTGGTTTAATATCCATACGATTCACTTCCTTCCAGCGGTAAAGAGAATTGGAAGACTGCCCCACCTTCTAACCGGTTATACGCTTCCATCGTACCGTTATGTGCTTTTATAATTGTCATGCAGATAGAAAGACCGATCCCCATACCCCTGGAAGAATCAGAGCTTTTGTTTCCGTTTGGTACATAACTTGTAAAAAGATAAGGATAATCCTCGTCTGCGATTCCTTTCCCATGGTCAATCACCTGAAACAGGGCATTCTCTCCTGTCTTTTTTAAAATGACTTCTACAAAAGAGTCATCCGTTGAATGTTTAATGGCATTTTCCAGTAAATTAATGAGCACCTGGGCAATCAGGGTTCCATCCATAGGAACTTCCAGCAGCTCATCGGGCACACGGACAATTATTTTACGCTGGGGGAATCTCTTTTTAATCCGTCCAACTGCTTCAGCAATCACTTCCTCAGCGGCTTCCGGACTTTTTGTTACTTTGGATGCACTCTCATTAATACGGGTTACGGACAGAAGATTTTCCACCATACGCAGGAGCCACTGTGCCTCCTCCTGAATATCCCCATTCAGCTTCTCACAGGTTTTCTCATCAAGCGTATTCTTATTTTCACGAATGGCAGAGCTGGCACCAAGAATCCCGGCAAGAGGTGTTCGAAGATCATGTGCGATTGCCCGCAGAAGATTGCTCCGCATTTTTTCTTTTTCCGCCTCGACAATGATACTTCTCTGTTCATCTGACAGGCGCTGGCGTTCCAGGGACATGGCCACCTGAGAGGCTATCATCCGCAGAAACAGCCGGGTATTGTGATCCAATGTGCCTTTTAAACAGGAAATACCTAAAACGGCAAGCACCTTTCCCTGAGAAATAACCGGCATGTAAAATGCAGAGGCTCCCATAAGTGTATCCGTTCCAGCTCCCGCCCGTTTCTGATTGAGAAAAACCCAGTGAGCCACAGCCTTCTCATCTGCTGAGTTAAGTACAGAGCCATCTACGTCATCCGGTCCCTGTATCACACTTCCATCGTCTCCAGGTTCCGGATCAGCAGCAAAAAATACAACGGAACGGCCAAACAAATTAACAATGTATTCATTTGTCAGGGAAACGATCTGTTCAAGTCCTCTTGTTATAAGAAGCTTTTTGTTAATTTCATAGAGAACCTCCGTACGGCGTTCCCTTTGTACTGCCAGACTTGCCTGGGTCTTAATTCTCACCGTCAGAGTACTTGTTATCAGAGCTGCCAGCAGCATGATGAGAAATGTAACGGAATATCCAGCCTGTATGGTGTTAAACGTGTAGTAGGGTTCCGTGAAAAAGAAATTAAAGGCCAATACGCTTATAACCGACGCAATCACTCCATATACATGCCCTGAGGTAATTCTTGAAATGATCAGGACTGAGAGAATATAAGCCATTATAATATTCTGATCACCGATATCCAGCCTCCGAAGTCCCAGACTCAGAACAGTGGCAGCCGTTAAAAGGCCCATAGTCTTAGTAAAATCCAGCCAGGTAAAGTTGAATTTTTTAATGGGGATTGTTTTGCGGGGCTTTTTATAATTCCGGCGGATTGTGCTGCCAGGTATAATGTATATCTCAATATTAGGCAGAAGTGAAATCAGCTTATCCTCAAAGTCCAATTCAAACAGATTTCTGATGGATTTTTTATTCCGGCTTTTTCCTACGACTATGTTGGTGATTCCCGACAGCTTTGCGTACTCGGAGACCGTTTCCGCAATATCATGACCAGAAAGAGTAACAATTTCCGCGCCCAGTTTTTCAGCCAGATCCAGGTTTGTACGGATTGTCTTTTGCTGCTCTTTCGTCAGATCATTGTTGTCAATACGCTCAACATAGAGAGCCACCCAATGTGCATGAAACGCATCCGCCGCCCGCGCCGTCCACCTGATACATCTGGCGGAGGAGGGAGACGGTCCGATACAGACTAACATCTTGGTATTGGCCAGTTTTTGAGATAACCGCCGTTCATTCTGATTTTCATTGCTGATTCTGTCAGCTGCTTTTCGCATCGCAATTTCACGCAGCAGCTTTAAGTTGGCGAGGGAGAAGAAATTGAGCATGGCAGTCTGTGCCTGATTAATTCTGTAGATTTTACCTTCCTCAAAGCGCCGGAGCAGCTCCTGTGGTTCGATATCAACAAGCTTTATCATATCGGCACGCTCAAAGATATAGTCAGGAACCGTTTCTTTTACCCTTACCTTTGTTATATCCTCAATCACATCATTCAGACTTTCCATGTGCTGAACATTGACCGTGGTATAAACGTCAATTCCTGCATTTAAAAGCTCCTCTATATCCTGAAATCGTTTCCTGTTTCTGACACCTTCCGCATTTGTATGGGCAAGTTCATCAACCAGAATCAGCTCCGGTCTGCGTCTTAACGCTTCGTCCAGATCAAATTCCTGAAGCTCTATATTGCGGTATAATATCTTTCTGGGCGGCATTGCAGGCAGCCCCTGCAAAAACTGCATGGTATCCGGGCGTGTATGTGGTTCAATATAACCAACCAGTACGTTCTTCCCGCACCGGTACTGTTCCTGTGCATCGTCAAGCATGGCATAGGTTTTGCCTACTCCCGCTGCATAGCCGAAAAAAATTTTCAGCTTCCCACCATCCGTTTCCTGATGAGCCCTGATTTCATCTAAAATGGCATCGGGATCCGGACGCGCTTCCTCTATTTCCATTATTTCTCACCTCTCCCCTATTATATCACCATTGTTCTCTATAATAAACAAGCTGAATCACTTTGAATTACAGCAATCCATCAAGGGCTAAATTTACTTTCAGGACATTAACAGCCCGCTCACCCCAGATACCAAGAAATGGCTCTGTAGTATATTTTTCAATCAATGCTTTTACAGCATCCTCACTTATATTTCGTTCCCTGGCAATCCGTGCGGTCTGATACTGTGCTGCTTCTGGTGAAATATGGGGATCTGCTCCGCTTCCCGAAGCTGTTATCAGATCCATTGGTATTTTTGCTGTATTTTCCGGATCAATGGAATGCCACCATTCAATCCGCTCCTGCACCAGATCTTTTTGCTCCTTCCCTATAGGAGATAAGTTGGACGTACCCATAGGTCTTCCTATTAAATATTCCGGCTTTGTAAATTCCTGGGCTATGAGTTCAGATCCGTACTCTTTTTTTGAACCATCCTTTAATGTAACTGTAATCATACTTCCATTTGCCTGTTTCGGAAATAAAATCTGCGCAATCCCTGTAATGGCTGCTGTATAAAGTATTCCGCACAATACTGTCATTACGCAGAAACAGATAAAAGCGGGTCTCAATATATTTGTTTTTCCCATCATCGTTTCACCTCACACAATTTTCCCGGCAGTCAGCAGCATATCAATCAGTTTTATTGCAATAAACGGTGCTGTAATTCCGCCCAGACCATAAATCAGCATATTTCTTTTCAGCAGCTTCCCTGCAGGCAGTTCACGGTATTTTACACCTTTCAGTGCCAGTGGGATGAGCGCTATAATAATCAGCGCGTTATAAATAATTGCCGAAAGAATGGCAGTCTTTGAACTGGTCAGGCCCATAAAGTTTAAGGCAGCCAGCTGGGGATATATCCCAAAGAATAAAACAGGGATTATGGCAAAATATTTCGCTACATCGTTTGCCACACTAAACGTGGTCAGTGAGCCCCTTGTCATCAGAAGCTGTTTTCCTATCCGTACAATATCAATCAGCTTCGTAGGACTGGAGTCCAGATCCACCATATTGCCTGCTTCCTTTGCTGCCTGTGTACCGGAATTCATTGCCACAGCCACGTCTGCCTGTGCCAGAGCCGGAGCATCGTTGGTTCCGTCACCGGTCATGGCAACCAGATGTCCTTTTAACTGATAGTCACGGATGAGTGCCAGCTTGGTTTCCGGTGTTGCCTCTGCAAGAAAATCATCCACTCCTGCTTCAGCGGCGATTGCCGCAGCAGTCATGGGATTATCGCCGGTAATCATGATTGTTCTGATGCCCATTTTACGTAAATCTTCAAAACGTTCCTTCACGCCATTTTTTACAATATCCTTCAGATAGATCACACCCATGACCTGGCTGTTTTTTGCAACAACAAGGGGTGTTCCTCCTGCACCTGCAACACGTTTTACAATCTGCTGGCATTCCTCCGGATAGATGCCGCCCTGTTCTGTCACAAATGCCTTTACTGATTCTGCCGCGCCTTTCCGGATCTGTATTCCCTGATAGTCAATGCCGCTCATCCTGGTTTTCGCTGTAAATTCCACAAATTCTGCATTCAGCCGGGAAAGTTCTCTCCCACGTATTCCAAACCTCTCCTTAGCCAGAACCACAATGCTTCGCCCCTCTGCCGTTTCATCGGCAAGAGAAGAAAGCTGGGCTGCGTCTGCCAGTTCCTGCTCGGTCACACCATTTACCGGAATAAATTCACTTGCCTGACGGTTTCCCAAAGTGATTGTTCCGGTCTTATCCAGCAAAAGTACATCCACATCGCCTGCGGCTTCAATCGCCCGGCCGCTCATTGCCAGTACATTCGCCTGATTTAACCGGCTCATACCGGCTATGCCGATGGAGGACAGCAGCGCACCAATGGTAGTGGGGGCAAGGCAGACCAGAAGGGCGATCACATTTGTGATGGAAATAGCCGAACCCCTGCCGGCCTGAAGGCTTGCAAATCCTGAAAAGGGCAAAAGAGCCGCTGTAACCACCAGAAATATAATGGTTAAAGTCACCAGCAAGATCTGCAGTGCGATCTCATTGGGTGTCTTTTTTCTGGAAGCACCTTCCACCATGGCAATCATCTTATCAAGAAAGCTCTCTCCAGCTTCCGCCGTCACCTCTATTACAAGCCAGTCAGATACCAGTGTGGTTCCTCCTGTCACCGCGCTTCTGTCACCGCCTGATTCACGGATAACAGGAGCCGATTCACCGGTAATTGCACTTTCATCCACAGATGCAGCACCGTCGATTACTTCCCCATCCATGGGAATCTGCTCTCCCGCTTTTACATAAACGATATCCCCTTTTTTCAGATCGGCAGACAGTACTTCTGTAAATTCATCTGTATTCCCTGGGGATTTAAGCTTTCTCGCCCTCACATCCTTACGCGCCTTACGAAGAGTATCGGCCTGAGCCCTCCCCCGCCCTTCTGCGATGGCTTCTGCAAAATTAGCGAATAAAACGGTAAACCACAAAATCAGCGATATGGCCAGGATATAGCCTCCGTTCTCATCTTTGACTCCCATAAATGACAGGATATAAAGAACTGATGTGAGAATCGCGCCCATATAGACTACCAGCATAACGGGATTTTTCACTTGTACGCCGGGAGCCAGCTTCACAAAGGACTGTTTCAGCGCATCCGCAAAAATATTTTTATTTACACGTTTCTTTTCCATTTTGATCACCTCACTCTGTTACATCGTAAAATAATCGGCAATCGGTCCCAGAGCTAAAGCCGGTAAAAAGCTCAGCGCTCCGATGATAAAGATTACTCCGATTAAAAGCCCTGCAAACATGGCGTTACTGGTTGATAACGTTCCCTCACCGCCAGCAACTGTTTTCTTACCAGCCATATTACCGGCAAGATAAATTGCAGCAGTCATGGGTAGAAAACGGGCAAGCAGCATTATGATACCACCTGTTAAATTGGTGAAAACGGTATCCGCGTTAAAACCGGAAAAAGCGCTGCCATTGTTATTTCCCATTGAAGTGAAGGCATATAAAATCTCAGAAAAACCATGAGCACCTGAATTGGTCAGCCACGACGAAGCGGCAGGCATGGAAACTGCTGCTGCGGTACCAATCAGTGTTACCAGGGGCGGAACGAGCACAAGCAGACAAACTATTTTCATATCATAAGGCTCCACCTTTTTCCCTAAATATTCCGGAGTCCTGCCCACCATCAGCCCTGCAATAAATACGGTGAGAAGGACAAATGCCAGCATTCCATAAAGACCGCTGCCCACACCGCCAAAAACAATTTCTCCCAGCTGCATCAGAAACATTAAAACCATGCCGCCAAGGGGCGTAAAGCTGTCGTGCATGGAGTTAACTGAACCGTTTGAAGCGGCAGTCGTCGCCACCGCCCATAAGGATGAGGCACCTGCTCCATGAATCACCTCTTTCCCTTCCATGTTGGCAGAAGCTGCTGCTCCCACAAAGTATGGAGCGGTAAACTGCTCACTGGCTGTTACCGCAATCAGGGAAACAGCAAAGAAAAACATCATGACAAGATAGATGACTCTTCCCTGGCTGCTGTCCTTTACCGCTTTTCCAAAAGACACGCACAGCGATGCGGGAATCAGAAGAATGGACAGTACCTGCAGAAGGTTCGATAATGCCGTGGGATTCTCAAGGGGAAATGCCGAATTTGCTCCAAAAAATCCGCCGCCGTTTGTTCCAAGCTGTTTAATGGCAATCTGGCTTGCCGCCGGTCCCAGGGGAATGGTCTGGACCGCCCCGTTTTCCACCATGGCAACCTCTTTATAAGGTCCAAAGGTCTGGACCACGCCCTGTGAAACCAGCACAATGGCAAGAACCATGGGCAATGGAAGCAGTACATAGAGCGTAGTTCTGGTCAGATCAACCCAGAAACTTCCGATTGTCTTTTTCTCTTTCGCAACCAAACCTCTGATCAGGGCAAATACCACCGCGATTCCCGTTGCCGCTGAGACAAAATTCTGAACGGTGAGCCCTGTGAACTGGGTGAAATAAGTCATACCTGTTTCACCAGAATACGCCTGCCAGTTGGTATTGGATACAAAGCTTGCAGCCGTATTAAAGGCCAGATGCCAGCTTGTGCCTTTTATCCCTGCCTCATGAAACGGCAGAATGCCCTGGAGCATCTGCATCAGCCAGAGAAAGATAAAACCGATTCCGCTGAATACAAGGACAGATAGAGCATATCTCTTTGCCCCCATTTCTTCGTCACATTTCACTCCCATAAGCTTATAGATTCCAGACTCCACAGGTGAAAGTATTGGGGTCAGAAACACATTCTGACCAGTCATCACTTTATATATATAAATGCCCAGTGGAATGGACAACCCAATAAGAAGAGAAACGTATAAAATGTCCTGAAGGATTATCATCTTCATAAATTCTCACCTCGAAATAAAATATAGAATAAGTAAATCAGCAAAGCCAGACCAATACATCCTGATATTACCAGTACGATTTCCATTACTCTCAACTCCTTTTTTGTTATTTGCAATCATAATAATATCAGAAAAGATGTCAAGAATGTGTCAATTCATCATGCCAGGTATCAAGAAAGTGTCAAGATAAAATGGTGCCTGCAACAGAACAAAAAAGGAAACAGGCTGACTTCAAAAGAAATGAAGTCAGCCTGCTTTTTGTATATAGATTAAAGCATATCCTGTAGATTTTTTTGTGCCGAATAGATAGACTTGTTATCGTTAAATACATAAGCAACGCAGCATACCAGGAAAAAATACGGTATATAAGAATATCCAAAAACCTCTGCTCCTATAAAAACAGGAGCTAAAAGAGTATTGGTGGCACTGCCGAAAACTGCCGTATATCCCAATGCTGCAGCAAACTCAACGGGCATGCCAAGTATAACCGCCAAGGCAGCTCCAAGACTTGATCCAATGGAAAACAGAGGAGTAACTTCTCCTCCCTGAAATCCGGCTGCCAATGTAATAATTGTTAAAATAAATTTTAAAATCCAGTCCCACTGGTATATCTTATCTCCATGAAAGCTTGCTGAAATCAAGTTTGTACCAAGCCCGGAATACCGTCCCATTCCTGACAGAATGAGTAAAATCACCAGAAATGTTCCTACTATGGCTATTTTACTGACCGGACTCTTAAATCGGTTATTTAATTTATCCTTCACCAATTTTAAGCCATGGGCAAACATTGCACCCACTAAGCCAAAAATAATCCCTGATAAGATTATTTTTATAAGGAAAACAGGATCCAGCTGTATCTGTGTCTGAAGATTATAATGAAATTTTTCCAGACCCAGGCTGCCGGAAACCCAATTAGCCACAAAGGCTGCAATTACTGCTGGAAATAGAGCCGTATACTGCAAAGAGCCCGCGATTAAAACTTCAAGTGCAAAGAAGCTCGCGGCAACGGGTGTCTGGAACAATCCGGAGAATCCAGCCGCCATACCTGTTACAAGAAATACCTTTGGATCGGAAACCATATTAAGTCTACGTCCAACCCAGTGAGAAACGGTTGCACCAATCTGTACCGCCACACCTTCACGTCCAGCGCTGCCGCCAAAAAGATGGGTCAGCCAGGTACCGATTACCGTGAGAGGAATCAGCCGCAGCGGAATTACATCCTCTTCTCCATGACCTACCTGAAAAATCAGCCCCATTCCTTTTACACATTTTCCCCCAAACAAAGAATATGCTTTTGCTATGATTACCCCTGCTGCCGGTAAAAATAATATAAGGGGAAAAAAATAGCGTTCCCGGACACCCGTTAAATAAATCAACATTTTACCAAAGCCTGTATCAAGTGCCCCTACTACAGCTCCAATTATTACTGCGCATATCCCAAATATAAAAAGTTGCCTTATATGTTCCAACTTTTCTTCAAACATAGTAATTTTACTCCTTAACAAAAAAACAACTGATCACTTCCGTATATTCAGCATAAATATACAGAAGCCATCAGCAAAGTGCGGTTTGGATATAACCATCCAGGGAGAGCCTCATTCCCAATACAATAATAGAACTAAGTTTACTTTTTTTTTCAACCCTTGTCAAGTACACTACTGTAAATAACTGTATAAAAACGGTAGAATCCTGTTTGTTAATGTGATATGCTCTCATAAAGTAAAAATGAAACCGTCTGAGGATAAAGGAGATTAAAATTAATGATTTTTGAGATAACTGACACCATAAATGAATCCGATGAAAAATATATTTTCGATGGCCTGCTGGAGTATAATTTAGAAAGAATTGAAGACAAAAATCCCAGGGATCTGGCAATCTATCTTCCGGATGAAACAGGCAGAAAGATTGCAGGGTTAATTGGCAGCACCCATGGAAACTGGCTGTTTGTAAAGTATCTCTGGGTAAGCAAAGAGTTACGGGGAAAACAGATCGGAAGTGAAATTTTAAAACAGGCGGAAGAAACCGCAAAAGAACGTGGATGTAAGTATTCATTTTTAGATACTTTTAGTTTTCAGGCACCTGTGTTTTATAAGAAGCATGGATACAGGGAAGTCTTCACATTAGAGAACTATCCAGTAACAGGAAAGCGCTATTACTTTACCAAAACTCTTTAAATAACAATGGTGGTGCAGAAAATCCCGGGCCATATAGCGCCCGGGATTGCTTGTACCATTTCTCTATTTGTAATTTCTAATCACTCCCAGATCCCAGTTAATCTTCTGATATGGTCCTGATAAGTTGTTTGTACCCTGGATAAGAAAATCAACACGATTAATATCATTGATCTCCATCTTCTGATTATATCCGGCACGGATGAATTCACCATGAGATACATTGGTGGTCCACCTGTCAGCATTATATTGTAAATTTCCTCTCCATGCCCATTTCTCAGCCACTTTGCTCCACGGACCTCCGGCGCTGCCAGACTGCCATAATTCATAATACCGGCCATCCTTTTGATCTTCAATCGCGAGATAGTATTTACCATCTGCCAGAGACTTATAGACATTTGCACCTTCGAACGTGTCTGATATGGCTACGGATGGAGATCCCCAGCCTGACGGGAAATTAGAAAGTGAAGTTCTTCGAACATATAATTTACCGGAACCATCACTTGGAGTATTATACATATAAGCATAGGAATTATCACAAATCACAAAATAATCCCACCCCATGTTTCCGGAAATGCCAAAGGATTTAGGCCCTGACCAGGATTTTGGATCAGCAATATTCGTTGTTGTTGCGTATGCTGCTCCATGGGTTCCATCCTGATAAACCAAAAACCATAGCTTCTTTGGTTCAAAGTAAAATACCTGAGGCGCACAAAAATAATTTTCTCCAATAGAACTCATATAGGTGCGTGCAGCATTTTTAAGACCTGAAATCGTAGAGGCTGATGTATAAAGCATCTGCCATCCACCGCCCTGATTGGCACCGGTATAAAATACATGATACTTTCCTCCATAATAAACAATGGTAGGATCCTTTGCGCCATAATAATCATAGGGGTTTGCTTGTCCATGAAAAATAACTCTCTCATCTGCATACCATGTTGGATTGGATACTGCTGTTGCACTTAATAGCTTCTTCATCATATACTCTCTCCCTTAATACATTTTTCTGCCCTTTATCCCTGGTGATTTCCACTGGCTGTCCGACACAATTTCGCAAATCTGTTAATTATCGCCTCCCCTTATATGATATGCAAAGGATACAGGAAGTGCTCCTCCAGTTTTCGCAGCATTTTTTTAAATGTGATATGATTTTAAAATTGTGGTATACTCTACTATAAGTAAATTTTAAACTACCATTTCGTTACATATTGACCTAATTATAAGACAGGAGAAGAAAATGAAAATAAAGCCAAAAAGTTTATTCCACTTTTTTTTACTGATTGCAGTTGTCCTTTTCATGAATGCAGTCCCGGTATTTGCAGCAGAGGAAGCAATTCCATCAATCAATGTAGACGTCTTGTTAAAGAAAGATGGATCTGCCGTTATAACAGAAGTCTGGGATGTCCGCGGTGTATCTGACGGTACGGAATATTACAAAGCGTTGTACAATATGAAAGGAATGAGCGTTCATTCTCTTCTTGTATCTGACGAATCAGGAAAGCAATACAAAACCCTGGAAAACTGGGATACAAAGCGTTCCAGAGAAGAAAAGGCCGGTACCTGCGGCATATTAAAAACCTCACAGGGATATGAACTTTGCTGGGGAATCGGCAACTATGGCGACCATCAATATACTATACAATATACACTGGATGGTCTGGTGAAAGATTACGGTGACTATGCCGGATTTTACCATCAGTTTATATCAGAACTTTCAAGCGCTCCTCAATCGATTTCCATGAAAATCCGGATGCCTGATACACAATTAACCCAGGACAACTCCAGAATCTGGGCATATGGTTTTACAGGTCAGGTGGAAATAGATCCGGACGGCAGTCTGATCGCTTATTCTTTAGAAGCGTTGGAAAAAAATGATTACGGAAATGTGCTCTGCCGCTTTGATAGAAGCTTATTTCCCACAGCAAAAGCAAGCGGTATGTCATTTGAAAAATTGCAGAAATCGGCTGATAATGATAAATCTGATATGGCTAAAACGATCCTCTTTTCCATTTTAGCAGCGGCAGCGGCTGTCATTCTTCCAAGTGTCTTCTTTTATTCCAGATATAAGCTGGCAGATGGAACCGTTATGCGGCTTCCTGGAATGAAACATATAGATATCAACTGGACCATTCCCTTTGGAGGCAGTATTCCTGCCGTTTATTCCGCTATGCATCTGCTGCGCAGGGGTATTCCCTTAGATGCGCTGGGCGCATATCTTATCCGCTGGCAGGAAGCAGGGTATATCCGCTTGGAGAATGGGGAAAATGAGGACGGAAAAAAGCTGAAAAAAGAAGAAGCGGTGGTATTCGGTCAGAATAAACCTCATGGAACTGAAGCGGAGAATTCCCTGTATCAGATCTTAGCCAGTCAGGCTGACAAAAATGGTATTCTTCGGATTTCTGATATTGGAAAGCGTTCAGAAGAATTTCATAAGAAGCTCACTGCCTGGGAAAAAGCAGTGAAACTGGAAGGCGACAATGAATTAATGCACTTAAACGCAGCCGCCACAGACATAAAAGGCTCTCTTCGTTTCACTTCTTCTGGATTTGATCAGGCTGTCAGAATACTTGGGTTTCAAAAATATTTAAAAGATATGAGCGGGCAAAAACAATACCAGACCTCCCAGGGAGCATTATGGGGTGATTATCTGGTCTTCGCCACCCTGTTTCATATGGGAGAACAGGTTCTCAAAAGTATGAAAACACTTGACCCAGTATATTTTAATTCCTTTGCAGGTCTGTACGGCTGCAATTCCTATAGTATGTTATATCTAATGACCATGACAAACCATGTTTCCAGTGCTGCATCCCCAAGCGCAAACATGGACGGAACCGGAGGCGGAGTCAGCTCTATGGGCGGCGGCGGTTTTTCTGGAGGCGGCGGCGGCGGAAGCCGTTAACAAACGTTTCAAAAAAAGATACCGTCAGGACCTGTTAAATCCCTGGCGGTATCTCACTATCATGATTCTTTTTTAACCGGCAGCCATATTTCAAATTTGAAATCTTTGGCACCTCTGTCTCCCTCATGAGGAAAGCATTCAATATCCACAGATTCTGCATATTGATAGCCTGAAGCAGGAAGCCACTCACTGAAAATACATTTCCATGCAACCTCCAATGTTTTACTCACCGGACCTTCCAGTTCAAAAACAGCCCAGGTCGATTCCCCTATGACAAAGCTTTCCATTCCGTCCAGCGGCTCCTGATCCGTGATACATGCTATGGTATAATCCACGTTTTCCTCACTTAACACCTGAATAAATCCGTGAACACCTTTTGGGGCACCATTGGATAAACCGTTTAATGCTTCGTAAGTACCGTCTTTAAAGACTTCCCTCCAAAATTTGTCCACAGCACCCGGATCATCCTCCGGTGCGTGAAAATGTCTCTTCATTCCTACAACTCTAAACGCTTCCTTTTTCTCAATCCTGTAATTCATCTCAGCATCTCCTTTAACAGAAATATGAAAGGTTATACGAGGATAAGCTTTTAAAGACTTCCCGTCACTGCGTGCCACAGAGGGAATCACTCCATGAACTGCTTGGAATGCACGGGAGAAAGAATCCGGGGATTCATAACCATATTTAACAGCCAGGTCTATTACCTTTACATTGCTGTTTCGCAGTTCAAATGCAGCTAAAGACATTCGCCGGCGCCGGATATATTCTGACAACCGTATATCTGCGATATAGGAAAACATCCGTTGAAAACAGCTGATGGAACAGCAAGCCAGCTTTGCTACCGTGGAGTAATCAATCTCTCCATCCAAATTGCTTTCAATATAGTCAAGTGCATGATTCATATCTTTTAAATAGTCCATCCTGCCCCCTTTCTGTGCCCAGTATAACAGGATTGAAATAATAAGACCCGATAAAGTAAATTGGCTTTTATCGGGTCTTTTATTCATGTCAGCTATTTAAACTGTTTTCTCTTCCACTTGTTCTGATTTGACCAGGGGCTCTTCTTCTGAAGTCACTGCAGACGGCTCATTCATATGCTGCAGGGATACGCCGAGTTTATCCAAAGTAATAAATTTCAGCAGTGTATCCATTACAGTTCCGGTTCCGCCAGCACCGTTTCCGTTTTCTCCGCTCCCCATCTGCACAACCGTTTTCGGAACGATATCAACAGTCGCATTTTTAACAGCATCGGCCAGCTTATCCGTAATCTCCTGAATGACCCGGTATTCAGCACCGCCATAAGCTTTTACCTGTGCCTCAATGGCTTGAGCTTTGGCTAATCCCACATTGGATTCCTTGGAAGCTTCCGCCTCGCCTTCCAGCTTGATTTTAGATGCATTGGCTTTCGCAAGAGCAATGATCTGATTGGATTCCTGCTCTGCACGGCTTGCAAGTGCTGCACCATTGTTACCCTCAATCTCAATCTGAATCTTGGATTTGGTCAGGAAACTTTGCTGTTCAGCTACTGCCTGGGCTTCACGCAGGGATTTCTCACTTTCCGCCGCAGATTGCTGTTTTTGGTAGGTGACCTTTTTTTCCTCTGCAATCTGACGTTCCCGAAGCTGCATCAGAATATTCTCAATCTGAGTGTCAGCTACTGTGGTTTTCGGTGTGCCGATCAAAACTTCCTCAAGCTGAAGATTATATTTTTCAAATTTCTCTTTCATTTCAAGAACAGCCCGTTCACGAATAGCACTACGTTCCTGAATCAGTTCGATGAGTGTCTTCGTCTGCGCCACATCTTTAAAATATGCACTGACCAGCGGATCAAGAGACTGGTTTACCAGCATCCCAATATCACCAAAGCGCTGAATGACCCATGGTGCCTGCTTGTAGTCGATATGCATGACTACGGACAATGGAAGGGAAGGCTCAAACGCATCCTTCGTGATAATATCCACTTCCGTAAGATTTTCATCATACTTATGGTCACCGGTTTCAGTTTTGTTCCACTTTAAGATGATGTTTGTGGTGGGAACAAGTACAACTTTGCCCGCATCGGTATTGAACGCATATTTACCTGGCATCAGAGGTTTTTCCAGTACACCCTTGGAGCCTACGCTGACTAATTCTCCGTGCTTATAGTTTTCTCCCGAGGTATCCACTCCCTCACTGCCAAAGAAAGAAACCACGACGCCTACAAAACCAATGGGAACCACTGTTTTAGGGCGGAATTCAACTGTGGCAAAAAGACGATTGATATAATAAGTACCATCTGTTAAAATCTGGATCTGTTTTCCCCGCCTTCCGCCAAGCTCCAGAAACTTCTCCGGATCCTGAAAACTGGCATGGTCTTCGCCCACATCCGGAGCGATGATTTCTCCCTGGGAAATAGGAGTTCCGTCATGCACTGTAACAATTCCCATCATGTCGCTGGACTCACTGCCCCCTCTGCCCATAATTACCACGGGTGAGAAGCCTTCTCTTTCAGCCAGAGTTTTCTGCATGCTGACCAATTCATTACGCTCCTGCTTTAAATTGCTGGATATGGATTTGATCGCGCTGGGTGTGATCACAATGAATTGTGCCAGATTGATGGCGTAGGTACCCTCTCTTAAGATTCCTCTCTGTGGTCCACGCTGTCCGCCATTTTTTAAGAATCCGGAAACATCCTGAAAATTGTTGGCTTCAGGCACAATCCGCCCCAGAGTCTGCACTGGGGAAAGCGGAGCGCCGTCACGGGCAAATAAATAGGCAATCTGCCCCTGGGGAATCGTAATGAGAGGATATTTATGTATCTTGTACATCAGTACGGATTTGAAATGGATACCGCCCCTCAAAAGTCCAGGTGCATACCCGGCTTCTCCGTTTAAGGCAATAATGGAATCCTTCAGTGATCCCTTAAGACTCCACCACTTTTCTACGACTGCTACCTCGTTTGAGTTAATAACTCTTAATCCAAGTATCTTGAAAATAAACAGGTAAAGCAACACAATTGTTCCTACAGAAATTCCCGCCAATGTCAGCCATTCTTCCATGAGTAATTCCTCCTGTCAGCTAAAATTGATACTTTGCGCTCCATGATAAATGCCTCTTTTCTTCTGATTTTGGAAATCAGACCTGCTATGTTACTGTTATTCCATTGAAATAAAAAAATTCCTGATTGCAACTGTTCACTGCAGGTTTGTAACAAATGCCAAATTCTCTAAATATCATCAATGCACATTTAGCAAGGGGGAATTGTTTTTAGTTTAACATATTTTTATGCAATCTGAAAGAAGACTTTTATTATTTTAATTCGTATTTTTACCAATTATAACGCTATTAACCAAATAAGGAAAACGAACGCTTTCTCAAGTCTACCCTCAGATTCCACTTTAACAGAATCTTTACTACCCGCTGATGGTCACCGTCCCCGCTGCTCCATCCACCGTTATCATTTGTCCGCTCTGGATCGTTCGTGTCGCGTTGTGAGCAGCCATGACTGCAGGGATTCCATATTCCCGGGCAACAATGCTTGAATGGCTGAGCGGACCGCCAATATCCGTTACAATGGCACTTGCCAAAGAAAACAACGGTGTCCATGCCGGAGTTGTGGTAACGGCAATTAACACGCTTCCAGGCTTAAAGCCTTGAAAATCTGCAGGGCTGTAGACGACACAGGCTGGTGCTGTAACAACGCCGGTGCTGGTGCCTATTCCCTTCAATATAATTTTCCCATCTTTTCGATTCTGTGGCAAATGTAACATAGTATATTCATTTTTCTCCGGTAATCTGGAGGGTGGTACATAACCCTGGGTTTTTTTGAATACTGCCCTTCTGACAGGTATTATCCCTTTCAGATCCAATAAATGCATATTTTTATCTAACTGGATTACCAGTGCATCCAATTCTGATTTTGTGAGCCAGTATATATCATCGATATGTAGAATGGCTCCGCCTCGTATAAGGCGTTCTGAAATTTCCCTGAACATACTTCGAATCAACGGATGCCCCATACCCATCAGATATATAGCATCTTCACGCATGGGAGCAGTTTCCTGCGCCCAGTTAAGCAGCTTTAAAAATAGTTTTTTGCGGGAGCCATCTATCAGCTTTAATGTTGCATCTTCTGCCTGTTTCCTATGTTTTTCATATACTGACTGGCGTAAAAATGGGCTATCCCCTTTCCCCTCCATAAATAATTTTATGGATTCCAGCGTTGGAGTAAGCATTTCCTGTGGTGTTGGATAGAAAAAATCAAATTCATACGCGGTGCGGCCATATTCTTTGAAATACAGATTGATTCGATTTTTCCATTCCCCCCATACTTCCTCAGTGACTCCTGCTGGTACAGCTGGTGACATGGTATCTCTCTCTATATTTATTGTGGAATTGTTTTGCAGATAATGATTGAGGGCGTTGTTTTTCTTTACCCATTCCGAGATCTTCCACAGATTCTTCTCTGATTGCAGCGCAATGGTATCAAAACCAAGCAGGAATACAGAAGTATTTGTTATACCGGCACGGCGAACTGTTCCAGTAAATAGTTTTGTAAATAATGTTTCGCTGAGGGAAGCAGCGGGCAGAGTAAGCTGGATTCTTGTAAAATAAATACATGCCGCAAAAAATACAGACTGAATTCCCTCCATCAATTGATGGGCACGCAGCGTATGCAGAGGTTTTTCTTCCCATTCTTTCACTACTGACTCAAACTCTGCCCGTGCCGCTTTCCAGCGAGAGATACTGTTGGTCAGTGTCTTTCGCAGGGAGCGGGGAGAAAGTGATTTTGCAGCAATAAGAAGGGGCTTTGATTTTGCAGACAGATAGACATATCCATTAATCACCGTATATGCCCCGTTCTGCGGCAGCAGTTTTTTTGCACTTTTATCAAATATATCAGCCCATAAAAGTGCCGATGCACGGTTAATGATTTCAAGGCCAAACGTGGCGAACAAAGGTGTAACAGGATTGGGCAGGTGTTCTGCCAGACTGCCCTTTGTGTATATTACATCTTTTTCCGGCAGCACCCACTCCGGCGGCATGACCGTAATCGGACGAGCCTGGACAATATACAATTCGTTTTTTTCCAATGCCCACTCTACATCCATGGACATTTCATAATACGTTTCAATTTTCTTTCCAAGCTGTGCAAGCCGCATAACCTGGTCCCGTGTCAGTGTATGTTTTTTCCTTAACTTCCCAGGAGTTGAAATTTCTTCCGTTCCGTTTGAGGTACGAACCGTCATGATCTCTTTATCTGCTGCTTTATATGAAACTATTCGTCCGGCATTCTTATCCACAATGATGGTATCTGGTGTCACTAAGCTGGATACCACTGCTTCACCTAGCCCCCATGCTGCATTGATGACCATCTCCCCCCGTCTGCCATTAATAGGATTTTGAGTAAACATAACGCCTGCCCCATGGGAAAACACCAGCTTTTGCACTACGACAGCAATTGAAACCTGCTCCTGTTTTATATGATTCTTCATGCGGTAAGCAATCGCGCGGGCTGTCCACAGAGAAGCCCAGCACCGCTTTACAGCATCAAGGACCTGGGACTCTCCCAGTATATTTAGATAGGTATCCTGCTGTCCTGCAAAAGAAGCCTCCGGCAGATCTTCGGCAGTTGCAGAAGAACGGACTGCAACAGGGATGCTTCCTAATCCTACATAAGCCGATTGAATCGCTGATGCCACTTCCTCTGGCATCTTTCCTTTATGAAAAAGTATTCCGATCTGGGCTGATGCAGCTTCCAGCTGGGTGGAATCATTAAAATGAATTTCGTCCAGTAATTTGTTAATGTAAGGCTGGATGTGGTTCATTTCAACAAAAAGCCGGTAAGAAGCTGTGGTTACATGAAAACCATCTGGTACAGATATTCCCGCCGCCAGAAGTTTTGATAAAGACATACCTTTTCCACCAACCATTTCAATAGTCACTTTCGTTTGCGCAAGGGGCAGTGTATATTCAATCATAATCCTTCCCCCCATTCATGATTCCGTGCAGAAATATATTTATTGTTTCATCCAGCATTTTCTCCATACTGGCAGACGGACGGGACGTGTAGACAATTGCTATAACGGAATTTAGCAGCAAACGTGTCATAAGGGCTGCATCAGTCCTGCGAAAAACGCCTGCATCCACTCCGTTTTCAATCACCCCTTGAATACTATCCTGATATTTGTAACGTGCAGCTTTCAGCCTGTTTCGGTAATCTTCCTCTAAATAGTCCGATTCCGCATTTAACCAAATCATCACAGATCGATACTGTTTTGGAACAGTAAGATGATTCAGCATGATCTTTCTAAGACACTGCTCTGGAGAGGATTCCTCAGAAATGATTTTGTGTATGTTTTGTATGTTCTCTTCTATTACCTTCTCAAATGCATATACAACAATCTCGTCTTTGGTTTTAAAATAATCATACAAACTGGACTTTCCCATGTTGGCTAAAACTGCAATTTCCCGCATCGATGTTTTCTGAAATCCATTTTCGGCTATAAGCCGCAAGGCAATGCCGGTAATTTCTTCCCTGCGCGCTTCCTGCTGTTGAAGTGAAAGCATAATTCCTTTTGGCATGTGATAATACCCCCCTTATAGCGACCAACGGTCGCTTCTTATACATTCATTATATAGCGACTACCGGTCGCTTGTAAAGGATATTCTATTTATTTTTAAAGATTTTAAAAAGAAGATTTTAGCGGACAATGATCTTCCGTTAAAATCTTCTTGCTTTTCTCTTAATTCTGATTTTTTAGTAATTGAAGGAAATTATCTGCTAAATGGTTTAACTTGTCCCTGCTTGTTGAAGTCCTGGTATATACCCGGATACCAAGTAATGTACAATGCAGAATTTCTCCCAATGCCTCCCCACTTAAACCGCATGAGAATTCACCGGTCTCCTGTCCTTTTCGGACTAAATCTCCCATAAGCTTTTCTGATCGGGCGAATACAGCTTCTATCTTTTCTTCTACTTCTTTATCCCTAAGAGCCAGCTCAGTAGCAGCGTTTACGATAAAACACCCCCATGGTCTCTCATTAGTGCCATTAATCATGATATCAAATATATTTTTAATACCCTCATTTGCAGTACCTGCCTGTGATATCACAGTTTTTAATCTCTCAGAGATACTGACACTATAGTAGTCGATAGCCTTTAGATACAGCGCATGCTTATCCCCGAATGTGTCATAAAGACTTTTTCGATGAATCCCCATGTACTCTACCAGATCGCTCATAGAAGTTTTTTCATATCCCTGTTTCCAAAACAATTCCATCGCTTTCTGGAGAACAGCTTCTTCTTCAAATTCCTTATTTCGCCCCATCTGATCACCTCCCAATATTTATATGGTAACATTGACTGAACCGGCGGCTTCTTATCTATTCCTGATAAAATGTTACAGATACCGGTTGTCTTTCTGTAAAACGTTTATAGCTATACTTTGGATAACCTACCATGACACAACCTGTAATCTGTTTTTCTTCCGGTATATTTAGAAGCTTATGCATGGGGGAACCTTCACTTCGTGCACAAATTTCCAATAATCCAGCCCAACAAGATCCCAGATCCAGAGATGGAGCAAATAATTCAAGATAAGTTAATGAGAAAATGGAGTTTTCTCTGCCATGAGAAAAGTTTTTATCCGCTAATGCCAGTATGATACTGGGAGCGCTTCTTAAAATAGTATCTACCTTATTTTCTCTGTATCCTTTTGTAATTCCATTCAGTATTTTACCATAGATCTCATGATTTTCAACCCAGTTCACATATTCTTCTACTATCGCTTCAATCTTTTTCTTATCGTCTATAATCATGTATGAAATTCCTTGTGTATTACTGGCAGTGGGTGCTAAATTAGCCACCTCAACCAGCTGAAGCAGCTTTTCTCTTTCTACTGGTTTATTCTGATAGGAACGTATGGAACGACGTGTCCGGATAAAATTCTTTGCTTCCTGAGGACTCAATTTTGGCATATCTCCAATTGCACCTTGCTGTGCAAGGGGTGATTTCACGTTGTCCATGGCTTCCTTTGGACAAATGGCAACACAATGACCACAGGCGATGCATCCTTCCGGGTTCACCTCTACCGGACCAGATGTCTCCATTTTTATAATTGCTTTTGGACATTCCTCTGCACATAACCCGCATTTAATACAGCTTTCTTCATTTACAGTTATTAGACCCATTTTAATCTGCTCCTTATGATATATTTTACTGTTTCAAATTGTAGAACGATCGTTCTTAATTCGTCCCAAGTATATCTTTTCTAGAATGATTAGTCAAGTATTATTTTACCCATGTCCGGTTTTCTACTGCATTTCCATGTCCGAAATAAATCATGTGCCTGCCCATATTGGATATTCTTTTTGCACTCTTTTGCATTTGTTCATAATCTTCATACAATAACGAAATTCCTGGTGTAAAAAAATTCATTAATGCATCACCAGCCAATAGACTTTGGTCTCCTAGCTTAATTCCAATGGATCCCTGAGTATGTCCGGGCAATTCGATTATCTCCCCATCGATTCCATAATCCTGTAGTTGATCCCCCTCCTTTAGCATAACGTCTGGCATAAAAGTTTGGATTTTTGCGTATTTAGCACTGATAACTGAGAAAAATCTTATTATATTGCCTGGAAATCCATTTGATTTCATTACACGGCACAAATTATTCTGTATTAGCTCTACATCTTTTTCGTGCATGGCGATGGGAACCTGCAGTTGTTTTGCAAGATATGCTGCATTTTGTATATGATCGATGTGACCATGGGTAAGTACGATAAGTGTTACGTTTTTTCCTTCGCACGCATTTAATATTTTTTGTTCATTTCCCTTTAATCCCGTATCTACAAGGATTGATGAATCATTTTCCGAAACAAGATAACAATTTGACCCTGCTTTAATTTGTACAATATGATACATATCAATTTGCTCCCTTCACCCCAACTGCAAAACTAATTATTTTATTATGGTAAGATTAATTATACATGTGATATGATGTTTTTATCAATGATACATTTTAATCAAAAGCTGAGAAAGGATATGCTTATGCAAAAATATATTGCGTTGTTACGTGGCATTAACGTTGGCGGTAAAAATAAAATATCAATGCCAGAATTAAAAAAGATGTTTGAGGATTGTGGATATGGAGATGTTATCACCTATATCAACAGTGGAAATGTCATTTTCTCCTGTGATAACGAGGATAAAGAAGAAGTCAAAAAGGTTTGCGAATCAGCAATATCAAATTGTTTTCGTTTAAACATCGCTGTTACAATTATATCAGCCAAAGATTTATCCGCCGCCCTGTACAATGCACCTGCCTGGTGGGATCACGATGAACAATCAAAACACAATGCAATTTTTGTCATACCCCCTGTCACTGCGGCGGAGATTATAGACGAGGTTGGTATTGCCAAAGAGGAATATGAACAGGTGAGTTATTACGGACAGATAATATTCTGGTCAGCACCCATAAAAACATTTTCTAAAACAAGGTGGTCAAAGATCGTGGGGAGGTCAGCATATAATAGTGTCACAATCAGAAATGCAAATACAGCGAAAAAGCTATTACAGCTTTCGGGTATGTAAATATCTGATAACCATCTCGATTTTCTTTACAAATGAACTTTCCGCTGATAATTGTGATATATTATTAATTGTTCAAGTTTTTAAACAGTTTGGAGGTGTCATGTGAAAGATACGTTGGAGGATATTGAACGATTAGAAGCCGAGTTTCAATCCTGTCAGAAGGTGTTAACTGCATTTGGTGATGAAATGCGGCAGCATATACTTTGTATCATGTTAAAAAGCGAGTGTTCCGGAAGCCGTGTGATAGAGATCGCCCAAAAAACAAATCTGTCCAGACCTGCGGTTTCCCATCATATGCAGATTCTAAAAAATTCAGGTATCGTAAAATCAAGGAAAGAAGGGACCTGCATCTATTACTATCTGGATCCTGATGATAATACACTGGGGAGCTTGATCACTTTATTTTCAGATATTAAAAAAATTATGGAAGACGTGCCGGATCGGAGTGGTGAATTGATATGATTCTTTATTTTACAGGAACAGGGAATAGTTTATATATAGCGAAGAAATTATCACAAGCATTACAGGAT
This sequence comes from Hungatella sp., assembly GCA_009712635.1. Taxonomy (GTDB): domain Bacteria; phylum Bacillota; class Clostridia; order Lachnospirales; family Lachnospiraceae; genus Lacrimispora. The sequence continues at coordinate 191,195 of WASS01000029.1, read as the reverse complement.
GAATTACTGTGCATAAATGACAGAATTAAGAAAAATGACAATACACCGGTAGAATCAAAGAAACCACTTGTGTTTGTCTTACCAACCTATGCGTGGAGAATTCCTAAAGTTGTTGAAGAGTGGATTAACCGAACAGAGTTCTCACCAAATACAGATGCTTATTTTGTCATGAATTGTGGCAGCGATATTGGAAATGCGGAAAAGTATCTGATAAGACTATGTCAAACGAAGACGTTCTCTTTTAAGGGTGTAAAGGAGATCATAATGCCGGAAAATTACATTGCTCTTTATGATGCACCAGAAGCCGCAGAGGCAAAACGTATCATTCAACATGCTGAACCAGCCATTGAGGATTGTGTGGAGGTAATTTTACATAATTCTTTCTTTCAGAAACGAACCCCATCTACTGCTGACAGGATTAAGAGCTCCTTTACGAATCCTGTGTTTTACCGTTTTGTTGTAAAAGCGGATAAATTTAAAGAAAATGACAAATGTATCGGTTGCGGTAAGTGCAAGGTGGTATGCCCTTTGAACAATATTGAATTAAAAGAAAATAAGCCTGTGTGGGGTAAAAATTGCACACACTGCATGGCTTGTATCTGTAAATGTCCGGTTGAAGCCATTGAATATGGTAAAAGCAGTGCAGGGAAACCACGTTATCAATGTCCTTTATAAAAATTATAGTAAAAACAGACATTTTCTAAATGAAATTCCATGTCAGGTACATTTTTCATTATAGAAAACGTCTGTTTTTTAATTGGGATCTTTAGCAGCACAGGATCTCTTTAATTATCATGTCATCACCCTCTAAAATTTCCATATCACTGCTGCCGCAGTCAGGACAGGATAAATCACTGTAAACGGCATTAAATACCCTGCCGCACCCTTTGCACTTTACAATACCTGGAATGACAATAAGCTCCAGCTCTGTTTTTTCCATAAAGGTCTTATAGGAAGCAGCTGGCCAGCTCTGCTCCAAGTATCTGGGAACAATACCGGAAAGCTCGCCTACCTCAATGACAAGTTTGCTGACCTCTGTCACGTTCTGCTCTTTTACGATACGCTCAATGGTATGTACCATAGAGTTTAGTACACCAAGCTCATGCATATTACCTCTCCTCTTCTATTCAGCTTCTATTAATGACGCTTTCTTTGAGAGTTGTGGCAGCAATCTTTCCAGTACGTACAATTGCATTTGTTGCAATCTTGACAGGAAGTTTTTCATAGGTATTGGGAACTGTATCATAAGTCCGTTCCAGACTGATTGCATCAAATTTACATTTGGTGGTACATAAGCCGCATCCAATACACTTGTAGCTGTCGATTTCTACCGTACCGCATCCAAGGCAGCGTTCCGTCTCTTTCTTTAACTGTTCCTCTGTAAAGGTCATTCGTTCATCATGAAATGTACCTTTTTTCTCAGGAGAATGGCCCGGTCTCTGGCGGGGTGTCATATCAAAATCCTGTATCCCGATGGCAATGTTGTTCTTGTCAAATGCGTGATATTCACGGCGGTCACGGCCAAATACAAGAGACTGACCAGGCTGTACATAACGGTGAATGGAGATGGCACCTTCTTTTCCAGATGCAATGGCATGGATTGCGAATTTAGGACCGGTAAAGCAGTCTCCACCTACAAAAACGTCAGGCTCTGCTGTCTGTAATGTGAGACTGTCAGCGTATGCGTTACCGCCTCGTCCCAGTTCCACCCTGCTGCCGGAAAGAAGTCCGCCCCATTCTATTGACTGACCAACGGAAAGCAGCACAGAATCAGCTTTAACAATGATCGTATCGTTCTCATCATACTTAGGCGCAAAACGGTGGTCTGCGTCAAAGACACTGGTGCACCGTTTCAATTCCACTCCGGTTACCTTACCGTCTTCCGTCAGAATGCGCTTAGGCCCCCAGCCATTGTGGAAGGATACGCTGTCTTCTTTCGCCTCTTCAATTTCCTCTGGTAATGCCGGCATTTCACCAGGACTTTCCAGACAGTAAAGATGAATCTCCTCTGCCCCCTGTCTTTTTGCAGTACGAGCCACATCAATGGCTACATTTCCTCCACCGATCACAACTACGTTGCCGGATAATTCTGACTTTCTTCCAAGATTCACATTACGTAGGAAATCAACTCCAGAAATGACACCCTGGGCTTCTTCCCCTTCAATACCAAGACGTCTGCCGCCCTGTGCTCCGATTGCCAGATAAAACGCTTCATATCCTTCTTCACGAAGCTGATTCAGGGTAATATCTTTTCCAACTTCAACTCCCGTTTTAAAGGAAACACCCATTTCCCGCAAAACATCAATTTCAGCATTAAGAACCTCTTTCTCCAGACGGAAAGAAGGAATACCAAGGGTTAACATACCGCCCAGTTTTTCTTCCTTTTCAAATACAGTTACCTTGTATCCGTCAATTGCCAGGTAATAAGCACAGGAAAGTCCGGAGGGACCAGAACCAACCACAGCAATTTTATTGCCCAGATTATAACGCATGGGCGGAATATAGCGAACCGATTCATCCAGTTCTTTATCCGCAATAAATTTTTTAATTTCATCAATGGAAACCGGTTCATCAATGTCTCCGCGGGTACATTCACTTTCGCAGCCGTGGGGGCAGATCCGTCCGCAGACAGCAGGGAACGGGTTTTCTTTTTTTATCAGTTCCAATGCTTCCCGGTAACGTCCGGAAGCAGCAAGCTTTATGTATCCCTGTACGGAAATATGGGCCGGACAGGCAGTCTTACATGGAGAGGTACCTTCTTCTGAAACATCTTTCCGGTTCTCCCGGTAATCCACATTCCAGTTGCTTTCTTTCCAGATATGGTCGCGGGCAGTCGGTTCTGCCTTTATGGTGACAGGTGTTTTGGAGCAGAGCTTTTGGCCAAGTGTTAACGCATTCACGGGGCAGTTCTCCACACACTGTCCGCAGGCCACACAATTTTCTTTCTTAACCCTGGCAGTAAAATTGGAACGTATGGAATCCGGGGTATTAAAAAGAGTTGCAAGACGCAGGGAAAAGCATGCGCAGCCACAGCAGTTACAGATTGCCGCTGATTCACCCAGTCCGTCGGTATGGGGCATTTCATGCATCAGGCCGTTATTTTCTGCGAATTTGATAATTTCCTTTGCTTCTTCCCGGGTAATCTGGCGGCCTCTGCCTGTCTTGATATAATATTCAGCACCTTCTCCCATCTGGATACAGATATCTTTTTCCAGGTGGCCGCAGCCCTCCTCAATCACACGGCGTGACTGGCGGCAGGAACAGTCAGATACGGAAAATGTATCATACTTATCCAGATAGTAGGAAAGATGCTCCCATGGTTTTGTACCTTTAATGTCCTTTATGGCTTCTTCTACAGGAATAACACGCATCATTGCCATTCCCTGAGGGAATTTGGCGGCCATGGGTGCAAGACGCAGCCTGGTATATTCTTCAAAAGCTTTTCCGATTTCCGGGTGCTCGTTCAGCTGCTCTCGGTTATTTACCATCATCTCCAGCATACCGGGAGCAAAGATATTTACGAAGTAGCGGTCTTTCTGATCTTCCTTATCTTTCCATACTTTGGCTACACCGGTGTAAGCCAGCTGTTCTAAAAGGAGCTTTGTTTCTTTCTTACTTTTTCCGGAACGTTTTGCTATGTACTCGAAGGTGCGGGGTTTGCGCAGTCCAATAATCATGGCAATATCAGCCATGTCATCGGTTACAACACAGTCCAGTGAATAGTATTCGGGAGAATTTTCATCAATTTTGTTCATGACTCCTGCAATACCGCCCACCATTTTAGCAAGCTTTACTATTTTAGGTCTTAATTCACTCATAATTCCCTTTCCCGCGCTTATATGGCGCTTTCGAAGTTTTTTTATCTATCTTATTTGCTATTCACACCAGGATTTTACCGCATTATGAAGCCAGTCGGTCCACTCCTTTATTCCTTCCTTTTTCAATGCGCTGATGGGAATAATAATCGCATTTGGATTACGCAGGCGTATATTCTCTTTGCATTTTTCCAGATCAAAATTAAAATACGGCAATACATCCATCTTATTGATCAGCACCACATCGCAGATGGAAAACATGAGAGGATATTTTAATGGCTTATCATCCCCTTCCGGTACCGAAAGGATCATGGCATTCTTTACTGCGCCGGTATCAAATTCAGCCGGGCATACCAGGTTGCCCACATTTTCTAATATTACAAGGTCAAGACCGTCCGGATCAAGGCCCTCCAGTCCCTGGCGGGTCATTTGCGCATCCAGATGACACATACCTCCTGTATGAAGCTGAATGGCTTTTGCACCGGTCTGTGATATAGTCCGGGCATCTACGTCAGAATCAATATCTGCTTCCATAACTCCAATCTTTAAGTCGTCCTTTAATCCATTAATGGTACGGACCAGAGTGGTTGTCTTACCTGCGCCGGGACTGGACATCAGATTAAGAAGAAATACCTTTTTCTCTTTTAATTCTTCCCGAAGCTTTCCAGCCTGTAAGTTGTTGTCTGCAAAGACACTTGTTTTTATTTCCAGAACTTTAAAATCTTTCACGTGCCGCGCTCCCTTCTTTTTATTCTTTCCTCATCCATCTTTTTAACCAAAAGGTGCATGGTGGTTTCTTAATAAGTATACTGGTTCAGTCATAACAATATTATTATAAAATATTCTCAGTGTACTGGCAATAATGCAAAAAATAACTGTGATAATCACATATAAATTTGTTGAATTTTAGTAAGAATGTATGATAAAATAGTATCAATCTCTGGTATGACCAGAGCCAGAATAAGGGGTGAGAATATGGAATTTCAGAAACTAAGTGCGTTAAGCTTAAAAGAAATGTTTATTCATCAGATCCGTGATTTAATTTTATCGGGACAAATGCCGGTTGGAAGCCGGCTGCCTTCGGAAAGGGAAATTGCAAGGCAGATGCAGGTAAGCCGTGCCGTTGTTAACAGCGGCTTTTCCGAACTTGAAAAACAGGGTTTTTTAGAAGTCCATCCAAGGCAGGGTGTTTTTGTTGCAGATTATGGGAAAAACGGCAACATTAATACTTTAAATGCCATTATGGAATATCACGGAGATACCCTTGGACAGGGTGAAATTTACTCAATTATTGAAGTGCGGCGTGCGTTGGAACACCTGGCAACTGATTCAATTGTAAAAAATTCATCAAATGAGGATATTCTGGGTCTGGAAGGTTTGCTGGAAGAGGTTGCAGCTGCGAAAACTATTGATGATACGGTTCTTGCCACCTTTTCTTTTCATCACAAGCTTTCTGTAATCAGCGGGAACAGTATTATTCCTTTGATTTACATATCCTTTAAACCTGTTGTAACTCAGCTTTGGAAACGTTTCTGTCTGAAATACGGGAAAGAAGCGCTCTATGACAGCGTACTTTGTTTATATAAATGTATTAAAGAAAGGGATGCTAACGCCGCGAGGAGGTGCACAGACAAACAGCTGAATGAAGCACTGGAAGGCGGGCATCAGATTTTTTAATCGACTCATTTAAAAGGCAGGACCGTTGCCGGTTGCCTGCCTTAAATTCTTTACTAAATTGTGTTATTGTTAAAACTGTCAACAATTACAACGATAATGTTATTGCTAAAGTTATCACTAAAATTATCATTAAAATTATTACTAAAGTTATCGCTTAGTATGTCAGTTAAGTTACGACTGAAGTTATCGTTTAGATTGCCATTTAAGTTATGGCTTAAGTTATCGTTTAGATTGCCATTTAAGTTACGACTGAAGTTGTCGCTAAAGTTATCATTTAAGTTATTGTTAAAATCATCATCGGATTCCGATGGTTCTCTCCAGCATGGTCTGCGACCTCTGTCGTAACCATTCAGGTAAGCCTCTCTAAATTTTCTTTCACACCATTCGCGATTTTCATCACGGTCAGATCTGTCATTACGTCTGCAACCACAATTACAGCAACACATAAAACTCACTCCTTTCAAAATAGAGTACACTATATTTTATGCAGCAAATAGACAAGTCGTGATATGTGCTCCTTTGTGCTCTTATTCTACCATTGTTCACCCATATTAATGGCACTTTTCACCTGATGATTACACGATTAAAAGGTTTTATCATTCTTTTATAAATATGGTTCTGGATACTGCCGGATTGCGAGAATGTTTCAATGGCTTTTTATCAAAATATCCACATAGAAGAATTCCTGCTAATTTTTCATCCGGTTTCAGTTCCAGACTTTTGCTGATTTGAGGTGTATGCATATAAGATTGTGTTTTCCATACAACCCCAATCTCCTTCTCCCAGGCTGCTAATTGAAAATTTTGAATGAGTGCACTCACGGATGCGGAAACCTCATCCATGATTTTTTGATTTCGGTCCAGTTTTCCCACTACTACAACAGCAACAGGAACCGTACTGAGATGCTGCTTTAATTTATCCCCATACTCTTTTCGCTCAGTCTGAGAAAGAGCCTGATAAATCATATCGCTCAGACGGTCTATTCCATGATCAGAAAATACAAGGAACCTCCATGGCTCCGGAATCCCGTGGTACGGTGCCCAGACAGCGGTTTCCAGCAGTTCTGTAATTGCATCCAAAGATACTTTATTATCATTGAATTCACGTATTGTTCGCCGTTCCCGAATTATCTCACTGACAGTCATAAATAAAACCTCCTGCTAAAATTTTGTGATGTTACTTCAATCAGTCTTATATATGTGCTTCATATATACAATTTCATTTTGCAATGTTAGTTTATACTAACTACACGTTATATTAGCATAGGCTAACCTTCTCGTCAATAATATAAAAGCAGTGTATCCACAAGCATTGCTTCCAGATTCCTTTCATGGTATCCTCAATTAAAAAGCATTCACAGTCAAGCGGTATCCCTAACAGACATGGTATACTGTAGGAAAAAAGGAGGTGCTTAAATATGCACGCATGGGAACAAATACAACAAACAGTCAATTATATTGAAGATCATTTAAATGAAGATATTAATATTGAGGATCTGGCAAAAACAGCTTGTCTGTCTCCGTTCTATTATCAACGCTTATTTAGCCGCCTTGTCAAAAAACCGGTCACCGAGTATATCAAACTCCGCCGTATGGCAAGGGCAGCAGACTGCTTACTCCAATCAGACATAAGAATCCTGGATATTGCATTAGAGCTTGGATTTACCTCTCACGAACACTTTTCCCGCACATTTAAAAACACCTTTGGTCTGACTCCAGATGATTACCGCAAAAAACCACAGACTCTCAACCGTATGACAAAACCCCAGCTTCTGCTTCACTACACACTGGTCGATGAGGAAGTGCCGCTGATTACCGATGGCATTGTTCTGGAAATACACAGAAAAGAACTTAAAGAACCCGTCCATTATATGGGGTTAATAAAGGATGTACCCATCCATCATATAGACGGTCTGGGAACAGAATCCGGAATAGATCCGCTTGCCTCGCTTTGGGATGACTTTCATAAACAAAAAACTGCATTGACCTGTGTTTCTGAGGACACAGAGGAAATTGGAGCCGCTTACTCCAGTTTAAAAGAAGGATGTTTTAGTTATTTTGCTGGTATGCCTTATGAGCACGCAGAAATTCCAAGCGCTTTTAAGAGCTGGGAATTACCTGCCGGAGAATATATTATATGCTCTTTTGAAGCCGAGAGCTTTGAAGCCCTTGTTATGGATGCGCTTTATAAAGCCCAGCATTATATTTATAATACATGGCTTCCTAAACACAAACTGCAGACCGATGCTTTCTGTGCGGAACGCTATGCAAGCCATTCACCTGATACAACAAATATGGAGATCTGGCTCAGAAATCTCACCTGAACTGGTTTTAGCAAAACAGGAACAGCAAACCCCTAAAATAGTTGATATAATACAGTTACCGTACGGAGGAAAGGCAAGGAGATTATTTGGAATATAGTAAGACAATCGAACAATGCATTCACTTTATTGAAAGGAATATAAAAGAAGAATTGACAGCGGAACAACTATCACAGCAGGCGGGGTATTCCGTATTTCATTTTTGCAGAATATTTGCTGTCAGTCAAGGGATTCCGCTTATGGAATTCGTCCGTAAAAAGCGATTATTGCTTTCCCGTGCAGACCTTCTTATTAGTAAAAAGATTATAGAAGTTGCACTTGATTACGGATTCGAAACTGCAAGCGGATATTCAAAAGCGTTTCGTAAAGAATTCGGTTATAGCCCTACTACCTATATTTCCAGAATGAGTGGATGTGATGTGAAAGAAATTATAACAAATTTAGGGGGTATTATTATGAATCCTGTTATCATAAGAAAACCAGCTTTTCTGGTTGCTGGCTATGGAATTAACACAAGTATTACAGAAAATTATACAAAGGATATCGCTGCATATTGGGATACCTATGATGGAGAAAATCTGGAAAGTAAAATGTATCAACAATTAAATCCTCCCAATCATGGGGAAGTTGGAATCTGTGTGCCTAATTCAGAAAATGGCAGCGCTGTTTATTTATTGGGTGTTATTGTTGATGACTTTGAAAAAGTAACTCCGGATATGATGACCATTACTGTACCGGAAGCAGAATATGCTGTTTTTACAACACCACCTGTTAAAGAAATTCTTGCAGCCCAGACAGAAGATCATGATCCGTTTTCAACCGCAATAAAACAGACATGGAAATACATTTTCAACGAATGGTTTCCTTTCAGCAATTATGAATTCGATGAAACAAAGATGGATTTTGAATTTTATGATGAGCGCTGCCACGAGACCGAAGATGCGGTAATGGAAATTTATGTACCTGTTATTCGCAAATCCATCTGACAGATCAAGTCTCATTATCAAAAGTATGCTGAGTATTAACAAAAAGTGGGCTGCCTGTTGTTTCTAAGCCGCCCACTTTTTATTATAGCAACTGATTTTTCAGCCTGTTTCTTAAATCTAAGATTTTATTCTCGATTATCCCAATGGTTTTCTCAAAAGCACCATCGTCTTTCCCTGAAGGATCATCTAATCCCCAGTCCTCTCTCATTTTACAGGGAAGAACCGGACACTTAACATTGCATCCCATGGTAATTACCACATCAGGATCTGGTATCTCTTCTATTAACTTACTTTTCTGTGATGCCTCCATATCAATTCCATATATCTTTTTCATTAACCGGACTGCATCCTGATTGATCTGATCCTTACATTCGGTTCCTGCCGAATAGCTTTCAAACACATCACTGGCAAGATGCTTTCCCAACGCTTCCGCTATCTGGCTTCGGCAGGAGTTGTGTACACAAACGAAGGCAACATTCGGTTTATGATCTTGATTCATATCACTTTCACCTCTTTTATCTACAGCAAATATAAACTCTCATCCTTTATTTCATCCGGTCTCCAGCTGATCACTGCAAAATTTCCATTGGAGTGGGCATCCACCTTATTAATCCATTCAATTTCATTACTGGCTTTTGCTGACAGCAAATGATTCGTGGTACCGGTACGGTAAAGGGATGAATTAATAACCCACCACTTTGCGGCAATGCCCGCCCGCTTTAAATCCGCCTCCAGACGAAGCGCTTCATAAACCGGGGTAGTTTCAGCGAGACTGACTATAATAACTTCTGTCTCACCTTTATTTCTTAATCTTGGAAGCAGTTTTTTGGCTGAATCAGGAACATCACCCTGGGAGCGTTTTATCTCCTGATTATAGCTTTGGGTTGAATCCAGAAGTAATAACGTATGTCCAGTAGGTGCGGTATCAATCACTACAATCTGATCTTCTGCCTTCTCAACGATATCCGCAAATGCCCTGAATACAGCTATTTCCTGGGTACAGGGGGATCTTAAATCTTCTTCTATATATGCAAGATCCTCTTCTGACATCGTTTCCCTCGCTTTATTAAGTACTTCCTGCTGATATTTCTTTAACTCCTCTTTTTCATCGATATGGCTCATTGTAATTTTATCCGTTTCGCTCATAACAAACTTAAGATGAGCAGCCGGATCGGTAGTCGTCAGATGTACTTTTTTCCCTCTGGCTGCCAGACCAAGTGCAACAGATGCGGCTATTGTTGTTTTCCCCACACCCCCTTTTCCCATGGTAAATATGACTTTTTTGCCAGATTGGTATAAATCGTCTATTACATCTTTCAGCCCTGGTATGATATCCGCATTAACTTTATCCTCACTGACTGTATCACTGTCATTTTCCAGTAAAGCTCTTACGTTTTTCAATCCGGTTATGGGATAAGATCTGAGAGGTATGAAACTGCATTTCAGATTCATAAGTTCTTCTGGCATATTAGAAAGCGCTGCCTGTTGCTTTTTATATAAACTTTCTGAAATCGTATCATCGTATCCTGTCAATAATCCGTTCATGATTATTATCTGGTTCTTTACCCCAATATCCTTGAGCTCATAAGAGGCTCTCGCAGCTTCTTTTAACGGAGTCACCTCAGGTCTTGAAACCAGAATTAAGGTTGTAAGAGTTCCATCAGATAGTGTTTTCACAGCCTTTTTATAGATTTCCCTCTTGCTTTCCAGACCCGACAGCTGCCCTAAACAGGAAGCTCCGTGGGTATTTTCGCTGATAAAGCTGCTCCAGGCTGATGGGAGCTGGAGCATTCTTAATGTATGCCCCGTAGGTGCAGTATCAAAGATAATATAATCACAATCAGCCTGAATTTGCTCATCTGTAATAAACTTTGAAAATTCATTAAAAGCTGCAATTTCAACTGTGCAGGAACCAGACATCTGTTCCTCCATATTTTTCAGAACAGCATCCGGCAGCTGTCCCCGATAAGGGGCAATTACACTTTCCCGATACTCTGCCGCCGCCTCTATGGGATCTAAGTTCGCTACCACAAGACCAGGCACGCCAGCAATTGAGACGCCTTTATTGTTCAGTTCTGTTTCAAATACATCCTGGAGATTGGAGGCCGGGTCCGTGCTGATCAGCATCACCCTTTTTCCTGAATCAGCAAGGGATACGGCTGTGGCACAAGCTGTTGAAGTTTTTCCCACTCCGCCTTTTCCGGTAAAGAAAAGATATTTTGTAAATATTTCTTTTTCTATATTGAACGTTTCCACTAACTACAGCAACCCCCTCCAGAACAGCCACAGCCTTTTGATTTCTCAGCCTCTGCGTCACCTGCAATTTTGCCAATAAAATGTTCCGGAACTTCAAGCAACTTGATAAACTCTTCATTTGATGGATATCTGCCGGTTATCACTATATTTCCATCCACAATAATAACTGGTAAGCCATCTGCACCTTTTTCTCTGACAAACTCATTTACTGTTTTATTTGCTACAAATTCCTGAGGTGCATTTGTTAGATTAAAACGGCCTACCTGTACTCCGTTATTCTTTAATGTATTCAGTACCGTGGAAACTCTTAATAATTCGGGATCAACGGAAACTCCGCAAAGTCCTGTTGAGCAGCACATAGCTGGTTCAAAAATCTGCATTTTTTTCATATTCTGATACTTCCTTTTCTAATATTATTTTGTTTCAAACCAATGAGTTGTCTTATTTGCTATCTTAACAAGTATAAGCATAATCGGTACCTCGGTCAAAACACCGACTACAGTGGCAAGTGCTGCCGGAGAATCCATGCCGAACAGAGCTATGGCTACTGCAACTGCAAGCTCGAAGAAATTGGAAGCGCCGATCATGCCCGCAGGGGCTGCTATATTGTGAGGAAGTTTAAGTACTTTCGCTGCAAGGTACGCCAGAAAGAAAATTAAAAATGTCTGTATAGTTAGCGGCACTGCTATGAGTAATATGTGCAGAGGATTATTTAAAATAACATCCCCCTGGAAAGAAAATAAAAGTACAAGCATCAGCAGCAAACCGGCTATTGTTGCCTGATCGAACCTGGGAATAAACTGATTTTCAAAGTAATCTCTTCCTTTTTTCTTACTTACATACATTCTTGTTAAGACACCTGCCAATAAAGGTACCACAACAAATAAGACGACTGATAAAATAAGAGTATCCCAGGGGACAGATACCTTACTCACTCCAAGCAAAAATTTGACAATGGGTACGAAGGCAATCAGTATAATCAAGTCATTGGTTGCTACCTGCACCACGGTGTAGGCCGGATTGCCTTTGGTCAGCTGGCTCCATACAAAAACCATGGCTGTACAAGGCGCAGCTCCTAATAAAACGGCACCAGCCAGATATTCTTTTCCCAGATCTGCAGGAATCAATCCCTTAAATACAACGTAGAAAAAGAAAGAAGCTATTGCAAACATTGTGAAGGGTTTTATTAACCAATTTGTAATCCACGTTACATATAATCCTTTGGGATTTCTCCCCACATACTTCACACTTTCAAAATCCACCTTCATCATCATTGGATAAATCATAATCCAGATTAATATGGCTGTAGGAATCGATACATTTGCATATTCAAACTGACTGAAAAAACCAGGTACCACAGGAAAAAATTTTCCGATTAATACTCCTGCAACCATACATAGGGCTACCCATATGGTTAAATATCTTTGAAAAAAACCAATCTCTGCTGATTTTTCTTTCTTCATTCTTCCTCCCCTTCCTGAGTTATTTTTGAACTGGCACAGACATCAACGGTTCTGTACTTCTCGCATTGTTCGTGGTCGGACTCATAGGTGGGTAATTCAACTATCTTTTTTTGCAGATACTCCCACAGTTCTTTATGTTCCTTTTTAAAACTGTCGCTGATTCCAAAATATGCCCATTGCGCCTTCTTATAACCGTATAAAATCCCACAGTTTTTCAGCACCGTAAGATGTCTGGAAGCGTTTGACTGTGTCATATTCAGACAAATTTCTATCTCACAGACACACATTTCCCGTTCCATCAGCAGGGTCAGGATTCGCAGCCTGCTTTCCTCAGACAGTGCCTTAAAAATATCTGTCAAAAATATCACTCCTTTCTTAGTTAATATCTATATGAGCATATATGCATATACTATGCAGCTTGAACTGGTGTGTTACAAAAAATATCAGTCCAACTTGTCATTTGTCTCATCGCCCGTCTGCTTTCTTATATTTACAGATACAGTCTTCCTTTTCTGTAGTAATATTGGTCCAGTAATTTTTAATCAGCTCAATTAACTGGGTATTATTGCTGTAATGCATCCAGGATCCTTCTTTACGGCTTATTACAAGCCCGCATTCTGTAAGTATCTTCATGTGATAAGATAATGTGGGCTGTGTAATCTCAAAAGATTCCAGAATATTACATGCACAAAGTTCACCACAGGATAACATCTCGATAATTTTTAGCCTCGTTGTATCTCCTAATGCTTTAAATACTGACGCATAATCTACATGCTGATCCATCGTCTTCTCCCTTTTATATGCTCAGAATTTATGATATAGATATTTATCTATGTCTTAATTATAAAAACATATTGATATTTGTCAATATGTTTTTATGTAATTCCCATATAAATTAATTAAGTACAAAAAATGCGGGCAGCTTCCTTCCATGAAAGCTGCCCGCATTTTTATGTTATAATGTGTTCTCTATCTCTGTTAATACTCCCCTGAACGTTATTACAGAAAATGAAAGATTTGTTCCAGAGGTTCAACCGAACCTAATTTTGGCTGGCTCATAGCCCCCAACATAGCGGCATTGGGCACCAGAACCATAGTGGTAGTCTGATAACCTTTCTCTTTAATCTTAGCACAATCGAATTCTACCAGCAGCTCCCCTGCTTTCACATGATCTCCCTGTTTTACCAAAGCATGAAAACCATCACCTTCCAATTGTACTGTATCGATGCCGATATGAAGTAATACCTCCATTCCATCCCCGGTTGTCATACCAATTGCATGTCCGGTTGGAAATACGGATACAATCTCACCGTCAACCGGAGCATATAACTTTCCTTCTTCTGGTTCGATGCCAACACCTGGTCCCATAACTTCTTCTGCAAATACCGGATCGCTTACGTTAGAAAGAGGTATTACAGTTCCCTTTAAAGGGCTGTAAATTGTTTTTGGTTCACAAGTTATGCTCTTAATAACAGGCGTATCTGATTCTTTTTTCTCTTTATTACCAAATAAATTATCTAAAAATCCCATTCGCTCAGTCCTCTATATAATTAGTCCAATGATTCCCAACGTTTTTTTAATACGAAAGCAGCACTTTTCGGCTGTCTTACCCGATTGAAAATCCCCTTTTTGTTCCCATTTACACGCATGATTCCCTCTGTTGTCTGGAAATCAGCAAAATTCCAAACCAATTCTCCCTGCACAAAGTCAAACTGGTCAAATATTTCAAAATTCATATCCAGATATTCGTTCTGGTATTCCTGGCTCCACATAATACTGGGAAGTTTATGTTCTGCCGCCATGGTATCCGTACCAAATTCAGTAAATACAAACGGTATATTCAAATTTTTATCTTTCCACTTATTCATCTCTATTAAGAAGGCTTCCCTTGCATCAACAAGCTCCGGTCCTCCTTTGATATACCACCCGTAATAACGGTTCAAACAGATAAAATCACAAAGCTGGTAGCACTTACACAGTTCCGGCTGACTGTTCTTTTCAAATGCCCCTGTCATCGGACGATTCTGTGGATCCAAGGCTCTGGCGGCATCAAATACTGCAGTGAAATAATCTTTCGACTCTTCGCTGGTGGTTTCCGGTTCATTAAACAGACTCCATGCAATTACACTGGGATGGTTTTTATCCCTTACAATCATCTCTTCCACTGCCTGAAGATGGTTCTTTAACAGATTTGGTACGGTAGGTGTTTCAAAAAATCTGGTAAATTTCCCGGTTCCTGCATCTGCAAAGTTTCTGGTGGATCTCATCATTCCCACTGCCGGTACCTCATCAATAATCAGGAAGCCTTCTTCATCTGCGAACTGATACCACTCTTCTGCATAAGGATAATGACTGGTTCGAAAGCAGTTGGCACCAATCCATTTCATGCATTCAAAATCTCTCTTTAAAACACCCCAGTTGAAGCCACGACCAATCACTTCAAAATCTTCGTGTTTTCCAAATCCTTTCAGATAAACAGCCTTTCCGTTAATCTGAATTTCTTTTCCTGCTATTTTTACTGTTCTGATCCCGATTTTAGAGGAATACTCATCAATCAGTGTTTCTCCATCCCAGATACGCATGACTGCCTGATAGAGATAGGCTTTTCCTACATTCCACAAATGGGCTTTGGAAACAGTTACGCTTCCTTTTGTGCCTGTGCTTTTCGCTACCTGCTGTTTATTCTCATCTAATAATTCAAATGAAACTTCATGATCTCCATTTGTCATAATCTGATAATGAACAACGGCATCTTCTCCATTTAACTCATAATCCACACTGAAATCTTCGATGGATTCTGTGGGCTTTGAAACAAGCCATACGCTTCTCTGAATTCCGGAGTAATTAAAAAAGTCAAAATAAGGCTTGGCCAGTTTTCTTCCGTCACTAAGCACCATGGTGGTTCCACAGGGAAGACTCTCTTCATTTAATTCGTTATTGGCCTTTACGATAAATGTATTTACTTCACCAAATTTTACATGATCCGTCACTCTGGCAACCACCGGCAAAAATCCACCTTCATGGGTTGCTGTCAGACTGCCATTGCAATAAACGCTTGCGCGGTGGGTAATGCTTCCGAAACGGATTTCCACCTCCTGTTTCTCCCACTCCCGTGGTACAAATACTTCTGTCTCATACCAGAAATCTCCGCAAAAATCCCGTTCTTCTTTTGTGGTAAAAAAGTCGGAAAAACTAGCGGGAACCGGCATGGAGATGGGGTCTGGCAGCTTACGCTGCCAGCCCTCCTGCAGTCCTTTTTCCTCCGGATCAAACCGGAATTTCCACATACCATCTAACAGCTGGGCCATTCTTGCCTGATTGCTGCATGGGTATAATTCTGAAAAATTCAGCATCTTTCACTCTCCTGTTATCTTTTTATGCTGTCATAATTCACCATTCTCTATTATACTTCATCTTTATAGATAAAGAAATAAGTTAATAAAAATACTACTACAAAAGAAAATGCGATTGATACAACAATATATGGACCAGCCATAGCAAAAAGGGCTGGAATCGTTAATAGGTTGACTGGTACCTGTGCAGTACGGATACATCCTGCAACTGCTGCAATAATACCACTGATTCCGTTAACAATGCACATTCCGATGAAAATTTTACGGTTTTTCATTAAAACACCGTAGATACCTGGCTCTGTTACACCACCAATCAGAGCTGAGATGGAAGCAGAACCGGATACTAATTTCATATCTTTATTTCTTGTCTTTAAGAATACTGCCAAACATGCTGCTGCAATACCAAAGTTAGCGCCAAATGTAGCTGGTGAGATATAATCATATCCTAAAACGGAATAATTGTTCATGATAATAGGTAAAAATCCCCAGTGTAAACCAAACACAATAAACACCGGCCATAAAGCACCCATTGCAAATCCTGCAATTGCTGGAGAGAAAGCAAATATTGCCTGAATTCCTCCTGCTATTCCTCTGCTCACAATATCTGTAACCGGCCCGATCACAATCAAAGCCACAGGGAAAACAATAGCGAAATCAACTACCGGAATAACGATACTCTGAATAAGCTTTGGAATTACTTTCATCAGCCCTTTTTCCAGTTTAGACTGCGCATAAACGGTTAAAAGAATGGGCAGTACAGAACTTGGATAGCTGATCAGCTTCACCGGAATCGAGAAAAATGTAACAGCAACTTCCTTATCGGCAAACAGAGCCGTCATGGATGGATAACACATCGCACAGGCGATTGCCATTGAAATAAACGGCTTTGCACCAAACTTCTGTGCTGCACAATATGCCAGGAAAATAGGCAGAAAATAGAAAATACCGTCTGAAGCAGCATAAAGTATGGTATAAGTGGTAGAAGTTTTATCAAGCAGGGACAGAGTTGTGAATAATACCAGAAAACCCTTTAAAAGTCCTGCTCCGGCAAATGCTCCCATAAAGGGCATAAAGATACCGGAAATAAGATCTGTCATTTTATCCATAAAACTGTTCTTTTTGTTTCCTGATGCCGAATGATCTGCTTCTGCTGATTCACTCTCATTTTTCTCCCCAATGGAAGTGTTCAGTAAAATCTGGTCATATACATCTTCCACATCACTTCCGATTACAACCTGATACTGACCGCCTGCCTGCATTACCTTAATAACACCCTGCATATTTTTCAGTATTTCCGTATCCGCCTTGCTTTCATCTTTTAACTTAAAACGAAGCCGTGTGATACAATGGGTCAGGGAGTTAATATTTTCTTCCCCGCCAACATGTTCTACAATATCTTTGGCTAATTTTGCATAATCTGCCATTGTGATACCTCCCTAAAATTTTTTATCAAAAAAGCCTGGTTATCCCCTATTATTTAAGAGAATAACCAGGCTTTGCTGAACTGAATCATAACACTGCCAAAATCTAACTGTTTTTTAATTGTGACAGATGAACTGCCAGATATACTAATTCATCGTGTCCTGCTTTGTAATGATATTTATCTTCAATGTATTGGCATACTTTCTGGCTGCAACGATATTCATCGGGGTAGTTCCTAAGAAGCTCTTCTAACATACGCGCCCCGCCATGCTCTTTATAATAATACTTTTTCATGACACGCTGGGCAAAGAATTTCAAATGGGTCATATATCGGTAATAGGGAAGGGAATCTTCCTTCACCTGAAAATTCAATTCTGACATAATCAGATCATTGAGTTCGCTCACCATGACAATCATCTTTTTCGCATTTCCGCTGATCTGATTATGCCGGGCTGTTACAAAATGCATAGCCACAAATCCTGCCTCATCATTGGATAACCGGTAACCGAATTTGGACTCTATCAAATCCAGCATCTTTTGTCCCACCTTATATTCGTCCGGATAAAACCGTATGATATCATGTAAAATGGAATTGGGTACGACTAGCCCCTGCTGAAAATTTTCTACTGCATGATAAATATGATCGACCAGGGAAATATGAATGGTTTCATTGAGAGTCATATCAAAGACCTGAACTGCAAAATCAATGACATCCTCTGCAACCATGATGTACTCCTGGGGCACTGTATCAAGTATTTCCCGGAACTGACTTTTATGGTTTTTATCTTTCAGAATAAATTGTTTTTCAACCCGCTCCTGATCGATGGCATCGCCGATACGGCTTTTAAATCCAAGTCCGCTTCCAAGCAGCAGGACATCCTGTCCATCTTCATCGTTTGATATCACAGCATTTGTATTTAATATCTGCTTAATAACCATTTTCATAAAAGTTTCCTCGATCTCAATGTGTAAAAAACATAATGCTACAGATGGTTTAAAAACAAAAAAACAAGCATGCACCAAATAAAACAGATGCAGACTTGCCTAATTTAATAGTAACACTCCTGTAAACTACGTAAAGCTTATCACAGGAGTGCAGCAAAGGCAATCGGTATTTTAACCAATATTGATTCATATATTTTGTACACATTTACAGTTTTTAACCGTATGTATTGATTGTTTTTTATAACTTGATGGCTTTATCTGCAGCCATATTTTGACCGGAGTATATTTTTTGCGAAGTCCATGGCTGATCCTCATCTGACCAGAACGGATCCTCCTGCAAAAGCCCCAGAACCAGATATACTGTAGTACATAAATACAGACTTCCAGTATTGATATACCGCTCTCCCAAATCCGGCTGATAACCGCTGACACCGGTTTTCAACCATCCGTTTTCATCAAATATACCAGGTCCATTGATGATCCGTTTCATCACTGCAGTCAGGGCACAGCGCACCTGCGCAGGGGTAAGTTCCTCTGGAAGACTGTGGTACAGTGCCATCTGCGATAAAGTCTGAAATGCGCCAAACCGGTAGCATACGGAACGCCCTACGATTGGATATGCCCCCTCCGGAGAAATCATTCTCTCCAAAATCGCTGCATACCGTTTTGAACGCTGCCAGACTACGGGCAGCATCTCCTGTTCCATATCTATAAAGCAATTCATGATATCCAGCAACATTGGTTGTATGACAAAGCTGTTGTAATAGTCAAAATGAAACACCTCTCCATCTCCGTAAAGTCCGTCCCCTTTATACCAGCCAAGCATCTTACGGACATGGTTACGGATCCGGTCCTTGTCATAATCTCCTCCCAGAAGATAAAGACCTGTCTCTACCATGGCGCTGAATAAGACCCAGTTATTATCTAACGGCTGAATTCTTCTGGTAATCATCAGGCAGCGGATCAGCTGTTCCTTTGTTTTATCATTCATATTCCCAACGAGACTGTTTTGTGCTCTTACCAGGGCACTGCATAAAAATGCTGCATCTACCAGAGGCTGTCTTTCATCCTCTTCTCCCCCGAATAACATATAATCTTTGGCTTTCGGATCGGTTGCGTTGGCCAGTGCCTTATGAAAAAGCTTCCTACAGGAATCCTGCATCTTTTTTTCTTCTCCGGTGAGGCCCTCCAGTTCCAGCCATGGACTGATCCCATAAGCGGTACGCCCAAATGCCTCCAGCAATGCATTTTTATGGCAGCTGGGATTTGTATTGGGCAGGCGCGCCTTTAAACTGTCATTTGCCAGATTTACAAGTACCGGCAGAGAGATTTTGAGCATTGTATTTAACCAGTATGTTCTTACCTCGGTCTTCATGGACATAATATGATTCCTTTCTTTTACCAGATAAATAAATCTTTTTCGGCTAATTTTAAAATGGCCTCTATAAAATAATAATCAGCATAAATCATAGGGAAATTGTGTCTCGTATCGTGGTAAGCTGCAGAGCAGTTCTCCAGAAGATTATCCATGTGAGGATTCCAGTTACAACGGCTCTCATCCAGTGCCTTTAAAAGACGAATGGCTGAATGAATGTAAACATGCTTCTCAGATTCTTTGACATATTTGGAAAGTTCAATCATTGCGCAGGCAGAACAGGCTGCAGCCGTAGAATCTTCCCAGCTGCAGGTCTGTGGCTGGGCGAAATCCACAGGGATCAGGCTGCTGTCCGGAATATTGGCAATAAAATAATTTGCAATGACCTTGGCAGTATTCAGATAAGATTCTTTTTGTGTATGCCTGTAACTTAGAACAAACCCATAAATCCCCCACGCCTGTCCTCTTGTCCAGGAAGATCCTTCTTCGTATCCCTGACCTCCGTGGGATTTTATCATTTCTCCGGTTTCCGGATTAAATTCAACGATATGGTTGACCGAACCATCCGGCCTTACAAAACAGGTCTGTGCCATATCTGCATGGTTAACCGCTATATGGCGGAATCTGGGGTCTTCAGTTTCCTTCCATGCCCAGTATAACAGCGGCAGATTCATCATGCAGTCAATAATTGCCCAGCCAAGGTGTTTTTCTCCTCCCCATTCATTCCATGCACGAAGGAAATGTCCGTCCGGATTATAACGTCCCGCCAGCAGTTCTGCCGCCAGTAGTCCTCTGTTCCGGGAATCCTGGCTTCCCGTAATACGATAATCAGCCACTGCCGAAGGAAGCCATTTAAACCCATTATCGTGATCCAGTTTTGCCGGCATCATAAAATTTTGATCCATCTTCTGCTCTGTTTTTACTGCAATCTCTTTATACAGATTATTTCCGGTGACATGATACATCTGCCACATGATTCCAGGCCAGAAACCATTGGTCCACCAGTAAATCTTCTCCTCGGAGTAATCATTGAAAACTCCGTTCTCCGCCGTATATGGAATCTTGTTCTGATTGCGTTCTGCAACAAAAATCATTTTTGATTTGATTTTTTCTAGAGTTTCATTCACCCACAATTCCTGGCTCACTGTTAATTTCATAGATACCCCTTTCTTAAAACCCTGCCTTTTTATAATAAAAAAAACAAGTATGCACCAAAAACAGATGCAGACTTGCCTAATTTAATAGTAACACTCCTGTGAACTATCTAAAGCTTATCACAGGAGTGTCAATGAAATCAACTACTATTTGTAAACTTTTACAGACTTTCCCCATTGGTTGCGATTACATTTTTGTACCAGTCAAAGGATTTTTTCTTATATCTGTTTAATGTACCAGTTCCGTCATCATTTCGGTCCACATAGATAAAACCATACCGTTTCTTTAATTCCGCAGTCGAAGCACTGACTAAGTCAATGCAGCCCCAGCTGGTGTATCCAATAACCGGGACTCCATCTTCTATGGCTTCTCCTACCTGAATCAAATGATCTCTTAAATAATTAATCCGGTAATCATCAAGGACTGTCTTTGTTCCATCTGGCTGTGTTACAAGCTCATCAACTGCACCCAATCCGTTCTCCACAATAAACAGAGGTTTCTGCCACCGGTCATAAAACTGATTGAGCACATAGCGAAGTCCCTGGGGATCGATCGCCCAGCCCCATTCACTTTGTTTTAAATAGGGATTTGTTACGCCGCCCATGAGATTTCCTTCTCCTGCCTGCGCCTTGGAATGGTCAGCGGCTTCACAAATGCTCATGTAGTAGCTGAAGGATACGAAATCCACAGTATGATCCTTTAACAGTTCTTCATCGCCATCTGCCATCTCAATCTGAATATTATTTTCTCTGAAATACCGTTTCATATAACCAGGATACTGGCCTCTGACATGCATATCGCCAAAGAATGTGTTCATATGATCTGATTTCATGACTGCAATTACATCATCCGGATTAGAGGTCAGGGCATACATTGGCATGCTTAAAATCATACAGCCGATTTTGCATCCGGGCATCATCTCATGACCGATTTTCGTAGCCAGTGCACTGGCCACAAGCTCATGGTGAATGGCCTGATAAAGATCCTGTTTCTTTAGTTTGCTCTTATCCGTATAGATTCCCCCGCTTAAAAATGGTTCATGAAGCACGGAATTTATCTCGTTAAATGTCAGCCAGTATTTCACTTTTCCGCCGAAGCGCTTAAAAATAGTTCTGATATAACGCTCATAAAAGCCGATCATATCCCGGTTTATCCATCCATCATACTGAATGGACAGGTTTAAAGGTGTCTCATAATGGGAAATCGTTACCAGCGGTTCAATTCCATGTTTCAGTAACTCATCAAATAAATCGTCGTAAAACTGAAGTCCCTTTTCATTGGGTTCTTTCTCATCCCCATTTGGGAAGATCCGGCTCCAGGCAATTGAGGTGCGGAACACTTTAAAACCCATTTCTGCAAAAAGCTTAATATCGTCCTTATATCGATGGTAGAAGTCAATTCCTACCAGCTTCATATTATCTGGAGTGGGTTCTTTTGTTATTGGTCCTTTAATACCGCGCGGTGTCACATCCTGGGTACTTAACCCCTTTCCGTCTTCGTTATATGCCCCTTCACACTGGTTCGCAGCCACTGCTCCTCCCCATAGGAATCCATCTGGAAATTTCATATAGCAGTTAGTCCTCCTTTTCTTTTACCAAGATGTCGACTATAATAACAGATTTTTATGAAATAAACAACTCACAAAAAAATTGAAGTATCACTAGATCCTGTTTATAATAAAGGTGGAAATCCAAAAGGGGGGATAAATTGATGTTTCAGATAGGTGAATTTTCAAAGCTGACACAAATAACAATTCGCATGCTCCGATATTATGATGAGGCAGGGCTTTTAAAACCCGCTGAAATCGACCCTTGGACGGGATATCGTATGTATTCTGCAGACCAGATACCGGTTCTGAACAAAATCATCTATCTTCGTGACAGCGGTTTTACAGTATCAGAAATTGCAGCAGCTCTAAATATGGAGGATGACTCTTCTCTAGTAACGCAACTGGACAGGAAGAAGCTGGAGGTGGAACAGACAATCCAGGCTGAACAGGAAAAATTAAATAAAATAAAGCTTGCAAAAAGCGAACTGTTAAATAAAAAAAGTGAAATGCATTATAACATTTCAATTAAATCCATACCAGGTTGTCCGGTTCTTTCCTTACGCCGCACAATACCCGATTATTACGCGGAGGGTGATTTATGGCAGGAGTTATCCGCCTTTGCATCTGAACATCAGATACAAATATCAAAAAATACGTTCTCTATCTACTATGATACCGAATACAGGGAAAAAGATGTAGACGTTGAGTTATGTGCACCTGTTAAAAAACAGGGGGAAAATATGGATGGTTTTATGTTTAGAAACGTTGAGCCGGTACCAATGATGGCCTGCACAATGGTATACGGAGATTTTTCAAATATCGCTGATGCTTACCTTACATTTGCACAATGGCTGCATGAAAACAGCCAATATGAAATGTCCTCCCCAACCAGACAAATCGTTCACCGCGGGCCGTGGAATGAAAACAGTCCTGAAAAATATCTGATCGAGATTCAGATACCACTTAAAATAAAATAACCCAATTCCTCTTTTTATTCACTTGACTCTCACATGGTGTGAGGGATTATGCTCTGCTTGAAATCAAGAACATGGAGGAAAAACACATGAATAATTTTACAGTGAAACCAATTGGAACAGTTCATAACAACAATGACGGCACGTTTATTGAGGTATATGAACACTATATTCCAGCGCTGCAAGCATTGGAAGGATTCAGCAATATTAATATCTTCTGGTGGTTCAGCGATTTTGATGATGATCAATCCCGCTCAACGCTGCAGGCAGAGCAGCCCTATAAAGGCGCTCCCGAAGTAATAGGTGTTTTTGCCACAAGATCACCGCTGCGTCCTAATCCAATTGCTTTGACCACAGTAGATGTGATCCAAATTGACTATGAAAGAGGGATCATTCAAATTCCTTTTATCGACGCTAACCACAATACCCCGGTGATTGATATTAAACCCTATACACCAAGTTTTGACAGAGTTGAAACTCCTGGTGTGCCTGCATGGTGCAACAATTGGCCTAATAGTACAGAAGAATCCGCCTGTTTTGCCTGGGAAGAAGTCTTCAATTTTTAAGGGGGGCTTATGAGCTTAAAAGATTATATCAATCATAAGCCAGTACTTCATTCAGAAAGACTTATACTGCGTAAACTTATGCCTTGTGATGTTTCCGATCTGAAAGAATGGTCAGGCGAGAACTCCCTATACAAGTATTGGGGAAAACGTCCCGGAAAAAGCGATTTAAACCCGGAGCTCCTCTTCCAGAAAAAGGATAAACCGACGAAAAGTTTTCATTGGGGGATTATTCATAAAGCAAATGATAAGGTCATTGGAGAATTATGGATATACTTAATTGAGAATGATCGAATGGCAAAAGTTGCTTTTCGACTTTCTCCTGCCTATCAAGGGAGGGGCATTATGGCAGAAGCATTATTCAGGGTTGTTACATTCTGTTTTGAGGAAACGGAGCTGCAACGATTGTGGTCTGATGTCCACATTCTAAATTATGCTTCCTGTAAAACACTTGAAAAAGCAGGATTTAAGCGTGAAGGACATATCCGTAACGGCAAAATGGTAAATACTTACTGTGATTACTATTTATATGGCATGGTGAAAGATGACTATACTGGTCAATATGTTAAACCTTAATATCAGCAAGTAAAATCAAGAATTCTGATTTCTTATCCGTTATAATTCTTTTAGAGCGATTGAAACGAGGTGAACAGGTAAATGTACGAATGGCACAAGCAAATTCAGCTAATTGTTGATGAAATCGATGAATCAATCAGACAACATCATGATGAATCGCTGACTCTTAAATTTCTTTCCCGCAAACTTGGTTATTCAGAATTTCATACAACCAGAAAATTCAAAGAAATATCAGGTATGCAGTACAGAGAATATTTACGGCTCAGAAGGTTAGCCTTTGCGTTAAAAGAGGTTCGTGACAGTGAGAAAAGTTTTTTAGACATTGCTTTTGATTATGGTTTTTCGTCACATGAAGCGTTTACCAGAGCGTTTAAGAATTCCTATGGTGTCACTCCAAGTGAATACCGGAAAAAGCCCAGGCCTGTAGTTCTTCGTACTAAAATAACCCCTTTCGACCGCTACTTTTTAGGATTTGGAGAGATTGGCATGATGAAAACAGAAAATGATGTAAAGATTTATTTCGTTACCATTCCAGCACACAAATTTCTGCACATCAAAAACTACGAAAGTAATGGATATTGGGATTTTTGGCAGAAACAAAGTATGATTCCAGGACAGGACTGCGATACCATCTGCGGCTTACTGGATAGTATTAAGGGAAAACTGGATGACGAAGGCGGAACTGAATCAAACAGCGGCAGCGGTCAGATTATGGCTTATATGAATGACCCAGACGGACGGCTCTGCGATTGGGGCATTCCCCGCACAGAGTGTTACGGAGTCCGCCTTCCTGCTGATTACAAAGGCGATGTACCGCCGCAAATGCTTCTGATTGATGTTCCTGAAGCAGAGTATATTGCATTTGAACACGGTCCATTTGATTATGAACAGGAAAACCGAAATGTGGAAGAAAAAATTGAAAAGGCAATGGCGGACTTTGATTTTACAGATACCGGCTACTGCTTTGATACTACTCCTGGCAGAATTCTTTATTTTTATCATAATCCGGAACGGTTCTGGAAATATATAAGACCGGTTAAAAAGCAGTCCTGATAATACATGATTTCCTAAATAACGTTATCCTTTCGGGGCTGTGCCGTGATATCTCGTGCACAGCCCTGATTGATATACGGATATACCTTTTCCAGTATAATCTCAACAACCCTTTCACCTAATTTACCATCTCACCCTGTTATAATATAGCGCATTTATTACAAAACCATTGATATCATTCTACATATAGTATATAATAGATATCGTTTGGCTATATATAGTATTATGTCCTGTTTTGGATATAGTCACAATACAGATATAAGCTTATTTGGGAAGAGAGGATAATTTTAGAATGGATATTATGGAATACTTGGGGAGCGGCAATATTTTAGGGCAGGATATCTGGAACAATAAATACCGGTATAACAATGAAGAGTTTGACGAATGGGTTGAACGTGTCTCAGGAGGTAACAAAAAGGTAGCTGAGCTTATTATCAATAAGAAATTTTTATTTGCCGGAAGAATTTTAACCAATAGAGGATTATTTAAATTTGGCAAGAAAATTACCTATTCCAATTGTTATGTAGTAACTCCTCCCGAAGATAATATTGAAAGTATCTTTGATACCGCGAAATCACTGGCAAGGACATACAGTTACGGAGGCGGCTGTGGTGTTGATATTGGTAAGCTCAGACCAAAAGGAGCTCTGGTTCACAATGCTGCTGAGAATACAAGCGGTTCCGTTTCATTCATGGATTTATACTCTGCAGTAACAGAATTAATTGGACAAAACGGAAGGCGCGGAGCGTTAATGATCAGCATCCCCTGTACCCATCCGGATTTAGAATCATTTATTGAAATAAAATCCGATTTAACCAAGGTTACAAAAGCAAATATTTCTATCCGTATAACGAATGCATTTATGGAAGCAGTGAAGGAACATGCGCCTTTTATGCTGACTTTTCAGGTGGAAGATACTGGTGAAGTAATTGAAAAAGAAGTAAATGCATATGAAATTTTTTGCCGTATCTGTGAGATGAACTGGGATTATGCAGAACCCGGAATGCTGTTTTGGGATCGTATTGAGAACTGGAATCTGCTGTCCAATACCAGGGAATTCCAATATGCCGGAACAAATCCATGTGCGGAAGAGCCATTACCGGCTGGGGGATCCTGCCTGCTTGGAGCAATTAATCTTTCGGCTTACGTTGCCATAAAAGATAATACGAAAGTCTTTGATCATGAAAACTTTATAAAAGATGTACGTACCTGTGTAACTGCTCTGAATGAAGTACTGGATGAAGGCCTTCCGTTACACCCTCTTAAAGAGCAGCGGGATTCTGTCAGGGACTGGCGGCAGATCGGCCTTGGTGTATTGGGTATTGCTGACTTACTCATTAAATTAGGTATTCGTTACGGAAGTGATGAAAGTATTGAGCTTTGCGATAAAATTGCAAAAGAAATGATTCATAATGCAATATATCAATCTGCAAAGCTTGCAAAGGAGAACGGACCGTTTCCAAAGTGCAATATAGAAGAAATTATGGAAACCCCATTTTTTAAAGCTAATACAGATGAAGAAGTAGCTGCATTTGTGAAAGAAGCAGGGGGGTTATTCAATTCCCAGCTCCTGACAATTGCACCAACAGGGACACTGTCAACCATGCTTGGTATATCTGGCGGTATAGAGCCCATTTTTTCAAATTCTTATACAAGAAAAACGGAAAGTCTTCATGGTGAAGACGTATTTTATAAAATATACACCCCCATAGTTCAGGAGTATATGAATGAAAATGGTATTACAGACGAAAAAGATCTGCCAGATTTCTTTGTAACTGCGCAGTCACTTCCCTACACGGAACGAATTAAAATGCAGGCAATCTGGCAAAATCATATTGATGCATCCATTAGTTCAACTGTTAATGTACCGAAAGAATTTACAAAAGAAGAAGTACAGGCATTGTATTTTATGGCATGGCAATATGGTCTGAAAGGAATTACAATATTCAGGGACGGATGTAAACGTCTGGGGATATTAACAACCAGTGAAGAAAAAACTTCCCAGAACCTGGAGCGCGGCCATATCGTAAAAGTTTCAGATGCCTGTATTGGAAAAAGAAGAACCCTGCGAACTGGCTGCGGAACGCTCCACTGTGAAGCATTCTTTGATCCCTTCACCGGAAAATTTATGGAAATATTCCTTTCAAAAGGGTCTAAAGGCGGATGCAATAGTTTTATGGTTGGTTTAAGCCGTATGATTTCACTGGCTGCTAGAGGTGGAATCCAACTGGAAGATATTGTTGACCAGCTGGAAAGTACACTGGTTTGCTCATCCTATGCAGTGCGGACAGCAACAAAGCGGGATACCTCACCTGGATCCAGCTGCCCAATGTCAATTGGAAAAGCACTGACTCAGATGTATGAAGAAATGCAGTCAGAGTTGCAATTAAAAAATCATGGTGATAATAAAATTGGATTTGACGGAGAAACAGCACAACTGAAAAAGAATCATAATACGTATGATAAGGCGGATGGAGCAAATGTCGTCAATCCTTGTCCCATATGTGGTTTAGAACTTACATTTGAAGGCGGATGTAATACTTGTAAAAGCTGTGGATACTCTAAATGTGAATAGAATAATGGACGAGCCATAATAAAGCATGTTCCGGATACTTAAAATAAGAATCCGGAACATGCTTTTGATATTTATGGAGTTTTGTTTCCTATCCCTTAAGGTTCAATTCCCCATTTCAGACTGTTAGATATATATCCAGTAACTTTTGGCGAATCCACATAGTTCAATGCTGTGCCATCAAAGGAATAATCATCTGTCTGAGTATAATTCGTCCAGTTAGCTTTCGTCACTCTTATCTGTATCTCCGCATACTCTCCTGCTGCCAGACTTCCCGCTCCAGATGTAAATCCAATTTCCAGATAGTAGTCAGCCTCCTTCTTTGGAGCAGACAATTTAACTAAGGTTCCGGTAATGTTGCTGCTGCCAACGGAAGACCAGTCACACCAGAAGTTTTGATCAATTTCTCCATTAATCGTGTAATAATATCTGATTTTAACATCAGAAAGTTTTACACTGGTTGTGCCGTTATTGTAGATCTTGAATTTCGGACTGAGAGAACCGCTCTGTACTGATGTGTTTGCATTATACATCTGTACCTTAATGCTGCCTTTTGCAACGGAGGTATCTACTACAGTCAGAACCATTACAGGGTCTGTTCCTGCACTTAAATCGAAGACTACATTGTAGGTTCCTGTAGCAAGACCAGCCAGTGAAGCTTTTAAGAAAGTAACGGTGGTTCCGGTTATGGTATAATCCACACCTTCAGCTAACGCTTTACTATCCAGTCTGATACCTTTCAGTGTATGTCCTGCCATAGTTAAGACAGCTGTAACATCCGCCTGCTTTGCAGGGTTCTTATCAAAGGTTGCTGCTGCAGGTTTCACAGAACCGCTTGGTGTGGAATCAGTGATCGTTACTGTCAGTACCGGATCAACTCCCTTATTGAAATCAAAAACAAGCTTTAACTTACCCACATCCTGACCTGCTAAGTATTCTTTAGATAAAATGACTGTATTGTCGGATAAGGTATAATCGGTACCCTCCGTTAAATAAGTACTTCCGTCCTTAATACCGGTAAACGTATTACCATTTAAGGTAAGCTCTACTGTTATATCTGTTTGTTCCGCAATATTTTTATCAAATGCTGCAGTTACAGGGTTGATTGCAGAGTTAGTGACTGGTTCGCCGCCTTCTCCAAACAGCAGGGAATATACACCATTTGCAATAGCGATATCACACTGTGCCCAGAAACGGTGGTAGTTAAATACAGGATCAGTATCATTGTTATAAGCAGTAAGAATTTTCTCATAATCCGGATCATCTTTATATTTAGAACGAATGTCTAAAAATTTAACACCGGATTTAATTACATCCCCATTTGGCATTTTTCCAGTCCATCCTGCTGGTACGTAGATCTCCTGTTCAAAGAACCGTTTGTAATCTGCTCTTGATTCTGGCGTTGAAAGACCCTTATCATCTCTGAACAGATCCCACATACGATCCAGTAATTCCTTTGCCAGCACTCTTGCTTCATCATCACCAGATGCCTTGCTGTAATACAATAAGGTATTTGCAAGGGAACCTGTAACACCAATGTCTGTGGTGTAGCTGGTAACAGTTACATGCAGGTTCTTATTACCTGTATAAGTACCTGTCCAGGTATCAGGCTGTCCGGACCAGTCAAGGCCGTTAGGAATTGCATAGGTTCCGTCTAATTTCAGCTGTACCACAGTTTTAATCCAGCCAACCCATTTATCCAGAATAGCTTCTGCTCTGTCATCCTTGGTTTTGTAATAGTATTCAGCTACACGCTGCATGGACCATGCCTGGAAACCAAACCAGGTATTACTTCCAGGATCTGCATAGACAGGATTTGCTACATATCCCATTCCATAAAAGGTTGAGGTACCTGCCGGCCATTCTTCATAACGGCCATTATGGGAGTTACTGGCTCCGCCTGCAATCGCACCCTCAGAAGTCTGCAGCCACTGATAGAATTCCAGCTGTCTGTCAAGACTTAACTTCCAGTCGCTGGCTCCCTTTTTAGACAGGGGCTTTAAATCTTCATCTTCTGATAATATCCAGGCTGTCATAGGATTCTGATATCCAAAGTGGTTATGGCTGTCTCCGATTTTCCATGCCCAGTCGGAACCTACTCCGCCGCCCCATGCATAATACCAGGACATGAGATAATGAGCAGCATCATACCCTGTACCAGCTGCTGACGGGGTACCGATTTTACGGAAGTATTTATCAAACATGGCATATCTTAAATAATCACCCATTTTGCTGGCTTTAGAATTATAGGTTCCAAGGTCAACGCCATATTCTTCTGCCCATTTATTTGCCCAGTAAGTAGCCTGGATTGCACGGGCGTCTGCATCGGGTGCATCGGTATATTTAAATTGCTTTGAATAGCTGCTGTCTCCGGTGAACAGATCGAGATATCCATTCTTGCCGCCGTATTTCATTGTTTCCCAGCATGGCTGAGGGATGGTCTCCCAGGTAGACTCCTGTTCTCCTCTCTGGAACGTATTGATATAAGATGGTGTTGACACACCGTCGCCTCTGCTTCCAAAACCGTACCAGTTATCTGCATCTAATAACCAATGCATTCCATACATGGTATTGCTGCCGTATGTAGCCGCCAGTTCACTGTTGATCGGGTCAGTTCCCACAGCTGCACCAAAATTCAGCTGGGCAGGATATTTGTCTGGCAATTCCCATTCCGGTGCATATGTAGCAGGCTTACTGGCTGAATATTTACTCATGCTGGATTCGGGCTGGTCTTTTTCCGTTGGAATCATATAGGCTTCTGCTGTGTCCCAGGCTGTTTTAAATCCGCTGAAATCTCCTGTGAACTTTCCATACATTGCCTCAAGCCACATATAGTAGCTGAGAGTTTCACTTGTCGTTACGTGTCCATAGTCCGGAGCTTCTACAATCATAGTCTCAATCGAATGATATGGAATGCCTTTGTTACTGAAATACCCATTTTTCGGATCCTTAATGTCTCCCCAAAGTTCCAAAAATCTGTTTTGATATTTGTCTGTGCTTTTGCTAATAACTTTATTACTCATCTTACGATGACCTCCTTTTTTTATTTAACTTTTTATTCATCAGTCGGTTCCTTGCCTGTGAAACACCTCATACCACACCGCTCCTTTCCTGGTTATTTCAGGTTGATAACCAAATGACTTCTAATTTTTATAAAGACTAATCAAACTGTAATGTAAACATAGAAATGAATACGCTGCAAAGTTCTTCCTGCACACTTAAGGCGTAACAACAGACCACTGCTGGTTATAGCTTGTACTGACTGCCCACTGGCACAAATTCGATCCATTGGCAGTTGCCCCCATTCCATCCAGATATAGTCCGGTTGTAACATTTTTAAATTTATAAAAATTATTTGAACTTTCCCGCTGCCATTTTTGATTGTTGCTTCCGCTGTTACTCCATTGACCGCAAACAGAGCCATTCGACGTACGTGCCATGCCATCTAAATACAGTCCGGTTGCAGCATTTCTGATCATATAATAGCTTCCGGATTGCTCAAGCACCCATTTCTGATTGTTACTGGTATTGCTGGCATACTGACAGCAGTCGGAGCCATTTATGGTATACCCATATCCATCCATACACAATCCGGTAGCCCGGTTTACAAGTTTTACATTGGTATCTGCTGTTGTTGAAACTGACATATCACCATAAGTCACATTATTTAATCCACTGCCATTCCAGCCCGCTCCGATCACAAACAGGCGTCCGTTACTCATTGGCACAAGACATCTGGAATAGCATGCACCGATAACGGAATCAATCTGCGTCCAGCTGCCAATGCCATTATTCTGATTGGTATATAGCTTATTGTTACCGCCGCTGCTTAACAGAATCGTACCATTTAAATTTACACAATATGGACCACTTCCAGACGGATCAAAACAAGTTCCGGCATCCGCCTGATTCCAGCTTTCGGGATCTGATGATATTTTATAAAATGCACCGCCAGGATTTCCAACGATCTCATAAGTCATAATATAATTACCGTCCGGCATTTGAGCCACCACTGCCATACCCGGTCTCTGTCTGCTGTCGGAAAGTGCAACATCATTTACTACAATGCTCCAATGAATGCCGTCTGTTGTAGTCTGATGCACTAATTTCTGGCTGTGGGCAGTATCCCGTTCATCGGAGTAATAACAGATCAGCCTGTTATTGGCTACCATTAAAAAAGGCTCCCAGACAGGATCATTTCCAGGATACGCAGCCTTGCCCTCTGCAATTGTGCTTACATATGTCCAGCTTCTGCCTGCATTGCTGCTCTTATATAAATCAATCTCGCAGAAAGACCGGTCATAAGGTAAAACAAGTCCGGCACACAAAAGCGTACCTGCCGGCATATCCCCAATCGCCTGAGGCAGCTCATATAAATGTGGCTCCCATCTCATTCCTACTCCCTTATGAGTATCCTTTACATCTCCCACCTTTGTCCAGGAATCTCCTTCATTTGTGCTTTCAAATATGGGGAATGACGCTGCCCCTGTGGTGTACTGTTCAAATGTTGCATACATTGCTCCATTGCCCGTCTGCATTGCCCTCGCATATAACACACCTGGAGCAGGCGAACCTGCAGGTGACGTATACATGACTGATGGTCCGTAATTCTTCATTTCGTTACCCCTTTCTTATTTTTATTTATACCGGTTTCTATCACATGGGAAAATGTTTCAGCGCAAGATTATGAATGTTATAAACCTGTCTTAAGCTATAATGGGTTATCTCGCTGATCTCTTCCCACGTATATCCGGATATATATTTTAATAAAAGAATGTTTTTTTCTATTTCACAGTCCATACACTCCACTTTCTTTACAATGGCACTGCAAATCAGATTTTTTTCTACCAGTTGCTTTCTGAGGCGGGTAAATACATCCGTCATCTCCACATCAGACTGGCTTGTACCAGACTGCGCTGCCAAGACAGACATGGTTTGTGTTTGTTCTTCTTTCATACGAGTTATCAAGACTTCCAGCGTTTTAATCGAAAAGCCGAGAGCCTGATACGATTGTAAGTAAGATTTTTTCAGCTCTTTTTTCTCTGTATTTCCATTCATCAGAAAATCCTCCTTGATGGTATTTATTAAGTAAAAAGAGGAATGGAAGCGAATTGTAAACCTGATTTTATTTTTGATTGATATTTTATACCAGGTACAGTGGAAAACCATTATGATACGTGGTAATATGGTCTTAGTTTATGGTTTAGGGTCTGGAAAAAATATTAAATAAGGGGGAACTGACATGATATACCTTGTACGTCAGGGAGAAACCGATTGGAATCTCCATAAGAGATTCAACGGCTGTACCGATATAAAATTGAATCAGACTGGAATCGCACAGGCAAAACAGCAGTCAGAAAACCTTAGGAATATTAATTTTAATGCATGCTTTAGCAGCCCTCAAACGCGGGCACGCCAAACCTGTGAAATTATTTATAGAGGACCCATTATATTAGATGACAGACTTTCAGAAATTAACTGTGGTGAGTTTGAAGGTACAGACGAAAGTGCTGATACCCTTCAATTATTTTGGCAGGCAATAAAAAATGGCGATAAAGGCACAGAGAAATTCCAGGTATTTTTAAATCGAACTTTGGATTTTTGTAATATGATAATGAAAGAACACATAGAAAATAATGTTTTAATTGTAACGCATAGTGCTAATGCGCGGATCATAAACTACTATTTTAAAGGAAAGCCTGATGATTATGACTTTAGAAGAAGTGTTGTAAAAAACGGCGGGCTGTTAACCTATGAAATCAAATCATAAATATTGATTATTTTGGAGAATACTATGACCTTCAGAGATCGTGCTAAAAAACTTAAAACAGATATACCTGCTGTTTTTATCGCAATGAAAAAGAAGGAAACGCCTATTACAGCGAAATTAATTGCCAGTCTTACAATCGCATATGCTTTATCTCCTATCGACTTAATTCCGGATTTCATTCCAGTTCTGGGCTACATAGACGATATTATCTTATTGCCTGTGCTGGTGGCACTTACCATCCGGCTGATACCACCTGAAATATTTGCCGTAAGCCAACGGGAGGCGGAAGGACTTTGGGAATGCGGTAAACCAAAGAAATGGTATTACGCCATACCGATTGTGCTGTTTTGGCTGGTGATTGTATCTTTTATTATTCGTTGTCTGAATTGACCAGATATCCGCAATGGATTGCATTGTATTGCACGGACCAGTCATTATAATATTCAGTCATAGAAAACGTGGATCCGATTTTCTGTAATTAGAATAACAGGAGGTTTTAAACTATGATTTTAGAAAATTATTTACATCCAGCTTCTGGTGCTGGTATAACCCTGACAGAAAGCGGGGGCTGGTTTGAAAGTGCTTATATTAAATGGAACCCTCTCAGCAATGCAATCTCCTACAAGGTCTATATAAAACCTTCGGCTGCTGGCGATTCTGCTTATGTACAACTTGATTCTGAATTAATAAGAAAATATCCCACCTATTGGAGAGCCGATGCGGTAGGTCTTGCAGCCGGCCAATACATTATGAAAGCGGAAGCAATCCTCCCAAATAACACGAAAGAGAGCATTATTTCCGGCGTTATCACCGTAAGGGCAAACGACAGAACCGGATTTGCTTTTTCCCGCGATTCCCAGTATAAATCCGGATCTGGCGCGTATGGGGAAAACGGAATTTTAAAAGACAATGCCCAGGTAATTTATGTTACTTCTGAAACTGCAAAAACCGTATCCCTTGATGTTAAGGTAAACAGTTCCGGCAAAAAGCAAACAGGTACCGGTATTGGTGAGATTTTAACATTGCGTCAGAAAGGATACGACACAACACCTCTTGCTATCCGCTTCATCGGACAGGTTTTGGACAGCAATATGGCTGGAGAGCTCAACAGCAATGGATACCTTGAGGTAAAGGGAAAAACATCCTATAAAGAAATGAATATGACATTAGAAGGTATTGGCAATGATGCAACCGCATATGGATGGGGGTTTTTAATCAGAAACTGCGGAAACCTGGAAATCAGGAACTTAGGAATCATGCTGTTCCCTGACGATGGAATTTCACTTGATACGTCTAACTGTAATATCTGGGTTCATAATAATGATATCTTTTACGGAAAAGCAGGATCTGATGCAGATCAGGCAAAAGGAGACGGTTCTGCTGATGTGAAAAGCGGATCCACATATGTAACCCTCTCCTACAATCATTTCTGGGATTCCGGGAAATGTTCTCTTTGCGGAATGAAAGATACGGCAGAATTTTTCGTAACGTACCATCATAACTGGTACGATCATTCCGATTCCCGTCATCCAAGAATCCGTGCAGCCTCTGTTCATATTTACAATAATTATTTTGACGGTAATGCAAAATACGGCGTTGGGGTAACAAAGGGAAGTTCTGCATTTGTAGAAGCAAACTATTTCAGACATTGCAAATACCCTATGATGAGTTCTTTACAAGGCACGGATGCTTTGGGTCAGGGTACGTTCTCCGGAGAAAACGGCGGTATGATCAAAGCCTTTAACAATAGAATAGAGAATGCCTCCAGCCTGATTTATGCAAATTCCAATGAAGGAACCACAGGCAAAAATGCGGTCTCCTTTGATGCATATTTCGCATCTGCAAGAAATGAAACAGTTCCCACTCTTTACAAAACTATTGCAGGCAGTACTGCTTACAATAATTTTGATACCGGCAAGGACATTGGCGTCAGCCTATCTGATATTGAATCCGTGAATCATGTTGAAGGAATTGTTACAACAAGTGCGGGTCGGTTAAATCAGGGTGACTTTACCTGGAAATTTGATAACGCAGTTGATGATACATCTTCTGACTTAAATACAGCTTTAATGTCCAAAATCAGAAGCTACACAACAAACCTAATATCAGTTGGAGGAAATTAATCTCCAGACACCGGGGTGCCGCAAAATAGCTGAATGATAGTTATTAAGCGGCACCTTCCTTTCAGCTGTTATCAGTACACATGCCATTTACATAAGCAATTAACGAATCTATGCTTTGCTTATTCTCAAAATTAACTTTTGAGTTATAAGTATCCAGAAATTCTTTGTCCTCTCCATCCCTTTCACAATCAGGCTTTTTTAGAATCATATTTTTCATCATTGCCATCATCGTTTTATGAACTGGACCCAGCTTTTTATAGTCTATTCCTCCCCGCAAATGAAATAACTTCGTATTTTTCAAAAGCTGCGGCGTAAAGTTTTTATTTATTATTGGACTGTAATCCGTTGTGCCAGGATCTGCTAATCCCACAGTAAACACAATGAGATTCTTGCAGGGATTTTGAGTAACCAGTTTTACTCCTGCAATACCACCAGCATACAAACCGCCTCCATAAATAACAATATCATATTTACTCAGATCTTTCGGTTTCACCGACCTGGCGGGAAATAGATCTGCATTTAATTCCTCCGCAATCCATTGGGCATATTGACTGGTAGAGCCATATTTTGATGTATATGTGACTAAAATTTTTTTAGACATCTGCTATCCCTCCGTTTATATTACCCAGATTATCAAATATTGTTATCAGCGAACTGCTTAAACCTGTGATCTCATCCTTGCTCATGCCAGAGAACATTTCAGCCATGAACTTTGTTGCAATCATTTCATTGTCTTTATCCCATTGCTGGCACTGATCGGTTGCGGCTATCCGCATCGCTCTGCCATCCATCTCATCATTATAAATGGTCACAAAACCTTTATCGGCCAGTTTCATAACAAGCTGCTTTGTGTTCTGGTGAGAGGTATCACATGCTTGCGCAAGTTGCTTTAAGGTGGGTGGATGATCGAATAGTCCCAATACGAGAATTACAAACCATTGTTTCGCAGTCAGGTCTTTCATCTGGGAATCCATCTTGCTTTGCAGACGATTAGCAATTCGAAACAAATACCCAAATACAATCAGCCTTTTATCCATATTTTCAAAATCGTACATTAACACGCCTCCAAATAGGTAATATATTATCTATATTTAGGTATTATATTACCTTTCCCCATCTGATGTCAATGAAAATTTCTTATCATAATCATTCTGCACCTAATATTTAATAATTTTTTTGATTGTCTGCATTTCAGTTTCTGAAATATCAACGTCAAACCAGGATCTGACATTTGCGCAAACGTTCTTAAAATCTTTATCTGATAACTTTTGATTATTTGCCAGTTGATTCCATAGTAAAGTGAAAATTACCCTTCCAACATCAGACAGCATATAAATATCCTGATCAGATAACGGAATTTGAAACACAGATCTAAATGCTTCAAATAAATCATGTTTCATGTTATTTAAGTCATCAAAGCTTCTCGTTTTCCCATTATCCATCCATTCTCCAGTATCTATTAGGCCTTTCTCTGATTGCATTTCAGATAATCTTGCTGCTTCTTCCGGATAATCCTTTTTAAGGATTGGCAGCGGAAGTTTATTTCTACATATTAGCTTCATATTAACATTAAAATCACGAAGATATTGACTGGCACGATTATTAAGGTTTTCAACTCTTAAGCCATGAAAATCCGAAGTACATGGCTCAAATAAAACATTAATCTTACTATTTCTTCTCTTCAAACCGCAGCTCACCCAGCCGATAACAGCAGCATTTGTGAAAGCGTCAATAATTGTATAGGTAGAACCATAGGGAAATCGATATGCAGGAATGATTCTCATTGCTGGAATACCATATCTATTTATTAGCATTTCTTTGGTATATTCGCCCAGACGTCCCTGAAAAAAAGAGGAATAGGATGGAGGAGCACAAGTCGCCGAAGCAATAGCAAGGGAAGACTCGTCCTCCATCAAAATCATTGCTGCATGAGCAATTCTTTTATCATGTATGTCTTTATCCCAGTTTCCTTCTATCGAAACGAAATGTAAATTGTTCTTTATTTCCTCACGGCAGTTGCTAAAGTGAACTGCTTCACATGATATATCATCAATCATTGGGAGAAACCTCCTTTTTTCTATTAAACCGGACTGTATTCTAATTTCCAATCCTATTATATCCAGGCTTGAATCAAAGGTCAACTTCATGATATTCTTAAAAAGTTAATGAAAATAATTTCAACTTATGATATAGTTTCTAAAATAAATTTCAAAGAAGAAAGGAAAATTACATTGAACTTTTTAAAAGATGCGCTTTTAACTCCTGATCTCTTGTTAAAAAACCGATTGGTTTTAGCACCGCTTTCTCCATGTAAGGCCAATCCGGATGGTACGGTAAATGATAATATTCTGGCTGCCTATGACGAACTTTCTAAGGGTGGGTATTATTCCTTACTGATCCTTGCAAGCAGCTATATTTCTAACAGCGGGAAAGCTGCAGATGGACAGACCTCTGTTGCCGCCGATCATGTCATCAGCGGATTAAAAAAACTTTCAGACCTTATCCACAGCAATGGATCCAAAGCTGTTATGCAGATCAATCATGCGGGAAGTGCTGCCAGTTCCCAGATTACCGGTGAGCAGGTCATAGGTCCCTCAGCCCTAAGTAATCCCTCTAAAGATTCTGATGCTATTCCTGCAGAAATGTCCTTAAACCAGATAAGAAGCGTCATAGATGACTTCACACAGGCTGCAATTCGAGTAAAAAAGGCAGGTTTTGATGGTGTGGAAATACACTCTGCTCACGGTTTTTTATTAAGCCAGTTTTTATCGCCTTTGACAAATCAAAGAGGGGATGGATATGGTGGAGATATTACGGGAAGATGCAGAATCCACTGCGAAATCGTAAAATCAGTTCGGAACGCTGTTGGTAATGAATTCCCCATATTGATCCGCTTGGGGGCTTCTGACTATATGAGCGGTGGTCTGTCATTAGAAGAAAGCGTGATTGCCGCAAAACTATTAGAGAAAACAGGAATAAACCTTCTGGATATCTCAGGCGGCATGTGTCGATTCCAAAATCCCAACGATTCTGGTCCAGGCTATTTTTCACATCTGTCTGAAGAAATCAAACAAGCGGTCTCGATACCTGTTCTTGTAGCAGGGGGAATCCATACAGCAGAAGAAGCCAATCAGATTCTGCAAAGAAAAAAGGCCGATTTAATCGGAATCGGCCGGGCAGCACGCCAAAATAAAGAATGGGCGAAAGATGCGCTATAATACCTATATTTCCAGGTATTCCAAACGCTGTGCAACTCTTTTTATATTTTCCTCTATACTGTGACCCGTTTTTGAAAGGCGCAATTCATCAACAATGCTGCCATCCCGCATAAATAATACACGCTCGTCATTTGCCGCCACCTTGGCATCATGGGTAACAATCAAAAGTGCTACTCCCTCTGCATTAATCTGAGAAAAAAGCTTCATTGTTTCATTTGCAGACTTGCTGTTGAGTGCACCGGTAGGTTCATCACAAAATATAATCTCAGGTGTCATTAAAAGGGCTCGGCAGATGCCTGCCCGCTGTAACTGCCCGCCTGATACTTCCGTGATGCGGCGCTCTTTCAGTTCCTCAATTCCCATTTTCTGCATTAGCATCTCTGCTTTTTTAGTAAGTGCTGCAATATTTTTATGACTGTCCCGCAATGCAGGAAGCAGAATATTATCAAGAATATCTAAATTTTTAAGCAGGGTAGGCTGTTGAAAGACAAATCCCATGCCAGTCTGCCTTAGCTTGGAAAGCTGGTCATCCGAAAGCTGGGACAGGTTTTGCCCGTTAAAAGTGACGGTTCCTCCGTCAATGGATTCCATTCCGCTGAGAGCAAAAAGCAGGGTGGATTTTCCTGATCCGGAAGGACCCATTACTGCGACAAATTCTCCCTTTTCGATCTGGACAGATACGTTTTTCAAAACCGTTTGTCTTTCATCTCCCTGCCCAAACATTTTGACAATCTCATTCCCCATCACCAATGTTTTCATTGTCTACTCCTTTATGTGTGCTGAAACCTGAATATTTTCTATCCCGGACGTCCCTGAAACAACAGCAAGCACAACCGCGCAGCCCATTGCAAGCGGGGAAATCAGGTAAGCAGAAACAGGATTCACAATAAATTCAAATGTGGCCGCTCCAAACGATGCAATAACTGCACCAGCCAGCATCTCTCCAAGTGTATTGGCAAGTATTGTACCCGCCATGGTTCCCATAAACAGCACCAATGCAAAGCGGGAAATATACTGCATCGTAATGTCCCTGTTTGTAAAACCCAGAGATTTCATGACAGCAATGGTATGACGTTCTTTTGCAATCAGCATTTTCATCATAAGCAGCGTCACTAATATTGTCATGAGCAGTGCGGCTATCATGGCTGCTGCAGAGATTTTTTTAATGGAACCAATTGTGGGGCCAAAGGTTTGGGCTATATAACCATCAATATCTGCGACTTTTGCGAAGGAAAACTCCTTTGTGTACTCGGCTGCTTTTGCAGTACTTAAGGAATTGTCTTTTAACTTTACATAAACCGCATACCACATCACATCACCTTTTTTTTCGCTAAATGCTGCTTTTGCTGTTTTTCCTCCATTGGTAATGTCGGAATAGATTCCGCAAACTTTCAGTATTCTCTCCCTGCCTTCGTTTATCAGAACAAGGGGATCTCCAATCTTCTTTTCCAATTCTTTGGCATTCATTACAGAAAGGGCGATTTCATCCTCTGTCTGTGGTGCTTCACCTTTGACATAGTAAACAGGAAACCCTGTGTGGTCACCTAAATCAACTTTGATTGTTTCGCTTTTGCCGTTTTTCGTCTGTATGGCAAATCGTTTTGTTGCGTGCACCACATACTTTGTAACAGCTTCATCTGTTTCAAGGGTTTTCTTTATTGCCGTTATCTTTTCACGCATCTGTTCGGTCTGCTGAACACGGAACAGAATATCAGATCTGCCGATACCCATATAGCTGGTAAAGCCCCGGGATGAAATTGTACTGTATAGATTCTGGGGAATCAGCATGATGAATGTTGAGACTATTACTACGGATAACATGGTCATATAAAGTCTTTTCCTGGATATAACGTCCTTAATTCCCAGAAATACATTGGTATTTACCAGTCTGTTTTTCCTCAGCTGCATACGTCTTACACCTGTGTCTTTTTCCACAACTGTACCAAACCGGATTGCCTGTGCTGCCGGTATCTTTTGAAAACGGTTGAGTATATGGTTTACATAGGCGATTACAGCAACAAACACGAAAAAGACTGCAGCTGCGCCCCACATTCTGGCAGATGCTTCGGTTGCGCTCTCTCCCATTATAAGCCGGATATTTCCAAGCAAACGTTCTTCCAGAGCAGCGGATAATCCCCAGCCCATCCCACTGCCTGCTCCAGCGATTACAGCATATTTCCCCAGATAAAGCTTTTTCATATCGGATATGCGCAGCCCAATGGCCTTCATAATGCCGATTTCACGGGCATCCTCTTCAATTCTTGCGATCAGCGTAAAACGGATACATAAAAATGCAATCATCACCGCTAATATGCTAATCAGCAAAAGCAC
Source organism: Hungatella sp. (assembly GCA_009712635.1). GTDB lineage: Bacteria > Bacillota > Clostridia > Lachnospirales > Lachnospiraceae > Lacrimispora. Next base: position 149,699 of record WASS01000029.1, on the reverse strand, counting down.
AGCAATCATCAGGCCGTCGGATACGACATTTATCATTCGAAAAAGAGGATAGGTCACTGTTGGTCCATTGGATTCCAGCCCTGCACCAATATATTCCGCTTCAAATGCGTTAAGTTCGGACAGGCTCTTAAGCCGGAACTCAATCATGTACTCAACAGTTCCCTTGCTTTTCATAACTCCATAATCGTGATCGCTTACTAAAAACCGTTTGGAAGATGCCAGCGGAGAATTCATCTGGGAATCACGAAGAAAACCTGCAACCGTAAAAGTTTTACCTGCAACGATGACATTCTTTCCTAACAGCTCATTACCTTTCTTTTCGTAAGACAGAGGAACGTAAATCTCTCCGTCTGCCGGCCGGATAATTTGTCCGTCCAGATCAAGAAGGTAATCAAAATACTTGCTTTGGGTGGTAAGACCGTTATCCTGTACACTGTCCTCAAGGGTACTGTCTCCTATTTTAATTTCCGCCCCATCTATATTCAGGAACTCAATTACCTGAAATTCCCTGACAGCCCCGTTTTCCTGTGCGAAATGCTCCAGCCGCTTAATATTAATCTCACCTGTATGCATCTGTAAGAAATGAGGAGTTTTTGCCTGCACCAGAAGCGTATCAATCGATCCTGCAAGCTGTAATCCCAAAGTTACTGCTAAAGAAATCAGCACTGCTGCTGAAGTGATAAATAGCAGCATAATGGCTGAAATTGTGGGGCTTTTTCTCAAATCATTCCAGATGATTCGTCTGAACATCGCCATCTCCTTTTTCAAGTCTTTGAATAGATTGAAACTGATATAACAAAACGGACGCAATACATAATAAAATACCTGCTATTATAATAAGAAACCCGGATCCTCTTCCTTTTCCAGTACCAAGAACACTACCGACGCTTTTTGATAGTTTTCCATTCTCCAGCAACATCGGAGTAAAGAGATGGTCTGCAAGAAGCCCTGAAAATCCGTAAGCAAACACATAACCTAATTGAGAGATCAGTCCAACAAGCCCCCAGGCACGACCCTGGAATTCGTTATTAATGTTGGTTCGAAGTAAATAATCAATGCTCATGTTGGCAAAAGGCAGCATGGAAAAAAATAAAAATCCTGCCGCAGTTATCAGGATTAGATTCTCACGAAATCCAAACAGCGCCATAAACACACCTGCACAAAACAGGGAACCGCATAAGATTTTCACGTAATCCTTTTTTATTGAAAAGACACCCAGCAAAAGACTTGTTACTAAAAGACCAATAGCTGCCAAAGACTGAACGGAACCCAAAGCTCCGCTGTCGGAAAAACTTAGAATCATAGGGGAAGCAAGTGTCTGGATAAAGCCAAGGCATAAGGTTATGACAGCTCCCACCAAAACCAGAGTCAATACACCTTTGTTTTGGGCAATAGCTCTCCAGCCATCTCTAAAGCTGGATGCAAAAGAAGCACTCTCCGCCTGAGGCTTTGCTTTCAGCCCCTTCCGCACAGCCAGTGTTGCCGTAACTGTTACAAAAAAGGTGCAGATATCAAGAATCAGCAGCAGCCTGATATCCCATACTTTCAGCAAGATCCCAGCTAATACAGGCGATATCAGATATTTTGCAGAACCGGCAAGCTGAACGAAACCGCTGGCTTTTGTATACTGTTCCTCTGTCAGTAAATCAGTCACGGTAGCCCGATAGGCTGGCTCTAACAAGGATGAGAATACAGAACTAATGGTTACTCCTACGCAGATCTGCCAAAATGCCGCCTGCCCATCCCAAAGGACAAAGAGTATAAACAAAGGGCCGATTGCGGAAAGACTGTCTCCAAGTATCATCAGAATCCTGCGATCATAATGATCAGCCAATACCCCTGCCGGTGCACTAAGCAGCAGGGAAGGCAGAAAAGCCAGCAACATGACGAAAGAAACTTGTGATGCCATTCCTGACTGCTGATAAACATAAACGCCTAAACCAAAAGAGGTAAGTCCTCCGCCTATTGCTGAAATAAGTTCTCCAGACCAAAGAAGGAGGAACTTTCCAAATGGCTTTGATGTATGATTCATCTTACCCCTCCGTTTCTTTTTCAAAAATTTGTGATGCAAATGATAAGGTACCGCTTTCAACGCCCAGCAAACGTTCCACATTGAAAATAAGGGCCTGCGCACGGGAAGCATATTCCTGCTGATTGATGTCTAACATGTCTCCATCAAACACCGTACTGGCATAAACCACCAGCATCTCAACACATTCATATGGGTAGGGTGTATGAAACAGATTATCCTCAATTCCTTCACGGATGATACCGGCAAGAATGGGGGTTAGTCCATTTATGATTGTTTTTTGTACTTTTTGGTGCATCAGAGCATTCTGTGGCCTGTGAATGTGCTCAAGTACTTCATTGCCGCTCTGATTCATCTTGAGTGCCCTGACTGATTGAATGATACGGTCATAGACTGGTTTGCCTTTGTCTTCGGCTATTTCCTTTGCCGCCTTTAGTAAACGGCTGGTATGCCGTTCAATCAAAGCATCCATGATATCCTCTTTTGATTTAAAATGGTAATACAGTGTTCCGCGGGCAATCCCCACTGCTTCCAGAATTTCATTTGTGCTTGTTTTGTCAAACCCCTTCAGGGTAAACAAAGTTTCAGCTGCATCCAGTATTTCATTTTTTCGTTGATCTGCATCTTTTATTATTCTCATCAGATTGCCCTCCTTATAGACCGACTGTCTGTCTATAAGATAATCTATTTTGGACTGATTGTCAAGATGCCTTGTATTAATTTATCTATTGTTAAGCCCCCGACACGATAAGTGTCATAGCTTTTACCTGATGTGACAGCAGATTTCTTGGCATTTCACACATTGAATCCCATAATTGATTTGTAAGGAGAACACATAAAAAAATACAGGAAGGGATCTTTGTTATGAAATATATCATTGAAACGGATCATCTTACAAAACGGTATGGGGCAAATCTCGTAGTTAATCAGGTGAACTTTCATGTGCCAAAAGGGAAGGTTTATGGACTGCTTGGCAGAAACGGAGCAGGCAAAACCACAGCAATGAAAATGATGTTACAGTTGGTTTTTCCAACGGGTGGCTCGATACGGCTTTTTGGAAAAGATTGCAGGGACAATGCTGCTGCCCTTTATAGGAATATTGGTTCTATCATTGAAACACCTGGTTTTTACGGTAATTTAACAGGAGAAGAAAATCTGAAGATCCTCGCCAGATTGCGGGGACAATTTAGCAAAAATGCAGTCTTAGATGCCCTTGAAATTGTAGGTCTTAATAAGGAAAGAAGAAAGATATTCTCCGATTATTCCCTTGGTATGAAACAGCGGCTGGGCATTGCTGCTGCTATTATGCACAAGCCAAAGCTGCTTATACTGGATGAACCAATTAATGGACTTGATCCTATTGGAATATGGGAAATCCGGACATTTCTAACCAAACTTACTCGTGACAACGGCACTACCGTATTTATTTCCAGTCATGTTTTAAGTGAGATTGAACAAATCGCAGATATTATTGGAGTTATGCATCAGGGACGTCTGATAGAGGAAGTTGATATGGCAGAGTTGGGAAAAAGAAGTCGGACGTATACGGAATTTGAATTATCGGATGGGCAACTGGCTGTAAAGATAATAAAAGACCACTATCGCGATACAAATTATACGATACAGGATAATACGCTGAGAGTTTATGGTTCCAATCATCTCGTAGGGGAAATGAACCGTGATTTTGCTTTAAATGGACTAATTGTCACAAAAATAAATCCGCGTGAAGAGAACTTAGAAGAATACTTTTCTAAATTAATAGGGGGTGGTGGAATTGCTTAATCTTATTTTATGTGAACTTCTTAAATTGAAGCGGTCAAAAATGATACCAATCAGTATAATGGGAGTGCTTTCAACTCCAATGTTAATGTTGTTAGAGGCTCTGCAAACTCATTTTGACAAACCAGAACTGGCTTTCACCTTGGCTGACATCTATAAAAGCAGTGTACTTTATTCCATGCTTCTTACAAATATGATAATTTATGTAGCAATTACTGCATTCTTATTCAGCAGAGAATATTCTGAAAATACGTTAAAAACCATAATTCCCATCCCTGTTTCCAGATCAAAACTGCTGATTGGCAAGTTTTGTGCCTTACTGCTATGGATTCTCGCTCTTAACTTTGTGACCTGGGCCGGAATTTTTATGGTCTGCGGATTGTATCACATTGTCTTTACGCTGGAAAAATACAGTTTTTCTTCAGCAATCGAATGGCTTCCAAAGTATTTATTGGGAGGGATCTTAATGTTTCTCACAATCTCCCCTTTTGCTTTCGCTGCAGAAAAAACGAAAGGATTTGTGGCTCCTGTCATTGGTTCAGCCGTTATCGTTATGGGCAGTGCCGCTCTGGCAAATCATGATTGGGGAGCTTTCTATCCGTGGACAGCTATCTTTTTTCTGGTGCAGGGTAAAATCAACAGTAACGGTTATATCACTGCTCTGTCTATAATAATTGTCCTCTTGCTGTCTGCTGCTGGGTTTGTTTTAACTTTTTACCATTTAAAAACGGAGGATCTGAAATGAAATTTTAATATGGATTTCAGTAATGGTTTGCAGGTCGAATAATTTCCTATTACCTGCAAATAATAATTTTATAATTGGCAAGTAATAAAAATCAATTTTAAACAGAGGAGCAAAAAAATGAATCATGATAAACTTATAGCCCAGGTAAAAGATGAATACGCAAGAATAGCCTCATCGGAGTCCCAGCAGCATTTCCATCAGACAACAACCGAGGTAACACCGGAAGCGTATTATGAAAAACTGTTAGGTAAAGTTATAAACGAAATTGACAAAGGAACTTTTGATAATTTTAAATCCGGCGAGGAAGTTGTTACCGCTGTTGCAAACGACAAAACCTGGCTTTCGGATTGGAAATAAACAGAAAAATATAGCCCCCCCCCAAGCAGGATATTGAAATATAAACACTTACTTGGGGGTGATTTTATGTGGTGAATCGCCCAGATATCTATTTAACCTTTCTTCTAATGTTCCTGTATGTAATTCAAATAAATGATTATCGTAATCATAAAAATAAATCGATAAGCCTTCACCATCAACTCTGGGTCGTGCACTCTTAATCTCTAAATTTAAATCATTTATTTTCTTTAAATACTCATCATAATCTTTTTCATTAATTTTAAAAGCTATATGATTATATGTTCTGTTTAATAACTTTTTATCTCTTTCCATTATAGCTATCCACAAATTGCCAACCAGAAAGAACTTCTCGCTCAAAATAGAGAATTCATTACCATCACTGGAATATACTTCTTTTGCATTAAATAAATATTCCAACATATACTTTGTCTTTACTAAATCTTTAACAATAAATGTCACGTGACTTAATCCTTCAATCATGGTTGCCTCCACATGTTTTATCATTAAGAAAATTATTGATGTCCTAATTTCAACTTACAGTATTTTTCTAAAGTAGTCACGTGCATTGGATAAAATATATTTTTATTGTGCTCTAATAATTTATTTAATTCCATTAATGGAATCCATCTTATATTTTTCGTTTCATTACTTTTATCTAATAACTCTCCATCCGCATTACATATAAACGTTTGTACCAGAATGGGATATGTTCCCTGAATATTCTGGCTGCAGGAAAACGGGGTATAGTTTATTACTTTATATCCATTTGATTCTATAACCATTGCTTTAGACTCTCCTTTTATTTCTGTAACTCTAAGCCCTGTTTCCTCCCAAATTTCTCTTCTTAAACAATCGAATATATTTTCAAATTCTCTGATTTTACCCGCAGGTATTTCTAATAGTCCATACTCTGATTTAGCGTCATCCTTGCACCTGTCCTGCACTAATATGTAATCGACTCCATCAATATTCTTCTCTATTATCCCACCTACCCCTGGTTTTGCAAATAACTCCATTAAACTCCTCCTATATATCTCTTCCTAAGCATATCCAAAATACCGCAAGGTCTCTAACTAATCTTAAGTATAGCAAAGCCTACTGCACTGGTAAACCATTTTTTTCAGCCAGGTTGAGAAGTTCCTTAGTAACCAAATCCAATTGGGCTGACCAGGAATAAATATCATTTAAATACATATACGGTTCCGAAAGCACAATAATATTTCCATTCTGCACCGCAGGAAGAGACTTCCACACAGGATTATTTTCAATCAACTGATAATTGCCGTATTCTGTTACCAGTATGTAATCTCCCATATATTCAGGCACTGCCTCAAAGGAAAGTGTAGCACCCCAATCAACCCCTGCTTTCACCTCTCTTAAAGCAGCTTCTGTCTGGGGCAGTTCCAAAGCACCAAATAAAATCTGTCCCCCCAGATTATTGCTCCAACGCACACCAATTTCATTTTCACCCTGCACCCGGATAACACTGAAGGTTTGATTGTATAAGCCGGTGTTCTTTAATTTGGTCTTTGCGTCTTTCACCTTCGTTTCATAGTTATCCATCACTTCTCTTCCTTTTTCCTTTCCCAAGCCTAAGGCATCGGATAAAAAAGAAAGTCTTTCTCCCGTTTCCAGTTCATCTGCCGGTACGTAAACCGTTGGTGCTATTTTGGAAAGCTGCTCATAACTATCTTCATTTCGTGTAACAATCAGATCAGGGTTTTCAGCCATAAGGTACTCTGGCTCCCACTTTTCCAAAACCTTAGTATCTTTGATCAATTCTTTGTATGCCACATCTGTTGCGGCATAATCCTCAATTGCAGCAGGAGTTATACCAAGGGCTAAAACATCCCCCAGTAATCCGCAATCCGAAATCACCCTTTGGGGATGCACAGGAATTTCAATCTCTCCTTTGTCTGTAGTGAACAGCCTTGTATCTGTTGATTCCATGCCGCTTTTATCTGCCTGTTCACTGCCATTCATGTCAACGCTACAGCCCGAAAGCAGAAGCAGTATCGTAAAAGATACTGCTACCATTTTCCTGCTTATCTGATTTTTAAACATCATGTACATTCCTCCCTTATTTCATCTACCCTTTCATCATGCATGGGCACCATGCAATCCTGCAAATATCCCGCCTCTTTCCATTAATTCATCGTGACTGCCGATTTCCGCAATACCTGTTCCATCCAGTACCACAATCAAATCTGCATCCCGGGTTGTAGAAAGCCTATGTGCAATCATAATGGTGGTACGGGTCTTAGATATCTCGTTTAACGCCGCCTGAATTTCCATTTCTGTTTTGGTATCTAAGGCAGAGGTCGCTTCATCTAAAATCAGGATGGGGGAATCTCTTAAAATAGCCCTGGCAATGGCAATTCTCTGTCTTTGCCCCCCAGAGAGCAGGACACCTCTTTCTCCAATGGTTGTATCGTAACCATGTTCCATTTTTTGAATAAAATCATGGGCATTGGCAGCTTTTGCCGCAGCAAGTACATCTTCTTTCGTGGCACCTTTCCAGCCATAGGCTATATTCTCATACACCGTTCCGTTAAATAAGAAGGTATCCTGCAATACCATAGAAATATTATTGCGCAGACTGGAAAGGGTTACTTCCCGAATATCAATTCCATCAATATAAACCGCCCCGTTTTGAGGATCATAAAAACGGTTAATCAGGTTTGCAATGGTGCTCTTGCCCACCCCCGTGGTTCCAACCAGTGCCACCGTCTGCCCTGTTTGAATTCTTAAATTAATATTTTCCATTACAGGAATATCTTCATGATAGGAAAAGGTTAGATCTCTCAGCTCGATTTCACCCTTAACCCGATTCAGCACAATGGCATTTTCTTTTTCTTTCACCTCTGAAATTTCATCAAACACATCAAAAACACGCTTACACCCTGCCCCCGCTTCTCCAGCGCGCTCAACAAGGGCGGAAAAATTTTTCACTGGTCCATAAAACATAGATAAATACATGGCAAAACCAACAATGTCGCCAATGTTTACCTCTCCCGTTCCTATTAAATATCCGCCGTAAATCACCACAATAACTGTGCCCAGTGCAGTCACAAATGCCAGCAAAGGATATGATGTTTCAAAAAAGAAACTGGCACGAAGATAGGCCCGGCTGTGGAGCATTGCAAGATGGGCAATACTGTTTTCTTCATGACCCTGCTGATTAAAAATCTGTATTTCTTTCATTCCTGAAAGGTTGTCCTGAACCTTGCCGGCAAGCGTTCCTCTCACACGGGAGTTCTCCTTCCATATGGGGGACACGTGATGTCCCTGCCATAAAGTAATCCCTAATAAAAACGGGATGGTAACCAGGCTCATAAAAGCCAGTTTTACATTGATTGTAAACAGCAGAATGCCGACCCCGATAAAGGTGAGGATATTCACAATAAAATCAGGAATTACATGGGCCAAAAGCACCTCTGCATCCAATGTGTCATTTACCACCCGGCTGGTAAGATCCCCAGTTCTGCTTTTGTGAAAATAACTCAGGCTCATATTCTGCAGCTTTCCATAAAGCAGTTTGCGTAAATCCGCCACATAATGCAGTGCCGCATAGTGGTTCATATATCCTGCCGCCGATGCACCCGCCGCCTGCAGCGTTGCCGCCCCCAGCAAAAACAGACCGATGCGTAGGGCTTCTGAGCCAAAATCTCCCCTTCCCTCCGTGGCAAGAGAGGTTAACTCTCTTAATGCCCACGGGGTGTAAAATCCGGCTACTGTAGATACGACCAGTGCAAAAAATGCAAACATCAGATAGACCCGATATTTTTTTGCCTCGCAAAATATCCGCAGTACTACATTCATAGAGAAATCGCCTCCCTCTTTGGTAAGTCCTCCTGATGCAGCAGCGAGTAGGTCAGGCAAACAGGCCTTCCCGTTCTGGATTCATGCACTACCTCTGCATCAATAGAGAAGGTCTCCTTTAAAACCTCAGGAACCATTACTTCCTTAGGTGACCCGTGCTGTATGATTTTTCCGCTGCGGATGGCAATCATATAATCAGAAAAACGCGCCGCTAAGTTTAAATCATGAAGTACCATAGCAATGGTACACCCCTGATTGCGGTTTAAGCTGTATAAAAGCTCCAGCACCTCCAGCTGATGAGCCATATCCAGATAGGTAGTAGGTTCATCCAGTAAAATTAAATCTGTCTGCTGGGCAAGTGCCATGGCAATCCAGACTCTTTGACGCTGACCGCCTGACAGGGTGTTTACCTCCCGATGCTCCAGGTCAGAAAGCTTTGTTGCTGAAATTGCCCACTCGACTATTTTTTTATCTTCCTTTGTTAACTTTCCAAAGCCATTTTGGTGAGGAAATCTTCCATAGGCGACCAGTTCACTTACCGTCAATCCACCAGGTGCAGAAGGGGTCTGAGGTAAGATGGACATTTTTTTTGCAATCTCTTTTGTGGGTAACGTGGAAATGTCCCCGCCATTTAAATAAACCATGCCTTTCTTCGGCTTCAAAATGCGCCCTACAGCCTTTAGCACCGTTGATTTTCCGCATCCGTTGGGGCCGATGATTGACGTGATTTTATTACGAGGGATGGCCATCTCCAAATTCTCAACAATCAGTGCATTGTCATACGCAATGTCTAAGTTTTCTGTTGCAATACTATTCATACTGTACTCCTTAATTATTTGCTTTTGCCAATAGATACAAAAAGTATGGTGTGCTGAGCACTGTAATTACAATGCCCGTAGGTACATCCGTACCCAGGCTGATGGTTCTTGTTATGGTATCTGCCAGCAGAACGATTATCGCACCGCACAGTCCAGCCGCTGTAAGAAGCAGTTTGTGGTTAGAACCAACGATTTTTCTTGCCATATGCGGGGCAATCATGCCAACAAAAAAGAAATTGCCTCCCAAAGATACACTTCCAGAAGAAAGCGCCACTGCTGCCACCGTCAGTCCGATAAATTCCGGCTTTACCGCAGTGCCCAGACCTGTAGCCGTTTCATTTCCAAGGTTTAAAATATTGAGCACATGGGATTTATATAATGCATATGCGCACAAAATGGCTGTCCATGGTACCAAAATGGCCAGATACCGCCAGTCATCTCCCCACAGGCTGCCTGCACTCCAACGCTGTATAAATTCCATCTGATTTTGGTCCAGTTTCAGAGTAAGCAGTGTGGTTAACGCACCATAACCGCTTCCCAGTGCCACACCCGTTAAAATCAATCCTGTGGGGGAAATATCTTTATTCTTCCGGTAGGAAAGAAGAAAAATTAACCCCGCGGCAGTCATTCCGCCCACAAACGATAATAGAGGCATTAAGATTGGCGAAGAATTGGATTTTGCAGAAAAAATTACTACAAAAATTAATACAAAGAGTCCTGAACCGGAACTGATGCCCAAGGTTCCCGGGCTTGCCATATCATTTCTTAACAGGCTCTGCATGATGCAGCCTGAAATTCCCATGCCGATCCCAACGAAAACTGCCAGTATTATGCGGGGCAGGCGAAATTCCATAATAATCAGGTTCTGCTTCGGTGTACCTTTTCCTAAAATCACACTCAATACCTCTGCAGGAGTAAGGTTCATTTTACCTGAATTGATACTGATAATCGCGACCAGCACCATTAAAACAGTCATAAATAACAAAATAAAACCTTTCTTTTTCACTCAAATTCCCTCCTTTGTTTTCTTGCCAGATAGAGGAAATAAGGAACACCGATAACGGCAAAGATAATGCCTATGGGTGTTTCGTAAGGCTTATTGATTAATCTTCCTAACAGATCCGCAAAAACCGTAAGCAACGCACCGTACAGTCCTGATGCTGGAATAATATAGCGGTAATCTACTCCCACAAAATACCGGACAATATGAGGAGTAATTAAACCGATAAAACTAACCGGACCAACAATAATCACGGAAAGTCCTGTAAGCAGAAGCACAATAATCGTAGAAATCCCCTTCACAAATCTTGTTTTTAATCCTAGACCCGTGGCCACATCTTCTCCTAAGCTGAGGACTGTGACAGAAGGGGAAAGTACAACGGCACCAACCACTCCAAGAACAAAAGCCGGAATAACAGTCAACAGCTCACTCCATTTAGCCCCCGCCGTTCCTCCTGCTGTCCAATAAGCAAGGGCATGTCCCAAATGATATTTGATGGAAATATACTGGCTGAATGCGCCAAACAGCATGGAGATTGAAATCCCAGCCAAAACAAGGCGCTGGGGTGTCATTCCGCCCTTTCCCATGGATGCAATAAAATAAGTCATTGCCGTTGTGACAGCAGCGCCCATACATGCAAACAGCATGGTCTGTCCGTAAGTCCGCATTGGCAGAAATGCCATACAAAGTGCCATAGCAAACGTTGACCCCGAACTAATACCCATCAGTCCGGAATCAGCCAGCGGATTTCTGGTAGTCCCCTGCATGATTGCACCGCAAATAGCTAAACTGCAGCCTACCATTAAATCTGCCACGGTTCTTGGAAGGCGCAGTGTCTGTATAATCTGATGCTCTGTTAATTCAGGATTAAATTGAAAAACCGCCTCCCATGCAGTGGCAATTCTCATGTCGGCAGCACCAAATGTAATGGAGGCTGCCGAAACAATCAATAAAAGTCCAAATCCAAGAGCCATGTAAAAGGCAAAGTTGATGGAACCCTTCCATCCCTTTGTTGTGGTATTTTTCATGGTGTCGTTCCTTTCCGTGGTGATAATAACATTACTCTTGTGTTTTCAGCAGAGCATTTAACAGATAATCCAGTTGTACATTTGAGGAGTAAATATCAATATCGTAGAACAAGGTGAAATCGATAGGAATCACATTTCCTGCCTTAACCGCAGGCAAAGATTCCCAGATAGTGTTTCCCTTCAATTCCTCAAGACCTCTGGCAATTATGATATAATCGCCGATATAATCACTGATGACCTCCATGGAAACATCTCTGTGTTGTTCCGCTGCAATAATTTCCTTCTCAACAATTTCAGGCGCCTGAAGTTCCAGCTGACTGTATAATAAATCTCCCCCGCGCCCCCATTTATCACCGTAAACCCAAATACCACCGTTTCCGTCACTTTCAATCACACTGAAGGTTTTATCCAAAACATTCGTTTCCCTAAGAGAAGCCTTTGCACCCTCCAGCTTTTGGTGAAACTCGTCCAGAACTGCATTTGCCTTTTCCTGCCTGTTTAATACATCCCCCATAAAGCGTACCCGCTCTTCCATGGACTGCGCTGTAAATGGAAGCAGAATTGTGGGAGCTATTTTGAACGCAATATCATATTGTTCCTGATTAGCAACAATTATCAAATCAGGTTCATAAGAGATTAACTGTTCTGCTTCAAATTCTCCCCAGACAGGCACTCCATCCAATTCTTTTTCATAAGCTGTGCCAGCTGGATCATAGGTTGCTACAGGCTTAACTCCGAGAGCCAGGGCATCCCCTACACAATATGTCACAATGACTCTTTTTGGATCAGCGGGTATTTCTATCTCCCCCTGCTCTGTACTGATTACTCTGATTTCTGCCGTTCCCTTCGCTTCTGTTTTCGCCGGCTTTGAACCACAGCCCGAGACAGAAATTCCAATGGCAAAGGCCAGTAATAAAGCACCTGTATTTTTGAACTTTAACATGCAGATTTCTCCTTCTATAATTACTTCGATATTTTTTTGATGGCATCAATGGCATAGTCCAACTGTGCAGTTAAACTGGCGATATCATCATAGTAAAACAATCCAAGGTTCTCTCCCGGAATCTCCGCCACTCTGCCTTCCAAAACAGCAGGTATGCTTTTCCAGATATCAGACTTTGCATATTCAGATTCCTTCCCCTCCTGCTGGAACCACAAGATATAATCACCGAAATATTCATGAGCCACCTCATAACTGAGCGTTCCTCTGTTTTCTCCTGTTTTGGCAATCAGCTGTTCCAGTTTTTCAGGCATTTTCAGCCCAAGATAGTCATAAACCAGGGTGCCGCCTCTGGAGCCGGTTTCATATGCTACACCACTCCACTCGCCGGTGGATCCCCAGTCTTCCATAATGCTAAAGGTCTTTCCCTCATACGTCTCACTTTGAAACTCTGCCTTTGCCGCCGCAAGCTTTTCATCAAATGTTGTGATCAGTGCATCCGCTTCCTTTTCCTTTCCTGTGGCTCTGCCAATCATTCTCAGCCGTTCTGCCGAAGTTACCTCTCCTTCAGGAATCACTAAAACAGGTGCAATTTTATTAAAATTCTCAAAATCCGCTGTGTCATATGTAATAATCAAATCTGGCTCTACCGCCATAATATCCTCTGCAGCCCAATTCTCCAGTTTTGCAGATGTTGAAAACTTATCATAGAATGGCATGGTCTCCTGTTCCCAGGCTGAATAACCCACCACATTTAAATCCAGAGAAAAGGCATCGCCGATGTACCAATTCACTACCACACGTTCCGGCTTTTGGGGCACTTCAATCTCTCCCATAACCGTATCAATTTTATTGATATCTGTCCCTTTATTATTTGCAATGTCTGCGTTTCCACATCCTGCTAAAACGAATAATAACATCATGAAGCATAGTAACAGCCCTCTTTTTTTCATATCCATTCTCCTCGTATACTTTTGTGTCTGTATGATGACAAATTTGAGTTTTTTGTTAGTTTAGACTAACCTAATAAATACTAGCACAATAAAAAATAATCGTCAATATAGCTGTTCTCAAAGATAAGGAAGTGCCATTCTTCTTTAAATTCAAAAATCTCTGTATTTATATGTATTTTCTACTCATTTTCGTTACCTTTTGTTTTATAATCGGATCATAATTAAAACAAAATGGAGTACTTTCAATTGCATTAAACTCTTGTTTCCAGTATACTTTCAATATCTCACGAAAAAAGGAGGCTTTTAAATGAACAGATATGATGATGCATCCTGGGGTTCCATGGCAAAAAAATATAACCTCCATCAAACCCCTTATGGACCCGGTAAGGGATATTATTTTCCACCCCATTGGTCAAATGGCTGGATTGTGGAAGTCTCCCCCGCTGAGGGGCTTTATGTCTCCAGTGGGTGGTTTACGCCCAACCAGACAATTGTTCATAAAATAGATATCAAAGAACCATGTCTCTGGCTTTTTTGCATCGATTGCGGTGATATTATTTATTCTCAGCAGGGAAAAGCTGCGACTACATTTTCCCCCATATGCCATAAATTAATAAATCCTCAAAAGGCGTTCCAGTTTACCTTTCCAAAGAATGTCCATACCTGTTTTACCAGCATTTTAATTTTCCAGGACTTTTTAGAACCCTTCCTGCAGGCAAGAGCGAATGCGCCTAAAATCAGCATTGAGGATGGGAAATTATGGGAAACAGAGCATTTAAATTCCCCAGGTACCATGCTTATCTTTGAGCAGATCCGCTGGGCAATCCGAAATGGGGATATGCCGCCCTTTGCATTTGAGGGCATGGTGATTCACCTTCTTGGTTCCATTGCACGCAATTATCCTGCTATTCCCGATCGAAGAAATAACAGACGGAATTATGTAACATGGGAAAATGAGAAAAAAATGTATGCGGTGAAGCAAAAACTTGACGAAAACATTTTGGATGTCCCCTCTATGAGCGAACTGACAAAAATTGCAGATATGAGTGAAAGCAAACTTCGCCTCAGCTTTAAAAACACTTATCATATTCCTCTTTATGATTATATCAGAAGGGAAAAAATGAAGCGGGCAATGCAGCTTCTCTCCTCTGATCATTTAAGCATCCATCATATTGCTGAGCTGTGTGGTTATAAAAATCCATCAAAATTCACCGCAGCATTTCAGGAAGTCCACGGAATAACACCCAGCCAGTTCAGAAAGACATTTAACTTATAGTAAAAATAAAAAAGTTTACTGAATAATAAATTTTACCCGCACATTTATGGGAATTAAAACGTTAAACAATTAGAGAGGAGGTTTTAAATGTCAGTTGATATGCAGGAGCAATATGATAAAATCTATCGCTATTGCTATTATAAAGTAAGAAATTCTGTATTGGCAGAAGACCTTACTCAAGAAACCTTCCTCAAATACTTTGCACAAAACGCATACATCGACCGTGGAAAAACACTTGCCTATCTCTATGTTATAGCACGAAACCTCTGTGTCGATTCGTTTCGGAAAACTCAGCCTGAACTACTGGCGGAAGATATTCCCCACACAGATTGCTTTGAGCAGATAGAACTTAACTATTCGCTCCGGCAGGCGCTTAAAAACTTGCCCGAACAGGAACAGGATTTACTGCTACTGCGATATGTTAATGAGCTTTCTGTGGGAGAGATATCTTCTATCATGGGTATTTCACGTTTTGCTATTTACCGGAAAACAGGTTCTGCAATAGCCGCCTTAAAAAAGCTATTGGAAAAGGAGGATTTTCAATGAACCGAAATCTGAAAAAAGGACTCAAGTCATATTTTGAAGCACCGCCTCCAACCGATCGGGAGCGCTTTTTAAAACAGCTGCGCTATCCTAAAACCACTTATCGGGAATTTCTGTTGGCTCAGCTTCCATATATCCGCAAGCGCATATGGATTGCTTCTGCTTTGATTATATCTCTTGGCTGGGTGATTGCTTTCCGTTTATCTGTTTTCCAAGATTGGAGGGGAGAAGGATTAAGAATGTGGGGTATTTCCGCGATTCTTCCATTTCTGGCCATGATGACAATTACAGAAGTCTACCGCTCTTCCGCTTTCAGGATGGCAGAACTGGAGGCAAGCTGCCGGTTCAGCCTGCTTCAGATTGTTATGGCAAGAATCAGTATTCTTGGAGCAGTCAATTTTATTGTTTTAATCCTTCTGCTGATATTCAATAACCAGATATCAGGATACAGTCTGCTGCAAACCATTCTATATACTATAATGCCATATCTTTTTGTGTGTGCCGCTTGCCTTTGGCTGCTTAATCGGATTCATGGTTCAGATGGTATTTATGCCTGTGCAGCTGCAGCAGGTTTTGTCAGCGTAGCCAGTATTCTCTGTGAAAGCTTAGTAACAGTACTTTATACTGATGTGTATTTAAACAGCTGGCTGACACTTTTTGCCATCTGCCTGGTTGTGATTGGATTTCAAATGCATAAATTCTTCAAAAAACTGGAGGAAAAACAATGGAACTTGAGCTTGATCGAGTAACAAAACAATATGGAAACAAAACAGCCTGTGACCGTATTTCGATAACTTTTCAAAAAGGTGTATACGGCCTTCTTGGCGCAAACGGAGCAGGAAAAACGACTTTGATACGTATGATATGCGGCGTATTGGCCCCAACTTCCGGTACAATTAGTTTTAATAAAATTGATGTCAGTCATGAAGATTATCGCGATGCGCTGGGTTACTTACCACAGGAATTTGGATACTATCCAGAATTTTCAGCACTGGACTTTTTGTTGTACATTGCAGCCTTAAAGGGCGTGCCAAAACCACAGGCAAAAGAAAAAGCATGGGAACTTTTGAAACAGGTATCCCTTGAAAAAGATGCCAGGAAACGGATTAAAACTTTTTCCGGTGGTATGAAACAGCGATTGGGTATTGCTCAATCCATGTTGAACAATCCTCAGATATTAATTTTAGATGAGCCCACTGCCGGTCTCGATCCCAAAGAGCGGATACACTTTCGCAATATGATTTCCTGCCTTGGGGAAGACCGCATTGTTCTGCTTTCCACCCACATTGTTTCTGATATTGAGCACATCGCAGGTACCATTCTTGTTATGAAAGACGGATCGCTTATTCATCAGGGGACACGGAATGAAATAATAAGTGCCATTGATGGTAAGGTTTGGGAATGTACGTTATCCCAATCCGATGCTATTGACATCTGCAAAAAGTACCCAGTGATTAATTTACGCCAGGAAAGCGCCGGGATGGTATTTTTACGTTTGATATCAGAGGAAAAACCATGTGCAGAAGCATTCATCGCACAGGCCACGTTAGAGGATTTATATTTATATTATTTCAGTGAGGGGAGTGAACAATGAGGGGATTTTGGAATTTAGTTGGCTTTGAATATAAAAAGATATTATGCAAGAGAAGCATACAATTCACTCTGATTCTATCTGTTATTCTGACTGTATTTAACGTATCTGTCACGCTCTTCGGAGATTATTATGTGGATGGCACGCCCTACGAATCTAATTATGCTGCGATGGTTAAGGATAGAGCCTATGCCCGGTCACTTTCGGGGCGTCCGCTAGATTCCGGATTGATTATGGAAACAGTTCGTGCCTATGCACAGATTCCACCCTCAGATGTTTATCAGTCCACGCAGGAATACCAGACCATCGCAAGACCCTACAGTGATATCTACGAAGTCATCCGCAGCGTTTTCAATACAGCCTCTAAGCGCTTTAATATGGAGGATTTTCAAATGCTGACCAAAACGGAGGCGGAAGGCTACTATAACATCCGACATGAAAAACTAGCGCAGCATATCCTGCAAACACGCATGAGCGATAAAGCAAAAGAACAGGTAATGGCAATGGATGCGCAAATAAAAACACCATTTTCGTTTTCTTATACAGACGGCTATACCCGTTATTTTATATTGATCAATACGCTGGGATTGTTCTGTGAATTTGTAATAGCAGTCTGTTTGGCCCCACTGTATTCGAGAGAATACACCTCCGGCACGGATCAGCTTATTCTATCCTCCAAGTATGGAAAAAACAAGTTGATAGCAGCAAAAATATTTACCGGCTTTTCAATGACTTTAATCTTAGGTTTGATTCAGCTTACACTGGCCTTTTTCCTGTCATTGGCTATCTTTGGAGCGGACGGCGGTAATGCTCCTCTGCAATTATTTAATAGTCTTTCCCCATATCCGCTTTCCATGGCTCAGACCTCATTAATGCTAATGGTTGTCAGCTTGTTTGCGTTCCTGATGACAGGTGCAATTACTATGCTGCTTTCCGCAAATCTTAAGACACCATTTGGAGTTATTGTTTTGATGAGTGTATTGCTGATAGCACCCATGCTTGGCAGTGTTTCGGAACAGAATATACTTTTCCATAACCTGTATCAGCTTTTCCCTACACAAATGACTTCTCTTTCATCTGTTACAGCTATAATTCAATACGAATTCGGGGGTTTTGTGATTCACCCTTATATATTCCTGCCTCTGTTTGCACTTACACTCAGTGTAATACTGACATCTTTGTCCTATCATATATTTAAATATCATCAGATTGTATAATACGACTATAGAAAAGCGGAGTCAGGTGACTAAGCCCGATTCCGCTTTTCTATGTTATACTATTAATCATCAATCCCCAACCCATGGAGGATTTTATCCATATATTTTTCAATCCGTGATATTCGTGTTTCAGACTTCTTGGCTCCATTAAAATAAAAAATATAGCCTCTTTGGCGCCCAGGTGTCAATGCGTAAAATGCATTTTTAAACGCAGGATCATCATGAAACTTTATTTGCAGTTCATCGGGAATCGGTATCTCCGCTTTCTTTTCAACAGGTACTTTTAAACCGGCCTTTTCAATTTCTATGGATTCTTCGATATATGCTTTGATCATCGTCTCTCTTTCAGTAATTTCCTCCACCGAGGTAAATCGCAGCTGACGGCCAGCCTGAACACTCTCCGTCTGTTGAATAAGTAATCCGTCTTTGTCCTTTAGCAATGCTCCCTTAAAAAAGGTTAGCGCAATATAATTTTTAAATCCTCCAATTATAACTACATTTTTATTATTTAAGGTGTAACAAGGCTGTCCCCACTTTAATTCTTCGGTCAGCTGACAGGCAAGACAAAGCTCCCGTAGTTTTTCATGTTCATCCCGCCATTTTTCAAGGTGCTCCAAAAATGCGTCTACCAAAGGATTCTCACTACTGTTCAATTGAAAGGGTTCCAATTTGTCAATCTTTTCAAAGAATTCCTCCTTGGTATCACAAACTGTAAAGACACCATTCAAAAATCCATATACTTTTCCATTTAAATCCGGGTTATGTTTGGAACATTTTCCAATGCAGCTGATCTTTACCTTTGCTTTATTCTTTAACTCATTGACATCAAATCCAGAACAGTATGAGCAAACTTCTATTTTAGGTGTTTTATCCATATTTGCTGACTCCTTAAAATAAATTTCATCAACGTTATTATTACCTGATTTCTCCTTGTTTAATAAAAGTTTATTTAGTAAAATGAAAACAGGAAGGTGGTAATGATGTCATGCTTATGAAAGATTCAATTCAAAATTATATGAATAATAGCCGTGTACTAATAAGAGGAGTTGATTTTATATATATTCAACCACACTCAGAGCTTAGATATTTCATTTCTAATTACACAATTACCTTTCCAGTTATTGGTATGATGTCAGATAATTACGCTGTTATGCCTCACGGGAGCGCTACACTTGTGCTATCATGTACTGACAGCCATATCCACGGCAACTTGTTTGGACCCATTACGAAACCTTCCTTTGTTGGCAAGACAGCCAATAATTTCAGCCTTTTGTTTATTGTAGAGTTCCAGCCGGCTGGCTATTATGCCTTTAGCGGAATGCCGCAAAAAGAAATAACAGATTGTGTCTTTGATTTTGCAAACGTTAACGCCTCTATGAACCGCCTGATGGCAAATGAACTGGAAACGTCGTTAAGTGTAGAAGACCTGATTTCCAAAATGGACCGGCTGTTTCTTGCGCATTTAAAAGGTTCCTTTTATCGCCAGGAGTTTTCCCAGGCAAGTAATTTAATTATAAATAGCGGCGGGACTTTTTCAGTAAAAGATATCTCGCAGAATGTTTTTTATAGCGAACGCCATTTAGGACGGCTTTTCGACGAATATATGGGGATAGGGATAAAATCATTCTCCCGCCTTGTACGTGTAAACAGGTCTATCCGGCTTTTACAGCGACACGACTATAACTTAACGCAGGTTTTTATGGAAACGGGTTTTTATGATATGCCTCACTTCATCCATGATTTTAAGGCCATTTGTGGTATTACTCCTCAGGAGTACCGGGATAATATGTCCGATTTTTACAGCGAAATTGCTAAATTTTGATATATAATTTAGTAAAACGAAAAAGGAGTGATCATATGCAATATCAAGGTACTTTGATTGCCGTATCGGATATGGAAAAAGCAAAGCAATTTTATGAAACTGTGATGGAACAAAAGGTTATAATGGATTTGGGAGTGCATGTGGCTTTTGGCGGATTTTCCCTGCAATCTAATTACGCGGAACTTGTTGGTGCAGATTTGCCCGGCAAGACTCAGCCAAACAACTTTCAGCTTTACTTTGAAGTGGAGGATTTGGATTATTGGCAGAATAAAATCAGCAGTACAGAAGGAATTGAGTTTATTCACAAGGCGAAAGAATATCCGTGGGGACAGCGCGTTATGAGATTTTATGACTATGATAAATTTATAGTTGAAGTGGCTGAAAGCATGGCAAGTGTAGCAAAACGTTTTTTAGCACAGGGGCTTAGCTTTGAGGAAACTGCGGAGAGAACCATGTACCCTGTAGAATTTGTTAAAAGCCTTATGTAAGAATTTTTAATTAATCAATATATGAATTTGGAAAGAGTGGGTAAAGCATTGGCTTACCCACTCATAAGAAGCTCTGACCGCTACTGTAAACAGCTCCTGCATCCATGCATGCATTCTAATAAGTTTACTACCTCTTTCAACGAAACGTTATGGATGCAAATCTCATCCTCCGTACTGCATACTGATAGATAATAACCTGTAGCAAATTGGTAACTTCTTATCCTTAAATCCTTTTTTAACTCACCATCGTTACAGGTTATCAATCCTTTCGTAGCATCTACAGAAAATGATTTCAAACCTGTTGAAAGTCCTGTTCCAAGATATTTTATATAACTTTCTTTCATCGTCCATAATTTTGTAAACTGTTTTAGCTGTTCTTCTTTTTCTATGTAATTATAAATTGTAAATCTTTCTTCTTCAGAGAAACAAAAATCCATTAACTCTTCTCTGCCTTCCTGAAATTTCTCAACATCTATTCCGACCTCAGTGCCACCGTATGCAATTGCTACCCACTTTCCAGAATGCGTTATGTTATATTTAAATTCTTTCCTGTTTTTTATAAATGGCTTTCCAAATTCATTGTACGTGATTTCAATTTCACCTAATTGACCAACTTTGTGATAAAGTCCATATTGAAGTAATAAGCCAGCACAAATGCACCTTTTGGTATCATCTATATAATGATAACGTTCTGACTTTTTCCTTCTTTCTTCCGAAACTATATGGCTGGCCTTCTCATAAAGTTCATTACTGCATTCTGTTATATCCATACAATTGACAAATACCATACCTATCCCCTGCTGTGATTTTTTTGATTACCGTTTATTTCACATAATCAACAATTTAATATTTCCTTTAAGCCTTTGTTAATGCAGCGGCAGGTTTCTGATGTATTGGTATTAATAAAAAAATGAACACCCGGTACAAAGTCCAATTGACACTTTCTGCAATACCATGCCCACTGATCCAAAACACAGCGGCTGATTGAATCATTTAAGCCATTAATCAAATAAAACTTAAAATCAAATTTAATGATCTGCCCTGTGAAACAATATGTCTCACAAAGCTGAAAATCCGCTCTTAAGGCAGGTAAGTATAGGTCAAACAGTTCCTCACATTTTGATACTTCCTCTGGTATTCCGCCTATGGAGATCATTGCCTGTCTGAATTCCCCATCATCCAGCTTGTGATATTCTGTTCCTGATTTAATGTGTGGTGGCTCTACGCCCAGGAAAAAGACTCCGGAAGGAAGTTTTCTCCCCATTTGCTCAATCTTTCTGCACAATTCGAAGGTAAGAATCCCGCCCATACTAAAGCCCATGATACAGTAGTCCTCCTGGTCAATCCAGCCACTGATTTTCTGATATAAATCATTTACAGCACTGCTCACATCTTCATAAGGTTCTTCCTCAAAACGGCTGCCTCTGCCAGCCAGTTCCATCGGTCTTACCTTTACATTCTGAAGCAGCAGATCCTGTATTTTTTTAAACATGACCGCACTTCCACCAGCACAGGGGATACAAAATAAATTCAACTGCCTCTTCCCCTTTCACTTATGAATTGGCTGTTCTCAGTTTAGAAGTAACTAACTCTTTTAATAACCTCTTCTTTTTCAGAATCTCCTCTTTCTTACCGGTATCCAATGCTGTCTTTAATGCTGAATAAATATGATCTGCAATATCTTTTGTAATAATAAGAGGCGGAAACAGCGCAATCACATTTCTGTTATAATAAACAATCACTCCCAAAGACGCACAGTCAGCAACTATTTCAAACATCTCAGACTCGCTTAAAGGTTTTCTGGAAATCCGGTCCTTAACAAGCTCCATACCAATCATAAGACCACGTCCCCGGACCTCACCCAGCACAGGTCTTTCTTCCATCAGACTCTTTATTTTTTCCATTAAATATTCTCCTGTTTTCCTGGAGTTCTCTACCAGATTCTCACGAAGAATAATATCGATATTGCCAAGAGCCACAGCACTGCATACAGGATTTCCGCTGGAAGTACTTCCATGCTGAAAATAGTGGTCCTCACCTTTAAAATTCTCATAAACTTTTTGGGTTGCCAATACGGCGGAGACCGGAAGATAACCGCTGCTGATCCCCTTGCCCAGGCAGAGGATATCCGGTCGTTTTCTCCACCTGTCTGTGGCAAAAAGTTCTCCTGTTCTGCCAAATCCTGTGGTCACTTCATCTGCAATCATTAACATGTCATACCTGTCTAACAGTTCCATCAGTACATCGAAAAAGCTGTCACTGATTGTTATAATTCCTCTCTCTCCCATAACAGGCTCGGCAATAAAAGCGGCCATTGTATCAGGCCCCTCTCTCTCGATCACTCTTTGGATTTCTTCCAGACATTTCAATTCACATTCCGCCTGATCATTGGTCCCGTATGCCCCGTGATAGGAATAAGGAGGTTCTACCTGCAAAAGTCCTCCCGGCAGCGGAGCATACAGCTTTTCATTGATCTCATCGCCAGACAGACCTATGGCTCCATAGCTTACTCCGTGATAACAGCCTTTAAAGGACAGGATTTTATATTTTCCCCGTTTCTCTTCTGCCTCACACTGGCGAAAAAACTGCCTCGTCATCTTAAGAGCCGTTTCAACTGCTTCCGAACCATTGCTTCCCAGATATGCTTTATCATAGTAATTCTCAGTCAGGGCACACAAACAATCTGCAAGCTCGCAAGCCTTTGGATGAGTCTGTCGGAAACAGGATGAATAGCAGAGTTTTTTCATCTGTTCAAACGCTATATCTGCAAGCTCCTCTCTCCCATGTCCAACTGCCACATTCCATAAAGAACCGCTGGCATTGATAAACTTCTTTCCGGCTTCGTTATAAACAAAAGGGCCTTCTCCTCTGACAATAGTCATAGGGCCTACATCCTTATAAGGCAGAAATTCCTCCAGATCCGTAAACGGATTCCATAAATGATACGCTCTTTCCATGTTTCTACTCCCCCTTCTAAAATAATTTGTAAAAATCTCCTGAATTTAATTGTCCAAGAATGGAATCTGCTTTTCCTTTCCATGCCCTGATATCCTCGTTAGAACTGCGTATGGCCTTTTTTGCCCACTGAAAGCAGTAATTACACTCTATTCTGCTGTCAGCCACAACTTCCCTGCATACGTGATCTCCGCAGGTAAACTCACCATTTACAAATTTCATTAAAAAACCATCTAACGCTTTATTGTCCATATATACATCAGGGATATTGAAAATATCCTTATACTGCATAAGACCCTGAATGTTAAACTGGGGTGCTTTTGGTATTACCCCTTTCATATCAATATTTTTAATGGCTTTGGTTGATGGAAGATTGACGATATCAAGGAAATTGCCGTCATAACTTCGCTGCGTATAAGCCTTAATTACCTGTTCCAAAAACTCTGTAGTTCTTGTTCTGTCAAGTAATTTGATGGAAAAATCATAATTTCCCGTTTTCTCCATCAGAGCCTCGTAATGAACAATATCCTCCGGTCTGATCCAGGCGGATTTGATGAACTGTGAGGGGTCTCCCAAACGGGTCATTGTGCATTTGAGCATGCAGTAGTCTACACTAAAACCCGCAGAGGAACTGCCTTTTTCACTGGCATGTGACTGAGAGTTGCCATGGCTCACACTGTAAGGGCAGTCATGGAGGCATATGTTATTGGCTATAAGCCGAAGCTTTAATCCTGTCCCTTTTGTGGCCAGTAAAAGATTTTCCAGCTTATTGAAATTTCTCATAAAATTGTCATTCAGCGTAATTTCATCTGCCCCCAGATCCTGCCAGTATTTCACTTTCTGAAGTGTGTCCACAAGTGCATAAAGACCTATTGTTACCTTAAAATGTGGAAACCGTTTCCTGATGCTTTCCAGCATGTAAGGAGAATTCGTAGTAATAATATCCACACCAATCTTAGAAAGTCTGTCTAAATATTTATCCAGTTTTTTATTATAATCCCGTTCCATTTCATGACTTCCATAACACATTGGATTTATCAGATAATTAAACTGAATGTCCTGCTTATGACACTGGGAGATATACTGCTCTAACTCCTTCCAGCTCACATCAGGAAGAACCATGGAACATCGCCCTCCTCCAAAATCATCAATTTTCAATTTTCCAAATACAGACTTAATTTCATTTTTGGTGTCATATTTTTTAATGACATTCAAAAGCTCCAGATCAAAATTTGTACCTACTGAATAAATCAAACCGTTCCCTCCTCTTTCCCATTTTTAACAGCAGTAACCAAAACATAATCCGGGGTTCCAAACAGAATCCCCCATATTTTAGGATAAAAACTGCTAAAAAAGCTAACTCTTCCAACACGTATCTTTATTTGTTCAATGGGTTTATGGGGCATCAAAAAACGGGAAAGAAAATACCAGGCAAGACCTGTAAATACCTCGTGCCCAATGTGCTTTACTTTAATCTGGGAAAAACCAGCCGCCTTTAATTTCTTTACATAGCAGTTAATGTCATACATGTTTTCTTCTGGTATAAACAGCCCTTCCCGCCATTTTTTCTGCCAAAAGTACTTTTTTTTCGTCTGCTTTTCAGGAAGCATATCCGTAGCGGTTAATACTCCTCCCCTTTTCAGCACACGGTGGGCCTCCCGGAAGAAATCTTCTCTGGTGTCAAAATGGTAGGCGCAGTCCAGTGCAGATACTTTATGAAATGACTCGTTGTCAAAGGGAAGATTACTGGCTGTTCCAGCCATAAACCGGATGGATGTGCCTTCCTCATTTTTTTGCCTCACAATCGCTTCTTCAATATGCTTTTCCAATAAATCCATGGCTGTGATAGATATTCCCGGATATTTTCTGCTCCAGAAAAAATCCTGCTCTCCGCTTCCGCAGCCCACATCCAATACAGAATCCGACTCATTAAATTTTCCCGCTCTGCTTAACAGCATGGCCAGCTTCTCACACGCCTGATTATAATAGGCTGCATGTTTCCAATAGCCTACATTCATCCAGCGTGCATGATTGGTTCCATTGAGTCCCGGCACAATATCGTAGTTCATATCCTGGTAATATTCCTTAGCGCTGCTATGAACCGCATTCATGTGGTCTATAAAATTTTTCAGCCTCATACGATCACTTCCTTCTTAAAAAATCCGATTTTTTTGCCATATTCCAACATGCCTCTGATATGTTCTTCACTTACTCTTGACCAATTAAATCCCATAGACTCCAAAACGCCTCTGGTATAGTCATTAACAATGACACGCATTGCTCCTTCCAGAGACATGTATGCGCTGGAATGAAGCAGAAGTGTATTAATGCAGTCTTCCAGGGACTCTTTTTTGTAACTGTCGTATACAAAATCGAAAAATTGGCTGAATTCCATAATTTCCAGATTTTCCTTCATTCCTGCATGCTTTAACTTATCATAGAATTCATACATACCAAGCTTATTCTCGTTATAGATATGATAGGTTCCATCCTTCACTTCTTTTTCCATCGCCAGTTTCACAATCGCCCTGCTGCACTCATTTACAAATGTAAAATCCAAAAGTGTAGCATCCACATTTGGCATGGCACCCAGTTCAAAAAACGACTGCATGATCAGATAAAATGAATTAAAATCTATGTTTCTCTGGAATTTCCCATTTCTGGAGTCAAATACAATGGTACCGATTCTAAAGACTTTGACTAAAGCTCCCTTTTTCCGGTATACTTCAATTAAGTCTTCAGCCTCTTTTTTTGACCTTACGTATAATTCTTCTGCACTCCCGTTAATTCCCTGGTAATCCTCATGGAACAGAACTTCCATATCATTGTTTTCTATGGATTCCATCACTCTGGTTGTGGACATATGACACAGCTCTTTTTGTTTTCCTTCCATGCTGAATTTCAGAAGATTTTCTACACTTTTAACATTGCTTCTGTAAAAATCCTCATACTTTCCAAAATGTTCCACTTTACCAGCACAATGAAATACTGCATCTACCGTATTGCACAGACTTTCGTATCCATCCTTTTTCTGCCCCAGCATTTCCTGGGACAAATCTCCCTGAAACGCCACGATCCGATTCCTGTACCTGGAGTAGAACTCTTCACCAAAGTAAAAGATCAGATTCTCCTTCAGGCGGTTTATGTAGTCATCACCTCTGACCAGCGCAAATATTATCATATCTGTGGTGGTAAGCAGGGTTTCCATTAAATTGGCTCCTAAATAGCCAGTCCCCCCTGTCAGTAATACGGCTTTATAATCTTTGCTGCCCCTGGCCTTAAAGGTTTTTAATTTTTTTACGGTATTGTCAAGATAGGTATTATAATCATCAGCCAGTTTTTTCTGTGCATCTAACGTATCTACTGCGGCGACATATTGCTGCTTAAACTGCTTCAGCCGTTCCTCCTTATAGTCAGATTTTCTCTTTATAAGTCTGGCTGCAAGGGCTTCTACTGTCTGATATCGGAAGATCAGGTTCATATCCGCCTCAAATACTTCATTGATTTTATTATAAAGAGAAATGCCTTTCATGGAGTCGCCGCCCAGTTCAAAAAAATTATCTTTTATACTGAACTGATCCACACCCAGAACCTCTTTAAAGTACTGATACAGTATTTTTTGATTTTCAGTTTCCGGAGCTAGAACGATTCGTTCATCAGGCAGCTTGTCCATACAGCTCAGCTGTTTTCTGTCTATTTTCCCGTTAACAGTAAGAGGAATTGTTTCAATCTGCCTGATCAGAGCAGGCATCATATAATAAGGCAGCTTATCCGTAAGAAATTCACGGATCCGGTCAACAGGTATTTTTTCATCTGAAGTAAAGCATGCAATCAGCCTGTTTTTATTGTCTGCACTGACTGTGCCCACTGCACGTTTCACACCCTCAAAGCGGAGCATGGCTGATTCAATTTCGCCTAATTCCACCCGGTAGCCATTTATTTTTACCTGATTGTCTCTTCTTCCCAGGAAATCAATGTATCCTTTTTCAGTCATTACTCCTATATCTCCGGTCCTGTATATTCTTCCGAGAGACGCAGTCTCAAGAAATGAACGGGAGGTTTTTTCCGGGTCATTGCAGTATCCCTGTGCTACGCCTGCTCCGCCAATGACAATCTCTCCCGGAACGCCAATGGGACAGATTTTCTGGTTGTCATTCAGGATATAAAGCTTCTGGTTCCCCAGGGGATATCCATATGGTATGGTCGTCCATGTGGGTTCTACCTTATTAACCGGATAGTAAATGGACCAGATGGATCCTTCTGTCGCACCGCCAAGACTGATTACTCTGGCGTTTTCATACCTGTTTCTGATCCGGTCCGGTAAATCCACTGGTATATAATCGCCGCTGAGCATGACAATCCTTAAGGATTGTGTCTGTTCAAACTTTACCTCCAGCTCCTGATTAATCTCATCGAAGTAGTTTTCTTCATCCGTTTCTCTGACAGATAAAAGGAGTTCAAAAAGTGCAGGTACGGAATTCCATACAGTGACTTCCTCCTCACTGACAAGCCGGTTTAGTTCTTCCGCATTTTTATTGTCCCCGGCAAGAATCAAAGCTGCACCTGCTGCAAAGGTTCCAAAAATATCATATACCGATAAATCAAACGTGATAGATGATACTCCAAGTATTCTGTCATTTTCCGTAATTTCAAACCTTCTGTTTACATCCAGAATGGTATTCATAGCCTCTCGGTGTGTGATCACAACTCCCTTTGGAACACCAGTGCTGCCTGACGTATAGATGATATAAGCAGTGTCATCTGCCTCTGTCTTGATTTCCTTATGTAAGCAGCCTGCTTCCTGCTTAAGTTCGTCAGCCAGATCATCCGTAATTACCAGCTTACTACCACTGTTCTCCAGAATATATTCTTTCCGGTTCTCCGGAATACCCGGGCTGATGGGAACGTAGACACCCCCGCATTTTAAAATTGCAAGAATTGCGGCTATTGACTGCGCATTCCTGTATTCGTATACTGCAGCCTTATCCCCATTATTCAATCCTCTCTTTTTTAATCCTGCTGCCATTTTTTCAGCCATGTCGTTGATCATCTGATACGTATAGGTGCCTTCCCCAGTGACCAATGCGGTATGATCTCCCCTTAAAAGGACCTGTTTTTCAAATGCCTCTGTCAGCGTTATGGATTCCATATCACAATCCGTCTGATTATATTGATCTACAAATGCTGACTCACTCTCTGAAAGCATGCTGCCCTCTCCAGCCGCTTCAATGACGGCGGTAAAACGTTCAAACATGCGTTCCATCATAACCGGGTCAAACAACTGCTGTGCATAATCCCAGGTAATACTGAGTCCGTCACTGCCTGTCATTACCTGGCAATCCAGATAAACCTGAGATGTCTGGCTGACGCTGTACACTAGTTTACCCATATTTTCCAGTCTGATTTCGCCCTCATTTTCAAAGATCATGCCTGTAAAAACAAAAGGAAATAAAAGTTCCCCCACCCGATTCTGCCTTTTGGAAACCTCTCTGATTACACTTACTCCGTCGTATTCCATGTACTCTAGGTTCTCGGTGATTTTCCTCTGAACGTTTAAACACTCCTCCCACAGTTCTACAGACTCACCGTTAATATCCAAAAGCATGACAGATGTAAAATCTCCAATCATGTTTTTTACTGCCGGGTCAAATGGAAACCTTGTAAATACGGTGACGTTTAAGGTAACGGTATTTCGATTGCTGTAAGCGGCAAGGATTCTGCCATATAGTGTCATGAGAAATGTGGAGGCAGTGAAAGAATGCCCATTTATTTTTTCTTTCAAAGCCTGCCATTTTTCAGTGGATATTTTATGGATCAGTCTGCGAAATACCGGTTTCTCAATTTCGTCCGGAGTCTGAATCATTGGAATATCCGGCGCTCCTGCAGTGCATTCCGCCTGATTTTTCCAATAGTCTTCTGCTGTTTTATAAAAGGGACTTTTTTTCATTTCCTCTACGGAAAGTATGTAGTCTCGGAATGTAAAGGTATTCTCACTCAGGACAATATGTTCGTCCTCATACAGTCTCATGACCTCTCTGATCAGGATTCTCATACTGATCCCATCGGCAATCAGCAAATCAAAGCCGGCCAGCAGTCTGACCCGGTCTTCAGCCAGACGATACGCAAGAAAATCAAACAATGGAAACTTATTCTGCTCAAAGACTTTATGGGAATATTCTTCCCTCGCCTTTCCCAGAATCTCCTCTCTTTCTTCCGACGTCAGCCCGGTTAAATTCAGTTCTCTTATCTCAAACCAGCCCGGATTTTCTAAAATTTGTTGCGTTCCATCTGAATTGACCACTGCTCTTAACATGGGATTTGCACGAATCACTTTATTTAAACTTCTGGTCAGGCGGGGAATATCAAAATCATTTTCAACCTCATAATAAGCATGAGTGGAAACGCCCCCCATTTTTAACCCGCTGCTTCTTCCTACCAAATACGACCTCTGGATATCTGTTAACGGAAAGCATTCATATCGTTCCTCTGTTTTTCCTGTAACAGCCGTGTAATCCTTTAAACCTGCAGCGCCCTTCTTCCTGCTGTTTTCAATAAATCCTGCAATGCTTTCTATGGACCCAATCATTATAAATTCCCGAAATGGAACCTCAATACCAAATTTCGATTTAATTTCATGCACCACTGAAATCATGGTCAGAGAATCTCCTCCCAATTCCATAAACGGACTGCTGACGGATAAATGATCTGTTTTTAAATACTTCTTCCAGATCTCATAAAGATCCTTTTGCGTCTGAGTCTGTGGTTCCAGATCCATAAGCTCTCCGGACTCCTTAATGACAGGCAGATTTTTTCTATCCAGCTTGCCGTTTCCAGTCAGCGGTATCCTGTCCAGAAAAACAACGGTGGAAGGAATCATGTAATATGGGAGAATTCTGCTTAAATCATCTCTTACTTTGCGTTCACTAACCGTTTCATTGGTACACACATAAGCACAGACGGATTTAACTCCGCTTTTATATTCATGTACAATGGCGGCGGCATTGCTGACGTAGGACAGCCCTTTGATGGCATTTTCGATCTCTCCCAGTTCGATTCGGAACCCATTGATTTTTATCTGCCCATCCTTTCTCCCCTGAAAGATAATGTAGCCCTCTTCTGAATACACTCCATAATCACCGGTATGGTATATTCTTCCCAGCCCCTCTTTTTCATAAAATGCTGCATCTGTTTTTTCCGGATCCTGATAATAGCCTTCTGCCACGCCGGTTCCGCCGATGCATATCTGCCCTTTTACACCGAAAGGCACAAAATCATCGGCTTCGTCCAGTAAATATATGTTCTGATTGGCCAGGGGATAGCCGTAAGGAATGGAGGCCCACTGATTCTTTACCTCCTTAATGTCATAATAAATAGACCAGACTGACGCTTCTGTAGCTCCACCCAGGCTTACCATACGGCAATTTTCAAAATACCCGTACGCCTCCTGTATC
The DNA here is from genome assembly GCA_009712635.1 of Hungatella sp. Lineage (GTDB taxonomy): Bacteria > Bacillota > Clostridia > Lachnospirales > Lachnospiraceae > Lacrimispora. The sequence continues at coordinate 118,885 of WASS01000029.1, read as the reverse complement.
AGATTCTTGGGAATCCAGTCGCCGCTTAACATAACCAGCTTAAGAGAAAACAGACGGCGGATGGTATCACCGCTTTCCAGATAATCGTCAAAATACTCTTCACTTTCTGATCTGTCATTCTTCAGACAATCTGTCAGCATCTGAAAGAGAGCCGGTACGGAATTCCATACAGTAACTCCTCTTTCAGAAAGAATCGTCATCATCTGCTCCGTATCATGGACATCCGGTATCAGGGCCAGCTCAGCTCCTGAAATCAGGGCACCAAAAATATCATATACCGACAAGTCAAAGCCAATAGAAGAGACACAGGCAATTACATCCTGATCTGACACTTGAAATTTCCTGTTAATATCCAGTATTGTGTTTACGACAGCGCCGTGTTTTACGTAGACTCCCTTGGGCTGTCCTGTACTGCCTGAAGTAAATATAATATATGCAATATCGTCTGGAGAACTGACTGGATCTTCCTGTTCCTCATCATCTTCAATTTGGGGATAATCCATATTACGTTCAAGAATCACAGAGCAGCCGCTTTTTTCCAGAATCAGCTTTCGTCTTTCCTCAGGCTGTATTTCATCAATTGGAATATAGGCAGCTCCGCTGCGGATTACTCCCAGAATGTTGATCACAGTATCAAAATCCCGTGTTCCGATTACTGCCACGTTACTTCCTGCCTTTACACCTTTCATTTTCAAATAACTTTTCACCCTGCCTGATTTCTCCCACAAACGTTTATAGCTCATGGTTTTTTCTCCACAGGATAAAATAGCCTTTTCTTTGTATTTCCCATATGCCTGGATCAGAAGTTCATTTAAACTGACATAAGGAATATCTTCTTCTGTGGCATTGTATGCATGAATAATTTCAATATCCTGGTGCAGCAGCCTCTTTAGGAAGCCTTTGTCTGAGATTTCAGAGGAGAATCCGGTGTCTGTACAAAGTCCTGCCAGGTCATAATGAAACAAAGAAAACATACGCTCCAGAATGTTACCCTCAAAAACTCCTTTTTTGTAGTCCCAGTTTATTACAAGGGAACCTTTTTCCTCATAAGCCTGACAATCCAGATCCACCTGGGAAGTCTGGCTGTAACCTCTGACCATACGTCCGATTTTGTCCAGATTCAATTCAAAAGCATCAGAAAGCAATGATGTAAACACGACAGGAAAGCTGGCTTCTTTCGTTCCTCTCACCTTTGCAATCTCCCGCATAAATTCAATTCCGTCAAAGGACTTATGCATCAATGCTTCCAGCATGTTTTTTTGTACACTGAAGCAAAGATCCAACAGGTTCTCCCTGGACAAATCTATGTCAACCAGTAAAACAGATGTGAAATCTCCGATTGCATCTATGATTCCACGGGTGCTCTTTCTGTTAAATACAGGAACATTCAATGTAAACCGGCTGGAACCGCTGTATAAACCCAATATCTTTGCGTACAGACTCATAATAAGAACAGAAGGCGTAACAGAATATTTCTTCAATTCCTCTTTTATCTTGTCCCAGCTGGGTTTTTCAATTGTGACGGTCTTTCGCCCAAATCCCTGAGTATTCTCCTGGGGAATATGATTTACGGTTAAAGGCGGCGCTGATGGGAACTGGTCCAGTCTGTCCAGCCAGTACATCCTGTCTTTGTTGTATTGCCTGGAATGCTTTTCCTCCTGCTTCTCCAGACAGTAAAGGAAAAAGCGGGGATCTTCCTGATCGCTCTGATTCTCATGCTGGTAATAGTCTGCAATTCCATCTATGAAAAGCTTCAGACTCATTCCATCCGCAATCAGCATATCCATCTGAATCAGCAGCCGGGTGTCACCTTCTCCCATCTTTATGGCCTGAATGGTAAAAAGCGGTTCTTTTTCGGTATCAAATACCTTTCTTTTCTGAAGTTCAAACTCCTCATCCAATGTGTTTGCTTTTTCTTCCTCTGTCAAATGGGAGAGATCCATTGTCTTTATGTAGTACCAGTTCCCGGTTTTATCCGCGTGCATAACTCCCTCTCCGGATATTCGCAGACGAAGCGCAGGCTGACTCCTTATCATACAGTTGACCGCCTTTTCCAGCCGGTCAATCTCCCATGAAGTTGATAATTCATACAATACCTTTGTAGCGATTCCCTCTTCACGCCCAATCAGATAAGCTTTCTGAAGTTCTGTGGCCGGTATGGTATCTGGCAGCTCCCTGATTTTTTTATCTGCTGTATCATTTCTTACCGTCTCCTTTTTCTCTGAAACACAGGAGTTTAAATAGGTAAAATAAGGCTGCTTTAAGAATTCTTCTACTTCAATTTCTACTCCAAAGGTCTCTTCTATCTCACTTAACAAAGCAATCAGTTTAATGGAATCTCCCCCCAGATCAAAAAAACTGATGGTATCTGCTGGTTCCGCATCAAGGATCTGCCTCCACAACTGGACAAGAGGCTCACTGACAGGCAAACCTTCCTCTCCCTTCCCCCAGATCATATCGTTGTTTTTAAATGTTTTTCGGTAATCATTGAGCAAATGATAGCGCTGCACCTTACCACTTGTTGTCTTTGGAATATTGTTAACAGTCAATACAGAATGGACAGATATCTGGAACGTTCTCTGAACCACCTCTTTTATTTTTCTTTCTGTCTCCAGTGCCTTTTCCCCTATTCCCAGATGCTTGACAAAAACAATTAACTCATTTTCCTCTTCGTCATAAACGGCAGCACAATCTTTGATTCCACTCTCTGAGAGAACGATATCCAGGTCACTGAGATAGCAGTTTTGACCATTAATAAAAAACATATCTTTTTTTCTGCCGGTAATAAAGAGCCTGCCATTCTTGATAAAGCCCATATCTCCGGTTTTTAGATAGCCGTTTGAAAAACTTTCTTCATTGATGAGGGCACTATCATAATAACCACAGGTTAAGTTGGGACCATGAATTAAAATATCTCCGATCTGACCATCTTCCAGTATCTCTTCATTTTCATCTGTTATTTTTACATCGATCCCATCCAAGGGCTCTCCCACAGCAACATAACCTTTCTTCTCTGCCGGACTTTTTTTCACCTCAACCAGCCGGTCGCCGCAGTGGGGGATGGTTACACCGATGCACGCCTCTGCCATTCCATATACCGGAAGCATTGCATTGGGATCGAGCCCACAGGCGGAAAACCTCTCGTTAAACCTCTGTATGGAGTGAATATTAATAGGCTCTGCTCCATTTAATACTGCACGGATGCTGGAAAGATCCAAAGTCCTCATATGCTTTTCTTTTACCATTTTTACAGACCAGTCAAAGGCAAAATTGGGCATACCCATAATGGTAGTCTTATATTCCTTTACTTTTTGATAAAAGTAGGTTGGATTTTTTATAAAATTCATGGGAGAAAGAATAATTTGATTCATGCCTCTGCAAAAAGTCGTTATATGAAATCCTACAAGCCCCATATCATGGGTCAGAGGCATCCAGCTTTCGGAAACATCTTTTTCTGTCAGGTTCAGCCGCCTGCCAATCTGTTCCACATTGTAAATAATATTGCTGTGCTTTAATACCACACCTTTTGGCGAATTGGTGCTTCCTGATGAAAACTGGATATATGCCGTATCTTCTCCCGTAATCTGCTCCGGACAAAATAAAAGAATGCTGCTTTCTGCCTGCTTTTTCAGATCCTCATAAATCAGGATATTTCCCCGTGCTTTCAAATCTTCCCCAAGAGTACACAGCAGTTCTTCTTCCAGAATCAGCCGGGGCCATTCAAGCTTTTCCAGAACAGCTTCCAGCTTTTTATTAATATTTGCTGTTTTTATTTCTGCTGCAGTAGTTACAGGTACTGCAATAATACCAGTATAAAGGCATGCCCAGAAAGAAATGATAAAGGACTGGGGATCGCTGATCTGAAAAACCAGCTTATCCCCTTTTTTCATTCCCATCTCTAACATAACACACCCCAGCTGTTTTGCTTTCTTTCTGATTTCTTTAAATCTCAGTCTGGATTCTTCTCCCTTTCTGTCAGCAAATACAATAAAACCGTCATCCCTGGCTCTTTCCATGTAATCAGGCAAAGTGTGATACGGTGCTTTTATCGTAATACTCTTTCCGCGTAAATGTGATTTCATAGATGCTTCCCCCTTTTATTTCAAATTCTCATACGTGTTCAGCGATGTAATACAACAGCTCCTCTGTCTCATTCCACCCAAGGCATCCATCGGTAACCGACTTTCCATACACAGTTCCGGAAATCTCCTGCCTTCCTGCTTCAATAAAACTTTCTATCATTACCCCTCCAACCATCATCCGAATCTCTTCTGATCTTCTCCGGCTTTCCAGTACATCATAAATAATCATTGGCTCCCTGGAGTAATCCTTTCCTGAATTCGCATGGTTCACATCACAGATAATAAAGGGATTTTTAAGTTTTTGTTTCCTATATTTCTCTCCTATTTTTAACAGCTGGTCGTATTGGTAGTTGGGTACATATTCTCCCATAAAATTTTCGTACCCTCTGATAATGGCATGGGCCAGAGGATTTCCAGAACTCTTTACCTCTCTGTCTCTGTATATGAATTTATGACCATGCTGAGCTGCAAAAATGGAATAGAATAAAGTATCCGGATTCCCGTTTGTGGGATTTTTCATACCAACGGGACAATTCACTCCGCTGGATACAAAACGGTGCTGCTGATCTTCCACGGACCGGGCTCCTATGGCCAGATAGCTCACGATATCCTGAAAATAAGCAAAAGCTTCCGGATAGAGTAACTCATCAGCCGTTGTCAGACCTGATTCCCCAGCAACCCTTAAATGAAGATTTCTTGCCGCTCTCAAACCTTTAACAAGATCGGAATGGGTACTGCCCTCCGGATAATGAAGAATTCCTTTATAACCGTATCCATTGGTTCTTGGTTTAGCTGTATAAATCCGAGGAATGATAAATAGCTTTTGATTTAATTTCTGATTTACTTTTGACAAACGGCTTGCGTAATCGCAGACGGCATCCTCGTTACTTGCGGAACATGGGCCAACAATAACCAGGAATTTATTGGTCTGATTCTGGATCACTGCAGCCAGTTCCCTGTCTCTTTCCAGCTTAATGGCAGCAAGCTTACAAGAAACCGGATATTCCTCTCTTAACTGTTCCGGAGACGGCATATCATGCAGGGGCTTAAAGCTCATATTATTTCTCCTTTGGCTGCTCAATCTCAGCTTCATCCTTGTAACCGCACTCCATGGAATGCAGAAATAACTGGCTCTTGTTTAAATGAAAGCAGGATTCTATTTTCCCATATAACATATCTCCAATAGAACAGGTCCCAATTCCCTCCTCTTCGCTGATCCGGGTAATAAGGCCTGTCATAATACCACAATCTAAAATCCCGTAATAGTATCCCATACCGCTGTATTTTGGCATACTGCATCTGGCGTTGTACAGAAAATATATGGTAAATGCTGAACTGGCAAAAATCTCCTGATTGGTGATATACTGGGATTTATCCGTGATGTTTTCTCCCTTATCAACAAAGGTAATTCCATTTATTACTGGGTTATAATAATATAATCCCTGTTCCACGCCTTCCACTCTGCCGGGTTTTACAAACACATAGACATCAACCGGGTACAATCCGCCTGCACTGGGATAATATCTGGTTCCTTTTCTGTCCTCCCTGTTTTGTAAAGCCCCCAATATCCTTGAAAGAGAATGATATGTAATGGTTTTATGTGAAAATTTCCGAACTGTTTCACGGTAAATTATGTCATTGCAATAATGAGAATCCTTTAAAATATAGGTCAGCCCTTCTTTTACAAGCTCCCGTCTGGACTGCTCCTTTTTAAACTCTTCCAATTCCTCCTTTACAAATCGAATGGTTTCCGGATAATCATTCTCAAACAGCCTTGTCTGACTATGAAACAGTTCCTTTGGTGTAATTACAGAACACACCAAAATTTTCTTTTTAATAAAATCCAGAATTAAATTTTTAAGCAGACTCTTGTTTTCTGTCTCAAACCGCTTTTCCAGATCATCGGTTCCGGCTCCATTCTGAGTCATATAATAAAACTCTGGAAAAAACTGAGCCGCCTGCCTGCCGTATCGAAACCGTTCCACGTAAAGTTCTTCTTCCTTTACATAAAACTGTACTCCAGGAGACCAATAGTAAATCTCATTCATATTCCCGCCCCTTTCTCTATCCATTCTTTAGTTAGTCGCAGCAAACTCTCCTGTATTATTTTGAGTGAATACTTACAATACAACATATTTTAACTGACTAAATACTGGATTTATTTAAGAATTTTCATAAATATACAGATCTGAGATTATTTATACTACATGTATTAACCTATAGTTTATAATTTGTCAATCTACTTTTCCTGATTATTTGGTCTTTTAAGCGCAAAACTCATGCATCGTTCGACCTGTTCACTTTTATTTCGACTTGCTTTTTCTTTTTTCTCTTTTTTTCTTTGTTTTTCTCCTTCATTCTATTCGACAAACCGGTAAATTGTTTTGGATTTATTGGGTAAATAATCAGAGTAAATCTGATATTGACGAATTTAAGACGACAAGTTAATATAGAATTACATGCTGGAAAAGGAGGTAATCATTATGGGACGACCTTACACAGAGGAAGAACGGGAAGAATTAAAGAAAAAAATAAAGAACATCGCTTCTCTCATGTTTATGGAGGAAGGCTTTAAAAATTGCAAAATACAGGAAATTACCAAAAAGACCGGGATATCCATGGGAGGATTTTACACCTTCTACAAAGACAAAGAGGCTCTTTACGAAGAAATCCTGCGGGATGAGACCAACAGGATACGACAGAAAATTCTGACTATCATTGATGAGGAAAATCAGACACCCCAGGGGTTCTTCTCTGATCTGGCAAATGTGTTTCTGGAAAAAACCTCTACAAACAAATTTTACACCAGTGAATACAGCGGCCTTTTAGAATCAATGGTCTGGAACAATGACACATACGCATCACAGGATAATCTGGACTTTATCAAAAAACTGAAACACATCTGGGCTGATAAGGGGTATTTCCTGAAAGCTTCCGAGGAAGAAATTGCTTCCGCAGTTGCTGTACTGGCTGTATTATGCATGCAGAAAGAAATGATTGGCAACGGCTTTTCTTTCTGGTACGAAAAAATACAAAAATTAATTCTTGAACTTATTTGATATTTTTTATTAAAGCTATGAATATTATTTGATATTTTCATAGAACAGTGCTATAATCCAGAAAAAGGGGGTGGGTGTGATAATGAAGCAATCAAAAAAGATTCCCATACTTACGGGGTTACTTCTCTGTATGGGTGCGTCAACTGTCATGCAGACATACTTCAGCAGTGCACTGCCTGCAATCAGCAGACAATTTCAATCCACTGCCTTTTATTCATGGGTGCATGTCAGCTATATTCTGGCATCTTCCTCAGTAATCCTGTTATCCAGCAGTCTATGTGAACGATTTGGTAATAAGAATAATTTTATTGTGGGATCCCTGCTTTTCGGAATTGGCACTCTCACTGCCCCCTTCAGCAGTTCCATGCTGCAGCTCATCGCGGCAAGAATCATTATGGGAATCGGTGCGGGAATTGTGGTGCCGGCTACTTATGGCATAATCGGAGACCAATTTGAAAAAAGCAGCTATGCTTCCGTCTTTGCTGCGTTTGCAGTTGTGCAGATTATCACCAATGGTCTTGGCAGTCTTGCAGGTGGATATCTTCCGGAACTGGCATCCTGGCAGACTATTTTTGTTATTTTGCTTCCCATTGAAATTATAAGTTTTTTACTTGTATTTCGAAACATTTCTGCCAAAGCAGATTCGCTTACTAAATCCCCCTTAAAGCTTCAGCGACACATTATGATGATAGCAGCAATTCTGCTTCTGACCTTAGGCATTGAGTTTGCTTACCGCAGCCAGTATTTTCTGCTTCTTGCAGGCATGGCACTGTTTTTTCTTGTAGTAATAAAAGATACACAAAAGGACAGCGCCATACTTCCAAAGGAATTTTTAAGTGATTCCCTGCTCCGCAATCTCTGCCTGCAGATTTTTCTTCTGGGAGCATTCTATAACATCTGCCTGGCTTATCTCCCTGGCATAATGCAGTTTACCCTTCATATGAATCCTGACCGGTCCGGTACTCTTTTAACTGTATTTGTTTTGGCCATGGGAATTGGCAGCGTTGCTGGCGGAGCGGCAAAGCATAAAGAGGGGGAAATGATTGCTGCTGGCTGGATCACCTGCCTTGCAGGAAGTCTTTTAATGAAATCATTTATTGTTATTGCCCTTACAGCTCTTGGACTTGGTTCCGGTATTCTGATGTCTGCACTTTTAGGATATGCGGCAACCAGAACGGTTCACCATGCTGCAGGGGTTAACAGTATGGCTCATCTCATACGCAATTTAGGCGGAAGCCTGGGAGCCATATTATTTCAATTTACACTTCATTTTCCTGAAAATTATTTTATAACAGGAATCACCATTATTGCCCTGTCAGGTACTGCATCCATTCTTCTGGCATTTAAATATAACCCCGCCAAGACGTTAAAAAAAGAGGAGGTCTTAACTATGAAATATGTTATGAAATTCAGTGAAATAAGAAAGGAAGACATCTTAGCTGCTGGCGGTAAAGGTGCAAATCTGGGTGAGCTGTTTAACGCTGGTTTTCCAGTTCCTGAGGGGTTCAGCATTACCAGCCATGCTTTTGATGAGTATATGAAACGCAATGGATTTAATTCTGCCTCATCAGGTGACACCCTTACCAGTGAGGAAGTTGCAAAAGGTCAGCTTTGGAAGGAACTGGAGGATGAAATTGCAGACTACTATCATGCTTTGGGGGCCAATTCAAAAGTTGCCGTACGTTCCTCTGCAACAGCAGAGGACCTGCCGGAAGCAAGCTTTGCCGGACAGCAGGAAACTTATCTTAACATAGAGGGACTGGATCAGCTTTATCTTTCCGTCAGAAAATGTTTCGCATCACTCTTCTCATCACGGGCAACAGCCTACCGGAAGCAGACGAACTTCGATACAGGAAAGATTTCGTTATCGGTAGTGGTTCAGCGTATGGTAAACAGTGAGATATCGGGTGTCCTTTTTACAATTGACCCTATTAGTAAAAAGAAAAGCAGGATGATGCTCAATGCCTCATGGGGACTGGGCGAATCCATTGTATCCGGGAAAGTGAATCCTGACATCTATGTGTACGACAGAAATCACAGGCAGATCGTTGAGAAACGATTAGGTGATAAAAAGATTATGGTCTGCTACAGTGCAGAAGGAACCGAAGAAAGAGAAACATCCTCACAGCAGCGGAGGGAATTTAGTTTAACGGATAAACAGGCAATTGAAATATTTGAACTGGGAAGAAAAACAGAGCAGCACTTTCAGTGCCCACAGGATATGGAATGGGCCATCTCCCAGAACAGGTTATATTTGTTGCAGGCACGGCCAATCACCACGCTGAACGTAAAAAACAGCACCGATATCCAGCTTACAAAATCTCAGCGAGCCGTATTAAACAACTGGATCGAACACTGCCCCAACCCACTCTATCCCCTTGATGTGAAACCATGCCTGATAGTGGATGAAGCCAAAAATAAAGTATTTCATGAACTGGGCATTTCCGTGGAAAGTGAGCTGACCATGGCTGATAATGGATTGCTTTCCCTGTCTGCGGGAAAAATACATATCTCACCTAAGGTGTTAAAAATTCCGTTCCTGCTGAGCAGTTTTAATAACTATTCAATCAATTCAGCCAGAACAAACGATTCTTTCCATAATATAAGGAAGGAATTGTTCTCAAAAGAGAGAGCGGATCTTTCTGCATTACCAGACAAAGCATTGATCCGGCAGATCATGGAACTGATGGAATTGTCTAAGGAGCTTGCTTACACCCGTTTCCGTTACAACATTTTCCCATCTGTGGGGATATCAAAATTAATTCTTCATGACCTGAAAAAAATCGACAAAAATATGAGCGAATATGATTTGCTGAGTAATCTTTCTTATAAAACGTGGGATCTTAACCTGAAACTAAAAAAACTATCCGCTTACATTCAAAGCACCCCAGGGCTGGAACAGTTATTTATGGAACTGGACAGAACCAATCCCCAGGCAATTCAGGATTTTCTGGAGAATCAGCCTGATTTTAAAGCAAAACTACAAAGTTTCTTAAATGAATTCGGCTGGAAATCAAGCAGCAGCTACTGCGCATTTGGCTCCGAATCCTGGTTTGAAAATTTGGATTCCCTGTTTTCCATGCTGAAGGTGCTGCAAAGCTCCGGCAGAAACGATGACTCACCTGTCAAATTTCAAAACATAATGACAAAAATCACAACTACGTTTAGTAAAAAGAAAGCAGACCGGTTAAAAACCAAAATTGAAGAAATAAGAGCCTATCACGTGAATCGGGAAGAAAGCCTTTATATGATAGAAATGTGCTACGGCCTTGCCCGCAGGGCTGCATTTGAACTGGCGAAGCGTTTCCCCCAGTTGTTTGAACAGGCGGAAGATATCCGATATCTCACCTTAGATGAGGTCTATGAATTACCGGGTAACATAGCAGATCTTAAAGAATTGATTTCTGTGAGAAAAAACAACCGTCATAAAAATGAAGTACTTTGGTCTGGCTTTTCCATTGGCACAAAAGCGGGTCACCAGAATACTCTGTCTGGTGTTTCCGGGAATGGCGGACGATGCCAGGGCCGGGTACGGAAAATACTGACTCAGCAGGAGTTTGATAAAATGCAGTCCGGTGACATACTGCTCTGCCGCTATACAGATCCTTCCTGGACTCCCCTGTTTGTTCTTGCTTCGGCGGTTATCTCGGATACAGGCGGTCCTCTGTCCCATAGCGCAATTGTTGCCAGAGAATATAACATTCCTGCAGTGCTTGGAATTGGAAATGCTACCGACGTGCTGGAGGATGGGGATGAGGTTTACGTTTACGGCGACACTGGCAAGGTAATTCTATTAACAAAAAAGATATAATATTAAAAAACGGGATTTGCTCATGAGCAAGTCCCTGTTTCTTAGTTAGATACTATACGGTATAATCTATGTTTTTATGACTTGATACTTCCTGTATATCTCCATTCACATATTGTCTGTAATATCGATCCTCGGTCTTATTAAGACGAGAGAGAAAAGTTTGCTGCATGGCTTGCTCCTGGGGTGTATTTGCATAATGCCAGTTCCCCGAGGCATACCCCATTACTGCCTGTCCCATCTTACTTTCCTTTATCTCAAATGTATCTGGTTGTAAATCTGAACCAGAAAGAACCACCTCTATACCGTCCTTTTTATTTATGTAATCAATTAGATTCATTGACGCTTCCGGGTCTGTTCTTCCTGCCTTTGCCTGTTTCATTATTTCTGCAGCATCTTTCACCATGCTCTTTCTGTCTGGTGACACAGCTGATATATACTGCGCCCTCAACTTATCTCCTTCCAGGCTCAGATTCTCGTATTGAATGCTGTCATTTTGCAGACGTGCTTCTGCCAGCCCCTTTGCCAATTCATCGATCTTTGCATTAAACTCAGCTTCTGATGGACGTTCCATCCCTTTATGGGGTATTCTTTCCCAATCCGGAGCACTGGCTTTTGATGTCGGGGAAAATGATTTGTACTGAACTCCAGAACTTCTGCTAACATTAAAATTAGTCATGACCCATCACTTCCTTTCCTCTTTTTTCTGGAAACAAAAAATAATTCATCTACTATATAGTATCGGCAAAATCATTGGACAATTAATGCAAATTGATAATGTTATGGTTCAAATTAACATCTGATTAATGTATGTAAGCCACAAACATTTACGTCTGTGGCTTACGGATTCACTGATTTACCTGTTCTCTCGTTTCACATAATAGGTATGGAGAAGTTCATGTGCCTTTTCTCCATTGGGTTCACCCAGATATTCCTCATAGAGCTTTTTAATTGCCGGATTTTCATGGGATTTTCTATATTTTTTGCTTTTATCTTCTTTGTATATTCCTTCCATTCGTTTTTTCAGAACATCAAAGTTTCCGAAATGATAAGGCTGACCTCCGCCTCCGATACAGCCTCCAGGACAAGCCATGATCTCAATCGCATGATAATGGGATTTACCGGCTCTTATATCTTCCAGAAGCTTTCTTGCATTTCCAAGACCATGGGCAACGGCAATATTGATATCCTGGTCGTTGATTTTTACCACAGCTTCTCTGATTCCCTCGAAGCCCCTGAGCTCATGGAACTCTACCTCTTCAAGAGTTTCATTGGTAAGCCATTCGTATGTGGTCCGCAAGGCTGCCTCAATGACACCGCCGGTTGTTCCAAATATAACTGACGCACCGGTAGATTCTCCCAGTGGTTCATCAAATTCTTCATCCTTTAAATTCATCAGGTCAATATTGGCCTCTTTTAACATATCCCCCAGTTCTCTTGTCGTTAATACTGCATCCACATCCTGCATATCATCATGCATAAGCTCCGGTCTGGCAGCTTCATACTTTTTTGCCAGGCAGGGCATTATGGAAACCACAAAAATATTTTTAGGATCAATTCCCATCTTTTCTGCATAGTAAGTTTTCGCGATCACCCCAAACATCTCATGGGGGGACTTGCAGGTTGAAGGAATATCAAGCAGATCATTGAACTGATGTTCAAAAAATTTAACCCAGCCTGGACAGCAGCTTGTTAGTATGGGAAGCCTGCCCCCATGCTGCAGCCTGTGAATAAATTCCGCTGCTTCTTCCATAATCGTAAGATCTGCTGCAAAGTCTGTGTCGAATACTTTATCAAATCCCATCATTCTGAGAGCAGCTACCATTTTTCCCGTAACTACCGTCCCTGGCTCTGCACCAAATTTTTCCCCAAGTGCCACCCGCACTGCAGGCGCTGTCTGAACGATGACAAATTTATCTTTTGCATTCAATGCTTCCCAGACGTTGGGGATGTCATTTACAACCGTTAATGCAGCTGTGGGACATACGGAAACGCACTGTCCGCAGAAGGTGCAGATGGATTTATCCATAGATAAATTAAGCGCTGGAGCGATAAACGTATCAAATCCCCGGTTAACGGCTGAATATACATGGACCGTCTGTACCTCATTGCACATGGTCTCACATCTTCTGCATAAAATGCATTTGTCCATATTTCGGATCATTGCCTTACTTGAGATATCCTTTTCATGAGTTGCCCTCACACCATGAAACTTGATCCGGCGTATATCCAGTTCTGCTGCCAGTGACTGTAATTCACAGTTTAGATTCTTTTCACAGATCAGACAGTCTGTGGGATGATTGGACAATAGTAGTTCCACTACCAGTCTTCTGGCTTTAATACACCTTAAGGTGTTTGTTCTTACCACCATGCCCTCTGATACAGGAGTCGCACAGGAGGGGGCGAGATTTCTCCTTCCCTCGATTTCCACCACACAGACCCGGCAGGAAGCAGAGCCATTCACCGTTTTTACATGTTCCAGATTAAGGTAACAGAGTGTGGGTATTCGAATATCCAGTTTCTTTGCAGCCTCCAGAATCGTTGTGCCTTCCTCCACTGCAATCGTTTGATTATTAATCGTAACATTTACCAGACCCATAAGTTCCTCCTCCCTTACCCTTTTTCTATGGCATTAAATTTACATGTGTTATAACATGCACTGCATTTGATACATCTTGACTGATCAATCACATGAACGATCTTACGTTCTCCCTCGATGCAATGGGCCGGACAGATTCTTGCACACGCAGTACAGCCAACGCACTTGTCCGGTAAAATATGAAAGGAAAAAAGTGCCTGACAAACTCCAGCAGGACAGTGTTTATCCTTTACATGAGCCAGATACTCATCCTGAAAATAATGCAGGGTACTGAGAACTGGATTGGGAGAAGTTTGTCCAAGTCCGCAAAGGGATGTATCTTTAATCACATCGCCTAACTCAACCAGATCTTTTAAATCCTGTTCAGTCCCATTTCCCTTTGTTATCTTTTCCAGTATCTCCAGCATTCTTGTATTTCCAATCCGGCAGGGCGTACATTTTCCACAAGACTCATCCTTGGTAAACTCAAGGTAGAACTTTGCAATGTCCACCATGCAGTTATCCTCATCCATGACGATCATTCCGCCAGATCCCATCATGGAACCGATACTGTTCAGGGACTCATAGTCAATGGGGATATCTAGATTTTCTTTGGTGATGCAGCCACCAGATGGGCCGCCAGTCTGCACTGCTTTAAACTTTTTGTTATTCTTTATTCCTCCTCCGATATCATAGATTACCTCACGTAAGGTAATGCCCATTGGCACTTCCACCAGCCCCACATTATTTACTTTTCCGGCCAGCGCAAATACTTTTGTACCAGGCGATTTCTCCGTACCGATACTTTTAAACCAGGCAGGTCCTTTTAAAAAGATTGGAGGTATATTGGCAAATGTCTCTACATTATTCACACAGGAAGGTTTATCCCAAACACCTCTTTGAGCCGGAAACGGGGGTTTTGAACTGGGCTCCCCTCGTTTACCTTCCACAGAATGAATGAGAGCAGTTTCTTCTCCGCAGACAAATGCACCAGCGCCATACCGTAATCCGATATCAAAATTAAAACCCGTGGAAAAAATATCCTCTCCCAAAAGTCCCAGTTTCCTTGCCTGCTTAATGGCTATTTCCAGACGGTTAATGGCAAGGGGATATTCCGCTCTGATATAAATATACCCATACTGGGCTCCTATGGCATAGCCTGCAATTGCCATTGCTTCAAGAACAGAGTGGGGATCTCCTTCTAGTATGGACCGGTCCATAAATGCGCCTGGATCTCCTTCATCAGCATTGCATATAATATATTTTTCATCCGACTGATTCTGCCTTGTATATTTCCATTTGAGACCGGTGGGGTAACCGCCGCCGCCTCTTCCTCTGAGACCTGACTGAACGACTGTATCGATTACTTCATCGGGGCTCATTTCCGTTAAGCATTTTGCCAATGCCTGATACCCATCTGCCGCAATGTATTCATTTATATCTTCCGGGTTAATAAAACCACAATTCCTAAGTGCGATCCGGATTTGCTTTTTATAGAAGGGAATGGATTTTTGTCCTTCCAGTCGTTTTTTAGTATTTGGCTCCACATACAGAAGACGTTCCACCTTACGGCCTTTTATCACATGCTCCGTAATGATTTCCTCTGCATCCTCCGGCTTTACCGTGATATAAAACACATTATCCGGATAAACTTTTAAGATGGGACCTTTCTCACAAAATCCAAAGCATCCGGTAACAACCACTTCCACTTCATTGGTTATTTCGTGTTTCTTTATTGATTCCTTTAACATCTTCACCAGCTTAAGGCTATCGGACGCTGTACAGCCGGTACCTCCGCAGACCAGTAAATGCATTCTGAAGTTACTCATATGCCCTCCTCCTTATTCCACGTTTTCAAATGATTTATTAATAATTGCATTTTGGAGGAGGCGGCCATTTTTTATATGCTCAATCACGATTTCCCGTCCTCTGTTCTCGTCCACTTTTCCATATAGGACAGACGGCATTCCTTTGGAGATAACTTCGACCACCGGTTCCTGGGCACAATATCCGATGCAGCCAGTCTGAGTTACGGATACATTGGCAAGTCCCTGCTTTGCAATTTCATCCAGAATGGCTTTCATGGTTGTTCTGGCACCGCTGGCAATCCCGCAGGTCGCCATTCCCACCCGGACCAATACCTTATCCTCAGATTCAGCAGTGGACCGTAAGTCTAATTGATCAAGAGCTGCCTGTCTGATCTTTTTCAGTTCTTCTACTGTTTTTAACTTAGCCATTACGCTTCCTCCTGATATTCTTCAATGATTGCTTTAACCTGATTCAGTTCAACCCTTCCATATACCTTATCATTGACCATCACAACGGGAGCAAGTCCACAGGCACCAATGCATCGTAATCCGGATAACGTGAATTTTTTATCCTCTGTTGTTTCACCTGCCTTGATATTCAGGATCTTTTCAAATTCCCGCATAATGGCATCGGCACCTCTTACAAAGCACGCAGTTCCCAGACATACATTGATCACATACTTACCTCTGGGTTCTGTGGTAAAGTAAGAATAAAAGCTAATGACACCAAATACCTTGGCACTGGGGATCTCAAGCTTTTCAGCAATAAAAAAAATTACATCATTGGACAAATATCCATAGAGATGCTGAGCCTTGTGCAGTACCGCAATTAACGCTCCTCTCCTGTCTTCCATGCTGTCAATAAATTTCTGCAGGTCCTTAAATTTCTCCTGGGTATTGCATTTGCTTTCCATAAACAGATCTCCTTTTGGCTTTATGTAGACGTTTCCTGTCATACAAGGGATAGATTTCCTGTTTATCCTGTCTTATATACATATAAATTACAAATATATTTAAAAAATGATTGACTCTGACGGAACGTTATGGAGTATAGTTATCCTATCAAGAGCAGGAGGACAGATAGTATGAGAACCGTAAAGGAAGTATCAGAGCTTACCGGTGTCAGTACACGCACGCTTCACTATTATGACGAGATTGGCTTGTTTCCGCCTACAGACAAAAGTGAAGCCGGATATCGGCTTTATGACGACAGAGCCTTAGAAATTCTACAACAGATTTTATTCTTTCGTGAGTTCGGTATACCTCTAAAAGATATCAAAACCGTCATGAAAAACCCGTCACTTGATAGAAATCAGATTCTGCTATTGCAAAGAGAGATGCTGGTTGAAAAAAAAGAACGCATGGAACGCCTGATTGCCAGCATAGATAACGTTTTGAAAGGAGACAGCAAAATGGATTATTCAGTATTCACCAAAACAGAGGTCGAGAAAATGTTTCAGCTTATGTTTGACAGCATGCCGGAGGAAATGCGTCAGACAGCCATTGGTGAATTTGGCAGCTTAGAGCACTGGAAGAAGCATTATATTGAAGCCGTATCTTCAGAAGATATGCAAAAGCGCTATGCCAAAGTAGTTGAGTGGTATGGCGGAAAAGACGCTTATTTGTCCACCCTTGAAAATCCAATCAGCAGAGAAGTTGCCGAAAGCTACAAAAAACGAGAGGACACAATCCGTAAAAAGCTGTTAGAAAAACGTGGTTCTGACCTTAATTCTTTTGAAGTGAAGGCGATTATCGGTGAATATGGTTTCGTCATGAAACAGGTTTGCCAGATGAAAGAAGAAGAGGGCTTGATGCTGGCAGTTGCCCAGTCCTATCGTAACAGGCAATGTCAGCAGGCAATCGATCAGGAATATGGGGAAGGTGCAGCAGAGTTTTTTGCACAGGCAATCGAAGCATTTTATTTTGATTAATTTCCCTTAATATGGTAATATAATTAACAAATTGAATTACTTATTATTAATAAACTGCGACTATCACAGAGGAGGTAACAAAGGTGAGGAAAGAAAAATATTTGTATCTTTATTTGCTTTTATTCTTGTTGATGACAATTGGTGCATTTGTATGGCAAATGTTTTTTCCCCATGTGGCAGAAACTTTTTCGGTATGGAGAATGAGTCGGGGATGGCAGGCCGAAATCGCTTTATGGAATGTGGGGATTGATTTGGGCATTGTTATTACGCTGATCAGGCGTAACATTGAATATGCAAAAATACTCTCCCTTATCTCAGTTGTACTTTGTATTTTATTGGGAGGGCACCACCTTATTTATGCAGTTACAGCAACGAGCGGCAATATTACTCTTCATTGGATGGGCGCAATTGAGGTGCTTCTTATAGGCGGAGGGACCGGTATTTTTGCCCTTATTAAGTCTGACTGTTTTAAAAAAGAAGCAAGATATTGACTTCATGAAAAAAAGCCAGCATTTCGCCCATAGCGAAAAGCTGACTTTTAAAGTCGTATACAGATTTGTAATGACAGGAGATGTCATCTCCACTCTCTCTTATCCGCCGATCTGACATTCCAGACCTGACAATCTGGCAATCTTCAGCATCTGTTCCATCTGTTCACTGTTCATAGGTTCCATTCCCTTTAAGGAATAGTCTTCTCCCAGACCTTCATATTTTGCCTCACCCAAACGGTGATATGGCAGAAGATGAAGACGCTTTACACCCTGAATGGAGGCAGCGTAGGCGGAGATCATTTCAATCTCCTTTTCTGTATCATTAAATCCGGGAACAACCGGTACACGAACAATCAGTTCTGTTTTTGACAGACCAATCTTCCTGATGTTTTCCAGTATCCCTCTGTTTGACAGCCCTGTAAACTTCAGGTGCTTTTCTTCATCCACATGTTTCATATCACACAGTGCCACATCAAGCCAGGGAAGAAGCTGTTCAATCACTTCATATTCCGCAAATGCGGAGGTTTCAATGGCAGTGGAAATACCTTCAGACTTGCATGCCTCAAGTAAAGACCTGGCAAAGAGCGGCTGCATTAAAACTTCCCCTCCAGAGATTGTTAAACCACCATGGGAACGGTAATAGTAGATCATGTCTTTCCTGATCTCTCTCATCACTTCCTCTACCGTCATTTCCTTTCCAATCAGCTTCTGTTTTCCCTGAATCAGCATATATTGAGGTTCTCTGGACAGATTCTCCGGATTGCAGCACCATTTACAGCGCAATGGGCATCCCTTCAGGAAAACGAGAGTTCTGATACCTGGTCCGTCGTGAACGGAAAATCTCTGAATTTCCGAAACAATTCCTTTCGCTTCATATATTCCCTGCATATTCCGTCTCTCACTCTCCTAAAATATTTGCTCTGTACGATTAATAATATCATCCTGAAGGCTCTTATCAAGGTAAATGAAATGAGCGCTGTAGCCAGCCACACGGACAACCAGATTCTTATACTGATCGGGATGATTTTGTGCATCAACCAGTGTCTCACGGCCTACTACGTTATACTGTACATGCATTCCTTTTTGATCAAAGAATCCTCGTACCAAAGCAGAAAGTTTTTCCAGGCCTTCTCTTCCGCTAAGAGCAGAAGGATGGAATTTCTGATTAAATAGTGTACCGTTTGATACAATCATATGGTCTAAATGTGCAACGGAATTAGCAGCTGCTGTCGGTCCATTGGTGTCTCTGCCGGATACCGGTGATACACCGTCAGCCAAAGGCTCTCCCGCCTTTCTTCCATCGGGCATTGCACCAGTCTGTTCGCCCATGGGCACATTAGCAGATACGGGATATAAACCTGGCTGGAATTGTCCTCCCCTGACATTTCTGTATTTTTCTACCTCACGGCAATATACCAGTGCAGAAAGTCTTGCCAGGTCATCGGCTTCTTCAATATCATTTCCGAACTTCGGCACATTTTCCATATCCTCCAGCATACTGCTGTAATCACCAGAAGCTTTCTTTGCTGTTATTCCCTGAGATGTAAGTTCTGCAAGGCGGGCAATCTGATCCGGAGACAGGCTCTTTCCTCCTTCTGTCAGACGACGTACTACTTCCTTTAATATCTCTGCATCCACGGCTTCTATGGATGTTCCGCCAAAGTTATCCTCCATAGCCTGTTTGATCTGAGCGAGGGTATACTTTTTCTTATCAAATACAAGTTCCTTGATGCACATCAGAGAATCGCCAACATTTGCAACGCCAACGCCCTGAGGTCCGGTAAAGTTATAATGGGCTCCACCGCACTGAATCGACTTTCCTTTTCCAATGCAGTCATCTACCATAGATGATACAAAGGGAAGGGGCGCTCTCTGACCATGGGCCATATCAACGGAATTATCTGCATTGGTGAGGAATCTTACACAGTATTCCATCTGCTTCTGATAAGCTTCCAGAATCTGCCCAAAGCTTGTAAAGGAAGTAAATTCTCCGGTTTGAGGCGTAATTCTCACTCCATCCAGACAACCATTGTAAACCACCAGCTCCAGAACCTTTGCCAGGTTAAAGAATGCTGCATCATGCCAGCCTTCCGTCTTTCCACCTACCTGTGGCTCGACGCAGCCAATGATTCCATAATCTCTCGCATCTCCCAGAGTAAGCCCTCTGTTTACCAATGCCGGAATGATTACCTCATCATTGTAATATGCAGGCATACCAAGGCCCAGTCTTGAAGTTTCAGCAGCCTTGATTAACAGCTCATGAGGTGAACCATTCCAGACACGGATTGAAATAGATGGCTGGGGAAGCTTTGTATGCTGGGTTGCTTCCAGACATGCAATGGACAATTCGTTGGTGGCATCGATACCCGCTCTATCCTGTCCTCCTACAATCAGGTTCTGGAACATGGGATAGCCGCCAAAGCCTTTGGTGGATCCGGTATCACGGACTTTGTTCACATCATTAAACTTCACCCACAGGCAGTCCAAAAGCTCCTGTGCTCTTTCCTTTGACAAATTCAGACTTTCGATATCTGCTTTATAATAGGAATACATATACTGGTCAAAGCGCATGGGGGAAATGGAGTGGCCATTGGATTCAATTTGTATAATTGCCTGAACAAACCAGAAGGATTGTAAAGCCTCATAAAAATTCTCCGCTGGATTAGCAGGGACTTTCCTGCAGTTTGCTGCAATCACTCTCAATTCCTGAGCCCGCTTCATATCTCTTTCTTCTGCTGCCATCTTATCAGCCAGAGCTGCAAAACGCTCAGAATAACGAATCGCTGCTTTTGATGTAATGATTACCGCATTTAAGAAATGGGTCTTTTCAATCGAGTCAGGACAGCCTTTATCCAGGTTAGCCAATGCATGCTCCGCATCTTTGATGATGCCTGAAAAGCCATTCTTCAAAACCCTTTCATAATCAACACTGATATGACCCACGCCATTAAAATAGTAATTTCCTACAGTGAATACATTATGATTCATCGCCGTTTTTGTATCATCATACATTAATTCTGTTGCCAGTTCATTGACAGTACGACCGTTCCAGTATGTAAAGCACTCTTTTAACTGATTTTTCACTTCATCTGTAATGGTAAATACATCACCCTTACGCTGTGCAAGAGAATCAAACTCATCCAAGAGCCATTTGTTGGAAAACTCCGGGAAAATCTGTGTGGATCTGGGTGCAGTCGTGAGATTACCAACAATTAATTCACTGTCACGGATTACCAGCGTCATATTTTCCAGAATATATTCCAGAGCTTTTGCTCTTCTGAGAACCATCGGCAATGCTTCTGTCTCTTTATAGGATTTTGTAATCAGTAAAGCCCTCTCTGATTCCACTGCCGGCAATGCCTTATATAATCCATCAATTAAGTTTTGAATCCTTGGGCTTGTTTCCTCCGGCCCAATATTTAATATCTGCTTCATGGTTTTTCCTCCATCTCCATTACATTTTTTCTCTCAAGGGTTTCATAATTTTCTTGTAAATACCACCACCTAAAATACCTCCGAGAAAAGGTCCGAAAACAGGAACAATCAGTCCATATAAATTGCTGCCTAACCCGTATTTTCCCCAGCCTGCTGCCATTACAAATAATCTTGGGCCAAAATCTCTGGCGGGATTCATGGCAAATCCGGTCAGTGGGCCAAAGGCAATTCCACAGAAAATAACGATGGCACCAATGGCAATATCTCCGATTCCCGCGTCGGGTGCTGAAACATTTTCTTTGTCTGTCACTGCATATATGGTAAGTACCAGCATTGCAGTGATGACTGTTTCATTGATAAACGCTTTCAGCATGGAGACCCCGGCGGCGGCCCCTGTTACAAAGATACCCATAGCTCCGGTTCCTTCTGCGGTTCCTCTTATCCATCCGTTTGTTTCTTCCATTCCTCTTATTCCGGAAGAAAACAGATAGTATACAAGTGCGGCTGCACAGAACGCTCCAAGTGTCTGTGCGGCGATATAACATACCGCCTTTTTTTTGTCAAATCCGTCCCATACAACCAATGCCGCTGTAACTGCAGGATTTAAATGAGCGCCGCTCACACCTCCCACAATATAAATCGCAATCGTAATCGCCCCGCCCCAGCATACTGCCATAAAAGGATAACTTATATCGCTCATTTTCAGCACCATGGCCGCTACAGAGGCAAATCCAATTGAAACAAATAAGAATGTGCCCAGAAACTCTGCCAAACATGGAATCAGTATTTTTTCCTTCATCCCCTTATTTTCCTCCTGTATAGCTTTTTTTGTATAAATCCTTTAAATCCTCTGCTAATGGCTGGAGGGGATTTGTCTTCGTGCAGTTATCTCCTGATGCAGCCATTGTCATCCGATCCAGATTATCATAAAAATCTCTCTCATTGACACCTGCTTCTCTGAAAGAAGCAGGAATTTTAATCGCTTCGGACAGCATTTTTACTGCTGCCTGCAGCACTTCAGCTCCGTTTTCAGCATTTTTAGGAGAAAGTCCAAGCCTCCATGCAAGATTTCCATATCGTTCCCTTGCTCTCTGGTCAGCTGCATTGTAACCCAACACCCATGGAAGTAAAATTGCATTGGCTCTACCATGTGGAACGTGTAATGCTCCGCCGATTGCATGTGCCAGAGAATGATTGATTCCAAGGGAGGCATTGGTAAATGCCATTCCCGCCATACAGGATGCATCGTGTAAAAATCCTCTTGCCTCCAAATCATCTCCATGCTTTACTGCTGTCGGAAGGTATTCAAATATAATCTCCACTGCTTTTTCTGCCAGGGCGTCTGAGAAATTGCTTGCATCAGTAGAAACATAAGCTTCCAAAGCATGAGTCAATACATCCATCCCTGTATCGGCAGTAATGGACGGAGGAACTGTTTTTGTCAGATCACCATCCAGTACTGCTAAATCTGGAAGTAAAGCATCATCAACCACTGGTATTTTGCTTTGATCCATCTTAATAACCGAAAAATTAGTAACTTCCGATCCGGTTCCGCTTGTGGTGGGTATTGCTACAAACACCCGTTTTTTTTCTTTTTCCACAATTTTACCGCTGCAGTAAAGAATGCTTTTCGCTGCATCAATGGTAGATCCTCCACCGCAGGCAATAATCAGATCAGGATCTGTCTTTATAAAAACTTCCGTTCCTTCTGCAATCAGTGCGGTATCCGGATCAGGATAAATATGGTCAAAAACAGTTACCTGTGCATCTGTTCTTAATTGTGTCATCACAGGCTTAATGTTTCCGCTTTTAACCATAAACGGATCAGTGATGACCAGAACATGGTTATAGGCTAATTCATCCAATACCTGTATGGAACCGGCACCAAAATATACTGCCGGCTTAATCTGAAATTTTTTCATATTGATAGCCGCCTTACCTTATTCAAATTCTATGGTATCAACAATTCCAACAATGGACATATCGCCCACCATGCTCATATCGTTGTCTACGCTGCCGCCCCAGTCAACCAAAACACAGTCTCCAACACCTGCACCAACTGCATCTATGGCCACATAGGGAGTTTCACTTTCCATCAGTTTTCCCGTTTCATCCACTGACTTTATAACCAGAAGCTTTCCTCCCACCAGTCTGTCTGTCTTCTGAGTGGCGACTACTTTTGCTATTACTTTTGCTAAATGCATGTAATCACATCCTCTCAGATTCCGCCCAGTATCCGTCGTACCAGATCTTCCACCTCTGCACTTGATATAGAAGTTTCCGCTTTCTGCTCGGTCTTCACACAGCCGCAGGCTGGTATCTCCCTTTTTATTTCTTCTAAGGAACGCATGCCATAAGCGATACGGCGTATATTAATCAGATTCGTCGGACCGATGTTGTCCGATGTGGAACTGCCTCCGACTGCACCACAGCCCAGTGTCAGAGCCGGAACAAGATTGGTGGAAGCTCCGATTCCGCCGAGAGTAGCAGGGGTGTTGACCAGCAAACGGGATACATTTTTCTTCAAAGCAAATTCACGGATAATATCCTCATTCTGGGAATGAATCGTCATGGTATGACCTTTTCCTTCATTGTTTAGGATTTCCATACAACGCAGGCAGGCACTTTCCCATGTGGGCTCCGTGTAAAATGCAAGGACTGTTGTCAGTTTTTCTCTGCTGTACGGATTTTTGTGGGAAACTGTATCCTGGAAAGAAACCAGAACCTTTGCATCCCCCGGTATATCGATACCGGAGAGCTTAGCCAGTTCCTGAGCACTTTTTCCAACAATTACCGGATTCATGGTCATATTTGGACGAAGCAGAAACCTTCCCAGTTTTTCGGACTGCTCTTCTGTCATGAAATAAAAGCCCTGACGCTTCATTTCTTCCACAACCGTATCTTTCATCTCTGCTTCCACAACAACAGACTGTTCCGACGCACAGATTACACCATTGTCAAAGGTTTTGCTCTCTAAAATCTGGCTTACTGCCTTTTTCACATCTGCACTGCGTTCAATAAATGCGGGACCATTTCCTGGTCCTACCCCTATGGCCGGAGTTCCTGAACTGTATGCCGCTTTCACCATGGCTTCTCCGCCTGTAGCCAGAATCAAACCAATATCCTTATGCTTCATCAGGGCATTGGTACCATCCACAGTCGGGACATTGATGCACTCGATTAATCCCTCTGGTGCTCCTGCTGATACACATGCATCCTGAAGGATCTTCACGGTTTCCTTGATACAGTTTACAGCAGAAGGGTGGGGAGAAAATACAATTGCATTTCCCGCCTTTAAGGCAATCAGGGATTTGAAAATAACCGTTGATGTTGGGTTCGTAGATGGAATTAAGCCGGCAATGACTCCCATTGGGACGCCTACTTCCATCACTTTCAATTCTTTGTCATCGCGGATTAATCCAACCACTTTCTGGTCTTTCATTGCCTCATAGACATACTTGGCAGCAAAAACATTTTTAACTATTTTGTCTTCCCATTTCCCGTATCCGGTTTCTTCTTTTGCCATCTTTGCCAGCATTTCAGCATTTTCAAGTGCTGCTTCCATCATGGCCTTTACGACCTGATCCATTTGTTTCTGGGAAAACTCCTGATAAGATGACTGTGCTTCTTTTGCTTTTGCCACCTTATTTCTAACCTCCTGTATGCTTTGGAGGTCCTTATCATATTCCATCACGGCTGATTCCCCTTTTTCTTTTCAATAATTTCTACTATAATGTTCTTTTCGTTTAATGCTTCTCTTGCCAAGGGCGTGATGACACTCCGGGAAGATACTTTGATTCTCTGTCCTGGCCGGAATCCCTGTACATCTTTCATGGTCAGTACCTGAAACACCTCTGATGATGATTGTTCTGGTAAATGGCTTTCTGAATAGATGGGGATTTCCGGATAAAGCATCTTCTTCAACCGGGAAGAAAATTCCTCCCGCCCAATCAATATGGCTCCAAATTCTTTCCATCGCTCTTCATAGCCAGTCATCATCTGATTATAGGACTCATTGAGATTCATCCCTGTTTCCCTTGTATGTCCACTATTCGGGCTGCAGTTTTCCGTCACTGCCAGAATCGGAATCTTCTTCATAAAACCAGCTGCAATCGCCATGGAGACTAAGTTGTCCTGTATTCCCATCGCTCCCTTTGCCAGAGTATTTCTGGTTAATACCGGAATAATGATGATGTTAAATTCATTCATTTCCCGATATAATGTCTCTCCATCCGGAATAAAGCGTGAGTCCAGCCTGTCTTTGACTGCACTGGATGCAAGGCTTTTAAAAGCTTCAGTCACCGCTATTTTAGCTTCTGTCAGCAGCAGCTCATCAACCATCTTCTGGTATTCCTGATAATCTGCAGTACCTCCGGTCAGCAGCACCAATGCCTTTTTATCCATCATTGGCAAAAGACTTTTTAATATATTTCTGATAATTTCTTCTTTTTCCATCATTTTATTACTATGCCTTCTCTTTCACAGATGGAATTGACATAGCAATTCCTATGGGTGTCACCAGCAAAGGATTTTGGGGTTTATAAACGGCAATCCCCAGATATTTTTGAAAAACTGCCTCAATTCCCTTCAAACAGCTGGTTCCTCCTGCTAAATAAATGGGTCCCTCCTGTTCTCTCATAAAGGAACGGGTAATGTGCGCCATTTTTTCCATAACAGGCTGGATCATAGTAAAAACCAGCTGATAGTTGTCCTGGTTTTTTTTGTATTGCTCCGCCTCTGAAAATTCTAATTCCATAGCACCGGATATCACTAATGTCATGTGAGTTCCACCGGTGGGTTCATCCATGGAATACATGATCTGACCATCTTTTACCGCTGAAACACCGGTAGTACCGCCGCCTATGTCCACGACAATTCCGTCCCTGATTCCCATCATTACGGCGGCAGCTTCCGGTTCATCTATTACATGAGTCACATGAAAACCTGCATTTTCCACCACATTACTGATTACCTTTGTATTTCCGGTCATGATACCTGGGGGAATTGCAGTCGCAGCTTCTTCCAGTTTCGTGTTCAGCCGTTGTTCCAGCCTGCCCTTTAGTTTTTCCAGTATCCGGACAGCATCTAAGAATTGCACTACAATTCCGTCCTTCACCACATTGGCTGACTCCATTTCAAATGCTACCGGGCGGTTTTTCTGGTCTAACACCGTTACCACAATATTGGAGGTACCCAGATCCACCCCTACTTTCAGAGGCAGCACAAATTGTTTTAAATCTATGAATTCTTTTTCGGAAGTTGCATCCATTTGAAGCAGATATTCATTCGAACGATCCATTTCAGTCTGCTCTCTGATCATATTATCATTCCTCTCACTTAATCAGCTGGACAACGGCATCTGACGGGGTTCCTGCTGCATTGGCCTCATCTGTATCAATGTGAAACTCCAGTGCAGACTGCTCCGTTACACGAATTACCACATGGTGCATGGTATAGCCTCTTTCACCCGGAATCTCTACAGATACCGAATCCCCGTCATTTACCTGAAAACGCAGGGCATCCACAGGACTCATATGAATATGAGGCTTCGCGATAATAACGCTCTCCTTCATCACCATCATCCCCTTGGGCCCGATCACACAGATGTCTGCTGCACCACTCAAATCGCCGGAAAGACGCACCGGTGGATTTACACCTAATGAAAAACCATCCGTACGGCTGATTTCAACCTGGTTTTGCTTTCTTACCGGACCAAGCACTCTTACATTTGAAAAACTGCCTTTTTTTCCAGCAATACACACGGTCTCCTTTGCTGCATACTGCCCCGGCTGTCCCAGATCTTTTGCCTTTGTCAGCTCATATCCCTTTCCCAAAAGGATCTCCACAGATTCCCTGGTCAAATGGATATGACGGTTTGATACTCCCAGTGGTATTCCATTTTCCGCCGGCTTGTTCTCCATCATAGATAAAATTGCTTTTACAGTGAATTCCTGATTATTTGTCATGTTTCATTTCCTCGCTTTCCTCTTGCATGAATGCACAATTTCTCCATTTGTCCCTTTTCTCTCGGACATTTGGGATCCTTGCACAGATTGCAGGTATATGCTGGACGTTTTTCACTCTCAGATTCTCTGTCTGCAATTATCTCAATTTTATTCAGGTTCTCCTCATGTTCTGCTTCCACAGACGTTTCTTCCACTTCGTCGGTCTTTTCCTTTTCCTCTGCCGGTTTTTTACTGTATTCCACCTGAGTAGCTTCTTCCGCTTTCACAGATTCTTCCGTCATCAGCCAGCCCTTAAGCCCAGCGGACAGCCGGGGGATTACATGAGCAGATACTACTGTTCCGACTTTTTCTGCGTTTACCCGAGCTGAAGTGACTGCCGCTTTTACAGCTCCCACATCACCGGAAAACTTTACCGTAAAATAGGCTCCTGTGGCATTCTCTATGCCCACCAGAGAAACATTTGCTGATTTAAGGCCAGTATCCGCCGCTTCCACCGCCGCAAGCAGACCAATTACTTCAATTAATCCCAGCGCTTCATCTTTCAAAAGGCTCTACCTCATTTCTGTGCCATTTTACAGTGTGGGAGTCGTAACAGATACTGGATTCTGTCCCATACCACGAAGAACGGAAAGTCCCACATCCCTTGCAGCCAGCACAGACTGTCTGACGGCTCCTGAATCACCTGAAAATGTCACAATAATCTCATTGGAAAAACATGTGCCTGATGCAGGGCTTGCATATGTAACAATATCAACATTTGCTGTTTTCATAGCCATATCTGCCATTAAAAGTCCTACTGCTGCCGGTGCTCCTACCGTAATTCCAAAAGCCTTTCCTATGGGAGCATTAAATGCCTTATTGAGCGCATAACTTGCACGGGCAGTGTAATGAAGCTCAATATGTCCTGCATCACATCCATACACATTGCCAAAGTTCCGCTCAAGAGCCGACAACATAATTTCTACGGCACGTCTGGCATCAGATACATCTTCCGCTGCAAATATAATGGTGCTTCCATGTCCTGCTCCGCCTTTTGTATCACGGCAGAATTCTACGCTCACTACTTCTGTATTTGTAGCTTTTACTGCCTCGTCAGCAGACATCACATGAGGTGCTCCACCTGTTCTGGAACTTACGATACCGATGGAACGATATTTAGGATCCAGCTTTAAATTTTCATGCAGATGATACTCCAGATTTGCAATTACCAAACCAACTGTATCCCCAATTCCGGCACCTACAAACTCGGTGAGATTGCACTGAGATGACACAGCTGTCTCCACTTTTTCGCTTGTCTGCTCTTTATTCTCAGAACCAGTAACAGAACTTAAAATCTTATCTAATAAATCCTTATCCATGATCTACCCTCTCCTGAATTATTTCTCCTGAAATTTTGGTAACATTTTCTCCACATCTGTATGTGGTCTAGGAATTACATGAACAGATACAACCTCACCCACACGTTTTGCAGACGCTACACCTGCATCAGTGGCTGCCTTCACTGCACCGACATCTCCCCGTACCATTACAGTTACTAAACCAGAGCCGATTTTTTCATAACCAATTAAAGCCACGTTTGCTGCCTTTACCATTGCATCTGCTGCCTCAATTGATGCAATCAATCCTTTTGTTTCGACTAAACCTAATGCTTCCTGTCCCATTTTACTACCTCCAGATTTTTATTTTTATCTATGCAATCATGCTAGTTGCATGTTACATTTTCACAAATAAAAGTGTGAATTCCCTGTTATCGTTATAAATATTATCACATACATTTGCGTTTTCTTAGGATTCCAGGAAGTACTTTTAGTATTTTTCCCATTTATGATCTGGTATTTTTTCTACTTCTTTTTTTGGACTTTCCGCTATTTAAGGGATTCTCAAGGTGGGAAAAATACCACTTCGTAAAAGTGAATTGAAAAGACCAATCAACTATGTTATTATTTTATATATCTAGAATGAGGAGTTGAGTTTTTCATGAATCCAGAATTTGATCTTTTACTTGAGAACTTAATTGACTTCGATGAATTCAGCAAAATTCAATCTGAGCTGTCAAGTATCGTAAGTTTTTCTGTAGTAACTGTTAACACCGATGGGAAACCATTTTCTTCTCTTAGTAATTTTTCTACTTTTTGCCAGTTAATCCGTACTTCTGAGGCAGGCCGCCAGGCCTGTATATCATGTGACTACTACGCTTTGAAGCATTCACTTGAGATGGGGCATTCGATTGTTTACGACTGCCACTGTGGTTTAAGAGACTGTGCTGCTCCCATTATTGTCAACGATGTTCTTTTAGGCGGCGTTTTAGGTGGACAGGTTTTGATTCATGAACAGGACAGGGCATTAATTGATACAGAAAAGCTGGCAAATAAATTTCATCTATGCAAAGAGGATTTAGACCGGACTGTAGCAGAAATTCCTGTTGTTGCAGAGGACTATATCCAGACATGTCTGAAGTTTTACAGTTTTTTTGCCGAATATATCGCAGAAAAAAGCTATAAGACCATCATCCAACAGCAACTCAATCATGAAACAATTGAGCGAATCCGCCAGCAGCAGATTGCTTCTGCTCAGACCTTAAAAAGAATTCAGGCACAGATGAATCCTCATTTTCTTTTTAATGCCTTAAACTCCATTGCACGTACAGCACTTCTTGACGGATCTGAGGAGACAGAACAGCTGATTTACGATTTATCAAATTATCTGCGTTATACAATCAAAAATACTTCTGATACTCCAACCATTGAAGAAGAACTGAACAATTTAAATCATTATCTAAATATACAAAAAGCACGTTTTGGGGATAAGATTACCTGCCAGATACATGCGGATGACAGCATCAGAGACTGCCGCATTCCCAGCATGACACTTCAGCCGTTGGTTGAAAACTCTTTCATCCATGGTTTAAAAGACTGTATGGCGAATGGAATTATCAGAATTGACATTTCAAAGACGAATAAAAATCATAAAAATGATATCTTAATTCAAATTTATGATAATGGATGTGGTATTTCAGAGGATATCATTGATTTGCTGCAAACAGAAGAAGATATAGATAACCCTGCCTCTGGATTGGGATTAATGAATACACAAACCCGTATTAAAAAATTATACGGCCCGGAATACGGAATAACCATTGACAGCAAAGTGTACACTTATACTAAAATTGATATACTTCTCCCAGTCACTTACCGTTAGCTCTAAAGGAGGTGGATTGTATGTATAAACTTTTAATATGCGAAGATGAATCATTGGAAAGAAAGGCTTTGAATCTGATCATTCAGCGTCATTACCCCAACATTCATTTAGTCGGATCTGCAACCACCGGTTTTGAAGCGATTAAGTTAGCTCATCAGCATTTACCAGATATTATTCTGATGGACATTGATATGCCTCAATGCAACGGATTAGATGCTCAAAAAGAAATTTGTAATTTTCTGCCTAATGTAAATACAGTTATTATCACTGCTTACAATGAGTTCACTTATGCACAGCAGGCAATAAAATGCGGTGTTATTGACTTTTTGCTAAAACCGATTGCTCCAAATGATCTGTATAACTGCCTGGATAAAATATTAGGATCAATGAAAAAAAAAGATACCTCCCCTACTGTACCGCCTAAATATACAGATTATATTCAAGAAATATTAAATTATATTGATTACCACTTTTTAGACGATTTGAATTTAAGTGACCTGGCTTGTGAATTCAATTTAAATGAGAAGTATTTAAGCAGATACTTTAAACAAAAAACGGGAACCTCTTTTACGGAATATATCATAAAACTGAAAATAGAACGTTCAAAAAATATGCTAAAATTCTCTGATGCTCCCATTTATGAAATTGCAGCGGACTTAAATTTTAATGATGCTTCCTACTTTACAAAAGTTTTTCAAAAGCAGGAAGGTATTTCTCCCTCTCAATACAGGAAGAACGCGGGAAACTTTCAGATTGTATAACTAATTGTTCATAGAGCGTATTTGATAAATGGAAGCGTATTTAAAAAGAGCCAGCCTTCCATTGCTAAGGAAAGGCTGGCTCTTTCGAGGTGTTAAGATTTATAAGTTCTTATGAACAATTTCTTTTAAAACGGGTAAAACATCACCTTCATACCACGGATTTTGCTTGAGCCACCCCAGATTTAAAGGAGAAGGGTGTACCAATGGAAAATATTCAGGTAAATAATTTTGAAAATTACGTACTGTCTCCGTTAAACTTTTCTCACGTCTTACATTTAAATAATACTTTTGTGAATAGCTGCCGATTAGAATAATGATTTCAATATCTGGCATCTCCTCCAGCAAACGTGGATGCCACTTTTCTGCGAAACCTTTTCTTGGAGGTGCATCACCAGTTTTTGCTTTTCCCGGATAATAGAAATCCATAGGCAATTGAGCGATTCGGTTTGTATTATAGAATATCTCTCTGGATACCCCCAGCCACTCTCTTAATCGATCTCCACTTAAGTCATTCCAAAACAATTGAGTTGCTTCCGCTTTACGTCCCGGTGCCTGCCCCACTATGGCAATGCGTGCATCTGCTGAGGCTTTAAATATTGGGGGAATACCCATTTTTGTGTAGGATTCATTCATGGGGTCAGCCATGATTTCCTGTTTAATTTTTTCAAATATATTCATACTTACTTCTACCCTTACCTTTTTTAACGATTTTGTTTATTTTTGAAATGGGTATCTGTTTCTTTCGCTTTAACATTTGATCAAAGACAATATGTTCTCGTTTTTTCTTCCCCATTTTATACCTCCAGGCTAAAATGAGCTGAAACCATTTCTACTATATACAATTATATATCAGTTCACGTTTCAATGCAATCTGCTTAGTCTGGCTATGACAAAAGCATCTAATACATTATTTCGTAAAAAAGACCGGTCATTCTCTGATATCCTGAGAATAAACGGTCTCGTAACTAGAAATTAAACATAAATACATATTTTTACAAAGTAGTACAGTCCAAAGTATATATATGGTGAAGATATTCACTATCTTGAAAGTGCTCAATTTTCTTTTTACCTGAAAATTCAAAACCAAGCCTTTCAGCAATTGCAACTGACTTCATATTTTCAGGGTAGATGCATGCGTTTATCTCCTTAATTTTCATGTTGCTTTTGGCGAATATAATAATAGCATTCAAAGCCTCTTGCATGTAACCATTTCCCCAATATTCTTCTTTAAGGTCATAACCCACATCACAAACATTTTTGTTAATATCCCAACAATGAAAGCCACATGTTCCCATTTTTACTTTGTCTGTTTTTCTAATTAAAACCCAACGATGGTGAGTTCTCGGTTCTGTTTGCAAAAACATGTTAATTATTTTATCAGCGCCTTCAATGGTACTTAATGGCTCTGCATCGAATAAGTATCTGTTAACAACCCGATCGGAAAACTGACTAAAAACAAAATCTCTATCTTCACCCGATATGTTTTTTAACAGCAATCTATCCGTATTTAAATCGGAAAAAAACATAAGAACCTCCATTTAAATATTTTATGCGTTCATAATACCTACTCTATATTATAACACAAATAATATAACTGTCTATTTATTCTATCTTTCAGCGGTACCCCTCCGGATTACCAATCTGCCAACGCAGAGAATCCTTACACATTTCTTCGATCCCCCGCTCCGCTTCCCAGCCAAGTTCTTCTTTCGCAAGGGAAACATCTGCGAAGCATTCTCCGATGTCTCCAGAACGGCGCGGTCTGATGGAATAAGGGATAGGTTTTCCCCATGCCTTTGAGAATGCTTCTATCATCTGAAGCACGCTGTATCCACGTCCAGTTCCAAGATTATAAATCCTGACCCGGGAATCCTGGGAAGAAAGTTTCTCTAGAGCCTTAACATGACCCAGAGCCAGATCCACTACATGGATATAATCCCTGACCCCTGTACCGTCTGGCGTGTTGTAATCATTGCCAAAAACACTGACTTCTCTAAGCTTCCCTACAGCAGCCTGAGTGATGTAGGGGGCCAGGTTATTGGGAATTCCCGTTGGATCCTCACCGATCAGCCCGCTATTGTGTGCTCCCACTGGATTAAAGTAGCGAAGTATAATAACGTTCCACTCTGGATCCGCAGTATGAAGATCCGTGAGAATCTGTTCCAGCATCCCCTTTGTCTGTCCATAGGGATTGGTGATGCTCCCCCTCGGACATTTCTCTGTGATGGGAACAAAGGCCGGATCTCCATACACAGTTGCTGAAGAGCTAAAAATGATCTTTTTTATCCCATGAGCTCTCATGATCTCACACAAAACAAGAGTTCCGGTGATGTTGTTATGGTAATATTCCAAGGGTTTTGAGACTGATTCCCCCACTGCCTTTAAGCCCGCAAAATGGATTACTGCCTCAATTGCTTCTTTATTAAATATCTCTTCCAGCGCGTCTCCGTCCAGAAGATCTGCCTTATAAAAAGTCACCTGCCTGCCGGTAATTGCTTCCACTCTCTTTAATGATACGCTTGAAGAGTTCGACAGATTGTCCACCACAACCACATCATATCCCCGCTCTAAAAGTTCTACGCAGGTATGGCTGCCGATATATCCGGCACCCCCTGTCACCAGTATTTTCATCCGTTATCCCCTTTCTTTCCTTATTGATATTTATTAATAATTTCTTCCATCTCCACCCACTTTTTCTCCATATCTGCTACCAGAGCAAACTGGGTTCTTGCGCGATCTAAGTTGTGGTTATCCCTGCTGGTGTGGAAATAGGTATCCCCCTGAAGGAAATCCGTTAAGAAACGCATACCGCATTCATAAGTCATTAATTTGGCACCCATAGGCAGCATTGTTCTTTCCTCTGCCGTCAATACCTCTTTGCAGCCTTCCATATAGCCTTTCGTATAGATTTCAAACAATTCCAGGGATAAGGACGCTTTACTGGAATCTGGATCATCCTCTTCCGCTGTATTGGCTCCGAACCGGATGGCATCACCGAAATCAAAGATAGACAGTCCCGGCATAATGGTATCTAAATCAATAACACACAAAGCCTCACCACTCTGGTCATCGATCATGATATTGTTAAGCTTGGTGTCATTGTGAGTTACACGGAGCGGCAGCCTGCCTTCCCGCAGCAGCTTCATTGCAGTATCTGCCTCCCTCTCCCTGTCCAGTACAAAATTTATTTCTTTGCTGACAAGCTGTGCCCGGTTACAGACATCTGCTTTAACCGCTTCTTTAAAAGCTTGCAGGCGAACCGGCGTATTGTGGAAATTTAAGATGGTTTCCGTCAGCTCTTCAGCGGGGTATTCTCCCAGTCTGCACAGGAAACGACCGAAGGCTCTGCCGCTCTGGTAAAAGTCTTCCGGATTTCTCACCTTATCATAGGTGGTAGCCCCCTCTATAAAAAGGTACCCTCTCCAATAATTTCCGTCGCTGTCCTGACAGTAATCCTTTCCGTCCCGTGCCTTTACAATATTTAACGTCTCCCGGTCCGGATCCCCAGCCTGGGCTATAATCGTTTCACGCAGAAATGAAGTGACACCTGAGATGTTTTTCATAAGAGACACAGGATCCTTAAATACCTTATGATTGATTCTCTGGATGATGTAAGGCTTTATGGCTCCCCTGTCCATACAGACCAGACGAAACGTATCATTAATATGACCGTTTCCATAGCGCTCACATGAAATCATTTCTCCCTGGAAAGCCAGCAGACTGATGGCCTCTCCAATCTTTTTACATTGTGCGTCTCCCATTACTGTTCCTCCCACAGACTTTCCGGATAAATACCGGTTTTCTTAAGTTCCCTGATGGCATTCACTACTGTTTCCTTATCTTCTTTGTAAGTGACGCCGTACCAACGGTCCACGCTCTTCAAAACGGTAACCTCCGCCTTATATTCCTTTAACAGTACATCCACCACAAAAGGAAGGAAATATTCACATTTTAACGGATTTCCGGGAAGTTCTTTATCCAAAAAAACGGCAAACCTCTCATCAAGCTCTTTGATTATACTTTTCGTAAAGCCCCACATATTCATGGAAACAACAATGTCCTCGCTCAGCTCTGTCCAGGTCTTGCCATCATCCTCTGTAAATTTTGCCTTATCTCCCTGCTTTTCTATTCTGGTGCGTTCATGGATATCTACAAGCTTTCCTTCTTCACTGATGGTGCACACGCCTCTTGCCACATGACCATTTTCTGTCAGGGTATTATACAGGCGGTAGCCTACCATGGTATACTGATACTTTTCACCGTCGGAAATCTCAGACAACTGATTGTATATAGACACAAAAGCACTTTTTCCATAATAATCATCCGCATTGATCACAGCAAAAGGTCCGTCAATCGCATCCTGGCAGCATAAAATAGCATGACCGGTTCCCCACGGCTTAACCCGTCCCTCCGGCACCTGATATCCGGCCGGCAGCCGGTCCAGCTCCTGGTATACATATTCCACTTTCACGTGGGCCGCTATGCGGTCTCCGATGTTCTCCCTGAATTCTTTCTCAATGGCCTTCTTAATAATAAAAACAACCTTTTCGAATCCAGCCTGAACTGCGTCAAAAATAGAATAATCAATAATCTTGTTCCCATATGCATCGATAGAGTCTATCTGTTTTAATCCACCATAACGGCTGCCCATGCCTGCAGCCATAATCACCAGAACCGGTTTTCCGTTCATTGCTGTTACCTCCTGAAATTTACTATCCTCAGTATAATGAATATATTTAAAAAAATATTTGCACTATCTATTATTTTATTTATACAATCGTACTCTTCTTTTATTTTTACAGGAGAATGTGGTATACTAAAATTAAGAACAAACATCAAAAGAAAGGATAACCCATGGCCTATAAAAGCACTTCACTCCGTCCCTCCGCTGTCATTAAAAAGATTATAACTGTTCACTATTTTGAATACATGAGCAATTTTACTTTTCCCGGCGAAAGCCATGACTTCTGGGAATTTGTCTGCGTTGACAAGGGAGTCATTGACGTGGTGGCAGACGGGAAACAGATCCCTTTAAAGAGGGGAAACATCATCTTCCACAGTCCAGGGGAATTCCATAACATACTGACCAATGGGACGATTGCCCCCAACCTGGTTGTAGTGGGATTTGAATGTAATTCTCCCTGTATGAAAGCATTGAAAGGAAAAGTTCTTTCCGTCCAGGAAACGGAAGCAGCTCTCCTTGCCCAGATTATCATAGAAGCCCGCAACGCATTTACCGGAAGGCTCGACGATCCCTACCAGCAAGAACTTGTCAGGCAGCCCGTCGCTTCCTTTGGCGCGGAACAGCTCATCGGTAATTATCTGGAAGAGCTGATTATCCACCTCTACCGTAAATACATTTCCAATCCGGAGCAGATTCTTACGGATAGCCCGGCAGAGAGCCGAATCCATGGAGATATCCATAACCGGATCGTCCGCTACATGGAAGAACATTTAAGAGAGCATCTCACCATTGAATCCATCTGCCGTGACAATTTGATCGGGCGGTCCCAGCTTCAGAAAATATTCCGGGAAGCCCACGGCTGTGGCGTCATCGATTTTTTCTTAAATAAGAAAACAGAAGCGGCCAAACAATTAATCCGCAACAACCAGATGAACTTCACTGAAATTTCAGACTGCCTGGGGTATAGCTCCATTCACTACTTTACCAGGCAGTTCAAGAAATTCACCGGAATGACTCCCACCGAATACGCCTCCTCCATACGTTCTCTCTCCGAAAAGGCATAGAGGCTTATTTTTGTTCATTGATTCATTATATAGTACATATACATGCTGGGGTGAAAAAGATTATAATTAATATAATTATTTAAACGGAGGCACTCCATGCAAAATTTACCGATTCAAGATAATCCTTTACAGACCCGTCAAGATTTAGTGAAAGCTTTAGAAACAATTGTTCATCCTCTGATCCCATATTATTCTGACAGGAACACACAGCTGGTTTTAGGTAATACCGGTACGTGGGCCGTAAGTCGTACTGCTAATATGGAAGCACTTGCCAGACCTCTCTGGGGGCTGGTTCCTGCAGCTGCAGGAGGTTTTGCAGATGATATCTGGCTCATTTACCACAATGCGATCCGTTATGGAACCGATCCTTCCTCCCCGGAATATTGGGGCGACATTGAGGATTATGATCAAAAAACAGTAGAAACTGCTGTATTAGGACTTGCCCTTTGTATGGCACCTGAGCAAATTTTTTATCCGCTCTCCAAAGAAGAGCAGACTCGATTCGCAGACTGGCTCTTTCAGGTAAACTATCATAAAGTTCCGGAGAACAACTGGAGATTTTTTATCGTTCTTGTTAATCTTGGTTTAAAAAATGTTGGAATGCCTTATAACAGTGAACGCATAAAACAGGAATTAGAGGCTCTGGATACTTATTATCTGGGGGAAGGCTGGTATTCTGATGGTGCAACCGAACAAAGAGATTATTATATTGCTTTTGCTATGCACTATTACGCCTTAATTTACGCACATCTGATGAATAAGGAAGATCCTGTTCGAAGCAAACTTTACATAGAGCGCGCTAAGATATTTGCTCAGGATTTCATCTATTGGTTTTCGGAAGACGGTGACTGCGTCCCTTACGGAAGAAGTCTGACTTATCGTTTTGCACAATGCGCTTTTTGGGGTGCACTGGCACTTAATGATGTGGAGGTCTTTTCCTATGGTGTTATGAAAGGAATTGTTTTAAGGCACCTTCGAAACTGGTTTCAGAAACCTATATTTAGCCGTGACGGTATTCTTAGCATTGGGTATTGCTATGAAAATCTGGTTATGTCTGAATCTTATAATGCTCCTGGATCACCCGCCTGGTCACTAAAAGCCTTTCTTCCACTTGCCTTATCAGAAAACCATCCTTTCTGGCAGGCAAAAGAAGAACCATTGCCTGCCTTATCCTACAAAAGAGTTATGCCTCATCCTCATATGGTATTTGTAAGAAAACCACATCATGTAGCAGCCTTTACCGCTGGGCAATATGCTGGCTTTGAGCCTGCTCACATGGCAGCAAAATATGAAAAATTTGTCTACTCCAATGTGTTTGGATTCAGTGTGCCAAGAGGCGATTATGACCTTGCGCAAAATGCTCCTGACAGCATGTTAGCGTTAAGTGAACAGGATAGTTATTACCGCGTGAGAAGAAATTGTGAATTAATGGAATTAAATGAAGAACTTATCCGCTCTCGTTGGAAACCATGGCCGGACGTAACGGTCACAACTACCGTTTTCCCTGGATTACCCTGGCATTATCGTATTCATGATATTGAAACCCAACGTCCTCTATTTGCAGCAGACTGTGGATTTTCCATTCCAAGAGCTGCTGACAGGGAGGGAGATTTTATCCCTTCAGAAGCTCAAAAGGCTGAAAATGGCTATCTGATCTTTGAGTGTCCTTTTGAAGACGAGAATGAAAAAACCTGCTACCATTATATCAGTGGAATATACGATTTAAGCGGGGAAGGAGAAGCACATTTTATCCAGGCAGATAGCAACAGCAATCTGATCCATCCAAGAACCTACATACCCATGATTCAGTCACAGCTGAAACCTGGTAAGCACCGACTTATTTCTGCTGTCTATGCTGGAACAAAAGAAGCGCTGCCTACTCATGTCCCAATGACTGCAGAGATGTTGCTGGCACTTTTGGAAAATAAATAATTAGAAAACGCCCCTGGTCTCAATCTTAAAAGACCAGGGGGCGTCTAACCATGAAAAAATCACTCATCAGAGGTTTTTTTCTGCTTTTGATTCAGGTTCTTGTATTGTCCGGGAGTCAATCCTGTCTGCTTCTTAAAAAAACGTATAAAGGCATTACAATAGAGATATCCCACCAGTTGTGAAATCTGATTAACACATAAATCAGTTTCATTTAACAGTTTTTTAGAGGCTTCAATCCGAATGCTATTAATTGCATATAATAACGAGTTTCCAGTTTCACTCTTGTAAATCTTTGATAAATATGCAGGAGTCAGATGAAACGTTTCCCCAAGCATTGAAACATTTAGATCCGGGTTGAAATAATTTTCTTTAATATATTGATTGATTTCCTCTTCTATGCTGTATTTCTGCGTTTCTTTTCGCGACAAGTTCAATTCACATGCATAAGAGCAGAAATCCAGAAGTATCTGTTTCATTTCTACTATATTGGTATATTCTTTCATAATACGAATGGGGTCTTTTTCAACTGGTATAGACGAAAAGCCTTTCTCTTTTACAGATCTTATAAT
This sequence comes from Hungatella sp., assembly GCA_009712635.1. GTDB lineage: Bacteria > Bacillota > Clostridia > Lachnospirales > Lachnospiraceae > Lacrimispora. Next base: position 79,519 of record WASS01000029.1, on the reverse strand, counting down.
TGCCCCCACCATATCAAACATTAAGCACTGAACATATCCTATTTTCAGATTGTGATTCTTTGTGTTTTCATAAACCACATCTTCTATTATATTGATTGCCTGTTCTTTATTACTTGTTTTAATGTAATTTATCAAACGATATTCACTTTCAATGGTAAATTCATATTGATTGCTCAGTTTTTCTACATCTGCTGCATAAAATATATTTATATCTTCCTGCATCGCGGCATTTCTAACTGCTTCCAGGCTTTCTGTATATGCATCTGGAATTTCACTAATATTATTATGAATATGGCTAATGCCAATGAAACATCTTATTCCATGATCATGATAAATGAGCTCAATGGCTGCCTGCAATTGGCTTTGTAATTTCTCAATTATAATACTACTTTCATCAGTATTAATTATCATGGAAATACGATGCAGCAATTCTGCGCTCTGCAAAGAAAAATAAGTGGATAATATTTTTTTCACTCTATTTTTTATGATAAATCGAGAAAAAATTATCTCAGAATTATTATCCACTGCCCCATCAAACTCAATTGTGATAATTTGGAAACCGTTCTGGCTAATAAAGATGCCCAGCTGTTCAAAATTTTCTTCTATATACTTTAGATCCTTTACATCGCCTCTCATAACATTTAAAAGAAAATTATTCTTCAAAGTTTTTTTCTGCTGAATCAGATCCTTCTTCAATTTTTCTTTCGAATATCTGATTTTTGGTTTTTTTCTTTTCATAACTGCCTCTTAAATGCAGGTTAAATAATTGGTATATTTGTAAATTCTAATTCTCCAAAACAATTTGGTATATGAAAATTGATCATACCAGTAGGTGAGCATGCCAGATATTCAACATCGTCTCTTAAGCTGTTATTGATCCTATATGCGTTAAACAGCCATATATCTCCTGTTTCAGGCGGGATGCTTGATGCTGTAATAAATTCAGTAAATGGGATGGCGAACTCCACCATAAATTCCTTCTCTTCCTGATCCTGAGTAACAGCTGATATAATATTATTATTAACTCTGGCATATTGTAAAATCGTACCAGTCAGGTCGTTATGTATATGATAATGAAGTACTGCATTTAACGGATTTACCTCAATTTCCATATAGGTCCTTCGATCACTGTTATCATCAATGAATACTTCCACCACATCCTCTTCATACAGTTTTTCATTGAAACCACTCATAGTTGCATTGATCTGTTCATACCTGCAATAAAAGCCAACGTATAAAAAAGTATCATCCCATAAGAACTTAACAATTGTCTGGTTATTACTTTCTAAACCTGTTACTGTATCCACTAGTAAAATGCCTTCTGCAGCCTCCCACTGGACTTTTCTTAAATTACCATTGATAATAAGTTTATCCCTTATTTTCCTGCATTTGTACCTCATAAAGATATCCCTTTCTAAAAATTCATATTCCCCGTTAAAGTAAAAAGCGGGGTGCCATAAAACTAACTTACGTTAATTTTGCAACACCCCTTATTCCTGATTCTCTTCTAGCGCTTCCACAAAAACGGATCTTCTGTTCTGCTTAAATACGCTCTTAGCCTTTCCCTGTACTTAAGAATTTCAATTCTCTGACAATCCGGCTCTAATAATTCAGGATTAATTTGATAAGGGTCCATTTCGTTATCATAAAGATATTCTCTCTGTTCCTCGCCTGGCGCATAGCCGTTAGATATGACATAAGTGTAACGCTTATCCTTTATACCGCGCCAGCCATAGGATTTATGATTAAGACCTTTAGAGGAGAAATTTTTTACCATCTCCGCTCCTCCCGGATAAGAGCATATCAACATATCCTCAGGCTCATTCTTATCTCTTCCCAACATTCCTTTTGCATGACTATAGCCTTCGCATGTCTCTGGAACGGGAATTTCCAAAAGTTCCAGAATCGTGGGCATGTGGTCAGGACTGGCAAAAATTCCATCGTTGTCAGCCGCCTGGATTCTTCCTTTCTGACGAATCATAAGCGGTATATGAATGGACTCCTCATACCAGATATTTTTACTCATCAATCCATGTGAGCCAAGCATTTCTCCATGATCCGAAGACAAGATGACAAGGGTATTTTCCTCCATGTCATGATCTTTTAAATATTTCAGGATTCTTCCAAACTGCTGATCAATTCCATAAATTGCAGCATAATACTGCCTTGTCTGAGTCTCCAGGAGTCCTCCCTTTTGTCTCATCTCTTCCGGAACATTTTCACGATAGCAGACCTCCAGGTCCTTAAATCGTTGGTAATACTTATCCGGCACCAGCTCATAGGGAAGATGAGGCGGATTGTAGGATAGATACAGCGCAAATGGCTGTTCACCTTCTTTCCTTGCTTCCATGTATTCAAGCGCCTTATCTGTTTCAAATTCTGCTGACCATTTTCCTGGCTTTATCTGGCTTTCACCGTCTTGCCAATAATGGGGATTCATGTGATCATCCCAGGCTCCGTAAGACAGCCAGTAATCAAATCCATGTCTTCTTTCCCCTGGCGGAGTATAGGCATCCCAGTCCCTTGCACCTGACATTGGGTTGGTAACAAAGTTAAGCTCCGAAGCATCCAAATGCCATTTACCAATGTATCCCGTCCGGTAACCTTCACCTTTTAGCACATCTCCAATGCAGAGCTCCTGGGGTCTCAACATGACCGTTTCTTCCAGTCCAATCTTGCAATTAGTCCACATTCCCAGGCGGAATGGGTATTTTCCTGTCATAAGAGACGCTCTGTGGGGAGAGCATAAGGGATACGTACTGTAAGCATTGGTAAACCTCATGCTCTCCCGGGCAAAAGAGTCAATGTTTGGTGTTATCACCTGATCCACGTTCATAAATCCCATCGCGTGCGCCCGCCACTGGTCAGCAAACACATACAGCAGATTTGTCTTCATTCTTTCTTCACCTCCACCAGCACTTACCAGTACAGCTTCCAGTCCCTGGAGAGCCTTGTCAGCGCCTCCATATAAAAATAATCTCCCCATGTATTGCATTCATCTACACCTCGGTCGGTACAGGTATTCTCTTTGGAATTCCTTGCATAGGTGCCATGAAGCAGCAATCCATTGGATTTTTTGTAATCTCTGTTGGCACAAAGGTCTGTCAGCGCCTTAAGCATCCGGTCAGCTGCAGTCAGATATACCTGCGCCTTCTCTTTTTCTAAGTATTTTGCCATTTCCAGGATTCCGCAGACAGCAATGGCAGACGCAGAGGAATCTCTTGGTTCCTCACTTCCTGTGTCAAAGTCAAAATCCCAGTAAGGAATCAGATCTTCCGGCAGATGTTCAATAAAATAATCCGTCACGCTGCAAAATAAGTCCATGTACTCCGGATTCTTCAAATACCGGTAGCTTAAGGCAATTCCATAAATCCCCCAGGCCTGGCCTCTGGCCCATGCAGAACCGTTGCGGTTCCCCTGATGGGTTACTCCATACGTGGGTTCCCCTGTTTCCACATCAAAGAAATGGGTATGGTAAGTAGAATGGTCCGGACGCAAAATGCATTTCATGGCAGTCTTTATATGGTTTTCCGCCTTATCCTCATAGGAAGGATCTCCCGTCACTTCGGTTGCCCAGTAAAGTAAGGGAAGATTTAACAGACAGTCAATGATCAGCCGGTATTCTTTTGGTTCTCCCGGATTTCCCCACGCCTGAAGGAACTTCCCTCTTTCTCTGTATCGTTTTGCCAGATGATCTGCCGCCAATAAAGCAGCTTTTTTGCATGTTCATTGCCGGTCAGTTTATAGGCTGCCACACAGGATAAGCTATATAGAAATCCCATATCGTGATGGTTTACGTCAATTTTATTTTCAATTCTGCTCAGAAAGCTTTCTACCTGTACTTGGGCGGCTTTTTGAAATGCTTCATCACCGGTGTGCTCGTAAGCCAGCCAGATCACTCCTGTCCAGAACCCTGTTGTCCATTCCACATTTTCTGTTGCCTCATAAAATCCGTTGAAGCTGTTGGAAGACTGGAATTTATCCGTAAATTCTGTAAGGTTCTCTTTCACGATCTTTACTGCATCATTAAGAGCCTGTTGAACCATACCCTCTTCCATTCCAGGATAGTTTTTTATTTGTTCCAATGTCTGTGCCATATGCCTCTCCTTTCATCTTTTTGGACATAAAGGGATACCCGCAGGGTTTCCTCTTTCTATCCTTTGATTCCGCTGGCTGCAACGCCCTCTACAAAGAACTTCTGACAGCTTAAAAATACAATGATAACCGGGATCAATGAGCAAACGGAAGCAGCCATGATCCATGCATAATCCGCTCCGAACTGGGATATGAACATCCGGATCCCCAGCTGGATGGTTTTCAGTTCCTTTGTTTTTAAATAGATAAGCGGTCCCATAAAGTCATTCCACACATTGGTAAATGTAAAAATGGTCAGGGTTGCCATAGCAGGCTTCCCAAGAGGAAACACGATTTTTCCAAAGATACCATATTCATTTAACCCGTCGATCCTGGCAGCTTCGCATAATTCATCCGGAATGCTGATATAAAACTGGCGGATTAAAAATACACCAAATGCAGAGAACGCCTGCATTAAGATCAATCCTAGATGAGTGTCGTTAAGACCCAGCCTGGAAACCAGAATAAACTGTGGAACCATGTAAACCTGCCATGGAACAGCTATGGTAGTAACATACATGAGAAAGATCAGGTCCCTGCCTTTAAAACGCGTCTTTGTAAAACCATAAGCAGCAAAACAGCTGGTACACAGCTGTATGATGGTGGTAATAACCGTCAGCTTGGCTGTATTGAAAAAGAATGTCACAAGGGGCAGCTTCTTCCAGATGATTTTGTAGTTCTCCCAATGCATCGTACCGGGCCACCATTTCATTGGTACGGAAAATACATCTTTATTAAGCTTTAAAGAAGAGATTACCATCCAGTAAAAAGGCACCAGCATAAAAAGGGATAAAGCAATCAGTCCCAGATACAGTGGTATCCTTAAATCTTTTGTTTTTGTATTCATCGCTTTCCCTCCTTACATTAAATCCTTAGACCACTTCTTTTCACCCGCAAACTGAATCAGGGTGATCACAAGCACGACTGCGAACAAAACAATGGCTCCCGCACTTGCCGGTCCAAACTCCCATGAGGTAAATGCCTTTTCATAAATATAATTGACCAGGGTCTTGGTGGCGTTACCGGGACCTCCGCCTGTCATTACATATACAAGATCAAACACCTTAAAGCACTGAATTGTAAGCATAATCAGCACGAAGAATGTGGTCGGAGTCAGCATGGGGATCGTAATATACCGGAGCTTCTGAACACCATTGGCCCCGTCCATACCTGCCGCTTCATAAAGGGAACCTGAGATTCCCTGGAGAGCTGCCAGATACACGATCATATAGTAACCCATATATTTCCATACACTTACAACGGAGATGGCAACCATAGCCCATTTCACATCAACAACCCATCTGGGAGGTTTTGAAATGCCAATGAATTTTAAAAATTCATTTATGGGTCCGAAATCCGGCTGAAATAACATGTTCCATACCGCACCTACCGCCACAATGGAAGCGATGTAAGGGAAATACAGTGCTGTCCGGAAGATCGCTATCCCTTTTAACTTATGATTCAGTAAAACTGCCAGTAAAAGTGACAGCACCAGCGTTGGAACTACCGTAAGCAATGCATATTGAATGGTGTGAAGAAAGGATTGAACAAATATCCTGTCACCAAAAATCTGAGCGAAATTTTTTAATCCCACAAACTCCATGGGAGCCTTGGAGCCATCCCATTTCATAACACTTAAAATAAAGGAAAAAATAACAGGAATAAATACGAAAATAGCATATCCGATTAAATTAGGCAAAATAAAGGAATAACCGACCAGGTTACTTCGGATTGCTTTCTTTTGATGCGACGTCAATGTGATTTTTAATTCTTTCATACTGGGTTAACCTCCTTTTCACCTGCTTTTTGCCACAAAAAGAGCGCCTTGCTGAAATTTTAGAAAAGGCGCTCTTTGGCAATCAATTATATTTTACCAGCCTTTGATCTCTGCAACACGTTTGTTCAGTTCTTCGATTCCCTGATCAACCGTATACTGCTTAATCATTATCATTTCATGAACTTCGTCAAGAGCCTTACGAATTTCTTCGATCTTCGGGTCTAAAGGACGGTCAAATGTGTAATGAGTATAGGACAATGCTTCAATATTAGATTCTCCCTCAGGGAAGAACTGTGCGGAAGCGATGGTCTTTAAAGATTCCTCTGTCTGGATACCGGTAAATACACCTTGTTCAGCCAGAATATTTGCGGCTTCTTTGCTTGTTGCAAATTTTACAAAATCCCAGGATAAGTCAGGTTCGTCCGTATAAGCGCTGATTCCCACAGGAGTGAGAGCTCCTACTGTATATCCTGATTCTGTATCAGCAGGATGAGGAAGTCTTGCAATCCCCCAGTTAAAGGAGGTCTCATCTGCTGCACGGGACTGGATCATAGTCGCGATAAACCAGGTTCCCATTGGCATCATAGCGCACTGCTGATTCTTAAATACAGAGGAATAATGGATATTGGCTGTCTTTAACGTAGAGTAATCCTGAATATATCCCTTATCCTGTAAGGAAAGAGCTGCCTCATACCAAGGCTTTAAAAAGGAATAATCTTTTTCAACAACCGTATGCTTGCCATCCTGAACGGCCCAGTTTGTTACAAGCGCCTGCCATGTATGATTATGTCCGCCGTATACCTTTGAGCTGCCTTCGCCGGAAGTCATCTTCGCAGCCAGTTCATTATACTCATCCCAGGTCATATCATTGGAAGGATATGCAACACCTGCTGCGTCGAAAAGATCCTTATTGTAGTATAAGACATACCAGTCAGAACGGTACGGAAGTCCGTAAGTCACTCCGTTGTACTGAAGCTGCTCTGCGGCACCATTGTAAACGGATGTATCAAAGTTATCTTTTTTCATGAAATCATCAAGAGGAAGAAGCTGCTTTTTATCAGCCATCTGAAGCATGGAGCCCATATCCTTTACCCAGATAATATCCGGATCCGGCTGAGCTGCGGATAAACTGATTCCTAAGGAATTGTTGTATTCATCAGCAGATGTATCAATGACTTTAATCTCCACATTGGGATTTTCCTTCATATAGGCATCAACCACTGACTGAAACTGAGGAGATGAATCATAGTCCCATGTTGTAACGGTAAGTACCTTCTTTTCACCAGAGTTCTGTGTTTTATCTCCTGACTTTGCGGATTCTGCGGCAGTCGTTGCTCCTGCTGAATCTGCAGCACTGCTTTCAGCTGTTTTGCTGCCACATGCAGTTAAAGATGCACACACCATTCCGGCTGCTAATACCATAGCTAAAACCTTTTTTAATCTCATCGGTTTGAAACCTCCCTTTTTTTAGAACTACGCGCGTGTTCTTTATGCTATAAAGATACCAGATCTGAGGCTATATCGGAATAAACGATTTGCATAATTATATTATTTTTTTTACGTTTTTCCTATGGCTATAAATTAAAACATATACTTTATTCAGATTTTTATATTTTTTTAAGATTCATTTCTATTTCGTTGAATTTCTGCGGAATAAAGGATATGATATTACTAAATTTAATCTCGTGCAGGCTGAGATGCAAAATCGTGCATCTGGCATTTAACGGCTGTTCACGGGGGAGAAAGGATGAGATCATGCCCCGAACATTCCGGTATAAATTTCTTTTATACAATCTGCTGATGGTTATCATCATTGCATGTGCCGTGAGTTTTTATAACTATCACTCTTATTATAAGGATGCTTTAGAAAACGAAACAAAAAATACAGTGAACCGGGTCCAGATTTTGTCAGATCGGATGGAAGTGGCTTATAAGGAAATGGTCAACATTGTTGTTACCTGCTCCGAACGAAAATCATTATTTTCCTCTCCTTCTTTTCAAATGGGAGACCACGGAGAATCTGCCTATATTAAGCTTTACGCCGCCAATGTGCTGAGAGATTTTTGTGCAATTTCAGGTTACAGCAAATATATTTATAAAATCACACTCTATAATAATGGAGAAGTTCTGCAAGCCGGTAACGCTTACGGTTCCACCCGGGATGTGGGTGACATTGAAAATGCCCCCTGGTTTCATGATCTGCTTTACAGAGAAAATACCCAGTACCTTCTTTCTCTGGAGGACAACCCTTTTTCTCCTACCAATTATACCCCAAAGATTCTTCCGCTTTTAAGACCATTAAAATATGCTTCCAACGGGCAGCCGGAAGACGCATGGATATTTCTTGCTGTTTCCCCCAGGCTGTTTTCTGATACACTGAAAAGCATGGGAGACGGTCAGATTCTTTATGCGGCCACATCAGACGGACGTATTATCTCCTCTGTGAACGGAGATTCTTTTGACGTAGACCATTTACTGGCAAACTTAAAAGAGTTGAAAGAACCCCTGGGAAATTTCCGCACCATGCTTGCTGGGAAGGAATGCATCATTGCCTATGAAAAACAGGCTGTCAGCGGACTGATCTTCTTTCAGGTTCTTCCAGTTTCATCTCTTAATCTGGACCATGGAGTGATCGGCGGCACCATCAGCCTTATATTCTTTTTCTGTTTTGCCATCGGTCTGACCTTGTCCTGGTTCATATCCCGCCAGCTAAGCGCTCCCATCAGCCGCCTGAAAAAACGTCTGGAATATATTTCCGGAGGTAATTTTGATCCGGATCGTTCCATTGAAACGGCTGATGAGATCGGAAGCATTGGAAAGCAGATTAATCAGATGTCCAGCCGGATCTCCAACCTTATGGAAACAAGGGTTCAAAGTGAGAAAGAAAAAAGAGATTTGGAAATTAAAATGCTTCAGGCACAGATCAATCCTCATTTTCTTTATAATACCCTGGATTCTATTAAATGGATTGCAACCATGCAGAAAAACAGCGGAATTGTCCAGGTTGTCACTGCTCTGTCTTCACTTCTTAAAAACATGGCAAAGGGATTTAACGAAAAAGTAACGCTTCGTCAGGAATTGGATTTTTTGCAAAACTATGTTATCATAGAAAAAATCCGGTATATTGAACTTTTTGACTTTTCAATCCAGGTGGACCAGGAGGTTCTCTACGATGCCAAAATCGTGAAGCTGACCCTTCAGCCTATTGTGGAAAATGCCATATTTAACGGAATTGAGCCAAGCGGAAGAAACGGTCTTATCGAGATACACGTTTATACGGAAAACGGGATACTCTATATTTCAGTAAAGGACAATGGCATTGGAATATCACCTGAAAATATAGAAAAGCTGCTGACAGATACCTCCCGTATCACAAGAAGTAATATGAGCGGAATCGGTCTTCCAAACGTGGACCGGAGATTAAAGCTGGTTTACGGAGAAGAATATGGCTTAAAGCTGGAAAGCGAATTAGACCAGTATACATTGATTACCATTGCCCTACCACTGGAATTTTAGAATGAGCTGACAAAGGGGTGTGAAACATTATGTATCGAATTATTATTATAGACGATGAACCACTTATCCTGGCCGGCATCGCCTCCCTGATCATATGGGAAAACTATGAGTGCAGCATTATCGGAAAGGCAACCAATGGCCCTTCCGCCTTTGACATGATTATGGAGCTTCAGCCGGATATTGTTATAACGGATATTCGTATGCCCGTATTAAACGGCCTGGAACTGGTGGAAAAATGCAAAGAAAACAACTGTTCCTTTGCTTTTATTGTATTAACCAACTTAGAAGAGTTTCATCTGGTTAAAAAAGCTCTTTCTCTGGGTGCCTCTGACTATCTGGTAAAAATTGATTTAAATGAAGAGGCTCTGATCGCTGCTTTAGAACGTGCCAAAGAATCCTGTGACTTATTTCTTAATAAAAAACACCATCTGAGGGAAGGTCGTCAGGAAAACAGTCAGGAAGACTTAGATAAGATAGTTTTTAGACGTCTCTTATTTTCCCAGGAGGAAGTCCCTGATATCCCCGAAGAACTTAAGGAGCAGTATCCGGCTCCTTTTGTCATCCTTTTCACCCTAAAACCCATCCACATAAATTTTGAAGCAGGGGGCGGAAGCTACGACCTGCATTCCGTAAGCAGGCAGATGATTGATATCTTAGGCGGAATCGCGGCAAGATCTTTCTTTCATGATACAATTCTGGAATACCGGCAGGATACCTTTCTCATCATTGCCTCTTTAAAAGGAGATACTTTTTCCCAAAACTCTATCAGTGAGTTCTGCCATAAATTCAGTGTGGCTTTAAAAACCTATTTTGAGTTATCTGCTGTTTTTGGGGTAAGCCGTTTAAAGGAAACGATGTCAGATCTTCCGGAAGCGTTCTTAGAGGCCCAGACCGCACTGGATTATTATTACTTTGATTCTTCCACCCAGGTAGTATTATACCAGGATCAGCCCTCTTATTTCAGCCAGGCAAAAAATTTCAACATCAATGTATTTAAAAAAGATCTGGCGGCTTATATCAGTCAGAATGACAGCGAAAAGCTTGCTTCTATTTTTGAAGACATCATCACGCTGTTTCGTGAAAATAAGCCCCGGAAAGAACAGGCGACCAGTGCCTGCATCAATATCTATACTTATTTATATTCTTTTTTTGAAACAGGAAATGGCAGCTATCAGGATATTTTCCCTTATACCATCAATATTGCGGAGCAGCTCAATCAATTTAACAGCCTGGAGGACATACTGGAATGGCTGCGAATCTTCTGCCAGAAGCTTTGCAGGCTTTTAAACGACAGAAAGTCCACCCGCTCTGATAAGCTGGTGGACCTGGCAAGAGGCTACATCAAAGAACACTATATGGAAAAGCTGACTCTTGTGGATGTTGCGGAAGCTTTAAATATAAGTTCCGGTCATTTAAGCAATACCTTTAAAAAGCTGACCGGCACCACCCTTTCTGATTATATTGCTCAGGTAAAGATCCAGCATGCCATGGAGCTTATAGACACTCACCAGTACCTGATGTATGACATCTCTGATAAACTGGGCTTTGATAATCCCTATTATTTCAGCAAGGTATTTAAGAAAGTTACTGGCATATCACCAAGAGAACATGAAAACAGGATCATCTATCCGCGTACGGACAAAGAGTAATATAAGCCACAAGCATTTGATGAAATGCCTGTGGCTTATGGTTTAAGTGTAGATGGTGAGATTTCTCCAAGGTATCTATTATTTGCTTACGGTTATACATACACTTGTATCTACTAATATTTATATTCATCCTCCATACTATACTGGCTTGTTTGTATCGTATTATTCTGTGTCCTTACAGACTTACTTAAATGAATGCTGACATCTTTTCTGATTTGAAATTGTTCCACGTTCTGCTTCAACAAATCAGCCTGACCACTAAGCTCCTCACTTGCCGCCGCACTTTCTTCTGCAGTTGCACTATTGCTTTGAATAACAGCAGAAATTTGTTCCACCCCTATTAATATCTGAGACACTGCATCAGATTGTTCCTTCGAAGTACGAGCAATATCATTAACAAATTCTCGCACCTGATCTGATCCTGTCACAACATTTGTCATTGACTGCGCAGTGATTTCAACAATTTCAGATCCCCGTTCAACCGCTTGTACTGTTTCTTCAATGAGTATAGTAGTATTTTTTGCTGCATCTGCTGATTTCTGAGCCAGATTCCGGACTTCATCCGCAACAACAGCAAAACCTTTTCCGGCAGAACCAGCTCTCGCCGCTTCAACAGCAGCATTTAATGCCAAAATATTCGTTTGAAATGCAATATCCTCAATTGTTTTAATGATTTTACTGATTTCTGCTGATTTTGCATTGATATTATTCATAGCCAGTTTCATCTCCTGCATCTGACTATTACTATTGATAACCTCTTCAGAAGTAGATACAACTTCTCTGTTTGCCAAATCAGCATTGTTGGCAGTATTCTTTATTTGCTGTGAAATATCAGCTATCATTGCTGAAAACTCCTCAATGCTGCTTGCCTGCTCCGTTGTTCCCTGAGCAAGTGACTGTGCACCCGATGATACCTGATTGGCGGCCATTGCAATTTGTTCTGATGATGTTTTAACGTGTTCAATTGTCAGGGAAAGATTCTCTGATATGTTGAGAAGAGAATCTTTAATTTTTGAGAACTCTCCTATATATTGCTGTTTCAATTCAAAGCATAAATTCCCCTCTGCAATTTGATTAAGAATATGTGCTATCTCTTGAATATACTCTTTATAATCAACTAAAGTTATGCCTATCCTTTTAAATGAATCAATCAGTTCACCTACTTCACCACTTGCTTTTGTTTGTAATTGCACATAAAAATCTCCACCAGCTATTTTATTGGCAGCTTCCGATACTTCCTTTATTGGTTTTGAGATTTTCAGGCTTGTAAATATGCCAAAGAAAATAGCTAATAGTGACACGATGGAAATAATCATCATCTCTAACTTAATTAAGTTTGTAATGGGGCTAAGGATATCAGCCTTATCCAAAAGCGCTACATATCGCCAATTAGTCTTTTCACTTTTTATAGACCTGACTAAATAAGCTTTATTATCCACTTTCACTTCATTGAAATCTGCACCTGATAAAATAAGATTACTTAATTCACCTCCATATGTATCTGATACATTTTTAAAATTATTATCACTGTTACTTGGATCAGCAATAATCGTTCCACTGTCATCAACAATGATAAAATGTCCTTTTGTATCTTTCCCTGCCTTGTCAACCATCTCTGTAATCTTATCTAAACTCATATCCAGTGCAACAACACCGATCACTTTTCCACTGGCATCTTTCAAAGCTTGAGAAGCACCTAAAATAACAATATTATCCGTTGCAAAGTAGTAAGGATCTCCTAACACTGCTTTATCTGGATTATTAATGGCAATGGGGTACCATGGTCTCTGCCGTGGATCAAAAGGGCCTTCCATATTCCCTTCCGGGTATTGAACATATCCTCCCGATTCCACACCCATATAGACATATTGATAATTAGGATGTGTTTCTCCAAATTCTTTAAATCTCTGGAAAATTTCCTGTTCCACTTTTCCATTTTTACTAGGCGTCATTTGAGTTTTTCCATTGTTATTTACATAACTTGTCAGAGACTCATCTGCCTGTTTTATTATCGCTTCATTTGCAAAACCACTTGTATTATTCATTAATTCTTCAATGATTGAATCAATATTACTATTAAACATCTCAAGCTGCTTATTGGATGCTCTTTCCTGTTCAGACATTATACTATTACTCGTAAAATTAATAAATATTGCAGAAACCAAGATTAATGGACACAATGAAAATAACAAAATAATTATACTAAGCTTTACCTTCAAACTGAAGTTCATTTTTTTCATCATTATAATCATTCCTTTCAATAAAGTAAGTGTTCAATATCTTCTAATAATTTTATCTTTGGTATTATTTTTTGTTAACTTTTCTCTTCCTGAATTAATATGTATGAAACCTCCTTTCAAACTTACATCCAACAATTCATATTTTTCAAAGGTAGAGAGAAGAAATAACAAACCTGGAACTACAATATAAGTCACTTCATTATTTACAAATTACTGCAAATATCTACAAAATACTACAATTATCTACAAATCTATTATATTGTAATTGTAAAAATTATGCAATAAATTCTTATAACCTTTTACAATTATAGAACTTCGATACATTTCTTCCATAATTTACCAATAATAAGGATTGCCACCCGCTCTTACATACGTTTCACTACGGAGAATTCCCTTGTTATCTGCAGGCATACTAAAAAAGGTACATTTCCAAAATGAAAATGTACCTTATGCCCTTTATTTATCAAGGATCCCGTTTCTATAAGATATAATTTTATCAACAAGCGTTAATGCCTGAACTACATTTTTTAATACTCAGTCCATCCCGAAAGGCATTTCCCGATTTATCTCCGATTTTATGGTAATTCTTACTCATCCAGTCAAATACAAGCGGACTAAATTTATCCAGGCTGACAACACCTTTCTCATCCAATATATTCTCATCAACACTGATGTTCACGATTTCAGCAATCATACGCCATTCTTTTTCATCATAACTTTTTACTTTACACTCTAACGCAAATGGAAGTTCCTCAATCAGGGGGGCATCCACAAAATCCGCCTTCACAGCATGAAATCCAGCTCTTGCAAATTTATCTGGAACCTTATTTGCAGTTTCAATCCCAACATAATCACATGCCTCCACAAAAGACGCATCTGCCATGCTAACGGTAAATTCACCATGCAACATAATATTGTTTAACGTCTTACGTTCTGAACTAATGCAGATTGATATTTCCTTTTCATTGGGGGGGGCTTTATTACCACTATCATTCCGTGGAAGAAATCTTTTTAGACATTGTTGAGAACGAAACCGATGACGTATGGGGGATATTTTCCGAAGTGAAGGACATTGAAAGTTTGGTAGAAGCTTTTCGCTTATATTACAAGCTTGAAAAAGGTGACATGATGAATTTTGAAAACACACTAAACTGTATATTTTACCCGTACTTTTTCAGTTTTCCCGCAGATATAAGAAAAGAGAAAATGAAAGAAGCCTATTTGAACACAATAAATGCAATAAGCACAATACTTAAAAAGGTTTACAAAAATAAAGGGCATGTTACACTGTTAAGCCACCGAATTTATATAATGTTACATGGTTTAAACATACTTGCCACCACCGGACAGATTGATGAATTAATAATCGAAAATGAGTTTTTGGAAGTGGAAAAACTCATGTGGCAACTGTACCATGAAAGTGAGGGGAGACAATGAGCATTTCTATAATAAAAAAATACGATTTTGAAAATTTTACGGTAGTGGAAAAGGTTCTGACATTAGATGGTAACCGTTGGAGATACACGGTTAGCGGGAATGGAAAGCACTTTTTGCTTGCTATACTTTCAAATATTACGGGACACTTGCTTGGGCTCCCGCTGGCCGAGGAGTTTCGGGAAGAATTTATAACAATAGCGCTTTCGGTTCCACCTATGCATACGTTTGCAGACACGGCTAAAGGTCTCAAAGCCGTTTTGGATGCCGAACAGGTATCAAAATGCAATGTGATCGGCAATTCCAATGGTGGTGTATACCTTCAAAACCTCATAAAGCAGTACCCCGATATAGCTGATAAAATTGTATTCTCCCACAGCTTGACATCCATGAAACCAAGTGATGTCAACACCACGAATGCGTCAGAGGTCAGGATTTACAGCAAAATGCGTAAAATACTTAAAGTGCTGCCTGTTTCTGCATTAACATATGGACTGGGCAGAACGTTTTGCCCAAAACTGCGGCTGCAATCTGGAAGAACAGATACAAATAAATTAATTGCACTTTGCAAAGAGGATTTCAAAAGAATAACCAGGCAGGATTTTTACACCATGGCAGACTGTATGGAAGATTTTCTATTTAACCACATATTTACTTCTGAACCGTACATAAATAGACCGAAGGATATTCTGATAGTGGATAGTGAAACTGATAATTTGGCCAACCCAATGCAGCGCAAAGAGATGCTGGAACTCTGCCCTAACGCCAATGAGTATCATTTTAAAACAGGCGGTCACGTTACAATTATAAACTGCCGTGAAGAATATTTCTTGTTGCTGCATAAGTTTTGGGGTAAGCAGTATTAATTATCCCCCCCTCACTTACTTCCACGCTATAAAAAGAAAATGTATTGAATAACAAATGAAAGGCACGGAAATTGATATGCCCCCCTAGTCTATCTGACAGGGGCATATCAATTTCCGTGCCTTTCATATATCTACATTTTTAATTTGAATTTATAGATCTGTCATTCAAGCCTCATTTTAAAGCATTTACTTTACAGCTACTTATACATTGCGGGCTCTTCCTCCACATTTTGGACAAAATTATTACCTTCGCCGCGATTGAATATGTTTGCCGGTTCATTGCACACAAGGAAATTTCGCAAAAACAGATTATATCTGGAATCATCGTAGGCAGCCAGCCCATATTTCAGGTTGAACTGGATATCATTTTGTTCAATGCTGCTGAAGCTCGAATTGACTTCTACTCCAGCTCCCTTGTTTTGTTCAATTTGATTCCTGCTTATAAAAGAATTGCTGCTCAACGTACGAATACCACTCATAGAATTGCCCACCGCCTCGTTCTGCAGTGCAACCGTGTCTGAACCGTCTGATATAAGGAACCCCTCTCCTGCATTGGCAATGGAGCAATTCTTAAATATACAGCAGGTTGAACCAAGTATTTCAAAACCATTTCCAGCATTTTTTCGGGTGACATTACCAACGAATGTATTATCGGCATCTGCAGGTAAAAAACAGTTGATTCCATTGCCACCGCTGCCCGAAATTTTATTTTCCAGTAAAAAGTTGCCCGTGCTCGCATTATACAGCTTAATTCCATCTGTGTTTACGTTTTTAACAGTATTGTGGTAGATTAAATTTCCGTCTGAAGAAAATACCTCAATTCCCACATTACTTCTCTCCGCACAATTGCTGATGACTCTGTTTTTTGAACCGCCAAAGACCAGGATTGAAGAAGATACATGATTTTTAAACTTCACTCCCCGGACTTCCACCCCCATAATACTAAAAAACACCACGCCAAATGTCAGCGTGTTGTTTCCATCAAAGATGACATTTTTACCATTCGCTACAATGCGTATATAATCTTTTGGGACAATCATCATTTGTTGGTAAACACCGTCTGCCAGCAGCAGAACATCACCGGGCTGCACTTCATCCGAACCAATGAATTCAGTAATGTTTGTAAGCGGAGTAACATTATGCACCGCCATCTCTCCCTGCCTCCTCTAACCTTATTTAAGGGTATAATTATTATATGCCGGTGGATTTATCGCGGTGAGTTCACTTTGGGGCCCAATCAGAATATGCGCCCTTACAAGTAATGGGGGACCGCTGGAAAGTATTAATTATTCGAGATTTGTTAGAATAATTTATGATAAGCAGATTCTGGCTTCCTGTTATACCCGGAACATTCATAAATACTTTTATGCCCAAATATTATCAGTTGTGATAACGTTATTAATATGATAATATTATTAAAGCTGACAACATTAGGAGGCACAACATGAACCATAAAACAATGAACGCTCTGATATCCTGCTTTGTAGACCCGATTGACAGCAGAATCATTATAGAGATTACAGAAAAAGAAACTACCACTGCCAAACAGTTGGCAAAGACTCTGGCGGACATTCCTCAAGCCACCCTGTACCGGCACCTGGGTAAGATGGTGGAAAATGGTGTGCTGCGCATAGCGGAGGAACGGCCTGTAAGGGCAGTGATAGAAAAGGTCTATGCTATGGCCAGCCCCCCCGCTCAGGACATTTCACGGCTGTTGGAAGAAAACCGTGGAGATGTCTATTTGAATCTGTTTGCTCAGTTTTCGGCTGCTCTCTTACGAGAATTTGCTGATTATGCCGCCCGTGATGACATTAATATCTTAAAGGACGGATCGGGTTTCTCCACCGGTCCCATTTCAGTAAATCTGGAAGAGCTGGAAGAATTAATGATCAAAATAGAAACACTGATAGCACCTTACCGCACGCCGGAGCAGGCAGTAAAACCCGGCAGAAAAATGCATTCCATGGCGATTGTCATTACACCACCCAAAGAAGGAGGAGAATCGTAATGAGTGAAATTCTACGCATAGAACACCTGACCAAGACTTATGGAACTAAAAAAGCGGTGGATGACTTGAGTCTTTCCATCAACGAGGGCGATCTCTTTGGTTTTATTGGACACAACGGAGCAGGCAAGACCACCACTCTCCGCTCCGCCGTAGGGATACTGGACTTTGAACAAGGCAGCATTATAGTTAATGGCCATTCCCTTCTGGACGAACCTCTGGCCTGTAAGCAGGTTATCGCCTACCTGCCGGATAACCCAGATATTTACGAATATCTCACCGGTATCCAATACCTGTCCTTTATTGCTGATATTTTTGGCGTAGGTAAGATAGAACGGGAGACACAAATTGCCGAATATGCCCGACGGCTGGAGATAACCTCCAATCTTGGAGATATAATCGGCTCTTACTCACACGGAATGAAGCAAAAGCTGGCTCTCATCTCAGCCTTTTTACACAAGCCCCGACTGCTGGTACTGGATGAACCCTTTGTGGGACTGGATCCATCCGCAGCTTTTCAGCTGAAGGAAATGATGAAGGAAATGTGTGACAAAGGGGGCGCCATCTTCTTTTCCACCCATGTGCTGGACGTAGCTGAAAAGCTGTGCAGCCGCATTGGAATTATCAAAGGTGGCAGGCTGATTGCCTGCGGCAACACCGAGGATGTGCGGGGAGACTCCAGTCTGGAAGACGCGTACCTGGAGGTGCTGGACAATGAATAAAGTGTTTCTACTCACTAAAATCCAGTTATTAGGTTTCTTTGGCGTCAACAAATTAGTCCATGCAGGTGATTCTAAGTCTCGACTTAGGGCAGCCGGCATGGGGTTAGTAGCCTTGATGGTAGGACTTATGATTGTATTCTATAGTTATATGATAGCATTGGGATACGCCTATATTGGGCTGGTGGAAATGGTGCCTGCCATTATTATAGTTCTGTTAAGTATAATCACCCTGTTTTTTACTCTGATTCACAGCAGTGGCACGCTGTTCGGTTTTTCCGATTATGAAATGATTATGTCCCTGCCTGTCCATCGGTCCGCAGTCATTGCAAGCCGATTGCTGACAGTTTATCTGGGTAACCTGCTCTTTGGGGGTCTGGTTTTTATTCCAGCTATGGTGGTTTTCATGAGAGAAAGCGGCTCCCCTGCCGTACTCTGGCTGTCTGCATTGGTTATATGGCTTTTGGCTCCGTTGCTTCCTATGATTGCATCCATGACTATTGGAGCACTGATCACCGCATTCAGCGTTCGGTTCCATCATAAGAATCTGGTGGTTATTCTCCTCAACTTTGGAGCAATTATCGGTGTGATGGCACTTTCCTTTTGCATGCAGTCGGAAAACGGGGAATTTCTGACTGATTTAAGTACCCAACTTGGGCAGGCAATCGGGCGTTTTTATCCGCCAGCTGCACTGGTCACCTCCGCGCTGTGGGAGAGAAACGTATTGGCATTAATTGCGTTTGCGTTGCTGTCGGTCACCGCAGCTATCCTCTTCGTATTTCTGCTGTCCAAAGTGTACACAAGGATCAATACCGCTCTGTCTGCAAGACATAACCACGCGGCCTATCATGTCACCACTCTGACTACTGTTTCAGCAAACAAAGCACTCTATCGCAGAGAGCTAAAGCTGCTGATCTCCTATCCTATTTATCTGATCAACACTTGTATCGGCGCAGTACTGATGGTGGCTTCTGTCCTGGGTCTCATGATTTTTGGCACAGAACAACTTGCGGTCATGCTGGAGCTGCCAGGGCTGCAAGGAATACTGCAGTATATAGCCCCCTTTTTCCCAGCATTGTTTGTCGTAATGTCTTCCACCACCGCAGCATCCCTTAACATGGAAGGAAAGAACCGCTGGATTTTGAGTTCTCTTCCTGTTAGCACCAAGGGGATTTTTAATACTAAAATTCTGGTGAATTTAACGGTCTTGCTACCCCCAATTGTCGTCAGCGACCTGGCGCTGGCCATGACACTTTCCCTCAATTTCCTGTCCACCCTGATGCTTTTTGTAACACCTGCAGTCTATGCAGTGTTTATTGCGGTAGCCGGTTTGTCTGCAAATCTTCGATTCCCGAAGTTTGACTGGCAGAGTCCTCAGCAGGCAGTCAAGCAGTCCATGTCAGTGATGGTGACCATGCTGACTGGATTTGTAACGATAGCTGCTCCTGCTGCATTGATTTTTGCGTTCCCAAAGCAGAGCCAGCTCATTACCGTAGCTGCCACCTTGGTTGTAGCTGTAATCACCGCTATTTTGTATCATAGCTTGGTAATGTTTAAGGCAAGGGGATTCTTAAATTAGTAAAAAATTATGATATCGATTAGAAGGGCTAAAATATGAAAATGGAAAATTTCGAATCCTTAACAATGCCGTTGGGCATGATAGGCGTAATCTTTTATTTACTCCATACGCTTTTGGGTCAGCTCCTATGGCCGGATTATAATCCTGTCACAACCGATATTAGTTCTCTGACTGCCGTGGGCGCACCGAACAGAACCTTGCTTTTGATTTTTACCACCATCTATGGCGTTACCACAATATTATTTGTCATAGGAATGCTAATCAAATCCTTTCGTATATACCACTCCGCTGTTCGCACGGGATGGTGCGTTTTTCTGGCAATGAACCTTGTTTCCATATTGGGATATGCTCTGTTCCCACTCACAGGTGATAAAACTCAGATGACATTCAGTAACATGATGCACATTATCGTCACGGTAATTGTTGTGTTTACTACAATTACCGCCGGTTTTGTTCTGGCTGTCGGTTACTTAAAGCAAGAGAAAATGAAACGGCTTGGAACCTTTACCCTCATTATGTCTGTGGTTATTTTGGCTGCTGGTGTACTCAACCCCATTGGAATGGTAAATAATTTAAATATCATGGGGCTCACAGAAAGAGCTGTTATTTACTCGCTGCAGCTAATGATGTTTGTGTTCTCAGCGTATTATTCATTTTCAAAAACGGAAAAGCAGTAATATTTTTTATCATAAGCAACCTCAATTGCCCGGAATCCATTTACTATTATAGATTAATAAAACTGCAATACGTCTAGAATTGTATGTATGATAATAACTAAAAATCTCTAGTTATAATTCTATTAAAGCATCACTCACATCTACCAGCGATAAATCATGAGTTATAATTAATAACAATTTTTGTTCTTTTTGAAGATATTTAATAATGTCTAAAAATATTTCTGCCCTTTTCGCATCCAAATTTGATGTGGGCTCATCGAATATAATAAATTCTGCATCTCTGACTATACACTTAAAAATGGAGATAATTTGCTTTTCTCCACCTGATAGTGAGTTAACGTTTTTATCCCAATTTTCATTGTAAAGATTTATTATGCCTTCTTCATCGTTCAGGTTTATATCTTTTATTTTTTCTAACAATTCATTTAATTCGAAATTTTCGTTAAATTCTTGATATATTTCCTTAATAGTTCGGTTTGGATACATTAAAGATTGAGAAATATAAAGAATTTTTTTACTTCTCAAGTTCATCATATTAATTAAACTAATTCTATTCTCATTATAATATACATCGTTAGTATTTAATATACCAATCAATAGTTTTGAAATAGTTGATTTACCACTTCCATTTTTACCAACTATACTACATATATTTCCTTTTTCAATGTCAATTTTTATTTTTTCAATTAAATTCTTACTACCATCATATTTAAAGGTAAGATTACATGATATCGAATTAATCTCTTCTATAATTAAATTACCGTCCTGCTCAACTTCAATATCAAATATTTCATTTAATCTATTTACAGAAGTTTTTACATTTTGATAGTTTTTACCTAATTCAAAGTAATATTTTATTACCTGAAGGGTCATTGCGAAATATGTGCTAATAATAGACAATTCTCCAATGGACATTCTTCCGTTTAGTGTTTCCCAGCCTCCCTGTAAGAAAGCAGCTACCTGAAAAACAATAGAAATAATCCCATCCAAAGATGAAAATTTACCACTTGTTTTTACGTAATTGATATACTTTCTAAAATAATCATTAAACTCAAAAAATAAATATTTATTGTTATTTTCATAATTAGAATTGATTTTAATATCTTCCATAAAAGTAAACTGGTCATTTAATGAATTAAAAAAAGAATTCTGTGCTTCTTTTGCTTCATAACTTCTATCGTATAAAGGTTTTCTGAACTTTAAATAAGTAAAATAGTAAATGGGTAAAAAAATCAACATCATTATGGTTATGTTTCTGCTAATTCGAAAAATTATAAACAACAGTACAAGAATCTGTACAAAATTAATAAAAGCAGTTGCATAATTCGCAATAATAAATGCTACAATATCACTTATATCCTGCTCAGTTCTTTGATTCAAATATGAGGGATTAAATTTCTTATAAATCAGTATCGGTATTTTTCTGATGTGCTCAACAACCTCCATTTTAATGGAATAAGCAGATTTTAACCTGATACTGGCCTCCAGAATCTGCTTTATATAATAAAGAAGCACGCTGGCAAGTCCAATTGCCAAAATCAACAGGCACATCTTCAAAATAACCCTGTATCTTTCTTTTAATGTCAGCAGATCAATGAATTTACCATTCAGATAAGGCAGTAAGACTCCCATTGCAATAACAAAAATATTAATTAAAGTTAGAAAAATAAATGATTTTTTCTTTTTGCTTATAATTCTAATAAATATATGTTTCACGTCTTAC
The DNA here is from genome assembly GCA_009712635.1 of Hungatella sp. Taxonomy (GTDB): domain Bacteria; phylum Bacillota; class Clostridia; order Lachnospirales; family Lachnospiraceae; genus Lacrimispora. The sequence continues at coordinate 57,200 of WASS01000029.1, read as the reverse complement.
CTCTACACCCCTTATTTTTTGAGAGGAGCCGAAAACCTCATAGCTCCTCTATTGTTCTTTTTCTGCTGTTTAAACGTTTGCATTTACGTTTGCATTAGCATTTGCATTGGCATTTACGTTTGCATTTACATTCACAAGTACATTGACATTCACAAGCACAAGTGCCTGCGGTTCAACTCTGCCATCGTCCACTACAATTTCAGGGCTCATATATTCATCCATCATTAAATCCATAAGTACTTCCTCCTCTCTCTTATAATTTATATATTGTATCAATTAACAATATATCAATATTATTTTTTGACTATAATCCCCTGAGCTTCCAAGCCACTAACCGCTTTTAATGTACTTTTTATTTTTTTAATATAAGCACCCGTATCCATGCAATCCTTTATTCTGGTTCTTATACTCTTGTTCCCGCTGTTCTCTAGTAAGTCTTTCACTTCTTCATCAAAAACAGCTTTTGTTTTCCCCTTTTCATAAGCTGCGAAATATTGCTTATTACATTCAGAAATCTCAACGCCAGAGGTAACTTCAAACTCAGAATCCAACGACCATTTGCTGTAATTTCTCAAGTAGTTCACTTCCAGCGCTTTGTCATTGTTGACATATTCAACAACAACCGGATATATATACGTAGCGTTATTTCTTATAAACATATTCATCCATGCCTTATAGTACATATCATAGTTTTGGGGATCATTGTATATGGAAATAGCTATTTTTGCAGATGCATCCGCCTGAAACTCGATTTGCTGCCTATTAATCATGGAAACATTTATTATTCCGGTTTTCAAGACCTCTTTCATGCAATCCACCACATAAGGCTTCTCCTCATTTCCAATACATTCAAGTACCATATATGCCTTTCCTGAAGGTTTCAAGAATTTTTCAAACCCACCGACAATAGTTCTTACAATATCCAGTCCGTCTTCTCCGCCGTCTCCGCACAAAGGAAAAGTTATATCCTTAGGAACCGGAACAAAGGGCGGATTACTAATGATGCAATCAAATTTTTCGGTAACTACATTATATAAATCACCTTTTCGGACTTCATATTTATCCTGACTTACCCCATTGATTTTCGCATTCAGGAGAGCGGCATTATATGCAATATCATTTAATTCAACTTCCACCACCTTATCTGCATAAGCAGCAACATTTAATCCCTGCACACCTGACCCTGCGCATAAATCGAGTATACTTTCATACGTTCCCTTCTTTATGTATTTCATCAGCTTTGTAGAATCTGAACCGATATAAATGTCGGAAATACGCTGTTTTGCATTCTTATAGCAACTGGGCAGGCTCACTATTAAAAACAAATCCTCTATGGGTAATATGCAAAACCCCTGCGGATCAATAAGATTTTCGTTTTCACTTGCGAAACCCGTTTCCAATAGAAATTCATAATTTTCTCTGCCTAAAATCCTCAGCAATTCACTTTTTTCCTTACCATATCCCAACAGAAAAAATTCTACGATACAGCTGTCATCAGCACTCAGATCATTCAACATCACTTCAATTTGTTTCTCTTCAATCCATGGTTCAACAGTATTAAAAATGCCTGCCATCGATTTATAAATAAATGCATAATTACTTTCATTAAGCCATCTACCAAATTGCTCAGCTTTGTTATTATTAATATCTGCTCTTAACATACTCTCTCCCTTTCAATTTCCTTACCGTATATAAAAAAGTCCCCACCATTAATTGTCTCAAATAAGATAACACTTTCCTTTTTAAAGCCCAAACTACAAAACAGTTGTTCGTCCACACTGCTATCATCGGCAAACTTGATTTTGATCTCTTTTACAGTCTGATTCCGCAGCATTGTTTCCAATCCATTCAATGCACTTTCCAGATTGGATTTGTTACTGAGAACAATTGTTGTGACATATACTACCGAATTATTTGGGCACACATATATGCCAATAACTCCGATGTTTTCTTCTGTTTCTTTGTCAACAACATTCAGAAAAACTTCAATTTGGTGAAAATGATTTGTGCGCATATTTATAGCTTTATAATAACTTTTAAATGTTTCACCCTGCAGATGATTGGATGTAAACAGAAAATTCTTGTCTGTAGCCACACCGCCAGTACTCATAATAAATTTTGAAGCATTTGTAAAGTCCTTTTCCTCAAACATACAAATATCACACACCTTTTCTTCCATACACTCATTTACCTCCTTTACCATCTCTAAATTAATAAAATATGCTATTGTATGTTTCACATCTTTTCTTAACCGGTCTTCTCCAACCTTTGGATATTTTTTTTTCATTACCTCAACAATATCTTCTTCCGTCCTATTTTCAATGAGATTCCATATTTCATATACGGACTTGTTCATAAAATGAGGTTTTGAATAGGATACAGGATAAAAAAGTCTTGTACCGTTTTCTTCTTCTCTAAGAAGCCCAACATAACTTTTTTTAACTCTGGTATAGAACATCGTATACCCCTCCCTCATACATTTGATAATCCTCATTGTTCCACGGCATGTTATCCTGATTTTCAATTTCTTCAAGTGAAATTATCCTTTCAGAGGCATTTCTGACCAGAGGTGTTCTCCAAATATCCTTCAACCCTGCATCCCATAACTCATTAAGTGAAGATTCCACCGCGTTGCCATAAAGGAACGGTAAATAGGGACTCACAACTATATCGCCATTGCACCGTATTTCATATGTAATGGTTTTTGCGTATGGATTTTGTGAGAATAGATAAATATGCTCTAACGGATCTCCGTTATTAAATTCGAAATCCATATATTCCAGCCTTTTTCTGTGTATGATCCAATCAAATTCCCATTGCTCCCGGCTGCTCATCTTTAACTTCTTTTTATTATCATAGCCCCTCCCTATTGGAATAAAAGGCATAGAGTTTAACTTTTTTATTCCCATTTTGTATAATATATCTATTACTCCGCCAACATCCATATAATTAACTTTGGTAGGAATAAACGTCACTTCCGGCACTATACCGGACAGAAGAATATTCTCAATAGCACTCATTGCCTTCTGATACGCTCCGGTTCTCCCTCTGAATTTGTCGTGAACTTCTGGTGAATACGAGTCCAGGCTGATTTGTATACCGTTAATCCCGTTGTTTTTAAGCTCTTTAATTCTTTCCTTTGTCAAAAGAAGGCCGTTTGTTACCATATTAACCAGTATGCCGTTTTCAGATAACAAATTTGCCAGCCTGACAATTAGCGAATACCTTAACAATGGTTCTCCACCGCAAAAGCACACAATTGGGATTCCTGCCTCCACTATATGTCTGCCTATGACCATCATATCCTCATCGGATAAGTCCTTATACCGGGGTTCCTCACCACTGCCATTGTAACAATGCATACAATGCAGGTTGCATCTGTTTGTCATATCCCACATAATATTTAGCGGCCCTTTTAAATTCCCATATTCTTTTTGAATGGAACTTTTGTTGTAATTACATAATTGCTGTCCTATCAAAAAATGATCTAATACCTTCATGTAAATCCCTCCTTTATATCATTTATTTTTAATATTTCATTAAAGTATTCGCAGTGAACATTATAATCTCCAGGTTATTCCCATATTTTTATATAAAAAATCACATATATTTATGCTTGATAAATCATCTGCACTAATGTTTGGATGCGAGTAATTGAAAATCTTTGAGTCCATAGCAAAATTCTCCATATTAAAAATATTATTATCACCGATGTAGCTAAAAAAAAGCCTGGACGGCAATGGCATCCACCATGCAACATTTACTTCAATCCCGTACTGATCGTTGAGAAAAGCAGCAAATTGAATTGTTTTCATGCACTCTTTTTTAGTTTCCCATGGAAAACCAATGATAAATGAGGTGAATACATTTTTGCAGATTTTATATTTTTCCAGCAAAGACATTGTCTTTATAATATCAGAAACTCTTATCTCTTTATTAATCCGCGAGAGTCCCTCATCGTATCCGCTCTCTATGCCAATCTGAATATGAAGATTATCATAACTGCTGATGACTTCAAGCAAACTCTCATCCCATAAATTTTTTGCTCTGGCCTCAATCAGCATATTGTAGCTTTGGAAGCCAAGATCCATCATTCCCTGTAGTACTTGTTTTGCCCAGATAGAATCAGTAGTAAAACAATCATCGGTAAAAATAAAATCTTTATTCTTACATTTTTCATCCAAATGCTTCTTAAATTCTGTCATTCTTGTAAGGACTTCTTCTTCACCATAGTTTCTCCAGCTGCGCTTATGTAAAACCGAGCAGAATTTACAGTTTCCCATACAACCTCTGGATGCCTCAAATGTCAATCTGTCAAAAAATTTTTTTTCCAACAGATCATATCTCGGTAAGGGAATTTTCTCTCTTCTAAAGTCCACCAGTGGTGCATTATTGTTTGAAATAAACTTATTATTGTGTATATACTTTAAATTTGGAACTTGTTCGATACTAAGCTGACCGTTTAAATATTTTATAAGACTTGGAAATGATTTCTCAGCTTCCCCTACCAAAGCAAAATCTATCTGCGGATTGTTTTCCAGAATTTCTTTATAGAAAAATGATACATGTATACCACCAACAACAATTTTTTTATCTCCCAGAGTTTCTTTAATCTTTTTACACATATTTGATATTTCAAACCAGGAAAAAGAATTTACTGTGAAAGCAATCAGGTCAGAATCCCGGGCTTCTGATAGAAGAACAGAAAAATACTTATCCTGAAGATTCTGTAATCTGTATTTCATGGGCTCGATAATTTTGACCTCATCAACATACGGGCTGATTATGCCCGCTATGGTATACATCGTTAATGGCTGCACCTTCACATTAAGATCAGCTTCATATGTAAAATCAGTATTAACCAAGACAACCTTCAATTAATCGCCTCCAATACTCGGTTGTAAATTAAAATATTCATAGTATTCAAATTTATTTCATTGCAGTTAAGTTCTGTCCCCTGTTTGGCATTACTCAGTACTTTATACATGGACTCGTTTATCTGTATAATAGTATCCAGTTTTTTATTTATTAGATAATACTCGTTTTTCTGATTAAACAGATCAAATATACCAGTAAATCTAAATCTCATTTTATCTCCTTCCTGTTAAAATATTTAAACCAGTACCTGGGGTATTCCAGAATTTTTTCCAGATCACATGTTGCATGTTCATGATATAATTTTCTCCATGCCTCTTCCAAAGTGACTTGTGGATCTGACAAACCGTAATTGTATGCAGGCATAAAGCTATACATACTTATATTACCATCACCGGTGATATACATATTTCCATACATATAATAAGGCAGCCTAATAATATCCCTTACAATCTTTTCCTCATCATAAACAGATAGTTTAATGTCTGGAAATAATTTGTATAATTCAGCAATTTGAGAGATGGCTTCATGAAGAACGCTTATATCCGTCAACTCATTTTTTATATTCTTTTCAGGTTTTATAATAAACTCACCTTGTTTTACCTCATTATACACACTTTGAATAAAGCAAACACTTTCAGCTATATTCTTATGTGATATATATACAATTATTTTAAAGTTATCCTGCTTTTTTATCATGTTGCAAAGTCTGTTTCTTGCGTCATGATCCAGATAAGATGTTCCGCTAAATGCTACTAAATAAATAAGTTTTTTTTCTATATCAATATCAATACAGTGCTTAATATCATATTCTAAAAAGTCATATTCTACTTGAATCTCTTTAATGTCACTACTCTCATTTGCAAAGGATTCAATTATTCTCCAATCCTCCTGCGACCTCGGATTAATAAACCGTATCTTAATGGGTTCCGCCTGTCGTATTTTGCCTTCAATAACACCTTTTGGAATCTGCCCCTGTTTATTACAATTATTCATACACCAATGAATTACAATTGGTTTATTCAAATCGCGTTTCATTTTGCACACCTCACATACCTTTTTATAATCTTTTGAATTATATTATTACTGCTGCCAGAACATAAATTAATTAAACAACCCAGCAAACCTATAAAATATGAAAATTAAAAACATTTGTCTATTTTTAATATAATCACCTTAACCCCAAAATTAGAATCACAACAGTTGTAACAATTGATATAGCTGGTACTATGTAATACATACATTCGCGATTTTCTCCTTTTATTCGAAGAGAATAACTGGCTATAATATTCAGCAATTCAAATATAACTGGCAATCCAAACACAACTGCACGTTTAGGCCAGTAAGAATTCACGTTTCCCTTGCTGTCGAAATGAATTGGAACTTGATCTGGTAACTTATTATAAAATATCAAAAAAATCACCATAGTTAATATACATATTACCGTGCCAATAATTGTTCTTCTCTTCATGGCTTCCTCCATTTTTTATTCAAGAAAGGTACTGTTAATATTTATATTCAAGATATATCATTGCAATCTTATTTTGTAAATACATTCTACAAAACTAGTCATTATTTTCTAAAACGTTACATTATTCTCCATTAAATAATTGATTATTTTTATTGAATTTAATATGTTGTATTACTTCTTAATTGTAAATTTTATTAACCATGCATTCTTTTATATGAGTTGGAATTAGGAAAAAGAAAGGATATAGGTGCTATTATGAAATCTAATATACATATTTTTTAATGGATATTGTATATAAAACCTCTTGACTGGAACTTAATACTTTATTAAAAATGTGCTGATATCTACAACTATAAATAAAGGACACTTTCTACTGAAAATGTCCCATACTTAATTCTTTATGTCTCATTATTTGTTATTACATACTGCCTAAAATATGATCTGATTTATATCCATACGCAAGTACTACTGTATCGCAATTCAGTTTTTCAGCTTTCCCATCAAGATCCACTGCTACTTACTTACGGGCATAAAAGTTTTAATAAAATTATCAACTATATTGCAAACTTCTTCCGTCCAGAATTCTGCTCCTCCATGATCTGCCCCTTCCAGTAAAAACAGCCTGACATTTTTACCGCAAGCCTTTAATTTCCGATAAAGACTGACACTTTGGGATACGTTGACAGTACGATCCTTTGTCCCGTGAAATATAATAACCGGCGCTATATCAAGCTCATGTGTAATATAAATCTACCGTTGCTTTTTCCCGAAGCTCCGTTCTTTCTCTTAAATTACTATGTCCCATAACCATTCCCTCAGGGCTGTCCGGAAGATGATGATTTAAAGTTGATGGGAACCCATCTTCCTCCAGCATACTGACAGCGCCATAATAATCCAGAATACCTTTTACTTCTGCCGATACCCCTGGATAAAGCGTTGCATCCATTTCATCGTCTTCTTTTACAATTCCGCAGAACATAGCCACCTGACCACCCGAGGAGGATCCGCCAACAAATATATTGTCCTGATCGATATGATAATCGCCTGCATGTATACGAATATACCGAATTGCATTCCTTGCATCCTGAACCTGAGCTGGAAATGCTGCAATACCCGAATGCCTGTACTGAACAACTGCAATCACATACCCTTTTGCCGCCAGTTTTCCAAGTAAGGTACAAGATCCATATACATCCTGTTCCATCCACGCAGACCCCTGCACATATACGATACAGGGATATACTTTATCGGGTTCATTTCTAGTAAATGGATTCAGAATTTGCAGATGTAATGCAATGCCATTCACTTCTGCGTATTTTACATCATGATGATAAGATACTCCCATTTCATTCCCTGTTGTTGTTAACCGCACAGCATCTTCTATCTCCTCAGTAAAATCAGGGAATTCATCATAATTCCAGTTCTTTACTTCCATTTTAAACACTCTCCTTATTATTTCTGTAATACTTCTTTTACCACATTTGTTTCCGCTTCAAAAGCAGCATCCTCTGGTGCTGCATGTTCCTGGGAATAGACATACATTTGATTCATCATATCAAAAATAAAACTGTTTGTCATTTTTTCTTCTCTTTGGGATATGTATACTGTCTGCCAATTACAATGATAGATAAAATCGGGGATGTCCCCAAATTCTCTTTTGTAATCAGGCAAACCTCCAGAATCCTTTCAAAGTCTTATAACAAATAAAACACTCCCATTTCAGTAAACAGGATTTAATTTTATCCTTGTCTGCTAATATGGGAGTGTGTCATAAACTATCTACAATTAATTGTATTGCGCTTTCCGTATGGATTTAATTCCATGGTTGAACTTCTGTTTTTATGGCTGCATGCGGCTGCTTTAGAGCTTCCTGCATCAATAAGAAAAAATAGTTATCCTGGCAGCCCTCCGCAAAGGAATAAAAGCTGTTACCAGTCAATAGATATTCTTTCATTCCAAGGAGACAGCGTAACATGGCAATTTCATCATCCGTAAGCCGTTCCCCTGCAAAAGGATTACTATAGAGACATTCCCCCCCAAGATTAATGGAATAAGTAGACAATGTGTTAATGTCCTGAGTAATCTGAAAGGTTTGAACTAACGGCTGGTTATCTTTGGTCAAGCTGCGTACAACATCATCATCCATTTCACCACGGACCCCCTGTATATTTAGATGACGGGTTCGGATTTTGGAACGGTATTGTACATTAGAAGCAAAATCATAAAAAGCTACTCTGCCGCTTTCAAATTCTATGGTGTATCTTGACCGGTCAGCAATGACCACCTCTCCCTCTGTCTTAATTCCATCTCTGGAGTCGGTGACCGTCACAGGAAATTGATAGTTTTTACCAACTATTTGGGCTTTTTCAAATCCAACTCCTAACAGTTTTCGAATCAAACTGACACCGTGATAATCATGAGCACAGGATATGGATAAGTTATGAACCTCGCCTAATATTCCTTTTTTTAAAGCCTTTAATTTCGCCTCATAAAGCGGCTGTAAAAAATACTGTTCCGCAATTTGAATCTTGGCATCTTGTTTGATAGAAGTTTCCCACAGGGAACGAAGGTCATTTAAGTTCATGGCAGGCGGAGTCTCCACTAACATTGGAATGCCATAAGGGATTAATCGTTTTATCATCTCAGGATTTCCATCTCTTCCAATGGCTATCACCACAAAATCAGGATTCGTAGATAAGCATTCCTTTATGGTCAAAGCTGTTGGAACGGAATGGGTTTGGGAAAATTCAGCTGCTTTCTCTTTATTTCGAAAGAAAACAGAAGTTACTTCAAATTGGGCTGATAGAACCAGGCCTATTCTTAAAAAAGCCTTTGCCCGGAATCCATTTCCTATAATAGCATATCTAATTCTAGTCATGGGGCCCTCCTTAGTTTATTAAATAACAAAGCTGCAATAATCATGCAGGTATATTGTTTAGACTTCGTCTATTGTTTTCAAACGCTCAAGCCAACGCAATATACACCCGCTATTAAAAAAGCTTAAAAATGCGCCATCGCAGAAACGATCTGCTCTTACAGCTCCTATTAAAAGAGCTATCACGCATTTTGCAGCTAATTTTGATACATCAGCAGCTTCCATTGATTCTGTGCTCCATTTCAGTCCATTGGCTTCCAGTGTCTCACCATAACGGGTATGTTCATATTCCGGGTGCTCCTCGCAGAATTTGTATAAGTCCTTATGGAAGGAATTCACCGTCTGCGAATAGTTTACGAATGGCATATGGAACGGATGCTCTGGTGTACCATCGTTTTCCTTATCTATAATCCATTCACCAAAATTGTCTTCTTGAATTAGTGGTATGTATTTTATTAATTGCTCAAATTTATTCATCCTCGTCCTCTCAGCTTTTCCCATTGTATTTGTTTCCTTAATTACAAATGTCCCGCTTTGATCACTAACACAGATAGTGCGGCTCCATATAAAATTACATCGATATACATATTTTATATTTTTACAATAATTATATCAAGTACTATAATATCTCTTTACTTTTGAATCATATAATGTATAATAATTATTAAGATGTACCATTATATTTGATTGGTACTATTAAATTCGATAGTAATGAGGTGGCATATGGAAAAAATGTCTGAAGATGATTATGTGGAAAATTGTCCAATATCTAGTGTGCAAAAGATAGTCCGTGGAAAGTGGACTATGGTTATCGTGTTTTTTTTAAGCCAGAGTACTTTGAGATTTGGGGAACTTAGCAGGAAAATGCCTCAGGTAACACAGGCAAATCTAACGAAAGAGCTTCGAATGCTGGAAGAATACAAGCTTATTCACAGAGAAATTTATAAAGAGGTTCCTCCTAAAGTAGAATATTCATTAACAGAGTTGGGTGTAAAATTTTTACCAGTGCTGAAATCCCTGGAAAAATGGGCAACCGAATACGAAAAAATGTTAAAGTAGTCGAATATACTGGCAAAACTTTCACATGTAACTCCTTTATTGAATATTCCCCTTTTTGGGGAACTTTTCTTTATCATCTTCTTACTTTCATTCCATACTGCGCCTTATCACTATCATTTTTAATAGTATCTATTAAATATTATCGTACTTGCCAATAATTATTATACCTAGTAATATTACCAGTATAAAGACAAATTGAATAGGAGGCATTTACATGAAAGTTATAATATTTGGTGCATCAGGTGGAATCGGCAAATTCGCCGCACAACATGCCCTTGAAAAAGGTTATGAAGTAAAAGCATTTCTTCGCAATCCAACGAAATTGACAATCAAACATGAAAATCTAACTACTATACAAGGTGAAATTAATAATTATAACGATATTAAAGATGCTATATCAGATTGTGATGCTGTCATCTGGTGCGTTGGTATCCCTATGAAAAGATATAAACATATGGATTCTCTTGAAGGTCACAAGAACCTTCTTAAAGCTATGAATGAATGTGGTATTAAACGTCTCATTGATTGGTCTACTCCTAGTGTTCATTTTAAAAAAGATAAAAAGTCCTTAAGTACCATAGTTCCAGGATTCCTGGCCGGTATCTTATTTCCAACGGCTAAAAAAGAACTAATATCTATCGCAGATATGATTACCGCATCTAATCTGAACTGGACAATTGTTCGCTTTATGGCTCCAAAAGACACATCATTTACCGGTAACGTTAAAGTAGGATTCGGTGAAACAAAAATGAATTTTAATATTTCAAGAGAAGATATTGGTGCTTTTATGGTAGCGCAATTAAGCAACAAAACCTATGAATATTCAATGCCAATTATAGGCAGTTAGGCAAAGGAGCTGCTGAACGTAAGACTTACAAATAATAGAAATAATAAATTAAAGGAGCGTTTAATTATGAAAGTAGAAATTTGGTCAGATTTTGTTTGTCCTTTTTGTTATATTGGCAAACGTCACTTTGAAATAGCGCTAGAGCAGTTTCAACATAAAGAAGAGGTAGAAGTCGTATTTCGAGGTTTTCAATTAGATCCATACGCGAAAAAAGATACAGGGATGAATATCCATCAAATATTATCTTCTAAGCATAATATTCCATATGAAAAAGCAAAAGCATTGAACAATGAACTTATACAAAAAGCGAAAGCAGTTGGATTAGATTACCAGTTAGATACAATGATCCCTACTAATTCATATGATGCACTACGCCTTTCTTATTATGCGAAAGAGAAAGGGAAGATCCATGAATATATGGAGCGTATTATGAAAGCTCACTTTACGGATTCTCTGAACATCGGTGACCACGCAACACTTGTTCAACTTTCGAGTGAGATAGGTCTTGATGCTAACGAAGCTTTGGATATTTTAGAACATGACAAATATCACGAGAATATAGCAGCTGATAGAGCCGAGGGATTGAAGATGGGAATTCAAGGTGTCCCATTCTTCATTGTGAATGACAAATATACCATTTCAGGAGCACAGCCCAGTAAAATATTTTTAGATATATTACAAGATGCATGGAAAGAAGAATATGATAAAATTAAGACTAAAGCGCATAGCGCCGACTCATCATCTGATAAGCATTGTTCCGATGGAACATGTAAATTAGACTGACTTTTCCCTTTGGATCGTGTGGTTTTGTGAGAGGAGAAACCACACGATCCCTTAATTATAATCCTTTCAGAAAATCAATGTAGGCTTTCGTATTTATTTCAATTTTGCCCATGGGAATTTAAATCACCCAAGCTTCCTGAATTACTTCCTGTACCAAATTTGAACCAGTTCAGGTTGAATAAGTATCCGCTTCCTCCCGTAAATTTCAGATATAAATCATGCTTTCCGCTCACCCCACTAACATTGCACGTTGCAGCCGCCCAGGTCTGCCACCCCCCAGTCCCTGCAACCGGACAAGTCCCTATCAAAGTCCCGTTAAGACTATCCAGCCTGATCTCAATTTTCCCTCCGCTGGCAGCGCTGGCGACTCTGGCCTGAAAGCTTTTAGCACCACTGCCAAAATCTAAATTGCTGTAAACTGCATAATCCCCGTTTTCAATATATCCGACATTCTCCCCACCTTCCGTACAGCTTTCGGTTTGAACTCCAGATTGGTTACTGTAACTCTCCGCTTCGATCTGTGTAAAGGCCGATCTTGGGTCAGGAATTGGGGGAACACCTCCAGAATCTAATGCGGCACCATCAAACGGAATGACAATAACCTTACTGCCATGACTGTCGTTACCCAGGTCTTTGTCTTTTGCAACATCGATTGCAGCCAGAGTCATTGCAACCACATGGCCATTCTCCATATACACATTGGGACGTTCTAATTTATTCCAATGATTGACCGTACCATTTGAATACCGGATAAAATTCGCGGTCGGATCATAGGCGTATCCAGGTTCTAATTTCCAGTTGCTGATACCATCCTGGGAAGTGATGTGATACGCCTTACGTGTGTCCCACTTATTGACAATAATATGATAAAGACCACCACTATACCACATAACCGGATCTTCCATGTTGACTGTCGGACAGCCAGGAATCTTCTCATAAATATTGGTTCCCTGAATGGTGTAAGGTCCAAGTACATTATCAGCAATACCAATTACCCCATCTCTTTCAATCAGCCCATAACGTCCATCTGGGCGAAGCATAATGTAAACATTGGACGCTGTATATTTGGATGAGTAAGCATTTGGAGTAATCGATACACTACCCAGCTTTGACCATGGCCCATCCAAGGAATTGGAGACAAAAATCTCTGCCGGCCGCCTGGTTTCACTCACCAGGATCGCATACCGCCCGTCTTTTAGTTGGAGCGGAACCACGTTGTGACCCTTGCCGCCCTGATCGTTAGGCCAGCACAAACCCTTGTCTGTATAAGGTCCATACAGATTGGAGCTCGTCGCATGAACAGCCACAGAGCCAAACCACCCGTTGTGACCAGCAGATTGATTCCAACGGCTGGCAAACATATGATACATGCCATCCGGTCCCTTGATGATTCCGCCATCCCAGTAAGCATACTTGGACATGGTCCTGTCTTCCAAACCGTTGGATTGATCACGAGGGCCCACTTCCGCAGCGCCCCAACAGGACGACGATAGGGAATCGATTATCGGTGTCGTTTTAAAATAATCAATATACTTCATAATCCACGATTACCTCCTTAATTGAGATCTCCGGCGGCCACACTTCCACCGGTAAACTTAAACCAGTTCAGGTTGAATAAGTATCCGCTTCCTCCCGTAAATTTCAGGTATAAGTCATGTTTTCCGCTTACTCCGTTGACACTGCATATTGCATCAGCCCAAGTCTGCCAGCCTCCGGTTCCGGCAACCGTACAAGTTCCTGCTAAAGGACCGGTAAGACTATCAAGCCTGATCTCAATATTACCTCCGCTGGTGGAACTGGCGACTCTGGCTTTAAAGCTTTCTGCACCATTGCCGAAATCGATATTGTTGTAAACTGCATAATCCCCGTTTTCGATATACCCGACATTCTCCCCTCCTTCGCTGCAGCTTTCGGTTTGAATTCCAGACTGGGTGTTGTAGCTTTCCGCTTCTATCTGTGAAAAAGCTGATGTCTGACCAGGAGTTACACCTGCGCCGGTGAACTTCCACCAGTTGAAGTTAAATAGAGAACCGCTACCGCCGGTAAATTTAAGGTATAGGTCATGTACTCCTGTTGCACCGCTTACATTACAGGATTTCGTTGTCCAGTTCTGCCAACCTCCGGTATTTGAAACAGCACAAGTTCCCACCAGTTTCCCTGTCTCGCTGTCAAGACGGAGTTCAATATTCCCGCCGTTAGTTGCCGAAGCGACTCTTGCATCAAAAGATGCCGCACCGGAACCAAAATCTACACCTTTTACTTTTATCCAGTCCCCGTTTTCGATATAACATACATCCATTCCGCCTTCACTGCATTTTTCTGTCTCAATACCGGATTCCCAGCAAATTGTTTCAGCTTCAGTTTTGACATATGGGTCTAGATTACCAAGCTGACCCGGACCATTTTTGGTAATAGGAATACTGGGAATTGTGCCATCTGCATTGTATTTGAATTGCTCTAAGCCAACAGAACGATGGTAGCTTCCGCCTCCCGGTAAATTACCGGTATGGTAAAAGAGGTAGGAATTTCCCTTATAGTCGGTTACTCCCGGATGGTTTGTATAGCTGTTTTGCGAACCCATAATAGTACCCCTGGAGGTCCATGGTCCGGTAGGACTGTTGCTGGTGGCATAGGAGATATTTTCGGATCCTCCGGTCATACCTGCGTATACCATGTAATATAAATTATTACGCTTGTAGAACCAGGGACCTTCGATGAAATTCGCTGGTTTGGGAGATACCTGGACAATACCGCCTGAGTATGAAATCATATCCTGATTTAACTTCACATAATAGAGGTTACCGTTCCCCCAGTAGAGGTACGCCTGTCCGTTATCGTCAATGAATACGGTTGGGTCGATATCCTGCGCCCCGTTATTGGTGATTAAAGGTTTCCCGATAGGATCGGTGAACGGCCCGGTGGGGCTGTCTGATACTGCTACACCGATTACCCTTGCGCCCCCGGCGTTTTTCCGGGTCATCGGACCGTAGAAATAAAACTTTCCGTTCCTGTTAATAACCTGGCCAGCCCATGCATCGCCTTGTGCCCAACTGAATGTATTGTAAGACAACGGTGATCCATGATCCGTCCAGTTCTGCATGTCGGTGGATGAATAGCATCTCCAGTCATTCATGGTATAAAAATTGTTGACGGTGGTGTCCTCGTCATGGGTGGTATACAAATAGCAGGTCCCGTTATAGACCATCGGAGCAGGATCCGCAGTATAATTCGTTTGTACGATTGGATTGTCTGCATAACATTCTGTTGAATGAGATAGTGAAATAGCCAACAAAAAAACTACAACTCTACATACTTTTTTCATATATTTACCTCCAATTAATATATTAATTTTCGCCCTCGTTACAAGTTACGGTTTGGATTTCAGACTGGTTATCGTAACTCTCTGCTTCACTCTGTGTAAATGCCGATTTCGGGATGACATAATCCGTAAATCCTTTTGCGCACGCCATTTGTGAAAAATTCCACAGACTTGGTTTCCAAACAGTCCAATCGTGACCTCTTCCTGGAATTTGATAATAGGTGCAAGGGATATTATTGCTCTTACAAAAATTAGCTATGCCGTTACTGTAAGATAAATTATCATTGGTTCCAATGCAAAGAAACAATAGCTTCATCTGCTGACGGGTAGCTGCAGGATCTGGAAACAACTTGCTGGTGGGATATGCAACAGGTCCGCCGCCTGAAAAACCTCCCACATAGGCGAATTTGTTCATATTTGTACACCCAATATTAAATGATTGCGGACCACCATACGAGAGACCGGCTATTGCTCTGTGAAGGCGGTCAGTATAAACGGAATAGTGCGAATCGATGTATGGGATAAGGCTGTTGAGTATATCATCGGGAAGCTTAGCATCAGATATTGACGATGTATTAGCATTTGGTGTTACAATGATAAATGGCTGAATTTTTCCATCGGCAATTAGGTTGTCCATAATGACATTGGCTGCGCCTCCGCCTGTAAACCAATCACCTTCACTCCCGCCGTAACCATGCAATAAATACAGGACACTGTATTTGTTGCTTGTTGAATATCCCGGCGGCAGGTAAATTCTCGCCTTCCTCTGGCTTTTTGTTGCTGATGATTGATAAGTAATACTGTTGATCTGCCCGTGTGGAATGTTGTTCCTGGCCTGGTCATATCCTGCCAGCGGCATGGTTGGGAGCGCTTGCGCCGCCATTGAGTTTACAGGCATTGCTAAAAGTACTGCAAGAGTGAAAAGAGCCGGTACTATTTTCCTGACAATTTCATTCATAAAGTGTTTTCGTCTCATTTTTTATTTCCCCTTTCTTTTATATTGCCGGTATCCCAAACGGGATACACGGCAACATGATTAGAGTACACTATCTTCCACCGGTAAATTGGAACCAGTTTATATTGAACAAGTAACCACTCCCACCGGTAAATTTCAAGTATACGTTATGAATCCCGCTTGCTCCGCTGACACTGCAGGTTCTGGTAGCCCATGTCTGCCAGCCGCCAGTCCCGGTGATAGAACAAGTTCCTGCTAAAGGACCAGTAAGACTGTCCAGCCTGATCACAATATTCCCTCCACTGGCTCCGCTGGCTACTCTGGCCTGGAAGCTTGTAGCTCCTGCACCGAAATTGATATTGTTGTATACGGCATAATCCCCATTTTCAATATACCCAATGTTCTGTCCTCCTTCGCTGCAGGTTTCCGTTTGAATGCCCGATTGGCTGCTGAAACTCTCCGCTTCAATCTGTGAAGACGATCCGCTTACCCGGAGCAGTGCCGCCGATTCACCCATCTTCATGCCTTGTGAATTTACTGCACACAACCGGTACGTACCGGCAGCGGCTGGGGCAGTAATCGATGTGGCAGTTCCTTCCGCTTTCGTCATTGTAGCTCCTTCGACAAAACTGGTTGTTCCCGCCGGTGCAAACCATACCGTATTTGAAGAATTCCCGCTGCTCCTTATACTCATGCCAGTTCCGGCTGCAGCTGCACAACTTGCGGGGAACACATAATCCGGTGTTGAAAGCAGGTTCGCCGGGATAATATCCCTGTATGCTTCCTGGATTCCCGAATTCAGACAGGTAGTGTACTGTGTCAAAGGCCATACGTTATCCGAAACCACAACCGGGGGATCAATTTTACTGTTTGGAGGATTAACGCCCATTTTACTTACGGTAGCATAGGTCCGCAGTATGGTTAAATCGTGTTTTTGCCCAAAATCCTCACAGTTGATGGTATACTTTACCCCCGGATCAATATCCAGTACGTTGTCGTTTTCATTGATATAGGCAGTTCCTTCATCGTTATGCAAACCATAGGTCGGACCGGAGGTTGCAGGAGGAATTCCCCTGACATAGTTCTGGTTAATGTTCGTGCCCGGCATCTGTCCGATGGTATAGATGGCTCCGCTGTCATGAAGCCTGGTTAAGGTATTAATAATCCGGTTATTACTTACTGTGTTGTTTTTACAGGTAGTGGAGTCAGTGAAATTACACCAGCCCCAGCCTAAATGGATTCCATTGTATGCTGTTGATTGAACTTGGTTATTGGTTATTTTTATGGTATCCACAAAGTAAGCCGTAATGGCGGCACATCCACCAAATCCGTGAGACGTGCTTATGTTGTACAAGAAATTATTGTTGATGGTGTTATTCTTGCAAATCCCTTCTACACCGGGAGCATATTTTGCATGGTTTCCACCGTCTCCGATATAAACATGCTGGGGATGCCCTACCGTGATGCCGCTTGATGTGATGTCCGTGATGTAGTTGCCGATAAGACTGGAATTTATAACATCGTTTACCATTGATATTCCATCATTGCCGCTGTGCTTCACTGTATTTCTTATAAAATTGATGGAATCGCTGCTGCTTACGTTGATCATTCCCGGCAATGTATCAACAAGATCATACTTGGTGTTGTGCCAGTTGTCGTTATAAAAAGCAATAAATGCCTGTGCTGCCTGACATGTGGATTTACCGTGTGAGCCTGCAACATTCACAAGGCTGTAATCCGTATTTTCAAAAATAATACCCTGGAAGGTGATATTCTTAACCCTGTTAGTCGTTGATGTTCCTGCGATATCGATCAGCTTCTCTACAACAGGAGCCTCTACATCGGCAGTGGCCATATTCTCTCCTGGACGGATATAGTAATAAAGCGTTTTGGCAGTCTTGTCAAAATAAAATTGTCCAGGAGAATTCAAGAATTCGAACGCATTATATATGGTATGGGTACCGGAGGCACTAAAGGCTGCACCCCACCCCGGAGTCTGTGCTATCGCCCCGTAAGGCTGCTGTAAAAGAAGCACTCTGTTACTGCCAGATGTAATGACATCCCTGGTACAAACTATATTCTCATTCCAGGTAGTACCGTTTACGATCTCAAGGTCATCTTTGTTACTGGCAATTGCCGGTACATCCGATGCATTATACTGAACCCCGTCACTCTTACTGCCGCTTGTCCATGCCCAACTGGCCTGTCCTGCAGTTACGGAATAAGTCCCGTACCCTCCGCGGGCTGTAACGGTTTTGCTGGTCATCGAAGCCCTCTGGTCATTCACATAAAGGTTTCTCAATTTGGTGGAACGATTGAGCGCAGCCTTATAAATATTGCCGCTATGCTGAGTCCAGCCTGTAACTTTTGTTGCACCATTCAAGACAGGCGTTTCACCCGGGTATGCCTGGTAATAGATCCTGTATCCATTTGTCCCCGAATCCAGTGGTCCGAAAGTAACGGTACTGGTGATACTGTAGTTTCCGCCCCTCAGATAAATATAGATATCTCCGGTCATATTGCTGTTGATTATGCGGACAGCGTCCCGCGCCTTTGTAATTGTCTGAAAGGGTGCTGCAAGCGTTCCTGGGTTGCTGTCGCTTCCTGTCGGTGAAACATAATAGGTTGCCTGAGTCGCAGCAGATGCAGCTATGGGAAAGACAGTAAAAGTAATCTTCTTTTTTAACATACCCGTTTCCTCCTGATTTTTTTTAACGTATCTTTGTAGTATATGTGACAACTTTGAAATTGTGTCCAACCAGTACTTTTTAAAGATGGTAAAATCATAGGTTTTACATGTAAACTCACCAGCCAAGGGCCTGAATCATTTTATCAGCATATCGCTTGCCCAGGGTAACTGATGAATCGTGGCTAAAATGGAGGCGGTATTGTGTATCACCAGGATCTACTACCAGACCACTTGCAGAGACTACATAGCAATTCGGAATCAGGGAAGGCAGTTGGTTTACAAGCTTATTGTGACCTGCACAAGGACCGCTGTAAAGCAGTTCACCGGGAAGGAACGGAACATTCCCCAGATTTAGATCTTTTCTAAGATCCTCCACCAGTGTTTTTACCTTGCCGGGCCAATTCGGATCACCGCTGTTGGATTCGCCCTGGTGAAAAATAATGCCTTCAATGACGCCTCCATTTTGCTGTGCAATTTTAGCACGGTTGAGGATCCAATTATATTTGGTGCCTCCCGACTTCATAAATGTCTCGATCTTTTCACCGCTGATCGCGCAGGGTATCAACCCAATGGTATCACCGGCCGGGACTTTCTGTATCATGGTCTTGCCAAACCAGTCTCCAGGCCCGATCGCATTAAGCCAGGAAGCATGAAGAGGTGGACATGCCACATCCCACTTATTGGTTACCCGTCCGAGTGCAGCATTATTATCATACCCCAATACCAGTACGCGGGGGTCTTCCACTTTATCGGAAGCTTGCGCCAAAGCATAACCTGCCATATTGGATTGACCTAATAACAGAAAGCAGTGGAATTTGCCAGCTTTTGATGTTAGTGTTGTCGGTTCGGGTGTCTGTGCAGACGTAAGGGTGAAACCTTGTCCGTTTACAACTCCCAGGCTATCCATGCTGTATGGTGTTGTAAATTTTAACCAGTTGAGGTTAAACAGGTATCCGCTTCCGCCTGTAAATTTCAGATAAACGTCATGTTTTCCGCTTGCCCCACTGACATTGCACGTTACATTGGCCCAGTTCTGCCAGCCACCTGTTCCTGTAACCGGACAAGTCCCGATCAAAGTGCCGTTTATACTATCCAGTCTGATCTCAATATTACCACCACTGGTGGCGCTGGCTACTCTGGCCTGGAAGCCTGTCGCACCGTTGCCGAAATCGATATTGCTGTAACTAACATAATCCCCATTCTCGATATATCCGACATTCTCCCCACCTTCGGTACAGGTTTCGGTTTGGACTCCCTGTTGGTTTTGGAAACTTTCCGCTTCAATCTGTGAAAAGGCCGATATGGGGTCAGGGGTTGGTGTTGGCGTGTTCTGATCCGTAAATCCTGCTGAGCACGCCATCTGGGCAAAATTCCACAGACTTGGCTTCCACACGCTCCAATCATGTCCTTTACCTGGGAGAAGCCATTCCGTGTAACGAATATTATTGGACTTGCAATAATCTCTTACCCTATTGTTATTGGATATAAGTCCATCTGAGGTTCCGCATGAGAGAAACAGCAGTTTTGAATTCGCCCTAACCTTAGTCCCGCCGTCAGGAAACAGTTGGTTAACCTGTTTGGTGATGGGCGAGGAGGAAAAGCCACCGATATAGGGGAACTTATCTACGTTTGGCAACCCGATATTCAGCGATTGGGCGCCCCCCTGAGAAAGGCCGGCAATCGCCCGGTGCTGGGCATCCGTATACACGGAATAGTGTGATTCGATATAGGGTACAAGAGAATTGGTCAAATCTTTCGTGAAATTCTCCCAACCATCCCTTATTCCATTTCCCGTTGCATTTCCGTTTGGTAATACAAGGATAAAGGGTTGAATTTTACCGGCAGCAATGAGATTGTCAAGGATGACATTGGGTGCGCCGTTGTTGTACCACTCGTCTTCATTTCCGCCAATGCCATGCAATAAATACATGACGCTGTATTTTTTGTTTGTTGAATATCCTGGCGGCAGGTAAATTCTCGCCCTCCGCTGGCTGTTTGTCGCCGCGGACTGATATGTAATATAGCTGACCTGACCGTGTGGAATGTTGCTCTTGACTTGGTCATAGCCGGACGGTGGAGAGGTTGGGAGCGTTTCCGCCGCTACTGAGCATACAGGTATTGCGAGAAGTACAGCAAGATTTACAGCGAGTATGGAAAATGTTCGTCTTAATTTCCCGCTTATTTCTTTTATTAAGCTTTTTGATTCCATTTTTATTTTTCCTTTCTTTTTGGCTATTTATTAGGCGTTTTACTGCTTCACTTTTAACAAAGGTTCTCTTGTTGAGTGCTTTGTATGTTCATTTCTATTCTTATGTTAAATTTATAAGCGCTTATACTATTTAGAAAGGAGAATATTCCGTTTTGTAAACTTGCAAAAATAAATATATTAAAGACTATTTTTATGTACATAACAAAACCACCTAGTAGTTAAGGTGGTTAAAATCCAATAATGCAGGTATCTTTATTTGATGAGCTAACAACAAAACGTGATTTGGGCGGATTTGGTTATTTTTTGCTTTTATTGAAGCAATCCCAACTGGAGGCATTAATGGTGTCCAATACGGTAATAATACTAACAAAGCATTTTCTGTCATTCATAATTACTCCTCTTTCTTAAAAACTATTTATACATCAACTATCCTAGACTCTCGCAATATCTTCCTGCTTGTACACTCCACATTTTAGCATACTTACCTTTTAACGTAAGTAACTCTTCATGAGTACCACTTTCGATAATAGTTCCATATTCTAACATATAAATTCTATCTGCGAATCTCGTTGTAGATAAACGATGTGATATAAAAATAACCGTTTTATTATGCGATGCACTTAATATTGCTTTATTAAGCTGATATTCTGCAATTGGATCCAGCGCACTCGAAGGTTCATCCAGAATAATAAGTCCAGCATTTTTGTAAAATGCTCTTGCAATTGCAAGTTTTTGACTTTCTCCGCCTGACAAATTGATACCATCTTTATAAAATTCTTTTGTAATCTCTGTATCTAAGCCATTTTGCAGCTTTATGAATTTATCATGAAGTCCACTTTGCTGGATAGCTTCATATATTGCATCACTTGTATCAACGTCTTCCTTATTTTGATCCAAGATAATATTCTCTCTTACTGTAGCAGCAAAAAGAGCATAATCTTGAAATACAACTGCTATATTTTTTCGATATTCCCTGACACCATATTCTCTAATATCCTTACCATCAATCAGGATTACTCCTGTAGTAGCATCATACAATCGTAATAGCAATTTGATCAATGTTGATTTACCAGCACCATTATATCCAACTAATGCAATTTTTTCACCTGGCTGAATAGTCATATTGATTCCATTAATTACGTTATTCTTAGCACCAACATAAGAGAATGTGATATTTTTCAATTCTATCTTCGTTGGTTTCTTTTCCAACACTATATTACTTTTACCTTTAATTGAAGGTTCTATTTCTAAAAAATCACGAATCTTATTTATATATAAACTTGTCTCTCCTGCATAAGGAATAATTTGAGAACACGTTCTCATAGCCCGCTTTAAACGACCAGAGGAGTTATATAATACTACTACTTGACTGCAGCTGAACAAATTAATAATTACTGCTTTATATACTAAATATACTAAATACAAGATATCACTTACTAAATTATTACATAAAAAATCTTTCATGAAACCAAGAAAAAATTTTTTCTTTCCATATTTTTTATTAATTTCATAAATTTCATCATTTATATCTTGAAACTTGTCCAGCATCTGGACAGTAACGTTCTTATTTAAGCGAATTTCTTTCGCATAATCATTAAGATAAAATACTCGATTTATATAATCTCGTTCTCTTTCTTTTTGATTTTTATTTAACATAAACTCAAAATTTATCTTATTGTACATTTTATTCGCAAACATGGATGTACAAAATGCTACAAACATAAAAATAATTGAGGCTTTATCTTTCACAAAAAAATAGGCCCCATTTGTGAAAATAACACAAATACAAGTAAGAATCATCTGCAACAATTCAATCGTATGACTGATTTGTTTTTCAACTTGAGAAACCGCAAGTATAAACTCGTTATAATATTCTGTATTATCATAATATGCTAAGTCTAAATCTTTTGCCTTATTATACAGCATTAATTCAATTTTTTCTTTTACCTTAGGAAGACCTTCTTCAGACTTCTTATGAAAATAATAAGCTCCATAAATCATACTAAGACAACTGTATAGAACCATACCTAATATAACAAACAAAACATTTTTAAAAGGATAATGATATTCTACCGCTTCTAAAACATAAGCAATAACTATAGTTCGTCCTAGAAAAATCCCAATATTATTACGTAAATTATTAATTATCGTTGCAATCATATAACTGGGAGATGATATAAAACATATTTTCAACAAAAATATATTATTTGAAATAATATGTTTCAAAGATTGTTTATTTTTCAAATTGCCACCTCAAATCATTTATTGCAAGATAATTACTTGCTTGTTTTAAATACATATCTGCATAAACACCCTTTTTCTTCATCAAATCACCATGTGTACCTTGTTCAATAATTCGCCCATTTTCAAGCATAATGATACAATCTGCATCTAAAACGGAGGATAATCGATGTGAAATAAAAATCACAGTTTTATTCATTGTTTTTTGCATGATACTGCGAAATAAATTGTATTCAGCGATTGGATCCAATGCACTTGATGGTTCATCAAAAACACTTATTGCAGCATCTTTTGCTAAGGCTCTGGCTACAATAATCTTCTGGCATTGTCCACCAGATAATACTACACCATCTTTTGCGAATTCTTTGGTCATCATTGTATCGGTCCCATGCTCCAAAGCCACTACATCTTTCCATGCATTAACAAGTTTTAATGCTTCTTCTACTCTCTTATTTTCATTTTCATATTTTTCTCCCATTAAAATATTTTCTTTAATAGTAGAAGCAAATATCTGATAATCTTGAAATGCACTTGCAAATAATTTACGATATTCTTTTAGGTTATATTCCTTTATATTTTTTTCATTTACTAAAATCTCTCCTTGGTCAGGATCATAAAAACGGAATAATAATTTTATAATCGTCGATTTTCCAGCACCATTATGTCCTACTAATGCAACTTTGCTTTTACCATTTATAATAAATGACAAATTTATTATTGTAGGATCTCCTTGTCCATAGGAAAAACTTACATTTCGAAACTCAATGGTCTCAATTTTTGAATCAGGAACAATACCATCATAATCTTCAGGAATTTTTTCTGTGTAATCAAAAAAATATTTCAGATTCTTGATGTACATACCATTTTTGATTAATTCTAACCATTTATTTGATAAATTCATGATTATGCTTGTTGCAGCAACAACAACACTTGTAAATACAGCCATCTCAGCAAGCGAGATATTATGAAAAATCATAGCTTTATAAGCTCCATACAATAGTACCCCATCAAACATTAAAGGAAATGAAAAAATGTTTTTAAGAGCATCGAATAATATTAGCTTTTTTGAATAAGCATCTACAACTTTAATTAAATTGCCAACAGCATTCATATACTTACCTTTTAATAATTGATAAACATTGGACGTCCTTATTTCTTTAGCAAAATCAGAAAGATAAAACACTCTATTTATATATTTAATAATTCTTTGGTGTACGATACTATCTTCATATCGTTTCATAATATTTCTACTTAACATAATTCCAAACACAAAATTTCCTATCATAGGAAATGCAATAAATAAAATTGCTATGGAATCGATCTGATATATGGAATAGAATATAGCAATTGAGGCTATGATACCAGAAACTAAACCAGCTGTATTATTTATAACAGCTACCACTTTATCAGCTGTATTTTCAATAGCCATCGTATATTTGTTATAAAAGTCTGCATTCTCATAGCATTCAAGTTCCACATTTGAAGCTTTTTTATAAAGTGTGCTATATATCCCACGATATATCTTATTTTCACTTAACGGATATACAACATTTTGAATATAGCTCCTGCTTAAAGAAATAAACATTAATGCCATACCTGAAATCAAAATATACCTAAATATTATAAAAAAATCAGTATGTTTATCAATTAGCTCAATGACATATTTTAAAAAATACGCACTCACAAACACTTCTTCAAGATATGTAATAATCTCATACACGAAAGTGCAAAACATTTTTTTCTTACTAAATTTCCATACTAGTTTTATTGCATACAAATTATCTTTAATAGTACTAAAGTCATTTTCTTTGTGCATTACAGCCACTTACTCCTTAATACTTTCCGTGTTTAATCAGTTGCAACCTATTTATAATCAAATAATTTACTTATCTTCTCATGGAGCTTGAATAACTTCATCAGATCGGTAGGTGCCATTCGTAATAAAAACGGCATCGAGAACTCCCTCATTATATGCTTTCGTATATTTTTCCACTCCACTCTGGGATGCTACTATATATTACTATAAAACTATATGTTGTTATCACAACCCGAAAAAAAGCATAAGATAACAGGACAAATTATGTAACATACATAATTTGTCCTGTTTTGCTATTAGTGTGATATTTAAATTATAAAATATGATACTATGCATTAATCTAATCTGCATGTTCCATCAGAGCAATACTCATCGGACGATGGTCCGGATTTATTCTCTTTGGTCTTAGCATTGTCATAGTCTTCTTTCCATACCTTTTGTAGTATCTCTAGAAAAATTTCGCTGGGTTGTGCTCCAGAGATGGTATATTTGTCATTTATAATGAAAAAGGGAACACCCTGAATCCCGATTTTTAATCCATCTGCCCTATCTCTTGCAATATTTTCACTATACCGATCGCCTGTTAAAGCGTCCAAAGCTTCTTTCTCATTAAGCCCTATTTCACCTGCCAATCCAGCAAGCGTGGCATGATCGCCAACATCCAGCGAATCTACCAGATATGCCTTCATAAGGCGTTCCATCATTTCTTTCATTTTACCTTTCTCTTCTGCATAATATGAAAGGCGGATTGCATCGTAGGAATTGGTGGGTATTAATGTATCAAAATGATAATCCAGTCCAATTTCTTTCGCTTGCTGTGCTAGCTGATTGTTCCGTTGCTTTGCTTTTTCATATGGTATACCATGCTTGGAAGATGATACCTGATGAATATCCATACCAGTATTCTTTTTCGCATAAGGGTCTAACTGAAAACTACGGAAAGAGATTTTGACATCATCCTTATGCTCAAACTGCTCCAATGCTATTTCCAGGCGGCGCTTGCCGATATAACAAAACGGACACGCTATGTCAGACCAAATTTCTATTTTCATATTCATAAAACTCCTTTCTTAAACTCTTACTATCACTGTTATTTGTTTTTGTTCAAATACTTTTAATTAATAAATTTCTATTTTATTTGATTGATTTTATCTTCTGTAACATATTCTTCGACGCGATCTTTTTTTGTATACATATCATACCAATATAATAGACTATTACTGCACCAATCGTTTTCCCGCTTCATACGCCTCATCCAATAATTCCTGCGAAATTTTATAGTCTGGCACGCCACTTCCATAAACAAGCAAACTACTTTCAAGCTCCCAACCGAGTAATTTTATCATTGCATCTGTTGACTCAGTCACATGTTTAAACATTTCCTTATTAGGATTTCCCTGAGCGTACACAGTTACGACTTTTTTACCGGGATAACGCGGTGAGTAATCGGAATTTA
This sequence comes from Hungatella sp., assembly GCA_009712635.1. Taxonomy (GTDB): domain Bacteria; phylum Bacillota; class Clostridia; order Lachnospirales; family Lachnospiraceae; genus Lacrimispora. The sequence goes on along the minus strand of WASS01000029.1, from coordinate 30,605 downwards.
CCACAGGATACAACCGATCCATCCATCTCTTTGACTGACCGTTGATTCCTGCGAAATATATTGGGAAGCTTGCAACGATACCGTCACATGAAGCTATTTCTCCATACATGGTGTGCAGATTGTCTTTTGTAGCGCAACCCTCGTTTGCCCTGCAATAAAAACAGCCTTGACAGCCTTTTATACCGTCATCATTGAGATCGTAGGTTATTACTTCCGCACCTGCGTCTTTTGCGCCCGAAATCACCTGTTCAACCAGCTTTGTGCTGTATCCGTTTTTTCTGGGGCTTCCTTTAAAAACAACAATCTTACCCATGGTTCAAATCCTCCTGAAAAATATTGATTTATCTTGGTATATATAGTATACTAAAAATAAAATATAGTTCAAGTACGCAGAATATTCTGACATAGTATAGTTCTTGATACCATAGGTATTTCCACACAGGAGGCAGAGACATTATGAATAACAGTATAACTTATGAGGAATTTTTAGAATCGCTTAAGTCATTTAAACCATCAGTAAATGATTGTCGTGTAAGCAACTCTTTGGTTATGCTACAGGGGAAATGGACAAACCATGTCCTATTTGAGTTATGCAAACAGGACAGTATACGTTTTGGAGAACTAAAGAGAGCGCTACCGGAAATTACAAATACAATGCTGACCACTACACTACGTGAACTTGAATCTTATGATCTGGTTAACCGGATTCAATATAATGAAATTCCCCCTCACGTAGAATATTCTTTAACGAAAAAAGGCAGAGACCTGATACCCATTTTTTATGAGATTTATAAATGGACACTTAAGTATGGAAAATAACATAAAGTATCTTGGAAGGCTATCCCAAGCCCTTGATCATCCTTGCACAGACTACCGATTGCTTTGTTCGAGGTCGGTTAAGTACTTGACCGTGCTTCCGGACAGCTTCAGTTCTCTCTCGACGTGCCTTGAACGGATAAAAAAGATGCCGCCCAGATCGAGTGGGACCTTGGCGGCATGGTACGTTATCAAATCTCTTCTGTATGTCACTTTTCTCTAACTCTTTCACTCATCTAGTTGCCTGCCAGTTTTTTAAAAGTTTGCTGCCAGTTCAGCCGTTCTGCTCAATCCGGATTCAATAATTTCCGCAGCGCGGTCCGGATATTTTGCGTGTCCTTCAATTACGACAATCCCAGGGTTTTTGATACCCATCAATACTCCAAGTATGTTCTTGACGTAGTTTAAACTCATCTCCAACGGGGCCGCAAATTCCGATGAAAAGTCTCCGCCGCGTGCAGTGAGGAGGGCAACTTTTTTGTCGCTAACCAGTCCTTCTGGCATACCTTCTGCTGTGTATCTGAACGTTTTCCCTGCTTGCAATAAATATGAAATATAAGTGATGAGCGGGGCAGGCACCGTTAAGTTCCACAAGGGGAATGTGAAAACGACTTTATCCATGGCCAGAAACTCGTTCAAATATTGGTTCACAATGTCCACAGCCTGCTGTTCTTCGGTATTGACTTCCAATCCATGTGCTGCTTTGTAAAGTCCCGAGATGGCTGCATCACCGTAATATGGCAGCTCTTCGCTAAAAAGGTCGAGTTCCCTGATGGTGTCCTGCGGATGTAACTCCTTGTACGTTTTCAAAAAAGTATTGTACATTTTGACGCTGACCGCCTGTTCTGCTGGCCTGTCGTTAGCTTTGATGAATAATACATTTGCCATAAAAATAACCTCCTATAATTGTAAAATCTGATAAATTAAGTATCTTTCTTTTCCGAGTCTATTTGTTCGCTTTCGAATCAGTTACATTCAACTGCAGATATCTTGTTTTTTTATCAGCTTTCGTTTATACTACATATGTTGTATAGTTGAATTATAATATATTTCAAAGATTGTTCAACCAACAATCTTAAGAATTTGTAGTATATCCAACATTACATTAATGATGTATGGAAAAATGAAAGAAATGAGGGTTTTCTTATGGCTGAAACAAAAATAGATCCGCGCATTATTCGTACACGTAAATTAATCATGGATGCATTTATTCACGTTTTAAAGAAAAAAGAATTTAAGGATATCACCATCAATGATATTACGGCAGAAGCTACTGTAAATCGTGCCACTTTTTATTATCACTTCAGCGATAAATATGATTTATTGGATAAAATACTGAAAGAAGAATTTATGAACACCGTGTATAATGAAATCGTTGAGTACAAAGAACTGAACCCAACAACGATCATTAATGTTTTCCTGTCTATCATAAATTTTCAATTGACTTTATCAAAACAATGCCGAAGCGGCTTCGAGACTTTTAAAACAACTATTGAAGCAATTATACAAAAAGAACTGGAAAATGTTTTTTACCAAATGTTATTAAAGCAGCACTCGACTGCCAGCGATGAATCTATAAGAATCGCAGCAGTCATGTTGAGCTGGGGAATTTTCGGGGCCTCGGTTGATTGGCAACACAATAACAGTGTGCCACCAGAGGAATATATAAAGTCGGCTATTCCTTACGTTATGTACGGGGTTGGCTTCCATCTTTCAAGATGAATGGAGTTTTAAAACAAAGGCATCAATATTTGCTGTCCTGATACCTTTGGATTTTCCTGCATGAAATTCCCATTTCGGAGTCACATTCCTCCACCCCCCTTTATCATCTATGAAACGGGCAAAATACGCATAAATATGTCATTCTTTGTCCATCATACTTATTGCTCCTCCCAGTCAGATAAACTTGTATCAATTCTTTAATCTCTCACTCAATTTATTTATGTGAGGAATTTGGGTAAAAACAATTTTGCAATCCAGTCTTTATGTTATATACTAACTGTAACTTAAAATCATACATTTAAGAAAAATATTATCTTGTAAAAGGATTAAAAATATGAGCAAAAATAATAAATTAATCAGTGTAGCCGGTGATATCAGTATCCAACAGCTTCAATGGAGCACTCATGAAAAATGTACCAAAGGTCTGAGCTGGCAACATTATCCTTATGTTCACAGCACTTTAAAAGATGGTGGGGCACTATTGTTATCAAAACTCGTATCTATGTCAACCTCTGCCACGATACTAGCTCCACAATTACAAGCTGAAGACCGCTTACACAAAGATATGCTTCGTTCATCTATGGAAATGGATCTATTCCCCGTGGACGCAACAAAAAATAATAAGACCTACAGGGTAAAGCAATTTTTAGGATACACCGGACCTTCTTTCGGTACACCTACGTTGCTTCCTATTCTAAACGATAATGCAAATTCTGAACTGGTTATAATAGATGATGAAAATAACGGCTTTAATTCTAATGAAGAATTTTGGCCACTAGCCATAAAATCAAATCAGAGATCACCGATCATATTATATAAAACAAATAGCGCAAATTTCTCTAGCCCGCTATGGAAGCATGTATTAAAAAATCATATAGAAAATACCATAGTTATTATTAACGGAGACGATTTTCGTTCGCAAGGAGTCAACATAAGCCGAGGCCTTTCCTGGGAGAAAACGGCGTTAGATTTTGTATGGCAAATTAACAATAATCCTAACCTTAATTTTTTATCAAATTGTCACTACTTAATCATACCGTTCGGGTTGGAAGGGGCCATCTATTACAAAAAAACCGGAGAAACCTCTCAATCTCGTTTATTTTTTCTAACAAATAAGTTTGAAGGAGAATTTATCGAGGAAAATAACGGTAAAATGTATGGATTAACTTCCTGCTTTGTAGCCGGAATTGCACGAGCAATTGTTTCAGAAACAAATCCCAGAAACAAATTCAATAGTCTTGAGTATGGGATTCGCGAAGGAATCGTTGCAGCTCAGAAATATTTTTCATTGGGGTACGGAGAAAATATTGAAGTTAATCCTTTTCCTAATCCTTCAATTTTTACAGAAAAGAAACATGATTTTATTTACAAAGAACACATACAGGATGTACTGATTCGTAATTCTAATAACCCTAACTGTCAGTCCTGCTGGTACATTATAAAGGATAAAAGTTCAACAAATTTATCTGATATCGCATATGATATTGTCAAGAACGGTGAAAAAAGTGCTCTTCGGTTCATACCTATTGCAGAATTCGGAAATTTGAAAGTCGTGGACAGAACTGAAATAGAGGCATATCACAGTATTAAAAATTTGATGACAGAGTATATCTCTACCACTAAGGTAAATCGCCCTCTTTCCATTGCTGTTTTTGGTACTCCAGGATCAGGGAAATCCTTTGGTATTACAGAAGTCGCTTCAAGTATATCTCCAAACCTGATTGAGAAAATTGATTTTAATTTATCTCAATTTGGTTCTGTTACTGATTTGATCGCGGCTTTTCAAAGAGTAAGAGATCTGTCATTGAAGGGAAAACTTCCGCTTGTTTTTTTCGATGAATTCGATTCTTTCTTCCAGGGAAAACTTGGTTGGCTAAAGTATTTCCTGGCACCTATGCAGGATGGCGTCTTTCGAGAACGAGATTCTATTCATCCGATCGGGAAAGCAATTTTCGTATTTGCCGGTGGTACAAGCAGTACTTTCAAACAATTTTGTGGTGAAGAGATAATAGATGGTGATGAATATAAACAGTTTATGAAAGATTTCCAGAATACTAAGGGACCGGACTTTATTAGCCGACTGAGGGGTTATGTAAATATTCTTGGTCCTAATCAAACAGATGAAGATTGGGATCAATTATTTATCATCCGCAGAGCAATGTTATTACGCTCCATGCTGGTACGTAAAACACCTCATCTTATCAACGACAGAGGAGAAGCTCAAATTGATAATGGAATCGTACGTGCCATGCTGAAAGTTGACAGGTACAAGCATGAAACCAGATCCATGGAAGCCATCATGGAAATGAGTACATTAAGCAGTGCAAAGAAATGGGAACAATCACATCTTCCCTCTAAGGAACAGCTCAATCTGCATGTGGATAAAGAAGAATTTTTGCGTCATTTGATGCAGGATACATTTTACTGTGAAAAAACAGAAAAGCTTGCCGAAGATCTTCATAACAGTTATAGAGAACTGAATCTAGAAAAATGCAGCTTAGAATTAACTTGTATGCATACATGGGATGAGCTGGATGATGCATACAAAAAATCTATGCGAAATAAAGTATTGCATATACCTAATTCATTACGCAAAATAGATTATGATGTAATATCCGTTTTAGAAAAACCTGAAGTAGTAGAATTTTCTGAAAGGGAATTGTATATTTTAGCTGATTACGAACATAAGCGCTGGTCTCTTGAAAAAAAAGAGCAGGGATGGACTTATGGATTAACGATTGATGAGCAGAATAAAACTCATCCTAATTTAGTCCCCTGGGATGATCTTCCGCAAGAAGAAATCAATCGTATAATTGAAGATATGAAAGCAATCCCAAAAGTTTTGGCAAACTCATATTTTAAGATAGAAAAACTTAAATATCTTTGTTACTGTGAAGTTCACGGATTTAACAAGGGGACAAGAACAGATCAATAATAGAGAGCATTTTAAGTTCCGTAAAACTTATTAAACCGATGTAGATATGTTGGTAACTATTAAAGGGCAGAACCTGATTTTTTGGTTTCTGCCCTTAAACGTGGAACTTTACAAATTAGATAAAGAGATAATATCATAGCGTTGCGTGCATTCAATCGTTCACCTACGACATCAAGACTACCGTCTCAAAATGTGTCGATGCGGTGATCATGATTCCTGAATGACACATTTGTGCCTTGGCGTAGGCAATATATTAACTAATACTTAATGAAAAAACGATATAGTACTGCCCCTGTTTTATATAAACTATCTCCTATCTACCTTACTAAGAACTATTGTAAAATTTGCTATTATTCAAAATCCGCTTATTTACTTTTCTTATTTTTATTCTTATTTCCAATAATTTTATGAGTTAATATAATTCTTCAAATGTTCATCAAACAATTCTTTGTTTAATAATATTGGTGTTATGGCTTCGCCATAAAAATCTTCTGTTTCTCCAATAACTTTGCATCCAAATTTTATTAACATATTTTTAGTTACTTCTCTTGCTTCAATATATAACTCATCTGTATATTGTCTAAATATCTCTTTTAATGAATAAATAGCCATTTTTTGACCAATACCTAAACCTCTCAGTCTTTTATCAATAGCAAATCTTCCCCATTTCCATTTATCTTTTTCTTTCCATGTTGCAACAACCCCAATAACATCTTCTCCTACTCTTGCACACCACCAGATTGGTTTTAAATTAGCGTCAATTGCAATTGATTCTGCCGGGATACCCTGCTCATTAGTAAATACTTCAGTTGCTAATTTTATTGAATTATCCATATGGTTTTCTGATATTTTTTCAATTAAAATTCTAGAATCATTCTTTCTAAGATTGTTTTTTAATGCAAGAATACGAAATACTCTAAATGCCCTAACAATATTGTCTATGTCCTCGCTATCTCCTAAATCTAAAATTTCATTCATAAATGTATTTGCTTTATAATCTCCATCATTAATAGTTGTCAAACCTAATGGTAAAAGATAAATATCTTTCATTCTCTTATCATCTTCGGATTTTTTTAATTCTAAATATTTTTTTTCTTCCAGATTACTAATTATTCTACTAAATGAAGCCTTATCAATACCCAGGTTTATCAACAATTCATTAAAAGGAGTCTTTCCGTTTTGCTTTAGATAATTTAATATATGTGCTTGTGCAAGTGTCAAGCCTGAATTAAAGCAATTGTGATTTAATAAACCTAATTCCCTCACAATTAATCGTATCTCTTTTCTTATCATTTCCTCTTTATTCATACCTCGCCTCCAAAATAATTGATAATATCAACTATATTATCTCATTCTTATTTTTTTGTCAAGGCGACTTTCAAAAATGGATATGCACCGAGAAATTAGAATTGAACAAAATCTCTGTGCGTTGGCTATCAAAGCGAACAAAAAGCTATATGGAAAGATTTTGCATCCAACTATCCTATTTCATCCGTGGAAGAGCTAAATTCAGTTCCATATCTTATTATCTAAATTTTTAAGACTAATGTATGTAACAACTATATAAATACCGTATAATAAAATAAATATGCAAGTAAAAATCGAAGCCCCTGCAAGCAGAGTTGTATTTGTAATTACTTCTTTAAGCTGCATATGGATTGGATAAATTAAAACAACTAGTAATACAAACGCTAATAATACAGGAATCGTAAAATTAACAATAACTTGTTGTAATAATAATTTATTAATATCGCTATTATTTGCACCAAGTTGTCTAAGAACATTTAATTTGTTGTGATGCTCTTTCGTATCGATAATTTGTTGCAAAGCAATGATAGAAAATAGTATTAAAGTGAATAGTATTGCAATGTAAAATTGCATAAATCCCATAATAAAGTCATTTCCATCATCACCAAATAATATTCCTTGACTATGAGTAAATATCCAACCAGCAATAAAAGAAACCATAATCATTACTACACATGATGAAATAACAGTGGACATATAAATCATAGTTTTTATCCTGGACATAAAATTACCGACTAAATATACAATTTTATTTTTAGTAAAAAACTTCTTACGATGCTCTCTGCAGTATTGTATGTAACATATAAGAGCACTATATCCGAAGAAAAGAAATAGTCCTATAGATAAAACTATTGTAGATGCAGCAAAAGGGTTGAAAAATGAAACTTGAAGAACAATAATTCTCAAAGAAACAATAGTGATGATAAAGTACTTCCAAATGAGAGTTCTAGAAATGTTTAATTTTTCATTATAATTCTGTAAATGCATTAACCCTCTAATTGTCATTTTGGGGATAGCTAATACCGTAAACAAAACTGATAAAATAAAAGCAAAGCTGAAAAATAATACTGATTGTACTATAGCTAAAAAAAACTCTTGTACGCTCACATTAGCTTCATATACATTTTCCAAGAATATAATAGCAATACTACCGATTAGCGTGCCAAAGACAAGAGCAATTGCACCAAACAACAAATGCTCATAAATATATATAAAACATATGTGTTTTTTCTGTATACCAGATAACATATATATAGCCAACTCTTGGCTTTGTTTTTTTAGCATAAACCTATTCATGTATATCATTAATGAAAAAAGGACTAAACTAACAATAGCCGGTAGTGAATTTGAGGCAAATTCACCATCTGCATTTTTATTGATAGAGGGGAGAAGGGTTATCATAAAAGCAGAAAGCATTAATACTGCAAGTGCAGTGAGTGTAAAAAGGTATATTAAATAATCTTTTATTTTGTTTTTAATGTTACTATGAGAAATCTTAACGCATATCATTAAATTCATCCCCCAATATTGATAAGACATCTAAAATTTCGATATAAAAGTCCTTTTTACTTTTATCACCCTTTAAAATAGTATTAAATATTTTACCGTCTTTTAAAAACAATACTTTTTGGCAATAGCTGGCAGTAATAGCATCATGAGTTACTAACAAAATTGTACTATTCAGTTTTGTATTCATTCCACCTAATGTATCCATTAGTTCCTTGGATGATATTGTGTCAAGTGCTCCTGTTGGTTCATCAGCTAACACAATAGTGGGTTCCTTAATAATAGCTCTTGCACATGCACATCGTTGCCTTTGCCCTCCAGAGATTTCATATGGATATTTGTCCAATAAATCAAATATACCAAATTTTTGAGCTGTTTCTTCAATAAGTTCCTTTATGTCCAAAACAGATCTATTTAACATAATTAGAGATAATGAAATATTTTCAAAAACAGTTAATGTATTTATTAAGTTATAATCTTGAAAAACATAACCAATTTTTTCTCCACGAAAAAATGCAAGTTCCTTTTCTGACAATTGTAATATATCTACATTATTAAAAAAAACATTACCAGAGTCAGGATTATCAATTGTTGCAATTATATTCAACAGAGTTGTTTTTCCAGAACCAGATGAACCCATAATTCCTACAAATTCACCTTTATTAATGGAAAAGCTAATATCATCAATTGCTTTTACAATATTACCTTTCTTATTTCCATAATACTTTTTTAATGTCTTAACTTTAAGTATTTCTTTCATTATTAAATCACCTCCTATTAATATTTAAAAAGGTGGATTCGATATTTCAACTTCCTAGCTCTCGTGAGCGAGAGAGCTCTTTCGCGTCACTTTGATTCACAATTGTCCCATGTATATATTTAGCAGTTTAGCCTAGAATATGCTCTGTTTTTCTAGGCTTCCAAACTTGATACTTTCCTCTCTCATTATAATATAGTCAAGTATTTTTTACATAAAACATTGCTAGTAACAGAAAAAATTATTTGCTAAATACTTTTATCATTAATATTATCTAAGTAATAAAGACTATAGAACAGTCCTTTTTTTGATAACAATGTATCAAAAGTGCCTACTTCAATAACTGAACCATTATTCATTGCAATAATCATATTATATTTTTTTAACATTTCCTCGTTTAATTTATGAGTAACAGATATTATTGTAGATTCTGAATTAATTAATATTTCTTCAATTGCTCTAGATAAACTATTATCTAAGTTACTCGTAGCTTCGTCAAGTAATATAATATCACTATTTCGAGCAAAAGCCCTCGCAATTGCGATTCTCTGTTTTTCGCCCCCTGATATATTATTACCATCTTCTCCTACTTGAAATTTTATAAAATCTTTTCTTCCATTAATAAATTCTGATAATCCAGCAGCATTAATAGAACCTTTTACATCTGTATCACTAATATCTTGAAAAAATCTTATATTGTCCTCTATTGTTGCATCAAATAAAAACGGCGTTTGGGTAACAGTTGAACATATCCTGGAAAGGTCTCTGCGGTCTATTTGCTTGAGCTGATTACCGTCAATGTAAATATCTCCGCCATAATCATATAGATGACCAGCAAGTATTTTGAGTATTGTACTTTTTCCAGAGCCACTGCTGCCCACTATTGCATATTTTTTTCCCTTTAAAAATTCAAGATTAATATTTTGGACCCCATTCTTCCCGGGATAAGAATAGTTTACATTTTTTAGAAGAATTCGATCTTGAAGCTCTTTTATTCTAATTGTCTCTTGCTTAGACCTATTTGATTTTATATCAAATTTTTCTCTAATCCCAGACATTGATTTAAACAAAAAAATTTGCTGTATACCGTTCATAATAGGATTAACTAAACCATTACTAAGATTTATGCAAGCGATTAATGTACCTACAGTAAGTAAGGTATTTAATGATAAAAAAAGCCCAGTAATCGTCACAGCAAAAAAAACAATATAGCCAAATAGCATACTTATTCCGCTTATTAGACCTTTTATAAAGTTTAAATTAAATCTGGAATTTTCCATCTTTTTATTTTTTATATTATATTGATCTAATATGCTTTTTTCTACGCCATAACCTTTTACAAGTTCAAATCCATTTAAAATATCTTTTGTAAACTTTGTCATCTCTTCTTGATCTTTTGAATACTTTAATCTTAGAGAATTTCCAACACTAGACAATATTGCAGGAACAAGAAGTGCTAACAGAGTTGAAATGAGAGCAACCACCCCAATAACACTACTTAGGTATAGTAAAACGAATAAAGATATTAATAGTGTTATTCCCATGTCAAATAACTCAACAATACTACTCAGATACACAGTTTCAATATCTTCTAAGCGATTCGTCAATAACGAAATATAGGAAGCAGTATTTTTACAGGAGAATTCGGGAATAGATAACCCGAGAATATTATTAACTGTTTGACTCTTAATATCAATTAATACTCCTTTTGTTATCCGCGAAATCAAATAACTGCTTAATATATTTACTAATGCGAAAACAATAATATATCCCACTACAAAAGTAGTATTAAATATGATTTTTTCTTTTGTAGTATTGCTAAAAGAGTCTATTAATTTTTGTAGGATAATTGCTAATGCTGCACCAAGGCTGGCTTTAATAATCAACACTATAAATAAAAGGAAGTAATACCACTTCCTTTTATTTATACAATTCGATATAGTATTCATAGAGAGCTCCTCCAATCTATATTAGCTTACCCATCACAACAAACATACTATCTTCACAATCCAAAATGAAATTAGAGATTCTAGTGCCAATTCGAAAATAGTCTTTAAAAGACTCTAATAGCAAAAAACCGTCTCTTTGAGTATTGCTAATTTTAGCATTAAAATGTAATGCAATATTATCACTTCCATATTTATCTATGTAATCCTTAAGTACATCACAATTTTTTTCGGCCCCAGGAATGACTGCAAGATGAATTTTGTCTATTGGAAATTGTTCTCTAACAAGGTTAATACCATATAATTTTAGATGAAAAACCAGTTTATCTGAAATGTTTTCTATGTTCCAATAAACGAAAGTGATACCTTTGAACTTATAATTATAAGTATTGCTTGGCTTAGGATCATCAAAGAATTTAGCTGTTTTAGCTATAATATTTTTTTTGCTAATATAGTGATCAGAATAATCGTGATTATCTCCTTTTGTAACAATATACTGATCGTAAATCTCTATAATTCTATGAAGGACAAGAGTATTTTGTACTTCAAACAAGATAATATCTCCTGGCTTTAGATGGTAAGGCTTTATGAGTTCAATGGATTCTCCTTCATTAATTGTAGGTTGCATTGAAAAACCTTGTGTCTTGATGTTATAACTACCCTTAGTTTCAAGAGCTTTTTGAATTATTTTTGTTATTATCATTCTTATCTTCCTTAAAACGGAGTTACCACTTGAGCATATCAGGTGATAACTCCGTAAGCTAATATGCCGTTAATTGGAAACCATAGAACTATTAATTTTTGCCAGCTCCGTAAATAATACAGATACAGAACATTTCCGCATTATTTTTCACAGCAATAAGTTTAGGTGCAGTATACATATAAATACCTCCTTTCTAAGTAAGCGTAGAAAATGTATTTCTTAGTTCCATCCAATGATGAAACACCAACAATTTAACATAGCTTCGCTCTGAACAAGACTGGCCTTTGGTGCAGTATATTTCATATTTACACCTCCTCTGTTTTAATATATTTAATGTAATCGAGAAATTAGAATCCTATACCGATTATTACACAAAAGCAGTCTTTGCCTAGCATTGCGGAATTTTCAGTAGCGATAAGTTTAGGTTTTACATACATGATATCACTCCTTTCCATAATTTTAATTTTTAAAAGCCCAATTTGGCATATAGCTTATTTTACAGAAATAAAATTTTGTTTAACAAGATGGTCTATAAATTCCTGAAGATCACTTTTTATGGTTTGTTCTTCTGCATCAGGAAAAGTTGTAGAAAGCTTAGAAAATATACTTTCAAATGTCGGCTCATCTTCTATGTTCTGCAGTATGAGTTTTGCTGTGTCATTCAACTGAAAAATTGTTCCTTTCTGCACATTAACTATATACTCTACTTTAGTATCCTCATCTAAATATTTCATTACATCTTCACAAAGAATATATTTATTCATACCATTTCTCCTATCGGTCTTTTCGTAATCGGGTTATACCCTGATTCAGTAATAATTCCGCAGTCGATTTCATTTTTTAATATAGTGCATAATCCATCATCAGATTTTTTCAAGTCTCCAGTATAAGCAGCATGTGCACTTCGGCAACTTCCAGCACATACATACAGATACTTGCATTTTGGACAAGATGTATAACTTTGCGAGTTGAGATTTTTGATAAAACGCGTAGCATTCTCACCATGTAAAATGTTAAATAGTGAGGAATCTAAAACATTTCCAATTAAATATTGATCATTTGCAAATAACCTACATGGATAAACATTTCCATCATCTGTAATAAACGATTCACCTGCTGAGGCCCCGCATGATTTTCTTATTTGCCCTTGCACAAGTCTAGGGCGTATAAGTTGATCAATATCTTTCGGCTCTTTTTTATCACATAAATGATCGAAATATTTTTTACGGTATAGTATTACGTCCTTTGTTGAACATTCAATACAGTTATCACTTCCTCGTCCCATCGAAATATGTGTACTCATATTATGTTCATCTACACCAAGTTCCTTCATGTAATCCATTATTTGAATAACATAATCAATGTTCGTTTTTGATACAACAGTTGTAACATTTACCTTGATTCCTTCTTTTTTTAATAACTTTATAGCATCAACTACTTTTGTGAAAGTACCCTTTCCACGTGTTAAGCTATTAAGTTGTTCATTATGAGCATCTAAACTCAAAGTCACGTTATTAAAGATTTTAAAGCGACTAACATTATCTTTATTTATGAGCAAACCGTTTGTAAGTATAGATAGTTTTGCTTCAGAATTATCAAATACATATTGGGCTAAATCTAAAGTGTCTTTTCGTAATAATGGTTCTCCACCAGTAAAGGTAACTCCACGCAATGTTGGTAATTCTATTATTTTATCTAGTATTTCTTTGGATTTCTCAGTATCAAATTCCAGATTCTCAGGAAGAATGGCATTTGCATAGCAATAAACACAATTCAAGTTGCAATATGAAGTTGGTTCATAATAAACTTGATGTGGCATATCCAAAGGAGCTTCATTACTAAATCGTATTTCTGGCTTAGTAGTAAAATCAATAATCCCTTTAACGAGCAATTTCAACACTAGGTTTTCATCTAATTCGGCATCCTGAACTCTACACCCTGTTAATAATTTCTGAAATTGTTCATATTCCGAAAAATCTATTTTGCACCATCTTGCATTTGCTGCATTAAATATGATGACAGCATCACAAAGTTCGTAAGTTATTATGTAGTCAATGTTTAGAGAAAGATTTTTTGTTTTTACCATAATTATTTACTCCTTGTATAATAAGATTTATAGCCAAGTAAAACAGGTTACAGTACCTTGAAAATATTATTTTATATTGATATATTAAACATTCCCAAGATCAATCATTACACTATTGACACTTCAAGTTAGTAATAAAGTACACATAATTACATTGTATGTATTTTATTACTAACTAAATATTATTATAGCATTTCTATAATGTCAAGTGATTTTAGTGTAATTTAAATATATTATATATTGTATTTTTAAATACAAATTGTTAGATTAAATTATAAGTTTTATATCTGGTAGATATATGCTGAAAATAAAATTATTATAATAAGTGAGAAAGATAAGAAATTCTATGTATTTTCTGGCGTTAAATGAGACTTTAACCGCATCATTTACTATTTTAGAAAGGAAATGGTATAAATATCAATACTGTTCAAGTAGCTATGCAAAGTTATAAAAAAATACATTAACTTGCTGATATTGTAAATAGTGGTACTATTATAAGATGACGTTATAAGCCGGTCGTAAGTATGGAAAAATAAAGAGCAGATCAATTACTTGCTGTCCATACGGTTAAATACCCTAAATTGGGGAATCATTTAAAAGACGATAATTTAAATATCTTGGACGAATTGGATGATATTATTAATATAACAATTCACATCCATTGATTTTACAAGTTTCTGTGAGATGTGGGGAATTACGCAAAGTATGAGTCATGCCGGAACCCCATATGATAATGTTAAAAGCTGAGCTGATTTATCAGTACATCTTTCGGACGCATAAGGATCTTAGAGCGTTCCTCCCTCCAGACCTAGAGTGCGATACCTATAAGCTCCATTGGCTGTTCGGAGCCATCCGCTGCAGTTTTCGTCAATGACCAGGAAAAGCTCTTCATGTATTTCCATACCGGCATAATTTTGATTTCATTATCGGTATGAGCGGTGACGGGAAACTCAAAGCGCACCTGCGTATCTGGATAGGAATAGGAACCACCGCCGGAATCACCGTGGTCATCCGAATCCCATCCGGGTTTTGGTGTAGGTGTGGGCTTCTCTGGCGTAGGCGTTGGCTCCACCGGCATTGGCACTGGCTCCACTGGAACATGCGTAGTGGGCTCTGGGGTTGGTTTGGGTATTTCAGAGGTTGGAATAGGCAGCGGCTTTGTCTTATCAATCATTTTCTCTGCTTCGCCCTTGGTGATTGGTTTATTCGGTTTCAATTTGCCGCCATCCTCTTCTCC
Source organism: Hungatella sp. (assembly GCA_009712635.1). GTDB lineage: Bacteria > Bacillota > Clostridia > Lachnospirales > Lachnospiraceae > Lacrimispora. Next base: position 15,589 of record WASS01000029.1, on the reverse strand, counting down.
AACAATGTTATCCTCCCTGCCAATGATGACATAGCCCTTGTCACTATTTTTGATATCCTTGTCATCGTCATATCCACTGTGGCCTTTGGTATTCTTGGCTTCCTCAATGTAACGTCCGAACTGATGATGCTGTTCATTTATTCACCTGCCCTTGCGGCGGCGGTTGATCGCATCAACATCCGATTTCATACAGGTTCCATCTGGACTGAGCTCCGCTTCCTGCGGCATTCGTTCCTTAAAATGAGTGGCAAGGATGTCATTTTCATGAGCCAGTGCAGTTCGGTTATCAAGCACCACCGGTTCATTCTCCGTATCACCCCATTCGTTCTTCTCATAGAGTCTGACGGTAAGTGGCATATATAGCTTCGATGTATGAAGCTGCTTTGGAATCACACAAAACCGATCCTCACCAGGGATAATAGCAAGAGTGCGTCCGTTATCCCAATCCATGTGGAGTTGACATTGGTCATCAATAAAATTGACTGTTCCTTCAGTGCCGGGCGACACCGGAGAATAGGGATCATTCATTTCGATAAGCCTGATTCGCGTACCGGGTGGATACTGTTCCTTCATAAACTTAAGCCATTCTGAATACTTCTTCATGTTACATTCCTCCCATCTTATTTTCATGTTCTTTGATTGCCGTTTCATTCAGCACAGAGGCTTCCTGTTTTAAGTTCATCTTCTGTACCTCAAGTCATAAACCGTTAAGTATGCCTAATAATCACCGAAGGCAGGATTGCAGCGAAGGCAGTAGCGGTAAGAAGATGTTCCATAGTTTTCTACAAAAATATCATGTAACAATTTCAATACCTCACCAGCGTAGGATACATCTTTTAAGTTTTATAACTAATCTAGCTTTACATAGTCAAGCATCAGCAATATCTTATTCACCTGTTCTATGAAAGCCTTTTGCAATTTTTTTATTATCCATGTTCTGTTCTCTCCTTTGTTCGTTGTTTTATCTATTATAAAAGGGCATAAAAAAGGAGTTCTGTTTATGGACACCCTTTGATTGTACCAATTGTTACAAATGCTGCTTTTGCTTGTGAACTTTTTTTAAAAGCACTACTTCAAAATAACAATAGGTTTAAGCCTTCCCATCTGTTACTCGATTTATTTCAAGCTTTGCCAGGAGAAATAAAAGATGATATTATTGGTTTAAACGTTCATATATATACCGCCATTCTTCAAACAGACAAGATATTTTGGTCAATTCCCCCATTCAACCATTTCAACGGTCGGATTCTTATTACACATATGTACAGAAACTAAAAATTAATTCGCCGTATTTATCATTTGTCGGGGACTATAATTCTCAGGTCTTATTTTATAGATATTCTCTTCATGTTCCTTCCCATCCATAATAACTCTCCTATATATTTAGTACAGAAAAATGTTTCTTCCAATCAGTTTTAATAACACAATCTATTGCTATATTAACTCTATCAACGTGTTCTTTTTGTAGAATAAAAAAGTAATCACGTGTTGTTCCACGAATAAATTTTAATCCCTTCCAGGCGGCATCAGAAAGTTCATCTCGTTGCCTTAAGGAATGAAACCTTTTTAGATATATATCTTCTTTTTCACGACATCTATGATTATAAAAAATAACACTCTTTTCTGACTGAAAATAAGAAGTTATCTCTTTTGGTAATATGTATTTATCACTCTTCTTGGATTTTTCCGAATCACTTTTTACAATTAATCCATTGTCGGAATCACAGAAGATTATATCAGAACCTGATAATATTTTTAAGGAATTATTATACCAATTTAATCTATTAAAAGAACGATCACTACCTGGCCTAAGAATATCCGAATAATAGGTTGTATTTATAAGCAAATCAGCCTTTTCAATCGAACTTACATTACGTTCCCCCCCCCAATAATCATACCAAGAGTTTCTCTTAGCCCATCATCACACCCCTTAAAGGCTTTATCATTAAGATATTTAATATGTTTTCCATCATCTTTCAAATGTTCTTCTGGCTTGTATGTAAGATACCAATTTACACCTATTTTTAGACCAGAATAAGCTATTTTACGTAGCATTCCAAGTTTACCAAAATCGCCTACATCACCTGTATATCTATCTTGCATTTTTCGCTCCTTATTTAAAATAGTATAAATGGGAAGTTTGCTTTTGTGAAATATAGTTATGACCTTCCTGATTATTGCAAATTTTACCATCTTAATTAGCGATTCGCTCATATAATACATGTAAAAGCCATTCAATCCGCCTTATATACATATGATTTAATCAAAGTTTGTTTAATTAAGTCTGATGCTTCTGTATTAGGAGCAGAACTAAATTGCAAGATGACAGGCTTCCCATTTATAATTATTTTTAGAGATTCCCGATTTTGATTTTCCGCACTTTTCATAACAACACCTCCATAATTAATCTATAGGTTTTCAGGGCAATATGACCTTCTAGGGGAGTATATGAGACACTTATCCTCTTTACAAAAATATTTAGTAGTACTGATTTCTACTCTCATTTCCTTCAACCCAACCTTTTTTATCACCAGAACATACATTTCCCCTTGTTCCGCATCTTGTTTTATTTCCATAAGACTGATTCATTCATATACTGATTAGTCTCAATATCCTAAGAACTTCCGTTGATGAAGAAACCATCTGTTCTCACCATTGATATCTTCAAAGACATCAATTCGGCAATAAACCCATGCCCGTTTAAAAGCCTCTCATCATTTAAATGGAAAAACGTCAGGAACATTTGCTCCTGACGCATTTATATATTGTTTATTTAATTTATACAATTAAGAACGGTATGAGGTATTAATGTCTCTGACTTATCCATGGGGTCTTTTGGCACGTGCCAAAGATCGCCGCTTACACTTAATTTAATATCTTCGCTTGGGTGGTTGAATTTCGCTATTACATCGCTTCTAAGTATGGAACCAGTACATCATAAAACTTCTTGCTCCATTCAGCGTGGAATTTTGCCATCTGCAGCCAATCCGTTTCATTTTCAATGCTAACATTATCCAACTGATAGTATATTTTGGACGATTTTATATCGTTTCCACGGTTCCAGATTAGAGTCACACCGAGAGCTGTTTCGATAGAAGTCTTTTTTGTAATCAGCTTGTCAAAGGTTGCTTTATTTTCTTCTTTTTGGGCTTTTCCTAAGCACAGCTCTATACGTGCTGAATCATAATTAGCAACACAGCAGATACTAAATCCACCTATGCCAAAGAATCCATTAATCCAGTTTTCCTTGGACGGACTCACGTTGCTAAACGAACCTTTATCTCCGTGAGCTGCTTGAATATACTCAAGTGCATATGCCCAGTATCTCTTTCGTAATTCATATCTGGTACCAGCTAATTCGACATCAGCGGATTCGGTATCATCTCTAAGGAAAAATACCAGATCAGACGGGTCTGCGTTATAGAGTTTGAAGAAACGCCTTAACAATGACAACTTCATCCAAGTACTGGTGTTTTTTTCGGAATAAATACCGTCTTCGATTTCGATAGCTCCCCGAAGGTCTGTCTTTTTGGAACTTACATACTGTGACAAATCGATATTATCATCCGTGGTATAAGCTAATTTTGACAATACAGATTTATCTTCAGCATGAAGTATTTTCATTATACGTTCATACATATCAATCCAGCTGGTAACAGGCTGCTCAGTATTCTTATAGCTAAATCGAGCAATTATTCTGCCACTGAGATTCATGTCATCATCCAAGGTGTACGAATCCAGCTGCTTTTCTTCCGGCTTGAAATCCGTAATTGGAGATGCCCATATTTCAAGCGCACGTCTCATCAGGTATTCACTGCGTTCTTCCAGTTCAGCTAATGTCCATTTATCATTCTGTGCAATAAAGGTATTCATTCGAATGCCGCTTTCCTTGAAGCCATTTTTCATATCTTTTTTATCGGCAAATGGACTATTACTGTATTTGGAGTTATAGGCGGTCAGTGTGAGATTGGCAATTCTATGAAGCCATTCCTCGTGAATTTGTTCATAATCTTCACCAAGCGCCTTTACCCACACCGGAGTAAGATGCTGCGGCATAATATGTTCGATGGAATATTCACCCTCATCAAAATGGCGGTATACATCCTTATCTTCAATTGTGCCGTAATTCTCGAACTTTTCAAGAATATAAATCTTATTCTTACTGTTCATCAGATAAACCTGACGTTCCGCAAAAGCGGTAATGAACTCCGTATCGTCCGGAAATCTGGCTCTTTCCTTTTTGGATAGCAGTGTATATTTGAACTTTGCGACATAGTTATCTTCGGTACCATCATAGCGAGTGATTTCTCTATGTAGCATCAGAAAAATTTTGTTCAGAGCATTGGTCGGTAAATCACAGATAGTTCTACGGAATAGATAATTTTCTGTTTTCAAAAAGATTTCTGATACTTCAGTGATGCTCAATTTATCATCTGCCTGTAGGCGCAGTACTTCAAGGAAGAATGGTCTTGTAACCGTGGTTTCTAATCGATTGAGCCTGTAAATACAGGAGTTGAGCTGTTTATCGGTTGTCTTGCCCTTCAGAAGTACCTCATACAATCTCGCATAGGTCAACAAGTCTTTAAGCAGATCTTCCGTTGCATATTTGCTTTCTTCCACAAACGCTTTAAAGGTAAAGTACACCTTGCTCTGTGATGGAATCGCTTGCTGTTTTACACTCAAGTAGTCTCTGATGAAAGAGCTAACATCGTAATCCGTGCAAATTTCTATCCGGTTCCAGTATTTTTCATAGGAATTATTCTGCTCTTTAGTTGGCAACCCCATCAGAATGAAGTTGCGAATTTTATCACCTTCGCTCAAAGCCACACCTGTGGAGTTTAGGCTTTCAAAAATAAGCTGAGGGTTATCCTCCTGATTAAGTGTAATATTGATGATTTCCAAGCGGCAAATTGCATCAAACAATTCATCAACGGTAATTTCTTGCTTCTGAATACGGTCGTAGAAATAGTTATAGTTGATGGTCAATTTCGATTCATTAATATATTCGGCGGCATCATCGAAGAGCTTTCCGAAAGCCTTCTGGTCATTTTTAACAGGCTTCAGTTTGATTCGAGTGTCCTCTTCCTGCCATTTGTCTACAAGGTATTCCTCATAAATACGCTCACTCAAAGTCGCCTTTGCTGGAACGATAACTTTATGCTCCAGCAGATTATACATAGCCAGCATCAATACTGAAACAGTGGTCAATCGCTGCTGCCCATCGATAACCAGAAATTCATCATTGGCACCATCAGGATTATAAACGGATACAATGCTTCCGAAAAAATGGCTTTTCCGCTGGCTATGCACTACAGTTACAAGGTCATCATAAAGTTGCTTACAATTTTCAGTTTTCCAATCATAATTGCGCTGATATACAGGAATCACAAATCTCTTATTTGACCCTTGCATATAAGCAACAAGTTTTGTTTCTGAACCTTTCATCCTGTTCCTCCGTAGAAACTCCATTTTTGCTTTTCCATACCGTTCGTTCATTAATGTTTTAATCCACTATAGTAGCTGTTTTGAAGGATTGAGCATTTAATGACTAATCTTGTGTGAACGTAAAATTATGATCTACCATCCTCTTATCAATTACTTCTTCTTATTTCCATTCACTTTCTACAACTCTTGCGATATCGCTGTCACATTTATTACACTTTCCTGTTATAAGAATATCTCCATGTGATAAAGATCTAATTCCATATCCTGGTTGTATTTTGGCACAACCACAGTTACTACAGAATACATTGTTTTCTATAAACTTTCTATTTTCTAAAGAAATGCTATTCCATCTGGCAACCGCCTCAAATTCAATCCAGCTATATAATCATAATTAATCCTACTCATTTTTGTCTGCTGGTATGACCATATGCATAATAAGTCCATTGTCGTCGATCATTGGTTCCGCCGGTATCATTTCCCCTTTACACTCATAATTCAGATTTGCTGTAACTGCAAGACATATTGCATCCACAATATCATCTGCGTTACATTTCAATTCTTTTGCTTTTGTTAAAATGATACTTCCATCTAATTCAGGAATGTATTTTTTCAGAATATCGATTCTTTCATTCATACCATCAAATTGAGTTTTCTTTGTCATTAAAACATTTCCATTCAGTCTGGCAAAACATACTTCTGGATGACTTTCTTTTATTACGTTTTTGTACTGCGATTTTGAGTTCAAAAAAGAATCCAGTTCTCGTATTTTAGAAATAATCGCCACCGTTTGCTTTGATAATCCCTTTCCAAGAACTTTTTTATTTGCCTCTATCTGTTCAGCTTCTGAATTCTTATAAACAGCCTGTCTGCTTGGCACAGCAAATATTGTTGATGTTCTTCCCGGAATCAAGCTTCTTGCAAATGTATCAGGTCTTATGTGCGCTTCGTTGCTTGGCAGACCAATCACCATATCAATCAAAAAATCTTCGAATAATGGATAACGCTTGATAATCGCATCGATTACATTATATTTTTCTATTCGCAAATCTCCATGGTCGTAAACTGCAGCTATCCAGCCACCCTTGCAGCCATCAACACCAATACATAAAGAACTACTATTAAGGATTTCTGATGCATTTTGGGCTAATGGATATTTCAATGCCATATTTACTATGTGGGCAATATTCTGCTCACCAGCAAATCTACTCTTGTCTGTAAAATCTTCCGTTAAAGGCAACCATAATATAGGATTGATCTCTTTTATCAATTTGATATCATGTTGAAGTTTTCCTACGAAAAGCTCTAATACAAAATTCTGGTAATAATATGTAATGTCCATCAACCTATGTAAACTAATATCAGATCTTAATATCCCAGTTTCCTCCTGCAATTCTCGATATGCAGCATTTATACTATTTTCAGCAGCTTCTATTTTACCACCAACAAAATTATACAGTCCTTTGTATGGATTCTTAACCCTTTTGCAAAAAAGTATCTTGTCTTTATCTATATTAAATACAACTATGCAGTTACATTTTTCCATCTTATTACCTACCGTTTATAATGAAATTTACTAGTCAGTAAAAAAAACTCTGTAAAAATTCTGGTGGCTCTTTAATTTCATTTTAGAAATTATCTCCGACAATTTTCGGCACAGTTTTGACGATATCGCGAGTTCATAAAAAAGGATGCCAGTTCCTCCTTAACGAAATATATAATATAAACAAATAACTTTACTGATAAAAAGCTTCATATAAAAGAAATCTTAATACTAATTAATCATACTTCTGCTTAGTTTCCGCCATCCATACAGTCAATTTCTTAGTTAAAGCCATTATATGTCTTAATCTATTTCCAGCTGATTGATTTGCTGCATTTTCAAAAACAACGCCTTTCGTTAATTCATCAATATACGGAACAACTGTTGGCTGAGAACAAGAATATGAAGCGACAGATTCCCTAAGTAACTGGGCATCTAATCCCCATTCTTCTGCAAAATCATAAACACTATGATCTAGTTTACTCTTCTTCCATTCCTCAAAAGATTCATCAAAATTCAAACTACTTGATATATTTCCAGGAACCAGTTCGGTATCTACAAACTCTTTTAAGAGCGCCGCCTGTTCATCTTCCCCCATATTACTAAGTTCTTGTATTTGCTCATGAATAATCCGCAGTGTTTCATCATTTACTGTTTGAATCCCATCTACACTATCTACTTTAGAACCAATCAAACTCAAAATATGTGCTGCATCAATTACTTGGGTTCCTGCTAGTTTGGTTTTGCCAACAAGGGGTCTCATATTGGTAGGTGTCGGTGGAGTACCCGGCTTATGAATCAAATTCTTATATGCTCCTACGTACTTCAGCCAGGTATGCTCAGCAATTCCAAAAGAATTCACATCCCACTTAAATTCATAATATTGTTCTACAAGATTTAACTGTTCTGCTGCATCTTTAAAAGCTAAGATAAAGGCTTCTTTCTTCTCTTCATCGTCTTTTATTTCTGCCCACTTAGTTGGGTCAAGAAGTGTTACAATCATCTCAGAAATTTTAATATTAAGCTTTTCTACTGCGGTAGGATAAGTATCAACAATTGCCCGGCTACTTTTTCCTCCACTACCATAGAGTTTTAACGCTTTATTAACCATTTCCTCTGTGATTTTTGGATACTGGAAATTAATAATTGTCCCAAATTCTTTCGTACTTCCAAAAATGCGGTTAGTTCGTGAATAAGCCTGTATCAATCCCTGTAATTCAAGAGTACGGTCAACGTATAATGTATTTAAACGTTTTGAATCGTAACCAGTCAAAAGTTGGTCAGCTACAATCACTAAATCAATATTTTTTTGGTTGCGACTACTTCCACCACGAGTCGCACGTTCTACTACATCCTCAAAATAAGCATCTTCCCCGTGCTTTTTATCGCCGACGACGAATTTGATACCAGTAAAGGATGCATAGTCATCAAACATTCCTCTTATTATCTCATTCGGAATATTATCAGGATCATTTTCATTTCCAAAGCTAAAAGTCATTGCAATATTTAATTTTTGCTCATTTTTAGTCATTTGCTTTTTAAACTCATCATAATAAGCAATTACACGATTTTTATAAGCAACAGTTAAAATTGCATTAAATTCACGCCCCTGTGACTGTGATTCCCAATTAGTTAAAATTTCCTCTACAACTCTTGGAATATGGGTTTCATCTTGATAGATAAGTAATTTACGAAGGTTCGCATGCTTTTCAACTTCTGTCTCAGACCAGCCTTGAACCAATCGTTCCACGTCTCTCCTGGTCTGATCTGGTTTTTCTTCTACTATTTTATCGACTAACTGGTCTCTCAAATCATCGTAGCTTTTAAACTCACCAGTGTTGATAAAGTCCACATGAAAACCCAAAACGTTTCCGTCTGCAATTGCTTCATCTATTGTATATTGATGTAAGAGGGGACCGAATAGTTTTTCAGTTGTATTAATGACTTCACTTTTTTCATTCACTTTTCCCTTGACTTTATTTTCATCAAACAACGGGGTACCTGTAAAGCCATAAAATAAACCATTCTTTTTAAAATAGTTTTTAATTCTGCCCATCATCTGGCCCATAGTCGTACGGTGAGCCTCATCGATAATAAAAACCATTTTTTTACCAGCTAAACAAGTGTCATTATTTTTTTCCAAATCCTCTACTAAATTGTTCAGTTTAAAGGTAGTTGTAACAACGATACCGTTTTTCGGTGATTTCAATTGTTTTTTTAACTGATAGGTGTACTTTGTATCGTCAACAGAGACAGCTTCATATTTTGCATAGGCTTTAAAATTTTCACTGGTGCGGCTATCAAGCTCACGTCTGTCAACCAAAAAGATAATCTTGTCAAATCCTGCCCGAGTGGATAAAAATAAAGCAGTCTTAAAACTGGTAATTGTTTTTCCTGAACCTGTGGTATGCCAAACAAAACCTCCGTGTGGTTCCTTTTTATCATTATCCCCGCCAAATGCTGCCAACTCTACTGATTGCAGGGCATATACTTGATATGGACGCATTAACATATGGCGTTTGTTTTCTTCCTCTTTTGCCTCATCAATCAATAGATAATCCCCGACCATTTGATGTGCCATCGGTATCATCAAAAAGTGTTTAATGACATTCTGCCAATTGTTAATGGGCTTATTATTTTTATCTGACCAGTGAAAAACAAAGCTTGGATTAAAGTCATTCAAGGTCTTTGGTGTAGCAAAATAACGAGTTTCTATTTCCGTCGCAATTACCATCATTTGTGAAAATGCTATAAAGTTGTTACTGTATTCACCATCACGATAATAGCGAATAAACTGACCAAAAGCCTCATCAAGCGTTTTATCGGTTCGTTTTTGCTCGATGTTAATTAGCGGCAGTCCATTTATGAGCAGTATAATATCAAAACGGTTATTGTTTGGCGTTACTACTTCTCTGGCGATTCGATAACTTGAATCCCCACCACGCACTTGTGCCTTTTGAAAGATAGTCAACGTGATTTGCTTTCTTGTCAGCTTTGGATTGTCATCGCGGTAAATGCCGTCAATTTTCCCCTTTGATTCTTCAATTGCTAAAATTTTTGCAGCTTCATAGCTATTGGAAATCTGACTGACTTTTGCAAGAACCTGCTTAAATTCACTGTCAGTCAAAGGTACGCCTTCCAGTTGATCGGCATTGATACGGTTTAGCTCCGAACGCCAGTAATTAACCAGTGTATCAACCGTCACTTTTTGCTTGTTCCCATCTAAAAAATCAGGTGCCTCCCATTTGTATTTTTGAAGTTCACATACAAAATTCTCCTGGAATGTTTTTTCGCTGGCATCTTTGGGGTTATTACTCATAACTATCGCTCACCTCCAACAAACATTTCATTTAGGTACGCATTTTTAATTTTATGTAGCTTTTCGAGGTTGCGCTGGTGAAGAGTGATAAGATTTTCAAAATTTTCAAAATAATCACCTATTTTCTTTTGTTCTTCCATAGAAGGTAAAGTAATATCAATATCTCTTATTTGCTCTAAACTTAATTGAGGCATTGATATACCGGTTTTTATTCTTTTATATTTTTCTTGCATTTTATCGGTCGATAAAAACTGATATACGAAATATGGATAAGCGTCTTTTTTTATTCTTACTTTTGCCATATGCTGATTAATGTTAGCTTTTTCAATGTTTTCAGGAACTATTCCTACCTTTCCAATATCACCAGTAATAGCTACAAGTATATCTCCACTTCGTACTTCTGAACGAATTAATGCAGTATTCGCATCTTCAGATATATACGAAAATTCTCCAAATATAAATCTATTATCTTTAATAGAATCATTTCTAAAAAACGGAATTCCATCTTCTTCCCACTTAAAACCATAAGTTGTTGGTGTTGCTCCCTTTGTAATGAAATTTGAAAGTTCCACCAACTTACGCTGTTCCCAAGCATTAGTGAACGCCTTAAATCTACGTTTTGGCATACGTTCACCCTCAGCGGGAAACATCTCCGAAAGGTAAGCAGCTTTTAACGCTTTCATCTTCTCCAACTTACGTTGATGAAGGGTGATAAGGTTGTCGATTTTCGTGAAATACTCAGATATTAACTTTCTTTCCTGTTTATCCTTTGGAATAAATATGTCAATATCAGCCATTACATTATTCATTAATTTCGGATTCCCGACATATGATACATGGTTTTTAGCGACATTATTTAGTGCCGCGGACATCATCTTATCTGCATCTATCTCTTTGGAAAGCAAAACGCCACAAACGTTAGTACAGTAGAACTTGCCGGGTCTGTAGTTAACAGTGCCAGCATTTGCTCCATCGGTTGTCCATGTAATAGCATCCTCATAAAGATACTCGTTATAGTATCCCATCAAACCTTTATCTTTTGTTTGTGAAGAATATACTGGGTATACCATTTCCTCTGATTTAGTTTCACTTGTTTTATTTGCTGCTAACACATAACCTCGTGTTATAGAAAACAAATCTTTAACCTTACGCTGTTCCCAAGCATTAGAGTTTTTAAACTCTTTAAACCGCCTTTTAGGCACTAATTTTTTATTTTCTGTCATCATTCCACCACCAATTCACTCAGTAGACTTTCAAATGCTTTTTCTAATGTCTCAATTTCAAGCTCAATTGCTGATAACGTTTGAGAATAACGGTTATGCAACATTTCCAAAGTGTTCAGTTCTTCTTTTAATGGCTGCGTCACTAAATCAATCATCAATTCTACTGTAGTTCCAAACCATTTCTCGTAAACGTAGCTATCAATCTCTTCATCAGCAAGAACCAAAATACGCTCTTCGATTTTCTCTTTTAGTTCCTTTTCTTCTGCCTTAACTGCTTTGTTTAGTGATAATTTGTCTGTGATTAATTTTTCTGCTTTTTTCAATAAATCATATTCATATGTACCTTTCGCCCTATTCTTTAATTCAGCTTTGATAGCTTTATTTTCAAAGCTATCCTGTGCTACTCCATCATCATTCTTTTTAAGTACATCATACAAAGCAGTATATTCATCACTATCTTCCACTTTAGCAGCTTCAATAAGTTCTGTAAGTTCCGCTTCCATCTCAGCAATGCGTAATTTTTTATTTTCAATCTCTACAAGCTCCACACTGTATAAACGTTTAGCGATTAAATCATTGGGTACAATAGCACCGACCCAGCCGTCTTGTTCTTCGCGTTTGTTATTTCCACTACCCTTTGTTACCATATTAGGTTCACGAGTGCGACCAACTGTATAAAAATCACTTGCAGCAATTAATTCAGTGTCATGAGTAAGTGATTGTTTCCAAATTTCAGCAATTATCTGATAACCGTCATAAATATCAATATAATCAAACGCGGCTAACATATTTTTTATTTCAAGAAGCATATTCTCCATAAGTATTGCTAAGTTTGTATCTTTATCAATATGCCGCAAAATATCCCAGTATCTGACGATATATTCGGTTACTTTTGTTTTAAGCTGTTCTGATTTATTAAGAATACGCTTGTCCGATAATATTTCATTCATAAGTTCTGCTACTGGCTTTGTCAATTCTACATAATTTGGGCGTAGTTCTTTCATGGAAGCTGATAATAAATCGGATACACTCGCTTGTAATACTTGCAAATCATCAATATTTTTCTTTGGAATACCACCAAGCAAATGTGCATCCACATCTTGCACGATATCATTATTAACCGCCTCAATATAACGTGGAATATTCATATTGTAGCCATTATCAATAATCTCTTCTCGAGTTGCTAAATGACTGTATTCTGGAATTTCACCTCTGCTTACATAGGTGTCCACGATTTTAGCAATATCTTTTTCTTGCAGTACATTTTGTTTGCCTATCTTAATAAAGCTGTTTGATGCATCGATCAAGAGAACTGGTGCCGTTAATTCACGATTTTTCTTTAAAATCATAACAACAACTGGAATACCTGTATTTGTGAACAAATTACTTGGCAAACCAATAATCGTATCAATCTGATTTTTATCTAATAATCTTTGGCGAATTTCACCCTCCGCACCGCCACGAAAAAGAACACCGTGAGGAAGTACGATAGCCATTGTTCCGTTTTGCCCTAAATGGAATAAGCCATGCAAAAGAAAAGCAAAATCGCCCTTGGAGTCAGGCGGTAATACTCCGGCCACTTCAAACCTTGGGTCACTTACTTTAAGTCCAGCTTTATTCCAATTCTTTGCTGAATATGGGGGATTCATAACCACCGCATCAAATAATATCCCTTCATTTGGTTGTTCCGGATCTTCCGGCCAGTCTTGAGACAAGGTGTCACCATTTTTTATCGTCATCTTTTCCGGGCGAATACCATGAAGAAGCAAATTCATACGAGTCAGATTGTATGTAGCCGTGTTTTTCTCCTGTCCATAGTACTGTAAATCCTTTTGCACGTCTTTACCCAAATGCTTTTTAACAGTAAGAAGCAAAGAGCCACTTCCAACCGTAGGGTCATAGATTGATTTAATATTAGAAGTTTTGGCTGCTATTTGTGCCATAACTTCACTTACTTGACGTGGCGTATAAAATTCCCCAGCCTTTTTACCTGACTCCATCGCAAACTGACCGATAAGATACTCATAAGCATCACCTAAAACATCACCCTTTTGGAGTGCTACCATGTTTAAATCAGCAAATAATAGAATTAGTGCCTTGATGTTTTTACTACGCTCATTTAAATTACTGCCAAGTGCAGTATCTGTTAAATCAAGGGTTGAACTTGAAAAAAGTCCTTTGAAATCATCTGAATCACCGGTTACTGCAATCGTTCTTTCAAAATTATTTAGTGCATCTGTTACTTTTTGGACTTCAAAATCACCTGTATTTATATCTTTCAGCCATGTTTGATAAAGATGTTCAGGTATCACGTAGTACCCCAACACATCTTGAATCATTTTGTCCAATTCAACACCATAATCGGCTCTTGCCTTTGTATACTCATCAACCAGTTCAGTCTCAGGAATCTGCCCTAAACCCGCTGTTGATTTGAATGTTTCTAAAGTCTTATCACTTAAAAATTTATAAAACATTAGACCAAGCATATAATCTTTATAACGACTTGCGTCCATCGAACCACGTAGTTCAGTTGCTCCATCCCATAATCTGCGTTTGATTTCTTCTGACGTAATCACTATTTATTCCTCCAATGTGTTTAATTTTCACACAAATAATTAATTTCTACTAACATATTTTACCACATACTCTAAAGGTTTACCATCGCTAAACGCATTAGAATAAGATTATAGAAAGCACCTCCATAAACTCCATTGTACGGAACCTCGCTAGTAAATCCTCTCACTGCACCAGCAACTCCTTGCACACCTTGTACTGCTTGCTACACTGCCATACTTCTAATCACTTAATTACATATCCTCCTCAAACCTCTGCTGAAAACCAGAATGTGAAATCACATCCTGCATTGTTTTCTGAAATGAAAATGTCAGTTTCCCTTCCAGAGGGGAATAAACCGCCACACCGCTCTGGCGGAGCTGCTCCAGACAGGCCATCGACCGGCAGATATTCCTGCTAATGCGGGAAAGACTGTAAACAAGAAACACGTCCACAACTCCCTCCGAGACAGCTTCCATAAAGCGCTTCCAGCCTGGTCTATCAGACGTAATATCATTTAATAGATCCTCTGAAGAACCCTCCACCGCAAAACCCATTTGCTCCGCATAATAAGAAAACTCTTTTTTCTGCCCTTTTAGCGAACCATGCACATCTTCTGGTGCATCGATCCTGCAGTATAACCATGCACGTAGCTGCTCTTTCGTTATAAAACCCTCCATTCCATTAATAAAAACAGATAAAGCTACAGCATTTATAACTCCTTTTCTGTTATTCTCTGTTCTTCTTCAAATAAAAGCGAAATTCTTCTTCGCTGACTTCCATAATTCCAATCAGCTCCTTTCCACCTGTCTGCATAGGCACCAATTCCTTTAGAACCTCCTGTAAAAAGGTCTGATCCGGGCAGCGGTTGATGAATTCACCAAAGGTATCCAGAATGAAACGATCTGCTAAATCAGTTAAAATAATATGATCTGTATTTTCCTGATGTAGCATGATAAAATTTGCAATATTGGCTGAGGACTTTTCAAAATAGAATGTCTACCGAGTCCCATCACAACCGTTAACATTTCCAATGATCAATTCCTTTTCCAGGAATTCACTCAGTTGCTGATTATTCATTTACTTTTCCCTCCTTATTGGTGCTTAATCTTACAAGGACACGGCAGGGCAGAATTGTCCTGCCGCGTAGTTTCTAAGATAAAACAATCTGCTTGTTCTTCATTTAAATGCTTCTATTCGACACTACTCCCCGAAGCTTAGGCAACAGCTTAAATGGTCTGTGGTCAGCAGACCTCATAGGAATCTCACCTATCCGTGGTTCTCACCGGGCCGCCCCCATTGCGATGTCTGTGGCTGGGCGGAAGTAGCATTATCACTGTCCGTTTCTTTGCGAAACAGCTCACCATGGGCTGTTTTATGACCAGATCTTATCGCTCGTCACCTTCGATGCTATCGGTTCGACGGATTGGTAAGGCTACTTATGTGCCACCTTTCCAATCCGCAGGCAGTCTCCGCGTATCTGTCAATGTCGCTGCCGCTCATCACGGC
>WASS01000009.1 GCA_009712635.1 Hungatella sp. | reverse complement strand
CCCCGTTTTTCAACTGGTTTGCCTTTGACATATTTTATTGTGAATAAAACTATTTCTTATTGACTACTGGTTTCTGTTCTTAACAAATCAGATATAACCATACACACACATTGAACACTGTAAAACTTGTTAATAATTGCAAACACAGCTAACCTTTGAGAAATCTACCCATGATAAAGGAATGCGTTTGTTATTTTCTGTAACTATGTAAATTATAGCATGCAAATACCGCAAAAACAACGAATAACGACAATTAATACTATCGTTTAATGTGCAAAACGCACTAAACTTATCGTATATGGGAGATTATAAAGAAAGCACAATTAATTGATAAGAATAAATATATCTCTGGTATATCTTAGATTGTAAACAAACTATATTTCTTTATTTCCTTTATTCAAACGAACGGAGAATTAAAATACAATCCACCAGATAATTTAATATATCTGGTGGATTATCATTCAATAGCTATTTTCCTCTATCTATCATAGAATATCTTGAAAATAATCTGGAAATTTATTTTTCTTTTTTATTTCTTCGGATTCTTCTTCATCAAGTTCTTGAACCTGCTCATTATCTGCTCCCGAAAGAGCTTCAAGCATCTTGGCTATCTCATTTTGGGCTATGGGACTTGAACCCAAGGACAGGCTCACTATCAGGGTAAGAAATAATTTATATATCTTTTCTTTCATTCATATTCCTCCAATTCAATCTCTGCTTTGCTTCACTCTCGTAATAAGTATGCGTTTTATACTCTCTGCCTCTTTGCATACAAAAAGGAAGCCATTGTATGATTCTAAAATGACTTATAACTACCATCACTATATAGTTATGCTTTGTGCATGATTTGAAAAGGAGTTGATTCAATTATCCAGACGTACCTTCTGATTAATTAATGTCCATCTATCAGGCAATAATATAAATAAGGTTAAAAAGAAAAAAAGAAAAACTATAATAAGAAAAAGAAACTGGCTAATTCTTCTTGGAACATCTGCAATCATGGGTATTGAGCTTATATTTTTAGTTATGATTTGATTATATGGATTACTTTTGTTCAAAAATGAAGCTTTAACATTGGTAGTATTATCAGTGTCTTCATTGGCAACGAAGCTTTCTGAAATTGCCCACGTCTCAATTACAGTTGTCTTATCTAATAATTCATAAAGATTATAAGCACTGCAAAAAAGCACATTCATAGTTAAGCACATAGTAAAAAGAAACATAATGAAATAGACTCTAGTAAGAGATAGATGATTTTTCTTGTTATTTAGTTCCATTACAATTCCCTTCTTAGCCACTGCTACAACCAATGTGGTCAACTTAAGCTACATTGCTTTTATTTCTATATCATGAAATGTCGGAAAATACTGATTTACTTAATTATACCACTGTAAATAGAAAAAATGAAGCACAGTATATTTATGCTACTGATAGACCGTGCTTTATAGCAGAAAAGACTTTTTATACAGTCTGACTGCCGAGTGCCTTTGACAAAATCTGTACCGATTCACTGTTAGGAGCAAAACCGCCGAACACTGTATCCTGGCAATTATCGGTTATAATAGCGGCACCTTCCTTGCCATAGTTTTTCTCCAGCTGTGCAAAGCCCTGGATTATGGCAACAATGGATACCCGCCGGGAGCGGCTGGCCGAGAACATCATCTCTGCCGATTCAATTTTAGGGATGGTTCCAATTTCATCTAAAAACATCATGACGAGAAAAATGGCACTTTTCTCGGTGCAAAACCGTTCAGCATCTATGGCAGTGTCAAAGCATAAAATCTGTTCCAGCTCTGAATCTAAAAAGGCATTGAGCCGTGACAGTGCTGTGGATAAAACGCTCTGCATGCGATTGATTTCTTCCGGCTGAAGAAGTACCGACCAGAACCATTGACCTGGAACTGGAAGGTGATGCGCGTAACTGCCCTTACTGTAATACTCCAATGGAAGATATCGACTCCAAGATTGTTCGTGAAGAGATTCATATCACTCCAGCGAAAGTCGAGCGTGTCCAATACGTACAGCATAGCTATGCATGTCCACAGTGCCGTGAAGATGGTGAATCAACCATTGAGAAGGCACCTGCGCCAAAACCACTAATCAATCACAGTATGGCTTCTGCTTCTGCGGTCTCTTACATCATGTATCAGAAATGTAAGAACTATCTCCCGTTCTATCGCCAGGAGCAGGACTGGGCACAACTAGGAGTCAAACTGAATCGTGGAACAATTGCCAGCTGGTTCAATACATGCGCGGAAGAATATCTGGAACCTGTTTATGATAGATTTCATAAAGATCTTCTTCAGCAGACAGTAATTCATGCAGATGAGACCACATGCCAGGTTTTAAATGAAGATGACAAGACTCCAGAATCAAAGTCTTACATATGGTTGTACACCAGCGGTGCATTTGAAGAGCACCGGATTCTGCTTTACGAATATCAGCCATTAAGGGGCGGCTATCATGCTGCAAAGTTCCTTACTGATTATCACGGGTTTGTCCACACGGACGGATTCAGTGGCTACAACCGTTTGAGCGACATTACCCGATGCGGGTGCTGGGCACATTTTCGAAGATATATGTTCGAAGCAATTCCCAAGAAGAAGGGATCACGCTCCGAAACATCGGAAGCCTACACAGGCTATTCTTACTGCAACCAACTCTTTCAGATAGAGAAAAAACTGAAAGACTTAGAACCAAAAGAGCGACATAAAAAGCGTCTTGAACTGGAGCGACCGGTACTGGATGCGTTCTGGAAGTGGGTTAACGGGATAAATGCCCTTGGCGGATCAAAGCTTGCCAAGGCAATTAACTATGCCCAAAACCAGAGATCATATCTGGAGAATTACCTTCTAATGGAAGATGCTCCATTAGTAATAACGCTGCTGAAAGAGCCGTGAAATCATATGTTATGGGAAGAAAGAACTTCTTATTTCACGACACTGTAAAAGGTGCCAAAGCAAGTGCAGTCGTTTACACGCTTGCAGAAACAGCAAAAGCGAATGGATTAAACATCCGCCTCTATTTGGAAACAGTTATGACTAAGATGCTGGACTACAAAAATAAGCCCGATAGTATCCTGGAAGAACTGATGCCTTGGTCAGAAGCAATGCAAAAATCCTGTGGCTTGAATAATGGTACTATTTGATTTTTTAGATGTAGAAAATCCAGAAAGATCAATACGCTACTTTATGTAGCGCTTACCTTTGTTCTTTGTCTTATCCATTATAAAAGGATATAAAAAATAGGAGTATCTGCTATAAGCAGAAAAAACTCCTTTTTAACCTTGCTTTTGTTATGCAATACCAATATTAAATTTAATGGGAACTACAATATCCCTACAACTTGAAACTTGGTTGCTTCTTTTTCTGCCTCAGCAAAAATAGGGCTGATTCTTTCAAAAAATAATTCTTTTATTTGTTTCAAGTCGTTTATGTATTTTTCTCTTAAATCTTTGTGTAAGTATAGTTGGGATTTCATCAAATCACCTCCTGATCTATGTGATTCCACATGAAAATATATAAGTATCTAAAAAAAAGAGTTCGATGACACTATTGTCAATTTTTATATTTATTGTCATATACATTTTCTCCTACAAGTTCAAATCACTCTTATTTATTTCATTGCTTTGATTCATAAATATAATAGGTAGTAATTAATCTGGTACAAATGTAGCTTTTTCTATATAATCACTTGCTATGAGGTTTAGGCTATCTCCAATTTCTTCAAACACTATAACTAGGTTTTCTAAATCAACAACCACATTATCGTATGTTTGCAAATAAAAATGATATTCACCATCCCCATTAATTGGGTATCTTGAAAAATCCATATTCATCATTTTTGGTTTTACCGTATCACTATCTAGCTTCTTCTGTAATTCATGTAAATATTTTTTCAAATTTTGTGTCATGGATCTAAACCGATTTTTTCTTTCTTTATTGGTACTTTCATATCCATCAGAACGTTTTTTTACAGTATTCCACACCTGTATAATGTCATGACCACCGGTATATCTCTCTTCATTTTTAAGTAAAATATTCAGAGCCCAATTTGTTGCCTTTAAATATAGCTCAATTGCATGATTAACAGAAAACAATATTGGAAAAATTACAATATCTGCTTTTTTATCATTATTATCTTCCAAACACTTTCTTGCAAGAATCAAAGCAGATTCCATATATCCATCTGCAATTACTACCATATCATACATAGGTTGATGAGGATTTGTTCTCCTTGCAATACGATCAGCTCCAACATCAAGGGGCTGTTTTCCCAATGTTTTCTTAATAAATCGTTCTGTTTCACGTCGAAACAGTAAATTCGATTCTACTGATAATGTTTGTCCTACTAAATGGGAACTAAGAGAATTTCCTAAGTCTTCCGGCCATCCAAGCGGAGCATCAATAGCTAAAACAACTTTATCATCTGTCTGTATCCAATCCACAATTATTTCAGCAATTGAATTCCCGTCTGAACCAAATTTCGTTTCAAACAAGGAAATACCACTATTATGATACTCTCCCATTGCTAAACCCACTTCTGCTGAACAATCTACACCAATAATCTTAATAATATCTTGCATTATTATCCCCCTAAGGTTCCTCTATGAACCCCGCTTGTCTATTGAACTTTTTCCTTTAGTAAATATAATGGCAAGTTTGATGTTTACCTACAAAATGGGATTAATTGAAAATAATTAATCTTTATTTATTTCACTGTTTTTTATAATGTTCTTCCCAATATTTTCTTTCATACGTTCCTGAACCTTCTGGCATTTGAAATTCGCACTGTCCTTGTTCTTGATATAGAACTATTCTTTGAAGTTCGGCTAAGGCAAGACGATGAACAGCTTTTGAAAAAGCTGTATCATGGTAATCAATTATATCAAGGATTCTTACTTCAATTTCATATTTATCATTACGATATTCATTAATTTTTTTTGGAACTAATTTTGAATACTCTTTTTTAAGTACAGATAAACGTGACCATTACTAGAGCCTAACAGTCTATATGCTATATTAGTAGATTTGCCTATATAAAAATAATATTCTTCATCTCTTTTAATTGCAAAAAATCCATATATACCGACAATATTTTTATCACCCAATAAATCAGTAGGAATATGGATTCCTTCTTTTTCTGCTTCATCTTTCTTTTGTTTTAATGTTTTTCTCATAATCTACTCCTTAAATTCAAGGTTTATCTAGTTGGTTATTTATATCACAACATCACATACCAGACATCGATCATAAACTATGTAATACAACCGGGACTCTATTTCTCCAAAAAAGACGTCCCTCTTCAGACAAATACTTTCTGTTTATGTATTGCTCTATTCTGTAATTCTTTTCATAGCGCAAAATCAATTTTTGAATAATTGTCGGCATTTTCTTTATGCGATTAACCTTTTTAATATCATCATCAATTGCTTTAGATATTCGTTTCAAAAAAGCAAATAAATCTTCTTCCTCTCTAGGTGCAGGATATCCACATATTTCAAAAACTCCCTTATTATCTTTAAATGAAAAATCATAAATATTACCTGAACTCATGATATCTACTATATTGTATTTTATTTCAAACTCTTTACTACAGAAAAACTTTTCCTTTTTTATAGTATCGCAATATCCATTTGTTACTTTTGCACGAATATATTCAGCACCAACCAACATAGCAGTAAGTGTTCTATGATTTCCATCACTAGATACAAAATATTTATCATCATCTACGTAGTACACCATTTCTACTGGATAATATAATTCTTCATAGGATTTTCGCAATTCCCCTAGCGACAATTTATCTAAGAAACTGAAACAATTCTTAAACTTATGCGGCTCTCTATCTCCATGGTACATTTCCCTTACATTATCATATACGCTTAATCCTGCTGTCCCTCTAGATGTACCTATTACCTTATCCATTGGAACTAAATCGACATTATCTCTTTCAGGAGAATTTAAAGATGGGAATCTTTGATATGTACCTCTATCGTTTTCTAAAATCTTGGTTTTCATTTTATTAATATGTTCAATGCTTATACCATATTTCAACAAATATTTGGTTAAATCATCCGTGAAAAAGAACATATTGTTTTCTTCATCGTAAGAATACATTGAGCTTCCCTCTCTTCATTGCAAATTCAAATTTTCTGTTACTTTCAATTTCGCATTATTGCTATAACATACTCTGTTTTCTTTTTCTTCACCCAAGAGCCTCTTTCCATATTCTTTAAAGTTCTAGATGATTTCTTTCTACATTACAAATATTTTATAAATACAACTACTTTATATGTCATTTCAGCCCACGTAGTTATTACATAATCTGTGACATTGAATTTCCAACCATATCACCCTTTCAAATGTGTTATTCTAGCGACCTCAAATTAATAGTTTAATACTTTATTTCATTTTATGACAAATTGTAAAATTATTCACTCAAATAATCATAATTTATTATTCGATTGTCAGATTATTTACCATAATCTAAATCAGGACATTACTTCCTTAAATATCTTTATCCTATCTGCCACTTATTACAGATATTTAAAGATTATGATGTCAAACTTCGCCTTTCACATATCTTCAATAATATGTAATTAGCAATGAGAATGGTAAAACAAGGACAAAAAAGGCACATTTTAAACCTGAAAATGTGCCTTTTTTGTCCTTGTTTCATCAAGTGTCCCGTCCCTATAAGTTATTATTTAAGCCACAGGCTTTCATGCCTGCGGCTTACCGTTAAAGTGGAGATAGTGGGATTCGAACCCATGCAAAAGAATAGCGTATACATGATTAATGCCGGGATTCCTTATAAAATCGAGGTTTCTCGGCATTAGTATTTATTTTGACAGACAAATATTTACCATAAAAAATAAGTATTTATAAGGTTATGCAACATGGAATGCAACACGAATTATATCGCAATACGTTATCTTAAAATTTCTGGATCAGCTTGACCAGCCAAACAAGCGTTCTTATAATTATCTCCAGGAACTAAAATAAATAATTCAACTAATTTTTATTTTTAATAAATGACTTAGAATTCCATGAAAGCTAAAAAATATTATGCCTCCAATATTATACTATTACTTTTAATATAATGTATAAGCGTTATGTATTTAGAAATTTAATTTTGAAACAATATTTATTCTACCGATTGTGGAAATTTGCTCTTTATTATTAAATATTTATGTGTTTTTCTTTTACCGTATATTAAATACGAAAAATAGATACTGTATTCACCATCGAGAAACATAGAATTAGGAATAACCGTAAATTTACTAAAGTAAGCATGCTCAGTTATAACGGTATAAGGAGCTACGTTTTTTAGATTAGTAAAGTTATTAATTGCCTCTTCTGATAATTCTAAATCAATTCTTATACCCTTATATATTAGCCAGAATTTTATATCATGAACACCAACATTTATACGTTTTGTATTATATATTTCTAAATCAAATGTAGATTGAAAAGAAACATCGTTTGAGGAAATATACATAATTTTATCATCACGTCTGAATATATATTCAATATTCTTAACTCTCAAAATGACTTTCCCAGTCTTTTCGCTAATCGAATTAAGTAACCAGCCTAATATTACTCCTTGTGCGGTATGATTTACCTGTAGATTTGGAACAAAAACAACGCAGAAATATTATTGTTTTTAAAATAGATTTTAGTAAAATTATATATATTAACTAATCAACAACCAGCTATGAATTTAGGTTAAGCGTCAAGCAGCAAATAATTTTGATTAATTAAATAATTATGTCTAATATTGATTAAAATCTTCATGGTCTTGTATCCTACTATTGTCTGACATATACAAAGCACACCCCAGATTGTGACCCTCTCTGGGTTCAAAGTATTACCGCTCCCCGCCAATTTCCTGCCAATCCCTTATACTCCAGCGCACCATCACTCAGAGTTGAAACCAATATCTCCCCTGTAATCATCTTACCTTCAGCATCCACCGCATAGATCTTTCCGGAATTCTCAACCAGCTGTGACTGACACATAGCTCCGTCTGGTCCAAGGTAATACCATGCGCTAGTATACCGGTACCATGTGTTTGTGACCATCATACCAGCACCGTTAAACCAGTACCACTTTCCATCTATATCCAGATACCAGCTATTGCATACTGGTTCTCCTGTTTTGTCAAATCGTAGTTATTGACAACGTGAGGCGGGGTCCAAAATATTGGATACCCGCATATTCTGTGAACATTTTCCATGTTTCTGTTGCGTAGTGGAATGGCAGTAGTTATAATAAAATAAGTGTATCTATGGTTATTTGCACAAGGAGGAATGAGATGAATAAAATAAAATTACTGATTACATCGGCCATATTAACTGCAGCTATGAGCATTACCGTCTTTGCCGGGCAGTGGAAACAGGATAGCGTCGGCTGGTGGTACCAGAATGATGACGGGAGTTATCCTAAAAATGCATGGCTTCAGGATATTGACTGGAAGTGGTATTACTTTAATGATTCTGGATATATGCAAACAAGTCCTATAACCTTAGCCGATGGGACAACCTATAATTTTGCCTCAGATGGAAGTTGTATCAACCGCTGGGCCGGTGCCGCAGATCAAACATATTATGATAGAAACGACGGGAAAGAAAAAAACGTGGGCACAGTACTTTCGGAAAGGGATTATATAAACAGCATAAGTGGTGTAGAAAAACCGCAGGAAACACAAAGCTATCCTCGTACTCTTACGCCTGACACGAAAGTGAATTTTGAAGATAAATAATAATCATGATAATTATTAACAGTAGGCAGACTCATTAATGGGCTTGCCTACTGTTTGTATGTAGTAAATACTCACTTTTAATTTTCCATTTTATCTCTCTTGACCATTCGAACAAATGTTCTTATAATTGTCTTCAGGAGGTGATTATAGTTGAAAGCGAAATGTGAACTTGAGCCAGTTTTAAACAAGTGTCCCCACTTTGATCCTGTGAAAAAGAATGTAACTCAGATAATAGCTGTTGCGGATTTTACAGAATGCCCAGCGCAGAAAGTATCCCTCAGTATTTTAGGCAGCCACGATGGTATGAGCAATACTATAAAAAACG
The DNA here is from genome assembly GCA_009712635.1 of Hungatella sp. Lineage (GTDB taxonomy): Bacteria > Bacillota > Clostridia > Lachnospirales > Lachnospiraceae > Lacrimispora. Next base: position 69,928 of record WASS01000009.1, on the reverse strand, counting down.
ATAATGCAAGGCGGGTCCGGAATACCGGATACCCGCCTTTAATTTAACTATTCTCTTACTCTTACATATACACGGCCAATGATGTTACCTTCTGCATCTTTAGCACTAATTAAAACCAATCCTTTGCTCAGTGCTGTAACTTTTCCTTTTGTAGTTACATTGGCTATTGATGAATCCATAGGAGCCCATGTGATATTTGCTGTATTTTTAAAATCATCTGCTGTTAATCTGGCTGTCTCTCCAACTTTTAAATCAATTGCAAGCCTGTAATCGTCTGCATTCTCCACAACTAATACATTTATGTAATCTGTATAGGATCCGTCCGCACTCTTTACCGTTATAACTGTATTACCTGGAGCCAGAGCTGTCACAATGCCTTTTTCATTGACTGTGGCTACCATTTGATCTGAAGAATTCCAAACCATTTGTGTATTAACATTTAAATCATTATCTACACTTAATCGGAGTGCTTCGGTTATCTCCATTACCACTTTTAATTTTGAGTCGGTTATAGGGGGTGTCTGAGATGCCTCTGGAGTAGCCGAGGCTTCGTTAGAGTTACCACTTTCCCTACCATCAACAATTGCAGTTATAATATAATAGTAATTCGTTCCATTAGTAACATTAGTATCGGTATAGGTAGTATCTGATACATCGGTTGCTATTGTTTCATATGATCCTCCAGCATCAGTTGAGCGCTTAATGGTGTAGCTTGTCGCATTGGTTACTTGATTCCAAGTCAAGTCAACTTTGGAATCTCCGCCAGTGGCTTTTAGTTGATTTTCAAAATTAGTTGTTACTGTATAGACTTCAGTGGAAGAAATTCCTACGCCACCAATAGCATATATTTTCCCATCAATTACTTCTGTTTGAAAATCTATTCTAACTGTGTGCATTGGTGCTAATACTGTCCATTTATTGGTAATTGGATCATATACCTCTACAGTATTTGATCTTTCACCATTTACATAGCCACCCATAGCATAAATCTTACCATTTATAACTTTTGATTGAAATTTATATCTGCCCAAAGACATAGGAGCTAATGTTTCCCACTTATTCATAGATGGATCATATACTTCTATTGTATTTGATACTTTGCTATGACCAGAATTCGATCCACCAATAGCATATATCTTACCATCTATTACTTCTGTTTGAGAATAGTATCTCATATGTGATGCCGATGCGAGTACTGTCCAATTATTTGTTCTTGGATCATATACCTCGGTCGTAGGAGTATTAGCTCCACTAAAAGCATAAATCTTACCATCTATTACTTCTATTTGAAAACTAGATCTAACTGTGTGCATTGGTGCTAATACTGTCCATTTATTGGTAATTGGATCATATACCTCGGTCCTATTTGAATTAATGTTATCTCCCAAATAGCCGCCAATAGCATATATTTTCCCATCAATTACTTCTGTTTGAAAAGTGCTTCTAGCTGTAGGCATTGAAGCTAGTTTTGTCCACTTATTTGTTGTTGAATCATATACCTCCGTTGTGTCTGACCGACTACCACCTTGAGTTACGCCACCAATAGCATATATTTTCCCATCAATTACTTCTGTTTGAAAATCTAGTCTAGCTGTAGGTATTGAAGCTAACGTTTTCCAATTATTAATAATGGGATCATACACTTCTAGGGAATTTGTATTAGAACTACCATTATGGCCACTTATAGCATATATTTTCCCATCAATTACTTCTGTCTGATAATTACCACGAGATTCAGACATTGATGCTAATGTTACCCACGCAGGCTTTACTTCATCAGCAAGAACAGTAATCTGACCTAAAAATATTACACAGAACATAAAGCAAATACACGTTGCCAATCTTTTCAATGCTCTTTTACTCATACATATACCTCCAAAATTTATCTTTTGTAATTATTGTTGTAATAAACATTCCAAATCATAAAATAAAGTGCAGAAAAGTAAGCCATTTGAGTTTAACAAATGACTTGTAAATTTTTAATATAATCGATTATAGTATTCTGGGATTTCAGCACTTGATTTATGTTTTAGAATGCATTTATATTATCATCTTGTTTCAATTCGGGCAATTGGTAACCTTGCCAAACAAATTTAGCACTATTTCACTAAGCCCTAAACTCTCCAATTTCCTGCGCCCCTTCCTGATCGGATACATACAACGCACACTCTAAGTCATGCCCAGCTCTGGGTTCAAAGTAATACCATTTACCATCAATCTCCTGCCAGCCGGTAAGAGCGTAACCATCTGGGTTAAACCGGTATTTATGTCCATTGATGATCTGCCAGCAGGATTTATGGTAGGTGGTCTTAGTATCAGCATACCACCAACCGTTTTCATCATGATTCCAGCCAGGAGTATATTCCGTTGGTTTTGTTACCAGAGCTGCCTTAAATGCGTCCCAGGTATGCTGGGTATGGTTATAGACATAAGGGTTCGGGCAGATCTTCCCGGTCACATCATAATGCCGGATTACACGATCTGCAGGTACGTTATACTTTGCCATGAGCTCCTTAGTCAATTCAATGGCTGTCTGCACTGTGGCGTCCTCAAAGTACCAGTCCCGGCTTGTATCAGATTGGCTGCCTTTATTTCGGACGCACAGTTCAATGCCTAAACTATTCGAATTCCTGCACTTAGGATGAACATACATTTTCGCTCCGCAGTGCCAGGCTATATTCTTATCTTCCACTGACTGCCAGATCTCTCCGTTGAATCCCGCATAGTAATGAGCGCTAGCACCAACATACTGGGAGGCATAGTACTTGCAGTTAGCCTCTGCGCCTCCCAGCGCTCCTACATAGTGAATTACGATATATTTAATACGGCTTAAATCTCCGTTACTGTAGTTATATGGTGTAAGTAATTTTTTGATCTGCATATTGTTTTCCTCCTGAAATAAAAAGGACCCAGGATAATCCCAGGTCCATAAAGTTGTGACATTACAACCGTTGCGACGGTCGCAACAGCTTAAGTGTTATCCGGTAGCTCGTCCGTGTACTGTGTGAGAAATTTCTTCACCGTCTCCCACAACCGCTTCACCGGCAGTCCGCACAGTGTCATGTTTTTAAGAATACTCACCAGCTCATATGCTATGTACAGGAGTCCGAAGAACTCCGCCACTCCAATGGCGTTCACCGGCAGGTATGACCTGATTGTTTCCGGAATGAAGCCGATCAAATTAAGATGTACAATCCGATCAAGGATTAAAAGGAACGCCAGAGAGGCTACCATGGAGATTTTCCGGATCGCTCCGTCAATGCCGAAATAGCTGTTAAATTCATGCTCCTTAATCGCTCTGATGCAGCCGAAGCAGGTGTCCATGACCACTGCTAAAATAACCAGTTTAATAATCGGGCTTCCCCATGCCAGGGCAAGCAGTTCTGTAATTCTATCCATTTCCATTATCCTCACTCTTTCTCATATTCTTTTCCGGTGATCTCCTGGTACTCCGCTGCCGTGATCCATTTATCTACTGCATTAACCACCCAGCTTAATGACCATAATTTAGTATCATAAAACCGTTTTACCTTTTCAAAGTTTTTACTCATCATTCCACCTCCGCTGTTATGCCGTTCATCATTTGCAGATAAGCTACCTGGGCAGTTAAGTCATTTATCTGCTCCCTCTGTGCTTTCAACTCATCCTGAATGTTTGGAGTCCTGTACTCGGCAATGAGGACCGCGTCCATGATCTCCTCATATTTGTAAATTGGCTTTCCTTCATCACCCGTCCCGGTCTGCACCTGTTCAATTCTGACAGGAAAAGAAGGGTTAAAAATTGGCAGTCCCGTATAGACGAGATTGCCCTGTCTCCATTCTTCCACTCCGTCTGCACTGTATTTTATAACAGTGGAATTTTGAGAAAGATTTTTATGTATATCTTCTATCTTGTTTGATCCGATGATGATTGCGACCTTGGCAGTATTCCCGCTTAGATCATTTAGGCTACAGCTGCCGGTTGCAATGCTGTAGGTTATCTCGCCTACTTTGATTTTTTCGTTATTCATTTTATGTCCTCCTCTATAAGTCTGTCATATATGTACAGTTAAATACAAGATAAGTGGTTGCAGAAAGTGGATTATCTAAAACAAGTTGCAACGTACCATCTGCATTAATAAAACAATTATATATATCCCTTTTATCGTGAACAGACACAGACACTGTACTTATGCCAGCTACTCTAGGAAATCCACTTATATAATAAACACTTGAAGCGGACAAACTTACTGATAATATTACAGTGAGCACCACAGTTATAATCGCCGTACCATTCAGACCATTCCTGATATATCCACCCTGTATTGTACCCCACGTACATGACAAACCAGATGATAAAAAAGACTACTTATACCCCTTCTGACGAAGATATAAAAATTCTCATGGATCATTTTAAATGTGATAACGAAATGTTGAAAGCCGTCTGTCTGGCAGCTTTTGGCACTCTTCGCCGATCAGAAATCTGCGCCTTGACAGCAGATGATGTACATGGCTGTACTATTGCAGTAAACAAGGCAATGGTCAGAGTTTCAAGAGGTGAATGGACAATAAAAACTACAAAAACAGTATCCAGTACCAGAGAAATAATGATGCCTCAGTTTGTAATTGATATGCTGCCAACATCAGGGAAGTTAGTAGAAGTTGGAGCTCCCGATAATATATCCAATCGATTTGCAAGAGCCATCAAAAAGCTGAAACTTGGTGAGATTCGTTTTCACGACTTAAGACATTACGCTGCTTCCATCATGCACGCGCTAAATGTACCAGATCAATATATTATGCAGCGTGGGGGATGGTCTTCCGATAAAACCTTAAAGCAGGTTTACCGTGGTACAATCAATGATTATGAGCAGAAATATGTAGACGTCACTATAAAACATTTTGAATCGATGCAACACGAAATGCAACACAAAAATAAAAAAGCCTAGTATTTACTAGACTTTTACGATGGAGATAGTGGGATTCGAACCCATGACCTCTTGAATGCCATTCAAGCGCTCTCCCGATATGTCGGGTGTGCACCCCCAAAAGCATTTAACTATCTTATAATTGAGGAGGCTAGTCAGCTAGCCATGTTCTATGGAGCATCTGCCAGTTACGCCTAATTGTATAGCGTACCTGCAAATGCCAAGAGCTTATTATTTTCAATATAACATACTATTCAAGTTGTTTCATCATTTTTTGTATTACATCAGAATATATAATGTTAAATTTGTACCCCCTTGAAATCTCAACCCGTTGTACCACAGAAGAAAGAATCATCTTTTTTGCCTCACTACTGCTTATATCAAAAATTCTAGACCAGATGCGAATAGAATTATATATGTTCGTAATCTCAGAAACATACTCTTTCTCTTCTGACAACTCACAGCTCAAATATCTGTGTTCGTCCTCTGTTTTAAGAAGTATATTGTAAGCATCATCAGCAAGGCCATCTAATAGTCCGCTTGGAATCTGACTGGTTCCATCAATAGTTTCTTTCACCTTCTGTTTGACTGCTAAATAATCTGCGTAAGCTTTTTCTTTTTTTAACTGAGCTGTATTCAGTTTTAGCTGAAGGTCACGTATACGCTCTCCTTGAAAATCATTTATGGCGGCTGGATTATCCCTAGCTGACAACATACTTAAGGTTTTCATAAATATTTCTTCTACTGCTTCGTCAACTATGTGCATTGTATAACCCGTTTGGCCATCACACTCCATATGTTTCCTGGTTTTGTTGTAGCAGATATATCGTATCCGTTTAACACCCTTGGCGCCTCCATTACTAATCCTTACTACTTTTCCGTTGGTGGTAAGCACCAGTCGACCACCACAATGACCGCAGAAAATATTTCCTGATAATAACGACTGCCCCTTAGTATTCAAAGAAATAACACGATCTGCTTTGTTGCTTGTTGACCGCTGTCTCATAATGTTCTGTGCCTCTTCAAAGACCTCTGATGAGATAATTCGTAGGTTCTCAAAAGGGGCTGAAATTGAATCACCACTGCGAAGTACTCCTATATACTGTACATTATGTAGCATAATACCAATCGTGGTTTCACACCATTTATCACCTTTCCGGTTTTTATATCCGTGCTCGTTGAGATAACCGGCTATTCGACTCCTTCCGTAGCCATAACTGACACACAGATCAAACATTGTCCGCACAGCATGTGCTTCCTTCTCATCAATAACCAGGCAGCTGATTTCCTTATTGCGCTTGTTAAATTTTCCGGTCTTCTCCAAGCGGTATCCGTATGGTACCATTCCTCCTCGAAACCGACCTTCTTTAACCATTTGCCCTAATGCAGTTTTCGTCCGTATAGAAGTTTTTTTACTCTCCCCAGAAGCTTGCCAATACCGTATATAATTCAGGAGATAGTCAGTATGATTATCAAATCTTTGTTCTCCTTCGTTTACACTCCAAACTCTAATTCCATGCTGAACAAGCCATTCCACTACAAATGGTGTCTCTTCAGCTCGACGTCCTATTCTGTCAAACATAAATACCAGAAGAATATCAAATCGATGTTGAGCAGCATGTTGTCTTATAAGCTGTAGTTTGTCACGGTTTGAGGCACTGATGCTAAATCCGGATACACCATTTTCCTGCTCTTCTCGAATTACATTCCAACCCATTTCTTCTGCAAATTTTCTACATGCTTTACGTTGCATTGGAATATCCGCTTGCTTTTGATCATCTAGATCTACTTGTTTCGTTGTCGATACCCTGTATAGACAATACACATTTTCAGCCATTTTGTCCGTCCCTTCATAATGTTAAGAGAATGGGACACTTGATATTTAGTTTCCAAGGAGCACTTACATTCAGTCATAGCTAGTATCATTGCCGTTTAATCATAGGCTATGATACTTTATTTTCAGCTACACTGTCAATCCCGTCCAGAAATTGCCGTATGTTCAGATTCAGTTCAATGTTCAGTTTATATCCTTCAAAGACATTTACACGTTTAATGATATAATTTGCAATCATTTTCTTGACTTCCATATCGCTGTCATCAAAAATCTCCGACCATGTACGGATTCGTGAAAGTTCGTTTTTCATTTCCTCCGTTTTTTCATTGCCATGCTCAAGCTCTGCATTCAATACTGTAAGCCGTTTGCTGGTTGCGAGAACCTTATCACGGCTCTCGCTTACAAGCTCCGATAAGACCTCCATTGGCATTTTACTTTTCCCCTGAACCGCCTTAACCACCTCTGACTTAAGTGATTCGTATTCTGTATTTGCTTTGCTATTCTCAGTCTTAATCCGTTTTATCTCTGCTCTAAGCTCCGCTATATGACGGTCCTGAGTGCTACCGACAATTAGATTGTCAGATGCTACTGACATACGGTCAAAAATTTGATGCAGCAATTGGGTAATTGCATCATCCAGTAAGTGCATGGTATATCCGGTTTGTCCATCACAGTTTTTACGGCGTCTTGTCTTATTGTAGCAAATATACCGTATCCGTTTTACACCTTTGCTTTCGCCATTTGCGAGTTTAACTACCTTACCGTTGGTTGTTAATACCAGACGTCCTCCGCAATGCCCGCAAAATACATTTCCGGATAAGAGTGACTGCCCTGAAGTATTTAACGGAGCTGTTCTCTCGCCCTTTTTCTCATTGACCCGTTCCTCCATCAATTTCTGCGCGAGATCAAAAGTATAGGGATTAATAATCTGTAAGTCCTTGAATGGTTCTGAATAAGATTTTCCACTTCGGAGTATGCCCTTATAAGTAATATTTTTTAGAATCGCTCCAACTGTAGATTCATGCCAGTTTGCTCCATTTCGGGTTTTGATTCCTTTGTCGTTTAATAGCGTCGCAATACGCCAGCGGCCGTATCCGGAGGATACGCATAGGCTATACATCAAGCGCACTACTTGAGCTTCATCATCATCTACTACCAGCTTATTTACTTCGTGCTTGCGCTTGTTAACGACTCCGCTTTTCTCAAGGCGATATCCATAGGGTGCAACGCCGCCTCGAAAACGCCCCTCCTGAACCATCTGTCCAAGAGCTGTTCTCGTTCTGATAGAGGTTTTCTGACTTTCACCGTCTGCCTGCCAGAAGCGAATATAATTTGTAAGTCGATCTGTATGAGACTCAAAGCGCTGTTCACCTTCATTAACACTCCATACTTTAATACCTTTCTTTACAAACCATTCCACTACAAATGGGGTTTCCTCGGCTTTTCTCCCGATCCTGTCAAACATGAAAACCAGAAGGATGTCAAATTTCCCCTTTTCAGCATGATCTCTAATTAACTGAATTTTATCTCGGTCAGCTGCACTGACCTTATAGCCAGAAACACCATTTTCCTGTTCCTCACGAACAATGGACCATCCCATACGCTCGGCAAACTCATGACAGGCTTTCCGCTGCATTGGAATATCAGCCTGATTCTGATCATCGTGATCTACCTGCTTTAATGTTGAAACTCTGTATAAACAATAAACTCTCTCAGCCATTTGTATCCGTCCTCTCATAATAAGATGTTGTGTGAGAGACCGGACACTTGATATATGAAATTTTCAAGGTTCAGGTGGCTTTCGCCAGCTTTATTATCTCACACAAACCTCCAGAAAGCTATATAAATAGCGGTTTTCAGCTTACTTGTAATTGAAAAAAATCATTCAAACAGTCTTAAATCTATATACCTTAATCAAAGTCTGCTTAATGAAGTTTGATGCCTCTGTATTGGGTTTTGAGGTAAATTGTAAGGTTATTGGTTTTCCGTTAATGGTAATTTTTAGGGATTCTCGATTTTGATTCTCTATTGTTTTCATTACAGCACCTCCAATAATTAATAATAAATTTATTTATAAGTTTCTAGGTTGGAATGCTCTTCCGAAGGTGAATACAAGGCAATTTTTTTTTATATATAACAGTTCTGATATAATGACCTCATTTCTCTTAAGACAATCAAGTTTTTTCACCAAAACATCCCTTTTTCTTTGTTAAACCATTTTTTTCATAAGGCCAGATTCTTTGATCTTCTTACCGTTTCCGATATCTTAAGCGTTTCCGTTGATTAGGAAACCTATCTGTTCTACATAATCATATAGGATTTTTTCTGGCTCTATAAATTACCATTGTATCTTCCCAAGCATCATTTCCGTAACCGCAAAGTAATCCTACGGTCATCAAAAATAATCTTGCATCTCTTTGCTAGATTGCCAGAGATGCAAGCACTTTACTATATTTTACATTTGCACAACTATCTATCACACCCTTGCTCCATGGAGCAAGCTGATCCAACTGATTGTCTGTCATATCCGTACTTGGGCGGTGATCAAGCAGATAGTTTAAATATTTATAGATGTTTAGCCCATTAGCCTTTGCCATCTCGACCATGGTATAGACAATGGCACTTGCGGTAGCCCCTTTGGGAGTGTCACTGAACAACCAGTTTTTCCGGTTATGTTCTGTAGCACATAAAAGAAAGAACTTCCTATTTCATGACACGGTAAAAGGTGCTAAAGCAAGTGCTATAGTCTATACACTTACAGAAACAGCAAAAGCGAATGGACTAAACATCCGTCTCTACCTGGAAACAGTAATGACCAAGATGCTGGGCTACAAAAATGAGCCCGATAGTATTTTAGAAGAACTGATGCCATGGTCAGAAGCAATGTATACGGTAAATAGCTAGTACCGTGCAAATTAGATGCAGCCATGAGATAATACCTCCAAAGATCAAAGGAGATTTATCAAATGGACAAGATCACACACGAGGTCAGGCTGACCAATTGGACCAAGCTCATCCATGAATGTTTATCAAGCGGTTTATCCAAGAAACAATGGTGCTCACAAAACCAGATTGATGAAAAGCAGTTTTATTATTGGCAACGCAGGGTGCGTGAAGAAATATATGCAGAACAAGTCAGTGCTGCGCCGGTGGAACTTTCAACGAGTTTCGTCGAAGTACCTTCATTGTCAAAAGTTAAAGAACCCAAGTCTACAAATATTTCTGCTCAAATTCATGTAAACGGATGTACCATTGAAATCGCAGACTCTGCATCAGATGAATTTCTTCATCGGTTGCTTGGAGCATTATCCTATGTTCAATGATGCATCTGGATTTCAAAAAATATATCTTGCCACAGGCTATACGGACTTACGCCGTGGAATTGATGGGTTAGCATCCATTGTGAAATATAATTTTAATCTTGATCCGTTTCAGAAGAATATCTTATTTCTCTTTTGCGGAAAAAGAACAGACCGGGTAAAGGGACTTCTATGGGAAGGTGATGGTTTCCTCTTACTTTATAAGCGGCTTGAAATTGGTGGTTTCCATTGGCCCAGAACTTCAGAGGAAGCACTTTTAATTTCTCAGGAGCAATACCAGCGGCTAATGGAAGGGATCGAAATCATTGCCAAGAAGCCAATCAAAGAGGTACATCGCACAGAACTGCTTTAGTTTTGTGCATTTCGCAGAAAATAAAAAAATGAAATTCTGCAGGAATCCTATGATGAAACCAGTTATCCACCAGTGCCGGATAGTAAAGTGAATTAGGTCTGCCCAAAAAACCAGAAAAACTAATTCAAGTGGATAAAGGTTTGAAAAACTAAGAAAACCAGCCATTTTAAAAGGAGTTATGCACCGTCAAAATGCCCATTGCAACAGGTGTTTGTGTTCGCTTTTTATCTGCATTTATTGTATAATAGATGACAGAAAAGGAGCGGCAGAATGACGAAAAAATATACGGTTGATGAATTGAATCACTTCAGTGCAGACTCTATGAAGATCATCATTTTATCCATGCAGGATCAATTGGAACAATTGAACCAGAACATGGAGCGCCTCATTGAGCAGATCGCAGCTGCAAACAACCAGCGTTTTGGCCGCTCCTCTGAAAAACTAGAGGTCATTGACGGACAGCTGAATCTGGATTTTATGTTCAATGAAGCTGAGGCCCTTACTGAAACACTTTATGTTGTTGAGCCGGCGGGGGAAGATGTACTTCCTCCAAAGAAGAAAAAACAGACTGGCAAACGGGAAAAAGATTTAGAAGGTCTTCCTGTTGTAGAAATCCCACATGTACTATCGGAAGAAAAACTGACAGAAATCTTTGGTGCCAATGGCTGGAAACGATTACCTGACGAAGTATACAAAAGAGTTAAGGTTGAGCCAGCTGTTTATACGGTTGAGGAACATCGTGTGGCAGTTTATGCAGGTAAGGATAATCAGACCATTGTAAAAGCTGACCGTCCAAAGAGTCTTCTGCGCAACAGCATTGCAACCCCATCGCTTGTTGCAAGCATTTATAACGCAAAATACGTCAACGGAATGCCGTTAGACCGTATCAATAAAGAGTATTTACGGAACGATATTCATATATCCAAACAGGTTCTTGCAAACTGGGTCATCCAGTGTGCGGAGCGGTACCTGGGAATCATGTTTGATTATCTGCGGAAAGAACTACTTACATTTCGTATCCTTCAGGCCGATGAGACTCCCGTGTTTGTAACAAAGGATGGGCGTCCTGCAAACAGCAAGAGTTTCATGTGGGTGTACCGCACCGGCAAATGATATAAAGAGACACCAATTATTCTTTACGAGTACCAAAAGACTCGAAAGACGGAACATCCAAGAGAGTTCTTAAAGAACTTTCATGGAACCCTGGTGACGGATGCATACGCAGCGTATGATTCACTGGACCGAAAAAATCCAGATATTACATTCGCTGGATGCTGGGCACATGGCAGGCGTCGTTTTAGCGAAGCGGTCAAAGCAATTCCCAAGGATAAGCGTGAAAGTGCAAAAGATACGATCGCATATCAGGCATTAAAGCAGATCGCAGCCATATATCATCTGGATCATGAATTATCAGAGTTATCGCCTGACCAGAGAAAACAGGGAAGGCAACTCACCGTAAAGCCGCTGGCAGAGGCCTTCTTTGTGTGGGCGAAAGACGTCCTGCAAAAAAACAGTCTTTCAAAGGGTAAAACTCTCGAAGGCATCAACTATTGCATCAATCATGAGAAAAACCTAAAAGAGTTCTTAAATGATGGCGACTTACCACTGGATAACAATGCAACAGAAGCAGCACTTCGCACATTCTGTGTTCACAAACATACATGGCGCCTGATCGATACGATTGATGGAGCTAAAGCCAGTGCCATCGTATATAGCCTTACTGAAACAGCAAAGGCAAACAATCTAAACCCGTTCCGTTATCTTGAGTTTCTACTGACAGAGTTAATGGAACATCAAGAAGATACCAGTCAGGATTTCCTAAAGGACCTACTTCCTTGGTCGAATCAGATTCCTGAAATCTGTAAAATAAAAACAGAAGCGTAAACCAGACCGCCTATTGGCGGTCATCATTTAAGGCCGTACTCATGGTTTACCGTATACGAAGCAATGAAGCGATCCTGTAGCTTGGAAAATGGTAATATTTGATTTTTCCGTTGAGATGAAAAATCAGAAAAAGCAATACGCTATTTTATGTAGCGCTTACGGCTATCCGTCGATTTACTTTGCGCTTACTCATTTCCGGCTGTAAACCCATGCCTATTTTGAGCCTTTATAAAAGGCTTCTATCTCCTCCATACAAAAAACGTCAGGAATATTTACTCCTGACGCACTTAAACATTGATTAAAAAGGTTATTAAGAAGATGAGAAACAAGAATAACACTTGTAAAGAGACCAAGTAATCTTTTCTTTATGGTACTAAGATTTCCATAATGCAGATTTATACATTTGGTACTTAAGAGCAAACTTTTTATTACATTACCATAATAAGCTATTACTACCTCAATAACATGTGTTGAGGCGGTGATAAAGATTCTTGGAAGACGCATTTTGCCCTTGGCATAGACATTAAATTGACTAATACTTATAGAAAAAAAGACACCTTGGAGCCTTGAGTTTATTACCAGCATTTACTTATTGCTACAACGGGTTACCAACCAATTTAATGACTCCTGCAATGATGCAACTGTTTTTTTCAATTACACACCTGCAATGATTGCACCCAAATACCAGGAAACTTTGTTATCGTTGTCTCATATTTCTCTTGTGTCATTCCTTTCACAGGCTCTAAACCACGATAGATTAATTGACACAGGCTCTTTCTAGGAATATATTCATCAAATACTATTTATACAGCTGCAGATATACGTTTCTAATGGGTTCTCTTTTTTTGCATAATACCCGCAAAGGGGCTATTGTTCTGGTATATCCTTTGTGACAAATGAACTCGTGAATTACTTATAGGTTATTCCTAGTGAATGTATGGCGACCATTTCATGCTCATAAGGAGCTAGCTTACCAAGCATTCGGCAATCATAATGAACAGAAATTTTATAATACTATCAATAATTGATTGATTTGTCTCAGCATTTAACAGCCAAATATACCTATATCGATTTGAATATCGATATGCATATTCTAAAGCAATTTGTGTTTTTCCTATCCCTCCTAAACCCACGATCGTCTGAGTAAGGGTTACATATTCTTCCTTTTGAAACTCCGAGGCAATAACATTTAGTTATCATCGCGCTCAGTAAAAAATATGTTTCTGTTTGGCAAATTATTAAATGGCATCTTTCTAGGAAACTCTATTTTTTCGCCTGGAAAACCACTGATAGCTATACGCTTTTTATTTCCTTCAAATACACTAGACAATAATCTCTCTTCTGCTTGTGATTCAATGATATCAAATAAATCCACAAAAGTTCTAGACTTCAATAGTCCCTCTGGATTTATGTTTTCGATACGAATAGGAATAATTCGTCTTTCTTTACCAGTCAGATCCTTAACGAGCATATTTTGCCACTCTGTGGTACAGTAATCAGATTTAAAATATTTTTCAGACATAACAATAATTATTTTACTACATGTTTCTATTGACTTATGCATATCATTTATAAAACTCCCGTTTTTTTCAAAGTCCCATTCTTGTATTACAGTAGTATATCCATTAGCTTCAAGCGTTTGTGCAATCCAGGTTGCCCAGTTCACATCTATACTTGTATAACTAATAAAGAAATCTTTATTTTCTGTAGGTGTAAGCATATCCAACCTCCCATAGTATTGTTAATGTTAATATGTATATGGAATAACCTGCTTCCCATTGTTAAAACAAGAAAGTCAAATTTGATCGCGTTTTGAACCGGCCACAATAAACTAAACATATTTTTTCAGAGCATATACAAACCTATATGATAGAAGGAATGAATCATTATGCCTGAAAGAAAAAATCCAAGAACAAGATGTACTTAGCATTTGAATTTAAGCAACAGCTTGTAAATCTTTACCGAAGAGGGAAATGCAAATGCGCTAATATCTGCGAATACAACATTTCGAATTCACTCCTTGATAAATGGATTGCTCAGGCTGATAAATCCGGCTTTCAAAAAAAGATAACCAACCACTATAGCAAGAAGAACTGCTCAAGCTTCGTAAAAAACAACTTTTGCTTATGAAATTGATAAATAAAACAAGCCACACTAATCATTGGAAGAAAATAAAGTTCATTAGAAATAATGCTCATAAATATTCGGTATCAGCAATGTGCGAAGCACTGCAAATTCCACGAAGCACCTAATGTAATGAGATAAAATAACCCTAAGAACAATCCGAACCTTCAAAACTCCATTTATATCCAATTTCTTTATATCTTATCGCTTTTTCTCTCAAAAACCAATATATTTTTATAAAATTTTTTTAAATGAAATCAAATCATACAATGCATGTATTGACTCAAAGCAAAACATATTCTAAGGTTGCTGACTCTCATTTAATAATTATAGTATTTAATAATCAACTTTGATAAGACAATCAAAATAATTATTCTCCTTTACATAAATGGAGTGCACAAAACTGCCAATTTCTTTACAATTGCAAAGTATAACTATCAGATCATAATTTGATGATATATGCTCTTTAGGTTGCATTTTTAACTGATTTAAAAAAGTGTTTATATCACGGTCATATGTTGCAATGAATTGACAGTGCTCTATTTTATTCAAAGCCTTAAAAACCTCGTCATCAATTCTAAAAGCCTTATTCTGATATAAAACTCTTGTAATGTTTTCTTTATTCACTAATTCCATTCGATTAAGTAATTCATCAACATTTTTAGACATTAAATCATCAAAGGTTGTGGAGCTATTACTAATCTGACCTTTTCGAATATCAATTTTCTTATCTTCGTTTATAAGAAGTATTCTGTCCTTTTCACTAAAGTATTCAGAAAACGCCGAAACAAATTCTTCTTTATTTGTATGTGGATCCCCTACAAGTAAAATATTCTTCTTATTTTCAATATTATCAATTAACAATTTCATGATTTCACTGGTCTTATCATTTTTTGCAATTTTCCTTATTGGATTTTCTACAAGTCTTATTAACGATTCATTGTTCTGACAATTGATTATCTGAAAAAATGGATTAGTATTTTTATACGGCATTAATATTATTGTTTTATTCTTATATATATAAACATTTGAACTCTTTGTCTGAAGATTTCTTATAAACTCTACACATTGATTAAAATTGTAAAAATTATTATTATCATACCTATATCCATTTCCGAATTTAGCTTCAATAAAAATTGAGTCAACATGAATATTCGCTGTTGTAAAAAACTCATCTTCTAATAGTAAATACACTAATCCCAATTTCTCTTTAAAAGCTGTTATTACCTTTTTAATATATAGATTTAAAAGATTAACAGGATAATAAATAAGGGATTTTACAGCATCATATATATATTTATTTAAAAAGTCATCTTTAATATTAACTTCTGATAATTCACTAGAGACCATTATATATATTTGAAACATCTCATCATAGTATTGTTTTTCAACTTCATAACAATAATTACATTCATCAATAAAACAATATGTTTTATTAGTCTTTTTGCTAATACACGGTATTTTCGCATCACTATTATTATAAACATAATCTGAAACACAATTAAACAAGTCATCTATAGTCTGATATTTTCTCAATATCATATCACTGATTGCAGTTGCATAAATACTATTATCAATAGTAAATTCTCCAAGTGACGTTACATATGCAATAAAAATATTGTCATTTAGTATGGAAGTTTCAACTAAGTTACTTATTCTCTTGTCATTATACATTTTAATTTCAGCGATATTTCTACAGGCATCTATTACGAGTATATTGTTTCCATTTTTATTCTTGCTTAGATAATCGCATATTAAGCTAATATCAATTACTTTTGCAGCATCTTCATAAGCTAATAATAGAACATCTGCATATTCGATTTCATGATAATCTTTACAATCAATCGGTGTAATATAATTATTCCCTTCAAAATGGTAGCCATGTCCGGAGAAATAAAATACAATTTCATCACCGTCATTAACATTATAACTGAATATACTAATAATTTCTTTCATATTTTCAAATGAAACATCAACATATGTTGATACCGAAAAGCCTATAACTTCAAAAATATCTTTTAATTTTTTTACATCATTTTCAGGAAAGCTAAGCTTATCTAATTTTTCATAATTCTGATTACCTATTAATAATGCTCTTTTCATTAGTAATGTGTCCCCTTTTATATTGGAAATCATGTCCAAACACCATTATTATTTTAAATTCATTATTATCAAAATAAAATGTACTTATAAATTTATTTCTCGCTTCTGAATCTCTCTATTAATCACTAAATTTTTCTTTATAAACCAAGTAATTATAAGCAGTAAAACTCTCTAAAGATTCATGAATATAGCTATTTTCTTGCTGCACTTAAAGGAATATTCATATCAGATAAATTTTCTATTTTTCCAATACAATATTTACTTTAACCTCTGATAGACCTAGTTCTTTGGCTACAACGAATCTAAGATACTTATCCACTAAAATAAATTTCTCTCCTTTTGGGCAAACAACAATTGATTCATCTAATTCTCCATACTTATAAAAGTGCTTTTTCACATCATCAATTTTTTCTGTGTTGAATGTCGTCTGCAAAAATTCCTCTTTTACAATGATAGCGTCAATAGGTATAATATCAAAAAGGTCTTTTGTTATTTCAAAAGCAGTAGTAGTAATTGTTTTAGGATTTATTATTTTCCCATTAACTTTTATATAGTCTGCAATTTGCGATAAAATACTATCTTTATCTTTGAATTTATAAAAGTATTTTTGCGAGCCAATAATAATTAATTCATTTTTTGCTCTAGACAATGCAACGTTTATCCTTCTATAATCTGAGAAGTATTTAGTAGGTTTAACAGATCGTGTTGTACAATAAATTACAATTTCCGCCTCATCACCTTGAAACGCATCTACAGTATTAACATTAATATTATTAGTTGATAAGTCTATTCCATTATTAAGCATTGTTTTGATTATTACACGCTTTTGACCTTTATATGGAGTTATGACAGCGATTCTAGCCACTTTAGCACTAACACACTTTCTGATATTTGAAATAAGTGCACAAACAAATTCAGCCTCTCTTACATTAATTACTGAAACCGAATTATAAATATCTTCCTTATATTCTTTATCATTTGACATATCAATTAAGTTTAAATTTGATTCAAAATAGTATGATTTTTTACTTTCAGTTATAGTTCCATTGATAATTTCACCATTATAAAACAGTTTACTTACCAAACTTCCAATAACCGCAGGCATTCTATACTGGGTGGAAAGCATGCATTTATTTGTCTCAGGCGCATTTTCAAACATTCTGTAAAAGAAGCTTTCATTAAAAAGTTGATCTTCATATATATCACGATCATCAATTTCTATTTTACTCTCATCAAAAAGTGCCGTATTTACAGTAGGTGGTAGCTGATTATGGTCTCCGATTAAAACAACTTTTTTAGCTTTCACATATGGTATAAGTATTTCCGCTGGTAATGCCTTTCCGGCTTCATCAATTATCACTAAATCAAAACCCATTCTATCAAGTCCAATTCTTTTTTTTGCTAATCCAACACAGGTTGCCCCAACAATTCTATGCCCTTTCATTATTAGTTCACCTATATCCGGGTTATAACCATTCTCTGAATCAACAATTTTCAACCATTGATTCAAAATAGTCTGATCACAATCTTCTTGCTTCTTAAGCATGATTTTTTTAATATAGCTTTGATATTTACTTTCAAAACTTATATGTATGATATCCTCATCAATTCTATCTACTTGTCCACAACGTATAAGTTTTCCTGGGATTTTATCTACAAATCCTTTTAAAACATTATCTACTGCTACATTTGCTTGAGATACAACCAATATATTGCTGAACTCATTTTGGGATATATACTGCATAATTATTTCTCTTATTACAGTAGTTTTCCCAGTCCCAGGTGGTCCCTGAATCATGAAGATATTTTTTTCTGAAAGCACCTTTTCTACAGCATCTTTTTGCGATACATCTTCTGGCAGCCTATCGTTAAAGTAATTTATAATTTTAAATGGCTGAATTTTTTCAACTATGTTTTTGCTATCTAATGCACAGATTTGTAAGTAAGGATTTGCCAATTTCCCAACTCTAAATAAATGTAGCGCTGCACTTTGCTGATATTCAGAATAGCAAAAATTTTTGTTGTAAATACGTATACTTTTTTGGGGATTAAGGAAAAAACCATCTACTCCTTTTCCATAGACGCGCATAAATTCACAATCAGGATTAATTTCTACAAATGCATACTCGCCAAGACTAATTTCAATAAAAAATTCAAAACCACTCGACTTAAAGGCTTGTGCATATACTTTATCAATATAACCTGATATCATTTCCGGATTAGTAAAATAAACCCGGTAAGCAATATCATCTATTTTTCTATGGCTATATTCTTCTATTTCAATTCTTTCAATATTAACTTCTATACTTCTTCCTTTATAAAGGTAAGTAATTAGTTTATCAGTTATCTCTGACCATTTATTAAAATATTGCATTCCACTTTGGCTTGTTTTTGTTTGATGCTGTAACTTAAATTCACTGAAAACCATTATAGACAGATTACCCATATTTTCATATGTTTTACTATCAAGTTCATGTATGTCAGTATCAAGTACAACATTTAATGTGCAATCAATTGCAACAAAAATATCATCTGGCTTCATTGAGTAGCTTAAATCCAAGATACTTTCGTATGTAAAAAATGCTCTATTGCTTTTTGTTTCTACATTTGCTAAAAATACAAGTTCAGTTCCTAGCTGAAACTTAACCTTACTTATATTTGGAATTTCTACTTCATCAAAAGGCGCAATTTTCCATTCACTTTCATTTTCAAACAAACCATTTTTGTTTAAGTATTCTTCAAATTCACACCATTTATTTTCTGTAAATACTACGGGAATATCTTCAAAAACATAGTTTAAAAGACTATCTGCAGCCCGTTCACTAACTTCTACTAATTTACCAGACAGTGAGAAATCCCATTTTACAGGAAACACACGCAAAAGGGCACCAATTGGAGGCGTACGCTTAGGGTTTGCCAGATTTCTTTTTGGTAGCTTCAAAGATATTGCATTGCTATAATCCAGCTCTATTTCACCTCTATCAGAATATTTTATAACTTCCGCTTTAATACCTATCCTTGGGTTGTTTATTACCATATTCTTAAATAAACCTCTTTTTGCTGACACTTCAATCTCATAAGTAGCAGGATTAAATTTCCCACCCATTAGCGGGATAGTTGCATTATCATCATATTCCTTAATAAAATCAAATTCATTAAAGTAATACTTAATGTCACCAATACTGTCTATTGAAATTTTACCATTTGCTTGTATATCTGCTTTTTTCCAAAAAATAAGCTTCCCTTTATATAAAAACTCTGACGGCAAAATGAATTCAAATGGCTTTGGAGGATCTAATTCTGTAGAAATAAAGAGCCTAAGATTTTTCTCGTATTTTTTTAAGTAAACGATATACGCTCTTAGTTTTTCATTTGCTTCTTGCAGCTCACGGATTAACTGCTCTAAGGCATTTATTCTAAGCATGGTACTTTGAGCAGTTTTTGACTTATTGATCAGTTCCAATGTGCTATTTATTTCTTCTAATAACTTGCTTTTTTCTTCAATCCTTTCATTTACACTAACCCTATAATAATCTAGTAGCTCCTTCCGTTTCTGAATTAACATCTGATTATGCGCATTATATAACCTTTCTGCCACATCATCATATTTGTCATTCATTTCTCCCTTCCTGCGGGCTTTATACTCATTTATTCTATTAATGTCTTCATATCTAGACCTTTCATATCGTTCATATTCGTATTTGATTTCACTTTGTTTTTTTCGTTCAGCTTCTGATAATTCATCACAAATAAGTCCAATAATCCCAGCACCTATAGTAACTCCAGCTGCAATGGCGAAAATTTCTCCTATCATAACCTTACTCCTCTTTGTATGTAGTCAAAAATCCCCCTAGGTTTGCCTGTGCGATAGTTGCAGTTAATCTTTGTATTGTTCCATTCATAGTATTTAATAACTCAGTGTTAACTACATATGAATTATTTCCATTAAAAATTACTGTATCATTTTTATAAAATCTGTATTGTTCCAAGGCGACATCTACAATCTTTTCAATTATTGACAGGCCTTTCATTCGAAACTCATGTTGTTGTTTACTTTTTTCGATCTCAAGTTCTATTCTCTTAATACTTTCACTTGATTGTGTTTCAATGCTTATAACTGATTTTTCTATTTCTTTTAAGTCTACTTCATATTGCTTCAGAATTCTTGCAGTCTCATTATCTCTTTGACTTATTTTATCATTGATTTCCATTTTTGTCTTAAAACCTTCTAGTTTTAATTCTTCTGTTTTTCTTCTTTCTTCTCCGATAGTTTTAATTATGTTTGTCACACTATTTACTGCATCTATACCCGCTCCTACAAGTCCTAATACATCTCCATCTTTCCCTGGAGTCTTATCTTTTGGTGTACTTTCTTTTGAAGATGTTGTTGGTTTTTTTATAGATTTAGCCATGTCTTCCCCCTTTAACAACATAATTTAATCATCTTATTATACTGAGCCATAGCTAATCTTATTTGTTCCTCTAAACTTGCTATTTGAATTTTATTTCTATTAAAATTTTTATTTAAAATTTCTAAGGTATCCGTCGATATAGTTAATGTATCTATAATCATGAGCCTAACATTATCAACAATTTGATTTTGTTTTCGATCAAACTCCAAATTTTGAATTAAATGATTCTTCTGGCTTTCTATATTCAAGCAAACAGCTTCATATTCTTTTGATAATTCTAATTTCAATTTTT
This sequence comes from Hungatella sp., assembly GCA_009712635.1. Classification (GTDB taxonomy): domain Bacteria; phylum Bacillota; class Clostridia; order Lachnospirales; family Lachnospiraceae; genus Lacrimispora. Next base: position 48,701 of record WASS01000009.1, on the reverse strand, counting down.
CAAGACCTCTAACTAGTAGTTGATTGGCATTTTGAATTTCAAGTTCCGTGATAACTTGATGCTGCCCCACCATCAAATCCAATAGAACTTTACTTTCATATATTTGATGTTTTAGAATACTTGTTCTTTTACATTCCCTTGAATATGAAATAGTGCTTGAGGCCATATCTATTAATGCTACTCCAGCATCTATACATGCACAGACTGCATTTCCGGAACCGTTATTTGTTGCACACCGCATAGCGTCATTTGATAACCTACCAATGAACCTAAAAGCTGTTGTACTCTTCATCTTTATTCTCCTTCTTTTCAGAAAACAAATTGAATGGAATTAATTGAAATACTGTAATTATTTCGATTGTTGGTTCTGAAATAATATAATGATTATTGCTAATCTCCAATTCATCACGAACAATTTCTTCACTAAGCTCATATTGATATTCAGGAAGTTGGACTGTAGTTATTCGTTGCTTCACATAATTGTTTGTTACTGATGAAACTATTTCTCCCTTATACGCATCAACACATATTACTGCATTACCCTTGTTAATTTCCCTTTCCTCATTCTCCCAAAGAATCAGGTCAAATGATTTTGGTGACAGAAGCTCCTTATCAAACTTTTTCATCATAGATAATGTTGGCAAAACATTTCTGTAGTTTTCTAATCTCTCATCTTTATAACTGAAACTAAATTTCTGTATTGCCCTTTTAAATAATAAAGCGGGTCCGGTTATAGCCTCATTACTATAATCAAACTCTACACTTGGTACTTCAGACAATTCATAAATAACATATTTAGTCCCTTTATCAATTTTTAATTCTATATTAATAGACTCCTTATGTATCTCATTTAAATAATGAAAGAGTTCTGCGTAATTCTCAAATACGAACTCTCTTGAATTTGCATAATTTTTATTATAAAAAAATTGCTTCGACACTATTTCCGGCAATTTCTGTACTTTTCCATTGATATCATTTATATTATAATAATGTTCATTGAATTTCTGCACTTCACCCGTAAAGCAATTAATATGAACTGATATACCTAATGTATTTACATTTTCTATAGTATCAATCAGCTTTATATAGGTAAGTCCATTTTCAGTCAAAGAATATGAATTATTATTATCTATAACAAAACCAATATTACATAGATAAACAATCTCTTCAAGTATCACATATTCTCCCAATTCAATTACTTGATCAATTTCATTCGAGCTGTAACCTTTTCCAATGGCCCATAGAATAAACTTTGTAAACTGTCCTATATCATCAAGCATTCCTGAATTTATATTTATTTTTGCCTTTACAACAGGACAAAATAATTTAAGCCCTTCCATTTCATTGATACCTCATTTCTATCATTGTAAACCTATAATAACGCTAATAGGAAATTTTTAACACCCCCACCTTAACAGATACTTCACTTCATCTGATAAACAATACTCTGAGTTATGCAAAAAGCGTGAAAGCTCAACACCCTCACGCCATAGATTTACATTTATTTCAATGTATTTGCTAAATCACTTAGTAAACTAAGATTGCTAACTACATGATATTTTTCATCAATCGAAGAAAGACCAATTGAAACTTTCAGGACATCTATAAACCGGGTGCCCTCCTCGACAATTATTATTTTAACAACATCGTCATTACAAAGAGCAACAATCAGTGTGTCTCCCACATTTGCTTTATTAACAACCCTGTTATCACTATAATAAAACCTGTATTCAGTTCTATCTATAGAATTTTCTCTGGCATCATACCAAGTCAATTCTCCAGAATTTTTTAATATACGTCCGCTTTTTTCTATATAATAGAATTCACCAACATATGATCGTTTATCATTTCCGAAAATACTTTTTAATGCAGTTACACCATTAAATTCATGTTGATTGCTCACCAAACGATCAATTTCTACCGAACTTAATGTCTTTAATGCTACTCCTTTAAAAGAACTCATACGCCCAACCTCACAATAATATTTATAAATAATCCAGTGATGCAATTTACTTATATATTATATCAAATGTGCTAAACTTTAACAATTCTTAATTTCAGCAATAGCAAATAAAAATCAAAGACAATAATATCTGTTATTTTGTAACAGCCATGTACGACTGTGGGATTAATTTGAATTTATCATCAATATTACCAAAGACTCTATAATAATTAACTATATCACTATCCGGCATAAGATTATATACTCTATAAATAAAATAATCATTGCCTTTTTCTTTAGAAACGTCTATCTCATTACTACTAACAAAAAATGGAGTAAATTCATTACCTGATGTGCTTTTGACTTCAATAAAAATTTTACGCTCATTTTTGCCATCTTGGTCAGTTTCAAATGACTCTATATCATAACCCAAGCCGTCTACATCTTTTGATTTCCATGAAACTCTTGCTGCAAGATCCAGTCTTCCAAGAGAAAGCAATTTTTCTTTCTCTACCTTTACAACAATTTCTTCTCCACGCATCCCTTTGATCTTTTTATTATCCAAAATACGTTTCAGGTCTTTAGATAATACAACTCTGCTAACTACTCTATCATTAGATGATGGTTCCGACAACAACTCAGCATAAGAAGGTGCATCAGTCGCAATAATTTTCAAATCTTCAACACAATAATTATAGGTCAAAGCTTCTATTTCCTTAGTCATACCTTCTACACATTCGTCAGGTTCAATGGTGACTTCACCTGAAAAACTTTGTTGAATTAAAGTCATAACAGAAGCATTGAGAAATCCAAACCAAGGTCGAGAATCACCTGCTTTGAAAAAAATGCACCAGTAATCACCAGGCGTCAAACTAGATTTCCGAATAAAACTTTGCCCTGCAAAATAGATTGTCATTTCATCGCTGTTTGGTTTGCTAAATTTACAAGGAATATCTTTTGACGAACCAAATTTTTTTACAAGATCCGGGGCCAACATAAACGTCATAGTTGATGAAGGAGCACCATGTGAAGGAATCCCAGATTTCCCAATTTTGGATATAAGTAACTCTCTTATTACCGCCTTAACATTAAAAGTCTGCTTACGTATTTCTTCAGCTGTTATAGCGGTGTATGCTCCGCATTCTGCTCCAAAATGTTCTTTTAGAGCTTGATTAAATGCACCTGTAGCTTTCATATCGTCTCCCCTTTATATTTTCAAAATAAATATTAAGTCAATAGAGAACGATCGGCATTCAATAGAAGCCGATCGAGTTATGTTACTTCCTTTAATCCCTGGTTAATTCCAGTAAAAGGCGAGACATTGTTGCCTCAAAATTCTTTTCAATTTCACATTGCCATAAAATTATAACGTTCCAACCGTCACTGATAAGCATATTCGTATGCTTTTTATCATTTTCAACATTCTTATTGAATTTTTCAAGCCAAAAGTCTGTTCTCGACTTGGGCGTTGTTGCATCTTTACAATTTTCGTGCCTATGCCAAAAGCAACCGTTTATAAAAATCACTGTTTTATATTTTCTCAAAACTATGTCTGGTTTTCCAGGTAGATTTTTTACATTTATTCTGTATCTAAAACCCTTTGAGTATAGGAACCGTCGCACTTTAATTTCAATGCTTGTATCTTTATTTTTTATCCTTGACATATTCCAACTGCGTTTTTCGGGTGACAGAGAATCAGCCATTCTCTTCACGCTCTTTAAATTTACCCATCTCTTGCAATATTGCTTTAGCTACAGCTCTGACAACCGGTACTGCAACAGAATTCCCAAATTGCTTATACGACTGTGTGTCAGATACCGGAATAATAAATTTATCATCAAATCCTTGTAATCTTGCGCACTCACGCGGTGTGAGTTTACGTGGATTTCTGCCCTCACCCTGATCAATCAATATTTCACTGCCGTCTTTATAGTATCTTGCACTTAAAGTGTTTGTATATGGAGATTCAGCATTGAATAATGAAAATCCAAAACCATTGCCTTTAAGTACATGTTCTTTTTTGCGGCGTAAATGACCTTCATAAAGTTTATCACTTATTGTATATTTTTCATCAATTATCTGTTCTAAAATATCACCAAGCCTGGTTTTTGTTTTTGGTGGAGTAGGGTATGGAAATTCGTATTCTTCATCAATCGCATATCTATGTTTATCAAAACCCACTATAAAAATACGCTCACGATTTTGAGGTAGCCCAAAATCAGCCGCTCTTAATACATCAGCATTAAAGCTGTATCCAAGATCCTCAATATGTCGCTTAATGGTCGCGAGGGTTCTCCCCTTATCATGGCCTCTTAACTGCTTGACATTTTCAAGCAGAAACGCTTTGGGTCTCTTATCCTGTATTATTCGTTCGATTTCAAAAAACAATGTGCCTCTGGTATCTGAAAATCCCTTTTTAAGACCGGCTTGTGAAAATGGCTGGCAAGGAAAACCTGCAAGCAAAATATCAAAGTCAGGGATATCTTTAGTCTCTATCTTAGTTATATCACCCGAAGGCAAATCTCCGAAGTTAACTTGATATGTTTTTTGAGAGAATTTGTCCCACTCAGAAGTAAATACACACTTTCCACCTAGTTCTTGAAAGGGTATTCTTACCCCGCCGATGCCTGCGAATAAATCTATAAATCTAAAATCTGCCTTTTTACTTTCAACCGCATACGGGCGCTCTGATGCAAAATTAAGTATTGATTTTAGAATTAGCGGCGACGGCGTTGTTTCTCCATTTTCCCATCTGCGTAGTGTTCTGTCACCATGCCTGTCGAGACCAAGGGCGTCTGCAAAGTCTTTTTGTGTCAGACCGAGTTTCATGCGTTTTTCTTTTATTTGTAGTGCCGCTGTCAATTTTGTGCCTCCTCCAGGATATAATGTCCTGATTTTATCACAAAAATGCCTACAAGTCAATTGATAATAATATTATTTGTACACTATGCCTGTTTACATAACAGCTAATTGCGATATCACACAATCTTTCAAATCACTCTTAATACCTCCAGCATACGCCTGCATTGCTTGTCTTGAGTTTATAGCAAATGCTTGTATTTTATTAAGTCCTCCAACATTCTCCACTTCAATAAACCCAAGATATCTTACTTTCATTTCACCTGTTTCAGGCATAATAAAAGCATTGCAAATCTTATCAATTTTTAATAGTGTACGTTTTGCTTCTGGAGATTGATTGTTTTCCACTGTATACTGGTAAAATAACTGTTTTGCTGCATCGTGCCATCCAGGCAAAGAGTGATGATAATTATAATATTTAGCATCTAAAATAAAAAAGCAATTATCATTTATGAACAGAATATCTGGACGTTGCGAAATCTTCCCAAATGCTAGGTTGTTTTTCCAAACCGGTTGAGGGACAACTCCCGACAGGGAACTGTATTGATTTTCAAAAATATGACCACAAATATATTCCCACACATAATAAAAAAATGGTGTAGCAAGTATCTCTATATGCTCAAGTGTATTTCTTCCTGTTTTACACTTTAAATATACTATCATATTACGGATCACTTCCAGTTCTCTGTTTATGTACGTGAGCGTAAGCTCACTAGTAAGGTGCCTAATCGCCTCTTCAACACTACATGGTAATTCAAATAATAATTCATCATTATTAACACCTGTCATCCAACCCCACAACCTTGCACATTCAGAAATAACTGCTTTATGTATCAAAATAACGATATGATTTGCATCTATAGCAGTTCGTTTGATAACCGGATTGCTATATATAGGTCGTCCATGATGAAGAACCGGTATTGTTGTATTAATGGTTGAATGCCAATCAATGTTTCCCTTATCCTTTACGGTTTTTATTTTTTCATTACGGCTTAAAAAACCATTGTTTTGAAAATCATTTAATAATGCTATCGCTGAAACAATCCTGCCATTACTATTTAAATCATTGCCATTTAAAAAGGCATTTTCCTCCTTTGGATGAATCGTTTCAGTCCGATATCTCAATAACGTACGTAATAAAATATTAGCATCGAATCTAAAAGTGGTTTCGTCAGTAATAAATTTTTTTGGAAATATCACAAGCGGAATATTATTGCATATTAGAAATCCAGTAATTCTAAAAGAGAATTGATCACCCTTTATAGCAATAACAGAAGTATTTTTTTTTAACATTCTCACAATTTCAGGATAATCACTTGATTTGTATTTTTGTCCCTCCATAAATACATCTACATTTTTAGCCATACATCAACCTCTTTAAATTTTTCATAAAACGGAAATCATATACTTCCTTCAATATTATTATCTATATCTTCCTCTTCATTTGTATCTTCTATTGCAGTAGAAATATACTGAGTAAGTCCTGAACCTATCTGTAAAACATCGTCTGTTATAAAATTTTCGCATAAATCCGAAAAAGTAAATACATCTCCCGCAAAAAACTGGTCTCTGCGATGGCGTAAAACATCATCCCATAAATAAAGCAATAACTTATCAATAGCTTTTCTACTTTCTACCTCAGATGGTTTAATAAAATACGGTCCAATTAATCTATCTTCACCAATACCAATTTTTTTTAATTTATCATTTATTATGGTAATAAAATCTCCCCATTTAACTTCATTACCAGCATAACTAATTACAGAATCTTTATGAACAGCACTGCTAATATCAATTTTCAGGTATTCATAATTCCATCTGCGTTTAAATGCCGAGTCCAGTGTACTAACCCCTTGATCGGCGCTATTCATTGTTGCAACAACATTCATATTAGAAGGAATTTTAATGCCAGTTCTTGCAATATCCACTATTTTACATGTCCCTATCAGATAATTACGTAACTCGTCTGAGGGCATAACGGCATACTCACTGTCACCTTCAGAAGTACGATCAAGTAACTGGAATACTTCTCCAAAAACTGCCGCAGCATTAGCCCTGTTTATTTCTTCAATCATAAGTGTATACATATTTACTGGATCCTTTAACGCAGCTACCAAAACCTCTACAAATGGACCTGGGATAAATTTGTATGTAATATACGGTTCTCCTTCTATAAACTTAGTCCCATCTGAATACTCAAAATCTCCACTGTTCTTTTTGTATACAGGTACGGGTTTGTAAGCACCGATGAAATCAAAATAAGTATATTCCGGATGAAAAACCACACGTTTTGTCAATGGTTCTGTGCCGAATCTGTCTTCTAACAAACGGCTTTTTCCAGTTCCCGGAGCTCCATAGATAATTATATTTTCTGCTCCGGTTTTTCTCATAATACTGTTTGGAACATTGAAATCAATTTTTGAGGTAGGTGAAGGTTTCAATTCTGATGAAATTTGTTTAAGTTCTGGAACAAGATTCAATAAGGCAGTGTCAGTAGCATAAAAATTTGCAATATCGGCTATATAGCTTTGTGTAACATTTACAACATTCAACAGATTTAATACCGGAGAAACAAAAAAATCACTGCGATCTATTGTTTTTGATCCAAACCACCAATCGTAATCACTTAAAAATGAGAGTATAAAATCTGTACTTGACTCAGGATCAGTATCATCAATACTAGAAAAATATTTAATTACTATAGGTTTAAAACTTTCTCGTTGCTCCTGTGAAAACACATCTTTAGCAGAAACAATAAAATTTTTTCGTTCCTTTGTCGTAGAAAAGGCATTTGTTAGAATGGTTTCCAAATTGCTCTTATAAGCCATCAATTCTTTCACAAGATCAGCCATAAAAGCAGCCATTACAAACCATTGATTTGGAACAAGTATTTTCTTATTACTACCTGTTGTAACCATAGTTGTTGCAAAGTTGTAGTCAACACTACTACCTGATTTTCTGATAAACGTACCAAACGCATGCTTAAACTCATCACTTAATGAAACATCAGAAGGTTTAAATTCATCCTGATATTTTTTTTTGCACTCTTTAGCCAATTCATTTAGATTTTTTAGCACTGCTGTTTCCTCTCTTGAAATCTCAATTAATATATTTTGAATTTCATCTGATTGAATTTCTTTTTCCAGAAAAGCTTTTACAACTGTTGTCATCTCATCAAATGAAAAAATGCTGAATTTATCGTAGACAACCTGTCGTGATGGTGCAAGTTTTTCATTTTTATAACCAACTCTGGAATTGTCACAATAAGGATCAAATTCATCCCGCATTTGTCTAATCGAATTTGCTTTAACTTGTATTTTCTCAGATATTTTTTCAAAAGCTTCAGATGACGTTTTAAATCCAAGAGCATGAACCCCATCCGTATCAAAACGAGATAGATAGTAACCTATTATCAATGCTATTTTATTGTTTTCTTTCATGTTCTGAATCTCCCAAACTGTCCGATTCAAATTTGAACAGTAATTTTATCTTATATTATGAAATATATCCATTTTCTTTTTTATGCTTTCTATCGCAATATTTTATAGAATTATCATATCATAAGTTCTATCTTTTCACAAATTTCTTTTATCGAATAATAAACTCATTATTATACATACTTCTCCTAGACGCAGCTGCAATTTCACAGATTACCCTTTTCTCATAAACGGTACAGTCAACTCCCAGTTGTACAGATTCTTCTTTATACTCCACCAAATTATTTTCTTGATTACCGTTCAGTAGCTCATCCACTGTAGTTCCCATTACATTTACAATCCTCGCATGTCTTTGCAGACGAATTTCCCTTTCCCACCTGTATCTCATCATAAACGATTTCTTTGCTTAAAAAAAGAACCGCAGATCTACAAGTTGACATGATCCCTCCAAAGTGACAGATTTTTATATTTAATCTGTCCACTTTAAAGGCAATGTCATTAAGTTAAGAAAAGTTAAACACTTACATCTACAACACAAAGCGTAGTGTAAGTGTTTTTCTTATGCACACATACAAAAAAGGTCAAAAAGTACTTGACAAAAGTAAAAAAATCCGTAGCCAAGCCTGGAAAGATATTTTTTTCAAGGAGGTAGGGTAATGAAACCTAAGAAAGTTAAGAACATATTATCTGGCATAATTAAGTTTATGTCAGATAACCCCGCAGGTTTTGTTAAAAAAGTAGATGTTGATTTTATAAGAAAACGGAAATTATCTTTTGAAACCGTTCTGAAAATGTTAATAGGGATGGGGGGAAACTGCCTATGTAAGGAGTTGTTTGAGTGATTCAATTATTCAGAGTCTACAGCTTCTGTCTCAGCTTTTTGCCAGCAAAGAGATAAAATTTCTTCCTCAGCACTAGAATATATATTCAAAAACATGGTTGCTCAATGTGATGAACATGCTTTATTTAAAGGGTATCGTCTTATGGCAGTTGACGGCTCGGATTTGAGGTTACCCCTTAACCCCAATGATAAATATTCGTTTATTAGGAATGATGAACATACAAAAGGATATAATCTTCTGCATCTTGATGCTATGTATGATTTGTTACAACATATTTATGTAGAGGCTTCCGTTCAAAGTAAACGAGGTATGAACGAGCATAAAGCACTCGCATCAATGGTCGATCAATCCAATGTTCCTGGAAAAGTAATTGTAATAGCAGACAGGGGATATGAGTCCTTTAATAATATAGCTCATTTTCAAGAAAAACATTGGAATTACATTATAAGATCTAAGGAATCATATGGGATTAAAGTTAATTTTCCAACTGATAAAGAGTTTGACATTGAAAGAATTATTACACTTACCAGAAGACAAACAAAAGAAACTAAGGAATTAATGAAGAAGGACCCGTATAGATATCGTTGGATACAACAGCGCACAACATTTGATTATTTACACTCAAGAGAAAATAAGCTATATGATATGCCCATCAGGATTGTTCGTTTTAAGATTTCAGAGAATTCCTATGAAACACTTTATACTAATTTACCAGCAGATGATTTCCCGGTAGAAACGCTAAAACGTTTATATAAAATGAGATGGGATATTGAAACATCTTTTCGGGAGCTAAAATATAATATTGGTCTGGCTAGTATTCATAGCAAGAAATATGATTTGATTCTCCAGGAAATTTTCTCAAAACTGATTATGTATAATTTTTCAGCATTGATAGCATATCAGATAAAAACGCCTGCTAACAAAAGAATTAACTTTTCAAATGCAGTAAATTTTTGTCGTAAGTATTATAGAGAGAAAATAGCCGAAAGGTTTTTACTTGAAATGATACCAAAGTATTTATCTTCTATACGTCCTGATAGGGTATATAAGCGATTACAAAATGTTAAAAATCCAGTTGGTTTTGTATATAGAATTTCCTAGCTATTTCTAATAGAATACGTTTACGCAGATGATCATAAAAGCTCATCTGTTTTTAGCATGCGTTTTTACATAAAGGTGGCGAACTCATAATCGAATTCGCCACTTACTTCACAATTATATTTGTTGTCTTTTGCTTTAACTTAATGACATTGACTTTAGAGGGATCATATCACATACAATTTCTGACGGTTCTTTTTCTCCCTCTTACATGAGTACCAGCTCTTTCAAAACCTTCTGCAGTAATATCTGATCTGTATTTTCCTGATGTAACATAATAAAATTTGCGATATCAGTCGGTGACTTTTCAAAAACAAAAAATCTTCTGTGTTCCATCAAAACCATTAACATATGCAATGGTTAAATCTTTTTTTAGTAGTTCCTCTAATGGCTGATTATTAATGATTTTTTCCTCCTTTTTGTGCTTAATCCTACAAGGACGCAGCAGTGCAGGGCTCTGCTGCGTAGTTTCTAAGATTAAACTTCTGCTTGTTCTTCATTTCGATGCTTCTATTTGACACTACGACCCGAAGCCAGGGCAACTGCATAAACGGTCTGTGGTCAGCAGACCTCATAGGAATCTCACCTCCCCGTGGTTCTCACCGGGCCGCCCCCATTGCGATGTCTGTGGCTGGGCGAAAGTAGCATTATCACTATCCGTTTCTTTGCGAAACAGCCCACCATGGGCTGTTTTATGACCAGATCTTATCGCTCGTCACCTTCAATGCTATCGGTTCGATGGATTGTTAAGGCTGTTTATGTGCCGCCTTACCAATCCGCAGGCAGTCTCCGCGTATCTGTCAATGTCGCTGCCGCTCATCACGGCTGGACAGATTAAGTATTTATGCTGTTGGATATAAAATTTTCAAAGAGCAAAAGGAGGAACATAAAGACCCCCTCACTTACTTTCACGTCAAGCGAGGGGGTTGAGCGGAATAATTTTTAATTTTCCATCAGTTTCCTTAATTTGCTAAGGATTCTTACCTTTTGATCATGTATGGTTCTCTGTGCGATATTTATTTCTCTGGATATTTGATGCTCGCTTTTTCCATTGAAAAACAGCTCTTTTATCAGTTCTTGCTCCTTTGGTGTAAGCATTTTTAAGCTGGAGAGCATTTTTTCAATTAACACCGCTTGGACTGCGGCATCCTCTACACTTATTTCATCCGATGCAAACTGGTGATTTGAGTCCTCCAGCGTTCAAAGGAATCCTCCCTGCTGGGAATGAGAGTAATTGCACAGCTAACGCAGTCAATATGGTAACGTTCCACCTTTAAGTCATACTGCTGATACTCCATTTTGCGGTCACTTTTTTCCAGTACCTCAATAACCGCATCACTTGCTTCGGGATATCTCTCCCGATAATTAAATCTTCTGATTCTTTTTGCCATCTGGCTTGTCCTCCATTTCATGATTTTCAAAATCAAAGAATGAAGAACAAGCGGTGGAGACCTGCATCGGGGTATTGACAGGGTTCTGTATAAAGCGACTTTTTCAGTGACTACTTTTGTATTGTTTAGTCGTTGAAACAGTTTTATTGTCGAAACAAAAAAATCAGTACTACGCCAGGTTAGGTGCAGTACTGATTTTTTATTATATTTATTTGTAGGTGGGCAAAGTGTATGTACTTGGCTGTCTTTATCTCCACCTCAAAACACAGTTGTTGGAATGAAGCATTCAGATACCCCTCTTATTTAAGCAATAAGCAAACACCGGTATCTTAATTTCTTCCATGCTTAAAAGGTGTTAAAAAAGACATAATCCTACCCTCAAATGAGGAGAAGTGCCATAAAGCTTTTTCTGGCGGCTAGGCTATCATAGTGCAAGAAACACCTTAGATCCTTGGCTTTGCGTCCCCGTTTTTCAACTGGTTTGCCTTTGACATATTTTATTGTGAATAAAACTATTTTTTATGACTACGGGTACTTCTGTTCTTAACGAATCAGATATAACCATACACACACATTGAACACTGTAAAACTTGTTAATAATTACAAACACAGCTATCCTTCAAGAAATTCACCCATAATAAAAGAATGCGTTTGTTATTTTCTGTAACTATGTAAATTATAACATGCAAATACCATGAAAACAACGAATAACGACAATTAATTCTATCGTTCACTGTGCAAAACGCACTAATTTTATTGCATATGGGAGATTTTAAAGACAATACAACTAACGGATAAGGATAAATATATCTCTGGTATATCTGATGTATTAACAATTATTACGTCTAATGTTCTTTTTCTGCCATTAACTTTTCTTAGAGTGAGGAATTCTCATTCACGGTGCATCACGAACCAAGGCACGGTCCATGAAAAATGCAGACTAATCTCTTGGTGTAATAATGTGCTTTAAAACCTTAACCATCCCAACCATCAGCATTAAAAAAATTCGTACTAAATATCCGATTATTGCGGGTTACTGTTCAAAAAATAGAGATTGCTGCTCTTGCCGCCGTTCTCCCTCCAGCGCTGCTCCTTACAAAGGTAGCCGCTTTTCTCCAAATCTGACAATGCCCTCTTTACGGTGCTTCTGGAAAGATTCAGTTCTCTGGCAATGGTACCAATTGCCGGATAGCATTTGCGATTATGATCAGCCCTGTCATGGAGATACATGAATACGGATTTTGCCCGGTGAGGCAACTCAGATTGATACACAGATGTAAAATAGGCCATATTTTCACCTCCTGTCCAAATGCTGTTTTTGCTCCATTGGTTTTAAATTGATAGCAGGATTCGGAGTTTGTACGATTCCTCCAGAAGCCGATACCCTATCTTTTCTCTCTTTCGGCTCTAGTTCAAAAGCGGCATTTCGACGGATGATTTCTTCCTCCACTTTACGGCGGTCGGCATACTCCACCTTTCTTGCGGACTGCTCAGCAATTTCATATGGCTTGCCAAAGGTAATGCCCCATTCTAAGAACAGCTTCAGACGGGTACGCATGGGATAGGCTCCGGTCTTGGTCACAATGAACCTGCCCTTTGGCATGGATTTCAGCTCATCCGGTGTCATCAATGGACGCTCAATCATCTGTAAGGACTGACTAGGGTCATTCTTTCCCCTGCTGACAGAACCGCTCATAACAGTCTGACTGCCGAGGGCCTTTGACAAAATCTGTGCCGATTCACTGTTAGGAGCAAAACCGCCGAACACTGTATCCTGGCAATTATCGGTTATAATAGCGGCACCTTCCTTGCCATAGTTTTTCTCCAGCTGTGCAAAGCCCTGGATTATGGCAACAATGGATACCCGCCGGGAGCGGCTGGCCGAGAACATCATCTCTGCCGACTCAATCTTAGGGATGGTTCCAATTTCATCTAAAAACATCATGACGCGGTTTGGCAGCTTACCGCCATACTCATCGGCTACAGAAAGAATTTCCCGGTAAAGCTGCTGAACAATTAGGCTGATTATAAAATACTTAGTGGAATCTTCTTCCGGCATGACGAGGAAAATGGCACTTTTCTCAGTGCAAAACCGTTCAGCATCTATGGCAGTGTCAAAGCATAAAATCTGTTCCAGTTCTGAATCTAAAAAGGCATTGAGCCGTGACAGTGCTGTGGATAGAACGCTCTGCATGGCCTGCTCTGCAGAGTTGAGTGCCGCGCCTGCAAACCACTTGGTTTTATGATCATCAGGCAAATGCTCCATCAGAAGCTGAAACAGCGTCCGGCCTTTGACGCCGCTGGGCGCCAGCAAATCCTGAATAAGTTTAAACACGGATACGATATGCCGTTCCCCCGGCTCACAGAATTCGGCAATCAGCAGAATGACCGAGGTCAGAAGCCCTTCTGCTGCATCATAGAAGAAGGCATTTTGCCCTGCTGCTGCACTGTCAAAGCCTCCAGAATTGATAATGGTCTTGGCTGTAATCTTAGCGTACTTCTCTGCTCTTGCCTTGTACGTTATGCTTTCCAGGTGAGCAAGGTACAAATCCATATAACGGTTGACCAGATGAAGCAGGTTATTGCCATCCGAACGGGTAGGATTTCGCAGGTCAATGACTGACACATGATAGCCGTAATAATCCTTGGCAATCCCTGCATAGTTTCGATAAAGGTCCCCCTTTGTATCGGTAGTAATAAAGCTCATACCAGAAGCACAGGCATATTCCAGATTTGGATAGAGAAAGTTGGCTGTTTTGCCGACACCTGCCGCACCAATCATCAGACAGTGGATATCATCGTCATCTACCAGAGCATAGCCGTGATGCGTTGACTTATCAAAGAGTGAAGCTTTTCTCCAGCCTACAATCAACCCCTGTGCTTTGGGCAAGTTGTTTCCCTGACGCCATTTTTCCGGCTCATATCGAATTGGGGTATAGACCGTCTTAATTTCCTTTTTTGTTGCCCATCGGGCCGTACCATGTTGACCATCACCTACAGTTTTAGATTTTATACCATTTAGGCTGTAATAATGGGCAAGCAGTGATAATGAAGCAAGTATACTAAACATCGTCGTACCTACGACAATCAAGGTTACTATTTGTGACATCTGCATCGGTTGCCCTCCGTTTCATTGTAAAAGAAAACCGCCAAGGAAAGTTTCATACTCCTTGACGGTTTCTGCGTTTTAGGTAGTTCCTAATCACATGATAAATCTCATATTCGCCTCTTTCTCCTGTTTTTGTTGTAACGCTTGAAACTCCAGTTCTATGAACATTTCAGTTCTGATACAGTTTAATGCTAAACGAAGGTATAAACCGCCAAGCTGTTTCTGATCAGTCTCCGTGCGGATACCAAAAGTATCAATAATTTGGTTAAGCTCAGTCATATCGCCCCGAATTTCCTCCAGCCTGGAACGGAGCCCTCCCCTGTCTTTATGAACGATGTAATTCGTTTGAAGTTTCTTCATAAGTTTATCGGTAGTCACCGGATGCTCCATCTGACGGCACAGTTCCTTTGCTAACAGCAGGGAACACGCCGCCATATATACTATACATTCTCTTACGGACTCTTCATTTTCCGGCATAATTTTTCCGGTACTTACCATTGATTCCAAAGCTTGATAAGTATCCTTTAACAGATATCTAATATTTCGGCTGAGACTGAGACTGATTTTCTCGTATAATACAAGCAATTTCTCACATACCTGCGGAAAAAGTATAATCTTCCGCAAGCTGAGTCAACATATTTTCCAAAACCGGATTATTACAATTTCCCGCCTGCATCTGCCTCAGAAGATCCTGGAGGGTATCCCGGCTCTGTGCTGTCAGCGTTTTTCTTCTCTCCGTCTGCTCGGTATAGATTTGGAGCAGATCCTGCTGAAAGATTTCCCTTGCCAGACTGCTTCGCATGGCTTCAATGGCGGGCTTGGTTACAAAGCCCTCACGTGAATCGACCGAATACACGATCATGTGGCAGTGAGGGTGATATCCTTCATCGTGATAGGCAGCGTACCAGCGCAGGTTCACCGATGCGATTTTCATCTGTTCCGCAAAAATATTTCTTTGCTGGCGCAAGAGGGCTATCCACGCAGCGGCATTGTCGTAGCCAAGCCGGGCAGCATCCTCTCGCCGCAGGGAAATAATAGGTGTCCAGATGTTGCCGGGGTGAGCTGCAACCTCCTGTGCCGTCTGTGATAGAGACAGCGGTATATCCTCATCAGAGAATAGACCATGGGCATCTAACCGTTCAGCGTGTGGGCGTGTGGCAATATAGTTAACATATACGTCCTGATGCGCCAGCTGGTCTAGGTTTTGGTCCAATGAAGCCGAGATAAATTCAGAGGCGTTTTCCATAGTAGGATTCGCCAGATAATCCTCATACTCAAACAGTCCTGTGGTATCCGGAAATCGAATAAGAATATCCGACACCAGAAACTTCTGCTTTTCTGTGGCAGGACGGTTTCGCATGCGCTCTGGAAGTTTTTCTACACCATCCCGCGTGGCAATGTAGGTTACCAGATTTTCTGCATGATCTGCCGCACTTTTTATATAACGGCATTTAAAGATAATCCTGGGCATGGTCAATCACGCTTTTGGAATTTAGCTACATCTTCAAAGGTCACAGAACCAACCGAACGCTTTACGTCCTCCACACATTTACCCCTGAGTTTACGTAAAGTATTTTCATCATAATCTGCATTGACGGCAAGAATGTTCATCATCATACTCATTTCTACTGACAGCTTGAACATCAACCTTGACATGCGGTTCTCCGAGGTATTTACAATGCCCGACATAGCAGAGGTAATGGCTGTCGGGAGATACTTCATTCCATCCTCCGCCGCAATATATCCACTGTAAAACCGGATTGCTTTTTCTATGAATTCACTTCGACTCTTACAGTTATCTTTTATTAAAATAGCATCTATCCCTTTGATGGTATTAGGATAGAGCCAGAGCGGGATTCTGGTTTTTATTTCTTCGCTCATGGTTGACCTCCTTTGCTAAATATATGGGAACCACCTGACAGGTGCACCCCGGAAAAGCCTTGTTTTACTAAGGAAAATACATAATTGAGAGGGGTTGGAGCCACCCAGGAGGTGACCAACGTCCCATTTAGGTGCACCCTTTTGAACGTCCACGACCCGCATTGCGGGGCGATGTTTGGGGCAGGGGGGCGCAAAGCGACCACCTGCCTTTAACCTGCATCATTTTCGCCCCCATGGTTCACCCCAGTTTTGGAGTTCTTACCACTGCCAGTATTTTGGTGTTAACGGTGGCAACAGGGGCTTTTACTGCCTTATGGCGCAACACTCCGCTCCTGATAGATAAAGGCGGCACAGGGGCATACAGGCGGCAACCGGGGGGACTCTTTCCTCCATGTTGTTACATGCTTTACTGAGTGGGTAATATATTATTTTACACCATTACATCTCCAGATGCATACCCTGCTGCATTTCTCCGTCAGATACCATTGATATACTTCCTGTTTCCGCATCATACCGATAAACTTCATTAGAAAGACGTTCTTCCACATCAACCTGGCTTTGATTAATATCACATACAATATCCTTTAAATCCTCAATTTCTCTTTCCTTTTCTTCACGAATCAAAACTAGCTCATGGATCGATGAGGGAAGAATCAGATAGTTTCCGCCAAGCTCCTTTGAAACTGCTTCCAATACATCCGGGCAGAACAGATAAGATGCTCCCTGCCACTTTTTGCTGTTACTCAACACAAACATAAAGCTGTTTTCCATGCTGGTCTGACTCTCCTCTATGGGAGATCCCATCATACCTGCAATTACATAGTCCATACTATGGAACTCATATGGCATAAGCTGCTTCATACTCTTTTCAGCCTGTTCATGCAGCATCTCTGAATCAATATTCCAGTACTTTAAATGATCATTATTGACTAGGACCGTACCAAAAACGCCTCCATCCTCATCAATTAAATAGCGGTATACAACAGCCAGATCCTCTACCATCTGGTGGGGGACATTGGACAGCAGTTCTCGATTCTTATCAGCATTTATCGCACACATAAACAGGCTGTCTTTCCAATTTTCGTAGTCAAACTTATGTATGCCAAACTTCGGTGCTGCTTCCACTGACTCCAGGTATTTTTCTGCAAGCTTCTTTAGGATTTCCTCCATACTGACACCCATGCTGTAAGATTGGTAGGCATTATCTAAGTACATCTGCGGAGTAATATCACTTCCAGGTATCCGTATACTCATTCCATATAACTGAATGCCATTATTTTTTAGCTGCTGTCGAACCGATACCTCTGCATTTTTCCATTCCTCAGGCAAATATTCCTTGATATGCTGTTCTATTTCTTCCATAAATTCCTTATATTCCATTGCGCAAATCCTCCTGTTTTTGTAGTTTTTACTTTTCATAGCTTTGACGGTTCTGACCACTTTCAATGTTTTAGGGATTAATGCGTAAATTCCTATATGTTGCCTGCTGATTCAATACGTTCCCGCACCTTGGCAGGAACATTTTTTTTCATAGAGAGCCTGAAGCACAACCTCCAGCTCATCCTTCAGTTCTGTATCATTGCGATACTGTCGCAGGGTTTTCAGTTTCTCCAGTTCGTAATAGATAGGGATTAGCGTTGTTTTCATAATTAAACCTCCATTTTGAGTGAGCCAAGTTGGTGCATACATATTAAATAACTGACTATAAATTAGAGCCAAGTTGGTGCAGCCTTTCTTCTGCGTTAAACATCAGGGTGCTAGAAATCTTCAAGTGCATGTATCAGACTACCGGGAAGCTCCTCTAGCTGTGCTGCCACAGCCTGCACCTCTTGTGGAGGAGTAACTCTCAATGAGAGCTGATTTATTTCCTCTCGAACAGCCTGCCGAACAACTTGTTCCATATAACTGTTTTGTTCAGCGGATAGAATACTGGACACCACAAATTCGGTTCGGTGACGGCTGGCCTGCTGCGTGAACAGCCGCTCGGCTTCCTGGTGTCTGGGATCGTCCATATCAAAAGATAAATAGTATCGTTTTCGCATAGTCTTATCCCAGCAGGAGCTTGTACCCGTCCGCATTGGCAAACCGGTTCAACACAGCAACAATATTAATCTCATTTCTTCGCAGCCGGGATTCCAGCAGCTCTGCTCCGCCGCCTGCAAACACAGTAGGGAGCCTTAAATCCAAGCCCCGTTCCCGCAGAGCGTTCAGCAGTTCCTTGCAGTAGGCAAACACTTCATACTCCACTGTTTCTTCAATTTTCTTTTGATCAGTGTGTTGAATTTTCCCTCGGATTGCGTCAGTGATCAAAGCATCCGAAAGCAGAATGCCGCTTTTCTGCAGAGCGTCCTGAATGCGGCTATAGAGGATGATCGTTCCCAAACGCAGACTAACACAGCTTGCACGCTCCAGCTTGAAATTATGGACTGTGAGAACATCCACCGTATAACCTCCGATGTCAACGAGGGTAATGCTTCTGTATTCCTGCAAACGAGGATAATACCGACACAGTGCCGCATGTCCCTGGGCGAACACTTTACAGTCAGAAATACGACATTGGTATGCTGTACCTTCAAACTCAAAGGACACATTTTGTAGAAAATACTGCCGAAACGCTTCTTTTTGTGTACCGTAGCTATCAATAGGAAGCCCCACCCCAAGCATAATATCTGCATCAGTTACACCATCACGTTTCATAGCTTCGGCAATGGCTGGCAGGGTGAGAATAAAAGTATCCTGTTCCATTGTCTTATCTTGCTGAAAACGCAGGCGACGCTCTCCGATGGCGTAATAGCTGCCTTCATAGAACAACTGAAGCTCCGGTGTTAAAAACTCCCGGTCACTTGCAGTAAAACCGGAAGCATAAAGCATCCCTTCTGAGGATTTTGTATTGTAGTTTCCATTGTCTATTCCAAGCTTGATCATGACAGAAACCTCCTTTTTTTTCTGCGGTTACAGTTACATCCCCATAGTCATACCCGGCGTTTCCTCCTGAGAATCCTCTGATGGTGTTTCGGAGGGCACGTGTTCTGTCTGTGTCTCGGCAGCTGCCTGCTCCCTCTGGCGGCGATTCTGACGGACAGGTCGTTCTGGTCGTTCTCTTGCAGAGGATGTATCCTGGCCTTCCTGCGGCGCAGACACCTGCTCCATGCGACTCTCCACATATTCCCGCACTTGAGCAGGAACTGCTTTTTCATAGGTTTTGTCCAGATAATCCTTTAGCTCCTGTTCAATGGTAAGCTCCTTTTTGTCCATGAAAAAACGGAGTGCTTCCAGTTTTTCCGACGGAAAAGATACCTTTAGTTCTGACATGCTCATTGCTTTTCCTCCTTTATTTTTTATTTTATTTCAGGCAATCATGGCTTTTACTGTGCCGTATTTTTTGCATAAGGTCTTGCATACAGCACCTGTTTGTCTGCATCAAACAGATCCCGGTACACAACCCGTCCTCTGGAAGATGAGGCGTCCACTACCTTGCCATTGCCGGCATAAATGCCCACATGAGTAATATTGAGATAACGTCCGTTTACTTTGTGGCTCCAGAACACAAGATCACCTGGAGCAAGATCGGCTTTCGAAACGGTCAGACCATTGTTGACACAATATTTTCCCTGCTCGGCGGCGGTACCGGGAAGATTTACCCGAAGCTGACGGTATATCCACTGTACGAGATAACTACAGTCGGTATAACCTGCCTGACCGCGAAGCTCCTGTGAGTAGGGATCTCCCAGACGGGACAGTGCAAGCTGAACAGCCTGGGAACCAGTTTCTCCTGCTGCCAGATCAGTGGTCGGATTGACAAACTGTTCCGGCATCCAATCCGACCACTGATCAAATCGGTCTCCTTCGCCTGTTGCGCCGGTTCCATACAAGGCCCGGTAATAAATTTCTGAGGCATTTGCCTGATTTTCGTACGAAATCCTGCGTCCGAGTGTACTTTCCAGATTTCTATAAATTACTGGAAGGGAAGTAAGCGGCACCGCTGCGGTATAGGTCTCCTCATGCTCCACTCCGTCCTCATCCGACCATGTACGAGTGCGTTCCTCGTAGCGAACGAAGCAGTTAGTAAATGACTGATAATCAATCTCTCGCAAGGATTCAGCGCCGAAATACAGAGAATAAAAAATAGCCTTAACCTGTACAGGGTCAAGACTTCCCTCCTCAATCATCAATGTGATTTCAGCAATAATCACATCCAGCTTAGAAAAACTTTTACGCATGTCCTCAATATATTCTCGATAATCCTCCGGTACCTGACCTGAAATAACTCCGTCATGAAAGGATAGCTGAACAGCGGCGTTGTTATGATTCCCAGTTCCAGACAAAAGACTGGAAATCATGACGATAATCAGGATAAAAGGTGTTAAAATCGCTGCAATGAGAACACCCACCGCCTTCCAGGTCCGTTTATCTGTAGCTGCCATAATTGCTGCCTTTGCCGCTAGGGTAATCGTTACGGGATCAGCCATGGCTGCACCTCCTTTTCGTAAACATGCACACGGATTATCCTCAAAGGGCAGTAAAACTTAATTTTTACCACCATTTCTGTCCGAACAGATTCCCCTGCTGCGGCTCATACTGTTCCTGATCCCGTGCTAACTGAATTGATTTTTCCACTGCCTGTTCCAGAAAGTCCGTATCAAAACCAGCTGAGTGATACCCCTCCAGAATGGTATTAAGATAATAATCCGAAGGGGCTCCAAACGGACGCCCATCATTCATGATATACACCATGGCATTTACTGATATGCCGCTCAGCTCCACAGGAAACAGCTCTTTTCGGTAAAAATTTGGATATCCTTCATACCGATCAAGAGCAAGCTCGTCCTGGGGGCGAATTTTCCACAAGAGAACCGGAACCCTTGCACCGATAAGAGGCTCCACAGTTGCAACAGCACTACTGCGACTCCCCCGGAACAGCATCTCATAATCTTTCATTTCACTAGTGCCTATTACCTCGGCAGTAGGGCACCGATAGGCCATTTGAGTAAGGTTCAAATTACTGCCATAAGCAATATATAAGGTTTCTTTTTTCATTTAGGCATTCCTCCTTCTACATGGACATAGTAAGACCGGGGCTTTGCTCTTCTTCCCCGGCCTGATCTGTTTCGTATTCCGTTACTGACTCCGTCTGCGCCGAAACGCTCTGTTCCTCCTCTAAATGCCGTTCTTTTTTCTGCCGTAATCGTTCTTTTTGCTGCTGGGCCTGTGCCGGGTCACGCCAGGCAATACAGCCATCCAGATGTTCCAACAGATGCATCCTTGCGGTTTTGAATTCATCTCCAATAAGACCAAGGCGCAGCAGCCAAGTACGGAATGTATATTTTTCGTTGGTGGTTTGTGTCTTGGTTCGGCTGGCACAGCGCTGGTTGAGAGCCTGAGCCGAAATCGCCATACATAGCTGAATGTACGCTTTAATCTTGCCGGCATGGGTAGTGCTGTTGAATAAACGGAACTCCACCGTACCCTTCTGGAATAGGCTGTGCAGATTTAAGCAGTGGTAGCGGCTGTCATGGTAATGCTCATGGCTGCCATCCGTGCCGTTATACCAAATGCTGCTGACCTGATCCAGAGTTTTAGGTCTTCTGCGGTTGAGTTCCTCCAGAAAGCGGCTTTCTACCGGCTTACACCATCGGTGCTGTCTATCGACAGTCACCTGAAGAGCCTTATAAATCATATCCTCCTTGGCTGCCATAATATTGGTGATATTGCGCAGCGTGTTAGCGTCAAAAGGTGATGCGTCTATATGCACATGAATGCCGCAGGAGCTGTTGGTAATTGCACCAGCCTCTCGAAGCTTACGGATTAGCTCCTGTACCGTTTCAATGTCCTCCCAGCGACAGATAGGGCTAACCATCTCGGTTCTATATTCACTTGGCGCGGAAACGATTTGACGTCCGGATTTTTTCTGTGCAGTAATACTGGAATCACTCATAAACTTCCATTTACGCCCCTGAGAATCCAGCGCAGAATAGGTATCATAACAAGTGCCGTCGTAATGGCTGGCAGTTCCAAAATATTCGGCAGCAACCTTTGCTGCCTGTTCACGAGTCATGCCGGTCATCTCAATTTCAATACCGAACCGCTGTTCCTTCATGTCCATGAGTTATACTCCCTTCACCGTATATTCCGGTCGGTCATCAGCGACCGCCTGCATTTCCGAACAGCTTTGCCTTATGCTCCGGTGCATGAACCATCAGGTTATAGCGCTCATTTCCACATTTATAGAGGCACACACCCTGCTGGGGATAACGGATGAGCTCAAATTCGGATCTCTCCAACTGCAGGGTATCCATGTAGAATTTTGCATCAATGGAGCCTGCATTAAAAAGGAACTGGTGCGTCGGGATGGAGAACAGTGGTTTGGTCAGTTCTCTGATATGCTCTACATTAAAATCCTCCAGATT
This sequence comes from Hungatella sp., assembly GCA_009712635.1. Lineage (GTDB taxonomy): Bacteria > Bacillota > Clostridia > Lachnospirales > Lachnospiraceae > Lacrimispora. The sequence continues at coordinate 25,735 of WASS01000009.1, read as the reverse complement.
CTGCGAGGCAAGAATGACGGCACTTTCCTTTTTACGTACACGTTTCATGAAATTGCGGATATATTCAATTGCCGTCAGGTTCGTTAGGAACAGATACAGTTCATCAATGCTGGCAGCAGTGTTCCCAGTGGTTAAAAGCTCATTGCTCATATAGGACAGCACGTTGAACAGTAAGGCGTTTCGCAGATTTTTACTGGCATTTAACACACCCTTAACACCAAAGGTTATAAAATCATTGCTGGTGATGTTGGTATGACCGTTGAAAAACTTAGACTCCGCTCCTTTGCACATGGAGTGGAGTCCAAGACAAATTTCCCGCAGAGAATCTGCTGTATAGAGCTGACGGTGACTTTCATCGAAGTTCTTGTATTCTGTCTCTATAAAATCGTACAAATCAGAAAGAATGGGGTAATCCGTATGCTTTAAACGGTCAAAATTGCTTCGATCGGTGATACCCCATTTTTCATAAAGCCTCCCTAGCATGATCTCAATTGTGTCAATTTCTCTATCGGTAAAGTCTTTATAAGTACGAAAAAAATCCTTTAAAAAGCTGATGTGCTGACTGAGCTTGCTACTCTGCCGGAATGCCTGGGGTGCCTCTGTATCTTTTGGGTCGCCGGTTTCATCCCAGCTTTTTGGCTCCAATACATTGATAATGAATTCGCCGGACATAAGGTCGATGAAGCAGCCACCGAGATTGAGGGTCAGTTCCTCATACTCCATTTCGGGATCTAGTCCAATGATGTGCATGCCGGATTCCCGCAAGTTACACAGAATGAGCTTAAGAAGGTAGCTCTTGCCTTGACCGGAATTTCCAAGAATGAGGATATTAGCATTGGTTTTGTCATCAGCACGGCGGTTAAAATCCGCCAGTATATTACTGCCGAATTTATCCCGACCGAGATAGAAGCCGTTGGGATCGGTCTTGCCGGAGTAATTAAAGGGATACAGGTTTGCAACTGAGCTGGCAGGCAGCACCCGTTCAAACTGATCTCCAAATACGTTATAACCAGAGGGCATGGCACATTGAAATCCCTGCTGCTGGCGTAGAATCAGGCGATCCACGTTGAGCTTGCTCCGTATGAGTTCGGTCAAAACCTCTGTCTGCAAAAGCTTCAGCTGGTCATAGTCATGTGAGGTCAGCTCTATATACACAGCGACATGAAGCAGTGGTTCCCGGCTCCGATGCATCTGTGCTACGATAGTGGCAACGTCCTGCAGATTACTTTCCGCTGTGACCGTCTGCTGTAAATCCTGCGTACTGGTACTTTGCATACGGTTTTTGTTTGCAGCATTTGAGATGATTTTCTTTTCCTCTACCGGGGTAACATGACGGGTATAGAGGTGCAGCGTCACGCCGTCCTTTTCACCAAGATGACGGAGGATAGCCTGTTCATCAGTAGCGGTTGGGTACTCCCGAAGTGCCCACACACATCGGTAGGTATTGCCGCATATAAAGTGATCAGTATTAAACTTGATTACCGAGGGCGCGATCATATCAAGAAACTCCTGAATTTGGATATCCTTCTGCGATATACTCTTAGAATTACTTTTTTTCGACATGGGCAAACTCCTTTCGTTTGATTTAAATCAAAAAAACCGCCACTAAAAAGTGACGGCTTGCGGATGCAGAGTATTAAATTGGCAACTAGAAAGACCCCCATTATTACTGGAGGTCTTTCTAGTTAAAGTTGTTGTTGCTGTGTTTGTTCCTGTGAAATTGCCATTCCAAGATAGCGGTCAAGCTGCTCTTCCTCTAGGGATGCAATCATATTGGAAAATGGTTTAATATCCCGTTCTACTGCATAAGCTTCCAGAACATTAAAATATTCCAGACGGTTTTCCTTTGCGATAGATATTGGCAAAAAACCATGAGCCATCAGCTGATAGTTCATAATTAATCTGGAGGTTCTTCCATTTCCATCAGCAAACGGGTGTATTCTCACAAACTCAGCATGGGTCCAGGCCGCAAGCTCAATTACATTTTCTATTGCTCTATCCTGCAAATCCATATAAAATGCTTTTACCTGACGATACATCTCGTTAGGGCTTGGTGGGGTATGGGAGGCACCGGAAATATAAACATCTACGTTCCGATATATTCCTCCAATCATAATATTCTCCATTAAAATAGCATGTAAGTCCTTAATAATATGCTCGTCCAAAGGCTTTTTTTCTGCGATACAGTCTTTTACGTACTGATAGGCTTTGTTATGATTAATGACCTCATAAATTTCTCGAAGTTTTTTTCCACCTACAGACAGCCCTTCCTCCAATACCACTTTAGTTTCCAGAAGGGTAAGTGTGTTCCCTTCAATTGCTGTAGAATTATGTGTATATTGTAGTTCAAATTGCTGTGCGTAGCTTTTTACCGTTATTTCAGGGAGTGAATCTTTAATTTGTTCGTAGTCATCTCTCTTTTGAAGTATTACTTTATAATCCAAGCTATCCACTCCTTTCTTCTCTATTCCTAATATGATATTTTACCATGTTTTGGTTATTTATTCAATGCAAGACTAAGATATTAATCACCAAGTATTACCCAACGCTCACCGTCATAATCCTCAAATTTTTCGGTTGTAACATTCTGTTCAAAATAGACTGCCAATAATCGCTTAATATCTTCCTTGCCAGCTCGTTGTGCAATGAATCCCTGCTCCCGCAAGATTTTCTCTATGCGATTTAAATAAGGGAAAACCTCGCTTTCCTTTTCGTTACAAAGCCGTATGATAACGAGGAATTCCCGCGCTGTTGCCATCTGCACCTGTATACGATCAAGATGAATCAGATCCAACTCCAGCAACTTCCGCACAGCCGGTTTATCTTCCTGATCCATACGGCTTCGCAAAAATCGCTTATTATCCTCGTAGCTCTCCCGGCTATTGAGACAAAGGAACTCTAGCTCGGCAAAGCCTTTGAGAACAGTCATCAACGCATATATACGAGCTGATATACTTTCTTCTGATAAAACAGAAATATTTGTGGGCTCAATCATAAAATATACCAGACGATCGCTCCTGTAGGTTTCAAGACAATAATCCATAACCTCTCTGGTTCCAATCAGTTGACGGGTGACCTGACGCTGTCTTGTACTTTTCTTTTCTTTACTCATTTTGGATACCCCCATTCGTAGGTCTGCTGTTTCGTTAAAAAGAAAGCACAGGAATATTTAATAAAGTCAAGGATACTGATATCATCAAAACGTATTGCTAAAAAGGCATAAAGAGCGGTGATCACAATAGGTGACAAAAGCCACAGCTGCACAAATGCAAACACAGAAATTAAAAGCCCCACTCCGATGATGCCAATATCCCGCAGCTGCCACAACCAGAGCGTGGCCCTTGATTTTAAGTTATCGGGATAGATGTACATGCGTATTCCTCCTGTTCCTTTCTAAATTTAGTAAATAGGCGATTTACCGGAGCACATCCTCCACACATGGAATCGCTACAGTCCATCATATAGGCTGCCGAGAGTTAACGGCTTTATCAATATCGTATTCCGGTGGATGGCCCTTCCTCTGGCATAAATTCCTTTCTTATTTTTCTATGCTCCATAATTTCCTCTTCTGATACTTTCCTAACTGGTATACCCAGCTGTTCGGCCTCTTTAAGCTCGTAAAGCATTCCGGTGCTGATGCGGGAACCGCACAGCCATAATTCCTCACATGTAATGAGTATCCGAAGTCCCATTTGAATTCCAATTTTCCGTTCTTTAGGAACCATATCATCCAGCAGCTGAGGATAAATCAGATGCACCGCCACCGGGGCACAGTTCTGCGAGATGGCATAGTGGCAGGCTTCCTGTGCAAACCTTATATTTCGTTCAACCTCACCTGCATAGGGGGAACAGATATATACCAGCTTCATTTTGCCACCGCCTTTACAATGGTCTTTGTGATATTCATGGCTGTCTGTCCTGCATAGACGGCACTCATAAAGTTGGCTTTCGTACTGGTATCCAGTCCGAAGGCTCCGGCAATCCGGGGAATTTCTCCTGCTGCCAGCATCAGACCTAACCCCAGCAGAGCATTATCCTTAATCACCATCAGACCAGCAATGAGAATGGTGGCCTGCAGAAAAGCAGTTAGGCACAGACCCACAATCTGCTTGCACCAACCAGTAAAACCGTCAATGTATCCACGGGGAACAGAAAACATATATAGACTCCCCACTGCAATCTGAATGATCAGGATTCCTCCGCGTTTTAGATTTGCAAAAAACACCTTGATTACGGCATAGCCCATCATAATCAGGATAAATAGCATCATGATGGGACTGGTGATTATGCCAAGCCCGCCGAAAACACCAAGGCTGCCTGCACTTTCTAGGCTACCTGCTGCGGAAAGCTCACTTATAATGTTGCCTGCAAGAGTGTTTAACCCGCTTCCGGAGCCGGTTATGCCAGTTGCCAGGCTGCTCTGCAGAGAAATAGACAGCTTGTAAAGTTCTACCGGAACTGTAGAAAACAGTCCTACCGCCATAAAGCCCTTAATAGCATTAAGAGCAGTATCTCGGATACTTCCTCTTCCGGACTGATATTCAATCGCACATTCAAACATGGACACTACTAGCCCGGTACCATAGAGCGACCAAGACAGGTAAACAAAAAACAGCACAATTGACTTAACCCAGCTCATCTCAAACAGATCCGCACCCATACCACCCATGGCAGAAAAGAAATTTCCGAGAAATCCTATAATCTGACTATAAATCCAATCAAGAATCTGACCCAGCACCGTATCGGCTACAAAGTCCCATATGAACATGGCATCACCTCCAAAAAAAGAGCCCTTTCAGGCTCCTATCAATACAAATTAAGTCAGTTTACATCTAATTAACTTCCATTTCATTAAATTAAAAAAAGCCCTCCGAGAGATTCGGAAAGCATTACTTGACATTTTATCTTTTCTGAGCTTACATGGTATTGGCGGGGTTTCCTCGACAATAAAAAACGTCATGGCAGGCTGATGTGCTCGCAACACACCAACCCTGCGCTAAGGTGATTCGACCACCCAGCACAACCGCAAAGCGGCACCACGACAAGATTATTATACTTCATCTGTCGGTGCGGCACAAGATGAAAAAACAAGCGTGTGCATGGGAAATGGGGTGTACTTACCCCCACCTTTGCATGCGCTTTTATAATACGGGAAATTCCCGACCACATTATGAAAGGTCGGGATACTATGAATATTTTTGAACACAAATCCAGTTTTCTGGGGAGACAGGAGGTTGAATACTCTGGAGACTCCCTCTTGTCACTGCTAAAGCTTGCCAAGCAGATCCGGCAGAGGCTTGGAACACAGGGCTATTTGCTGGACTGCTACCTCTCCCTCTTTTTCGAGGGAGTCAGCACAATACTTACTTATGAGGCCGCTAGCGATGGCTTTATGGGGTGCGGTGAATTCCAGAGCCTATGTCTTCATGTACTGGACGGCACTCAGCCAGATAAACCACACCCTCTTTACCATCGGATATTGGAAACTTATGAAGCGCAGAGAAAAAAATTATCCTTTCAGGAATATAACACGCAATTGTATATGCTTCTGGTTTTTCTTGAAGACGAGCTACAAGCTTATGCAACAGAATGCTTCGTAAAAGAACAAGTAAAAAATATTGAGGATGCGATTGATTTCTTCCAACTAAAGGAGTTTTATAACCAAATTTCTCAGATTGTAGGTGAACCATTTATGGAAGAACTTAACTTAAAACTTAAAAAGCGGTTTTTGCTTGCACCGATTGCGATGGTGTTCGAACAAGGCTTTACCGATGAATTGATTGACAGACTTATGTGCCACGATCCGGAAACCAGCAGACTAATATTTCAGCTTATGATGGATGTCCTGTAACAGTGACAGGCAACTGGAGAAGGAGAATCACAGGAAGAATTGACTCTCTGTGCTTTTCTAACTACCTCCCGAGCACCTGCGTGCTCAAGCGTGTCTAAAATGTAGTCCCGTAGCCGCAGGACAGATTTTACGGGTGCAGTGAATAATGTTATTGAACTGAATTTGCTTTCATTCGCTACCCATGACTCATTCTAGTCCATATAACATTGTTTTCTCTCTCAAATTCCAAGCATCTGCCATTCAATACCGGCATAAAGATGATCGCTCCAAATTTTTTTTAAAAAAGGCTTGTAGTATAAAAACACATTGCTATACTGGAATTAACGGTACCGTAAAAAATCTAATTTCAAAGGAGATTCTTTATGGATAATAATTTTATAGTAAAGCAAATCGGCGTAATTTGCGCCGATGAAAGTGGATTTCGCATAGAGCTTGCACCTGAATACAAAGATTCACTTATCGGCCTAGATGGCTTTTCTTATATCAATATTCTTTGGTGGTTTTCCGGCTGTGATAATGCGAAGGAGCGAAGTGTTTTGTTGGAAGAAAAGCCATATACAAAAGGGCCGGACACGCTGGGGACATTTGCTACTCGCTCACCCCTGCGCCCTAACCCCATTGCCCTATCATGTGCCTATGTCACCTACATTGATGCGAATAATGGGATTGTCAGGCTTGCCTACATTGATGCGGATGACCAAAGTCCTGTTCTCGACATTAAGCCCTATACACCAAGCTTTGACCGTGTGGAAGAACCAGAGGTTCCGGCATGGTGCAAACACTGGCCTTACAATGTAGAAACCAGCGGAGAATTTGATTGGGAATCTGAATTTAACTTTTAATCATGGGAGGCACTGGGTAACTTGTTTGCTGCCCTGTGCCTCCTTTCGCTATATCCACAAAATAGTCCCGCTAATCCTTGCAAAAAGGCTGTGGAAATTTACAGTAACATATGGTATCATGATTTCAAGCAAGAATTTAATTGCTTAATACTTTTAATAAACAGAATCTCTTATAAGGAGTGGTGGTATGCCCCCAAAGAATCGTTTTTCCTCTGTGCAAAAAAAACAAAAATAAAATTGTACAGAGGAGTAAATAACAAATGAATAGATTAGATAAACCGGTCATTACAAATGAAACCATTAAGGCAATGGAGGATATGTCTTTTTTTACTTATTCACAAATTTTTGATGACTTACTGATTGTTTCCCAAAAAGAAACGAATTGTTTTGTATTAAAGACAAGCGATGGATTGATAATCATTGATGCCATATGGCCTGCAAAAGAAGCTTTTGATGCCATCATCAGAGCAATTAAAGAAATAGGATGGAACCCTGATTCCATAAAAAAATTGATCCTAACACATGGTCATGTCGATCACACAGGATGTGGTAAATGGTTTGTTAAGCAATATCATGCTCACACATATCTTTCTAAAGAAGATGATATTTTCTGGCAAGAACATCCGGCAAAGCCAGACAGACCGAAAACGTGGAAAGACTACAACATTGACCATTATCTGCAAAATGGAGATACCATAATATTAGGCAACAAGACCATATATGTTTATAGCACACCCGGTCATACTCCCGGATGCTTGAGTTATATCTTCCCCGTAAAAGAAAACGGAGAAAAGCACATGGCCGCCCTTTGGGGAGGTACTACCCCACCTCGAAAAAAGGCCGAGATAAAACAGTACTTGAAATCATTGGAGTACTTTATCAAAATGGCAATCTACAAAAATGTGGATGTAGCTTTAAGCAATCATACGGCAATTGACAATGGTATGGAACGTATTGCATACTCTAAGAAAAGATTATCTTATATGCCCAACATCTATGTTATTGGATCTGACGGATTTCAAAAATACTGTCAGGTTTTTCGGACAATGGGCAATGACATGTTAGAAAATCATGAGCATAGCGGGCATTTATTAGGCTGAGCGAATTGCTCGTTTTGAACATAAACAGAACCTGCAATCAGTTCGAGGAACAGGCTGGCTTCACGATAATGAAGCCAACCTGTTCCTTTTCCTACATACCCAATATGCCCCAGATATATAAAGGACATGTTAAAGTAAAAACAAGGCAAGCAAAAAGAATAGCAGGTGCAGCAAATTCAAACTGACCATGCTTACGATAATCAAAGTATGCAGTCCCAAGTTTAGCAAAAAAGCAGACTGCCAAAATTAAGTCAATAGCCGGAAATACAACCTTGTTAACAACAGTCTTTATTTGGCTGGACGCATCATTCCATGTACTCTCAACGGCTCCAGCAACATCACCGCTTCCAGCAGCGAGTGCAGTCATTCCAAACAGGAAAATCAACAACAATACTATATTAAGGATTACAAGGATATGTTTTAGCTTCATTGAAATTGCACCTCTTTCATTAATTTTAAAATAAACCGCCAAGTTAACAGTGCACTCTTTTTCCTTCTGCCAATCAGGGCATTACAGGAGCAATATGCCAATCGTCCCAAAGGCTTCCTTGAATATACACCGAATCAGTTAGATTCATGGATAGCATACCATCAGGGGTCCAGCAGTCAAAAAGCCATGTATACGGGGTATATCTGCCGTCTGGCATCCATATGGGAGTGAAATGCGTCCGCCGTTTATAAGTTGAAAATTTATTTTTCGGAAATTCAAATTTTGCATTATATCCAGACTGAGTCTGATCAAGCAACCTCCAATAGTTCTGGTAATTAAATTCTGGTAAATAAGTCAAAGCCGTCTGTGCATTCGTCACAGCTGATGATTGATTGGTACTAACATGAGCAGCTGTAGCTTGATTGATTCCGTATCCACTTTTCAAATCTTTGTCTGAAGCAGTTGGGTCTTTTTCATCCGGAGTGATACTCATCGAGGCTGAAAGACTTGCACTATATGAATTCCAGTCAAATTCCCACCATCCCTCATCATCCCAATACCCATCATCATCGTCATCTCCGTCATGCCACACCCAATTTTCCTGCCACCATGGGTGCCAGATTCCCCATGACGCCGAGGTCTTCTGGGTATTATTTGGTATAGATGAGGTGGTGTATGAGTCGTTACGATCACCCGCCAGTGGATTCGGAGGGTCATTTCCTATCAGGTCTACAATCTTTGCGATAATTGTCCCTTTATTTACCACACCTCCTCCTGTCACAGATACACGTATAATCATGGTCTGGGGAGTAGACGGTGTCGTCCACCTTACCCAAACCAACTGACTATCCCCCTCCGGATAATACACACCACTTACTGTATAAGTCTGACTCCCAATGTTAAATTTAACTTTTACAGGATTATCCGGATCAGCCTGCCCACCGCTAACAGTTACTGAGGTAATGACCTCTGTGTTGATTCTATATTCGTAATCATAGTCCTCAGCTTCTGGCGGTATATCTGTCTCTTTAAATCGAACAATCCCCAAACCCAAGGCTGTTTTTATTTCCTGATTAGTTCGAATACCTGTTTTTGGTCCACTCCATGCTGGATAGCCCAAATCTTCCACCTCCAAAAACATGGAAAGAGGTAAGTTTTGAAAAGCAGACGTTGGAAGCACAGCACGTACCGCTCCGCTTGTTAATTCATCATACATGGCTGCTTCTGTTGCCGTCATTGCCATATATAATCCCTGAAATTTAACATATATAATTGGTTCCAGCAACAGCTTATACCTTCCACCAATCAATACTTCAAATTTCATTCCTGTCTGATTTGCGATGCTTCGTATGACCTGCTCATCTGTGAAATAACTTTTTATCGCCTCAATGCTGGCTGCTCCAAGACTTTGGGAACTGATAATCTTCGGAAGTGACTGATCCGGTTTCTTACACACATATACTCCTGTATTCAAACTAAGCACCGATCCACCCGAATAAGAAAGCTTACAAACCTTTCCAAACGAATAAGAAATATTGCTTAATATCTTATTTGTAAGATCAATGGGTGTCGTGACCGGTTTTCGACTCTCATCTTCCACCACAGTTACCCGAACCCCTTCCATTCCCGGAGTCCAACTGTTTTGTGAGGTTCCCTGTCCCATGCTTCCTCCACCATTGTCAATATTTCCATCGCCGATTGCATAGGCTGTTACTGGAGATAAGGTCACCATAAGAATCATAAGAATCAGATGAAAAACACCTCTCATACTGCTCCCTTCCACAAAAAAAGCACCACCCCTAAATCTGAGGCGATGCATTTTCTGATAATTGTTACTTTTAATCCATTGAACCAATTTTATTTCCATTTTCGTACATATCCTCAATAGTCTCTTGAGATACGCCTCCGCCATTGTCTTCTACCCAACCAAAACCTGGAACATAAATTTTCCCTTCATGATTGTTTTCTGATTCTGATGATGATTGCGTAGGTGCAGTCGTTGATTGAACCTTATTCTCTTCCGCCTGTACCGCGGTAGTTACTTTTTCTCCGCTTGGTGTTTTAGTCGGATCTTTTTTTGCTTCTGTTAAAGGTTCGGCGGGTTTTGTTACCTCTGGCTGAATACTCTGCTCGGTACCGCTTGAATCTCCGGTATCCATATTCTGTATCTCCGCTTCTGTGGAAGTAGGCTGAACGCTTGCTTCTTTCGTAGTAGCCGGAGTTGTCGTTTCCTCTCCCGTGACACTAAGTGTTGAAATGGTTGGAGAATCTGTAGTTGTTATCATCGCAGCGGTAGTTGCCTGTGCTTCAATAAGTGTCTCGTCCTTAAAACGGGAAACAATAGCAATTACCAGGATGATACACATGATACTGATTCCTGTGACAATACCCCATTTCTTTTTCCTGTCAGATAGTTTCATTCAAATCTCCCCCTTTTTCAGTATAAGTTTCTCCTTTATTCAGTAACACACATTACCACAGATACTTTCGCAAGTCTATGGTGCACATGTGAGAACTTAAAATAAAGGCATATATTTAGCCATAACCTTCAGATTTATTGTCATAGGCGGAAGGAAGTTTCCTCCAAAAGATACCGGAACTTCCAACCGGATTGTCGTATCAACCAAAAGACCATTGGAATTGTCAGGAATTGCAGGAGCAAACGGCATGTTATCTAAACTGACAGATAGAGCTGACAATCGGAATTCGGCTGTGCTCCCGGCATATTTCACATGATATCCCTTTTCCTGTCTTAATCCAAGCACTTGATCCAAACGACTGTAAATATCACCATAATCCAGACTTTCCTCAAAATCATCCGCAAACGGCTGATATGCTCCCGAGTAACCTTCCCTTACGCCGTGATATACGTCATCATAGCTGTCATTTACAGTCGAAATCACAGCGGACTGTACTGCATCACGAACACCTTGTGCGACAATCATCAATTGGAGGCCCTCCGAAATAACACACAGAAGTAGTAAAAGGGCAAGTGCTGTTGCAACAGTAAGAGGAAAAGACGAACCTTTCTTACTTTTTAGTATATCACCGACTTTAACAGTTGTCACTTCCAATACACCTCACTTTTACCAGATGACTTAGCTGCCAGAGTAATAGGAAAACTGCCGAAACCTCCGAAAATCCCGATATCTGTCTGCATGGTTAAAGTTACCGTAAACTCTTCATTCAGCTGAATTTTTCCAGTCTGGGACCATGAGATATCCGGTTTAAGACCTGTCTGTTCCGTTAACATCTGTGCTCTACGGGTAGTTTCCGTCCCAACACATCCTGCTACTTCTGCTTCACGGCAAAGCTCACTTGCATAGATGTCCAGCTTATTTTTGGAGATAAATACCGGCAGAACACTGACCCCTACGGCAATTACCAGCATAACACACAGAACCAGTACCGCCACATCCACATATCCCTCCCCACACTGAGAACGCAGGAGTTTTAGTATAAATGTACCACCTCGTCCAAGTTTTAAAACATAGCGTCCTCCATCTCTCCCATTCTCTGAACATGATACGCCATAGCACATGCTCCCACTACCCTCTTTCTGCCTTTTTTCATCTTTAACCATAAATTCCTCCTAAAACATGCTGCCTAAAGAATCCATAATCTGTATTGCAATGATGACCAGATAGGTTAGCAGAAAGCACATCAGCATCACAAAGGAATACACACGGATCTTCGGAGGGACTTTCTGTGCCTGACCTTTTAAACGCTGAAGTTCCAGCGCTTTGAAGTCATGAGCCAGCATTTGAAAATATACAGCACTATCGTCTCCTCTTAGGACGCCAATGAGTCCTCTGACTACATCGGATAACATGGGTGAATTAAATCTCGCCTCAAATCGAGTCAGTGCTGCCTCATAGCTGGAGGAACGCATATCGGCCGTCAGTATATCCAGCTCCTGAGCAAAAGCAGATCTGGCGTTCTTCTTGTATGTTTCCAACATCGCCAGTACATCACGACTGGCTTTTAAGGTCTGCTCTATGGTTGCCACGAACCGCGGCAGTTCTCCTTCAATCTGATCCCTTTTTACCTTCAGCTGTTCGTCCGCCTTTCGGATCTCTCTGAAATATGACAGTACCGCAAGGAACACCACAAGGGGAATAAGTAACGGAAGCAGGATCAGACATGGAATAATTCCTGACAGAATACCTCCGGCCTTTGTGATGGCATATGCCTCATATACTTCCGGGGTCACAGAATAACCGGCTGCTTTTAAAACATTGCTCATACGACTGTGCTTATATTCGTCCAATCGAATGTATTTCGACATCTTTACTGCACCAGACATCAACCATGCTTCCACGGTTCCAGAAGCTCTTTTACTGCTGCTTCCTGCTCCCTGCATAGCTTTTGACGTTCTCAAAGTGTGTAACTTCAAAACATCTGCCAAAAGAACGAACAGTCCTGCCGCAAGTAAAAATCCAACCAAAAATAGTTGTCCCATCATCTCATTACCTCCTGTACTCTGCAGGCTTTGTAAGCTTAATCACAAAGGCAGTTGAAATAAAGATTGCAGCTGCACATATCGACAAAACAATCTGTCCAACTGCCGTATGCATCAAAGTATAGTACCAGTCTCTGTTTAGCAGGTACATAATGGGAATATTGCCGACTACAAGGAGTGCCATCATTATAAATTCTTTTCTTGGTTCGAACACCATATACTCCAGCTCCGCGTTAACGATTCGCATATCGGACAGCTTGCTTACGATAGGAGTCAGAGTCGTTTTTAAGCTCCGGTCATACTGACACGCTGCGATAGCATCACACCACTCATGGAATACTTCATTTTCAATTTGTGAGTTCATGCCACGAAGTGCCTCTACAATATCCGGATTAACCAGTTTTACCTTTGTCAAAAATCCGGCGAACACGCTTTTTACAGGAGGATTTAAGTAAGAGACGCTTTCCTCTACCGCAGTAACGATATCTTCATTCCGAAGGTATGCTGAGGTAATAATAGATAAGGCAGTTTCTAACTCATCCGCGATATTTTTTTTGTAATGGCTGGCGGTCAGCCTTATATACCAGAATGGAAGAAACATCATACCAACCGCTAGAACTGGTATAAGAAATACATTATTCATAAGTATGGCAAAGCTGACACCGGTGGCGAAACCTAACAGTGAGGCAGCACAGACAAGAGAAAACCATCCGCTCCGTTCTGTAATCTTTAGAATTTCCTGTACCTCTGTAATCTCCCGCCGGAAAAGAGACATCTTTTTCCGCCTGGCTGCTTCATTGATTTCGGAACGAATGCTCTTATTCTTTCTTGTCAGAAATCCAAACAGGCTATTTGTAAATTCCATGGGAGTTAATCCTAATAAAAGGAAAAAGCCGGCTATTAACCCGATACAGGAGGCTAAAAGAATTGTGGTCATACTATGTCACCTCCCAGCCAAGAATCCGTATTAAGGTATCCTGCGGCATCCCATTTTCAAGAAAGCGTTTCTGCAGACTTTGAGAGATACCTTGTATCGCCTGATGGGTTCCACTTATAATAAAGTTTCCGTCCTCTACACGGTTTTCCGTTATTTGAAACTGAAACAGACTCCGATAGTTTCTTGTGCCATCCGGTAGGATTTCACACTCCATGATTTCCATCATTCGCCGTTTTTTATTTTCAAGCTGTTTTGCAAATACCACGATAGGAAAGGCTTCTGTGACCAGATCCATGAGGGTGTTATCTGCCATATCGTATTTCCGCTTGCAAAGGGTAACCATACGGCGCCAGGTAGCTTCACAGGAATTTGAATGAATGGTAGTCAGCACCGTATGCCCGGTCCTGGCAGACTCCTGTGCAGCATAGGCTTCCGGTCCACGCATCTCGCCCACACAGATAATTTCAGGATTAAAGCGCAGAGCCATATCCAGAAGAATATCCTGATCAATGTTCTGTTTTTCATTTTCACTGAACCGGGTCAGGGTATGGATTACACTGTTAGTAACTTTGCCGTCCTTTTTACGGATCAGTGCCAGTTCACGGGAACCGTTTTCAATGGTAAAAATACGTTTATTGTCTGGGATTGTGGTAAGCAGCCAACCGGCCAGTGTAGTTTTACCGGAACTGGTAGCACCAGCAACGCATACGGAAATACCATACCGCAGACATTCCGTAAGAAAATCCAGCATAGGTCCCGTGGCTGTTCCACCCCGGATAAAATCAGCTTTTTGCATACTCTGAGGATTTACGATACGAATGGAAGCGGCTACGCCTACCTCCTCATCTACCACCGGGGATTTTAAAGCCGCAATTCGAATGTTTTTACTTAAATGTCCCAAGATGGCAGGGCTTGCATTATCTAAAACCATACCGGAAACATGAAGCATGCGTCGAACCACATTGACTGCGTGTGCCGGACTTTCAAACTGTTCATCTAGTTTTTTGGTCACTCCGCTGCTATACTGCACCTCGATATCATTCCAGGCATTAACATCGATTTCCTCAATTCCTGCACCAAAAACGTATTTAGTCAGGAAAGAAAACTCTGCCATCTCAGTGTAAAGGGCATCAACCAGCTGGGATTGTGTCATTTCGGCAACTGCCAGGCGGTAATCCTGAACATATTTGCTGATATAGCGCTTCACCTGGGACTTGACTTCTTCGCTATCTCCGTCGGTGATTAACGTTGCATACTTGCTGGAAATATAGGACTGTACCTCTTTGAGCACCTGCCGGAACTCTCTGATTGACCCTTCCGCAGAGAAAAACAGTTCCTGATTGCTAACTGTATTTTGATTTGACAGGATATCCGTTTGTACGGGTTCATTTCTCATACACCGAACACCTCCTTTGCGATTTCTGCTATCTCCTTTCGAAAGCCCCGGCTGTCCTTAAGCGAAAGATCTCCCAAGAGATTCCCATCTAATCCCAACTTCTCAAGTTCATTAGAATGCGGAAGTTTAAAGGTTACATTGCCAAGCACCTGCTCGACATTTTCGCTTGCCTGATTTGGTTTTACATCAGATGCAACCTTATACTGTTTATCCGCATCCCATTTCTGATCCTTAAGAAGCGGGAGCTGGCTGGACAGATAACTGATGGATTTTAAATCGCAATTTACTAGCCGAAGAACGGAATCAGCCTTCAGAAGGGATACAGCAGAAAGAACATCATAGGCAATGTAACTGCTGCAATCAATGATAATATAAGGGGCAATGATCCGCAGATGATCAATTAATTCCGTCGCCAACTCCGTGGTATAGGGTGGGTAAGTATACATATTTTCCCCCTTCTTCATTCCTATGATGGTCAAATACTCCATCTTTTTGAGGGTAGTACAATTTTGACGGATAAGCTCATCTGTAATATGAGTTGCTGCCAAAATACTTCCGAGAGAGCGTTCACATTCCAGCTCTATCGGCGGACATATGCATGGTAGCATCGGTGCTGTCATGTCACATAAAAGCAACAACGCATTATGTTTATGAGCAGCCAGATATTTGGCAAGCCGTACACTGACTGTGGTCTTTCCACTGCCAGGGCTGCCCCACACAGCTAACACTTGAACATCTGGATTTAAGTCCTCTTGAGTTGGCTTCAGCTGATTCCTGAAAAAAAGACTTCCTTTCATAAAATTAATCATTCATTCTCCCCACTTTCCGGTTCTACAGCAGAATTGGCATATGTGTCCGTTTCAGAGCTATTATTTGATGATGTATCACCAGAAGAACGTTCTTCTGGCACTGTACTGTCTGCCTGAGAGGTACTGTTCTGGCTTGGGGAAGGATACAAAGCCTCCAATAGTTTGCTTTGAATATCTAAAAACTTATCTGCGTTTTCTTTACTCCCCCGATAGACAAGAGAAAGATGGATATTGCCCTCCGATTCCAGCTCTGCCAGGATTTTCGCCTGTTGCGGCGAAGCTAGCAGGGTCACAGAAGCAGGTAACTTCTTTTCTTTTTCTGCCGATTGATTGGATTCGGTGTTATTCTGATCTGTATCATAACCGGAGCTTGCAGTTACCCCAATGACCTTGATATAAGTCAGTTCTGGTGGAATAACAGTTGCCCCCTGTTTTTTATAATCTGATGCTATGACACTGACAATATCGCCGGATACCAGTTTGCCGGATAGCCCTTGTGCAAAGTTTTTGATACTGACTGATATAGCCTGTTTGTTTCCATCGAGGTCATATAAGTAATTATTTTCCTCTGCTGGAGCAGTCACCAGTTTTGAAGTGAGAATATAATCACCGGGTGACAATGCCGTTACGGCGTACTTACCAATGGCAGAATCCATTTGCCGAACCACCTGCTCCGGTAGGTTGTAGCTACCTACTTCTACCGACTGAACCATATTTTTAGTAATCTCCTCTCCGCTTCTAATCTCTTTTACCACCCGGACAATGGTTGTTTTTTGCGATATACCCTGGTTATAGAGAGGGGTGATTCCAAAACAGATAAGTAATGCCAGCATAATACAAATAATACCAAGTACTGTGCGGTTCTTTAAAAAACGCATGAATGTTCCTCCTAACATAAAAAATAAGCTGCAAGGCAGCCAATTGAAAGAAAAGGTGCCAGGGGATATGATTTTTTTATATCCTTCCTGTGCCGTTTTAAAATCAGAGTATGGATCATATGAAATGTCAGCATCAGAATCAGCCCTAAAATCATACCGGTCATACTCTTTTGAAAGCCCAACACCAGACCCACTGCGGCCGAAAATTTGATATCGCCGCCGAATAAACCACCCAGGAAAAGCGCAAGAAACAGAAACACTGCAGCGGTTAACAGTCCAAACAATTTTTCCGGTGTAAAGTCCAAAAGCCCGGTCAGAGCAATTCCAAGACAAATCACGTCAGGAATGATCTGTTTTTTTGCATCCCATATGGTAGCTGCAACCAGTAAAGCAATAAAAAAGCCGCCCTGCAGCAGATGCGGCCAATCACTTACCATAGTTGAACATATCTACAATGCGCTCTTTCAAAGTCGGGAGTACCGTTTCTCCAAACAGGGCATAGAGTCCCGACAACACCAACGCACCAATGACTACAGAAATTAAAATCTTAATAGCAGTATCCACAAAACCTTCCCCACGCTGGGAGCTAAGAAACTTCCATGCGTTTGAAACAGTCAGAGTATTTTTTGATTTATCAAATAGTAATACCAGCTTACTTTCAATAGTTGCAGAAATACCTGACATTTTGTATCTTACCTTATTTAATAGATTTCTCATGATAATTTCCCTCCAAAATAATTATTTAATATCAGATGATAAAATATTGAACCTCAAAGCCCTGCCATTTGTATGCCAGTATTCTGTTCTGGCATTTGATCCGAAGTAGGCATCTCGGCTTTCCGCTGGTTTTGTTCATGATTTTGTGTTAGAACAAGATCATAAGCTTGGAAAACTGCCTGATTTAGTTGTTCCCGAAATTCTTTCGTAACCGGAAAGCAGATATCCTTGTATTCGCCGCTCCCCGCCTTATAACTTGGCATTGCAATGAACAGTCCCTTAGTACTATCAACAATTTTTATGTTGCGGATAGCAAAGCAGTCATTTAGGTTAACGGATGCATACGCCTTGACATTCCCGTCCGGGTGTATGGAGCCAATTTTTACATCGATTTTCATAGGTGTTGTCTGTGAATTCACTTGAGTTCCTCCTTTTCATATAAAAAAAGCAGCCCTTCTGCTGCAATGCTTGTGACTATAGCTTCATCTGTGGTCCCTGGTCTTGCTCCTGCTGTACCTCCTGAAAAGATATTTCTTTAAATCCGATCGTGTCACAGTAATAAAAAGTGCAGCCGGTTTCATCATACAGCTCCAGTACATCGGACATGGAAAGGCTATGTCCCTCATAGCCCAGTGGGTGGTCGGTATTGAATTTCGTATAGAGTGCTTCCAGCTCATTGGTATCCACCTCGCCGTCATACACTACCTGATAGTTGGCAGGGTTCGGTTCACCGAAGCGGCTTGTGGATATATCATAACCGATGAATTTCATCATAACATCTGCTTCTGAAGCAAGCTGCCAAACACGGCAGCGTTTGTGCAGTGCTGCGTTGCCCTCCGGATCAATGGTTCCTGCCGCGAGTCTCTCAAAGGTACCGGGCTTCCATTCCACCTCCAGTCCGTTCTTTTCTATGAGAAAGGACTCCAGCTCATCGGTCTGAAACATGGGATCTACCACAGCTTTTTCTCTTGAGAGGTAACCAGCTATGTTGCCGTAATAGAGAATACGGTTGCTTCTAATTTCAATGTTGCTCATGAAAATTCCTCCCTTCAGATGCATTCACCCTTACTGGAAGTAAAACTCAACACTGTAGGTAATATTACTCTTGTTATACATACAATCGTGATTTGTGTAGTAGTAAAATTCCAGCTGACTGTAGATGCCGGGTGAAAGTGAACGGCTGAAGGTAATGCCGTTGGTTGTGGTTCCGTAATCCAGCTGATCCCACTGCCCGGTCAGGATGTTGTAGCCTCGGACACGACCATAGTCATTTCCAGAATGCCCGGATACTGGTGGCACAGTAAAGGTATAGTTGGTGATGGTTGCGCCGGAAATACCCTGCTCTAAAATTACTGACTCCGGACCGGTCAGGGTCATACCGCCACCGCGATTTGGGTCAGCTACAAAGAATACAATGGCTGCCCAGGAGGATTCGGCTCCGGTGGAATCCACTGCTTTTACCCGCACCACATTTTTGCCCAGCGGATACACTGTGCTGGTCTCAGCAGGTCGCCCCTCCCAAATGTAGGTAATGGCATCTCCATCCGGATCTGTGCTGTAAGCAGTAATGGTGATAGGAACACCGGGTGCTATACTGTTTCCGTTTGGTGTACGGGTAATGACTGGAGTGCTGGGTGCAGAATTGGTTACGGTAAAGGTAATATCCGTCCAGTCGGAATACCACCCCCATGCATCTTTGGCACGTACCCTAACGGTATGGGTCCCCACAGCATAGTAGCTGTCAGAAGTGTTACCGGAGTATTCCAGCGTTACTGCATCGCCATCCGGGTCTGCAGCTGATGCAGTAATGTTTACCAACAGCTTACCGTTCCGAGCAGTTCTATAGACTGAGGCATATCCGACTGGCTTGTTCGGCGCATTATTAGTGACCGCAAAGCTCTGGGAATAGCTGAAGGTTCTGCCCATGCTGTCAGTAGTGCTGGCAGTCAGGACATAGCTTCCTGCGACATTGATAGAAATATTACCTCCGCTGTTAGATAGGTTTCCGGTATAACTGGTGGTATTGCCTCCTTTTGTTAATGACCACGAAAGGATTCTACCGTCCAGTCCGGTAGCTGACGGCAGGGATACTTGAAAACCGGAACCAATGTGAACGTTAGATGGAACTGTAAATGGGAAACTAGCAATGGGCTTGATGGCCCCGGTATTGGAAGTAAAGGTGAAATTCCGATTGTTGGAATCAGTTACCTCTGCCATCAGCTTTACAGCTATTGTTTTGTCTGTAGAGATACGCAGATTTCCGCCATCCGCAGAAAGAGAGCCATCCGCATGCTGGGTATAGGGCTTTGCTGCCCCGCCATCCACTGAAAGGAGCCATACTATACTCATATTATCCAGCTCGGAACCTGTGGCATTGACCTCCATAGAATCTCCGCTGTAGGTCAATGCTGGAATACTTATGTTCATATCAGGGATTGGGTATACGGTAAAGCTTTGGGCTCTTTCGTAGGTACGGCCGGCAGGGTCTGTCATTGTCAAAATCAGCTGATACTTCCCCTTTGCAGGGAATGTAATTGTACCGCCCATTCTGGTAAGGGTTCCGGAGGCGTAGATCTCATAAGGCTCCAAGCCTCCTTCGTCCTGAATAATCTTCCAGCTGGCAGTGAGATTCTCCAGGTCCGTACCGCTGACGGTGACTGTTCCGGCTTCACCTGTATACCAGACGAGAGGTACATTTAGCGTTATCGTAGGAACTGGATAGACTGTAGTACTGGCACTGTAGGAAAATATCCGTCCCAATGCGTTTGTCATAGAAGTTGTCAGGGTATAAGTTCCCACTTCTTTAAAACGGATTTTCCCTCCATAGGCATTCAGGCTGCCCTCCAGCGCATTGGTAAGTTCCGCAGGATTTCCATTCTTTGTGATCGTCCATTCTACCGGCAATGTGTTATTGTTACCGCGGGTGCGCAGGTCAATCGTTCGGTCGGTGTGAGTCGCTTCCTGAAGTTCGAAGGAAAGAGACAGTACCGGAAGTACTTCGATTTTTCCTCCAGTTTCATACAGGAATACACGCCCGGTTTCATCGGTGATTCTTGCAATGAGCTCATAAACTCCGGCGTGCTTAAAGCGGATGGTGCCGCCGTTATTTGTCAGCGTACCATCAAGATAAGTCGCAAAATTCTGAAATCCAAAGCTATTCTCTAACAGCCATTCCACAGTTAAGCCATCCAAATCCATGGTTTTGGGAATCACAGCAACGGGGGTATCCGTATGGGCTGTTTCCGGCAGCTGGTAGGTAATACCTGGAACCGGATAAACCTTAATGGGTGAGGTATAGCTGTAGCTGCGTCCGGCAGGGTCTGTAAAGGCGGCTTTTAAAACATAATCTCCCTTTTCCTTAAAGCGGACGGTACTGTTTTTATCGGTCAGTGTTCCTTCAATATAATCAGAAAGAGTGACTGCTTCACCGTTTCGAGTCAGTGACCACTGGATTTCAGAAGTCCCAAGATTCTGGAATGTAGCTTCTACCTGAACACTCTTGTCCGTGTGTGTAATTTCTGGCAGGTAGAAACCTACAGAGCCTACCGGGTAAATAATAATA
Source organism: Hungatella sp. (assembly GCA_009712635.1). Taxonomy (GTDB): domain Bacteria; phylum Bacillota; class Clostridia; order Lachnospirales; family Lachnospiraceae; genus Lacrimispora. Next base: position 4,751 of record WASS01000009.1, on the reverse strand, counting down.
GTTTGCGTAGCATCAAAGACTCTGCCGGTTTCATCCGTTAGCGTTCCGGTGATCCGATACATGCCCTTGTCCTTAAATCGAATCTTTCCACCCAAATTCGTCAGGGAACCTTCCAGCTCGTCTTTGATTTCAGCCGATTCGCCGTTTTTCATTAAGCTCCAGACCACAAGTAATCCATCTGCATTCGTTCGTGCTGTAGTAACTTCCAAGGCGGTATCGGTGTGAGACGCCTCTGGAAGCGTGAATGCAATCCCCGCGACGGGATAGACTCTTGTTCTTTCCGTATGGAGAAAGATGCGCCCGGTTTTATCCATGATCGTGGCAGTAAGGGTGTATGTGCCCTTGCTTTTAAAGACAAAGCTGCCTCCCTCATTAGAGAGAGTACCGTCCAGAATATCGGCTGGCTGAACTGTTTCTCCGTTCTTTTCTGCCGTCCACACAATGTCATATCCATAGAGTGCTTCCAAAGAATAGTCCAGCGTAACAGATTTGTCTGTATGAGTCATTTTGGGCAGGGCAAAGGTCAGGTCAATCGTCGGATAAATGGTCACTGTTTTAGCAAGCAGAGTTTCTTTCCCTCTGACATTTTTTGCAGCTGCGGTCAGGGTGTATTTCCCTGGTTCTTTAAACTGGAGCGTTCCTCCCTCCAGACCGAGAGTGCCGATACCGGCAAGCTCCATTGGCTGTTCGGAGCCATCCGCAGCAGTTTTCGTCAATGACCAGGAAAAGTTCTCCATGTATTTCCATACCGGCATGATTTTAATTTCAGTATCGGTATGAGCGGTGACGGGAAACTCAAAGCGCACCTGCGTATCTGGGCCGGAATCACCGCGGTCATCCGAATCCCGTCCGGGTTTTGGTGTAGGTGTAGGCTTCTCTGGCGTAGGCTCCACCGAAACAGGCATAGTGGGCTCTGGGTTTGGTTTGGGTATTTCTGAGGTTGGAATAGGCAGCGGCTTTGTCTTATCAATCATTTTCTCTGCTTCGCCCTTGGTGATTGGTTTATTCGGCTTCAATTTGCCGTCATCCTCATCTCCAATAATGTCATCCTCCCTGCCAATGATGACATAACCTTTGTCACTATTTTTAATATCCTTGTCATCGTCATATCCACTGTGGCCTTTGGTATTCTTGGCTTCCTCATCCCTTCCACTGATACGCACCAGCATCTTGATAATCTCTGCACGGGTAATTGGTTCATCTGGTTTAAAGCCATCCGGATAATCAGCAGGATCAATGATTCCCGCATTGATGAGTGCCTCAATATACTTTTCCGACCAGTGACCCCGGGTATCCGGGAAGCTGGCTGTATCTTTTTTTACGTCCGCCGTATCTAGCGGAATGTCCCTCACTAAAATTGCGGCAAACTCACCGCGGGTAATGATTTCATCCTTCGGTATAAACAATTCCGGACGCTCCTGGGTATAAATAAAAAAACCGCCGCCAAGCAGCAGGAATAGAAGGAGGATGGCAAGCATGCCGTCCCTCTTCTTTTTTTTATCTGTCATGAGAGTACCTTCCTTTCATTTTTTTGATAGAAGCAATTAAAGTATGTAATCTTCATAACTTAAACTCCATGCCACCATTTTGCTCCTGTTCCTTTTGATGTGCTTCCAGCATTTCCTGCGTCGGATAAAGGAGCTTTCCCTCCTGCATCTCAAATACGCAAAAATCATTCCGGTCGCAGATCATAATTCTATGCTGGTAATCCATCTGCATTTCTATAAATTCCTGCATTTCCTTTTGGCTGCAAAGCCAGACGCCGGAGGTATAGCGGCCATCCGGCAGAAAACAATAGCCGCTGTACTGCGGTTGATGGCTTTTTAAATCCAGCGCTCCTGCCGGGCGTATCTGACTAAGCTGGAGCCTGACCTGGTCTGTGAGAATTTCTGGCTTTGCAATGCCCATGATATCGCTGCGGTTCCAGCGTGTTTGCTCCCCGTTTTCCAGAGACACGGCAAAAACCGCCCGTCCGCTGGGATTGGTCTTGCTGCCGAATCCTCCGGTACAAAAATACAGCTGATTCTCCGCTCTTCTATCATTTTCAGACAGAGAGGAGGCACAAAGAACGACAACCTTGCCGGCAATAGAAAAGTCATATCCAATCTTCCGGCAATCCAGAGGGGTAAAAAGCTTATTTTCTTCCATAACTTAGTCCTCCTTCCGCTGCTTAAGAAGCTCAGTCAATTCACCAATCAGTCCAAGACGTGTGCCGTCCGGCATTTGCTTAATGGCTGCACGGACGAAGGCTTCCACCGCTTCCGGGGACTGGTCTCCCACCTCGATGAGCTCCACCTTTTGAATACTGACTGCACCCTGTCGGACATTCATCTTTACGATATCGCCATAGTCCAATCCAGACGCGGAGCGCATCTCCTTTGGAATCAGTACACGGCCCTTGCAGTCAATAATTCGGTATTTTTTTTTTGAATTCATAAATAGTATCCCTCCTTCCTCATTACCTCCCGAATAGTATCGGAGTGAATTCCAAGCTCATGAATGAGCCCAGCTAGTTCCTCCGGCAGACGGTTCAAAAAATCCGAGGCTAAAATAACAATAGCACCATCACCGCAGATGATTTCCAAATCACTGTCTGCAGAAATCCCCGCCCCATCCATCACCTCTCCGGGAAGATTAAGACCATCCTCAGCCTCTGGTTCAGCCTTTTCATCCAGCGTATCCTCCTCCGGCAGAGCGCACAGTGGTATGGCAACTTCAATCCCTGCCTGCGTAAGTAAAAGAAGTGGAGCTGCTTCATCTCCCATGGATGCAAGCACCACATCAACCTGTTCACCATGGGTGAGTCCGGCAGGAATCACGGGAATAGTCAGAAGTCCTTGGGGGTCGACTGCCACTTTTGTTTTCATAATTTTCATAATAAGTTTCTCCTTCATATTTGTTTTTCCGGTTAACACTCACTGAAAAATAGTTCAGGATCAAAAAGATTCATTTGTAATGGCCTATCTCTCAGCCGTTCCCCGGTATCATAGTTGGAGATGAATACCTCCGCGTATTCACTTCCGTTGTCATAACGCTGTGCCAGATTGTTAAGGCGGCTGACTGCTTCAATGTGAAAGCCCTGGTACAGTTCCCGGATAAATTCGCAGTCATTGTAGCTGACCAAAAACTTACCCTTGCAGACTGTCAGCGTATCCCGCAAGCGATAATGATCTTCCTTTCTGAACTCTACCGCATAATGTCCTTCTGTCTGATAGTAGGGAGGGTCACAGTAAATGAAGGCATTCTCCCGATCGTACTGCCGGATGAGATCTTCAAAGTCTTTGTTTTCAATGACTGTGTCCCTTAAACGAATGTTGGCCTGCCAGAGCAGATGGAAGGTCTTTCGAATATCGAAGGGCTGACAGCCAAAGCTGGTACAGCCGCTTCCATAGCTGTAGCGAATGAGTTTGAAAAAGGCTGCAGCACGCTTGACATCATTCATTACCGCTTGCTCCGTAAGGATCTGGCTGATGTCCTCATAATCCGGGGGAGGAAGGTGATGCTTTGCAAGATCCAGCTCCTTTGAAAGATACTCGCTGGTGAATTCCTTCTTCGATAGATACCTGCGCAGTACACTGAATTCATCCCGGCTGTTCAGCGGCAAAAAGTTCAGCTCCCGAACCAGGTCAAGAGTCTGCTCCTTTGCACACTTGAATAAATTTGCCAGGTCGGAGTTGAAATCGTTATACACCTCCATGGCAGTACCCATGGGACGCCCAAACAGCACCCAGCCACCACCGCCGAAAACCTCAATGTAACGTCCGAACTCTTTGGGCATTCGCTGATAAATCAACTCTCTCAACGCCTTCTTTCCGCCCACCCAGCTGATGATGCTGTTCATTTATTCACCTACCTTTACTGCGGCGGTTGATCGCATCAACATCCGTTCTCATACAGGTTCCATCTGGACTCCAGCAGATAAAACCGACTTGGGGGTATGGACAGCCATCACAGTGTGAGAGATCCTGTGGAAGTGAGACACCATAGCGTTTGGGTAAACTGGTTGCTCCCGCACCTTTTCTTTCTGTTAGTTTTGTATTTTGATTCATGCTTTGCACTCCTTCCGCTGAAAATAAAAAAGGCACCATCTTTTTTTCAAAGACAGCGCCCATTTATAATTATTTTGTTATTAGGTTGTAAAAAAAAGAGCGTCTCTCAGTTTCCAATAAAACCAAAGAACGCAAATTATATTGTTATTTCTATGTGAAATTGATTATCCAAGCTGCATACCGCCCATCTTCTGCCCCTGTTCCAGTTCTTCCTGCGTCATTATACTCCAGCTATTGCCGCCATTCCATAAACTAACATAGATTTCTCCAGCCAAAGTTTTAATCGGCCTCTGCTCGAAGCCTTCGCCTAACCCATCTGCAGCCTGACCAATGATTGCCTCCTTGAGAAGGTCAAGTTCCTCGGCAGTCAGTTCACCATGTACCCGGCACTCAGCTACTCCCATCAATTTACTGTTAACTGGTTTTACCGTAAAGACATAGGACTGGACATTTCTGTTGATACTGTCATCCTCATCGTAATATTCCATGAGACCGCGCTCTGCTTCCTGTGGCATCCGCGCCTTCAAGAGAGCGGTAACTATATCATTTTCATGAGCCAGTGCAGTTCGGTTATCAAGCACCACCGGTTCATTCTCCGTATCGCCCCATTCGTTCTTCTCATAGAGTCTGACGGTAAGTGGCATATATAGCTTCAATGTATGAAGCTGCTTTGGAATCACACAAAACCGATCCTCACCAGGG
>WASS01000010.1 GCA_009712635.1 Hungatella sp. | reverse complement strand
ATAAACCCCTTATAGGGGTTGAGCAAGCCACCGGCTAAGCCGGTGGTATTGACTGTAGATGACATGGGGCATTTTTGAGATTATTTGAAAATGGTAATTTATTATGGGAGAAGAGGATATTAAATTGCTGACTTGAAAAAGTAAATTCCAGTGAAAGAGTAAATTGGGGTTAAGAGAGTGGAATTTACTTTTTCAATTTTCAAGGATATTAAATTACTACTATTTTATTGAATTATTTTATAATTTGTCATAAAATAAAATAAAGTATTCAAGTAAGTGTTGGACAAAGTGCAGATTGGGTAATGAGGTATTAATGAATTAGACTTGTATTTATAGACCTGACGTTAACTCGAAAGATTGGGAATACTTTTAAGTAGGTGGCGTTCTACTTTCGTTGTAAAGTATTAAAATTAGCAATTTGTGGTAACAGAAACTTTGAATTTTAGGGAGATAATAATGAAAGAGCGTGAGGCTACATATGAAGAAGTTAAGCAATTGAAAAAAGAGAAAATATTGGAACTGCCTTGGGATTGCTTAGAAAAAGACGATTTTATATATTTATTTGAAAATAATAGTTGTGTATGTGCAGTGATTAGATTATCAATGGATCCTTGTGATAATGAAATTATATGGATTGATGAATTTGAAATAGTAAGAAATTATCGAAAGCAAGGAATAGGTAAGTTGATAATATGTAGATTTTTAGAAGAATGTAATAACGTGGTAAAATTAATGGCAAAGAACAGTTCAGTAGCAGAATTTTGGTATAAGTGTGGATTTCAGTATGATAATCCAACATGGGCGGAAATACCGATGGTTTATTCCAAGCATAGCTGTTTCAATTAAATATAAGAAGTGTGTTAATATTCCAGGGTTTAGTGAGTAGAAAAAATAGAATATTAAGATTGCAAGGGAGAAATATGATGCAAGAGAAAGTGTAACGCAATAGAGTTACCTAATGACTATACGGGAATGAGATGAAATGGTCAAGGGATAAGAGGATTTGAGAAATGGTAATTTATTGGAAAGAGTCTGAAAACTACGGACTTTCTTATATATTGATTATAGCTATTATTTGGTGAAAATGTTACAATATACATATAATTATCAATTGAAGGTGAGGGAAAAAATGTTTTCAGTTAATGATATGTTTGAAGAAGATGCAAAAGAAATACAAGTTGAAGATTTGTTGAATACTAAAATTACGTATAAATCTAAAGCGATGGATATAGAAACAATTTTAAATAATTTAAAAAGAGGTGATTATGTATTACCTAAATATCAAAGAAAGTTCGTATGGGAAAAATCGGATGTTTCAAATTTAGTGCTATCACTCATGAAAAATATTCCCATACCGCCGTTATACTTATATTATAATAATCGCGATGGAAAGTATGTAATATTAGATGGGCAACAGCGTATCACGTCTTTGTTTATGTACTATAAAAACATATTTTACCAAAGTGGTTCTCAACACACGAGATTAGATTTTAAAGATGTTTCAAATATTATAGATTCTATTGAAGGATTAAATGAAAAGGAAATAAAAGATAGTGAAGATAGTACAAAAATAAAGGAATTCTATGAACATTTAAAAGAAAGTTATAATATAGTGAAATCAAGCTTTGAGATTAAAAGTCAAGATATAACATTTGAAAACTTTGGAGAAGAAGCAAAAAGAGTATTAAGAAGAAAAGATTTAGATGTAGTATTTGTTCAATGTGAAAGTAAAAATCCTAATAAGGTTTATACAGAGATATTTAAACTATTAAATAGCGCAGGAAAAGAATTAAGTAGTCAAGAAATACGTAATGGAGTTTATTCCGACAATCTGCTATATGAACAATTAGATAAATTTAACGAAACCAGTACAAAATGGAGAAACATATATGGAAATAGCCTTGTGGCAAAAGATTTTGAGTATTTATTAAGATTCTTGGCATTGGATAAATATACTAGAGTTTCTGATGGAGAAATTAAAATCATTTACACTAAAAGTTATTCCTTATCAAATTTGATAGATAGTTATTCTGACATATATAATCGAAAATATTATTTATCGAATGATGAAAAGGAAAAGCAACAGGTGGATGAAGAGAATAGAGAGCTTGAAGAAAAAGCAAAAGAGGAAGTTGATAAATTAAAAAGATTCTTTGAACAAATTGAAAATTGTGATGAAGAGGATATTCCAGGTGGAAAAATTCTGATACTTGAAGCTGTTTTCATTGCTTTCTGCAAATTGAATCTTATTAATTCTAAATATAAAATAGATTATAAAAATAAAATTGCATCTTTAGATTTAAGAAAAGATTTTGATATAGGATCTTCTACATCAAATAAAGGAAATGTTGAAAAAAGAATGAGTTCAGCGTTAAAGCTTGTTAAGGACTGGTATTCGTTATGAATTTGAATGATACAATTGAAAAAATCCTAAATTCAATAATAGAGGACAAAAATTTTTTTGAGCATAAACATATTTTGTTTGTTGGAGAAAACACAACTGGAAAATCAAGGACAATAGCCAAAATAGTAACAGAATTATTTTATAAGAAAAAGCCTATTTATTATATGTGTTCTTGGAATAGAAAAATAGTTAATGTAAGAAATGAAGCAATAAAAACATTTAAAGATATCGACTATGAAAGAGTTATTAAAGCGAGATTGGATAGCATAAATTATAATAAAGATATATTCCACGATGAACTCGGAACAGAATTATTAATGAATGAATTATATCTAAATACGGATAAATACTCGGAGTTGTTTGATGGTTTTTTAAGTATTAAAGTAAGTAAAACTACAATTAAATTTGAAAAGGAATTATATGGAATTTGGAATGAAGAGGTATTAGAGATTAATGAAGGGAGTTTTGAACAATTATCGGATGCACAGGTTTCAATGATGCGCATACTCATGGAAGTGAATTTTGCATTTGAAAAAGGGTGTAAATATATTTTTATTGATGAATTTGACATTAATTTAGATCATAAAAATTCAAGTGATTTTTTAGAATGGCTAAAGGCAAAGTATACTGATATTGTGTTTATTGTTTCTGCGCAATCACTGTATACTATATTAAATTTAAGAGATTTTGATGTTGTAAAAATCATTAAAAATTTTAAATCTGAAATTGATAATTTATGTGTTTTTTTTGATAGTAACGATTTAGATAATGTTGATATTATTGATAAAAAATTATTTGCTAGTAATTATAAAATTAGTGAAATAGATGAGCGATTAAGTAGTAATTTAAAATGTATACTTTCAAATGTGCCGATAAATAAAAAAGATATAAACATTATTGAACAAAGTCAAAAATTAACAACAAGGCAAAAGGTAGTTTTGAATTTTATTAAGCAAAGAGCGAGACAATCATGAAAATAAATTTCCCCACAAATTATGAGGTTGATTATCCAATAAAAAATAAATATTATTATGGCGAGACTTTTAAAAAGGACATCACAGTTGTCTTATTGAAAGCATCTGATAATTATTGCATGTACTGTGGAAGGAAGCTAGTCTTAGATAATGAATATTACTTTAATTTGGAACATTCAATTGAAAAAGATGGTTATCCTGGTATTGAGAAGCCAAAAACACCATTTAAACATTGTAAATATAATCTATCAGTGGCTTGTATAAGGTGTAATCAAAAATATAAGAACAAGATGATTGAGCGAATTCCATATAATTTGGTAAGTAAAGATTTAAATTGTATGTCTAAGAGTTGTAATGAACCATGTACTGAATATTTAATAGCTAGAGATACATATTTAAAAATGAACAAAATAATTTTGCAACCTGATGGGGTTAAAAGTTCTAAGAATGTACTTTTTAATATTCAATATGATTTGTTAAAACAAATTTATGTTCCAAATATAGAAAATACATCATCTGCTGATATTGATTTTATTGAAGAGCATATTGCACGATTTAATTTAAATAGGGATACAGCTTCTACCTGTATTATGGAAGTATGTGAGTTGCTTTGGAAGATAATTGATCTTATGCCTGATTCATTTAATATAAGAGATGTGTTGAATATTTCAAGAGAAGTACATTTTGATAACATCATTGGAAAAGTTTTTATAGAGTATATACAAGAAAATATTAAAGATATGGTTATGCTAAAAGAATTTTGTGAATTATATATGCTACTAAGTTATGTATGATTTATATATATTACTAGATGTGGTGAATCAATAATATTCGGAATACCCCTTTAAGGTCCCTTAACACCTCTATATCGGAGCATCGATATAATAAATGTAGGTGATGAAAATGACAATACAACAGCTCATGCAGGATATACAATTATCCCGCTATCGTTTATCGAAGATTAGCGGGATCCCATGTGCAACTCTAGCAAATATTTGTTCTGGAAAAACTGATTTAACCAGTGCAGTGCGAGAACTCTTTCCAAGTTATCCCAGGCACTTGATATAACCATTGAGGAATTGTTGGCCATGGAAACAGAACCATTGAACAAGATAACCGATGGTAAACCTAGAGTTAAAACCTACCTAGAGACTGGACTGCCAGGGAGTATCCAAAAAGCCATAGAAGAATATCAGCAGGGGGAAAAGGAGCAGGTGCTATACCTGGACTGCTTATGGGACGAGTTATATGGAGCCATTAACTCCAATCTTTGGGCAGGCTTAATTACAGAAGAACAGGCAGACTATCTGCGAGAAAAATATCTTGGTTTAAATGGAAAGAAGGAAGTTGTTGTATCGTGTGTGATTGTAAAAGTGAAAGGAGCAAAGCCATGTACAGAAAAGAAAATGAAATTAAAAATCCCCGCTTTACTTTGCGGCCTGCCTCTACCGATGAGACAGGTCTTTTTTATACCTTATCCAAGGAGCAGGATGAAAAGACGGGGACCATCGGTCATCTGCGGATTGATTTTGGAAGCAACGGACATGAATTCTGGCATACCTGGTGGCCCCGTGATTACGAAAGATAATACAGTTCTGCCTTTGAATTCGATTTAAAAATGGTAGTGGATGCCCTGCGGGAAAACGGTCCGCTGGAAAGTTTCGGTGCCATGCATCAATATTGTTCCGTACACGGCGGAAAAATCGAGGGTAGCTGGCAGCAGAATTACGGGTATGTCATGGAAACAGAGCATTACCGCTACTGCCTGCGCTGCAATCCTACCTTTGGGGATTATCAGGCATACTTAACGGTATATGACTTACATGTACAGCAGATGAACTTAAAACAGGAAGCTGCTGTACCGAATGAAACGGCAGAGCAAATCAATGAACATGAAATTAAGATGGGAGGAATGTAACATGAAGAAGTATCCAGAATGGCTTAAGTTTATGAAGGAACAGTATCCACCCGGTACTCGAATCAGGCTTATCGAAATGAATGATCCCTATTCTCCGTTATCGCCTTGCACTGAAGGAATAGTCAATTTTATTGATGATCAATGTCATATCCACATGAATTGGGATAACGGACACACTATTGCTCTTATCCCTGGTGAGGATCGGTTTTGTGTGATTCCAAAGCAGCTTCATACATTGAAGCTACATATGCCACTTACCGTCAGACTCTATGAAAAGAACGAATGGGGGGATACGGAGAATGAACCGGTGGTGATGGATAACCGAACTGCATTGGCTCATGAAAATGATATAGTTGCCGCTCTTTTGAAGGCGCGGATGCCACAGGAAGCTGAGCGCGGTCTCATGGAATATTACGATGAGGATGACAGTATCAACAGAAATGTCC
>WASS01000018.1 GCA_009712635.1 Hungatella sp. | reverse complement strand
CCTAGAAAATCCCCCCCACCCCATAAAAAAATTTTCAACACTTATTCATAATCCGTATTATACCCGCATAAGATATAAATAGTAAGGTTATGAAAACTAAACGAACCAAAGGAGAGGATATAGCTATGGCTGAGATACATTACTTAATATCGGATGCATCAAAAAAGGTTGATGTAGAATCCCATGTCCTTAGATACTGGGAGGACGAGCTAGAGTTAAACATTCCCAGGAATGAAATGGGACACCGGTATTACACCGAAGCACACATCCGTTTATTCAAGCAGATCAAGGACTTAAAGGAAAAGGGATATCAGTTAAAAGCCATTAAGACAGCGCTTGAAAAAGTCATTGGGGACGGGAAGGATCCGGTTATACCTGATGAGTTATTGGAGGGGCAGATGACCCAGGAATTAAAAGACAGTGGACTAGCCGGAGAAGACGGCGAGTCAGGCCTGGAGGTACATAACACAGCACAGGTCTCTATTGCACAGGGAAAGATGGAACAGTTTCAGGAAATCATGAATCACATCATTGGACGTGCGTTGGAGTTAAATAATGAGCAGTTGAGCCAGGATGTCAGCAGTCTGGTCAATGACAAGGTCATTAAGGAAATGGAATACTTAATGAACCTGAAAGAAGAAAAAGAAGAAGAGCGCTACAAACAGTTGGACGAGCTGCTTCGTACCTATCAGAAAGATAACAAAGGCCGTGCAGAAGCTGCAGCATCCAAGATCCCCTTCTTCAACCGCAAAAAGAAATTTGGTCGAAACGGAAAAAAGTTATAGCATACTCTCACTTTCAGATAAAAAGAGCCGAAAAGCGGCTCAGGCAAAAAATCCGCAGTTGCCACTGAGAGTGTAAACTGCGGATTTTTTACAACGTCTTAATTCTCAGAACAAGCTTCCACAAATCTCTTAAAAAGCTGAAAAGCTTCCTCATTCTTTTCCCATAGATATTCCGGATGCCACTGAACCCCCACAAAGAAGGAATACCCAGGCATTTCAATCGCCTCAATCAAACCATCCGGAGAGTAAGCCGATGAAATCAGACCCTGCCCCAAATCCTTTACCGTCTGATGATGCATACTGTTAACCCGTAATGTATCCATACCAGCGATTTCCCTCAGCATCGTTCCCTTTTTCAAAGAAACCGTATGGCTGGGCAAATGATATGCAAATGGCTGCGTATGTGCGATAGGAAAATCCGATTTTGTCATAGAAAAGATATCCTGCCAGATCGTCCCGCCCATAGCGATATTCAACACCTGAATCCCTCTGCAAATCCCAAGAACCGGCTTTTGTTTCTCTAAAACAAATGGCAGCAGCCCAATCTCCATCCGATCCCTTGCATCCGATACATTGCCGCAGTGTACCTGAGTTTCCTCACCAAACAAAAATGGATGAACATCCGGTCCTCCAGTAAACAAAAAACCATCCAACTCATCAGCCAACTGTTTCAGTTCTTCCTCATCAGCCTCCAGCGGCATAACAACCGGAATCCCCCCCGCAGCCTTTAAAGCACGTAAATAGGTAGGTCTCATCTTAATATCATTGTTATCCGTATCGTGGGCAGGCGTCAATCCTATCAGCGGTTTTTTCATACTAACTTCCTTTCACAACCAACATAAGTGATAATTAAAAGATATGGAGATCAATAACAAAATGCCCCTCCCTTACGGAAGAGGCATATATGTATTCAAATTATTAAGCTTCAGAAATAGCTCCTGTTGGGCATACGCCTTCACATGCGCCGCAATCGATACAAGCATCTGCATCAATAACAAACTGAGAATCACCCTGGCTGATAGCGCTTACTGGGCATTCGCCTTCGCATGAACCGCAACTAACACAAGCGTCACTAATAACACGTGCCATGATAAATAACCTCCTTATATTCTATACATTTTTCTATATTTTATACTATTAATAAAATTTAATCAAGTAGAAAATGTAACAATTAATGTTTAATTTTAGGAGCAATAGGGATCAGGCGCATCAGTCCGGGCATCCCTGATTCCGGTAAGAATGATCTTCTTAGCCGATAGAGCATCTTCCTTTGATAAAGGTGGAACGCCTTTCAGCGGATAATCCATCCCCATACTTTCATATTTCACCTTTCCCATATCATGATAGGGAAGGACATCAAGGGCCTTCACGTTTTTTAACTGTCCGATAAAACGCCCAAGATGGTATAAATCTGCTGCTTCGTCTGTGATGCCGGGCACCACCACATGGCGGATCCAGACAGGAATTTCTTTTTCATCAAGATAGCGGGCAAATTCCAGAATAGCTGCATTGGAATGACCAGTTAAGGGCTTATGCCGGATATCATTAATCTGCTTGATATCCAGCATGACCAGGCTGGTTGAAGCAAGAAGACGGTCTATCTTCTTTACATATTCTTCATTGCTTCTATTAAATGTTATTCCAGAGGTATCCAGACAGGTATGAATATCCTTTTTTCTTGCCGCTTCAAACAGCTGGGTAAGAAAATCCAGCTGCATCAGCGGCTCACCGCCTGTGGCTGTGATACCTCCGCCCCGGTAAAAATGCCGGGACGACTCATATTGCTTTAATATTTCCTCAACGGTCATCAGACTGCCGCCTGCCAGCTCCCAGGTATCCGGGTTGTGGCAGTACTGGCAGCGCATGGGGCAGCCCTGAAAAAATACCACCATGCGCACGCCTGGACCGTCGACGGTACCAAAACTTTCAATGGAATGGATACGTCCTGTCATAAGTGCTTCGCCTTCTTTTCTGATTGTTACATATTGCTGTGGAATGTACGGGAGATAACCTCATCCTGCTGTTCTTTTGAAAGCTTGATAAAGTTAACTGCATAACCGGACACACGAACAGTCAGCTGAGGATAGTTCTCCGGATGCTTTTGTGCGTCCAGAAGAGTATCCTTTGTAAAAACATTGACATTTAAGTGATGTCCGCCTTCTTGTACATAGCCGTCTAATAAGTTCACGAGATTGTCGATTTGAGATGCACTGATATTTGCCATTGTATTATCCTCCTTATGTGTTTTCGTTCATTTGATACTCCTGACTATTGTTCATCCTCTTCCCGGTCCATGCCCTGAAACAGGGTAGGAACGCGGCAGGCTACATCGCCTTCGGCACAGTCAAGAGAATTAGTTGTCGTAACTGTCTTCGCCATAGTCTTATGGGCATTTACGGTACCGTCCTCAGCTACAAGGATATTCATATGACCGCCGTTGTTGGTCATAAAGGAATCCAGCATTGAAACGATATCATCAATTTGTTTTTCATTGGGATTTGCCATAACAGCCACTCCTTACTTCTGGTCCTCGCTTAAAGCCAGCTCAAGATCCACTTCCAAGTCTCCGGTGAAGATCTTATCCTCTTTGCCAAGAGCTCCTGGTACGATTGAGAAGGTGTTGGAGATACCATCCTGAGCATCCTTAAATGGAAGCTTGGCCACTGATGCCAGAGATGCGACTGCACCATGAGTATCTCTTCTGTGCATTGGGTTTGCACCTGGTGCAAACGCTTCACCCTTCTTACGTCCGTCAGGTGTTGCTCCTGTGTTTTTACCATATACTACATTGGAAGTAATTGTCAAGATGGAAGTTGTAGCAATACCTCCGCGGTAAGTGTGATTTGACTTCACAAAGTTCATGAAGGTGTGTACCAGATCATTTGCAATCTGATCCACGCGGTCGTCGTTGTTTCCGTATTTCGGGAAATCTCCCTCAATTTCATAATCCACAACAATGCCATTCTCATCACGGATTGCTTTCACCTTAGCGTATTTAATAGCGGAAAGTGAGTCAGCTACAACGGAAAGACCAGCAATTCCAGTTGCAAACCAACGGGTTACTTTTTTATCATGAAGAGCCATCTGAATGCGCTCATAACTGTATTTGTCATGCATATAGTGTATGATGTTTAACGCATTTACATAAACATTTGCAAGCCACTGCATCATATCCTTATAAGCATCCATTACTTCATCATAATCTAAGTACTCAGAAGTAATAGGACGGTATTTCGGTCCTATCTGTTTCTTTGTGATTTCATCCACACCGCCGTTGATGGCATATAAAAGACATTTTGCCAGGTTGGCGCGTGCTCCGAATAACTGCATTTCTTTTCCGACTCTCATGGAAGATACGCAGCATGCAATGGCATAGTCATCGCCGTGGGTAACTCTCATTAAATCATCATTCTCATACTGAATAGAAGAGGATGCGATGGAAGTCTTTGCGCAGAAACGCTTAAAGTTATCAGGAAGCTTTGTGGACCAGAGAACTGTTAAATTCGGTTCTGGTGCAGTGCCTAAGTTCTCAAGTGTATGAAGGTAACGGAAGGACATCTTTGTTACAAGAGGACGACCGTCAATACCCACACCACCGATGGACTCTGTTACCCAGGTAGGATCTCCTGAGAAGAGCTCATTGTATTCTGGTGTACGTGCAAACTTCACAAGACGAAGCTTCATAATAAAGTGATCAACAAATTCCTGAACCTGTTCTTCTGTGTAAGTGCCTTCTTCCAGATCTCTCTGAGCATAAATATCAATGAAAGTAGAAGTACGTCCAAGGGACATGGCAGCACCGTTCTGTTCCTTAACTGCAGCTAAGTAAGCCAGGTAAGTCCACTGAATGGCTTCCTTCACATTCATGGCTGGTTTTGAAATATCAAATCCATAAATAGATCCAAGTTTCTTTAATTCCTTTAAAGCACGGATCTGCTCGGATAATTCTTCTCTTTCCCGGATTATTTCAGAATACATGGTAGAACGGGTTGTGTCCTTCTGTTCTTCCTTATCTTCGATCAGACGGTCAATTCCGTAAAGAGCGACTCTCCGGTAATCACCGATAATACGTCCGCGGCCGTAAGCATCCGGAAGTCCGGTGATGATATGGCTGGAACGGCAGTTACGCATTTCTTCTGTATAAGCATCAAAAACGCCTGCATTATGAGTTTTTCTGTGAATGTTGAAAAATTCCTTTACCTCAGAATCAATGGTATAACCATTATCTGCACATGCCTTTTCAGCCATTCGGATACCGCCGTAAGGCTGCAGGGAACGTTTAAAAGGCTTATCTGTCTGAAATCCAACAATTGTTTCTTTGTCCTTGTCTAAATATCCCGGGCCATGAGAAGTAATAGTGGAAACCAGCTTTGTATCCATATCAAGGACACCGCCTGCTTCACGCTCCTGCTTGCTTAATTCCATTACCTGTGCCCACAGTTCCTCTGTCTTTTTGGTCGGTCCTGCAAGGAAAGTATCATCCCCATCATAAGGGGTATAGTTCTTCTGAATAAAGTCTCTGACGTTAATCTCGTGTTCCCAAATGCCGTTGTTAAAAGCTCTCCATTCCGGTCTCATTTGTTTGTACCTCCATAAAAAATCTTTATAATAAGTGTCCATAATAAATAAATGTCATCAAAGGTTATAATTCATACGTCCTTTGTATGAATACATTATATATGAATACTGTATACAATGTCAATAGCGCTTATTGATAAATTTTTCTATAAGGGTTTCAAAGAAAAAAGGAAATGAAACCCTTGCTAATTGCATGAAAAAGTATTATATTATAAAAACAGTATGTACAATTTTATAAGGAGGGATACAAGATGCAGATTGATAAGAATATGCTGATCGGGGCATTACTCGAGATGGATGACAGCGTTGCACCCATGCTTATGCGTGCAGGTATGCATTGTCTTGGCTGCCCGGCATCTCAGGGAGAGTCTTTAGAGGAAGCTTGTCAGGTTCATGGAATTGACTGTGATGTTCTGGTTTCTCAGATTAATGAAGTCTTAGCAGACAGATAGAGTAAAAGGAGGCGATCCCTGGGATCTGCCTCCTTATTTTTCATTCTTTATTTCTTTTTTTTCTTCCCGGTAATGTCTGGGACTCACACCATATTCCTGCTTGAATATCTTTGAAAAGGTCAGTGGATTATCATAACCGATGCTGGTGGCAATTTCCTGTATGGATCTGCAGGTGCCGGCAAGTTCCTGGGCAGCAATGTTTAATCGGAATCTCATTAAGTACTCCTGAGGAGAAACTTCCAGCTTCTTTTTAAAAATTGATGTTAAATAAGAGCGGTTAATTCCGATATAATCTGCAATATCCTGAACTTTAATACGATCATAGTTCATCTTAATATACTGAAGTGCATAATCCACATACGTATCAATGGAATAGTCATATTGATTCCTGCTTGTGCGCAGACTGCTTTGTGTCTCAATCAGCGTGGACAGGATCTCATACAGATATCCCACACGCTTAATTTCATTGGCAAAGGTCAGCTGGTTGGTGTCCAGCATCTTCTGTATCATGGGAAGATAGCACCGGTTGGGGATCTGGGAATGAATGGCACAATGATCGTTTAACAGACCTGCATAACCTAAATAGGCTTCTGCCATGGTACCGTCAAAGGTGATCCACATATACTCCCATGGGTTTTCATAGTCGGCATGATATTGAATCGGCTGTCCTTTTGGTATCAGAAATATATCATCAGCTGCCAGCTCATAATGAGTGCCTCCCGTCTCCAGAACACCCGCTCCCCCTAAAACAAAGTGAAGATGATATTCATTTGGAATCTTGTGATTGTACGTATATCCGGGAGGACACTGCTGAATGCCGCAGTGAACCAGATACAAATCATTGGTTTGACGCTTGATATTTCTTAAACAACGGAATCCCGCCACACTTTTATAACTCGTCTGTTTTTCAGTCAAAGCTATGCCCCCTCAATCGGATACTGATGATTCATATCTATTATACAGGAAGCCGATTTTACATGCAAATCTTATTTGAGGAAGAAATGTCATCGGTACATACTCATATAGTCACCGTGTGCATCAATCAGTTCGTCTACCATGGCCCGGATATCCCGGATACTAAGTTCGGCGCTGGTATGGGGATCCAGCATGGCAGCCTGGTAAATCATTTCCCTGTTTCTGGTTCTTGCAGCTTCCACGGTAATCAGCTGAGGATTTATATTTGTCATATTCATGGCAGCAAGCTGTACTGGAAGACGGCCAACATGGCAGGGAGTAATACCACTTCCATCCACCAGACAGGGCACTTCCACACATGCATCAGAAGGGAGATTTTCAATCAGCCCCTGATTTAAAACATTTCCGCCGATTTTATAAGGCTGATTGGTTATAATCGCTTCCATTATATAGGAAGCATATTCCAGAGAACGGGTATGAGTAATGGCTCCGTTATTTAAAATGGATTTTTTCTCTTCTTCCCATTCATTAATCTGTTTGATGCAGCGTCTGGGGTATTCATTTAAAGGAATATTAAATTCTTCAATCAGCTGGGGGTAGCGGGATTTAATAAACAGGGAATTATACTCAGCATTGTGCTCGCTGGATTCTGTACAATAATAGCCCAGATTCCGTATGTATTCAAAGCGTACCATATCCTTGTGGCCGCCAGCCTGATTCATCTCAAAAGCCTTCTGCCGGATGGAGGGATAGAGATCTTCGCCGTTCCTGTCATGAATATTTAAAAGCCAGGCCATATGATTAATTCCGGCAATCAGCTCAGTACGTCCTTCCAGGCGGTCTTCCATTCCCAGTTCTTTTAACAGATTTTCCGAACAGACCTGTACGCTGTGACACAGGCCGATGGTTTTAACTGAGGTATACCGCTGCATAAAACCGGTCAGGATTGCCATGGGATTGGTGTAGTTTAAAAACCAGGCATTGGGGCAGACCTCCTCCATATCTCTGGCAAAATCCTCCATAACAGGTATCGTCCTTAACCCCCTCATGATCCCGCCGATTCCCAACGTGTCTGCAATGGTCTGGCGCAGGCCGTATTTTTCCGGTATTTCAAAGTCGGTAATGGTGCAGGGATCATATCCGCCAACCTGGATTGCATTTACCACGAAGGTAGCACCAGACAAAGCTTCTTTTCTGTTTTCCGGTCCCAGATAGGTGTGGATATCTGCCCTGCCTTCGTTCACATTTTTGTTGATTGCACTTAAAATGAGCTGTGAGTCCATAAGCCTTACGGGATCAATATCATACAAGGCAATTTCGGCATCCCGCAGTGCGGGTGTACACATGCAGTCACCCAGGACATTCCTTGCAAATATCGTACTTCCAGCTCCCATAAAAGTTATTTTAATCATCGTTTTTCCTCCTTGTTTTTCTTGTCTGTCTATTAAGGTTATTGTATAATCACACTAGATAAAAAGATAGGAAGTTTGTTTCTAAAAATTGTCATTTTGTTGCATGGAGGTTTTACAATGAATCAATCAGCAAGGGAACTTACCATCTACTACTGCGGTCACGAAAAGTGTGCACCCGGTCATTTTTTCGGACCAGCTGTCCGCAAGCATTATCTTCTTCATGTTATATTGAAAGGAAAGGGGATTTACCGGATTGCTGACAAAGAATACAGGCTTTCAACAGGGGAGGCTTTTTTAATTAAGCCCCAGGAAGTTACATATTATCAGGCAGATGACAAAGATCCATGGGAATATGCCTGGGTGGCATTTTCCGGAAATGAGGCAGAACGTCTGGTTTATGAATACCGCAAAGACGAAGCGGGATACTGCTATCGTTTTATAAGTGGGAGCCAGTGGAGGGAGATGATACTGGAACTTGTAAACGCTTTTTACAGCACGGCCCATAACATGGACGAGATGAGGGGGTATCTTTATCTTTTGTTCTCCCGGTTTCCAGGTAATACAAAAGAGTCAGATCTATATGAAAAAAGCTATCTTGAGCAGGCGGAAACGTATATCCGGCATAATTACAGCTATCCCATACAGATTGCGGATGTAGCAAGGTTTATTGGCATTGACCGGACCTATCTTTACCGGATATTTATGAAGCACAAAGGGGTATCTCCCAAGCACTATCTGACCCAGTACCGGGTGCTTGAAGCCAAGCGGCTTTTAGAGGATACCTTATTAAGTATAACGGAAACAGCCCTGTCCTGTGGCTTCCACGATGCCTCGGTTTTCTGCAGATGTTTTCAAAAAGCAGAGGGAGAATCTCCGCTCCGGCACAGAAAGCTGTATCGCGAGGCAGATGAATGAATGTAACAAAACGCCATATAAAAATCACATTAATCTATGTAAAATTAACAAAGAATCGATTATAATTAGGTTTATAATAATAAAAAGCAACAAAAATTTACTGGTTATAATTTTTGCAACTATTGAAAGTGACAAATTATGGGAGGTAACAAAATGAAACGGAGATGGGGATTACCAGCAGCAATGGCAGTAATTGCAGCAACCGCACTGATTGGATGTACGGGTCAGCAAAACAGCGGCCAGGCAACAACTGCAGGAACGCAGGAGACCAAGCAGGAATCAAAGCAGGAATCAAGTGCAGCAGAAACAGAGAAGGAAAAAGGGGGCTCTTCCGGAACACTGACTGTAGCGATCTGGGATAAAAACCAGGAACCAGGTCTGACAAAGATCATGGCTGATTTTACAAAAGAAACTGGAATTAAAACACAGATACAGGTAACACCATGGGATCAGTACTGGACCATGCTGGAAGCAGGTGCTACGGGAGGTTCTCTTCCTGATGTATTCTGGATGCATTCCAATGAGATCGCACGATACTCAGAATATGAGATGCTTTTGGATTTGACAGACCGGATTAAAGCGAGTAAAACCCTTGAGATGGATAAATTCCCGAAAGAGATTGTAAACATCTATAACTGGCAGGGAACCAAGCAGTATGCAGTACCAAAAGACATCGACACAATCGCTCTCTGGTATAATAAAACCATGTTTGATGCCGCTGGAATTTCTTACCCAAGCAAGGACTGGACCTGGGATGATTTTGCTGATGCAGCGAAAAAGCTTACCAAGGCAGATGGCAGCCAGTACGGATTTGCAATTAATCCGACCAACGATCAGGCAGGCTGGTGCAACCCGGTTTATGATATGGGCGGCTACGTAATCAGCGAGGACAAAAAGTCTTCCGGATTTACACAGCCGGGAACCATAAAGGCTCTGACGTTCCTTACAGACCTTATGAAAGAAGGATATGCTCCTCCTTATGAAGTAATTGCAGAGAATAAGGAAGAAGCGTTATTTGAAGCAGGCAAGGTAGCTATGATTACCCAGGGCTCCTGGATGCTTT
The DNA here is from genome assembly GCA_009712635.1 of Hungatella sp. Taxonomy (GTDB): domain Bacteria; phylum Bacillota; class Clostridia; order Lachnospirales; family Lachnospiraceae; genus Lacrimispora. The sequence continues at coordinate 83,574 of WASS01000018.1, read as the reverse complement.
CAGAACTTTGCAACAATGATTACGTAAAAGCAAACTGTGATATTGCAGTTCTTCCAAAAGACAAAACCACAGGAAGACGTGCGTCTATTTATAATGGTCTTGGCTGGGCAGCCTCTGCCAATACCTCCATGCCGGAAGAGGCCTGGAAACTCATTGAATACATGGGTTCCAAAGAAGCTCAGCAGAAACAGTCTGACCTTGGAATCGTAATTTCAGCTTATCAGGGAACCACAGCGAACTGGGTTAAGGCATATCCCAGCTTTAATTTACAGGCATATCTGGATATGATGGATGATCTGGTTATTCGTCCATACTCCAAATCAACGGTTGCATGGACCAACATGATCCATGAAAAGCTGATTGATGCATGGACTGGAAAGAAGAGTGTAGAGGATGTCTGCAAGGATATTGATAAGGAAATGAATGCCATGCTGGCGGAAGAATAGGTATGGTCGGGGAGGCAGATATAACGGATGCCTCCCCTTTTAACGAATTTGCGGAGGGACTGCATGAACAGAGAAAAAACGGTATCAAGACGGGAAAAAAGTGAATTTTTGTGGGGCTGGCTGTTTCTGCTGCCTACCATGACAGGCCTCATAATTTTGAATATTATACCAATCTTTCAGACAATCTATCAAAGTTTCTTTAAAACCGGAGCCTTTGGTAAAGGAAATGTATTCATAGGGCTTGGTAACTACAGCAAGCTTTTACAGGACGGCACAGTCTGGCAGGCTCTTTGGAATACCTTTAAGTATGCGCTTGTGGAAGTACCATTTTCCATTGCCATTGCGCTGGTACTTGCTGTTATACTGAACGGAAAAATAAAAGGCCGTTCAATCTGGAGGACAATTTATTTTCTGCCAATGGTTGCTGCTCCGGCGGCGGTAGCTATGGTCTGGAGATGGCTTTATAATTCAGAATTTGGTTTGATTAACCACCTTTTAAACCGAATCGGGCTTTCCTCTGTGAACTGGATTTCAGATCCTGGAATCGCTTATATTTCCGTAGCCATCGTGGGAATCTGGTCGGTAATCGGATACAACATGGTTCTGTTTTTTGCCGGTCTTCAGGAAATCCCCAGAGATTATTATGAAGCAGCGGAAATTGACGGAGCCGGAGGGGTAAAACAGTTCTTCTACATCACCCTTCCCCTGATTTCCCCCACCATGTTTTTCGTAACTGTGACCAGAGTAATCGGAGCCATGCAGGTGTTTGACAGTATTTATATGATGATGGAAAAATCCAATCCGGCACTGGTAAAAACCCAGTCTCTGGTTTATCTGTTCTATAAATATTCCTTTGTTGAGGGAAACAAAGGATATGGTTCCGCCATTGTCATGCTGCTGCTTTTAGTAATCCTGCTCATTACGGTAATCCAGCTTCTTTGCCAGAAGAAGTGGGTTAATTACAACTAAGGGGGAGAATGATGGATAAGGATAGAAAATTTAAGTCAGTGCTGCAATACTTTGTGCTTGCAGCAGGTTCTGTTGTTATGCTGGTTCCTTTCTTATGGATGATACTTACGGCTTTTAAAACAGCGTCTGAGGCGACGCAGATGAATCCATTTATTATCTTTCCTTCTGTCTGGAGAAAAGATGCATTTTTATCAGTCATGAGTAAAATGAATTTTTTAAGACTGTACTATAATACACTGGTTCTTATTATAGAACGTGTAGTCTGTGCAGTGCTTACAGCTACCATGGCAGGATATGCCTTCGGAAGGCTTCATTTCAAAGGAAAGAATCTTGCATTTTCCCTGGTATTATTCCAGATGATGGTTCCATCCCAGATATTTATTATTCCACAATATCTGATGGTGGGCAGGCTGGGCCTGTTAAATACCTCCTTTGGTCTCCTCTTCCCAGGACTGGTTACAGCGTTTGGAACCTTTCTGCTTCGTCAGGCCTATATGGGGCTTCCTGCATCGTTAGAGGAAGCAGCCAGACTTGATGGATGCAATATCGGTCAGGCATTTTTATATGTAATGGCGCCGCTTACGAAATCATCTATGGTAGCGCTTGGAATATTCACCGCATTGTTTGCTTTTAAGGAACTGATGTGGCCATTAGTCGTCAATACAGAACAAAATACCATGCCGCTTTCTGCAGCACTTGCAAAGCTGCAGGGTCAGTTTGTGACCAACTATCCGGAACTTATGGCAGCTTCTTTGCTCGCCTGTATTCCCATGGTTATCATTTACCTGATTTTCCAGAAACAGTTTATTGAAGGAATTGCAACATCAGGAGGAAAATTATAAAGGAGTTTACACTATGCCAATCATTTATCATCAACAAGCAAAAGAGTTTCATCTGTATAACCAGTCTGTCAGTTATATCATTCAGATTATGGGAAACGGCCAGCTGGGCAATCTGTATTATGGGAAACGAATCAGCGACCGGGAGTCGTTTGAGTATCTTTTCGAAACAGGTGAGCGTCCCCATGCTGCAATCAGCTGCCCTTATCCCGTCAGTTTATGCCTGCAGTATACAAAGCAGGAGTATCCGGCATATGGAACCGGAGATTACCGGTACGGTGCTTACAGTGTAAGACAGGAGAACGGCAGCAGGACTACAAACTTTACTTATGCCGATCATAACATTTTCAAAGGCAAGCCTTCCATTGAACCCCTTCCCTCCACCTATACGGAAGATGATTCAGAAGCAAGCACGTTATTAATCAGGCTTCATGATGATCTCATTGATACAGATTTAATTCTCACTTATACCATATATGAAGGGTGCCCGGTAATTACCAGAAATGTCCGTTTTACCCATAACGGAGCGGAAGAGATTATGCTGTTAAATGCAATGAGTGCCGCAGTTGATTTACCGGAATCAAACTATGATATGATTCATTTATCAGGTGCCTGGTCCAGGGAGCGGTATGTAAAGCGGCGGCCGCTGGAACAGGGAATTCAGTCTGTCTACAGTATGCGTGGGATCAGCAGTGCGGAACATAATCCTTTTCTGGCGCTGGCGGAAAAAAACGCCACAGAAGGAAGCGGAACTGTTTACGGATTCAGTCTGGTCTACAGCGGAAGCTTTCTTGCCCAGGCAGAGGTCTGCTCTCATGATACAACCAGGGTTTTAATGGGAATTCATCCGGATACCTTTGAATGGCCTTTAAAAACCGGGGAATCATTTCAGACGCCGGAGCTTGTTATGGTATACAGCGATCAGGGATTGTCTTACATGAGTCAGGTATTCCACAGACTTTACAGAACAAGACTTGCCAGAGGATACTGGAGAGACCGGGAGCGGCCTGTACTTTTAAATAACTGGGAAGCCACCTATATGGATTTCGACGAAGAGAAGATTCTTTCCATTGCAAGAAAAGCAAAGGAGACAGGGGTAGAACTGTTTGTGCTTGATGACGGCTGGTTTGGCGACCGCAGCCACGATGACCGCAGTCTGGGAGACTGGTATGTCAATAAGGAAAAGCTTCCGGGAGGCATCTCCGGATTGTCAGAGAAGATCGAAGCCATGGGACTTAAGTTCGGTTTATGGATCGAACCGGAGATGGTTAATAAAAACAGCAGATTCTATGAGGCTCATCCAGACTGGATTATATCCGCTCCAGGGCGTTATGAGACACCCAGCAGACAGCAGCATGTGCTGGACTTCTCCAGAAGTGAAATTGTGGATTCCGTATACCGGATGTTGAAGGATGTGATAGAGGGTGCAAAAATATCTTATATTAAGTGGGATATGAACCGTTATATTACAGAATGTTTTTCACGGGGCGCAGGTAAGGATGAGCAGGGAATGGTAATGCATAAATACATTCTTGGAGTTTATGATCTTTACAGCCGCTTAATTCATGATTTTCCACAGATTTTGTTTGAGTCCTGTGCCAGCGGAGGAGCCAGATTTGATCCGGGAATGCTTTATTATGCGCCTCAGGCGTGGTGCAGTGATAATACAGATGCCATCGACCGGTTGAAAATTCAGTATGGAACCAGCATGGTTTACCCTGTATCCAGTATTGGAGCTCATATATCAGCTGTTCCAAATCACCAGATCCACCGGATTACGCCTTTGAAAACAAGGGGCAATGCAGCATTCTTTGGAGCCTTTGGATATGAGCTTGATCTAAATCATTTAAGTGAGGAAGAAGTGCAGCTGGTAAAAGAGCAGATTGATATTTATAAAAAGAATCGAAAACTTTTGCACCAGGGTACCTTTTACCGGCTGAAAAGCCCCTTTGAGGGAAATGATACTGCCTGGATGGTAGTATCTGAGGACCAGAAACAGGCGATTGCCGCTTATTATCAGACCTTAAATCCAGCCAATGCAGGATGGCTTAGATTAAAATTTGCCGGACTTGGTGAAGATGTGCTTTATCAAGTGACTGTTGAAGGCGAAACAGGTGAGTATTATGGAAGTGAACTGATGCACGCGGGACTTCCCATAAATAGAAGTCGTTTCTTTAAGGAAACAGGCGATTTTGCTTCAATTCTTTTCTTTTTGAATGAAAAACTGATATAAGTAAAAAATATTTACATTTAAAGTCCGGATCTCAGTGATTCGGACTTTATTAATGTAATATTTTACATTATTTTATCTGGAATCTGGTGATGATGTTGAAAAATATTTCAGCGCATGCTATAATTCTATAAAATTATGGGTGTTTCCTCATATAGCTGAAAAGAGGAGGGTTTCAATGAAGGATTATAATGTGCATTTGACGTTGATTGATCGGATTATACTTGATTCCTATAAGGTTTTACTGGAAGGTCTGGCGGATTATCTGGGCAGTGGTTACGAGATGGTGTTACACAGTCTGGAGGATACGGAGCATTCGGTAATAAAAATTATTAATGGACATCATACCGGGCGGGCAGAGGGTATGCCTATTACGGATCTGGCACTCCAGATGCTGGAACAGATTAAAAAAGAAGGCGAAAAGGGTTACATTTCTTATTTTACAAAGAATAAGAAGGGAGAGCCTTTAAAATCAACCACAATTGTTGTACGGGGTGAGGAAAGCCGGATCATCGGTCTTCTCTGCATTAATTTTTACTTAAATACTAATTTTTCTGAGATTCTTTCCGGATTTATACCAGATATTACATCCCGTGCCCAGGTAAAGACTGAGACATTTGCCAGTAATCTGGATGAACTAATTTACAGTAAGGTTTCGGAGGTACGCAGCGAAGTGATGGAGGATGACCAGATTCTGCCTTCTCTTAAAAACAAAGAGATTATTAATATACTGTGCCAGCAGGGAGTCTTTACTTTAAAGGATGCGGTGGTTAAGGTTGCGGAGTATCTGGACATTTCTAAGAATACTGTGTATATGCATATTAGAAATGCCGGAATTGTTACGGATAAAGAAAAATGAGTCATATTTATTTTTGAAATGGTAGAACTTGGAGAAATGTCCTGCATTGTTTGTGAAAATAAACAAAAAATAATGCAGGGCATTTTATTTTTTGCCGAATCACACAAAAATATTGCATTTGTTAAAAAGTTGTGATAAAATAAATTACATTAATATGAAAAGAAATAAAAAATATTTTATTCACTAAAGAAAGGGAGGTATTGAAATGGAAAAAAGTAAAAAGAAATTAGGTCTTGTCCCCAAACTGATCATTGCAATTATTATCGGTATTCTGTTAGGACTGTACTCGCCAACCTTTGTAATCTCCATTTTAATAACAGCATCAGATTTATTTAAGCAGTTTTTAATGTTTATTATCCCTCTTATGGTTGTAGCTTTTGTTACCATGGGAATTGCAGATTTATCTCAGGGTGCAGGAAAGCTGCTGGCATTTACAGCAGCAATATCCTATACATCTACTCTGATCGCAGGAAGTGCCTCATATTTTGTTGCCAGCAGTTTTTTCCCAACCTTTGTTAATGAAGCGGTGGTTTCTAAAGTGGCTGCTGCAAGTGACAGGGCAATTGAAGGATACTTTAATCTTGCCATTACTCCTCTGCTTGAAACAACGGCAGCAGTGGTACTTGCATTCGTTCTGGGTGTATCAATCAGTACGATGAGAGGAAAAGAAATAGGGGATACACTTTATAACGTATTTAAAGAATTATCTGAAATTATAACCAAGGTATTAAACCGCGTCATTATTCCGCTTCTGCCCATGTATATCTGCGGAACTTTTGCAAAGATGACTTATCAGGGAACTACATTTGCTATCATGTCTGTACTTTGGAAGGTATTCCTGGTTGTTATTATCCTGCATCTTCTTTACCTGGTAATTGCATTTACATTTGCAGGAACTGTAACAAAACGCAATCCTATTACCATGATGAAAAATCAGATTCCTGGATATTTAACAGCAATCGGAACCCAGTCATCTGCTGCCACCATTCCGGTTAATATCAAATGTGCGGAAAGCAACGGAATTTCCGAGGAGATCCGTAATTTCGTCGTTCCTTTATGTGCAAACATACACATGGCGGGTTCCATGATTACCATTACCTGCTGTGTGACAGCAACTTTATTGATCTACGGAATGCCTCACGGTTTTCTAACACTGTTTCCATTTATCTGCGTACTGGGTGTTGCTCTGGTGGCATCTCCGGGAGCTCCGGGCGGTTCTATCTTTACAGCCACTCCATTCTTCCCGGTTGTAGGAATCCCGGCAGTGGGAGATATTGCCAGTCTGTTACAGGCAATGTACATTGCACAGGACAGCTTTGGAACAGCCTGCAACGTATCCGGTGATAACGCAATCAGTGCGCTGGTAGAATCCTACTATCGCAGGTATATTAAAAAAGAGAAATAGAACCAGCCTGCTTTGAAAGGAGCAAATATTATGCCGTCAATCAGTATATTTGATGTGATCGGTCCCAATATGGTAGGGCCGTCAAGCTCCCATACGGCGGGTGCCGTAGCCATTGCACTTCTGGTTAGAAAGTTATTTCCTGGTTCTGTCAAAGAGGTTGAATTCGTATTATACGGTTCCTTTGCCAGAACTTACAAGGGGCACGGTACAGACCGCGCCCTGTTAGGAGGAATGCTGGGATTTGAAACTCACGATTTAAGAATTAAGAATTCGTTTAAACTGGCAGAAGAACAGGGTCTGACCTATTCGTTTGTTACCAATGAAAAGGAAACGGAAGTTCACCCAAATACGGTTGAAATTCATTTAACCGGCTCAGATGGTAGTTTTATGTCTGTACGGGGTGTCTCTGTCGGTGGCGGCAAGGTAAAGATTGTTAAAATCAATGGGGTAGATGTTGATTTTACAGGAGAGTACTCCACTCTGGTAATCCGTCATCTGGACTATCCTGGAATGGTGGCCTATATTGCTACCTGCTTAAGCGAAAGAAATGTTAACATTGCGTTTATGCGCCTGTATCGGGAAAAAAAGGGGGCTACTGCCTATTCTGTAGTGGAATCAGATGAAGTAATTCCTCAGGAGCTGCTTGAAAAACTGAGGGAACATGAAAAAGTCGAAGATGTAATGCTGATTCAGGTTTAGGAGGAGCTATGGATTTTATTTCAGGACAAGAATTACTGCAATTATGCGAAGAGAACAGCTGCCGGATTTCTGATATCATGATACAGCGTGAAATCAGTGAATATGGAGCGTCTTCGGAAGAAATAATGGAACGAATGAAGGAAGCATACCGGATCATGAAAGAAGCCTGCCATAAGCCGTTAGATGAACCGGTCCCATCCATTGGAGGTCTCATCGGGGGAGAGGCGAAGAAGGTAAGGGACAGAAGGCGGCAGGGTAAATCCATATGCGGAAGTATGCTTTCCAAAGCAATCACCTATTCTCTGGCGGTGCTTGAGGTGAATGCTTCCATGGGTCTTATTGTGGCAGCACCCACTGCCGGAAGTTCAGGGGTCCTTCCTGGTCTTTTGCTGGCACTGGAGGAAGAATTTTCTCTTGATGATGAACAGATCATAGACGGTCTTTTTACAGCAAGTGCCATTGGATATCTGATTATGAGGAATGCCTCCGTTGCCGGAGCTCAGGCTGGCTGTCAGGCCGAGGTGGGGGCAGCCTCTGCTATGGCAGCTGCCGCAGCTGCACAAATCATGGGAGGAACACCACAGCAGTGCATGGATGCAGCCTCCGCCGCTCTTGTTAATTTATTGGGACTTGTCTGTGATCCAGTAGCAGGACTGGTGGAATGTCCCTGTCAGAGCCGGAACGTAATAGGTGCTTCCAATGCCCTGGTCTGTGCGGAAATGTCTCTGGCCGGAATCCGCCAGCTGATACCATTTGACCAGATGGTGGACACCATGATGACGGTGGGACGATCTATTCCATTTGAATTAAGAGAAACGGCACTGGGAGGGTGTGCAGCAACAGAGGCGGCCTGCGCAAGAACCTGCCAGATCTTTAAAAATTAATTTCTTATTTTACATAGGAAAAAGGGGACCGGTCTTTAAGACTGGTTCTTTTTTGCCTATTTTCATTTGTCATAATAAAATAGTTGCGAGAGCAACTATTTTGTGATATGCTGTTTTTGAATTACTGATTTTGTATGTACGTGTTTGGACACCAGGAGGTGAATAAATTGGATAAACACAGAGATATCGGAAAATATATTTCTACCCTCCAAAGGCTGAATAATATGTTTTACGCTAACCGATTATCTTCTTTTCAAATAGGCTGTGGACAACAGTTTTTTTTATTGCAGATTTTTAATCATCCAGGCATGAATCTTCATGAACTGGCATTAAACGGTAATTATGATAAGGCGACAGCCACCAGGGCAGTAAAAAAGCTGGAAGAAGAAGGCTATGTACGGACGGAGATGGAAGAAGAGGATAAACGGATACGGAGAATCTATTTAACTGACCAGGCGAAACCGGTTGTAGAAAAGACCCAGGAGTGTGTAGATGAATGGGCGGAAATAATTTTAGAAGGACTTACAGGCGCAGAGCGAAAAGAAGCAGAGAGGCTTCTGGTCCTCATGGCAGATAATGCACATCGCTTTAATAGCAGGCAAAAAGGAAAGGAATGACATACTTTATGGAACACAACAAGATAAATCAGGGGGGGAATCCCCTGGGCTATAAACCAATCGGACATCTGCTGATGCAGTTTGCTTTTCCTGCAATTGTCGCCATGCTGGTAAATTCAATCTATAACATTGTAGATCAGATATTTATTGGACAGGGAATCGGTTATTTGGGAAATGCTGCGACTACTATTTCATTTCCCATTGTTACTATCATTTTAGCAGTTTCAACCCTCCTTGGAGCGGGAGGAAGTGCTTATGCTGCCATTAAGCTAGGTGAAAAGAAGGAAGATGAAGCAGAAAGAACCCTTGGTACAGTAACGATTCTTACTCTGGCAGCAAGTGCTGTGGTAGTGGCAGCTGGTTTTGTATTTTTGGATCCCATGTTAAGACTTTTTGGTGCGACTGATAATACTATGGTTTATGCCAGAGAGTATACTTCCATTATGTTAATAGGTACTCCGTTTAATATGCTTGCGGTGGTACTTAGCAACATGGCGAGAACCGATGGCAGTCCTGCTGTTGCAATGTATGCCATGCTGGCCGGTGCATTTTTAAATACAATTCTGGATCCTATCTATATTTTTATATTCCACTGGGGTGTTACAGGAGCAGCCATTGCAACCATTACCTCCCAGATCATTTCGGCGATTGTTTTAGTCATGTATTTTGTAAAAAAAGGCAAAAACATGCGTTATCGCAAAAGCATCCTGCGTGTCGATCCGGAAATATGCCGCCTGGCACTTCCCCTTGGAATTTCCAGTGGTATTACACAGATTGCATCAACCATTTTGCAGGTTGTCATGAATAATTCTCTGGTGTATTATGGTAATCAGACCGCTGTAGGCGGAGATGTGGCACTTAGCGCCATGGGAATTGTCAATAAGATCGGTATGATTTTAGTCTCCATCTGCCTTGGAATCGGAATTGGATCACAGCCTATCTTTGGGTTTAATAAAGGTGCAAACCAACCAAAACGGGTGAGAAAAACATTTGTGGTTGCTGCAGCATCGGCAACCAGTGTAGCAGTGTTCGGCTGGCTGGTCTGTCAGCTTTTCCCAGGAGCCATTTTAAGTCTGTTCGGCACTGAGGATCCTCAGTTTAACCTGTTTGCTGAGCGGTGCTTAAGGATATACATGCTGGGAATATTCGCAGCGGGCTTTCAGGTTGTCAGCACAAGCTACTTCCAGTCAACGGGACAGCCTTTAAAAGCATCTATATTGTCCATGCTTCGCCAGCTTTTATTACTAATACCGCTGATTTTAATTCTGCCTCTTCATTTTGGCCTTTCCGGAATTTTGTATGCAGGGCCAACCGCAGATATCATTTCAGCAATAGTGGTCAGTCAGTTTATCATTCATGAGTTAAGGAAATTAAACAAAGCCTGTAAGGCTTGATCAGTTTTAAACGGAAGGAGAACGACAGCCGTGAGCCTGAAGATACAAATGACAAAATTTTTAGCAGGATTTGGTAATGCAGAAAAAAAGATGGAAGCGGAACTTCTGGCTCTGAAACGGGGCGGCAATGTCATTGACCGGGATCATTATAATAAAAAGATCCGGGTGAAGGAGTGGAGTGTGGATGGCTTCGGGGGAGTCACGATCAACGGCAGCTATACCAGCCAAAAGCACGTATTAATGCTGCCGGGCGGTGCATATTCCCTGGAACCTTCCAGCCGTTATCTGGAGCTTTCAGAATATTTTGCTCTATCCCATCAGATGAAGGTCACCATTCCCTTCTGTCCTCTGTCACCGGAATATACAGCTTTAGAAGTGCATCAATATCTGCTTCACGTTTACAGCCGCCTTATTAAGGAGTATAGAGAAGATCAATTCTTTTTTTGGGGAGATTTTTCAGGAGGCGGTTTGGCACTTTCCTTTTTACAGGAGCTTCGGGACAGTAAAAATTTACCCCTTCCGGTTAAAACTGCGGTAATTTCGCCGTGGTTAGATATCACTCTGGATAATCCTCTGATTAAGATAGCCAAAAAGGCAGATGTACTCCTTCCGGTAGAAACGCTAAAACAAACGGGAATCCGTTACCGGGGCTCCCTGACTTCCGATCACCCCTTTGTTTCTCCCATCTATGGAGACTGGGATAATCTGGGGAAAATCCTTATGTTTTCTGGAACGGAAGATATTATGACTCCGGATTGTGATTTGCTTGCAGAAAAGGCGGGCCGTTTTAAGGGAACAGAACTGATTTATAAAAAAGGGGCTGGCATGTTCCATAATTGGATTTTAATACCCTGCAGGGAGACAGATGCTACATTAGATCTGATTGCGTCTTATTTTCTGGATGAGGGAGAAATTTAAAAATGAGGTTCGACCCGTGGCGGGCCGAACCTCATTTTGGCTTGTGATGAAGTACTATGAACAAAGGAACGGATTAAAGTTGTGCAAGTGACTGAAGGGCATTCCCCTCAATCAGGACCTCGTAATGTTCCTTGTAGTACGCTTCGGAGGCATAATCCTGATGAATCTTGGATCCGTACTCTGCAAGAAGATTGCATACCCGGCTGAAGTCCAGAGACTTCTCGGGTGTGTTACGTATTACCAGATAATACTGTCTGGTATTTGGTTTTTTATATAAAGTATTCCTGCCATCATAAACCTGTCCGATGATCTTTGCAGCATCAGAAATTTGATCCAGACTCTGAAAACAGTAGATTCTTACTGAGGAAGCGGGTGATTGCTCTTTGGGTTTTTCTTCTTCCGGCTCTTCTTTTTTGTCTATTCCCAACAGATTTAACAGACCGTCAGCACCTTCTAAAAGCTCACTGGCCAGATCTGCAGGCATGGAATCTAAATCCTCGTCTGTTGTTGGTGAAAATTTTGCAAACCTTGTATCTAATTCTTCCGGGTCATCAATTTTAGTGATTACTAACATCACGCTTTCGTTGGATAACGGAATTGCTTCTACCATGAGAGGAATGTCTTCTGCTTCAAATCCCACTTCGTTAGAGGCTTTTTGAATCATCTCGCGGAACAGGTTGCGGGCTTTTTCACTGCCGTAGGCAAGTTCGCCTAAATTAAGGTTTCGGACGCTTAAATCAAAGCTGGTAAGCGTACAACGGATCTGATTTTCATTGATACGTTCTATCTTCATAGGATCACTTCCTGTTCTTTTTAAAATGGTGAATATTTTTTACATACTTCCTCAACATAACTATACTATATATTATAGCAAAAAGGCAATTACTATGTGAAAAAATTTATATAAATTTAAGGTTTATATGCAAAAATACGGGTATCCTATGTAATCTATGGGATTTTCCTGTTTTATTTTTTGTATGATGCTATTTCCTGTAATATCTCTGCAACTTAGTTTGGATATAAATGATTTTATACGTCAATAACTATGTCTATAGTATCGCTGATCCGTTTTGTAATAAGATATGGAGAAAACCTCTTGTCTGTGAACATGGTAACGTGGCTGTGGCAAATATGACGGATACATATAAATTTAACTCCGGTAGCTTTACATATAGTGACCATTTGATATCCAAACCATTCAGAATCAAAAAGGAAAAGTATATTAATAGGATTTCATGGTGCGCATTAAACTATGTCAGGAGATGCTGAAAGATAGTAAACAAAAGAATTTTTTTGAATTAATGCATTTGATAGAATTAAAAGAATATTACGAATAATACAAATGCCATGCGTTTTTGGTTATGTATTATTATCCATGGCTGTAGCTTCGTTACTGAATTCAGATATTGCAAACAGAACCAGAGTTCCATGAACTTCTTGAGAAGAAAGACCTGCTGCCAGGTAAAGTAATTGCACCTTGAAATGGAATATGTTACCATAGTGACATGGAACAATCGCGTCACTGCAAGGGCGTTGGCCTTCTATCTTTACATAGATAGGAGGTGGTGCGGATGAAATATGACTTTAAAGACCTTATGGCCTTTGGCTCATTCATTTTAGCATTGCTTACCTTTATTTTCTATAATTGTAAGTAACGTTTTTCTATAAAGTCCTGGAAACAGGCATAGAAAACCACCCTTGTAAAACATTGGCGTGTTGTGTAGGGTGGAGTTTTCTATCATACATAATATGGCCAACCCCTTGTATTGGGGCGGTTGTTCCTTTAATACTATTCTAATACATAGGTACTTTATTTGCAAGTAAAAGTGTTATCACTTTGATACTAAAATGATACTAAAATGATACTAAAATGGTACTACTAAACAATCGCCCTTGTAATAGGGCGGTTTTCCTTTTAAACGAAGTCTAAACAATCTGACTTTCGGTAAAGAGGATAAACGGAGTAGTAACTGCCAATTGTTCACTTTGATGGTCACGGGTCAGGATGATATGATCAATACCATCTTTTTTATTTTCAACCAGATGGATAAAGGCCCTTTGGACCGGGAACAAACAGCTACGGCCATTTTGTCCCAGCGTTACGGCAGGCTCAATTCCAAGAAGCAGGGTATATTCCTCGTATGTTTTACTCCATTCACAGGTTGAGACCGTGATTTCATGGATTGCGGCGGCACCGTTGGCATGATAGGTATCTTGTTCTTCAATAATTGGAGATGGATGATATTCGCTCATCAAAAAGGGCAGAAGAATACTGTCTGGACAACAGAGTGTCCATTTAAGTTTAATTCCATGGTGTTCAGTTCTGGACTTTGGACGTATTTTAGATAATTTCAGTCCATTTTTAAGAAGCTTATCTATATTTTCCTGATACAGAGTACCGGGTACAGAATCCAAAGCATAATCTCTTAATCCCTCCTGTCCTGGCAGGTAACGTGCAAGACGGCTGGAATAAGACGGGTTCCATAATCCTATTATTTTAACCATGAATTTAAGAAGTGCGTTAACAACTCTTCCATGATTCGTGGAGAACAGTTCCAGAAAAGAGCCATCATTTAAATAAATCAAAGCATTATGTGTTTTGCCATAGACACCTCCCGGTACAATCTGAAACCCCATATCTTGATATTGTCTGATGGCTGTTTCAAGATCTGTGACTTGAATTAACACATGTCCGATTCTAAATGGGATATTTTTGTTTTTCACCAATAAGACCTCCTGATTTGTAATGAACGGTTAGATAAAGCTAACTAAAAAATATCACTTCTTTTGTTGGTTGTCAATTAGAACACATTTTCCCCTGCTAACTTTTTAGATTTTTATAAAAGAAAAAGAAAATGTAAAAAAAATATAAAATGGTTGTAAATAAAGGAATATTATATTACAATATTTTCCAAGAGATGATATTGTGCAGGCACAAGGAGGTGATTTTAGTAAGCACCGTTCTGTTCGGCAAATATCAACTATGCGGTATCTTGGGAACCGGTCGGGAAGGAACAGTTTTTCTGGCGGTTCATCTTGGGCTTGAGGAATACAGGGCAGTGAAACGTGTATCCAAAAGCTTTCTCAATTATGAACAATTCAGGCGTGAAGCATTGATTTTAAAAGAGCTGCGCCATCCTGGTATTCCCATTGTATATGACGTAGAAGAAGATGAAAGTTACAGTTATTTAATTGAAGAGTATTTGGAAGGAGATTCCTTATATGATCTTGTGAAAAAACAGGGTCATCTGTCGCGGGAGCTGACCATTTTCTATGGAATTCAGCTTGCCAGCATCATTAATTACCTGCATCTCGCAGGAACAACCCCTATATTACATTTAGATTTACAGCCGAAAAACCTGTTATTATGCCATGATACGATTAAACTAATTGACTTTGGACTGGCTGCATCCTTAAAAGAAGCAAATAAGCCGGGAGAACGATATGGTACGGTAGGCTGCGCTGCACCAGAACAGTATGAGGCAGAAGCAGTGCTTGATGAAAGAACAGATATTTATGCCATTGGCACGATCCTCTGTTATCTTTACACTGGCAAATTTCCTGAGCTGCCTTTCATACCAGAAGCGTCCATGGATCGGGGGCTGGCAGCAGTTATCGGTCAATGTATCTGTAAAGAAAAGGAAAACAGGTATTCAACAGCACAGGAGCTTATGGAACAGCTCCGTCAGTTAAAAGAAACGGAAACGGATGCAAAAAAACGTCTGCAATCATCATCTCTTACAATTGCTCTTTCAGGGAGCAAATCCGGGGCAGGAACAACCCACATCGGAATCGGCCTGTCTGTCTACCTTAAAAATCAAGGAATTCCCAACTTATTAGAAGAAAAACAGGACTCTTTTATGGGGGCCGGTCTTTTTAAATTCACGAAAGCAAAGCGTGACAGCTATGGTTTGCTGCATTACAGAAGCCTAATTATAAAGCCTTATTACGGAGCAGGGGTGAAATTAAAGGATCCCCCCTTTCATGTGCACCTGATGGATTGGGGAGAGAATTTAAGCCAGGCGCTTAGTATGGCACCTGATGCTGTAATACTGGTGTGTGATGGCAGTATATGGAATCAGATATATGCCTTTGAAGCTGTGGAAGAAGTAATAAGATCCGGGATCCCCTTTGCCGTTATATACAATCACTGGGCGATTGATAAAAAAATCTGTATCCCAAAAGGTGCACAGGCTTCAGTGTTCTTTCGGGCTCCTTTTTTCACTGATCCATTTACGGTCAGTAATGAACTGGAGACTTTTTATCAGGCTGTAACCAATGAAATCCTGGCGGAAAACCGGGGAGGAAGAAGATGGGATTTACCAGTTGTGCGTTGGGGAAAAAGTGTGTTGAAAAAATTAAGGATAAAGGAGCGCTGTCTTCCGGGAAAGGGTTAAATTTCTATGAAGAAATATGCAAAAAGAGGCTGGAGACCGGGTAATCCATTAGGTAAGGTTGATATCCCTGAGTTAATTGGAATTATTGGTACCGGAAGAGGGACCGGAGTAACTCATTTTTCAGTCATGACAGCCGGATATTTATCTGGTGTGATGAGAATGCGGTGTGCAGTTTTGGAATGGAATCATCATGAGTCCTTTTCTCGTATGGGAGCAGCCTGTTCCAGTGGAAAAAAAGGTGAAAGCCCGTTTCGGGTTCTAGAGACAGATTATTTTGGAAAAGCGGGGATTGATACACTTTTGTTGTGTAAAAAGTCCGGCTATCATGCTGTAATTGTGGATTATGGAACTGCAAAGGAAGGCAATCTGGAAGAGTTTTTTCGATGCAGCAGGCAATTTGTAATAGGAAGTCTTAGTGAGTGGCAGATTGGTGAGTTTCTGGAATTTGAAAAGAGGGGGATAAAAACGCAGAGAAGCTGGGACAGCCTGGTATCATTTGGCAGTGAAGAGGCAAGAACAAGTCTGGAAAAAAAATTAAAAGTTCCGGTCAGAAGAATTCCGTTTTCCATAGATCCACTGTCTGTCACTGCTGAGACTATCAGTTTTTATGAACAATTTTTTTAAAATACGAAAGATAAAATGGCGGGGAGATAGCAATATGAGTAAAGATGACAGTGGTATATGGAAAGAAGGTAAAAGAGACAAGTATCTGGAAGGACTGAAAAGGTACAGAAATAAGGGAGTTCCCATTGTGATCGACGGCGAGGAACTGCCGGAGACAGACTGGGGAAGAATATTTGAAATAAGGGAGGATGACAGCTTTTATATGGCAGACTATGTTCCTGATGAGGAGACCGGTAAACTGCAGGAAATCAGATTTGACCGTGTCTACAATCGGTAATTTCAGGAAACATGGGATCAGGGGCGCGTTGGCGGATTCCATCTTCAGCCCGGAGAGAATGAGTTTATGCGCGTCAGGGCGGGACAGGGGAAACAGAATGTAATGAAAATGTAAATTCCAAAAAGTAAGAAGTATGATATAATCTAAAAGATATTACAGAAATGAGTTCATAAGATATGATCCATAAGCAGGAGGAAAACAGATGAAGAGGAAAGCAGTGCCGGTTATGGTGGCGCTGGGATTGATTTTGCTGGTTCTGGCCGGCTCTTTCGGAGTCCGGTTTTTGGAACGGTATATTCCATCCAGTGAGCAGGCAGATTTGACTGAGATTTTTGGGGTCACAGGGGATGAGGTAGCAGTTTTTTTAAATGAGAATCTTCAGGAAACCAAAGGTCTTTTTGCAGAGGATCAGACCTACCTTCCCATCAGTTGGATCAATGAAAATTTAAATGAGCGTTTTTACTGGGACAGCAATGAGAAGCTGCTTGTGTATACGCTTCCGGATTCCATTGTTTATGCAGACCAGAATACAAAAGGTTCTTCCGGAAAATCACTGATTCTGGAGAAAGGGGATACTGTGTATTTATCCCTGGGCCTTATT
Organism: Hungatella sp.; assembly: GCA_009712635.1. Lineage (GTDB taxonomy): Bacteria > Bacillota > Clostridia > Lachnospirales > Lachnospiraceae > Lacrimispora. Next base: position 66,415 of record WASS01000018.1, on the reverse strand, counting down.
GCTAACTATACAGATGCTGAATTTACCGCGTATGATTCAGCTGTAAATAAACGGGTGTTTATTAATAATAACTGGACGGATAAAGAACGGGCTACTGTTGTTAAAGACGGTAATGTGCGTATCAAGGGCGGAGTCAGGAGTCCCATTGCAACTCATGTGAATGAGGGGAGCAAAGTGACGGTTCTGGATTCCATGAACAAATGGGATAAAATCCGGACAGAAGATGGTTTTATTGGCTATGTAGAACGCAGACGCCTTGGAGAAACGCAAAAAGAGGCCTCCGTAAGCACTTTTATAAAGCCGGTTTATAAGAATATAACCATGGATCAGCCGGTTTGCCTGGTATGGCATCAGGTTACCTCGGCAGAGGGAAATTCTACCTTTGACAGTCTGATTGCCAATACCTCAGGGGTTAACGTGATTTCACCAACATGGTATGAATTAAATGATAATGAAGGTGGTTTTCATTCCCTGGCAGATGCGGGGTATGTAAAAAAGGCTCACGACAAAGGTTTGAAGGTCTGGGCACTGATTAATAACTTTAGTTCTGATGTGAATACGGAGATTCTGATGTCTAAAACATCAACAAGGAAGAAGCTGATTGATAGCCTGATGGCAGAGGCAAAGACCTATGGATTTGACGGCATTAATCTGGACTTTGAAGGTATAAAAGAGGAAGCGGGTCCCCATTACATTCAGTTTATCAGAGAGCTGTCCATCCCATGCAGAGAGAAGGGGCTTGTCCTGTCCGTGGATAATTACGTGCCCGTTGCAGGAAATGAGTTTTATAACAGGGAGGAGCAGGGGATTGTAGCTGATTATGTGATCATTATGGGTTACGATGAACATTATGCAGGCGGAGAGGCCGGATCTGTGTCCTCTATTCAATATGTGGAAGATGGAATTAAGAATACGCTTAAAGTTGTTCCCAAGGAAAAGGTTATTAATGGTATTCCTTTTTACACCAGAATATGGACGGAAGGAACAGATGGAAAGACTTCATCCTCTGCCATTGGTATAGCAAAATCCAAAGAATGGGTTACGAAAAATGATGTGAAGTTGTACTGGCAGGAAGAGTTGGGACAGTATTACGGAGAACTTCAGACAGAAGAGGGCAAAAAGACTGTGTGGCTTGAGGAAGAACGTTCCATCGGCCTGAAGATGAACTTGATTCGTCAGTACGATCTGGCAGGTGTGGCATGCTGGAAGCTGGGATTTGAGCCGGCTGATTTGTGGGATGAAGTACGGCTTGACAAGGAATAACAGAAGAAAGGGATAGGCAGGAAGGTCAGTTTATGAAAAAGAGGGTATTATTGGCAGCATTGGCGGCTGCAGTTTGTGTAACTTCAGGCTGTTCTTTTAAAAAAGGAGCACAGGAACTTACACAGGAAGAGAGTACGGCGCAGCCGGAGACAACCGTTACACAAGTACAGACACCTTCCACAGCACAGGTTCCTGAAACCTCCGGGGAGTCTTCACCAGAACAAACCCAGGCACTGGAGGAAGGAACCGCCAGGATAATAATAGCTACAGATATTCATTATCTGGCCAGAGATTTAACCGATATGCAGATGAGTTATGAATATACCGCAGATCACGGAGATGGCAAAGTAATGAAATATATCTGGGAAATTACAGATGCGTTCATTGAAGAGGTGAAAGCAGAAAAGCCGGATCTGGTAATATTAGAGGGGGATTTAACTTATAACGGAGAGCGGGATAGCCATATAGAACTTGCCAGTAAACTGGAGGCCATAGAAGAAGCGGGAATTCCTGTAATCGTTATTCCTGGAAACCATGATATTAATAATCCTGATGCCTGTCGGTTTGAGGGAGAGTCCATCGTTAATACGGAGAGTATTACACCAGAAGAATTTGAAGAGATATATGACGAATTCGGATATAGTGAGGCAGTGAGCCGGGACCCGGCTTCCTTAAGCTATGTATATCAGATTAATGATAAAACCAGAGCTCTGATGCTTGACAGCTGCCAGTATGACCCCAAGAATCTGGTCGGCGGCATGATAAAGGATGATACATACACCTGGATTGAGGAGCAGATGGAAGAGGCCTGGAATCTGGGAATGAAAGTGATTCCTGTGGCGCATCATAATTTACTTGATGAAAGTGAAGTATATCTTCAGGATTGTACCATTGAGCACAGTGAACAGCTCATTGATCAGCTGGAGAGCTGGGAAGTTCCTTTATTTTTAAGCGGACATCTTCATGTTCAGCATTACAAGAGATCCCATGGCGATTCTGGGATTTATGAAATAGTGACAGGCTCTCTGTCTACTCCTCCATGTTTGTATGGAATTCTGGAGTATGGACCGGAAGGAACCTTTAACTATCATACGAAATCTCTTGATATGAAAGCCTGGGCGGAGAAAACAGGAAATAAGGACAAGAATCTTTTAAATTTTAGTAATTATGGTAGAAAGTATTTGAGTAAAGTATTTTATAATCAGGCTCAGGATGAGTTTGATAGCTTAAACACCCTTCAGGGTCTGACTGAAAGTCAAAGGGATATGATGGCTAAGGTATATGCAGAACTGAATTCTGCGTGTTATGAAGGTAAGGTAGCGGACATCCGTGAGAAGGTCATGGCAAAAAAAGGATATAAATTATGGCAGGATGAGGGGTATCCCAGTATTTTATCCCAGTATCTGGAGTGGATCACTGCAGATGGCGGCAGAGATTATAACACTTTAAGCGTTAAATAGAAGGAAAGTCACTTGTACCGGTTCTTTTTTAATTCACCAAAAAGTATAATTCATTAAGAACGTGAATCGGGTAAAGAGCGTGAAATTAAAAAAATGGGAACCGTTCATGGCGGTGATTTTGCTGATATTGGTTTATGTTATATCCAGCCAGGCGGGAAAGATGGCAGCAGTAAATAACGCCCCATCTGCACAAAAGAATCGGCCTGTGGTAGTAATTGATGCAGGCCACGGGGGGAGTGACCCTGGTAAGATCGGGATTGACGGTACTCTTGAAAAAGATATTAATCTGCAGATTACCATGAAACTGAAAAAGTATCTGGAAGCATCGGATGTGGATGTTGTTCTCACCAGAGATGATGATAATGGACTGTATTCAGCCAAAGACAACAGAAAAAAGATGGCGGATATGAACAGACGGTGTGATATCATCAATAAAACCAAGCCTGCATTGACTGTAAGTATCCATCAAAACAGTTATCACCAGGAGGAAATCTCCGGAGGACAGGTGTTTTATTATAAAAAGTCAGAAAAAGGAAAAAAGCTTGCTGAAACCATACAGGAACGGTTCGATTTTTTATTGGGGGATAAGAATACAAGACTTGCAAAACCCAATGACAATTATTACCTGCTGCTTCATGTGAGGACACCGATTGTAATCGTGGAATGCGGATTCTTAACCAATAGCAAAGAATCAAAGCTTTTGAATGATGAAGATTACCAGGACCGGGTAGCGTGGACCATACATATGGGAATCATGAGCTATTTAAATAATAACTAAATATATAAAAAACAGGAACCTTTGGCTTACAGGTTCCTGTTTTTGTCTTTAAATGGAATAAATGTTATTCCGACTGGATACCGGTATCATTCTCAGTTTCCGGTTCCATTTCCGTTTCCGTTTCAGTGTTCTCTGCAGCGCTATTTGACAGCACGGCAGCATTCTTATTAACCTCTCCAATTTTTTCAGAAGTTTTTGCTACTAATTGATCAGATCTGCTTTGTAGTCTGGATGCAGCCTCGATTTTTTGATCTGTATTTCCGTAACCTTGTTTAATCTCACTTTTTAATACATTGATTTTTCCATCAATCATGTCTTTTGCAGATGAGATTATTTCTGCCTGAGATACACCGGATGATAATTTTGTGATTGCACTCATCTGATCAGTCTGCGCATCTTCTTTTGATTTTGGTTTTTTATAAATCTTACCGGTTTCATCAATGAAATAAGAATCCGATTTATCTGATTCATCCGCCTGAACCTGTGCGATCTGATCGTCAATGGCTTTTAGCTGCATCTCAAATTCTTTCAGTTTATCATTCATGTTTTCTGAACCGTATTCCTGATCGGAGTTCAGCATCGACTGTTTTTGTTCCAGAATCCTTTGCTTCTGATCCATCAGCTGCTTCATCATACTCTTCTTTTTCCCGACAGGGGAAATTGATACTTCATCGGTTTTCTTGCTTTCCTTACTTTTGCCGTAAATTGCCTCATGTTTATTGTTAGCAGAACGGTTGATGGAAGCGATATTTATTTTTGTCGACTGAGTTTCCATTTTACCAATATACATCTCATACCCTCCTTTTGTACTGATTATTTATTCGGCAGTTAGAGGAGGAATATAATTATTTTGGCGTAAACGGTAACGATTACGGTATAAACGGTCTTACTATCAATGAGATGGTGGAAAAAGCTGAATCATGACACAAAAATGAAATAGTTCCTCTGAAATTGAAATGTCCATAGTTCCATTACAGCGTTCAACTGCATCCCGAATGTTGGATAAGCCGATTCCATGAAGATGGGGGTCTTCTTTTGAAGACAGGAAAGGACTGATACCTGGGCTTGCTGTATGTGGGACCGGATTGGTTATTTCAATCATAAGAAAGGAACGTTGGACACAGGAAACTGCTGTAATCAGTGGGGGATCATCCCGATTGGTTAATTTTTGGCAGGCTTCCAGAGCGTTATCCAAAGCATTGCTTAAGATGATACACAGGTCAGAAGGATTGATCAGATCAGAGGAGGGAAAAATGAAATCGGTATCCAAACGAATTTCCCATGCTCTGGCAAGCGCAAGCTTTTCCCTGATAATCGCATCTGCATAAGCGTTGCCAGAAGAATAATCGGGATAAAAAGTATTAAAAGTTCCGGTTATACAATCCAGGTAATTGAAAGCCTCTTCATTCTTATTCATGGAGAGGAGATTCCTTAAGCACAGCATATGGTTCTTAAAGTCATGGCGAAAACCGGACAGCTGTTTTTCCTCTTCCTTCCATGCTGTGATCCGCTTTTCCAATATTGCATTTTTCTCATTTGCAAGGTGTAAACTTAGTTTCCGGTCTGCATAGTAAGAGGAAAAAGTAATTAGTGAAACGCCGCCAGTTGCAACAGCGGTTGCAAGCATGTTAGATAACAGCGTGTTGTTGTGCTGGATCTGGTTCCAGCCGTAGTAAATAACAGTCTGTCTGGTGAAGAAACATAAGATCAGGAGAAAAAGATTTTCCGGCATAGTAATCTCACCATGTAGATTACGGCATTTTCTGCCCACCCATTCCAATATGGCTGCGTAAAGCAGGCTGGATAAAATATCACATAGTTTATAAGCCATATCATAAGCAGATGCATGATCAATGATGTTTTTGCTTAAAAATTGAATTAATGGCAGAAAAACAAAATTACAAGTATATCCAAGCCCATCAGTGAAAATAGCCAACATTATCTTTTTTCCAGTGCTGGCCTGGAATAATACCCAGATCATGATCAGCGAAGTGATAAAATAAAACAATTCCTGTGGAAATATCAGGGCAAGTCTGCAATTAATGTTGATAAAGTTGGAGGCTATGGAAAAAAAGACAACACCAATAAAGGTTAAAAGCTTGTGAAAGCGGCATTTTAACATCTTACTGAAGAAACGATATTGGATGTAAGCGGTAAAAAGAAGAAGAATTATAACAATACCTCCTTTTTCATATATTTAAGGAAGGTACTGGAAAAATCCTGATATTTTCGCTTGCTGACCGGAATTATTTCTCCGTTGGCAAGATGAAGATCCATTCGGTCAAACTGGACAATATAATCCATGTTAACAATGTAACTTCTGTGGCACCGGAAGAAACGGGCGGGTAGAATCTTTTCAACGGATTCCAGCTTACCAGGAACTTCGGTGGTATTAGTTTGGTTGTGAAGAGTTAGTGTTTTATTATTTACTTCCAGATACATAAGATCAGAGCAGGAAATACATATGGTGGACTGGCCTGATTTTACTATAATGGGAGATTCTTTTAAGAGATTAAGCTGTTTGATTATATGATCCAGAACGGGATAAAGCTTTTGTCTGCTTACTGGTTTAATAAGATAATGGGATGCATCCACATCAAAGGATTGAAATACATATTGTTTATAAGCAGTAAGAAATACAAGCTTTGCCCTTGTATTGGTCTCCCTGATTTTATGTGCAGTGTTCAGTCCGGATTCCCCGCCCATTTTAATATCCAGAAAAATAAGGTCAGGCACTGCTTTGGAGGACAGAAGCTCTGTCCCGGATGTAAAAAGGAAAAGCTGGAAGGGGATATTCCGAGTACGAAAATACCCTTCCAGATCATTTGCAAATCCATTCATAAACTCTGCCTGGTCATCACAAAGAAATACGTTCATTGCATCCACTTCCTATGTAAGAATTAAAGCAGAAATATATTGTTCTTTCTGCACTCTTTTCGCATTTCGTCTGGCCAGATACTGGCCTGAACTTCGCCAACGTGTGCCCGGTCTAATAATAGCATACAGAGGCGTGACTGCCCGATACCTCCGCCGATGGTATAGGGGAGTTCTCCATTTAAAAGCATTTTATGATAAGGGAGTTCCTTGCGGTCTTCACATCCTGCTTTCTTTAACTGTTCTGACAGAGCTGTTTCATCTACACGGATTCCCATGCTTGAGATTTCTAATGCACAGTTTAAATGCTCGAACCAGAAGAGAATATCTCCGTTAAGCTGCCAGTCATCGTAATCAGGTGCTCTGCCATCGTGAGGTGTTCCGCTGCCTAATTTATCTCCGATTTTCATAAGGAAGACACAGCCGTGCTCTTTTGTGATGGCATTTTCCCTCTCCTTGGGTGACAGTTCAGGATAGAGGTCTTCCAGCTCCTGGGAGGTGATGAAAGTAATATCATCAGGAAGCGTTTTGACTGCCTGGGGATATTTGTACCAGACTTCATGTTCCATGTGTTTGATGATCTTGAAAATTATTTTCACGGTCTCTTTTAACGTATTCTCGTTTCTTTCTTCTCTGGTAATTACTTTTTCCCAATCCCACTGATCCACATAACAGGAGTGAAGATTGTCTAGATCCTCGTCTCTGCGGATGGCATTCATGTTGGTATAAAGTCCTTCTCCTGGATGAAAGCCGTATTCGTGGAGTGCCATACGTTTCCATTTGGCAAGGGAGTGTACCACTTCCATGGTTTCGCCGGGAACTCCTGAAAGATCAAACTGCACCGGGCGTTCCACACCATTTAAATTGTCATTTAATCCGCTGCTTCGTTCTACAAATAAAGGGGCGGAGATTCTCTCTAAGTTCATCTCCTTACCCAGTTCCTTTTGAAAGGTATCTCTAATGTACTTAATTGCTTCCTGGGTTTCCCGGACAGAGAGCCTGGGATCATAGTTTTGGGGTATAATCAGTTCCATGTTTTTCTCCTCTTTTAACGTATACTATTATTATGGTATCATTGATAGGGAAAACTTACAACTGCTATTTGTACAGGGCTTTAAAAGCCCGTTTTGTCAGGGGTAAAAGCATTGCATGAGCCTTTACGCTGTGATATGATAAATGGAAGTGAAAAGAAAAGAGCAGAGTGATATGAATACGAAACGAATTATATTAAAAGACAGAGAGAATCCGGATTCAGAACAGTTAAAAGAACCGGCAAAAATATTAAGGGAAGGCGGTCTTGTGGCATTCCCAACGGAAACTGTTTATGGTCTTGGGGCCAATGCTTTAAATGAAGAGGCGGCAAAAAAGATCTATGAGGCAAAGGGAAGGCCATCGGATAATCCACTCATTGCCCATATTGCAGATTTTAACGATCTGCTTCCTCTGGTGACGGAAGTTCCGGAGGCAGGCAGAAAACTTATGGAAGCATTCTGGCCTGGTCCTCTTACGCTGATTTTTCCCAAAAGCAGTCTGGTCCCTTATGGAACTACCGGCGGACTTGATACAGTAGCGGTTCGTATGCCTGCTGATCCGGCAGCCAGTGCGCTGATCCGATTGGCAGGAGTTCCCATAGCAGCTCCCAGTGCCAATACATCCGGCCGTCCCAGCCCTACCACCGCAGACCATGTATGGCAGGATATGAACGGAAAGATACAGATGATCGTTGATGGCGGTGCTGTGGGAATCGGGGTGGAATCCACCATTATTGACGTTTCAGGAGATGAACCCATGATTCTAAGACCAGGTGCAGTTACCCAGGAGATGGCATCTGCAGTTTTAGGGAAAGAAATCTGTCTGGATCCTGCTATTATCTCAGGCCCGTTAAAAGCCGATGTAAAACCAAAGGCACCGGGAATGAAGTATAAGCATTATGCACCCAAAGCAGATCTTACTCTGGTTGAGGGAAATACAGATGCTGTGGTTTCTGAAATCAATAAACTGGCAGAGGAAAAGCTGGAGGCAGGATACCGGGTAGGTGTGATCTGTACCGATGAGACGTCAGAGCTTTATCAGGAAGGTATTATAAGGAGTATCGGCAGCCGTCTGAAAGAGGAGTCTATCGCCCATAATTTATATGCAGTTTTACGTGAATTTGACGATTTAGATGCTGACTATATATTTTCTGAGAGCTTTTCCAGAAGTCATCTGGGACAGGCAATCATGAATCGGCTGACTAAGGCAGCCGGTTACCACATTATTAAAGTTTGACAGGGAGGAGCAGGAAGGATGACTGGAAAAAGAGAAGATTATATTACCTGGGATGAGTATTTTATGGGAGTGGCTGTTTTGTCAGGAAAACGATCCAAGGATCCCAGCACACAGGTAGGGGCCTGTATTGTCAGCCAGGATAATAAAATTTTATCCATGGGTTATAACGGATTTCCACTGGGATGTTCCGATGATGAATTTCCATGGGGAAGAGACAATGAGGCAGAGGATCCCTATAATGCCAAATATTTCTATTCCACTCACAGTGAATTAAATGCTATTCTTAATTACAGGGGAGGAAGTCTGGAAGGTTCTAAACTTTATGTAACCCTTTTCCCCTGTAATGAATGTGCAAAGGCAATCATTCAGTCCGGAATTAAAACAATTGTATATGGTTCGGACAAGTATGCCGGAACACCTGCGGTGAATGCTTCCAAGCGTATGCTGAATGCGGCAGGAGTCCGCTATTATCAATATCAGCCATCCGGCAGAAAAATAGAGATCGAGGTTTAATATGAAGTTTTTACTGGCGGCGCTGAATGCCAAATATATTCATTCCAATCCTGGAGTCTACAGTTTAAAGGCTTATGCCCAGGCGTGGCTGAAAGAGCCGGAACTTAGCGACGGAAGGTTTGAAATAGAAATTGGGGAATATACCATTAATAATCAGATGGATGAAATACTGAGTGATATTTATAGAAGAAAACCAGATGTAGTGGGATTCTCCTGTTACATCTGGAATATTTCCTATATTTTAGAACTGGTACGGGACCTTCCGAAAGTTCTCCCTCATGTGGAGATCTGGCTGGGAGGTCCTGAGGTGTCTTACGATGCAGCCCGGATTTTAGAAAAAGAGCCACATGTTTTCGGCATTATGATGGGAGAAGGGGAAGAAACCTTTAAAAAAGTGGTCAGCCGTTATCTGGATCAGCAGAGAGGAACTCCGGGGTGGAATCGGACAGCCTTTCAGGAGATAGACGGAACTGCTGTCCGGGATAAAGATGGACTACCGGTTATCAATCCTTTAAAGTCCCCGGTTGATCTAAACAAGATTCCATTTCTTTATCAGGATATGGCCGGGTTTGAAAACCGTATTGTTTATTATGAAAGCAGCCGTGGATGCCCGTTTTCCTGCAGCTATTGCCTTTCTTCTGTTGACAAATCCGTCCGGTTCCGGGATACGGATCTGGTGTTAAAGGAACTGGATTTTTTCCTTCAGAAAAAAGTTCCTCAGGTGAAGTTTGTAGACAGAACCTTTAACTGCAGCAGGGATCACTCGTATCGCATCTGGGAGTATTTAATCGAACATGATAACGGGGTGACTAATTTCCATTTTGAGATTTCCGCAGATTTACTGAATCAGGATGAATTACAGCTGATGTCCCGCATGAGACCCGGACTGATTCAGTTAGAGATCGGGGTGCAGAGTACCAATGAATCCACCATTAAGGAAATACACCGGAGTATGGATCTGTCTGTATTAAGGAAGAATGTGGAGATCATAAACAGCTATGGAAACATACATCAGCATCTGGATCTGATTGTGGGACTTCCATTTGAAGACTATGAAAGCTTCAGACGTTCCTTCAACCAGGTTTATGATATGAAGCCGGAACAGCTTCAGCTGGGATTTTTGAAGGTATTAAAGGGTTCCTATATGGCACAAAAGGCACAGGATTATGAGATTCGTTATAAGGAAACGCCGACCTATGAAGTTTTGTCCACCAGATGGCTTGACTATGGTGGGGTTCTTAAGTTAAAGGGACTGGAAGAGATGTTGGAGGTTTACGGCAACAGCGGTCAGTTCAAAACTACAATAGAAGAATTTCGCAAAGAATTTCATACTCCTTTTGATATGTTTGAGTCATTGGCCGAATATTATGATAAACAGGAATTGTCTAAGCTGAGTCACAGCCGAATGGCCAGGTACGAGATATTAGAGACGTTTATCAGCCTCCGGGTTCCCGATAAACAGTCCTATTACAGGGATCTTCTGGTATATGACTTATATCTAAGGGAAAACCTGAAGAGCCGTCCTGCTTTTTCTGCTGATCAGGAACCTTATAAAGATCAGATAAAAGCTTTTTTTGCAGAAGAGGCGGTTCAATATCGCTATTTAAAAGAAGGTTATGAAGGTTTTGAAGCCAGGCAGCTGATCAAGATGGCTCATGTGGAGGTATTTCATGATGGAAGAGCGGTCCTTTTTGATTATAAAAAAAGGGATGCACTTACCCATAATGCAGCAGTCCATGAGCTTGGCATATGGAGGAGATGATGGCTAAAAAAGAGACAAAAGCAGAAAAAAGAGCCAGGGTGACCAGAGTTTTAGAGGCTCTTGACCAGGAATACGGAACAGAGTATATCTGCTATTTAAATCATGAAACACCATGGCAGCTGCTCATTGCAGTTATTTTAAGTGCCCAGTGTACCGATGCCAGAGTCAACATGGTGACTGTAGATTTATTTCAAAAATACGACTCGCCGGAAAAATTTGCCAATGCCCGTTTAAAAGAGCTGGAACAGGATATCCATTCCCTGGGGTTTTATCACATGAAAGCCAAAAATATTATTTCCTGCTGTACGGATCTGGTGGAAAAGTATGGAGGCGAAGTTCCAAAGACCATGGAAGAGCTGACTGGGCTTGCAGGAGTGGGCAGGAAAACCGCTAATGTAATACTGGGCAATATTTATAACCAACCCAGTATTGTGGTCGATACCCATGTAAAGCGGATATCGAAAAAACTGGGGTTTGCCAAATCAGATGACCCGGAAAAAATTGAATATGAATTAATGGAGATACTGCCAAGAGATCACTGGATCCTGTGGAACATCCAGATTATCACGCTGGGAAGATCCATCTGCATTGCAAGAAGTCCCAAATGCAGAGACTGCTTCCTGAAGGAGCTGTGTCCCAGTGCTGTAACAGGGGAAATTGAGGAGAGGAAGAACAAAACGTGATATCATCTTATGTTGCCGTGGATTTAGAAACGACCGGTCTTGACCCAAAACGTGATAAAATTATTGAAATCGGAGCAGTGCGGGTGACAGATGGAAAAGCAGAAGACACATTTGAATGCTTTGTAAATCCTTACCGCAATCTGGAAGAGCATGTGATTTCCCTGACTGGTATTACTGACAGTCAGCTGGAGCCTGCTTCAGGCATCGAATCCATAATTGGCCATTTCCTTGATTTCGCAGGTAAACTGCCTATTCTGGGACATCATATCATCTTTGATTACAGTTTTTTAAAACGTGCAGCAGTAAATAAAGGATTATGTTTTGAACGGCAGGGAATTGATACATTAAAGCTTGCAAGAAAATTTATGCCGGAAGATAAATCAAAAAGTCTTTCTGCAGCCTGTGGTTATTTCGGGATTGAAATAAAACAAAGCCACCGTGCCAGATTTGATGCCATCGCAGCTCACGAGCTGTATCAGGCAATGAAAAAGGAGTTTGGTGAGCGGAATCCGGAAGTCTTTGACTCTGTCCCCTTGATTTATAAGGTAAAAAAGGAACAACCAGCGTCAAACCGGCAAAAAGAACACTTGCAGGATTTATTAAAATATCATAAAATAGCTTTATCTGTGCAATTGGATCATTTATCCAGAAATGAAATATCCAGAATTACGGATAAAATCATCGCACAATATGGAAGAATATAAGAGAGGTGATACAAAATGATTAATTTTAACAATAAGAACAACAAGAAGTTTATGTCAGTGGTTTTAATCGCAGTTGTAGTTTTACTGATAATAGCAATGGTACTCCCCATGATGTTAAGTTTTATGAGATAGTTTTTATCTGACAAAACGTCAGGCGGAAACAGTAGAGTAAGAGGATGGAATATGAAAAAGAAAACTTTGTCCATATGCCTGGCGGCCTCTATGCTGGCAGTGGGAATCGGATTTTTCTCACCAGCATACGTTATGGCTGATACGCTTCCGGACGGTATCTATGTCGGGGATTATAATCTGGGCGGTTTGACAGAGGAAGAAGCCGGGCAAAAGGTTCAGGGCCTGGTTAATGAAATGGAAAATCAGAAAATCACACTGGTTGTGGACGGACAGCCGGTGGATACGACAGCTAAGGATCTGGGATTTCATTGGAGCAACCCGGAAGCGGTTTCTCAGGCAGCATCCTCCTGGCAGGGGGGGAATTTATTAAAACGATATTTAAATAAAAAGGATATCGAACACAATCCAGTCATCATTCCCTTGGAAACTTCTTTGGATGATGGCAGGTTAGCGTCATTTGTGGCCGAAAAATGTGCACCTGCAGTGGCTGAACCAAAGAATGCCTCCATTGTCCGCCAGAACGGAGCATTTACAGTCACACCTTCTGTAATTGGAAAAACAGTGGATGTGGAAGCCACAAAGCAGGCTCTTAATGCGGCGTTTGCAAATGGTTTAAAAGAGCCGATCACTGTTAATGCAGTTGTTGCCGAAGTAAAGCCGGCGATAACAACCGAAGATTTATCTACCATACAGGATGTACTTGGAACCTTTTCCACCAATTTTTCATCAAGCGGTGCCTCCAGGTCCAAAAACCTGCAGGTTGGTTCCGGAAAGATAAACGGTCATGTGTTAATGCCTGGAGAGACCTTGTCCGGTTATGACTGCATGCATCCCTTTACGGTTGATAATGGTTACGCGACAGCTGCTGCATATGAGAACGGTCAGGTGGTTGACAGTGTGGGAGGCGGCGTATGTCAGATCGCCACTACCATTTACAATGCCGCACTCAGAGCAGAGTTAGAGATCAGTCAGAGACAGAATCACTCCATGGTGGTAAGTTATGTAAAGCCGTCGGAGGATGCGGCAATTGCAGGAACCTATAAAGACATCAAATTTACCAATAATTACAGCACGCCTATTTATGTGGAAGGCTATACTTCAGGAAAAACTCTTACCTTTACCATATATGGGAAAGAGACCAGGCCAGCCAACCGGACCTTTGAATTTGTTTCGGAAACACTCAGTGTCACTGATCCGGGAGCTGCAAAAGAGGTTGTGGATCCCGCCATGCCGCCTGGATCCAGAAAGCAGGTTCAGTCCGCTCATCAAGGTATGAAATCAAGACTCTGGAAGATTGTGTATGTAGATGGTGCAGAACAGAGCAGAGAGTTACTTCATACGGATACCTACAATCCATCCAAGGCAATTATAAAGGTTGGTCCGGCAGCACCCGCAGTTGCGGAACCAATACCAGTCCATCCTTCTGAAGTTCCTGATATTATTACACAGCCAACTCAGGAAACAACCCAGCAACCAGATTCCCAGGCAGCACCTGAATGGGAAGATGCTGTGGATAGTCCCCAGGCAGGTCCGGGAGAATAAAAACAGAACATGAGACGGATTGAAAGAGAAAATACAGGAACGATTAAGCCGGGGCAGGATCTTGTGGCTGCAGGATATGCAGGATTAGCCGGAACGTTAAAAATAGTAAGTGAAAGAGAGGGAGAACTGCATCAGTGGTTCTCCTCGCAATATATTGACCAGATTTTAACCGGAGATTTTTTATTACCGGTAAATGATCCGGATTTTTTTAAGGATCTGGGGGCTACGGAATGGGAGCCAGTCCTTGAAGGAGGAATACTGAAAGCTCTCTGGGATTTATCCGGCGCCTATATGACGGGAATTCGTTTTGACCTTCATAAAATTCCAGTAAGGCAGGAAACCATAGAGATCTGTGAACGGTACGACTTAAACCCGTACCGTCTTTATTCTGAGGGCTGCTTTGTGTTGGCGGCGGATAACGGAGGGGATCTGGTATCTGCCTTAAAGGAGCATGGAATGAAAGCGGCAGTCATCGGGAAAGTAACAGACGGAATCAAACGGATTATTGTCCATGAAGACGGAAACGGCTATCTTGACCGGCCTTCAGAGGACGAACTATATAAGGTGTTATCCCAAAACAGGTAAATCGGAGGTAGGATATGAGAGAAAAGATACTGGCAATTATTGAAAAAAACAGCAGAATTGATTTAAAAGATCTGGCGGTTCTACTTGGAGAAAGTGAGGCAGCCATTGCAAACGAGATTGCCGAAATGGAAAAGGAACATATCATCTGCGGATATCACACCCTGATTAACTGGGATAATACCAGCGATGAAAAGGTGGTTGCGTTGATTGAGGTTAAGGTAACTCCCCAGAGAGGTATGGGTTTTGACAAGATCGCAGAACGTATTTACCAGTACAGTGAGGTAAATGCAGTTTATTTGATGTCTGGAGCCTTTGATTTTACCGTATTTATCGAAGGAAAGACCATGAGAGCAGTTGCCCAGTTCGTATCTGAGAAGCTTTCCCCCATGGAATCCGTGCTCAGCACAGCCACCCATTTTGTTCTGAAAAAATATAAAGATCACGGGACGGTTCTTGCGGAAGAGACACAAGACGAAAGGATGCTGATTACGCCGTGAGAAACCCATTATCAGACCGTATAACAGAGATTCCATCTTCGGGAATCCGTAAATTTTTTGATATCGTAAGTGAGATGAAGGATGCCATTTCTCTGGGTGTAGGCGAGCCTGATTTTGACACGCCATGGCATATCCGGGAAGAGGGTATTTATTCACTGGAAAAAGGACGGACATTTTACACCTCTAATGCTGGTTTAAAAGAGCTTAAGACGGAGATCTGCAGCTATTTAAGCCGCCGCTTTGAAGTTACATATGATCCTGATCATGAGGTAATGGTAACGGTTGGCGGCAGCGAAGCCATTGATATTGCACTCCGTGCCATGTTAAATCCAGGCGATGAGGTGCTGGTTCCTCAGCCCAGCTATGTTTCCTATGTACCTTGTACCATTCTTGCCAATGGAGTTCCGGTGATTATTGATCTGGAAGCAAAGGATCAGTTTAAGCTGACAAAGGAAAAGCTTCTGGAGAAGATCACTCCAAAGACAAAGGTTCTCATTCTTCCGTTTCCAAACAACCCGACTGGGGCTGTCATGGATGCCAGAGAGCTGAAGGAAATAGCAGACATTGTAATCGAGAAGGATTTATTCGTTATCTCTGATGAGATCTATGCAGAACTTACCTATGGCGGGGATCACTCCACCATAGCGGCTTTTCCTGGAATGAAAGACAGAACCGTTTTAATTAATGGATTTTCCAAATCCTACGCTATGACCGGCTGGAGGCTTGGCTATGCCGCTGCCCCCAGAATGATTTTAGAGCAGATGTTAAAGATCCACCAGTTCGCCATAATGTGTGCGCCTACCACCAGTCAGTATGCAGCCGTTGCTGCGCTGCGGGACGGCGATAAGGATGTAGCTGTCATGCGGGAATCCTACGATCAGAGAAGGCGTTATTTAATGCATGCGTTTCAGGAGATGGGACTTGAATGCTTTGAGCCCAACGGTGCCTTCTATACATTTCCGTGCATCAAACGGTTTGGTATGACCTCCGATGAATTTGCCACCCGGCTTCTGATGGAAGAAAAAGTGGCGGTTGTTCCCGGAACTGCATTTGGAGACTGCGGAGAAGGCTATCTTCGTATTTCTTATGCGTATTCCTTAAAGAACTTAAAAGAAGCTTTAAGCCGTATGGAACGCTTTATTAAAAGACTGGATGGAAAGGCGTAATTACTATGAATATTGTACTATTGGAACCGGAGATGCCGGCGAATACAGGGAATATCGGAAGGACCTGTGTGGCTACGGATACCAGGCTTCATCTGATTCAGCCTCTGGGTTTTAAGCTGAATGATAAACTGATAAAAAGGGCAGGCCTTGATTACTGGGATAAGTTAGATGTTACCGTGTACAGTGATTATCAGGACTTTTTAGACCGGAATCCTGGAGCGAAAATCTATATGGCCACGACTAAGGGACATCATGTTTACTCAGATGTAAAATATGAGCCGGATTGCTTTCTCATGTTTGGGAAGGAAAGTGCCGGAATACCAGAAGAGATTCTTGTGGACAACGAGGACCGCTGTGTGAGAATTCCCATGTGGGGCGATATCCGTTCCCTGAATTTATCCAATTCCGTTTCCATTGTTCTTTATGAAGCTTTGAGGCAGAATGGATTTGATCGTATGACCATGGAGGGAGAACTGCATCATCTCCATTGGAAGGAATAAAAAAATGCCTTGACCTTTAGATGGTTAAGGCATTTTTTCTACAAAGTAAAAGTGCATAAAAATAAGTATTAGTTAGTTAAAACAAACTGAATGGTTGACAATTATGACCTGATATGGTAAACTGCGGATTGAGTTAGTGGTTACTAACAAGAATCTGGCCTGGCAACTGTATTTAGACATTTGCCGGTTACAACATAATCAGGAGGTTATTATGAGAAAATCTATTTTACCCAAGTTAACTGTCGTTGCGACGGTATTAGCCCTGGCGCTGACGGGCTGTTCAGGCAAAAGCAGTAACACAGCAGCTACCGTAGCAAGTACGCAGGCAAGTGAATCCGCTGAGACAACAGCAGCGGAAAGCACCGCAGCAGAAGCTAAAACGGTGGAAGTCACAGATATTCATGGAACGGTTACTGTTCCTGTCAATCCAAAGAATGTGGTGGCATTGGACAACAGAACCTTTGAAACATTATCCGATTGGGGAATTAAGTTAGCAGCAGTTCCGAAGGGAGTTATGCCAGCAGATTCACCCTATGTAGCCGACAGTGAGGTTCAGGATATTGGAAACCATAGTGAGCCAAATCTGGAGATCATTGCAGCAGCAGATCCTGAGCTTGTAATCGTGGGTCAAAGATTTGCCAGTTATTATGAAGACATAAAGAAATTGGTACCAAATGCTGCGGTAGTTGATCTTAGCTTCCAGGTTTCAAAAGAAGCCGGTAAACCTGGGGAAAGTTTTGTTAATGGCCTGAAAGATTCCACTATCACATTAGGTAAGATTTTTAATAAGAATGAAGAAGCGGAAAAATTGTCTGCTGATTTTGACCAGGCAATTGAGAAGGCAAAATCTGCATATAATGGAACCGACAAAATCATGAGTGTTGTAGTTTCCGGTGGAGACATTGGTTTTTCAGCACCACTTTCCGGTCGTGTATGGGGGCCTTTGTATGAAGTTTTTGGCTGGACTTCAGCCTTAGAAGTGAGCGGTGCTACATCTGATCATCAGGGAGATGATATTTCTGTAGAAGCGATTGCACAGAGCAATCCTGACTGGATCTTTGTACTGGACCGTGATGCAGCAATCTCTTCTACAAAGGATGCGGTTCCAGCTCAGGACGTAATAAACAATTCTCCAGCTCTTCAAAACACGACAGCGATTACCGAAGGGCATGTAGTATATGCACCAAACGATACATATACCAACGAATCCATTCAGACTTTTATAGAGTTATTTGATAACCTTGCCAGTTCTTTGACCAAGTAGGATAAAGGATGTATATCAAAATGCGGAAAAATCGAATGAATAAAATGACAGGGGCTGAGAATACTCAGCCCCAGAATTGTTCTAATAAGACATGGACAAAATCTTTTACATTGGCAGTCATCTGTGTCATTATGTTAGGAGTGGTATCACTTTTTACAGGGGTATATGATATCAAGGGACAAGAAGATGGACTTCAGATGTTTTTTATTACGCGCGTTCCAAGAACCGCGGCACTTATGCTCACCGGAGCCGCTATGTCCATGGCAGGACTGGTGACACAGCTGATTACGCAAAATCGTATGGTGGAACCTACCACAACGGGTACCATTGAATGGGCAGGCCTGGGGCTTGTTTTTGTTTATCTGGCTATACCGGCACCGACTCTGATGCAGAGAATGGCCGGCGCTATTATTTTTTCCTTTATAGGTACTATGATTTTCTTTCTTTTCTTAAGAAAGGTCAAGCTTCGTTCGTCTTTAATCGTTCCTATCATAGGAATGATGCTGGGAGCCGTCATATCCTCAATTTCCACCTTTATTGGCCTCCTTTTCCAAATGACACAAAACATTCAGACCTGGTTCGTAGGTTCTTTTGCCCCGGTTCAAATCGGACGATATGAGTATTTATGGCTCATTGTCATTATTAATATCATCATTTTTTTCTATGCGGATCGGTTGACCTTAGCCGGATTAGGAGAAGATGTGGCAACAAGCCTTGGGGTAAATTATAATAAAATTGTAATTCTTGGCACGGGTCTTATTTCGGCAGCCGTTGGTATCGTTGCGGCTGTAATTGGAAATCTGCCGTTTTTAGGCTTAATTGTTCCCAATATTGTTTCCATGTATCGGGGGGATGATCTTAAGAGCAATTTGCCCTGGGTATGCGTGCTGGGAATGGGTGCAATCACTCTTTGTGACATTATTTCCCGTACACTTATCATGCCTTTTGAAGTCCCTGTCTCTTTAATCCTTGGAACTGTGGGTGCGGTTATCTTTATCGTGATTTTATTGAAACAAAGGAAGTTATGATGAGCGAAATTATATATAATAATAAAAATACCGGGATGAATCCCGGAGTTGATAATAGAAAAAGATCGGCCAAAGCGTTTCGTTCCAGAAAAGAGGAGACGCGTTATTGGATATTACTGATAACTCTTTTTGTTTTAGGATCACTTGCCACTTATGGGCTTTTGGTTTATAACAATCCGGTTCCCATGGGTTCGCCCTCCTTTGTCCCCATTGTGAAACGGAGGCTGACCGCCATTATTGCGATGATCATTGCTGCTGTTTGCCAGAGCTTAGCAACCGTTGCATTCCAGTCCAGTACCAATAACCGGATTCTTACGCCTTCGCTTTTAGGGTTTGAGGCACTTTACTCGACCATACATACCAGTACTATGTTCTTTTTTGGTGCCGGTGTATTTATAAAATTCAGAGGGGTTGGACCGTTTCTGTTTCAGGTGGCGATCATGGTTATTATGTGCTTAATCCTTTATGGCTGGCTGCTATCCGGAAAGTATGGTAATTTACAGCTTATGCTTTTGGTGGGAATTATCATTGGAACCGGGCTTAAGTCGGTATCCTCCTTTATGAGAAAGCTTCTGGCACCGTCTGAGTTCGATGTGCTGCAGGCAAGATTATTTGGTTCTGTTAATAATGCAGATGCGGAATATTTTCCGGTAGCCATACCGATAGTAATCGTTACTGCCATATTGCTTCTTGCTTATTCAAAAAAATTAAATGTACTGTCCCTTGGAAAAGGTACCAGCACTTCTCTTGGGGTTCATCATAAGTCTGGAGTTATATATACTCTTGTATTAGTTTCTGTTCTGATGTCTATTTCAACCTCACTGGTAGGCCCCCTTACGTTCTACGGATTTTTAGTTGCTACCATGACATATCAGGCAGTGCCGACCTATGATCATCGATATGTTTTCCCAATGGCTCTTGCCATAGGCTTTTTGGTTTTAACCGGCTCATACTTTTTTATGTATCATGTATTCAGAGCTCAGGGAGTTGTTTCTATCATCATTGAATTGTTTGGTGGAATTACATTTTTAGTAGTCATGCTAAGAAAGGGAACGTTATGATTGAGATTCTTAATGTTGAAAAAAAGTATTCAGATGAAGTAAAAATAGGACCTTTAAATATTCAAATACCAAAAGCCGGTCTTACTTCCTTAATCGGACCAAATGGTGCTGGAAAATCTACCGCACTGTTAATGATCGGCAGACTTTTGAATCTGGATGAAGGCCAGATCAAGGTGGCAAATATGAATGTTTCAGAATCCAAATCAGGGGACCTGGCAAAAATACTTACGATTCTACGGCAGGAAAATCATTTTGTGACTAGACTGACGGTGAGACAGCTGGCGGGCTTTGGGCGCTTTCCTTATTCCAAGGGGAGATTAACAAAGGAAGATGAAACCATCATCTCCAAATATATTGATTTTTTGGATTTAGGTGATTTAGAGAACCGGTATTTAGACGAGCTTTCCGGAGGTCAGAGGCAAAGAGCTTATGTGGCAATGGTTTTATGCCAGGAGACGGAATACGTGCTTCTTGATGAGCCTTTGAACAATTTAGATGTTGCAAGGTCCGTACAGATGATGAAGCATTTAAGACATGCTGCCAATGAATTTGGACGAACCATCCTGACCGTGATTCATGACATCAATTTTGCGGCCCAATATTCAGATCGGATCTGTGCCATGAAAAACGGACAGATTGCCGCTTTTGGAACTGTAAAGGATATTATGAAGCCGGAGCTTCTGACGGATATCTTTGAAACAGACATAAATATTATGGAGGGACCTCACGGGCCAATCGCAATTTATTAAATCTGTCATTTATAAAATTAGGAGGGAGAGTTTTTTATTCTCCCTCCTGCCCGTTTAATTTGTTTAATTGACCATCATGGAGGCGTAAGCCTGATCTTCATCCGTCTGATCTTTCAATTTCACATCATTGATTTCATCTAGGGAAACCGGACGGAAGGCATCGGCCTTTTTTACAATCTTTACCCAGAAAAAAGCGAAAAATAAAGTAATAACAAGCAGTGCAAAGTATATTTTATAAATAAATATTCTGGCATCTCCCTCTGCAATATGCCAGATCATATAAACGTCTCCTATCATACAGATAATCTGGGGAATTCCCCATAATGTAAACCGTTTATCTCTTCCCGGAGCATTGGGATAACGCCTGCGCAGCACCAGGACGGTAAGATTGACCAGAATATAGGAGGTGAGCCAGAAACAGGAGGCTGCAAGCAGGAAATTGGTTAGACCGGAATAGTTTGCAATACCGCTTACCAATATAAAAGAGATGACTCCTGTCATAAGGAAAAGTCCTGGTGTGGGAGTTCCGCTTTTATTTTTTTTGCTAAAATAAGACGGCATTAAACCGGCATCTGCCATACCGCTTAAAATTCTGGTTACGCTTCCCAGTACAGTATTGATGGTACTGACCCCGGCCAGTATGGTGATAAGCCCCATCCAGTAGCTGCCGGCTTTTCCCATAACCCGCTCAGCGTAGATAATATGAGGCATGCTGCTGGAACGTAGTTCTTCCAGTGAAACGTAGTTTCTCATGCCGATGCTTAATAAGCTCTGAACAATAAAAAGAAGGCATACGCCAAGGATCATGGCAAGAGGAACATCCCGTTTCGGATTTTTTAAATCCTTTGATACCGGAATTACAAATTCTATCCCGATAAACATCCAAAATGCCAATGCAGTGAGAGACAGGATTCCTGAAAATCCCGTTACAACAGGAGGAGTCTGTGCGCCGGGAGCAAGGGGAGTACCCACTCCTAATTTAAATGCACTGATGACTCCCAGCAGTATAAGAGAACCGATGAGTGCTATAACAGTTAAATTTTGTATTTTAGCAAAGATATCAACTCCCAGATAATTGACAATGGTTAAAAAAGCAAGAAGGGACAGACTGATTACCAGTACAGGAACTCCTTTTAAAAAGGTTTCCTGAATGACCAGTCCGCACATGGCAAGCTCTACGGAACCGGCCAGCATATTGGTGATAACATAGGCGGAAAGATTGGAAACAATGGACGGAACTGGTCCCAGTCCCGCCAGTGTATACTGCCCCAGTCCGCCTTCCGCCTCCGGCATTAAATCGTGAAGTTCACGAAATGAAAGTGCAAGAAGAATATTTAAAATTACAACAATAAACATGGCAGAGATAAAGCCTTTTCCGGCAAGTCCGGTACCAAGTCCCAGTGACAGAAGACAGCTGGTTGCCACGATTAATCCAACACATACGGAAACTGCACTTCCAAGTCCCATTTTTTTACTGTTCATATAGCTCCTCCTTTATGTGGTCAGTGAAGTGAAAAAACAAAGACATCTTAAAATAAGACGTCTTTGTCATTGGGTCAGATCTTTGTATGAAACCGGTCGTACCGGAAATCTTTAATGCTTAAAACAGGTTCTTCTCCAGTGGCCATCTGGGATAAAATCGTCCCCACCGTAGGAGAGATACCAAATCCATGACCGGTAAATGCACAGGCAAGAATTAGTCCCGGGACTTCCTCCACATGGCTGATTACAGGGACATGATCGGCGCAGACATCAATGAATCCTGCCCATGTTCTTACAATCTTTGCATTTGAGAGGCAGGGAAAATATTTCATAATGCCACGGCAGATGCAGGAGGCGGTCTGACTATTGGTTAGAGGGGTTCCATTGCTTTTGTTAAAGTCCTCAAACCCGGAGGAACCGCCAAAGACAAAGGATCCGTGAGTGCTTTGGTGTCCGTAGAAATCAGCCATTGCAGTGCCCAGCATCTGATAGAACATGGGGGGCTGGGCCTCTGTGACTAAAACCTCTAAAAGTGCCTGAGTCATGGGAATATCCACTCCCACGGAAGCTGCAATTTTACGGCTTTCATATCCGGCTGCCAGTATGATGGTCCCACCTTCATACACGTTATTGTCAGTAATAACCTGCCTTGCTTTTCCCTTGTATTTTTTTATCTCAATCACAGTTTCTCCAGTGATAAAATGCACACCCAGCTGTCTTGCCTTTCTGTAATAGGCAAGAGTCGCAAGCATGGGATTGGCATGACCATCGGTGGGACACCAGCTTGCTCCAATTACCTCATCGGAGAGGTAAGGACAGATATCCCTTGCTTCTTTTTGGTCAATCATGGTGACTCCAAGACCCTGGGCGCTTGCACGGTCAGTAAGACCCTTTAGTATTTTTAGATGATCTTCTGTTTTCCCAAGGCGCAAATTGCCTTTCTGATAATATTCCACATCCATTCCAAGCTCTTCAGAAAGGGTGGGCCAAAGGTTGGCAGCTCCGTACATTGCCAGGGGAAGCTCCCGCCTGTCTCTGCCTGACTGGCGGACACCGCCTCCATTTCTGGAAGAACCACCGCCTCCGATATGGTCGCTTTTTTCCAGGACTATGACAGAACAGCCCTTATCCGCCAGATAATAAGCGGTTGCATTTCCAATAATTCCGCTGCCTATGATAATTACATCTGCGCAGTTTCCCATTCCATCAGACCTCCTTTCTGTCATTGCCTAAAATTTTCATTTCTACGGGCCTCATAGGTGCACGGGATACTGCCGGTTCTATATCACCCGGGGTAAGCCCCAGTTCCTTTGCTACAATGGACTTCACCAGTTTTGAGCAGGTCTGTCCCTGGCAAAGCCCCATGCCTGTTCTTAAATATCTTCGAATCTCGGTTAATGTAAACATGCCATCATGAACAGCCTTTCGGATTTCGCCTTTCGTGACTTCTTCACAGCGGCAGATAATCATATCATCATCTGGCTGGGGCATTAGTGGTCCGATGTCTGCAAAGCGGTCATTTCGTTTATTCATGGCTATCCCCCCTGCTTTTATAAAACCTTGCTTTCATTGCCATATCAAGTGGTATCTTCATGGTGAGTAAGGTGGTATGATCGAAGGCTTTCAGCGTTTTTACCTCAATAATCTCTGCCTGGCATACCTCTTTTCCACTTCGGTCAAGCGCTGATCCTGTATCCCCCTTCAATGGTATTGGAAGGAATTCATAGGGGAGAGTAACCGAAGCGTAACCTGGCTCATAATCCTCGTTTAAAAGAAAGATTGCCTGGCCGGAACAGGAAGCAACGCACATACCACAGCCGCTGCATATATTTTCTTTATCAATGACTGGAAGTGACGTAATGGTATCCCCGATTTTAATACATTTTCTGGGGCATGCTTCCTGGCATGGGTTACATGGAATGTTCTGGGTGCATTCCATGACCGGGTGGATTCCCTTTCCTTTTGCAATTCCAGGAAAACGGTCTAAATCCGTTTCGTCTAAATATCCATTGGTTAAAAGGCTTTCTGAAACCGGAATGCCCTCATCGGTCAGAGCGATTTTCTTTCCCCGGTTTTCCGGTGCAAACATGCCTTTTCTTAAACGGTCTAATGCCAGTTCTAATTCTGCAGTTGTTTCTTTTGCCCTCTCCTCTGTAAGGAAACCCAGATACTGTGCAGCTTTTGTTCCTGCAATCCGCCCCTCTATCATGGCAGAACTGGCCTCTTCAATACCGGAAACATCTCCTGCTGCATAAATGCCGGGTATGCTGGTTTCACCATTTTCATCAATCACTGGAACATATCCAAGGGGAGTATCCTGCATCTTGCAGCCTGCCATATGAAGCAGCTGTGACATGGGAGACAGGCCTACTGCAAGACAGATTGTATCAACAGAAAAATGCTTTTCTGTGCCGGGAATCAATTGAAAGGAAGAATCCACCTCTCCAATTACGACTCCTCTGACACGATCCTCGCCTTCCGCTTTAAGAATGGTATGGGAGAGGTAAAATGGAACACCGCATCTTGCAACTTTGGCCGCATGCACACCGTATCCCCCTATTTTTGGAGCGGCATCTACAAGTGCGGCAACCTGACAGCCTGCCTGAAGCAGCTGGAAGCTGACCACCAGCCCCACGTTTCCGGTTCCAAGCATCAGAACCCTGTTTCCCGGTTTAATGTGGTGTAGATTCATCATGGTCTGGGAAGCTCCCGCCCCTATGACACCGGGAAGTGTCCAGCCTTCAAAGGGAACCATATTTTCCGTGGCTCCGGTAGCAACAATCACGGCATCTCCCTTATAGTGGCAGATTTCTTCACCAATCTTTACGGTTATTTCCTTATCCTGATAAAGACCTGTTACAATTGCATTTAACACGACTGTTACCTTTAAATCTTCTGCTTCTTTTAATAATTCTTCTCCGATCCGAAATCCCCGGATCTTTGCCTTATGTTCTTTCGAGCCAAAGAACTTATGAATCTGTTTAAAGAGCTGTCCCCCAGGTTTGGAATTTTCATCGAACACAATGACTGACAGTCCGTTTTTAGCCGCGCTGATGGCAGCGGACAGACCTGCAGGACCGGCTCCTATAATAATCAAATCAAATCGATTCATGTTGATTCCTCCTGTGCCGATACCCCGTACTGGGTTTGTACAACCATGCCTTCCTTTAAAGGAGTGATGCAGGTTCTGACATTGGGTATTCCGTCTACAACCATAACACAGTCTGTACAGCGGCCGATTGCACAGAAGACTCCTCTTGGCTTATGGTATTTTCTTGTATATCGATGAATCATAATGCCTGCAGCTTCCAGAGCCATGGCGATTGGTTCCCCTTCATAACCGGAAAGAGGTGTACCATCGTATATAAATGAAATGACTTTTCTCTCTTCCGGTTTTCCCAGTATTGGGTGTTCTTCAATTCTCATATCGTCAGCTCCTGTTCCTGAATTTTTAAGCAAGGTAAGGTTCTTTCCAAAGGTTCAGTCTGGTTCCTATTCCATTTTTAAGAGCATTTCTGTAAACAATGGTTCCCCACGCCACATCCTCAATGGGCATTCCCCCCACGGAATAAATCACGATTTCATTCTCTTTTCTGTGAACAGGAACCTTACCGGTAAGTACATCTCCCAGATCATCCACCTGATCGGCCTTCATAAGTCCGTCTTTTATTAAATCCATGCAGTGAACAGCAGGTATGGGAACGGAGTTGTAGGAAGGATAGGGGAGTTCTTCTGCCCAGGCTTCGTATAACTGAATGTTATCTGCCACGTTTCTTGCCCTGTTTAAGATAAAGTCGTCATCAAATCTGGCAGCTGCCGGACAGCAGAGGATTGCTCCTGGTTTGATCCATTCTTCCTTGATATAAGAATACAGGGAAGGATCTCCCGTTGGGCTGGAGGTGGCAATACTTACAATATCTGCATCCCTGACCGCTTCTTCCTCCGTATCCACCACAATCAGTTCTTTGATCTGAGGATATTTATCCCTGACATACTGGATGAATCCATCTATGGATTTCTGGCTACGTCCCTTTATTTTTACCGTATCAATCTGATCTCTTACTGCCATTGCAGCATCAAAAGCGGTTTTGCTCATAACGCCAGGTCCGATGATACCTACCACTTTGGAATCTACTCTTGAAAAATACTTGATTCCAACCCCTGGCACTGCTCCAGTGCGGAATGCACTTAAAATATTTGCTGACATATAGGCAAGTGGAGCCCCTGTGTCCTTATCGTTCAGTGTCAGCATAAGAATGGATCTGGGAAGCCCCTTCTTCCGGTTCTCTGTGTTAGAACCGTACCATTTCATACCTGCCATATCAAACTTACCGCCAAGGTAGGCGGGCATTGCCATAAATCGTCTGTCGGGTCCGTCTGTGGGCATATTTGGAAATGGAGAAGCTTCCGGAAATGTCATCATAATACCATGTGAATTGGCATTGGAACCACCCATCCGGAAATCCCCTGCTTTCAACAGCCGGAACATCTCCTCCATGGCATCAACACAGCCTTTCATATCCGTAACTCCTGCTTTTACCATGTCTTCTTCATTCAGATAAATAAAATCAACTTCAGGATAAGCCATATGTTTTACCTCTTCTTTCTTAATTTTCATCAGTTATGATCGCTTCCAGCTCGATCTCAACCATTTGAGTAGGGCGGTTGAGTTTAGGCGTCTCGACCATGGTAAATAAAGGACGGACTTCTTTAAAATAACGGGAGTAGGCTTCCCCCACTTCCTTTGCTAAACTCATATCAGTAACATAAGCCTTAATTTTTATAACATCACTGGCATTTGCCCCTGCTTCTTTTAATAAGTTAATAAACTTCCGGAAGATATAATCTGCCTGTTCCAGTGCTGTATCTCCGTGGACGGTTCCATCCGGCAGGACGGCGGTAGTGCCCCCGATATAGATATGTTCTCCGATTTTTACCATTCTGGAGTATCCCACCAGCTCTTCTAACGGAGCACCGGAGGAAAAGTTGATACGTTTCACCTATGTACCTCCTTTCATTAAAAAAAGCCTTATGATATGGAATCATAAGACCTCGCTGTCTTTTTTGTCATTCTAACTGTTTTACAGTATATATGTATTGTAAAAATCGGAAGTCAAAAGGAAAGAACTGACAGGCTTTAATTGAGAATATTTCTTGACCTTGAAAAAGGAAAGTGATAAAATGCATCAAAAGACACGAAGGCGTTCTGAACCCTTTGTGTCTTTTGTGTTTCTATAGGGATACGCCTCTTTTCCTTTAAATCAGGAAAAACAGAAAGGAGCAGACAATATGAGTAATGAATGGAGAAAAGAAAATGTTCCTGCACTGAGTCCCAGACAGCCTGAGTTTGTGCTGGCTACTACAAATTATTCTAAAAAATGTATTATGAAATATAATCTTTCCCATTTTTATCAGTTTACTGCGGAATCAGACCATATGGGAGTGATTCCGGATGCCTGTATTGACATGCTGTTCTGGGAAAAGGATGGAGTAATGAAAGCCAAGGCAGCAGGTACCCTGTTAGAAAAAGGAACGGCAAAGACTGAATTAAACTGCCAGTATTTCGGAGTACGGTTTCTGCCGGGGGTCAATCCGGTTGCCGGTAACGTGAAGCTTCATGAACTGGTGAATAATGAGATCAGTCTGGAAGATATGCTGAGCAGTACCGGAGAACGGGAAGGGCTGCTGGAGCGTATGTATGAAGCTGGATCCTTTCATGAAAAAACGGAAGTATTTCTTGATTTCTATCTGAAATATTTTTATAATCACGCCGAAGATAAAAACAGTCTGAAATACGTAATACACCAACAGATACTAAAGTCAGACGGAAGCCTGAAGCTTTCGGAGTTAAGCAGCTATACAGGTTATTCGGAGCGATATTTAAATCAGAAAATCCACGAAGATTTTGGCATGAATCCCAAAAATCTCATCAGGTTTATCCGCTTTCAGAAATCAGTGAGCAGACTGGTGGAAACCATTCACAGTGCAAATGGAGCAGATGCCGCACTGGTATCCGGATATTATGATCAATCCCATTTCATAAAGGAGTTTGTAAAGATGTCTGGATTTACTCCATCCGCTTACGTAGATACCCTTTTGGGAAATGCTTATGATAAAAAGCTTCATGTTATTTATTAAAAAGAATTTATATCATAAGGAGAGAATTTAACGGCTTGTTCTTAATTATAAGAACGAGTCGTTTTTTTGTAATTTCATGTCTAAAATTGTCGTCTATAACCAATCAATAACGTATAGTTGTATAGACAACTTAATAAAAATACTTTAAATGTTAAAAAATGTATTGACAAAACATTGTTGAAATTATATATTTAATTTATAACTGATTTTGGTAAAATTAACCATAAAAATGAATGTTGAAAAAGATATTATAACAAATGTCACATGCAATATCTGCTATAATTCGACAAAACATGTCGAATCAAACAAAATACATATTTGCAATATGTGCAAATTGTATATACTAAAATGTAATTATTAGGAGGGTATGAAATGATGAAACGAAGAGTACTTGGAGTCATGCTTAGTGCAGTGTTGGCGGCATCTGCATTATTTGGATGCAGTTCGTCTCAGACAACTGCTACCACGGCGGCAACCAAAGCAGCAGAGACCAAAGCGGCAGAGACCACAGCTGCAACAACCGCAGCGGCAGCAGCAACAACAGAAGCAGCAAAAGCAGCGGGAAGCGGCGGAAAAGTAGGTGTGGCTATGCCAACCCAGTCTTCTGAGCGCTGGATCAATGACGGTGCAAACATGAAGAAACAGCTGGAGGCCCTTGGATATCAGGTGGATTTACAGTATGCAGAGGATGACGTCCAGATGCAGGTTTCCCAGATTGAGAACATGATTGCTTCTGGTGTTAAGTGTCTGGTAATTGCATCCATCGACTCCTCAGCTCTGGTCAACGTGGAAGCTCAGGCCAAGAGCGCCGGAATCCCCATTATTGCCTATGACCGTCTGCTGATGGATACAGATGCTGTTTCCTATTATGCAACCTTTGATAACAAGGGGGTAGGTACAGCCATTGGTAATTACATCAAAGAATCAAAACAGTTAGATAAAGCAAAATCTGAAGGAAAATCCTATACCATCGAATTCTTTATGGGATCTCCTGATGATAACAACGCATTGTTCCTCTATAACGGGTTAATGGAAGTATTAAAGCCATATCTGGATGACGGAACCTTAAAATGCGAATCCGGACGTACTTCATTTGAAGATACCTGTATTTTAAGATGGTCTCAGGAAACAGCACAGCAAAACTGTGAGAACTACTTAACTGGCTTCTATGCAGACAAAAAGCTGGATATCTGTGCATCTGCATTTGATGGTTTTGCATATGGCTGCAAGGCTGCATTAGAGGGAGCTGGCTATAAAGTAGGCGTTGACTGGCCTTTGATCACTGGTCAGGATGCAGAATTAATGGCAGTAAAAAATGTTATTTCCGGTTATCAGACCATGTCTATTTACAAGGACACCAGACTTCTTGCTGAAAAATGCGTAACCATGGTTCAGGCAGTGTTAGAAGGCGGAAAACCTGAAATTAACGATACAACCCAGTATAACAATGGTAAGGTGGTAGTTCCTTCTTATCTGTGTACACCGGTTGCGGTTGACAAGGACAATTATAAAAAGATTATTATTGATGGCGGTTATTATACAGAACAACAGCTGGCACAGTAGCAGAGACGTACATACAGGCGGCGGTGGA
Source organism: Hungatella sp. (assembly GCA_009712635.1). Classification (GTDB taxonomy): domain Bacteria; phylum Bacillota; class Clostridia; order Lachnospirales; family Lachnospiraceae; genus Lacrimispora. The sequence goes on along the minus strand of WASS01000018.1, from coordinate 36,375 downwards.
AAAGACTGCCGCCTGTTTTCGTGAAGGATAAAAAGAAAAGGAGTTGGAAATATGGCCGATTATATCCTGGAGATGAATCACATCACCAAAGAATTTTATGGTGTAAAGGCACTTGATGATGTGAATATCAAGGTGAAACGCGGGGAAATCCATGCTCTCTGCGGAGAAAACGGTGCCGGAAAGTCTACGCTTATGAACGTACTCTCCGGTGTTTATCCTTATGGAACCTACAGCGGTGATATTGTCTATCACGGAGCAGTGTGCCAGTTCCATAACATTAAACAAAGCGAGGCAAAGGGGATAGTAATTATTCATCAGGAGCTGGCATTAAGCCCCTATCTGTCAGTAGCGGAGAATGTTTTCCTGGGAAATGAGCAGACAGGAAAAAAAGGAGTCATTGACTGGACCAAAACCCATAAGCGGGCACAGGAAATGCTGGCAAAAGTGGGACTTGAGAATGAAAACTTAAATGCGCCGGTGAGCAGCCTGGGAGTCGGCAAGCAGCAGCTGATTGAGATTGCAAGGGCAATGGCAAAGCAGGTAGAACTTCTGATCTTGGATGAACCTACGGCAGCGTTAAACGATGAAGAGAGCAAGCGTCTTTTAAACATTATGCTGGAACTGAAAAAGCATGGAATCACCTGTATTATGATCTCCCATAAGCTAAATGAAATCAGCTATGTTGCGGATTCCATTACCGTGATCAGAGATGGAAAAACCATTGAGACTCTGGATAAGGGAAAAGATGAAATCAATGAAGACCGGATCATAAAGGGGATGGTAGGAAGGGAACTGACCAACCGTTACCCGGAGAGGACCAGTGAAATCAAAGATAACATATTTGAGGTAGAAAACTGGAATGCATATCATCCGGACGATCCCAACCGTCATGTCATTCAGGATGTATCCTTCCATGTTAAGGCCGGTGAGGTAGTGGGATTTGCCGGACTGATGGGTGCAGGAAGAACGGAACTGGCAATGAGTCTTTTTGGAAGATCCTATGGACAGAAAATCAGCGGAACCATAAAGATAAACGGAAAGCAGGTTCTTATAAGAAATGTTAGAGATGCCATTAATAACAAGCTGGCATATGTTTCGGAAGACCGCAAAAACTACGGCCTGATCCTCATAGACACTGTAAAAGGAAATATGACGCTGGCAGCTCTTAGAAACTTCTTTTCCAAAAAAGGAATTGTAAACAAGAATGATGAAATTATTTCCGCAGAAAACTATCGGAAGAAAATTAATGTTAAGACAAATTCCATCAACCAGTCAGTCAGCTCATTGTCGGGGGGAAATCAGCAGAAGGTTGTCCTGGCTAAATGGATGATGACTCAGCCTGATATCCTGATTCTTGATGAACCCACCCGGGGCATTGACATTGGTGCAAAGTATGAAATATACTGCATCATCAATGATCTGGCAAAGGCAGGTAAAGCCATTCTTGTCATATCGTCGGAGCTTCAGGAGTTAATCGGAACCTGTGACCGCATCTACGTCATTAACGGAGGACATATCTGCGGAGAACTTACCAGGGAAGAGGTTTCACAGGAAAAGATTATGAAGTGTATCATGGAAGACAACGGAAAGGAAGAATAAAGATGGATAAGAAGAAAACAGTTAATATAAACATGAAGCAGTATGGTATGATTCTGGCTCTAATCGTGGTTTTCTTAATCTTTGCTGCAATGACCGGCGGTAAAAATATGTCACCGGCAAACATTAACAATTTAATCATGCAGAACAGCTATATTGTAATTCTGGCGGTAGGCATGCTTCTTTGTGTTCTCACCGGTAACATCGATCTGGGGGTCGGTTCCATTGTTGCCGTATGCGGAGCAGTTGTAGGAATTATGATTGTAGACTATAAAACCAGCATGTGGGTTGCAATTATTGCAGCTCTTGCCATTGGTACCCTTTCCGGTATGTTTGTTGGCTTTTTTGTTTCAAAGCTTTCCATACCTCCCTTTATCGTTACACTTGCAACCATGCTTATGGGCCGGGGTCTTACCTATACCCTTCTAAAGGCACAGACCAAAGGTCCACTTCCCGCAAATTATACTTACATAGGCGCAGGCTTTCTTCCAACTGTTAAAATACCCTTTGGCGGTGGAACCCTGGATCTGGTATCCATAGGAGCAGCGCTCATCGCATTTGCTTTTATTATCATATCAGAAATCAGTAGTATAAAAACAAAAAAGAAATACGATTTTCCGGTCAACCCATTGTGGCAGACAATTGTCAAGGTGGGTGTAATCATGATAATTGTATGGTTTTTCTTCTATAAACTGGCACGTTACAATGGAATCCCATTTGTTCTGGTCATTATGGGACTTCTGGTCGCCCTGTACCACTTTATTACCAGTAAGACTGTAGCAGGAAGGCAGATCTATGCATTGGGCGGAAATGCCAAAGCGGCCCGTCTGTCCGGTATTAATACGGAGAAAGTATTCTTCTGGGTGTATACCAATATGGGAATTATGTGTGCAATTGCAGGAATTGTGCTTTCTGCACGAAATGCATCAGCAACACCAAAAGCAGGGGATCAGTTTGAAATGGACGCCATTGCTTCCTGTTATATTGGAGGTGCTGCTACATCAGGAGGAATTGGAACCATCATAGGAGCGGTAGTCGGAGCATTTATCATGGGAATCTTAAACAACGGAATGTCTCTTTACGGCTGGTCTACGGATATTCAGAAAATCGTAAAAGGAGCTGTATTATTAGGAGCGGTTACGGTTGACTTATTATCCAAAAGAAAAAAATAATCTAAGACAGTAGGAGAGAAGATGCAGTCGCAGGAAGCAAAATATATGGCTGTTGTAAACTGGGTCATGGAGCAGATCCAAAACGGGGTGTTCCAAACCGGGGATAAGCTGCCGTCAGAGAATGAACTAAGCCGTGAATTTGAACTCAGCAGGCAGACTGTCCGTCATGCCATTGATGTATTGGAACAGAAAAATATGCTGACCAGAATTCGGGGAAGCGGAACTTATTTAGGAGTGGGAAACCGGGAAGTGAGAAAAGAACGCTACCAGAACATTGCAGTAATCAGTACCTATGTAGACAGCTATATTTTTCCTCCCGTATTAAAAGGGATTGAAAAGACATTGTCAAAAGCAGGCTATACCATGCAGGTGGCATTTACAGGAAACAGAATTGAAAAAGAAGGAGAAATTCTTGATAAGCTGTTAGACAAAGGGTTTATAGACGGGCTGATTGTGGAACCGGCAAAAAGTGCGCTGCCTAATCCAAATCTGGATTCCTACCGCAGGCTGGCAAAACAGCAGCTGCCCGTCCTGTTCTTTAACAGCAGTTATCCCCAGCTTTCATTTCCCTGTGTGGCACTCCATGATGAACTGGTGACCAAAAAAGCGGTTGAATATCTGATTCATGCAGGGCACAAAAAGATCGGGGGGATCTTTAAATGTGATGACGGGCAGGGACATCTTCGTTATCTGGGGTTTGTAAAGGCAATGAAACAGGCTGGTATCAGCATAGACAGAAGGGGGATTGTCTGGATTGATTCGGAGAGCCAGAATGATCTGGAAGCCTGGTCGGATTATTTGTTTGACCGGTTAAAAGATTGTACGGCACTGGTCTGTTATAACGATGAGGTAGCTTATCTGCTGTCGGGCATCTGCATGAAGAGGGGGATTATGATTCCCGAAGATCTATCCCTGGTCAGCATTGATAATTCGGAACTGGCGTCTCTGGGTGAGGTACCCATTACTTCATTTCCCCATCCAATGGAGGCACTGGGGAAAAAAGCAGCGGAAAACATGATACGCATGATTGAAAATCCATACTTTAATGGAAATTATCTTTTTGATTCAGAGGCAGTAGAACGGAAATCCGTTCGTGTCAGAGTATAGGAGCATAACATGAGTGAGGACAAAAAGAAGCAGGGTGAGTCACCTGCGCCCATTACTCTGGGTTTAAGACTGGTAGGAGGCGGATATCTGGTATGGCTGGCATTTCAGCTGGTTCCGGAACTTCTCATCTCTTCCGGAATCAGAAACCTGATTCAGCTGGTCTTTATGACCCTGTTTTTTCTTACCGGATCCATTATGATTATCTGGTCATTAAAAAGACTGCTCTTTAAAGGTCCGGAACAGTCCGGGTCATTCAATGAGGATGAACAGGAACATTTATTATAAAATTTAGGATATCTGGAACCGGATTCCAGAAAATTGAATCTGTTTTTACATTTCTTTTACCATACTGTGATTACAGGAGTTCCTGGCAGAAGGTATAATCAGATTTACAGAAACCAGAGTTTCTGAAATTGCAAAGGAGTCCGGTAAATGATAAAAACCTATGTGGTAGATACCAATGTTCTGATTCAGGCACCTTACGCCATTAATTGCTTCGAGGATAACCGGGTTGTCCTTCCGGTCGCTGTACTGGAAGAACTGGATCACTTGAAAAAGGCTGAAGGCGAAACAGGTGCCAATGCAAGAAAGGCCATAAGGCTTTTGGAACAGCTGCGTCATCAGGGAGATTTACTGACAGGAGTAAAACTGGAACATGGTGGAACAATCAGGATTGAAAAAAACTTTGTGGATGTTGTTCTTCCCCCAGATCTTCCCGACGACAAAATGGATAACCGCATTCTCAAGGTATGCAGAGGACTTGAGGGAGAGGTCGTACTGGTAACGAAGGACATATTGCTGCGTATTAAAGCGCAGATTATTGGAATCCGGGCCGAGGATTTTACAACCGAGCAGGTATCCGGGCGAGAGGAGCAATACACAGGAAGAATTGAGGTTTTTGCTCCCGAGGAGAATTTTAAGGATTTTAAGAAAAAGGGAATTTCAGAAGATCGGGTATACATAACCGATGAATCGGGTGCTAAAAGCAGTCCAAAGCTGTTTGAGAATCAGTTTGTAATATTAAAAGCGGATCAGTCAACCAGAAAAACGGTGCTGGGAAGAGTAAGCGGAGATAAAATAATCCCTCTTGATTACCAGAAAAGCAGGCCCTATGGGGTTGCGCCCAGGAATGCGGGTCAGTATTTTGCCCAGGAAGCCCTGATGCAGCCTGCCGAAATAGCGCCATTAGTCATCATTAAAGGTATGGCGGGGACAGCCAAAACCTTTTACTCTCTTGCAGTAGGGCTTGAAAAGCTTTTAAACAATCCAACCGGAGAATACAGACGAATCATTGTCAGCCGTCCCAATGCCCAGTTTGATTCTGACATTGGATTTCTTCCGGGTGACGAGCAGGAGAAAATCTCTCCCCTGATGAGACCTGTAATTGACAATCTGGAACAGCTCATTGATTCCAATGAGGAGAAGCGATTTGAAAATGAGGATGAACTATCGGGCAAAATCGAAGAAATATTTGCCAGAGGCCTGATTAAAACAGAGGCTCTGACATTTATCCGCGGACGTTCCATCATTCAGACTTATTTAATTATCGATGAAGCCCAGAATATGACGCCTAATCAGGTCAAAGGAATTATAACCCGCGCAGGAAAAGGAACAAAGATCATACTGCTTGGAGATCCCAATCAGATTGACCGTCCGTTTCTTGATGAACGGACCAACGGACTCAGTTATGCGGCTGAGCATATGAAAGGAAGTTCTCTGTGCTGGCAGATTACCCTGCAGGCAGAGGAATGCGAACGGTCTGTTCTGGCGATGGATGCGGTAAAACGATTATAAGATTTTATTGATAAAAAAGGCATGCTGTCTTTCCTGATTCAGGAGGCTGGCGTGCTTTTCTGTTTATTGAAAGAATTGCATCAATCCCCTGTAATTGTGAATTGACAAACATACTTTCCAGGATTAAACTAAGATACAGCTTACAAATGCAGACATAAAAGGAGTTATATATATGAGCACACTTCCAAAAATATCAGAAGCAGAATGGGAAATTATGAAACTTATATGGAAGTCGTATCCCATAACCTCAGAAGAGATCATTAATCTGCTATCTGGCAGAATGATGTGGTCAGCACAGACTATAAAAACCTTTATAACAAGACTCATCAAAAAAGAAGTGATTGGGTTTGAAAAGAAGGGCAGAGTATATTACTACTACCCTTTGCTCTCGGAAGAAGAGTGCATCAGATCTGAAAATGAATCCTTCTTAAAAAAGGTCTATGACGGCGCTTTAAATATGCTTTTTACGAAGTTTCTGGAAGAAGAGCTTTCAATGGATCAGATCGAAGAACTGGAACGTATTCTGAAAGATAAAAAAGAAAAGAGAATATCTGACAGCCGGGATGAGCATAAGTGATTAATTTCTTAAAAAACACAAAAGCAGATAAGTTCAGACAATCAAGGCGTCTGTTCTTATCTGCTTTTTATATTACACAGGTATTCCTATAAACTAGTTGATTTAGGAAGGCTGAAAATAAACTCAGATCCAACCCCTTCTGTGCTGACTACATCAATGTTTTCTCCGTGAGACTGAATAATTTCCCGAACAATTGCAAGTCCCAGTCCGGTCCCTTTCTTGTCCTTTCCTCTGGACAGATCAGTTTTATAAAAACGTTCCCATATCTTTTTAATGCTGTCCTTTGGAATTCCGATTCCTGTATCTTTTACCGAGATAAAGATTTTTTCATACTTGCCGGAAGCCTGTATATAGATGGTAGAATCCGAATGGCTGAATTTAATGGCATTATCAATAAGATTATAAAGAACCTGCTGGATCTTGCCAAGGTCTGCGTGGACCATCTGAATGCTGTCAGAGAAAGTCAGGTCAAATGTAATGTTTTTTGTATTGCAGGTACCTTCTAAAGAAGCAGCCGTATCTTTAATGACCCGGTTAATATCAAAATTAGTCCGGTTTAAATATCCTTTACAGTCAAGGGAATTAAGGGTCAGCATGCCCTGTGTCAGCTTATTGAGACGTTCTGTCTCGGATATTACCCGGTTTAAATACTTTTCATGCATCTGGGGCGGTATGGTGCCGTCCAGGATAGCTTCTAAGTATCCCTTGATGGAAGTGAGGGGGGAACGGAAATCGTGTGACACATTGGCGATAAAGGTCCGCTGGTACTCCTCCATTTTATTGATCTCATCAGACATATAATTTAAAGTGGCAGCCAGATATCCCATCTCATCCCTTGTATTCACATCAATGTGATGAGTCAGATTACCCTGTGCATATTCGTTGGCTCCCGCTGTAATCTTTTTCAGGGGGATATAAACATTTTTTGTAAAAACCAGCAAAATAATCAGAGAAAAACCGAATACGACCGCTGAGGTAATGTATACGATGTTTAAGATACCGTTTCTCTGGGACTGTAAATAAGATATAGGGAGATGAATTACCACATACCCATGAGTGGTATAGTTTCCTGTGATGGGGGCATGTACGCTTAATACATCGTAAGGAAACTCGTTGTAGTAATTACCGATGGTATAGGATTTATTTCCCATAATGGTAGGGTCGAAGTTCTCTATCATATCTCCGTCTTTACCTGGCTGCTGGCTGTCGGATACGATCTTGCCCTGGCGGTCCACAATCCAGATGCGGGCGTGGAGATAATCCGCTTCATTTACAAGACCAGGATAGGAAGAGGAAAGCTTCATATCCTTTCCGTGATACATGCTGCTAAAGGACGAGGCAATCTGATTGGCTTCGTCATACAGACATTCTGACTGCTGGCCAAGGAGATACTGGTCGGTAATCCTGGAAGAGAAGGATGCAATGGTTACAAAACCCAAAAGGCCAAATAGTAAGTAACCCATAATAAATTTATAATACAAAGAATGTGTCATGGAGTGTTCACCTCTATTTTGTGCAGATATATACTTACGTGTTTCTAATGCATCAAGTATAACTCTTTTTGGTATTCATGTCATTCCTTATTTTCGCTGGTTAAAAGAGAGGCTGAAGTAAAATACAAGGAACGTTTTACTTCAGCCTCTTATGATATCTATAATACTATCGTTTCACTTCGAATTTATACCCGATCCCCCACACAGTGGAGAGTGACCAGCCGGAATGATCCTTTATCTTTTCCCTCAGACGCTTGATATGAACGTCTACGGTTCTTGTGTCTCCAATATATTCATACCCCCAGATATGGTCCAAAAGCTGTTCTCTGGTAAATACCTGGTTGGGAGAGGAGGCAAGGAAATAAAGAAGCTCCAGCTCCTTTGGCGGCATTTCAATGGAATGCCCCATATAAATGACGGAGTAGTTGGTTAAGTTGACAATCAGATCCGGATATTCCACATAGTCGCCCTGCTGATCCGTATGAGAAGACGCTGCAGCAGGAGATGTCTGATAGCGCCGTAAGACTGCCTTAACCCGTGCCACAAGCTCTTTGGAATCAAACGGTTTGATCATATAATCATCAGCACCAAGCTCCAGCCCCAGGACTTTGTCAAAGACCTCGCCTTTTGCCGACAGCATGATAATGGGCACCTGGGATCCGGTGCGAAGCTCTCTGCAGACCTGATAGCCGTCCATGCCCGGAAGCATTAAATCCAGCAGAACCAGATTGGGTTTAAATTCCGGAAAAACCCGAAGCGCTTCCTCTCCGTCCCCCACAATTTCTGTTTCATAGCATTCCTTTAAAAGATATAGGGAAATGAGTTCTGCAATATTGCTGTCATCGTCCACAATTAAAATCCGCTGTTTTTCTGCCATAATGGATCCCCCGTTCTAATATTTATTTAAATGAGACAATGGTCACTCCGGAATCACCTTCACCGAAGACGCCAAGCCGGAATTCTTTTACATATTTTAATCTCTTTAAATGCTTATGCACTGCATTCTTTAAAGCACCGGTACCACGTCCGTGGACTACCCGCACCTGGGGAAGATGGGCAAGATAAGCGTCGTCTAAATATTTATCCAGCTGAGGGATTGCCTCATCTGTGGTCATGCCAATTAAATTAATTTCAGGTGAAATGGAGAAGGATTTAGACATGCGGGTAGAACTGCTTCCGCTTCCTGCCTTTTTCCCCCGGTTTTCTGACGGTGCAGTAGCCGAATCATCATAAAGGAGCTCTAAGTCCGATATGTTAACCAGTGACCGCAAAATCCCCATCTGAACATATAAATCCCCTTTGGCATTGGGAAGTGAGTTTACAGTTCCGTTTAAGTTCATGCTTAAAACCTTTACCCCGTCTCCCAGCTTCAGTTTTTTCGGGTCAATTCCCTTTTTCGGATTTTTCTGTTCTCTCTTTAAAGACAGAGAAGAGTCCACATCCTGAAGCTTGTTTCGTAACCGGCTTCGCTCTGCTTCCAGCTCTTTGCCCACTCCGGATTCGCCAGCCAGCTTATTGATCTGGCGTATGGTGGAATCTGCTGTATCCTTGGCATCCCGTAAGATTCTCTGCGCCTCTTCTCTGGCGTTTTTTATCATCTTATCCCGACTCTCGTCAAGCCGTTCCTCTTTCTGAGTCAGGCGGGCTTTCAGCTGTTCCACTTCCAGCTTATAGGAGGCAATCTGTATTCTCTCTTTTTCAATGGTAACCCTGTTTTCCTCCAGATGCGTCAGAAGATCCTCAAAGGTTTCATCCTTTGCTTCCAGATGGTTTTTAGCCTCATGGATAATATAATCCGGGAGCCCCAGCTTCTTTGAGATGGCAAAGGCATTACTTTTTCCCGGAACGCCGATCAGTATCCGGTAGGTGGGCTGCAGTGTTTCAACATTGAATTCGCAGCAGGCATTCTCCACACCTGGCGTAGTAAGTGCAAAGACCTTTAATTCACTGTAATGAGTGGTTGCCATAGTGCGGCATTTCATATTGTGAAGGAAAGAAAGGATGGAGATTGCCAGGGCAGCTCCTTCTGTAGGATCTGTACCCGCTCCAAGCTCATCAAATAAGCAGAGAGAGTTGCTGTCTGCCTGATTTAAAATCTGCACAATGTTTGTCATATGAGACGAAAAGGTACTAAGGCTCTGCTCAATACTTTGTTCATCACCGATGTCAGCAAACACTTCGTCAAATACGGAAAGCTCAGAACCGTCAAATGCCGGAATGTGAAGACCGGACTGCCCCATCAGGGTAAACAGGCCTACTGTTTTTAATGATACCGTCTTACCGCCGGTGTTTGGACCTGTTACGATTAAAAGGTCAAATGTTTTTCCTAAATGAATGTTAATGGGAACAACCTTTTTCGGGTCCAGCAGGGGATGACGGCCGTCTTTAATATGAATTTCATGTCTGGTGTTAAAAATTGGCTCACTGGCGTTGTAGTGTTTTGCCAGCGCTGCTTTGGCGAAGATAAAATCCAGTCTGGTAAGAGTATGGAAGTTGGTCTCCAGTTCTTCTAAATAAGGTGCCAGCTGGTTGCTTAAATCTGCCAGAATCATCTCAATTTCTTTTTGTTCCTGGATTTCCAGAGCTCTTAAATCGTTATTCAGCTTTACAATTGCCATAGGCTCAATAAATAAAGTGGAGCCGGTAGAGGACTGGTCATGAACCATTCCGGTTACCTGGGATTTGTGCTCTGCTTTTACCGGTAGACAATATCTTCCATCCCGCATGGTAATGACGGCATCCTGTAAATAAGAACGGTTGGAATTTAAAATGGAGTTCATCTGTGTGTGAATCTTATCATTAATAGAACGCATGGAACGTCTGACATGGTGAAGGCCGGGGCTGGCATCATCACTGACCTCTTCCTCAGAAATGATACAGCGCTTGATCTCGTTGTTAACCGGAGTCAAAGGCTCCAGAATGCGGAAAAATTCTTCCAGAGAATCTTCGGAAATCTCCTGATCCTCATGGCGGCCGTATGCCTTTGCTTTTGCGGAAGCGGTAAGAAGGGAGCTGATGGATAATATCTCAATGATTCCAAGAGAACTTCCCACCTCCAGACGTTTTAAAGAAGCCCGGATATCTTTCACACCCCCAAATGAAATTCCGCCTTTTTGCCGGACTCTTGTGACTGCATCGGTGGTTTCCCTTAAGGAAGTGGTAATTTCCTCATAATCGGTGGAAGGCACCAGTCTGCGGCACAGTTCTTTTCCGGATTCACAGGATGCATATTCGGTGAGCTGTTCAATTATTTTATAGTATTCTAAAGTTTTCAGTGCTTTTTGATTCATAAGTTTATACCTTAATTATTCTGCTTTCTTTCTGGATATTTAACCGGCGTGAGAACCGGCTCTTGAATAATGGGATCGGTTACAGTATAGCATAGGAGAGACAAAAACTGCAATCCTCAGGTGATTGTTTTTCCTTGTTATTATGGTTGTTTCATATGTTTTTCTTGCATTAAACCGGGAAGAACCTTATAATAGTACTTAGGTCTTCTGAAAAGGAGGGTAAGTATGCCGGAAAATAACGGGCCAGACGATAGAAAGGCGGAGCCACGCCGTTTTATCAATGAAAAGATTGTAAAACAGCCCATGTCAAAAAAGGATATGCTGAAAAGATTTCTGGGTCTTTTAGTGACTGCAGTTATTTTCGGAATGGTTGCGGCGGTTACATTTGTCATATCCAAACCTGTAGCTGAGAGATTACTTGTGGGAGAATCCACCGGTGAGACGACTCCGGTGACCATACCAAAGGATGAGCCTGAGACCGTTACTTCTGTTGCTGAAACTTCTACAACTGCGGCTGAGACAGAACCAATTGAGGATATTCTTAAGTCTGCTATGGAAAAGTATCCATTTTCTGTAGATGATTTAAGCACTCTTTACGGAAGCTTAAAATCTGTGGTTCAAAAGGCGGACAAGGGAATCGTTACGGTTCACTCCGTAAAGACTCAGACGGACTGGTTTAATAACCCGGTTGAAAACTCCGGACTTTTTTCCGGGGTAATCATTTCATCTGCGAATCAGGAGCTTCTCATTTTAACACCGGAAGGTGCGGTTGAGGATGCAGAAGCGATTCGTGTGGCGTTTTCCGACGGGACTGAGGTTCAGGGAAAGATTAAACAGACAGATAAGCTGTCTGGTATGGCGATCGTCAGTGTTTCCACAGCGGAACTTAGCAGAACCCAGCTGGAAGATATAAAAGCCATTGAACTTGGCAACTCTTATTCGGTCAAGCAGGGAGACATTGTTGTTGCAATCGGCGGACCTGCAGGAATGGTTCATTCAACCGGATATGGTTTTATTTCTTTTATAACCAAGAATGTTCAGATCATTGACGGAATGACCAGAATTCTGTATACCGATGTCAGAGGGAATGCCGGAGTGGGAACGTTTCTTATGAATACGTCCGGTCAGATTATTGGCTGGGTGACGGATCAATATAAAAACGACAGCAGTAAAGATATGACTGCAGCTATGGCCATATCCGATTACAAGAGTATTCTGGAAAAGATGAGCAATGGAGCGCCATTCCCCTACTTTGGAATCAAAGGACAGGAAGTAAGCTCAGCCATGAACAGCAGCGGTATGCCTCTGGGAGTCTATGTAGTGGAAGTGAATACAGACAGCCCTGCTTACAATACAGGAATACAGAGCGGTGATATTATCACCGAGATGGGCGGAGCAACCATTGTTACCATGAAGGATTTTCAGGTGGTTTTGGAAAAATCAAGTCCGGGACAGATTATTCCTGTGACTGTATCCCGCAATGGCCGGGAAGAATATAAAAAGATACAATATCAGGTAACCATCGGAGCCAGGTAACTATCCTGGCTTCCTTGTTGCTGTCAGTGAGATATGGAGGAAAAAAATGAAGTATATCGAATCATTCCGGGAAGGAATGCATGTTTCTGATGTGTTTTTGTGCAAAAACAGGCAGATTTCCCTGACAAAGTCAGGAAAGGAGTACGGCAACCTGATACTTCAGGATAAAACCGGCACTGTGGATGCTAAAATTTGGGATTTGGGATCCCCGGGTATCGGAAACTTTGAGACTCTGGATTATGTATACATAGATGCAGATGTTACGGTGTTCCAGAATTCCAATCAGCTGAATATTAAGAGAATCAGAAAAGCGGAAGAAGGAGAATATATCCCGGGGGATTATCTTCCTGTTTCCGGTAAAGATATAAAAGTGATGTTTGAAGAACTGACAGGCTTTATCCGTTCTGTAAAAAGTCCTTATTACCGGGCTCTTTTAGAAAGCTTTTTCATAGAGGATCCTGCATTTGCCAAGGCATTCCAGTTCCATTCTGCAGCGAAGAGCGTACACCATGGATTTGTAGGCGGACTGCTGGAACATACCCTGAGTGTAGTGAAGCTTTGTGATTATTATGCAGGATATTATCCTTTGATTAACCGGGATCTTTTGCTCACTGCTGCTATGTTTCATGATATCGGCAAGACAAAAGAACTTTCCACATTTCCGGAGAATGATTACACCGATGACGGGCAGCTTCTTGGACATATCATAATCGGAACTGAGATGATAGGAGAGAGAATCCGTACCATTCCCGGTTTCCCCGAGAAGTCCGCTACCGAATTAAAGCATTGTATTCTGGCCCACCATGGAGAACTGGAATACGGTTCCCCGAAAAAACCGGCTCTGATTGAGGCACTGGCTCTTAATTTTGCTGATAATACAGATGCAAAGATGGAGACCATGATTGAAGTGCTGAGAGCGGCTGGGGATAATAACGGCTGGCTGGGCTTTAACAGGCTGATGGATACAAATATCAGAAAGACTACAAACGAAATATAAATAATAAGGTGCTTAAGGAGGCTTTTTTCCTTAGCACCTTTTTTAAATAATGCCCGGTACAGGGAATTTTAGAATTTCTTTCGTTTTCTGTGACAATCATTTTAAGAATGGTATTTTATCCTAAGAATATAGAGAAATAATCAGAGTGAGGTATAATAAATGCATGGAACGCTGGGAGAAATCAGCGGATTATGATAGATAAGGAGAGATCACATGGACGCAAACCACATCTTATTAGTTGAAGATGACAAAGAAATCAGGCAGGGAGTGGAAATATACTTAAGAAGTCAGGGTTACGAAGTGTTTCAGGCAGCAGACGGAGTAGAAGGGTTAAAGATTCTGGAGCAGGAGGAAATACATCTGGCTATTGTCGACGTCATGATGCCTCGCATGGATGGAATTACCATGACTGTGAAGCTGCGGGAAAAACATGATTTTCCGGTAATTATTCTGTCCGCCAAGTCAGAAGAGGTGGATAAAATTATGGGTCTCAACATTGGCGCAGATGACTATGTGGCAAAACCATTTACCCCCATGGAGCTTCTTGCCAGAGTAAATTCCCAGTTGAGACGGTACAGAAAGTATATGGATATGCTGGAAGCGAAAGAACAAAAAGAGAAAAGCAATGTCTATTCCATTGGAGGTCTGGAATTAAATGAAGACACGGTGGAGGTTACCGTAGATGAAAAGCTGGTAAAGCTGACTCCCATTGAATTTAAAATCCTTGCGCTTCTTATGAAAAATCCTGGAAGGGTATTTTCTGCAGAAGAAATTTATGAAAGAGTTTGGAATGAACGGGCAATTAATACCGATACCATTATGGTGCACATAAGAAAAATCCGGGAAAAGATTGAGTTAAATCCAAAGGAACCGAAATATTTGAAGGTGGTGTGGGGAGTTGGATATAAAATTGAAAAACAGGCATAGAATCAGCGGGATACTGGCCGCGGCGGTTATTCTTATCGCAGCATTTGCAATGGTGGAACTTTATCCTTACTTTGAAAATGAGTCTTCCAGAAATGGGGCTCCAATCTATGAAGAGAGTGCTTTTTTAAAACATCTTGTAAATGGCAATTACGTTTTGGCATTGGAAGATGCACAGAAAGAGCAGAATAATATTCTTTCGCCCTTTCAATATTTTTTGCCAGATGCTGAGGCAGAACTAAAAGCGGCAAGCAGCGATGGAAGCGAAGTAAGCACAGCCACTGAATTATCTGGATCTACTTCATCGAATATCCAGATAACGAAAGAGGAAGGAGACGGTGAGGACGAAAGAACAGAATATTTAAGGGGACTACGCAAAAACAGCATCCGTGAATTTGAAAACTGGAACCGGAGTTTTGGGAATATCCGTAATTCCATTGATTATCAGATGATAGATGAAAACGGCAACGTGATCATGGATCATGCAGAAGGACGGTTTATACCCAATAACAGTTATTATGTATTTCAGGCAGTTTTACATTACGATGAACTTGGGCGCATGGATATCAGCTGTGTGAGAGGGGAAAATACAGCTTACTTACTCAATACGCTTCAGGATTTCGGAGATAAGGATCCTATGGAAAGTTATTATGATGACTATTTCCAGAAGGGTAATTTTAAACTGTCCAATCCTAGGAATATGACATTTGCCTATGGTATGTCAGAGCAGCAGATTTCATCATTCAAAGATACCAGTGGGAATATCTGGACTGCTTATGAAAACTCGGGGAGTGTGACCCGTATCTTTATCGGGCTGGTATGTGCAGTAGCCGCTCTTGCATTTCTGTTTTCCTGTATGGATGTGAATTTGGCTGATGGAAATGCTATTTTAAGAACCCCATTGGAACTGGTCATTGGAATCGTAGCCGGCTCGGTTGCTTTTGGAGCAGGACTTACAAGTCTGGTTGCAGTGACAAACCGGGGTGATTTATATAGTGCGCTGATACGTGCCAATTTTATTCCTAAAGCAGCAGATATTATGGTTAAGCTTTGGAATCTACTCTGGTGGGCAGTGCCTTTTGCAGTGATTTACTGGGCAGTCCTGTGTATGAGAGACGTGTTTCACATTGGCATCACCCGTTATTATAAGGAGAGGACCTTATGCGGGTTGTTCTGCGGCTGGGTAGTAAACTGCCTGAGAAAATTGTATCGATATTTAGGAAACATTAATCTGCAGGAAAAATCAGACCGTACAATCTTTAAAATTGCAGCTGTAAATTTTATTGTACTTACTATCTTATGCAGTCTTTGGTTTTTGGGTATCGGAGCATTATTCCTTTACTCCATCATTCTGTTTTTCGTGATGAGAAAATATTATCTTGATTTAAGCAGAAAATACAACGTGCTGTTGAAAGCTACCAATCAGATAGCGGAAGGAAATTTAGAGGTTGTAATTGAAGAGGATTTAGGTGTATTTGAACCATTTAAAAAAGAAATACAAAAGATTCAGAGCGGTCTTAAGGGAGTGGTTGATGAAGAAGTCAAAAGTCAGAAGTTAAAGACTGATTTAATCAGCAATATGTCTCACGATTTAAAAACGCCCCTTACTGCCATAATAACCTATGTAAATTTATTAAAGGATGATCATGCAACTCCGGAACAGCGCAAAGCCTATATCGATATTCTGGAACAGAAATCCATGCGGCTAAAAGCGCTGATAGAGGATTTATTTGAGATCAGCAAGGCAAACAGCAACAATGTAACACTGGATCTGGAGGATGTTGATATTGTCAGCCTGTTAAAAGAGGTTAGTTTTGAACTTTGCGATAAGATTGAGGAATCCACCATTGATTTTCGCTGGAATCTGCCTGACGAGAAGATTATTCTGTCTCTGGACAGTCAGAAGACGTACCGGATTTTTGATAATCTGCTGACCAACATTATCAAATATGCCATGCCAGGAACCCGGGCTTACATTGATATGAGAAAAGAGAATGACTGGGTGGAGATCATATTAAAAAACATATCAGCTGCAGAGCTGACCTTTAATCCTGAGGAGATAACCGAACGTTTTGCCAGAGGTGATCAGGCACGCAATACAGAAGGGTCCGGTCTTGGTATGGCAATAGCCAAAAGTTTTGTGGAGCTGCAGAACGGAAAACTCAACGTTGAAACAGAAGCCGATTTATTCCGTGTGACCATACGCTGGCCAATTATGTAAGGATATAATTTTTAAAATAGAGAAAAAAATAAAAAAAATTTCCAAAACTTCTTGAAAACCGGAAAGCAACTGTATATACTGAAAGAAAGACAGGTTTGATCTGTCACATCAGTATAGGGATCCGAAAAAGAAAGAGGGGTAGGAATATGATAATACAGAGCAAACGCGTATGGATTGCAGGACAGTTTATTCCGGCACAGCTTGAGCTGTCGGAGGGGAAAATTTCAGCAGTGAACGGGTATGGAACCCAGCCCGCCGATCGTGATTATGGAAATGATCGGATCGTACCGGGATTTATCGATATTCATACTCATGGAGCATATGGCTATGATACCAATGACGGTGAGCCTCAGGGCCTCAGGGACTGGATTAAAAGAATTCCCGAAGAGGGGGTTACTGCACTTTTACCCACAACAGTGACTCAGATGCCGGGAGTTTTGGAAAAAGCAGTTTCCAACATAGCCAATGTTGTAAATGATGGTTATGAGGGTGCCGAGATCCTGGGTATTCATTTTGAGGGCCCTTATCTGGATATGAAGTACAAAGGAGCACAGCCTCCGGAAGCCATAGCAAAGCCCTCTGTGGAACAGTTTGAAAATTATCAGAAGGCAGCAAAAGGAAAGATTAAATATATTACTCTTGCTCCGGAGCGGGACGAAAACTTCGCTCTTACGAAATATTGTAAAAAGCATGGGGTAGTGGTGAGTATGGGACACTCAGCTGCTACGTATGACCAGGCTCTCATGGGTATTGCCAACGGCGCCACCTCCATGACCCATGTCTATAACGGCATGACCCCCTATCATCACCGGGATCCGGGGCTGGTAGGGACAGCTCTCAGAGTAAGGGATATTTACGGCGAGATCATCTGTGATGGCTGTCACAGCCACCTGGCTGCTTTAAACAACTATTATACGGCAAAAGGCAGGGATTATGCCATCATGATCAGCGATTCCCTGAGAGCCAAGAACTGTCCGGCAGGGGGCCAGTACCAGCTGGGTGGTCATGATATCGAGGTCAGAGAAAATGGTCTTGCTTATTTAAAGGGAACGGAAACGATTGCAGGAAGTACCCTAAAGATGAACAAGGGCTTAAAACTTCTGGTAGAGGAAGCTATGGTGCCTTTTGATTCTGCTCTTAATTCCTGTACCATAAACCCTGCAAAGTGTCTGGGAGTGGATGACAGAAAAGGGCGTCTGAATGCCGGATACGATGCGGATCTTGTGGTGCTCAGTGATTCCTATGAAGTCGTTCAGACCTATTGCAGAGGAGTGGGAATGGTTGATGAGACAGATGACCAATCCTAAAAAAATTGTGTAAAGTGCACAAAAAACGATCTCTGAATATGTAATGATACACAGTTGTTATAACTCGATGTAATATGTTATACTAGTATTACTATAACGGGATTGTAACTGTACAGCAGGCAACACCTAAATTAGTGTGCGTATAAAATTATGCATACTAATTTAGGTGTTTTTTATTTAATAAGGAGGATTCGGAAGATGAATTATCATGTTAAAAAAATATACAACAACAATATTATTTTAGCCGAAGATGATAAAATGTCTGAAGTGATACTCTTAGGAAGAGGAATTGCATTTCAGAAACAGATTGGAGATCTGGCAGACATTGATAAGATTGATAAAAAATTTATATTTGAATCCCCCGAAACCTATTCTAAATATATTACGTTATTGAAAGAGGTTCCGTTAAATCAGGTAGAGCTGGCTAATAAAATTATTGAACAGGCACAAATAGAACTGGGCGTCACATTTCACGACAGTATTTATATTGGATTGACAGATCACATCAGCTATACCATATCCAGATATAAAACAGGTCTGACTATAAAAAATGCCTTGCTCTGGGAGATAAAAAATTATTATTCAAAGGAATATGAGGCGGCACGTAATTCACTTAAACTGATCAGGTATTATGAAAAAATCCATTTGTCTGATGATGAAATTGGATTTATTGCTCTTCATTTTATAAATGCCCAACAGAATGGGGAAGAAATTCAGCAGACAATGGCTGTGGCTGAAATCGAACATGACATACTTAACCTTGTTAAATACCATTATCAGATTGAATTAAACGAGGATACATTAAACTACAGCCGTTTTGTTACTCACATCCGTTTTTTTGCCAGAAGGCTGTTAAAAAAAGAGATATTTACGTCAGATGATGATTTTCTTTATGATCAGATCGTAACAAAGATGCCTCAGGCAAAGGCGTGTGCGGATAAAGTTAAGGACTATTTTATTAAAAAATATGACATTACGATTTCCCAGGAGGAAATGATTTATTTTATGCTGCATATCAACCGGGTTGCAGAAAGGGAAAGGAAGGACAGTAAAAGCTAAGGATTTAATAAAAAGGAACGTCGACACCTTTTTATTTCATATAGATATTAGATCACACACAGGAGGATATTATGAATCATTATGAATTGGCAAAAGAAATTTTAGTGCTGGTAGGCGGCAGCGAAAATATTGCGCAGCTGAACAATTGTGCCACCCGCCTGAGAATGAATCTGAAAGATGAATCAAAGATTGATTTAAATAAAATAAAAGAAATAAAAGGTGTGCTGGGAGCTGCAAAGAAATCCGGGCAATATCAGATTATTATAGGCACTGATGTGTCAAATGTCTGTGATGAAATAAGAAAAATGGGTCAGATTACCGAATCATCAGAATCCAATGAAAAAAAGGGAAAGTTAGATGCTTTAATGGATATTTTTGCTTCTATTTTCACCCCGGTTATTCCGGCAATTACTGCTGCCGGTATGATAAAAGCGATTCTGGTAATCTGTGTTCTTCTTGGAATGAATAAAGAATCACAGGTTTATACCATATTTAACTTTATAGCAGATGCCGGATTCTACTTTCTGCCGGTAATGCTGGCATTTTCTTCCGCAAAGAAGTTGGGCTGCAATCCCTATCTGGCAGTCATGATGGGAGGAATCCTGCTTCACCCCAGTTTTACGAAAATGGTATCTGCAGGCGATCCGGTTTCGTTTTTGGGACTTCCTGTTAAACTGGTTAATTATGGTTCCAGTGTAATTCCAATTATACTGGCGGTCTGGCTGATGGTTTATGTAGAACGGTTTGCGGATAAGATTTCACCAAAACCGGTAAAGTTTTTTATGAAACCGACTTTGACCATTTTAATTGTTGCGCCAATCGTATTAATTGTACTGGGGCCTCTGGGCTCTTATGTTGGTACAGTCATTGCTACTGTAACAGATTTTCTTAACAGCCGTGTCAGCTGGCTGGTTCCCATGCTCATGGGTGCTTTTATGCCTCTGCTGGTATTAACCGGTATGCATTGGAGTTTTCTTCCTATATTGATGACCTCCTACAGTACTTACGGATATGAAGCTGTTATGGGGCCTGGAAGTCTGGTTTCAAATATCTGTCAGGGTGCTGCCGCATTCTGTGTTGCTCTTAAAACAAAAGACAGGCAGTTTAAACAGCAGGCATCTTCCGCAGGTATTACTGCATTAATGGGAATTACAGAACCTGCCATGTACGGAGTCACCATCAAATACAGAAAAGTATTGCTGTCAGTTATGCTCGGAGGTGGAGCAGGCGGTTTTTATGCTGGCTTAATGGGAGTCGTACGTTATACATCTGGCACTCCCGGCCTTCTTTCTCTGCCAATTTTTATTGGAGATAATCCAATGAATGTAATACATGCTCTCATTTCCTGTTTGATTGGTTTTTGCATCACGTTTGTATTAACCTGGTTTTATGGATTCAAAGAGCAGGAGACTGGCGGGGCTGTGGAACTGGAAAAAGGCACAGACACAGACACAGGAAAACAAGTTCCAAAGAGTAAAAAAATCATAATCTATAGTCCTGTTAATGGCAGAAAAGTGAAGCTTTCAAATGTGAATGATGAGACATTTGCAAAAGAAATTGCAGGAAAAGGGATGGCAGTAGAGCCAGCAGACGGTAGAATTACGGCTCCGTTTGACGGTGAGGTTGTAACCGTATTCCGTACCAAGCACGTCATTGGACTTAGAAGCAGTGAAGGCGTAGAATTAATGATCCACATTGGTATTGATACAGTGGAGCTGGATGGGAAGTACTTTACTGCCCATGTAGAGGATGGAGATGTTGTAAAAGCCGGAGATCTTTTGATGGAATTTGATAAACAGGCTATTGAGGCGGCAGGATACGAAACGGTAGTCCCGGTTATTGTAACCAATACAGGAAGTTATCTGGATATTATTACCAGTGAAGAGGGAGCTGTTGAAAGCGGTCAGCCACTTTTTACAGTACTTTAAGGAGCTATTATGAAATTGAACAAGGATTTTCTATGGGGAGGAGCTGTGGCAGCCAACCAGTGCGAGGGTGCTTATCTGGAAGATGGAAAAGGCTTATCGCCCATGGACATACTCCCGACTGTACAGCTTGGCAGAAAAGAGGCAATGTATCACCCGGAACTGGCACTTGAGAAAGATTATGGTTATTATCCCAGCCATGGAGCGATTGATTTTTATCATCGGTACAAAGAAGATCTGGAGTTGATGGAACAATTAGGAATCAAGGCATTTCGTACATCAATCAGTTGGGCCAGGATTTTTCCGGATGGAGAAGGTGAACCCAACGAAGCCGGACTTCAATTCTATGACAGCCTGTTTGATGAATGCAAAAAACGCCATATGGAACCGGTCGTGACCATCTGTCATTTTGACACGCCACTTGCCTTGACTAAAAAATACGGCGGCTGGGGGAACAGAGCACTGATAGTTCTGTATTTAGACTATTGCAGAGTTCTGTTTCAGCGGTATGGAAAAAAAGTGAAATATTGGATTACCTTTAATGAAATTAATATGATTACCCACATTCCTTTTTTTGGAGGCGGAATGGTGATAAAGGAAGATGAAAACGTCAGCCAGATTGTCTATCAGGCGGCTCATCATCAGCTGGTTGCCAGTGCACTGGCTGTAAAAATGGCACATGAATATGATGAGGGGCTATTGGTAGGCTGCATGCTGGCAGCAGGATCTTTTTATCCCTATAGCTGCAATCCGGAAGATGTCTGGGAAGCGGTAGAAAAAAATCAGGATTCCTATTTATTTATTGACGTGCAGGCACGGGGAAAATACCCCTCCTATGCGCAGCGAATCTGGAAAGAGAAAAACGTTACTCTTAACATAAAGGACGGGGATGAAGAAATACTGCGCTGCAATCCGGTGGATTATATTGCATTCAGCTACTATTCCAGCCGTCTGGCGGGTGTAAGTCCTGAAATTAACGGTAAGGTTGCTGACGGCAATGCCATTTACACATTACGAAATCCTCATCTGGATATAACTCCATGGGGGAGGCAGATTGATCCCATGGGACTGCGTATTACAATGAATGATTTGTATGACCGTTACCAGAAACCATTGTTTATCGTGGAAAATGGCCTGGGAGCCACAGACAAAATTGAGGCAGATGGCAGTATTAATGATGATTACCGCATTGAATATACCAGGAACCACATAAAAGCGATGAAAGCGGCCATGGAAGACGGTGTGATCTGCCTTGGTTATCTGGCCTGGAGCTGTATTGATCTGGTAAGCGCAGGAACAGGTGAAATGGATAAGCGGTATGGGTTTATTTATGTAGACAGAGATAATGATGGAAATGGTACATTGGAGCGCATGAAGAAGAAGTCCTTTTACTGGTACCAGAGAGTGATTGAAAGCAACGGAGAGAAAATGGATTAATAAAAGCAGCATTTTAGCAGTGGAGGTACTGAATAAGTAGATAAGTCTACTTGGCAGTACCTCTATTTTTGCGTTTAACGGATTTGCTGATGTGCAGGAGTGGAACGAACCATCGGACATTTTGCATAGGATGATAGAAATGAGATATAAAAGTTTATGAATGGAAAACAAAGTTTACGTAATCATGTATCACTATGTAAGGGATTTGGAACACAGCCGTTATCCCCGGATAAAAGGACTGGATATAGCCTGCTTTAGAAAACAGATAGAATTTTTAAAACAAAATTTTACGGTTATTACCATGGAGGAATTGAACTGTGCCTGCAATAACCGGTATGAGCTGCCCAAACAAGCAGCTTTACTCACATTCGACGATGGTTATCTGGATCATTATACTTCCGTATTTCCAATATTGAAGGCAGAACATTTGCAGGGCTCTTTTTTTATTTCAGGAAAAACACTGAACGAGCATGTTTTATTGGATGTAAATAAAATTCATTATATACTAGCCACCACACAGATGGACGTTTTATTGCCGTCAGTTCTTAAACGCATGGATTATTACCGGGGATCAGAATACGAATATCCCGATAATAGCACGCTTTTTAATCAATATGCATCTGGAAATCGATTTGACAGCAAAGAAACAATTTTTGTGAAACGAATGCTTCAGACTGTATTGCCGGAAAAAGTAAGAAGTATGATCTGTGATGATCTGTTTAAAAAATATGTAGGCATATCAGAGGATAAATTAGCTGGTGAACTGTATCTGACTTCAGATCAGATCAGGCTTATGAAACAAGAGGGCATGTATATTGGCCTGCATGGATATAACCACTACTGGCTGGGCCGCTTGTCTGAGGAAGAAATGCAGAAAGATATCAGGCAGGCATTGGATGTCATGTCGGAATATATAGACCATAAAAATTGGGTAATGAATTATCCTTATGGGAGTTATAATGAGGCGCTTTTGCAATACATCTCTTCTACGGGGTGTAAACTGGGACTTACTACTCAGGTAAAGGTGGCTGATTTATCAGAGTGCAGCAGCCTGACAATTCCCCGTCTTGATACCAACGATTTTCCACCCGTCAGTGAAAAATATAAATGCCGTCTGGACAAGGAACGGACATAAACCAGGAGGTGAAACACCATGAATCAATTTGATACACGGTATGAGATCCGGCTTGCCAATAGCTCTGATATAGATCTGATTATGGATTTTATTGATAAGTATTGGAAAAAAGGCCATATCATGTCCCAGGACAGAGATCTGTTTCGATATGAGTATCAGGATGGAAATCAGATTAATTTTATTCTGGCGATTGACAAAAACACCCGATTACTGGAAGGTATCTTCGGTTTTATCAAATGTTCTGATACGAAAGATGTTAAGAAAAAGGATATCTGGGGCAGCATGTGGAAAGTACGTGAATCGGGTGAAAACATGCCTCTTTTAGGCATAGAGCTGGCAAAGCGCGTTTTTGACATTACCGGATGTCGAACCCAGATTGGTAACGGAGCCAATCCCAACACCACGATTCCGTTAAGAAGACTGTATTTTCATGAAAAAACCGTCCGCATGAGACAATATTATAAGTTAAATCCTGAGATTGAAGAATATAAAATTGCACTGGTTAAAGAGAAACAGAAAATTTTGCCGGAAAATCATTTTGATACAAAAATTATGCTATTTAATTCCATAAACGAAGTAACAGAAAATTTTAATATGGAGAGCATCAACTCTATTCCATACAAAGACAGTTGGTATGTTAACAAACGATATTTCTGCCATCCGTACTACCACTATTCTGTTTATGGATTAAAAAACGGGAGCGGCAAAGCAGGTGCACTTATGATGGCTCGTGTAATTGAATGTAACGGAGCAAGAATCTTTCGTATTGTGGATTATATGGGAGATCAGCATTTGTTTTCCGGGATGAGAAATACGTTGGATGAAATTATGAAAGAAATGAATTTAGAATATATGGATTTTTACACCTATGGATTTGAAGAGAAATATCTATGGGACGCCGGTTTTATTTACAGGTCAGATGATGATCCCAATATCATACCCAACTATTTTGAACCATTTTTACGTGAGAACGTTGATATATGGGCTCATTACAAACTGGACGGAACCCTGTTTTTTAAAGCAGACGGAGATCAGGATCGGCCAAATCAGATGATGGAAAAAAATCAAGGGGGCCAGGAGAGCTATGAGAGGTAAAAGCGAGTTTGGAGAAAAACTTCTAAATAAGGACTTATATCAGACAAATGCAGGAAGGTATGCGGAAAAAATCAGTAACAAAGATAACATCATCATCTGGGGGTCAGGGAGCGCTTCCGACGCACTTTACCAATTTTTTAAAGAGTTCCACTGCTTAAGAGGATTAAAAAATTATGCTGATAATAAAAAAGATCTCTGGGGAACGAAAAAGAATGGATATACCATATTATCACCCTTAGAAGTTGCTGAAAAGGTAAAAGAGGAACCGGTTTATATTATTATTGCCAGTATGCGTTTTCCTGAAATAAGAAAGCAGCTGATCTTACTGGGAATAGAAGACTCAATGATTGATACAGCAGGCTTTACCGTTGCCAATGATTATTATACTTACAAAGATGAAACTGCCTATCAGATCGTAAAACTTCATTTTGATGAATTCAGGCAGGCGTATGACAGTCTGGCAGATAAACGTTCCAAAGAAGTCTATTTAAATATATTGAACTCCAAGATCTCTCTGGATAATAAATATCTGGAATTGATATCCTCCCCTTCAGATGAGCAGTATTTTGACCAGGAACTATTGAAATTAAAAACAGATGAAATTTTTTGTGATTGCGGAAGCTACAATGGAGATACCATGGAGGCTTTTTTTCAGTTAACCGGAGGAAATTGCAGAAAATATATAGCAATAGAAGCGGATAAAGATATCTATTTAGAGCTAAACCAGAAAGTTGCAGACAGAAGCTATAAAAACGTGACAGCACATAATATTGCATGCTGGAATAAAAAGACAGTTTTAAAATTTCAATCGGCAAAGAGTGCAGGACATATTGCTGATGAGGGGGAAATTGAAGTTTTGGCAGATACACTGGATCATATTTTAAAAGACGAGCCGGTGACCATGATAAAAATGGATATTGAAGGCGCAGAACCAGCGGCTTTGACCGGTGCTGGCGCTGTGATCAGCAGGTATAAACCTGTGTTATGTATTTGTATTTACCATAACCTGAAGGACTATTACAAAATCCCACTAATGATGAAAGAATTAAATCCAGATTATCATTTATTTGTCCGAAACTATACTGATATGGTTGCTGTGGAGACTGTGTGCTACGCAGTTCCAGCAGACCGGATTAATCTGAAACTTGAGGAGGAAGTTGAATGAATCAGGTTGTAATAGGTATGGTTGGTGCAGGAAGGGCAACAGAACTGCATATGCACGCATATAACCGGGTAAGCAGGGTACCGCTTCGCTTTAAGACTATTGCTGCCAGGCGCCCGGAGCAGTTATTGCCTGCAAAGGAGCTTTATGGATTTGAAATTGCAACCTTTGATTTTAATGATCTGCTTATGGATCCGGAGATTCAGGTAATTGATATCTGCACACCGCCTTATGTCCATGAAGACATGATTGTAAAAGCAGTAAAAGCTGGAAAGCATGTCATTTGCGAAAAACCCCTTTCCGGTTACTTTGGAACAGATACTGATCCGGAACCAATTGGAAAAAACATACCCAAAGCAGTTATGTACGAGAAGCTATTGAGTTCCCTTAAAAACATGAAACAAATCATTGAAGAATCCGGCTGCAAATTCATGTATGCAGAAAACTTTATCTACGCGCCTGCTGTTGCAAAAGCGGAAGAGATTATTTCGTCGAAAAAGAGCCGTATTCTTTATATGAAAGGAGAGGAGAGTCTGAAAGGTTCAAGTTCTCCCGTTGCAGGAGCCTGGTCAAAGACCGGAGGAGGAACCTTTATCCGCACCGGAACCCACCCCCTCTCCGCGCTCCTTTGGTTAAAGCAGCAGGAAGCAAAGGCCCGGGGTGTTGAAATCAGGGTGGAAAGTGTTCTGGCTGATATGGGTACTGTTACTACCACGCTTTCCGAATATGACCACCGTCATATTCAGGCACGGCCAAATGATGTAGAGGATAATGGAACGGTTTTACTCACCTTTTCAGACCAGTCCAAGGCACTGGTCATAGCAACCGATACCTGTCTTGGAGGAAGCAAAAATTATATCGAATTATATTGTAATGATGCAGCAATTACCTGCACTCTTACCATGAACGATATGATGTCCACATACTTTTTAGATGAAGATAATTTAAATGGA
Source organism: Hungatella sp. (assembly GCA_009712635.1). Classification (GTDB taxonomy): domain Bacteria; phylum Bacillota; class Clostridia; order Lachnospirales; family Lachnospiraceae; genus Lacrimispora. The sequence goes on along the minus strand of WASS01000018.1, from coordinate 9,595 downwards.
ATTCAACTCTCTGAAATGCTCCCGGCAAAGACCGGCTGGAACAACCCCTTTATTGCAGATGAAATCATAAGGGGGTATACCGGAGAAATGCAGGATTTTATGGAAGCAGTCTATTTTGACAGAGCCCCCAAGTCGGACTTTCAGCTTGCATATGATACCATACGTGTAGTTTATGCGGCATATATGTCTGCCGAAGCAGGAAGACGGGTGTATCTTTGAGTATGGGGAAAGGAGTGAAACAATGAGTAAATTATGTGATTTGTTTTTTGACATGGCCTCTGAATATCCACAGAAAACGGCAATCTGGTGTGATAACAAAACGATTACCTATGAGGAGCTGGCAGCATTGGTTTGCAGGTATTCTGATTTTTTAATAAAAGCCGGAGTTCTTTATAACGATCACATAGGGATTCCTATGAATAACAGTATGGAATCAGCAGCTTTGATTCTTGCAGCAGCCAATCTTGGAGCGGCGCTGGTACCCATTAATCCTACCCTGCCGCCAGAAGCAATAAAATCTTTATTCGCAGCCGCAGATGTAAAACATTTAATTGCAAGAAAAAATTTCCTGGAACAGACAGAAGGAGTGATTGACTTAAATCTAAAAGGAGCACAGATCTGTCTGGATGGCTCATGGAGAAACACCTTGTCATTTGACTCGATATCAAAAATGTCAGATAAAAGACCAGTGGTGAAACAGGTGACGGGAAAGGAAACTCTGATTATAACCATGACCTCCGGTTCCACCGGTGAGCCAAAACCCATTGATTTAACACAGAATAATAAATTAGAAAGAGCAATGGCACACATCAGGTTATACAATCTGACGAAAGAGGACCGGATACTGGCTGCAACACCACTTTATCATTCTCTGGCAGAGCGGTTGGTTTTAATGCCCCTCCTTATTGGAGCAACAAGCATTTTAATGCCCAGGTTCACTCCTGCTTTGTGGTTAAATTGTGTGAAAGATCAGAAAGTTACATTCACCATTGCAGTTTCAGCCCAGCTGGGTCAGATTGCAGAGCTGCTGACCAGTCCCTTTGTTCCTGAGATCGATTCTCTCAGATGTGTGGTATCTTCTTCCTCTCTTTTAGAAAACCATATTAAAAATGAATTAATCGATAAACTGAATTGTGATTTTCATGAAATGTATGGCACCTCAGAAACTTCAACGGTTACCAGTATCAATTTCAGAGAAACAATGGGTAAAAAACACTCCGTTGGCAGACCGCTGCCGGAAGCTGAGGTAAAAATTATAAAACAGGATCAGAGTATTGCAAAGCCAGGAGAGATTGGAGAAATTACCTGTAAAACAACACTGATGTGCAATGGTTATTATAATCAGCCGGAAATCTTTCAGGGCGCACTGCAGGATAAATATTTTAAAACCGGTGATCTGGGATATCTGGATGAAGCGGGATATTTATATTTTGCAGGACGAAAGAAAGAATTGATTATTACAGGAGGCATTAATGTATATCCCCAGGATATTGAGGAGTGCGTGAAAAAGCTTCCGGAAGTAAAGGAATGTGCGGCTTTTGCTTACCCGGATAACAGACTTGGAGAGGTAGTGGCATTGGCGATTGTACCAATACCTGATACCCAGTTGAGCAAACGGAAAATTCAGATTCAGTGCGCAAAAAATCTGGCAGATTATCAACAGCCCCACATAATTGTTTTTCTGGATCAATTACCTAAAAACTCTTTGGGAAAACTGGAAAAGTACAATCTGCCGGAATATGTAACGAAACATGGCGTGTTCAAATAAAATAAAAATAGGGGGAGGGTATAAAAATGACAGCAAGAGATTTTATTTTAAAGGAACTTCAAAGAAAATATACACTGGATAAAGAAACCGACATTGAGTCATTTAACTACCTGGAAAGTGGTTATATAGACTCAATCGGTATTATACAGTTTCTTGTAAGCCTGGAAGAAGCGTATGATATTGAGTTTACAGATGCTGAAATCGCTGATCCTTCGTTTAAGATCGTCGGTCAGCTGGCCCAGTTAGTTGAAAGAAAAGTGATGGAAAATGAAAGATCTAAAGCTGGTAATGGCAAAGAATCATGACATAATTACTCCAAAGACCGAAATAAAGATAGGCAATATTACCGTTGGAAGAGATTTTCTTGTCATTGCAGGACCCTGCAGCGTGGAATCAGAGGAGCAGATTATGAAAGCTGCCAGATCTGTAAAAGAGGCAGGGGCTAACATGCTTCGGGGCGGGACCTATAAACCCAGAACGTCTCCATATTCCTTTCAGGGGCTTGGCAGGATTGGTCTGCAGTATTTAAGCAAGGCCGGGCTGGAAACCGGTCTACCCATTATTACTGAAGTCACAGATACAAGAGATGTGTATCTGATTGGCGAATATGCGGATGTTCTTCAGATTGGCACAAGAAATATGCAGAATTATTCATTGCTGGTTGAAGTAGGTAAGATAAAGAAACCAGTCCTGCTAAAAAGGGGAATGAATGCTACAATAGAAGAATGGCTAAACAGCGCTGAGTATATTATGAATGCTGGAAACCCGGATGTGATTTTATGTGAGAGAGGAATCCGGACGTTTGAGACCTATACCAGAAACACTCTGGATCTAAGTGCGGTCGCCGTTGTAAAAGGTCTGAGCCACCTGCCGGTAGTCGTAGATCCGTCCCATGCTACCGGCAAAGCGGATTTAATTATACCTATGTCTTTAAGCGCGGTTATGGCTGGCTGTGATGGTCTTGAAATAGAAGTACACCCTTCACCGGCTGAAGCATTAAGTGATAAGGAACAGCAGCTTACACCAGGGCAGTTTAAAACACTGATGGCAGTAGTAAATAAAACCCTGGCCTTCAAAGAAGGGCTGAACAGATATGAGAACACCGCCCACTGAATGGGAATCTGTCAAAGGATACAGAAAAATGCCGCTAAACAGTCTTACTGCAGCTGTTTTGCGGCACTTTTGTATTGGATAATGCTTTATAAGATTCGTACATTCTTCAATGCGCCTGTTTTTGCAAATTCTGTCCATTCGCATACATTTACCGCATGATCACCAATTCGTTCCAGGTATTTGGCAATCATCAGCAAATCGATACACTGGTCAATATGCTCAGTGGACTGTTTTAATAAGTCTACTACATCAACTTTTACCTTATCAAACAGTTCATCCACCACATCATCCTGTTTCTCAATCTCATTTGCGATACTTAAATCCTGTTTAATAAATGCCTCAATCGAACATCTAACCATCTCTCTGGCAGCAGTTGCCATGGAAGGGATATGGCGGACTACATGATAGACATGCTCCCCTTTAATGCGAAGGATCAGTTCAGCGATATCAGATGCATGATCACCGATTCGCTCTAAGTCCGTAACCACCTTTAATGCACTGGAAACCACTCTTAAATCTCCAGCCACCGGCTGCTGACGAAGAATAATGGAGAGGCAGCGTGCTTCTATGGAACGTTCCAGATCATTAATGGTACGGTCACCTTTTATAATATCCTCCGCTTTTTCAAAGTCCTGATCTTCAAAGGCAATAAAACACTGTTCAATGGAATTTTCCACCAAACGTCCCATTTCCTTAATGTCATCATTTAAAAGATTTAATTCATGCTCATAATTCACTCTTGTTGTCATATTTGTTTCTCCTTTATATGTTTAATCATAAATCAGCCAAAACGGCCAGTGATATAATCCTCTGTCCTGGAATCTTTCGGAGCAGTAAACAGCTCGGTAGTAGGAGCATATTCCACAACCTCACCTACCAGAAAGAAAGCGGTGTGATCAGCAATACGGGTTGCCTGCTGCATGTTATGAGTTACAATGGCTACCGTATATTTTTCTTTTAATTCATCCATTAAATCCTCAATTTTCAACGTGGAAATAGGATCAAGAGCGGAAGTGGGTTCATCCATTAATAAAACTTCAGGTTCCACAGCTAAGGCTCTGGCGATGCAGAGGCGTTGCTGCTGGCCGCCGGAAAGACCAAGTGCAGATTTTTTTAAACGACCGGACACTTCTTCCCAAAGTGCAGCACCTTTCAGGCTTTTTTCCACTATATCATCAAGCTCAGATTTATTCTTGATTCCATGAATTCTGGGACCGTAAGCTACATTATCATAGATACTCATGGGAAAAGGATTGGGCTGTTGGAATACCATACCTATTTTTTTTCGCAACAGGGTAGTGTCAACTCTTGAGTCGTAGATGTTCTCTCCGTCTAACAGTACATCACCATCAATTTTAACACCTGGGACCAGATCATTCATGCGGTTTAAGGTCTTTAGGTAAGTAGATTTGCCACAACCGGATGGTCCGATAAATGCGGTGATTTTGTTAGTGTAAAGTTCCATATTTACGTCTTTTAAAGCGTGATTCGTGCCATAGTATAAATTTAATTGATTGGTTGAAATTTTAGTTGTATTTGTATTCACGATTCTTTCGCCTCCGTGTTAAATTTATGGGACAGATATTTGGCAAGGCCGTTTATTGCAAGTACGATAACAAGCAGTACCACGGCAATTCCAAAGGCTTCGTCATATTTTGCTTTCTGCATGCAAAGATAAAGCTGAATGGTCAGTGTTCCTCCGGATTCAAATATCTTTCCAAGGAAACTTTTGGGGAGTATATAACCGCTGCCTGCTGTAAAAAGCAAAGCTGCAGATTCCCCTACAATTCGTCCGATTGCCAGAATAATACCAGTTACAATACCAGGCATTGCGCTGGGAAGCAAAATAGTGCGGATCATATACCATTTCGTTGCACCGATTCCCAATGCCCCGGAGCGGTAACTTTCTGGAACTGTTTTTAAGGCTTCCTGTGTAGTTCGTGTAATAAGCGGAAGAACCATAATGGATAGGGTCAGCGCACCGGTCAGTATGGAATATCCAAGTCCTAACGTAGTGCCAAAGAACACATACCCAAAGAGTCCAAATATAATGGAGGGAATACCAGATAATGTTTCTGTTGTAAATTCGATGATACGAACCACTTTACCGCCTTTTGCATATTCGCTTAAATAAATGGCAGAGCCCACGCCAATAGGGGTGGCGATAACCAGTGTAATTGCTACCACGTACAATGTATTAACTATATTTCCCAGAATACCAAAGGTTCCTTTTATGGTGCTTGGTACTGTAGTTAAAAACGCAACATTTATCCGTGGAACTCCTCTTACAAACACATATCCCATGATGCCGATAAGAATAAAAATTGATATAAGGGCACATAAATAAATAAGTATTGTCAGGAGGGAGTCTGAAACTCTTTTCTTACTATTATATATACTATTTACAATAATGGAATCCCTATGAACAGGTATTGTGAGATCATTTGTCATTTTTATCCCCTCCTTTCTTTAAAAGGCTGTTAAGAATTACGTTTATCATCATAATAAAGACGAACAGGACAAGCCCGATGGTAAACAGAACCTGCTTATGAAGGCCGGAGGCATAGGACATTTCTGATACAATAGCTGTTGTAAGGAAGCGGACGGAATGGAAGGGCAGCGGTAAGTTTACAGAGCTTCCTGATACAAGACTGATTGCCATGGCTTCACCGATCGCTCTGCCGGTACCCAGAACTATGGCAGTTATAATGCCCGATTTTGCAGCAGGTATCACCACATGGAAGATCGTCTGAATCTTTGTTGCACCTAATGCCAGGGAAGCACTTCTAAAATGCTGTGGAACAGAGCGGAGAGCAGTTTCGCTGATATTGATTACAGTTGGAAGAATCATAAGTGCGAGAACCAGTACCGCCGAGATTAGATTAGCACCGCCTGTAAACTGATGGGTGGAAGAGCCTTTAAAAATCTTCAGTTCCAGATCGTACATAATCGGATTTAATATGAGAATTCCTAAAAGACCATAAATAACAGATGGAATTCCAGCTAAAAGTTCTACTGCAGGACGGACGATATCAGCCAGCTTTTGAGGGGCTACCTCTGCCAGAAACACCGATGTCATAACACCGATGGGAACGCCTATTAAGATAGCAAGAGCAGTACCAACAATAGAGGTTAAGATAACATATAAAATTCCAAAGCTGGGTACGGCCGCATCTGGTTTCCAGACAGAACCAAATAAAATATCCAGAATTCCCACTTTAAACAATGCAGGAGTGCCGCTTGTTAACATATAAATACTGATTGACGCCACAGCCAGAACAGCAAAGAAGCCGCAGATGGTAAATATCACTTCTGCAGCATGTTCAATACCAGATTTACTTCCGTGACCGCCAAATATGGAATAAGACTTTGATTGCATATAATGGCTCCTTTCGTGAGATGGGGACGTAGCTTAAGCATTCAGCTGCGTCCCCATGTAGTGCATTCAATATAGGAAGGAACGGCTATTTCTGTTCCGATTAGTTAGCTGGGATTAAACCAACAGATTTTACTAATTCTTTTCCTTCATCAGAATGGATATAATCGAATAATGCTTTTACATTGTCGTTCTGCTTGGAAATATCGCCTTTGGTTGCCATAACAAATGGACGGCTTAAGAAGTAGGAACCTGCTTTGATGTTCTCTGGTGTAGGATCTGTATTCTCCAGCTTTAATGTTTTTACAGTTTTGTCAAGTACATCAAGTGAAACATAGCCAATGGAGCCTGGAGTCGATGCTACCTTTGCCATTACTGCACCAGTACTGTCAAGTTCGTTGCTGTATTTACATTTGTCTTCCAGTTTTAATAACTCTTCAAATGCACTTCTTGTACCAGAACCGGATTCACGTCCAATGACTACGATAGGCTGATCCGCGCCGCCTAAATCTTTCCAGCTGGTAGTAGTTCCGTTATAGATGGCAATCAGCTGATCCTTTGTCAGATTCTCAACTTTGTTAGAAGGATCGGTTACTACAGCAATACCATCAATTGCTACTATATTTTCAACAATACCTTTTGATTTTTCTTCATCTTTTAAATTACGGGAAGCATTTCCGATATCAGCAGCGCCGTTGGTAACCGCTTCAATTCCTGCTCCTGATCCAACAAACTCAGCCTGTACGGTAACACCAGGATATTTTTCCATAAATACTTCACTTAAAGCTGTTGCAAACTTTTCCATTGAGGTAGAACCAACCATACTGATGGAACCCTTTAAATCTGCAGTGGCCTTAGCTGTTGTTGTAGCAGCGGCAGCAGTCGTTGTCTTGGTTGTACCTGCAGTTGTTTCAGCCGCTTTTGTTCCAGCTGCTGTTGTCTCAGCCGTGCTATTTCCGCATCCAGCTAATGCTCCCATTGTTAACACAGCCATACCAGCTGCTGCAAGTATTTTTATTAAATTTTTTTTCATAATCACTATCTCCTCTTTTCATTTTAAATTGCTTTCGCTTACAAGTTGGAGTATAGCAGTCGGTACTTTTTTCTGAAATCATGTTTTGGTATAGAGTCTGTAAAGCTTGTGTAAAACACGACAACTGGTGTATAATTCTTCTAAAACCAGTATCTGCAGAAAAGTAGTTTAGATTCATAATCTATTCTTTCCTGTCCGGTAAAAACGGTAAAAACTGCTGAATTACGGAAAAATCCCTTTATTCTTTATAAAAATAGCTGGATGGACTGGACAGAATGGGAGCAAATGTGGTAAATTGTTACGTGCATTTTATTATGGAAATAACAAAAGATGATTCCGTAATTTTTTAGAACGGATACAAAGGATACGAGAATGGAGGACGTTTTCATGGGAGCATATCAACTGAAAATCACGATCAAAGGAAGCAAGCCGCCGATCTGGAGAAGGATTCTGGTACCGCAAGGAGTAACGTTTGAAACACTTCACAATACGATTCAGGCGTCATTTTGCTTGTCTGGCCAGACACCGTATCAATTTGAATTTCGTTCAGAGAAAATACGGGTAGCCTCAGATAATATAGAACAGACGGAAAGCTATCAGTATCTTCCAACAGCCCAAGCCATTAACAACCAGGTAGGAAAAGATTCCAAATTTACATATGTGTCTTATGGCACCAGTAACTGGGAATTTACAATTCAGTCGGAAGACTATTTAGATGAGTGTCAGGAGACATCAGCCAGAGTCATTAAATATAAAGGGGAAGGTTTATCTGATAATGAAATGGAGTATGATATGGCGGCAGTGAATCTGCGTCTGGAGCAGATGGCTGACGGATCTGAACCCATCATTATTTCCGATATCTTTGACTGTTACGATAAAAACAGCATATTGGAAATAGCAAAAAGACATCATATGACTGGAACCAGTAAGTTAAATAAAGAAGAACTGGTACAGAAGACCATTTCTTACATATTAAATGAAAAAATAATGAAGCCTTATTTTCTTTGTGTTCGCGATTGTGAAATGAATGCATTTGAGAAGCTAATATCCGGCTTTACAAAGCTGGACTTTCTGGAAGAACAAAATTTGGAATATCTTTATGCAGGAGGATATATAACTTCGGGTGCAGACAGCAGTTTTCTGGTTGCAGAGGAAGTTGTAAAGGCATACGAAGCACTTAATACTGCTAAGTTCCAGGAAGAGCGTACCCGTATAAGCAGAATCGGTGACTATATTTGTGCTGCTAATTCCCTGTATGCCATAACCCCTCCATCTGTTCTTCTGGAAACATTTAATAAATATGAAGAAAAGAAGCTGACAGTGGAGGAACTTTTAAGCGCATACGAATCATTAAGACCTTATCGTTTAATGGTAACTTATATTGATGGCAATTTAGTCGATGCAGCGCTGGCAGAGCAAAAAAGTTATACCGGTCTTTTGCGTACCCAGAGGAAAGTTCCCTATTATATTCCTACCCAGCAGGAAATCCGCTTTATGGCAGATAATTCCGGATTTTTAATGGGGAGAGAATTGAGCAGGCTTAGTGAGTTCCTGATCTCTGAATTAAGTGTGAAGGATGATATGATACCTCTGATACTCCGCCAGGTTCAGGCTGAGATCAGTATGGGCGGACAACTTCAGGAAGTTGTAAACGATTTAGAAGAAGCGGGAATACTTATGGGTTCATCCGAACATATGGAGAAGCTTGCTGTAATTGTAACTGATATCTGGAACAATACCCGAATGGTGTTAAACAGAGGGCATAAACCTTATGAGATGGTAATGAAAGGTTATAATGAAGTGAGTGCTCAAAGGAAGAATATTCAGAAGATCTATCCAAATGATGCCTGTCCCTGCAATAGCGGTAAGAAATACAAGAAATGCTGCGGCAAAAATGCCTGATCATAAAGCTGGAAAAAAGGAGCTCATCTGCAATCGGAGATGAGCTCCTTTTTTGTCACGAATGTTATGAAAATCATGTTTTTTTAAATTATTAAAATATTTCAAAAAATATGTTGACTTTTGTCGAAAGCTTTGGTATGATATACCTCGCCGCTGAAAACGGCGGCAAACTTCTTCTAAAACACATCGATGAACGATGAGAAAAGTTTTGAAGAAAATGAAAAACATGGTTGACAGATATAAGAAACCATGGTAATATATACCAGCTGTCGAAAAACAGTGAAAGAAATAAAAAAAGAAAATAAAAAAGTTGTTGACAAAACAAAAACGACTTGATATAATAAACGGGTTGCTCCTGAAGCGGACAACACAAAAAGCACTTTGAAAACAGAAGATTGAACAG
>WASS01000012.1 GCA_009712635.1 Hungatella sp. | reverse complement strand
GGTTGAGAGAGAGGGGGGGATGGTATATCTGATCAGCTTATTCTTATAAGACTGGTTATTGTGATGCTTAATAAATTAAATTACAGTTCTACTTAAAAATAATGGAAGGGGATATATTTATAGATCTTTGTTAGTGGGTTGCAATATGTACAAGATTTTTTAATGGCAGTATTCCTATATTAAAAATAGGGCGTCCTCAAAATTGTATCAACCTCCAAATGGTATAAGACATATTTACCAGTTTGGAGGTTTTTTGGTAAAATATATACACTTTTGTCTGACCTTTAATGGCCAAACTAAGGCGTGTACATGGTATGTTTATGAAGAAACAGCAATATTAGAGTTGGATATATATATTAAATAAAATAATGTTAATATAATAAAATCATTATTTTAAATTATAAAAATAAATTAACTTTATAACTATAAAGCTGATTAATAATAACCAGTAACCAATAAATTATATGTACCTACTGAACATACCGGTATTATTAAACTGCTACTCGTCAATGTACTTCTTACTGAATATTTGGCAGGGTTGTTTTTGGATGACACTATAAACTGTCCATAATTTGTATATACACTACTATCCCCTCCTTCTAAATGGAGAAATGCAGTAATACAGGTGGGTGTAAATCCCGGATTAATCTCTATATAATGTAAACTTCCTGGGAAATCTCCAGTAAAGTAGCTTATTGAATTACTAGAATTAATCGTCATATTAATTACTCCATATTTCCTAACTGCAGGTACAGTAATATTCCCTGTCATATATCTCCCTGAACAAGAAACTATCTGCTGAGTACTTCCAGGAGTAATCGTCTGACCTCCCATAGAAGCTATATTTCCATTAACCTTATTTCCGTTTACCCATGCAGTCTGACCACTGAGTAGATGATTTGCAGAAGCTGTTCCTGGTGTCTGACTCGCTAAACTATTCGCCCATACCGAGAAATCTTGTGCATGATGCCCCTTTTTAACGAGAAAATAATTTCCCGCATTAATGCTTTGATTTCCAGTAACCCCGTTATCTGTCATTGAACCAGTACCAATTTCATCATTTGTATCCGCACCTACATATGTTTTTCCACTTAATACATTGTCTTTAGTAGCAGTTACTTCATCGGAACCAATTCCGCCGCCACCACCAATATTTGTTCCGCCGCATTTAGCCATTTTTTCTCACCACCTCTATATCTCTGATAATTAATGTACTTTTTGGTAATTTGCTAGCCTGCAGAACAAGATTTCCTGCACCGGTTTCATCCTTCACAACAATAAAAGCCTTTGCAGCTATTACCATGCTGTCGGAACTAAAGTAAACATTAACCTTATCATTTTCCTCAATTTTATCTGAATTAAAGGTATAGGTTAGATCACTGCTCCATGCCGCAACCGGAATGGAGAGATTGGTGGCAATGGAGACACCCGTCAAATAATCTGTTTTTTCCGCAGAATAAGAATTCAGCTTTTTTTGATCTTCAGCCGGACTGTCATTTATGCCAACAGTTTTCTGTGCGACATCCTGTATCATACCATCTACTTCTTCTTTAAAAAACTTTTGAGTTGCTTTTAACCCATCTAATAAGGTATTGAATTTGTCTGCATTAAATAAAGACTTTGTCAGATTAGGATACTTTTCCTTTATGGCAGCCATAGCATCCACATCATTGTTAATCCAAGCTTCATTATATTGCTCAATAGCTGGGCGCATTGTTGCAGATACGTCCTGCATGCTTGGTAAATCGCAGATTTTTTCTGGAAAACTGCTGTGAGGATATTCTGAATAACTCATTTTAAAAACCCCTTTCATTTACTTTTATAAACATAAGAAAAGCTCTCCAAAAAACGATAGAGAGTAATACTCATAGTCCCTTCGCCTGTGGACCAGCTTATGTTTTTTACTATGTATTGACTGGTTACATGATTGTATCTGGGTGTATATTCGACTTTTGTATTGACCTCAAGCCAGGGGATTACCAGTGAAGTCAACTGTATGGTGTCCTTCATGGCAGTAGACTGATAGGTTAAGTATTGTGCCTGATTATAACAGGCGGCATCGTCACTTAAGGTATTGAAGTCAAGGGATTGCGGAATTTCGTAACCTAAGTTTGTTACCGAAAAAGGGCAGTCCTTGGATTTCTCAACGTATTTGCCATAGCACTGAAATTGCCCTAGTAAGAAAAGCGCTCCCGGGACGGTATTTAAATCGGTAAGTCTTCGATAACGGAAGACATAGACAGTATCTTTTTTCAAAACGTTCGCTTTTAACGGATTACCATCCCCGTCGTATATAGGAATAGTGGGAGAAAATCCGTTTATTGTAAACATAGGAGCATCCGTATGTTCTGCAGTAACTTTAAATGCTAGTTGTGTTAAATTATCAACATCCTGCCAAGAACTTAAGGAATCAAAATGTACATCATAAACCTGATTCTTATAAGTTGAGGTATCCGCATACCGATCCTTCGACTCTAATTCAAGCACCTTTCCCCACACCTCAGTTACATTGTAGATCTCATCGAATTTTACATCGGTATCTTCGCTTATAATAAGATTTCCAAGCAACGAGTCATTAATTGTAACTGGTTCATCCAGGCAGGTAGGTATCTTTCTCCAAATAAATGTTCCATCTGCATCAAAATAAAATTCCCAGGAATCATAAAGATCCCGGATCTTTGTCCAGATATCTGCATAGGTTGATCCTGTTTCGAAGGTCAGGTCATAGGGGACTGGTTTTCTTATATCTTCAATAATGTAGTTTTCAATTCCTGCTTCTTTCACAATTGCAAGGACAGAGGAACGAATATCCTCTCCGGCAGGAATTGTAATTGATTGGGACGCAAAAGCAGGCGGATTATTAGAAGAACCATAGCCCGCAAGATGTCCGTTTATTGTTCCGTCATATAATGCCATTAAATCTGCACAGGTAACAGAAAGCCTTTTTTCCTGTAAAGAAAAAGTATACTTCATGCTCACATAGCAGAAGATTCCAAGAAGATACCATGTGATTTCACCAGTGCGCAGCGATTTAATGCCATAGTAGACCCGAACCCGTTTGTCCATCCAAATTTTTTTATCCTTTCCAATGGCAAAGGATGAATTTAATACTATTAAATCAAAGCTGTAACACCTCCGCTGAATGGATTCGTTATCCTGACTATAGCTGTCTGAAATGATCTGGCCCTCCAAAGAGTCCAGGATTTTATAGGAGGAGTTAAGCAGCTCTGCTTTCAGGAAGATTTCCTGGGTTCCCTGTTTTAACAGGCTTATATCAGATTGTGTTACTTGATAATTCATGCGTTCACCTACCTGTCAATGTCAGCGTTAATAAAGCCGTTGTCGTATAAATCCCCGGGGTCATAAGCACTGCCGCATTCTGTAACACTGAACTTGGTATTTACGTGTTCATAATGGTCGGACTCTTCAGAAATATCACCGCTGGTGACAGCCACCATATAGATATTTCCAAAATAATCCTTCAGAATTTTGGGTTTGCCATTTGTGAGGAAATTGTAAATTCCATTTCTATAATCCCAGGAGGTGTGTGTCTGCCAGCCATCTTTTGTTAATTCAATAAAAGTACAGGAAACATCTCCTGTATAATAACGGACACGTCCGCCTTTTAAAATCACTGGTTTTTCACGCCCCAATAGCTCAATCAGGCTTGTTTTCTGAGTCAGCTTCTTTTCAAAGCCTGTGTCCAGGATCATCGGGTAGGATATATCCTTTTCGCAGATAAAATAAGAGTCAAAGAATGACTCAATTCGATTTGTAATATAACTGTTTTCACCGCCTGAAATAACTGGAACATAGGCATATTCTACGGTGCCTACTGGTTCATAATAATCCATTAACTCAATTTCAAAATCTTCATTAGAGGTAATGGATTTTTCGTAAATAGTTTTGAATTTTTTATCGCCATTAACTTTTTTTTTAATCCGTATAGATTCCACAATACTTTCTGTGAAACTGACGTTTCCGCCGTATAGGTTATCCTGAAACAGAGCGTGTAATCGGGTATCAAATCCCCATATGGCAGGAATTTTAAAATCTGTTTCCGTTATAGGGGTTAGGTTTACGGTGGAGTAAATTTCGTCAAATACTGCATTTGCAATGGTTAAGTCAGCCACATCTGAAGAGGATGCAAAGGAGGAGGTCAAAGATTCTTTACTTGAAGCAAATGAACTACCTAAAAACATTGGATCACCGCCTTTCTGTCTGGTTTACCACACTGGCATTTATTTCATATGCATTGCCAATCCGGTTTAGATGAAGTAAAAATTGTTGGTTTGTATCAGGGAAGGTTACATAGTTACTGAACAAGATATATTTGACCCCTGAAGTTTCTGCCTGGAGTTCAAAAAATGCTTTCTCTCCATTGGAATCAGATAAAGTACCTTCCCGGTAAAAAATGTTTACATAGTGTTTTCCACCATCTGTAAAACGAATAATTCTTGCGTTACGTACAGGCTTGTAAAAAAGAAATGCCTTGGTGAAATCACCTTTTACTTCAAAACCAATATCATAAGTGACTGAGTTGCTTCTTAAATCTGCAAACTGATGGTCAATATAGGTGACTTCCTTTTCCGGTATGCCAACGGTTGAAGTAATGTTGCTTTTTATTTCAATGGCACCAAGTTCTGCCCGGTTATTTAACTCCAACGGATTAAATATCTGGGCTTCTGTGTAGGATACGGTAAACAGAATGTAGCCGGTGTCTAACGTCATGTTATGAAGCGTCTTACCAGTAGCCCGTATGTAATATTGCTTTGCATTTTCAAGACCGGAAATCAGATAAGTAAGGCTGTCAGTATTATACAGGTTACCAGAAGTCAAAAGTTCAGTTTTCTGATAGGTGTAAAGGGTAATGGAATAATAATCCAAAAGCTCATTTTCTGCCTGGGCGTAAGTTAGTTCGGTCTGATAGGCTGAAGTTTTTATAACATCTCCAGGCTTAATGGATAAGTGAAACTTAGGAGTCTGATAACAGTAAAATGGGGTACCAATGTTTGAAAAGCTGGATTCCACTCCATCCACATCTATTACGGATAGATAGGCAATATAGTAGCCCCCATTTTTTAATGTTGAATCGGGCGGCAGGAGGTAACTCTGCTTCATGGTGCTTATGGTCTGGTCATATACTACGTCTCCTGTAGAATTATCCTTAATCAAACAGCGGACTTTAAATATCTGATTTCCCTGCCATGTAAAGTTGATATTAGTTCCTATGGAGGAATCAAAAGGTTCTATTGGGTGAATAATTGCATGCATATTAAACTCCTTTTCTTTAAATGCGTATGCTGTGTTTTATTTAAATTCAAACATCTGGATATATAGGGAATTCCAATCATTGCAGGGGGCGCATACCCACACAGCATCATTGAGATTTACCTGTGTACTGCATCGGGCGGTATAGGTTTTGTTTTTATAAGAAATAGTACATTTTCCATCTTTTGCGGCGCCGTTGACCAGTGCTCGAAATGTCCGGTCAAACTTAAGGTTTTCGGATGCCGAGTTAATGAGATAGTTCATATCTTCGGCTAGTTTTTTATAAACGTCCTGTAGATTTATTGGTATCACCATCCTTTCCTGATTTTACAGCATTAGCGTTTCCCGGTTTGTTGTATGATAGCACTTTTTAATCCTCCGTTAAGAATTCCTTTTGCCAATTCATTCGGATCGCTGCATTCATTAATATGAATATCTCCAAATCCGAAATTTGTAATTGTCTGACCTGATTTAACGCCAGCGTCAATATTAAATGTACCGGCTCCAGGAGTGAAATTCCAGGCATGCTCCAGATTGGATAAGAGCATATCCTGTTGCTCTGTGTTAAATACAGCTTCATTTCTGTGTAAAATAGAAGCAAATTCATCAGAATCCAACGGTTTCAGACCTAAGAGTTTCATCTTGGTTTCTCTGGCAGATGAAGAAGGTGCCCCCACCAATCCTTTGGTAATTCCATTTTTAAATGTATCACCAGGTCCACCACTTACATAATCGCCTCCCATATACGGTTCACCGCTTGAGTGCCCGGAATTATCATCTTCATCGTTGTCTGAAGATGACTCTAAGTTATCCCGTACATCTTTTAAAACGCTTAGCATGGAAGCAACATTATCTGTCAGCTGTTGCCAGCTTGAAGTATATTCTGATATAGTTCCGTAATTTTTGTTATACTGTTCCAATGATTTTATGAATTCAGAGGCGGAGTCTTGTAACCCCTGTCGGAATCCGGCAAGAATGCTTGATCCATCTGCCTTTGTACCCTTTATGGATGCATAGTAATCATACAGATTTTGCAGATTATCTGATGAGGACATTTTCTGGTTCAGCTGGGACAGTAAATTGTTAATTCCAGTTAATGCCTGATTGTAGGTTAATGTCCCTTCTTTGTAGGCTGTGGTGTAGTTTTCCAAAAGGGCATAAATTTTCTCCGTACTTTCAATCTGTTCTTTATAGGCATTAATCTGCTGAGTAATTCCGGTATAAAGATCATTTATATTTTTAAAGAGGCTATCATCTTTCCCGGAAAGTATTTTGTCCTTCCATCCAGTGCCAAGAATTTCATCGGCTTTGGCATCATTTTGAGCCTGTGTAATTTTTGCGTTAATCTCAGACCATTTATCCGATATTTTTTGAAGGGATTCTATTTGACTCTGATAATTATCATTTAAACCATCCAAAGTTTCCTGAAGGGAATTAATCTGAGATTGAATTTCATTGGTTTCTATTTCAAATTTTGCATCCTGTACAGCTTCTTTAGCAGCCCGCAGCTTATCCGCATCCTGTTCATAGACAACTTCCCCGTTACGGATGACTTTTTCTGTTGCCTGTTGATTTGCTTTTTGCAGATCATAGAGAGATTGCTCATATTTTTGCTGCAGTTTAAGTTTATCGTTTTGTTTATTTAGTAAATCTAATTTATCCTGCAGTGATTTTTTAGATGCTTCATATTCTTCGTTTACCGCATCTTTTTGTTTGTTTATGGACGTGATTTGTTCATTGATCGCTCCGGTTACAGCATTGATTACAGTATCATAATCACTTCTCAGGGCTTCCAGACCGTCAGAAATTTTTTGCAGATCAGAAGATGCAGCGGAAAGTTTATCTAAGGGCATTTTCAGCAGTTCTTCGTTCCATTTATGAAGATTCTGTACCATGGAGGACATTTCTGAATTTACATTCTGCAGTTTGCTGTAAAGCTCATTCCAGTTGTCGGACCCTGCGTCATAATGGTTCATAGCCCTTTCAATTAAGTCCGCCTGTTCACCCAGCTGATTAGTGAGTGTGAGTCCATTTGAAATAAGTTCCTGGTAATATCCGGATTCTGCCTTTTTGTCGGAAGCTTCCACTTCGCCGAACCAGTTTTCCATAGCAGACTGAATATCCTTATACATATTGCTCACAGTTTCCAGGTGCTCAATTGGTAGCTTTAGTAGTTGGAAGTTATATTCTTCCTGTGCCTTTTTTAAGTCATACAGAGATGACTCGGATTTGTTTATTTCATCTTTCAGCTTGAGATAGGATTCTGAGTTTTCCGAATTCAGACCTTGGCTCAGTATGTCCTGCAATTCTTTTCGCTTATTGGCAAGAATATCATTCGTAACAAGCTCTTCCTGGCTGGACAAATGAATCAGCTTTTTATAAAGGGAAGAATCGACTACTTCACCGGAAGATTTAATGTAAGCAATTTGTTTTTCAATGAGGGAGCTTGAATTTCTGATCTGTTCATTCTCTGCCTCCAGTGCCGCTGAACGGTTCTCGTAGCTGGCCATAAAGTCCTCGGTATAGGCTTTATTCAGTTCGTTCACTTTATTTTTAGAAGCAGTGAGTTTGTCATAGGCAGAAATTGCGTTGTTAATTACCTCCGCTTCATTACCGGAAAACTGCTCGACTGATAAACTGCCGTTTTCGATTTTATATCTATAGTCAGGGTTTACAGCAGCCACTGTATCTTCATACTGCTTTTGGTATTGTGCTGTAATTTCCTTTTGCCTTTCCAACGAGAGCTTGTCTGCATCAACCAGTTGGTCAAGAAGACTTTGTCTAGATGCGGACCAGGTTCCACCCTGTATGGTTTTATAAAATTCATCCATGGACAAACCCGACTTCTCAGCCATTTCCTTCAGCTCATTTAATTGCTCTATGGTAGGGGTAGTTGTGGAATTAAGTATATCCTTTGCGTGGTTGAAATCTTGCTCGGAAATACCAAGGTAGTCAATATTGCTGTCTGATGCCGCATCTTTTAATCTGCTTCGGGCCTCATCCAGAAGTTTTTCTTCTCGTTCAATCCAGTTGATTTCCTGGGTTGATTGTGATGTTGAGTTAGGGCTAAAACTAGAGTTGGAATTTGGGCTGGTGGGTTTATTCTGTGGAGTTGTTTTTGGTATTTCAGGAACAATTATTTGTGCACCTGCAGCAGCATCCAGTTTCTTTATATTTTCGTTATATTTAGAAACTTCTTTATCAAGAGTCTGCCCCTGTATTTTTGAGTATTTTTTCCTCATCTCCTCTTTAACAGAGATTGTATTATCTTTATTTATGGAGATATATGTATCAAATAACTCATCAGGTGTAGGTGAGCCGTCACCAGTGCCTCCTAAAATATTAGATAATTTATTCTTAAATCCAGTGTTAATTCCAGATTTCGCCCGAACGAGATTATTCCAGTTTTTTAAATCATCACCGTAGGCTTTTGCAAGATCCTCAAACAAGCGTTGATTACGATCTCGTACAGTAGAGAAGAAGTTCTCATCAAATTGCAGTTTATAGACTATGTTTAAACGATAAGCTTCCGAATCATTGTTATAGCACTCCTCCAGTTGCTCCATTAGTTCGTCATAATGTATGGCTCCCTGACTATATTCAAGGACGGCAGCAGATAGCTGAGGAAACTTTTTTGTAATAGCATTTAGACTGTTGGTTCCAACATCCTGGGTATCGGCAAATTGCTGTTTGACGGATCCAATAAGCTGAGCAGTATTCTCCATGCCTGATATTAAATCCGAACTTGTAACATAGTCTTTGGAGAAATCTTTTAAGCTGTTGACAGCATTTTCTGCACTGACTCCGGTTTCTATCATAATTTTGTTCAAATCGTTAAATGAAGAAATGGAGTTTTGATTCAGGTCACCCGAATTTAAGAAGTTTATATACTCTTCAAGTTTTACGGCACTTAGTTCAGATAATGCACTTTTAAAGTTCTCGTTTTTTTGTTTTCCTATCTCTTCTTCAAATTCTAAGTTGAATGCGGAGATAAAATCTTCTGGTGACATATCGCTTTTTACTAATAAATTAGTTTTAACATCTGCTGTAGTAAGCCCGCCATTGGCTGCCTGTTTTACCAATTCATCAATTTGATTTTTATCAACATCTAAGTCGAGACTTACCTTTAATGGAACTGCAGTTTTAGATGAACCGAATTCTTGAGCGAAATCCTTCAGTCCTTGTTGGGCCTGATCTATTAAGTCTTTATTTTTAACTGGGTCAAGACTGGCCAGGTTTTGTTGTATTTCAGGCACCGATTTATTAATATTACTTTTCAACTTCTCTAATTCTGCTTCAATTTCGCTTTTCTCCATGCTCAATGATCCAAGTTTTTGATAATCAGCCACAGATTTTTGATCATTATTTTCTAACTGTTCTTTTTGCCTGGACACATCTTCATATAAGCGTTTTAATTCCTGATAATCCGCAAGCTCATCCTTAAGTCTGTTTAAAGGGGATGAATATTTTTTCTTCATTTTTGGATCTTTGTATGATTCAGAATCCTCTAAATATTTATCTTCCATCCCTTTAAACTTCTTATATCCTTGTGTAGATTTAAAATAATCCTCTGATTTGTCATTTGCGTTCTCTGCCGCAATATTTTCAAGAGCACTCTTTATTTTGAGCTGATCTTTCAACTCTTCGTTGGCAGCTGTCAGATTTTTCAACTCATCCTGCTCTACAAGAGTAAGACTGTCTTTGGATTTTAGTTCATTGATTCGCTGAGCTGTAGTTTGCAGCTTGCTGTTAAGATCATCAACATCAGCTTTAATGTCTGCCAGTTTCTGTTGAGCATTTGCAGCAGCTTCGGCAGCAATGTCTGTTTGGTGCTGCTGATCGTATATGGCTTTTCCAAGGGCTTCAATTCCCATTGTAACTAATTGCATTCCAATAGCGGAAACTGTTGAAAATGCAAGATTTAACAAAATGGTTTTCTTTCGCAACTGGTCTGTCTGCACTTCGGCTTTATATAGGTATTTTTGATAACCTGCCAATGAGGCAGGCGCCTTTTTCGTACATGTTCCAAGGTAGTATCTTAAATTTTCATGATTATTTGCAATGGAAGCAGATAGGGAATCAAAGCCGTACTCCCCTTTAATTAGCTGTTCTTCCAGCTCATCAACCGATTTTGATATATCCTTAAAATCCGATGCAGAACTCATTAATCCCTTTAAATCAAAGGCTTTGGATGCTGATTTTGTTTCGTTAACAGGAGGATTGTCATTCTTAGCCGTTACCTTTAAATCTACAGTTGCAGCTAAGGCCGGAGAAGAACTGATCTCTGCAATCTTTTGAGGAATTTGATTTAAATACTCAAAAAGGGTTTCAACACTTAAAATGGTCTCAAATAAAAAAGTACTGCCACCACTTAAATCTGGGTTCATCAGGGAATATACAAAGCCATCCCATGCATTTTGCATAGAGACCAGCCGATTACCCCAGGAAAAGGTGCTTTTTTCGAAAAGGCTGTCCATTGATTGAAACACCTGTATCAGCTGATCTTCCTGGCCGGATATGGAAACCTGACTGTTTTTTAAAACCTCAAGAACACCTTCTAAGTATTCCTTAATACTTTTACCATAGGTTCCGGCCGCCTGGAGAGATGCTTCACTTAACTTTTGAACATCATTTGAAGCAACACCACTAAGCTCAGATATTTCATTAAATAATAAAGAGATTTCCCGGGAGGTTTTTACTGCCTGTCTGAATTTCGTAATTCCAGATACAACCAGTTCCAGTGAAGCGGTAACCAGAGATAAATTCTTCTGAACATTACCGAGATCCATATGAAATAGATCTTGCTTCATTTCTAAATTTGGTAAGGTCACATAACGTTTTAATGTGTCTGTAACATTTTGAGCCATTTTTCTTGCTGCAAGTTTAATTCCCAGATTGTTGATTTTTATATCTTTGAGCGAAACCTTCCGCAGTAAATCATTTATTTCTTTGTTGATGCTGCGGACGTCAACGGTAGTTTTCAATTTAAATGCTTTTACATGGTTTTCCAGTTCCTGTATGGATGCATTTATGCTATTTTTACTTTCGCCCTTAGAAAGAGCTGCCATCAGGCGAAGTTGGCTGATGGTCTTTTCTAATGCTTTTATATCCTGATTGATTTGCTTTGTACTTTTTTCTTTTTCCAAAGCTGTGGTTAGTTTAATCATAGAATCATTGTCTGCCATATGTTATCCTCTTAATAGGTAGGTGGGAGATTAGGGGTTACTCACGTATCAGATACTTTTATTTTTCTGCCAACGTTTATAAACCAGTTCGTTTTTTGCCTTATGAAACCAGGCGACGATTTTTCCTTCCTGCTTTTCTGATTCCCAGATAAATTCCGGCTGCAGGCCGTTGGAACAGTAAAATATAATTTTCCGCAGGGAAGATATGGGAATAAGAGAATCTTCACCGTATACGGACTTTGCTTCTTCCAAAGAATAAAACTTCAAAATACATTCTCCTTTTTCACAAGAAAATAAAAAAACAGGGAATAACGATTGTGTGGTACGTCGTTATTCCCTGAGTGTTATATTTAACACAAACTACAATCGTTTACATTCGAAGCTTATGCTTCGGCCTCTGCGTATTCAACCATGTCGGCGACATTGCCATCCTTATCTTCCAGACATGCAAATTCAATCTTTACAGTTGCAGCATCTCCGCTGGAAGAAAAGCTTAAATCCAACGCCTTTTTCGGCTTGCATTTGTAAGCAGTAATCACATAAGGGGTAATTACTCCGCTTTCATCCTTTTCTACGGTTTTCATGGTAATGTAATAGTCCTGAGGGTTTTTCTTGTTATTGAAGCTGATTTTCTGAACCCCGGATTCCTTCACGGTTAAATAGCCAACTTCATAAGACTGGCCAACTACCAGTTCAGCTGGGATTGCTGCTAAAAATTTAGACTCCTCTGCAACACCCTTAATGGATTTGCCACCAAAATCGCCTTCTCCATAGACAAATACAGAAGTGGATTTTACCCCTGATGGAAGAGAAAGTTCACCGGCAACTGTGCAGGCAATCGTTTTCTTTTCTGCAACTACTGCAGTGGTATCAATGGTGCCATCGGATAATAAAGCATAGAGCTTGAATGGTTTTACCTGCGCCTCTACAGTCATGGTTCCATCCATAGGATTTGAGAATGCGATTTTCTTAGCACCTTTGCTTGTGGCGTATGTTTCATCAGCTGTGAAACCAAAGGTAGTTACATTGGCATCCTCAAAGAAAAGATAAGGAGCCAGTGTTTTTAAAACGCGGATATCCACGTCACAGCAAGTTCTGTTAGCTTTGTTAATGTTTGTCATTTTAAATTCCTCCTGATTTTTAAATTATAAAAAAAGACCAGCGTTTTGCAGGTCTAATTTTCCTTAAATAAATTTTTATACCACTGGGCTGCGTCAAATTGCTTCTTTTCATCCCCCCAGGCGGCAACTGTCATTGATTGTATATCATAGAAACTGTTGATTTGAAGCCGTTTAAACTGGTCATATAGCTGATAGACTGTAATATCCCATATATTATAAATATTAAGTGAGGGATGCCTGGCAGAAACTGCCGAAATAATATTAGGCAGATCCATATTTTTATCTGTCTTATTTCCTGATCTGTTATTTTTCTGTGCCTGTAATGCCCGATAGTAAAGGGTTTTAGC
Organism: Hungatella sp.; assembly: GCA_009712635.1. Classification (GTDB taxonomy): domain Bacteria; phylum Bacillota; class Clostridia; order Lachnospirales; family Lachnospiraceae; genus Lacrimispora. Next base: position 81,458 of record WASS01000012.1, on the reverse strand, counting down.
CAGTTCACTTTTAAACACAGGTTTTTCTGTCTCTAATTCTTTAGTAGAGACACCATTTCTTTGAAGAATTAAATCTGCTATTTCCGGATACGTGACTTTGGAAATAAGGCAGACTGAGCTTTTCTCATCTTCCTGATAAAAACCTTGCTTTTCCAGAGAGTAAGTAAGGCGGCAACCTGAGAAAAAGGATAACGCCTGTTCCAGACTAAAGACAAGAATTGGATCAAAAATAATAATATCCAACAGCTGCAGCGAATCTTTTTCCTCCTCTGCAAATGATTCGTACTGTGTAAGCATTCTTTTAATAGTCTGCTTTTCTTTTTCAGAGTAATTAGAAAAGTAATGGAACTGTTCATGATCAATTCCGTAAAAATATGATTCTTTATCCAGCATTAGGGCTGCCAAATAGGACTGATATACAGGAAAAGTAATTTCTGATATTTCTTTCAGCAGTGGAGAACGGATATGCAGGCCGTTTTGCAGAATCAAAGGGCCCGTGCCCAGCAGCGTTCCATAATCCAGCTTCATTGGATTACCTCCTTTCGTAGATTCAAATTATATACAAACGGCAGCCTGACAGCAAAATGCCATCAGACCACCGATAACAAGGAGTGTTATGAGAAAGGGATTTTCTATCATTACCTTTCCATATTAGAAAAATTACATTCGAACATACGTTTGTATTTTGCCCATATAACATCAGGGTTTTCAGGTCCCTTATGGTAATACCGGGTTGAAATGAGCCCAGTCTACACAGTTGTCTTATTACGGTAACGCCTCATTTTCAACTTCTGAAGTTCTTTACGGTGAGAGATCTTACATAAATAGCACCTGCAATCTCTGCTAGCCGCTTCTGCGTTAAAATGCTTTCCGCAGTCTATGCAGGTGATACTCTTTATTCCTAATGGAGTATAATAAGGATTCTTTTTTGCACAATCTTTGCAGTATTTCTTATTAACAGATGTTTTACGGACTAAGATGCCGCACCCGGAACATCTTATATAGTCCTCTCCTTTATAAATACGCCACTCATAACCCAGCTTACGGTAATCGGTAATGCAGATTCTCTTCTCAGATTCATCATTAACAAATAACACCTTTATGCTCAGATTGTCGATCTTGTTAGCGAAATCAATCAGGCCAGCTTCTTTCAGCTTGTGAAAGCGAATGTCTTTTTCATAAGAATTAGTAGTAATACAGGCAAGTCTGTAAATTTCACTGTCTGGATTATTAACCCAGTTTTGATTGCTTTTATTTCTAAAATTATGATACTTTGCCAGACATAAGAGGGTAAATGCAAGACGTTCCAAAACCTTATCTTTGATCTGGCCAATAACATCAAGTTCATTTGAAGTAATCCAGATTCCGTCACATTGGCATAGGGGATACTTAAATGCCCGTATTGCGCAGCTTTCTATGCAGCTTGTCCAGTCTACAGGATTATATCTTGGATAATGCAGCTTCATAAAGTCCTGAAGCTGCTCAATCAGTTTATCACCATTGCAGCCCCGGATATGATAATAATAGCGGGCCAGAAGGCTAAGGGTCTGATAGGGTTTTGAAAAATCAATCTGATCAGATGTAAGTAATTGTTCTGCATAATCTTTTTCGTTTAAAATAATCAAAGTAATTCATCCTCTCTTAATTTCTTTTCTTTTATAATGAATGATTCTCCTCCAAATTTAAATTCTCCCTCAGTTTCTGCCAGTACAGGAAAATGTATGGTGTTATTATTTTTTTTAAGAAGATTTTGTATAATGGTATCTCCGCAGACATCCCACACAAACTGCTTTGATTTATTGATGGTGTAGCACATGTCCAGAAGAATTTCACATAATTCCAGTGCATTAGGGCAAATGGATTCACAGGCAGAGCGAAATTTCATCACCATCATAGCCCGGTTTGCAGCAGCCTCTTCTTTATCCAAACGCAGGGTTTTGGCGGTCTGCTGATAGAGCTTCAAAGTCTCGTCATATTCTTTTTTTATAGTTTCTATTTTCTTATAATCACTTTTCTGATAGTTAATTCCGCATTTTAAAATGGAATAGTCAAATGCGGCATCATTTTTTCGATCAGTAAGAAATTGACCAAATGCATCTTCAAATAAATGGCAGATCCGATTGATAGTACAGGGATTGTTTCCGGTTGGCATAAATTTTTGATGGTATTCCAGAAATTCTGCCTGCTCGGCTGTATAATTCGGAATTTGTTCAAGATCCTTAAAAGGCATTTGGAAACGCCGGATACATTTCTTATTGCTGTCAGTGGTGTATTTTTTGTAATCATTCATAAGGTCAGGGTATATGTATCTCATAAAATAAGGTTTTTTATCGGCTGCTATGTGAAAGCAAAGTCTTTTGAATTCCTTTTCTTGTTCTGTTGTTTCAGGCAGCTGGCCGCAGGCTGCCTTATCATACCAGTACCTGGGCATTGGCTTTGAAATAATTCCCTTGGCCTTATCTATGGAATTTTGCTGGTAATGCTGCCCGCACATAATTCTGTATTCAAGTATCCCATATTCTTGGCTATCCCGTCTAAAGCTGGACTGAAGTTCAATCATTGAGGTGATTTTATTGGTTGTAGAGCCAATTTCATCACCAAAGGATAGAATATTTGCTTTGACAAGATGGGATTCGTCTGGAATAATCTTTTCAGCCTGCCGTTGAACGCATTTAATAGTAGGAACGTTTCTGGTATTTTTCAAAATAATTTCGTTATCGGTTGTAAAAAAGCTGTCACTGTCTTTATCTGCTCCGTTTAAAGCATCGCAGGTAGAATCCCAGGAATTAAGAATAATTCCGGTCTGATTGTACTGATACCAGTAATCCATTTCCTGGCTGTAAACCACCGACTGCTTTCGAATGTTGTTGTGACATGTCATGGGAGCTCGGAAACATGCAATTTCTTTTACACCTTTTGATATCCAGTATTTGTGATACACCTCTCCTGATTTTAATAGGCCGGTAACAGGAAGACCAAAGATTGACTGAGCCAGAGAGTAAAGGTCTCCAGATACAATGGCGTAATTGCCGGAAAGCTGAATGGATCCTTTGGCGGCCATCTGAATCCTTTTTTTAATCATCCCATAAACTTTACCCAGTATAAAAGGATCATCCATTATCCGGGGATCAATCATGAGTGCCTTAATAAAATCATTGTTCAGGCACTCCATTTGATCCTCCTTCAAATACATTCCTTTTAAGAAAATAAGCGTTTTTCTCCAGTCCATGCATAGGGCACCTTTCAGCTCATCCATAGTAGGTTCACAGAGTTGGATTAACTCTTCCTCTGTAAATTCATAGGTTTGAAGAAACTGATAATTTGCATTTCTAACATGTTCCAGTTTAAGAGGTGTAGTTTTTGATACGGAAAACTGATAATGGTTTTTTCTGGAGCTGAAAAGAAAATGCTCCAGACTTGTATAGGAATCCCAAAGCTTTACCATTGAAGTAGTAAGTATGACATCAAAATCCCGGACATCCCGAAGTGCCCCCCAGGCATCCGTAATCATAAAATTTCCGTGGTTGATTTTACGGGCAAAATCTACATAATCGAATGTAAAAAGCATCCCTTTTGTCCATGCAAAGCGTGTATTAATGCCGGTAACGGTCTTATCTTCTGCTAAATCGCCATGAAGCTCTTTATTAATGAGTCTGGAATATTCCGGAGTCATAAGCCCGTATCCGTCAGAATCACAATAATTGATTTCATAATCTTTTTCATAAATCATTTCTGGCTCTGCACCATCCTTATCCTGTATAAGGATCACATCTTCTTTCCAGGACACATTACAGTCTTTTACAATTACAATGCGCGGCATGGAGACGGGAATGGAGCCACTGCAGATCAAAGCCTGATAGGCCTCCAGCTTGGCCGGTATCAGCTTTTTGTTTAAATCTCTGCCATTGTCCATACGTTTTTTTATTTCATCGTAAATACGCTCACTTACATAAGTTATTGTAGACTTTTTGACACCACCGTTGGTACCCAGAAGTCTTCGGTACCTGGTGCCATTTACTGAAAATCCTTTGTTTGCTCTGTAATAATCCTTGCTTGAATTCATAATCAGATAAAGGCAGTCTTTCTGATATTGGAGGTCATATAACCTCTTGTATAATTCTTTTATCTGCTTCTTAGTTTCTTCGCATCTTTCCATTTTTCTAAGTATTTTTAATTTCTGTTTAATAGAAATCACCTTGCTGTCTATATCCTCATCGCCGTTTATTTCCATAATCCAGCGCAGCAGCTGGCTGTCTCCTGTAGCTACCACATCGTTTTTGTTATTAAGTGCAACGGAAAGCGGAAGTGCTAAGTTCCAGTCAGCCTTGGCAAGGCGTTTGCTTTGCAGCTTATATATAAATTTGTGACAGGATTGTTCTCTGGCCAATTGTTTTCTCCCCCTTATTATTTCGTTTTAAGTATTATTTTTGTTCTGTATCCTGGCTTTTTCTGACTGAACTTTACGTTCTTCCGGCGTATATGGGGGTATATGGCGCTGATTTGTACGTTCGGTGCAGAAATCGCGAATGCTGAGTTCACCTGCATAGACTCTGTGAAATTCTTCTCTTGTTGGTATGGTTGGTTTTTCAAATGATTTCATATAGATTGGCTCTCCTTTTTGTTTTTATCTTTTGGCAGCTTGCCGGTCAGATATTTTTAAAATAGGAGAGAAGAAATATAGGAAGTAAAATGAGAAGTTATTAATAGGGGTATATTTGGTCATAGTTTATTTTGTGGTGTGGACAAATAATAACACAATGTAGACAAAGTGTCAACCGTTGATTTTTATGTTTTATATGATTGACTCTTGACTTCATAGGTTGTCAGTGCTATTATGACAATAGAACGTGTGTTCGAAAATGAGAGAGGAAAAGAAGAAGAATAAAACCATATTATGGGGAGATAGTATAATTAAATTATACGTGGTATATTGTTTAGGTTAGGTTGTGGGTAATTACTTTATGGAAAAAGACTTTTATATATAACTGATAATAGCATATAAAAAGAGCAGAAAATATCATGCAACATCCCTTCTTACTGATTAAACTAAACTCAGAACAGGAGGAATAATAATATGAATCATGTAACAGCTTATACCTTAAATCTCGAAGGTAACAATTATGAAGTAGGTTACCAAGCGGGAAAGTTTATGGGAGAGAATTCCCAATTGAGATCACTTCATATCCAATCGGTGGAAGGATTTGGAGCAGGAGATTTTAAAGAGGCACAGACATTGTTCAGCCGATGGTGTCCGGGATTGAATGAGGAAATTCAGGGATTTGCGGATGCATTGCAGGTCGAGGCGGAACAAATATATTTCTATGGAATGACATATCTGTTACCCCGTTGCAGCCAGGTAGCACTTTTACCATCTATGACGGCAGAACAAAAGCCTCTTCTTGCCCGGAACTATGAATTTAATCATGAAGCAGAGGATTTTTGCCTTGTAAAAACTAATATTACAGGAAAGTTTGCCCATATTGGCACCAGCGTACTGTTTTTTGGGCGGGATGATGGTATTAATGAGCATGGGCTTGCAGTGACCATGAGTTCCTGTGGATTTCCAGTAGGGGCGATGCCGTATATGAGGGAACCAAAGATAAAAGGTCTTCAATTCTGGGCAGTCATTCGGTCTTTATTGGAAAACTGCAGAGATGTAAGGGAAGGCCTTGAGTATATTCGTGATATGCCAATTGCGTATAATCTAAATTTGATACTCCTTGACCAGACTGGCAACACCGCTTTGGTAGAAACAGTGGATGGAAGATTATCCTATAAAAAAATGGATTCCACTTCACCTCAACAGTTTTTACACGCCACCAACCATCCAGTCTTACCGGAATTAATTCCTTATGAACCCAAAGCATTTGTACATTCTTTGAAACGCTATGATTACATTACAGGAACCCTGACCGACGCCTCTAAAGTTACCAGAGACCAGTTGAAGCATATGCTTTTATCAAAATATCCCGAGGGATTGTGTACCCATTATTACGAAGAGTTTTTTGGCACTACGAAGAGTATGATTTTTTCTCCCGTAGATAAATCAATCGATATTTGCTGGGGCGGAAGAGAAGAGAACGGTTGGGAACGCTATCAAGTGGGCGATATCATGAAAGAAACGGCCAGAGAAATTGAATTGAATTTCGAAAACGCCGATCCGGATATTTATACGTACCGGCCGCTTCTATAAAAAGGAGAGATTTATTATGGATTACCGGAAATCACTGGAACAGGCAGTGATTTATATTGAAGCCAACTTAAGAGAAGACATTCGTGTAGAAGAAGTGGCCAGGGCTGCCGGTTATTCCTATTATCATCTCAATCGGCAATTCTATTCCCTTCTTGGTGAAACCATAGGAAGTTACATTAAAAAACGCCGCCTTGCCGATGGAGCAAAGCGGCTGCTCTATACAGATGAGCGAATTATCGATATTGCAATTGACAGTGGATTTGAATCATCTGAAGCATTCAGCAGGGCATTTAAAGCAGTATATCGGGTGAGTCCTCAGTTGTACCGTATTAATCGACTGGATGCTTATGTTGGAGCAAAAGAACGATTGGATCAGGGACTTTTACAGCATCTCATATCAAACGTAACGGTTCATCCCCAGATTGTGACCATGCCAGAAATTAAAGTGGCAGGAATACGGGGGGAAACCACACTCTCAGATATAAAGCTAAGAGATCTTTGGAAAAATGCAAACAGTATACGCCGCCACATACCCAATCTGGTGAAGGGAGGCAGAGGTTTTGGAATTTGTGAAGCCTGCAATGAAAATACTCTGTATACCATGAATGATTTTGTTCTATTTACTGAAGTGGCGGGTTTTGAAGTGGATTCATTTGAAGATCTTCCATCACAATTTGTAAAAAAGGTTCTGCCTGCAGGAAAGTGTGCTGTTTTCACACACAGGGGAAGTTTAACAATGCTTCCTCAGACCTTTGAATACATTTGGGGAACCTGGTTTCTGGAAACGGAAGAGGAATTGGATTTGAGGGAAGATTTTGAACTCTACGATAATCGGTTTCTGGGTTACGATCATCCTGATTCCGAAGTGGATTTATATATACCCATTCGATAATAGATGGAATTGGCGAGATAAACGTAGCTTACTTGCAAAATCCCTCCGACTCCCTTATGATAGTAGATACATAACTATTAATATATTTGGGATAAGAAAGGTAATATTATGTTTACAAAACAAAGTCTGAAACAGAATTTAAAAGAAATGAAAATTCAGCCTGATGACACATTATTGGTGCATTCATCCATGAAAGCAATTGGAGAAGTTGAAGGTGGAGCGGATACTGTACTGGATGCATTCATGGAATATTTATCTGAAGGTCTTCTTATACTGCCAACTCATACATGGTATTCCATGTCGGAATATCATAATGTTTATGATCCACGAACAGAGCCGGCTTGTGTGGGGATTTTACCTAATCTTTTCATGAAACGGAAAGGTGTCCTTCGTTCGCTCCATCCCACCCATAGCTTAGCGGTGTACGGAAAGGACAGCGAATCCTTTATTGAAGGGGAAGAGAATCGTACAACCCCCTGCCAGCCAGGCGGAAGCTATGACCGCTTAATGGAAAGAGGAGGTAAGATCCTGCTTCTCGGTGTCGGACATGAGAGGAATACCTTTATTCACTGTGTGGAAGAGCATTTAGATGTGCCTGACCGTCTTACTAAGGAGCCCACATATTTTAAGATAGTGATGCCGGACAAACAGATAAAACCTTGCTTTATGCACCGGCATGAAAATTCCGTTACAGACCATATCTCAGAAAATTATAAAAAACTGGAGCAGGCTTTCTATGACAGGCATGCAGCAGTAAAGACCATATTTGGCAATGCCTCCTGTATTCTGTGTGACACAAAAGCAATTTTTGAAGTGACAAAAGACGTCCTGTCCCATCAAATCAATTGCCTGATTGAATTGGAGACCATTCCGAAGGAGTGGTGGCAGTAATAATAAGGCAGATTCTGGGCATGACTTGCATTTATAACGGATTTGTGCTATAGTATCACCCGTAATAAGGCCGTGGAACCCTTTCTTTTACAGGGAATTTCACAAACAAAGACCGGTGTGTTCGAGACCTTCCACACCTAAAACAAAACTAAAGGAGAATTAAATATGAATTACAAATCATCAGGGAAAACCCATTTCATGGTTTTTTCCGCAGTTATCGCTGCAATCTACACGGTGCTGACTATGGCATTTGCCCCAATCAGCTTTGGACCTGTCCAGTTTCGGATTTCCGAAATGCTTTGTATTCTCCCCTTTTTTACTCCAGCCGCAATTCCAGGATTATTTATCGGTTGTTTCCTGTCCAATCTTTTGTGTGGTGCAGCAGCTCTTGATGTGGTTTTTGGTAGTCTTGCTACTTTGATCGGAGCCATTGGAGCATATAAACTCCGGGGAAATAAATGGCTGGTCTGTATTCCGCCCATCGTGTCCAATGTTCTTATTATTCCATGGGTTCTTCGATATGCTTACGGTTCGCCGGATATGATCTGGTATGCGATGATTACTGTCGGAATTGGGGAAGTTCTTGCAGTCGGAGTATTGGGGAACATTTTGCTGGGCGTACTTAATAGGTATAAATATATTATATTTGGCCGCTTTTTATCGGAGACGGTTTAATAGAAGATCTAAAACTTAGTAACTCCTGACCCAGTTAAAAGTCAGGAGTTTTTTGTTGATTTCTCTTTCAATAGATAGTTACATGTGGTAAAATATATTTATCTGAAACAATGTTATGTAACCGATATGTAACCGCTTTTTTATATAATAAATTTGTAAACAAAGGACTATGGTGAAGGGATGACAGTTGGAAGAATGAGTGTGGTTCGTAATGGAGATAGATATTTTACAATAGCAGTAGATGAATTTGAAGATAGTAGCATTAAAGGAGTTTTATTCCATGACAGAGACTCAGAAGGAATATTATTTGATAGTCTTCTGGAGATGTTTTTTAATATGGATCGGATCTTTGATCAACTGGGAAGCCCCAAGCAGACAGTTCAGAGGCGGCAGTTTTCCGGAATAGAGAATCTTTCTTCGGAAATAAAGAAAAGCAATGAAAAAGAAAGAGCCGGTAAACTGGCCACTTTTTATGTTTTTGTACAGTATCGGTATTATGCAAGCTGGCAGGGGAACTTTAAGTGGATCGAAGGAGACGAAAAGATACCATTTGAAAGTGAACTTGATTTAATTCTTTCCATGTATCGATTATTGAGCGGTAATGAAAAGAAAGAACAGGTCAATAATATTATTACTACCTGCCATGTGGCGATTGACAGCTATCATTCAGGAAAGTTTACCGGAAACTATCAGAATATACCGTCTGAGATATTAGAACAGCAGATGAAGCCAGTGGATCTTGCAAAGTCCCTGGGTACTTTTATGGAATACGAATTAAAAAATGATGATATTCCCAAGTACGGACTAAACTATGGACAACTAATATCCAGTGATGCCTGTACGTTTTGCAGAAGAGGAGGTAAGATTGCTTCTTTTTCTATTAAAGTATTATTTCACGAACATTCAACCTGGCAGGGGATTATCTACTGGAGAGAGGGACGGCAGCAGCAGCTGTTCCGCAGTTATAAGGAAATGCTTTATTTAATTGCATCAGTGGCAGAGGCTTCAGCAGGAACTCCGGGTTTTAGGGGACTTCTGCCGGCAGGAGCGGAACTGGCATTATCCGGATCATGATTTTTGTGTCATAAATTGCACTTTACAGGTCATAGAATCTGTAAGGTGCATTTTTTTAATTGTGAGAATATATTGAAGCTGCAAATGGGGCATTTTATCACCAGGCTTCGCCCTTGTTTGGATTCCCCGGTAGATTTTCTGTTGTTTTTCTTATATAATAAAGAAGAAAGCAATTGACTTTATAAGAAAAAAGCAGTAAAAGTAAGTGAAAGTAACAGTTACATAAATAAATTATAAATTTAAGGATGGATAAAGCATGTATCAGATTGATTTTCATAAACCACAGGCAGTTCATTTTATCGGTATTGGAGGAATCAGCATGAGCGGTCTTGCTGAGATCCTCATGGATGAGGGATTTACGGTGACTGGATCAGATTCTCACGAATCGGAGCTGACACATCACCTGGAGGCAAAAGGCGCAAAAATTGTGTACGGACAGCGCGCAGAAAATATTACAGAAGGAATCGATGTGGTGGTTTATACGGCTGCAGTACATTCTGACAATCCGGAGCTTATGGCTGCAAAAGAACAGGGGCTTCCCATTTTAAGCAGAGCAGAACTTCTTGGTCAGATGATGAAGAATTATGAGAATGCAATTGCTATTTCGGGTACTCACGGAAAGACTACCACAACCTCTATGATTACAGAGGTTCTTCTTTGCGCAGATGCAGACCCCACTATTTCTGTAGGCGGAATATTAAATTCCATAGGGGGAAACATTCGTGTAGGCGGTCCGGAACTTTTTGTAACTGAGGCCTGTGAATATACCAATAGTTTTCTTTCCTTTTATCCAACCGTGGAAATCATTTTAAATATAGAAGCAGATCATCTTGATTTCTTTAAAGATATCAAGGATATTCGTAATTCATTCCGCCTGTTTGCCCAAAAGCTGCCAGCGGACGGACTTCTGGTGATTAACAATGACATCGAAAATATTGAGGAGATCATCAGGGATCTTCCATGTAAGGTAATTACTTTTGGTAAGAAAGACGGAAGCAGATATCAGGCGGAAGGGATTGCGTTTGATGATCTGGCAAGAGCCACCTATCATTTAAAGATTGATGGCTCCGTTGTGGATGCAGTAACTCTTGGAGTACCAGGAGAACATAATGTGTATAACTCCCTGGCAGCAGCAGCCGTGTGTGCAGAACTGGGAATATCATTGGATCAGGTGAAAAAGGGACTGAAACATTTTACAGGCACCAACAGGCGCTTTGAAAAGAAGGGCGAACTGGGAGGTGTGACCATTATTGATGATTATGCCCATCATCCACAGGAGATCCGTGCGACCTTAAGCACAGCACAGCATTATCCGCACAAAAAACTGTGGGTTGTTTTTCAACCCCATACTTATACACGTACAAAGGCATTTCTTGACGAATTTGCAGATGCGCTGTCTCTGGCAGATGAGGTAATTCTTGCAGAAATTTATGCAGCAAGAGAAACCGACAATCTGGGCATCAGCTCAGCAGATATCGTGGAGAGAATCGAGAAAAAAGGTGTAAAAGCGCATTACATTACCTCGTTTGATGAGATTGAAACATTTATTTTAGAAAATTGTATACACGGTGATTTGTTGATAACTATGGGTGCCGGAGACATTGTAAAAGTGGGAGAAAAGCTGTTAGGCTTATAGTTATCCACATTATCCACATAGTTTTCAACATTTTATGTTAAGAAACTATGTGGATTTTTTAATTTACATAAATTATCGTCTCACAATTTAGAAAATCTCGATTTTATCAGCAATTCAACAGGATGATAGTGGATAAACTAAGATTATGTATACTTGGTTTCCACATTATCCACAATATCCACAATTGATTTAGTGGATAACTGCCCCTATTTTCTTTTGGAAAGACCTGTGGTATGATAGGGACATGATAAAAAGGTGAGGTTATGGCGGTGAACTTTAAAAGCAGTTTTAAGATCAATGGTACGATAATATCCAATCAATTCATAGACGATTTTATGGCTTCGGCCAATGGTGAATACATAAAAGAATATCTGTTTCTGATGCGTCATGAAGGGGAAGAGGTTACTGTTTCCATGATTGCTGATGCCTTAAACCATACAGAGGCAGATGTAGCCCGTGCCTTATCCTATTGGAAAAAAGCGGGAGTATTAAGCGAGGAGGCAGTCTCAAAACCGGAGGTTTCTTCGGCTGTTTCGGAGACTGCATGTTCGGGGCGTCCGGCAGAGACCGTGAAAAAGGAGATACCTGCACCTTCTGCAAGCAGAAAATCTTACACTCCGGATCAGATCAGCGGACTGGCAGGAGATGAGGATTTTTCTCAATTGCTTTATATTGCTCAAAAATATATGAACAAAGTTTTCACTCAGAGAGAATGTGAGGTATTTGCGTATCTGTATGATGGTCTTCATATGCCTGCAGAACTTTTAGAGTATGTTGTGGAATATTGTGTGCAGGGCGGTCATACCAGCATTCGATATATTGAGACAGTGGCCATCAGCTGGCACGAAAAGGGTTTTAAGACAGTTGATGATGCTAAGAATAATGCACTTACATTTTCTAAGGATTCCTTTGCAGTCATGAGAGCATTTGGGCTGAGCGACCGTAATCCCGGAGATTCAGAACGGGAATACATGGATAAGTGGTTCCGTACTTACGGATTTACCAAAGAGCTGGTTATGGAGGCCTGCAGCAGGACTCTGACGGCGACACATTCTCCCAGTTTTCCGTATACGGACAAGATTATAGAAGGCTGGAAGAAAGCAGGGGCCCGTACTATGGAGGACATACGGAAACTGGACGAGCAGCATGCAGACCGGAAAAAAAGCGGCAGCGATAAAGGTACTAAGGCAGCAGCCGGTGCAAAAGGGAAGAACGGACAGAACCAGTTTCAGAACTTTCCTCAAAGAGAGATTGATTATGATGCACTTATTCTTGAACAGCTGACAGAGCTTAAGTAACGATAGATAAGCACAATAGAAACGGAGGTAATTATGGCACTGAGCAATTCACAGTATGATGCCATCATGCGGGCTTACAATCAGCAGCAGTTAAAGAACCGGCATGAACAGGAAAAGCGGATTGCGCAAGTATATAATAAAATACCTGTGATAAAGGAACTTGATGATTCCATCAGTACCAGAGCAGTTTCCTGTGCCCGCAGGCTTTTGGATGGGGATAAACAAGCCTTAAAAGAGCTGAGAGAGGAAATTGCAGATCTGAGGGAACAAAAGGCGGTTCTTTTAAAGTCTGCCGGATATACCGTTGATTTTATGGAGATGCAGTACTTGTGTCCGGACTGTAAAGACACGGGATATTCCGAAGGCATAAAGTGCCACTGCTTCCGACAGTCAGAGATGAAATACCTATATGCACAATCCAACATTGAGCAAATTATTGCAGTGGAGAATTTTAATACATTTTCTTATGAATATTTTGATGATACAAAAGTAATGCCAGTTTTAAACCGGACAGTGAAACAGTATATGATTCAGGTGACGGAAACCTGCCGCAGTTTCGTAAAAAACCTGCCTAAAGAACATGGGAATTTGTTGTTTACAGGTCCTACCGGCGTGGGAAAGACATTTTTAACCAATTGTATTGCCAAAGAGCTGATCGATAAGTTTTATTCCGTGATCTATTTATCCGCTAACGACCTTTTTGAGGTATTTTCAAAAAACCGGTTTGATTATCAGGATGAAGACGACATGAAAGGAATGTATCAGTATATTCTGGACTGTGATCTTTTAATCATCGATGATCTGGGAACAGAGCTAAATAACAGCTTTACCTCTTCCGAATTATTTTACTGTATCAATGAACGGCTTAATTCTTCAAAGTCAACCATTATATCAACCAATCATTCTATTAACGAGCTGAGGGATCGATATACGGAACGTGTTACTTCCAGGCTGATCAGCCGATATACGGTAATTCCTATATATGGAGATGATATCAGAATTAAGAAGAAGGCAGGAACTGTAAATAACCGGTACTAACAGAAATTTAAAATGGTTTTTTTAGAAAATAAAGTGTGCCCTGAAACGGCTTGTTGAGCCGGTTCAAGGTACATTTTTTACTTTAAGTGGGAAAAATAGACAAAATTATTTGTTCCTTTTCAGTTATTTTATCAATAGACTTGGCATGAAATGGTAGTATACTAATGTGTGTAATATATTAGTCGCACAGATAAAGGCGAAGCAATTCCTTTTCTTGGCAGGCTAAACTACTAATCATATCTTGTAGAAGGAGGAAGTGTATGAGTCTTTATGTTATTGTGGCGGGTATTTTATTACTCGTATCGTTTGCAGGACTTATTGGTTACTGTATGAAGGGGGGAAACCTGCTAGTTGGGTTTGTTTTTATGGCACTGATCTGGTGCCTTGTGGGGCGGGTGCCATATCGGACTGTGATAGATACTGTGTTTCAGTCATCCGTTGAAAGTTACGGACCAACCATAGCTATTATTGTCTTTGGAAGCTGGTTTGGCAGGGTGATTGTAGATACGGGAATCGCAGGTTTTATCATTAAAAAAACGGTGGAGATGGCTGGAGATAAGCCGCTAGTAACAACTATTCTGGTATCTCTGGTTTGTACTCTTATTTTTACCAGCGCATTTGGCGTAGGTTCTGTAATGGCAATCGGTATGATAGTACTTCCTATTCTGTTTTCTCTTGGGGTCGAGAAACGTGTAGCGGTAGGTGCCTATATGATGTCTGTTGCAGGCGGGATGTATTTAAATCTTGGGTATGTAAATCAGCTTCTTGCTCTGTTCCCCAATATGACTTACGATAACGCATATTTAAGATTTGCAGTAATTGCTACCATTATCCATGTAATTGTCATGCTCATATTTATTATATATCATTTTAGAAAAAGCGGACAGGGAAAGGCCCGTGCCTGGGCGGTGGTGAATTCAGGGTCTGCGCAGCAAATTCCGGCAGTTGCGGCGATTGTTCCTTTTTTGCCAATTTTGATGGTAGCAATATTTAAGTGGAAACCGGTTCCAGCTTTCCTGATCGGAATTTTCTTTGGACTTCTTCTTACGAGAAACATGACAAGCTATAAACTGGCAATTGAAAAGGTACAAAAAACTCTGTACGACGGAATTGCTGATGTAGGTCTCCTCATCGGTATGCTTTATGGCGTTAATATTTTCAGTACTGCAGCAAAACAGGTAGCTCCAATCCTTAGTGAGCTTCTAGGCGGAGTCATTCCTCAGTCGGCTATTATTATCTTAATTGTATTTATGATTTGTGCACCTTTGGGACTTTTTAGGGGACCTCTTATGGTATTTGGTTCTGGTGCTGCTACACTTGCTATTTTACAGGCCACTGGATTTTTCCCGGAATCATTCTTATTTATTCTGTTTTTGGTGCCGCCGGTTGCAATTGTTGCAAACTCCTGCCCTACCCAGTCCTGGAGTATGTGGGGAATCAGTTATGCAAAGCTGGAACCCAAAACTTATATTCGCACCAACTTTCCCTGGTCCTGGCTGATTTTTGCGGCTAATTTATTGGCAGGGTATATGATAATAGCTAGATGATTCAGTTGTTGAAATAAAGCAGTTAGATTAGGAGGACAAATGAGCAGACGATCAATTCGTATAGGAATCGATGTTGGCGGTACTCATACTAAGGCAGTTGCCATTGACAATGATACAAACCAGATAGTAGGCAAGGGTATTGTTATGACGACTCACTTCCACGAAAGCGGAGTTGCAAAAGGTGTCGTGGAGGCATTTGAAAAATGTCTGATGGAAAATGATATCAAGCCAGACGAAGTGATTTTTATTGCGCATAGCACAACACAGGCTACTAACGCACTTTTGGAGGGTGATGTTGCCAAAGTGGGCGTTATAGGTATTGGAAGAGGCTTCTTAGAGAGCATGATGGCAAAGAAACAGACTCATATCGAAAACATTGATTTGGGAACAGGGAAATACATTGAGATAAGCAATGATTTCATCCGAAGCAAAGATATGACCCAGGAAGCCATAAAAGAGAAAGTAGATGCTCTGATCAAGGATGGAGCCAGAGTAATTGTTGCCAGTAAGGCCTTTGGAGTGGACGACCTCACGGAAGAGAAGGAGGTGGCAAAAGAAGCTGAGAGCCAGGGGAAGCCCTGTACGCTTGCCTCTGATATTACAAAGCTGTATGGTCTGACAACACGAACCAGAACTGCTGCTTTAAATGCCAGCATCCTGCCCAAAATGCTTGAAACAGCCACCAGCACGGAGTCAAGCGTAAGAAGCACTGGTGTGACAGTACCTCTTATGATCATGAGAGGGGATGGGGGCGTTATGGAAATCGAGGAGATGAAAAAGCGCCCTATTCTAACCATGCTTTCTGGACCGGCTGCCAGTGTAATCGGAGCTCTTATGTATTTAAGAGCCTCCAACGGCATTTACTTTGAGGTGGGAGGTACCTCCACGAATATTGGTGTCATTAAAAATGGACGTCCTTCGGTAGATTATTCTATTATTGGCGGACATAGAACTTATGTAAATTCTCTTGATGTACGGGTTTTAGGCGTAGCAGGAGGGAGCATGGTACGCGCCTGTAAAGGAAAGATTGTAGATGTAGGACCGAGAAGTGCTCATATTGCCAATATGGGATATGCAGCGTTTACTCCGCCAGAATTGTTTGATGGGGCAGAGCTATATTACATGCAGCCTCGCAGCAATGATCCAAAGGACTATGTGGCAATTCGATTAAATAACGGGGAAAGCGTTACTATCACAAATACTTGTGCAGCCAATGTCCTTGGCATTTTGAAGGAAGGCGACTATGCTCAGGGAATTTATGAATCCAGCGTGAAAGCTATGACGCTGCTTGCAGAGGAAGTGAACCTGACGGTGGAGGAAGCCGCCAGGGCTATATTAACAAAAGCCTGTGAAAAGATTCAGCCTGTTATTGAAGATCTCATTGCAAAGTATAAACTGGAGCGAGATCAGGTGGTGCTGGTAGGTGCAGGAGGAGGCGCAGGAACACTTCTTACATTTACGGCCCAAACAATGAATTTTCAATATCAGATTCCAGAACACGCCGACGTTATTTCTTCTATTGGAGTTGCACTTGCAATGGTTCGGGAAATGGTAGAAAGAACAATTCCTAACCCTACAGCAAAGGACATTGCGGAATTAAAGAAGGAAGCCAAAGAGCTTGCTATGAGCAGCGGTGCAGTAGAAGACACCATCGAAGTTTATGTGGAGATTGACGAGCAGTCTCAAAAGGTTACTGCAATTGCAATGGGTTCCACTGAGGTAAAAACAACGGACTTAATGAAAAACTGTCAAGAGGAAGAGGCTGTGGAAATAGGGGCTCAATCCGTGGGAGTACAAAAAAGCAATGTGACCATGAGGGCAGCAACCAGCGGATTCTTTATTATGACCGTTAAAAATAATGGTGATCAGGCACTGAGAGTTATTGATAAAAAAGGTTTCATTAAGGTACAAAGAAGAAATGGCAATGTCATGAAGACTACAGTAAGATCTGCTCCAGAAGAGTTAAAAGGAATCTGGGATCAAACCAGCAGCTTTGCAGGAGAGGTTCGGATCAATCCAGATGTGTATGTGGTTGCAGGAAGCAAAATGCTTGATTATTCCGGAGTACCAGAGCTTGCTCAGGTGGCAGGTCTTATAGAAGCAGAACTTTGTGACCGGGACCCGGATGAAGAGTGCATTCTGGTGGTAGCTAAAAATGATTTGTAATGAAAAAAGAAAGCAGTTATTAGAAGATATGAACCGGCCAGATAAGTTTTGGAGGGAATATACCTTTAATAAAGATGCACCCGATTCAGCTCTTTTGCAGGAAAGCAAAGAGGAAATAATAGAAAAAAGTATTCAAACTGCTATGGTTATGTATAAGAAATACATGAAAGCTTACGCTGGCTGTTCCCCTGAGGAATGGCCGGCGCGGTTTTCTTTAGAGGTGGAGCACCGGTATTACTATGAACAGTATGAGATTCAAAGATATATCGCCCTTTATCTCCCATTAAAAAAAACAATTGTACTCCAGCATAAAGCTCTTAATAAGGTACATGATTTTATTGTACAAAATGATCTTTGTGATATGTTTTCAGAGGAAGAGATGAGACATATCGCAATGTATCACGAGATATTCCATCA
The DNA here is from genome assembly GCA_009712635.1 of Hungatella sp. Lineage (GTDB taxonomy): Bacteria > Bacillota > Clostridia > Lachnospirales > Lachnospiraceae > Lacrimispora. Next base: position 63,631 of record WASS01000012.1, on the reverse strand, counting down.
TATCGAAACCATAACACCAGAGATATATACCGCTTCCAGAATGATAAAAAAGCGGTTTTTTTGGGTGTTTTCCTATAATGCCAGCTGCATTGCTGCCAGTGAAGTAGCGGCAGTTGAATTATCCAGGCTTATGAGCCAATCAGACTGTCACCCATGTGTATATGAACGGTTACTTGATATGGCTTTAAGTGATGACAAGCTTAATTAATTTGACGTTTCTCCGCAAATGTGGTATATTAATATATTAGTATAAAATATAAAAATGGCTTGTTTATAAAAAGAAATAGGCCATATTTGTACGGTTTGTGGCGCTTTATAAACGCCTAATTAATAAAGATAGAAAAGGAGGACATCTGTTGCTGAATAAACCCGAAAAGAAAACCACTGCTGATAATATTTATAGTGAACTTGGCAATAGCATTATCGAAATGCGGATTCGGCCGGGGGTCATTCTTACCATCAATGATCTTGCACAGGAAATGAATGTAAGCCGTTCGCCGGTACGTGATGCTTTAATTCGTCTGGAAAGAGAAGGGCTTATCATGACTCTTCCCCAAAAAGGCATTATGATTTCAAAAATCAATCTGGAAAAGGCACAGAAGGAACAATATATCAGGTACAGCGTTGAGATAAACGTTTTAAAAGAATTTATTGATAATTATACAAGAAAACATATATCCGATTTAAACAGTCTGATTGAACAGCAGGAAAAAGCCATTAAGGAAAAAGACACCAGGGCTTTCTTGTCTCTGGATGACGAATTCCATAAGTATTTTTTTGCCGCAACGGATAAGCAGTATTGTGCGGAACTTATCTGGGGCGATGCTGGCAATTACCAGCGTCTTCGTCAGCTTATCTGTGTGGATACCACTCATGAGGAGAGCGTGCTTTCCGAACATCGGCTAATGATTGAGGCAATTATAAAGAAAGATGAGGAGTCTCTGATTCATATTGCAAGCCAGCATCTGCTTGATATTGATGATAATGCCATTAAAATCGGGGAACAATACCCGGAACTATTTGAGGCCCTTCCCAAGAAGGGTAAGATGAGGATCTTTGGTGATGATTTCCTTGGAGGTCTGGTAAAGGGCTAGATGCCTGCATAAGTATAGTAATAGCTTCTCCATTTATTGGATGAAGCTGTTCTTATTTCTAAGTTTTGGAGTAAATGGTAAAAGCTAGAATAAATAAAATAGATATTTTAGAAATTAGGAGCAATTCTTCTGATTGACTTGACTAAAGCGACACATAATGTTATAAAAGAACCGTTGCATTGCATAAGGACACGTTGGAGGAGAAACAAATGCTTTACGAAGAGAAAACGATAGAAACCATTCCGGTTGGACCATTGGGCTTAATTCCTTTAAAAAGCTGCAAGGAACTGGGAGAGAAAGTAAATGATTATCTGGTGTCATGGAGACAGGAGCGGGAAAGTGAACATAAGTCTACCATTGCTTTTTCCGGTTATCAGAGAGATACTTACATCATAGGAGCCAGCACCCCCAGATTCGGAACCGGAGAGGCAAAAGGCACCCTGCAGCAGTCTGTGCGAGGTGATGACCTTTATATCATGGTCGATGTGTGTAACTACAGCCTGACCTATTCTCTGTGCGGTATGACCAACCACATGTCCCCTGATGATCATTTTCAGGATTTAAAGCGTGTGATTGCTGCATCAGCAGGTAAACCAAGACGTATTAATGTAATTATGCCTTTCTTATATGAGAGCCGTCAGCATAAGCGTTCCAGAAGAGAGTCTCTTGACTGTGCATTGGCACTTCGTGAGCTTGTGAATATGGGTGTGGAGAATATTATCACATTTGATGCTCATGACCCCAGAGTGCAGAACGCAATTCCGTTAAAAGGTTTTGAGACGGTTCAGCCGATATACCAGTTCATCAAATATTTGTTAAAAGAAGAGAAAGAACTGGATATTGACAGCGAACATATGATGGTAATCAGCCCGGACGAAGGCGGCATGGGACGTGCAGTATTCTTTGCCAATGTACTGGGACTGGATATGGGTATGTTCTATAAGCGTCGTGATTATACCCAGATTATAAATGGACGCAACCCCATTGTTGCCCATGAGTTCCTTGGTGCTTCCGTAGAAGGAAAAGATGTAATTATTGTTGATGACATGATTTCCTCTGGCGAAAGTATGCTTGATGTTGCAAAAGAACTAAAACGGAGAAAGGCAAGAAAAGTATTTGTCTGCGCTACGTTCGGACTCTTTACCAACGGACTTGCAAAGTTTGATGAATATTATGAAAATGGATTAATCGACAGGATCTTAACCACCAATCTGGTATATCAGACACCAGATCTTCTGTCCAGACCTTATTATATTAATGTTGATATGAGCAAGTATATTGCCCTTATTATTGACAACTTAAACCATGATGCTTCCCTCAGCGGTCTGCTTAACCCAACAACCAGAATCAACCGGCTGTTGGAGCGTTACCGCGCCGGAGACCGTTAATTACGAGGATATTATGGAGCGATTGACTAAAGAAAAGTTAGTTTTAGCCGGACTTACGGTATTCTCCATGTTTTTTGGAGCAGGAAACCTGATCTTTCCACCTTTTCTGGGAGCGTCAGCAGGAACCGTTACCTGGATTGCAGTGGCAGGATTTGCAGTAACTGCAATCGGTTTTCCGGTTTTAGGCGTCGTGGCAGTGGCTCAGTCCGGAGGACTGGATAAGCTGGCGGGGCGTGTTCATCCGAAGTTTGCTTTTATTTTTACCCTATTAATCTATTTATCCATTGGCCCTTGCCTTGCAATACCAAGGACTGCAAGTACATCTTTTGAGATGGCAGTGGTTCCCTTTTTAAAAGAGGGAACTTCAAGTGCACTGATGCAGTTTCTGTATTCGGTAGTATTTTTTGCTATTGCATTCGTAGTAGCGCTAAAGCCAGATAAACTGACAGACCGTCTGGGGAAGATTCTGACTCCCATACTTTTGGTTCTGATCGCAGTGATCTTTGCCGGCTGTATCATTCACCCGGCGGGAGCCTATGGAACACCTTCTGAGACATATCAGAAGGCCCCGTTTATTAAAGGATTTTTAGAAGGTTATATGACCATGGATACCATTGCAGCCTTAAATTTCGGTATAATTATATCGTTAAATATTAAGGCCATGGGTATAAAGAAAGAAGCAGATGTAGTTCGTGAAACCATCAGGGCCGGTTTTTTTGCAGGTGGAATTCTCCTGCTGGTTTACAGCGCCTTATCACATGTTGGCGCGGTGACCGGCGGAGCATTTGGACTGGCAGATAACGGTGCTCAGACCTTGAACCAGGCAGTACAGTTTTTATATGGGAAAGCAGGTCTTATTCTGCTGGCGGCAGTTTTTTTCATTGCATGTCTGAATACCTGTATTGGTCTGATCAGTTGCTGCAGCAAGTATTTCTGCACCATTATACCCAAGGTTGGGTACCGGACGTGGGCGTTTTTATTCGCCTTTGTCAGCCTTATCATATCCAATGCAGGACTAAATAAGATATTGGAGATATCAGTACCTGTTTTAAGTGCTTTATATCCCATTTCCATTGTACTCATTATACTGTCGTTTGCTTTTCGTGATGGAGAACGATGGAGAGCCGTCTATGTCTGTGCCATGGGTTTAACCGGAATCATAGGAGTGCTGCTGTCACTGGAAACGGCAGGAGCAGATATTTTACATGCGGAACTTATAAAGCTTCCGTTTTATTCATACGGGCTTGGCTGGATATGTCCGGCAGTCGTGGGTATTGTAATTGGAGTTATAATCGAAGCTATAATGGGGCCATTAAAAACTCATGATTAATAAAAAATCCCTGAAAGATGTGAATCAAATCTTTCAGGGATTTTTCTATATTTCAATTAAATGATAAGGCATTAAGTTTGCAGTCATCATCTGAGCTTCCCGCTGGTGGCAGGTAAAAATAATGATCTGATTTGTATAAGTGCCAGCCAGCCATTTTAATCCGGTCTTTAACCTGTCATCGTCATAAAGAACGAAGCTGTCATCAAAGATAAATGGCATTCTTTCGTCACCGGTCTGAATCAGCGTTGCAGCAGCCAGACGGAGAGCCAGATAAACCTGATCCATAGTTCCGCTGCTGACCTGCTCCAAAGGTACCAGCTTGGTTTTCGTATTTAAGAAGATGTTTAAGTTCTCATCTACGCTCATGCTGGTGTAGATTCCGCCAGTAATTCCGGAAATTAAATCCGAAGCCGCTTTATTTAAGTATAGTCCGAACGAGTCTCGGATCGAGGAAGATAAGTTGGTCATGGTTTCCAGCGCTAAGTCTACCGCTGAGATTTCTTCCCGTATACGGTCATTTTCAGCAAGTATATGCTTTAATCCTTCCGCCTGGGTTTTACAGCCAGATAAATGATCCAGCTTCTTCTCCAGTTCCCACTGACTTTTCTGCTGTGTCTCTATGGTTACTCCGCAGCCTTCCAGCTTCTTATTAAGCTCTTCGATCTGGGCAGCTTTCTGGTTGATGGCAGCTTCTGATTTGGATACGGCAGAGCAAAGCCGTGTGAATTCAGCCATACGGTTCTTAAATGCCTGTATGGATTCTGGAGTAATATCCGTATCACCTAAGTGCCGGGACAAAATCTCTTCCAGTACCTTGCCGCTCATTTCCATATCTTTTACATGATGACGAATCCTTAGAAAAAGGAGCAGGCCAATCAGATAGAAAATAAGAGCCCCGCTTACAAAAACACTTAACAGCAAAATGAGATCAACGCCGTAATACGCTGAAAAATAATTGGATTCTCCCAAATAGTAAATAACTCCGGTGCTGCAAAGTAAAAGTGTGGCTAAAATAAGTGAAATGACGGAAGCAAATTTTTTAGGCTTCCTGTTACAGGCGGCCTGAGCCTCCATATAATCATCATAATGCTCCTGAGCCTTCTGGGAATAGGAATTTATGGAGTCGTGGTCGGTAAACTGGTTGCTTGTAAGAACCTGCCTGCCTCTTGCCACTTTTTTAATTAACTCTTCCTTTTCTGCCTGGCGTTCTTCCAGATCCGTCTTCATATCCACCCGAAGCTTTTGATAGGTCTGAATCTGGTTTTCGTACTCAGGGGCAGAAATTTCCTTTTCAATATTACGTATTTCACTTAACAGAGAGGTGTAGGTACGGGCAGCTTCCGGCACCATCTGGGATTCCAGTTCTTTTCTCTGAGACTTTAAGCAGGCGGCGGCCTTGGTTATGTTAAGCGCAAGATTACCAGTTGTATTTAAGTTTGCAATATAATTTTTCAGCTCCGTCACCATACCTTCATCAGTGGCACTTTTCAACTGACCGATGCTGATGGTGTTGATGTAGGAGGTTTCGCTTAAACCGCAAAGAAGATCATCTAAAAACGCCTTAGTGGGCTCGATTTCTTTTCCAGCCGTTTCATCCACTACCTTAAACTCTTTTTTGTTTTTCTGGAAAGTCCGCTCAATCCGGTAGATATGTTCCTTATGTTCCACCCGGATCTGGCCTTCATAGGTTCCGCTGTTTTCCCATGGCTCGAAACGGGAGTAGAGATCATTTCTGGAAGCTCTGCCTCTTTGCCGTTCAATTCCAAAGAGCATGCTGCGGATAAAGGTATGGATTGTGGATTTCCCAGCTTCATTTTTTCCGTAAACAATGTTGATTCCATCATGGAACGTTAAGTTCCTGCCGTGGAATTTTCCAAATCCATTGATGTAGATGTCCAGTATTTTCATGGGTCAGCTCCTTTCATCCGTTGTACGAAGCAAAGCATTGATTCCGTAATAAAGTGCTTTCTTCTCCACCCCGCTCATCTCCGGCTTTTGAAGTGCCTGGATAAAAAAGCCGATCATATCGCTGGGGTGTTCCGCAAAGAGAGCTGAGAAATTATACTGCGGTTCAGACTCGTCAATCATTTCCAAAATTTTAAAACGGGTGGAAAGCATATCTAAATCAAAGGTTATATCAGGATCCCTCATGCCACGTATGCGGAACCGGTAAATATTCTCCCCGCCCCGGTTTTGGATCTCCTGGGTGATTTTCATGGCAAGTTCTGTATTGGTAGTGGCTGGGGTGACATTGACTGCAAGAGAGATGTACTGAAGCTTTGCAAGAGGGATGAATTTTAATGAGGTTACCATACGGGTCACCTCGTTAATCTCTCCTACCATCATGCCGTGAGGGCCGGATTCTGTCTTGTCCAGAGGTTCCAGAGAACCTGCAAATGCCATACGGTTTTCAATGAGAATCTCAGGACGGTGAATATGTCCCATAGCGATGTAGGAGAAGTCCAGACTTGACATGGCGCCTTTATCAAAGGGGATATGGTTGGCATCACCTCCGTGGCCTAAAAGGACGTGAATTCTTCCGTTGTTTGGTACCTTCAAATGATCAAGGCGGTTTTCGGGTATCTCCACAGAGTGATAGCTAAAGCCATAAACCTCTGTATTGATCTCTTTAAAATAAACGCTTTCCAGCTCCTCTCCCATGATATAAGACACGTTAGGAGCCCAGGTAAAGCTTAAAAGGGCTGAATTATTACGGATGCGGTCATGATTTCCTGCAATGATGACCACACGAACACCCGGAATGGTTGAAAATAAATAATTAACCTCTTTTAAGTCTCTGGCAAGGGGCTGGCGGTGAAAAAGATCGCCGGAAATAAAAAGACAGTCAGCTTCCAGAGTCTTTGCCTGGTTTACCGCCTTTGCAAAAGTGTCTTTTATATCCTGGGAACGTTCCCGGCTCCAGGGCTTATCGCTGTCAGGGCTCATGCCCCAGTGAACATCTGCAATATGTATGAATTTCATCGTCAATACCTCGCTGGTACAGCACTGTACAGAGAATCTGGTCTTGCTGTACGGAATCCTCTTTCATAGACTTGGAACCACATATAAAAGAAATCTTAAACTCCCTTCATACATGGTTCCGGTATAAAGAGGCTGCCTGATTATTGGCAGCAGCCTCAGCGGCTTAAAGTTCGCAGTTGTTAACGGTTCTTGGGAATGGAACCACGTCGCGGATATTGGACATACCGGTTAAATACATAACACAGCGTTCAAATCCAAGACCGAATCCGGCATGACGGGTAGAACCGTATTTTCTTAAATCAAGGTAGAAATCATAATCTTCTTTCTTAAGTCCCAGTTCATCCATACGTGCGGTGAGCTTGTCCAAGTCGTCTTCCCTCTGGCTTCCCCCAATAATCTCACCGATTCCTGGTACCAGACAGTCAACAGCAGCAACAGTATTGTTGTCCGGGTTCATCTTCATGTAAAATGCTTTGATTTCCTTTGGATAATCAGTTACAAATACCGGCTTTTTATAGAGCTGTTCTGTTAAATAACGTTCATGCTCAGTCTGTAAATCACAGCCCCAGAATACTTTATAATCAAATTCTTCATTGTGTTTCTCTAAAAGTTCAACTGCTTCGGTATAAGTCACATGAGCGAATTCGGAATTTAATACATGGTTCAGTCTTTCTAACAATTCCTTGTCCACAAACTGGTTAAAGAAGTTCATCTCTTCCGGAGCGTGCTCAAGAACATAACGGATCACATATTTTAACATGGATTCTGCCAGTTCCATATCATCCTGAAGATCAGCAAAAGCCATCTCAGGCTCGATCATCCAGAATTCTGCTGCGTGCCGGGTGGTATTGGAGTTCTCAGCACGGAATGTAGGACCAAAGGTATAAACATTCCGAAAGGCCATGGCATAGGTTTCTGCATTAAGCTGTCCGCTTACTGTTAAGTTGGTTGGTTTTCCAAAGAAATCCTGAGAAAAATCTACAGCGCCCTCCTGGGTCATGGGAATATTCTTTAGATCCATGGTTGTTACCTGGAACATCTCACCAGCGCCTTCACAGTCACTTCCTGTGATGAGGGGTGTGTGTACGTAGACAAAATCCCGCTCCTGAAAGAACTGATGAATGGCATAGGCAATGAGAGAACGTACACGAAAAACTGCCTGAAACGTATTCGTTCTTGGACGAAGATGAGAGATGGTTCTTAAATATTCGAAGGTATGACGCTTTTTCTGAAGTGGGTAGTCAGGGGCAGAGGCACCTTCAATGTCGATTTTTGCGGCCTGAATCTCGAAAGGCTGTTTGGCTTCCGGTGTCGGAATCAGGGTTCCTGTGACAATAACCGCTGCTCCAACGTTTAATTTGGATATCTCCGAAAAGTTATCCATGGTGTCATGATATACGATCTGAAGCGTGTCAAAATAGCTTCCGTCATTTAATACAATGAAACCAAAGGTTTTAGAATCCCTTAAGCTTCTCACCCAGCCGCCAATTGTAACTTCCTTGTTGAGAAATGAATCTTTGTCTCTATATATTTGTCTTACTGTGGTTAATTCCATAATAGCTTCTCCTTTTACATGTTCGCATACTTAGTAAGATTATACTGTATTTTCGGCCTCGATTCAAGGGGGATGGGGGGCAAAAACGCTGTATCTGTACTAAATTGTAAAAGAAATGACAAAAGCATGAAAAATGTCGGAAAATGCACAAAAAATTATCACAATAATTCAAAAATTTGTTCACTATTTTACGAATGTGTGGTATAATGCTAGTACAATAAATATCAACAGCAAGAGGTGATAACGTGATTAAAAAAGAGATGATTGCCATGCTTCTTGCGGGCGGTCAGGGCAGTCGTTTAGGTGTTCTGACGCAGAAGGTGGCAAAACCCGCAGTATCCTTTGGTGGAAAATACCGGATCATCGATTTTCCGCTCAGCAATTGCATCAATTCAGGAGTCGATACAGTAGGGGTCCTGACTCAGTATCAGCCATTGCGTTTAAACACTCATATTGGAATAGGCATTCCGTGGGATTTAGACCGTAACGTTGGCGGTGTCACGATTCTTCCTCCCTATGAAAGAAGCAAGGGAAGCGACTGGTATACCGGTACAGCCAATGCCATCTATCAGAACCTGGAGTATATGGAAACCTATAACCCGGATTATGTTCTTATCCTTTCAGGGGATCATATTTATAAGATGGATTATGAGGTTATGCTGGAGTATCATAAAGCAAATAATGCTGATATCACTATTGCTGCCATGCCGGTCCCTATTGAAGAGGCCAGCCGTTTCGGAATTCTGATAACCGATGAGAACAACCGGATAACAGAATTCGAGGAAAAACCTGCAAATCCCAGAAGCAATCTTGCTTCCATGGGCATCTACATATTCAGCTGGAAGGTCTTAAAAGAAGCGTTAATCAAAATGTCAGATGTTCCCGGCTGTGACTTTGGAAAGCATATCATACCAGATTGTTTTGATTCAGGGAACCGTGTTTTTGCATACGAATATAACGGTTACTGGAAGGATGTAGGAACCTTAAGCTCTTATTGGGAAGCCAATATGGAGCTGATTGATATCATTCCGGAATTTAATCTCTATGAAGAGTATTGGAAGATTTATACCAAGAGTGATATTATTCCGCCTCAGTATGTGTCAAAAGAGGCTGTCATTGACAGAAGTATCATCGGAGAAGGAACTGAAATCTGCGGAGAGGTTCATAACTCCGTCATTGGTGCTGGTGTAGTAATCAAGTCAGGGGCTGTTGTGAAGGATTCCATTATCATGAGAGAGTGCGTGATAGGGGAGAACACTACAATCAGTAAAGCAATCATCGCTGAGAACGTTATTGTCGGTGCAGACTGTGAATTGGGAGCAGGTGATTTCGCACCCAGCAAATACGATCCCAAGGTTTATCAGTTTGATCTGGTGACCATTGGTGAAAATTCAGTCATACCAGATAAAGTAAAGGTGGGGAAGAACACAGCAATTGTCGGTGAGACCAGACTGGAGGATTATCCGGATGGGGAGCTGGCAGGCGGTGACTACATCATAAAGGCAGGTGGTATGAAATGAGGGCCATAGGAATTGTATTAGCAGGCGGAAACAGCAAAAGAATGAGGGAATTATCCAATAAAAGGGCCATAGCCGCTATGCCCATTGCAGGAAACTACCGCAGCATAGATTTTGCACTCAGTAATATGACCAACTCTCATATACAGAATGTGGCGGTTTTAACCCAGTATAATTCCAGATCTCTTCATCTGCATTTAAGCTCTTCCAAGTGGTGGGATTTCGGTAGAAAGCAGGGAGGCCTGTATGTATTTACCCCTACCATTACAGCGGAAAGCAGCGACTGGTACAGGGGAACTGCCGACGCCCTCTATCAGAATCTGATATTCTTAAAAAACAGTCATGAGCCATATGTGGTTATCGCTGCAGGAGATGGCATCTATAAACTTGATTATGGAAAAGTACTGGAATATCATATTGAAAAGAAGGCTGACATCACCGTTGTCTGTACGGATCTTCCGGCAGGAGAAGACACAACCCGCTTTGGGATTGTGAAAACCAATGATGACGGAAGAATTACAGATTTTGAGGAAAAGCCAATGGTTGCTTCCTCTAACACAGTCTCCTGCGGTATTTATGTAATCCGCAGACGACAGCTGATTGAGTTAATTGAGCGGTGTGCCATGGAAGACCGTTATGATTTTGTGAGTGACATTCTCGTCCGTTACCGGAATCTTAAAAGGATCTATGCCTACCGTATGAATACATACTGGAGAAACATTGCCTCTGTGGAGTCCTACTATAAGACCAATATGGACTTTTTAAAACCAGAGGTCAGGGATTATTTCTTCCGACAGTATCCGGATGTTTATTCGAAAATTGATGATCTGCCACCAGCAAAGTACAATCCTGGAGCTTCTGTGAAAAACAGCCTGATCTCCAGCGGCAGTATTGTCAACGGAGTAGTAGAAAACTCCGTTTTATTTAAAAAAGCTTATATTGGTAACAACTGTGTCATCAGGAATTCCATCATTTTAAATGATGTTTATATAGGAGACAATACGGTAATAGAAAACTGTATCGTGGAAAGCCGGGATACCATCCGGGCCAATACCACCTATATAGGAACGCCAGACAATGTAAAAATTGTCATAGAAAAAAACGAGAGATACACATTATAGGAAATGTGACGGGAAGGGGCTTTAACATGCAGATTACAGACGTAAGAGTTAGACGCATCGAAAAAGAGGGTAAGATGAAAGCTATTGTATCCATAACACTGGACAATGAATTTGTGATTCATGACATTAAGGTAATTGAAGGAGAAAAAGGCCTGTTTATTGCCATGCCAAGCCGCAAGGCTGCAGACGGGGAGTACCGGGATATCGCACATCCCATTAATTCCGGAACCCGGGATATGATCCAGAGAGTAATTTTGGATAAGTATGAGACCACGGCTCTTGAGATGCCGGAGGTCGCAGCAGCATTTGCTTAAGTAACTATATAATCTTAATCCGCAGACCAGTTTATCGGGCTGCGGATTTTTTTTATCAAAAATCAATGGAATACGGGATTTACACCAGTGTTCTTGTAAACTATAATAGAAAGTAATAAATTTGCGAAAGGTGGGTCATTTATGACTATAAAAATAGGAATTTTAGGCTATGGAAATCTTGGAAGAGGTGTGGAATGTGCAATTCTACATAATCCGGATATGGAACTTAGTGGGGTATTTACCAGGAGAGATCCTAAATCAATCAGTCTGCTTACACCGGGAGTAGAGGTTTATCCGGTTGAAGAGGCCATTTCCATGAAAGACTCTGTTGATGTACTGATTCTCTGCGGGGGAAGTGCGCATGATCTTCCAGAGCAGACTCCCCAGTTTGCCAGATATTTTAATGTGGTGGACAGCTTTGATACCCATGCTAAAATTCAGGAACACTTTGAAAAGGTGGATGCCAGCGCCAAAGAGGGTAATAAAACAGGAATTATATCCGTTGGCTGGGATCCGGGTATGTTCTCCTTAAACCGCCTGTATGCAGGAGCCATATTACCAGGTGGACATGATTATACCTTCTGGGGCAAGGGAGTCAGCCAGGGACATTCAGATGCCATACGTAAGATAGATGGTGTTAAAGATGCAAGGCAGTATACCATTCCTGTTAAAGAATCTCTGGAGGCAGTGCGGAGTGGGAAAAACCCAGAGCTCACTACCAGACAGAAACATACCAGGGAGTGCTATGTAGTTTTAAAAGATGGAGCAGATCAGGAAAAAATAAGGGAAGAGATTGTGACCATGCCCAATTATTTTGCTGATTATGATACAGAGGTTCATTTTATCAGTGAAGAGGAACTGCTGCGGGATCATAAAGGAATCCCCCACGGCGGGTCTGTGATAAGAACTGGAACAACCGGCTGGAAAGATGAGAACGGTCATGTGGTTGAATACAGCTTAAAACTGGATTCAAACCCTGAATTTACCGCATCTGTCCTGATTGCTTATGCAAGGGCTGCCTATCGTTTGAATAAAGAAGGGGTGAGCGGTTGTAAAACAGTGTTTGATATTGCACCTTCCTATTTAAGCATATTAGACGGCGAACAACTTCGCAGACAACTGCTATAGACAGCAGCAGGAGGAGACGAAATGTCAGTAAAGAAAGAAATGGTATTGTATTATTGTCCGGAAAAGGATATTCAGAAGGGGAATGATTCAAGAATTGCCAGGTTAAAGGCAGTTTTGGTACGAATGGGAATCCGCATTAAAAATATTACACCAGACCAGACAGGTCAGACGATCGGTTATCTGGCTGGTATTGAGGGTTTTGAAGAACAGCCATCAGGTGAATATCCGATGGTGGAGGAAGAGGTTCTGGTAATGAAGAATTTTTCCAGCAGAAAAATTGATGAACTGTTAATGAATTTAAGGCGTTCCGGAGTATCGAAAATAGCTTTAAAGGCTGTGATAACAGATACCAATTCAAAATGGAGTTTCTACGAATTATATCAGGAACTGAAAAAAGAGCATGAGACTATGTCTGGCAAAGAAGAGTCATGAAACGAATTATAACGTATTATTTAAAGCCCTATTATCTTCGGATGACTGTGGGCTTTTTCATTAAATTTTCAGGTACGCTGATGGATCTTTTTCTCCCCTGGACACTGGCCCGAATGATTGATGTGGTCATTCCGGCAGGAAAAAAGGAAGAAATTTTTCTGTGGGGAATCTTCATGCTGGTATGCTCTGTTCTGGCAGTGACATTAAGCATTATTGCAAACCGCATGGCATCAAGAGTGGCGAGTGACTCGATTTTTACCATACGGGAGGATTTATTTCGCAAGGTAATGATTCTTTCAAACAGGCAGGTTGATGAAATAACAAGACCCTCCCTGATCTCCAGACTTACCAGTGATACTTATAATGTGCACCAGATGATCGGAAGAATTCAGAGACTTGGAGTACGATCCCCAATCTTACTGGTGGGCGGAATTATAATGACTTTTTTACTGGATCCTGTTTTAGCCTGTATCCTTTTAGGGGTTCTTCCCCTTCTGACAGCAGTGGTCATTGGTGTTTCAGGTAAGAGTATTCCTCAGTTTACCCAGCTGCAGGAAAAGGTGGATGGATTTGTGCGTCTGATTAGGGAGGACATAGCTGGAATCCGTGTCATTAAAGCCCTTTCCAAAGAAAACTTTGAACAGGAACGGTTCAATCAACATAATCGTGAGGTAGTGGATTGGGAAAAACGTGCTACCGTTACAACAGCCATAATAAACCCGGTCATGAACCTGTTTCTCAATATGGGGCTGGTGTGTGTTGTAATTGCAGGTGCATACCGTGTTAATGAGGGTCTATCCAAAGTCGGCACCATATTGGCATTTATGACTTACTTTACAATAATTTTAAATGCGCTCATGTCTATTTCCAGAATGTTTGTTATTGTATCAAAGGCAGCCGCGTCAGCAGAGCGGATTGACAGAGTTCTTAAAGGTGAAGATGAGATCTCTTTTCAATTGGCATGTGTATCAAAGGAGAAGGAAAAAGAAATTTCATTTCTGGAATTCGATCATGTATCCTTTTCTTATGATGGTACTGGTAATCATTTAAGGGATATCTCGTTTCAAATGGAAAAAGGAGAAACACTGGGTATTATAGGTGCAACAGGATCGGGAAAATCTACAGTTGTTAATCTTCTTATGAGATATTACGATCCGGATGAAGGTACAATCCGTATCAATGGGCGGGATATCCGAGCTATGAGTCTTAAAGATTTACGGTCCAGGTTTGGAACTGTATTTCAGAATGATGTGATATTTGAAGATTCTATATTGGAAAATATACGAATGGGGCGTAATATTTCTGAGAAGGAAGCAGTTGATGCAGCCGGTTATGCCAAGGCGCTTGATTTTATCGGAGAAAAAGGGGGCATTTTAGAATCCTTAAATATCCGGGGTGCCAATTTAAGCGGAGGTCAGAAGCAGCGAATTCTTATAGCAAGAGCCCTTGCGGCTCATCCTGAAATTTTAGTACTTGATGATTCTTCTAGTGCTCTGGACTATAAAACAGATTCACAGCTAAGGAGAGAACTAAAGGAAAACTTTTCCCGCACTACCTGTATCCTGATTGCCCAGAGGGTTAGCTCTGTTATGAATTTAGATCATATTCTGGTACTGGATGAGGGGGCTGTTATTGGGCAGGGCACTCATGAAGAATTGATGAAAACCTGTGAAGGCTATCGGGAAATAGTCATTTCTCAGATGGGAGCTGGAGGAAACGTATGAAGGACTCACAAAAAAACACAATAAAACGTTTGATACCTTATCTGATGAAATACCGGTTTTTACTTCTTCTTGCCTTTGTTATGACAATAGGAAGCAATCTGCTGGCATTACTGGGACCATTGCTTTCCGGTTACGCTGTTGATGCCATAGAACCTGGCAAAGGAAGTGTAAATTTTTCCCGCGTATTTCAATACGCAGGTCTTATGGCAATGTTTTATCTGGTATCTTCCATCCTGTCCTATATCCTGTCTGTATTGATGATTACAATCAGCCGAAAGGTAGTATATCAGATGCGTAAGGATGTGTTTGACCGAATGCTTTACCTGCCAGCCGGTTATTATGATACCCATCAGACAGGAGATATTATAAGCCGTATTTCTTATGATATTGATACGGTAAATGAATCGCTGTCCAGTGACTTAATTCAGATTCTTACCACATTGGTTACGGTTGTGGGGGCTCTATATATGATGGTGATCATATCGCCAAAACTCGTGTTGGTATTTGTAATAACGGTGCCCTTATCAGGTCTGATGACCAGATTTATTACAAGCCGAACAAGGCCTCTGTTTCGTGAGCGGGCCAGAAGTCTTGGAGCGCTCAATGGATTTGTGGAAGAAACGGTTACTGGTCAGAAAAGTATTAAAGCCTATTGCGAGGAAGAAGAGGTAATCCGTAAATTTTCTTTTAAAAATAAAGAGGCAGTGGAAAGTTATTATAAATCAGAATATTATGGAAGCATGACAGGTCCAATGGTCAATTTTATTAACAATCTGTCCCTGACCTTAATCAGCGTATTTGGTGCATTCCTTTATCTGACAGGTGCCATGTCAGTGGGCCAGATCTCCTCGTTTGTACTCTATTCCAGAAAATTCTCCGGTCCTATTAATGAGGCTGCAAATATTATGAACGATCTTCAGTCTGCCCTTGCTGCGGCAGAGCGGGTGTTTAAGCTTATGGATGAAATTCCGGAGCAGGAAGACAGAAAAGATGCGGTGGTAATTTCTGATTTAAAACAATCAGTCAAAGGCTGTGTTGAATTCTCTCATGTGGATTTTGGATATGAGACTGGAAAACCTATATTGCAGAATCTATCTTTAAAAGCAGAACCTGGAAAGATGATTGCGATTGTAGGTCCCACTGGAGCAGGTAAAACAACAATTATAAATCTGTTAATGCGCTTTTATGATGTGGATGGCGGTAAAATTACCATTGATGGTATGGATATAAGAGATCTGACCAGGAAAAGTCTGAGGAAGGCATTTGCAATGGTATTACAGGAAACATGGCTGTTTCAGGGAACGATCTATGAGAACCTGGCTTATGGAAAAGAAGATGCGACTTTGGATGAAGTGGTAAAAGCGGCAAAAGATGCACGGATTCATTCCTTTATTGAACAACTGCCGGAAGGTTATAATACCATCTTAAAAGAAGACGGAACAAATATATCTAAGGGTCAGAAGCAGCTTTTAACCATAGCAAGAGCCATGCTGCTTGATAGTAAAATACTAATTCTGGATGAAGCAACATCAAATGTGGACACGAGAACTGAAATTCGGATTCAGCAGGCCATGCGCCGCCTGATGGCAGGAAAAACCTGTTTTGTTATTGCACACCGTCTATCTACCATTCAGGATGCAGATCTGATAGCGGTTATTTATCAGGGGGGAGTTGCAGAACAGGGGACTCATCAGAGTTTAATGGAAAAACGGGGCAGATATTATGAAATGGTCATGGCTCAATATGATTCTTAATAAGGGAACGGATGAAACAAATTCCGTTCCCTTTTCCTGTCTTTTACTGGTAATCACAAACTCCGGCCCATTTATTCAGAAGCTCTGCTTCTTCCGGCCGTTTCTTGGAAAGCTGTGCAGCGGCAACAATGGGAAGCCATGACTGAACATACTTTTTCGCGGTTCCGGTCTTCTTACAGAACAGGTTCATATACATATCTGCCTTATTCTGGTCCTGCAGACAGAACAGCAGATAGGTTCTTGCTACATCTGCACTGGCATTGCCCTGAGTGGCATGAACCCAGTCCAGAACAAACATGGTGCCGTCTTCCTTTACAATGATATTGGAGGGGTTAAAATCGCCATGGCAGAGTTTTGTATGCTTTGGCATGCTGTCAAGCTGAGTGCGCATGTCATATCTTGTTACGTCACCAAGCTCTTCAATGTCCTGGATCTGCTTGGATATTTTATCCTTCAGCTTATTTAAATGGGGACAATGCTTAGACATGACATTCAGATGAAGATTTACCATCTGTTCCATATATTCAGGCAGTTTTTCCGGATTTTCATCCATAAGCTGCTGGAGGGTTTTGCCTTCAATAAAATCAAAGGTAATGGACCACTGATTATCAAAAACACCGACTTCCAGTACCCTTGGAACATTAACGCCGCCAATTTCTTCTACTCTGGCGCTGATCAGTGCTTCGTTTAAAACTTCAGCCTTTGGAAACTCAGCGTTGAAAACCTTAATTGCCTTTTCACCATCGTGAAAGACCTTTTTTGTTGCTGTTGTAGCGATTAATTCTGCTGCCATATAAACCTCTCCTTCCATCTTTGAGTCTAGCATATTAAGTAATTTTATACGTTTATTTTACTACAAAATACCGAAAAAGTATAGCAATTTATAGAAATATATAGAATAAATTACCAAATAATTTGTGAATCAGAAACAAAATATGGCGGCTCCATAAGCCGGAAGTGGATAAGCAATGGAATAATCCTGACCATCCCATGGAGTCTTTTCAGATTTATAAACCAGAGCTGTTTTTGCTTTTTTATACAGACCGTTAGAAGTATCCAGCACAAGTGTGTATTTTCCTGATTTAGGCACTCCCACACGGTATTCAGGACGGGTTACAGGAGTAAAGTTAAGAACAAACAGCAAGCTTCCCTGAGTGTCCTTACTGTGCCTTATAAAACTGAAAATACTATGCTCATTGTCATTGGCATTTATCCAGGAAAAACCTTCCCAGACGTAATCATTGTCATAAAGTGCAGGGAATTTACGATACAGGTGAAGAAGATCTCTGACATAATTTTGAAGATCTTCCCCTAGAGGTTCTTTGGCCAGATACCAGTCCAGGGAATCTTTTTCATCCCACTCGTGGAACTGCCCGAAATCCTGTCCCATAAAAAGCAACTTCTTGCCTGGATGACCAAGCATGAAGGTATAACCAAGTTTTAAATTAGAAAACTTATCCTCAAGAAGTCCGGGCATTTTGCCAATCATGGAACCTTTTAAATGAACCACTTCATCATGGGATAATACAAGTATATATTTTTCACTGGTAAAATATGTAATTCCAAAGGTCATTTTATGGTGATTATATTTTCTGAAGTAGGGATCCAGCTTCATGTACTCAAGAAAATCATGCATCCAGCCCATATTCCACTTAAATGTAAAACCAAGACCTGAATTTTCCGGCTTATCCGTAACCTTTGGCCAGGCAGTGGATTCTTCCGCAATTACAACAGCACCTTTTCCACGTTCCTTCATGACGCTGTTTAAGTGCTTAAAGAACTCGATTGCCTCAAGGTTTTCATTACCGCCCAGACAGTTTTTCACCCATTCACCCTGGGACCTTCCGTAATCTAAATACAGCATGGAAGCGACAGCATCCACCCGCAGCCCGTCAATATGATACTTTTCTACCCAGTAGAGAGCATTGGCAATCAGGAAGTTATCAACCTCATACTTACTGTAATCAAAAACCTTGGTTCCCCAGTCAGGGTGTTCCCCCTTACGTGGATCTGCGTATTCATAACAGGCCTCTCCATCGAATTCGGAAAGTCCATGGGCATCCTTTGGAAAATGTGCAGGCACCCAGTCAAGTATGACTCCAATTCCATTCTGATGCATGTAATCAACAAAGTACATGAACTCTTCCGGTGTCCCGTACCGGGAGGTAGGAGCATAATAACCGGTCACCTGATAGCCCCAGGAACCGTCGTAGGGGTGTTCCGCAATACCCAACAGCTCTATGTGGGTATAACCCATACCTTTTATGTATTCTGCCAGTTCATGAGCAGCTTCTTTGTATGTATAAAAACCTTCTTTATCCTCTCGGTTTTTTCTTTTCCAGGATCCTAAATGGACCTCATAAATGCTTAATGGCCCTGATAATGGATCCTGTCTTTCCCTTTTTTCAACCCATTCCAGATCATTCCACGAATATACAGATAAATCTGCAGTAATAGAAGCGGTCTGTGGGCGAAACTCTGCATAAAATGCATAGGGATCCGCTTTAAAAAGAATCTTTCCGCTGCGTGTGGTCACAGAATATTTGTATAACTGTCCCAGACCGACTCCTGGTACAAATACTTCCCAAATCCCGGAGTCGGCCAAGGGAACCATAGGATTTAAGTCGGGGTTCCAACCGTTGAAATCTCCCACTACACCGACCTGACTGGCATGAGGTGCCCAAACAGCAAAATACATTCCCTGTTTTCCGTCGCATGTTTTTGGATGAGCGCCCAGTTTTTCATAAATTTCGTAATGCCGGCCGTTGTTGTACAAATACCGGTCAAGCTCAGTAATAAAACCTGTTTCCAATTCATTTGTTAAATCTTCCATTTGCTCACCCCTCCATTTTGGTACACGATTCCACAGGCAGAAGCAGCGTTTGCAACAGGTTACGTATTAAAGCGGGTTTTTGTCTGACTATACTTCACGGCTTTTAAAACGACGCAAAAGAAACTGGTAACGTAGCTGTGCGGCATTAAGCTCGTAAATGTAACAGTCAATTAATGTCGGGTCGACGACCTGTTCAAAATGATTTCTTGCTGCATCAATGGCGGTTTTGGAACGTTCGATTTCTTTGCGTAAATTCCGTTCCTCTTCCGTAAGGGAAAAGTGATTTCCTAACAATAAATTTTTCATACGATCATCTCCAGATAACAAATTAACGAGGTACCTATCAATTTCAGTATATCTGGAAATTGGAACTTTATTCATCTATTGCCTGAATCTCCATAAATTTATTGGACTGGATCCATAAAATTCTGGAGATACTGCCCAAGAGTACATAGCTTTCTTGTGCTTTCTCCAAAGGTAAGAAAGTAATAATTAGCAGTTCCTTCCTGTCTGGCAGACACCAGTCCTGCTTCCTTGAGAATCTTTAAATGATGAGATATGGCCGGCCGGGATAAGTTTGTCTGATCCGTGATCTCGTTCACGTTCATTCCCCGGACATTTGTCTGAAACGAATCCGTACTGGCCAGAACTTCAATAATTGTTAGCCGGACCTCGTCTCCCAATGCAATAAAAAGCGGCATGCAGCTTTTAAAAAGCTCAGAAAATTCGCTATTTGCCACCTGAAACATCTCCTTTGGTTTAAAATAGTAAACTAATATTATAGTAACACCAAGGGAGAAAAAGGTCAACTGATATTGTGTAAAATCACTTATATAAAATAAAAAAATGATAAAATATTGTAAAATATAACAATAAAACACCATTCGTGTTACATACACCTGTTTAAGTGCTTTTATAAAAAATGTAAAAAGCTGTTGACTTTTGTATTTATCTTGTGCATAATAAAGTCAGAGTCCCGCATAGTTCTGTATACGGACTTTCTCATCATCAATGAATTTCTTTATTTTGTCGTTCAAGGCCGATATTCCGGCACTATTTCCAGATTTATAGTTTAAATAAAGGGGATGATATTGTAAAATTTGAGGTATTATTTTTTATTCTGGCAGCCGGTTCTTATTTTGATGTAAAAGAGCACAGAATACCCAACAGGCTGGTGCTGATTGGTGTGGCAGCGGGAGTTATTTTATTTGGCTGGGAGGCAGGGAATCAGGCAGTACTATGGGGAGCAATCTTCTTTTTAAGCCGTTTCTTAGCAGTAACAGCGTTGTTTTTTCTTTTGTTTCGATTTCGTATGATTGGAGCCGGTGATATTAAAATCATTGCTTTGATATTCGGTTATCTGGGTTATGGCAACGGTTTTGCAGCAGTTGCCGGAGGTTTCTTAATAGGGGCATTCTGGTCCCTGGTTCTAATGACTGTGAAAGGCTGTACCTTTCAGCGGTTTTCTTACTTTCTGACCTATATCAGGTCATTGATTCAGACAAAAAAAATTACAGCTTATTATAGTTCCGCCCGGGATGGGTACGACGCAGTAATTCCGTTAGGATTCTGTATGTTTTTAGGAACAATACTTACTGCTGTTTTCTTTTAATAAGGAGGTTTGCTATGACAAAACGTATTATGGCAATATACGATGCGGACTCGGGATTTGGAGAACGATTTGCAGAATTTGTAAATTTTAAAGAGCGGTTTCCTGTGTCCATTGTATCGTTTTCATCACTAGAGGAACTTAAGAGTTACAGCTGTGATCATGATATTAAACTTTTGCTCATCAGTTCCAGAGTTTCAAACCAGGAGATCGGGCAGATTGGTGCAGATAAAGTAGTTCTGTTAGCAGAAGAGAAAATAATTCCTGCAAATGAGTCCTATCCCAGTGTTTATAAGTACCAGGCGGCAGATTACCTCATTCGGGAGATTATGGAACAATACTGTGCTGATTTGGAAGAAACAGGATATACCACACTGTCTGAAAGAAGTAAGGTAGTATGTGTCTATTCACCGGTAAACCGTTGTTTGAAAACCTCTTTTTCTCTGGCTATGGCTCAGCTTTTATCACGGGATTTAAAGGTTCTTTACTTAAATATGGAAGATTGCTCTGGTTTTGAGGGTCTGACAGGAGAAGAGTATAAAAGGGGGATGTCAGATCTGTTTTATTATTACAGACAGGGCAGTTTTTCATTTGGACGGCTTGGTTCTGTTATATATTCATGGGGAGATCTGGATTATGTGCCGCCGGTTCAGTATCCGGAAGATCTGGCATTTATTTCATCTCAGGAAATAGCCGGACTAATTAAGCAGATCTCTGAGGAGAGTACATACGGTACCATTATCCTTGATCTGGGGCAGATGGGAAAAAGAGCGGCTGACGTTTTGGAAGTATGTGACGGAATCTATATGCCGGTGAAAGATGATTGTGTATCAGCAGCCAAGGTTGAAGAGTTTGAAGCATACCTTGCAGCTTCCGGGCACAATGCTGTAATGAGCAGGATTCAGAAAATCAATCTTCCCTATCATTGTACCTTTGGCAGGAAGGACAATTATCTGGATCAGCTTTTGTGGAGTGAATTAGGAGATTATACCCGGCAGCTGTTAAGAAAACAGCCATAGGGAGGGAGAAGATATGAACGAAGAACAACGCATCAGGCTGCGGGAAGATATTATGTTGGAACTAAATCAGCATCAACAGATTTCAGATGAAGAGCTTTACACCATGATCGATGAGAAGATAATCATATTGGGAATGACTGAATATCTGCCCTTAAGAGAAAAATTAATATTAAGAGGCTGGCTGTTTGACTCCTTCAGACGCCTGGGGATTCTTCAGGAACTGGTAGATGATAAAACCGTCACAGAGATCATGGTAAATGGGGCAGATAACATCTTTATTGAGCGAAATGGCCGAATGGAGCGGTGGGAAAAGGAATTTGAGAATCAGGAGCAATTGGAAGATATGATTCAGCAGATCGTCAGCCGTGTAAACAGGACTGTGAATGTTTCAAGACCCATAGCAGATGCCAGACTGGGCGACGGTTCCAGGGTTCATGTTGTCCTGCCTCCGGTTTCCATTGACGGACCAGCTGTTACAATCAGAAAGTTTCCAGAACCCATCACCATTGGTAAGCTTTTAAAGCTGGGATCAATAACCAGGGAAGCAGCAGATTTTTTAAAAGCAATTGTAGAGGCTGGATATAATATTTTCATCAGCGGAGGAACCAATTCCGGTAAAAGTACTTTTTTAAATGCCCTATCTTCTTACATTCCCCAAAACGAGCGTATAGTGACCATTGAAGATTCTGCAGAGCTTCAGATCACTCACATCTCCAATCTGGTACGTCTGGAGACGAGAGGTGCCAATGGAGAGGGGGAGGGAGAGGTGACCATCGGCGATTTAATAAAGGCAGCACTTCGCATGAACCCATCCAGGATTATCGTGGGTGAAGTAAGAGGAAGAGAAGCACTTGATATGATTTCTGCCATGAATACCGGACATGACGGAAGTTTAAGCACGGGGCATGGAAACAGTCCAAAGGACATGCTGTCAAGGTTAGAAACCATGGTGCTCATGGGAACAGACATACCTCTTTTGGCGGTGCGCAGCCAGGTAGCGGCAGCAATTGATATCTTAATTCATTTAGGCAGATTAAGGGATAAAAGCAGACGGGTCTTATCAATTGTGGAGGTAGCTGGATATGAAGATGGTGAAATCAGACTTAATCCCATTTACCGGTTTGAAGAAGGGGAAAAAGACAGGGGAGATGCAAAAAAAGTTGGTGGAAGCCTTAAGAAGGTCGGAGATCTTAAAAACACAGAAAAGCTCAAAGCAGCAGGCATTGAATTATGATATTTATATCCTTTCTATGAGGGAGTGGCTGTATTATAGTGGACAGGGAGTCTTAATTGCAGCACTTTTTTCTTATATTTTCTATCGCAGTCTTATAGTATTTCTTATTTTCATTCCTTTCGGAATTATAGTTCCTCTGACAAAAAGAAAAGAATTAAAAGGCAAACAGCTTCAGCAGTTGAATCTGGAATTTAAAGAAGGCATTTTACTTCTCTCCTCCTTTTTGAGTGCAGGTTATTCCGTAGAAAACTCTGTTATTTCTGCGTCAAAAGAATTATCTGTTCTTTATGGCGAAGAGGGACTCATAACAAAGGAATTCCGGTTCATTGAGAGCCAGATTCATATGAACCGGTCCGTTGAGCAGGCATTTTTAGAATTTGCATTAAGAAGCGGTCTGGATGATGTGAAGAACTTTGCAGAGGTATTTTCCACAGCAAAGCGCAGCGGAGGCGAGTTGGTTTCTATCATCAGTCACACGGCAGATGTAATTCGGGACAAAGTACAGGTAAGGCAGGAGATTCTGACCATGACGGCTTCCAAGCAGTTTGAACTAAAAATAATGAATCTTATTCCTTTTTTCATAGTCATTTATATTGATTTCACATCCCCTGGCTTTTTTCAGATTATGTACACCACTGGAGCGGGAAGAATTTTAATGACCATATGTATGATCCTTTATATGATTGCTTACCAGACAGCAAAGCGGATTATGGAAATTGAGATATAATCGGGGAGCCATATGAAAAAACAATTAAATATTAAATGGAGGCCGCCTGTAACAAAGGTACAGGCGGCATGTGCAGCGGGCGGGATTGTTTTATATGCAGTTCTGGAACTTTCCACTTTTTGGGGCAGGCAGGATGTGTTTTCCGGCGAGGGGCTTAAAAGAGCCGGACCAGGGCAGGGAGAGAACCTTTATGAGGTTTTAGTAAAAGGACTGGATGAAGAGCAGAAAGATAAAAAATTATTAATAGAAATTCCTGTAAGGGAGCGGAGATATACAGACAAAGAAGCAGAAAGCCTGTTTGACCAGCTGGAAACCCAGCTTCCAGCACAAATACTTTCAGAAAATGATTCTCTTAACTCAATAAGACAAAACCTGAATCTGAAAACCAGACTGGACACTTTTGGATTAACCGTGCGCTGGGAAACCAGTGACCCAGAACTCATTGACTCCTTTGGAACAATTTATAACAAGGATATTCCTGAGACAGGGAAAGAAATTCTGATCCTGGCTATAGTATCAGATGGTATCCACCAGCAAAGCTATCAATACAAAGGTAAAGTATATCCACCTGTTCTGACGTTGGAAGAAAAAAAGAAAGCGGAATTTCAAAAATGGGCAGATGCTCTTGATACGAAGCAACAGACCGACTCGTCACTTATTTTACCTGATGTATTTAAAGGACAAAAACTCAAGTACTCTAAACCAAAAGGGGAAAGTTATGGAATTTTGCCTGTGCTTGGTTTGGTTCTGGCTGTACTTTTGCAGGTCAGGACTCAGGTTGAAAAACAGAAAAAAAGCAGGTTGAGAGAGCAGCAGCTTTTAATGGATTATTCAGAGGTGGTTTCAAAGCTTGTGGTTTATATTGGAGCAGGTTATACAGTAAGGGGGGCATGGGAACGAATTGCAGCAGGATACAGAGAGTCACTTAAAAATGGAAGGCGTGTCATGCGCCCGGCTTATGAAGAGATGGTACATACGGCATCACAGTTAAAAAGCGGTTTGTCGGAAAGCCGTGCTTACAATGAATTTGGAAGGCGTTGCAGCCTCCAGCCATACATAAAGCTTGCAGCTTTGCTGGAGCAAAATCAGAAAAATGGAGGCAGGCAGTTAAGAAATGCACTTGATATAGAAATGGCTTCGGCTTTTGAGCAGAGAAAGAATGCAGCCAGAAAGCTGGGAGAAGAAGCAGGTACAAAGCTTTTGCTGCCTCTCCTTCTAATGTTATTCATTGTCATGACTATCATCGTAGTACCTGCATTTCTTGCATTTTACTAGAGAGGAGGTGATATTATGGCTTTAATAATGAAAGAGCAGATTCAAGATTTTATAAAAGAAGAAGATGGAGTAGGGGTTATTGAGATTGTATTAATTCTGGTAGTTTTAATTGGTCTTGTTATTATTTTTAAAACCAATATCAAGAAATTGCTGGATGGCATTTTCGAGGAGATTAATAAGCAGTCGAAAGAGGTGTATTAATGCACAACAATGGTCATATAACGGTATTTCTAAGTTTAACCCTTTTATGCATTGTCAGTTTAATGTGCGGACTTTTAGAGTCCGCACGGACTGCAGGAACAAGATGGTATTTAAAAATTGCTGCGGATTCCGCAATGGATTCTGTATTTAGCAGATATCACAGAGAGGCGTGGGATAAGTACCGGATTTTTCTTCTGGAAGATAAAAGCGGGAATGATCTGGAACAAAAATGGCAGGAGTATATAGCACCATATATGGAGCATTCTGGCTGGTATGGTGTGAATATAGAGGGGGCCAATGTGTTACATCGTGACCTCATTACCAGTGCCGGTGGGAAATATATGAAGCAGGAGGTCCTGGATTATATGAAGTATGGAATTTTTGATCACATACCTGATGAGGCAGGAGCCGTTACAATGCTTGCTGATCTTAAGGAAGCTGCTGTTGTAAAAGATCTCTCCAGATCATATGGGGAACATACAAAAGAAGCAGTGCGTCTGGAGCATGTGATTGAAGAAATTAATAGTTCCTTAGAAAAGCAGAAATACATCTGGAATGAGGCAAATTCATATTTGAGCAATTACAATGGACAGGAATTTATAAGAAAAGCGATTGAATTGGAGAAAGAGACGGATCGTATACCGGCCCTTGTAAAATCTTATGGGAATATTGCAGATGACTTATATGTTCAATTGCAACTGACAAAAAGTAAAAAAACAGAAGAAATGGATCAGTTAAGCTATCCAATCCAGATAACATTAAACAGTGATACCGATTGGTTTGATTCTTATGTGAGACAGGATGGAGAAAGGCGAAAAGAAGTCGAAGCACTTGCCGCAGAGGCTATTAATAGTAAGAACATAATAGAACGTTCAAAAGACCGGGCGTTGGAAGTGGAACAAATAATTGATGAATGGGAAAGCAGTTCAGATGACGATGATGATGGACCAGATTTATCTGAGTTATGGGGTTCTGTCAGGGATATCTGGTGTGAAATCCATATTTCTATGCTTACCTATAATAATGGTGTAAAAGATCCTCAGAAAGAAAAGATTTTAGAAAAGGTGGAGAGTCTTGTGCGAAATGGTCTTATGAGTCTTGTGCTTCCAGAGGGGACACAGATATCGAAAGGGCAGCTTGATCTTAACTCGTTTCCATCTCTGATTTATTCAGAGGAACAGGGTGAAATTGATGGTTTGACAGACCGAATTTTATTTGAGGAATACTGTGGACGTTTTCTTACCAGTTTTTTATCAGAAGAAGATAAGGCGGTTAAATATGAGCTGGAATATTTAATCGGAGGGATGAATAGTGATGAGAAAAATTTTTCAAAGGCTGTAACAGATGTTTTGGCCATTAGGGAAGGTCTCAATCTGGTACATATTTTAATGGATCAGGAAAAAAGAAAAGAAGCAGAAGCTTTGGCAGGCATGATAACCGGAGTGACAGGAACTGCCCCTCTTACGGGACTGGTGGCTTTCTTTGTTATGAGTATCTGGGCAATGGGAGAAGCCATTATGGATGTCAGACGGCTGTTACAGGGTGAAAAGGTTGCATTTATCAAGTCAAAGGATAACTGGAGGCTTTCACTTCAGGGCTTGCTGGATTCAGGAAGCAGTGGGTCGTTTGAAGGTGAGGGAAGTGACAATAACGGTGTTAATTATACCGGCTATTTAAAATTGCTTCTATTTCTCTCTCATAGCACCCGGCAGTATTACAGGCTTATGGATGCCATTCAGATGAATCTTCGGACAACCGATACTGAGTTTCGCATGACTCATTGTGTATATGGGGCAGAGATTCAGGGAAAAGGGCGTGGGCAGCATTTCTTTTTCGGAGTGCTGGAACCTGTTTATCCAATAGAGGTTCGGACAGAAAAAGCATATTAGGATAAGGAGGCGAATAATTATGCCCTTTTTCAGAGAGTTAATAAAAATCATTTGTAAAGCAAAGGTTACTCTCCAGGTACATTTCCCCTTGATAAGAAAAAACATCTCTGCAAAAAGGGTATTATTATCCGCCTCCTTTCAAACCAAACCAGGCAGTCTGACAATCGAAGCAGCTATGGCACTTCCTCTTTTTCTGTTTGCAGTAATAATACTGATGACGCCAATGAAACTTTTAAATGACGGAAGAAAGATTCAGACTGCGCTTGAGATTACAGGAGAAGAGTTAAGTCAGTATGTATCAGCTTTAAAAGAGTTAAAGAGAGGCGAAGATTTAAGTGCAGCGGGATTAAATGAACTGCCGGATGGTTTTGTGGAGGGAATAACAGAACAGAGTATTCTTCTATATGTAAGAATGAAAATGGGAAAGTATGAAGTATACCAGGATGCTGAATCTGTATCTTTTTTAAGATCCTCTGTTTTGAAAGATAAAGAAACCATTGATTTGATTATGGATTATCGGATCCGTCTTCCATTTCCTGTTTTAGGGCTGAAAAGTGTTCCAATGTCCGCCCGATGTTTCCGGAGAGCGTGGATTGGTAATACACTGCTCTATGAGGAAGAGTCAGGCGCTATGGAAGAGATGGTTTATGTAGGAAGAGACAGCACCAGATATCACAAAAAAAGAACCTGTCATTATTTATTCAATCATATAAAGGCAGTGAATGAAACGGATCTGGAGAGTATTCGTAATACTGGCGGAGGGATATACAAACCCTGCAGCAGGTGCAGCAGTCTGGAAAGAGAAGGCAGTATTGTCTATATCATGCCGTCAGGTGAAAAATTCCACAACAGTAGAGAATGCAGTGCAATTACGGCATATGTGAGACTTGTTCCTATATCGGAAGTGATTCATTTAGGTGCTTGTTCTTATTGTTCTCAGTAAGGAGGCAATAATGGTTGAACAATTAAATTATATTGTTTTTGGTATGTTTCTTCTGGCAGCAGCCTGGGAAGATGGGAGAAAGAAAAGTATCAGTATCTGGCTCCTTTTAAGCGGTGGGGCTGCAGGAATTGTGTTGTGTTTATTAAAGAGAGAGGATTGTTTTAAGTTTACTGGCTGTCTGATTGGTCTTGCTTTATTAGCAGTAAGTAAATTATCAAAGGAGTCAGTGGGCACCGGGGATGGCTGCTTTTTTATAATAAGCGGTTTGTTTTTGCCTGTGCAGTCCAATCTGATATTATTTTTCTATGGCTTAAGTTTAAGCGGTATTTTCTGCGGTCTGTTCTTTCTGTTAAACCGGGTAAAAGGAATTGATGTGGGAAAAGAGAGAATCCCATTTATTCCGTTTCTGGTTCCAGTCTGGCTAATCATGGTGATAAGATGAACAAGCGCTTTAACGGAAGTTATACGGTAGAAGCCGCCTTTGTTATGGCTGTCATATTATTCTCTCTTATGATATCCATTCAGTCTGCGTATCGCCTGAGAGATGAGGTGGCAGGGGCTATGGCACTTGCTGAATCAGTGCAGAGATTAAGGCACAATGAGACAGAGCCGACTGGTGATGCTGCAAATTGGGCAGTTTACAGGGCTGGAACCCCATTTTCATGGAAGGAATATCAATTTGAATTAAATTTATCAGGAAATTTGCTTACAGGAAAGCGGATTAAGGGTACAGGTGCAGGCGGCAGATGGAAGCTTGAATTGGAACAACAAGTATTTGATCCTGAAAATTTTTTAAGAAAGCTGACACTGATCAGTCAGGAGGAATGATATGATTGTTACATATAGACGGGAGATGAAGCATAATTATTTGATTATAGAGCAGGATAATGCCCAGATGCAGAGATATGAAGAAAATATGCTCAAAGAAAATAAGATAAGTGGTTTGTTGAAATTCCAATTAAAACAGATTGATAATCGTAAATACTTCTATTATGAAATCACTTCAAAACAGCCTTTAAGCCGAATTTTAGAGTTTCACAGCATAAATAAACAGGAACTTATAAATTTAAGTACTGGGATTGCCCAGATTCTTAATCGTCTTCCTGCATATCTGCTTAAAGAAGATCAGATACTTCTACAACCGGAATATATCTATATTGAGCCAGAACAGTTTTTTGTGTCTCTCTGTCTGATACCTGGAAGAGACAGGAAGTTCTCAGCTGAAATGAGCGAATTACTTCGTTATCTTTTGGGAAAGATTAACCATCAGGATAAAGAATGCGTGGTTATGGCTTATGCGTTATATCAGGAGAGTGTAAAGGATAATTACGGTATGGATGCTTTGGCCGAGCTGGTTAGTCTCCACAATGATAAGTTGGAAGCAAGGCAGGAAGAGGAGGAGTGTGAGACTCAGTCCGGATTTACAAATACAGAAAAAGTGGAAATACAGGTCATTGAGGAATTTTCAAGTCCTGCACAAAACAAAACTACCGGCTTTGGTTTGTGGAAACCGCTTATTATATCGTCTGTAGTAGTGACTGGTTTTTCAGCTGTGTTGTGGAGTGTAGCTGGTTACAAGGGAATATTAAGATACTGGTATTTAGTCATGGCAGCAGGAGTATTATCCGTTTTATTTGGATTCAAATTAACAGGCAGAAATCAATGCCAGCACCCAGTGGAAGACAGCCCCCCAAAAGACCGGAGTTATGACAGCGAACAGGAAGAGTGGCAGACTGCTTTTTATGAGAGCAAGGAGGAATCATCAGTTTTGCTTAAATCAACAGCAGGAGAAGAATCCTTGCAGACAGTACTTCTTACCAACAGTCAAAAAGACATGCAAGTACGGGTTTTTAAATCTGCCAGTACTGGAATCGGGGATATAATAATTACATATACACCCTATCTCATAGGCAAGCAGGAGGGATTGGTGGATTATGTTCTTAATGGAGAAGCTATCAGCCGGATTCATGTGAAAATAGAAAAGGAGGAAAATGATTATTTCATCAGTGATTTAAACTCTACCAATGGCACATATGTCAACGGCCGGCTTCTGGAAACAAACGAAACAGTTTTATTAAACACGGGAGATGAAATTTTTATCGCAAATTTTGCGTTTATATTTACATAATCTGTCAGTTTATGATAAAATAAGCATATTATAGTTCAGAAGGAGCGCTTCAATGGATGAATTTAGCAGGCGCAAGAAGGCCTTTGTCAATATTGGTCTCATTGCGGTGAATGTCATTTATTTTCTATACCTGGAGATGAATGGATCTACCGAGGATACCCAGTTTATGGTTTCCCATGGGGCTATGTATGCGCCGCTGGTTATTGAAAGAGGGGAGTATTACAGGTTAATTACTTCCACGTTCATGCATTTTGGAATAAATCATATTATGAACAACATGCTGATTCTGTTCATTCTGGGAGATAATCTGGAACGTGCACTGGGTCATATTAAATACCTGCTTTTCTATTTGATTTGTGGTGTGGGAGCAAATGTTGCTTCCATGATTATAAATCTGTCCGGATATAGAAATGTGGTTTCCGCTGGCGCTTCCGGTGCCATTTTCGGAGTGATCGGCGGTCTTTTATATGCAGTGGCAGTTAATCGTGGGCAATTGGAGGACCTAAGCACCCGCCAATTGGTAGTGGTAATTTTATGCTCTCTGTATTTTGGCTTTACCAGCACAGGTGTTGATAACGCTGCCCATATTGCAGGTCTTATAATAGGTATTATAATGGGAGTGGTTTTATATCGCAGACCCAGGAACGGTCGCAGCCGGTAAATTTGGAAAAAATGCTGGAAGGAGGTGAGTGTGTGAGAGAAGATGACTGCATTTTCTGTAAAATTGCAAATGGGGGTATTCCCTCAGAGACAATTTATGAGGATGACATGTTTCGTGTAATTTTGGATTTAGGACCAGCTTCCAAAGGGCATGCCCTGATTCTTCCCAAGCAGCATTACAGAGATATCTGTGATCTGGATGAAGAAACGGCAGCAAAGGTCCTTCCATTGGCAGCAAAAATAGGAGTCGCCATGAAAAAGGCGCTGGGATGCTCCGGGTTCAATGTAGTGCAGAATAATGGAAAAGAGGCGGGCCAGACGGTTTTTCATTTTCACGTGCATTTGATTCCCCGTTACGAGGAAGGTCCTGTTATGGTTTCTTGGATGCCGGGTAAGGTAAGTCCGGAAGAACTAGCACAGACAGGAGCCGCCATCAGGAGCGCCCTGTAATCAGAGGGGCATATGATATGAGCATACATGAAGATGAAAATCTGCTGCTTCAGTCCATATATGGTAAATATCAGGGGCTGTTGCGACGAATAGCTAAAACACTGAATGTACCGGATCTGGAACTTGATGATGTGGTACAGGAGACATTTATTTCTTATTTTGAGAATTATTCATTAACCTGGTCAGACACGCGGAAAAAAAGCATGTTGATCAAAATATTAAAACGCAAATGCATAGACTCTCTTCGCAAAAATGGTCATTATGAGAAAGTAAGTCTTGATGAGGAAGATGCATCCAACGAGATGGCGATGCTCGCAAGGTATGTGGTAACGGATCCTCTTGAGGTAGTTCTTGGGGAAGAGTCTGTTTTAAAAATCACCAGTGAGATTTCCAATATGAGAGATGAGTGGAAGGAGATGGCTGTACTATATTTTCTGGAACAGCTGACGATTCCGGAGATTTGTGAGAAGCTTGAAATACCGGGAACGGTCTGCCGTTCCCGGATCTATCGGACAAGAGTCTGCTTAAAGAATATACTCGGTCCAAATTATAATACTGATTAATTTTTGGAAACCAGATTCTCTATCATTTCTATAATTGTATTAACGGCATCATGAAGTTCGCTGCTTTCCATTTTTGAAAGATAGGTCTGACGGTTAGCAAAGGTATCTGTAATGGCCTGCAGTAAGGTGTCTCCATTTAAGCTTTCTTCTTCCAGAAGATAACTGAATCCCTGTTTTGAAAAAGATCTGGCATTTAGTATCTGATCACCTCTGCTGGCAGCAGCGGAAAGGGGAATCAGAATATTAAGTTTTCTCAGTGCCAGTATCTCACAGATTGCGTTGGCACCAGCTCTGGAAATCATTAAGTCAGCAGCAGCAAAAAGATGTTTCAAAGGGGCATCTACATATTCGTACTGTACATATCCATGGACACCTGCAAGGCTTTCATCCAGATTGCCCTTTCCGCAGATATGTATGATCTGGTAATTGTTTAATAGTTTTGGAAGGATGCCCCTTATGGCGTTGTTAACGGTTACAGAACCAAGGCTGCCTCCGATGATCAGTATAACAGGCTTATTGCCGTTTAGCCTGGCATACTTTAATCCAGTCATCCGGTCGCCCTCTAAGAGTTCTTTCCGAATAGGGGAACCGGTTAGTATAGCCTTATTTTTCGGGAGATAGCTGAGTGTTTCCGGAAAATTACAGCAGACACGGGTAGCAGCCGGAATGCAGATCCGGTTGGCAAGGCCGGGAGTCATGTCCGATTCATGTATGATTACCGGTATTTTTAAATGCTTTGCAGCTAACACGACTGGAACGGCAACAAAGCCGCCTTTGGAAAATACTACATCAGGTTTGTAGCTTTTAATCAGTTTAAGGGCTTCTCCAAATCCCTTTATTACACGGAAAGGATCCGTAAAGTTTTTGATATCAAAATATCTTCGGAATTTACCAGTTGAGATACCGCTATATGGGATCTTGGCATTCTCGATCAATTTTCGTTCAATTCCCTGATAGGAACCGATGTAACGAATCTCATAGTTTTTTTCTTTTAGTGAAGGAATTAAAGCCAGGTTCGGGGTAACATGACCGGCAGTACCGCCGCCAGTTAATATTATTTTTTTCATAGAAAAGCTGCCTCCCAAATTCGATATACTATTATAGTAAACGTTAGCGGTAAAAAGTCAACCCCAAAGCGTATGAGAACCAAAGGATAACCAATCATAAAGAGGTATAAACGTGGAGCAGAAGAAAGATTCCATCAATAAGTGTTCCATCTTTTATTTGTTTCATACAAATCATAATTCAAGAGAGAAACTGGAAGCCCGTTTGCTTGATTATATGCAGAAACACCCGGAATTAACACCGTCTGTGCCTGCGCCTCCGCCAGATGAATTTCAAAAGATTATGGCAGAGTTTAATAAAAGGGGATCCAAGACGATTGTCAGAAAGCAGCTGAAAGTACTGCATTACTGTAATTTCGTCATTCATTTCTTTCAAAAGATTGTCTTTATTTTTGAGAGAAGAATTTTGAAGTAAATGGAAAGAATGAAAAGGAAACAGCCGGAATAGATTATAATAATTAACGGATAGTGAGTAAAACTATGGGATTTTTATTATTTCTCTCTGAGGCTGCGGTTCCGCTGATCATTTTTTACATTGTTGGATTTGGTGTTTTATCAAAGCGCCCGGTATTTGATGATTTTTTAAACGGCGCAAAAGATGGTATGAAAACGGTTGCAGGCATTATGCCTACACTAATTGGTCTGATGACAGCGGTAGGAGTACTTAGGGCATCCGGGTTTTTGGACTTTCTGGCAAAGCTGCTTACAAAACCCGCATCTTATTTATTTCTTCCGGCACCGGTTGTGCCGGTTATTTTAGTTCGGCTGGTCTCTAATTCGGCGGCCATCGGGCTTGTTTTGGATATCTTTAAAAAATATGGTACAGATTCTTATATTGGATTTATGACTTCTGTTCTGATGAGTTGTACTGAGACATTATTTTACTGCCTTAGTGTATATTTTGGTACTGTTAAAATCAGAAAAACCAGATACACTCTTGGGGGAGCCTTAACAGCAACTGTTGCTGGTATCGCAGCCAGTGTATTTTTAAGCCGGTTTTTGGTATAAAAGGAAATTAATCATTTTGATTTAAGAATTTCATAAGAATTCAGGTGGTTGTCTTCGTATACATAATCATGTATAATTACGAAGAAGCTTTTATTGTCATATAGATTTGAAGGGGATAAACGTGGATACTTACGGAACTCTTAACGAAGTACTGGTAAGGCTGTTTCGAGACGTAATGGATATCGAACAGCAGGCTATCATTACACAGGAATTTAATAATATCACCAATAATGATATGCATGTGATTGAGGCGATCGGAGTCGGAGAACCTAAGAATATGTCCGCAATAGCCAGAGAATTGTCTGTCACAGTGGGGACATTGACCATAGCCATGAACAGTCTTGTTAAAAAAGGTTATGTTACCCGCCAAAGGGGAGAAGAAGACCGGCGCGTTGTTTATATTTCTCTTTCAGATAAAGGAAAACTGGCCTATGAACATCATGCTACATTTCATCGGGAGATGATAGCCGGAATGATAGAAGGGCTAAGCGAGAATGAGGTAGAAGTTTTAATCAAAGTTCTGACCAAACTGAATAAGTGGTTTCGGAGTCTTTAACAGAATTAAAGGAGGCAATACGCATTTATGAAAAAAATTATTTTATATTTAGTGAGCGCTATGCTGATGGTATCCCTGGCTGCCTGTACACCAACCCAGCCAAAGATGGAGACAACAGCACCTGATCCACAGGTAATGGCATCAACAGGAGGCGCCAGTGATAAAGTTCCCGACCCTAATGCAGAACCCATGGAGATTATTTCTGTATATAGTAAGAATGAAAATAAGACTGGTTTAAATCAGGCGATGGATGCAGTGGACAAGCTGACTGCGGATGCAATCGTAAGCAAACTCATAGAATACGGCGTATTAGAGGATGGTACAAAGGTTCTGAAGTATGATTCTGCTGATGGAATTGGTACGTTGGATTTATCTGCAGTTCCACAAAGCGGTTCTGGTGATGACAGACTTACCCTTACAGCCATTGGCAACACCTTTGTAGAGAACTTTGAACTGGATAAATTAAAACTTCTGGTGAACGGCAAAAATTATACCAGCAAATCCATCAAACTGGGCGATAATGATTATCTGGAATATGTAAAGAATTATAAGGAAATAAAATAAAAAACAGGCAAAAGCCAATGGATCATAGGCTTTTGCCTGTTTTATTTAATATCAACTTCTAAGCTGTTTAGCCAGCCAGTTGCGGAATGCAGGCTGAATTACTGAAAATGGAGCTGGCCCCACATCAAGTAAGAAAGTATGAAAGTCTTTTAAGTTAAATTTATCCTTTAAGACTCTCTCCGCCGTGTTTCGCATTTCCATGATTTCCAGATAGCCTACGTAATACTCCATATAATTGGTTGGATTTTCTACCAGGCTGTTGTAGATGGAGTCTGCGATGTCTGTATTTTCCACGTTATAAAAGGTACCAAGATATTTAGCGGTAGCTTCCTTATCCCAGCCTTCATAATTGATACAGATATCAAGGTAAGCGTAAATTCCCAGCGTAATGGCTGTATTATGTGCCAGAAGTTTGCCAAGTTCTGGATCCAGACCGTTATCTAATGTATAGGAATAATATTCTACATAGGTAGCCCATCCTTCGGAATAGCTTGAAAATGAAAGGATGCTCCTTAAATCATTTGGTTTTTTGCTTAGGAAGTATACGTTCTGATATAAATGTCCTGGATAGCCTTCATGAGCCAGGGTAGTATAAAGGTCATCATTTTGAAAACGCGGGTTGTTGTTGATGTAAATAACATTATTCTGGTACTGATCCAAAGGGGGGACCAGATAAAATGCCGGGCTTAAAGAGGATTCCAAAGCGCTTGGCACATACTTAACTGTGTAGTTACATGGTGGAAGCTCTGGAAAATCTGTAGTAATCTGAGATTTTAAAGATTCCAGGATTTCTTCCGGCTTTGTGTACTTAAAGGAGTAATGGTCCAGAGAGTCAATTACTTCAGGATGATCTTTGGTAATCTGGCCCAACGCCCTGATATCACTATTCATCTGTTTTTCAATGGCTTTTTTCAGGCTTTTGACGGAATCATAGGAGGTACCGGTATTGGAGTTTACCAGATATTCAAAGTATTTCTTTCCGTCGGGATACCAGGAAAGACCTTTGTCATTGGTTCCTGTTCCCATTAGAGCTGTAATACCGCTTATTAAATTTTTATAGGCTGGAACAAAATGTTCTTCCAGAACTTTAATATTCTGTTTCTTATATTCTGCTTTCTCCTCATCGGTTAAGTCTGTCAGGGAATCAATTCTGGTATTGAACGTTTCTGCAAGGAAGCTGTGATCCGGCTGTATTAAATAAGCTTCACAGGATTTTAAAACATGGTCAGCTGCGGCATCTGACATAAAAAGTCCTGCCTCTGATTTCTTCTTTTCGAATTCCAATATCTGCCCGTAATACTCGTCAATGGATGACAGCAATGATAGATAATGGTCTACATCCGCTTTATTGTTAAACGTATACTCGGCAAAGAGTACAGGAAGCTGAGCCTGAATT
Source organism: Hungatella sp. (assembly GCA_009712635.1). Lineage (GTDB taxonomy): Bacteria > Bacillota > Clostridia > Lachnospirales > Lachnospiraceae > Lacrimispora. The sequence continues at coordinate 27,173 of WASS01000012.1, read as the reverse complement.
CCTATGGTGGTGGTCAGCGGCTGGGCGTAGAGTTCCATTCCATCAGAACTTAATTCGGTATCAATGTAGGAATACAGAATCTGATATGTAAGCCTCTGGTCGGCAGTCAGCTTCCGGGGGTTAAAGGTTTCCAGCTTTTTCTTTACCTCCTGAAGGTCCTTTGTACCCTGCTTCATCTTATCCAGAGAGAAATCTCCAAGAGTCAAAGGAACCGTATTAATTCCTCTGGAAGCAGGATCAGCAATACTGAAATGAAAACTGATGCCGGAATCGCTGATTTCATCGCGGAATAAATCTGCAGTAAACTGATCGAATGCTTTTTGCATGGATATATCCTGGGCATGGTATTTTTGGTATTGGGCATCGGAAGGCGTTCCCGTCTGTCTTGGAGGTGGTGTACAGGCGCAAAACAGAGAGGCCGCCAAGACAATGGAAAGGATACGGCGTCCCTGCCTGATAATCATGTTTTTCATATTAAGATCCTCCACAATTCACTAATATTATTTATATGTTTATAAGAAAAAAGTAATGACAAAAGGTCAGATCCTGAAACTTACCTGCTTGACAAACGGGAATGAAACTATTACACTAGGGTTACTGACAATTGATTCATTTGAGAATGCTGAGAAAAGAAGAGTAAGAAACCCGCCTCATGTACAGAGAATTCCGGTAGCTGAAAAGGAAGCCTGAGCGTATTTCCCAACATGGCCTTGGAGCAGCGAAGTTGAATTGGCTTAATAAGCCTTTAAATTTCGACGGTCACACCCGTTATCGTGTCAGACTGTTATTATATACCAAAAGCGCCATTCTGGAAAGCTTTTGATTAGAACGCAGCCGGTGAGGTCTGTGTCGTAAGGCATGGATAAATTAAAGTGGTATCACGGGATAGTGCCCCGTCTTTAAATTTCCTATGTGGATTTTTTAAGACGGGTTTTTCTTTGTTGGGAAATGATTCACCCTGCATCTCATTATATTTCTGGAGGAAAAGATTATGTGTAAAGATTCAAACAAAAAGCCATATTATATCACCACAGCCATTGCATACGCATCCGGTAAGCCTCACATTGGCAACACCTATGAGGCTGTTTTAGCTGATGCCATAGCAAGGTTTAAAAGAGAAGAAGGATACGATGTGTTTTTCCAGACAGGAACGGATGAACACGGACAAAAGATTGAGGAAAAAGCTGCGGCAGCAGGCATAACTCCAAAGGAATTCGTAGATCAGGCGGCTGGTCAGATTAAAACTATCTGGGATCTGATGAATACCTCCTATGACAAGTTTATTCGTACTACTGATCCGGATCATGAAGCACAGGTTCAGAAAATTTTCAAAAAACTCTACGATCAGGGTGATATCTATAAGGGATATTATGAAGGTTTATATTGCACTCCATGTGAATCTTTCTTTACTGAATCCCAGCTTGTAGACGGAAAATGTCCGGATTGCGGACGTGAAGTAAAACCGGCAAAGGAAGAGGCTTATTTCTTCCGTATGAGCAAATATGCAGATCGATTGATCCAGCACATTAATGAAAATCCTGATTTTATTCAGCCCGTATCAAGAAAGAACGAGATGATGAACAACTTCCTTCTTCCGGGACTTCAGGATTTATGCGTGTCCAGAACCACATTTACATGGGGAATTCCAGTCACATTTGATCCAAGACATGTTACTTATGTATGGCTGGATGCATTGACAAATTATATTACTGGAATTGGATATGACTGCGATGGAAAAAACAGTGAACAGTTTTCAAAGCTCTGGCCTGCAGATCTTCATCTGATTGGTAAGGATATTATCCGCTTCCATACTATTTACTGGCCAATTTTCTTAATGGCACTGAATGTACCCCTTCCAAAACAGGTATTTGGTCATCCATGGCTGTTACAGGGAGACGGAAAGATGAGTAAATCAAAGGGTAACGTTCTTTATGCAGATACGCTGGTAGATTTCTTCGGAGTGGATGCCGTTCGTTATTTCGTTCTTCATGAAATGCCTTTTGATAATGATGGAATCATTTCCTGGGAGCTGATGGTAGAGCGCATGAATTCTGATCTTGCAAATATTCTGGGCAACCTTGTAAACCGTACCATTTCCATGTCCAATAAGTATTTCGACGGTGTGGTAAGAGATGGCGGTATCACAGATGAGTTTGATGAGGATTTAAAAGCAGTTGTGCTTGAAGAGGTGAAAAAGGTCAGCGAGAAGATGGAAAAACTCCGCGTCGCAGATGCAATTACTTCTATTTTTAATATCTTCAGAAGAAGCAATAAATATATTGATGAAACAGCACCATGGACTCTTGCAAAGGATGAAGCTTCAAAAGCCCGTCTGGAGACAGTTCTTTATAACCTGACAGAAGCTATTACCATCGGAGCATCTCTTTTGGCTTCTTTTATGCCGGAGACTTCTGCTAAAATTCTTTCTCAGCTTAATACAACAAAAAGAGAGCTGCCCCAGATGAATGAATTCGGTTTATATCCATCTGGCAATAAAGTGACCGACAAACCTGAGATTTTATTTGCCCGTATGGATATGAAGGAAGTGATGGAGAAAGTGGAAGCTATGCATACAGCTGCAGAAGGTGCTACAGAGGAGAAAGAATCACAGGAAGATGATGGAATTGATATAGAGGCAAAAGCAGAAATCGAATATGAGGATTTTGCAAAGCTGCAGTTCCAGGTGGGTGAGATCATTGCCTGCGAAGCAGTAGCGAAATCCAAAAAACTTTTATGTTCCCAGGTTAAAATAGGAAGCCAGGTTAAACAGATTGTCAGCGGTATTAAGGCCCATTACTCACCAGAAGAAATGGTTGGTAAAAAGGTTATGGTTGTGGTAAACTTAAAACCAGCGAAGTTGGCTGGCGTTTTATCCGAAGGCATGCTTTTATGTGCGGAAGATGCACAGGGCAATTTATCTCTTATGGTTCCGGAAAAGGCAATGCCATCAGGAGCGGAGATCTGCTAATAAAAAGCTGTTTTAAGAACAGGAAAAGATGATAATGAGGCCGGATTTTTATAATCCGGTCTTATCGTTTAAGAGGAGGACTTGATGACAGAATCCACTGCTTTCCCAAATAAAGGAATTTCAGGAAATACCTTAAAGATCATCGCGATCATAACCATGCTGATTGATCATATTGGTGCGGTTGTAATTGAAAATGGGATATTGAAGTATCAGGAGCCTTTGCTGATGCAGACAATCCTGGCTACGCCAGAAGGCGTAAAGTGGAGTACCATTGATTTTGTTCTCCGAACCATTGGAAGAATTTCCTTTCCGATTTTCTGCTTTTTGCTGGTTGAGGGGTTTCTTCATACCAAAGATGTCAGAAAATACGGAATCAGACTTTTGGCATTTGCTTTGATTTCGGAGATACCGTTTGATCTTGCGGTTTTTAACAGCTGGTTTCACCCAGGGTATCAGAATGTATTCTTCACCCTATTTATTGGTCTGTGGGTACTTGAGTGGTATCAGAAGGCCATGGGTGATCCCCTTCGGCAGTTTCTGGCGATAGGAGTGGGATGTGGGGTATCCATACTGCTGAAATCAGATTACAACTTAGACGGAATTGTACTGATACTGATCATATATATATTTCGGAATAATAAAAAACTTCAGACTATATTTGCAGGAATTATGGCTGCATTAATCAGCGCAAGCTGTTTTGGAGCAGGAATATTTGCTCTTTTGCCGATCCACTTTTATAACGGAAAAAAAGGTGAGAGAAATTTAAAATATTTATTTTACGGGTTTTATCCTCTTCATTTAATCCTGCTTTATATTGTTCGATTATTGATTACAGGCTGACAAACCTATTAAAGGAGATATCTATGATTTTTGATACACACGCCCATTACGATGATGAGGCATTTGATGAAGACAGAGAAGAGCTGCTTGTAAGTCTGCAGTCTCATGGCATAGAAGCGGTTACCAATGTTGGAGCCAGCATAAAGACATCAGAGAATACCATCAAACTCACAGAGAAGTATTCTTATATATACGGGGCAATCGGTGTTCACCCCAATGAGACTGGTGAGTTAAATGATGAGATGTTAAACTGGCTGAAAGAAAATGCCAGCCGTAACAAAATAGTCGCCATTGGGGAAATAGGACTTGATTATTACTGGGAAGAACCAGATCATGAAACACAGAAGACCTGGTTTGTGCGTCAGCTGAATCTGGCTAAGGAAGTAAAGCTTCCGGTTATTATTCACAGCCGTGATGCGGCGAAAGATACCCTTGATATTATGAAGGCGGAGCATTCCCAAGATGTGGGGGGTGTGATTCACTGTTTTTCCTATGGAAAAGAGATGGCGAGGGAATATCTGAATATGGGATTTTATTTGGGAATTGGCGGTGTCCTGACCTTTAAAAATGCCAGAAAGCTGAAAGAAGTAGTGGAATATATGCCTTTGGATCAGCTGGTACTTGAGACAGACTGCCCATACCTGGCCCCTGTTCCCAATCGGGGAAAGCGCAATTCTTCCCTGAATCTTTCTTATGTTATTGATGAGATTAGCACCATAAAAGGGATTTCCAGGGATGAGGTTGTAGAAGTTACCAACCGGAATGCTAAAAAGCTTTATCATCTGTAGAAAAGACAAAGAGTTGGTAAGGCGTTTATGTGAAAGAAATCAAGGAAATAACGTGGCGGGTATCCGGGTTCGGACCCGTCTTATATTTATTGACTTTTTGTTTATAATAAGATACCATTGATTAATAAAAAACGATAGGAAAATGTGTATGCAAAATAAATTAGGCAACCCTCAAAATACAATCCAGATTATCCAAAAATATGAGTTCGCGTTTCAAAAGAAGTTCGGACAGAATTTTTTAATTGATACACACGTACTTGATAAAATTATTCTGGCAGCAGGTGTAACCAAGGATGACTGCGTTTTGGAGATTGGTCCTGGAATCGGTACTATGACTCAGTATCTGGCAGAAGCAGCAGGCCATGTGGTCGCAGTAGAGATCGATTCAAACTTAATACCAATTCTGAAGGAAACGCTGGCTGATTACGATAATGTAACTGTAATTCATGCAGATATTTTGAAAACTGATATCAATGAGCTGACTCAGAAATTTAACGGTGGACGTCCCATCAAGGTAGTGGCAAATCTGCCTTATTATATTACCACACCCATTATTATGGGACTTTTTGAAGGTCAGGTACCTATTGATAACATTACAGTCATGGTACAGAAGGAAGTGGCAGACCGTATGCAGGTAGGACCAGGTTCCAAGGATTACGGTGCCCTCTCACTGGCTGTTCAATATTATGCAGAGCCATATATTGTAGCCAATGTTCCACCCAACTGCTTTATGCCCCGTCCCAACGTGGGATCAGCGGTAATCCGCCTGACCCGGCATAAAAATCCCCCTGTCAGTGCACAGGATCCGGGACTGATGTTTCGCCTGATCCGGGCCTCCTTTAATCAGAGAAGAAAAACACTTCAAAATGGTTTGAATAACTCTCCTGAGGTTCCTTATACCAAAGAACAGATTATATCAGCAATTGAAAGCCTGGACCTTTCCCCGTCTGTGAGAGGAGAAGCACTGAATTTACAGCAGTTTGCGGCACTTGCCAATTATTTTACAAATATAAAGGAATAGTATAACAGGAGGGCCTATGTCGGATTCGCTTATTACGAAACGTGCAATTGCAGAAGCACTGAAGCAGGTGTGCAAAGAGAAACCATTTGATAAGATATCCATATCAGATATTACGGCAGTATGCGGTCTGAACCGGCAGACCTTTTATTATCACTATCAGGATAAATATGAACTATTAAGCTGGATTTATTATAATGAAAATTTTGCTGCAATTGCAGATGATATCAGCCTTGATAACTGGAATGAGAAAATCCATGAGCTTTTGAGTAAGATGAAACAGGAAAAAAACTTTTACGTAAATACTATTAAAGAGCAGGAACATACCTTTGAGAGTTATTTGTATGACATGACAAAAGCATTATTTTCAGAGGCAATTGAGTTACTTGATGAAAAGGGAAAACTGACCTTTGAAGAACGGGATTTTGATGCTGGATTTTATGCCTATGGTCTTTGCGGAGTAATCATGGACTGGGTAAAAGAAGGAATGAAGATGGAGCCGAAAGAAGTCTCAAAACGGTTAAAAAGCCTCGCCAGGGCTACGGAGCGGATCGGATATATTCGCAGCCAGGCGGAGCTTTAAGCCAGTTTCTGAATAATCAGATTCAGGCAATCGTCTCTGGAACAATTTTTTATCATGATAAGCAGTTCCTCGTAAGTAAAAAGTTCACTGGAGGCGGGGCTGAACTTTTGTAACAGTTCCCTTAAGTTACGGGCGGTCCGTTCCGGTGCTTTCTGACCATTTTTAAGCTGATGAAAAAGTGCTGTTTTTAAAACGCTTTCCCGTATATGATTGTGCAACGTTCCCGACATGGATAGTCCTCCTTATTCATTATTTTCATTGTAAAAGAATATATAAAAAATTACGATAGACAAAATAGAAGAATTGTCTGGTTTTTCGACACCATATTAAGGGTGTCGTTTTTTTATACAGGAACAAAAGCATGTATGGTGACGGAAAAAATGTTGTATGATAATATAAGTTTATCAATTGATTTAAAAAGAGATTGGAGTGTGGCTTATGTTAAAAAAAATGGAGAAAAGTAACATGATGAAATTGCTGGCACTGGGGGCAGCAGCTACGGCAGCAGGTGTGGCCGCCAAGACACTGTATGAACGTACCGGGAAATCAAAAAAGGCAAAGCGGATGGATTCCAAATACAATTCCGCTATTCCAAAAGGAAAGGCTTATTTTGTAGGAGGCGGTCTTGGCAGCCTTGCGGGAGCAGCCTATCTTATCAGAGACGGCAAGATGCCGGGTAACCAGATCACCATCTTTGAGGGGATGCCCATTTTTGGAGGAAGCAATGACGGTATCGGTACTCCTGAAAAAGGATTTGTCTGCAGGGGAGGACGCATGCTCAATGAAGAAACCTATGAAAACTTCTGGGAGCTGTTTCGATCCATTCCCTCTTTAAGCAAACCGGGAAGAAGCGTTACAGAAGAAATTTTGGATTTTGATCATGCGCATCCTACCTCAGCCAAGGCAAGACTGATTGACAAAGATGGTAACATCCTTGATGTAAAAAGTATGGGATTTAATCAGAAAGAACGTATGGCTTTACTGAAATTGATGAATACACCGGAAGAGAAGCTTGATGATATGACCATTGAAGAGTGGTTTGCTGATACTCCCCACTTTTTTACTACCAACTTCTGGTACATGTGGCAGACTACCTTTGCATTCCAAAAATGGAGCAGTCTATTTGAGTTCCGCCGTTATATGCGCAGGATGATATTGGAATTCTCCCGTATTAATACATTGGAAGGCGTTACAAGGACTCCTCTCAATCAATATGACAGTGTAATACGCCCGCTTGAAACCTATTTAAGAAAAGAAGGGGTTATTTTTGCGGAGAACTGTACAGTAACTGACATTGACTTTGCAGAAGGAGATAAGATTACCGCTAAAGTTCTTCATCTGACTGATCATGGGGTTACCCGTATGTTAGAACTGGAAGATGATGATATCTGCATTATGACCAATGCATGTATGACAGACAGTGCTACATTAGGCGATCTTCATACACCAGCGCCAGCGCCTGTTTTAAGGCCCATATCCGGGGAATTGTGGAGTAAAGTGGCAGTGAAAAAGCAGGGACTTGGAAATCCTTATCCATTTTTTGGAGATGCCAACGAAACCAACTGGCTGAGTTTTACCGTAACCAGCAAAGGAAACAAGCTTTTAAAACTTATTGAGGATTATTCTGGCAACGTTCCGGGAAGCGGAGCCTTAATGACCTTTAAGGACTCTAACTGGCTAATGAGTATTGTTGTTGCCGCGCAGCCTCACTTTCCTAATCAGCCCATGGATCAGACCATATTCTGGGGCTATGGCTTATACACCGATAAAATAGGTGATTATATCAAGAAACCAATGAAAGACTGTACAGGAGAGGAACTTCTTACAGAGCTTCTCTGCCACCTTCATATGGAAGACCGCAAGGATGAGATAATGGCAGATGTGGTAAATGTAATCCCATGCATGATGCCTTATGTAGATGCCCAGTTCCAGCCACGTAAAATGGTTGACCGTCCGGAGGTGGTTCCAGCCGGCTCCACCAACTTTGCAATGATCAGTCAGTTTGTTGAGATTCCGGATGACATGGTATTTACGGAAGAGTATTCCGTTCGTGCTGCAAGAATAGCAGTCTACACACTGATGGGAATTGATAAAAAGATCTGTCCGGTTACGCCCTATGTGAAAGATCCTAAGGTATTAGTTAAGGCAGTGCAGACCTCCTATCGATAAGATATATTAATAATAATGTCTTTGTGAGCCAGACGAAATATAGGTATCAATCGTCTGGCTCTTTGATGCTTTATCACGGTATAACCTTAATACACAATAGTTTAATGCGAAAAAGTTCGTTGCATGATTGTCCCTTTTGTGATATGCTATTACTCGTGCTGTCCTTGAAGGACGGACGAATGAACGTAAATACGGAGGGAAGTATTATGAAGAAAACAGCAATCGTATTAGCGGCTGTTCTTGTCTCTGGTCTCGTTTTAAGTGCATGCGGAGGTACCGGAAAGTCCGGCGCGGCACAAAGCGGAACTGAGAAGACCACAGAAGCAGCAGCTAACACAGAAACAGCAGCAAGCACCTCAACAGAGCCACTTGACCTGGCAGTGCAGATAGGATCTGATCCCGAAACCATTGATCCGGCTCTTAGTACAGCAATTGATGCATCTAACATCATTATGCATGCCTTTGAGACTCTTATGACATTTGATGAGAACAACAATATCGTTTCCGGTCAGGCAGAATCTTATGATGTAAGCGATGACGGACTTACTTATACGTTTCATTTAAGAGACGGCTTAAAATGGAGCGATGGTTCTGATTTTACTGCAGAGGATTTTGTATATTCCTGGAAACGTATGGCTGATCCTGCTACAGCAGCACCATATGCAGCAGATATGCTTTCTGTGGTAAAAGGTTATGACGAAGCAGCAGCAGGCAATGTTGATGCACTGGCAGTTTCTGCTCCTGATGCAAAAACATTCGTAGTTGAGCTTTCTGGTCCTTGTACATATTTTGACAAGATTGTGACTCATGCAAGCATGGCACCAGTGAAAAAGGATGTAGTGGAAGCGAAAGGCGACCAGTGGTCCCTTTCTCCGGATACCTATATTTCTAACGGTCCGTTAAAGATGGTCGAGTGGGTACCAGGTTCTCACATCACATTTGCTAAGAATGAAAATTACTGGAATGCTGACAGAGTTACTTTAAATACTTTAAAGTTTGTTCTTATGGAAGATCAGAATGCCGCATACAGCGCATACAGGACAGGTGAGGTACAGATGATTCGCGATGTGCCCACTGAAGAAATTCCAAACCTTAGAGATTCCGCTGAATTCCATTTAGAACCACGTATGGCAACATCCTATACAATTTTTAATACCCAGAAGGAACCCTTCAACAATGCAAAGGTACGCCGTGCATTAAGCCTTGCAATTGACCGCGACTATATTGCCAATACCCTTATGATGGGAACTGCTCTTCCTGCCTCCAATTTCGTAGGACCTGGTATCTCTGATGATAAAGAAGATTCTTCATTTGAAGCGGTAAGCCGTACAAATAACGGCGGTGACTATTTCAGTGTAGATAATTATGCAGCTGATCTTGAAAAAGCAAAAGCGCTGTTGACTGAAGCTGGATATCCTAACGGGGAAGGATTCCCTGCAATTGAATATATGACCAATGATGCAGGCTACAACAAAGCAGTTGCTGAATACTTACAGAGTGCATGGAGCGAGCTTGGAATCAGAATGGATATCAAGATTGTTGAATGGTCTACATTCACACCAACCCGCCGCGCCGGTGATTTCCAGATCTGCCGCGGAGGATGGGTTTATGATTACGATGATCCTTCCAACATGCTGAATCTGTTCTCAACTGAGAGCGGAAACAATGATGGAAAATATTCAAATGCAGAAGTAGATAAACTCCTGACTGAGGCAAGAACTACAGCTGATAGAACGGAGCATTTTGATAAGCTTCATAAAGCAGAAAAAATCATGATGGAAGATGCTGCAGTATCTCCTCTTGTATATTCCAGCGATTATTATCTGCAGAAACCTGAAATTAAAGGAACATGGCATTCTCCATACGGCTACTGGTTCTTTATGTACGCTACAAAATAATTAAATTATAGAAAAACCTGCTGTCATCGGTTTATACCGCCTGACAGCAGGTTTTTTAATTATTCAATGGTATCATCATAAGAAGCGCGGACACCGCCGATGTATTTTGGTCTGGTACGGGCTGCAACCACATGGGCAGAGCCAATATACTGGGTTTTTATGCGAATGGGAACCGCTACAGCTTTCAAATGCATTCCAATTAGTGTATCTCCAATATCGATTCCAGCATGAGCTTTAATGGATTCTACCGCAACCGGATGTTCAAGGCTATGGTAGGCTGCAAGTGAGAAGGAGCCGCCGGCCTTAAGCTGTGGCACCACATTGACTGGTTCATAATGATAGAATTCCGCTGCTTCCCTTTCTAATATGAGTGCCCTGTTTAAATGCTCACAGCACTGGGCAGCCACATAAATTCCCTGTTTATGAAAGACTTCATAAATAGCCGAAAATACTGCCTGGCCGATCTCTGCACTGGAATGAGAGCCGATTCTATGATCGGATATCTCACTGGAAGAGCAGCCGATCACGACCAGGTCCTTCTCCTTTAAATGAGATGCGTCCAAAACTTCTTTTGCGGCTTTGCCTGCCTGCTTTCTGATTTCATCTAACATAATCCGGCACCTTCCTTCCTGTACAGTCTATGTGTTTGATTATAAGGCTGCACGAATGGCTTCAGCCATTTTCTCATACTCATCATCGGTTAAATATACTTTATCCGGATTCATGGCAAATGTGCCTCCCCACTCATCTCCGCCATTGTATTTGGGAACGATATGCATGTGAAGATGACAGCCTGTATCTCCATAAGCGCCATAATTCACTTTATCCGGATTAAAAACCTTGTGAATGGCTTTGGATACTTTGGAAACTTCAGCAAAAAATGCATTTCTCTCTTCATCACTGATATCAATCATCTCGCCGACATGATCCTTATATGCAAGGATGACTCTGCCTTTCTTGCTCTGTTCTTTAAATAAATATAAAAAGCCTGTTTCCATTTCACAGACAGGATAACCAAATTTAGCAACCAAGTCTCCCTTCATACAATATGCGCAATTTGTGTCTTTCATAATCATGTACCTTCTTTCCAGTAGTTTGTTTTTGATTTCTGAACCTATTTTATCAAAATACAGACGGAATGAAAAGAGAGCACAGCAATTATTTTATGCCACAGCACAAAAAAACAGCTTCCGGCCAGAACTCTGGTAAGAAGCTGTTTAATGATTATTCTTTTTTTGATCAGGATCTGCTTTTTATGTGAGTTGCAACTTTGACATCTTCTTTTTTGATATGGTTGATCAGCCAACCTGCAATTGCACTGTTTACTTCGCCAACCAGTGCAATGGTAGGACCTTCCTTATCGAGCTTCTGGCAGATTCCTGCAACTACCTTCTTAAACTCTTCATGGTAGCGCTTGTGATTTGCATAATCGGGATACTGGCTCTGAAGCTGGAGTTTTTCCTCATCTCCAAAATGCTTGGCAGTATAATCCTGTAAAAACTTAGTAGTATTGGCCAGTTCTGCACGGCCTTTACCGGTGGAGCAGGCAGTCAGTAAATTATTGATCGCATCAATCAGCTGGCGGTGTTCTGAGTCAATTAACTGGTTTCCGGTCTCCAGATCCTTTGTAAATGCGTATGCCATATGTACACCTCTTTCGTAATAAATAATGTAAGTATATTCTACACTAAACCTACGAAAAAACCAACTGTTAATTTTCCCGCCAGCTCAGATATAAATTAGCCACTACATCTTCAATGGGGGCCTTTTTAATTTCCATATCAAGAATCTGAGGGAATTCAGAAAGTAGCCCCATAACCTTATGGATTCCTAATACATTCCGGTCAAATTCGTATTCGTGAACTCCGCTTTCTGTTTTTAAAAGCCGCATACCCGGAATGGAAAGCGGTAGCTCTTCTTTTGCCGTAGTAAGGACAATCCGGTAAAAGCCTCCCATCACATTTCTTAGTTCATCAAAGTCTCCGTCAAATGCAATTCTCCCCTTGTTAATAAGAATGATTCTCTGGGCCATTTCCTCCAGATCGTCCATATCATGACTGGTTACCACCACCGTTGTTTTGTTCTCAAGGTTAATCTTCTTTAAAAACCGGATCATCTGCTGCTTGGCAAGTACATCAAGACCAAGCGTGGGCTCATCAAGAAAAATCAGTTCCGGACTGTGAAGCAGAAGCATGGCAATATCCGCCCGCATTCTCTGCCCAAGGCTCAGCTCCCTGGTAAAGGTTTTTAGAATATCAGAAAGATCCAAAAGATCTGTAACCATCTCCAGGTTCTCTTTGTAAACGGAATCCGGAATGTTCCATACCTCCTTTTTCCATTGGAAGCTGGATATCACCGGATGGTCCCACCATAATTCTGTACGCTGGCCAAACAGGACTCCGATATGGCTCATGAGTTTGACCCGGTCTTTGGCGGGATTTAATCCCAGTACAGATACCGTTCCCTCTGTAGGCATGAGGATTCCGGAAAGAATTTTTATTGTAGTGCTTTTACCGGCACCATTGGCACCTGCATAAGCAACGAATTCCCCCTTCTTTATCTGAAGTGATATGTGATCAAGAGCAGTTACTACACGCTTTTCCGGGTGAAGAAGGTTTTTAATAATGTCGCGGGCGTTGCCGCTTCTCTGCCACTGGCAATATTCTTTTGTTATATTATCGATGGCCAAAGCCGGAGTATCTTGGAGAACCATAGGTTTCATAATATTTCATTCCTTTCTTAAATGTGATAATTGCTATAAATGAAAAAATTGCAGCTGCAATAGGCAGGTAGAGCGCTTTCGGAACGAAAACTGCCTCTAATCCATATTTCCCAGCGTTTATTAAAAGTGTGGAAGGAAGCCAGGCACAAAGGCCCACAGGAATCAAGGACAAAAAAATGTGCTTTTGAAAACCTTTCATATTACCCAGCGGGTAAGTTTTTAATGAAGAAAATAATTCCTTGCCCACCCCGGCGATTTCCTCTGCAGCAGCAGGGGCATAGAATGCTGAACAGGAAATCAGATAGATAAATGACATCACAATGACAATCGAGCAAATGCTGTAAAAAAGGAACAGCAGTATAGTAAAAGCGTTTATAGGTAAACCAGCTCTGATGGCACCGTAAACAGTAAGCCCAGTTCCAAAAATCATTATGGGAGAACCGGAAACAGGGGAAAAACCCTGTGCCAGAAGTTCTGCCCACAGAGGGACGGGCTGAATCATAATGTGGTCAAGCTGTCCCCTGCCAATAATCCGGCTGACCATGCCGGTATTATTGCCCATAAAAAATACCATGAATATACCGTCAATAAAGAGAGCGTAACCCATCATAAATAAAATTTCATTTTGGGTCATACCGGAAAAGTTTTTAAAGTTTGCGGATAACAGGCAGACACCAGCTATGGTGCACCCACCGCTTACAACATCAGAGACCAGCTGAATAAAGAAATAACGGGTATCCCGCAGAAACCATAATAAATCCATTTTTGCATATTGCCTGTAAAGCCTGATTAGTATTTTAAAATTATCCACCAAAAGAGATCATCCTTTCTTTACTTTTATTAAATACGTAAATTGCAAGAGCCCATAAACTAACAGCCCAGAAAAACTGAAGCGCCAGAACCCTATAAGGGAGATGGGCGGTGCCAGTGTAGATAGTTAAAGGTCCATGGGCAACTGAGCCCAACGGAAGCAGGGAAAAAAGCGTTCCCAATTTTTTTGGAAATAAAGAAAATGGTATCATTTCTCCGGAAAGCAGGGAATAAACTGCCTCTCTGACAGCAAGAGCCGCAAAGCATCCATTTTTCAGATTCATTGCAAGAGAAGCGAACAGCAAATCTATGGCAAATCCAATACAAATTGCCAGCAGCAGACTTATGAGAGAGAGAATTCCCATGCGAAAAGAAGCAGGCAACGGACTGACAGACAGAACCGGTGCAAAAAGCAATAATGGAATACCCAGAAATAAGAAGTTGGGAACCCAGAATCGGCCAATGGTTTCTGAAATAAAGCTTGCTTCAATTGCCATGGGCCTTAAAAAACGCCCAATGACGGATCCCTCCCACAAGGACGAAGTGGCGGGAGAGATAATATTTAATTCCTCATGTAATACGGCAGACATCAGCGTGTAGGTCATTAACTGGTCTAATGATACGTTTGCTGGCAGAGCATTAGTTTCTGCCAAAGTCTTCCAGATAAAGGTCAGCATAATAAACTGGACTATCTGGACAACGTATCCTCCAGCTACACAGAGAAAGCCTCCGTCAAAAATTTGTTTGGAGCAGATTAAAGTTGTGGAGCATACAGCTCTTGAGAGAGAGCCGCAGCCGGACAGAATGGTTTTTACTCGTTTCATAGGTCATATCCTCCATATTGTGTGTCTAGAATCAAAGTGGAAAAAGTCCGTTCAGACTGCCATTTCGAAAAAAACACACAAAAAAACCCGGTGCAGGAGCATCCGGGCGGAAAATCAACCGAAAAACCAGTGGTAAAACCTACCGGCTAACAGAATAATTTTCAGATGAGACGCTGCCTTTTTCGTAAAAATGGGCGCACTGATACACGGACGCGTCAAAATTACCGAAAACTGCAGAGATATTATTAATATTAGTCCATAATGAAGTAGCTTTAATAGATATATTTCCCACAGCGTCTCACCTCCTTTAAAAAATTTAACTCATTATATCATTGTAAGCTATTTACGTCAAGATTAGTTCGTTTCCCATTTTGACAGAGCTGCTTCATCGGCTACAATAATTACATCCGGATGGAGCTGCAGAATAGAAGCAGGAACTTTTGGGGTTACCGGACCGCAAAGGGCATCATGCAGAATTTCAGCCTTATCTTCGCCGCTTACCATTAACAGGATTTTTTTCGCTCTAATAATTGTACCGATTCCCATGGTATAAGCCTGGCGCGGAACCTGATCTGCAGATTCAAAAAAACGCTTGTTTGCTTCAATGGTGCTTTCCTGTAAGTCAACAATGTGGGTATCTTTTGGGAAGATATCGGAAGGCTCATTAAATCCGATGTGCCCATTATGACCAAGTCCAAGAATCTGTAAGTCAATGCCGCCCAGATTTCTGAGAATCTCTTCATATCTGGCAGCTTCTTTTTCTGCATCTGATTCCATACCATCAGGTATATGAGTATTGGTTACCTCGATATTTACGTGCATAAATAAATTCTGCTTCATAAAGTGGTAGTAACTCTGGTCATTATCTCTGGTTAATCCCTTGTATTCATCAAGGTTTGCTGTTTTTACCCGGGAAAAATCCAAGTCACCTTTGTTGTACCATTCAATCAGCTGTTTGTAGGCACCTACAGGTGTGGAACCGGTAGCAAGTCCCAGAACACAGTTCGGCTTCATAATGATCTGGGCAGATATAATATTGGCTGCTTTTCGGCTCATGTCATAGTAGTCTTTTGCACGGTAGAGCTTCATTTTTATCATCCTCCATATTTGGGAAAAAATTTTTATTTTATTCTTTCATTAGGATATCATTTTTATGTCATAGATGCAATGCCATTTTGCATAAAATAGTGATAAAGGAGTGGTGGCATGTCTAACTATCGAAGACTAATCTCATATATTTATGCCTACGAAGGCGGAGTCAAAGGAAAAAACATCGGATTTGCCAAGATAGAGACGAGAGGAATCCAGTGCAAAATTACGGTAAGTGTGAAAAGAATCTATGTAGGCGGTAACGACATTGGAGTATATCTATTGGCCGGAGAACAGGAAATATACCTTGGAAATATTTTCATACGAGGCGGTTCCGGTGAATTCAGAGCCACAGTATCCGTAAA
Source organism: Hungatella sp. (assembly GCA_009712635.1). Classification (GTDB taxonomy): domain Bacteria; phylum Bacillota; class Clostridia; order Lachnospirales; family Lachnospiraceae; genus Lacrimispora. Next base: position 11,099 of record WASS01000012.1, on the reverse strand, counting down.
TGATATTGAACGTTCCGGTTTTAACATGGACCAATGTTTTGGACTGACCATACATGATGTAAAAAATACATGGAGATCTTATACCACCATATGGGAGGATGCAGTTGCTCATGCAGCGGCAGTTGATCTGGAAAATACAGATTCTGCTGTAAAAGAAAATTCTGCCATATCGGAAGAACAGATTAAAAAAGCTGTTCAGGAGATAGAAAAAGAGTTTCCACTGGAAGATGGGGACAGTCAGGATACAAAAAATGAAGAAGAGGTTCTTCTCCAGGCGGAAAGTCCGGTGTCATCCGACAGTGAGCCAAGCCCGCAGGCCGAAAGTCTCATGCCTGAGATCCAGCAGATGACAGGTTCCATACCGCAAGGTGGAAATACCAGAACCACAGTGACCGGTCCCACAGCAGGAGGGAGGCAGGGGAATCCGCCTTCAGTCACTGCGCCTGCACCGGATAGACAGCAAAATACTCGCCCGACCATGACTGGACCAGTTCCTGGCTGGTGGCAGGAACCACGTCCTACCGGACCAATGCCGACAGCCCCGATGCCCAATGGGTCAATGCCAACAACGCCAATACCTAATGGTGCAATGCCACGGTCAATGCCCACAGGGCCAATGCCAACACGGTCAATGCCGACAGGACCAATGCCCACATCACCAATGCCGGCAGGGACCATGCCGACAGGGTCAATGTCTCCTGTAACGAACCCAACCGGCGCTGCATCTCCAACGCCACGTCCAACGGGACCGACGCCAACAGTACCCATGACTGCAGAGTCCGTACATACAGAACCTTCCGAAGAGACTCAGACCGTTTTACAAAGTCAGCAGGAATCTGTTCCCTTAATGCCAAAGCCCATGATGTCTGAAGCTGAAGATGGCGGATTAAAAGAATCTGTTCAGATGAGTTCGGGCGATGCAGGCCTGGCGGAGGACACAGATGTATTTCTTGAGCCCGAAGCAGGAACTACCCGTTTATACCGCGCAGATGCCGTAATAAAAGAAACTAAAAACCAAGACCATACGGAACCAAAGCTTGGTGATCCAGAGGTATTGGAACATTTGCGCGAAAATGAAAGTCAGGAAGAAAATCAACATAGTGCGATCTGGGAAAAATTAAGAAAAGAGCATACCAGGATTCTGGCGTTTGATTATGAAGACGGGTGTGAAATTCTGACGATCAAACCTCAGGATATCGGTCTTCTTCCCAGAGATGCCTGGGTATATGGAAATAACAGTTTCTTATTGCATGGTTACTACAATTACCGGTATCTGATCCTCGCAAGGCTTAACACAGAAGGATCTCCCCGCTATCTGCTGGGAATTCCGGGACATTATTACAGCAACGAACGATATATGGCATCTATGTTCGGTTTTCCTAATTTTGTACTGTCAAAAGATCAGCCAATGGAAGATGGACGTTTTGGATTCTGGTATACCGATATAAAAGTAGGGGGCTGAAAAAGCCCCCTGGTTTGCGTTAAAAAGATTCGCCCCGGAGCATGGCTCCCGGAAGAAATGGTTTTAATATTTTTAAAAACCCCTTCAGTTCACTATCTGAAAAAGAGGTGTAGCCCGGGCATAAAACCTGATCAGAATCCACATAATTTTGAAGAAAATACGGGGAATCTCCCTCCAGCCAGTTGCCAATATCCACGAAATCCCCAATTGTATGGATCCCTTTTACGACTGTTGTGCGAAATTCATATGGGATACGGTTTTCCATTAAAAATGCAGCGCTTTCTTCCACGTTCCTTATTTTAAGATCTCCGGTTCCTGCAGCTTTCTTATAATGCTCCCGACCGGATTTTATGTCCATGGCTATATAATCCAGAAGCCCTTCTGTAATCAGCTTTTTTAATACATCAGGACGATAGCCGTTGGTGTCAAGTTTAATAAGATACCCCAGTTCCCGGATTTTTCGGATAAATGACTCCAGTTCTGCAGCGAGGGTTGGCTCTCCACCGGTAATACAGACACCTTCCAGAATCCCTTTTCTTTTTATAAGAAAATCTAAGATTTCTTCCTCTGAGAACTGTGACGCCGCATCACTTCCGATCAATCCGCTGTTATGGCAAAAAGGGCAGCGGAAATTGCAGCCGCCCAGAAAAATCGTGGCAGCCACATGACCTGGATAATCCAGAAGTGTTGTTTTTTGAAGACCACATAGCTTCATCTATTCACCATTCCTTTATTTCATGATATACTTAGGACAAGTATACCACATTAAACAGCGAAGAGGAATCATTATGACAATAGATGAAAAATATATGCGTCAGGCAGTTACACAGGCAAAGAAAGCCGGAGCAGTTGGCGAAGTACCCATTGGGTGTGTGATTGTTTATGAAGATAAAGTTATAGCCAGAGGATACAACCGGCGTACATCAGATAAAAATGTGCTGTCCCACGCAGAAATCATCGCAATCCGGAAAGCCTGCAAAAAGCTGGGGGACTGGAGACTGGAAGACTGTACCATGTATGTAACCCTGGAACCCTGTCCCATGTGTGCGGGAGCAATTGTACAGTCAAGAATGAAGAAAGTTGTCATTGGCTGTATGAATCCCAAAGCTGGCTGCGCAGGCTCTGTGCTTGATCTGTTTCATGAGAAAGGGTTTAATCATCAGGTGGAAATGGAATCCGGAGTATTGGGGGAAGAATGTGCCCAGATGATGAAAAAATTTTTTAAAGAATTAAGGGATAATAAAAAACAGAAAATGGAAGATACAATTGCCCCCTAAATCCTTGACAATCAGGTGGTTTCCATGTATACTTAACTGCGATTAAGTCATAATACGTCATAAAGTTTCCGTGCAGCCGGGGAGATAGCGGTGCCCTGTACCTGCAATCCGCTCCAGCAGGGGTGATGTCTCACCCAGGGCCGGCTATTGTAGGGCTGCCCCTGATAAGTGACGATGACGTTTGGGTCTTACGCAACAGATCTTCATGAACCGTGTCAGGGCAGGAATGCAGCAGCACTAAGTGGAACCTTCTGTGTGCCGTGAGGGTGCCTGGACCGAGTTAACTGTCAGGGTAACGCCTGTGATAGCGGTTCAAAGTGAGACGCACGGATTTAAATATAGTTATCAGGACGCCGGAGAGCAGTGAATTGCTTTGCGGTGTTTTTTCATTTTTAATATTTCCTTACATTATCTTATGAAATAAAGTTTTCCCTTGCCCCACATTCCCCTTTGTATTATAATTGAGAATAAAATGGGTATAATAGTACCTATTTCCAAATAACAAATCTAATCAAAGAAGAGGTGTGCTTTTATGATGAGAATTGGAATTCTTACAAGCGGCGGTGACTGCCAAAGCTTAAATGCTACCATGCGGGGCGTTGCCAAAGCATTGTACCGGCTGTTTGATGATATTGAGATTGTAGGATTCGAAGACGGTTATAAAGGTCTTATTTATGCGAATTACCGTGTGATGAAGCCGGAAGAGTTTTCTGGAATCCTGACAAAAGGGGGAACCATTCTTGGAACCTCCAGACAGCCGTTTAAACTGATGCGGATACCGGACGGGAACGGTCTCGATAAGGTAGAAGCGATGAAGCACACCTATAAAAACTTAAAGCTGGAATGCCTGGTTGTCCTTGGCGGAAACGGCAGCCAGAAGACGGCCAATCTCCTTAGAGAGGAAGGCTTAAACGTTGTATCGCTGCCTAAGACCATTGATAATGACTTGTGGGGAACTGATATTACCTTTGGTTTTCAAAGCGCTGTTAATGTGGCAACCAATGCCATCGACTGCATCCATACAACGGCTGCTTCTCATGGACGAGTCTTTATTGTTGAAGTTATGGGTCATAAGGTAGGCTGGCTGACACTCTACGCAGGGATCGCCGGTGGAGCTGACATTATTCTGGTTCCGGAAATTCCATATGATCTGAATGTAATTATAGAAGCGTTAAAGAGCAGAACCAGAGAAGGCAAGAAATTTTCCATTATTGCCGTTGCAGAGGGTGCGATTTCCAAAGAGAATTCGGTCCTGACGAAAAAAGAACTGAAAGAAAAAAAGAAGAATGGCGTGATTTACCCTTCTGTGGCCTATGAGATCGGAGCTCAGATCACGGAACGGACCGGACAAGAAGTCAGGGTCACAGTTCCAGGTCATATGCAGAGGGGCGGAGAACCATGTCCATATGACAGAGTGATTTCCACCCGCCTTGGGGCAGAAGCAGCAAAGCTGATAAAGAACAGGGAATATGGCTACATGGTGGCAGTTAGCAACAATGAAATTGTTAAGGCGCCCTTAGCTGAGGTAGCCGGTAAATTAAAAACCGTCGATCCGGAATGTTCCATCGTTAAGGAAGCCAAGATGATTGGAATCAGCTTCGGCGACAAATAAGGAGTAACAGGCATGTCATATACGGCATTATATCGGAAATGGCGCCCTTCATCCTTTGCAGATGTAAAGGGACAGGACCATATTGTGCAAACACTTAAAAACCAGATTATATCCCAGCGTATCGGGCATGCATATCTGTTCTGCGGAACCCGGGGAACCGGTAAGACCAGTATCGCAAAGATTCTCGCTAAAGCAGTCAATTGTGAACAGCCTGCAGACGGCAGCCCCTGCGGAGAGTGCCGTACCTGCAGAAATATCGCAGCAGGTGCTTCATTAAACGTTGTCGAGATTGATGCGGCGTCAAACAATGGTGTGGAGAATATCCGGGAGATCAGAGAGCAGGTTCAGTATCCGCCTACAGAAGGAAAATACCGGGTTTATATTATCGATGAGGTTCATATGCTTTCAACAGGAGCATTTAACGCATTATTAAAAACCCTGGAAGAACCACCCTCGTATGTTATATTTATTCTGGCGACTACGGAAGTGCACAAGATTCCGGTCACAGTATTATCCAGATGTCAGCGCTATGATTTTAAACGCATCACAGTTGAGACCATTGCTGAACATCTGAAAGAACTTACACAAGCAGAACAGATCCAGGTAGAGGAGAAGGCACTGACTTACATTGCCAAATCGGCAGATGGAGCATTAAGAGATGCTTTAAGTCTGTTAGATCAGTGCATTGCTTTTCACTACGGAGAACTTCTTACCTATGATAATGTACTTGATGTGCTTGGAGCAGTGGATATTACGGTATTCGGAAGGCTGTTTCGGGCCGTTGCACAAAACAAAACCAAAGACTGCATCGCATGTCTGGAAGATATGGTGATTCAGGGACGAGAGTTAGGACAGTTTGTAGTTGATTTTATCTGGTATTTAAGAAATCTTCTGATTATTAAATCAGTGGACGACGGAGAGAATCTTATGGATATGTCGACTGAGAACCAGAATCTGTTAAGAGAAGACAGTAATCTTGCGGACCCCGAGACACTTCTAAGGTATATCCGTGTGTTCTCGGATTTATCCAATCAGCTGCGCTACGCTTCACAAAAGCGCGTTCTGATAGAGGTTGCACTGATCAAGCTGACCCGCCCTCAGATGGAGCAGAACTATGATTCGATTCTTCAGCGAATCAAAGGTATTGAAAAGCAGCTGGAGAGCGGAACATTTCTGCAAAAAGGAGAAGCGTCCGCAACCGCGGAAGCCAGCTTAAGTGCTGGTGAGGCAGAGGCACTGACTCCGGCCCAGAGAGTTGCACTTCCCCAGGGTCAGTTAGAGGATTTAAACTTAATCCGAAGTGATTGGGGAAAAATCATACGGGAACTGGGTGGTCCCATACGGGCCAGTTTTCGGGAGACTGTGGTGGAACCCGCAGGTGAGAGCCGGCTTTGTGTGGTCTTTTCCGATCAGAGTAATTATATGATTGGAAGCAGAGAAACCACCATCGAGGATATTGAACGGTATGTGGAGGATCATTATAAAAAATCCATTGCCTTTCAGACAAGGCTCAGGGGCGGTGGCGAGCGTATGGATACTATTTACGTCAGCGACGAAGAATTGAAAGCCAATATTTTAATGGACATAACAATAGAAGAATAAAATGAATGAAAATATAGGAGGATATACACCATGGCAAAACGTGGCGGTTTTCCAGGCGCTATGCCTGGCAATATGAATAATTTAATGAAGCAGGCACAGAAGATGCAGCGTCAGATGGAAGAGACGACAAAAGCTCTGGAAGAGAAAGAATATAAAGCGACAGCAGGCGGCGGAGCGGTTACCGTAGCAGTTTCAGGTAAGAAAGAGGTAACTTCCGTAAAATTATCCCAGGAAGTGGTTGATCCCGATGACATTGAGATGCTGGAAGATTTAATTATGGCGGCTACCAATGAAGCATTCCGTCAGATGGAAGAAGACAGCAGTTCCGCTATGTCTAAATTAACCGGTGGAATGGGAGGATTAGGCGGAGGATTTCCGTTCTAACTATGGATTATTACAGCAGTCAGATAACCAGATTAATTGAAGAGCTTTCAAAGCTCCCCGGTATTGGCAGTAAATCAGCACAGCGCCTGGCATTTCATATTATTAATATGCCGGAGGAGCAGGTAACAGGCCTTGCTTCATCCATAACAGAAGCAAAACGTAACGTGCATTACTGCAAAGAGTGTTTTACTTTGACGGATCAGGATCGCTGCCCCATTTGCAAGAGTGAAAAACGCAATCATAAGGTTATTATGGTGGTGGAAGATACCAGAGATTTAGCTGCCTATGAAAAAACCGGAAAATTTGAAGGCGTTTACCATGTGCTCCATGGAGCCATATCCCCTATGCTGGGAATCGGACCTGGAGATATTAAGCTGAAAGAATTAATGCAGAGGCTGCAGGGAGATGTGGAAGAAGTGATCATAGCCACAAACTCCAGTCTGGAAGGTGAGACAACAGCCATGTACATCAGTAAGCTGATCAAACCTACAGGAATCAGGGTTACCCGCATAGCCAGCGGTGTTCCCGTTGGCGGAGACTTAGAGTACATAGATGAGGTGACATTGTTACGGGCTCTGGAGGGCAGAGTCGAACTGTAACTCATTTGCCTTGTTAGGAGATGCAAAGAATGGATAAGTACGAGTTTAATATAAAAGTTGAACAAATTAAAAAACTGGTCGGTAAAAACGACTATGAGACGGCTATGAAGATCGCCGACACAATCGACTGGAGAAGAGTCCGCAACACCAATTTGCTTTCCATGGTAGCCATGGTATACGAGAAGAATGAGGATTATCAGGAGGCAAAGGAGATCCTTTTACAGGCATTTGAGCGTGCGCCTATTGGAAAAAGGCTTCTCTATAAACTGGCAGAGCTGGCCATTAAAGAAGGCAATATCGAGGAAGCTGAAAGCTATTATAAGGAATTTGGAGATCTGGCTTCTGAGGATCCCAGACAGCAGCTTCTCCGCTATATGATTTTAAAGGCAAAAGGAGCACCGGCCCAGCAGCTCATTCATTCACTTGAATCCTACACCAGTGTAGAGCTTGATGAAAAATGGCTTTACGAACTGGCGGAACTTTACAGCCTTGCCGGGATGGCGGAGCGCTGTGTAGAGACCTGTGACCGTATTATGCTGATGTTCGGACTTGGAAAATATGTGGAAAAGGCAATGGACTTAAAAGTTCAGTATGCCCCTCTGACAAATTACCAGATGGATCTCATAGAAAACAGAGATAAATATGAAGCCAGACTTCGCGCGGTAGAACAGGAGTACGGCACCGGTAAAAAAGTAAGTGTACAGCTGGAACCGGAGATTGATTATTATCAGGAAGAACCGGAGATCAGCCAGTATTCCAACATGGTATATGAGGAATCAGTGGAAGAGGATTACGAAGCCAGCATGCAGGAAGCTGAAGTCCAGGAATCTCTTGCCAGAGAGATGTCCAGAATTTCTTATGAAGATCCGGTGGTTGAAGAAGAACCGGCTGCAGAGCATACCAGAGTGCTGGAAGATATCCGCAGAGTAGGACGCAACATTTCCATATTCCCCAAAACAGTGGAAGATTATATACCGGAAGAGGAAGAAATGGAACCATACTCCGAACCGGTTATTGAAGAGGAAGAGCCTGAGGAGTTTGGTCAGGAGATTTACGGTATCCAGTCAGCTGCTACTGCAGAAGAAGATGAAGTCTATGATCTGCCTCAGGAAGAAAGCTTTGATAATGAGGAAGAGCAGTATTCTAACTATTATGAGGCAGAAGAAGCAGCATATCCGGAGGAAGACGGAAACGGATATCATTTCCCGCAGCAGGAAGTAGGGGAAGAGTTTGCGTTTGAGGATCTGTATGAAGATGAGGAAGAAGAGGAGGTTATTGAAGAGCCTGTCCGCAATCATCTTATGATCGAAGCCAGAACTCCTGAAAAAGGACTTCAGATGGCAGTAGAAGCATTAAAGCAGATCCACAGGGAAAGCGGTGTGAATAATCCTGTTGCCAAGATTTCAGGATCCAAACTTTCAAAGCGGGGAGTTTTTGCTTCTGCAGATAAGCTTTCTGGAAAAGATTTAGTGATAGAAGAAGCCGGAGACTTAACTCCGGAAGCCCTTGATGAGTTAAATCAGCTTATGGAAAGAGATGCCAGCGGAATGATTGTGGTTTTAATCGATAATCCAAAGCAGATGGAAACGCTGCATCAGGACCATCCGGTTCTGGCCAGTAAATTCGAATGCATTGGCAGCGGAGAGGAAGTTGCGATTCCTAAAACAGAATCCGTGCCTGCTCAGAGGAATGCTCGGGTTGTACAGGAGAGAGAGAGGTATCAGCCTGATCCGGTAATGCAAAACAATGCTGTGGAATATCAGCAGAGTCAGGAATATCATTACGCTGAATCCGATGAGTATGATCAGTATGATGAGTATAATCAGGAGCAGGATTTCGAAGAGGGAGATTATTACGAGGAGTCTGCATATGAACCTGTGGACGAGCCCTCCACCCGACAGCAAAGTCAGCCTGAGTATACTGGCGAAGAGATGGATATTGACGAATTTGCACAGTATGCCTGCCGGTATGCCAACGAAATTGACTGTAATATTACTGGAAAAAGTATGCTTGCCCTCTACGAGAGAATTGAAATCATGGAGGAAGACGGCGTTCCTTTAAACAGAGCAAATGCAGAAGGACTGATTGAAGAAGCTGCAGACCGGGCTGAGAAGCCAACAGTGGGAAGACGGATCAAAGGTCTGTTTTCTACAAAATACGATAAAGACGGATTGCTTATATTAAAAGAGGAACATTTTATTTATTAAATGGAGAAAAACGTGGATATTAAACTCATTGCAATTGATCTGGACGGAACTCTGTTAAACAGCAGGAAACGTTTGTCCGACCAAAATCGGGAAGCTTTGATAAGCTGTATTCGCAAAGGAATACACATTGTTCCATGTACCGGAAGGACTGTTGATGGAATACCGGCTGAGGTAAAAGAAATACCTGGAATCCGGTATGCCATCACCACCAATGGTGCGGTTGTTGAGGACATGAAAGAAAATGTGGTGATAGACACAAGGCTGTTAAGCTGTGATCTGGCATTGGAACTTTTACGGTTTGTGGATCCGTACCATGTGATGTATGATCCGTACATAGATAGACGGGGAATCACAGAACCACGCTTCATGGACCATTTATCAGAGTTTGCACTGACTTCTGAGCTCCAGGAACTGGTACGAAACACCCGTGACGTTTGTCCTAATATTATAGAGTTCGTAGAGAATGCCAGGAAACCTGTTGAAAAGATCAATTTGTTTTTTGGAGACATGGAAGAACGGGCAAAGCTAAGGTTAGAGCTGGAAAAAAGAAATGATATTCTGGTCACCTCATCAATTATCAATAATCTGGAAATCAATGCACCTGATGCCACTAAAGGAGACGCAATCATAAGGCTAGCGTCCCATCTCGGAATCAATACCAGTCAAACTATGGGAATTGGTGACGGAGAGAATGATTTCACTATGATTCTAAAAGCTGGAGTCGGAGTTGTCATGAAAAATGGCAGCAAAGAACTGAAGGAAGCAGCAGACTATGTAACGGAAACCAATAATGAGGACGGGGTAGCCTCCGCCATCAGGAAATTGGTATTGGAAATGGAACTATGACGAGACTGTATATGGAAAACTGGTTATCGGTAATTGCTGGAGTTTATTTGCTTGGGATGGTTCTTTACGGCCATCACAGAGGATTTATCCGGCTGGTTGTATCGATATTTGCAATGATCTTATCTTTGACTGTTGTTCGGGTAGCGCTGCCGGCTGTAACTACTTATTTAAAAGAGAATACCACTCTTCAGCAGACAGTATCTCAAAATATTGTAAAGGCAGCAGGGTTTACTCAGGAACAAAGTTCTGAGGAAGAGATCTCAGACAAGCCTTCTGCACAAAGAACCATTATAGAAAATCTGAATTTACCCCGTACGGTCAAATCGGCGCTGATTGAGAATAATAACAGTGAGATTTATCAGATGATGGGAGTTCAGGCATTTACTGATTATGTAGGGAACTATCTTGCAGACACCATTATTAATTCAGCGGGATTCGTTTTGCTGTTTGCAGCTGTCTATATGGCGTCTAAGCTGATAATCCGATGGCTGGATATTATAGCAAGACTTCCTATAATATCGGGGATTAATAAATTAGCGGGTGCAATAGCAGGCGGACTGGAAGGATTATTGTTCCTCTGGGTGGCGTGTCTGTTAGTTACAGCATTCTCTGGCACGGAATGGGGCATGATGATTACCCGGCAGATTGAATCAAGCCAGTGGCTTTCCTTTCTTTACAGCCATAATCTGCTGAATCTGATGGTTATGGGGGTATTGCATGGCCTGATCTGAGAGAATAATTGTATTTATGATATATGCAATTGATACAAATCTGCAGGGAAAAGGACGAAAAGTCTTTCCTGCAGTTTTTTATTATCATCCCAACATATAGAGGAATTCCGTAAAAACGTATATATATAGTAGTAAAATCAATTCTCAAAAAATTGTATGAATAAATGACACAAATTCCCTTGACAATCTTTTAGGGACATGATATATTATAGTTCCGATGCGGAACACACCGCAAAGGCGATCGATTTAAATCGATTGAAAAAATAAAAAAAATTGTTGACAAAGAAATGGCAACATGATAGAATAAATGAGTTGCTGATCGAGAGATAACAACAAAAAGCACTTTGAAAACAGAAGATTGAACAGTATGTAAAACCCT
>WASS01000019.1 GCA_009712635.1 Hungatella sp. | reverse complement strand
GTTAATTATACTAATTTAACAAGCATAAAGTATTGCCGAAAAGGTACACCTTTTTAGCAATACTTTATGCTTGTCTCATTTTAAAATCTACTCTTTCTGCCATAATAGAAAAGACAGGAGGTAAATAATTTATGAATAATTTCTATGGTTACGTCAGAGTATCTACGCTTGATCAGAACGTTGAACGGCAGCTGGTAGAGTTGATTAAATGGGGAGTTTTAGAGAAAAATATTTACTGTGATAAATTGTCGGGAAAAGATTTTAACCGGCCCCAGTACCAGAAATTAAAGCGCAAATTGAAAGAGGGCGATGTACTGGTAGTCAAAAGTCTGGACCGCCTTGGAAGAAATTATGAAGACATTCAGAAAGAATGGAGAGATATTGTTAAAATCACGAAAGCAGACATCGTGATTATTGACATGCCAATTCTCGATACACGGACCAATAAGGATTTAATAGGAACGCTGATCTCTGATATTGTCTTACAGCTGCTTTCTTATGTAGCCCAGGCGGAAAGAGAAAATATCAGACAAAGACAGGCAGAGGGAATTGCCATAGCAAAAGCGCAGGGAAAGCATCTGGGGAGATATCCTTCCCCCCTTCCGGATGAATTCTTTCCTATATACGAAAAATGGCTGAACCGGGAGTACTCCTTACGGTCCGCCAGCAGAGAACTGGGGATTTCCATCAGTCAGTTCCGTACCATGATAAAAAAGCATGAAAAAGGTTTGGATAACCTGACTTGAAAATACAAGCCTGTTTGTGATACAATAAACAGATACAAAAAGAACATGGAAAGAAGGTGCTGTTACGAAAATACAGGAATCTGCTGAAAATTATCTGGAAGCAATTTTAATGCTGCATAAACGCAATGGATATGTACGCTCAATTGATATAGCCGGTGAGTTGGAATTTTCCAAACCCAGCGTCAGTGTGGCAATGAAGAATCTTCGCGAGAACGGTTTTATTGATATGGATGAAAACGGACATATAACGCTGTTGGAAAAGGGTCAGGAAATCGCAGAGCGGATGTACGAGCGCCACACTTTCCTGTCGGACTGGCTTATGGCTCTGGGCGTGGAGCGTAAGATCGCATTAGAGGATGCATGCCGGATTGAGCATGTAATCAGTGCAGAAAGTTTTGCAGCAATTAAAGCCTTTGTAAACGGCAAACAAAAAGATTAATAGTTAAGCAGCATTGAAAAGTCCGGCTTTCCAATGCTGCTTATTTATTTTGCACTCCATTTCAGAAGAAACGCTGAGTTAATGATTACTGCCAGAGATCCTGCATTATGTACCAGTGCACCCACCACCGGATTTAATATCCCGGTTACCGCCAGTATAATAGCCGTAAAGTTTAAGAACATGGAAAAGAACAGATTATAATGTATGGTGCTCATCATTTTCTTTGACAGTGCCAGAAGATGGGGGATTTCTTTTATGTCATCACTCACCAGGGCAATGTCTGCGGCTTCCACTGCTATATCACTGCCGATCCCGCCCATGGCGATCCCAACAAAAGCACGTTTTAAAGCCGGAGCATCATTGATACCATCACCGATCATGCAAACCCGTTTCTTTTCCTCCTCATAGGAATTCACCCAATTGAGTTTATCTTCAGGCAGACACTCTGCATGAATCTCCATAATCCCAAGCTGACCGGCAATATGCATGGCTGCGCTTTTATGATCCCCTGTAAGCAGCACGGGTTCCGAACCAATTTCTTTAATCCGTCCAATCACCTCGCCTGCCTCCTTTCTGATGGTATCCGATAATGCAAGAAAACCAGCAGGGATATTTCCTTTTGAAAGATAGATAACCGTGCAGCCCTGATTAAGATAAACTTCTGCCTCTCTTCTATGCCATTCTTCCATGAGAATTCCGTTCTCAGACAGAAGCTCCGGAGTACCAGCCAGAATTTTCTTTCCCTTAACAACAGACTTAACACCCCGTCCGGGAATCATCTCAAATTCATCGGCGGGCATCACATCCTTTTTCTTTTGCTCTTTCAATGAGCGGACTACGGCTTTTCCCAGCGGATGTTCCGAACGGGACTCTGCCGCTGCTGCCAGCTCAAATATTTCATCTTCCCCATACTCTTTTGTAAAACTGACTGCAGACACCACCTGGGGAGTCCCATAGGTTAAAGTACCAGTCTTGTCAAAGGTCAGTTTACTGACTGCAGACAAACGTTCCAGAGCATCTCCCTCCCTGACCAGGAAGCCGTGCTTAGTCGCATTGCCTATGGCCGCCATAATGGCTGTTGGGGTAGCCAGAACAAGTGCGCAGGGACAAAATACAACCAGTATGGTAACAGCCCGCATTGGCTCGCCTGTAAAAAACCAGGTCAGCACGGCAGTTGCCAGAGCAATCACCACAATCCACGTCGCCCATCGGTCTGCAACGCCTACTATTTTAGCCTTTCGTGCATCTGCAGACTGAACCAGACGTATCATTCTCTGTATGGAACTGTCCTCTCCTACCCTGGTTGCCTCCATATCAAAGGAACCAAACTGATTGACTGTGCCACTGGACACTTCATCTCCCGGTCCTTTGTCCACAGGAAGTGATTCCCCCGTCATAACAGCCTGATTCACAGAGGTTCTTCCCGTTGTGATGACTCCGTCAGCAGGAACCGTCTCTCCCGGTAAAACACGAAGAAGATCTCCCTTTATTACTTCTTCTGCCGGAATAATCGTCTCCAGCGCACCATTAAGCCTCCTGGCTGTGCGGGGAGTTAAATGCACCAGTTTTTCAATACCATCTCTTGCCCGTTTCACTGTAAAATCTTCAAGAAATGCCCCCAGCTGCATAATGAAAGCAATTTCTCCCGCAGCAAATATCTCCCCTGTTATGACAGAAGCAATCAGCGCAATGGATACCAGCACATCTGCCTTTATATCAAATTCGGTGATTAAACCAATTACTGCCTCCAGAATAATTGGAATGCCGCAAAGAAGAACTGCAATCCAGGCAGCATCAAAGGGTAGTGGTGCCGAATCAAAAAAGCTGATAATAAGGGCAATCACAGAAACTGCCAGACTTACTTTTTCTTTCAAGGGCCCTCCCCACTCTAAAAACTTATTGATACGATTCATAATCTGTCTCCCTTTTTATACCTATAGGGGTATATGTATTTATTACAACCAAATATACCCCCATAGGTATAAATTGTCAAGCAGAAAAATACATATTCTGATATACTGTACTATAGCTGCATATGACACCGCTCCGCACAAAATGTCAGGCGGTTAAAGCCGTTTTCCCGTATCATAGTATCTGTGTATTGTAACTGATTATTGAAAAAGAAAGCGGGGAAATGTCATGAACGATGGTATTATTCGGTTAGAAAATATAATTGCAGCAGATTATGATAATATAGCTGGTATTGTTGTGCAAAAAAAAGGGGAAGTTGTTTATGAACGCTATTTTGACGGGTACACCCCGGGGGATGCTGTTCACGTAATGTCGGTAACCAAAAGCATTGTGGCTGCACTGATTGGCATTGCCATTGATCAGGGTTATATAAAAAGTCCCGATCAGAAAGTTCTGGATTTTTTCCCAGCTTACAGGCTTAAGCGGGGGGAACAGACCATAAAGCAGGTCACCATAAAAAATATGCTTACCATGACTGCGCCTTACAAATATAAGTCGGAACCTTACACAAAGGTCTATTCCAGTGATGACTGGATTAAATCTGCCCTGGATTTATTAGGAGGTAAAACTGGTATAACCGGAGAATTTAAGTATTCCACTATTGGTACGCAGATTTTATCCGGAATCATAGTAAACGCCACAGGCAGATCCGTATTTGATTTTGCAACAGAAAATCTGTTTACACCACTGGGCATAACAATACCCGGTAATACAAGAATCAGAAATAAAGAAGAACATCTTGCCTTTCTGTCCAGCAGATCTGTAAACGGCTGGGTGGTGGACCCAAAGGGCGTAAACACAGCTGGCTGGGGACTTTGCCTTACTCCACGGGATATGGCAAAAATCGGACAGCTTTATTTAAACGGCGGCAGCTATGAAGGCAGGGAAATTCTATCACGGAAATGGATTGAAGAATGCACAAAAGTAAGGAGCAGTTGGGGAGATTTTTTATATGGTTATTTATGGTGGATTACAGACAGTGATGGAGACCGTTGTTATGCAGCGATTGGTGATAGCGGAAACTTTATATTTGTCAATCCTGAAAAAAATATTGTTGTAGCGATTGCGTCCCGGTTTGTACCGAATTACCAAATACAGACTACACTGATTACCAGAGATATCATTCCACTATTTGAATAAAACAAGGGGAGAAACAAAGATGGATTGGATTAGCGGCATACAAAAAGCGGTGGATTATGTGGAAGACCATATAACCACTGAACTGGATTTTAGTGAGATTGCAAAACAGGCATGTTCATCCAGCTTTCATTTTCAGCGGGTATTCGGAATACTCTGCGGATTTACTCTGGGAGAATATATCCGTATGCGTAAACTGACTCTGGCAGGGAGTGAGCTGGCAGACACTGACACGCGCATTCTGGATATCGCCGTAAAATATAGTTACGACACTCAGGAAAGCTTCAGCCGCGCTTTTACACGCTTTCATGGGGTATCCCCTACCCAGGTGCGAAATGGTGCCAGTCTGAAATCATTTTCCCGCCTTTCTGTTAAGCTGATACTTAGCGGAGCCAATGTGACTGATTACAGGATTGAAAAGAAGAACCAATTTCAAATGATTGGCAAACCCATGGAGGTGTCCGGCAAAAATGAACTGACCTCTGCCAGAATATCTGACTTCTGGAAACAATGCCACATGGATGGAACAATTGACGCCCTTGCCAGATATATTTCTTCTGATACGATGTTTGGGAAAAACATAGCGGGGACAGGTTTTGGAAAAGATGCAGCAGTTCCCGGCTTCCCTTACGCCATCGGGGTTTACTATGACGGTACTCTGCCTGCAGAAAAAGATTTGATGATATGGGAAGTTCCGGCTCATACGTATGCCGTATTTCCTTGCATCGGTTCCATGCCAGATGCATTTACCAGGCTGTATCAGCAAATCTACAGTGAGTTTTTCCCCGCTAGTGAATACAGACCCTGCGGGGGTACGGACTTTGAAGTCTATCCATCTGATGATGTAAACAATCCGGACTATTCCTGCGAAATATGGGTGGCTGTGGAAAAAAAATAGCAGGGCCTCCGCTTTAACGGATGTCCTGCTTCTACGTATCAATTATGTCATGTTGGCGAAACGCTCGACTGCTTTTGTAAAACTCTCTATGGTTTTGTCGGCATCTCCATGCTCAATTCCATCTCTGACACAATGATTAATATGCCCCTCCAAGACTACCTGTCCAACCCGGTGCAGCGCAGATTTTGCCGCATTGATCTGGGCAAGTACGTCCTCACAGGGGACATCTTCATCTACCATACGGTCAATCGCCTGAACCTGACCGATGATCTTTTTTAAACGCCGATGCAGATTATCTGCATCCATACACTGTTTCATTTCACACCTCCGGATACCATAAGGGGTATCTGTATATTATGATAGATTCCATGGTCATTGTCAATATGGTACCATGTGATTCTATTTATCAATAACGATTCTTAATCCGTTCCAGAAGATTTAAAAAATCCTTCTGGTATTCCACTGGCTCAATAATCCGCACGCAATCCCGGAATCCAAGGAGCCAGCTAAATAATGACTCCTGATCCGACCAGCTAATATTTATTAATAACCTCCCGTCTGCATTTTCACTAAAGCTGTTAATTCCGAATTCCTCTATGAGTCTCCATTTCATGGATTTATGAAATTCTGCTGTTACCTCCACTCCATTGGTCCACGAAACCTTACGGGGATCCATATGGTAGAGAGGAATCTCCCTTTTTTCACAGTCCTCATTGGTGCATCGGATCTGATCCATCCGGTTTAATTTAAACATACGGAAATCATCTCTTAGCAGGCAATATCCCCAAACATACCAGGACGACCATTCAAATATCAACAAACAGGGTTCTAATATCCGGGTGTTATCCCCACCAGGACCGTAATAATGAAACTCAATCTTCTTTTTTCTCTCGATTGCATCCTTAATCAGTTCGAATTTAGGCGGAAGGGATGACTGGTACCAGGAACTTAAATTAATGACAACCGGACCGCTGGCGCCTACATAATCATTACTGCCAAAGGAAAGCTTATCCATCAAAAGCTGATACCGGTTGCTTCCGGATACACTGTCCAGGCTCTTTAACCCGGAAAGAATTGCCTGTATCTCCCCAGAGGTAAATAATGTCTTATCAACCTTATAGCCCTCAGCGATGGAAATCCCTCCATTTTTCCCCTGTTCCGTGACGATTGGTATTCCAGCCTTGCATAAATTCTCTACATCACGGTTTATGGTTCTTCTGGATACTTCGAACTTTTCAGCAAGATACGGCGCTGTCACCTTTTCTTTTTGCAGCAATATGGAAATGATTCCGATCAGCCTGTCAATTTTCACTTTAAGGTCCCCCCTTTTTTGCTATTATATCATGAACCCCCCAAACACAAAACAAAAAAGATCAGCCGCTAAATGTTTTCCATCTTGCGGCTGATCTGATCAATTAATATTTTGCTGAATCATGTATATAGGAAACTGGTAATACAGTCTCTTCTTTTTGTGCTGTATATTCCTGGAATTCCGTATCATCCTGCAGCTCAGCTGTAGCTGCAGCTTCATAAAACACAGGTTCCTCTTTTTGCTGGGTACATTCACCCTGAAGCCTGAATCTTTCAACTTCCTGTTTTAATACCTGTGCCTGAGTATCTAACTCTTCACTGGACGCGGAACTTTCTTCCGCCGTTGCCGCATTGGTCTGTACTACGGAAGACACCTGGTTGAGTCCCTGGTTAATCTGCTCGATTGCCTCCACCTGCTCATTGGAAGCTGCTGCAATCTCCTGAATGGTTCGTTCTACCTGTCCGGACTTCTCGGCAGCTGATTTCAAAATACGGGTTGTTTCATAGGCAATCTTTACGCCTTCTGATACAGTTTCAACTGAATGACCGATGAGTTCTGCCGTCTGCTTGGCAGCCTCTGCCGATTTGCCGGCAAGGTTGCGGACTTCATCTGCAACGACTGCAAATCCCTTACCTGCTTCTCCTGCTCTTGCTGATTCAACTGCTGCATTGAGAGCCAGTATGTTGGTCTGGAATGCGATGTCCTCGATTACCTTGGTAATACTTGAAATTTTCTCAGAAGCCTGTCCGATTTCTTTCATGGAATGATCCAGCTTTTCCATATAGGCGTTGCCTTCATCCATACCGCTCACTGCCTGTCTTACGTATCCAGTTGCTTTCTGAACATTGTCCGCATTCTCCTGGGCACGGGTTGATACTCCGCTTACAGACGCACTTAATTCCTCAACTGTGGCCGCCTGCTCGGCTGCTCCTGATGCAAGAGCCTGGGAAGCATCGGAAATCTGCCTGGATCCGTCTGCTACTCTGTCGGAGGATTCCTTAATCTTTGAAAATACAGAATTTAAGTTGTATGTAATACCGTTTAAAGAATCTTTAATCTGTACAAAATCGCCTTTGTAATCCTGGGTTACCAAAACGGTGCAATCTCCCTTTTCCAACCCGCTTAATACTGAGGAAATCTCATTAATATAATTATTAAGTGTATTAACTGTTCCTGTAAATGACTGGGAGAGAGATTCAAGCTCATCTCCGGTTTTAATCTGAGGTACTTCGGAATGCAGATCTCCTTCATCAAGAGCTTTAATACGTTCTACCAGCTTTATAATTGGCTTAACAATCGGCCCTGCAATCCTGAATGCCATGTTTAAAGACGCCAGAATCATCAAAACCGCCAGGATAATTGTTATTACAAGCGACTGATAGAAACCATTCATCATCTCCGACTGCTCTGCTACTACTGCAATGGACCAGCCGTCAGAATTGGTAATTGGCGTATATCCCATTACCAGCGTTTTACCCCTTAAACGGGATGAGCGGATAGAGGTATTGCCTGCAATCATATCCTTAATATTATCGGAAGTTGCTGCAAAGGTCTTATCGGTTTTTCCCATCTCAATATAGTTGGTTTCATTGGTAACGGTAGCTCTGTCCTTATGAGCAACCACCTTTCCTTCTTTATCTACGATAAATCCATAACCTGATTTTCCAATGGATACACCGTCAATCATTTTGCTGAAAACATCCGCATCCAGGGTTCCTGTCACAACACCATTGTACTGACCATTATTTATCTTAGCTGCAATCACCAGGACCGTTTTACCAAGTTCCTCGTTTTTCATGGTGGTTGAAATATAGGTTTCGCCCTTCATTGCCCGGTTAAAAAACTCCATCTGGCTCATATCTGTTCCATTTGCTGCTTTCCCGTTCACATCCGCAGTTGTGACCTCCAGAAAACCGTAATCCTGCGCCAGCTTATCCATCGCATCTTTTCTTTGATCTGCATTCTTATTCTGATTTGTAATAGAGGTGTATTGTGCAATGGCCTCAATCTTTATCTTATAAATATCAATCGCATTCTGAACAGACTGGCTATAGGCTTCCGCAGACTCCATCAGTCTCATATCAGTGCTTTTTTTTGCATCCCGGTAAAAAAGATAACCATTAAAAAGTCCAAAGAGGATGGAAATTGCCACACTCATGGCGATGATGCCGAATAACAATCTTCCTTTTATGGATTTTTTCTTTCCCACCGAATCATTACCCTCATCTGATTTTTTAATGACCCTTTGAAATGCCTTAATCCTTCCCGCCACAGCCATATCCTCCTACTCATCATTTACATTCTGGAAATAAATTGCTTTTTTTGTAAAAATTTTACAGCATTTAATTAATCAATATTATATAACAACATGTAGATATTTGTCAATTGTGACAGAAAAAGGGGGAATGTTCATTTAATTTGTAACCGAATATAAAAAAATATGTATTTTTCAACCTATCTGGCATAGGAGTCTTCCATGATTTCATAATTATTTTTTATTAACGGTCCGCTCAAATCAGCATTCAGTTGATACATATCATTGAATTTTTCGATAGCAGCCTTTTTTTGTTCCATCAGAGAGTGAGCATAGACATTTAAGGTAATAGACACACTGGAATGTCCAAGAAGCTCGCTGATCGTCTTAATATCCACTCCCAGCTCCAGTGCCCTGGTGGCAAAGGTATGGCGGATGGCATGAAATTTACGGTCCTTCACGTGAGCATCCTTTAAAAGCCGTTTATACAGCTTCTGAAAACACCTGGGATCGAAAGGTGCGTTTGTCTCTGTAAATATATAATTATCCTGGTTTCTGCTTTTATATGTAGTCAATACTGGCATATTAAGTAAAAACTGGGGAAGGGGAATTTTTCTCATGGATTTACGGCTTTTCGGTGCCCCCACAAACAGTGCGGTCTTGTGTTCCTCTTCTTCAAAATGGCGGATTCGGGATACGGTCCTGCTGATGGATAAAGTTCCTGTTTCCATATCAATATCCCCCCATTTTAATGCGCACAGTTCTCCAAGACGGATACCGGTATAAAAACAAAGAAGAATTCCCATTGCTCTCCTGTCATTGTAATGAAAAGCAGCCTGTTCAATCTGACGCTGCTCTTTCATGGAAAAAACCTCAACTTCTTTATCATCCGGCTTTGGATATTTAATTAAATCCATAACCGCAAAGCAATCAGCAGAACCTTTTAATATTTCCTTGACTGCAATCTTAAAAATAGTAAGATTTTTCTTTTTCGATGAATCCGCCAGTTCCTCATTTTCGTACATTTCCTTCACAAACCGTGCAACAGATCCTGTAGTAATACGCTGATCCTTCTCTTTCTCAAAAAATGGAATTACATACTTATTTATGCAGCGGTAATAGCTTTCGTAGGTTGAAGGCTTTACTCTTATAGAAACATCAATAAGCCATTCCTCAAAAAGTGCAGCCCCTCCCTTTATCTCACCCGATCTTTTTTCTTTGGCAGACACCTGGTTTTCTTTATAATTTTTCATCTTTTCCTTCACGCCTTTATAGCTTTTGGAATAAAAATACTGATATTTCCCCGTTTGTTTTAATGTTCTTCCTTCCCATCTCCCATCTTTCCGTTTATAAATATTTTCTCCTCTTCTTGGCATGGTAAAAACTCCTTTGCTTATAATATTTTATTATATGACGGTTTAATCTCTGGAAAATAATCCAATTATTTCCAAATTTCAAAAAGGACCTTTTTAATAAATCAAAAAATGACGATCCAGCATAGCTCTGGGTCGCCATTTCTGATTCCGGTACCTTTTCTGGCATGAGAACCTGGTTATTTCCGGAAATCCGTAAAAAACAGCTTCTTTTCATTGCCTGTACCTTTATTTATATCAGGAGTTTTCAAATGATTCAATATCATATAAATTTATTTTCTTTTTTTGAGCCATTAAAAGCAAAGTAATTAAAAAGGTATATCCGATTAAAACTCCACCAGATGTAAGCCAGAGCCCTGTTACGTCAATGCGGCCCACCGTCAGGCTGCTGTAAACAGAACCAAACATGGAACCTGTCTGTAAGAGAAATGAGCCAACTGACAAAACACTGGCTCTCAAAGGACCTGGCGTATACTGATTGATTAAAGTATTTTCAGCCACACTGCCGGTTCCAAGGAACAGATAAATACCTCCATATAAAATAACAAATATCCATGCCGATTGAAAAAGAGCCAGAATCAGTAAAGCGCTGCCACCCAAAACGCGGCTGATGCTGTAGATTCTCCACTGTCTTCCCGGATATTTTATGAGCAGCCTTCGGCAGAGAGAATTTCCTGCTGCTGCCAGAAAAAATCCTACAAAAGACAATACTCCCAACATCCAGGTTCCCTGTGAGGAATCAGACAGTTTCAGATAAACCGGCTGCCAGTATGTCTCAATGGGAGTAATAAAAAATCCGGTGAACAACATACCTGCTAAAATAAATGGAAAATCCCTTTTTGAAAATACAGTTACAAATCCTTCTTTTAAATGTCTGGAAAGGTTGGGGCGCCTCGCTCCACTGACAAATATCCGTTCTTCCCTTATTCCGAATATACAAAGCCCCATGGTTACTGTGGTTAATGTAATGCGAAGCAGAATGTTAGCATTATAGGAATCTCCCAGGCAGGAAAGAAAGCCGCCAAGAATACACCCCAGTGCCAGACCTGTCTGTTCCATGATAGCAAGACGGGAGGTCACATCAGGCAGACATTCCTCTCCTCTTTTGGCCAATGCCTGATCTACAATTAAGGCATCCAGGCTTCCCGAAGAAAAAGCCCTGCTGATTCCATTGAGAACAAGGCAGCATAATAACCAGACCAGATTCTGTGAGAAGAAAAGCAGACCAAGCGATAAGAGCTGGCAGATTCCAGATATAAGAAAAACAGTTTTTCTCCCATACAAATCTGCACAGATTCCGCTGGGCAGTTCAAAGCATAACACCGTAGCTGAATAGCTGGCAATTAATAAAGGAAGGGTTTTAAGATCTGCTCCCTTTTCCAGAAGGATTAAATTCAGCACCGGCAGAAGAATTCCCAGGGAAGCATAGTTTAAAAAAATGATCAGCTGTTTTGTTTTACTCATACAGATTTTCCTCCGCATTATAAAGAATAAAGGCATATTCCCACGGAGACTTCTCTGCAGAAGGTACCGCATGCGCATCCATAAAATCCCTGATAAGCTTCAATAATTCCTCCCCTTCACCAGGCGATAAGTGGACCACTCCGGTCATAATATCTCCCAAATTCCACATTGATTCCAAATCCTCATTATTAAACTGCTCTATAAATTTTTTCTTCTGTGTTAAAAAGCCTTCATAGGTTCTTGCAATCTGCTCCTGAACCATAACCTCTTTCTGGAGCTGGGTATCGTCGGGGTGGTCCAGGCCGATTCGGACATTGACATAAGTCGGACAATAATATCTGGCAGTGATTCCATTAATATTCTCTGTATGATCCAGCGTAATGACCCCAAGGGATTCCAGTTTTTTAATATGATGCTGAACACTGGATGGGGAGATGTCCAATTTTTGTGAAAGTTGCTTTGGTGTCATGGGCAGTTTGGAACGCTCCAGTAACCGGAGGAGATTCTGCCTCACCGGGTTCATATAAATTTCCAGTTCCTTTTTGGTAGATAGTTTGATATGATCCATTTTTTTCTCCTTGTTTCTCTCATCGTTACACATATTGTAACATTTCACATTGTGTAATGTCAAGTCAAAAAAAAGGGGACAGACCGCGCAGTCACTCTGCGATCTTCATCCCCTTTTCATATACTCTTACGGAGTTACGGAATTTTTTGGCATCATATAAGGCATAATCAGATAGAACAAAAAGCCTGGATGCATTCAACGGACTGGAATATGCGGACAATCCAAAACTGGCAGTAAAGCGGATTTCTTTTTCTTCCTCTATCCGGATCTCTTCAGTCAGCCGTCTGATCTCCTCACAGACCAGAACCGCTTCTTCCATTGATATATTGTGAAACAAAAGGCAGAATTCATCTCCGCCGTAACGATATGGTGTATAAGCACAGGAATGTTCCATCAATAACCTTGCGAACTCGATTAAGCATCTGTCTCCCATAAAGTGTCCGAACCGGTCATTGATGCTTTTAAAATGATCAATATCAACCACAGCCAGTATATGATCCTCACAGGGCTTTTCAATCTCCATAACAGACATTGCTTCATCAAGGGCTTTGCGGTTAAAAATCCCTGTCAGTTCGTCTACCTGAATACTCTGCTTTAACTGGTGTCTCTCCAGATCAGTTCTGATGCTGGCATCGTTTTTCTTTTGCTCAAACCGGATCACTACCATACTTGCAGCAGAAAAAATAACCAGTATTACCATGGAAACAAGAAAGTTTCCCATGCTTAAGCCGCTGTCAAAAATTCCAACTTTATCGGAATCCCATTTGATGAATATCTCAGAAAATGAGGCTGATACAATGCAGAACGTGGCTGTAATTCCCGTCAGCCTCTGATCCGCATAGATAATCGTCATCATGATTGCACCCGGAAAAATATAATAGGTGGCAGTAAAACCACTGTGAACAGTAAACAGCACAAATGAGATCAGAACCAGCATCAGGGATACACTATATATTTTCTGTTTATGAGAAAATACTCCTGATTTCATTATCATGGTTTCTGCCAGAATACAGATCAGATTAAGCCCGGAAGGAATCATGATATATTTTAGCACATAGCGTTGTATGTTAGTATGAATCAGGCCGGATCGGGCAAAGACCACGCTCATCAGGCATTCGACAGCCAATGTAAAAAAAACAATACTCACCGTAGTCTTATAATGCAGATTCAGCCAGTCGAAATCTATGGTCTGATATTGTTTCTCTATTTCTATATTGCGGATATCATCAGGTATCATGATGGAATCCACCTCCCGTCCATATCTAACTTAACCGGATTGCCAGATCACCTGCTTATTCTAGAATATTCTCAAGTTTTTATGCCGTGAACAATTAAAAGAAACAAAAATCAGTATAGCATAACAATAAAAAAAACGCACTTCATTTATACCGGATTATGATATAAATGAAGTACGGTTTTCATACTCTTTTTATTGGGCCTGAACGGAAAAATAAATAGCTGCCAGTTCCTTTTCCCCCTTCAGTTTCTTCTTTAATACCTCTGCTTTTTTCCCATCCTCTCCCTCCGGATTGTCGAAATAAAGCTTCATACCTGATTTCTTTATAAAAACAAGTCCTTCATCCTCTGCATACTTCTGAAACGTCTCCTGTTTCAATGGTGCGTTGACTATAATCATTTCTATCCCCTTTATTATAAAATTCCGCTGGCTGCCGCCATAATAGCAGGTATGGTTATTAAGGACAGCGCTGTTGTTATGGTTAAAAGATTTGACGCGTACTGACTGTTTCTTTTATATTGGAGAGCAAACATGGTACCCATGGCTCCGCTTGGACAGGCTGCCGCCGTTAAAATCGTAATGGATATGCTTCTGTCCGCTCCTGCTGCCAGTAAAAGAAGCAGCGTCAGAACTGGAATTACAATCAGCTTTGACAGGCTGACTATGTAGGTTCTTTTATTCTTTAATCCCCCCAGAAAATCACTTTGAGCTAGGTTAATACCGGAAATCAGCATAGCTGCGGGTGTATTCATACCACCGATTAACCCAACTGGTTCCCTGATTATTTCAGGCAGCTGAATGCCTGTTAAAAACAGGAATACTCCCAGAATAATAGCTGCATTAGAGGGGTTCATCAGGCTTCTTACCGTCTTTTTAATGCTTTCTGATTTTCCGCTCATTAACATGATTCCATGAGACCAGACAAACAGATTAAATACAGTGAGATAAGCGGTCATATAAAATACGCCTTCTCCGCCCAGTATCCCATCAATTAAAGGAATTCCGATAAAACCGCAATTGGAATAAACAATTGACATTCGTTCCACAGCCATATCAGTGCCTGTAATCTTTGAAACTGCAATCTTTGAGACTGCAATGGCGATCACAAAGCTTGCGAAAGACAAGATGGCTGTAACTGCAAGACCATACAGACGTTCTTTGTCAAAATCAATCTGATAGGATAAAAGTATTACACAGGGAGAAATAACATTAAGCAGGACACGGGTCAGCCTGCTGCCTGTCTCCTCATCAGCAATTCCCGCTTTGTATGCGCCTGCACCGACTAGCAGAATGATAAACATTTCAATTATTTTAGTTGCTGTAATGTAAGCCAGATCCATGTTTCTCCTCTGTCAGCTGCCTGTTACTGCATAAGTCTCCCTTATGTCTTAACTTAATCTCCAAGTGCCTTTTTTACCTGGGCAATCACTTTGGCACCGTTCATGGTACCATAAGCCTGCATATCAATACATTCAACTATTTTTCCAGGGCATTCTTTTTCGACTTTCGCCTTGCCAAAACGAACCTGAGGTCCTAAGAGAATAATATCCGCATCCGGTCCTTTTTCTCTTGCGCTTGCCAGCGCATAGGCGTTAATCTGACATTGGTAATTCTCTTTTGCAGCTGCTTCTTTCATTTTATTTACTAAAAGGCTTGTTGACATGCCTGCGGCACAGAACAATACAATATTTCTCATATTAACAACTTCCCTTCTTGGAATATTTTAACTTAATTTCTTAAAATATCAATCATTTCTTTGCATAAATCCATGACCGTCATGGCATTCATCAAATGATCCTGGGCATGAACCATTAAAAGCCCCACCTCGACTTTGTTGCCGTTTAATTCGTTCTGGATCATATCTGTCTGTATCTCGTGGGCTTCCTTCAGTGTGGTGTCTGCCTCCTCCATGAGTTCATCTGCTTTCTTAAAGTCACCCACTTTGGCCGCACGCAGGGCTTCAATTGCTGTACTTCTGGCATTCCCACCATTTACTACAAGTTTCATAACAATCAGTTCAATTTCCATCTCTTTGCTGCCTCTCTCTCCTAACCAGTGATGATGAGTTTCACAAATGTAACCAGGGTACAGATGACAATCATGGTCCATACCCATTTTTCCGGTCTGCGAAATTCAGACGAAGGACTTAAAACACGGTAAAGTCCGTAGGGGGGACAAAAGACAATCCACAGATAAGTAAAAATCCTTGATTTTGTAAATACATCCGTGACCTGAAGCTCCTGCTTTTCCTTCATGTTAAGATCTCCTCCTCTTTTTGTCAAACTCATAATCACCTCATTTATGTTTCATGCTGTTATTCTTCTGTTAAAACCTGCTGTTTGTTTGAAATCAGGACAAATGGGATATACACAACAAACGCCAGGAGGATACAGATAATCTGTGTCACTGCTGCTCCTATATTTCCGCCGGAGCAAAGAAACGCCATAAGTCCCGGAGGTGTGGTCCACGGTGCATTTACCACCATTCTTCCGCAGAAACCAATCTTTGTCATGGCATAGGCAAAGGTAGCCGACACTGCCGGTGAAATCATAAATGGAATGGCAAGTACCGGATTCATTACAATCGGAAGTCCGAAGGTCAGCGGTTCATTGATGTTAAACAGTGCACAGGGAAGTGCCAGTTTTGCAATTGCCTTATAATCTTCGCGCTTGGAAAAGAGCATGATGGCGATAATCAGTCCTCCCGTAATTCCAGCTCCGGTAACTGTTGAAAAACAGGACATGAAGGGAGTGCTGATAATATTGGGAATTGCTGTTCCTGCTGCGTATGCAGCCTCATTCTCTGCAAAGGCTGCAAGAAGAATTGGCTCGTATACCGCCTTTGTCACCTGAGTTCCGTGAATACCAAAGGTCCATAAAACAGTGGTGATGAAAATCAGTGTAATGTATCCAGGGAAGCTGGTTAAGATATGGGACAACGGCTTCTGGATAAATGCGGTAATTGCATTAAACAATGTCATGCCTGTGACCATTTCAAATATCATTCCCACTGCGGAAATAATAACTACGGTAATCAAAGATGGAAACAGGATTGTAAAGGATCTGGCTACATTTGATGGTACTCCGTCCGGCATATGGATTTCCAGTTTTCCGCTCTTTACCAGCCGGCAGTAAATTTCGGTAGCAGCTATGGAAGCAAACATTCCTACAAATAACCCCTGGGCATTGGTATAGACTCTGGATAGTACATTGGTAACAACCACTTCAGTTCCGTCCGCTGCCTTTCCGCTTGCTGTAAAGGCACAGAGGGAAATATAGGCTCCCAGTGCCACAACCGGAAGTGCTTTATCGGTAATTCCGTAGTGTTCCCCCAGTTCCATTGCAATTAAGATTACACAGCCAATCGCTATAAAGTTCATGGTTCCGTAGTTGGCTGCTGTAAACATGGGATTTAATTTTCCTAGAAAGCTTAAACCCGGAATGTTTGCAAGACTGAAGAATCCTGGTGTTGTGTTGCAGATAACATTGGAAAACAGTGTACAGAATGAGCCGATAATAATTATTGGCAGAAGGCTCATAAATGCATTCTTAATCGCTGCCAGATGTCTTTGTGTCTGCATTGCCCCTGCTGCAGACAGCATGCCGTTCATTAATTTGTCTTTCATCTTTTCCTCCATCTCCACCGTATAAACGGTATTTACATTAAAACGTTTCGCATTTCCCCAAATTTTGTGCATTTCCCCCGTTTTACCATTTATTTCTTTGATTTTCTTATGCGTATTGACATGTTATCATAATTACCTTTTAAACTCCATGTTCAGTTTTTCCAATTTCATAATGGCATTTTCTTCTTCTCACAAAGGGAAACAGACGCCACTACCAATTTGGAAAAAGTGTTCTTGGATATTGATTTTCAGCTCTGGTATAATGATTGCATGAAACAGAGTAACTAAAACAGCAAAGGAAGAGGGAGGGTATCATATGAATCACAAACAAACATTTCCGGAAGGCTTTCTCTGGGGAGGTGCAACCGCTGCCAACCAGGTTGAGGGGGGATGGAACGAAGGCGGAAAGGGGATTTCCGTATCTGACTGTGCCAGAGCGCACTTTGATACAGATGTATCCAATTATAAAGCTCACAACGCAGTAACGTCACAAGATATCGAAGCTGCACTTGCTACCGATGATGAGGTATATTATCCCAAACGCCACGGATCGGATTTTTATCACCATTATAAAGAAGATATCAGGCTTTTTGCAGAAATGGGCTTTAAGGTCTACCGCCTGTCCATCGCCTGGTCACGTATCTTTCCGAATGGAGATGAAGAAACGCCCAATGAAGAAGGACTTAAATTCTATGATGATGTATTTGATGAGCTTCATAAATATGGGATCGAGCCCCTTGTGACCATGTCTCACTATGAACCGCCTTTAAATCTGGTATTAAACTATAAGGGCTGGTACTCCAGAGAGGTCATTGGCTTTTTCACACGATATGTAGAAACCATCTGTACCCGGTATAAGGATAAAGTAAAATACTGGCTGACCTTTAATGAAGTGGATTCCATGATCCGTCACCCCTATACGACTGGCGGATTAATCGAAGATCGTTTCCCAGGTCAGAACTTCGAAGAGGTAATCTTCCAGGCAATGCACCACCAGTTTGTGGCATCTGCTCATGCAACCAGGATCTGCCATGAAATGATTCCCGGCTCTTTAGTTGGCTGCATGCTGACAAAGCTGACCTACTATCCCTATACCTGTAAACCGGAAGATGTATTAAAGGCACAGCAGACCATGCGGGGTACCTACTGTTACAGCGATACCCAGGTGTTTGGAGAATATCCGGCTTACTTACTTTCCCGCTTTAAAAATAATGGAATTACTATACGCAAAGAAGACGGGGATGATGAAATCATGAAATCCCATCCTGTAGATTTTGTTTCCTTCTCCTACTATAATTCTTCCTGTGCGGCTGAAGATACCTCTAATTTGAATGTAACCTCAGGCAATACCATAAATGCCATTAAGAATCCTTACTTAAAGGCTTCTGACTGGGGTTGGCAGATTGATCCTACAGGGCTGCGGATTTCCATGGTGGATCTTTACGACCGCTACCGTAAGCCGTTGTTTATTGTAGAGAACGGGCTGGGTGCTGCAGATGTGGTGAACGAAGACGGGACGATTGATGATCAGTACCGGATTGATTACTTAAGGGAACATATGAAGGCTATTTTAGATGCCATTGAAGAGGATGGGGTGGATTGTCTTGGTTATACTTCGTGGGGATGTATCGATCTGGTTTCGGAATCCACCAAGCAGATGTCGAAGCGTTATGGTTATATCTATGTGGACTGCGATGATTACGGTAAGGGGACTTATAATCGGATGAGGAAGAAATCCTTTTACTGGTATAAGAAAGTTATTGAGACGAATGGAATGAGTTTGTACTGGGAAGAGATATAGGTACATAAGTTCTGCAATTTATAGATATGTATGAAGAAATATATATTAAAGTTAAAATTACTTATATAAAGTAAACTATCTATTGCAAGCAAACATAAGTTATGCTATATTAAAACTATAAAAAGAGTAACTGCCACACAAGGTGGAAGCTCCCATAGTAAACGTATGTCCTAACGGACACCGCCTACCCTGGTTGCGTCAGGGTAGGCTATTTTTTTAACTTGTACCCGATGAAGCGGGGCACGCTGTCTATGTAAGTTAGCAATGCCAAGATAAATGTTGCAAATAACAGCACATCTGCAAATGAAAACATATCCGACACCACCTCCCCTCTTATCATGACGTAAAGACATAAAAGCCGGGAGGTTCCACCCTGTATTCAGTTACTCCTAAAAGCATATTACCATATATTTCCAACTCAAACAATACTTTTGCTATATCACTTTTGCTCATTGCTGACCATATTCAGAACATCTGTGCTTCTTCCATCTGAGTCATAGCCTTAATAAAAGTATCATAATCCTGCTTCTTCACCAATTCCTGAATCTGCTTCTGGCTTAACAGAAAAGACGCCGTCAGCTGATAAAAATGCTGAAGTTCCACACTGGTATGGTCTTTATCCGCGATACACACCAGGAAAATAGCCCGGATCTTCTGATCTCCCCACTCCACCGGTTCGTCCAGAATTCCCACGCAGACAAAGGTCTCGCTGCTCATGGCTTTATAGGCATGGGGCATTGCCACCTGATTTCCGAAGGCGGTTTTAGCCATCCGCTCCCTCTGCAGCACGGACTCATAAAATTCCTGGGAAAGATTCTTCTTTTCAATCACAAACTGGCACATAAAGCGAAGAACCTCTGTTTTTGTTTTAAACTTTAAATGAGGCAGAAACAGATTACGTTCATAGTAGTTTAATACAGATGAAGTCTTTTGGTCACAAAGAACTTTTTTTACATTAACTATGTCTTCATCGCCCAGAAAATATTCCACCTCCAGAATGGGCAGGGGAACCGAAACGGTGATGGGGACAGTTGTAAAGATGTAGTCATATCTGGAAAAATCCATTTTATATAAACTTCCCACATCGCAGGCAATGATTTCATCAATATAATCTTTGAACGAATTCTTATACTTATACTGCAAAAGCTGGGCACTTCCTCTGCCGGAGGAACAGACCAGAATGATGTTCTTTTTTTTAATTTCGGTTTTCCTTCGTTCCAGAGCAAGAGCGAAAGCAAATGCAAAGTATGCCACCTCATCCTCTGACAGAGATACTTTAAAGTGTTCATTCAGAACTGTAACCGCGTTACACGCCATGGTATAGGACAGACAGAATTTTTCTTTTACGTCACGGAGCATTGGATTTTTCATATCCATATCGAACCGGATTCGGACACTTAATGGGACCAGATGCTGGCTTAAGATCATTCTCAGTTCTAAATCACTTCGGAAATCGAATTTGAATAAATCATAAACCCGTTCCAGCATGGCAGTTACCAGATCGCTGATTTCCTGGGTAATAATCACATTTTCTTCTATATTTTCTTCCTCTAAAAACATTTTCTTACCCGCCAGATGAATGGCGATGTAGGCAACTTCATTTTCAGGGAAACTGATATGAAACCGCTCTTCCAGCTGTCTTACTACCACCTGGGCTATTTGATATTCGTACCGCTCCCTGGGATTTTCCAGAAGTCCTTCCGGCATGGGAACATAGTGGCATTCCATAATTCTGCTGATGGCAATGTAAAGGTGGACTACCAGATTCTGGTACGCTGCACCGGTAATCATAAAATCATGTTCCTTTAAAACTGTTGAGACAATGGCGGCAATCTCATCCATACTTTCATTTCCCTTATGAAATCTCTTACCGGAAAAGGATGCAATACAAAGTCTGGTATCAAATTCTTTTCCGTCCAGGCGGATTCCATAATTAGGCTTGCGTATTACGCGAATATTGAATTTTTTTAAAAACTGCTCTACTTCTTTCAAATCTTCCGTCAGGGTCCGTTTGGAAATATACAGACTTTCACTTAATTTCTCCAACTTTACATAGGATCCGCTGTTAATTAAGTACTCCAGTAAATACTGGATCCGTTCCTCTGAGGTAGAGGGTAAGTATTCTTCCGAGCCATGTGTATAATCCTTGCGGCAGTAAGCCTCATATTTTTCATTGTCCTGAATATTAAGGAAGTAACCTACTCCATATTTGGACACAATACCCGCCCCATGAGGTTCTATTTCCTGATTAATATCCTTTAAGAGATTGCGTACCGTTTTGGTCCCCGCATGAATTTCTTCTGCAAGCATCTCTGCCGTATAGTAATCTCTGTCTGATAAAATATCCAAGATCTGCTTCATTCGCCTGTCCATTTTTATTCACCCCTGTCAATCACTATCGGTATTGTTCCAGCCAGATTCTCTTCCATAACCAGATTTATTTTGTTTGTTTTTTATTATTTATCTGTGTCGAATATTGTTTTTTTATGCATAATTACATATTAACATAAATCATCTTTTAACTGAATGAATCTTTTTTCCATTTTCAAAATGGTAATGTCTTCTTTATTTAATGAAATAAATATTACTGTACGCATATAATGAAATAGAAACTTATTGTCAAGGGAGTCTTTATGATCGGAGAAAACGAGGACGCAAGAGGAATGATTACAATGAGCGGAAGCATTATGGAGGTACAGAATGCACTTGTGGAGGAGATGTATACTTCCAACAGCAGGACGGGATATCTCCTTATCTCTTATGCTGATCCTGGTGAAAACGATATGATAAACATTGAATTACTTCAATTAAATATTGGCTGGGAAACAATCCTCATTAATCAGTTTGGAGATAACATAAGTTTATGCAGCATTACAAAAGGAACCTATGTCAACGCAACATTTTCCACTATGATGACAAGAAGCATTCCTCCTCAGTCAAATGCCTACCGGGTGATTGCCATGGTAGATGCCTTAGCCTACAGTATCACAACAGACCGGATTCTGTTGGTTGATTCTGACAACAATTTTGTCTATACCGGGAATCCCAATGATGAAACAGATCAGATGCGTTTTGTTATTACCAGCGCCACAGAGATTATGGATGAGAATGGGAATCCTCTGACTCTGGATGATCTAAAACCAGGGAAAATGGTCCGCATTAGACATGCCAATTTTCAGACCGCAAGCATACCTCCCCAGACTACAGCATTTGTTATTGAACTGCTGTCTACTTAAAAAAGAGCTGCCGGCAATTTTTTAATCCATTTCAACAATGGAATGAAAAAACTGCCGGCAGCCCTTTATTTAATTTATTCTACATCAAATCCCCTGCCTATGATGTTGTTGCTTATGCTTGCGCAGATAAAGCTGTCATCATGAAAGGACTTTACAAATTCTTTGATTGCGATTAACTCCTGCTGATTTACCACTGCCTGAATCAGCATCTTCTTTTTTACATTGGAGGTATCCATACCCTGAATAAAGGTGGCTCCCCTGTTTAAATCATTGCGGATAAACTGTGTTATCTCTAAATACTGATCTGACATAATACTAACACTATAATATTTTTCAAATCCGATGATCAGCTTATCTGTTACCACGCTCTGAACGAAGGTACAGATGAGGGAATAAACGATCATAGTCATATCTCCATAGATGATAGAAGAGAAAATAACTACTGTATTAATAATTAAATAATAGGATCCAATTGATAAACCCTTTTTTTCTTTCAGATACAATGCCACTATGGATTCTGGTCCGTTGGCAACTCTCTGTTTCATAATAATACCGCCTGCGATTCCACCTACAACGCCGCCGCTGATGGCTGCAGCAATAGGATCTGTGAGAAACTGCGGCAGAAACTGGTTAACAATACCTACATAAAAAGTAAACATAAAATAACTGAATCCAGCATAAAAAATCTGTTTCTTACTATAGCTGAAAAATGCCCAGACGAATATGGGCAATGCCATAATAATCAAAAGCAGCTGTACATTGGCACCAGTCAGACGGTTAAATACCGTCGCCAGTCCCCCAAGTCCGGTTGCGACTAAATTGTTGGCATTTAGAATCTGACAATATGCACATGCAGAGATAAACTGGCCTATTGCTATCCAAAAAAGCTTTTTCTTCATTGTTGCTCTCCTCATTCCAGTAGGTGATTTTATAATTTTTGCGGTTTGTTTTAATGCCGTTTCACCGACACCTATTATATAGATTTCACTCCTGTTAAGCAACAACATTAATTTGTTAATTTTTTGACTATTTTCTCTTTTTATATGCTAACAATGATTTATTTTCCGAATATATCCTGCAAATACCCATCAATGTATCAAAACATCCCAGCGCTATGGTGATATAAGTCCAGAAAATCTGCTCATCCAGTTAAAAGTTTGTCAAATTTCTACAAAGTCTCCTCTTTTTTCTACCACATTGTAACCAATAGAGGAAACACGGTTTCTCAGACAGACATTGCACTCTGCTGCTTCTTCTCCGGTACAGATTTTATTATCATATAGCTCATATTTTTTTCTAACACCAATGGGAGATAAATTAGGCATTAATACATTAGAGCCGGATAGAATTCCTTTCTCTCTCCCCTTGGGATCTATGGTTCCTAATGCAGTTGTAGCCGGAATTAACGCATTGGGAAGCATAAGCCTGAGCATTCCAATGAGAAACAGGGTTAAATCCATGCTGCCAGCTGAAAAATCCTTAAACGGAGTTTCCTTATGTGGTATGAAAGGACCGATTCCAACCATCTGAGGAGACAATTCTTTAATAAATTCAAGATCCTCTGCCAGACACTCAGGGGTCTGGTAAGGAGATCCCACCATAAATCCGGTTCCTACCTGATACCCGATTTTCTTTAAATTTCTTAAACATTCCTTCCTGTTTTCAAGAGACAGGGACTCTGGGTGAAGCTTTTTATAATGTTCTTCATTGGCAGTCTCATGGCGCAAAAGGAATCGGTTTGCACCTGCTTCGTAATACGCCTGATACTGATCGTAGCTTTTTTCCCCAATGGAAAGGGTAATGGCACAATCCGGATATCCTTCTCTCATGGCTTTTATAATATCAATCATAATTTCATCGGTAAATGCCGGATCTTCTCCGCCCTGAAGAACAAAGGTCCGAAAACCCAACTCATATCCGTTCTGACAGCAGGAAAGAATCTCCTCTTTACTCAGGCGGTAACGGCTGACGTTTTTATTACTCCTTCTGATTCCGCAGTAATAACAGTCATTTTTACAGTAGTTTGAAAATTCGATCAATCCTCTGATGTAAACTTCCTTTTGAAAATGTTCCTGGCTGGTTATCTGCGCCAGGGAAAAAAGATATTCACTGGTATCTTTATCAAAATTTTCTATTAAATATATAAACTCTTCCTTTTTCAGGTTGTGATTCTTATATAATTTATCAATCAGTTCTCTCATATGCCTCTGCTCCTTCTCCTGAAACGGCTACGCATATCCGTGCCTTATGTGTTTATTTTAACATGTTTCCCCTTACCTGCAAAAATGAATTTTCTGGCAGTGCCTTGTGCATTCATAGTATATTGGTATGTTTATACTATCATTTTCCTGTGCATTGGGGAAGTGGGTTTTATCTTCTTGACGAAAAACCATACATTCGCTACAATTATACCATAAATGGACGTGTTTTTCTGTAGGTTTTCACAAAAAAACCATTCATTTTGGCTCCTATCACTCTCAAATTAATACTTAAGGAGACCATTTATGAAATATTTTAATGAGGAAGACAGTGCTTACGTAATTTATGGAGACAGGGACAAAGATGTAATTGCACTGCTTGCCAACCGCTTCATCGGGGAAAATCCCCAGGTACCTTATCAGTACCGGCTGGATGTTACAACCGGTATATTATGTGACACAAAGGGATGGTATTTGTTTGATTTTAACAATCGATTTCCCAATGCGCAGATTGGTGATATCTGCTATGGTGCAGGTGACCTTTACAGCCACGAACAGACTCCCTCCCGCTTTGAAGTTCGCTGTCAGGGCCCTGTTGTATGTTATGTCAACGGGGAAGAGGTATACCGATCCCAGCCTGGAGATGAGAGCTTTAAGACCTCCGCTTTTTTCTCCATTACTCTTTTAACGGGTCTTAATCACTTCGTTTTAATGACTGAAAAAACAGAAATCGGCTTTGGATTTACTTTGCGGAATGCAAAACCACAATGGGAACCGCCTCATTTTCTCTCACCCATACCAGAACGAAAGGGGCAGGCAGGATTTGTTTACAGTGAACCGGTTCAGTGGAATACGGATGGTTTAACGTCCATACTTTCCGGCTGCTATGATGATATTGCCTGGTATCCACGCAATGAATATGATAAGTCGCAGTCAGACTGTCCCATCACACGCATCTTTGGCTCCTTAAGCCAGGGAACCGCTGTTTTAAAAAGTGGATTTGTTCTTGATAAAGCAAAGAAAGTCCATTTCGAAGGTAAAAGCGAGACCCAGACCAGGCTTTTTATTGACGGTGAGTTGAGGGGAGAGTGGCAAAACAGGACCTGGGAATCAGAAATCATGCTTCATGGAGGCTCACATAACGTCCTTATATTGTGTGAAAAAAAGGCTGGTGAAGAGACTGGAGTAGATCTTCAGCTGGAGACTGACGGCAGTGCCGTTCCTCTGAATGCAGGAGTGAAAGGATACGAAGGCTCATGGCTTTATACCGGTATGTTTGGTGATCATATTCCGCCTGTCCCAGACCTTTTGTCCATGGAAAAGGTTTACGACGGAATAAACGGTACGTGCTATTGGAAGGCTGATCTGCCGGATTCATTTGTGAGAATGTTTGCAGAAGAAGAATTATACGGAAAATGGACTTATCCCTGTGGAGTTACCTTATATGGTCTATTAACTGCCAGCCGTTATTTTAACCGCACTGACTGGCAGGAATATGCTTTGGAATATGCCCGTATGACAGCCGCAGTCTATGATTATTCCGTATATGACAAATCCGTTTTTGGTTATCCTGGAGTTAATACACAGCTTTGCTGGTTAAGCGAGCTGGACGACTGTGGGTCTTTTGGTTCCTTTCTGTTAGAAGCCAACAAATACCGGCCTGCCAGAGAGGCTGAAAAACTTGCTGATGTAATTGCTGATTTTATGAGAAACCATCAGAAAAGAGAACAGGACATGGTATTTTCCAGAAACAACAATACCATGTGGATTGATGATATGTATATGAGTATCCCCTTCTTATGCCGATACTCTCAGCTCAGCGGAGACCCTGCATATCTGGATGATGCGTGCCGCCAGGCAAAGCTTTTTAAACAGTACTTTTTCATGACGGATAAAATGCTGATGTCCCATATTATTGATTTAAATTACGGTAAGATGAACCGGATTCCATGGAGCAGAGGAAACGGCTGGGTAGTTCTTGCCCTCTCCGAACTTCTTCTTATCCTGCCAAAGGAACATCCGGCTTACGATGCCGTCACTTCCTTCTTTCTTGAAATGACGGAAGGCATATTACAGGTACAGGATGAAACAGGTCTGTGGCATCAGATTCTTGATGATTCCACCACCTATGAGGAGGCTTCTTCCACCTCCATGTTCATCTGCGCCTTTTCCAGAGGTATTCGGCTGGGTATTATAAAAGATACTCTGCAAAACCGGTGCATAACTTCCATAGCAAAGGCATGGACTGGTATGAAAAAAACAGTAATTAACCGGAAGGGCGACTTATATGGTGTCTGCCGTGGATCTGACTGTTCTTACAGCCGGTCGTATTACCGCCAGCTGGGGTGGCGCTTTAACGATCCCCACGGAATCGGTATTGCAGTGCTTGCGGGAGTGGAGAAACTTCTGCTGGATGAATTCCTACAGAATCCTGCTATCTTTTAATCAAACAGGGCGCTCCTTTTGGAACGCCCTGTTTTCAGCCTTTTTATAACCTATTCATAACCCCAATTCAGCAGCTGCATCTTCCCAATACGTTTCAGGAAGCATGGACCAGATACCGCTTCCTCCGTCGTTCTCCCATTTTTTAAGTGCAGTTGTCAGGCAAAGTCTTGACTGATCAATTCCTGTAATCAGGGTTTTCTCAACAATTCTCGTCCAGACTCTGGCCGTTTCATTTAAATGGCTTTCATATAGTTCCTTTACCGCCAGAGATTTATCGTAATCCAACTGAACCAGCTCCGGTTTCCATATTCCCTTATCTCCGTGAAGAATACAAAACTGCGCATCTCCGCCATAGTCCCACGGAACACCTACAGATCCCGTATTGACGTGAGTCTTCCCTTTATATTGGAAAATCCCCTGCCTGTGAGTGTGTCCGCAGATAATAAGATCTGCATCCAACTGGTTAAGTACTTCCTTTGCGCTTTCACTTCCCAGGTGGAACACACCCCTGGTATTTTCTAAGGTTCCATGGCAGTAATAAAAATCAGTATAACCTTCTGTCTTCATTCTTCCTGACAGATCCATACTTTCAAAAAATTCCAGATCTGCTTCTGTAAGATGTTCGTAGGTATATAAAAGACTTCCGGAAGCAGAAGATGGAGACACCCAGCCATCTTCTGCCCCGTTTTTATGATTTAATAAATAGTCCTCCCGGT
Source organism: Hungatella sp. (assembly GCA_009712635.1). Lineage (GTDB taxonomy): Bacteria > Bacillota > Clostridia > Lachnospirales > Lachnospiraceae > Lacrimispora. Next base: position 74,097 of record WASS01000019.1, on the reverse strand, counting down.
TCCCCCGTATAAAAGTACAGGGATATCGATCTCTGATATGGTATAAAAGATTCATTGTCTTTTCCGGGTATGCACAGTCACTGACATAGTCTCCCAGAAACAGAAACTGATTCACACCTCTTTTTACTGCTTCCTCGTAGCATGCATGAAAACCATGATAATTACTGTGAATATCGGAAAATACCCCTAATTTCATCTGCCTCCTCCAACTTTTAGCCCAGCAAGGCCCTTGCTTTTTCCATTCGCTCAACAATTGGTACCTCAAATGGACACCTTGTTTCACATGCCTTACAGGCGATACAATCAGAGGCATTAGATGAAAGATTTTCATAATGGGCACGTACTGTCCCCGGAACTTCTTCCTGCATGGCAGCCAGATCATACAGTTTATTTACCATGGCAATATCGATGTGGGCAGGGCAGGGTGCGCAATGACCACAATAAGTACACTGACCGGAATAGGCATGATGGGGAGCACTGGCAAGTATGCTTGCATAATCCTTTTCCTGTTCTGTGGCAGTCTCGTAGGCAAGGGCCGCTTTTACTTCATCTGGTGTGCTTAACCCCACCATTATGGAAGCGACTGCAGGGCGGGTGAGGGCATAATGAATACACTGCACCGGAGTTAAAGCCACTCCAAAAGGAGAATTTTCTGCAGAAAACAGCCTGCCTCCCCCATATCCCTTCATTACAGTAATACCAACACCTTCTCTGTCACAAAGCTTATAAAGTTCAGCCCGCTCAGGAGCTATTCCATATAAATCTTCCTGATAATCCTTCTGGAACAATTCAGTCATATCCTCTGTCGGCGGAAGCAGATCGAATGCCGGGTTTAAGCTAAAAAGAATCATTTCAATCTCTCCGCTTAAAGCAGCCAGTTTTGCAACAGCGGGATTGTGAGTACTCATACCAATATGGCGGATCACTCCTTTTTCTTTCAGCCCCCTGACGTACTCAATAAACTCACCGTTCATGATTCTGTAAAACTCAGCTGACTCATCTACAAAATGTATCATTCCAAGATCCATATAATCCGTCTGAAAGCGGGTCAGCAGGTCTTCAAAGGCTTCCTTTACCTTTTCCATATCACGGGTTCTGACATACTGTCCATTCTGCCAGGTAGCGCCTAAATGCCCCTGTATGATCCATTGATCTCTGCAGTCTTTAATCGCTTCCCCCAGATTGGTTCTCACATTTGGCTCTGACATCCAGCAGTCTAAAATATTGATCCCCTGTTCTTTGCAAAGCTTTACCACCTCTTTTACTTCATCATAATTTTTACGTTCCAGCCATTCGCCCCCCAGGCCGATTTCGCTAACCATTAACCCTGTTCTACCCAGTTTTCGATACCTCATTTTACCCCTCCAAGTGTTTTTTTACATATATCCAATTGTTACCTGAAGTATAGCATATCTACCATGTTTTATCCAGATTATCGGGACAGCTTCTTATCACATTTTCTTGCACGCTGTTACAGGTATCCAGAGTTCACAGAACAGTCCGGGAGCACCTTTCTCATAATAAATTTCAAAATCCGTTTCATCCGTATGTTCATAGCCGGACTGTGGAAGAAATTCTTTGAAAAATCTGCCCCACATCTCACTGATACAGTCTCCATCTTCACCATAACAGGAAAAAACTGCATACGTTGCAGGGTCCGTCTCCCAGATCCGATATCCCCGACTAAGTAACTCCTCCAATTCCTCAACTGGTGTTTCCTCATCAAGGATTACTCCGATACCGTAGTCAAAAGTCCCCTCGTTTTCTCTGGTAGGGCTGCACAAACCGTAAATGTCTCTTTTCCCTTCCTGCCCCAGTGCATAAAGTTCATCAAAAATCTTTTCCTTCCTGCACGCTGTCCAGAAATCAGGTATCTCATGATTTTCCCCATCGTTAATTGTCTCATTTTCAAATGCTTTCACTTTTGCAGCAAATCTCATATTCCCCTTATCCACAATTCTGTAATCCATGCTTTTTCCACCTTCCAATGTGATTTTAATAACCAGGGCATTGAATAATGAAAGTCGGGTTCCCCTTAACTTTGCCGCTTTTGGAGTTACTCCGTGAAATCTGGAAAATGCCTTTGCAAAGCTTTCCGGAGTTTCATATCCGTATTTATAGGCAGCATCAATCACCTTTATATCCGTCATCTGAAGCTCCTGCCCAGCAAGAGACAGCCTGCGGTTCCTTATGTACTCACTGGCAGTCATTCCTGCCATAAGACTAAAAGTTCTGTGAAAATTATAGCTGGACATATGCACCTCTCTGGCAACATCCTCATAGCTGATCTTTTCTAAAAGATGAGCCTCCATATAATCAAGCGCTGTTTGCAAAAGTTTCACCCATTCCATTATCTGCACCCCCTTGTCACATATCATTATAAGATTTCAGATTGTTTTTTTCCTGTCTTTAATTGCCGCATATTGTCTGAGCAAAATCATAGAACTTTAAAAACAGATTCTGTCTCTTCCCCTCTCCTTTGCCTCATAAAGCTTTTTGTCAGCCTGTATCAGTGCCTCAGAGACTGTCTCTGTTCCTAGCACATATTCAGAAATTCCAGCTGAAAATGTGACCTTGCAGCTCTGTGTTCCCATTTTGTTTTTCTGTCTTAAAGACTCCACCCGTTTATAAGCCTCTCCCAAACTGGTTTCTGCCAGAAATATAGCAAACTCCTCCCCTCCGTAACGGCAGGAAATATGGTCTGGAAAGGTATGCTGAATCAATATTCCAAAATCACTTAAAACCCGGTCTCCCTCAAAATGTCCGAAGGTATCATTGATCACTTTAAAATGATCTAAGTCCATGATTATGAACACACCGTCTAAACGGGACTGCTCCACCTGTTCCATAAAATATCTGCGGTTATAAAGCCCGGTCAGAGAATCAATGGTCGCCAGAATCTCCAGCTGTTTTTTTGCATTTTCCGATTCTGTAATGTCATTGGCAACGTATATGCAGACTCCGTGAGCTTTCATTGCAATTGCTTTAAAACTGTATTTCCTGCCACATATTTCATGTACCGGATTTATTGAGTCCAGGTTATGATTTTTTAACTCTTCAATCAACTCATAAGACTGTCCGATTTTCAATTTTGAGAGAGACGGGAAAAATTCTTTGGATACATTATTAAAACCTAACAGCATACCATTGCTGTCGATTACAAGAACCGCTTCATTAATGCTTTGGAATATCATCTCATAGGTAATTGGATTAAGAACCAGCATATCATATCTGAAAAGACCTATTGTAATGGAAATGCTCATAATGAAATAGGAAAATGGAGTCAGATCCAGATAAACAGGCCCCACCCCCAACATATAAAGCATCATAGTAATTACAGGTGCACTTACCCCTATTAACAGAAACAACACTTTATCCCTGTAACTGCCACTGGATCTTTTCAGTTTTATTATTAACACCGTTATGCTGTATAAAATGGAAATACAGAGAACCAGAACCTGAATATAGTACCAGATTCCCTTTTCCAGTACCAATATGGGAAATCCAGGCGAATCATCCACGCCTATGGATGAGTAATATAGAAAATGATAATTATTGGTATAAACAAGAATTAATGTAATGACATTAACCATCAGGACAAGGGTTACCACAAATCGATTGGCAATCTTTTTTTCTTCTGTATATTCCCTGGTAAACATCATAATTAAAAACGGATAAAATGACGCTCCTATATATTCAACACGAGTCCAGATATACATGGTTCCCACTGTATCTGACAGCAGCTCAAATGCATACCCTACGCAGTGAAAAATCATTGCAGTCATTAAAAGACAAAAATAGAAAACACCAGGAATTTTTCTTCTGGCAAGACCATAAATGACAAAATTACCGATCAGTGCAGAAGAAATGATCAGTAATACGCTCAATGAAACATTATTCATATGTATAACTCCTCTCCCGCTTGTTATTTTAGAGAATCAGCAGACAAATGTCAATGTCATACGGACAGGAATTAATAAAATGAGTGTTATTCACTCCATGCCAAAGCACTTCTTAAGAAGAGTGTTTTGGCATGGATAGTAAACATAGGAACTGAATGTAATATCTTAGCGACTCCTTCCCTCCGAAATATGAAGAATCTGATAAATTTTACAGCCATCCTGGGTTTGAGGACGTTCTTTCATAAATAAAAATACACTATATCTCCATTTATCCGGATTATAGATGCATACCTGCCCAGTCAGCTCCTCTATCCGTTCCGTCAACAGCTTGATTTTCTTGGGAACATTACTTAAAGATAATTCCGGAGAGATACTGCCGGTTATTTCCATCACATAGCGGGAATTCAGAAACTCCTTATCAAATTCGGCAATCAGAGGTATGCCAATATTAACATGCTGCCAGCCAAAGGATTTGATGATCTGATCATAATATCCTCCAAAGAGAAATTGATTCATGCCCTCTTCCTGATCCCATAAATAAAGAGGCGCATATGCCTGTTCAAAACCATCTATACCTTTTTCACGTATCAGATAGCATTTATATTTCAATCCTGGAAAGCCATCCGTCTTATTTCCGTTTTCCTCCACCCGTTTTCTGATAATATTCATATCGTAATCACCTGGAAGTGTTATTACATACTGCATTCCTGTCATTTTATATCTCCTTCCTCTAATTTTTTATAACTTCATTTTACATTACTATTTAATAATAGTATAATAATTAATAATAAATCCAAACATCATTCATAATGATGGATAGGAGAGATAATATGGAAATAAATGACATTGCTATCTTTATGGAGTTATACAGAAACAGATCCATAACAAAAACAGCAGAACTCCTCCACTATACCCAGTCCAATGTGTCTACCCGTCTTATGAAACTTGAAAAAGAGTTTCAAGGTACTTTTTTTATCCGTACCAGATCAGGACTTAAAATACTTCCTGATGGAGAACGTTTTTACCACTATGCCTTTGTGATGGAAGATACACTTAAAAATCTATACCAGGAATTTCAGTCAGAAAGCCAGGAAATCCGTGTAGGCTCAACGCAGCTTCTTTCCAGGCTCTACTTCCCATGGTTATATGAAAAGAACAGTCATTTTACCATGCATACTGACGCTGCGAAAAAATTAAACCGTAACTTTAACAGTCAGATTTATGATATAATCATCACTCACATAGCCCAGTCTCCGGATACTGGATTTTTTCAGCTTCAATACCCGGAAATCCTTTTATGGGCTGGCTCTTCCAGCCTGGAAATGAATCCGGAAGAAGTATTGCCGGTCATAGTCAGCCGGGATAAGTTATGCCCACTTCGCCATTTGACCTTGCAAACCCTAAGTCAGGGAAAAAGCGAATTGTCTTTGATCGAAGTGGACACACTGGATTTAATGATTACTCTGCTGTCATCCAACCGGGCAATTGCATTGTTGCCTGAAAAATTAATAAAACAAGAGAGGCGGTTAAAAGTTCTTCCATCTCTTTCACCGGTTACACTTCCTGTGTATGGATACTGCAGAAAAAAGACGGAAGCTGATATTTTAAATCAACTATTTCAAAAAACTTAGGTGCTAAATAGAAAAGGCTACCACACATAAGGAACCAACCGATCGGTGCGTTTTTCATATTCCGTAAATTCATTTCCAAAATGGCTTCTTAATACCTTCTCTTCCACGGAAATCCTGGCTGAATAACATATTAAGGAAAATATCAATACCATAGCCAATGCAATCCCACCCCTAAGTCCAAGCGCTGTCCCAACCAAACTACAGATACTGCCTGTATATGCCGGATTTCTTACTTTTTTATAAATGCCGGTGGTTATAAGATGCTGTTCTTTGGAAGTCTGCACTGATAAAGTAAACGATCTCTTTAACGTTAATACCGCCCATAAACGAATTATAATTCCAGCCAGCATTAAAATAATTCCAGGATAGGTGGCCACCACTGGCAATTTTGTATTTAGAACGGAATCCCAGCCTTTCTGTCCAACCATAAAGAAGCTCAAGTAAATACATACATAAAAATTAATAATCAGAAGCCATTTGGTTCCTTTATCCCGCTTGTTGGTTTTTTCCGTTCCCGGGTCTTTTGGATGTGTATAGATAACGATAAAAGCTTCCGCTGATATCATAAGTAATAAAGCAGTATGATACATAAAAAATGATGCTGAATCAGAAAACTTAGATATATCACACATTCCGGTCTCTCCAATCTTCCAATAATTGATTTATTTCTTCTGCACTGCTTTTTTCCATATAGTAAAAATAAAGATGATTTGCCGCCATAACAAAAAAATACACGATTGAGCACAGTATAATTGATCTTGTATTAATGCCAATCCATTTTAAATTCACTGCGAAAAAGAGGTTAACCGGATACATCAATGCTGTTTCTGTAAAAAAATGTCCCAGATACGTTTTAAAATTAATTCTCCCTATTAGTTACCTCCTGACACGATAAATATAATCCTTTCGAACTGTTTACTCAAGTAAATCTGTTTTAAATACCCTGTAGAAGGTATATAATACCTGTAACGTGTTTCATTACTTATTTCATTGAAAGGATTGCTTTTTATGAAACGGTTGTTTAAAAAAGCTTCACAAGTGTTGCTGACAATCATGATCCTCCTTATCACTGCATTTTTTATTTATACATCCATCTACTATAAAGCGGATGACGTTGCTGTAAGCGCACTGAATCAGGATATAAAAAACGGACGTGCAAAAGAGGAAAAGCAGTATATCCTTTTATCTTCCAAAACCCAGACCGATACGGCCCTTATTTTTTATCCGGGAGGAAAAGTAGAAGCAACCGCCTACTATCCGCTTCTGTCAAAAATATCCAGCCAGGGAATCACCTGTTTCCTTGTAAAAATGCCATTTCATCTTGCTTTATTTAACCCCGCAGCAGCAGATAAAATCATGGAGGAGAATCCAGATATAAAAAACTGGTATATTGGTGGACATTCTCTGGGCGGAGCCATGGCAAGCAGTTACATGGCATCTCACCCTGATTCCTTAAATGGACTGATTCTTCTTGGCGCCTATCCGTATGGAGATATTGACACACAAAAGGCGCTTGTTCTATATGGGACTATGGATGGTGTGTTGAGCCGGGAAAAATTAAAAGGAGATGCAGATGTGATTCCCATAGAGGGGGGAAATCACGCCGGCTTTGGGAATTATGGAAGTCAGAAAGGGGATGGAGTTTCTTTGATTACTGGAGAAGATCAGCAGGAGATAACTACCGACTCAATTCTTAAATTCATTACACAAAAAGAAAAGGAGAAAAGCAGTCAATAAACTTTTCTCCTTTTCACTATGATCCAATCGTTAACGGGTCACTACTTTTTGTTCCGCTCTATCACTCTCCAGATTTTCTCCGGAGTTGCCGGAATGCTTAATTCATCCGGATAACTTCCCAGAGAGCTAAGAGCATCTGTAATAGCAAAAAATACGGATTCTCCATAGATAAACGGCGGTTCTCCAATGGCCTTTGATCGCTTAATACCAAGCTCATTCATGCAGCCTTCCATCAGTTCAATATGAAATTCCTCCGGAATATCGCCAATGGTTGGAATCTTATAGGTTGCCGGTGAACCGCTTAAAAGTCTTCCTTTATCCTGGTACACCAGCTCTTCCGTTGTAACCCAGCCCAAGCCCTGGATAAAAGCACCCTGAATCTGTCCGATATCCACCATTGGGTTAATACTGCTTGCACAGTCGTGAAGGATATGGGCTGAATCAAGGGTGGTGCGGCCGGTAAGCATATCAACGGTTACTTCTGTGACTGCCGCTCCAAATACATAATACAAAAATGGATGCCCTTCTCCTTTGTCCCTGTCAAAATAGATACCGGGAGTAGCGTAATACCCATGATCACATAAATCAATCCGCTCAAAATATGCTTTTTGTACCAGCTCATTAAACGAAATAAGAGGATTCTCATAATCTGTTTTCCCCTCACTCCCCCCATAGACATAGCCGTTTTCAAACACTCCATCTTCTCCGGGATATAACTTTGATACCAGTTCTTTCAGCCTTCCAAGAATTTTAAGTGCGGCATTCTCCACCGCGTGCCCGTTTAAATCACATCCCGAAGATGCTGCAGTTGCCGAGGTGTTAGCAACCCGTTTTGTGTTATTACTTTCTATTCTAATTGTTCCAATGGGGACCCCCAGGGTAGTTGCCGCAATCTGGGCAATCTTCGTGTTAACTTCCTGGCCCATCTCAATGGCTCCGTGAGTGACGGAAACAGATCCATCTGTATATACCTGAATCAGGGCACTTCCCTGATTAAGATGAGCTGCCGTAAAGGAAATGCCAAACTTCACCGGAGTGATCCCAAGTCCTTTTTTCGCAAACCGGTTTTTCTGATTGAATGCAGCAATCTCTTTTTTCCGTTCATCCCACCGGCTGTCAGTTCTCAGTTTTTCTAAGATTCTTCCAATGTCTTCCCCATGATGGATTTCCTGCCCGTAAGGGGCCAAATCCCCTTTGTGGTACATGTTCTTCATTCTCACATCATATGGATCCAGTCCCAGGGTATATGCAATTCTCTCAATTACGCTTTCAATTGCAAAAATTCCCTGAGGTCCGCCAAATCCCCGGAATGCAGTAGCGGGGTGTAGGTTAGTCTTACAGGGTCTGCCAATAATTTTAATATTTTCAATGTGATAACAGTTTTCAGCATGGAGCATTGCCCGTTCCAAAACGGAGGTGCTCACATCGGCAACCGCTCCACAATTGGAATTAAGCTCTACGGAATATGCAAGAATCTTTCCTTCTTTATCAAATGCCACCCGGTAATCGCTTTCAAATGCATGACGCTTTCCAGTTGAGAGCATATCCTCATCTCTGGTCAGGCGTATCAGAGCAGACTGCCCTGTATGATAGGCTGTAAGAGCAGCAAGGCAGGCCCAGGAGGTTGCCTGGGATTCCTTTCCTCCGAATCCTCCGCCCAGCCTTTTAATGTCTACTGTAACCATATTCTGAGGCAGTCCCAGAACTCCCGATGCCATCTTCTGAATCTCGTTGGGATTCTGAGAAGAGGAATACAGGGTAATGCCGCCGTTGTCTTCCGGCACAGCCAGAGCACTCTGGGTTTCCAGATAAAAATGTTCCTGTCCTTCATTTCTGATTACACCCTCCATATAACAGGGGCAGTCAGCAAAAACAGACTCCACATCACCACGTTCAATTTTCCGCACAGGCCCCACATACTGATCTCTTTTTATGGCCTCTCTAACAGTCAGCACAGGTGTCTCTTCTTCTACCTCAAACAGGATCTGCTCCATGGCTGCTTCCGCTTCCTTTATGCTTTCTGCAGCAATGACTGCAACAGGTTCACCCACAAACTGTACATGCCCCTGAGCCAGGCATACCTCATCTTTAATGATTCCACCGATCTGATTCTCACCCGGAATGTCCTCTGCGGTCAGAACAGCAGCTACCCCTGGCATCTCACTTGCCTTTTGTGTATCCAGTTTTACAATCCGTCCGTTTGCAACCGGACTAACCATGACTTTTACATAGAGCAGATTTCCGGGCTTTGGAATATCATCAATAAACTGGGAACGGCCCATTACGTGATCACGTCCGCTTACGTGTAACGGTGAGGTTCCTGCCTGCCCCCACTGATTATTTTGTCTCATCTGTTCATTATTCATGACCAACTGCCTCCTGACTGCTTTCATAAGCCAGATAATGTTTCATTAAAAGATTCTCCATTACAGCTTCCCGGTAATCTGCACTTCCTCTCACATCGCCGATGGGGGATGCCTCTCCGCCAATTATGTCATAAGCCTCCAGAAAAGTTTCCTCTGTCATACGCTTTCCCTCCAGGTAATGAGAGGTTTTGGGCATATAAAGTGTAATAGGACCCACACCTCCGCAGGCCATGGACGCTTTTTTTATCATACCCTCTGATATCTGTAAGGCTATGGCGGAATTAACTGCGGATATGTCCACTTCTTTTCTCTTGCTCACCTTTTCAAAGTGGATAAAATCATACTCTCCCACTGGAATGGTAATGGAAGCAACCCACTCGTCTGATTTGTTCTCTGTCTGTTTATAGCCATGATAAAACTCCCGGACAGGAACGCTTCTTGTTCCATCACAGCCTTTCAAATGTACGACTGCGTTTACTGCCATCAAAAGAGGAACGGTATCTGCTACTGGCGAGGCATTAACAAGATTACCTGCCAAGGTAGCTGACGATCTTACCTGCTCCGAACACATGCCTGAAACTGCATCGGAAAACTGGGGGAAATATGGATTTACCTGATCAATAATCTCCGACAAAGTAACTCCGCCGCCTATGGTCAGTTGATTATCCCTGTATGAAATATTCTGCAAAGATGGAATTCTGCTGATATCCACAAGTAGTCTGTAATGCTGGTTTCTTTTCTTGATTCCCACTACTACATCACTTCCGCCATTTAAAAATCTTAAATTCTGTCCGGAAACGAGTTCTTCGTGGTCTCTTATAAAAGCTTCCAGGTTATCTTCTGAAACAGGAGAATAATATGCGTGAACCCCATCGTCAATAAAAATGTCTTCATGGACAAACGCCAGCTGTTTTTCTTCTGTCTCCTCCAGATAAGAGGGGCGGATTTCTTCAGAATGAATGGTTAAATCCTTTAAGTATTCGGGCACTTTCCGAATGGATGCATATCCCGTGCACCGGCAGAGATTTCCCTCTAAATATCTGCGAAATTCTTCTTTTCCAGGATTGGGTCTCTCCAGATAAAGCGCCAGTATAGACAAAATTACTCCTGGTGTACAAAATCCGCACTGGGTCGCATGTGCATTTAAAACAGCTTCCTGTATTGGATGAAGCTTTTCTTTTTGTGCAAGCCCCTCAATTGTTATGAGATGCTTCCCTTCCAGCTTTGCTGCCAGATACAAACAGCCCGTTACAGACTTATAATGTACCTTTCCTTCTCTTACCTCCCCGATTACTACCGTGCATGCTCCGCAGTCCCCTTCACCGCAGCCTTCCTTGATTCCATTTAACTGAAACCCGCTGCGGAGAAGCTCCAATACGGTTGTTTCCCCATTGACTGAAATCTCTTTCAATTTTCCATTCAGAAAGAAGCGAATCGTTTTTTTCATACCTTTCCTTACTCCTTTTCATTCCTGTTTTTACCGCTGGTCTGCATGCATTTCTTCGGGCATATGGATTAAAAAAAGCCCCAGGCACACGAAACACACACAAAACAACTGCTTCCTTTGAAGCGGCAGTTCAGTCTGTGCTCATGTAGCCTAGGGCAATTTAAGGTCGCCTGGTCGAGACGCTCAAACCATATTAATGAGCTTATACAAGAAGCAGTCCATATTCAAATACTTCTTTGTATCTTTACAAATAATTATAGCGGATTATACCAGATAGTCAATAAAATTTTCTGTTTTCTAGTATTTTCCTAATTTCATATGACCTGCAAGCTCTGTTTTGGATCTCTGTTTAATAACCCATGCTTCATCCTTCGCCTGTGTGAATGCAGATACACATTTTGGATCTAAGTTATCCTCAATACCTTCCTTGCATAATGCGATCATCTTCTCAGCTAATGTGATCACTTCCATGTGAATGGCATTGGTACGATCAGAACGGTATATTTTTTCAGCATCTTCCTCACTGAGTTCTTCAAACTTCTCTGCTCCCACTTTACATTTCGGGCAAACTTCCGGAGCGGTCTCTCCTTCATGAACATAGCCGCATACAGTACATTTAAATAATTTCATATAACATGCCTCCTAATTGAATTATTTTTATCAATACTTGAAGATTACTATTAGTATCTCTCATACAATCTCATTTGTCAACCAATGAGAAAATTTTCACATATATTAAATTTAAGCTGGCAAAACCTGAAGTATTTCCGTTATGGAATCCAGTGCAAACGCCCATGCCAGGCAATTGACGGCTCTTATGAAAGCAGCCATTGAGTATCCGGGTTATGCCTATGTGGATATTATGCAGCCCTGTATTGATTTCTACCCTGACTTTAACTGAAACCAGAACACACTCCCCTTATTCTGACTGGATTTTGAGCCGCAGGTACCCCCGTGGAGGTGGATAATTTTTTTTACAATGGAAAGCCCCAATCCACTTCCTGTGATCCCTCGTTTATGTGCTTTATCTACTTTATAATATCGGTCCCAGATATAAGGAAGGTCCTCAGGCGCGATTCCGCAACCGTGGTCTTCAATTTCGATCCGAACAAAGCCTTTGTGAGAGATCTGGCGTATCACGATATCTTTTTCAAGTACGCTATAGTGAATGGCATTAATCAGGAGATTATAAAACGCTTGTGTAATTTTTATCTCATCAGCATTGACATAGACCTCTTCCTGGTAATCAAAAGAAAGCTTATACCCATCCTTTCGGACAAGCTCTGCTGTCCGTTCAATGGTCTGGCTTATGCTTTTGGTGATGGAATAAGTCCTTTTGTTAATTTCCATAGTCCCGGTTTCCAATCGTGATACATCAAATACATCATTGACCAGAGAGCTTAGCCGCTTCGTTTCATCCATAATAATCTGAGTCTGATCTTGTGATATTTCATCAGGGAAATCATGCATCACTTCGGCATAGCTGTAAATTAGTGCAAGAGGAGTCCGCAGATCATGGGAAATATTGGCCATTAATTCCCGCCGGAGGTTTTCCGTTTTGCGAAGTTCGGCCGCTGCGGTATTAAGTGTATCAGAAAGCTCCATAATTTCCAGGAACCCATGACCTTTAAAGCTGACATTGTAATTGCCGGCGGCCAGTGCCTTTGCACTCTTATTGGTTTCGGCTATGGGGGTCGAAACCTTTTTGGCGATCATCAGCGCAAGAAACACGGATAGGATGATCATGATACCGGTAACAATATAAAGCTGCAGTTTCAGGGTAGTCAGGGTTGCATTTACAGGGGTGATTACTGCATTAAACATCAACGTTATGGTCTTCCCGTCTTCCAGGGTAAAATTTCTCACCTGAGTTATTTCCATTTTGTGTTTACTATAAGGTCTTCTCTTTGGCCTTGGAGTTTTCTCATTGGCAAGGGATACGGTAATCTCTTTTGTATCCTTCAGTGTAACAAGTACGTTTGGTAGATCAGGACTGTTGATACTTCGTTCCACCGTTTCTATTGCCTGTTTCATTTCTAATCTTCGGACCATTTTGTACATGCTGTTTAATAAAACTGTTTGCATCAACCAAAGCACTACCAGTAGAAGCGTACAAAAACCCAGCAAAAACCCAAACATTCTCCATTGTAATTTTATCTTATCCATCAAACCGGTACCCATATCCCCTCAAGGTTGTAATGAATTTGGCGTAAGGACCAAGTGATTTTCTCAATAGTTTTATATGAGTGTCCAAAGTTCGGTCATCACCAAAGTAATCATACCCCCATACTTTTGATAGAATCCTCTCTCTTGGAACAGCAATATTTTTATTGTGAATGAGAAAGAAGAGAAGATCATATTCCTTAGCAGCCATCTCTGCCAGATTACCATCAATAAATACCTTGTAGGCAGTGATATCAACCCGAAGTCCTTCCTTTTCATAAATAACATGGTTCATATCCTCAAGTACAGTGGCTGTGCTAATTGAGGTGCGGCGTAAAATAGCGTTTACCCGCAGCATAATTTCTTTTGAAGAAAAAGGTTTTACCACATAATCGTCGATTCCCAGTTCAAAGCCAAGTATCTTGTCATATTCCTCGCCCCTTGCGGAAAGCATGAGAACTGGGGTCTTGCATGTTTTACGTATTTCTTTCACGGCAGAAAAGCCGTCCAGCACCGGCATCATAACATCCATAATAATTATATCAAAGGACTCCTTTTGGCACAGTGAAATTGCTTCCATACCATTTGCTGCCTCTACCACATCATGTTTCTCAAAAATTGCATAACGCTTAAGGACAGCACGCAACGCAGCCTCATCGTCACATAGTAATAATTTTGCCATAATTAAACTCCTCATTCCAACAACATCCATTTATTATATAACATAGAAATGATGTTATTTTGTCTTCCACCTGAAAATAAACTGAAATTTTTACCTGAAATAAAAATGACAGGAAGATGCATTAAAAGTTCAGAGAAAAATCAGATTGCGAACATAAGTCCGTCAAATTTACCGGGTATGATATGTAGAGTACACGAAAGGAGGCAGTATCTGTAATAGGTAAAAGCAACTGTTGACTATTATATGTAAGGAGATGATTATATGAGGAAAAACATTAGAAATTATTCATTATTAGCCTTTGCATTAGCATCTATAACAATTGGAAGCAGCGCTATCGTATATGCAGAGACGACTGCATCATCTGCAGATACTTCACAGACGGATTCAAAAACAGCCGAAACAAAAGATGGCAGGCGTGATCATAAGGGTGGCTTTGGATTAGACCAGAGCAGTCTGGAAAGCTTTGTCGCAAACGGAACCTTAGATCAGGCAACTGCCGATAAGGTGATTGCTTATTTGAAAACCCAGGAAGCAATCCGGGAAGAGGAAAAAGCAAAGACGGATGCTATGACAAAGGAGGAAAGAAAAGAATACTTCTCTGCAAATAAGGGAAAAAAGAAAGGTAATATATTCTCAAATTTAGTGAGTGAGGGAATCATTACCCAGACCCAGGCAGATGCAATGAAGGCAGCTATGCCGGAACGCAAGAAGGAAGATGGAGAAGGAAAGCGAGGTTTTGGATTCGGCAACCTTGAAAAAAACCTTGCTAGTCTTGTATCTGCCGGAACCATAGACCAGGATGCAGCTGATAAGATTACAGCTTATTTAAACAATCTTAAATCCGAAAGGGAAGCCGAGAGAGCTAAAGTGGAAGCTATGACCGAAACAGAAAAACAGGAATATTTTTCTTCGAATAACAAGAAAGAAAGAATTGATCTGTTTACAGAAATGGTGAACAAGGGTATTATCACACAAACAGAGGCTGATGCCATTAAGGCAGCTATGCCTGAAAAAACTCGTGGTAATCATCCTGCATCCACTGACTTAGAATCATAGAATCATTGATTTTGTTAACATCTCCTATATAGCAGCGCAAAAAGGGTAAACTGTCCCCTAATAGTCACTGTTAGGGGACAGTAAATACCGGAGAAAAGACAGTCAGTGTCATTTTCTCCGGTCTGATTATTTTTGAGATTCCTCAATCCAATATCAGCTTTACTCCGAAACCTTTTTGAACGTAAGTTAGAAATTTCAGATCCTTTTCCTTTATCTGCCCGATTACATTTAAACGTTCATCCATGGGAAGATCCACGCGGGCAATCTCAAGCTCCCCCATATACCTTAAATATTTTTTATTGGATATGGAGATGCTTCCTGCTTTTCTGATCAGCATCCCGTTTTCTCTTTCTTCCGCTTCAATCACCTGCTGATACAATCTGGATTCCTGGGAGCGGAACAGATATTCACTGGAATCTGGTCTGTCATGATGAATCTGGTCTCTTACAAATTCATAGCCTGGTGATAAATCAGCCCTCAGCTCCACATAACCCTGGCTGATGCATTTCACCGCTTCCCAGTCCTTCTCTCTGACGTCCACATCTCCGACCAGCACCACATCACAGCCTCCCTCCATGGAAAGCTCCAGCATGTTATAAGCTACCTCATCCATACGGGTTCTGTGGTCTTCCACGGTTGGTAATCCTTCGAAAAGCGGCCCCCTGAGCGTTAAACTGCCTGGCACAAATGCCATGGTTGTAAATCCCAGATACTTTAGTCGGTTGTTGATTTCTCTCACCTGTCTTAAGGACAAGGCGGTAAATTGCTTGGGATAAAAGTTATGGCAGGCTGCAAATTTAGTAAAGTCTGCCCCATACTGCTTCCATTCCAAAAGTTCTTCCTCCATTATGGTGGAGGCATTAAAAACAACATAAAAGTGTTTGGATATTTCAACCACTTCCCTGGGGGAAAAGCCATAATCCAGCCTTACATGGGTGATTCCTAACGATTTTAATTCTTCCATGCTGGCAACACCCAGCTTTTCATAGGTTTCCGGTCCTACATCTGCAATCAGGTTTAATTTTTCTTCCCTGCAGCAGTCTAAAAGCTGCCTGATACTCCTGCTATAATCCACCTCAGTCTCTTCCGGTATATGGAGAGAGGTAAATGCATAGGTGACTCCGTTTTTTACCGCTTTTTTAATCAGCGCTTCATTCTTCTCCATTCCACTGGAGAAGTAAATGGAAATTCCAGTTTTCATTATTCCTCTCCGTATACCTCATTGATTCTGTTTTCATCTACGCCAAAGAAGTAAGTTACTAAAAATCCGCCTGCGTAAGCTACCAGCATTGCCAGTATAAAGGACAGCTGCTGACCGGGTTTTACAATGAGAAGCCCGAACAGACCGGAAACACCCTGGGAAACAGTTCCCAGATGAAGAAGAGCTGCCAGCGCTCCTCCGAAGCCGCTGCCGATACAGGCAGTTAAGAATGATCTGCCAAGAGGCAGGGTAACTGCGTACATCATTGGTTCTCCGATTCCAAGAATTCCTACTGGTATGGAGTCTCTTATGTATCTTTTTAATTTCTTATTTTTTGTTTTTACATAAAGAGCAATACCGGCTCCAACCTGACCGCCGCCTGCCATCATTAAGATTGGGAGCAGATAATTGATGCCGCCTGTGGCACCAGCCGGGTCATTTAACATGGCATGAATGGGTGTCAGTGCCTGATGGAGTCCAACTGCTACCAGAGGCAGGAAGCCCGCTGACAGAATATAACCGCCGACTACGCCCATTTTCTCATATGCAAAGCTTAATACTGCAAAGATCACCTTGGTCAGTCCGGCTCCCAGGGGCTGAATGACTAACAAAGCAACAATTCCGCCTATTATCAGTACCAGAAGGGGGCTGATAAAGGTATCGATTAGATCCGGCATGTGCTTTCTGATCCGTTTCTCCAACTCTGCAAAAAACATACCTGCAATTAACGCTGCTAAAAGACCTCCGGAAGCAGGGTTAAACGGGGCGTTGGTAATCGGCAGAAGAATCTGCTTTTCATTAATGGTTGCAAGAAGCGGCATACCTGCATTGGCTATTGACATAGCTCCTGCAATGGCGCCCAGTGCCCCAGAACCTCCGAACTCTCTTGCTGCATTGTAACCAACCAGAATGGGAAGGTAGGCAAACAAAGCCCAGCCCATGGTTCTGATGCAGGCGAACCACCAGACTCCTGCCAGTGCTCCGTGTGTAGAAACATTGATAACATTGCAGATACCGTTAATTAAACCTGCTGCGATGATTCCCGGTAGAAGTGCTACGAAAATATTGGCAATTTTCTTTAAGAATCTCTGGACTGGTTTGTCGTATTTTGCCTTTTGCAGTTCTTTGTTTTCTCTTGTAACTGTATTAATATCTGCGCCATTTTCCCCGTCATCTGCCTGACCTTTGGGAAGTCCTGTAAGCTTATAAAATTCTTCTAATACTTTGTTTACCTTGCCAGGACCAAAGACGATCTGAAGAGTATTGCTTTCCACTACGCCAAGGACTCCCTCCACCTTCTTTAACTGCTCTAAGTCCACTTTTGATAAATCTTTCACCCCGATGCGAAGCCTTGTCATACATGCAGCATTGGATGTAATGTTGGTTTTTCCTCCCAACAGTGATAACAGTTCTTCACTGACTTGCTTGTAATCCATTGTTCTCCTCCTTTAATGATAATTTTATAGTTCCGGCTTAGCTGGTAAACCAAAGCCCCCTTTCTTATTCTATTTCAAAGCCTGACGGACATTTCCGCCTGCTTTTAACAGCTTTTCTCTCGCTTCGCTGGCATCACAATCAGACAAAATCATAATTACTGCTGTTTTCACATGACCGTCAGCCTGTTCCAGTACCTCTTTTGCTTCCTCTCTTTCACACCCGGTTGCAGTCATCACAATATTCTGTGATCTCACTACAAGCTTTTCATTGCTCTGTCTCACATCTACCATTAAATTCTGATAGACCTTTCCAATTCCGATCATACTTCCGGTTGATATCATGTTTAAAACCATTTTCTGAGCAGTTCCTGCCTTCAGCCTGGTGGAACCGGTAAGTACTTCCGGTCCGGTGACCGGTTCAATGGCTAACATCGCTTCCTTTCCAATGTCAGAATTCCTGTTGCATGAAATGGCTACGGTTTTACAGCCAAGGGAACGTGCATACCGGAGTCCATGAATGACATAAGGCGTTCTGCCGGATGCAGCAAGACCTATTACGATATCTTCTTTTGACAGCCAGATGGATTTTAATTCCTCTTTGCACAGGGTTTCACTGTCTTCTGCGCCTTCCACTGCCTCCACAAATGCCTTCTCACCTCCTGCGATCAGACCCACAACCATCTGTGGCGGCACGCCGAAGGTAGGAGGACATTCCACTGCATCAAGTACTCCCAGGCGGCCTGATGTCCCTGCTCCTACGTAGATGATTCTGCCTCCTGATTTCAGGCTTTCCGCCGCCCATTCAATTGCCTGTGCAATCTGGGGGATTACTTCCCCAATTGCCTTAATAACAGCACCATCCTCCTGGTTCATAATCCGGGCAATTTGAGTGGGAGTCATCTCATCTAACCCCATAGTATCCGGGTTTCTTGACTCCGTTGTCAGTTTTGATAAATCAATCATCTTTTATGTTCCTCCGTCCTTCTGTATATGGGTTCTGCCGAACTGGTTCATGCAGAACTCGTAATTCCGATTTACGTAAGCAGTAAACAGTACATCTACCACATTTAACTGTGAAATTCTGGAAGACATGGCTCCGCTTCTGTGAATGAGCTCCGTCGCAGCTACAGGCAAAACGTAATCTGCCTCTGCCGCAAGCTTTGATTCTACAGCCCTGGTAATGGCAATTACCTTTGCACCGTTAGCCTTTGCTTCTTTGGCGCACTGAAGCATCTCTTCTGTCAGACCGGAATAGCTGATAACAATTGCCACATCTCCGGTTCGTAAATTTCTTGCTGTTAAAAACTGGGCATGCCAGTCATCACATAAATTGCAGATTACATCTGCCCTTAAAAGCTTAAGATATAAATCCCTTGCCACCAGAAGGGAGGTGCCAAGTCCAAACAGGGAAACGGTTCTGCTGGTTTCCAAAAGCTTCACACAGGAAGTGATTGTCTTAGGTTCCAGAAGCTTTCTTGTAGTTTCCAGTGATTCAATGTTTTTCTTTGTTACCTTGTAGATAATGTCTTCCACCGTATCCTTCTGGGTAATCTTCTGAAATGCGATGTCCCGGCTTTCCCGAAATAAAGCCACCTCGTAGGCAAGGGTACTCTGAAAGTCCTTATAACCTTTGCAGCCCAGCTTTTTACACAGCCGGACAATGGTTGCGGGGGAAGTGTAGGTTTCTTTTGCAATCTCCTTAATGGTCTTTCTTAACACAGATTCCGGATTTCTCTGAAGCCGGCTTATCAGTTGTTTTTCGGCCTCTCCGGCATTCTGAACATAATCATCAATTCTTACAAGCAGACCTTTCATTCTCTGTTCCTTTCTAAAAAGCCTGAAGGGATTCCATGCGCTTTGCAGTTGTATTGAATCTCATTCTAGCGGGTTTGTATTATAGTTTCAATATGAGGCGAAAACTATGAAACTTATTTTCATTATATGATGCTTTCAAAGGGATTAACAGAAGAGATTTTTCTTAAGACAAGCAAAAAAATCCGGTTTCATTTCAGAGCCCTGAAAATGAAACCGGAAGCTGACATTTTTTATTTTCTCTTTGTACCAACGTAGGAGCCCATTCCGCCCGCCACGTCTACTACATCAAAGCCCTTTTTTAAAAGAGAACTGCAGGTACGTTTGCTTCTTGCACCGGACTGGCACATAATATAGTAGGTTTTGTCCTTTATTAAATATTTTTCCGGGTTATTGATTAAATTGCCCATGGGGATATTTTTTGCTGTTCTCATGGTTCCGCTTTTAAATTCAAATGGTTCCCGAATATCAATTAACTCAATACTGCCAATAAGCGGGTCCAAATCATTGACATGAATTACTTTTCCTGTATTTCTTTTTAAAAATTCAAACATATTATTATCTCCTCTAGTAGTTCCAGATATTTATTAAGCTGATTTTTATTATAAAACCTATTTTATTATTATCCGTGACTAACTCACATATACCGACGGCTGAAACAGAAAATCCCCTGACAGGCACCAGATGGCACCTGACCGGGGATCATACTTATGAATTTATTAACCTATATACAAATACGTTCAATCTGTTCCTTTGTAATTTCACTGTCAATCTTCTTCTGTATCTTACAGTCCTTAATCCAGACTGCGCAGGGACCATTTGATACACCAAGGCGTTTTGCAAGTCCGTCAGATTTATAGATGTCAATACAGGATACCCGTATATCACAGTGGTTCTGCTCAAATTCTTTGAATATAGATAGAAGTTCTCTGGAATTTGCATCAACTGCATTATAGATATAGACCAGGGAAGGCTTTCCTTCATTCAAAATCTGCTGCTCAAATATCTCACACTCAGAAAGGTATTTTTCTGCTCCATAGCCTGCTACAGCTCCGTCTCCCACTGCAGTTGCAACCTGCTTTAAGAATTTATCCCGGACATCACCGACTGCATAAACTCCGGGTATATTGGATTCCATCCGCTCATTGGTAATTAAATAGCCACCGCGGTTCATATCCAGCATCCCCTCAAATATCTCGGTATTAGGCAGATAACCGATAAATAAAAAGCAGCTGTCAACGGTAACAGGAATCTTTTCTTCCGTTTTTACATTTTTTAAGACAACCGTGCCAAGTCTTTCCTCTCCCTCAAAGCTGTCCACAACCGTATTCCACATAAATTCCATTTTAGGATTGTCAAGTGCCTGAGACTTTGCAATTTCATTACAGTCCATTTTTCCGTTCTCATGCATGACGGAAACAATGACCTTATCCGCAAATTTTGTTAAGAACATTCCCTCTTCAATGGCTGCATCTCCGCTGCCGATTACCATAACGGTTTTACCGGTGTTGGCTGCTGCATCGCAGGTAGCACAGAAAGAGATTCCTTTATCATAAAGATACAGTTCCTCATTCTTTGCACCGGTCAGACGGGGCTTTCCGCCGCTTGCAATGATCACTGCCTTTGCCTCAAAAATATTGCGGAAGGTTTCCACTTTTTTTACATTTCCCTCAAGAGATACGCTTCTTACATCGGTTAATTTAAAGTCCACTCCGAATTTTTTAGCCTGCTTATGAAACAGATCCATCAATCCAAGACCGGTGGCTCCTTCCGGGAAACCAGGATAGTTTTCAATCTCATTGGTATACGTCGCCAGTCCTCCGACCAGAGTCTTTTCAATAATCAGAGTCTTTAATTTTGCCCTGCCACAATAAATACCGGCTGTTAAACCGGCTGCACCACCGCCAATGATAACTACATCATACTGTAATGTCTTCTTTTCCATGGTAATAAGATCCTTTCTAAAGGATTGGAGCAATCATTTCTGATTGCTCCATCCATTACATAAAATATTTTGCCAGTAATTTGCTTCCGATAAATGCTCCCACCAGAAGAAACGCTCCAAATACCCAGCCGGATAAGGAGAAGGAGGCAATTGCTGTAAACAAAGCTCCGATATTACAGCCATTTGCAAGTCTTGCTCCGTATCCCATAAGCAGACCGCCCAGGATAGCTGCCACTACCTGACGCAGGGTTTTAATCTTCTTTATTTTAAACTGTGATGCAAATAAGGTCGCTGCCAATGCTCCGAATATGATGCCAAGATTACGGATGGAACCACCGTCTGCCAGAAAGCTGGTGTGAAGCTCCTGCTGCATCTTTTCTGATGCATAATAGGCCCAGCTGCCTGCGTCTCCGCCCAGTACGTTATAAACCCAGGTTCCCCAGACAGCAAATGTACTTGTTACTCCCCAGCCTTTTTGAAATACTGTGAAATGTGCAATCTGGAAAACGGAAAGTAAAACAGCTCCCGCCACATAGGTTAAAGGTTCCTTTAACAGTTTTTTGTAAATCGGATGATCACCCAGTTTAATAAAAAACTCTTTCAATTCATTCACCTACTTTCAAAGCGGTTATTATTTTGCTTTCTCAATAACGATTTCCCATTCACCGTCATCTACTTCTTCAATTTCAACATTGTGTCCCTGTTTTCTTGCCCATTCAGGTACATTCTTCATTGCACAGCTGTGGTCGATGGAAACAACCAGCACATCTCCAACAGATAACTCACTCATCTTTTTTTCTGTTTTCATTAACGGTACAGGACAAGCCTCGCCTAAACAATCCAGTGTAAATTCAGCCATTTTTTTATCTCCTTTAAATAATAAAATTTATTCAATACTTCCCATTTTCTTCTGCTGCCATTTCACAGCAGCTATGTAGAGCAATACAATAATCAGGCCCTGAACTACAATTGCTCCAAACCAGCCAAACACGTCAGGTAAGAATATCTTCGGAGCATTGGTATTTAATTTACCCCAGAATCCCATGTCATGAGCACCCCAGACGGATCCTGCAATAAAAAATACCAGTGACAGCATCTGCATAAGGAAGCCCTCTCCTACACGCATTAATGTTCCGGAAGCACAGCCTCCTGCAATTACCATACCGATTCCAAATAGTACGGCTCCGATCATTAGCGGCAGCCCAATAGGGGATACCCCCGCCATGTTTAAATTGGAATCTCCGCCGCCCATGGCGCTGGCATACTTAATTGCTACAAATCCCACGCTGGATACAGCAGCTGCCA
This sequence comes from Hungatella sp., assembly GCA_009712635.1. Classification (GTDB taxonomy): domain Bacteria; phylum Bacillota; class Clostridia; order Lachnospirales; family Lachnospiraceae; genus Lacrimispora. Next base: position 51,414 of record WASS01000019.1, on the reverse strand, counting down.
CTAAGACAGCTCTTGTTACTGATGTGCTCCCTGTTATGCATGGATCACGGAACGCTGCTGTAAAGCAGAATCTGGAACGCTGCAGAATATAGCCAAATGCAATACCAAAAATCCAGTAAACCGGAAGCTTATTACTCCCCTGCCCCAAATAGAATCCAAAAGCGATAATCAGTGCAGTAAGTAACAGAGCAAATGGAATCTGACTCTTTTTTGGCTTTCTTGGCTTACGCACTCTTTGTGTACCTGTTTCGGTACTTGAATTAGTCTCTGACACTTGAATCCTCCCTTCTACATTGATAATTATATAACGATCTTTACTGTTAAATTATATCATAATAATTGGAAAGCTGTTAATCAAGATTTTTATATGGTATAAGATTTCCTTATACCCAAATAAATCTTGCCACTAGTCATAATGCCGTATATTTGTTATAATTGGCCAAGGGGAAGCGTATCGAATTTAAACAGTTGGCAGTTTTAAGAAGGGGGATTCTTATGAACGTTCTAAATCTGAAGATGTTTATAAAAATAGTGGAAACTGGAAGTATTTCAAAGGCTGCAGAATTAATGAACATCAGCCAGTCTGCACTAAGCCAGCAGCTTCGTGCCATGGAGTTGGAAATTGGAACCCGGCTTTTTGAGCGCAATTATAACGGGGTCGTTCCTACGGATACAGGTAAAATCGTATCCCATTATGCCACGGAAATTACATCTTCTTATGACCGAATGTTTCTTGATATCTCCAACTCTCAAAACCAGAATAAAACCATACATATTATGGCCAACCCCTGTGTCTATTCCTATGCCCTGCCCTGTACCCTTTATCATGTTAAGAACAATTATCCCCAATACACCCTTCAGATGGAGGTCATGTCCAGCCAGAACATTGAAGAAAAAATAACAAAAGGTCAGGCAGATATGGGGATTATCATCGGCAAACCAAAGGATAAAAATCTTTCCTCCAAAAAGGTATTCACCGACCGGTTCTGTCTGGTTGCCGGAGAAAAGATGCAAGTTCCGGATCAGCTGTCCTCTGAGGAACTTTATCATTTTCCTCTGCTGATGCTTGTAAAGAACCAGAAAACCAGGCAGCTCCTGGACAAATCCCTGGTTAAAAACGGAATTCAGATTGGAAGACTTCATATTCCCTACACACTGGAATCCACGGAATCCATTAAGCTTTCCGCAATTAACGGCTTTGGTCTGGCATTTCTGCCGTATATGGCAATAAAAAAAGAGCTTTACCATAAGCAGCTTCGCATCATTGAATGTCCCGGGCTGGAGTTTGAAAATGATTACTACTCCATCAAACGTTCTGGTGATGTTCCTGCTTCTCCTGAATCGGCAAAGCTCATAAAATATATTGAAAAAATATTGAAGGACACTATCTGCTAGCAGTTACGGTAATCTCCCATACGCCATTCATTACCTCATCCAACTGGTAACTTAATTTATTGGCTTTGCAAAAGGATTCCAGATTGGAAATGGTGCAGCTGTGATCTGTAACAAGCAGATAGTCCTCGCCTTTTTGTATGGAATCCATAACTGCCTGCAGTTTCATTACTGGTACCGGGCAGATCTCGCCCAGACAGTCTATTTTTTTCATACTTTTTCCTTTCCTTTTCTGATTCCAAAACCCATGGGGCAGACAGTTCTGCATCGATTACATTCCACCGTTTCAAAACCCCGCTTTGTCTTGCCATAGCTATATAACCGGCATGGCTTCTGCTCCACAAAACCTGACTTAATAGCCCCCTGAGGGCAATTTTCAATACACAGCCGGCAGTTGTCGGGACAGAAAGAAACAGCCGGTTCATCCGGCTCAATATCCAGATCTAAGAGAACACAGCCCACGACCAGGCGGTTTCCATAGTCTTTATTTAAAAGCAGCGTATTCTTACCTAATGTACCAAGACCCGCAAGACATGCCGCATGCTTCATGGATATAAGCCCCCTCCCTTCCATCTTCTCTTCATCCCAGTATTCATAGGGGGAATCACATGGCAGCGGAACTGCGCAGGCTTCAAATCTGTCTTCTAACAACCTGGCAGTCTGTAGCGCGATGCGGTCTGCCTGGGGACAGGCAAAACTGTTATAATGGGAATAGGCGAAACGGGAATCAACCTCATATAGCCCGCGGGGTAACGCTAATCCAAATACAACAACACTTTTACAGCGCTTAAAAATACTGCCAGGCCGAAAGCTCTCCGGTGCCTGTTCAAACCCTTTTGCACTTACAAATCCGCATACATCCGCCCCCAGCTGAAGGACCGCACTTCGAATCTTCTCCTTCATTCCAAAACCTCCTCAGCTTATCCCTACTCTTTCACCCAGTAGAAGGTATTATCGTTCGTCCGATCCATAAAACCATATTCAATAAGCGCTCTTCGAATGGCGGCATTATCATCGTAAATTCTTTTTAAAATACGGTTTAACTCCTTCTCTTCATATTGCTTACCCGGGACAAAATTCTTTACAATTTCGCTTAACACAACCAGCTTTTTCTTCTCTCTTGCAGGTATGCTTTTTAAACCGCCTTTTTCATTAAAATAGGTTTTTCTAATACTCTCAACCTCTTTATCTGTTATATTATAGCGGTCATCCACCATGGTGGCAGTGTTGTGTGCGTCGTGCAGAACACTTCCTTCCAGCCGGCTGATCTCCTTTTGTGTCTGCTCAGACAGCAGTTCCATCATAGCCAGAAAAACCTTGGCCTGCTTTTCTTTTTCCCTTAATTTATACTTGTGATTTCGAATGGTTGAATCAGCAACGCCCAGTGCAGAAGCTACCTCCTTATCTGACATCCCCTGTGCAATGAGCTGCAGCACCTTCTGCTGCGCCTGGGTAATTCCGGTATTTCCATAGCTCATATTCAGGACATAGGATAACATAGACCCATGTTTTTCTTTTATATGCTCTTTCATAGATTTTTCTGCATCATAGAAAAGCCCATCCTTTTCATAGATCCGTCCTCTCAGATAGCTTTCCCCGCAGACAACACAGGTATATGTCTCCCCCTCTTTGATATAACCGTTTTTTAATTCATCCTTTGATGCGTCCCAAAAAATAGTATCATCTCCCTTCTATCTAATATATTGGATATAATACCACCTTTATTATCTTGTGTCTATATATTTATAGTTATATTAAATATATGTTTACGACTTACGCTTTTTACTCAAAAAAAGCCACTGCATGTTTTGTCTTTGCAATGGCTTTAAAACTAACAACTCTTTTTTGCAATTCCCGGCCGTGTCATATTCATTGGATTCAGAACTATATTAACGTCAGCCGGAGACAGTAATCCTTTTTTAATAATAAGCTCCCTCACCGGTCTTCCTGTCCGTATGGCCTCTTTGGCAATCTCCGCAGAATCTCTATAACCGATGTGAGGACATAACGCAGTAATGACTCCTACACTGTTTTCTACTAATTGACGGCATCTCTCCTCATTTGCAGTAATACCGGTGATACAATGATCTACAAATGTCTGTACCGCATATGTCAACGTATCAAGGGATTGAAACAGAGTATAAAACACAATAGGTTCAAAGGCGTTTAACTCCAGCTGTCCCGCTTCAGCCGCTAATGTTATGGTCAGATCATTTCCAATGATATGAAATGCCACCTGATTGACTACCTCGGGAATTACCGGATTTACTTTTCCAGGCATAATGGAAGAGCCGTTCTGTCTTGCCGGAAGGTTGATTTCTCCAAATCCTGTTCTTGGTCCTGAAGACATCAGCCGTAAATCACTGGCTATCTTTGAGAGGGTAACTGCACAGGTCTTAACCGCACCGGATATTGCTACGAAGGCATCCAGGCTTTGTGTTGCATCAAAAAGATCGGATGCCTGTATCACATCTATGCCGGATACTTCTTTTAACTTTGGCACAATCTGCTTCATGTAATATTCATCTGCGTTAATTCCGGTTCCTATGGCGGTTCCGCCTAAATTGACATACCTTATTTCTTCAAATACTTTCTCAATACGGATCATATCTCTTTTGACAGCCGTTGCATATGCGTGGAATTCCTGGCCCAGACGAATGGGTACTGCATCCTGTAACTGGGTTCTTCCCATTTTAATCACATGATCAAATTCCTTTGATTTTTCCTCAAATGCCTGCTTAAGACGTTCCAGCTGTATAAATGCTTTCTTTAAAAGAACGTAACATGTCATTTTGCCTGCTGTAGGAATTACGTCATTGGTGGATTGCCCGCAGTTTACATGATCATTGGGATTAACCAGGCTATAATCCCCTTTTTCTCCGCCCAGGATCTCTATGGCTCTGTTTGCAATAACTTCATTAGCATTCATATTCAGGGAAGTCCCTGCTCCGCCCTGTATGGGATCTACGATAAAATATTCCAGAAACTTTCCTTTCAGTAATTCGTCGCATGCCTGTACAATTGCCAGTGAGATTGCTTCATCCAGAAGACCCGCTTCAAAATTGGTAATTGCAGCAGCTTTTTTAATATAAGCTACATTTTTAATAATCTCCGGATGCATGCTAAGTCCTGTAATATGAAAATTTTCTTTAGCTCTTAAAGATTGACTCCCGTAGTAAGCACTTTTTAAAACCTTCAGCTCACCAATGATGTCTTTTTCCACACGATACTCTTCCTCTTTATCAGTCAACCTGTATTCCATAGGATACCCTCTCTTTTTACAATTGTTTGATATGTAATTCTTGTAATAATTATATATTCCATTTATACTATAATCAAATATCAATTGATTTATAATAATCATAACTTTACATTTATATGGAGGCAGCCATGTTTTCTGGAAAAGAATACGTTTATGAGGTCTACAAAGAAAAGAGCTTCTCAAAAGCAGCAAACAATCTTTATATTTCACAGCCCTCGTTGAGTTCCACCATTAAAAGAATTGAAACAAAAATCGGTATGCCGATTTTTGACCGGAGCATAACACCTGTAGGGCTGACGGAGTGCGGTTATAAATACATACAGGCAGCCGAATCTATCATGGCCATAGAACAGGACTTTCGTAATTATCTCGATGATGCCAGGAACTTACAGACCGGAACGCTGACCATTGGAGGCAGCAATTTATTTACTTCCTATGTCATTCCCCCTCTTATCTCCAGCCTGCACCAGCAGTATCCAGGGATTAACGTAACGATCATTGAAGACAATACCAGTAATCTTGAATCTCAGCTTTTACTGGGTTCACTGGATTTTATTGTAGATAACAGCACCCTGTGCGAAACAAAGTTTGATTCTTTTTTATACCGGGAAGAACATTTAATGATCGCCGTTCCTAAAAAATACCAGATTAATCAAAGCCTTCAGGAATATCAGGTTTCACTGGAACAGATCCGGTCAGATGCGTGTCAGGACCCGAAAGTTCCTGTAGTGCCTTTGATGGAATTTAAGGATTATCCTTTCATCATGCTGAAGCCAAATAATGATACCATGCAAAGGGGAAACTATTTATGTAAAGCAAATGGTTTTAAGCCTCATATCCTGTTTGAACTGGATCAGCAGTCAACCGCATATCACATTGCCTGCTCCGGTATGGGGATCTGTTTTGTCAGCGATACACTTTTATGTAAATCACCGGCACTTACGGATATGATCTATTACAAGCTTGACGAAGAAAAAAGCAAACGTAATATCTGTTTCTTCAGTAAGAAGAACCGGTATATTACGTTTGCCATGTCTGAATTTTTGAAATTGATTTCTTAGCTGGTTAAATTATTTCATCATGTCTGCAATCTGTTCTGCATCCAAAACATCGTCTATCACCTTTGCATAGTGAGCGTATGTTACGGTAAGATCGGGTGTCAGGATAAATGCCGCCGGCAGCTGCAGCTCATCCCCCTCATACCTTCCGTGATTGAAACCTGCTGCCATGGCTTTCCCGACTTTCACCATGGTTTTTAATCCAGCCAGATCTTTTTTACTGGCTGCAGGAAGGATCTCAAACTCCCGGTAGAGTTCTTCCTTTGGATCACAGACAATTTCAAAGGGGAACATATCTTCTTTTCCCATGTCCTCTCTTAATAAATCCGGATCGCTCTGCAGAACCACCAGTAATTCTCCTCCTGCTGCCGTGATCTTTTCATAGTTTTTGGCATACTGGGAAAGGTCATACTGGCACAGCGTACAACCATAATAGCGAAGAAATACAAGAGCCAGTTTCTTTCCGCCTGCTGCCTCACTGAGACTGACATTTTTACGAAAAGGTGTATCAAATGTAAAATTACGCATTTTGTCATTTACATATATTTTCCCCATATTGTGCACCTCGTTTTTCTGTGAATTTATTTGGCGTTAAAAACATGCTCATCCAGGCGCTTCATTGCTTCCTCAACTCTGCTGAAAGGAAGAGCCAGATTCAGGCGAATGGAGCATGGTCCGTGGAACATGCGGCCATCCTGCCATGCAACACCTACATCCCAGCCGGCCTTTTCCAGTTCATCAATGGTCTTTCCATTCTCTTTACACCAATCTGTGCAGTCCATAAACAGCATATAGGTTCCTTGTGGTTTGGAAAGCTTTACACCTTTGAAATTCTTTGTGATATAGTCATAAGCATATTCCACATTGTTTGTGAGCACCTGGCACAACTCATCCACCCACTCTGCACCTTCCGTTCCATATGCACCGATTAACGCATGCATGCTCAGCACATTCATGTCATTGTAATGGGATTTGCTGCTCTGGGCGCGGACGCGGTCTCTTATATATGGATCATAAATAATATGATAAGATCCAATCAGTCCTGCCAGGTTAAAGGTTTTGCTGGGCGCATAAAGGGCTATGGTACGCTTGCGGGCATCTTCACTGACAGACTGAACCGGAATATGTTTATTTCCGTCTAAAATAAGATCAGACCAGATTTCGTCAGAAATAACGATACAATCATTATTCTTATAGACTTCCATCGCTTTTTCAATCTCCCATTTTTCCCATACACGTCCGCATGGGTTGTGAGGATTGCAGAAGATAGCGGTATGAATCTTATGAGCCTTTATTTTTTTATCCATATCCTCATAGTCCATGCGCCATACGCCGTTCTCGTCCTGCTTTAATGGACTATGTATGATTTTACGTCCATTATTCTCAAGGCTCATGGTAAAACCGATATAGGTAGGGGAATGGAGAAGTACTGCATCACCAGGTGCTGAAAATGCATTCAATACAGAGATAACTCCCCCAAGTACACCGTTTTCATAACCGATGCATTCTTTTGTCAGTCCTGTTACCCCGTTTCTCTCCTCCTGCCACTTGATAATGGCATCGTAATATTCCTCTGATGGGCTGAAATAACCAAATGCCGGGTGCTGCACACGTTCCACAATGGTTGCACATATGGATGGCACAGTTGGAAAGTTCATATCTGCAACCCACATCGGAATCGTATCATAGCCCTCCTTTGGAAGATCCGGAGCGAAACCTGGTAAAGTTCCAAGACCATCCACAGCAATGGCATCTTTGCCTCTGCGGTCCATAATTGATGTAAAATCGTATTTCATAGCTATATCCTCCTTCATCTTAATTCGCCGTCGGCACGGTAAACCTTAGTGACAGCAAACACCTTGTATTTATTTTATTATTTTTACTCCTCATCATCTGCAAGTGCCTGAACGATAATCGCCTTTTTGTTTTCCTCCAGGAACTCCTTTTTCACTGCTCCGGTATGGATACGAAGCAAGGAGAATCCAACGCATATTGCCAGAATAACAAGGGAAGCAATAATATCCTTTCCTTTTAAATCTTTAAATAAGTTAAAAGCTACCACTCCAGCACAGGCTGCAGACAGGACACAAATAACATTATACACCGGAATTGGCATACGAAGTGCACATTTTTTCCACTGGTCCGGATATTTTTTCGGCAGTGTAATACATGCCATATTAAGATAAACATTCATCACCATGGATGGGATCATTACCAGTGAAATAATGGAATCCAGACTGAATCCAAGCAGAATTGGCATTACACTGAGTAAATAAAAGGCAAGCTGAATGACCCAAGGAAAGCCACCTTTTGTCGTCTTTTTAAATACAGGAGGAAGCCATCCATCCTCTGCGATTTTCATCAGCGGATAACGGAACATGGCAATACCGCCTAATAAGCTGGTGGCAATGGCAAATACACCGCCGCCTAAAATGAACACAACATAAATGCTATTAGGGAATATTGCTTTCGCAGTTGCTCCTAAATTTGCTCCTGCAACCTGGTCATATGGCAGTACTCCGGCCGCAACAATACTCATCAAACCATATATTACAGCTAATGCCACAGTGATCCAGAGAATTGCAAGCGGGATGGTTTTCTTCGGTTTTTCAGTAACTGCAACCATGGATACCGGTGCCATTGTGGTTCCCTGGCAGGCCCAGCCCATAATTGCAATTGCACTGACAAAACCAGCGAATCCTCCATGGAAGAAACCACCGTCTGCATTGGAGAAATAGTCAGGTCTAACCTGAGGCATACCAAAAATAACAAAGACTGCAATTGCCCCAATTAAAATTAATGTCATTGCATTTTCTAAAAGCGTTATAAAACGAGACCCCCGCAGAGTGCTTGCAAAAAAGAGAGTCATAATCAGAATCGCCACCGGACGGGTAAAGGGCGCAACTCCGGGAAATACGGCTGAAATATAGTTAACCATACCAAGGGCATAGCTTGACATAGCCATGCTGTTTACGAGAGCCATCGTTGCTGAAAAACCAGTCATTGTCGGATTAAACAGCAGCGCTTTCTGGCTGTAATCCCCCCCTTTAAATACAAACATGGAACTCATGATTACATTGTACATATAAGCCAGAAGCATAAACAAACATCCGCCGACACATACCAGGACAATAGATCTGCCTGTATAACCGATTCCAAATCCAAGTAAAACAAAGATACCTGAACCAATTGCGCCACCCAAACCAAGACCGAAAATATTTAACATACCGAGCTTTTTGCCATGCTCTTCCATTATGTTTCCTCCTCCGTGATCGTCTTATCAATTAGCTTTCATACATACTACAATACTGCGACCGCCTCAATCTCCACTCTGGCATCCTTTGGAAGGCTGCCTACCTGGAATGCCGCTCTGGCAGGGCAGGTACCCGTGAAATATTGTGCATAAACCTCATTCATTTCTGTAAACTCCCCAATATCCTTTAGTAATACGGTGGTTTTCACCACATTCTCCAAACTGCCACCGGCAGATTCTAAGACAGCCCGGATATTCTCCAGAGACTGCCTGGTCTGAGCCTTAATGTCATCTCCGGCAAATGATCCGGTAGATGGATCAATGGGAAGCTGTCCCGATACATAGATCATTCCAGATGCCATAACTGCCTGAGAATAAGGTCCAATCGCAGATGGAGCTTTGTCAGTACTCAGTTCTTTTTTCTGCAACAAAACATTCCTCCTTTTTAATAATATTTTTATCTTTTTGATTGTAAATTTATCATATCACATTTTTCAATATTTGACAATATTTTTATCAACGTGACAAAATTTTTATATATTTTTTTGTTTCATAATTGATTCTTCATGGAAAAATGATATAATGAAAGAGAGTATGAAAGGAATGTGAGTGATAATGACAGATAACGAATTATTAGATATGTATAAACCAATGGTATCTTTTTTATCCAGCCTGTGCGGTCCTGGCTGCGAGGTTCTGCTTCATGATGTGTCAAAATCAGACAGCGGCACTGTAATAGCGGTTGCCAATGGCCATCACTCCGGGCGTGGGATTGGTTCCCCCATGACTGACCTTGCCAATCAGATCAGAAAAGATCAGATTTACAAAACCCAGGATTATCTTACGAATTATCATGGTGTGAGTAAAAGCAAGAATTTTATATCCAACACCTATTTTATTAAGAATGAGGACAGGCTGATCGGTCTGCTCTGCGTGAACCGTAACACAACAGCGATTCATGAATTGGATCTGGCTTTGTCCAATTTAAAAAAGCATTATAATCTGACAGAAGGAAGAAAGGATATACAGGAAGATTTAAGCACTCCGGTTGAAGAGATGCTTTCCACCCTTGTAAACCAGGCAGTGAAAGACGCGGGAGTCTCACCCCAGCGTATGTCCAGACAAGAAAAGATTAATATTGTTAAACAGTTGAATGAACAGGGGATTCTGACCATGAAAGGGGCAGTTTCTGAAATCGCAAGACAGCTTTTTGTTTCTGAACCCACTGTTTACCGGTACTTAAACCACAAATAACCTTTTACACACAAAAAGAGAGTTATGCCAGTAGATTTCTGCTTAAGCAATAACTCTCTTTTTAATGCCTCTTATATTTCAAACATTTTTCTGGCTTTTCCCTTTATGTAAGCCACTTCCGCCTCTGTCAGATCCAAAAAGTCGCTGTTTTCCATAGAACAATTGGAATCCTGCACATACATCATCTTGGTATCCTTTTGTGTGATGGAATAAAACCATACCTCCTTTGGTACATTGTATACTTTTCCCTGCTCCATAAGAGTTAACTCAATTTTAAACTGATCATTTTCTCTTTCTGCAGTAATTAAAATTGCCTTTCCAGCCGCAAGTATAAACTGCTCATCAGTTGTGTGATGAATTTCCAGATGTGCAATACCATCAATGTCATTATCCGGCTTCCAGTTTTTAATGCTTACCAGCCATTTCTCGTTTTTGTATACACATAAGATTCCTTCATTATTATTTTCATATATATCTGGTCTCATGTTAGTTAACCTCATACTTTCTTATTTTTTGACTTTATAGCTGTGTCCTTCCGGCAATTGGTACCCCGTAACCAAAAGCACCTTCCATAGCGCAGACCTTTGCAGCAAATGCTGCTCCCTGTTTCATTGCGTCCAGTAATCGCAACTCCATTTTACGATCATCCTCTTCTATAAGTTCAGCTGTTTCAGAGCTTTCTAATAAGGAACAGAGAAATGCGGAAAAATAGGAATCTCCAGCACCCATTGTATCAATCACGTTCTCAGCCTTCACTGCTTTGGCATAATAAGTCTTATTTTTGTATAACACGTAAGACCCTTCCTCCCCCACGGTTCCCAGTACAATTTTTACGCCATTCCCCTGTACTTTCCGCATCTCTATTTCCCTGTCTTTTTCATCTAAATGGGCACAGGACAGGATTGCAATTGTAACATATGGGCACACCTTTATCAGATATTCATCCGTCCATCTGGTAGAAAAGTCAAATGCTATTGGCACACCTGTCTCTTTCAGATTTTCCAGATCATCCTCAATATAACTGTTTAGGTTTGTATAAATCAGCTGGAAATTCTTAATATAACGAAAATCCTCATCTGTAAAATTAAATGGATTCTCCTTTGCTATTCCTCCTTTATTGGAACCAAGAAATACTCGGTCACTATTATTTAAAGTGACAAGTGCAAATCCATTTTCACCTTCAAATTTTCTGCAGCGGCTGTCATCAATACCAATTTTTTCAAGTGTATTATGAACACAATCAGCTACCTCATCAGTTCCGTACTTTCCAAGATATGCGCATTCCAATCCATTCATTGTGGTATAGACACAGGTATTCACGCATTGTCCGCCCGGATACATCGTTCCTCTGGAAAGATATTTATCACAGACATTATCTCCGATAGCAATTATTCTACTGTGTTTCATCCTTCTACTCCTTCTGATTATAGTCTTAGAAAATAAATGCCCCGAGAAGCATTGCCACTGTTACAGAAACAACCGTACATACCAGACCTGGAATCATATAACTATGATTAATAACAAACTTTCCAATTTTAGTTGTACCAGCAGAATCGAATGCTAAAGCCGCAACGCATTGTCCGGAAGCCGGGATAAAATAATTTGAAGAACAGGCGATCCAGCCCGCGACAATGATATTAGCTGGTAGTCCTAATGCAATTCCAATGGGAACCATGATCATCGTTGTAGAAGACTGGCTGGTTGTGATCGCTCCTACAATAAATACTGCCAGGATGTAAATCCAGGGATACTGATTTGTCAGCGCCGACATATGATCTGTGATAAAGGAAGCCTGATCCCCGATAAATGTATTAACTAACCAGCAAAGGCCAAATGCCAAGATAACTGCAAACATTCCGGTGCGGAAAACTGGCTGGTCTAATACTTTATTACTGTCAAGCTTTGTTGCGAGCACCATAACTGCTGCAGCAACTAACATAAATATTTCAATTACGGTGGTAAGCGGCAGTTTTGAACCATCGGAAAGCGTTGGAACCAATGCTTTCACTGCGCCTAAAAGAACAATCCCTATCATTGCGGTTAAAAAAATTGTGACAGATGCTTTAGCTTCTTTTGAAACTTCTTTCTCCTCTTTCTGCTTTTCAATTGATCCGATAATCTGACCAGCCGCTACACGTCTCTGGAATTCCGGATCATCAGCAAGCTCTTTCCCCTTTTTAATAACTGCAAGTGCCGCTGCAATGGTTCCAATCAGTGTTGCCGGAATACAGACAAACAGCAATGTAAAAATATTTACACCTGTATAAGGTGACTCAGCCATAAATGCAAGAATCGCTACGGTTGCTGCGGATATTGGACAAGCTGTAATTGCCTGCTGTGATGAAATAACGGAGGCAGAAATTGGACGTTCTGGTCTAACGCCGGTATCAATTGAAATTTCATTAATAACTGGAAGTAAGCTGTATACTATGTGCCCCGTTCCACACATAAATGTAAATACATAAGAAACAATTGGTGCCAATACTGTAATCATTTTAGGATTCTTCCGAAGAATCTTTTCCGCAATCATTACCAGAAAATCAAGGCCACCACACGCCTGCATTGTTGAAGCGGCACAGATTACTGCGATCATGATCAGGATAACTGTAATTGGCGGATCAGATGGTTTCACATGTAATACAAAAGTCATGATTAACATTCCAATTCCACCAGCAAAGGCAAGGAATGTTCCCCCTTTACGCACACCCAGGAATATAATTGCCAGGACAATAGCTAACTCTATCCAAAACATAACAAATCCTCCTCTAGTTTATAAATTTTGTCTTTTCTTTTAAAACAATGCGCGCACATTATTAATACTCACAACCGTTCGATTTATTTTATATTGTATCTAATTGTATTGCTTTGTATTTAATACAATATTATATTTTTCTTACTATATTGTCAATAGTTATTGGTTTTTTCTACATTTTGTATAATTTATCAATATTTATTTGGGCATTTTTCACAGATAACAAATACAATGCAATACATTTGTTCAAAAAAGCCCCAGCATAGAGAAGTCTCTCCATACCGGGACCTTATTACGCTCCTGCCATACTATATATTTAGTATTCTACCTTCCACATATAACGGCGTGTTGGCAATGGATGCTGGCGCTCCGCTGCCAGCTCATGGTTATAAATCGGATATACATTATTAAATAAAGAGTGATTGAAATAATCGATTACAGAGGCATCAATCACAGATAAACCAAGCTCTTTTGCATCCAGAACTTCGATGTTTTTAGCATATTTTTTCAAGAATACAAGTGCTCTTTCATCTAATTCCCGTGTCGAACCTTCGGAAATTTGAATCATGAATGGCCTGTTAGAATCTGTAATTTCAAATGGTCCATGGAAATACTCTCCCGTATGAATAGAACTGGAATCCAGCCACTGCATTTCCATAAATATACAGATACTTTCCATATAAGCCGCTCCATAAGAAGCTCCACTTCCCATTGTATAAATAACACTGTCATTCTTTCTTGCCATTGCAAATTCCTTTGCCCGATCAGCCACATGATTTCTTGCATTACGAATAATTGTGGTAATCATTTTGGCACCTTCATAGAATTTGTCATAATTTGCGTAACCCTCTTCTGTCTGTGCCAGAAGTTCAACAGCTATATATAAAGCGCAGAGTGTTTTTTCTCCCGAATAGTCGATATTACCGGCAAGATGGTCCGGACTTGCATCAAAAGAATACAATACAATATAATCACCAAACTCAACAATCTCAGATTCCTCCAGCCATGTAAGAATAATCACCGCTGCTCCTCTGTCTCTTCCAAGCTTGGCAGCCTGAATTGTTTCTGGTGTATTACCTTTATGGCATGCAAGAACGATAATAGAATTTTCTCCAAAATCTTTTGGTGTGCTATGGATAAATTCACTACTGTTGATCCAGGCTGATTTAATCTTTGCACTTTCTTTTTCCATAAATGTTTTTGCAGGATAAAGAGCTCCCAGGGATCCCCCGCATCCTACCAGATAAAGAGATCTTACACCGCCCTTATCTTTCTTTGCTTCAATTATTTCTGATATGATACTTTTAATATCTGAACTATTATACGACATATAAACTCTCCTTTTATGTTTGTTTTGTATTTTAATTTTGTAGTTTCATAATAATACATTATAATACATTTGTCAATAATCAAAAGAATAAATAGGTAAATATGGTTTTTTTGTATACAAACGTAGCTTATTGTATTATAATAATTTCTATAGTACAAATTGGGTAATTATTTAGGAATCAGAGGTGAAGTTTTATGGAATTAAATAGTACAGTCGCTACCCCGCTCTATCAGCAGCTTGAGAATATACTTCGCAGTGAAATTGAACGGGGAGAACGTGCCGCTGGTACGCGTATCCCAACAGAAAATGAATTAAGCGAGCAATACAATGTAAGCAGAGTAACGGTAAGGAAAGCACTCGCCAGACTTTCAGAGCTTGGTTATCTGGAGCGAAAAACCGGTAAGGGAACTTTTGTGGCGGAAAAGAAACTGCAAAGAGGTATTTCTTCCGGTGCAGTAAGCTTTACAGAACTGTGCAAGCTAATCGGAGCCATTCCTGGTGCAAAAACTACAAAAATTGCATTGGAAGACCCCACCGCGAAAGATATTGAGCTTATGAATTTAAAGCCAGATGAAAAAATATTAGTATTAGAGCGCATCCGTTATGCAGATTCCAAACCCGTGGTATTGGAGTCAAACAGATTTCCTGAGATGTTTTCATTCCTATTCTCTGAAAACCTCAATGATCAATCACTCTATGAAATTTTGAAAACCAAGTATAACATTTTTTTAGAGCATTCTTCCAAGGAGATAGACATTATATTCGCGCCTCCGAAAGAAGCCAGATCCTTAGAAATTGCAAAAGGTTATCCACTATTACGTATTGATAGTGTTGTACATGATTCAGATAATACTCTCACCATTCTTTGTCAGCAACTTTGTATTGGTGATAAATTCAAATTAATAATCTGAGTAATTAAAATATCCTTATACAAAAAGAACTGCCGTATAAACCGGAATACATCCGGTTCTAACGGCAGTTTTATTGTTATTTTACAACGCCAGCCTCTGCGCTTACCGCAAATTCATTCTGATCCATTAAGTATCTCATGGTTTTATTGATCAGAATATCCTGCTTCAGCTTTCTGCCCTCACTTCCGGCCAAAAGCTTTCTGATCTGGTCAGCCGGCATCAGATAAAGCGCTGATAAGCGTTTCAGTTCATTATCCAGTTCTTCGGGACTGACCTTAATTCCCTCAGCCTTTGCAACGGCATACAAAACCAGCCGGCCCTTTACCCTGCGCTCTGCCGCAGGCTGAAACTGCTTCATTAAGTCTGTCAGGGAGCTGCCTGTCATCTTGTAAAACTGTTCAAGGGACAATCCCTCCTGACTTAAGCGGCTGGCATATTCTTCTGTCATCTGCTGTATCATCTTCTCAATCATTGCTGTGACATCTCCAAATCCGGAACCCTGAATCAGAAGTTCCATTAACGCCGACTCTCTTTTATCTGCCTCAGTATAAGAATCCTCTTTGACAAACACTTTAAGGTTCTTATATTGACCAGGGATGACCTTGGGTGACAGCTCAGCCTTTATAGAAAAAACCAGCGGCTTGTCAAGCTTCATCTGCTCCATATGAAAAGCGGACTCTGAAAGTATGATACATTCACAATCCTCCGCAAATTTTTCAAATTCTTCCTGGGCGAATCTCTCCAGCTTATGCTTTGTTTTTCCTGCATCACTCTCCAACAGCTTCATCCAGTGGGCGGCAGGTGTTGTAAAATTGATCTTCCAGTGATTCTCTGTTATTTTTTCAATTATATATGCCATCTTCTTCGATCTCACATTCTCCTGCTTCCATGCACGATACAGTTATATGCTGCTTTCCGCAAAAAACCATCGCATACGATTAGAAACTCTCTCCAGCTCGTCACCTCTTATGATTCTGACACACATACCCTCTTTTTTAACCCAGCCATTTTTATAAAATCTGTTTATTATATTATAAAAATTTCTTCTGCTGATTCCCATGGCTTCGCAGATATAATATTTACTGAGCGCAACCAGATCTTCTTTATCTGCTTTGGAAAGCAGGTAATAAGCGATCATTTCTTCCTGTGAAAACAGTTCTTTTGCTAACAGCTTACGGTACATGAGATAAACCCGGTCACTGGTGCTTTTGTAGAAGAAGCAGGCAAAATCCTGGTTTTTCATCAATTCATCAAATACCTTGTCAGGAAAATCCAGATAAATGCAATTTGTTTTGGCTATGACAGTGGCAAAAAAGTTCTGTCCCCTTACCTTGCTGATGTGTCCGCTGAAACTGTTTTCACATACCTCATCTATGAGAATCTGCTTGCCTTCAATACTGGTAGTCACAACCTTAATAGCGCCCTCCAGCAGGAAAATTACATGGATTCTGTCATCGGCCCCGTCTGTAATGACGCTTCCTTTTTTGCAGCTTTTTAAAGAGATATCACCGATATTCCTCTCTTTAATAAATTCATAAATGTAACTGTCCTTTAAATCCATACTCTTCTCCTGCTGGTTATAGGTATTAAAACAAGGTGTCATCACCAATGTAGCACGCTATATTTGCTTTTAAATAAATATTTTGTAATTCTTTCATCCGCTGGTCACTCATATCTCCATGATCGGAGTATTCATAAGTTTTACCCAGCTGCTCCCACTTCGTTGTACCTAACCGGTGAAATTTTAAAAGATTCACTTCGAATAAGTCATTCTCCTGCATGAACGCAATCAGCTGTCTGGCATTTTCATCACTGTCATTATAACCCGAAATGGTGGGTTGACGCAATACGAGTCTGCCCTTCCATCCAGAGGCTTTCAATGCGGAAATGTTGGAAAGAATCCGTTCATTTCCAACCCCCGTTCCCATCTCATGAGCGATGGAGTCCATATTTTTCACATCAATAAAAGCGAAATGAATGTACTCCATTACCTGGAGAAATATTTCTTCCGGAAAGTATGCACTGGTTTCAATGGCTGTATGAATATTCCATTTCCTGCAGTCTTTCAGCACCTCAATGAGAAACTCATGCTGGAGCATGGGATCGCCTCCGGAAAAGGTCACACCCCCCTCAGCCCCCCAGTTATTAAAATCACGCCGCAGAATGCTTACCAGTTCTTCCGGCTCATACTCTTTCACACATTGCTTTAAAACATTGTTCGGGCATACTCCGGTGCATTCAAAGGTCCGGCAGTTCTTGCATATCTCCCAGTTTATACGTGGCTTTTCGCTTTCCGTTATGACAATGGAGCCGTAGGGGCACGCATCCTTGCATGCCCTGCATCCATGATCATATTTACACATTTTTTCAGCAAACATCAGGTGCTTTTTACAGATCCAGCTTTCGGGATTGGCGCACCATTTACACTGAAGCGGGCAGCCGGCCAGAAAAACATTGGTGCGGCAGCCCGGACCGTCATGTACGGAAAAAGCCTGAATATCAAATATCAGCCCCTTTTTTTCCATATCAGGCTTCCTGATATCTTCTGCTTTCATATTTTTCACAGGAGAATGCGCCGCAGGTGGCATATGCCCAGTTTTCCTTTTCATATCCTTTGCACATTCCCATTCCGTATTTGTCTCCATCATAGAAATGGCGGCAATTTCCGCATTCCGGAGCCGGCTGGTAACTTTGACATGCGTCACTTCCTTCTCCATCAATCGGAACGATTGCCTTGCTCAGGGCACACATTCCCTTTTCACAATCTAAGTTTAAAAAGTTCACGCATTTAACATGCTTCATCTGTTCTTCCTCCTTATTGTTGGCTTTAAGCCTGATCATACTCGGTTCTATAGATCACTTCATCCTGAATCGGCTTGCCGATTTCACACCAATACTGGGTGAACCCGGCTACACGGACCATTAAGTCCCTGTATTTGTCCGGCTCCTTTTGAGCTTCCTTTAAGGTATCCGAGCCAACAACATTAAACTGAACATGGAAACCGCCCTTGCGCATATAGGCACGGATTACGTCAAGGAGCTTTCTTGTTCCGGAAAGTCCTTTTACGGCTGACGGATGAAGCTTTAAGTTCATCTGCGCATTCTGATTCTGAGAGTGGTCATATACAGTGGCTGATTCAAAGATGGCATAAATTCCATTCTTATCGGTTCCTGCCGCTGCGGAAACAGAACCGTCGGAATAAGTGGTTCCTGCAAGCCTTCCATCCGGAGTCGCCAGAGTGACAAAGCCCTGGGGGCCATGGGTGGATACGGAAATCTGACATAAATATTCCGGCTTGCCATAATAGGAGCGGAGTGTGGGCAGGTAGTGAAGCATAAACATGTGATAGTCCTTCAGCAGACTGTCTACATAGGAATCCGCATTTCCGTATTTGGGAGCATGGATGCATGCTGCAAATATCCGGTCATACTTAGAAGCTGACTCAGTGCTTTCTCTGAAATCCGGGGAAAATACATTGGTCTCATACGCAGTCTTAAAACCGAAGTTATTAACCAGAGCCTCTGTCATCTCTTCCAGTGTAAACGCCCGGTCATCAAATACATTCTTCTTTATAGAAGCCAGGGAGTTAATAAATGTTATGGTGCCGCAGGATTCAAAGTTGATACAGGCATTATATCTGGATCCACAGTTGCCAATGTGCTGTCCCTTTGCAAAGCAGTCCGGTTTCAGCAGGGAATTCACAGCAGGCATATTATACTTTCTCCAGATATCCATCTGCATATTGTTGATCCGGTTCACAATCCGGTTTGATATATCCAGATACTTTTTCCATAAATCCACCATCTGCTCATATGTATCAATTTTCTCATTATGGGGAGGGAATACCTGTTTTCCGGTTCGCTTATCAAGACCGTTTGTAAGAACCAGCTCCAGAATCTTTGGCAGACCGGTAAAATGAATTCCGGTTCCGCAGGTTGGAGAGGCGCCTCCGGGAATCATGGTGACTTTTCCGTTATAATCCAGAGGCATAAAACAGCCCGGAGCCGATTCCAGGCACCCGCCCAGACACCACGCTCTTGCATCGTAAAGGTCCATTCCCTCTGCACCGTACTGCCTTAACATAAAGTTCATTCCAGTCTGATTGTTCATCCATGCCGGGAAACCCATACCAAGCTTTGTACAGGCTGCGGCTTTCATTAAGAAATCTTCCGGTGTCTTTTCATCATAAAGAACAGAAAGCGTGGGCTGCGGGGTCTTTGCTCTCATAGCCGCTTCCACAATCAGATATTCAAGAGGAGTGACTGCTGATAAACCGTCATAATTCTGTCCTCCAAGGGAAAGGTTATTAAAGGTATTTCCGGAAAGCACACCGCCTGATACACCGGCAGAGGCAAAGCACTCGATACAGGTTATCTTAATCCGGTAGAGTTCCAGCAGTTCGATTACTTCCTCATCTGTGGTAATACCATCTTCCATATCTTTCTCATAGAACGGCTGAAGCACCTGACCCAGACGACCGATGGATTGTCCTGACTGAGGATCTTCGTTTACGACGCCCAAATGGCAGCATAACGTCATCTGAAGGGCTTCACGGAAGGTGGATGGACGTTTATGGGCAACATTGTGCATCACCTGGGCGATTTCTAAATAATTTGCCCTGACTTCTTCATCCGGCTCTCTTGTTGCAAGGTCCTCTGCCCTTTTTCCATAGTTATCGCACCATTTACTTAAGCCTGCCGTAATTTCCTTCATTGCTGCATAATAATAACCGCGGCTCATTCCTAATATGCCGTCTTCGCCTGCTTCCCCCATTGTCTCATTAATCTTTTCATCGCAAAGCTGGATGATCCGGTCAAAACCATACTGCAATGGCATATAATAATTGATTACCTCCCTGCCCTGAGGAATGGCAAAAGAATCAAACATGACAACCACTGCATCCATGTTGCGCTTGAACTGATCGTAATCCGGAAGCATCTGTGCATATTTATCACTGATGTCTTCAACAGATATACCCTCCCAATACTTGGAAACCTTTACCAGGACGGGAATTTCTTCTTTTCTCATTCCAAATTTCTTCGCAATGGAAATAATATCTCCGTAGCTTTCAGTTACGTTACCGCCTCCTGCGCCTACTACTGAAACAGCATCTGCCTCGCTCTCTGCAGGGGCATCTACTTCATTCATCAGGGATTCTGCAAGAGAATTGAAAAAGCTGGCACAGACCCAGGGAAATGGAAATGCTCCGCGGAAATTCTTTGTTTTGCTCATGACCAGTTTTTCATAAGGCAGTACTGTCGGAGTGCTGTGAGCATACGCACCTCCCACTGCTCTGGCTCTTCTTACCTCAAGTATATCTCCGTCATTCTCCCACCACAGCCTGTTATACCAGTAAGGTATCTCCATATCTGCGGTAACCTTCATGGAATAATAGATTTCCATTAGCTTACTAAAGCGTTCTGACGCTTCCGGTATATCCTCTTCCTTAATGCCATCAGCATTTTCTGCATCAATTCCACGCGCTTTTAAAATATCATATATTTTACTTTGTGCATCATTCATAAAAGCTTCTCCCTTCAATACATTTGTACTGATTGTATTCTTTTATGACTTTTTTTGTAGTGCACTTTGCACATATTTTATAATATATGTGATAAATTTATCATTAAGTCAGCCGTATTGGATCCCGCAGTTCACTTAATTGTGAAGTCGCCCGGTGGTGCAGGTAGTGTCTGAAAGTAAAAATAAATAATAAAAACTGCCGTTTATACCGGTTTTAAGGCGGTTTATAACGGCAGTTTTATTATTAACTGTAAATCATAAAGTCATATTATTTTTCCGATTCATATGCTTCCTGTAGTGCGTGAAGAAATGTATCAGGATTTTGGGCTCCAGAGACTGCATACCAATTATTAATTAAAAAATACGGAACTGCATTGATTTTTAATTTTTGAGCCATTTCTTCTTCCTTTTTCACTTCTGACTTGAGCTGATCACCATTTAGATGTATTGTTAAATCAGGAATATCAAGACCAGCCTCTTCTGCCAGTTTTAAAAGAGCATCCCTGTCTCCGATGTCCATCCCTTCTTCAAAATACCCCTGGAAGAAACGTTTCACCAGTTCGTTCGCTTTACCCTTTGGCTTTGCATACTGAATTATTTCATGAGCCAATTCTGTACTATTTAGCTTTAATAAATCAAAACGGTAATGAAGTCCCACTTCAGCTGCTGCTTTCACAATCATATCATTATTACTTTTTGCTTCCTCATAGCTGATGTGGTACTTATCTGCGATAACCTGATGAATGTCTTTGCCCTTCACCGATTCGCCTGACATGTTTAATTCAAAACTTCTATATACGACTTCTACTTCATCTTTATGCTCAAACTGGTTTAATGCCATTTCAAACTTGGTTTTGCCCATATAGCAGAAGGGGCAGACAAAATCGGACCAAATTTCTATTCTCATACGATCAGCTCCTTTTCCTTTTTTTGGCGGTTTAAAGTATCTTCCTTTTTGAAAGGTACTTTTATTATACTGATAATGAGAAAAAAAGCAAAGGGGATTCAATAATTTTATTTTAAAAGAATCCAATAATTTTCATATTCTGTTCCGTCATATCCAACCAGTTTTTGATCTGTCAGTTGAAAATTCATTTTTTCCAGTGCTTTCCTTCTTTCTGCCGCCAGAGGAACCGCTTTTGTTGCAATCATCTGGCATTCAAATAGTTCATAAATAGGTGTAATCAATATGGAAATCAAATTTTCAATGCAGCTTTCCGTTTCATAATCGCTTCTTAAATCTATTCTTAATAAACCGCATTGGTTAAAATAATCACTGGATCTTCTTTGAAATACCTCTATGGTCCCAATCACTTCATCCCTCTTCTTCGAAATAACAGCCCAACGCACAAAGCCTTTTCTCTCATATTCATCAAACCAGTAATTTACTGCCTCTTCCATACGTTTATGTGAATTATAATAGAAATCATCTCCGTGGCAGTTATCACTATTAAAAAGCAACACGGACTTTTTATCGCTGTACACACGTAAAAGAAAGGGAATATCTCCATGTTCAACAAACCGAAGCAGATAATTTTCGTTTTCCAGTACAGGACATTTTTCATAAACACCAGACATATGTAAACCTCATCTTTCATTTTCTTCTATTATAACAAAGGAACCACGACAACTCTGTGTCATGGTTCCTTTGTTATACATATCTCTATCCATGCTGCACAATCTGTACTTCCAGACCATTGGGGTCTTCCACAAAAAAGAAAGTGGTGGAAGGTGCCGGTGAAAAAGGACCGCTTTTAATTTCTATCTGATTCTGCTTCATCAGCTCCATTGCTTCTTCAATCGATGGCACTTCAAACCCAATTGATAACCCTTTGCTCTCCTGGGAAATACCGTTCTGTTCAATTAACTCAATGAGCGCATTGCCCGGCTCTCCAAGCATCGCAATTTTCATATCAGGTCCTGCTTCAAATTGACTTACAATCCCAAGACCAATGATGTCGTGGTAAAACCGGATTGATTCATCTAACGATTTTACATGAATGGTTGTCCAGCAAAATTTCATATCCCGCCTCCATTTTTCTTATAATAATTTTATTAAGCTGCCTCAAACTGACTGTTATAGAGCTGTGCATAAAATCCGTTCTTTGAAAGCAGTTCCTCATGGCTTCCGCTTTCGATAATATCACCATCCTTCATAACCAGAATTAAATCTGCATTTTTAATCGTTGAAAGCCGGTGTGCAATCACAAAGGAGGTTCTTCCTTTTGTAAGCTGATCCATTGCCGTCTGAACCATACGTTCTGTACGGGTATCAACCGAGCTTGTGGCTTCATCAAGGATTAATAAAGGTGCGTTTTGTATCATGGCTCTTGCAATGGTAATCAGCTGCTTCTGACCTTCTGAAAGACTGGCCTTATCATTTAATATTGTATCATAACCTCTGGGTAATGTCATAATAAAATGATGCAGTCCTACCGTTTTGCAGGCATTGATCACATCTTCATCCGTCACTCCCTGCTTGCTGTAAATGATATTTTCCCGTATGGTTCCTTCAAAAATCCAGGTATCCTGTAATACCATACTGAACTGTGCATGCACATTCTCTCTTGGTACCTGATTCACTGGAACCCCGTCAATCAGTATTTCTCCTCCATCTGTCTCATAAAATCTCATAAGCAGATTGACCATGGTAGTCTTTCCGGCTCCTGTAGGCCCAACGATAGCGACCTTCTGTCCTGCGTGAATTTTTGCGGAAAAATTATTAATTACTGGCTTATTGGGTGTGTAACCAAATCTGACATTTTTAAATTCCACAGTTCCTTTTACATTTGTTAAAACATTCTTTTTCTCCGATTCATTCTCAAGTTCCTCTTCATCAAGGAATTCAAAAACACGTTCACTTGCTGCTGCCGTCCTCTGAAGATTATTCATAGCCTGAGCAATCTGGGATAATGGCTGGGTAAATAAACGGATATACAACATAAATGCCACAATCACACCAAAGGTGATGGTTCCTTTCATAGCAAGAGCTGCACCAACCACGCAGACAGCAACATAGCCGAAGTTCCCCACAAAGTTCATCAGAGGCATCATGAGTCCTGAAAGAAACTGTGATTTCCATGCACTGCTGTATAAACTGCGGTTGCTGTTTTCGAAAGCATCTTTCGCTTCCCTGCTGCCATTATAAACCTTAACAACATTATGGCCGGTATAAACTTCCTCAATCAGCCCATTAATCTGACCTAATTCTGTCTGCTGTTGTTTAAAGTATTTCTGTGACTGTTTCATGATAATCATCATGAAACCAAAACCTAATACGCTGGAACCTACCGCAGTCAGTGCAAGAATCCAGCTGTTATAAATCATCATGATCAAAGAACCAGCCAGCATGGTAATAGCAGAAATCAAGGTTCCAACACTTTGATTTAAAGTCTGTCCGATGGCATCTACATCATTGGTCACACGGCTTAATACATCTCCGATGCTTACGGAATCAAAGTATTTCAAGGGCAGGCGGTTCATCTTCTGAGAAATATCTGTCCTCATCTTTTTCGAGATAACCTGTGTAATAGTTGCCATAACCAGACTCTGTATATAGTTTAACAGTAGAGAAACAGCGTAAAACACAGCCAGCGTCCGCCCAATTTTTAAAACGGCATTCATGTCAATGGTTCCTAAAACAGGCGCTCCATTTACCATGGCAGGAAGCCCTTTCATGATTTCATTTGTTAAATTTTTTAATTGATCCGGTCCAATAATCTGTAATATGGTTCCAGCAGCCGCAGCAGCAAGAGCAAAGATAATGGCAGGCAGATATTGTTTGCAATATGCCAGCAGCTTTGTCATTGTACTGTTAAAGTTTTTGGGTTTTTCCACAACCTGCCCCATAGATCCCTTTCCCATAGGACCGCCTGACATTGGACCTGTATGGGAATTCTTTTTTCCTTGTTGTTCACTCATGATATCAATTCCTCCTGACTAAGCTGTGACATTGCGATTTCCCTGTAAACACTGCAGGTTTGAAGCAACTCTCTGTGTGTTCCTTTTCCTACTATTTTTCCTTCATCGAGAACAATGATCTGATCTGCATCCATAATTGTACCAATTCTCTGTGCAACAATCAGGCTGGTGGCTCCCTGAGATTCCTTTTTAAGAGCAGTTCGTAACACCCGGTCAGTTCTATAGTCCAGTGCTGAAAAGCTGTCATCAAAAATATAAATCTCCGGTTTTCGGCAGACGGCCCGGGCAATGGCAAGACGCTGTTTCTGTCCACCTGATACATTGGTCCCTCCCTGTGCGATCTCCGCCTCATACTGATGTTCCATGTTCTCCACAAATTCACTGCCCTGAGCAGTCCTTACTGCTGATTTAATCTCTTCTGGCAGTGGTTTCTTCTTTCCATTATCACCAAACGCCACATTGCTGCTTACTGTTCCGCGAAACATCACTGCTTTCTGGGGCACATAACCAATCTTATTATGAAGAGCCTCCTGTGTATAATCCTTTACATTCACACCATCAACCAGAATCTCGCCTTCTGTCGCATCATAAAATCTGGGTATCAGACTGATCAGCGTACTTTTACCGCTACCGGTAGAACCGATAAATGCCACGGTCTCTCCCTTACCTGCCTGAAAACTAATGTTCTCCAGAACATAGTCGGCAGCTCCCGGATATTGAAAGCTGACATTTCTAAATTCAATGGTTCCCTGTGCCCCCGCCTCTCCATCTTTTTTGTCCCCGTCGATAATAACCGGCTTTGTTTCAAGTACCTCATTAATACGTTTGGCAGAGACGGATGCTCTTGGAAGAAGGATAAAAATCATTACCAGCATCATAAAGGACATGATTACTTGAACCGCATAAGATGAAAATACCACCATGTTGGAGAATATGGTCAGCCGGTCCACGGCCTGTGCGGCGTTAATTAAATTAGCTCCAATCCAGTAAATTGCCAGAGACAACCCGCTCATTAATGTAGTCATCATTGGCATCATAATTGCCATGCCGCGGTTGGTGTATAACTGGGTGGCAGTCAGTTCCTGATTGGCCTGTTCAAACTTCTCTTCCTGGTAATTCTCTGCATTATATGCTCTTACAACCCGTAAACCGGTTAAATTCTCTCTTGTAACCCGGTTTAAACTATCCGTCAGTGACTGCATTTTTTTAAATTTGGGCATAATGAACATCATAATTGTTCCAATCACCACAACCATAATTCCGACCGTAACACCCGTTGCCACAGTCCACTCATATCCTTTTCCTGCAATTTTCGTAATCGCCCAAACCACCATGATGGGAGCCTTAATAAGCATTTGAAGCCCCATGGTAATAAGCATCTGCACCTGGGTGATATCATTGGTGGATCGGGTAATTAAACTGTCAGTAGAAAAGCGGTTAATTTCTTCCATGGAGAAAGAATCTACTTTTGAGAACAAAAGACTTCTGAGTCTCTGGGAAAAAGAAGCTGCAATTCTGGCTGCAAAGAAACCGACCGCTACTGCAGAAACCAGGCTGCCCAAAGCACAAACTAACATTTTTGCTCCTGCCGCCCATATGTCTGCCATCTCACTGCCTGGAACCTGTGTCAGCCTGGTAATTTCTGACATATAGTCCGGAAGTTTTAAATCCAGCCAGACCTGAGCAACAATAAATATCAGACTGGCAAAAACCTGTAGCCATTCTGCCTTTTTCAAACGTTTCAGTAATTTTATCATGTATGATCCTCCTATTTACTAACTTCGTTATATACTAATAGTATTAGTTAATTCTGGTAAAATATGCAGCCGATTAATCGGCCGCATATTAATTAAACTCTTGTGGATTTCTTTTTGCAAGCTTCTTCATTATCCGGATCAACTCCGTCGCATCCGCTTCTCCCAGATATTCAAGCATGCTTCTTGTAATATTTAAAATCATATCAGAATGTTTCTTCGCCTGTTCTCTTCCTGCTTCTGTCAGATCTACAAGAATTCTTCTGCGATCCTCTGTGTCAATTCTCCGGGTAATCAGGCCTTTTGACTCCAGACTGTTCAGCGCTGCAGCGATTCTGGCAGAGGTAATTCCCATTTCGTTGCTGATTTCACTTGGAATAATACCGCCCTGACGCTTAGAGATATAAAAGAGCATAAAATTTTCGCCATGCATGGAATCATGTATCTTCTTCTGCCCATTTATATTACGCATCTGGTGCATGATCTGCATATATTCACGGGCCAGGCTTGTATAATCCATTTTGTCACCTTCTTGTACTATTTTAATTAGCTAACACAGTTAACTATATACACTATTAATTATTTTGTCAATAGTTGTTTCTGATTTTTTTATTTTTTATTCAGGATATAACTGGTAATGGTTTTAATATCTTTATTGTTACCGGAATCATTGATTTCCTGACTGAGCTCATAATTGGTTATAAAGGTACCATCCTTTTGCTGAAAACATACTTCAGCAATTAACTGGCCGCTGCCTCCGTCGTATTGATCAGATACGATTGTAATAATGTCCTTTAACCCATCATTATTTAAATCTTTAAATGAAACAGCTTCTACATCAACACTGTAAGGAAAGCCATTGGTAAATTCATAGAATATATCGCCTTCTTCATTGGTCAGATAAAAAACTACCGGTATATGATCACCCTGAGTTAACTTACCTGATACAAATTTCACTTTCCCCCATGAATCCAGATCAACCATAAAGGACTGATTCTCAATGGGCTCAAAGCCTTCTATGTTTTTCAGGTTATTGGGAGCAAAGTCAAACTTACCTTCGGGAATCGTCATTACCGTATCTTCCGATTTCTTAGTAATTGCAATTTCTGCAGTCATTTCACTGAGGGATTTAAATGTGAGTTTCAGTGTCCCCTCATTTCCCCTTGTATCATTCACAAGCACACACTCTGCTGTATTTCCATCTACAATTCCTTCAAATTGTGAATTGTCTATGTTGTAAGAAGGACTGCCGCTAACCGCTGTAATCTCTCCCCTAAGCTTACCATTGTAAATACCGTTAATCACAAACGTAATACCTCCGTTTTCAGGGAAGTTGCTGTCTGTATTTCTGATCCAGTTCTTTTTAAAATAATCCATATAATCTGTTTCTTTTTCTTTCTCTGCCATGGTAGTTTCAGAAGGCTTACTCTCCTGAGATGACTGTATGGATATGGTTATATCCTGAGTCTCTTTCACAGACGAGCTTTCTGTTTCCTGTAAGTGGTCCGACGAAGCCGCTTTCCCGCAGCCTGCTGCCAGACAGGATACTGTAATTATCGTAAGTAAAATTTTTTTATTCATAATACCTCCAAATTAATCAATCTTTATATTACTTATGAGATTTCAATTTTTCTGTTGCATGACCTTACACCGGATTCCCGATGTGAGATAATGAGGGCTGTTTTATTCTTTATCAATTTTTCTGCCGCCTGTAATACGAACCGTTCTGACTCATAATCCAATCCAGATGTCGCTTCATCAAACAGAATAATGGGAGCATCTTTCAAAAATGCCCTGGCAATTGCTATCCGCTGCCGTTGTCCAAAGGATAATTTACTGCCTTTATCTCCCACAACGTAATCGTATCCCCCCGGCAGTTCCATAATGAAATCATGGGCACAGGCTGCTTTAGCCGCCTTAACAATCTGTTCAAAGGACGCCTGCGGGTTGCCGTAACGTATGTTTTTTTCAATGGTGCCATAAAACAGAAATGGCCGCTGTGGTATATATGCAATCATCTGGCGGAGTGCATTTGCTCCGTATTCCTCCAGACTCTTTCCATCTATTGCTATATAACCTTTATCCGCATTATAAAATCCCAGCAATAATTTAAAAATGGTTGATTTCCCGCATCCTGACCTGCCAGTTATAACTGCCGCCTCATTTTGGTAAATCTGCATATTGAAATTGTTCAGTACTTCTCTGTTATTTTTGTAGCTAAAATCCACATTTCTAAACTCAATAAAGCTTTGATTTTGATTCTCTTCCAGCTGGTCTGGTACATGGATTACTTCTTCCTCCATCGTTAAAAAGGATTGAATGCGTTCCAGGCTTGCAATATTATCAAAAAGTTCCGGGAATCTCTTTCCTGCTGATAAGGCAGCCCAGATAATACCGGATTCCAGATTCATAAGTGCTACCAGAGTTCCATAGGTTGTCTTCCCTGACTGTACCATAACCGATCCGGCAACGAGAAATACAATGCTGCATATTACAGTAAAACCACTGTTCATAGCCTCTAAAAATGCACCAATTTTCTCCCTGTTAAGGGCATTCCCTGCATATTCTTCATTTGTAGTACGAAATTTGCCGGATAGAACCTCATTTAACTGATATTCCTTAATGGTCAGTATTCCGGATAAAATATCCGTTGACCGTTCTGACAGCTTTGCACTTGCACCAGCGGTTAGACGGCCGGCTGTTTTCACCCGTTCTGAGAAAGCAGTATTGGCTAAAACACAAAGGAGGGAAATAAAAAGCAACAGCATTGTCAAAGTATGATCCAGCAGAAACATGGGAATTACACTGGTAATCAAAGCAACAATGGGATTAAACGCTTCTTTGAATTTAGACCGGTAAAGTTCTTCTGCCTTATTAATATCATAGATCATCTGTGAAAGAAACTCTCCGCTGTGGCTGTTTTCAAAATAGGAAACTGGCAGCCTTGCTTTCTTTTCCATGACACTTCTTCTAAGCCCGGCCTGGAACCGGAGAACACATCGTCTGTATATGTATTGGGACAGGATTGAAGTTACAAAGGACATAAAAAACAGTCCGGAATAAAGGAACAGTTTTCCCTTCATATGTTCATAGTTCCCACTGACAGAAGCATCAATGAGCACCTGTGGTATCAGCGAAATTGTAATGGCCATTCCCGAATATCCAAATCCCAGAGAAAGAAGAAATACAAGATACAGTCTCTTTTCTTTGCCCAGATAGTCCAGTGCCTCTTTTATCTGAGACAGGTAATGTTTCATACCAAATCCCTCCCCATACCATTCTGACTGTGAAATAACTGATAATAAAATCCTTTTTTCCCAAGCAGTTCTTGATGACTCCCCTGTTCCTTCAATTCCCCGTGGTCCATCAGATAAATCCTGTCATAGTCCAGGATTGTATTCAGCTTATGAGCAACGGAGATAATGGTTTTGGAACTCAATGTCCTTTCAATTAATTCCATGATTTCCTTTTCTGATTTTGGATCAAGAGCGGAAGTTGGTTCATCAAATATAATCACTTCACTGTTTCTAAGAAGAGCCCTTGCTATGGCAAATCTCTGCCTCTGCCCTCCTGACAGATTGACCCCATTCTCTTCCAGTATGGTATCATACCCCTCAGGCAGGCTTTTAATGAAAGGAGCAAGCCCTGCGTCACCTACCGCTTTTTCTATCTCTGCTCTGGTTGCACTGCGGTTTCCGTACAATAAGTTTTGTTCAATGGTATCCGGAAATAAAAAAGTCTCCTGAGAAACGATGGAAAAGCACCCCCGCACCAGTTTTATATCCAGATCGGAAACCTGTGTTCCATAAAGGAAGTAATTCCCCTTCTGAGGCTCAAATAGTCCCAGAATCAGATTCATTAACGTTGTCTTTCCGCTTCCGGAACCTCCCACAAATGCAATCCGCTCTCCTTTTTTCAATTCAAAAGTCAGATTATTTAAAATAGGATTTAAACCATCATAAGAAAAACAGATATCCTGAAATTGTATCACCGGGTCAGAAAAAGGAAGGCTGGTCATATTGCCTCTGCTGCTTTCTTCCGGTGCTTCTAGCAGTCTGCGTAACCGGTCTGCACTGACTCCTGCTTTATTCAGTTCCACTAATACTGACGTAAAATTGCTGATGGGCGATGAAATGAACCCCAGCAGGACAAGAAAAGAAATAAAGTTTTCCGCTGTTAATGCTCCCTTTACCACCATACCAGCTGCAAATATACTGCAAAATAAAACAGGCAGGCAGCGAATCATAGAGCTGAAAGCATTTGTCATAGCCTCTTTTTTCTGCCGTTTTAAATCAGCCTGATAAACCTGAACGATATTAGTATCAATTTCAGATAAATTTATCTCCTGTAAATTATAGCTTTTCTCTGTCTCATAGCATTCAAACAGTTCCTGGGTTTTAGCGGTAAGTGCATCCTGCTGTTTCTTCTTTT
Organism: Hungatella sp.; assembly: GCA_009712635.1. Classification (GTDB taxonomy): domain Bacteria; phylum Bacillota; class Clostridia; order Lachnospirales; family Lachnospiraceae; genus Lacrimispora. The sequence continues at coordinate 20,572 of WASS01000019.1, read as the reverse complement.
CTCTGGTAAAACGAGCAATGCCGTTTAAAAAGTTATGATATAGTATAGTGGTAAATGGAATCCAGATCATGGATATTAAAGTAAGCTTCCAGTCAGTCCCAATTAAATAAACCAGAATCACCAAAACGCTGATTCCATTTAAAAAAACAGAAAACAAAAGCTGCTCAAAGTATCTGCTGACATCCGAGATATCTTCATTCAGTTTATTTAAAAAAGTTCCCTTCTGCTGGCCCATAAGATAATCATAACGCATATTCATTATCTTTTCCATTACATCCTGCCTTAACCTGCTGGTCATCTGAATACTTAATTTTCCAGTAACCAATTTGGAGCTATAGATTACCATAACCCAAATCAGAGTCAGACAAAGTATCTGAGCAATCTTTTCTGCCAGAAAACTGCTTTTTCCTGCCAAAGTGCCCTTAATTACATCTTTTAAAAACTGTGAACACATCACTGTCATGACAGAATTAAGTAAGGATAGCAGTAGTGCCAAAGCTATCTCTTTCTTATATTTACTATAATAATTAAAAACGAAATGTAACATATTCCCCCCATATTCAGCCTGCCTCTGCTTTTATTTCAATAGATTTGATTTTCCTGTTTCAGTCAGATAATCAAATACGATAAACGATAGATGCAGACGAAAAATAGTTTTATCAGAAAAGCTAAGATCTGTAAGTTCAATAATCTTGTTAATCCGGTATTTCAGCGTATTGTAATGAATATGCAGCGCTGACGAAGTCAGAGATAAATCCTGATTGTTTTTTAAATACTCCTTTAACGTGGGGCACAATTCACTGCTGTATTCCATGTCATGCTCTTTTAAAAACGTTATAGCAGGATGGATTAAAACCACTGGATCACTATGCTCCGAAAACAGGCTGACCATATGATGAATGCAGAACTTATCATATAAGGCTACCCGCTCTTTATGATTTGTTTCCGTACTGAGTTCCAGTGCAGTGAGTGCCTGGTGATAAAACGATTCGAATTTATAAATCTCTTTAAACGAATTGCTTATGCCCGCTTTAATATCAAAATCGGCGCATAATTTTTCCAGATTAATCAGTTCATTTTCAGAAAACGGTTCCTTTGTTTTGCAATCATAAAGAATAACCAGATTCCCTTTAAATGTAATAACTGTCTCCCGGTTTAAAAAATTCTTCATTTTTTTCTTTATAAAATAAATCTTATCGGTCATTAGTCCACGGGTACCCAGTACAATTACCGACAGATATTCATAAAGCTTTAAGCCAAAGTGATTCACTCTTTCCTCAATGGCATATTTGTCATACAGACGCTGGGTGAGCATGGAAGTCAGGAGCGTATCGATCAGTGAATCTTCCTGGTCTGACATTCCCATGGAGGAATTCATACAGATTGCAAGAAATTTGCAGAGAATATTCAGCTTATTCACATCTTCATCCGTTATAGGCTTGTTGTATTCCAGAAGCTTCAGATAACCTATGGGAATCCCGTTTCTGTTCACCTTTCCAACCAGCTGCCTGTGGTGAAGGAGTCCTTCCTGCCAGATGAATCTGGAGTCACCGGTCGACCACTCTTCACCGGGGTCATACTGGGAATTATCACCACTTAAGATATACTTCACGTATTCCTCTGTCACATAGCCTTTGGAAAGAGTCCAGTCCCAAAGCGGTTCATCGGTGATCAGACCACCTCCGGTCTGTGCAACAAAGCAAAGGGCAACATCAACCAGCAGCACAGGATTGCCCAGTTCCTGATAACCAATATCCAGCAATAGCTGTATATTATGACTGCTATTGGAGGCATCAAGCAGTTTGTCAATAAAATCATCGGTATTTTTTCCAGCTTCAGAATCAGTCATCATAAATCGTCATCGCCTTTCTTTTTCGCCTGGTAACAAATGAGATGTATTCATAAATTTTACCATACTTCTCACGCAAACGGTTGTAAAATTTCAACAAATCGCACAGACGGCGTTTGTCATTCTTAAACAAACGCCGTCTATCTTATAACAACAATACTTTGTTAAAATTTTCATAATCTACGCCATTGTAGGCACACATTATAATTGTTACACTGAGTGCAGAGAGATTGTTATTATAGTAACAAACATTTTCTACTACTATCTTAATAAGGAGATGCCACAATGTCAAGATATTCACAATTATGCCCGGTTTATTTCGGACCAGGGGAAGTAAACAACACAGGTACCATAGCAAAAGAATTAGGAATGACCTATGTACTCCTGGTAACAGAAAAAGCAATTGCAGAAACAGGAATTCCAAAGAAAGTCATGGACAGCCTTTTGCAGAGCGGAATCAAAGTCAGTATATATGACGGAGTAAAAATGGATGCCCCAGACACAACCGTTATGGAAGGAGCTGATCTTGCAGAAAGCATGGGCGCAGACGCCATCATCGGGTGCGGTGGCGGATCCAGTCTTGATACAGCAAAAGGAATTGCTTTATATGTTACAAATAAGAAAACTGTTGACATTAAAAAAATGATTCATTTTGATCCGGCAAATCCCCTCACATTAGCACCTGCGCTTAAAACAATTATGATACCAACTACCTCAGGAACCGGTTCAGAGTCTACTTTCGTAGCTGTTATTACTGATACAGAAACACACCAGAAATGTGGCTGCATCGTATGGGCAAACGCTGCTATTGTAGATCCTGACTTAACACTGGGACTGGGTAAAACAATTACTGCCTACACTGGCATGGATGCATTTTCCCACTGCAACGAATGTCTCTGTAACGTAATGCCAAACCCTCATTCGGATACGTTAGCACTAAGCAGCATGGAACGAATCTACAAATGGCTTCCTGTGGCTGTAGACGACCCGGACTGTAAAGAGGCTCGTTATAATCTGGCAATTGCCAGCAACTTTGCAGGTATCGCATTCCAGGATTCCCAGGTTAATGTGGGACATGCCATGGCACACGCACTGGGAGCCAGATTACATATTCCTCATGGTATCGGCTGTGCCCTTGTAACTCCGTCTGTAATCGAACTGGTAGCTGCAGCAAGACCAGAGATTTATGGAAAAGTAGCGAAAATATTTGAACTGGAGATTTCTTCAGCTGAAGAACTTCCCACAAAACTTGCAGATGCGGTGCGTTCGTTCAACCGCAGAATCGGAATCCCTTCCATGAAGGACCTCGGATTTACAAGAGAGCAGGTTCTGTCCACTGTTACATACGCACTTGGCGAAATGATGCGCATGGGATGTATTGTTCCCCAGGATGAAGCTGTCCTCACAGATATGATGGCAAAAGTTTATGACAATTATCAGTAAAGCAAAAAGAAAGGATTTACTATGAACTATCCAAATTTATTTTCTCCTTTAAAAATAGGCTCTTTAACAATCAGAAACCGTGTGGTCATGGGAGCAATGGGCAACATGACTGCCAATCCGGATCAGACAGTTTCTGATAAGGAAATCGCATACTATGCTGCCCGTGCAAAGGGCGGAGTCGGTCTTATTGTTAACGAAGTAACCCGTGTAAATGATGAACATGGTATGATGGGCGACCGCCAGACCTCTGTTACTGATGATAAGTTTATCCCGGATCTTACAAGACTCGCTAATGCGGTTCACTATTATGACGGCGCCATCTTTGTTCAGCTTCACCACCCGGGCCGCCAGACTGCAGTACCAGGAGGAATGTGCGCAACCCCCAGCGGAGTAAAAAGCCTGCTGATAAACTGGCCATGCTTTGAGATGACGACCGAACAGGTAGAAGAGCTTGTAAAGCAGTTTGTAGACGGTGCAGAACGGTGTAAAAAAGCCGGAATCGACGGAGTTGAAATTCACGCTGCTCACGGCTACATGCTCAATCAGTTTCTCTCTCCTTACACCAATAAAAGAACGGATAAATACGGCGGCAGCCCCCAGAAACGTGCCCGCATCATTCAGGAAATTATAACTGGGATTCGTGAGAGACTGGGCGACTACCCAATTATGCTGAGAATATCAGCAGATGAATTCCTTGAGCGCTCTGTATTTCCAATTCCAGAAAATGAAACAGGCTTAAAACTGGAGGAATCCATTGAAATCGTTAAATATTTAGTACCCTTTGGAATTGATGCAGTCAATGTCTCTGCAGGCGTATACGAGACCATGAACGAGGCATGGGAGCCAGTTTCCTATCCGGAAGGCTGGAAGGTATATCTTGCTGAGGAGATTAAAAAAGTAATTGATGTTCCCGTGTTTGCAGTGGGAGTGATCCGTAATCCGGAATTTGCAGAAGGTATCATTGCCCAGGGGCGCACCGACGGAGTGACCATTGCCCGCGGACTTCTTGCCGATCCGGAGTGGTGCAATAAAGCAGAGAGCGGACGCACGGATGAAATCCGCCGCTGTATCTCATGCCTGAACTGTATGGAGACAATGTTTGACGGCATTAACTGCTCTGTCAACCCACGTACCGGACAGGAGTGGTTTTATAATGACATTGAAAACAATGGTAACGGACGTTGTGTTGCAGTAATCGGAGCTGGTCCCGCTGGTATGGAAGCCGCACTGACACTTGCTCAGAGAGGTTTCGCTGTTACATTATTTGAAAAATGTGATCACCTTGGCGGTCAGGTATGGCTTGGCTCAAAACCCCCATGCAAAGAAAAAATGGGCTGGTTGGGCGAATACTATGAAAGCATGTTTAAGAAGCTGAATGTGGACGTTCGCCTTAATACTCCCGCCACAACAGAGGAAATCAAAAAGCTGAACCCCCATGCAGTATTCGTTGCCACCGGTTCAAAGCCAGTCATTCCCGGATCTATTCCTGGTGTAAGTGGTTCCAATGTCTATACAACGGAAGAGATTTTAAGCGGAAAGACATCATTTTCACATAAAAAAATAGCAGTTATCGGCTCCGGGCTGACCGGCATGGAAACTGCAGAACTGCTGGCAGACTTGGGAAATACTCTGGAAATTGTGGACATGGCAGATGAGATCGGACCTGGAGCTTACTGGCAGCCACTGACTGATATTAAGAAAAAACTGGGCGCTTCTAATCCTGAATATTATCCCGGCCATAAGCTGCTTGAGATTCTGCCTGACGGAGTTGTACTAGAAGATAAAGAGGGAAATAAGAAGACTCTGGCTGCAGACGCTGTGGTACTTTCACTTGGGGTAAAACCAGAGAACCAGCTGGCTGATGAACTGAAGAAAGAATTTATGAACGTAATCGTGATCGGTGATGCCAGCCACATCGGCAGAATCAAACAGGCCGTTGCTTCCGGATACCGTGAGGCTTACAAGCTTCGCTGATTATTACTCAGTCAGGACAGGTAATTATTGAGAGGGGAATTTTATGTTTAAGGGTAATATCAAAACAGTTATAGGGATTTTGTTTCTGGGACTAATATCAATGGGGGCAATGGCTATTTCCGCTGGTTTAAGCAGTATTGCAGCAGCTTATCCGGACGTAAGCATCGAGACCATTCAGACACTGATCACGATTCCAGCTCTTGTTATCGTTGTAGTGAGTTTTCTATCCGGGCCAATTGCTAATGTAATTTCAAAAAAGACACTGTCTCTGATTGCTCTGTGCATCTTTACAGCAGGCGGATGTATCCCGTTTTTTTCTGATTCCTTTACAGTACTGTATTTTTCAAGGTTACTGGTGGGTCTTGGAATCGGTTTACTCCAGCCCCTCAGCCAGGCGATTATTTTCGAAAGCTTTGCTGGCGCACCATCAGAAAGAGATACCATACTGGGCTGGTTAAACAGTTCCGGCTCAGTAGGAAGCATCATAATGACCATTATTGGGGGTATTGTAGTTGTCATAAGCTATAAATACATATTCCTTGTTCATCTTCTTGGTCTTGCAGCATTTTTCGGTGTATTGTTCTGTCTTCCACAGGATCAGCCGGTTCGGAAGAAAAAAGAAGGTACTGCCGGACAGAAGATGAAGCTTCCAGGGGCAGTGTTCTACTGGTATGCAGTCATATTTGTCTACATGACATTCCTTCACTGCTTTGCAGTAAACTTATCCCTATTTGTGGAAGGTGAAGGAATCGGTACTGCTGCTATATCCGGGATTGGCCTTTCCATGCTCACCATCGGAGGATTTATATGCGGAGCGGTCTATGGAAAAATTGCAAATGTGCTTAAGAGATGGACTCTTCCAACAGGCTTTCTGCTCTCTGCTCTCGGTCTTCTTTCCATGGCCCTGGCATACTCACCGATTCTTGTCTATGTTTCAGGTCTTCTTACAGGTGTAGGTATGATGATGGTATTTCCACAGATCATCACCAATATCGTCTCCAGCGTTTCTCCAGCGGCCATTACTTTATGCATCGCTATTAACGGAGCTGTTGTTAACATTGGTCAGACACTGGCTCCCTATGTAGTAACAAGAGTATCTTATATTTTGGCCGGTGACAGCGTACGCGGCCGCTATTATGTATGTACCTTAATACTAATGCTGATATTTGCTGTTTCTGCAGTCAGAACCATTGGCAGAAAAAGTCCGGGAGACTTAGCGGCCGCCTAATGCAGTAAATTATAAACAACTCCCGCGTTCTGTCCACAAAAGTGCCCGCCTCTGTCTCAAGGAGGCGGGCACTAAAAGTTTAAACCGGCAGTTTTTCTATTCCGGATATTCCTAAAAAAAGTTGAAAGGCAAAAAATATCAGAAGCCATATAGAAGAACATGTCACTCCCAGTAATCCCCGTTCAATCCTAGTCTCCTTCATTTTCTCTCTTAACTTCTTCCGATTCATCACCATCAGAAACACTGTTCCTGCCAGGAACGCACCCTCTACGGCATAAAATACAATAGACTGCACGGATTCATTCATGCCTGAAATCAAACGGGTAAATAATTCACCAAATACAAAATTATTTATTATATGCAGCAAAACAGACCATTTTATAGAATAGTTCATGGCTGTATATCCAAGCACCAGACCAACCATCACTGCGAAAATACTCTGAATCAGATTTCCATGAAACAATCCAAAGATGACAGCAGACATTACTACTGCATATCTGGCACCATACTTTTTAAACCCTCTCATTATGAAACCTCGGAAAATAATTTCTTCTGAAACCGGTCCGATGAATGAAACGTAGATCAACATAGAGAACGTGCTGCTGTTAGCAGAAGCATTTTCAATCTCTCCCAGAATACTGTAACCAAACTGGTTAAAACCAAACTCCATACCTCCGCCTAATAAACTGAAAGCAGCCTGTGCGGACATAAATACAGTCAGCAGAATCAGGAATGACCTCCAGGTCATTTTATTCCTGTTATAAAACACCAGCTTGCGGCAGTCACTTTTTCGGAAATAAAGGAACAGAAAAGCAATACCCACAATTACTGCAATAATACTGGAAGTACCACTCTTCATGGCCTCATCAAGAACTGCATCCATATTAAAATCTGCGTTGCGGGAAACGCGAATGATTCTGCAGGTTATATCAGCAATTACAGTAAGAAACATAATCAGTTCAAATAGCAGAATGCCCAGGACTAATTTAGATGTATTTTTTCTTATCTCCCTTTTATTCCATTGTTTTACATTTGTTTTGAAATCACAACTCATTTCTTTTATCTCCTTTGCTATATTTCATGATTCATCATAGCTCCAGATATTTGCTCAAAGTAATTTTTGTTGTGAAATGTTGCTATCGTGTTGTGCTGTGCACAAACAGAAGGATCTCCAGGACAAAATACGTCAGATCACCATCAGCTTCCAGACGATACTCCATGTGTCCCTTATATTTTTCCACAGCCATCCTAATATTTATCAGACCAAATCCATGATTGGAATAATCCCCTTTTGACGTAACGGGCAAAAAGGCAGCTCCCCTGAACTTCACCGGATTGCGGAACATAATCCACTGCATCTCTCCTTGTTTCTTAAACCGGATTTCCAACACCTTATCCAAAATAGAACTGTCCTTTAACGCCTCTATTCCATTGTCTGCAGCATTGGAAAAAATAGTGCAGAGATCAATGGGATTAACAGGCAGATACCCAAGTTTCCCATCAATTGATATGGATATGTTATTATTTGAAGCGATTGACAGCTTCTCATTCATGATGGCATCTACAATATCATTTCCGGTGTAAAGTTCTTTTTTTATGTTCTGTATCTGTCTATTTAAATCCATCAGATAATTTCCGGTTTCCTCATATCTGCCCTGCTGAATCAGATTGTATACACAGCTGATATGGTTTTTCATATCATGATATACTCTTCTTGTCTCTTTCTGAGTTTCCTGATATGCTTTAAAATGCTCCAGCTGTACTTTCAGATAATGTTCATTTAAAACAGCGGCCTGCTGAAAATAAATCTTACCATTGCCCTGTATCACCATTGCGATAATTGATGCTTCCAGAATAACAATAATGAAAATGCCAGACCCCACAAAGCACTTTGAGTAAAAAGATGCAATTTTAAACTCATCCACACACACAATCAGCATGGTAAAAATAAATAGAAACAGACCTGTCATATTGATTAGATTTCTTTCCCAAATTGAAAGTGTTCTGTTTATAACCGATTCATCAAAACGTCTTTTCACCTTCCAAAAGAATAAGAAAAAGCCTATCAGGAATAAAAGATCGTAAATCCACATCCATGCATTTGAATGGTCAATAGTTGAAATCATGGATCCGGAAAAAAGAAAAATAAGAGAGACCGGCAGGATCACCAGTGAAAGTATCATACCAGTGACCGGCACTGTTAAAAATATGCCTCTGATCTTTTTAGACTTTCTTGTAAAAAAAATCATTCCGCTAAAAAACACAAAAGGCAACGCAATCGGGGACAGATCTTGGTTATTCATAAAACAGACCAAAACTTCACAGACAAGAAAAAGCATCAGATAGATACACCACGATCGGACATGATGTAATAATTGTTCAAAATAAATATATTTACTAATTAATATCATTAACAATAATAATTCTGTACACCCCATAATCAAATAAGCTTTTTCAAACATGACTCACCTGTTTTATCCTGATATCCGTAAATAATTTAATACGGCTGCTTTTAATTCTTCCCGTTTTCCCCTGCTAACGGGTATTTTATAGCTGTTTTTCATGATTATTTTTTTTCCATCAAAGGAACTTACAAACCCCAGATTGATCAGATAGCTTCGGTGAGGCTTAAAAAATATTTTTTTTGGCATCTGCGTTTCCATCTCACTGATTCTTTTACGAATCAGATATTTTCCCTGTTCCAGATAGATATGAATATATACATTCTCACTATGTACATACTGTATCTCTGCCCAGTTTAACAAAATGGTATTTTCCCCGTCCTGGAAAGAAACCCTGCCGCTCTGCATCCATAATTTATTATAATCATTTAATGCTTTTTCCAGTTTCTCCACCTGCAGCGGTTTTTCGAGGTAACGGAATGCATCCACTTCATACCCTTCCAAAGCATATTCCCTGTGGCTGGTTAAAAAAATCACCGGCACGGATGGATTGATATTCCGAATCAGTCTTGAAGTCTCTATTCCATTCATGCCCGGCATTTCAATATCCATAAAAATCAGATGATATTCATATGGATGATCTCTGAACTTCTCAATAAAACTCATACCGGTACAAAAAACTTCTACTTCAATCTCCAGGATACCATAATACGATTCCAGTTTTTCCCGCAGGAACAACTGAAACGCCACTTCATCATCACAAATTGCTGCTTTCACCGTATCTCCTTACTCCTCCTGCTGCCGCAGTAACACCATACCGCCCTTACGATTATATCCTGTCTCCCACAATTCATAGAAGGAAAGCCAGCGAAATCCACCGTAGGTAGCAATTTTTACATAAAATTCATCCTCAAATTCTTCATATCCCACCAGCATAAACCAATGCCACACCAGATCCTTAAAGTTCACATTCTTATGGCGAAGCTGTAAAAAAGGAATGGGAATTCCCCGGTCAATCTGATCTTTCACTTTAGCTGCAGCTTCCTTTGCAGGAGTATCGCCAGGACAGCCGGACAACTGTATCTTCTTCTCATTTACATATTTTAAATATTGATTAAATCCATCCATAAACACTTCCAGCGTATCAATCCCCCCAAAGCGCGGTCTCAGATACGGCTTCATCGTGCTGGAAAACCTGATGTAAGCTTCCTTGTCAAGTTCCTGGATATCAGATGGATACAGATGAGTTTTGTTGTGATGGAGCGCCAGATTAATACAGACATCACATGCAGCTGCGGCTCCGCAGCCGCCTAAATGCATCATCGGATCCCGAAACCAGTCCTGATTTCCCCCGAAGGAATCTCCAATACTGAAATAGGGTAATTCTTTCTTCATCTTTCTCCTCTCTTATTTTCATTATAAGCGTATTATAATACCAGTTTCCCAGCCCGTAAATACAAAACAAAATACTTAAGAATTTAGCCGATGAAACAGGGCACCCTGACTGACTGTCAGAGCACCCTGCCTCATTCATTTTTATCTGCCTGCTTAGCTTAAACTGGTTACGAAGGTTGTGACACTTCTGGCTGGAAGCTGGGCAGTGAAGGCATTACCGGATACACGGTAACTGGAACCTGCTGCAAGATTTCTGCTTCCGTCAGTGATCCAGGAGGATACCGAACCTCCCGTTCCGTTCTGGAATGTAAATTTCTGACTGACAGCAGATGTATTCTTATTAATTGCTACAATTACTGCCTTATTATCTCCTTTATAAGCGGAAATATAAACACCATTTGACGGATTCGCGGAAGCGTCCACTCTCACATAGCCAGGTCTGACAAATTTGGAGAAGTGTGCCATATTATAGCCCCGTTTGCTGATTGTTCCGTCTTCCTTCATGGGACCATACTGTCTGCGGATATACCACCATACGTAAGCCTGGAAATCACCTAGTACCATAGCATTATGAATGTGATAGGAAACCTCCAGTGCCTCCGGCCATAGATCAGCGGAATTATTATTGCTGTTTGGATAATATACCTCAGTCATCCAAAGCTCCTTATTTGCACCCTTCTGCTTGAAAAGAGGATACGAGAAGCTTCCCTCCGGTGTACCATAAAGATGAGCTCCAAGAATATCCATATTCGCAAGAGCCTGAGAATCATTTAATAAGGGATCTGACATGTTCTTCATATAAGAAAATGATTCCGGTGCGATGACTTTGCAGTTAATGGATCCCGCATAATTTTTCATGAAGTTCAGCATTTCAGAGGGAGTCCACCAGGTCCAGGTATGTGCATAATCAGGCTCATTCTGAACGGATATGGCGTAAAGCTCCACTCCATTGTTCTTCATAAAGGTGACAAAATCATTGAGATGCTGGGCATAGGCACCGTACTTATCGTACTTAAGCCGCTTCTGATTTGCTACACCGTCGCGGGTGAATGTCTCTGCCATATCACTGGGCGGATTCCATGGAGAGGCAAATAGTAAGGCTCCCTTTTCCTTTGCCTTTTTCGCCGTCGCCAGTTCCCTGCTCCAGTTGTTCTTATTTTCATCAATGTAAACTCTTAAAATACTAAATCCAAGCTGATTATTTCCGTTTCCAAATGCAGTCTCTCTCTGAGCCGCCGTCAGATCTCCAATCCATGCTGGGTGGTTGATTCCTCCGTACCCCCGGATCAGCTGCTTTTGTGCTGCCAGATTAATCGTTGCATCTCCGCCTGACGACGATACCGCCATACTTGTTTCCAGCATATCTTCTGCGACGGCTGCCTCCATAGTACCTGTTGTTTTCCTGTTTGAGGAGACAAAACGGAACCAGTTAACATCAACGTATCCACCGGCTGATGCTGTGTTAAAGTTATAAATACCAAACTTATCACCCTGGAAGAACCCAAGGTCAAACGGCATATTCAGCTGACCTCCAAGCTGAGTGAAATTTACATTGTCTGTACTGTAGGAAAAAACTGCCTTATCTGTAAGAAGATTTGCATTGGCCCGTAAATACACAATGTTGCTGCGAAGTTCAGGACCATTGGTGATCGCTCCCTGGGCATCTTCCTTAGCATTGATATTGGCAACTATCTTTTTCACACCTGCGGATTTCACCACACCAATGGAGCCATAAGGAATGTTTAACAGGCAAAGTCCTGCCTGATCCCCATCTGCCATATTAGCAGTATCCAGCTCAATGGTTCCCTGGCAGTCCGGTCCCTGAACTCTCTGGGTAAGCGTATTTGTTGCTCTCCACAGATTATTAGCCTGTTTTGCCCGAAGCCGTAAGTATCCAGGGCGCTCGCTAAGTGACCATTTGCTGTTGTCGGGATAATGGTTCCACTGCCACTGAACTCCCAGAACAGTGGAATTAAATTCATCGCTGTCAGGAATAGATACCACCGGATAAGAAGCCCCCACATCTGGTTTTTTGTACGTAATGGGAACACTTCCCATGGGGTAGCTCTTTCCTCCGATTGTCACATTCTTAATGGTAGATGGATCACCCAGCACCGGCCAGTCATTCTGCCACTGCATGGGTACCAGAATATCACGGCGTCCTAAGCCGTTTCCATCCTGAAATACATAGAACCACCACTCTCCGGTCGGTGTGTCAATGGGCCCCCCCTGATGAATCTGGCTTCCGCCCGATATCCTGGGTCCATTTAAAAGGATTCTCATTTCATAAGGTCCGTAAATATTTTTAGACCGCAGACAATAAGTATAGGATTCTGGTGGTGTAGAATTCCGGAATATGTAGTAATACCCGTTCTTTTTTATAACATGAGTGCCTTCCACCAGATACTTGCCGGTGATTCCTTCGATGCGGGTGGATACTTTGCTGTTTACCACAGACTTATAGTCCCCGCTCAGTTTACTGATTTTCACATCATTTGCTTCTGAAATAATATATCCGGTCCCATCGTCATCAAGAAACAGCGCCGGATCATGAAATCCCTGATTAAACACTGTTTTTGTATAAGGCCCCGCCGGATTGGTGGAAGTACACAGAATAAATTTGCCCTGTGCCTGATAAATTCCCACAAAATAAACGCCGTTACGGTAGGCAATGGTAGGTGCCCAGCATCCATGCCCATAATCCTCAAAATTATTAGTGAGAGTATAGGATTTCCCGGTACCGTTTAAATCTGCAGTCACATATCCGATTATCTCCCAGTTTACCAGATCCCTTGAATGCATGATTGGAATGGAAGGAAAGGACACAAACGTAGAGCTGACCATATAAAAATCTTTTCCAACCCGAATTGCTGCAATGTCAGGATAATCCGCATTTAAAATCGGATTGGTGTAAGTACCATTTCCATTATCAGACTGCCAGGCTGCTTTCATTGATTCTTTTATACTATTATCCATAATAGATCCCCTTTACATAAACTGCCAATAGTCGAAATTAAATAAGTTTCCGCTGCCATTTCCAGTAAATGCAAAGAACAGTTTATGTACCCCGGTGGCACCGCTGATGGTTGTTTCTACTTCTCTCCAGTTCTGCATACCGCCGGTATTTGGTACATTTAAAGTTCCTACCAGTGTACCGCTTTCATTGTCAAGGCGGACCTCAATTTTACCTCCGGAAGTGGAAGCAACATTAGCCTTAAAACGTTTGGCGCCTGTAGAACCAAAATCTGCATTTCCTACAGCAATCCAGTCTCCATTCTGAATTCCTGTCACATCCTGATTATATACAGGTCCTCCCGAAGCAGAACACTTCTCTGTTAAAATTCTGGCGTTCCATCCCATAGTTTCCGCTTCTACCCGCTTATATGGATTTAAATTGGAAAGCTGACCCACTCCTGCATAGTTTGCTGCAACCTCACGAATGGTTCCATCGCTGTTGTGGAACAACTGGTTAATGTGGGGAGAACGGTAACCTTTACCGGAACCATATAATGCAAGACTCACGGTCTGAGTATGATAAACTACGTACCACTGATTCTTAAACTGGAAAACACAATGATGGTTATTGCCTCCGCCTCCGAAAAAGTTGCCCGGATTCTTTAAAAAATGACCTCTATAGGTAAATGGTCCCATAGGACTGTTGCTGGTCATATATCCGATTTCTCCTGGAGGAACGCTTCCTGGGTGAGAGCCGGAAAAATTAATACAGTAAGAGTAGTAATAAACACCGTTATACTTATGGATTCCTGAATCTTCAAACATAAAAGGAGCATCAATGGTAGCAGCGCTTCCTACAATACTGATCATATCCTGGCCCAGCCGGAGAACCCTGGCAGTCTTGGGATTTGCCCACTGGGACTGTGACGGATTCTGTCCTCCCGGAATTCCGCCGCCGCAGTACAGATATCCTGTTCCGTCACTGTCTACAAAGACAGCCGGATCAAAGAGCCATACCACACCGGAGATACCTGGTGTATTTCCTGATACCAGCGCTCTGCCCAGGGGATCACTCCATGGTCCAATGGGGCTGTCAGCCGTCAATACGCCGATGCCATTTCCGCCGTTGGCGAAATAAAGGAAAAATTTGTCCTTGCCATTGATATTTTTCACCGCAGCTGCCGGTGCCCAGGAGCCGCCTGCCCATTTTGCAATTCCCTGCCCTGCGTTAGCACCGTTTGCACCTGCTACCGGAATCGCTCCATGATCGGTCCAGTTAACCATATCTTCTGAAGAAATTACAAAAACACTCTTTAAATTATTAAAACTGTTTTCTTTGATTGATCCATCTGCGTTATACTCATAATTGTCGCTTGACATATAGATATAAACTCTTCCATTGTAAGTCAGGGCAAACGGATCTGCTCCTAAGTGGTGATCGATCAGAGGGTTGGAATTGCCTACTGATTTTGCAATTGTTTTATTCATCTTTCATTACCTCCTGGAATTTTAAAATTTCAAATGGCCCCCCTTAGCCGGCATAGACGGAGAAGCAATTGATCTGCAAATCTACCTGATAAAAAGACTGGGAAGAGTGATTTGTAAACTAAAAAATAAATTATATAAAAATAAGCGCTCCCAGTGTCCTATGAACACCTGGGGCGCTTGTTTAAAGTAAGCCATAAAAGTAATCAGAAGTTATTTGTTTTTCAGATAATCGTAAATGTGCCCCATGCTCATATCTTCTTCCTCAATATGATCATTTACATCATCTGTCAAGTCCTTCTCCAGAATAAAGCCCTTTTTATCCCCGAGGAATATCCTGGCTTTGGGGCGTGGTTCCATCCCCTGGGGACCGGCACCGGTAATGTAGTTAATAATAACAATTACATCCTTTAAATTATCTCCATTTACATCATGAAACGCCACCGCCTCCACACTGTCAAAAAGCCCGGCATATTGATCCGTTTTATTATTTTCACCATAATAGGGAAATGCAAAAACCGCCTTACCATTTTTCATCAGGTAAAATGAGACATCTTCAAAATCCGAACCAGCTCCAGGACCGTATGATACAAACCTGACATCTCCCCAGTCACCCAGTTCAGCATGAAAGGACTGCTCCAGTATAATCCGGTTTTCATCCAGCTTTACATCTAAACCTGTTTCATTTTTAATATCGATCCCACTGGTAGTTTCTGACTCCTGAGGCAGGTTCTCAGCCTTTTGCTTCTGGCATCCCGCTGTCAGACTTAATGTCAGTATTGCTGCTGCAAATAAAATCACCTTACTTTTCATTCTCTTTCCCCGTAAACTATTATTAATCAATAACTTATTATATCTTTGGCTGATCAACTAATCAAGTCTTTCCATCTAAATATAAGGCTGCACCTTGTATGGATAACACGTATCCACAAGATTTACCCTTTTTAACAGTTCCACATCTTTTAGCAGCTCTTCGGTCAACATATCTGCCACAATGGTATGGGATTCTCCAAAAAGTACAGCCCTGTTGGATATTTCATGCACAAGCTCAAGATTATGAGTGGAAGTTATTAAAGTCTTCCCTGCTTTATTTAACTTTTTCAGAAAATCCACAAGCCATCTCTGTGTCTTGGGATCAAGTCCGTTCATTGGTTCATCAAGAACCAGAACCTCAGGATTTAGTGACAGCACGCAGGCAATCGCAACTTTCCGCTTCTCTCCTCCGCTTAAGTGATATGGAATTCTATTACGAAATTCCTGTATCCCCAGCAAAGCAAGACAGTCATTTACCCGATGTTCCACCTCTGATTCTCCAACGCCCATCTGCCTTGGCCCAAACGCCACTTCATCATAGACACTGGAACAAAACAGCTGGGTGTCGGAATTCTGAAATACGAATCCAATTTTCTGATGAAGAAGCTTTGAAAATTTTTCATCCTGAAGTTTTTTATGAGTGACTTCTTCCCCATGAAACCCATAGCTTCCAAAGTCTGGAGAAATAATTCCATTTATCAGCTTTAACAAAGTAGACTTGCCGCAGCCATTTGCCCCCATTAACGCAATTGCTTCACCTGTTTTTATGCTGAGATTAATGTGATCCAATGCAATCATATCCGAATATGAAAAACAGACATCCTTTAGTTCAATCATGTTACACCCTTCCAAAGTAAATAAATAAAGTGAAAAAGACAGCAATTATCCCAATATAGAGGTAGTCCCGCCATTTAAACTTTGACTTATCATTTAAATGATACTCTCCCGTAAATCCTCTGCATTCCATGGCATGATACATATCCTCGGCCATTTCTTTGGACTGAAGAAATACAGTTCCTGCAATTCCTGCCAGTGACGAATATTTGCTGCAGTTCTTTCCCACAGACCGAAGTTTTAACGCATAAAACATATTTAACGAGAATTCGCCCAGCATATAAATATATTTGATTGTAATATCAAGTATAAATATAAAAATATCAGGTACATGAAATCGTTTCAGTGCCTGTGTAAGTGCACTCCACTTTGTGGAATGAGAAAGCAGACCCATGGCAGTGATTGTAGCAAACACTTTTGTAGTGATCATGATACTGCTATAGATATTACCCAAAACAAATGCCGGCAGCATGACAATAGCCGTAAAGAAAGTAATACTCATACTCAGCTTTAAGATTACTACCATGCGCGTTGTATCCGTCATGCTTAAGACCGCCAATAACCAGACATTTACAATAATAACAAATACGAAGCTTCTTGTGAGTGAAACCAGTAAAATTAAAACGAGTGTGCCAAAAACCTGAAGGGGTACATTCATTTGAGATCCTGTTTCCCCTGGTGAATCCTGTTTTTTTATTCTGGATAGCACCTTAAATACAGACAGGATACTTTTGTTAACAAAAGTATCCTTTTCGGCCGACGATATGTAGTTCTCGTTTTCTAAAAGCCATTCAGGCATATCATCCACTTTAATTTCTGTATGATCCAACGTTGTTTCCAGCCTTTTCTTTTTTCAGATTACTGAGTATTTTAAAGAAAATAATCATGATTGCCACACCAGCAACTGCGGACAATAAATATCCTGCAGCTTCCGGCAGACCGCTCACTGCGTAATCTGGCATAACAGCACTAAAATTGAACCCTTCCTTCATACCGTGAGGAACAAATCCCAGTGCATTTCCCCCAGATACTACCTCCTTAATTTCATCTGCTCCCCATTCTCCCCACGCGGTTCCTGTCGCCAGAAGACCAAGGGGAGTAAAGCAGACAAGCCCCGCTACCAGACCGTAAACAGCTCTCGTCTTTTCTTTGGCACCCTTATAAAATGTACCTGGAGAGACCTTTTTTATGTAAATAACAATTGCAGCCGTAAAAACAGCTTCCACAATTCCTGCAACCAGCAGGTGGGGAATCAGCATGGCAGGTATGGAAACAGAGAGGGGGTAAGGACAATAAAGTGCCAGCCCCCCGCCATCTTTAAATAAAAGAGGCTGAATTCCAAATTCAATGGCGGCACAGAGTGCAGCTATATTAATACCAGCATAAGAGCCCAGAATAATACCCAGGTATTCCCCTTTTTCTGACCTGACATGATCTTTAATCAGTTTATAAATAAAATATCCAAAAAACGGCAGAACAAATGCCATATTAAAACAATTGGCCCCAAAAGCAAGAATACCACCGTCGCCAAATAACAGCGCCTGAATAAAGAGAGCAACCGTAACGCTGATGCAGGCAGCGTAAGGACCCATCAAAACGGCCAGCAGCGTACCGCCTACAGCATGCCCTGTTGTTCCTCCTGGAAGCGGTACATTAAACATCATAAGAAGAAATGAAAACGCTGCTCCCACGCCAAGCAGGGGTATCTTTGCTTTAGGAATCTCTTCCTTCACCTTCCTGATTGCCTTTGTCCAAACGGGAACCATGGCAGCCCCCATAGCAGCACAGGTCGACGGGCTTAAATAATTGTCTGGAATATGCATGTTCTTACCAACCTTTCATAATTTTACTTTCTGCTAAGTACAATTATAAAACGTTATTTAATCTCAACAAGCCCCGGTGGAGGATATAATTTTATATTTTTATGTTAACTTGTAACCCTGCTTTCATAAATTCTAAATAAATTATTAAAATCTGTCATAATGCAGCTTTTCCCGCTTGAGCATATCTTCCTCATACGGTTTCTTCTCTTCATCAGGATAACCAATGGCTATCAGGCATTCAACACAGTACTGTTCCGGTATTCCCAGAACTTCTCTGATATAATCTCCAGCTGTTTCCTGCTCTTTATGAAAACGTTCCCTCACCTGAATCCAGCACGAGCCAAGGCCTAAATCCTGAGCTGTTAACTGAATTATAGTTGCAGCTATGGACGCATCTTCAATCCAAACGTCACTAAGTGTATGATCTGCAATTACAGCAACTGCAAGAGGTGCACCTGCCAAAAACCCCGAACCAGGATCTCTGCTTTGGGAAAGCTGGTTTATTGTTTCTTTATTGGTGACTGCGACAAATTCCCAGGGTCTTATGGAGCGGGATGAGGGGGCCAGCAGTGCACTTTTTAGAATGGTATCAATATTTTCCTGTTCAATCTCTTTGTACTGAAACTTCCTGATGCTTCTTCTGGATTTCAAAATATCCAATAACATAATTTTTACCTCCCATTTAAACATAGATAATTACATTATATAACGAAATAAAATAAAAACAATCATTTGCCATTCTGTCATGGGTTTGTTATCATGTAAGCAGATACATTTATAAAAGATATTTTAAGAAGGTGGAACAAAAATGGATAATCAGGAACAAAAACATCAGCGCCGTCCCAGATACAAAGGGACTCATCCCAAGGCTTTTAAGGATAAATATAAAGAATTAAATCCGGAATTATATTCTGATACCGTAGCTAAGGTGATTCAAAAGGGCAAT
Organism: Hungatella sp.; assembly: GCA_009712635.1. GTDB lineage: Bacteria > Bacillota > Clostridia > Lachnospirales > Lachnospiraceae > Lacrimispora. Next base: position 1,425 of record WASS01000019.1, on the reverse strand, counting down.
ACACCGGCTGGCATGCATCGCTCAATCTGCGTACAGGAAATACTGGATATTTTAAAAATCACCCCCGGCGAGACCGGATTAGATGCAACATTAGGCTACGGCGGTCATACCTTAGAGATGCTTAAATGTCTGGATTCAAAAGGGCATCTGTATGCAACCGATGTGGATCCTATCGAATTACCCCGAACAAGGGAACGCCTGGATAATCTGGGTTATGGTCCGGAGATACTGACAATCAGGCAAACCAATTTTTCCAATATTGACGAGATAATCCCGGAATCGGGCCCCCTGGATTTTATCCTGGCTGATTTAGGTGTATCTTCCATGCAGATAGACAACCCGGATCGGGGATTTTCATTTAAAACCGAGGGACCTCTTGATCTGCGGCTGAATCCGTCAAAGGAAATCTCTGCTGCTGAGCGTTTAAAAACCATTTCCCAAAATGAATTATGCGGAATGCTTTTAGAAAATGCAGACGAGCCTCATGCGGAAGAAATTGCCCGTGCGGTGACTTTAGCGATAAAAAAAGGGGAAGAGGTAACAACAACCAGCCAGCTCCGGCAGATTATTAAGGATACGCTGAAATTTATTCCGGAAAAGGACAGAGAGAATGAAATTAAAAAATCCTGCCAGCGATGCTTCCAGGCGCTGCGGATTGATGTGAATAATGAATTTGAGGTATTATACGACTTTTTAGAAAAGCTTCCGGATGCTTTGGCAAAAGGGGGACGTGTGGCGATTCTTACTTTTCATTCAGGCGAAGACCGTCTTGTAAAAAAATCGTTTCAGCGTCTCCATCGAAGCGGTATTTATAAAGAAATCGCGCCTGATGCAATCAGACCTTCTGCAGAAGAATGTAATTCCAACGGACGTGCCCGGTGCGCTAAATTACGCTGGGCTATAAAATCATAACACTGAACGTATATTTTCCCCCATAAAAAAGCTGCCGCAATCGGGTAATTAAACCGCTTGCGGCAGTTTTTCATAATCCAAAACACATTATAATATTTAATCAATCATGAAACTGGCTACACCAATGTTATTCAGTGTAATAATTGGCTTACACCAGAATGTGTTCCAACAGTTCTCACACATCCTTACTTTTAAAATATAGCAGCCATCATAAGGAGCTGCAAATTCAAAGCAGCCACAACCACAGATCTTGATACAGAACATCATTGTATCAACATCATTGACCCTCTTGTATAACTTTACTTCCCAATCATGGAAATCACCGCAGCCGCAGCCCCAGATACATCCGGCAATAATACCTGGCTTAATCAGACATTCCTGGCAGACTGGACATGGCTCTGGCTTTGGACATTCCGGACAGACCGGGCAGACCGGGCAGGGTTCTGGTTTCGGGCACTCCGGACAAACCGGACAGACCGGACATGTTGGACAGGGCTCAGGCTTCGGACATTC
>WASS01000023.1 GCA_009712635.1 Hungatella sp. | reverse complement strand
ATGGATCGTGTCGAAATTAGTCTGAAAATGGTGGCGTGGTTTTGGTTAAACTGCGCCTTTTTTATTAAATATAGTTATATATTTACAAAATTAACACATGAAAAAAATAGGTTTTAGTTTACTCAAATGATATTCATTATCAGTATATAATCACTGATTTACAACGGAACAATCATATAATCAGATATCATTATAACTATTTTTTGGAAATTTGCTATATCTAAATTTTACCATTTTTTAACTTTTGTCATTATTTATTTCATGATATGATTGAATTAGTAGATGGAACACGGAGAGGATATTGGAAATCATGGTGACACAGGTTAAATTTTATGATGAGGCAGAGGATGAGAAGCTGAAGTTTGCAGTAATTATATCCAGAAATCAGGGTAAATGGGTTTTTTGCAGACATAAAGACAGAGATACCTATGAAGTGCCGGGGGGACACCGGGAACAGTCTGAAAATATCAACGATACTGCCAGGAGAGAACTTTGGGAAGAAACCGGTGCAGTGGAATTTGATATGATTCCATTATGTGTATATTCTGTATGCGGTGAGACCAGAGAGGGTGAGTGTTTAATGGAAGAAAGCCTTGGTATGCTTTACTTTGCCGAAATATACTCCTTTGAAGAGGAGCTCCATCATGAAATTGCAGAGGTAATCATTACGGAGCAGCTGCCAGAGAATTGGACCTATCCTCATATTCAGCCATTGCTGATGGAAAAGTATAAGGAAATTGCATTTGACATGTGTCAGGATCTGTGATAATCTGATACCTATTAATATAACTGAAGAGGTGGCTATGATGAATCGTAATCAACAATTTTCCATGTTGAATAGGGACGACGATTGATAGCGCTTGTATCTTTGAATCGTTCATAGGTACAGGCGCTTTCGTTGCTGTGCCTATGTGGAAAGAATAGAATTCGGAACCGCATTGGTGGATAGTACTGATCCGTGTGGTTCTATTTTTATACCCATACGGGCAATCATGAAAGGTGGTGATCGTGTGGGACATATGGATGATGTCCTTATGGATGGAATGGGATGCTTTAAAGTTGCATTCTATGAATCCTGGAGGAAAAAATAATGAAGAATATTGTTGGAATGATTGAAAAAGGAACAGTTGAGGCCGGGGATCTGGCAAATCATCTGAATGAAAAAATAAAAATTCATGGAAGTATTTATAAGATAAGAAAAATGAGCGGGTTCGCATTTATCCTGTTAAGAACCAAAAAGAATGTGGTCCAATGTATCTACAGCAATGAATATTCACTGTTTGAACTGGATGATTTGACAGAAGAGAGCTGCGTAATTGCAACTGCGCAGGTGATTGCCGAAGAAAGGTCGAAAGCAGGTTTTGAGCTTCGGCTCCTTAAGGTGGAGATCTTATCAAAACCGGATCAGCAGAGTCCCATTGTGATTAATAATAAGCGAGTGGATACTTCCCTTGAAAATCTTCTTAATTTCAGACCTGTTACTCTGCGTAACGAGAAGGAACGGGCCATATTTTTATTACAGGAGGGAATTACACTGGGAATTCGTGAGTTTTTAAAAAAGCAAAATTTTACAGAAATCCACTCACCGAAAATTGTCCATGCAGGCGCAGAAGGAGGAGCGAATATATTCCGCTTCGATTATTTTGGCAAGGAGGCGTATCTTGCCCAGAGTCCTCAGTTTTATAAGCAGATGATGGTGGGAGTCTATGAACGGGTATTTGAAATCGCTCCCGTATTCCGGGCAGAAAAACATGATACCTCAAGACATCTCAATGAATACACAAGTGTGGATTTTGAAATGGGTTATATTAAAAGTTTTGAAGACATCATGGAAATGGAAACGGCCATGCTTCGCCATGTGATAGAGGTGCTGGAATCCGATTATGAAGAAGAACGACGGATATTAAATGTAAAACTGCCTTATATTAAAGAAATTCCATCAATTAAGTTTATGGAGGCAAAAGAATTAATTTCCTTAAAATTTAACAGACCAATCGTGGATTTTGATGATTTTGAACCGGAAGAGGAAAAATACCTTTCCCAGATTATAAAAGAAGAAACAGGGAGTGACTTTGTATTTGTCACCCACTATCCAAGCAGGAAAAGACCATTTTACGCCATGGACAGCATAGAAAATGATGAAGAAACAGAAAGCTTTGACCTACTGTTTAAAGGACTTGAGATTACCACAGGCGGACAGAGAATTCATAACTATGAGCAGCAGTTAAATAAAATGAGGAAGCGGGAAATGAATACGGAATCATTTGAAAGCTATCTGATGATGCATCAATACGGCATGCCCCCACATGGAGGCCTGGGATTGGGGCTGGAACGTTTTACCAGCAGGTTACTGGATCAGGATAATGTACGTCTGTCTTCACTTTTTCCAAGAGATTTAAACAGAGTAACACCATAAGGAATTTTTTATTACAGTTTCATAAGCTGCGCCATATCAGGCGGGCTTATGAAACTGTTTCTTCTATAATTATAGGGTATAGCGGTAAATGGCATTAAAGCGGTCATTTCTATAAGGATCATAAAAGCCGTCGCTGATTTCCCAGCCTTCAAATTCATCCTTTGTAAACAGAAGATGTTCCTCACGGTGAGAACGAATGGGAAGTTCGCCGATGAGCACACTTTTTTTCGCAACTCTTAACAGCTCGCTTGTGGCTTTTTTTGCATATTCCTTATTGTCAAAATAGAGATAAACACCATAACAGATCACCTTATCAAAGGTATGATCTTTAAATGGTAAATCGGCAGCCTCTCCGGTGAGGACGGAATTGTGCAGTATCTCAATGTGTTTTTTAACCAGTGTATGGGAATAATCCATTCCTGTGTAATCGCAGTCCAGATATTGGGCAAGGGCACCTGCGCCGCAGCCAACTTCTAAAACCTTGTCACTTTTTTGTATATCCAGCCGTTTGGTTATCTGACGGGCCACTTCCTCCATATCTACCTGAGTTGCTTCATAGCCGTCAAAGGCCAGTAAATCATTTCCCTCTGCTTTTCCTTTTCTTACCCAGATCTGCTTCCATGTTTCGTTTGCTGTTTCCTGTGCATTCATTTTAACTACCTCCTGATATTATCGTAATATATGTTTTAGTGCGTCACATAGGCGCTTGTTATCTTCTTTGGTTCTGACTGCGATCCGGATACATTCTCTTCCTTCCATACCTGGTTTGTGGGAGAGATCCTTCACAAGAATGTTGTATCGGTTTAAAAGCAGCTCTGCGATCTGATGGGCAGAGCAGCCGTCCTTTACCTCGCAAAGTATAAAGTTAGCCTGGGACGGATACAGGGTCAGCTGTCTTATGGAACCCAGTAACCCGTACATTTCGTCTCTTGTCTCCTGAAACTGTTTTAGGGCATCCCGGTAATCCCCCTGATACTTCTCAAATATCTGAAGAAAATATTCTGCAAGAGAATTTATGTTCCAGATGGGAAGCTCTTTGCGTACAAGAGCAATGATATCAGGATCTGCGCATGCCATGAGTCCAAGGCGCAATCCCGGTACACCATAGGATTTTGAGATACTTTTTATCAGAACCAGATTCTGATGGGCATTTAAGATCTCCGGCGTCATAAAGGAAGGTTCTTCCTCCTGATTAGAAAAATCCAAAAAGGATTCATCCAGGATCAGAAGAGCATTTCGTTCCTGACAGAAGCGGACAAGCTTTTGCACATCACCTTTTTTTATGTAATTTCCAGAAGGATTATCCGGATTCACTAAAACAAGTGCGGCGATTTCCTTATCACGGTAAAAATCCATAAGATCCTCAGCTGTATAAGTAAAATCCCTGGAAAAAACGGTATAAGGGATGACTGAGGCTGCACAGTTTTCATATTCTGAAAAGGAAGGACGCAGAACACCCACCGGTTTTTCAAAGCTGCGAAGAAGAGGTTTTATCAGCTCTGTGGCGCCATTTCCTGTTAATACCTGGCTTTTATCAAGTCCAAGAGATTTTGCAGCAAGAAGGTTATTAATATCAAGTCCTGAGGGATAGCTGGTTGTAAGAATTTCAAAGCTGGCTTTTATCTCACCCATGAGACGGCTGTTAGGGAAATAAGGATTTACCAGATAGCAGAAATCCAACAGTCCCGGATAGCGCCAGTATCCTCCGTATCGCTCAGATAAACGAAGCAGTCTGCTTTGGGAATCTGTGAATATGGATTCTGCAATATCTAAGTCCTGCTCGTCATCGATTTCGTACCAGAAACCATTTTCCAGACGGGACGCTTTTAAATCGTGATCGTCCAGCAGGGAGATAACTTTCAGCACCTGCTCATAATAGGCGTTGTTTCCTAATGCCTTGCTGTATGCTTCTAAGAAAGGAACATAATGGGTGGAGGAGAAGTTCTGACTGAATTTGTATATATTAACCGTTTTATAGTAGGAATGAATGTCTTCGAAACGGAAGTCTTTTCTGGTTAAAAACTTCATGATATTGTCCTGCTGGTCAATGAGTACAACGGTGCCGTCCATCCAGCTTTCAAAGGGAGCGGTCAGAGCCAGATTAGGGCGGGGGTCCTTAATGATCTGGGTTAATACCTCCTGCTCAAATATCAGGTCTGATTCCAGGAGCAGAGTATCATCTTCCAGGAGATGCTCCTTGGCAAGATAAAGAGAGTAGATGTTGTTGGTTGTTTCATAAACCGGGTTATCAATAAAAATCACCGGAGTATGAAGCGAAAGGGATTCTACAAAGGAACGCAGAAGCTCCCCCTTATGACCCGTAACAAGAATGATTTTTTCCAGGTCATATTGGTCCAGCTGTTTTAACATTCGTTCAATTAATGGAATTTTATTGACGGGTACCATACATTTGGGCTGATGTTCGGTTAACTGTTTCAGACGCCGACCCATACCGGCAGCCAGGATGATTGCTTGCATAGGCTCCTCCTTTTATGTTCAAAAAATATTATATTTTATAAATTATGAACATAATAGCAGGTTAAAGAATGAATGTCAATAGTTGGAAGAAGTAAAAAATGAATTTAATCAGTGAAAGTGGACCAATTATTAATAAAAGAGGTACATGGTCTTCCTGTTACGGAGTGTAGACCGTGTACCTCTTTTTGTCCAATTTTTTAAAGCTGTCAGGAGATGAGTTCCTGAATCTTAATGGCCATCTCATCCAGATAGCTATTCCATAGTTCAACACTGAAATTTACAATTTTTTTCGGGTTTTCGGTAAAATTTCTTTGCAGGTTATCATTTATTTCACGGGAAGGGAATGTATGAACCTTATCTTGCAGATTATGGTCAAGAAGATAGATCATGGATTTACTTTCTGAACCAAAAACCATCATCTCAGGTAAGGTGCTGTTAATAATAATTATTTTATTAAACTGCTTATTTCTGATAAAACCGTTTAACCGTTTTAAGTAGGCAATCCGTCTGTCCGCCGGAATATTAACCTGGCCAATTAATGGTACAACAACCGTTCCTGTTATACAGAATTTCATCATTGCATCAATCGTAATAATGAACTCAGTATCATTTGTCAGGACTTCCTGAAAGAAGTCTATCATCAATAATTTTATTTTTTCGTCAGCTTTAAAATTTTTTAAATCCTCTTCGTCTACCAGATATCCCAGAGGGATAGAGGTAAATAATGAATTTGGCTGCCGCTTAAGGAGCTTTGATAAATGAGAGGGATGTTCCGTCAGTATTTGTTTGATCTCACTTTGGCTGAACGTCATTTGTTTGCGTTTTATATTTAAAAGAGCGGTCAGGCAGGATACGATATGGCTTTTTTGTCTGATATAAGTCATTAAAGGCGTTCCATCTGGCTGCCGGCTGAAGATAAGAAGGTATTTCCCTTTCAGCAGCAAATAGGGGTTGTCTGGTTTCTCACATAGTTCCCATAAATACAAATCGACATATTTTTGAGCATGAACGATTACAGAAAGATAATTCTGTTTATCGTTCTTTTGGACACATTCATCTGTGGAAGAAGTCAGGAACTGATGAAATATGGCAGGTTTACCTGCAGTGGTATCCAATAACTGTACGCGTTGAATGATATCGGGAAAAAAAGGGCTGTAAATAGAAATCGTGTTGAAAAATTCCAATTCCTCTCCGGAACTGCTGTTAATAGATTCCGAAGTAAGAATACATATCATATTCAAAATATTATTAATTCCAAGATAACTTAATTCACTGTTGGGAAAGTTGAGAAAAGCACCGCTTTCTTCATCCAAATCTTTATTAATAGCATAAGCAATTGCAAGGGATAAAAAGTTTTCCAGTTCAAATTTAGAATGAAAATCATAGATGACAGGGAAAATCTCTTTTAATTTTATATAGCAGTTATGGCAGTAAAGTGCATCTGCAAAATAACCAGCGGCCAGCCGGCTAAACTGTTTCTTTTCCTTTGAATAAGGAAGTCTCGAGCCATTTAATATTTTGCTGAGACTGCTGGGGGCCATATTTAAATAGATAGCAAAATCTGTTTTAGATATTTTGGGAATGTTAATAAGTGTTTCCAACAGCACTCCGGTTTTCATATTTAAGCTCCTACTTCTTATGTATGTTTATGAAAATTATAGTAACATAAATTATTACGATTGTCTATTTTTATGTAACCGCAAAACGGAAATGAATCATGACAGAAAAGTTCTGTTGGAAATGCAGAGTTATTGACAAAAAGTTACAAAGTTTTCCATTGCTGTCAAAAAAGAAGTAACTTTTTTGAAAAAGTTTCAAGCGTCACTTCAGGCCTGTCTATATAATCATAATAGGTTACTTTCCCCAAAATTAATTATATGAAATGATGGTTATAAGGAGGTATGAAATTTGAAGAGAAGCAAACAAAGATGCTTTGTGGCATGGCTGTTGACTGTGCTGCTGGTGCTGAACATGTTTCTTCCTGTTAGCAGTGTTCTGGCTGATGAAGCTGAGGCTTCAGACAATATTATTACAATCACCAACAGTGATGACAAAGCAAGCCCAAGTGAGGCAGACCAGCAGGAAGAAACCGATCCCACGGAAGAAACCAGTGAAAACGGTTCAAAGGGAAATGATTCGGAGGTTTCTATAGCAACCCCATCTGAAGGAATGAAAGATCCTGGGGCAACGCCTTTTTTGACGGAGCTTATGCCTTTCGTGGACCAGGCAGCTGGGAGTGATGTAACGGACTGGCTTTTAGATTTGAAATTGGAAATCACACAGGATGGGAATGACAATGTTGATGGGGGGATCATTGCGGGGAAAGATTTTCAGGTAAATGGTTCTTTTCGCGTACCAGTCGTGGGGGATGGTCTTTCATCTGATGAATGTGTTGTAACAGGTGATGAAGCGGTATTTAATTTAGATACGAATATTAATATCATAGTTCCGGCTTCGAAGCAGCTGTATCTGACCTACCAGGGAGAGCAGGTAGGAACACTTTATTTTGAAAGCGGCAGAATTAGAATTGTGTTTGACGGGGAGGTCCTGAACGAAGATGGTGTAGGAAATGTCGTCTGTAAATTTGCAGCCACCATGAAATATACAGGTACGGATGTGGAAGAAGGAAGTCCTAATGATAAAGTCTTTATTATAGATAAGGAATATACCGTCAAGGCTCCGGAGATTCCGGTCACACAGACCCAGGTAAAATCGGGCGAATTGTCTGCTGATAAGACGAAAATCAATTGGAAAGTAGTAGTAAATGCATCGAAAGGCAGTAATGGCGTTTCTTTAAAGGATTATGCATTTCAGGATAATTTAGAAAATGCAGGCACTTACGTTCCGGATTCATTTAAAATTGGCGATAATAATATCAGCGATGAGAATGTGTATGACCCTGCTGACAAAACACTTTCATATACGTTTGACACAGATGTCATCGGAGAACAGACCATTACTTTCACAACAGAGATTCCACCTGATACGCTGATCAAAGGTGGTACAATCAAAAACACTGCCCAGTTTGGAAAAGGCGGTACACTTGTAAATACCAATCAGGTTTCAATTCAGATTGCAAAAAAAACGCTCATTAATAAAACCGGTTCTGCTGGAGGCGGAATGGCGGGAGGTACATACGATCCAACTAACCGTACCATCACCTGGACGATCACCATAAACCAGGATAAAATTCCATTAGAAGATGTGACTGTAACAGATACGCTTCCCGGTAATCTGATTTGGAAGTCGGCAGAGTGGAGCTGGAACGATGATTCTGAAACGGACCCCGGAATCCCATTACCCATAACCATCAGTACTGAGCCAGCGAATCATCAATACACCCTAAGCGGTACGATTACCAAAACAGTAAAATTGACCATTGAAAGTGAAGTTCCTGTAGAGAATTATGTAGGTACCACAACCTACTATAATAATAGGGCAACTTTAACCTGGAACGGAATGCCTGGTGGGACGTGGTATGATGAGACAGGAAATATTGGCATTGGAATTGACGGAATCACAAAGCAGGCAGTTGGAACGCCTGATTATTTAAATCGCCAGATCCAATGGAAGGCAACCGTTGACTTAAAAAATCAGACCGGCTTCACCGATGTGAATCAGATTAAGGTGTACGATCTGCTAATTTATGGGGATTCTGTGGCGCTTGAGGATACCAATTTAAGTGCGTTAATAGGAACGGACTATAAAAAACTAAATGCAAAATTCGGACAAAGCTTTGTACCCGGCAGTTTTAACGGATCAGGTTCTTTGACAGAAGAGATACAGGAAGTGACTGCGGGCGGAGTCGTTGTTGGTGAGTTACTGGCGGTCAGTGGATTCAATATAGATAAAGCCTATAGTTTTACGTTTAAAACCCAGGTACTGGATCCAGATATCTTTGCTGCAAACAAAAGCAAAACCGTTTATAACACGGCATCTCTGTATTATGATGGAACACATTTAGATAATGGTGATGCTCAAACCACTTACAACAGCAATATTTTAAGTAAGCAGGTACTGAAAGCTGGAACGAATATGGCTGGTACCAGTGCAAACGGTTTTAATCCGGAAGATAAAACGGCTGTTTTCCGTCTGAATATCAATTCGGAAGGTTATGACCTGACTGGAGCAAAGACGAAAAACGGAACGCTTGGCAATGTAACCGTAACGGATGTGCTGCCTGATAACTGGACATTTGTTGATCTTTTATCCGATGCAAAATATCAGCTTTATGATGGGAGTAATAACCTGGTCATGGACACATCTGATATCTTAGAAGGTGATCCTGTAATTTCTGGTAAGACAGCTGAATTTGTGTTTAAAAAGCTGAATAAGGCTTATTACATTCTGGTAAAAGCGCAGCTCTCTGAGGAAGGGTATCTGAAATACATAGAAAGCGCTTATTCCAGCGGAAAATCTGATTCCTATCAGAACGCTACCAACACAGTCAGAATTACCGCAGATAGTGATGCCAGCTGGGTGGCTGAAAAGTCAGAGACAGTCCAGGTACCTACAGCATTTCTGGTAAAAACCGTGAACAGCGGCAAAAATCCGGTTGAGTGGACAATTAAATTTAATCCATATGACCTTCCCGCCTTTAAAAATGTAAAGATTACGGATCAGATTCCGGATGGGCTTGAGTTTTCATTGAAACAGGACGGTTCTCTTGATCTTACCACTTTTAAAGTCACAGAATATGACAGGCAGGTAAACGGAGCATTTCCTTCCTCAGGAGGGAATGAACTGAATGAAGAGCAGCTTCAAAGTATGATTTCCTACGAGAAAGCTTCACGTATTCTGACCTTTACTCCGGCAGAGGGAAAACTGTATCAAATCGTCTATCAGACCGAAGTGACCGGCAATATCAGTGCAAAACTGAAGAATCAGGTAACGGTATCGGGCAGCGCCATTAATGGAACCGGCACCAACTCCTCTTATACAGTTCAGGATTCACATGCAAGTGCTACCCTGGAACGCAATGGTTATCTGGATATTTCCAAGGTTAATGAGTTGAGCCAGAAGCTTTCCGGTGCCGTGTTCACGTTGTATTCAGATCGGGAACTTCAAAATCCTGTTTGTAACAGCTCTGTGCGTACAGATGGTACACTGCGGATAGTTCCGATTCCTGCACCTCGAAATTTTGGGGACCCTGAATTTACCTATTATTTAAAGGAAACAACAGTTCCAACCGGTTATGAATCAGATAATATGGTTTATACTGTGACTGTCAGAAGGGGTTCCGATAATAAGGCGGTCACTACGGTTTCTGGAAAAACGCCGGGAGCGGTTCTCACCGTGATGAATTACCCAATTAACAGTGTCACCAGACTGTCAATTGACAAGACAGTAAAAGGCAATGGGGCAAGTACCTCAGATGTGTTTGATTTCACCATTGATTTCACTGGAGGAAGTGTTGACGGCATCTATAATTACATCGGTTCCGGAGGCAGGGAAAACGGCCAGCTGACAATCAGCGGCAACCGTGGGACGTTCCAGCTTAAGGACAAAGAAGGGATTTCCATAACCGGACTTCCGGACGGTGCTTCCTACCAGATTAGTGAAGCAGATTCCGGTAACGGATATGTGACTTCCAGCACAGGAGAATCCGGTTCCATCAAAGTCGGACAGACCATGACAGCTTCCTTTATCAATACAAAGTGGCTGCCCGGAAGTCTGACCATCAAAAAAACAGTTGCCGGTAATGCAGAGAAAAATATAAAATTCGATTTCACTGTAACGTTTACAAAACCGGATGGTACGCCGGATAACGGCGGGTACGAATATTCCGGGTCAGGTGAGAGCGGAACGATTAGCAGTGGCGGTCATATATCCCTCGCCCATGGCCAAAGCATCACCATAACAGGGCTGCCAAAGGATACTGTTTACACTGTAAATGAAAATAATGATTCCCAGAACGGCTATGTGATGAACTCCAATCATGAGACCGGCACGATAATCACAAATGAAAATCAGACTGCCTCCTTTGTGAACACGAAATGGCTGCCTGGAAGCCTGACTGTCAGCAAAACGGTTGCAGGAAGCGGAGGCGATATAAAAAAGAAGTTTGATTTCACCGTGACTTTCACCGCAGAGGGTTCCTATCCCTACACAGGAAATGGCGTTAGTGGAGGGACAATTCAGAGCGGAGATAAAATTTCTCTTGCTGACGGGGAAAGCATCACTATCACAGGACTACCGGACGGCACGAAATATCAGGTGACAGAAGCTGATTATAGGTTGCAAAGCTATACTGCCGCCTCCACAGGAGGAAGCGGAACAGTGGACACTCTTACCACATCAGTGGCTGTGTTTACCAACACTTACATCAATGAATCCAAAAGCGGTGGAGGTGGAAGCAGTGGTGGAGGTCCAAAAGTATCCCCGCCGAAGCCCACGGATCCGGCACAATCAGAGGTAACAGTCGTCAATACGCCAAAAACCAGAGAAGAAATGACCCCTCAGGAGTTGTATGACATATACGGGGAGGTACCTCTCGGCTACATGGTTGGCCCGGACAATCATGTTTATACTCCTCAGCAGTTATACGAAATCTGGGGGCAGGTCCCGCTTGGCTATATGGCAGGCTCTGACGCACAGCAGCATCCTGGGAGATTGCCCAAAACCGACGATCGCAGATCTGTAAATAAGATTGCATTATGGCTGTTTACTATCTCAGCACTTTCAGGCATAGTAGTCATACGTATGAATTTAAAGAGAAAGAACGTTGCTGAATAAATTGTGACAAATGGGAGCTGTTGCTCCATAAGTGAGGTATCATTTATGGAGCAGCGGCTTCCTTTTTTATTAAAATCCGCCTTGACATTTAAAAGGAGAGTGTTATAATATGAAAATGATTTCTGATTTCGAAATAGGGGATGAATATGGCAGAACGTGGAAGATACCGGACCAGGCAGCAGGAAATAATTGTCAGCTGCTTAAAAAAACAAAAAGAGATATTCTGTACCGTGGAAGAATTTATGGAAAGTCTGCGCAGAGATGGGATTCATGTAGGACAGACTACTGTATACCGGGCCCTGGAACGTTTGTGTGAGGATGGCGTGGTTGTAAAAATTCCATCCGTTGACGGATCCAAGGCTCAGTTTCGATATATTGGTGAGGAGATAAACCGGAATGTGGGGAAGCTGGTCTGCTTAAAATGCGGATCCATGATTCCCTTAGAATGTTCCAGGCTGGATGAATTCTACCACCACATCCATGATGATCATGGATTTAAGCTGGATCAAAAGCACATGGTGCTTTACGGCTATTGCAGCAGCTGTCAGCAGTAGGCTGATAGATAAAAGAAAGGATTTGTTATGAAAGGCAGATTAAATCCCAGACAATGGGCAGCCCTTTTGACAGCTTTAATTCTCACTGTGGTTTTTCTGGGTTCATCGATATTTGTATTCACTCATCTTTCCCATAACTGCACAGGCAGACATTGCAGAGTCTGTCAGGAGATAGAAGTATGTATTTCGGCGCTCAGTGTAATTTTTGAAGCGATTGGAACAGCTGCAGTAATCGCTGTTTCCTTACCAATTATAAAGTATTCCATGCTGTCTTATCTGGCAGGACTGTTTCTCAGTCCGGTTTCTCTTGTAGATTTAAAGATCCGTATGAATAATTGAATCGGTTGATCCATACGGGAATTTAAATGAAACAGAAAAATCGGAGGATTTTATTCATGAATAAAGGAACGAAAGTAATTCTGTTAGCAGCGGCAGCTTCTGCATTGCTGTTATCTGGATGTGGTCAGAAAAAAGAAGTAAATGACAGCGGAAAGCTGAATGTAATGGCAAGTTTTTACCCCATGTATGATTTTGCCGTAAAGATCGGCGGCGATAAAGTAGACGTTAAAAATATGGTGCCAGCAGGAACAGAGCCTCACGACTGGGAGCCGGCGACAAAGGATATTACCGGTCTGGAAAAAGCAGATGTATTTGTATATAGCGGAGCTGGAATTGAGCACTGGGTGGATGATGTGTTAAAGAGCCTTAAAAACAACAATCTGACTGTTACAGAGGCATCTTCAGGAATCTCTTTGTTGAAGGGGGAAGAACAGGAAGAGGCACAAAGTGAGGATCATGAGCACGGAGAATTCGATCCTCATGTGTGGTTAAGCCCAGTGAATGCAAAGAAAGAGATGGAGAATATAAAGAATGCCTTTGTTAAGGCAGATCCGGCTAATGAAGCATATTATCAGGCTAATTATGATACTTATGCCAGCAAATTTGATGAGCTGGACAAGAAATATAAAGATACGTTATCTCCGTTGCCCAATAAGTCGGTAGTCGTTGCCCATGAGGCATTTGGATATCTTTGCAATGCCTATGGACTGACCCAGATGGGCATTGAGGGATTGACACCGGATTCTGAACCGGATCCGGCAAGAATGGCAGAAGTGATAGACTTTGTAAAAGAGAATAAAGTAAAAACCATATTCTTTGAAGATCTGGTCAGCCCCAAAGTGGCGGAGACCATTGCAAAAGAAACAGGCGCAAAAACAGAGGTGTTAAATCCTTTAGAAGGACTGACTGACGAGCAATTAAAAAATGGTGATGATTATTTTTCTGTTATGGAGAAGAATCTGACTGTTTTAAAAGAAGCGCTGGAATAAAAAGAACAGGAGTAAGAATGTGAACGCGATTGAAATGAAAGGACTGACATTTTCCTACGGTGGAACAGGGGTTTTAAACGGAGTGGATTTAACCGTTCCCCAAGGCGGTTTTG
The DNA here is from genome assembly GCA_009712635.1 of Hungatella sp. Classification (GTDB taxonomy): domain Bacteria; phylum Bacillota; class Clostridia; order Lachnospirales; family Lachnospiraceae; genus Lacrimispora. The sequence goes on along the minus strand of WASS01000023.1, from coordinate 88,097 downwards.
CCGCCCTCACCGGTGATAACGGAGCTGGAAAAAGTACACTGATCCGAATCCTGTTAGGCGAGTTGTCTTTAACCGGAGAAGCAGGAAGTTTTAAACTGCTGGGAAAGGATATCCGCCAGTTTAGTGACTGGAAGGACGTGGGATACGTTCCCCAAAATGGAATGGATACTTACAAGGACTTTCCGGCTTCTGTTGAGGAGATCATTCAGGCGAATTTATACAGCCAGATCGGGCTGTTTCGGTTTCCTGGGAAAAAAGAGAAGGAAAAAGTGACGGAAGCTCTTTGTGAGGTGGGAATGGAACCATACAGAAAACGCCTGATCGGGAAGCTGTCAGGCGGTCAGCAGCAACGGGTATTGCTGGCAAGAGCCCTGGTTAACAAGCCACGTCTATTAATTCTTGACGAGCCCACCACCGGTGTGGATGAAAAGAATACGGAAGAATTTTACCGGCTGATCCAAAACTTCAATCGCAATGATCACATGACTGTTTTTATGGTAACACACGACAGGAAGCGGCTTGCCGGACTGGCAGATACCATCTTCCGGCTGGAAAACGGCGTGATGAGACAAATAACAATTCCGGGGGAGGCTGACTGTGATGGAGATATTTAATTATGCCTTTATGCAGAGGGCCTTTGTAGTGGGAATCCTGCTTGCCATGGTGATTCCCTGTATCGGTGTTGTAATTGTGTTAAAAAGGCTTTCCATGATCGGCGATGCCCTTTCTCATACTTCTCTGGCAGGAGTTGCGTTCGGGCTTATTATTGGAATTAATCCGGTTGCCGGAGCAGTGGCTGCCTGTATTATGGCCGCTCTTGGAATCGAGGCAATACGAAGAAAACTGCCTCGCTATTCCGAAATGTCCATCGCCATTATTATGTCTGCCGGAATCGGTCTGGCAGGTGTGCTGTCTGGTTTCGTGAAGAATTCTGCCAATTTTAACAGTTTTCTCTTTGGCAGTATTGTGGCAATCAGCGACATGGAGATGTTTCTGGTTATCGGAGTGTCCTTAACGGTGCTTTTGCTGTTTGTACTTCTTTATAAAGAACTGTTTTACATTGCTCTTGATGAGAGGAGTGCAAGACTTGCCGGCGTTCCTGTCAAAATAGTGAATTTTATATTTACCGTATTGACGGCAGTTACGGTATCCATTGCGGCAAGAACTGTAGGAGCCTTAATTGTTTCGTCCATGATGGTGATTCCAACTGCCTGTTCCATGCAGTTTTCCAAAAATTACAGGCAGACAGTTCTTTATGCCATTGGTTTTGATGTGGCATTTATGATAATCGGTCTTTTTGCTGCCTATTATCTGGGATTAAAGCCGGGAGGAACCATTGTTTTAGTTGGTGTGGTTTTCCTTCTGTTTATATTTATTGGAAAAAAGCTGCTTGGAGTGAAAGGTTAGGTCACGATAAGGAGTAGATCAATGACAGATTTATATATCATATCCGGATTTCTTGGGGCAGGCAAGACCACACTTATACAGACTATGGTCCCTGCTGTTTTTGAAAACCGGAAGGTTGTGGTGATAGAAAATGATTTCGGTGATGCCGGAATTGATGAAGAACTTTTAAAAGGTGACAGTTTAACTGTGACCAGTTTAAACTCAGGGTGTATCTGCTGCAGTCTGACCGGAGATTTTAACAGATCCCTGGAACAGATTGTAAAGGAGTATGCGCCGGAGGTGATTTTAGTGGAGCCCTCTGGAGCAGGGAGACTTTCTGATATTATTAAGGCCTGTATGAACCAAAAAGATCTGGTGAAAATCTGCCGTTGTATTACTGTGGTGGATGTGATGAATTTTGATAAATACAGGGAAAATTTTGGAGAAGTATTTATCAATCAGATTCAATTCGGTGACTTAATTCTATTAAGCCATTTAAGCGGGGAAACAGGAGAGATCCGGGATACCATGGAAAAAATCCGGAAACTGAATCCTGAGGCCAGAATAGAAGCGGATTTTTGGGATGGGATTCCTGCAGATGTATTTCGTCAGGGAGACAGGGTATCTCTTACTGAGTCTTTGATGGAAGAACTGAAAACCCCCATAACCCTTAACCGGAAAATTCGTTCCGGCGGCAAGGGAGAATGCGCGGTGCGGCCTATGTTTCGTTTTACCAGAGAGATCTTTTTATCCGTAAGTTTTGATTGTGACGAAGTCCTTACAGAGGTGGAACTGAAGGAGAAAATAAACAGAGTGACCAGTCAGGCAGATGGAATGATTCTTAGAGGAAAAGGGATCGTGAAAGGTCCCACGGGAAGCATTTCTTTTCATTACATACCCGGAATGCTTAAGATACAAAGCTTTCGGGGAGAAGGAAACAGTGTGTGTTTTATTGGGACGGGAATAAAGGAAGATCAGATTATATCATTGTTTAAAGGAGAATGACACCATGGTAATACCTGCGTGGGTAGTCACAGGATTTCTTGATTCCGGGAAAACAACGCTGATAAACCGGTTAATCCGGGAAGAGCTTTCTGAACAGGAAGTCCTGGTGATTCAATTTGAGCGGGGAGATACACCCCTTGCCGAAGGGGAAGGAGTGCGCTCCCTTTATTATTCTAAGGCGGAAATAGAGGAATCACCATATGCTGTGGCTGATTCCATTTGTGAAGAGATCCAGAAGGATCCGGCAGAGTTAATCTTAATTGAGTGGAATGGGATGGAGCATTTTCATCGTTTTGAGGAGATGTTTCTTCAGTTTCACTTAAAGTCGGTCATCCATGTGGAAAAGGTTATTTATGTAGGAGATGAAAAAGAGCTGAAGCACAAAATTGCAGATTCCGGATTGATTTCCATGTCCCAGATTGCTGCAGGCAATCTGGCGTATTTAAGGGAGGAGAATGCAGAACTAAGTGCACGGGAGCTTTTTCAGGTTAATCCTGACATTCATGTATTTACAGAAGGAAAATGGGATCGTTTTAAGAAAAAAATGTTTCAGTATGAGGTAAAATCCCAGATCTGGCTGCTATTGGTCGCTGCTGCAGCCATTTTTTATCTGACAGCCAATTCATTTTTAGGATCATTTATTACTTTGTTTCTGGGAGTATTTTTACAGGCGCTGCCCTTTCTTGTGATTGGGGTTTTACTTTCCTCTGCCATACAGGTTTATGTATCAGCGGACTGGATACGGAGTAAATTTCCAAAGAATGTGGTTTTAGGGCAGCTTTTTGCTATTGTGGCAGGTTTCTTCCTTCCGGTTTGCGACTGTGCCTCCATACCAGTGTTTAAAGGTCTGGTAAAAAAAGGAGTTCCGCTATCAGCTGCAGTAACCTTTATGCTGGTTTCCCCTGTGATAAATCCGGTTGTGATTTTATCTACCTGGTATGCATTTAATGGAAACTTAAAGATTATTGCGGCCAGGTGCGGTCTGGGAATCTTATGTGCCGTGCTGACTGGTCTGACTTATCTGGTGCATCCGCCTGAAACGGTTCTGTTAACGGATCCGGTAATGCAGGCAGGAGAAACCTACGGAGATTATGAGATAAAGGCGCTGAAAGATACCAGGATGTCACGGTTTTATCAGATGATGGGTCATGCCCAGAATGAATTTTTCAAAGTTGGTACATATCTGCTTACTGGTATTTTTGTATCTACAGTACTGCAGGAAGTCTGGCCTTCCATGACCCGCTCCGGAGCAGGAATTCCCATTTTAGCTTCCGTGGCATTCATGATGGCTATGGCATTTATACTTTCCTTGTGCTCATCCTCCGATGCAGTTGTGGCAAGAACCATGGCAGGTGTATTCCCGGCAGGGGCGCTGATGGGATTTTTAGTGTTTGGTCCCATGATTGATTTGAAAAACGGAGCCATGCTTCTTGGCGGATTTGAAAAGAAGTTTATTGTCCGCCTTTTTGTTACAACATTCCTGATCTGCTTTGGTGCAGTTGGTGTGTTTGCATTGCTTGGAAGCGGAGGGATCCGCATATGAAACTGAGAGGAAAGGGAATTAATATTCAGGCATTGACCGAGACTGCCTGTTATCTTATTTTTGGGATACTGTTGTTCCGGCTGACTGTGACCGGCGGATATCTCTCCTATGTGACACCGAGAATGAAGCCCTATTTATATGGCTTATCTGCTATTATGGTTCTATGGGCAGCAATGGGGGCAGGAAGAATTTTCAGCCCCAAATACAGATGTCGCCTGTTTCATTGTCTTGTTCTTGGAATTCCGATTCTTATATTGGCAGTTCCGCCAGCTCCACCAGAGGGCAGTGCTGCAGTTAAGAATTATTCAAACGCCAGTATTCCAGGTTCTTCCCCGGAAAGGGCCATGAGCAGTTATGATAGCTTCAGTGCTCAGGAATCTGCAGGGTATGATTATTATGATAATGAAACAGAGGAGGAACAACCAGATTACAGTGCTGGTTATGATTGGGAAACAGAGGACGGGCAGCAGGCACAAATTCAGCAGGATCAAAATCAGCAGCCGGAGCTCTTAAAAGGAGCCGGATTAAACGGTATTGATGAAAAAATGAAAACCATCAATATCACAGATAACGATTATTATGCATGGATGACAGAGCTGGGAGCTCATGCAGACAAATACCAGGGGTATACAGTTACCATGAAGGGTTTTGTGTTCCTTGATCTGGAAAATCGGCAGGAAAATGAATTTGCGCTGGTCCGTCTGTCTATGTGGTGCTGTTCTGCTGATATGTCACCTATGGGCCTGATGGCAGATGACTTAAATGGACTTGGTTTTAAAGAGAATGACTGGGTTACGGTTACGGGTAAACTGCTGGTAAAAGATGGGTATCCCACCATAGAAGCAGAATCCATTGTGGCAGCGGAGAAACCGGAGCAGGAGTATGTCTATCCTTATTACTGACAGACCTGAGCTCATATGAGTAATTTAAAGTTTAAATCTTAGTATTAAGAAAAGAAATATTTCCATCAGATATATAGTGATATATCTGTAGAAATATTTCTTTTTTTGTTACAAATAAGAAACGTGGAGGGAAGCGCTTACACAATCCTGCGACTTACATTATATGAAATAATATCATATAGAAAAGGTTGTAAAATGTTTGAAAAACAAGTATTTTAACTCCTGCATGCAGTTATATTGCCTATAAAAACAAATGAATATAGAAAGCGTTTGTATAAAAAGTACAATAAATATGTGGTGATTTATTTATTTTGACAATTACATTTTTTGCCATAAAACAGTATAATTGTGTAAGCGCTTACACAGCGCAGGGGAATTTATTTATGTTTTAAGAAGGAGGGGAAAGTTTGAGGGGCAAAAAAAAGGTATTTGCAAGAGTCGCAGCTGCAGCTCTTGCGGCAGTATTACTTATTACTAACAGTAATTTTCAGGCTTTTGCAACATTGGGGGAAACAATGACAGACGTTACACAAGAAAAAGAAGACAAAGCAGCAACACCATCGGAGGCTGTCATAGCGGCAACACCGTCTGAAGCGATAAAGACAGACGACTCAATCGATGAAGCAGAGAAACGTAATGTGGAGGTTGCAAAAGAGACTGTCAGCACTCCATCAGAAGCGCTGGCTGCTTTTGTTAGCCAATCCGTTACCGGATCATGGAGTCTCATAACAGGTGACGGGGTATTAAAGGATTCCCAGGATATTACGGTGTCTAAGCTTGAAAAAAACACCGGAACATTTACAAATGGAGAGAATCAGGTTCTGAAGATTGATGCTTCCGCAGGTAAATTTGCAGTACAGGATATCAGGACTCAGATTAATGCAGGAACGCAGATTCAGATTCCGGTTACTGGAGATGTCTGTCTTTTGCAGATTACGGCACATAAAAACTGGGATGGAGGTATTGCTCTTTCAGATATTACTCAGGTCTTGGCTGGCGCACAATCAGCCGTCACAGTATCAGGTGTAAAATCCTGTAATGCAGAAAGTGCAGAAGCGTTTGGCAGTGATTACCGTATTTATACCTATCGCTGTGTGCTGGAGAAAACCACAGAGGAGATGTCTGTCAGGTTTAACGCATCAGGGGGCAATTCCAAATATGTGACGAATATTGACACAGAGTGTTTTAATGCTGTATCCGTTAAACTATCCGGTACTCTGACAATGGAAAACGGTGCCAGTCCCAAAAATGTGAAGGCTGTACTCTTAAATGAGCGTACAAAAGAAAAATTCACTGAAACCGTCAATTTCTATGACGGAGAAGGGAAATATGAAGCTGATCTTCCTGTTTATGGAGAAACAGAGAAATATCAGATTTATCTGGATAGTCAGAGTTATGAAATAAACGGGCCAAGTCAGATTGAGATCTCTTCAGATTCGGATAGTCAGGATTGTGATTTTACAGTTGTAAGTTCTGAGAAATATACGGTATCAATTAATTTTTCTGAGGACATCGATTTAACGGGTATTCAATATTCCTATAAAAATACAGAGACCAGTCAGGTGTATCTATTTCAGACAGATGATAAGATTGAACTGAACGATGGCAGTTATGTCTTTGGTTTTACAGGAGAGACCGACAGGCTTGCTTATGAAATTACAGATGGGGAGAATATTAAGATAAATGGCAGCAATACGACTCAGAAGGTTACTTTAAAGCCTTTGACACAATGGATATTTTACGGGGATGGAACAGAGGAATACTACCAAAAAGCCTTTGAGGGAGATTCCGGGTATTTCAGGGGAGCCTTCATTAATGCGCAGAGCGGTAAGCTAACTCCAAATGGAGCGGCCAGTTCAGCAAATTCCAGCCAGTTTACTACCGGAGCAGTTATCAGAATACCAGTTACAGGAACGTGTACCATGTCAGTGGAAGCCTACGACGCCCAGTATGCGTTATATACTGTAAATGCAATACCGGTGCAGAACCAGAGTCCCTATGTATATCGGTATGAAGGCGGATCCGGTTTTGTTGATATTGTTTCGACCGGAGGGGCCTATTTAAAATCGGTAACCCTGGTGTATCCCCCAAAAGAGGTGGATTATAAGGAACAGGACGTGATGCCATTTACGGCAGATTTCGGTACTGGATCAAATCTGACCGTTGTGCCTGAGGGGCAGAGACTTATCATGACACAGACGGGCGGAGCGATGACCAGTGCCGGTCTGTCCACGGTCAGCTTCTATGTATTTCCAAAGACATCAGACTGGCAGACTTTGTCGGCAGATGTAGTACTGAAATCAGGAACAACCAGCACTTCCAGCGGCGTATTCTTTGGTGCATTTGATGAGAGTTATTTAACAACCACCGGAATCCGGGGTAAAACCGTAATCCGCGGAATTCTTTCCAAATCCTCCAGTGAGCTGGTGGGGGCCAGTGGCCCTAATCAGACCATTACGGAAGGAGAAAAAGTAACCTTTTCAGTATGCAAAGCAGAGTCTGGACTTTTAATTACTTATAAGCCAGAGACGGGAGAAGAAAGCAGCTATACGTTTAAATACAATGACAGCAAAAATCTTTTATTTAAGAATAATGAAGCCGATACAGAATGCTATTATGGATTGGCATTTGCAAGCGGCACATTTGAAGTAACAAATATGAAACTGCATGATGAATCCGGGAAACTTCTTTATGATCAGAATGATTGCTACGAACCGGAAGGAACGGCACCAATTGCAGATAAAGTTACGGCTGAGGCAGACGCATCCAGGGAATTTATCCACGTTGCATGGACAGGTGAAACATGTTCCGGAGATGAAAAGTATGTCCTTCAGGTATCCAGAGACGGAGAAAATTGGGAAGACGTTTCGGATGACCTGACTGAAAACAGCTATAATTATGCCATAACAGGGGGAGGCTCCTGGTATTTCAGAGTGTGCGGAACAGTGGGAAATGAGCCTGCCATAGAGGACCGGAATGAGTGGGTGACAATCGTTTCCCCGGTAACCATACTGGCTGCACTTACGGCGCCTGTTGTTATGACCAAGGCCTCTGAAAACAGCATCGGGCTGTCCTGGAAGGAAGTAGAAACGGCGCAGAAATATGAGATTTACCGGTATTCCTATGATGAAACCCAGTCAGGGGCAAAGCTGATAGGCACAACGGAAAGTACAGAATACACCGATCAGAATATAACACAGCAAATGCCTTACTATTATTACGTAAAAGCATTTTCAGGAACAAACGAGAGTAATGGATCGGAAGCTGTCTGGGCGGTTGCCACAGGAGAGCGCTATGGCGATTATGTATATGAAGAAGAGGCCATCCCAGTTACAATTACGAAAAAATCCTATGATACCTCCTATCAGAATGATGTTGTAATTGAGGGAATTACGCAGGAGGCATGCTCTCTGAAAGCGCTGGTCAATGGAAGCGTTCAGGATACCGGAAAAGACATTCCGGCAGGTGGAGACTTCCGCCTTAAACTGGTTATGAACGAGGGACGCAATGATGTCAATCTTCTGTTTACCGATTCGAAAGGAGCTGTTACAAGAAAAACATTCAATTACGTCTACTTAACCAATTATGATATGGTTGTCAATTGCCTTTATACAGGATGCGACGGAGATCTGGTGAATGGGATACCTGTCTATAAAACGGTTCAGGCAGCTGTGGATGCGGTCCCCTCCAATTCGGCAAAACGAAATGTTATTTTAGTAAAGGAAGGTTCTTATCGGGAGCATTTAACTATTAATAAACCAAATATCTCACTAATCGGGGAAGACAGGGATATGGTTAATATCCACTTCTATGACAAAACAGAAAGTCCGGAAGGCGGGGATATGAAAACCAGATGTGCGGTTTATGTAACCAGCGATGCCAATGGATTTACGGCTGAAAATCTTACCTTTGAAAATGATTACCAGTATTTGGGAACAGGCAGCAATGAATCAGCAGATGCACTTAGAAATGATGCAGAGGGAGCGGTTTATATTAACACTGCTCTGGTTGGATATCAGGATACGTTATGTGCCAATCTTGGTAAGCAGTATTATTACAAATGCCGTATTACGGGAAATGTGGATTTTATATATGGAAATGACCCCAGAGCACTGTTTCGTGACTGCGATCTGATTTTCCGATACAACAGCACCAAAAACAGCGGCTACTTAAGTGCTCCCAAAACTTCAGCAGATGCCAGGTATGGACTTACCTTTTATGATTGCCGGATTTTGTCAGAGGAGGGATGCAGTGGAAGTAAATACCGCCTGGGCAGACCATGGGGAGCGGATGGATTTCTGACCTTTATTAATACCTATATGGGTGAAATCATTAATAAAGATGAAAGCTATGACGATATGAGTGGAAACTCCTTCATGAAGGCAAGATTTTTTGAATATGGCAGCTATGGTCCGGGATATGCAATTAATGAAAAACGCAGACAAATCTCTCCTGCCAGAGCAGATGGGATGTTAAGCGCCTCCCTCCTTGGCTGGGAACCGGAAAAGGAAGTGAAAACCCGTTCCTCTGATTATCAGGGAGAGGTGTTTACCAATGAGGCACCTAAATTTGTAATAACAGAATACTCTTCTGATACATACAACGGGAAAGAAGGAGATGATACAGGTCTGGGAGCTTATCAGCTGGAAGGCTATGCGCAGGCGGGCAATGTAACCGGCGGCGGTCTTTTAAAGGAAACTTCTGAGAATTATTATATCGTCTCAGATGCTGCTTCCTTCTTAAATGCTCTGGCTTTAGTAAAACAGACCGGTAAAAAGTCTGTGATTGAAATTACTGGTGACATTGGCCTTGGCAGCAATGAGGTGGAAAACTTTTCTTCTTACAGCAGCATATTAAAAGCGTACAGTGCCCAGCCGCTGACCCATCCGGTTCTGAAAGAAACAGGAGTTTCTGTACTGATGCTGAAAGGCATGAGCAACCTGACTATTTTCTCCAGAAATGGAGCAGCCATTCTCCATGCCAATATTGATATCAGTGATTCCTCCAACATGATAATCAGGAATCTGGTGTTTGATGAGTTATGGGAGTGGGATGAGGATACAGCGGGGGAATATGACCGGAATGACTGGGATTATATGACAATCGAAAGTGAAAGTACCAACGTCTGGATCGATCACTGTACTTTTTATAAAGCATATGACGGAGTAATTGATGTTAAAAATCCAAGTACTACAAAAACCAGCAATATAACCATATCCTGGTGCAGCTTTTTACCGGCAAGCAGGGGCGATTTCTTTGAGGTAATGATGAATGAACTGGCTGCTAATCCCAGTCAGTATCCCTATTATAATCATCTGATTAAAGACCTTCATATGACAAAAGAGCAGGTGATCTCTTATGCTTACGGCCAGAAGAAAACTCATCTTCTTGGTCAGTCAGATGATGCTGTCAATGCTGCAAACATCAGGGTGACACTGGCAAATAATTATTACAGGGATTCCATGGATCGTATGCCAAGGCTGAGATATGGGAACAGCCATGTATATAATTGCGTCCTTGATTCGGAAGATATATACCAGGCTAAGCTTTCCATAGAAAACACTGAAGCGGCAGAAAAGATTGTGAGCAATGGAGCGAGTTCCACCTGCAGGGGAAACGTGCTTCTGGAAAACTGTTATATCAATGATATTTTAAATCCACTTAACAGTGGAAACGGAGCAAGTCCATCAGGTTATATCAATGCGATCAACTCTGTTTATTATTTAAATGGCATAAAGACAAACCTGCAGCCAAAATCCAACAGTACAACCGATTCGTCCGTATTGGTTCTTAATGCAGAAGAATTTAAAAACAGTCTGCCATACAAAGCGCCAGTGTTGTATCCCGCTGAACAATTAGAGGATTTTGTGATTCCAAACTCCGGAGCGGGAGTTCTTGATATGACTGTTCTGCAGTGGGAAAAAACCCTGTATTACGATGTGGGGAACACAAATCCTGGGGAAAATGGAAACGAACCGGGCGAAAATGAAGAACCGCAACCACAACCACAACCACAACCGGAAAAGGCATACCAAGATGATTCTGAAGACGATGCAGGTTATGAACTCAGGGAGGATAAAAAAGAAGCCGACAAACGGAGAAACAATGCGGTAGAAGTTAAAAAGGCAGATACCGGAACCTGGCTGAAATCAGCAGAAGGAACGTGGTGTCTGGTTAAGAAAAATGGTACTCTTGCGGCAAGGGAGTGGGGTCTTGTAGACGGAGTATGGTATTACTTTGATCAGAACGGATATATGATAACGGGCTGGTTCAAGACGCCGGAAGGAAAATGGTATTATCTCCATCCATCTTATGGCGGAATGGCAACAGGGTGGGTTTTGGTAGATGAGACATGGTATTATTTAACCCCGGAAAACGGAGACTGCCTGATTGACACAATAACGCCGGATGGCTACCAGGTAGATGAAAACGGAGCCTGGACCGGAAGATAACAGAAAAAGTGGTTTTATATAAAAGAGGAGTTGTTGTTTCATAGGTGGCTTTCACTTATAAAACAATGACTCCTCTTCTTTGAGAAAAAATTATATTTACAATATAACAGGTTGACAGAGAACAACCATGATGCTAAACTGTACAGGCATCTAAGGTTAGTCTAAACTAACTAATGAGAAATACTATCAATAACATAAAAGGAGTGCACAATTTTGAAGATTACAAAAATAATAACCGCACTGATGGTACTCACAGTTGTATTATCCGGCTGCGCTGCATCTGATAAGAGCAGGGAGAGCACAAAGGCAGATACTCAGTCACAGAATATAGAGGCAGAAAGCACTGATATAACTGAGGCATCAGCTTCCGGACAGGAAGAGGGAGGCAAAAGGGAAATCGAACATGCCATGGGAACAACCGAGATTGAAGGAACCCCTCTTCGGGTTGTAACACTGTTTCAGGGAGCAACGGATAGCGCCCTTCTTCTGGGAGTAAAGCCTGTAGGTGCTGTAGAATCCTGGGCAGAAAAGCCGGTTTACGAGTACTTAAGAGGACAAATGGATGGAGTGGTGAATTTAGGAATTGAAACCCAGCCCAACTTAGAGGAGATCATCGCGCTGAAGCCGGATTTAATTATTGCTTCTAAAGTCCGTCATGAAAAAATATATTCCCAGCTCACTGAAATTGCACCAACTGTCATGGTAAAAGAGGTGTATCAGTGGAAGGATACGTTAAACATTTGCGCAAAGGCAATGAATAAGGAAGAAGAAGGAGAAGAGTTTTTCACAAAATGGAACGAAAAAACTTCTTATTTCAAAGAAAAGGCCGCAGATAAAATCAAGGATACAAAGGTAGCAGTCATTGATTTCAGAGCGGATCATGCAAGAATCGTTTATACAGGCTTTGCTGCTACGGTATTAGATGACATGGGGATTGAACGTCCGGAAAGTCATAAGAAAGAGGAGTGGGGTGTTATGCTGCAGTCTGAGGAGGCAATTCCCCAGATGGAGGCGGATCTGATTTTTGACCAGACCAACTTAAATGAGGCAGAAAATGTGACAAACCGGGATAAATGGACCTCCAATCCATTGTGGTCCAATCTGACCGCAGTAAAAAACAATCAGGTATATCCGGTTAATTCTGTATTCTGGAACAGCGGCGGCGGCCCTCAGGCAGCCATGCATATGCTTGAGGAAGTATATGCATTTTACGGAGTAGAATAAGAGAAAAGGAGAAAGGCATATGGCTTGGCTGCGGACCACAACACAAAAAACAGCAGTATTAACCGGACTTCTTGCAGGAATGGTGTTCTGCTTTGGAGCCAGCGTATCTCTTGGTACTTATTCCATTGCACTTCCTGAGGTAGTTCAGGCGTTTATTCATTTTGATCCTGGTTTAACGGAGCATATTCTGGTTATACATACAAGACTTCCAAGAGCAGTCACAGCCATGCTGGTGGGAGGGAGTTTAGGGGTTTCCGGAGTGCTGGCACAGGCACTGACAAGAAATCCCCTGGCTTCCCCCAGTATCCTGGGGATTAATTCAGGCGCCGTTTTTTTTGCGGTGCTTGCTTCCTCCTTTGCAGGGAATCTGCCGGCGGAAGGTGTTTTATGGGCGGCTTTTGCAGGAGCGGCTCTTTCTGCCGTTTGTGTATACGTTCTGGGGTCGGTAGGGAGAGATGGTCTGACACCTGTTAAGATCGTATTGGCCGGATCTGCCATTACTGCACTTTTTTCCTCTTTTACCCAGGGAATTCTGGTTTTAAGCGAATCGGGAATCCGCAACACCTTATCCTGGCTGGCAGGAGGAATTGCAGGCCGTGATATGAAGCAACAGATGATGGTGATTCCCTATATGGCAGCAGGTATGCTTCTGGCCCTGCTGCTTTCGGTTCCTGTGAATATTTTATCTTCAGGAGATGACGTTGCAAAAGGACTGGGACAGCGTACCCTGCTGGTCAAAATTATGATGGGAGTCTGCATTATATTCTTAGCAGGCAGCTCCGTGGCAGCAGCAGGCTCCATCAGCTTTGTGGGTCTGGTTGTCCCCCATTTATCCAGAAATCTTGTGGGGCAGGATCACAGATGGATTATTCCTTACAGTGCAGTACTGGGAGCAGCTCTTTTATTAATTGCTGATGTACTGGCCCGATTTATTGTCATGCCTTCCGAAGCACCGGTAGGAGTCATGACAGCTCTCATTGGTGCACCATTTTTCATCTATATTGCAAGAAAAGGAGGGAAAGGCAGACGATGAAATTACTATCTAAAACTGCAGCTGCTAAAGGTGCATCAGCCCCAAAAAGAAAGCTTCTGGCACTTGCCATATTACTGGCGGCTTCCTATGCGGCCTGCGTCTGCGCCGGATCTCTGATTCTTTCTCCAGATACTGTTCTTCTTGGAATTCTCGGAAAGTCTGACAGTCAGGTGAAAATGATTCTGGAGACCGTTCGGCTTCCCCGTGCCACAACTGCGGTTCTTGCAGGAGCAGCACTTGGAGTTTCCGGAACTCTGCTTCAGGGTACCATAAGAAATCCGTTAGCCGCTCCCAATGTAATTGGTATCACCGGAGGAGGCAGTCTTTTTGCCGTTCTGTTCCTCAATTATTTTCCGGATGGAGGAACGGTTTTCCTTTCCCTGGCATCGTTTTTGGGAGCACTTGCAGCAGCCCTGGTTGTCTACGTGCTGGCATTTAAGAATGGAGTAACCCCAATACGACTGATTCTGGTCGGGATTGGGGTTTCATCTGTAACAAGCGCACTGACCACCCTGCTGCTTTCTAAAAGTAAAAATGCGGCAGTGGATAAGGCTTATTTATGGATGGTGGGCAGTGTGTATGGTGCGGACTGGAATGATGTACGCCTTCTTCTGACCTGGTTTTCCATTTGCTTTTTCTTTTCCATGGCATACTCCCGTCATATCGATGTACAGGGGCTGGGAGATGAAGTGGCAGCAGGTCTGGGAGCTCATTTACAGAGACACAGGGCAGTTATTATTTTACTCAGCGCTGCTTTATCAGGAGGCGCGGCAGCGGTGGTAGGAGCCATTGGATTTATCGGTCTTATCGCACCCCATATGGGCCGCCGTCTGGTGGGGACAGAGCATATCTTTCTGCTGCCGGCCTCGGCACTGATCGGTGCTTTGATCCTGCTGGTTTCTGATACGGTTGCCAGAACGGTATTCCTGCCGGTTGATGTGCCTGCGGGAGTGTTTACTGCCGCAATCGGAGCCCCGTTTTTCATTTACCAGCTTTACCGCAGCCGCAATCAGTCCAACTGACAGGAGAAAATACATGAATGAATTATTGACCAATCAATTATCTCTGTCCTACGGAGACCAGCTTATTATCGAACAATTAAATCTTCATATTCCAAAAGGAAAGATCACCATACTGGTGGGAAGCAACGGGTGCGGGAAATCAACACTGCTAAAATCACTCTGCCGCCTGTTAAGACCAGGCAAAGGAAACGTGGTTCTGGACGGACAGGATATTTTTAAAATGTCAACAAAGGCTGTGGCGAGAAAACTGGCGGTATTGCCTCAGGGTCCGACGGCGCCAGAGGGGCTGACAGTTTCCCAGTTAGTAAGACAGGGCAGATACCCTCATCAGAATTTTATGGGGCAATGGACCAGAGAAGACGAGGAAATGGTTCAAAAAGCCATGGAAGATACCAATGTGTCAGGTATCGCTGACAGAACTGTGGATTCTCTATCCGGCGGCCAGCGACAGCGCGCCTGGATTGCCATGACTCTTGCACAGGGAACGGAGTACCTGCTTTTAGACGAACCGACTACATATCTGGATCTTGCCCATCAGATTGAGGTGCTGGATCTGCTTTATGACTTAAATGCCAGAGAAGGACGCACCATCGTTATGGTGCTTCATGATTTAAATCTTTCCTGCCGCTACGGTCATCACATGGTCGCGTTAAGCAATCGCAGGGTGTATGCAGAGGGAGCTCCGGAAGAGGTTATGACTGCAGAGACAGTCAGAAAAGTCTTTCATCTGGAATGTGAGATCTCAACAGACCCATTATTTGGAACACCTTTACTCATTCCCCATGGCAGAGGAAGGAGCATGCATGGAGCCCATTCTGGTTGACAGACATCCCAGGCTGATTTAAAATAAACTTATACAGAATTTACCAGTAGACAGGTAATCTGCTGGTTTGGATAAGGAAGGAGCCCATACGATATGCAATTCAGCTTAAATGATTTTTTAATAGCTGTTTCCTTTGCATTGGATTTTGTGGAGATGGACCGGCTGGGAATGCAGTCTAATCATGGAAAGAGAACGGCTTATTTAACCGTATGCATAGCCAGAAGGATGAATTTATCAGAGGAAGAGATTTATGATGCAGCCGCGCTTTCCATCCTACATGATAACGGTATAAGTGAATCGAGCCTTTATGAACAGCTTCCCCAGGAATGGGATCATGCAGTAACCAGGTTCGAAGGCACCAGAGGCCATTGTGTGATTGGAGAAAAGAATGTAAAAGACTACCCGTTTCTGACAAAACCTCAGGATATAATTCTCTATCATCATGAGCGTTATGACGGAAATGGGTATTTCGGGTTAAAAGGAGATGAAATACCCCTCATTTCCCAGATTATTGCAGCGGCTGACAGTTTTGAAAACTATTTTAAGTATGCAGACGGAGATTATTCTCATGTAGAAGTGCTAAAATGGCTGTCGATTTGTCAGGCAGGTATGGTTTGTCCCCAGCTTGCCAAAGTTCTTGATCAGATGGTAAAAGATCAGTCAGTCTGGAATAATCTAAGCAATGACAGGATTGAACAGGCACTTGATGAAGTGATTCCGTCTTTTGAGATGGAGGTGCCTCTGGATAAGATCCGTCAGGTAACCGGTGTGTTTTCCAGAATTGTCGACTGTAAATCCAGCTTCACCAGACGCCATTCCAAAGGCCTGGCGGAAAAAGCGGTTCGAATGGCAGAATATTATAATAAGGATCAGGTGGAGACAGCCAGGCTGATTATTGCAGCTGATTTACATGATTTAGGGAAGCTGGCTGTGCCAAACAGTATTCTTGACGTTCCCCGTGCCCTGACACCGGAGGAATTTGAGACAATAAAAAAACATGTGTATTATACAAGAGTTGCACTTGAGAACATCAGGGGATTTGAGGACATCACAGAATGGGCGGCCAACCACCATGAAAAGCTGAACGGGAAGGGATATCCCTTTGGTAAAACAGGGGATGAACTGGATTTTAATTCCCGAATGATGGGCTGTCTCGATGTGTACCAGGCACTTACGGAGGATCGTCCTTACCGGACTGGAATGTCCCATAGTCAGGCTGTTAAGGTACTTTCTGATATGGCAAACAGTGGTTTTGTGGATTCCGGTATTACAAAGGATATAGAACAGGCTTTTGATTCTGTTTAACGGGGGGAGTCTATGAAGTATGAAAAAGTAGCATTATCAATTGTTCTGGTTTCTCTGCCATGCCTGGTTTTTGACTTTTTACTGCCTGCCTATACCACAGAGCTGGGTTACACCGTGTTTCAGTTAAGCATTCTGTATTCCGTTTATTCATTTTCAGCGCTGGTGATGAGATTACTGATTGGGAAGATTTCAGACCGTTACAGCCGTTTTATGGTACTGTGCTGTGCCATGCTTCTATATGGGATCGCTTATTTTTTATATTCCCAGGCAAGAGGTATGGGATATTTACTGGCTGCAGGATTGGTACAGGGTGCGGCAGGGATTCTCTTAACAATTTCAGCCGTCAGCCTGATTACAGCTGAGAAAACAAGTTTTGCAAAAGGGCTTGGAAGATATGGCGGGAACCGGCAGTTGGGCGGAATCATAGGAATCGGGCTGACATTTTATATACTAAACCGCACTGATTTTTTAGAGGGTTGGAGCAAGATCTTTTTAATCAGTTCTGCTTTTGCATTTGTTTCGCTGCTTCTTGTATTTATAAAGAAACCTTCTCATGCAAGTGAACCGGCTTCCAGGGCTGGGAAAGTGGTCTATACTCCCTTGGAACAGAAGATCTGGATGTTGAATCTTTTATATTGTATACCGGTCAGCCTGGTGGGAGTTTTAGTGATTCCATATATGATGGCGTCATATCATGTGGATATGCAGGCAATTGGATTCGTCTTTATGGTGCCGGTAATTATTACTGCCTTTTTAAGTCCGAGGATTGGGCAGATTGGAGATAAGCTGGGCTATAAGAAAACAATTTTTTCTGCTACTCTGATTGCGGCTGTTTTCATGGTTATGCTGGTTTTCAGTCCCAATCTGCAGATATTTGCAATTGTCTGGACCTTGTATCAGATAGCACTTACGGCACAGGACTATTCTTTGGATGCAATTTTTGTGCAAGGAGTTCCGGAGCAGGTAATGGGAGATTTTTATGGAAAGTATATGCTTAGCACCAGTCTGGGCGGAATCATTGGTCCTTTTATTGGAGGAAGTGTTTTTTTACTTGCCGGGGGAAAGGCACCCTATTTTCTATGTGCTGTTTTCCTGACTGCTATCAGTATACTTGTGTGGAAACTGATTCCCGCAGGAGGGAAGCCTGAAAGAAATGTGCCTGGGTTGACAGAAAAACAAGATAGTGATATAGTCATTTAATCAAAGGCAAGGAGAGCAGATATGAATTTTTTTATTAGCGATCAACTGACAAGACGAATGAGCTCTGTACAAATCAACCCGGTGAAACATTGTACAGAGTATGGCGGTTACTGATACGCTTATAAGATTCATCGGGAAACAGTGCAGCAAAAAGAACAGCGTTACAGGCTGTTTCTTCTTTTGATGCCTGTTTTCCCTGCTTCTTTTTGCGGTGAAGGGTCATGGACAATGTTTTAATTGTTCATGGCCTTTTGTTGTATTAAGTTGAAACAGAAGGCTGAGAAAGTTTGATCCAGGTCTTCTGTTTTTTATTACAATTTAGCAGAGGGGATATTAGGATTGAAAGAGGAAACGGTCTGTATTTGAAATGAACACAGGAAAGAAGGAAGTAAGACGTGAGTTTATTGGAGATTACAGGCTTATCTCATTCATTTGGAGATAATCAGTTATTTTATGAAACAGATTTAGTTCTTAATAAAGGAGAACATATTGGAATTACAGGGCAGAATGGTACAGGAAAAAGTACCCTGATTAAAATTTGTACAGAACAGATCATACCGGATCAGGGCAGAGTGGTGTGGTATCCCGGGACAAAAGTGGGTTATCTGGATCAATATGCCAGCATGGATAATGGGATGACAATGAGAGCATTTTTAAAAACAGCATTTGAGGAGCTCTATATTCTGGAGAAAAAGATGATGGAGCTGTATGAGCTTGCAGCCAGAGGGCAGGAAGGAGCGCTTAAGGCTGCTGCTGTATGCCAGGAACAATTGGAGCATCGTGATTTTTACCGGATCGATTCACAGATTGATCAGGTTTGTCAGGGGCTGGGACTCTCTCCCCTTGGGTTGAACCGTCGGATTGGAGAAATGAGCGGTGGCCAGAGGGCAAAAGTCATTATGGCAAAGCTTTTGATTGAGAAGTCGGATGTTTTGCTTTTAGATGAACCCACCAACTTTTTGGATCATGATCATATTGTATGGCTTCAGGATTATTTAAGCGGGATCGAACAGGCATTTATGGTGATCTCTCATGACGAGGGATTTCTGACCAAAACTACAAACTGGATTTGTGATATTGATCAAAAAAGAGTAGTAAAATATTTTGGATCTTACGGAGAATTTTTGAAAAAGAAGACCCAGCTTCGGGAAAATTATACAAGGCAATACTGCGCACAGCAAAAAGAGATTAAAAAGACTGAAGAATTTATCCGTAAAAATATAGCAGGAAGAAAATCCAAAATGGCAAGAGGCAGGCAGAAGCAGCTTGACCATTTGGAACGAATGGAGGCACTGGATCAAAAAGAAATCAGACCTTTTTTCCGGTTTGATCAGGGGACGCTTCCTTCGGCAGGAAAACTGAAGGTATCAAATCTGACTGTAGGATACGGTTCACCTGTTTTGTCCTGTGTGAATTTTTCTATGAGAGAGGGGGAAAAGGTGGTGATAACGGGATTTAATGGAGCGGGTAAATCTACGCTGCTAAAAACCCTGATGAATCAGATTCCTGCCATAAGCGGTAATTATTGTTTTTCTGCAAAGGCAGTCATCGGGTATTATGAGCAGGATCAGGTATGGGAAAATGACAGTCTGACGCCCTTAGAAATCGTATCGGATCATTTCCCATTGCTGGAGAGAATGGAAGTGAGAAAAAAACTGGCTCAAAACGGGATATCAAAAAAACATGCGCTGCAGCCTGTAGGGACCTTAAGCGGAGGGGAACAGGCAAAAGTTAAGCTATGTCTTCTGACAGGAAGAACTTATAATTTTTTAATCCTGGATGAGCCAACCAATCATCTGGATGTACAGGCAAAACTGGCACTCAAAGAGGCACTAATGGAATTTTCCGGCACTGTTTTGCTGGTTTCCCATGAAAATTCCTTTTACAGGGACTGGGTGGACAGAGTGATCGATATCGGATCTTATTGATAATTAATTTTGTTAAATATAATTTATTAAAACTATATTGACTTACGTAGAATAATATGGTAGTATTTTACTATAATAATTGTTACATGAATAAAACACGTGAGAAGTGAGATGATTCTCATAGTGGTTTCATATAAAATAAGGAGGAACAAACATGATGTCATTTATTCAGAGCCTTGAGAAGAGAAGAACCTATTATAATATCAACCGTGAGCTTCCTGTATCAGAAGAGGAAGTACTGGATATTATCAGAAAGGTGACAGAAGCGACGCCGGATGCGTTCAATATGAAGAGTGCCAGAGTTGTGGTTGCACTTGGAGAGAAGCAGGATCAGCTGTGGGACAGTGCCTATGAAGCATTTGGCGGGCAGGTGGATAAAAGTAAGACCGATTCCTTTAAGAACGGGTATGGAACCATTCTTTATTTTATCGATGAAGAACTTATAAAGTCATATCAGGAGCAGTTCGCCCTCTATGCAGATAACTTCCCGGTTTGGGCGAATCAGTCCAACGGTATGCTTCAGTCCAATATCTGGACTGCTTTGCGGGAAGTGGGTGTGGGAGCATCTCTTCAGCATTATAATCCGGTTATCAACGAGGCGGTTGCCAGATTGTTTGACATTCCGGCTGGCTGGAAGCTGATCGGGCAGATGCCATTTGGAGGCATCGGTGCAGAACCAGATGGGAAAGAGAAAGAAGATATTAATAAGAGAGTCGTTGTAAAGAAGTAATAATCGTTTAAAAGCTGTCCGGCACTTGTCCGCCGGACAGCTTTTTTCATTCTTTGATTCTATTATGTGAAGTCTTTTACTATTTTAATATATTCATTTGCATGATAATTCAAATACGATCCTTTCCGGTAAGCAGCTACAAAGTCAACCATGGTATTTGGCGTTCCAAAGGAGAAACAGATCAGTTTATCAAGAAAATTCATATGCTTTAAATGGGTATCTGTGACAAAAGTGACTCCATAATTTCTGGAAGCCAGCTCTGCTCCTGCCCGGATATTGCTTGTAATCAGCATTTTATCAGGCTGGAAGCCAACCTGCTGAAAGACACGTTCAATTGTCTGACGAGAACGCTGATCGGTCTCCTGAAGAATTAATATTTCATCCTTGAGAAGACTTAAGTCAAACCACTGGTGATTGCAATCGTCCCTGTTTATTCCCTGATCCGCCAGCGGATGTTTTTTTGACATGACAAGAAGCATTTCTTCATGGCTGATGACCTCATAATCAACATCAGGACTTTTCACAGGTTTGTTGAAAAAGGCCAGATCTGTCTCACCGGAGAGAATCATGCTTTCCAGAGTGGTTGAAGCGGACTCCTTAATACTAATAATGACATTTGGATACAGACTCTTGAAGATAGGCAGAGTACAGGGGAGCATATAAGTTCCCCGCATAACTGGAAATGCAATATTTAATACCCCGATATTGCTCTTAATAATATCTGACAGTTCATTGTCCAATTCTTTTTTCAGCTGGAGGATTTCTCCGGCTTTTTTCACGTATCGTTCCCCGGCATAGGTCAGTATGAAACGGTTTCCAATTTTTTTAAACAGCTTCTGTCCAAGGCTGCTTTCCAGACTTTGCAGGAACTTGGTAAGGGTAGGCTGGGAAATATAAAGGGAATTGGCTGCTTTTGTTATATTCTGATACTTGGCAACAGCTAAAACATAACTCAAATCTTTAAAATCCATGGTATCACCTCTTCCTCTATTTTACCTGAAGCAAATCAAAAAAACAATAAAATTATAGTAATTAACTATAGTTTTTATGAAAAACATGAATTAGACATATAGTTAAGAAGATGTTATATTTACCATATCGATCGAATTATAATTCAGAGATGGTAACCGTTAGATAAAATTTAATAATGAGGTGGAGAAGGCATGAACTACATAGATATTATAGCAATTCTATTTTTATTTGTAGTAGTGGCAATTGGGTTTGTTAAAAAGTGCAATATTGGTGTTCTGGCAATTGGATCAGCGTTGATTCTTGCTAGATTGGGGGGGCTAAGTGACAGCAAGGTACTGGCCGGTTTTGATGCGAAATTATTTATTACATTGGTAGGGGTATCGTTTTTGTTCAGCGTTGCACAGGTGAATGGTACGCTGGAGCTTGTTGCAAAAAAAGGAATCGGACTGGCAGGAAAGAGAACTTATCTGGTTCCGGTCATTATATTCCTTGTAGCTGGATTCCTGACGATTATCGGGCCAGGCAATATCGCGGTAGGAAACTTAATGACAGTTGTTGCAGTAACGATTGCAGTCAGCATGGGAGAAAATCCATTGTTATTTGCTTTGGCGGCTAAAGTGGCAGCCAATGGTTTTACCCTGTCCCCATTAACTCCTCCGGGAGTATTGATGGAGAAGCTTGGAACAGAGGCAGGTTTTACCGGATTTGAAATCCCAGTTATGTGGAACTGTATTTTATGGTCCACCATTCTTATGATAGGTTTCTCTATTTATTATAAGATCTGGAAAATTAAACCTGCGGACAATAACAATATTTCACTGAAAGTCAAAGAGCATCTGAATAAACAGCAGTGGATCACAATCATTGGCGTACTGGTTATGGTGGTCATGGTTGTTGGCCTGAATATTAACGTAGGACTTGCTTCATTTTTTGTTGCAGCAGCATTGGTAATTTTAGGCGTAACGGATGAAAAGAAAGCGTTGGTAAAGGTACCTTGGGGAACACTCCTTTTAATCTGTGGTGTAGGTGTGTTAATGAACGTTGTAATTGAACTAGGCGGACTGGATCTGATGTCAAAAGGACTTTTATCTATTATGACACCAAAGACAGCGGCTCCGATTATTGGAATCAGTGCTTCTATTTTATCATTCTTCAGCTCAACTACTGGTGTGGTAATGCCTTCCATGATTCCCACTCTTGGACCGATTGTACAGTCATTAGGAACTGGAAATGCAGGTTTTACAGAGCTTGCCAGTGTGGTAATCACTTCTTCCTTATCAGCAGCATTCAGCCCGGCATCTACCGGAGGCGGACTGATCCTGGCGGCATATATGACAGCGTCAAGCGCTGAGGACAAAGATCAGGAGCAGAATAAACTGTTCGGCCGTTTGTTTTTGATCGCATTTGTTTGCGTAATTGCAAATGCCATTTTAGCAACAATCGGAATTTATGGAATTATTCGATAATTGGAGGATACATAATGTTAGATAGGCAGAGAAGAAGAATTCCCTGTTCCATTATGCGGGGAGGTACCAGTAAAGGTGTGTACATACTGGAGAATTATCTTCCTTCTGAGGAGCAGGCAAGGGATGAAATTCTCATGAAAATCATGGGAAGTCCTGATATCAAGCAGATTAATGGTCTGGGCGGTGCAGCTTCTGTCACAAGTAAGGTTGCAATTATAGGGGTATCCAGCCGTGAGGATGCAGACGTGGATTATACCTTTGCACAGGTATCAGTGGATAAACCTCTTGTAAGCTATAAAGGAAACTGCGGCAATATTTCTTCCGGAGTGGGTCCTTTTGCGGTTGAACAGGGACTTGTAAAAATAACCGAGCCTGTCACCATAGTAAAAGTATTCAATACCAATACAGGGAAAATTATTGAAGAAGAGGTACAGGTAAAAGACGGAGCGGTCAAATATGATGGTGATTTTGCCATTGCCGGAGTTCCGGGAACCGGTGCTCCCGTTAAAATGAAGTTTCTTGATCCTGCCGGAAGTGTTTCCGGAAAGCTGCTGCCTACCGGCAATGCGGTGGATCTCCTGGAAGTTCCTGGCATCGGGCAGGTAGAAGTGTCCATTGTTGATGCAGCCAATCCTCTGGTATTTGTAAAGGCTTCTGATCTGGGACTGACTGGAAAAGAACTTCCAAAAGAGCTGGACTCTGACCAGGAAAAACTGGATCTCTTAGAGACAGTAAGAGGCCTTGCAGCTGTTAAGATGGGATTAATCACCGACTACAAGAAATCGGCATGGGAGATGCCCGGAATCCCTAAAATGACTTTTGTGGCAGAACCGGATGAGTATGTGACCAACTCCGGAAGTACCATAAAGGGAGACAGCATTGATCTGTTATCCCGTATGATGTCCATGCAGAAGACTCACCCCACCTACGCCATGACTGGTGCCATGTGTACAGCGGCGGCTGCCATTATTCCGGGCAGTGTGGTAAATCAGGTTTTAAGACCGGGAGCAGATACAAAGTTTATCCGTATCGGCCATGCAGGCGGTATTTTGGAAGCAGGTGTTGATTTCCATGTGGAAGGAAATGAAACAATTGTGGAAGATACATTTGGATTCAGAACTGCAAATCTGATACTGGAAGGATTTACATATTGCTGATTGGGAATGATGAAACAACTTAATTGTTAGAATGCAGGAGGATTTAGACGTGGTAAAACTTTATGACAGCGGCGTGTATCTGATGAATGGTCAGGAAATTGTTTCTGAGGAAGATTACCTTAAATCAGGAGCACTGACAGATTCAGAGAAAGAAGAAGCAAAAAAAGGGACCATATCCTATGATATTTTAAAGAACCATAACACTTCTGATGATATGTCTCATTTGAAAATTAAATTTGATGCCATGACCTCCCATGATCTCACATTTGTAGGAGTTATCCAGACCGCCAAAGCATCTGGTATGGATAAATTCCCCATTCCTTATGTACTGACCAACTGCCACAATTCTTTGTGTGCAGTTGGGGGTACCATAAATGAAGATGATCATGTTTTTGGTTTGTCAGCAGCTCAAAAGTATGGCGGCATCTATGTCCCGCCTCATATTGCAGTTATTCATCAATATATGAGGGAAATGCATGCAGGCGGCGGTCAGATGATTTTAGGTTCTGATTCCCATACCCGTTATGGCGCATTGGGAACCATGGCAATTGGTGAGGGCGGCGGTGAGCTGGTAAAACAGCTTCTTTGCGATACGTATGATCTGGCTTACCCGGATATTATTGCAGTCTATCTGACTGGAAAACCAAATCCCGGAGTCGGCCCGCAGGATATTGCCCTGGCAATTATCGGTGCAGTATTTAAAAATGGTTATGTGAAAAATAAGGTTATGGAATTCGTAGGACCAGGAATTGCCTCTATGAGCACGGACTTCCGTAACGGAATTGATGTAATGACAACGGAAACTACCTGTTTAAGCTCCATATGGAGTACAGATGAGGATACAAAAAGTTACCTGTCCGTACATGGGAGAGAGACAGATTACCAGGAATTAAAACCTGCAGCCAGGGCTTATTATGATGGCTGTGTATCTGTGGATTTAAGCACAGTGAAGCCTATGATCGCACTGCCATTCCACCCAAGTAATACATATGAAATTGATGAGCTGAATGAAAATCTGGGTGATATTCTGCGTCAGGTGGAAAAAGAGGCAGAGAAAGTAAGTAAGGGGCGTGCCCCATTTACACTGACCGATAAAATAATCAGTGGAAAACTTCAGGTCCAGCAGGGAATTATCGCCGGCTGTGCAGGAGGCAATTATACCAATGTCATAGAAGCTGCCAATGCATTAAAAGGAAGAGACTGCGGCTATGGTGAATTCTCCCTTTCCGTTTATCCGTCATCACAGCCTGTTTACATGGATCTGGTGAAAAAAGGTGCTGTGACAGATTTAATGGAAGCAGGAGCCGTGTTAAAGACTGCATTCTGCGGACCGTGCTTTGGTGCAGGAGATACACCTGCTCATAATGGCTTAAGTATCCGTCATACCACAAGAAACTTCCCCAATCGGGAAGGCTCCAAGCCTGGAAACGGTCAGATGGCAGCCGTTGCACTCATGGATGCCCGGTCCATTGCAGCCACTGCGGCAAACGGAGGTGTTCTTACTTCTGCAGAAGCCTTTGACTGCTGGGGAGATATACCGGATTATCAGTTTGACAGCTCTGTATATAAAAAGAGAGTCTACCAGGGATTTAATCAGGAACAAAAAGAGAAGGAACTGGTATGCGGCCCCAATATTAAAGACTGGCCGGAAATGAGCGCTTTGACAGAGAACATTCTCTTAAAGGTGTGCTCTAAGATTATGGATGAGGTTACAACTACAGATGAGTTAATACCTTCCGGTGAAACCGCTTCTTACCGTTCCAATCCATTGGGACTTGCTGAATTCACCTTATCCAGAAGAGATCCGGCTTATGTAGAACGAAGTAAATGTACTGACCGTCTGGAAAAAGCAAGAACTGCAGGAAAATCTCCGGCAGAATTAGAACCAGAGTTAACAAAGATCTACGATTCAATCAAAAAAATACATGGTATGGAAACCATTGAAATATCTGATACAGAAATCGGAAGTATGATTTATGCAATTAAGCCGGGAGATGGTTCTGCCAGAGAACAGGCAGCCAGCTGTCAGAGAGTGATTGGCGGACTTGCAAATATAACCAGAGAATATGCAACAAAACGCTATCGTTCTAATGTGATAAACTGGGGAATGCTGCCATTTCAGATGAAGGAAGAGCCGGAATTTGAAACAGGTGATTATATTTTTGTCCCCGGAGTACGTACTGCATTGGAAAGCGGAAATATGGCAGATATCACAGCCTATGTGATAAAAGAAGATTCAGCCAAAGAAATTCATTTATATATCACGGATATGACTCAGGAAGAACGTGAGATTGTAAAAGCAGGAAGTTTAATCAATTACAACAGAAAACGGTAATAAGAGGAGGAACAATATGGAAATCGTGCAGCCGGCAATGGCCGGAACACTGGAATCCAGCGACTGCCAGGTTACGGTAGAACCTGGTAATAATGGCATAGAATTTAACCTGGAGAGTGTGGTTATCAATCAGTTTGGTAATCAGATCAAAAAGGTTGTGATGGAAACGCTTAAGAATATGGAAGTCAGTCAGGTGAAAATCTCTATTGTAGACAAAGGAGCTCTGGATTGTACAATAAAAGCGCGTGTTGAAGGAGCGTTGTTCCGTTCTGTCGGGCAATTTGATCATCTTCCATGGGGAGGAGCTGTTCGATGATGAATCCGGAAAAGAAACGATTAAGAAGAACCATGATGTTTTTAAATGCCCAGAAGCCCGGGTTAATCAAAGATCCCTACATTTATAAGCCAGATTCCATTATGCTGGATTTAGAGGATGCAGTGGCCGAAAATCAAAAGGATGCTGCACGTTTTTCCCTTTATCATGCACTGAAAGAAATCAATTACCATGGGTGTGAACGGGTAGTCCGTATCAATGCCCTGGATACCCCTTACTGGAAGGAAGATATCCGCTGTGCGGTAGCAGGCGGATGCGATTCCATACGAATTCCAAAAACAGAGCGGGCAGAGGATGTGAAACTGGTTGAGGAAGCGGTCGCCGCGGCAGAAAAAGAGTTTAACATTTCCCAGGGTAGAACCCTTATTATGGCAGCCATTGAATCCGCCAGAGGAGTCATGAAGGTTCTTGAAATCTGTGAATCCTCAGAACGGCTTTTTGGTATTGCCCTTTCCGGAGGAGATTACACCAAAGATTTGCAGACACGCATTACCGGAACCGGAGTGGAGCTCATGGGTGCAAGGCAGCATATGATCATAGCAGCCAGAGCGGCGGGCGTCCAGTGCTTTGACACTGTTTATACGAATTTAGATGACATGGAAGGCTTCCGAAAAGAGGTTGAATCCATTCATTTAATGGGATTTGACGGAAAATCAATTATAAATCCAAGACAGATCAGTATTGTACATGAAATATTTACACCAACAGTGAAAGACATTATCTTTGCAGAAAAGGTAGTTAAGGAAATCGATGATAAGAAGGCAAAGGGAATCGGTGTATTTACCGTTGACGGAAAGATGATTGATATCGCATTTTATGACGGTGCGATACGTACCATCTATATGGCGAAAGCATCGGGTGTATATAAGGGGGATTTGTAAAATGATAAATGCAGTTGGAAGAGATATCCCGGATGAGATCTTGAAAGCCACTGGAAAGGAAGTATTCCAGGGAATTCATTACAGAGACGGATATACTTATAAAAAAGATGGCCCGGTAACCAGATGTGTAAGTGATAATACCAGGAGTAAATTAGTAGACAGCATTCATGATGCACTAATTAAATGCAACATAAAAGATGGTATGACTCTTGGCTTCCATCATCACTTTCGGGAAGGTGACTATATCGTCAATATGGTAATGGAAGAAGTACACCGGCTGGGCATTAAAGATATCACCATTTGTGCCAGCTCCCTTGGTAAGGCTCACGATCCAATCGTTCCATATATAGAAGACGGAACCATAACCAATATCCAGTCCTCTGGCGTCAGAGGAAAAATCGGACAGGCTATTTCCTCTGGAAAATTAAAAGGATTGGCAATTATGCGTTCTCATGGAGGCCGCGTTCGTGCCATTGAAAGCGGAGAAACCAGAATTGACATTGCATTTATCGGAGCACCCACCTGTGACGATTATGGCAATTGCCGTGGAATCGGCGGCAAGAGTAACTGCGGAGTCCTTTCTTATGCTCTTGTAGATGGAGATTATGCAGACCAGGTGGTAGCAATTACAGACTGTCTGGTACCTTTTCCCAATTTTCCAGCCCATATCAGTATGACAAAGGTGGATTATGTAGTCGTGGTAGATGCCATCGGCAATCCCGATAAAATTGCCACAGGTGCAGCTAAACCCACCACAGATATGAGAAAGCTGATGATGGCTGATTACTGTACCCAGTTTGTTGTTAATACTCCATATTTTAAAGATGGATTTTCTTATCAGACCGGCGTGGGAGGGGCATCCATTGCATCTACCATTTCACTTGCTAAAATTATGAAGGAACGTAATATCCGCATGCGTTTCGGAGTTGGCGGACTGACAAAGCCCATGTGTGATCTGTTGGCAAACGATCAGGTAGACTGCCTGTTAGACACCCAGGATTTCGATCTTGATGCAGTAGAATCAGTAAAAGATCTAAAACACTTCCGTATTTCTGCCGGAGAGTATGCAAATCCGTTTAATAAAGGTGCGGTAGTGAATAAACTGGATTTTGTCATTCTGGCTGCTCTTGAAGTGGATATTAATTTCAACTGTAACGTGGTGGTTGGCTCAGACGGAGAGATCACCGGAGCCCAGGGGGGCCATCCGGACACAGCTGCCGGTGCCAAATGTGCAATCGTCATCGTTCCGCTGTTACAGGGAAGAATTCCCGCTGTCTGCACAGAAGTAACTGCTGTGACCACTCCGGGAGAAAGTATTGATGTAGTAGTGACTGATTATGGAATTGCCATCAATCCTAAGCGAAAGGACTTAATTGATGCCATGAGAGGAGTGGACCTTCCTTTTAAAACAATTGAAGAACTCCGGGACATTGCATATTCCATGGTTGGAGAGCCAGAGAAAGTGAAATTTGATGATAAGGTTGTAGGTATTATCGAAAGCCGGGATGGAACCATATTAGATGTAGTGCGCAAGGTGAAAGAATATACTTTCGCAGATAATTAGATGATAGATACAGATAAGAAGAAATATAGTACTTATGCCCACTGGATTGGAGATATGGCAGGATCAGCATTGCTGGAGGAAGTTTATACGGCGCCAAAGCCCGGGCTTGTGGATCCCCTCAGTAATGGTGCTCACCGGGATATGAATCTGCTTACATTTAAAAGAAGCACAGATGCTTTGGTGCCTTATTTTCAAAAATTTGCTGAAACAGGAATTCATATGTCTGAAAAACCAGAAGGCTGCTTTTTAAAGATCCGTCAGATTGGCATTGAGGCAGAAAATGCAATGTATGAAGCCACCGGGCAGGTCAATACCCACAAAGGGGCTGTGTTTACCATGGGTATCTTATGTGCGGCTGCCGGAAGCTGTTTAAAGAAGTATGGTCAGGTGTCCATAAGCAGTCTGATTATGCAGGAACAAAAAATGGTTCAGAATATTTTATTAAATGAACTTGACTCCATACAGTTTAAGAACAGTAAAGATACCCATGGCCAAAAGAATTTATGTAC
Source organism: Hungatella sp. (assembly GCA_009712635.1). Classification (GTDB taxonomy): domain Bacteria; phylum Bacillota; class Clostridia; order Lachnospirales; family Lachnospiraceae; genus Lacrimispora. The sequence continues at coordinate 58,326 of WASS01000023.1, read as the reverse complement.
TTATGGTTCCAGAGGAATCAGGGGAGAGGCGGCGGATGGTTATCCTTCCGTCATAAACCTGGCATTACCAGTTATAAGACAGGGAAAGGAAGAGGGACGCCATTGGAATCTGGTGAAAATCCAGACGCTGTTTACCCTGATGAGTCAGGTGGAAGATGGAAATATCCTGTCCAGGCGCAAACTTGAAGGGCTTAAGGAAGTTCAGAAACTGTCTCGGGAATTTTTGCTTGCAGGCGGTGCCTATTCCCAAGGTGCTATTGAGGAGTTAATTAAACTTGACACCTATTTTATTCATAAAAACTATAGCAGCGGCGGGTGTGCCGATTTGCTGGCGGCCTCCATCTTTTTATCTGAGATTGAGGAGGCGTGGGCAGGAAAGTGAGCAGGTGAATTATGCTGGAAGGAAGACCATTGCAGGGCCGTGCACTGGAGGAATTAAAAATATTTTTAGCCAGTCAGGATCTTAACTATGATGAGGGGATTGAATATAGTGCATGTATACTTGACGATGATTTCAAAATCATTGCAGCAGGTTCTGTGGAAGAGAATGTGTTAAAGTGCATTGCAGTAGATCCTCATCATCTGGGAGAAGGATTATCCGGCAGTGTGGTTTCCCAGCTGATTCAGTATGAGTTTGAGCATGGAAGAAGCAGGCTTGTCCTATATACAAAACCAAAGAATGAGGAAATGTTTAAGAGTTTAGGATTTTATACCGTGTTCCAGACAAAATCTGTATTGTTTATGGAGAATGAGAAACAGGGCTTTGAAAAATTTATCCAGGCAATACAGGAAATAACACCAATCGATGCCAAAGATTATGGGAGAATAGTTGGCGCAATCGTTGCCAACTGTAATCCGTTTACAATGGGACACCGGTATTTAATAGAAGAAGCTTTGAAACAGTGTGACTATCTGCATGTGTTTGTATTATCGGATAAGCGGACCTTTTATGGCGCAGAAGACCGTTATCAGATGGTTTTAAAAGGAACGGAAGATTTAAATCGGGTCATAGTTCATCAGGCTTCTGATTATATGGTTTCTGCCGCTACTTTTCCTACCTACTATCTGAAAGAAAAGGCGTTTGCAAATAAAGCCAATTGTGAATTTGATTTGGAAATGTTTGCTGAAATAATTGCCCCTCCCCTTAAGATAGCCAGACGCTTCGTAGGAACAGAGCCTATATGCAGAGTAACCGGTTCTTATAATACAGCAATGAAACAGATTCTACCTGAATATGGAATAGAAGTCATAGAGATTGAACGAAAAATACAGGGAGATGAAGTGATCAGCGCTTCAAGAGTCAGAGAAGCTGTTAAAAATGGCAGGTTTCAGGATGCAGAAAGACTGGTGCCGGAAACGACATGGAGATATTTAACACAAAAATCATAAGTATGTAAGCAATCATAAAGTAGTAATCAAAGACCATCGGCTCATCTTGCCGGTGGTTTTTGATTATCCCTGGAAAGGGTTATTGCCGACATTGGAGTTTTTATATATTGGTATTACGTATAGATGGGAGAAAGATTAATATATATTTTGAATTTGTGTCACATATGGCGTAATGCTATAATTATGCTATATAAAATGAAAGATTAAGGAGTGCAAAATTTGTTTGACTTATCTTATTTTTTTGGCGTATTTCCAGTTATAGCATCAAAATTACAGGTGACGCTTTTGCTGACCCTGACGGCTGCTGTTTTTTCCATTATTATTGGAGTTACAATTGCAGTGATTGCATATTACAAGATCAGGATCTTATATCCCATTACCCGTTTTTATCTGTCCATCTTAAGAGGTACTCCTCTGGTGGCTCAGTTATATTTTTTCTACTATGGGCTGGCGCGGGTCAGTGAAATTGTTCTTAACATGAAGCCGTTGACGGCAGTGGCATTGGTTTTAAGTTTAAATACCGGTGCCTTTATGTCGGAAAGCATTCGGGGAGCCCTTCTTTCCGTTGATTCAGGGCAAAAGGAAGCCGCCGCTATGATGGGGATGTCAGAGCTTCAGACAATCAGAAGAATTGTCCTGCCTCAGGCATTTCGCGTTTCACTGCCTGCCCTGTTTAATGATTTGATTAATCTTTTAAAAGCCACGTCTCTTGCATTCATGCTTGGTGTCAGAGATATTATGGGACAGGCCAAGAGCGAGGGCGCCCAGTCCTTTCGATACTTTGAAATTTATCTGGCAGTTATGATTATTTACTGGCTTTTAGTGTTGGGATTTTCTCATCTTCATAAGATTATGGATAGAAAATGTATGGAAATGTACTAATGACGAATTTAAATTGGGAGGAAATGGAAATGAAAAAAATGATACCGATTCTCTTCACTGCTGTAGCAGTGACCCTTTCTGGCTGCAGCAGTCAGGCTGTTTCCAAAGCATCAGATGGAAAGAAAACAGCAGAAGAAAGCATTAAATCAGAAACCACAGTGACTGCAGGGAAGCGTAAAGTTATGATAGCTACTGGCGGCACAGGAGAGCCTTATAGTCTCCTGAGCAGTGATGGAAAAGAATGGACCGGAATTGATGCAGAGATGTGGAGTGAGATTGGAAAACGAACCGGGTGGGATATTGAAGTTAAGCAGGCAGAATTTTCCTCTTTATTTGGTGAACTGGATGCCGGACGTGTAGACGTGGCAGCAAATTGTTTTGCTACTACAGAAGCCAGAATGGACAAGTATACCACGTCTCATCCATATTATGGCGATGCCCAGTGTGTGATTGTCAACGAAGATAAGTCAGATATCAACACCTTTGAAGCATTAAAAGGCGTCAACATTGGAGTGACACAGGGACAGGCCTCTCAGGTGTCTGTGGAAAAAATGGCAGATACATATGGCTGGAACGTAGTGGTTTATGAAACAAGTGATACGGGATATCAGGATCTTTATTTAAAGCGGATTGATGCCATGGCTACCACAGACAGCCTGGTACATAAATATGAAAAGACTCAGAACATGAAGTTTCATATTCTGGATAACAGACTGTTAGCCAATAACGTCGCCTATTATTTTCAAAAAAATGACAAAGGAAAGGAACTTTGTGAGGAAGTAAACCAGGTCCTTGATAAAATGATGGAGGATGGAACCACTTCAAAAATTATTACAAAATGGATGTATTCCGATATGACCAAAATGATACACGAATAAGCACATGGAAAGGTACTGAAAATGATTGAAATAAGTCATTTATGGAAGTCGTTTGACGGAGAGACAGATATTTTAAAAGATATTAATATATCCATTCAAAAAGGTGAGATTGTAGCAATACTTGGTTCTTCAGGAACCGGAAAATCAACATTGCTTCGGTGCCTGAATTATTTAACAAAGCCAACCGATGGAATCATTCGCATTGGCAGTCATGGGATAGATGCAAAGAAACATTCTAAAAAAGAGATTATGGAGCTGAGAAGTCATTCCGCCATGGTTTTTCAGAATTATAATTTGTTTAAAAATAAAACAGCCATTGAAAATATTATGGAAGCCTTGATAACCGTGAAGGGGAAAAGTAAAAGGGAAGCTCAGGAGATTGGTTTAAGGCTGCTGGATAAGGTTGGAATGCTGGAACGGAAGGATTTTTTTCCTTCCAAGCTTTCCGGGGGCCAGCAGCAGCGGGTAGGCATAGCCAGGGCGCTGGCTCTCAATCCAGAGGTGTTATTGCTGGATGAGCCTACTTCCGCGCTGGACCCTGAGCTGGTAGGAGAGGTGTTAAACACCATTCAGAAAGTAGCGGAAGACGGCGCTACCATGATTTTAGTTACTCATGAAGTTATGTTTGCACGAAGGATAGCCACCAGAATCTTGTTTATGGCAGAGGGTACCATAATTGCGGATGGGACACCAAAGGAGATACTGGACAACCCGGAAGATGAGAGAGTGAAACGTTTTCTGGATTATAATCTGAAATAAAGAAAGGAGTCTTACAATGATCGAGATGAAAAAGGAACTGCCCCTGGTATTTGATAGTTTTGCTGACGCCAGAAAAAACGGGTTTCTTGCAGTAAAGAAAATTAAAGATTCAGGTAAGGGAGTGGTGGGACAGTTTTGTACTTACACACCACTTGAGATATTCATGGCGGCAGGGCTGGTTTCTGTAAGCCTTTGTTCCACCAGTGATGAGACAATTCCTGATGCGGAAAAAGATCTGCCAGGTAATCTGTGTCCGCTTATTAAATCAAGCTATGGTTTTGCAGTTACGGATAAGTGCCCTTATATGTATTTTGCAGATCTGGTGGTTGGAGAAACAACCTGCGACGGCAAGGTAAAGATGTATGAACTGCTTGCTAAGAAGAAAAATTTACATATTTTACAGCTTCCCCGTAATCAGTTTACTCCGGAATCAAAGGCACTTTGGAGGTCAGAAATTGTCCGCTTAAAAGAGCGGGTAGAAAAAGACTTTGGAGTGACAATTACCGATGATATGCTGAGAGATGCCATTCATAAACGCAATGAAGAGCGGAGACTTCTAAAGGAGCTGTATGAGTTAAGCACCTTGTGCCCACCTCCCATTACGGGGCTGCGTCAGCTTCAGATTTTGTTTGGTTCCCAGTTTAAATTTGACTGGAAGGAAAAAACAGAAGAAATCCAGAATGCAATCAATCAAATAAAGTCAGGCTATGATGCAGGAGAACGGCCGGTATCCATAGATGCCCCCCGGATTCTCATCACCGGATGCCCCATGGGAGGAGTGACGGAGAAGGTGGTTAAAGTGATTGAAGAAGCTGGCGGTGTAGTCGTTGCTTATGAAAACTGTACCGGAGCCAAGCAGATGGATCGGCAGTGTCTAGAAGAAGGAGATCCGATCACCAACATTGCAGATCACTATCTGCAGATTGGATGCTCCATTATGACACCCAATCCCAGCCGGTTTGAACTGTTAGGAAGGCTTTGTGAACAGTTCAAAGTGAATGGAGTGGTGGAAATGACTCTTCAGGCGTGTCATACGTATGCCGTAGAGTCTCATACAGTAAAGAAATTTTTAGAAGAGAGAAACATCCCTTACCTGCAATTGGAAACAGATTATGGAACAGCGGATATTGGACAGCTTTCAACAAGAGCTGGTGCATTTGTGGAGATGTTGTAAACAATGAAACAGATAACTGTAGGAATTGACTGTGGATCAGCCGCCTGCAAGGGAGTCCTGATAAAAGAAGATTCCATTTTAGCAGTCTGCGTAAAGCCCACAGGCTGGAATCCAAAAGAAACTGCCAGAACCGTCTTTCAGGAGCTTCTGGAACAGACAGAAACAGCGGAGCATGAGATACGTGTGGCAGCAACTGGATACGGAAGAGTGGGAATTGACTTCGCACATAAAAAAATAACGGAGATTACCTGCCATGCATCAGGCGCAGATTACCTTCTTAAAGGAGTTCGCACAATAATTGATATTGGCGGCCAGGACTCCAAGGTGATATCGGTGGAAAATGGTAAGGTACTGTCCTTTCAGATGAATGATAAATGTGCCGCCGGGACAGGGAGATTTCTTGAGATGTCAGCTCACCGCATGGGGGTGGATTTGTCCGATTTTCCCAAGCTTTTAACCGAAGGAAAACGCTGTTCTCTAAGCAGTATGTGCGCAGTTTTTGCCGATTCAGAAATCGTATCCTTGCTGGCAGCTGGGAAAACCCGTGAGGAAATCGCCGGTGGAATTATTCAGTCTGTAGTGACAAAAGTAATGGCACTGGCAGGAAGAGTCGGGACTGAGTCTCCCATTCTTTTAACCGGAGGTCTGGCACAAATGGAAGGAATCCGTAAAGAACTGGAATTTCAAACCGGATGTCCCGTAAATGTTTCTCAATTCTCCCGTTATGCAGGAGCCATTGGAGCCGCATTAAAAGCATAAGTATTATAATAAGAGGTAAAGTTAAAATGCACAGTTACTTTCGGGTAAATGTGCATTTTTTGTTTGTATTTATAATTGATTTTTATGGTTATTATGAAAAGTGGATATATATTTATTGAAATATCATTGCTTTATAGATAAAATTAATAAAGCAAAATGACAATATAACCAATATTTTCTTGTAAAATGACCAAGTTTCCATTATGATTTAAATGTAGATTGTAGACAATCTACAATACTGACTGGTTTAAGGAGAAGTTATGGACATACGTAAGATTAATAAGTTTACCTCTTGTGGCGGCTGTATTGCTAAACTGCCTCAGGGCATGTTAAAAGAAGCGTTATTAAACATCCCTCTTTTTGATGACCAGAATCTTATTGTGGGATTTGATACTTCTGATGATGGGGCAGTATATCGTCTGGGGGATGATCTGGCGATTATTCAAACCCTTGATTTTTTCCCTCCCATGGTGGAGGATCCTTATTTATTTGGAAAAATTGCGGCAGCAAATGCATTAAGTGATATTTATGCAATGGGAGGAGAAGTTAAAGTTGCTCTTAATATTGTCTGCTTTCCGGAGGACGAAGACCCGGCTATATTAGGTGAGATTCTCAGAGGTGGAGCCGAAAAGGTAAAAGAAGCAGGAGGGGTTCTTAGCGGAGGCCATTCCATTACGGATAAAGAACCCAAATATGGTCTTTCAGTGACAGGAATCGTCCATCCGCAAAAGATTATGAGAAACAATTCCTGTTGTATGGGTGATGATATCATACTTACCAAGCCCCTGGGAGTGGGACTTGTAACATCTTCCTATAAAGCCGGGGAAGCCTCCCTGGAAAGCTATGAGCAGGCGGTTAGCAGCATGCAGACATTAAATAAATATGCAGCAGATGCAGGCAGAAAATATCGGTTGCACGCTTGTACGGATGTGACTGGATTTGGTTTTTTAGGACATTTAAACGAAATGGTTACAGATGAATATACCATTCAGGTAGAATGCTCAGAAATTCCTTATATAAAAGAAGCGTACCGATTGGCGGAGGAATATTTAATTACAGGCGGAGGTAAGAAAAACCGGAAATATTTGCAGGATAAATTGCGGTTTGAACAGGTTTCTCAGCCGATGCAGGAAATATTATTTGATCCTCAGACTTCCGGAGGTTTGCTGCTTAGTGTAGATCCCCGGGACACGGAAGGGTTATTAAAGGATTTGACAGATTTAAATATAGTAAGCTCTAAGGTTGCCTCTGTAATTTCACGTCAGGATAAGAACATGATCATCTTAGGATAATCATGGTTGAAAGGTTGTGTCACTATGGATTTAAAACAACTGGAAGCATTTGTTTATGTGGCTAAGTTGAATAGTTTTTCAAAAGCGGCTGATACAATATATTTATCTCAGCCTACGATTAGTTCCCATATTAATGCTTTGGAAAAGGAATTGGGCACGCAGCTGTTAATACGTTCCACAAAGGAAGTTTATCCGACTAAAAGCGGGCTGGATTTTTTCGTATATGCTCAGAATATGCTGGCGCTGCGTGATGAGGCCATTCATTCTGTCGCACAGGGAGGCAGCAGTATCAGAGGAGAGATATCGTTATTGGCATCCAGTGTTCCGGCACAGTATTTACTGCCTTCACTGATAGCCGTATTTCAAAAGAGCTATCCTGATATCCTATTCAAGGTACGGCAAAGTGACAGCGAGCAGGTTGGGAAGATGCTTTCTAACTGCATTTATGATTTTGGTATTACAGGTACAAGACTCTCCGGAAACAAGTTCGTTCAGGTACCATTTTATCATGATTCGCTGGTACTTGCAGTTCCTGCCTGTTATTCAACTCCACAGAATCTGTCACCAGAAATGTTAATCAAGCTCCTTCGGACCCAGCCGTTTATTATGAGGGAAGATGGATCAGGGACAAAGAAGGAACTGGAGAATTTCCTTCTTCATCTCAATCTGACTCTGGAACAGTTAAATACGGTCTGCTGTTTTAACAACACCCATAGCGTTTTACAGGCTGTATCCAGCGGGGCCGGTATCTCATTTGTATCCCGGGTATCTTCAGCCATGTATAAGCAAATGGGATTAATAAAAACCATTGAATTAAATGATTTTGTAATTAAACGGAACTTTTATCTGCTGTCAAAGAAAGAAATGATTTTACAGCCTGTTCAGAAATTGTTTCAGACATATCTTCTTAATTACTATAAGGAATAACAATGATGATACCAGTATTTAACTGGTGCCAGAAAGGATTTTATGATGTATTTTGATAGCGCTGCTACTTCATTGCCGAAACCCAAATGTGTAATTGATGCGGTTACATCCGCAATGCTTAGCCAGGGGAACCCATCAAGAGGAGTGAACAACGCTTCCCTTGCCGGACTCAGATGTATAACAAATGCGAGACAGGAGATTGCCCGTTTTTTCGGCGGTGAGAATGAGGTTGATGTGGCATTCTGCCAAAATGCCACCATGGCACTGAATCAGGCAATTGGCTCTGTCGGCAAACATATTGTGACGACTGCGGCAGAACACAATAGTGTCCTACGGCCGGTTTACCGGACAGGAGATTATACCATTGTTCCAGTGGACACAAAAGGAAGACTGGATATAAAACAGGTGGAGGAAGCAATTCGGCCGGATACCGGGGCGGTTGTAATGACCCACGCTTCCAATGTGACTGGGAATGGTTATGATATTTCCGCCGTTGGAGAAATTTGCAGGCAAAAAGGGATCTGTTTTATTGTAGACGCCTCCCAGTCTGCCGGGCTTTTGCCCATTGATATGAAAGCAATGAACATAACTGCACTTTGTTTTAGCGGACACAAATCGTTATATGGTCCTCAGGGAACAGGCGGCATATGTGTAAAACCGGAATTTTCCATATCTCCCATGTTGACGGGTGGAAGCGGAAACAATACATATTCGAAAACTGGTCCGGAGGAAATGCCAGAGCGGCTGGAGGCCGGCACTCAAAATAGCCACGGGATTGCAGGACTTCTGGCAGGCGTCCGGTATGTAAGCGGGAATAGGGAATTGTTTTTAAACCGGGCATTGGAATTGACAGATTATTTTCTGGAAGAGTTGAGAAAAATACCCTCTATTCAGATTTATGGTGATATGCAGTGCACCACACGCACTCCGGTGGTGGCATTCAATGCAACCCATATGGGAAGCAGCGAATTGGCATTTGAGCTTAATGAAAAGTATGGTATCTGTGTTCGTGCGGGAGCTCATTGTGCTCCGCTTATGCATGAAGCTCTGGGAACAAGGGACAAAGGTGCGGTACGTTTTTCTTTTTCACATATGAATACCATGGAAGAAGTGGAATCTGCCGTAAAGGCTCTTCGTGATATATGCAGTTGATATATAAATTTTAATACAAGGAGATGACTGGTATGAAAATAATTGATGCTATGGGAAAGGCCTGTCCGGTTCCGGTAGTCCTGGCTAAGAAAGCAGCGGCGGAACTTGCCTCAGAGGGGGGAGAATTACAGGTGCTGGTAGATAATCAGCCTGCATGCGAGAATTTGAGAAATATGGCAGAAGGAAACGGCTATGCCGTCATGGAAGAAAAGATTGAGCCTGGCAGATACCGGGTTACCATAACGGTTCCGGTACAAGATCAGGCGCAGGTTCAGTCTTTTGGAGAGCAGACTCCGGTAAAAAGGGAGGAGAGCGGACTGGTCGTTGTCATCAGCAAAGATTCTATGGGGCAGGGAAGTGAAGAATTGGGGAAAATACTTATAAAAGGGTTCTTGTTTTCTCTTACCCAGTTAAAGACTCCGCCAAAGGCTGTCTTATTTTTTAATTCAGGTGTCCTCCTCACGGTGGAGGGATGCAATACTTTAGATGATCTGCGCGAACTGGAACAGGCAGGTACCCAGATTGAAATCTGCGGAACGTGTGCGGATTATTATTCTGTGAAAGACTCCATTGGTGTTGGCAGGATTGTAAACATGATGACAATTACAGAGCGTATGGCTTATGCAGGCTCTGTCATCAACATATAAGCTGGAAGGAATGCCTCATGGAAGATATTTTATTCACATTTCAAAACACACATCATTCAATTATGGCTGAGACATTATTGCTGGGTGAAAAGATATCAGTAAAGGTTATGCCCATGCCGGAGGCGATTACTGCCGGCTGTGGGCTATGCCTTCGTCTGCCGGAGGAAGACTGCCCGAAAGCGCTTGAAATACTGAAACAAGGCAGTATTATACCAAGGGGTATTTTTAAAAAGGCAGCAGGAACCTATAGTAATCTGCCCATAGAGCGTTTTCAGGATTCCCCAACAACCTGACAGGTCATTCTACGGCTTTGAGTATAATCAGGGAGAGCCTGACTCTTATCAGAATATCAATCTTGTTTAAATCAAGGCCGGTAATATCTTTAATCTTTTGTATGCGGTATTTTAGTGTATTAAAATGGATATGGAGACAATCCGAAGCAGTGTGCAGATCCAGCTGATGCTCCAGGTAGCAGGTGAGTGATTCCATTAAGGCGGTACTATGAAGCCTGTCATATTCAATCAGATCATAAATACCAGGCTCAACTATGTGAACAGGCGGGTTTTGAAGCAGATAGGTATCTGCCAGATCTTCTAAAATATAATCTTCATAATAAAACAATTGTCCCGGGCCTTTCTTTTGTCTTGAAAAATCAAAGGCTTTTTTTGCCTGCTCTAAGGCATGACCTGCCTGGGAAAGGTCCAAAATGGGGCGGCTTATTCCTGCAAACAAATGATTGGAACTTAGTATCTGCAGAAAGTTCTGCAGCCGGTCATCATCAAGGGGAGATTTCGTACATTGATCAGAATCCAGGAGGATCACTATTTTGCCTTCGAACATCTGAGTCAGCCCACCGATAAAAAATTTATTCAGCAGTGTACAAATATAAACCGTTTTCTCCCTGGAGTCAAAAAGGTCATTGTCTGTAATATAAATTAAGTATATGTATTTTTTGAAATGGAGTCCGGATTTCTTCATCAGCTGTCTGATCTTTTCCGGATTGGGCTGCTGTGTTTTTAAAACATAAAGAAATATCTCCGACAATGGGGAATCGTAGGAGCAGTAAAAATGAGCATCATTACATAGCCGGATTCCCGCAAAATGAGCGAAGATCTGTAATATTTCGCTGGTAAATTCCGTAAATGGGTGGTTGTATTCCAGTTCGCTGACAAAAGCAATATTCATATGACTCTGCCTGATGCGAAGGATACGCTGACGGTGTTTATAAATATCCGGATAATTCATAATATATGGCGTTGGAGAATTGATCATATGACGTTGAAAAGCGTAATCAGCGTTGCAGATATCGTTGTATTTTTGGGAGAAGGTCTGATTCTCCTTATATTCCATCCACTGAGGCTCATCCAACTGTTCCTCACCCCAGCAGGAGACCACCGGATTGTGTGCGGAATCGATCACTCTTAACGGATTTCCAACATACTTAAAGGTCACTTCCAGCATTTTCTTCATGGCATTCGGATCGTCTAATGCCCGGATCATCTCTTCCTTGTACTGGTAAAGAGTCAGTTCCTGGAAAAAGAATTCCTCCGTCAGGTTAATTAATTTTGGCAATGTCACCAGTCTTGAATCACAGACAATCCAGTTGATTTTATTTTCCATGCCATAGGAGCGGGGGAGTTCCTTATCCCCAATGAGTAAAAGATTGACAGCTTCTGAAAGCGGGAAAGAGTCAGGCAGGTCGGAGACGTATGCGATGTAAACCATATCGGAACAGAACGCCTCAGGTAAGCCATCCAGACAACGGCATGATCTGATGGCGAAATCATTACTGATATGACAATGACAGCTGTAATTCTTTAAAAACTCCGCCAGATTTTTCATATGCTTTGCCATAAGCGTCCTCTTTTCAAATAAATTTATGATTCATTATAGGAAATATTATATCACTGTTTTTAAGTGTGTTCCAGAATGAGTTGTTAAAAATAATTAAAAAATACAGATAAAATTGTTCGATTTAACAAAAATTATCTTGGTAAAACCCATAAGAAACTGGTAAAAGTTTATAGATTCAGACATACCCTTTTCTTTTTGTATTTGATACTATTTTTTCATAGCAAAAATAAAAGGAGAGGACAAATATGCAGAACAAATATGAAAAGCTTTTTGAACCGGTTAAAATCGGCAATGTTACATTAAAAAACCGCTTTGTTATGGCACCCATGGGTCCCCAGGGGCTTGGTGACTCCGTGGGAGGCTTTAATCAGAGAGGAATTGATTATTATGTGGAGCGGGCCAAGGGCGGAACAGGGCTTATTATCACAGGAGTATGTTTCGTGGATAATGAAGCGGAGCATCACTCCATGCCAAGTACTCCCTGTCCCACCATTAATCCGGTGCATTTTACCCGGACTGCAAGAGAAATGACAGAACGGATTCATGCTTATGATGCCAAAGTATTTCTCCAGTTAAGTGCTGGTTTTGGCCGGGTTGCACCTCCTGTTAATCCGGATGTTCAGCCGGTATCCGCATCGGAAATCATGAACCGCTGGGTTGACATACCATGCCGGGCTTTGACAATTGATGAAATTCACCGGATTGTAAAACGCTTTGGGGAAGGAGCAGCAATTGCTAAAAATGCCGGGTTTGACGGGATTCAGATTCATGCAGTCCATGAGGGGTATCTCCTTGACCAGTTTGCAATCTCTTTTTTCAACAACAGAACGGATGAATACGGCGGGAGCTTAGAAAACCGCCTTCGCTTTGCAAGAGAAATTGTGGAGGAAATAAAGAAAACCTGCGGAGATGATTTCACAGTTACGCTTCGTTACAGTCCCAAATCATTTATTAAGGACTGGCGTGTCGGCGCTCTTCCCGGTGAGGTATTTGAAGAAAAGGGCCGTGACCTGCCGGAAGGCATTGAAGCAGCTCAGCTGTTGGAACAGTACGGGTATGATTCCCTTGACGTGGATGTGGGCTGCTACGATGCGTGGTTCTGGAATCATCCGCCAATGTATCAGAAGAAAGGACTTTACATTCCTTATGCAAAAGCAATAAAAGAGGCGGTAAATGGTCCGGTTATCTGTGCCGGCCGCATGGATAACCCGGATCTGGCTCTTTCAGCTATTGAAGATGGTAGCTGCGATTTAATCGGACTTGGACGCCCGCTGCTTGCAGATCCTGATTATGTTAATAAACTGCGTTTTGGTCAGACAGAACTGATCCGTCCATGTCTTTCCTGTCATGAGGGGTGTCTTGGACGTATGGTTCATTATGGCTGGCTGAACTGCGCTGTTAACCCTGCCTGCGCAAGAGAACGGATTACAGAATTAAAGCCAGTTCTGAAAAAGAAAAAGGTAATGATTATCGGCGGAGGAGTGGCTGGATGCGAAGCTGCCAGGGTGTTAAGTTTAAGAGGCCATCAGCCAATGATCTATGAAAAGACAGACCGCCTGGGAGGAAATTTAATTCCAGGAGGAACACCGGATTTTAAAGAAGATGATCATGCACTGGCAAAGTGGTATGAGAACACATTAAAAGATCTGTCAGTACCGGTTTATTATAATGCAGAGGTAACTCCTGAAATGGTTCTCAAAGCCAATCCCGATACGGTCATTGTTGCAACCGGTTCAAGACCTAAAGTATTTGGACTTGGAGATGACAGTAAGGTATTTACAGCCGAAGAGGTCCTTCTTGGAACCAGAGATCCGGGCAGCCGTGTAGTGGTTTTGGGCGGAGGACTGGTTGGCTGTGAACTGGCTTTGTGGCTTAAGAAGAGTGGAAAAGAAGTTTCCATTGTAGAAGCCCAGGACGGTTTGTTAAAACTTAACGGCCCGCTGTGTTTTGCCAATATCAGTATGCTTTTATCATTAATTGAAAGCAAAGGAGTATCCGTTTATACAGGTTCCAAAGCAATTCGTACGACTGAGCAGGGGGTTCTGATTGAGACTGGTGCAGGAGAAGAAGAATTAAACGCGGATTCTGTTGTACTTGCAGTTGGTTATGATTCCGAAAACAGACTTTATAATGAATTAAAATATGAAGTCAGGGATCTTTACATATTAGGAGATGCGAGAAAGGTTTCCAATATTATGTACGCGATCTGGGATGCATTTGAGGTGGCATCAAACATATAAAAGGGGTAAAAAATGAGTTTCCTCCGTACAGTCTGTACGGTAGAAACTCATTTTTATTGCTATAGGATGAGCTCTTTATCATTTTTTATAATGCTACGTTTATCAATACCGTCAGGCACCATTCTGTAGACCAGGAACCGCACATCCTCATCAAAATCATTTTCCAGCGTATGTATGGAATTTTTTACTCTGACGATTGAATTTTCTGAAATAATCCGGCATTCTGTCTGTTCTGCTTCTTTCCACAAAATTTTTAATTTACCGGAGATCACAAATATAACTTCTTCAATAGTATGGTGTTTGTGCCATTCCTGAATGGAATGAGGGGGAAGGGTATTTAGATGAATTTCATATTCATCGAAAATAAAATAATTGACCTTTGTGTGGTTCTCTTTTTCTACATAGATCGAGTCTGCAGTATCATAGATTTCCAGATTCATATTAACACTCCTTTGTACTCTGTTTTTAAAGAGATTTCTTTTCTTTAGTATAGGCCTGGATTTTGTGATTTGCAATCAGTAATAGTAAAAAGGAACCGCAGCCCGGAAGTATTTTCAGGGTTACAGTTCCTTTTGAAAATATGTTTAGCCAAATATTTCTTTCAATTCTTTCCGGCTTCCCTCATCGGTTAATGCCAGAATATCATCCCCTACCAGGATTTGGGAATCTCCTTTTGGAATGACTAAGGCATCGTCCCTGGTAATGGCGATCAGTACTGTTTTTTGGGGGATAGACAGGTTTTTCAGTAACTGGTTAGCCGCTCTGGCAGACTCTGCGACTTTCATCTGGATAATGGAATAATCACCCCGTTTTAATTTTAATATGGTGAACATATCCTCTAAATCCATTTCTTCTACTACAAAGTGGGCCATTAAATCGGCCTGATTGACACCAACATCTACGCCCATACTGCTGTTATAAAGCCAGGCATTTTTGGGATTATTCACCCTGGCAACCACTTTTGGAACTCCAAATTCCATTTTAGCCAGAGTGGATACGACCAGATTGATTTCATCGGCGTCGGTTACTGCTGCGATAACATCGGCAGAGTCGATGCCTGCCTGTTCCAGTACGGCAGGGTCTGATCCGAAGCCGTTAATTAATACTTCCGAAGGCAGTTCTTTTAATAGTTTGTTAAAATTCTTATTCCGATGTTCAATTACTTTTATTTCATGTCCGTTGGATAATAACAGGGAAGCAAGATAGGTTCCGACCTGGCCCCCTCCTACAATAATCACTTTCATAGCTTTCTTGGCATCCTTTCTTTCCATTTTCTCACAGTTCACCTTTTATCTATAACAGATCCAGCATGGATTTTAACTTATCCGTTGCCGCTATAATCACTGAAATGTACAGGATATCCTCTGCCTCCAGAATTGTACCAAGAGTGGGTAAAAAAGTTTTGTTATTCCGGCTGATGGAAACAACCTGTATTTCACCCAGCACTGTGATCTCATTTACCTGATGACCGACCAGGAGAGAGGGAACTTCAATGCGGACCAGATTCACAGTTCCATTTCCAATGTCATAGACACTGTCCAGATGATGATAGGTTAAAAACTGGGTTGCCCGTTCAATGCCCCAGGAAGTGGTGGATATAGTCTGAATGCCAAGCCTGTGATAGATTTCTGCCTTTTTCGTGTCATATAATCTGGCAACCACATGAGGGACACGGTAAATCGTTCGGGCAATCCTGGCGATTACGGCATTGATCTCATCGCTTTCCGTGCAGGATACTACAGCATCTACCTTGTCTATTCTGGCTTTGCTTAAAACGTCCCGGTCAAATCCAAATCCCAGAACCTTAATTCCTGCAAAATCGCTTCCAAGGCTCTCTAAAACTTCCGGATTTGAATCAATGACAGTTACCTCATGTCCTTTTTTTATTAAATTATTGGATAAGCCGATTCCCATTTTTCCTAAGCCAACAACAATTACTTTCATAACGATCACCTCTCTATGATTTTAATTTCCTGCCCGTTCTTTATTACGCAGCCAAAATTTCCTTACCTCTTCAAGCAGCAATACCAGCGGCGGCCAGATGCATAACAGCAGCCAGTCAGAAAGCAGGAGAGGAGCCGTATGGAATACGGATTGTAATGGCGGCAGATAAACTAAGGCAAAGATTAATATAATCTCGATCAGGATTCCTAAGTTAACCTGTTTATTTTTAAATAATCCGACTTGAAACGCAGACTGTTTTTCCGTACGGCAGTTAAACACGGCTCCAATCTGGCTGAATACGATGGCTGCCAGTGCCATGGTAGTAGCCCTGAAATAAACCGGATTATTTCCGCTGGCCAACGGCATATCCGGCCAGCCGTTTTGTATATTGACAAAGAAATACGAAAAGGCAGAGGCAAGAGAACCCATCATTCCATACCATAAGAACGCTTTTATGATCAGCGGCCTGTTTAACAGAGTCTCTTTTGGATTACGGGGCGGCTGATCCATAATTCCTTTTTCCGGTTTCTCAGTCCCTAATCCCAGTGCAGGCATCATATCTGTCCCCAAGTCAATGGTGAGAATCTGCATGACAGTCAGTGGAAGAGGAATCGCACCCCGGGAAAACAGGAACAATGCGGATGGTACGGCCTCAGGCATATTGGAGTTTAAAATATACAGTAAGAACTTTCGGATATTACTGTAAACAGCCCTGCCTTCTTCAATAGCATGGACGATGGAAGCAAAGTTATCATCCGTTAAAATCATATCCGCCGCTTCTTTTGCCACATCGGTTCCGGCGATTCCCATAGCCACTCCGATATCGGCTTTTTTCAGGGCAGGAGAATCATTTACACCATCTCCGGTCACTGCAACGATCTCACCCAGTTCCTGTAAATTGGTTACAACCCTGAGTTTTTGTTCCGGTGCGACCCGGGCAAAAATTATTTCATCCTTTAAATATTCCTTTAACTGCTCATCAGACATCTCTTCCAGTTCCAGCCCTGATACAACCCTTGGATTTGTACCTTTTACAATCCCAATACGTTTTGCAATGCTTTCTGCCGTTAATCCATAGTCACCTGTAATCATAATAATGCGGATACCAGCGTGACGGCATTCTTCAACGGCTGCAGCTACTTCCGGTCTGGGCGGATCTGCCATGACTACCAACCCGACAAAAGTCAGATCCTGTTCTATCAGATCCGGTGTATAGGCGCTCATGGCTGTTGGAATCTTATCTTCTTTTTTCAGAAGGCGGTATGCCACAGCCAGAACACGTAATCCCTGCCTGGCGTAATTGTCATTGGCATCCATGATTTCCCTTCGCATCTCTTCTTCCATGGGAGTGACGGTCCCGTTTCTGCGAATGGTATTACTTAGTTTCATGATTTCTTTTGGAGCACCTTTTACATAGGCAATCAGCCTGGTGCCTTCTATGGGTCTTTGAAGCCGATGCACGGTTGTCATTCGTTTCCGGCGGGATTCAAATGGCAGTTCTCTTAATCTTGGTGTCTGTTCCGCCTGTTTTGCCACGTTAATCCCGGCTTTTTCTGCAACAACGCCAAGACATGCCTCCGTAGGATCTCCAAGCACTGTGTAACGGGCGGATTCTTCTCCTGGGGGAAGCAATCTTGCATTGCTGCATAGTGCAGCACCAGTCACCAAAAGATTCATGTCCTCATCTTCACTGGCTTTTACTGTTTTTCCGCCTGTCATGATCTCACCTTTAGGGCTGTAACCAACACCCGTTACTTCATATTCCCGGTCAGCAAGCCATAAATGGTTTACTGTCATTTCATTCTGAGTCAAGGTTCCTGTTTTATCCGTACAGATTACTGTAGTACTTCCAAGTGCTTCCACAGAAGATAGCTTTTTCACCAGAGCATTCCGCTTTGACATTCTTTGAACTGCCATGGCGAGAGATAACGTAACAGTTGGAAGAAGGCCTTCCGGTATAAAAGCGACTATCATACCGAGAGCAAAGATGAAGGCGGAGGCCATGGGTTCCTTTACCAGCAACAAAGCTGCCACAAAGAAAAATACCCCGAATGAGATGGCAATAACAGAAATTTGTTTTGTTAAACGGTTCAGTTCCTTTTGCAGGGGACTTTGGACTTCTTTCATATTTTGTGTTAATCCTGCAATTTTACCAAACTCCGTACGCATGCCAATTTCCATTACAACGGCTTTTCCGTTGCCCTCGGCCACGTTGGTGCCTGCAAATATCAGATTTGGGGTTTCCGCTTTAGTCAGATCATCTTTTAATACTGCATCTTTAACTTTCCGCACCGGATTGGATTCTCCGGTTAAAGTGGACTGATCCACCTGCAGATCACTGCTTTCTATTAATCGGGCATCAGCGGAGATCTTGTCCCCCTCCTCCAACAAGATAATATCGCCGATTATCAGATCTTCTGCCAGTATTTTCTGTTCTTCCCCGTCACGGATGACGCGCGCGTAGGAAGGCAGCATGTTTCTTAATGCATCTGTGGCTTTACCCGCCCGGTGTTCCTGCCAGAAGCTGAAAACACCGTTAATGACGTTAACCAGCCAGACAGCCACTCCCAATTGGGGCATCCCCGCAAGAAATGCCACAGCACCGCCAATCCAGAGCAGTATAGCCATGAGATGTATAAAGTTTCCCAGAAAGATAAGTATTACAGATTTTTTCTTTTTTTCTTCAATTAGATTTTTACCAAATTTTTTTTGCCGTTCTGCCACCTGAGACTGATTCAGTCCACGGACATTGCTTCCTAGTGCAGCATAGACCTGATCCGCAGGCAGCTTTGCTATATTCTCTTCTTTACCTTCTTTTTCTGTAACCATTTTGTTATAACCTTCTTTCTCTTAAAAAATGATTTGGAAGACTTTTAAACTGAATCGTTTCTGAGAAAATAATTGTATACCCTGTAAGTTTGCTGCTCAATAATTTTAACGGAATCCATATACTTCCATATATTTCCTTAATACTATCTTTAAACTGTTAATTCTCCATTATATTATTATGATTTATTGTTAAATCCTATGCAAAAAAAGACAGGTAAAAGAAATTTCAACTTTTACCTGTCTAATATATATTTTTGTACATACCGGTTAAACAGCAAATCAAAAAAGTAGTTAATGCCATACCGGGTATAAACGTTTTGCATACCGTTGGAGATGTAATCGCAGGATTGAAACTTGTCACTCAGGAAAATGATGGTGTCATAATATTCCTCAAACTGCTTTGCGTGGTTTAATGTAATCAGAAATTTACGTGCCTTCACATCTTTTACGTCATCCTTGGTGGCAATGGCATAATTTCCAGAGGCAGAGCAGGTAATCAGCAGATCATCTTCCGTAAGAGCGGGAAGAATCCCGGTATTGCCGGATATGTTGGTGACCAGCTTAATCAGCCTGCCAAGAGAAGTCATCTCAAGCTGAAATTCTTTGGCAGAAGAGCTTGAGGTGTCATAATTCAAAATGACGACATTACGGCTGTTTTTAATCAGATCCACAAGCAGCCCGATATTTTGCTGGTCGATGGTATCATTGATATCTGTCAGCATGTCAACCATGGAATTCATGATGTAATCATGAAAAGAGGACTGGTTAACGAAGTCAATAAATGCTCTGGTATGAACCCGCATATGTCTGATGTTATCCTTCATGTGTGTAAAGCTTTCAAAACCGATGCTTTTTACGAATCTGTGTATTGTACTCCTTGATACATAACAGTAATCGATCACATCATAAATGCTGATTTTATCCAGAATATCAATGCGCTCCAACAGATAATTTGCCAAAACGTAGTTAATATCGTCTTCGTTGGAATTATTAATGATAGCAAGCAGGGAAGAGGTAATATTAAATCCCTTGAGGCTAAATTCATTTTGCTGTTTTTTATTATTTTCATCCATGCCCAGATTATATATCAAAAATAATAGAGACACAATATAAATTCAGGGTAAAATAATTAAAATTCAGTTTTGGTTTCATATTCTGAAACCCGCGGTTTTGTGGAAATCTGATATAATCTGGCTATGGAAATACATAAGGCGCGCTGGTGTAAATCCTATGGATCAATGAGGGTATGGTGAAACAAAAAGCAGACTATAAGAAGAGGGGAAAAATCATGGCAAAAAAAGATTATGTACAAATATGTGCAGATATAATCAATACTTGCGGAGGCGAATCAAACATTGCTAATGTTACACACTGTATGACCCGTCTGCGCATTCAGCTTCATGATGAGACAAAACTGAATAAAGATGAGGCAAAAAAAATCCCGGGCATTCTTAACCTGATTGTACAGAGCGGAGAGTACCAGTTTGTGATCGGACAGGATGTACCCGCACTTTTTTCAGAATTTAAAAAGCGTGACGGTATTAAAACAGGCGGTGAAGTTCGGGATTCAGAAGCTGTTAAGCTGGATGTTAAAGCTGGCAGAGGAACTGTTTTTGCAGGCATTATGGCATTTATCGGAGGCACATTTTCTCCGGTTATACCCGTACTGATTGCTGGTGGTCTTACGGGGGCAGTGTTAACGCTTCTTACCACGCTCTTCGGAGTGTCCTCTGAAGATGGAGCATACAAGATTTTCTATGCTGTAAACCAGGCGGCTTTTTATTCCCTGCCGGTATTTATTGGTTTTTCAGCAGCAAACAAATTAAAATCCAACGGATACCTTGGAGCGTTTCTTGGAGCAATCCTGTTATACTCCACCATCAATAATGCAGAAGCTCTTGATTTCTTCGGCATTAAGGTTGCACAGATCGCATATAACTCAACAGTATTTCCTGTAATCCTGGGCGTTTTATTTATGTCCGTCATTTATAAATATTTACAGAAGATCATACCAGTCTATTTAAGGACGATTTTTGTACCCCTTATTACCATGCTGGTTACGGTACCGGTCACACTTATTGTACTGGGTCCCATAGGTAATCTTGCAGGAACCTGGCTGGCAGACGGCGTACTGACTGTTTACAGAGTGGCTCCGGCAATCGCAGTTATGATCATTGGTATTACGACTCCCCTTATGGTGTTTTTTGGAATGAACAACGCAACGTATCCGGTAGTCTTCTTATTAATAGCTGAAATCGGTTCTGACCCGTTAATCTGTACTGGAATGGCTCCGGCAAATGTAGCTGTTGGCGGTGCCTGTCTGGCTGCAGCATTAATCGCAAAGAATGCAGAATCCCGCAGTATTGCAACAGGAGCCGGTATTACTGCACTGTGCGGCATTACAGAGCCGGGTGTATACGGTGTTTTATTTGTAAAAAAATATCCCCTTCTGGGTGCAATGATCGGCGGTGGCCTCGGCGGCCTGATAGCTGGTTTATTTGGTATGACCCAGTACGTAGTATCAACCCCTGGATTTATTTCAATTCCTGCTTATATCAACCCGGATGGAACAGGTAAAAACCTGATTGTCTCATTAGCTGTTATGGTGACTGCAGTTTCAGTTTCATTTGTAATTACCTTAGTGCTGGGAAAAAGAGCGGAAAAGAAAGCGGGGGCCAACTAAGAAACCAATGACAAATTGTATGAAAAAACTGGAGGTGTAACATGTATTATAAAGAAGATCCTAAATTCCCTGAAAACTTTATGTGGGGGGCTTCAAGCGCTGCATGGCAGGTAGAAGGCGGAGTTGCAGAGGGCGGAAGAACACCGGCCATGATCGATATAAACAGCACGAAAAAGAAGCCATATGCGGATAATTCAATTGCCGCGGATCATTTTCACAGATATAAAGAAGATGTGGCACTGATGGCAGAATGCGGGTTCAGCTCTTATCGTTTTTCCCTTTCCTGGTCAAGAATTATTCCTCATTCAGACGGAAAAGTCAACCCGGAAGGAATTAAATTCTACAACGACCTGATTGATGAGCTGATTAAAAATAACATTACTCCTATCGTGACCATTTACCATTATGACCTTCCTGTATGGGTATATGAGGAATTAGGCGGCTGGAGAAGCAGAAAGACCATTGATGCATTTGAGCATCTCTGCAAAGTTTGTTTTGAAAATTTCGGTGACAGAGTGAAATACTGGTTGTCTCTTAATGAGCAGAATATGCAGATCTGCTATGGCCACTGGCTGGGCACAAGTGTAGGCTGTACAGACTGGGAACGGGAGAAGTGGGATATCAACCATATCATGAATCTCTGCCATGCAAAGGCAGTCATTCACTGTCATGAAATGGTGGAGGGCGGAAAAATAGGGCCTGTTCCAGGTTATGTTCCGATCTATCCAAAGACCTGTAATCCCGGCGACCAGATCGCTGCCATGAATGCGGAAGAATTAACCCAGAAGATCTGGAATGACACGTATGTATATGGGGAATACAGTAATTTCGTAAAAAAATACTGGGAAACCCATGACATTCATCCAGATATCCGTCCAGAAGACTTAGAGCTGATGAAGAAGGCTAAAATAGACTTCATATCTGTAAACTGCTATAGAAGCAATACTGCATATGAATCAAAAATTGACAGTGAGAGACAGGAGTATGGACTGAATAAGTTTGGTATCAAAGGTCAGATGCAGTGGCCCAATGTCCCTGGTGAATATGCGCTATGTACCAACCCATATGTGGAATATACGGACTGGGATTGGGAAATCGATCCCCAGGCAATGCGATATTCTCTCCGCTATCTTTGGAATCACTACAGACTTCCAATGATGATTACAGAAAATGGATTTGGAGCAAACGAGACTAAGGATGCAGACGGACAGGTGCATGATACAGCAAGAATTGAATTCCTTAGAGATCAGATCTATCATGTGGGTCTTGCCATTGAGGATGGCTGTGAAGTAATTGCATACAACCCATGGTCATTTACGGATTTATTATCAACTGGTAATGGAATTAAGAAGCGTTATGGGTTGGTTTACATTGATACTACAGATGAAGAACTGGTTAACTGCAAGGTTGTATCGGAACTTAGCATGAAACGTATTAAAAAAGATTCCTACTATTGGTACTCAAAACTGATTAAATCCAATGGGAAGGACTGGGGTAAAAACATGAAATAGGAATTGCAAAAACACCGTAGCGGAAAAGCTATGGTGTTTTTGTATTGACTCTACAACGGTTGCAGACTTTATGATATACTAAAATAAATGAAGCAAAGGATGCAATTGAATTATGGAAAAGAATTTAACTAAAGGAAGTGTATTTAAGACCATTGTATATTTTTCCTTACCGTATCTGCTGTCGTATTTTCTTCAGACACTGTATGGAATGGCGGATCTGTTTATCGTGGGTCAATTTAACGGAGTGGACAGCATTACAGCAGTTTCCATCGCAAGTCAGGTGATGCATATGATAACGGTCATGATTGTTGGTCTGGCTATGGGAGCAACCGTGCTGATTGGACGGGCTGTGGGGGCAGGAAAGCATGAGGAGGTATCTACTGTTATCGGGAATACAATTGCTTTGTTTATGGCTTTGTCTGTCATAATTATGATTATACTGCTCATGGTGGTGAAACCAATCGCTGCCGTTATGTTAACACCTCCCGAAGCATTTGGAGAGACTGTTACATACCTTACAATCTGTATGATTGGCATTCCATTTATTACGGGATACAACATTATCAGTTCGATTTTCCGTGGAATGGGGGATTCCAAAAGCCCGATGTATTTTATTGGCATTGCCTGTGTGGCCAACATCGTTTTAGATTATGTTTTTATCGGAACGTTTAAACTTGGGGCAGCAGGTGCTGCACTTGGTACAACTTTATCACAGTCAATCAGCGTAATTATTTCTCTGACCTTTATCCGGAAGAGGAAAATGGGAATCAGTCTTTCCCTGAAGGATCTTAAACCGAAAACAGCAGTGATTCTTAATCTGCTTAAAGTTGGCATTCCAGTGGCGTTGCAGGATGGATTTATACAGATCTCTTTTCTTATCATAACAATTATTGCAAATAACAGGGGATTAAATGATGCAGCAGCAGTAGGAATTGTGGAGAAAATAATCGGCATCTTATTTCTGGTTCCTTCATCTATGCTGTCCACTGTATCTGTACTTTCCGCGCAAAATGCAGGTGCCGGGAAACATGATCGTGCCCGTCAGACACTTTGGATCGGGATTTTAATAACGGTTGTATTTGGTACAATATCAGCGGTTGTCATGCAATTTACTGCTGGATCAGTGATAGGACTGTTTACAGATAATATAAACGTAATTCTGCTTGGCGGACAGTATATGAGCAGTTACGTATGGGATTGCATTTTTGCAGGGATTCATTTTTGTTTCAGCGGATATTTCTCTGCATATGGTTTGTCCGGAATATCCTTTATCCATAATTCCATTTCCATTATCTGTGCCCGTATTCCACTTGCATATCTGGCATCAATATACTTTGCAGACACACTTTTTCCAATGGGAATTGCAGCTCCCGTGGGGTCAATTTTGTCAGTTGTTATATGTATCAGCGTATTTATCTGGCTGAGTAAGCGCCCAGGTAAACTCTTATCTTGATTTAGAAACTTCGATCCGGCAGTTAGAACAGCACCAGCAGAATACCATTGCTTTTCTGGGAAAAGTAGGGGTTGGAATTGCCAGGGATAAGCTGTTAAACGGGGAATATGGATTTTATATCAGAGCAGAAATTCCGTATTTCAGGTTTTTCAAAAGAAATTACAATGATTGATTATGGGATAACTGATGATACGAAAAAATTTGTGACAGAAATTCAGATACCAATTTACCATGGCGAAGCACAAATTCATGCTTATGGAACTGGCGGAACTCAGATACCATCTTTTTAGACCAGCTGAGTTCCTCAGTAAGATGCCAGTTAGGAACGATCATTCCATTCATTATTTAATATTGAAAAAATATAGTCATCATAAAATCTTCCATCAAGTTCATGATGATTTCTTAAAATTCCATCTCTCTTAAATCCCATCTTCTCCAATAATTGAATAGATTCTATATTAAAGCTTCCAGTTTGAGCATATAACTTATTTAACTCCATATTCTTAAACAAAATGTCAAACAGGCTTGTAAGAGTTTCTCCCATATATCCGTATTTTCTGAATCTGGGAATCATATAATATCCTAACTCCATACTTCTGTTTCTTGGATTGTAATCGTTAAATGATACTTTGCCCACTAATTCTTCATCCCGTTTTTTCCATATGGAAAATATAAGGTTATTTTCTTTTTTAATAATTTGATCATAAAATTCAAGCAACTCATTTCCTTCTCTTTTTATAATAGGCCTGCATGTCATTTTATTTGTTTCGTCATAATTTGTTTCAGTTCTGATCAATAATAACTCATCTGCAGTAATCTTTTTAATACATAATCTTTCAGTTATGATTGGAGATTTTAGATAAATATTATCTATCATATTTTTATTATTCCCTTTCGCTTTCTTTGTTTTCCATAGTTTTTTCAAAAATATCTTTGTATAAAAAAGAAAAACTTTTTCTTATTAACTTTATTGTATCATATTTGATGTTTATCTAATGTATTCATTGACAACCTTCTAATTGATGTTATAATTAAAAAAATTGAACTGTATTTCGGCATCAAGTTGACAATTTAAAGTGATGAGGTCTTGGAATGAGTATAGAGTGTACAGTTATAAAAGAAATTGATTACTATATGGAAAGTATAGAATTATTATTTCGAATTATCAATAAAAAATCTTATCAGAACTTAAAAATGGATCTGTTGAAGCGGACAGATGAAAGGAAAAAGGCTGTTATCTCTAATCAATTAGATAAATTATCATTTATTCAGGAAGAGATTGAACAAAAAACGGATGTGAACAATCCTGTTATTAAATTCTACTTTAACTCATTTATATCAGAAAATATTTGTATTGCAAAAATATTATATCAATGTGTGAGACATTCCACTTTTTCCGGCAATAAAAATGAAGTGATACAATTTATTAACAAATATTTGAGTGCCATAAAAGATGATAATACCTTAGAACTATCATTTGATGATGTAGATCTTAGAACTACCGTTTATGAAAATAATAAAACAGTATCATTTACAGACAGGATTAATAATCTGGAATGTGAACCGGCACAAAAGTGGCAATTATTGGAGTTAATAGAACACTCCGATAAACATGCGGAAATTCTTTACGAAATTCTTGAAAAGACGGTTTCAGAATTAAAAAAGCAAGAAATATTATTGCTGGAATTAAAAGAAACGGCTACGGAATATTGGATGGAATATTTCAAACAACATAGTTTCTATAAATTAATGAATAGCTTTTATAATATTAAAGAAGACAGTTATCCCAGCAAGCCCACATTTATACGAACTCAGATTATGGCGTGCAACCGGGTTATTTTTTATGGTAACGATGAAAATGTGGGGGATTATCATATATTGGATGTGGGCATACTATTTGACTGTAATTATAAAGTATCGAAACGACAATTGAGTAATCAGGAATTGAGCAATGGATTAAAGTTATTGTCTGATCCCAGTAAATTTGAAATATTATGTTTTATTCGGAATAAGAAGGCTTATGGGCAGGAGATTGCAGCAGAGTTAAAGCTTACGACTGCTACTATTTCCCATCATATGAATACACTTATGAAGCTGGGGCTTATCAATATAGAGAAGTCAGATAATAAAGTTTATTATCAAATGAATAAGGAAGCAGTCAATTATTTATTAGAAGTAACGAAAAATAAATTGTTGGAGGATTAAAATGAAGTTTAAAGAAATGCCATATCAAAGAGTAGATTTAGAAGAAAAAAAGCTTCAGTTTGAAGAAATTATGAAGGATTTCGCAGCTGCAACCAGTGGAGAGGCCCAGTTTGAGATCCACAAAAGATATTATGAGTTCAAAGATGAAATCGATACAATGGTCATAATTGCAAGCATCAGACATGATATAGATACGACAGATGTATTCTATGAAAAAGAGCGGAATTATTATGACGAAATAGAGCCGGAACTGATAGATATGTACGTAAGATATGCGCGGCTGATGTATGAATCTCCCTATAGAAATTATCTGGAAGAAAAGATAGGAACCGTTGCATTTAAGAATATTGAGCTGAATATCAGGTCATTTGATAAAAAACTGATCCCCCTTAAGCAGGAAGAGAATGCACTGACAACTGAATACGATAAATTAATCGCCAGTGCAGAAATCGACTGGGATGGGGAAACTCTGAACCTTTCCTTATTAAGAAAGTATTTAACCCATAAAGACAGGGAAGTACGCCGAAAAGCTTATATAAAATACAGCTCTTTTTTTGAAGCCAACGGAGACAAACTTGATTCTATTTACGACAAGCTGGTAAAAAATCGTACAAAACAGGCAGTAGAATTAGACCATGATAATTTCGTAGAGTTAGGTTATGACCGGGTCCGGAGAAATTGTTATGACAAAGCTATGGTAGAAAATTTCAGAAAACAGGTAAAGGAATATTTTGTGCCATTTGCTGAAAAGCTTCATGAGAAGAGAAGAAACAGGTTAGGAATTGAAAAATTATCCTGTATCGATGAAGGTGTTTTCTTTGAAACTGGCAATCCAGAACCAGTGGGTACGCCGGAAGAGATTATGGCTAGTGCACAAGACATGTATGGAGAACTTTCCAAAGAAACAAAGGAATTCTTTGATTTTATGTCCGAGAATGAATTGTTTGATGTGCTGGGCAGAAAGAAAAAACGGGCAGGGGGATACATGACCTACCTTCCAGTTTATAACGCACCGTTCATTTTTGCCAATTTCAATGGAACCAGTGGAGACATCAACGTGATTACTCATGAATGCGGCCACGCGTTCCAGGGGTATCTGTCAGGGAAAGATCCCATCAAAGAACATGCGGATATCACCATGGAAACAGCAGAGATTCACTCCATGTCCATGGAATTTTTCACTGCGCCATTTATGAACCAGTTCTTTGGCAGTCGGACGGAAGATTACAGTTCCATGCACTTAGAGGATGCTGCCATATTTATTCCCTATGGCTGTATGGTGGACGAATTTCAGCATATTGTCTACGAAAATCCTCAGATGACTCCTGCTCAAAGGCATGAAGCATGGATTCAGCTTGAAAAGGAATATCGGCCGCATTTGGATTATACCGGATATCCATACTTTGAAAAAGGAGGATTCTGGCAGAAGCAGCCTCATATCTATGACGATCCTTTCTATTATATAGATTACTGTATTGCTCAGATTTGTGCATTTCAGTACAAAATAAGAATGGATGAGAATTATCAGGAAGCCTGGGACAGCTATTTAAAACTTTGTAATTTATCAGCCAGTGATTTCTTTACTAATATGCTGAAAGAGGTTGGGTTAAACAGCCCGTTTGAAGATGGCTGTGTGAAGAGAATTGTTGAGAAATTAGAAACATTATGTCTTTAAATATCTGTATAGTATGCGAATAGCAGTCAGCTGATCGTTTAATCTATAAAAATTTTTAAGGAGGGTCGGTATGAAAAAGATTAATAGAGATGATCCAATCCCATAGATGCCAACAGGCAATATGGGAGTACATAAACGTATCATCAAATATTATAAAAGTGAAACGAAAGGGATGAATATTAATGAAATCAAAAAAAATTTTAAGTATGTTAATTGTATCAGGTCTGGTTGTCTCCAGTCTGGCTGGCTGCGGCGGCTCATCTGACAAATCCACGGGCGGGAACACTGCAGAAACTCAAAAAACAGCACAAAGTAATAAAAAAGGACCCAATGGTGAGGCACTGGCATCCGAACAGGTTGCACATGGGCAGCAATTTAATGTGATTACTTTTGATACGGCCCAGGTAGGAGATTCTGAGTCAGGTTCGTTTTTCTTAGCGACCTGTGAAGGGTTATTCCGAGAGAATAAAGGTGTGATTGAAAATGCAGGCTGTGAAAAATATGAGGTTTCAGATGATGGTCTTACCTATACATTTCATTTAAGAAAAAACAAATGGTCAGACGGGGTAGAAGTAGTTGCCAGCCAGTATAAAGATGCAGTAGAACGAGTGCTGAATGCTGATTTGGCATGTGCCTATTCATTCTTCGCATTTCCAATTAAAAATGCAGAGAAATACTACAACAAAGAATGTGGCTTTGATCAGGTCGGTGTAGAAGCAGTAGATGATTACACTTTAAAATTTACGCTGGAAGCACCAGAACCTTATTTTGTTGATAAGTTATCTTATACCGTGTTTTATCCGGTGCGCGTAGATAATATTGAAAAATATGGTGATACATATGGTACTGATGCAATGCAGACCTTATCCTGCGGACCTTATATGGTACAGGAATATACAGCTAATCAGAGTACTGTTCTGGTAAAAAATCCGGAATATTGGGATGCAGAAAATGTTTACTTAGATCAGATTGATCTGCAGCAGGTTGATGAAACCGCGACCCAGTTCCAGTTATTTGAAGCAGGCCAGTTGGATTATGTAGCAGCTTCCGGCGACTATTTGAAAAAATGGGATCAGGCAGCAAGTGAAGGCAAATGTCAGCTTTATACAGACGGTGATGTTGCTTCCCAATATTTTGCATTTAATACACAGGAGTCATGTCCAAGCGGCTTAATGCAGAATGCAAAAATAAGAAAAGCGGTTGCTTATACATTTGACAGCCAGACATTTATTGATTCTGTCTACAACAGCAGATATACAGCTGCTTATGGGCTTGTAACACCAAATATTAAAGTTGGAGACAAAGAATATCGTTCGGAAGTGACAGAACCAATTAAAGAGGAATACAGCGAATATGCGAATAATCCAGAGAAGTTAAAGGCGTTATTCCATGAAGGATTAAAGGAACTTGGAAAAGACACCGATGATTTAAGCACAATTACGCTTCAATTCTTAGGTTATGGAGAAACAACCATTGAAAAAGATATTGAACAATATGTAGTTCAGCGGATTCAGGATAATTTAGGTGTGAAAGTAAATTTAAATATTGTGGGTGACTTTGGTCTTGCACATGCTGCGCAGGTTGCTGGTGAGTTTGACTTATGTATGCAGGTATGGGGAGCAGATTACAATGATCCTATGACATTTATTGATATCTTCAGAACAGGCGGAAGCAGTAACTACGGTAAATACTCAAGTGAGAAATATGATCAGGTTCTGGATCAGTTATCAAAAGAGCAGGACAATGATAAACGTATCAAACTGTATGGAGATGCAGAAAGCATTCTGATCAAGGATGACGCAGCAATTAAACCTCTTCTTTATCGCGACAAACACAGTTATATCAGCAATCGCCTTCATGGTTTCCAATACCCTGTTTTCGGTGGAAAGCATGAATTCAAATATGCTTACATTGTGGAAGAATAAATGGATTTAAAGGTCATACCACATGGCGCATCACCTTACGGGGTGTGCTGTGTGGTATACTTTATAGATTAGGAGAATGAAAATGGTAAAATACATCATCCGAAGAGTATTGGAAATGCTGATTACCCTGTATTTGATAGTGACAGCTACTTTCTTCTTACTGTCCGCAATTCCTGGTAATGCGCTGACATCAAAAATCGCCAAATTACCCCAAACCGTGCAGACAAAGATTATAGAAAAATATGGATATGATAAACCAGTTGCAGAGCGTTATGTAATTACCATGAAAGGGCTGCTGATCAATGGCGATTTCGGAGAATCCATTATCAGACCAGGCGAAACATTTGCCAAAAATTTAAAGCTTAAACTTCCGGTAACAATCAGGCTCAGTGTTCAGCAGATTTTATTAGGCGTGACGTTAGGTATTTTATTGGGAATTATTGCAGCCATGAAGAGGGGGACTTTCTGGGACAAGCTGATTTTAGTGGGGGCCATGATTTTAGTATCCATGCCTTCGCTGGTCATCTCACTTTTGCTTCAAAAATATTGTGCAAATGGAGCGTTCCTGAAATTGCCTATTATTGGCTGGCCGAAAGGAAAAGAATTATGGTTCGGAGGCTGGAAATACACAATCCTGCCTACCATTGCCGGTTCCTGTAGTTTTATCGCCTATTATTCAAGACTTACCAAAACCAGTATGCTGGAAAGTATCAATCAGGAATATACCCTTACAGCCAGATCAAAAGGACTTTCTGAACTGCAGATTGTAAAAAATCATGTAATACGTAATTCATTTATTCCAATTATCACTGTACTGCCGACTACGGTAGCAGGTATTTTAACTGGTTCACTGTTTATTGAACGCGTTTTCTCCATTCCGGGTATGGGACGATACTATATAGAAGCTGTTCAGGGAAGAGATATTCCCATTGTCCTTGCTGGGACAACATTTTATGCCATTATTACGGTTATAACAATGCTGGTAACAGATATTTTATATGTTATTGTGGATCCCCGTATTAAAATCGGCGTTTCGAAATAACGGAAAGGAGAAATATAATGAATTCAATGGTAGATAAAAGATTTGAACTCGCTGACCAGTCTAAGTTTGATGCTGATGAGGTCGTAAGACCCAATATCAGTTACTGGCAGGATGCGTGGCGAAGATTAAAGAAGAATAAATTAGCCATGTTATCAATGGGCGTACTCCTCATTCTTTTTGTTATGTCTGTAATCGGACCTTCCATAAGCGGTCAGAATTATACAACATTAATGCCGGAAATTAAGAATTTACCCCCTGACAGTACCTATTGGCTGGGAACTGATTATTTAGGAAGAGACCTTTTTTCCCGGTTGTGGAAAGGTCTGAGATTTTCCATTATTGTTGCTGTGGTTGCAGCAAGTCTAAAGGTGCTGATCGGTTGTATTTATGGAGCTGTTATGGCATACCTGGGCGGTTTTGTAGATGATATTATGATGCGTATTGTTGAGGTATTAAACAGTATCCCTTATCTTATCGTTACTTTAATTATTTTAGTTGTTCTGGGAAATGGTTATTTACCTTTATTATTTGCATTATGTATCACAAACTGGACAAGTACAGCCCGTATGGTAAGAGGTCAGATATTAAAGCTTCGGGAGAGCGAATACATCATGGCATCAGCAGCTTTGGGAGCATCCTCCGGAAGAGTAATTATCAAGCATTTAATTCCCAATACACTGAGTTTGTTAATTCTGGATCTGGCGACATCCATTCCTTATATTATTTTTGATGAGACTGTGCTTTCGTTTCTGGGAATCGGCCTTCAGCCCCCTGCATTTAGTTTAGGAACACTGCTTTCAGCAGGCCAGGAGGCCATGGCTTTTTATCCGACCCATTTATTATATCCTAGTATACTTTTATGTTTACTTGTATTGTCATTTAATATTTTAGGCGACGGTTTAAGGGATGCACTTGATCCACAGCTTAGAGACTAGGAGGAAATCAGGATGAGTCAGGAACCCTTATTAAAAGTGGAAGATTTAAAAGTTTCTTTTCATACCTATGCAGGAGAAGTACAGGCTGTAAGAGGCGTATCCTTTGATGTAAAAGCAGGAGAAGTATTAGCCATCATCGGAGAATCAGGCTGTGGTAAAAGTGTAACATCAAGAGCGATCATGTCTCTTGTCAGAGGTCCCCAGGGGGAAATCAAAAAGGGAAGTAAAATTCTCTATGAAGAAAATAACATATTAGAAATGAATAAAAAGGAGCAAAGAGCCTTTCGTGGCGGTGAATGCTCCATGATTTTTCAGGATGCTTTAGTATCGTTAAATCCAACCATGAAAATTGGAAAACAGATTATTGAAAATATAGTACAGCATAAAAAGATAAGCAAAAAAGAAGCCAGACAGGAAGCCATTGAGTTATTAGAAGCAGTGGGTATTCCTAATCCTGAAAA
Source organism: Hungatella sp. (assembly GCA_009712635.1). GTDB lineage: Bacteria > Bacillota > Clostridia > Lachnospirales > Lachnospiraceae > Lacrimispora. The sequence continues at coordinate 25,710 of WASS01000023.1, read as the reverse complement.
GAGAATTGACCAGTATCCATTCGAATTTTCCGGCGGCATGCGGCAAAGGGCCATGATTGCCATTGCGATTGCCTGTAATCCTAAGATTCTGATTGCAGATGAGCCTACCACAGCTCTTGATGTGACGATTCAGGCACAGATTATGGAACTTATTAAAAGTCTGAAAGAGAAACGAAATACGGCTGTTATTTTAATTACCCATGATTTTGGAGTTGTGGCTGGTTCTGCCAATAAAGTTGCCGTTATGTATGCGGGACAGGTGATTGAAAGCGGGTCAAGAGATGAGATTTTCTACAATCCACAGCACCCATACACCTTAGCGCTTCTTGGCAGTGTGCCAAAATTAGAGTGGGCAAATAAACAGCTGTTACAGACAATTAAAGGAACGCCTCCAGATCTTATTTCTCCGCCAAAGGGCTGTGCATTTGCAAAACGCTGCAATTACTGTATGAATATCTGCCTGGAAGAGATGCCTGGGACAACTGATTTTGAAGATGGTCATCATACACGTTGCTGGCTGCATGATCAGGAGGTACCAGAGTCTGTGAAAAAAATGTTCTACGATGACAGAAAGATCATAACTGATAACGAAAATGGTGTTACAGCAGTTGAGGGTGAATAAAATGAGTAGTCATGATATTTTAGAAGTAAAACATTTAAAGAAATATTTTAATGTGGGAAAGCATGATCTTTTAAAGGCGGTAGATGATGTTTCGTTCACCATAAAAGAAGGTGAAACCTTAGGTCTTGTGGGTGAATCCGGCTGTGGAAAGACAACCTGCGGCCGTACGGTTGTTGGAATGTACCGCGCAACGGATGGAGAAGTATACTATAAGGGACAAAATGTACATAAATTAAAAGGCAAAGAAAAAAAGGCATTTAACAAAGAAGTCCAGATCATTTTTCAGGACCCTTATGCGTCTTTAGATCCCAGAATGACCGTTGCGGAAATCATTGGGGAAGGGATTGAAATTCATGAACTGGCTAAAACAAAGCAGGAAAAAGAGGAAAAGATCGCTCATCTGCTGGAATTGGTGGGTTTGAATAAAGAACATGCCAACCGCTTTATCCATGAATTTTCAGGCGGTCAGAGGCAAAGGATCGGGATTGCAAGAGCGCTCGCTGTTGAACCTAAATTTATTATGTGTGACGAGCCTATTTCAGCATTGGATGTATCCATTCAGGCACAGATTGCCAATATGCTGATTAAATTTCAGCAGGAAATGAAGCTGACATATCTGTTTATTGCCCATGACCTGGCGATGGTAAAGCATATTTCAGACCGTATTGCCGTGATGTATCTGGGCTCGATTGTGGAGCTGGCAGATTCGGAGGTACTTTACCGTCATCCGTTCCATCCTTATACGGAGGCATTAATGTCGGCGATACCCATTGCTGATCCTAAAATTGAAGATTCCAGACAGAGAATTATGTTAGAAGGTGATGTGCCAAGTCCTATTAACACACCACCAGGCTGTAAATTCCAGGGCAGATGCCGGAAAGCGATGGATCAGTGTAAATGTGATGCACCTGAATTAAAAGAAGTAGAACCGGGACATTTTGTCGCCTGTCACTTATATAATAAATAGGTTGAATATGATGGAACGTTTAAAGACAGTGGGATTGGATTTTTATAAATGCCTGAAGTACAGCAGTATCATTAGCGGCATCTTAGTGGTGGTGGTTGGTGCAGGCGGTTTTATAATCTCAAAAGGAGATTTATTGGCTGCGCTGGAAAGCATGAAGGGAATTTTGTTTGCTGCCGGAAGTATGGGACTCATTATGGGGGCAGTGTCAATCTTAAGAAAAGACCGGGAAAATGAAAAAGACTGGTTGGAGTGGAAAAAAAGATTTAAAATATTTTCTTACAGGGTAGCCATTAGCATTATGAGTATTATTATTTTGTTATATGGTTGCATAATAGATGAGCTATTGTTTATGTTAAATCATTAATATTGATTGAAAAGGCGCTTTGCGGTATTTTATAATGCTGCAAAGCGCCTTTTGTCAATTTATTTCATTATCAGTAGTTTATGTCAGATACCCATTTTACCCTTAATATAAGGATCGTGGTAATAAGTGCAGCCATGTAATTGGAGAACAGGTTTCCCCAGAATACTGAATAAAAGCCCAGAACATGTTCGGTTGCCAATATAAATATGTAACGCAGAAGCCATACCCGCAGCAGGCTGATAAAGAGCGTGATCCGGGTTTTCCCCAGACCGATAAAAGCACCCTGCTGAACCATACAGATACCAAAGCCGATTACGGAATAGGTATAAATATGAAGCGCCTGATTTGCTACAGCCAGAACAGATGCATCTCTGGTAAACAGTACCGTAAGTTTCGATGACAATGGGACCACCAGAGCGATTAAAAGTGCAGCAGTAATGGCACTTATGATACACCCATCAAAACAGGCTTTTTTTGCCTTCTCCGGCTGCTTGGCTCCGATATTCATGCTGACCATGGTAGTGACTGCAGAACCGAAAGAGGAGGGCAGTATGAAGCATATGGAGGTTATGTTATTAGCAATTCCCTGCCCGTTTAATACAACTGCCCCGTATTTTTCCACTTCATTGTTGATCAGGAAGAAGCCCAGGTTGAGCATCAGACTGGAAAGCATGGCTGGAAAACCGATTCGCAGCAAGGTGTGAATGATGGACCAGTCAAACCGGAAGCCGGACAGGACAAAACGTTCTCCATTCTTTTTGATAAACAATTCATAATACATCCATCCCGTAATTAAAAAGTTGGATGCCAGGGAAGCCATGACTGAACCTACAAGACCCCAGCGGAAAACTGCAATAAAGAGGGCGTTGAAAATAATTTTTAAAATCAGCATGATCACCATCCGGACAAATGTATCCTCCGGCTTTCCATTGGCATTTTTTATGGAGTTATAGATTGATTCCATAAAGGAAAACGGTGTCACACAGGCGTTCAATGCAAGATAAAGAAAGACATTGCGGGAAATTTCTTTATTTACATGGGCGGATATGGGAAATGCAAGGGCAACTAAAATCGGTGCAAGGAAAAAGCCCAGTAAAAAAGTAAATACAATGATCTGAGTGGAAATCTTCCGGCTGTTTTTAAAGTCTCCGTTTCCATTGGACTGGCCGATAATGGCCATTCCGGCCACGCTCACTCCCTGCGCCAGAGCAGAGACCATGTTTACAATTGGGGTGCAGTAGGTGACGGCACTTGCCGCACTGGTTCCTACCAGATTGTTAAGAAACAAGCCATCGATAACTGGTATTGCGGATTGGATAAGACCCATCATCAGGGTGGGAATGGAAAGAAATAAAATGGTTCCAAAGACGGAGCCGTTGAGAATGAGATCCCGCCGCTGCTCGGTGCTTTGCTTTAAAAAGTTTGAATTCATGTCGGTTCACCTGATTTAGTAGATTTGCGGTAGAGTTTTCAGTCAGTACCGTACAAAAATAAAATATACTCTTGGGGGATAGGAAAGTCAAACAAAAACTAATACTTTTTTTAAGTGGTGTGTATTTAAGACGATTTTCCTGGTAATTATATCGAATTTGTATTAAATGCACATATAAATTTAAAATAGTTAAAAAATAAATTACAATAACTACAATGAAATAAATAAAAGAAATATATACATATGAAAAATGCCTGTCTTTTCAGGCAAAGAAATCTTTGATATAATAAAAAATGCCATATATCCGGAAATACCACACCGGCTGCATGGTAATGCTTATTATAACAAACTGGAAAGAGGACAAGGGATGAAAAAATCTTCGAAATTATCAGTTCGTATGTTTCTTCTCCTTCTGCTGTGCGTAGTCATGCCTCTGGCAGGGCTTTGCTTTTATGTGCGTGTCAGTATGGAACATTTTATTCAGGAAAAACTGAGTGAAAAAGTCATTCAGAACATTTCCAGAGGAGAGCGAAATATCTGTGATAATTTACAGGATATAGCTGCGTTAACGAATGTCTTTGTATATGACGAGGAGCTGCAAAGGCGCATAACTGATTCAAATACCTCCGAATATGACAATACGAAGTACTTTGACCAGATGGTACATAAGCTGAGCATAGCCAGTGGATTTGATTTTGTTCAGGATATGAAGATTCTTTTGTTTGACAATTATGGCAGGATCTACTCCAATTGGAGCATGAATTATCAGGATTACCAGTTTCTCCTGGATCAGGATTGGGTAAAAAAGAGCAGGGAGAACGATGGGCATATTGTATGGTCAATGTTTAATCCTGCCTATATTGTTGGTGAACAGAAAAACCAGACCTATATTTCTCTGGCCAAATCCCTTCTTAAGGACTATACCACGGGAAGTGTGATAGGAACTCTTATCATCAGCATTGACCAGAAAAAATTCAGCGACCTTTTGATGGAATACGCTTATGCGGGTGATATTGCCTATGTCTGTGTGGGAGAAGGAACCATACTTTTGCAAAATGATATTAGTGGAGTTGTTCGTGAGGAGGATTTAAGGAATCTATACCGGGAGACGGCGGAGAAAAAAAGCGGGAGTTTACGATATCATACTGGTGGAGGAAATTTCCTGATTAGTTATTATACCATACCGAAGCCATGGGTGTTTAATGATCAGCAGATGAAGGTCTTTCATTTCACCAACTACCAGGAAGTGACCAATCAAATGGAAATGATTGGGTTTCGGATGAACATGATACTCCTGATTGTCTTATGTGCGCTGGTACTAATCCTGTACATATCCATCAGGATGATGGTGAAACCCATTGTCAAGCTTAGTGGTCAGATGGAAAATTATACACTGAATATGGATTTGGAGGACATTGATATGGAGCGGTCCGATGAGATCGGCCGGTTAAACCGTTCCTTCCGGCAAATGTCTGTCAACATCAGCGGTTTGTTTGAACAGCTAAAAAATGAGCACGAGGTAAAGGAAAAATACCGGTATGATTTCCTTCGAGCTCAGCTGAATCCTCATTTTTTATTTAATACATTATCGACCATTCGCTGGATGGCAATTATAAGAGGCGCAGATAATATTGTGGACGGCATTGATGCTCTGGCTCATATCTTAAAATACAGCATGAGCAGGGAAAACTGCCTGGTAACAGTGTCAGAAGAGGTAGAAAATATCAGAAACTATCTTTATATCCAGAACTGCCGCTATGGAAACCACTGCAGACTGGAAATTGATCTGGAGGATGATATTCTTAATTTAAAAACAGCTAAATTTATCCTCCAGCCTATTGTGGAGAATGCTATTATTCATGGATATGACAAGGATAGAGAGGAAATTCTGATACGAATTTACGGTTTTACGGAGGAGGGCAGCCTTAACATCTATGTGGAAGATGACGGAGTGGGTATTTCCCCCAATGTTATCAGGCAGTTTGAGGCATCCAGAAAGGATCGGGTAAAGGAGAGCAAGCTGACGGGAATCGGAATTAAAAATGTAGACGAGTATATCCGGATTACATTTGGTAATCAGTATGGACTGACCATAGAAAACCTTAAAACCCGGGGGACGGTAGTATTGTTCACTCTTCCGGTAATCAGAGAGGAGAAAACAGGGCATGAAGAGAGTAATGATTGTGGATGATGAAGTTTTAGTGCGCCTGGGAATTCAGTCATTGATCCGATGGGAAAACTATGGATACCAGATTGTTTGTGATGCATCTGATGGGGAAGAAGCGCTTCAGAAGATCAGACAGTATCAGCCGGATATCGTTCTCACAGATTTAAAGATGAGTCCCATGGATGGTTTTGAACTGATTTCAGAGTGCAGGGAAAAATATCCAAATATCCAGTTTATTGTCTTAAGCAGCTATAATGATTTTGACAATGTGAGAACTGCCATGAAAATAGGGGCATTTGATTATGTTTTTAAATTGACAGTAAAGCCGGAAGAACTGCTGAAAATTATGAACGAGGCCACTTCACACGGAAAGGGGGCGGAGTCGGCACAGGAAGCCTCTTCCCTATCGGAAAGGAATTTAGAAGTTATAAAAAGGGGACTGTTTAAAAGAATTATAAACTCAGAAACTTTTTTAAATAAAAACCTGGAAGAAATGATAAAACTACCCCTGACTATAAGTTTTGACCTACCCTTCTACATTCTCTCTGTTACCATCGATGATTTTGATGTGGTAAGAAAAAAAGGAAATTTCATGGATTTGGAGCTTTTGATATTTACCATGGATAATATTCTTGGAGAGCTGTTCGGGCGTCATCACCGGTCTGAGGTGTTTCAATATGGAGAATACGATTTTGCTGTAGCAGTAAACCGGGGAGAAAAACAGGATTATGAGAACTTTTTTATGGAAATGGAAAAGGAGTTTGGTATCTTTGTCAACTGCTCCAGGCAGTATTACGGTCTTGAGGTGAGTGGTGCGTTAAGCAGAGAATGTCTGGGAATCCAGGAACTAAAAAATGCTATTACCCAGAATCGTGAAACATTGAAGATGCGCTTTTTTTCAGAAGCAGGAAAGCTCCACTTATATGAAGCGAATAGCAGGGAAATAGTTGTATTGCCATCTGAATATGATAATTCAACCTTGGAAAGCTTGGCAGTAGAACACGATTTTTATGGAATCAGAAAATTTATGGAGGGACTTTTTGGCTTTTTAAAAGAAAATAATCGTTGGGAGCCGGAAGAAATCCGATATCTGCTGAGAAAATCCTATAGAACCCTGTCAGCAGCCTTTGCCCGCAGCAGAGTTGATATTGATATGTTTTTGGATAAAAATGGATTGAATATGGAAGCTTCTATCAGTAATTATACGTACCTGGAAAAAATCAGGCAATCTGTATTAGAACTGGTGGAACTGTATAAAAAAGAGTATGAATCAAATAGCGGCAGAATTTTAAGAAAAGAGGTTGCCGAAGCTAAGAGCTTTGTAAGAAGACATATGAAGGAAGAGCTGCAGGTGGCAGATATTGCGGCCTTGGTGAATATGAGTGGGAGTTATTTTTCCCATGTATTTAAAAAGGAGGAAGGGATCAGTTTTTTGGAATATGTTTACCGGGTGCGAATGGAACATGCCAGATACTTACTGGAAAGCAGTGATTTAAAGGTTAATGAGATCGCGGACGAAGTTGGTATCGTTAATCCCAATTATTTCAGTACTCAATTTAAAAAGAGTGTGGGGCAGTCCCCTCTGGAATACCGCCAGGCTCAATTAAATAAAACAGAAGTAAATAGCAGGATTTGAAAGAAAAACAGCAGGATTTTAGAGCATTGACAAAAATGAAAGGTTAAGGATCGGAAAATCGAAAAAATTGGGAGAAAGACAGCAGGCGGGGGGATATCTCTTACCTGCTGTTTTTGTTATAGTATAGACAGCTGTTACAGTTTGGTCGTGTCATTATTATTCAGTGATGGGGTTGAACTGCAATCAAATTATTGGAGGAAGGTATAATGAGAAAATGGAAGAAATTAGGGGCTTTGGGTATGGCATCTCTCATGGCAGTGTCAGTGTTGGCAGGTTGCCAGGGTAGTCAGAAAACGCAGCAGGCAGCTACGTCGGCAGATACTGTAAAAACGGAGGGAGCGAAGACGGAGGGGGAAAAGACAGATAACCCGGCCCCCGTGGTTTTGCGGATGTGGGGAGGTGTTCCGGCGGAAGCTGGTCCTCAGGCAGTCTGTGATAACTTCAACCAACTCTATAAGGACAAGGGGATACAGGTTGAGTATGAACGATTTGTAAATGATGATACAGGAAATTTAAAGCTGGAGACAAATCTTCTTTCAGGAGATGGAGTAGATCTTTATATGACCTACAGTACCGATGCTCTCACAAAGCGGGCGGAAGGAAACATGGCACTTGATCTTTCAAAGCTGATCGCCCGGGATAATTTCCAGCTGACAAACTATTTTGGAACTTTGGCTGAGGCATATTACATTAATGGGAAACCCTATTCCATTCCAACAAAGCTTGATCAGTATGGAATTGTATTAAACCAGGACATGTTTGAAGCAGCGGGAATTGAAATTCCTACGGAATGGACTTTTGATGAATTCAGAGAGATTGCCAAAAAGCTCACTCATGGAGACGGGCAGGATAAAGTATACGGCATGTTCTGGAATTCCCAGCAGGATTTGACTTACCTTTTTACCTATCTTGCAGCCCAGACCAACGGCGGGGATCCTATGTATAAAAATGACAAGGAAACAAGTTTTGACGACCCAGTGGTGATTAAATCCGTTGAGCTGATTAATAACATGATGAATGTAGATAAAACCTCCCCTACACATACGGATTCTGTGACCCAGAAACTATCACAGGAGAGCATGTTTTTAACAGGAAAATCTGCCATGACGGTGGGTCCGTGGATTGTAAGAAGCATAAAAGACCAGGCCAGTTATCCTCATGAATTTAAGACGGCATTTGCTCCATATCCGGTGGTAGAAAAGGGTCAGAGAAAGTACACACAAGGAGGTTATGGAGATCATTTATGCATTAATCCCAAGTCACAAAATATTGATGCAGCATGGGAATTTGCAAAGTGGTATGCGACAAAAGGAATGCTTCCTGTGGTAGAAGGCGGACGGGTACCTGCTTCAAATACCTATAATGCTCTTGAAGTAACAGAGGCATTTGTTATGGGTGCTGAGAATTATCTGGATGCAGAAACCACACAGAAGATCCTTATAACACCAGCCGATAATTACGCAGTTCCTTCTATTACGAATCATATTGCCGAGGTAAAGAAAATAGCAGTCGAAGAATTGGAAGGGATCTTTATCGGAAAGCAGACGGTTGAAGATGGCATGAAAAAGGCCAAAGCAAGGGCAGATGAGCTTTTGCAAAAATAGTCAGAGACAAGATTCCCGGAGCTGCCAAAATTGAGACGGCAGCTCCGGGAAAATAAAAAGAGAGGAGGGAATCATTGACATGAAAAAAATCAGACTTAGCAAACAGTTAAAAATAGATTTGACAGGTTATGCTTTCATACTGCCCAATATTATTGGTGTATGTCTTTTTACCTTGTTTCCTATGATCTTTTCCCTGATTATCAGTTTTACGGACTGGGATTATACAAAAGGAATTGGTAACTGGAACTTTATTGGTCTTACGAATTTTGCTGAAATGTGGCAGGATGAATGGTTTACCAGTTCTCTGATTAACACCATAATTTTTGCGGTGGGAGTGGTGCCAGTGACGGTATTTCTGGCTCTGATACTGGCGGTCATCATTGATAAATACTGCGTTGCCAGACTTCCCATGAGGCTGGCGCTTTTTATGCCTTATATCTCTAATATTGTGGCAGTTGCCATAGTATGGGTGATGATGTATTCTCCCTGGGGGCCATTTACTCAGCTGGTAAAGCTCTTCGGCATGGAGAATCCTCCCCAGTGGCTGGGAGATACAACATGGGCGCTTCCGGCTCTGATGCTAATGACCGTATGGTCCGGAGTGGGTTATTCAAATATGATCTATACGTCGGCACTTCAAGGACTTCCTCAGGATGTTTATGAGGCTGCGGATATTGACGGCGCTAATGAAATTCAAAAGTTTTTTAGACTTACAATTCCATTTCTGTCACCAACCACCTTTTTCTTAATTATCACTACATTTATCACTTCCTTCCAGGTGTTTGCTCCTATACAGATCATGACAAGGGGCGGCCCAGGAACGGCTACCAATGTGTTGGTGTACTATATTTACACCTCAGCCTTTACCTTCTATAAAATGGGGTATGCCTCCGCCATGTCTTGGATATTATTTTTAATTCTTTTTGGCATTACAATGTTCCAGTGGGCAGGGCAGAAAAAATGGGTCAGTTATTAAATGCAGGGCGTGGGCAATAAAGAGGAAACACCCTGCGGGTATCCCTGTATGCCCAAAGGGCATGGGCAATAAAGAGGAAAGTAGGCGGATGAAATGAAAAATTATAAACGGATTATCTTAAAGGTTCTGTTTACCGCAGTCATAGGGGTTCTGGCTTTCTCCATGATAACACCGTTTTTGTGGATGATTTCGGCATCAATGAAACTTCCTATGGATGTAATGAAGCTGCCGATTGAATGGATACCTAAGTATTTTTATCCGGATAACTATAAGAAGGTGTGGAATATAGGCGGGCTGGCAGCAAGGGATTATCATTTCGGTCTTGCATACTGGAATTCCATAAAGATCGCAGCGATTAATCTAACGGGATCTGTGCTTACCAGCACACTGGCAGGGTATGCTTTTGCCAAAATAAAGTTCAGAGGTCGAAACGCTCTGTTTCTGATTTACCTTGCTACCATGATGATCCCCAGCCAGGTAACGCTAATCCCCAAGTTTGTTATGTTTAACAAAATGGGACTGACCGGAACTCACTTAACCCTTATTTTGCCGGGACTGATTACTATAACGGGAACATTTCTTATGCGTCAGTATTTTATGCAGATTCCGGATGAACTGAGGGAGTCTGCAAGGGTGGATGGTGCCCATGAGTTTCTCATCTGGCTAAAGATTATGGTGCCAATTGCCAAGCCTAACATGGCATCTCTGGCAATGGTGGTGTTCCTTTGGAACTGGAACAGTTATTTGGAACCGCTGGTGTTTTTAAGCGATTGGAGGTTGTATACAATTCCCATTGCCCTGACTAATTTTATTGAAGAAAGCGTGACGGAATATAATTTGGTCATGGCAGCGGCAGCCTCTGCCCTGGTTCCAGCTTTCCTCGTATTTTTACTTGGGCAGAAATTTCTTGTCAAGGGTCTGGTGGCCGGCGCGGTGAAAGGTTAAGGTTGATAATATGAAATACATAATAGAAAACGAGAGAAAAATACCAGTAATACGTGAAGTGGATGTGTTGGTACTGGGTGGTGGTCCAGCCGGAATTGGTGCGGCGGTTGCAGCAGCAAGGGAAGGCGCGGTAACTATGCTGGCAGAGCAGACGGGAGATGTAGGAGGAATTGCGACAACAGGTCTTATGAGTCACTGGACGGGAAAAACAGAAGGAGGACTTTATGAAGAGATTCTAAGTCGTTCTGCAGAATTAACAGGAGAAGGACGGCAGATAATTAATCCGGAGCGTTTAAAAACAATTTTCCTGCGCATGCTTACGGAGGCAGGAGTTTACCTCCGGCTGTACTCCTTTGCCAGCGATGTCATTATGAATGATCATGTGATTCAGGGAGTCGTTCTGGAAAGCAAATCCGGCAGGGAGGCTGTACTTGCAAAAATTGTTATTGATGCCACTGGTGATGGAGATATTGCTGCCAAGGCAGGCGCACCTTATTTTAAAGGCAGAGAAAGCGATGGTCTTATGCAGCCGGCGACGATTATGTTTAAGGTGGCTGGCGTAGATGAGGAAAGAGCCGTTTTTCCAGGTGGCTTTGAAGAAAGCTTTTCCCTCCCTGACGGGGATTTACAGGAGCTTGGGAAAAAACATCTGCCAGGTCCTGCGGGACATGTGCTCTTATATAGAACAACGCTGCCAGGAATTGTGACCTGTAATATGACCAACTGTACCGGGGTTGACGGCACAAATGTAGAGGATCTTACTAAAGCAACTCTGGTTTGCAGAGATCAGATGGATGATATTGTTGTTTTTCTAAAAAGATATGTTCCTGGTTTTGAAAATTGCTATATTATCAGTTCTGCTTCTCTGATGGGAATTCGGGAAACCAGGCATTTTAAGGGGGAGGAGACCATAACAGAGCAGGATATTTTAGAGGCCAGGGTATTTGATAACTGGGTGGTAACAAAGGCAAACTTTAATTTTGATGTACATAATTTAACAGGAAACGGACTTGATGAAACCGGCTGTCAAAAGCATTTTCCACAGATAAATGGATATACCATTCCTTACGGTTGCTTTGTGCCTTTGAAAATTGACAATCTATATCTGGCGGGAAGAAATATTTCGGGAACCCACATGGCTCATTCCAATTATCGCGTCATGCCCATTTGCGTCAACATGGGGCAGGCGGTGGGCATTGCCGCATCTATGTGTGCCGCTTCCCAAGTGGTTCCCAGATTTCTTGAAGTAAAAAAAGTACAAAACCGTCTAATGGAACTGGGGGTGAGTCCGTGATAGTCTGCCATTATGATTTTGTAGTAGTGGGAGGCGGCATGTCTGGCGTCTGTGCAGCCATAGCCGCCGCCAGAAGAGGCGTGAAAACGGCTTTGGTTCATAACAGGCCAGTGTTAGGGGGAAATGCCAGTTCTGAAATACGGATGCATATCTGTGGCGCTGATCATCATATGTCAACTCCTAATGCAAGAGAAACTGGAATTCTGGAAGAGATACTTTTAGAAAACAAGCGCAGAAACCCGGAGATGGTATATCCTATTTTTGATTCGGTTCTATGGGAAAAGGTTCATTATCAGAAAAATCTCACTCTTTATTTAAACACTCATATGACTGAGGTTCTATGTGAAGGTGACAGGATTGAAGCAATATGCGCTCTGCAAATGACAACGGAAAAATCCTTCTGTATTTACGGCAGCTTGTTTTTAGATGCGACTGGAGATGGCGTTCTGGGAGCCAAAGCCGGAGCGGAATATCGGATTGGCAGAGAGAACAGTTCTCAATATGGAGAGTCCCTGGCACCGGAAAAAGAAGATCCTTATACCATGGGAAATTCTCTTATGTTCAAAGCCAGAGACATGGGTCATGATGTGCCCTTTATAAAACCCTTCTGGGCTAATACCTATACAGAAGAGCAGCTTAGGCTTCGGGATCACAGTGACGTTACTTCCGGGTATTGGTGGATTGAGTTGGGAGGCGGAGAGCGTGATGTGATTTCCCATGGGGAAGAACTTCGTGATGAGCTGCTTAAAGCCGTGTTTGGTGTGTGGGATCATATTAAAAACGGCGGGGAACATGGTGCGGAAAAAATGGAATTGGAATGGGTGGGATTTCTGCCTGGAAAAAGGGAAAGTCGTCGGCTTATCGGCGATTATGTTCTGACAGAAAAAGATTGTCTGGAGAGCACCCGTTTTGAAGATGCCGTAGCTTATGGAGGGTGGCCCATGGACATCCATACGGTGGAAGGCTTTTTGAATGAGAGCGACGTACCTACAGTCTGGAACCAGGTTAACGGCATATATTCCATTCCTTACCGGTGTCTGTATTCAAGAAATATCCGGAATCTGTTTTTGGGAGGCAGGGCTATCAGTTGTTCTCATGTGGCATTTTCCTCTACAAGGGTCATGGGAACCTGTGCGGTAGTAGGCCAGGCGGTTGGTACAGCTGCTTCCATGGCAGTAACAAGAAATCTGGAGCCAAGAAAACTCCTGGATTATGTGGGAGAACTACAACAGGAACTTCTAAAAGATGACTGCTATATTCCATTGGTTGTTAACAAAGATCCTGCTGACCATGCCAGACAGGCAGTGGTGACAGCTGACAGTCACATTCCGGGATGCGATCCGGAAAAAGTGGTAAACGGAGTGGCAAGAACGGTGGAGGGAGAGTTAAACTGCTGGCGGGCACCGATAGAGAGCCACCCATCTATTCTTCTTTCTCTTCCGGAGAAGATGCCCATCCGGGAAATCCGTCTGACTCTGGATTCTAATTTAAGCAAAGAAATCACTCCGTCCATAAATCAGAGTGTTCTGTCCAGGCAGAAGTCCGGGCCGCCACAGGAACTGTTAAAGGAATACGAAGTGAATATTCTTCTGAATGGAAAGGTTGTGAAGCATATGACCGCTCAGTCTTATGGACAGAGACTCCAATGTCTTTTCCCAGGTAGCATAGACGGAGATGCTGTACAAATCAACGCGATTTCCACATACGGCAGCAGAGAGGCAACAATTTTTGAAGTGAGAATTTATTAATTAAAAATAAGCGATGCCTTCTTCGGAGAAAAGATTCCAGGAGAAGGCTTTTTTATACTTCACAGCCTGGATAACTCCGATTATGGATAATTGCAAAAATAAGTATAGGAAACATCATTGACAATATCACTAATTAGTGATATATTAAAACTATGAAAAAGAACACTATATCTTATGGAAAAGAAAACGATACCAATTTAAAAGCATTTATTGGACTTAGCAGAACAACCCAGGCACTTCACAGAAGAGCGGGTGCCATTTTTAGCCAGGGGGGTCTTACATCAGCACAGTTTGCTGTGCTTGAGGCATTGTACCACAAAGGCGATTTAACAATTAACGAGATTATTGACAGTATACTTTCTACCTCCGGAAATATGACGGTGGTAATTAACAATCTGGAAAAAGATGCCATGATAGAAAGACATCCCAATCCAAATGATAAAAGGTCCTGTATTATTGCAATCACGCAAAAGGGGAGAGAAAAAATTGAAGAGATCTTTCCCAGGCATGTGAAAGATTTAGCAGAGAGTTTTACCGGGCTGAATGAAGAGGAAAAGGAAATGTTAGTGCATCTGTTAAAAAAAATAAACACAAGGGGTGAATCAAATGAGCAAAAAAATAAAGGCAATTGAAAAAATAGGATTTCAATGGGGAATGGACAGTCCGTTTCTGGCATGTATGCATCACAAGGATCAGTTCCCGGCAGGGAATGAAGTGCAGGGACCTGCGGTTTCATTAGCAGGAAGAAATATGGGCAATGATTTTTCAGGAAAAGACGGCTTTAGTATGTATCATGGAGAAAAGGTTCCGGGATTTCCAGTTCACCCTCACCGTGGTTTTGAGACTGTTACCGTCGTACTGGAAGGGATTGTTGACCACTTTGATTCCAAGGGAGCAGAAGGACGTTATGGAAACGGAGACGTCCAGTGGCTGACTACCGGAGCAGGCTGCCAGCATGTTGAGATGTTCCCGCTGATTCATCAGGATCAGGAAAATCCCCTGGAGCTATTTCAGATCTGGCTGAATTTACCGGCAAAGAGTAAATTTGCAGACCCGGATTATAAGATGCTCTGGGCAGAAGAGATTCCAGTAATTAAGCATACCAATGAAAAGGGAAAGACAGCAACCATCCGATTAATTGCTGGAAAATATGAAGACAAAAAGAGCCTGGAGCCAACAAAAAATTCATGGGCAGCAAAGGAAGAAAATCATGTGGGGATCCAGCTTGTCATACTGGAGCCTGAGGCAGAGTTTCAAATCGCAGCAGGTTCTAAGACAATAAACCGTAACCTGTATTTTTATAAGGGAAACAGTTCCATCACCATTGATGATAGGAATATTGATCCTTCCACTCGCATTAAACTTTCAGGAGAAGATCAGATTACGGTGGTGAATGGAGATACTACCAGTTACCTTTTACTCCTGGAAGGGGAACCCATTAATGAACCAGTCGCGCAATTTGGGCCCTTTGTTATGAATTCCGAGCAGGAAATACGAAAGGCATATGAGGATTATCAGAGAACACAGTTCGGAGGCTGGCCATGGCATGATGATGAGCCGGTTCATGAAAGGGAGATGGGAAGATTCGCCCGTTATCCTGATGGAAGTGTCGTAAAAAGGTAAAGGTTAAAAGATAGATACAAGGAGCGTTTACAGTATATGATTCATATACTGCGGACGCTCCTTTAATCAGGTGAAAGAGTTAAAATATGCGGTAAAGCTATTCTCTTTTCGTAAATACTGGATTTTTTCAGATAATTTCATGATAACTCCTTTTTACTACACAATTAATTTGATAGTATTATTTTAGCAGATACAATATAGAAAATTCATTAACCGGGATGTTCTTTTACGCAACCTGTAGTTGCAGAAAATCTTTAAAAGAATATCTATTTTAAGTATAGGAGCAGATTTATTTAATGCTTAGATAAAGGAGTGGTATACATAATATGGATAAAGGTTATTATGAGGTAAATAGAATGAGGGAAAACTATCCAGTTAAGATAGTCCCTCATCAAAAAATAGTGGATAATATAAGGTTAGATAATGGCCATATTTTGAAACATTGGCATAGAAGTGTAGAAATATTTTTGATGTATAATGGCAGTTGTATGTTATGGAAAAATGGAATGACACGAAAAATGGAAACTGGAGATATTGAAATCATTAACAGTGAAGAGGCACATGAATATTACAATTTTTCAGATAAACGACAAGATGGATGTACGATTGTAATTTCGTATATATTTTTAAAAGAAACATTTGGAGATATAGATAATGTTTATTTTCTGTTGGATAATAAAAATAAAGGCTATCAGAAATTGATGGATGTTATATTACAAATGAAAGAAATATATAATGAGAAAGAAGATTGGTATAATCTTAAAATAAAGAGTGCCATGTATGAACTTATTTATATTTTAATGAAATATTTCAGAATAGAAAAAAATAAGATCATTAATGCAAAATCTCAAAAATACCAGAACAGATATAAGGAAATAATAACTTATATGAATGGGCATTATATGGAAAACATACTTTTAAATGATGTTGCGAAAACTTTTGGATTTAATTCAGAATATTTTTCAAGAAGTTTTAAAAAGTATATAGGAATTAATTTTAAGGACTTTCTTAAAGAATTAAGGATAAATGCAGGGAAGAAATTGTTAATTGAAACAGATAAGACAATTACAGAGATAGCACTGGAAATTGGTGAGCCTGATGCGAAATCATTTATACGAGATTTTAAAAAAGAGTTCAAAACAACGCCATTGAAATATAGAAAAATGATCAATGAATAATAAATGAAAATACAAAAATCAAATTTTGCCTAAAATTTAGTCAAATATGGAAAAGAATATAAACGATTCCTACAGTAATATAGAATTATGGAATGAAATTTCATATTGGAGGTAGTAAAAAATGGCAAATAAGTATGATGGATTGGCAAGAATTATAATTCAAAATGTTGGCGGGAAAGAAAACATTAGCTCATTAGAACATTGTTTTACAAGATTAAGATTTAAACTAAAGGATGAAAGTAAAGCAAACACAGAAATGTTAAAAAGTACTGATGGGATTGTAAATGTATTGCAAAGTGGGGGGCAATACCAAATTGTTATCGGAACTCATGTGCCTCAGGTTTACGAAGTAGTAATGGAAAAAGCTCATATTGAAAAACAGTTAGAAACAGAAGGTGTAACAGAGCAAAGAAACAAAGGAATCAAAGGATTATTTAATTCTTTTATCAGTACCGTTTCAGGAGTATTTTTGCCAGTGATTGGGTTACTTTGTGCCTGCGGTATGATGAAAGGTATATTGGTAATTCTTATAGCAACTGGTTTATTAACAACCACTGATGGAACTTATGTTATATTTTCTGCTGTTGGAGATTGTATTTTTTATTTCTTCCCAGTATTCTTGGGGTATACTTCTGCAAAGAAATTTAAAGTTAATGAGTTTGTAGGAATGGCAATTGGAACTACAATGATTTATCCAACCATCATTTCAGCTATGGGGGGAAACGCAATCTCTGTACTATTTAGTGGGACTGCATTTGAGTCAAATGTATATTTGACTTTTTTAAAGGTACCAGTTATTTTAAATAAATATACCTCAACAGTTATTCCAGTTATCCTGGCGGTCTGGGTTGCTTCAAAGGTAGAAAAGTTTGCTAAAAAAATAGTGCCGGATGTAATTAAATCATTTGGTGTACCATTGGTTACATTAGCAATTACAATGCCAATTACATTTATCGTAGTTGGACCTGCTGCAACATGGCTGGCAGATTTAATCGGTATGCTTGTACAGGCACTTTACATATTTAATCCAATTATTTATGGAGCATTTATAGGAGGATTCTGGCAAATATTTGTAATGTTTGGTATACATCAAGGACTTATTCCTATCGTAATAAATAATTTAGCAACGTTACAATACGATACAATCTTTGCGGCTACCTCTACGGCCGCTTTTACTCAGGTAGCAATTTTAATAGCTATCATGATTAAAACTAAAAATAAAAAGTTAAAAACAACTTCAATTTCAGCATTTTTCTCAGGATTATTCGGTATTACAGAGCCAGCTATTTATGGTGTCACTCTGCCTTTAAAAACACCTTTTATCATCAGCTGTATTTCATCTGCGATCGGTGGTGCTTTAGCTATTGGATTAGGAGTGAAATACTACACTATGGGAGGGCAGGGAATTTTTTCTTTCCTATGTTATATCAATCCAAATGGAAATGCTGCAAGGGATGTATTAATGTCAGTGATTGCAGTATTAGTCGCAATGGCAATCTCTTTTATATTAACTTTGATTTTCTTCAAGGATAAAACAGAGGAAAAAAACGTACGTCCAGTAATAAATAATGATAATAAAGTTGAATTAGGTAGTCCAATTGCTGGTAAAATTTTAGCACTTTCTGAAGTAAAAGATGAAACATTTTCTAGTGGACTTATGGGAAGGGGATTAGCCATTGAACCAACGGAAGGAAAGATTGTAGCACCAGCAGATGGTGTATTAACAAGTTTATTTCCTACGGGTCATGCTATGGGAATCACAACGAATGATGGAACTGAACTATTAATCCATGTAGGAATAGATACAGTTAAGTTAGAAGGTAAATATTTTAACCTTAAGGCGAAACAAGGCGATGAGATTAAAAAAGGGCAAACATTAGTTGAATTTGATATAGATGGGATTAAAAATGCTGGATATTCAATTATTACACCAGTGATTATTTCTAATGGTAATAATTATGCAAAATTTTCTCCAACTGACAAATCAATTGTTGGGATAGGTGAAACTATCATCACACTTAATTAATGAGTAAATTGGAGGACTGTATTAAGTGATTAAATATAAAGAAAATCCATTTTTCTTATCTGATGAGGATATTGAATGGGTTGAAAACAATTTGAACAAAATGAATGACCATGAAAAAATAGGACAATTATTTTGTCTCCATGGTGATTCCGATGATTTTGAAGTATTAAGAGACATTGTACAGAATTATAAACCTGGGGGGATGATGTACCGCCCAACGGAGAGTGAAAAGATTTATAATGTTCATAAGTTTCTTCAGGAAACAAGCACGATTCCTATGTTATTAGCTGCTAATTTAGAAGCTGGTGGAGATGGAATTGGAAATGAGGGAACATTTTATGGAAGATGTATTCAAGTTGCAGCAAGTGATCATGTAGAAAATGCATATCATCTTGGATTAATTGCTGGACGCGAAGGAAGCGCGGTAGGGTGTAACTGGTCATTTGCACCAGTAATTGATATTGATATGAATTATTCAAATCCTATTACAAATGTTAGAACTTTTGGTTCAGATAAAAATAAAGTACTAGCAATGGCAAGCGCTTATATGAAAGGATGTCAGGAAAATGATGTGGCTGTATCTATAAAACATTTTCCTGGTGATGGAGTTGATGATAGAGATCAGCATTTGGTAGCATCTGTAAATACACTTTCGGTTGAAGACTGGGATAATTCTTTTGGTATGGTATATAAAGGAATGATTGATCGAGGTGCAAAAACAGTTATGGCTGGACATATTATGCAGCCAGCTTATACAAGATATTTTTCACCTGACATTAAGGATGAAGATATCATGCCTGGATCTTTGTCACCAGAATTATTGCAGGGCTTATTAAGAGGAAAGTTAAAATTTAATGGACTAATTGTTACTGATGCAACTTCAATGGTAGGTTTTGCGGCTCAGGGACGAAGAGCGGATTTGCTTCCTAAATCAGTAGCAGCAGGGTGTGATATGATTTTATTCACACGAAATCTGCAAGAGGATTTTAAAGCAGTTAAAAATGGTGTAAAGAACGGAATCATTTCTAAAGAAAGATTGGATGAGGCTGTAGGGCGGATTTTAGCTACAAAAGCATCCTTGAAACTTCATATTAAAAAAGAAATTGGAACCCTTATGCCGCCAATAGAAAATCTTAAAATACTTAAATGCGAAGAACATGTGAACTGGGCATATAAATTGTCTGATCAATCAATTACCCTGGTTAAAAATAATCAAGGTCTTATTCCGATGGATGTTCAGAAATATAAGAGAGCTTTGGTAATTGTATTAGGTGATTATGTAAGCAGCAGTGGAAAACCTGCGGTAAGCGGTATTTTTATGAAAGAATTAAAAAAGGCAGGATTTGAAGTAGAAAGATTTGATGATGATAAACATAAAGAACTATTTTTAACGGCAGCAACAAGTGAAATTAGAGAGAAATATGATGTGATCTTTTATTTTGCCAACATTAAGACTGCCAGTAATCAGACTACAGTTCGTATTAATTGGAAAGCTCCAATGGGATTGGATGCTCCTTGGTTCGTAAATGAAGTTCCTACCGTGTTTATTTCTATTGCAAATCCATACCACTTACAAGATGTTCCTATGATCCAGACATATATTAATGCTTATACCGCAAATGAATTTAATCCTAAAGTATTAGTAGAAAAAATGATAGGTAAAAGCGAATTTAAAGGAATGAATCCTAATGACCCATACTGTGGGTATTGGGATACCAGATTATAATATATTGCAGTTTATGAGGAAAAAATATGATAAAAGGATTATTGTTCGATTTGGATGGTGTTATTGTTGATACTGCAAAATATCATTATCTGGCCTGGAAACAAATAGCTGATGAATTAAAGATTGACTTTAAGCTTAAGGATAATGAGTTGTTAAAAGGCGTGAGCAGAGAGCGGTCATTTGAAATTATCTTAGAACTAGGTGATAGAAAAATGTCCAGGGAAGAGCGAAATGAATACTGTCGAAGAAAAAATATAATTTACTTAGAATATATTAATAAAATGACAGAGGAAGAAATTCTTCCAGGAGTAAATGAATTTATATCCGATGCTAAGAAAAATGCTTACAAAGTAGCTCTAGGATCTGCTAGTAAAAATGCAAGTATCATTTTAACGAAGATTAAACTGAAAGATCCATTTGATGCAATTATTGATGGTGAAAAAGTATCAGAAGCGAAACCAAATCCTGAAGTATTTACGAAATGTGCGTGTGCATTAGGCTTAAAAAACGAAGAATGTATAGTATTTGAAGATTCTGCTGCAGGAATACAAGCAGCTCATAATGCAAATATGTTAGCTGTTGGTATTGGAACAAAAGAGAATTTACCAAAGGCAGATATGCATTTATATGAATTTGAAGGTATAAATGTTCAGAAATTAATAGATATATTAGGGGAAAATCCAGAAGCAGATACAATTTAGAAATATAAAAGAAACGTTTACAGTATTTGATTCGTATACTGTAAACGTTTCTTTTATAAATAAAACAGCTAGAACTTAATTTTCTTCTCCAACAAAGAAATTCCCTGATACAAAATTGCAGATACTATACAGAGAATCACAATGCTCATCACAACCAGATCCATCTTAAACACCTGGCTGCCATAAATAATCAGATATCCCAGCCCTTTATTCGCCGCCAGGAACTCACCGATAATTACCCCAACCAGACAAAGCCCGATATTTACCTTCATATTACTAATAATAAGGGGCACAGATCCCGGAAGCAGCACTTTTAACAGCACATCCTTTTTATTCCCCCCCAGGGAATAAATCAGCTTAATCTTATCCGGATCTGTCTGTGAGAATCCAGTATGGAGTGTCATGATGCACCCAAATACAGCCACAGAGATGGAAGCAACAATAATCGTCTTGATATTATTGCCCAGCCATACAATCAATATAGGGGCAAGGGCTGATTTGGGAAGACTGTTTAACATCACCAGATACGGCTCCAAAACTTCCGATATGCTGCGGCTGGACCAGAGGAGAACGGCAATCAGGAAGCCGCACACGACCACCAGTACAAAGCTGACCAGTGTTTCCATGACGGTGACTCCGATGTGCATGAAGATACTTTTATCCTTTACCATTTCAAGAAAGCAGATGGTAACTCTGGAAGGGGAACTGAAGATAAAGTCATTGATGATGCCCAGCCTGGCACACAGCTCCCATACAGAGAGCAGAAGAACCAGCAGCATGAAGCGCCATACTCTTACGTTTCTGCGGTGCAGCTTCTCTTTTTCAATAAATGCCTGCTGAGCTAACGTAGGGTGTGTCTCAATCATGATTTTGCAGCTCCTTCCATACCTGATTAAAATAAACGGAGAATTCCGGCATATTTCTGCGGTCCAGAGGCCGGATGTTCTCACTGCCGAAGGAGATGGGAACAACAGCCTTGATTCTGCCAGGTCTCTTTGTCAGGACGATTACCCGGTCTGCCACACTAATGGCTTCAGAAAGGTCATGGGTAATCAGGATAGCAGTTTTATGAGTACTTTTTATGATTGTACTGATATCGTCACAGACGGAGAGTCTGGTCTGATAGTCTAAAGCGGAAAATGGTTCATCTAATAATAGAAGGTCCGGCTCCAGTGCCAGGGTGCGGACCAGAGCAGCACGCTGGCGCATACCGCCGGACAATTCGGACGGTCTTGCATTTTCAAAACTGCCAAGACCGTAAGTATGAAGCATGTTATGAAGCTTCTCTCTGGAACTGCTGTTTCGTTTCTTCTGAATTTCCAGTCCAAGCTCAGCATTTCCCATTATGGTGCGCCATTCAAAGAGATGGTCACGCTGCAGCATGTAGCCTATATTAACGCCTGATTCAGACTTAGGTACGCCGTCGATTAAAATGTCGCCCTCATCGGGAATCAGCAGTCCGCATAAAAGTGATAACAGGGTCGATTTCCCGCAGCCGGAGGGACCGACTACAGCAAGGAATTCCCCGTTGTCAGCAGTAAAGGATATATTGGAAAGGGCCAGTGTCTCACCCTCAAGGGAATGATAGGAGTAACTGAGCCCGGAAACTTCCAGTTTTGGTTTCATGGGTCCTCCTTATTTGACAGAACTAACTCTGATATAGTGTTATAATATGTACAAATAAAGGGATTGTGAAGAAAACTTTGTCCTCTCTCGTAATTGAAACAATTTAAGAAATTCAAATAATAGACGAAAATATCAGAAAAAACCAGAAAAACCCTTGCAATGCCAGGAAAAGGGTGTTATACTATTCAAGATAACAAGCATGTTTGACTGATAGAGAGTGGGCGGAAGTCCACTCTTTCCATTTTGTTTGGAAAGGTGGGAAGAAAATGGCTAAAAGAGAAGAGTATGAGGCAAAGACAGAAAGCTTTTTAATGCCCCTTATGAAAGAGAACAATTTCGAACTGGTTGACGTGGAATATGTAAAAGAAGCGGGAAACTGGTATTTACGGGCTTATATTGATAAAGACGGCGGAATTACAGTTGATGACTGTGAAATTATAAGCAGAAGGCTGGGAGAATGGCTGGATGAAAAAGATTTTATTGCAGACAGCTACATTCTGGAGGTCAGTTCCCCAGGACTTGGCAGACCCTTAAAAAAAGATAAGGATTTTAACAGAAGCATCGGAGAAGATGTGGATATTAAGCTGTATAAGCCTTTGAACAAACAAAAGGACTTCACTGGTACGCTGATATCCTATGACAAGGACACTGTAACCATTGCCCAGGAAGATGGAGCAGAGCTTACGCTCAACAGACCGGAGATCGCACTGATCCGGCTGGCATTTGATTTCTAAACAGTAAGAGATATTAGGAGGATAAAAAAATGAATAAGGAACTGTTAGAAGCACTGAATATTCTGGAAAAGGAGAACAGTATCAGCAAGGAGACCCTGTTGGAAGCAATTGAGAATTCCCTCCTTACTGCTTGCAAGAACCACTTCGGAAAAGCGGATAATATTAAAGTCAGCATCAACCGCGATACCTGTGATTTTAACGTTTCTGCAGAAAAAGAAGTGGTGGAGACAGTTGAAGATCCTCTGCTGCAGATCAGCCTGGCAGATGCAAAGATGACAGATCCCAAATACGATCTCGGAGATGTGATTCATTGTCCTATAGACTCGAAAAAGTTTGGAAGAATTGCCACACAGAATGCGAAGAACGTGATTCTGCAGAAGATCCGCGAAGAAGGCAGAAAATCACTGTTTAATGACTGGTACTGTCAGGAGCGGGAAGTCGTTACTGGTATTGTACAGAGATATCTGGGAAGAAACGTCAGTATCAACTTAGGCAAGGTAGACGCGATTTTAAACGAAACGGAGATGGTAAAGGGAGAAGTATTCAAGGCGACAGAGCGAATCAAGGTTTTTGTTCTGGAAGTAAAGGATACACCCAAGGGACCAAGAATTTCTGTATCAAGAACTCATCCGGATCTGGTAAAACGTCTGTTTGAGTCTGAAGTAACTGAAGTAAAGGACGGAACGGTAGAGATTAAGGCAATTGCAAGAGAAGCCGGCTCCAGAACCAAGATCGCCGTAAAATCCAACGACACCAATGTTGATCCGGTAGGTGCATGCGTTGGCTTAAACGGAGCAAGAGTGAATTCCATTGTAAACGAATTAAGGGGAGAAAAAATCGATATTATCAACTGGGATGACAATCCAGCTTACTTAATTGAGAATGCACTCAGCCCGGCAAAAGTAATCTGCGTTGTAGCTGACGAAGTATCCAAAGAGGCACAGGTGATTGTACCGGATTATCAGCTGTCACTGGCAATTGGTAAAGAAGGTCAGAATGCAAGACTTGCTGCAAGGCTTACTGGCTACAAGATTGATATTAAGAGTGAAACACAGGCAAGAGAACTTGGTCTTTTTGAAGAACTTGGTCTGGAATATCAGGACAGTGCAAACAACAGCAATGCCTTTGAGGAGTTTCAAGGCGAATTTCAGGAAGAAGAGTCCGAAAACAGCTACCAGGAATAATAATTAGGATGTGATGGAGACGTGAGTACAAAAAAGGTACCGCTCAGACAGTGTATCGGCTGCGGTGAGATGAAAAATAAAAAAGAGATGATACGTGTTTTAAAAACTTCGGAAGACAGCTTTGTTCTTGATGGAACCGGGCGTAAGAATGGACGGGGAGCTTATTTATGTCCTTCTATGGAATGCTTCAAAAAAGCGGTAAAAAGTAAGGGCTTGGAGCGTTCCTTTAAAATGTCGATTCCAAAAGAAGTTTACGAAGCGTTGGAAAGGGAGATGGAGCAGTTTGGTTAACAGACAGAAAATTCTGAATCTGATCGGGCTTGCAACGAAGGCCGGAAAGATTTCAAGCGGAGAGTTCATGACTGAGAAATCCGTTAAGGCAGGAAAAGCATCGTTAGTGATCGTTTCTGAGGAAGCCTCAGACAATACAAGGAAGATGTTTACCAATACGTGTACTTACTATAAGGTACCAATTTATTTCTTTGGAAGAAAGGAAGAACTGGGTCACGCTATGGGTAAGGAGATGAGGGCGTCTCTTGCTGTCGTGGATAATGGGTTTGCAAAGGCAATCGAGAAACTAATGAATACAAATGCAGGTAGTGAGTGTGAGAATGAGCCTTCACATCTACCAGTATGTGCTGCAGAATGTGCACAGAATGGAGGAAAGCATGAGAGTTTATGATCTGGCAAAAGAACTGGGAAAAGACACGAGTAAGGAGATACTGGATATATTGGAAAAACATAATATAAATTTAAAAAGCTCTTCAAACATCACCGATGAACAGGCATCAATTGTAAAAAAAGAAGTAGGCGCAGGAAGGGGAACTTCACCTGCACGCACGGAAGCACCAGGCGGTGATGATACCGAAGCACCAAAGAAAAAAATAGCGGCTGTATTCAGACCGCAGAACGCACAGATGAAACCACAGGGCCAGGGTACATCAAGACCTGCACAGAAGCCTGCACAGAATATGGGACAGAGAGATGACATGCAGAAAAAGACGGAACAGACATCAGAGAGTACAGTAAGAGATCATAGCACAGTAACACGTGAAGAAAGACCACAGGGAAGCTATCAGGGAAATCGCGAAGACAGACCACAGGGCGGCTACCAGGGAAACCGTGAAGACAGACCCCAGGGCGGCTATCAGGGAAAT
>WASS01000021.1 GCA_009712635.1 Hungatella sp. | reverse complement strand
ATAAACCCCTTATAGGGGTTGAGCAAGCCACCGGCTAAGCCGGTGGTATTGACTAAGCTTAAGAATACTCGGCAATTCTTGTAATGCCCACATAGATCTGGGAGATCTTATACCAGGTTGCAAAATCAATGACTCCCGTCACAGGAAGTTTAAATATGGACTGGAACTGACGGACTGCTTCTGCCGTGTTTTCTCCAAATACCCCGTCTGCTGTGATTCTGGGGATTCTGGTATAAACCCCGGCAATGGTATCGAGCTGCTCCTGGACCTGGCGTACCTTGTCTCCAGAGGCACCCACAGTTAAATTATAACCGGGGAAGGAGGAAGGAACACCGGAAACCTGTTCCGCAGTATTGATGTACATGTTGCTTCCGTAATAGTTACGGAGAATTTCAATGGCAGTATAGCCCTGTTCCCCTAAGGTGCAGCTTCCCCATTGGGACATCCAGTTGGGACATGTTACCCGGTGGCCATCGCAGTACTGGGTTAAGATGGGCTGTTTGATTCCGGGCCGTGATAAGTAGCTGTTAAAGATTTCATCCACAACCTGGGAAATGCTGTCAAAAATATTTCTGCCGTGTATCCATTTATGGTCAAAAGCAGTAGAGGAAGTGATGGTAAAGTCATAACCCTGATTCCGGTACCATTCCGTATAAACACGGTTTAATGTAAAGCTCATAATCGCCAGAACGTTGGCAATAATTGTTTCTCTGGGCCAGGTAGCGTAAATTTCACTGGAGGCCACATTTTTAATATAATCGCTATAAGGAACATAATAATTGGTGGCCGTGGGATCTGTGGGTACACCGTCATGTACAATAATTGTTTGTGGAACAACAACCCGGCTTAATACAATCTCGCCAGTTTCTGCTACAGGCTTTACCTCGGCCTCTGCTATCTTTGGAGGATAGTCGCCGTACAAAGTATGATCCGGAATGGTAATGGGCGTATCGGGAGTTGTCTCGTCTTTGACAGGAGTCATGCGGACAGGCTGAATGGCATCCGTATCTGCCAGGATCTGGGTTCCGGAGATAGCCACTGGTTCATAACCCTGTGCGGTAATAAAAAGTGAATATTCTGAATACGGCTGTGCCAGTCCGGGAGACAGACTTAAATCGACAGGCGGCGCTGATAAACTTACGGTTTCGGACTGACCGGAACTGTCAGTAGTAACCTTTTCTAAAATGCTGCCAGGGTCTCCTGTGTAGGAAATGGAAACTTCTGCGTCACCGATTGGGTGGTTGTTCTCGGTAGATACCACATCTACCTGAAGAGAGCCGGTAGCAGCCGCTTCCTGGGCAGTGGTCATATATGGATTCATAATAGCCCCTTATTGAATGATTATTATTAATATATTAGCTGCTCTGGGCAATGATTACAAAAGCCCCGCATAAAACTAAATAAATCAGTTTTTGCGGGGGCTTTTTTAAAAGAATGATGTTTTGGGTTCATGGAACATGGACTCTACATAGCTTCTCATTTCGTCGCGGCTATCAATTTCTCTTGCACCATTGATGATGCGGTTCTGATCCTCTTTGGAGAGTCCGGCAAACTGTATCATAATGTCCGAATGCTGTGCCAGTTCCATGGTAAATCCAATGGGAAGTTCGCTGTTATCAATCATGATTTATCACCTCATGTATAGTTTGTTCGAAGTTGATGCAAAGTATACGGAAATGTATAATATTAACCATTTTGCATAAATATACAAATATGACGATTAAAATATCTGAAAAAAGAAAAATAATGCATAAAAAGTAGATAAATAAATTATAAAAAAACAGTTGAAAAATGTCGCGGTATAATGTATAATCTATTCAATTTGGTCTGATACCAGTCAGTTCAAAATTAAACCTTAAAGGGTATCCCTTTATGTCCAGAAACCATGGATAAATATTAAGAAACACCCTTACGGGTATCCCTTTATGTCCAAAGAACGTGGACAAATATTAAGAAAGGATTGGGACTTTGCGTATGAAAGCTTTTTTAATACTGGAAGACGGCACTGTTTTTACAGGCACGAGCATTGGTTCAAAACGGGAAGTGATCAGTGAGATCGTATTTAATACTTCCATGACGGGTTATTTAGAAGTCCTCACCGACCCATCCTATGCGGGACAGGCAGTTGTGATGACATATCCGCTAATTGGTAATTACGGCATTTGTCAGGAAGATATGGAGTCATACAAACCTTGGCCGGATGGCTACATTGTCAGAGAATTATCTAGAATCCCCAGCAACTTTAGAAGCGAGGATACCATTCAGCATTTCTTAGAAATTAACGACATTCCAGGTATCAGTGGTATCGATACGAGAGCCCTAACAAAAATCTTAAGAGAAAAAGGTACAATGAACGGCATGATCACAACCGATGAAGGATTTGATCTTGACGAAGTCATTTCGCGTATGAAAACTTATTCCGTAACGGGCGTTGTGAAAGCAACCACCTGTAAGGAATCTTATGTGCTTCCCGGTGAAGGCAAGCGGGTAGCGCTGTTAGATTTAGGAGCTAAAAAGAATATTGCACGGTCTTTAAATGAAAGAGGCTGTGAGGTTACTGTATATCCTGCTGATACGAAAGCAGAAGTAATTCTTTCCACAAATCCAGATGGAATTATGCTGTCAAACGGCCCTGGAGATCCAAAGGAGTGTACGGAGATTATTAAGGAAATCCGCAAGCTGTATGAATCACAGGTTCCCATCTTTGCAATCTGCCTGGGACATCAGCTGATGGCACTGGCCACTGGCGCTGATACCCATAAGCTGAAATACGGACACAGAGGCGGCAATCATCCGGTTAAAGATCTGGAAACCGGAAGAGTCTATATCTCTTCACAGAATCATGGATATGTGGTGGATGAGGATACTGTGGATCCGGCTGTTGCAGTTCCTGCATTTGTTAACGTTAATGACGGAACAAACGAAGGCATGAAATATACCGGAAAGAACATATTTACCGTACAGTACCACCCGGAAGCCTGTCCCGGACCTCAGGATTCCAGCTACTTATTTGACCGTTTTATTAATATGATGGAGGTGGGAAAGAATGCCTAAGAATCAGGAGATCAAAAAAGTACTAGTCCTTGGATCCGGTCCGATTATCATCGGTCAGGCAGCAGAATTTGATTATGCCGGAACGCAGGCATGCCGTTCTTTAAGAGAAGAAGGAATTGAAGTCGTCTTATTAAACTCCAACCCTGCGACCATCATGACTGATAAAGACATTGCAGATAAGGTTTATATTGAGCCGCTGACAGTAGAGGTTGTGGAACAGCTGATTTTAAAAGAAAAACCAGACAGCGTTCTTCCTACACTGGGAGGCCAGGCAGGCTTAAACCTGGCCATGGAGCTGGAAGATAAGGGCTTTTTTGAAAAGAATAATGTCCGCCTCATCGGAACCACTGCCCTGACCATTAAAAAGGCAGAAGACCGGGAGATGTTTAAGGAAACCATGGAGAAGATCGGTGAGCCGGTAGCTCCTTCGGATATCGTTGAAAATGTGGAAGATGGATTAAAAATCGCCGAGCAGATCGGTTATCCCATCGTTTTGCGCCCTGCATATACACTGGGAGGCTCAGGCGGCGGAATTGCTGAAAATCCTGCACAGTGCCGGGAAATCCTGGAAAACGGACTCCGTTTATCCCGAGTCGGTCAGGTTCTTGTGGAACGCTGTATTGCAGGCTGGAAAGAGATTGAATATGAAGTAATGCGGGATGGGGCAGGCAATGTTATTACCGTCTGCAACATGGAAAACCTGGATCCGGTAGGGGTTCATACAGGCGACAGCATCGTAGTGGCTCCTTCCCAGACACTGGGAGATAAGGAATACCAGATGCTTCGTACCTCTGCATTAAAGATCATCAGCGAATTAGGCATAACAGGAGGCTGCAACGTTCAGTACGCTCTTCACCCTGAAAGCTTTGAGTACTGTGTCATCGAGGTAAATCCACGAGTGAGCCGTTCTTCTGCTCTGGCTTCCAAGGCAACGGGATACCCCATCGCCAAGGTTGCAGCTAAGATTGCTTTGGGATACACTCTTGATGAGATTAAAAATGCCGTAACCAGGAAAACCTATGCAAGCTTTGAGCCCATGCTGGATTACTGTGTGGTTAAGATGCCGCGCCTTCCCTTTGACAAGTTTTTAAGTGCCAAGAGAACCCTTGGAACCCAGATGAAGGCAACCGGTGAGGTAATGAGTATCTGTACCAATTTCGAAGGCGGCTTAATGAAAGCAATCCGTTCCCTGGAACAGCATGTAGACAGCCTAATGTCTTATGATTTTACAGGACTTACCGATGATCAGCTGACAGAAACCCTTCATCTGGTAGATGACAGAAGAATCTGGGTGATTGCAGAAGCATTAAGAAGAGGCTTTACCTATGAGCTCATTCATGACATTACAAAGATTGATGTCTGGTTTATTGATAAGCTGGCAATTCTGGTCGAGATGGAAGAAGCCTTAAAGAAGGGACCTCTCACTACCGAACTTTTAAAAGAAGCAAAGAGACTGGAATTCCCGGATACAGTCATTTCAAAGCTGACAGGTATATCTATAGAAGAAATCCATCAGACCAGAAAAGAAAACGGGATAACTGCTGCCTTTAAGATGGTAGACACCTGTGCGGCAGAATTTGCAGCTGAGACACCATATTACTACTCCTGCTTTGGAAGTGAAAATGAGGCAGAGCAGACAACAGGAAGAAAAAAGGTTCTGGTATTAGGCTCCGGTCCAATCCGAATCGGTCAGGGAATCGAATTTGACTTCTGTTCCGTTCACAGTACCTGGAGTTTCAGCAAAGAAGGGTATGAGACTATCATTATCAATAACAATCCGGAAACGGTCAGTACGGATTTTGACATTGCAGATAAGCTGTATTTTGAGCCTCTTACTCCGGAAGATGTGGAGAGCATTGTTGATATTGAAAAACCAGACGGAGCAGTGGTGCAGTTCGGCGGCCAGACAGCCATCAAGCTGACAGAGGCACTGATGAAGATGGGAGTTCCCATTCTTGGAACAGCAGCAGAAGATGTGGATGCGGCAGAAGACCGGGAACTGTTTGATAAGATCTTGGAAGAATGTCAGATTCCAAGACCTGCAGGCCAGACAGTCTATACAGCAGAAGAGGCTAAAAAGGCAGCTGCAAAACTTGGTTATCCGGTTCTTGTGAGACCTTCCTACGTACTGGGAGGTCAGGGAATGCAGATCGCTATTTCCGATCAGGATATCGATGAATTTATCGCCATCATTAACCAGATTGCTCAGGAACACCCTATTTTAGTAGATAAATATATCGTAGGCAAAGAGATTGAGGTAGATGCAGTCTGTGACGGAGAAGATATACTCATACCGGGAATCATGGAGCATATCGAGCGTGCAGGCGTTCACTCCGGCGACAGTATCTCTGTATATCCCGCTCAGAGCTTAAATGAAGATATCAAGGACAAGCTTGTAGAATATACCAGAAGACTTGCAAGAGCACTTCATGTAAAGGGAATGATCAACATTCAGTTTATTGTCAGCGGAGAAGAAGTTTATGTCATCGAAGTAAATCCACGTTCTTCCCGTACGGTGCCATATATCAGCAAGGTGACTGGAATCCCCATTGTTCCCCTGGCAACCAGAGTTATCTGCGGCCATACCATAAAAGAGCTTGGTTATAAGCCAGGACTTCAGCCGGAAGCAGATTATATCGCGGTTAAGATGCCGGTATTCTCGTTTGAAAAGATTCGCGGCGCAGACATCAGCCTGGGGCCTGAGATGAAATCCACTGGAGAGTGTCTGGGAATTGCAAAGACCTTTAACGAGGCGCTTTACAAAGCCTTTGCAGGATCAGGTATCAAGCTTCCAAAGCATAAGAACATGATCATAACAGTAAAAGATTCTGATAAAGAAGAGATTATTGACATTGCCCGCAGATTTAAAGATCAGGGCTACAAGATCTTTTCTACTGCCGGTACAGCCAAGGTGTTAAACGATAACGGAATTAAGGCATTCCAGGTACGCAAACTGGAGCAGGAGTCCCCCAACCTCCTGGATCTGATTCTGGGTCATGAGATTGACCTGGTTATTGATACACCGCCTCAGGGCGCAGACAGATGCAAGGATGGATTCGTGATCCGCAGAAATGCTATCGAAACCGGCGTGACCGTGCTTACGTCCCTGGATACGGCAGCAGCCCTTGTAACCAGCATGGAAAACAGAGCGAAGGAACTCACCCTGATTGACATTGCGTTAGTTAAAAATGTATAAGGAATCAAAATATCATGGTATTTTATATTAATAAACAGGCTGTAGAAATTAAAACCAGGTTTGAAAACGCGCCTTTAACATCCCCCAATGAGGCGTGTGCGGCTATGGGAATGCTTTATAAGATTTACGGTCTGCCTGTTCCGGAAAAAAAAGAAATGGTCAGTGATATGAAGAAGGATTTTCATGAGGCAGTTGCAGCCCGTCCGGTTCCGTCGGAATATGCAGCGAAAATCATCAGCCTTCTTGATGAGTATTATAAAGATGATCGGGTGACAGATGAAATATATGAGCTGTTGAAATACAGCTATGAAGAACAGCGTTAACAATCTATAGATATTAAATCACCTTTCGCTACTGATAAGTAACGAAAGGTGATTTTTTGTTTATAGAATCTTACATCTCTTTCTTTACAAACTGCTTGTCAAATTCAGGATTATAATAATAGTAGTTTTTCGGATTTAACGTAGTCTTTATATTTTCCAGAGCCTCACCAAATCTCTGGAAATGAACTACTTCCCTTGCCCGCAGAAATTTAAGGGGTTCTCTTACATCTGGATCTGCAATCATACGAATCAAATTATCGTAAGTGGTTCTGGCTTTCTGCTCTGCAGCAAGGTCCTCTATCAGATCAGTAATAGCATCGCCTTTTGACTGAAATTCACAGGCATTAAAAGGAACACCTCCGGCAGCCATAGGCCATAATGCGGTAGTATGATCGATATAATAAGCATCAAAACCAGCCGTTTTTGCCTGTTCAATGGTCAGGTTTTTTGTAAGCTGGTAAATAATGGAGCAAATCATCTCCAAATGCCCCAGCTCTTCCGTTCCGATATCGGTTAAAAGTCCTCCCACTTCCTTGCATGGCATGGTATATCTTTGGGAAAGATAACGCATGGAAGCTGCAAGTTCTCCGTCAGGTCCGCCAAACTGGCTGATTATAAGAGAGGCTGTTTTGGGACAGGTATTTTTTATATTTACAGGAAATTGCAGTCTTTTTTCATAAGTCCACATCAGAATACACCTCCTTCCCATGGAAGAGGTCCGTCACTCCAGGTAAAATGTCTCTGGTCTGGATATTTTGTGTGTGATTTTGTCTTATTGTTGCTGTCAGGGCAGATACAGTTCATGGTGAGCGGCTCAAAATTATCTGCATAGGTTTGAAGAAGCTGTTTCCTCTGGGTCATTGCATCTTTAAAAGCGTTCAGAGCGTTTTCATCGAGAGGATGGGTATCTAAATAAAGGTTTAAATCATTTACGGTAAAGCTGATTTCAGTTATCTGACTGAGCAGGTTCTTTTGATCAATCATGACTGTTCCCCTCCTGTTACGTAAAATGGCAAATCAAGACTGGGGAATATGGTTCCGTGTTTTAAAGCAGTTTTAGGATCATATGGCTGTTCCCAAGGCTGCATGGGAACGGTTGCTATGGCTAATTCTACGGTTTTGCTGGGTGTTGCAGTTTCACATTCACATTCCTTAACAGCTACTGAATTCATAGTAACACTCCCTTCTTTTGATGAATTCTTTAACTCTTTTTTATTATGGAGCGAAAATAAAAATTTACTTTGCAAAAATTATCCCAGATTACCCATTGTGATCTTATTGTAATAATGAAGAAAATGAAATATAATAGAGACAAAGTCAAGGGAATTGACATAAAATGTAAAACAATTATGACGGGAGAGCAGACGATTGAGTGATAAGAAATTTGCAGTTTTGATTGATTCGGATAATATATCCGCTAAGTACATTACGTGTATTCTGGATGAGATGACCCGATACGGGGTAATTACATACAAAAGAATCTACGGTGACTGGACAAGCGCCCAGATGGGCAAATGGAAGATGGAGCTTCTTGAGAATTCCATCACACCGATTCAGCAGTTTTCCAATACAGTAGGAAAGAATGCAACTGATTCCGCTCTGATTATCGATGCTATGGATTTGCTTTATACAGATAACGTAGATGGATTTTGTATTGTTTCCAGTGACAGCGATTTTACCCGTCTTGCCAGCCGTCTGCGGGAATCTGGTAAGGAAGTCATTGGAATGGGAGAGGAAAAAACGCCCAAGTCTTTCCGTGCTGCCTGTACGGTATTTACCAATCTTGAAGTTTTACTGGATCAGGACGAAGAGGGAACTGGTGGCGGAGCCATTGGAAAAGAAGTGATTGAACAGGATATTGCATCCATAATTCTGGAGAATGAGGATAAGAACAAGGCAACTGGCCTTGGAGAAATCGGCAACCGTCTGGTTAAAAAATATTCGGATTTTGACGTGAGAAATTACGGATACAGCTCGTTGTCCAAGTTTCTGGAAGAAATGGATAGTTTTGAACTGAGAAAGACCAGCAATGTAGTGACTGTCCGTATGAAGGACAACCGTACCAGAAAGCAGGAACTTGATGATTATGCTGTGAAACTGGTAAAAGGCAGCGGTAAGAATGGAATGGAGCTGGCGGCACTTGGGAATGGAATGCATCGTAAGTTTACTGATTTTAAAGTAAAAGATTACGGTTACTCCACGTTTTCCAAGTTTGTACACAGCATTTCCCAGCTGGAAGTCCGGGAGAATAAAAATAACAGTAATTCCGTATTTTTAAAATAAAGATAATGACTGGATAAGAAAATAATAGACCTTCAGGCTGAGTAATTTTATTTACATCAGACTGAAGGTTTAAATAATTCTTCCAACCGTCTGGCATCTGGTTATTATACTGCATACAATACAAATTCTGTGGGAACCAGGGCATAGCCATAATATCGCAGATAGAAGCGGTAAGACGGGTCAATTTCATTAATAATACGTGCTAATTTCCACAGGTCTTTATGATTATGATAAGCACTCAATGCTAATTTAGGATGATATTGGGCTATCTTATTTCTGCACCCTGATAAGGCACTTTCTTCTCCACCCTCAATGTCCATTTTAATAAAAGTTACATTACCCTCAATGTCATCATCTATTGAAACTGTCGGAACCTTAAGAGTACCATTATCTGCAAGCTGGCGGACAGAAGAAATACCATCTTCCTCTAAATACATGAAACCACTTTTATCACTTACGCCCTTCTCACGCACTACAACATTATTTAGTTTAAATAAATCTATGTTTTTATAAATAAATTGTACGTTTTTGGGGACAATTTCATAACAATAGATCTGCTTATAACAATTTTTACCAAACATATTTATATATTGTATTAAAGTATCCCCTATATAAGCTCCTATATCCACGAAAACCTCGTTGTGATCACAGTGTATCAAATCAAAATCAAAATATTGACTAAAACATTTATCACAGATATCATCGATTAACGTTTTATCGGTCTTAAGCCAATAGGAAAGAATATTTAACAAAATTTTCTTAGATCTATAATCACTAAGCTGCCCATATAGCCATTCAAAATCTTTTTTGTGATTCACTAATGCATCAGCACGGTTGTTTACAAGATCATATATTTCCTTATCCGGGTCATAGGCCCCCCATAAGCTGCTGAAATGGTTGTAATAATTAATAATTGAATGATAGGCCGGGGCATCTTTTCCCTCAACGTATACTAAATTTTGTTTAATCCCTGCTTTTATATCTTCCAGGTTTCGCTCTTCTATGAAATTCATCAGTCGCTCAAAATATTTATCAACCTGGATTAATATGGATTCAGCGCCTTGCTTTGACATTATCTCTCCTCTGATTATTACTTATATTCCTTTTACCATATTATTCAAATTCATAAAAAAAGTGAAATACAATTGGACACATTCCCAACGATCTGATTGAGACTGATTCACCAGATTCAAAACAAAATTCAAACGAACGATTAAAAAAAATCAGGAGAATAAGTAGGGAAAACCTCGCAGGAATCAGGGTTTTACAAGACATTGTAAAAAAAGAAAAAAATTGACAAAAAAGTGTTGACAATTAATACAATTCATATTATACTAATGAAGCAGTCGGGAACGAGAGAAAATAAAAGCTTCTGACAAGCACTGGGATCTTAGCTCAGCTGGGAGAGCATCTGCCTTACAAGCAGAGGGTCACAGGTTCGAGCCCTGTAGGTCCCACTGATAAGCAAGCGCTTATCAAACAATTAAATATGGCGGAATAGCTCAGTTGGCCAGAGCACACGGTTCATACCCGTGGTGTCGAGAGTTCGAATCTCCCTTCCGCTATTTTAAAATACATACCAATCTGATGTTTATATCGGATTTGGTGTGTTTTTTGTTTTCACCTATGATAAAAATAAAGCGAATGGTCAGCATCAGCGAAACTGACCATTCGTATCACTTATAAGACTCGTTTCAATTTCCTATATTTATATTGTAAATATCTGTCTCCTGCACATCATAAAACTTGATCCAATAAAAATTATTATGATATACGGCACCAAGTTCTTCCTTAGTTCCGAACCAATCAACATATTTAATCCAACCGCCATTAGGTGCACCTACAGGCTGCTGCGTTGCAGGATCAATGGGATTTTGGCAGATTCCGTTGTCATATAGCCAATACCACCCAGACTCAAGCTTAACCCAGCCGCCTTGAGCGTAACCGGCTTCATTAAAATAATACCAGTTTTCCCCAACTTTTTCCAGTTGGTTAGCCGGATAGGAATTGTCATCTCTTTCATACCACCACCCCTGGTCGTTGCTTTTCCATTCAGCAGCATAAGCAGTCATACTGAATGCTGCGGTCATTAACGCAGCAACAAGAAATAATTGCACTTTTCTCATGGTAAATACCCCCGTTAATTTTATTTACTTGCAGTTGGTCTTGAACCTGACTGACAAATTTAAGAATATTATATAAAAAGTGTAGAAAAATTGCAATAAAAATATAAAATTTGAATAACAAAACTTATAAACTACAGGATTTGATCTATTGCGACAGGGCCCAAAGACCTTTTTCCTTTTTTTTATATTCATTTTTGATGTTTTATGTTATACTTACAAATAGCAAAAAGCGGAGGGATTCCATGTACTATTTTATTGTTAACCCGAACTCCTGTTGCGGACGGGGCAAAATTATCTGGGATAAGCTGGAACGGACATTAAACGATTCCGGTGTGGAATATCAGGCATATTTAACTGAAAAGCCAGGGGACGCAAAGATATTTGCAAAAAATTTAACTGAAGGGTGTAAAGAATCCAATGTAATCATCGCAGTTGGTGGCGATGGGACAATCAATGAGATTCTGGACGGATATTCCATGTGCAGCTGTGTTACACTTGGTTATATTCCGGCAGGATCTGGCAATGATCTTGCAAGAAGCTTAAAACTTCCGAAGAGTCCCATCCGATGTTTAAATAAGATTCTGCATCCCAAATATTATAAATTGATGGACTATGGAGTATTATCATATGGAGACAGTGAGATATCCCATCGCCGCTTTATGGTCAGTTCCGGCATCGGTATGGACGCGGCTGTCTGTCATAATCTGTTGTATTCCAGAACAAAAGGTCTGCTTCACAGACTGAAAATTGGAAAACTGGCCTATTTGCTTGTTGGCGTCAGACAGCTTATATCAGCCAAGCCCTGCAAGGGATATATCGTGCTGAATGGGGTACAAAAGATTGAGTTTAACCATGCTTATTTTATTTCGACCCATATTCATCCA
This sequence comes from Hungatella sp., assembly GCA_009712635.1. Taxonomy (GTDB): domain Bacteria; phylum Bacillota; class Clostridia; order Lachnospirales; family Lachnospiraceae; genus Lacrimispora. The sequence goes on along the minus strand of WASS01000021.1, from coordinate 100,946 downwards.
TATGAAGGCGGAGGATTTAAATTTGCGCCGGACGCAGATTTTGAAGACGGGAAACTGTCAGTCTGTGTGATGAATAACCGGAAGAAGAGTAAGCTTATATGTGTACTGCTTAATTCCCTTATGGGAAAAAAGTCTGTAAACAAAGGGATCCGCTTCTATTCCTGCGAAGAGATTCACATTCATATGGATCGCCCCATGGCGGTTCATGTTGATGGAGAAAGCTGTTTTTGCCAGAATGACGTGGAGATCCGGTGCATCAGTAAGAAACTTCGAATGATCGTCTAAGACTGATCTATTTATATAGGAAAGGAAAAAATAATGAGAATTGGACAGGGATATGATGTTCATAAATTTGCAGAAGGCAGAGATTTAATTCTGGGTGGAGTGACCATTCCATATGAGATGGGACTTCTGGGACATTCAGACGCAGATGTGCTGACCCACGCAGTGATAGATGCTTTATTGGGAGCAGCCGGATTAGGAGATATCGGGGAACATTTCCCTGACACAGATCCTAAGTTTAAAGGGGTTTCCAGTATTGAACTGTTAAAGAATGTGGCGGGCCTGCTGGAAGAGAACGGATATGTTGTGGAGAATATAGATTCCACTGTAATCGCCCAAAAACCAAAGCTTTTGTCATACAGACCGCTTATGGCGCAGAATATGGCTGACGCGCTGAATCTGCCTGTTGAGAAGGTGAATGTGAAAGCGACAACAGAGGAAGGACTGGGTTTCACCGGAAGAGGAGAAGGGATTTCCTCGCAGGCCGTTGTTCTTTTGACTTCTGTCGGAGATTACTGTTATGATGACAGAATCATGCAAAGCGACTGCCAGGGCTGTAAAGGCTGCTGCAAACATGAATAACAGGAGAAGAAGGGAGACAGCATGAAAATATTTAATACATTATCCAGACAAAAAGAAGAATTCATACCGTTAGAGGCAGGGAAGGTTAAGATGTATGTCTGCGGACCTACGGTATATAATCTGATCCACATCGGGAATGCACGTCCGATGATCGTATTTGATACAGTACGAAGATATTTTGAATATAAAGGCTACGATGTAAACTTTGTTTCCAACTTTACCGATGTGGATGACAAGATTATTAAAAAAGCCATTGAAGAAGGCGTTGATGCGGATACCGTTTCAAAACGCTATATTAATGAGTGCAAAAAGGATATGGAGGCCATGAATGTAAAGCCGGCAACCAAAAACCCTCTTGCTACAGAAGAAATCTGCGGAATGCTTGATATGATCGCACATTTAATTGAGTCCGGTCATGCGTACGCAGCCAAGGATGGTACCGTTTATTTCCGTACCAAATCATTTGATCAGTATGGAAAACTGTCCCATAAAAACCTGGAGGATCTGCAGTCCGGATTTCGTGAACTGAAAGTAACCGGAGAAGAGGAAAAGGAAGATCCTTCCGATTTTGTATTGTGGAAACCGAAGAAAGAAGGGGAGCCTTACTGGGAATCTCCCTGGTGCGACGGCCGTCCCGGCTGGCACATTGAGTGCTCGGTTATGTCCAAAAAATATCTGGGTGACCAGATCGATATTCATGCAGGCGGTGAGGATTTAATCTTCCCTCATCATGAGAATGAGATTGCACAGAGTGAGGCAGCCAACGGAAAAGAATTTGCAAAATACTGGATGCATAACGCATTTCTTAATATTGATAACAGGAAGATGTCAAAGTCTCTGGGCAACTTCTTTTCCGTTCGTGATATCAGTGAAAAATATGATCTTCAGGTACTGCGTTTCTTTATGCTCAGTGCCCATTACAGAAGTCCTTTAAATTTCAGTGCTGATTTAATGGAGTCCTCTAAAAATGGTTTGGAGCGTATCCTGACTGCGGTTGATAAGTTAAAGAGCCTGGAAGCTTCAGTTAAAACAGTGGGCATGCTTGAGAAGGAAGACAAAAATCAGGTTAATGCTCTGGTGGAGAAATACGAAGCCGCCATGGATGATGATTTTAATACGGCAGATGCCATCTCCGCAATTTTTGAACTGGTGAAAGTAAGCAACTCCACTACGGATGAGGAAAGCTCTCTGGAGTATGTTACTCTGCTGAAAAATACCATCGAAAAGCTTTGCGATATTCTGGGCATTATCACAGAAAAAGAAGAAGTGATTCTTGCGGAAGAGATTGAAGCCATGATTGCTGCAAGACAGCAGGCAAGAAAAGACAAGGACTTTGCACTGGCTGATGAAATCAGGGGTAAACTGTTGGATCAGGGCATTGTACTGGAGGACACCAGGGAAGGTGTAAAATGGAAGAGAGTATAATTTCACTGTCTGCATTTACCGATTATTTTGCAGATACACTTCAGTTAAAGAAAGTGGATATTACCAGTTATTCTCCTCTTGCACTGGCCTATATCGGAGATGCGGTGTATGAACTGATTATCCGGACGAAAGTCATGAATCATGGAAGCACCCAGGTGAATAACATGCATAAGAAAAGCGCCAGACTGGTGAATGCAAAGGCTCAGGCTGACATCATCAGAAGTCTGGTGGAAGGGGAAGAACTGACTCCGGAGGAGATTGCCGTATATAAACGGGGGCGCAATGCCAAATCTGCAACAACAGCCAAACATGCGACAGTGGCAGATTACAGAACCGCAACCGGATTTGAAGCTTTATGCGGTTATCTCTATTTAAGCGGAAAGCTGGAACGTTTGATTTGGGTGGTAAGCAGGGGGCTTAACAGAATAGGAGAACTGGAATGATAGAAGAATTTACAATAGAAGGAAGGAATGCAGTACTTGAAGCGTTCCGTTCCGGAAAGACCATTGACAAGCTGTATGTGCAGAAAGGTGTATCCGATGGCCCGATTCAATCCATCTTAAGGGAAGCCAAAAAGACAGATACCATTGTAAACTTTGTGGAAAGAGAACGTCTGGATCAGATGTCTGAGGAAGGTCACCATCAGGGTGTGATCGCCCATGCTGCTGCTTATGAATATGCAGAAGTGGAAGATTTGTTAAAGGCAGCAGAAGAAAAGGGAGAACCGCCGTTTTTCTTCCTCCTTGACGGAATTGAAGACCCTCATAATCTGGGAGCCATTATCCGTACAGCCAATCTTGCAGGCGCCCATGGTGTTATTATACCGAAGCGGAGAGCAGTTGGTTTAACGGCTACAGTGGCAAAGACTTCAGCAGGTGCACTTAATTATACACCGGTTGCAAAAGTAACCAATTTAACCGCTGTGATGGAAGATTTAAAGAAAAAGGGAATGTGGTTCGTATGTGCGGATATGGATGGAGAAAGCATGTACCGCCTGAATTTAAAAGGACCCATTGGTCTTGTTATTGGCAGTGAGGGAAGCGGAGTGGGCAGACTGGTAAAAGAAACCTGTGATATGGTCGCTTCCATTCCAATGAAGGGAAACATTGATTCTCTCAATGCCTCAGTAGCTGCAGGAGTGCTGGCTTATGAGATAGTAAGGCAGCGCCTGGGATAACCATTTAGGAGATGATGAGCATGAGAAAAAAAGGTATGGCTGCCGCCGCCGTCAGTGCGGCCCTGTTGTTTTCTTTAAACGGCTGTGCTCCGGCAAACCGGATTGCTTCTGCTGATCAGACAGCAGAATCCACTGAGTGGAAAACAGTTGTTACAATCAAAGATGAGGAAGTTCCTCTTTATTCCAAACCTGCGGGAAGCAGTGTTAAGGTCCCCCAGGCGTCTGGAACGGTTACTTACAACAGCAATTCCGTTCTTTTAGATGCATCCAATACCAGCCATGGATATGTGATGGTGCAGTATACAGGCAATTCAGCTAAAATTAAGGTTCAGGTTATGAAAAGCGGAGGCGAGGCTTATACTTATGATTTGAATTCCAGATCTGCGTATGAGGTATTTCCGCTGACAGAAGGAAACGGAACCTATACAGTCCGGGTATTGGAGCAGGTTTCCGGAAACCAATATGCGGTAAAATCCAATAACAGCATAAACGTAACGCTGTCAAATGAGTATGAACCATTTTTATATCCCAATCAGTATGTGAATTTTACTGCCGGCAGCGCTGTGGTCGCAAAAGGTGCAGAAGTTGCTGCTTCTGCAGCAGATGCGCTGGGAGTTGTAAGCAATGTATATAATTACGTTGTACAGAATTTTACATACGATACCGCACTTGCCAATTCAGTCCAGTCAGGTTACTTACCCAATGTGGATCATGTTCTGTCTGTGAAGAAGGGAATCTGCTTTGACTATGCAGCTGTCATGACAGCTATGCTTCGTTCTCAGAATATCCCAACCAAGCTGGTAGTGGGATATACAGGCAGTCTTTACCATGCATGGGTGAATGTGTACATAGAAGGACAGGGCTGGGTGGATAATATCATTTATTTTGACGGTACTCAGTGGAAGCTGATGGATCCCACCTTTGCCTCATCGGGAAAAAATGATCCATCCATTAAGGATTATATTACAAACAGCTCCAATTATAAGGCGAAATATACATATTAATGAATGGAATGAAAAGGGAGAAAGGACAGATGGCAAAAGTAGAGAAAAAACAGTATTCTGCCCAGGAACTTTCTGCATTCTGCCTTCAGATATCCATTCTTCTTCATGCAGCGATCCCTCTTGATGAGGGATTGTCTGTTATGGCGGAGGATGCGCAGCGTCAGGAAGAAAAGAAGCTGCTTTTATCCATGGCAGAGGAAGCAGAACTGGGAAATCCGTTTTCCAAAGTATTGAAAGAAACCGGCGCATTTCCGGCTTATCTGGTTCGGATGACAAGGCTTGGAGAAGAGACAGGAACTCTGGATCAGATTATGGAGTCTTTAGCCGGATATTATGAAAAAGAACATATTATGAAGAAGAACATGAAGAATGCAATTTCCTATCCGGCAATGATGATTGGGATGCTTTTGATTGTTCTGTTTGTACTGTTTACCAGGGTAATGCCTGTATTTGAAAAGGTATATAAACAGCTGGGGGCTCAGATGCCGCCGGTATCGGTTGCTGCAACAAGACTGGGAGGAATATTTTGCGCCATTTCACTGGTAATCATTCTTCTCCTTGGGATTGCAGCATTTTTTGTCTGGATTCTGGGAAGAAATGGCAGAAAGCTCTTTCTTGCAGAAGGATTTATTAACTGGATGAAGCGAAGAAGCAAAATAGCAAAATCCATAGCAAACCGTCGTTTTACCGCAGTTCTTTCCCTGACCTTAAAAAGCGGACTGGATTTGGAAAAGGGTATGGAGCTTGCAGGAGAACTGGTTGAGAATCCTGCAGTGGAAGAGAAAATACGTCAGTGTGCCAGTCAGCTGGAAGCTGGAAGCGACTACTACAGTGCAATGAAAGATACTGGACTGTTCAGCGGGTTTTATATCCAGATGATTAAAGTGGGAACAAGAAGCGGCCGTCTGGACAGTGTGATGTCAGAGATATCAAAAAGCTACGAGGAAGAGGCAGATGCTGCCACGGAGCAGATGATTGGCCGGTTTGAACCAACTGTGATAGCGGTACTGGCAGTTTCAGTTGGTATGATTCTTCTGTCGGTCATGCTGCCGTTAATCGGTGTCCTGTCTGCCATCGGCTAGGAGGTCTCTATGAAAAAACGAAATGGTTCAGGAAAAGAGCTGTTAGGACAGCTTGTATCCCTTGGGGCGTTTTCTCTCGCCGTTGTACTTTTTGTCTCTTCCGCCCTGACTTTTTCAAAGCGGTCTGGAGAGAGAGGCGCAGAAACTTTACGGGATGCCATACGCAGGGCATCGGTTCAGTGCTATGCCATTGAAGGAAGATATCCACCCAGCGTGGAGTATTTAGAAGAAAATTACGGCATTAAAATAGACAGAGACCGCTATGATATATTTTACAGCGGATTCGCATCAAATTTCATGCCGGATATCACGGTTAACTTACAAAATCCATAGAGAGGTAGCCATGGCAGGAAAAGAAATACCAAAAAGCCGGTTGGGAACGATTGTATTTCCCCTCCTTTTATTTCTCGTGTTTGTGATGTGTGCTCTGTTTCTGATCCTGATCGGCGGCAGAGTTTATGAGAACATCAATACCAGATCGGAACTGACCTATCAGAAAGATATTGCTTTCAGCTATATTGCCAATAAGGTCAGGCAGGCAGATGAAGCCGGTGCTGTATCACTGACAGATGTGGATGGAGTGCAGGTACTTACATTAAAGCAGAACATAGAAGGCACGGCGTATGTGACACAGATTTATTACCGTGACGGAAGCTTATGGGAGCTGTTTGCAGATCAGGACAGTGGATTATCCATTGGTGACGGAAATCAGATATTGGAATGCAAAGAAATCACCATGGATATGGAGGACCACCTTCTCCATTTGAAATCGGAAGGTGAAACAGGAAGCCAGCTCTTTATTTCTTTAAGAAGCAAAGGAGCTGCAGATGAATAGAAAAAACAGATCCAATGTAATGATGATGGAGATGATTGTCGCCGTATTTTTCTTTCTGCTGTGTGCAGCTGTCTGCATTCAGGCATTCGTAAAGGCGGACTTACTGAGTAAAAGAGCAGCTGATTTAAATCAGAGTGTTCTGATTGCACAGAGTGCAGCTGAAATCTGGAAGGCAGAAGGAGAAGCGGGACTGATTCGCCGTTTCCATGGTGTGAAACAGGATTCCCCAGGGGAGACCTATACCATGATGTTTGATAAAAAAGGGAATGTCACTGATCAGTCCCAAGCCGTTTATTATGGTGAGGTTAAGACCATAAGTGAACTGGAAGCGGAAGTGACCGTATCAAAAGCCGGAAATACGCTTTATAGCCTGGCGGTAAGCCGGCATGAAAACCCTTGAGTGAAGGAGGAGTCATATGGCGAAACAGGAGGTTGGCTACAGGGCCAATATGGGAACCCCAACTCTTATTCTGATATTTATGATTCTCTGTCTGGTTACTTTTGGGATGCTTTCTCTTAGTACTGCCAAAAGCGAATGGAATCTGGCACAGAGGAATGCAGATTCTGTTGCAGAGTATTACAGGGCGGATAAAGAGGGAGAAGTCTTTTATCAGATGGTTTTGCAGAATTCACGTTCCGGGAAGCTGGGGGATTACTATGATTCACAGACTGGGATGGCATCCGCTCAGATTCCCATGAAACGATCCCAGTCTCTTTCCATAAAGCTTCAGGTACCAACGGATCAGAGCGGGAAGATTTTAATATCCCAGTGGAAAGTCATACAGACAGAAGATTATGAAATTGATCAATCCCTGCCGGTTTTTAAGGGCGGGAATTGACAGAGCAGGAGATTGGAAGATGAAGGTAGTAGATTTGTTGAGCTCTGCTGTGGCACAGAAGGCATCTGATATCTTTCTTGTGCCCGGTATGCCGTTTTCGTATAAGATCGGAAGCAGAATTGTTTACCAGAGTGAGGAAAAGCTGTACCCCGCCCAGATGGAGCTGCTGATAACGGAGCTTTACCAGCTGGCGGGAGAAAGAGACATGGGAAAGGTAAGGGAACATGGTGATGATGATTTTTCCTTTGCCATACCAGGAATCTCCAGATTCCGCTCCAGCGTATTCCGCCAGAGAGGTTCTCTGGCTGCAGTGATTCGAGTGGTGAACTTTGATCTCCCTGATTATAAGGAGCTTCATATTCCGGAAAGTGTGATGGATGCAGCCAGACTGACAAAAGGATTTGTACTGGTAACGGGACCGGCGGGAAGCGGAAAGACAACCACTCTTGCCTGTATTATTGATAAGATTAATAATACCAGAAATGCCCATGTTATTACGTTGGAAGACCCCCTGGAATACTTACACCGCCATAAACAGAGCGTGGTAACCCAACGGGAAGTGACTACGGATACAGACAGCTATGTAACCGGACTTCGTTCGGCGCTTCGTCAGGCTCCCGATGTCATACTGGTTGGAGAAATGAGGGATTACGAAACAATCCGGATTGCCATGACTGCAGCGGAGACTGGTCATCTGGTGATTTCCACACTTCATACTGTGGGTGCAGCCAATACCATTGACCGTATTATCGACAGCTTTCCGCCTAATCAGCAGCAGCAGATTCGAATGCAGCTGTCTATGGTAATGCAGTCTGTGATATCCCAGCAGCTGATCCCTACCGTAGACGGAGGTGTATATCCGGCATTTGAAATCATGTTTTTTAACAATGCAATCCGAAATATGATCCGGGAATCAAAGACTCACCAGATTGATTCCGTCATTGCCACAGCTCAGGCGGAAGGAATGCGTTCTATGGATTCCAGCCTGTTAGACCTTTACAGGGAAGGCAGAATTTCAAAGGAAAATGCAATTATTTACAGCAGTAACAGTGAACTGATGTCAAAAAAAATTGAACGGGGAATATCAAACGCATAGTTTCCATTTCATGCAGTAACACTATCTATAATACGAATAGGAGAGTGGCATAAAATATGAGAACAGATAAAAGAAAAGTTGCGCTTGTAGGAACAGGAATGGTTGGAATGAGCTATGCTTATTCCATGTTAAACCAGGGGATTTGTGATGAACTTGTTTTAATCGATATTAATCGAAAAAGAGCAGAGGGAGAAGCCATGGATTTAAATCATGGGCTTGCTTTTTCCGGATATCATATGAAGATTTATGCAGGAGAATACAGGGACTGTTCCGATGCGGATATTGTGGTGATTTGTGCAGGCGTGGCACAGAAACAGGGAGAAACCAGACTTGATCTGTTAAAACGTAATGCTTCCGTCTTTGAGTCCATTGTGCAGCCCGTTACAGAATCCGGATTTAACGGAATCTTTCTGGTTGCAACCAACCCCGTAGACATTATGGCCAGGATTACTTATTCTCTTTCCGGCTTTAATCCCAAGCGGGTTTTAGGAAGCGGCACAGCCCTGGATACAGCAAGGCTGCGGTATCTTCTTGGGGAATCACTTCGTGTGGATCCAAGAAATGTCCATGCGTACGTAATGGGAGAGCACGGAGACAGTGAATTCGTACCGTGGAGTCAGGCAATGATTGCTACAAAACCCATATTGTCACTTTGCGGAAGCGGCGGCGAAGAGGATATGGTATGCAGGGAGGAGTTAAAGCGGATTGAAGATGAGGTGCGGGGAGCGGCATACCGTATTATTGATGCGAAGCAGGCAACCTACTATGGAATCGGAATGGCTTTAACCAGAATTACAAAAGCAATACTTGGAGACGAGAACAGTGTCTTTACCGTATCAACCATGTTAAGGGGGGAATACGGTCAGAATGACGTTTATGCGGGAGTTCCCTGCATCATAAATAAGAACGGCATTCAGCGGGTTTTAACTCTCTCTCTTACGGAAGAAGAGATGAAGCAGTTTGGCCATTCCTGTGATACGTTACGAGAAAGTTTTCAGGGTATTTTATAAAAATACAGCAGGAAAGAATGGGGGAAATCCTGTTCTTTCCTGGTCTGTTCCAGTCTCAATAAAGGACTTTTTTAAGAAGTATTTGTAGAATTTTCGTAGTTTCATGTATATTATAAAAAACTTATAAATAATGTTGACAAATAGATTTTCCCATGCTATGATATACGAGGTTCGAGCGACGAACCAAAGAAATGCTGATGTGGCACAGGTGGTAGCGCACCTCATTGGTAGTGAGGAGGTCACGGGTCCGAGTCCCGTCATCAGCTTATAACAAACGGGAAGTCTTATTCAAGAGACTTCCCGTTTTTGTTATACCATAAAAAGAAGAGAAGGAGGCAGGTTGTTATGGGGAAGAAAAGCAGAAAACGAAAAAGTGCATGGAATATATTTTTTCGTCCCATAAAGGTCATACTCTTTGTATTTCTGTTGGCGATGGTGATAGGATGCCTGGCTGGAGGCGTCGTATTTTTAAAATATCAGGATGAAATCATGACATGTAAGGAAAAGGCTGACACCATTATAAGTCAGACTTCCAAAACTGATTTCTCACAGCCAATGGATACAAGAGTTTATGATTCTGAAGGAAACTTAATCGGAACCATTAATTCCGGTCATTACGAATATGTACCAATTAAGGAGATCAGCGAAAATCTTCAGAATGCTTACATAGCCCAGGAGGACAGGCGATTCTATAAACATCATGGAATTGATTACAAGGGGCTTTTAAGAGCTGGTCTGGTTTTCATAAAAAACAAAGGTGTGGCGACTCAGGGAGGAAGTACCATCACCCAGCAGGTGATCAAAAACACCTATTTAACCCAGGAGAGGACCATTCAGAGAAAGATAACAGAATTCTTTGCTGCTCCCCGGATGGAGGACAAGTATTCCAAAAAGGATATTATGGAATTTTACTGCAACACCAATTATTATGCAAACCGCAGTTATGGTGTATCCGAGGCCAGCCGTTATTATTTTGATAAGGAAGCAAAGGATTTGACCATCTGGGAAGCAGCAACTCTTGCCGGAATCAGCAACAATCCTTCCAGATATGACCCGGTGGCACATCCTGATACCTCTAAATGGAAGCGGGATCAGGTAATTGACAATATGGCTCTTTGTAAGTTTATCACTAAGGAAGAGCAGGAGAATGCCAAAGCCCAGCCCCTTACAGTCGCCAAGGTTTATGAAGGCGGAACAACGGAGAATTATCAGACCAGCTACGCCATACATTCTGCTGTTCTGGAACTGATGAAGAACGATGACTTTGTGTTCCAGTATGTCTTTCCAAGTAAAAGTTCCTATGATTCCTATAAGGAAGAATATCAGGAGCAGTATCAGGCAAAAAGCGATATGGTACGCAAGGGAGGATTTGAAATTCATACCAGCCTGGATTCCAAACTGCAGGCTGCGCTGCAAAATAACATCGATACCCATCTAAAAGGGTTTACCGAAGTTCAGGAAAACGGAAAATTCGCTTTACAGGGAGCGGCTGTCTGCGTAGACAACCGGACCGGATATGTGGTGGCGATTGTAGGCGGACGGGGAACCGATGATGAATATAACCGTGGATTTTTAAGCAGAAGGCAGCCAGGCTCCACCATTAAGCCGCTGATTGATTACGCTCCTGCATTTGAAACCGGTTTTTATTATCCTTCCAGACTGGTCAATGATCATCTGTTTGACGGGGGACCGAAAAACAGCGGAGGCAAGTACTTTGGTGAGGTGTCTGTAAGAGAAGCATTAAACCGGAGCTTAAATACAGTCGCATGGCAGGTTCTGACGGATATTGGAGTTGATAAAGGGATCAGCTATCTGGGAAAAATGCACTTTGTCGGCTTAAGCAATATGGACAATGGCAACAGCAGTATGAGTATCGGAGGTTTTACTGAGGGTGCCAGAGTTGTGGATATGGCAAAAGGCTATTCGGTTCTTGCCAATCAGGGGAAATACAGCAACAAAACCTGCATTACAAGTATTAAAAGCCAGTATGACGGAGAGATTTATAAAGGCAGTCAGGCAGATGAAAGAATCTTTACGGAAGATACGGCATATATGGTTACCGATGTACTGAAAGGAACTTTAGATAAGCCTTACGGAACAGGCTCCGGACTGGGAATTAATGTTCCCGCTGCAGGAAAAACCGGAACCACTAACAGCAGCAAGGACACCTGGTTCTGCGGTTATACCAGATATTACACCACTGCCATCTGGGTGGGTTATGATACACCAAGAGCAATGCCCGGTGTTTACGGAAAGACTTATTCCGGTAAGATGTGGCATGATTTTATGGCTGAAATCAATAAGGATCTGCCACCACTGGACTGGGATAAGCCTTCTACCGTTTCCGCTTATAATGTGGATTCCAGAGGAGAAAAAACGGATCAGGAAACCGGCAATAAGGATTTATTCTCATCCGTTGCAGAAGCGGCAGCAATGGCAGATACAAAGAAATGGAAAGACGAAGAAGCCCGTAAGCAGCAGGAAGCCCAGTCGCAGATGAATCAGGCAGCACAGGATGCAGCCAGACAGACCCAGGAGCAGGCAGCCGCTTCTTTGCAGTCTCTTATTGCTGAATTTAACGGACTGGATCACCGTGACAGTACTACAGATGATAAGATCGCATCTGCTAAAACTTATTTGGAGCAGCTAAATGGAACGGAAACTTATGACAGCTTAAAGCAGGCACTTGATGAAGCGGTCAACCGTGTTCTTGCTCTTCCAAAACAGGATGATTCTTCGAAACCACAGGAGATCGGACCTGGAATGACGAAGCCAAGAGAGACTACAGCTCCTGTTTTCCCAGGAGATAGTGACCCTCAAACCGGAGGTGCAGTTGGCAACGGACCAGGCGATGATGACACCCAGGCAGAAGCGGTGGGACCTGGAATGGAATAAAAATCAAGTGAAGTCATTGTTTTTTCCAGATGTTCGTTATATAATAAAATTTGTCTGAAACATCACGAGAATGAAGATATAGGAGTGTGTTTATAATGAATCGAATTAGAACCAGATATGCCCCAAGCCCCACAGGCCGCATGCACGTAGGCAATTTAAGAACAGCTATGTATGCGTACCTGATTGCAAAACATGAGGGAGGAGATTTCCTTCTCCGTATTGAAGACACCGACCAGGAACGTTTTGTAGAAGGTGCTGTGGAGATTATTTATAGAACATTGGAAGAGACAGGACTTGTTCATGATGAAGGTCCTGATAAGGATGGCGGAGTTGGTCCTTATGTACAGAGTGAACGTCACGCTCTGGGAATGTACCTTGATTATGCGAAAATGCTGGTGGAAAAAGGAGAGGCTTACTACTGCTTCTGTACTCAGGAACGTCTGGATTCTTTAAAGAAAACCGTAGATGGTCAGGAGATCATGGTTTATGACAAGCATTGTCTTCACCTTACGAAAGAAGAGGTACAGGCTAATCTGGCGGCAGGAATGCCATACGTAATACGTCAGAATAATCCGGTTGACGGAACCACCACATTCCACGATGAAATTTACGGTGATATCACAGTAGATAACTCAGAGCTTGATGATATGGTACTGATTAAATCCGATGGATACCCAACTTACAATTTTGCCAATGTAGTGGATGACCACCTGATGGGAATCACTCATGTGGTAAGAGGTAACGAATATTTATCCTCTTCTCCCAAATATAACCGTCTTTACGACGCGTTTGGCTGGGAAGTTCCGGTTTATGTACACTGTCCTCTGATTACCAATGAGGAACATAAAAAATTAAGCAAGAGAAGCGGTCATGCTTCCTATGAGGATTTAATTGAGCAGGGATTCATATCTGAGGCAGTGGTTAATTATGTGGCTTTGCTTGGCTGGTCACCAGTTGGAAACCAGGAGATTTTCTCTCTCAAAGAATTAATTCAGGAATTTGATTTCCGCAATATTAGTAAATCCCCGGCTGTGTTCGACATGACCAAGTTAAAGTGGATGAACAGTGAATACATGAAAGCAATGGACTTTGACAGATTTTATGGAATGGCAGAACCTTATATCAGGAAAGTCATTAAAAAGGATCTGGATTTAAGAAAGATCGCTTCCATGGTTAAGACCAGAATCGAAGTGTTCCCGGATATCGAGAATCATATTGATTTCTTTGAGGAGCTGCCGGTATATGACTGTTCCATGTATTTTAATAAGAAGATGAAGACGGACAGCCAGACCTCTCTTTCCCTGTTACAGGAGATACTTCCCATTCTGGAAGCACAGGAAGATTACAGCAACGATGCACTCTATGCTGCGCTTTCCGCATTTGTTTCTGAAAAAGGATATAAAACAGGCTATGTTATGTGGCCCATCCGCACTGCAGTTTCCGGCAAGCAGATGACTCCGGCAGGTGCAACAGAAATCATGGAGGTCCTTGGAAAAGAAGAATCCTTAAATCGAATCAGAAAAGGAATCGAACTTTTAAACAAAGAGACTTTATAGAAAAGAAGATGAAAGCAGGGGAATGGCAGAAAACCGGACTCCTGCTTCTTTGTTTCACTGGGAGGATAACATGAAACAACAAGTGACCTATGAAGGCGCCCAGAAGGAAGCAATCCTTCACCGGGATGGACCCATGTTAGTGCTGGCTGGGCCGGGATCAGGAAAGACATTTACCATTACACACAGAGTCTGCTATCTGATTGAGGAATATCACGTGGATCCCTCCCGCATTCTGGTCATCACATTTACCAAGGCTGCAGCCACGGAGATGAAGGAACGATTTGATGCATTGATGGGAGATCCTGCTCCAGTTGTCAGCTTCGGCACCTTTCATGCCATATTTTTCCGTATTCTCAAATTTGCCTATCGCTATGATGCCAGGAATATTATCAGAGAAGACCAGAAAACCAGGTTCGTAAAGGAAGAAATGGACCGCTGCAGCGTGGAAGTGGAAGATGAAGGGGAATTTATTACCTCTATTTTATCAGAGATCAGTTCTGTGAAAGGAGATATGATCTCACTGGATCATTATTACTCTAAAAACTGCTCAGAAGAAATATTCAAACAGCTGTATCTGGGGTATGAGGACAGACTGAGAAAAGCAAATCTGATTGATTTTGATGACATGCTGGTAATGTGCCATGAACTTTTTACTCAGAGAAAAGATATTCTGGCAGCGTGGCAGAGAAAATATCAGTATATTCTGGTGGATGAGTTCCAGGATATTAACCGGGTACAGTATGAAATTGTCCGTATGCTTGCGGCGCCTGAGGATAATCTTTTTATTGTGGGAGACGATGATCAGTCCATCTACCGGTTCCGGGGAGCCAAACCGGAAATCATGCTTGGTTTTGAAAAAGATTATAAAAATGCAAAGAAAGTTCTTTTAAATATCAATTTCAGAAGCACCAGAGACATAGTGGAAACAGCAGGGAAACTGATCGCCCACAATGAAATGCGATTTCCCAAGAAAATTGTAACAGACAAAGGTTCTGGAAAACCAGTGGTCACCAGGCTGTGGAAGGATCCACAGGAAGAAAACATGGAAATTGTGGAGGAGATTCTTAATTATGGGAAAGCAGGATATGAACTCAGTGATATCGCTGTTTTATACCGGACTAATCTGGGTCCCAGACTTTTAATTGAGAAATTTATGGAATATAATGTTCCGTTTATCACCCGGGATTCTGTTCCCAATCTATACGATCACTGGATTGCCCAGAATCTGGTCTCCTATATGAAAACGGCGCAGGGGGACCGTCAGAGGGCCAACGTTCTCCAGATCATCAACCGCCCCAACCGCTACATAAGCAGGGATTCGCTGGAAGGCAATCCGGTAAACTTTGAGTCTGTGAAATCCTTCTATCAGGACCGCAGTTTCATGGTGGAACGGGTGGAACAGCTGGAATATGATTTACGGATGATAAAAAACATGGCGCCAGTTGCAGCGGTTAATTATATCAGGAAAGCAATTGGGTATGATGATTATTTAAGGGAATATGCCCAGTACCGCAGGATGAAGCCGGAGGAACTCCTTGAGGTGGCGGATCAGCTTTCAGAAAGTGCGGCAGGATTTCAGTCCTTTGACCAGTGGCTGGTGCATATGAAAGAGTATGGGGAAGAGTTAAATAACCGGGCTAAATCCGGGCAGACAAAAGCAGAGGGCGTGGCATTAATGACCATGCACAGTTCCAAAGGTCTGGAATATAAAATTGTCTATATTTTAGATGCCAATGAAGGCGTGACTCCACATCAGAAGGCTGTTCTTCCAGCTGATTTAGAAGAGGAGCGGCGGATGTTTTATGTGGCGATGACAAGGGCCAAGGAACGGCTTCATGTAAATTATGTCCAGGAACGATACGGAAAAAAACAGGATGTATCCCGCTTTGTCAGGGAGTATCTGGAGAAAAATTAAGGAGGGAAAGGCATTTATGGAATCTTGCGTTCACATTTACTGCGGAGATGGAAAAGGAAAAACCACGGCAGCCATCGGTCTGGCAGTCCGTGCCAGCGGCTGTAATAAAAAGGTACTCATTGCCCGGTTTCTTAAAACTGATCATTCCGGAGAGGTACTGGCACTTCAATCCCTTTCTGGCATCACAGTTATGCCCTGTGAGAAAAGCTTTGGCTTTTTCACCAAGATGACAGACGAACAAAAGATGGAAGCCAGAGTTTATTATTCCGGTCTTCTGGACTGTGTGCTGGAAAAAGCGGCGAAAGAACCCTTTGATCTGCTGGTTTTAGATGAAATTATGGCTGTATGCAATTACGGACTGGTGGATGAAGAGAAAGTACTTCAGTTTATTTCCGGCAGACCAGAGAATCTGGAAGTGGTGCTTACAGGCAGAAATCCATCGGACCATCTCCTTGCTCAGGCGGATTACGTATCTGAAATAAAAAAGATCAGGCATCCTTATGACCATGGTATCAATGCCAGAAGAGGAATTGAATATTAAGGACAAAATCCCTTGATTTTTAGCCGATTGTCTGATAGAGTGAAGAAAGGTGTAAACAGACACCTATATTAAGATGGAAAAAGAGAGGTATCAGGATGGCACAGGATCCTAATTTAGAGCACGATGAGATGGAACCCCAGGAGGAGATGACAGTAACACTGACCCTGGATGATGGATCGGAACTGGAGTGCGTTGTACTTACAATTTTCACAGCAGCTGAGAGAGATTATATCGCTCTGCTTCCTATGGAAGGCGCTGAGGCAGAAGAGGGAGAAGTTTATCTGTATCGTTATTCCGAAAGCGAAGACGGACAGCCAAATCTTGAAAATATCGAAGATGACGAAGAATATGAAATCGTTGCAGATGCCTTTGATCAGATGTTAGACGAAGCAGAATATGATGAGCTTGTCGGCGAAGACGAGGAAGAAGAGTAAAAATTGAATTAAGAATGAAAAGTCGGGAAAGGTCCGGGATATGGAGCCGGTCCCGGCTTTTGATTTTAGTGCATAGAAGAAAAGGAGAAGGAAGTATGGATCGAACAGTTGATGCCAGAGGGCTGGCGTGCCCCCAGCCGGTGATCAAAGCAAAGGAAGCCATGAAAGATATGACGGAAGGGATTCTGACCATTCTCGTTGATAATGAGATTGCTGTTCAGAATGTGATGAAACTGGGGAATTATTCAGGAGTGAATCCTTCTTCCACAAAGCTGTCAGATAACGAATATCAGATCCTGTTTTACATGGAAAAAGGAGCTGAGCCTGTACAGAAGAATACGTTAGAAGAATGTGAACCTGACAGCCGAAAGAAAGGTCTGGTTGCAGTACTTTCCTCTGACCAGATGGGAACCGGAAGTGAAGAATTAGGACGTATTCTGATGAAAGGCTTTGTATATGCCCTGACTCAGTTAGAAGAACTCCCTGAAACCATACTGCTTTACAATGGAGGAGCCAGGCTGTCTACCGAGGGCTCTTCCTCTCTGGAAGATTTAAAGACGCTGGAAGCTCAGGGAGTTGAGATTTTAACCTGTGGAACCTGTCTGAATTTTTATGAATTAACAGAAAAACTCAGCGTAGGAACCGTGACCAACATGTATGAGATTGCGGAAAAGATGGCAGGTGCCCGCCTGGTGATGCGGCCATAGAAGCCCTTTTCTTTAAAATCTCTGGTATCTCAGGGAGATAGCCGGACTGCATACCTTTAAATAGAGCTTATGCAGCAAAAAAGTACTTGAAAGAACAAAGAATATTTCAAGAGCTGAGCTGACAATTCCAGTCAGGAAAAAGAGAATCACGGATACCACTGTGATTACCATCAGACTCATGAAATAAGGGCGATAAACAGACTGATTCATGCAGGTAAGCTTCCATGTTACCAGATAAAGACTGATCATGAGAGAGATGGAAGCTGCAAATGACAAAAATACATGAAGAACGGCATGAAAGGGTTGTGAATCAGGCAGATAAGGGATGGTAACTGCCAGGCCTAAAAGAAGGAGGGCTAATGTAGTAAATACCATCTCCTTTTTATTTCTGGGAAGTGTACGGATAATCTTTTTTAAAACGTAATAAAAATAAGCACCAACAATAATACCCCATAAAAGAAACAGGTTTTTTCTGTCTGCCAGGCTTCCAAGAACGGAAAAATTAAGGGTGAACCAGTTGGTTCCCCAGGCAAACAGTATGGTATAGACAGGGATGATAATATAAGCGGTTATGGTTAATAAAGTCATATGGCACCTCCCGGATATTTCTTCTATTTAGTTTGCCACTAACTTGAAAAAATAACATAAAATTATGGGAATTTTAAAAATAGACAGGAAGAGGAATTAAAATGATTCAATTACCGGATAAATTTGTGGAAAAGATGAAAGGATTGCTGGGAGATGAATCCGATGCGTTCTTAAAAAGCTATGAGGAGGATCGGGCTTTGGGACTCAGGATTAACCCATTAAAAGCAGATCCCGGGGAATTTGTCCGGCAATCTTCTTTTTTATCTGAACCAGTGCCCTGGGCATCGGAAGGCTTTTATTATCAGGCAGGACAGCGCCCTGGAAAGCATCCATATCATGAAGCCGGTGTATATTACATTCAGGAACCAAGTGCCATGGCAGTGGTAGAGCTTTTAGATCCGATGCCAGGAGAAAAGATTCTTGATCTGTGTGCAGCCCCCGGCGGTAAAACAACGCATATTGCTGGTAAATTAAAAGGAAAAGGGTTTTTGCTGAGCAACGAGATTCATCCTGCCAGGGCAAAGATTCTTGCTCAGAATGTGGAACGTATGGGAATTCGTAATTCTGTTGTTACCAATGAAGATTCTCATTCGCTGTCCCTTAAATTTCCTGAATTTTTTGATCGTATCGTGGTGGATGCACCCTGCTCTGGAGAAGGAATGTTCCGAAAGGATGAGGCTGCCAGACTGGATTGGAGTCCGGATCACGTGGAAGCCTGTGCCCGGAGGCAGAGGGAAATTCTTGAAAATGCTGCCGGGATGTTAAAATCAGGGGGTACCATGGTCTATTCCACCTGTACCTTTTCTCCTGAGGAAAATGAGCAGGTGATCGAATCCTTTCTGATTTCCCACCCTGATTTTTCCGTTGTGGACAAGGGGGAGCGCCCAGGACTTTCTTGCGGCGAGCCGAAGTGGAGCAAAAACGGATCAGAAGACTTAAAAAAGACTTTCCGCATCTGGCCTCATAAGTCAGAAGGGGAAGGTCATTATCTGGCTGTATTAAAAAGAAATGGGGATAAGGTTCCTGAGAGAAAAAGATCCTGTCCTTCGTATTTAAAGGATAAGGCTATCTGGAAAGAGGTAGAATTATTTTTAAAGGAACTGCTTGCAGATCCGGAAGTTTTTTTAGACAGAAAAGAATATATCCTGTTTGGAGAACAGCTCTATCTTCTTCCGCCGGAGATGATCGATTTAAAGGGAATGAAAGTAATCCGCCCGGGACTTCACATGGGTACCATAAAAAAGAACCGGTTTGAGCCTTCCCATGCACTGGCTCTTTCCTTAAGGAAAGAGGAGGTTCTTTCCTGGGCAGAGATACCTGCGAATCATGAGGATATAGTGAAATATCTAAAAGGACAGACCCTTCCAGCCCCCTTTTCCTGGCCAGTCAGGCTGGATAAGAAAGGGTGGGTGCTGGTTGTGACAGATGGTTATTCCATTGGGTTTGCAAAACTGGCTGCTGGTATTCTTAAAAATCATTATCCCAAAGGCCTTCGGTGGATGTAACACCAATAAACTGCATATCTTCCGGAAGAGCCGCCTCAAAAAACAGGGGGACTCTGGTGACCGGATGGATAAAATCCAGACGGAAGGAGTGGAGTGCCTGCCGATTAATGTAGCGGTAATCCGGATTATAAAGAAAATCACCTGGCAGAGGATGTCCGATGGATTTTAGATGAACCCGGATCTGATGAGTTCGTCCGGTTTCCAGCCGAAGTCCTGCAAGGGAGTGTCCTGTGACGGGATCATAAAAAAGACGGCAAAAAAAGGTTCTTGCCGGATCGCCGTTAACCGGGTCGACACAACGCTCAATGGTGGAATCGTGGGTTCTGGCTATGGGAGAATCAATGATTCCCTCCTTTGGAAGTTCACCCTGTACCACCGCAAGATACCGTCTGTGTATTTCATGCTTTTTTACCATGTCAGACAGGATACAGGCACTTAAGGGATTCCTGGCAATAATTAAGAGGCCGGTGGTATCACGGTCCAGTCGGTTAATGGCACGAAAGGTAAAAGCCTCCTGCTTTTTTTGGAAATACCATGCCAGTCCATTGGCCAGGGTATTATCAAAATTCCCCTGGGAGGGGTGAATGGGAACGCCCGCCGCTTTGTTAATAACCAGAAGATGTTCATCCTCAAATAAAATGTCAATGGGCATCTCAGTGGGTACGATATTTTCAGAATCTTTCTCTTCGGGAAAGGTGATGGTAAGTACCTCTCCTTTTGCTGGTCTGTAAGTGGTGTATACTGCCCTGTCTCCGGCTGTGATTGCATTCTCTGTATTGCGTAAGCGCCGGATCAGGCTTTGGGAGTACCCCTGGTCTGATAGAAACTGCCCTATGGTTTTATGGTCAAAAGCTTCTGTGATTAAGTAATTTATGGTCATTTTCATAAACCGATTCTATCATGAGGGAACATGATTGACAAGAAGCAACTTGCGTGTATAATTAATTTGTAAAAATGGAAAGGGGGATATCAGATGTTTAATGAAGAAACGTATGAGGAATTAGAAGCAGAGTTTGAGAAATACCATATTGAGGAAGAAGTAGAGGAGGTTTTGCTTGATCTTGCAGAAGCACTGGCAGATAAGGGAATTCTGGATAAAGAATTGAATTTGACGGAATCCTATGGTAAGACACAGATCTATGCAACCGGAATCTGCACTGACGAAGATGGCGAGGTCAGTGTTCTAATTAAGCAAATAAAGATTGGCAAAAAAGAATTTGAAATCAATGATTATTTTCTATAAATAATCGAAAGAGAAACGGAGGCAGTACAACATGATGGGAGACCGTGATAAATACTCCCCCAAAGAGCTTGGCATCGATTTGCTGTGTGATCTTGTGGGAGCACTTTTATTTAATGTGGGAATTTATAACTTTGCTGTTAATGCACAGTTTGCACCGGTAGGAGTCTCAGGTATCGCATTAATTTTGCGTTATCTGTTCGGATTGCCTATGGGTATCACCAGCATTGTTTTAAATATCCCCATTATACTGGTCAGCTATAAGCTTTTGGGACGAGGCTTTCTTCTGCGTTCTATGAAAAGTATGCTGATCTTTGCACTGGTACTGGATTATGTTGTTCCCATGTTTCCTGCCTATCAGGGCAATCCTCTCTATGCATCGGCGTGTACCGGAATTTTTTCCGGGCTGGGTTTAACCCTGGTATATTTAAGAAACGGCTCAACTGGAGGAACTGATTTCCTGGTTATGGCAATCAGAAAGATATTTCCTCATCTTACCATCGGCAAGATCTCTCTTGTGGTGGACGCCGTAGTAATCATAGCGGGCGGACTGGTGTTTCGAAATGTGGATGCGGTCATACTTGGTCTGGTTTCTTCTATCGTGACAACCATGGTAATTGATAAAATCATGTATGGTCTGGGTGCCGGCAAACTGGTATTTGTGGTTACCTCTCATGAAGAGGAGGTAGCATGTAAAATCGAAGAAGCAACCGGCAGAGGCTGCACCTTTTTGAAAGGCCAGGGGTCTTTTACCAAAGATGAAAAAAATGTGGTTATGTGCGCATGCAACAACTCTCAGGTAGTCTCCATCCGAAGAGCAATTCATGAAACGGACAAGGATGCGTTCCTGATCATAACCGATTCCAACGAAGTTTATGGGGAAGGCTTTAAGCCCATAAGCGGACAGTTTTAACAGAGAAAAAGCAGAGAGGAAAGGAGCGAATCACTGCTTCATGTGCTTCTCCTTTCCAGCTGCATGATCCACCATCCGGTCTTTCTTTAAAAAACTGGCTCTTTTTACGCTGTCAGTACCAAATTTGCTGCGGATATGATCCACAGCTTTTTCCATCTCTTTCATCTTTTTTGACTGTTCCGATTCAAATAAGTTCATCTGTAAATATCCCTCATCCGAAATCTTCGTGGCGCGCACACCCAAAAGACGAAGGGGCGTCCGGTCCCAGAACTCTTCCAGCAGTCTGCATGCGTGTTCATAAATAAGAGTGGTAGAATCCGTAGGACAGTTTAAGGTAGTCTGATGGGTGGTGGTATGAAAATCCCAATCCTTAATCTCCACACAGACACAGTCACACAACACATGATCTCTGCGCAGTCTGGCACCCACTGTTTCGCTTAAGGATAAAAGAATAGAACGGGCTGTTTCCATGTCTTCCACATCTCTTGACAAAGTGGTGCTGTTTCCGTACCCCTTATTCACTGGTTCCCGGTACCCAACCGGAGAGGTATCAATCCCACAGGCATAGTCGTGAATTAGTACTGCATATTTTTCTCCCAGCAGGTGCTTTAAATATTTAACATCACAGGCTGCCAGCTGTCCGATGGTATGAATGCCAATCCCTACAAGCTTCTGTTTTGCGGAATGACCTACAAAAAACAGCTCTCCCACAGGAAGAGGCCACATCTTGGTTTCAATCTCATGGGCAAACAGAGTGTGGCAGAGGTTGGGCTTTTTAAAATCCGAAGCCATCTTGGCCAGCAGCTTATTGGGGGCGATTCCCATATTCACCGTAAATTTCAGTTCCTGCCAGACCCTCTCCCGTATGAGATTGGCTGTATCAATGGGAGATCCGAACAGATGGATGGTGGAAGTCATATCGAGGAAGGCTTCGTCAATGCTGAACTGCTCAATGTCCGGTGTATAGTCAGACAAAAGATCCATCAGTCTTCTGGAATATTCCAGATAGATATCAAAGCGGGCAGGAACCACTGTAAGCCCCGGACATTTGCGGAGAGCCTGGGCAATGGGTTCTCCGGTTGTAATTCCATATTCTTTGGCAGGCGTGGATTTCGCCAGTACGATTCCGTGTCTTGACTGGGCATCACCGCCGACTGCAGAGGGGATGGTGCGCAAATCAAGAGCTTCAGGGTCCTGCCTTAAGCGGTCTGCAGATTCCCAGCTTAAGAATGCGGAGTTAACATCAATATGGAAAATAAGAGGCTCCGTTGACATATCCGATTCTCCTTTTTTCTTTTATTATACCGAAAATACGTTCGAAATGTAAAGGGGAATAATTAAAAAATACACGGAATAGGATAAAATAAAGTCTAGGGGGAGGCTCTTTTATGAGGCATGCCAAAGGAATACTCCTGGCAGCAGCAGGAATCGCCATTATTTCCGTTATTGGAACATTTGCGGTGAAGCTGGCAGAAAAAGAGACCATTAAAAACCATACATCAGTGACATCAGAAAAAACAGATCATAAGACACCAGTTGAGACAACCGACGAACTCAATCTTTATGCTCAGTCAGCAGTATTAATGGATGCCTCAACCAACCGGATTTTATATGGAAAAAACGAGGAGCTGGTGCGCCCCATGGCCAGTACGACTAAGATTATGACCTGTATTATCGCTCTTGAAAACGGAAATCTGTCTGATCCGGTGGCTGCCACTCAGAATGCGGCTAACCAGCCCAAGGTTCATCTGGGAGTCTATAAAGGAGAGACCATCTATTTAAAGGATCTGCTCTACAGTCTGATGCTTGAATCACACAACGATGCAGCCATGATGATAGCAGAGCATATAGGAGGAAGCAGAGAGGGGTTTGCCAAACTCATGAATCAGAAAGCCAGAGAGCTGGGGTGCAGCAATACTTACTTTATTACTCCCAACGGCCTGGATGCCAAGGAGGAGAATGACGGTGAAATAAAAGAACATTCTACCACAGCAGCCGATTTGGCCAGGATTATGAATTACTGCATTGGTAAATCTCCAAAAAGCAAAGAGTTTTTGGAAATAACCGGAACCCAGAACTATTATTTTACAGATGTAGATGGGAAAAGATCCTTTAGCTGCACAAACCACAACGCCCTTTTAAGTTCCATGAGCGGGGCTTTCTCAGGAAAAACAGGGTTTACCGGTGGCGCAGGCTATTCTTATGTGGGATCAGTTGAAAGTGATGGGAGGATTTTTACCATCGCCCTGTTAGGATGCGGCTGGCCTCCTCACAAAACCTGGAAATGGTCTGATGCCAGAAAACTCTTTCAGTACGGAATGGACCGGTTTCATTACCGGGATGTATATGAAGAAGTACCAATGCCAGACGTGCTGATTAATGAGGGAATACCCATATCAGGAGGGCTTGATAAGCCGGTTCTCATCGCCAGTTCCATGGCAGATGACAGGGAGAAGAGTCTTAAACTCCTGTTGGCAGATGATGAGAAGGTCACTGTGAAGACCAGCATTCCAGATAAGATAGAGGCTCCTGTTAAAAAGGGACAGAAAATAGGGTCCGTTACATATTGGTTAAACAACCAGCCAGTGAAAGAATATCCGGTTTACTTAACGGAAGGAGCCAAACGTCTGACTGTTATCTGGTGCCTTAAAAATATGGTTACCCGTTATCTTTCCATGCCTGGTTTTTCCCAAATACTGACTTCCTCTTAATGGAATCTTATGATATACTTGACAAAAATACAATTCCTTTTGAGAAGATATGCTGCAAAGGGAGTGGGAGGAAATAAGAAAAATGAATGAAAAAAATACGGGTTTCGTGGGAAGAATAAAGCTTGAAAAGCTTCATAATACCAGAGATTTAGGCGGACTAAAGACTCAGGATGGGAAGATGATACTGCCGGGCAGGCTGATCAGGAGCGGTACCCTTTACGAGGCAACTGGAGAGGATATCCGGATATTGTCCCACCAGTGCGGTCTTGGAACGGTAATTGATTTTAGAACGGCAACGGAAAGAAAACAAAAGCCGGATCCGGATATGCCGGGAATCCGTAATATATTCAATCCCATTCTGGATGAAAAGACAGTGGGAATCACCTTTGAAGAGGAAGAACAGGAGGCAGAGGAAGGAGAACCAGATGCGATAAAATCAATCCTTCTCCATGCCTCTTCCTTAGGTGGAAGACCGGAAACATATGTGGACAGGCTTTACGAGGATCTTGTTTTAAATGACCATGCCGCAGATTCTTATTCCCGTTTTTTTGATCTTTTGCTGGAAGCAGATGACAGAGCGGTTTTATGGCACTGCACAGCCGGAAAGGACCGGGTAGGAGTTGGAACTGCCCTTCTTCTGACTGCTCTGGGGGTACAGCGGGAAACCATTATCAGGGATTTCGTAAAAACCAATGATTATGTAATAGCCCAGGTAAACCAGACCTGTTCTTTGATTGAACAGCAGACCGGGGACAAGGGTCTTGCAGACTGTGTCCGTGTATTATTTACTGTTTCAGAGGCCTATATTCTCCGTGCATTTTCTGCCATCGAGCAGTCTTATGGAACTATAGACCATTACCTGTCAGAACGACTTTTTGTAACTCCGGAAAAAAGGAATGAGCTGAGAGCGAAATTTTTAGCATAATAAGAAGTTGAAAGGAAGTTACTGAAGTATGAATTTAAAAAAAATAGCGACGGTGCTTGCAGGAAACACCGTATATGCACTTGCTGTTTCCCTGTTTATTCTTCCAAACGGACTGATTACAGGAGGTACGACAGGTCTCGCTTTAGTAGCCCATGCAAAACTGGGGATTCCCATAGCTCTTTTTATAGGAGTTTTTAATATCATCATGTTCGT
Organism: Hungatella sp.; assembly: GCA_009712635.1. GTDB lineage: Bacteria > Bacillota > Clostridia > Lachnospirales > Lachnospiraceae > Lacrimispora. Next base: position 75,471 of record WASS01000021.1, on the reverse strand, counting down.
TGCAGGTGCTTTCGTACTGGGTAAGGCGTTTGCCCTGACAACCTTAATCAGCACATTTTATTATCCCTTTATTCTGGGGGTATTTGAGAAACTGTCCGGTAATATGGCCATAACCCAGGACCGTATGCTTGCCACTGTATTTTCCGGTCTTTTAATCGGTGCCGGCATTGGGATGGTGATACGGGCCGGAGCGTCTACAGGAGGAATGGATATCCCGCCGCTCATACTGAATAAAAAGTGGAATTTGTCGATTTCTCAGACCATGTCGGTTTTTGACTGCCTGATTCTGCTTTCCCAGATGATTTTTTCCAGTATGGAACAGATTCTTTACGGAATTCTTCTTGTTCTTTTATACACAATGGTTCTGGATAAAGTTCTTATGACAGGCCGTAATCAGATGCAGGTAAAGGTCATAAGTAAAAAGTATGACCAGATCAGCCAGGAGATACAGCGGCGTATGGACAGAGGGACAACCCTGCTTGCCAGCGAAGGAGGACATTTAAGGGAATCATCCTTTGCTGTTCTTACTGTAATATCAGGGAGGCAGCTGCCCAAACTCAATGAACTGGTTCTTGAAATTGATCCCAATGCCTTTATGATTATCAATCAGGTTACAGAGGTGCGCGGACGAGGTTTTACTCTTCATAAAGAATATAAATAATTAAAAATGCGGACAAATATCTTACGGAAAAATGACTAAGGTTTACGGTTTTGGGAACTCTATTGACTTCCAATCTTTACCGGTGCTATACTGTGCCCGAAGCAGTAAATGGACGCAGGGAGGAACGAAAAAAAGATGCTCAGGAAAAGATTCGGTATCGTTTGTTTTATCATTGCATTGGCTGTATTTTTTGCAGCTGGCTGCGGGAAAAAGGGTGAATCTGCCGCTGGTTTAAGCACTGGGCAGATAACTGAATCAGAGGCTGCGGACAGTAATATGAAAAAGTCCGTATTGGAAAGCAGCACAGATGGAACGGTTTCATCAGAAGATGGGGAACCGGATTCACCAATGAAAGATCAGGAAGAGACGCAGGCTGACGAGACCTACGAAGGACCGGGAAAGCAGGCGGAAGCCTTTGCGGAAAAAATACAGGAAGCAGTTTCAGATAGAAATTTAGAAGAACTGGCAGAACTGATTGCCTATCCATGCGTGTTTATCAACGGGGATCAGGAAACAATTATATTAAAAAAGCAGGAAGATTTATTAAAGCTGAATCCGGATATGGTATTTGGAGATGATTTAATGGTATCAATCGCCAAGGTGGACACAGCTACCTTAAAGAAATCGGAAGCAGGAATCGTGATGGGAGAGGGCCCATCAAGGATTGTATTCCAGGAAACAGCAGATGGCAGTATTGGGATTACGGAAATGAAAGAATAACATTGTATACAACATACAAAAATAATCGACAAAATTATACAAAATGCCGGAAAAATTTACACGAATCGATATTATGCCAACGAAAATTAGGAGCAAGAGACAATGGATTGTAAGAAATCCATAGTTTTTTGCTCTTTTTTTACTAAAAAGAACTTGAAATAAGTTGAAATTAATTATACAATTATAATTGGCAGAAATTGGTGTTATTATATAGTCCTTTCGTTGTTTTTTTAACAGAGACTATGCAAATATTACAAAATGGAGGATTGCAAAATGAGTAATTCAACACAGACATCAGCAAGTAATCGAATTCACGCTTTGCTTGATGAAAACAGTTTTGTTGAAGTCGGCGGCTATGTAACAGCGAGAAATACAGACTTTAACATGACAGCAAGGGAAACTCCTTCTGACGGTGTTGTTACCGGCTATGGAACCATTGGGGGCTGCCTTGTGTATGTTTACAGTCAGGATTCAGGTGTTTTTGGCGGTGCTGTAGGAGAAATGCATGCTAAAAAAATCACAAGACTTTATGCCATGGCAATGAAAATGGGAGCACCGGTAATCGGCCTGATCGATTGTGCCGGATTAAGACTTCAGGAGGCAACAGATGCCTTAAACGGCTTTGGTGAAATTTATATGAGCCAGACTTTAGCATCAGGAGTGGTACCGCAGATCACAGCGATTTTTGGTACCTGCGGCGGTGGAATGGCTGTTTCTGCAGCTATGGCAGATTTTACTTTCATGGAAGGAAAGTCTGGAAAGCTGTTTGTTAATTCACCCAATGCCATTCAGGATAACTATACAGAAAAATTAAATACCGCTTCCGCAAGTTTTCAGAGCAGGGAAGCAGGACTGGTAGATTTTATCGGAGAGGAAGAAGAGATTTTTGATCATATCAGAACTCTTGTAACGATTTTACCTGCCAATAGCGAGGATGACATGTCTTACGATGAGTGCACGGATGATTTAAACCGCGTATGCTCCGATTTAGCAAACTATGTTGGTGATACGAAAATTGCGCTCACACAGATTTCTGATAATCATTTCTTTATGGAGACCGGAAAAGAATATGGCTCCTCTATGGTTACCGGCTTTATCCGTTTAAACGGAATTACTGTGGGCTGCGTTGCCAATCGAACAGAATCCTATGACGAGAGTGGATTAAAGACCATGTCCTGTGAAGCAAAATTAACGGGACAAGGCTGTGAGAAGGCTGCAGAGTTTGTTGGTTTCTGTGATGCGTTTGATATCCCGCTTCTCACCCTGGTGAACGTAACCGGCTATGAGAGCACAACCGGATCTGAAAAAACCATTGCGAAAGCAGCTGCAAAGCTGACTTATGCATTTGCCAATGCAACAGTTCCAAAAGTAACCGTTGTAGTTGGTCAGGCACTGGGAAGCGCTTATCTGACCATGAACAGCAAATCCATTGGTGCTGATATTGTATATGCATGGCCGGAGGCAGCCATAGGTATGATGGACCCCGTTCAGGCAGCAAAGATCATGTATGCAGATGAGATTGCAAAGGGAGATGATGGAAAGGCAGTGATGGAAGAAAAGGCGGAAAGCTACCGTGTCCTTCAGTCCAGCGCGCTTTCTGCAGCAAAAAGAGGATATGTTGATGACATTATCGATGCCAGTGAAACCAGAGCCAGAGTAATCGCTGCATTTGAGATGTTATTCACTAAGAGAGAGGATCGTCCGGCGAAAAAACATGGCACGATATAGAATGAGGTGACAGGCATATGAAATTAAATTTGAAACGAGCAGTAGTGGGTCTTACTATGGCAGTCTGCCTCTTTTCATTATCTGCATGCAGTGCTGCCGGTACAAAGGCCGAAGGCATTGATGCGGATATGAAAGCGCAGCTTGAGCAAATTCCCGTCGCCTCGTATCTGGAGCTGTACACCGGTCTCGAGGATAAAGACAGCGAGCAGATGAAAAAGAGCCTGGCTAAACAGGATGAGGTTGCTGCGCTTGCAGAAGGTATTGATTCCTGGAAGAATATTAAGGGTGATTTAGGCGGCTTTGTATCAGCTTCGGATTCTTTAAAATTAGAAGAAAGCAAGAGTGGATACAGTGCTACAGTCAGTACCGTATTTGAAAAGAGGAATATGGAATTTACTGTAACCTTTGACCACAAGCTTTCCAAGATAACCGGTGTGGCTTTTGTCCCTGAATATACAATAAGTGAGAAGATGGAAAAAGCCGGCTTTAATACACTGATGGGTATGGGTACCGTGTTCGTTGTGTTAATTTTCATCAGTATGCTGATTGGAGCATTCCGTTATATCAGTATATTTGAAGAAAAAATGCTCAATAAGGGAAAGGTCTCTGAGGAAAAAGTGGAGGCCAGACCAGAACCAGTGGTAATAGAGACGATTAAAGAGGAAGAGGAGTTAGCAGATGATCTGGAACTGGCAGCTGTAATAACAGCAGCAATTGCAGCATCTGAAGGAGTTTCACCTAGCGGTCTGGTTGTCCGTTCCATTAAACGTGCAGCAGCCGGTAATTGGAAAAAAGCATAAAATCAGGAGGATTGTCATCATGAAAAATTATAAAATTACAGTGAATGGTAATGTTTACGATGTAACCGTAGAAGAAACAACAGGTACAGCAGCAGCTCCGGCCGCAGCACCTGCAGCCGTTAAACCTGCAGCACCAGCACCAGCTCCGGCTCCCGCACCAAAGAAAGAAGCACCAAAAGGAACAGAAGGTTCTGTAAAGGTAACTGCACCTATGCCTGGTAAGATTCTTGGCGTCAAGGTTACACCTGGACAGGCTGTAAAACGGGGCGAAGTCCTGGTTATTCTGGAAGCCATGAAGATGGAAAACGAAATCGTAGCACCTTCCGATGGAACAGTTGCCGGTATTCAGGTAGCAGTGGGTGATTCCGTAGAAGCAGGCGCAACACTGGCTACATTAAACTAGTACGGAAAGATCCGCTATCACTATAAATAGCGCGGATTCCTTATGGAGGGATTAACATGGAGTATATAAGTAATACATTCACCAATCTTCTTCAGCAGACCGCATTCTTTAACCTGACTGCAGGTAATATGCTTATGATCCTGGTCGCTTTTCTGTTTTTATATCTGGCGATTCAAAAAGGATTTGAACCCCTGCTTCTGGTGCCGATTTCCTTTGGTATGCTGTTGGTAAATATCTATCCGGATATTATGAAAGAGGTTGGAGCGGATGGTTCCGGCGGCGGACTGCTGCAATATTTCTTTAAAATGGATGAATGGGGGATTCTTCCTCCCCTTATTTTCATGGGTGTAGGGGCTATGACAGACTTTGGCCCCCTGATTGCAAACCCTAAGAGCTTTTTGTTAGGGGCAGCTGCCCAGTTTGGTATTTATACTGCTTATTTTCTGGCAATTTTTATGGGATTCAGTGATAAGGCAGCAGCGGCGATCTCTATTATCGGAGGAGCAGATGGCCCTACCTCTATATTCCTGGCGAGCAAACTGGGAATGACTTCCCTGATGGGACCCATTGCAGTTGCAGCTTATTCTTATATGGCGCTGGTACCGATTATCCAGCCGCCGATTATGAAGCTTCTGACAACAGAAGAGGAACGTAAAATTAAGATGGAACAGCTTCGGCCGGTATCCAAACTGGAAAGAATTCTGTTTCCAATCATCGTAACTACCGTTGTATGTATGATTCTGCCGACCACTGCTCCTTTGATCGGTATGCTGATGCTTGGTAACTTATTTAAAGAATCCGGAGTCGTAAAACAGTTAACGGAAACGGCCGCCAATGCACTGATGTATATCGTGGTTATTCTTCTTGGTACATCGGTTGGAGCGACCACAAGTGCGGAAGCATTCTTAAATTCCAATACACTTAAAATCGTTGTTCTGGGACTGGTTGCATTTGCCTTTGGAACAGCTGCCGGTGTACTGTTTGGTAAGCTTATGTGCAAGGTTTCTGGAGGTAAGGTCAATCCTTTGATTGGTTCTGCCGGTGTATCCGCAGTTCCCATGTCGGCCCGTGTGTCCCAGAAGGTGGGATCTGAGGCTGATCCGACTAACTTCCTGCTGATGCATGCCATGGGACCAAACGTAGCCGGTGTTATCGGTACTGCAGTTGCAGCCGGTACATTCATGGCTATTTTCGGAGTGAAATAATTGGAACGGATATCATTACGATACCCAATAAGCAAAGTAAATGAACAATAACCAGGAGGTAAGAAAATGGCAGATATAGAAAAAAAGCCGGTTAAGATTGTAGAGACAGTTCTTCGTGACGCTCATCAGTCTTTGCTTGCTACAAGAATGACAACTGAGCAGATGCTTCCCATTGTTGGGAAGATGGACCAGGTTGGTTATTATGCAGTTGAATGCTGGGGCGGTGCTACCTTTGATTCATGCCTGCGCTTCTTAAAAGAAGATCCCTGGATGAGACTGAGAAAATTAAGAGACGGATTTAAGAATACGAAACTGCAGATGCTATTCCGTGGTCAGAATATTCTGGGTTACAATCATTATGCAGATGACGTGGTAGAATATTTTGTTCAGAAATCCATATCAAACGGTATTGATATTATCCGTATTTTTGACTGTCTCAATGATATGCGCAACTTACAGACTGCAGTTTCAGCCTGTAACAAAGAAAAGGGTCATGCACAGGTTGCATTAAGCTATACACTGGGTGATTCCTATACTCTGGATTACTGGAAAGACATTGCAAAGAGAATTGAGGATATGGGAGCAGATTCTATCTGTATTAAGGATATGGCAGGACTTTTAACACCGTATAATGCAGATGAGCTGGTTCGTGCATTAAAGGAGTCTACCAAACTTCCAATTGACCTTCATACCCATTATACTTCTGGAGTTGCTTCCATGACCTATTTAAAGGCAATAGAAGCGGGCTGTGATATTATTGATACAGCAATGTCACCTCTGGCTTTAGGCACCAGTCAGCCAGCCACTGAGGTTATGGTTGAAACCTTCCGCGGAACACCATATGACACAGGATATGATCAGAATCTGCTGGCTGAAATTGCAGCTTATTTCCAGCCCATCAGGGATGAGGCATTAAAGAGCGGCCGGTTAAATCCTAAAGTGCTTGGTGTGGATATTAAGACACTTCAGTATCAGGTACCAGGCGGTATGCTTTCCAACCTAGTAAGCCAGTTAAAGGAAGCAGGACAGGAAGACAAGTATTTACAGGTATTAGAAGAGGTTCCAAGAGTAAGAGCTGACTTTGGTGAGCCGCCTCTGGTTACTCCGTCTTCCCAGATTGTGGGAACTCAGGCCGTTTTAAACGTTATCAGCGGTGAGCGTTACAAGATGGTAACCAAGGAGACCAAGAAGATTCTTATGGGTGAATTCGGACAGACCGTAAAACCCTTTAACCCGGAAGTACAGAAAAAGATCATTGGTGATGAAACACCGATTACCTGCCGTCCGGCTGACTTAATTGCACCGCAGCTTCCTCAGTTTGAGAAAGAATGTGCACAGTGGAAACAGCAGGACGAGGATGTTCTTTCTTATGCCCTGTTCCCAAATGTTGCAAAGGAATTCTTTGAATACCGTGCAGCGCAGCAGACAGGAGTGGATTCCACTCTGGCTGACAAACAGAATAAGACTTATCCGGTTTAATAAACCAGATTTAATATCAGGCTTTGGAGTTCCCTGTTACGGGGCTCCGGGCCTGATTTTTTTGAAAATGAAGGAGATTTCATTGACATTCCCATAGAAGAGAATATAATAGTTGTATAGTCAATAGTTGCAAATACAATTATTGTAATAATCAATGTGGAGAAGAAAAAATGAATAATCTGCTGCATTATGCAAGGAAGTACAAAAAAGAATTGATTCTTGCAATTATCTGCATCGAAGCCGAGACCGTATTTGAACTGATCATACCAATGATTATGGCAGATATTATTGATGTGGGAGTTGCAAACGGCAACAAAAGTTATATTTTAATGAAGGGAGGACAGATGATTGCCTTTGCAGCAGTTGCTCTTTTACTGGGGCATGCCTGCGCACGTTTTACAGCAATCTGTGGAAATGGAATCGGTGCGGAGATCCGCAAAGCAGAATTTCAAAAGATGCAGACCTATTCCTTTGCCAATACGGACCGATTCAGCACATCTTCCCTGGTAACAAGACTCACCAGTGACGTTACCACCATTCAGAATTCCATAACCAATGGGATGCGTCCCGGATTTCGTTCCCCAGTGATGATGCTGACCGCTTTGGTGGTATCCTTCCGGCTGAATGCCCGCCTGGCGATGGTATTTTTTATTGCTGCGCCCCTGCTCGCGGTAATCCTATTTTTTATTATTAAGAATGTAAGACCCCTTTATGGGAAAATGCAGGGCGCCATGGATTTAGTAAACCGTGCCATACAGGAGAACTTAAGAGCAATTCGAGTGGTAAAGGCATATGTGCGGGGAGAGTATGAGACAGAAAAATTCGGAGAGGTCAATACATATCTAAAGAACACCTCCGAACGCTCCTTCTCACTGGCAGCTCTCAACATGCCTGCCATGCAGTTTGTTATGTACGGAACCATTTTAAGCATCCTCTGGTTTGGGGGGAATCTTGTAATTGGAGAACATATGAAGGTGGGTGCCCTCACCAGCTTTTTAAGCTATGTGCTTCAGGTGCTGAATTCTCTAATGATGTTTTCCAATGTATTCCTTTTGTTTACCAGATCCTTAACTTCCTGGAGAAGAATTTCGGAAGTTCTTGTAGAAGAGCCTGAAATCCGTGATGATCGTGCAACTGACATTGAGATTACCAGGGGAGGCATACAGTTTGATCATGTATATTTCAAATATAGGGAGACTGCAAAAGAATATGTGCTTTCTGATATATCCTTTCAGATCTTACCAGGCCAGACTGTAGGAATTATCGGGCAGACCGGTGCTGCTAAAAGCACGCTGGTTCAGCTGATCCAGCGGTTGTATGAGATAAACTCCGGAGAAATTCTAATAGATGGGCAGCCAATTTACAAGTATACCCAGGATCATTTAAGAGAAGCCATTGGTATGGTTTTACAGAAAAACACGTTGTTTTCAGGAACAGTGAAAGAAAACCTCTGCTGGGGAAAGGAGAATGCTTCCGACGAAGAGATCAAAGAAGCATGCCGGATTGCCTGCGTGGACGAATTCATTGACCGTCTGGATGCGGGGCTTGATACAGTCCTCGGACAGGGCGGTGTGAATCTTTCGGGCGGACAGAAGCAGAGGCTGTGCATAGCGAGGGCAATCATAAAAAGGCCCAGAATTCTCATACTGGATGACTCTACCAGTGCGCTTGATACAGCTACAGAGCAAAAGATCAACGACGGCTTAAAGGATGCACTCCCTGATATGACCAAGATTATAATCAGCCAGAGAATTTCTTCCGTTTCCCATGGAGACCAGATTATTATCTTAGATGACGGTAAGGTGAATGCAGTCGGTACCCATGATGAGCTTTTAAACCGTAATGAAATATATCGGGATATCTTTGAATCCCAGCAGAAAGGGGGGCTTTTGGCATGAAACAGACAGGACGTGCAAGACCAAAGGATGCAAAAAAGACCCTTTTCCATCTTTTAAAGTATATTGGGCATTACAGGATCTCCATTTTAATCATTGCAGTTCTGGTATGCATCAGTGCTTGTTCGGGAATTATGGGAACCTATCTTTTAAAGCCGGTGATAAACAACTATATTCTGCCAGGGGACATTCCTGGTCTCATCCCCATGATTTTTATTATGGGCGGTATCTATCTGGCAGGAGCGCTTTCCTGTCTGATTTACAGCAGAATGATGGTCCATGTTTCCCAGCAGGTAGTGAGTGAGATCCGAATGGATTTATTCCGCCATACACAAAAGCTTCCTCTCGTTTATTTTGATACCCATACCCATGGAGAACTGATGAGTCATTTCACCAATGATGTGGATACCATATCAGAAGCGTTAAATAACAGCTTTACCCTGCTGATTCAAAGTTTCATTACTTCAACCGGAACAATCATCATGCTGTTGATCCTGGATGTGCGTCTTTCCATGATTGTTGTTTTCTTTCTTGTGGTTATGCTTCTTTATATCCGGCACAATGGAAAGATAAGTAAAAATTATTTTGCAAAGCAGCAGAGGAATCTGGGAAGTATCAATGGGTTTGTAGAAGAAATGGTAGAAGGGCAGAAAGAGGAAAAGATTTTCCGCCATGAGAAACAGGATTTTGAAAAGTTCTGTGAATTAAATGAAGCGCTCCGGCTTTCCGCTACCAAAGCATCCATCTATACAGGAATTACAGTACCTACAATTGTCGCACTGTCTTATTTTAATTATGCAGTCTCTGCCTGTGTGGGAGGTCTGTTTGCAATTGCCGGGCTGATTAACCTGGGTACGCTGGCCTCTTATCTGGTGTATGTAAGACAAAGCGCCATGCCCATGAATCAGTTTACCATGCAGATTAATTTCCTGATGGTGGCTCTGGCAAGTGCGGAGAAGATCTTTCTGATGATGGAAGAAGAGCAGGAAGTGGATGAGGGAGTTGTGACACTTGTCAAAGCTGAGGAAGGGGAACATGGTATTTTGATGGAATCCCAGACTTATACAGGGCGATTTGCATGGAAGGTGCCGGATGAGAAAGAAGGATACCGGCTGATTCCCCTGGAGGGAGATGTTCGTTTTCATGATGTGGTTTTTGGCTATAATCCAGAACACACCATACTGAATGGAATTACTTTATATGCAAAGCCCGGTCAGAAAATAGCGTTTGTGGGATCTACAGGAGCCGGAAAAACTACCATCATTAATCTGGTCAACCGGTTCTATGAATTAAACGGAGGACTGATTACCTATGATGGAATTGACATCCGGCAGATTAAAAAGGATGACTTAAGGCAGTCAATTTCACTGATTGTGCAGGATACACATTTATTTACCGGTTCCATTGCCGATAATATAAGATATGGAAGGCTGAACGCCACTGAGGAGGAGGTTCGGGAGGCTGCAAAAATTGCCAATGCAGATTCTTTTATCAGGAGACTTCCAGCCGGATATGATACACTGCTTGAAAATGATGGAAGTAATTTATCCCAGGGACAAAGACAGTTAATTGCCATTGCCAGAGCAGCGATCTCCCGTCCGCCGGTGCTGGCCATGGATGAGGCCACCAGTTCCATTGATACCCGGACGGAAAAGCTGATTGAGAAAGGGATGGATACGCTGATGAAAGGGCGGACTGTGTTTGTCATTGCCCACAGGCTTTCAACCGTCCGAAACTCCCATGCCATTTTAGTACTGGAGCGGGGAGAGATTATAGAACGCGGAAACCATGAAGAACTGCTTGAAGAGCAGGGCAAGTATTATCAGCTCTATACAGGGCAGTTTGAATTGGAATAAATAAGAAAGAAGGAGGCAGATTGTGAAAAAACAAAGTATCAGGGAATTGATGGTGCGGGGTGAAAAAGCAAGAAAACAGATTTTCTTTCCTCTGTTGTCTGATTTAGGACTGACGCCCGGACAAGGGCAGGCGAAAATATTGTACCATCTTCAGGAAGAGGACCGCATTACCCAGAAAGAGCTGGCAGACCGATGCAGAATCGATGCAGCAGCCATGTCCAGAAACATCGATAAGCTTGAGGGGCTGGGGCTTCTTGTACGGGAAAGCAATCCCGATTGCAGGCGGTCGTTTTCCATCTGCCTGACAGAAAAAGGATATGAGGAAGCAGGAGAAATACGAAAGGTATTCGAGCAGTTTGAGGAGATTGTCAGTGAGGGAATCTCTCAGGCAGATATGGAAGTATTTTACAGAGTTATGGAGAATATGTGTGTCAACCTGGAGCGCTATAATGGCAGTGAAAGCTAGCATAAGGTTTTCACTCCATTGTGATTAGATGGAAAAATATTCTCTGATATAAAAAGCCATTAATAAATCGAATTTAATTTTGGAATCGTCCAGTTCCGTTTTTAGCAATTCTTTGATTTTTTTCATTCGGTATATGATCGTGTTTCTGTGGGTGTGGATTTTGTCGGCTGTTTTAAGCAGATTGCAGTCAGACAGCAGGAAGACTTTTAAAGTATCCATGTAATCAGTATCATGGGCTGAATCAAAGTCTTCCAACACTCCCAGGCTGTTCTGGTACACAGACTGCAGCAGATCAGGATCAGAGGATGAAAAAAGTATCTGAAAAAATCCAAGTTCATCAAAATTAACAGAAGGAATATTCCAGAACAGAGAGGCGGCCAGTGCAAACCGGGCGCGTTTATGGCAGATTCCTATTTTTTCCAGTGAATGAAATACATTGCTGATTCCCAGAGTTATGCCATCATAGTACATAAGAATATCCATGATCTCGCTTAAGGATGGGGTGGGCTGGGAGATATGATAAATTAATATATGAAGATTGTCATGTTCAAAAAGATGATATTTTAACTGAAGTCTGTTTAATGAAAAGGTGATTCTGGTAGCATTGCGCAAATTTAGAATTACAATGATCCGATAATCCCCTGAAGTTGGAAAACCATTCTGGTTTAAGGTCATAAGAGTAGTCTCATGAAGAGTAGCCTGGTAGAGTGCTCCCTGAAATGCGGCATTTAAATGGTCCATGCTCTGCGTGTTTTGAAGGAGAATTTTGCAGTATTCCTGCATAATATCCACAAGATGAACCTTCCATGGCATGGTAAGTAATGGGAATTTGCTGATTCTGCAAAATTCCAGTATTTCAGGTGTGATATCTGCAATTTCCAGATATTTGCCTACATTAATAAAAAGTCCGCTGCAGTTAAAGGTTACCAGGGAACGGATAAAATCAAACAGGCTGGTTCCGCTTTGTGTAAACAGTCCGGTGGTAATAACCAGTTCACCGCCCTTTAAAAAGGACATATTCTGTATATCCTCTGCCAGATAGATCCAGGAAACGGAATTGGATAATCCGTTTTCTCCGCTGTGAAGGATGAGACTGTATGGATCAATGCCAAAGTGATAAAGATCGGAAACGCTTGTTCTCATAATAGTTACCTCCCTTCTGATTGTGGAGTAGTATATCATACATTGTACCCAAAGTACAATAACTAATAAAAAGATTGGAATCTGTAACCATTGCAGGGCAAACAGGGGGGGAGTATAATAAGCGCTATAACAAATACCTTTAGAAAAGAGGTGTACCATATGAAAGAAAAGTTTGTTGTTACTATAACAAGACAGTTTGGCAGTCTGGGGAGACCCATAGCCAGAATGGTCAGTGAGAATCTTGGTATCGAATATTACGACAGAGATATTGTTGAAATGACTTCGAAAGATTTAAATCTTCCTGTTTCTGCAGTCAGCGATGTGGAAGAAAGTGCCAAATCAGCATTCTTTAATATGAATTATCCTCTTGGAATGGGGACCACCAGCATTCAGGATTCTGTATTTGCAGTCCAGAAAAAGATCATTGTTGATCTGGCAGAGAGAGAATCATGTATTATTGTCGGAAGATGTGCAGATCATATTTTGGAAGATTATAAAAATATTATTCACATTTTCATTTACGCACCCTATGAGGCAAGGTTAAAAAACTGCGTTGAGCGTCTGAATATGAGACCAGATGAGGCGAAGAAGATGATTGCTTCCGTTGATAAAGCAAGAGAATCCTATCACAGGCATTATTGCGGTTATGTCATGTCAGATAAGGAACATAAGCATGTTATGATTGATTCCAGCTTGCTGGGAGTAGAGGGCACCTGTGAAATTTTAACTGAGATAATCCGTAAGAGATTTTCTAATATGCTGTAAAAAATTGATACATATATCACATTCCGGGCAATGGAGCTTTTGAAAAAAAGACATTGCCTTTTTGTTGTATCAAAAAGGAGAAAAGGAGGCTTACATCGTGCTGCAAATAAAAAATCTGTCTAAATGCTTTGAGGATCTGGAAGTATTAAAAGATGTGAATCTGTCCGTGGCAAAGGGTGAAGTAGTGGTAATTATAGGGCCTTCCGGTTCTGGTAAAAGTACGCTGCTAAGATGTGTTAATTTATTAGAGACCCCTACAGGAGGAGAAATTCTGTATCAGGGAGAGGATATTACACATTTGGGAAAGAAGGTTACAGATTACAGGAAACAGGTGGGAATGGTTTTTCAGAGATTTAATTTATTTCCTTTGAAAAATGCATTGGAAAATGTAATGTATGCACCAGTGAAACTTAATAAGATCCCCGTTAAAGATGCGAAGGAACAGGCAATGGATCTTCTTAAAAAGGTGGGGCTGGAAAACAGGGCGCATGCATATCCGTCCGCTTTATCAGGAGGACAGCAGCAGCGGGTAGCCATTGCAAGGGCACTGGCGATGAAGCCGGAGATCCTTCTCTTTGATGAACCCACTTCTGCTTTGGATCCTGAGCTGGTGGGAGATGTGCTGGAGGTTATGAAACAGCTGGCAAAAGAGGGAATGACCATGATTGTAGTCACTCATGAAATGGGGTTTGCAAAAGATGTGGCGGATCGTGTGATCTTTATGGATGGCGGTTTTGTAATCGAAGAGGGCGCGCCCCAGGATATATTTAAAAGTCCTAAGAATGAGAGAACCAGGACATTTTTGTCCAGAGTACTATAGGGAGGTGTAGGAATGGAATTGAATTTTGGAAAAGCGATTAATACCCTGGGCCCCAGTCTTTTAGGGGGAGTGGGAATTGTTCTGTATATCACCCTTTCCGGTTTCTTCTGTGCTTTAGCTGCAGCACTTATGATTGCAATGGGACGCCTTTCAAAAAATAAGGTGCTCAGCCGGATTTTGTCGGTTTTAATTGAGCTGATCAGAGGAACGCCTCTGCTCGTCCAGCTTTTTTATATCTATTATGTTATTCCCACACTGTTAAACGGAATTCTCTCCATGGCAGGGTACGAAACCAATATTCAGCTGAAAGCTTCCACCTGCGGAATTATCGGATTTGCAGTGAATTACGGTTGTTACATGTCAGAAGTTATCCGTTCTGCAATTCTGGCCGTTGATTCCGGGCAAAGAGAAGCGGGGCTGGCGCTGGGATTCAGCGAAGCAAAGGTAATGCTTCATTTCATCATACCTCCGGCTCTTAGAAATTCAGTTCCCGTATTCGGAAATTATCTGGTAATGCTTATTAAGGATACCTCGCTGTTAGCAATGATCTCTGTGCAGGAACTGCTTCTTCGTACTAAGACCTATGCTTCCCAGACATTTCTTACCGTAGAAGCCTATACACTTCTGGCAGTTGTTTACTTATTACTTAGTATTCCTCTTTCCCAGATGACCGGGATATTAGAACGCAGACTAAAACGTATGCCGTAACTTAATTGAAACTATAAACAAGGAATGAAAGGCAGGAGAACTATGAAAAAAAGGAAAACAGGAAAAAGAATCGCTGCGCTGGCTGTGCTGGCTGCAATTGTACTCACTGGATGCAGTCAGAAAGCAGCAGGTAAAAGTTCAGATTCAGGTAAAACACAAAACACCGCTTCTGACCAGGGGACAGGAGAGTCCGCCATGTTAAAGAAGATTAAAGAAAAGGGGTCCATACTGATTGGCTCTTCCAATGATGCACCATTTTTCTATATGGATGTGGAGAGCGGACAATTAAAGGGTATTGATATCGAAATATTAAAAGAAATCTGCAAGCGCCTGGGGATTGGGGATATCAAAATGAAGGAGATTGATTTTTCCAATCTTCTGGTAGAACTGAATAATAACAATGTGGATATGGTTGTAGACGGGATGTATGTAAAGGATGAAAGACTGCAGATTGCAGCATTTACAGATAAATGGTACCAGGAGGGAGAGGCAGTTGTTATACCTGCAGATTCGGCAATTAAAAGCAAAGAGGATTTAAAAGGTAAAACAGTTGGAGCGCAGCCGGGAACTGCATTTTATGAGACAGCACAAAAATGGCTGGATGAAGGAAAAATAGGGGAACTACTTGCTTACGACAATCAGGCCACATTAATGACAGCGGTTAACACGGGTAAGGTGGATGCTGTTGTGACTGACGGAATTGTTGCCGGCTTTACACTTTCAGCAGACAGTTCCCTAAAACTAAAGCTTTTAGCTCCTTACCAGGCGGAGGCAAGCGGGCAGATTGGTGCAGCGGTCCGCTTCCAGGATAAGGATTTCTTAAATGAAATCAACAAGTGCCTGAATGAAATGAAGGAAGATGGTACCTTAACCAAAATATTAAAATCCTATGGACTGACCGATGATTATTTCGTGGGTGTAGAGGATGGGAAAACAAAGAATGTAAAATAGTTGTGAAAGAGAGAGGCAATGATATGAATTTTCAATATTACCTGCCGGTCAATCTGGTATTTGGACGGGGGAAAGCGGATTTAATCGGTGAAAAAGCGGCGTTACTTGGTAAACGGGCTCTTATTGTAACAGGAGGGAAGAGTACAAAAGAATCCGGTCTCCTTGCCAGAACGGAAGAACTGCTTAAAAAAGAGGGGGTCTCCAGTGTACTGTTTGACAGGGCGGAGCCAAATCCCACCACCACGACAGTATATGAAGGTGCAGGGATCGCTTCTGAGGAAGGGTGCGATCTGGTGGTGGCTCTTGGAGGCGGAAGCAGTCTGGATGCAGCAAAAGGAATTGCTTTTCAGGCGGTTAACGGCGGGGATATCAATGAGTATATTTTTGGAAAAAAGGTTAGTGATAAGGCGCTTCCGGTACTGGCAGTCCCCACCACCTGCGGCACAGGAAGTGAAGGCAATGGATTTGCGGTGATGACAAACCCGGATACGCTGGATAAAAAATCACTCCGGTGCAGTGCCATTGTCCCGGCATGTTCCATCATCGATCCCCTGCTGATGACCACGATGCCAAAGACAGTTTTAGCATCGGTGGGGTTTGATGCACTTTGCCATAACATGGATGCTTATTTATCTGCCGTATCCCAGCCGCTTACAGACATGATGGCCTTGGAGGGAATCCGGCTTGCAGCAGACAGTTTAATGAGGGTCTACAAAGACAGCCAGGATTTAGACGGCTGGGAGAAGCTGTGCTTTGCAAGTACCTTAGGGGGTATGGTGATCAATACAGCGGGAGTGACTGCTCTCCATGGAATGGAGCATCCGGTAAGCGGACTTAAAAATGCAATTCATGGCAGAGGGCTGGCAGCCCTGGCGCCTTCTGTATATGAAGCTTCCATAAAAGGTTCACCGGAAAAATTTGCCGCCATGTCAAAAATTCTGGGAGGGAAAGAGGAATCTGATTTTGTGGATCAGATCAAAAATCTGATTGAGGAGCTTCAACTGACGGAAACTCTGGGAGATATGGGAATCAAAGAAAATGACGTACCATGGCTGACAGAAAACTGTATGAAGATTTCTGCCGCCAGTATTGCAAATCACCCGGTTGTTTTTAGCCGGGAGGAGATCAGTGATATCTATACAAAATCAATATAAATGCCTGATCAAGGCAAAAAGGAGGAACTTATGCTGAGAGATGCATTGCCAGAAATAAAAACGCCCCTGCCGGGACCAAAAGCGGGAGCAGTTTTAAAACGGAGAGAGGAAGCGGTGCCTGGAGCCATTAAATCGGTCTATCCCTGTGTAATCGGCAGGGGAGAGGGTGCCATGCTGGAAGATTTGGACGGAAACCGGTTTCTTGACTGGGTAGGTGGTGTGGGTGTTTTAAACATTGGCTACAGCCACCCGGAAATTGTAGAAGCAGTAAAGGAACAGTCAGAAAAATATTTTCATGGAATGATGAATATTGTCACCCACGAAGGATACATAGCCCTTGCGGAAAAAATGAATGAAATTGTACCTCTGAAATCGGATAGAAAGAAAACCATGTTTGCCAATTCCGGTGCGGAAGCAATTGAAAATGCGGTAAAAATCGCAAAATCCTACACAGGAAGACCGAATATCATTGTATTTTCCGGTGCATTTCATGGAAGAACTCTTCTTGCTGCAGCAATGACTGCAAAAAAAGCCTATGCCTTTGGAATCGGACCGTTCCCAGATGGAATTTACCGGGCAGAATTCCCCTATTTATACAGAAAGCCAGAAGGATTAAGGGACAGCGAAGCAATGGGATATTATACGGAAAAGCTTAAGAAGGTGTTTGAGGAAGCATCTCCCGCAGAGCATGTGGCAGCTGTGGTGGTGGAACCGGTTCAGGGAGAAGGGGGATTCGTTCCGGCTCCGATAGAATGGGTACTGGCATTGAGAAATATTTGTGATGAAAATGGAATATTGCTGATCGCTGATGAGGTACAGACCGGTTTTGCCCGCTCCGGCCGTATGTTTGTCTCAAATTATTGGAAAGATGCCGGCTGTGCACCGGATATACTGGCTTGTGCCAAGTCAATCGCAGGAGGATTGCCGTTAAGTGCAGTCACGGCAGCTGCGGAAATATTTGATGGTGTAAAAGGCGGAATTATAGGGGGAACCTTTGGAGGAAATGCCCTTGCATGTGCATCTGCCTTAAAAGTAATTGAAATTATGGAACGGGAGGATCTGTGTTCCCGCTCCCTTGAGATCGCCGATCGATGCAAAACCCGGTTTGAATTGTGGAAAGAACGATTTGAAGAGGTAGGAGATGTGAGAGGAATCGGCTGTATGATGGGGATAGAATTTGTGACAGATAAACAAAGTAAGAATCCCAATCCAGTACTGGTAAAAGATGTGGTTGACTACTGTGTAAACCACGGGCTGATTGTGGAGAATGCAGGTGCGTATTCCAATGTGGTCCGTTTCCTTTGTCCGTTAGTGGTAACAGATTCCCAGCTTGAAAGCGGGCTTACAATATTGGAAGCAGCCATTGAGGCATGCAGGTAACCAGGTTTCAAATAAATAAAATAAGGGTTTTAAGGCGGCGGAGTGCTTATGCATTCCGCTGTTTTCGTGGTTTGGATAAAATGAAAGATTTTCTTACAAATATTTCCAATTAATTGAAGATTAACTGATTGTGTTGACACATGGTATCATTTGTCATTATAATAAAATAATGTATGATTTACATATAACTGGTAATGAAAATACTTAAGGGTATTATGGGAGAAACAGATGAGAAAGTATAAAAAAGCTGGCAGGATGGCAGCAATTCTTGCCAGTATTCTGGTGATCGATTCTTTTATAGGACCGATATCGCCTTACATAGATACGTATGCTTATACGAATAAGTCGGCGACGGTGAATGCTTCAACACTGAATGTAAGAAGCGGACCGGGTACTTCCTATTCAATCGTTACAAAACTGACCAATGGTGCAGCCGTCACTGTGGTCAATGAAAAGAACGGAACGGATGGAGCCCTCTGGTATGAGATACGCTTTAACAATTCCAACGGACAAACCGTGTCAGGTTACGTTACAAAAAGCTATTTAAAATTCGCCGCAGTTTATACAAGCAGTGCTGATTTTGAGTCAAGACTGTCTGCACAGGGGTTTCCAGAAAGCTATAAGGTGCGCTTAAGGGCGCTTCATGCCCAGTATCCCAATTGGGTGTTTACGGCTCAGAAAACCAATATAGACTGGAATACTGCAGTAAAGGAAGAGAGCCTGGTAGGAAAAACACTGGTACATACAAACAGTATGTCTTCCTGGAAATCTACGGAAACCGGTGCTTATGACTGGAACAACAGTACCTGGGTAGGATTTGACGGGAGCAGCTGGGTTACGGCATCAGAGGATATTGTAAAGTATTATATGGATCCCAGGAATTTCCTGGACGAAACCAATGTATTTCAGTTTTTAACACATACCTATGACAGCAACAAACATACAATGGAAGGATTAAATACCATGGTTAAGGGGACCTTCCTGTCAGGAGGTACTGTTAATACAGATACTTCCCAGTCAGGCGGAGCCACCTCACAGGAGAGCGGAACGTCTACGGATTCAGGTAATTCCTCAGGTCCCGGAGCCAATATTGGTCCTGGCGGAAAAACCGAAACACAGGGTTCTTCTTCCGGCAATGTAAGCCAGGAATCACCCCATGCCTCCATTACACCCAACCATGCGGCCGTTCTTATGGATTATGGGCCCGGAGCAAGTCTTACCGGACCTTCTGCTTCTGCGCCTTCTACCGGGACTACCACTGGAAGCGGTGCTTATACCAATATGATTATGAATGCAGCCACCCAGTCCGGAGTTAATCCTTATGTCCTGGCAGCGATGATCATTCAGGAGCAGGGTTCTGCAGGTACCGGCAAAAGTATTTCCGGTACAGAATCAGGTTATGCCGGGTATTATAATTTCTTTAATATTGAAGCGTATCAGTCCGGAAACATGACTGCTGTGCAAAGAGGATTATGGTGGGCGTCTCAGGCAGGCAATTATGAACGTCCGTGGAATTCGCCGGAAAAATCAATTTTAGGCGGCGCATTATATTATGGTAATAACTACGTAAAAGTTGGGCAGGATACATTTTATCTGAAGAAATTTAATGTACAGGGGGCGAATCTGTATAAACATCAGTATATGACCAATGTGCAGGGTGCAGCATCCGAAGCTGCGGTGTATTCAAAAGCTTATAATAATGATATGAAACAGACCGGTCTGGAATTTAAAATTCCGGTTTATAACAATATGCCTGAAAATCCCTGCAGCCAGCCAACTGGTGATGGTAATCCAAATAACAAGCTTTCAGGTCTTAGTGTAGATGGATTTGTTATGACACCAAGCTTTGACCGGGATACAAAAGAATATAATCTGATTGTGGATTCTGGCGTGACCAGTATTAAAGTGAATGCTTCTGCACTGTATTCTGCTTCTAACGTAAGCGGAACCGGGACTATTGCACTTCAAAATGGTAATAATGATATTAAAGTTTCCGTTACTGCCCAGAACGGTAATGTGAGGGAGTATATTCTTCATGTAGTCAGACAGGCAAACGGACCGACCTATAATTCCGGAAGCAGTACTCCAAGTAACCCCGGCTCTGCCGGTGGCAACAGCTCTTCCGGCAGCAACAGTTCTTCCGGTAATAGCAGCTCTTCCGGCAGTAGCAGTTCTTCTGGCAGCAGGGGACCAGGAGTTTCCAATCCATCCTCAGAAACCAGTGCCGGAACACCAGGCGGAAGTAACATTACCATTGTGCCCGATGCTTCCTCCAATATATCAGTACAGGCATCTACCGGGGCTTCACAGGGACCGGGAAGCCCTGGCCAGACACAGGCACAAACACAAACCCAGGCACAGACCCAGCCTGCCCAGACACAGTCAACCTCTGCAAACACCGCCTCAAAAGGAAGTGGTGATGTAAACGGTGACGGAAAAGTTAACAGTCTGGATGTATTAAAGCTGCAGAGATATCTTCTGGGTCTGGAACACCTTTCAGATGCTGGAAAAGCAGCAGCCGATTTAAATGGAGACGGAAATGTGAATTCTCAGGATCTTCTTCTGCTGCAGAAGAAAGTACTTGGAATGTAAGTTTAGGAAATAGGAGACTATATGAATAGGAAACTGAAAAGATTGATCACCAGCCTTATGCTGGTTTGTATGATGGCAGTCGCTAGTCCCTGGGGCTGCATGGTATCCTTGGCATCGGATGCAAAGATTTCATTTTCTGACCCTTCCGTCATGGTGGGGAATGATGTAACTGTGAATATGAAAGTCACCAGCGATACACCTCTGGGGACAGCAGAAATTATGCTGTCTTATGACCCGGCAATTCTGGAATTTGTAAGCGGAACCAGCGCCAACGGCGGAGCCGGAGCCATTAAGATCCTTGGAACCATGAATTCTGCTGATCAGAAAGCCTTTAATTTTATTTTGAAATTTAAAACATTAAAGGCAGGTAATGCGAAAATAAGTGTCACATCCCAGGAAATTTATGATGTGAATTCCGCTGCCATATCATTATCAAAGCAGGGAAGCGCTACTGTAAAGGTTACATCTCCTGCAACAACCTCAAAGGATGCCACATTAAAATCCCTGAAGATTTCACCCGGAACCTTAACTCCTGCTTTTTCTGCAGCAGTGGACAGCTATACGGCAGAGGTTGATAAAGACACAGCAGACCTTGTAGTCAACGCAGTTGCTTCCAATGCAGGAGCCCATGTAACCCTTCAGGGTGAAAAGGGATTAAAGGCCGGAGAGAATCAGGTTGTTGTCAAAGTAACGGCAGAAGACGGTCAGACGATTAAGAATTATACGATTAAAGTCACCAAGCCGGAAGGGGGAGAAACCACTCCTGCATCCAATGAGGGCGGTGAGACTGGTGAAGCTCAGTTTAGTTCTGCTTCCGTAACCATTCATGATGTTGTGTACAGCATAGCCTCCTCCTTTGACGAAGCCACACTGCCAGAGGGATTTGAAGCCAAAACCTATCAGTATAAAGGTACTGAGGTGATGGCTGGAAAAGGTCTTGAAAAAGACATCCTCTTATTGTATTTAAAAGATGAGGGCGGTAACGGCGGATTCTTTATCTATAATGAAGCAGCAGACAGCTGGTCTCAGTTTGTTGAGGTAAAAACCACTGAAAAAGCAGTTGTAATCATGCCTCTTGATACAGACACTGCAGCTCCGGAAGGCTTTAAAGAGCAGCAGATCGAAATTGATGGAATAAAGGTAACCGGCTGGGTTGCCGATTCGGAATCAAAGCCTGAATACTGTCTGTTCTATGGTATGAACTGGAATGGAGAAAAGAATTTCTACCGGTATGATCTTTCAGAGAAGACCGTTCAGAGATATTTTGCTTCCGGAGTTACCAATGATAAATATGTGGAACTTGCTAAAACCTACAGTGATTTGCTTAAGGATTATCATTTGCAGTTCTATATATTAATTGCAATCAGCGTGCTGGCACTGGCATTACTGATCATTGTAATTTTCCTGATCAAAAGAGGCGGCGGATCGGATATAAGGCCATATGATTCCGGAGAACCGTTCCATGACAAAAAGAAGAAGGACGAGCCCGTAAGCCGCAGGGAAAGCAGAGCACAGGCCGCTCCGCCTGCAAACGTAAAGCGTTACAGCCGGGAGGAATTCGACGAAAAGGAACGGACAGGAAGTCTTTATTCCGATTTTGAAGAAGATGATATGGACAGGCCTGATACATTCATCCCCAAGACCCCTGCTTATGAGGAAGAGGATGACTTTATGGAAGAGTCCAGCCTGGAAGAGATGGAGCAGAACTTAATGCCGAAAAAAAGGGTTCCTATGGCCCAGACAGAGGAGCGGACAAGCGAAGCCAAAAGAAGCAGAGACGTAAATGAAAATGACGATGATGACTTTGAGTTTATGGATCTTAATGACTAAATAATAAAATAAGTGAAAATACTAACGAGAGCGCCATGTTTAACAGGTGCTTTCGTTTTATTTTATCATAAAATTTTAGATATATTGAAAAGCCTAAATTGGTTTGTTATAATAAATTTCTGAGATTAAAAGAAAATTTCCCATTTGAATACAGAGTTTTATATACTGGCATATATTATATATTGAAAAATGCATTATCGTGTGCTATTATGTGTATAACAGATATAACGAAAGATGGTGAAAAGATGATATTGCAAATTGATTTTAACAGTGAGGAAGCCATTTACATTCAGCTTCGGAACCAGATAATCATAGGAATCGCCACGGAAAGTATAAGAGAAGGAGACCCCTTGCCTTCCGTTCGCCAGATGGCCGATAATATAGGCATTAATATGCATACGGTAAATAAGGCGTACTCTGTTTTAAAACAGGAGGGATTTGTGAAACTGGACCGCCGGAAAGGAGCGGTTGTTTCCCTTGATGTAGATAAAATACAGGTTCTTGATGAGATGCGCAGGGATTTAAGCGTTGTATTAGCAAGAGGCATCTGCAAAAATATTTCGTGTGATGAGGTTCACCAGCTGGTTGATGAGATTTTTCAGTCATTTATGAAAAGCCAGAGATAACAGTGATTCCCTGGATTGGAGGTTCTATATGTTGTGCGAGAAGTGTAAGATTCGCGAAGCAAATATTCAATATACGGAAGTAGTCAATGGTGTGAAGAAAGAACACCATTTTTGTGCCCAATGTGCAAAAGAGATGGATTTTGGTGTGTATGCAGCAATTTTTGACGGGGAGTTTCCTCTTGGCAAGCTGTTATCAGGTCTTCTTGGAATTGAAGATACCGAAAAAGGACCGGATAAGCTTCAGCAGATTGCCTGTCCCACCTGCGGCACAAGCTACAGTGAGTTTGTAAAAGACAGCCGTTTCGGCTGTGCAGACTGTTACAGCGTCTTTGGACCGCTTATGGAGGACAGCATCAAACAGCTGCAGGGCAGTCTGATGCATACAGGAAAAACACCGGCTTTTCAAAGGATGGATCATGAAAGCCAGAATGAAGATTCAGATGAAGACGGATCTGACAACAGCAGAAACGAACTCTGTGAACTAGATGCCAGGTTAAAGGAAGCACTCCGGTTTGAGGATTACGAGACTGCAGCAGTTTGCAGAGACCGGATAAAAGAACTGAGGAAAGGGAATGAAGGCAATGCTTAAATGGTATGAGCAGACTGACAACGGCAGATCTGGCGTAATAAGCAGCCGGATCCGCCTGGTCAGAAACTGGAAGGAATATAAATTCCCTTCCAAACTGGATGAAAAAGAAAGCAGCGAGATGATTCACCGCCTTGAATTCGGTTTAAAGGATTTGGGAGAGGAACTTTCAAGCCCCCTTACTTTTTCCATGCTGGGTGATTTAAACGAACTGGACCGGGTGGCACTAAAAGAAAGAAGAGCAATTAATTCTTCCATTGCCGGCAAAAAGACCCCGGTTGGGATCCTGCTTTCAGAAAGCGAAGATACAGGGATTATTTTTAACGGAGATGATCATATCCGGATTCAGGCTTTAAAGACAGGTCTTCATCTGGAAGAGCTGTGGGAACAGGCCAGCAGCATTGATGATTACCTGAATGAACGTTTTCCATATGCATTTGATGACCGGTACGGTTATCTGACAGCGTTTCCCACCAATGTGGGAACCGGGATGAGGGCATCGGTTGTGGTACATCTTCCCATGTTGTCCCAGGGACGCAAATTTTCCAGCCTCATTGGAGAGATGGGCCGTTTTGGAGCGGCTATCCGAGGTGTTTACGGCGAAGGAGAAGATAATTTCGGAGCTCTTTATGAAGTATCCAACCAGAAAACACTGGGGCAGACAGAACGGGAAATTATAGATACTGTTACAAAGGCAGCCATTCAGTTGACCAATCAGGAGATGCAGGTAAGAAAGCTATCCCTGCAGCGGCGCAAAGTTGAACGAGAAGATGAGATCTATAAGTCTTACGGCGTGTTAAAATATGCCAGAAGGCTTACTTCCAGAGATGCCATGATTTTTTTATCACAGATGATGGCAGGACTGGAGGATGGTCTGATTCATACAAAGGAAGAGTTTAACGTTTATCGCCTGATGCTTGGCATCTGGCCGGCAGGTTTACAAAAGATTTCTGACCGTCCTCTGAATAAGGAGGAGCTTGATATGGCAAGGGCGGAATTCATCCGGAAGGAACTGCCGGAATTAAATTGACAGGAGGATTGCATTTATGATAGACAGATTTACGACAAAGGCCAGAACGGCCATTAATCTGGCAGAGCAGGCAGCAGGGCGGCTGGGACACAGCTATGTGGGAACAGAGCATCTGCTTCTTGGACTGTTAGAAGAAGGCAGCGGTGTTGCAGCCAGAGTACTCATTGAAAACGGCGTGAGAGAAGATAAGGTTCTTGGGCTGATCAGTCAGCTGATCGCACCGGACCAGGCAGTGAGAGTAAGGGAAGACGGAGGCTATACGCCAGGAGCCAGAAGAGTTTTGGAAAACAGCTACCGGGAAGCAGTCCGCTTTAAAGCCAATTTAATTGGAACGGAGCATCTTCTTATTTCAATTATCCGGGATAATGACTGTGTTGCTTCCAGACTGCTGAATACCATCGGTGTCAGCGTTCAGAAGCTTTACATTGACGTATTAGCTGCCATGGGAGAGGATGCACCTGCCAATAAAGAAGAGCTTATGAAGTCTCCCAAAGGAAAGGGAAGTACTCCCACTCTGGACAGCTATAGCCGTGACTTAACAGAGCTTGCAGTAAAGGGAAAATTAGATCCCGTAATCGGAAGAGAATCTGAGATTACACGTCTCATTCAGATATTAAGCCGCAGAACCAAGAACAACCCATGTCTGATCGGAGAACCAGGAGTCGGAAAAACTGCAGTCGTGGAAGGACTTGCCCAGATGATTTCATCGGGAGAAGTGCCGGAGACAATTGCAGGTAAAAGACTTCTCACTCTGGATTTATCCGGTATGGTAGCTGGTTCTAAATACCGCGGGGAATTTGAAGAACGGATTAAAAAAGTAATTGCAGAAGTAATTGAAGACGGCGAAGTGCTTCTGTTTATTGACGAGATTCATACCATCATCGGAGCCGGAGGGGCGGAGGGAGCCATTGATGCTTCCAATATTCTAAAACCGTCTCTGGCAAGGGGAGAATTACAGTTAATCGGTGCGACTACCATTGAAGAATACCGCAAATACATTGAAAAGGATTCCGCTCTGGAACGGCGTTTTCAGCCAGTTAAGGTGGAAGAGCCTTCCGAAGAAGCGGCAGTGGGTATTTTAAGAGGCTTAAAAGGCAGATATGAGGATCATCATAAGGTTATGATTACAGATGACGCCATAAAAGCAGCCGTGAAATTGTCTTCCCGCTATATCAATGACCGTTTTCTTCCGGATAAGGCCATTGATGTAATTGATGAGGCCTCTTCTAAAGTCCGCCTTGCTACCTTTACAGAACCTTCTGAGATTAAGGAACTGGAGGCAGAGATTGAACTTTTAGAAGATCAGAAGGAAGCTGCCATTAAGTCGGAGGCCTATGAAAAGGCTGGTGTAATTAAGAAAAAGCAGGAGAAAAAGCGGGAAAAGATTGATAAAATCCGTGATAAATGGCAGAAGGAAAAAATATCTAATATTCCCACAGTTGATGAAGGGGAGATTGCAGATGTTGTATCGACCTGGACAAAGATTCCGGTAAAGAAACTGGAAGAGGGAGAAAGTGAGCGTCTGAGAAATTTAGAGTCCATTCTTCATGAACGGGTAATCGGTCAGGAAGAGGCTGTAACTGCAGTGGCAAAAGCCATAAGAAGAGGAAGAGTAGGGCTCAAGGATCCTAAACGCCCGATCGGCTCATTCCTGTTCCTGGGTCCCACCGGAGTGGGAAAAACAGAACTTTCCAAAGCCCTTGCAGAAGCCATGTTTGGTATGGACAGTGCTCTGATCCGTGTTGATATGTCTGAATATATGGAGAAGCACAGCGTTTCCAAGATTATTGGCTCCCCGCCAGGTTATGTAGGATATGATGAAGGCGGTCAGTTAAGTGAAAAGGTGAGAAGAAACCCCTATTCCGTAATTCTCTTTGACGAGATTGAGAAGGCTCACCCCGATGTATTCAATATTCTTCTTCAGGTTCTTGATGACGGTCATATTACGGATGCACAGGGAAGGAAGATTGACTTTAAAAATACTGTAATTATTATGACTTCTAATGCAGGAGCAGAAAATATCATATCTCCCAAACGTCTGGGCTTTGGTGCTGCAGCCGATGAAAAGGCAGATTACAAGCTTATGAAGGACCGCGTTATGGAGGAAGTCAAGAAGCTGTTTAAACCGGAGTTTGTGAACCGTATCGATGAAATCATTGTATTCCATCCGTTAAACAAGACTCATATGAAAGATATAGTGACGATTATGATGAAGGATATCATGAAACGTACTTCCGAACAGATGAACATTACAATTGAAATTGATGAGGCAGCCAAGGACTATCTGATTCAGAAAGGTTACGATGAAAAATACGGCGCGAGACCCTTACGGCGTACCATTCAAAGCAGCTTAGAGGATAAGCTTGCGGAAGAAATCCTTTCCGGAACGGTAAAAACAGGTGATACGGTTATGATCACGGCTGGTGAGGATGGACTTAAATTTTCTGTAAGAGAGCTGATAAACAGCTAGCCATTTCTCAGCAATTCGTGTATAATAACTACAAGCGAAAGGATCTTTTTCTTCGCCAACAGGGATAAGTAAAGAAAATACTAGGAGGGCAAACCAATGCCGGTAATTGAAGAATTAATCCGCACAGAACAGAACGGTACAATTAGCTTTGGTAATTACAAATTAGAAACAAAGTCAAAATTACAGGATTTTGAGCACGAGGGTGATTTATATAAAGTAAAGACATTTTATGAGATAACCAAGCTTGAACGTAACGGCATGTTTGTATACGAATCTGTACCAGGAACTGCAGTGGAGATGTTTGCAGTATCTGATGATGGCGTGGAATTTGAAGTAGAAGGCGATAAGGATGCCCAGCTGACAGTTCAGCTGGCAGAAGATACCGAATATGAAGTGTTTGTGAATGGTGCAGCAGCAGGCGGCATGAGAACCAACATGAGCGGGAAACTGTCAGCCAGCGTGGAGCTGAATGAAGGAACACCAGTGAAGGTAACGATCAGAAGAAAGTAATGTAACTGAAGTCCGGGTCCGGCTCTTTTTTCAAAAGAGATTCGGATCCGGATTTTTTGTCTGACCAGGAGGAACCTATGGCAAAAGGGAAAACAACAGCATTTTTTTGTAAGGAATGTGGTTTTGAATCGGCAAAATGGCTTGGCCAGTGTCCGGGCTGCCGGGAATGGAATTCATTTGTGGAGGAACCCGTGGCTAAATCGGAGGTTTCCGGAAAACGGGGAATTTCAAGTACAGGGTCCGGCGGTGTGACAGGCGTAAAAATAAAACCTGCCAGACTGTCTGAAATACAGCTTGATGAACAGGACCGTATGAAAACCGGATACGAGGAGCTGGACCGGGTATTGGGCGGCGGCGTGGTAAGAGGGTCCCTGGTTTTAGTTGGAGGAGACCCGGGAATCGGAAAATCCACTCTTCTATTGCAGGTATGCAGGAATCTGGCATCTGCAGAGAAGAAGGTTTTATACATATCAGGAGAAGAATCCTTAAAGCAGATTAAACTGCGGGCAAACCGCATCGGAGAAGTGAAGGGGGATCTGCTGTTTTTATGTGAGACGAATTTAGATCTCATAGAAGCTGCCATACAGGAGGAACAACCGGATGTAGTGATTATTGACTCCATTCAGACCATGTTCCGGGAAGAAATCTCATCTGCTCCAGGCAGTGTAAGCCAGGTAAGGGAATCCACCAATTTGCTGATGCAGATCGCCAAGGGAAAAGGAATTGCCATATTTATCGTGGGACATGTAACAAAAGAAGGGGTTGTTGCAGGTCCAAGAGTACTGGAACACATGGTGGATACCGTTCTTTATTTTGAAGGAGAGAGAAGTGCATCCTACCGCATCATTCGGGGAGTAAAAAACCGGTTCGGCTCTACCAATGAAATCGGTGTGTTTGAAATGATAGAAAGCGGACTGGCAGAGGTAAAAAATCCTTCTGAATTCATGTTAAGCGGAAGACCGGAGGATGCTTCGGGAGCAGTGGTTGCCTGTTCCATGGAGGGAACCAGGCCGATTATGATTGAGGTACAGGCATTGATTACCCCAACAGCCTTTGGCATGCCAAGACGAACGGCTGCAGGCACAGATTATAACCGGGTGAATCTTCTGATGGCAGTTCTGGAAAAGAGAGGACACTATGATCTGTCCCATTTTGATGCTTATGTCAATATCACCGGCGGACTTAGAATGAATGAACCTGCACTGGATCTTGCAATTCTTATGGCGATTGTCTCCAGTATGAAGGACCGTGCCATTGATTCCAAAACCATCATATTTGGTGAGGTGGGATTATCCGGAGAAGTAAGGGCCGTTTCCATGGCACAGCAGAGGGTAAATGAAGCAAAGAAACTGGGATTTCATACCTGTATCCTGCCAAGGATTTCCCTGGAAAAGATGGGAGCTGTCGATGGGATTAAGCTGATCGGTGTAGATAATGTAAGAGAAGCAATTGCTGGAATTTCAAATTAAGAAGAAAAAGGCGTTAAGGGCAGCGGTTTGTATCTGCATTGCAGTTACTAAAATCTGCCCTTTTTTGTCACATAATAACAGAAAATGACAAAAAATATAATAATACAGCCAAATATTCATATATAACCAGACGCTTTGGTCTGCTAAAATATAACTATCATGCAACATCAAAAATGATAGTCTACAAGGAGGATGTATTATGAGAAAAATGTATTTGAAGCGGGTTTCTGCTCTTTTACTCGCTGGTCTGATGGCTGCAACTGCCACCGGATGTTCAAAAGGCAGCAAGGAAGAAACCACCGTGGCTGCAACCGAGGAGGCCACAAAAGCGGAGGTAAAGGAATCAGAAAGCCAGAGCAAGCAGGCTGCGGGAGGGGATGCCGTAACACTGCGACTGGTGCATTATATGGGAGAGCAGTCCAAACGAGACGCACTGGATGCCATGCTGGAAGCATTTAAAGCAGAATATCCCAGCATCAATGTTGAAGTAGAGGTAGTAGCCTCCTCTTCCTATGTTGCAACTTATAAAAATTACATAGCAGCAGGAGAAGCTCCTGACATCATGTTTGGAAAACCACAGACCATGAAAGAATTCGTAGATGGTGGATATTTCATGGACCTTTCCAATGAAGAGTGTATGAAAAATGTACTTCCCATGTTAAAAGATGAATGTACAGTAAACGGAGGCGTTTACGGCTTCCCTCTGGATGCACAGGTAAAGGCATGCTTTTATAATAAAAAGATGTTTAAAGAAGCGGGTGTTGAGGTTCCCAAGACCAGAGAAGAATTCTTTCAGGTTGCTGATACTTTTAAAGAAAAAGGAATTAACCCCTTTATTCATCCATACAACTTCATTCATGGAGTATTCCATGAGTTAGATTCCTTCTTTACTTCTATGGCTGTTGGTACCGACAATAATACAGTCTGGAAAGATTCCCAGGAGGGAACCAAAGAATTATCTGATAATGCAGTTGTGAAAGACGCAATGGAGATGTTCTCCAAGTTTGCATCCTATAAAGATGCGGGAGATACCGCTGTGGACCAGACACAGGGAATTCAGAACTTCGCAGCAGGTCAGAGACCGATGTACATGAACGGCGGATGGCTCATGGGCGATGTAATGGCTGCAAGCCCTGACGGAGAATTTGGTATGTTCCCGACTCCATGGTCCGATAAACCGGAGGATAATAAGCTTTGGGTTGGTATTGACGATGTATTTGTTGTATCTTCCCAGACAGAGCATAAGGACGAAGTAATGGCGTTACTCAGCTTCTTCGCCAATGAGCAGTCTTCCAAGATCTGGATGGAAACAGCAAAGCTTATGACAAGCAATGTAAATGTGTCAACGGATGATTCCGATGAATTCATTAAGGAAATCAAATCTTATATCGATAACGATATGATAGTATCTAAGAGTCAGGTTCCGGATTATACATCTGAGTACAGCACCGCGTTCCGCACCAAACTTCAGGAATTTGTCACATTAGATGACAGTAAGCGTGATGTTACCAAGTTACTCCAGGACATTGATTATGAGATCGCATCCATTCGACAATAGTTTTTTGAAGTGATGACATAAATCAGAAAGTCAGGGTGGCAGTGTAGCGGGAGCTATATGACTCCCTGACTTTTCTATTTCCAAGTTGGAGGCAGTATGAACCGAAAAATGAAAAAACAGCTTCAGGAGTTTACTTTTATTATGCCAGCCCTGGTTATGTTTGCAATTTTTGTAGCATATCCGTTCCTGCAGGGTTTTCCCATCTCTTTTACCAAATGGGATGGAATGAGTCCAAACAAGGCATATGTGGGACTTAAAAATTACATCAGAATTTTTCAGGATGCAAATGTAATGAATGCCGTTAAGAATACATTGCTGTTTACGGCCGTTACAATGGTTTTTTCCAATCTGCTCGGTCTGCTGTTTGCCCTGATGATATCAAAGAAATCAAAACTGAATAATATTTTGAGAACCTGTATCTTTATGCCTTACTGCCTCAGTCTTGTGCTTTCCTCTTATATCTGGCGGTATGTGTACAGTGATGTGTTTTATGACAAATTTGGAATTGCCAGCCCTCTTGGAAGCACAACGTGGGTTATGATTGGTCTTGCAGTAATATCTGTATGGCGGGATGCAGGATACTGCATGGTGGTTTACATCGCGGCAATTCAGGGAGTATCAAAAGATTATTATGAGGCGGCAGAGCTGGAGGGAGCCACATCCTGGCAGAAATTCAAAGCAATCACTTTCCCCATGATTGCTCCGGCAGTCACAGCTAATTTTACTCTTTTACTTGCATGGGGAATGAAGGTATTTGATTATCCCATGGCAGCAACGGCAGGCGGTCCCGGAAGGGCGTCGGAAACGGTAGCAATGTTAATTTACAACAATTTGTTTACATACTTTAAAGCAGGCTACGGACAGGCGATTGCAGTTGTATTTACCATATCCATTTTTGTAGTCAGCACGCTGGTTTCAAAAACCTTAAGAGCCAGGGAGGTGGAGATCTGATGAATAAAAAACAATTGAAATATGTGTCTGTGATTGTAAAACTTGCAATGACACTGCTTGTGATCAGCCCATTTTATATTGCACTGATCTATTCTGTAAAATCCAAGCAGGAGATGGTGACAAACCGTCTGGCATTTCCAAAAACCATCCACTGGGACAATTTTACCAGGGCCATTGAAACTTCTAATTTCGGTCTGGCACTGAAAAACAGTTTGGTTACCACTGTACTGGCAGTTATATTTATAACACTGATCTGTACCATGGCTTCTTATATTATTGCAAGAAAAAACAACCGTTTTTATAATCTGATCTATTATCTTTTTGTAGGCGCCATGATTATTCCGTTTCAGTCAATTATGACTCCGCTTTACATTGATATGACCAGATGGAAGCTGTTAAATACGCTCCATGGCTTTATTTTTGCAAAGATTGGTTTTCAGATTGCATTTACGGTGCTGCTGGTATCAGGTTTTGTAAAAAGTATTCCAAAGGAATTAGAGGAAGCTGCTTCTATTGACGGTGCAGGCATGTATTCAGTCTTCTTTCAGATTGTATTTCCTCTGATGAAACCCATTGTTTTAACATCCATCGTATTAAATGCACTGAATGTATGGAATGATTTTCAGATGTCTTTGACGTTACTTCAGCAGAAACAGGTACGCAACATCCCCCTGACCCAGTATTTCTTCTTTGGTGAGAACAGCATTGAACTGGGGCTGGCATTTGCTCTCTTTATCCTTTCAGTCATACCCATATTAGGGTTATATTTAACGCTGCAAAAATATATTATCGGGGGGATTACCCAGGGGGCGGTAAAAGGTTAAATCTGGAAAAATCTGCCCATGATCCGGCGTTGACATTCTTTTGCCAAGTTGCTATAGTGGGAAAAGACGAGGGGGTTATATTATGGAATCTGCAGAAGAACGCATCCGGTTTAAGAAGACGCTTCACTTTAAAATGATTGCAGTGACGGCGCTGCTGGGACTTACATTTCTGGCTGCTCTCATTTGCATTTACCACGTGACATGCAAATGGTTTAAGACAGAACTGACCTATCAGTCCGACACATTAACGGAACAGATCTGCAGGAATGTAGACATCTCTTTAACGGAACTGATGGAGGGCACCATTCCTTTAACGGCTACGAATCAGCGTCTGACTCCCATGCTTCGGACGGTTACAGGTCCGGATAAAGCAGATGACCCATTTTTAAAGCCCAGATTGAGAAAACAGCTGGAAGAAATGCTGAGTACCAATTATGATATTAACTGGGTGTCTGTAATCGATCTTTCTGATACGGTTTATCTGGCATGCCGGGACAGCAGACCCAGAGAGGGAAGACCCAGTGAAGAATCTGTTCTGAAGCTGTATCATGATAACAAAGAAGATGTGTCTCATCGCCCGGGCAATACCATATGGACCAGAAGTGCCAGTGATGATGGAATTATCTTAATGCGTTATTTATTCGATGAGACTACCATGAGATTCAGCGGCTGTGTGGTTGCAGAGCTTAAAAACACCGTTTTAAAAGAGATTTTCCAGGATATAGACAGCAGTAAAGTGGGAAATTTTGCACTTTATGATATAAACGGAAATCTTTTATTTACCACCAGTGAACGGGATCATTTAGAATCAGGAGCAGTCCGCAGAGAAAAAAAGAACAATTATTTATATGCCGAATATCAGGTCAGCCGGGGAAGAATTAAAATAGCCCACGAGGTAGATTTAAAGGCAAAGAACAGCCGGTTTTCTGATTTACTTTATTTTGTATCTTTCATTGGACTCCTTATATTTGTTTTGATTATCATCTTTCTGTGGCTGATGTTTGGGAATATGGCCGGCAATCTCCGGATTCTGCTGCGTAACATCACCCGTGTTTCAAGAGGGGATTTTAAGCTGGAATCCACATCGTTTTCAAAAGGCGATCAGATGGATATTATCTCAGAGCATATCAGTCAGATGGCAGCTAACATACAGTCTTTGATGGCTCAGATCAGCAGTGCAAAGGAGATACAGCAGCAGAATGAATATAAGCTGCTGGAGTTTCAATATCATGAGCTGCAGGCTCAGATCAATCCACATTTCCTGTTTAATATACTTCAGTCCATTCATGGAATCGCGCAGATTAACGGAGATAAGCAGGTGAGCAGGCTGATCGGTCTGCTGGCGAGATTTTTCAGAAGAAACATAGAGCGAAGCAAGAATACCTGCACGTTAAATGCAGAGATGGAGTACATAAAAAATTATACAGAGCTTTATAAGAATATTTATCCGGACAGGCTGGAAGTGGAGTGGGAGGTAGATGATTTACTTCTTGATATGATGGTGCCCAGTTGTATATTACAGCCAATTGTAGAAAATTCACTTGTTCATGGGATGGAGCCCAAGATAGGACTTTGTACAATCCGTATTTCCGTCTATAGTAAGGAAGAAAGACTTGTCATAAAAGTATGGGATAACGGGCTTGGCATTCCTCCGGAAAAGCTTGTAACACTGTTTGAGAGCAATGAAGAAAAAAAACGGATCGGAATTAAGAATGTAAAGGATCGGATTCAGCTGATGTATGGACCTGATTACGGTGTATGGATCGAATCAGAGTATCTTCGTTATACAGAAGTCAGACTGGAGTTTCCTTTGGTATAGTAAGGGGAGGGGGAACGTTATGTACTCGGTAGTAGTGATAGATGATAATAAAATAGCAGTAACAGCAATTGTGAAAGCCACCAACTGGGAATCGTTTCATTGCCAGGTGACAGGAGTCGCTTATGACGGGATTGCAGGTCTGGAGCTGATTCATAAAAAGAATCCGGATATTGTAATCATCGACATACAGATGCCGGGATTTAACGGGCTGGATATTATAGAAAAGATCAAGCAGCAAAGACAGGACATGCAGTTTATTATTATATCCGGATACAATCAGTTTGAGTATGCGCAGCGGGCGATCCGGTATGGAGCCAGCGATTTTCTCTTAAAACCTGTGATGACGGAAGAGATGGAACAGGCGCTTGAAAAGGCGGTGGGGGCAATTATGAAGAAAGAACGGTTTGCAGCAGAAAAAACGCCGGATACTCTGGAGGAACGGATCCGCTTTATCAGGCAGAAAAGCCAGGAGTATTCAACAGCAGTTTCAGAGGCACTGGATTACGTTGATAAACATATTAACCATAATATTTCTCTGGGAAATATTTGTCGGGAGCTGTTAATATCCACCTCTTATTTCAGCAAGTGTTTTAAGAAAGAGACAGGGGTTGGATTTGTTAATTACGTCACCATGGTAAAAATGGAAAATGCCAGAATTCTTCTTAAGAACCCACAGAACCGGGTGAATGAGGTGGCACATATGCTGGGATACCGTGATTACTCCTATTTTTTCCAGGTGTTTAAGAAACAATTCGGTTATGCACCAAGTGATATCAAGCTTTACAGTAAGTGAGAAAGAAGGAGATGCCAATGAAAATGCCTGAAAATAAAAGAAACATACCCTCTGTTCTGACTTGCCTGGATGGAACAGAGGTGACGGATTGGGAAATATGGATGACAAAGCGCAGACCAGAGCTGCTTGAGCTGTTTAAGAAAGAGGAATACGGCCAATTGCCGGATTTAAGCGATATGGAACTTCATATCCGTGTTGCGGATTCCAGGCAGTCTGAGGAGATTCTTCAGGGACGGGCGGTGAGAAAAACCGTGGAGGTTTTAGCTGTCCGCAAGGGAATTCATTTTAGCTTCTGTTTCGTTGTATTCATTCCTGCAGATGCCATAAAGCCAGTGCCTGCATTTGTGACCGTATGCAATCGGGGGATTAAGGACAGTGACCCTGCAAGGCATTTTCTAAGCCCCTTTTATCCGGTTGAGACCATAATTTCCAGGGGATATGCCTGCGCTGCTTTTCGTACCCAGGAGATCTCCCCTGATTATGAGGAAGGCTTTACAACTGGATTTTCAAGGTTGTTTCCTGAGTATGTAACGGACAGGCCTGACAATGCATGGGGTGCAATTACCGCCTGGTCCTGGGCTGCAAGCCGAATCATGGATTACTTTGAGACCGAGCCTTTAATCGATGAGAGAAGAGTGGCACTGGTGGGACACTCCAGAGGCGGAAAAACGGCTCTTTGGGGTGCTGCCCAGGACGAACGCTTTGCCATGGCTGTCAGCAGCTGTGCAGGAAACAGCGGAGATGCGCTGTCCAGAGGAGCGAAGGGGGAGAGGATTAAAGATATTTTAACCCGCTTTCCATACTGGTTCTGCAAAAATTATCAAAAGTATATGGATAAGGAAGAAACCCTTCCCTTTGATCAGCATATGCTGCTGGGATTAATCGCTCCAAGGCTTATCTATACCTCTTCCAAGACCTTTGATAAATGGGCAGACCCGGAGGGGCAGTTCGAATCTCTGGTGCAGGCGGACCCGGTATATCGCCTGTTTGGAATTGAGGGACTGGAGACCAATAAAAAACCATTACCGGAGCAGCCGCTTTATCAGGGAAGGATCGGACATCATTATAAGACAGGAAGTCACGATATGGATGAATATGACTGGAATTGTTATTTGAATTATGCGGATATTCATCTTTAATAAGCAGTAAATAAAATACAGAGTGGAAATCTGATTCGATGGATTTTCACTCTGTTTTTTTAACCTCTAAAAAGTGGGGCAGTTTTGCTCTGATTTTGATGGTTAACCCAATGAACCCCTTCTACTATAATAGTATTATTAAAGTAAGAAGCAGGAGGAAATATGGACTATGAAATCATTATCAGCCGGAAAAACTCCAAGAAGCACGGTCCAGAGCCGCAGATTGTTCTATTGCATTCTGCCATTTATCATTTTATGTTTTCTATTTTCTTATTTTCCGCTTTATGGCTGGATTTACGCATTCTTTGACTACAAGCCTCCGTTAAAGCTGTCCCAATGTGAGTTTGTTGGCTGGAAATGGTTCAAAACCCTGTTTGCTAACAAGACGCAGATCGGACAGATGATACAGGTTATGAAGAATACCTTTGCGATGAGCCTGCTTGGCATTGCGACTTCTATTCTGCCCATGGGATTTGCAGTTTTTTTAAACGAAATACAATGCAGGTGGTTTAAAAATCTGGTTCAGACGCTGACGACTCTGCCCAATTTCATCAGCTGGGTGCTGGTATACTCGGTGGCGTTCTGCCTGTTTACTGACAGCGGAATGGTCAATAACTTTTTGCTTGGTCACGGTATGATTCAGGCGCCGGTTAAATTTCTTGACAGTGATACCCATACGTATCTGTGGATGACGATGTGGAATCTTTGGAAAGGCCTTGGCTGGGGAGCCATTATGTATCTGGCTGCTATTGCAGGGATTGATCCGGAGCTTTACGATGCGGCCCGTGTGGATGGCGCCAATCGGTTCCAGCTGATGAAACGCATTACGGTTCCATGTCTGCTTCCCACGTTTTTTGTATTGTTAATGCTGTCAATCGCCAATTTTTTAAATAACGGTATGGACCAGTATTACGTATTTCAGAATTCTTTTAATAAGACACATATCCAGGTACTGGATCTTTACGTATATAACGTGGGTATGACAGGTAGCAGCTTATCACTGGCAACTGCCATCAGTATGCTTAAGAGTCTGGTCAGTGTCACCCTGCTGCTTACTGTGAATTTTGTTTCCAAAAAAACCAGAGGTGAGGCCATTATTTAGGAGGGAAGAGCCGTGACAGTAAGAGAAAGAATTTTTCACATCGTCAATTATCTGATGTTCGGAATCATCACACTGATTTGTGCATATCCGTTTTATTACATGATTATCAATACAATCAGCGCCAATGATTTAAGTGCCAACGGATTCATTAATTTCCTGCCAAAAGGATTCCATCTGGAAAACTACAAACAGGTGCTGGGGCTGCGTGGACTTTCCGCCGCTGCCGTGGTTTCTATTGCCAGGACGATTTTAGGAACGGCATGTACCGTGTTTGCCTCGGCTTATTTGGGCTTTCTGTTTACACAGGAGAAAATGTGGCACCGGAAATTCTGGTATCGTTTTTTTGTGATTACCATGTATTTTAATGCAGGTCTGATTCCCATGTTCATTACCATGAAGACACTGCATCTGACCAATTCGTTCTGGGTGTATGTGATCCCCACCATCATACAGCCGTTTTATATTATACTGGTAAAAACTTATATTGAGTCAATTCCAAAATCGCTGCAGGAAGCAGCAGAAATTGACGGGGCTGGAATTCTCACCGTTTTTGCAAGAATCATTCTGCCAGCAGCTCAGCCGATTATGGCGACTGTCGCCATTTTTGCAGCGGTTACCCAATGGAATTCATTTCAGGATACGTTAATCTATGTAACGGATCAAAGATTGTATTCTCTCCAGTATCTGTTATATACCTACATCAATCAGGCCAGCTCCCTGGCGGCTATGGTGAGAAGCGGAGGGACAGGTGCAATCAGCGGGGCAGTTCTTGCCAGCAGGCAGACGCCATCCTCCATACGAATGACGGTTTCGGTAATAGTCGTGCTTCCGATTTTATTTATTTATCCCATATTCCAGAGGTTTTTTGTAAAAGGAATCATGATTGGTTCTATCAAAGGTTAAGGAGGAGAGGTAAGATGAGAAAGAAACAGATCAGTGTGATCCTGTGTGCAGTCCTGACTGTCACCGCTGTTTTAGGCGGGTGCAAAAAAGAGGTGTCTGTAGAAAA
Organism: Hungatella sp.; assembly: GCA_009712635.1. Classification (GTDB taxonomy): domain Bacteria; phylum Bacillota; class Clostridia; order Lachnospirales; family Lachnospiraceae; genus Lacrimispora. The sequence continues at coordinate 37,029 of WASS01000021.1, read as the reverse complement.
TACCACAGGCAACAGCAGCTATGATAAATTAATTACAGTGGATGTATTTGATACTCTGGCTAATTATCAGGGAATCCAGAGCGGATGGTTTGCAAAAGTTGTAAAAGATAAATTCAACATGGAATTAAATATCATTGCTCCTAACGTGGCAGGCGGCGGAGATACATTATTCCAGACACGCTCTGCAGCTGGTAATTTAGGAGATTTAATAATTACAAAAACCGAGAGCGGTCGTTTTGAAAACATGGTAAAAGCCGGACTTTTAATGGATATGGCCCCGCTTTTAAAAGATAAAAATGTATATAAAAATTATGAAGATGCAATTTTAAATATGAATAAGGGATTGGTAAAGGAGGGCATTTATGCTATTCCCAGTGAAATTTCCAGTCAATCCCCCAACGTATCTGCAGACGGAATCGAGCCGCTGGTAGCCCCCTATCTTCGCTGGGACGGATACAAGGCAATCGGTTATCCTGAAATGAAAACACTGGAAGACATGATACCTGTGATGAAGCAGCTGCAGGAGCAGATTCCTAAGAGTGATTCCGGTAAAAAAACGTATGCCCTTTCTCTGTTTAAGGATTGGGATGACAGCATGATGGTGATGGCCAAGAATTATGCTTCCTTATATGGTTATCAGGAAATAGGTTTTGTGATGGAAAAATACGATGGAAGAGATTTCCAGAATATTGTTGATTCAGACAGTTATTATGTAAAAGCCCTGCATTTTCTCTTTAATGCCAATCAGGAAGGGTTGATTGATCCGGAATCCACAACTCAGAACTATGATATTTTATCAGATAAATACCGTGATGGACAGGTGCTTACATCCTTATGGTCCTGGCAGGGGCAGAGCTATTATAATACACGGGAGCGAAAGGAAGAAGGGAAAGGCATCATGCCTGCTTTCATAGAAGATATGGCACCCTATACAGATGGCTGCTATTCCATGGGAAACGGTAAGGCAGTTATTGCCATTGGCAGTCAGGCAAAAGAACCGGAACGTCTTGCAGCTTTTATCGACTGGATGTATTCACCGGAAGGAATGGAACTGGTAAGTCAGGCCAATGGCGCAGCAGGGCCTATGGGACTGACCTGGGAGATGAAAGACGAAAAGGCAGTTTATACGGATTATGGCTGGAAGGCTCTTCCTACCAATGATGTGCCGGTACCGGAGGAGTGGGGCGGCGGCAGCTGGAAGGATGGGGTAAGTGCCTTGAATTATAAACCGTTAGCAATGGTGGATACGGATCCCATAACGAATGAGCCTTATTTAACCACGATGTGGAGTTCTGTGCTTCAGATGAACGATACACCGCTGGATACTGACTGGCAGAAGTATGCACAGGGAGCGAAAACAACCATTGAATTACTGAAAAAGAAAGGGGCTCTTTCGGTAGCACCAGGTACATCCTATATTCAGCCAAAGGAGGAATCCGATATCACAACGCTGCGGGGACAGTGCAAGGCAGTAATTGTGGATGATTCCTGGAAAATGGTCTTTGCAGCAGATGAGGCTGAATTTGATTCTGCATTACAGCATATGCAGGATACAGTGGGAGGCCTGGGCTATGACCGGGTGCTGGAAGTGGATTTAAAGAACGCAAAAGACCTGGCAGCTGCCAGAAAAACCGCATTGGATGAGTATAACCGGCGCAGTAATTAAAAAATTGGTTCACGGAGCGGACATTTTTATGTCTGCTCCGGTTTGCGTTCTCCGGTATTCTGCCGGGCTGATACCGGTATATTTCCTGAACTTTTTATGAAAATAATCCACATTCCCATAACCCACCAGTTGTGCTATTTCATAGACTTTATAATGATCGTCCATTAAAAGGCGCATTGAGTTTTGGATACGTATTTCATCTAACCAGGCATTAAAACTCCTTCCTGTGGTTTTGGTAAAGACCTTTCCCAGATAGGAGCTGTTGTAGCCAAACAGATCTGCAATGATGCCAAGCTTTAAGTCCTCCTTATAATTATTGCGGATATACTGAAGGATATTATCCAATATACTGTCCCGGGTGGGAGAGCCGATGACATTCATGCACATCTCGAACTGGATAGCAAAGAAATCCAGAATTTCATAAAGATAATATTTCTCTTCAATTGTGCTGATAATGGCAGCGTTATTAGGTAACATTGTCTCACGATTCCCATAAGCGTAAAAAATACTGGATTTTACCTGTATCATAATATCGGCCAGATCGTGTCTGATGCTGGAAATTTCCAAGTCAGAGCAGTAGAAAACCTGACGGAGATGTTCCAGAACTTCCAGCATCATACAGCGGTTCCCAGACTGTATGTAGTTGGAAATCTGTTGTGAATATGTATTTTCCGTATTAAAAACGGTTTCCTTAAACTGAAAACTATGGGGGATATCTTTATAACACAGTACATGCTGGTTGAAACTGCAAAAGAAGCGCCTTTTCATAAGCTGCTGTGCATCATAGTAAGAAATATGAATCTGTTCAATGGAACTGACAGGACGCCCGTACGTAAGAAATAAGGCATCCAGTGGAGAACCTTTCTGGGGTTGGTTTATGTAGCGGTCTGCCAGGTCTTCAAATCGTTTAAGAGCAAAATCCCCCTTTAAAATAATAACGTTATGGTTTTCAATCCGGATATAGTCCAGAGAATTGTGGTTGTGGTTCGCCAGACGCAGGATTCCGGCAAAATCCCAGGTGGACTGTGTGCATTCCTGCTGATAGCTGGTATAGAGAACAACCTGATAAACAGAGGCATCTAATTGCAGATCATGGCAGTCAGGCAGTGGGTAAGCAGCCTGATTATTGAGAATGTCATGCAAAATGGATTCTCTCGCCCGATTTCGGTACTGAACCAGCCTGTCTTGTTTTTTTTGCTCCTCTGCCAGAAGCTCTCTGGCGTTCAGCACTGCCTTTTCCAGCTCTTCTTCATCAATTGGTTTTGTGAGATAGCTGGTAACGCCAAAGCTCATGGCTTCCTGTGCAAAAGAGAAATCTGAAAAACCGCTGATAATGATAAATATACCAGCAAAGCCCTCCTCTTTTGCAATCCTCACTACTTCCAGTCCGCTTAAACGTGGCATGCGGATGTCCATCAGCACGATATCAGGCTTGAGCCTGCGGATCTGATTCAGTGTATCCTGACCATTTTTTCCTTCTCCGCAGATGGTAAAGCCAAGTAAGGACCAGTTTAAAAGGCAGCGAATACCTTCTCTTACATCTATTTCATCATCAGCAATCAGAAGCTTCATAATTTAAGTTCCTCCCATATATTTTTGTGCGGGTATTACCATTGTTATCATGGTTCCCATAGATTTTTTTGATTTGATGTCCAGACCAAATTCAGATCCATAGCAAAGTTTGATTCTCTGATTGATATTATAAAGACCGATTCCGTGGGAAGAGTCACAGGGGGGCTGACCGATCCTCAGGTTGATCCGCTCCAGTTCCTTTGCAGTCATTCCGCAGCCGTTATCAAATATCTGAATGCGCAGTTTTTCCTCTTTCAGGCAGATCTTCACAATGATTTTACCGTTCTGTTCTACATCCTCCAGTCCATGGAGGAGTGCATTTTCAATAATGGGCTGTAAGAGCAGAGGGGTAATCTGGTAATCCTGGAGATTTAATCCATGTTGTTTTTTCAAGGAATAATTGACCCGGTCATGAAATCTTAATTTCTGAATACCCAGGTAAGTCTCAATGTAATCCAGCTCCCCAGCGAGGGAAGTGACGGAAGTAGTGGTGTTTTCCAATACATATCGCATGGACTTTCCTAAGAGTTTAATTGCATTTGCTACCTCTGTGTTGCCGGCTTTCAGTGAACGCATGCGTATGGTTTCCAGCGTATTGTATAGAAAGTGAGGATTGATCTGTGAAGAGAGCATCTTAAATTCCATTTGCTGCTGTTTATTGATTAAGTCCTGAGTTTTAAGCTGCGCCTGATAAAATGAAGTTTCTTTTTTTAGAATCTCATCTATCATCAGCTTCAGATCAAAAAATACATCAGAGATTTCATCTGTGCCGTGGAAACTGTCTGTAATTTCATAGTTTCCCTGGCTGGCTTTGTGCATGCTTTCCCGCAGTGTAACAATACGGAGACTGAAATAATGAGAGAATACACAAATAAATACACTGGTTATAATGAGAACCATACTCAGTATTGCGATATAAATGCCGGTAATCCGATTGAGATATGGATAGCCTTCATAGCTTAATGATGCCATATAAAAGTTATCCTCACAGTAGAACGCAGAGAGTGATGAAATGGTACCGATGACGGTTTCATTTTCTAATTTAATATTCCCTGAATACGTGCCAGTCCCCCCTGCATCAAAACCGTATCCCTCTAGTCCGGCAGTTTTTGCCTGTTTGTCACTGGTATAAAATATGCCGTCGTTATTGAGCCATATGACGGTATGCATGGAACTGTTTTCAATGCGGTTTCGGATATGGTTGCTGCTGACAGTAAGCTTTAAAATGGCATAGCTGTGATTCTGCGGCAGAAAGATGCGGGTATATAGGCATAGATTTTGCAATTCTGTACCATATCGCTTACTTTTCTCCAGTTCCTCTGTCCAAAACGGTGTCACGGAGGAACTGGCACGCTTAAACCAAGGTTGTTCCTGGCTGCTGCCCGTAATGGGATGAATATGCGTGCTGTCTACAATGGTGGGATTCCAGGTATACACGTCAATGCTGCGGAGTGAGGCGTCACCAGAAAGAAGTGTTTCAATGCCATTGTAAGCATGAATGGCTGTCCTGCTTTCGTCTGGAGCAGAGTATTGTGTGCTTAGCAGTTCGATTAAGTTCTGGTCAGAGATTAGTGTCTGGGATTTGTTGTAGATATTTCCTGTCAGATCAAGTATCAGGGATTTCACACGGAGATTATCGGAATAAGTCTGCTTGGAATAGTGATCGAATAACTGGGTTCGGGTATGGCAGATCAGATAACCGCCTACCGTTATAACTGGAATAAAAATGGCACTAAAAAAGAACAGATACAGTTGTTTTTGTACCTTTACCTTAGTGAAGATATCCATAAAGCGTTTTCCCATCATACTTACCCACCCTTTAAAGCTTGCACCATTTCTTATTATTATATTATAGCGCTAATTGCCAGGAAAGAATAGAATCAGTTATATGTTGATTAAAAAAAACCTCAGATCTCTAAATGATCTGAGGTTTTTTATGATAAATAATTAGCAGGGGAAGAGGGGCTCGAACCCCCATTTACGGTTTTGGAGACCGTTGCTCTACCATTGAACTATTCCCCTATATGGTTGAATTACCTGCTCACCCGAGCACTTTGAAAGTATAGCATAGAACATTTTATATTGCAACAGTTTTTTGAAAAAAATAAAAAATTTGAGAATTAAAAAAGTAAATGGTATCTTTTATTTTATTCTGCTGTTCATAAATACTTGTTTGTGGTAGAATGAATCTATAAATCCGCTTAAATGCAGGCGGTTTGTTTGGCGTTTTTGATAAAAATATATCATAAAAATTGTGATATTGAATTATGAAAAAAGGGCGATGCAAAGAAAATTCCTTCTAAATAATTTGTCTTAGTAAAAAGATGCTTAATTCTTACAGGCTTTTTTTGTAGGAATTACAAATAATGCACAAAAACATGCAATATAATCTTATATGAAACAGAATTTGACAAATGACGTCAAACATGTTATAAGTACTTCATAGCAATTATAGAAAAGGGAGTCTGCTCATGAAACAGTTTAAGATTGTATTGCCTACAGTTGCTGAGGCCAAAATGTTTGTTGCTGCTGCTTCCAGGTGTAATTTCGACATAGACGTATTTTACAATCGAGTGATTATTGACGCAAAGTCTATATTAGGTGTTTTAAGCTTGGATTTATCCCAGATTCTTACTGTCCAGTTAAACGGAGCAGATGCAGAATTTGAAAAATACTTAAAAAAATTAGCTCCGGAAAACAGCTCAGCAGCATAAACGATAAAGCAACGAAAAAGAGGGAATTGCAGCCATATGGTATGCAGTTCCCTTTTTTCATCGGTGAACGGGATATATGGATTGCAGGAAGGAGGACCGGAATGAAGCAGGAAGAAAAAAAGATCTTAAGCATATCCGTCAGGAATCTGGTGGAATTTGTGCTGCGTTCCGGAGACCTGGATAACCGCCATAATTTTGCTGCGGAGAAGAATGCCATGCAGGAAGGCAGCCGGATTCACAGAAAGATTCAACGCCGAATGGGAGCGGATTACAAAGCTGAGGTAACATTAAAACATGTGGTAGAGGAAGATCAGTTTCAGATTCTGGTGGAAGGCAGAGCGGATGGAATCATTGATAAACCAGACGAGCTGATCATAGATGAAATCAAAGGAATCTATATGGATTTGTCTTATCTGGAGGAGCCCTTTCCTGTTCATCTGGCCCAGGTCATGTGTTACGGATACTTTTACTGTTTCGATAAGCAGAGGGACGGGGCAGTCATGCAGGTGACCTACTGCAATATTGAGACAGAAGAGATCCGCCGCTTTCAGACAGAGAAGTCCTTTGAAGAGCTGGAAGCCTGGTTTCAGGGACTGATCCATGAATATGTGAAATGGGCCAGGTATTTATACAGTCATGGAATCAGAAGAGATGAATCAGTCCGGGAACTGGAGTTTCCGTATCCCTACCGCCAGGGGCAGCGGGAATTGGCGGTATCGGTATTTCGCAGCATTCAAAGAAAACGGAATTTGTTCATTCAGGCTCCCACCGGAATCGGGAAGACTCTTTCCACAGTTTTTCCGGCTGTAAAGTCCATTGGAGAGGGGCTGGGAGATAAGCTCTTTTATTTAACGGCAAAAACCATTACTAGAGGAGTTGCGGAAGAATCCTTTGATATTCTAAGGAAAAAAGGTCTTTATTTCAGTACCGTCACCATTACAGCCAAGGAAAAACTCTGTTTTCTGGATAAACCGGACTGCAATCCCGATGCCTGTCCCTATGCCAAGGGACATTTTGACCGTGTAGGTGATTGCGTCTATGATATCATTCATAACGAATTTGGCATTACCAGAGATATAATATTGCGTTATGCCGCAGAATTTCGCGTTTGTCCTTTTGAGTTGTGTCTGGATATCAGCAACTGGGTGGATGGGGTAATCTGTGATTATAATTATGTTTTTGACCCTGATGTCCGGTTGAAACGATATTTCTCAGAAGGGATCACGGGAGAGTATTTATTTTTGGTGGATGAGGCGCATAACCTGGTTCCAAGAGCCAGGGAAATGTACAGTGCAGCCATCTGGAAAGAGGACTTTCTTCTTATTAAAAAGATCATAAAGCCCATGAACGAAAAAATAGGCCGTTTACTTGACCGGTGTAACAAAGAACTGCTGGAAATGAAACGCCAGTGTGAGGGGTATCACATTTTGGAAGACGTCCGTTTCTTTATTACCAGTGTCATGAGTTTATTTGGGGAAATGGAACTGTTTATGGAGAAAAATTCCGAATTTGGAGACAGGGATCTGGTACTGGATTTCTTCTTTGATTTGAGGAAGCTTCTTAACATCTATGACCGGCTTGATGAGAATTACCGGATTTATACGGAACTCATGCCTGACGGGCGCTTTATGCTACGGTTTTTCTGTGTAAATCCGTCTAAGAATCTGCAGGAGTGTCTGAAAAAAGGAAACAGCACTGTGTTTTTTTCTGCAACCCTTCTTCCGGTTTCCTATTATAAGGAGTTGCTAAGCGGAGATCAGGAGGATTATGCTGTCTATGCTCATTCACCCTTTGATCAGGATAATCGTCTTTTGATGGTAGGAACGGATGTGAGCAGCCGTTACACAAGAAGAAACCGTAACGAATACCGGAAAGTAGCAGATTACATCAGTAAGATCGTATCTGCAAGAAAAGGAAATTATATGGTTTTTCTTCCATCTTATCAGTATTTAAAAGAAATAGAGGCCATTTTGCCGGAACGGATCTGCAATGGGGACTCTGTTACCTGCTCTGCACAGGCATCCCATATGAACGAGCAGGAAAGGGAGGCGTTCTTAATGGAATTTTCAAAAGAGCGTGATGATTCCTTTGTAGGCCTGTGTGTGATGGGAGGTGTCTTCTCCGAAGGAATTGATTTAAAGGAGGAGAGACTGATTGGTGTGATCATCGTGGGAACCGGACTCCCCATGGTCTGTACGGAGCAGGAGATTTTGAAAAATTATTTTGAAGAAAAATCATCCAAAGGTTTTGATTATGCTTATCAGTATCCTGGCATGAACAAGGTCATGCAGGCTGCCGGAAGAGTAATCCGTACAGCCAGAGATGAAGGGATTATTGTCCTTTTAGACGAACGTTTTACCCGGCCTGACTATCAGGCGTTGTTTCCCCGGGAATGGGACAGCTTTTATGAAGTGAAATTAAAGAATGCAAAAGAGGTTGCCAGTCAGTTCTGGGACAGCCGGTTAGTGGAGGAGAAAGAAGATGGAATACACACTTAGATTGCGACCGTATAAAAAAGAGGATGGAACGTATCTGTTAAACTGGCTCACAGACCGCCGTATGCTTGGTATGTGGTGCAGAGATCATTTTACATTTCCACTGTCAGCGGATCAGCTGGACCGGTATTACAAGGAACTGGAAAAGGATTCCCGTTCCTTTGGTTTTACCGCGTTAAATGAAAAGGGAATTCCGGTTGGGAGTTTCCGTATGTCCAGAGTGGATTATGAAATGAAGAGCGTTCACCTTGGTTTCATCGTCATAGACCAGAGTCTGCGGGGCCAGGGACTGGGAGGCCAGATGGTTTCTCTTGCAGTGGGGTATGCGAAAGAATTCCTGGGAATGGAACGAATCACGTTAAATGTATTTGACTGCAATCCTGGAGCAAAACGGTGTTATGAGAAAGTGGGATTTCACGAAGAGCAGTTTAAAAAAGAATATTTTGCCTTTGAAGAGGAAAAATGGGGGATCTACCGGATGGTTTATGATAAATAAAATGAAAGTAAAAAGCTGCCGGAAGGTTCAGCCGGCAGCCAGGTTTTGTATCAGAGCATGTCCATAAATTGTCTGGAAGCCTGAGAAACGGGTATATTTTCATTATAGGCCACAACCATCTGGCGTCTGGGCAGTTTTTCTGTCAGCTTTACCTGAAATAAATCCCTGTCGTTACCCGGAATGCAGAAATCGGGAACGAAAGCGATTCCAAGTCCGATCCGTGCCAGATCGATTAAGAGATCGTTGCTGCTTAATTCAATTTCAGGAACTAAATCCAGCTGCTCCTTCTGGAACATATGGTGGAGAAATTCACTTGTGGTGCTTTTTCGGTCCAGCATAAGAATCGGATAGGTCTGAAGTTTCTGAAGATTAACTGTCTCCCCTTTTAATGGAAAGTATTCCTGATTTGCCACAAATACATCTGAAAACTCATTGATCACCCGGAACTTCTGTGAACTGAGAAGACCTGAGTTGGGATAATTGGTGATGATGAAATCTACCTGACCGTTGGCCAGCAGATGAGCGCATTCAATGGATGTCTGGTTCGTAACCTTAATGTGTACATTGGGGTAGGCTTTGTGGAATCTGTTTAAATAGGGAACCAGAAAGTAGCGGCAGATGGTATCACTGGCTCCGATACGCAGTTGGCCTCCGTTTAAGGTATTGGCTTCTAATAGCTGATTTTCTCCCTTTTGGATCAGATTAATAGCAGGTTCGATGTGCTTTAAAAGAATCTCCCCTTCGGGAGTGAGCTGAACCTTCTTGGTGCTTCTGATAAAGAGTGTCTGGTTTAATTTCTTCTCCAGTACCTTGACTGACTGGCTGACTGCAGACTGGGAAATAAAGAGCTGTTTAGAGGCTTCAGAAAAGCTAAGTGTAGCGGCAACATGATAAAAAACCTTGTACAGTTCATAATTAATATCCATCATTAGCCCTCCTTATAAATATATGGATATTCTATCACAATATTGAATGATTTGTAAAGGAAATTGACAAATTAATTGGACTGCGGTATAGTAACGGGCACAGGATTTAAGTGAGGATAAATAAAGGAGTGAAAAAATATGCATGATAATTTTTACCAGATGTATTTAGACGAGATGGGAGAGATCACTCCCTGTACAGGAGAAGAACAGTTAAAGCTGATCTCAGATTTAAGAGAAGGAAAACAGGAAGCGAAAAAGAGACTGATAGAAGGAAATTTAAGAGCCGCTCTGGAGTATGCCAAGGAGTACGACGGAAAAGGCGTGCTGTTATCGGATCTTGTTCAGGAAGCCAATATGGCACTTTTAATGGCAGTGGAAGAATATGCAAAGGCAGGCGGAGAGAACGGATTTGACAGTTATGTGGCCGAAAAGATAAAGAAGGCACTGGAACTGGCTGTAGAAGAAGAAGCGTCTGCCGATCAGACGGGAGAGGAACTGGCAGCCAGAGTCAATGTACTTCAGCAAATCGCCCAGACCCTTGCAGCAGAGCTTGGACGTGAGGCAACGGTAGAGGAACTGGCGGACAAGATGAAGATGAGTGTGGATGAGATACGGGGAATCATGAAGATGGCAATCGATGCAGTGAGTCTGAATGCGGAAAATGCAGATTTAGAGGCATTGGCTGAGATGAGTGAGATGGAAATTACCGATTCAGATGACTACGACTATGAAGTTTAATATACCAGGAGAAAAATGATGAGGATATATCTGATACGCCATGGGCAGACAGATTGGAATATACAGGGGAAAATTCAGGGAAGCCATGACATCCCTCTCAATGAAACAGGACTGATGCAGGCAAAGTTACTGGCAGCTGGTATGCAATCCAGACCGGTAAAAAAAATATTTTCCAGTACACTGAAACGTGCTATGGCAACGGCAGAGGCTCTTGCGGGCAGACAGGAGGCAGAAATTATCCCCATGCCCCGGCTTATGGAAGTGGAGTTTGGTGTATGGGAAGGCCTGACATGGAAAGAGATTGAGGAACGTTATCCAGGCGAATACAGACACTGGATCATGGACCCTTCTCACGCTACACCCCCCGGAGGAGAAAGCCAGAAAGAAATCTTCCAGCGATGTAAAACAGCAGTCGGCGAGATCATCAGACAAACCGGTGGAAGAGAGGATATTGCAGTGGTTTCCCATGGAGCGACTCTTGCCTGTCTGGTTTCTGTCATGCTGGGGCCGGATGAAGAAGATGAGAGCATTATAGTGGAAAATGCCAGCATCACCACCGTTCATTACAGTCCTCTCACTGAAATTTTTACTGTGCTGGAAAAGAATGATATATCCCATTTAATGTCATTATAAAGCTGCCTATAAAAAAAGGGGAAGCCTTTTAAAGCTTTCCCTGATCTTTAATCAAACAATGTTTCAACCAGAATTTTCATCATGGAAGGGGTGGTGCGGATAAAAAGCTTATCACGTCCGCTGCAGCGGATTGACGTCTTAAGCATTTCCTCTTTCGCTGCGGCGGTATCAAAGATACCAACCATATTGGCGCAGGATTCCACAATGGAATTAAGCTGCCCAGCCTTCTGAATAAAGGTATCAATGTGGCTTTCCCTAAGCTGTAAGCAAACTTCCAGATTAGGGCTCTGTCCGTCGGTCTGATACTGAGTGCTTTCAAATAAGTATTTCTGGGATAAATCTTTTAACTGCTGATCAAGTTCCATTCAATTAACGCTCCTTCGTAAAAAAATCCTTTACTACTATATTGTAAAAACTGTTTTTTTTCAAGCGGTATTATGAAAAATGACGATAATTGTCGAAATATGTCGTTTTGTAATTCTGCAAAAAGATATGGAAGATTTTGTTCCTGTTGTAAGACAATGAAAAATTGTGAATCATTTATCTTAGGTTGATTTTATGATCCCTCTATATTATGATATGATTATCAGAAAATTGTAAGTACTTACAAAAAAGAGTATCAGGGAGGAAACTGTTAATTATGAAGGAAATCAGGGGTAATGTGATTGTCGGTCAGTCGGGAGGACCAACCGCAGTGATTAATTCCAGCCTTGTGGGAGTCTATAAAACGGCAAAGGACAGAGGGGCGAAGATTGTATATGGAATGCTTCATGGAATCCAGGGATTGCTTGAAGACCGGGTAGTTGATTTATCTGAACATATAAAAAGTGATCTGGATATTGAATTATTAAAGCGGACCCCTTCCTCTTATCTTGGTTCCTGCAGATTTAAACTGCCTGAGATCCATGAAGACCAGGAGATTTACAAGAAGATATTTCACATTCTTGATGAAATGGAGATTGAATATTTCTTCTACATAGGCGGCAATGATTCCATGGATACCATTAAGAAGCTGTCCGATTACTCTATTTTAAACGGCAGCCGGATCCGTTTTATGGGAGTTCCAAAAACCATTGACAATGATCTGACAGCCACCGATCATACGCCTGGATATGGAAGTGCTGCAAAGTATATCGGTTCCATTACAAAGGAAGTAATCCGGGATGGTCTGGTGTATGACCAGCAGAATGTGACCCTGATTGAAATTATGGGGCGGAATGCAGGATGGCTTACCGGTGCAGCAGCGCTGGCTAAGTGCGAAGACTGTGAGGGGCCGGATATGATCTTCCTTCCGGAGATTCCTTTTGATATCGAAGATTTTATGAAGAAAATAGCCGGACTTCACAAACAGAAAAAATCAGTGGTAGTTGCTATTTCGGAAGGAATCCGGGTGGAAGACGGCAGATATGTCTGCGAACTGACAGATAATGTGGATTATGTGGATGCGTTTGGACACCGGCAGCTTACCGGTGCAGCCAGATATCTTGCAAGCCGAATTGCAAGAGAAACCGGCTGTAAGACCAGAGCCATTGAATTCAGTTCTCTGCAGCGATGTGCTTCCCATATGGTATCCAGAGTGGATATTACTGAGGCCTATCAGGTGGGCGGAGCAGCTGTGAAAGCGGCATTTGAAGGTGAGACAGGTAAAATGGTAATTTTAAAACGGATCTCGGATGATCCTTATATCTGTGTGACCGATATTTACGACGTTCATAAGGTTGCAAACATTGAGAAAAAGGTTCCAAGAGACTGGATCAATGAAGCAGGCGATTATGTGACTGAAGAATTTTTAAACTATCTCCGGCCTCTGATTCAGGCAGAACTGACTCCTATCATGACAGATGGCCTGCCAAGGCATTTGTATTGCAAAAATAATAAGAATCAATAAAGAAACGGTGCTGAAACCAGATGATTTCGGCACCGTTTTATTAATAAAAGTGATCAATGACATAAGATATATTAATTTCTCTAATTGATATGTTTTATGGTATGATATTTGTACGATAATAACAGGGAAGTCTGACCTGATAGATCATAAGGATTCTTTACAAGGAGGAAATTATGAGTGTAAGAAGAGTATACGTTGAGAAAAAAGCAGCTTATGCCGTAAAAGCAGGAGAACTGAAAGAGGAAATCGCAAATTATCTGGGAATCGGCACAGTAACGGATGTGCGGGTTCTGATTCGGTATGATGTGGAAAATATTTCGGAGGAGACCTATAAACTGGCTCTCACTACCGTTTTTTCAGAACCTGCGCTTGACCTGGTTTATGAAGAGAAAGTTCCGGTTAAAGAAGGGGATACCGTTTTTACCGTAGAATATCTTCCCGGACAGTTTGACCAGAGAGCGGATTCTGCAGAGCAGTGTGTGAAAATTCTCAAAGAAGATGAGGAGCCGGTGATTAAATCGGCTGTTACTTATGTCATTTCCGGCGCTCTTACTAACGCTCAGACCGGGGAAGTGAAATCCTTTTGTATTAATCCGGTGGATTCCAGACAGGCAGAAGAGACAAAACCACAGACGCTGGTTACTGTATTTGATATACCAGAGGATGTCATTGTATTTGACGGATTTAAAAGTCTGGAAGAGTCGAAGCTGGAGGAATTATATCAATCGTTAAACCTTGCCATGACATTTCAGGATTTCCTCCACATTCAGAATTATTACAGGAATGAAGAGCACAGAGATCCGACCATGACGGAAATCCGGGTGCTTGATACTTACTGGTCCGATCATTGCCGCCATACCACGTTCCAGACCGAGTTAAAGGACGTGGAATTTACGGACGGGGATTATAAAAAGCCAATGGAAGCAACCTACCAGCGCTATCTTTCTGACCGGGAGGAAGTATTAAAGGGAAAGAGCGGAAAGTTTGTCTGTCTCATGGACCTGGCTTTGATGGCTATGAAAAAACTGCGTCTGGAAGGAAAGCTTGAGGATCTGGAAGTATCGGATGAAATCAATGCATGCAGCATTGTAGTTCCGGTGGAGATTGACGGAAAAGAAGAAGAGTGGCTGGTAAACTTTAAAAATGAGACTCACAACCATCCCACTGAAATCGAGCCTTTTGGAGGAGCGGCAACCTGTCTTGGCGGTGCCATCAGGGATCCCCTTTCCGGACGTACCTATGTGTATCAGGCCATGCGTGTAACGGGCGCTGCTGATCCTACAAGATCATTAAAGGAAACATTAAAGGGAAAGCTGCCTCAGAGAAAGATCGTTACCGGAGCAGCCAGAGGATACAGTTCGTATGGAAATCAGATCGGTCTTGCAACCGGTTATGTGAAGGAAATTTATCATCCCAATTACGTGGCAAAGAGAATGGAAATCGGAGCGGTTATGGGCGCAGCTCCCAGAAAAAATGTGATCCGGGAAACTTCCGATCCGGGAGATATTATTATCCTTCTTGGTGGAAGAACGGGACGTGACGGCTGCGGAGGCGCAACCGGTTCCTCCAAGGTTCATACAGAGGATTCCATTGAAACCTGCGGTGCAGAAGTTCAAAAGGGAAATGCGCCTACAGAAAGAAAGATCCAGAGATTATTCCGCAGGGCAGAAGTCAGCCGTATCATTAAAAAGTGTAATGACTTCGGTGCTGGTGGTGTTTCAGTCGCTATCGGGGAGCTGGCAGAGGGACTTAAAATTGATCTGGACAAGGTCCCCAAAAAGTATGCCGGACTTGACGGCACAGAGATCGCTATTTCTGAGTCCCAGGAGCGTATGGCAGTGGTGATTGATCCAAAAGAAGTGGATCAGTTCCTTTCCTATGCAGCAGAGGAGAATTTAGAGGCGGTTGAAGTTGCGGTTGTAACGGAAGAACCAAGGCTGGTGATGAGCTGGAGAGGGAAAACCATTGTTGATATCAGCCGTGGCTTTTTGGATACCAATGGGGCTCATCAGGAAGCATCGGTTATTGTGGAAGTTCCGTCAAAAGAAGGCAGTACTTTTGGTAAGAAGGAAGTTGGAGATGTAAGGAGTACCTGGCTTAATCTGCTTTCCGGTTTAAATGTATGTTCCCAAAAGGGGCTGGTGGAGATGTTTGACGGTTCCATCGGTGCAGGAAGTGTCTTTATGCCTTATGGAGGCAGATATCAGCTGACTGAGACACAGTCCATGGTAGCCAAACTTCCTCTGGAACAGGGAACCACCGATACGGTCACCATGATGAGCTATGGCTTTGATCCCTATTTATCCAGCTGGAGTCCTTATCACGGTGCAATCTATGCAGTTTTGTCATCAGTGGCTAAAATCGTGGCAGCAGGCGGTGATTATAAAAAGATCCGTTTCACCTTCCAGGAGTATTTCCGCCGCATGTCAGAAGATCCTGCACGCTGGAGTCAGCCGTTTGCAGCTCTTTTAGGCGCTTACCATGCACAGATGGGCTTTGGTCTGCCGTCTATCGGTGGAAAAGACAGTATGTCGGGTACATTCCAGGATGTGGATGTTCCCCCAACCCTTGTTTCCTTTGCAGTGGATATTGCCAGCCATAAGCACATTATTACGCCAGAACTAAAGCAGCCAGGAAACAGACTTGTCCTGATTGAAATTCAGAAGGACGAATATGATCTTCCGGTATATGAACAGGTGATGGATCTTTACGGAAAATTATTCGAAGATATTAAGGCTAAGCGCGTAATTTCAGCCTATGCAGTGGAAAGCAATGGTATTTGCGAGGCAGTCAGCAAGATGGCATTTGGAAACAAGCTTGGTGTTACGCTGGAGGATACTGTGAAGCCAGAACAGCTTTTTGAGGCAGGCTGGGGAAATCTGGTTTGTGAAGTTCCGGCTGATAAGATGGCAGAGCTTTTAATTCCTCACACTGTAATCGGTGTAGTAACGGATCAGGGAGTATTTGAATATGGCACAGTTGCAATCTCTGTAGAGGAGGCAATTCATGCATGGACAAAGACCCTTGAGGAGGTATTCCCTACCAATTCCGGTGTAAAAGAAGAAGCGGCAGCTGAGAAATTATATGAGGCATCAAATGTCTATGTCTGCAAGAATAAGGTTGCAAAGCCGACCGTATTTATTCCTGTATTTCCGGGAACAAACTGCGAATACGACAGCACAAAAGCCTTTGAAAAAGCCGGTGCCAACGTGGTTACCCGTGTATTTAGAAACTTAACTGCCAGTGACATCCGGGAATCAATTGAGTGTTACAAATCACAGATCAGTAAATCCCAGATCGTCATGTTCCCAGGTGGATTTTCCGCAGGTGATGAGCCCGATGGTTCTGCCAAATTCTTCGCAGCCGTGTTTAGAAATGAGGCAATCAAAGAGGAAATCACGAAGCTTATGGAAGAAAGAGACGGATTGATGTTAGGTATCTGCAACGGTTTCCAGGCACTGATAAAGCTGGGGCTGGTACCAGAAGGCGCTGTTACAAAACAAAGAGAGGATTCCCCCACTCTTGCCATGAATACCATCGGACGCCATATTTCCAAGATGGTTTATACAAAAGTGGTTTCCAACAAATCTCCATGGCTTTCCGGCGCACAATTAGGCGGCGTTTACTGCAATCCCGCTTCTCATGGCGAGGGTCGGTTTGTTTCCAATGAGGAATGGCTGGAGAAGCTGATTCAAAACGGACAGGTGGCAACCCAGTATGTAGATGCATCTGGCTGCCCGACCATGGTTGAAGACTGGAATCCAAACGGCTCTTATATGGCGATTGAAGGTATTACAAGTCCTGACGGAAGAATCCTTGGCAAAATGGCTCATTCTGAGCGGCGGGGAGACGGCGTTGCTATGAATATCTATGGGGAACAGGATATGAAAGTATTTGAATCAGGAGTAAATTATTTTAAATAAATGAGACATAAAAAGTCAGCCTGGTCTGCGAATTGATTCCGCAGTTCAGGCTGACTTTTTGTTTATTTTAATGGCTTCTTTTCTTCCAGGAAGCATGCAGAGGGAGGAATTCCCTTTTTTGCCTTAAACAGCTTGCTGAAATAAAAAATATCAGAAAATCCGCATTGCAGAGCCACTTCCCCTACACTATATTCCCCGCTTTTTAATAAGTTTTCCGCATAGTTTAAACGTATGGAAATGAGATACTGCTTAAAAGTCATCCCAGTGACTTTTTGAAAGAGATTCCCGTAGTATGCCGGGTGAAGATGATATCTATTTGCCATCTCTTCTGTGGTCAAGTTTTCCCAGTAATGAGCACTCATATAGTGGATGCTGCTTTTGATGCGGGGATCATCCTGGCTGGCGCGATTTTTGTTTAGAAGCTGGTCTAAAATCAGATGAAGGATCATGCACAGAATGGCTCTTACCTTTAGCATATAACCGAAATTCTGCTGCAGCCACTCACTATGCATCTCATTGTACAACGCGATCAGCTGTGGATTGCTTCCGATGTGGCTGATAAACGGCAAAGGCAGTGTAACATACTCACCTGTCTGGTTGCGAAGACGAAAGTTGGTGGCATAGCATTCAATCAGATCATCGGGGATACTGGTGGCTTCCCGATAGCTGTTCTGGGGAATGCAGATTAAATCTCCTTTATTCACAATATAGGTCTGATCATTAATGGTATATTCGGCTTTTCCATCCATTACATAGGTGATATCAATAAAGGATGTAATACAGGGTTCAATCTTCCAGCCCGGAGTAGGTTTTCTGTGAATATAATAATGAAGTTCCGGTATCAGATTGTTAAAATCCAGCTCTTCGGTCATATGGAACGCTCCTTTTTCTATGGGAAAACCCAATTCAAATCATTATTAAATTAATACAAGTAAATATTTTCCAAAATTTGTCGATTTATGCGCTTAATCGTATTATATGGCATTGATAATCACAATACAAGTCTATTTTATCAAAAAATAATCTTTAATAATTACAAAAATCTTAAATCATTCCATTCTCATATTTTGTGCAATTTGCTATGATACACCTATCGGACGAAGCTTTGTTTGTAATGTTTTACATAGTTGAAAAAATGATAATTGTCGGACTGAGTGCAGGAAGGAATAGGGATGTTTGAAAAACGAGATTTATGCTGGTTGCTCAAGCCGGTAAGCAAAAAACAAATTGCAACCTGGTTTATGGAAGACAGGGCCCCGTCAGTGACAGCCCGGACTATTGAACGGGAGATGCCCCTTCTGTTTGATGGAATTTCACGTTCACAAAGGGAGAATGCCTCAATTGTATTAAGTCTCACAGAGGAAGGCAGCCTGGGAGATGAGGGATATTCCATAGATAAAACAGAATCGGGATATGAGATCAGAGGAATAACACAAAAAGGTCTTCTCTACGGAATATTCGGTCTTCATCGTCTGCTGACGGGGAAGAATGGAAGTTTCCCATACATAAGTATTCCGGATCAGAACTACCGGATGATTAATCACTGGGATAATTTTGACGGAACCATAGAACGTGGGTATTCCGGAAACTCGATTTTTTTTGATCATAATAAGTTTCGCGGTGATATGGATCTGATCCGCCAATATGCCAGACTGTTGGCATCAGTAGGAATTAATGCAGTTTCCATCAACAACGTAAATGTCAGGAAATACGAACGCTCCTTCATCACTGGGGAGTACTTAAAGGAAATTAAAAAAATAGGTGATATCTTTACTGCATATGGAATCAGGATATTTCTTGCTATTGATTTTGCAGCACCAATCTCAGTAGGGAAGCTTTCTACAGCAGATCCCTTGAGCCCGGAGGTGGCGGCCTGGTGGAGACATACGGTAGAGGAACTATACAGCATAATCCCGGATTTTGGCGGATTTGTTGTAAAGGCCGATTCGGAACATGAACCAGGTCCGTTTACATATGGAAGAAGTCATGGGGATGGAGCCAATATGCTGGCAAAAGCAATCCGGCCTTTTGGAGGAATTATCGTATGGAGATGCTTTGTCTATGACTGCACCCAGGACTGGAGAGACCGAAGTCTTGACCGGGCACGGGCGGCTTACGATCTCTTTCATGAATTAGACGGAAGTTTTGATGAAAATGTTATTTTGCAGATTAAGAACGGACCCATTGATTTTCAGATCAGGGAACCGGTATCACCTTTGTTTGGCTCCTTAAAAGAGACCAATCAGATACTGGAGTTTCAGATTACCCAGGAGTACACCGGACATCAGAAAGATATCTGCTATCTGGTTCCCATGTGGAAGGAAGTACTGGATTTTGATACCAGATATGGAGCGTTAAGTCTGGTTAAAAAAGCAATCAGAGAGTATTCTCCCAATCAGAAGCTTTCCGGGATCTGTGCGGTAGGGAATGTGGGAATGGACCGGAACTGGACCGGAAATAAGATGGCACAGGCCAACTGGTATGGATATGGACGGCTTGCCTGGGACAATGATCTGACCTCAGAGGAAATTGCCCGGGAGTGGCTTCATTTAAGCTTTGATTTAACGGAAGATGCATTGAAAAAAGCATTGTCCATTCTCATTACCTCCAGAGATACGTACGAGGATTATACCTGCCCTCTGGCTGTAGGATTTATGTGTAAGCCGGGCATTCATTATGGATGTGATATCGATGGCTATGAATACGACTGCTGGGGGACTTACCACTACGCCGATAGAGATGGAGTGGGGAGAGACCGGACTGCAGCAACAGGAACTGGCTACACAAAGCAGTATTCTCCTCTTAAATTTCAGGAGTATGAAGATATTCATACATGTCCTGACCAGTTATTGCTGTTTTTCCACCATGTACCTTATACCCATGTGCTTCATTCCGGGAAGACTGTGATTCAGCATATCTACGATACCCATTTTGATGGTGTGGAGAAGGTAAAAGAATACCAGGCTAAATGGGAGAGCATCCGGGATGTGCTTGATGAGGACAGTTATAAAAATGTAAGAGATCGTCTGAATCTGCAGCTTAAAAATGCAGTGGAGTGGCGGGATCAGGTCAATACTTACTTCTTCCGGAAATCCGGTATTGGGGATGAAGCAGGAAGAACGATCTACAATTAGCAGTCATCTTAGTTTATTCATAATAAATCAATAATTAATGAGAAGGAGGAGTTTAGAAATGGGTATGAGGAAAACAACAGGAATGATGTGTGCTGCAATACTTGCAGCCAGTATGCTGGCAACCGGATGCAGCAGTAAGACCGCAGAGCCGGCCAAAGGAGAAACAGCAGGAAAAGATGCAGGGGGAGAGGTGGCTTTAAACTTTTCCTGGTGGGGAAATGATGACCGTCACCAGGCGACTCAGAAAGCAATTGATGCGTTTAATACCGCTCATGCAGGAAAAATTAAAGTAACAGGAGAGCCATCCGGCTTTGGTAATCTGGAAGAGACATTTGCCACCCGTTATGCAGGAGGGACTGCAGCGGACATCATGACAGTAAACTATCCATGGGTTCTTCAGTACAGCCCTGATGGCAATGGATTTTATGATTTGGATCAGGTAAAGGACATCTTTGATTTCAGCCAGTATGATCCGGAGTTTTTAAAATTCGGCCAGAGAGCAGGTAAGATGCAGGCTATTCCATATGGTCAGAATACCCTTGGATTTTATTTGAACAAGTCTGCATTTGAAAGAGCCGGAATCAAGGAGCTGCCAAAGACCTTTGACGAATATAAGAAAGCGGCAGAAGCATTTACAAAAGCAGATCCCAACTCTTATTTAATTGTCAGCCCCACATTCCGTTTTGCTGCCATCTACTATCTGCAGCAGAAGACAGGCAAGGGAGAGTTTGCCGATGATTTAAGCATGAATTATACACAGGAAGATTATAAAGATGCGCTGATCTGGTATAAAGATCTGGCAGATGCCCATGTATTCTGCTCCAGAAAAGACTACATTGAAAATGTAGGCAATGAGCCTGTAAGTATCGCTCAGAACGCTAAATTTATCAACGGCGGTTATGCCGGGGTCTTAGAATGGACCGGCGGAATTGCTTCCAATGCCAAAACCTTATCGGATAAAGGCGACCAGCTGGCGATTGCACCGCTTCCAGTAATTGATGGAGCAAAATTTGAGGGAACTATGGCAAAACCATCTTTAACCTTTGCAATTTCAAAGGATTCCAAGAATCCAAAGGCTGCAGCAGAATTCTTACAGTACATTTTAAATGATCCGGAAGGAACGAAATTAATGGGTTCCACCAGAGGAATGGTTGCTTCAAAGGCAGCAAAAGCTTCCCTGGAAGCAGACGGTCAGATTACCGGTGTTGTAAAAGATGCTTATGACTTTACTGCCAATGCAAAAGTAATCAATAACTCTCCGATTTTTGAGAATGCCAAATTTACAGACGCATACGACAAAAATTACGAGAAATTCGAATTTGGACAGAGCAGTGCAGATGATGCAGCAAAAGCAATCTTTGATGCCATCAGCGAGGAAAATGCCAAGCTGAAACAGCAATACAAATAATAGCAGAATAAACTGCTGGTTAAGTCGTCACGCAGAGGAATGAGATTCTTCTGCGTGACTGAATCGAAGGAGGGAGCTTTTTGAAACATAGTAAAATCGGATTGTTATATATTCTTCCATGGCTGGCAGGTATAATATTTTTAACATTATATCCTTTTGTGAATGCACTTGTTATCAGCTTTACTGATTATAATCTTGTACGGAAACCCAACTTTGTAGGATTCGGAAATTATATAGATCTGTTCCGGAATGCTGATTTTCGGTCAACCCTGACTGCCACTATAAAGTATACAATATTTACCGTACCACTTCAGCTTTCCTTTGCTTTGTTTATTGCCTATATCCTTAATTTTCAGCTGAAGGGCATTAATTTTTATCGTACTGCTTATTATATTCCGTCTTTATTGGGAGGAAATGTTGCAGTAGCCGTGCTTTGGCGGTTTTTATTTCAGCAAGATGGTTTTATCAACCGTTTTATCGGTATTTTTGGAGCGGCTCCCATACCATGGTTATCTTCACCAAATGGAGCAATGTCTGTCATTGTTTTATTGAAAGTCTGGCAGTTTGGGTCTTCTATGCTGATCTTTCTGGCGGCATTAAAAGATGTGCCACAGGAACTGTACGAGGCAGCAAGTGTGGATGGATCTTCCCGGCTTTATTCTTTTTTCCGGATTACTATTCCGCTCATTACACCCACTATTTTCTTTAATCTGGTTATGCAGATGGTAAATGCCTTCCAGGAATTTAACGGTCCCTATCTGGTCACCGGAAGAGGTCCGCTAAATGCGACTTATCTGACCTCCATGTACATTTATGACAATGCCTTTAAGTTTTTTAACATGGGGTATGCAAGTGCGGCCAGCTGGCTTTTATTTATCATTATCATGGCTGTAACAGCAATTCTCTTCGCTACACAGAACAAATGGGTATTTTATTCTGATGAAGGGAACTAAGGAGGGGACATATGAACGGGTTAAGTAAGTTAGAAAGACGCAGGCGCCGCAAGAATATAGTCAGTGCAGTAATACGTTATGGGATATTGACAGCAGTGGCTCTTGTCATGATCTATCCCATTCTCTGGCTGGTAGGCGCAACTTTTAAAACCAATAATGAAATATTTACAACGGTCAATTTTATTCCCAAAAGAATAGACTTCACTCCGTATATAGAAGGCTGGAAGACAAGAACCCAGTTTACATTTACAACCTTCTTTCTCAATACGTTTCAGTACGTAATACCAAAGATTTTGTTCTGCCTGATATCCAGCACTCTGGTTGCTTATGGGTTTGCCAGATTCCAGTTTCCATTTAAGAAATTTTTCTTCTCATTACTTATGGCAACCATGTTTCTCCCGGCAGTGGTAACAAGAATACCGCTTTATCTGCTTTGGAAGAATCTTGGACTTTTAGACACCTATGTTCCATTAATTGCACCTACTATATTTGCCAATGAACCATTCTTTGTTTTCATGCTGATTCAGTTTCTCCGGTCCATTCCCACCTATCTTGATGAGGCGGCTACTGTGGATGGATGCAATTCCTTTGAGATCCTGATTCGCATTCTGCTGCCTGCCTTAAAACCGGCAATTGTCAGCTGTACTATTTTCCAGTTTATCTGGAGCTTTAACGATTTTTTAGGGCCCCTTATTTACGTCACCAGCTTATCCAAATATCCGGTTGCGCTGGCACTAAAGATGTCTATCGATCAAAGCAGCGGAATTGTGGAATGGAATCAGATTCTTGCCATGTCATTTCTTGCTCTGCTTCCGGCTCTGATCCTGTTTTTTGCAGCTCAGAAGTATTTTGTGGAAGGAATCACTTCTACGGGTGCGAAAGGATAGGTGTCTATGGAAAATAAGGAAAAACGACTTATGCTTCCCAAACTGATCAGCCACGGCTGTGTCCTGCAGACTGGAGAGAGAACAAGAATCTGGGGCCTTGCGGCTCCGGGTGAAGGCGTCTCTCTGCGGCTTTTGGACCAGGAAATCAGCTGCAGGGCAGATGGAGACGGAAACTGGGAAGCTTACTTTCATCACTTACAGCCAGGCGGACCCTTTATCATGGAATTGTTCGGGGAATCCGGTGAGACAATTCGGGTGGCAGATGTTTATCTGGGGGAGGTATTCATCTGCAGCGGACAGTCCAATATGGAACTGCCCATGAACCGGGTAAAGGACCGGTATCCCACAGAGTTTGAAAAACAGGGGGATGCCAGATTCCGGCTGTATAAAGTAAAAGAAAACTATGAATTTCATGGGCCTTTAAAAGATCACGTGGAAGCTTCATGGAAGGAATGTTCTCCTGATACCATTGGAGAATTTTCCGCTGTCTCTTATTTCTTCGGAAAATTCATGCGGGAGAATCGAAATGTTCCCATTGGCCTTATTAATGTAAGCCTTGGCGGATCTTCTGTAGAAGCCTGGCTGGGAGAAGAAGCGGTCAGTCAGTATCCTGATATGAAGAAAGAGCTGGAGCTATGCCAGAATCAGAAGCTTTTAGAGGAAAAAATGGCAGGGCAGAGAAAGGCATATGAGGAATGGTATGAGACTGTAAGAGATCTGGAAAAAAGCATGGACTGGAACGGTAACAGCTGGAAGGAAGTAACTCTTCCGGCATTTTTAAAGAATTTCGGTCTGGAGCATTTTAATGGAGTCATCTGGTTTCGCAAGCGGATTATGCTGCCCGGACATCTGGAGGGGAAAAAGGCAAGACTCTGGCTGGGAACCATGGTAGACAGCGACAGAACCTATGTAAACGGCGTTCTGGTGGGAGAGACCGGATATCAGTATCCGCCCAGAAAATACAACGTCCCGGAAGGTGTGCTGAAAGCGGGGGAAAATGAGATCCGCATCTGCCTGGTGTGTGAGAATGGGGCAGGAAGAGTAACTCCTGATAAGATTTATGCCTTATTTGCAGAGGAAGAAGTCATTGTCTTAGATGGCAGATGGGAATACCAAAGCAGAGCAGTGGGTGGACCTGCGCCCAGAGTGGACTTAATGTCCCAGAAACCAACCGGGCTTTATAACGGGATGCTGGCGCCCTGTTTTCCCTATCTGGTAAAAGGCGTTTTGTGGTATCAGGGAGAGAGCAATGACGAGAGACCGGATTCTTATGAGGAACGGCTGCAGCAGATGATTCATCTTTGGAGAAAGATGTGGAAGGAAGAGAGTCTGCCCTTTGTAATTGCCCAGCTTCCTAATTTTTCCATTGATCTGGATGAAAAGAACGATGCCTGGCCAAGGATCAGGGAAGCACAGAGAAAAGCAGGCGGATTAAAGAATGTGGCAGTTACGGTAAATCTGGATTTAGGGGAAGATAACGACCTTCATCCGCTTAATAAGCGGGAGGCAGCTTATCGTATGTCGCTGGCAGTAAGGGCCATGATATACGGGGAGCGTGTGATCTTTCGGGGTCCATGGCTTTCGGATTTTGATGTGTCAGAGCAATGGATTACTCTTATTTTTGAGACAGAAGATAAAAAAGGTCTTGTTATCCGCGGAGGAACAGGGCTGGAAGAGTTTGAGATCGCAGGTGCAGACGGAGTCTATTATCCTGTGACAGGAGAAATAAACGAAAATCAGGTCCGAATCCACAGCAGTGAGGTAAAGCAGCCGGTTTTCTTCCGATACTGCTGGTCTAATGCACCAAAGAAGGGACTTTTATACAATGAAGCGGGTCTGCCTGCTTCTCCTTTTGAAATTTCGATGTTATCATACAGAAAGTCCCGGTCCGGCCAATAGCCAGACGGGACTTTTTGCATGAATTACTGAGAAACAGGAAGATACAGTTCCAGATAATGAATGGTTTTATCTGAATCCCCTTCTGTTTCTTCTTTTTGCTGTTCTGGAGCGCAGCCCATGACAGGGCCGCAATAAGCAGTTCCTGTGAGAGAATAACCCTGTTCCTTAGCCCATTCAGCTGCCTTTAGCATCTTCTCTTCATCAGGAACAAGAGAGTCGGACGCAAGAACGGTGTAAACACAGGTTTCCCATTTCAGGACAGGAAAGCGTTTTAAATCAGGATTCAGCCTCATCACTGAGGAAGTTTCTTCTGAAAGAAGAAAGAATTCGTCCCGGAGTTTCGCGTGTTTATCCTTAATTGTGTATTCCTGAAATGGAGCACATAAGTCAGGGATTCCAAGACGGTTGATCTCTTCGCAGTCCTTGATCCTGTAATGGGTGAGAAGCGGTTTGGTCTGGTATTGATCCAGACCCTGCTTCACGTTATCGTAAGTGATTTTCAACAGGTTTAAATGCACCAGCGACTGCCGGTGAAGTTCCAGCTGTTGTTTTTCTTCTGTAATTTTTTTCTGAATCATGGAGCGGCTTGAATGAATGGAACTTTTATAAAGAATCCGCTCAATGTCTTCCAGGCTGAAATTAAGTCTGCGGTAATACATAATGCTTAACAGCCTGCTGATGTCATCATAGGTATAGCTTCGGTAACCATTTTCCTCTTTTTTCGGCTGTATGATACCCTTTTTTTCATAAAACCGAAGGGTATCGCGGCTTAAACCTAACCGAAGGGAGACTTCTCCAATGCTGTACTTCTTCATGCTAATTCCTCGCGTTCAGTCTGTTATTGCCACTGTTATTCTATCACAAATTGTGACAAATTTCCCTTACGGTTTTCTTTCTATGCTTACAAAATACTAACAGAATCTATACAATTCCAATGGAGTAGATCTCCAGCCAGTAATTAATCTGGAGAAGGTAGGCAAGCATCTGGGGTCCTGCCATTAACTGCCCATACCAGGGCTTTCCATAATCGGAAGGCTTTGCCAGAAAATGCTCCAGTTTATTCTTATCAAGGAATTCCATAACCGGCGCTTTGCTGTCAGACATCATTTCCTGCACTCTGGTTATGAGAAGCGCTTCGTAATTGGTATCATAGGTTTTGGGGTAAGGAGATTTTCTGCGGAAGAGAATTTCATCTGGTAAAAGTCCCCTGCCTGCCTGACGAAGGAGGTTTTTCACCACTCCGTCTCTTGTCTTCATATCCCAGGGAACGTTCCAGACGTATTCAATAATCCTGTGGTCTGCAAAGGGAACTCTGGCTTCCAGCCCGGAATACATGCTGTCCCGGTCCATACGGTTTAAAAGTGTCTGCATAAACCAGCGCAGGTTCAGATAGGAAATCTCCCGCCTTCTGGCTTCTGTGGGACTGTCTTCCGCCAGTAAGGGAGTCTCAGCAACTGATTTTTCATAGGTTTCCATTACATATTCATCCATATTTAAATAATTTAAAAATTCGTCATTCAACAATGACTTACGGGGCTGCAAATCCATGGTCCAGGGGAATGCATGGGCTTTAAAACAGTCTTCTCTGTGAAACCATGGATAACCGCCAAAGATTTCATCGGCGCATTCTCCTGTTAAAGTCACCTTATTATGAGGTTTTACCATGGAACAGAAATGAAGCATGGAGGAATCAATGTCTCCCATAGCAGGCAAATCGTGGGCCATAACGGAATCGTAAAGCCGGTCTGCCTGGGTTAAGTTGTCACACTCCAGATAGTGATGATCAGAATCCAGAAACTTTACCATCAGATCCACAAATGGCCGGTCCTGTGAGGGCTGAAAAGCACTGGCTTTAAAATACTGATCGTTATTTACAAAATCAAAGGAAAAGGTATTAAGCCTTCTGCCCTGTTTTTTCAGCTCTGCGGCACAGACTGCAGAAACAATGCTGGAATCCACACCCCCCGATAAGAAGGTGCAGATTGGCACGTCAGAAACCATCTGCCGTTTAATGGAGTCCGTGACTAAAAATGACGTTTTTTCAATGGTTTCCTCGTAGCTGTCCTCATGGGGATGGCTTTCCAGTTTCCAGTAGGATTTTAAATGGAAGCCGTCCTGTGAGCAAAGAAGCATATGCCCGGGAAGCAGTTCCTTCATATCTTTGAAAACTCCGCAGCCCGGAGTGCGGGCAGGTCCGATGGAAAATACCTCGTTTAATCCCCTTCGATCCAGACAAGGACGGATACCCGGATAGGCAAAAATCCCCTTCAGTTCAGATGCAAAGATAATTTCGTCATCCCGCACGGTATAAAATAAGGGCTTTACTCCGGCGCGGTCCCTGCATAAACAGAGGCATTCCCGGTATGGATCCTGTATGGCGTAGGCAAAGATCCCATTCAGCTGTCTGGCAAAATCAGGACCATATTCCATGTAGCCGGTAAGGATGACTTCCGTGTCGCAGGTAGTGTCAAAAGAGTGGCCTTTCTTGATCAGATCATTGCGCAGCTCTTCGGTATTGTAGATTTCTCCGTTATATACAATGCAAAACGTTTTCCCTGCTTCCGTTTTTTTCATAGGCTGGCTGCCGTTTGTTAAGTCAATGATGGACAAACGGGCATGGGACAGTCCTCCATGCTCAAACAGCCAGGTGCCGGACGCATCCGGTCCCCGGTGTCTTTGAATGGCAGCCATATCCTCCAGCACGTGGGTGTAATAGGATTTATCTTTTAAGTAATCCCGGTTTGAGTTATAGAATCCGGAAATTCCACACATAATGACTCCTCCTTTGGGTGAATCGTTTATAAGAGAAAACAGGCTACAAGGAACGTCGCGGCAAATCCGATGAAAACGGGCAGCAGATTTTTTCTGGCAAGTTCCAGAGGATTGACGCTGCATATGGCTGCGACCGGTATCAGTCCCCAGGGAACGATGGTGCCCCCTCCAACGTAAATTGCGGTGATCTGTCCCAGAGAGGCTAAAATGGGTACTGAGGCATTAACCGCAGAGCCCAGAGTTCCTGCAAGAGCGCCGGTTAAAGGAAGACCGGAAAAGCCGGATCCATCAAGGCCGGTCAGACTTCCAACAGCCATCTGCAGGACTGCGGCCATATATTTGTTAAGAGGTGTATTGCGGGCCAGCCAGATCGCCCAGTCATTTAATATGCCCCTTTGGAACTGATCACCAAGAATATGAGATATTCCGTCTCCTCCTAAAAAGAAAAATGCCCCGATGATAATAACGGGAGCAAATATCCGTATAGCGAAAAGAAAACCGTCGGTTACATATAGGGTGACCTTTTCCAGCGCATGACTTCCAAAACCTGAGATAGCGCCGATGCACATAATAAGGACTGCAGTTCCTGAAACCAGACTGGCAGCATCGCCTCCCTTCAGATCAAAGACAAGCATCAGAATGATATCGGCAGCAAAGAGCAGGGGGGTAACAAATGCCATGATAATACCGGAGAGTCCTGGTTTGTGCTGAGGCTGTGTATCCTGTATGCTTACCTGGCTGCAGCAGGCGGAGATTTGCTTCCTGTTTAACAGATATGCGCTGACTGCGGTGACAATGCCCATTAACAGGAAAAGGGGGCGGCCTTTTGTTAAAATATCGGAAGCAGAGATAGAGGCAGCTCCTGCGGAAATGGAAGGAGCACCCTGAATGACCATGTCATAGCTTAAGGCAAAACCGTGTCCGAATAAATTCATAGCCATGGCGGCTGCCAGTGGGTCCAGTCCGGCTTTTAAGGCAAAAGGAAGCATAATGGCGCCGATTAAAGCCACAGAAGGAGAGGGCCAGAGAAACAGGGAAAAAAGAAACATGGTAAAACCCAGAATCCACCAGGTAACGGAAGGAGATTTCATCACCTTAGACATGGGAATCATCATGATGTAGTCACTGCCTAAATCCTTTAAGCATTTTGACAAAGCAGTAATTAAAGCAATGGTTGCAATAATTTCCGTAAATTCCTTTGCTGCAAACACAATGGCCTTAAATACGGTCATAATACCGCCGGTTATGGTTCCAAGTCCCACGACGCCAATCAGGAACAAAAAGGCGATGCAGACCAAAGGAGTATCCCGCCGTAAAATCATCACTGTGAGTATTGTAATAACGCCTGCCAGGTAAAGGAAATGCAAGGGCGTAAGCACCAGATTGGTATCAATCATAGGAATCACTCCTGGGAAATAATATAATCTATTGTATGAAGCAAAGCAACGGCCAGTGTGATTTTTTAAGAGGAACTTGAATTTTTCAGTTCAGGCTTTTATACTGGATTGTATAAAGGAGATATCTTATGCAGATTATTTCGGTTCATATTAAGAATTTTAAGTCAATTGAGGACATGGAGATTACGGACATTGAAAATGCCCTGATCCTGGTGGGAAAGAACAATACTGGAAAAACAGGAATCCTGGACGCCATAAGGGCTGCAGCCAATGGGTATGATGTAACAAAAGAGGATTTTAACGAGAAAAAACAGAAAATTGAGATTATTATGACTCTGGCAATCACCCAGGAGGATTTAGAATTATTTCACCGCGCGGGAATTGTCAGTCAGTATAAGCGTTTTGATACCTGGCTCCACGATTTTATGACAAAGCTTCCTTCTTATCAGGAGGGGAAATTATCCTTTACCTTTCAGGCCAGCTGGAACGGAGAAACCAGGTTCTTTGACGGTTATCATAAAAACAACCGGTATATCAAAGAGGTCATCCCCAGACTGTACTACATTGACTCCCAGAGAGAGCTGAATCAGTTTCAGAATGATCTCCTGCTTTTTCAGGAAGATGACCAGCTGTCCAGGCTAAGAAATCACGTCTGTATCTTTGACAGCGCCAGAGCGTGCAGCCAGTGTTTTCAATGTATCGGACTGATTAATCAGAAGAAACCGGAAGAACTGGCTGTGTATGAAACAGCCAAGCTTTTGGAGTATAAGATGTACCAGCTGAATTTAAATGATTTTGCTGCCAGAGTCAATGAGAATTACAGAAAGAACGGAGGATATGAAGAAATTCGTTTTTCCCTGGTCTGCGATCCCAATGAGATGTTTAAGGTGACGGCAGAAACCTACCATGAGGAACGGGAGAAAACAAGCCCTATCAGTAATTTAAGCAACGGCATGAGAAGTTTATACATGTTGTCCCTTCTGGAAGCATATACAGAGGATGGGAAGAGAATTCCCAATATTATCATTGTGGAGGATCCGGAGATTTTTCTTCATCCACAGCTTCAGAAGGCTTCCAGTGAGATCCTGTACCGTTTGTCCAAAAAGAATCAGGTTATTTTCACCACTCATTCACCCAATATGCTGTTTAATTTCACCAGACGGCAGATCCGGCAGGTGGTTCTTGACCGGGGAGGATATTCAGTGGTAAAGGAGAAAACGGATATTGATGTGATTTTAGATGATCTGGGGTACGGAGCCATTGATCTTTTAGGTGTAAGCTTTGTATTTATAGTGGAAGGAAAGCAGGACAAGAGCAGACTTCCTCTATTGCTTGAGAAGTATTATTCAGAGATCTATGACAAAGAAGGGAAGCTGTCCAGAATTTCCATCATCACCACCAACAGCTGTACCAACATCAAAACCTATGCCAATTTAAAATATATGAATCAGGTTTATTTACGGGATCAGTTTTTGATGATTCGGGATGGGGATGGAAAAGATCCGGAAGAGCTGGCGGGGGAACTGTGCCGGTATTACGATGAGAGGGGCAGGGATGAGATAGACCGGCTCCCTAAGGTGACCAGAAGGAATGTGCTTATATTAAAATATTATTCCTTTGAAAACTATTTCTTTAATCCAAAGATCATGGAACAGCTGGGAATTGTGGAGAGCGAGGAAGCATTTTACCGGATATTATTTGAGAAATGGAACGAGTATCTTCACCGGCTAAAAAGCGGAAAACAGTTTCTGGAGGCAGTGGGAAAGAACATGGAAAGTCCGGAAGAATTAAAGGAGCATATGGAGGAATTCAAACTATATATGCGCGGTCACAATCTGTTTGACATCTTCTACGGACCCTATAAAAAACAGGAAGGAGAGATTTTAAGAAGATATATTGATCTGGCTCCAAGAGAGGATTTTAAAGATATACTGGATGCCACGGATCGATTTGTATATTTTGAAAACAGAAAAATGGAAAACTAAAAAAGGCAAGAAAGTGCTATTACTTGGACAAATAAAAGCACGCTTTTTTATGTCATTTATATTATAATCAGGGTAAGAGATTTTACCAGGAGGTAAGAGGATGAATTATCTGATAGGGATCGATGTGGGAACATCGGCAACAAAGACCGTTCTGTTTGATGAGAAGGGACAGGTAGTGGTTTCAGCCTCCAGAGAGTATCCGCTTTACCAGCCGGAGAATGGCTGGGCGGAGCAAAAGCCGGAGGATTGGCGGGATGCAGTTCTGGAGACGATTTCCCAGGTAGTAAAGGAATCCAAAGTTTCAAAAGAGGATATTAAGGGAATTGGTTTATCCGGTCAGATGCATGGACTTGTCATGCTTGATGAGAAGAATGAAGTGATTCGCCCCTCCATTATCTGGTGCGACCAGAGAACCGGTGCGGAGGTAGAAGATATGCTTTCCATTATGCCCAGAGAACGGTGGATTGAGATTACCGCGAACCCGCCGTTAACCGGCTGGACAGCAGCCAAGATCTTATGGGTTAAGAAGAATGAGCCGGACAATTACAGCCGGTGCAGACATATTCTTCTGCCCAAGGATTACATAAGGTTTGTACTCACTGGAAACTACGCCACAGAGGTGTCTGATGCCAGCGGTATGCAGCTTCTTGATGTACCGGGCAGATGCTGGTCAGAGGAAGTGCTTGAAAAGCTGGATATTGATCCCGCACTTTTGGGTAAGGTATATGAATCCTGTGAAGTGACTGGCACGGTTCTTCCTGAGATTGCCGGGAAGACCGGTTTATCAGAGGAGACCAGGGTAGTCGGCGGAGCTGGAGATAATGCTGCAGCGGCAGTAGGTACCGGAGTGGTGAAGGATGGAACTGCATTTACCACAATCGGAACCTCTGGTGTGGTATTTGCCCACAGCAGCCAGGTTACCATTGATCCCAAGGGAAGAGTTCATACCTGTTGCTGCGCCGTACCAGGTGCCTGGCATGTGATGGGGGTTACCCAGGGAGCAGGTCTTTCTTTAAAATGGTTTAAGGATCAGTTCTGCGGGGATTATGTGAAGGAAGCAGAGAAAGAGAAGATTGATGTCTATGACATTATCAATAAAGAGGTTGCACAGGTGGAAGCCGGCAGCGGGCGGCTTATATATCTTCCTTACCTGATGGGAGAGAGGACACCCCATCTTGATCCGGACTGCAGAGGAGTATTTTTCGGTCTTTCTGCCATACACACAAGAGCGAATATGCTGCGTGCCGTTATGGAGGGAGTTTCCTATTCCTTAAGCGACTGCAATGACATTTTAAAAGAGATGGGAATTGATGTGGAGCAGATGATGGCGTGCGGAGGCGGAGGCAAAAGTCCGGTATGGCGTCAGATGCTTGCAGATATGTATGAGTGCAGTGTAAAAACAGTGGCTCAGACGGAAGGACCGGCCTTAGGGGTGGCGATTCTTGCTGGAGTGGGCTGCGGCATATATGAGAGTGTGGAAGCTGCCTGTGAAGCACTGATCTGTGAAGACAAGTCAACGGAGCCTGATGCAGAAAAATCAGAGAAGTATAAACATTATCACCAGCTTTACAAGAAGCTTTATGAGGATTTAAAAGGCAGTTATAAGATACTGGCAGGTTTATAAATCACAGGTTTACCAACAGAAATCAGGAGGATTAAAATATGCGTTTTTTTATTGATACGGCAAATGTGGAAGAGATCAGAATGGCAGATGAGATGGGAATTATATGTGGGGTAACCACAAATCCATCCCTGATCGCAAAGGAAGGACGTAATTTTAAAGAAGTAATCGGAGAAATTGCTTCTATCGTAGATGGTCCCATCAGCGGGGAAGTGAAAGCGACAACTACGGATGCAAAGGGAATGATCGATGAGGGAAGGGATATTGCCGCAATCCACCCCAATATGGTAGTGAAGATTCCCATGACTCCGGAAGGCTTAAAGGCCGTTAAGGTTCTTCATTCCGAAGGAATCAAAACCAATGTTACTCTTGTATTTTCCTGTGCCCAGGCTCTTCTTGCTGCAAGAGCAGGTGCTACTTATGTATCACCATTTTTAGGCCGTCTTGATGATATTTCCATGCCTGGAATTGATTTAATCAGTGATATTATGGAGATTTTCCAGATTCATGGAATTGAAACCGAGATCATCGCAGCCAGTGTGCGCAATCCCATTCATGTGATTGACTGTGCAAAGGCTGGAGCGGACATTGCTACAGTTCCTTATAAGGTACTTCTGCAGATGACAGGTCATCCATTAACAGATCAGGGAATCGAGAAGTTTAAGAAGGATTATCTGGCAGTTTTCGGAGAATAAATGAAAAGAGAGGGATTATTATGGGATTAGACATAAAACCAGTAACGGATCCGGCATTTCGTGCTTATGGAAAGATTGTAACGGGGTATGAAATTGGTGATCTTCTGGAGAAGATGGAGCATACTCCCCTTCCGGATGATGTGACATACGTTGCCTCTGTACAGGAACTGGAAGCACTTTCTGTCTGCAAAGAGATGGAGAAGAATTTGTACGGACAGATGCCGATCCAGGTTGGGTTTTGTAACGGTCACAATAAAAAATTAAATGCTGCAGAGTATCACAGAAATTCTGAGATTAACATTGCTGCCACTGATCTGGTGCTGATTCTTGGAAAACAGCAGGATATTACGCCGGAGTACACCTATGATTCAGGTAATATGGAAGCATTTCTTATTCCAAAGGGAACGGTAGTGGAGGTTTATGCGACTACGCTTCATTATGCGCCCTGCCATACAGAGGAAGGCGGTTTCCGTTGTGTGGTAATTCTCCCCCAGGGAACCAATACCGATTTATCACCTCTTGATAAGACAGTAAACAAAGAGGATACGCTGTTGTTTGCAAAGAACAAATGGCTGATTGGACATGAAGAGGGTGGTCTTCCAGAAGAAGCCTATATTGGTATCACAGGAGAAAATCTTACTATTTAAAGAATGATAAAAAAGGATGGGCTTATAAGAAAGCCTTAAGATAACAGGAGGAGTCATAATATGAATAATATCCCGGAATTAAAAGTAGGTATCGTTGCAGTCAGCAGAGATTGTTTCCCGGAAACATTGTCTGTAAACAGAAGGAAAGCTCTGGTTGAAGCTTATGGAGCAAAGTATGATGCAGCCAATATTTATGAGTGCCCAGTATGTATCGTAGAAAGCGAAATACATATGGTACAGGCATTAGAAGATGTTAAAAATGCAGGCTGTAATGCACTGGTTGTTTATCTTGGTAATTTTGGTCCGGAGATTTCCGAAACTCTTCTTGCCAAGCATTTTGACGGTCCGGTTATGTTTATTGCAGCTGCAGAGGAAAGCGGAGACAGTTTAACCCAGGGCAGAGGAGATGCTTACTGCGGAATGTTAAACGCAAGCTATAATTTAAAGCTGAGAAACATTAAAGCATATATCCCGGAATATCCGGTTGGAACGGCCGCAGAATGTGCAGATATGATAGAAGAATTCCTTCCAATCGCCAGATCTTTAGTAGGTCTTTCCAGCTTAAAGATCATCAGCTTTGGACCGCGCCCATTAAACTTCCTGGCTTGCAATGCTCCAATCAAGCAGCTTTATAATCTGGGCGTTGAGATTGAGGAAAACTCAGAACTTGATTTATTTGAAGCGTTTAATAAGCATGCAGGAGATCCCAGAATTCCTGATGTAGTAAAAGATATGGAAGCAGAATTAGGAGAGGGAAATAAAAAACCGGACATTCTTCCTAAGCTTGCTCAGTATGAGCTGACTTTATTAGACTGGGTAGAGCAGCACAGAGGATATCGTAAGTATGTTGCCATTGCCGGAAAATGCTGGCCTGCATTCCAGACTCAGTTTGGATTTGTTCCCTGCTATGTAAACAGCCGTTTAACCGGAATGGGTATTCCTGTATCCTGTGAAGTTGATATCTACGGAGCACTCAGTGAGTTTATCGGTACCTGTGTGAGCTTAGATGCTGTAACTCTTCTTGATATTAACAATACAGTTCCGGATGATATGTATGAAGGCGATATCAAAGGGAAGCACAATTATACACACCAGGATACTTTTATGGGATTCCACTGCGGAAATACCTGCTCCAAAAAGCTTTCCTCATGTTCCATGAAATATCAGATGATTATGGCAAGAACCCTTCCAGAAGAGGTGACTCAGGGAACATTGGAGGGAGATATTCTTCCAGGAGATATCACGTTCTTCCGTCTACAGAGCACTGCAGATAATATTCTCCGCGCTTATGTTGCCCAGGGTGAAGTACTTCCTGTAGCTACCCGTTCCTTTGGTTCCATTGGAATCTTTGCAATTCCGGAGATGGGAAGATTCTACCGCCATGTATTGATTGAGAAGAATTTCCCGCATCATGGAGCGGTTGCTTTTGGACATTATGGTAAGGCTTTATTTGAAATATTTAAATACCTTGGTGTGGAAGAGATTGGATTTAACCAGCCGAAGGGTATGCTTTACAAGACTGAAAATCCGTTTTCTTTATAATCAGACGGAAATGATTTTATTATAATAAAGAATAAAAAGACAGGAGGAAAGCTATCAGGTTCGGATAGGACTTTTCTCCTGTTTTTGATTGTTATATTGTCCTCTGATATAGTAAGGTTAAGAGTTGATTTCAATTGGAGCGTTTTTTTGAGTGCAAAATGGATCTTTTAAGTATAAAGTTCAATTTTGGGTATTTTTTAAATACAATTTTACTTAGTATAAAAAGGAATGGGTAGCAAGATAAAAAAATCAGTTTATTCTATATTTCGAACGGAATCTATTTATTGATATGCATAATATAAAATGCAGTAGGAAAGCCCTCCGTTTTTGATAGGACTTTCCTGCTTTTTGCGTTTTTGGAGTATAAATGCCGATAGTATCGAAATTCATTTAAGCTACATACATTATTAATAGGCGTAATTCCACAGGACGCCTTATTGATACGATTGGAGGATTCTATATGGCTAACAATGCTCTTCAGATAGAATTAAATGCAGCACTAAGCGTAGATTCAGGTGCAAATGTACTTTTTGATACAATTGTTTATTTATCTGGCAATATCACTTACAATCCG
Organism: Hungatella sp.; assembly: GCA_009712635.1. Lineage (GTDB taxonomy): Bacteria > Bacillota > Clostridia > Lachnospirales > Lachnospiraceae > Lacrimispora. The sequence goes on along the minus strand of WASS01000021.1, from coordinate 464 downwards.
GCTACGGGAATCATTACGTTCCTTGAAGCTGGTAGGTATGTGTTTGATTGGTGGCTGGCAACTCAATCATCCCAAGCAACAAATGGGACAGCCTTTGCCTTAACATCTTCTCAGGGAGATGTTTTAGAAGGAACTTCTCCTATAAAAACGGGAGAGGTAGTAGGTGTTAGTATTATTGAAGTAGCCGTTGCCCCTGTTACGGTTTCTCTCGTTAATATCAGCAATGCTACTGTATTCTTTTCACAGATAGTTCCGTTAAAAGGTACCCTGGTAGTGTTTCAGGATGATTTCAGCGGAACTGGTCCAACGGGAGATACCGGCCCAACGGGAGCAACAGGCCCGACGGGAGCAACAGGCCCGACTGGAGCAACAGGTCCAACGGGAGATACAGGTCCAACCGGAGCGACAGGTCCGACAGGTGATACCGGTCCGACAGGAGCGACAGGGCCGACAGGAGAAACAGG
>WASS01000015.1 GCA_009712635.1 Hungatella sp. | reverse complement strand
GGAAGAACGGATGAAAGATATATAACAATGTGTGGTTTTGAGGGTATATGTATTATATGTAATACTACTTAAAATAGGAATGCGTAAATCCAGGTGTGGGTTTGCGCTTTTTTTGCTTTTGAAAAGAACTGTTACCAATCATGAAAAAAGTGAGATGATTAAAATGAATAAAAATGTAAATAAGAAAACCCCAGTCATATTAATTACCGGGTATCTTGGTTCAGGGAAAACCACATTGCTTCAGGGATTGCTGGAGAGCGGTGATAACAGCGGTCTTGCACTGGTTATTAATGATATGGGCAGTGTGAATGTGGATGGCAGGCTGATAAAAAGTGAAGATTCCTCACAAGAAACTGCAAAAATGGTAGAATTGCAGAATGGATGCATCTGCTGTACTTTGCGGGAAGAATTTATGAATCAGATCGAAGAACTTTCTAAGGATCAAAGAGTAGAAAAAATATTAGTGGAGGCATCTGGAATCAGCAATCCGGCATCCATAGCGGAGGGTTTTTTGCTGTCTGAAGAAGAACCGGATTCTTCAGGCGTATACTTACAATCTATTATTACAGTCGTGGATGCAGATCGGCTTTATAATGAATTTCTGGATGAGATGGAAGAACAACTGAATGAGGATGGGGAAGAGGAACCGGATATCATTAATCTGGTTATGGATCAGATTGAATTTTGCAGTACCATTATTTTAAATAAGTGTGATTTATTAACTCCGGTTAAAACCGAGCATGTAATCAGTACAATAAAGCAGATTCAGCCTGAGGCAGAGATTATTCAGACTGCATGGGGGAAAGTAGATACCAGCCTTATATTTAATGGGAAAGAGTTTGATTATGACAGAGTTATGAATTCCTCCTCTTTACAGAAAGCACTTGCCAGAGAGAAGCAGCTTGATGATTCTGGTACAGATGATTATGGAGTATCTTCCTTTGTTTATGAAGAAAGAAGGGCGTTTGACCGGGAAAGTTTTATGGAATTACTGGAAAATAATTATCCGGATACAATTATACGGGCTAAAGGCTATATCTGGTTTTCTGATGATTCGGTACATGCCCAGCTGTTTGAACAGGCGGGAAAAAATGCCTCCATTTCAGAAGCTACCAGTTGGGTGGCGGCACTTCCAAATGACGAGAAAGAGGAGATCTTTCACAATTACCCGGATGTGCTGGAAGATTGGGATGAGATCTATGGTGACCGTATGAATCAGATTGTATTTATTGGCAGGAATTATGATAAGTTAGAGATGATGAGCGCTTTAAACAGGTGTATTGATAAAAAGTATAAGGTGTGTTAATAAAATTAAGATGTACTTCAAATTGACAATATGGCATATATGACATATACTGATAATAAGTAGGTGAGGTATGCAGTGAATAAATTTACGATAGAATTTTATGAAAAAGAAAATGGTGATATTCCTGTAGAGGAGTTTTTACTTAGCATTGATAAGAAGATGCGTGCTAAAATTCTCGGAATTATGGGTATACTACAGGAGCGGGGGTATCAGTTAAGAGAGCCTTATAGCAAACATTTGGATGAAGGTATATTTGAAATACGAGGAAAAGTTGGAACAGATATATCCAGAGTTCTTTATTTCTTTTATTATGAAGGAAAGATAATATTTACAAATGGATTTGTGAAAAAAACGCAAAAAACGCCTAAGTTGGAGATAGAAAAGGCTAAAATATATCGTAGTAATTATTTAGAAAGGTGTGAGAACGATGAGAAAATATGATGATTTTTTAGCAGAACAGTTACAGGATGAAGAGTTTAAAAAAGAATTTGACGATTTGCAGCCTGAGTTTGATGTGATCAGGGCAATTGTAGATGCAAGAATTTCTCAAAATCTTACACAGAAGCAATTGGCAGAGCGTAGTGGAATTAATCAGGCAGATATCAGTAAAATAGAAAATGGAACTAGAAATCCCTCTATTAGTTTGCTGAAACGTTTGGCTGCAGGAATGAACATGGCACTAAAAATTGATTTTATTCCCAAAAATAAAATTTAGTATATCAAAGCATTAACAAGGAGAAATATTGAATGATCAAAGTACTATTCGTCTGTCTTGGTAATATTTGCAGATCACCTATGGCTGAGTTTGTAATGAAGGATCTGGTAGAAAAGGAAAATTTGTCATCACAATTTTATATAGCATCTGCAGCTACCAGTTCAGAAGAAATTGGCAATCCGGTTCATCATGGTACGAGGAATAAATTAAAGGAATTGGGCATTTCTACAGCAGGCAAGTGCGCGGTTCAGCTGAAAAAGAAAGACTATGAAGATTATGATTATATAGTGGGAATGGAGCAGAGAAACATAGCCGGAATTATGAGAATTATAGGGAGTGACCCAAAGAGGAAAATAAAGAGGCTTCTTGATTACTCCCCTAATCCAAGAGATATTGCTGATCCGTGGTATACTGGTGATTTTGATGTAACGTATACCGATGTAAAAGAAGGATGCGAAGCATTACTGGATACGATTCTTAAGGCAGAAGGTATCAGGTAAACATAAAACAGGTGGGCGTTCCCGGATTCTTTGGTGAACGTTCACCTGTTTCATTTATTCTGTTAATCATCCATGTCTATAATAGTAATATTAAGGGCTTCACTTGATAGATTGATTTCTTTGCCTGCCACACTGGCAGGATTAATGAATCGGATGATTGGCCGAAGTGCAAATCCTGGAGTATTATCTTTGACGACAGCTGTGCTTCCGTCACTTAATCTGACAATTGTACCAATCGGATAGGCAGAGACACATTGGAAAAAGGCGGATAACAGTTCCGGGTCAAAATGGGAATTGCAGCAGCTGGTCAGATAATCAAATATCTTTCTTGGATTCCATGCCTTTCGGTATGGTCTCGTGGCACTTAAGGCATCATAAACATCTGCAATAGCAAGGATGCGGCCGTATAAAGGAATATTCTCCCCTGCAAGACCAAATGGATAACCGCTTCCGTCATATTTCTCATGGTGAGTCTGAATTCCCTGAAGTACTGCCTGGGAGATGGAATTACAGTCAAACAGCTTATCATAGGAAAGACTGGGGTGCTGTTTCATAATCTCAAACTCTTCCTTGGTTAAAGGTCCTGGCTTATTGGTGATTTCAATTGGAATATCAGTTTTTCCGATATCGTGGAGAAGACCGCACAGAGCCAGATCATTCAGCTTGGATATAGGGAGTCCGATATAACGCCCGATGAGTACACTTAAAATCCCCACATACAGGCTGTGGGAATAGGTATAGCTGTCATAATCTCTGATATCAATCATCTGAAAAAGATACTTGTCCATGTTTAAAACATTCATAACGACGGTTTTTGCTACGTCGGCAATATTCTCATAAATCTGTCTGCTGGTCTGAAAGGTGACTTTTTTCAGGCTTTCTTCAAATGTTTCCTGTATGCTGATCAGCATTTTGGCCTTTAATTCAGGTTCCACTATATCTACTGGCTCAATTCCTTCAGTTTGTTCAGTCTGAATATAAGCTCCCTGAATTCCTATACTCATCATTCTGTTTATCGTGCGTTCATTCAGGACGTAGCCAGTTACGGCGAAAGGCAGCATTGGGTTTAAACCTGGTATGTTGCGGGCTAATTCCATACCTGCAGTCAATTTTTCAATTGGTAAATAAATCAATTCTTTGCACCTCAACAGACTATATGGCAGTCTCTTCTTTCTGTTCAGTAGTTTCCTTTTTATGTTAGAATTAGAAATAATTGTATATTAATATCTTAAATTATAGTTGGATTTGACAAATGCGTCAATGAAAATTTGATATCTGACAGGTGGATTATTGTAGAAAATTGTGGTTTCATTTTGTACAATTATATTATACAGTGGTAAATTATGGTAATTTTAATATAAAATTAATTCATAAGAAATTAAAATAGAACCATTCATACTTGACCGTCATCCTGCATAAGTATGTAAAAACGTCCTAGCAGGGGGATTTTCTTGAAGGAATATATTGAAGAACGCGCGGTTGCGATCGCCAACTACATCATAGACTACCATGCAACCGTTAGGCAGACAGCAAAGAAATTTGGAATTTCCAAATCTACGGTACATAAGGATGTGACAGATCGTTTAGAGCACATCAATCCGTCCCTGGCAGCCCGGGCCAGGGTCATCCTGGACATTAACAAATCCGAGCGCCATATCAGAGGCGGCCTCGCCACCAAGGAAAAGTATCAGCACCGCCTTCAGATGTGCAGTAAAAAAGATTTATAAAACTAATGAGTGGGGAGACAGCCGCTGTATGAGAAATGGTAGATGTTCTCAGACAGCGGCTGTTCTATTTCATGAAAGACAAAAATTTTACAAAAAACTGGTTGACATGAATCCGTAAAATATGTTATTCTTTACCCCAGTATGAAGAGACATTATCGTTTTCATGCAAATATTGACCACTTCGTAAGAAGTTAAGCCCAGACGGACAGGCGGGTCAGCTGCCGAACGTGGGAAACCACATTATTGATTGAGTTAGAAGCTCAAATTTTATAAGTTGATTACTTTATAATCAGTGCATCTGCACATCATCTTGTGAAACGATCAATAATAGCAGGGACAGTATATTTGCTATGTAGACTCGAAAACGGTAATTGTCATGAATAGTAAGCAGACGGAGGATGACTCCGTTAAAAGATTCATGAGATTTCAGGCAGGTGATGTACATTCACCTGCTTTTTTTGATTGTAAGGAATTTTATTGCAGAGAGGTAATTTGCCATATGAACAGAGACGATCAGATGAGAGCTCCGATTTATGATGCTCTTGAGACATTTAGAAAGAAAAGAGTAGTGCCCTTTGATGTACCCGGGCATAAACGGGGAAGAGGAAATCCGGAGCTGGCACAGCTTCTTGGTGAGCGTTGCGTAGGGCTTGATGTAAATTCCATGAAGCCCCTTGATAATTTGTGCCATCCCGTGTCAGTGATCCGGGATGCAGAACGTTTGGCTGCGGAGGCATTTGGAGCGGCAGATGCGTTCTTAATGGTAGGAGGAACTACTTCGGCAGTACAGAGCATGATTCTTTCTGTCTGCAAAGCCGGAGATAAGATTATTCTTCCGAGAAATGTCCATAAAAGTGCGATTAACGCTTTAGTGCTTTGCGGAGCAATTCCTGTATATGTGAATCCAGAAGTAAACAGCATGCTTGGGATTTCCCTTGGAATGGAGATCAACCAGGTTGAGAAAGCAATTGAGGAAAATCCGGATGCTGTGGCAGTGTTTGTTAACAATCCCACTTATTACGGAATCTGTTCCGATATCCGTTCCATTGTGCGTCTGGCTCATGCACACGGTATGAAGGTGCTGGCAGATGAAGCTCATGGAACCCATCTTTACTTCGGTAAAAACCTGCCTGTTTCCGCCATGGCGGCAGGGGCAGATATGGCCGCAATTTCCATGCACAAATCAGGAGGAAGTCTGACACAAAGCTCACTTCTCCTGCTGAATACCGGTGTGAACGGAGATTATGTGCGTCAGATCATTAATTTAACACAGACGACCAGTGCGTCCTATCTTCTTCTTTCCAGCCTTGATATTTCCAGACGGAACCTGGCGCTCAGAGGAGAAGAATCCTTTGCAAGGGTGACTGAAATGGCAGAGTATGCCAGGGAAGAAATTAATTCCATTGGGGGATATTATGCATATGGCAGAGATTTGATAAATGGTACCAGCATCTTCGACTATGACGTGACCAAGCTTTCCGTTTATACCCTGGGAAATGGTCTGGCAGGAATTGAAGTGTATGACCTCCTTCGGGATGAATATGATATTCAGATTGAATTTGGAGATATCTGCAACATCCTTGCCTATATTTCCATTGGTGACAGAATACAGGATATAGAGCGCCTGGTAGGTGCTCTGGCAGATGTAGAGCGTCTTTATAAAAAAGACCGGACAGGTATGCTATCAGGAGAGTACATAGCACCAAAAGTGGTGATATCTCCCCAGAAGGCATTTTATTCAAAGAAGGTATCTGTTCCGGTAAAAGAGTCAGCAGGTAAGATCAGCGGAGAGTTTGTGATGTGTTATCCGCCGGGAATCCCGATTTTAGCGCCTGGAGAGATGATTACGGAAGAAATTGTGGAATATATCGTCTACGCAAGAGAGAAGGGATGCTCCATGCAGGGAACAGAAGACCCGGCAGTGGAGAATTTAATGGTACTGACAGAGTAATTTCCGGTAAGTGGGAAAGATGGAGGAATATATGGAGATATGGTTTTCGGAATTGCATACATCCAATGTTAAGCTTTCCGTCCGGATTGACAAGCAGCTTTTTTCCGGCGAAAGTGAATATCAGAGAATCGATGTATTTGAATCCCAGGAATTCGGAAAGTTTGTGGCTCTTGACGGAGACATTGTTTTTTCGGACAAAGATGAATTTATTTATGATGAGATGGTTACCCATGTACCTATGGCAGTTCACCCCGATGTGAGGAATGTACTGATTATCGGTGGAGGTGACGGAGGTGTGGCGAAGGAGCTTTTGCAGTATCCTTCCATTGAATCCATTGATGTGGTTGAAACGGATAAACTGTTTGTAGATGTATGCCGGGATATATTTCCTGAGGTGGCATGCGGTCTGGATGATAAGAGAGTAAAGGTTTATTACGATGACGGACTTCGTTTTCTGAGAAACAAAAAAGAAGAATACGATCTGATTATCAATGATTCCACCGATCCGTTTGGACATACTGAGGGACTTTTCACCAAAGAGTTTTATGGAAGCTGCTATAAGGCGCTTAAGAGCGACGGAATCATGGTTTATCAGCATGGCAGTCCTTTTTATGACGAAGATGAACTGGCTTGCAGAAGCATGCACAGGAAGGTTTATCGTTCCTTCCCCATCAGCCGTGTTTATCAGGCTCATATTCCAACCTGTCCGTCAGGCTACTGGCTGTTTGGTTTTGCCTCAAAAAAATATCACCCGATTAATGACTTTAAACCCGATAAATGGAACAAAATGAAAATAGAGACATGGTATTATACTACCAATCTTCACACAGGAGCATTTATGCTACCCAAATATGTGGAAGATCTACTGGAAGAGGAGGAAAAGGAATGAGCAGATTATTAGTAATCGGATGCGGCGGAGTTGCCGCAGTAGCAATCAACAAGTGCTGCCAGAACAGCGAGGTATTTACAGACATTTGCATAGCAAGCAGAACAAAGGAAAAATGTGATGCGTTAAAGGCAAAGCTGGAAGGAAAGACAAAAACAAGAATTGAAACCGCAAGAGTTGATGCAGATCACACAGAGGAAGTCATTGCCTTAATTAAGAGCTATCAGCCCGATGCCGTATTAAATGTGGCACTTCCCTATCAGGATTTAACCATTATGGATGCCTGCCTGGCTGCAGGAGTGGATTACATCGATACGGCTAACTATGAGTCGGAAGATACGGAAGATCCCCAGTGGAGAGCCATCTATGAGAAACGTTGTGAGGACCTTGGTTTTACCGCTTATTTCGATTATTCCTGGCAGTGGAATTACAGAGAGCGATTTGAAAATGCAAACATTACCGCTCTTCTTGGAACCGGATTTGATCCTGGCGTTACCAGTGTATTTTCCGCTTATGCTCTGAAGCATTACTTTGATGAAATTCACACCATCGATATTTTAGACTGTAACGGCGGTGATCACGGATATCCATTTGCAACAAACTTTAACCCTGAGATTAATTTAAGAGAAGTATCTGCAAACGGATCTTACTGGGAGGATGGCCACTGGGTTGAGACGAAACCTATGGAACTGAAATCCAGATATAATTTCCCGGAGGTGGGTGAAAAGGACATGTATCTCCTTCATCATGAAGAGATCGAATCTCTGGCTAAGAACATTCCTGGCGTTAAGAGAATCCGCTTCTTTATGACCTTTGGGCAAAGCTACTTAACACATATGAAATGTCTGGAGAATGTTGGAATGCTTTCAACGGCACCCATTGAGTTTAATGGCCAGAGCATTGTACCGATCCAGTTTTTAAAGGCACTTCTTCCTGATCCGGCGTCCCTGGGACCAAGAACAGTTGGAAAGACAAACATCGGATGCATTTTTACAGGTATCAAAGACGGAAAAGAAAAAACCATCTATATCTACAACGTATGTGATCATCAGGAGTGCTACAAAGAGGTTGAATCACAGGCAATTTCCTATACAACCGGAGTTCCGGCTATGATCGGAGCCATGATGGTGGTAACCGGACAGTGGAAAAAGCCAGGTGTGTTCAATGTAGAGGAATTTGATCCTGATCCATACATGGAAGCTTTAAATAAATGGGGACTTCCCTGGGTAGTCTGCGAAGATCCTGAGACTGTAACTGTGTGGAGACAGGAATAATCATGAAGATAGAGGAATTAAAGACTCCCTGCTACGTAATTGATGAGGGCAGGCTGACTGATAATTTAAAGATATTAAACGGGGTGAGAGAGAGAACCGGATGCAGCATTCTTCTGGCGCAAAAGGCATTTTCCTGCTTTGCAGAGTATCCGTTAATTGCAAAATACATTGATGGAACCACAGCAAGCGGTCTGTATGAAGCCAGACTTGGAAAAGAGGAGATGGGACTTTCAAACCATGTTTTTGCCCCTGCTTATAAGGAAGCGGATTTTGAAGAACTGACAAAAATCTGTGACCACATTATATTTAACTCGTTTTCCCAATTGAAAAAGTATAAGGACTGCCTTAAGGGTGTAAATGCCGGCATCCGGGTTAATCCACAATGCTCCACACAAGATGGGCATGCGATCTATGATCCCTGTGCACCCGGCTCCAGGCTGGGTGTGACAAGGGAGCAGTTTGAGGAAGAATATCTGCCTTATATCTCCGGCATTCATTTTCATACTCTTTGTGAACAGAATGCGGATGCACTGAAAACCACTCTGGATGCAGTGGAAGAACAGTTCGGAGAATATTTTTCCCGATTATCCTGGATTAATATGGGCGGAGGACATCATATCACCAGAGAGGATTATGATCTGGAGCTTTTGGAATCCTGTATCAAAAGAATTCAGGACCGGTACGGGCTTCGTGTTTATCTAGAACCGGGAGAGGCAGTTGCTTTAAATGCTGGTTATTTGGTGACAGAAGTGCTTGATGTGGTGGATAATGGGATTAAAACCTTAATTCTTGACGCTTCGGCAGCCTGCCATATGCCGGATGTACTGGAGATGCCTTATCGTCCGCCGTTAAAGGACAGCGCAGATCCGGGAGAAAAGCCTTTTACTTACCGCCTGTCTTCCTGCACCTGCCTGGCTGGAGATGTAATCGGAGATTATTCCTTTGACCATGAGATAAAGCCTGGAGACAAACTGTATTTTATGGACATGGCTATTTACTCCATGGTAAAAAACAACACATTTAACGGCATGCCACTTCCTTCCATAGCGGTTATGGATCAGGATGGAGAATGCCGTATTATAAAAGAATTTGGATACGAAGATTTTAAAAACAGGCTGTCTTAATGGGCCTGATATGAGGAATGAAATATGAGAAAGCGATCCACACTGCCGGCAAAGGAAGGATTTTACATGCCGGGGGAATTTGAACCTCACAGAGGCTGCATCATGATCTGGCCCAGAAGGCCGGGGTCCTGGCCATATGGGGCGGTAAAAGCAAGAAAGGCTTTTGTGGAAATTGCAGAAGCTATTGCAGACAGTGAACAGTTAATCATGCTGACCCATGAGGATACTTATGACAATGCCAGAGCCATGCTTTCTGATCGGATTGAAGTGATGGTGATGGAATCTGACGATGCATGGGCGAGAGATGTTGGTCCTACTTTTGTAAAAGATAAGTCAGGTCGTGTCAGGGGAATTGACTGGCAGTTTAATGCCTGGGGAGGTACCTTTGATGGACTGTATCAGGACTGGGAGAAAGATAACCTTCTTGCAGGCCGGTTTTGTGAAAAGCTGGGATATGAAGTTTATGATGCCGGAAATTTCGTTCTGGAAGGCGGTTCCATTCAATCAGATGGAGAAGGGACGGTTCTGGTAACAGAAAGCTGTCTCTTAAGTAAGGGGAGAAATCCACTTCTGACCAGGGAGCAAATTGAGGCAAAGCTAAAGGAATATCTGGGAGCAGAGAAAATTATCTGGCTGAAGTATGGCATCTATCAGGACGAAACTAATGAGCATGTGGATAATGTCTGTGCATTTGTACGTCCTGGTGAAGTGGTGTTAGCCTGGACTGATGACAGGGAAGACCCTCAGTATGAAATGTCAATGGAGGATTTACGGATTCTTGAGAAAGAGACCGATGCAAAGGGCAGGCATTTTGTTGTTCATAAGCTGCCAATTCCTAAGATTCCTGTCTGTATTACGAAAGAGGAACTGGCGGGTTTTGCCTTCGAACCAGGTGAAGATGAACGGGAACCTGGAGAACGGCTGGCTGCCAGTTATGTGAATTTCTATATTTCAAACGGAGGGGTAATCGTCCCTCAGTTTGAAGATGAAAATGACAGGGAAGCAGTCCGTATTCTATCTGACTGTTTTCCCGACAGAAAGATCTATCCGGTCTATGCCAGAGATATTATTGCAGGGGGAGGAAATATCCACTGCATCACGCAGCAGATACCAAAAGGAGAAATAGATGAAAAAGGTAACAGTTGCGGCAGTTCAGATGAAGTGCTGCCAGGAAGTTGATAAAAATATTGCCAGTGCGGAGAAGCTTGTAAGGAAGGCAGCAGCAGAGGGAGCCGAAATCATACTGCTTCCGGAGCTGTTTGAACGTCAATATTTCTGTCAGGAGAGACGCTACGAATATTATGAATATGCAAAGCCAGCTGAGGAAAATGATGCAGTCATTCATTTTTCCCGGATCGCAGCAGAGCTTTCTGTGGTAATTCCGGTCAGTTTTTATGAACGGTCTGGTAACACCATGTTTAATTCCGTTGCAGTTCTTGATGCAGATGGGACGAATCTGGGTATTTACCGGAAAACCCATATCCCCGATGATCACTATTATCAGGAAAAATTTTATTTTACCCCCGGAGATACCGGATTTAAGGTATTTGATACAAGATACGGAAAAGTAGGGATTGGGATCTGCTGGGATCAATGGTTTCCGGAGACCGCAAGAAGTCTTGCACTTTTGGGTGCAGAACTGATTTTTTACCCTACTGCAATTGGAAGTGAACCCATACTGGAATGTGACAGCATGGAACACTGGAGACGCTGTATGATGGGGCATTCTGCCTCCAACATTATACCAGTTATTGCCGCAAACCGCATTGGAAAGGAATCGGTATCACCCTGTGAGGAAAATGGCAATCAGAGTTCTTCTTTAAAGTTTTATGGATCATCCTTTATTACAGACAGTACAGGTGCCTTAATTCAGTCTATGGGAAGAGATGAGGAAGGTGTGATTCTGGCGGAGTTTGATCTGGATGAGATCAGCAGGGATCGCAGAAACTGGGGACTTTTCCGGGACAGAAGACCGAAACAGTACGAAATTATCTCAGGAACGATTAAATAACAGACGGGTATTTCCTCTCTCTGATAAAAAAGTTTCATAAAAACGGCTTACTCCCCATATAAATAGTAATAATCAATAAGTTGGGGAGTGCGCTATGAAGAGACTGTTTAACAGAAAATGGATGATTTTTTTCGGCCTTGCTATGTGGGTGCTGGTGGTTCGTACCTTAAGCGGGTGTACAGTAAACGGGGATAATGGAAACAAAGTACGGGATCTGGATTTCACTGTGGTTGCAGATACGGATATTCCGCAGGAACTCAAACAGATAATAGCAGAAAAACAACAGTCACCCTTTAAACTGACTTACAGTGATGATAAAAATCTTTACATAGTAGTAGGATATGGAAAGCAGGCCAGCGGCGGTTACAGCATAGCAGTCAATGATCTTTATCTCACTGACAATTCCATCGTTCTTGATACGGAGTTAATCGGTCCGGATAAGGGCGAGAACACAGGAACAGAACCATCTTATCCATTTATCGTGATCAAGACGGAGATGTCCGAACTTCCAGTTGTATTTCAATAAGTGATAATGTAAGAAAATAGCTGTTCTGTAAATAAGTTGCAGAGCAGCTATTTTAAATTTCTCTTTTTTCTTTTGCCGCCATATGTTATACTACATCAAACAGGAGTCGAAAGTAAGGAGAAGAGGAAGGTTCGTATGATAATAAAAGATATATGGCTTGATGTGAAGGCAGTAAAGCAGCGGGATCCGGCAGCCAGGAATGAACTGGAAGTCCTGCTTTTGTATCAGGGGGTTCATGCACTTATCTGGCATCGCTTTGCCCACTGGTTTTATCAGCACAAGATGTTTTTTATTGCAAGAATGATTTCCCAGACTGCCAGATTTTTTACACTAATTGAGATTCACCCCGGTGCAAAAATGGGGCATGGAATACTGATTGATCATGGTTGCGGCGTGGTAATCGGAGAAACTGCAGTTGTAGGGGATAACTGTACGATTTATCAGGGCGTTACTCTTGGTGGCGTTGGTCTAAACAAAGGAAAGCGCCATCCGACCCTTGGGAATAATGTGACGGTGGGAGCAGGAGCTAAAATTCTTGGTTCTTTTGAAGTAGGAGATAACTGTACCATAGCAGCCAATGCGGTACTGTTAAAGCCTCTTGAGAACAATGTGACGGCAGTGGGAATTCCCGCACGCCCGGTAAAAATTGACGGAGTTCCCATACCTAAGAAAGAAAGCAATATGGTTACCATGGAGCATTACTGCATGATGGAAGAACGTGTAAAGGAATTGGAAGAGAAACTTCATAAACTGGAAAACCCGCTTTCAGAAAAGGAAATACAAAATTCAGAGGAAGAGGAGAAATCCCAGGATTAGAATAAAAAAAGTATATTGGAACATGCACCTGCATACACTTTCTTAAAGGAATAAAAGAAGGTAAGGCAGGTGCTTTTTCATGTTGGAGCTGGTGAAGAAAAACATACATATGAATCGTTGGAAAGGAAACGCCACATCACAGATTACGCTTGACGATGATTTTATTGTCCCTGACAGCATGGATGATGTGGAGCAGATAATTCTTAGTTCCGGTGAGATTACCATGGATTCCGTTAAGAACCAGGCGGAGCGGGTAGTAGTCCGGGGAAAGATGGATTTTACCATATTGTATCGGGGAGCAGAGGGCGGACTTTGTACGTTAAGCGGGAGCATTAATTTTGAAGAACCAATTAATGTACCGGGACTTGATGAAAAAGATTTAGTTTCAGTTACTTGCGACTTGGAAGATTTAAACGCAGGGATCATCAATTCCAGAAAATTAAGTGTAAAGGCGATTGTTACGCTTCAGGTAAAGGTTGAGACCCTTTGCGACGTAGATGCTGCCGTAGAAGTGGACACGAAACCTACCACAGGCGATGCTCCCAGTGTAGAAACTCTTCGCAAAAAGGTGGATGTTGCAACGGTTGCTCTTCACCATAAGGACACGTTTCGGATAAAGGATACCATCAGCCTGTCTGGGAATAAGCCTAATATTGATCATATATTGTGGAATGAAATGATATTAAGGGGCGTAACCACCAGGCCTACGGACGGAAAGATGATGCTTGACGGCGAACTGATGGTCTTTATCATTTATCAGGGAGAAGGGGAAAATGCTCCCGTTCAGTGGATGGAAGAAAGTATTCCATTTTCGGGAGAAATAGAGGTTCCGGATGTAACAGAAGACATGGTTCCGGTAGTCACAGTACGGCTGATTCACAGGGATATTGAGGCGAAACCTGATTCAGACGGTGAGATGCGGGAAATTGATGTGGATGCAGTTCTGGAACTGGATATGAAGCTTTATAAAGAAGAAAATATGGAGCTTTTAAATGACTTATATTCGACTAACCGTGATCTTGCACTCCAGACAGGAGAAGCCTGTTTTGATAAGATCCTGACCAAGAATATGAGTAAATGTAAAATAGTTGAGAAAATAACCCTGGATCAGGCGGATCGGATCCTTCAGATCTGTCATAGTGAGGGTATGGTTAAAATTGACGATACGGAAGTAAAGGAAGACGGACTTCATGTGGAGGGTGTTCTGGAAGTAAAGATCCTTTATATGACCTCTGATGACACACAGCCCATTCAATGTGCAGTGGAGGATATTCCGTTCCATTTCCTGATCGAGGCTCCTGGGATTAATGATTTGACAATCTGTCAGCTGAATCCGGGGCTGGAGCAGTTAAGTGCCGTTATGATTGGCGGAGGAAACGTTGAGGTGAAGGCAACCATTTCCCTTGATCTTCTGGCATTACAGCCGGTTTGTGAACAAATTATTACCGGAGTAACGGATTCGCCCATGGATTTTAATAATTTGCAAAAACTTCCTGGAATTGTCGGTTATATTGTTCAGCCTGGCGATACTCTGTGGAAAATTGCTAAAAAATTCCATACAACTGTTGATACCATTATGACCACCAATGGTCTTACGGAAAGTACCATTAAGCCAGGAGACCGCTTAATTCTTGTAAAAGAAGTTTCATAAAATAAGTGCCAGACAAAAGCACCTGCTTTTGTCTGGCATTTTTGACAGGGATCTGCTGAATGATTTTAATAAATCAGGGTAATATAAATATTGTTATTCACATATCGGCAAGTCCTGTTATATAATATATTATAGCTTAAGCTTTGTTCAACCATCGACGGCGCCATAACGCATCCAGCTGGTGCTTAAGATAGATGACAGGTTAGCCTGGGCGGTAGTGACGCGATTGCAAGGCGTTATTACCGTTTACATAGCATCATATTTACAGATGGAGAAGGAAAATGAATTATACTTATTTGGTCAAATGTGCGGATAATACACTTTACTGCGGCTGGACAAACCATTTAGAAAAAAGAATGGAAGCCCATAACCAGGGAAAGGGTGCCAAATACACAAAGACAAGGAGACCGGTGGAACTGGTCTATTATGAATCTTATCCAACAAAGGAAGAGGCTATGCGCCGTGAAGTGCAGATTAAAAAGCTTTCCAGAAAAGACAAGCTGTTCCTGATCGAAAATTCTGAAAGTCTCCATTGACTTTTTCACTTTCTTACTTTAATATAGTAAATTATTACATCATGGAAACATTATATTGACGGAGGAATCTGGAATGGATCAGTTTGAGCGTGTAGCAGTAATAAAGAAAGCAAATATATACCATGGCGGAAAAGTAACCAGCCGCACAATTTTATTTGAAGACGGAACCAGAAAAACCCTGGGAATCATTTTACCGGGAGAATATGAGTTTGGTACAGATGAGAAAGAGCTGATGGAAATTCTTGGTGGTAACTTAAAAGCCCTTCTTCCAGGCAGCGATAACTGGGAAATTTATGAAGCAGGACAGGCTTTTACCGTACCCGCTTCCAGCAGATTTAAAGTTTCAACGGATGAAGTAACGGATTATTGCTGTTCCTATATAAAGGAATAGAAAAAAAGAAGACTGATCAGGCATTCTGGCTGAATGCACTCAGTCTTCTTTCTATTTTAAGTTAAGCCACAAAATGATACATGAGAATGTAGTGACAGAAGCTTCCACCCATTACAAACAGATGAAACAGTTCATGATTGCCAAAGCTCTTATGTCTGGACTGAAACAGAGGAAGCTTTAACGCATAGATAATGCCTCCGATTGTATAAATCAGTCCGCCTGCAAGAAGCCAGATAAAGGCAGCAGGAGGAAGTGCTAATACGATTTTACGAAAAGCCAGGACACAGATCCAGCCCATGGCAATATAAATGACGGATGAAAACCACCTTGGACACATTACAAAGAACGCTTTAATAATCATTCCTAAGATGGCAATGCCCCAAACAAGAGCAAGAAGGCTTAAACCGGTTTTGTCACCCAGAACAATTAAACAGACTGGAGTGTAGGTTCCTGCAATCAGGATAAATATCATCATGTGATCTAATTTTTTCAACAGCTTATTAATCTTAGGTGATATATCAAGGGTATGATAGATGGTGCTGGCTGCGTAGAGAAGCACCATGCTGATGCAGAATACCGCCAGGGCGGCAAGATGAAGTTCTCCGTCTGCAGAAGCTTTTATCAGCAGGGGAGTAGCAGCAATCAGGGCGAGAAGCATGGCTATAAAGTGAGTGCCTGCGCTGACGGGATCTTTAATTTTTATGTTCATAGTAAAACCTCCTTGCGTGAGAAATGAAAACATGTGATGTAGTTTTGAAAACTATGTTATCTCTTTTTATATACTATACACTTTTGGGGAAAAGAATGCAAGTATTTTTTGAGTCTCAAAGTAAAAATCTTCATTGCTATTATGAGCCATTTGAAATATAATCAATGAAACAAAAGTGTTAAAAAGAGAGGAATATAATCATATGAACAATACGGTGAAGGAACTGATGGAGAGAAAGTCTGTCCGTGTATATGAAGACAGGCAGATTGAGCAGGAAAAGAAGGCGGCTATCGTGGAAGCATCGCTGCAGGCACCTACGGCTGGTAATATGACCTTATATTCCATTATAGATGTGACGAACCCAGAGCTAAAACAGAAACTGTCTGTAACCTGTGATAATCAGCCGTTTATTGCAAAGGCTCCCATGGTTCTTGTGTTCGTGGCAGATTATCAGAAATGGTACGATCTGTTTTGCAAGTATGAAGATACAGTCAGAACTCCCGGAATGGGAGATTTTATGCTGGCAGCTGATGATGCGTTAATTGCAGCACAGAATGCAGTGGTTGCAGCAGAGTCAATGGGAATTGGATCTTGTTATATTGGGGATATATTAGAACAGTACGAAACTCACCGGGAATTATTTTCTCTTCCCAGATATGCAGTGCCAGCTGCAATGGTAGTATTTGGCTATCCTGTTCCCCAGCAAATAGAGAGTGTGAAGCCGAAACGATTAAGACCGGAGGCGGTTGTTTTTGAGAATACTTACCGCCGTATGGAGCCGGAAGAATTTCAACATGAATTAAATAAGGTCACAGACAGAGGCGAGGATTTTGAACGGTGGATCCGGGCATTCTGCCAGCGCAAATGGAATTGCGATTTTAGTATTGAAATGAGCCGCTCTGTTAAGGCTATGATGAATCAGTGGGAAAATAAGGAGCAGCAGACGGATGAAGCTTAATATATTATTTGAAGATGATGATATTCTTGTGGTGGAAAAACCGGCAGGAATTGAGTCTCAGTCCGGGAAGACGTTTGAACCGGATATGGTCAGTGAAATAAAGAAACATATCAACATACAATCCACAAAGAATGGGGAGCCATATGTGGGAGTTATCCACAGACTGGACAAACCAGTTGGTGGCGTAATGGTTTATGCAAAATCTCAAATTGCCGCAGAGGCTTTAAGCAGACAGGTTTCCGGGCATCAGATGGAAAAAATTTATTATGCTGTTGTTTGTGGAAAACCTGTGGATAACTTTTGCACCTACGTGGATTATTTGTGGAAAGACGGAAAAAATAATTGTTCAAAAATTGTGGAAAAGGGGATAAAAAGTGCAAAACCCGCAGAACTGGATTATTGGTTTGTGGATAGCAAAATTTATGATGGTAAGGAAGTGAGCCTTCTTAAAATAAAGTTAAAAACCGGGCGTCATCACCAGATCCGCGTACAGATGGCAGGTCATGGCACACCATTATGGGGAGACCGAAAGTATAATCCTGAATTTCAAAATAATTTTATAAAAGGAAATGTTGCTCTATTTGCATCCGGTCTTTCATTTCTTCATCCAAAAACAAAAAAGAAAATGACATTTTCCATAAAGCCAAAAGAAGGATTGTTTGAGCTTTTTTCCTGGCAGGATGCATTTTAAAAGGAATTTTTTACTATCATGGTTTCTGCATATTTTTCGCCGTTTGATTTATAATAACAGTGTACAAATGAAGTACAAATCAGAAACAGGTGAGTCCATGGAGAAACCGAGCAGGAAACTGAAGAAAACAATTTTAATATTGGGAGTTACAGGGGCGGTCTATTTAAGCTTTCGATTTTTGCTGCCTCTTGTGATTCCCTTTTTGATTGCATATGTATTTGCCCTTTCCCTCCGGCCCTCTGCCCTTTGGATTGAAAGGAAAACCAGGTTTAATTATAAAAAAAGAGTGATATCTCTCCCTCTTGCCCTGATTGGCGGAATTGAAATCCTTCTTTTTATGATCGTTCTTGGCGTATTTCTTTATTTTGCAGGAAGAAAGCTTTTTTTAGAGGCAAAGCTGCTGTTAGAAAATCTTCCTAAGATATTAGACGGTATTAACGCATGGCTTATGGATAACTGTTCCTTTGTGGAACGGTTCTTAAAGCTGCCTGATGGATATATGGTGAACGTGGTCAGTGATATTTTAATTGGTGGGGAAGCTGCCGTGAAAAGCAGGGCTATGCCTTTTTTAATGTCAAATTCCATGACCGTCTTAAAATGGGTGGTTCAGCTGACTGTTATTATAGTGATTTTAATGATTGCTACTGTTTTATCTCTGCAGGAGATGGATGATATCCGCACCCGGCGGGATAATTCCATGTTCTGTTACGAATATGCAATGCTTGGTAACCGTCTGATGACAGTAGGCAGTGCATGGTTAAAGACTCAGGCAACCATTATGCTGTTTACAATGATAATCTGTTCTGTGGGATTGTTTCTTTTAAAAAATCCATACTTTATTTTGCTGGGAATTATTATTGGATTACTGGATGCCATGCCTATATTCGGAACTGGAACAGTTTTAATACCCTGGGCGCTGATTGCTCTTGTTGAAAAAAAATGGCTTACCGGAGTAGGTCTTATTATTATTTATATTATCTGTTATTTTGTGAGAGAAATAATGGAAGCTAAGATTATGGGAGGAAAGGTGGGGTTAACACCTTTGGAAACTCTTGTTGCCATGTATGTGGGGCTGCAGCTTTTTGGAATACTGGGTTTTATTCTGGGACCGATCGGGCTTTTGATTATTGAAGATATCGTGGAGCTTTATGAAGGAACGTGCTATAATGACCAAAAGAATGACAGGAAAAATGCAAGAGGAGAGGTGCCATGAGACCGGATCAATTAATAGAATTTTTAGGAGTGCTGGAAAAATTAAAATGTAACACCCGGCATAACTGGACGACCAACGGAAGACAGGAAAGTGTGGCAGAGCACAGCTGGCGGCTGGCTGTGCTTGCGATGCTGATGGAAGATGATTTTCCTGAACTTGATATGAATAAGGTTATCCGCATGTGTCTGATCCATGACTGGGGGGAAGCTGTCACCGGAGATATACCAGCATTCATCAAGACAGAGGCGGACGAAGAGAAAGAGGCTGATGCGATAGAAACGCTGCTAAAGAATCTGCCGGAAACAATTTCTTCTGGTTTCTTAACCATGTTTAAGGAAATGTCGGATCTTACTTCGGATGAAGCCATACTGGTAAAAGCTCTTGACAAAACAGAAACATTAATACAGCATAACGAAGCAGGTTCCGGTACATGGCTGCCTCTGGAATATGATCTGAACTTAACTTATGGCAATGAAGTCTGCGGGCATTTTGAAAAGACACAGCAGCTTCGTGACAAAGTAAGAGAGCATACGTTACGGATTATTAATGAGGAGAGAAGAGAACATCGTGAGTGATACATATGAACAGATATTGAAAGAAATAAAGAACTTGAGAAAAGAACTTCATGACTGTCCGGAAAAATCAGGATCTGAAAAGGAGACCATGAAGCGTTTGAAAGATTTTTTGAAAACCCGGACTTCTCTTAAGATTATAGATTGTGATACGTGGTTTTACGCTTTACATGAGGAAGAGGAGGCCTGGACCAGCAAGGCTTTCCGAGCTGATATGGATGCGGTAATGGGGGAGGACGGCCGGCTTTTTCATGGATGTGGTCACGATGGTCACAGCGCTGTTCTCGCCGGATTATGTCTTCTGCTGGAAGGAAGAAAGACGGGAAGCAATGTATATGCGATTTTTCAGCCAGCAGAAGAAACGGGTCAGGGAGCCAAAATCTGCAGCAGACTTCTGGAGGAAAAGGGTATTCGGGAAATATACGGATTTCATAATCTGCCTGGATATCCCGCAGGAAAAGCAGTGGTGAAAAAAGGAACCTTTGCCTGTGCTTCCAGAGGGCTCATACTCAATCTGGAAGGCAGGCAGTGCCATGCGGCCTATCCGGAGGAGGGAATCAATCCTGCATGGCTGATTGCTGAATTGATCAGCAGTCTGCCATCACTGACAGAAAAGGCCGGTTCTCAGGGGATGGTGCTTGCTACCATTATTGAAGTGAAGGCAGGAGGAGAAAATTTTGGAGTTTCTCCTGCTGACGGGAAGCTGGCATTAACCATCCGTGCAGAGCGTTTGTCGGAATTAAACCGACTTCAGTCTTCCATACTTTCGCTTGCCCAAAAGCGTGCGGTTGAAGGAGGATTAAAGTTTCAGTATCAGATATTGGATGAATTCCCCGATACATACAATGAACATGATATGGCTGATGCCTGCAAAAGAAGATTTGAGGAAGGGAAAATTCCTTATCTGGAAGAGAATGTGCCCTTTCGCTGGTCGGAAGATTTTGGCTGGTATCTAATGAAAACTCCTGGATTGTTTTTTGGTGTGGGAGCAGGAGAGGACTGTCCAGGCCTTCATACGGCTGCCTATGAATTTCCAGATGAGATCATGGAATCAGCAGTACGGGCATTTGAATCACTTTTATAGGAAATGTCTGGGAAAATGCTTTGTCCTCCTCTTGACAAACATATGTAAATAACGTAAAATCAACCATACGATCTATATAATTATAGGAAATATGACGTTGAAGAGGATTAATAAGTAATGATGTATCACAGAGAGAAGGCCCTTAGCTGAAAAGCCTTTATACCACTCATCACCCAACCTGCCTCGGAGTCCCGCAGAAAACTGCGGCGCCTATCCGGCGTTATCGGATTCAAAGTGAGCCGCATGAAAGCAGCGGCTAAATTGGGTGGCACCGCCGAGCTGTTCGGTCCCTTTTATAGGGATTGGATGGCTCTTTTTGTATCCATTAAGCCCTCCAAGCATGGGGCTTAAATAATGAAATACCCTACGGGTATCCCTTTATGCCCAAAAAACGTGGGCAGGAATAATGAAACACCCTACGGGTATCCCTTTATGCCCAAAAAGCATGGGCATTAATAACGAAAGGAGAGATTAGTCATGGCAAAGGACAAGAAATTAGTAGAGGCAATCACATCCATGGATGTGGATTTCGCACAGTGGTACACAGACGTAGTTAAAAAAGCAGAATTAATCGATTACTCCAGTGTAAAAGGCTGTATGGTAATTAAACCGGCAGGTTATGCAATCTGGGAGAATATTCAGAAAGAACTGGATTCCAGATTTAAGGAAACAGGCGTAGAAAATGTTTACATGCCTATGTTCATTCCGGAAAGCTTATTAGAGAAAGAAAAAGATCACGTAGAGGGATTTGCTCCGGAAGTTGCCTGGGTTACGCATGGAGGACTGGAACCATTACAGGAGAGACTTTGTGTAAGACCTACATCTGAAACCTTATTCTGCGATTTTTATTCCAGAGAGATTCAGTCTTACCGGGACCTTCCAAAGTTATATAACCAATGGTGTTCGGTTGTACGCTGGGAGAAAACAACCAGACCATTCCTTCGTTCCAGAGAATTTTTATGGCAGGAAGGTCATACTGCTCATGCGACTGCCAAAGAAGCTGAGGAAAGAACAGAAATGATGCTGAACTTATACGCGGATTTCTGCGAAGAAGTACTTGCTATGCCTGTTATTCGCGGACAGAAAACAGATAAAGAAAAATTTGCGGGTGCAGAGGCTACTTATACAATTGAAGCCCTGATGCATGACGGAAAAGCTCTTCAGTCAGGAACCAGCCACAACTTTGGAAGCGGATTTGCAAAGGCTTTCGAGATTCAGTATTCAGATAAGGAAAATAAGCTTCAGTACGTTCACCAGACCTCCTGGGGATTAACTACCAGACTCATCGGCGCTATTATCATGGTTCATGGTGATGACAACGGGCTTGTGCTTCCTCCCAGAATTGCTCCAGTTCAGGTAATAATCGTTCCTGTACAGCAGCAGAAGGAAGGCGTTCTTGAGAAAGCGTATGAATTAAAGAATGTTCTTTCTAATTATAAAGTAAAAGTTGATGATTCAGATAAGAGTCCTGGCTGGAAATTCAGCGAATCCGAGATGAGAGGTATCCCGGTTCGTGTTGAGATCGGACCTAGAGATATTGCTGAAAATCAGGCTGTTCTTGTCCGCCGTGATACTCATGAAAAAATGACAGTATCCTTAGACGAATTAAATGAAAAAGTTGGAGAGCTTTTAAGTACCATTCAAAGCGATATGCTTGCCCGTGCCCGTGCTCACAGGGATGCCCATACTTATGAGGCTGTGGATATGGACAGTTTTGTAAAGACTGTGGAAGAGAAGCCAGGCTTTGTTAAGGCAATGTGGTGTGGATCCCAGGAATGTGAGGATAAGATTAAGGAACTGACTGGCGCCACATCCAGATGTATGCCATTTAAGCAGGAGCACCTGTCCGATACCTGCATTTGCTGCGGCAAGCCGGCAGTAAAAATGGTTTATTGGGGCAGAGCTTATTAATCAGGAAATATAAAGATGCAGGAGGAAATGCAGTGATAACAATTCAGGTACCAGATGCAGCAGGAAAAATCATAAGACAACTGAATACCCATGGGTTTGAGGCATATGCGGTGGGCGGATGTGTGAGAGACAGCCTGCTTTTGCGGGTACCAAAGGACTGGGATATCACCACCTCCGCAAAACCAGAACAGGTTAAGGAAATATTTGCAAGAACGGTTGATACGGGGATTTTGCACGGGACAGTAACTGTGCTGATGGAACACGAAGCCTATGAAGTGACAACCTACCGCATTGATGGAGAGTATGAAGATGGAAGACACCCCAAGTCTGTAGAATTTACCGGCAATCTGCTGGAAGATTTAAAACGAAGGGATTTTACCATTAATGCGATGGCATATAGTGAAAGAGACGGGCTGGTAGATGCCTTTGGCGGAGTCAGGGATTTAGAAGCCGGAATTATCCGCTGTGTTGGAAATCCCATGGATCGCTTTAATGAGGATGCATTGCGGATTCTCAGGGCGATCCGGTTTTCTGCACAGCTGGGATTTGAGATTGAAGAGGAAACCAATAAAGCCATTTCTGCAATTGCACCAAATATGGAAAAAGTCAGTAAAGAGAGGATTGCTGTGGAGCTGACAAAGCTTCTTCTCTCTGACTATCCTGAGAAAATGGTGGCTGTATTTGAAAGCGGGATTGCACCTTATGTTTCCCAGCATTTTAACACGGCTCAAAGAGGCCTCTTTCAGCTTGAAAAGCTTAAAATGCTGCCTTCCAGCAAGCATGTACGCTGGTCTGGTCTTTTGCGTTTTTTAAGCCCAAAGGAGGCAGCAGGAATTTTAAAAGAACTGAAACTGGACAATGATACTGTTGATCAGGTTAAAATCCTGGCTGAACTATGGAAGAATGAAATTCCTGCGTCAAAGCCCGAAATCAGAAAAGTTATGAGCAGAATTAATGCGCCATTATTTGATGATCTCCTGAATTTCCAAACTGTATTTTTAAACGGCTCTTATCTGGAACAGCTAAAAACAGTGAGACAGTATGCCGGGGAAATCATTGAAGATGGAGACTGTATCTGCCTGAAGGATATGGCAGTAACCGGTAGGGATCTGATTGAAGCAGGTGTAAAACCGGGCCCTCAGATGGGTGATATACTAGAATCATTATTTAACCAGGTCTTAAAAAATCCGGAACATAACAACCGTGAATATCTTCTGAATTATTCCAAAGATCTCTTCTGAAAACATGCCCAGGCATGGATAACTTTCCCCTGGAGTTTGCATATTTTTTTCCGCCCCTTCATACCCTAGAAGTAGCTGATTAGCTAAGAGTTGGAGGGGTGGTTGTGAACGAGAAATACACAGAGGTGCTTTCGCAGTATGAGCTTGAAATTCTGGATGTGAAACGCGGCCGGGGCGCCTGGCTGTGTGAAACAGATCAGGGGCTTAAGCTGCTGAGGGAATATAAAGGAACCATCAAGCGCCTGGAATTTGAGGATCAGGTATTTTTACAACTGGAAGAAACCGGCCACTTGAGTGTGGATCGCTACATTAGAAATAAAGAAGGTGAAATTCTTTCCAGTGCAGAGGATGGCACCAGATGGATTGTGAAAAACTGGTATTCAGACCGGGAATGCAATTTAAAGGATAGTAAAGAGGTTCTTTGCGCCATTGAACGGATTGCTTTATTACATAAAATGTTTCGCAAAGTAAAGTTTAAAGATGAATGGAACTTAGGCTCCATTCTGGTGCAGCAGCCGGCCGAGGAGATGGAACGTCACAACAGGGAACTGATACGAGCCCGCAGTTTTATCCGCAGTAAAAGAAAGAAGTCCGAATTTGAACTATGTGTCATGGGAAATTATGACGTATTTTTTGATCAGGCTATGGAAGCCTGTAAAGGACTTGCAGGCTTTTGTGAGGAATGCGGGATTGGGGAGGGGTATTTGTGTCATGGGGACTTAAACCAGCATCATATTCTGATGTGCTCCCATGACGTTGCAATTGTAGAATTTAACCGGATGCACAGAGGCATGCAGATGGAGGATCTTTATCACTTTATGAGGAAGGCTATGGAAAAGCATGACTGGAATTTAAAGCTTGGTATGTCCATGCTTGATACTTATTCGAAAGTGCTTCCTTTATCAGGTGCAGACAGGACCTGCCTGTATTATCTGTTTTTGTATCCGGAAAAATACTGGAAGCAGATTAACTTTTATTATAATGCCAATAAGGCCTGGATACCGGCCAGAAATATTGAAAAACTAAGGGATTTAGAGATTCAGCAGCCTATGCGGAATCTTTTCCTGTCGAGAATAAAATAATGGGAATCTGCTTTCCTTTTGCCATGTTATGATTTATAATAACCATAATATAAAGTGGAGAGAAGGGAGCATTTTGCTTATGAAAGATTACAGAAGCATCTATGAAGAATGGTTGTCAAATCCATACTTTGATGAGGCGACGAAAGAAGAACTCCAAAGAATTAAAGATGATGACAATGAAATCAAAGAGCGTTTCTACCAGGATCTGGAATTCGGTACCGCCGGTTTAAGAGGCGTGATCGGAGCAGGCATCAACCGCATGAATATTTATGTGGTCAGAAAAGCCACCCAGGGTCTTGCAAATTATATCATAAAACAGGGCGGAGCCCACAAAGGCGTAGCCATAGCATATGACTCCAGACATATGTCTCCGGAATTCGCAGAGGAGGCTGCACTGACACTTGCTGCCAATGGTATCAAAGCATATAAGTTTGAATCTCTGCGCCCTACTCCGGAGCTTTCATTTGCTGTGAGAAAACTGGGCTGTATCGCAGGTCTTAATATTACCGCCAGCCACAACCCTCCGGAATATAACGGATATAAGGTTTATTGGGAAGATGGTGCACAGTTTACACCTCCTCACGACAGGGGAGTTACTGCTGAGGTTTTAGCGATCACAGATATTTCTACGGTTAAGACCATCACTAGAGAAGAAGCTGTGGCAGCAGATAAATATGAGATAATTGGTGCGGCTGTAGACGATGCTTACATTGCACAGGTAAAGGCTCAGGTTATGAATCAGTCTGCAATCCATGAGATGAAGGATGAACTTTCCATTGTTTATACCCCTCTCCATGGTACAGGCAATGTTCCTGCAAGAAGAGTCTTAAGAGAACTTGGATTTACCAAAGTTTACGTGGTACCGGAGCAGGAGATGCCAGATGGAGATTTTCCCACTGTCAGCTATCCCAATCCAGAGGCGGAGGAAGCCTTTCAGCTGGGGCTTTCCCTGGCAAAAGAAAAGGATGCAGATCTGGTTTTAGCCACAGATCCCGATGCAGACCGTCTGGGTGTTTATGTAAAGGATTATAAATCCGGAGAGTATATTCCTCTCACCGGCAATATGTCCGGTTCCCTGCTCTGCGAATATGTATTAAGCCAGAGACAGGAACGTGGTGACATCCCATCTGACGGACAGGTGGTAAAGTCCATCGTAACCACCAATCTGGTAGATGCAGTGGCGAAGTCTTACGGATGTGAACTCATTGAAGTGCTCACTGGATTTAAGTATATTGGGCAGCAGATTTTAAAAGAAGAGGCTACCGGTTATGGTACCTACCTGTTTGGTCTGGAAGAAAGCTATGGCTGCCTGATCGGCACCTATGCCCGGGATAAAGATGCAATCTCTGCAACGGCCGCTCTCTGTGAGGCTGCCGCTTATTATAAGACAAAAGGCATGAGTCTTTGGGATGCCATGATTGCAATGTATGAGAAATATGGATACTATAAAGATGCGGTTAATTCAATCGGATTAAAAGGCATTGAAGGGCAGGCAAAGATCCGTGCAATTATGGAAGCCATGAGAAGCAATACACCAACGGTGTTTGGCGGATATAAAGTTCTTTCAGCAAGAGACTATAAGGCAGATACGGTAAAGAATATGGAAACTGGAGCTGTTAACCCCACTGGTCTGCCGTCTTCTGACGTGCTTTATTATGAACTGGAGGAGGATGCGTGGTTATGCGTCAGACCTTCCGGAACAGAGCCTAAGATTAAGTTCTATTATGGTATTAAGGGAAGTTCAATGGCAGATGCAGAAGAGGAATCTGCGAAGCTGGGTAAAGCTCTTATGGAAATGGTAGATCAAATGATATAAATTAAAAAGAAGGATCCAGTTAAGAGATCCTTCTTTTTTTACTTTTTGAATTTTTTTGCATTTTCCTTTAATTCCCGAAGTGCTTCCTCAAACATACGGGATGAAGCAGAAGGGTTACGTCTTAGAAGACCTTTCGGGTAAAATGTAAGCCGACTTGTTAATTTCTCCCTTGTCTCAGTCAGAGCCTGAAGTCTCTCTGCCAAAGCGGATTCCTTAATGGCATTAGTCGTTTCTGTTTTAAGAGAAGTAAGCTTTACCATGGTTTCTTCTTTTACAGAAGCAGCTTTCTGCATGGTTTCTGATTTTAACTCGGAAACTTTCTGTGCAGTCTCTGCTTTTAACAGTGACATCTGTACCTGAACCTCTTCCAGTTCCGCTCTGATTTTAGTTAAGGATTCCAGTACCTTGCCCAGATCAAGAGCTGCCTTTGTGGATTGAACGGTGTCATAGACAAATAGGATGCCAATCCCTGTTACCAGGAAGATGCATGTCGTTGCACTCAGGCGAAATACCAGCCATTCTAAGGGACGGTGTACCACTTCTGTTAGAAGAATGGTGAGAAAACCCCAGGCGATGGAAGTGCCCAGACAGACATATCCGTTTAAATTAAAAGGATTTTTACTGTAATCCCAGTATTTCATTTTAAATAACCGCTCCATGATATAACCGGTTAAGTACTCAAGAACAGAAGCCCCCACCATACCAAAGAGAAAAACCAGAAGCAGGTTGCCTTTCACAGGAAGAGACAGGAAAAGCATAAGGATTGCGCCGCTGCCATAGAGCGGAAGTAAGGGAAGTCTTAAAAATCCCCGGTTTACAAAATGAAAGCTCTTTATGGAAACATAAGTCGATTCGATTACCCAGCCAATAAAGCAGTAGATGAAAAAAAACAGCAGCCACTGATACCATGTATATACGTACATGCTTAGATTCCTTTCTTCATGTATTCATGTTGGATCTATCATATACGGTTTTGTCCGTTTTTGCAACCAAAATGAGCAAGCGTAAGGCAAATTATGCTTGCCTTAATTGCTCGGTTCATGTAGAATTATGATGTTTCGGTTAGTGGAATTGCACTTATGAAGGAGTTTTTTGATGAGTATATTAAACGTAGAACATTTGACCCATGGATTTGGAGACCGCGCCATCTTTCAGGACGTGTCATTCCGGTTATTAAAAGGAGAGCACATCGGACTGATCGGAGCCAATGGAGAAGGTAAATCCACATTTATGAATATCATAACGGCGAAGCTTCAGCCGGATGAAGGAAAAGTTGAGTGGGCAAAGAGAGTCCGTGTGGGCTATTTAGACCAGCATACTGTATTGGAAAAAGGGATGACCATCCGCGACGTATTAAAAAGCGCATTTGCTTTTTTGTTTCAGATGGAAGAACAGATGAATGATATCTGCGACCGTATGGGAGAGGCAGACGAAGAGACCATGAATTCCATGATGGAAGAGCTTGGCACCATCCAGGATTTATTAATGGCACATGATTTTTATATCATTGATTCCAAAGTGGAAGAAGTGGCCAGAGCATTGGGATTAAGTGATATGGGGATTGATAAGGATGTAACGGAACTGAGCGGAGGCCAGAGAACCAAGGTTCTTCTGGGAAAGCTGCTGTTAGAGAAGCCGGATATCCTTCTTCTGGACGAGCCTACCAATTACCTGGATGTACAGCATATTGAATGGCTGAAGCGTTATCTTCTTGAGTATGAAAATGCGTTCATTCTTATTTCCCATGATATTCCGTTCTTAAACAGTGTGGTAAATATTATCTATCATATGGAAAATCAGGCGTTAGACCGTTATGTAGGTGATTATGACAAGTTTCAGGAAGTTTATGCTGTAAAGCGTGCTCAGCTGGAATCAGCTTATAAGAGGCAGCAGCAGGAAATCGCAGAGCTGGAGGATTTTGTGGCGCGCAACAAAGCCCGGGTCTCCACCAGAAATATGGCGATGTCCAGACAGAAAAAGCTGGACAAAATGGATGTAATTGAGCTTTCAAAAGATAAACCAAAACCTGAGTTTCATTTTATGGAAGCCCGTACTGCAGGAAAAATGATATTTGAGACAAAGGAACTGGTAATCGGATACGAGGAGCCATTATCAAAACCACTGAATCTGATCATGGAAAGAGGAGAAAAAATTGTTTTATCAGGAGCCAACGGCATTGGTAAGACTACTTTATTAAAAAGCATTCTGGGAGTTACGCCTTCTTTAAAAGGAAACGTGGAACTGGGAGATTATCTGACCATTGGTTATTTTGAGCAGGAGATGGCTCCTGGCAATACCACTACCTGTATAGAAGAGATCTGGAAAGAGTTTCCTTCCTATACTCAGTATCAGGTTCGTTCTGCCCTTGCCAAATGCGGACTTACCACCAACCATATTGAGAGCCAGGTTCGGGTGCTCAGCGGAGGCGAACAGGCAAAGGTCCGTTTGTGTAAGCTGTTAAACAGAGAGACCAATGTTCTTTTGCTGGATGAGCCCACCAACCATCTTGATGTGGAGGCAAAAGAAGAGTTAAAACGGGCGCTGATGGAATATAAGGGCAGTATCCTTTTGATTTGTCATGAGCCGGAGTTTTATGAGGGAGTTGCAACAAAAGTAATTGACTGTCGGGAGTGGGCATTAAAGTTATCCTGATAATACGAAAAGACGGGATTTGATTTCTTGAAAAAGAATCAAATCCCGATTTTGAATAAAAAAAATCCGCTTCCGCCATTGGGAAACAGATCCGTTAATTTTTTAGGGGGGCCGGACGGTTTGCACCGTCCGGTATGAGTATGAAAAAGCTTTGTGATTTCAAGTAAGTTACTTGAAACAAAAGGCCCGTCATCCTTTCGGATAACGTATTATCAGTATATGATATAAATGTGAAGAAAATGTGTCTCGTACATTAAAAAAACATAAACAAAATAAAAATTAAAAAAACCCTTTCAAAACGTAATGTTATTGTATATAATAAGATAGAAAATGTGACTTCATTTACCAATTAACATAAATTTGAAGATAAAGGAAACCCTGGGAACAGGATACAGCGAACAGGAGGAAGATTATTATGATGATGTCTAATGACATTGGAATTGATTTAGGTACAGCAAGCATACTGGTTTATATCAAAGGAAAAGGTGTAGTTTTAAAAGAGCCGTCAGTTGTGGCCATAGACCGTGATACCAATAAAATAAAGGCAATCGGAGAAGAAGCAAGGCTGATGATCGGAAGAACACCCGGTAATATTGTAGCAGTCAGACCTTTGCGCCAGGGTGTTATTTCTGATTACACAGTAACAGAAAAGATGCTGAAATATTTTATCAACAAAGCAGTAGGAAAGAAAACATTAAGAAAGCCAAGAATCAGTGTCTGCATCCCCAGCGGTGCCACTGAAGTTGAAAAGAAAGCAGTAGAAGATGCAACTTATCAGGCAGGAGCCAGAGAAGTAGCGATTATTGAAGAACCGGTTGCAGCAGCGATTGGGGCTGGAATTGATATTTCCAAGGCATGCGGCAATATGATCGTAGATATTGGAGGTGGTACTTCCGATATCGCAGTAATTTCATTGGGCGGTACAGTTGTCAGCACTTCCATTAAGGTAGCTGGTGATGATTTTGATGAGGCTCTTGTTCGTTATATGCGTAAAAAGCACAACCTTTTAATTGGAGAGAGAACTGCAGAAGAGATTAAGATCAACATCGGAGCTGCTTATCGCAGACCAGAAGTTTTAACCATGGAAGTAAGAGGAAGAAACCTGGTAACAGGCCTTCCAAAAACCATTGTAGTTACTTCGGACGAGACTCTTGATGCGTTAAAAGAGCCGGCGATGCAGATCGTAGACGCCGTTCACAACGTTCTGGAGAGAACTCCACCAGAACTGGCTGCTGATATTTTTGACAGAGGAATTGTTTTAACAGGAGGCGGTTCTTTATTAAGCGGATTAGATGCACTGATCGAAGAGAAGACAGGCATCACAACCATGATAGCAGAGGATCCGCTGACAGCAGTTGCCATTGGAACCGGTAAATTTATTGAATTTACACATGGCGGAAACAATAAAACAGAATTTTAACTGCTCTAAACAGCCCTGGCGGTATCCATTGATTCCGGCAGGGTTCCTTTTGCGGCAGTCTCTTACCATTTACGGAGGAAACATGGCGACAGTCTGCGGATTTGTAGAAAAAATTAAATACAGGAACGAAGACAACGGTTATACGGTGCTGAGCCTTTCAGAAGATGGCGAGGAGTATACGCTGGTAGGCAATTTTCATTATATCAGTGAAGGGGAACGGATTGAAGCGGTTGGGATTTTAACGGAACACCCAGTTTATGGAGAGCAGATGTCTGTGGAAAGCTATGAAATCAAAGCTCCTGAGGATACTGCTGCCATGGAGCGTTACTTGGGTTCCGGAGCGATTAAGGGTGTGGGTGCTGCATTGGCGGCCAGAATTGTCCGCCGGTTTAAAGCCGATACCTTCCGGATCATGGAAGAAGAGCCGGAACGCCTTTCCGAGGTAAAGGGTGTCAGCGAAAAGCTTGCCATGTCTATTTCCAATCAGGTGGAGCAAAAGAAAGAGATGCGCCAGGCCATGATGTTCCTTCAGGAATATGGTATTTCCATGAATCTTGCAGTGAAGATCTACCAGGAATATGGTCCCAGGCTCTACAGCATTGTGAAGGAAAATCCGTATCAGATGGCAGATGACATATCCGGCGTGGGATTTAAAATGGCGGATGAAATAGCCAGAAAAGCAGGTATTTTTACAGATTC
Organism: Hungatella sp.; assembly: GCA_009712635.1. Lineage (GTDB taxonomy): Bacteria > Bacillota > Clostridia > Lachnospirales > Lachnospiraceae > Lacrimispora. The sequence goes on along the minus strand of WASS01000015.1, from coordinate 890,402 downwards.
AGATTTTCGGATTAAATGCGGAGTTTTGTATACCCTTTTGCAGGCCACTTCAAATGGTCATACTTATTTGCCGGAAGAGGAGCTCCTTTCCTCTGCCTCTGAGCTGCTGAAAGTGGAGCAGGCATCCATAGAAAAGCATCTGATGGACATGCAGCTGGACAAACGTCTCGTGATCAGAGAGACGGAGGGAAAGAGGACTGTCTATGCCTCCCAGTATTACTATATGGAACTGAATGTGGCTAAGATGCTTCATGATTTAAATATAAGAGGAACCATGCCTGAGGACGAGATCAGAACCAGGCTTATTAAGATTCAGGAAAAAGAGCAGATTGAGCTGGATGAGAAGCAGGTAATGGCGGTAGTGGAAGCGGTAAACAGTGGTCTTTTGATTATTACAGGAGGACCGGGAACCGGAAAAACCACTACTATTAATACCATTATCCGTTTTTTTGAAAGTGAGGAGATGGAGATATTACTGGCGGCTCCTACGGGCAGGGCGGCAAAGCGCATGACAGAAGCCACCGGTTATGAAGCGCGGACCATACACCGGCTGCTGGAGTTGTCCGGTGTTCCGGGAGACGAGCGTTCCGTGTCCATGCATTTTGAACGGAATGAAGAGAATCCCTTGGATGCCGATGCTGTGATCATCGATGAGACATCCATGGTGGATATTCATCTGATGCAGTCTCTTTTAAAAGCCATAAACCCTGGAACCAGATTGATACTGGTGGGAGATGTGGACCAGCTTCCCAGCGTTGGACCCGGAAATGTGCTGCGGGATTTAATTGAATCTCAAAGTTTTAATGTGGTAATGCTGACAAAAATTTTCCGTCAGGCAAATCAAAGTGATATTGTTGTCAATGCTCATATGATTAACCGGGGAGAAACGGTTCCTCTTGGGAAAAAGAGTAATGACTTCTTATTTATTAAAAGGGAAGAACCTAATACCATTATTAATGCCATGATTACACTGGTACAAAGTAAACTTCCTTCCTATGTACAGGCAGATCCCTTTGACATTCAGATTATGACACCTATGAGAAAAGGCGCCATGGGAGTGGAGCGGCTCAATACCATTCTTCAGGAATATTTAAATCCCCCTTCCGAGGCAAAACAGGAACGGGAGTCGGCGGGCGTGATTTACCGGACCGGCGATAAAGTGATGCAGATTAAGAATAACTATAATATGGAATGGGAAGTCAGAAACAAGTATGGGATTCCGGTGGAAAAGGGAACCGGAATTTATAACGGAGACATAGGAATTATTCGTGAGATGAATTCCTTTGCCGAGCTTGTGACTGTGGAATTTGATGAGGGACGGCTGGTGGAATACAGCTTTAAGCAGTTAGAGGAATTAGAACTCGCTTATGCCATAACCATTCACAAATCCCAGGGAAGTGAGTATCCGGCAGTGGTAATTCCTGTTTTTCCCGGACCCAGAATGCTGATGACGAGAAACTTAATCTATACAGCGGTTACCCGTGCAAAGACCTGCGTCTGCCTGGTTGGTCTGCCAGGTACGTTTCAGGATATGGTAAACAATGAAATGGAACAGCGCAGATATTCCGGTCTGAAAGATCGTATCTGCGAAATATATAAGCTGCCTTAAATTCTATGGGCAGACAAGGATCTATGTCTGCCCGTCTTTCCAATCTTAAAAGGAGAATCAGTCCTTATGCAATCCTCTTTTTTTATCGATCTCTTATTTCCAAGAAGATGTCCGGTCTGTGACGGTATTGTCATGCCGAAAGGCAGACTGATCTGCCCTGATTGTGTCAGAGTGCTTTCCTTTGTAAAGGATCCTGTATGCAAAAAATGCGGAAAAGAACTTTTTGGCAGTGACATGGAATACTGTTTTGACTGCGTAAAGCACAAAAGAACCTTTGAGTATGGCAGGGCTCTGATTAATTATGACGAGCACGCAATAACCTCAATAGCAAAGATAAAATATAAAAATAAACGGGAGTATCTGGATTTTTACGGAGATGCCATAAGTCTGCGTTATGAGAAGATTATAAGACGTATGGAGGCCGGAGGTCTGGTCCCCGTTCCGGTTCATCCTACGAGAAAAAAAGAGAGAGGATTTAATCAGGCGGAAGTTCTTGCACAAAAAATCGGAGCAAAACTTAACATTCCCGTCTTTCCTGATATGCTGGTAAGAAATAAAAAAACCATACCTCAGAAAGCCCTTAATCCTACAGAACGTTTAAAAAATCTGGAAGAAGCTTTTATGCCTGGAAAAATAGTCCCTGGCTTAAAAAATGTGATTTTAATTGATGATATTTATACCACCGGAAGTACCGTGGAGGCATGTACCCGTGTTCTTAAAAAATCGGGAATTAATAAGGTGTATATTTTAACAATTTGTATTGGACGAGGGCAGTAGTTTGATGTATGATACTAAAATAAATAATACTGATTAACTCAGGAGGAATGGGAATGAATATCAGGACCGCAGAAGAAAAAGATATGGAGCAGCTCTTGGATATATATAATTATGAGGCAGAACATGGTTTTGCAACCTTCGATTTTACTCCAAAAACCATGGAGGAACGTATGGTCTGGTATCGTGAGCATAATGTGAAAAATCACCCCCTGATTGTGGCAGAGGAAGATGGGAAAGCAGTTGGCTATGCAAGCCTCTCCGCTTATCGCCCAAAAGAAGCATACAAAGAAACAGTAGAACTTTCTATATACGTTGATAAGGATTACCGCAGAAGAGGAATTGCCGGAAAGCTGGCAGTGGCGATTCTTGATATGGCCAGAGAAAGAGAAGATATTCATACAGTTGTATCCGTAATTACAGGAGGTAATGATGCAAGTATGAAACTTCACGAACAGCTTGGTTTCGTTCATTGCGGGACAATACGTGAAGTAGGGAAAAAGTTTGGAAAAATTCTGGATATAGAAAATTATCAGATTATACTGTAATAAGTGTTAAATGGAGAGGGGGAGAAAAATATGAATCATATGGAGGGATATTATACTTCCGGGGAGTTCGCAAAGAAGGCCAGTGTCTCAATACGGACGATTCGTTATTATGATAAACAGGGACTGTTAAAGCCGGCAAGCATGAGTGCAGGCGGATACCGGCTTTATACTGATTCGGATTTTGCTAAACTTCAAAAAATACTCTCTCTCAAATATCTTGGATTTTCACTGGATGAAATCCGCTCCATTACCATTAATGATAAGGATCATGACTACGTGGGAGAATCAATCAAGCTTCAGCTGAGTCTGATCCGTAAAAGAATCGAACATTTAAAACTGGTAGAGCAGACTTTAACAGAAACCTCAAAACTGGTGGAAGACCGCCAGGCTGCAGACTGGAATAAAATTCTTCACTTAATCCATATTACAAATATGGAAAAGTCTCTGGTGGAACAATATAAGGATGCAGCCAATGTGAGCATCCGAATTGGTCTCCATAAAAAATACGCCACCAATCCCGAGGGCTGGTTCCAGTGGCTTTACAAACAGATGGAGCCTCTAAATGGCAGGCACATCCTGGAACTTGGCTGTGGAAATGGAGAATTATGGCGGGTAAATAACGAACGGATTCCAGCCGATGCAAAGCTATGCCTTACAGATATATCCAAGGGTATGGTTCGTGATGCTCAGGAAAATTTAAAACAGGTGAAGGGGCAGATAACATTTGAAGTTATGGACTGCAGGCAGATTAAAAAGCCGGAAGAAAGCTTTGATGTTACCGCTGCCAATCATGTGCTGTTTTATTTAACCAATCTGGATTCTGCACTGACTCAGGTTACCAGCGTCTTAAAAAAAGACGGAATCTTTTATTGCAGCACCTATGGCAGGGAACATATGAAGGAGATCAGACATCTGGTGATGGAGTTTGATTCCAGAATCGCTCTTTCTGAGGTAAATCTTTATGATGTGTTTGGACTGGAAAACGGAGAAGAGATTTTAGGAAAACATTTTAAATCTGTAAAAAAAGAAATATACGATGACCATCTGGAAGTGACGGATGCTGGTGCACTGATGGAATATATATTATCCTGCCATGGCAATCAGCAGGAGTTTCTTAGTGACAGATATGAAGAATTCCGGGACTATCTGGAAAAGAAAATGGGAAAAAAGGGATATATTCCTATTACAAAGCAGGCAGGGGTATTTATTTGCAGAAAATAAGAAAAAAGTAATAGAAAAAGACTTGACCGTGACGTTACGTCACCCTTTATGATAGCTGTATGAATGAATATGGAGGAAACAACGAATGAAGGGAATAATTCTTGCCGGGGGGTCCGGTACCAGGCTGTATCCACTTACCATGGTAACGTCGAAACAGTTACTGCCTATCTATGATAAACCCATGATTTACTATCCGCTTTCGGTTTTAATGAACGCAGGAATCCGGGACATCCTGATTATATCCACTCCCGATGATACGCCACGGTTTGAGGCACTGTTAGGAAATGGATCACAGTTTGGAATTCAGTTAACTTACGCAGTGCAGCCTTCTCCTGATGGTCTTGCCCAGGCGTTTGTCATCGGAGAAGAATTTATCGGAGACGACAGCGTTGCCATGATTCTTGGAGATAACATCTTTGCAGGCCACGGTCTTACCAAACGACTTCTTCATGCAGCAAATAAAAAAGATGGAGCAACCGTTTTTGGTTATTACGTGGATGATCCGGAGCGTTTTGGTATCGTGGAATTTGATTCCGAAGGAAAAGCGATTTCCATCGAAGAAAAGCCATCTGCTCCTAAGAGCAATTACTGCGTGACAGGACTTTATTTCTACGATAATAAAGTTGTGGAATATGCGAAGAACTTAAAGCCATCCGCCCGCGGCGAGCTGGAGATTACAGATTTAAACCGCATTTACTTAGAAGAGGGAATGCTTGATGTGGAACTTCTTGGTCAGGGCTTTACCTGGCTTGACACAGGAACTCATGAGTCTCTGGTAGATGCCACTAATTTTGTTCGTACCATGGAAACCCATCAGCACAGAAAAATCGCCTGTCTGGAGGAGATTGCTTATTTAAACCACTGGATCACACAGGATCAGCTGGAAAAGAGTATAGAACCTTTAAAGAAGAATCAGTATGGACAGTATCTGATGGATGTGCTTGCAGGAAAATATATCGATAAGTAAAGGAGTAATCAATGAAAATAATCGTAACCGGAGGAGCTGGATTTATCGGCGGAAACTTCGTACATCATATGGTAAATAAATACCCGGACTATGAGATTATCAATCTGGACCTCTTAACCTATGCAGGTAACTTAGAGACCTTAAAACCGGTAGAAGACAAACCAAATTATCGCTTTATCAAAGGTGATATTGCAGACAGAGCCTTTATTTTTGAACTGTTTGAAAAAGAAAAACCAGATATGGTGGTTAACTTTGCAGCAGAAAGTCACGTAGACCGTTCTATCACAGATCCTGAAAGCTTTGTAAGAACCAATGTAATGGGTACCACCACATTACTTGACGCATGCCGCACCTATGGCATTAAGCGTTACCATCAGGTTTCCACTGATGAAGTTTACGGTGATTTACCACTTGACCGCCCGGATTTATTCTTTACTGAAGAAACTCCGCTCCATACATCAAGTCCTTATTCTTCATCAAAAGCCAGTGCAGACTTATTTGTTCTGGCATATCAGAGAACGTTTGGGCTTCCTGTTACTATTTCCAGATGCTCCAATAACTATGGTCCCTATCATTTCCCTGAAAAACTGATTCCCCTTATTATCAGCCGTGCGCTGGCAGATGAGGATCTTCCGGTATATGGAACAGGAGAGAATGTAAGAGACTGGCTTCATGTATCGGATCACTGCGAGGCGATTGATTTAATCATTCACGAAGGCAGAGTAGGAGAAGTCTATAATGTAGGCGGACACAACGAGCGCACCAATTTAGAAGTAGTAAAAACTATTTTAAGAGAACTGGATAAACCGGAAAGCTTAATCAAATATGTAACAGACCGTCCGGGACATGACAGACGTTACGCCATTGATCCGAAGAAGCTGGAAACAGAGCTTGGATGGAAGCCGAAATACAATTTTGACACCGGAATCCGCCAGACCATTCAGTGGTACCTGGATCATGAAGACTGGTGGAAACATATTGTAAACGGAGAATACCAGAATTATTTTGACAATATGTACGGAAAACGTTTATAAATTCCAATGGTAAAGTGAGGCAGCGATGAAAGTATTAGTTACTGGCGTAAAAGGCCAGCTTGGATATGACGTAGTAAATGAGCTGAAAAAAAGAGGCCATGAGGCAGTGGGCGTGGACATTGAAGAGATGGATATCACGGATGAGGAAAGCGTAAACCGGGTGATCCGGGAAGCTGCTCCTGATGCAGTCATTCATTGTGCCGCATATACAGCTGTAGATGCAGCAGAGGACAATGTGGAATTATGCAGAGCTGTGAATGCCAGGGGAACCGGAAATATTGCCAGGGTGTGCAAAGCACTGGATATTCGAATGATGTATATCAGTACGGATTACGTATTTAATGGTCAGGGAACCCGCCTCTGGGAGCCTGACGATCAAAGAGAGCCGTTGAATATCTACGGACAGACCAAGTACGAGGGAGAACTGGAAGTAGAAGAGAACCTTAAAAAATATTTCATCGTACGTATTGCCTGGGTATTCGGAGTAAATGGCAAAAACTTTATAAAGACCATGCTGAATCTGGGAAAAACCAGGGATAAACTCAGTGTTGTAGCAGACCAGATTGGTTCTCCAACTTATACCTTTGACCTTGCCCGCCTTCTGGTGGATATGATTGAAACAGAAAAATACGGCCGTTATCATGCTACCAATGAAGGTCTTTGCAGCTGGTATGAATTCGCCTGTGAGATCTTTAAACAGGCAGGCATGAATGTTACAGTTGAACCGGTTACCTCCGATCAGTTTCCGGTCAAGGCAAAACGTCCCATGAACAGCCGTATCAGCAAGGATAAGCTGATAGAAAACGGTTTTCAGCCGCTGCCTTCCTGGCAGGATGCGCTGAGGCGGTATCTGACAGAGATCGAGTATTAAAAACAGACACGGGAAACTTTAGGCTTGCTTTTTTAAGTTTCCCGTGTTATAATGTCTGAATCCTACAATTTAGCAGGTTTTACAAAAAAAGATTGACGAATCCAGTCCCATATGTTATAGTAATTGGGCGAATGGAAGAGCTTAGGTCTTTTTTTTATGCTCAAAATTTCTTGAAGCAGAAAAAAAGGGACTGAAAACACAACAACGATAATTTAAGTGGAGGTGGAAGTCGTGCGCACAAAAATCACACTGGCATGTACTGAATGTAAACAGCGTAACTACAACATGACCAAGGATAAGAAGACTCATCCGGACAGAATGGAAACCAAGAAGTATTGCCGATTCTGTAAGAGCCATACAATGCACAAAGAAACGAAGTAATTAGTTTAGGAGGCAGTTTATGGGAGATACAGTGAACAACGAGGGAGTTCAGAAAAAAAGCTTTTTCAAAGGCATAAAGTCTGAATTCTCCAAGATCGTTTGGCCTGACAAAGAAACCGTAACGAAACAAACAATCGCTGTCACATCATCTGCGGTTGCTCTAGGACTGATTATTGCGATTCTTGATCTGATCATCAAGTTTGGTCTCAGTTTTATCTTATAATTCGTAAGGGTTAAGGTGAGTTTATGTCAGAAGCAAATTGGTATGTAGTCCATACCTATTCAGGTTATGAAAACAAAGTAAAAGTTGACATTGAAAAAACAATCGAAAACAGAAACTTGCAGGATCAGATTCTGGAAGTATCGGTTCCTCTTGAATCCGTCATCGAACTGAAGAATGGCGTGGAGAAAAAGGCCGATAAAAAGATGTTCCCCGGTTATGTGCTGATACACATGTTCATGAATGATGATACATGGTATGTTGTACGTAATACCCGTGGTGTGACAGGCTTTGTAGGTCCTGGATCAAAACCGGTTCCTCTGACAGAAGATGAGATGCAAAAGCTTGGATTCAAGAATGAAGAAGTCATTGTTGGCTTTGAAGTGGGAGATACCGTTGTGGTAACTTCCGGTGCATGGAAGGATACTGTTGGTGCTATCAAGTCCATCAACGAAAGTAAGAAAACCATCACCATTAACGTTGAGATGTTCGGCCGGGAGACTCCGGTAGAACTGAACTTCAGCGAGATAAAGAAGATGTAACAAGTAAAAGCGGCTTATACCGTTGTATAGGCTCGTGGGAGGGAAATCCCCGACAATACCACATTTATTTAGGAGGTGCCTAATTATGGCAAAGAAAGTAACGGGATATATCAAATTGCAGATTCCAGCAGGAAAAGCTACACCAGCTCCTCCTGTAGGTCCGGCACTTGGACAGCATGGTGTAAACATCGTACAGTTTACAAAAGAGTTCAATGCAAGAACAGCTGACCAGGGAGATTTAATCATTCCGGTTGTTATTACTGTTTATGCGGACAGAAGCTTCAGCTTCATAACCAAAACTCCGCCAGCTGCTGTATTACTGAAGAAAGCTTGCAAGCTTAAATCAGGATCCGCAGTACCAAACAAGACAAAAGTAGCTACCATTTCCAAGGCTGAATTACAGAAGATTGCTGAACTTAAGATGCCAGATTTAAATGCTGCATCTGTTGAAGCAGCTATGAGCATGATCGCTGGTACCGCAAGAAGTATGGGTATCACAGTAGAGGCTTAAGCTTCTTATCAAAGCCAAGTATAGCGCCGGCAGAGTTTCGTTACTCATGCCGTTCGGTGAGCCGCGAAGCAAATCGGACTTCCTTTATCTTGGATGGCGATGTTTTGTAACGTGGGAGGGAAAATCCCCGACAATACCACTAGGAGGTTATTTAGAATGAAAAGAGGAAAAAGATACGCAGAGGCAGCTAAGACAGTAGATCGTGCTGTTCTCTACGATGCACCAGTAGCAATCTCTTTAGTTAAGACGAATGCAAGTGCTAAATTTGATGAAACCATTGAAGCTCATATCAGAACCGGTTGTGACGGACGTCACGCAGACCAGCAGATCCGTGGTGCCGTAGTACTTCCTCACGGTACAGGTAAGACTGTTCGCATCTTAGTTTTCGCTAAGGGTCCTAAGGCTGATGAAGCACAGGCTGCAGGAGCAGACTACGTTGGAGCAGAGGAATTAATTCCGAAGATCCAGAACGAAGGCTGGTTGGATTTTGATGTAGTTGTTGCTACTCCAGACATGATGGGTGTAGTTGGTCGTTTAGGACGTGTCCTTGGACCTAAGGGCTTAATGCCAAACCCAAAAGCTGGTACAGTTACCATGGATGTAACAAAAGCAATCAATGATATCAAAGCTGGTAAGGTTGAGTACAGACTTGATAAAACAAATATTATCCACGTGCCAGTTGGAAAAGCTTCTTTTACAGAAGAGCAGTTAGCGGACAACTTCCAGACGCTTGTTGATGCAATCGTTAAAGCAAAACCAAGTACAGTTAAAGGTGCTTATTTAAAGAGCGTTACCCTTGCTTCCACCATGGGACCTGGCGTAAAGCTGAATGTAGCAAAGTTAATGAACTAATTTTGCTTTGTGGTTGACATGTATTATAGATAATGTTATACTATTTTAGTATTAACTGCCGAAGACAGCAGGTGCCGCAAGGCATAAGGTGATAACGCCTGCCGAGGAATGTACAAGAATCATTTTTTGTAAATGAATTGTAAACCTCTCTGTCCATTTGGCGGAGAGGTTTTTCTTTGGTATATTTTTCTGAGTGAGGTCATGCGCAGGCGTTGACTGAATTTTGAAAAATAACCGTTCAGTTAGCCCTCTGGGCTAATCGGACTTCCTTTGCAGTTTATACGAACAGGCTTTTGCAGGCAACTGCAGGGCTTAGACTAAACAGGAGGTAAACCATAATGGCAAAAGTTGAATTAAAACAGCCAGTAGTAAGCGAGATTAAGGAATTACTGGAAGGCGCTGAGACAGCAGTAGTTGTAGACTACCGTGGTATCACAGTTGCTCAGGATACAGAACTTCGTAAGAAATTAAGAGAGGCTGGAATTTCTTACAAGGTATATAAAAATACCATGATCCGTTTCGCTGCTAAGGGAACAGATTTTGAAGCACTGGGTCCAGTTCTGGAAGGACCTACAGCAATCGCTGTATCCAAGACAGATGCGACAGCTCCAGCTAGAATTCTGGCTGAATTCGCAAAGAAAGCTCCAGCTCTTGAAATCAAGGGCGGCGTTGTAGAAGGCGTATTCTACGATGCAAAAGCTATGGAGAAGATCTCCAATATTCCTTCCAGAGAAATTCTTCTTGGAAAGTTACTGGGAAGCATCCAGTCTCCTATTACAAACTTTGCACGTGTTCTCAAGCAGATTGCAGACGGACAGGGCGCAGAAGCATAATTTTCTTAATGAAAGCAAGCAAAACGCAGCTTGAATTTAGAAAATTAGCTGTTCAGTGAGCCAAAGGCGAACTGAACTTCCATTTAAAAAAATCAAACATATTAATTACGGAGGTATATTATCATGGCAAAGTTAACAACAGCTGAATTTATCGAAGCGATCAAAGAATTATCTGTATTAGAATTAAACGAATTAGTAAAGGCATGTGAGGAAGAATTTGGTGTATCTGCAGCAGCAGGCGTAGTAGTTGCAGCAGCAGGCCCAGCAGCAGAAGCTGAAGAGAAGACTGAATTCGACGTAGAATTAACAGAAGTTGGTCCTAACAAGGTTAAAGTTATCAAAGTTGTTCGTGAAGCTACTGGCTTAGGCTTAAAAGAAGCGAAAGACGTAGTTGACGGAGCTCCTAAGGTATTAAAGGCTGGCGCTTCCAAAGAAGAAGCAGATCAGATCAAAGCTGCTTTAGAAGCAGAAGGCGCAAAAGTTACTTTAAAGTAATTAAAATTTCGTCTATTACAGAACAGGGTCCATACCTCTTGAAAGAGAGATTGGACCCTGTTTTTAATATAGGGGAATATTAGTTTTGGCTTGACATTTTTGCGTTTTCGGGGTAGAATGTACGTGTAATATCGAATGGAGTTATGATTTCACATATTTTTGTAAGTCATTATTTTCGGATGATGGTTTACAAAAATATGTGATTTTTTGTTTCATCGATATATCAAATTATTTTTTATTTATTATAGGAGGTACACGTTATGAACAACGGTACAGTAAAATGGTTTAATGGTGCTAAGGGATATGGTTTCATCGTTAATGATGCAACAGGCGAGGAAGTATTCGTACACTTCTCCGGAATCGTTTCTGACGGTTACAAGACTCTTGAAGAGGGCCAGAAGGTAACTTATGAAACAACAGAAGGAAATCGCGGTCTGCAGGCAGTTAATGTTTGCCTGGCTTAATTAGACTTTAGCTGACATAAGCCTTTTAAGGGCTGTCCCCATTTTTATGGAAGGGCAGCCCTTTTTGCATGGGCAAAACTATTTTATTCTTTATAGAATCTTTATATCTGGTCCCATATCCCCACTATCATTTTTATGAGTATATTTTGTAAAATAGGGTTGAAAATGAGTATGAACCGACAGAAGGGAAGGATGACCTTATATGCTGTTTCAAAAAATGAAGACAATTATTATTGTTGGAGCCGGCGAGTTTGGTATTGGACTGGCCAACCGGCTTTCGGCACGTAATACAAGAATAATAGTGATTGATTTGACAGAGGAGGCATTTCACAGGCTGACCGGGGTATTTGCCGGCGAGCAGGTGCTGGGAGACGGAACTGATGCAGAGCTGTTAAGGAAAGCAGGCATCAGTCAGGCGCATATTTTTGTTGCAGCCACTGGTGATGATAATGTAAATCTGCTGGCAGCTCAGATTGCAGGAAGAATATTTCATGTACCGGAAGTATTTTTAAGATTAAATGATAAAAGCAAGGAGAAGCTGATTCAGGAGTATAATATGAAACCAATCTATCCATTTGCTCTGTCAGCTGATGAATTTGACCGCCTTACAGAGAAATTATATGAGGAGGTATCTGCATCATGAAAATTGGAATAGCGGGTGGGAGAGAGGAAGCGGATTACCTGATCGGACTTCTTGTGAAAGACAAACACAGACTGATTGTAATAAATGACGACAGAATATACTGCGAGCATCTTGCTGCTGAGTATGATAAAGTATCCGTTGTTTACGGAAATCCTGGAAGCGAAGAAGTATTAAGTGACGCAGGTATCAAAGGAGCAGATGCAATGATTGCATTAAGCGGCAAAGATGCAGATAACCTGGAGGTATGCCAGATGGCAAAACAGTTGTTTTCTGTGAGGAAAACAGTCTGCATGGTTAAAAATCCTGGAAATGTGGAGATTTTTAAGGAGCTTGGGATTGATCAGGTCATCAGTCCGGTTCATATTCTGGCACAGTATCTCACACAGTCATCATGATGGAGGATTGAAGAATTACCCGGTTTGTGCTATGTTAGAAGAAATAGAACGGGAAGGAAGCCGCTGATCATTCATGGAGATGAAAAATAGGATCTTTACAGGATTCGGAAAACTAAGAAGTTTCGGAAAGATAGCAGTTATCTGGGGATTGTCTACATTATTCGCCATTGTTTTAAGCCATATAGGCGTAAGGGCTGAAAATCTGCTTTTGATTTATGTGGTAGGTGTCATCCTTTGCAGTGTGGAAACCAGAAGTATGCTCTGGAGTATTTCATCTTCCATTTTGTTTGTTTTCACGTTTAATTTTCTTTTAACCTCACCCAGATTTACTTTTCAGGTGGATGATCCCAACTATATTATCTCTTTGCTGATTTTTATTATTGTTGCTATCATTGCTGCATCATTAACCGATAAGCTGCAAAAGCAAATGAATCTGGACCGGGAACGGGCGGAGATTCTGCTGAAGCTGAATACCATAGGAAGTGGTTTCTTAAATCTTTCCGGGCGACAGGCGGTTATTTCCTACAGTATGAAGAGCCTTCATAATCTGACTGGGAAAAAAACGGAACTGTTACTCAAAGTAAAAGATGAGAGGTTCTCCGACCAGGCAGCTGAGTGGTGCTTTCGGAATTCCACAGTATGCGGCTATGGAGAAGCCCAGTTTGGGGATCGTCCCTGTCTCTATGTGCCGATCTGCAGTCTGAGTAAGACGTATGGTGTAATTATCTTCTGGTGCAGCAATGGAGGGCTTACAAAAGAGGAGCGTATGTATGTGGAAATGGTCATTTCCCAGATTACTCTTGTGCTGGAACGGGAACAGCTGAATGAGGAAAAAGAGGAGTCAGGACTTCAGATTGAACGGGAAAGACTAAAGAGTACATTACTGAGAAGTATTTCCCATGATTTAAGAACTCCCCTTACCGGGATTGCAGGCAATTCTAATTTTCTTTATGAGAATTATGATCTGGTAGATGAAGAAAGTGCCAAAAGCATGCTGCTTGATATCAGTACTGAATCGGAGTGGCTTAATTCCATGGTTGAGAATCTGTTAAACATGACCAGGATTCAGGAAGGAAAGCTGGAAATACGAAAAAAAAGAGAAGTGGTGGATGATTTAATATCAGGTGCAGCTGCACTGGTTTCCAAACGGCTGGGAGATCATACATTAAAGACAGTAACACCACCAGAGATAGAACTTATAAGTGTAGATGCAAGACTATTTACCCAGGTTCTGGTAAATCTCATTGATAACGGAATCCGACATTCAGGAGATAATACGGTTATTACCGTATCTGCAGGAACAGAAGGCGGGAATATGGTATTTACGGTAAGTGACAATGGAACAGGCATTCCAGAGGATAAGCTTGATCATATATTTGACAGCTTTTTTACAGCCGCTTACCGGGAAGGAGACCGTCAGAGGGGAGCTGGTCTTGGGCTTGCTATCTGTAAGGCAATTATAGAGGCTCATGGGGGAAAAATTTTAATTGACCAGAGTTGGAAAAAAGGCACAGCTTTTCGAATTGAGATGCCTATGGAGGAGACCTATGATCAATGATATCAGCGTTCTTGTGATCGAGGATGACAAGAGCATTCAGAATTTCATCAGAATTACCCTGAAAAGCAAGGGATACAACTCTGTTTTTGCAGATGACGGTCTTACTGGGATTTCTTACTTTTATGCCAATAACCCGGATATTATACTTCTGGATCTTGGCCTGCCGGATATTGACGGAATGGAGGTTTTATCCCAGATCAGGAAGGAGTCTGACATTCCTATTATAGTCGTATCTGCACGAGGGATGGAGCAGGAAAAAGTAGCTGCTCTTGACGAGGGGGCAGATGATTATTTAACCAAACCTTTTCATGCAGGAGAACTGCTGGCTCGTATCCGTGTGGCATTAAGGCACAAAAGTGGTATGATAAAACAGGAAGCGGCTTTTGAACTGGATGGGTTTTATATGGATTTTGAAAAGAGAAGATTAATTGTCAGAGGGGAAGAGGTTCATGTTACTCCCATTGAATATAAAATGCTGAAACTGCTGGTTTTAAATGCTGGAAAGGTGTTAACCCACCATTTTATACAGAATGAGATATGGGGATATGATACAAATGATGATTATCAGTCCATACGTGTTTTTATGGCAAATATCAGAAGAAAAATTGAAGAGGACTCTGCCAATCCCCGGTTTATTATAACTGAGGTGGGAGTGGGATATCGGTTTACTGAAAATTAAAACAGGCAGGAATCAGAAATAATACATGGCTTTTCTGATTTCTGCCTGTTTATGTTCTGTAGGTTAATTAAAGTGGGATTATGTATTGGACGAGCTGGCATAGAGATGTTTGATTGTGTCAATTGTTTGTGGAATTCCAAGCTTGCTGATGTTAAACAGAATCTGATGGGATTCAATACTTCCCCAGCTCTGGTCTGTATATGTTTCATAATACTGTTTGCGGCGGTGATCCATCTTTTTAATGGAGGCCTCTGCTTCTTTTTTCGAGATGTTATAGCGCTTCATAATGCGTTCTGTGCGGTCTTTTTGTGATGCGTAGACAAATATATTCATGCACTGGGGATAATCCCGCAAAACATAATCTGCGCACCTTCCTACGAATATACACGGTCCTTTTTGTGCCAGGCTTTCTATGATTTTACTTTGTGTCTCAAATGTGCTGTCATTTAATGGTACTCTTCTTGGGGCAAAACCGTTATAACGGTAGGATGAAAGAAATGAGTTAAATACAGATTCATCCACTGCTTCCACCGTTATTTCTGACAAACCCAGTTTATCCGCTGCCATCTCCACCAGATCCCGGTCGTACATGGGAATCCCCAGTTCCTCAGATAATCGGGAGGCGATTTCATGCCCTCCACTTCCAAACTGTCTGCCGATTGCAATGATCTTGTGCTCCATTTAAATCCGCTCCTTCCACTTAGGGATTGTACACAATATTTGAATATATATTTATAATAACTTAATTATAACGCATTTTAGAGGGAAAAGATAGAAAAAAACAGAAATATTCTGGTTGTATTTTCGCCTCAAAGCCCATAGATTGATTAATAAAAGCAGAAAGCCGGCTTGTAAGTTTATGAAAATCAGATGGAAATTGGCCTGTCTGTTGGCGGTCATTATACTTGATATCGTCTTTGCAGGGGCGTTGTTTTTTAATTATAGTGAGGTGAAAAATACGTTGTTTCTGCCAGCAGATGCCGGAGGAGAAGCAAAGGAGGAAGTCCGGGAACAATTTTCCGGCAGTAAGCAGATTGCACTGACGTTTGATGACGGACCGCATTCTGTATATACGCCCCTGCTTTTAGATGGCCTTCGTAAACGGGGTGTCCATGCTACCTTTTTCCTGTTGGGGGAAAATGTAAAGGGCAAGGAAGCGATTGTAAAACAGATGCAGGAAGATGGGCATCTGATCGGAAACCACGGATACAGCCACGTACAGATGAGCAGAGAGGCAGTCGCCAATGCCTGTGAACAGATTGAAGAAAATAATCGACAGATCGAAGCGATTACAGGAGTCAGACCCCAGTACCTCCGACCGCCCTATGGGTCTTGGAATGAGGAACTGGAGTGCACAACCAATATGACTGTGGTACTGTGGGATGTGGATACGTTGGATACACTTAGACAATGAAAAGGGATAGAAAGAAGAAGTGCAGGAAAAGACTCTTACCGGGTAATTTCCTGTACTTCTTTTGCAGCAGTTATCTCATAATGCTTCTTTTCCGCGTTCTCCAGTTCGGATTCTTACTACATCATCCACATCATAGATAAAAATCTTACCGTCACCGTAATTACCGGTATTTATTTGTGTTACTATTTCATTGACAATGACATCAGCAATTTCTGCAGGTACCACAGTTTCTACTTTTAATTTTGGAAGCAGATTAACGGTTGTTTCCGTTCCTCTGTAGATTGTCTTATACCCTTTCTGGTTGCCATAGCCCATAATATTTGAAATCATTAAACCATTTGCCTTATTGTCATTGAGAATTTTCTTTACATCTTCCAACCGTTCGGGTTTAATAATAATCTCCAGTTTCTTCATAGAATTACCTCCTTTTGGCACATTGCCCTGATGTTTAGTTACCTCTTTTTAAATCTGGCTAACTGCTTAATTTCAGCGTTGTCAGCAGCGTCAAAATCCAGTTCAGACTTTACTAACTGAAGATCCGGATATGCGGATACGCCCATCTCTGGAATATCCAGTCCGGCAAGTTCTGCTTCTGGTGATACCCTTAAGCCCCAAACTTTGTCCAGAACTCGAAAGAATACATAAGACGCACCAAATCCCCATACAAAAAGAACAATTACTGCAATAACCTGGGCTGCAAACTGGGAAGCATCCCCGTAGAATAAACCTTTCACTCCACCTGCAACTCCATTGATTCCATCCCCGTAGGACCCATCGGCAAATAAGCCTAAAGAAAGAACTCCCCAAAGACCGTTTACACAGTGAACAGAAATAGCACCTACCGGATCATCCAGCCTTAAATGATTCTCTACAAAGGATACTGCCAGACAAACCAATATACCTGCTATAAGTCCAATAATAAAAGAAGAAGCGGCATTTACAAACGCGCAGGGTGCAGTAATGGCAACCAAACCTGCCAGTGCACCGTTTGCTGTCATGGAAGGATCCGGTTTTCCATATCTGATCCACATATAAAACATAGCCGCCAGACCACCAATTGCACCGGCTATCATGGTGTTGGTAGCAACAACAGAAAGCCTGAAATCCGAAGCGTTCAGCGTGGAACCGGCATTAAAAGAAAACCAGCAGAAGAATAGGATAATGGTTCCAATAATGGCCATAGGAATATCGTGTCCCGGAAAGGCCCTTGTAGTCCCGTCTTTTTTGAATTTACCAATTCTTGGACCAATAACAATTGCGCCTGCCAGTGCAAGCATACCGCCCATGGAGTGAACAACTGCAGAACCAGCAAAATCTACCACGCCGTGTCCCAAACCAAAGTTTTTACCAAGGGTTGACAACCAGCCCCCGCCCCATACCCAGTTTCCGAACAGAGGGTAGAGAAACATGGAAATAAAAAATGAAGTGATAACAATGGCGGAATATTTTACTCGTTCTGCAACAGCACCGGTTGGAATCGTAACGGTGGTATCCATAAATACCATCTGGAAGAAAAATAATGCATAGATACCAGGATCGTAGATACCGTCACCAGATAATAAAAATCCTTTATAACCCAGAATACCACCAATTCCTGGTATTGACAACATGGCGTTAAGTGCACTTCCCCCTGTTCCCAAACCTGCGGCGCCGCCGGAGCCGCCAAACTGGAGTGCAAAACCAACAAGAAAATATCCCACAGCGCCAACTAAGAATACCATAAAGTTCATTGTCATAGTGTGAGCTGCATTTTTACCACGACAGAATCCGGTTTCAACCATGGCAAAACCGCACTGGAAAAAGAATACAATAAAGCCGGTTATCATAATCCAGGTAAAATTTGCACCATAATAAGCTTTGTTGGCTATGGTAGCCACATCTGTAATGGTCTCTTTTCCGGTAGGTATTACATAGGAAGCGCCTGTTGGATCTGCACTGCCTGGTGAGGAAAAAGCCAAAGCCAATGCGATTGCAGCTATCCCTAATACGACCAGTAAACCAATGATTGTTCCTGTTTTTTTCATGAAATTAACCTCCTTTTTATTGATACATTTTTCATTTCCCAATAATCTTACTTCTTCTTTTCTTTCTTAAAATGACTCCAGCAAAACTCCGACGTACTTTTGCAAACTTCCTCCTTAAGCCTGCCTACCGAAAAATAATACCGGATACCCAGATACATCACCAATAACCCCAATATCACCCCGGGAATCTGTGAATTTAAAACTTGAAAGCTGATATTATTGAAAAAACTAAAAGCACAAAAAAACATACCAAGAAAAATAATGAATAATGCTGATCCAAAAAGGATTGTCAGGATAAGGGCTTTTTGTCTTAAGATTGTTGATTGGTTTTGCTTTTTCATAAATGCCTCCTTTAGAATAAAATAAAAAAAGAGCCTAGCCTGAGAAGGCATAAACTCCATTGTTAATTAGTTAAAATTAAGTTTTCAATAATAAAAGAAGTCAAAACGCATGCGTTCTGACTTCTTCGTCGATTAAATGAATAATATAACCTTAATATATAACTTTGCTTCGTAAAATGCAACTGTAATCCATATGAATCAGCCATAAATCGTAATACAATTTTAGCCATAATGTGACATTTTCTATATCCATAATAACCTGGGTCTAACAATATCATTTCGATATTTAATTATAATTGGTTTGGTTATTAAACTATTTTGTTGATTGATTTTGTTTTGATGGTTGAAAATTGCTTAAATCTATATTATGTTAAAATACAGAAGAAAAAAATGCAAAAACAACACAAAGTCAACAATAAAACAACTTGAAACAAAAATAAATCAATAAAAATAAATAAAAATATTGAAAAAGCAAAAATAATATGCTACAATTTCCACATAAAGGACATATCGGGGTGTGTCCGGAGCAATAAACTATATTTTTTCATTTTAAGGAGGTTTATTTTATGAAAAAGGGGTTAGCAATGGTTCTTGCTGCAACGTTGATTTTATCAGCAACGGGATGCGGCAGCGGGACAACAGCAGCAACTACGGCTGCAGAAACAGAGAAAAAAACAGAAGCTTCAAAAACAGAAGAAACCACAACAGCAGCACAGAAGGTAGCGGACGCACAGGCAGCCGGTTCTCTAAAAGGTAAGAAAGTCGCAGTAGTCAGAAATTTAGCTGCCGGAGATCATACACAGCAATTCCTCGATGGCTGTGTATCAGAAGGCAAAAGATTTGGGTGGACTGTGGATACGTTTGTTACAGATGGGGACGATGCAAAAGCACAGGAGACGGTAGCACAGGTAATTGCAAAAGGTTATGACGGTTTGATTGTATCTCATGGACAGCTTTCTTATTCTTACGATATGTTAAAGCCTGCAAGAGATAAGGGAATGGCAGTTGTTACATTTGATACCATGCCATTTAAAGGCGGAGATGCAAATGGCCTTCTTCTGGAGGGTGTAACGTCAACCGCTCAGAATGATCAGGCACTTGCAGAATTATCCCTGGGCCATATGATGAAGGAATTTGAGGCAAAGGGAGGCAAATATCCCATGAAGGTGCTGAAAACATTTATGGGCCCTGGCATTCCTCCTCTGGACAGGCGTAATGAGATTTATGCAAAGCTGGAAGACGAAGGAAAGATTAAGACGCTGGAAGTAATCGCACCATCTGACTCTGCCAATGCAAGAGGAGATATGACCAATAAGACAGCGGCGATTCTGCCCAAGTATCCGGAAGGATCCGTAGATGCAATCTGGGGATGCTATGACGAACTTGCCAAGGGAGTTCTACAGGCACTCAATGATGCAGGCAGAACAGATATTCCTATGTATACCATTGACGTATCCAATGATGATATCCAGCTGATGGTTAAGAATCCTCAGGTGTGGAAATCCACTGCGGCAGTTGATCCAAAGCTGATTGGAATCGTGGATACCCGTCTTCTCGCTCTTAAGTTATTAGGAGCAGAGACTCCAAGTTATTTTGATTTAAATGCCAGTAACATTGAAACCACGCAGCTGAGTGCAGAGACCACCATGGGTGATCTTGGCAAGATTGTAGATGGCTGGGGCGATGCCGAAGATCCGAAAGGAGCCCTGTTTACCGATGTGATTAAAGGGCTTTATGTAGAATAGAGGGATTCATTTCACAGTCATTACATAGGTAAGGAAGAGACGTCATGAACGAGATAAAGCTTGAAATGAAGGATATATCCATAGAGTTTCCAGGAGTTAAGGCTCTGAATGGAGTTGATTTTAGTTTGACAAGTGGCAGCATTCATGCGCTCGTTGGAGCCAATGGTGCCGGCAAGTCTACGCTGATGAAAGTGCTTGCCGGTGTTAACACACATTATACAGGACAAATAAGTGTCGGAGGGGAACCGGTGGAAATCCGGTGCCCCAAAGATGCAAAAAATCTGGGAATCGAAATTGTGTTTCAGGAAGTTGACACAGCTTTAATCCCATATCTGACTGTAGCTGAAAATGTGATGTTTAACACCCTGGTTAATAAAATGGGGAAAAAACAGGTTGTACATTGGAAGGAAATCAAACGGGCGGCAAAAGCAGTGCTTGAAAAGTTAAATGTGGCAGTTGATATTAATAAGCCGGTATCTGCGCTGACACTTGCACAAAAGCAGATGGTTCTGATTGCACGGTGTGTGGTGGAAAAATGCCGTTTTCTCATATTAGATGAACCAACAGCACCTCTTTCTAATTCAGAGACACTGGAGCTTTTCAGGGTTGTCCGGGAATTAGCAAAAGATAATGTTGGTGTGGTATTTATATCTCACAGGCTGAGTGAGCTATACGAAATTTGTGAAAGCATCACCATCATGAGAGATGGAATGCTGGTAACAAATCTGCCTCTTACGAAAGAACTGGAGGTAAATACCCTGGTGGAATATATGCTGGGACGCTGCTATGAGGATAATTATATTAAAAAAGCGTGTGAAATTGGAGAGCCGCTCCTTGAAATAGAGGATCTTACCGAGAAAGACGGCAAGGTGAAGAATATAACCATAACCGTACGGGAAGGGGAAATCGTAGGTGTGGCAGGTCTGGTAGGAGCCGGAAAGACAGAACTGTGTAAGACGTTGTTTTCTGCCTATCAGCTTAAAAGCGGCACCATGAAGCTCCGGGGAAAAGTAATCCGTGCAAAAGGTCCCACCCAGGCGGTAAAAAACGGTCTGGCTCTGGTTCCGGAGGAACGCAGGAAGGAAGGCGTTTTAATCTCAGATACGGTAGTATCCAACATTTCCGTGGCGGCTATGGAGAAATATACCAACAAATTATCGGTTGTCAATAAAAAACGGGAGAAAGAGGATGCAAAGAGTATGATCCGTGATCTTGGGATCAAGACACCGTCTGAAAACCAGGTGGTTTCTCTTTTATCCGGTGGAAACCAGCAAAAGGTAGTAGTTGGAAAGTGGCTGAATAAAGATTCGGAAGTCTATATTTTCGATGAGCCCACAAAGGGAATTGATGTAGGTGCCAAACAGGATATGTATGAGCTGATTGAAGGACTGGCTGCCAAAAGGAAAGGCATTATCTATGCAACCTGCGAATTTCAGGAGATATTAAGTATCTGTGACCGGATCTATGTCATGTATGACGGAGAGATCATCAGGGAGCTAAAAGCAGCGGATACGAATGAGAAGGAACTGCTTTATTATTCGACGGGAGGTAAATGATATGTCTGGGGCAGAGAAGGTAAAAAAGAAAGGTAATTTAGGGGATTTTGTAACAAGATGGGGCACGATTGCAACAATGGTAATCCTGTTTATTCTGTTTACGTTTGGTAACTGGAGTAAGGAAACGGGGACAAGCATGTTTCTGACTCAATCCAATATGATCACAATTTTACGTGCCGTGTCGATTACCACAATTATTGCGATTGGTCTAACGTTTGCACTGGCGGTTAATGGTATGGATCTTTCCATAGGAGCTACGGCGCAGCTGGCAAATGTATTTGTAATGACATGTTTTGTATGGCATAACATCAACATCGGCGTTTCCATAATTCTTACCGTCTTAATATGTTTAAGCGTTGCGGTGATTAACAGCATTCTGATTGTTAAGTTTAAAATACCGGATATGGTTGCTGCACTTTCCGTTATGTTTATGTATCAGGGTGTTTCCATGACCTATTCAAAGGGCGGCGCTATTACGGAGCGCATGACCAGGGCGGATGGAACTCAGGCGCCAGGTCTTGTTCCCGAGGCATTCAGGGCTTTGGGAAAAGAACCATGGCTGATCATCATCATGGTTTGCGTGGTGCTGTTTGCTTATTTCTTTCTGAATTTTACAAAGCATGGCAGATATATGTATGCGGTTGGAGGTAATCCTGAGGCAGCTGAGCTTTCGGGAATTCCTGTGGCAAGGTATAAGATTCTGGCCTATTTTCTGTCGGCAACCTTTGCTTCCATTGGCGGCATCTGTCTGGCAGCACGTGTGGGAACAGCACAGATCTCTGCAGGAGATGCATATTTAATGCCTTCTGTATGCGCAGCATATATTGGCTTTTCCGTATTAGGGGCTGGCAAGGCCAATGCTTTTGGAACGTTTGCAGGGGCGGTTTTAGTAGGTATGTTGGAAAATGGACTTATTATGATGTCGGTTCCGTATTATGCAATGAACATAATTAAGGGCGCAGTCCTGGCGATCGCACTTGCCATGACCTATGCCAGCGGAAAAACAAAGAATGCAAACTAAACAGAGATTATAAAATGAACGGGGAAGGTGACAATAATGTCTAAATACGACAGTTATTTTTTAATGAAGGCACCAGAAGTTCCAGATTATGTACAGGAAAAGCTTTCCTATTTTGACAAAGGAGCCGAGCTGGAATGTAAGGAAATTGGTGACGGAAACTTAAACTATGTGTTTCGGGTAAAGGATGGAAAAAGCGGAAAATCAATTATTGTAAAACAGGCAGGTGAAGCTCTTCGAATCTCAGCTGATATGCATATTTCCACGGACAGAGGAAGAATTGAGGCTAAGATTCTGGGAATTCAGGAGATGTACGCGCCGGGACTGGTTCCTAAGGTTTATCTTTACGATGGTGTGATGTGCGCCATGATCATGGAAGACATGACCGGACATACCATGATGCGTACCGGCCTGATTAACCATGAAATCTACCCTCTGTTTGCAGATCATGTGACCACATTTATGGTAAATTCTCTTTTGCGGACCACGGATGTGGTAATGGGGCATAAGGAAAAAAAGGAACTGGTAAAAAGCTTTATCAATCCGGATTTATGTGAGATCAGCGAGGATCTGGTGTATAGTGAGCCTTTTATTGACTATAACCACAGGAACAATGTGTTCTTACCCAATCAGGAGTTTGTAAAGGAAGAGCTCTATGAGGATCAGGCACTGCATTTAGAAGCTGCAAAACTGAAATTTGAATTTATGAATCATGCACAGTCTCTGATTCATGGAGATCTGCATACAGGATCAGTATTTATTAATAAGGAGCACACATTTATCTTCGATCCGGAGTTCGCATTTTTTGGACCAATGGGTTACGATATCGGCAATGTAATTGCAAATTTATTCTTTGCATGGTGCAATGGAGATGCTGTCATTTCTGATGAAGGAAAGAAAGCGGAGTTCTGCTCATGGTGCCTTCAGACCATTTCCGATGTGGTGGATCTTTTTATTGAAAAATATAATGGGGTATTTGATAAATATGCCACTGACAGGATGGCAAAAGTACCGGGATTTAAAGAGTGGTATCTGGAGCAGATCCTTTCTGATACAGCAGGGGTTGCCGGACTGGAATCAATCCGCCGGATTGTAGGCATGGCCAATGTAATTGATATTACAACCATTCCGGATGAAGCAAAACGTACCAGAGCTGAGCGGATTGTGATCACGCTGGCAAAAAAATATATTATGAACCGGGATACCTTCCGTTGCGGTGCAGACTATTTAACAGCTATTAAAGAGGCAGTGGGTAAATACCAATCATAATAAAAGACGGGAAAGGCAAAAACATGAGTGAAGACAAAAAGAAATCCATTATGGATTATGACACAGTGGCACTTGATGAAGAAAACCATGCCCTGGTTATTATAGATCAGACACAGCTTCCGTATAATACGGAAATTCTATCATTAACAAAACAGGAGGATATCTGGAGCGCCATTTATCTTCTTCAGGTAAGAGGGGCGCCTGCAATCGGAGTGGCGGCAGCAATTGGCATTTATCTGGCAGCAAGAGAGATTGAGGCTTCTGATTTTGAAGAGTTTTTCCAGAAATTCAGTAAAGCAAAGGATTATCTTGATTCAGCCCGTCCCACAGCAGTTAATCTTTCCTGGGCTTTAAAGCGAATGGAAGGAATTGTTTTAGACAATAAAGACAAGTCTGTTGCTGAGATTGTAGAGGAATTGCATAAAGAGGCTGTAAAAATAAGAGAAGAGGATATCTGGGTGTGTAAGACGATTGGAGAATATGGTCTTACCCTTGTAAATCCAGGAGACGGTCTGCTGACGCACTGCAATGCAGGGCAGCTTGCAACTGTAAAGTATGGTACCGCAACTGCACCTATGTATCTGGGACAGGAACGGGGGTATCATTTCCGCATTTTCTCAGACGAAACCAGGCCGTTGCTCCAGGGAGCAAGACTGACATCCTTTGAGTTAAAGGAATCCGGACTTGATGTAACCGTAATCTGTGATAATATGTCAGCTTCTGTTATGCGTAAAGGCTGGGTCAATGCTGTGTTTGTAGGATGTGACAGAGTGGCGGCCAATGGAGATACTGCAAACAAAATCGGAACCTCCATGGTGGCACTGGCTGCAAAACGCTACGGCGTGCCTATGTATATCTGTGCACCTACCTCAACCATTGATTTAAATACACCAACCGGAAAGGAAATCCACATTGAGGAACGTCCTGCAGCGGAAGTTGTGGAGATGTGGTATGAAAAACCAATGGCTCCCGAAGGAGTAAAGGTGTTTAATCCTGCTTTTGATGTCACGGATCATGATCTGATTGCAGGAATTGTGACGGAGTATGGAATCGCAAGAGAGCCATATAGTGAGTCACTAAAAGAGATTTTCAGAAGGAAACAGGAAGCGTTAAAAGGGGAATGACGGGAAAGAGGATGCCTTACTTTAAGGGACATCCTCCTGAAGACCGGGTTAGGCGTCGATGGCCTCATACAGGGTAACATTATATTTAGTCAGATACTCGGTCCACTGGGTGTCAAGATTTTTGTCGGTGATCAATCCGGTAATTGCATCAAAGCCGGATATGGTGATGAAAGAGGTTTTATTGAATTTGGAATGGTCCGCTACCAGATAGATATAATTGCTTCGTGTAAGCAGAGTCTGCCGTATGGCGGCTATTGATTCGTTGGAATCGGTGATTCCGTGTTCCATGGATATGCTTCTGCAGGACATAAAGGTTTTATCCAGATAGAAAGACTCTAAATTCCGGATTGCTGTATTGCCGACAAATGCTTTATCTCTTGGTGCATAGGAGCCTCCCAGGGTTATAAGACGTATATCTTCTTTATCCTGAAGTTCATTGATGATGAGAAGAGAATTGGTAACGACGGTCAGGCGCATTCCCTGAAGCTCGCGGGCAATCTGGAGAGCGGTTGTGGAGGCATCTAAAAAGATGGAATCGCCGTTATGTATCAATGAGAGGCATTTTTTAGCAATGGCCTTCTTACTTTCCATATATGCGGTTTCCCTTATGGTAAGCTCCACATTGTTCTCGACCCCGTCCTGTATGAATGCACCTCCGTAAGTTCTTGTAAGGAAACCGTCATCTTCCAGCTGCTTTAAATCACGGCGGATCGTTTCCTCGGTTACGGAAAATATTTTAGATAATTCCGTTACTGTAACGCTTTTCTTTTCTAATATAATATCTTTGATTTTGGATTTCCTTGTTACTGCTAACATGGGCATGTTCCTTTCTTTCTGCGAACAAATTTTTTGAAATGCAGTATGAAACCATAAGAATACAGTGACATATAAGTATATTGTATATTTTTTTTGTCAAAATGTAAAGAAAAAATGATCAAAATAAAAACAAAACAAAATAAAACACATAAAAACAAATATAAATTCGCTAAAATACAGCAAAAATTGACAAGTTCAGACAAGCCATGTATCCAGTCGTTTGAACTTTGGAGGGATCGTTATGATGACAGTTCAGGGCGTGAAATACATGTCTGATTTTGAAGCCAAAAAGGCAATTTTGGATATTGGCAAGCGTATGTATGACAAAGGTTTTGTGGCTTCCAATGATGGAAACATAAGCTGTAAGGTGGGACCAAACACGATCTGGACAACACCCACCGGCGTATCCAAGGGGTTTATGAAACAGGATATGCTTGTAAAGATGGATTTAAACGGCAGGGTGCTTATGGGCAACTCAAAACCTTCATCAGAAGTAAAGATGCATTTAAGGGTCTATCAGGAAAATCCGGATGTACAGGCAGTTACACACGCCCATCCTCTGGTGGCAACCAGCTTTGCCATTGCAGGTATCAGTCTGGATGCGGCTGTTTTGACGGAAGCAGTATTGGGGCTTGGCTCCATTCCCATTGCAAAATACGCAACACCTGGTACGGAAGAAGTTCCTGATTCCATTGCACCGTTTGTAAATACCCACAATGGGGTACTCCTTGCAAATCATGGAGCATTAACCTGGGGGAAAGATATTTTTCAGGCATTTTACCGTCTGGAGTCCATTGAATATTATGCAACCATATTGATGTATACAGGGAATATTATTGGCCGTCAGAACGTACTTTCCTGTGATCAGGTAAATAAACTGCTTGATATCCGGCAAAAACTGGGCATTACAGCAGGCGGAATTCCACCCTGTTCCTTACAGGAAACCAATATGAGAGATGTCATTACTTCTTCCGATATCCGGCCATCCTGGCCTGATTCGCCAATTCAGGCTCCACTTAATCCGCCGGTTCATGAATTAAAAGGTGTAACCCCGCTTGTGAAACCAGGGCAGTCTTCGCCTCTGAAAGAAGGCGGATGTTCTTGTGGAATTTCTTCTATACCCAAGGAAACGGTGGAAAAGAGAGATACAGAGCATTTGAGCAAGGCAAAGGATGAAATTATTGCTGAGGTTGTCAGAAGAGTCATGGGGCAGTTTAGCTAGGAGGAAAAAATGGAAATTGGGACAAGGGAGATTGAACTGATTGTAAGAGAAGTGCTTGCAGGGCTGGATAAGAAAAGTCCGACGCCTTCTATGATTCCTTCCCGGAGCGACAATGGGGTATTTGACCGGGTGGAGGATGCAATTGAGGCGGCTTACAATGCTCAGCGGGATTGGATCAATCATTATAAGGTAGAAGACAGGAGAAGGATTATTGAAGCGATCCGATCCGTTGCAGGGAAACACGCCCAGTCACTGGCAGCCATGGTGCAGGAAGAAACCGGCATGGGGCGTGTGGAAGATAAGCTTCAGAAACATCTGGCAGTCATTGAGAGAACTCCCGGCGTAGAATGCCTGACTACGGAGGCGATCTCTGGTGATGGCGGGCTTATGATAGAGGAATATGCACCATTTGGAGTGATTGGAGCCATTACACCGTCTACAAACCCTACAGAGACCATTATTAATAATACGATCAGCATGATTGCGGGAGGCAATTCGGTTGTGTTTAATGTTCATCCAGGTGCTAAACGGAGCTGTGCTCATTGCCTGAAGCTGCTTCATCAGGCAATTGTGGAAAGCGGTGGGCCGGCAAATCTGATTACCATGCAAAGAGAACCTGACATGGAAGCGGTTAATATTATGACCGCCGATCCAAGAGTCCGTCTGATGGTTGGAACCGGAGGAATGGGGATGGTGAATGCGCTGTTACGGTCTGGTAAAAAGACCATTGGAGCGGGTGCAGGCAATCCGCCTGTAATCGTAGATGATACCGCAGACATAAAGCTGGCAGCCAGGGAAATTTACAGGGGAGCCTCTTTTGATAATAATATTTTATGCCTGGCAGAGAAAGAAGTCTTTGTCATGGAGCAGGCTGCCGATGAACTTATTTTCCAGCTGCAGCAGGAAGGGGCATATCTGCTTCAAAAAGATCAGCTGCAGGAGATTTTAAAGCTTGCCATGATTGAGAAGAACGGCACTTATGAAGTAAATAAAAAATGGGTTGGAAAGGATGCGGCTTTGTTCCTGAATGCAATTGGAATACACTGTGATAAGGATGTGCGTCTTCTGATTTGTGAAACAGACAGAAATCACCCCTTTGTCATGGTAGAACAGCTGATGCCGGTTCTTCCCATAGTCCGTTTAAACACCTTTGAGGAATGTATGGAAAGCGCAAAAGTGGCAGAATCTGGAAACCGCCATACTGCATCCATGTTTTCCAGGAACGTGGAGAACATGACCAGATTTGCAAAGGAGATTGAGACCACAATCTTTACAAAGAACGGAGCCACGCTAAGAGGTGTGGGAATCGGTGGAGAAGGACATACCACAATGACAATCGCAGGTCCTACGGGTGAAGGTCTCACCTGTGCGAAGAGCTTTACCAGAAGGCGCAGATGCATGCTGGCAGAAGGCGGCTTAAGGATCATTTAAGGGAGGTACATATGGCAATTGGCTTTTTGGAATGTGCAGGATATGGAGCGGTTTTGTATGCCATGGATAAAGCGTGCAAGGCTGCAGACGTGAAAATCATTGGCATCGATACCATAAATCCCAAGGATGCAGCAGCGTTTATTCCTCTTACTGCCCAGGTGAAATTTGAGGGTGGGGTAGATGATGTAAAGGAAGCCTGCGAAGCAGCAAGGCGGGCAGCGCTTGAACTTAACAGCCCCGAGCAGGTCCTGGTCCGGATGATCGAAAGGCCGTACGAAGGAACGAAAGCATTGGCGCGCATAACAAAGGTAACATTCACGGAAGAAAATATAAATGATTAGAGGAGGTAGAATGGTATGGCATCCACATCAATCGGTTTAGTTGAAACAAGGGGATTAATTGCCTCCATAGAAGCAGCAGATGCGATGTTGAAGGCGGCAGACGTGGAACTGGTGGGAACGGAAAAGATTGGTTCCGGGCTGGTGACCGTTATTGTAACCGGAGAAGTCGGAGCAGTTAAAGCGGCTACCGAAGCGGGGGAAGCGGCAGCTTCCAGAATCGGAGAGCTGGTAGCTGTCCATGTGATTCCCAGACCACATCAGGATATAGACAAAATTCTGCCAAAAGCAAAATAGTGATAATAGTTCCGGCAGAAAAGGTGGGTTATCATGAAAAGAAACGGAAACGCCATAGGAGTACTGGAAATAAATTATTACGCTAATACAGTTTTTGTGGTTGATCAGGCGCTGAAAGCGGCGCAGGTGGAACTTGTAAGCTGTCATAAGACACTGGGCGGCAGGATGTGCCATACTGTGCTGGCAGGCGAGACATCAGCAGTGTATGCGGCAATGGAAGCGGCCAGAGATTCCGGTCGGATCGTGGGCGAGAGCAACATAAAAGTATGTGTTTCTATTAATAACCCTCATCATGAGGTGTGGAAACTGCTAAATATGATAGACAGACATGAGGAAGAATCAAAAACTGAGACAGGTAAGGAACATGAAAATGAAGATAAAACAGGAGGAGAAGGAAATGGCAGAGATATCAGTTAAGAAGGGCATGCTGGCACTGGGAATGGTTGAAACAAGAGGTCTTACCGCATCAATTGAAGCAGCAGATGCCATGTTAAAAGCAGCAGATGTTGAAATGGTTGGA
This sequence comes from Hungatella sp., assembly GCA_009712635.1. Lineage (GTDB taxonomy): Bacteria > Bacillota > Clostridia > Lachnospirales > Lachnospiraceae > Lacrimispora. The sequence goes on along the minus strand of WASS01000015.1, from coordinate 860,690 downwards.
ACAGAAAAGATTGGCTCAGGTCTGGTAACTGTTATGGTACAGGGAGATGTGGGAGCTGTAAAAGCAGCGGTAGAAGCAGGAGAAGAAGCCGCTTCCAGAGTGGGAGAACTGGTGGCTGTTCATGTAATTCCAAGACCCCATAATTCCATAGCAGGAATTATCCCGCTGATTAAATAAGGAATCAGTGTCTGATGGATAACAGGGGAGAACTGATACAGAAAATAACAGAAATGGTTCTGGAACACTGGAACCGGTTAAGCGCTGATCCCTATCAGGTTCCGGTTGGCATTTCGGCAAGACATGTACATTTATCAAGAGAACACGTGGAAACACTGTTTGGTGCAGGGTATCGGCTGACACCTGAAAAATTATTAAGCCAGCCTGGTCAGTTTGCATGCAAAGAACAGGTTGAGGTCTGCGGCCCCAAAGGGACGATTAAGAAAGTCCGGATTCTGGGGCCGGAGAGGAAACAAAGTCAGGTTGAGATGGCGTTTAGTGACTGCAGAAGCCTTGGTATCACTCCCCCTGTCAGGATTTCCGGAGATCTAAAAGAAACTCCGGGAATCCTGCTTAAGGGACCTGTAGGCGAAGTCTCTCTGAAGGAGGGCGTGATCATTGCCGACCGTCACATTCATATGACGCCGGAAGACGCCAAATGGTTTGGCGTATCCGATGGGGAACGGGTGGACGTGATGGTTCCGGGAGAAAAAGGAGGCGTGCTTGGAGGCGTTCTTATCCGGGTTACCAGGGAAAGCCGTCTGGATTTTCATGTGGATACAGATGATGCCAATGCATTTTTACTCAGACAGGGGCAGTGGGTCACCATTAGAAAGGAAGATGCCAGATGATATTAGGAACGATTATGGGGACAGTGGTTTCCACCAGAAAGTGCAGGAATCTGGTGGGGTTTAAGCTCCTTTTAGTGGAACCGTATTACGGAGAAAAAAAGAATATATTTGTGGCAGCGGATACCATGGGAGCAGGAATTGGGGAACTGGTGCTGGTAACAACAGACAATACGACCCAGTTTGCCATTGACCGCTCGGCTCCGGTGGATGCCTTTGTTGTGGGGATTGTAGATGCACCTCCTCAATTGGGGAAATAAACAGAGGGAGGGAATTGATATGGAGCAGGGTATATTAAAGGTTCTTGCGGTTGCAGATCCGGCAGTGAACGGTTATCTGGATAAAGAATTGGGGATTCTGGACGGATATAAGGGAAGTGTGGAATTTCAGATTGAGCCGTGGTCAGAATATTATGCCAAAATGATGGAATCACTTAATGGAAGGGGTGATTATGACATTATTATGGCAGCAGGTCATCTGTGGCTGTCTGATTTTGTACAAAAGGGCTATCTGGCTGAACTTGAGTTGGAAGAGGAGGATATCCTTCCTGCCATTGCCAGGGAAATGAGTTATCATAATCAGGCATACTTATCTCCCTCTTTCTGTGATGGTCATATGATTGTATACCGTAAGAGTCTCATTTATAAGGCGCTTGGTAAGGAGCTGGGGCCTGTTATTACACCTCGGGAATACCTGGAAACAGCAAAGGCGCTAGCAGCAGTATATGGAAGAAATGCCGTGGCAATGAAGGCCGATTGTTCAGAGATATTTACCGATGCGCTTCCTTTTCTTCGCATGTATGGCGGAGATGTTTATGATTCAGAGGGAAATCCGATCTGCGGGGATGAAAAAACCATAAGAGGGCTTCAGTCTTATTGTGAACTTAAATCATATGCTCTGGAAGGTACGGAACACTTTGCAAATGAGGAAATTGCTGAGGCCATCCGAAAGAAAAAAGCTGTCATGGCAGTTACATGGAGCGGACAGCTTGGAGCGGTATGGGAGAATGGCTGTCTGGAACCGGAAGATTTAGGTTTCAGTACATTTTCAACTGCATGGAATGTGACATGGTCCTTTGCCATCTGCAAAGGAAGCACAAAACGGGAGGCTGCCAACGACTTTTTAAGATATCTGCGTTCATTTGAGGTTGACCAAAAAGCAGGAGGGGTAAGCGGTGCGCCTGTAAGAGAATCCAGTTATCAGAAAGGGGACTGTCCATGGTTTCCAGTGCAGAAAATGATGATTGAGTCTGCAAAGCCTCTTCCTCATATAACGGGGGCAGGGGATAAAAACACAGTCCTGTACCAAAAAATATATCAGGCTTTCACAGGAGAAATATCAGCCAGAGATGCGATGAAATCTGCAGAGCGTGAAATAGCTGATAAAACCTGATGGAGGAAAATTTATGAAGATTATTATAATCGGTGGAGTTGCGGCAGGTATGAGTGCCGCATCCAAGATACGCAGGATGAATTCTGATATTCAGATAACCGTATACGAAAAGGGCGGATTCCTTTCCTATGGTGCGTGCGGACTGCCTTATTATGTGGGAGATTTTAATGAGGATTACAGAAAAATGATTGCCCGCAGCCGTGAGACTTTTGAGAAGATGGGAATAGAAACATTTTTAAAGCATGAAGTTATCTCGGTCGATGCCGGAAAAAAGAGGATTGTCGTAAGAGATCTTTTATCTGGCAAAGAGTTTGAGGATACTTATGATAAGCTGATGGTTGCAGCAGGGGCAGAGGCTGTGATGCCTCCGTTTCCGGGCAGAGAGCTGATAGGAGTCCATGCATTAAAAAATATGGAAGACGGCATCTTTTTAAAGGAATATTCCAGATTGGAAAAGATCCGGAATGTAGTTATCGTAGGCGGGGGCTACATTGGTGTAGAATGCGCCGAGGCTTTTTTACATATAGGTAAAAATGTACGCATGATAGAAACAGCCTCCAGAATTCTTGCATCGTTTGATGAAGAAATGACTGTGCTTGCCCAGGAAGAACTGTTAAAGCAAGGGGTAACGCTTCATGTCAATGAAAAGGTGGAGGCGTTTAAAGGCGACGGGCTGTATGTCAATCGCGTAATAACAAATAAAGGAAGCTATGATGCAGATTTAGTGATTGTGGCAGCTGGTGTAAGACCCTGTACAGAATTTCTAAAGGATACCGGAATAGAAAGAGGGAAAAACGGAGCAATAATCGTTGACAGGGAAATGAGAACTTCCATACCTGATATTTATGCAGCAGGTGACTGCATTCTGGTCTATCATGAAGTTCTAAATGAAAACAGCTATCTGGCTCTTGGGACTGTTGCAAATAAATGCGGAAGAATTGCCGGAACAAATCTTGCAGGAGGCAGTGAAGTGTTTCAGGGAGCACTGGGCTCTGCGGCTGTTAAAGTATGCGGGCTGGAACTTGGGCGGACCGGCATGAGTGAAGCCGATGCGAAACGTCTCTCTGTGAATTATAATACGCTTCTGGTTACGGTGAATGATCATCCGGCTTACTATCCTGATCCTACCCCTATTACAATTAAGCTGATCTACGAAAAGGAAACCAAACGTATTCTTGGTGCCCAGACCTGCGGAGAAAAAGGGGCAGTTCTCCGGGCGGATGTATTTGCCGTCGCCATTCACTGCAAGATGACAACGAAAGAATTGGGAATGACGGACCTTATTTATGCACCTCCGTTTGCAGGCGTATGGGATGCCATACAGATTGCCTGTAATGCGGCGAAGTAGAGTGCAGGCTGGAAAGGGGAAGTTCATGAGCAAAATAATATCAATGCAGGAAGCGGCAGCCCTGGTCAGTGACGGGACAGTTCTGGGAATTGGGGGGAATGTGCTTCACCGCGCACCCATGGCTTTTATAAGAGAGCTGGTTCGTCAGAGAAAGAGTAATTTAAAACTGGTGAAGACTGCAGGCGCAATGGATGTGGATATGCTGTGTCTGGGAGAATGCGTAACCAGTGTAGATGCCGGGTTTATCAGCTATGAAACTGAATTTTCACTGGCAATGCATTACAGAAAGGCAGTAGAAAACGGACGGGTAAAAGGTAATGAGCATGCCTGCTATACCGTTATTTCTGCACTTCGGGCAGCCAGCTATGGAATTGGCTTTATGGCGGTAAAAGGTCTGACAGTCAGCGATTTAATTGAAGAGAATGATTATTTTACCAGGATACAGGATCCATTTACCAATGAAATGGTTACGGTAGTAAAAGCAATTCGTCCGGATGTGGCAGTGATCCATGTTCAGGAAGCAGATGAGGAGGGCAATGCTAGAATTACAGGTCCGCTGTTTGAGGATGTCCTGCTTTCCAGAGCGGCAAAAAGTGTAATTCTTACAGCTGAACATATTGTTCCTGGTTCTTTATTCTCCAGCGGTGCGAAGAAAGCGGACATTCCCCATTTCCTGGTTGGTGGAGTGGTTCATGCAGCAAAAGGTGCGGCTCCCTGTTCCTGTGCGGGAAACTATGATATTGACACAAAAGGCATTGGAACATTTAAGGAGATTAAGGACCAGGAGGGTCTGGCCGTTTATCTTTCGGCATATGAAAAGGCGGACCGCAGAGGCTGGGGAGGTAAAAATGATGGAAAGAGGTAACCGGATCTGTGATATTATGGTGTGCGCAATGGCACGCATGATCCAGGATGGTGATAAAGTATTTCACGGTGTGTCTTCTCATATGCCAATGATTGCTGTTCTTCTTGCTAAAGAACTCCATGCTCCCCATGCTGTGCATTTAAACATACCGGGAGGAGTCGATCCGTCTCCCAGAAAGCTTAAAAAATATACCAGCACAGGCAGTGAGCTGTTAGATGGTGCAAGATCTTATTTTCCTCTTATGGAGGTATTTGACCTATCCATGAGAGGAGGGCTTGATATGGCATTTTTAAGCGGTGTCCAGTTTGATTTAAGGGGCAATGTGAATGCGTCAGTCATTGGTAATTACCAGAAACCAAAAGTCAGGCTTCCGGGAGGTGCGGGAAGTGCAGTCCTGATACCCACTGCAAAGCGGGCTGTTATCTGGAGAACAAAGCATGATAAACGAACCTTTGTAAACCAGGTGGATTTCATTACAACAAAAGGAAATGTAGACCGGATTGTAACTCCTCTTTGCATCTTTAAAATGGAAAATGGAGAATTGGTATTAGACACCATACACGAAACTTCATCTCTTAAGGAAGTACAGGATAACACCGGATTTCCTGTTAAATACTCACGAATTGCAATCACCCCGTCTCCTGCTAAAAATGAGCTTTCTGTATTAAAACGGATTGACCCGGGTGATTTCAGAAATATAGAATTTTAGGGAGAAATTACTATGGGGCTTTTAAGAGTGAATGCAGTTGCAACCAGTTTTTTCGGAAGGGGCTCCATTGGAATGCTGCCTGCGGAACTTAAAAAAAGAGGATTAAAACGGGGACTCATTGTAACGGATCAGTTTCTGTTTAAGAGCGGAGCAGCGGATAAAGTGGGGCTATTTTTACTGGAAGCGGGAATCGAGTATGCGGTCTATTATCTGGTGCAGCCCAATCCCGCTGTGGCAGTAATTAATGAATGCCTGGAAGCAGCAAAAGCTTTAAACGTTGATTTTCTGACTGCGGTTGGCGGGGGATCTGCCATTGACACAGCAAAGGCAGTCAGTATTGTACTGGAAAATGGGGGGCGGATTGAAGATTACGAGGGAATAAATCAGTCTGCCAGACCTGGAATACCTGTAGTGGCAGTAAATACAACGGCTGGAACAGGTTCAGAAGTCACATCATTTTATATTGTAACCAATCCGGACAAGCACACAAAGATGTGTATGGTGGATACCAATTGTATGGTAAGTATTGCCGTCAATGATATTGACTTTATGATGAGTATGCCAAAAAATCTGACAGCATCCACTGGAATGGATGCAATGACCCATGCCATTGAGGCGGCAGTTTCAAAACGATGTACACCTTTTACAGATAAAGATGCCCTTTGGGCAATTGGTGTAATCAGCCGCTATCTTCCACAAGCTGTTAAGGACGGAGAAAATGAGTCTGCCAGAGAAATGATGGCTTATGCAGAATACAGCGCTGGAATGGCGTTTTCCAACGCCGGACTTGGGATGGTTCATGCCATGGCACATTCTCTGGGGGGACGGTTCAACCTTCCCCATGGTGTCTGCAATGCTATTTTATTACCCTATGTAATGGAATTTAATGGAAGTCATAAAAACATTGCAGAGCGTTACAAGAAAGTGGCACAAAGCCTGGGGATTGAGGGAGCAGAGACCATGTCAGGGGAACAAGCCGTAAATGAGGCGGTTTCCTGGATTAGAAAACTGTCAAAAGCAATCGGACTGGAAGAATGCTTAAGTCAGCTTTCTGTGGATTCTGGTGCTTTTGGGGAGCTGGCTGACAGTGCAATGGCTGATGCCTGCATGGACGACAATCCGTTTCAACCATCAAAGGAAGAAATTATTGGAGTATATGTAAAAGCTTATTATGGGATTTCATCAGAATGGGAGAGGGCGAAAGAATGAAAAAGTTAATGAATGATCCGGAAAATTATGTAAATGAAATGCTGGAAGGAATCTACCTGACACATCCAGATCAGCTTACCTTTACAGGAAATGATCTTCGCTGTCTGGTAACGACCAAAAAGACAGCAGGGAAGGTTGGGATAGCCACTGGAGGAGGATCCGGACATCTTCCTTTGTTTTTAGGTTATGTAGGAGATGGGATGTTAGATGGCTGCTGTGTGGGAGATGTGTTTCAGTCGCCAAGCGCCGATCAGATGCTGGAAGTGACAAAGCGTATAGACGCAGGGGCTGGAGTCCTTTATATTTACGGAAATTATAACGGGGATATTTTTAATTTTGATATGGCTGCTGAGATGGCAGACATGGAAGAAGGAATTCGTGTGGAACAGGTAGTTGCAGGAGAAGATGTTGCATCCCCTCCTGCAAAAGACGGAGAGAAGAATACCAGAAGAGGAGTTGCAGGAATTTTCTTCGTGTATAAATGCGCGGGTGCAGCAGCGGCCTTAAGAAAAGATCTTTCGGAAGTAAAACGGATTGCAGAAAAGGCTGCTTCCAATGTAAGAACTATGGGAGTTGCGCTGACACCCTGTACGGTACCAAGAGTCGGTCATCCTGGATTTGAGATTGCGGAGGATGAGATGGAATTAGGTATGGGAATCCATGGGGAGCCAGGAATCCGCCGGGGAAAAATGGAATCTGCAGATCAGATCACAGAGGAAATGGTTACTAAAATCTTAAGTGATATTTCTTATGAACCAGGGGATGAGACAGCGGTTCTTGTAAATGGTCTGGGGGCAACACCACTGGATGAGCAGTACATTGTAGCAAGAAAGGTTCATCAGATACTAAAAGAAAAAAATATCCTGGTTCATCGCTGCTATGTGGGGGAATATGTTACCTCAATTGAAATGGCGGGTTTATCCATCTCTCTTTTAAAACTGGATGAGGAGCTGAAAGGTTATCTGGATGCTCCGGCAGATACGCCATTTTTTAAGCAGAAGCAGATTGGAGATTAATATGAATCAGCAGGAACTGATTGCCATGCTGGGCAGGATCAGCAAAATAATGGAAATAAACCGGGAATACCTCATAGAACTTGACAGTGTAGTGGGTGACAGTGACTTAGGCTTAACCATGTCTGACGGGTTCCGTTCTGCCTATGATTCGGTATCTGATGAAATGGAGCCGGATCTTGGAAAACTGCTTTACAAGGCAGGTAAGACCATGGGCAATAAGGTTCCCTCCACCATGGGAACATTAATGGCTGCGGGTCTTATGCGTGCGGGAAAAGTTTTAAAGGGAAAAACGGAACTTACGGATCAGGATGTTGTTACTCTGTTTCAAGCGTATCAGGACGGAGTTGCTGATCTTGGAAAGGCAAAACCAGGTGAAAAAACTTTTCTGGATGGTTTTTTGCCTGGTATAGACGCGCTGGCAGCAGGCGTAAATTCTGGTATTTCTCTTGAGATGGCATTCCAGGAGGCAGCCGATGCCGCATGGGCCGGATTTGAAAATACTACAACCATGGTTGCAGTTCATGGCAGGGCGGCAACAAGAGGGGAGGCTTCCAGGGCATTAAAGGATCCGGGGGCTGCTGTTGGGGCTCTGATTATGAAGGCGGCGGCTAAAAGATAAATCCGGGCAGGAACTTTTCTCTAACCTGTACAAAGACAGATATTTATGATATACTAACTCCGGTTAGTTAAGACTTACTAAAGACTGGAGGTACTCATATCGTGAGTAAATACAAGAGAAAAAGTATACTGGCAGCTGCAGCGTTATCTGCCATTCTGCTTTCTGCCTGCGGAGCAGCAAATAAAGGAGCAGCCCCGGAAACAGGTTCAAAGGTTACCGAACAAGCCGAAGAGACAACGGCAGGCAAGGACACAAGAGTCATTAAGATGGAATATGGAGATGTAGAAATACCGGCCAATCCAAAACGGGTGGTAGTTGCATTTTTCCAGGGGGATTTACTTGCACTTGGGATTCACCCGGTAGGCACCTCCTTTAACGATGACGCTGTATTTGAAAAGGAGCTGGGAGATGTTACTGTTGTGGATGCCTTTGAGTTAAATCCGGAAGCCATTATGGAGCTGGATCCTGATCTTATTATCTGGAACAATACAGATGATTATGAGAGCCTGTCAAAGATTGCACCAACTCTGGCCAGAAATTACTACGATATGGAAGTAAAGGACCGGCTTGCATTTTTCGGAGAGGTATTTGGGGTACCGGAAAAGGCAGAAAAGATTATGTCAGACTTTGAGAAAAAGGCAGAAGAATCTAAGAAACAGCTTTCTGAAAAAGGACTGGCGGATAAGAATGTCATTCTCCTTGAAAACCAGACAAAGGGCATATTAAGAGCCTTTGGTGATGATTATGGACGAGGCGGCGAGATCATTTATCAATACTTAGGCTTAAAAGCACCGGAGAGAATCCAGAAAGAGGTTATGGATCAGGAGGGTGTGAATTTCATAGATATTTCTTATGAGACCCTTAAGGATTATGTAGGAGATTACATATTTTCTGATGAGAGGATAGCTGATTTAAAAGGTGTGGAAGTGTGGGAGAGCCTTCCGGCAGTCAAGGAAGGTCGACTGGTGCAAAACTCCAGCGGAATGTTCTGGTTCAGCGATATTACGTCCATGAATGCACAGATGGATTTTATAATGGATTCGTTACTGAAGTCAGTGGAAGGGCAGTCCCGTTAAAATAACGGGTGATGGCACTCAAATCCTCAGGGCAGAGATGTTGCTCTGGGGATTTTTTGCTGTTACATGGCTGCTTTGGGTGGCATATCCTCTTAATCAGAGATTTTTTATAAAAGGTCTTTACTAAATATATTTTATCTGATAGGATTAAATTGTTAAAATCTAAATTCATTTCTATGATTGCATTATTTTTGAAAATTCTTCGTTTTTAAAATTATTCCCCTTTAAACTTGTAATGATTATTATTCTAAATGACATCTATTTTCCTATTTTCTTTGTGTATTCTATTTCAATTTTCCCATGTTGTTATGTGGATTTTAGAAAGTTAATAAATTTTATTGAGAGGAGGTACCAGGTCAATCAACGAAATGAATGAGATGATTTGAGCAGAAACTATTAATAAAAGAGAAACAACGAAATAACAATAGTCTATCCTCTGCCAAATCCGGACAGAGGAAGAATGGAGGAAAAAATGAATCGGGTATTTTTAATGGGAAGGCTGACAAGAGATCCGGAAGTGAGATATTCTCAAGGAGAACGTACAATGGCGATTGCCAGATATACACTTGCTGTTGACCGCCGAGGACGCAGGAATCAGGACAGCACTGAGCCAACGGCTGATTTCATTAACTGTGTATCATTTGATAAGACAGGAGAATTTGCGGAAAAATATTTCCGCCAGGGAATGCGGGTGCTGGTGTCTGGAAGGATTCAGACCGGAAGTTATATAAACAAAGATGGAATAAAGGTTTACACCTTTGAAGTGATTGTGGATGAGCAGGAGTTTGCTGATAGTAAAAACTTAGCATCAGGAGAAAGTCAGGTACCAAGACCCCAACCTTCCGGAGCAATGGGAGATGGGTTTATGAATATTCCTGATGGAATTGATGATCCGGATTTGCCGTTTAACTAAATTGTCTATGACAACTAATAAATTTATAATTAACACCGTCTTTTTCATCTTCCTGTCTTTAATAACAGGTCCGGTTCTGTCTTACGGGGCAGAAGAATCCATTGAAATAAGGAAAAGTATCCGGTCGGATGATGTTTTAACAGTTGAATCCCCAGCGTTTGTGGGCAGTCCCAAAGAATATGCACCTTTGGAAACTGTAATGAAAGAGGGAAAAAAATATCATTTAACCAACAGTGAGATTCTGGATATATTCACAGTAGAAAAAACTGAATATTCGGAATCATCAATTTTATATGAAGGGGTGGAGTATATTGACCGTATGCCGGAGACGGCATGGGTACAGATAATAAATGAAGATCTCAAGCTGAAACAAACCGTAGAACTGCCTGTAGTTTCCCAGGTGGAAGAATGTTTCTACTGGGATTATGATTTTACATTTCCCATAGAGGTTTCTGGCTGTCAGGAAGATACTTATTTGCTGGGGGACAGAGATATCCCCAATGGCGTTCCGCTAATAGACTATGCAGAAGAATTTCTGAAGTATTTAAATCTTCCTGGGGATTATTATCAGATAACAAGCATTGTCTGGACTGGAGAACCTGTAGAGCGAAATGGGGACATGGTCCGTAACGCTCAGGCACGAGGGAAGAAGCTGGTTAAAAATATCAGGGCTGTATATGGTGGAGAGGTCACAGTTCCGTCTGTAAAGGCCCAGATATACCGGGGGATTTATGAGGAGGACAGGCCCGAAAACCAGACAGATCCGTTGATTTATAAAAACAGGGAAATTGCCGCATATGAACGCCAGGCATGGAATGGATACCGAAAGATAGTAAGATATATAATTACAATAACCATTACACTGACAGTATTACTATTGCTTCTGATCGTCATACTGATTCTGCATAAGAAGAAAAAGGCGGAATCTGAATCTGAGTCAGACTCACAATTGGATTAAAAAGAAGCCTGTCTATGTGGATTAAATATCATTGGCTGACATATATTGAAACAAGCAATTACATAAATGAGGTGAATTCGTACTGCATGAGAGTCGAAAATATTTATCCCGTCTATAAGACCATTCAGGATAGGGAGAATCATGTGCAGAAGGTATATGAAGAGCTTCAATTCGTTTTTTTTCATAAATCACAATCCGAAAAAAATGGTTCTCTTTTAGTAAAAGAGCAAATGGTTCATATAAAGAAGGGAATGTAATAAAGCCATATGGATGCGATTTATGCCAGACAGTCAATTGATAAAAAAGACAGCCTCTCCATTGAGACCCAATTAAGCTTTGCCAGAAGTATGGCAATTGGAGAACCCAGGTTATATATAGACAGGGGAATTTCAGGAAAAGACGTGGTACACAGACCGGAGTTCTTAAAACTGCTAAACGATATAAAGACGGGTACGATTAACCGGATTCTTGTTTACAAACTTGACCGGTTTACCAGGTCACTTCTGGATTTTACCAATACCTGGGAATACATGAGCAAATATAAGGTAGAGTTTATTTCTGTTACGGAAAATTTTGATACCTCAACTCCCATAGGAAAAGCAATGATATTTATTATGGCTGTGTTTGCCCAGATGGAGCGGGAGCAGATATCAAGAAGAGTCTATGATAATTATTATGACAGAATTGAACTGGGGCGGTGGCCAGGAGGTCCCGCCCCCTATGGTTACAGCAATACAACAGTCACTCAGGGAGATAAAAAAGTGTCTTCACTGAAATTAGAGGATAACATAAAGATCCTGGAAGAGATTATGAAGGTTTACGCTTATCCCACTACCAGTCTGGGAGATATCAGACGAATGATGGCAACCAGACAATTCCCAGGACCAAACAGCGAAAAATGGTCAGCCTGCTCCATCGGACGGGTACTTCGAAACCCTGCCAGTGTAAAATGTGATCATGCAGTTTATACATACTTTAAAAAACTGGGAGTAAACATGATTAATTCCCTTTCTGACTTTAATGGGGAGCACGGCGGTATGCTGGTAGGAAAAAAGGGAGCGGTGACAAAAGACGCTTTGGATTCCAGGGAGGCCACCTTTGCCATTGGGAACTGGCCTGGATATATTAATTCTGAGCTATGGCTTCGCTGCCAGAGTAAGCTGGATACCAATGAGAAGGTGGCTTCCAATGACGGACCACGCAACAGCTGGCTGACGGGACTGTTAAAATGTGCAGACTGTGGCAGAGCAATCATGGTTCGTAAATATAAGCGTAAATCAGATGGGGAAACGGTTCGTACCATAAGGTGCCGCGGAAAGGATTTTCTGGATTGTGATTTAAAACCTCAGATGAGAATTGAACAGATTGAGGGTTCTGTACAAGCCGAGCTGCAGAAACTTCTTGACAGATGCAAACCTGCTCCCATCGATACCAATAATGGAACCAATGAACTGGAACTGGAACTGATCCGGATTGATGAAGCAGTTGGAAATTTAATGCAGGTTCTGAAGACAAAAACAGTCAGCCCACTAACGGTGGATTACGTTAATAAAGAACTGGAAGAACTTTCGGAAACAAAGAAAAAACTGTTGGAAGAGAAAGAACGGTTAGCCTATGAATCCGTATATCCGGAAAAGATTATATTTTCTCAATTAAGTAAAGAAGACAAACGGGCTGTAGCTTTTTCTTATTTGGAAACAGTGGTGGTGAGGGAAGATTATATCAGTCTCATATGGAAAGTGTGATCGCAAATTAGTTAAAAAGGTTTTGTTCCCAATTATTATATGAACAAAGCCTTTTTTATTACAGATAAATTAGAAAACTATGAAACAAATCAATTATATATTTTTGAAAAATATGATATTATAGTGTAAAAGATTGAAAACGGGAGGTACTGTGGAAAATCATATAAAAATAATTGAGACCATAAAAGAATACTGTCTCAATCATCTTGGTGCCTATGAAGCCAGGCCATTTGGAGAATATCCAATCTGTTACAAGGTTATGGGGAAAATATTTGCGCAGCTTAACCCCCAGGAGAATTTTTATAAAATCACCTTAAAATGTGAGCCGGAAAAATCATATCTCTATCGTCAGCTCTACCCGGGGGTAATAGTAAGAGGATACCATTGCCCTCCCGTTCAACAACCCCATTGGAATACCATTGATTTAGACGCATTTTCAGATCAGGAGTTTCTGTTTCAGATGATCGATGAGGCATATGAGTCATTAATAAATAAGTTTGGTAAAAAGGCAAAAGATAAGCTAAGCAATTTGTCAAAGATTGAATTTAAGAATACAGATGGGGAAGACCCTGATTTTGTGATGCTATGCACAAAGCTGGACCAGGCGCTTGATGAAATAGTGGGAAAACAATATCAAAGAAGTAAGTATCACCAGTTTAATCAGAGAGACAGCATACATGATGTAATTGTGGCATACAACAATGGTGAACCGGTTGCATGCGGAGCATATAAACGGTTTGATGAAAATCATGTGGAGATAAAACGGGTCTATGTAGATCCGTCACAACGTCATATGGGTCTGGGAGCGGAAGTAATCCGAAGATTAGAGGCAAAGGCCAGAATTAACGGTTACAGATGGTGCGTACTGGAAACAGGGCGGCTGTTGGAGGCGGCTCATATGATGTATAAAAAAGCAGGTTATCAGATTATTCCTAATTATGGTCAGTATGCGGGAATGGAGGATTCCATTTGTATGGAGCATAAGATTTAATGGGTGAACAAATAATGGAAAAAATTGAACTTGGATTGAAGAAAAAATCATTTTCTATGTTTTTTAATGGAGGGGAGATATGGTTTGAACATCTGGATTCCCTTTATGATCAGACAGAACTGATAAAACAGAAATTCATGCAGGATTTATTGGATATTCAAAGACCATCAACCAGTTCATTTATAGCCGTCATTCTGAATGAATCAAATATTAATGATGAAATACTGGATCTGATATTAAATGAATTTTCAAACTTAAACAAGCAGCTGCGTAAGGTTGTATTTATCGGATTAACGATAAAAATGAAACGGTATGTGAAAAAAAGAATTGCACATTCAAAATTTCTAATAATCTGTATGGATGATCTGGAAAAAGCAAAAGAGTGGTTGGTTAAGAATTGAAGGGAGTGTTATGAATAACAAAGAAATTATTGATATTGCCATGCAGCAATCAGCATTTGACAGTAATTGCATGATGGAGGATTTTAAAAGCAATGTAAATAAGGTGGTACTCTCTGAAAAAAGTCCCAGGGCCAGAAAGTATTTAAAACTCCCCTTTTTATGTGATTTAACATCTTATGGGAATAATATTGTTGCATCTGCATCCAATGATTTAATAAAGGAAGTGGAGTGGTACATAACAAAATATCATGTTGAGCATTGTTTTGAAACACCAAATCTACATAGATTAATGGAAAGACTTAAGCCTTATAATCTGAATGTCTGTTTTATGGCAGAGTATTTTTTACCCGATATGGAAGTATTAAAACAGCTGCCCTGTCAATATGAAATTAAAGTTATGGAACCTGAGCATTTTGCAGAATACTATTTGCCGGAATGGAGCAATGCTCTATGCGAAAAGCGGAAAGAACTTGATAGTCTGGCTGTAGGAGCATTTGATAACGGGAAACTGATCGGGCTTGCGGGAGCATCTGCCGATTGTGATACCATGTGGCAGATTGGTATAGATGTAATGCCGGATTATAGAAGACAGGGAATTGCTTCCAGTCTTACAAGCAGACTTGCTTTAGAAATATTGGGAAAAGGAATTGTTCCATTTTATTGCTGCGCATGGTCAAACCTGAAATCTGCCCGAAACGCCATAAAAAGTGGGTTTCGGCCGGCATGGGTACAGATCACGGCAAGAGAGGACAGTTATATTGCTGAAATGAATGAATAGAGAATTAATAAAAACAGATATATAGAGAGGTAACGTATGGTTATTAATATGGAGTTTTTAAAGGGTGAAGATATTTACCTTAAGCTGGATAAAAAGACGGCTGGAAATATCCGTAAACAATGGCTTCCAGCCTATCATTTTACAATCTGTGATATGCATGGAGACGAGGTAGGCGGTTGTGATTTACGGATTGGATATAACAAAAATGCATATTATGGCGGCAATATCGGGTATCATATAGATGAGAAATACAGAGGTCACCATTATGCGGGGAAAGCCTGTTTGTTACTGTTTCAGTTAGCGAAAAAACATAAGATGGATTATCTTATTATCACCTGCAATCCCGATAATCATGCTTCAAGAAAAACATGTGAATACGCTGGTGGAACATTAGAAGAGATTGTGGAGATACCAGAAGATAATGATATGAGAAAAATCGGTGAAACGGAAAAATGTATCTATCGATTCAGTTTACTTAATTATTAAGATTAGTGAGGTGATTTACAATGAAAAATGAATTACACATCTTTTTCGATTATATCTGTCCGTATTGCCTGAGAGCGCATAACTATTTAAAGGAACTTATGCCGGAGTATCCGGATCAGGCCATCGTGTGGCATCCTTGTGAATCTCATCCAAGACCAGAACGGTTTGGTCCCCATAGTGATCTGTGCATACAGGGATATTTTTATGCACTTGAGCATGAAATTGATATCTTAGAATACCACGACCGTATGTATCAGGCTGTCTTCCAGGATCATATTAATATTGAAGACATTGATGCACTTGGCGATTACGTCAGTGATCTGGTTGATGTTGCTAAATTTAAAGCTTCATTAGAACAGGGAACGTACCTTGAGAAACTGAAAGAATCCAATGAACTGGCGTTTGAACATTCCGGTGTATGGGCGGTCCCTGCGTACAGGATGGGGGATTTAAAATTGGATGCAGTTGAAAATGTAGGGGTTACCATGGAGCAGATCCGGCATTTGTTAAATATTTAAATATAACAGGAGACGCGTAATGAGACTGAAAAATGATATGATATTACAAATTAATAAGGCTGCTAAAGGGGATGCAGCTGGGATGGTGGAATTTCTTAATCTGATAGGTGGTGAAAGTGATAATTTATTGTTTGGAGCAAATGGTTTTCAAATGACGGCAGAAGCAGAAGAGATTTTTATAGAAAACTTACTGGAGTCTGATGTTTCTGCTCTGTTAGTTGGAAAAATCGAAGATGAAATTGTCTGCGTAGGCAGTATAATGACTTCACCTAGAGAAAGAATATCTCATCAGGCGGAACTCTCCATTTCAGTTAAAAAGAAATATTGGGGGCTCGGTATAGGGACGCACTTAATGGAAGCAATGATTTCGTTTGCTAAAAGAAATGGGCAGACAGAGATCCTGCATTTAGGTGTGAAAAACGATAATATAAATGCCATAAATTTATATAAAAAAATGGACTTTCATGAGGTTGGCAGGCATAAGAATTTCTTTAAAATTGAAGGTAATTATTACGACGAGATTCTTATGGATTTATATTTATAATTGCTGGAGGTACATATATGAATAAAGAAGTACTGCTCCAAAACCAAAAAAGCTGGGATACCATGGCTGATACATGGTTTGGTACAACAGCGTTACCAGTATATGGATGCCTTGCACCTACGGAAGCACAATTACAATTATTTCCAGACCTTGGTGACAAAAAGATACTGGATATTGGATGCGGCAGCGGGCATTCCTTAAAATGGTGCGGTGACAACGGCGCATCTGAATTATGGGGGATTGACATTTCTACAAAACAGATTCAAAATGCGGACAAATATCTGGCTGAAAACGGTTATAAAGCGATTTTATCCGTTTCTCCCATGGAGGAGATGGAGACGTTGCCGAAAAATTATTTTGATGTTATTTATTCCATCTATGCATTGGGGTGGACTGTGGATTTGCCTAAAACAATAAAGAATATTTCCCATTGTCTGAAACGTGAAGGTACTCTGATATTTTCATGGGATCATCCTCTGATGCATTGTGTGACATCAAGGGATCAAAAATTCTTTCTGGAAGGCTGTAATTATCTATCAGATGAGATGGTTTCCTTTGAACTGCGGGGCAACCCTGTTACGATTCAAAGCCGAAAGATGTCTACATGGATCAATACATTGGCAGAGGAAAATTTTAAAATTGAAAAGGTCATCGAGGAAACCAGTCAGGATGTATTAGAAAAGGAGTATGAGTTTTCTGAAAGTTATTATGCTCCCAGTCGTGCAAAGGTAATGCCTCTTTCTTTTATAGTGAAAGCAATAAAAATGTAAAAGTACATTGGGGTTAAAAAGAATTTGAGTCTGGACACCCCGGATTTAATAACCAGAACGGGGGTTAAAATGATGCAAGTGTTTGTTGTGTATTGCCATCCAAGTAAAAAAAGCTTTACTCATGATTTGAAACAGGAGTTTTTAAAGGGACTAAGCGATGCAAATCATGAATTTGTTGTTTCTGATCTGTATGAGATGAATTTTCATGAGGAAATGTCAGAAGATGAATATGAAAGGGAGGCCTATTATAGTACTGAAATCCCGGTAGCTGACGACGTAATGGAAGAACAACGTAAAATTCAGCAATCTGATGCAATTGTGTTCATTTACCCTGTTTTTTGGACGGAGGCTCCTGCAAAATTAGTGGGGTGGTTTGACCGGGTATGGACAAGCGGATTTGCATATAATCCAGATCCACAAATGAATCTACTTAAAAAGGCATTATTTTTGGTATCTGCAGGAAAAACATTGGAATCACTGGAAGAAACCGGAGAATCCAATGCGATGAGAATTGTAATGCTGGGTGATCGAATCAGAAACAGGGCTCTTGAAAAAGAAATGATTATATTTGATGGCACCACCCACTGGGATGAAGCGCGGCGAAATGAGCGGTTAGCCACACATTTAATCAATGCGTATAAGGCAGGCGTGAATTTCTGAATAAATTAGTTTACGTTTTAAAACCGGGGGATGGTTATTATATGAAGATTGAAAGCACAAAACTGAAAGAAGTTAAAATTATTAAATATGATTCTAAGTCTGATAACAGAGGATATTCATACAGTATTTATTGCAAAGACGAGCTGGAGCAGGCAGAAATAAATTTCGACTACATAGAAGAACGGGTGTATTTTTCAGAAAAAGCAGGTACACTTTATGGCATCCATTTTCAGAATAATCCCAAACCCCAGACAAAACTTTTGTATTGTATCAAAGGCAGAGGTATTGATTATGCAATTGATTTACGAAAGAGTTCTCCTACGTATCTACAGTGGGTTGGAGTGGAATTAAGTGCTGAAAATAAAAAGCAGATCTATATTCCAAAAGGCTTTGGCCATGTCTTTTTGTCTCTTGAAGATGGTACGATGAATGTAATGCGTTTTGATGAACCTTTTGATCAGCAGTTTTCTCGCCAGATTGCATATAACGATCCTGATATTGGAATTAAATATCCCATAGACAATCCCATACTGGCACCTCATGACAGAAATGCACCAATGTTAGCGGAGAGTGATTTGAATCTATAATGGAGGAGTGAATATTGAATAAAGAAGAATTTAAGAAGATAGAAGAATATATGCTGGTTTGTATGAAAGATTGTGCCCATGATAAGGATCATATTTATCGTGTACTCTATTTAGCTTTAGATATTGCCAAATATGAAGAAGATGTAAATATTGATGTGCTGATCGCTGCTTGCCTTCTCCATGATATTGGGCGGCAGGAGCAGTTTGATGACTCCCGGGTCAGGCACGAAGTGGCAGGCAGCAAAAAGGCATACACCTTTTTACTCCATAATAATTGGACAGAAAAATCTGCCCGCCATGTATCAGACTGCATTTTGTCTCACAGTTACAGAGGGGGGAGCTCTCCAGACAGTATCGAGGCAAAGATTCTGTATGATTCTGATAAATTAGATGCAACAGGTACGCTTGGAATTGCCCGAACATTATTATATTTAGGAATAGCATCTGAGCCGCTTTATTCATTGGGTGGCGATGGAAATGTTTTAGATGGATCTATGGATACCCAGCCATCTTTTTTACACGAATATAAATATAAACTGGAAAAAATATATGATGAATTTCATACTACAAGGGCGACTGAAATAGGTAATGAGCGGAAGGCATCTGCTGTTTCTTTTTATGACAGTTTGCAAAATGAGGCTCGATCCTGTTATACATATGGAATGGATGAATTTTTTAAGATGGTGAAATAAACAGTGTCTTAATAAAATAATTTATGCTGGAGGCTGAAATGCTAATTACGTATCGAATCCCAACACTGGCTGATATAAAGAAAGTCAGTGAACAAATCATGCTGAGTTACGTGTCCGCATATGAAGGTTTAATGAATCATGAATTTTTATCTACGCTGAAAGCAGATCACTGGGTACCTATTCTGCAGGAGAGTATCCAGAACGGGGACACCTGCCTTATTGCAGAATATGATGGAAACATTATAGGCAGTACCGTGTTTGGAACTGCCATGGTCGATGGCAAAACCTATGCCCAATGGCATGCATTTTATCTTTTACCCCAATATATCGGCATTGGTGTTGGTCATTTGTTTTATCAGAAAATTGAAGAAGAGATGAGGCGGCAAAAATGCATACGCTGCACACTGGAGGTATTGTCATCCAATGATCGGGCAATCAAGTTTTACATAAGTCATGGTTTTAAAAAATCAGAAACTTTTGAAGTGGAAGAAAATGACATGATATTGTTGTGTTATAAAATGACAAAAGACTTCGGGTAAGGAGTATTTATGGAACTGGAGATGATATTACCCGCTCACCAGGATACTGGAGCATAGCTGGAAAATAGTTATATATCCATAATGAAAAGGGGGAAGATTCATGGTACATTTGGTATACTGCGAGAATCAGGGTAAAAAAGGAGAACGAGTCTTAGATAAAATATTTTCCGGTACGAAGACAATGGTGGTAAGAGGGGCAGCTGGACGTAAAATCCCTCATAGCAGAGTATTTGAAGATGAGATTGTTTATTTTATGGAGAAAGGAACCGGTGAAATCTCTGCACATGCCGTTGTAAAGTCTGTTCAAAATTATACAAAACTGGCAGATGAGGAGATAACAAAAATATTAGAGGAGAATCAGGACAAGCTCAATCTGACAGATAAGCAGAAAGAGCGCTGGCATAAAAAATGTTTGTGCCTGGTTGAATTTGATAAAGTTTGTAAGATCGAACCACCGCTGCCCTTTGACCATCAGGGGAATATGGATGACTGGCTGATTATTGACAAAATTGAGGACGTGGTTGTGGGCACCAGTGTTCCTTATAACTATGAAAAATCCAGGTTTTGACATTTTAAAAAGTAACTGCTGATTTCATTTAGTAAAGGACATATGAAATGAATCCATCCAGATTAAAAAAAGGAGACACCATAGGTATTATTTCGCCCTGCCATACGGCAGAACGGGAACGTTATGTGCCATTTCTTGCGGGTATCAGAAAGCTTGGTTATCAGGTAAAAGAAGGAACTAATTTATATAAGAATACATATGGTTATGCGGCAAGCGAGCAGGAAAGAGCGGATGATTTTAACAACATGGTATTAGATCCACAGGTTAAAATGATATTGTTCGGTGGAGGCAATGTGGGGAATGAATTTCTTCCAGCTATTAATTTTCAGGCTGTTAAAGATAACCCAAAGATTTTCTGCAGCTATAGCAATGGGACTACAATCTTAAATACGGTTTATGCCCAGACCGGTTTAACGGTTTATTATGGACAGTTTCCTGGTGTGTTCCAAAATTTGAGTCATTACGATTTCAAACAGTTTCAGTCAAATTTCACAGGTGAAACTCCATTCACATTTGAGAAAAACAGTGAATGGTCAACGATCAATGAAGGGATATGTGAGGGAACTCTCATTGGAGGCTATACCACGCGTTTTGCCTGTTTAAATGGAAATAAGTATTTTTCTTTTGATAAGAAAAAAGAATATATCTTATTTCTGGAAAATTACGAAGCTTTCAATGAACCTTCAAAAATCAGTGCTCATTTGGCACAGATTGAGCAGGGTGAGATGATTGAGCATGTAACGGGTCTGCTATTTGGACATTATTCTGAAAACAAGAATGAAGAGCTGACAGATATTCTGAAGCGCTTTGGTAAGAAAAATAGAATACCGGTCATGTACTGTGATGACTTTGGACATGGCAAAAATCATGGGATACTGCCAATCGGAATTCGGGCCAGAATGGATACCTGTAAGAAAACGCTGGAATTTATAAATGAAAGGACTATTTGTTAGTGCCTGTCTCAATGAAAGGATAAAAACAATGTTTCGTTACGTACATACCAATATTATTGCGAAAGACCCTGATAAACTGATTGCATTTTACAAAGAAGTGTTTCACTGCAAAAGTATTGGCGAGGAGCGGGATTTAAAAGGGCATTGGCTGGATCGATTAACAGGCTTACATAATGCCCATATCACTGGAGAACATCTGTTGTTGCCAGGATATGGAGAGGATCACCCTACGCTGGAGATATTTTCCTATGATGCAGTCAGAGAGTCCGTAATAGGTGAAGTAAATCGCCCTGGTTTTGCCCATATTGCATTTGAGGTAGATGATGTGGAAACAACCCTGGAATTAATGATACATGCGGGAGGAAGCCAGGTGGGAGATCTGGTAACTGCAGATTATCCTAACAATACGGAAGCTGTCTTTGTTTATGCCAGAGATCCGGAAGGCAATATCATTGAGCTGCAGAGCTGGAGGCAGAAAAAAAACTGATTCTATTTTTCAGCAGAGAGGAGTGGAAACAATTATACTGCATTATGAATCATTAATACACGTGGGAAGAGAAGAAATATACCAGTCATTTTTAAAAGCCTTTTCCGATTACCAGGTTCCTATGAATATGACTTTTCCTCAATTTGAAAAAATGCTGAAGCGGAGAGGATTTGATCCCAATGTATCAGTAGGGGCTTTTGAAGAAGGAAGCCTGGTGGGATTTATTCTGAATGGATGCAGAACGTGGAATGGAAAAGCAACTGCATACGATGTGGGAACCGGAGTAATACCGCAGTTTAGAAAGCAGGGAATCACCAATCGTATGCTCCAGAGAGCAAGACAAAACTTTGTTAAAGCAGGAGTAGAACAATATGTCCTGGAGGTTCTGACAGCCAATACCTCTGCCGCAAACATTTACACTAAAAACGGATTCACAGTTGAGCGAGAGTTCTTATGTTGCCAGATGGATGGGGGAGAAAACAGAAATGATTTGATACATCAGACAGAACGGGTCATGGAACCGGATTGGGAGTTGTTTTGTAAGTTCTGGGATTACCAGCCTTCCTGGCAAAATTCCATACAATCGATAGAAGCAGTGCGGGAGAACTTTGCTATATCGGCTGTACGGATAAATAATTGTATTGTTGGTTACGGAATAATTGATAAAACAACTGGTGAAATTCCTCAGATTGCTGTTGATAAGGATTGGAGAAACAAGGGAATCGGCAGAAGCATACTGGCAGATTTAATGAATCAAACCAGCTCGGATCAAATAAAGATACTGAACATTGATACCCGTTCAGATGGAATGATACAGTTTATTACATCTGCTGGCTTTCAGAATACAGTAAATCAGTATGAGATGATACTGGAATTACAATAAAAAAGAAGAAAAACAGGAGAGGACCAATGAATCCAGGGGAAATAGTTGGTGTCGGCAACACTGCAACTGTATATGAGTGGGAAAATGGAAAAGTAGTAAAGCTTTTTCGTGAGGGATATCCTTATCAGGATGCAATACGGGAATATGAAAATGCCATGGCTGTTAATGATATGGATTTTCCCAAACCAAAAGCATATGAATTTATTACATATGAAGGAAAAAATGGTATTGTTTATGATAAGGTAACTGGGGAATCCCTCCTTGACTGGACCTTAAGAACGGGCAATTTGCAGGAATGTGCAAATCTCATGGCAAAAGCC
This sequence comes from Hungatella sp., assembly GCA_009712635.1. Lineage (GTDB taxonomy): Bacteria > Bacillota > Clostridia > Lachnospirales > Lachnospiraceae > Lacrimispora. The sequence continues at coordinate 837,818 of WASS01000015.1, read as the reverse complement.
CATGAGGCTATATTAAAGCACGATATCAGAAATGTGCCGGATTATAAGGATTTCCTCATTCATCAGATTAAGAAAGCTTCCGTAACAAAGGAAGAACGGCTAAAAGCCATTCATCTGGCTGAACAGCTGGAGGATGGTACAACTCTGTGCCATGGTGATTTCCACCCAGGCAATCTAATGTTGTCTCAGAGCGGCATATCTGTCATAGATTTTATGAATATCTGCAGGGGAAGCCGGCTTTATGATATTGCCAGAACCGTATATTTAATTGAATACACACCCCTACCAGCCGGTTCAGATAATCCGGAGGAGATAAGAACACTCAAAGAAACACTGTCCCGGATTTATCTGGAACAAATGAATTTAACTAAAGATGATATAAAAGATTATCTGTCTGCAATCTCTGTTGCACGAAAGGGCGAATGTCCGAAGGAGCAAGGGGAGGCAGGAAGAGAGGTGTTGTAAAATGAATATTCTATATGAAAACCGATACGATACAGATGATAAAATGTTATCAGAATATGTACATAAGGTATTGTGTAAAAGAATTTATTTCATGGGAGCAGTATTTGCTCCCATTGCGTTTATCATGATAGGAATTACAATGATGAAGAAGGATTACATTCAGGTTGCGGTTTTTGGAGTTTGTCTGTTTATCCTTATTTTTACAATTCTGATTACGCCCCCTTTAACCATAAGGCAACTGAAAGAAAGCAATAAGCGGCTGCTTAATGGTAAAGATCCTGAAGCAGTAATACAGTTTGGAGATAATATAAAAATTAACCAAGGAACCTTTTCATTGACAATGGAATATAATCAGATTCTTAAAATATATGAACTAAAACATTCCTATGTCTTAATGTTTGCAAAAAGCAGCGGAATCATCTTAGATCCGGCTGGTTTCACAATAGGTGATTTTAATTCATTTAAGGAGTTTATCAAGGCGAAAACAGCATGACAGGCGGCTCTGTTATACAGCGAGGTGGTCAAATTTAAACTGGCGTATGCATGATACCCTTCAATTAAAAATATAGTAATAGAAGCCCAGACTGTTAATTTATGGTCCGGGCTGTATTGATTTTTAGACACAGGTTGTGTTGTTATATTTAACTGCTTAAGCTATAATGTTTTTATTAATAAAAGTAATATAAAATGGAAATATGGAAAAACTGCATAAAAATAAGATACGGAGGTAGGAATTATGTTTGAGCCAATGATTGCCGCTCTAAAAATACAAAAAAGGCGGATCGTTTTTACAGAGGGTACTGATCCAAGAATATTAGAGGCAGCCAACCGTCTGCATCACGAAGGAATTCTCACTCCAATACTTTTGGGAAATCCGGTTGAGATTCAGAATGCTGCCACTGCGTGCAACTGGCCGGTGGATGAAATTGAGAAGATCGATCCTCAGAATTATAACGGATTGTATGAGATGGTTACAAAAATGGCAGAATTAAGAAAAGGTAAGATGGACGAGGCGGCTTGCCGGGAAGCCCTGAAAAAGGCCAACTATTTTGGCACCATGCTGGTTAAAATGGGAAAAGCCGACTGCCTTTTAGGAGGAGCTACTTATTCTACGGCAGATACAGTGAGACCGGCACTTCAGCTGATTAAAACCAGACCTGGCAGCAAAATCGTTTCCAGCTGTTTTATTCTATACAGGGAGACGAAGGAAGAAAATGAAATGTATGCGATGGGAGACTGTGCGATTAACCTGGATCCCAATGAGGAAGAACTGGCAGAGATCGCTTGCGAAACAGCCCGGACAGCCAGACGGTTCTCCATTGATCCCAGGGTTGCACTGCTTTCTTACAGCACTCTGGGCTCCGGAAAGGGAGAATCGGTTGATAAGGTGAGGAAGGCTGCTGAGAAATTAAAGGAGATGAATGTGGATTTTCCGGCAGACGGAGAACTGCAGTTTGATGCGGCATTTTCTCCTGTTGTAGCAAAGACAAAAGCTCCGGGATCCCCAGTTGCAGGAAAAGCCAACGTCTTTATTTTCCCGGATATCAATGCCGGTAATATTGGTTATAAAATTGCACAGCGTTTAGGTGGATTTGAAGCGTTCGGACCAATCCTGCAGGGATTAAATGCGCCGATCAATGATCTTTCCAGAGGCTGTAATGCAGACGAAGTTTATAAAATGTCCATTATTACGGCAGCTCTTATATAACTTACAAACAGAGATTAAACGGTTATCGTGAAAGGAGTTTTACATGTTTAGAGAAATGCGGCGTAAAAATCAGGTACTATCATCAGAGGAATGCATTCAGGTCTTAAATCGGGCAACCTCAGGTGTGCTTGCTGTGTCAGGTGATGATGATTACCCTTATGCAGTTCCCCTGAGTTATATTTATAATAATAATAAAATCTACTTTCATGGAGCCAAAACAGGTCATAAATTAGATGGAATCATGAGGAATGAAAAAGTCTCTTTTTGTGTCATTGATCAGGATGAGATTGTACAGGAAGAGTATACCTCCTATTTTCGCAGTGTCATAGCATTTGGGAAAGCACGCATTATGGAGGGAGAAGAGAAAAAAAGAGCGCTTGAAATTTTAACTGCAAGATACTCCCCTGATATTGAAGAAACACAACGTTCTCAGGCAGTGGATAAGGGACTGATGGGTGTCTGTATGATTGAACTTGAAATTGAACATATGAGCGGGAAAGAAGCTGCTGCATTAAAGAAAGCAAAGCAATAGTCATGTTTACAGGTGCGAATGCCCGGAAGTTACCCTCAAATGGGGAATTCCGGGCATTTGCAGCAAAGTAAGAAAAATCGCTTTATTATAATTTTACTTTGTTATGGTGGTGCGTGAATTAAGCCAATTCATAAGCTGGGCTTCTGCTTCAGGAGATTTTATGGTAAATTCGATACCCAGGCTTGCTCCACCAGGTATTGGTCTGTATACTTTGGAAGTAACTACTGGATTGGTAATCTTCGTAATGGATTGCGCTATCAGGGAAGAGGATAAATTTGGTTTATTCACTTCATCATCATAGTAGGTTTCTTTCGAATATAAACGATACCCTTTAAATAGTTGACCCCCTATTACCTTTTCGTCATTCGTAATATTTGCCCAACTATTTGTGTAATCATTTTCAATGTTGGCTTTGATACCGTCATCTGTACTCAGATCAAATGGATAAATTATTACATCTGCTTTGGAACCATCTGGTAAGGAAATCCAGCATACCGCATAGCTGCTTGCGCAAGTGTAATTTCTCATACCCAATTCAATACCTTTTTGATAGTCTGTTTCATCATAATTCATTGTAAAGCCTAAATAATCGTTTCTCATAACACTTCCATCATAAGAAAATGGGAAAAAAACAGCACTATTGTGTTCAATTCGGCTGCCCTCAGTTTCCGTAATCGCAGCAGACGGACAGTTTTTGTACCAGGAACCATCATAATTTACTAAGTATCCGTCAGGAGTAGTCGTGTTAGATAAAATATTTTCATCATTGCCATAATACTGAAAATAAGATACGCCAACGGAGTTATTATCATCTCCCACCTGCAGCCATTCATTTCTCGCCATGTTACCGTCTTCTTTGCGATAAGTCTGATACAATTTGTAGGTACCGTCAGCTTGAAGCTTTAAATGTCCTTTACTAAAACCATGCTCAATTTTAGCAGATACGGTTAAGGGAAGCCCCAAAGCAATTACAAGCGAAAATAATAGTATCCTGTTTTTTTTCATAATCATTTTCCTCTTTAGTCATCAATAATTTTATTAACTATATCTTATTTCGGCTCAAAGGAAGGATTTAATAATGTTATGTCCGGTTTTGAGGCTTTCTCATATGGTGGATACTGGCTATATGGTTTCAGCCAGAGGTAATTGGTCTGTAATTTACGGGTTCTTCCATTACATGGTCATGCCGGTAGGCCGAAAATATCAGACCAAGAAGAATCGTATTACAAAGGATACTTAACTGTCCTTCTGAAATAAGAGGCAGATTGGGGAAAGAGGCATATTGATGCCCAAAGTTTCCCAACAGGTATAATACCCCCTGCCACAGGAGGCACTGGCTGCAGCTAAAAGCCAATGCGGACGCCAACTTTCCATTGATTCGGAAGGAATACGTAAAAAGCAACAGATAAAATAGTCCGATTGCCCCAATTAGCACCAGCCCTGGAATCCAGCCAAAGAGAAAGATAAATACAGCTATCATATAATTATTATAGTAGTGCTGCGGCAGGATATCCCAGAGAGTCACATCCTCCGGTGTTTTAATGCCGGTTGCGTCAATGCCGATGTTTCCTGGATTACGGGAAGTAAAATACCAAGCTCCTGTGCCATAATCCATCATCTCCTCTGGTGTTAGTTTCAGACCGTGAGTAAGGGGCGTTCTTGAAAGCAATTCCTGTATGAGAACACCATTGTAAGTATCGTCCAAGGTTCTGTTCACAGAGGATTGAGGAAATAGAAATTCCTTCATGGTATGTCTGCCGGATTCTGAGAGGAAAAGGGGGCTTCCAATAAGTACAAAAAATGCCAGTGTGACAGGGTAAAGATATTTTTTTTGGCCAGTAAGTATTCCCCTATGAATCATAAAACATACGGTCCCCAGTGCACTCAGAAGAAAAATGATTTCTGCAGTATTCCCAAGAAATGGGTTGACTGTATACATGAAAAGCATCCATATAGTGGTACAGATCACAGCTATTGTCAGGAATTTATTTTTATTATGACGGGAGAAATATAAAAGAACTGTAATCACGGGTACAAACAGTATTGTTGCAAAATAGGTAGTGCTGGGTATTCTATATTGTATTCCCTTAACAAGCGTCATAATAAAGAACGGTATTTGAACCAGATAAAGAAAGCCTGTAAACAATGCGATTTTTTTTCTGTATCTGATCAGGAAAGGATATCCTTTCAGCACGGTAAATATAAGGAGTGTGGCACCAGCAATGTAGTAGAGAGAGCTGCTTGCCATATAAAGTGGCCTCCATGACATAAAGCTGGTAAAAATAAAGCCTGTAAGTAAAAGAAGAGCGCTGATTATAGTAAGCTGTGGGGCTTTTTGTATCTTGTGGGCTTCATTCAGCTCCGTACCAATCGTTACCGCATCTCCCATGTCGCGAAGTGCCTGCTTCTCTGCGTCAGAATGGGAAAGTCCATTTGCTTTGTAATCCTCCATACGGTCATTCATATGGTCTTCCAGCTCCTGGCGTATGGAAGGGCGCAGTGGCTCATAGGAAATCTGGTCAGTTACTTCATTTAAAAATTGTGATACTGCTGATTCCGGAGTTTTTTTATTCAAACAGAACACCTCCAATTACCTGGTTGATGGCGGTCTGATAGACTTCCCACTCTTTTAATTTCTCGTCCAGTAATTTCTGACCGTGAGTGGTAATTGCGTAATATTTACGCAACCGCCCATTGTCTGCCGTTTGCTGATAACTGGTGACGGCCCCCTGCTGTTCCAGAGTGTGCAGAATTGGATAAAGTGTGCCTTCCTGCAGTTTAAAGACATCACGGCTCTGTTGTTCCAGTTCACGTATGATCTGATATCCGTACATGCTTTGATTATTTAAAAGTTTCAGAACCAGCATGGAGGTTCCCAGGGCCATATACCGTTTATCCATAGAATGGTCTCCTTTCATTTTTGTGACTGTTGTTGATTTGATACATAGATTATCTAAGTATATTAATACTATACCTAGAATACCAAGGCATGTCAAGAGAATTGAGAATTAAAGATTGATAGCATGTAAGTATGGTGGTATTCTACTTATATAAATTTAAACGATAAAAATTCAATTCAGAGATTGGAGTAAAATTATGAATAAAAATCAATTTCCTATTCTCGAGTTTTATGAGGATCCAAGAAGTGAAGTCGATAGGAAGTTTATAAGGGAAGCCTTATTCTGGTTTTCGGTTGAAGCAAGTCTGGAGTTGTAATTACATAAGGACTGAAACCCTGTATCAATATATTAAGATGGTCTACAAAGCATAAAGGAGTAATTGTGATGGAGAAATGGTTTACACTGGAACAAATTGATGCAGATACACACATTGTCAGTGAATACCGCCATTGGGAGGAAACCCACTGCTATCTGCTTGAAGGAAAAGAACGGTGTTTGCTCATTGATACCGGACTTGGTATCTGCGATATTTCAGAAGAAGTAAAGAAACTGACAGACAAACGGATCACTGCAGTGGCAACACATATCCACTGGGATCATATTGGCGGGCACCAGTATTACCCGGATTTTTATGCCCATGAGGCGGAACTTGACTGGCTGACTGGCGGTTTTCCCCTGTCAATGGAGACGATTCGGAGTATGGTCACAGACCGGTGTGATTTACCGGAAGGGTATCAAGTGAATACTTACCAGTTTTTTCAGGGTGTGCCAACACGGGTATTAAAAGATGGTGATACCATCGACCTGGGCGGGCGGAAGATCACTGTGTTACATACACCGGGACATTCTCCGGGGCATATTTGCTTTTGGGAAGCGGATCGGGGATATTTATTTACCGGTGACCTGGTTTATAAGGACACGCTGTTTGCTTACTATCCTTCCACCGATCCACAGGCATATCTGGCATCACTTGAAAAGATAGCAGCACTGCCGGTAAAAAAGATATTTCCAGCGCATCATAGCCTGGATATTCAGCCGGAAATAGTAAGCCGTATGAGAGATGCATTTTCTCAGCTGAAAGCGGAGGGAAGGCTGCATCATGGCAGCGGTACCTACGATTATGGAGATTGGGCTGTATGGCTTTGATATAAATTAAGTATAAATATTACTAAATAGTAATGAGATACAAAAATAATAAGTAGAGAGGTAATGTAAGCTTGGAAAATAATGAAACCGCATCATGCAAACATCAGTATATAGTGGGCTATTCGTTCAGAATGCCACAACCATTCTTTCATGATCTGCCTTGTGATAAATGCGGGTGCAGAATCAAACTCAGTCTTCCGTGGAAAATTCTCTATATTTTAATAGATTTTTTCAGCGTGTTCCTCGCCTATAAGGCAACGGAATCGGTTGATATCCGGTTTTTAGGAAGTACATTCTTACCCTGGCTTGTTATTTTTGTTTTTTTCAGCTGGATAATCGGACAATTAAACAGACTGATACTCAGATATGGAAAATGGGTGAATGCAGAATAAATTGATTTTCAAGGTAAATCCAATGAGGATACACTGGACTGGAAAACCCAGAACACAAAAAAGATTGTCCGTCACATCGTAAAACATGTGGAACCGGGGGATATCATTCTACTTCACGATGTGTTCCCAACCTCAGTAGAAGCTGCGCTGGAGGCAATTGATATATTAACCAAACAGGGTTATACCTTTGTTACAGCGGATGAATTATCAATTGATTAATCATGCTTTATCATGGATAATGAAAAATAGTATCATTAAAACCTCTTCCATGCTAGTGTTTTCGTTATATAATATACTTAGAACAGAAATGTCCATTACATAACAAAGGAGGAGTTACCATGTCAACAGCTGTCATTTGTGCGGTTTTAATCGTGATCTGTTATTTCGGATTGAAAAGTTCCATTAAAAGGACAAAACAGGGCTGTTGCGGCAGTAGCAGTGAAGTAGTAAAGAAGGTGAAAGCTGCAGACACGAATAAATCCAATTATCCTTATTCTGCGACTCTTCGGGTAGATGGAATGACCTGCGCCAACTGCAGAAAAAAGGTGGAAAATGCATTTAACAGTCTTGATGGACTCTATGCCGCTGCAGATTTAGAAAAAAAACAGGTTGTTGTTTATATGAAAGAAAGATTAACAGACGAAGAGATGAGAGATATTGTAAAAAAGGCTGGTTATATTCCGGGTCGGTTCGTTTAATCAGAAGACTTTTTAAACAGGAGAGGAGCGATTGCTCCATAAGTGATTAATCACCTATGGAGCAATCGCTCCTTTGATCAGACTGATTTACTGAATCCCTTTCATCATGGCATTTACAATATCAGGGTAATAAAAACTGCAATTATTTCTGTCCAGCAGACCAAACAGTTCCCCGTCTCCACTTACCGCACCATTATCCCACCAGATGCAGGGGATCCCTTTTGCTCTGGCTGATTTTACATAGTAATATGCCCAATCGGCACGCTGTTTTAAATTATTTTTATTCATTGCGCCAAATTCACCAAGGATAACCGGATAACCTTTGGAAATGAAATAGCGTTCAATACTGTCCATCAGATAGGTTATGGCTCCAGTATCTGCCTGGTTATCAGGGCGCCACTCCGGAGTTCCGGTAATGTTCAGGGCAAAGTCATAAGGAGTATAAGCGTGTATGGAGATAATGATTTTGTTATCGTTTGGTATAACAAAGTTATCCCAGGCATTTGTGGAAGAAGTAGCAGCATAAGGCGGTATCATCAGATGTCTGAAAGGGTTGTTGCCGCCGGAACTGCGAATAGTCCTTATAAAAGCAGCATTGAAACGGTTGACGACATCCTGGCCTTCTCTATTGCCGCCGTTCCATTCGTCTGACGTACCTTTTTGCCGTGGTTCATTGAGACCTTCAAAGATCAGATGCTCATCATAATTTTTAAATCTTTCCGCAATCTGTGCCCAAACCTTTGTAAGAATCCTGGTGGCAGCAGCTTCATTTGCGTAGGACGGAAAATGCCATTCCTCATGATGAAGGTTTAAAATAACAAACATATTGTTCTGGATGCCATAATCCACAACCTCCACAACCCTGTTAAGCCATGCAGGATCAATGGTGTAATTAGGCGCAGGTCCAAGGTGCTTTTCCCAGGTAGTTGGAACTCTTAAAGTATTAAAGCCACCTGCCTTGATTTTATCAATCATGGCTTTATTTGTTTTTGGATTGCCCCATGAGGTTTCGGAAGAAAGGCCGTAACCGTCTGTTGCATCCAGGGTGTTTCCTAAATTCCAGCCGATACGGATTTCCCTGACCAGTTCCCTGGAAGAGATATTACGGATGGAAGAAGGACCGCTTGCTTTTTGCGGGGTGGTCTCATTCATAAGACCTGTCTCTTCAGACATAATACTTGTTGTATTGCTGTTTTTTGTACTCATATACCCTCCTATAAAAGAAAATTTTTTGCTACAATTGGAGAGTAACACATTTTGCGCTCAATTAAAATGAAATTGAATGCAATAAATATACGGAGAACAAATGTTCTTGACAAAAGGAGCCATACTGCCCATAATAAAGGAAAAGAGATTAGAATAAGCTCTGTTTATCTGACTGAATACGGCACAACGTATGGAGGAATAGGAAATGGATTTATTTGATTATATGAGAAAAAATACGATGGAAAAAGAATCCCCTCTTGCTTCCAGGCTTCGCCCATCCACCCTGGAAGAGGTGGTGGGTCAGCAGCATATTATTGGAAAAGATAAGCTTCTTTACCGGGCGATTAAAGCGGATAAGCTTGGATCAGTGATATTTTACGGACCTCCGGGAACTGGGAAAACCACTCTTGCCAGAGTCATTGCCAATACAACCAGTGCGGATTTTAAACAGCTGAATGCGACTGTGGCGGGAAAAAAAGATATGGAAGAAATCGTGAAAGAAGCCAGGGATTCTCTTGGGATGTACGGAAAGAAAACCATTCTTTTTGTAGATGAGATTCACAGGTTTAATAAGGGGCAGCAGGATTATCTCCTGCCATTTGTAGAGGACGGAACATTAATATTAATCGGCGCAACTACGGAAAACCCATATTTTGAGGTGAATGGTGCGCTTCTTTCCCGTTCCCGTGTATTTGAACTGAAAACATTGGAAAAAGAAGATATAAAGACACTGATTCACCGCGCTGTTTATGATAAAGAGAAGGGAATGGGCGCTTATAATGCAGTGATTGACCCGGATGCGGAAGATTTTCTGGCAGATGTGGCAAACGGCGATGCCAGAGCTGCCCTGAATGCAGTGGAACTTGGTATTATGACGACTGAACGCGCCCAGGATGGTATAATCCATATTGATATGGAAGTAGCTCAGGAATGCATTCAGAAACGTGCGGTCCGATATGATAAAGACGGAGATAACCACTACGATACCATATCTGCATTTATTAAGAGCATGAGGGGAACAGACCCTGATGCCGCTGTTTATTATCTTGCAAGAATGCTTTACGCAGGAGAAGATATTAAGTTTATTGCCAGAAGAATTATGATTTGTGCGTCAGAGGACGTGGGGAATGCAGATCCCCAGGCGCTTGTGGTGGCGGTAGCGGCTGCACAGGCTGTGGAACGGATCGGACTTCCGGAAGCCCAGATTATTTTATCCCAGGCAGTTACCTATGTTGCGTCTGCCCCCAAAAGCAATGCGGCATGTGTGGCAGTATTTGAGGCACAGGATGCGGTGCGAAACCAAAAGACCATGCCGATACCGGTGCATTTACAGGATTCCCATTATAAAGGCTCAGCAAAACTTGGTCACGGACAGGGGTATCTCTATGCTCATGATTTCGAAAACCACTATGTGGATCAGCAATATCTGCCGGATGGACTGGTAGGGACGGAATTTTACCGGCCTACGGAAAACGGTTATGAGAAGAAAATCGGGGAACACTTAAGCTTTCTGAAAAAATAACTTTTCTTTTTATATATTAAGGTATATAATAGGCATATCGTACGACCTGATTCAACATGATTAGGACCGGAAGTATATTCCGGTCGTCTGTTTACGATATTCTATCGTAAATCATTCCCAAGATTACGAAACAACTGGTATTAGGAATCATGAAGGAGATTAATATGCGTGAAAAATTACAGACATTGCCGTTAGCGGAGTTAAAGGAGCTTGCCAAAGCCCAGGGGATAAAAGGCTACAGTTCCATGAGAAAGCCTGATATTATAAATATACTCTGTGAAAAGGAAGGAGAAGCTTCTGATTCTGCAGTTGTAGCAGGGAGTGTTGTGGCAGAAAGCAGGGAACCCGTCAAAGAGCAGGTAACCGAACAGGCAGAGAAAGAAGTGAGCAGACCGCCCGTTTCCCAGCCCCAGACCGCAGGAGAGCAGCCGATTACGCCGGTTCAAAATAATATAAAGAAAACTGTTGTCCGTACTTATCGTCAGGATACACAGCAGAGACCATACCGTCCTGCAGGGACAGCAGGTTCTGAAAACAATAACCGATATGAGAATTCCGCAAGAAATGAAGGAATGGTAAGGAATGACATGTCTGGCAGGAGCGAAGCACCTGTCAGGAGTGAATCCCCTGTCAGAAGTGAAACCCCAGTCAGAACAGAGTCAAGACCGGAATATGTGACGGAAGAACCCAAGATGGATTTTCAGCCGAGTCCTGAGCTTCAGGAGCTTGACAGCGGTATTGATGCACATGGAATCCTGGAAGTGATGCCGGACGGATTTGGATTTATCCGGTGCGAGAATTATCTTCCAGGTGAGAATGATGTTTACGTAGCGCCATCACAAATCCGCCGCTTTAACATGAAGACCGGAGATATTATTCATGGCAGCCGCAGAGTAAAGACTGCCGCAGAAAAGTTTGCAGCGCTGTTATATGTGAAGAAAATTAACGGATATCCTACCAATATGGCAGAACGCCGTCCCAATTTTGAGAATATGACTCCCATATTTCCGGATAAACGTCTTCATATGGAGACGGATGGAGGAAAGAGTACCACTGCCATGAGAGTGGTGGATTTATTAGCTCCTATTGGTAAGGGACAGCGAGGCATGATTGTATCTCCGCCAAAAGCAGGTAAGACCACGTTATTAAAGCAGGTGGCCAAGGCAATCACACTCAATCACCCTGAGATTCATCTTATGATCCTTCTCATTGACGAGCGCCCGGAAGAGGTTACCGATATTAAGGAGTCTATTGTTGGAAATAATGTAGAGGTTCTTTATTCCACGTTTGACGAACTTCCTGACCGTCACAAACGGGTGTCAGAGATGGTAATTGAGAGAGCCAAGCGTCTTGTGGAACATGGAAGAGACGTGGTGATTCTGTTAGACAGCATAACCCGCCTTGCAAGAGCATATAACTTAACGGTTGCACCAAGTGGAAGGACTCTTTCCGGTGGTCTTGATCCGGCCGCACTTCATATGCCCAAACGCTTTTTCGGTGCAGCGCGAAACATGAGAGAGGGCGGAAGTCTTACCGTACTTGCCACAGCACTTGTGGATACGGGAAGCCGTATGGACGACGTCATTTATGAGGAATTTAAAGGTACAGGTAACATGGAACTGGTGCTTGACAGAAAGCTGTCCGAGAAGAGGATCTTCCCTGCCATCGATATCTTAAAGTCCGGAACCAGAAGGGACGATCTGCTGCTCACCAGAGAAGAGGCAGAGGCCGTTGATATTATACGTAAGGCGACCAATACATTAAAACCAGAAGATGCAGTAGAAAAGATTCTGGATCTGTTTGCAAAAACAAAGAACAACCGTGAATTCGTAGAGATGTCCAAAAAGATGCGGTTTTTCTAAAAGCTATGATCTTTTATATAAATAAAAGCTTGCATTAAGAAATTTTCTATGATATACTGTACAAGCTGTTTATTAGACAAAGTCGGTTTACGAACCGCGATTTAATAGAAATCAGAGTATGCGAGGTGAAAATCATGAAAGAAGGAATCCATCCAAATTACTACCAGGCAAAGGTTGTTTGCAACTGTGGTAATGAATTCGTAACTGGTTCTACAAAGGAAGACATCCACGTAGAAGTTTGTTCTAAATGCCATTCATTCTACACCGGTCAGCAGAAAGCTGCTTCCGCTCGTGGACGTATTGATAAATTCAATCGTAAATATGGCGTTAAGGCTGAATAAGTTTGGAGCAAAGAAAAGGTTGAGTTTAGTGGAAACACTTTAGCTCAACCTTTTTTGAAATTAGAATTTTGTTGCACCTATTTTCCTACAGAGAGGTGGTTGGCGTATGAAGTATTCAGGAATCGGCGGTCAGGCCGTGATTGAAGGCGTTATGATGAAAAACAGGGATGAGTATGCCACAGCGGTCCGAAAGCCGGACGGAACCATTGAAGTAAAAAAAGATATGTATATTAGTATGGGAGAAAAAGTAAAGCTGTTTTCTCTTCCATTTTTCAGAGGTATTTTTAGCTTTGCCGACTCCATGATACTGGGAATGAGAGCGCTTACTTTTTCTGCCAGTTTCTTTGAAGACGATGAGCAAGATTCAGAGCCCTCTAAATTTGAAAAGCTGCTGGAGCGGGTTTTTGGTGAAAAGATGGAAAAAGCGCTTATGAGCATGGTGATGGTATTTTCCGTGATTATGGCAATCTGCATATTCATGGTGCTTCCCCTGTTTCTTGCGAATATATTTCACCATTTTATAAAGTCACAGACTATCATGGCTGTTTTAGAAGGTGTGATCCGGATTGGCATTTTTATAGCTTATATCAAGCTGGTATCCCGTATGGAAGATATCAGGCGTACCTTCATGTACCATGGGGCCGAACATAAATGTATTAACTGTCTGGAACACGGACTGGAACTGAATGTGGAAAATGTAAGGAACAGCTCCAAAGAACATAAGCGCTGCGGAACCAGTTTTCTTTTAATTGTTATGATTATCAGTATTTTATTTTTTATGGTAATTCAGGTAAAGACTCTGCCACTTCGGATTTTAAGCCGAATTATTCTCATTCCGGTAATTGCAGGGGTATCCTATGAGTGTCTGCGTATCGCAGGCCGCAGTGATTCAAAGCTGGTGGATATTTTAAGCAGACCGGGTATGTGGATGCAGGGGCTGACTACCAGTGAACCAGATGATTCCATGATCGAGGTAGGAATTGCTTCTGTTGAAGCAGTCTTTGACTGGAGAGAATTTCTTAAAAAGAATTTTCCGGAGAATCAGCCATGAGCGTAACGTTAAATCAGCTATTGGAAGAAGGAACTGACCGGCTTATGAAAGCTGGGATACAGGAAGCTGAGATTGATGCCAGATATTTACTGCTTGAAGCATTCCATACAGATCTGACTCATTTTCTGATCGACCGGAACAGGACCATGAATGAAACAGAGAAATCGGGAGAATCAATCCGTGATTTTTACCATATGCTTGCTCTTCGTGAGAAGAGAATTCCACTTCAGCAGATAACCGGGAGCAGGGAATTTATGGGTCTGGAATTTTTTGTCAATGAGCATGTTCTCATTCCCAGACAGGATACAGAAACTCTGGTGGAACAGATTTTAAAGGATTATAAGGGCAGGAATCCCAGGGTGCTTGATCTGTGCACCGGAAGCGGGTGTATCGCTGTCAGCCTTGCCAGGCTTGGCGGGTTTGAATCGGTTGTGGCAGCAGACATTTCTGATGAAGCGTTAAAGGTAGCGAAGAGAAACGGGGAAGCTATTTTAGGGAAAGAGAAAATTACATTCCTGTTAAGCGATTTATTTAATGGCCTTGGGTCAGATGAAACATTTGATGTGATTGTGTCCAATCCACCCTACATTCCCACCGATGTAATCAGCCAGCTGCAGCCGGAGGTTCGTGATTATGAGCCGTTTCTGGCTCTTGACGGGAAAGAGGACGGCCTTTATTTTTACAGAAAGCTGGCAGCAGAAGGCCGGAATTACTTAAATCCTGGCGGTGCGCTTTATCTGGAAATCGGTTACGATCAAAAAGATGCAGTCAGCGCATTGCTTCGGGAAGCAGGTTTTGTCAACATCCGGTCATGGTGCGATGCAGCGGGGCTGGACCGCGTAGTGAGCGGAAGTTTAGAAAAATAATGGGCATAGACCCTTTTGGTGAGATTTTGGAGGATACCAATGTTTGATCGTTTAGATGATATATTAATTCATTATGAAGAGCTGATGCAGGAACTGAATAACCCGTCTGTTGCAGAAGATCAGAACCGTTTTCGGAAGCTGATGAAGGAACAGGCAGATTTAGCAGACCTGGTGGAAGCTTATACCCAGTATAAGAAAGCAAAACAAACCGTGGAAGAAAGTGTTGCTCTTCTTGAAGAAGAGAGCGATGAAGAGATGCGGGATATGGCAAAGGAGGAATTATCCGATGCTAAAAAGCGCATTGAACAGTTGGAACAGGAGCTGAAAATACTTCTTTTACCTAAAGATCCCAATGATGATAAGAATATCATGCTGGAGATCCGTGCAGGAGCTGGCGGCGACGAGGCAGCCCTTTTCGCTTCTGAGCTGTACCGTATGTATGTCAATTATGCAGAAGCTCAGAGATGGAAAGTTGAGTTAATCAGCGTTAATGAGAACGGTATCGGCGGTTTTAAGGAAGTTGTTGCCATGATCACAGGAAAAGGCGCTTATTCCAAGATGAAATACGAAAGCGGCGTTCACCGTGTTCAGAGAGTACCGGAGACGGAGAGCGGCGGAAGAATCCATACGTCTACGGCTACTGTGGCTGTTATGCCGGAAGCGGAAGATGTGGATGTAGTGATTGAAGATAAGGACGTAAGAATCGATGTTATGCGTGCTTCCGGTAACGGCGGACAGTGCGTCAACACAACGGATTCTGCTGTTCGTCTGACACATATGCCTACTGGCATTGTAATTTACAGCCAGACTGAAAAATCCCAGCTTCAGAACAAGGAGAAGGCTTTCCGCCTGCTTCGTTCCAAGCTTTATGATATTGAGTTGGAGAAGAGACAGAATTCTGAGTCAGAGGCCCGCAGAAGCCAGATTGGTACAGGTGACCGGTCTGAGAAGATCAGAACCTACAATTTCCCTCAGGGCCGTGTGACCGATCATCGGATTAAGCTGACTCTTTATAAGATTGATTCCATTATGAATGGAGATATATACGAACTTTTAGATTCTCTGATTGCAGCAGATCAGGCAGAAAAGCTTGCCAGACTGAATGAAAATTAAGGGGATTGCTAGAAATTTCTGAAATGAATTTAAAATAAATGCCTGTACTTGTAATATTTTATACTGCAGGTATAATATAATAAAGAAAGGCAATCGCCACAGGGTGGTTGGCTAAGTTGAAAAGCAAAAACCTTCCCGACCGGCCAAAGTACAGGGAAGGCTTTTTGCGGTTAATGACACGTCATAAAGACGAATGTCAGCAGTGCCAGAAGGAACATACCAAAAGACATTAGGTCCTTAAAGTCATAATTCTTCATGAGCAACACCTCCATTCTATGTAGAATCGAGGCCTACCACCCTATACACGATTGCCAGCAGTTTGTACCTGCCAGTATAATTATATGTGTCATCTTATAAATATACCAATAAAAAAACAAAATATCTGAAAAATCCCTCTTGGACATAGTCGTTGTCTGAGAGGGATTTTTTATTATTGAATAAAATAGTCGGGAAATGCTGCCACAAGTTCTGATTTTTCCATCTGGTGTCTGTTGATATGTCTGGTCATCAGAATCTCGGCCAGCTCTGTATCCCTGCGCTCGATGGCATAGATAATATTCTCATGATCTTCCACGATCTTGGTGGGTTTACTGGACTTTAAGGAAAGCGTTCTGATCCGGTCAAAATGTACCATCTGGGACTGGATGACCTCAAATGTTCTGGCCTTATTTACGGACTGGAATAAAAGCATGTGAAATTCATTATCCAGAGGAAAGAATCTGGCGGTGTCTTCCTGTTCCAGACAGAACTTCTGCTCACTGATATTATCCTTCAGCTTCTTTAAGTCCACCGGTTCAGGGCTTTCGCAGGCAAGCTTTACCACAGCGTTCTCTAAAACAAGCCTCATAAAGCGGGCTTCTTCAATTCGTTCATAATCTATTTTAGAAATATAACTTCCCCGCTGGGGCAGTATTTCAACTAAGCTGGATTTACTAAGTTCAATCAGCGCTTCTCTGACTGGTGTTCTTGAAAGATTCAAAGTGGAAGAAAGCTCGTTTTCACTTACTGCACTTCCTGGAGCAAGCTCTAAATTAATAATATTATAGAGAAGAACGCGTATCGCATAATTTCTGGCATTCTCTCCGGGAGACCGATCGAACAATTTCATAAAATCCTCTCTTATCAAAATATAAATCCTGCAGGCAGGAACATACGGTTAGTATACTACTGAACAGCAAGTTTATCTATTGTTTTATTTATAACCCCTGAAAATAGGCAATAACTTGTATACAAGTATCATGCTTTGAAAGCAGGCAAATGTCAATGATATAAGGGATAAAAGTGAAAATATGTCATGTTGCACAAAAAACAAGATAAAAAATATACAAAATTACATATTGAATATTTCTTCGTAATATACTACCATACAAGATAGAAAGACATGTAAAAGAGAAATTCATACATGTTTGGTTGGCTGGGCAATACTAGCATATAATAGGACAGGACTTATTATGTGCCGGCCTCATGATAAAGTAAAACAATAATTGATTGCAAAACAGGAGGAACAAAACGATGGAAATGACTTTACGCTGGTATGGACCAGGATATGACAGTGTGTCCCTGAAACAAATCAAACAGATACCTGGAGTGAAAAGTGTTATCACAACTCTGATGGGAAAGCAGGCAGGAGAAGTCTGGACAGAAGCAGAGATTGCTGAACTGAAAAGAGTAGTTGAAGAAGAAGGCCTTACCATTGCAGGAATTGAATCCGTTAATATCTCTGATGATATTAAGATTGGTACAGAGAAACGGGAACAGCATATTGCTAATTATATTGAAACTCTTGAAAATCTTGGAAAAGCCGGAATTCATATGGTTTGCTACAATTTTATGCCTGTATTTGACTGGACACGTTCCGATCTTGCAAGAGTACGTCCGGATGGATCAACCGTACTTGCCTATAATCAGGATGTAGTAGATGAAATCGACCCTGCACATATGAAAGAATCTGTAGAAAAGATGTCCAACGGCTTTGTAATGCCAGGCTGGGAGCCAGAGCGTCTGTCCCGTCTGGAATCTTTATTTGAAGCATACAAAGATATTGATGAAGAGCAGCTGTTTAATAACCTTGTTTATTTCCTGGAGTCAATTGGTGAAGTTTGCGAAAAATATGACATCAGAATGGGTATTCATCCAGATGATCCGGCCTGGCCGATCTTTGGTCTTCCAAGAATCGTACGCAACAAAGAATGGATTGAAAGACTGTTAAAGGCAGTTGACAAGCCATACAACGGTATTACCTTATGTACAGGATCTCTTGGTTCCAATCCAGCTAACGATATCTGTGATATAATCAGAACTGCAAAAGGAAGAATTCCATTTGCACACGTAAGAAACTTAAAATATAACAGCGACAGAGATTTCGAAGAAGCAGCTCATCTTTCTTCTGATGGATCCATGGACATGCATGCAATTATGAAAGCACTGTATGAAACAGGATTTGACGGTGTAATTCGTCCGGATCATGGAAGAATGATTTGGGACGAGGTTGCCATGCCTGGATATGGTCTTTATGACAGAGCACTGGGTGCAGTATATCTTGAGGGATTATGGGAAGCCATTGATAAGGAATCAGGGAAAAACTAAGGAGGCAGTGCCGGTATGAAGCTGACATTAGAAGGTTTAAAGAATAAAGAAGCCTGGGAGGCAGCTGGAATCAGCCTTCCGCTTTATGACATTGAAACAGTGGTCAGAGAAACAAAAGAGTCACCGGTCTGGGTGCATTTTGGCGCAGGTAATATCTTCCGTATCTTTATCGGTGGAATTGCAGATACCTTAATTGCACAGGGCGAGAGCACTAAGGGAATCACCTGTGTAGAGACCTTTGACTTTGATGTAATTGATAAGATCTACGATCCATATGATAATCTGGTTCTTGCAGTAACCCTGAACGCAGATGGTTCTACTGGAAAAAAGGTGATCGGCTCCCTGACAGAAGCAGTCAGAGCCCAGTCTGGTGTAGCAGCTGAGTGGAATCGTCTGAAAGAGATCTTTGTTAATCCGGAACTTCAGATGGCTTCTTTCACCATTACAGAGAAAGGCTATGCACTGAAAGGAACCGAAGGAAATTATTTCCCATTTATCTTAGCAGATCTGGAAAATGGTCCTGAGAAAGCAGTATCTGCCATGGCTGTGGTATGTGCACTTCTCCTTGAACGGTTTAAAGCAAATAAAGCACCTCTGGCAGTGGTTTCTATGGATAACTGCTCTCATAATGGTGAAAAACTGAAACAGTCCATCGTGACAGTTGCAAAAGAGTGGGAGAGCAGGGGATTTGCAGAAAAAGCATTTGTTGATTATCTGGAAGATGAATCAGTAGTTTCCTTCCCCTGGTCCATGATTGACAAGATCACACCACGTCCTGCAGATTCCGTATGCAGCGAACTGGAAAAAGCAGGAGTTGAGGATATGGCTCCGGTGATCACTTCCAAAAAAACCTACATTGCACCATTTGTTAATGCAGAAGGACCCCAGTATCTGGTAATTGAAGACAAATTCCCTAACGGAAGACCGGCGCTTGAGAAAGCCGGTGTGTATATGACAGACCGGGATACAGTCAATAAAGTAGAGCGTATGAAAGTTACCACCTGCTTAAATCCGCTGCACACAGCGCTGGCTGTTTATGGCTGTGTTCTTGGATATGATCTGATTGCAGATGAGATGAAGGATGTAGAACTGAACCGTCTGGTTCATGAAATCGGTCCGGTTGAAGGAATGCCGGTAGTGACTGACCCGGGAATTCTGTCTCCACTGGAATTCGTAGACGAAGTGATCCGTGTCAGAATCCCCAATCCTTTTATGCCTGATACACCTCAGCGAATCGCTACGGATACATCTCAGAAGGTGGGAATCCGTTACGGTGAAACCATTAAGGCATATGTGGAAAAATACGGAGATGCAAAAAAATTAAAAGCAATTCCACTGGCAATTGCAGGCTGGTGCCGCTATCTTCTGGCAGTGGATGACCAGGGTAAGGCATTTGAACTTTCCTCTGATCCTATGATTCCTGAGCTGACAGAAAAGCTGAAAGGAATTGAGTTTGGTAAACCGGAGACGTATCATGGACAGCTGAAGGAAATTCTCTCTAATGAGCATATTTTCGGAATTGACCTTTACCAGGCAGGCATTGGAGAAAAAATTGAAGAGATGTTCTGTGCCCAGATTACCGGAGCAGGAGCAGTAAGAGAAACACTGAAGCGTGAGCTGAATTAATAAGGATGCAATCAGGGTCCTGGCAGAGAAACTTTATTCTTTGCCAGGACCCTTTTTGTTTATGACATTCCAGATTCTAATTTCTGGTTTTTAATTCCGTGTTTTTCTGCAAAACCGGTGAGAATCATGGTGAGAGCTCCGTCTCCCGTTACATTGCATGCAGTTCCAAAACTGTCCTGGAGTGCAAAGATGGTAAGCATAAGTGCAGTACCCATTTCATCAAAACCTAAAACTCCTGTGATCAGACCGAGAGATGCCATAACCGTTCCTCCGGGAACGCCTGGTGCACCGATTGCAAATACACCCAACAGGGCGCAGAACAAAAGCATGGAGCCAAGAGACGGAATATAACCGTAAAGGATCTTTGATACAGTCATGACAAAGAAAACTTCGGTGAGCACAGATCCGCATAAGTGAATGTTTGCAAAAAGCGGGATACCAAAATCCACCATATCTTCTCTTAACGTGGGCTGTGATTTTTTAGCACATTTTAAAGCGACCGCAAGAGTGGCTGCCGATGACATGGTTCCTACTGCAGTGATGTAGGCTGGACCGTAATTACGCAGAACGTCCAATGGATTTTTTCTGGAATAGGCGCCTCCAATCAGATACAGAACTGCCAGCCAGATATAGTGTCCAACCATAACGATTAACACTACCTGAAGGAAAACAGGCAGCTGTTTAGTGATGGTTCCTTCATAAGAAAGAGCGCAGAATGTAAACGCGATAAAAACAGGAAGAACGGGTATGACGACCTTTGTTACAATGGACAGGACAATTTCCTGAAATTCCTCCAATACCTGAGTAATTGCTGCAGCTTTTGTCCAGGTTGCAGCAAGACCCAGTAAAAGTGAAAATACCAGAGCACTCATAACCGGCATAATCTGAGGGATATCCAGCTGGAATACAATACCGGGAAGCTCCTTTAAGCCATCTGTACTTGGTGAGATGGACAGATGTGGGATTATAATGTATCCCGCAGCCATGGAAAACAAGGCAGCACCTATGGAGGAAATATAAGCTGCAGAAACAGCGATTCCCAGCATTTTAGAAGCATTATTGCCTAATCTTGTGATAGATGGGGCAATAAATCCGATGATGATGAGCGGAACGCAGAATACAATGATCTGGTTCAATATGTATTTGACTGTCACCACAACATTCATCAATTGTTCTCCAGCCAACTGTCCGATTAAGATTCCCCCAATAACCCCCAGCAGTAATTTAAAAGGTAAACTACTTACTAACTTTTTCATACCTATTCTCCTATCATGATTTTAATAATTTCCTCGTTGGTCTCCTTCATTCCTTTTTTCCCCAATCTGCCAACGTTTTTCAGCGTAGCCTCTACGCCTTTTGTGACAATACCATCCCCATCCAGGAACTGCTGTCCATGACTGTACATGCTGTATCCAAAGATCCCTGCTTCAATGGAAGAGGCTATCTTTGCTGCACAGGAAGCTTTTGCCCCATCACATACAATACCGGATACAATGGCCAGCGCATTGACAACGGTATGTATCACTTCCTCGTAGCCGCCTCCGCATAAATAAGCGATTCCAGCCCCAGCCCCAGCTCCGGCATTTACCGCTCCGCAATAAGCGGATAATCTTCCGATGGGAGTCTTCTGATGGATGGAAGTTAAGTTGGATAAAGCAAGTGCCCGGTACATGGTTTCCTCGCTGACGCCTAATTCTCTGGCATAGACAATGACCGGAACAGAGACCGTAATTCCCTGATTGCCGCTTCCTGAGTTAATGATAACCGGAAGTTCGCAGCCATTCATACGGGCGTCGGAACCGGCGGCAGCCATAGCCTTTGCTTTCAGGGAAATGTCGCTGCCGGCACTCTTTAACAGTATTTTGCCAATATTGGCGCCGTAGTCATTAGTCATGCCTTCCTCTGCAATGGCCCAGTTGTACCGGATCTGTCGGTCCAGGGTTTCTTTAATATCAGCAATGTCAACGGTATTGATAAAATCCCAGATATCTTCCATGCTGAGTATGCTCCGGTCAGTCAGTGTCTCTTCTTCTTTGCCGGCATCCAGCTGTTTTAAGACCGTCCCGTCCTTTTCGATTAGTACAATGTTGGTATGGTAATTGGCTATCCGCACTGTGCATGTGGAGGATCCTTTGTACAGAGTGATCAGGATATCAAAGGTGATTCCATGATCAATATGTACAACCCCTATTTCAGTCTCCTCCATAAATTGCTTCATCCCGGTGATCTGGTCCGGTGTAACGCAGGAAATAACTTCCAGCTCCTTTTCCGGATCTCCCGCCACAATTCCTGCAGCTACAGCTGCCGGTATTCCTTTCAGATGACCGGTGTTGGGAACAATAACGGATTTTACATTTTTAATAATGCTCCCGCTGGCACCAACTACCACCTTGTCCGGAATGGCTCCCAGAGTCTTTTTCGCTACTGCAGCAGCATAAGCAAGAGCAATCGGTTCCGTACAGCCCATAGCCGGTATCAGCTCTTCCTTTAAAATCTGCACGTAGGCGCGGTATTTACATTCTGCCTTTTCCATACTTTTTAAAGTCCTTTCTAATCGTGTCCTGAAAATACTCATCCTTTGAGTTGATTTCTGAGTGACTTTAATGTACCATAAATATAAATGAATGTAAAATTTAATGTTTTTATGATAACGTTTAATATTTTTAAATTAAGAAAGGATTGTTATGGAACTCCGTGAGATACGAACATTTTTAGAAGTTGCTGATTTAAAAAGCTTTTGCAGGGCGGCGGAAAAGCTTAAATATTCTCAGGCAGCAGTGACGGTTCAGGTTAAACAGCTGGAAAAAGAATTAAACGTTCATTTGTTTGACCGGATTGGGAAGCAGACTACGTTAACACATGAAGGGGAGATGTTTTATCAGTATGCATCTGAAATTATGAGAAATGTGGCTTATGCCCGCAATGCCCTTGGCCAGTCCACAGAGCTGACTGGCACTCTTGTGATCGGCACCATTGAATCCATCTGTTCCACTTTATTTCCTCCGTTAATCAGGGAGTATCATCACCGGTACCCCAAAGTAAACATTAATATTGTGATTGATTCTCCGGAAATCCTGCTGAACATGATGAACAGCAATCAGGTGGATATGGTTTATTTTCTGGACCGCAGAATGTATGATGCCAAATGGGTTAAAATACTGGAGAAGCCGGAAGAAATCATATTTGCCGCATCAAAGGATCATATCTTTGCAAAGGAAGACGGACTTACCATTGACCAGATAATCACTCAGCCCCTGATATTAACAGAAAAGGATGCCAGCTACCGGTTTATACTGGAACAGTATCTGGCATCGGATGATAAGAAGCTTCATCCCTTCCTGGAAATAGGGAATACGGAATTTATTATTAAGCTGCTGAAACAGAATGAAGGAATCTCCTTTCTACCGGAGTTTACAATCAGGGAGGAGATAGAGCAGGGTAATTTAACGGCTCTTTCCATGAAAGAATTTTATTTAAGAACCTGGAGACAGATTGTATATCATAAGGATAAATGGCTCAGCAGGGAGATGAAGGCGTTTATGGAACTGGTTTTAGAGATGGAGGAGCATTGATGTTGTACGGGCTTTATCCATGTGTTATACTGAAAGAACTAAAATAATCAGCTGGAGGATAAAATATGGAAGTATTGAAAGTTGGAATCATGGGAACAGGTAGAATTGCATCAGTTTTGGCAGAGACCATGGTTCAGATGCCTGAAATCTGTTTATATGGTGCTGCTTCCCGGAACCTTGAAAAGGCAGAAGATTTTGCAGCACGTTTTTCAATAAAAAAAGCTTATGGCTCCTATGAAGAGCTGGCGGCTGACAGTGAGGTTCAGCTGATTTATATTGCTACTCCCCATTCGGAACACAGCAGGAATGCCAGACTTTGCCTGGAACATGGAAAGCATGTTTTATGTGAAAAGTCATTTGCAGCCAATTATTCCCAGGCAAAAGAGATGATTGACCTGGCTCAGGAGAAAAATCTGATGATTACAGAAGCCATGTGGGTGCGGTATATGCCTATGGCTGATACGCTGAAGGAAGTTCTTGCTTCCGGTATTATCGGAGAACCCATGACGCTCACTGCCAATCTCGCCTACCTGGTGTCAGATAAGCACCGGATTGTGGCCCCGGAGCTTGCAGGGGGAGCGCTTCTGGATGTAGGAGTTTATACCCTTAATTTTGCATCACTTGTTTTTGGTGATGAGATTACTGATATTACCTCCAGCGTGATTAAGACGGAGACAGGAGTGGATGCCCAAAACAGCATTACCCTTCTTTATCCAGGCGGTAAGATGGCTGTACTGAACAGTTCCATTCAGGTCCTATCTGATCGTCAGGGCATTATCTATGGAACAAAAGGATTCCTGGTTGTGGAAAACATCAATAATTTTGAATCCATTTGTGTATATAATACAGACCGGAAGCTGGTGGGCTCTTATCAGAGACCGGAACAGATCACCGGATATGAATATCAGGTTCTGGCAAGTAAAGACGCGATTGAACAGGGATGGACGGAGTGCCCGCAGATGCCTCACCAGACCACTCTGCATGTAATGAAAGTAATGGACGAGCTGAGAAGACAGTGGGGGATACGTTACCCATTCGAGACAACCAATGAGGAATAATTTATGTTTTCAAGAAAAGATTTAACCGGGCTTCTGGCCCCTTTGATCGTAGAACAGATCCTGGCCGTACTGGTAGGAATGGTGGCTGTGGTGATGGTGGCAGCGGTTGGGGAAGCGGCTGTATCAGGTGTATCTCTGGTGGATGCCATCAATATACTGATTATACAGATTCTTTCCGCGCTGGCCACCGGCGGTGCGGTAATCTCCGCTCAGTATTTAGGAAAAAAACAATCAGTGAATGCATGCAAAGCAGCAGGTCAGCTGATGGGAGTAACGGCTTTATTTTCCCTGTTGCTTACATTTGCCGCCTTGGCAGGCAACCGGCTTCTGCTTCGGATGATATTTGGCAATGTGGAGCCGGAGGTGATGGACGCTGCTGTGATTTATTTTCAGATTACAGCTCTGTCTTATCCATTTATAGCAATCTATAATTCCTGTGCCGCACTTTTTCGGTCTATGGGAAATGCCAAGATATCCATGTTTGTTTCCCTTGTTATGAATGTGGTGAATATCGTCGGCAATACGATTTGTGTTTATGGTCTGCATATGGGAGTGGAAGGCGTGGCTTATCCCACTCTCATAAGCCGGATTGTTGCAGCTGTCATGATGTTTTATCTGATACAGAATCCGGACAATGTGGTAAGAATCAGACGGCTTTCCGAACTGAAACCGGATTTTAAAATGATAAAGAATATTTTGGTTGTTGGCATTCCAAACGGTCTGGAAAACGGTATGTTTCAGTTTGGTAAGATTGCGCTTCAGAGCCTGGTTTCGTCTCTTGGGACTGCGGCCATTGCCAGTTATGCAGTGGCATCAAACCTGGTGACTCTTTTATACCTTCCCGGTAATGCCATCGGGCTTGGTTTAATTACCATTGTGGGTCAGTGTGTGGGTGCAGGAGAAATCAAACAGGTCAAGTATTACTCCAGGCTTTTGGTAGGGATTAATTATGGTATCTTATTAGTCCTATGTACGGTTATGGTACTATTTTCAGACCAGCTGGTATCCATTTACAATCTGTCTCCCCAGGCAGCCCAGATATCAGCCCAGATGATCGTGGTACATTGCTTTGCCATGATTGTGTGGCCAATCTCGTTTACGGTTCCATATGCGTTAAGAGCCTCTATGGATGCAAAGTTTACCATGATGGTCTCTGTATTTTCCATGTGGCTTTTCCGGATCGGTACCTCTTATTTATTCGTGCAGGTCATGAAACTGGGAGTAATGGGTATCTGGTATGGAATGTTTATTGACTGGTTTTTCCGCGCAGTTGTATTTGCACTGCGGTTTCGTGGAATTGAAAAAAGGGCAGTGTCCGTTTCTTAACGGCACTGTCCTTTTTAACGATTTTCATTCATCTTCCCGTCTGCATTTACATAAGAGCCTTCAATCACCCGGCTGACTGCCATCTGCCCCACAACACCATCCGGACCCGGATTAAAGTAGTACCAGTTGGCATCAATCTTATGCCATCCGGTTACCATAATCCCTATCTGGTTTGTATAAAAGGTGCTATTATAATGAGAGTCACGAATCCAGCCGGTTACCATGGCTCCCTGTGTACTTCCTTCTTCCGGATTAAAGTAATACCAATGGCCGTTTAAATATCTCCAGCCAGTAGCCATATATCCATTATCCATAAAATAATAGGAATTACCCTGATATTCGATCCACTGTCCGGCGGGATATTTGGAATTCCACTGGTTAAAGTAGCGCCAGCCGGCGTCATCTTTCACCCAGTTTCCGGAAATATAAATGGATTCCTCTTTTGTATGGGCATAGCTGATAAAAGGGTCTGCACCGTATGCAGCAAACCAGACGGAAAAAAGCGCGGCTGCTGCTAGGCGAATGGCAGGGGCCGAAAAAAAGCGGCGTCTGTCGTTCATAGTCTCCTCCTTCCGGTTCTCCCAGAGATTGTATGAATCGATTATAAGCGAACCCTTGAAAAAAAACAATGAGGGAAAGGAAACTGTAAGATATTATTTATAAATCATAAATTTAATCAAAAGTATCTTGACACTTTAAAACGCATTTGTTATATTACATATAGAACAAATGTAATATTTTTTGTATGAGCCGGATAAAGGAGGAAATTGCCGTGAACATTAATAAATTTACACAGAAGTCCATGGAGGCTGTGAAGAACTGCGAAAAGCTTGCGTATGAATACGGAAACCAGCAGATAGAACAGGAACATATGCTGTACAGTCTTCTTACCATTGAAGACAGCCTGATTTTAAAACTGATCACCAAGATGAATATACAAAAAGAGTTATTTCTTGATGAAGCGGCAGGGGCCATCCAGAAGCTTCCTAAAGTAAGCGGCGGACAGCTTTACATCAGCAATGATTTAAATAAGGTCTTAATCAGTGCAGAGGATGAGGCAAAGGGAATGGGAGACCAGTATGTTTCGGTTGAGCATTTATTCCTGGCCATGTTAAAACAGCCATCAAAGGCATTAAAAGAACTGTTTCGCAGCTATGGCATTACAAGAGAGAATTTTTTAACAGCATTATCCACAGTAAGAGGCAACCAGAGAGTTGTAAGTGATAATCCCGAGGCGACCTACGATACGCTTACAAAGTATGGATACGACCTGGTAGAAAGAGCCAGAGATCAGAAACTGGATCCTGTCATCGGCAGAGACAGCGAAATCCGTAATGTAGTCCGGATTCTATCCAGGAAGACCAAGAATAACCCGGTATTAATCGGAGAACCGGGTGTTGGTAAGACCGCAGTTGTGGAAGGGCTGGCCCAGAGAATTGTAAGAGGAGATGTGCCAGATGGCTTAAAGGATAAAAGGCTGTTTGCACTTGATATGGGTGCTTTGCTGGCAGGCGCAAAGTACCGGGGTGAATTTGAAGAGCGTTTAAAAGCAGTTCTTGATGAGGTGAAAAAAAGCGACGGTCAGATTATCCTTTTTATTGATGAGCTTCATACCATTGTTGGAGCAGGAAAGACAGAAGGCTCCATGGATGCAGGCAATATGCTAAAGCCCATGCTTGCCAGAGGAGAGCTTCATTGCATCGGCGCCACCACATTGGATGAATACCGCCAGTATATTGAAAAAGACCAGGCACTGGAACGGAGATTTCAGCCGGTTATGGTAGATGAGCCAACTGTAGAAGATACGATTTCAATTTTAAGAGGATTAAAGGAGCGGTACGAGGTTTATCACGGAGTGAAGATCACAGACTCTGCTCTTGTATCTGCAGCCACCCTTTCTGATCGCTATATCAGTGAGCGTTTTCTTCCTGATAAGGCCATTGACCTGGTGGATGAAGCCTGTGCCATGATCAAGACTGAGCTGGATTCCATGCCGGCTGAGCTTGACGAGCTGTCAAGGCGGATCATGCAGATGGAGATAGAAGAGGCTGCTTTAAAGAAAGAAACAGACCGCTTAAGCCAGGACCGTCTGGCAGAGCTGCAGCAGGAACTGGCAGAGCTTCATGATGAATTTGCCTCACAAAAGGCTCAGTGGGAGAATGAGAAGGCATCGGTAGAACGTCTTTCCTCCTTAAGAGAAGAGATTGAAAACCTTAACAGAGAGATCCAGACAGCTCAGCAGAAATACGACTTAAACCGTGCAGCAGAGCTTCAGTACGGCAGATTACCCCAGCTTCAGAAGGAACTGGCAGAGGAAGAGGAGCGGGTGAAAAATCAGGATTTAAGCCTGGTACGGGAAAGTGTAACAGAAGATGAGATTGCAAGAATTGTATCCAAATGGACAGGAATCCCGGTTGCCCGTCTGACTGAGAGTGAGAGAAACAAGACCCTTCATCTGGACCAGGAACTTCATAAGAGGGTGATTGGACAGGAAGAAGCTGTTTTAAAGGTGACAGAAGCAATCATCAGATCCAAGGCTGGAATAAAAGATCCCACAAAACCCATTGGTTCCTTCCTCTTTTTAGGTCCTACCGGTGTGGGAAAAACAGAGCTTGCCAAGGCGCTTGCAGAGAGCCTGTTCGATGAAGAGAACAACATTGTCAGAATTGATATGAGTGAATATATGGAAAAGCATTCCGTATCCAGACTGATTGGAGCTCCTCCCGGATATGTAGGTTATGATGAGGGCGGCCAGCTGACCGAAGCAGTACGGAGAAAGCCATATTCCGTGGTGCTGTTTGACGAGGTGGAAAAAGCACACCCGGATGTGTTCAATGTGCTTTTACAGGTTCTTGATGATGGACGGATCACCGATTCCACCGGAAAGACGGTTGACTTTAAAAACACCATTATCATTATGACATCCAATATTGGTTCCCAGTATCTTCTTACAGGGATAGACAGTAATGGGAATATTACAGAAGCGGCAGAAGAGATGGTAATGGGTGATTTAAGATCTCATTTCAGACCGGAATTTTTAAACCGTCTGGACGAAATCATTCTGTTTAAGCCGCTGGATAAGAGCAACATTTCCGGTATTGTAAGTCTGCTTATGAAGGATTTAAACCGGAGGCTGGAGGATCGTGAGATAAAGATTGAACTGACAGACCAGGCGGGCGAATTTGTAGTGGAGCAGGGGTATGATCCGGTATATGGAGCCAGACCATTAAAGCGGTATCTGCAAAAGCACGTGGAAACTCTTGCGGCCAGGGTAATCCTTGGAGATGAGATCCATACTGGAAGTACCATTGTGATTGATGTCTCAGAAGAAGGGGATAAACTGATTGCTTATCTGGAATAAAAAAACAGGGGGGTCCGTGTCAGGACTCCCCTTTGTGCTGGTATTTCATGAATTGGTATTTGGCAGGGTCCACAGAATATCTCTGTTGACGGTATGATAAAAGGTATCCCGTATCTCCTTTGGATCTTTTGTTTTCCCAAGAATCCACATGAGCTTGGTTACGGTGGCCTCCAGGGTCATATCGTACGCTTCCAGAAGTCCGAATTCTTTCTTAATGGAATGCCCTACTTCGTAAACTGACATATTGCTGCCTTCATTGGTTACCTGGGTGGTCATAACCACGGTTTTTCCAAGAGAAATCCATTTTTCAATGGCCTTATAAAAATCACCGGTATCATAGGAGGGCAGGCCGCCTACACCAAAGGATTCAATGATAACTGCATCGTAATGCTCTGCCATATAATCCAGAACATCTGCACCCATGGATGGAATCAGTTTTAAAAGTGCCACGTTAAAATTCAGCTTATGAAAATACAGGGGACTTCCAAAACGGTTATTTTTTTTGTCATTCAGATAAAAGATCACATGCCCATCCTGAATTGTAGCAATATAGGGAAAATTAATGCTGGAAAATGCGTTGTAGCTTTTGGTCCGTTCCTTTTTCCCTCTTGTACCGGAAATAACCTTTCCATCAAAAACGATGTTTACATCATGGGAACGGTCATCACTGGCAAAGCGAAGGCTGTCAGATAAATTGGTTCTTGCATCTGTATTTTCCATGTCAATGGGTTTTTGGGCACCGGTTATGACAATGGGCTTTGGGGAGTTCTGCACCAGATAGGAAAGAGCCGCTGCTGTGTAAGCCATGGTATCCGTGCCGTGGCAGATAACAAAGCCGTCATAAGCATCGTAATGATCTTCAATGGCTTTTGCAATTACCAGCCAGTGCTTTGGCTGCATATTGGTGCTGTCTATATTGAATATCTGAAGACTGTCTACCTGACAGAAATCTGCCGCATCGGGAACATAGGAGAGAAGTTCGTCTGAAGTCAGAAGGGGCTTTAAACCAGAATCTCCTCTTTTGCATGCAATCGTACCACCGGTTCCCAGCATCATTATTTTTTTCATTTGAAGTACCTCCTGATGGATTATGAACCTGATTGTAGCATTTCTTTTTCCATTCGTACAGGTGATTTCTTGAAAATAAAAGAAATCTGTGCTAAAATGAGGGACAAACAGGTGCAGGAGATAATAGAATGGCTAATATACCCAAAGATCCGGTTATGCTGCTCAGTTACATGAATACTCAGCTGAGAGATTATTATCCATCTTTAAGTGAGTGCTGTCTGAGCCTGGGAATCGAGGAAGAAGAGATTGTAAAGTCACTGGCCTCCATTGATTACCGGTATGACAATGAAAAAAATCAGTTTTTGTAAATGAAGTGGATACAAAAGGGTCGTCGCAGTTGCGGGGACCCTTTTTGGAAAATAGATTTGAGACTATTTGTAGGAGTCACACCATAAAATTATTAGAATGAAAGAGCAGAAAATAGGAAAACTGTTTCATGTAGAAGGTAGAAATACTTGAAACGATGAAACCGGTTAGAAAGAGAAAGGAGGGATTTAATATGGAAGCTGTCTGGAATCAGAGCATAGCAGTCTGGAAATGGCTCATGGATCATTTAATCTATATAAACCTGATTCTTTCTGTTATCATTGTTTTTTTTCAAAGGAGGGATCCAAAGGCAGTCTGGACCTGGCTTTTAGCGTTGTATTTTATTCCCGTATTCGGATTTCTCTTTTATCTAATACTTGGGCAGGATATGAGAAAAGGTAAGATGTTCCGGGTTAAGGAAGTGGAGGACCGGATGCGTTACTCTGCCAGAAATCAGGAGGAGTTTTTAAAAAGTCATGATATCGGGCTGGATTCTTCTCTTGCAAGGGATTATTCCGATCTGGTCATGTACAATTTAGAAACCTCAGGTTCCGTTCTCACCGTTGATAATACCGTTGAAATTTTTACCGATGGAGAGAAAAAGTTTCAGGATCTCAGGGAAGAGCTTTCAAAAGCAAGCCGGTTCATCCATCTGCAGTATTATATTATTAAGAATGATGAACTGTTTGACTCCATCATTCCCATATTAATTGAACGGGCAAAGGCCGGTGTAGAGGTCCGGATTCTCTGTGACGGTATGGGTGGAAGGTTCATGCGCAAATCAAAATGGGACTTATTAAAGGAAAGCGGTGTTAAGGTTGGTATCTTCTTCCCGCCAGTGCTTGGAAGGCTGCACCTGCGTATTAACTATAGAAATCACAGGAAAATTGTTGTTATTGATAACCGGATTGGTTATGTGGGCGGATTCAATATAGGAAGAGAATATATTTCCAAAGACCCTAAGTTTGGTTACTGGAGGGATACTCATTTAAAACTTCAGGGTGGATCTGTTTTAAGCCTTCAGATCCGTTTTGCTCTGGACTGGAATTATGCAGTTGGGGAAAACTTATTTAAAAATATGACTTACTTCTGTGAAGACGAGGATGGAGCCTGTCTTTATAATATGGGAGTGGTGGATATCAATCAGGTAGAAAAAAAACTTGGAATTCAGATTATTGCAAGTGGTCCTGACGCCAGAAGCAGACAGATCCGTGATAATTATATCCGGCTGTTCTCAAAAGCAAAGCATCATATTTATATACAGACTCCCTATTTTGTACCCGATGATGCGGTTCTTACCGCCCTCAGGGTAGCTGCCAGGTCTGGCGTGGATGTCAGGCTCATGATACCATGCAAACCGGATCATCCCTTTGTTTACTGGGCCACCTATTCCTACGTGGGAGATCTTTTATCCGAAGGTGCCAGATGCTATACCTATGAAAATGGATTTCTTCATTCAAAGGGAGTGATGACAGACGGGAAAGTCAGTTCCTATGGGACTGCCAATATGGATATCCGCAGCTTTGAACTGAATTTCGAAGTCAATGCAGTGATCTATGATGAAGAGACTACCAGAAAATTAGAAGAGTTATTCCTGGAAGATTTAAAGGTATGTGAAGAAATTACACCAGAGAGATATGAAGCCAGAAGCATCTTCATTCGGATCAAGGAACAGGGCAGCAGACTTCTCTCACCTCTTTTATAGAATTCTTTTACAGCACAACATAATATCTCCATGTCCGGCACATAATGATGCTTATGAAGATACTATCACAATTAAACTTAAAAGAGTTACCCTTAAATTTTTGTAAATGCGGGGTTACAGGCTGGTGCCTGGAAGTTATGTTTACTGCAACAGACTCCTTCTTACGCCATGACTGGCGTCTGATGGGTCAGACGTCTCTTCTTATGTTTCCTATTTATGGATGCGGAGCATTTCTGGCGCCAATTGGAATGATGATTGACCGCTGGGTCAATCCCAGAACCGGTCTGGCTGCTGCCCGGACGGATATTGCCATTCGTCATGGATTCCTTTATATGGTGCTGATTTTCGTGGCAGAGTATTTCTCCGGAACACTTTTACGGGGCAGGGGAATCTGCCCATGGGATTATACCGGCAGGAGCACCAACATTGACGGCCTGATCCGTCTGGATTTTGCACCGCTATGGTTTGCTACGGGATTATTGTTCGAACAAATTACAAAAAAGAAAGGCAGGTAGTATTGTAATTAAAGAGTCCATTCTATATAATAGATGGAATGGAGGATTAGACCAATGATTCGATTTATTCTTGTAGCAGCATCCGTTATATTTTATCTGATCTTAAGCATCCCGGTTCTGATTTTTGAGAACAGGGCTGGTAAAAAGAACCTTCGTGCAAGCGATGAGCGAAGTATTTCTAACGTCCGGTGGATCTTTAAGATTATCCTGTTTTTTGCAGGAGTTAAAATTACAGTAAAAGGAAAAGAAAAGATACCAGTTGACCAGGCTGTTCTGTATGTGGGAAATCATAGAAGCTATTTTGATATTCTTGTTGGCTATACCACAGTTCCTGGTCTGGTGGGATTTGTGGCTAAAAAAGAGATGGAAAAAATCCCGCTGCTCTCCGGCTGGATGAAGCATGTAAACTGCCTGTTTTTAGACAGACAGAATGTAAAAGAAGGGTTAAAAACCATTCTCCAGGGAATTGAGCAGGTGAAAAACGGAGTTTCTGTCTGGATTTTTCCGGAAGGAACCAGGAACACAAATAATGATATAATGGAACTTCTCCCTTTTAAGGAAGGCAGCTTAAAAATAGCAGAAAAAAGCGGCTGCCCGGTGGTTCCGGTTGCCATAACCGGAACGGCAGAGGTATTTGAGAAGCACTTACCATTTATCCGGTCTTCAAAAGTAACCATTGAATTTGGAGAGCCGTTCCTGGTGAAAGAGCTGGAACCGGAATCTAAAAAATTTCCCGGTGCTTATGTAAAAAAACAGATTGAGAGTATGCTGGAAGAAGAACTTTCCCCGGTAAAGTAGACCAACAGATAAGGCAGAGGAATGGACATATGAAAAAATTAGACTTGCTTGAGATCAGAGGACAGTTAGACAGCATTGACCGTGAAATCGTGGAACTGTTCGAAAAGAGGATGAGACTGAGCGGCGAGGTGGCTGAATTTAAGATTGAAACCGGAAAGCCTGTTTATGATAAGGAACGGGAAACGCAGAAAATTGATTCCGTAACCGGAATGGTGGAAGATGCATTTATGAAACAGGCTGTCAGTGAACTGTTTACACAGATGATGACCATCAGCCGCCATTATCAGTACAAGCTGATGGCGGAGCACGGAATGAAAGGGGAAGACACCTTTCAACCGGTAAAAAGTATTCCTACAGATGGGGTAAAAGTGGTTTATCAGGGAGTTGAGGGGGCATACAGTCACGCTGCCACACTCCAGTATTTCGGAACGGATATCAGCTGTTATCATGTGGTTACCTTTGAAGATGCCATGAAGGAAGTGGAGTCAGGACGTGCTGATTATGCGGTGCTTCCCATTGAAAACTCCTCTGCCGGTGCTGTGATCGACAACTATGACCTGTTGATGAAATACAACAATTATATAGTGGCTGAGACATTTTTAACCGTGAATCATGCGCTGTTAGGGCTGAAAGATTCAAGACCGGAAGATATCCGTACTGTATTCAGCCATCCGCAGGCACTGATGCAGTGTTCGGAATTTTTAAATGCCAACAGGAACTGGAAGCAGATCAGTGTGGAGAATACCGCAGCAGCTGCTAAAAAGATTATAGAAGAAGGAGATCCCACTCAGGCTGCTGTGGCCAGTGAGACCGCTGCCAGACTTTATGGACTGAACGTTCTTAATTCTTGCATCAATCATAATAAGTCCAATACCACCCGGTTTATTATCCTGTCAAATAAAAGAATCTACCGGGAGGAAGCACAAAAAATCAGCATCAGCTTTGAACTGCCTCATAAGAGCGGTACTCTTTATAACATGCTGAGCAATATGATTTATAACGGAGTCAGCATGATTATGATTGAGTCAAGACCCATACCAGGAAGAAACTGGGAATACCGCTTCTTTGTAGATATGGAAGGGAATTTAAGTGAATGTTCCATTCAGAATGCGCTGAAGGGGATTTTAGAAGAGGGACGCAATATGAGAGTCCTGGGCAATTATTAAGCAATTTAGAGAGGTTCGGCCTGTATTAAGGCCGGACTTCCGTTTACACAGGGAGGAATAAGGAACGTGAAGGAACTGATTTTATACCGCGATTTAAAATATCAGAAACTTTTTGACCAGATGTTAAGACAGCTGACTCTTATCCAGGAGAAAAATACAGAAACAATGCCGGAATCCTGTGCCTGTGCCGGTCAGCTTATTGAGCTGGCAGCATCTTATGGCTTTGAGGGGAATCTCTGGCATTGTTTTTTAGCATTGTGCCTGGCAGATAACGAAAACGCTTACAGTACCTCCTGCGAAATAACAGGTCCCATTCAGGGAACATTAAATCAGCTGGCTGCCCATGATTTTAAGATTATGAAGGAGCTGTTTGATCAGGACATACGGGCATTGGACTGCGGGGAAGAAGAGGGAATCTGGTCCGCTCTTTCTGATTACCATGCCAATAACGGCAATAGTAAAATTTATAACAGACGAATCCGTGATCAGATCGTAACCCTTGCTGTGGAGTTAAAGGAAGCACCGGACGTGAAAACCTTCGGAGAAAAAATAACCTTATTCTATAAGAATTTCGGCGTAGGAAAATTCGGTTTGAATAAAGCGTTTCGTGTGGAGGAGACGGATCAGGAACCTGAGATCATTCCCATTACCAGCATGGATCATATCTATCTCAACGAACTTGTGGGATATGAAAGGCAGAAGGAGAAGCTGATTGAGAACACGGAAGCATTCTTAGATGGGAAGGCGGCCAATAACGTTCTCTTGTTTGGCGACAGCGGAACCGGGAAATCTTCAAGTATCAAAGCTATTTTAAATGAATATTATGATAGAGGTCTGAGGATTATAGAAGTATATAAGCACCAGTTTCATACGCTTTCTAAATTACAGGAACAAATCAAAGACAGAAATTATAAGTTTATCATCTATATGGATGATTTATCTTTTGAGGATACGGAACTGGAATATAAATATTTAAAGGCAATTATCGAGGGCGGGCTTGCAAAGAAGCCTGGCAATGTTTTAATCTATGCAACCTCAAACCGACGTCATTTAATTCGTGAAAAATTCAGCGATAAGAGACAACTGGATGATGAATTACATAATAATGATACCGTCCAGGAGAAGCTTTCCCTTGTGGCACGATTTGGTGTAACCATTTATTATGGTGCTCCGGAACCAGCTGAATTTAAAGAGATTGTAAAACAGCTGGCGGCCCGCAGCCAGATTTCCATGCCCTTAGAAGAACTTTATCAAAAAGCAAATATATGGGAACTGAACCACGGCGGTTTATCTGGAAGAACAGCAAGCCAGTTTATTACCAATCTTTTGGCAAAAGAGAAAAATAATTAATCTTTTAGCAAATTTTACCGATATTTGACACAAAAGGAAATAAAATAAGGTAGAATAGTAAAAAACTGTCCTGTAGAGGGCAGTGAGGAGGACAAGTATGGCAATCAGATTATTTGCCGCTATTGATGTGGGATCGTTTGAACTTGAACTTGGCATCTATGAGATTTCCCCTAAAACAGGAATCCGCAAGATTGATCATGTCCGCCATGTCATCGCCCTTGGTAGGGACACCTATAAGAACGGAAAAATCCGCTACGAATTAGTAGACGAAATGTGTAAGGTAATTGAAGACTTTGCAGATATTATGCAGTCCTATAAAGTCACAGGATACCGTGCCTATGCGACCAGCGCACTTCGGGAAGCGAAAAACAGTCAGATCGTACTGGATCAGATCCGGGTAAGGACCGGCATTGAGGTCCAGATTATCAGTAATTCCGAGCAGCGTTTTATCAGTTACAAGGCAATTGCCTCTAAAGATGCGGAATTTAATAAAATCATACAAAAAGGAACTGCTATCGTAGATGTAGGATTTGGCAGTATGCAGGTATCCTTATTTGATAAGGACGCGCTTATATCCACCCAGAACCTGATGCTTGGAGTATTGAGGATCCGTGAGATGATGGGCGATATGCAGGTGAGTACCCAGATGCAGAATACCTTGATTGAAGAGATGGTTGACAATGAGTTAAACACCTTCCGCAAGGTTTATTTAAGAGACCGTGAGATTAAAAATCTCATCGGAATCGGGGAGAGTATCCTTTATCTTTCAAGAGAAAGCCATGGCGGAAAGCCGGTAGAGTGGATCACTGCAGAAGAATTTATTAATTTTTATGAGAAGATCAAGTTAATGTCTCTTGACCAGATTCAGGACCGGTTTGGTGTCAATGCAGAATACGCCGCTCTTTTAGTTCCTGCCGCCATTATTTTTAAACGTGTTTTGGAACTGACCGGAGCTGAGATGTTCTGGATTCCAGGAATCCGCTTATGTGACAGCATTGCTGCAGAATACGCAGAAGAAGCCAGGACCGTGAAATTTCATCATGATTTTTCTGAGGATATTCTGGCCGCCTCCAGGAACATGGCAAAGCGCTATAAGTGTCATGGTCCTCATACAGTTTGCATGGAAAAGTATGTACTTGGAATTTTTGACAGTATGAAGAAGTATCACGGTATGGGCAAGCGGGAGCGGCTTCTTTTACAGATTGCGGCCATTTTACATGCATGCGGCAAATTTATCAGCATGAGAAAGCCAAGTGAGTCTGCTTACAGTATTATTATGTCAACTGAAATAATCGGCCTGTCCCATATGGAGAGGGAAATTATTGCCAATGTAGTGCGGTACAACGGTGTGGACTTTGATTACAACCGGGTACAGCTCAATGAGGAATTATTCCGTAATACTAAGGGAGAATTGTCTCATGAGGATATTACCATTTTAATCGCAAAGCTGACAGCCATATTAAGGCTTGCCAATTCCATGGACCGCAGCCACAAACAGAAATTATCAGACAGCCGGATGAATGTTAAGGAGGGGAAGCTTGCAGTAACCACTTCTTATGAAGGAGATATGACACTGGAAGCATTATCGTTTAATCAGAAGGCAGATTTTTTTGAAGAGATATTTGGTATCAGGCCTGTACTGAGGCAGAAGAGGAGGTTATCCTGATGGCAGACATAAGTGATATTTATTACAATCCGGATAATTATGTAAACCGAGAGCTGAGCTGGATCGAGTTTGATTACCGGGTATTAAGTGAGGCAAGAGATAAAAACCTGCCTCTTTTTGAACGGTTAAAATTTTTAAGCATAACAGCTTCTAATTTAGATGAATTTTATATGGTGCGTGTGGCTTCCTTAAAGGATATGGTTCATGCAAAATACACCAAACCGGATATAGCAGGGATGAAAGCAGATGAACAGTTAGAGAAGATCAGCGAACAGACCCATGAGCTTGTTTCTTTGCAGTATTCCACCTATAACCGTTCCATCCTTCCTGCTTTGAAGCAGAACGGACTGCGTGTCATCTCCAGCCACGAAGATTTAAGTGAAGCAGAGGGCAGGTTTGCAGATACGTATTTCATCCGGGATGTTTATCCGGTGCTGACTCCTATGGCTGTGGACTCCTCCAGACCATTTCCTCTGATTCGAAATAAATCATTAAACATCGCGGCACTTCTCAAAAAGAAAAGCGGCGAAGAGGAACTTGAGTTTGCCATGGTTCAGGTTCCCAGTGTTCTTCCGAGAATTGTGGAACTTCCTGCCGATGAATCAGGGGAGCGGTCCTTTATCCTTCTGGAACAGATTATTGAACGGAACATGGAAAGTCTGTTTCTGAATTACAACGTTGTCACCACCCATCCATTTCGTGTCATGAGAAATGCCGATCTGACCATTGACGAAGAAGAAGCAGTTGATCTTCTGGAAGAAATAGAAAAGCAGCTTAAAAAACGTCAGTGGGGAGAGGCGATCCGTCTGGAAGTGGAAGATAAAATAGATAAACGCCTGTTAAAGACCTTAAAAAGAGAATTAAATATAAGCTCCAGTGACATATTTGAGATTGCCGGTCCTTTAGATTTAACCTTTCTTATGAAGATGTACGGACTGAATGGCTTTGATCATTTAAAAGAAATCCCTTACATCCCTCAGCAGGTTCCTGAACTGATGAATGAAGATGATATCTTTACCAATATCCGTAAGGGGGATATTTTGCTTCATCATCCCTACCAGACCTTTGATCCCGTGGTTCAGTTTGTAAAAACCGCCGCAAAGGACCCGGAGGTACTGGCAATTAAACAAACTCTTTACCGGGTCAGTGGAAATTCCCCAATCATTGCAGCTCTTCTGGAAGCTGCGGACAACAGGAAACAGGTTTCTGTTCTGGTGGAACTGAAGGCCCGTTTTGATGAGGAAAATAATATTAACTGGGCAAAGAAACTGGAAAAAGCCGGCTGTCACGTAATTTATGGACTGGTAGGATTAAAGACTCACAGTAAAATAACCCTGGTGGTGCGCCGGGAAGAGGATGGCATCCGCCGTTACGTTCATCTGGGTACGGGAAATTATAATGATTCCACTGCCAGGCTCTATACAGACTTAGGACTGATGACCTGCAACCCTCAGATCGGAGAGGATGCAACTGCAGTATTTAACATGCTTTCCGGATATTCGGAGCCTCTTCACTGGAATAAACTGGTTGTGGCACCCATCTGGCTGCGAGCCAGATTTTTAAAGATGATCCGCCGGGAAACCAGGAATGCTGCGGCCGGCAAGCCAGCTCATATTATAGCCAAGATGAACTCTCTGTGCGACAAAGAGGTGATTGCTGCCCTGTACGAGGCATCCTGCGCCGGAGTGACCATACAGCTGATTGTCAGAGGCATCTGCAGCTTAAAAGCGGGTGTTCCCGGTTTAAGTGAAAGAATTACAGTACGTTCCATTGTAGGTAATTTTCTGGAACATGCCAGAATCTTCTATTTTGAAAATGACGGAAGTCCGGAGCTTTATCTTGGAAGTGCCGACTGGATGCCAAGAAACTTAGATAAGCGGGTGGAAATCATGTTTCCTGTGGAAGATGAGAAACTCCTGGAACGAATTATGCATGTCCTGAAAATACAATTAGAGGACAATGTTAAGACTCATATTCTGCAGCCGGACGGAACATGGGAGAAGCCGGATAAAAGAGGAAAGACCCTGATCAACTGCCAGGATCAGTTTTGCGAGGAGGCATCCCTGTATGTCAGGGCGGAACTTGGCAGGCTGGATCCGGCTGGCAGCAGGGTGTTTATTCCGACTGAAAGTCAGGGATGAGAGGGTGTTCCTGATTTACCGTTTTATAGGTTTTTTGTAAGAAAATAGTAAGGCAAAGATACCTTTCTTGTGGTAAAATGAATGCAGGCTTTTTCTTTTTCAATTTGAGAACGCCGCTTACATAACGACAAGGGAGGTATTTTTCAATGTCCGAGACAATAAGCATTCTGGTTGTGGATGACGAGAAAGAGATTGCGGATCTGGTGGAGATTTATCTGGTCAGTGACGGATATAAAGTATACAAGGCTAACAATGCAGAAGAAGGACTGGAGGTTCTGACAAAGACTCAGATTCATCTGGTGCTCTTAGACATTATGATGCCTGGAATGGACGGTCTGACCATGTGTAAGAAAATCAGGGAAACTAACAACATTCCGATTATTATGCTCAGTGCCAAGTCAACCGATTTAGACAAGATTTTAGGACTTGGAACCGGTGCAGATGATTATGTGACAAAGCCCTTTAATCCACTGGAACTGACTGCAAGAGTCAAATCTCAGCTGCGCCGTTATACCCAGCTTAATCCCAACAGTGCGGTAAACGAATCGGCAAAGAATGAAATAGGGATCAGGGGACTGACCATCAATAAGGATAATCATAAGGTGACGGTATATGGAGAAGAGATTAAGCTCACCCCCATCGAATTTGATATCCTGTATCTTCTGGCTTCCAATCCGGGAAGAGTTTTCAGTACAGATGAGATATTTGAAAAAGTATGGAATGAAAAGGTTTATGAAGCCAATAACACGGTAATGGTACATATCCGGCGTCTGAGAGGAAAGATGAAGGAAGACACCAGACAGAACAAGATCATCACAACTGTTTGGGGGGTAGGATACAAAATTGAAAAATGATATCAATCATCGTTTCCATACCCGGGTCATTGCCAATATATTTTACAGTGCCATTGTAACGGTTCTGATCGAAATATTTTTGGTGACCAATATATCGCTGATTGCATCTTATATGAGGAGCACTCAAAAGGACAATGCGTTCCTTGAGATGCTCACCTCATTTGATGTGGTGGTGATAATTATCTATGTTGTTTTTGGAATCGGCATATTCGCAGTGACGTTTCTCCTGCTTCAGGAAAAATCCATGCGTTACATCGGGAGAATCTCCGATGCCATGCAGAGGATTTCTGAAGGAGATTTAAACATAACGGTGGATCTTGAAGGAGATGATGAGTTCTCTGTCATGGCAGCCAGTTTAAACAAGATGGTTGGAGATTTAAGAGATTTAATGGATAAAGAGCGGGAAGCAGAGCGGACAAAGAATGAATTGATTACCAATATTGCCCATGACCTGCGAACACCGCTTACTTCCATCATCGGTTACCTGGAGCTCTTATCCAAAGATGGAGTTATTGACCAGGAACTGCAAAAAAAGTACATAGGGATTGCATACGTAAAGACAAAACGGCTGGAAAAGCTGATTGAAGATCTGTTTGGATTTACCAAGCTTAATTACGGAAAGATTTCAATGAACGTTTCAAAAGTGGATGTTATAAAACTTTTAAGCCAGCTTCTGGAGGAGTTTTATCCCAGTTTTATGGATAAGAACCTTTCCTATGAGCTGCAAAGCAATGTCCCCGTCCAGATCGTTTCAGCAGACGCCAATCTTCTGGCCCGTCTGTTTGATAATCTCATTAATAATGCAATCAAATACGGAGCAGATGGAAAAAGGATCCTGGTTAAGGTACATGGAAGCGAAGATCTTGTATCCATCCAGGTGGTAAACTACGGATATGTCATACCGGAAGAAGAACTTCCTCTGATCTTCAACAAGTTTTACCGTGTGGAGCAGTCCCGTTCCACCAATACAGGAGGAACAGGGCTTGGCCTTGCCATATCCAAAAGCATTGTGGATATGCACGGGGGAACCATTCATGTCTCCAGTGACTTATCAGGAACTGTATTTACGGTAAAACTGAAAACTAATTTTGATGTGAATAAAGAGAACTTTGGAAAGATAGGGTGACAAAATGAAACTCAGAAAGATATCCCTGATTTGTGCCATGGCGCTCACGTTGGCAGGCAGCTCATTGCTGCCTGTTTTCGGCATGACCGCAAATGGCCCGGAGAATGGAGGGAATGGGGGAAGTTCCTATTCTGAAGAATATGGCGGTGAGAATACTTCCGGTATCGGCATGGAAGTTACATATGGATATGATGGAAACGCCAAGGCAGACCGCTATGTTCCCGTGAATTTCTCACTAAAAAGCCAGTCTGCATCACCCTTTAGCGGTACGGTGCGTGTAGAGGCGATGGAATCCGACTATGACATCTATCAATACGATTACCCCATTACTCTGGATGCCATGGGATCTGCAGAGAAATCTCTGGATATTCCCGTGGGAAGAGCGGATATTTTATATGTGAAGCTGTTAGATTCCCAGGGAACAGAACTGATACGTAAGCGCTTAAAGATGAACGTGCCCACAGATGTGGCAGAACTTTATGCAGGTATATTGTCCGACGAACCGGAGAAGCTGTCCTACATGGAGGGAGTGGGAGTCAATTACAGCGCTGTGAAAATAAAAACATTCCCCATGCAGGCGGAGAAGCTGCCCGATCATGTGATCGGTCTGGATCTGCTTGATGTGCTTGTCATAACCGATTATGATACCAGAAAGCTTTCAAAGGATCAGATATCTGCCATTATGGAATGGGTAAAGGATGGAGGAACCCTTCTTCTTGGAACCGGCGCCCGTGCAGATGATACGCTGTATGCGTTCCGGTCAGATCTACTCAATGAAGATTATGAAGTACCTGCAGAAAAATCGGTGGACATGGGAGTGGAGTATGCCACCAATGGTCCTGGAGATTCCTTTATGAATCTTGTCTGCGCCGATATCTCTTTAAAGGGAGGAACCGGTGTCCTTTCAAATGATCAGTTTCCTGTTTTAACAGCTGCTGTCAGGGGAAAAGGAGTAGTCGGTGTTGCAGCCTATGACTTTGTTGATATTGCTCCGTTTTGCGAAACACAGCGTTCCTACGTTGACAAGATGTTTACGGCTCTCCTTGGAGAAACCAGATTAAATAATCTGTCTTCTTATTTATACAGCGGCAATTCCAGCCAGTTCTGGTCCGTTCAGAACATGCTTAATACTGGAGATGTGGATAAGCTTCCAGGTCTTGCGTTCTATTCCATCGTTATTTTAACCTATATTGTGCTGGTGGGACCTGGCACTTATCTGATTTTAAAACGGAAAGACAAGAGACGTTATTACCGGACAGCGATTGTGTCTGTGTCTCTTCTGTTTACTGTGGTGGTTTACTTTATGGGTGCAAAAACCCGGTTTCGGGATACCTTTTTTACCTATGCCACAATATTTGACAACTCAGAAAATTATGAGGATGAATATACCTATATCAATATGAGAACCCCTTATAACAGAGCTTATTCCATACTGTTAGATCCCACTTATAACCTTCTCCCCATTACCAGAAGCAAGTCCTATGAAAGGGCTCCCGTACCCAAGTTTACAGGTAGTGAAGATTATAATATAAGGATCAGCTATGGGGAAGACGGAACAAGAGTATCGGCTCAGAATGCAGCCGCTTTTTCGCCTAAATACTATGCACTGAAGAAACGGACTTCAAATGATAACCGGAAGGGTCTGTGGGCAAAAATTACCCTGTTTAATGGAAGTGTATATGGAACAGTTACCAATGAATATCCTTTTTCTGTGGAAAAGGTGGGAATTTTCATGTATGGCAAGATGGTTGTCATTGATGAGCTAAAGCCTGGGGAGACCAAACAACTGGATGGGATTTCTGTTATCAATTATCCCATCAACAATTCCTTCCAGGTATCTGCCCGGGTAACAGGAGGCTATCAGTATTCAAAGGCGGATATAGAAGATCCGGATTATATGCTTGCTCTTTCAAGAACCAATATTTTAAGCTTTTATCTGGACCGGTATTCCTCATTTTACAACCAGGAAGCACGGATTGTAGCGTTCAGTGAGGATCAGAAGGACAATCAGTTCCTTGTAAACGGGGGATATGAGACCTATGGGGTAACGATGTATACCTCTGCGATCAATGTAAATTTGAAAAAGGATGATGAGACATACAGGTCTGCGCTGATGCGAATGCCTACAACAGTAAGCGGGCAGTATTATTCAGATACCAATGCCATCTACGG
Organism: Hungatella sp.; assembly: GCA_009712635.1. Classification (GTDB taxonomy): domain Bacteria; phylum Bacillota; class Clostridia; order Lachnospirales; family Lachnospiraceae; genus Lacrimispora. The sequence continues at coordinate 793,620 of WASS01000015.1, read as the reverse complement.
CGTGGATCCGGTTGCACTGGAATATTCTCTGGGTAATGATGTGAGCGTGGAGAAGCTGATATTTGAAAATCCTTCCGAAGAATTTTTAAACAGTCAGAGTACGAATTATACCAATATATTTAAAGGAAAAATGTACTTTTACAATCACGATACAGGTAATTACGATCTCATGGATCCAGGTAAAACAGAATATTCAGCAAAGGAACTGGTCTCATATTTATCACCGGGTAATACACTGACAGTCAAATATGTCTGTGAGGACAGCGTAGAAAATAACTGGTATGTGACACTGCCCATGCTGATGGTTCTGGGGAGGGATAAATGATATTAGAGATTAAAGATTTAAAGAAAAAATTCGGCAAATTTCATGCCTTAAACGGACTTGACATAATGATTCCTGAAGGATCCCTGTATGGTTTTGTAGGACCCAATGGTGCGGGAAAGACCACTGCTATTAAGATTATGACAGGCCTTTTATTTGCAGACAGCGGTCAGGTCTTAATTAACGGGACAGATGTGTCTGACGGTTTGAATATACTTAAGCAGGAAATCGGTTATGTACCTGATTTTTTTGGAGTATATGATAACTTAAAGGTCAATGAATACATGGAGTTTTTTGCTTCCTGTTACGGAATTAATGGTCTAAAAGCCAGAAGCCGGTATATGACTCTTTTGGAACAGGTAGGGCTGGAGGATAAATCAGATTTCTATGTAGACAGTTTATCAAGAGGCATGAAGCAGCGCCTCTGTCTGGCCAGAGCCCTGATTCATGATCCTCACCTGCTGGTACTTGATGAGCCTGCCTCAGGTCTGGATCCAAGAACGCGGTTTGAGTTTAAGGAGATTCTAAAAGAACTGAGAGAACAGGGAAAGACTATTTTTATCAGCTCCCATGTTCTGTCTGAACTTTCTGAACTGTGTACTGATATCGGAATCATTGACCAGGGAAAGATGGTTTTAAGCGGAAGCATGGAAGAGATTTTAAGGAGGGTAAATGCTACGAATCCTCTGGTTATTTCCATTCTGGGCAGTAAGGAAAAAGCCCTTACTATTTTAAAAAGCCAGCCCTGTGTGCAGACGATTGCAGTCAAGGAAGGGGATATCCGGGTGAATTTTATCGGAGACCAGCAGGATGAGGCCATTTTGCTTCAGCAGCTGATTGATGCGGAAGTAATGGTACATGGATTCAGCAGGGAACAGGGGAGTCTGGAATCCTTATTTATGCAGATTACAGATCCTGATAAAGAAAAGGCGGTGCTTGTACATGAAAACGAATCCGGTTTATAAGCGGGAGACTATGGTCAGTGCCAGAAGTTTCCGGCTGGCACTGATTCTGGTGATTTTTAATTCCATACTGGCGCTGGTAATTCTGCTTAATATGTATTCCGTAGTAGAACGGGTAAAGCTGACAGCTGAGATCCAGTATTCATCCTTTACCACTTTATATGTATTTGTGGCAGTTGTGGAATTTGTTATGCTGATGTTTATTATGCCTGCACTCACTGCAGGGAGTATAAGCGGTGAACGGGAACGCCAGACCCTTGATATTTTACTGACCACAACCATGAAGCCATCAGAAATCATATGGGGAAAGCTTTTATCTTCTTTCAGTACCATGTTTCTCATGGTGGTTTCCAGCTTCCCTCTGCTTGCGGTTTCCTTTGTGTATGGCGGAGTAATGATTCATGATGTGCTTCTGCTGCTGCTTTGTTATCTGACCGTAGCACTTCTTTGCGGAAGTATGGGAATTTGTTTTTCCTCTCTTTTTAAACGATCTACTGTAGCCACCGTGGTGAGCTACGGGGTATTGGTTTTTATAGCAGCAGGAACTTATGCAGTCAATATATTTATGCTTTCCATGGCAAGAATGAATATGGACAGCTCTTATGCTTCCAGTATCAATGGAGTGACAGATCAGGCAAACTCCGGTCCCTGCCTGTATTTACTATTGTTAAATCCAGTTGCAACCTTTTATGTGATGATCAACAAGCAGGCGGGGGTTAATCCGGTGATAAGCAGTTTAAATAACTGGTTTGGACCTCACCCCGATAACTTTATCATGGATAACTGGGTGCTGTTAAGCATCCTGATTCAGCTTATTCTGGCAGCCATATTTATTCTGATAGCCATTAAGGGTGTCAGTCAGTCCAAGAGAAGAAGAATCAGAAAAAAATAAGAAGGAGATCTTTATGCTAACAATCGGCTGTCACTTATCTTCATCCAAAGGATTTCTTGCCATGGGCAAAGAAGCCGTAAAGATCGGTGCGGATACATTTCAGTTTTTTTCAAGAAACCCCAGAGGAACGAAAGCCAAAAAACTTGATCCTGAAGATATCGGGCGTTTTCTCTCTTTTGCGAAAGAGCATGAAATTAACCGGATTCTTGCCCACGCTCCCTACACCCTCAATGCATGCTCTGCGGACGAAGGGTTAAGGGAACTGGCCAGAGATACCATGAAAGATGATTTGGATCGAATGGAATATATTCCTGGTAATTGTTATAATTTTCATCCCGGAAGCCATACTGGTCAGGGAGCAGAAACAGGAATCCGTTATATCTCCCATATGCTGAATCAGATTTTAAGACCAGACCAGAAAACCACGGTTCTTTTGGAGACCATGTCGGGAAAAGGCAGCGAAGTGGGACGAACGTTTGAAGAGCTTCGGGAAATTCTTAATCAGGTTGAGTTAAAAGAATGCATGGGAGTCTGTCTGGATACCTGCCATGTCTGGGACGCAGGTTATGATATTGCCGGAGATTTAGATGGAGTTTTAAATGAATTTGACCGGATCATCGGCCTTTCCAGGCTGAAAGCCATACATCTAAATGACAGTTTAAACCCCCTTGGTTCCCATAAGGACCGGCATGCAGCAATTGGAGAGGGAATGATTGGATTTGATGCGTTAAAACGGATCGTAGAACATCCCAGTCTTAAGAATCTGCCTTTTTATCTGGAAACACCCAATGATTTACCTGGATATGCAAAAGAAATTGCCATGATGCGGGGCAGGGGATAGCCAAGACATCATCTGTGCAGTATAATATGTAATAAAAATCTAAAGGAGGAATCGGAATGGGAATTGTAAAAGCGTTGACTTCAGCAATCGGAGGCTCACTGGCTGACCAGTGGCTGGAAGTGATAGAGGCAGGCAATATGGGAGATCAGACCCTGTTTACCAGCGGTGTAAAGGTTCGGAAAGGGTCCAATACAAAAGGAACTGATAATACGGTATCAGACGGTTCCGTCATTCATGTTTACCCAAACCAGTTTATGCTTCTGGTTGACGGGGGAAAGGTAATTGACTATACAGGGGAGCCTGGATACTTTACCGTTAAGAATTCCTCCATGCCCTCTCTTTTTAATGGTCAGTTAAAGGAAGCAGTCAGCGAATCCTTTGACCGGATCCGATTTGGAGGTCAGACACCCACTGCCCAGAAGGTTTACTTCATAAATCTGCAGGAAATCAAGGGAATCAAGTTTGGCACACCCAATCCCATTAATTATTTCGATCAGTTTTATAATGCAGAGCTGTTTTTAAGGGCTCATGGCACTTATTCCATAAAAATAGCAGACCCCATTCTTTTCTATGCAGAGGCTGTACCAAAGAATGCAGATCACATTGAGGTGGAGGATATTAACGGGCAGTATTTATCGGAATTTTTAGAAGCCCTCCAGTCTTCCATTAATCAGATGTCTGCCGATGGAATCCGGATTTCTTATGTAGCTTCCAAGGGCAGAGAACTGGGACAGTACATGTCAGATGTGTTAGATGACCAGTGGAGAGCCGGTAGAGGAATTGAAATCCAGTCTGTGGGAATTGCAAGCATCTCCTATGACGAAGAATCCAAATCATTAATCCAGATGAGAAATCAGGGAGCAATGCTCAGTGACCCGGGCATACGGGAAGGTTATGTTCAAGGCGCGGCAGCCAGAGGAATCGAAGCAGCGGGAAGCAATGCCAATGGCTCACTGGCAGGATTCATGGGCATGGGTATGGGAATGAATACTGCAGGTGGTTTTATGGGAGCTGCTTCCGCAGCCAATGCAAATCAGATGCAGATGAATCAGGCAGCAAAGAATGCAGGCACACAGGAAACATGGACCTGCAGCTGCGGCAGCGTTAACACAGGAAAATTCTGTCCGGATTGCGGCAGTAAAAAGCCGGAAGGCCCATGGACCTGTGGATGCGGAGCGGTTAATACCGGTAAGTTTTGCTCCGAATGCGGAAAGCCAAGGCCATGAGTGGGATTATTTCTTATAAGTGTCCCAACTGCGGGGGGCCGTTAAAGTTTAATCCTCAAAAGCAGAGGTATACCTGTGAATACTGTTTGTCTGAATTTTCACAGGAAGAAAAGATGCAGGAAGAAAAGAAAGAGTCAGCGGATCAACCAGAGACTTTATTATACACTTGTCCCAGCTGCGGTGCTGAACTTGTAACAGACAGCACCACAGCAGCGTCTTTTTGCTATTACTGCCATAATCCGGTTATCTTATCCCGGCGGCTGAGCGGGGAATTTCATCCGGATTATGTGATTCCATTTTCTTATGATAAGAAAGAAGCTACCGCTATCTTTCGGGACTGGCTGAAAAAGAAACGATATATTCCCAAGGCATTTTACAGTGAGGATCAGATTGAAAAGATCACAGGCGTCTATTTTCCCTATCTTCTATATAGCTGTACCACTCAGGGAAGTCTGGAAGCGAGAGCGGAGCGGATCCGGGTATGGCAAAGTGGTGACAGAAGGTATACAGAGACTAAGACATATGAAGTTAATCGGTCCGGAACCATGCCGGTAAAATTTGTGCCACGCAATGCATTAAAGAAGGCAAACCGTAAACTGGTGGAGGGTGTACTTCCATTTCAGACAGACAAATTAGAACCTTTTACAATGGGATATCTCTCCGGTTTTGTAGCAGAGCGAAGAGATATGGAAAACCAGGAATATACAGATGAGGTAAAGTCTGAAATCAGAAATTTTGCAGCTGACACACTGCGTAACAGCATCTCGTCTTATGACTCTGTAAGGGTTGAAAATCAGGATATAAAGTTAGAGGACGAGACATGGGAATATGCCCTTCTTCCTGTGTGGACGCTTACTTATAATGATGAAAGTAAAAATCGGATTTATTATTTCACCATTAATGGACAAACAGGAAAGGTATGCGGCGAGATCCCGGTAGACAAAGGGAAGCTGATGGTTCTCTTTGCAAAAGTATTCATCCCTGTGTGTCTGCTTATGCTACTTGTGGGGTATTTTATATGAGAATAATAAAACTATTTTCTGGCATATTAATATTCCTGATATCTGTACTCCTGCTGTCTGGAAAGATGCCAGTTGCTTTCGCGATGCAGAATCAGAATGGGAACGAAGCAAGGGTTTATGATGATGCAGGTCTTTTCACAACAGATGAGAAGGAGGAATTTGAAACTACCATCCAGTCTATGAAAAAAGAGATGAATATGGATGTGGTGATAGTAACCTCTGATAACACCAGTGGAAAAACTGCGAAAGAATATGCGGAAAACTTCTATATTGAAAGAAAATTTGGAGTGGGAAGTGATTACCGGGGTGTCTTATTTTTAATTGATATGGATAACAGGGAGATGTATATACTGCCTGTAGGTAAGATGAACCGGTTTCTGACTGACAACAGATGGAACGCAATTCTTGATGATGCATATAAAGAGATCAGCCAGGGTGATTATGCAGCCTGTGCCAGGACTTATCTGTCGGGAGTGACCAAATATTACCGGGCAGGAATACCGGGAGGCCAGTATAATTACAATACCGATACAGGAGAGATCAGTGTTTACCGAAATATAGAGTGGTATGAAGCTGCGTTGGCAATATTAGTGGCGGCAGCGGCAGCCGCAGCTGTATGCGGTGGTGTGAAAAGTCAGTATTCCATGACGAAAGAGAGAGGAAGAGCGGCTAACTCCCTTTTAGCTTACCGGGCAGACTGTGAGTTTCGTTATTCACGGCAAAATGACAATTTAGTGAATAGTGTTGTGACCCATGTGATCATACCCCGTGATACTGGGGGAAGCAACCGCTCATCTGGAGGCGGAGGCATGTCTTCTGGGGGTCAAAGCACTGTTCATACAAATTCCGGCCGTACCATGGGGGGCGGGGGAAGGAAATTTTAAAACAGGACAGAAGTCTGAAACGCTGTATACATCCCAGCCTTTTCAGCTTCTATCCTGTTTTTTAATCTTATAAAGTTTCGTCTGGTACGGGACATTTATTCCTAAACAGCAAAGCGAATCGTTCTCCAGCCATGGAGATCCCAACCCCTGCGGCAACCAGAAGACCACCTGAAAAGGTTGCCATAGTAAAGCCTTTCCTGGTAATCAGATCCAGTATGATACCGGTAAAAATCTGTCCGGTAAAGGATAGAAGCGTAAGTCTGAATGAAGGGATTTTGGGAACTGTTATATTGAAAAGTAAAACAGTGATAACTCCTAATGTTCCTCCAAGGTAGATCCAGACATGGGGGGAAAGAATAAAACTATTAAATACCGGTTCATTTCTTCCAAAAAGAAACAGAAGAATCAGTGTTACCGGAAGTCCAGTCAGATGATTGATAAAGGAACCCTTAAGAGCTCCGGTGTGTTTCGACAAACCAGCGTTGACCGTGCGGGAGAGAACAATGGTAATCCCGCTTAGAAGAGAGATCAGAACCGGGAATGCTGTTCCGTAGAACGAATGGTTCAGCATGACAACAATGCCAAGAAACGCCAGGATCAGCCCGGCCAGCGTGTGCTTTTTAGGCGGATATGCTGTCATTCCAAAAAGTCCCAGCCAGTCTATGACAAGGGAAGCCATTGCCTGTCCCAGAAGTCCTAAGGCAATGATTCCTGTTATACTGATTTTCCCGTATGCGAAATTGCTAAATGCAGTCGTCAGCACTCCGATGATTCCGCCGGTGTATAGCCACCAGGGGAGTTTTTCTTCTGACTTCTGACTGGAGTCACGAAGAAACTGAAGCAGAAGGAATGCAAATAAAACACCTACGATATGAATAATAACAGCCGCTCCAAATACCCCGTATTGTGCTGTCAGCCCTCCGTTGATCGCAATCATGATGGATATAATTACGCCGGCAAGGAGTGAAAGAAAATTATACATAAAATCACCTCCGATTTCGATTCCAAGCATATCATACCCCGTTGACAAGACGGTATGACATATGTCATACTCCAGAAAGAGAAAGGAAGGAGGCTTTGCAGATGAATATCACGGAACAGAGGATCAGAAATATATTTTTACAGTTTCATTTATCAGATATGGATCTTGGTGATTCTGCTTTGCTTCGGTTTGCGCCGGGAGAGCTGATCTTGCAGGAAGGTATGGAGATGGAATATTTTCTTCTGGTTGTTTCTGGAAAAGCAAAGGTCTGTTCTGCCTCTGCCAATGGAAAGGATCTTTTGCTTTGCTATTATATTTCAGAAGGGATTATTGGGGATGTGGAGTTAATGACGGGTTCCCATATTGCAAACGCTACCATCAGTGCAGTGACAGAGTTTATCTGCATCGGCCTTCCCTATAAAAAGTACGAAGAGAAATTAAAACAAAATCTCCACTTTGTCAATGACATTGGGAGAGAACTGGCATCAAAGCTGATTAGAAGCTCCAAAAAGAGTGTGATTACCGCCCTTCATACCTGCGAAGAACGGCTTTGTGCGTTTATTCTGTTTGCGGAACAGGAAGGAATTTTCCTGGAGACACTGGCAGATACGTCAAAATCCATTGGAGCCAGCTACCGCCAGACATTCCGTGTTATGAACATGCTTTGCAGGGACGGTGTTATAAGAAAGGAAAACAGGGTATACCGGATTGCAGACCGCAGGGAGCTTTTATCCCGCACACCGGATTTCTATCTGGAGTGAGGAAGAATGATCCGGTTAGTCCAGAATCAAAGGTACCGGCTGGTCCACAATCATGGAGTTCTCCGTAATCTGACAGTCATATGCCAGGATGTGAACTCCTGCAGCTAAGGCCTTTTTTAAAGCTTCTTTAAATTCGGGCTGGGTTTCTTCGTTGGGAGAAAAGCCGGTCATTCCTTTCATCTGGATTACGAACAGGAGATAGGCTTCATATCCGTCATTTTTTGCATGAATCAGTTCTTCAATATGCTTGATACCCCGTATTGTGGGAGCATCAGGAAATAGAGCATGGTTGTTATTTTCCAAGGTCACCCCTTTTACCTCCATGAATGCAGGCGTGTGGGTTACACATCCAGACTCATCTTTGCCGATTAACTGAAAAGCCAGATCGAATCTGGATTGACCGTAGGTGACCTCTCTTTTCACATCACAAACTGACTCAGATCCAATAATCCATTCATAAGCTGCTAAATTAGGAGCCTGGGAATCCATATTGATTAACAGCGTGTCTTCTTCTCTTTTTTTATACACCCCAATCAGAGAGTATTCTGTTTTCCTGCCGAGGACAGAAGCTTCGGGATGATACTGAAGGAGTACTGTAACGCCCGGCAGCAGAAGTTCTTTGCAGCGGCCTGTATTTTTAACATGGCAGATTACGGTTTTTACTTCACCGTCCCCTGATAAAATCTGCACATAAGCGATAAAGCGGTTTGGGCGGTTAATAAAACTGCCTTTTACAATATTAGGATAGTTCAATGTGTCAGTGACTCCTTTCTGCATTTCTGACAGTATCTTACCACATCATTGCAGGAGATGCAAATTAGAAAAATGTCCTCTATACAAGAACATATGTCCGCAATAAGAAAACTTTTTTGCCTGTTTTTCTTGCACCGGGGTTTAAAGTGTGCTACAATGCTGGCAAGGTTTTTTCAATCACACTTATTAAGAGAGAGCAGGAAAGGAACGCGATACCATGGAATTATCCTATCAGAGTACCAGAGGCAAAGAAGCCAATGTGACGGCTTCCCAGGCAATTTTAAAAGGGCTGGCAGCAGATGGCGGGTTGTTTATGCCAAGCTTTATCCCGAAGCTAGACAAGACCATGAAAGAACTTTCTACATTGACATATCAGGAAACTGCTTATGAAGTCATGAAGCTGTTTCTCACCGATTACACAGAGGAGGAATTAAAAAGCTGTATTAACCGAGCCTATGACAGCAAGTTTGATACGGAAGAAATTGCCCCTCTTGCCAAAGCGGATGGTGCATACTATCTGGAGCTATACCATGGCAGTACCATTGCGTTTAAAGATATGGCACTTTCCATACTTCCCCACCTGATGACTGTTGCTGCTAAAAAGAATCAGGTAAAGAATAAGATCGTGATACTGACGGCAACCTCCGGAGATACGGGGAAAGCAGCCATGGCTGGATTTGCCGATGTGGAAGGAACGGAGATTATTGTTTTCTATCCGAAAAACGGAGTGAGCCGTGTCCAGGAACTTCAGATGTTAACACAAAAAGGAAAGAATACCCACGTAGCAGCCATACATGGGAATTTTGATGACGCCCAGACTGGTGTGAAAAAAATCTTCGGTGATCAGGAATTTGCTGATCAGTTGGAAGAGAAGGGATATCAGCTGTCTTCCGCTAATTCAATCAATATAGGAAGACTGGTTCCTCAGGTAGTTTATTATGTCTATGCATATGGGAAGCTGCTGTCAGGCGGAGAGATATCTGATGGAGAACGGATCAATGTGGCAGTTCCCACAGGTAACTTTGGAAACATTCTGGCTGCTTATATAGCCAAGCAGATGGGAGCTCCTATTGATAAATTAATCTGTGCTTCCAATGAAAATAAAGTTCTCTATGATTTCTTTCAATCTGGAACCTATGACAGAAACAGAGAGTTTATTCTCACCAGTTCTCCATCTATGGACATCCTGATCTCCAGTAACTTAGAACGTCTCATCTATTTAAGCACCGGCAGCGATGCAGCGGTAAATGCAGGACTGATGAAGGAACTTAGTGAAACAGGAAGCTATACCGTCACACCAGACATGAAAAAGTTCATGGAAGATTTTGTGGGCGGATTTGCAGAGGAAACAGAAAATCAGACAACCATTAAGGCGCTGTTTGACAGTACCGGTTATCTGATTGATACCCATACAGGGGTGGCAGCATCTGTTTACCATCAGTATAAGAATCAGACGGCTGATGAGACAAAAACAGTAATTGCCTCCACAGCCAGCCCATATAAGTTTTCCGGAAGCGTTTTAGAGGCTCTGGAAGGGACGAAGTCAGAGGAAGATGAATTTAAGATCATTGACCGTTTATCGGACGTATCAGGAACCCAGATTCCCCAGGCAGTTGAAGAAATCCGCACGGCTCCTGTCCTTCATCAGAGTGAGTGTGACAAGGATAAAATGAAAGAGGCAGTTATGAGCTTTTTAGCTTAAAATAGTTTTGAAAGTAAATGTAACTTTGTTATAAAAAAAACAATCTTTGAAAAAATAAACTTTCCAAATAAGTTAAAATAGGTTATAATAAAAAAATGTAAGACAATAAATAATATGGAGGTCTGTGATATGTTAGTTTCAGCAAAAGAGATGCTTGAAAAAGCAAGAGATGGAAAATACGCAGTTGGACAGTTCAACATCAACAACCTTGAGTGGACAAAGGCTGTATTACTGACAGCCGAAGAACTGAAATCCCCGGTTATTCTGGGAGTTTCCGAAGGCGCTGGCAAATACATGACAGGTTATAAAACTGTAACAGCTATGGTGAAAGCCATGATAGAGGAATTAAAGATCAGCGTTCCAGTGGCACTTCATCTGGATCACGGTTCTTATGAAGGCTGTTATAAGTGCATCGAGGCAGGTTTTTCTTCCATCATGTTTGATGGTTCCCATTATCCAATCGCTGAGAATGTGGAAAAGACAACTGAACTTGTAAAGGTTTGTAATGAAAAGGGTCTTTCCATCGAAGCAGAAGTTGGCTCCATCGGCGGCGAGGAAGACGGAGTAGTTGGTATGGGTGAGTGTGCAGATCCTGATGAGTGCAAGCAGATCGCTGATTTAGGCGTAACCATGCTGGCAGCAGGAATTGGCAACATTCATGGAAAATATCCGGCAAACTGGGCAGGTTTAAGCTTTGATACTCTGGCAGCTGTAAAAGATAAAGTAGGCGGTATGCCTCTTGTTCTTCATGGTGGGACAGGTATTCCCGAAGACCAGATTAAAAAGGCCATCAGCCTTGGCGTAGCAAAGATCAACGTTAACACAGAATGCCAGCTTACCTTTGCAGAAGCAACCCGTAAGTATATTGAAGCAGGCAAAGATTTAGAGGGTAAGGGATTTGATCCTCGTAAGCTTCTTGCACCAGGAACGGATGCTATTAAAGCGACTGTAAAAGAGAAGATGGAGTTATTCGGTTCTGTTGGAAAAGCTTAAAAACCTTCTAAAAAAAATATTTTTGAAAAAAGTACTTGATTTTTTTAGGAAAATGGTTTATTTTAATTAAGAACAATGGCGTTCTCCTTATGATAGGAGGGCGCCTTTTCTGATTTATGCGCATATTCAGATAATGAGGAGACTAATATAACAATCAGACTTAATTTTATTAAGTGGAAATTAATATGAGAGGATGGAAAATTTATGAGCGAAGTTGTGAATGTAGCCGAGCTGTTCGGTAAGAATGTATTTAACGAGACCGTTATGAGAGAGCGTCTGCCTAAAAGCGTTTTCAAGAAATTAAAGAAAACAATTGAAGACGGTGCAGAACTGGATCCTTCCATTGCAGATGTAGTAGCTCATGCAATGAAGGATTGGGCAATTGAGAGAGGCGCAACTCACTATACACACTGGTTCCAGCCGCTGACAGGCATTACTGCCGAGAAGCATGACTCCTTCATCTCCTCTCCCACATCAGAAGGTAAGGTAATCATGGAGTTTTCCGGTAAAGAGCTGGTAAAAGGCGAGCCAGATGCCTCTTCCTTCCCTTCCGGTGGATTAAGAGCGACCTTTGAAGCAAGAGGTTATACTGCATGGGATTGTACCTCACCTGCGTTTTTAAGAGAAGATGCAATTGGTGTTACACTTTGTATTCCTACTGCTTTCTGTTCTTATACAGGAGAAGCGCTCGATAAAAAAACTCCTCTCTTAAGATCCATGGAAGCAGTTGATGAGCAGGCTTTAAGAATCTTAAGACTGTTTGGCAACACCACTTCAAAGAGAGTAACTCCTTCCGTTGGACCGGAGCAGGAATATTTCATTGTTGATCATGAAAAATATTTACAGAGAAAAGACTTAATTTACGCCGGAAGAACCTTATTCGGTGCAATGCCTCCTAAGGGACAGGAAATGGAAGACCATTACTTTGGTTCCATTCGTGAGAGAATTGCAGCTTATATGAAGGAAGTAAATGAAGAACTCTGGAAGCTTGGCGTACCTGCAAAGACCCAGCACAATGAGGTTGCACCGGCTCAGCATGAGCTGGCACCAATCTATGAGCAGGCCAATGTGGCAGTTGATCACAATCATATTGTTATGGAAACCTTAAAGAAGGTTGCAGGCCGTCATGGATTAAACTGTCTGCTTCATGAGAAGCCATTTGCAGGTGTTAATGGTTCCGGTAAGCATAACAACTGGTCCTTAACCAGTGATGACGGTATTAATTTATTAAATCCAGGCGAAACACCACATGAGAACATTCAGTTCTTACTGGTATTATCCTGTATCTTAAAGGCAGTTGATAAGCACGCCGATCTCCTCCGTCAGTCTGCAGCAGATGTTGGAAACGATCACAGACTTGGTGCAAACGAGGCACCTCCTGCAATTATTTCCGTATTCATCGGCGAACAGCTTGAGGACGTAGTGGATCAGCTTTGCAGCACAGGTGAAGCAACTCACTCCAAGTCAGGCGGTACCTTAAAGACAGGCGTTAAGACTCTGCCAGATTTATTTAAAGATGCAACTGACAGAAACAGAACTTCACCATTTGCATTCACCGGTAATAAATTTGAATTCCGTATGGTAGGTTCTTCTGATTCCATCTCATCACCTAACGTTGTATTAAATACCATTACAGCAGAGGCATTTAAGGAAGCGGCTGATATACTTGAGAAAGCAGAAGACTTTGATACGGCAGTCCATGATATGATTAAAGAACAGCTGGCAGCACATAGGAGAGTAATCTTTAACGGCAATGGTTATTCTGATGCATGGGTAGAAGAAGCAGAGAGAAGAGGACTTCCAAACATCAAAGCAATGGTTGATGCAATCCCTGCACTTACAAAAGAAAAATCAATCAGCATGTTTGAAGAATTCAAGGTATTTACAAAGGCTGAGTTAGAGTCCCGTGTTGAGATCGAATATGAGACCTATTCAAAAGCCATTAATATTGAAGCAAGAACCATGATTGATATGGCAGGAAAGCAGTTGATTCCGGCAGTTGTGAAATATACAACCGTTCTTGCAGATTCTTTAGGAAAGGTTAAGTCAGCATGTCCGTCTGCTGATACCAGTGTACAGGAAGAGCTTCTCACCGAGGTGAGCGCATATCTTTCTGATATGAAGGTAGCACTTTCCGCTCTCATTGATATTACTGACAAATGTGCAGCAATTGGAGAAAACAAAGAACAGGCAGCTGCTTACCACAGTGAAGTAGTACCTGCAATGGCAGCTCTTCGTGAGCCGGCAGATAAACTGGAAATGATTGTAGATAAGGATTTATGGCCACTTCCAAGCTACGGCGATCTGATTTTTGAAGTATAATAAAAAGTGATGACTGGCTGGAAAGCAAACCGGTAACCCGGATGGCTTTCCAGCCTTTTTCGTATTTCACTGGATTTCCGTTATAAGATCTGCTAAAATAGAAAAAAACCAGAAAAGAAGGCAAATATGATGGAAACAATGACATATGTAACAACCATATTGGAAAAAATCGTGAATATTCCAAGTCCCAGCGGATACACCAAAGAAGTGTTAAAGGCAGTGGAGAAGGAAGCTGCAGGGTTTGGATATGCTTCCTGTTATAATAAAAAAGGCGGACTGATTATTGAAGTTCCAGGTGAAGAAAAGGAAGTTCTTGGATTATCCGCCCATGTTGATACGTTGGGCGCCATGGTGCGTTCCATTACCTCAAAAGGGATGCTCATTATGGTTCCAGTCGGCGGATTTATGATGGAGTCCATAGAGGGAATGTACTGCAAGGTTCATACCAGAACCGGAAAGACTTATACCGGTACCATACTTACCAAAGAGCCTTCTGTTCATACTTATGACGACGCCAGAACTTTGGAAAGAAAGCCAAAGAATATGGAAGTGCGATTAGATGAGATGGTTGACAGTGAAGAAGATGTGAGAAAGCTGGAGATATCACAAGGTGATTATATCAGTTTCGATCCTATGTATGATCATACGAATAGCGGTTATATTAAGTCTCGGCACTTAGATGACAAGGCCTCAGTGGCAGTTCTTTTAGGGGTTTTAAAAGACATCAGTGAATCAGGGAGAAAGCCGAAAAAGACGTTAAAAATTGCAATCAGTAATTATGAAGAGGTGGGATTTGGCGCAAGCTGGATACCGGAAGACATTGAAGAGTTTATTGCAGTGGATATGGGAGCTCTTGGAGATGATTTATCAGGAGACGAACGGAAGGTATCGATCTGTGCCCTGGACTCCTCCGGACCTTATGATTATGAAATGACCAACCGTCTCATTTCCCTGGCAAAGGAGAAAAAAATTGATTATGCTGTGGATGTATTCCCGCATTACGGTTCTGACGCCGGGGCAGCCATCCGTGGCGGACATAACATCAGGGCAGCACTGATCGGACAGGGCGTACATGCTTCCCATGGAACAGAGCGGACCCATGTGAACGGAATGGAACAGACATTAAAGCTGATTGAGGCTTATATAGAACTGATATAAAAAAGGGAGGTCCTGTGGGTAGGACCTCCTTTTTTCAGCCTTCTATGGAGATGTAATTATTCTGTTCTATCTCAGCTTTCTTATTCTTTGGAACAGACAGCTTCAGAATTCCATTTTCAAATTTAGCACGTATATCTTCCTCTTTTACAGCATTGCCTACATAGAAACTACGGCTCATGCTACCGGAATAACGTTCCCGGCGGATATAACGGCCATCCTTGTCTTTTTCTTCCTTATTCTCTCCTTTTGATGCAGTTATGGTTAAATAGCCGTCTGTGAGCCGGGCTTTGATATCATCCTTTTGAAATCCTGGAAGATCGATATCCAGTTCATAGCCGTTATCAACTTCCTTCACATCAGTTTTCATACTTTCTTTTGCACCGAAAAAGGAACGGTCAAAGGGGAAATCCATCCAGTTACTCAATAAACTCTCACCAAAAATGCTAGGCATCATCATAGGTCATATCTCCTTTCCAATGATTAAATGATTTATTTGTTATATATGTAATATAACACGCATTATTAGCACTGTCAACAGGTGAGTGCTAATTTAATAAAAAATTTATTTTTTGCAGTTATGCCCCCAAATTCTTTCAAAATAATGAATATGGTAGTATGTTTTATTGTTTTTATGATATAATCATAGCCAGACAAAAACAAACGTATTTTGAGGTAAAGAATGAAACCACATACATTTGCAATCTGTGCATATAAGGATTCGCCTTATCTGGAATCCTGTATCCGATCGATTAAAACCCAAAGTGTGGAATCCGATGTGATATTGTGTACGTCCACGCCAAGTACCTATATAAGCGGTCTGGCTGATCAGTATGGGATTCCCCTTTTTATCAGACACGAGAAAAGCAGTATCCGGGATGACTGGAATTTTGCCTATAACATGGCAGATGCCACATTTGTGACCATTGCCCATCAGGATGATCTGTATCAGAAAGACTATGTAAAAAATCTGCTGAATTGTTATGGACGTTATCCGGACATGACTTTATTTACCGGCGGTTATGTTGTTGTGAAGAAGGACAAGCTGGCAGCTTTTGAGCCGGTTGAATTTATCAAGCGGATTTTACGTCTGCCTTTAAGGCTGCGCTCCCTCAGTCATCTGGCCTGGGTTAAAAAAAGTGTCCTGTTTTTTGGAAATTCCATATGCTGTCCTGCATGTGCATATAATAAGGAACAATTGGGGGAACCACTCTTTACCTCCCCCTATCATTTTGCCCTGGACTGGGATACGCTTTATGAGCTGTCTAAGCTGCCAGGACGTTTTATCTGTGTGGAGAAACCCATTCTTTATTATCGGGTCCATGACGAAGCAGCAACAAAGGCAGCCATAGAGGATAACAGCCGTATTAAAGAAGAGACAGAGATGTTTAAAAAGATGTGGCCGGGACCAGTTGTAAAGGTGCTGATGCATTTTTACCGGAAGGCATACCACGAATATGAATAAGAGAATGTCAGGAGGAAGCAGGATGAAGGTTGTATTATTAGCAGGGGGTCTTGGAACGAGAATCAGTGAGGAAAGTCATTTAAAACCAAAGCCAATGATCGAGATCGGTGAAAAGCCCATTTTATGGCATATAATGAAATATTATTCTCAGTTTGGATTCCATGATTTTGTGATTTGTCTGGGATACAAGCAGTATGTAGTGAAAGAATTTTTTGCAGATTATTTTCTTCATACCTCCGATGTGACGTTTGACCTTGCCAACAACAGCATGGAGGTACATAATAATTATTCCGAACCGTGGAAGGTAACCCTTGTGGACACGGGACTCAATACCATGACTGGCGGAAGAGTCAAACGGATACAGCCCTTTATAGGAGAGGAACCGTTTATGCTTACCTATGGAGACGGAGTCTGTGATGTAGACTTAAACGCACTTTTAAAATTTCATGAAAGCCACGGGAAAATTGCAAGCATGACAACGGTTAATATTGCCCAGTTAAAGGGAGTTTTAGATATTGATGAAGGCGATGTTGTGCGTTCCTTCCGGGAAAAGGACGAGACGGATGCCAGCCTGATCAACGGCGGTTTTATGGTATTTAACCCTGAGATTTTTTCTTATCTGGAAGATGATTCCACAGTTCTGGAGCAGAAGCCATTACAGAGACTGGCTGCAGAAGGAGAACTGATGAGCTTCCATCACACCGGCTTCTGGCAGTGCATGGATACCCAGAGAGAGATGAAGAAGCTGGAAGAACTATGGCAGTCCGGGAAAGCACCCTGGAAGATATGGGAGAATTAATATGACGAAAAAAACAAATGACCGCTGGAAGGAATTTTCTGAATTTTACAAAGGAAAGAGAGTTCTTCTTACCGGGCATACCGGTTTTAAAGGAGCATGGCTCAGCCGTATGCTGATAAAAGCAGGAGCAGAGGTAACTGGGTACTCACTCCAGTCACCAACGGATCCCGCTCTGTTTGAAGTGGCAGATATATCCGGACAGATGAATTCAGTCATTGGAGATATCCGGGATTTAAATCATTTAAAAACTGTTTTTGAAATGGCAAAACCGGAGATTGTTTTTCATTTAGCAGCGCAGCCCATTGTAAGAGATTCCTATAAGGATCCGGTTTACACCTATGAGACCAATGTAATGGGCACGGTGAATATTTTAGAATGCATCCGCCTTACTGAGACGGTCCGTTCTTTTCTCAATATAACAACCGATAAAGTATATGAAAATAAGGAATGGGAATATGGTTACCGGGAATGTGACCCCTTAGATGGCTATGACCCATACTCCAACAGTAAATCCTGTTCAGAACTGGTGACCCACAGCTATGCCAAGTCTTTCTTTTCCCAGGGCAGAACAGCGATCTCCACTTCAAGAGCTGGCAATGTCATAGGAGGGGGAGATTTTGCAAATGACAGAATTATACCGGACTGCATCCGGTCTGCCATGAGAAACCAGGAGATCGTACTTAGAAATCCTGATTCTACAAGACCTTACCAGCATGTCTTAGAGCCTCTGGCTGTATATATGACAATTGCCATGAAGCAGTATGAGGATTCTTCCTATCAGGGATACTATAATGTGGGACCCGATGATAAGGACTGTGTCACAACCGGAGAATTAACTAATTTATTCTGTGAAGCATGGGGGCAGGGGATTACCTGGTCCGTCACACACGATGGAGGACCTCATGAAGCCAACTTTTTAAAGCTGGACTGTTCAAAGGTCAAAAAGGTATTTGGCTGGACACCCAGGTATGGAGTGAAGGAAGCCGTGGAAAAGACCGTGGAATGGACCAGAGAATATCTGGCCGGAGCAGATATGATTTTTGTAATGGACCGGCAGATCGAAGAATTTTTTAACCAATAGATTAAGAGAGGAAACAATTCTATGTTTGATAAAAAAACAGAAAAAGAAGCAAGGGAAGAAATCCTTGCACTTGTAAAGGAATACTGTGATACGTATCACAATCAGAAGAAACCGTTTGAAGCCGGTGACAGAATATCCTATGCGTCCAGAGTATATGACAGTAAGGAAATGGTTAATCTGGTAGACAGTTCGCTGGAGTTCTGGCTTACCTCAGGACGCTATACCGATGAATTTGAGAAGAAATTCTCTAAATATTTAAATGTAAGATTTTGTTCCCTGGTCAATTCGGGATCATCAGCAAATTTACTGGCATTTATGGCACTTACTTCCCCGCTTTTAAAAGAGCGTCAGATCAAAAGAGGAGATGAAGTAATTACAGTAGCGGCAGGATTCCCCACAACAGTAACGCCAATGATTCAATATGGGGCAGTACCGGTATTTGTTGACGTGACCATTCCCCAGTATAACATCGATGTTACCATGTTGGAGGCAGCCCGCTCTGAGAAGACAAAGGCAGTCATGATCGCCCATACACTTGGTAATCCTTATGATTTAACGGCAGTTAAGGCATTCTGCGATAAATATAATTTATGGCTTGTGGAAGATAACTGTGATGCACTGGGCACCGTTTATACCTTAGATGGGAAAGAGCATTTCTCAGGTACCATCGGAGATATTGGAACCTCCAGTTTTTACCCGCCTCACCACATGACCATGGGAGAGGGCGGAGCTGTTTACACCAACGATTCCCTGTTAAACCGGATTATCCGTTCTTTACGGGATTGGGGACGTGATTGTGTATGTCCTTCTGGTACAGACAATTTATGCGGACACCGGTTTGACCGCCAGTACGGCGAACTTCCTCTGGGATATGACCATAAGTACGTTTACTCTCATTTCGGTTATAATTTAAAGGCAACGGATATGCAGGCTTCCATTGGTTGTGCGCAGATTGAAAAGTTTCCAGCCTTTGTTGAGCGCAGACGCCATAATTTCAGCCGTCTTTACGAGGCATTAAAAGATACAGAGGGAAAACTGATTCTTCCGGAGGCCTGTCCTGGATCAAGACCAAGCTGGTTTGGCTTTCTTATTACCTGTAAAGAGGGCGTTGACAGAAATCAGCTGGTTCAGTATGTGGAATCAAAAGGTGTGCAGACCAGAATGCTCTTTGCAGGCAATTTAACCAAGCATCCATGCTTCAATCAGATGCGGGAATCAGGAACCGGATACCGGGTTGTAGGTGAACTGAAGAATACAGACCGTATTATGCAGGATACATTCTGGATTGGAGTTTATCCGGGTATGACCGATGAGATGATCGACTACATGGCGAAAACCATAAAAGAAGGCTTAAACCAGCAGGCTTAAGTTCCGTTTTCCTGTTTCAGTCAGAATGGAGGAATTATGAAGGAGTATGATTTGACCAAGGTGCATCAGGCGAATCTGGGCATTTTAAAAGAGATTGACCGGATTTGCCGTAAACATGGGATCCAATATTTGCTGGATGCCGGGACACTTCTGGGTGCAGTCAGACACAAAGGATTTATTCCCTGGGATGATGATGCAGATGTAGCATTTACCCGTACCAATTATGAGGCATTTTTGCAGGTGGTGCGGTCGGAACTGCCGGATGACATGGAACTTCTTGAACCAAAGGATCTGCGAAGAGGAAAGGCCTTTTACGATTTCACAGCCAGAATTATTTATAAGAAAAGCAGAACCCATGAAGATACTGCTGAGATGAAATATTATGAAGGCAGGCTGAATCATCTGTGGGTAGATTTATTTACCATTGATGAATTGCCGGAAAACAAGGTTTCATCAACTGTAACTTTGCTGCTTCATACCGTTATCTATGGACTTTCCATGGGACACCGATATAAGCTTGATTTAAGAAAGTACAGTCTGTTAAATGGAATATGCGTCGGAATTCTGGCGCTGATTGGCAAGTTAATTCCCATGGGAGTTTTAAGAAAACTTCAATACTGGGCAGCTGTGAAAGACCGGAAGAAGAAAAGCAGACTGCGCTACTACAGTAATTATCAGCCGGATTATTTATATGTGACTTTAAAGAAAGAATGGTGTGAAGAAACTGTGGATCTGGAATTTGAAGATACGAAATTGATGGCTCCCAAAGGCTGGCATGAAGTCCTTACCTGGATTTATGGAGATTATAAGCAACTTCCTCCAAAGGAGAAGCAGGTACCATCTCACTCCAGTACGGAAATCCAGATTTATGAATAAAAAAAGACTGCTGCAGATTTTGCAGCAGTCTTTTTTCAGGAATGATCTAAATATTCCTTTGCATCCCGAAAGAAGCTGAAGATAATCAGAAGAATGATAATGCCGATGGGGAAAGCGGCAATGATGGATACAGTCTGTAAATTAGCCATTGAATTCTCTGAGAAAATAAGTGCAATGGGGAAAAGCATCAGAAGGATAGCCCAAAACAGCTTTACGTGTTTGTGAGGCTCTTCATCTTCCGGCAGCTCCTTATAGGAATAGGAAGCGGCAACCAGTGTGAGTGCATCGAAGGAGGTGGCATAAAAAGCAATCATGGTAAGAGCTAAAAGCACCAGACCCATCTTAAAAAATGGAAGTGTTTCTAAAATAGCCATAATAGTCTGATAAAGGTTTTGTGTAGCCTGATAGATGCCCATAACATCAAGAATACCCTTTGTCTGAAGAGCAAGACTGTAGTTACCTAATATAATAAAAGAAGTAAACGTTCCTGACAAACCAAAGAAGTATCCCCCCAGAACAGTCTGTTTGATCGTCCGCCCTTTGCTGATGGCACCGATAAAAAACGGAGTGGCAACACACCATACCATCCAGTATGCCCAGTAAAAGATGGTCCAGTTCTGAGGAAAGGAAGAGGTGCGAAGTGCGTCAGTCCAGGTGGACAGACTGATGAAGTTTTGCGTCAGGTTACCGATTGCTGTTATTCCTGTTTCGATGGTATATCTCGCCTGACCTCCGCCAATGAGTACGTAAAGGAGAAGTCCGAAGAACAAGTAGGTACAGGAATCAGCAAGCTTTGAAATTCCCTTCATGCCGAAATATACTGTAAACGTATATACTGCGCAGATAATGATCAGGATTGCTATAGTTAAAAATCTGGATTCAGGCAGTCCGGTCACCCGGCTGACTGCCATGGAAAGAAGGGGCGTTGCGAGAGAAAATGTGGTAGCAGTTCCTGCCAGTAAAGCGAAAACAGCAATTAAATCAATGAATTTCCCCGCTGGCCCGTCTACCAGTTTACCAAGGATTGGACGGCAGGCCTCTGAGTACTTTTGCTTTGTCCGTTTCTTAACATGAAGCATAAAGCCAAATGCAACGGCTAAAACCAGATAGAAGCTCCATGGAATTGGACCCCAGTGAAACAGAGGATAGGTGGAAGCCCAGTCCTGTACAGAACCCATATCTTTTATGTGGGGCTCTCCTGCGTAGAGCAGCCATTCACAAAGAGAATAAAATAAAATGTCAGCTGCCAGACCTGCGGTAAACATCATGGCTCCCCATTTGAAATTTGAATATTGAGGTTTCTCACAGTCTCCCAGTCTGATCGCTCCATATCTGGAAAAGGCCATGTAAAGGGAGCAGATTAATGTGAATAGTCCTATGATCAGGTAGTAGCTGCCCAGCTCATTTCCAAGAAATGACCGTATAGATGCCAGCACAGCACCAGATGCCTCCGGATATGTAAGAAACAG
This sequence comes from Hungatella sp., assembly GCA_009712635.1. Classification (GTDB taxonomy): domain Bacteria; phylum Bacillota; class Clostridia; order Lachnospirales; family Lachnospiraceae; genus Lacrimispora. Next base: position 771,745 of record WASS01000015.1, on the reverse strand, counting down.
GATACATAATAAGATGATTGCTGTAAACGGTACCAGGGTGGTCATAATATCCAGCTTTTTTATCAATGATATTTTCTCTTTGTTGTTCATGACATGGCTCCTTTATAGTTCAAAAATAATGTTTATATCTTGATATTGAACATGATACCACGGTCTATTAAAAAATGCAAGGCTGAATCATATAAATTTATGTATTTAAAATACAGCACTTGAATCTGTTTTATCAAGTCAGCCTTTAATATAGAGGAAAAGCAAGCCATTAATACCAGCAAAAAGTCTAACGCAATTGTGAAGTTTTTCTGACTTTTTGCTGAAAGCACTACAAAAAAAGGACAGGATCGGATATAATGGTGATGTTCATTAAGGAGGATATTATGATGAGGAACAAAGTGCTAATGATATGTGCCGTATCAGTGATGCTGTTAACGGGCTGTACCCAGAGCCATATTCTTGCAAGCGGTGGCCCTGCAGAACCTGTCTTTGAAACGCAGCAGGGAATCGTATTGGACTGGACTCAGATTGGAAATGATATGGATGAAGAGTTTGTGGATAATAAAGAATATCCTATGGCTCTCAGTGTAAACTACAGCATGGATCCGAAGGAGAAAAAACTTGATTTGAATCTGGTTGTTAAAGCAGGGACGACTCCGGAAGAAGCAGTTACATTTGCAAATGCCGCAGTCCGTTATTTAAATGATGTGGCAGCAGATCAGGATTTTAGCTTTGAGAAATCAAGTGAGACTTCTTACGGCGGTTTTTTTAAGGACTATGATCTGCACTTAATTGTTATGCCGGATTATACAATGAAAGAGAAGCAGTACTGGCTGGTGGATATGGATATTCCCAAAGGCTCTGACGAGAAGATTGTACCGAAGGAAGGTGCAGTTGTGATGGAAACAACCGCAGCTGATGATACGGAAGAAGCAGATGACACAGAAGCACCAGATGAAACAGAAGCAGAGCAGACACAGGCTTCCAAGTAAAGAATGTATGAAAAGCATGGATAAACGCGAGGCGTTTTAAGATCCATGCTTTTTTAATATAAGAATATAAAAATCAGTTGGAATCAACAGCCAGTCCGCTGTGATACGAATAATTTCCCAGTTCCCGCAGCAGTTTGTTGTGATCCAGGCTGTTTAACGGAACAGGAGACGTGAGTTCTTCATTTAACCGGAAAAAAACATTTCCGCATTTGGACATGGACTGATGGAACAGTTCAGGAAAGGAAGCTTTAGAAGCAAGCCTTCGGTCCCAGGGATTGCACCACGTATCATGGTTAAGATTAAATGTTACAACAGGATCAGAGGTTATATCGGTAACCAGCTTACGGGAAGCAACAGGATTTTTAAGGAATAAGGATTCCACAAATTCAATGCTGTTTTTCTTCCTGCTGTTTGGATCCGCAAGTGTCCGGCAGCCCAGACGCATCGCCAGGATGGATCGGGATACCATACGGGCGGTAACCTGATAATTATTCCGATAATTTAAGGGATAGTATGTTTCATTGATGCAGGATGATAAAAAACCGGAAATAAACTGCATTTCCTGACCGTTTAAGCAAATGGTTGCAGCCTGGTTAAACTGAGAAGGCTTTTTTTGCTTATAAATCATGAGTAACAGAGCATCTATATCATTCTCAAGCATGGCATGAAGCCCATGGTGATAGTTTCCGGAGTTTTTGATATCGTATTCGATCCTGCCATATACATAAGGATGGCAGATGGAATCTCCAATATAGTGACAGAAGTAACCGCTCATGTATGCGATGGCCTGCTCACGCTGCTGCCTTGATTCAATGGCTCCGATATGATTTAAACAGGTAACGAAAAAGCTGTTTACGTGATTTTCATGCATATAGGAACCTACATTTCGGTAATCCCTGTGACGAAGAATGGGGATATTATAAAAAAATATATCCGGACCCTGAAGACCCAGCTGATAGAGCCAGCGATATTTGGAAATGATTCGTTTTAAAGGAGTGTTTGGCATATTGTTATATGCTTTAACGCCTAATAAGTAGTGGGTAGTAAAACCGGGCATATTATTCACCTCGCGTTAGTTGTTTAAATTCAGCACATAAAAAGATTATATCATAGTAAAGTTAAATTTGTATAAAAATGAATGGAAATTTTCATACAATCATTCCGCCACGAATATGTGATAAAGAGGACATAAGGGAGCACAAGGAATGATTCATTACATACATGAAATGGTATGGGGACCCTGGCTGTTAATCCTGTTTCTGGGAATTGGGATCATCTATTCGGTAAAAACCGGATTTTTTCAAATCAGGAAGCTTGCCTATTGGTGGAAACAGACCATTGGGAGCATACAGGAGGAAGACGAAGAGGGAGACAAAGGAGATGTGACCAGATTTCAGACCGCCTGTACGGCTCTTGCAGCAACAATAGGGACTGGAAATATTGTGGGTGTGGCTACTGCTTTGACAGCCGGAGGACCTGGAGCCATCTTCTGGATGTGGGTATCTGCTGTAATCGGTATGATGACAGGATATGCAGAAACCATGTTAGGAATCCGGTACCGGTACAAAGACCAGAACGGAGCATGGGTCTGCGGGCCTATGGTATATCTGGAAAGAGGATTGAAACTGCCGGCCCTTGGAATGATTTACAGCTTTCTCTGCATCATGGTATCCCTTGGAATGGGAAGTATGGTTCAGTCCAACTCCATTGCGGAAACTCTTAAATACTCCTTTCAGGTTCCAACTGGGTTAGTGGGGATTTTTCTGACCGGACTGGTATGCCTGGTTGTTCTTGGCGGGATCAGCCGGATCGCTTTTGTTTCGGAACGTATGATTCCCGTTGCCTCCGGAATTTATATGCTGTTCTCCATGGTTGTTATTATGTCCTGTTATGATAAAATTCCATATATTTTTCATGTTATTTTTCAGGATGCATTCCAGCCGGTATCTGTTTTTTCAGGAGCAGCTGGATTTGGGATCAGTAAAAGCCTTCAATATGGCATTTCAAGAGGTGTTTTCTCTAATGAAGCCGGTCTTGGCAGTATGGCCGTTTTACATGGAGCAGCCGAAAATACCACGCCTGAAAAACAGGGAATGTGGGCAATGTTTGAAGTTTTCTTTGATACTATTATTATTTGTACCATGACCGCGTTTGTGATTTTGTGTATGACAGAAGGGGACGCGGCAGGCTCCGGTTATGACGGCGCGGCCCTTACCGCATTCAGCTTTTCCAAACGACTGGGGGGACTGGGGGAATACGTAGTATCCGGTTCCATGCTGGTATTTGCATTTGCAACCATAATTGCCTGGTATTATCTTGGAAAGCAGGCTGCAGGATATCTGGCGGAAAGCCTGAAAAAGCGAAATATTCTTTATCTGCTGCAGCGTATTTTAAGAGGTAAGATCTATACACTTCTCTATCTGTGCGCAGTATTTGTGGGATGCCTGGCGAAGCTGGAAACTGTTTGGGAATTCTCCGATATCTGGAATGGACTGATGGCAGTTCCCAATATTGTCGCGCTCATTTTTTTAATGAAAGAAGTAAGAGTTCCGGAATAAGAATGGAAACATACAGCGAATATCAAAATGCGCCATAAAGCATAAGCCTGACTGGCGCATTTTTGATACGGAAAAATGTTGCAGGTTGAATCCTCCAGGTGCAAGGTGCTATTATGTGGATGGAAGTTTAAGAAAGTAGTGAAGCCAATAATAATATAGCTAAAGCATATTATATGACAGAATTATATATGAATGGAGGGTTCCAAAATGTGTACAAGTTTTGCGGTATACGGTCAAAAAAAAGCTGTTTATGGTATGAATTTCGATACTGATGATATTGATTTAAAACTAAAAGTCAGTAGTTATAATGATATAAACTCATTTTACTTTTCAGGCTTAGTAGAAAACCAATACAGGAATATCGCCGGATTTAATAGTGAGGGTCTTTTTATATGTACTCAGGCAGTCCAATATAATACGGGTTTTAAATCAAGCTGTGACGAAAATGATTGGTTTGCTTTTGATACTTTTGACGAGGCGCTGAAAAAAACAAAAAAAGCATCTGAATTTTATGACATACTTAATAAAAGAGTAATCTCGTATCCTAGAAATCCATTGTATCCAGATTTAGGGTTACATACTATGATTGCTGATAAAACCGGTGATGCATTTATTCTGGAAGAAGGAAATGAAACAAATATAATAAGTCCGATTCACAATGATTTTATTGTTATGACTAATTTTCCAAATGGGGATTTTAAAGGAACTGATTATAATAAAGTATATGGAATAGGTGCTGATCGATATATTTGTGCTCATGAATATATTCATAATAATATTCACAGCTTTGGAATTAATGAAGCCTTTGAAGTTTTAAGTAAAACCAGTCAGGAGAATACACTGTGTTCAATCGTATATGAGGTAATAAAAAATGAAATTTATATCTGCTTTAAAAAAGATTTAAGCAAGAGGTGGAAAATTTCTATGATCGAAAAAACAATACAGTCATTGGATGGATTGTTAAACAATAATAAAATTCAATTTACAAACGAAGAAATATTTGTAAAGGATCTTATTCGTTTATATAAGTGGGTATAATAAGGCTGTATGTTTATTTAAGGAGGAAATGCCCTATGACTACCAGTAAAATATCCAATCGATTAATACATGAAAAAAGTCCTTATCTACTTCAACACGCTAATAATCCAGTTGACTGGTGGCCTTGGTGTGAACAGGCATTTGCGAAAGCAAAAGCAGAAGACAAACCAATTTTTTTATCCATCGGCTATTCGACCTGTCACTGGTGCCATGTCATGGCTCATGAGTCCTTTGAGGATCAGGAGGCGGCAGGCCTGTTAAACGAAAATTATGTTTCAATTAAAGTAGACCGTGAGGAACGCCCTGATATTGATTCGGTTTACATGTCGGTCTGCCAGGCACTTACAGGTTCAGGCGGCTGGCCTCTGACAATTATTATGACTCCGGATCAGAAGCCTTTTTATGCAGCCACTTATCTCCCGAAGCACAGCAGATGGGGGAATACCGGACTGATTGAGGTTTTAAATGCCATAGACGGACTTTGGAAAAACGACAGGAAAAAGGTGCTGCAGGCCGGAGAAGAAATAACCCGGTATCTAAATGGAGAGGAAAATAGCAGTGATGGCAGTAAGGATGATCCCGGTAAGGAATTATTCTTAACGGCTGCCACACAGTTAAAGCGCTCCTATGATAAAACATGGGGTGGATTTGGGAGAGCACCAAAGTTCCCCATGCCCCATAATCTGATTTTTCTCCTTCGTCACTCCGTCTATGAAAAGGACGAGTCTGCCAGAGATATATGTGAATCAACTTTAAGGCATATGTATCGGGGGGGGAATTTATGATCATGTTGGGGGAGGGTTTTCCCGTTACTCTACCGATGAAAAGTGGCTGGTTCCTCATTTTGAAAAAATGCTTTATGATAATGCCCTGCTCTCTTATGCCTATCTGGAAGCTTATAAAATAACCAGAGAACCATTTTACCAATCAGCAGCCAGAGGAATACTCAGCTACATTATAGAAACCCTTACGGATAAAGACGGTGGATTTTATTGTGGAGAGGATGCAGACAGCGAAGGGGTAGAAGGAAAGTTCTACGTTTTTGACCGGGATGAAATCACACAGATTCTAAAAGAAGATGCCTCATTCTACTGTCAGTGGTTTGGAATTACAAAAGAAGGCAATTTTGAAGGAAAAAATATTTTAAATCTTATTAATAATCATGATTATGAAAAAAAAGATGAGAAAATCATCACGCTTAGCAGGAAACTTTACGATTATCGTCTTAAGAGGACTAAGCTTCATAAGGATGATAAAATTCTGACATCCTGGAATGGTCTGATGATTGCAGGGATGGCAAAGGGGTATCAGATTCTTCTGGATGATTTATATTTACAGACAGCCAGAAATGCACAGGCTTTTATTGAAGAAACACTGACCAACACGGATGGCAGACTATTTATCCGCTACCGGGATGGGGAAACCGGACATGATGGACAACTGGATGATTATGCTTTTTACGCATTCGGACTGTTGGAACTGTATCAGGCATGCTTTGAGGTATCCTATCTTCAAAAAGCAGTCAGCATTTGTGAGAAAATGACTGGTCTGTTTTTTGATGAGGAAAATGGCGGATTTTATATGTATGCACATGACAGAGAAAAACTGATCAGCCGTCCTAAAGAACTGTATGACGGTGCTTTGCCTTCAGGCAATTCAGTGGCTGCCTATGTGATTGGGAAGCTTTATCATTTGACCGGTGAAATTACGTGGCAGGAAATATTAAAAAAACAGTTAAAATGGATGGGAAGAGAAGCCCAGACCAGTCCCGCGAATCATAGTTTTACACTCCTGGCGTTTCAGACGGTCCTCTATTCTCATACACAGCTGGTCGCAGTATCGTCCCAGCCTGGAATAGAGAAAGAACTTGCCGGTTTAAAAAGGGAAGTTCTGACTGATATCGATATTATATTTAAAAATCCAGAAAATGAAGGGCTTCTTTCAAAAATAGCTCCATTTACAAAAGATTATCCCGTAGATTCTCTAAAAAGTCAGTTCTATCTTTGCAAAAATGGAACGTGTTTAAAACCAGTGGATTGTATTACACAATTAAAAGAAGCAATTGAATCCATATCATCATAAATCGAACCGTCAGCCATATATATAACTAAATAATCAAAACCAGGGGAATGACAATGTGTACGGCTATGACATTGCAGACGAAAGAAGGGGAAGTTTTTTTCGGAAGAAATATGGATTTTTCCTTTGAAATAGATCCTCACTTTTTCAAAGTTCCTAAAAGCTATCAATGGATCAATGCTCTTACTGGTGCCAGGATGCAGGATGATTATAGCTTTATAGGAATTGGACAGGAGACAGACGGACTTTTGGGGTTCTTTGACGGAGTAAATGAAAGAGGGTTTGCAGCGGCAGCTCTTTACTTTGCAGGTTATGCCAGATATGAAGAAATGGGAAAGTCAGAAAATCGGTTTCCCATTGCTTCTTTTGAATTTCTTCATTATATATTGGGAAAATGCAGGTCGGTCCAGGAACTAAAAACACTGGCAATGCAGGTTTCTATCATTGGTATGGAAGACCCAGTTACTGGATCGGCAGCACCTCTTCACTGGATTGCAACAGACCAGACCGGTGCCTGTACTGTAATTGAACTAACCAGTAAAGGTCTGGTTATTTTTGATAATCCCATCGGTGTTCTGGCAAATAGCCCGGATCTTCCCTGGCATATGACTAATTTAAGAAATTATATGGAGGCAAGCCCTGAACAAATGGAAGAAGCCAGCTGGAGCGGAATAAAGCTTACTCCATTCGGTCAGGCAGGAGGAACAAGAGCACTTCCGGGAGGCTTTACCTCACCCGACCGTTTCGTCCGGACAGCATATTTGAAATCATTTCTTCCAGTGCCTCAGAATCGGAAAGAAGCTGTGGTATCCTGTTTTCACATTATGGAAGGGGTGACTATTCCAAAAGGAGCAGTTATGACAAGCCGTGGTTCTTTTGATTACACAAAATATACAGCATTTTTAAATACTGCCACATGTGAGTATTATTTTAAAACCTATGATAGTCTGCAGGTTTGTGCAGCGGGATTATTTGAAAATAATATGGATATCATGCAACCGGTACATCTTAGATGAATACGAAAATTTTCAAAGGGAATAATAAAAAAGGAACTGCCGACCAGCAGTTCCTTAAAAGTTGTTTCAAAAAGGGAGGAGAGCTGATAACAGGATTATCAGCTCAAGTATTATGAAAAAAATCTTATAAACATATTTAATTTACAGTTTTAGTATAACCATGAAACATGAAGAAATCATGTTGTTTGTGTAAAAGATTTTTGAATGAAATTGAAACAAAGTATGAACAGCTAGACAAAAACTTAATGATTTGATAAAATACACACATATGTTAAACTTTATACAAGAAAGGGAAAAAACATGAAAAATCCTGTTATTACAATTACAATGGAGAACGGTGATGTGATAAAAGCTGAGCTTTACCCTGAAATTGCACCAAATACAGTGAACAATTTTATCAGTCTTGTAAAAAAAGGCTATTATGACGGACTGATTTTCCACAGAGTCATCAACGGATTTATGATTCAGGGCGGATGCCCACAGGGAACCGGAACCGGCGGCCCTGGCTATTCCATTAAGGGTGAATTCAGCCAGAATGGAGTTACTAACACCTTAGTGCATTCTGAAGGAGTTCTTTCCATGGCAAGAGCCATGAATCCGGATTCAGCAGGCTCACAGTTCTTTATTATGCATAAGGCAGCTCCTCATTTAGATGGTGCTTATGCTGCATTTGGAAAAGTAATCGAAGGCATGGATATTGTCAATAAGATAGCAGATGTGAAAACCGATTACAATGACCGTCCGATGGCTGAGCAGAAGATACAGTCTATGTCAGTAGATACCTTCGGTGAAGAGTATCAGGAACCGGAGACTTTATAAATTATGGTGTGGGAACGGGAGATTACCATTGAAGGGAAGAATTTCCAGGTTACCATATCAGACGAATATGAAGCCCTGCGCTCTGCTTTTGCAGAAGGCAGGGCTGTTATTGGTTTATGGGACCGAAATCGGACGGATCAGTGTCTCTCGCCAGCTTCCTATCTGGTAGAATCTTATGAAGATATTACATCGGAACTTATGGAACGCGTGGTCCGGAGAAAAGAGGGGATGCCCTGGAATATAACAGACACCAGACGTCTTCTGATCCGGGAGTTTGTGACGGCTGATGCAGATGATATACCAAAAGAGCCGGACGGAGGAGAGAATGGAGCCCTTTTTTATAGCAGAAACACATTAGAGAGCTACATCAGGCAGCAGTATGGTTTTTACGAATATGGAATATGGGCTCTCTATGACCGGGAAAAAAAGGTCATTGTGGGAAAAGCAGGGCTGTTTAATTTTGATCCTGGAGAAAATGAGGAATTGTACTCCTTCATGAAAAAAAATGATACCCCGCTGGAACTGGGATATCATATTTTTACACCTTACAGGCGCCAGGGATATGCAAAAGAAGCATGCCAGGCGATTCTAACATATGCAGCCTCTTCCCTGACAGACAGGATCTATGCCAGAGTTCTGGAAGAAAACCGTGCCTCTGTCAGCCTTTTAAAAAGTCTGGGATTTCACCTTACAGCCCGTACACATAGCGGATCAGCTTCACCGCAGTGTCTGTACGAGTGGAATTGCTGATAATGCCTAAAATCGGATCATTCATGGTTAATCCTGTCTTCTTCAGGAAATCTGTATTACCGATTTTAATTCCACAGGCGATTGTCTCACCAGTCTCTGAATTGGTGACCTCATAGAGCTGATCCTTTACCTGGTCGTAGACGTCAGGGGGGAGAACCTCCTTTAAGTCTAAAAAGCCGCCCATCTCACCAAAGTGGTCGATGCTGTCCTTTCTTGCGATCATTACGTCCAGCTCTTTGCTGGAGATCAGGGCAGACAGCTTTGCCAGCTCTGCATAGGTGAATTCAGTCATATTGGAATTGTCAAAACTTATGGACATGGAATGGTCCACATCAATCTTGGTCTCATCGTTCAGACCCAGGTACTCGCGAAAACCCTGGTCAAAGTATTCGCTTACCAGGTCCTTTTCACTGTCAGGCTGACTGTTTAAAATGACGCAGGAAAGAGCAGTTTCAAACCGGTTATTGTGTACGGCAGAGAAAATAGAGAAAATAAGGAAAACAGCTACTACAGTTCCGATTATGGGTATCTTATAGTATTCCCAGATGTACCATAGTCTGTCCTTTAAGCTCATATTCTTTAACTTATTCTTTTCTTCCTGCAATGAATCTTTTAAAGTTTTGTCTTCATAGGGGGTCATATCATACGCCTCTTTCTGTTCTTAATCCGGATACTTTTATGATTATATCACAGATTTAACAAATTTCCTCCATATATAATTATAAAAAATTGATGAAATGGGGGAGAATGTTTGCTTTTTAAAAATAAATCCGCTATAATAATTTTTGACGTTAACGAGAGAAGGGGAATGACATATGTTATCTGGATTTTTTAATTATGATAATCCGGTCTGGCGTTTTATCGGCAAGTTCGGAGATTTAATTATTTTAAATGTTTTATGGCTGGTCTGCAGTCTCCCGATTTTCACCATAGGAGCTTCTACAACTGCAGTGTATTACGTGACGCTGAAACTTGCAAGAGATGATGACGGCTATACGATCCGCTCCTTTTTTAAATCCTTTAAAGAGAATTTCAAGCAGTCTACCATAATATGGCTGATCCTTCTCCTGGCAGGAGCCATTCTGGGCGTGGATTTATATTTCTTTGCCCGGCTTTTTAATGGTTCTTCCACGGTTAAGACGGTTATGCTTACTGTATTTCTGGCCATGGCTTTAATCTATGCTGCTGTAGCCATGTATATTTTCCCGCTTCAGTCCAGATTTTATAATCCACTTAAACGTACATTTTTTAATGCATTCTTTATGTCCATCCGCCATTTATTCCGGACAATTGGTATGATCGTCATAGATGGTGTGCTGATCGCTGCCGGTTTTGTATTTATGATTCCGCCTGTACTGATGATTTTTATGCTGTTCGGTTTTCCGCTTTTGGCATTTATTAATTCTTATATCTTATCACCGGTATTTAACATTTATATGCCAAAGGAAGAGCGGGCAGAGGAAGAAGGACTAAGACCGTTATTTTCCGATGACAGTGAGCCTGTAAGCAGTATTCTGATGGCAAAAGGTGATGAAGCGGAGAAGAAGACTGACGACCTGAAACTTACAGACAATGACAGAACAGAGTAAAGAGACAGATTACACCGGTCCCCTGGAAGTCCCAAGGGGACCTTTTTTCGTATACATGATCGTTCAAAGTTTGGACACGCTATGGACACAAAAAAACGATATACTTGAGACTGATACGAGAAATGTTTTGGAGGCAGAATATGACCGAAGAAGAATACTTAAGTTTCATTCAGCCCTACGAAGATGCGCTGAATAACATACAGGTCAGGATCGATGTGCTGAATAAGGATTACAGGAGGAAACAGCTGAATTATCCCATTCATCATGTGCAGTACCGGATAAAACAGAAAGAAAGCATTGAAAATAAATTAACCAAATGCGGAAATGATACAACCACGGATGCAGCCAGAAACTGTCTGACTGATATTGGAGGAATCCGGGTGATCTGTTATTTTGTCAGAGATATCTATGGGATTGTAGATTTGCTGCGAAAGCAGACAGACATTGTAGTTATAAAGGAAAGCGATTATATCAGGACACCAAAAGGAAACGGATACAGAAGCTATCACATTGTGTTCGGAGTTCCGGTTTATCACACAGATGGCATGGAGTATTATCCCGTAGAAGTTCAGCTTCGAACCATGTCCATGGATCTGTGGGCCAGCATGGAGCATCGGATCTGTTATAAAGGGGAAAAAAAGGATGAGGCAGCTGCAGAGTTTATCAACTATAGTGCTGCTTTAAAACAGATGGAGGAAGAGATGGAAGGGTTTTTATCAGATTGACAGCAAGGAAAAACCCGGCGGTGTTCTGCCGGGGTTTTTCGGAAGTCTGATATATAAAAATATGAGGGAAAGCAATTATTTGTCGATACGGAAACCGGCATAAGCAGTCATTCCGTGTTCGTGAAGGTCCAGACCATCTGACTGTTCCTGATCAGATACCCGTAAGCCGATGGTTTTCTTAAGTATGGTGAAGATGATAAATGCCATGAAGCCTGTATAAATAAATACCACTGAAACCCCAATGAGCTGGGTAAGGAAATTTGCTCCTTCTCCAAATACACCTGCAAGCAGAGTCCCAAGAAGTCCGCAGCCGCCGTGTACGCCAATGGCTCCAACCGGATCATCAACTCTTAGAACTTTATCAACAAATTCTATGGCTAAGACAATAAACACACCAGCAATGGCACCAATGATAATTGCTTCATAAGGAGTGACTATGTCACAGCCCGCTGTAATTGCTACCAGACCAGCTAAAGAACCGTTAAGAGTCATGGATACATCTGGCTTGCCGTAACGTTTCCAGGTAAATAAAAGAGTAGCCAGAGTAGAAGCTGCCGCCGCCAGGTTTGTGGTCATGGCAATATCTCCAAGAGTTGTGGTGGCTGCAGTTGTTGAACCGCAGTTAAAACCGAACCAGCAGAACCAGAGAATAAATACACCAAGTACACCCAAAGGAATATTGTGTCCCGGAATTGCATTGGGAGTTCCGTCCTCATTATATTTTCCGAGACGGGGACCCACAATCTTTGCTCCGACCAGCGCGCATATACCGCCTACCATATGAACGGCTGTAGAACCTGCGAAATCATGGAAACCGATACTTGACAGCCAGCCGCCGCCCCAGATCCAGTGACCGGTAATGGGATAGATAAAAACGCTGATACAAGCGGAATAGACTAAATAGGAAGAAAATTTAGTACGTTCTGCCATTGCACCGGAAACGATTGTAGCAGATGTGGCACAGAAAACCGTATGAAAGATCATAAATACGGCAATGGGAAGACCATTGAAAAGTCCGTCGGAATCTGCAAGAGAATAAGGATTAAAAAAACCGGATCCACCCAGGATTCCTCCGATGTTGTTTCCAAACATAAGGGGAAAGCCTAAAATGAAGAAGAAAAGGGAACCAAGAACAAAGTCCATCATGTTCTTCATACAAATATTTCCTGCGTTCTTGGCCCTTGTAAAACCAGTCTCAACCAATGCGAAACCTGCCTGCATAAAGTAGACTAAAATAGCACCCAGCATAGTCCATATAATGTTTAGTAATAAAGTTGTATTTTCCATAATTATAACTCCTCCTGAATTTTATAATGGATTAGCACGGAATGTAAAATAAAAGAGGATAACTGCCTTTCTAAAGGCAATTATCCTCATCGATAATTTATATTCATTCCATATTCAGTTGATATCTTTCCGTTTTTTCTACAAAGCCTCCCGGCCGTGTTCACCAGTTCGGATTCGTACTGCATCCTGAACATCGTAGACGAATATTTTACCGTCTCCAAATGTACCGGTATTAATTTCTTCCACGACTGCGTCAATAATTGGATCAGCCAGTTCTTTTGGTACGACTGTCTCAACTTTAACTTTAGGGAGCAGATTTACATTATACTTGGTACCACGGTACATCTGAGTATAGCCTTTCTGATTTCCATAACCCATGACATTGCTGATCATAAGCCCGTTAACTTTACAGCCTTCCAGTACTGCTTTCAGGTTTTCAAGCTTTTCCGGCTTGATAATAATTTCCAATTTTTTCATACAGCACTACCTCCTTAAGTTGATAACACAAAAAAGAGCAGTTCCGCTTATGGAACGCCCTCGTTCGTTATAACAACATTATACATGGATACTGGAGAATGTCAAATATAAAATTTTAACAACAACACTATAGAAATTTATGAAAAGTTAACAAAATTTTAATAGAAGAAAGGATGGACAAAAGAATATAAAACACTTGTGCTTTTATGTACTTGGGTATATAATAAATACTGTATACAAAAAAATAGAAAAATACAATCCGAAAACCGAAAAGTGAGGGATGTTTGCTTATGATAAGACATCTGGGATTAAAGGCCTATGGAAAGATTAATCTGGGTTTAGACGTGTTAAGAAAGCGGGATGATGGTTACCATGAAGTTCGGATGATCATGCAGACTGTGGGTCTATATGATAAGATTGATATATATTTAAAAGAAACACCTGGGATTGAAGTCGTTACAAATTTATACTATCTGCCGGTGAATGAAAATAATCTTGTTTACAAAGCGGCAAAGCTTCTTATGGATGAATTTCATGTTCCACATGGGATCCGGATTCATTTAAAAAAATTTATCCCGGTTTCCGCAGGCATGGCGGGAGGAAGCAGCGATGCTGCCGCAGTGCTGTTTGGGGTAAATAAGATGTTTCAGCTTGGTCTTACAAGGGAAGAATTGATGAACCGTGGCGTAAAGATTGGAGCAGATGTTCCTTATTGTATTATGAGAGGAACCGCTTTATCGGAAGGTATCGGAGAAATACTCACCCCTCTGACAGATATGCCCCAGTGTCAGGTGCTGATTGCAAAGCCTTCCGTAAGCGTTTCCACCAAGTTCGTTTATGAGCATCTGAATCTGGCTGGACTAAAAAAGGAAGATCATCCCGATATTGACGGCATGATCGAGGCGATTAAAAGCCGTGACATTTACAAGGTGTCAGAGCGCCTTGGTAATGTATTAGAGACGGTAACTATCCCGGAATATCCCGTGATAGCGGACATAAAAGAAAAACTGAAGGAGCTGGGCGCGGTTAATGCACTGATGAGCGGAAGTGGCCCTACGGTTTTTGGAATCTTTACTAATCCGATCGCTGCAGGCAGAGCATATGAAGAACTGCGGTATGGAGAATGCAGGAATCTGGCGAAACAAGTTTATTTAACGAATTTTTATAATACCAAGGAGGTACCCAATGGGTAATGATTTAAAAGTCAATATGAATGAATATCTGCCGCTTCGTGACGTGGTATTTAATACCTTAAGGCAGGCTATACTAAAAGGAGAGCTGGCACCAGGGGAACGTCTGATGGAAATCCAGCTGGCCGAGCGTCTCGGGGTCAGCCGTACGCCCATCAGGGAAGCAATCCGTAAGCTGGAACTGGAAGGTCTGGTTCTCATGATTCCGAGAAAAGGTGCCGAAGTGGCTAAAATTTCTGAGAAAAGCTTAAGAGATGTGTTGGAGGTGCGCCGTTCATTGGAAGAGCTGGCGATTGAACTCGCCTGTCAGCGTATGACACCGGAGGCTGTTGCTGAACTGGAGCTGAAGCAGGATCAGTTTCGGAATGCAGTGCTGAAAGGAAGACCTATGGATATTGCCGAGACTGATGAGGCTTATCATGATGTGATCTACAGAGGTACCTGTAACGACAGACTGATACAGATGATCAATAATTTAAGAGAGCAGATGTACCGGTATCGACTGGAATATATTAAAGATGAAGATAAACGTCAGGTGCTTTTATTAGAGCATGACAACATATTAAAAGCAGTAAGACAGCGCAGAGTGGATGAAGCTAAGGTAGCTATGCGGGAACATATCGATAATCAGGAAATTACAGTATCCAAAAACATTAAGGGACAGGAATAGAAAGAGGTTTGATATGACATTTAAAGAAAAATATCTGGCTGGTGAAATCGATTTTGAGGCAATCGATGATTATATTGACGAATGGAACAACAGCACAATATCAGACACGCTTGCTACTTTCCTGGGACTCAATGAAGAGGAAGAGGACTTATGGATTGAGGAAAGTGATGAAGCGTTAAAAGAATATCTGGACAGGAATAAATAAACTTAATCAGAAATTTATTAAATAAGTATAACCTTTGTTGACAGGGTGACAGGGTGTCATTATAATAAATGACATGTTGTCACCTTTTAATTTTATACAAAGTCATGCGGAAAAAATAATAGAAATGAGGTGTAAGGATGCCAACGGAGCGGTTTTATAATCTTCCGGCGGAGAAAAAGAAAATAATACGGGATGCTGCAACCGAGGAATTTATCAGAGTGCCCTTTGATAAGGCTTCAATTAATAAGATAATACAGAGCGCAGGAATTTCTAGAGGAAGTTTTTATACTTATTTTGTTGATAAGCGGGATGTGCTGGGATATATTTTTGAAGAAGCCGGAGATAATTTTCAGGAGTCCTGGGTCAGTTGTGCACAGAAAAGTAATGGTGATTTATGGAAGACAGCGGAGACATTTCTACAATATTCCATTAATAATACCGAAGAAAAGGTCTTAAGGCTGGCTGAAAATATCCTGGATAGTGAAAAACTTTTCGGAGTCGTTCATAATTTGTGCCATGAGAAAAAGGATAAACAGACTGAATTGCGTGAGGTAATGTATCATTGCACTGATATGTCAAATTTCAGATATACGGATATTGATACCTTTGGCAGACTTGTTTCCATGATCCTTTTTGAACTGGCCCGCTGTATGGGCTGGTATTACCATCATCCAGAAGATGAAGAAAAAATTAAGAAAATTTTTCAGGAAAAATTAGACATTTTACAGTATGGAATTCGAAAATAATAATTAAAATCATATTATGACAGAGAAGATAATAAGGAGCTTGATATGACAAAGAAAAAAGTATTTATAATTGCAGGGACTGTTGTAGTTGTGGCTGTTCTCGCAGGGCTTATGCTTCCTAAGATTCTTAATAGGGGTAAGGAAGAGCTGGTAGCTGAAGCGCCTCCAGTAGTAACCGCCCAGAAGCCGGAGATCCGGACAATTGAAATTAATAATGAACTGATTGGCACCATTGAACCGGACAGCATTGTTCATGTTACACCTCTTGGCGCAGGGGAAGTGACCAATGTAGCTGTGAAAACAGGAGACACCGTGACAGCAGGGCAGCTGCTTTGTGTGATTGATACAAAACAGGTAGAAAGTACACGGATTGCCATGGAAACTGCCAAAATTACTTACGGGGATGCAAAGAAAAATCTGGACCGCTTAACCGTACTTCATGCAGCAGGAGATGTGGCGGATGCCGACTATCAGAATACCGCAGGTCAGGTGGAAATGGCCAGGCTTCAATATGAGAATGCAAAAATTGCCTATAATATCCAGATGGAGAGCAGCCAGGTGACTGCCCCCATTTCAGGTAAGGTGGAAAGTTTTAATATCAGCCTTCACGATATGATTTCTCCCCAGACAACAATCTGTGTGATATCAGGTGATGGCGGAAAGTCCCTTACCTTTTATGTTTCTGAGCGGATTATAAACGGATTGAAAGCCGGTGATATTATCCGGATAGAGAAAAACGGTACAGATCATGAAGCAGCCATAACGGAAGTAAGTACCATGGTTGACAGCGGAAGCGGATTATTTAAAGTAAAAGCTTCTGTTCCTTCCGGAGATTCACTTGCTACAGGAACCTCTGTGAAGCTTTATGTAACGGCTCAGAAGGCAGAAAATGTACTTACGGTTCCTGTTGACAGTGTTTATTACGAGGCAGGAAATCCATTTATTTATACATATTCCAGTGGAACATTGAAAAAGAATGCAGTTACCATCGGACTTGCAAATAATGAATTTGCAGAGGTTCAGTCTGGTATTGGCGCAGATGATCAGGTAGTCACCACATGGACCAGCGAATTATACGACGGCTCAAAAGTAACTCTGGCCGAAACTGCTGCGGAAACCGAGACGACACAAGAGAATGGGACCGAGGTAGAAACTTCTGCTTCTGCACAATAAGGGGGCGGTAAAATGGGAATGACAAAATTTGTATTAAAGCGGCCCATAACTGCCATATTAGCAGTTTTATGCCTTCTTGTATTTGGTTTATCCTCCGTTTTTTCTTCCAAACTGGAATTGACACCGGAGATGAATTTCCCCATGCTTTTAGTAACAACTACCTATGCAGGAGCAAGCCCGGAGGATATTAACGATCTGGTTACCAAACCAATCGAAGAGTCCGTAGGTACTCTTTCCGGTGTTAAAAATATTCAGTCCAGCTCTCAGCAGAATATTTCTATCGTGTACATGGAATATAATTACGGTACCGATATGAATAAGGCATACAATGATTTAAAAAAGAAAATGGACAGTCTGGATCTTCCCAAGGAAGTAGAGAAGCCCTCCATTATGGAATTTAACATTAATGATATGCCATCTATAACACTTTCCATCAAAGATCCATCTCAAAACAATCTTTACAATTATGTAAATGACAAGATTGTTCCTGAATTTGAGAAAATTACTTCCGTCGCCAGTGTCAATATCAGCGGCGGCCAGGAAGGTTATGTAAGAGTTAATCTGATACCTGAGAAGATGAAGCAGTATCATCTTAATATGGACTCCATCAGCCAGGCGATTAAAGCAGCTGATTTTACATATCCCGCTGGCAAAACAGAAGTGGGGAATCGGGATTTATCTGTTAGTACCGGTGTAGAGGTAAAGACGGTGGAAGCCTTAAGAAAGGTTCCCATTGTGGCCAGTCAGGGAAAAACCATATACATGGAAGATATTGCGGATATTTCAGAAGCCAATCAGAAGCAGACTGCCATAGGCCGGTATAACGGAGATGACACGATCACCTTATCCCTTAGTAAGCAGCAGAAAAACAGTGCAGTTGATGTTTCAAGGGCAGTAAAGAAAACCATTGAATCTCTGGAAAAGGATTATCCGAAACTGCAGGTAGTAGTTGTGGATGATACCAGTGACCAGATTACCACTGCTCTTGGCAGTGTAAAAGATACCATGATCGCAGCAGTTATTATTTCCATGGTTATTATTTTCCTTTTCTTTGGAGATATTAAAGCTTCCCTGATCGTAGGAACCTCTATCCCGGTTTCCATTCTTGTTTCTCTTATTATGATGGCAGCCATGGGATTTTCTTTAAACGTTATTACCATGAGCAGTATTGTATTGGGAGTCGGAATGATGGTGGATAACTCCATCGTAGTACTGGAAAGTTGTTTCCGATCGCAGAAGGGGACTGGTTTCAGGGAATATATGAGTGCGGCATTAGAGGGAACCGGCGTTGTAATGCAGTCCGTTCTTGGCGGTACTCTGACTACGTGCGTAGTGTTTATTCCTCTGGCGTTTTTAGCAGGTCTGACCGGTCAGTTATTTAAGCCCCTCGGATTTACAATTGTATTTTGTATTATGGCATCCTTTTTCTCTGCCATTACCATTGTTCCATTATGTTACTCCAGGTTCCGCCCGGTGGAACGGCAGCATTCTCCAATGGGAGGATTTGTAAGGGGTCTTCAGAGTATCTACAGAAAGATTGTTGATAAGCTTTTAAATAGGCGTGCTCTGGTTATGGTAATATCAGTGCTGTTATTATTGGCATCTTTTGGCTTTGCATCAAAACTGGGATTTGAACTGATGCCTACCGTGGATCAGGGAACCATTACTGTCACAGCTCAGATGAAGCCAGGAATTAAAGTAGAAGAAGCCGATAAGATATTAAAAAAACTGGAGGGAATTGTCACCAGTGAAGAAGATTTAAAATCATATATGGTTAGTTATGGCGGGCAGGCTTTAAGCTTTTCCGGAGGAACCAACGGAACTGTAACAGCCTATCTGAAAAAAGATAGAAAGCTTACAACGGATCAGGTAGTTAATAAATGGAAAAAAATGATGAACCAGGTTCCTGATTGTAATGTGACTGTGAAATCAACCTCCAGTGTCAGTGATATGGGAGGAGGCAATAAGTCCGACTATGAAGTTATTCTTCAAAGTGCTCAGTTAGATCAGTTAAAACAGGTCTCTGACCAGATGGTAAATGAATTAAGCGCCCGTCCGGAGATGATCAAAGTACATTCCGATCTGGAAAATGCAGCACCAGTTATCAAAGTACGTGTAGATCCCATTCAGGCAGCGGCGGAGGGTATCAGCCCTGCGGCAGTTGGAGGAATGCTGAACGGAATGTTAAGCGGTGTGAAAGCGATGACCATGGATGTAAATGGTCAGAACGTGGATGTTAAAGTACAGTATCCGGATGACGCCTATAATACACTGGAAAAGGTGGAAGGTGTTCTTGTTCCGAATAACCTGGGTGGATCTGTGGCACTGACTGATATCGCTAAGATTGGCTACGAAGACAGCCCAACAGCCATCAATAGAAAGAATAAGCAGTATCTGGTTACCATAACAGGATCATTTACAGATGCCGTGAAGAATAAGAAAGATAAGGCGGCAGCAATAAAGGAACTAGACAGTAAAGTTACTGGTAAATACTTAAATGACAGTGTAACAAGGGCGAAAAACAGTGAAGATGCCTCTATGCAGGAAGAGTTGGGAAATCTTATGAAAGCCATTTTAATTGCTACATTCCTGGTGTTTGTAGTAATGGCGGCTCAGTTTGAATCCTTCAAATTTTCCCTTATGGTTATGACCACCATTCCATTCAGTTTAATTGGATCCTTTGGCTGTTTGCTGGCAGCGGATGTTGCAATCAGTATGCCTTCCATGCTGGGCTTTCTGATGTTAATCGGTACGGTTGTTAACTCAGGAATTCTTTATGTAGATACGGTTAACCAGTATCGTGCCTCCATGGATAAACGAACCGCCTTGGTTGAAGCAGGTGCTACCAGACTTCGGCCGATTCTCATGACCACCCTTACCACCATTGTATCCATGGTACCCATGGCGTTGGGGATCGGAACGAATACTGAGACAATGCAGGGACTTGCGCTTGTTAATGTGGGAGGTCTTACTGCATCAACCATATTATCAATGCTTATGCTGCCTGTCTATTATTCTCTGATGAGTGGAAAAACAGATAAAACACAGCTGCCGGATTAATACCGGCAGTAATAAAAAATATTATTTAATTGATATGGAAGAATGTGGCTTGGCTCTTTTTGACAGCATGTGATATGATAATATAAGAATGAAGTATAAAAATCCCAGTTAAGGAGGATTTAGGATGAGAAAGTGGAAACAGATTGGCGCATTTACTCTTGCAGCAGTGATGACCTTCTCCGGACCGGCATCGACTGTCTGGGCTGGAAGTCCGGAGTTTTCAAGGACTGCTGAGGAGTGGGCAAAGCTTAGAGATAATACAATGGAGTATGGTGAGCTGAAAGACCTGATACATGAGTACAACATTAAGGTACAGAAAAACCAGCTTGATATCAGTGATAAAAAGGGCAAGGACCGGGTTACCAGCGATGAGTATGCCAGGTATTACCGGGATGCAGCTGATAAGGCAAGAAACAATATTACCGGTGAAGATGGTAATGAGGTTAACGATGCGAGGAATGCAGTGAGTGCCAGGCAGGCAGATGAGAATGCAGATAGAAATGTCGAGGATTTGGGAGTAGACCAGCTGACCAATGATCAGGAAGAAGCAACGCTTGTGGCTACGGCTCAAGTCTCGATGATTACTTATTTTCAGCAAAAATATGAGCTGGAAACTTTAAAAGATAGCCTGGAACTTTTAAATGCAGTGCATCAATCGGTACTGGTTAAGCAGAGTGCTGGAATGGCAACGCAGACCGATGTGCTTGGTGCGCTGGAGAACATACAGAATACACAAACATCCATTGATAAACTGACTGGAACCATCGAACAAACCAGACAGAAGCTGTGCGTAATGCTGGGGTGGAAATATAACGATACACCTGAAATCAAAGATATTCCTGCAGTGGATATGGCACGGATCGATGCCATGAATCCTGATACAGATATGGAAGCAGCCTTAAACAACAACTATACATTGAAAATTAATAAAAGAAAGCTTACCAATGCATCTGCGGACGTCACAAAGGAAACCCTTAAGCGGACAATCGCAAGCAATGAGCAGAATATTGGCACAGATCTGGTAAAGAGCTATCAGGAAGTTCTGCAGGCAAAGGCGGCGTATGATCAGGCAGTTGCAGAATATAATCTGGAAACTAAAAATATGGATACTGCTGAAAGAAAAACTCAGGTGGGTAAAATGAGCGGACTGGATTACAGAAAACAGAAAAATGCTCTGATTACAAAAACCAATGGAGTGAAAACTGCAGAGCTTACATTATTTCAATCGGTTCAGACCTATAATAATGCAGTGAGTGGCCTGGCTTCGACGGGAGGCTGATGATATGAGAAAAAAATGGAGTCTACCGATTTTCATTGCTGCGATGATCACTACCTGCACGGCGTTTCCTGCTTTTGCTGCAGGTCCTGGTCAGGTAGAAAATCCCATACCCCAAGAAGTGACACAGGAGAAGTGGGATCGGTTAAATGATCAGACCATTGAATTTGATGAATTGCCAGATCTGATAAGGTACTTTAATCCTGCTATGAAGAATGCAGAAACTTCTTTTTCAACTGCTTTAGATGATTATCAATATATTATTGATAAGATGAGACGTCAGGTTAAGGATCTGCAGACTGATGCAGATGAAGCAAAAAAGTCTGGTGCATTGAACACTCCAACTGGAGCAGAGCAGTACGGTGCGTTAAATTCTGCAATTAAACAGCTAAAGGTAGCAGCAGATCAACAACAGCGATCCATCGACTATATGAATCGTATGGATTCATCAGCAAGATCTGATATAAACCGGGGTGTCAAAACATACACTTATTATGCGAACCAGACGATGATTGGGTTCAATAGTGCTCAGGCTAGCCGCGCTATGGTTGAAAAAGTGGTGGAGTTAAGTAATGCTGCTTATGAAGCTCAGAGTTTAAGTTTAGGGGTAGGCATGGCTACAGAAGCAGATGTTCTATCCGCCCAAAAGGATCTGTTGTCTGCCAAAGGATCGCTGATAAAGATCAACAGCACCATTGACAATTTAAGCCGATCCCTCTGCCTGATGACGGGATATTCTTCAGATTCTGCTCCCTCTATCGGTGGTCTTCCACAGCTTACTGATGAGATGATAGCAGCCCTTAATCTGGAAGCCGATTCTGACAAAGCAGTTTCCAACAATTACGATGTTATTTCTGCACGTCATGATTCTTCCGGTAAAACCACGACTGGAATGAAAAATAAGGATCAAAATGTTTCAGATGCAGAGCAGAATGTAAAGATAACCATGCAGGCCTATTATCAGGGTATCCTGCAGTCAAAATCTGCTTACGAAGCTGCAAATACCGCATTCCAGAAAGCAACTCTGGAAAAGGATAAGGCAGACCGTTCCTTTAACCTGAAGATGATCAGTAAAATCCAGTATCTTCAGGCACAGATGGCCTACTTAAAGGCACAGGGCGAAAAAGACAGTGCGTATAATACTTACTATCAGGCATATAACACGTACCAGTGGGCCATTCAGGGTATTATCATGGATTCTGCGAAGTAACTGCTTTTTTATGAACAGGCAGCAGATCCAAAACTTTAAGCTTTACATGGATTTTCACAGGTTCTTTTCTTAATTTTAAATAATCAGATTCATCCATGGAGTGGCGCAGGATCTCTTTTGAGGTATCCGGAACGACTGCATAGGAAGAATCGGTAAAGCATAGCGGGGGATAGAGGACGCACCACCAGTTGCGTCCTTTTCCTTCGCCAATTTTTACCCTTACTGCTTCGTAAGTTCCGCAGGGAAATACCATATCTCCGTAGGTTTTGGTGGGAAAGTAGCAATTGGTCAGTTCCATATGTGCGGGATAATCATATCCCAGGTTCTTCATGTAGTTTTCTGCTTTTTTCTCCAGAATAGATTCGTGGGAGCGTATATAGGTTTTTGTGTCTTCCAGGGATGCATTTTCACCAAGGTCTTCATATATTGAATTGAGAAGCATGGTGCGTACTTTTAATTTTAAATTCTGGTCCCCAGTGCTGTTACTGTTTGCAAGAACATGAAACCGCAGGATTTCGGGGGCGATCCTGGCGGCAAGGGCTTCGTCGCTTGATCTGTCATTTGCCAGTGTCAGTAAAAAAGCAATGAGCAGACAGGTAATACATAAGAATAAATCACGTTTCTGTTTCATAGAGTACCTCCTTTTTTCTGGAATCTATTTGTAATTGTAACCATATGTGCTATAATATAAACGCTGTAAATCAAGAATTTATTAAGGAGATTGGAATGAGTAAGAAAACTGCGGTTGTATTATTTGGCGGACAGTCATCGGAGCACGTCGTTTCCTGTATGTCAGTTGTCAATGTGATAGACCATATAAATAAAGATAAATATGATCTGCTTTTGATCGGAATCACTGAGGAAGGACACTGGATTAAAACGGAGTCTGTAAAGGAAATCAAAGACGATACCTGGAGAGAGGGAAGTGTTCGTGCAATTCTTTCTCCTGATGCTGGTATGGGGGCTGTCATATTACTTAATGGAACGAAGTCAGAACTTGTTAAGGCAGATGTGGTATTCCCCGTACTCCACGGTCTGCTGGGCGAAGATGGAACCGTCCAGGGGCTGCTGGAGCTTTCCCGGATTCCATATGTGGGATGCGGCGTACTTTCTTCTGCTGTTTCCATGGATAAATTATATACAAAGATTATTGTTGATGATCTTGGTGTGCGTCAGGCGGCTTATGTACCAGTCATGCGCCATCAGTTAAAGAATATGGAGCAGGTAATCGCCAGAGTAGAAGAACGGTTTGATTATCCCGTATTTGTAAAGCCATCCAATGCCGGGTCTTCCAAGGGCGTGAGCCGGGCGGAAGATAAAAAGGAGCTGGAGACAGCATTACTTGAGGCAGCCAGATATGACCGTAAGATTCTGGTAGAAGAGATGATCGTTGGCAGAGAGATAGAATGTGCTGTTTTAGGCGGCGGCAATCAGCCGGTTAAGGCCTCTGGTGTAGGTGAGATTCTTGCAGCGGCTGAATTTTATGACTTCGATGCAAAGTATAACAATGCGGATTCAAAAACAGTAATCGATCCCCAATTGCCGGGTGGCGCTGCTGAACGTGTGAGAGAAGCAGCAAAAGCTGTATTCCAGGCAGTGGACGGCCGTGGGCTTGCAAGAGTGGATTTCTTTGTTAAGAGTGATGGAACAGTTGTATTTAATGAGATTAATACCATGCCGGGATTTACGGCAATCAGCATGTATCCCATGCTTTGGGAAGCAGCGGGAATAAGCAAGGATCAGCTCGTTAATTGTCTCATGGAAGACGCTTTGAGCCGGTTTGACGATTAAGGAGCAGATATTATGGCAGATAGAAATTCTCCCATTGGAGTGTTTGATTCCGGCGTAGGCGGACTTACGGTTGCAAGAGAAATCATGAGGCAGATGCCGGATGAAAGGATTGTTTATTTTGGTGATACAGCGAGGGTTCCTTATGGGAACAAATCCTGCAACACGGTCATCCGTTTTACCAGACAGATCATTCGTTTTCTTATGACCCAGGATGTGAAAGCAATTGTAATTGCCTGTAATACGGCCACTGCCTGTGCGCTGGAGACAGTAGAACATGATCTGGATATCCCTATCATCGGAGTTATTCACGCAGGTGCAAGAACTGCAATTGAATCAACCAAGAATGGTAAGATCGGAATTATTGGGACCGAAGGAACCATAAGAAGCGGTGTATACACACGGGTAATAAAAGAAATGCGGGAAGACATAGAAGTGACTGGAAAACCCTGTCCTCTTCTGGTGCCCCTGGTTGAGGAAGGACTGCTTCACGATTCCGTAACAGATGAAATTGCATCCAGGTATTTAAGCGAATTAAAAGGTAAATACATTGATACACTGATATTAGGATGCACCCATTACCCACTTCTGCGCTCCACAGTAGGCAGGCTGATGGGTCCGGAAGTGACTCTGGTCAATCCGGCTTATGAGACAGCTCTGGAATTAAAGCAGGTTCTGGAGGAAAATGGGCTGATCAGTGATCAGGACGGCAGCAGCATTGATAAATATCATTTCTATGTCAGTGATCTGGCAGAAAAGTTCACAAGCTTTGCTGCCTCCATTCTTCCGGGTCAGGTGAAAGAGACGAGACAAATAAATATAGAAGAGTACTAGAGGAGTTATAAACTATGACGAGAGATGTTCTGATCAGTATCAGCGGTGCACAAATCGTGGAAGATGATAATCAGGCTGTGGAAATGATCACAAGAGGAGATTATTTTTTGAAAAACGGCAACCATTATATTCTTTATGATGAAGTTCAGGAAGGGGTAGATGGTGTGACCAGAAACACCATAAAGATCCATCCGGCAGGAATGGATATCATAAAAAGAGGCAGCACCAGTGTTCATATGACCTTTGAAAAGGAAAAGAAAAACATTTCCTGTTATGCAACGCCATTTGGAGAGCTGATGATCGGGATCAGAACCAACGATATCAGGATTGCGGAGGAAGAGGATCGTCTGAAAGTTCAGGTGGATTATTCTCTGGATATTAATTACCAGCATGTTTCAGAATGCAATATTGTGCTTGAGGTATGTTCTAAAGATACTGCAAGTATTCATCTTCTGAGTTAAAAAAAGACACATAGTGTGTCTTTTTTTTGCATCAAAAGATCGTATCCTTGACTAGGGGAATTGCCCCGTATTTACCAAGAAGGTAATCCTTGGAAAAGCTGGCATCAGACCGGACTTTGATATCAGCAAGGGTATAGAGTCTGGATTCTCCGTATTCATTCATGTCTACAAAGGCTACCTCATCACGTCGAAACTGCTGATTATTCAAAATGGAGATGTCGTGAGTTGAGAAAATAAGCTGTATATTCTTGTTCATCTCCTGCTGAAATGAATCAACAATAAACTTGATGACAGTAGGATGAAATTCACCGGAAATGCTGTCAACCATCAGAATACCTCCGTTTTTGCTCAGTTCAAAGATTCTTAAAAACATAAACAGATTTTTAAGAGTGCCGGAGGAGATATCCGTAATATTCATATATTTGATAAATGACTGACCGCTTAACCGGGATTTAGTAAGATATCCCAGTTTTGGAATCCCGTTTTCAATTATAATGTCTTCTACAGGAATCCCCAGTTTGCGAAGCTGACTCAGTCCGAAATTGATCGCCTCCGGATTTTCCAGGACTTTAAATAACTTTCCATCCATCAAAGTGTTGCCAAGAATTTGAAACATCTCC
The DNA here is from genome assembly GCA_009712635.1 of Hungatella sp. GTDB lineage: Bacteria > Bacillota > Clostridia > Lachnospirales > Lachnospiraceae > Lacrimispora. The sequence goes on along the minus strand of WASS01000015.1, from coordinate 745,191 downwards.
AGATCGTCAAAATAATAATGAATTTTACTGGAGAAAAAGTTCTCAAAAGGCTTCATAATTGCATTTATTTCGGGAATATCCATAGATGACAGAATGGAACAAAACAACCGGTTGTCATGAGGGCGGATCCCCGATTTGGAACGCATGCATTTTTCATAGAAACGACCGTAGGAAAGTTCAGTTGCAGTACGCGAAAATACCAGGTGATGATCGACGGTTAAGTGTTCCGTCAGGATGTTCTGGGAACAGATGGAGATCCCATACTCATAAATCCTGTTGCCGCTTATAAAAGATACTTCCATTTCAGTTGGGGGAGTCTCTGGCTCACCCCGTTCAAAGGGTACAATCTTGTCCATGGAATTCAGCTGCAAAAGATTAATAAAGCGGTTTTTATAAGATGCCTGGGAAGGAAACAGCTGCCAGAAAATCAGAGAGTGAAAACTGGCAAAGGCAAGAAAAATATTGGTTTTCCCGCTTGAATTAGGTCCATAGACAGCCAGTGTCTTTATCAGCTTCTGGTTGTCAAATGAAATCAGATGGTCAGGAAGTTCTTTGTAGGTGACCGCCTTCATATTAACATATGTCTCGTCCAAAAAGGAACGGAAGTTCTTAAATCGAAAAGAGATTAGCATCACGTATTATCCTCCTTTTTGAAATTATATCTCAGAAATCAGAAAAAAGAAACATGAAATAATAAAAAAATACGCTTACCATGTGATAATTTCGTCAAGTAACTGTTGCTGCTCCTCGCTGGAGCGGGTGAGGTAGATTCTTGTAGTTTCAATGCTCTCATGTCCCAATAAATCTGCAAGCAGCGATATGTCATTGTTGCGGGCTAAAAAATTCTTTGCAAAACGATGCCGGAAAGAATGAGGGTAGACGGTATCCGGATTTATTCCATAACGGCTGGCCAGATGTTTTAGCTGGTAATTAATACCACGGGGGGTAATTAAATGTCCGGCTTTATTTAAAAACAGAAAACCGCTTTCTACTCCACGCTCCTGGCACCATGCCAGTGCCTCTTCACAGAGGGAATCGGGAAAGTAAATTCGGCGTATCTTTCCTCCCTTGGAATAGAGATCCAGATAACCAAGCTTTAAATGCTCCTCTTTTATCTGAATCAGTTCACTGACCCGCGCGCCTGTTGCAGCCAGGAACCGTACAATAAAATACCAGAAATAATTTTTTTCTTCTTTCAGTTTTTCTTTAAAGATCTCATAATCCTCATTGGAGATAATGGTATCCAGAAAGGTTTTCTGTTGTACTTTAACAGAGGGGAGGCGGTAAGAGGACAAGACAATGGAATCCACTTCATTGGTCTCTGTTAAAAAACGGGAAAAATGGTTAATGGCATAAATACGCTGATTCACGGTAGCCGGTCTGTAACGCGGAATTAAATAGCTCTTATACTGCTGTAGATGTTCAGGGGTAACCTCATCATACAAAGTGAAATAAAGACGTACACTGCCGGCATATGCAGTTATGGAGTTTCCCGATAAATTTCTCTTCTTAAGGTATTTTCTAAAATCGTTTATTAATTCATCATTCACCATAATTTTCTACCAATTCACAATCTGATTTACAATCTGTTTTTGTTCCGTACTGCTTCTATGCAGATAAATTCTGGTGGTTTCGATGCTCTCATGACCCAGAATATCAGATAGCATGGAAATATCTCCGCATTTTTCAATGAAATTTTTAGCAAAACGATGGCGGAAGGAATGAGGGTAGACTACCTTTGGATCCAGTCCGTATAAAGCTGTAAATTTTTTCAGCTGTCCCCGTATTCCGGCAGGAGTAATCGGTTCGCCGTAACGATTTAAGAAAACGTATCCACTGACACGGCTGATCCGATTCAGCCAGTTAAGAGCTTCTGTGCGCAGGTTTTTTGGAAAGTAGATTCTCCTTATTTTGTTATCTTTGGAATAAATATCCATGTATCCCCGTTTCACATGCTCTACTTTTACCATTACAAGCTCACTGACACGCACCCCGGTTGCAGCCATAAATCGAACCACAAAATAATACAGCATGTTCCCATCACGGATGAGACAGTTTTTCAGATACTCATAGTCCGCCTGACTAATGATATTCTCCAGAAAAGTTTTTTGCTGTATGCGTATCATCAGCATTTTTGAAGAAGCAAGCTTTAAAGATTCCATATAACAATTCAGGGCACGAATTCTTAAATTTACTGTCTGCGGCTTGTAATGTTCCATTAAATAGCACTTATAGAGCATGAGATTGTCATGACTGACTACATGGTAGAGGTCAAGAAACTGTCTGACTGCAAACAGATATACGTGAATGGTGTTTGCAGACATATTGTTGATTTTTAAATATTCCTGGAAATCATCAAGGCTTTGCTCGACGACGCTTTTGTTACCGGTTGTAATTTCGTTTATTACGTTTCCTTTCGTCATATCTTCCATCTCCCTTTTAGAATCAAACAAGAACAGTTTAACATAAGTATATAAACTGTTCATTAAAAAATCAAGAAATATTCGAAAAAATAGTAAAAATAAAGCATAAATAGTGGTAAAAATAGGTTTTGCTTTCGATAATTTCCAATATTAGAAGTATAATAGCCATGTGATGCAATTAGGAATTTCATCTGAAAAATTTCAAAAAGAAAAAAAGGAGAGTGCATTTATTATGAGAAAGCAGACCAAATTAGTTGCTGTTTTATCTACAGCAGCACTGCTGGCATTAGGTGCTTCCATGTCTTCTTTCGCAGCGACTGGCTGGCAGGAAGAAAATGGTACATGGGTGTATTACAACAGAAGCGGAGACAAAGAAACAGAGAAGTGGGCAAAATCCGGTGACAACTGGTTCTACTTAAACGACAGCGGTGAGATGTCAACTGATGTTATCGTGGAATACAATGACGACTACTATTATGTAGATGACAACGGCGCTATGGTAACCAATCAGTGGGTATCCATGGAGAACGAGGATTATGACGGCGGCGAGGATGATGAAGAACCTGTAAATCACTGGTACTATTTTGGCTCCAATGGTAAAGCTTATAAGAGCTCTACCAGCAGTGATACCGCATCCTTTAAAAATATTAACGGCAAAGAGTACGTTTTTGATGACGAAGGCAAGATGCTTTACGGCTGGATCAACGACGACGGGGAAAGAGAAACCGGCGATGACGCATGGAAAGAAGGAATTTATTACTGCGGCAAAGAAGATGATGGTGCAAAGACCATAGGCTGGTCAAGTATCGAAATCAAAGACGACGATTACGACGATGCTGCAAAAGATGGAAACGCAAGAGTTTCCAGCCACAATACCTTTGACGATGAAGAGCAGGAGCGTTGGTTCTGGTTCAAGAGCAACGGTAAGAAACAGACAAGTAAAGACGGAAAAACCATCAATGGAAAGAAGTACAGCTTTGATGAGTGGGGCCGTATGAATGCAGAGTGGATTCTTTGGGATGCAACTGCAACAACTGCAAAAGCAACCGCTGCCACAGCTTCTTCCGGTCAGGGAGCAAATACTTACACAAGAGAATGGAGATATTTCGGATCTCCTGAAGATGGCGCAAGAATTACCAAGGGCTGGTTCAAGGTGGTTCCTGATGAGAATCTGCACTTAGAAAAATATAATGATGATGAAGATTTCTGGTATTATTCAGACAATGACGGACAGCTGGTTGCCGGTGAAATCAAGACCATTAATGGTAAGAAGTATGCCTTTGACTCCAAGGGAAGAATGAAGAGCGGCATGAAGTTCTATAAGTTTGAAGATAACAACCCTAATAAAGATATTGTAGAAATCATTGATGACGATGATGACGATTACCCATTTGATACAGAAGACCGTTTTAAAGACAATGCAAATCACTGGCTGGATCAAGGCTACTACTTATATTATTTCGGCAGCGGCAGTGATGGTTCCATGAAGACAAATAAGCAGAATGTTGAAATCGACGGAGAATCATTCAATTTCTTCTTTAATAAATCCGGTACATTTAAAGGAGCCGGTAAAACAGGCGTTGATGATGACAAGTATTATCTGGCTGGTATGCTGTTAAAAGCAGATAAGGATGACAAATATTCTGTAGTTAAAATCAAAGAGACAAAAGATGGCGGAGTAACTAAGACAGCATATAACATTCTTGATACAGATGAATTTATGGATGATCTTGAAGCAGAAGGCAAGGCAAGTGATGAAGGCAAGAGCTGGCTTGTAAAAGATGATGAAAAGCTGGCAGTTAAAGACAAGTATGACGAGTACTACAACGTTAACTATGAAGCAGCCAGAAAAGCTGGAATTACCTATAAGCTTGTAAATACTTCTGGTACTGTTCAGAAGAATAAGCACAAAGCAAAAGATGGTGATGACCGTTGCTACGATCAGAAGGGAAATGATATTACTTCTCTTTACGTAGAAAGCTAATGATGCTCTGACAAAGACAGGATAAAACATATGGCGGAATTTTTCCGCCATATGTTTTATCCATAAGATGACAAGTTGTCATTTATTTAATAAAATTTATAAACTTTTTATATTTAAGAAAGTAGAGGAATTTATGCCAACACAGCGTTTTTTACATTTGCCTGATATAAAACGTGAAAAAATTAAACGGGCGGCAATTCGTGAGTTTTCCAGATTCTCCTTTTCCGATGTTTCGATCAACCAGATTATTAAAGAGGCTGATATATCCAGAGGTAGTTTTTATACATATTTTGAAGATAAGGAAGATTTGCTGGCTTATTTGCTCCATGATTTTCAGGAATCCTGTAAGCTATGGTTCAATGAAAATATGGAATTATGTGAAGGTAATATTTATCAGGTGTTCTGGAATTCAATCCTTGTGTTAATTCACTACGGGCGGGAACAACAGGATTTTATATTTTATAAAAACATTTTTCTGGATGCAAAGCTGATGACGGAAACAAGCATTATAGGCTTCAAAGAATTTTTTAATAAAAGCAGGGAAGAGAGGGAACTGATTCGTGACTGCTTTGATAAGCTGGATCGTAACATCTGTCCGGTTTCCGATGTGGATGAGCTTTCGGATCTGCTGGAACTTTTGCTATTCCTTGTGGCAAAATCCATGGCAATGTATTTTATGGAATCGGCAGATATAGATGAAATTCTACATGGCATCGAATTTCAGTTTAGGATTGTGGAAGAAGGAGTACGTCTGAAAACACGGAGAAAGACAGGATAGGAGCAATTGCAATGGTTAATAAAAAAAGCAAACGATTAGTACCGATTCTTTTATCGGCAGTCTTACTGTTTCATGCAAATGAAGTATATGCAAGCCCCGCATTTTCAAAATCCGATGCAGAGTGGGAAAAACTACGGGATAACACCATGGAATACGAAGAAATTGAGGATTTAATTCATGAATACAATGCCACAGTTTTAAATAACCAGGTGGAATATTCCAAGCAGAGAGATGATCCCACTGCAGATGATGTGGCACGGTCTTACCGGGATGATGCAGCAGATCTACGCTCAACAATAACCGGAGATAATGACCTTGCGGATGCCATGGCAGAAGCACAGGCACGGTCATTGGAGAAAAAAGCAGATGATAATGTATTCGATTTAGAGGTGATGCGTTATTCCAACATTCAGACTGAAAAAAATCTTACTATTATAGCTCAGTCAGATATGATTTCCTATTATAAGTCCATTCTTAATCTGGAAGTATTAAAACAGAATCAAAAGCTGCTTACCGAAGTACTTCGGGTGACGGAAGTACAAAGAGGCATCGGCTCTTCCACAAATGTAGAGGTATTGAATGCAAAAAGCAATCTGCAGAAGACAGAGACGGCCATTGTTGAGACAGAAGCTTCTATTAATAAGCTGAAGAAATCACTTTGTGTCATGCTGGGCTGGAGCTATCAGGCGTCACCGGATATGAGACCGGTTCCGGCTTCTGACTCTGCCAGAATATCCGGATTTCACCCCGATTTGGATTACTCTAAAGCCGTTGATAATAATTATGAACTTAAAATAAATCAGAGAAAGCTGGAGAATGCAGTATCAGAAGTGGTAAAAGATTCTTATCGGATTAAAATCAGGGATAACAAAGATAAAATAGGCGCAGATCTGGATAAGAAATACCGGGAGGTTTTACAGGCGCAGGTTGCTTATCATGAGGCCCAAAGTGCTTTAGAGGAATCAGCAAGAAAGATGGAAATTGCTTCTCAGAAAATACAGCTGGGCACCATAGGTCAACTGGAATATTTACAGCAGCAGACAGATTATCTGACAAAGCAGAATGCATTGAAAATTGCAGATATGGACTGGTTTTGGACAATGGAACAGTATGACTGGTCGGTGAAGGGGATGGCATCGGTACAGTAAGGAGGGGATAACCGTGTATAGGTATACGAAAAATTTGTGGCAGGCTGTGCTGCTTACAGCAGTTATTGTGTCCGTGACAGGAAATGCCCTAATGCTTCCGGTGTATGCAGCGGAAATGGCAGAACCGGGAAAAGTAAAAAATGCCATTCCTGAAGGGTATGACCAAAGGCAGTGGGAGTTACTCCAGGATAATGTTTTAGAGTATGAAGAACTGGGAGACCGGATTCAGTTATTTAATCCGAATATGATCTCTGCAAATGAGATGTACTGGTCCGCCATGGATGATGTAAAGGACCAGTACATGGCGGCTTATGAAGATGCAAGGGATTATAAGGATGACGCAGATGATCTAAAAGATGCAGGCGGTCTATCCACTATGGATGGGCAGATCCTGTATGCTACTTTGCGGGCATATGAAAAGGCGATGAAAAGTGCTGGAGACAAGATCAGCAGAGCCTATAATAACAACACTAAATCCGATGCCTCCTCCTATGAACCAGTTAGAAAAGGGGCAAAACAGCTGACCAGCGGAGCCCAGCAGGCAATGATTGGCTACAATATGGCATCAGCCCAGCAAAAAACACTGCAGACAATGAAAGAAATGTATGAAAAGCTTTATCAATCCACTGTTTCCATGCAAAATTTGGGAATGGCAACAGATGCAGATGTGACAGCGGCTAAAAAAAACCTTCTCAATGCAGAAAGTACACTTGCTGGTCTTGACAATACGGTAGAAAGTCTTGGTTCAACAGTGAAACTCCTGGCAGGCTGGACGGGAGAAAGCAAACCACAGATTCAGTCCGTTCCGTCAGCCGATCTAAATAAATTAGAGGAACTGAACTTACAGGAGGATACAGCCTCCGCTATCCGCAACAATTATACACTGATTGAGGAGCGCCACAGAAAAACGGATAGAAGTTCCACCAGAGTAAAATCAAAGTTTCGAAGTGAAGCGCAGATGGAGCAGAATCTTTCCATTCAGATGGAGCAGCTATATCAGGATATTTTACAAAATAAAAAAAACTATGAAGCTGCCTGCACGGCATATGATCAGGCAATTGTAGTAAAAAATGCCACTGAGATTCAGCTTAAGAATGGTTCCATCAGTCAGATTGAATATTTGGAGCAGATGCTGTCTTACTATCAGGCAGAAGGCGAAAAAACAAATGCAGACTTGTCGCTGCGCCAGGCGATGGAGTTGTATTACTGGGCGACAGAAGGGTTACTGGATATCTAAAACTCAGATATTGGCTTGAATTTTACATCAAGGGATTTGAGAAAGGAAAATGAGATGAAGAGTAAGAAAAGACTGGTTATTGCTGTGGTTATTATAGCTGCTGCCGGCATCATAGGATTTGGTGTTTTTGGGAAGAAAAAAGAAGAGATTCCGTTTGAGACCCGGCCGCTTGTATCTGCCGAGAAGCCTCAGACAGGGGATATCATCCTGTATACAGATTTAACGGGAACGGTAGAGCCTGAGTTAAAAGCCAATGTAATGCCTAAAATGAACGGAGAAGTGCTGGAGGTTTATTTCCGGGCAGGAGATATGGTGGAGGCAGGTCAGCCTCTTTGTAAAATTGATTCAGATGCTCTGACTACTTTAAAAATAAATATGGATTCTGCTGCAATAGCGGTAACCGATAGTCAGAATACACTTGCCAGAACTGAGGCACTTTATACGACAGGGGCGGTATCCCATCAGTCTCTGGAACAGGCTCAGAACGGGGCAAATAATGCCAGACTGGCATACGAAGCAGCAAAAAATCAGTATGACCTGCAGCTGAAGTATACGACAGTGACAGCACCCATAAGCGGCGTAGTGGAATCCCGCACAGTTGAACCACATGATCATATTACTGTTAATTCAGAAATCTGCAAAATTTCAGGCACAAACCAGATACAGATCACGTTTGGCATTACAGAAAAAACGTTGCAGAATATGGCAGTAAATGATTCCGTATCTGTGGAAAAAAACGGAGTTCAATATGATGGTACTGTAACTGAAATCAGCTCCGTGGTTAATGCCCAGACTGGTCTTTACGATGTAAAGGCGGTTCTTGCAGATTCAAATGGTCTGACAACAGGAACCAGGGTTAAGATTACCGCAGTTATGAGCAGGGCAGCAGGTGTTATGACTATTCCAGTAGATGCAGTAAGCTACAATGCCAGTATCCCCTTTGTTTACTGTTACGAAAATGGGATTGCTAAAAAAACAGAGATTACAGCAGGAATATATGACAAAGACAAAATGGAGATCAAGTCAGGAATTACATATGACAGCGTTGTAATAACCAGCTGGAGCAATGAACTGATGGATGGAGCAGAGGTTCTGCTGGAAGATAGTAATACATCACCGGAAGCAGAGACAGAGACACCTGCCGTTGCAGAGACGAAGGCAGGTGAATAAAATGGTTAATTTAACAAAATTTGCAGTAAGAAGGCCTGTGACCATCATTCTTTGTCTGATTACGATTGCATATTTTGGTATTCAGTCTTTGTTAGGGACAAAAGTAGAACTTACGCCTGAAATGGATCTTCCCATGCTGGTTATTGGTACGGTCTATGCGGGAGCCAGCCCGGAGGATATCAATGATTTAATTACTACAAAGCAGGAAGATGCCATATCATCTCTTGACAGCGTTGATACAATTAATTCTTACTCAAAAGATAATGTATCCATCGTACTGGTACAATATAAATATGGAACAAATTTAGATACAGCTTATATAAATCTGAAAAAAGCAATTGATGGAATCCGCAATGATATGCCGGATGATATTGAAGAGCCCAGAATACTGGAACTGAATCTGACATCTGGAGCTGCCGTAACACTGGCTGTTAGTGGAAATGTTGGTCAGAACCTTTATACATATGTGGATAATAAAATTGTTCCGGAATTTGAAAAGCTCAGCTCAGTCAGTGAAGTATCTGTTTCCGGTGGGCAGAAAAGCTATGTAAGCGTTCAGCTTGACCCGGAAAAATTGAAACAATATCATTTAAGTATGCCGGCAGTTGCCCAGATTGTAGGCTCTGCTGATTTTACAATACCAGCTGGAGATATTGATGTGGGAAGGCAAAAACTAAATGTCAGTGTTGGAAATGACTATGATAATACTGACAGCCTGAAAAAAATTGCAATCCCGCTGGCCAATGGAGATACCATTCATTTATCGGATATTGCAGATGTATATGACGCTCTGAAAGATGAGGATTCCATTGGACGATACAATGGAGAAAATATTATTTCACTGGATATAAAGAAGCAGACGGATTCCACTGCCATAGAAGTTTCCAGGCAGGTATCGGAACAGATAGCCAGTATATTGGCAGACAATCCCGGTATCAATATTACAGTGGTCAATGACTCCAGCGATGTTATTAAGGAATCCATATCAAATGTAGTGCAGACCATGGTAATGGCAATTATCCTTTCCATGATAATCTTATGGTTATTTTATGGGGATTTGCGTGCATCTGTCATTGTAGGTACATCCATTCCCATATCAGTGGTGCTTTCATTAATCTGCATGAGTGCCATGGGTTTTTCCTTAAATGTTATTTCGCTTACCTCCCTGGTACTGGGAGTAGGTATGATGGTTGATAACTCCATCAATGTTTTGGATGGCTGTTTTCGAGCAAAAGAAACGAAAAATTATTACGATGCTGCAATAGAAGGCAGCCGGATTATGATTGGATCCATCACAGGCGGCACCATAACAACCTGTGTTGTGTTTTTCCCTCTTGTCTTTTTAAGCGGTATGTCAGGGCAGTTATTTATACAGCTGGGGTATACCATCGTATTCTGTATGGTTGCATCTTTATTTTCAGCCGTGACCATTGTTCCTTTAAGTTTTGTACAATGGCATCCGGTAGAGAAAGAAAAGACGCCTGTAAACGGGCTCATCAAGTCTTTACAGAATTGGTATAGAAAGAATATTCCTCACCTTTTAACAAAGACAAAGCAGGTATTTGCAGTCAGTATATTGCTTTTGGCAGTTGCCCTTGGAATGGCATCAAGGCTGAGAGTGGATCTGATGACGACTGTAGATGAAGGTATTGTCAGCATGTCAATAAAGATGAGGCCAGGTCTTTCTATTGATTCGTTAAACCAGTCACTGGCGGGCCTGGAAGAATTCGTTTCAAAAGATGATGATGTGGATCATTATCTTGTGACTTATGGGGCTGGAGGACTTAGTATAGACTCATCCAGTACGATATCGCTAAATGCCTATTTGAAAGATGACAGGAAGCAGACTACCGAACAGGTTATTAACAAGTGGAGAGGGCAGCTGGCGGACTTTAAAGACTGTTCTGTAATCCTGAAAGAGGGCAGCAGCACCATGTCCAGTACCATGCTTTCCGGAGATCAGATTGAAGTGGATCTCCAAAGTACCAATTACGAAACATTAAAAAAAGCAAGTGCAGAATTGGTAACAGAATTGCAGAAAAGAAAAGATGTCATGCAGGTTCATTCCAGTGTGGAGAACGCAGCACCTGTTGTGAAAGTACGTGTTGATCCGGTAAAAGCACAGGCAGAGGGACTGACTCCTGCTGTCATCGGTTCCAATGTCTATTCTGCGTTAAGTGGAATTAAATCGTCAACCATTCGTGTGAATGGTGAGGATATTGATGTAAGGGTTGAGTATGCTCCGGATCAATATGACGCAATAGAAGAACTGCAGGGGATGATGATTACAACGGCTTCGGGAACAGCGCTTCCGTTAAGCGATCTGGCTGATATTTATTATAAAGACAGTCCGCAGCAGATTGAACGCAAAAATAAGCAATATAAAGTCGCAATCACCATGCAGCCACAGTCTGAGTATTTAAAAACTGCTAAAGATGATGTGAAGAAATTAGTTAAGGACTGGAAACTGCCAGCTGGAGTGAAACCGATGACAAATGAACTGGATAAGATCATGAATGAGGAACTTGGTGCATTGGGCGGAGCTCTGTTTACCGGTATTTTCCTGGTATTCATTGTTATGGCGATTCAGTTTGAGTCACCCAAATATTCTGCAATGGTAATGACTTCCATACCATTTAGTCTGATTGGTTCCTTTGGCCTTTTATTTGCAGCTGATGCACCAATTGATATGGTATCCATGCTTGGATTTTTAATGTTAGTCGGTACGGTTGTAAATAATGGAATTCTTTATGTGGAGACAGTTAACCAGATGCTGGGAGAGATGCCGTTAGATAAAGCACTGGTGGAAGCAGGCGCAATCCGTATGAGGCCAATCTTTATGACTACTTTAACGACAGTAATATCCATGGTTCCCAATGCTCTTGCATATGGTAAATCAGGTAAGATGATGCAGGGACTTGCACTGGTTAATGTGGGGGGATTACTTGCATCCACAGCTTTAACACTTCTCTTGCTACCCACATTCTACCGCTTTGTTTATAAAATGGGGCGTAAGAAAATAGGGGGTGAAGGCGAATTGGTCTGTGATTGATTTTAATTTAATGAACCACTAAGAAAGGAGGGAAAACAAATTTGTTTTCCCTCCTTTAATCAGGTTATTAACCTTTTAATAATTTTTCGTAATTATTTGATACTTCCTTCCAGTTTACCACATCAAAGAAAGCTTTGATATAATCAGCCCTTAGATTCTTATACTTAAGATAATAAGCGTGTTCCCAGACATCAATTCCCAGTATCGGAACGTTACCGCCTCCTTCCATTAACGGATTATCCTGGTTGGGACTTGCTGAGAGATGCAGCTTACCAGCCTTGTCAGCTGAGAGCCATCCCCAGCCAGATCCAAACTGTCCGGCTGCCAGTGCACTTAACTGAACCTTAAACTGGGAAAAGCTTCCAAAAGCATCGTCAAGAGCCGCCTTTAGCGGACCTTCCGGTTCCCCGCCTCCATCAGGGCTCATTGTGGAGAAGTACAGGTTATGATTATAAAAGCCGCCTCCATTGTTCCTGATTGTCTTTCTGAGTGCCTCATCCGGTATCTGATTGAGAGAGGAGAGAAGGGAAACAATATCCATATTCTCGACTCCTGCTATTTTTGCTGCATCATTTAGATTTTTTGTATAGGCTGCGTGATGCTTGGAATAGTGTGTTTCCATTGTAAGAGCATCGATATGTGGTTCTAAAGCTTCATATTTATAGGGTAAAATAATTTGTTCAAACATAGTGGTTCTCCTTTCGGGTTCTCATTTATATTGAAGTTTAATTTTTTGATTATTGGTTAGTTATTACTAACTACCTTGTAGCTTGATTATATCATATATTTCCACTATGTCAATAGATTTATCTGACATTTTTGAATTTATTTATTTAAAGACAAATAAAAATGCCGATGAACGAGTTTAATCGCTCATCGGCATCTATCACAGACGTTCCGGTGATAGGAATCGTAACCTGGTCTAATGATTGTTCTTTTTAAACCTGTCCCAAAAAGATTTCTTCTTTGGCGCCGGAGGAACTGCTTTGCCGCGGAGGCTTTTGATTTCGGTTATGTAGATACCGCTAATCACAACCTTTGCCTCTGTCTTAACAGGAAGCACATCGAAAACCTTTGCGTCTGCAATCAATGTCATAACTTTTGGTCCGACCTTTGCTTTTACGATCGGCAGCTTAGTACGGCGCATGTACTTTGGCGTTTGTTCATACACGATCTTTGGGAGCCCGGCATCCTTTAGCCTCATCTTTTTCTTATCGATCACAAGCATGGAAACGGTCTGTGCCGCAGCTTCCAATGCCTGCTGCTGTTCTACCTGACGCTTTTCCAGCTTTCTTCCAAGAAAGTAAAGGACTGCCAGAGCTATCACTACGATGAAAAGAATCACTAATACTACGTTTAAAATTGTGCTCACCGGGAATACCTCCAATAGTTCATATTGTAAATTGGGCCTATCTGCAATAGTATAACACATTTTTCTGGGAAATACAAGCAAAAAATGCTTGACACCTTGACAGCACTATGATATTATGGAATGTGCACTATTGTGGCTTTGTGTGCCTTATTGGGACATTTATGCCCAAAACAGAAATGAATAGAAAGAAAACAGGGGTGAAACGTCAATGGAGAAAAGCAGAATGCGTCCGGTCCCGGCCGGTAAGAGCCTGAGAATGAGTTTCTCAAGACAAAAAGAAGTGCTTGAGATGCCAAACCTGATTGAGATTCAGAAGAATTCCTATCAGTGGTTCCTTGATGAAGGATTGAAGGAAGTCTTTGAAGACATCTCTCCAATTGCAGACTTTGCTGGACACTTAAGTCTTGAGTTTGTCGATTTTACATTATGTAAGGATGACATCAAGTACACAATAGAAGAATGCAAAGAACGAGATGCAACTTACGCAGCTCCTTTAAAGGTAAAAGTAAGACTTTGCAATAAAGATAAAGATGAAATTAATGAACATGAGATCTTCATGGGCGATCTTCCGCTTATGACAGATACCGGTTCCTTCGTGATTAACGGTGCCGAACGTGTTATTGTAAGCCAGCTGGTACGTTCCCCAGGTATATATTATGGTATCGAACACGATAAGGTAGGTAAGGAATTATATGCATGTACGGTAATTCCAAACCGTGGTGCATGGCTGGAGTATGAGACTGACTCCAACGACATTTTCTACGTACGTGTGGACAGAACCAGAAAGGTTCCAGTCACCGTCCTGATTCGTGCTCTTGGTTATGGTACCAATGCAGAGATTATTGATCTGTTTGGTGAAGAGCCAAAATTACTGGCCAGTTTTGGTAAAGATACTTCTGATAATTACCAGGATGGCTTATTGGAGTTATATAAGAAGATCCGCCCAGGTGAGCCTTTATCTGTTGATAGTGCTGAAAGTTTGTTAAATAGTATGTTCTTCGACCCGAGACGGTACGATCTGGCCAAAGTCGGACGATATAAATTCAATAAAAAGCTTCACTTTAAAAACCGCATCACTGGTCATGTTCTGGCTGAGAATGTGGTGGATACCACAACCGGCGAAATCCTGGCAGAGGCTGGAACGACTGTAGACAAGCAGCTTGCGACTGATATTCAGAATGCAGCTGTTCCGTTCGTGTGGCTGGAAGGTGTGGAGCACAAACAGAAAGTTCTTTCCAACTTAATGGTTGACTTGTCAGCCCATGTAAGCTTTGATCCAAAGGATGCCGGGATTACAGAATTAGTATTCTACCCAGCTCTTGAAAAAATTCTGTCAGAAGTTGGAAGCGGCGATGAAGAGGCATTAAAGAAAGCAATTCACAGACACGTGAATGAACTGATTCCTAAGCATATTACAAAGGAAGATATTTTAGCTTCCATCAACTATAACATGCATCTGGAAGAAGAAGTAGGTAACGCAGATGACATCGATCATCTGGGCAACAGAAGAATCCGTGCGGTAGGAGAACTTCTCCAGAATCAGTACCGGATTGGTCTGTCCAGAATGGAACGTGTTGTCCGTGAGCGTATGACAACACAGGATATGGATGGCATTACGCCACAGTCTCTGATTAATATCAAGCCGGTTACTGCGGCTGTTAAGGAATTCTTCGGCAGTTCCCAGCTGTCCCAGTTCATGGATCAGAATAACCCGCTTGCTGAGCTTACCCATAAGAGACGTTTATCTGCCTTGGGACCTGGAGGTCTTTCCAGAGACCGTGCCGGATTCGAGGTTCGAGACGTTCACTATACTCATTACGGCCGTATGTGCCCGATTGAGACACCAGAAGGTCCTAACATCGGTCTGATCAACTCCCTTGCTACCTATGCGAGAGTCAATCAGTACGGTTTTGTAGAGGCGCCTTACCGCGTGGTAGATAAAACCAATGTGAACAATCCGATCGTTACCGATGAGGTTGTTTACTTAACTGCAGATGAAGAAGATAACTTTGTTGTTGCTCAGGCGAATGAGCCTCTTGACGAAGAAGGACACTTCATCCATAAGAATATTTCCGGACGTTTCCGTGAGGAGACATCCGAGTTCCAGAGAAAGAATATTGATTTAATGGACGTTTCTCCGAAGATGGTATTCTCCGTTGCGACAGCCATGATCCCCTTCCTGGAAAACGATGATGCGAACCGTGCGCTCATGGGATCAAACATGCAGCGTCAGGCCGTTCCGTTACTGACAACCGATGCACCTGTTGTAGGAACCGGTATGGAAGCAAAAGCTGCCGTTGACTCCGGTGTGTGCGTTGTTGCAAGAAACTCTGGTGTGGTAGAGCGTTCTGCCTCCAACGAAATCATTATCAAGAGAGATTCCGATGGCGGAAAAGATGTTTACCGTTTAACCAAGTTTAAGAGAAGCAACCAGTCCAACTGCTACAACCAGAAGCCAATCGTATTTAAGAATAACCATGTGGCAAAGGGAGACGTTATCGCTGACGGTCCTTCTACACAGAAGGGTGAGATCGCTCTTGGTAAGAATCCTCTGATCGGATTCATGACCTGGGAAGGTTATAACTACGAGGATGCGGTTCTCTTAAGTGAGAGACTGGTACAGGAAGATGTCTATACTTCTGTTCATATTGAGGAATACGAGGCAGAAGCCCGTGATACCAAGTTAGGACCGGAAGAGATTACCCGTGATGTTCCTGGTGTCGGCGAGGATGCATTAAAGGATCTTGATGAAAGAGGTATTATCCGTATTGGTGCGGAAGTCCGTGCAGGAGATATCCTTGTTGGTAAGGTAACTCCAAAGGGAGAGACCGAGCTGACAGCAGAAGAGAGACTGTTACGTGCAATCTTCGGTGAGAAGGCAAGAGAAGTACGTGATACTTCCTTAAAAGTACCTCACGGTGCTTATGGTATTATCGTTGATGCTAAAGTATTTACCAGAGAAAATGGTGACGAGCTTTCACCGGGTGTGAATCAGACTGTCCGTATTTACATCGCACAGAAGAGAAAGATTTCTGTTGGTGATAAGATGGCTGGACGTCATGGTAACAAGGGTGTTGTTTCCCGTGTACTTCCCGTAGAAGATATGCCATTCCTTCCAAACGGCCGTCCTCTCGATATTGTATTAAACCCACTGGGCGTTCCTTCCCGTATGAACATCGGTCAGGTACTTGAGATCCACTTAAGCCTTGCTGCAAGAGCACTTGGATTTAATATATCCACACCGGTATTTGACGGAGCAAACGAGATTGATATTATGGATACCCTGGACGTAGCCAACGACTATGTAAATATGGAGTGGGAAGACTTCCAGGAAAAATATAAAGATATTTTAAGACCTGATGTAATTGAATATCTGGGAGAACATTTGGAGCACAGAGGCTTGTGGAAAGGTGTTCCGCTGAGCAGAGATGGAAAAGTCCGCCTTCGTGACGGACGGACCGGAGAATACTTTGACAGTGCGGTTACCATTGGACACATGCATTATCTGAAACTGCACCATCTGGTTGATGATAAGATCCATGCCCGTTCTACCGGACCATACTCCCTGGTTACACAGCAGCCTCTGGGCGGTAAAGCTCAGTTCGGCGGCCAGCGTTTCGGAGAGATGGAGGTTTGGGCTCTGGAGGCTTATGGTGCTTCCTATACACTGCAGGAGATCATGACAGTGAAATCCGATGATGTGGTAGGACGTGTAAAAACCTATGAAGCCATCATTAAGGGAGAGAATATTCCTGAGCCTGGAATTCCGGAATCCTTTAAGGTATTGTTAAAGGAACTTCAGTCACTGGCTCTCGATGTAAGAGTGCTGCGTGATGACAATACAGAGGTTCAGATTGCTGAAAGCACAGATTATGAGGAAACTGATTTAAGATCCATCATTGAAGGCGATAAGCATTACCGCGATGAGGAATCCTTTAGTGAATTAGGCTATCAGAAACAGGAATTCAAGGATGATGAACTGGTAAATGTTGATGAAGAAGAGGATGCGGACGGTGTCGACGATTCTTTTGAGGATTTCGATGACGTAGAATTTGACGATTCAGACGAAGAATAATAGAAGGGAGAACCGCTCATGCCTGAAAATAATGAAACTTACCACCCGATGACATTCGATGCCATAAAGATCGGTCTGGCATCTCCGGAGAAAATTCTGGATTGGTCCCATGGCGAGGTGAAAAAGCCTGAGACGATTAACTACAGAACCTTAAAGCCGGAAAAAGACGGTTTGTTCTGTGAACGGATTTTCGGACCAAGCAAGGACTGGGAATGTCATTGCGGCAAATATAAAAAGATCCGGTATAAAGGCGTTATCTGTGACCGATGCGGCGTTGAAGTAACAAAGGCCAGTGTCAGAAGAGAGCGTATGGGTCATATCCAGCTCGCTGCTCCTGTTTCCCATATCTGGTATTTCAAGGGAATACCAAGCCGTATGGGTCTGATCCTTGATATTTCACCAAGAACACTGGAGAAGGTGCTGTATTTTGCTTCTTATGTTGTTCTGGATGCTGGAAATACAGGTCTTCAGTATAAGCAGGTTTTATCAGAAAAAGAGTACAGAGAAGAAGTGGATAAGTACGGTTACGGTTCTTTCCGCGTAGGAATGGGTGCTGAGGCTATTTTAGAGCTCCTCCATTCCATAGATCTTGAAAAAGATTCTGCGGACTTAAAGAAAGGCTTAAAGGACGCAACCGGACAGAAACGTGCAAGAATCATCAAGAGACTGGAAGTTGTGGAAGCATTCCGCAACTCCGGTAACTTACCAGAGTGGATGATCATGACAGTAGTTCCTGTAATCCCTCCGGATATCCGTCCTATGGTACAGCTGGACGGCGGACGTTTCGCTACTTCCGACTTAAATGATTTATACAGAAGAATTATTAACCGTAACAACCGTCTGGCTCGTCTTTTAGAGCTGGGTGCACCGGATATCATTGTCCGCAATGAAAAACGTATGCTTCAGGAAGCAGTTGATGCATTAATCGACAACGGCAGACGTGGCAGACCGGTTACCGGACCTGGAAACCGTGCCTTAAAGTCCTTATCTGATATGTTAAAGGGTAAACAGGGACGTTTCCGTCAGAACCTTTTAGGTAAACGTGTTGACTACTCCGGACGTTCCGTTATCGTAGTAGGACCAGAACTTAAGATTTATCAGTGCGGTCTTCCAAAAGAGATGGCGATTGAGTTATTCAAACCTTTCGTTATGAAAGAGCTTGTTTCCAATGGAACAGCACACAACATTAAAAATGCAAAGAAGATGGTAGAACGTCTTCAGACAGAGGTATGGGATGTCTTAGAGGACGTAATCAAAGAGCATCCGGTTATGTTAAACCGTGCGCCTACCCTTCACAGACTTGGAATCCAGGCATTCGAGCCGATTCTGGTAGAAGGTAAGGCAATTAAGCTTCATCCTCTTGTTTGTACCGCATTTAATGCCGACTTTGATGGTGACCAGATGGCGGTTCATCTGCCTCTTTCCGTAGAAGCCCAGGCAGAGTGCCGTTTCCTTCTGCTCTCTCCAAACAACTTGTTAAAGCCTTCCGACGGTGGTCCTGTAGCAGTACCATCTCAGGATATGGTCCTTGGTATCTATTACCTGACACAGGAAAGACCTGGTGCCAAGGGAGAAGGAATGGTATTCAAGAGCATTAATGAAGCAATTCTTGCTTATGAAAACCAGGCAGTTACCCTTCATTCCAGAATCAAGGCAAGAGTCAGCAAGAAGATGCCTGATGGTACCGTATTAAGCGGAGTTGTAGAATCCACAGTAGGACGTTTCATATTCAATGAGATCGTTCCTCAGGATCTTGGTTTCGTAGATCGTTCCATTCCAGGCAATGAGCTTTTAATGGAAGTCGATTTCCATGTAGGCAAGAAGCAGTGTAAGCAGATCCTTGAAAAAGTTATTAACGTTCACGGAGCTGTACAGACCGCTGAAACTCTGGATGACATTAAGGCCATTGGTTATCGGTACTCAACGAAGGCAGCCATGACAGTATCCATTTCCGACATGACCGTGCCGGAGAGCAAACCGAAGCTGATCGCAGATGCCCAGGCAACGGTTGACCAGATTGCAAAGAACTTCCGCCGTGGTCTTATCACAGAGGAAGAGCGTTATAAAGAAGTTATTGACACATGGAAAACAACCGATGATCAGTTGACCCATGACCTGCTGACAGGACTTGATAAGTACAACAACATCTACATGATGGCAGATTCCGGAGCCCGTGGTTCTGATAAACAGATCAAACAGCTGGCAGGTATGCGTGGACTTATGGCAGATACAACCGGTCACACCATCGAACTTCCTATTAAGTCAAACTTCCGTGAAGGCCTTGACGTATTGGAGTACTTTATCTCTGCTCACGGAGCCCGTAAGGGACTTTCCGATACAGCGCTTCGAACCGCTGACTCTGGTTATCTGACCAGACGTCTGGTAGACGTATCCCAGGATATGATTATCAGAGAGATCGACTGCTGTGAAGGGAAAGATATTCCGTTTATGGAGATCAAGGCATTCACAGACGGACAGGAAACCATTGAAAGCCTGGAAGAGCGTATCACAGGAAGATTTATCGCAGAATCCATTACAGATCCGGATACAGGAGAAGTAATTGTAAAAGCAAACCACATGTGTACTCCTAAACGTGCGGGAGCCGTTATGAAAGTGCTCAATAAGCAGGGTCGTGATTCTATCAAGATCCGCAACGTTCTTACCTGCAAATCCCATCAGGGTGTCTGCGCGAAATGTTACGGAGCCAACATGGCAACCGGACAGCCGGTTCAGGTTGGTGAGGCAGTTGGTATTATCGCAGCTCAGTCAATCGGAGAGCCAGGAACACAGCTTACCATGCGTACGTTCCATACCGGCGGTGTTGCCGGTGGCGATATCACACAGGGTCTTCCCCGTGTCGAGGAGCTTTTTGAGGCACGTAAGCCGAAGGGTCTTGCTATCATTGCAGAATTCCCCGGTGTCGTTGCCATTAAAGATACGAAAAAGAAACGTGAAATTATTATTACTGAGAACGAAACAGGAAATTCAAAGACTTATCTGATTCCTTATGGTTCCAGAATCAAGGTACAGGATGGTCAGGTACTGGAAGCCGGCGATGAGCTGACAGAAGGTAGTGTAAATCCTCATGACATCTTAAAGATTAAGGGTGTTCGTGCCGTACAGGATTATATGATCCAGGAAGTACAGCGTGTATACCGTCTGCAGGGTGTTGAGATTAATGATAAGCACGTTGAGATGATCGTAAGACAGATGCTTAAGAAGATCAAAATAGAAGAAAGCGGAGACAGCGATGTTCTTCCAGGAACTTCTATGGACGTTCTTGACTATAATGATTTAAATGAAGCCCTTCTTGCCGAAGGCAAAGAGCCGGCAGACGGAAAGCAGGTAATGCTTGGTATCACCAAGGCATCTCTGGCTACCGATTCATTCCTGTCAGCTGCTTCCTTCCAGGAGACCACTAAGGTTCTGACTGAAGCTGCCATTAACGGTAAAGTGGATCATTTGATCGGATTAAAAGAGAATGTTATCATCGGTAAGCCGATTCCTGCCGGTACAGGCATGAAACGTTACCGCACCATTAACTTAAGCACAGATGCTGCTTGTGAAGAAAGTGATGAGATCCTTTTAACTGATGATGATGAGATTCTGTTATCTGATGACAATTTTGATGATGCAGAAGAGATTTTAGCCATTAGTGAAGGTGAAATAGAAGAATAAGAATGAAGATGCCCTGACAGATTTTTCTGTCAGGGCGTTTTTTTATGGAAATGACAATATTCTATAATATTTGCATAATTAAACTTGATTTTTCTCTTTTTTTTAATGCTATAATCATAAAAAAAGGAGGTAAAACAATGAGGAAGTTTGAGCGGAATGTATTCCCTTATCTGCTGCTTGCTCCTACTTTAATTATATTCGGCCTGTTTTTGTTCTTTCCGGCAGTAAATGGGTTGTGGATATCACTGACAAAGTGGGACGGTATCAATCCTCAGGTATTTGTGGGGATTCAAAATTATATCAAGCTGTTTTCGGACCGGGGATTCTGGAATTCGTTTCTCCGTACCATTTTCTTTACCGGAGTTTCAGTTCCCCTTGTCTATGTATCGGCCATGGGTCTGGCCTTGTTATTGTCGGGAGCCAGAAAAGGAAATGATTTCTTCCGGGCTGTTTTTTACTGGCCTACCATGATATCCAGTATTATAGTAGGACTGACCTGGAGGTTCCTTCTGGGAGAGGAATTCGGCGTTATTAATTATCTTCTCACTGTAATGGGACACTCCCCTGTTAAATGGCTGACGGATCAGAATTATTCCATGGGGGTGGTAATATTTGTGACTGCATGGAGTATGTCCGGTTATTACATGGTGATGTTCATATCAGGCATTAAGGCTATTTCTGAAACTTATTATGAGGCGGCACGTATCGATGGCGCAGGTTTCTACCATCAGTTTCGCTACATCACGCTGCCGCTTCTAAAACCAACCAGCCTTCTGGTTCTGGTTTTATCCACTGTGACTATCATAAAAACATATCCGCTGGTCTATGCACTGACCCAGGGTGGACCTGCAGGTGCTACTAAGTTTATGGTTCAGACGATTCAGGAAACCGGATTTGAAAAAAATCAGATGGGCTATGCCAGTGCTATGACCATGATCCTGTTCGTGCTGCTGGCAATGTTTACAGTGATACAGTTTAAGGTAAATAAAGGAGGTGAGCAGGATGCAGACTAAGGGCAGGAAATATTTTTTAAACGGAGTAACATGGGCAATTTTGTTGATTCTGACCTTTTTATTCCTGATCCCCATTCTCTGGGTGATTGGTTCCTCCTTTAAAAGTACAGGAGAGCTGTTTTCCTGGCCGCCAAGCCTGATTGGGAAAAATCCTTCCTTTTCTAATTACCAGAAGGCATTGGAAGAAGGGCATTTCGGCATTTATTTTTTCAATACTGTATTTACCAGTGTTACCGCCACGTTCCTTACCATAGTGGTAAATGTAATGTCAGGCTACGCCTTTGCCAAATACCGGTTTAAAGGGGATAAAATTTTATTTGGTATTGTACTGGCAACGCTGATGATTCCGCTGGAGGTCATCATGATTCCCATTTTTAAGGTTATCGTGGCAACCGGTCTTTACAACAGCTTATGGGGACTGATTATTCCAGCTGTGGCATCCCCCACTGCCGTGTTTTTGGTAAGACAGTATTACGTAGGAATTCCGGATGCCTATATGGAAGCGGCAAGAATTGACGGAGCATCGGAAACCAGCATTTTAATGCGAATTATGCTTCCTCTGGCAAAACCGGTAATCTCTGTGCTTTGTATTTTCTCCTTTATGTGGAGATGGAATGATTACCTTTGGCCAAAGCTGGTAATTAACAGCAAAGAACGTTACACCATACAGCTTGCCCTTGCAAATTACTCCGGTGAATATTCCGTTGACTGGAACAGCCTTCTGGCTATGTCGGTTATATCCATGATTCCGGTAATCATTGTGTTCGTAACACTGCAAAGTCATATCATAGGCGGCATGACAGCCGGAGGAGTAAAAGAGTAAATGGGAGGAAAGAGAGCATGAAGTACTTGGAATATCCGCTGTTTGCGGAAGGATTTGTAAACCGCTTCCTCATAAGCGAGGTTCATACCCAGGTCCGGGAATTTACCAGATCTACCTTAAGCGGAAGAGTCAATGAATGGCTGAAGAAAGGATTTGCCATTCATGAGAATCCCTGCAGGAAAGAATTTTTAGAGGAACGGAGACAGGAAGTTCCCGATTATCCTGATTTTACAGAACTGTCAGAGGGCAATAAGCTAAAACAATATTTTCCATTTGGAAATCCAGGAATCGATGCATCAGGCTTTTATTACCGTCCTACTTATTTAAGAATGTATGGTTTTACCACGCTCTGGTCTGATGTAGCAAACACCATAGATTTTGAGCTGGAGACCTGCGGCGGGTTAACAGTCTGGGCAAATGAACAGCTGATCTGCGACTTCACACCATTTACCAGAAATCTGGTAAAAAAAACAACCGTTTCCATCCCTCTTTTAAAAGGGGAAAATTCACTGGTGGTGTGTCTTGATGATCTGGCAGAGCGGGATACGGATTACTATTTCCGGATGAAGCGTCTGGGAGGTGCCGATTTAAAAATACTGATTCCAGTAAAAGAAGAAGTAAATGAAGGCGTTTTAACAAAAATGGAGCAGATGTTAAACGCAATGAGCTTTGATAAAGAGGCTTATATCAGCGAATCTATAAAAATGAATCTTAGCAATCCGTTTGATACAATCCTTGATCTGGAGGTTATCATAACTCCGGGTGAATTTATAGAAAAAATGGAACAATCATGGAAGCTTATAAAAACCAGAAAATATACCATGGAGCCTTTACAAAAAGGACTGGAGCTGTTCCATACTGATGACATTTCACCAGGATATTATTACTTTACAGTTGTACTTACCTATCAGGGAATCTCCATAAAGAGAAAAATCGGGAATCAGCTGGTGCGGGAAGAATTCCTTTTAAGCGGGAATGAAGACAGCAGCATCCGCAGAAAACTGGCAATGGACGCAGTAATCCGTTTTGCTCCTGACAATACATATAAAGCTGCAGCCTTGCTTTATAGGAATCAGGAATACCAGCGGGCAGAAGCGATTCTGCTGGAAGAGCTGGAGGGTGTGAGAAGTAGAAAAGACTGTTCCGATTTTCATTTTATCATTATGATTTACATTTACCGGACGTTCCAAAGCCGTATTTCAGACACATTAAAGAAGGCTCTGGAAGAAACCATGGTTGAGTACAGATACTGGATTGATGAACCTGGGGATGATGTGATGTGGTTCTTTAGTGAAAATCATGCACTTCTTTTCCATTGCTGTCAGTATTTGACCGGAACCTACCTGCCTGAACGGACTTTTACCAACAGTGGCAGAACAGGGGAAGAGGTGAAGGCAAGAGGTGAAGAACTGCTGCATCAGTGGTTTGACGACTTTTTCCGGGAATTTATTACAGAATGGAATTCCAATGCCTATATTCCAGTCGATGTGCTTGGTATTGGTACCCTTTATAATCTGACTGAGGAAGATAATCCGCTCCATAAAAAAGCGCAGAAGGCACTGGATATGATATTCTATTCTCTGACGGTCAATGCTCATAAGGGGGCAGTAATGACCAGCTTTGGCCGGAGTTATGAAAAGGAGATGAAGGGTAATTACAATGCGGGTACCACCTCCCTGCTTTATGTTGCTTATAATGCCGGGTATTTAAACAGAGCCTGTATCGGTTACATTTCTCTCATACTTGGAAATTATGAACCTCCAATGGAGTATAAAAAGTATGCGGCGATTGACGAAGAGGAAGAACTGATCTTTGAAAATACCCAGGGATTCGAAAATCACGTCAATCTCTATCTTTACAAAAATAGCCGTGCTCTTTTATCCACCGCGGTGGGCTTTAAGCCATTTGAGAAAGGATATCAGGAGCATATCTTACAGGCAACAATTGATGAGACAGCACAGGTCTTCATCAATCACCCGGGAGAGGCGTTTCCATATGGAAGCGGCAGACCAAATTTCTGGGCAGGTAACGGTGTACTTCCCCTTGGGGCGCAATTTGAAAATACAGCAGTTTTGAGATTTCATATTGAGGAAGATGAGAGAATTGGGTATACTCATGCATACATTCCAATCAGTGCGTTCTCCCGTTATAAGGGAGAAGATGGCGTTCTGGTGCTGGAAAAGGATGGGGCCTATATTGCAGTAAAAGCCCTTCAGGGACTTACCATACAGGAACACGGACCCAATCAGTTCCGTGAGTTTATCAGTCAGAGCAGAGATAATGTATGGGTCGTGCGGGTAGGAAGCCTGGGAGAAGACCAAAGTCTTGATGATATTTTTTCGGCTTTCAAAAAACTTGCCATCACCATGGATGGAACCAGCACGTCTGTTACAGATGAAAATGGAACAGAGTATCTTCTTGAGAAAGAAACCATATTAAAGGTCAACGGGGAAACTGTATACCATTATCCGCAGACAGTAGAAGGCACAATCAGATGGAGGAAAAAGACGACGTGATAGATTTAAAGACATTAGAAGAGAAACTAAATCTGGTATCAGAGAAAATGATGGTTTTAAAAAATAATGGCATGAAAGAAGTATACCCCATCAGCCTGATTGATTTTAATTGCTGGGAGTGGCCCCAGGGAGTGGGAATATTCGGTCTTTATAAGTATTATGAAGTAAGCGGGAGGCAGGAGATTCTCGACTCCATCATTGACTGGTATGATAACCGTATCAGGGAGGGAATACTGGAACGGAATGTGAATACGACTTCTCCCATGCTCACCCTTACTTATCTATATGAAAGAACGGAAAAACCAGAATATCTGGAGTTTATCAAAGACTGGGCCGACTGGATCATGAAAGATCAAAAACTGATCCGGACTGGAGATGGCTGCTTTCAGCATATGATAACGGGAAGTGCCAATGATAATGAGATTCTCATTGATACACTGTTTATGGCAGTGCTGTTTCTGTCAAGAGCCGGTAAGCTTCTTGACAGAAAAGATTATTATGATGAGGCCAATTATCAGATCCTCTCTCATATTAAATACTTATTAAATAAAGAAGAGGGGCTGTTTTACCACGGTTTTAACTTTAAAAGAAATGATAACTACGGTAAAGTTCTATGGGGAAGAGGAAACTGCTGGTACACCATAGTCATTATGGAGCTTTTGGAGGACATTCCTATGGATGAAGGCCTGAAGCGGTATTTCTTAAGTGTTTATAAAAATCAGGTAGATGCGCTGAAACGGTATGCAGATCCCAAAACCGGTTTATGGCATACCATTATAGATGATGATTCTTCCTATATAGAGATATCCTGCAGCGCTGCATTCCTGTATGGAATTATGAAGGGGGTGCGCCTTGGAATATTAAAGAAAGAAGATTATCATGAGCTGATCCAGCTGGGAATGAAAAATCTTTTAAATTATATTGATGAGGACGGTACTGTTAAAAATGTTTCCTATGGAACTCCTATCGGGCTTAACGGAGAATTTTATAAGACAATCCCGTGCTGCCCGATGACCTATGGACAGGCACTTGTTATACTGGTGCTGCAAGAGGCTATGAATACTGCTTGGCATTAGAAGGGACTGGTTGTGGAGATGAAAGAACGGGTTTTTTTTGAAGAATTTGACTCATTGTATTATTTTCATGGAGGCTCTGAAAACTGGGCTATGCAGGGGTTTCACTTTCACAACCAGTATGAAATTATTCTGTTTCTTACAGACGGGGCTTTGATGGAAGTTGGAAACCGCACGTACCATGTAAGATCGGGAGACTTATTTCTTATTAACAACAAGGAGTATCACCGCACCAGCGGTGCCGCGGGGAAAACCTATTACAGGTATGTCCTCATGTTTGAGCCGGAGCTGTTAAATCTGATGGCAGAGGTGTTTCATTACGATTTCTCCCGCTTTTTTGAGAACCGACCTGATCCATTTCTGCATCGTCTCCATTTGTGTGGGGAGAATCTTCAGAAAGTAGAAAAACTGTTTGAAAAAATAGAGCAGAGCATTCATTCCCAGAACAGAGACAGGGCTGAATCAACGGTGAGAATCAAGCTTTCCATACTGGAACTGATTGCATCCATTAATGAGATGTACCAGTTTTTTATGGAAAGGGAGAAAAATAAACCGGCTCAGGAATTTGTAGAAAAACAGGAAGAGGAATTTAAAGATCCCGTTCTTTACCGGGACAGGATTGAACAGCTAAAGAAGTATATTGCATCTCATGTGGAAGAACGACTGGATTTAAATGAGATTTCCAGCCGGTTCTATATGAACCGCTATTATTTGAGCCACTATTTTAAAAAGGAGACGGGCTTTTCCCTGACTCAGTATGTGGCAAACCAGAAGATCATTGCAGCAAAGGCTTTGCTAAAAGAAGGACATTCTGTTACCGATGTTGCGCTGGCACTTTCCTATAACAGTGACAGCCATTTCATCTCTGTATTTAAGAAAATGACTGGAATCACACCGAAAAAGTACGCGCAGTCAAAAGAAAGCAAAAAAGAATGATTTCATGTCTGAAATATGAGGTTTTTGTATTGCTGCAAATGTTAAAATGAATGTACTAAATCACAAAGGAGAGGTATTTTATGAAAAAAATGGTATCGTGGCTGCTTATGGGGGCATTGGCGCTTGGAACCTTAACTGGTTGTTCTGGTGGGGGAAAAGCGGAGAGCAAGGAGAAAAAGCTTGAAGTAGTCTGGTTCAGCGACAACAAGGAAGGCGAATCTTTCATGAAGCTGGCAGATGCGTATATGAAGGAGCATCCAGACATCAAAATCGAGCTGATTGAGGTTCCTTACTCAGATCTGGAAAGCAAGATTAAGAACATGATTAATGGAAAGGAAGCTCCGGCGATTGCCAGACTCACCAACTTAGGGCCGTTTCAGAACCAGCTGGTTGATCTGGGTCAATACGTATCAAACAAAGATGAATTTGTAAACAGCTTTGGAGAAGGCTTAAAATTTGTATTTGATGATAAGGTGCTGGCAGCGCCTATGGATGTAACTGCTAACGGACTTATTTATAATAAAACAGCTTTTGAGAAGGCAGGTGTTGCTGTACCCCAGTCTGAGGATGAGATCTGGACATGGGATGAGTGGAAGACAGCCATGAAAACCGTAATGGAAAAAGGCGGCTGCAAATATGGTCTGGTCTATGATAAATCTCCGCAGCGATTCACAACCCTTCTTTACCAGGCAGGAGGCGGTCTTTTAAATAAGGATCTTAATGCTTCCGATTTTAATACAGAAGAAAATAAACATGCAATACAATTTTTCAAAGATCTTCATGACGAAGAAATCGTTCCCTCCTCCGTATGGCTTGGATCAGAAAATCCAAACAACTTATTCCGTACCGGTCAGGTGGCAATGCATTTTTCCGGCAGCTGGATGATCGCCAATTACAAAGACCAGATTACTGACTTTGACTGGGGTGTGACTTATCTTCCTAAAGAAGCAATGCGTTCTTCTTTACCGGGAGGAAAGTATCTGGCTGCATTCCAGAACACCGGAGTGGAAAAGGAAGCCGCAGAATTCATTGAATGGATCTCTAAGGCTGAGAACAATGCGAAGTACTGTGAAGAGAACAGCTACTTATCTCAGGTAAAAGGAAATGAGAGTTTAAACTATGCCTTTGGAAAAGAATATTTTAATATATTTTCAAAGGAACTGGCTGCAACCTCATCACGTCCCGGATCAGAGTGGGGGTATCAGGCTTTGACCGGAGCAGTTCAGGGCGATCTTCGTGACAAGCTGGTAGAAGTCCTTGCGGGTAAGCTGTCAGTTGATCAGTATACCGAAGAAATGGATGGTCTGATTAACGAAAAGCTGAAAGAACTGAAATAATTACAAAATAAAAAAAATTTGGACTGCCGTAAAATATCATTACAGCGGTCCATTTTTTTGCAATTATATCTAAAAAAGAAAACCTTGACAAAAAAAAACAATATGTATATAATAATTAGGCGTGCATAAACGCGTCACGTTTTTGTGCGTAAATTAAGCTGAAGATGACAGCAACCACAGACAATATCACAGGAGGTGAATGGAATGCCAACATTTAATCAGTTAGTAAGAAAAGGCAGACAAACAGGCGTTAAGAAATCCACAGCACCAGCTCTGCAGAAGGGTTACAACTCTTTACAGAAGAAGGCGACTGACATTTCTGCTCCTCAGAAGAGAGGCGTTTGTACAGCGGTAAAAACTGCAACCCCTAAGAAACCTAACTCTGCTCTCAGAAAGATCGCCAGAGTTCGTCTTTCAAACGGAATCGAAGTAACAAGCTACATCCCAGGTGAGGGTCACAACCTTCAGGAACATAGCGTTGTTTTAATTCGCGGCGGTAGAGTAAAAGATTTACCAGGTACCAGATATCATATCGTCAGAGGTACACTGGATACTGCAGGAGTAGCGAACAGAAGACAGGCACGTTCCAAATACGGTGCTAAGAGACCTAAAGACAAAAAGTAATTAATACCACACATTTGAAATTCTAGTGCCGGACTTTAGATATTGAACCTGTAGGTTGCAGGATTATATAGATAGAAACCGAGCGCGAACGCAACTTCAATGTTTGTGAGTACCGAGGATCTAATGAATAGCTGTTTATTCGTATGAAAAGACGGCGATATTAAGGAGGGAAGTAACGTGCCACGTAAAGGACATACTCAAAAAAGAGACGTATTAGCAGACCCGCTTTACAACAACAAGGTTGTTACTAAGTTAATTAACAACATTATGTTAGATGGTAAAAGAGGTGTTGCTCAGAAGATCGTATACGGTGCATTCGGCCGTATCGAAGCAAAAGCTGGCAAACCAGCTGTTGAAGTCTTCGAAGAAGCAATGAACAACATTATGCCTGTACTTGAGGTAAAGGCAAAACGTATCGGTGGAGCTACTTATCAGGTACCGATCGAAGTTAAACCAGAAAGAAGACAGGCATTGGCCCTGAGATGGATTACTCTTTACTCACGTAAAAGAGGAGAGAAGACTCAGGAAGAGAGACTGGCAAATGAGCTCCTTGATGCTGCTAACAACACCGGTGCAGCTGTAAAGAAGAAAGAAGATATGCACAAGATGGCTGAGGCAAACAAGGCATTTGCTCACTACAGATTCTAATAGGAGGAAAAAGCTTTGGCTGGAAGAGAATATCCATTGGAAAGAACCAGAAATATTGGTATTATGGCCCATATTGATGCAGGTAAGACTACATTAACCGAGCGTATCCTCTATTATACTGGTGTAAACTACAAAATCGGTGATACTCATGAAGGTACTGCAACCATGGACTGGATGGAGCAGGAACAGGAAAGAGGTATCACAATTACTTCAGCGGCTACAACATGCCACTGGACCATGCACGAGAACACCAAGGTTAAACCAGGTGCGTTAGAGCATCGTATCAATATCATTGATACTCCAGGACACGTTGACTTTACTGTTGAAGTAGAGCGCTCCCTTCGAGTGCTTGACGGTGCAGTCGGCGTATTCTGCGCTAAGGGCGGTGTTGAACCACAGTCCGAGAACGTATGGCGTCAGGCTGATACCTACAACGTACCCCGTATGGCATTCATCAACAAGATGGATATCATGGGTGCAAACTTTTTCGGTGCAGTAGAGCAGATCAAGACTCGTCTTGGTAAGAATGCAATCTGCATCCAGCTTCCTATCGGAGCAGAAGATGAATTCAAGGGAATTATCGATCTGTTTGAGATGAAAGCTTATATCTACAACGATGACAAGGGTGATGACATCACCGTTACTGATATCCCCGAGGATATGAAAGACGATGCTGAACTTTACCATGGAGAGTTAGTAGAGAAGATCTGCGAATTAGACGATGATCTGATGATGCAGTTCTTAGAGGGTGAAGAGCCTTCTACTGAAGAATTAAAGAAAGGTTTAAGAGCTGCAACCTGTGACTGTAGAGCCATTCCTGTATGCTGCGGAAGCGCATACAGAAACAAAGGCGTTCAGAGACTCCTTGATGCAATTCTTGAATTTATGCCAGCTCCTACTGACATTCCTTCTATTAAGGGTGTTGATATGGATGGCAATGAAATTGAACGTCATTCTTCTGATGAAGAACCGTTCTCAGCACTTGCATTTAAGATCATGACTGACCCGTTCGTTGGAAAGCTTGCGTTCTTCCGTGTATATTCCGGTATTATGAATTCCGGTTCTTATGTACTGAATGCAACAAAAGGCAAAAAAGAGCGTGTTGGACGTATCCTTCAGATGCATGCTAACAAGAGAAGCGAGTTAGAAAAAGTATATTCTGGTGATATCGCAGCAGCTGTTGGTTTCAAATTTACCACAACTGGTGATACCATCTGTGATGAACAGCATCCGGTAATTCTTGAGTCCATGGAATTCCCAGAGCCAGTTATCGATATCGCTATCGAGCCAAAGACCAAAGCTGGTCAGGGCAAGATGGGCGAAGCTTTGGCAAAGCTTGCTGAAGAAGATCCTACATTCCGTGCAAAGACCAACCAGGAAACTGGTCAGGTTATCATTTCCGGTATGGGTGAGCTTCACCTTGAGATCATCGTTGACCGTCTGCTTCGTGAGTTTAACGTAGAAGCAAACGTAGGTGCTCCTCAGGTTGCTTACAAAGAAACCTTTACAAAGCCAGTTGATGTTGACAGCAAGTATGCAAAACAGTCTGGTGGACGTGGTCAGTATGGTCACTGTAAGGTTCGCTTTGAGCCTATGGATGCCAACGGCGAAGAACTGTTCAAGTTCGAATCAGCTGTTGTCGGCGGTTCTATTCCGAAAGAGTACATTCCTGCAGTTGGGGAAGGTATTGAGGA
This sequence comes from Hungatella sp., assembly GCA_009712635.1. Classification (GTDB taxonomy): domain Bacteria; phylum Bacillota; class Clostridia; order Lachnospirales; family Lachnospiraceae; genus Lacrimispora. The sequence continues at coordinate 713,610 of WASS01000015.1, read as the reverse complement.
AGCAACCAAAGCTGGTATCCTTGGCGGATTCCCTGTAGTAGGTGTAAAAGCTACTGTATACGACGGTTCTTACCATGAAGTCGATTCCAGTGAAATGGCATTCCACATTGCCGGTTCTATGGCATTTAAGGATGCGATGAACAAGGGCGGTTCCATTCTTCTTGAGCCGATCATGAAAGTGGAAGTAACTATGCCGGAAGATTATATGGGCGACGTTATCGGTGATATCAACTCCCGTCGTGGCCGTATCGAAGGTATGGAAGATATCGGCGGCGGTAAGATGATCAAAGCATACGTTCCGCTTTCCGAGATGTTTGGTTATTCCACAGATTTACGATCCAGAACACAGGGTCGTGGTAACTTCTCTATGTTCTTTGAGAAATATGAGCAGGTACCGAAGAATATTCAGGAAAAAGTTCTTACAGAGAAAAAGGGCAAATAATTCCTAACAGGTTCCACTGGATTCCGGGCTGTGAAGTCCGCCCGGAATCCCTCAAATAGGCTTGAAAATAGTGCACAAATAGCATATAATAAAAAACAGCCTAACATAAAATGATAGCTCGAAATGAGCATAAATTAAGGAGGACGTTATAAAATGGCTAAAGCTAAGTTTGAAAGAAACAAAACCCATTGTAACATCGGTACCATTGGTCACGTTGACCACGGTAAAACAACTTTAACAGCTGCTATCACAAAGACACTTCATGAGAGATTAGGTACTGGACAGGCAGTAGCTTTCGAGAACATCGATAAGGCTCCAGAAGAGAGAGAGCGTGGAATCACTATCTCTACTTCTCACGTTGAGTATGAGACAGAGAAAAGACACTATGCACACGTTGACTGCCCAGGACATGCTGACTACGTTAAGAACATGATCACTGGTGCTGCTCAGATGGATGGCGCTATCTTAGTTGTAGCTGCTACCGATGGTGTTATGGCTCAGACAAGAGAGCACATCCTGCTTTCTCGTCAGGTAGGCGTTCCTTACATCGTTGTATTCATGAACAAATGTGATATGGTTGACGATGCTGAGTTACTTGAGTTAGTAGACATGGAAATCCGTGAGCTGTTAAACGAGTATGAATTCCCAGGCGATGATACACCAATCATCCAGGGTTCTGCTTTAAAGGCTCTTGAAGATCCTTCCAGCGTTTGGGGCGATAAAGTTCTTGAATTAATGGCAGCAGTTGACAGCTGGGTTCCAGATCCAGTTCGTGAAACAGATAAGCCATTCTTAATGCCTATCGAGGACGTTTTCTCAATCACAGGTCGTGGTACTGTTGCTACTGGTAGAGTAGAGCGTGGTACATTACATGTATCTGACGAAGTTGAAATCATCGGTATCCATGAAGAGACACGTAAAGTTGTTGTAACTGGTATCGAGATGTTCCGTAAGTTACTTGACGAAGCTCAGGCTGGTGATAACATCGGTGCATTACTTCGTGGTGTTCAGAGAACTGAAATCGAAAGAGGACAGTGTCTTGTTAAACCAGGTTCTGTAAAATGCCATAAGAAATTTACAGCTCAGGTTTACGTTCTGACAAAAGATGAAGGTGGACGTCATACTCCTTTCTTCAACAACTACAGACCTCAGTTCTACTTCAGAACAACTGACGTTACTGGTGTTTGCGATTTACCAGCTGGCACAGAGATGTGTATGCCTGGTGATAACGTAGAAATGTCTGTTGAACTTATTCACCCAATCGCTATGGAGCAGGGTCTTCGTTTCGCTATTCGTGAAGGCGGACGTACTGTAGGTTCAGGTAGAGTTGCTACTATCATCGAATAATTAAATTTAAAAGCCGAGCCCTTTGTTTATAAGGGTTTCGGCTTTTTCTTTCTCATTAAGAGCCATTAGAAGATATACGCATTTACTCCCCCCTTAAGGTTTTATTACAAATACGTAATAAAAACGTTATTGTAAAAATGAGGGAAATTAGGTATCATGGTAGGGTATCTGAAAATGACTGCATGGAGGGAATGCGAAGATGAAAAAAATAAAATTAGGCAGAGTCTTTACCGGACTTTTGGCAGCTGGATTTTTATGCTGTGCCTCTGCTTTTGTTTCGTTAGCGGATGAAGTGTTTTCCGATGATCAGGCTGTGATTCAGTCTTGTCTCGTTAATTCTGATTTAACCAGCGTAACAGTTAAGGTTTCAAATCATGCACCAGCTCAGGGAACGGATGGTGTACTTTATCTGGTAGAGCTTCAGCCCTATCAAAACAGCCTGGAAGGAAGAACTGATTATGCAGCAAAAGCATCTTTGGGAGATTCAGCCGCATTCACTTTTTCATTAAACCGCAACACATTACAGGATCGACTCTACAGCAGATTTGTTGTGGCAGTCTGGGATGGAAACAAGTACATACCTGTGAGCAAGCCTCATTACATAACAAATCCGGAGGCAGTGGCAGCAAATAAAAGCAAATTCAATGATCCTCTTACCAAAAAAGGCTTAAACATTGAACTTAACATGCTGGGAGACGCATTTGAACTTGGAGTGAAGCACGTTGCAACGAATATTTCATTCCATCAGATTCTGGGTCAGGGAATTGATTATCAGTATGATGGCAAGATGTATCATTTTGATGCTAATGTTATTAAGGGTTATGACGATACCATTAGTGCTCTGTCAGGAAAAGGAATGACTGTAACTGCAATTATTTTGAATGGCTGGAATCCGTCTACACCGGATCTGATTTATCCTGGCACTAAGAAAACTTCCAATGCATTTTACTACTTATTCAATACTGCAACACCGGAAGGCTTTGAACAGACAAGAGCGATTGCGTCATTTCTGGCAGAACGTTATAACGGCTCCAATCCCAATCAAGGGAAGATATCCAACTGGATTATTGGAAACGAAATTAACAATCAGCAGTGGAACTATGTAGGGGCAAGGGATTTAACCAGTTATGTCCAGGCATACCAGAATGCGTTCCGTGTGTTCTACACTGCGATTAAAAGCACCAGTGCCAGTGACCGGGTTTATTACTCCCTGGATTATAACTGGAATAATGAGATTGATAATAAGCTGAAATACGGCGGCAGACAGATCGTGGATACATTTAATTCCATTGCAAACCAGCAGGGACAGATGGACTGGGGATTATCTTATCACCCATATCCGTGTCCTATGACAGAGCCGGAATTTTGGGATGATGATAAAACCGGATTGATTAAAAATGATTTCAATTCTCCGGTAATTAATTTTAAGAATTTAACCACTCTGACAGATTATATGGCTCAGGACAGTCTGAAATCGCCTACTGGACAGGTGAGACATATTATTCTGACGGAACAGGGATTTACAGCAAAAACCCAGTCAGGAGAGGATGTATCCCAGGTACAGGCTGCGGCATATGCTTACTCCTATTACATGGTTGACAGTAACCCTTATATCGATGCTTACATCTTAAGCCGTCAGGTTGACGCTCCGCTGGAAGTAAGAAGCGGTCTTGCATTCGGACTTTGGGCTTGTGATATGAATAAGGGAGACGATATTGTGGCAACGAAACGACGCAAGATCTGGCAGGTGTTCCACGATATTGATAAGAAAAAGAGCACTCTGGAGACCACGGAGTTTGCTAAATCCATTATTGGAATACAGAAATGGTCCGACGTGGTTCCTAATTTCAAATGGAGATCATTAGAGAAATAAAGTGAAGGTTGTCATGAGAATTCATGACAGCCTTTTGGCGTATATCTTAACAATTATGAAACACAAGAGTGACTGCAAATATATTATACTATAACAAGTCATACACAATGGATTTGTTGAATCCAGATATATTAATCTATAATTTTTACACAAAGGAGAACATATGGAAATTACTACCATACTGGGCGTTATAGTCGGCGTTATAGCTGTTGTCGGCGCGATGATTTTTAAACATATTGATTTTGCGGTTCTATTAAATCCTGCAGCATTCTTCGTTATTGTCGTAGGTACTATTGCCACAATTTTGAATTCATTTCCAGGCGAGAATGTTAAAGTTATTGGCTCTCTTTTCAAGGTGCTGTTTACAAAGAAAAAAGGCCAGTCAGAAGCTGAGATGATAGAACTGATGTATGAGTTGGCAAAGAAAGCGCGTTCGGAGGGACTATTATCCCTGGAGGCAAAGGCGGAAGAATTGGAAGATCCATTTCTTAAAAAAGGAATTCGTTTACTTGTTGATGGAACTGGTGAAGAGGTAATCGAGGACATTCTGGAATCTGAAATCAGTGCCATGGAAAAACGACATGAAATTAATGCCAGTATCTTTTCGTCTGCTGGTACCTATGCTCCTACCCTGGGTGTTTTGGGTGCGGTTTTTGGTTTGATTGCTGCCATGTCCTCAATCAATGATACGGAACGAATGGCGGAAGCGATTGCTGCCGCATTTATCGCAACCATACTTGGTATTTTTACCGGATATGTTTTATGGAATCCATTTGCAAAAAAACTGAAAGTGAAAAGCCAGCAGGAAGTTATGGCGAAAGAGATCATCCTAAAAGGTATTATATCCATGCAGCACGGGGATTCTCCCTTTGTACTCAGGGAAAAATTACTTGCTTGCCTTCCTAAATATAAGCAGAAAAAGATTGAAGCGCAGCAGAATAAAAAGGAATAGGGTGATTACATATGTCAAAAAAGAGAGAGCAGGCACATCAGGAAGAGGAAGCTGGAGAGGCATGGCTTTTGCCGTATTCAGATTTGATGACGTTGCTGCTGGCAGTTTTCATCGTTCTTTTTGCTGTCAGCAAAATTGATGCCCAAAAAGCACAGCAGATTTCTCAGGAATTTTCCTCTTCTATGATGAACAAAGAATATAATGGTCAGGGTTCCGGCTCCGGTTCCGGTTCTGGTTCTGGATCGGGGGGATCTGGCCCTATTTCCAATAGTTCACCCTCTGATGCTACCCCTGCGGGCGGACCGTTAAATATAGAGACGGAGAGCGAGCTGGAAAGCTTTTTAGGCGAATATGAATTGAAGAAGCTTGAGACTTTAAAGAAAGAAATAGATACCAAATTACATGATGATGGTATGGATCAGTCGGCGTCTACTATGATTGACATGCGAGGTCTTGTAATCAGATTAAACAATGCAATATTTTTCGATTCGGGTAGTGCACAAATAAAAAAGCAAAGCGAAGAAACTCTGATGGAAGTAGCCAATCTTCTGAATACAGTTGATAACTATATACGAATTGAGGGACATACTGATAATGTGCCTATCAAACACAGTTCATATCCATCTAACTGGGAGTTATCAACTGCGAGGGCTGTAAATGTAGTGAAACTTTTTATTGATAAAGAAAGCTTTTCTCCCAACAAGCTTATTGCAGTGGGGTATGGGGAATATAAACCGGTTGCAGATAATTCCACCGATGAAGGAAGAGCTAAAAACAGACGTATTGATATCATTATTCTGAGCTCAAAGTACAATAATCTGGAAGAGCAGCTCGTAAAGTAGATTGTACACATATTAAATAAAAAACTGTGCGGAACTCGTCCGCACAGTTTTTTGCTATTTCCAGGTAAGAGCACTGTAAGCGTCCAATAGACCACCGCTTGCAATCTTGCCTGAAAGTGTATCCAGTTTTCTGCTGGAGCTTAAGATGATATTTTTCACGTCTCCTAAGCTTATGTCAGTCCGATAAGAATAGAGCATGGCCGCAACGCCTGTCACCATAGGTGCCGCCATTGAAGTGCCACTCATGTATCCGTATGAGTTATCCGGAATGGTGCTTAAGATATAGGTGCCGGGAGCAGCGATATCCACACTTGCAGCTCCGTAATTGGAATCCTTGCTCAGCGTTCCGTCAAATAAGATATTAGCCACAGATATAATATTATCATATGGAAGTGAGGCGGGATAAACAGGGTAAACATCTGTATTATACCCAAGGCCTGATACTCCTCCGTTGCCACAGGAGACAACAAAAAGCATATGTGAGTTCTTCATTGTCTGGGCAAGTTCTTCGCTGTATCCGGTTGTCCCCATACTGAGATTACAGATGGAAGCCCCTTTTTCCTCAGCATATTTAATTGCTTTAATCACAGCATCAGGGGAACCAACCCCTTCTTTTCCTCCCAGCGCTTTTAATGGCATGATTTTAACATAATTATTATCGGTTATGCCGGCGATTCCATAGGAACCTCTGGATGCGCTGATGGTTCCGGCAGCATGAGTGCCGTGACTGTCTTCACTGCCAGAAAAGACTTTATTATTGTTAGAATAGAAGTTCCAGCCGTGAATATCATCCACATAACCATTGCCATCGTTGTCAATGCCGTCTCCGTCAATCTCTCCCGGATTGGTCCAGATTGCATTACGCAGTTCCTGATGATTAATATCAATACCAGTATCAATGATTGCCACAATAACAGACCGTTTGTTTTGTGCCTGATCATAGAGTGACCACGCCGGTTGAATGTTAATGTCAATGCCCGATACAGCATGAGTAACTTTAGATTCATAGTTTCCAGGCCCTGGTTTTGGGATAGATAAATTTCCTCCGTTATTGACTTCGCTGTACAGGTTATCTATGTACTTAAATTTCTGTACCAGCTCAATGAGACGAAATTCTCCGTCATTTTTTAAACCCCACTGATAAGTGGAAAATTCATCAGAGGGCGAGAGGTTGTTAAGCCCTGGACCAAGTGCCATGACATGTAAGTCTTGTCCCTGATCTTTTGATGATATATGCAGCGGTTCTACTGATGCGCCTGAAGTGTCGCCCAGGGGATTCAGCCAGAGTGAATACCCAGCAAGCAGGATTGCCAGGGACAGACATGCAGCGCGGATTATCTTTTTCATAATTTCTTACTCCTTATAAAATAAACTGTCTTAACGATTTCCTTATTATATCATAAACCCTACGCTGTTTGCTGGAAAATTATGTGAAAATAATATTAATTTTTATTATGAAACAGCCCGGCGTCACGCCGGGCTGCAATCAATATCATTCTTCTTCGTCTATTTGGGCATATTCCGTACCTGTATTATTGGTTTCCTGACTGTTTTTAGCTTCCTTTAAAGCTGTTCTTCTTGCCAACTCAGCATTGGCCTCCGCCTGTGTAATGGTTCCCTTATCAACAAGCTTACTAATTTCTTCTTCTGTCAGGCTGGTTAAAACAGTAGAGGAGCTTGAATCTTCTGTTGAAGAGGTTTCTGCTACATTGGAATCTTTTGGTGGAGGCGGTCCCTGCATTTTCTGCTGATATGCCCTTCCCTCCTGGCTGATTTCAATGGTGTCTACACGTTGCGTGGTGCCTGAAACCGTTTTTGCTGCAGCAGCTTCAGTTACTGTTTGGGAAGCAGTGATCTGTGCGCTTTCCGCAGCTGCCTGTTCTGCCGTTTTCTTTTCTTTTTCCTTCTGCAGCTGAAGCTCTTGCAGCTGGTCGTAGGAAGAAGAACCTGATAGTCCTGATATTTCCATTCCCATTTCCTCCTTTGTATAAATTACAGTAAAAGTATATCATTTACTTGTGTTCACTGACTGAAATTAGCCTGAAAAACAAAAATTTAATTGCTTGATCTTTTTCATCTGTGGTATGATTACTTTGCACAGAAAGGGGATAAACAGATATGGATAAGGCAGTTGTTTACAACCGTTTGGCGGGAGGGCTCATTGTATCCTGCCAGGCTCTTCAGAATGAACCTCTTTACAGCTCTTACATTATGTCCCGCATGGCATATGCGGCAAAAGAAGGCGGTGCAGTCGGAATACGGGCAAACTCCATATCCGATATCCGGGAAATAAAAAAAACAGTTGATTTGCCTGTAATAGGCATAATTAAACAGAAGTATGAGGGGTATGAAACAGTCATAACTCCTACCAGGCTGGAAGTGGAAGCCCTGGTTTTGGAGGGAGTAGAAATTATCGCTCTGGACTGTACAAGAAGACCTCATCCATCTGAGAAAAATTTAGAGGATTTTTTATATAAAATCAGGGATGAATTTCCAGATCAGCTTCTCATGGCTGACTGTTCAAATTACGCAGAAGGAATGACTGCTGCACGTCTGGGAATGGACTTTATTGGAACGACTCTCAGTGGATATACGGATTATACACGGAACAGACAGCTTCCTGATGTGGAATTGATTAAACAGCTTTCCAGGGATTGCGGGAAGCCTGTGATTGCAGAGGGGGGGATTAAAAACCCCGATCAGCTTGCGTCTGCCTTCAAGGCAGGGGCGTGGGCAGCAGTAGTGGGAAGTGCGATTACAAGACCAAGAGAGATAACACGGGAATTTATTCAGGGTGCCGGGTGCCGCACCCAGGAATTTAAAGATTATAATCAAAAGGGAGAGTCAGAGTGATGAAGGGCGATTTTTTGACCAGGATCCGGGCAGAGTACAATCAATTTACGAAAGCCGAGCGGAAGGTGGCAGATTACATTCTGCTAAACTACAGAGAGGTACTGTTTCTATCTATTACGGATCTGGCAGAAGCGTGCGAGGTAGGGGATACTACGGTATTTCGTTTTTGCAAAACCCTGGAATTAAAAGGGTATCAGGAATTTAAAATGCTGTTGTCTTTAAGCCTTCACGATGAGACTACAGGCCAGGGGCGTTTAGAAGGGGATATCAGCCTGAAGGATTCTTTTGCTGAAGTTTCACGAAAAGTGCTTAATACCAATATGAGTGCACTTGAAGAGACCTATTCTCTTTTAAATGAGGAAAACTTTAATCAGGTGATCCAGTATCTTCATGAAGCAAAAAGAATTTGCTTTTTTGGTGTTGGAGCAAGCATGCTTTCTGCCATGAAGGCAGCAAATAAATTTCTTAGAATTGAACCCAAGGTGTCCTGTGTGTCAGATTCCCACATGCAGGCCATGGTGGCTTCCATGATGGGGGAGGGCGAGGCAGCCGTTATATTCTCCTATTCAGGTGCTACGAAAGATACCATTCATGTGGCAGAACTTGCAAAAAAGGCAGGAGCAACGACAATCTGCATTACCCGATTTGTAAAATCACCCCTCACTTCTTTTTCAGATGTAACACTGCTTTGCGGGGCCAATGAAGGACCGCTGCAGGGAGGGTCCACATCCTCAGAGATCAGCCAGCTTTTTTTAATTGATTTGATGTATACAGAATATTACAGAAGATATTTTGATATCTGCAATCAGGTGAATGAGAGAGTCTCTGCATCAGTATTGGATAAAATGTGCTGACAGGAACAGTTCAAGGTTTTTTCAAGGATCAGGTGTTAGTCTATAACTGATGGAAACAAACTCCCTTTTTCTTTAAGTAAATAGCATTACTGAAATGGGCCGGTACTTCCGGTCCTTTTTTCATACCTATTTCACACAATTAACATAGAAAGTTCAATAAAAAGTCATTGATTTTGTATTAAATAAAAGTAAAGAGTAAAACGAAAAGGAGAAAAGCATGAGGATACTTCTGGTAGAGGATGAAACCTCTCTGTCTGCAGCTGTTGCAGAAATATTAAGGCGGAACCGGTATGAGGTTGATGCGGCTTATGATGGAGAAGAAGCGATCCATTTTGGAGAAACCGGTATTTACGATGTTATACTGCTGGATATTATGCTTCCTGGGAAAGATGGTCTCTCTGTTCTTCGCCAGTTGAGAAAAGGAGGAATACAATCCTCTGTACTGCTTCTTACTGCAAAGTCCGAAGTAGAGGATCGGATTGCGGGACTTGATACCGGTGCAGACGACTATCTTGCCAAACCCTTTGCCATGGGAGAGCTTATGGCCAGAATCAGAGCTTTGGGAAGAAGAACGGGACAATTTACGGGAGATATATTGCGATATGGAGATTTAGAATTAGACCGGAATACCAGCGAACTTTGCTGCGGGGAGCGACGTGTAAAACTGGGTGTAAAGGAGTATCAGGCCATGGAAATACTTTTAACAAACAGCCGGCAGATAATAACCAAGGAATTGTTTGCAGAGAAAGTCTGGGGATATGCAAATGAGGCAGAGTATAATCAGGTGGAAGTATACATATCCTTTCTCAGGAAAAAGATGACATATCTGGAATGTGACACATCAATAAAGACCATTCGTGGCAGGGGATACAGGCTGGAGGAACAGGTGATATGATTAAAAGGCTGAGATATCAATTTATTCTTATCTCTATGTCCAGTGTAGGTGTGATTTTTAGCTTTATGCTTTTTGCAATCAATATTTCCATGACAGTAAGCATGAGAAAGGATGCTGTATTTACGCTGCAACGGGTGATAGAAAACCAGGAACAGGAGCCTTCTCTGAAAAAGGGAGATATGGCTGGCAAGAAGGTTCCCCGTATTTCCAATCTGAAAAGAACCACTGTTGCCAAGTTAAATGATAACGGTCAGATTACTGCCATTATAGATAATGGGAATAAGAACTTATCAAGGGATGAGATCCAGCAGCTGACGGAAGAAATTTATAAGACTGAAAAGGAAAATGGGATGGTGCAGGAAAACCAGTTTCTTCTGCATAAAACCTCTTATGGCTATATCCTGGCATTCATGGATTGTTCTCACGAGCTTGAAAATACCAGACGCCTGGTAAATATTTGTCTGGTCATTGGCATAATGGCAGTGGTGATTTTAATGGTAACAGTTATCTTTTTATCAAATTTGGTTGTCAATCCCATTGAAGAGGGATTTCAAAGGCAAAAGCAGTTTGTGGCAGATGCCAGCCATGAGCTGAAAACGCCTTTATCCGTGATATCAGCCAATGTTAGCGTACTTGAGGATATGTATGGAGAGAACCAGTGGACTTCATATGTACAGACAGAGATTGAACGGATGAGCCGTTTGATCAATGATATGCTGAAGCTGGTCAGAATGGAGCAGCCGGCTGTGACTTCTTCAGGAGAATCTTTTGATTTTAGTAAAATGGCTATGGAGGTTTTGCTCCCATATGAATGTCTGGCTTATGAACAGGGAAAACAGTTTAAGTATGAAGTGGAACCCGGACTTAAATTTAATGGCAGCCGGGATTCCTTGACTCAGATGCTTCATATTTTTGTGGATAATGCATTTAAATATTCAGAAGCCAGTGGTGAAGTGAAAGTCACTGTAAAGAAGATTAAAAAGAAAATCTGCATTAAAGTCTATAATACCGGAGATGGCATTTCTGAAAAAGCCAGAAAGCAGATTTTTCAGCGGTTTTACAGAGAAGAAGACTCCCATAACAGAAGAACAGAAGGGTATGGTCTGGGATTATCCATTGCGCAGACAATATTAGATCTTTATCATGGTAAAGTTAATGTACTAAGTGACGGACGAACCTATGCATCATTTGAAATTCAATTATAACTTCAAGGTATTTTCAAGGTAATAAGTTTAAGATGTACACATCAGCCCCAAATAAGAGCTGACAAAACGTATAACATATAAAAAGGAGTGTGCATCTTATGAAGAAAAAATACTGTGCTGCTGCAGGTTTGTCGGCAGTGTTCCTCACCCTTGGTGCAGCAATGACCACTATGGCAGCTGAAACAGGGTGGATCAATGAAAATGATAACTGGGTATACTTAGACTCGGATGGAAGTAAGGTGACTTCCAGCTGGAAAAAGTCAGGGGATAACTGGTATTATCTTAATTCAGACGGAGAAGTGGAAAAGAATGCCTGGGTTGATGATACCTATTATGTAAATGAAGACGGCGTTATGCAGATAAACCAATGGGTCCATTCTGATGAGGATGACTCACCTTCTGGTGAGGAAGGCTGGTATTATCTTGGAACAGCCGGTAAGATAGTGACTGATAGCTGGAAACAGATTAACAATGAATATTATTACTTTGATGATGACGGCCGAATGGGAACTGGCTGGCACTTTGAGGATGATTCGGCTTATTATCTGGGAGATGAAAATGACGGTGCGAGAAAACAGGGGTGGCTGTGTCTGGAGTATGAAAGTGATAATGAGCCTGAGGAAGGTGATGTCAGTGATACAACAGCCTCTGGCGATGGTTCAGAATGGTTCTACTTTCAGTCAAATGGGAAAATCGTAAAATCCTCAGACGGATACACTTCCAAGACCATTAATGGTTCAAAATTCTATTTTGATGAGAAAGGAATCATGCAAAACGGCTGGGTGGCAGTTGCCAGTGCTGCCAGTGCAGATTCTACGGGGATCAGCAAGTTTAAGTATTTTGGAGATGACAATGATGGTGCTATGGCAACTGGCTGGAAGTATCTCACCGATCACCCGTCTGATTCAGATGACAAAAGCGAAATAACAGAAGGAACTGATACTCCTGAAGAAGGGGATGGATACTGGTACTATTTTGATACAAGCGGTGTCCCGAAATATTTAGCTCAAAGTTCCGAAACCCTTACATCTGCAACTGTAAGAATTAATGGTAATTCCTATTTCTTTGATCAATATGGCTGTATGCAGTCAGGACTGATTGGTTTTAACATTGGCGATACGGAATATTCCTCCTACTTTGGAAGCAGTGACGATGACGGTAAAATGAGGACTGGAAAGCAGACAGGTGTCTATGACGGAGATGATGACACAGGTACTTATTACTTCAATACTTCAGGAAGCTATAAGGGAGGTGGATATACAGGAGTAAAAGACGATTACCTCTATTATAAAGGGAAGCTGGTGGAAGCCGACGAAGACAGTGATTATCAGGTATTCTGCATAAATGTAAGCGGAACAGATACCTATTATCTGGTTAATGAATCAGGAAAGGTTCAGACTTCCAATAAGAAATATAAGTCCGATGGTGATTATAAGTATCAGTACAGCAGTGGAACCATCTATCTGATTGATTCAGATGGAGAGAATCCAACGGAGGTTACAACCTCGGATTGTGCAGCACTGCCTAATGTTTCATTTGATGCTGAATATACATTTGAATAAACCGCATATTAATAGTACAGAGAAAAAGATCAAAGGGGTGGACCTGCTGATCTTTTTCTCATTTTTATAGTGTTTCATGGTAAACAAGGATTGATAGAACTTCATGCTGTGTGATAAAATAATAGATATGCTTTGTGAGGAGGACCCAATGGAAGAAAAATATTTTCGTAATAAAATTGTCTGGTTTACATTCTTTTTCAGTATTCTGGTAATTTGGGTTCATTCATATAATGCGGTTCTATTTTTAGGAAAAACTGGTTTAGGCTACCGGATTGACTGGTTGGAACGATTCTGGGGAGATACAGTGGCACAAATTTCAGTTCCCGGATTTTTTTTAATTTCTTCTTATTTATTCTTCCGTGGATTTACACTGAAGCAGATTTGGGTAAAATGGAATTCCAGGATACGAAGCATTTTAGTTCCTTATATTATATGGAACTCTCTTTATTATCTTGGATATGCCGTTGGCAGCAGAATCCCTTTTATTTCTACCATAATTGGTAAGGGAATAATACCCTTACACGGAAAGGAAGCCGTCCAGGCAGTGCTTTTTTATTCTTATAATTACGTTTTCTGGTATTTGCACCAGTTGATCCTGCTGGTTTTTCTGGCGCCGGTTATTTACGTTGCCATGAGAAAAAAAACAGTTGGCAGGCTGATATTGGCAGGAATTCTCGGCTCTATTTATCTGGGTGGCGCACTTCCTTTCCTAAATCTGGATGCCCTGTTTTATTATTCTTTTGGGGCATATGCCGCTTTGCATGGGAAAGAGATTGCAGAGAATTCATATAGCCGTCGGGGTATTGCAGCCGGGGCTGTTCTCTTTCTTGCTGCCTGTCTGGTAGTATTCATTGATATTCCCGGTAATGTTAAGGGGGAAATTGCAGCGTCCACCGTATGTTTCCGTCTTTTGATGCCTGTGAGCCTGTGGCTTATGGTCCCCGGCAGATATTTAAAAGAAGCGGGTAACTGGATGAAACAAAATTTCTTTCTATACGCCACGCATTTTTCCGTTGTAAGGTTAATTAATAAAACGGGAGCATTGCTGCTCCCGCCAATTCCGGCTATTTCTCTCGGTCTTTATGTCATTATGCCGGTTTTTTGTATTCTTTTTAGCTGCGCTGTCGGTTCCTTTTTAAGAAAATATCTTCCCAAGGTCTGGTTCCTGCTTAATGGAGGACGGTGATCTGAACCATACTAAATACGGTCAGCAGACCATCTTCCGGAAGCCCCGCATGGAAGGATAAGTCCAGAGCTTTTCACTGGAAGCCCAACTTCATCAGACTGGACACTTCCGCCGAATTTGCTGGTGATCTCGGTGGAAATCATATAAGACAATACAGACGGAGCCAGTCCTGTGGTGTAGGAGTTGATGAGGAAGAATAACGGGGTGTCGGATAAGAGCTGGGAACAAAGCTTTACGAAGGGATAAATGGAATCTTCAATCTTCCAGATCTCTCCTTTGGGTCCCCTGCCATAAGACGGAGGATCCATAATAATGGCATCGTAATGGTTGCCTCTTCTGATTTCACGTTCTACGAACTTCACACAATCATCCACAATCCACCGGATGGAGGCAGATTCAAGTCCTGATGAGCGGGCATTTTCCTTGGCCCAGCCCACCATGCCTTTAGAAGCGTCAACATGGGTAACTAAAGCTCCTGCCTGAGCAGCAGCCAGAGTTGCTCCACCTGTGTAAGCAAATAAATTCAGTACCTTTACTGGGCGTCCAGCCTTCTTTATCTTATCACCGAACCAGTCCCAGTTTGCAGCCTGTTCCGGAAAAAGTCCAGTATGTTTAAAGCTGAAGGGCTTTAACTGAAAGGTTAATTCCTTATAGCTGATGGTCCACTGTTCCGGCAGATGAAAGAATTCCCATTCCCCGCCGCCTTTTGCACTGCGGTGGTAATGACCGTTCATTTTTGTCCAGCCGGTTTCTTTCTTCGGGGTAGACCAGATGACCTGAGGGTCAGGACGAACCAGAAGGTAGTTGCCCCACCGTTCTAATTTTTCCCCCTCAGAACAATCTATCACTTCATAATCTTTCCAGCCGTCTGCAATCCACATACTTGATGCCGCCTTTCTTTCTATATAAATACAATTATTTTATCTTTATGATTCTATGATTATACTGGATGGAGCTTTTAGCGTCAAGGTGATTCACACCTTGTCTGATGGTTCTATATATTATAGTATAATGTTAAGTAAAGAGGTGTAAGACTTATGGGCTGTTTCCGGATGGGATTTTCTTTCGGCTGCTGTGGATGCAATTGCTGGTGCAACTGGCGGGGATGTAACGGCTGCGGCTGGATCTGCAGTAACGGCTGTAATCGATGCTGCAATAACCAGTGCTGCAGAAGGTGCGGATCATGCAGAGGCTGCAATAATTGCTGCAGGAGAAATAACTGCTGCAGATAGACGGCATATTATATAGATCAGATAAACAGGCAGTGACGGAGTGGGGTAATTACAATCCACGCCGGCACTGCCTTTTTCTGCCCTTTTCATGGATTTTTAATACAGCAATAATTTTGTAATAGAATTGAAAGATTAAAACAGTTGAATAATCTAAGATTAATTGTTAAAATAAATTATAGTAAAAAAGGAAATCCCTGTAAGGAGTGAAGATATGAAAAGAAAAGGTCTCATTGTACTGGCAGCAGCTGCCATGCTGACAGTCGGAGCTTCATCTTTGGACGCCTGGGCGGCCGAGGGGTGGGCACAGGCGGGAAGTACCTGGGTGTATTATGATTCAAGCGGCGGCAAAGTAAGCAACACCTGGAAAAAGGGTGCGGATAATTTGTGGAGATATTTAAACAGCAATGGTGAGATGGCAGTCAACACCTGGGTTGAGAACACTTATTATATGGATTCCAACGGAATTCTCGTAACGGATAAATGGATGAAGTTCAAGGACTCCGGAAGCAGCGATTATAAGTGGTATTATTTTGGCAGCAGTGGCAAAGCGATTATGGACAACTGGTCTAAAATCGACAATAAGTGGTATTACTTTGATTCCAACGGTGAGATGCAGACAGGCTGGATCCTTGATGACATGTATTATACCGGAGCAGACGGAGTTATGAAGACAGGCTGGCAGAAGCTTTATCCGCCTGACAGTAACGACGAAGGCCGGGTTACACCCGGGGATACCGATGACGGAAAGAACTGGTACTATTTTAGTGAAAACGGTAAAAAGTATATACCAAAGGATTTCTCAGGAGATTATGGCACTTATAAGATTGACGGAACTGCTTACTGCTTCGATGACAGGGGGGCACTTCAGACTGGCTGGAAGAAAGTCGGAGTTGATAATGCAGAATACGAGATTCAGAATTATAAATATTATAACACCAACGGAAAGCTTATTGAAGGCTGGTTTTCCACAGAGCCGCCACATGATATAAGTGGATATGAAGAAAGCGTGGAGTGGTTTTATTTTTCCAGTACAGGAATTCCAAAAGCCGGTCCGAAAGAAGGAGAGGCAAGTACATCCAACCTGGTGAAGATAAAAGATAAGACATATCTGTTTAATGAGCTGGGTGTTCCTGTATATGGACTTCAGAAGATCAGAATAGGAACCAGTTCTGAGTATACGGCTTTCTATTTCGGAGATAAGAAAACCAGCAGCATGCAAAAGGGAAAAGTCAAGGTAACAGAAGGTGACGGAAACGATAGTACCTATTATTTCAGTGACAGCGGAAGAGGTTATACCGGCGTTAAGGATGGCTATCTCTACTATATGGGAAAACTTCAGTGTGCAGACGAGGGCAACAAATATGAGCCCATCTCCATTCCTACAGGAAGTACCAGAACGACTTATGTTGTGAGTACATCAGGCAAGGTGTCCAAGAGTACAACGGTAAAAAGTGCAGATGGTGTGAAATATAAGACAGGAAGCAACGGTACTCTGTTAAAAGTAGATGAGGAAAACCCCTCTGGGAATGAAGGAAAAGAACCTTCGGAACCAGCCTGGAAGTGAATAAATTCCATAAAAAAGCGCAGAATCTGAGAAATAAAGATTTTGCGTTTTTTTTGAAAAAAGTACTTGCATTACCATGGAAAATATGGTATTCTGTTAAGGCTGTGGCATGATAGCTGTGAAACGTGAGGTTGCTGCTGAAAAGCAGGTTTTCCGTGGAGCGAATGTCAAGTTAGGAAACTGGCGACAAGTCACTGTACAATTTAAAATTCTGTTTGTTTCAAACGGATGGTCAGTGTGGGTCATTGATGACACACACGGGAACGTGTACAGTCACCGCTTGTCGTACTTCTACTAAGTGCGAAAAGGAGGCGACTTTTTTTATGGCAAGTCAAGTAATGAGAATCACATTAAAGGCGTATGATCATCAGTTAGTTGATCAGTCTGCGGGCAAGATTATCGACACTGTAAAAAAGACAGGATCAAAAGTGAGCGGACCGGTGCCGTTACCAACAAAGAAGGAAGTGGTAACTATCTTAAGAGCGGTTCACAAGTACAAAGATTCCAGAGAGCAGTTCGAGCAGAGAACGCATAAGAGACTCATCGATATCATTACACCAAGCCAAAAAACTGTTGATGCATTATCCAGACTGGAAATGCCGGCAGGGGTGTATATCGATATCAAGATGAAGAATAAATAATCTTCATCGAAAGAAACAATTTAGGTAATGTCCTGAAGGGTTTTAATATAGAAGCAACACTTTTTCCTCTAAGGAATCAACATCTCCATGGGCGGGAACGGAACGTAAGCAATTACGGATTCGTCGGCCGCGGGAGTCATAGTGTTCCACGTATATTGGACTGTTCTAGGATGATTGCGAAAGCAATCCGCTGTAGAATTAATAACCAGGAGGTAAAAACATGAAGAAGGGTATTTTAGCTACCAAAGTCGGAATGACACAGATCTTCAATGAAAATGGAGTATTAACTCCAGTAACAGTTCTTCAGGCTGGTCCTTGTGTAGTAACACAGGTTAAAACAGTTGAGAATGATGGTTACAGTGCAGTACAGGTTGGCTATGTTGACAAGAGAGAAAAACTGGTCAGCAAGCCATTAAAAGGCCATTTTAATAAGGCTGGAGTATCTTACAAGAGATTTGTAAGAGAATTTAGATTAGAGAATGCTTCCGAGTATTCTGTAAAAGATGAAATCAAAGCTGATATCTTCGCTGCAGGCGATAAGATTGATGCAACCGCAATCTCCAAAGGTAAAGGTTTCCAGGGTGCTATCAAGAGACACGGACAGTCCAGAGGACCTATGGCTCACGGTTCCAAGTTCCATCGTCACGCTGGTTCCAATGGTGCTGCTTCTGATCCAAGTAAGGTATTTAAAGGCAAGAAGATGCCTGGCCAGATGGGTAATAAGAAGATTACAATCCAGAACCTCGAAATCGTTAAGGTTGATGTTGAAAACAACCTGATTCTGGTTAAGGGTGCTGTACCAGGACCTAAGAAGTCTCTCGTAACAATCAAGGAAACAGTAAAAGCAGCTAACTAATGCTTTTATAAGAAAGGAGGATTACACAGATGGCAAACGTATCTGTTTACAATATGGAAGGTAAAGAAGTTGGCACATTAGAGTTAAGCGATGCAGTGTTTGGTGTTGAAGTAAATGAACACCTTGTACACATGGCAGTCGTAAGCCAGCTTGCAAATAAGCGCCAGGGAACACAGAAGGCAAAAACACGCGCTGAAGTATCCGGCGGCGGTAGAAAACCGTGGAAACAGAAAGGAACCGGTCATGCCAGACAGGGTTCAACAAGATCTCCTCAGTGGACAGGCGGCGGAGTAGTATTCGCACCAACACCAAGAGATTATACAATCAAACTGAACAAGAAGGAAAGAAGACTTGCTCTGAAATCCGCACTGACCAGCAGAGTGAACGAGAATAAGTTCATCGTTGTTGATGAGTTAAAGTTTGATGAAATCAAGACAAAGAAGTTCCAGGCTGTATTAGACAACTTAAAGTTATCCAAAGCTCTTGTAGTTGTTGGAGACGACAGCACTAACACAGTAATGAGCGCAAGAAACATCGCTGCTGTTAAGACTGCTTTTGTTAACACAATCAATGTATACGATATCTTAAAGTATAACACAGTTGTTGCTACCAAGACTGCTGTTGCAGCAATCGAGGAGGTGTACGCATAATGGCAGATATTAAATATTACGACGTGATTCAGAAACCAATCGTAACTGAGAAGAGCATGAACGCTATGGCTTCTAAAAAGTACACATTTTTAGTGCACACAGATGCGAATAAGACGATGATCAAGGAAGCTGTTGAAAAGATGTTCCCAGGCACCAAGGTAGCCAGCGTGAACACCATGAACTTAGATGGAAAGACCAAAAGAAGAGGAACAACCTTCGGTAAGACATCTAAGACTAAGAAAGCAATTGTTCAGTTAACAGCTGACAGCAAAGATATCGAAATTTTCGAAGGACTGTAAGATCGGAACGCTTGGCAGGAAGTGATTCGGGCCCGGCGTCAACGATTTTCAGTTACCTTAGTGATGAACATTATATCACAATAAACAAGATACGCCAGGTGGCGTTGAAAGGAGATACAAAATGGGAATCAAAAAGTATAACCCATATACCCCTTCCAGAAGACAAATGACCGGATCTGATTTCAGCGAAATCACAAAGTCAACTCCTGAGAAATCCTTAATCAGCAAAACTATTAAGAAAACAGCCGGCCGTAATAACCAGGGTAAAATTACTGTTAGACATCGCGGAGGCGGCGTTAAAAGAAAATATAGAATCATTGACTTCAAGAGAAACAGCAAGGACGGCATTGCAGCAACTGTAATCGGTGTTGAATACGATCCGAACAGAACTGCTAATATCGCACTGATCAGCTATGTAGACGGAACAAAGGCTTATATCCTTGCTCCAGCTGGTTTAACAGACGGAATGACTGTTATGAGCGGCGAGACTGCAGAAGCAAAAGTAGGTAACTGCCTTCCATTAAGCAAGATCCCGGTTGGTGCTCAGGTTCATAACATTGAGCTTTACCCAGGAAAAGGCGGACAGCTGGTTCGTTCTGCTGGTAACAGCGCACAGTTAATGGCAAAAGAAGGAAAATATGCAACTCTTCGTTTACCTTCCGGCGAAATGAGAATGGTTCCAATCAACTGCAGAGCTACTATCGGTGTTGTAGGCAATGGTGATCATAACCTGATCAATATCGGTAAAGCTGGTAGAAAACGTCACATGGGATTCCGTCCTACAGTTCGCGGTTCCGTTATGAACCCGAATGACCATCCACACGGTGGTGGTGAAGGTAAGACTGGTATCGGCCGTCCAGGTCCATCTACACCATGGGGCAAACCAGCACTTGGCTTAAAGACCAGAAAGAAAAACAAGCAGTCTAACAGATTAATCGTTAGAAGAAGAGATGGAAAGACCGTTAAATAAATGAAGGAGGTTAGAACCTATGGCTCGCTCACTTAAAAAAGGACCATTTGCAGATGCTCATTTACTGAAAAAAGTAGATGCTATGAACGCAGCAGGACAAAAGCAGGTAATTAAGACTTGGTCTCGCCGTTCTACAATCTTCCCACAGATGGTTGGACATACAATTGCAGTTCATGATGGCAGAAAACACGTTCCGGTATATGTTACAGAAGATATGGTTGGACATAAACTGGGTGAATTCGTTGCTACCAGAACTTACAGAGGACATGGAAAAGACGAGAAAAAATCAGGTCGTAAGTAATAGAGAAGCAGACACCCTCCGGGTATTCTTATTTAAGGATTCCCAAAGGGCGTTAAAGTTGAAAGGAGGATTCACCAATGGCTAAGGGACATAGAAGCCAGATTAAGAGAGAGAGAAATGCCCAGAAGGACACAAGACCGTCAGCAAAGTTATCCTATGCTAGGGTTTCAGTTCAGAAGGCATGCTTTGTATTAGATGCCATCAGAGGCAAAGATGCTGTTTCAGCACTTGGTATTGTAACTTACAATCCCAGATATGCTTCTACTTTAATAGAGAAGTTATTAAAATCAGCGATCGCAAATGCTGAGAACAATAACGGTATGGACCCGGCAAAACTTTATGTAGAAGAGTGTTTTGCAAACAAGGGACCGACAATGAAGAGAGTAAAACCAAGAGCACAGGGCCGCGCTTACAGAATCGAAAAGAGAATGAGCCACATCACCATCGTGCTTAATGAAAGATAAGGAGGCAAATAATGGGACAGAAAGTTAATCCACACGGCTTAAGAGTCGGTGTTATTAAAGACTGGGACTCAAAATGGTATGCTGAAGCTGATTTCGCAGACAACTTAGTAGAAGACTATGCGATCAGAAAATTCCTGAAGAAGAAATTATACAGCGCCGGCATTTCTAATATTGAAATTGAACGTGCATCTGACCGCGTTAAAGTTGTTATCCACACAGCAAAACCAGGTGTAGTAATCGGTAAGGGTGGATCTGAGATTGAAAAAATCAAAGCAGAAGTTCAGAAGCTTACAGATAAAAAATTATTTGTTGATATCAAAGAAATCAAAAGACCAGACAAAGACGCTCAGTTAGTTGCTGAGTCCATCGCACAGCAGTTAGAGAATCGTGTATCTTTCCGTCGTGCTATGAAGTCTACCATGGGACGTTCCATGAAGTCAGGTATCAAAGGAATCAAGACTGCAGTTGCAGGACGTCTTGGCGGCGCTGATATGGCTCGTACCGAGTTCTACAGCGAAGGAACCATTCCGTTACAGACACTCAGAGCAGATATTGACTATGGCTTCGCAGAGGCAGATACTACCTTCGGTAAGATCGGAGTTAAGGTATGGATCTATAATGGCGAAGTACTTCCAACTAAAGCTAAAAGGGAAGGGAGCGATAAATAATGTTAATGCCTAAAAGAGTTAAGCGTCGTAAACAGTTCCGTGGTAGCATGGCTGGTAAAGCTTTAAGAGGCAATACAATCAGCAGTGGTGAATTCGGTTTAGTCGCTTTAGACCCATGTTGGATCAAATCAAATCAGATCGAGGCAGCCCGTGTTGCCATGACCCGTTATATCAAGCGTGGCGGTAAAGTCTGGATCAAGATTTTCCCGGATAAGCCTGTAACAGCAAAGCCAGCAGAAACCCGAATGGGTTCCGGTAAGGGCGCTCTGGAATACTGGGTAGCAGTAGTAAAACCAGGTCGTGTATTATTCGAAATCGCTGGAGTACCTGAAGAAACAGCACGTGAAGCTTTACGTCTTGCTATGCACAAATTACCATGCAGATGTAAAATTGCTGCTAAAGCAGATTTAGAAGGCGGTGAATGACAGTGAAAATGAATAAATATGTTGAAGAATTAAAAGGAAAATCAGTTGCCGAGCTGAATGTAGAATTAGTAGCTGCAAAGAAAGAACTTTTCAACTTAAGATTCCAGAATGCAACCAACCAGCTTGATAATACAAGCCGTATCAAAGAGGTTCGCAAAAACATTGCCAGAATTCAGACTGTTATAACTGAGAAGGCTAAATTAGCTTAAGTTGCAGCTTATTAAAAAAAGCATGACACACACGAGTGTGTGTTAACTTATAGATTGTGGCCATGGAAGGCCAAAACTCGAAAGGAGAATACAGAACGTGGAAAGAAATCTTAGAAAAACCCGTACTGGTAAGGTTGTTAGCAACAAGATGGATAAGACCATTGTTGTAGCGATTGAAGACCATGTAGAACATCCTTTATACGGCAAGATCGTAAAAAGAACGTATAAATTAAAAGCACATGATGAGAAGAATGACTGCAACATGGGCGATACAGTAAAAGTTATGGAAACAAGACCGCTGTCCAAAGACAAGAGATGGAGACTTGTGGAAATTATCGAAAGAGCGAAATAATTTATTTCCAGGAAGGAGTAACAGGCATGATTCAGCAGGAAACCAGATTAAGGGTTGCCGACAATACCGGTGCAAAAGAACTTCTTTGTATCCGTGTTATGGGCGGATCTACAAGAAGATATGCTAATATTGGTGATGTTATCGTTGCCAGCGTAAAAGATGCAACACCTGGCGGTGTTGTTAAGAAGGGCGACGTTGTGAAAGCCGTTGTTGTACGTTCTGTAAAGGGCGCACGCCGTAAAGACGGTTCATATATCAAGTTCGATGAGAATGCTGCCGTAATTATCAAAGATGACAAGACTCCAAAGGGAACTCGTATCTTTGGACCGGTTGCCAGAGAGTTAAGAGAGAAGCAGTTCATGAAAATTGTTTCCTTAGCTCCAGAAGTATTATAAGGAGGTGTCGGACTGTGCATAAAATTAAAAGAGATGACCTTGTAAAGGTTATCGCAGGAAAAGATAGAGACAAACAGGGTAAAGTTCTTCATGTAGATACGAAGAATAACAGAGTGGTAGTAGAAGGCGTTAACATGATCACAAAGCATGTGAAACCAGGCGCTGGAAACCCACAGGGCGGTATCGTACAGAAAGAAGCTGCACTTGATATCTCCAATGTAATGCTTGTTGTTGACGGAAAAGCAACCAGAGTCGGCTTTGAAGTAAAAGACGGCAAAAAAGTTCGTGTTGCAAAAGCAACCGGAAAAGTAATTGATTAATTCGGAGAGGAGGAATAAAAATTGGCTAGATTAAGAGATACGTACCAGTCAGAGATCGTAGAAGCTATGATCAAGAAATTTGGATATAAGAACATCATGGAAGTACCGAAGTTAGACAAGATTGTCATCAATATGGGTATTGGTGAAGCAAAGGAAAATGCCAAGATTTTAGACTCTGCAGTAAGAGATTTAGAAATCATCTCCGGTCAGAAGGCAGTTTTAACAAAAGCTAAAAAATCAGTTGCTAACTTTAAACTCAGAGAAGGTATGCCAATCGGATGTAAAGTAACTTTACGTGGACAGAGAATGTATGAGTTTGCTGATCGTCTGATCAACCTTGCACTTCCACGTGTACGTGACTTTAGAGGTGTAAATCCTAACGCATTTGATGGCAGAGGAAACTATGCACTTGGTATCAAAGAGCAGCTTATTTTCCCGGAAATTGAATACGATAAAGTTGACAAGGTAAGAGGTATGGACATTATTTTTGTTACTACCGCTAAGACAGACGAAGAAGCCCGTGAACTTTTGACATTATTCAACATGCCATTTGCAAAATAGTAGGAGGAAATAATCCATGGCTAAGACTTCAATGAAGATCAAACAGCAGAGACCTGCTAAATTCTCCACAAGAGAATACAATCGTTGCAGAATCTGCGGTCGTCCGCATGCTTATTTAAGAAAATACGGAATCTGCAGAATCTGCTTCCGTGAATTAGCATATAAGGGTCAGATCCCAGGCGTTAAAAAAGCAAGCTGGTAAAATAAGGAAGGAGGCAATTTCAAAATGACAATGAGCGATCCAATCGCAGATATGCTTACAAGAATCCGTAATGCAAATACTGCAAAACATGATACAGTAGATGTACCTTCATCCAAGATGAAATTAGCTATTGCTGATATCCTTGTTAAAGAGGGATACATTAAGAAATATGATATCGTAGAAGACGGTGCGTTCCAGACAATCCGGATCACATTAAAATACGGTAAAGATAAAAACGAAAAAATCATCACAGGCATCAAGAGAATTTCCAAACCTGGCTTACGTGTATATGCAAGCAAGGAAGAAATGCCAAGAGTACTGGGCGGTCTCGGAACTGCAATCATTTCCACAAACCAGGGCGTAATTACCGATAAGGAAGCACGTTCCATGAATGTTGGCGGAGAAGTACTTGCATTTGTTTGGTAGGCATTGAACATTTAATGAACGCGAGCCACAGGCGAAGCGTGAGTTTAGTGTGAAAGCCGTTCTTCGACTAAAGGGAGAAGAACAACCCTGTGAAACGTAGTGGGACGCAGGGAAATTGCATCTGAAAACAGAGAGGACTCAGCTTCCTCTCCGAAAATTTAAGGAGGTAGACGGCATGTCACGTATAGGAAGAATGCCTATCGCTATTCCAGCAGGAGTAACTGTTGAAATTGCAGAAAATAATAAAGTGACTGTAAAAGGTCCTAAGGGAACTCTTGAGAGAGTATTGCCTACAGAGATGACAATCAAAGAAGAAGATGGTCATATCGTTGTAACAAGACCAAACGATTTAAAGAAGATGAAATCTTTACACGGTCTTACAAGAACCTTAGTCAACAACATGATCGTTGGTGTTACTGCAGGATATGAGAAAAAGCTTGAAATCAACGGTGTTGGTTACAGAGCTCAGAAGCAGGGTAATAAGCTTGTTCTTTCCCTTGGCTATTCTCATCCGGTAGAAATGGAAGATCCAGAAGGTATTGAAGCTACCATGGAAGGTCAGAACATTATCTTCGTTAGAGGTATTGATAAAGAAAAAGTTGGCCAGTACGCTGCTGAAATCAGAGATAAGAGAAGACCTGAGCCGTATAAGGGCAAGGGAATCAAGTATGCTGATGAAGTGATCAGACGTAAAGTTGGTAAGACTGGTAAGAAATAATTAAGGAGAGTGTAAAGATGGTTAGCAAACAGTCAAAAAGCGAAATCCGCGTTAAGAAGCACAACAGATTACGTAATCGTCTTGCAGGTACTGCAGAGAGACCACGTTTAGCTGTGTTTAGAAGTAATAATCATATGTATGCTCAAATTATTGACGATACAGTTGGTAAAACTTTAGTTGCTGCTTCTTCAGTAGAAAAAGAAGTAAAGGCAGAATTAGAGAAAACTAACAACGTTGATGCTGCAGCATATATCGGTACCGTAGTTGCAAAGAGAGCAATTGAAAAAGGTATTAAAGAAGTTGTCTTTGACAGAGGCGGATTTATATATCAGGGTAAGATTCAGGCATTAGCAGACGCAGCCAGAGAAGCTGGTCTGGAATTCTAGTAGAGAGGAGAACACAGCGTGAAACATACAAATATTGATGCAAATCAGTTAGAATTAAACGACAAGGTGGTTGCTATCAAGCGTGTATCTAAAACCGTTAAGGGTGGACGTACCATGAGATTCTCTGCTTTAGTAGTCGTAGGCGATGGCAACGGCCATGTTGGTGCTGGTCTTGGCAAAGCCGGAGAAGTTCCAGAAGCAATCCGTAAAGGAAAAGAGGCTGCTGTAAAGAATATGGTTTCTGTTCCGATTGATGAGAACAACAGTATTCCTCATGATCTGGTTGGAAACTTTGGAAGTGCTTCCGTACTTCTTAAGAGAGCTAACGAAGGTACAGGAGTTATCGCGGGAGGTCCTGCCCGTGCAGTTGTAGAGCTTGCAGGTATTAAGAACATCCGTACAAAGTCCTTAGGTTCTAATAATAAGACAAATGTAGTATTAGCTACAATCCAAGGATTAACTCAGTTAAAAACTCCTGAGGAAGTTGCAAGGCTTCGCGGCAAATCTGTTGAAGAGATTTTAGGCTAAGGAGGATAAGAAGATGGCAGATAAATTAAAAATCACATTGGTGAAATCCCCGATCGGCGCTATACCGAAGCACAAAGCAACCGTTTTAGCATTAGGCTTAAAGAAGCTTCACAAAACAGTTGAGATGCCGGACAATGGTGCAGTCAGAGGTATGATCGCTAACGTGCGTCATTTAGTAAAAGTTGAAGAGATTTAAGAGAAAACAGTAAGGAGGTGCAAGCGATGGATTTATCAAATTTACAGCCTGCGTTGGGTTCCAAACACAGCGATAACTTCAGAAGAGGCCGCGGTCACGGTTCAGGTAACGGTAAGACAGCAGGTAAAGGTCATAAAGGACAGAAGGCTCGTTCCGGAGCTACCAGACCAGGTTTCGAAGGTGGTCAGATGCCTTTATACAGACGTATTCCGAAGAGAGGCTTTAAAAATAGAAATACAAAAGAAATCATTGGCATTAATGTAGGCGCTTTAGAAGCATTCGACAACGGTACAGTAGTGACTGTTGAGACTTTATTAGAGAGCGGTATCGTTAAGAATCCGCGTGATGGAGTTAAGATCCTTGGAAATGGAGAATTAACCAAAAAGCTTACAGTAAAGGTAGGTGCTTTCAGCGAAGGCGCAAAAACCAAAATCGAGGCTTTAGGTGGAACCTGCGAGGTGATCTAATATGTTAAAAACACTCCGTAATGCATTCAAGATCAAGGACGTAAGAAAGAAACTCATCTATACGTTCCTGATGCTGGTGGTTACCAGAATTGGCTCACAGCTGCCGATTCCAGGAGTTGAAACAAGCTTTTTCAAAGATTTTTTTGCTCAGAATAATAACGATGCGTTTGGATTTTTTAACGCAGTGACAGGTAGTTCCTTCACCAATATGTCCGTTTTTGCGCTGAGCATTACCCCCTACATCACATCTTCCATTATCATGCAGCTTCTTACCATTGCAATTCCCAAACTTGAGGAAATGCAGCAGGACGGTGAAGATGGAAGAAAGAAGATTGCAGAATACACCCGCTATGTTACAGTTGCTCTGGCCTTAATCGAATCTATCGCTATGGCGATGGGATTCGGAGGCCAGGGACTGTTAAGAGAATATAATGCATTAAGCGTTATCATTGCAGTGGTTACCATGACGGCAGGTAGTGCGCTCCTGATGTGGATCGGTGAGCGTATTACAGAAAATGGTGTGGGAAATGGTATTTCCATTGTCCTTTTATTTAACATCATTTCCAGTTTCCCTTCCGATGCATCTACACTTTATACCAGATTTATGTCTGGTAAGTCAGTTGCAGTAGCTGCTGTTGCAGCGATCATTATTATTGCAGTGATTATCGCAATCGTTGTATTCGTCATCATCCTTCAGGATGGTGAAAGAAGAATTCCTGTGCAGTACTCCAAAAAGATGCAGGGACGCAAGATGGTAGGCGGACAAGCAACCAACATTCCGCTGAAGGTAAATACCGCCGGTGTTATCCCGGTTATTTTCGCTTCCTCCATCATGTCATTCCCCGTAGTGATCTCCCAGTTTATGGGAAGCAGGATTAACTACGAAAGCATTGGCGGACATATTTTAGCCGCACTCAGTTCTTCCAACTGGTTTAAACCTGAAAGACCGGCTTATACAATTGGTCTTGTGGTTTATATCGCGCTTATCATCGTGTTTGCATATTTCTATACTTCAATTACATTTAATCCCCTTGAAGTAGCAAATAATATGAAAAAGTCCGGTGGTTTTATCCCGGGTATCCGCCCAGGTAAGCCAACCAGTGATTACCTTAATTCAATTTTAAACTATATCGTATTTATAGGAGCATGCGGTCTGACTATCGTCTGTATCATTCCGATTATGGTTTCCGGTTTATTCAGTGTAAGCCGTCTTTCCTTCGGTGGTACATCCCTGATCATTATTGTCAGTGTTGTGCTGGAGACATTAAAGGCGATTGAGTCCCAGATGCTTGTGCGTTACTATAAAGGATTTTTAAACGATTAGAAAGCAAACCAAGGGAAGCACGCCGTGGCGTGTTTTTCCTTGGGATTTGTGCTATTTAAACCTTATATTAATGGAGGGACTGTTGATGAAAATCATCATGTTAGGTGCCCCTGGTGCCGGCAAAGGTACCCAGGCAAAAAAAATTGCTGAGAAATATCAGATTCCTCATGTTTCTACCGGAGATATTTTCCGTTCCAACATTAAAGAAGGAACGCAGCTGGGAAGAAAAGCGAAGGAATATATGGATCAGGGAGCTCTTGTACCAGATGAACTTACCATCGGTATGCTGATGGACCGTATCCAGCAGGAAGACTGCAGAAATGGTTACGTACTGGACGGATTTCCAAGAACCAATCCCCAGGCAGAAAGCCTTCAGAAAGCCATTACTGAAATGGGACAGAAGATAGACTTTGCGATAAACGTTGACGTTCCCGATGAGAACATTATCAGCAGAATGTCAGGAAGACGTGCCTGCATATCCTGCGGAGCTACATATCATATTGTGTATAACCCCAGCAAGGTTGCGGGAATATGCGATGTCTGTGGTTCAGAACTTGTCTTAAGAGATGATGATAAGCCGGAAACCGTAAAAAAACGTTTGGCGGTTTACCATGATCAGACCAGACCATTGATTGATTATTATAAAGAAGCCGGCGTGCTGGTGAATGTTGACGGAACACAGGAATTAAATAAAGTGTTCTCCGATATCACTGACATCCTAGGAGCATAGTTTATGTCAGTTACGATTAAATCTGCAAGAGAAATAGAACTTATGAGAGAGGCTGGAAGAATTCTTTGCATCACTCATGAAGAACTAAAGAAGGCCTTGAAGCCGGGAATGACGACCTGGGATATTGACCATCTGGGTGAAGAGATCATAAGAAGCTATGGCTGTATACCTTCTTTCTTAAATTATAATGGTTATCCTGCCTCCATCTGTGTATCAGTCAATGATGAAGTGGTTCACGGGATTCCAAGTAAGAAGCGTGTACTGAGAGAAGGAGATATTGTAAGTCTTGATGCAGGGGTTATTTACAAAGGATTTCATTCTGATGCAGCAAGGACTTACGGGATCGGAGAGATCACTCCTGAAGCGGGCCAACTCATGGAAGTGACGAAACAATGTTTCTTTGAAGGGATTAAATATGCAAAATCTGGCAATCATTTAGGTGAAATATCTGCAGCAATCCAGAAATATGCAGAAAAGTTCGGATATGGCGTTGTCCGGGATTTAGTCGGCCACGGAATCGGTTCCCATCTACATGAGGATCCTGAGATACCGAATTTTTCCACAAGAAGACGGGGAATCAAATTAAGACCAGGCATGACACTTGCCATCGAGCCCATGATTAATGAGGGGACATTGGAGGTAGTCTGGCTTGATGATGACTGGACCGTAGTAACAGAAGACGGAAAGCTGTCCGCTCATTATGAGAACACGGTTCTTATCACAGAAGGTGAGCCGGAGATATTAAGTCTGGTTTCCTCTGTCTGCGGGGAATAAACCGATGAGTGAATACACCGGTTTATTGGTAAAATCCACGGCAGGGCACGACAAAGGAGAGTTTTTCTTCATATTGCGTGAGGAAGGCGAATATATATATCTGGTGGACGGAAAAATAAGACGTCTTGACTGCCCCAAGAAAAAAAAGAAAAAGCATGTAATCCCCCTTTTGTGGGAGAAACAGTCCCCGGGAGATAAAATCCGGGAAAATAAAAGAGTCACTGATGAAGAGATCAAACATTTCATCCGATGTTTCAAAAGAGAAGATCAGGTTGTTAGGAGGTAAGCTTTATGTCAAAAGCAGATGTTATTGAAATTGAAGGCACCGTTGTGGAGAAGCTTCCCAATGCCATGTTCCAGGTTGAACTGGAAAACGGGCATCAGGTATTAGCTCACATAAGCGGAAAACTTCGCATGAACTACATTCGTATTTTACCAGGTGATAAGGTAACCATTGAGATGTCCCCTTATGATTTAAGCAAGGGAAGAATCATCTGGCGAGATAAATAAAGCGTCCAGGTTCGGCGCGTTCCCCATCAGGAGCGCGACACGCCAGGGCAAAGGGTTAATAAATATATAGGAAAAACCGCTTGCATTTTAAAAGAAACAGTGTTATAATGCTATAGCGACTTTGTTGAAATACTGGGTGTATTATGCCCATGAGGGCAGCACTGGTTTTAAGATAAAAACACACTGCGGGTATACTCAGAAAGCTCTTTTGGAAGGATGCTCCTTTGCCGCCGGATTTATATAGAAGAATCAGGTGCAGGGAACTTACCTTTGCATGTGAAAGGGCGCATAACGGAAAGGAGAATTGCTGTGAAGGTTAGATCATCAGTCAAGCCGATTTGCGAAAAATGCAAAATCATCAAAAGAAAAGGCAGTATCAGAGTAATCTGTGAAAATCCTAAGCATAAGCAGAGACAAGGTTAAAATAATTAATGGAGGTGTACTACACACATGGCTCGTATTTCAGGTGTTGATTTACCAAGAGAAAAACGTGTTGAGATCGGTTTAACTTACATCTACGGTATCGGTAGAACCAGTTCAAACCGCATTCTTACAACTGCTGGCGTTAATCCTGACACTCGTGTTAAGGACTTAACCGATGACGAAGTAAAGAGAATTGCAGAAGTGATTACTGAATCTCAGACTGTAGAAGGTGATTTACGTAGAGAAATCGCTATGAACATCAAGAGACTTCAGGAAATCGGATGCTATCGCGGAATCCGTCATAGAAAGAGTCTTCCGGTTCGTGGTCAGAAAACTAAGACCAACGCAAGAACTCGTAAGGGTCCAAGAAAGACTGTAGCAAACAAGAAAAAGTAAGATACTAAATTTAACAGCGAATCACGTTACATGTTTTAAAAACAGGAATAACTGGATTCAGATTTCGTACCCTGCGTTACGCGGCTGCGGGCAGGGCGGAGCAACTATAAAGAAAGTAGGTTAGTTTAAAATGGCTAAAAAAGTGTCCACTACTAAAAAAGTGACAAAAAAGCGCGTAAAGAAAAACGTTGAACGCGGACAAGCACATATCCAGTCATCTTTTAATAACACAATTGTGACATTAACTGATACACAGGGTAATGCATTATCATGGGCAAGTGCTGGTGGTCTGGGATTTAGAGGTTCAAGGAAATCTACTCCATATGCAGCTCAGATGGCGGCAGAAACTGCTACTAAAGCAGCTCTTGTACATGGTTTAAAATCAGTAGACGTTATGGTTAAAGGTCCTGGTTCAGGCCGTGAAGCAGCTATTCGTGCACTTCAGGCATGCGGTTTAGAAGTAACCAGCATCAAGGACGTAACTCCTGTACCACATAACGGATGTCGTCCACCAAAACGTAGAAGAGTCTAATTAGGAGGTAATTACAGTGGCAGTTGATAGAGTTCCTGTTCTTAAAAGATGTAGATCCCTTGGTCTTGATCCGATCTATTTAGGAATAGATAAAAAATCAAAGAGAGAATTAAAAAGAGCAAACAGAAAGATGAGTGAGTACGGCATTCAGCTGAGAGAAAAGCAGAAAGCTAAATTCATCTACGGCGTGCTTGAGAAACCTTTCCGTAACTATTATGCCAAGGCTGAAAGAATGAATGGTCTGGTTGGTGAAAACCTGATGATTCTTCTTGAAAGAAGACTTGACAATGTAGTTTTCCGTATGGGATTCGGAAGAACAAGAAGAGAGACCAGACAGATGGTTGACCATAAGAGCATTCTTGTAAATGGTAAGTGCGTAAACATTCCTTCCTTCATCGTAAAAGTTGGCGATGTAATCGAAGTAAAAGAAAAATGCAAATCCAATGCAAGATTTAAAAGTGTTCAGGAAACAACAGCTGGCCGTATGGTTCCGGCATGGCTTGATGTTGACCATGAGAATTTACGTGGTACTGTTAAAGAGTTACCAACAAGAGATGAGATTGATGTTCCAGTGAATGAAATGCTTATCGTCGAGTTGTACTCCAAATAATTGAAAGTCTGTTGATAGAAGCTGGCTTTCGCCCGGGGGCGTTATGCTTCCGGGCAAGGTTTGAGTATAAGACCCTCGATACAAAATACCCAAAAGGAGGGGCTATTAGTGTTCGATTTTGAAAAACCAAACATTGAGATTGCTGAAATCTCAGAAGATAAAAAATATGGCAAGTTTGTAGTTGAACCGCTTGAAAGAGGTTATGGCACGACTTTAGGTAATTCCTTAAGAAGAATCATGCTTTCTTCCTTACCGGGCGCTGCAGTCAGCCAGGTAAAAATCGACGGCGTTTTGCATGAGTTCAGTTCTATTCCTGGTGTTAAGGAAGATGTGACTGAGATCATTATGAACATCAAGAGCTTATCTATTAAAAACAACAGCGATACCAACGAAGCAAAAGTTGCATACATCGAGTTTGAAGGCGAAGGTGTGGTAACAGCTGCTGATATCCAGGCTGATCCCGATATCGAGATCATGAATCCGGATCAGGTTATCGCTACACTTAGCGGCGGTACAGACAGTAAGTTCTATATGGAACTTACTATCACAAAAGGCCGTGGCTATGTGAGTGCAGACAAGAATAAGAGTGAAGATTTACCGATAGGTGTGATAGCTGTTGATTCTATTTATACACCAGTAGAACGCGTCAATATGACGGTAGAAAACACCCGAGTAGGTCAGGTTACCGATTACGATAAGCTGACTTTAGATGTATTTACAAATGGAACTCTGGCACCAGATGAAGCAGTCAGCCTGGCTGCAAAGGTACTGAGTGAGCATTTGAACCTTTTCATTGATTTATCTGAGAACGCCAAAACTGCAGAAGTTATGGTGGAGAAGGAAGACAATGAGAAGGAAAAAGTTCTTGAGATGAATATAGATGAACTAGAGCTTTCCGTTCGTTCTTATAATTGTCTTAAGAGAGCCGGAATCAATACGGTAGAAGAACTGTGCAACAGAACTTCTGAAGATATGATGAAGGTACGTAACTTAGGCCGCAAGTCTTTAGAAGAAGTGTTGGCAAAGTTGAAGGAATTAGGCTTACAGCTGAATCCGAGCGATGATACCAATGCATAATTGATTCGCTTAAGCAGTTGATTTATGGAGATTAAGCACTGATACAGTAAGACCGAAGAAGCATGTATCCGTGTTCCACAAATGGAGGAATATTGAGATGGCAGGATATAGAAAACTGGGAAAAACTTCCAGTCAGAGAAAAGCATTAATCAGAAGCCAGGTAACTGCATTAATCTATAATGGCAAGATCGTGACAACAGAAGCAAGAGCTAAGGAAATCCGCAAAGTTGCAGAAGGCCTGATCGCTTTAGCAGTAAAAGAGAAAGATAACTTTGAGACTGTTAAGGTAACAGCTAAAGTTGCACGTAAAGATAAAGACGGCAAGAGAGTAAAAGATGTTGTAAACGGCAAGAAAGTAACTGTTTATGATGAAGTAGAGAAAGAGATCAAGAAAGATCTTCCTTCCAGACTTCATGCAAGAAGACAGATGTTAAAAGTCCTTTACGATGTAACAGAAGTTCCGTCTGAAGCTGCAGGAAGAAAGAAGAATACAAAGTCTGTTGATCTTCCTAAGAAGCTGTTTGATGAGGTTGCACCAAAGTATGTATCCCGTAACGGTGGTTACACACGTATCGTTAAGATCGGCCAGCGTAAAGGTGATGCAGCAATGGAAGTACTTCTTGAGCTTGTATAATTAATAATAAAATCCCGGTAAGGAAGCAATTCCTTATCGGTTTTTTTATTTCTCCCCCAGTTAAGAAACGCAAGAATAAAGAAAGAATATCGTAAGTTGACGGACAATTGCTTTCAGGGCTATAATGTAAATTGTAGAATATTATGGTTCTATTGTTATAATCCGCTAAAATAAAAACGGGAGGTATTTAGTATGAAGCGTTTAAAGAGACTGGTGACTATCGTCTCTGCATTGGGGGTATTAATGGCCAGTATACCATTTGAGACAATGGCTGCTACCGTGAAAACCATAACGTCTGTAACGATTAACGTAGGACTTGAAGACATTTCCACTGGAGAGACTCTGCCTTCTGAGACATCTTTTTCTACAACATCGGAAAGCGGTAATTATGTTTACACCAACAACAACAGATACGAAGTGTCAGACTTGGACTGGATTACATCCGACAGCAAGGAAATGAAGATTGGTTCTGAACCGAAGATGAAGGTGACGTTGCATGCTACGAATGCTGATGAGTATGCATTTAAAGGAGGCTATCAGTCCAGTAATATCTCGATTAAAGGCGGTACCTATGTTTCCTCAAACCGTTCAGGAACGGATACTTTATATGTAACATTTACGTTTAAACCGGTGAAAGGTACCTATGAATCTCCGGAAGATGCTGACTGGAAGGATTCTGGTTTTGGCAATGCCAGATGGAGTGCTCCAGATAACGGCTCCGGAGCTTATGATGTATATTTGTACCGCGGAAGCTCCATTATTAAGAAGGTAGAGAAACTGAAAGCAACTTCTTATAATTTTTATCCCTATATGACCAAAGCAGGCACCTACAGTTTTAAAGTACGTACAGTGCCATACAGCAGCACAGAGGATAAATACGGAAAGAACAGTGACTGGACTGAATCCGGTGAGGTATATGTACCTCAGGAGAAGGTATCAGACGGCAGCGGACAGGACAGCGGTACTGCATCTACCGGAGCGGTAGGCTGGATTAAGAATGGAAACACCTGGAGCTATCGATACCCAGATGGAAGTTATTTAAAGAATAACTGGTCTAAAATCAATAATATATGGTATCTTTTTGACGGCAGCGGTATCATGCTCACTGGCTGGCAGCAAAAAGGCGACAAAACCTATTTTTTTAATAATGATGGAGCAATGCTGACAGGCTGGTACAAATCCGATAACAAATGGTATTATTTAAACCCATCCACTACAAGTGGAGTTGAGGGTGCTTTGATAACTGGCTGGATCTCCTATAACAATAAGTGGTATTATGCTGACTCCAAGGGCGTTATGCAGGAAGGCTGGAAGCAGATTGACGGCAACTGGTTTTATTTTTATCCAGGTGAAGGATCAAAGGCAGTCAACACGAACATCAGCGGTTTTACTGTAGATGGAGAGGGAATCTGGAGAAAGTAGGGAAGAAAGGAAGTAGAGATTGATGAATTGGAGAAAAGGGAAAGGAATATGGTTTCTGCTTTTAAGCATGATCATGATTCTTGGTACCGGAATAACGGCATCAGCGTCAGGAAGCTTAAGGATTTACGTGGAGAATGGCAGTAAGAGTTCATGGACAGATGGAATTAATGTGCCAACTGTAAAAGTGAATTATTCAGAAGAAAGTCCGGAATGGAGCATCAAAGAGGATAAATGGGAGCCTGGAAAGAAAGTAAAGGGTACCATTCATATCGCTGGTTCTTATGAGAGATCAGACTGTACTGTAACAGGTGCCAATCTTCTTTCTGTGAATAGTCAGGACGGAGAGACTGTCGTTACCTTCTCCTATGTTCCTGTAGCAAAGCTGGAGGCCCCGGAAAAGGCAGGCTGGAGTGATACGGCTAAGACCAAGGCATCCTGGAAAAAGGTTCCTTTCGCTTCCAGATACCAGGTGGTGTTATATCAGGAGGGCGGAATCTGGATTAAAAGCCTGACCACATCTTCCACATCAGCTGATCTTCTTCCTTATATGAACAGCGGTTATAAATATTACTATACAGTAAAGGCTATTTTAAAGGATTCATCTCAGGATGATTATTTAAAAGAGGGAGATATCACTACCTCTGATGATTCAGTAGTACAGGAACTGGGCGAGACGCTTGGTGTATGGGCAACTTACCAGGACGGTAAGAAGTACCGCGGGGAAGATGGCAACTATGTGACTGACGGCTGGAAAATGATTAGTGGCAAATGGTATTATTTTAAGCAGGATGGCTACGCTGTAACGGGCTGGCAGAAGGTTGATGAGAAATGGTACTACATGGACTCAGAAGCCGCTATGAAGACCGGCTGGCAGGAGCTGAATGGAATCTGGTATTACTTTAATACCGACGGAGATATGGCGACCGGATGGATTCAGCCGCTTCCCGGAAAATGGTATTATATGAATGGAGACGGAAGCCTGGCAACCAATACAACGGTAGATGGAAATTATAAGGTTAATGAATCAGGCTTATGGGTACAATAAAGCAGATAGATGGTATGGATGGAAGCATCTGTACCATCTATCTTTTTTTCTTAGGTGAAACATTTTTTTGCCAATTTTCGCTTTTAATCCTTGGTTTTTGCAAAAGATACCTGCCGACGCTTGACTGTTATGCAATATTCAACTAAAATTATGTGGCATACGGGTGTATCACTTTTAAAGAAAGGCTTGCTATGGGAATAATAAAAACGTCGAAACTGATATTTGATTATATCAGAAAAGATGAAGAAGAAAATATTGAAGAAATTAAACGTGCCATCGACGGTGTGAGCCTGGATCTGGAAAAGGGTCAGTTCATTGCAATCCTTGGCCATAACGGATCAGGGAAATCTACCTTTGCCAAACAGCTGAATGCCATATTGCTGCCTACTGAGGGTACGGTATGGATTCAGGATTTAGATACTTCCAGGGAAGAAAATCTATGGGAAGTCCGTAAAAAGACAGGAATGGTTTTTCAGAACCCGGATAATCAGATTATAGGAAATATTGTTGAAGAGGATGTGGGATTCGGTCCGGAAAATCTGGGGGTTCCCACAGAGGAGATCTGGAAACGGGTGGATGAAAGCTTAAAAAGCGTAGGTATGGCAGCATACCGCTTAAAGTCCCCCAACAGGCTTTCTGGCGGCCAGAAGCAGCGGGTTGCCATAGCTGGCGTAATGGCAATGAGACCCCAGTGTATCGTCTTAGATGAGCCTACAGCCATGTTAGATCCTAACGGGCGCAAAGAAGTAGTAAAAACCGTTCACGAACTGAACCGGAAAGAGGGAATTACAGTTCTTCTTATCACCCATTACATGGAAGAGGTAACAGGCGCTGACAGAGTGATTGTTATGGATGAGGGTAAGGTAGTAATGGACGGCACGCCACGTGAGATATTCTCACAGGTGGAGAAACTGAAATCCTACCGTCTGGATGTTCCGCAGGTCACAGAGCTTGCCTATGAGTTAAAACAGAAAGGTCTTGATCTGCCTGATGGGATATTGACATTGGATGAACTGATGGAGAATCTTTTACCGCGGTTTGCAGAGCGTTTCCCCGGAGAAGTGATTCTGGAGAACGGAGGAAGCCATGGCAATTAAAGCAGAGCATATTAATTATGTATATGGAAAAGGCACGGCCTTTGAACAGCATGCATTAAAGGATGTGAATCTGGAGATAGAAGCAGGGGAATTTGTGGGTCTGATCGGCCATACCGGTTCCGGAAAATCAACCTTAATCCAGCATTTAAACGGACTGCTCCGTGCTACCGACGGAAAGCTATATTATAATGGAAGAAATATTTATGAGGAAGGCTATGATATGCGGGCGCTGAGAAGTCACGTTGGACTGGTATTTCAGTATCCTGAGCATCAGCTTTTCGAAATTGATGTATTTACCGATGTCTGCTTCGGCCCTAAAAATCAGGGTCTCAATAAGGAAGAAGCTGCGAAACGGGCAAAGGAAGCCCTTACCATGGTAGGACTTGACGAAAGCTACTATAAGCGGTCTCCCTTTGAACTTTCCGGAGGTCAGAAGCGGCGGGTTGCAATTGCTGGTGTTCTCGCCATGAATCCTGATGTTCTGATTCTTGATGAACCGACTGCAGGACTGGATCCAAAAGGAAGAGATGAGATCCTGGATCAGATCAAGCGTCTGCATGAGGAACGGAATATGACAATTATTCTGGTGTCTCACAGTATGGAGGATGTGGCACGGTACGTAGACCGGATTCTGGTCATGAACCATGGAGAAAAAGTGTTTGATGATACACCAAAGGAAGTATTTCAGCATTATAAGGAACTGGAAGCAATGGGTCTGGCAGCTCCTGAGATCACATATGTGGTTCAAACCCTGAAATCCCACGGTGTACCCATTGATACCAGCATTACAACAATTGAAGAGGCCAGAGACGAGATTATAAGGCTTCTGGGAAAATAGACAGGGAGATATTATGCTGAAAGATATTACATTAGGGCAGTATTATCCGGTGGATTCCATTCTTCATAAGCTGGATCCCCGGACAAAGCTGTTTGGGACCATGGTTTTTATCATATCCCTATTTATTGCAAATGATATCTGGGCTTATGTGATCGCGACTGTATTTCTTGCATCCGCCATTAAGCTCAGTAATGTTCCTCTTAAGTTCATGGTCAGAGGATTAAAAGCAATTGTATTTCTGCTGCTGATCAGCGTCAGCTTCAATCTGTTTCTGACACCAGGAACGGCAGTTGTATCTTTGGGATTTCTAAAGATTACAAAGGAAGGAATGATTGTTGCTGGATTTATGGGAATCCGGTTAATCTATCTGGTTGTAGGATCTTCCATCATGACGCTGACTACCACACCCAACCAGCTGACGGACGGTCTGGAAAAGAGTCTTGATTTCTTAAACCGTTTTCATGTCCCGGTTCATGAGGTATCTATGATGATGTCCATTGCACTGCGGTTCATTCCCATTCTGGTTGAAGAGACAGATAAGATCATGAAAGCACAGATGGCCAGAGGTGCAGACTTTGAGACCGGGAATCTGATCCAGAAAGCGAAAAACATGATTCCCCTTCTGGTTCCTCTTTTTATCTCGGCATTTCGCCGTGCCACAGACCTGGCTATGGCGATGGAAGCAAGATGCTACCGTGGCGGAGAAGGCCGGACGAAGATGAAGCCTCTTAAGTACGGAAATCAGGACAGGGTCACCTATTTGGTGTATGTCCTTTACCTTGCCGCCATCATAGGTCTCCGGATCCTGAGAGTGCAGATCTTTTAAGAACAAGGAGGATTTATGAAACGGGTTAAGATGATCGTTGCCTACGACGGAACCAATTACTGCGGCTGGCAGATTCAGAACAATGGAATCACCATTGAGGAAGTTTTAAACCGGACTCTGACAGATTTATTAAAGGAGCCAATTACTGTAACAGGTGCCAGCAGAACAGATTCCGGAGTGCATTCGGAGGGAAATGTGGCAGTGTTTGATACAGAAAACCGAATGCCTGCAGACAAGATCTGTTTTGCCTTAAACCAAAGGCTGCCAGATGACATACGGGTACTTCACTCGGAAGAGGTATCGGAAACCTACCACCCCAGGAAGCAGAATTGCGTTAAAACATATGATTATAAGATAATGAACCGTAAGATCGAAATTCCCACCATGCGGCTGTACAGTTATTTCTGCTATTTTCCCCTTGATGTGGAGAAGATGAGAGAAGCTGCGGCCTATCTGGTGGGAGAACATGATTTTAAAAGCTTCTGTACTGCCAGAGGGCAGGCAGAGGAGACGGTGCGTACTATTTATAGTCTTGAGGTTCTAAAGACTGATGATCTCATAACAATCCGGATTAAGGGCAATGGATTTTTATATAACATGGTGAGAATCATTGCAGGTACCCTGATGAAGGTGGGTATGGGAGTTTATCCCCCCAATCATTTGGAAGAGATCATAGATGCCAGAGACCGGAATGCAGCAGGACCGAAAGCAGCAGCAAAAGGTCTTACCCTGGTAAGCCTTGAGTATGAAAAAGAACTTGAGAAAGAAATTAAGGGTGAAAATAAGGAGTGGAGTTACACTCTATATCAGCATCGGGTTCCTTCTCATAAGGAAGCCAGTCTGGTGATTCACAGATGCAGGGAAGAGGATTTTGAGCGGCTCCTGATTCGTGTGGTGCATCAGGCGGTGAGAAACGGAGCTCATACGGTATTGGTAAAAGATGAGGAAGAGGATAACCGGATTATTCCAGGCAGAGCATACGGATTTTACAGTTTTCATTCTGACGAATCAGGAAATGGATGGATGGTAACTGGAAGCCAGTCTGCAAAGCCTTGATTTTAAAGGAAAAAACCCCTGCTTTTGCAGGAAAAAAGGTTGACACACAGGTGGAAATGTAATATAATGTATAACTGTGACGTTAGACGAAAATGTTCAAGCCAAGCCCCGGAATGAGCATTTTGTAATATAACTTTTGGAAAGTTGTTTTCAGCTTTTCGAGAAATGGTGACGATTTTTCGCACCATAATGCTTAAAAACACCATAATTTACAGGAGGTTGTCCAATGAAGACTTTTATGGCTAGTCCAGCAACAATTGAAAGAAAATGGTACGTAGTTGACGCTACAGGATATACATTAGGACGCTTGGCTTCAGAAGTAGCTAAAGTATTAAGAGGAAAAAACAAACCGATTTACACACCACATATGGATTGCGGTGATTATGTAATCGTAGTAAACGCAGATAAGATTGAAGTTACCGGTAAGAAATTAGATCAGAAGATTTACTACAGCCATTCTGACTATGTTGGCGGTATGAAAGAAACAACTTTAAGAGAAATGATGGCTAAAAAGCCTGAAAGAGTTATTGAATTAGCAGTTAAGGGAATGCTTCCAAAGGGACCTTTAGGAAGAAGCATGATAACAAAACTTCACGTATACGCTGGCGCAGAACATGATAACGCTGCTCAGAAACCAGAAGTTTTAGAATTCAAATTTTAATCAGAGGTGCTGAAAGGAGGAAGTTATCATGGCTAATGCAAAATTTTACGGAACAGGTAGAAGAAAAAAATCTATCGCTAGAGTATATTTAGTACCAGGTACAGGTAAGATCACTATCAATAAGAGAGACATCGATCAGTACTTCGGTCTTGAGACATTAAAGGTTGTTGTTCGTCAGCCATTAACAGCTACAGAGACAGTAGATAAGTTCGACGTTTTAGTAAACGTACACGGCGGTGGTTTCACCGGACAGGCTGGTGCTGTAAGACACGGTATCGCTAGAGCTTTACTGAAAGCTGACATTGAATTCCGTCCAGTTCTTAAAAAAGCAGGATATTTAACAAGAGATCCAAGAATGAAAGAAAGAAAGAAATACGGCTTAAAGGCAGCTCGTCGTGCGCCGCAGTTCTCAAAGAGATAATAAGATACACAATCCAAAATATTCAAAAACCCAGCAAGTACTTATATTTGCTGGGTTTCTTTTAATTCTATATATCTATGAGACGCTCTCAAAACACACCAAAATTTAACGATAACTTGCAAATAATATACACGTAACTTGCATTATATTATTCTCAAAAAGACATTATAATAGGTTCGATACTGGACTCATTTTCATTTCGTTGTAGAAAAATATTCAAATAAGGATTAGAATATTATTATATTGAATAGAGCGGGTGATATTATGAGAGATAGAGTAAAATTCTATGGAGATGGTAGTAGCGCTGTTAGTATTTATTCTGATAGAATAAAGTTTGTTGTTGAGATTTTTCAGATCAATGTTGAGTACTGTATCAATGATATATTAGAATTTTATAATATTTTAAAATTCATAAATATGGGAATTGAACCCAGTTTTTGGGAACCAGATTTTATTAATAAATATAAAAAGTTTGGAAAAGATTCTAAAAGTGTAATTGGCAAATTCTTTTCCAAGGTTAATGACGATAACTTCATAGGTTTAACTGAAAAAGTTGAGATATACCACAATGAGTTTTGGGAGTGCATCGAACAGCATGAGGTATATAAAAAAATATCCAGTAGTACATTTGACTTAGTATTATCTTTAAATAATATAATATTTGAAGATATTTTACATAGAAAAAATATTGTACTTTATTATGGTGAAAGTATTAGGAATCACTTTTTGAAAAATGCAATGTTTGCCAAAATACTTTTAGATAAGTATGTGATTAAGCATACTGGAGATATGCAAGAGATTTTTTTACCTAAGCAGCTAACAGCAGAGGATAAAGAAAAAGTTATTTTAAATTACATTGATTCTGATTTAGTGCATATTAATTATTTAGAAGCTATTATAAATATGAGTAATAATAAAGAATTCAAAATAACCGCTAAGACAAAATTAAGAGCAAACAAAAAAATGGAACAAGAGCAAACAAGAATGTCAGTCAATGGTGTAAGTATTAATTATGAAGTATCTGTTAATTTCTCTAAAACACAGTATGAAGAAAAACTCTTTAAATTTTCTGGTGGAAAACTAGAAGTCTCATTTAGTACTAGGTGGATTGAAGAAAATAAAGATTACGAAACACTATTGAATAATTTTATTTATCTTTTTGAATATACCGACATGCAAATGAGGGTTTCTTTAGTCAGCAAAGAGAGCGAAATGGGGGTATTCGAGAAATTATTACTTATAAAATCTAATACTGATTATCCAATTGGAACCGTTTTTAAACAAAAAAATAATGTAGCAATCTTAGAGATGGTAGGATATTGTAGTCAACTTCTAAGACAAAATATTTTTATAGAAGATGTTATCGAATATTTTTTTAAAGTGTATTTAAAAGATGAATTTAGTATTAACGATTTTAGTATAAATTTATCAAGAAGCGATTCATATTTGGATAAGTGTAGAAGCTTATTTACTGAACTCGAAGCGGTCCTTAAACAATATACATTATACGTGGAAGAAGGAGAAATAGATAAAGAATTATTACAGCTTTCAGACCCTTTAAATTACAATAATATTCCAAGTATTATAACAAAAAAATGTGTGTATGGTATAGGAAATGATTATAATACAGCAAAGTTTTATCTTACATCTGACCAATGCATGTTATCACGTATTGATAGAATGAATTTTTATGAATTATTAAATAAAAAAGAAGTTTATAAGAATGATTATGATGAATTTGATTATTCTGAAATTGATTGGTTGTGTGAGCATGAATTTATTTATATTGATGATGAAGGACGAATAAGATGGAAAGATTACAATAAGGTTAATTTGATAGTTGATCTGGCTAAAAATGAAGTATTAAATTATTGGCATTTAGAAAAAGACTTGAGAAATACAATAGATGAATTACAAAAACTAAGTATGGTAGAAATAAAAAGTAGTCTATTTTCTATACCGGAAGAAAATTACATAAGTTTTTTGTTAAATAAAAATAAGTACGGAAACGGGTATGATATTCGTAATAAATACGCACATGGATCGCAAGCAGACAATCATGAGGTAAGTTATATGTATGGTCTAATGGTCTTTATTATAGCTATAATAAAGATTAATGATGAGTTATGCTTAAAAGATTTAATGGAACAGGAATAGCGATAAATATATAAATCCAATACCTGCAGAGGACCATATTTGCCGGGTATTGGATTTAAATTTACCTGATTAACTCTATGTTACGCTTTAAATGAAAAAAGTGGAGTATGGGGCGGTGACTTGGATTGAAGAACAGAAAGAGTGGATTGCAGATTATATGCAAAAGGAACTTGGCTGGGAGCGATTCTTTAAGGGGAAGAATGAACGTGGGGATTTGTTGTTATCGGATTATCAAAGGAAACGAGCTGCTGAACGAGCCAAAGAAGCTGAGAAGAAAGTTTTCTTAGTAGAAATGGATTTGAAAACGAAAGAAAAAGCAGTTACGGAGAAGGCTTCTACTATTTTTAAGCTAGATGAAATGTTGACGGATAAAAAGAAGAATCTGGAGGAGGTTGATGATACAGTACGTTTTTATGATCGAAAGTTAGATTCGGTAAAGAAAGAACTTGCGGTTGTAGAAGACGATTACAAGGCAGTTTCTGATAAATTGAAAGAGAAAAGCAGAAAGGCTGAAATAGCGGAAGAAGTGTATTTCATGTATAGTGGTGCTGGCTCGGACAGGGAACATGATTTGTTTGAAGAAGTGGTTGAGCTTCGGTATGAGAATGAAAGGAAAGACGGAGAAATTCGAAGTTTGAAGCAGAAGTTGAATGACGCATATGAGTTTATGAAGCAGTTTATGATTGGGGAAGTTACGCTGTTTGAGAAGTTTATGCAGGGGGTGAAAGAGAAGATAAGAGATTTTGTGGGAATAAGTTAGATTGTGAGGAAAGAGTCTGGAAATTCTGGACTCTTTTCGCAAGTTATTGTAGAAAAATATACCAAAAAGTATTAAACTATAGTTAGAGTTTTGTTTATAAAATGAATTAGTATATTCTATTACATATGAAAATAACGGGGGATTAAGTTAGTGGAGATTAAGATACCAGAGCGATTTATACAAAAAATGGGAGATGAATTATCGTCGGAATGTAATAGTGTTTTAAAGAAATTTGAAAATTTTGCAAATATAGATATGTATTTTTTCCCTGAATACACCGACCATTCAAATAAGCATATTCAATATGTATTAGAGACAGCCAATAATTTGATACCAGATTATACTCTGGATTTATTAAGCTCTGTTGATATTTTTGTGTTGTGTTTGAGTATATTGTATCATGATCTTGGTATGCATGTGACAACATATTCTATTAAAGCCTTGTATCAAAACAATCCTATAGATGCCTTGATAGAAAAAGATTTTAGGAAAATATGGAAAGAGTATATAGAACTAAATGATG
The DNA here is from genome assembly GCA_009712635.1 of Hungatella sp. Classification (GTDB taxonomy): domain Bacteria; phylum Bacillota; class Clostridia; order Lachnospirales; family Lachnospiraceae; genus Lacrimispora. Next base: position 668,953 of record WASS01000015.1, on the reverse strand, counting down.
ATAAACAATATTTAATACTAGCTGATTTAGAAAAGATAGGTGAAGATGAGATTGATTTGTATAAGGGATTTATAGCTGGATTTGTTCGAACAAATCATTCATTTTTAGCGGAAGTAATTGCACAAAAAGGGTTTCCAATAAAAAGGGATGATGATACATTTTCATACGAAAACTATAATGAGAAGAGTAGGAAAGCATTTTATGATTTAAGTGGAATTATAGCTAGAAGTCATGGTGTAGATTTACGTATTATGATTAATTATCTAAAAAAAGAGTATGGTGAGATATGGAAAACACCGTATGGTGCTCATGCAGTATATTTAATGTGTATTGTTCGAGTTGCTGATTATTTGCATATAACTAATGACAGAATAAGTAAATATAGATTAAATTTAAACGGGATTAGAAGTGATAGATCTAAAGTGGAATATCTTAAACACCAGAGTGTTGAATATTCACAAGCTATATATGACAATCCAGAGACGATATATATAGAAGTTAATCCACAAAACTGTAATATTTTCCTTGAAATGGTTGAGCTGATTAATGATATTCAAAGAGAACTAGACTCTTCTTGGGCTGTATTGGGAGAGGTATATGGGATGAGTAAACTAAGTTTATCTATTAGAAGAATAACATCTAATGTTTTATCAGAAAACTGGCAATCTCAATCACCATTTGTTCCAGGTAGGTTTAAATTCCATTTTGATATACGGCTTGTAGATTTATTAATAGAACCACTTTATGGTAATAGTGCATCATATGGCATTAGAGAATTGATTCAAAATGCTACGGATGCATGTAAAGCTAGGAAGGCATTAAATAAGGAAAATGATATTGAATATATTCCGATGGTTACGATTAATATAAATGATAGTAGAATAATAATTACAGATAATGGAACTGGAATGAGCTTGGATATCATAAAAAACCATTTTTTGAATATTGGGTCAAAATTTAAAGATAGTATTGAGTGGAAGAATAGCCTTGACTCTAAGCAAGAAGATACTGAAAATAGTAACCAAATGGAGAGAAATGGAAAATTTGGTATTGGCATTTTATCAAGTTTTTTATTGGGTAATAGGATAAAAGTTAAAACGTGTAGTTTATCTGAAAATATAGAGTATATGTTTGAAACTGAAAAAAATACTAAATCAATAGAAATCAACAAAATTGATAAAAATGAAAGGGAAATAGCGGATTATGGAACTCGTATTGAAATTATACTTAAAGATGAAATTAATATAAATGAATTAGTGATTTCAGATTGGTACAAGTGTGATGATGTTGAAATAGAAGTTAAAATTAATAACGATAAAATGAAGATAAGTAATTTAGTTAATTTTAAGAATGAGCCAGATGAAAAAATTAATTGGCACGAGCTTGAAATAAATCGAAATAACGATTTTAGTAAGGTGCTTTGGACATATGATTACAAAATAAATTCTATTCAGCTAAAAGGAAAATCAGATGAAAAACCAGAGACTTATTATCCGAACTTAATATGTAACGGTATATTGATACCAAGCCCATATGATAAAAAAGTTAGTACATATTTAATTGCTACGTGGCCAACATTGTTTATATCTGATAAAAAAGGGGTTATTGATTTAAATTTAAGTAGGGATGAGATTAATGGTAACTTGCCATTTATAAAAGATTTGGAAAAAGTTCTTATGAAGCAGTACATTGAAAAAATATTTAAAATTCCTGTATTATCGGATAAGGGAACAGTTAAAAGTGATTTAAAAGATATTGTGATCAAAAATTATAACAATCAAATATTAATGTTTGGAAAGAAAGGTTATAGCATATATAATAATTTTTTTATCCATAAAATTCAACCCCAAAAAATATTGAGAATTTGGACAAAAAATTCTATTAATATTAATGTAGATGATTTCATTGAAAGCGACACTTATTATATCTTTGAAGGCTTAGGATATCATCCTGGATTAAAAAGTAGGATTGTAAATTATAGAGAAAAATCCTTTAGCTCTTATGCAAAAATATATCTTTATAAAGATGACCATGAATATTACTGTTATGCAGCATCTACAAGAGAACGATTAAGAGAAGATTTTAGAAACTCATCAGTATTTGCATTTTTGGACGAAGTAGATGTAAAAAAACAATGGGGTTTAGAAATTGATAAAGAAAATATTACATTAATTATTGAATATAGTAATTTTTATGATAAAGAAGATGGCTCGATAATATTCGATGATTATTTTTCAGATAATTACACGATACCTTACCACCACGTGAATTTTGAAGTTGATGATGAAAATTAATATACCCAAGGAGAAGGCGTATGGATTTATTTAAATGGATGGAATTAAATGACGTATATCAATATTATTATAAATCTTTTGAGATGTTTTTTAACAGGAGAGAAAGGTTTCAATTTTTAATCAAAGAAGAGGATTTTAAAGAATCTATTTATTTGTAGTATCGTGATTTTTTATTATTAGAATTTGTTGCTATAAATAGTAGTTAAACATTGACAAATAAGAATTCAAAATATATAATTATTAGAAATTTATATAATAAAGGCATTGAAGAGAAGAGTAAACTATTTGCGCTTTTACAGAGACCTCAAGTTGGTGAAAATGAGGAAAGTTATAAAATGGTTGAATATGGCCTCTGAGCTGCGTACCGAAACATATTGTTTAGGCTACGACGGGTGCACCCGTTACAGTGATAGACTATCGATGAATCATTTCTCGTCCGTAGTTGATAAGACCTGTATCGTGAGGTATAGGTGAATTTAGGGTGGTAACACGAAGCTTCGCTCTCGTCCCTGAAAAAGAAATTTTTCAGAGAGGAGGGCTTTTTTATTTGCTTTTTAAAATTTAGATTTGTTATCACAATAAAAAAGAAATGAGGAATGTTATATGAGAAACATTTTAGTTGGTGGTGCATGGCCATATGCAAATGGCTCATTGCACCTAGGTCACATAGCTGGGTTATTGCCAGGAGATGTAATTGCTCGGTATCATAGAGCAATAGGAGATAAAGTATATTATGTATCAGGTAGTGACTGTCATGGAACTCCTGTAGCGATACGTGCAAAGAACGAAAATAAATCACCGCAAGAAGTGAGCGATTATTATCATGAAGAATTTAGAGATTGTTTTGAACGATTAGGATTTAGTTATGATGTCTATACAAAAACGTCTTCTGAAGAGCATAAGAATTTTGTGAGACAGTTTCATGAAAAACTTTATAAGAGTAATTATGTTTATGAAAAAGAAGCTCCACAGGCATATTGTGATTGTTGTAATAATTTTCTGGCGGATAGGTTTGTGACTGGAAAATGTCCGAAATGTGGGAATGATACAAGAGGGGATCAATGTGACTTTTGTGGAACAGTATTAGAACCAGAAGGATTAGTAGATCCAGTTTGTGCTATTTGTGGCAATAGAATTTCGTTTAAAAATGCAACTCATCTGTATATTGCTATTTCAAAAATGGCGGATCAATTAAAAGCGTTAGTTAATAACAATCCGAATTGGAGAAAAAATGCAATATCATTTACAAACCGCTATATAAATGAAGGTTTAAAAGACAGGGCACTTACGCGTGATTTGGATTGGGGAATAGATGTTCCAAAAGAAGGATTTGAGGATAAGAAAATTTATATCTGGGCAGAAAAATATTCTGGGATATTTATCTGCCAGTCAAATTGCGGCAGAACAAAATGGTGAGGATTATAAAAAAATTTGGGGAGTAAATGCGAAACATTATTATGTTCATGGAAAAGATAATATTCCTTTTCATACTATTATTTTACCAGCATTGCTTATTGCCAATGGAAATGGATGGCATTTGCCAGATGAGATTATAGCAAGTGAATATTTGACCTTGGAAGGCAGAAAAATATCCACAAGTCAGAATTATGCAATTTGGGTAAAGGATATTATAAATAGATATAATGCGGATTCTATTAGATATTACTTGTTGGCAAATGGACCCGAAAAAAAGGATGCAGATTTTTCATGGCGAGAGTATGTGAATAGCCATAATGGTGAGTTGCTTGGTGCATATGGTAACTTTATCAATAGAACACTTGCTTTTATCAATAGATATATGAATGGAATTATTCCGGCTGGGAATTTGAATTCAGAAGTTGAGGTGAAAATTGATCAGTTATTTTGTGAAACAGGAGAAAAAGTAGAGGCAGGTAATCTAAGGGATGCCATTGATGGAATATTTGAATTTGTACGATATGCAAATAAATTCTTTGACATTGAGCAGCCTTGGATTACAAGAGTTACAGATGTTGAGGCTTGTGATAACACACTTTTTAATTGTGTTCAAATTATAGCTAATTTAGCAATATTGTTACATCCATTTTTGACATTTTCATCTGAAAAGGTTTGTAGGTGGCTAAAAATAAGTAATGTATGGGAAAAGCAATATGTATTGACCGGTTATCAATTACCAGAAATAGAAATATTATTTGAAAGAATTGATAAAAAAATAATTGAAGAGGAAAAAGCTAAATTGGAAAAGCAGGAGGAAGTATAAGATGAATCATTTAGGTACAAAGACTCTTGAAACAGAGCGACTAGTATTAAGACCATTTAAAGAAACTGATGTTGAAGATATGTATCAGAATTGGGCAAGTAATAATAATGTTACCAAATATTTAACGTGGCCGACGCACACTTCTAAGGATATAACAAAATCTGTTGTGGATTTATGGGTAAGTAAAAACGAAGACATGAAAAATTACCAATGGTGCGTTGAGTGGAGAGAAAATCAGCAAGCTATTGGTAGCTTCGGAATCGTTCATATGGAAGAGGAAATCGATTCAGTAGAGATTGGATATTGCATTGGAGAAGAATATTGGAATAGAGGAATTACCAGTGAAGCTTTTAAAGAAGTTATCAAATTTCTATTTGAAAAAGTTGAGTGTAATAGAATCTTTGCACGGCATGATGTATGCAATCCAAATTCGGGGAAGGTTATGAAAAAATCGGGGCTTTTATATGAAGGAACGTTATTAGAAGCAGGTAAAAACAATACAGGCATATGTGATGTGGCTATATATGGAATTACCAAGACGATATACATTAGATAAATATGATTATTAAAAGACTTACATCTCTCTTCTAGTGCAGATGTAAAAAGAATTATATTTTGTGAAACGCCCTGGCACGTAATAAAACGTCGTGGGTGTGAAACGTATGTGCAACAATGATTACTACAAACTCAGTGTTTTCGGGCTTTTCAAGTTCTTAAACGGTTGACAAAGAGATAGTCTGTGCCGTTTGTGGAATCATGCAAAACCACATATTTACTGGCTTCTTGAAGTTCTGGAATGTCGTGAAATGGTGTGGATTTAGTACGGTAACTAACACACAACTAACAAGTAACTAACAAAAATATAGGATGTCTTCAATGCCACGAGATAGTATCACGAGATAAAACAATTTCAATGAAAGATGCTCTGGATTTGATAAAAGAGAAGACTTTAGAATTGATACAGCTACTTGATAAAAAGTATATAGACTAGTAGATAGCATGAGATGCAGATATCAAAAGAGATAGTAGTAAGATGAATCACTATTTCACTTTTTTTCCTTATATAGTATACTAATATAAAAGTGAATAAAAGTTATAATGAAATCCTGTTTTGGAGGAACCAATTATGTGGTGTCATTTTTTATTTAACAACATTAAATTACGTTAATTAGTTTAAGTTAATAGTGAGTTAGTTATTCTTATACAAAAAGCATAGGTTTATTTGTTGTTGAATAAAGGAGACATTAATATGAAGATTGATAACAATATAATAAAGCACTATTTAAAAAATGTGATGTTTATTACAGGTACAGCATATGCAGGAAAGTCAACTATGGTAGCAATGCTGGCAGACAAATATGGGTTGATTCAATGTGGAGAAAATTATCACGCCCGTGTTGCGGATGATGTTAAAGTACCAGAATATCAGCCTAATTTGTGCTATTTTGAGACGATGAAAGATTGGCAGGAGTTTGTAAATCGGACACCGGAAGAATATGAAAAATGGATCATAGGAGGTGCACAGGAAGCGGCTGAGTTTGAAGTGGCGGAACTAATTCGTATATCGCAAAAACAAAAAGTAATTGTAGATACCAATATTCCTCTTGCTATATTGCGTGAGATTGCAGATTATCATCAAGTAGCTGTAATGCTTTCTCCCCAGGCCATGTCGGTCGAGAAGTTCTTTGACCGGGAGGATCCTGATAAGGCATTTTTGAAAGCGCAGATAATGAAGGCAGAAGATCCGAAAAAAACAATGGAAAATTATAAGGCATGCATAGCGATAGTGAATGGGAAAAAATATTATGACGAGTATGCGAAAAGTGGCTTTTTTACACTGGTAAGAACTGATACTGTCAGAGATACCAAGTCTGAAACTTTGGAAATTCTAGCAACTCATTTTAAGCTTAATGGATTTTAAGTCGAATAGATAATATGTCGAAATCTAAATCCTCAGGGCAGTGATATCCTGGGGATTATTTTTATTATTTAACATATAATATTATTATTGACGTACAGATATCTGTACGATACAATAAAAAGTACAGAAAACCGTACTATAAGGAGGTACCTTTATGTTGGCAGTTAATTATACAACGTTAAGAGATAATATGAAGACATATATGGATAAAATCACAGATGATTATGAGACAATGATTGTTACAAGAAAGGATAACAAAAATGTTGTTATGCTGTCTGAAGAATCCTATAATAATATGATGGAAAATATATATGTAATGGGAAATAAAAGTAATTATGATTGGTTAATTGAATCAAAGGCTCAGTTAGAAAATGGAATGGTATCCTCTCATGATCTTTCTGAGGTAGAAGCTGATGAATAAAGTGTTTACAAAGAACGGATGGGATGATTATATTTATTGGCAGACGGAAGATAGTAAAACATTAAGAAAAATAAATCATTTGATTGAAGATATTGCTAGAAATGGGAACGAAGGAGTTGGAAAGCCAGAAGCTCTAAGTGGAAATCTAGATGGTTTTTGGAACAGAAGAATAAGTGATAAAGATCGGTTGATCTATAAAATTGATAATGAGAATATCTATATCTTGGCTTGTAGATACCATTATGGCGATAAGTGATAAGAACCTAATTATCAAAGACAGGCGGTGTATCTTTTTGAAAAGCATCCGAGGTAACTACTCAGTACAGTTGATATAATCTGTTAGCAGATTGTACTGAGGTTAATTTTAAAATATGTTAACAGTCTCAACTGTACTGATCCTTTTTCCATTCAGTTTAAATAAAAAAGGAGTACAGGAATGAGTCGAATAAAAGAAGTCATAAAAGAGAATAGAAAGGCGATTGCCTTATACATTATAACAGGTCTATTAATTGCATTTTTAACAAACTATAAAATAAGGTATTTCCAAAAGTTAATTGATGAGTTTAATGATCACACAATCAGAATAAATACTATTCTGGTATATGGAATTGTATTAATTAGTTTTTACTTGTTAAATTATTTTGACGAGTATCCGAAGCAAAAGCTTCGAAATGGAATTTATTTAGATTTTAAAGTACAGGCTTTAAAAAAGGTTAGTAAAATCCAGTATATTGAATATCAATCTTTGGGTACAGGTAAGCTTACACAAAGCATTGAGAATGGCTCAAATGCAGGAAAAGGAATTATTTTTGATTATTGGTTGTGCGTTTTCAGGCAATTGATCCCAACCATTTTATTCAGCATCTTTTTTATATGGAAACTGAACCCGTTTATCACTTATTTAATATTATTCGGTTATGTTTTTGTATTTATCACAACGAATTTACTATTGAAGTTACTATATTCAATCAAAGAAAAAATATTGTGCAATGAAGAAATGATGAATCATTATCTGGTCCGTGGATTTATGGAGATGGTGACATTTCGAATGAGCTGCCAATTTCCCTATGAAATAGAAAAAACAGTAAATTCCAAGAATGAGATTATAAAATCTAAAGTAAAGATGAATATGATCCATGAAGCATTCTTCACCATATTTGCAATACTTGTGGCATTTCTAAATGTAGGAATCCTTGTATACGCCTGGTTGAATCAATCTGTTTCTATAGGAACCTCAGTGGCACTTATTTCTCTGGTTGAAAATGCCTATACACCAATTGCGATCTTTAATGTATTAACTGTCCAGTATAAACTGGATAAGGCTACATACTGCAGATTTGAGAAAATTCTTAACATGAAAGAGGATGAGCAATTAGAGAGAGGAAAGCGTGTTGAAGTAGAACAAGGTGATATCAGTATAACAAATCTTTGCTTTCAATATAATAACAAGAAAGTTATTAATAATTTGAATGTTGAGATTCACAAGGGGGAAAAAATAGCGCTTGTGGGGAGCAGTGGTTCCGGAAAAACAACATTAATTAAACTCTTATTGGGGTTATTAAAATATGATCATGGCAGTATTCAGATTGATGGTAGTGAATTAAGGGACATAAACCTGGAAAGTCTGTATAAAAATGTAAGCTATATCTCACAGGAAGCTCCGGTATTTGATGGTACGGTCAGAGAAAATATTGTTCATAACCAGAACCAGGATGACCAATACATCCAGGAAATATTAAAGAAAATGAAGTTGGATGACTCGGTGTCAAAAATGGATAGTGGTATTGATACACTTATCGGTGAACGTGGTATGATATTATCCGGAGGTGAAAGGCAGAGACTGGCATTAGCCCGGCTGTGGTTTCAAAAAAATAATATTGTTATTATGGATGAAGCGACTTCCGCCTTAGATAATATAACGGAAGAGGCTGTTATGAATGAAGTTATGAGCCTATTGTCGGAGAAAACGGTCATAGCAATTGCACACCGACTGACCTCCATCATCAATTTTGACCGGATTATTGTATTTTCGGATGGTCATATCGTTGAGCAGGGAACTTTTGATGAACTATTAAAGAATGGAATGTATTTTTCAAATTTGTATCATAAGAGCATGCAGTAAACAAGTTTGTAGAGAGGATCATCTCCTCTCTACACTTATATTTTACCATAAAAACGGTTAAAACTCAAGACTACAAAATTCAGCCCAAAAGGGATATACTACTTACACGAATGGAGGTATGTATATGGATGAGCAAAATTGGCTTGAGGTCATGAACCGGCAGCAGTGGCTGAAGCAGATACAGGAAACGAATCAGTATACATCAAAATATGGGCTTCAATTATCAGAGGAAGATGCGGAAGTTTTGATTGAAGAGAAAAGCCATACGTTGAAAGCAGAACGCAGAGTTGAATTTGGTCAGAGCGCGATTCCGCAGATTATATATATCTTCTGTGATTCTGAATTTATTTCTCAGGATAACTATTTGGATACGCTGATCCGGCTCCAGGAAATTTTCTTTCTGTATAAGAATGAAATGCAGGATGAAATTACAGATGAGGAACTGCTTAACTTTATGAAAGAACAATTTGAAGATGTTTGCTATGGGGATCTGGAGTATCTGGAAAGCACTTGTCTTGAAATATTCAGTGAGGCAATCAGGGCTGGTTACAAGGGGTATAAGATTACCCAGGGTAAGGGAGAGTTTTCCAAGATAGACATTGTTCAGAGGTGGGATAAAGATCTGTATTTACAGACACTGAAAGAACTTTGCTGGAGGTAGTGTGTATGGGGGTTGAGATAGAAGAGGAGATATATTAAATGGAACCATATTACTATAGTCAGATGAATAAGCAGCAACAAAGAATTTACCAGGTCATTAAGAGCGGCCTGGAGTCACTTTCACAGAGCTTTGATGTGCAAAGAATCGATGGGGCTGAGCTGAGCGATATCTTTTTTAAGTTGAGATTGGATTGTCCGGAGATATTTTATGCTTCCACTTTTCAATATTCCTTTTATGATAACTCCACATTGGTAAAGATGAAGCCGGTTTATATATTTGATAAGAATAAAATTAAAGAACATCAGGTGGCAATGACCGCCAGGGTGGAGAAGCTTGCCAGGGTGGTGAAAGATAAAAGTGATTGGGAGAAAGAACTATACATTCATGATTTTATCTGTGAAAATGTCACTTATGATAAGCTGAAAAAACAGTATTCCCATGAGATCCTGGGCCCCTTGGGGCAGGGAGTGGGCGTTTGTGAGGGAATTGCAAAGTCGGTGAAGATCCTTTGTGACCGGCTTTCCATTCCCTGTATTGTTGTTATTTCAGAGAACAATCCGGAAAAGAACATCAAATACAGGCATGCCTGGAACGTGGTCCGGATTAATGGTGTGTGGTATCATCTGGATGCCACATTTGATAATACATTAGGGAAAAAAGAACTGAGATATGACTATTTTAACCTGGATGATAAGGGGATTTTTAAGGATCATGAGCCTGTAATATATAAGGTTCCGGTGTGCGGAGATGGAGATCATTTCTATTATAAGGATAAAAAACTTTCTTTCACCAAAATGGAAGAGATAGCGAAGCGATGCCAGCAGGCAATCAAAAAAGGAAAAGTCTTCACCTTTCATTGGCGAGGCGGATATCTCACAAAGGCTGTTATGGAGGAGCTATTGCAAATAATAGCAGGAGAAGCCAGGGGGAAAAGCAGACATAGTCAGATTTCTATTAACTGGCCCCAGGCAGTTATCCGTGTGAAATTCCTTGAGGAGCAGATGGAAGATTCAGTGAAAATGGAGGATGCATACGAAGAGGAAAATGATGCGACTCCGTAGATATGGCTATTATTAGAGCCGCTTCTCCTGTATTGCAGTGCGGTATTCTTTGGGGGTGGCACCAACCAGATCTTTAAACTGCTTGGTAAAATAACTGGGGCTTGAGAATCCACAGTCAAAAGCAATTTCAGTTATGGGGGCATCTGTGGCTGAAAGCTGCTCTGCAGCTTTAAAAAGCCGCCTCCGCTGAATATACGCCATCGGGCTGTAATGCAGATACCGGCTGAATATGCGCTGACATTCTCTGGTACAGATATTTGCAGTATCCGCAATTTCTTTCACCGTCATTACATTTCTTAGATTTTCGTCAATCCATTCCAGCATTTGCTTTAAACGGGATTCCTGAATCGTAGGCACTCTGCGGGAGGGCATAGTCTGATGCTTTTCCTTTGTGTAAAGCAGTATTTTTGACATTGCTTCCCGAACTACAAATTCATAACCTGGTTTTTCCTCTGCGCAGGCAGTAAAGGCCATATCAAACTGTTGAAAAAAAGGTTTGTCTTCAGCCTCTCTTCCAAATTTCAGAAAATCTGGTCCTGAATTTAATAGTGGACGCACATACATCGTATCAAAAACACTTCCAGGCGTACCTCCTATAATACCGGAGTCAAACACAAAAGAGTGATAGACACAGGGAGAAGGTACAATTGCAGTAAAGGAATGCAGAACACCAGTATTGATAAAACAACCTTCGCCAGCTTCCACGTAATAAGAATTATCTCCAATCTGAATCAGAACGCTGCCTTGCAGTAGAATAAAAACTTCTAATTCCAAATGCCAGTGGGAAGGGATGCAATCAGCAAAATATTGATGGATATCTCCTTCATTAGCAAGAAGGTCAAAAAGCCGGAAGCCCTGTTCCTGCAATTCCTTTCTGTGGCTGTCTGTTGAAACATAATTTCTGTTTCGAATCATTTAGATCCCCTCTTTTGTCGCTTTTTTTATAGTATATGACGTTTTCGTGAAAGCAGCAAGTATTATTTATGTATATAATGATAGTAGGAAATACAGATAAAATGTGGGTTTCTAATGCTGCATCAGTCATGTGTCGGGGAGGAAGAGTTTTATGCAGATGAATCACAAAAGTCGCGTTCTTGATATGACGAAAGGCAGTCCGTTTCAATTGCTTCTCTATTTTTCTCTGCCGCTTTTTTTCGGAAATTTATTGCAGCAGCTATATAGTCTGGCGGATACCTCAATCGCAGGTCATCTGTTAGGGTATGGAGCTTTGGCAGAAATTGGTGCAACGGCGGCGCTATACAGCCTTATTATTAATTTTGTTTTTGGATTGAATAATGGCCTGGCTCTGATTGTAAGCAAATATTTTGGAGCAGGGGAGAAAAAGGAGATGAAGCAGGCTGTCTGCTATATGGTAACGATCGCCTGTATCTTTGCAGTACTCCTTACAATGTTTTTTTTGTTGTTCAGGCACCCACTATTAGTGAGACTTCAGATACCAGAGGATACCCTGCCGGGAGCGATTGACTACTTTACGATTATTCTGGCGGGAATCCCTTTGTCCATGGCGTATAATCTGGAATTCAGTTTGCTTCAGGCTGTAGGCAACAGCTTTACGCCGCTGCTGTTTTTACTTTTTAGCAGTGTGTTGAATGTGGGACTGGATTTTTTATTTATGGGAAATCTGGCAATGGGAGTGCAGGGTGCAGCAATTGCGACTGTGCTCGCGCAGGGAGTCAGCGCGGTACTATGCTTTTTTTATATTGTAAAAAATTATCGGGAACTTTGTTTTCAGAAAAAAGATTTTCTTGTAAAACCTGCATTTGTTTATAAAATGCTCTGGACAGGACTCAGTATGGCACTTATGAGCACCATTTATAATATCGGAAGCGTAGTTTTACAGAGCAGTATCAATGCACTGGGAAGTGTCTATATAGCCGCCCAGATGGGAGCACGCCGTCTGGCTGAGCTATTCTATAATCCGGGGCTTGCTCTTGCGGCAAGTATTGCTACTTATTCCAGCCAGAATTATGGAGCCAATCGCAATACACGAATAGGGAAAGGGATTAAGACGGCCTTGCTTATTTACGGCGTCTGGTGGCTGTTTGCTGTCACGTTTGTATTTTTGTTTGGGGAAAATGCAGTAAAGCTCATTACGGGGAGTGTCAGCCAGGAGGTTGTTTCCAGTGCAGTGCTTTACCTTCAAATCAGTATACCAATGATTCCACCAATGGCATTTCTTGTAATTATGCGGAGCGCATTGCAGGGGATGGGTCATCCAGGGATGCCGCTTCTATGCAGCGTAATCGAACTGATTGGAAAAGTATGGTTTTCCCTTATGATCGTACCTGTGTGGGGATATCTGGCTGTATGTATCTGTGAGCCTGTCTTATGGGTTATTTGCGCGCTGGTTATTTTAACCGCTCCATTCGTTTACCGCAGGGATTTTGCCTGAGTGAGACGGTAGAGAGGAGTTGTTTAACGTAAGCAGGAGAATTAAATTATTTAAAAAGAGAGAGGAACAAAGCATGATGGAAGCAGTTATTTTTGATTTGGACGGATTGTTAATCGATAGTGAAGTGATATCATATCAATTATACCAGGAGCTACTAAACAGATATGGACACTCTTTTACCATAGAGAATTATGCGCAAAACTATAGTGGAAAAACAGAACTGGGCAATATGGAAGCGCTGGTAGATCTTTACCAGCTTCCGATTTCTGTACAGGAAGGACTGGATTACACACTATCACGGGAAAAAGAGTATTTTATAAAAGGAGTTTCATTAAAACCAGGTGTCAGAGAACTGTTGGATTATCTGAAGAAAAATAAATACAGGATTGCTTTGGCATCATCCAGTACCAAAGACAGAGCAATGTTTGCTTTGGTGCAGCATGGAATAGATGGTCACTTTGATGAAATGGTGTTTGGCACAGAGGTTGAAAAGGGAAAACCCAATCCGGATATTTTTTTGATGGCATGTAAAAAATTAAAGGCTGATCCTGAAAAATGCCTTGTACTGGAAGATAGTGAAGCCGGAATACAAGCCTCATACTCTGCCCGGATTCCTGTGATCTGTATACCGGACATGAAAAAACCAACTATAAAATATCAAAGAATGACAGAAACAATTCTGCCATCTTTATTGGAAGTGATATATTATCTGGATAAGGGAACCGCAAAAGAAATGGAGTATTAAGTATCTCCTCAACCCCAAATATTTATAAAAAACTTGATTATATCCAACGTTGGATATATAATTACTTTATCATTACGGATGAGGTGCTTTTCATGGTACAATTATTTATTCTTTTCTTTTTTAGCATCAAGCCGACTCATGGCTATGAAATTCAAAGGTTTATCAGTCTCAATCGCATGTCGGAATGGAATAATATAAAATCCGGTTCTATCTATTATGCAATTAAAAAATTAGAAAAAGACGGATATATCAGCATGATTGATAAACCAGAGGAAGGAGAAAAGAAAAAACAGATTTATGAAATAACACAAAAGGGCAGAGACGTACTTAAGATATTGGCATATAAGGAGATGGGCAGGCCTTTGCAGGGAGCAGCATCGGAAAAATTTCTTTTATATCCCATAATTGCCAGCCTTCAGAAGGAAGAGATCATTCAATGCGTGGAAAACCATATCGGTGATTTAAAAGTACAGAAAAACCGGATTAATGACTGGAGAAAAGAGAAGGAGCAAGACCCCTGTTCCATGGAAGTAATTACTTTGGATTATATGATTACAACCATAGAAAGCCAGATAAACTGGCATAGACTGATGTTAGACAATCTGGACAAAATCATTGAGGAAACAGATGAGATTGCAGCGCTGATTAAAGAAACAAACTTTATGAATTATGAATGTTAAATTGTGAATCATGCACCAGAACGATACTATGGTTTTGGTGCAAAAAAATATGATCATATCCAACGTTGGATAGCAAGGAGCGGAAAATGAATGTACTGGTTATTTCAGGAAGTCCCAGGAGGAAAGACAGTTATCAGGTCTGCATGGAGATTTGGGATGAATTAAAGAAGTATGATTCTGGGATTGACTTCGAGTATTTACAATTAAGCCAGTCCAATATTTCAGAATGCAGGGGCTGCGCCATCTGCTTTCAAAAAAGTGAATTATTATGTCCCTGTAAGGATGATGAGATCCAGTCAATAAAAGAGAAGATGAAAAATGCAGATGCAATGATTCTATCCAGTCCAGTCTATGCCTATCAGGTTACGGGACAGATGAAACTGTTTATTGATCGTTTGTCTTATTTATTTCACAGGCCGGAGCTTTGTGGGAAACCGGTACTGATTGTAGTTACCACAGATGGTGGAGGGAGCAAACAGGTTTATAAGTACTTAAAAATGACAGTATCTGGTTGGGCAATGGATCTGGTGGGTGATGTACAGATTATTTCTCCTATGTATTTCGAAAACAGAGTGCCCAAAGGTGTTTTTAAGTTTAATAAGCGCAATTATGCAAAAGGACAGAAGAGAATAAAAATTCTGGCAGAAAAGTTGTATGAAAAAATGGGACAGAGCAATAAGAAAGTACCTACATACTATGATATATTTCTATTTAACTGCCTGCGAAGTAAAATATATACATCAGATGCAGATCGCACTTATTGGAGAGATAAGGGCTGGATTGATGCTCCTTATTTTTTTGATGCGGATATAAATCCGGTAAAACGTCTCTTTGGAAAAGTGATGAAAAGACTCATTGATATGCTTGGAAAAAAAATATCTTCAGGCACCTAATCTTCAATTCCAATCTCTGTATTGCGAAAGTTAAGATTTCGATATTTTAAAGGAGTCATTCCAGTTTTTTTATGAAATATCTCTGTGAAATAGCTCTGATTGGGAAACGCCAGTATTGAGGAGATCTGTGAGGGGGAATAGTCAGAATAAATCAGCATATTACTGGCAGTTTCGATTTTTTTATCCCTGATATACTGGCTGACAGTCATGCCTACTTCTTTTTTGAACAGGCGGGATAAATAGGAAGAGTTCAAACCAATGGCAGATGCAAGTGTTTCTATGGTGATCCTGGTATGGAGGTTGTCGCAGATATAGTCAATGCATGCCGCTATATGTCTTGAGGTTGCTTTATTTTTTCTTATAAATTTCATACGTTTTGCATAATCCAGACACATAATGGGGTGCAGCGCGGCAACTTCTTCCGGTTTCGTACAGCTATCAGCTTTTTGTATATAAAAATCGCTGAGACTGAAGGCTGTTGACAGTTCCATTCCACCCTCCATACAATATCTGGCCACCAGTGCAGCAGTGATAACAAAATGATATTTTATATTTTGAAGATGATGAAACGAAAGAATGCCGAGTCCATTCTTTGATAAAAGAGATTCCTGGCAAAGCTCCCGGACTTTTGTGGTGTTTCCAGATTTTATGACGGAATAAAATTCCTGCTCAGGTGTATAAGGAGCGCGGATTAAATTATTTTCTCTTCTCACAAATTCCTGAAACGCCAGTTCTTTTTTTATATTCATGGGAAAGACCCTCCATTGCACCGTTATTTTCTTATGATATTATATCATGAAAGCAACATAAAAGAAAAGAAAATGATATCATTTGCCTGTCAGATCAGATAATATAAAATTATCTGAAAGGAAAGGTAGTGAAGCGGTATGAAACTGAAAAGAGGGTTAAATTTAGGGGGATATTTATCTCAGTGCACTCACAATATGCAGCATTACAGTACATTTATCGGAAAAGCGGATATTGAGCAGATTGCAGCATGGGGATTTGATCATATCCGCCTTCCCATCGATTACGAAGTTCTGGAAGATCAGGAAGGCAATCCCATAGAGGAAGGTTACCGGCTGGTTCATTGCATTTGTGACTGTTGCAGAGCAAATAGGCTGGATGTGATCCTTGATCTGCACAAAGCGTATGGCTATGATTTTAATGATGCAGGGGACAGGCAGAAAAATGATTTGTTTCATAATGCCTATCTACAGGAACGTTTTGTGAATCTTTGGGACAGAATTGCAACGGAATTTAAAAACTACGATAACGTAGCCTTTGAATTGCTCAACGAGGTTGTAGAGAAGGAAAATGCGTTGCTTTGGAATGACCTGATTGACAAAACGGTGACGGCAATCCGTAAAATTGATTCCTTTGTACCCATTATTTATGGTGGAATTCAGTGGAACAGCGCAAGTACATTAAAATTACTGAAAAAACCGGAAGATAAAAATATTATCTTTACGTTTCACTTTTATGAGCCTCTTTTGTTTACCCACCAAAAGGCCCATTGGGTCAAACAGATGGATCCACAAAAGGATGTTTTTTATCCCGAAAGTATGGAATATTACCGCTCACAGTCTGCCGTACTGGGAGAACAGGGGGAAGCAGTCTTAAACTCAACGGCTGAGACAATTGGAAAAGAGTTTTTAGAGATAATGGTGAAGGGAGCAGTACTGGCTGCACAAAAAGCCGGCACTCAGCTATACTGCGGGGAGTTTGGTGTGATTGACCAGGCACCAGTTCCGGACACACTGCGATGGTTCCGTGACGTACATGATATATTTGAGAAGTATCAGATTGGCTGTTCCATATGGACTTACAAAGAGATGGATTTTGGACTGACAGGAAAGCATTATGATGACATCAGGGAAGAAATAATACAGATATGGACCCAGGAACAGTTATGTAGTTGCCAAACTGAGGCTTGACGAAACAAAAAAAGCATGATAATATTTGTTCAATTAAATATTTGCATTACAAAGAATTATTTATAATTCGGAGTATAAGAAAAGGCTATGAAAAGAAAGAGTAGCATTTTCAATTCCAAACAGAAAGATGCCGGTTGATGAGAGGCTCATGGATAGAAAGTGTGAATACATCTTGGAGCTGCGCACCGAACCGATTTAAGAAGTAGGCTGCGACGGAGAGCACACCGTAATCAGGTGCAAGGGTATCGCCCAGGCCGTACCCGATGAGGTAGACAATGTGAGTTGTCTATAAACTTAAGGTGGTAACACGAGAGTAACTCTCGTCCTTTTGGAAACAGGAGGATGGGAGTTTTTTTATTTGATTTAACTCAACTCTTTATTTTCTGTATTTCTTATAGAACATGCAAATATTAATAATAATATTACAAGGAGAAATTGAGTTATGTTAACACCAAAAGAGCAAATGCGTATCATATGCAAAGGCGTTCACCAGTGCGTGAATAAAGAGGAGCTGCTTGTCAAACTGGAGCAATCTTATAAGCAGGAAAAGCCTCTGGTCATTAAATTAGGGCTTGATCCTTCCGCACCGGATATTCATCTGGGGCATGCTGTGGTTTTAAGAAAGATCAGACAGATGCAGGAGCTTGGGCATCAGGCAGTTATTATAATCGGGGACTTTACCGGTAAAATTGGAGATCCTACAGGGAAATCAAAAGGAAGAGTGGCATTGACCGATGAAAAAGTAAAGGAAAATGCACAAACTTACTGTGAGCAGATATTTAAGATTCTGGACAAAGAAAAGACCGTGGTGAGATTCAACAGTGAGTGGCTTTCAAAGCTGAATTTTGAAGATGTTATTAAACTGGCGGCAACATCCACGGTTGCCAGGATGTTAGAACGGGATGATTTCCAGAATCGCTATAAAAACGGTGTCCCTATTGGGATTCATGAATTTTTTTACCCGCTGATGCAGGCTTATGATTCTGTGGAAATAAAAGCAGATATTGAGCTGGGGGGAACAGATCAGACCTTTAATGTTTTAATGGGACGTACGCTGCAAAAGGCAATGGAGACAGACCAGCAGATTGCTTTGTTTATGCCAATTCTGGAAGGATTGGACGGTGTGGAGAAAATGAGCAAAAGTCTGGGTAATTATATTGGGGTTAGCGAGTCGTCTGAAGTAATGTTTAAAAAGGTGATGGAAGTACCGGATGATCTGATCATTAAATATTATGAACTGGCAACAGATGAACACCCCGACGAAATTGACAGGGTAAAAACGGATTTGGAAAACGGAGTCAATCCACGGGATATCAAGCTTCAATTAGCAGAAATTATTACTGGGCTGTACCACAAAGAGGAAGAAGTAAAGAACGCTATTTCTTACTATGAGATGGCGTTCAGCAAAAAAGCAATACCAGATGATATCCCCGTACTACTTTTGGATCTGGACAAAGATACGGTGAATGACAGCATTCCAGGTCTGATTGAACTGGGATTTATTAAAAGCAAAAGTGAATTTATCCGCCTGATCAGGCAAGGCGGAGTCCAGATCAATGGTGAAAAGATGAACGAAGATGAAATAAACAGTGTGCTGATCAATGGGGATGTGATAAAAATAGGCAAAAAACGGTTTGTAAAAATCAATAAGTAACAGATGACCTCTCACCAGATTCTGGTGGGAGGTAAAAAGTATTGATTGACTATGGGAATATTATGTGCTATCTTAAGAGTAATTGGAAGTGTTATTGCCAAAATAATCCATCAGCGGAGTTGAAAGGAGAATGTGATATGTCAAATGCATTATTTGTGAAAGAGGTAATGAATGAATAACTGAATATCGGGCATATGACAGCCATGTTTGATATGCCGCCTTTAGACTCTTATATCGCTTAACTCTGTTAAACACACCATAAGATGTGTTTTTTTTGTGCCTTTTTTTAAAAGACAACCGCAGTGACAGCTCATAGGGGCTATTACCGCGGCATTTTTATGCCCTTTTTTAACGGCTGACAAATATAGGTGTCAGCAGAGAACAGGAAGAGAGGTTGCTTTTGAAAGAAAAAATGAATGGATTTATCACAGCGGTTCACAGAGAACGCTATGAGATAAACGTAAATGGGGAAAGTTTGTATGCCAAGTTAAAAGCAGGGATATATTTTACGGATTCTTGCACAGAAGAATTTCCCACAGTTGGTGACAATGTGGAGCTGGAGTATAATTCTATGGGTGACAGTCTGATTACTAAAACACTGGAACGGAAATCTGCATTTTCCAGAAAAGATCCTGATGTGGGAATGGGAGAGCAGATTGTGGCATCTAATTTTGATTACGTTTTCATTCTGATGTCACTGAACTATGATTTTAATTTAAAACGATTGGAGCGCTATTTAACGGCTTCCTGGCAAAGCGGAGGGCAGCCGGTTATTATCCTTACAAAAGCGGACATTGCAGAAAATACGCAGGAAAAGCTGGAGCTGGTCAATCAGATTGCTTTAGGGGTTGATGTCTGTGTGGTCAGTGCTGTGTCAGGTGAAGGTATGGAGCAGCTAAAGAACTATCTGGAGCCTGAAAAGACGACCGTGTTTCTGGGATCTTCAGGAGTGGGAAAGTCCACTTTTACCAATTATCTTCTGGGAAAAGAGATTATGAAAACCGGAGAAATCAGGGAAGATGATTCAAAAGGGCATCATACAACGACTCACCGCCAGATGTTTGTCATGGATAATGGAGCCCGGATTATTGATACACCGGGGATGCGGGAATTGGGGATGTGGATTGTAGATGAAGGTATGGATGCCAGTTTTACAGATATCAATGATATGATAAAGCAGTGCAGATTTAATAACTGCACTCATAACAGGGAACCAGGCTGTGCAATTGTTAAGGCGCTGGAAGATGGGTCATTGACAGAAAAAAGGTGGAAAAATTTTCAGAAAATCCAAAAAGAGTCGAAGTTTCAGGCAGAGAAGGAAAGCAGGCAGCAGATTGCGGTGAAAAAGAAGAATGGGAAGAAAAAAGAGGAACGTTTTTCAAAAATAATTGAAATTGGGGGAGAATGGTAAATGAAGATTGTTAAGGCGGAAGAAATGCATGTGGAAGAAGCTCTAAAGTTAGCAATAGGTGAATATGAGAATCAGTGCAGGCAGATAAAACAATTGCCAGAGATTCATGTTACGGACCAGTTGAGAGAATTGATCACCGGCTTATTTCGAAAAAATTATGGCTTTGCTGCTTTGTGTGAAGGGAAAATGGCTGGGTACCTTGCATTTACTGGACCCATAGAGGGGTACTTTGGAAACTGCCGGGGAGCTTATTCTCCACTGGGGGGAAATGCTTTTTCCGGTTATGACAGGGGAAGGGTTTGCTCCAAACTGGTGGAAGCGGGAATGGAACAGTTATTGAGGGAGGCACAGGTTACCAGTTTTGCCATGACCCGGTATGCCGACGATTCCGTAGTGGACCGGTCACTGGTATTAAACGGTTTTGGAATCCGATGCAGCGATGCGGTTATGGATTTGGAGGGATTTGAAGTAAGAAAAACATCACAAGATGGTGTTACATTTAAAGAGCTTCCTGGAGAGGAAAAGAAACGTGTTCTTGATTTAAGATACGGATTAGTAAAGCATATGTCCGTTTCTCCCATTTTTTTTCCTACTGATATCCGCCAATATATGATGCACCTTCCCAAAGAAGAATCACGTATATTTGCTGCATTAAAAGGGGAAGAGGTAATCGGGTATCTGTCAATTTGTGATGAAGGTGAAACATTTATCAGCGAAACTAATTCCATGTACAATATCTGCGGTGCATTTGTGAAAGAGGAATATCGGGGAAAACAGGTAGCGGATGATCTGCTGGCCTATGCCTGCAATGTGTGTAAAAAGGAGGGGATTCAGTATCTGGGGGTGGATTGTGAGACATTAAATCCCAACGCACTTCGCTTCTGGGGGAAGCATTTTAAAAATTACACTTACAGCTATCATCGCAGGATTGATGAACGGGCAATTGGTTATGAATCTTATCTCAAAAAGGGGTGGATATCTAACCTGTAAAATAGTACAATAGTGGATAAAGTTAACATAGGGGGGAGTTTACAAATGATTTATCTGTCACAATTTTTATTTCCCTGTATAGAACGTGAATACAGCTTTACGATGGGATTGAAACGAACTTGTTATGATACCGTTTATCCATTTCAGATTCTGTCAAAAAATCAGCTGACCAGGCTGGATTTTGAGCCGGTTACAATTTTATATGGTGGCAATGGGTCGGGTAAGACAACGGCTTTAAATGTAATTGCAGAGAAGCTTTGCCTTACCCGGGAAGCCCTTTACAACCGGTCGAATTTTTTTAAGGACTATACGGATCTTTGTACTTATGAGGTGGAAGAACCAATCACAGGAGACAGCCGGATTATTACCAGTGACGATGTTTTTGACTTTATGCTTAATATAAGGTCTTTAAATGAGGGGATACATCAAAAACGGGAAAAGCTGTTTGATGAATATCTGGACTCAAAGTATTCCAGTTTCCAGATGAAATCTCTGGATGATTATGAGAAGCTTAAGAAGGTTAATATGTCCCGGAGTAATACCCAGTCCCGTTATATCAGAAAGAACCTGATGGGGAATGTGAGGGAACATTCCAATGGAGAAAGCGCTTATCTGTATTTTTGTGAAAAGATTAAGGAAAATGGGCTGTATTTACTGGACGAGCCTGAAAATAGTTTATCACCGGAACGGCAGCAGGAACTGCTGAAATTCTTAGAAGATTCGGCGCGTTTTTTCCATTGCCAGTTTATTATTGCAACTCATTCTCCATTTCTTCTATCCATGAGAGGGGCAAAGATTTACGATATGGATGAGAATCCGGTTGATATTAAAAAATGGACGGAGCTGTCTAATGTACAGGCATATTATCAATTTTTTAAAAAGTATGAAAAAGAGTTTTTGTAAAAGAACAATATAAAAAATATAAGGAGGCATAACCATGAATTTATCATATAGAAAAGCAGAAAAGGAAGATGCTGATTTATTAGTTCAGATTTATAATGAAGCATTCTACGACGATTATGTCAGATATGGGGAATGCCCCGCTTATGGAAGATCCAGAGAAAGTATGGAGAATTCCCTGGAAAAGTACCCAAAAGAGATTATTTACTGTGATGATAAGGCTGTAGGTGTCATTGCTGTAGAAATTTTGGGAAACGGTGAATATTATCTTGGCTGTCTTTGCGTGATTCCACAATATCAGGGGAAGGGAATCGGCTCACGGGCACTTGAATTTATGTTAGATCATTATTCGGACTGGAAGAAGATAACTTTAATCACACCGGCGGATAAAGAAGAAAACGTTAACTTCTATACAAAAAAATTTGCATTTAAAATTGACGGGACTCAGATGGATGGGAACGTCCAGCTGGTCCACTTTTTAATGGAACGGTAAATGAAGGGAGATAGGGCCATGTACGTTTATTTCATGAAAAATCAAAAGCCTTTGAATGAAGAATTAATTAAGGAACACGTAGAGCATTTAAAAAGCCTGAAAAGCCAGGGGAAACTGGTGCTTTGCGGACCGTTCAGCGACTATCCGGGTGGGATGGTTGTATACTTAGCTGATAATCTGGAAGAAGCCACAGACATTGCAAAGTCAGATCCCTTTATTTCATCGGGGTGTAAAACATTTGAAGTCAGGACATTGGAAGTGGCCAATGAAGAAAATAATTATCTGCTGGAAGGTTAATAAAAGATAATAATATAAGGGCAGACAGCGTTTCAACTGTCTGCCCTTGTATTGTCAGGTCTACATAAAATCAACCAGGAATTTTCTCCGGTTCGGGAGACGAAGGGTGCGTAAGGCACGGGCTTCAATCTGCCTGATTCGTTCTCTTGTAACACCGATATGATCTCCTACCTCTTCCAGAGTATGGGGCATATGTCCGTTGAGACCAAATCTCATATTTACCACGATCTGCTCTCTCGGTTTTAGAGATTGTAATTGCTTATTGATTTCTTCTCTTAACATAATATCAGATACACGTTCTTCCGGAGATAATATGGTTTTGTCCTCAATAAAATCACCTAAGAAACTTGCGTTATCATCGCCAATGGGGGTATCCAGTGATACAATTGATGCAGAATCCATCATAATCCGCTCTATTTTATCAACCGAAAGTCCAGTGATATCGGATAGATCCTTGGTTGTAAAGGATTCCTGTTCCTGATCAAGCCGGCGCAGGAGTTGATTGATCATGTTAACATCTTCTTTATAATGCACCGGCAGTCGTATGGTTCTGTCCTGTTCTGCGATTCCCCGGGTGACAGCCTGTCGAATCCACCAAGTGGCGTAGGTGGAAAAACGGTATCCCAGTTTATAATCATAACGTTCCACAGCTTTCATAAGGCCGATATTGCCCTCCTGAATGAGGTCAAGCAGGGTTAGGGATTGAACATATGCTTCATGCTTTTTTGCAATACTGACTACAAGCCTTAGATTCGAACAAATAAGAGTTTCTTTCGCCTTTTGATCGCCCTGTGCGCAGAGCCTGGCAAGATTATATTCTTCTTCCCTGGTCAGTAAAGGCGCTTCCCCTGCTTGTAATAAATACAATTTTATGGAATCGTCTATATTTGAATCAAGTTGTTTTTCTAAAACTGCTGCATCCACATTCTGCTGTTCTGTTTCCGACATCTGATCCTCCCTATCTCTATGAAATCTCCCGTACGTATTCAATTCCCTCTAATGTATATATTTTTTCCAGTACATCAGAATGATTGAACTTTTGGGAAGTGCCAACTGTAAAAATAAGTGTTCCGAATTCTTCCTCTAACGTTTTAACTTTACCCCGCTGCATATCATACAGAACAAAGTGGTTTTCATATGCAAAATCGGATAGTTTCCGCAGAGAAAATTGAGAATTGTGTTCCAGATAAACCTCCATGCTTTTTGCGTGCTGTTTAATATAGATATCTACTTTTTTTAATACAATCAATGCGAAGACCGAAAAGAACATACCAATAACAGCGCCGGAGTAAAAACCCGTTCCAATGGCAATTCCAAGTCCAGCCGCCAGCCATAGTCCGGCAGCAGTGGTAAGGCCCCGAATTTCATCATTTCTGGTGACAATAATAGTACCGGCTCCCAGGAAGCCGATTCCGCTCACGACTTGTGCGGCTAACCGGGTCGGGTCAGTTCCAGGATTAGTAACTGCGATATATTGATTGGTAAGCATGACCATCGTGGAGCCGATACACACCAGTACATAAGTCATAAAACCGGCGGGACGATTTCGCAGCCCCCGCTCTGTTCCCAATATACCACCGACGATCAGCGACATTCCCAGTCTCACTATAATAGAGAAAATATTTATTTCCTGCAGATAAGAGGAACACTGATTCATATATGGCACCTTTTACACCTCTTTTTTGAAATAAAACACAGAGCCTCTCATGTCTTATTGCAAATTGACAATCAAGGCTCTTAATAGAAGCACCCTTATTTTATGTATCCGTTATTGGGCTGCCTGCTCTGCATCCCTTGCAGCAGCATATTTCTTTTCAGAAATTCTAATAATAATGCTGTCTTTTTCCACCTGAAGCTCAATGCGGTCACTTAAGAATTCAGGAATATCAGCCACTGTTATGATCGTACCAATTGGCTTACCCTCTAAGTCTACAGTAACGGTATCAATCATGTCTTCTGGTAAAGAAGCATATGGGACTTCCATCAGCATCTTATCTAAGACTCCGGTAACAAATTCGGCATTTTCTAATATAACGTGTGCCAGGCTGTTCACCTTTGTCTTTGGATCAAGAGCCTGGAAGTTAATGTGCTCGATTTTACTATCTGTAAAGCATCTGCTGCTGTCCTTAATCTGTGTTACGATTGTCTGATCTTCTAATTTAAGCTGAACTTTACTTCCAAGTCTCTGCTTACGAAGCAGCTTTTCTGCAGTTTTTTCCTCCATTTGAATTGAGATGGAGTTGGGAAGACTGCCACCAAAAATGCAGCAAGGCACAATGCCTTTTCTCCGCAATTGTTTTGCTTTTAATTGTTCATTACGTTTTTCCACTGTAATAGTATTCATTGTGATCCTCCTCGTAAAATTTTTTGGATATATCTAGCCGTTATTGAAAAAGAAGGGCTTTTAATGGTTTCAAAATCCTGTGAAACCAGCAAAAGCCCTTCTCTGATAGACGGTTCTTTTATATCCAATTGACATAAGTATACCATAGATAGTCCAAAAAAGCAAATCCATTAATTGTAATTTTAGCCGTTTGTGAGAAAATAATTTCTTATTAAATAAAAAAAACAGTTATTTCCCCGTTGACACCGGAAAAAAATGTGCTAAAATTAGGATAGCAAACACAGACAAAAGCGTTGACGAGGAGGAGTACATGCGATTCCGGATGAACAGAGAGAAGATGGCTGGTGAAAATCTTCGTGATGGAAGCATGGAAGTAGCCTTTGAGCTTTGGATTGAACGGATTTTAACTCAGTAGACTCCAACGGAGATTCCCACCGTTATCAGGGGAAGCGATATCAGAAGAAGTTTTTAATCTTCCCGTATTGTATTGAGAGCAGAAAATTATTTCTGAATTTAGGTGGTACCGCGGACACGTTAATTCGCCCTAAGCATAGCTTGGGGTGAATTTTTTTGTCTGTTTTGTAGTAAATATGACTGGAGGTATCCATCATGGATAAGAAGTATGATTTTCAAAAATCAGAGAAACAGTTAATAAATTTCTGGGAAGAAAACCAGATTTACAAGTATGGACAGGGAAAGGAACGGCCGGTTTATTCCATTGACACGCCGCCTCCCACAGTCAGCGGAACACTTCATATCGGTCATGTGTTTTCCTATACACAGGCTGAAATAATATCCAGGTTTAAACGCATGCAGGGATATGATGTATTCTATCCCCTGGGATTTGATGACAACGGTCTTCCAACGGAACGGCTGGTGGAACGGGATAAGAAGATCCGGGCGGGACAGCTGCCAAGGAGCCAGTTTCGTAATATCTGTGTGGAAACCATTGAACAGTATGAAACCGATTTTAGGGGCCTGTTTAAAAAACTGGGATTCAGTGTAGACTGGGATTTAAGCTATCAGACAGTGTCTTCCCTGTCTCAGAAAATATCCCAGAGATCATTTCTTAATCTGGTAAAAATGAAAAAGGCCTACAGGAAAGAGTCGCCTGTTTTGTGGTGCACTCAGTGCCAGACTTCCATCGCACAGGCAGAGCTTGAAACTCTGGAATTGGAATCCAGCTTTCACTATCTGAATTTTAAAACTTCTTTGGGAGATTTACTGATCGCAACCACAAGACCGGAACTGCTGTATGGCTGCGTATGCATTTTTGTTCATCCCCAGGATGAAAGATATCAAAAATACATCGGGAAAATGGCCAGAGTTCCCCTGTATGATTTCGAAATACCCATTATGGCAGATGAGATGGTGTCCATAGAAAAAGGAACGGGCGCAGTTATGTGTGCAACCTTTGGTGATTCTACAGATGTTTCCTGGTACCAGACCCATCAGCTTCCTTATAAAAAAATAATTCTGCCAGACGGAACCATAAGCGGAGAAGTCCCTTTTATTGGGGGAATGGAAGTCACTCTCGCCAGGCGGACCATAGTGGAAGAATTAAAAAGCAGAGATCTGCTTATAAAGCAGGAGGCAGTTTCTCATAGCGTGGCTGTTCATGAACGGTGCGGTCAGGCAGTGGAAATCATTTCTTCCAATCAGTGGTATATTGATGTTCTGACTGAAAAAGACAGGTTTTTAAAGGCAGCGGATGAGATCAGCTGGCATCCGGCTCATATGAAAAAGCGATATCAGATATGGGTTGAGAATTTAAAATGGGACTGGTGTATTTCCAGACAGAGGTATTTCGGAGTTCCATTTCCGGTCTGGTATTGTAAGGAGTGCAAAGAACCTGTTTTTGCGGAAGAAGACCAGCTTCCTGTAAATCCACTGGAAGAAATGCCAGGGAAGGCATGCAGCTGCGGATGCACACAGTTTCTCCCGGAGGAAGCGGTTTTTGATACCTGGGCAACGTCTTCCGTAACCCCTTTCATCAATGCCGGATATGGTGAGGATTTTGACAGAAGCAAAGAGATTCTGCCCATGGGAATGAGAAATCAGGCTCATGAAATCATTCGTACCTGGGCGTTTTATACCATTGTAAAAAGTCTCTACCACACTGGTGAAATTCCCTGGAAGGACATTATGATCAGTGGGTTTGTACTGGCAAAACCCGGAGAGAAGATCAGTAAATCAAAAAACAATGCATCCAGTTCACCCCTGGCACTGATTGAAACCTATTCTGCGGATGCTATCCGGTATTGGGCAGCCAGCAACAAACTGGGTACAGATACCTTTTTCAGCGAAGATGAAATGAAGGGTTCCAGGAGATTTTTGACGAAGCTTTATAATGCAGCGAAGTTTGCAATTATGCAGCTGAATGATTATGAACAAAAGGAAGAATTTGATCCTGAAACCCTGCTTCCCATTGACCGGTGGATGCTGGAACGGGTAAATGAAACCACAAGTGTTGTAAACGATCTTTTAGACGATTTTGAAATTGGTCAGGCAAGGCATGAAATTGATGATCTGTTCTGGCGGGATTTCTGTGATTACTATATTGAAATTGTAAAGGAACGTCTATATCAGCCGGAAAAGCATGGCGTAAAAGAACGATATTCGGGACAATATGGGCTGTATTACAGTCTGCTTGGTATATTAAAGCTGTATGCAGTTTATACCCCGTTCATAACAGAGTATATTTATCAGGACTTTTACCGGAGTCATGAAGAAACGTTGTCCATCCACCAGACGCTTTGGGAACGGAGAGAAGCCAATAAGACTTATCTTGAATTTGGGGAACAGGTGAAGGAACTGATCGGAACGGTTCGGAAGGAAAAGACGGAAAAGCAGCTGTCCATGAAAGATGAAATTCCTGAACTGATTATTACCAGCCCCAAAAGATTCCGGGAATTTTTTAAAGCTACAAAGCTGGATATACAGGCTTGTACCGGTGCGAAAAAGGTTATTATAAGGAGCTGAATGGTACAGAAAAAAGGTTGAGGTTGCGTGAGTCCTCCATCCGGGCTATTCTTATGTAAAGGGGATTGAAACGCTGATAGGAGAGGTTAATATGGAACGGATGGTGGATTTTTTCGCAGCACGGGTTGATGAATATGAAGAGCATATGCTTTCTGGGGTAGAAGGATGTGAACAGGCTTATGCGCTGATTCCATCCCTGCTTTCTGCATCATGCAGAAATTTACTGGATCTGGGTTGTGGAACAGGTTTGGAGCTAAGACAGGTCTTTAAAAGGTTTCCGGAAATTTCGGTCACAGGCATTGATTTAACCAGGGAAATGCTTGATCAATTAAAACAAAATTTTCCAGATAGGAAACTGAATTTAATATGCGGAAATTATTTTGATGTTGATCTGAAAAGGAATACATTTGACTGTGCCATCTCATTTGAGACAATGCATCATTTTAACCATGAAGCAAAAATCGGGTTATATCAGAAGATTTTTGAAGCCCTGAAAGGTGACGGACGATACATTGAATGCGATTACATGGTAGAAGATCAGAAAGAGGAAGATCTTCATTTTGCAGAGTATAAGAGGCTCAGAGATGAGATGGGCGTTCCGGAAGGAGGGTTTTACCATTATGACACACCATGTACTGTCACAAATCAGATTGCCATGTTAAAAAAAGGCGGGTTTGAGAGGGTGGATATGGTATTCCGTAATGGTAATACCACCATTCTTGCAGCCTATAAACAAGTGATATCTGATAAAGATTGACATATATTACATTATGGGGTAATATCAGTTTATTATAAAGAAAAGAGAGGTAAGTGTATGTTACGTGTGTCAGTATTGGAGATCGCAACTAACTAAATAGTTGAAAAGGAAAGACGAAAACGATTTACGTGATTAGTCTGCCCTTTTTCGGCTGCCATGCCGATAAATCTGCCTTACTGAATGCTTGACTTTTGCATTGCAAAAGCGCATACCTTCCAAATATATGTCTGTACCAGACTGACATTTTGAAAGCATAACGGTAAAGTTATGCTTTTTTTTGTCTTTTTAACCCAATCTGTCTGGAAGCAGGTCTTATTTGAGATCGCTAAAGCATTATGCCTGTGGGGCAGATGAACCGGCGGTCATTTTTTATTGATTGAAGGGGAAAATACATGGAAATTATTAAAACGGCTGGGTTAACTAAAAATTTTAAAAGATTTAAGAAACAGGCAGGTATGATAGGAAGTATTAAGGGGCTGATCAGACGGGAATATGAAGAGAAACAGGCAATTGGCAATCTGGATCTTACCATTCAGGAAGGGGAATTTGTAGGCCTGATCGGACCAAATGGAGCGGGCAAGACAACGCTTGTAAAGATGCTCACCGGTATCATTGCACCCACTTGTGGTTCCGTAAGTGTACTGGGGTATTATCCCAATGATCTGGAGCATGAATTTAAACAGCAGTATGCAGTCGTAATGGGTCAGAAGAGTCAGCTTTTCTTTGAATTGACCGTTGAAGATACGCTTCGCCTTTTTAAAGAAATCTATGGATTACCTGAAGAGGAGTATGAGAGTTCCAGGGATTATTTTGTGAAACTGTTTCAGGTACAGGATCTGATGCATGTTCAGGTCAGGACGCTGTCTCTTGGAGAGAGGATGAAGATGGAACTCATTGCTGCACTGCTTCACAATCCAAAGATTATATTCTTAGATGAACCCACCATTGGGCTGGATGCAGTTGCGTCGAAACAGATCCGGGGATTTCTGGCAGAAATTAATGAAAGAAGGGGAACCACCATTATCCTCACTTCCCACTACATGGAGGACATAAAAGCTTTGTGCAAGCGGTCAATTGTCATCAATCATGGCTGCAAGATCTATGATGGTGACACTGAAAAGCTGTTTGAACGGTTTCAGAAATTTAAAAAAATAACCTTTACCTTTTCGGAACCGACGCTGCTGCCCAATCTGGAGTTTGACGCCAGGATTCTGGAACAGACACCTTATAAAAAGGTGATTATGGTGCCGAAAGAAAATGCGGCAGGATTGCTGAGAGAACTAATGAATCTGCTTCCCACTGATATAACGGTTGAAGAAGAGGAGATTGGAACCATTGTAGAGCGAATCTATCAGGAGGGGGGAGATGGGCTTGCGTAAATATCTGGAGATACTTAAAATTTTTATTAAGACCCAGCTTGCCTGGCGGGGAGACTCGGTCATTCAGATTTTATTTTCATTAACCAAGATTCTGTTTGCCTCTTTGTTGTGGGGAACCATATTTGCAGGCAGAGATGAGGTGGCGGGTTTTACCTTAAGCAGCATGATGTCTTATTATATTATCAGCTCTTTCCTTACCCAGCTGGATATGTCTTCTAAAGTGAGCATGGAAATCAGCCAGAGAATCAGGAATGGAACATTTTCAAAATATATGGTACTGCCGGTAAATATTCAGGGGTATTTTGTTGCCATGGAAATGGGGATGGTGTTATTTCATCTTATTATTTACTTCATTACTTCAGTTATCTGGATTTTTGTATTCCGCATTAAATTTGTTTTTACACCAGATCCGGCGATTGTGGCAGGGATTGGTATTTTAATTCTACTGGGGCTGTTTTTCATGGCTCAGCTTAATTATTATCTGGGGCTGCTTACTTTAAAATATGAAGAAATCGGATTATTTCTAATGATAAAAGATAATCTGGTGGCGTTTGTCACAGGCAGTATTATTCCCCTTACGCTGCTGCCGGAGCATTTCCTTTGGATTATGAAAGCATTTCCTTTCTATTATGTGACATATCTTCCCTCCATGCTGTTGATCGGGCGGCTTAAGGGGGAACTGGGAATGGGGCTTCTGGCTCTTTCATGCTGGTGCGTGGTTCTTCAGGCAGTTATTCATGTAACATGGCAAAATTACAGGATTAAGTATGACGGGGTGGGAATATGAGGGGCAGAATAAAAAGAAATTTACGGATGGTAAGAGTCTTAATTAATTTGAGACTGCAAAACTTAATGATGTTCCGGCTGGGATTTTTTGGTCCATTCTTTGTGGACAGCTGCGTTTTTCTCGTCCAGCTTTGTGTGTTTGAGGTGATTTATTCCAATGTGGACCGGATCGGCACATGGGGGAAGGGGCAGATGATTCTTTATATTGGAACATTTTCCATGATTAATGCAATCAATATGGTAATATATTTTTTCGGGATTAACGGCATACCGGATAAGATTAAAAATGGTGATATGGATTTGTATCTGACGAAACCGGGAAGTCCGCTGCTGAGGCTGACGTTTGAACGGATCAATCCAGGGTCTGTTCCACTGTTGTTTTTGAGTGGAGTGATTATTTCCTACGGGATTAAAGAGGGAGGGATTAAGATCACTCCTATCCTGGTACTGGGTTATGTATTCTGGGTGGCTGTTATGGCGGTATTGTATTATCTGGTTGAGGTACTGATCCGGTCTTTTACATTTTTTATATTGACCAGTGGTAACACAATCATTCTGGAGGAAGCAGGGCTCACCTTATGTATGCAGCTGCCGGGAATTGTGTTCTACGGAGTCTACAAAGTAATATTCTATGTGATTCTGCCTTATGGGATTATGGCGACCATACCGGTTCAGTTTCTCACAGGGGAGCTGACTTTATCCGGAGCTTTGTGGGGAATCCTGGTTGCAGCGGCCTTTACCATATTGACGGCTTTTGTGTGGAAGCAGGGAATACGGCATTATAATAGTGCGAGTTCATAAAAGGAGAAAAGTAAGATGAGAGATGGTTACGTGTTAAGAAAAGGATATCAGGAGGACGAAAGGGCAAGAAATAGTTTTAACCGGCTGGCTGGGCAGATATTTGGTCTGGATTTCGAAAACTGGTATCAGAACGGTTACTGGAAGAATAATTATATCCCTTATTCCATTCTTAAGGAAGATGAGGTCCTGGCAAATGTTTCGGTAAGTCCCATGGTGTTTCGGGGAAATGGAGTGCAGCGGCATTACATTCAGCTGGGGACGGTTATGACCAGCAAAGCCTGCCGAAATCAAGGGCTGATCAGGCAGCTGATGGAGGAAATTCAACGTGATTACGAAGGAAAGGCGGAAGGCTGGTTTTTATTTGCCAATGAAAGTGTACTGGATTTTTATCCCAAATTTGCTTTCAGGAGGTCAGATGAATTTGAATATGCAAAGTACGTGACCACGGATCAGGAGGCAACTGCTGTTAAGATACAGATTGGAGAAAACGATCAGCTTTTCAGGCTTAGGCGGGGTATGAAAGAAAGCTGCCCCCAGAGCAGTCTGTGGTTGGAAAACCATGAAGAACTTACCATGTTTTATGCACTGGACTATATGAGTAAAGATATTTATTTTATTCCGGAGCAGGATGCATATGTATTTGCCGTGCTTAAGAAAGGCCAGTTGCATCTGCAGCAGGTCTTTGCCCCGAAAAAGGTAGATTTAGACCGGATTGCAGCAGCCTTTGGCAGAGAGGTAAAAAGTCTGGTTCTGGGATTTTCACCAATTGATAAACAGGGTTTTACCTGCTCAAAGATAAAAGACAGCAATACGGTACTGCATGTAAAGGGATCAGCGTTAGACATAGTTGAAGGGGATTCCTTACGGATTCCTGAGCTGGCTCATACGTAACTATTTATAGATAAACTATTTGTTATAATTTTTAACCGGCTGCCATGAAAGAAATTGACGGTTTTACTGACTGGTGTTACAATTTCAGAATATAAGGTACGAAACTAGCAGGAGAAACCTATGGCAGCCGAACTAAATGAAACCGCCCAAGTGAATGAGATACAAAAGGAATATACCAGAATAGATAAAGACTGGCTCAGCCTTCATTATAAGATATCCATCGGAATGGTACTATTTGCCCTGGCAGTAGAATGCATTATGGGTCTCATACTGGTGAATTCAGACATGCTGAATACGACGGTTCCCAGATTTGTTTTTAAATTTATACTGGCACCAAGCGGCGTGAATGGATTGTGCGCAGTGATAGACCATTTGGTGGTAAAATCAGAAAAATTTTCTCAGACCACTAAGATTTATACAGTATCCATAATTAACACAGTCATCTGCTTTTCCCTGTTTACGGCCCACAGTGCATTCACTGTTACGTATTATGTGTTTGTGACAGCGATAATTTTAACCACAGTCTATGCAAGTTATATGGTTACACTCTGTACATCTGTCAGTGGATTGGCGTTACTGGTGATATCTGAGCTGTTTATCACCTGGGATGTGGACAAGCCCACAATTTTTCAAAGTACGCTCAGACTGGGGGATTTTCTGATCGCATTGTTTATTATGTTTTCCGTATCAATGATCTGTATGGTGGTAATTCACTATGAGAAGCGGAAAAACCGGGCCAGTATCCGCATTGAAGAAGAACGGGTCACTTTGACAAAGCGACTGAAGATGGACGAGCTGACGGGAATCTATAACCGGAAAGCACTCCATGATGCCATGAGAGATTTAGAAGACTGCAATCCCCGGGATAATTATATATTTGGGATTACGGATATTGATAAATTTAAAAACATCAATGACAGCTGGGGGCATCAGACCGGTGATAAATGCCTGATCGCTTTTGCGCAGCTGTTAAAAAACAGCTGTATAAAGGCAAATGTTTACCGATATGGCGGCGATGAATTCTGTATGATCTTTCATCATACTGATATTAATGAAGCATATGAGACCGCGGTTTTAATTCAGGATCAGTTAAAGAAAGTAGAATTTAAGGAGTACCCGGAATTACAGATGACAGCCAGTTTTGGGCTGGCACAATATGGGAGCGGGATGAATGCCGCCAGATTGTTTATGAGTGCTGATCAGGCATTATATCAGGCTAAAATTACAAGGGATGCCATACGGATACATGAAAAAGAAATTTAGTCAGAGATAAAGAAGGGAGGTAATTGGCATGTTTGATTTTTTAAAAAAGGAAAACACAAAACATCACAAACCAAAGTTTGGACTTAAGGAATTGCTTCATTATGTAGGACCGGGGCTCTTGGTCACGGTGGGATTTATCGATCCGGGAAACTGGGCTTCCAACATCGCGGCAGGGTCGGATTATGGATATACACTGCTATGGATGGTCACTCTTTCAACCATTATGCTGATTATACTCCAGCACAATGTGGCACACCTTGGAATAGTAACAGGAGACTGTCTGGCAGAGGCAGCCCACAAGCATTTAAAGCCCTGGCTTTCTAAGATTGTTTTATCAACTGCAGTTTTGGCAGCCGTTTCTACCGCTATGGCGGAAATCCTTGGAGCGGCCATAGCCCTTAATCTGCTGTTCCGGATTCCGGTAAAGCTGGCCTCTGTACTCATACTGGCTTTAATTTTATGGATGCTGTTTACCAATTCCTACCAGAAGCTGGAAAAATGGATTATTGGCTTTGTTTCCATTATTGGTTTGTCTTTTATTTATGAACTTAGTTTGGTAAATGTAGACTGGAATCAGGCAGTAAGGGGATGGACTACCATTGAGTTTCCCAAAGGTTCCATGCTGATTATCATGTCAGTGCTGGGGGCAGTGGTTATGCCTCATAATTTATTTCTCCATTCGGAAATTATTCAGAGCAGACAGTGGAATTTAGAGGATGAATCCATTCAGAAGCTTCAATTGAAATATGAATTTGCTGATACCTTACTATCCATGATAATCGGTTGGGCAATCAACAGCGCGATGATTATACTGGCAGCCACCACATTTTTCAGTAAAGGCGAGCATGTCTCAGAGCTGGGTCAGGCAGCACAGATGCTAAAACCACTGGTGGGGCCGGGGGCAAGTATTATTTTTGCGGTTGCGCTGCTGTTTTCAGGAATCGCATCTACTACCACTGCAGGTATGGCAGGAGGGTCCATATTTGCGGGAATGTTTGGGGAACCTTATGATCCCGATGATCCCCATACCAGGTTTGGAGTAACGTGGATTTTAGTGATTGCTGCATTTATTATCTTCCTTATCCGTGATCCATTTAAGGGGCTGGTATACAGCCAGATGCTTTTAAGTGTGCAGCTTCCGATTACCGTATTTTTGCAGATTTATCTTACGTCCTCAGAGAGAGTCATGGGTAAATATAAAAATGGACTTCGGGATAAGATTCTTCTTATTGCCATAGGTGTGATACTGACGATTTTAAATATAATGCTTTTCATTGCTGCAGGAAAGGGCTGAAATTATGAAAAACCCATTAAGCTATCAGGTGACAGAATTTGATTGCGGACCAACTACATTACTGAATGCCATGAGTTTTCTTTTCCGCAGGGAGGAAATACCGCCTGATATTATCAAGCACATCATGCTATTTTGTCTGGATTCTTACAATACAAAAGGGGAATTCGGCAAAAATGGAACTTCCCAGATGGCAATGATGTTTATGAGCAACTGGTTTAACCAGTTTGGAAAAGTAAAGAAGTTTCCCGTCCAAAGTGAATACTTAACCGGGAGCGATGTGTATCTGGGAGAAAACAGTAAAATAATTTACGGACTTCAGCAGGGTGGTGCTGTGGTCGCCAGGGTGATGTATGGCTGCTGGCATTATGTGCTGATAACAGGATCTGATCAGGATTATGTTTATCTGTTTGATCCCTATTACAGGAAAAAGCCGTTTAAGCAGAAAAATCTGGAGCTGATTACCGATATGCCTTGTCTCAGAAACCGGAAGGTTCCATGGGAATTAATGAATGGTACGGGAAAAGAACCGTATGCACTTGGCCCGGTGGAAACAAGGGAGGCGACTATCCTGTTTAACAGGGAAACCCAGAGAAAGCCGGCAGATACCATAGAGTATTTTATTTAGTAGAAACGGATCAGGACAGCAGTTGCTGCCCTGATTTTTTTGTTTTCCCTTATTGATAAATATGATATGATAAAGTTATATTTGGATTACTTTTCCAGTAATAGAGATCAGTCAGGAGGAATTGCGATGAATTTCCCAGGTACGGTTGTTTTGGAAACAGAAAGGTTGGTAATACGTCCGTTTTGCGGAGCGGATGCCCACGATATGTATAATAACTGGGCAAACAGCAGTCATGTCACCAGATTTTTAACCTGGCCGGCTCATAAGACTGCAGAGGATTCACAGGAGATTCTTAACGCATGGGTGAAGGATTATGAAAATCCTAAGAACTTTAACTGGTGTATAGAATGGAAGGAGAACCATCAGGCCATTGGAAGTATCAGTGTGGTACGCATGAATGAAGAGATTGAAGAGGCAGAAATCGGATACTGCATTGGCGAGGAGTATTGGAAAAAAGGTATTATGACGGAAGCTTTAAAGGCAGTGATGGGCTTTTTGTTTGAAGAAGCTGGATTTAACCGGGTGTGTGCAAGACATGATACCGATAATCCTAATTCCGGCAGAGTTATGAAAGCAGCCGGAATGCTGTATGAGGGAACCATGCGTCAGGCGGGGAAGAATAATATGGGAATCTGTGATCTTACGTTATATGCAATCACAAAAGATTTATATTTCAAACATTTATCGTGATTAGGAGTTTACTGGAATAGTAAGAAAGAAAAAAGGAATGATAATAGATTATGTGATACAGAACATAAAGCATACATGCGGGAGGTAATTTATGCAGACATTTAAAGAACTCTACGAGCGTACGGTAAGTGAGGCACTGTCAGGTAATTTTAATCCGGAGGAAGCAGAAAACGGCAATACTTATGATCCTTATCATCTGGATTGCCTGCTGAATCCCGAAAAACATCCAATTGTAATTCGTACAGGTAACTGTGACTGCGGAGATGGAGAACAAAAGGAATGTATTAAGAGGTGCCCGTTTGGAGCGCTTAAGGCAGAGGAAGATGGAGTGGTGGTTGATCCTGAATTATGCTTAGGCTGTGAAAAATGCATTGACGGCTGTGCAAGAGAAAAGCTGACAGCCAGCACGGATATCATCCCTGCTCTCAAAGCAGTAAGGAGTGCAGAAGGACTGGTTTATGCAATGATAGCACCGGCATTTTTAGGACAGTTTTCCAGTGATGTTACCCCGGGAAAGCTTAGAAGCGCATTAAAAGAAGTGGGATTTGACGGAATGCTTGAAGTTGCTTTATTTGCGGATATCCTGACGTTAAAAGAAGCTTTGGAATTTGATAAAAACATTAAGGGCAGCGGAGATTACCAGCTGACCAGCTGCTGCTGTCCCATGTGGATCGGCATGATCCGCAAGGTTTATCATCAGCTGGTTCCACACGTACCTGGCTCCGTGTCCCCCATGGTTGCATGTGCCAAAGTGGTAAAGGCACTTCACCCAGATGCGCTGACTGTATTTATTGGCCCCTGTCTTGCAAAAAAGGCTGAAGCAAGGGAAAAAGATTTAGCTGGTGCAGTGGATTATGTTCTTACGTTCCAGGAAGTGAAAAATATTTTCGACGCTCTGGGTATCGATCCCGCAGTGATGGAAGAAAGTGAAAAGGATCATTCATCCAAAGCCGGCCGCATCTATGCAAGAAAGGGCGGGGTAAGCGAAGCAGTGGAAAATACCGTCAAGGCGATCAGTCCTCAGAAGGAAATTCAGATCCGCACAAAGCAGGCGGATGGAGTTCCTGCCTGCAAAAAGATGATTCAGGATATTATTGACGGAAAGATCGATGCCAACTTTTATGAAGGAATGGGCTGTGTGGGCGGCTGCGTAGGAGGACCAAGATCGATTCTGGGGAAAGAGGAAGGAACTGAGCTGGTTAATGAATATGGAGAGAAAGCAACCTATCAGCATCCGGCTGAAAATCCCTATGTGATTGAGCTGCTTCACCGTTTAAATCTTGATACCATCGAAAGCCTTTTAGAGGAGACGGATTTATTTAGCCGTAACATAACGTGATCTTATGGTAATGTGAGAAAGCTGCTGGAGGAAAATAAATAATAATTTCAGGAGGGCAGTACGCAGGTTTGCCCTCCTGCCTGTGTAAACATTAACGTTATATCGTTTACCATATAATGGTCTTATTGTCAAGTTTTAATCAGGGGGTATCAAATGATAAAAGTACTTTTTTGTGATTTGTTTTTTACACTGATTGTTCCACATAACCAAAGTCCAATGGAATGTGAAGTTTTAAACCTTAGTCTATCAGAATGGGAGCATTATTCAGAAGAGACAGCCCTTTATAAAGAGCGTGCCGTGGGGCATGTTAACACAGAACAGGAGATTATTGAGGGGATCGTGGAAACACTCCCGTTTTCTGTAACAAAAGAGCAGGAAGAATTGCTTTTGGATAGACGGGAGAAGCGGATGAGGAGGGCATTAAGCAATGTGGATCAGGAGATACTGAAAACGTTAAAAGCCATTAGGAATCTGGGTATTAAAACTTGTCTCATCAGTAATGCAGATATAATTGACTGTAAATATTGGAAAGATTCACCACTTTATGATTTGTTTGATTTATCTATATTTTCATGCAATGTAAAACTGTTAAAGCCCGACATTAGAATATACCAATATGCCATGGATCAAATGGGCACTTCGCCGAAAATGAGCGTGTTCGCAGGTGATGGCGGTTCTGATGAACTGGAGGGGGCAAAAATGGCTGGAATGAAAACTGTTTTTTCCGAATATTTAGATGAAAAACCAGAGGTGGAACGAATAAAGATCTTAGAATATGCGGATTATCATATTAATAAATTCTCTGGGCTGATTGATTGTCTGAAAGCAGAATGGGGATGAAGTTTGAGGAGGGATTGAATAATGAGAACCGAAAAAGAAATGTATGATCTGATTCTTGGTACAGCTCAGGCTGATGACCGAATCAGAGGAGTTTACATGGGCGGGTCCAGAACAAATCCAAATGCAGTGCGGGATCTGTTTCAGGATTATGATATAGTTTACATAGTAAAAGAGACGGAGTCTTTTATCAAAGACAGGCCATGGATCGACCGGTTTGGAGAGCGGCTTTTTATGCAGTATCCAGATGAAAACCCGGCTTATCCCCATAAGAAGGACGAGAACTATGGGTGGTTAATGCAGTTTTCGGACGGAAACAGGCTGGATCTTACTGTGGCGACCAGGGATTATGCATTAAAAGATATCTATGCCGACCAGCTCTGCAAAATTCTATTGGACAAAGATAACATTCTACCTGTAATCCCGGAATCATCGGACCAAAGCCATTGGGTAAAAAATCCCTCTCAAACAGAATTCTTATGTACCTGTAATGAATTCTGGTGGTGTCTTGATAACGTAGCCAAGGGTTTGTGGAGGAACGAAATCCCATATGTGCAGGATATGCTCAATCATTACATACGGCCCCAGCTGGTGACATTGTTATCCTGGAAGATCGGAATTGTGACCGGTTTTTCCTGTAGTATTGGAAAAGCCGGTAAGGATATGTACCGGTGGCTGTCAGAGGGAGAATGGGAGAGGTTTTTAAAGACATATGCGGATTCGGAGGCAGAACATATCTGGGAAGCAGTAGAAATAATGTGTAACCTGTTTCATGAGGTGGCAGGATTTGTGTCAGGTGAGCTTGGCTTTCTCTATGACATAACCGAAGCGTCTAACTGTATGGGATATTTGAACCATGTCAGAGAGCTCCCTCCGGATGCAAAACAAGTTTATTGATCGAATCGTTTCACAAACATTACGTGTGATAAAGGAAGGGGTAAGTTTGGATTTTAAAAAATTACGTTATTTCAGTGAAGTTGCAAGACTAAAAAGCTTTTCCAAAGCAGCTCAGGTTTTATATGTCTCACAAACGGCAGTAAGTCAGCAGATTGCTGCAATGGAAGCAGAATTAGGTGTGGAGCTGTTTTACCGTGATAAGAAAAACGTTCGATTAACGATGCCCGGAGAGGCATTTTTGCAGGACTCAAAACGTTTATTAAAGTTATATGAAAATGCAGTGATAAAAACAAGAGAGGTTTCCTCAGGATCGGAGGGAATGATTAAAATTGGATTTTTCAGTATGTTTGACCGTGATGTGATCGCACCTGTTCTTTCCAGCTTCCATCAGGGATACCCAAAAGTAAAGTTAAGTATTGTCCAGTGCAACTATGAAGATATGAAATTGAATCTGCTCAACGGGACAATTGATATCGGATTTTATTTTCAGATGGAATCAGAAGAGATTGAAGAACTGAAGGTATATCAGACATATCCTCAATTATGTGTGAACCGGAATCACAGACTGGCAGGGAAAACAGTAATTCAGCCAGAAGATTTAAAGGCAGAACGAGTGATTTCCTATATAAAAAATAAGGAGCAGTCGGATTACTATAAGGCACACCATAACTCTGATAATCCGCTTTTTTCGATTGATAATTCGATTCTGGTGGAAAATATGGATGATGCGGTTATGCTTGTCAGTATGAATGCCGGTATCAGTTTCTTGCCTGAACTAACTAACTTCATTAATCATAATCAGATTGCGTTTATCAGACAGGAAGTTGAAAGGATTCCTTTTAATGTCAATGCATACTGGTCAAGGGATAATACAAATCCTGTCCTTTACCGGTTCCTCAATGAAATAAAGAAAAAATATTCTCTTTAAAAAAATGTATTAGAAGTTTTTACAATTACCTGATTGCATTTCTGTGTTGGACTTTAGCTGGTACCTTTGATATTGTTAATTTGTAAACAAAGTTCGGATAGGCAGAAGGAGAACACGATTATGGATAAACAGTATGGCAGCCTGATAACACCGATTCAGATTGGTCCCATGAAATTAAAGAACAGGGTATCTTTCACACCGGTATGGCCAAGCTTTGCTACAGCAGACGGTTATGTAAACAGAGAATTAATGGAATGGACAAGAGATATCGTAAAAGGAGGCTGTGCATGTATCAATATTGGGTGTGGTACAGTCAACCGGAATTTACCAAAAGAAATCACTCATCTTTTGCGCATGGGGGAGGAGCCCGTTGTTAATGGATTATCCATGCTATGCGATCTGGTTCATATGTATCAATGTAAAATCGGTATGGAGCTTTTTGCGATTAATCTTTCACCTGCGTCTTTTGAAGAAAGAGACAAAAAGGAAGGAAAACCGGCAGTTGAAATTGATCCAACATATCTCACAAAGGCGCAGATTCAGAATTTCATTCAAGACTTTGCATATGCTGCAGACAGGGCCATGCGCAGCGGAGTGGACAGTCTGGTGATCCATGGCGCCCACGGTCAGCTTCCAGGCTGCTTTCTTTCTAAAGTAATTAATGAACGTACGGATGAATATGGTACTGACTCTATGGAAAACCGGGCTCGCTTTACAAATGAGCTGTTAGCGGCTATCAGAGAAAAAGTGGGGAATAAAGTAGCAATCGAATACCGGATTAATGCCAATGATATGATTCCTGGCTCCCCAACAATAGAGGAAGTCATTGAATTCGTCAAATTAATAGAGGATAAAATTGATCTGCTTCATGTGTCAAGAGGGATGCATTCCATACAGAACCTTGCACCTTTTATTAACCAGCCTATCTATTTCGATCATGGAATCAATTTAGCAGATGCAGCTGTCATAAAGGCAGCGGTTAAGGTGCCGGTTACAGTAGTTGGATCTGTCTCACTGCAGCAGGCGGATGAAGCCATCCGTGAAGGTAAGATCGATATGGTATCTATGGCTCGCTCTCTAATGGCAGATCCGGATATGATTAAGCACATCCGACATGGCTGTGCTTCCAGGATCAGACCATGCATCAGGTGTAATAACTGTATTCAGAAGACCCACTATCTGCTTGCACCCATAAGGTGCACAGTTAATCCCTTATTGGGAATGGAATCACTTTATTTCAATACTCCGGCGCCGGCTGAAAAGAAAAAGATTGCTGTGATTGGCGGAGGGCCGGCAGGAATGGAGGCAGCCAGAACTGCGGCTCAAAGAGGCCATAAAGTGGTTTTATTCGAGAAGTCAGATCAACTGGGCGGAGTTTTAAATCTGGCATCAATTCCTGACTTTAAAGCCGATATAAAAGCATATCTGGAATGGACTGTACGTGAAACAGAAGCTGAAAATAACATAGAGATCCGTAAAAATGTAAATGCAACTCCCGAACTGATTGCAGAGGGGAATTTTGATGGTGTTATTGTTGCAGTAGGAGCAAAACCGATCATTCCATCCTTTGTGGGAGAAAGTAACCGTGTTGTCTGGGTGGGCGATGCGGAAACAGGCAGAGTAGAGACTGGGAATGAGATCATTGTGGCTGGTGCAGGACTGACCGGTTGTGAAGCGGCACTGGCACAGCGAAAGAAGGGGAAAAAGGTTACCCTGGTTGACATGCTGCCGGAAGAAAATTTTGGCAGCGGCGGAGCAAAGTTTAATCAGATTGCCATAATTAATATGCTAAAGAAGGAAGGCGTAATTTTCCGGGGCGGTTTGCGTCTGGTATCTGTTGGTGATGCTGGAGCTGTTTTTGAAGATAAGGATAATGAGAACGTAGAGATTTTCTGTGATACAGTTGTACTTTCCCTGGGAGTACATGCTGATTCATCTTATGTGGATCAATTTGCAGAGTGCGCAGACGATGTTCTTTCCATTGGTGACTGCAATACAAAACAGGGGACGTTATATCATGCAGTTCATACAGGACATGAAGCGGGATATTTTATATAATTAAAAGCTTGACAAAAAATCCATGGAAATCTGTAAACATACTGCAGAAATCCATGGATTTTGATTTATTAATTATCCTTTGAATGCCGTTCACCAATCTGGAAGTCATCTGCATGTTCAAACATATATTGAACTGTGAGCGGCTCCTGACCGGTCAGATTCTTAAAATCGTCCGTAAATAGATCCATTTTACCCAGGCGAATGGCCTGAGCAAATGTCACCATACCCTCTGATGAAAACGGTGCTTCAGAATTATCCTTAAATTTTCCGTCAGTGGTTCTTGGTACTCCCATAGAGTCAAAAATGGCATAGTTTTCTTCGTCCGTTAATTCCTCATAAGTTACATGGTTTCCAGTAGCCTGGTTTCCATATTCAATAAATTCAGAAATGGTCATTAACTGAGGTCCATTAATATTTAGAATGGATTCATGATAATGTTCGGATGCAAGAGAATAAGCAATTGCTTTGGCACAGTCTTTACGGGAAATATAAGCCATTTTTCCGCTTCCCTGGCTGTTTTTTAATACGCCATCCATTTTGGCAAAGGTAAAATAGTTGGTAATCATGGCTTCTGCATATTGGGAATTGCGGAGGAATATATAATCCAGACCGGTCTGTCGGATGTAATCCTCTGTGAAGGCATGGTCAATTTTTTCAACACTGGGATTTGATTCATCTGCCGCATTTACAAGAGAGGTATAGATAATCTGCCTGACGTTGGCTTTCTTAGCGGCATCGACTGCATTCTTGTGAGCGTTCTGCCGCTTTTTTCCCACAAAAGGCATGGAAATTAAAGCAATTTTGTCTGCATTGGCAAAGGCTTCGGCAAGTCCTTCCCTGTCATTAAAGTTGGTCACATGAGTTTCAATGCCCTGTTTTGTAAATTCTTTTAAGGATTCCTGGTTATAACCGCAAAAAATGAGTTTGTCCTTGTCAACTAACTCCAATAGATATTTAGCCGCCTGCTTACCTAAATTACCATCGGCTCCAGTTAATAATAATTTGCCCATAATGATTGTTCCTCCTTCTGTTTGTTTATATTTTTATAATATGTTAAAAATTAAACAAAGTCCAATGAAATAATTACATGGGTCATTTAGAAAACTAATTCTTTATATGCTTAAGAAAATGCTTTAAAGCAATATTTTTATTATCTTTTAAATAAGCAATTTCGATACGGAATGTATGATTTGTATCATTTAAAGGGATCATTCGGATATCATTTTCTAAATAAGCAGGATTATAATTGTCTGGAAAAAATCCGATCAGGTTTTCTGTGACAATGTAAAACAGCTCAGTCTCAATATCATCTGCGGACCGGACGATTTGGGGGTGATATCCATCTAAGGCTGCATGCTGTATCATCAGTTCATAGGAACTGCCAATGGATTGGGGATTCAGCATAATCAGTGGATATTGGTATAATTCATCTTTGGAAATCGCTTGATGGTGAAACAAAGGGTGGCTGCGGCTGACAACCGCACAATACTGCCCGCTATAAAGCGGATAAGTGAGGATGTCAGGTTTATCCTTAAACTCCGAATCAAAGGCGATGGCAATATCATACAATCCCTTTAGCAGATATTCTGATACATCTTTTAGCAGTACTTTATCCAATTCTAATTTTATATTAGGATTCTTTTCTTTAAAAGATGGCATTAAGCGAAGCATGCT
Organism: Hungatella sp.; assembly: GCA_009712635.1. Classification (GTDB taxonomy): domain Bacteria; phylum Bacillota; class Clostridia; order Lachnospirales; family Lachnospiraceae; genus Lacrimispora. The sequence continues at coordinate 624,276 of WASS01000015.1, read as the reverse complement.
CTGAATATCTGTCGCTGCAGCATATTCTACGCGGATTGTCAGATCATGATTCATTTTATAATTATTCAATGTGGTTTTCATATGATTGTATTGCTTCCAAAGGGTGACGGCTTCATCATAAAATAACCATCCGGCTGGAGTGGGTTCAATGGGGATTTTTTTTCTGTCTATCAATTGAATATCGGTTTCTTCTTCCAATGATGCAATCTGCAGACTGATTGTAGTCTGTGATACAAAGTTTTTCTTTGCAGTTTCTGTAAAGTTCCTGCATTCTACCAAGTCTATAAAGTATTTTATTTTATCAAAATTCATGTTAACCTCTCAGATTTAACTTTCTATCCCTGCATTTAATGATATTATTATAGACCGATTGCAGGCACGCTACAAGAAAGTATTTGCCTTTCCCCTTTTAAAAGTGCTAAAATAACAGGGGATATGTACAAAGGAACTGAAACAAGAGACAGGAAAGGATCAACGTATGGCGACAGGCAAAATGAATCAGCTGGTAGTGATGGTCAATTTATGCAGCAGTGTAGTGGAAGGGATCGAGCATCTGATTACTTCTCAGGGAAATGACCGGCTGAAAGAGGATGCTGTTTCCGGACTCCTCACGCTGGAAGAAAACTTAAAAGGACTTCAGGCGGACAAGTCTGTGATCCATGAGACAAGATGGCTGGCAGAAGTCATAAAAAACTGGCTGTTTGTTTATGACGGGGAATTCCGGGATCGTTTGTACCGCTGGTATTTTAAGGCTTTAAAAGAACTGAGAAATTTAATGTTTGCAGAGATTGAGATCTGCCCCGTCTGTGCAGGAAAAGGGACGGTGCACTACGGAGCATCCCTTTATATTGAGGGAGACGAAGAGGGGAAAGAGCTGTTAAGTCCGGTCCGTATCTTTATGAAGTGCGAAGAGTGCGGAAACTACTACCTGGCAAAAGAAGAGCCCTGGGTTGTAAAAAGGAAAAAGAGAGCAGGACACTCTCAGGCAAAATGTAAAAGAATACTGGCGGATATTGAAAGGCTTGCCACTGGTAATACCATGTTATTTATCGGCAGTCAAAGCAGTCAATTATATAAAGAGGCAGTCAGTGCTGGTTATGAAATGGATGTTCTAAATGGAACTGAACCCGTCAGCCCCGTTATAAAAGGGAGCTATGCAGTGATTATCATTGAACATCTAATGGACAACCGGGACATGAATGCAATTCTCGATAAAGCTGCAGAAAGTCTGGCAGATGGTGGAATTCTCTGGTTTGATGGACCAGATCTGGATAAATCCATGGATCTTCTGCAAAAGAAGGGGAATACTCTCTGGCGGCAGGCAGCTTCGGAGGTTTATTTAACCAAAGAGGGAACTAAGAATCTGTTAAGGCTGTTTGGACTGACTCTTGAGTCCAGTAAGAGTGTGGGCACCACTTTAAGACGTATTGAGATCATTGCAAAAAAAGCATAAAGAAAGAAGGCATGAAAATGGGTCATCTGACAGCCCGTGATGCGTACTTAAATTTAAGTGACCGCATTAACTGGTTTACACAAGGGGCGCCTGAGTCGGAGACGCTTTATAAAATTCTTCAGGTTTTGTATTCGGAGAAAGAAGCAAAATGGGTGGCACTGCTGCCGGTACGGCCGTTTACGGTGAAAAAGGCAGCTAAAATCTGGGAGACTACGGAACTGAAAGCAGAACGGCTATTAAACCATCTCTGTGAAAAAGCCCTTCTGGTGGATTCTTATCATAACGGAATCCGGAAGTTTGTTATGCCGCCTCCCATGGCTGGATTTATTGAATTTGCCCTGATGAGGACAAGAGGAGATATAGACCAGAAATACTTAAGTGAACTTTACTATCAATACATGAATGTAGAAGAGGACTTTATAAAGGACTTATTTTTTGCTACAGAAACAAAACTGGGCAGAGTCTATGTACAGGAACCTGTACTGATGACGGATAAAACCAACCACATTCTGGATTATGAACGGGCTTCCCACATCGTTAAGGAGGCGGATTACATCGGACTGGGACTTTGCTACTGCCGTCATAAGATGTCCCATGCCGGTCATCCCTGTGAAATCAATGCTCCCTGGGATGTATGTCTGACCTTTGACAATGTTGCCCGTTCTCTGGCAGAACATGGGGATTATACAAGGCTGATTTCCAAAGAGGAAGCCATGGATGCACTGGAACGGTCCTACGCCAGCAATCTGGTACAGATTGGAGAAAATGTCCGGGAGCACCCGGCTTTCATCTGCAACTGCTGCGGATGCTGCTGTGAAGCACTTCAGGCAGCCAGAAAATTCAGTCCCATGCAGCCAGTTGCGACAACTAATTACATTCCCCATATATCCGGGGAGACTTGTGTGGGATGCGGCAAATGTGAGAAGGCATGTCCCATTCTGGCAATCTCCATGGAAACCAATGAGCATGGAAAAAGAAAAGCTGTAGTGGATGAGGAAATATGCCTTGGCTGCGGTGTATGCGCCAGAAACTGCAGTGTAAAAGCGATTAAACTGGAGAAAAGGCCAAAACAGATTATCACGCCGGTGAACAGCACCCATCGCTTTGTGCTCCAGGCTATTGAAAAGGGAACTCTGCAGAATCTTATATTCGATAATCAGGCATTTGCCAGCCACCGTGCTATGGCAGCGCTTTTTGGAACGATTTTAAAGCTTCCTCCGTTAAAGCAGGCAATGGCAAGCAAACAGCTGAAATCGATCTATTTAGACAGGCTTTTGTCCCTCTATAAGAGAAAACCGGTGGAGGAAAGTCCAAAAGGGAGTAAAAGCCTTTCTTAACCAGCAGGAAGAAAGGGAAAGTGGAAACGTGTTTGACAAATTGACAGAAAATGATATTGAAAAAATGAAACAGGAAATAGAACACCGTAAACTGGTGGTTCGTAAGGAAGCCCTGGAAGCGGTTAAGGAAGCAAGAGCCCATGGGGATTTAAGCGAAAATTTTGAATACCACGCAGCCAAAAAGGATAAAAATCAGAATGAAAGCAGAATCCGTTATCTGGAAAAAATGATTAAGACAGCTCAAATTATTACTGACAATTCCAAGGAAGATGAAATTGGGCTTTATAATACCGTAGATCTGTATTTTGAAGATGATGATGAGGTGGAGACCTACAAACTGGTGACAACCGTCCGCGGAAATTCCATAAAGGGTCTAATCAGTTCTGAATCGCCCCTTGGCAGCGCTATTCTGGGACATAAAGTGGGAGACCGTATTTATGTTAAGGTAAATGATAAAACAGGCTACTACGTAGAGGTAAAACGTCTGGAAAAAACAAAGGATGATGGAAGCGATCAGTTGAGAAGCTACTAATCCGTCAAAGGAAGGTTACTAGATGAAAGATATGACAAAAGGCAATATTTCCTCCCAGCTGATTCGTTTTTCCATTCCTCTGGTTCTGGGTAATTTATTTCAGCTGACTTACAATGCGGTGGATTCCATTATAGTCGGGCGTTATGCGGGAGAAGATGCTCTTGCTGCAGTGGGAACTGCAAACCCTGTTATGAGCATTGTAATTTTAGGAATTACAGGAATCTGCATCGGAGCATCGGTGCTGATGAGTGAATTCTTCGGAGCAGGTGATGAAAAAAGGCTGAAAGAAGAGGTTTCTACCATACTTATTTTCGGGTGTTTCTTTTCTCTCATTATTGCTGCACTGGGATTTTTTACGTCCAGGGGCATCTTAAGGCTGCTTCGGGTGCCGGATCAGATTTTGGAAGCTGCGGCCATGTATCTGCGGATTATATTTCTGGGAATGCCTTTTACGTTTTTTTATAATGCGGTGGCATCTGCACTGAGAAGTGTGGGGGATTCCAAAACTCCGGTTCGGTTTCTGGCTGCTGCTGCCGTGTTAAACGGGCTGCTAGATGTGGTGTTTGTAGCATGGTTTCATATGGATGTGATCGGAGCAGCGGTTGCTACGGTTATTGCAGAGGCGGTATCTGCCGGGCTTTGTATTCTTTACATATATAGAAAGGTTCCGCTTCTCAGAGTGGGCAGGAAGGAAATGCGGCTGGACAAGGAGCTATTAAACCTGACGTTAAGACAGGGAGCAATTACAGCGCTGCAGCAATCCTGTCAACCCATCGGCAAGCTTCTGATTCAGGGGATGATCAATCCTCTTGGAGTCAGTACCATTGCAGCATTCAATGCGGTAAACAGAGTGGATGATTTTGCATTTACGCCGGAGCAGAGTATTTCAAGCGGAATCATGACCTTTGTAGCCCAGAACAGAGGGGCAAAAAACAGCAGCCGGATCAGGAAGGGGTTTCGTACAGGACTTATGGTTGAGGCAGGATACTGGGTTTTCATCTGCATCTTAATCCTTGTCATAAAAGAGCCTGTGATGAAGCTGTTTGTATCAGAGAATGATACGGGAATGGTTGGCATTGGGGTACAATATCTGGGACTGATGGCATTTTTCTACCTCATGCCTGCGTTTACCAATGGCATTCAGGGATTTTTCAGGGGTATGGGGAACATGTCCATTACCTTGATCTCAACCCTCATCCAGATCTCTGTGCGGGTGGTATTCGTATCTCTTTTCGTCCCTGTGATGGGACTAAAGGGAGTTGCATATGCCAGCCTCATCGGCTGGGCCTGCATGCTTCTTGCAGAAGTACCTTATTATTTTTGGTTTAAAAATAGAAATGAATTACTACAGGAGAGTGACAGATGATAAAGAATATAGTATTCGATATGGGAAAAGTACTGGTCGATTATGAAGGGCATAAGGTTGGCGCAGTATTTATGGAGGATGAAGCGGAACGAAAGGAAGTCTGCACATCGGTTTTCGATTCCCAGGAGTGGCTGTTGCTTGATATGGGGCTGATATCTGAGGAGGATGCTTTAAGGAGAATGCAGTCCCGTCTGTCCACAGACCACGCAAAGGAAATGGCAGAGCTCTGCCTGAAACACTGGCATGAATATAATATGCATCCTGTAAAAGAGATGGGAGAACTTGTGCGGGAGTTAAAGGAACAGGGGTATGGGATCTATTTATGTTCCAATGCATCTCTCCGCCTGTTGACATATACAACTATTATACCGGGAATCGAGTATTTTGATGGGGTTCTCTTTTCTGCAGAAGTAAAATGCATGAAGCCGCAAAAGGAAATGTATGGGCATTTCTTTGAACGGTTTCATCTAAAACCGGAGGAATGTTTCTTTATTGATGACCTGCTTATGAATGTGGAAGGGGCAAGGGAGTGCGGTATGGACGGTTACTGCTTTGCTGACAGAAATATTGAAGCATTGAAAGAATGTCTGAGTAAATTGAATTAATTATAAATAAGCCAAACGGTCAGGGAGCGAAAGCTCCCTGATTTTTTTTCTGTAATAAAGTTAAGAGCAAATGGTTGAAAAATAAGAATAAATCCGCAGAAAGTTACATGCAAACCACTATTTCTTACATGATACGTCATTTTGTGACAAAATAGTATATAATTAATCCGATAGCGAATCCAAAAGACAAAGAAGTAACAGGGAGGATGAATAGAAATGGACAGCAGCTAGGAAAAAAATCAAAATTGAGTACCTGGGATATTATGAGTGGAAGAAGGGCAGTATGAAAAAGTCTTGCGGACATCGTTATACATACAGACTTGAGAAACGAAAGGAATCGATATCAGAATGAATAATAAAGTGAGAAAAATAAAAACAAAAATTGGAGCATTCTGCTTAGCATTGGGAATTGCTGCAGGAGCGACATTTACACCAATTACAGCCTATGCAGGTGATCCCGCAACACAACTGGATGGGAAGCTAAGCACATTTCATCAGGGTGATGCCAATGACTGTGGAGCAGTTTCAGCCATACAGGCACTGGATAACAGCAAATATGGAAGAAAAATCTTTAGAAAAATGATTACAGATAATTATAATGGTACCTATACACTTAATTTCGGTTCCGGAAGACAAACTGTAACGGACTGGGATGTTGAAAATGCGTATATTGAAGGGGATCTGGATGCCAGAGTCATTGAAGCTGGATTACAGAAGGCCATGAATGTATATAATAGTTGCTTTGCCTGCGATGTATTTACGACGATGACCGGATTCAAGCAAAGAACATACTGGAAGTCAAATAAAACAGAAATCATGAATATCATGGCTGCCAAGTGCCAGAATGGAGAAGGAATTACAGCAGCCTGCGATTTTAATATAGCAGATCCAGGCAGAGGAATTATTGGTGATGGCGGTCATTCCTATTCCATTAAGAGTGTAAATAAAAACACTGTAGTGGTGATCAATCCGTGGGATACTTCTGTTTTAATCAGTATGCCAAGAAGTCAGTTTGAAAAATCCATACGGTATATGACGTATGTAGATGATGCGGCAAAAAATGTTGTGGTTTATTGGGAATAAGTCAGCCACACAGTTAATAACATATGCTTAATCACGCAGGAGCCTGGGAGATTAATTTAATTCTCCCAGGCTCCTGTTTTCTGTTTTATGATTTGGAAGCCATTTTATAAATTTCCAGAACATCCTGCCAGTACAGCTTTTTCAGTCCGCCTAGTGGGTGCTCTGTGCCGTAAGCTTCTCCGGTTGATTTTTTCGCCATCAGCTCTAAATTGGTGCTGTCAATACCCAGTTCCTCAAGTGTCGTGGGAAGACCCATTCTCACAAAGAACTGGGACAGGCGGTTGATTCCTTCCAGTACGATGGAGTCAGGATCCCGAAAGCTTCCTTCCACACCCATAACGTTAACAGCAAACTGGACAAACATATTGATGTTTGTTTTATAAACATATTTCATCCAGGCAGGAGTAAGGACAGCCAGCCCTGCGCCGTGAGCTACATCGTATATTGCACTCAGTTCATGTTCCATACCGTGGCATGCCCAGTCCTGTCTGCGGCCCAGACCCAGCAAATCGTTGTGGGCAATGGTGCCTCCCAGTCCCACCTGGCACCAGGCGTCGTAGTCCCTGGGATTTTCTGAAACCAGAAGAGCATGTCTCATAATTGATTTTAATGTAGTTTCACAGAGACCGTCTGTCAGATCCGTATTCAGGGTATTGGTAAAATAACGTTCAAATATATGGCTCATCATATCAGCCACACCGTTGGCAATCTGGTTTTTGGGAAGAGTAAAGAAAAACTCGGGATTCATTACACTTAAGACCGGACGGACCAGATCGCTTCCATATCCCAGTTTCATCTGCTTTTCTTCGTTGGTAATGACTGTACTATTACTGGATTCGCTTCCTGCAGCCGGAATGGTTAAAATCGTGGCAACCGGGAGGGCAGCAGTAATGGCTTTTCCCTGTTCATATACGTCCCAGACGTCTCCCTCATAGCAGACGCCAATGGCGATTGCCTTTGCAGAGTCAATCACGCTTCCGCCGCCAACTGCCAGAATTAAATCAATATCCTGGTCTTTGCATAGTTTGATGCCTTCATAAACAAGTGACAGCCGTGGATTCGGTACGACCCCTCCCAGCTCAGCAAATTCAATTCCATTTTCTTTTAAAGACTGGACAACGGTATCATACAGACCGTTCTTTTTGATTCTGTCCCCGCTGTAATGCAAAAGTACCTTTTTGGCATAAGGAGCAAGAAGGCTTCCAATTTCCTTATGGGAGTCTTTTCCAAAGCAGATACGGGTAGGAATGTGAAAATCAAAATTTAACATGGTAATACCCCTCTTTTCTATACATTATTTAAAAATCTGTGGTATCCGGGTTGTTGGAATATCCGCAGCAGCCCTCTAAGCCGGCTATGATGGATACATCTTCGGCTGTAAGCTCAAAATCAAATACATGGGCATTTTCTTCAATCCGTTCTTTTGTGACGGACTTGGGCAAAGGAAGAAAGCCCATCTGTAAGCTCCATCTGACACATATCTGTGCAATGGATTTGCCATATTTCTCTGACAGTGCAATCATTTCCGGAACTTCAAATATTTTTCCCGATCCCAGAGGACTGTAAGCTTCTGCCAGTATATTGTGTTCCTTTAAGTAAGAAACCAGTTCATCCTGGGTATCACCAGGGCAAAGTCTGATCTGGTTTACCATAGGTGCAATTTTTGCTGTCTTCATAAGTTCTTCTAAGTGATGAATCCGGAAATTGCTGACACCGATGGAACGGATACGGCCCGCCTCATACAGTTCTTCAAATGCTTTCCAGGTGCCTGCATTGGCTTCCTGCCAGTTGGCACGGGACTTGATGGGATTAGGCCAATGAATTAAGTACAGATCTAAGTAATCCAGATCTAAGTTTTTCATGGTTGCCTCAAAGGCATTCAGTGTTTCCTGATATCCATGCTCTGGGTTTTGAAGCTTGCTGGTAACAAAGATCTCTTCTCTTGGAACACCGCTTTCCTTAATTCCGGTTCCAACGCTTTCCTCATTGTAATAGAGTGCAGCAGTATCGATGTGACGGTAGCCAGTCTTAAGAGCCTGCTTTACTGCATTGACTGCAGTTTCTCCATTTTGAGCTTTCCAGGTGCCAAAGCCGATGCAGGGGATTTTCACACCATTAGCCAGTATATAGTTGTCTGATAAAGATTTCATTCAGGTACCTCCTTATTGATTTCGCTTGATCACCGGATCAAACTATTGTATAGTAAGTATTGTAAACCTTAACGTTAACTTTAAGTCAAGAGACAGATTGGAAAATTTGCCGGAAAAGGATAAAAATGAATTACACCATAAAACAGGTATCAGAAAAGACACATTTAAAGCCACACGTTCTCCGGTATTATGAACGGGAAGGGCTTCTTCCATTCGTAGACAGAAGTGAAAGCGGAATCCGCCGTTATTCGGAAGAGGACTTAGAGTGGCTGTCTTTAATCTGCTGTCTGAAAAATACAGGGATGGCGATTAAACAGATCAGGGAATTTGTGGAGCTGAGCTTACAGGGAAAAGAGACGTTAAAAGAACGGTGTTCCATGCTGATAGTCCACAAAAAGGAAGTAGAGAATCAGATTGCCGGACTGCAGAAGTATTTATGCAAGGTGGATCATAAGATTACGTATTTCACTGATCAGTATGAGAAGTATTTAGATGAAAAATGCGAGATTGGAGCAGTCAGTCATGGTTCGGATTAAAATAGATGATATGGATCTGGGACAGATTGCAAAATCAGGACAATGTTTTCGCATGAAAGAACTGGAGCAGGGGATCTGGTCTGTTACGGCCGGAGCGCAATACATAGAAGCAGTGAAAGAAGGAGAAGAGTTTCTTTTTTCCAGTGAAGAGGAAGAGTTTCAAAGGGTATGGTCCCATTATTTTGATCTGGAAGGGGATTACTGCGGTTATAAGAAACAGGTACCGGAAGAGGACTCTTATTTACGGGAAGCCATCCGGTGCGGCTGGGGAGTGCGGATTCTTCGCCAGGATTTATGGGAGATGCTTGTTACATTTCTAATATCCCAGAACAATAATATTCCACGGATTAAGGGGAGTGTGAGGGAATTATGTAATCGGTTTGGAACGGAAAAAAAGGGAAGAGGCCTGGTAATGTCTTCTGCTGGAATGTGGGAAGAGGTTACGAGAAACTATATGACGTTTCCTACGCCGGAATCCATTGCCTCCGCCGGTCTTCCCGGTCTGTCTGATCTGGGGCTGGGATACCGGGATAAGTATATTCTTCATATCGCTCAGTGCTGCAGCGGGCCGGAGGGAAAGAAGTGGCTGTCTGATTTAAAGAAAGCGGATTACGAGAATGCTCATGCAACACTCTTAGAACAGTATGGGATTGGTAAGAAGGTGGCAGATTGTGTCTGCCTGTTCGGACTTCACCATGTAGGTGCATTCCCTGTAGATACCCATGTGAAGCAGATAATAACCACATATTATCCCAATGGTTTCCCGCTTAAGCGGTATGAGGGGTATGCAGGAATCTTGCAGCAATATATGTTTTACCATAAAATAAACCGGTTGGCGGCTGAATAAATCACCTCTTTATAACGGACAGTCTGGGCATGGTATGCTCCAGGCTGTTCTTGTCTTTTCTTTTGTCGAAATAATTCATACTTTTATCACACAATAAACAAAGTTAAATCACACAATCTTCACAATTCCCTTTTACCCTAAGTAAGGACACGATTATGAAAATAGAACAGGAGGAGAGAGAGTTGATTGAAGTCAAAAACCTGGTAAAAGATTACGGCGGGCATCTGGCTGTGGATCATTTAAACTTTACCATTCAGGATGGCAAGATCTATGGTTTTCTGGGGCCCAACGGAGCAGGAAAATCCACTACAATGAATATTATAACCGGTTACATAGGTGCGACCGAGGGTGATGTGTGGATTAATGGTCATAATATTTTAGAGGATCCGGAGGAGGCAAAAAGGTGTATTGGTTATCTGCCGGAGCTACCCCCTCTTTATGTCGATATGACAGTGAAGGAGCAGCTTGATTTTGCTGCTGAATTAAAGAAAATACCGAAAAAAGACAGAGAAGAGGAAGTCCTTAAAGTAATGAACTTAGCGAAGCTTACTGATGTAAGCGGGCGCCTGATCCGTAACCTTTCCAAAGGCTACAGACAAAGAGTAGGGCTTGCCCAGGCAGTTCTGGGATTCCCTCCGGTTATTATATTAGATGAGCCAACCGTAGGATTAGATCCAAAGCAGATTATTGAAATACGGGATACCATAAGAGAACTGGGACAAAAACATACGGTTATTTTAAGCTCCCATATTCTTTCCGAAGTAAGCGCAGTCTGCGATCATGTATTGATTATAGACCGGGGACGGCTGATTGCCAGCGACACACCGGAAAACTTAGAGCGCCAGATGGCAGATGCTTCCGGTATGGAACTGCTGATAAAGGGAGAAGAAGTTCAGATCCGTGATATTCTTGATACCATTCCCCAGGCAGCTGACGTAACAGTGAAGGAAAGCGGAGAAGAGGCTGTGAAAAAGGTTACGTTCCGGCTGGCCGCTACAGGGGAAGAAGGAGTGGATATCCGGGAAATCATCTTCTTTGCTTTTGCGGATAACCGACTGCCCATTCTTTCCATGCATGTAAACAAGGCTTCGCTGGAAGAAGTATTCTTAGAGCTGACGGCAGATGCAGAATCTGAGGATAGGCAGGAAGAACTCCAGGAAGAACTCCAGGAAGATGGAGAAATGAATGCAGATCTGGAACCAGAAAATACAGATCCAGAAAATAAAAATAGTGATGGAGAGGAGGAATTATAATGGCTGCTGTTTATAGAAGAGAGCTGAAATCTTACTTCCAGTCCATGACCGGATATGTATTTATAGCATTTATGGTGCTTTTTATTGGTATTTACTTCATGGCGTATAACATGATGAGCGGATATCCGTATTTTTCTTATACCTTATCTGGAATGGTAACAATCATTATGATCGGGATTCCGGTTCTGACCATGAGAAGCTTTGCAGATGACAGAAAGACTAAGACCGATCAGCTATTGTTAACTTCTCCGGTTTCCGTGGGGAAAATAGTTCTGGGAAAATATCTTTCCATGGTTACCGTATTTGCAGTTCCGGTTGTTTTATCCTGCCTTTGCCCGCTGATCATCAAAATGAATGGGACTGCCCATTTAAAGGCAGATTATGCGGCAATTCTTGCGTTTTTCTTACTGGGCTGTGTTTATATTGCCATAGGAATGTTTATTTCTTCCCTTACAGAGAGTCAGATCATTGCTGCAGTAGGAACCTTTGGTATCATTCTTCTCCTGCTTTTGTGGCCCAATCTGGTGGGATTTTTACCGACTACTGCACTGGGTTCTCTGATAGGATTTTTCCTGCTCTGGTCTTTGGCAGTACTGATTGTTAACCGAGTCACCAGCCATACCGGTCTTGCAGTAATTTTAGAAGCAGCTGGGATCATAGTTATGGTTGGATTATACTTAATCAAAAAAGGTTTGTTTGACCGGGCTTTGACAAATGTGATGGAAAAGGTTGCAATCACCGGTGTATTCCAGAACTTTGCTACTCATTATATTTTTGATTTGGGCGGTTTGGTTACCTATATCAGCATTATATTCCTGCTGGTATTCCTGACTGTGCAGTCCATAGAGAAACGCAGATGGAGTTAGGAGGATGGAAATGACCAGAAAATTAAAAAAAGGCGGCTATACTGCAATCCTTTCCGTGATTGTCATAGCTGCGGTAATTATACTCAATTTGATTGTGGGACGTCTTCCCGAAAAGGTGCGGCAATGGGATATGAGCAGCAGCCAGATCTATACCCTGGGAGGAACCACCAGTGACTTAATCAAAGCACTGGATAAGGATGTGACGATTTATGTGGTAGGAGATCCTGCAAGTGTGGATAAACGGATTACCAGCTTTTTAAAACGTTACGAGGATTTATCCAGCCATGTTAAGGTGGAAACCGTGGATTCAGTCCTTCACCCGGAACAGGTTAAAAAGCTGAATGCCACAGATGGCACAATTCTTGTAAGCTGCGAATCCACCAATAAAACCCAGTCCATTCCATTTACCGATATCATAAAAATGGATGAGTCCTCTTATTACTATTACGGGCAGGCAAAAGAGACCGCATTTGACGGAGAAGGTCAGGTGACAGGAGCGATTTCCCATGTGACCAGCAATGTTTCCAAAACCATCTATGTCACAGAGGGACATGGAGAGGCGGCATTTGGAGCTACGGTAACCGATATGCTGGGCAAATCCAATTTAACGGTTAACAGCATTAATCTATTAAAAGACGGAAAGATTCCTGAGGACTGCGAACTTCTTCTTATGAACGCTCCAGCTTCCGATCTTGCCAATGATGAGAAGACCATGATCTCCGATTATCTGGACAAAGGCGGCCACGTGTTAATCATTGCCGGATATTCAGAAAAAGAGCGTCCCAACCTTACTTCTGTCATGAGCGCATATGGACTGAACCTGGAAAATGGTATGGCTGCTGATACCAAGAACTTTTATCAGAACAATCCTTACTACATTTTCCCAACCATAGAGTCTGGCAGTGAAGTGACTAATGGTGTAGATATAAAGAGTGCAGCACTGGTTCTCCAGTCAGGTGCATTTACTCAGGCTGAAAATCTGCCGGAGGGAGTCAACGTAACTCCGTTTATGCAGACCAGTGACGCAGGAATGCTTGTTACTCCGGATTCCCAGAAGAAAGGAACCTACATTCTGGGGGCTGTTTCAGAAAAGAAGCTGGATACAGGTACAACCCGCCTGACTGTATTTTCTACCCCTTCCCTGATTGATGAAAGTTTAAATACCAGTTTTACCAACTTAAGTAACCTGACTCTGTTTATGAACGCCGTGACCTCTAATTTTGAAGACGTAGCTAATGTTTCCATCCCCTCCAAAAGTCTTGACGTTACTTATAATACTGTGACACATGGCGGTATGTGGGGAATCCTGTTTATCTTAATTATTCCTGCGGCATCCCTTGGCTGCGGACTTATGATCTGGTTAAAACGCAGACGTCTGTAGAAGGAGGCAGGACTTATGAAGAAAAAAAACGGACTGATATTTGGGGCTGCCGCGTTAGTGGTACTCTGTGCAGTGTATGTGGGAGTTGGGCAGTACATGGACCGCTCCCAGAAAAAAACGGAAAATCAGAAAGAGGCCTCCAAAGTTTATATGACCGACTTTTCTGAAATTCAGTCAGTTTCTTATGACAGGGAGGGCAATGAGATCTCCTTTACAAAAAAGGACGGCAAATGGGTCTATGATCAGGATGAGAAATTTCCGGTGATGCAGACCAAAATGGACGGGATTGCTTCCACTGTTTCTAAGCTGGAAGCAGTGAGAAAACTGGAAGACGGAGATGGATTTGGTGCATATGGACTGGATCAGCCCATCCGTACCATTACAGTCACTGGTACAGACAATAAAAAGTCAGTGATTCTTCTTGGGAATGCCACTCCAGACGGAGATTACTATGCTGCAATCCAGGGAGAGGATACCCCTTATCTCATCGGTTCTTCCCTTTATACGGAGACAGACAGCAGTCTGAATGACTTTATGGCTCTGGAAGAATTCCCGGCAATTGCCGGAACCGATATCACAGGAATTACTGTGACTAAGGGAGACAACAGGAAACAGTTCGTAAAGAAAAAGCTGGACGATGAGAAAGGAACCATTGAATGGTATAAGGACTCAGCAGACTCCGCGGAAAATAAGGTGGATGACAACTCTCCATTAAATGTGCTGGCTGATTCCCTTGCAGGCCTGAAGGTAAAAAGCTGCCCTAACTATAATGTAACGGATTCCCAGTTAAAGGATTATGGCCTTGATCAGCCTTCTGCCGTTATTTCTTATACTTATAACAAAAATGGAACGGATGAGACATTCCAGCTTTCAGTAGGAAGTCTTAACGAGGATTCAAGCTGCTATTATACTAGAACAGAAAATTCTCCCTTTGTAAATGAAATAGATAAGGCATCGGTTGACAAATGTCTGACTGTCAATGAGGAAATCAGTAAATAAACGAATAACAAAACAGGAAAAGAGCAGTTTCGGTTGTAATTCCGGGACTGCTTTTTTGTTGTTCCAATTTGCCAGGTATAAATTTATATAATTGCCTGATATAAATAAAATATATTACATATTAACATATAGGTATGATATGATAATACGACAACAAGAAAACAGCATAAAAATGGAGGCAGTAATTATGAAGAAAAGAATATTACTTGGAATCGTAACAATATTAATAGCAGCGGCAGTTACCGGATGCCAGACTGGTAAAAAAGCAGATGAGAGCGCAGCAAAAGAAAGCGGAGAAAACAAAATCACTGTTGTGGCAGCAACCAGTGGGGTGAGCAATCCATTCAGTTATCAGAAAGACGGCAATTTAACCGGATATGATGTAGAAGTGCTGCGAAAAATCTTTGAAGGACTGCCGGAATATAAACTGGATATTCAATTGGTAGAATTTGAAAGCATACTCAACGGGCTTGACAGCGGACGATTCCAGATCGGAGTAAACAATTTCAGTTCCAATGCTGAACGCCGGGAAAAATATGTGTTCTCCCTACCTGTAATCGAAAATGCCAATGTATTTGTGGTGAGAAAAGATGATGACAAGCTGAAATCATTAAAAGATCTGGCCGGTTATAAAGCAGTAACAGAAGTTGGAAATTCCGGTGCAACGCTCCTGGAAAATTACAACAAGGAAAATCCAGGTGCTCAGGCAGAAATTGTCTATACCGATGAGAACTTTATAAAGCAGTTTGAGGGAATTGAATCCGGCCGCTATGATGTGCGCATTATTTCCCGTATTTCAGCAGAAAAGGGTATAAGAGAGCATGGATATAACAATCTAAAAATTGTACCGTTTGCAAGTGAAAACAGTGATCCCGGATCTTACATTCTCTTTTCCAAAACCGGAGACAGTAAGTTAGTTGAGGCAGTTAACCGGCGGATTAAAGAATTGTATGAGGATGGAACCTTATTAAAGATCAGCCAGGAACAGCTGTTAGGAGATTACACTCCCAAAAAGGAATTGATAGAAAAATAAGAAAGGAAGTATAAGATGAAGCTTCTCATTACAGGAGATTCGCTGTTTTCCAGCAGTAATCTCCATAAGACAATTGATCCGGGTGTGTTAAAGATTCTAAGGGATGCAGATGAAGTGTTTACCAATGCGGAATTTGTGACCCCAGAAAAAAATACGGCACCTGCCGCAGGAAGAGGGTATCAGACCAGCGTCAGGCCAAAAGCATTAAAGGAATTTGAAAAGCTGAACATTCGGAATGTAGGTTTTGCCAATAACCATACAGGAGATTATGGAATAGAAGGAATGCTTGACACCATTCAGGAAGCAGAGCGGTTAGAGCTTACGCCACTGGGCGTGGGGAGAAGTCTCTCCGATGCCAGAAGACCGGTATTTCTTGATACTCCTGATGGGAGAATCGCAATTATTACAGTAGGAGTGACAAGAAGTGAGGTTTTTGCAGCAGCGGATCCGGGAAACGGAGTGCCGGGGCGTCCGGGACTGAATCCTCTTCGCTGGTCCCGTACTTATGTGGTAAATAAGGAGGACTTTGATACCATACAAAAAATCAGTCAGAGAATCGGTATCGATGACAGCATGAGGGAAGGAAAGAAAATAGAAACATTTCAACCCGGACCAGATCACCTCTACCAATTCGGCTCTCTGTTTGAAGGATACTTAACATTTGAAAAAGGAGAAAACCCGGGTGTAAAAACAACCGCCAATGAAAAGGATCAGCAAGAAATTTTGCGATCCATCCGTGATGCAAAAGAGCGAAGCGATTTTGTTTTTGTAAATCTGCATACCCATGAAGGGGAGAACGAGAACTGGTACTCGGATTATCCGGCAACATTTATTGAAACGTTTGCACACTATGCAGTAGAAGCAGGTGCTGACTGTGTTTTTGGGCATGGAGCTCATTTTACCAGGGGGGCGGAGCTTTATCATGGAAAACCTGTTTTCTATAACCTGGGAAGCCTTTTTATGGAGTTTGAAGCGGGGGAGTCCATTATCTCCCCGGAAATGTTTGCTGCCTACGGGTATGGGGCGGATGAATCGCCCTCCACTCTTCATAAGAACAGAGTAAAGGATAAAGATGGTAACTGGCAGGGATTTTACAGTGATAAAAAGTTCTCCCAGAACTTTATGGTTTTATTTCAGCTAAACCGTGATGAGAAACAGTTTGACTTTGAACTCATACCCATTGATTTACAGCTAAACAGTCCGTTAGTAACAAAAAGGGGGCTGCCTGTACTTGCTGGAGTGGAAGATAAAGCATCACTTGCCAACCGTTTAAATCAAATCAGCAATGGGCGTTATAATACTGAAATCATATTAGAAGATAACCGTTTGAAATTAAAAATCCGTTCCTGATTTCATTCCATCTGTCCCAACCTCATAGCTGCTTTATCTGAGGTTCGGGCAGGTGGTTTCTTTTCTTTTATAACCTTCAATTATAGTATCAATTCCTTTCTCATATATGTTTTCCAGTAAAAATATTTTATTTTAGTTGAAAAATCCTGACAAATGTTCTATTATGAGAAGAAATATATCAGCAGATTACAGTGACACAGAGGGAGAGTACAAATGAACTATAACATTGCAGTAATCCCTGGCGACGGGATAGGGCCTGAAATCATTGGAGAGGCGAAAAAGATATTAGATAAGGTTGGGGCAGTTTATCACCACCTGTTTGATTATACAGAAGTCTTAATGGGAGGGATATCCATTGATACATATGGCGTCCCATTAACGGACGAAGCATTGGAAACAGCAAAAAATAGCGACTCCGTTCTCCTTGGTGCAGTCGGGGGGAATGTGGGAAATTCAAAATGGTACGATGTGGCACCGAATCTGAGACCTGAAGCGGGGCTGCTAGCCATCCGTAAAGGTCTTAATTTATTTGCAAATATCCGCCCGGCATATCTTTATAAAGAACTTGCTGATGCCTGTCCTTTAAAAAAAGAGATTATCGGAGATGGGTTTGATATGGTCATCATGAGAGAACTCACCGGGGGACTCTACTTCGGAGACCGTTACACCAAAGAGGTGGACGGTGTGATGACTGCAGTGGATACTCTTACCTATAATGAGAATGAGATCCGCAGAATCGCAGTAAAGGCATTTGATATTGCCATGAAGCGGAAAAAGCAGGTCATCAGCGTAGATAAGGCCAATGTACTGGACTCCTCCAGACTTTGGAGAAAAGTGGTGGAAGAGGTGGCTCAGGATTATCCGGAAGTGACACTGAACCATATGCTGGTAGACAACTGTGCCATGCAGCTGGTGATGAATCCGGGACAGTTTGATGTGATTCTTACTGAGAACATGTTCGGGGATATATTATCCGATGAAGCCAGCATGATTACAGGGTCCATCGGAATGCTCTCCTCAGCCAGTATGAATGAAAGCAAATTTGGCATGTATGAACCAAGTCACGGTTCTGCACCTGATATCGCAGGAAAAAATATTGCAAATCCGATCGCAACCATTCTTTCCGCAGCCATGATGCTTCGGTATTCCTTTGATTTAGACAGGGAAGCAGATGCTGTGGAAGCAGCCGTGGAGCAGGTTTTAAAAGAAGGATACCGGACCGGAGACATTTACTCGGATGGGTTTAAAAAGGTGTCTACAACAGAAATGGGTGATTTAATCGCAGAGCGGATTATTTAGCTTATCTGACACCCAACAATTTAATATTTAAAAATTGCCGGAAGCGGATAAAACATCAGATTTTATACGCTCCCGGATTTCCATATAATCAGAAAGTTATGAAAAAAGAAAAGGAGTGTGCAGCAGATGAAAAGTGATTCAGTTAAAAAAGGTATGCAGCAGGCACCTCATCGTTCCCTTTTTAATGCATTGGGAATGACAGAGGAAGAGATGGAAAGGCCTTTAATTGGTATTGTCAGTTCCTATAATGAAATTGTACCAGGCCATATGAATCTGGATAAAATAGTCGATGCCGTCAAAATGGGAGTTGCCATGGCGGGCGGAACACCGGTCATGGTTCCTGCCATTGCAGTCTGTGACGGAATTGCCATGGGACATATTGGTATGAAGTATTCACTGGTCACCAGGGATTTAGTTGCAGACTCCACGGAATGTCTTGCAAGAGCCCATGCCTTTGATGCTCTGGTTATGGTACCCAATTGTGATAAAAATGTTCCCGGACTTTTAATGGCAGCAGCGCGCATTAACATACCTACAGTGTTCGTCAGTGGCGGACCAATGTTGGCTGGACGTGTGCAGGGCCATAAGACCAGCCTTTCCAGCATGTTTGAAGCAGTGGGAGCTTATACTGCAGGTAAGATGACGGAAGAGGATGTAAAGGAATATGAGCAGAAGGCATGTCCGACCTGCGGTTCCTGTTCCGGTATGTATACAGCTAACAGTATGAACTGTTTAACAGAGGTTCTTGGAATGGGCTTAAAGGGAAATGGAACCATTCCAGCGGTTTACTCCGAGCGTTTAAAGCTTGCAAAACATGCAGGTATGGCGGTTATGGAGCTGTTAAAGAAAAATATTTGTCCCCGTGACATTATGAGTGAGAAGGCATTTAGAAATGCTCTTACCATGGATATGGCTCTTGGATGCAGCACCAACAGTATGCTTCATCTTCCGGCTATTGCCCATGAAGCAGGCGTGGACTTAAATCTGGAGCTTGCCAATGAGATCAGTGCAAAAACTCCTAATCTTTGTCACCTTGCTCCGGCTGGTCCTACTTATATAGAAGATTTAAATGAGGCAGGCGGCATTTATGCAGTCATGAATGAGATCAGCAAGCTGGGACTTTTAGAACTGGACTGTATTACGGCAACTGGAAAAACAGTGGGAGAAAACATTAAGGGATGTGTAAATAAAGATCCCGAAGTTATTCGCCCGGTGGAAAATCCCTATAGCAGCACCGGCGGTATCGCCATATTAAAAGGAAATTTAGCACCGGACAGTGCAGTTGTAAAACGTTCTGCCGTTGCACCTGAAATGTTAAAACACGAAGGTCCTGCAAGAGTCTTTGACTGTGAAGAGGATGCCATTGAAGCAATCAAGGGCGGAAAGATCGTTGCAGGAGACGTGGTAGTAATCCGTTATGAAGGTCCAAAGGGCGGCCCTGGAATGAGAGAAATGTTAAACCCAACCTCAGCCATCGCTGGTATGGGACTTGGCTCCACCGTAGCCCTCATCACAGACGGACGGTTCAGCGGGGCCTCCAGAGGAGCTTCCATCGGCCATACCTGTCCAGAGGCAGCCGTGGGCGGCCCCATAGCACTGGTGGAGGAAGGCGACATCATATCCATTGATATTGACAATCACAGACTGGATGTAAACGTATCTGACGAAGAGATGGCAGCCAGAAAGGAAAAATGGCAGCCAAGGAAGCCGTTAGTTACTTCCGGATATCTGGCAAGATATGCGGCAATGGCAGCCCCGGCAAGCCGTGGGGCAATCCTGGAAATATAAAGAAAAGGAGCAGCTTATGAAGACAATAACTGGAGCAGAGATCGTAATCGAGTGCTTGAAGGAACAGGGCGTGGATACCGTTTTCGGATATCCGGGCGGCACCATTTTAAATATATATGATGCTCTTTATAAGCATCAGGATGAGATCAACCATATACTTACCGCCCATGAACAGGGAGCTGCCCATGCAGCGGACGGTTATGCGAGAGCAACCGGAAGAGTCGGGGTATGTCTGGCGACCTCAGGTCCGGGGGCAACCAACCTGGTAACTGGAATCGCCACTGCATTTATGGATTCCGTACCCATGGTAGCCATTACCTGCAACGTAGCAGTTGGTCTCCTTGGCAGAGACTCCTTTCAGGAGATTGACATTGCCGGCGTTACCATGCCTATAACAAAATATAATTTTATTGTAAAAGACATCAGTAAACTGGCGGATACCATCCGCAGGGCATTTAAGATTGCCCAGACCGGCAGACCAGGTCCTGTATTAATTGATATAACGAAGGATGTGACTGCCAGCAATTACGAATATGAAGAGAAGGAACCAGAGCCAATTATCCGCCAGGAAGATACCATATTGGAAGAGGATTTAGAGCAGGCGCTCCAGTTGATTCGCAAATCACAAAAGCCTTACATTTTTGTAGGCGGAGGCGCAGTCATTGCCAATGCTTCTGATGAGCTTGCAGCATTTGCCCATAAGATTCAGGCACCGGTTGCAGACAGTCTCATGGGCAAAGGTGCTTTTGACGGAACAGATGAGCTCTATACCGGAATGGTTGGTATGCACGGAACCAAGACATCTAATTTTGGTATTACAGAATGCGATCTTTTAATCGTAATTGGAGCCAGATTCAGTGACCGGGTGACCGGCAATGCATCCCGTTTTGCCAGAAATGCAAAGATTCTGCATTTTGATGTGGACCCGGCTGAGATCAATAAAAATGTAAAGGCTTATGCCAGTGTAATTGGTGATGTGAAATCCATTTTAAGAAAATTAAACGCAAGACTGGATCCCATTAATCATGAGGAATGGGTTGCTCATATTGACCGCCTGAAGGATATGTATCCCATGCGCTATGAAAAGAGTATTCTCACCGGTCCCTATATTATAGAAAAGATCTATGAGGTAACAAAAGGAGATGCCATTATCACCACAGAGGTAGGACAGCACCAGATGTGGGCGGCACAGTACTATCAGTATAAAAAGCCCAGAAGCTTTATTACATCAGGAGGGCTTGGTACCATGGGATATGGTCTTGGCGCTTCCCTTGGTGCAAAGATGGGCTGTAAGGACAAAACAGTCATCAATGTGGCAGGAGACGGGTGTTTTCGTATGAATCTAAACGAGATTGCAACTGCAACCCGTTATAACATCCCGATTATCCAGGTTGTATTAAACAATCATGTACTGGGTATGGTGCGTCAGTGGCAGACCCTGTTCTATGGAAAGAGGTATTCACATACAGTTCTTAATGACCAGGTTGATTTTGTTAAGATAGCAGAAGGAATGGGAGCAAAGGCTTACCGGGTTACCGGAAAAGAAGAGTTTGAAGAAGTCTTAAAAGAAGCCATTGCACTTAATGTTCCTGTTGTTATAGATTGTCAGATTCATTGCGATGACAAGGTATTCCCTATGGTTTCACCGGGAGCCCCCATCGAGGATGCATTTGACGAAGAGGATTTAAAGATCTAACATCAGTAAGGAAAGGGATAAGAGTCCCGAATTTGAGGAGGAAGAGATATGAGCAGAGTGTACAATTTTTCTGCAGGACCTGCAGTCCTGCCGGAAGAAGTCTTAAAAGAAGCAGCAGATGAGATGATGGATTATAAGGGAACCGGAATGTCGGTTATGGAAATGAGTCACCGATCCAAGGCTTATGAAACCATCATCAATGAAGCCGAGGCTGATTTAAGAGACTTATTGTCAATTCCGGATAATTACAAGGTGCTGTTTTTACAGGGCGGAGCGTCCCAGCAGTTTGCCATGGTTCCCATGAATTTATTTCAGAATGGGGTTGGAGATTATATCATCACCGGACAGTGGGCAAAGAAAGCGTACCAGGAGGCAAAACTTTATGGTACAGCCAATGCAGTAGCTTCCAGTGCTGATAAAACATTCAGTTATATACCGGATGTTTCCGATCTTCCTATCTCAGAAGATGCGGATTACGTATATATCTGTGAAAATAACACCATTTACGGAACCAAATTTAAAACACTGCCTGACACGAAAGGTAAAATACTGGTAGCAGACCTCTCCTCCTGCTTCTTATCGGAACCTGTCGATGTGAGTAAGTATGGACTTATTTTTGCCGGAGCACAGAAAAATGTGGGACCGGCCGGTGTTGTGATTGTCATTATCCGGGAAGATCTAATCCGGGAGGACGTATTAAAAGAGACACCTACCATGCTGCGTTATAAGACACATGCAGATGCAAAATCCCTTTATAATACACCGCCTGCCTATGGTATCTATATCTGCGGCAAGGTATTTAAGTGGTTAAAGAACTTAGGCGGACTGGAAGCAATGAAAAAGATTAATGAAAAGAAAGCAGCAATTCTTTATGATTTTCTGGATCAGAGTAAGATGTTTCACGGCACTGTGGTTGAGAAGGACCGTTCTCTTATGAATGTACCTTTTGTTACCGGCAATGAAGAACTGGATGCCTTATTTGTGAAAGAGTCAAAAGCTGCGGGATTTGAGAATTTAAAAGGTCACAGATCCGTAGGCGGTATGCGTGCCAGCATTTATAATGCCATGCCTGTAGAAGGAGTGGAGAAGCTGGTTTCCTTTATGAAGGACTTTGAAGAAAAACATATAGCACAGGCAGACTGAAAGGAGATCACAGCCATGAAAAAAATTCATTGCCTTAATGCGATTTCTACATACGGAACCGCATTGTTAACAGAAGAATATGAGCTTACAAATCAGATGGAAGGTGCAGATGGCGTCCTTGTCAGAAGTGCTTCCATGCATGAGATGGCACTCCCCGACGGGCTTCTTGCAATTGCAAGAGCAGGAGCAGGTGTCAATAACATTCCTTTAGAGGCATGTGCTGCAGAAGGAATCGTGGTATTTAATACACCAGGAGCCAATGCAAACGGAGTAAAGGAGCTGGTAATAGCAGGACTGATGTTAGCTTCCCGTGATATTGAAGGCGGAATCCGCTGGTGTAAGGAAAATCAGGAAGATGAGAACATCTCCAAATCTGCGGAAAAAGCCAAAAGTGCGTTTGCGGGATGCGAAATCAGAGGTAAGAAGCTTGGAGTCATTGGTCTTGGCGCCATCGGTGCAGAGGTTGCCAATGCCTGTTCTTCCCTCGGAATGGATGTGTACGGATACGACCCCTTCATCTCAGTTAATGCTGCCTGGAGACTTTCCAGAAATGTAAAACACATTACTGCTGTGGAAACCATTTATAAAGAGTGTGATTACATTACCCTTCATGTGCCGTTAGTGGATGCAACAAAGGGAATGATCAATAAAGCAGCCTTTGATAATATGAAGGATGGAGCAGTCGTTCTCAATTTTGCCAGAGACATTCTGGTGAATGAGGCAGATATGGCTGAAGCATTAAAGTCCGGAAAGATTAAAAAATACGTAACTGATTTCCCAAATCCGACTTCAGTGCATATGGAAGGCGCCATTGTTATTCCTCATCTTGGTGCTTCTACAGAGGAATCAGAAGATAACTGTGCGAAGATGGCAGTGGAAGAGATTGTGGATTATATCGACAATGGTAATATCCGTAATTCAGTCAATTTCCCTGCCTGTGATATGGGAATCTGCAATGCTGCAAGCCGTATTGCAGTCCTGCATTTAAATATCCCCAACATGATTGGTCAGATTACAGGAACGCTGGCAGCCGGTAATGTGAATATCTCCGACATGACCAATAAGAGCCGTGAAAAGTATGCATATACTCTCCTTGATCTGGAGAATGTACCGGATGCCGTAAGCATTCAGAAACTGAATGCCATCAAAGGCGTAATACGGGTCAGAGTAATCAAATAGGGGAGAAATCATGGCAATCGTAAAACCATTTCAATGTGTAAGACCGAATAAGGAAGAGGCCAGCCTGGTGGCGGCCCTTCCTTACGACGTATATAACCGGAAGGAAGCCTGTGAGATAACGGCTGAGAATCCAAAATCATTTTTAAATATTGACCGCCCGGAAACACAGTTTTCACAGGATATCGATATATACGATGACCGGGTTTATGAAAAGGCGGCAGCCCTGCTGAAGGACTGGATGAAAGATGGAACCTTTGAGTTGGACGGGACAAAGGCGTATTATATTTATGAGCTGATTATGGAAGGAAGAAGCCAGACCGGAATTGTGGCATGTTCCTCCATTGATGACTATGTAAATGGTGTGATTAAAAAGCACGAGAATACCAGGGAGGAAAAGGAACTGGACAGAATCCGTCATGTGGATACCACAGATGCCCAGACTGGACCCATCTTCCTGGCGTACCGTTCTGTTGAGGAGATTAACAGGCTGGTGGAAGAAAAAAAGAAGACGGAACCGCTTTATGATTTTACCGCAGATGACGGAATCAGTCATAAGGTATGGAAAATCGCAGATCCCGAAACCGTGGGAATGATAGAAGAAAGCTTTCTGCAAATCCCAGCTACCTATATCGCCGACGGTCATCACCGTGCTGCGTCTGCTGTAAAAGTAGGCTTAAAGAGGCGGGAAGAGACCACCGGATATACGGGAGATGAGGAATTTAATTTCTTCCTGTCCGTACTTTTTCCCGATGACCAGCTGATGATTCTTCCTTATAACCGTGTGGTAAAGGATTTAAACGGATTATCCCAGGAAGCATTCCTGACGGAACTCTCCAATGGATTTACCGTTACTTCTTTGGGAGAAGAAGCTTATGGTCCAACTGAAAAGGGAACCTTCGGAATGTATCTCAATAAAACCTGGTATTGCTTAACGGCGAAGACTGGATTAATGAGCCAGGATCCGGTAAAAGGTCTTGACGTATCTATTTTACAGGACAATCTCTTAGGCCCCATTTTGGGAATCGGAGATCCGAGAATTGATAAGCGGATCGATTTTATCGGAGGAATCCGTGGATTAAAGGAACTGGAAAAACGCTGTGAAGAAGATATGACAGTGGCGTTTTCCATGTATCCCACCTCAATTGGAGAACTATTCTCAGTTGCGGATGCAGGGCTTTTAATGCCGCCAAAATCAACCTGGTTTGAACCCAAGTTAAGAAGTGGGCTGTTTATTCATATGCTGAAATAAGAAAACACCGTTCCCGAAGCCAACAGGCTACGGGGACGGTGTTTCATTTTCCGGCTTTGCATTCAGCTGGTCTTTCCGGAAAGTGTCGTATATATTCAGAAGCTGAGGGCGCTTTACAACGCCTATTTTCTGAAAGATGTTATGGACGTGGGTTTTGGCTGTTCCAAGAGAGATAAACAAATCATCGCTGATTTCCTGATTGGTTTTATCTAAGAGCAGTACTTTTAAAATTTCACGTTCTCTGATTGTTAAATGGTAGGTCTCGCAGAAACGATGCAGAATGCTTTCTTCAATATCAGAAGGCAGGCTGGAGTGTGTATGGCTGTTTACAGAATTCACAATTGTATTGTTTCGCAATGAAGTTTTTAAATAATACATTAAATAACAAGCGGAAAATGCAGCGTGGGTCAGATACATAATATCGGAGGTGATACTTCGGTTATTCATATTGATATAGTATTTGGAATACACATCAAAATGAAAAATTACAATGGAATCTTCCGCGATGATACACAGGTTTATAATAATAGTAAAACAAAAAAGGAATCTGCACCATTGATAGAACGAGCCCTGATAAAATTCAGGGTTCTTTTTTA
This sequence comes from Hungatella sp., assembly GCA_009712635.1. Classification (GTDB taxonomy): domain Bacteria; phylum Bacillota; class Clostridia; order Lachnospirales; family Lachnospiraceae; genus Lacrimispora. Next base: position 598,535 of record WASS01000015.1, on the reverse strand, counting down.
TTGTCCATAAAACTTCTGCACCTACATAGGCATTATAAAGCTGGCTTGGCAGGTAATAGAGAAAGATTTTCCATGCACTGTTATCCAAAACAGGGATGAAAAACATGTAGGTTACATAGATGCCAAGAATACTGAAGTCATACCAGGTTATTTTTTTGTTGATCAGGTTCTTAAATATGATCAGATAACCAAGTGACATGGTTAAATAAATTAATGTCTTATGAGTTGGTACGATCATAAAAATCCGATTATAGTTTTCTGCAAAACTCTGAAACTGTTCTGATGCGAAAGTCACAATATCATCTATTATAATTGCCGAGTAAATAATCCCGATCCAAAGCAGAATTTTATCTTTTCCATTTAGAAACAGAAAAAATGACATCCACATAATCCCGGAATAGACAATGATGATAAACAAATTGTAGAGAAAGCTAACACCCTTTTCCATATGTGCCTCCAGTTCGTAAGCCGCTTTTTGTAAGTTATTATCAGTATAACAAAATAAAAACTTTTTTCAACTGCGAAATTACAAAAAACGACAAAACATTAGTGCATAATGCACAAAAGTTTAGAAAAGTTTATGTGTAAAACAGTAAAAAGTGTTATAAAATTCTACCCATTAGCTACATTCTCAACCGGTCCGAAAACTGCTATTTTCGTCTTGTGAGAGCGATTCACAACGGCAATCACAGCAAAAACAAAATAAAGGAGGTTTCACCAGTGGCTGTAAAAATAGTTCTTGCCTTAGGCGGTAATGCCCTTCAGTCAGGAAAAGGAGAAGCAACAGCGCAGGCTCAGCTTTCAGTCGTTCATAAGACTTGTGAGTATATTGCAGAAATGAACGAACGCGGGTATGAAATGGCCATTGTACATGGAAACGGACCCCAGGTCGGAAGAATTCTTATGGCATCTGAAGCTGCAAAGGATGTAACGCCGCCAATGCCGTTTGATGTATGCGGAGCCATGTCACAGGGATATATCGGATATCATCTGCAACAGGCGCTGAAGTATGCACTGAATAAGAGAAATCAGAATTTCCCCGTAGTCACCATTGCGACTCAGGTTGTAGTAAATGAGAAGGATCCTGCATTTCTAAATCCAACCAAACCAATTGGTCCTTTTTATTCAAAAGAAGAAGCCGAAGAGCTGACAGCATCAAAAGGATACGTAATGAAGGAAGATGCAGGCCGGGGATACAGAAGAGTTGTTGCATCACCCCTTCCCCAGAAAATTGTGGAAATTGATGCAGTAAAAGAGCTTTGGCCAAAAGCAATCGTAATTACCTGTGGAGGAGGCGGAATTCCGGTTATTGAACATCCGACTGGTTGTCTTTGCGGAACTGCAGCAGTAATTGATAAGGACTTCGCAGCAGAGCTTCTTGCTGAACAGGTAGAAGCAGACATTCTTATGATTCTGACTGAAGTTGAGAAGGTTGCAGTTAATTACAATAAACCGGATCAGAAGAATCTGGATCACTTAAGTATTTATGAAGCAAATAGATATTGCGAAGAGGGACAGTTTGCTCCCGGAAGTATGCTTCCAAAGGTGCAGGCAGCCATGAAGTTTGTAAGATCCAATCCCTCTAAGAAAGCAATTATCACTTCTCTGAATAAGGCGATTGAAGCTTTGGACGGGAAAACCGGAACTGTATTCACTTTTAATTAAATAAAAAACAGGAGGATTCACTATGAGAGCAAACGGAATTCGTCATTTTATTGACACCAATGATTTTACAAAGGAAGAACTGTTAGACATCATTCATCTTTCCTTAGAGATTAAAAAAAGTATTAAGGCAGGATACAATCCACCCCTTATGAAGGGAAAGACACTGGGAATGATCTTTCAGCAGTCTTCTACAAGAACCCGTGTATCCTTTGAAACAGCAATGGAGCAGCTTGGCGGACATGCTCAGTACTTGGGACCTGGCATGATTCAGCTTGGCGGTCATGAGACCATCGGCGATACAGGAAGAGTTTTATCCCAGATGATCGATGTAGTTATGGCACGAGTCATTGAGCATAAGAGCGTAGTGGAACTGGCAAGTGCAAGTTCCATTCCAGTATTAAATGCAATGAGCGACTATAACCATCCAACTCAGGAAATCGGCGATCTGTGCACAATCGTAGAGCATCTTCCAAGAGGAAAGAAACTGGAAGACTGCAAGGTGGTATTCGTAGGAGACGGCACTCAGGTATGTGCTTCCCTTGGTTTTATCACAACAAAGCTTGGCATGCACTTTGTACATTATGGTCCGGAAAAAAACCAGCTTTTAGAAGAGCACAAAAAAATCATGGAAGAAAACTGTAAGATATCAGGCGGCACATGGGAAGTAACCGATAACCGTGAAAGTGTAAGAGGTGCAGACTTCATTTACACAGATGTTTGGTATGGCCTTTATGAAAACGAGACACCAAAAGAAGAGAGAGTTGCTACTTTTAAAGATTACCAGGTAAACAAAGATTTGATGTCTCTTGGAAATATCGGATGTAAATTCATGCACTGTCTCCCTGCTACAAGAGGAGAGGACGTGACCGATGAGGTACTTGACAGTGAAAGTTCCATTGCATTCTTAGAGGCAGGTAACCGTCTGACTGCAATGAGAGGTCTGCTGGTTTATTTTACTCAGTATCAGAGAGAGCAGGCAGCTAGTGAATTGCAGATCGCAGCAGCAAAAGAGCAGTTAGAAAAATTCATGGATGAGAGACATATCAGATAAGGGGGAGTCACCATGTCAGAAGCGCCAAAGAAAAAATTTCGTTTAATCGATGCCATAATGACCGTAATCTGTGTGGTATTTGTGGCAGAAGCAGCAGCACCGGTAGCAGCAATCGGTAATTCCCAGTACTTCTGGTGGATCTTTCTGCTTATTACATTCTTGCTGCCATATGGCCTGATTTCATCAGAACTTGGTACAACCTATGAAGGGGACGGTGGAATGTATGACTGGGTATCAAAGGCTTTTGGAAATAAGTGGGGAGGAAGAGTAGCGTGGTATTACTGGATTAATTTTCCCCTCTGGATGGCTTCTTTGGCGCTGATGTTCCCTAATGTTATCAGTTTGCTGACAGGAACCGAAATGGGACTTGTTCCATCTTTACTGATTGAGCTGGCTTTTGTATGGATTATCGTATTAATCAGTTTTAATTCAATTTGTGACAGTGCCTGGATTTTAAATGGGGCAGCTGCAATTAAAATTTTAATTGCCGTTACATTAGGAATACTTGGTATTTACGGAGCCGTAACCCATGGTGTAGCAAATGAATACACCTTATCCTCCATGCTTCCCAAATTTGATTTAAACAGCTTATCCTATATATCCGTAATTTTGTTTAACTGCCTTGGATTTGAAGTAGTCTGTACCTTTGCGGGAGATATGGAAAATCCGAAAAAGCAGATTCCCCAGTCAATTATTGCTGGAGGTCTGGTAATAGCAGCTATTTACATCTTTATGGCATTTGGAATCGGAGTTGCAATTCCTTCCGATCAGATCAGCACCAGTACAGGTCTTGTTGCAAGTGTTCAGATTTTAACTGGTTCAACAAGAGGTGTGATTGTAATTGCTGTAGCAATTGGATTTTTGCTTACGCTTTTTGGAAATATGATTTCCTGGTCACTGGGAGTAAACAATGTGGCCGCTTATTCCGCAGAAAATGGAGATATGCCCGGAGTATTTAAAATACGCAGCAAAAAAACAAATATGCCAATCGGTTCAGCAGTTATGAACGGCCTGGTTGCCAGCCTGGTTCTTATTATTGCTCCGTTTATGCCAAATGAGGATTTATTCTGGAGTTTCTTCGCACTGAACCTGGTTATGTTTCTGCTTTCTTACCTGCCTGTATTTCCTGCATTTATTAAGCTGAGAAAGACAGATGCAGATACAGAACGGCCGTTTAAAGTTCCAGGCAGTCCGTTATTTTTAAAGATATTAGCAAGTCTGCCTATGATACTGATTGTGATTGCACTGATCTTTACAGCAATTCCATTAAGCTTTGATGCAGAGACTTTGTCATCAAAACTCCCAATCACCATAGGTGCGGTAATATTCATTATAATCGGTGAAGTAATAGTCAACAGAAAAAGAGATAAATAAGAGAGAAGGTATCTATTATGGCAAAGAGAATTGAAAATACAACCCCAAAGCAGGACGGTTACCGTATGCCTGCAGAATTTGAAGAACAGGAAAGAGTCTGGATGCTTTGGCCGGAAAGACCGGATAACTGGAGAAACGGTGCAAAGCCTGCACAGACCGTATTTGCCCAGGTTGCAAAAGCGATCCGTCAGTTTGAGCCGGTTACCGTATGTGCTTCCCCAGCCCAGTTTCAGAACTGCCGTGCACACCTGCCATCTGACATCCGTGTAGTAGAAGTAACCAGCAACGACGCCTGGATTCGTGACTGCGGACCAACCTTTGTAATCAATGACAAAGGCGGAATCAGAGGATGTGACTGGACCTTTAATGCCTGGGGCGGACTTGTTGACGGACTGTACTTCCCATGGGATCAGGATGATCTGGTAGCGCAGAAAGTATGTGATCTGGAAGGAATCGATTCATACCGGACAGAAGGATTTGTACTGGAGGGCGGATCCTTCCATGTAGACGGTGAGGGTACTGTAGTTACAACAGAGATGTGCCTGTTAAGCGAGGGGCGCAACCCCCTTATGGCAAAAGAAGAGATAGAGGAAATGCTCTGTCAGTATTTAAACTGTGAAAAAGTGATCTGGATTAAAGATGGAATTGATCCAAATGAAACCAACGGCCATATTGATGACGTTGTCCAGTATGTAAGACCAGGTGAGGTTGCCTGCATCTGGACAGAGGATGAAGAAAATCCGTTCTATGCAGAAGCACAGGCCGCTTACAAAACTCTTTCAGAAGCAGTTGATGCAAAGGGACGCAGACTCAAGGTTCACAAGCTTTGCCTTACAAAAGAGCCAGTACGGTTAAACGGTGCAGATTCCATCGATCTGGTAGAAGGAACTCTTCCAAGAGAAGATGGGGAAATTTCCATTGCTTCCTATATGAACTTCCTCATCGTAAACGGCGGTGTAATTGTTCCCCAGTATGGTGATGAAAACGATGCATTAGCCTTAGAGCAGATTCAGGAAATGTTCCCAGATCGGAAAGTAGTAGGAGTACGTACCGAAGAGGTTGCATTTGGAGGCGGAAATATTCACTGTATCACTCAGCAGCAGCCGAAAGTAAAATAATGAAATAAAATATTGTAAGCGTATCAGACTTATTTACTACCGTCTGATACGCTTTTTTGTATTTCAGCCACATAATTAAACTTTGTCTGGATAGTTTATATAATTTGTCAGGAGGATAGAAAAAGTTTATCCCGTATAATTATTAGAGAGAGGTATAATAGGATTATACAAAAGTTAGCAGGGGGATCAGGGATGAAGTATATTTTAAAAAGGATCAGCAGCAGGTTAGATGATTTTAAATTGAAGAAAAAGCTTAGGATACTTTACATATACAGCGTTCTTCTGCCAATCTTTATAACGGATAGTGTGATTGTTACCATATTTATAGCGTCGGAAAGTGCATCCATGAAAAAGGGCATGGAGAATATTGCAAATGCGGTAAAATACAATTTTTTCTATGATATAGAAGAAGCTGCCGGTACAACAAAGAAAATATATATGAACAAATATGTGAACCAGTTCATGGATAAGCAGTTTGAGTCGGAGCTGGACTATTTTTTAAGTTATCAGGCTTTTATGAAAGACTCATTATTTGAAAGCAGCATCGGAACGACAGCGTCTTCCATCACCATGTATGCGGACAATCCCACCATAGTAAGCGGAGGGGAATTTAAACAGCTTTCCACAGTAAAAGACCAGGAGTGGTACCAGTATTTAAAGGGCTCAAGCAGGGATGGGTTGCTTTATATGTATTATGATGAGAGCAGAATTCCCACTGTAGATTCCAAACGGAAAATATCCTTTATCAGGAATTTGAATTTTTACAAAAGAGATGGCTGCGAAAAGCTTGTAAAAATGGATATAGACTATAGCACCATGGCGAGGAGCTTTGTAAAAATGAATTATGAGGCCCCGGTTTATGTATGCTGGGATGATAAAATCATACTTTCCAATCAGGGCAATTACGGACAATGGAAGGATTTTGAGACCTTTGATCTGCAGGAAAAAGTGGGCTATCAGATGAATTTTGCTTCCTACGGGGCGGATCTTACAATTTATGTTTTAAAGCCCCAGACAGTAATCGTAAGGCAGATGTTAAAAAATATTCCCCTGTTCATCCTGCTGGTTTTTATAAATATCCTGCTGCCATTGGGATTTATGATAGCGATCAATCAATCCTTTACCGAACGGCTGAAGGAGCTGAGTCAGGCCTTTAAGCGTATTGATGATGAAAAGCTTATGAAGATTGAGAACATCAGAGGAGAAGATGAAATTGGAATTGTAATGCGCAATTATAATCGCATGGTGGCTACTATTAATGAGTTAATCCAGACTGTTTATATTAACCGTTTAAGAGAACAGGAGATGGATATCGAACGGCAGAAAGCGGAACTTTTAGCGCTTCACAGCCAGATTAATCCCCATTTCCTATTTAACGCATTGGAGAGCATCCGTATGCACAGTCTGCTAAAAAATGAAACAGAAACCGCCAGCATGGTGGAACAGCTGGCAATTATGGAGCGCCAGAACTTTGACTGGGGTACGGATTTTATCACAGTAAGGGAAGAAATTTCATTTGTAGAGGCATATTTGCAGCTGCAGAAGTACCGTTTTGGAGATCGGCTGTCTTACCGGCTTGATATTATGGAAGAATGTATGGACTACCGGATTCCAAAGATGACCATTGTTACATTTGCTGAAAATGCCTGTATTCATGGCATTGAAAGTAAAACAGCAGATGGGTGGATTTTTGTCCATGTATATTTAGAAGATGAAATGTTTTATATTGAAATCGAAGACACCGGGGATGGAATGGAAGAGTCCTTTTTGGAGGAATTGAAATACAAGATGAACCATGCCAGTATTGAGATGCTAAAAACTAAGAAAGGAGTAGGCATACTAAATGCCTGCCTGCGGCTTAAGATGGTAACGAATAATATGGTAAGCTTTGATTTGGAAAGTGAAGCCGGAATTTCAACCATGGTAACAATTAAAGTTCCGGTATCAAATATATAGAAATAATGGGGGGTAACTATGATACGTGTCTTATTAGTGGATGATGAACCATTTATTGTTCAGGGATTAAAGGTACTGATTAACTGGGAGGAAGAAGGCTATGAGATTGTCAAAACGGCTGCAAATGGAATGGAGGCTCTTGATTACCTGAAAAATAATCAGGTGGATTTAATTATTGCAGATATAAAAATGCCTGTGATGTCAGGAATGGAACTGCTGGAAATTTTGAGAAGAGATAAGGTTTCCCGTGCAGATTTTATTATATTAAGCGGTTTCAGCGATTTTTCCTTTGCCCAGCAGGCAATTCGATTTGACTGCTTTGATTATATTTTAAAGCCGGTTGTGAAGGAAGAACTGATACGGGTGCTGCACCGGCTGAATTATCAGAGGCAGGGCAGTAAAAAGCAACAGCTTAACAAAATCAAGATGGAGAAGGCATATCTTGCCAGAAATATGATATCTCTTATCTTTGGAAAATACGACCAGATCAATCTGGATTATATCAGAGAACAGATGAAGTGGTCGGAAGGAATCAGTTATGTGGACATCGAAATTGACAATATTGAGCAGATGGAAGAGCTGATGGATGAGGAAAAACGAAACCAGCAGAGAGAACTTTACCGTGCCTGCCTTGCATTTTTAAAAGGAGATGGGGATCATTGTATTTTTGATGTTTCAAGTCATGAAAAAAGCTATGATATTGGTTTTATATATTGTGATTATATGGCAGGAAATGCAGGGGAGACTCAGAAAACGTATCTGGAGCGGTTCAGAAAGTATTTAAATGATGCCATGAGCCTGCCGGTTGTTATGCTGGTAGGAAAAAAGGTAAATGATATTTCAAAAATCTCAAATTCCTATGGGGCAGCCAGAATTCTCCGCTCTTTTCAGGCTTTTCGCAAAAAGCAGCCCATTTATTATTATGAAAAAGAGGTACAGGTAAATAACAATGGGATCGTATTATGTAAACAATATCTGGATGATCTGCTGTTTGCTGTGGAGCAGAATGAACGGGGAAGAATTGAGGAAAGCGTAGAGCGGCTGTATGAAGAAATGAATCATTTAAGATTTGCCATGGATACGGTTAATTTAAATATTAACTATCTTTTATTCCAGCTGATCCATCTGGCTTCTGATCAGGACGGATATGTAAATCAGGAAGAAATCATGCTCTATATCAGTGAAAATGTCTTTGAAGGGGACATGCTCAGAGGCGGAAAGGAGCATTTAATCCGGTTATCCTGTGAGTATGCGGCTTACTTAGAACAGCTTCGAAAGCATGTATCAAAGGATATTCTTCATGAGGTGGAGAAAGACATCAGAAAAAATTACGCAAAAAATCTTTCATTAAGAGAATATAGCAATAAATATTATTTAAACAGCGCCTATTTAGGTCAGCTGTTTCGGAAAAAGTACGGAATGTCCTTTAAGGATTATTTAAATAACTGCCGTATTGAGCAGGCGGCAGTCAGGCTGTTAAGAACCGATCTTAAAATATACCAGATTGCGGAGGAGGTTGGGTACCGGGACCTGGACTACTTTGTGAACCGTTTTATTTCCGTTAAGGGCTGTACACCGTCAAAGTTTAGAAAGGGAGGGGAAAATAGAGAGAAATAGGGCAGATTATGGATACTGCTTCTATAATTTCCCCTGTGTTTTTATTAGCTTTCTCCAGTTGTGAAAACACAGCTTTGAAGTAAACTATTAATATAAAAGAAAAGGGAGGATATGACGTTGAGAAAGAAACAGTTTACAGCTCTGCTTGTGATCGGTGCCTTGGTGTTGCAAACTCTGACTGGCTGCTCTAAGGGGACAGCAGCTACCGGCAGCAGTACAGCCAAAGGAGACGGGGGTATTAAAGAATTTACCGCTTTTTTTGCGGTACCGGGAGACGAAATCAATGATGACAATGAAATTCAACAGCACATTGCAGAGATTACAGGAGCCAAAGTGAAGGAAACCTGGCTGACCGGACAGACAGCAGAAGAAGCTGTGGGGACCTTAATAGCAGGAGGAGAATATCCCGACTTTATATGCGGCAGTGACGGAACCAGCCAGCTTTATGATGCAGGAGCACTGGTCGCACTTGATGATTATATTGATGATTATCCCAATATCAAAAATTTCTTTACCAAACTGGAATGGGAACAGCTGCGCCAGTCTGATGGACATATCTACTGGATCCCTCAGTTCAACAACAGCTATGAAAAGGATATGCAGACCACTCACAACGATGAGGCCTTCTGGATTCAGACCCGAGTACTAAAATGGGCAGGATATCCAAAGATCACCACCATGGACGAATATTTTGACTTAATCGAGCGTTATCAGGAAGCCAACCCCACCATGGAGGATGGAACAAAGAACATTCCATATACAATATTATGTGATGACTGGAGATATTTCTGCCTTGAGAACGCTCCGTTGTTCCTGGACGGATATCCCAATGATGGAAGCTGTATTGTAGATCCTGAGACGAAGAAAGTAATTGATTACAATACGACACCTACGGCAAAACGCTATTTCCAGAAGCTGAATGAAGAATTTAAAAAGGGAATCGTTGATCCGGAATCCTTTACTCAGATCTATGATGAATATATTGCAAAACTCTCCACAGGCCGTGTACTTGGAATGATTGACCAGTGGTGGGATTTTTATGGGCACGTTAATGATGCAATCAAGCAGCAGGGGCTGGAGGATCAGGGCTGTAATTATGTACCCCTTCCAATTACCATTGACAAGGGAGTGAAAAACAGATGGCATACCTCCGGGGATACGTTAAATGTAGGTTCCGGTCTGTCTATTACCATAAGCTGTAAAGATGTCAGAGGAGCTTTAAAATTCGTAGATGATCTGTTGAGTGAAGAAGTAATCACTCTCAGGAGCTGGGGAGAAAAGGATGTGGATTACCTGGTGGATCAGGAGGGCTTATTCTACCGGACACCTGAGATTCGTATGAAAGTCACCAATACTGCATACAAAGCCTCTCATTTATGCACTTATTCTTATTTCCCGATCTGGACAGGAATGAGCCAGGATGGAATCAATGCAGCAAAACCGGAGCTGCAGCCCAACGAGTTCCTGGATAGTCTTCCGAAAAATGTACAGGAATGCCTTGAGGCATATGGCTGTAAAACCTATGTGGATATGGTAGGAGAAAATGAAATTCCTGGACCCTGGTATCCGATTTATACGTTTGTTGGAACCATGACTACGGCAACACCTGGTGGAACCGCATGGATTAAGATGAGAGAATTAAAACATGAATATTTACCAAAGGTAGTCATGGCACCTGATTTTGAAGCTGGCTGGGAAGAATATTTAACTGCTTATGAGACCTGCAATCCAAAGGCATTTCTTGATGAAGTACAGCCGGAGGTAGACAGGAGAATTAAAGTAGCAGAAGAAGCGGCAGCAAATTAAATAGTAGAAAACAGGCGGTGCAATTATATATATCTGCGCCAGCCTGTTTTTTAGCAAAGGAGTGATACTATGGCATCCATTGGAAAGGTTAAAAAAGAACGTATCAATTGGAAAGAAATAAAAAAACAGAAAGTGCTCCTGCTGTTGTCTGCAGGCTATGTGATTTATGGATTTATATTCTGTTATCTGCCTCTTGCAGGCTGGCTCATGGCATTTGAGAACTATAAGCCAAAGGCTGGCTTTTTCCACTCGGAATTTATAGGGCTTGGAAAATTCCGGCAGCTGTTTCTTGATGATGGATTTATTCATGTCATTAGAAATACGCTGGCTATGGGAGTCATTAATTTAGTTACTACCATGGTCGCTGCTATTGTGTTTGCAATTCTCTTAAACGAAGTGAAGTCACAGGGTGGTAAAAAGGTTGTGCAGACAATTTCATATCTTCCACATTTTTTATCCTGGATTATTGTTACTGGAATTTTGCACGATGCTCTGTCTGGGACGGGGATAGTCAATGATCTTCTGGTTCGCTTTCAACTGTTAAAGGAACCTCTTAATTTTTTTGCATATCCTAAGTATTTCTGGTGGATTGTTGCCTTTGCCAATGTCTGGAAGGAAACAGGCTGGAACGCCATTATCTACCTGGCTTCCATCACGGCCATAGATACATCTCTCTATGAAGCGGCGGCAATAGACGGAGCAGGAAGATGGGCCAGAATTAAATATATCACGCTGCCTGGTATTAAGCCTACGATTATTATTCTACTTTTAATGAATTCAGGGAATGTTTTAAATGCCGGTTTCGAAGTCCAGTATCTGTTAGGAAACGGACTTGTACAGAGTGTATCCCAGACCATTGATATCTATGTTTTGAAATGGGGTATCAGTCAGGGAGATTATTCCCTGGGTACTGCAGCAGGAATATTTAAAAGTGTGGTAAGTATTTCCATTATATTAATTGCAAATGAGATGGCAAAGCGGGCCGGCGAAGAACGCTTATTCTAAGGGGGAGCAGATATGACTAATCATAGAATGTTACATAAAAGGAAAAGTTCACTGGGTAATAAGATATTTGTTTTCCTTAATACCATATTCATGGTTCTGTTCGTGATCATTACCCTTTATCCGGTTTGGAACACACTTGTCCTGGCTTTTAATGACGGGACCGATGCGCTGAGGGGAGGGTTGTATTTATGGCCCAGGAAATGGACATTTCAAAACTATATTACAGTCCTTCATAAAAAGAATCTGCTGGTAGGGGCTTATATAAGTGTTGCAAGGACGGTGATCGGCACTCTTACTGCACTGGCCGCCAATGCCCTTCTTGCTTATATAGTAAGCCGGAAACGCTTTATTTTTAAGAGACAGCTCTCCTTATTCTGGGTTATTACCATGTACGTAAACGGCGGAATGATTCCTGTTTTTCTTTTATATAAGGGCTTAGGCCTTACCAACAGCTTCCTGGTCTATATCATTCCTGGAATGGTAGGAGCCTTTAATATGATGGTAATCCGGACATATATGGTAGGGCTTCCTGACAGCCTGGAAGAGTCGGCGCAGTTAGACGGAGCCGGAGACCTGGTTATATTTACGAAAATTATCTCACCTTTGTGCAAACCGGTATATGCAACAATTGCATTATTCTGTGCTGTCGGACATTGGAATTCCTGGTTCGATGCCATGCTCTACAATCGAATGAATGCCAATCTGACCACACTGCAGTATGAATTGATGAAGTTATTATCATCTGTAAGTAATCAAAGTAATTCTGTAGAATCCATGAAAAATGCGGTGGCGGCAGTAACGCCCACTTCGGTCCGCTCTGCTGCCACCATACTTACCATGCTGCCTATCGTCTGCCTTTATCCGTTTCTACAACGGTATTTTGTTACAGGTCTTACAATTGGTGGTGTTAAAGGATAAAAATTATTGGCTTTTGGCACCTGCCGCGGGGTTTTCTCCGCGGCAGTAATCATACCCCCGGTCCCCGTTTCTTTTAATTTTCTTTAGCTGAAACCACATAACTGCCCATGGCTGCAGTGAAATAGAAATGGAAATAGCCAAAGCGGAAGCACTTACTGATTCTGTATGAATCAACGGGTGTGCACTCTCTTTTAGTATCTCTGTTTCTTCTTTTGAGAGCCAGGAAGGTTCTCCCATATCATGCCAGATTTTTCTGGGATTACCATGAGCTTCATCAACTGTTTTTGTAAGCAGACAATATTCTCCGTCTTCATTCACCGGTAATGTGATGGAAAGATGCAGGCATTCCAAGTGCCCAAGGCATAGATTCCAGGCGGCTGCGCAGTAACTTCCATCTTCTTTTTCCATAACAATCAGTTCGTCAGAACGATGAACGCATTTGCCCTGAAGCTTTTTAAAGAATGCAAAGGTCCAGAATGTGGGTTTTGGAATTGTTCCGTTTGCCACTAATCCAAATCCGCCGTGGAATGGAGTAAATGGAACCCCCTTTTCTTCGAAAATATCGCCAAAGGTCCAGTAAGAGTAGGATTCACACAGATCACCCAGCTTTGATAAAAGCCATGCTACATAAGCTGCATTGACTGTGGTGTCGTGAATCGGGCTGTCAGGGCTGTAGGAAGTGTTGAATTCCGTTATATGCATGGGAAGCCCATGAAACCCTTCAAAGCTGTCTATTATTTCCCGGGAAACCTTAAGCTCCTCCATGGCGGCTTCGGGATCTCTTAAGGATCCGTAGCTGTAATGACCGCATTGCTCCGGTTTTTCCCACATGTAATGGTGGCGCGTGATAAAATCCGGTTTTAACTCCTGTGATTCGCAATATTCCAGGAATTGTTTCAGCCAGAGAACATCGTCAACCCCGCAGATAGCCGGGCCTCCAACCAGAAATCGGCTGTCAGTCTTTTTCACAGCAGAAAAGGTCTTCTGAAACAAAGTAAAATATTCCTCTTTGTCAGCCCCTTTCCAGAATCCGGGAAGATTTGGCTCGTTCCATACCTCAACCGGCCAGGTCACCACCTCTTCTTTCCCGTAGCGGTCAAAAAGGTGCAAAAGAACTGCCTGTACCAGATCTGACCACGCCTCATAGCTTTTCGGAGGTGTAACATTTCCTTTCCAGTAGAACACGGTCTGATCGCCGGAAGCCATTTTCTGAGGCATAAATCCAAGCTCTAAAAAAGGCTTAATCCCAAGATTCTGATAGGCATCCATGACCATATCCAAATAGGTAAAGTTATATTCTGCCCTGATGTTACCTGACTCATCTGTATACTCCTGATAAATTGCCATATCATCGCAAAAGATTCCGTGTCCTCTGATGTGGCGAAAACCAATCTGCTCCTGCACCAGTTTTAACTGTTCCTGATACTGCTGCTGCAGAGTTAATCCCATTCTGCCGGTTCCCACACAAAAATCTGCATGATTCTTAAAACTGTACTCTGTTTCATTTTGAATTTTATAGCTGATCTGCTTTTCCATATAAATCCCCTTCCCCGTAATTTGTCCTTAATTATACCATTTTTTAACTTGAAAATAAATGTGTCTGCCATAAAAAGCAGCCTGTTTACGGGATTGATTTTAAGACCCCGTAAATAAGCTGCTTTCATTTTTATTGCTCCTCTTCAAGAGGCGGCGGCGGTGCGACAAAATTCTCTGGAATGCCAGGATCTTTCATATTATAAACCCGGTTGTATTCCTTGGTTTCCTGATTTTTTACTGTTTCAGACCGGTTCATAGACAAAAATTTGGTCAGTTCATAGCAATCTACCCAGATCTCATTGTTTCCTTCTTTCTGGGACTCATCAAAGATCAGCTGAAGCCCGAAATGAAGATGGGACTGGTTAATGTTATTGGTGTTTTCTGTCCGGCTGTATCCCGTCCGGCCCATATATCCGATGACATCTCCGGCGTTTACGATACCGCCCTGTTTTAATGATTTATGATAGGGATAATTTTTTCTTAAATGGGCGTAATAATAGTAGCGTTTTCCATCAAAGCTTCGAATACCAAGTCTCCAGCCACCGTATTGATTCCAGCCGATCGCTTCCACATAGCCGCTTTCCACAGCGATAATGGGGGTTCCAACCTGGCCCATCATATCATGCCCCAGATGCTGGCGTTTGAATCCGTAGGATCTTGCAGTACCGAAATCGTCAAAATCGTTGTAGGGAAATCCTTTGGCAATGGGAGAAAATCCTTTCAAGCCGTATTTTGTCACCCAGACTTTATCCGGATTGACCGAACCGTCCGGCAATAAGTCCGGCGTAGCGTAAAGCGGTGCATTGGCGGAAGGGATCTGAATCTCATATTGCCCAACCAGACCGTCTAACACGGCTCCATAGGCTTCCCGGTAATACGTATAGTATTTCATTTTGCCAGTCAGCTCTTCCATGGTTTTTCCGGAGAGAAGCTGTTCGGCAAGTGAATCTAAATCTTTGCTTGAATATCTGGAGAAGTCTCCTCCGTATCTGGCCCCCAGATAGGCAAGCAAATCCACCCAGTTTAAATGAACCTGGGACTGGCAGGTATTGACATCATAACGAAAGGCTTCCTGCATGGCTCTTGCAGTTACATTAAAATCCACCCATTTAATGTATTTTTTTGCTTCCGAAGAGCTGGCCTTCCCTTCCTGGTTTACAACTGGAAAAGAGAATCTGCCGCCGGGAGAAATAAAAAAAAGGGAGACTAAAAGAAACGTAAGAATGACTACTTCTATGTATATTATCAGATGATGCTTTGCCACTGGGAAAGATGTAAAACTCTTTTTGAATGGGTTCATAAGAATTCTCCTTGTCGTTCCATGTTAGATGCATGTGAAAAGGGAAAGCAGCTTTCTTTGGCTTTCCCATATAAGATATGCAAAAAGGACAGAATTTATGACGGAAAAGGTGGAAAGAGAGTCAGTCTTGGAAAAAAGAAGGGTTCATGCTATAATTTCAGCTAAGAATGAATCTGATGGAGAAAGAGAGGTTTCTAAATGAATAATTTTGAATATTGCGTACCAACAAGGGTGATTTTTGGCCGTGACACCCATAAAAGTATTGGAGAATTGATTGCCGGATATGGATTTAAAAAGATTCTGGTTCATTTTGGGGGGGGAAGTGTAAAGGAAAGCGGTCTTTTAAATCAGGTTGAAGATTCCTTAAAGAGTCATGGAATTGAATACGTACTGCTTGGAGGAGTGAGGCCTAATCCCGGTCTTTCACTGGCAATGGAAGGAATCAATCTGTGCAGAAAGGAAAACGTCCAGTTTATTCTTGCTGTGGGAGGAGGCAGTGTAATTGACTCTGCAAAATGCATGGCTGACGGAGTATTAAATCCGGATATTGATCCATGGGATTATTTTATGAAAAAAGCTGTTCCTGGCAAGGCACTTCCTCACGGAAATATTCTGACACTGTCTGCTTCCGGAAGCGAAACCAGCTTGTCCTGCGTCATTACCAAAGAAGAGGAAGGCCTGAAAAGAGGATTTAACAGCCCCACACACCGCCCATTGTTTGCAGTGCTAAATCCTGAGCTGACCTTTACTGTGAATAAGTTTCAGACTGGCTGCGGAACGGTTGATATTATGATGCATACACTGGAACGGTATCTGGGAGGAGCTACGAAAGATACTCCTCTTACAGACCGGATCGCCGAGGGATTATTGACCTCTGTAATGGAAGCAGGAGAAAAGGCGGATAAAAATCCGTCAGACTATGAGGCTCGCGCCACCCTCATGTGGGCTGGAAGCCTTTCTCATGACGGACTGACTGGTCTTGGAAGAGATTATCTCATGCAGGTGCATCAGCTGGAACACGAACTGTCCGGGTTATATCCTGATATTGCCCACGGTGCCGGTTTATCTGCTCTGTTTTGTTCCTGGGCCAGATACGTATGTAAGGATGCACCAATGAGATTTGCCCAGCTGGCTGTAAGGGTATTCAACCAGGAGATGGATTTTGAAAATCCGGTTTATACAGCATTAAAGGGAATCGATCGGTTAGAAGTATATTTTAAAAGTCTAGAAATGCCGGTATCTTTGCGGGAATTAAATTCCAGCATTACTGAGGAGGATTTCCTCCTTATGGCGGATAAATGCTCTTCAAAGGGAGAAAAAACCCTGACAGGAATCCGCGAGTTGGGAAGAGAAGATATGATAGAGATTTACCGTATGGCATTTTAAAAATATTGGTACTATTAAAAAATCGGGACGGTGTGAAAACCGTTCCGATTTATAATTAATTACAATTGTAGCATCCCATTTTACAGATACTCGTCACAACCGCCCTGGCCTTATCATGTTCTTTGCAAAAGGGTTTAAAAATGCAAACCATGGTGATTGCATTCTGAGGAGGTCTGGTCATAATCGTGGAGTTGCAGATAAATCGGAAGTTGACTCCCCTGGCTTCCTGTGTTGCCACCAGATATGGCTTGTAGGTAGTGCCGCGTAATTCCCTGGTGGCCTCATAGAAAATAGCCAGGTCTCTGCAGTCGACGTCACGGTAAGGGGTAAAGCCGCCCGGGCAAAACATATGAGAAACTCCTTTGCTTTTTCTATTGTTATATAATATGCAGTGTCGGGGACGAGTGATTTTTTTGTCAGGAAAGTTTAATGATTTCTTTGTCCTCCGGAATTAAAAGTTCACCGGAAAAGAAAGGACTGCCTTCACTGATATAGAGCTCTTTTCTGTTATTTAAGTTCTTATCCTCAGTATGCCATAAAATCAAATGCTCTGCCTTTAATTCCTCTGCAAGCTGGCAGGCATCCGCGACTGTACTGTGATGCTTTTCGTAGGGCTTAAATACTTCCCGGTCCTTATAAAGGCAAAAGGTTTCATGGAGCAGCCAGCTGGTTCCTTCAACAAATTCATGACATTGGGGATTATAGGGCTCATCGCCGCAAAAGGACAGGCGTTTTCCGTTACCCAGAGTTGTGGTAAATCCATACTGCTCCGCTTTTGTGGAATGAATATCAAAAAAAGTGATGTCATATCCAAGTATGGATCTGGTTTCTCCGTCTTCCACCGGGATTAAATGAATTCTGGTTCCAATGAGATCATAAAATTTTTTTTGCAAAGTGAGGCGGCAGAGAGTATCGATTACGAAAACCAGATTTTTATGGCTGTAAATATTTAGATCCCCATCGTAGTTCTCTGATTTGATTCTGGCTCCAATAAACCGCACCATCCAGATAATACCAAGAATATGATCGGTGTGTTCATGAGTTGCAAATATATGGTGGACATGAGACAGATCCACATTCATGTCATCTAATATAGAGAGGATTCCGTTGCCGCCTCCGGCGTCAATCATAAAATATTCCTCGTCATTTTTTAAGGCAAAGCAGGTATTATAGCATTTGGTGGCAGCGGCATTGCCAGTTCCGAAAACATATAATTGTTCCATATGTATCTCCTTTTTCTGGGGTGTTCCCGGTTTTACGTTCATAGCCTGGCCGGTCATGGACGACTGACAGGCGAAAGGGGTTTAAAATTGACGTTTTTTATGATACTATAAAATTCAAAGCAATGCAACTGTGTCAAAAAAAGGGAGAACGTATTTATGAAAGATTTGGCTTATTTAAAGCTTATGGCAAGGGAATATCCTACCATTCGGGCGGCTTCCAGTGAGATTATTAATCTGACTGCAATTCAGGGACTTCCCAAGGGAACTGAGTATTTTTTCAGTGATTTACACGGGGAACACGAGGCCTTTATCCATTTGTTAAGGAGTGCTTCCGGTGTGATTCGGGAAAAGATTTCTGAAACGTTCAGTCATATCTTACCCGAAAAAGAGGAAGTGGAATTAGCAAACCTGATTTACTATCCCGACCGCATTATGAATCAGCTGGAGCTTAGCGGGCAGGCAGATGATGACTGGCTGAGGGTGACAATTTACCGTCTGGTGCAGATCTGCAAGGTTGTATCTTCAAAATACACCAGATCCAAAGTCAGAAAAAAGATGCCACCGGAATTTGCTTACATCATAGACGAACTTCTTCATGTTGATTATAACGATGACAACAAACGGGTATACTACAGCGAAATCATCAGATCCATTATTGATATTCGGATTGGAGATAAATTTATCATAGCTCTTTGTGAACTGATTCAGAATTTAACCATTGACTGTCTTCATATCATAGGAGATATTTTTGACCGGGGACCGAGAGCAGATATGATTATGAATGAGCTTTTGCAGTTTCACGATGTGGACATTCAATGGGGAAACCATGATATTTCATGGATGGGAGCAGCGACAGGCAATCTGGCCTGTATCTGCAACGTTTTAAGAATAGCCATCAGCTACAACAGCTTTGATGTTCTGGAGGATGGTTATGGGATTAATTTAAGACCGCTTTCCATGTTCGCTGCCAGAGTATACCGTAACGACCCCTGTGAGCGTTTTTCACCCCAGATTCTTGATGAAAATATTTACGATGCTGTGGATCCGGGACTGGCAGCCAAGATGCATAAGGCAATTGCCATAATTCAGTTTAAAGTGGAAGGGCAGATTATAAAGCGTCACCCGGAATACGAAATGAATGACAGAATTTTGCTGAATGCCATTGATTACAATAAGGGAACTGTAACAGTAGAGGGAAAGGAATATCCTCTTCTTGATGCATCGTTTCCCACCATTGATCCGGCATGTCCGCTGACATTAAACGAAGAGGAAGAGGAACTTTTGCGTACGCTGCAGCTTTCATTTCTCCATAATGAACTGCTTCACCGTCACGTGCGTTTCCTCTATTCTCATGGAAGCATGTACAAATGCTATAATTCCAATCTCCTCTATCATGGATGCATTCCCATGCGGGAAGATGGTACATTTGAAGAAATTTATATGGAAGGTTCGTCCTATTCCGGAAAAGCTCTCATGGATTTTGTTGATACTAAGATTCAGAATGCTTATTTTCTTCCGGAACACACTCAGGAAAGCAGAGATGCCAGAGATTTCATGTGGTATTTATGGTGCGGAGCCAAGTCCCCGGTATATGGAAAAAGTAAGATGACTACCTTTGAACATTATTTTATTGAAGATCATCAGACCCATATGGAACCCATGAATCCATATTACCGTTTAAGCATAAAGGAAGAATATTGCGAGAAAATATTAAGTGAGTTCGGGCTACCAGGAGAAAGTGCACATATTATAAACGGTCACGTCCCGGTAAAAATTAAAGAGGGAGAATCTCCGGTGAAAGCTGGAGGCAGACTGTTTCTCATAGACGGCGGGCTGTCAAAGGCGTATCAGTTAAAGACTGGAATTGCAGGATATACACTGATTTATAATTCCAACCACCTGGCTCTGGCAGAGCACAAGCCTTTTGATCCGGAAAAGGAGAGTACACCAAAGGTCTCAGTTGTTGAGAATATGAAACGACGGGTGATGGTTGCCGATACAGATAAAGGAGCGGAACTGACAGGAAGAATTGAGGATTTAAAGGAGCTGGTGGCAGCATACAGGGAGGGAATCATAAAAGAACGTGTTGAGTAGTCTGGCACATTATGAAAAATTAAGATTTATTTCAGATAAGATTTCTTTACGGAACCCCTGTCAAATGGTAAAATAGTCGGAAGTTACTTACTTTATTGAAGGAGGCTCAGATGAGCAGACAGGAATTTTTACAGCGTTTAAGGGATACCCTTACAGGAGAGGTTCCCGGAAGCGTGGTGGAAGAAAATATCAGATATTACGAAGAATATATCCGTGGAGAAGTTTTAAAAGGCTCTTCGGAAGAAGCTGTCACCGAAGCAATTGGAGACCCGAGACTGATTGCCAAGACGATTATAGAGGCCAGTGAGAACGCAAAGGAAAGCAGCAGCACCGGCGGTTTTTATAGCTCTTTTACCGGACAGGATCAGAATGTTTATGAGGAACCCAGGCAGGAGAGACGGGGGATGCATTATTATGATTTAAGTAAATGGTATTGGAAGCTTCTTGGGATAGTCGCCATTGTCTTTTTTTTCCTCCTTGTGGGAACCATCGTTACTGGTATTTTCAGCCTTCTCGCACCTGTGATGGGACCACTGCTTTTAATTGGCCTGATTTACTGGTTTGTAAGAGGATTGAAACGATAATGTCACTAATATGTAACAATATAAATGGAATATATTACAAAAGTATAACGGCATTTATGACTGAGAGTGGTCATAAATGCCGTTTTTGCTTGACAAAAGCTGCGACAGAGGATATAATTCAAAATGTAACAATTATGTAATATTTAAGTCAAATATTTGCGGCGACAGCTATCATACGCAGACAGGAGATTCGTTATGAAAATCAGAATGTGGAAGGTCATGGGACTTTTAGGACTTTTAACTACCTTAAGTTTAAGCAATCAGACAGAGGCGAAAGCGGATGAAATCACAGTAGAAACCAGTACCACTCTTTATGCCAGACTGGACAAGCCTGTATCAGTCAGAACCACTGCGGAGGATGGAGGATCAGTTGTGACTTCTGCTTTGGAAGGCCAGACCTGTGAGGTGATTGAGCCTGCCAAGGATGGCTGGCTGAAGGTGAAGGTACCGGAAGGTGATGGTTACATACGAAGTGATTCTGCAACACTGATCGAAAAGACTCAGGAAAAAGTGGACGAGTCTGCACTGGAGCGGAAGGAAGTTGTGGACTATGCTCTTCAGTTCGTTGGAGGACGTTACGTGTATGGAGGTGTAAATCCCAGTACAGGAGTGGACTGTTCCGGTTTTACCAGATATGTCCTTAAAAAGACCGCAGATGTTGAACTGGATCACAGTGCAAGGTCACAGTCAGGGGAAGGAAAAATCATAAGTTATGATCAGGCCCGTCCCGGTGATCTGGTATTTTATGGAAAAAACGGATCCATTAATCATGTCGCTTTATATATGGGAGATGGGAAAGTAGTCCATGCATCCACCGAAAAAACAGGAATTATCGTAACAAACGTCATGTATCGCAAACCTGTGAAATTTGTCAGTGTTTTAAACTAATATAATTTTAAATTCGTGCAGTTTTAAATAATACTTGACGAAAAGATAAAATAAATGTATAATAACCGTAATGAAATTAATAATTACGTAACATTTGAAACTCAAAAAGTAAAAATAGGAGCAGATTTCCCGATGATAAACAAAGTATGGAAAACGTTAGGACTTATGGCTTTTTGTGGAACAATGATCATAGCAGTTCCTTCAGATGTAAGAGCAGATGAGGTATCCGGTCCAGGATTAAGTTTTGGGAATTACATGGTAACCGTAAACACAGATCAGGTTACAATCAGTAAAGATGAAGAAGGTACAGAACCCTTAATGAACGCTTCCAAAGGATCCGCCTTTGAAGTTGTGGAAGATATGGGGGATGGATTTTTAAAAGTTAAGGTGAACGATACATATGGCTATTTGCCGGTAGAAGGAAGTGCCACTGTAACTGCAACCGATGAAGAAACTTTAAAAGCACTGGAAGAGAAGGCTCAGGCTCAGTCAACCGTTAATTTCAGACAAAGCATTGTTACTTATGCACTGCAGTTCGTAGGCGGTCGTTATTCCTACGGTGGCAGTGATCCTCATACAGGAGTGGATTGCTCCGGATTTACAAGATATGTAATGCAGCATGCAGCAGGACTTTCCATCAGCCGTTCATCAGGTGGACAGGCTTCACAGGGAAGATCCGTGAGCGCAGATCAGATGCGCCCAGGCGACCTGATTTTTTACGGAAGCGGAAGCTCCATCAATCATGTTGCCATGTATATCGGGAATGGAGAAGTAGTACATTCCTCAACTTATAGTACAGGTATTAAGACATCTCCGTGGAATTATCGGACACCTGTAAAAATTGTCAACGTGCTTGGCGATTAATGGAATAGCGGATTACCGGATTTTGGAAAGGGATATAGGACCTTCGGCATGGGATTGCCGGAGGTCTTTGTGTTTGCCGGGCGATGGCCGCGATAGTAAGGGGTGGAGATTTTTTAAATAATCAACGAAAAGAACTGAGAAAGATTGATTTGCTATCAGAGAAGTAATTGCACATTGAAATGGGATATGTTACCATAGTGGCATGGAACAATCGTTTTACAGGGTGTGTTGACCTCTTTTCATTTTACATGAAGGGAGGTGAGGCAGATGAATATATCATTTGGAGAGCTAATGCAATTCGGAATATTCATTCTTGCATTACTGACCTTTGTTTATACTATAACAAAGAAGTAATACATAGAAAAAACCCCTGTGAACTTGACCGGTTCAGGGGTTCTTTCAACTCTTAAGCTAGGTCAACCCCTTGTGGGCGGTTGTTCCTTTTATAATTCTAATATAACATATATTCTGTTTGGAATCAATATAAACTTATCAATAATGCATTGCATAAAATACACAGATCTCTCATTAAAGAGAAACAGCCTGAATAGGGGAGCTATTCGGCTGCTTCTGAGGGGAGTATAAATAATTAATAAGGATGAGGAATAATATTCCTCAATTAAATTATAATATAGGCTATGTAAAAATGCAAAGTTATTTTAAAAACAATTCTAAAAAATTCAGAATTATCCAATATAAAAATTCAAGTATATTCTGCCGGATATTTCGCCATACTACACCATGTAACAAAAAACGCCCACAGGAGGTATGAAAATGTCTAAGAATAATTATAATGACAGCTACAATGATATGAATAATTCTTCAAAGAATTACACATCAAGCCAGAACAACAATAAGAACAAGTCACAGGATAAAATGCAGGACAAGATGCAGGATAAAATGCAGGATAGCCGTAATTCCAGCCGTGACTGCAGCCGTGATTCCAGCCGTGATTCCAGCCGTGACTCCAGCCGTAACAGCAGCCAGAACAAATTTTAATAACTGAAAAAATTAAAAAAGGCGTGGGAAAGAGACATCGTGTCCTTTCCCGCGTTTTTTTTGCCTTTTCGCATCCTGGAAAATTCGGAATATATTATTACTAGAAAGGACAGGTGATAGTATGTTCACGACAATACCGGTATGGGAAGTCGATCAATATATAGAATATAATGGAAATATTATGATTATAGATCTGCGGAGTTCATTTTCTTATCAAAAAGGACATTTAAAGGGCGCAGTCAATCTTCCTTATGAGGAATATGATTATTGGAAAAACCAGCTGCCCAGAGATAAAACACTTATCTTTTATTGTGCCAGGGGCGGACAAAGCATGAATGTTTGCAGACATTTGGAGTCAATGGGTTATAATGTCATCAATCTGGCCAATGGAATCTCCTATTACAGGGGAAAATATATGGTACGTGGATAGGTATTCATTGACAGATATACCTTCCAGGTCTTAAAATATACCTGATAAACAGTAAAGGAGAAAATACGTATGAAATATATGATTGCTTCCGACATTCACGGCTCTGCTTATTATTGCAGGGAGCTGTTAGATGTATATAAAAAATCAGGAGCTGAGAGACTGATCCTCCTTGGGGATATTCTTTATCATGGACCAAGAAATGATCTTCCCAAAGAATATGCACCCAAAGAGGTCATCTCCATGCTTAACAGTTATAAAGATCAGATTTATAATGTCCGGGGAAACTGTGATGCGGAAGTAGATCAGATGGTACTGGAATTCCCGGTCCTTTCTGATTATGCGTTGTTTGCAATTAATGGCCTGACTATTTATGCCACTCATGGACATATCTATAACAAAGAACATCTTTTGCCAATGCAAAAGGGAGATATTCTGCTTCACGGTCATACCCATATCCTGACTGCAGAAACCTTTGGAGACATTACCATACTCAATCCAGGCTCTGTTTCCATTCCAAAAGGAGGAAATCCTCCGACCTATGCATTGCTGGAAGACCGGATTTTCAGGATTATGGACTTTGATGGTAACATTGTAAAAGAAATGAACTTAGGAGAATAATGTGAAAAAAACTTACGAACTCATTGCTCCCTGCCATTTTGGTATGGAAGCGGTGTTAAAAAAAGAAATAACAGATCTTGGATACGATATAACCTTAGTGGAAGACGGAAGAGTGACTTTTCTTGGTGATGACGAAGCCATCTGCCGAGCCAATGTATTTTTAAGAACTGCAGAACGAGTGCTTTTAAAGGCAGGAAGCTTTCATGCGGAATCCTTTGAGGAGCTTTTTCAGGCGACTAAGAAAATACCTTGGGAAGAGTATATTCCTGCTGATGGGAAATTCTGGGTGGCTAAAGCTTCTTCCATTAAGAGTAAGCTGTTCAGCCCATCTGATATTCAGTCCATTATGAAAAAAGCCATGGTGGAGCGAATGAAGGGTGCATATAAAGCAGAATGGTTTGAAGAGAATGGTGCAAGCTATCCTCTTCGTGTTTTTCTGTATAAAGATCAGGTTACCGTAGGAATCGATACTACGGGAGATTCCCTCCATAAAAGAGGTTACCGTACCCTTACCAGCAAGGCTCCCATTACGGAGACCCTGGCTGCAGCACTGATCATGCTGACTCCATGGAACAAAGACAGGATTCTGGTGGATCCGTTTTGCGGAAGCGGTACATTCGTAATAGAAGCAGCCATGATGGCTGCTAATATAGCTCCGGGTATGAACCGGTCCTTTTTATCAGAAGACTGGAAGAACATTATTCCAAGAAAATGCTGGTATGATACCATGGATGAAGCGAATGATCTGGTAGACAATGACGTAAAGGTTGATATACAGGGATATGATATTGACCCTGAGATTGTAAAAGCAGCCAGAACCAACGCTGAATCTGCCGGTGTAGATCACCTCATCCATTTTCAGCAGCGGTCCGTGGATGCGTTAAGCCATCCGAAGAAATATGGTTTTATAATTACCAATCCTCCATATGGAGAGCGACTTGAAGAAAAGGAAAATCTTCCAAAACTTTACCGCCAGATCGGAGAGCGATATGCTGCTCTTGATGCATGGTCATTGTACATGATCACTGCATATGAGGATGCGGAACGATATATCGGAAGAAAAGCAGATAAAAACCGTAAGATTTATAATGGAATGATGAAGACCTATTTCTATCAGTTTATGGGGCCAAGGCCACCGAAAAGAAAAGCAGGAGATGAGTTTGAAAAATAAAACCCGGTTTGCCCTTTTTCTTGCTGTGTTATCCGCAGCAGCCGTCCTGGCGGCGGACTATTTTGTACCATTACAGACAGATAATCCAGATACAGGGCAGCTTCCGGCTGTCTATGACGGAAGGAAAAACGGCCGTGCTCCGGCAGTGAAAAATCAGGGTTCCCTTGGTACCTGCTGGGCGTTTGCATCATTACAGGCATTGGAAGCCAGACTGTTACCAGAAGAATCACTTGATTTCTCCGAGGATCATATGTCCTTAAATAATGGGTTTTGTATTCCTCAGGAAGAAGGAGGAGAATATACCATGTCCATGGCATATCTCCTTTCCTGGCAGGGACCGGTACTGGAGTCAGAGGATCCTTATGGTGATGGAATGTCTCCCAAAGGTCTCAAAGCAGGTAAGCATGTTCAGGAAATCCAGATGATACCGGGGAAAGATTACGAGAAAATAAAGCGGGCGGTTCTTCGCTACGGAGGAGTCCAGAGCTCCCTCTATACCGCCATGAATGGAGACAGAAGTAAGTCCGCCAGTTATAATGAGTCTGCGTCCGCTTATTGCTACATAGGCTCGGAACCGCCCAATCACGATTCCGTAATTATCGGCTGGGATGATGGATTTTCCAGAGAAAATTTTAATGTTCCGGTAAATGGTGATGGTGCATTTATCTGCATGAACAGCTGGGGAGATGGATTTGGTGACCAGGGCTTTTTTTATGTATCCTATTATGATTCCAATATCGGTATGAATAACATTGTATACTCTGAAGTAGAAGATCCGGGCAGATATGACAGGATCTATCAGTCGGATTTACGGGGCTGGGTTGGCCAGCTGGGTTATGGGAATGATACCGCATGGTTTTCTAATGTCTATGAAGCAGAAGAATCCCAGTATTTAAAGGCTGTAGGGTTTTATGCAACAGCTCCTGGTACCTCTTATGAGATTTACGCAGTACGTCAGACGGGAAAAGAATCTGATATTACAGAAGGGGATGGGTTTGACCGGAAGATTTTCCTGACAGACGGGGTGTTTGAAAATGCCGGTTATTATACCGTATCATTTGATAAAAAAACAAAAAAGGAACTGAAATTAAAAAAGGGAGAGCGGTTTGCAGTGATTGTGAAAATTACCACTCCCGATACAGTTCATCCTGCAGCCATTGAGTATGATGCAGGAGACGGAAGAACCTTTGTAGATTTATCTGACGGGGAGGGTTATATCAGTGCTGACGGCAAAGTGTGGGAGCGGGTGGAAGAAAAGCAGAACTGCAATTTGTGTCTGAAGGCATATACAGCTGCCCAATAGAAAAAGGTTTGAAGGAGAGAACAGATGAGGGAGAACAGAATAATTTTTGCAACTGGGAACGAAGGAAAAATGCGGGAAATCCGTGAAATATTAAAGGATCTTGGAATGGAAGTCTGTTCCATGAAAGAGGCTGGTATTTGCCTTGATATTGAGGAAAACGGAACCACATTTGGGGAAAACGCTGAAATAAAAGCCATGGCAGTGTGGAAAAAGTCTGGAGGAATCGTTCTTGCTGATGATTCCGGACTGGTGGTAGACTGTCTGGGCGGAGAGCCTGGAATTTATTCTGCCCGTTACATGGGGGAGGAGACTTCCTACGAGATTAAAAATCAGACCATATTAAATCGTGCAGCTCTTTTTGAAGGAGAGGACAGAAGTGCACGCTTTGTATGCAACATTGCTGCAGTTCTTCCTGACGGCAGGGTCCTTCATACAGAGGCAGCTATGGAGGGTCTGATTGCGGACAAACCGGCTGGCGGGGAAGGATTTGGTTATGATCCCATTCTTTATATACCGGAATTTCATATGACTTCAGCAGAGCTTACCATGGATCAGAAAAACAGGATCAGTCACAGGGGAAAGGCGCTGGAAGCCATGAAAGATAAGCTGAAAGAGCAGTTGGGAGAGGAGCGTCATGAAAGTACTGATTGTCAGTGATACTCACCGCAGGGATGAGAATCTTTTGCGGGTGATCCAAGAGAATAAACCTTTTGACATGCTGATTCATCTGGGAGATTCCGAAGGAAGTGAAAAGAAGATTGAGGGCTGGCTGGATGAGGGCTGTGAACTGCATATGGTTCTTGGTAACAATGATTTTTTCTCTGATCTGGAACGGGAGGAAGAAATCAAACTGGGCAGTTACCGGATACTTCTGACTCATGGACACTATTATAATGTATCTCTTGGAGTGGAGCGGCTGGAAGCGGAAGCCATGGAGCGTAATATTCAGATCGCCATGTTCGGACATACCCACAGACCATTTTATGAGGTACATAACGGGATCATTATTTTAAATCCCGGTAGTATGTCCTATCCCCGCCAGGAAGGCAGAAGACCCTCTTATATGATTATGGAACTGGATGAGCAGGGAGAAGCTCATTTTACACTGAATTTCCTGGATAAAGAATAAACCTAAGCATCCAAACTTTTATGGATAGTCAGATTATAATGGATAAGGGTACACTTTTTTATTATTAAAGTGTGCCCTTATTTATTTACTTAAAATGGAGGGGGTAAGCAGCCGCAGCTGATCTTAAGCTAGATTTTTTCTGATTTTTTAATAGAACAGTGGCTATTTCTAGAAAATATACCAGATATATGGATTACGTGTAATAATAACCAATCAAGTACCTTGTAATCCATCAATAGTTTGGCGATAAACACGAAAAAAATCAAACTTTTTATTATGAATTGACAAGAGGAATATTGATACATATAATACATATAAATCTAGTATGTAAAAATGTATTGCGCAGGAAAGGAGAATTTAACTATGGAAAACAGAGTATTTACAGGTTATTGTACTACTTATTTTGTTATGGGCATTCAGTGTTGCTGTATGCCTTGTTTTGCTATGGTTAAATATTGTATTTCTGACGGATAAGTCGAATTTTCTTCTTGCGAATGCCACATAAGGCAGTCCGGAACAGAATTATCCGGGCTGCCTTTTTTGTTTCGGTATATGAGGGATATGAGATGAGAATATGGTTTTATTTTAAAGGGAAACGCATCATACGTTATATTTGCCTGCTTGGAATACCATGACAGAATCTGTTTCTTTAATGAGACCAGATGGCAGGCACAAAGGGGTTCTTCTTTGGTAAGTGCCTTACAGTTAAGAGAGGATATAGTGTGAAAAATAGATTGGTATCTGGAATTGTATTTTTAGCTTTAGGGTTACTGATCGCACTGGGGCCACAAACGATTTTTCCGGTTTGCAGAATTACGGATTCCGGCGAAGAAGTAACAAAAACTGCTTCAGAGAAAAACAAGGATATGAGTGAACATAACATGGGAAATATGAAAGGAACTACTTCCATGAAATGTCATTGGACCGCAAGGGCAGAGCTTGGGGTGGGATTGCTGATAGCATTTGAAGGATTTTTATTAACTCTTTTTGACAGCAGGCAGACACGTTTTGGACTGAATGCAGCAATTGGACTAAGCGGGATCTTATCGTTGCTGTTTCCCACGATTCTGACAGGAGTTTGCGGCAGCACACGAATGGATTGCCGTTCTCTGACGCTTCCTGCACTGGTTATTATTAGTGTCTCGGTAATTGTTTGTTCTGTTATGAATGGAATCAATCTTTATAAAAAAGACAGGATAGGAGGAAGACCATATGGGCCTAAAACCTCTGACCACCAGGCAGCTGTCAAAGAATAATCTGCGTAGTAATCCTTTTCGAACTGTCTGTCTGGTAATGGTTGTATCCGTACTTTCCTTCACCATGTTTGGAGGAGCCGTCTTGTCACAGAGTCTGAAAAACGGGTTAGACAGCTTAAAGAATCGGCTTGGAGCAGATCTGGCGGTGGTGCCCCTCGAACATGAATCACAGTATGAAGGAATTATTCTTTCCGGGGAGCCCAGCCGTTTTTATTTTGACCGGTCAATGGAACAACAGATTAAGGAGATACAGGGAGTTGAGGAGGTATCGCCCCAATTGTATTTATCCACTCTTTCTGCAGCCTGCTGTTCGGTTCCGGTTCAGGTAATCGGGTTTGACCCAGACTCGGATTTTGTAATAAAGCCATGGATTACAAAAGTATATGGCAGAAAGCTGGAGACCGGACAACTGATTGCAGGCAGTGATATTGTAATAAACGACAGCAAAACCTTAAAGTTTTTTAACGACACCTACCCGGTTGCAGCACAGCTGGAAAAAACTTCTACGGGCATGGATTATTCCATATATGCCAATATGGATACGATGAGGATGTTGTTAGAAGGAGCGAAAAAAACGGGAATGAATCTAAGCGTTGATGTTTATGGCACAGACATTGACCATTCGATTTCTACCGTACTGGTAAAGCTTAAGAAAGGCTATGATGTGGATACCGTAACCACCAACATCAGGCGCCAGGTATCAGGAATCGGCATAGTGAAATCAAAAAATGTGTTTCTCTCTGCAGCAAATCAGATTTCTGTTCTGATCACTTTTGTAAATACAATTGCCTACGCTCTTTGGATCATAGCGGTATTTGTTCTGGCAGTGATGTTCACTGTTATTATGAATGGCAGGAAGAAAGAGTTTGCGCTCTTGCGTTCTCTGGGAGCTGCCAGAGTGAAATTATGCAAAATTGTACTGACGGAATCCCTGATGATCAGCATACTTGGAGGAGTACTGGGGGCTTTCCTGGCATCGCTGGTTGTTTTTCCATTCAGTACATATATTGGGGAGTCGCTGCACCTTCCCTATCTGCTCCCTGATGTAATATCTTCCATACGCCTGTTGGTGGGTAATCTTGTTCTTGCAATAGCAACAGGT
Organism: Hungatella sp.; assembly: GCA_009712635.1. Taxonomy (GTDB): domain Bacteria; phylum Bacillota; class Clostridia; order Lachnospirales; family Lachnospiraceae; genus Lacrimispora. The sequence goes on along the minus strand of WASS01000015.1, from coordinate 568,142 downwards.
CCCGTAGCGGCCATATATTCTGCCGGAAAGGTGAGCAGGACAGAAACCTGTGTTTTGATAAGAGAAGGAGAATAAAATGGCCATTGAATTAAAAGAAGTGACCAAAGAGTATGCTAGAAAAAACGGTTTATTTAAAGCGGTCAATGAGGTAAATCTTAGTCTGGATAAAGGGGATTTTATTAATATCATAGGTCGCTCCGGAAGCGGAAAGAGCACGTTGCTTAATATGGTCGCAGGTCTGCTTACTCCCACCTCCGGAGTAGTTGAGATAGATGGAAGCAACATCTTCTCCATGAAGGATCAGGAAGCATCGGCGTTTCGCAATTCAAAAATAGGGTATGTTCCTCAAGGCAGCAGCGCACTGTCCAGCCTGAATGTGCTTGACAATGTGAGAATACCCTTCCATTTATGGAATAGAGGAAAAAATTCCGTGGAGCCGGCAAGGTTAAGACTGAAACAGACCGGGATATCTCATTTATCTGATGTATATCCAAAACACCTTTCAGGAGGAGAATTAAAGAGGGTTGCCATTGCAAGAGCCCTGATCAATAATCCGGACTATTTAATTGCCGATGAGCCTACCGGTGATCTGGATGCAGAAACAACGCTGGAAATCATGAAATTGTTAAAAGAAATAGCAGAAAATGGAACTGGAATTATTATGGTTACTCATGAGCTGGAGGTTCTGGATTTTGGCAGCAGGACTTTTCTAATGGATAAAGGCAAGCTGCAGATGTATATTTAAATGCCTCAGAGAGGGGAAAAAAAGGAGGAAATTTAGTATGATAATAAGAAAAAAGGATTTTGGTATTTTTGCACTTATTCTGGCCCTTGCATTAGGGGGTACGGCATGTGGTTCTAAGAATGCTTCCAATACGTCAGAAGGAACGGCGCAATACAAATATGGAAAAATTGATATTCCTGGAAAAGACGGTGCTCTTTGCGCTGCTCCTATCTACATTGCTTATGAAAAAGGATTCTTTGCAGAGGAAGGTTTTGACGTAAACTTAATATCTGCCGATAGTGAAACACGTAAAATCGGACTGAATAATGGTACAATTCCAATTGTAAACGGAGACTTTCAATTTTTTCCTTCCATTGAGGAGGGAGTTAAAGTAAAGGTTGTGGATGGTCTGCACAATGGCTGTATTAAATTCGTTGTTCCAAAGGATTCTCCAATCAAAACAGTAGAAGATTTTAAAGGAAAGAAAATTGCAATCGATGAAGTCGGAGGAACTCCTCACCAGGTTGCCAGTCTGTGGCTGGAAAAGGCCGGTATCTCAGCAAAACCACAGGATGGAGATGTAACATTCCTGCCTTATTCGGACGGAAATCTGGAACTGGAAGCCGCAAAAAGCGGTGAGGTAGACGTCGCTGCACTTTGGGACCCTCTTGGATCCATTGCAGAAAAGAGCGGAGACTATCGGGTGGTATTCGATTTATCCACAGATCCTGCGTTTGCAGGGAAATACTGCTGCTTTCTCTATGCTTCTTCCAAAGTTCTGGATTCCGAGCCAGAAAAGATATCTGCCCTGTTAAGCGCTTATAGAAAGGCCCAGAACTGGATAGCTGAAAACCCCAAGGAAGCCGTTGCCATTATTTCTGATAAAAAGTACTCTGCCATTGATGATAAAGAACTGGCAGAAAAACTTGTAGTCAGCTATGCATATCCCACAATAAAGGAACGGGAGTCAGGGGGTTCCCACGTTGCAGAAGATGTTAAGTATTTTGTAACGGAGCTTAAAAACATCGGATATCTTAAAACAAATGATGCGGACGCATTTGCGAATCAGATATACCAGAAGGTAGAAGTGAAATAAGGATACAATATGCTTTTGGAGGAGGATAGAAGGATGAATAACATTTCTGGATTCAAGCATTCAAAACTGCATCGATTTCTACCGGTGCAGCCTGCCCCGGTTTGTACGGATGGCAGAAAATACTTTTTACTGACTCTAGTCTCTGTTGCGGGATTTTTTGCCGCAGTACTGGTTAATTTGTTATTTCCCCAGGCTGTATCTGTTGAAATAAAATCCTATGCAGTCAGCAATTCGGTCAGTCTTACGGCCGATCAGGCATACCGGCTGGTGCTGGCCGGACTTATATTTCTCTATGGGGTAATTGGAGTTTACTCATTTTTTCGTGGGGATTTAAGGGAAAGATATTTAAGCCGCGTCCCATTTCGCCTGGCGATGGGGTTAGCATTGGCATTGTGGGATATTTTGGGAACGAAGCTTTTGCTTTTACCTCAGCCTTTTTTTCCGGGACCTTCTAAAATTATAGAGTCGTTTCTTATGGAGGGAGATTATATTTTTCAAAATACTCTGTACTCCCTTCGGCTTTTTACGGTGGGGTTCGTATCTGGAGTCGTGTTTGGTGTAGGAACCGGGATTTTAATAGGCTGGTTCCCCAAGGTCTATTACTGGGTGTATCCGGTTTTAAAGATTACGGGAGTCATACCGGCAGTAGCATGGATGCCCTTTGCGCTGACGCTTTTACCCAATCCTTTCTCTGCCGCTGCATTTCTCATCGTCATCTGTGCCTGGTTTCCAGTTGCATTTTTAACGGCACAGGGAATTGCAAGTACGCCAAAGGTGCATTTTGAAGTTGCCAGGACCCTTGGAGCAAAAACGCCGTATCTGGTCTTTCATGTGGCAATCCCTCATGCAATGCCCCAGATTTTTACAGGTATTTCAACGGCAAATGGTTTTGCCTTCACGACCCTGGTCATGTCTGAGATGATGGGGCAGCCAGGAGGGCTTGGCTATTACATCAACGCATCAAAAGTATGGTCTGCTTATTATAAGGTGTTTGCGGCTATTATTGTGATGGCAGTGCTGTTTTCCTCTATTATGAAGGGAATTGGTTTCATACAAAACCGCGTTCTGCGGTGGCAAAGGGGGCTGGTAAAATGAGCAACGAAATACTTATGGAAATAAAATCAGTAGACCGTACTTATGTAGATGCCAACAATCATACGGTGGATGCTCTTAAAGATATTAATCTTTCTATCAGAAGGGGGGAGTTTCTATCCATCATTGGCCCTTCTGGATGTGGTAAAACCACACTACTGCGTCTTTTGGCAGGGTTAGATGTACCTGAATCCGGAGTAATAACACTGGAAGGAGAGGAGATAAAGGGGCCACATCCTGACCGGGGATATGTGTTCCAGCAAGGCAGTCTTTTTCCATGGCTGACGGTTGAGATGAACATTGCCACAGGACTTAAGGCGAGAGGGGTGTATAAGAAGCATAAAAATGAGATTGCCCAATATATTAACATGATCGGGCTTGGCGGGTTTGAAGAAGTGTATCCTCATCAGATTTCAGGAGGCATGGCCCAGCGTGTTGCCATTGCAAGGTCATTGATCAATCACCCTGTGGCATTGCTCTTAGATGAACCAATGGGAGCTCTTGATGCTTTTACAAGGGCAGATCTTCAGGATAAGATCCTGGAACTGTGGAAGAAAAATGAGACGACTATGATTTTGGTAACCCATGATGTAGAGGAAGCGTTGTATTTGAGTGACAGGGTCGTGATCATGTCTCCCCGCCCCGGAAAAATAAGTGAAATAATAAATATTTCACTTCCAAGGCCCAGGCAGAAGAACAGCCAGGACTTTATGGTAATGCGCAGCAGCATACTGGAAAAACTTCATCTTGCCAGTACCATACCACAAGTGGAATACAATATTTAATAAAATTATTTATTTCATTATTAGGAGGTCTTATCATGAAAAATTATGAGTATATAGAGTCAGCTCTGATTCATGGAGGAATCTATGGGGATGAACGAACCGGTGCTGTAAATACTCCGGTATACCAAACATCAACGTATATGCAGGATGGATTGGGCAAAAACAGAGGATACGAATATTCACGTACGGGAAATCCTACACGCGAGGCACTGGAATTGCTGATTGCAGAACTGGAAAACGGAGAATCAGGATTTGCCTTTGCTTCTGGAATGGCTGCTATTACTGCGGTGTTAAGTCTTTTTAAAAGCGGCGACAGAATTGTTATATCAAGCAACGTCTATGGGGGGACTTTCCGCGTTCTGGATAAGGTCTTTCAGAATTTCGGATTTTCCTACACCATTGCTGATACCACAGATCTTACGGCACTTTCTAAAGCGCTCACTCCGGATGTAAAAGCAGTTCTTATAGAGAGTCCGGCAAACCCTCTTCTGACAGTAACAGATATAAAAGCCGTGGCGGAACTTGTGAAAAACACGGAAGCATTGTTGGTAGTAGACAACACCTTTATGACTCCTTATATCCAACGTCCGCTGGAACTGGGAGCTGATATTGTCCTTCATTCGGCGACTAAATATCTTGGAGGCCACAGCGACTTAATTGCCGGTCTTGTTGTGGTTCGCTCAAAAGAACTTGGAGAAAGGCTTCATTTCATTCAAAATGCAACAGGGGGAGTACTGCAGCCATTTGATTCATTCCTGCTGATCCGCAGCATTAAAACCCTAAGCGTCAGAATGGACCGACATGTGGAAAATGCAGTGGAGCTTGCTAAATTATTAAAAGAACATGAAGCAGTAAAAACAGTTTATTATCCCGGACTTCCGGATGCACAGGGCTATGATATAAACCTGAAGCAGGCGAAGAACGGGGGAGCTATGATATCTTTTGAACTTAAGGAAGGATACAGTATCGATCGATTCTTTGAAAGCCTGAAATTGATTGCCCTGGCAGAAAGCCTGGGCGGTGTGGAATCTCTGGTATGTCATCCTGCTACCATGACCCATGCCTCAATTCCAAGGGAGATTCGGGAAAAGGTTGGTATTACAGATGGGCTTATCCGGCTTTCGGTTGGAATAGAACATGGAAAGGATCTTGCCGCAGACTTAGAACAGGCAATCCGGGAGGCGAAACAATGAGTCTGTACGATTCTATGAAGGATCTAATTGGCAATACGCCTCTTGTCAGACTGGATCATCTGGGATTTCCAGATACGGTGCAGATATATGGAAAGCTGGAGTTTTATAATCCTTCCGGAAGCGTTAAGGACCGGATCGGGACCTATATGATCCAGGATGCTAAAATGCGGGGAGTCTTAAAACCAGGAGATACGATCATTGAAGCTACAGCAGGAAACACAGGGCTTGGTATCGCATTTGCTGCCCTTAATCTTGGGTATCGTCTTGTCTTTGTCATTCCAGAAAAATTCTCTCAGGAGAAACAGATTCTTTTAAAGGCGCTGGGAGCAGAAATTATTTCAACCCCATTGGAGGAAGGTATGCTTGGCGCAACAAGAAAAGCGGAAGAGCTGAGAGAGAGCATTCCCAATTCAGTGACCCTGGAACAGTTTAAAAACATGGCAAATCCGTTGGCTCATTATGAGACTACCGGTCCGGAATTGTACCGGGATCTAAATGGGAATTTGGATTATGTGGTTGCCGGTGCAGGAAGCGGGGGTACATTTACGGGTATTATGAAATATTTAAAAGAGCAGAATCCGGAGATAAAAGGAGTACTGGCAGACCCCATCGGTTCCACACTGGGTGGAGGGGAACACGCAAACTATGAAATAGAGGGAATTGGCAATGATTTTGTTGCAGATACCATGGATATGTCTCTTGTTGACCGTGTGATTAAAGTTAGTGATGGGGAGGCGTTTCATGAGGTAAAAAATATCGCCAGATATGAGGGGATTTTTGCAGGTTCCTCATCCGGAGCTGCATTGGCGGCTGCCAGAAAACTTGCAGACAGCATAGCCTCCGGACGGATTGCTGTGATTCTGCCGGATAGGGCAGAACGGTATTTCAGCAAGCATATCTTTGACTGATTTTGTTTAAAAGGAACATGGCTGCAGCTTGTGAAACTATCTGCGACCATGTTCCTCATTCATTAATTCCAGCCTTTTGGCAAGTAAATTCTGGTATTTTCAATCATATCGTCTGCCAGCTTTTTCACTTCTTCGTCGCTTGCTCTGCCTTTTACCAGAGGATCGCTTAAGAAAGCTTCATAAACCAGTGTGCGGTCGCAAGTAAGGGCTGCTTTTAAAATGCGCTCATGATTTGCAACGTGGGGTTTAATCAGTTCCAGCACTTCCTCAGGAATGGAACCTGCGATTACGGGTTTAATGCTGTCCCGGCTAAATACTGCATTTGTCTCTACAACTGCATCTTTAGGCAGATTTGCAATCTGTAAGAAGGAGTTTGGTATATTTACATTGCTGATGGTCCGTTCGAGACCGCATAATGATTTAATTAAAAGAATTCCTTCTTCTCCTGATGGTTTTAACTCAATTTCTTGTTCCTCTTCAGCCAGACGGCGGCTCTTTTCCAGGCGTTCTTTTAAGTCATTCTTTCTCCAGTCAACGGTGGTGAGACCGAATTTCCAGGATTTAACCGTTTCCGGGTCTTTCAGATAATCGGTTCCAGGCATGAATTCTGCAAGATGACGGTCTCCTGCAGCTGCAATCAGACCATAACGGCGGAACAGGTCAAACTTCACCCGGTGAGCGCATTCAAATGTGCTGTTTGCCCAGTTTTTATCCGGCTCTTCATAGCCCTCTTCATAATGAGCATTGATATAATCCCGGTAAACAGGAAATAAGTCGATTCCTTTATAAGAGGCCTCATCAAACCAGGTAAAATGGTTAATACCAAGAACATTGACATGAATGTCCCTGCGGTCAATGGATTCCAGTCCCAGGGTTTCCTCACAGATCCCCTTTAACACCTTCTGGGTACCAAATACTTCGTGACAGCAGCCAAATGCCTTAATCTGTGGAAATACATGATAAAGGGTCTTTACACACAGAGACATTGGGTTTGTATAGTTAATAATCCAGGCATCAGGAGAGTATTCCCTGATTGCCTCCGCGATGGTAATAAACATTGGAATGGTACGCAGTGCGCGGATCATTCCGCCAGGGCCGGCTGTATCACCAACTGACTGATAGATACCAAGCCTTTCCGGTAGATGAACATCGGAATCCATCTCGTCAAAGGTTCCGGGGAGTATGGAGATAACAGCAAAATCACAGCCTGTCAGTGCATCTTTTAAAGAATCAGACTGGACGTAATCCCATTTTCCAATGGTATCCTTGCGGGCGCTCAGCTGGTTGCCAATAATTTCATTGTTTTTTGAAGCAGCAGGATCAATGTCATAAAGCCGGATTGTTCCGCTCATGGAATCATCCATGGAAAGGTCGGTCATAAAAGTCCATGCCCAGCCTCTGGAACCGCCGCCGATGTAAGCGATTTTAATATCACTTACTTTGTTGTTTTCGTATTTCATAAAGGTTTCCTCCTGAAACTAAGAAATATTGAATAGGTTCGTATCACTCTCTATTGCATATTATAATGCATTATAGTATTATAATACTAATAAAATTGATGCTTATTTTGCAATAATCATACTTTTGGCTACTGATCAGGAGAGGAAAATGGAACGAATCATATTTGAAGAGAGCATGGAAGGCGTAGTCATCGATGAAGTGGCAAGAGATGACGGATTTTCCATGACAATGAAGCATTTTCATGATACTTATGAGCTGTATTTTCTCTTAAGCGGAGAACGTTATTATTTTATTGAAAAAGAAACCTATTACGTAAAAACCGGAGATGTGGTATTGGTCAACCGGCAGCAGGTGCATAAAACAAGCCAGGCGGGAAGCGGAAGCCATGACCGTATTTTGCTTCAGCTTAACGGCAGGTATCTGGAGTCATGGTTAAATCATGCAGGGGTCACTTCCCTGGAAAAGCTGTTTAGCGATTATTATGGGGTTGCAAGACTTTCTGAAAAGGAATGGGAGGAGATGAAATCCCTGCTTCTGTCCATCAGAGATGAAATAAAAAGCAGAAGAGAACGATATGAAGTCATGGTTCGTCTTATGATTTCCAGAATTCTTCTTATGGTTTACAGAAGCCGTAAAAAAAACCTGTTAAAGGATATGCCTGTTACGGTTCAAACCTCAAAACATGGTAAAGTGCATGAGGTGGCTGAGTATCTCACTCTCCATTGTGAGACACCAGAGAGTCTGGAAGAACTGGCAGAACGGTTCTTTATCAGTAAATCCTATTTAAGCCGTATTTTCCGGGAGGTAACGGGGTTTTCAGTTAATGAATACAGGAATTTGGCAAGGGTGCGGAAAGCCAGGGAACTACTTTTAAACAGTGAATACTCTGTAACAGAGATATCAGAAGTTCTGGGCTTTGAAAGTGTTACTTATTTCGAACGGGTATTTAAAAAGCATACGGATGCGACACCTTTGAAATACAGAAAAGAGGCGAAAAGAACGGAGCAGTAACGTTCTATTCGCCTCTTTTTATATCAGGGAAGTTCTATTTTTCAAGTGCCTCACACAGTGCTGTAAGAGCAAGAGCCTGACCATAGGCCATAGGCATGATTAAAACATTTTTATAGTGGTCGCCGTCCATACCGATTCCTGTACCTGCTGAAACATTAAGGACGGTTCCATCTTCAGAAATGTTATCGCATATAGCAGAGATTGCACGGTCTGCCGCAGCTTTGTAGGTATCATCTAAAACTCCGGCCTTTACACCTCTTAAAATACCGGCAGCAATGGCAGCGGAACCCGATACCTCTTCGTAGCTGGTTTCATCGGTCAGTACGGTTCTCCACAATCCGGAGGGAGCCTGGAGCTTTAAGAGAGCGGAAGCCTGAGAACGGAAGGTGTCAATCAGATAAGTTCTTACGCCTTCGTTTAAATCAGATCCGCAGGCGTCTAAAAATTCCATAATTCCATAGGTGAACCAGGAGTTTCCACGGCACCAGAAAACGCCGCCGAAATTATCCATACGCTCAAAACTGAATCCGTGATGGAAAAGTCCGGTCTGCTTATCAAATAAATATTTGATGTGTACCAGAAACTGATGAAGGGCTTCGTTTTTCCAAACCGGATTTTCTGCCTGCTGTCCCATTCGGTTTAAGAAAAGCACAGACATAAATAAAGTATCGATCCATATCTGCCCTTCATTTAAGTTTACTCCGTTCCTGTCACCAATTGCACTTGTCACGTGCTGAAATCCATTGTCAGTGGTTTTTGGAAGCCCGTTAATCAGCCAGTCTGCCTGTTCTGTACAGAGCTGATAGAAGCTCTCTGAGTCTTTAAGACTGGTATGAAGGCAGGCTAGGGGGAGGAAGGGAGCCGTTGTATTGATGTTTCTGGAGGGCAGACCGTTTTTCATATGTCCGCTGTACCAGTTTTCAAAAAAGGAAAGATACCGGTCATCTCCATAGAAATCCTGGAGTTTGTACAAGCCATAGAGACCAACACCCTGAGGCCAGTCCCATTCTTCAATGCCGAAATCCCTCTGTATAATTCCTTTTTTTGTGTCTGTAGAGCTGACTGATTTGTCTTTGTCATAATCACAGCCTCCCAGATTCATGAGTTTCTCCACAACCAGATGGATTTTTTCCAGCAGCCTCTCGTTTGTCATTGTTGTCATTCTCCTTTATGTTTTGTGTTTTTTAGCTTTTCGATGTAATCTGTGGGCGGAAGACCTGTGTAACGCTTGAATACCTGGCTGAAATACTGGGGATTGCTTCCGAATCCCACCTGCCTTGCGATTTGTTTGATGTTGTCATTGTGATAGTAGGTCATCAGCCGAATAGCTTCCTCCATGCGCGCTTTGTTTAAATAGTCGGAAAAACGCATACCTTCTTCTTTCACAAACTGTTTGCTTAAATATCCCACACTGACAAACAGGTAATTCTCAGCCAGCCATTTTAAAGACAGGTTCTCTGAATCTAAGTGTTCCCTGATATAGGTTTTTAACAGCGCGATGTTGGAGCTGGCCTTATGTCCCCCTGTTTCATGCTCTTTCTGTACCAGAACCACGGAAAGGAGATTCCGGATTTCCGTTACGTTATCACAGGAATAGAGCCGGCGGAAAAAGTCACAGGCAGCGTCAATGGGCGGTTTTTCCTGGCTTAAATCTGCCTGAAGAAAAAGGCCAAGGGCAAGGCTTCTGGCAGTTGCCGGGGGCATGGAGTCAATAAAAACGGAATTTAAAAGCTCGTTTGCCTGAATGATATCCGGTGCAGAGGTAATGGAATCTTCCAGATGACTGATCATCCATGGAGCTGTAATATGGTTTCTGATCTCATAGCTTTCTCCCTTTTCACTGAGCAGAAGAATCCGCTCAAAACGGGAAATCTTCTGAATTACAAAGTAAAATAACTTTTCGGATGTTTCCATATGGATAAATTCTGTTTCAAAGGTAACGGACTGATTGGGATAATGCAGCTTTAAAATGGAATTCTTAATCCGTTCCTGTGTTGCAAGAGTGGTAGCAGGAAAAATCAGTACAGCAGTATTTTTTACATATAGTATGGAAAAATCCAGACGAAGCCCTTCCAGATTAAGGATTTTAACAATGTCAGTGGCGAAATTTTTCAAATACGGTTCTTCTACAAAGGAGCAGATGCATGCATAGAGGCAGCTTTCAGGCAGAGATAACAGTTCCTGATATTTATGGAATACACTTGAAAAAGTGTCCTGATGCTCCAGCAGTTCCATGATGAAACTTTGTTCCAGCGGAATGTGCAAAGTCTTTAAAAGATCCACCTGCTGGGATTTACGGCGTTCTTCTTCCTGAAGCCGTTCCTTTCGAATGGAGACAAGAGAATCGATCAGCTCATTTTTATCGGTTGGTTTTAATAAATAAAACCGGACTCCATATTTCATCGCCTGCTTGGCATATTCAAAGTCATTATAACCGGAAAGCAGAATAAATGAGATCTTAGAGTCTGTTTTAATGGAACGCTGGATTAGATCCAGCCCGTTTAAAATGGGCATTCGAATATCAGTGATCACTACATCCGGATATTCATCACATATGATGTCATAGGCTTCCATTCCATTTTTGGCTGTTGCGATCAACTCATATCCTAAAGATTCATAATCAATCATTTGAGAAAGGGCTTCTCTGATAATCTGTTCATCATCTACAATCATTAACCTCAGCATGTCAAACCTCCTGTTCTTTGGGAATGGACAGCATAACCACTGCCATTCCGCTCTTATTGTAAAAATTCAGCCCGTAATTGTTGCCATAAATTAATTTTAATCTGGAATTAATATTTACCAGTCCAACACCCGAACCCTGGGGCTGGATTTCCTTGTTTTCAATTTTAGAAAGTAAGTCAGGATCAAAAATGGAACCGGTATTGGATACCTTAATCTGGTAATCCAGCTCCATTTCTCTTATGGTAACCCGGATACAGCACATTTCGTCGGTGGCTTCCATGGCATGCTTTAACGCATTCTCCACCAAAGGCTGAATACACAGCTTGGGAACGAAGATGTGGGAGATATTCTCCGGGACCTCCAGTTCAAAATTCAGTCTGTCCTTAAAACGCATTTCCTGAATCCGGATATAGTCATTTAACACCTCCAGCTCTTCCGACAGGGGTATGATATCCTTTTGACCTGCAATGGAAGCGCGGAATAAGTTACCCAGGGAGCGAACCATCATGGAAATATCGTCAGCTCCATATTTTTGAGCCATCCAGTTAATGGTATCCAGCGTATTGTATAAAAAATGAGGATTAATCTGCTGCTGCAGCATCTTAATGGTAGAATCCCTTAAAAGGAGCTGTTTATCATAATTCTCGTCTCTTAATACCTTTACACTGTGGGTCATCTCATCAAAGCTGCGGTGAAGCTGGCCGATTTCATCCTGTCTGTTCTCATAATCATAAGACCTGATTTGGCTGACGGGTGCTTCTCCATTACCAAAACGCTGGATTTTTTCAATTAAGTAATCCAGGTGGCGGAAAATATAGCGGAAGAGTAAATTTACCAGGATTGCCGTAACCAGAATAATGAAAAAGGTATATAAAAGAATCTGCATGGTAATAAGGCGTACGTTGCGAAATAAGGGATTGTAATCTCTGAAATAAAGATAGTCCCAGCCAACATTGGGAATATATCCATTTATGATAAACTCCTTTTTGTTATCCAGAGATGTAATGGTATAGGCATTTTCCCTGCCCTGCCTGTCAGCGATGAGCTTCAGACAGTATTCCTGGTGATAGGCATCTGCCGGATAGATCCGCTTTTCTCCAGTCATTAAGATAAACCTGGAATTATCCGCCATACTGCCGGAGCTTTTTAAACCATCCTCAATCATGTGTTCCATGTCAACGGTGACATAGAGTCCTGCCAGTTTTTTCAGGCTTAAATATTTAAGCTTTAAGATCTGTCTTGCACACACAGTATCATCGCCGGGTTCAATCGCAGAAGACCATACCGCTTTTCCCTTTAACTGGTCAATGGAACGGTCAAGTTCCGCCCGGTTGAATTTAAAGATATCATCCGAACGCCCCATACAGATATTGGAACCGTCATCTAACACGATATTGATGGATTTCACATATCTGCTTTGATAGATATAGGAGTAAAGCTGTTGATAAATGTCTCTTTTTGCAAGAGAACGCCGGTCACTGTATGGATTGTCAATCAGAAACGACAAATTCTCCTGCAGAACAGCGTCTCCGATGATATTATCCGTAACATTCTCAACCATCTGCATCTCCGACTCCAGATAGGTGGTTACATGGCTTAAAGAGTCGGCATTTGCCTGATAAAGTACTTCGTTGTAGCGGTTGGCCAGAATTCGTATGCTGATAAAGATAGTGAGGCACAGGGCAAAAAGAGCAAGGAGAAAAACGGTCAGTATTTTTTTGTATAAAGACAGATTGTTAAACCAGACTGTACATCGTTTCATATTCAGAATTCCTTTCTCAGATAATCGTATTATATAGTAAAAGATCGAAAAAAGAAATTGGTAAACCATCTCAAATTACACAAAGCTGTTTTTTCAACCATAAAAAGCCGTATTTTAACTTTACGTTTGTGCATATTTGACATAAAATGTGGTTATCTTAATGAAATCAAATGGGAGGTTTTGCAAAATGAAGAAAAGAATCTTAGCAACAACACTTGCAGCAATTCTTGCAGCATCATCATTAGCTGCCTGCGGCTCTAAAACAGAGCCAACAGAAACAACAAAGGCAGATGCAGCTACCACAGCAGCTACCACAGCAGCATCCACTGATACCAAACCAGCAGCATCAGGCGACAAGGTATCTTTAAGCCTTTGCTGGTGGGGAAATCAGACAAGAAACGATGTAACAAAAAAAGCAGTTGATCTTTACATGAGTAAAAACCCAAATGTAGACATCAAAGTTGAGTTTACTGACTGGTCCGGTTACTGGGACAAGCTTTCTGCTATGGCAGCAGGCGGAAACCTTCCTGACATCATTCAGATGGATTACTCCTATTTAAATCAGTATCAGAAGAGCGGACAGCTTGCTGATTTATCTGAATTCATGAGCAGCGGAGTCATTGATACTTCCAAGATTCCGGAAAGCATCATCAAGAGTGGAGAGGTTGACGGAAAGACTTATGCACTCAGCCTTGGCAGCAACGCTCCTATGATGGTTTATGACAAAGCAGTGGTTGAAAAGGCAGGAGTTACCATTCCTGATCAGCTTACAATGGATCAGCTTTATGACCTTGGCAAGACAATCAGCGAGAAAACAGGTGCTAAAACTCTTTATGACGGCGGAATCAACATGATGCAGATCATGGCAAGAGCCAATGGTTCTCATTTATTTGATGAATTATCCACTGGTAAAGAAGATTCCATGAAGATCTATTTTAACACCATTGAAAAATTTGCTAAATCTGATGCCAGCATTTCCGCAGATTTATTAGCAGAGAAAAATCCTGATGTTGTAGAGACAAAGCCAATCATTGATGGAACAACCTGGAATGATTTAAGCTTATCCAACCAGTTCATCAGTATTTCCAAAACAGCAGGCAGAGAACTTGGAATTACCATGTTCCCAACCATTACAGATGCTAAAGTACAGCCACTGTACTTAAAACCAAGTATGTTCTTCTCCATCGCTGAATCTTCCAAGAATAAGGAAGAGGCTGCAAAGTTCATTGACTGGTTCACAAACAGCACAGAGTGTAATGAAATCCTTCTTGCTGAAAGAGGAATTCCGATTAATACAGAAGTTGCAGATGCAATCAAACCAAAGGCAGATGCAGCAGCTCAGACCGTATTTGATTATGTTGCAAAAGTAACTGAGATTGCAACTCCAATCGATGCTCCAGACCCATCTGGTAAAGGTGAAGTAGAAGCATTAGGAAAAACAGTTTCTGAAGCAGTCCGTTACGGAGATGCAACAGCAGACGACGCAGTTGGCCAGTTTGTGCCTGAAGCAAAGAAAATACTTGAAGAAGCGGCAAAATAACAGGTAAAATTCTGGAGGGGATAAGATGAAGAACAATCAAATGATCCCGAAAAGAAAAAAATCAGTGGGCCAGATCTTAAACACACCGAAGGTTGCAGGATATGTATTTATCCTGCCCTTCATTATAGGATTTCTTGCCTTTATGGCTATTCCAATGATTTTATCTTTAGGGTTTTCATTCACCAGATACAATATATTAAAATCACCGGTTTTTATAGGACTGGAAAATTATAAAACGATGTTTACGGCGGATCCAAAGTTCTGGAAAGTATTTGGTGTTACCATGTACTATGTTCTGTTTTCGGTTCCTCTCCGGCTTATCATGGCGTTAGCAGTTGCCATGCTTTTAGTAAAAAGCACCAAACTTTCCGGATTTTACAGGGCGGTATATTATCTGCCTTCTATTATCGGATCCAGTGTGGCTGTTGCAATTCTCTGGAAGAGAATGTTTGCAAGCGATGGTGTTGTAAACGCACTGTTAGGAATAGTCGGACTTCCCTCTGACCTGGCTTGGCTGGGAAGAGCAGATACAGCAATCTGGACTCTGATTATTTTAGCAATCTGGCAGTTTGGTTCTTCCATGCTCATCTTTTTATCCGGTTTAAAGCAGATTCCAGTCAGCCTTTATGAAGCAGCTACCGTTGATGGCGCCAATGGAATTCAGAGATTTTTCAAAATCACAATTCCAATGCTGACACCCACTATTTTCTTCAATCTCATTAACCAGCTGATCAATGGGTTTATGGCATTTACACAAAGCTATATTATTACCCAGGGAAAGCCAAGAGATACCACATTGTTTTATACCGTATACATGTATCAGAATTCCTTTACTTATAATAAGCTTGGATATGGCTGTGCAATGGCCTGGTTTATGGTATTCGTTGTAGGCATGCTGACACTGGTACTGTTCAAAACACAGAAGAAGTGGGTACATTACGAAGCGGAAGGGTGATGAAATATGAAAACAGGATATCAGGAAAGAAAATTTGTCACCACAGCGATTTATCATGTATTTACCTTTTTATTTGCATGTGTTATGATATATCCGCTTGTATGGATGGTGATGAGTTCCTTTAAAAATACCAATGAGATTTTCCGGACTGCTGCCAGCCTTATGCCCGAACACTTTTCTTTTGAAAACTATAAGGTGGGCTGGAAAGGTTTCGCAGGTTATGGTTTTGGAACATTTTTTAAGAATTCCTTTATAATTGCAGGTTTATCCACAGTAGGAGCTGTTATTTCCTCTGCTGTCGTAGGATACGGATTTGCAAGAATTGACTTTAAGTTTAAAGGCTTCTGGTTTGCATGCATGCTTCTTGCGATGATGCTGCCTTTCCAGGTTATCATGATTCCGCAGTACATTATCTTTAATAAAATGGGCTGGGTTGGAAGTTATCTTCCCATTATTGTACCGCAGTTTTTTGGTCAGGGCTTTTTTATCTTCTTAAATGTTCAGTTTATCAGGGGTATTCCCATTGATTTGGACGAGGCTGCCAGAATGGACGGTTGTACGATCTACTCCATATTTTACCGGATCATTCTTCCCCTCGTGAAGCCATCTCTGGTTACAAGCGCTATTTTCTCCTTCATGTGGAGATGGGATGACTTCCTTGCAGCTTTGCTATATTTAAGCGATCCATTAAAATATCCAGTCAGCTATGCATTAAAGATGTTCTCAGATCCGACAGCTGGTTCCGACTGGGGTGCGATGTTTGCAATGGCAACTTTATCTTTGATTCCGATCTTCGTTATTTTCTTGACGATGCAGAAATATCTGGTGGAAGGAATCGCCTCTACAGGAATAAAGGGCTAATAAGGCTTTTTAGGTGGGAGACCCGCATATGCGGTGTTTCCTGCCTTTTTTAAAATTTAAGACAAAAGGTGGAATGACGAATGAATCCGATCAGAAACAGATTATTGGCGGCGCTGGAAGCACTGAAACCGCTATGCTATTCCAATTTAAAACCGGCAGAAGAAATGTGGATCAGCCCCGGAAGTTATGAGTGGAAAGAAGAGTTTGACAGCAGTATTTTAAATTGGGAGTCTTTTGGCAGGGATGAGACCTGGGGAGGATCGGATCGGCATTACTGGTTTAAGACCCGTATTACGGTACCGTCTGATTTAAAAGGAGCGCAGGTAAGAGCCGTCTTAAACACGGGAGCAACCGATATCTGGAATACAGACAATCCTCAGATCATGGTGTTTTTTGACGGAAAGCATTCCGGAACCATGGATATGAACCATCAGGATTTTATTGTGACAGAACATGCAAACGAGGGAGAAACACACGAGCTGGCATTTTATGCCTATTCCAACAGCTCCGGCCGCACTAATTTCTTTCATCTGGAAATCGGAGCCTACGAAGAAGAGGTAGCAAAGCTCTATTATGATCTTGCAGTACCATTTGAAGCAGCTGATCTTCTGGAAGAAGATGACTTAGAGCAGATTGAGGGATTTAAGGTTCTGTCAGAGGCAGTGAACCTGATTGACTTTACCAGACCCCATTCCAGACAGTTCTTCACCTCAGTAAAAGAAGCAGATGAATTCCTTATGAATGCCTACTATAAGGACAGATCGGAAAATCCGGTGACTGTTCACAGCATCGGGCATACTCATATCGATGTCGCCTGGAAATGGCCGTTAAAACAGACAAGACAAAAAGCGGTCAGAAGTTTCCGCACAGTACTGAATCTGATGGAGCGGTATCCGGAATACAAATTTATGTCCAGCCAGCCCCAGCTTTACGAATTTGTAAAAGAAGAGGCTCCGGAGCTTTTTGAAGAAATAAAGGAAAAAATAAAAGAGGGACGCTGGGAGACAGAAGGTGCCATGTGGCTGGAACCGGACTGTAACCTGGCATCAGGTGAATCCTTAGTCCGCCATATTCTTTATGGAAGAAGATTCTTCGAAAAGGAACTTTCCGGTCCTGTAAACGAAGTGCTCTGGCTTCCGGATGTATTCGGCTACAGCGCTGCCATACCGCAGATTATGAAGCAGTCCGGATTGTCTTATTTTATGACAACGAAGCTTGGCTGGAACGAATACAATCAGTTTCCCTATGATACCTTTGTGTGGCGTGGTATTGACGGCAGTGAAGTTTTGACCTATCTGATATCCACCAAGGATTATTATAAAACCGGTCAGCCATCCAAAGGCTACAGTACCACCTACAACGGAAGACAGGATCCAAAACAGATTATGGGAACCTGGCAGAGATTTCAAAATAAGGATGTCAGCCGTGAAGTACTGACCTGTTATGGATACGGTGACGGAGGCGGCGGCCCAACAGAAGAAATGCTGGAACAGAGCAGGAGAATGGAACAGAATGTAGCCCGCTGTCCAAGAACCGAACAGACCTTTGTTAAGGACTTCTTTCACAAGCTGGAAGAGAAACTGGATAAAAAACGGCTTCCTGTATGGGCAGGTGAATTGTATCTGGAATTCCACCGTGGAACTTATACATCCATGGCAAAGAATAAGAAATACAACAGAACCTGTGAGTTTTTAAACGGTGATGCAGAATTTTACTCAGTACTTCAATCTCTTATTACCAAAAGCGGGGAGTATCCAAAGAGTCAGCTGGATGAAAACTGGAAGCTTCTGTTGTTAAATCAGTTTCATGACATTCTTCCAGGCTCATCCATCAAAGAGGTATATGAGGATTCTGAGATTCAGTATAAGAAAATCATGGAATCAGATCTTGATATAATCAATAAGAGCCATGACAGTATCTTAACGGTATCTGGATTTGAAAGCGACAGAAAGAACCCGACTGCCCTTGCAGTGTGGAACTCTCTAAGCTTTAAAAGAACCTCAATTGTTGAGTATGAGACTGCGGTTAAAGATCTTTCAGCGATCACCCAGCAAACCTTTGATGGCCGAATGATCGCGTTGGCTGAGGCTGTGCCGTCAAAGGGTGTGACGGTACTTTCTGCAGGTAATTCATTGGAAAAGGCAGAGTCCGTATTTACCACTGTGGAATGCGGGAAAGAGGGAGCTGTGAGAAAGGCAGTCAGCCCATATTATGAGGTGGAATTTGACCAGGCAGGAAATCTATCCCGTATCTATGACAGAACAGAAGAAAGAAGTCTGTTAAAGGAAGGAAAAGCGGGAAATGAACTGCTTGTATTTGAAGACCGGCCACTGGAATTTGATGCATGGAATATTGATTCTACCTTTGAGGAGAAACAGTGGCAGGTAAATGACGTAACGGAAATAAAGCTGTTAGAAAATGGCCCGGTAAGAGCAGTGGTACTTGTAATACGGAAATTCATGGATTCTGTTATTGAACAGCAGATCTGCTTTTACAGCCATACAAAGAGAATTGATTTTAAGACCAGGATTGACTGGAACGAGCATCAGATGCTGTTAAAGACTGCCTTCCCTCTGGATATTCTATGTAATGAGGCCAATTACGATATTCAGTTTGGCAATGTAAGCCGGCCGACTCACAAAAATACCACCTGGGATCAGGCAAGATTTGAAGTATGTGCCCATAAATGGGCGGACGTTTCAGAAGCAGGCTATGGCGCCGCTGTTTTAAATGACTGCAAATACGGTTATGACGTTCATGATTCTGTTATCCGCCTTACGTTATTAAAATCCGGTATATTCCCAAATCCGGATGCAGACCAGGGAGAGCATACATTTACCTATTCTCTGCTGCCTCATAAAGGAGATTTCCGCACTGGCAGAGTAATACAGGAAGCGTATGACTTAAACTGTCCTCTGATTTCTACTGAAATTAAGGGAAATGGTGTTTTATCCTGTTCCTTCTTAGAGATTGAGAATGAAAATATACTGGCTGACACAGTGAAGTATTCCGAAGACGGGGACGGACTGATTGTACGTTTCTATGAGTCCTATGGCATGCGGACCAATACCCGCGTAACATTCCCCATGACAGAGGGTGCACAGTTGTGTGAATGCAACTGTATGGAAGAAGAGACGAACAAGGTACAGGCAGAAAACGGACGGATTTCTCTTACCTTTAAGCCTTATGAAATAAAAACCATAAAGATACAATTGTAAGAATTATATTTTTGCAAGATTTGCAAAAGATATACAGTAACTTGACAAACTATGCATAGTCACTGCCTGTGAGATATCATATAATGGTGCAATATAACTGTATCAGAAAAGGGAGGATATGCAGATGGAGCTTGCTGCAGAACGAAACGGACGGATTCATATATGGATGGAGGAATTAAAAAGCCATCTGTTTGAAAGACTTTCTTCAGTGACATTTACCGGTTTTACGACGAAAGAGCATTTCTCTTATGAGGAAGCGCTAAAACAGGAGTTTCATCCCATGCCTCAGGGAACCCCCTGGGGCAGCAAATGGGAATACGGCTGGTTTTTAACGGAGATCGTCATGCCAAAAGAGGCGGAGGGAAAGCGGATTTTTCTTCACCCGGAGGTAGGCGGTGAGATGCTTTTATGGGTAAATGGGAAAACGGCAGGTTCCAGAGATTTAAAGCACGATGGAATTACACTGACACGCCATGCAACGGCAGGTGAGCGTTTTTTTGTTGTGGCAGAAAGCTATGCAGGGCATGGACCGAGACTGGAAAAGGGCGGACCATGCCCTGATTTTCGTACTGCGGTTCCAGAACCACCGGAGTTTCAGGTTAAGGTAGGGGATTCGGATTTTGGAATCTGGAACGAAGAGGCATTTCAGCTGCTTATGGACGTATTTACATTAAGCAAGCTTTCTGAGGGGCTTGATCCCAAATCCTTAAGAGCAATGAAAATAAATCAGGGACTTTTGGAATTTACATTTACAGCTGACTTTGAACTGGACCGGGAAGGACGAAATGAATCGTTTCGTGAGGCCAGGAAAAAACTGGCGCCGCTTCTTTCCTGTGTAAATGGATCAACGGCTCCGGAGTTCACCATTTTCGGACAATCCCATCTGGATCTGGCATGGCTGTGGCCATGGGAAGAGACAAAGCGCAAATGTGCAAGAACACTATCCACCCAGATTGCTTTATCCGATGAATATGAGGATTATAAATTTCTCTTATGTGAGCCGCCGATTATGGAGAATGTAAAAGAGCATTATCCTGAATTGTATGGACGCCTTTTAAAGAAAGTGGAAGAGGGATCCTTTATCCCTGAGGGCGGAATGTATGTGGAGCCTGATACCAATCTGGTATCGGGAGAAAGCCTCATACGCCAGTGTCTGTACGGAAGAAAGTGGTTTCGAGAAGAACTGGGCATAGAAAGCGTTATGGTCTGGCTGCCGGACTGCTTCGGCTTTAACGGACAGCTGCCCCAGATTATGAAAGGCTGTGGAATCCGTTATTTTGCAACTCAGAAGATGGCCAGGGCGCTGAAGGGCTGTGATGGTTTCCCTTATAATAATTTTTGGTGGGAAGGAATCGATGGAACCAGGATACTCACCCATTTTTATAAAAAGAACAATGCAAGGCTGGATCCTCTTGACCTGATTACAAGATGGGAGGAAGACCGGGTGCAGCAGGAAAATATTGATACCTTTATTTTTCCGTTTGGATTCGGTGATGGGGGCGGCGGTGCCACCAGAGAGATGGCAGAGGTGGCAAAACGGGTGAAGGATTTGGAAGGTGCACCCCGTACCCGCATGGAAAGTCCGGTTAAATTCTTTGAAAGACTGGAAGAAGAAAACTCTGTAAAAGAGGTTTACAGAGGGGAGCTTTACCTTCCATGGCATCGAGGCACCTATACATCCCAGGCACGGATTAAGAAGGAAAACCGGTTGATGGAACGAGCCCTTCGGGAAACGGAGATGGTTCATTCCATTGCATGTTTTGTGGAGAGTGGTGTGAATAAAAGAGAAGAACTGGAAGACTTGTGGAAAGTACTTCTGTTTAACCAGTTCCATGATATTATACCGGGAACTTCGATCACCAGGGTTTATGAGGATGCAGCAGCCCAGTTAAAACAAGCCGGAGAAAGCGCTCTCTGTCTTTATGAGGAAGCAAAAAAGAAACTGGCTGGTTCAAAAGCAGACGGTTTGCTGGTGTTTAACTCACTTTCCTGGGAGCGGGAAGAACTGGTGGAGATCCCCATTGAAGAAGGAGAAGAACTAATCAGTTGCGGCAGTCTGCCGGTAAGTCAGAGAATGGGAGATCAATTGCTGATACCCGTGAAGGTACCTTCCTGCGGTTATGCCCAGATTGAAGAAAACAGCTGTGCAAATCCGGAAGATACTTGCAGAATCTATGAAGAAAACGGATTCTATATTTTGGAAAACCAGCTTTTAAGAGTAACGATAGATGGCGTTGGTCAGGTAAGGAGCGTACTGGAGCAGGATACCGGAACGGAATTTGTTGACGGGATTGCAAACCAGTTTCTTCTTTATCAGGATATTAATGTGGATTACGATGCATGGGAAATCAGCTCTTTCTATAAAGATGTGCCAGTGAAACTCAATCAGGAAGCAGTGGTTACCATTGAGGAGACGGGCCCTCTAAAAGTGGTGCTTCTTGTAAAACGGCAGATTCATAAGTCAGCCATGACCCAGAGAATCTCTTTGTCTTATCACAGCAGGCGGATCGATTTCGCAACAGAGATTGACTGGCAGGAAACCCACAAGCTGTTAAAGACTTCATTTCCAGTTACAATCCGGGCAGAGGAAGCATTGGAAGAAATACAGTTTGGTTATGTGAAACGGCCCACTCACCGCAACCGCCGTTATGATGCAGACCGGTATGAGGTGTGCAATAACCGTTATACTGCGATGACAGAGCCTGGAAGAACAGCAGCAGTGCTCAATGATTCCAAGTACGGAATCAGTACGGACGGGAATGCAATGGAACTGACATTGTTAAAAGCACCTGTATGGCCGGATATGTATGCAGATAAAGGGATGCAGGAATTTACTTACTCCTTTTATGTAAAAAGCAGTGGTTTTGCGGACAGCGGTGTGGTTCGTGAAGGAATGCAGCTAAACAGTCCCCTTAAATTCTGGGGAAAAGGGGCAGGTACGAAAGAATTTTTCAGTATTTCGTCAGATGATGTAATCTTGGAAACAGTTAAAATGGCAGAAGACGGGGAAAATCATTTGATTTTGAGATTTTATGAGGCATTTGGAAGGCATACCTCCTGCGTGATAAAAGCTGGTTTTAAAATCAGCGGATTGTGGGAAACTACAATGGAAGAAACCATACCATCCACAACCACACTGCCTGTAAAGCTCCTGGAGAATGAAAGTGAAATCCTCTTAAATTTTGCTCCTTTTGAAATAAAAACATTGCGTTTATTTTTATAAACGCAAGAAATGCGAGTAAGATGGTTTCAATAAAAACAAATTACGCATAGCAACAATGTACCCAAAATATTATAATGTTTTCATCAGCATTAAGAAAAAACACACCAAAATTTGATATGGAGTTAACAAAATGCAAAAGAAGCTAATCATTTTTACAGACAGTGGGGATACCATTATTGACGAAGGAACTGAAATTCGTAATGATGAGGATATTGTAATCCACGCAGAATTAATTCCCGGTGCGGGAGAGACCTTAAAAGCTCTTTACGATGCCGGTTATGTCATTGCTATGGTGGCTGACGGAGAAGAACAGTCCTTCACCAATGTTTATGAAGAAAATGGCCTTGGTTATTGCTTCCACACCAGAACAATTTCCGAGATCGTTGGGATCCAGAAACCTTCCGAGAGAATGTTTATAGATGCCATGGAGAAAAATCACCTGACAGAAGAAGATAAAAAACGGGTGGTTATGATTGGAAACAATGTGAGGAAAGACGTTGCCGGAGCCAACCGCTTTGGAATTACCTCTATTCTCATTGACTGGTCTCCACGCTATGATATGAATCCGGCTGATGAATGGGAGACGCCGGACTATACCGTCCATGAGCCAAAAGAGCTTCTGGCACTGATTGAGAGTCTGGAGGCAGAGCTTCAAAAAGACGGAAACGAATAGAAGGAGGGTATGGATATTATGAAAGAAAAGACAATCAAGGAAAAAGCGCGTAAGATTCCATTTAAGATTTATATACGCAATACCTGGCAGCTTTATTTAATGCTTCTGATCCCAGTTATTTACATGCTTATGTTCCGGTATAAGCCTATGATTGGAGGTGTCATTGCATTTAAGAAATTTAACGTGTTTGCAGGTATATGGAACAGCCCCTGGGTTGGGCTTTCCAACTTTAAAGAAGCATTTGGTTCCAAAGATTTCTGGAATGCACTGAAAAACACATTGATTTTAAATGCGGGTGATTTAATTATTGGTTTCCCGATTCCCGTTCTGATTGCAGTATTCCTGTTTGAAATCAGGAATCTTAAGATCAGGAAAGCGACACAGACGATTTTATATCTGCCAAACTTCCTTTCCTGGGTTATCATTGCAGGTATTATTACACAGTTGTTCTCAACCAGCGGACTTGTTAATGATATCATACGCAAAGTAGGCTTAAGGGAAATTAATTTCTTAAGCAATACGTTTATCTGGAGATTTGTATACTGGTTCGCCGGAGTATGGCAGTCAGCAGGCTATTCTTTGATTATTTATCTGGCAGCGTTGTCAGCGACAGATCCTTCTCTGGGAGAAGCTGCTTATATTGATGGTGCCACAAGACTTCAGAGAATTGCACATGTTACGATCCCTCAGATCAGAGCTACTATTTCCATCATGCTGATTATGCAGCTTGGAAAGATTGTCTCCATCGATTTTGACCGTCCTTATATGATGGGTAACACACTTGTTAAAAGTGCCTCCGACGTTATCAGTACCTATGTTTACAGTGTAGGTCTTCAGGCCGGCCGGTTTGATTTTGCCACTGCAGTTGGTTTATTCCAGTCAGTAGTCGGTATCGTAATGATCCTGTCCGTTAATCAAATATCTAAAAAAATGGGAGAGGAGGGAATTATGTAATGGCAGAATTAAAAAGTAAATCAGACAGACGGTTCCAGTTATTCTGGAATACAGCATTTATAATAATCAGCATTGTAGCGCTGATTCCAATATTCCGTGTAGTTTCCATGTCATTAAGTTCCAAAGACGCAATTTTAGGCGGTAAAGTATTCCTTTATCCGATTGAATTTACAACGGAAGCTTATGTCCGTGCATTTAGAAGCGGAAGTTTCCTTTCCTCATTTATTTATTCCGTTTTCCTGATGCTGGGTTCAACGGCAGTCTGTATTGTTATGACGATTGCTGCAGCATACCCCCTTTCAAAGAAGAATTTAAAGGGCGGAACGATCATTATGACAATGTTCGTACTGACTATGTATCTGGATCCGGGTATTATTCCGAAATATCTAAATGTTAAAGATTTCAAGATGATTGATACTGTATGGGCACTGATTATTCCAGAGGCGCTGAGCGCATATAACATGATCATCATGTGTACTGCTTTCAAGGGACTGGATTCCTCATTATATGAAGCGGCTAAAATAGACGGCTGTAACGAGATTCAGACATTATTCAAAGTAGCACTTCCACTGGTATACCCGACACTGGCAACACTTGCTTTGTTCTACGCAGTGGGAAGATGGAACCGTTTAAGCGATGTTTTATACTATGTAAACAGCTCCAAGCTGTATACTGTTCAGATGATATTAAAACAGCTGATAGAATCTATTAAAATATCACAGGAGGAAGGAGTATCTTCCCAGCTTGTAGCCGATAATATTAAATCTGCAAGTATTGTAATTTCCATGACACCTATGCTGATTGCCTATCCGTTTATTCAGAAATACTTCACAAAGGGCATTATGCTTGGTGCAGTAAAAGGTTGATTATTTATTTTTTATAATAAATAAATGAAGAAAAGAAAGGGAGGTTTTATTAATGAAAAAAGCAAGATTATTAAAAAGCTGTATGGCAGTATTTGCAGCAGCAGCTCTGGTAACCGGCTGCGGATCCAATGCAGGTAAAGAAACGACAGCAGCAACCACCGCAGCAGCAGGCGGTACAGAAACAAAGGCAGAGGCAACAACTGCAGCAGATAAGGGAGAAGAAGTAACCATTAAGGTTATGGTATGGGACAGAGGTGATGCAGCTCCAGGAACAACTGTGGAGAAAAACACACAGACAGAATGGATCCAGCAGCAGATGAAAGAAAAGTACAACATTAATGTTGAGTACGTTTCTGTACCAAGATCCTCTTCTGATGATAAGTTAAATATTATGATGTCTGGCGGCAGCGCACCTGATATCGTATTTACCTACAATCAGGGTATCTTCTATAATTTTGCACAGAACGGCGGTCTGGCTGATTTAACTCAGGCTTATGAAAACTATGGTGCTGACATTAAGAAATACGTTTCTGATGCACAGAATATGGGTCAGCTTGAGGGTAAACAGCTTGCTATTATGAAACAGAGAGGTGTGGAATCTCCTCGTCATACTGCATTTATCCGTAAGGACTGGCTGGATAAACTGGGAATGCAGATGCCAAAAACCAAAGAAGAACTGGTAGCTTATTTAGAGGCAGTAAAAGAGAAAAATCCAGGCGGAGTTAGCAATGTAATTCCGTGGGCAATGAGCGGTCGTAATGATACAGAAAAGGGTTATCTCAATTTCGTGGGATCCTATGTAAACTTTGCAAATGACAAAGATGCATATATATATAGTGAAGCTTATACAGCAGTTGCTCCAGGCGCTGTTGATGGAATCAAAAAGTTAAATGAACTTTATAACAAAGGACTTATCTCTAAGGACTTTGCTACAGATACCCAGGAAGATATCTACAAGGCTCAGTTAACTGCAGGCAATGTGGGATTCTATTTAGATGATACAGAGAGTACTTTTGATTATATCTCTGTATTAAATCAGACATTAGGAAGCAGCACGTATGCACCAGTACAGTGTTTTGAACTGTCAGATGGATCATATCGTACTACATTTGAACAGAGATATGGTATGTTTGTTATGGTTCCAAAGACAAGTGAGAAGAAAGCTGATGCTTGTATGAAATATTTAAACTGGATGGCTGATCCGGAAGTTGCAGAAAATATTGTTTATACAACCGAGCATAAGAGAGATGAAAATGGCGTACCGCTTAAATTCACCGATGAAGAACTTTATGCAAAGGGTTATCCTAAGACACTGGATGATTTAAATATCGTGAACCTTGCTATGGATTGGACAACAAAGAAGGAATCTATTGTTGGAAAATGGGCAAAGGATTATCCAGGTGTAGGAGATACCAATTGGTTCTCAAACTTCTATGATGTACGTTCCGAAGGAAAGTTCCGTTATCCTGTATATTCCAACATTTCACAGGCAGAAAGTGACTATGGACAGAATGTAGAAAACATGATGATTGAATATGTTTACAAGCTGATCAGCTGTACACCAGATCAGTTCGATGCTCTGCAGAAGACAGAATATGACAACCTTGTAAATGCAGGGCTGCAGAAGATTCTTGACGCAAGAGCAGAATATTTTGACACAATAAAGTAATTCCTTAACGGGGCAGCAGGCTATAAGAAGCTCGTTACAGCTCTTTCTCATCGAAATAAGGATGATGCCGGGAAGCTGTAACGGGCTTTTTCTGCCCATCTGATCGTTAAAGAATTGTCGGAATGCTGTTTCCGCCTCCATCTTTACGGAATTCAGAGGGCGACTGGCTGCAATACTTTTGAAAAATTCGGTTAAATTGTGAAAAGCTTGTAAATCCGCATTCTTCCGCCAGTTCAGAAATCTTCTTTTTCGTGTTCAACAGCAGGTATTGCACGTTTCGGATTCGTGTCATCTGTATGTATTGGGTCAGGGTGTAACCAGTCACATCTTTAAACTGATGGGACAGATAGTAAGGACTGATATAAAATTCCCTGGAAAGGGAGTCCAGTGTTAATTCTTCTGAATAATGATTATGAATGAAGTTGGCAATGGTGTATATTTTTTGAGAAGCTTCATCTTTTAACGGTTCATTGGAATAGGTGTTAAAAGGTGCCAACTGCCGCAAGGTATAGAGAAATTCCACAAACATTCCGTGGACAATGAGTGATTTCAGTTCCGGTTCTTCGTCCTGAAAGGAGTAGCGGTAAATGCGGTTTAGTTTTTCATTCACCAGCTGCTGTTGTTTGGAAGGAAAACGGAATATCGGCAGCGGTGAATAAAAAGGTTCAAAAAGCTTCTGATAGGTTTCAGGCATTCCCCATAGTGAAGGGGGGTACAAAAAACCGATGATCAGCCGCTTGCTGGGGGCACCTTTCTGATATTCGGAGCGGTGCAGCACCGAAGGTCGAAGAAGTACGATATCGCCGGATCGTATGGAATAGGGGATACCTTCTACCAGATGGTATGCCTGGGGACTGATCAGTATCATCAGTTCATAAAAGGAATGAAAATGCTGAAACGGCATGTTGATATCAAAGGATCGTTCATCATAATCAAAGTAATAATAAAGAGAGTGCTGGATATCGTTAATGGTGATATTATGTTTTTTCTTATAAAGCAAAGTATCATCAGTATTTGTCATAGGAACCACCTTTATACTTTCTATGTAATAGTCATGTATCGGATATTCATTATAGCAGAATGATGACAAGATGTGCAATACATTGGCAAATAAAAAAGAAAAATATTGTATACATTGCAATGTGCCCCAACTATTTTGTTGGCTGGCAGCAGAAAGGAAGTGGCAAAAGAATGGAAAATTTAAAAGAAAAAATAGATCTGCTTGTATCCAGCTTTGAGAAGATTCTGTATGATGAAGATGATATCTTTTTAAAAAATATGCAGACAAATAATCTGGCTGGAGACAATCCGGAACGGTACCGCTATTGGGAATGGACACAGGGAGTAGGCTTATTCGGTTTATGGAAGATCTATGAGGAAACCGGTGAAGAAGAAATCATAGAGAAACTGAATAAGTATTATGAAAGACAGCTAACCATTGGTTTGCCTGCCCGTAATATTAACACAACAGCTCCTCTTCTGGCTTTAACCTATCTGGTTGAAAAAGACGGAAATGAGACTTATATGGAAATCTGCCGGGACTGGGCACAGTGGCTTGTGGATGAACTTCCCAAAACAGAAGAAGGCGGATTTCAGCATCTGACTTCTGATACTTTAAATGAGCAGGAACTTTGGGATGACACCCTCTTTATGTCTGTTTTATTCCTTGCCCGTATGGGTGTGATTCTTAAGAAACAGGAATGGATTGATGAGGCTGAATATCAGTTTCTCATCCATGTGAAATATCTGGCCGACAAAAAGACCGGTCTCTGGTATCATGGCTGGACGTTCCATGGCTGCCATAATTTCGCCGGTGCGTTTTGGGGAAGAGGTAACAGCTGGATCACAATGGCGATTCCGGAACTGTTCGGCATCATTCCTTGCAGCGGTGCTGTTAAACACTATTTAACAGAAGTATTAAAAAATCAGATTGATGCGTTGGTTTCCTACCAGAACGAAAACGGCATGTGGCATACAGTCATTGATGACAATACCTCTTACGTTGAGGCCAGTGCAACCTGTGGTTTTGGTTATGGAATATTAAAAGCGGTTCATTTAGGACTTGTGGATGCCTCTTTTGAGGCAAGTGCCAGAAAGGCTCTTCTTCCCGTTCTTCAGTGTATTGATACGGAAGGTGTGGTACATCAGGTATCCTATGGAACTCCTATGGGAAGAGAAAGTGTACAGTTCTATAAAGATATTGAACTTCGCCCAATGCCATACGGACAGGCAATGGCTATGCTGTTCCTGTTAGAAGCATCAAAATAATAAAAGACAAAGGGCGGACCCATTTTACGGCAATCCGCTCTTTTACTATGGAGGAAAAAATGAGCACAGACTTAGAATTACTGGCAGCCTATAAACCAGTCATCATGCAGGATAAAAAAGAGCCTTTTGTAATTACAGCCATGGGATGTACTATTTTTCGGGAGACAAAGAAAAGTGATTCATTTCCAAAACGTGAGATTGTAATTAATAAGAAAGAAGTGGATTTTGCTATCGAGTATGCCATCTGGTATGATTTTGATATCCAGCATTTATACGAGCTGGAACATGTCTGGGTTTATGTTGACTATCATGGCAGAGTAAAAAAAGTGGAAGCCAGCTTCCATGGCAAGTTTTTAAATATGGTTGACTTAGATAATGGGGAGCCGGTTCTTAAGGACGGTACCCATCCGGTGGTCTATGCCCAGCCTGGCAAGCACGCGCTGGTGCCTGATCCCAGATTGATCAGAGTGATACCGGCCTGGTTAGAAAGCTGCCAGGAGATGGCAGGATTAGACGGTGTCCTGGTTCAGGATATGTTTGAGGATCAGATTCATACCGATGATGATCTGCAGAGAATGACTGAGACATATATTAAGGAAGTATTTGGGTTTAAGCCTTCTATGGAATTTGTGCCATTTAACCTGGAAAATGAGAAGCTAATGTCCTGGGAAGAATTGAAACAATCCATTCCTGACCGTGTTAACAAACAGATTGCAGTAATTAAAGAATACTTTCACAAATAATAAAAAGAACGAGGGTGCAGGAATGCACCCTCGTTTTACGCTAATAGGCGGCAGGAACCGCACGAAGCGATATTGTATGCTTAAAGCAGGTAAAGTCTGTAAAATAGACCGTATAACAGTCCTGGGAACGTCCCTGGCTTCCAAACTTGCCTGCTACATAGTTATGTGCACCAAAGCCAGGTCCTGCTGTAATGGCATATTTACCCTTGGAGGCAGTAACGGTTCCTTCTCTTGCCACAATTCCACCACCTGCATTTCCTTCAGAGATGAAATAAGGGGATTCCACCCGGCATCCTGTATCAAATGCAAGTTCCACACGGAGCGGAGCCCGGTCGATTCCGGCAGTTTCTATGGTAATATCAACCCCATCCTCTGCCTCCGTAACAGTCAGTACAAAATTCATGTCAGGGCCATGCAATTTTTCTCTCTTTGAATGATCCATCTTCCACCAGTCCGCTGTGTCCTGAGGTTCCTGAAAGGGAAGGTAGTACCAGCCCGCCATTTTCTGATTCAGTACAAATCCCTCTTCTCCGGGAAGCTGTACCAGATTCTCCGGAACGAAGTATCTGTGCTCACAGAAGCTTGCACCGATTTTCATACTGACGCATAAATCCCCATGTACAAAATAGAGGAAGGAAGGGCTGTTTTTTAAGATGGAACAGGAATAAGATTCTCTGCGAAGCCGTACAATGCCGGAATCAGTATAGTGATGACAGTAGTTAGTCAGAATTTTGCTTTCCTCATATTCAAATTCGCCCAGTTCAGGAAGAAGCATGAAATAAATCAGCCAGTCCAAAGGTCCGATTCCTTTTGCCACAGCCTGATCCATGATAAAGCAGGCAGCCTGCAAAAAGGTCTCGTTGTGGAATTTAATTCCCATATATAAGTATTCCAGATAATATCCGGTCGGAAAAATCCTTGTGCCGCGATCCTGCCTTGTGGAGTTATTGGTAAAGATACTTCCATCCGGCTCTATATAGTGAAGCATCATGGTTAAATTTCTTTTAACAGGCTCATACCAGGAATCGTCACCAGTTGCCATTGCCAGCATGATCATAGCGTTGTTATTAACCAGGTTATATCCTCCTGCTGACCGTTCTGCGTATTCTCCGTCCTCATTGCAGTCGCAGCCTTCAATTAAGAATTTCTCTGCCCCTTTCTTCATGGATTCATCAGAAGTGAGGCGATAGAGCATCATTAAAGCGGAAGCAATGGCCCAACGGTGGTTGGGAGTGTGGAATCCCCCGTTAATCATGGCCTTTCCGCCTTTGATCAGAATGGACTCCATAACAGGCATAAGAGTAGAAAGCATGGTTCGTTCCATAGAAGGGCAGTCTTCCTTGCCTGACAGACGGTTCAAATAAATATAAGCGGGCAGAAGTCCGTCAATGCAAAATGCCGTATCTGCACCAGAGTAAAAATTACAGTTTATAAGGTCAAAAAATCCGTTTTCCCGCTGACCGCTTGCAATATAGGAGAGAGCGATGGAGATTCTGTTGTAGATATCTTCACTGCCGTAAAAACGACTTTTACTGTTAAATAAGCAGGCGGTCATGGTTGTCACCTGAAAGATGGCAAGCTTTGGTTCTACCAGCCCGTCATGATCACGAAAACCTCCATAGAATTCTGAGGTCTCATCCATGACCTGCTGATTCAATATTTCTTCTGTTTTCCGGTCGCTGTATAAAATGATTTTTTCGTAATGTTTTTTCATAGATGCTCCATTCTCCGCAGTCTGCGGCTTAAGTCTTTGCCGCTTTTATTGTATCACGGGAGTGGGAGCGGGACAATGCAGATGTTGCCAAACTGTATTTTAAAGTTCGTAAAAATTGCGGTTCTTATTTAGAAAGAGGTCTGGGATTAATTTCCTATTGGTTTGATAGGAAGACATGATAAAAAAATGGAGCACCGCAGGATTGGGGAAATACGGTACTCCTAAGAAGAGTTACATAAAGTATAACGCAAGAAAACGGTTAAGTAAAGATAAATATGTAAATTATTTCATAAATTAGTGAAAACTTAAGAAAAACAATGGGTATTTGAGATTATATAAGTTAGAACAACCGTGTTATTATGCAGTTGAAAATTAATTTCATATTGAATCGGTTGCTGCATAGATTATACCATATGCTCCATCTATGATTGCGGGAGGTGCGAATGGAAAAAATTCTGGACAATCGATATTATGATTTGATTATAAGCAACGCCCTGGTCACTTCGTATAATACCGGTGATAACATTACTATGATGAACGATTTGTTTTCTCTGCTTCATATCCCAAAGGATCGTATGGAGCCTTGTGATCTTGGAGTAAATGCCTATCACAGCTTTCCGGAGCTATATACACTGGAATCGGTTGTGAGTATGGAAAATACCGGTGAAGAATCAAGACAGATCGCTGCCACCAGGGGACTGTTCGGCAGAGGCGTCATAGTGGGAATTGTTGATACAGGGATTGATTACCGTCATCCTGCTTTTATGAATAATGACAGAACCAGCCGAATTCTTTCCATTTGGGACCAGACAGTGGAGGGTACACCCCCGGCAAGTTTTACTTTTGGATCGGAATACACAAAGGAGCTGATTAATTTCGCCCTTCTTTCCCAATATCCTTATAACATTGTACCGACCAATGATCCATATCGGCACGGAACTGCAATTGCAAGCATTATCGCAGGACGCTCCAATGATAACGAAGGATTCAGCGGGGTAGTGCCCCAGGCTGATTTAGTGGTGGTAAAGTTAAAGGAGTCAAAAGAAAATTTAAAAAGACTGTTTTGCGTTCCAACAGGTGCCCTGTGTTATCAGGAATCAGATATTATATTAGGAATCAGATATTTACTGAACGTCTCAAATAAGTTAAATCGTCCGCTGGTAATCTGTCTGGCGCTGGGAACCAATCAGGGCGGACATGACGGACGGGGAGCTTTAAGTACTTATTTAGACAGTCTGATGCTGCTGCCTAAAATAAGTATCATTACCTCATCAGGTAATGAAGGAAACAGCCGCAGGCACTATTATGGGGAAGTCACAAACGAACCATATTCTGACAGTTATCAGTTAAACTCAGGAGGAATTGACAACGAATATTTTATAGAAATCTGGCCCTATGTTCCTTCCAGACTCTCCATACAGCTCACAGCGCCCACCTGGGAAAGCTCCCAGGTTATAAAACCTGCATTAGGAGAGTGCAAAAAGCTGGTTTTTCAATCCATTAAAACCAATGTCTGGATAAATAATATTTTATTTGAATCAGAGACTGGGAATCAGCTCATCCTGCTTCGGTTCCGGAATATGGAGCCGGGTATCTGGTATATCAGGCTGGATAATCAGGATGAAATGCCATTTTCAGTTCATTGCTGGCTCCCGTCCGGAAATTTGATTTCAAATGAGACTTATTTTGTAAATTCCGATCCTGATACAACCATTACCATGCAGGGAGATACTGCAAATCTTCTGACAGTAGCGGCGTATAACCAAAATAACGGATCCATACTTGCGCAGTCCAGCAGAGGATATACAAGGCTGGGAGGGATAAAACCGGATCTGGCGGCACCTGGGTATAATATTCCATGTGCAATACCGGATTTTCAGTATGGAACAGCCACTGGAACCGGAGTAGCTGCGGCATATGCTGCCGGGATCGCTGTAAAAATCATAGAATGGGCATATATCAAAGGAAATTACACCGCAATTACAGGAAATCAGATCAATCGCCTGATGATGAGAGCGGCAGAGCGGGAACCTGATGCTGTCTACCCCAATAATATCTGGGGGTATGGAAAGATCAATGCAGAAAACGTCTTTAATGAAATAGATAACTTTTAAATTCTACCTCCTGACTGGTTAGGAGTACTTTCTGGTCAGGAGGCTTGCTGTAACCTTTACGGGAAATCATGCATCCAATAAAAAGGGGAGAGTTTGTCTTTCCCGAAACAGGAAAGGGGGAGATCTGTTATGATGGAGGAGATTCTTCGTTATGTGAAACCGGAATTGATTGTGGTGGCTTTGGTTTTGTATCTTCTGGGACAGGGTATTAAACAGAGCCAGACGATTAAAGATAAGTATATCCCGCTTATTAATGGGGCGGCAGGTATCATTCTTTGTGGAATATATATTTTTGCAGTCAGTGAAACAGATACCGTTCAGAAAGCCGCTATGGCGGTGTTCAGTGCAATGACACAGGGCATCCTGGTTGCGGGGCTCAGCACGTATATTAACCAGCTGATAAAACAGTGGGGAAAGCCTGATTAAACAGACTGCATTTCCTGGTTTGATTTGGCGGGTTATCGGTAACCCGGCCCGCCTACTTCCCGTCGCCTAATTCTTTTCTGACTCTGGGGTTAATGCCCCTGCGTTTCATCTCACCTAAGATGTTTTCAAATTCGTCCGGTGGGGCAGCAGGAGTCTTGATATCTCTGCTTGCTGCTTCCAACCGGTCGAATTCTTCTGCCAGCCTTATTTCGCTTTCTTTCCTTTGGCGTTTCAAGCGATCACCTCCCAGAAAATTATATAACGTTGTATAATTTTCTGCTATCGGCGAGAAGTGGTGAATAAAATGGAAGAGAGGGAAAAGTAAAACACCGGACTACCTTGTGTTAACAAGGGACTCCGGTGTTTCCATCAATTCATTATACATGCGGGTAACAGGACTTGAACCTGCACGGTCTCCCACCAGAACCTAAATCTGGCGCGTCTGCCAATTCCGCCATACCCGCTGATAGCAAACAGATCATAATAAAATGAGACACCGGGGATTCGAACCCCGGACAACTTGATTAAAAGTCAAGTGCTCTACCACCTGAGCTAGTATCCCATACTGGGCTAGTTGGATTTGAACCAACGAATGCAGGAGTCAAAGTCCTGTGCCTTACCGCTTGGCGATAGCCCAATAACATCTCCTGATAAAAAAAAATTCCCTTTAAGGGAAAGGTGAGTACAGGGATTCGAACCCTGGGCCTCCAGAGCCACAATCTGGCGCGATAACCAACTTCGCCATACCCACCATAAAAAGCTTCACACTGCTGGTTGACAGTGTGAAACGAGCCTGAAGGGATTTGAACCCCCGACCCACGGCTTAGAAGGCCGTTGCTCTATCCAACTGAGCTACAGACTCAAGAGCGGGTGATGGGAATCGAACCCACGTATCTAGCTTGGAAGGCTAGTGTTCTACCATTGAACTACACCCGCAAAGGCTTTTTGAGAAATAGATGACTTGATCTCAAGTCGGGGTGACAGGATTCGAACCTGCGACTTCCTGGTCCCAAACCAGGCGCTCTAGCCAAGCTGAGCCACACCCCGAAGGTTTTTTGCGTCTTTGTTTTTTTCTTGTTTTCCGCAACGCAAGAGTTATTATATATGATGGATATAGATTTGTCAACAATATTTTCAAAAAAAAATAAAAATCAAAAAAAGCTGATAATTAGGGGATTTCGTAAGGGGAGAAAAGCAGAAAGAATAGCCTTAAAATGGGAGGAACCGGCAGGTACATAAATGTTCCTGCCGGTTTGAGTATGAAAAATAAAAAGTCAATGTTAAAAGGGTGGGGTTCCTTTACAAATATCAGTATACCCTGCAATTATGACATAAGTTTGACCAGTCGATAAAGATTTCATAAAAAAACTAAAAGAATTCTAAGTAATGTTTGAAAAAACAGAAAGTTTTCCTAATGCTTCTTATGATATAATTGTTACAGGCAGTAAAACAGGAAAAACGAAAGAGAAAGGAGCACTTATGAAATACTGGGATATTTTTGAGAGTGAGCTGGGTCCTATTCAGGTAATATGTGATGAAGAAGGGATATTAGGTGTGGAATTTGGGAGTGAAGCTCCAAAAGAGGGACTAAAAAAAACCACAGACCTGATCAAGAAGACGGTTCTTCAGCTGAACGAGTATTTAATAGGAGAAAGAACAGAATTTGATCTTCCGTTAAAGCCTGAGGGAACAGCATTTCAGAAAAAGGTATGGGAGGCGCTTTGCACCATTCCTTACGGACAGACAAGAAGTTATAAAGAGATTGCCGTGCAGATTGGTAATGAAAAGGCCTGCCGTGCAGTGGGGATGGCGAATAACCGCAACCCTATTTCCATAATCATCCCCTGTCACCGTGTAATTGGTGCAGACAAAAGCCTTGTGGGATATGGGGGAGGACTGAATATTAAAGTGAAGTTATTGAATCTGGAGAGTCCTGGTGTCACCTGGAACAATTATTAAGATTTCATTGTGATTCTTTCGGTTCGTTTAAAATGCTATACTTTCCCGACTGTTCATGTTATAATCCTCCACGTCACCAGAAAAGAATTTTATGATGAGGAGTGATTCTATGAGAAAAAATAAGATCTTAGCAGGAATTTTAATTGCGATGACAGTGATGATGACAGCGACAGCCTGCGGAAAGAATAATACTAAAGCGGAATCGACGCAGGAAACCAAGCAGCAGGCAGAAGCATCCACTGAGGCAACCACAGCGGTGAACGCAGAAGTGGCTTCATCGGAGCAGGAAACATCAGAAGGTGAGGAGACATCGGAAGAAGAGGAAACAAAAGAAACACAGCCGATCACAGCCAATGATGCAGGAGATATTAAGGAAGGCTTATTTACTTCCAAATCAGGCAAATATCAGATTATGCCGCCAAAGGGCTGGTCACTGGACGAGGACGGAGACGAGAGTGTGGTAGCGATTTCTTCACCCAATGGCGAAGATTACCTGGAAGTTACTTATGTACAGGGTGATGATGCAGATGGAGCCAGGGAAGTTTATCCGGCTACCATGGATGAATATAAGAAGTTAATCAGCCGTGGTGAGGATATGGAATTTGTCCGTTATGATGTTAAAAACGGCAGCGACGGCAGCCAGACCTTCCGTTATGCACTCCGGTATAAGGCACCTCAGGATGGAGTTCGTTATTATGCCATCTCCGGTTCTTATAACGCAGCTACAAAAACCTATATCAGTGCAGCAGGAACCATTGGTTCAACTGACAGCGGTGTAGAAGGACAGATCGAAGCTGCTCTGGATTCTCTTAAACTGAAATAAAAATAACAATAATTGAATGAATGAAAGCAGGGGCAGTAACCAGTTCAACATGGTTATCGCCCCTGCTTTTATAAGTGGATCTTTATTCCGTTTAACAGCTGAACATCCTCTTCCTGATGTGTACTGATTAAAACCAGCCTTCCTGCCGATTGCTCTTTTATATAGGTTATTACCTGTTGTTTTGTCTCCTCATCGAGGCCCGTAAACGGTTCATCCATGATTACCATATCAAAAGGTACCATTAGAGCGCGTATTATGGCCACACGGCGTTTCATTCCGCCACTTAAGGTTACTGCCGGGCGGTCCAGAGATTCGTCAGGCAGCAGCCGTTTAAGGGCTTCCCTGGCCTTCCTTTTATTATTCCCAGAAGAAGGCATTACCATGGTTACATTCTCTACCGGAGTGAAGGCTTCGCAGAGCCGGTTTTCCTGAAATACGGCTGAAATTCTTTCACCGTTAAGACCGTTTACCTCTCCCGAATCTGCTGAAACAAGACCCAGCAGTATATGAAACAATGTGGTTTTTCCTGATCCGGATGGTCCCATGAGGCAATAAATATTACCCGATACCAGATGAAGATTGACTTGGTCAAGTACGAAGTGTCCGCCAAAGGACTTGCAAAGCTTTCTGATTACAAGTTCCATATTCATCCTACCTCTTTCTTTTTTTGTCTGATTCCGGGAGATGCCAGGCTTAAAAGCCACAGGAAGAAGGATTCAAGAAGTGCGCTGAGCAGGATGATCACCAGTGTCCAGGCAAATAAATCAGCAGTATTTAAATAAATCTTGGAAAGATAAAGCTTTTCACCAATTGAATGAAGAGGAACGCCGATTACCTCTGCGGCAATTCCTGATTTCCAGCTCATACCCAGCGCCACCCGGCAGCCGCTTGCCAGATAGGGAAGCAACGCAGGACGGTAGAGATAAAAAAATCTTTTTGCTTCTGACATCTTAAAAACATCGGCCATTTCAAGCAGTTGACGGTCTGTGCTTTTGATACCAGCAATGGTCTGTATATAGATTATGGGAAATACGACAAGAAATCCAATAATCACAGAGAGATTTTCTGATCCTGCCCAGATTAACGCCAGTATGACAAAGGAGGCAACGGGAACTGACTTCATAAGTGCCATAAGAGGCGACAGAAAATCACCGATGATGGGGTATCGGCAGGCAGCTCCGCCGGCTAAAATTCCTGCTGCAAAAGCAGAAAGAAATCCAAGGCTGATTTTTCCAAAAGAGAAACCTATGGTTTTCCAAAAGTCTGCAAGCCGGATCTGATTGAGTAATGCCAATATGACATCCAGCGGACCAACCAGTATAATGCTGTTGTGGACTGCCGTACTGGCAGCCTGCCATATCAAAAGCCAGAACAGGATAATTCCGGCTTTTTTAAAGCGGAGAACGCCTGCATTCATATTCGGATCTCCTTAATCGGGCTACTGATGCATATAGTAGAAGTCATCACCAGGCAGTGCGCCTCCAACTGTCTGAGGTTCCATTTCAAAAAGAACATTTAAATATCCGCTTAAAAGGGATTTCATTTTTTCACCGTCTACATAGGTAATGCTGCAGAAAGGAATTGCTTTTTCTGCAACAGGTGCTTTTTCAATAATTCCAGCGTCAGCCACTAATACAGCGGCCTCGCTAACATTATTATTGGCAAATTCTGCAGATTCCTTGTGATCTGTAAGAAATTGATCAATGGCTTCCTTATGATCCTTTAAAACATCATTTCTGCAGACGGTAACGCCAGTTACCAGACTACCGCTGCCTTCTTTTGCAGCTGCATCCCACTCTTTGTTTAAATCAAGAACCATTTTCAGCTGATCGTTCTGAGCCATGGCTGCCGTCACAAATGGCTGGGGAAGAAGACCTACAGCGTCAGGTTTTTCTTTTAATACAGCAGCTACTTCTGCAGCTTCTGACTTATATTCCAGTTTTACATCATCAGCAGTCAGCCCGTTTGCCTTCAGGACGTAATTTAAGGCATAATCAGGAGTGGTTCCTTTTCCTGTTAAATAAACAGTTTTCCCCTTTAAATCAGCTGTGGTGTGAATGGAATCATCCGAAGACACGGCATAAAGAACGCCCATGGTATTGATGTCAAGAACGGTCACATTGTGTTTGGTTTTGGTGTAAAGGATGGATGACATATTGGCAGGGATCAGGGCTACATCCAGTTCTCCGCTTACAATTTTACCAAGAAGCTCGTCGGCTGCAGTCACCATGGTAAATTCATAGGAATTCCCGGTTTCTCCTTTTTTAGCCTTGTCCATCAGTTTCACCAGTCCCATGGAAGTAGGACCCTTTAAAGAGCCGATCTTTAAAGGGTAGGAGTCATTTGAACCCTCTGCTTTGGTGGTTTCTGGTGCTTTGGTGGTTTCTGGTTCCGCTGTAGTCTGGGCCGCAGATGCGCTTTCCGTTGCGGGAGCGGAAGCCTGTGGACTGCTTTTTGCACAGCCGGTTAAGACAACGGCTGTCATAGCAAGTGCTGCAAGTGCTGATAAAACTTTTTTCATAATAATCCTCACTTTCTGTCCGTACCATTTTATATTGGTTTTTATGCAAACGGATGAAAAAAAACCACGCCGACAGGCATGGGATTTCCGGTTTGACGTATTCTCCTCGCCTTCTCCGTCAGGTATTCCTTTCGGGTTAGTACGAACAGGTAAAGTATACCATTTTTCAGTCTTGTTTGTCAAAATATTATGCAGAATCTCATGGAAATGTGTTATACTTGTAACACCTGAAGAGCGTGACTCTGTCAGGATTGTGAAAGGAGAAAAAACAATATGAACGATGTATATGAGAAGCTTTTAAGCTGTTTAAAAAGTGTGCGGGAGAAAACTGATTTTGTTCCCGAGGTTGCCCTTATTCTTGGTTCCGGACTTGGGGAATATGCGGAGGAGATTGAAGTAGCTGCCACCATAGATTATAAAGACATTGAGGGATTTCCGGTTTCAACCGTAGCCGGTCATAAAGGAAGATTCATCTTTGGTTATGTAAATAAAGTTCCAGTCGTCATTATGCAGGGACGGGTTCATTTTTATGAAGGATATCCCATGACGGATGTAGTTCTCCCAACAAGGCTTATGGGACTTATGGGTGCAAAGACTTTATTTTTGACCAATGCCTGCGGTGGCGTGAACAAGGAATTCAAGCCGGGCGATTTTATGCTTCTTAAGGATCACATTGCCACATTTGTTCCTTCTCCTCTGATTGGAACCAACATTGGGGAGCTGGGAACCAGATTCCCGGATATGAGCGATATTTACCGCAAAGAGCTGAGAGCGGTAATTAAAGAAGCGGCGAAGGAAGAGGGAATTGAACTGCAGGAGGGAATTTATCTGCAGCTGACAGGACCAGCCTATGAATCTCCTGCTGAAGTACAGATGTGCCGGATACTGGGAGCGGATGCGGTTGGAATGAGTACAGCCTGTGAGGCGCTTGCCGCCAACCATATGGGTATGAAGGTTTGCGGTATTTCCTGTATCACCAATATGGCATGCGGTATTATCGACCAGCCTTTAAGCCATGCAGAAGTTCAGGAGACGGCTGACCGGGTAGCACCGTTGTTTAAAAAGCTGATTACGGCATCCATTACGAAGCTTGCCGGTAAATAAAGGAGGAAGGGGCCTATGGATCGTATGCTGGCGGAACGGATTTTTGCTGCGTCAGGAAGAAAAAAGCCATCTCTGGTATTGAAAAATGCCAGGATGGTGAATGTATTTACTTCAGAGCTGGAAGATGGTGATATTGCCATTGAGGGCGGATATATTGTGGGGATTGGTTTTTATGAGGGGGAAACAGAGATGGATTTAGGCGGCCAGGTGGTGTGCCCCGGTTTGATTGACGGACATATTCACTTGGAGAGTTCCATGCTTTCCCCTGAAGAATTTGCGAAAACCGTAATCCCTCATGGTACTTCAGCAGTTATTACGGACCCCCATGAGATTGCCAATGTGGCAGGAACAGAAGGTATCAGATTTATGAT
This sequence comes from Hungatella sp., assembly GCA_009712635.1. Taxonomy (GTDB): domain Bacteria; phylum Bacillota; class Clostridia; order Lachnospirales; family Lachnospiraceae; genus Lacrimispora. The sequence continues at coordinate 527,423 of WASS01000015.1, read as the reverse complement.
GGAACGCTCCAGGAATCTGGATCTGGATGTGTACTTCATGCTCCCTTCCTGTGTTCCGGCAGCAAAGCTTGATGAGTCCGGAGCTGTTTTAACAGCAGATGATCTGGCCCCCTTTTATCAGGAAAAATGTGTGCTTGGACTTGCAGAGCTGATGGATTCTCACGGAACCATACAGGCAGATCCAGGTATTATAAAAAAAATAGTAAGTGCTGCAAAACACGGCCGGATTATCGATGGCCACGGCCCCCTTCTTTCCGGCCGGCAGTTAAATGCTTATATCACGGCCGGTGTTGGGTCGGATCATGAGTGTTCCTGCATGGAAGAAGCGGTGGAAAAGATAAAACGGGGACAGTGGGTGATGATACGGGAAGGAACTGCGGCCAGGAACTTAAAGGCCCTCCTTCCCCTGTTTGATGAGCCCTATTATCACCGCTGCATGCTGGTCACCGATGACAGGCACCCTGGGGAGCTGTCCAGGCTTGGCCATATGGATTATATTATCAGAAAGGCGGTCAGGCTGGGAGCTGATCCGGTGCGTGCTGTGATCATGGCTTCTTATCAGGCTGCCCGGTATTTCAGACTCAGTGAGACAGGAGCCATTGCACCTGGTTATCAGGCAAATTTCATTGTTGTTTCTGATCTTAAGGAGTTTACGGTCAGTAAAGTTTACCGAAAAGGAATTCTGGTGGCAGAAGATGGAAGGCTGGTACAATCTCCAGAGGCTGGAACAAATACCCACAGACAGATACCGGATAAAGTGGGGAACTCCTTCCGGTTAAAAGAGATTGTTCCAGAAGACTTTATTATAAAGGAAGAGGGAGATACCATACGGGTTTTATGTTTAACTCCCGGAGAACTGACTACAAAAGAGAGACTTGTGCCATGGACTGAAAAACTGAGAGCTGATCCCGCTGCTCTTGCTGCCATGGATATTGTAAAGATGGCAGTATTGGAGCGGCATAAGAATACCGGTCATACAGGCCTTGGTTTCCTTGGCGGATACGGACTAAAACGGGGGGCTGTGGCAACCAGTATTGCCCATGATTCCCATAATCTGATCATAGCGGGAACAAATGACCGGGATATGGGGCTTGCAGGGAATACAGTGAGGAAAAACCAGGGTGGCATTGCGGTTGTGGCCGACGGAGTGGTTCTTTCAGAGCTGGCTCTTCCAATCGGTGGACTTATGAGCCCGGAGTCCGCAATATGGGTAGACGAGCGGCTGGAGAAGCTGAAGATACATGCGCACCAGCTTGGTATTGGAACGGGAATTGACCCTTTTATGACCCTTGCATTTGCCAGTCTTCCAGTCATTCCCATGCTGCGGTTAAATACCTGTGGTCTGATTGACGTACAACGGCAGGAAGTTGTAAAAACCATATTTTTCAGTACTTCAAAAAATACATCCAATCAGTAAATAAGTATTGATATAAATATAACAATATGCGATAATGGTCGAAAAGGCAGTTTATGCGGGGGATTTATTTCGGAGGGAGAATGTTCATGAGAGTAACAATATGCATAGGAAGTGCATGTCATTTAAAAGGATCCAGAGAGATCATAGCCCAGCTTCAGAATCTGGTGAGAGAGAAGCATCTGGAGGAGCAGGTGGATTTAAATGGTTCTTTTTGCAGCGGAAATTGTGTGAATGGAGTCTGTGTAACGGTTGACGGTCAGATCTATTCATTAAAACCGGAAGATACAAAGGAGTTTTTTGATAAAGAAATTCTGGGGAGGCTTTAATCATGGGAATTATTGATTTCAAGGCGACCAAATGCAAGCACTGCTATAAATGTATTCGTAACTGTGAAGTCAAAGCGGTCATGATTAAAGATGAACGGGCAGAAATCATGTCTGATAAGTGCATTTTATGCGGAAAATGCATGCAGGTATGTCCTCAGTCTGCCAAAACGCTTATCAGTGATCTGGATCTGGTCAAAGGGTTTCTTGATATTGGGTATAAAACTGTGATTTCACTGGCTCCATCCTATATGGGGCTGTTAAATTATAAATCGGCAGGACAGATAAACGGTGCCCTTAGAAAGCTGGGGTTTACTGATGTGCGGGAAACCTCGGAGGGGGCGGCAGTTGTAACTGCTGAGTATACCAGACTTTTACAGGAAGGCAGAATGGAGAATATAATCACAACCTGCTGTCCCAGTGTCAATGATTTAATTGAAATTTATTACCCTTCACTGATCCCTTATCTGGCGCCGGTAGTTTCGCCTATGGTTGCCCATGGCAAGATGTTAAAGGAAGAATTCGGAAGGGATACCAAGGTGGTCTTTCTGGGCCCCTGTATTGCCAAGAAGAAAGAAGCTGAGGATTTAAGGCACGGGGATTACATTGATGCAGTTTTAAATTTCAATGATATAGAACGGTGGCTTGCTCAGGAAGAGATTACCATCGGGGATTGCGAGGATATCCCTTTTGTTCATATGAATCCAAGAGTGAACCGGCTCTACCCGGTTACCAATGGAATCGTAAGCTCTGTGCTTGCAACAGAGGCCGAACGGGATGGATACCGGAAGTTTTATGTCCATGGCTGCCGCAATTGTATTGATCTTTGTGAGAGCATGCTCCGGGGTGAGATTACGGGGTGCTTCATCGAGATGAATATGTGCTCAGGGGGCTGCATCAAGGGTCCTGCTGCAGATCATGAGCATGTATCCAGATTCAGGATAAAGCTGGATATGGAAGAAACCATTGAAAAAGACGGGGTTCCCGATGAAGAGATCCAGGAAATCTTTGATTCCCTTACCTTTGGAAAGCGTTTCTTAAATCGTGCTCCCAGGGATATTATTCCTACAGAAGCCCAGATTCAGGAGATTTTGAAGAAGACCGGAAAGACAAGACCGGAAGATGAACTGAACTGCGGAGCATGCGGTTATTCCACATGCAGAGAGAAGGCCGTAGCTGTTATACAGAAAAAAGCGGAATTAAATATGTGCATCCCGTTTATGCATGAAAAGGCAGAATCTTTATCCAATCTTGTTATGGAGACGTCTCCCAACATTGTACTCATTGTTGATAAGGAGATGAAGATTCTGGAATATTCTGCAGTTGGTGAAAAGTATTTTGGCAAGACCAGACAGGAAGCTTTAACCATGTATCTGTATGAATTGATTGATACTACTGATTTTCAGTGGGTGTATGATACTCATCAGAAAATTCATGGCAAAAAGGTCACATATGGAGAATACAGAATTTCTACGCTACAGAACATTGTTTATGTAAACAAGGAAGATGTGGTACTGGCTACGTTTATTGATATTACAAAGGAAGAAGAACAGGCCAGACAGGAGTACGAAAAGAAGTTAGAAACCATCGATCTGGCTCAGAAGGTAATTCATAAACAGATGATGGTGGCCCAGGAGATCGCAGGACTTCTGGGAGAGACTACGGCAGAAACAAAGACCACATTGACCAAGCTGTGCAAGTCTCTGTTAGATGAGGGCAGCGAAAGCGAGGTTAAATAATGGGAGTTACCGTTGACGTTGCTTATAAAAGCTTAAATAAATTCAGTGAAGTACTTTGCGGGGATAAGGTGGAGCTCCTTCATACGGAAGACTCCAATATTATGATTCTGGCCGACGGTATGGGAAGTGGAGTAAAGGCAAACATACTGGCAACCATGACCTCCAAGATACTGGGCACCATGTTTTTAAACGGTGCAACCCTGGAAGAGTGTGTGGAGACCATTGTAGAGACCCTTCCTGTCTGCCAGGTGAGGCAGATTGCATATTCTACTTTCAGTATTCTTCAGGTTTTTCACAATGGAGATGCCTATCTGGTGGAGTTTGATAACCCAGGCTGTATCTTTATCAGGGACGGGAGTCTGGTTCCCATTCCACACAGCATGCGGGTGATACGGGATAAGAAAATTAATGAATACCGGTTCCGGGTAAAAAAAGGAGATGCTTTGATTTTGCTTAGTGACGGAACCATTCATGCAGGCGTGGGGCAGCTTTTAAATTTTGGCTGGCTCTGGGAAGATGTGGCTGCTTATGCGGTAAAACAGTACCGTATGACCATATCGGCTGTTCGTCTCGCCAATGCATTATGCAGAGCGTGTGATGAACTTTACCAGTACCGGCCCGGAGATGATACAACCGTTGCTGTTATGCGGATAATCGACAGCAAACCGGTTCATTTAATGACAGGACCGCCAAAGGACCAGGAAGATGATGTTTGCATGGTAACGGATTTCTTATCGGGAGATGATACCACCAAAAGGATTGTCTGCGGAGGAACCAGTGCTAATATTGTTTCCAGAACCATGGATAAGAAACTGACGGTATCCCTTGAGTATAACGATCCGGATTTACCGCCAGTGGCTTACATCGACGGAATTGAACTTGTCACAGAAGGGGTATTGACTTTAAACCGGGTTTTACAACTCTTAAAGCGGTATGTTAAAAATGAATCAGTAACGGAGGAGTTTTTTCTGGAACTGGATAAACCAAACGGCGCATCCATGGTAGCAAAGATGATTATTGAGGACTGTACGGAATTAAAGCTGTATGTGGGAAAAGCGATTAACAGTGCCTACCAGAATCCGGGGCTTCCCTTTGATTTGGGAATCCGGCAAAATCTTGTAGAGCAGTTAAAGCATGCGGTGGAAGAGATGGGGAAGACGGTTACAGTTGCTTATTATTAATAGAGAATATTCACACAGCCACATTTTGTGGAAGCTTCAAGGAGGAACGATATGGTAACGAATGATGCAACATTACTTCGCATCAAGCATCAGGTTTTAAATGAAGTAGCGAAGCTTGCCTGGGAAGGTACATTGGAACAGAAAAGGGATGAGATTCCCTATCATATGATACAGGGGCCTAAGGCACAGTTTCGATGCTGTATTTACAGGGAGAGGGAAATTATCAGAGAGAGAGTCAGGCTGGCAGAGGGGTTCTGTCCCAGTGGCAGAGATACCAAAAATGTAGTGCAGGTAATTAATTCTGCCTGTGAGGGATGTCCCATTGCCAGATATGTAGTAACAGATAACTGCCAGCTCTGTATGGGTAAGGCCTGCCAGAATTCCTGTAATTTCGGAGCCATTTCCATGAGTCATGACCGTGCCCATATCGATCCTGATAAATGTAAGGAATGCGGAAAATGTTCTCAGGCATGTCCTTATAATGCTATCGCAGATTTAACACGCCCATGTAAAAGAAGTTGTCCGGTAGATGCAATTACCATGGATGATAACGGAATTGTTGTAATCGATGAAAGCAAATGCATTCAGTGCGGAGCGTGCATTCACAGCTGCCCATTTGGCGCAATTGGATCAAAAACCTTTATGGTAGACGTAATCAATCTGATAAAGGCCGGGAAAAAGGTAGTGGCTATGGTCGCGCCTGCAACAGAGGGGCAGTATGGATCAGATATCACTATGGCAAGCTGGAGAACGGCCCTTAAGAAGATCGGATTTGAAGATATGGTTGAGGTTGCCCTTGGGGGAGACTTAACAGCTGCCGCAGAAGCTGCGGAATGGGCAGAAGCTTATAAGGAAGGGAAGAAAATGACAACTTCCTGCTGTCCAGCATTTGTAAATATGATAAAGCAGCATTACCCCATGCTTTTAGAGAATATGTCTACAACTGTTTCTCCCATGTGTGCGGTATCACGAATGCTGAAAGAGAAAGATCCGGAAACCATTGCTGTCTTTATCGGTCCTTGCATTGCCAAGAAAAGTGAAGCTCTGGATCTAAATGTGAAGGGGAATGCGGATTACGTGTTAACCCTTGGAGAGGCTCATGCCATGATGGTGGCCAGGGGAGTAGAGCTGGAGCCGGAGGAGAATACATATCAGGCAGGTTCCATTTTTGGAAAGCGGTTTGGCAATGGAGGCGGAGTTACCGCTGCAGTGTTAGAATGTCTCAAGGAATCAGGAGAAAATACAGATGTTGAGGTCATGAAATGCAACGGTGCTGCGGAATGCAAGAAAGCACTGATGCTTCTAAAGGTTGGAAAGCTTCCTGCAGACTTTGTGGAAGGAATGGCCTGTGTGGGCGGCTGCGTAGGAGGCCCAAGCAAGCATAAGAGTGAGGGAGAAGCCAAAAAGGCAAGGGATTTACTTCTTGGCAAGGCCGATTCCAGAATGGTGCACGAGAATCTGAAAAATCAGGGTCTTGAGGCTGTTATGATGCATAGAAACAACTAAATAAGATAAGAGTAACAGATATAAGTATCCCTGCCAGATTATAATCCGGCAGGGACTTTTTTAATGATAAATCTGCTTACATTCCTGCAAACTGATTCTTTATTTTGGATACTTTCTGCTGTTCTGCCTGTTCTGTGGTATACCATCCCTTGGCGGACATCTTTTTATAGATATCGTCCTGCATGCACAGCGTATCATTTAACGCATTGTCAAATGCCTGGTGTACATTCATGGTAGGGGACTCGATGGTTCCGTGCAGATATAAATCACAGGCACCCTTTGTGACGTTGAGTAAGTTTTCCATAATACACTTATCGTCCATCTTGCTTCCTCCTTACACTAATTTATAGATGTTATCAAAAATCTGCTGGTGTTTTTGCTGCAGCTGCTGTGCGCAGGCTTTTAATTCAGGATCCTGTAAATTTTGTGCAGCATCCTGGCACTGGGTTTTTAAGAAATTTTCATGTCCGAGAGCGTCTTCAATATAATTTAATTCTTTTGGGCTCATGTCTCATCACCTCCAGTCATAGTATGGAGAATTTAAGACGATCCATGCATTTTTCATTTCATTTCCTTTTTATGACAAAAAAACTCCTTCTGACCAGGCAGAAGGAGTTTGAAAATTAACTAATTATTATTAATTGATCTTTTTACGTAGCTGGTGTGAAGCAGGTGATGTGCTTTTTCACTTCCAGGTTCGCCAAGATAGGTAGCATAGAGTTCCTTGATTGCAGGGTTCTCATGAGATTTACGAATCGGTGCAGCTGCATCGGTATCGTAGAGAACTTTTGCACGCAGTGTGCGGATATCTGTAGTGTTACGCACATATCCTGGCTGCTGAGGCTGACCGCCGCCGTTTACACAACCGCCAGGGCAACCCATGATCTCGATGAAGTGGTAATCAGCTTCACCGGATTTAACCTTGTTTAAAAGGTCTCTTGCATTGCCAAGACCGGAAGCAACAGCAACTTTTACATCCATATCGCCAACATGATAGGTGGCTTCCTTGATCCCTTCTGTACCGCGGACATCAGTGAAATCCAGTTTCTTCAGTTCTTCACCGGTTAATGTCTCTACAGCAGTACGAAGAGCAGCTTCCATAACGCCGCCGGTAGCACCGAAGATTACGCCAGCACCGGAATAAATACCCAGAGGAGCGTCAAACTCTTCGTCAGGAAGATTGTTAAAACGAATACCCGCCTGTTTGATCATTCTGGCTAATTCTCTGGTAGTTAAGGAATAATCCACATCAGCAACGCCGTTGGCATCCTGATCATCTCTGCCGATCTCAAATTTCTTTGCAGTACATGGCATAATGCTGACAGAAACGATATCTTCCGGCTTGATGCCCATCTTTTCTGCATAGTAGGATTTGGCAATGGCACCGAACATCTGCTGCGGAGATTTACAGGAAGATAAATTCTCTGTCATATCCGGGAAGTAGTGCTCGCAGTATTTAACCCAGCCTGGTGAGCAGGAAGTAATCATAGGAAGAACACCGCCGTGCTGTACACGCTCGATGAACTCGTGAGCTTCTTCCATAATGGTTAAATCTGCACTGAAGTTGGTATCAAATATTTTATCAAAGCCAAGTCTTCTGAGAGCAGCAGCCATCTTACCTTCCACATTGGTTCCGATTGGGTAATCAAATTCCTCACCAAGAGCAGCACGTACAGATGGTGCAGTCTGAACGATAACATGCTTTGCAGGATCTGCTATGGCAGCAGCTACTTCATCAATACTTGATTTTTCATAAAGAGCACCTGTAGGGCATACTGCGATACACTGTCCGCAGGAAACACAGCTGGTTTCTCCCAGTCCCATATCAAAGGCAGAACCGATAAATGTGGCAAATCCACGATCGTTTGGTCCGATTACACCAATTCCCTGTACTTTCTCACAAACTGCAGTACAACGGCGGCAAAGAATACATTTACTGTTGTCTCTGACCATGTGAGCGGCACTCTCATCCAGAACGGAAGGAGTCTTGTCACCGTCAAAGTAGTCATCTGCATCCACGCCCATTTCCTTACATAAAGTCTGCAGTTCGCAGTTTCCGCTGCGTACGCAGGATAAGCAGGAACGGTCATGGTTGGAAAGAATCAGCTGAAGTGTTTTCTTTCTGTATTCACGAAGGCTTGGAGTATTGGTCTTTACCTCTAAGCCTGGATTAATTGGGTATACGCAGGAAGCAGCAAGTCTGCCTCCGTTGATCTCAACGGTACAGAGTCTGCAGGCTGCAATCTCATTGGTATCTTTTAAAAAGCATAAAGTCGGTATCTCTACCTGGGCAAGTCTGGCAGCTTCCAAAATGGTGGAGCCTGCCGGAGCGCTTACGTCCATGCCATTGATTTTTATAGTAATATTCTCCATGATACAATCTCCCTCCATTATTTTTTATAGACAGCGCCAAATTTACATTTCTCCATACAAACACCGCACTTGATACATTTCTCAGGATCAATCACATGCAGGTTCTTTACGGAGCCGGTAATGGCGTTAGCAGGACAGTTTCTTGCACAAAGTGTACAGCCCTTGCACTTGTCAGCATCGATGTAGTAGGAAAGAAGTGCCTTACATACACCAGCCGGACATTTCTTGTCATAAATATGGGCATCGTATTCGTCACGGAAGTACTTTAAGGTAGAAAGTACCGGGTTTGGAGCTGTCTGGCCAAGTCCGCATGCAGAGTTGGCTTTCACGTAATAGCACAGTTCTTCTAAACGGTCAATATCTTCTGGTTTTGCCTGTCCTTTTGTAACCTTGTCAAGTATCTCAAGCATACGCTTGGTACCGATACGGCACGGAGTACATTTACCGCAGGATTCCTCAACTGTAAACTCTAAGAAGAACTTCGCGATATCAACCATACAGTCGGTCTCATCCATTACGATCAGACCGCCAGAACCCATCATGGAGCCGATTGACAGAAGGTTATCGTAATCGATTGGAATATCGTAGTGCTCGGTAGGAATACAGCCGCCGGAAGGTCCGCCGGTCTGGGCAGCTTTAAATTTCTTCCCGTTAGGAATGCCGCCGCCGATTTCCTCGATGATTTCACGCAGTGTGGTACCCATTGGAACTTCTACCAGACCGGTGTTGTGAATCTTGCCGCCTAAAGCGAATACTTTTGTTCCCTTGGATTTCTCTGTACCCATGGATGCAAACCATTCCGGGCCGTTTAAGATGATCTGTGGGATATTTGCATAAGTTTCAACATTGTTTAAGATGGTTGGTTTGCCGAACAAACCTTTCTGAGCCGGGAACGGAGGTCTTGGTCTTGGTTCACCACGGTTACCTTCGATGGATACCATCAATGCAGTTTCCTCGCCGCATACGAATGCACCTGCACCCAGACGGAGATCAATATCAAAGGAAAAGCCTGTTCCGAAGATATCATCACCTAAAAGTTCCATCTCTCTGGCCTGTGCAATGGCGATTTTAAGACGATCAACAGCGATTGGGTACTCAGCACGAACGTAGATAAAGCCCTGGGATGCGCCGATTGCATAACCTGCGATAGTCATGGCTTCCAGTAATGCATGAGGATCTCCCTCTAATACGGAACGATCCATGAATGCGCCTGGGTCACCCTCATCTGCGTTACAGCATACATACTTCTGATCAGCATCATTCTGCTTTGCCAGTTTCCACTTCATTCCGGTAGGGAAGCCAGCGCCGCCGCGTCCTCTTAATCCGCTGTCTAAAAGAGTCTGGATTACGTCGTCAGGAGTCATCTCGGTAAGAACCTTACCAAGTGCCTGATATCCGCCGGTACCGATGTATTCTTCGATTTCTTCCGGATTAATAACACCGCAGTTTCTTAAAGCAATTCTGTGCTGCTTTTTATAAAAATCGGTATCACTTAAAGCTTTGATTCCGTTAGGAGTTACTGTTTCGTTATAAAGAAGACGTTCAACCGGACGTCCCTTTAATAAGTGTTCACTAACAATTTCCGGAATATCCTCTTCTTTTACCATTGCATAAAAAGTTGCATCTGGGTAGATAATCATAATGGGTCCCAGAGCACAAAGGCCATGACAGCCTGTCTGTACTACGGATACCTCTTCAGAAAGACCCTGATTTCCTAATTCATCTCTTAATTTAACCATAATCTGCTGGCTTCCGGAGGAAGTACATCCGGTACCGCCGCAAACCAATACATGTGAACGATACATCCTGATTCCTCCTTATTTAATATCCGCAGATGATAATGTGTAGTTTTGAACAACGTGTCCGCCAATAAGATGCTCTTTATAAACTTCCTCTGCCTTCTCCGCTGTCATCTTTATGTAGGTTACTTTTTCTTTGCCCGGTTCTAACACTTCTACGATAGGCTCGTACTGGCATAAACCGATACAGCCTGTCTGGGTAACAGAAAAACGGTCTGTCATGTGGTTCTCCTGAACCAGATCTGACAATTTATTAAGAACAGGTCTTGCTCCGCTTGCAATTCCGCATGTTGCCATACCAACTAAAATACGGGTACGGGCGTGATCTTCTCCGCGCATGCTGACCTGACTCTGCATCTTCTCCCGAATTGCTTTTAATTCTTCAAGAGTCTTCATGTTTATCCTCCAATTCTGACGGGTCTAAATGACCGCGCCTCCATCAGTCTCCAATTTGTTTTCAAATAAATATTCCTTTATATAAGCGGCTACCTCGGGTGTGTCAAAGGCAATCTCACCCAGAATCTCCCGAAAGAGTCTGGTATCCAGCTCAAAGGACGCTTCGTTATAACGATAGATATAGAGAAAATCTGTATCCGGATGGCAGGTGATCAGTGTCTGAATGGTACTGTTCATGTCACCTAAGGGCATTCGGTCTATGTGGGAGAGTCCGAACACAGCAGTTGTCTTCGTTCCGATACCCGGTTTCGATTCGATAGAGAAACTCCCTCCCGTGGATTCCGCTGCATATTTGAAAAACGGAATACCAAGTCCGACCTTTCTGGTCTGGCGGGTGGTAAAAAACGGGTCTGTTACGTGTTCTAACTGTTCTTTTGTCATTCCGCAGCCGTCGTCAGAAAGCTGGACGGTCAATTCATCTGTAGAGGTATTCACAGAAACAAGAATGGTAACCAGGCTGGCGCCTGCCCGTGTGGAGTTCTCTGCCACATCCAAAATATTTAAAGAAATCTCTGTCATCATAAGCGTATGTAATTATTCGTATTTGGCTAAAATACCTGGAACATCATCGACTGTCAGTCTTCCGTAAACTTCTCCGTTCACCATCATGACAGGAGCCAGACCGCAGGCACCTACGCAGCGGCAGGAGTCTAAAGAAAACTTTCCATCCGGAGTGCATTCTCCGTTGGTGATACCAAGAATATCCTCAATTTTATGGAAAATGTCACCGGAGCCTTTTACGTAGCATGCGGTTCCAAGACAAACTGATACCTGATATTTGCCCTTAGGCTGAAGTGCAAACTGGGCATAAAAAGTGGCAACACCATAAATCTTCTCAAGGGGAATACCCGTTTCATCAGAAATTATGGTCTGAACTTCAATTGGAAGATAACCATAGATATCCTGTGCCTTCTGCATGATAGGCATAAGAGATCCTTTTGTATCTTTGAGCTGGGAAATCATTTCTTTCAAAGCAATTTCCTGCTCTTTTGTCCCGCTAAACTGGACGCCTTGTTTTTTACAAGTCATTTGATAACCTCCTTCAATGTTGCTTATGCAATGTAACTGATATTTTATCATGTTATTGAGAAAAAATCTATAGTTTTAATCAAGATTCGACAAAAAAATAACAAACATTACGTGGGAAATTTATACACTTGAGGCACTATTTATGATATAATTATCAATAATGTCTTGAATTGTTTGAATAGCGTGAATGGATGGAGGAAAAGGGCCATATGACAGTCGAAGATATCAGGAAAATACTGGGTGCAAAAGTGCTGGTGGGAGAGGAGCATCTGTCTGAAGAGGTGAAAAGCGCCTGCGGTTCTGACATGATGAGTGATGTTCTTGCTTATTCTAAGGATCATTCTGTATTGCTCACAGGACTATGCAACCCCCAGGTGGTTCGGACTGCTGAAATGCTTGATATTGTGTGCATCGTGTTTGTAAGAGGGAAAAAGCCAGATGAAGCCATGCTCCAGATGGCGGCTGAGAGGGGGATTATTCTTCTGTCCACCGGGCACCGCATGTTTTCTGCCTGCGGAATGCTCTATGAGGCAGGACTACACGGAGGTGCGATTTAATTATGGATGTGATTACGTTTCATTATACGATTTCTCCGGATGATTTTACAAGAGCGGGAGAGGCAAGCAGTGATGTAAAGAGCAAATTAAAAAAAATGGGTGTTACACCGGAAGCCGTTCGCAAGGTTGCCATTGCCATGTATGAAGGAGAGATCAATATGGTAATACATGCCAAAGGCGGGGAGATCACGGTACATATATCAACCGAACGGATTGAGATGGTTTTAGAAGATGTTGGTCCCGGCATTCCGGATATTGATCTTGCCATGCAGGCCGGATATTCCACTGCTCCGGATGCGGTGCGCTCCCTTGGTTTCGGTGCAGGAATGGGACTGCCCAATATGAAAAAGTATTCCGATGAGATGGAGATACATACGGTGATAGGAGAAGGAACCACCATTCGAATGGTGGTGAATTTATAACCGCAAAAAATATGGATTGCTAAAAAGAGGTGAGCCATTGGATAAATTTTATCATTCTGTAAGACTTGATGAGGATCTCTGCATGGGCTGCATTAACTGCATTAAGCGCTGCCCCACCCAGGCGATCAGGGTCAGAAATAAAAAAGCACAGATTAACAGTAAATTCTGTATCGACTGCGGTGAGTGCATCCGTGTATGCCCTCATCACGCCAAACATGCCATTTACGATACCATGGAGGATCTAAAGCAGTTTGAATACACGGTTGCCCTGCCGGCACCATCTTTGTACAGCCAGTTTAATAACTTAGATGATGTGAACATTGTGCTTAATGCACTGCTGCTTATGGGATTCGATGATGTATTTGAAGTGAGTGCGGCAGCGGAACTGGTCAGTGAGGCAACCAGGGGGTATTTAAGCAAGAATCCGGATAAGCTTCCGGTAATCAGTACAGCCTGCCCCTCGGTGGTACGGCTCATCCGCGTTCGTTTTCCTAATTTAATCCCCAATCTTCTGCCGCTTAATCCTCCGGTTGAGGTGGCTGCCATACTTGCGGTGAGAAGAGCTATGGAAAAGACGGGGCTGCCCAGGGAGAAGATCGGGATCATATTTATTTCTCCATGTCCGTCAAAGGTGACTTATGCCCGTGCTCCCCTGGGGACAGATCACAGTGAAGTAGATAAAGTCCTTGCCATTAAGGATGTCTATCCACGGCTTCTTTCCTGCATGAAAGCGGTAGGAGAAGAACCACCGGAGATCGGAACGTCGGGGAAAATCGGCGTGAGCTGGGGAAGAAGCGGAGGAGAGGCAAGCGGTCTTTTTACAGAGGATTATCTGGCTGCAGACGGGATTGAGAATGTCATACGAGTTCTGGAGGATATGGAAGACCAGAAATTTACCAATTTAAAATTTGTGGAGTTAAATGCCTGTAACGGGGGCTGCGTCGGAGGGGTTCTTACTGTTGAAAACCCTTATGTAGCGGAGGTAAAGTTAAAGCGTCTGCGTAAATATATGCCTGTGGCAAGAAGCCATATGGAATCAGAAGGGGAAGAACTTGTGAGATGGACCAGCATGGTCCAGTACGAGCCGGTATTTCACCTGGGTGATACCATGATGGAAAGCTTTGCAAGGCTGAATCAGGTAGAACGGCTTCTGAAAAAATTTCCGGGACTGGACTGCGGTTCCTGCGGTGCTCCCACCTGTAAGGCACTGGCAGAAGATATTGTCAGAGGGGAAGCCGCTGAGTCGGACTGTATCTATTTCCTCCGGGATAATGTTCATAAGCTGACAAAGGAAGTTGCCAGACTGGCAGCTGATATTGAGGAGGGAGATGGAGACAGCTACAGTAAATTTAGAGCCATGACTTCCTATATAGTAAGGATTTCTGATGAAATGAACCAGCTTGACAGGAAAGAGGGGAGAAATCAAAATGACGATAAGGGAACTGATTGATACTGGAGAATTTGAGACGATTCATGTAGGTGAGAGAACGGACAGAAGCATTACAAAACCATTTTGCTGTGATTTATTAAGTATTGCCATGGGCAAAGCGCCTGAGGGCTGTGCATGGGTGACTGTTATGGGAAATATGAACACCCTTGCTGTTGCGTCTTTAACGGATGCCGCCTGTGTAATTCTTGCAGAGGGGGTGGCACCTGACGAGGCCGCAAAACAAAAGGCAATCGAACAGAATATAACGGTAATGAAGACCGGGCTTCCTATTTTTGAAGCAGCTCTGCTGATTGAAAAAAGGCTTTCCCATGAAGACGCTTGAATATGACCTTCATATTCATTCCTGCTTATCTCCCTGCGGCGATGACGATATGACACCTGGTAATATCGTAGGGATGGCAGCATTAAAAGGACTAGAAGTGATTGCAGTGACAGACCACAATTCCTGCAAGAACTGTCCCGCTGTGTTGCATTTTGCGGAGGAATTCGGGATTCTTGCAATTCCTGGTATGGAGCTTTGTACGTCTGAGGAGGTACATGCGGTGTGCCTGTTTCCTACGCTGTCAAAAGCCATGGAATTTGATGGGTATGTGGAGAAGAAACTGATCCCTTTTCCGAATAACGTGGAAATTTTTGGGAATCAGTTTATATATAATAAGGAAGACGAAGCAGCAGGGACGTTTGAAAATCTTCTGATTAACTCCACAGAGATATCCTTTGACGGACTTTGGGATCTGGTCCGTTCCTTTGACGGTGTCATGTTTCCCGCTCATTTGGACAAAAACGCCAACAGCCTGTTGTCAAACCTGGGTTTCGTTCCGCCTGACAGCCGTTTTATGGCGGCAGAAGTGAGGAATCAAAACAGTCTTCCTGAATTGGTCAGACAAAATCCATATCTTGAGCGCTGCGTGATTCTCCAGAATTCAGACGCCCATCAGCTGGGTGATATCAAAGAACCGGGTCTGCCCCTGAAAGTGGAAGAAAAAAGCGTGGAAGGGATAATTACTGCCCTTCTGAAGGGCAGATTTGTATGAGTATGAGGGACCTTTTTTTGCTTTTTACTTTCCATTTTTCCTTAATTCCTGTATAGTAGAGATTAGTAACAGGGAAAGGAATGATGTTTCATGAAGAAATTTTTACAACTGGGTCTGGGTATAACAGCCCTTGCCCTTATAACAGCCTTCGTGCCGGCTTCTCCATTTCCGTCCATGGCGTATGAAACGGCGGCAGCTGCAGAAGAGACAACGCAGGTACGAGGCGGCTGGATAGATGAAAACCTGGGGCCGGGAGTTGCCAGATGGGTAGATGAAAGCGGAAACGTTTCTACAAAGCCAGGAAAGCAGGAAGAGACTCAGGCAGAGACAGCGACACAGTCACAGGCGGAGACAGAAAGTCAAAGTACAGGAGAGACAGCAGGGCAGCAGGAATCATCAGAAACTGAGGGACAACCTGCTGGAAGAGTGATTGATCCTTCCAAACCAATGGTTGCCCTGACCTTTGATGATGGTCCTTACGCTCCGGTAGGTAATCAGATTATGGACAGTCTGGCACAGTACGGCGGAAAAGCAACTTTTTTCGTGGTAGGAAACCGGGCAGCCTATTATCCGGATGAATTAAAGCGTATGGCTGCAGAAGGACATGAGATTGGTAATCATACATATGAGCATAAGTATTTAAACAAGTTAAATGCCCAGCAGATTCAAAGCCAGATTAACCGATGTAATGATGCGGTACAAGCTGTCTGCGGTGTAAGACCTGTATTAGTCAGACTTCCGGGAGGGAATAAAAACAGCACAGTTCTTCAGAATGTTCATGCGCCTATGATTATGTGGAGTATTGATACGCTGGACTGGAAGACCAGGAACACGGCCAAATCCATACAGACAGTGATGAGCCGGGTGAAAGATGGGGATATTGTGCTGATGCATGAACTCTATCCTCAAAGCGGAGCTGCTGCAGTTGAGATTATCCGCAGATTATCCGAACAGGGATATCAGCTGGTTACCGTTAGCGAGCTGGCGAGCTATCGGGGCGGAGTGGTGTCCGGCGGAGTTTATTCGCAGTTTTATCGATAAGAATAAAAAGAGGAAAACTGTACCCTAATAGTAATGCTATTAGGGTATTTTTATAATATGGAGAAGGTGAACCCATGATACTGAGAATAAAAGACATATTAGAAAAATTAGAGGAAACAATCATCATAAAGTCAGTCTTATGCGAAGAAAATCTGACCATACGGGGAGTAAAACTATTAACTGACCGTATTGCAGCTTTTGATGATCATATACTTTATATTGGCAGATACTCTGAAATTTTCAATAGTTCCGGCGATAATTTCCCCATGAATGTTTTATTGCTTGAATGTCCGTCTGATCTGGATCATTCTCACACGGTGAAGGAAGACTGTCACGCCAATGTGGTTTATATACAGCCGGGAATCACCACGGAGGAACTGCTCAATGATATTACGGACATACTTGTGGACCAGTATTCGTTAATCGAGCGGCCAGCTGCACTTTTTAATACCATTATACAAGGCAGAGGTCTTCCCTATATTATAGATATAGCCAGTGAGTTATTGGGAAATCCCGTTATGCTGGGAGATAATAATCATCGCTTGTTGGCAGCATCTGATTTTAAGGAAGTAGATGATCTGCCATGGATGGAATACAGGAATATGGGATTTACAACTTATGAGTATACACAGAAATATAATTTTAAGCAGTGGATAGAAAAAACAGTCCAGGACAAGAAAGCAGTCATTGGAAGTCTTGGAGAAGGTTACAAATATCGAAGAATATTTTGTGCGATACGGCTGAATCGGCGTATTGTAGGTCATTTTGCAGTTCTTGAATCCAACAGGCTTTTCACAGAGAAAGATCTGGAGATAACGGAATTCATATGTGATGTAATAGCAAATGAGATTAAAAACAATCAATCATCAGGTTTTCAGTATGACTGGCTGGCGAACCGTTTTATTTCGGATCTGATACAGGGAAGTCTTACGGAACCGGAATTGATTCAAGACAGAGCAAAGAGACTGCAGTGGAAATTGCCGGAGAAAAAATATCTTATTATAATAAAATACAATCATTATTCGGAAACATTCAGCTTAATCTCTTTGATAAGAGAATCAAAACTTTTTAAAGGTTCCCATGGGGAGCTAATGTTTCATGATAATCATTTAATATTCATTACAGGCTGCAATCAGTCCCAATACCTGACTAATGAAGATATTCAGCCCATTACTGAATATTTAAAGCAGATGCACATGAGCGCCGGTGTCAGTCAGAGTTTTTGTGAAATATTGGAGATCCCTGAGGCATACGAACAGGCATTGGCAGCGATCCGGTTCGGCAAAAAGGAAGCAGCTGAGTTAAATATCTATCGGTATGAGGATTATGGTATTTATGACATGCTGGACCGGATAAAGGAACAAAAGGATCTGATCCATTATTGCCATCCGGATATTTTAAGATTAAAAGAATACGATGAGAACCATAAAACAGATTATTTGAAAAGTTTATATACGTACATTATAAACATGGGGAATCTGGTGGCTTCTGCCGATGATCTGTTTATTCACAGAAATACCATGAACTACCGTTTGTCTAAAATACAAGAACTGATATCTGTTGATATTTATAACCGGGACTGTTATATGACACTATATTTTTCCTATAAAATCTTAGAATATATCAGTAAATGAGATAAAAACTCATTTGTGCAGAAATGTCATTGTTTCTGATATTTTTCTAAATAAATGCACGATGCATAAACGTCAGTAAGTATGTTACCATAAATATGTTAATATTTTATCAAGAACATACTTACGGAGGCGGCATATGAATTACGAGATTTTAAACACACCATTTTCAATCGGAAATATGATAGTAAAGAATCGTATTGCCATGGCACCAATGGGACTTAACTCAGGTCATATTGACGGAACAATTGCTGATGATGAAATTGATTATTTTGAAGAGCGGGCAAAAGGGGGAACCGGACTGATCATTATGGGCTGCCAGTTCTTAACACAGGAACTGGCTCAGGGCTCCATGGAAGGATATCTGGATAATACCTATGTGATTCCACAATTAACCACGTTAGTGGAAGCAGTTCACCGCTATGGAACGAAGATCTGTGCACAGCTTAGCTGCGGTACCGGAAAAAATGCGTTTCCCAATATGTTAAATGGGAAGGCGCCTGTTTCTTCTTCAGCGATTCCTTCCATGTTTGATCCGAATTTAATGTGCCGTGAATTAACGGTTGAAGAAATCAAGACGATTATGAAGCAATTTTCATATTCTGCAAAAGTATTAAAGGATGCTGGTTTTGATGCCATTGAAGTTCATGGTCATGCAGGATATTTAATTGACCAGTTTATGTCAGAAATCTGGAATAAAAGAACAGATGAGTATGGTGGAACACCGGAAAACCGTATGCGTTTTGCCGTTGAAATTGTACAATCCATACGGGAGGCAGTGGGACCTGATATGCCTATCCTGTTTCGAATGGCAGTAAAGCATAATTTTGAAGGCGGACGTACCTTTGAGGAAACCATTCCTCTTATGCAGGAACTGGAAAAAGCAGGAGTTGATGCATTGGATATCGACAGCGGAAGCTATGAAAATATTGATTATATATTCCCACCTGCTTATCTGGGTGATGCCTGTATGGCAGATGTTTGTGAGGTTGCACGTAAGGCGGTTAAAATTCCCCTTTTAAATGCCGGTAACCATACCCCTGAAACAGCCGTCCAGTTAATTGAAAGCGGAAATGCTGATTTTGTATTGATGGGAAGACCTTTAATCGCTGAACCGGAGATGGCAAACAAAATTTTAACTGACCGCCGTGATGAAGTTCGTCCCTGTATTCGCTGTAACGATGACTGCATCGGAAGAATTCTGACCAGACTGACAAAAATCAGCTGTTCCGTCAATCCAGCCACTGGGTTCGAGAAACGTTTTAAACTTGAAAAGACCAATAAACAGCAGCATGTGGTTGTAATCGGAGGAGGTCCTGGTGGAATGGAAGCGGCCAGAACAGCGGCGCTCATGGGACATAAGGTTGATTTGTTTGAAAAAGAGAGTGATTTAGGGGGGCAGTTACGCAGTGCAGCAACTCCTCCTTTTAAGAGCCAGCTACGTGAACTGATTACCTGGTATAAGCGCCAGTTGGAATTAACTGGGGTTGCAGTACATGTGAATACAGAGATTGGAGAAGATGATCCAGTATTTGAAAAGGCAGATGCGATCATTGTTGCTACTGGAGCAATTCCAATGATGCCCCCGATTAAGGGAATTGAACGTGCAATTAATGTTCTGGAAGCACATCTGGATGAGAACAAGCTGAAAGGTGAAAAAATCATATATTGCGGCGGTGGTCTGTCCTCCTGCGACAGTGCTTTGGAAACTGCATTAAAGGGTAAGAGGGTGGCCATTATTGAAATGCTTGATGAAGTGGCAGCTGGAGATCATATGATTAATAAAGCATCTTTGATACCAATGCTTTTAGAAAATAAAGTGGAGCTTTATACTGGACATAAGGTGCTTGAAATCACGGCTGAAGGTGTTCGGGCTATGGGAAAAGACGGAAACGAGATTTTCCTTGAAGGAAACACAGTGGTTGCTTCCTTTGGAATGCTTCCTAACAATGAAATAGCAAAAGCCATTGATGCAAAATACCATAATAAGGTTCGCCTGATTGGTGATTGTGCAAAAGTTGGAAAAGTAGGCGGTGCCGTGAGAAGCGGTATGTATGCAGCAATGTCTATAAGATAATTAAAAACAGGGCAGGAATCCAATTTGAGGATTGAACCTGCCCTGTTTTTAAATGATTATTTCTCGTCACAAACCTGAAAAATATAAAATTTCAGGTAGTAAGAATTTTCGTCTCCGCTCCAGAGAATTGGGTGGTCTGCAGACTGGGTGCGGTATTCCACCTGACGCAGGCGCTTATGAGCGCTGACAGCCGCTTCTCTTATGGTTTTGGTAAACAACTCGGGGGTCATAAAATGTGAGCAGGAGCAGGTGGCTAAATAACCGCCATCTGTAACAAGCTTTAATCCCCGGATATTGATTTCCCGATAACCCTTCACTGCGTTTTTTACGGAGTTTCTGGACTTGGTAAACGCGGGAGGGTCGAGAATCACCACATCGAATTTTTCCCCAGATTTTTCAAGCTCGGGCAGGAGTTCAAAAACATCGGCACAGCGGAAGGATACACGATCGGAAAGTCCGTTTAACTCTGCATTCTCCCTTGCCTGCTCAACTCCAAGTTCCGAAGCATCGACTCCAATTACTTCTTTTGCACCTGCAATACCAGCATTTAAGGCGAAGGAACCGGTATGGGTAAAGCAGTCTAAAACCCGTTTGTCCCTGCATAAGCGTTTCATGGCAAGCCGGTTGTACTTCTGGTCAAGAAAGAATCCTGTTTTCTGGCCGTCTTCCACATCCACCATATATTTAACATCGTTCTCTGTAATCTCAACCTTAGTGTCAAATGGTTCTCCGATGAATCCCTTGAATCGTTCCATCCCTTCCTGAAGCCGTACCTTGGCATCGCTGCGTTCATAGATACCCCGGATCTGAATTCCGTCTTCTGCAAGAATATGTTTCAGCTTTTCAAGAATTACAGGTTTTAACCGGTCAATACCCAGTGCAAGAGATTCCACTACCAGAACATCAGAGAACTTGTCCACTACGATTCCCGGAAGAAAATCGGCTTCTCCGAAGATAATCCGGCAGCTGCTGGTATCTACGGTAGTTTTCCGGTATTCCCATGCATTTCGTACCCGCATTTCAATGAAATCCTCATTGATCTCCACGTCTTTTTTCCGTGTCATCATGCGGACTGTGATTTTGGAGTTGGTATTAATAAAGCCCCGGCCCAAGCAGTAGCCGTCAAAATCATGGACAGTAATGATATCTCCGTTGGTATAATCTCCCGTTATGGTATCAATTTCGTTGTCAAAAATCCACATTCCTCCGGCTTTTAAAGACCGTCCTTCTCCCTTTTTAATTCTTACAATCGCTGTTTCCATAGTCTGTTACTCCTTTGTTTTATAATTGATGCTGTTTCAGCCGGATCAGCAGCTGATATAAGGGCTTAAATAAAATAAGTGAAATAGTGAAATTCCCCATACCGTGGAGGATGTCAAATGGTATTCCGGCAGTCCACCAGACAAAGGCGGCGTACACGCCTCCGGTCAGAAGTGTGGGCAGAGAGGAAAATAAACCAAACAGCATTCCAAAGGTTCCTGACAGAAGCGCGGCGGAGAATGGGGATGGGCAGCTCTTATTATAAAGAAGAAAAATGGCGGCTGGAATAATCGCCCACACATACAGGTAAGAAAACCACCATATGCCAATTCCCCAGAATAATCCTTCCAATAGAACAAACACGTACAGGATAATCCATACGTGTCTGCCAAATACCAAAGTGTATAAAATTAAAAACAAAGAGACCAGCTCCACATTGGGCAGCCAGGATAAGCTTACCTGACTGATCAGCAACAGCGAACTTAAAAACCCATCAATCACCAGATTCTTTGTGGTAATGGGACGATATTGTTTCATGACCCGCCGCCTTTACCATCAGAGAGGGTGTACTGAAAGGTGTAGTGTTCCCCGTCCTTAATTGCCTGTTGGCTGACACCGTAATTGCATGGTTCACCATCACAAAGAAGAGCCCAGTAGGCACCGTCTTTTTTAAAATCGGCCTGTTTGCCATTAATTTTAATCACCATCAGTCCTGTTTCTTCTGTGGTGGTTCCTTCCAGAGTAAGACCTGGTATAGCGTTTATGGCTTCCAGTAAGAACTGCGCTTCCGTCTTTAGCTGATAGTGGTCTGTTGTCCCATCCTTATATACTACATCTACGGTAATGTTCTTGGTTCCCGCCATAGGAACCGGCCTTGTCAGAGTATAGATGACTAACAGCAGTGCCAGGACTGCTATCGCGGTACAGCCTCCCAAAAAGGGAGAGAGCCTTTTGAATCGATTCATGTTATGCTGACTTCCTTTTTCATTATTCAAATAGCACAGATTAGTATAGCATAGAAGAGAGGACTGCCGCAAGGTGAGAATTTCCATCTTTTCTTAAAAACTTAAGTGAGGTATAATGAATCAGTACTGTAGAAAAGAAGGTGGATAACGTATGGCTTTGAAAGAGCAGATATTAAATGAAATAAAGGAATGTGAAAAGCTTTTAATTGGAATCGGAGAGGAATGGAACGGCCTTTTAGCTGGCGGGGAAGACAGCCTCTATGAAAAACTGGGCGGACTTATAAAAGATAAGGATTATTTTATCGTCACAACACTGACCAATGGAGAGTTAATGAAGTCCGGTCTGGATCCAAAACGCATGGTAGCGCCCTGTGGCAATGTTACCTGGAGACAGTGTTCCAAAGCCTGCACCAAAGACATCTGGGAACCTGGAGAGATCCCTGATGATATCTGCCCTCATTGTGGAGAACCGCTGACTGGAAATACCATTCAGGCGGAAACTTATATTGAGGAGGGGTATCTTCCCCAGTGGAATGCCTATACCAGATGGCTGGCAGGAACACTGAATAGAAAGCTTGTGATTTTAGAGCTTGGTGTGGGATTTCAGACGCCGACTGTAATCCGGTGGCCTTTTGAGAAAACGGCTTCCGTAAATAACAAGGCATTTCTGTACCGCATTCATGGAAGTTTTGCACAGCTTTCGGAAGGGCTGGGGGAAAAGGCAGAATCAATTCCTGTAAATTCCGTGGAATTCTTAGAAAGCATTTAGTAACGTTTTGCGTTGTGCAGGAGCAGGGACTGTGTTAGAATATTGGAAAAAGGCGAAAAAGAGGTGGCTGCCATGATTGCAATTATTGACTATGATGCCGGAAACTTAAAAAGTGTGGAAAAAGCCCTTACTTCGTTAGGGGAGATACCGGTGGTAACCCGGGATAAGGAAACCATACTTGCAGCAGACAAAGTGATTCTGCCAGGTGTGGGAGCATTTGGCGACGCCATGGATAAGCTTTGCCAGTATGACCTGCCAGATGTAATCCGAAAGGTAACAGAAAAAGGAATTCCTTTTCTGGGAATCTGCTTAGGGCAGCAGCTGTTATTTGACAGCAGTGAGGAATGTGAAGGAGTCAAAGGACTGTCTATTCTTCCAGGAAAAATCGTCAGATTTCCGGACCAGTCCGGGCTTAAAGTTCCCCATATGGGATGGAACAGCCTGACAATCACGCCAGGCGCAAGACTTTTTAAAGGTCTGGATTCCGGTGCATATGTTTATTTTGTCCATTCATATTATTTAGAGGCAGACAGGGAATCGGACGTTGCCGCCTCCTGTGAGTACGGTGTGGCTTTTGGGGCATCGGTGGAACGGGATAATGTATTTGCCTGCCAGTTCCACCCGGAAAAGAGCGGAGATACCGGTCTTAAGATACTGAAAAACTTCATTGAGCTGACTTAAAGGAGGAACCGGATGCTTACAAAACGAATCATTCCATGTCTGGATGTGCACAACGCAAGAGTGGTAAAGGGTGTTAATTTTGTTAATTTACAGGATGCCGGAGATCCGGTGGAAATTGCGGCAGCCTATGATAAAGCAGGAGCAGATGAGCTGGTATTTCTTGACATTACAGCTTCTTCCGATAACCGGAATACCGTAGTTGATATGGTACGCCGGGTTGCTGAGAAGGTCTTTATTCCATTTACGGTAGGCGGAGGAATCCGGACAGTAGAAGATTTTAAGATGCTTTTACGGGAAGGAGCAGATAAGATATCCATCAATTCTTCTGCGATCAATACCCCCAGACTGATTTCTGATGCTGCTAATAAGTTTGGACGCCAATGTGTGGTGGTTGCCATCGATGCAAGAAGGCGGGCAGATGGTAGCGGCTGGAATGTCTATAAGAACGGCGGCAGAATCGATACAGGACTGGATGCGGTAGAGTGGGCTACAAAAGCAGACCGTCTGGGAGCCGGAGAGATTCTGCTCACCAGCATGGACTGCGACGGTACAAAAGCTGGTTATGATGATGAGCTGAACCGGATCATTGCAGAGTCTGTATCCGTTCCAGTCATTGCGTCGGGCGGAGCTGGAACCATGGAACATTTTCACAGTGCTCTAACAAAGGGCAAGGCAGATGCAGCTCTGGCGGCTTCTCTGTTTCATTACAAAGAACTGGAAATTATGGAGTTAAAACGGTACTTATCAGACAAAGGAGTGCCGGTTCGGATTTAAAGATGCAAAGGAGAAAAAATGGGAGCAATTGATAACGACTGGCTGGAACCCTTAAACGGGGAGTTTAAAAAGCCATATTACAGGGAACTTTATCAAAAGGTAAGGAAAGAGTACGAAACAACCCAGGTCTTTCCGGACCCCAATGACATATTCAATGCGTTTCAGTTTACCCCCCTTTCCAAGGTTAAGGCGGTAATACTGGGTCAGGATCCTTATCACAACGTGGGTCAGGCTCATGGCCTGTGCTTTTCTGTGAAGCCTGATGTGGATATTCCGCCGTCTCTGGTGAATATCTATCAGGAACTGAGAGAAGACCTTGGCTGTGAGGTCCCTAACAACGGATACTTAAAAAAATGGGCAGATCAGGGAATTATGTTACTGAATACTGTTTTGACTGTTAGAGCACATGCAGCAAACTCCCATCAGGGAATTGGCTGGGAGACTTTTACGGATGCGGCTATTAAAATTTTAAATGAACAGGATCGCCCTATGGTCTTTCTTTTATGGGGGCGTCCCGCACAGAATAAGAAAGCAATGCTTACAAATCCCAAACACTTAATACTGGAAGCGCCACATCCCAGTCCTCTTTCCGCTTACAGAGGATTTTTTGGATGCAGACATTTCAGCAAAACCAACGCTTATCTGGAGGCAAATGGAATGACTCCCATTGACTGGCAGATAGAAAATATTTAAAACAGAGGAATTAAGATGAATATAATTGAGATATTAAAAGTTATCGTTCTGGGAATCGTGGAAGGATTTACTGAATGGCTGCCAATCAGCAGTACCGGTCATATGATTTTAGTAGATGAGATCATACATTTAAACCAGCCGGACAGTTATAAAAACATGTTTCTGGTTGTGATCCAGCTGGGGGCGATTCTTGCAGTAGTAGTGTTGTATTTTGACAGGTTAAATCCATTTTCCCCAAGAAAAAAGGCGGCTCAGAAAAAGGCAACATTTATTTTATGGAGCAAGATTATACTGGCATGTCTGCCTGCTGCTGTGATTGGAATATTAGTGGATGACATCCTGGATAAATATTTAATGAACGGCTATGTAGTAGCAGCGACTTTAATTATATACGGTGTTCTCTTTCTTGTGATTGAGAACCGGAACAAGTACCGCAACTTTGAAGTGCAGAAGGTGGGAGAGATATCTTACCAGACAGCTCTTTATATTGGTTTGTTCCAGCTGCTTTCCTTAATTCCCGGTACATCCCGTTCCGGATCCACCATACTGGGTGCCATGATTTTAGGCTGTTCCAGAGCGGCATCTGCGGAATTTTCATTCTTCCTTGGGATCCCGGTTATGTTTGGTGCAAGCCTTTTAAAGATTGTGAAATTCGGTTTTAATTTCTCAGGAGCTCAGGTTTTTTATCTGATTTTGGGAATGGTAGTGGCATTTGCTGTTTCTGTATATGCAATTAAGTTTCTTATGGGATATATCAGACAGCATGATTTTAAATTTTTCGGATATTATAGAATTGTCCTTGGGGCAATTGTACTTTTGTATTTTGGTGTAACCGCATTCCTCGGTTAAGGGAACCATGAAAAAGAGAGCTGTCCGCCGGCCAATCGCCGCGGTCAACTCTCTTTTGTATTGTAGGTCATATGGGTTCCTTTCCGACGGCTACGGTCTGAACAGCATTCCGATCCGCCCTTCAGCAGCTAGTTCATCTTCGCCGTCGAAGTTAAATAATAAATTCCGATTCTGTGTAACCAGTCCCATCTTCATTTCATCGTAGTCTTTCACATTAACTCTGGTCAACCCGTAATCAATATAGATATCGCACATAAATGCATTGGCAGTATTGATCAGGAGTGCCAGCGGAATGGGAATGGTACGCAGCTGGATATCGACATTCATCGTCCGCATATCCGTACCTCCTTCTCTTTAGCACCGGTCATGCCGGTGTGGGCTTATGTATGAAACGTTACGTATAGGGGTAACTCTGGTAGTTTCATTTTACTCAATTCTATTTGAAATTACAAGAGTGAAAATAAAAAAGGACATGCTTTTGGTGTATGTATACCCCAATAAATTGTGATATGTTCTTTTTATATAAAAAAATACCTTGACATAAATCAATGGCAGGGTATTTTTTTTATGAAACAAATTTCTAAGAACCAGAATTTCGGAGTACAAAATTTGTAAGCCAAAAGTGACGTCTCGCAATGTTATTGACCGAATATAACTAAAAAAAACACCAAAAGTTACATATAAGCTGCTAATTATTACATGATAGTAGTTTTTGTAATTTATTGGAGTATAATGTAATTATTTATCAAATGCAAAAAAATAGTAACTAACAGGGGAAATAACAGAGGAGGAAGGAGCTTTTTCATGAATGCAGTCACATCCGGAAATCTAATAATCAACAGTCTTTTAAATATCAATGAAGTTATTGAATTTGAAATGGACATAAAGAAAAACTGCCATACCCTTGCCAAGCTAAAAGGATATGTTTCGGAAGATATTGGAATATCGCCGATCTTTCAAAAACTGGAGGGAAGTAGTATATCCGTCACGGTGGCAGATGAAAATGGGAATGAAATGAGCCCTACTGTTTTCTGTGGTTTTATTAAGAATGTTTCAATATGCATGGAGGGGAACGGCTATACTGTTGAAATAGAGGCAGTGTCCCCTACCGAACTGCTTGACCGAGAAGAAAAATGCAGATCTTTTCAAAATATAGACATGACTTACAAAGAGTTGGTAAGGCGCGTCCTGGCAGATACAGCAAATACTGAAGTAATATTTCAAATCGAGGATAGAAAAATTGGAACCCCGATTTACCAATACAAGGAAACGGACTGGGAATTTTTAAAAAGAATTGCAGGACAACTAAGAACATCCCTGCTTACAGGAGGAGTTTCGGTTAAACCTGAGATTTATTTTGGTTTGCCCTGTGGCGAATCCAGAGAGGGGCAGGAAGCCAGTAAAGAAAAAATATGGTTTGATCAGTCTTATCACACCTATGATAAAGAGCAGTATCATTTTTCAAAGAGCCAGTTTATCTGTCATGAAATCAGCTGTTATGAGAACTGGAAGGTTGGAGATGGCATAACAATGCGGGATAATTCCAACAAGGTAATTCTCGCCAAACGGTGCACACTCAAACAAGGGCTGCTGGTCTATACCTATACGGTAGGTTCTCCCGAAGCATTTGGTACAGCCAGATATGACAATGCCCAGATGACTGGCGTTTCACTTGCGGGTACGGTACTGGAGACAAAAGGAGAGCGTTTACGTGTGAGTCTGGATATTGATGGGGCGAAGAATGGTCAGGATGTGTTTTGGTATCCATGGCTGCCGGATACCGGAAATGTAATGTACTGTATGCCTGAAATCGGAGAGCGTATCTGGATTACATTTGACGATGGGGATGGGAATGCCAGGGCAAGCGGCAGTATCAGGAAAAACGGAACTGGAAATGGAGAAATGGCTGATCCGTCAAAGAGATATTTTACTACAGCAAAAAATAAACGGATGTATCTGCTTCCGGATAGTCTGGGATTTGTAGATTTAAAACAGAAAGTTCCGTTAAAGGTGGAAATTAGCGACAGCCTGGGAGCAAATATTGAGAGCAGTAAAGAGCTTACTGTGCTTGCAAAAAAAGGAGTGTGGCTAAAAGCCAGCCGGATCTCATTACTTGCTCCACAGGAAATCTCTCTTGTCAGAAGAGATTTGGCTTCTCCTGCGGTTATTAATTTATGCAACGGGTTTGACTCCATAGGAAAATTTGGAAAGGTAAAAATGGAGGGAACCGGTGATGCCGGATTTCCTGTAACGGAGTCCACGGATACCGGAAAATATGATTTAAACGGGGCGGAGAATGCGGTTTTGGCATCAACCCCATGTGCGGCAGGCTCTACAAAACTGGAACGGCAGATAACAGGTACAAAGGTAAACTTTGTTACAGGGCAATAGAATTAAAATTGTTATTAAAATCAAGATTGCGGGGGTGATGAAATGAGTAAGACCATAAAAGTTGGAGGAGTTGGAAAAAGTCCTTTAATTGAAAAAGTCAATCGGCTGAATGCAATCAGCAGTCATATGGATGCAGCAGCTGTCTTAGAACAGAAGGTGTTTCAGTCAGAGCAGGCGAAAGCGCAGGAACGTTTGAATAAAAGGAATCAGATCACAGCAGATTTCGGCATCAGTTTTCAAAGTAAATTGTAAACAGGAGTGTAACAGATGAATTTATTATATGATGAAAATACGGAAAACTGCCTCCAGGAACCGGTTTTGATGCAAGAAATTAAACTTGTTGATGGAATCTTAACAGCCAGAATTCCGGTTTTGCTAAAAGAGATGTCAGATAACGGGAAGGAAGCATATTATCCATATGAGGATCGTCCGGATATGATTTTCGCAGATGATACAGGGGGATGTCAAATGACGTTTCAAATGATAGATAAGAAGCTGGGACCTTTTGAAACGGGAATCGCTGCAGAAGCAGTAAGGGAATATATCAGCAGTATTTATCCAAGAAATGAATTATCTCCTGTTCATCTATATAATGGGAGATTTCAGTGTGGCTGGTTTACCATGGAACTGAATGAGGCGGGAGAGAGCAGTCAGCACGTAAAAGCGGTCTTATCGGTTCATAATCGTATGTTACTTGTCACAGCAACTTTTCCGGAACAGGATCGTTTGAAATGGGAGGCAATGTTAAAGTATTTTTTTGATACGCTGGAGGAAACTGCATAGTAGTTCGCAAAAGGTCAGGAGTGAGATAATGGAAGAGATAAATGATAACGATATTGATAAGATATTTTTGCAGCTTCAAAGAGAGCTTAATAAGATAAAACAGGAGACACAGGAACGAGCTGACCGATCAAAAAAGTTAAAGTGGTTTCCCAGTCTGGGTATTGCAATGGACATTCCCGATGGTTTTTTTGAAGCAGATGAAGAGAAAACCGCTTCCATCTTTTTTTCAAAAAACCGCCCGGAGCTGGTATTAATCAATCCCTCTGCCCATTCAGGACTGACCTTCCAGACGGCAATTTTGGAAAAGAAGACTTACGTTCTTGATCTGTACCATGAGAGGGAAAAAATGATACAGATTTTAAAACGGGCAGATGAAAAAAACGTTTTCTATGATCAGGGTAATATCTCCGGCAATGTTCCTATGGTGTGGTTTGATTACAAAAGTTTTGCTTCCGATGAACGGGTTTATAACATGATGTTTCTGATCCTTTCTGACAGAAAAATGATGGTTGGAACCTTTTACTGCATATTTAAGGATTACGATAAATGGAGACCGGTGATTCTTCGTATGCTTGAAACAATACAGACAGAGGAGGAAGAATGTGAAAGAATATAATTTAAAAACAGGACCGATTCAGTTTATTGAGGTCAGAGATCTTATGGTAAACAGGCAGATTAATGAGCATGGAACAGCAGTGGTAAGCGGGTATATTGCAGATGAGGATGAAGGTATCTATTTAAAGCAGCTGACTGGTGATGTATGGGAGAAGATCGAAGAAGTGGGGGAAGATGGTGACGTACAGACACTTTTCTGGGGAGTAGTTACCGGCTTTTCCGTGGAACAGGTAAATGATCAGAAAAAGATGACATTAGAGCTTACAACGGGTACCTATTTTATGGATCTGAAATCGCACTTCAGAACCTTTCAGGATGGTACAGCTACATATGAAGCAATTTTTGGACAAATTACTGGAAGCTATGAGAATTCGGGAATTATAAAGAATCGTCCCCTGACGGATATGACCGGAAAACTGGTGCTGCAGCACAGGGAGACAGACTGGAAATTTTTAAAGAGGATGGCAGCAGGGTTTCACAGCTTCCTTGTCCCGAGTACCAGAATAAACGGGGTCAAGTATTTTTATGATTTGCCAAAAGGAGAAAGTTATGAACTTTCAAAGTTTACCAAATACGCCGTGAAAAAAAATCTGATGGATTATCAAAAGAAACGGAGTCAGGGATTAACGCAAATGCGGGAAGCCTCCTGTATGGAATATGTGATACAAAGCCGGGAGGATTACCAGATTGGTGACAAGATTTCAATAGACGGAACGCAGCTCTTTATCTGGAAAATAGAAAGCAGGTATGAAAGAGGTGAAATGCAGCATACATGTCACTTAAAATCCAGATCCGGTATGGATTTTCCGGAATACCGGGAGAAAGACCGTGCGGGCTGCTCTTTCCCAGCAGAAGTTCTAAAGGTAAAAGAAGATAAGGTAATGGTGAAGATAAGTAAGGATGAGAATCAGGATCAGAAAATCAATCTGTGGTATCCATACTCTACCGTTTATTCCACCCCTGACGGAACCGGCTGGTACTGTATGCCGGAGGTGGGGGATGCTGTCCGGCTCCATATACCGGAACAAAAGGAAGAAGAAGCATATGTGATAAGTTCGGTTCATCTTGATACACAAAGTTCTGATCGTAAAAATCCAGACCACAAAATCATCAAGAATAAATACCAGAAGGAGATTCGTTTTACGCCGGATTCCATTGTAATTACCAATAACCAGGGAACCAAAATAGAACTAAGTGATGCCAAAGGAGTTCATATCGTCAGCCAGAATGATATTGTGTTAAAGGCAAAAGACGACCTTACTATTTCCAGTGAAACTGGCTCTCTCATTGCAGCAGGAACAGATTCCGTCAATATAAAACAGAAGACGACCAGCATCAATATAGAACAGGGCATCTCTTTTACTGGAGGAGAACTGAAAGTACAGTAAATAGGAGGAAATGTGATGAGCCGGATAAAGGAACTGGAAAAAGCCGCCCAAAATGCGGAAGATAAGATATTTGCATTAAAGTGCCGCAGGCTGGAACTTGATTACCAGAAAAAAGAGTGGAGGAAGCAGGCTTTGGAGCCTTTCGTTCAGCTATTAGAAGAGGCGGCAAAGAAAGGGAAAAAGTGGTCCTGGCTTGGGATCTGTTATCTCAATACCAGTCTGCAAACAGGAAGCTATGAGTTTTTGCTGTCTTTATACAATAGCGAATTTTACTTTGATCCGGATCCAGTGGAATTGTACTGGCGTCCATCCGGCTTTTTTGAATGCTTTGAGGATGATATGAAATCAGTAATGGTAGATTTAAGGAAAAAGTATCCCAGGATCTGGAGATATGAGGAGGACGCGGTCCGCAGAGTTTGTGTGGAATATTACTATGCGGCTGTACGTCAGCTGTGCGTGGACTTGGCAGATGAAATAATGGAAACAGAAGCCTTTCAAAGGGCAGGAAAGGCAGAAGACTTTTCTGCCTTTTTCGGCAGGTATCAGGGAGAGGGGGAGATTATATGGCGTACCAGGGAAACTTAAAATATTTTATTCTGACCAACGAAGAAAAGAATCCCCTTTTGCAGATTATGAATGTTAACCAGTCTATTGATATAAGGAAGTTAAACAGGAAAGAGTATCAGAACATACCTTCTTATGTATTGCTAAATGCAAAGCTTGGTATTGATGGTATATTTCCCGATATCATTGAGAGACCTGTTCTTCTGCTATCAAGGACAGCTATGGAAGTAATCGGCTTATACGATTCCAATATTCCGTTTCTATTTTTTGTACTTTTCGATACAGACAAAGAAGCGTGCGCTTCTTATTTCTGTCCGATATTGGAAGAACAGGACTGTCTGGCGCAAAAGCCGGGACCTGGGCAGCGGGAACTTATTTTGGATCGGAGTAAAATGACAGGTATTCCTCTGTTTCGTGTCAGAGTTGGAGCGGAGAATGTGATCGTTATTCGAATGGATCTGGCGGAAAGTCTGTTGGAACGAAATATTATTGGATTGGAACTAAAAGAGATTTGTTTGATTGATGGAGCGTTTAATAGGGTGTAATAAAAGGGATAGATAAAAGAACAAAAGATAGGGGGAACCTTAATGAGTGACACAGGAAAATTGAATTTAGGATTTGGACTGGGGAATATTTTTAATCAGGATAAGAAATCCACTGACAGCACACAGTATCTGGTAGAAGGAGCAAAATTAATGTGTGTCAATGGTAGTTGTATTACACAACTTAAGTTACCGGAAAATCATAACTATACCAGTGGTGGAAAGCAGAAAGCGAACTGCAAGGATTGTAAAGCATGTGTTAATATTTCTTATTTTGGTGAATGTAAGAAGAATCAGGATACTCATCAGTGTGAGGGTTTTATGGATCTGGTTGAAAAATGGGAAAATACTACAGTATCAGCCACAAAGGCAGAAATGGTTGGCGGAGAAGATGCAATTAGTATGAGTTCTGTTTTAATGTGCAAAAAGGGAGGAATCATAATTCCAGTCACATCAGGTCAGGGGTATGACGGAGCAATAAACTGGGCTGCTTTTTTGAAACGTTATCAAAATGTAGTCCGCTGGACCGCTGGGAAAAATATGCTCTGCCACGTTTTTGGCAAGGACCCAATTAATATGAATACAGGGAATTATATTTATGAAAAAGAAGACCTAGTTATTAATGGCGCCATGCCCTTAAGTTTCAAGCTGTTTTATAATGCAATGGACTGCGGTTCTCAGGGAGATATTGGAGTGGGCTGGAGCCATAATTATGGGGTGCGTCTGGTAAAGATTGTCGGTGAAGATCTGCTTGGAATCATCCTGGAGGATGGCAGAGAGATTCCATACCGTAAGAAGTTAGATGGAGATTATGCTCCGGTAATGGGAGATGGAGGCAGATTAAATAAGTCAGGAAG
Source organism: Hungatella sp. (assembly GCA_009712635.1). Classification (GTDB taxonomy): domain Bacteria; phylum Bacillota; class Clostridia; order Lachnospirales; family Lachnospiraceae; genus Lacrimispora. The sequence goes on along the minus strand of WASS01000015.1, from coordinate 494,257 downwards.
CAATTATTTGTACGAAAGGGAAGATGGAATAATTTATGAGTTCGACTGCGACGGAAGAATGCGTACTCAGAAAGATAAAAGTGGAAAATGCCGAACGTTTACATATGATGGGGCTGGTCTCCTTGAGAGAGTGGAAAACGGTACAGGTGATCAGCTAAAGTATAAATATAACAAGGAAAAGAATCTAATCTATGTGGAAGACCATACTGGGCGAAAGATCAGCTTAAAATATCAATACGGCAAATTGCGCTGGTTTACAAATACCTTAGGAAATACCTTTACATATAAATATAACGAGAACGGTAAGTTAGATGAAATTGTCACACCTAATGGAATTTCGGGAGTGAAAAACAATTATGATGGTGCGGACCGGGTAGTGAAACAAATCATGCCAGATGGTGGCGAGGTAGAGCTGCGCTATGATGATAAAAATAATCTTACCTTTATGAAAGAGCAGAATGGTAATATGGTCATTTATGAATGCGATGATCGGATGCGTAATCTTCGAACTATTTATGAGGATGGTGAGGAAACGTTTGCATATAATGACAAGAATCAGAAAATCAGTTATACAGACAAGAATGGTAACGTTACCCGATGCGCATATGATAACCGTGGGAATATTACACAGATAATAAATGCTCTGGGACAGAAAACAAATATGACGTATAATGCGAATAATCAGTTAATTCAAGTTAAAGATCCAGGCAATGGCTGCTTAAAATATAATTATGACTGTAATGGTAATTGTACGGAAATTATAAATCAGCTTGGTATATCAACTAAAGTGTTATATCAGGATAAAGAGATGATTAGTAGAATTATACAGCCTGATGAATCAGATATTTGTTATCAATACGATCACAAAGGAAATGTGATATTATTCAAAGAAGGAAATGGCGGTATCAGTAAATACAAGTATGATTTATTAAATAGAATAATTGAAAGTGTTGATGGAAATCAAAATATAACAAAATATGAATATGATAACCAGGATAATTTAGTTAGCATAATAAATGCTGCGGGAAAAAGAAAATCTTTTGTATATGAAGATAATAGGCTTACTTTAATCATTGATTATGATGGAAGTAAACAAGTAATGAATTATAATGATAGTAATAAACCTTATCAATTTATAGATCAGGAGGGAAATATTACTATAGCTGAGTACAATACAATGAACATGCTCACTAAAAAAACACTACCTAATGGCAGATGCATTCAATATTCTTATAATCACTTAAATCAATTGGAATGTATTAATGATGGATCTGGAGGAAAAACAAAATTTAAGTATGATAGAAATGGCAACAGGACAAATATCATAGACCCCTTGGGAAATGAAACTGTCTTTTCTTATGATGCATTAAATCGTAATATTGGAATTTATGAACCCGATGGTAACTTTACAACATTTGAGTATAATTACCAGGGTAAGATTATTAAAGTTACTGATAATGCCGGAAGAAGCATACTTACCCAATATGATGCATTGGGTAGAAATATAAAAGAAACAGATATTTATGGAAGAACGCTTACATATGTTTACAATAATATGAATTTGCCAGTAAAAATAATTGATGGAGACGGACTAGAGACACTATGTTTTTATTATAAAGGAGGTTTATTAAAGAGAATTGAATATTCAAATGGAGTTAGTGAAGATTATAAATATGATGCAAATGAGAACATAACTGAAAAAATTATTAATAACGAATATGTATTAAATTACGAATACGACATACTTAATCAGCTTACGGGTATTATAAGTAATTTGGGTGAGAGAATCGTTTATGAATATGATGAGGTAGGCAATGTAACTTCAATTGTAGACGGAAACGGCAACAGGACAAAATACTCATATTCTCCAGCAAAAAGGCTTACAGAAATTATTAATGCCATTGGAAATAAAACACAATACGTATATGATAATTTAGGTGATTTAATTTCTATCCAGCAAAGTGGCGGAATATCTGATAAAATGGAGATGGAGTATGACAAAATAACAAATATAAACAGCAGACAAAAAAAAGAAAGAGACCACTCAATTTTATATAAAAGAGATTTGTTAGGAAGAGTTGAATCCATAACAGATGCTTTAAGTAACACTAATTATTATAATTATGACGAAATCGGAAATCTTGTAAGCATGATAGATTCAGATGGTTATGAAACAAAATATAAATATAATTTATCAGGTCTGATTACTGAAATATCCTATGGAAGTGATAAAAAAACTAATTTTGTTTATAATTCTCTCAGGCAGCTTATTGAGATTAATGATTGTACAGGTAAAACCAAAATAAATAATGATATATATGGGAGAATAAATCAGGTTACTGATAGCGAAGGGAAAACAGTTAATTACAGATATAATGCTAATAATCAGAAAGAAGCGATTATTTATCCAGATGGAAGTTGTGTTAATTATATCTATGATAAATGTCACCGCCTGTCAAAAGTAGAAGGAACTGGGTGGATAAGCCAATACTGCTACAATGATAAAAATGAGCTAATTAATAAAAAATGTGGTAACGGCCTTATTTCAAATTATAATTACGATGTTTCCGGTAGACTAAACCATTTTACTCATTCAATCTATGATGAAACCATAGATGAATATTATATTAATTATGATGCGGTTGGTAATAAAAAAAATATAAAAAACCATCGTAGAGGTATGAATTCCAAAAGTGATAATTCTATTTATTATTATGACAAACTAAATCGTTTGGAAGGAATTGTAAAGAATGGTGAAAAGGAAATTAACTATCTATATGATGCTTATGGAAACCGTATCTGTACCGAGGCACGTGGTGAAAAAACAATATTTTTATACAATTCTGCGAACCAGCTTATAAAAGAAGAAGGGAGAGAGAGAAAAGAATACAATTATGATAAAAGAGGAAATTTAATTTCAGTTATTAAGAATGGAAAAGAAACATATAGTTATGAATTTGATGAAAAAAACAGACTTGCAAATTTTACAGATAATGATGGTATGAGTGTAAAATATGAATACAATGGGTTGGGATTCCGAATAGGGAAGAGCAGTGATAAAAGAAAAACAGGTGTTTATGATAAAACAAAGTACGTAATCGATTTAACAAGTGGTTATAATAATTTGTTAAGGAAAGAGACAAGTTCTGGTGGACAAAATTATATATGGGATGAAAATTTAGCAGGTACCTGGGATAATAATGGAAAAAGGTATTTTTGGTTAGATGATCTTGGAAGCCCCATTCGGTATTTGGCGAATAATGGTACGGTGTTAGAAAGTTATAGCTATGATGAATTTGGTAATATTCTTGATAATAGTCCCTCTTTACAACCCTTTGGGTTTACAGGATATCAGTTAGAGGAAGAAAATAATAATTATTTCGCACAGGCCAGAGAATATATGCCATCTATTGGTAGATTTATCAGTAATGACAGCTTTGGAGGCAGTCTGGGTATTACTGCTTCTTTAAACTACTATAACTATTGTTTTCAAAATCCTCTGCTATATGTTGATCCATGGGGGTATTACACTTCTAAGGAAGGCAGGGAGGCTCATGAAGTATTACAAGCTATCTTTATGGTAAGATATCCAGGAAATGGTGAAGTAGAGAAGAAAGTGACTGGATATCCCTATAGTATGACCGGAACAGGAAGTATTGATATGTATTTAAATAATAATGGAAGTGGAATGGCAGAGGTTTATGAAATAAAGCCTATATCGCAATACCATCATAATTCATTTTGGAATAATGCCGGACAACCAACAGGAACAGAGGAAAGGATATATACAGGCTTTGAGAACCATGGGAATCAATAATGTTGATGCAACTGGAACTACATTTAATCCTAATGGCTGGACGGTGCCTTGCCCCACGAAACCTAATAAAAATCTTCGGTATTACACGTTTCCAGACGAGCCAGGAATGGTTTATTGGGGATATGTAAATAAACCAAAGAAAGAACCTGTGGTTGCACCATCAGTGAGTACAGAAAAGGGAAAAGATGCGGAAAAGGTAGCAAAAACTGTAGGTATAGGAGTCGGATCGTTAGCTGGTGGATATATACTTTATAGAGCAATACGTATGATTCCATCACTTTTCTTTCCTCCTTCTATTCCATTGAATTTTGCTTGTCCGTAATATTATGATCTTGGAGGAATAAAATAATGAATAAAATAGGAAAAATTAAAAAGATAATTGGTGACTCCATTTCCTCGCATGGTTTTAAAATCAATAATTCAGATAAGAATGAGGGGATTCGGTTTGTCAGGGAAAGAGGCGATCTAAAGCAATTTATAGATGTACAAATAATACATTCTAAATATTTAGCACTCAAATTTAATACGAATGCGTACCAGCAGAAAACGATAGATGGAAGTGAATTTTATCCAGACAAAAAGGTTAATTATTTATATCCAGGTCTTCCAATTCCAAAGGAATGGTGGTTGTGGAATAATGAGGAAGAATTTATTGATATTTTAAATACATTTAAGAGCATTATTCTGGAGCATGGCCTTAATGCATTAGAAGAAATCAGTGTGCCATTAACGGAAAAACGGCCGACAATAAAGACAAATCAGGAGTTATTTCAAAAGCATAGTGACTTGAACCGAGAATATCGTATTCTTATGGGGATAGAAACTGAGACCTCAACAAGAAAAGTACTGGAAAAAATCAATAATGTAATACAAGAGTATAAAAATAAAGATTTTAAAGAGATAGAAGACAACCTTGTAGGTTTGGCGGCAGTATATGGAGAAGAACTGATATCCAGGAGGGGTGGAGAGTGGCAATGGAGGGAGGATTATGGAAATATATGCTGGATAGATAAGATGCGTGGAGACATAAGTGGGACATATCCCTTGAATGATATAATTTATCATTTGCGCGAAGGAAAAGATAGCATCAATTATTTTTTGAATATGTTTAGAACATCAAGTGAAGAAAATATTTAAATCAATATAGACCAAAGTAATCTGTTGAAAGATAAATCAGATTGTTTTGGTCTATACCTTATTTTAAATTACTTGTAATTGAAAAAAATATATGGGTATTTAACAGTTCTCCGCAATCTCATAAATCAGACGCTCGGATTCCTCCCACCCAAGACATGGATCGGTAATGGATTTTCCATAGCATCCGTCTCCAACTTTCTGGCAGCCAGGCTCGATATAGCTTTCAATCATCAGTCCTTTAACAAGGCTGCGGATCTCAGGAGCGTGCTTTCTGCTGTGAAGGACTTCTTTGGAGATACGGATCTGCTCCCTGTATTTTTTATTGGAGTTTGAATGGTTTGCATCTACGATGCATGCCGGATTCTGCAAATTACGTCTGCTGTACATCTCATGAAGAAGAAATAAATCTTCAAAATGATAGTTGGGGATGCATTGACCGTGCTTATTAACCGCACCCCTCAGGATGGTATGGGCAAGGGGATTGCCGGAGCTTTTCACTTCCCAGCCACGGTAAGTAAAATCATGAGCCTGCTGAGCAGCAACTACGGAGTTCAGCATAACCGACATATCGCCGCTGGTGGGGTTTTTCATTCCAACTGCCACCTCACAGCCGCTGGAGGTTAACCGATGCTGCTGGTTTTCAACGGAACGGGCTCCGATGGCAATGTAGGACATGATATCATCAAGGTAGGTTAAGTTCTCCGGATACAGCATTTCGTCTGCTGTGGATAAACCGGTCTCCTCAAAAACTTTCATGTGCATCCGGCGGATGGCGATGAGTCCTTCGTGCATGTCCGGCTTTTTCTCCGGGTCAGGCTGGTGAAGCATTCCTTTATAGCCTTCGCCTGTGGTTCTTGGCTTGTTGGTGTAAATTCTGGGAACCAGAATTAAACGGTCCTTCGTTTTCTCCTGAACCTTCACCAGCCGATTTACATAATCACAGACGGAGTCTTCGTTATCAGCAGAACAGGGACCAATAATAACCAGAAATTTGTCGCTGTTTCCTGTAAGTACGTCACTGATGGCCTGGTCTCTTTCTATCTTAAGGGCTTTTAAAGCGGCTGGAAGAGGAAAACGATCTTTGATTTCTTCCGGGCTGGGCAAATTGCTGACATATTGAAATCCCATAATATCCTCCTGTTTCATTGCTGTTTTATTTTTTGCTGTTGATTATATAACAGAATACCGGAAAAATCCAGTGTTCCTTGAAATTTGGTTAAGTTTGACCAAGTGCCTCTTGTAAAGTGTTCCTTTTTTTTCAAAAATGTTGTATGATGTTAACGAATGAAAAATGGAAAGGTGTTAAAAATATGGAAAAATTTTGGAACTGGGGAGGAAGCTATATCGGGGTGAAGCAGCGGGATTATCTGGTTGCTTGTGATGGAACAGTTCTTGGTAAGTTTTATGGCAAAGAACTGTATAACAAGAATGGAAATTACATAGGTGAGTTAGGAAGAAATGACAGACTGATTAAAAATAAAACAAAAGAACCATTTCGCCGTCTGGCATTCAGTCCTTATGTTAAGGGGACGATAACCAGTCCGGTGAAAAGCATTGCACCGTATCCCATGATTTCCGGATTTGAGGATTTTACTGTCTGACGGTATCTGACCGATGGGAAGAATATGAAGATGACTAAGGAGAAAGTATGAAAGACTTAACGAAAGGCAGCCCTGGAAAAATCATGCTTCAGTTTGCGCTTCCCGTTGCAGCTGGCAATCTATTTCAGCTATTTTACAGCCTTGCAGATACCCGGGTAGTGGGAAGCACCCTGGGAGAGAGTGCACTGGCAGCTGTGGGAGCCACAACTTCCATCAGCACTCTGTTTATTGGTTTTCTGTCCGGACTGACCGGTGGTTTTGCCCTGCTTACAGCAAGAAGCTATGGAGCCGGAGACGAAGATAAGGTCAGAAGGTATTCCGCCGGATGTCTGCTTTTAGGGACTCTCAGCTCCATAGTGATTACTTTGCTGTGTGTGGGAGGTCTGCCTTTATTTTTAAGGGCGCTTCATGTACCGGAGTTCTTGATGCCTGCTGCAAAGGGATATATCCGGATCATTCTGCTTGGAATGGTCATGACCATGTTATATAACGCATGTGCCTCCATTTTAAGAGCAGTGGGAGATACGGCGGCTCCTTTGGCATTTCTCGTTTTATCCAGTATACTCAATGTATTTCTGGATCTTTTCTTCATACTTGTTCTCCATAGCGGGGTGGAGGGGGCGGCTATTGCAACCGTACTGTCCCAAACTCTGTCGGCAGTATTAAGCCTTTGCTATATGATAAAAAGGTATCCGGTTTTTCGCTTTCATATCCGGGATTTTAAAATTACCAGTGGAGAGATCAGGCAGCTCTATTCGTCGGGAATTTCCATGGCTCTCATGATGTCACTGGTATTTTTTGGAACCCTTTCCCTTCAAAGCGCAATCAATCTTCTGGGGACAGATATTATTGTTGCACACACGGCGGCTCGTAAAATTACAGAGTTTTTCATGCTCCCGTTTTCCGTTATGGGTGTGACCATGGCAAATTTTTGCGGGCAGAATATGGGAGCGGGTAATATTTCCCGAATTCATAAGGGCATTTCCCAGGCACTGATCATTACGTCTGTCTGGTCAGTGGCAATGATTCTTTTAAGTTATACGGCTGCGCCTTATCTGGTGTATCTGGTAACCGGTTCTTTAAACCGTGATATAGCAGGAACAGCTGCCCTTTACTTAAAGATTAATTCCCTGTTTTATTTTGTACCTGCAGCTATATCCATTTTCCGGAATGCACTTCAGGGATGCGGGGATCATAAAACCCCGGTTGTATCAAGCTTTATTGAACTGGCAGGAAAGGTTGCAATTGCAGCATTTCTGGCACCGGTTCTTAACTATATGGGGATCATTGTAGCAGAACCAATCGTCTGGATTCTCATGGTGATTCCACTGACAATTAAGATCAGAGAGGTTGAACATGGAGAGATATGTAGAGCTTGAAGAGATGCTTCGGTTTCGGGAAAAGAAAGTCAGAATCCAGGAGGAACTGAGAGAAAAATATAAGGGGGTGGTGACGATGGCACTGGCAATGAACATACCGGGTCCAGTGAAGACCTCCCCTGATTTTTTGCTTGCGTTTGACGAGGGAACCAGAACGCTGGAAGAGGCAGTTTCTGATTCGGGAATCGGAATCAAAGAGATGGCAGGGGTGTCGGAGAATGCAGGATATATAAAATTCTATGCTTTAGACAGTTTTGATCCTGCCGCAGTGAAAAGTCTGGCAGTCAGGCTGGAGGAGACCCATCCGCTGGGCAGGTTGTGGGATATTGACGTTTATGATAAAAAAGGCGTCAGTATGAGCAGAGAGATCCTTTCTGCCCCCGCCCGCAAATGTTTAATCTGCGGGCAGGATGCCAAAGGGTGCGCCAGAAGCAGAACTCATTCGGTTGAGGAACTGATCCGCCAGGTGGAGCATATAATCCATGACTGGAAAATCCATCATGGATTATAAACGGCAGTTTCTAATCTTTATAAATGAATCATGATCTGAAGCTCCATCAGATATTCATATTTGGAACATGCAGGGAATTTCACCATGGGAGAGATCAGATATGCAGCTTCGTCTAAGACAATTCCTTTTACGTGTGCATATTCAGCCAGTTCGTTAAACGCAGTAATGGTATTTTCCTCAGAGTAAAGAAAACTCCGGGTGATATAGCGGCCTTCCCGAATGGTCTTTAACTCCATTCCAGGCAGCTTTTTGTCAGATAAAACGCCAAAACCCCGGACTTTCAATGTTTCTTCTGCCTGAAGATCCGACCGGGAAAACAAAAGGCACATGGTGTTTGTCTCCGGCAGATCCTCATCAGCGCCGTTTCTTGTAACATATTTATCGATATCATAAATAGAGCTGTCCAGTTTGTGGTAATACAGATTCCGGCTCATCTGGTATTTCTCGTATATCCCGATTTTACCGGGATATTTTTTTTGGTCTACTATCTTTTCAATCAGATTTTCTGTCAGCTGTATGGAACTATCCAGAGCAGCAATTCTGCTTTCCAGCTGCTGTTTATGAGACTTAAGCTGTGTTAATAAATGGTCTGGTTCTTTATTCTCATCCAACATCTGTTTCACATTCTCTAGAGGAATTCCAAGGATTTTGTTTAAGTAACGGACTACATCAATAATAAAAAACTGTTCATAGCTGTAGTAGCGGTATTTGGTTTCCGGTGAAATATAACAGGGTTTTAAAAGCCCCATATCATCATAATTACGTAAAGCTTTCGTTGAAATTTTAAGAAAACGTGAAACTTCCCCAATCGTATACAAGTTTGTCATTTTTTTCACACTCCGCTATTGACTTTGCCTCTGTGGCAAAGTTTATAGTACTAGTATAAATGAATCTCAACAAAGGAGTCAAGAAAATTGGAGGTTGAAATGAATCAGGTTAAAATTGAGATTGACGGCATGGAAGTTTTTACGCAAAAAGGAAAGACAATCATGGAGGCAGCGGAGGATGCGGATATTTACATCCCTCACCTGTGTCACCATCCGGATCTGCATGAAGAGGGAGGATGCAGACTGTGTGTGGTTGAAATAAACGGGAGAAAAGAGTCTCAGACCGCCTGTACCACACTGGCAGAGGAAGGTATGTCAGTGAAGACGAAATCAGAGAACCTTGACCAGATGAGAAGGCTTTCCATGGAACTGATGCTGGCCAATCACGTAGATGACTGCACGACCTGTCCAAAATATTTAAAATGTGAACTTCAGTCTCTGATCCAGTATCTGGGAGTCAGTACTTCCCGGTTAAGAAGGACATTAAATGCAGGTAATGTGGAAACCGGTAATCCTTTGATCATCAGAGATCCCAACCGCTGCGTTGCCTGCGGGCGCTGTGTACGGGTCTGCCGGGATGTGAGAGGGGTTGGAATTCTTGGATTTTATAAGAATGAGGAAGGCAGAACAGCAGTTGGTGTAAACGGAGGTCTTGCTTTGGCAAAAGCAGATTGCCGGTTCTGCGGTGCCTGTGTGGAAGTATGCCCGACTGGAGCTCTTCAGGACAAGAAAGGCACTTTTCAAGAGGGAAACAGAGAGGATGTCCTCATACCCTGTAAGCAGGAATGTCCTGCTGGTATCAATGTTCCTAAGTATGTCCGTCTCATTAAAGAAGGAAAATATGAAGAAGCGGCGGCTGTCGTCAGGGAAAAAGCTCCATTTCCCAAGTCCCTTGGACTGGTATGCATGAGATTTTGCGAATCTGCCTGCAGAAGAAAAGAAATAAATGGAGCTGTTTCAATCAGAGAACTGAAACGGTTTGCAGCCGGACATGATACTTACCAATGGAAAGAAAAGTCTGTTTTCAAACCACAAACTGGAAAAAGGGTGGCAGTTGTGGGAGCTGGTCCGGCCGGACTTACGGCAGCATATTATCTGGTTAAATCAGGACATGCAGTTGATGTTTTTGAAAAGCTTCCGGTTGCAGGAGGAATGCTGTCAGCCGGAATTCCGGATTACCGTCTGCCTGCACAGATCGTGGAAGAGGAAATCGCTGTGATCAGGGAGGCAGGAGTAAAAATCTTTACCAATCGGAAAATCAGTTCCTTAGAAGAACTGAAGAACCTTGGCTACGAGGCGATTCTTATTGCGGCCGGAACCGACAAGGGAGTGCGGATACCCCTGCCTGGCGCCGATCTTTTAAATGTCCATGTAAATATAGATTTTCTCAGACAGAACTTATTAAGCACTCCAATAGAACTGAAAGATTCTGTTGTGGTATTGGGCGGGGGAAATGTTGCCTTCGACTGTGCAAGGACTGCAAAGCGGCTGGGATGCAGGGAGGTATCCGTGGTATGTCTGGAAGAAGAAGGCAGCATGACTGCCGGTGAAGAAGAGATTACTGAGGCCAGAGAAGAAGGAATCCGTATTTATAACGGAAGAACCTTTGTAAGAATTATTGAGAATGGGGGAAAAGCAGCCGGTGTTCTCTGCCGCAAAGTTGAAAGCTTCACATTTGATGAAAACAGAAAGCTGATTTTAACGGTAAAAGAAGATTCCGATCATGTGATTTCCGGAGAAATGGTTATTTTCTCCACCGGGCAGAAGCCGGATCTGGAAAGCTTTGAGGAGCTGACTTTAAATCCGAGAGGACTGGTGGAAACAGATGGCAGTGGAAATACGGGGATAAAGGGCGTTTTTGCAGCAGGCGATGCGGTAACAGGAACAGCTTCTGTCATTCAGGCAATTGCGGGAGCCAGAAAGGCCGCCTCGGAAATTGACCGTTATTTAGGTGGGGATGGCAATTTAGAAGAATGTCTGACAGAAGATGAGGAAGTAAACGGATTTATTGGTAAAGCAGAGGGATTCGCAGACTTGGGACGCAGGACATACCGCTGCATTTCCCTTGACCAGAGGAAAGATAACTTTCATCTAATGACAGAAGGGTTTGAGGAAAAAGAAGCCATTTGCGAAGCAGAGAGATGTTTACAATGCGATCTGCGTCCAAGGCTTACCAGATCCAGATTCTGGACAGAGTATCAGTATAAATAAAGAGGGTGAAAAATGATGGAAACGGATAGAATTGAAATATTCGGACACGGGATTAAAGGAAGACCTTCTGCAGAAAGATGGAGCAGCAGAGAATGGAAGGAGCTCGTCTGCCTTTTTCTGGGAGATCAAAGCGGATGCGGGAATATGGCATATCTCCTGGAGCATCACCTGGATGAGGCAATAAGCGGAATGGAGGCTTTAAAAGACCGGCTTCAACTAAGCAGCATCTGCGCATTATTGTCTAAGAATTATGAAAATTATGCAGAGAGATTTCATGTGAAAGGAATTGAGACTAAGCTGGCAGATGCTACAAAAGAAACCCAGAAAGAAGTATTCAGGGAAGGTGTTCTGGTACATCACGGAGAGACGATGCTGGCTCTGCATCAATATCTGACGGACGAAAATTACGTGCCTCACAAAATAGTAACTGTAACAGGGGATATTATGGAGCCCGGAATTTATGAAATTCCCTTTGGAATCACGCTGGAAGAGATTATTACCCAATACGGCAAAGGGGTAAAAGCTGGGAAAACGGTTAAATTTATATCAGCAGGCGGGGAGATGGGAGCGATTTATGGAGCGGATGAACTGGATACTCCATTTACCTATTCCAGCCTTTTAAAAGAGGGCACAATGCTTGAATCGGCAAAAATAGAGGTTTTATCCAATGATACCTGTATCGTGGGCTGGACCTCTGAGCGGATGCTTTTAAACAGCCGGAAAACCTGCGGAACCTGTGTGTACTGCAGAGAAGGGATCTATCAGCTCTTCCGTATTTTACAGGATGCAACAGAAGGAAAAGGAAGGGAGGGCGATATTTCCGTTATGAAGGAAATCTGTGACACATTGAAAGCCGGAACGTTATGTGATATCGGAAGAACAGCGGCTGCCCCTCTTTCTGCAGCCTTGAAGAAATTTGGGGAAGAATTTGAAAAGCACATAGACAGAAAAATCTGCCAGTCTTTAAGCTGTATATCCTATGTGAATTTCTATATTGATCCTGCTGTCTGCAACGGCTGCGGCGAATGCATGACATGCCCTGAGCATGCCATCAGGGGAAGTGAGAATTTAATTCACATCATTGATACAGATCTTTGCAGCAAGTGTGGAACATGCAGCAAGGCATGCAGCAGTAATGCTGTTAAGAGGTATGGAACAGTGAAACCCGTTCTGCCGTCAGAGCCGTCGGAAGTCGGAAGTTTTTCGGCAGAAAGCAGCGGAATGAAAAAAGGACTTGGCAGAAGGCGGAGAACGTAAGGCGTTTTGGTAAAGCAAAAACAGCATTATAATTTAAATTATAATAATAAATGAATGAGATGGAGGATGGAATCATGAGAGAGATGGAAGCGGATGTAATCGTTGTAGGCGGAGGAGCAGCAGGACTTGCAGCTGCAATCGCAGCTGCAGAGCAGGGGGCAGAGGTACTTGTATTTGAAAAGGCCAATACAACAGGAGGCTGCGCAAACATGGCAATGGGTCTTCTGGGAGTGGAGACAAAATTGCAGAAGGACAGACTGATTGACTGTACCAGAGAAAGTGCATTTCAGAAATTTATGGATTATACGCACTGGCGTTCCGATGCACGGCTGGTAAAGGGCTATATAGACAAATCTGCAAGCACCATTGCCTGGCTTCAGGATATGGGGGTAAAATTTGCTCTGCCATCTAAGTATTTTCCTGGCTCAGAAGCAACCTGGCATATTGTTCAGCCGAAAACGGGAGCTCCGGGGCTGAGAGCAGCGGCAACCATGATTAAGGCAATGACGGACAGAGCAGAGGAACTGGGCGTAAAAATCTGTCTGGATTCCCCCATACAGCGTATTTTGAAGGAAGATGGTGAAGTGATCGGTGTGGTTGCAAAGGACGGAGAAGGAGAAATAAGCGCCTATGGATCGGCAGTAATTATTGCTACCGGAGGATTTGGGGACAGCCCTGAATTCATCAATAAATATACCGATTATGAATGGGGAAAGGATCTTTTCTCCTACAGAATACCGGGGCTTACAGGAGATGGAATCAGTATGGCATGGGATGCGGGCGCTGCCAGCGACCGCATGGATATGGAATTAGTGTTTTTTGCACCAAATACAGGCGGTTATGCTCCTGTTGAATTACCGTTCCGCCAGCCCAACCTCTTTGTGAATCTGGATGGGGAACGGTTCTATGATGAAGCAGTGGTGGAAAATCCTGTATTCTCTGTAAATGCGATTGCCAGACAGAGAGACCGGGTAGCATTTTCAATCATAGATGATGCTATTTTACGTCAGTACGAGAAAAACGGACTGGATCTGATCAATGTGGTCACCTCCAATATCAGCATGGATGATTTCAAACAGGAAATGCAGGAGCTGATTAAAAATGGAAATGACGTCCTTTTCATAGCCGATTCCATTGAGGAACTGGCAGATAAAACTGGAATTGACAAAGAGGGACTTGAAAAAACCATTGCTGATTATAATGAATGTTGTAAATTCAGAGACACCATGTTTAACAAAAATCCAAAATACTTAAAACCAATCAATGGGCCAAAATACTATGCACTCAAGTTTGCACCCAGTGCATATGGAAGCCTTGGAGGAATACGGATTAATTATAAAACAGAGGTGCTGGATAAAGATAATCATGTGATTCCAGGACTTTATGCGGCAGGAACGGATGCCAATTCCATATGCAACCCGGATTACGTATTCGTTCTTCCGGGAAATACTCTTGGATTTGCTGTCAATTCCGGTAGAATGGCGGGCGAGAACGCGATTCAGTTTATAAAGGAACATTTTTCTGAATAATTTAGTCTTTGAGGAAAGGGAGCGCTGTGAATCGACAGCAGGCTCCCTTTCTTAACATTTTTTAAGGTACATTTTTTCCAGAGTTAAGATTCCCCATGTAAACTGAAGTTATAGAAAATTAAAGGGAGGCTTTAAACAAAATGGAGATAGAAAGACCGGCTATGGCCGGAACGCTGGAATCCAGTGACTGTCAGGTGACTGTTGAGCCAGGAGACGGCAGAATCGATTTTACACTGGAAAGTGCAGTGATCAATCAGTATGGCAACCAAATCAGAAAAGTGGTATTTGAAACTCTGAGTCACCTGGGAGTGGATAATATAAAAATTTCCATGGTAGACAAGGGAGCACTGGACTGCACCATCAAAGCCAGGGTAGAAGCGGCGGTATCCCGCTCTATGGATCAATTTGTCAATGCTTTATGGGGAGGTGCTTTCGAATGATCAATTTAGTGAAAAAGCGGCTCAGAAGAACCATGATGTTTTTAAATGCCCAAAAACCGGGACTGATTAAAGATCCCTATATTTATAGACCAGACAGCATCATCCTTGATTTAGAGGATGCAGTTGCAGAAAACCAAAAGGACGCTGCCAGATTTTCCCTGTATCATGCTCTTAAAGAGATTGATTACAGAGGATGTGAACGGGTGGTAAGAATTAACGGGCTTGATACGCCATACTGGCAGGAGGACATCCGCTGCGCAGTAGCTGGTGGATGTGATGCCATCCGTATTCCAAAAGTGGAATGTCCCAAAGACGTTCACAGAGTGGAAGAGGAGATTTTAAAGGCAGAGAAGGATTTTGGAATGCCAGAAGGTATGATCCTTATCATGGCGGCAATAGAATCGGCAAGAGGTGTTATGAAAGCTCTGGATATCTGTGAAGCATCAGACCGTCTCTTTGGAATTGCTCTGTCAGGAGGAGATTATACAAAAGATTTGCAGACCCGTATTACAGGTACGGGTATTGAGCTCATGGGAGCCAGACAGAATTTAATCATTGCTGCAAGAGCGGCAAAGGTACAGTGCTTTGATACCGTATATACAAACCTTGATGATATGGAAGGCTTCCAACGTGATGTGGAGACAATTCATCTTATGGGATTTGACGGAAAGTCAATTGTTAATCCCCGCCAGATTCCAATTGTTCATGATATTTTTACCCCTTCTGGAAAAGACATCATCTTTGCAGAAAAGGTGGTAAGGGAAATCGAAGAGAAAAAGGAAATGGGAATCGGTGTATTTACAGTAGATGGAAAGATGATTGACATTGCATTTTATGACGGAGCTAGGAGAACCATTGAACTGGCAAAGGCTTCCGGCGTATATAAAGGAGATTTATAAGATGATCAATGCAGTAGGAAGAGAGATTCCGGAAGAAATCTTAAAAATAACAGGAAAAGAACCATTTAAAGGAAATCACTATTTTGATGGATACGAATATAAAAAAGATGGACCTTCTACCAGATGTGTTATTAATTCAGAGGGAAGTAAACTGGTAGAGAATATTCATGAAGTTCTGGTAAAATGCGGGATTCAGGATGGGATGACACTGGGCTTTCACCATCATTTCCGGGATGGAGATTATGTTGTTAACATGGTGATGGAAGAGATCCACAACATGGGAATTAAGGATATTACCATTTGCGCAAGCTCTCTGGGTAAAGCACATGATAAGCTGGTGGAATTTATTGAAGACGGAACAATTACAAACATTCAGTCCTCCGGTGTCAGAGGGAAAATCGGGCGTGCCATTTCAGAAGGAAAACTGAAGGGACTGGCTGTTATGCGTTCCCACGGCGGCAGAGTCCGTGCCATAGAGACTGGAGAAGTGAGAATTGATATTGCATTTATTGGATCGCCTACCTGTGATGATTACGGCAACTGCCGCGGGATCGGCGGAAAGTCCGACTGCGGCGTGCTTTCTTACTCCATGGTTGATGCGGATTATGCGGATAAAGTGGTTGCCATTACCGACTGCCTGGTTCCATTTCCCAACTTTCCTGCCCATATTTCCATGACAAAAGTGGATTACGTGGTTGTGGTTGATGAGATTGGAAATCCCGATAAAATCGCTACAGGAGCTGCAAAGCCTACTACAGACATGAGAAAGCTGATGATGGCTGATTATTGCACTCAGTTTGTAGTAAATACACCATATTTTAAAGATGGATTTTCTTATCAGACGGGTGTGGGGGGTGCTTCCATTGCTTCAACCATCTCTCTTTCTAAAATCATGAAAGAGAGAAACATACGAATGAAGTTCGGCGTGGGAGGTTTAACAAAACCCATGTGCGATCTTTTGGAAAACAATCAGGTAGATGCACTGCTTGATACTCAGGATTTTGACTTAAATGCAGTGGAGTCTGTAATTAATCCCAGACATTTCCGCATTAGTGCCGGTGAATATGCCGATCCGTTTAATAAAGGAGCGGTGGTTAATAAGCTGGATTTCGTAATTCTGGCGGCGCTGGAAGTAGATGTGAATTTTAACTGTAACGTTGTGGTTGGCTCTGACGGTATTATTACAGGCGCTCAGGGAGGGCATCCGGATACGGCGGCCGGTGCAAAATGCACGATTGTAATTGCACCTCTTTTACAGGGAAGAATTCCAGCCATCTGTACTGACGTAACAACAGTTACTACTCCGGGGGAATCCATTGACGTGGTCATAACGGATTACGGAATAGCAGTTAATCCCAGGAGACAGGATTTAATTGATGCCATGAAGAATGTGGATCTTCCGTTTAAAACCATTGAGGAACTGCGGGATATTGCTTACTCCATCGTAGGAGAGCCGGAACGGGTGCAATTTGATGATAAGGTAGTGGGTATCATTGAAGGACGTGATGGTACTGTAATGGATGTTGTCCGTAAGATTAAAAAATTTGAATTTTCAGGAGAATAGACAATGCAAAGCGGGTCTTGTGTGAACGTTCCTTCAAAGGAGGAAGAAGCTGCATATCGGATTGGAAAACTGGCATACAGTGCGCTGCTGGAGGAGGTCTATACGCTGCCAAAACCAGGGTTAGTGGATCCTTATTCCAATGGGGCTCATACTGATATGAATGTCAGTTCTTTTGAACGGAGTGCCAGGGCCCTGAAGCCTTATTTTGTCACAATGGCTCTTGAGGGGGAGAGGTTGTGGGAAGCGCCTCCTGTGTTATTTGAAACCATTCGCAGAATCGGAATTCTGGCAGAACGAGCCATGTATCAGGCGACTGGAGGAGTGAATACACACAAGGGGCTGGTCTTTCATCTTGGGATTTTATGCGGGGCAGCAGGAGCCTGCCACCGCACTTTTGGAAAAGTTACTTTAAAACAGCTGATAGAGATGGAACAGGCAATGGTCAGGGATGTTCTGGTGAAAGAAGTACAAAGCATGGATCACTTTGTTTCGAAAGGTGAAAAAAACCTTCAGAAATACGGTCTGACCGGTGCAAGGGGGGAGGCCATCAGTGGCTATTCCTCTGTATTTCATATTTCACTGCCTGTGATGACTATGGGTCTTTATAAAGGACAGGAATGGAACCGTATTAAGCTGGAGACTCTGTTCCATCTTATGAGCCAGGTGGATGATTCAAACATTCTTTCCAGGCATAATCCCGCGGTCCTAAAACAGGTGAAGGACATCTCTGCCAGGTTTATTGAAGACGGGGGCGCCTACAGGAAAGAGAGTCTTTCTCTATTAAAAGAAATGGATCAGTGGTTTGTGAAAAAGAATATCAGTGCAGGAGGAAGTGCAGATCTTCTTGCTGTCACCATATTTCTCACACAGTTAACTGGTAAGTGGGGAGGAGCCTATGGAATTCATGAGACTGGAAGGGAGACCTTTCCGGGGGAAAGAGCTGGAACGGCTGAAAGCGTTTCTTACCTTAAATCAATTGGATTACGATGAAGGGATTGAGTATACCATCTGTCTTTTAGATGAGAATTACAGGATCGCGGCAACCGGATCTGCTCATGACAATGTGCTGAAATGTATTGCAGTGGATCAGGAAGCCAGGGGACTCGGTCTGGCGGCAACCATTTGTTCTGCACTGGTTCAGTATGAATTTGAAAAGGGAAGATCCCATATCCTTCTTTACACAAAACCGGAAAACCAGGAGATGTTTGAAAATCTGGGATTCTATGGTGTATTGAAGACGAATGAAATTCTTTTTATGGAAAACAGGAAAGAGGGTTTTGATCAGTTTATACAACGCTTAAAAGAGGAATCCCCCAAAGAAGCGCTGGAATCCGGCTCCGTAATTGGCTGCATGGTGGTAAACTGCAATCCATTTACCAATGGACACCGTTATCTGGTGGAGCAGGCACTTCTTAATTGCGACTATCTTCATGTACTTGTTTTATCTGATGACAGGAGTTTCTTTCATGCGGAAGACCGTTATCAGTTAGTAAAGGAAGGCGTCAGTGATTTATCAAAGGTGATTGTTCACCGGTCCTCGGATTTTGTGATTTCAGCGGCTACATTTCCTACCTATTTTATTAAGGAGAAAGCCCAGGCTCAAAAGGCCAACTGCCTTCTGGATCTGACTTTATTTGCACGCCGAATCGCTCCGGAACTTAAGATCACCAGACGTTTTGTTGGTACAGAGCCAAACTGTGCCATAACAGGACAGTACAATGAGCAGATGAAAGAGATTCTGCCTCAATATGGGATTGAGGTAGTTGAATTTGAAAGAAAGCAGCTGAAAGGGATTCCTGTCAGTGCCTCCATGGTAAGAGCCTGGTATGAAAAGGGGGACTTTCATCACATTAAGGAAGTGGTACCTGAGACTACTTTTAAATTTCTGGAAATAAAAAAAGGCCAGAGGCCTAAGGGATAAACCGGTATCCCAGACCTCTGACAGTTACAATATGGGCCGGCTTTTGCCGGTCCTCTTCGATTTTACCACGGAGACGGTTGATATAAACCATAATGGCGTTATCATCAACTGCCACACTGTTCCCCCATACGTGCTCATAAATCATCTCTTTTGTGTAAACCTGTCCTGGATGCTTTAAAAACAACAGCATCAGGCTGCTTTCCTTGGAAGAGAGAACGATCTCTTCCCCTTTGTTATAAAAACGCATGGTGGAAGTGTTGTAGGAAAAGGGACCGCATTCCAGAATATCGGAACTGTCAAGTACCTGATTTTTATAACGCCTTATGAGCGCCTTCACCTTGGCACCCAGCACAAGAGGGCGGAATGGCTTTGTAATATAATCATCGGCACCTAACGACAGTCCATACAAAGAATCGTAGTCCTCGTTTCGTCCGCTGACAATCATAACGGGAGTCTGTATTCCCTGGCCACGCAGCTTTTTAATGACTTCAAAGCCTTCCATATCTCCCAGCATGACATCCATAAGAATCATATCATATGTATGATTTTTTATGCAGTTAAGAGCAGCGAGACCGCTGTCTGCCACAGTAGTTTCCAAATCATTGCTGTGCATGACTTTTTCCAGCAGTTTTAAAACAGCCGGATCATCATCTACGATTAATACTTTATCAGACATAGTTTCCCCCAATGAAAATCATGTAGAATCTTATCGAAATATGTTATAATTTATTATAATATTAATAATAGAACAAGTCAATGAGGAAGAGGCAAACGAAAGGCAGAATCATGAATAATATAAAAGGAAAGAGGAAGTATACCGGGATATTTATCTGCTGTGCAATGGCGGCCATACTGATTATTTTCTGCTTTCTCACATTTGGTATCTGGAATGATTATAAGGATGCTATTATTAACAATCAGAAAAAACAGATGCTTTTAACAACCCAGAGTATGGGGGAGAACTTAAAGGTTTTTATTGAAGGTTATCAGGCAGATTTAAATACCATTTATGATATAGAGGAAGAGAATTTTAAAAAGACCGGATACCGGGACTGGAGTATGATTGGAGATTACGTTTCCAATCACAGACGGTTTGTCTATGATGTGATTGTGGAAGACAAACGTGGGGATATGATAAAAAGCATGAAGGGCTATGGAGTGGTGAAAACATATTCAGTCACACCAATCAGCCGGTCGGAACAGTTTCTTCAGTGCAAGCTGGAAAATGGAGACCTGTATCTGGTGTTAAAGAGGGATATTCCTGATGTGGGTTCCATCTCCATAGTAATTAATGAACGGAACTACTATAAATCACTGGTATCTAAAATTCGCCTTGGCACGAATGGATATGTTGTCATAAAAGATTCTTCTGGCATTATTCTGGCTCACCCCCAGGAGCAGCAGTGGGGAATTAATGTAATTTCCGGAAGAAAAGAGATGTTCCCAGGCGTAGATTTAACCAGTTTAAAGCAAATGATCGACAAACAAAACCGGGGAGAAGAAGGTGTTTCGGAGTATTTCTCTTACTGGTGGGTTGATCCGGGTGTTCCGGAGGTAAAGAAGATCAGTGCCTATTCACCGGTACAGATCGGAGAGGGATTCCTGGTCATCAGTGCAGTCATAGATTACAATGATATCTACATCCCTGTAGCTGCCGGATTTTTTAAACTGGGACTTGTATTTTTCTGTGCTATGGCAATTGTTCTGGGTTTGGTGATTTATATCGGAGATTTAAGGGTTCAAAAACGTAAGGATACGGAACAGATTACATACCTTTTGGAACTGAATAAAATACTGGAAGAGATTCATCAGAGTGAAGAAACCATTGCACATCAGCAGAGGCTTCAGATCATGGGAACCATGACAGGGGGAATTGCCCATGAATTTAACAATCTTCTTACTCCTATCATGGGTTACGCAGAGCTTCTTATGCTGGACCTGCCTGAACAATCGGAGAATCATGACAATGCCACGGAAATCTATGAGGCTTCCACAAAAGCAAAGGAAATTATCCAGCAGATTTCATCATTAAGCAGAAAAAATATGGAGACGGCTTTTAAAAATCTTCAGGGAGAAAAAGTGTTAAAACGGGCAATTAAGATGGTTAGTTCTGTCTGCCCTCCCAACATACATCTTAAGGAATCATTTACCCTGCAGGAAGAATCCTTCCTGGGCAATGAAACACAGATGAATCAGGTGATATTAAACATCTGTGTTAATGCCATTCATGCCATCGGACACAGAGAAGGAACCATTTGTGTATCAGGCCAGACGGTGGATCGGGAGGATCTGGCCCAGCATAAGCTTTCCACACTGCCGGAGGGGTGGGATCATTATATCCGGATTGATGTGGAAGACGATGGGGAGGGAATGAGTGATGAGGTGTTAAAGCAAATATTTGACCCATTTTTCACCACTAAGAAAAATGGAAAGGGGACAGGTCTTGGTCTTTCCCTGGTGGAGCAGATTATTCACTCTCATAAAGGCTATATATTTGCAGAAAGCACTCTGGGAAAAGGAAGCATCTTTCATATGTACCTTCCGGTTAATGAGCAAAAGGAGCGGGAAGAGGAAATTAAACTTGTGGATGCAGGACCGGTTCTTGGTATTTTAATCGTAGATGATAATCCAAAAGTATTACGTCTTTTGGAAAAAAGTTTTAGCAGGCTTGACGTCCCTCTCACTTCCTGTATGGATTTTGAAGAGGCGAGAAAAATATTAAAGGAGCAGGAAGTGGCTGCCGTTGTGACGGAACAATATGTGAGAGGGAAAAGCGGAGTGGATTTTTGTATGTCCTTACAGGGTCCGTATCCGGGGGTGCTCCGTATTGTTATGGCTGACCGTGTGACAAAAGAGCTTGTGGAAGCAAAGAAACGCAGAATGATAGATGAATACATTGATAAGCCTGTTTCGGATTCTGCTATTTTAAAGGCTGTCATGAATTTAAAAGATTTATTTTAATTAAAAGTCCAATCTTAACAACTTTTAATTTTTCTCTTAAAGAACTGAAAGGGAGAAGATGTGAGGTTGTAAGGTTGGACTTTTATACTTTCTTTATAACAAAATATAGAGGAGGAAGAAAAACATGAATGAGACAATGCTTGCATTATTAGGATTTGCAACCATTATCATGATCATTGTTTTACTGCTGAGAAATGTTACTGTTCCGGCTCTGGCGTTTATCGGAGTATCCAGTGTCAGCGCGCTGATTCTGGTATTAACAGGAACTTTTACAGTCAAAGAAGTTGGGGGTTTTATTAAGGCGGGGGTTGCTGATGTACATTCCACTGCGGCACTGTTCATATTCTCCGTATTGTTCTTCGGAATTATGACAGATGCAGGTATGTTTGACAGCATCATTAATGCTTTAATGAAAAAAGTGGGGCATAACGTAATTGGAGTTGCATTTATGACTTGTATTATTGCCATAATTGGTCACCTGGACGGAGGCGGAGCTTCCACATTCCTGATTACCATACCGGCTATGCTTCCTATTTACAAAAAATTAAAAATGCGTCCTACAACACTGCTTTTAATCTGTGTAACAGCCATGGGTGTTATGAACTTACTTCCATGGGGCGGACCCACCATGCGTGCCGCTTCCGTACTTGGAATTGAAGCAAATGAACTCTGGATGAAAATTCTTCCCATGCAGGCAGTTGGTATTGTAATTGCTCTGTTTACTGCATTTTTCTGGGGAGTTGTAGAGAAAAAGCGTGGTGCAGGAATTGACAGTACACTGGAAATGGAAGATTTCGATATGCTGGAAGAAAGTGCTTCTACCAGTGAGTTGGGAAATCTTGCAAGACCAAAGCTTTTATTCTTTAATGTAATTTTAACTCTCGTTGTTATTATTTGCCTTGTGTTCTTAAAGGTTCCATCCTACCTGACTTTCATGGTTGGCTGTGTAATCGCACTTCTGGTTAATTATCCGGGAGCCAAACTGCAGAATAAGATTATTAAATCTCATTCCGGTCCTGCTCTTATGATGGCCACTACGATTCTTGCTGCCGGTGTATTCTTAGGCGTGTTAGAGCAGAGTGAAATTATGAACCATATGGCAATGATTCTGGCTGATTTTATTCCACAGTCTATGGGACACTTCATGCCTATTATTATCGGTGTTTTATCTGTGCCTCTGACAATGCTTTTCTGTACGGATTCTTATTTCTACGGTCTCCTTCCAGTTCTGATCAGTGTAGGAAACAACTTTGGAGTGAATCCGGTTCATACAGCAATCGCTATGGTTGTATGCCGCAACTGTGCAACCTTTATCAGCCCTGTAGTACCGGCTACCTTCCTTGGTATCGGTCTTGCAGGTGTAGAGATTAAAGACCATATTAAGAATTCCTTCTTATGGGTGTGGGGCGTCAGCCTTATATGCCTGGTTGCAGGTTTAATGCTTGGTGTCATTACATTTTAGTTATCTCCTAAGAAAAAATGCGTTCTGGAATGCTGGCTTACTTAAGCTTTCCAGAACGCATTTTCAATTTTATGAGGCGCTGACAGGATCCAGCCTGCCGCAGGAAATATCCATTACAAAGCCTTTTATGATAACACCGGAAGGCATAAGCGGATGCTCTTTTAACAGGGAAACAGAGCGTTTGACAGATGTTTTTGTATCCTCAAATCCCTGAAACAGATTTTCAAAATCAAACCCCATTTCTCTTTGATTCTGTATGGTTTCTCTTGTAATTCCCCGCTGCACTAAACGGGTAATAATGGATTCTGAACTGACAGATGCGGCACCGCAGTCAGTATGGCCAATTACCATGATCTCTTCCACACCAAAATCCAGTATGGCAATCAGCAGGCTCCGGATTGTACTGTCACAAGGATCTAAGATCATTCCGCCGGCGTTTTTAATTAATTTCACGTCTCCGTTATGAATGCCCAGAGCTGCTGGAAGAAGCTCTACCAGCCTTGTATCCATACAGGTTAGTATGGCAAGCCTTTTTCGGGGATATTTGTTGGTATTAAAGCGTTTATAGAAACCGCTGTTTACAAAGATATCATTGTATTTCAGAATTTCCTCAATCATAATCTGCCTCCTTTTATATGGTGTCAGATTTATAATAGATGTTTAATCTTAAACGGGACTTATATTTCTCCTTAAAGATTATTTAGCTTGGAAGGGCAAATATGCTCTTTAAAAGAAAAATGTCGAAAAATGTAAGTGCTTAACCGCCTTTAATTAACGAAAAAACTAATAAAAATATAAGTAAAAATATGTATAAAAACAACAAAGAATAAAAGTATTATTTGGAAAAAATTGGTGCTAACATATAAAGATATTGTCGTTATTTACCAAAAGTGCATAAGCAAGCTTGATTAATCTGAAAGAGAGTTGTAGAATTCAGCTGTAAGCGCTTACACTAGAAAACGGGAGGGAATAAGTATGAATGCTTTGCGAAAACAATGCAGGAAGGGTCTGGCTGTGCTTTTAGCAGTTGCCATGCTGCCGCAGTGGGGAGTGACGGGCGGTGGTCTGGCACATGCAGAACTCTTAGAGGAAATGGAGGAAAAAGATTATGCCACACCGTCAGAAGCGGCGGTATCAGATTTTTTTGAAACTAAGGATCTGGAAGTGTTAACTGCCACACCTTCCAATGCCGAAGTTTCACTGTCTGTTGAAACCGCTTCCCCATCCAATGCCAGCCTGACAATTGCAGAGGTAAAACATTACAGCACGTCAGAGGGGAGCAGCGACGTGACCGACTTAAGAGTTCCCACACTGGCCTATGACGACACATCAATTACTCTGGTATGGGACAAGCCGGAGAATTATGCGGACGTTGCCAACTACTACGTATACTTAAATGATGTGAAGCTTGGTGATGCAAGAAGTAATTTTGCCAGTCATGCAGACTGGGCATCTGTTTACATGAAAGCATTTTACGATTATTACCAGGAAAAAAACATCGATATGGTAAACGTAGATATTCATTCGTTCCGTGCAGACGGACTGAAACCGGATACGGATTACAATTTTTCTGTAGTGGCGGTGGATGGGGGAGGAGAGGAACTTGGCAGCCGTGCAAGTATTTCCTGGTCAACAACCAGCAAACCGGAATTGTTTGATATTACGGATTATGGTGCAAAGCGGTCAGAAGAGGGATTTACTTCCATTGATGAGGAGAAAAATGCGTTTACAGTAACCAATACCAAGGCAATCCAGAATGCCATTGATGCCTGTTCGGAAGGGGGAAAGGTTGTAGTTCCAGAGGGGATTTTTATGACTGGAGCCTTATATTTAAAAAGCAACATGACTCTTGAACTTTCTGAAGGAGCAGTGCTGTTCGGATCACCAAATGTAGATCATTATGATCAGAATTATCTGCTTTATCCCTATTCCACAGATACAAGATCCTGGGCACTGATTAATACCTACAGTGCAGATGAGGAAGGCGGATTTGAGAATATCCGGATCGTGGGAAAGGGGACGATTTATGGAAATGGTTGGAAATATGGTTCGGGAACGGTTCCTGCTTCAGATGGAAACGGATATCTTCCTGCCATTCAGCCAAGGCAGAGCGGAGATCCAGACTGGACAAAGGGGGAATTTTCCAAATATGCCTTAAAGGGTTTTGTGGGAAGAAAAGATAAGAATTACAATGACATGAACCTTGGAATTCTTGCCAAAAGTGCCTTTGACAATGGCAAAAGCAATGGCCTTAGCAATACCTCAGCATATGCCACCAGACCCAATCTCATTGTGCTTCGAAATGTAAACGGCGTTTACATTGAGGGAATCACTGCAGAAAATCCTGCATTTCATACAATAGCAGTTCTTGACAGCGAAAATGTGGTTTCTGAAAACGTAAAATACATTACTTACGATGCAAACAATGCGGATGGAATCGAGCTTGGCAATACCCAGAACGCCATGGTCTTTAACAATTTTTTTGATACCGGGGATGACGGGATCAATTTTGCAACCGGTATGGGGAAAGGTGTGCAGGATACAGATCAGAAGCCATCAAGTGAAATCTGGACATTTAACAATTTTCTGAGGGAATGCCATGGCGGTGCAATAGCGGCAGGAAGCCATACGGGAGCAGGCATTGGCAGTATGCTTGTGGAGGACAATGTTTTAAATCACAGTGATATGCCGTTCCGTTTTAAGAGTGCACCTGTAAACGGGGGCGGAATCTATGATGTACTGATTCGCGACTGTGCGGTAGGGGATGCCCAAAAGGTATTCACCTTTAATACGACTTATAGTGATGCGAACCAGGCTATGACTGTGGAACCGGCAGATAAGCCGGCAGAATTTTATAACATTGATGCATTCCGCATCACAGCGGACACCATCACAAAAAACACCATTGATATTGTGGCAGATGTCGATGACCAAATGCCTTATAAACCCGTACATAGCCACCATGATCTTTATTTCCAGGACATAACATTTACTAATATTGACACAAAGCTGGCAAAGAACTCTGAAATCTTACAAGGTGCTTCCAACGTTACCTTTAATAATGTGGTGATGAACTGGAAGAATATTGAAAAAGGGTCAGATGATGCAGCAGCAGAAAGCTATAAGGCATGGGCAAATATCAGCGCCTGCAGTGACTTGAATTTTATTGGTACAACTACACAGTCAGTAAATTCCTGTGATGCAATGTCAAAGCCCGTCTGGCCGGAGGACGCAGCCGTGCTTGCCAGTGCATCGGAAGCAACCAAGAGTGGATCTGAGCGGAAAGTAATATTAAAATGGCCTGCAGCCATGGATGGGGATCAGGTGGCAGGTAAAGGAGAAATTACCGGGTATATCGTGGAAACATACCTGGAAGATGAGTTAATTGATAAAACCAAACCAGTAAGCGGGACATCCTGTGAAATCGGGGGACTTTCACAAGGTACCTGTTACTTATTTAAGGTTTATGGTGTTGATCAGACAGGAAACAGAACACCAGAGCTGGTGTATGAAGTAATCACATCAGAGGGAGAGGATCCGGAGTTAAAAGAACCGGAATCCAGTCAGGTTACATTCAGCGGAGTGGGTTACACCTGGGCGACTGCTAAGTTCGCAGCCAGCAAGGATCCGAGAGTCAGGGGATACCGGGCATACACAGACGGGGAGCTGGCAGCTACGGTTTATAAATATCAGCTTGCCGATTCAAAAGCCAGTAACATAAGTATGACCATCGGAAGAATGATGGAGGAGAGCAATGAAATAACCGTTGAGGCGTTCAGTGACTCAGGACAGACTTATGAGTATAAGGAAAAAACAGTTAAGACAATGAAGAACTACGATTACAAAGCACCTGTATGGGAATCAGATGCCCTTAAAGCCACTGTTACAGGGGAGAATGTGCGCCTGTCGTGGAAGGCGCCAGAGGATGAGTCGGGAATTTATGCATACAGGGTGTATGTGGATGGGAAACCGGTCTATACGACGGAAGGGGATTATTTTAATCATGTCAATGGAACCTATACCACAAAGGATGGATTTTACACGGTAAATAATCTGGATTTATACGTACCACATACATTCCGCGTGGAAGCGGCAGATGCCTGGTGGAGAGCAAAAGACGGCAGCGGGCCGTACCACTGGACAAACAGCGGGCCTGAGGTTATGTGGAGTATATTGGAGCCAGAACCAGAACCGATACCAGATCCTACTCCCAATCCTTCCTATACCGATCGCGATTCCGATTCGGACAGGGATTATGGTATCAAAAAGCCATCTGAATCAGGAGAGGTAACAGGAGATTGGAAGCAGGATGAGAAAGGATGGCGTTTAAAGAAGAAAGACGGTTCCTATCCCAAAGAGGAATGGGCAAAGGTCAACGGTGTCTGGTATTACTTCGGACAGACCGGATATATGACTACCGGCTGGAAGCAGGTAGAAGGGAAATGGTATTATCTGGCAACTGACGGAGGGATGCAGACAAACTGGGTATGGACCGGAGAAAACTGGTATTTTATGAATGCGGACGGTTCCATGGCAACCGGCTGGGTTATGGTAAATGACAGCTGGTATTATTTAAACCATTCAGGAGAATGCCTTTTAAATACGGTTACACCAGATGGATACCTGGTTAATGAAAAAGGTGAATGGGTGAAATCATAATTTTACCAGACGTAACAAGTACATAATCAAATAAATACATACAAGCGTGCTGCATGATCAGAAAATTACGATTTTTGCAGCACGCTTTTTGTCGGATTTTGTAGAAAATGGCAGAAAATGAAATTGTTAAATCTCCCGTTAAATGATAATATAGTTCTATAATAAATTGCTGTTTGTCCTGCTTAAATATGATTCACACTTTAAGATTGTGAGGAAGTCTTTATGTTACATGAGGCAATGAGATCCTATTACGCACCGCTTTTAATCCTGCTGTTTTTTGGGGTAATGGTTTTGGTTGACAAACTTTTTTCCCAGAAAATAAAACGTTTATTTCTGCTGGAAATCTTTCTGCAGCTGTTTTTAATGGCTGTCACATCACTGGATCAATATTTTGCAGCATTGGGTGATGCAGGACTGGCATGGAGGCTGAGAAGTATCACTACCTGTCTGAATTTTGTTATTGGTCCGTGCTCTCCTATGATTATGGTGTTGATTTATGATACCGGTGTATCAGGAAAGATGTCAAAAATGTTTTACCTTCCCCAGATGATAAATGCTGTGTTAAGCGTATCTAGTTTATGGAATGGATGGATTTACTCTGTGAACAGCAATAATTTGTACAAAAGGGGACCTCTGTTTCCCACGTCTTTAACAATTGGGTTTTTCTATTTGCTGACACTGATTGTATTTTCTGCCAAACAACAGAATAAGCCTAACAGAAGGGCAGAGACGACATTTCTAACAGCTGCTTTTCTGGGAATTGGTTCAGCTGTCGGTCTGGAATTATTTTTTGATTTAAAATTCATGATATGGAATGTTTCATCTGTAAGTATTGTTTTGTATTATTTACTTTTGACTACCCAGAAAATACTATACGATTCCATGACAGGTACATACAGCCGGGTTGCCTACGATAAACAAATGGAAAAGTTGAATTATAAGCATCCCTGTACCATTGCCATGATTGACCTGAATAATCTAAAGCAAATAAATGACTTGAATGGACATTCAACAGGTGATGCGGCAATCTGCAGCGTAACAGCAGCCGTTTTAAAGCATAAATTCAGACATATGAAACTATACCGTTATGGTGGTGATGAATTTGTACTTGTCAGCAGCCGGATTTGTGAAGAAGAGATACACCGTGTTTTAAAAGCAGCCCAAAAGGATTGCAGCACAATGTCTGAACTGCCGGTTTCTTTCTCCTATGGAATTTCCGTTCACCGGCGTGGAGAGGATATTTACAAGGCAATTACCCTTGCGGATGAGATGATGTATCGGAATAAAGCGATAATAAGAGATGGGGAAGCTGCTGAATTGGACTGATGTGTCTCCAAAAAGATATAGATTATAGCGAAGCGGTTTTACACTGCTTCGCTATTTTTATGCTCTTTCCATTATTTAATTATTACGTAACTGTATCCGGTATTGTTTTGGAGAGATACCGTTCAAACGTTTAAAGAGCTTAATAAAGTAGTTGATATCATTATATCCGCAGTTTGCAGCCACAATATGAATTGGCATCTGTGTGGAATTGAGCAAAAACAGGGAATGGCTTATTCTGACTGAGTGGATATAATCGGTCAGATTTCTTCCTGTTTCCTTCTTGAAGAGACTGGATAAATAAGATTTTGTCACATGGCATCTTTCAGCAAAAAATGCCAGAGTCAAAGGCTCAGCATAATGGAAATCAGTGTAGGTGATGCACTGCTGGACGATCTGGGAATAATTCTTCATAGAACGATTGTGAACCAGAAGGCAGTATTTGTGGATCATATCACTTTCTAAAGTATCAAGATCTTTCAAAGATCGGACCTGGTTAATCTGTATGGCAAAGCGGGTAGACAATTCATCAATGTACATCGGATGAACATGTCCTTTCTGAACAGCTTTCCGACACAAGGTATTAAGTACAATTACCAGATTCTTCCTGTTAGTCAGAGTATTCTCACTGCGAGGCATGATTTTGAAATTCCTGAATTTGCCGTGGTAACGAACGGCTCTTGCATGGTCTCCTGCAGTGATAGCCTCCAGCAGATTTTCTTCTGTCTCATACCGTTCTTCGATGCTTTGGCTGGCAATAGAAGGGTTTTCGCTTAGCTGGGAATTTCCGATTATGGATTCAATGGAAAGATCTCCAGAATCCGAATATGTCTGAAACTTAAAATCCCGTGAAAATAAGTGGCATGCAATATTAATCAGTGTAGATTCAAATACATTGAAATCAGGCGGTATTGTAATATTACAATAGTATGTCTGCAAATCCCGTAAGAGTTTCTCCGGCAGAGTTCTCTTTGTCATCAGCTGATAGATCTGATCCGGTGTCGGCAATGTTTCTAGTACAGGTCCCACAGAAATATAAAAATCCTGCTTATCTGATTCCGCTTTGGTGTCTTCTATTAGGATAAAATAATTAACCAGATGAAAATCATCTTTTATCCTCAATATTTCAGAGTCGTGGCAGTGACTGATAATAAAATCGTGAAGATTTTGGTAATTGTAGTTCGTATAGAGTCTGCCGCGCAGAGCCAGATCAACCTGATAAAGGTTGGAAAAGTCGGTCTCCAGCCGATAACAGGGTACATTCTGCGCCTGCATGATATGAACAAAAAGATCCAGATTATCCAAGTTCATGAATCGTACTCACCTCTTTAAGAAATTATATAATTTAGCAGTAAAATCGTAAAATATTTATATAAAATCAAGTATACCATAAAATCGTAATATTTTAAATAAAATTTATCACTGTTTAACATTGCTTTTTTCAGATAGACTTCCTATATCATAAATGAACAGGAGGAAGCAGAATGGAATATAAGGAGTTCGCACGGAAAAAGGATTATCTGGTGTGTGTTGATTCGGATGGCTGTGCGATGGACACCATGGATATTAAGCATTTTCGGTGTTTTGGTCCTTGTATGGTAGAAGAGTGGGGGCTTGAGGAATGGAGAGATGATATCCTGTACCGGTGGAATCAGGTGAATTTGTACTCCATGACCAGGGGGATCAACCGTTTTAAAGCATTGGCAATCTTGCTGTCTGAAATAGACAAAAGTTGCAAAAAGATCCCGGGTACAGAAGAGTTCATCAAATGGACGGAAGTATCTGATGAACTGTCCAATGCAGAACTGTCTCGTGTTTTAGAAAAGTCAGGAAGCAGTTGTCTTAAAAAGGCTCTTCACTGGTCCAACGAGGTGAATAACAGGATCAATGAGATTTCAGAATGGGATAAGATTCCTTTTGCCGGAGTAAAAGAGGGGCTTGCTTTTGCCCATGAGTATGCGGATATTGCCATTGTATCCTCCGCCAATCCGGATGCCGTGTCGACAGAGTGGGAAAAACATGGACTCATGAAGTGTGTGGATCTTTTAATGGCACAAAACGCTGGCTCAAAGACTTTCTGCATCAGCAAACTGTTGGAGTATGGGTATGAGCCAGACCATGTGATGATGATAGGAGATGCCCCCGGTGATTTGAGCGCGGCTGAGAAAAACCGTGTACGATTCTATCCGGTTCTGGTATCTCATGAAAGTGATAGCTGGAATGGAATCAAAGAAGCATTGGACAGGCTGATAAACGGTACTTTCGACAATTCGTATCAGAAACAGCTGATCAATGCATTCGAACACAATCTATTAAATTAACAAAGGAGATATTGAATCCCATGGTAGATTTAAGGCAGAAACCATATTATTTGAACACAGACCAGATTCGCTGGGTAGAAGAAACCATATCCGGTATGAAGCTGGAAGAAAAAATTGGTCAGCTGTTTGTTAATATGGTTGGAAATTCAGAGGAACGAAAACCGGAGAACATCAGGAAGTTAATTGATACCTATCATCCAGGTGCTATCCGTTACCACAATGCGGCAAAGGAAGAAATATGGGAAATGACAAAGAATCTTCAGGAAGCCTCTCCAATCCCGCTGTTGATTGCATCCAACTGTGAGGCAGGTGGAAATGGTGGTGTAACAGAGGGAACTCCACTTGCAAATGGGGCAGCTATGGCAGCCATGGACAGCGAAGAGGCTGTTTTTCAGGTTGCATCCGCCAGCGCAAGAGAGGCAGCTGCAATAGGCTGTAACTGGAACTTTGCTCCGATTGTAGATCTGACCTATAACTGGAGAAATACAATTGTACAGCTGAGGGCTTTTAGTGATAACCCGGATGAAGTAATACGGTATTCAAAAGCATTCTTTCAGGGAATGAAAACCCAGAATTTTGCTACCTGCATGAAGCATTTTCCTGGAGATGGTACGGAGGAAAATGATCAGCATCTTCTAATGGGAATCAATGAGATGGGCACAGAAGAATGGGATAAAACCTACGGCCGTGTTTATAAGGAACTAATTGACGAAGGCTGCATGACAATTATGGCAGGTCATATTGCACTCCCTGCATATTCCAGAAAACTTCGCCCGGGTATTAAAGATGAGGATATCCGTCCGGCTACTCTGGCTCCGGAACTGATCACAGATTTATTGAAAGGTCAGCTTGGCTTCAATGGTCTTGTAGTGACAGATGCATCCCATATGATTGGTATGTTTGGTGCGACCATACCCAGAAGTCAGCAAGTACCACAGGCAATTGCGGCAGGCTGCGACATGTATTTGTTCTTTAATGATAAAGAGGAAGATTTTGGCTACATGTTAGAGGGTTATCATAGTGGAATTTTCACAGAAGAAAGGCTGAATGACGCTCTTCACCGTATTCTGGGTATCAAGGCGGCATTGAATCTCAATCAGTTAAAAGAAAAGGGTACACTATCCGCCCCCAGGGAAGCGCTGGAGGTTGTAGGGGGCAGGGAACATCATGAGATATCCAGAAAACTGGCAGATAAATATGTAACCCTGGTAAAAGACAGATGTAATTATCTCCCCATGACTCCGGAACGTTATCCCAGGATTAAACTATTCTACATAGGATCGGAAGCCACAGTTATTGCAGGAACAAAGTTTAAAAGCAACGATGATGTCATAATTAAAGATATTATAAGCCAGCTTGAGTCCCAGGGATTTATTGTAGATGCATCCCTGCCCCAGAGCAAAGGAAAGATGGAGGAGTTTAAAAATCATTACGATGCAGTGCTTCTGGTACTGAATATCCAGGGATTTGCCCAGTTTAATACCATGCGTCTAAAGTGGGACGAGCCGGTGAAACAGCCATGGTATATGTCGGAGCTCCCAACCATTACTGTGTCACTTAGCAATACAAACAACTTGATAGACGTACCGATGTCACGTTGTTATATAAACGCATATATGCCCCATCATGAGGCGTTTGAGGCAGCACTTGAGAAAATGATGGGTAAGAGTGAATTTAAAGGACGCTACAATGACAATGTTTTCTGCGGCAGGTGGGAGACCAGATTCTAAAAGGAGATGAACAAATGAATGATAAGCAGGTAAGACCATTTGGACTTAGAGATAAAATAGGATATATGTTTGGTGATTTTGGTAATGATTTTACATTTATATTTGCCAGTTCATTTTTAATGGTATTTTATATGAAAGTTCTTGGAATCCCGGGAGCCATGGTAGGAACCTTGTTTCTGGTGTCAAGGATCGTGGATGCTTTTACGGACATCACCATGGGGCGCATTGTTGACACTTGCAAACCAGGAAAAGATGGCCGTTTTAAACAATGGATCCGTCGAATGGCAGGTCCTGTAGCGATTGCCAGTTTTTTAATGTACCAGTCTTCCATGGCAGGTGCTTCCATGACCATAAAGATTGTTTATATGTACGGAACCTACTTACTGTGGGGAAGCATTTGCTACACTGGGATCAACATTCCTTATGGTTCCATGGCATCTGCAATTACGGAGAAACCAGATGAACGAACCGGATTATCCACGTTCCGAGGTATTGGTGCAAATCTGGCCCAGCTGATTATCGGTGTGTTAGGTCCCATTATCATCTACACAAAGGATGACAGCGGCGCCCAGGTTATCAGAAACAGCGGGCATATCTTTCCTGTTATCGCAGGCGTATTCTCCATATGTGCCGTCATCTGCTACTTTATCTGCTATAAATGCACCACAGAGCGCGTTAAAATTGAAAAGGATGAAAATTCCACTAAAATGACATTAGGCAAGACCTTTGCAGCCATATTTTCAAGCAGATCCATTCTTGGAATCATCGGTGCGGCAATATTTCTATTGTTAAGTCAGTTATTAATCAGTGGCTTAAATA
Source organism: Hungatella sp. (assembly GCA_009712635.1). Classification (GTDB taxonomy): domain Bacteria; phylum Bacillota; class Clostridia; order Lachnospirales; family Lachnospiraceae; genus Lacrimispora. The sequence continues at coordinate 459,889 of WASS01000015.1, read as the reverse complement.
CATACCTGTATGCGGATTATTTTGGAGATATTAAAGCATTTTCCAGCTTTACTTTTATTAATGTTTCATTTTCATTAATTCTGGCTATATTTGTGGGAAAAATCGCAAAAGCAATTGGTAAGAAAGAAGCTGCCATAATAGCTACCTCATTCACTGCGGTTGTATATGTATTGTTATTTATCTTAAAGGTTAAGAACCCATGGGTTTACATGGTTTCTGCGGCATTTGGTTTCCTGGGCGTTAACTTTTTTAACCTGATTATCTGGGCAAATATTACGGATGTAATCGATGATGCGGAGGTAAGAACTGGTAAGAGAGAAGACGGTACGATTTATGCAGTTTATTCCTTTGCAAGAAAAGTAGGTCAGGCACTGGCTGGTGGCTTAAGCGGATATGCTCTGCAGCTGATTGGCTATGAATCAGCAGCCAAGATTCAGACACCGGAGGTGCTGAGTGGATTATATACAATCTCAACCATTGTTCCTGCAATCCTGTTTTTATGCGTTGCCCTGGTGCTGCTTTTTGTATATCCACTGAGTAAAAAGAAGGTTGAGGAAAATTCTGAGATTTTAAAAGAGAGAAGATTAAAACATAACTAGTTTTTCAACAAAGGAGGAGCCCGTGAAGAAACAAGTAACAATATCTGGTTTTGCAGATGAAATATGTGAAGATTTTGAAGAGCAGTTAAAAACTGTGACTGGGCTGGGAATGCAGTACATTTCCCTGCGGACAGCAAACAGAAAATCCATTGCAGAGTTTACAGTTGAGGAAGTCAGGGAACAGCTTCTGCCCAAACTCAGCCAGTTTGATGTAAAAGTATCGTCTCTGGGCTCGCCCATTGGAAAAGTCGGTGTAGATGATGAGGAAGGTTATGAAAAACAGCTGGGGCAACTGAATACGCTTTGTGAAATCTGCAAGGTTCTGGATTGTAAGTATATCCGTGTATTCAGCTGTTATATACCAGCAGGAAAAGATCCGGATCATTACAGGGATAAAGTAATTGACAAAATGAGAGGATTTTTAAAAATAGCAAAGAGACACGGAATTATTCTGATCCATGAAAATGAAAAAGATATTTATGGCGATACCGGGATCAGGTGCAAAAACCTTATGGAAGCTTTATCAGATTCCTGCTTTCTCAGTGCATTTGATTTTGCCAACTATGTGCAGTGCAAAGAAGATCCTGTTGACTGCTGGAATTTACTGAAGGATTATGTTGCCTATATACATATCAAAGATGCAGTTGCATCAGACAAAGAAAATGTGGTGTGCGGCACCGGTGAGGGGCGGATCAGAGAGATCTTAGAGCGGGCTATTTTAAACGAAGGCTATGAAGGATTTTTAACTTTGGAGCCTCATCTGGTGGTGTTTGACGCTCTGTCTGATCTGGAACTTGTTGATGCAAAGAAAATCATAAAAGAAGATAAGGCAAAAAATGGCGCTGAGGGTTATGCAATGCAGTATCATGGGTTGCGGGAAATTCTAAAATCCATTATATAACCCATGAATGTGACGGAAGGAGATTGAAAATGGAAAAAAAAGTACGATATGGACTGATCGGAGCAGGTGTGCAGGGCAGCGCATATGCAGGATTCTTAAGCGGACAGGCAGGATTTGCAGGAATGCCGGCGGTGGAGTGTCCTCCCCACTGTACTCTGGGAGCCTTATGTGACAATGATCCGGTAAAAGAGGAGATATGCAGGGAGAAGTATCCGGAAGTACCGTTTTATAAAGATTGGAAGGACATGGTAGAATCCGGAGATGTAGATGCGGTGATTACAACCGTTCCTCATTATCTTCATACGGAAATTGCCATTTATTGCCTGGAGCATGGAATGAACGTGCTGGTGGAAAAGCCTGCAGGAGTCTATGCAAAAGCAGTCCGTGAGATGAACCAATGCGCTGCGGCCCATAAAGATGTGGCGTTTGGAATCATGTTCAACCAAAGGACAAATAAACTGTACCAGAAGGTGAAAGAGCTGGTTTCTTCCGGAGAATTAGGGGAAATCCGCCGCTCAAGCTGGATTATTAATTCCTGGTGGCGTCCGGACAGTTACTATAAGCAGAGTGACTGGCGCGCGACCTGGGGTGGGGAAGGCGGAGGCGTTTTGGTGAATCAGGCCCCACACCAGCTGGATTTATGGCAGTGGCTCTGCGGAGTGCCGGATAAAGTAATTGCAAAATGTCTTTACGGCAGCCACAGAGATATTATTGTGGAAAATGATGTTACCATTGTAACAGAATACAGCAATGGTGCCACCGGCAGCTTTATTACCTGCACCCATGATCCTATTGGAACAGATCGGCTGGAAATAGATTTGGATGGGGGTAAGATTGTGGTAGATGACAGTAAAACTGCTACCGTATATCGCCTGAAAAAAGATGAGAGCGAAATGAATGCAACCATGAGCATGATGGACGTCCATAAGCTGACAAGCGGCAATTCAGCAGGTGCAGGAGATATGATATTGAAAGAAACCTTTGAAAATACAGATGGATGGGGAGTTCAGCACATTTCCGTCATGGAAAATTTTGCACTTCACATTCTGGAGGGAGTGCCGCTTCTGGCTCCCGGCTCCGACGGCATTAACGGAGTGAACCTGGCAAATGCGGCCCTGCTTTCGTCCTGGCTGGGAACTGAGGTGGAAAACCCTGTTGATGAGGATTTATATCTGCGGGAATTAAATAAGAGAATTGCTGCAGAGGGAAAATTTAAAACCAGATAACCACAAAAAGGAGACGTATATATGAAAAGAGCGGCTGTCATCGGCCTGGGAGACATTTCTTCCATTCAGATGATGTGTATTCAAAACAATCCTGAAATTACTCTGGCTGCAGTCTGTGACATAGAGGAAAATAAAAGGGATCAGGCTCCGGAGGGAGTGCCGTTTTATACCAGCTATCAGGATATGATTTCCAGGGAAAAGCCGGATGTGGTACATATCTGCCTGCCTCATTACCTTCACGTGCCGGTTTCTATTGCTGCTGCAGAGATGGGAGTCCATGTATTATGTGAAAAGCCTGTGGCTTTAAATCAAATACAGGGGCAGGTGTTTGCTGACTTTGAAGCTGCACATCCGGATATTCACATGGGAATCTGCCTTCAGAACCGATTCAATGAATCAGTGGAAGCTTTGAAGACAGTCATTGACAGCGGAAAATATGGCAGAGTTTGTGCTGCAAAAGGGGTTGTGCCATGGTTTCGGTCCAGAGATTATTATGAAAGCAAACCCTGGCGGGGAAAATGGGATACTGCCGGAGGAGGCTGTATGATTAACCAGTCCGTCCATACCCTGGATCTGCTGTATTACCTGGGAGGCCCTGTGAATGGTGTGAAAGCATCGGTGAGTCAGCTTCTGGACTATGGAATAGAAGTGGAAGATACCGTTATGGCAAATCTCTTCTATGAGAACGGTGCCCATGGTCTGTTTATGGCAACTAATGCAAATTATAAAAACGAAAGCGTACAGATCTCCATTCAACTGGACCAGGCGGAGTTTGCCATTATAGAAAATATACTGTATCGTATTAATCCAGATGGCAGCAGGGAACAGCTGGCAGAGGATGAAAAGTTTTTTGGCTCTAAATTCTATTACGGAGCCAGCCATGGGAAACTAATTAATAAATTCTATGATTCCATTGAAAAAGACAATCAGGATTATCTGCATGTCAAAGATGCACTGATGAGCATACGTCTGATTGATTCCATACAGGAGTCAGGGCGTACAGGTACGTTTGCTTCGTTAAAGGAACAATAAAATATGAGAGGAAAAATTTGCAATGAAAAAAGGGTTAATTGGAATTCAAATGAGTACGATCAAGGATAAAGTTGATGAATTAGGAGCATATGAGACATTGAAAGCCTGTGCTGAGATGGGGTATCACTGTGTGGAGATCAGCCAGATACCTATGACTCCGGAAAATGTAAGTGATATAAAGAAAGCATGTGAGGAATTCGGCATTAAGGTAGCTGCCTGCAGCGCTTCTTTAGAACCAATGATGCCTGGTATGCCGGGAGAATATCTGACTACTGATTTTGATAAAATTGTGGCAGACTGTAAGGCATTAAACTGTGACCTGCTGCGTATTGGCATGCTGCCTGTCAATTGTATGGGCAGCCGGGATAAAGCCTTGGATTTTGTAAAGAGAGCGGATGACTATGCAGGAAAGCTGAAAGAGCACGGGATCGATCTGTATTATCACAACCATCATATAGAATTTATTAAATATGATGGACAGTATTTGCTGGATATAATTAAAGACAATACCCGGTATATGGGTTTTGAACTGGATATTCACTGGATCCAGCGTGGGGGAGAAAATCCGGTTGAATTTATAAAAAATTATGCAGGCAGGATTCGGCTGATTCATCTGAAAGATTATCGGATCAGGGAAGTAAGGCTTCCCGAGGGGGCGTTTGACAAAACGACCTTTATGCAGGCATTTACTGATACCATTGAGTTTGCAGAATTGGGAGAAGGAAGTCTGCCTGTAAAAGAGTGTGTGGAAGCCGGGTTTGAAGGAGGGAGCGAGTATTTTTTAATTGAGCAGGATGACACCTATGACCGTGATCCGTTTGAGAGTCTGAGGATCAGCCGGGATCATCTGATTGAATTAGGTTATAAGGATTGGTTTGAATTGTAATAATGGAATGATCCTCACAGATAATAAAAAGGGTTCCCTATCAGGAACTCTTTTTTTACTTACAAAAGATCTTTTTTACATCCCAAAACTTTCTAAAATGAACGGTGTATGATAAATTATTATCAAAGTTTTAAAGCCATACTATCAGATAAAAAAACTGTTATTAACAGCGAAAAAGTGAGGAGAAGGATATGAAAAAAGGAATATTTGCAGGTATTGCCGCAATGGCAGCAGCGGCAGCAGCCGTAATTGTATTATCCGGTCCGGCTTATACCAGTCTGGACAAATCCGGGAAAAAGAATGTTCAGGAAGCGGCAGCTGAAGGCACACTGGAACGTGAATCAAAAGAAAACGAAAAACAGGCAGACATTGTCATAATCGGAGCGGGGGGAGCCGGTATGACAGCGGCTGTTGAAGCAACACAAAAAGGAGCCACAAATCTGATTGTTCTAGAAAAAATGCCGATTACAGGAGGAAATACCGTTCGTGCCACAGGCGGTTTAAACGCAGCCGAAACACCATATCAGAAGACCGATGGAATTGAAGATTCCATTGAGCTGTTTGTGGAAGACACCATGAAGGGCGGAAAAAATTTAAACGATCCAAAGCTTGTGCAGGTGATGGCGGAGCAATCCGCAGACGCAGTTACATGGGTCAACGAAGTAGGCGGAGATTTATCGGTAGTTGGGCAGTTCGGCGGAGCCAGTGTTAAGAGAATCCACCGGCCATCTGATACATCGGCAGTGGGACCTATGCTTGTGAATGCTCTTAATGCAAAGCTGAAAGAACTGGATGTACCAGTGTTTTTAGAGACGGAGGCAGTACATATTCTACTGAGCGATGAGGGCGCCGTTGTGGGAGTGCAGGCAATAACAAAGGGCGGAGAGCCTTATACCATTTCATGTAAGGCTGTAATTTTAGCATCAGGAGGTTTTGGAGCCAATTCTGAACTGGTGATAAAATACAGAAAAGATTTAGACGGTTTTTGCACCACCAACCACTCCGGTGCCACTGGCGACGGAATTGTTATGGGGGAAGAGCTGAAGGCAGGACTTGTAGATATCGATCAGATCCAGACCCACCCAACCGTAAATCCGGATACAACCACCATGTACACAGAAGGTGTCCGTGGAAACGGAGCAATTTTAGTCAACCGGTCCGGAAAGCGTTTTGTCAATGAGCTGGAAACCAGAGATGTGGTTTCAGAGGCCATTTTAAATCAGGAAGGAAAAACCTGCTTCATGGTATTTGACCAGTCTGTAAGAGAAAGTTTATCTGCTATTGAAAAATATATTGGTCAGGGCATCATTACCCAGGCCGACACTCCAGAAGAACTGGCAGAGGCAATCGGTGCTGATAAGGATCAGCTGAAAGCCACATTGGAACAGTATGCTACGTATCAGACAGATGGCAAGGATACAGAATTTGGAAGAGAAAGCATGGAAGTTCCATTAAATATGCCGCCTTACTATGCCGGACTGTGTGCTCCTGCGGTTCATCATACCATGGGCGGTGTAAAGATTGATACAGCCACCCAGGTGCTAAAAGAGGACGGAAGTATAATCCCGGGACTATTTGCAGCCGGAGAAGTAGTTGGAGGTGTTCATGGTGCGAACCGGCTGGGGGGCAACGCTGTAACTGATATTGTGGTTTTCGGAAGACTGGCGGGAAATGCGGCTTATGACTACGTTGTGGAAAACGGCGGATTTACGGAGAAAACCATGAAAAATGCAGATGAAGAGGAAGCAGCACAGCCTGAAGTAAAGGGGAATTATAAGGACGGAACCTATACAGGAACCGGAAAAGGGAATAACGGAGATATTGAAGTAGAGGTAATAGTGAAGGATGGAAGTGTGACTTCCATAGAATTGACAGATCATCATGAGACTCCTGGCATCTATGAGACAGCAGAAAAGACGGTTACATCGGAAATCATTAGAAGCCAGAGTACTGCTGTAGATGGAGTATCGGGAGCGACGAACTCTTCCAATGGAATCAAAGAAGCGGTTGGGGCGGCTCTTGAAAAAGCAAAATAAAGGGGTACTTAAAGGGAATGATTCACAGTGCATATAAGTCTCTTACCTGAAAATGTATTTGAACTATTTGCGGTTCAACGTTATAATAGAAAAAAATAATTTAGGGGAACTCTGTGGGATAAGGAAAGGAAAACAGGATGAAGACGGTCAGAGTAAGAGATGTAGTCATTGGTGAAGGTATGCCCAAGGTATGCGTTCCGATTGTTGAAATAAAACTGAAAGATGCAGTAACGTTTGCCGAAAACCTGGAAGCAGGCGGAGCTGATATAGCGGAATGGCGGATTGACTGGTTCGATGAGGCATATGAAATCAGTAAAGTTGTGGAAGCGGCAGGCTGTATCCGGAAAGCACTGAAGGAGGTTCCTCTTCTTGCAACCTTTCGGACTGCGAAAGAAGGGGGAGAAAAGGAAATCAGTGTGGAGCAGTATATTGATTTAAATCTTGCTCTGATCCGCTCCGGCTATGTGGATGTTATCGATGTGGAATTGTTTTTTGATGAAAAAGCTGCAAAGATTCTTGTGGAAGAAGCTCACAGGCTTGGGGTCTGTGTCATAGCTTCCAATCATGATTTTCAGAAAACACCGGAAAAAGAGGAACTGTTTCGCCGTGTGAAGCTGATGATCGAACTGGGCGCAGACATTCCTAAAATTGCGGTAATGCCCCAAAACGTGGAAGATGTTATGATACTTCTGACAGCAACCTATGAGATGTCCCGCTCTATTTCAGACCGCCCTATCATTACCATGTCCATGTCAAAGGAGGGTGTGATCAGCCGGTTTTCCGGTGAATTTTTTGGATCTGCACTGACCTTTGCCGCAGTTGGAAAAGAATCCGCACCTGGACAGGTTGAAGCTGGCAGCTTAAAAAAGATACTCAGCCAGATTCACGATATTATTTCGTAAATCTGCCGTTTTCTGCGATAGTTGCTTTGATAAAAAGGATCTTGACAAATAAAAGGAAACCTCATATACTAAAAACTAACTTCATATATAAACAAAAGCATTGATAAGAACAAGTAACAGTACGTAAAACCAGACAGAAAGCAGCCGGTAGATGAAAGGCGCATGGAAAACGAACTGCGAATACATCTTTGAGCTTCGCTCCCAAAGGTATGATTACCCGGTAGGCGGCGACGGATTCCTGCACCCGTTATTGTGCTAGAGTATCAGACGGTACTTGAAGAGATAAGCAGCGTGAGCTGTTTATGAAAAAAGGTGGTAACGCGAGATTTTAACCTCGTCCTTTTAACAGGACGGGGTTTATTTTTTTGTAAAGGAGAATTGGAATGACAATCTACGAAGAACTGAAAGCCAGAGGGCTGATTGCCCAGGTGACCAACGAAGAAGAGATCAGCAAAATGGTCAATGAAGGAAAGGCAGTATTTTATATTGGATTTGACCCAACAGCAGACAGTCTCCATGTGGGACATTTTATGGCTCTGTGTTTAATGAAACGTTTGCAGGAGGCAGGAAATAAACCTATCGCTTTAATCGGCGGAGGAACCGCTATGGTTGGCGATCCTTCCGGAAGAAGCGACATGCGTCAGATGATGACTGTGGAGACCATTGCCCATAACTGTGATTGCTTTAAAACTCAGATGAGCCGTTTTATTGACTTTTCCGAAGGAAAGGCTATGATGGTAAACAACGCGGACTGGCTGATGGACTTAAACTACGTTGAATTCCTGCGGGAAATCGGTCCTCATTTCTCAGTAAACCGGATGCTCAGTGCAGAATGCTATAAACAGCGTATGGAAAAAGGATTAAGCTTTCTGGAATTTAACTATATGATCATGCAGAGCTACGATTTCTACGAGCTGTTCCAGCGCCATGGCTGCAATATGCAGTTTGGCGGTGATGACCAGTGGAGCAACATGCTTGGAGGTACCGAACTGATCCGCAGAAAGCTTGGCAAGGATGCCCATGCAATGACCATCACCCTGCTGTTAAACTCAGAAGGCAAAAAGATGGGAAAAACCCAGTCCGGTGCTGTGTGGCTTGATCCGGAAAAGACTTCTCCATTTGATTTCTTCCAGTACTGGAGAAATATTGCTGATGCTGATGTATTAAAATGTCTGCGTATGCTCACTTTCCTTCCTTTAAGCCAGATCGATGAGATGGATAGCTGGGAAGGCAGCCAGTTAAACGAGGCAAAAGAAATTCTGGCTTACGAGCTGACCAAGCTGGTACATGGGGAAGAAGAGGCAGAGAAAGCGAAAAAGAGCGCTAGAGAGCTGTTTACAGGCGGTAATGCAGAAAATATGCCGTTATGTGAGCTTGACGAAGTTGATTTTACAGATGGCAGTGTTGATATTCTGACCATTCTCCAGAAATCCGGACTGGCACCTTCCCGTTCAGAAGCAAGACGGAATGTGGAACAGGGCGGAGTTACCGTAGAGGGAGAGACCGTGAATGATATAAAAGCTTCCTATACCAGAGAACAGCTGGCTGACGGAGCTGTTGTGCGTCGGGGAAAGAAGAAATTTGTAAAAGTGATTGCAAAATAACGATGTATTAGTATAAGAGAAAGGGCTGTATCCATATGGATACAGCCCTTTTTATGGCCACAACGCAGCCTTTTCCTGCTTTTTTATAGAAAGTGCGAAATTTAGTTTTTCGTCATCACTTGTAAGACCCAGCAGATACTGGTATTCATTTTTCAGCTTTTCATAGATACGAAGGATAGGCCTGCAGCGGATGGCTGTTGTTTCAAGTATGGAGTCCAGATTGGTGACTGCGATGGTTACAATATCCGGATCCACAAGTTGGTCGTTTTTCATGCTTTCCAGAATGGTTGTTATTTTTTCCAAAGGATAGGAGTCCTTATAGCTTCTTGTTCCCGTAAGCGCACTGATGATATCTGCGATAGCCACCAGGCGTTCCTCGTTTGATAAGTCTTTTGCAAAGAGTCCATTGGGATATCCGGTACCATTTAACTTTTCATGGTGGCGCAGAGCAATCCGTTCCACCGCTTCGTCGATGCTTCCGCCAAAGATCTCTTTTGTGTAATCCACATGGTTTCGCATGATATTCATAGCCTGGTGGCTTAGTTTTCCCGGGAACTCAAGGATCTCAACCGGGACTGCGATTTTTCCCAGATCGTGAAGCAGAGCGCCGCAGAGAATTATATTTAAGCGGTCTTCCGGATAGGAAAGAAGTTTTCCCAGTTCGTAGCTGATGCTTGTGGTAGTGATGGTGTGGGTGACGGTATAGTGGCTTCTGAAATCGATAATAAAAACCAGCATTTTTAAATAATCCGTAATTGCCTCTCCTGACAGTGGAATTCCGGTAAGAAACTGATTGAACTGACTGTCCGCTTTCCATTCTTCTTCAATGGATTTTTTAAAATCAAGTTTTTCTGCCAGTTCTATGATGTGAGGGGCATAAACGGTTCCTCGTTCTTTTTTTAGTAAATAAAGTGTCTCCTCCCAGGAACAATTCTGCAGAGACATTAATACATCGATCCGGTCTGCTATATGGATCAGCTGTCCTAAATCCTTCATCAAAGAATCCAGATTATTTTGATTTTCCAAAAAATCCCAGTTGAGATGGTGCAGGAGTACTGCAGGTGCGAAATCCTTTAAGGGAGAGAAGTAACGGATAAAAAGATATCCATAAAAAGAATGATCCCAGACATCTTTTGTTTCAAACTGAAGCATTCGGGAGATCTCTTCTGTCTTGTAGGCTCCCACATCATGAAGCTGAGCCACAAAGCAGATGTTTCTCAGTTCTTCTTTTGTAAAACGATCAGTCTCTCTGAGCATCTGGAAAACAATGTAAGATACATGGGAACCATGCTCTGTAAGCCGTGGATCTATGTAATTACAGAAACGGCGAATGATGCTTAGAATGCTCTCGTTATTAATATCTTTGGTGTACTGAACCTGCATGCATGCGATTCTCCTTTCGTACAAAACTCTGTATCACAGTTTACCATATTCGACCAGATATGGAAAGAAGAGATTCACATATTTGATATGTAAATTTTAGATTCAGCAGGGTAAAACGAGTTGAGAATAATGGAAAGCGGTTGTATAATAAACTGGTTATGTATCGTGAGAAAGGTGTTTATGGAGGGAATCGCATGAAGAAAGAAACGACGGGTTACGTTCAACTGATTGAAGAAAGGTTAATTTACGACAATCCCCTTACCAGACCGGAAGATATAAAAGACTTTGTGGTAGAAGGAAATGCATCAATAAGTTTTGAAGAAGGCAGTATGCGTTTAAAAAACAGTCTTGATGAGGAATTAGGACAAAAAGCCAATTACGTTTTGTGGTGTCCGAAAGAATTTCCTGAAAATGTTAAAATTACATGGGAATTTAAGCCGGTTACGGATCAGGGGCTTTGCATTTTGTTTTTTGCTGCGAAAGGGCGGAACGGGGAAGATTTATTTGACCCCTCTCTGGCAGAACGAACGGGAGAGTACCCCCAGTATCACAGCGGTGACATCAATGCATTCCACGTATCTTATTTCCGCAGGAAAGAGCCGGATGAGAGAGCGTTTCATACCTGCAATTTAAGAAAAAGCCATGGCTTTCACCTGGTGGCACAAGGGGCAGATCCTTTGCCAGGTGCAGCAGATGCACTGGATTTTTACCGGATAACCATACGTAAATATCATGGAGATATTCGATTTTCCATTAATGATATGACCGTGTTTGAATATAATGATGAGTTAGAATTTTTTGGAAAGCCGTTAAAAGGCGGAAAAATTGGATTCCGTCAGCTGGCCCCGCTGACTGCTGATTACAGAAATCTGAAAGTCTTTGAATTATGTTAACTGATTTAAAGAACAAAAAACTGTTTGCCATAAAAGACGGAAAATATGAAAAGCGCCTGTTTACCCAGTTTCTTCTGCTGGTAACGGTTCCACTTATTGTTATGGGACTGGTTTCTTACTTCATCTATGTAAATGGAGAGACAGAAAAAAGCAGACAGGCGCTGGAATCTTACTGCAATAGTGTGGCGAATGAGTATGAGAACCTTTTTTCCTCTGTCAGAGAATATTATCTGGACAGTACAAGCAGCACCTCCATCAAATGGCTGGTCAATCAAAAGGATGTTCCCTATTCCCAGTACAAAGAAGTGAGGCAGGCCCAGAACATGCTTCAGGGCAATTACTTTTTATCCAAATACATCGGTTTTTACAATTTTATTAATGTAAAAGAAGGATGGGTTCTCAGCAAGTTTGGAATGTATAACTATAACGATTTAAAAAACAGGGGAGAGACAGACCTGTTTTTACAGGATCAGAAAGAAGTTCCTTTATCTCTTTACTGGCTGAACCGGATCGATGTATCGGGACCCTATCAGGAAGGGGCGAAGGAATCCGGTTTTATTGATACATCAGGAGAACTGCTCATTGTAAAGGAAGAGTACGCCAGTACCGGACTGGTCTACCTGCTCACGGTTCAGCTGAATATGAAGCAGCTTGGAACTCTGACTGAGCCATATCAAAAAATGGGTTATGATGTGACTGTGTTAAGTCAGGGAAAGGTCTTAATGGAAACCAATCCTGATTTTACAGCCGCTTTTCTGAAATCGGGGAAGAGTGAGAAGACAGACGGAGGATTTTTTTCATCTCCGAAAGGGAAAAAATACCGTTATCGCGTCAGCCGTTCCGGCAGCAATGGTCTTGTTTACATAACTGGAATGGATACGGAGAAGATGAAACAGGGCGGTATTGTATTTGTGTTTGCTTCTGTGGCAGTGATTGCCGCTTTTGGAGTGATCCTGGTTCTTTTACGATTTGCTGCTTCTGTTTTTTCGGAACCTCTTTTGAAGCTTCAGAGATTTGTGGATGATCAGAATGTGCAGATCAGGGAGCTGTTTGTGTCTAACCTTGTAAAGGGCGAGCTGAATATGGACAGGATTCAGGATACCATGAAAAAATATGGCATGGAGGCGTTTCACTCCTACCGCATGATCGGATTATCCTGTAAGTTTGATGAAAAAGAAAAGAAGCTGACACAGGAGGAGCAGGATGAACTGAACAGAAAGATCCTGCTTGGCCTTCCTTTAGAAGTGAAGGAAGCATTCTTTGTAGCTCCCGTAATCTATGAACATACTCTGTTATTTATGATTGGAGAAAACGATGATATAGAAGAGGATCATAAGACTGCGCTGGTGTATAAGCAGATGAAGGATTATATCATGGAGGCATACGGATATCCCACAGCCTTTGGAATCAGCCGGACCTTCCATAAACTGACTCATGCCAGAAGAGCGTATGACGAATGTTCGGAAGCACTACACAGCAAAAATCATGACCGGAATGAAAATGGTCCTTCCCTGGTTCTTTATGATGATTATTCTCTTATGGATCCGGCTGGGAATGTTTATGACAGAATTGTGGAGGATGAGTTGATTCATGCTGTGGAAAGCTGCAATGAGGAAGAAGCCAGGCGTCTGCTTGATCTGATCCTGGAAAGGCTTGAAATCAAAGGGGCTTCCGGCATGGAACGAACCTATTATGTGACCCGGCTTTTGACAGCCATCCTTGATATTCCGGCAAAGGTCTCCATGCCCCTTTCTGATATTTTTGACAGTGAGCAGTACGATGTCTTAACCAAGGCATCAAGAATTTACGGAAAAAAGGAACTATTCACCTATCTGTTTACGGAAATTCTCAATCCGGTGATGGAGGCCCTTAACAATTACCGGCAATTAAATTCCTGCGATATTGCAAAACAGGTTACAGCCATGATTAAAACCAGCAGCGGCAATATTACCCTGAATGAGTGTGCCGACGCCTTAAGCTATCATCCCAATTATATCAGCCGGGTATTAAAGCGGGAAAAGGGAATGTCATTTACGGACATGGTCAACGAAGAAAAACTGAAGATAGCAAAATATATGCTTTTAACCACCCAGGATCCCATCGCTGAAATTTCAGCCAGATTAAATTACAATAATGTACAGAATTTTATTCGTTTTTTTAAAACCCAGGTAGGAATTACCCCTCTGGCTTTTCGCAAAGAGCATCGGGAATAGGAAAAATCAGATGGAAACAAAATGATAATTCTAAAGGCCAAGCCTTGGAAACTCCTTATATTATAAGGGGATCCAGGGCTTTTTTTTGATCATAATCAGGTTTGATTATGATTATTTACAAATGCAGATACCTGGTGTAGGATAGCCTCACAACAGGGGAGCAAATTTCATAAGACAATCCCCGTAATATTGAGGAGGAGAGACAATGAGTCAGAAAGCAGAACGTTTCGTTCCGCAAAAAAGGGGTGGATCCCTTAAGCAGGCATACCGCTCTCATAAGTGGCTGTATCTAATGATTATTCCGGGAGTTATCTATCTGCTGGTTTTTCATTATCTGCCCATGGGTGGACTTATTATGGCATTCCAGGATTTCAGCCCTTATAACGGAGACACCATGCTGGGGGCATTTTTTCACAGTCCGTTTGTGGGATTGGCAGTCTTTAAGAAATTTTTTACCGGGCCGGATTTTATTCGTATCTTAACCAATACGCTTTCTATTTCCATAGCCAGCCTGATTTTTTATTTTCCAGCGCCCATTCTTCTTGCACTTTTATTAAATGAAATCAAGAATATGGCATTTAAAAAAGCGGCTCAGACAATGGTTTACATTCCCCATTTTATTTCTATGGTGATTGTTGCGGCGTTAACTGCCCAGCTGTTCAGCACAACCGACGGTCTGGTTTATCACTGGCTCATTGGAATATTTGGCAAGAGTCATGCCCCGGATATCATGTCCAATCCAAAACTTTTTGTCTCAATGATCGTAGGTCAGAATATGTGGAAGGAAACAGGATATGGAACGATCATATTTCTGGCTGCCTTATCCGGCGTTGATGTACAGCTTTATGAAGCGGCTGAAGTGGACGGCGCAAACCGGTGGCAGAAAATGTGGCACATTACCCTTCCTGCCATTCGCTCCACCATTGTAATTATGCTGATCTTAAAGGTTGGAACTATTTTAAATACCGGCTACGAACAGATTTTCCTGATGCAGAATTCCATGAATCGTGCCGTATCCGATGTATTTGATACTTACATCTACACAAAGGGTGTTGTAAATGGCAACTATTCCATGGCAACGGCAGCAGGCATGTTTAAATCCATTGTGTGTATGATCATGGTACTTGGAGCAAATAAGCTGGCAAAGCTGTTTGGGGAATCAGGATTCTATTAAGGGGAGGACCATAAGATGGCAAACACAAAAACAATCAAAATTAAACGAAGTCCGGGAGACCAGCTGGTTCAGGTGATCATCTACATCGTGGTAGGTGGATTTGCATTGGCTACCCTGCTTCCTTTTGTATACATAGTGGCAGGATCTTTTGCTACGGAACGGGAACTGACAGAACGGGCATTTTTCGTATTTCCTCACACCCTTTCCCTTAATGCTTACCAGTATATATTTAAAACCGGCGATGCTGTGAAAGGTATTATAAACTCTGTATTCGTAACAACAGTGGGAGTAATCATTAATATGACCCTGTCGGCAACACTGGCGTATCCATTGTCCAGACCTTATTTTAAGGGAAGAACGTTCTTTACAAATTTGGTTATCATCACTATGCTTTTTACCGGAGGAATGGTTCCCTCCTATATGCTGGTGGCAAATGTTCTCCATTTGAAAAATTCTTTTTGGGCGCTGTGGCTTCCGGGAGCAATTAATCCCTTTAATATGCTTATTATTAAAAACTACTTTCAGGGATTACCATCTGAGCTTGAGGAGGCGGCCAGAATGGATGGCTGCAATGATGGGGAGATCTTTGTCAAAATCATTCTTCCTTTATCCAAACCGGTTCTTGCCAGTGTTGCCCTGTTTTATGCAGTTACCCACTGGAATTCTTATTTCAATGCAATGATGTACATTTCAGACAGCTCAAAGGAAGTAATTCAGATTGTGTTAAGGAGGATTATATTCCTCACTTCCAAGGTGGCTAATGAAAGCAGTTTCGATTGGGGAGCCTTTGGAATGCCGCCTCAGAAAGCGGTGAAGATGGCAACAACCGTAGTTGCCACCATTCCCATTTTATGTATTTACCCATTTGTTCAAAAGTACTTTACGCAGGGCGTTATGGTTGGCTCTGTAAAAGGATAAATAAAAGTTTAAAAGGAGAAGTGTTATGATGAAACAGGTATGGAAAAAGGCAATGGCAGTGACCCTTGCCGGTACAATGGCGTTGTCCATGGCAGGGTGCAGTTCCAAAACAACCAGTCAGACGGCAGGAGAGTCAAAAGAATCAGGAACGGCGAAAGAGGGAGAAGGAAAAGCATCTATTTCCATGATGGTTACCCAGTTTTATGGAACTGAGCTGAAAAATGATCATTCCGATGAAGTAATTAAAAAGTTTGAGGATTATACCAATACCAATGTGGATTTCCGTTGGGAGGCAAACGACACCTATAATGAAAAGCTGGGTCTGGTGCTCATGGACAAAGACAATATGCCTATGATTATCACTGGAAAAGGAGATTTGTCAGCTAACGTGGTTGATGCAGCAAAGAAAGGTGCGTTCTGGGATTTAAGCGAATTTATTAAGGACAGTGCAAGCTACCCCAATTTATCAAAGGCGGATCCCCAGGTGTTAAAATCCATGACAGTGGATGGAAAAGTCATCGGACTTTACCGTGCAAGAGAAATCGGAAGATTTGGATTTTCTTACCGCACCGACTGGGCAGAAGCAGTTGGCATTACCCAGGCACCTAAAACAGTGGAAGATGTTTATAACATGCTTTATAAATTCACCTACGAAGATCCAGATGGCAATGGAAAGGATGATACATACGGGCTGGAAATGACCAAATATGTAGGACCAATTGACATTATACAGTCCTGGTTTGGAACCGGTAATGAGTGGGTGGTGCAGGATGGAAAGCTGATTCCTGTTCATCAGACAAAAGAATACAAAGAAGCCTTAACCTGGGTCAAGAAGATATATGATGATGGTCTGATCCGAAAAGACTGGGCAACTGTGGATTCCGGTACATTTGGGGATGCTCTTAAAAAGGGAGAAGCCGGTGCATTCGTAGATGTTATGGACAGTGCAAAAAGAATCTGGAACTACTATATTCAAAGTGATATAAAATCAGTAACAGATCCGTCCAAGACAGCCACTATGACCATGGTAGGGCCGATTAACGGAAAAACACTGGCAACCAGCGGCTTTAACGGTTATTATCTGATCACCAAGGCAGGTGCAAAAACAGAAGAAGATGTGAAAAACTGCCTCCATTTCCTGGATAAGATGTGCGACAATGAAATGCTTGTGCTGGCTGATTATGGTCTTGAAGGTGTAACTTATGACTTAAAGGATGGTAAAGTAGTGGTGAGAAATGATCTGGAAGTTCAGCAGACTCCGCATACCGGATTAAATCAGACCATCTGCTATATTCCAAACCTTGCTTCGACTGAACCGGTTCTGGAAAAGACAGAGCCAACCATTGCCCAGGATAAGGCTTATGCAGAAAATAAAAAGGTTGCAGTCTTTAATCCGGCACTTGGTTATCTTGCTAATTCCGGTGTCAATGCAGAAGTAGGCACGGATATCGAACAGATTATTGATGATGCAAGAACCCAGTATATCTGCGGACAGATAGATGAAGCGGGTCTTGACGCAGCTGCCAAACAGTGGTTAGACAGAGGCGGTGACAGACTGATCGAAGAAATCAATCAGCTGTATCAGCAGGATACCGGGAAATAGGTTTGGCCTGGGCGGTGCGGATTCCTTGCAGGAGCCGCACCGCCTCTTTGGATGAAAAAGCGCAGTTTTGCGCAGACGGAGGATTATATGAAGCTGCATAATTTAAGAGACAGGCTAAAACGTGGGTATACCACCTGGGGCTGCATGTGGAATCAGGGAGAATGCGGAAAAAATCAGTCCTATGTGTTGAAAAATCAGGATGGGACTCAGGCTGCCATGCAGTCCAGAATTACGGCTTACTGGCCTGACGGCTCAGTCAAGTGGACGGCGCATTCTGCATGTGCAGACCAGCTTACTGATGAAATCCAGATACTGACTGCTGATGGAAATACACAGAACATATCCCGCAGCCTGATCATTAGCAAGGGGACAGAGGAGATGTTTATAAAAACAGATGCTTTGTCTTTTCGTGTTCCTTATAAAGGCTCTTTTTTATTTAAGGACCTGACAGTCCGTGGAGAACCCCGGGTATCATCTGCAAACCCGGTACTTTTGCTGGAAGAACCGTTTACGAAAGATGAAATGACAGGGCAACTGCAAAAACAGTACCAGGGTTTTGTGGAGGAAGTCACTCTGGAGGAGGAAGGACCGCTTCAGACAGTGATTAAATACACAGGAGTCCATATTTCCAAAGACGGGGAAAGAAAGCTCCCCTTTATTATTCGGCTTCATGCAGGTATGGGCAGTGAAGGCCTTCATTTCACCCATACGTTTCTTTATGACGGGGACGAAAACAGAGATTTTTTAAAAGGAATCGGCCTGGAATTTACCATTCCGGTAAAAGGAAGTATGTATAACCGGCATGTAAGATTCGAAGGGGATTTTGGGACGGTTCATGAGGCACTGGCAGAGCTTTTAACCTGGAGACCCAGGGTGCCGGAAGCAGTCTATTCCAGCCAGATGGCTGGAAAACAGTTGATTCTTCAGGGAAACGACAGAGAAATTGTGGATAAAGTCATGGAAGATATGCCGTTTTGGGATGAATATGATTTCTGTCAGGACAGTCCCAGTCATTTCCGGCTGAAGAAGAAAATGAAAGAGGAGGGTGTGTGTTACTTAGACTGTCTCCATGGAAGAAGAGCGGGAGGGGCTGCTGCTTTGGGCGGAGAAAACGGAAGTGTGGGATTTGCTATCCGTGATTTCTGGCAGACTTATCCTTCCGGATATACGTTTCGCAGTATGACAGGTGAAGAGGCAAAAGCTACAGTCTGGCTTTACAGTCCGTCAGCCGAGGCAATGGATTTCAGACATTATGCCAGCCGCGGATATAACCAGGTATATTATGAGGGTTATGATTACAAGGGGGCGGACCCCTTTGGAATTGCGACCACCAGCGAATATTCTGTAGCGTTCTTTAATGAAGTCATTCCCGGTGAGGAAGAACTTCTGGAATTTTCAAACGAAGTGAATCATCCCCCCCAGTACGTGGGAACTCCGGAATTCTATCATGAGCACCGTGCATTTGGATACTGGTCCCTACCGAAACGGGAAAGCCAGATGGAAATCTGGCTGGAAGACCAGCTGGAGTGGGCCGCTGTTTTCTATGAAGAAGAAGTGGATCAAAGAGGCTGGTACGGGCTTTTTAATTATGGGGATTTTATGCATACCTACGACAAGGAGCGCCACCAGTGGAGGTATGATATGGGCGGTTACGCCTGGGATAATACGGAACTGGTTCCCACACTCTGGCTCTGGCTTTCCTTTTTACGCTCCGGAAGAGCAGAAACATTTTCCCTGGCGGAGAAGCTGACCAGACATGCCTCCGAGGTTGATGTATATCATATGGGAAAATTTAAGGGGCTGGGCTCCCGACATAATGTACGTCACTGGGGCTGTCCATGCAAGGAAGCAAGGATTGCCATGGCAGCTCATCACCGGTATTATTACTATATGACGGGAGATCACCGGCTGGAGGATATCTTTGAGGAACTAAAGGATAATGAAAAAACGTTCCTTACAAAAGATCCGCTGGCAGATTTTTATGATTCCTCTGAAATGGTCTATAAAAGCCATGCCAGAAGCGGACCTGACTGGTCCTCTCTTTGTGCAAACTGGCTGACCCAGTGGGAACGGTCTGAGGATAACCGTTACCTGGATAAGATCCGGACGGGAATTGAGGATATAAAAATGGCACCATTAAGACTGGTATCCGGACCGGACTTTGAATTTGACCCTGAGACCGTTCACTTAAGATACATTGGAGAACGGGCAGCGGGCGGGACACACCTGCAAATCTGTATGGGAGCACCTCAGATCTGGCAGGAGATGGCGGATCTTCTTTCTGATCCCATCTGGAAAGAAATGCTGGCGGAGTACGGCAGGTTTTATTATCTTCCAAAAGAAAAGCAGCTGGAGGAATCCGGAGGGATTATTGGTGACCGGGAGTTTTCCCTTCCGTTTATGGCAGCAGCCATGGGAGCTTATGGAGCCTGGTATTATAACGATGAAATGCTTGCAAAAACTACCTGGAGTCATCTTCTTCATGCTCTTCTTTGTGAAGAGAATCACAGCGGTTTTCAAACCACTGTTTTAAAAAACTGTGCAAACCAGGAAGAACTTCGTGAGATTCCCTGGATTTCAACGAATTTTGCAGCTCAGTGGTGCTTAAATGTTATTTGTACTCTGGAATTTATCAGAGATCAGCTGCCGAAAAATTTAGAGGAAGCGGACACCCTGATATCTGGAATGTCGTTTGAAAGCTTTCGGAAAGCCTAGACAGAGGGAGGAATTATTATGATAAGGCTGTTATCTGTTAATCCACAGGAGTTTACCATTGCCTGGGATCCGTTCAATAAGACCAAAACTACCTGTATCTACTGGTCGGACCGGGAAACCAGTGAAACCTCCTATCGTCTGATGAAAGAGATTCATGAAACGGATGAGAAGGTGTTTACTTTAAAAAAGGCTACTTTCATTCCCCACTATATTCTTATCTGCCACATAGCTGAAGATGGCTGTGTGCTGGAAAAAGAGTCTTTTGTTTCTCCTGTTCATTTTCATCAGGAGGAACAGCTGGAGAAACTTTCAAGAGGTCTGATTGCAGTTAAGGTGAAGAATGGAATCTTCTTAAGCTGGCGCTTTTTTCTGAATGAAGTGACTGGAGTATCAGACGGAGGAGATGGTCTTACAGGCGTGAATTTTAGAATTTTCCGGAATGGAGTCAGCCTTGGGGGTGTGACAGACAGTACCAACTATCTGGATAGCCAGGGAACGGAAGCGTCAGTCTATTGTGTGGCACCGGTCATCAATGGGGTGGAATCAGAACCCTGTGAGCCAGTACGGGTATGGGAGCACGATTATCTGGATATTCCGGTTAAAAAGCCAGCTGGGGGAGTGACACCATCAAATGAAACGTTCACTTATTCTGCCAATGACATGTCTGTGGCAGATGTTAATGGAGATGGAGAATACGAATATATAGTCAAATGGGATCCGTCTAATTCCCATGACGTATCCATTTCCGGATATACGGGAAACTGTATTCTGGATTGCTATCAGCTAGACGGAACTCTATTATGGCGGCTTGACATGGGACCGAATATCCGGGCTGGTGCCCATTACACCCAGTTTATCTGCTACGATTTTAATGGAGACGGAAAGGCGGAAATGGCTGTAAAGACGGCTCCGGGGACCCGCATGACCAGATATGGAGCAGGCGGAGAGGTTGTGGAAGAATTCTATATTACCATGCCACAGGAGGACTGTAACAGAGGGTACAGTCATAGTGATTCCTATGTGTCAGGATCTGAGGATTATGAGGCTCACCTTTGCCGTTTGTTTGCCGGATGGCAGGAGCAGCCGGAGGTAAAGGCGGGACAATGGCCGGATACGTTAGAAGAATGCTTTCATATTTCGCCCCACTGGAGTTATCCCTTAAATGAGGTTCAGCAAAAAGAGGCAGTCGATTATTTTCTTGATGTGTATGCACCTGCAAGGAGTCCGAAAAACAGATTGAGAGAATGGGAAGGCTTTATTTTTCATGGACCAGAATATCTGACCATGTTTGCCGGTGACGGAAAAGAGCTGGATACCATTGTATTTCCATTTGAACGGGTAGATGATGGTCTGCGCTGGGGGGATTATGCCATGCCCCGCATCGAACCATGCAACCGGGTGGACCGATTTTTGTCAGGAGTGGCCTATCTGGATGGAAAGAGGCCTTATTTCATAGCCTGCCGCGGGTATTATACCCGGGCAGCAATCGCTGCTTATTCATTTTTTGAGAACCGCTTTCTTAAGGAATGGGTGGCAGACAGCGGGTTTGTTCCCATGAAAAATCCATTCTATGACAATCCACATGAGAAATGGGGAACAGATCCGGTTTATGGGAAAATGGCAGGACAGGGAAATCATTCTCTCTCTGTTGCAGATGTAGATGGGGATGGATGCATGGAAATCATCTACGGAGCTGCCTGTATTGATCATGACGGGACTCTTTTGTACAGCCTGACAGGCATTCTCCCAGATGGGAGAGAAGCGAAACTGGGGCATGGAGATGCCATGCATGTAGCAGACATTGATCCGGACCGCCCTGGATATGAAATATTTGCCGTATTTGAAGGAGCAGAAAATGCCCCATATGGCTATGCACTGCGGGATGGAGAAAACGGGCAGATCATTTTTGGAAAATATGCCGAAGAAGATCTGGGCAGATGTATGATTGGAGATGTGCTGGAGGGCGTAAGAGGACTGCAGTGCTGGGTAAACGGAGAGGGAACCTATGATTGTCATGGTGCAATGATGAAAAATGAAACCCTTGGAACCAATATGTCCATCCGGTGGGCAGGAGATTTATCCACCCAGATTACAGACGGAACGGATTATTTAAGCCAGCATCCCACAGGTGTGGTAAACGACTGGATTCATGGCACAATGCTCTGTCCGGAACAAACGGAAACAAACAATGGAACCAAAGGAAACCCATGCCTTGTGGCGGACATTTTTGGGGATTTCAGGGAAGAGATTCTTGTGAGAACAAAAGACAGTTCTGCCATACGGATTTATACCAACACGGAAGTAACCGGACATAAACTGTTTACATTCATGCACGACACTCAGTACCGCTGTGGAGTGGCATGGCAGAACAACTGCTACAATCAGCCATGCTATCCTAAATTTTATTATGGAACTGATATGGATTTTCGTCGTGTACTTCCTTTTATGCAGCGAAAGCCTGTTGTTTTTCTGGCAGGTGACTCTATTACAAAAAGCTATGGGGAAGAAGAGAAAAAGCAGACCGGCATGGGAGAAAAACTGCTTTCCTGCCTGGATCATGGCAGCTCCTATCAAATAAGGCGCTGCACAGAAGGATTATTTCCCCAGGAAACAAGATACGAGAGCAGGAGACTTGTAGTGGATAACTGCGCAATGGCAGGAAGATCCTTAAAAACATTTTTAGAAGAAGGAAGACTGGAAGATATAAAAAGTCGAATGAAGCCAGGGGACTATCTCTTTATCCAATTTGGATACAATGATGCCAATGCTTCAAAAGAAGACCGGTATGTACCACTTGCGCGGCTTTCTGAGTATTTGGAACTCTATGTGGAAGCGGCACTTGAGAAAGGCGGTTACCCTGTTATTATCTCCCCAGTCTGTCTCTGCCCCTTTGATCGGGACAGGAAGGGGGAAAAGGAAGAGATTGCCCGTCTTCTTCCGGCTTACAGGGATGAAATGAGAAAATTTGCAGAAACGAGACCGGTTTTGTTTGTGGATTTATATGGTTTATGTGAGGAGTTTCTGTGGAAATCAGGAGAAAAGACGGCAGTGGAATGTTACACGGAAGATCTGGTTCATTTATCGGAAATGGGTGCCGGTATCTTTGGACAATTATTGGCAAATGAAGGAAAAAGATTTATAATAGATGGAAAAACGGAGGTATAAGTGATGGGGAAGTTACATTATGATGAGACAAGAATTACAGATGCCATGAACCTTATTCTGGAACGGACAAAGAGAATGGATATGTCCTGGGACTGGCCATGCGGAGTGGCATATTACGGGCTGGCAGAAGCCTACGAGGTAACAAAGAATGAATCATATCTGAACTTTTTAAAGGAGCGGGTAGACGAGCTGATGGAACTTGGACTTCCGGTGCTGACAGTAAATACCTGTGCCATGGGGCACTGCCTTATTACCCTTTACGAAGCCACCGGTGAAGAAAAATATATGGATGTAATCCGGTTAAAGACCCGTTACTTAACGGAAGAAGCACTTCGATTCGGAGATCACGTCCTTCAGCATACCGTATCTGCAGACAATGATTTTCCGGAACAATGCTGGGCGGATACTTTATTTATGGCTGCCTTCTTTCTCCTCAGAGTGGGTGTGATGACAAGCGATGAGGCCATGATAAAGGATGCCTTAAATCAATATTACTGGCATATTCAGTATCTTCAGGACGAAGAAAGCGGGCTTTGGTATCATGGTTATAACAATATCACCAAGGACCATATGTCAGGCTTTTACTGGGGAAGAGCAAACTGCTGGGCAGCTTATACCATGAGTAAGGTGGGACTGATTCTTCCTCAATGCTATCTGTATCCCCAGTATTTGGAAATCGTTGGAAGTTTAAATGAACAGCTGTCTGCGTTAAAGGGATTACAGACGGAGAATGGGCTTTGGAGAACCATTTTAAATGATGAAGAATCCTATGAGGAAGTATCTGCCTCTGCGGGAATTGCTGCAGCCATGGCATTAAAGAGAAATCCTCTTCACATCAAATATGTGGAACGCTCCATAGAAGGAATTCTTTCCCATGTGGCAGCAGACGGAAGAGTGACCGATGTATCCGGAGGTACGGCAGTGATGAAGGACCGGGAAGGCTACCGGAATATATCAAAAAAATGGATTCAGGGCTGGGGACAGGGAATGGCACTGGCATTCTTTTGTGCGGTACTGAATTACGATAAGATTGCAGGAGACGGAGCATTATAATGATGGAAAATATGAAAAATATCTATATCTGCTATCCGGAAGGAAAGCATAAGGCACTTACCATGAGTTATGATGATGGGAGACTGGAAGACAGAAGGCTGACCCAGCTGTTTAATCAATATGGAATCAAGGGCACATTTCATATAAACTCAGGACTTGCAGATCAGGAGGAAAGGCTGAAACCCGAAGAGTGGAACGAAGTATACAAGGGTCACGAAATTTCCTGCCACACCGTACTTCACCCAACCATAGCAAGATGTCCGCTGCCTATGACGGCACTTCAGGTACTGGAGGACAGGCGCGGGTTAGAACGGGCAGCCGGTTATCCGGTCCGTGGAATGTCTTATCCAAACGGTTCCTATACGGAAGAAATTGTGAACATGCTGCCCAGTCTTGGGATCGAATACTGCAGAGTGGTGGGCAGCACCGATGATTTTTCCATGCCTGAAAATTATCTGAAATGGAAAGCCACCTGCCATCATAACCATAACCTGTTGGAAAATGGAAGACGGTTCATCGAGCTTAATAAGACCCAATACCTCTATTTGATGTATGTCTGGGGACACAGCTATGAATTTCCCCGAGATGACAACTGGGAGCTTATGGAAGAATTCTGCCGTATGACCGGACAACGGGAGGATATCTGGTATGCAACGAATATTCAGATTGTGGACTATATGAATGCGGCATCTGCTCTGAAATATACCATTGATGCGGATTTTGTATATAATCCATCGGCAATGGATGTCTGGATCAGTGTAGATAAAACAATTGTGAAAGTGCCTGGCGGCAGCCAGATCAGGATTTAAAATCTGCCCATGTTTACATTTCAGTGAGATGCTGGAACAGGATTTTGGCCCCCATCATGATAAGAATAATTCCCCCGGAGAATTCTGCTTTCGATTTAAAGCGTGAACCAAAAACGTTACCTACTTTTATTCCCGCGACAGAAAGGGTAAAGGTGGTTGCTCCGATAAATGAAACAGCAGGAATGATCTGAACCTTTAGAAAGGCAAAGGTCACACCGACAGCCAATGCGTCTATGCTGGTGGCAATGGCAAGCATTAACATGTTTTTGGGATCAAGGGAGCAGTCGGCACATTCCACTTCATCTTTGCTGAAGGATTCTTTGATCATATTGATGCCGATAATTCCAAGAAGGACGAAAGCGATCCAGTGGTCATAGGAGGTTATGGCATCCTTAAACTGAGATCCAAGCAGATAACCGATAACCGGCATTCCTGCCTGGAAGCCTCCAAAATATAAACCGGCAATAACTGCATTTTTCCAGTTCATCTGAGGCATGCAAAGACCTTTGCAGATTGATACGGCAAACGCATCCATGGACAGACCCAATGCAATAATAAATAACTCCAATAATGACATGTGATTTTCCCCCTGTATATGGTATCTAATTATATGTGTAAGAGGGAGAATATAATAAAAAAGACTTATCTGTGTGTACAGAAATGAACACACAGATAAGTCTCGTCTTTTTGTTTTAAAAACAAATTAGCAAAGCCAGACAGAAAAAACTGTCAGTATGTTGACTTTGCAGGCATCTTACCTGACCCGGACAGATGCTGACTACTCCCTCATCCTTTGCTAATTCTATCGTATGGGGAAACTTATGTCAAGATTAAATCAGATCATCTCTTTACAAAAGTGGAAATTTATGGTATATTCTTTCTGATTTTGAAACCAGGGAGGTAACTAAGTATGGATGATTTAATAGCAGTTATAATTTTTATTGTTTTTCTTGGAGTATTGTTTTTTCTCAATGGGCTTTATATGAATTTTATGGCTAAAGTGCAGCAAAACAATATTAAAAAGAAAATTGCAAAAGGAAAAATGAAAGACAAGAAGCTGATTTATTTTTATAAAACGACGGACAGAAACCGTAAAAATAAGATTCTTGCGTTTCTGGCATATGGAGTATATTACCGCTCATTTTTAAAATTAAATGAAGCAAAATATCAGTTATTCAAAGAAGAAGTAGAACGAAGAGGATTAATGAACCAGGTATAATATCATTCTTGTCATACATAGAAAGAATCCGGAAAAAAGACTTGTATCAGAGATACCTGTCTTTTTTTTTTGATTAATAGTTGACTAATCAACTAAATCCTGATACAGTAAGAAACTGAATAAAAAAGGTGGTAATAAAATGGGGAAAGAACCTATGAATTTAATGATGCTTAACAGTAAAATATATAGAAATACACAGAGCTACTTAGACAAAGTGCTAAAGCAATATGATTTAAGCAGCGGATCGTTTCGCTATTTATTTATAATGGAGCAAAATGAAGGATTATGTCAGAGCCGGATCAGCGAACTGATTGGCCACGATAAAGCAATGTCTGCCAGAACCATCAGCAGGCTGACAGAGGTTGGCTATGTAGTAAAAATAGAAGATCAGTTGGACAGCAGGGCATATAAATTATATCTGACAGATAAAGCAAGGCTCATTCTTCCCCAGATCAGAGAGGAGATAAATAATTTAATAGAATTAATTACCGGAGATCTGACGGCAGAAGAAAAGGAAATCACGTTGTCTTCTCTGGTTAAAATTCTAAATAAAGCGCTTGAATTGAACACATAAGAAAGGGACTAAAATGGAAGAAGTAAAAAAAAGAAATAAATGGTCGGTATTAATTATTGTTGTATTATCGACTTTCATGTCAACGTTAGACAGCAGTATCGTTAATGTGGCACTGCCCCGTATGGCAGATTCTCTGGGCGTTACCACAGCCAGCATCCAGTTTGTTGCCACAAGCTATCTGATCGTAATATCGGGTACAGTTCTGATTTTTGGAAAACTGGGAGATATGTTTGGAAAAACAACCATGTTTACCCTTGGCGTTATTGTTTTTACCATTGGATCACTCCTGTGCGGTTTGTCCCATTCCTACTGGTTTTTAATTATGGCCAGAGCCATTCAGGCAATCGGTGCGGCGGGAACCATGGCAAATAACCAGGGAATCGTTACGGAAGTCTTTCCTGTTGAGGAAAGGGGAAAGGCTCTGGGACTCCTTGGGACGGCAGTTGCACTGGGGTCTCTGGTAGGACCCGGACTGGGTGGAATGATTGTGGGAGTATTAAGCTGGGAATATATTTTTACCATTAATGTTCCCATCGGTATCCTTGCAGTAATCGGAGCCTTCTGTCTGCTTCCAAAAACAAAGACAAAGGCCAATGGCAGGATGGATTTATATGGTGCGCTTCTGTTTATTGTGACTATTGTTTCTTTATTTGGCGCACTGAGCGAGGGACTGAATCTTGGTTTCGGACATCCCCTTATTTTAACAGGATTCTTCCTTGCAGCAGTTAGTTTTGCAGTATTTCTGGTTGTAGAGAAAAAAAGGAAAGATCCTATGATCCAGCTGGATATTTTTAAAAACGGCCTGTTTTCCTTAAGTATCTTCTGTGGTTTTATCAGTTTTGTTGCCATGTTCTGCAACAATATCATACTTCCATTTTATTTACAGGATGTTATGGAATTTTCACCTCAGAAGGCAGGTCTTATCATGATGGCTTATCCGCTTATTTTAATGGTTGCTGCACCTGTAAGCGGTCATCTTTCCGATAAAATAGGCTCTGAAATACTTACCTTTATCGGACTCGTTTTCACCAGCATCGGGCTATTTTCCATGTCCTTTTTAAATGAGAATTCAGCCGTAATTACCATGGTCAGCATGATTGGAATTATGTCTGTTGGAATGGGGCTGTTTCAGTCTCCCAATAATTCCCTTATCATGTCCACCGTATCCCGTGATAAGCTTGGAGTGGCAGGAAGCATCAATGCTCTTGTGAGAAATATGGGTATGGTATGCGGAATTGCTCTTGCAACCACACTTTTGTATGGCATGATGAGCAGCAGGCTGGGATACCGGGTAACGGACTATATCCCGGGGAGAAATGATGCCTTTTTATATGGCATGAATATCGTTTATATCACTGCATCTGCCATTTGCATGCTGGGAGCGGTTTTAACATTTTTCAGGTTAAAGAGAAAAAACATCACAGCCATGGCGGGGAAATAAATTATAAAAAAACATTGCATCGGGAAAAAGATTGTGATATTATAAGTGAAATTCATTGTAGTGAAGTGTTGAACTGTTTAAAAAAATTGAAAACAGGGCATGATGAAGCTACAGAATGAAATAAATACTAAAAAGGCAGAGAAGGAGACTCTGGCCTATGGATCCGGACAGGAAGATTGCGTCACCGACTGAGAGCGCTTTCACGAGAGACTTGGCTATGGGAACACTCCGGAGCCGATAGATCGAAGCGGCTGGTACAGATTTGTACCGGTGACATGAGTAGGTTTGTCCGTATACATGCGTTAAATGTTTGAGTGGAGATATCTTTATCTCAATGCGGGTGGTACCGCGGGAGTCTATTGCCATAGTAATCCCGTCCCGGAATATGTAACTGTATTCCGGGACGGGATATTTTATTGTCATAAAATATTTCTCCGGAATCAAAGCAATTACATTCAGGTAAGGAGAAATCAATCATGGAATTTATCAGTGGTGTAAAACAGAAAGAAACAATGGGAATCCAGGAAATTATATCTGGTGATTATGCAGGAAAGACAGTCCGGATGGAAGGAAGTGTCCATACCATTCGTGACATGGGTGATGTGGCTTTTATTATTTTGAGAAAAGCCGAAGGTCTGGTACAGTGCGTGTTTGAAGACGGAAAAACAGCCTTTGATTTAAACCAGTTAAAAGAAGAGTCTGCGATTCGTGTTACCGGTGTGGTAAGCGGCGAGGAGCGGGCACCTCACGGATTTGAAATCAGGCTTCAGGAAATAACCGTGTTATCACAGCCGGCAGAAGTGCTTCCTATCGCTATCAGCAAGTGGAAGTTAAAAACCTCTTTGGAAACAAAGCTGGGTCTTCGTCCAATTACCTTGCGTAACCCCATGGAGCGTGCAAAATTCCGTATTCAGGAAGGGATTGTAAGAGGCTTCCGGGATTTTCTTCATTCTCAGAATTTTACCGAAATCCGTACACCAAAGATTGTAGCCCGGGGCGCAGAAGGCGGATCAAACGTATTTAAACTGGATTATTTTAATAAAAAAGCAGAACTGGGTCAGAGCCCGCAGTTCTACAAACAGACTATGGTTGGCGTATATGACCGGGTATTTGAAGTAGCACCCGTTTTCCGCGCAGAGAAACACAATACAACCAGACATTTAAATGAATATACCAGCATGGATTTTGAAATGGGATACATCGACAGCTTTGAGGAGATCATGGAAATGGAAACAGCCATGCTTCAGTATGTTTTCGAGCTTCTTTGTGAGGAATATGCACAGGAACTTGCCATGTTAAAGATCGAACTTCCTGATGTAACCAACATACCCCAGGTCCGTTTCGATAAAGCCAAAGAGCTGGTATCTGAAAAATATAACAGAAAGATTAGAAACCCCTATGATTTAGAACCGGAGGAGGAAGTTTTAATCGGCCGTTACTTTAAAGAAGAGTATGGCAGTGATTTCGTATTTGTCACTCATTATCCTTCCAAAAAGCGTCCGTTCTATGCCATGGATGATCCGGCAGATTCTAAATTCACCTTAAGCTTTGACTTACTCTTTAAGGGACTTGAGATCACGACCGGAGGACAGAGAATTCATGATTATGATACCATCATAAAAAAGATGGAGACCAGAGGAATGAATCCGGAGGACATCTCTTCCTATTTAATGATATTTAAGTATGGTATGCCTCCTCATGGCGGACTGGGAATTGGTCTGGAACGTCTGACCATGCGTCTTCTTGACGAGTCAAACGTCAGAGAGACCACACTGTTCCCAAGAGATGTTACCAGACTGGAACCGTAATTAGGCGAAAAGGAGACGAAAAGAAATGGCACACATCATTGATGATGAAACAATCGAGTATGTAGGCATTCTCGCCAAGCTGGAGCTTGATGATGATGAAAAGGAAGCGGCTAAAAAGGATATGGGCCGTATGCTTGATTATATTGATAAATTAAATGAACTTGATACAGATGGGGTGGAACCCATGTCACATGTATTTCCGGTTTACAATGTTTTCCGGGAAGATGTGGTGATAAACGGAGACGACAGAGACCAGATTCTAAAGAATGCACCGGAAAGCAAAGATGGAGCATTCAAAGTGCCGAAGACAGTGGAATAGGGGGAATTAAAATGACAGCAAGCGAAATATTGTCCCTCACAGCGGTACAGCTGGGGAAAAAGATAAAAGAGGGAGAGGTTACCTCCCCTGAGGCTGTAAAAGCCGTTTTAGGCCAGATTAAGGCCATGGAACCGGAGCTTAACAGCTACGTAACCATTGATGAAGAAGGTGCCTTAAAACAGGCAGAGGAGATCCAAAAGCGCATTGAATCAGGAGAGCTGACTGGTCCTCTTGCCGGTGTTCCTGCAGCAGTTAAGGATAACATCTGCATGGAAGGACTGAAAACTACCTGCAGTTCTAAGATCTTATCCGATTTTGTTCCTACTTACAATGCCAAGGCGGTGGAGAATTTAAAACAGGCGGGAGCTGTGATCATCGGAAAAACCAATATGGATGAATTTGCGATGGGAAGTACAACGGAAACCTCTGCATTTGGCGTTACCAGAAACCCCTGGAATCCGGAGCATGTTCCCGGCGGTTCTTCCGGTGGTTCCTGTGCGGCAGTGGCAGCAGCAGAGTGCTTTTTCGCTCTGGGCTCTGATACGGGCGGTTCCATCAGACAGCCGGCTTCCTTTTGCGGAGTTACAGGTTTAAAGCCAACTTACGGAACGATTTCCCGCTATGGCCTTATTGCTTACGGTTCCTCCTTAGATCAGATTGGACCGGTAGCAAAGGATGTGACTGACTGTGCAGCCATTCTTGAGGTTCTGGCTTCCCATGATGGTATGGACAGTACTTCCGTACAGCGGGAGGATTATGAGTTTACCAGGTATTTAACCGGTGAAGTAAAAGGCTTAAAGGTGGGAATTCCTGCTGATTATATGGGAGAAGGCCTGGAGCCGGAAGTAAAAGAGGCCGTTTTAAAGGCGGCAAAGGTACTGGAAGAAAAGGGTGCCGTTGTGGAGACCTTTGATCTTGGAATGGTGGAGTATGCTATCCCGGCATATTATGTCATAGCTTCTGCGGAAGCCAGCTCCAATCTGTCCCGTTTTGACGGTGTAAAATACGGATACCGGGCGAAGGAATATACAGGACTTCACGGCATGTATAAAAAAAGCCGTTCTGAGGGCTTCGGACCGGAAGTAAAACGCCGTATTATGTTGGGTTCGTTCGTACTCAGTTCCGGTTATTATGACGCATATTATTTAAAGGCATTAAAGACAAAAGCGCTGATTAAGAAAGCCTTTGATGAGGCATTTTCCAAATATGATGTGATTTTGGGACCGGCGGCACCGACCACAGCTCCAAGACTGGGCGAAAGCTTAAGCGATCCTTTAAAGATGTACCTGGGAGATATCTATACAATCTCAGTAAACTTAGCCGGACTTCCCGGTCTCTCCGTTCCGTTTGGAACAGATGAGAAGGGACTTCCCATCGGCGTACAGCTGATTGCAGACTGTTTCCAGGAAAAGAATATTTTAAGGGCCGGTTTTGCAGTGGAACAAAGCAGAACCTACAAGATGCCTTCTCTGGCTGCTAAGGCAATGAGAGAAAAGGAGGAGAAGTAAATGAGCAAACAGTACGAAACAGTAATTGGTCTGGAAGTTCATGTTGAGCTTGCGACTAAAACAAAAATCTTCTGCTCCTGTTCCACAGAATTCGGCGGAGCGCCCAACACCCATACCTGTCCGGTCTGCACCGGAATGCCGGGATCTCTTCCGGTTCTTAACAAACAGGTAGTGGAATATGCCCTTGCAGTAGGCCTTGCAGCAAACTGCCAGATCAACCAGAATTGTAAATTTGACCGTAAAAATTATTTTTATCCTGACAATCCACAAAACTATCAGATCTCCCAGCTTTATCTTCCCATCTGCCACGACGGATATGTGGAAATTGATACAGCTGCAGGAAAGAAAAAGATAGGAATTCATGAGATCCATATGGAAGAGGATGCAGGAAAGCTGATTCACGATGAATGGGAAGACTGTTCCTTAGTTGATTTTAACCGAAGCGGAGTTCCGTTAATTGAGATTGTTTCCGAGCCGGATATGAGAAGTGCAGATGAGGTAATCGCTTACTTAGAGAAGCTGCGCTTAATCATTCAGTACTTAGGCGCCTCTGACTGCAAACTGCAGGAAGGTTCCATGAGAGCTGATGTAAACTTATCGGTAAGAGAAGCAGGCGCTTCCCAGTTCGGAACCAGAACAGAGATGAAGAACTTAAACTCCTTTAAAGCCATTGCCCGTGCCATTGAAGGGGAGAGAAAGCGCCAGATCGAGCTGATTGAAGACGGTAAAGCTGTGGTTCAGGAAACCAGGCGCTGGGATGACAACAAGGAGTCTTCTCATGCCATGCGTTCCAAAGAGGACGCGAAAGATTACCGTTATTTTCCGGATCCTGATCTGCCGCCCATTTCCATAAGCGATGAGTGGATTCAGAGCATTAAAGAGAAGCAGCCGGAACTGCGTACCGAGAAGATGGCAAGATACCAGGAGGAATATAGTCTTTCTGAATACGATGCGGATATTATTACCGGATCCAAGCACATGGCTGATATATTTGAACAGGTTACAGCCATCTGCCAGAAGCCGAAAGAAGCAGCAAACTGGCTGATGGTAGAGGGCATGAGACTGCTAAAAGAGCATGAGATGGAAATGGAAAATATGACATTTTCTGCGGAAAATCTTGCAAAACTGATTGTTTTAGTGGATAATGGAACCATTAACCGCACGGTTGCCAAGGAAGTGTTTGAGCAGATTTTCTTAAATGATATCGATCCGGAGCGGTATGTAGAGGAAAAGGGACTGAAAGTCGTAAGCGATGAAGGTGCCCTTAAGTCCGCCATTGAGGCGATTCTTGCTGCAAATCCCCAGTCTGTTGAGGATTACCGGAACGGAAAAGAGAAAGCAATGGGCTTTCTGGTTGGTCAGACCATGCGTTCCATGAAAGGAAAGGCTGATCCGGGAGCGGTCAACCGAATTCTGAAGGAACTGTTAGGTTAGAGGAATCTTTATGAGGAGGAAGAAATCTATGAAGCCGTATGTTGAGATGACAAAGGAAGAGTTACAGGAGCTTAGAAAGGAACTTTCTGCACAGTATAAGGAATTTCAGGGCAGAGACTTAAAGCTTGATATGTCCAGAGGAAAGCCTAGTGCCGAGCAGCTGGATATCTCCATGGGAATGATGGATGTGTTAAGCAGCAGCGATGATTTAACCTGTGATGACGGTACAGACTGCAGAAATTATGGTGTGCTTGACGGAATCAAGGAGGCAAAGGAACTTCTTGCCGATATGATGGAGGTTGCACCGGATCACATTATTATTTATGGCAATTCCAGCTTAAATGTAATGTATGATACCGTTTCCCGTTCCATGACCCACGGTGTTATGGGCAGCACTCCCTGGTGTAAGCTGGATAAAGTGAAGTTCCTTTGTCCTGTACCCGGATATGACAGACATTTCTCCATAACAGAATACTTTGGAATTGAGATGATAAACGTACCTATGACTCCAACCGGTCCGGACATGGATCTGGTAGAGCAGCTGGTGGCTGCAGACGATTCCATCAAGGGTATCTGGTGTGTACCCAAGTACTCCAATCCTCAGGGGATTTCTTACTCCGATGAAACCGTACGCCGTTTTGCCCGTTTAAAACCGGCAGCAAGCGACTTCCGTATTTACTGGGATAATGCTTATACCATTCACCATTTATACGATAACGAACAGGATCATTTAATTGAGATTCTGGCAGAATGCAAGAGAGCCGGAAATCCGGATATGGTTTATAAATTTGCTTCCACCTCAAAGGTAAGTTTCCCTGGTTCCGGTATTGCAGCGATTGCAGCCAGCGAGAATAACTTAACGGACATCATGAAGCAGTTAAAGATTCAGACCATTGGCCATGATAAAGTGAACCAGCTCCGTCATGTACGTTTCTTTGGAGACATTCATGGAATGGTAGAGCATATGAGAAAGCATGCAGATATCATGAGACCTAAATTTGAAGCTGTGATTGAAACTCTGGAAAAAGAGTTGGGCGGTCTTTTAATTGGCGAATGGACCTGTCCAAAAGGCGGATATTTTATTTCCTTTGATTCGTTAGATGGCTGCGCTAAAACCATTGTTGCAAAATGCAAAAAAGCAGGTCTGGTCATGACTGGTGCAGGAGCGACCTATCCATATGGGAAGGATCCTCATGACAGCAACATTCGTATTGCACCGTCTTATCCGACTCTGCCGGATTTAAAACAGGCCATGGAATTATTTGCACTCTGTGTTAAGATTGTAAGTATTGATCACATTTTGTCTGAAAAAGCATAAATAGAAATCGCCGCACAAATCTGCCTTTGATAGGAGATGATGTGCGGCGATTTTTCGTTTTTATATTAGTCGAATAAGACCAGATTAATAAAAGCCTGAAAGGATTCTGTCTGAAATTTGTCTTTATGGAACACAACATGGTTCATGCAGCTGATCTCCATATCTTTTACCTCAATCTCAAAAACCTCACCCTTTTTAATGGATTCATCGGCAAAAATTCTTGGTACAACACCAATCCCGATATTTTCTCTGGCTGCCTGTAAAATTACATCAGAATTGGTACTGGTCCACAATGGTTCTGCAGATAGGTTATTCAGTGCCAGCGCGCAGTCAAAGGTATCTCTGATGGTGCAGCCGGTCTCCCGCAATAAAAGAGGTTCTTCAATCAGCTTGTCTAAGGATACCGGCTGTGCAGCCCGGTTTGCAAAGGGATGGTTTGGAGAACAGATTACAGCCATGGGATAGGAGGAAAATGGTATTTTCTCCAGCTGCTCGTCGGATACGACACCTTCTACCAGAGCCAGATCCAGCTCATTCTTTAACAGTTTGCTGATGATTTCCACTGAGTTATCCACGGTAACCTTCAGCTGTATGTCTGGATTTGTCAGAGTGAAACGGGAAACAGCGTTTGGAAGTAAGTAACTGGCCAGAGTCACACAGGAGCCCACCCGCAAAGGTGCCTGTAAGTGCAGGGAACCAGAATAGTTCTCCAGATCCTGGTATAACTCCAGAAGAGGAATTACTTTGGATAAATAAAATTTTCCGTTTTCATTGATTACTACTCTTCGGGATACACGGTCAAACAGGGGAGAGCCAACGGATTCTTCCAGTTCATTGATGGCATGAGAGATAGCGGGCTGAGTCATGGACAACGCCTTCGCCGCTCCTGTAATGCTTCCTTCCTCACATACTGTTTTAAAGATTGTTAGATGTCGTAGATTCATGTTTATAGGTCCTTCCATTACCAGTGCTTCATATGATAACTTTCATTATATCATTTTGATAATGGGTTGAACAGAGATTTTGAAAAAAATGTCGATATGACTTATTCTAAATAAAAATAAATGAATAATAAAGTGCGTCTGGTAAATTATGGTTGATTCTGTATCAGAACTTATGTAAAATGTTAAAGTGACTTTAAGAATAAATTTAGAATTTTAAGGGAGGAATTATGAAAAGGTTTATTTGTGTAGTAATGTTATTCATGTCTGTTCTATTATGTTCCTGTTCATCCAGTGGGAAAAAAACATCAGTCCCGGAGGAATTGGCAGTTAAGAATTCAGATGGAAAAATCCTTGAACTTTATATGCCAAGAGAAGAAGCAGAAAAGATACTGGGAGAGACAGATCAACGAAGCTGGACTGGTGGTTATGATTATGAAAATATTATAGTTGGATATAAAGAAAATCTGCTTACCTATATACAGTTGAACGATGACAGCTGGAAATTAATGAATGGAGTAAAGGTAGGTGATTCTATCGATTCCCTTACTTCCTATGAGAATCCAGGAAGCACTGATTTAAGGCAGTTATACTATAAAAAAGATGGCAGTGATTATTCAAAGGTGCTTAAAAAGGACCTTCCTCAAAAAGCGGAAAAAAGTGATTATGGAGTGTACTGTTCTTCAGAAATTCTTGGAATAGATGGTACGATTGAAGCTATATCAGTTTGCGACAGATATGTTGGTGCATCTGGTGATATGGAAGATTAATAAAGTGGATGTAACAAAACTAACGTAAGTTGGTTTTGTTGCATCTTACTTTTTTTAACTTAAAAAGCAAAAAGACAGATTCTTAAGAACCTGCCTTTCATATAAATTTGTCCCGCTATATTATCGATATAATGATTAAAGTCTTGTAGCAATCGCTTTTATAAAATTCTCACTGTTTAAAACAGTTGGATTTTCTATAGTTGTGATAAGCGCAAGATCTTTTGTCATCTCTCCAGCCTCAATGGTATCGATGGTGGCCTGCTCTAACTTATCCGCGAATGCAGCCAGTTCCTGATTTCCATCAAGTTCTCCCCGCTTTCTTAAAGCTCCTGTCCAGGCGAAAATCGTAGCAACGGAGTTGGTAGAAGTTTCCCCACCCTTTAAGTGCTGATAATAATGTCTCTGTACCGTTCCGTGAGCTGCTTCATACTCAAAGTCACCATCAGGAGAAACCAGTACGGAGGTCATCATGGCAAGAGATCCAAATGCAGAGGAAACCATGTCACTCATAACGTCTCCATCGTAATTCTTGCAGGCCCAGATATAACCGCCTTCTGATTTCATCACTCTTGCTACCGCATCATCGATTAAGGTATAGAAATATTCAATACCTGCTTCCTTAAACAGATTCTCATACTCAGCATCAAAGATATCCTGGAAAATGTCCTTAAAGGTGTGGTCATACTTTTTGGAGATGGTATCCTTGGTTGCAAACCATAAATCCTGCTTTGTATCCAGTGCATAATTAAAGCAGCTTCTTGCAAAGCTTTCAATGGAATTGTTAATATTATGCATACCCTGGACAATTCCCGCGCTCTCAAAGTTATGAACCAGTTCCCGTACCTCTGTTCCGTCAGCGGCAGTATAAACAAGTTCTACTTTGCCGGCACCGGGAATCTTCATCTCAGATCCTTTGTAAACATCACCGTATGCATGTCTGGCAATGGTAATGGGCTTTTTCCAGTTTACAACACATGGTTCAATTCCTTTAACAACAATAGGCGCCCGGAATACGGTTCCGTCGAGAATTGCACGGATGGTGCCATTGGGGCTTTTCCACATCTCTTTTAAGTTGTATTCTTTTACACGGGCAGCATTTGGCGTAATGGTGGCGCATTTAACGGCTACTTTATATTTCTTTGTGGCCAGAGCAGAATCAGTGGTCACTTTATCATCTGTCTGATCCCGGTACTCCAGTCCAAGGTCATAATATTCTGTCTTTAAGTCAATATAGGGCAGCAGAAGGTTGTCCTTAATCATCTGCCAGAGAATACGGGTCATCTCGTCGCCATCCATTTCGACTATGGGGGTTGTCATCTTAATCTTATCCATGTGTTTCTCCTCCTTAGAAATGTTCGTGTTATGCTATAGTATACGACGAAATATCAAATCACACAAGCATATCTATGCAAATTTATCCAACCATTTTTGAATATTATACACTGTTTCCGGATCAATAAAATGCTCAACTTTTTCCACCTGCTCCAGATCATCGGTTTTCTGATTGACATAACAAAAAAAACGGGTGAGAATCTGGTGCCTGAACAGGAGGTATTCCCCTAACTCCTTTCCGTCACTGGTCAGAGAAACGGTCCCGTATTTTTCAAAGCCAACCAGCCCCTGTTTCCTTAAATTACCAGTCATTTTTGAAGCAGAGGAGGGCTTGACATGAAGACACTCTGCCAGTTCCTTAATGCGTACAGGCTGGTTCTCCTGAGATAACCGGTATATCATCTCCAGGTAATCTTCCATCGAGGATGTGATTTTTGTATGCTCCAAAAGAGAGTAACCCTTTAATGTATAAAAATTATCGTTCTGAGGCATAGTCAGTTCCTCCTTATATACGGCTGTTAGTTATATCTATTCATAGCCGGCGGATTCTATGAATTACCATGGCGGCAGGGGGATTAAAGAGACAGGAACCTGTTTTTTATCAAATGCATATGTTAGGATATGGAAACATTTTCGGAGGTTAAAGAGATGTCGGGACGCTTTTGCTTAAATGACTTAAAAAGAGGTCAGAAAGGAATCATTTCCAGACTGACCGTTTGTGATGATATGAGACGCAGATTACAGGATATGGGACTGATTGAGGGCACTGTAGTGGAGTGTGTGGGTAAGAGTCCTCTTGGGGATCCAACTGCATTTTTAATCAGAGGTGCTGTAATTGCCCTGCGTAATGAAGATTCCGTCAGGGTTTTAATACAGAATAACGACCAGGAGTCCTTTGAACCTAGTTATGGAGAGGGGATTGCGGCTGCCTGTGTCACTGCGGAGGAAGATATATGGGACTAAGCAGAGAATCCATGGGAATCAAATCGGTAGACTGTGGACTGGAAATTAAAAAAAAGGAGCCAGAAGATCTGGTGATAGCTCTGGCCGGAAATCCCAATGTGGGGAAAAGTACGGTATTTAATCAGCTGACTGGGATGAACCAGCACACCGGATCATGCACTTAGGGGCAAAATTGTTATAAAAAAATAATGGTATATTCCCTGTGACAGCCGGAGCGCTTACTCAGGCGTATTTCTTTGATGACTGACCGCCAGAACAGGCGCTTTTGCTGGTTATCAAGGTGCTGATACATGCTTTCAAAATCTTTATTAATTATGTTTATGAAAGCCTCCGGATTTTCAGCCGGCTGCTTTATATCAGAAAGGTTGTTCAGCTGAATCTCTAATTTTTCTCTGTCAGTTTTATATTCTTCCAGTGTAATTGCTTCATTTAAATATAAATCCTTTAACCGGTTAATTTTCTTCTGAAGCTGATTTTTTTTCTGACGGTTATCAACTGTTTTTTTGCTTTTTGCTTCAAAGTCTGCTATATAGGAACCAAACTGTTCTTTTACATTTTTCAGAAGATATTCTTCAATGCGGACTTCCCTGATTGCACTACCGTTGCCACACTTCCTGGAAGACCGGTGTCGTTTGCATTCGTAAGCTGGATATTTATATCGGAGTTCTGATTTGTCTTTTCGCTTTGAAACTGTATTGATATGACAGCCGCCCATTTTTTGACCGCATTCGGCGCACACCAGAAGACCGGTAAAAATGTAGGGGTACTTCTGTCCGGATTTTATATTGCTGTTAAGATCCAGAATGCGCTGAATCTGATGGAAGGCGTCATCGGAAATCAGACGGGGACAATATGTATCATTGTTTCTATAACGTCCTGTGATTTTTTCATTGCGAAGGATTGACTGTTTAAAGTTCTGCACAGACATAATGATTCCGTGTGCCTCTTTTAAATATGTTACTGTCTGATTCATGGACTGATGTTTTAAGAAATAATAAATCGTATCTTGTATGGCAGGGGCTTCCTCTGACAGTACCAGATGCTTATTTTCAATCCGGTATCCGTGTGGGACCTTGCCTGTTATGACTTCGCCGTGGGTGACCTTTGTACGAAAGACGTCAGTCACACGAAGACCTCCATTTTGTGCCTCAAGTTCAGCCCAGGTCATGGATTGAGCCACAAAAGCCCGGCCGTAGGGAGTGGAAGTGTCAAAGAAGGGCTGGTCAATGGCGGTCCATGCTGCATGATATTTTTCCAGGACAGCCTGGGTATTGAGATAATGGCGCAGGCTGCGAAACCACCGGTCCAGTTTGGTAAATATAATCAGATCCACAAGCCCTTCCTTTACGTGATTCATTAAACGGGTAAAGTCGTCCCGGTCAATTTTCTGCCCGGAAACGCCGTCGTCCAGATAAATATCCTGCAGAACCATGTTTTTATGTTCTTCGATGTATTTGATGCCCCGCTCTTTCTGATCTCTTATGGAATCGCCGCGTTCCGCCTGTTCATCGGAAGACACACGGATGTAGACGGCTACACGCAGCAGTTTTTCTGATTCCTCAGCACGTTTCATTCTATCATCTCCTGGTATAATCTACTCCCTCCGTCAGAAAATTAAAACCCGTTTTCTGTGATTGCTTTAAATAAGGTAAGAAGGACAAACAACGGAACATACAATTAACCAGAAAGGAGGTGGTAGTAGTGGCAGATACTATCACCACAGTTAATCAGGCAGATCCGGTCAGGGCATTTGAAGCGCTGGCTAGAATTATAGGGGAAAAGGAGGGAGTGGAAATCACTCTGAAAAATCTTCGGAAAAAAGAAGAAAAAGAAACTGGATCAACGGAATGATTCTATATAAAAAAGGCAGATCGGATTGACGGATCTGCCTTTTGAAATGCTATGTAGGAATCTTACTAACTAATTAGAAGCTTTCTTTGTCTCTGTTACTGCTGACTTGCTGTCTTTTGCAGCTGCTGTGGATTCTGCCGTTACTTTGCTGTCACCAGCCTTGGACTCTGCAACAGTTGTTTCATCTTTCTTTGTTTCTTCTTTCTTAGTCTCGTCTTTTTTGGTTTCTGCTAAGGAACTGCTTTCTTTTACATCTTTTTTAGTTTCTGCTGGTTTTGTGGTTGCTTCGGTGGTTACTTCTGCTTTTGTAGCGGCAGTTGTTTCAGAACTTTTAGTATTTCCACATGCGGAGATAGCTGCCATTGTTAATACTGCAACACCTGTCAGTACCAGTTTCTTTGTTGTTAACCTCATAATTATATCCTCCTTGAGACTGCATAGGTATTATGGTTGTATGGCTTCCGGTTGTCCTATGTCCCTGAAGTCAGAACTCAGTTTAGCACCGAAATTGAATAAAATCAATGCCAAATTTGTTATTTATTTCTTAAAAAAAATTAAGTTGTATTAAAAAAATAGAAATCAGTTAAAATTAAGAATAAATTCACAAATATTTCACAGTTTGAACAAACTTCCATCACAAACCCGTATTCTGACTTCCTGATTTTAATCTGACAGTGTTAAAATGACTTTTTTTCATTTTTCGGCTAACCCCATCAACCCACCGGAAACTGGCCCGGCAAAACGGTTGCCAATGCCCAGGGCTGGTGCCGGGATGGGGATCAGGGGTATGTTATGGTGGATATTCCAGGCTGCTATTCCCTTATGGCACACTCTACAGAAGAGGAGGTGGCACGGGATTTCATCTGCTTTGAAAATCCCGATGCAGTAGTAACTGTTTGTGATGCCACCTGTCTGGAGAGGAATTTAAACCTGGTACTCCAGATCATGGAGGCAGCAGACCGTGTGGTAGTCTGTGTGAACCTGATGGATGAGGCAAAGAAGAAACGGATTGTTTTAAATCTGGATCTTTTGGAGGAACGGCTCCACGCCCCTGTAGCAGGAACAACAGCAAGAAGCAAAAAGGGACTGAACCAGATTTACCAGGGGTTAAAACGGTGCATCAAAGAAAAGGAGACTAATTATAAGAGACCTGTGCTCATATATTATCCCCAATATATTGAAGAGGCAATTAAAAGGCTGGCTCCTGCTGTGGAAGAAGTATCAGACGGAGCAGTTAAGGTACGGTGGCTTTGTGCAAGGCTTTTAGATGCCAATGAAAACCTGATGGGAGCAGTTAACAGATATTTAAAGCCTTTGGGAGATTCGGAAGCTGTAAAGGCATGCCTTACTGATATCTGGAGCGAATGGAAAGAGCAGGGGATCAGCCAGGAACAGGTCAGCGACGATATGGCTGCTGTATTTATCCGAAAAGCAGAAGAGTTATGTAAGGGAGTAGTGGTATTTGAGAATAAAACCTATAACGGGAAAGACAGGAAGCTGGATCGTCTCTTTACCAGTAAAGCAACTGGATTTCCTATTATGTTTCTGGTTCTTCTGGGGATTTTCTGGCTGACTATCACAGGTGCCAATTATCCATCCCAGCTATTAAGTAATTTATTATTTGGTATCGAAGACCGCTTATCCATTGCCGCAGATGCAGCGGGAGTTCCGGCAGTTCTGTCCGGGCTTTTCATTCACGGTGTATACCGGGTGCTGGCATGGGTAATATCGGTTATGCTGCCGCCTATGGCCATTTTCTTTCCTCTCTTTACTTTGCTGGAAGATTTTGGTTATCTTCCCAGAGTAGCCTTTAATTTAGACCGGTGCTTTAAACGATGTTCTGCCTGCGGAAAGCAGGCGCTGACCATGTGACAGAAGAAATCTATGCTTTTTTCACTGTTAAATCCTGGATTACTATCTTGACACTTTTTATTCTGAATGTTATAGTTACAAATATAAACTGTAATTAAAAATAGTACAGAAACACGAGGTTAACTGCCAGAAACAGGCGGTAAAAGTATCACTTACAGGAGGTAATCATTTGGGATTTTCGATTGACATGAGTGTTCCGGTATTAACCGTATTTTTACAGGGAATTATAAGCTTTTTTTCACCCTGTGTGCTGCCTTTGATTCCGCTCTATATAGGATATCTGTCAGGAGGAACCGGAGTAACAGGTGAGGATGGAAGAATTTATTATAAGCGAAGCAAGGTTATGTTACATACCATTTTTTTCGTGATTGGAATCAGTTTTACTTTCTTTCTTCTGGGAATTGGTGTCTCGGCACTGGGGAGCTTCTTTAGAACCAATCAGCTTCTGTTTGCAAGGCTAGGCGGAATTCTTGTCATCATGTTCGGATTATATCAGCTGGGATTCCTGGGAAATTCTTCTTTTCTGGGAAGGGAGCGCAGGCTTTCCGTATCCTTTGATAAACTGGCCATGTCTCCGTTTACAGCCCTACTTATGGGATTTACCTTCAGCTTTGCCTGGACGCCCTGTGTAGGAACTGCTCTGGCCAGTGTGCTGATCATGGCAGCATCTGCTTCCACCAAAACACTGGGATTTATGTTGATTGGAGTCTACACCCTGGGATTTATTCTGCCATTTCTGGCAGTGGGTTTTTTCACCACATCTGTTCTTGAGTTTTTTAAGAAACACAGAAATGTTGCTAAAAATGCTGTTAAAGTTGGCGGAGCGCTGATGATACTCATGGGATTGCTGATGTTTACCGGAAAAATGAATTCTGTGACCGGATATCTGTCTTCTGTAAAGTCTCCATTTACCAGGGAATCAACAAAACCGGCAAAAGAGACAGAACCAGCAACGAAGGAAACGGTATCTGAAACGGTAAAAGAATCTGCCACAAAGGCAGCTACGGCTGAATCCCAATCTCAGGCAGAGGAAACCCAGAACGAAGAAGACCAGATCCTTCCGGCCATTGATTTTACTTTAACAGACCAGTTTGGCAAGACACATTCCCTATCGGATTATAAAGGGAAAACCATCTTTTTAAATTTCTGGGCGACCTGGTGTCCGCCCTGCAGGGCAGAAATGCCGGATATACAGAACATATATGAGACCTACAGCACAGAGGGCGATGACGGA
The DNA here is from genome assembly GCA_009712635.1 of Hungatella sp. Classification (GTDB taxonomy): domain Bacteria; phylum Bacillota; class Clostridia; order Lachnospirales; family Lachnospiraceae; genus Lacrimispora. The sequence continues at coordinate 416,193 of WASS01000015.1, read as the reverse complement.
CTGATTGTTCTTGGAGTAGCAGCGCCTGGTTACGGGGATGAAAAGGATGAGGAGGGAATCAAAAAGTTCTTAAAAGATAATGGATACACCTATCCGGTTCTCATGGATACGAATGCAGAATTATTCGATGCGTATGGGATATACTCCTATCCAACTACCTTTATGATTGACCGGGATGGCAATGTATTTGGATATGCAAGCGGACAGTTATCAGAGGATACTATGAAGAGTATTATCGATCAGACAAGGAAAGGAGTAAGAGACTAAGAATATGGATAAAAACAGGGCGAGAAGAAAACGTGAAAGAAGAAATCGGAGAATCATTTATGGATCATTGCTAATAGCTGCCCTGTCAACGGTTGGTATATTATATAGCTTTGGAAACAGTAAAAAAACCAAAGATTCTGACAGCAGCCAGGTGATCACAGAAACCAAAGAAAAAGAAACAGTCCCGGAGAAAGCGCTGGTATCAGCCAGGATTGGAAATACCGATCTCTCCGGATTGACTGTAAAAGAGGCCAAGGATACCATAGAAGAGCGTTATCAGTGGGAAATGACGGTTACGGACGGAACAGATGCAGTTGTGATCGATGATTTAGTAAACGGTCAGCTGGAGAAGATTATGAAGCAGCTGAGTGAAACTCCGGCAGATCAGCCACAGGATTATCAGTTTGATTACGATAGCATGAAGGAAGCATTTACAAAGCAGGCTGAAGCCCTTGCTAAGCGCTGGAACAAAGACGGAGTCAATTCCCAGGTAGAATCATTTGACCAGAAAACCGGAGCGTACAGTTATACAAAAGAGCAGAATGGCAGAGTACTGGACCAGGAGAAGTTAGTAAATCAGCTTCTGGATGCTGCTAAGAAAGAGAATTTTCAGGCAGAGATCCCAGCAGAGTTTACCCTTAAGGCACCTGTAAGGACCCAGGCTCAGGCAAAGGAACAGTATAAGGTAATCGGAACCTTTACAACCAAAACCACCACCAATAAAAACCGGAATCAGAATATCAGTCTTGCAGTGAATGCCATCAATGGCGTGGTCTTAAAGCCTGGTGAGGAATTTTCCTTTAATAATACCACAGGAAACCGTACCAGTGAAAAGGGATATCAGCCTGCAGGCGCATACAGAAACGGCGTTTTAATTGAAGAGCCGGGCGGCGGTGTATGTCAGGTTTCCACCACACTATACCATGCGATTATAGAAAGCGGGTTTAAAACCACGGAACGGAATTCTCACAGCTTTGCCCCCTCCTATGTGGAAAAGGGACAGGATGCCATGGTCAGCTTTGACGGCTATGCCGGACCGGATTTAAAATTCATCAATACCGGAAGTTCTTCTATCGTATTGCGGGCATCTTTAGATGGAACTACTTTAAAACTATCTATCGTAGGAATCCCGGTTCTGGAAGATGGTGTAAAGGTTACCATTCGTTCAGAGAAGGTGAAGGATTCCGATCCCCTTCCGGTTACCTATGAGGAAAACACAGCGCTGCCGTTTGGAACAGAAAAGGTAGTGGATAATGGAACCCTCGGCGGATATTTTAAAAGTTACCGTGTATTAAAGAAGGGCGACACTGTAATAAAGGAAGAGCCGCTTCATAACAGCAGTTATAAAGGAAAACCGCAGGTAATTCAGAGGAATACCACCTTAAAGCACGAAGAGACCGTACCGGAAACTCACCCACAGACGGAAAGTACCACAGCAGCTCCGGCAGAAGAACCAGGTGAGACCCATGAGGGTGTGAATGTGGGACCTGGTGTGACAGGGGCAGTAAATCAGTAAGATAGAAAGAAACAGAACAGGAAAAACCATTTCTTGATTTTCCTGCCCTGTTTCTTTTTTTGCGTTAATGGGGATGCATTTTGACTATATCTTAAACTCTAAAATCATGTCATGTAAGTCTTTTGCAAGTTGGGATAAAAGATCGCTGGAGGCAGCAATCGTCGGATTCACTTATGTATATGGTACAAACCTTTATGAATAAGATTTTTCAGGAGGTGGGCATTATGGATTTGTCCAAAGAAAGCGCCTATGAAAAAAAATGGGGAGAAAAGCAGACCGCGGTTTTGATCCAGCGCTGTTACCAAGGAGAGGCATCCGTTAAGGAATTGGTTCTCAGTCTCTTAAAGAAACGGCTGGAGGCAGGCAGTCGTGATTAGGGAGAAAGACAGAAAGGAGCGGGATTATAAGGCGGCTTTATACATGCGACTCTCCAAAGACGACGGGACTGGGGAGAGCGCAAGCATTAATACTCAGCGGAGCATGCTGCGTTCCTATGCCGACCGAAACGGCTTTTTTATATACGGAGAATACGCAGATGACGGCTACAGCGGGACTACGTATGACCGTCCCGCATGGAAACGTCTGGTTGCTGATATTGAGGCGAATAGGGTAAATCTTGTAATCACCAGAGACCTTTCCAGGCTTGGAAGGGATTATATACTAACAGGTCAGTATACAGAGATTTATTTTCCAGCCAAAGGGGTTCGTTATATTGCAGTAAATGACGGCTATGATTCAAACAATCGGGGAAATGATCTGGCTCCCTTTCAGAATATCGTCAATGAAATGTATGCCAGAGATACATCAAAAAAGATTCGAAGCGCATTAAAAACCAAGATGGAAGATGGGGCATATATCGGAAATTATGCTCCTTACGGATATAGAAAGGACCCTGGGGATAAAAACCATCTTATAATTGATCCTCTGACGGCGCCAGTGGTGCGGGATATTTTTGAGCGCGCATCCAGGGGAGAACCGCCACTAAAGATTGCAAAGCTGCTGAATGAGAGGTGTGTTAAAACTCCGGCCAGTTATCGTCGCTTTAAACAGCAGCAAGTGGATCTGGAGACTTATGGAGGAGAAAAAGGCTGGACATCCAGCACCATCTGCAAGATTCTTTCCAACCGGGTTTATACAGGGGATATGGTGCAGGGCAAAACCTCCAAGCTGTCATTTAAAAGTCAGATGACCTTAAGGATACCGAAAGAGGAATGGATCGTGGTAAAAAACAAGCATAACGCCATTGTATCCAGAGATTTGTTTGAGCAGGCGGGAAGGCGGAGTGTACCACGGAAAAGATCAAAATCAGTTCAATTCTCCAATGCATTTTCCGGACTGGTGTACTGCGGGGACTGTAATAGAGTGATGACTACAACAGGAGGCAGTCATATGGAGGACAGAAAGCTGGTATGCAGCGGATATAAGCAGTATGGGAGAACTGCATGCACCAACCACTACATGAACTATGACCTGCTCTGCCAGATTGTATCTCAGGAACTTGAGACTCTCATTACATTGTCAGAAGAAGAGAGAAGTGAGATTGCGGGTCAGTTAGAGTTCTATGGAAGAAACAGAGGCAATCCAGAAGAAAAACGGGCGGCTGCCTCATTAAAAAAGAGGGAAAGGCAGATTGAGCGGATTATTGGAAAGCTTTACGAGGATCGAGTTAATAAAGTAGTGGAAGAAGAGCGTTTTTGTAAGCTGCTCACTTCTTATGAACAGGAGTTAAAGGCGATAGGGGCAGAAGCAGATACCTTAAAGCAAATGACTACATGTGTGTGGAAAAGCATGGAGGAGCCAGAGAAAGCTGTGGATTGTTTATTAAATGAGATAAGGGAAAAAAGAATTCCAGCTTCCGATCTGCTGCACCAGTTTATTGACCGGATTGAAATTTCCCAGTCGAGGAAAGATCCGGATCAGAGAGACAATCCGATTATAACTGTCAGGATTTGTTACCGGTCAGAGTCTTCAGGCAGTAAAAAAGCATAGATTTCTCCAGACATGTGCATGGGCTTTGGCTGCAATGCGGCAGGAATTGTAGGATGCCGGATTATTGATTCTCCAAGAGAACGGCTCATTGCAATGATCACCAACAACTTTGTTCCCTGCAACGGGCGTTTTCCGCAACCATACAAAGGGAAACAAAATTGTTCCTTAGCGCTGACAAGGATGAAACAGCCGAATTAGTAATACCAGTGTATAGCCTTGACGATTACGCTGAAAGGCTGAAATCTTACCGTAAAAAGAATCATATTACGCAGAAGGAACTGGCACAGCTTATGGGAGTAAATCACGTTACACTTCGTAGCTGGGAACAAAAAAAGGCAAAGCCGCCTTATCATATATGGCGGCTTTACAAACACTTATTTAATGATTCCTTCATGCTCCCGGGATTTTAGGTTTTCCAGTATTCTGTCAATAACGGCTATTTTTTCTTTAACCGTCAAATTAGAGCTGTTTAATTTGCGTTCTACCACCTCTACATGAAATTCATTTATTTTATCAGAGAGGGAGTGAAAATTCATATTGTCAGGCGTATGTATTATGATATTCTGAATATAATTCTTTTTCATTCGCTCCCTCCTCTAAATCAGCCGTACTATATTTATGAATATATCTGTATGTCCTATGCTACAAAGAAAGATGTATTTGCTATATTAAATACCATGGTTACTATCGGACAATGGAGATAGCCTGATCTTCTAGTATGTAAAAGATATATTTATTCTTAAATAACAGCTTTGATTATGTTTATAATTTTTTAAAGTCTCCTCTTAATTTTATCCCTGTGAAACCGTTTAGGGAGCTTCCATTTAACTTGATTTTTTTCTTTTCCACCTTGCCACCAAAGAGTTCCTTAAATTTTTTTGAAAATTCGGCTAGATTGAGGGGCGCTATGTTTTTTGAACTACAGTACTTATTAAATGTTGTGTATAAAGTATCTGATGATACTTTATCATCCGCATTTTGGGTAAGTTCACAAAGGCAGTCAGCGAATTTCTGGATTACGGTGTTATAATTTATAGAAGCATCTAATCCTTCTGGAAGGCTTATTTCTGTAAAAACATAGCCTCTAGTCCTTAACTTTTTATAGTATTCCATGGCCTTTAAGCATATTCCAGAAGCTTCAGTAACAAGCTTTTCTTCAAGTCTATGGTCTTGCTTGTCCTTGGGAACAGGATATAAAAAAGGAATCACTATCAACCGGTCATAGAAAGCTGGATCGGGCAATTCTGTCCGAATTGGGGCATTTGATCCAAAAAGCAGTCGGGCAGTTGGTTTAAAGGATATGGATTCCTTGTGTTTTACATCGGAACGGATTACATCGTTACCTGTTATGGATTTGATTTTCCCTACGGCATCCGGAGATAGTGCACGATCTGGAAGATCCATACATATGTTGAGGTGCTTTCCGTTAAGTTCGGAAACATCAAATCTGCCGGAAAAGTCATTGGCACTAAGATAAGAAATATCATTCTCTCCCACAATTCTGGATATTATATTAGCTAGTAGACTTTTTCCCGTATCCTTTCGTCCAACAAAGACAATGAAAACTTTCCCGTTAGTGTCGTTTGATAATAAGTATCCTATAACCTCCCATAAACGTGTTATAAGTTGTTTATCACCTGCAGCAATCGAATAAATATAATTATCGAAATTAGGGCAGACTGCCTCGGTTTGGAAACCATATTGAAGAACATGACGCACAAAGTAAGTTCCATCATTACTAATACGGGCTCCATTATAGATGTTATAGAATCCATTAGGAAAGCCCCAATATTCAAGTGGGAGTAAATCAGCGTCATTAACTACTAAGGAACTTTGTTTTCGTAAGAAATCCTCTGCCATGTAATAGCTGGAAGTATTACCCTGTCTTTCAATTGTGTCCCCATAATATTCATTAATAAGATAGTGTAATTCTTGCGAGGATAATTTCTGGTAAATCCCCTTTAGCTTTTTAAATATATACAGATCATTTTTATAGGATTTTATTTTTTCTAATCTTCCAACCTCCTTATAAATTTTTACTGGCAGTTGAATGTTCCTTTCGTCTTTATCTTTAATTTCTGTGTCTAAAAATTCTGAAAGATCCAAAGGAGCAGGTGCATATATATGCGGCTCTGGTAGATGAGCTTCTGGAAAAGAAACATTTTTAGATGAGCATAAAATGTTTTTTTCTTTTTTAAAAGTTTCTAAGGTCTGTGACAATATTTGGGACGAAACGGAACAGGTGTCCTCATTAAAGGAATTGCTGATAGTTTCTTCAGAACAATTATTAAATTTATGACTATTATCCATTAAATCTTTTGGATTCGAAAAACCATCATCTGTTTTAGCTATTCTTTCAATATTGTTTTCTTTCTCTCGCTCTTTTAAAGAATCTAGACAAGATGGAAGGATTATGTTAGCATTTAGGTGCTGGTCAATGTTGATGCCTAATTCCTTAGCCTCCTGTAAAGTGAGCGTTGTTGGTGGAACCTCGCCAATAAATACCTGAGGTATATTGACAGCATGCGCTTTGCCTTGTTCATCCTGTACAATGGTTTCAAAAAAAATGGCCTCATTTTTATCTATGTATGTTTCGAAAGAGCTGTCTTCATAAATATCAGGGGAATCAAAAAAAATAGATTCCTTTAAGCCAGCGAGATCACAAGAGGACTCACCTTTTTGTGTATTTTCGTTAAAATCAAAAGTTATTGCATTTTTCATATTTTCCATAGTCCTTACCTCCTTTTTGTATATAGGATAGCATAAAAAAAAAGCGATTACAGTGTGTAAGTAGAGGAAAGAGGGTAGGCAATAATAATAATACGAGGGTAAGATGTATGTTTGAAGAAACTTTAGAAAGACTAGTTGTTAAAAGTTATACATCAATGGATGGAAGCATGTTCCAAGCTTTTGATGCTATACTGGAGGATGCTTTTGAAGCAGATACATTTGATAAAGTCTATGAGAAGATTAAGGGATTTTTCATATCGGATGGGATTAAGTCATTATACGCTGATAAATCGGAAAGTGATATTTTGGCTGAGATTGATCTATTAAAACCTATTGCTGCGTTATATTGTTGCTATTTTGGAATGGATTATATATATCAAAAAAATACTCCCCAGGGTGAGAAGTTAGATTTTTCTTATATAAAAAGTTTTTATGATTGCTCTAGCGATACTGCAAGGGAGGTATATAATATATTAAGAGGTTCTATAGGCTCACTTGAAAAAGTTAAGGAATTTGAGGATACTTTATTTGTAAATCCTAAAGGTTATCAAAAAAAGGCTGAGAATGAGATGAAAGACTATTTTAAATCACATATTTATTTAGGCAATATTAAACTTTATCTTGATAAAGCATGTGAGAGCGATGGCAAACATTTAATTTTGAGAGATCTTGTCCCATCAATTACTTTTATGGCCTTAAGAAGCTCAAGTTCGTTGCCTAATGGGACATATATAAATAGAACAAAGGGCTATATTAATGTGAATGCGATAAATACTATTGATAGATGGGTACTAGGACAAGATTTTAGTAAAGAAATAGATCTGAATATCAATACTTTTAACGTTAATAAGGTGAGATATAAGACAAGTCCTGAAATAGCAAAGTTAATCAACCTAGCGGTTGTAGATGATGTATATAGATTAGACAGATTAAATACTATTTTGATAAATTTTGTCAGTTATATCGAAGAAAGAAAAATTAATGAAAATATAAATGAAAGCGACATTGCAATGGCTAGTTCACTTCTATTAAGCATTCCACTTCCAATACTCCCTAGGTATTTAAGGTATTTAGAGAAACTTTTTCGTGGATTGGAATGCAATGACGATAGTATCACCCGAGCAATGTCTAAAGAAATAATCAGGTTTACTTCTGTTACATTTCCTTATTTGATTGGATTATTATGCTATTTATTATTTTATCGGTCATATATGCCAATGCCTATAGAAGGAATAGTAAAAGCAGTTGAAAAACTCGAGATTTTTTTGCAAAAAAATAATAATAGTATTTTGCAATCTTTAAGTATTAATGACAATAGAATGTGGTTATATGGTGAAAGTGAAAATTCCAATAAATATATTAGAGAATATGTAGATGTGAAAGGCAAATATAAAAAGGATTGGAAAGAGAAGCATGAGAAGTCTTTAGGTGAAGTTATAGAAATAATTTTATCACCGCAAATTAATAAATTTAAAATTAGCACACTTATTAGTAAAAATTTTGTTGCTTTGCCAACCGAAAATAAACAGAAAATTATGAAATTCTTGAGTTATAGTTTATATGGAATTCAATCAGAAAAGAGGAGAGAACAGAAATCATTTGAATCAGAAAAAATTGAATCAAAATTTATGCTATATGGTTTAAAGGGGCTACAATTAGAAATACTAGATAATCATAAAATGTATAATCCAGAAGAATATGTACTAATATTAGTAAATGATTTTTTAGATAATTTAACAAAATAGGGTTCCGGGTTCCAAGGAAAATTATATTTTTTAAGTTAGAAGGTTCCATGGTGTTCCATAGAACCTACTCTTAAAAAAATAAATTTATATCTGGAACCCGGAACCCTAATTTAGTTCTCAACCTCGATAAATGATTTAATCATCTCTATTATGGTATTTTTTTGACTTGTATTTAAATATTTCCATATCTCTAATATTTCACTTTGACTATTTGTAAGATTAACACATTGTTCCTGTGAAGAAAAAAATTGAGAAAGTGATATATCCAGGCCTTTACATATCTTTTCTATAGACGATATAGATGGCTGTAAATCTTTACGGTACCAAGTGGATATAGTTGATGGCGTTATACCAGAATTTTTGGCAAGAGTATACTCTGACCAGTCTCTTGATAACCGTTCTTTCTCAATTCTGCCTAAAATATCAAAATCAGATTTGGGTCTTTCCATTTCGAACACTCCTAAATATCGTACTAATTTAATACGATTATAGCTTTATTATGTATTGATTAATAATTGTATATATAGTATAATTTATTACGATATATATAAGTATGTATATGTTAGGAGGAAGAAATATGGCAGGGAAATTATGTCCTAGTTGTGGACAATTCACTTTTTTCGAAACGGTAAATGGTCGTCAGTGTTCGAAATGCGGATACAAGATGGTCTTACCAGTTAATGCGGGAAAAGGTGGAAAGGGCCAAAAATGTACGAATTGTGGACAGTTTACTGTGTTTGACAACAAATGCCGGACTTGCGGTGCTCGATACGAATGAGATTATAGAGGGGGAACATAAGATGACTGATAACCAAAAGACAAAATGTCATGCAATTATTCATTCTGCAAGTGTAGCAGCGGGTGGTGTTGGAGCAGGATTAGCACAGGTCCCTGGAAGTGATAATTTAGTAATTGCGCCGATCCAGCTAACGATGACAATTTCCTTAGGAAAAGTTTTTGATATTACCTTGGGAGAAAGTGCTGCAAAAGCAGCTTTAGCATCAGCCGCAGCTGCAACAGTAGGAAGAACTGCTTCTCAGTTATTGATTGGCTGGATTCCGGGACTTGGAAATATTGTAAATGCAACAACTGCCGCTGGCTTAACAGAAACGATCGGTTGGATACTGGCAGGAGAGTTTGATAAGCAATCCAGTTATTAATGAGGATATATAGAAATATATAAATCAGTAAAGGGGAAAAACTATGGGACAGTCAAACTGCATTAAGAATCCGAGTAAAGACAATAAATTTAAAAGTAATAGATTCATTGACATAAATAGTCCCATTAATAGTAATAATGAATCCTCACTTCCTCAGTTGGGGAGAAGAGAATCAAAAGCAATAGAGAAATCGGAAAAGGATATAAGAAAAAACATAAAATACTAAAGCCAAGGGGTAAAGCTAAGATGAAGAAAAAAGGGGAAGATTCACACAAGGGGAACGACGCAAGTAAAGGATTTTATTTTTATTTAGAAGCGTCCGGTGAAAAGGATTGTCCTGATTGCAATGGTACAGGGTATGATTCATTAGACGGAGGGCAGTGTGACCGTTGCAATGGAACCGGAGTAATAGATTGCTAGAGACATAATACGGAACCACTCGTACTGATGGGAAAAACAGGCAGAAAATAGTAACTTAACAGATATGACAATTTCCTCAGGCACATATTGCCTGGGGTTTTTTATCTCTGAATGCTAATGGGTATAAAAGAATGTCATATTCCTTAAAAAGTTAATGAATACAATTATATATTATAGCTGTGATGATGAAGAAAAACGAGTCACGTAAAAATCATAATATAAAGGAGAAGAAGATGAGCGAAGAAAAACGAGATGTAACAAACAATGGTGAGAAAGCAGAAAAAACAGAGAGTACAGGATCAGCAAGAGAGGAGCAGCTGGGGGGGCAATCGGAGCATGGTAAAAACGTTTCTAAATTGGAACAGAAAATTATGGATATAAATCTGGAGGAAGCAGATGAAAAGATGGATGACTTTTATGGCAAAGTCTCAGACTTCATTGGAAAAATATTTAGAGTTGATTTTAATACAGCAGAAGGGAAAAAGAAAGCAAAACAAAGGTTAGGAATTATATTCAGCGCGATAGCTACAATATTTCTTGGCTTATATTTAAATGGAAATCTTACTAATGAGGGGAAAGAATATGTAAACATGATTAAGACAGGCACTATAGCTGCTTATGATAAAGTAACCTATGATGAATCATTTGAAATGATCTTTAAGAATACAAAGTGGGAATATATTGGAGAGGATGATAATAAAAATCCGGTTGTTGAGTTTAATGGTACAAGTATAAATAATAATCTGCCTGTATGTATCCAATTTGGTATTAATGTAAATGATAAGACCTTTGTACCTGTATATATGGATATCAATGGGCAGGCAATGAACTTTTCCCAGGCACAGAATGAAATACTTGGCATATTCGAATATGTATATGCACAAAAGGGATTTCAGACTCAGAAGTCTTATAACAGCAATGAGGGAGGATTTGAAGGGCTCTACGATCAGATTTTTAGTGGGGTGGAAGAAGCCATGGTAGATTCCTATGTAAATGCAGCTAACAATAATAGCGGGCAGGTAAAGGTTCCAGAAACCATTACTCAGACAGAACCAGAGATCAAAGAATATGTTCCGAATGGTACATACACAGATGCATATAATTTTGCTGCATTTGATGAAACCAATCGATCTGCATGGTATTCATATGATGCCGACTGTTTCATGAGTGCATATGTGAGTGAGGGGGATCCGATTATTGAATTTTCGAATAGCGTTACAGACAATCATTCTACGGTAATTTATTACGCATTGCCAGTAAGTATGCAATTAAAAGATAATGGTGGTTTTGAATATTTAGGTGAAGTGCATGAAGCTAATAGCAAGGATTTTGTTGGGGATATTCATGTTGTTTGGGAATCTGGAATGGACTATAACAAGCCTTATGTGGAGATAAAAAATGGTAATGATAATTTCCGCCATTCCATTGATGGTGTCTATGAGATTCAGTAAGAGATTAAAAGAAACATTTTTCAATTAGATATTATAGCCATGAGAATTGCACAATTCAGGAGGTATACTTCATGTACAAAGAAATTCTCTCAGCAATCCTAAAGGTTATTGTATCAATTATTGACAGTCTGATTCAAGATGAATGACCAGTAGGAAAGACCCCTCAGGCACAAAAAGCCTGGGGGATTTTTGCGTTCCTAAGCCATAGGGAACAGGAAATAATTAATTTATCATAAGGAGGAATGAATAATGGCAGCAGAAGTAGAAAACATGTTTTACACAAGGGAGAAGCCCTGGCACGGACTTGGAACAATGGTACAGGAAGCACCGACGTCAGCAGATGCTCTGATATTAGCAGGGTTAGACTGGAACGTCATCCAGAAGCCAATACAAACGGTAGAAGGGTATCCTATTCCGGGATTCCGGGCCAATATCCGAGATTTGGATAATAAGATTCTTGGCGTAGTGACAAGCCGTTATAAGGTGGTTCAGAACCGTGATGCATTTGCTTTTACAGATGAATTATTAGGCGAAGGGGTCACATATGAAACAGCTGGAAGTCTGCAGGAGGGACGGCGCACCTGGATGCTGGCAAAACTGCCACACCGATATATCATTTCCGGCGATGAGATTATACCATATCTTGTTTTAATGAACAGTCATGACGGGTCTGGCTCAATAAAAGCTGCAATGACACCAATCCGTGTTGTCTGCAATAATACGTTAAATCTTGCTTTATCTACGGCAAAGCGTTTCTGGTCTACAAACCATACGGGTGACATTGGTGGCAAGTTGGAGGAGGCCCGATATACATTACTCTATGCAGATAAATATATGGGAGAGCTGGGCAAGACAATTGATCAACTGCAGAAGGTAAAGCTTTCGGATCGTCAGGTCTATGAATATATTGATTCCCTATTCCCATTATTTGACAATCCTACGGAACAGCAAAAAAAGAATCTGTTACGGTTAAAGGAAGATCTAAAACAGAGATATTTTGACGCACCGGATTTAAGTCATATAGGTAAGAATGGATATCGTTTTATTAATGCTGTATCTGATTTTGCCACCCATTCTAAACCTTTGAGGGAAAGTGCAAATTACAAGGAAAGTCTGTTTGCACGCACAATTGATGGAAATGCCATGATTGACAGGGCGTATGATTTGGTGAGGAGTGCTTAGTTATAGGAGCAGTGGGAGCATTTGTGACAGGAATCTGTGACAGAGAGCTCCTGATTTTTTTGTCAGGAGGAATGGAATGGTTGTAGAGAATGAACAGGATTTAGGTAAGGCAATTGATAACCAGGAAGATACCATAAAAGTGAAAGGAAAGTTAGCACCAAGAATTAAAAGGATCTGGTATATGGATCGGCTGCTCTGGTGCTTATGCCTTACCTGTCTGGCAGTTGCAATAACAGCAATACTTGCAGTACCTGCTACATGTGGGATATCAACAGCACTTACAATGTTGGCTGGATCACCCGCTGCAGTTTTTATGGGGACACCCGCAGCCACTACTGCAGTACTTACAGCGGCAGCAGGAAGCGGTATTGCAACTTTGAAACGTCTTCGTTATGGATATAAGCTAGAGACTATAAATAATGAGTATGTAGTATTGCGAAGGAGGTAATAGAATCTGGTTATATATAGCGAAGGAAATATTGAAACCATATAGCTGAAAATTCAGGAGGGAAATTACATGGTTAAAAAAAGTCAGGATGAAGTACTAAGAGAAGTAATGAAGCGTCCGGTTCTAAAAAAGAAGGTAGGTATCATCCGCCTTCAGATGGTAAGAGAGAGCCGGTCGTTGTATGGAATGAAACGTTTTTCTGAGCCTAAAGAAGCTGTAGAAACAGTAATGCCTTTGCTTGAAATGGCAGACAGGGAAATAGTTCTTGTTATGTCACTTAATATTAAGCTGGAACCTATAGCAGTGGAGATTGTGGCAGTGGGAGCTTTAAATACCTGTTACGTTGATGGTCGTGATATATTCAAACATGCAGTTCTTAGCAATGCAGCATTTATCACCTGTTTTCACAACCACCCTTCAGGTACACCGGAACCAAGTGTCCAGGATAAGCAGATAACGCGTCGACTGGAGAAGGCGGGAGGGATTTTGGGAATCCCATTAATTGATCATATTATTATTGGAGAATATGGATTTTATAGCTTTCGGGAACATGGGTATATTCAATCAATAATTCCAACTGATGTTGCATGAATACGTTATGGATATTAAAAATCAGGATTGGCCCAATTTAAAAATGTGTAGGGATTATCCTATTTTGCAAAAATCATTTACGATAAAGGAGATGGATCTATATGAAAGGCAATTAAAAGAATATATCGAGATGGATGAAATTACGGATACGTACTTATCTGATGTCCCCCGAATTGTATGCTGGTATGAAGGGCTTATTAATACGGAAATACTACTAGTGGAAGTGAAAGAATGTGTATATCCTTAAAGCAAATCTGTTTTTACAGATTCAAATGTGCGGTAAAAGAATAAATATGTTTTTTAAAATTAGTATTGAGCTTCATATTAGATAGGATAAATTATATAGAAAGAAAGGCCAGATTTATGAAAAAGTTAATTTCAACAAATAGCTTATCTCACAAAGAGTGGTTAAAATACAGAAAACAGGGAATCGGCGGGTCTGATGCAGGTGCAATCTGTGGACTTAATCCCTATGCCAGTCCTATGAGTGTTTTCTACGAAAAAACAAGCTTAGAGGTGGAAGATTATGATAATGAATCCATGAGACAGGGGCGGGATTTGGAGGAATATGTTGCCCGGCGTTTTATGGAAGAGACAGGCTTAAAAGTAAGACGGTCTAATGCCATGTATCAGAATGAAGAATATCCATTTATGCTCGCAAATGTTGACCGCCTTATTTCAGGAGAAAATATGGGGCTGGAATGTAAAACTGCCAGTGCATATAGTGCAGATAAATGGGTTGGTGATAATGTACCAGCTCATTATGAAATCCAATGTCATCATTACATGGCTGTGACTGGTGCAAAAGCATGGTATCTGGCTGTGGTGATATTGGGAAAGGAGTTTAAGTATAAGAAGATTGAGCGTGATGAGGAGCTGATTCAAAATCTGATTGCCGTAGAAAAGGAGTTTTGGGAGAATCATGTCCTGACTGAAAATATGCCAGATCCTGATGGTAGTTATATTTCAGATGAAATAATCATTCGTTATTTTCCTTCAGCGCTTAAAAAGATTATTCCCCTTCCCAGTGATTTAAATGAGCGGCTTAAAAGACGGGAAGAGATTATTCTCATGGCAAAAAAATTGACAGAGGAGCAAAATAAGATCGAGCAACAGATCAAGCTTTACATGGGCGAATACGAAATTGCATTTAATGAGCATTATAGAGTTTCTTGGAGCAATATTGATACGGTCAGGATTGACAGTAAGCGACTAAAAGAGGAACGGCCGGACCTGTACAAAGATTTTACTAAAAGCAGTCAGTCAAGGCGATTTACTGTAAAGGTGGCCTAAATATATTAATATCATTGAAGAATGGGATCATTTTGCCGTATGCAGAATGATCCTGTTTTAACAGAAAGGGATGAGATAAATGGCAGATGTTAAACAGGAATTGGAAAAAAGGGTGGCAGGCAGTGGAAGTCAAGCCGTAAAGCTGACAAAAAATATGACAATTGTGGATATGGTAAAGGTATTAGAACCTGAAATAAGGAGGGCATTGCCAACGGTCTTAACACCGGAGCGTTTCACAAGAATGGCTTTATCTGCTATCAACAATACGCCTGAATTGGCAAATTGCACGCCAATGTCATTTATTGCTGCCCTTATGAATGCTGCTCAACTGGGAGTGGAACCGAATACACCTCTTGGTCAGGCATATTTAATTCCATATAAAAATAAAGGAACCCTGGAATGCCAGTTTCAGATAGGTTATAAAGGGCTAATTGATCTTGCTTATCGAACCGGGCAAATTCAGATTATCCAGGCACAGGTGGTCAGGGAGTTTGATTTCTTTGAATATCAGTATGGACTGGATTCGCGGCTGGTTCATAAACCCGGGGTAGGAGAACGTGGAGATATTACATTTATCTATGGTCTTTTCAAGCTATCGAATGGAGGATACGGATTTGAAGTCAGCAATAAGGCAGATATGGATGTTTTTGCTTCCAAATACAGCAAATCCTTTGGGGGTAAATACAGCCCATGGACAGAGTGTTATGAAGATATGGCCAAAAAGACTGTCATAAAAAGGGCATTGAAATACTCTCCAATTACGTCAGATTTTCAGAAAGCATTATCTATGGATGAAACCATTAAATCTGAGATTTCTGTAGATATGAGCGAAATACGAAATGAGTGTCTGGCCGATGAGGTAAAAGCGGAGGTTGCATAAAGAAAAAAAGCGTCATAAGTCGGGGCAAACAAAAAGTTGTGGTAATTTTTGTATGAAACAATTGGATAACAATAATTGTACAAAGGGAAGCTGTACAGAAGGATTATATCCTGTTGGCAGTTTTCTTTATTTTAATTATAATTATGAAAAAGAGGAAGAACACTATGGATTACGAACAGTTTTTAGAAGCTGTTAAAGCTGCTGTACAGGAAAAATTAGGAATTAATCATGAAATAAATGTTCAAAAAATTAAGAAAAACAATGGGGTTATACTGGAGGGGCTGGTAATCAACAGCAAAGATGATCAATTTGCCCCTACAATATATCTGGATTCGTATTATTTGGATTTTAAACATGGGAGATCATTAACAAGGATTATTGAAGACATTATAACTGTGTGTAAGGGGGATAAGGATCTGACTCTCAAAGATATAAGGATTTTTCTGGATTTTAATAATTTAAAAGATAAGGTTGTCTATAAGTTGATACAGACAGAGGCTAATGAGGAGTTATTAAAGGATATACCATCTTATGATTTCCTGGATTTGTCAGTAGTATTTTACCTGATTTTGGATGAAAACAAGAATGAGCAAATGACGGCTTTAATCCACAATTCCCATATGGATTCTTGGGGTATAACAAAAGAGGAGTTGTATCAGTTAGCAAGAAAAAACACCCCAGAGATATTACCTGCCCGAATAAAGACCATGAGAGAAGTACTAAAGGGAATCCTGAAAGAGAATCAGTGGGATATGGGTGATGGAATGATAGATGAACTGTTGGGAGGGGAGCTTCACCCGATGTATGTATTGTCCAATAAACGACAGGTGAATGGAGCTTGCTGTATTTTATATGATGACTGTCTTGAGAAATTTGCAACGGAGCAGAAAGCAGATATTATTATTTTGCCATCAAGTATACATGAAACGTTACTAATACCGGAATGGGAAGGAGCATCCTATGAGGAACTAAGTGCAATGGTCACTGAGATCAATCAAAGCGAAGTTCAGGAAACAGACCGCCTTTCTAACCAGATATACCGATATTCTCATTTGTCTGGATCTGTTGAGATTGTGTTCCAGTCTGAAAAATGTCTTGTAAACAGAGGAGGAGAGGTGTAAAAGCAGGTGAATTGGTAATTACAAGTGTTAATGTTGAATACATCTGAAAACCCAGGCATGGGAATTATGTAATCATTGATAAGGAGACTGTTTGGTACAGTAGAATAATTGAATCAGAAGTAAGATAACGGGTTAAGACATATCAAGTGCATATTCGCATTTGTAAAACAAGAGGATGCCGCTGATAAGTGCAGCATCCTCTTAGATCATTCTGTGGAAGCAGTAAACATATCTAATTGCTGATGTATATTTTCATAATCTGAAATTTTTCCTGGAACTGTTTTTTTTGACCTTTTTAAGCCTTTTTTTCCAGCTGGTAGTTTATCAGTATAAAGTTTATCCCAGTTGAGAGCATTGATATGAGTTTTTTTATTGTAATAGATGAGCATTGCTTCTGCAAAACCCAAAGAGCCGGCTCTTCGCTCATTAGCGGTGCGTACAAGTTCTTTAATGGAGATCCGTCCAAGTTTTTCTTTAAAAGTATCTTCTTTTAAAGAATCACCATAAGCATTGACCAGTCGAGCAATCCCGCTTAGCATGTTAGTACTTAATGATTGGGGAATACCTTCCCAAGTGCCTACAACTAATCTTAGAGTACGGTCAAGAGTGTGAAAACCATAACGATCATGAATGCTTTCTAATGTAGCTACAGCACAAATATGACAAGGAGCTGTTTTGGAAGATACTACTAAATTATACGATTCCACTAAATCACGGATTATAAGTTGCTTATCACTTCCTGCCTCGATATTTGCCATAAAGATTTCGTATGGTAGGAGTGGTTTTACATACTTTTGCTGGTTTGCAAAAATATCTGCTTCATGCTGGTATTCTAAGTCATCGTATATCATGCACCAAACAGGGGTTTCACGAGAGCGAGAAACCAATGCGATTATCTCTATGGTATGTTGACCGTTAAATACATAATTAATTTCGTTACGACGGCTGACTTTAACTGGATTAATCTGATAGAGATCAAAGTTTGCAGCTGCATGTTGAACGTGTTTAGTGGACAGGTTTCGCTGATACTCTTGATTAGAAACCAGATTTTTAATGGGGATTTGTTCAAAATGGACTTTGGGAACATATTGTTCAAAATTTTCCATGGTTATTCATACTCCTTTATTGCATTTAACAGAATTTCGGTGGTGTGATATAAATTAAATAACTGCTGTTTAATTTGTATTCGGGCTTTAGTAGTAATCAACTGTAAATTAGCCTTAGATTGAGTGCGTTCCATTGTACTGATCCATGAAGGAATAGTCAAAGCAAGGCTGGAAGTTTCAGCATCCGGATCATATTGTGGCATTTCCTTTATGGCAGCCTTTATTGGAAAAGAAGGTTCTGGAGTCACTGGTATTTCTGAATATTGTGGGGTAGAAGCTTTACATTGAATCTCATGTTCAATGTCTGAAAGCAGAATGTGGTCCTGTTGATTGTCAGACAGATAGCGGTTCAGGCTGCGAAGCTTGTCTTTGGAAAGTTTGGAAAGAATCACGATATTTTCGTATGATATCTTTATCTGTCCTGATAGTATTCTATGTGGTAAAGCAGGTTCTTTCTGGAATATCAGGTCAAAAGCATTGGCCATCATACCATATTTATATATTGTGTGATGGGATATATCGTATTTGGAACCAAGTTCAACAGCTGTAATGTAGTGAGGATTTAGACTTTTTCCATGCAAGTCAGTACCTTCGTAGTCTCTGCCCGTAATACCCTTTTCTGCAATAAAACATTTTCCTAACAGGTATCTTCTCATAATACCTGTTATATGTTTTTTCTCTAATTGTCTTCTGCATATCCATGAAATAGTGTCTTCCCTTGAAGAAAAATGGATACTGGAAATGGAAAAGGGAATACTCCATTTATGGCAGATGTTGTATCGCGTGTGACCATCAATAATATAGTCATTCCAGACCATGATTGGTTCCCTGCATCCAGAAGCTACTATTGCTCTTTCTAATTTTTCATATTCTTCCTGCATCAAATCGGGAGAAAGGTGTTTAAATTCATGATCAATATTTAAATTATATAAGTATGGTTTAATCATTGCCTGCTTCTCCCTCCTGCTTTTGATTAATGGGAATAGAATTTTTCATGGAAAACTGAGCGAGTTTGTAAGGTTTTACCAGGGTTCCATAAATCCGGTATGTTTGATTTTCTTTCCAATCCTGAGAAGTGGAGCGCAATGTACGTAGAAAATCACGGCTATACAGTTCACAGCATTTATGTTGGATCAACCTCTCCCAATATATACGGTGAGAGAGATTGTCTTGGCCGTTTGTGCATCTTACAATGATTGTCTGGGATGCAGGATTCACTAGAAATTGAATATACGCAGGATCTCCTAATAAATGCAGGGTGCGTTTGTATATTCGGATACGATTTTTTTTGAGATCAATAAATATTACCGGGTAGACTTCTGATTTGCTATTCACATGTTACCTCCTTTGAAACTGGCACATTTATGGGGGGCATAGAATAGGAAGGCTTTAGATTATTTTTAATATTAAATATAGCATAACCGTCAAAAATATTGACTTGCAGAGTTTTTTGATGATCTTCCATTGAGACTCCAAACTGATTTTTCCAAGATTCAGGGTAGTTTGGTATCAGTAAATTCTTCTGATGGATCTCATCTTTAATGACACGCTGAAAAATTTCAGGTGTTTTTAAATCAAATATGAAGAGAAGTTCTCCATTACTACATATTAATTTTCCTAAAAGTTTATATCGATAGTTGTGGTTCCAGCCCATAAGAGTTATAATTTTGGCATAAAAAACTTTGCAGGTAATCTGCTTGGGACTACGCTTATTTGGTTTTTTGGTACACCAGCGGAAGGAATCTCTTTCTTCTTCTTTGCAGGGGCGCACAGCCAGTTTTTTTTCGTCGGGATGAACTAAAATTTGCACATATTCAAATTGTGGTAATTTTTTAATACATGCCATATTCAGAGATACTCTATTTTGGTTGAAGGTAAAAGCTGGTTCATGAGTATGAGCAAAAAATTCTCCTCGGACAACTTGATAACCGTCATAGTTAAAGGTGTCATCATTTATGATCTCCCTGATTTGGGTCTGTGAGGAAAGTGTCAGTTTCGTCAGGTTTTCCGGTTTCATATGTTATCTCCCTTTTCATTTCATTTATCATTAAGGAAATTGTTTGAGTAACTTCATCCGGGCTTGTGACATTAAGATCGGGTTCTTTATATGGTACACCAGGGGTGTTGCTTTCCCAATCTCCATCTGTAGAAAAGCCCTGAGTATTCATTTCCATCTGCTGTGAGTAATACGCATTTCCAAAATTATCAACCCAGTCTATGGGGTAACCAATAACATTCTTTGGAGTATTTATTATTTTTTTTGTTGACATTTGATCTTGTGATTTATTCATAGAAGCAGCATCAGGTTCGAGTTTTGTACGATTGATGGGAATACTAACTTCTGTATTATGTAGATCAAAAAGAAGAAATGATTCTTCGTCTTTTTGATAGAGTTGCCCAATAATCCGGTAACGTAGTTCTTTATTCCAGCCAAATAATGAAAACAGTGTAGAAATATAAGCCATGCACCAGATGGAATTGGGAATGAGTTGTTTATTGTTTGATTTTGCCCATTGAATTGCATTTTTTGTATCCTTGGTGCAAGGACGCACAGCAAGCGTCATTTTTTCCGGGTGTACCAGTAATTCGACATAGTTTCGTTTTTTGAATTTCTGTATGGAAATAGAATTAAAATATATGTAATTACTTCCGAAGGTAATGGCTGGTTTATCTGAAGTACTGAAAAACTCAGCTCGTGCAACTTCAAAGCCCCGTAAATCAAAGGAACCGCCTTCTACTTCTACAAGAGAATTATCTTCGCAATTAGCATTTTCCAGGTTAATGCTGGCAGAAGCAAGGCGATAATCTTCAGCTTTAAAACCTGCCCATCGAGGATTGACTGATACATAACCTTTCAAGATGCCATATGATATTACTCTAAGTTCTGGAAGAAATCCTGTATTTCCATATTTTGCATTACTAATCATTCGTTGCACTGCAATAAAATCATCTCTGGAAACAATGGCTTCATGATGGTCTTTCTGTCGATATTGGTTGCGATCAAAATGATTTTTTTTTGTTTTATGGTCTAAATAGCTGGGTGTCCATGTTTTACGTGCCAGTACATCTCCGCAATGGCGTTCATTTTGCAGGATTTGGATGATAGAGTTTGTAGACCATACAGTTTTTCCTTTTTTTGTTTTGCGACCAAGGCATGTAAATGTATCTGCTATTTGTTGGGAGCTGTAACCATAAAGATACATAAAAAAAGCCAGTCGGACAGTTTTGGCCTCTTCTTCGTTCATTACAAGATTTCCATCTTCGTCCTGGTCATATCCCAACAGCGAAGGGGTGAGGAAAATTCCCCGTTTAAAGCGCATCTCAATAGAAACATTCATGATTTCACTTTTGTTGTGACTTTCTTCCTGAGCCAGTGTGGAAATAAAAGAAAGACTCATTTCACTGTTAGGGTCCAGTGTATAAATGTTTTCTGCTTCAAAAAATATGCCTACAGGTGGACGGAGAGCTTTTAATTCACGAACGTATTTTATACAGTCCACTACATTACGCGCAAAACGAGAGACGCTTTTTGTTACAATAAGGTCTATTCTACCCTGTTTGCAGTCTGCAATCATACGGATAAAAGAATCCCGATGTAGTAGCGATGTACCGGATATTCCCTCGTCTGCATAAATTTCAACGAGATTCCAGCCAAGATGATGATTCATCAAATCCTGATAATGGTTTTTTTGTAATTCATAGGAGGAAGTTTGACGGGGGTCGTCTGTGGATACTCTGACATATACGCCTACCTGCTTTTCACTGGTATCATTATAAAAATTTTCTTGCGGAATAGCAGGTATAATGTCCAATTCTTCTTGGTTGATTCCCTTATAACGTTCCCGGATTTTTGCCTTTTGCTGGGAGACGTTTTGAATTTTTTCTTCGTTTTCTTTCATATGGATACTCCTTGGCATTGGGATATAATTATTATATATTTTCTGTAAAAGATAAAAATAGACTGGTAGTGAAAAGGTTCACTACCAGTTGCAAAATAAAGTTGTTTTGGAAATCCATTAACCGTCTATTATGATTAGCAGTGGAAGGGAGGTGAACTTACATGGAAGTTAACTTTCGGCTGGTTGGAAGACGAATCCATGAGGTAAGGGTGGTGCAAAACGTATCGCAAATGCAACTTGCAGAACTTTCTGATTTATCTGTTTCATACATAAGTATGATAGAAAATGCCAAGAGAAAAGCAAGTCTGGTTTCGTTGGTCCGTATAGCAAATGTATTGGGGGTGACGGTGGATGAACTGTTGAATGGGAACCAGCTATACAATCCGACAGAATACCAGACAGATATTGATCTTTTATTGGCGGATTGTGATAATTACGAAAAACGTACAATTTATGAGTTTGTATTAGCAGCAAAAGGAATTTTGAGAAATAACAGAGAATTGCTCAATCAGTTTGAAAAGTAAGAGAAAAAGTTTGAGAGGGAAAACGGCAGCCTTAATATTTGTGATTGCTTTTATTGGTGATTTATTGTCTAAGGGGGCTAAATTGTATATTAGCATACTGATTTTTTGCATGCCCCCATTTTATTTTAAATACTTTTTAGTAAATAAAAAGTCCCCCTTAAGTAGCTGTATATAAATACTCTGTTCACTTAAGAGGGAGTATATCAATTCAATTTTGTTTACTTCAGTTTTAAGTCGTATATAATTTTTGTGAAAATACAGAGTCTGGTTTTTAAAGTTCCAAATACATATTATCCGATTTCATAAAATCTAAAGTTTTATCGAGTATCTGTTTTTCAATACTTTTATTTCTGATCATCTGTTTTATTGTACATTCCCAGACAACCAGGCATCTGATTTTTTGTGAACTCAGATAGTCTTTTACAACGGCATCTCTTTTAATATTATTCTCAAATTTGCTTGACCAGAAATCAATTCGGCTTTTTGGTGTATAAGCATATTTACATTCACTATGCCTATGCCAGAAACAACCATGTATAAAAATGGCAACATTATTTCCCTTAAAGTAGATATCTGGATGGCCATATATGTATGATACATTTTTTTGGTATCTTAGCCCTAATGCAAATAACTTTTTTCTGAAATATATTTCCGGCTTGGTATCCTTGCTTTTTATAGCTGACATATTTTTGCTTCTACTTACTGGAGAAATAATATCGGCCATTATCTATTTTCCAATTTCTTAATATACTGAACAAATCTACCAATCGTCCATATTCTATCCCGGCGGTCTTCAGGGAAAGACGGAATGTAAGGTTTTGGAACGACAAGAATAACCTTTTCTGCCTGCATTTCATCCATCTGTTTTGCTGAAATACCTCTTTGTAGAGTACAAAGATATTTGTTATGATCTCTTAATCGGTCAGCTTCATTAATTACCTGTCTCCAACGATCTTTGCAAGTTGTTTTGGCGGCCAGTGAGACAATTTCCTCGGTTGGGAATGTTAAATCATGATAGGCTTCCTGCGATGGAAAAATGAAGTCGGGTTTTTTATTTCCCTCGGTAATTGCCTGTGCTTTGTACTGTACATTATTTCCATCAAAGATGGCGGACAAATGATGCTCCAGACTTTTCCCGGCTCGGCTTTTCCGACGATTAAGTACCTGATTTGCCGCATTAATAAAGGCATCTACAGACGAAAACCCGTTTGTAAGCATTTTGTCATATCTGACATATTCCAAAGCACGGAATAGACGAAATTCTGTAGCCGTCCAGTCGAGCAATTGTTTGTCTGGATTGGAACGTATTAATTCCTGATGATTATAAACCTGATTGTGTATAGAGCGTGCCGCAACTGACATTTCCTCTGATGTTGGAAATTCCACACTCAGACCGTCAATAAATTGTTCTATTGCGAGCTTTTCATGAATTTCAGGGTCAGGTCGTGTTGTTTCAATTAACTTATTAGTTTCGGTGGGGCTAAGTCCAAAGGCATCTAAAAACTTATTAATTTCTTCATCAGTATTTAGAATAAAGCCCTGGTAATCGTCCTCCGTATTTTTCACAAAAACAAATAAAGCACCTGTATAATCCGTATGAAGAAACGGAAAACCATTTCCAAAATTAGTAATACGATATTCATTTCTGGTACCTTGGCCGTAATAGATAAATCTTGTATCTGTTTCAAAATCATTTTGCCACTTAATTTTAACCCATTTTTCTTTGTTCTGTCCCTTATTACCGGGCTCATTGAAGAGAATGGGACTGGATGCTTTGGAAATATATATACCTGCCTGATGTCCACCAGTCTTGCCAGTGTCATTAGCAGACAAAAACTTACAAAAAGCAACTTGTCCCTGTAAAGCAGCCTGAATGGCCATCATAGAATAACTCTCCATTATTAAACCACCTCTTCTACTGAATTATCCTTCTGTATTTGTTCCATTTTATCTATTTCTGTAACAATCAGCTTTGCAACATTCTCCATCAGCGGTACAACTACTGAATTACCAAATTGTTTATAAGCCTGTGTATCTGAAACTACGATTCTAAAGGTATCCGGAAATCCCTGTAACCTCGCACATTCTCTTGGTGTCAACTTACGCGGGTTTTTTCCTGCCTGTGGTATCAACACCTCTGAACCGTCTTTGTAATATCTGGCACTTAGAGTTCTGGAAATACCATTCAAAGGAGCCAACCCATATCCAAATCCATTACCGGCTGCTTTATGTTTGGCGGCATAGTTCTGAAGATATGTCCACAGCTTATCGGATAGTGTGTAACGTTCATCAACATTCGTTTGGAGAATATCCTGTATTACTGGCTTTGGATCTACAGGTGTGATATCAAAATTAAAATTTATGTCCTTACCATAGCGTTTCCTGTCAAATCCAACAATTACAATACGCTCTCTATGCTGTGGAACGAAATTCTGCCCATCAAGTATTTTGTAAAACACCTGGTAATCGAGCTCATCCAGAGACTCAAGGATAACCTTGAATGTTCTGCCCTTATCATGACTGCAAAGATTCTTGACATTTTCCAGCATAAAAGCTTTTGGTCTTTTGGATTTAAGAATGCGACACACATCAAAGAACAGGGTTCCCTGTGTTTTATCTTCAAAACCTGTTGCTCTACCAAGACTGTTTTTTTTGGAGACTCCGGCAATGGAAAACGGTTGACAGGGAAAACCGGCAACCAGAATATCATGATCTGGTATATTACTGGCGTCGACCTGCGTAATGTCTCCATCAGGTTGATCACTAAAATTAGCATAATAAGTTTGCTGGCTATATTTGTTCCACTCATTGGAGTAAACACACTGACCACCTGCTCTGTCGAAGGCAATTCTCATGCCTCCAATACCGGCAAAAAGATCTATAAAAGTAAATAAAGCTTCCTCTTTTTTTTCCTCTGCTTTCTGTTTATTCAACAGCTGAATCAAAGCCTTGGAAACACAATCCTGAACGGATTTTCCGGCTACACCTGTGTATTCAGATAGTGCTTCATAAACTTTATCGTCTAATCTAATATGAATCTGCTTTGCCATAACGTACCTCGCGGGAATTATTTTATACCTATATTGTCCCAGTATAGCATGAACATGGGGATTTTACAATCAATAAGGGAAGTAACAGGTGAAAATATTTATTACCGCATAAATTTCTTCCAGAGGTTATTTGTTAATGCCATTCCTTCACGATAGAAAAAATCAACTGGGTAATACAACTGACTGTACTGTCGGAAATTAACGTATTTTATATTATAAGGAATCTTCTTGAAATATAGTTTTTAGGATATAGTGCAGGCCACTGATTGCATTAAATAATTTAATACAATCTGATGATAGTATCTCTCTTTGAGTCATTCCATGCATAAGCCAATTTCGTTCTAAGAAAGGAGGTTCGCTGCGAACTCTATTTTCCTTATCTTTTCCAAAATTATAGCCACTATTAAAATAAGTATTTATAAATCCATCAATTGATGGTAACAAAAGAACAGTTTCAATGTAATTATTTAATAGCTCAAAATTTTGACTGTAATAGTCTTCTATTTTCTTAGAAACTGCGTTGTCAAAGAAAATGGTAACACGGTGATGCCAACCTGCAATAGGACATTTGCGTATACTTTGTTCTAAAATAGCTGTCAATAACATTGCACATGAAGCATAATGACACTTTTTAAAAAGAGCCTCCGCTTCAATAAACCAATCAGCTCTGTTAACTTCAAAACGAGAATAGCCATTTATACATTCTAGTAGCGCAAAATTATTTTCTGTAAAATAAGTGGTTATTTTTTCTTCTTGATTATTGTATGCGAGCCAGAACCATGTGTCATACCACGTTTCTTCCTTACCAGGATGCCAAAAAGGAGAAATCACCCAACCTTGCTTACCCAAGAAATTAGATTTTGTGCGTATCTCAACAGTTCTTTTATTGCTTAAGCTTAGATTAATTCCAGATGTTATTAATAAGGATTTTTGTTCTTTTATAAAATCTTTATTTGACAAAGTGTTTCTTTTTCCTTCGACAATTAGTCTAAACTCATGTAATGAATAACTGCAATTTTTTTCACCTGCAACTTCCAATGTATTTCCTCCTGGTTAAAAACATTTTGATAATATTATACTTCCTTTTACTCAACTCCACAATCACTCACTCTAGCCCAACTTAATCCAGAGTTTTTTTGGGTTTAAAAGCCTCCCCAAAAGTATCAGAACTATTACGATGATCGAAATAGGATTATTCCAAGTATAATACTGCCCGTCAGTATTATACTGATACTACTTCGCGACTGATTTCCTATACCGAATGATTGGTAATAGGCCCTTATAGGGTCAGAACAAACTTCAGCCTAATTCCGTGATTATGATAAGTTTTAGTAAAATTTAGGGTGAGCACGAACAATAAAAATAACCTCTTTTTTCGTTGTTTTATGGGTGATTTTGGTATATAATGATAATAACTTGATTTTCTAAAAAAATATAAAAAATTAAAGTTACTTAAACCTAAAAGCTTGCCAATTAAAGTTTTAGTGTTTTATATTGTGAATTTCGCTTAAAACAAGTGAATTTATGCGAATAAACAAGGGGGGATAACATGGAATACTTCGGGGCAAATAAGATTATAAAACAGCATATATGTCAAAATAATTTAAGTACATATTTTGTTGGCTTTGATTTAGACGATAGTGGAAATAGTCGCTATCGTATTAATGATCTGATAAAGCTACTCATAAGAGTTATTCCTGAATTTGCTTTTGGTCATCATTTAGGCCAAGTAACATCAAATACTGAAATCGTTAATACTCTTTGCGATGCAGCAAAAGCCGTATATAGTATAGATGAATTTCAGAAAGTAAGAGATATATATTTAAACGGAAATTCCATAAATGACGCCGTAGCGGATAAATATTTAAAACGCGGAGAGTTTGGTGAATTAATACTTCATTTGCTTTTACGGGATTATAAAGATACTATTCCACTGATATCCAAGATATATTTTAGAGATTCTTTGGGCACAGCAGTACATGGTTTTGATGCCGTTCATATCCAGGAAAGTACAAAAACGCTGTGGCTTGGAGAGTCAAAGCTGTATACGGATGGAAAACAAGGCGTCTCAGCCCTTATCAACGACATAAAAGAACATTTTCTATTCGATTATCTGAATAGTGAATTTGCTATCGTTTCGAGGAAAATAAAAACCCTAGATAATATACCCCAAAAGGATTACTGGATAGACCTGTTACGTGAATCAACAACTATGCGGGAGCAATTAGAAAACATAAATATTCCTTTATTATGTACGTATGAAAGTCCTCTATTTATCAAATACTCAGATGATAGATTGGCTGCATTCATCAGTGAATATGAAAGCGAAATGCTTAGCTTAAAAAAGTATTTTGATACCAATAATGACCACCCGCTCAAAGGTAACTTGAATATAATTTTGCTACTCTTTCCTGTTCAGTGCAAAAAGGAACTGGTTACAAGATTACATAGAAATTTAAGTAATATTCAGAGCATGGGGGAATTATAATGTCAGCAGAATTAATTCGTTACATTAAAAATAAAGATTATATTACACTTGATGATAGTTTCAAACTAATTAAATACTGCAATAAGATGTTAAAAGAAGATATAGCCTCAAATAATGTAAGACTGTTATTAATTTATATTTTAGATAATTGGCAAAAAATCGATGTTAACGCTCATCAAATATGGGTAGATATGATAGAATCAGTAGGGTTTTACCCATATCTGGAAAAATATAAAGACCAGCTTCAAATAGACAATACTGCTGGCCTAATTAGAAAAGGGTTTTACAAATCCCGGAATCTAAATAATCTTTATTTGCATGAAGAACAAAAAGAACTATTACAAAAAATATCTTCTGGCATGAATATGATTATAAGTGCTCCAACAAGTTTCGGGAAAAGCCTTTTAATTGAGGAGATCATATCTGGCAATCGGTATAGAAATATTGTAATTATTCAACCTACGTTAGCGTTACTCGATGAAACCAGAAAAAAATTAATGAAATATGATTCTCTTTATAAAGTTATAGTTAAGACTACACAGCCTGTATCAAACGAAAAGGGCAATATATTTTTGCTAACAGCAGAGAGAGTCTTAGAATATCCCCATTTACCAGATATAGATTTTTTTGTTCTAGATGAATTTTATAAACTCAGTGCGAAACGTGATGATGAGCGATCGGATATTTTAAATAATGCAATATATCTTCTGTTAAAAAAACATAGGGCATCTTTTTTATTCTTAGGGCCAAATATAGAAAACATATCCAACGGTTTTGCTGAAATGTTCAATGCTGAATTTTATAAAACAGCATATTCTTTAGTTGCTAATGAGGAGGTTGACTATTATTCACAATATAGAGGACAGTTTGGTCGTTCAGGACAAAAAAGGCTGTTCAAAGAAAAAACATTGTTTGAATTACTTTATTCTCTTCGCAAAGAGCAGACTTTGGTATTTTGCTCTTCACCTGCTAAAGTAAGAGCTTTATCTAAAAAATATTCTGCTTATCTTCAAGAAAAAGGTATTCAGCAGATTCCACCATTACCTCTGGTTGAATGGATTGAGAAAAACATTCATAAGCAGTGGTGCCTGACGGATTGTTTAAATTATAAAATTGGCATTCATGATGGTGCGCTTCCGCGCCACATAACTACTTCAATTATAGAATACTTTAACAATCAAGATTTAAATTGTTTGTTCTGTACAACAACTATAATAGAAGGTGTTAATACAAGTGCAAAAAATATTATTTATTACGATAAAACTAAAGGAAAGGATACCCCAATTGATTTCTTCGATTATAGTAATATAAAAGGCCGCGCAGGTCGGATGATGGTGCACTTTGTTGGTAAAATTTATAATTTCAATCCTCCACCACCTAAAGAAGATATTATTGTAGATATTCCTTTTTTTGAACAAAATCCGGTTTCGGACGAAGTTTTAATAAATTTAAACCTTGATGAAATTAGACAGCCTGATAGTGAACAAAACCATTATATTCAGAATATACCTGAGGATATAAAAGCTATAATACAGCAAAACGGGGTGACTGTCAGAGGGCAAGTGAATATTATAAATACACTTATGCGTCTTTCGAACTTTACATTAGTCAACTGGACAGGATACCCTACATACAAACAACTGGAATATATTCTTGGTTTGGCTTGGGATAATTTACTTAAGCCGGGTGAAACAACCAATCCAATGACAAAAGCAAAATTAGTAAAGCAGACATTTGATTACTCTCAGCATAAATCTTTACAGATGCTAATAAGAGATACTTATGATTACTATAAGAAGCAACATCAATATTCTGATTGGGAAAATATTGATATATTAGATGAAGCAATCAAAGATTCATTTCAAACTCTTCGGCATTGGTTTGAGTATAAAGTTCCTAAGTGGCTTACAGTGGTAAATTCACTTCAAGAATATGTCTGTCAAAAAAAACATATAGCTTCTGGAAGCTACTTGTTTTACGCAAACTTAATAGAAAATAACTTTTTATCACCCAACCTCACTCTATTATTAGAATATAACGTACCTATCTCTGCTATCAGAAAAATCGAGAAATTTTTGCCGTCTGATATTAATGAAGATGGTGTTTTACCTTTTATATTAAAAAACCAACTAGAAGAAAAAAGTGGACTAATCCAATATGAACGTAACTTTTTTAAACAATTTTAATCGGTGCTTGTAGTAACAACCAGTCAAATTTGGACTTTATAAGGCAGTTAAAACTTCGGGCCCCAAAATTGGATTTCAGTCGGCACAGCAGACCAGCCCGTATAAGGAAATGCTTCATGACGATATCTGCCAAGTAAGGGGTGATATGATAATAAGTACAGTTTACAGTAATTTTGTTAGGAGCCCGAAAGTAGACGAGTTTTTCACCATTTAATCTTTGATAAAAGTGATAACCGAAATATAGCCTATATGAAGTAATATATATGTTTGTCACTGGAAATAATTAAGGGTGATAATTACTCTTTCAAAAGTTCTAAAAGAACAGTTAGATGAACAGCAAAGTTTTATCTGACTATGCAAGCTAAAAGGACGGTGAATAGTCTTTGAGAATCTTTATTTATGGCCGTAAATCGGTTTATACTGGCAAGGGTGAAAGTGTTGAGAATCAGATTGAAATGTGCAAGGATTATATTGCAACAAAACTCCCCCTGGCTAATAATGCAGAGATAACCGTTTATGAGGACGAGGGCTTCTCTGCAAAGAATACGGACAGGCCACAGTTTCAGCAAATGCTCCGTGATATAAAGTTAAACAAGCCAGAATATATTGTTTGCTACCGTCTTGACCGTATCAGTCGTAATGTAAGCGATTTTTCGTCTCTGATTGAAGACCTGAACAATCATAATATTTCATTTATCTGTATTAAAGAAGAATTTGACACATCAAAGCCTATGGGAAAAGCCATGATGTACATAGCATCTGTTTTTGCCCAATTGGAAAGGGAAACCATAGCGGAGCGTGTCCGTGATAATATGCTCATGTTGGCAAGAACCGGACGGTGGCTGGGGGGGACAACTCCCACTGGGTTTACTTCTGAAAAGATACAGGAAATTGTCATTGATGGTAAAATTAAAACAGCTTGCAAATTAAAGGACAACCCTGAAGAATTAAAAATTGTTGATTGCATTTTTGAAAAATTTTTGGAATTTCGTAGCGTGTCTGGTGTAAGTAAATATTTAATTAAACAGGGTATCCAGTCACGAACGGGAAAAATATTCTCTCTTCTGGGAATCAAAGAAATTCTTCAAAATCCAGTCTATTGTATTGCTGATGAAGATGCATGGACTTACTTTACGGAACTTCATGCAGACATATGTTTTAACAAGTCAGAATGTTCTGACAAATATGCATTACTAGCTTACAATAAGCGTGATTACAGAAAGAAGAGTGCACCACGCCAGGAGGTGGACAAGTGGATAGTTGCAATTGGCAAGCACAAAGGACGTATATCCGGTAAAAAGTGGGTGGCGATACAGAATATTCTAAAAGACAACGTACCAACTGGTACAAAGCCAGCCATCATGCACAATGACTATTCATTACTTTCCGGATTAATCTATTGTGATAAATGTAAAAGCCGCATGTTTGCAAAACAGCGTAGCAGCAAAACTAAAAACAATGAGTTATATGATTATATATGCAACAATAAACTGCGAGGCGGAATGGATTTATGTAACTGCCAAAACATTAATGGTCAGCAGGCAGATGATTTAGTCTGTGAGTACCTCATGCAGTATACAAATGAAAGTTCCGGTATTTATAAGTTACTGGAAAGACTGAAAAATGATTTACAAGGGCAGACACAAAAAAATCCTGTTGCAGTTATTGAGGATAAAATAAAAAAATGTAATAGTGAGATTGAGAATTTAATTAATACACTGTCACATGGAAACTTGGGGGCTGCTTTCATTGAAAGGGTAAACTCAAAAATAACGGAGCTTGATAACGAGCTGACTTCTTTAAAAGAAGAACAAAACCGTCTTCAAAAGGATACTGATAACATAGCTGACAGGAAAATCCAGGTGGATATGCTGTCTATAGCATTATCGAGCTTTAAGGACAATTATAATATGCTGTCTATGGAAGAGAAGCGAACCTTAATCAAACTGATGGTCAAGAAAATTGTCTGGGATGGAAAAGATCTTCATATTTTTATCGACGGCGAGTAAGGAACTGTCAGCCCTTTACTCGTCGTATGGAACAAAGTTGCCCTTTGGTTGGTGGCGCATTTCCAACCATGATTGCGATTATTACCATGTTTTTTATCGGAGGAGCGACAGGATCATTTTCCACGATTTTATCTGCAGGGATTCTGTCAGGTATTATTCTTCTTGGAATTTTCATGACCCTTGTAATATCAAAAATTCTCTCTGTAACCATATTAAAGGGGATCCCCTCTTCCTTTACCTTAGAGCTGCCCCCTTACCGCAGACCACAGATCGGAAAGGTCATTGTCCGTTCCATATGTGACCGGACCCTCTTTGTTCTCGGAAGAGCGGCTGCGGTGGCTGCTCCCGCAGGTCTGTTAATCTGGCTTATGGCAAATATCACAGTGGGGGATATGACCTTATTAACCCGCTGCTCCGGTTTTTTAGATCCCTTTGCCAGAGTCATCGGCCTTGACGGTGTGATCCTCCTGGCATTCATCCTTGGCTTTCCTGCCAATGAGATCGTTGTTCCCATAATGATTATGGCTTATCTTTCCGAAGGAAGCATACGGGAAATCAATGATTTATCCATATTAAGGGATCTGTTGATTGCTCATGGCTGGACCTGGGTGACTGCCGTCAGCACCCTGCTTTTCTCCCTCATGCACTGGCCATGTTCCACCACATGCCTGACCATAAGGAAGGAGACCGGGAGCATAAAATGGACCCTTTTGTCCTGGCTTGTGCCCACAGTAACCGGAGTCATAATCTGCTTTTTGTTTACTACTGCAGCAAGGGCGTTCCTGTAATGTTTAAAGTTCCCTCTGATTGTCTACAATAGGGGTAAGACACTCATAGAAAGGAGGGAGAAGCGTGAACAGGAGTTACCACGTTTACGCCCTGTCAGACCGGCCAAAGGCCAGAAAAATTGAGCGGGAAATTGCAAAGGTCGATGGGGTGAAGGTAATAAAGATCTCGGAAGACTTAAAGCTAATGAACATTGAGATGGAGAACAGCAAGATTACGGCTGTCATGGAGCGGGTGGTAAATATCTGCAACCGCATTTCTAACGGCTGTGAAGTGCATTATAAGTTTACGTAAGAATAATGAAAAAGAGGGCTTGAATGGATTTCATTTAAGTCCTCTTTGCCGATTAATGGGCGGTCTTTGCGTATTCGCCGATTTTTTTGTCCATATTTGAAATGTGCTTTGTCAGCCATTCAAGCACCATCTGGTTTGCATTTAAAATAACAAGTAAATTACCGCCTGAAGAATTATAATCGCTTCTCAGCTTGGTAAGCTGGGCAATGAAAGCAGTATGAGCCTGCTTCTGCTCTGCATATCCGGGGTAATGAATCTTCTGCATGTAAACTTCCTCGTCTGCAAAATGCTTTTTTGTGTAGCTTTCAAGAAAATCTAATAGCTCTCCTACATATTCCTTCGCTTTGTTGTTCTTTCCGGCATCAAAGAGAGCCTCTGCTTTTTCAAACCACATCTTATGCTGATCATCAATCATTGAAATACCAACTGATAAATTTTGTGTCCATGGCATAACGAAATCCTCCTATGTAATAATGATATTTATTATTATAATACGGCTGCTAAGAAAAAGCAAACCATATTTTACCATTCAGGAAAGAAAAATCGCTTTCAAAATACAGATAAAAATTTGACGTACCACTTTAGCAATGTTATAATTTTTATCTAGCAAATAATAAGGGAGAACAATTATGGATGCAAATGGAATCCGTCTGAATAAATATTTAAGTGAGGCAGGGATCTGTTCCCGCAGGGAGGCGGATCGGCTCATTGAGACAGGAAAGGTTAAAATAGATGGACAGGCCGCAGTACCGGGACAAAAGGTGCTTCCGGGACAGTCTGTTACGGTGAAGGGCCGTTCTGTCAGCACAGCCAAAGGTGAGACCGGCCATAAGGCAGAGCCTGTCTTTTTAGCAGTCCATAAGCCCCGGGGTGTGGTATGCACCACCTCAGACAAGGACCGGGCTCCCAATATCGTGGATCTGGTTCATTATCCCGTACGGATTTATCCCATAGGCCGTCTGGACAAGGAGTCCGAGGGTCTGATTCTCATGACCAACCAGGGAGATTTAGTGAATAAAATCATGCGCAGCGGAAATGCTCATGAAAAGGAATATTTAGTAAAAGTGAATCGTCCGGTCACAGACGATTTCATCAGAAAGATGCGAAAGGGAGTCACTCTTTCCGAGTTAGACGTTACCACAAAGCCCTGCTTTGCAGAGAAAGCGGGAGAGAAAACATTTCGTATCGTATTAACTCAGGGATTAAACCGCCAGATTCGCCGAATGTGCACCCAGCTTGGCTTTGAAGTGCGCATGTTAAAACGAATGCGGATTATGAATATTGAATTAGGAGATTTAAAGCCGGGTGCTTACCGTGAACTTTCCCGGCGTGAATACCACCAGATGAAAGAGTCTTTAAAAAGCTCGACCAGTCTTCCCTATCAAGAACAGAAAAAGGAGAAATCTGATGGACGAAAAACTAAAAAGAATTAAGGAACTGATCCCGCTACTACAGGAAGCAGGAAAAGCCTACTACCAGGAAAGCCGGGAGATCATGAGCAATTATGAGTATGATCGCCTCTATGATGAACTGGCGGCGCTGGAGGAGGAAACCGGAGTTGTTTTATCTAACAGCCCCACACAGAACGTCGGATATCAGGTCTTAAGCGAGCTTCCCAAGGAAGCCCATGATTCTCCTATGCTTTCTCTGGATAAGACGAAAAGCACGGAGGATTTAGCAGAGTGGCTGGGAGGCCAGAGGGGAATTCTCTCTTGGAAGCTGGACGGACTGACGGTTGTTCTGGTTTACCGGGAGGGAA
This sequence comes from Hungatella sp., assembly GCA_009712635.1. Lineage (GTDB taxonomy): Bacteria > Bacillota > Clostridia > Lachnospirales > Lachnospiraceae > Lacrimispora. Next base: position 381,299 of record WASS01000015.1, on the reverse strand, counting down.
CGCTTCAAAAAGCGGTAACACGGGGAAATGGAGAGATCGGAGAAGTAATTACCAACAATGCAAGGGTATTTGCAAACATTCCCCTTACCATTTCCTATCAGGGAGAACTGGTGATCAGGGGTGAGGCTGTAATAAAATACACGGACTTTAACCGGATTAATGACGAGATTGAGGATGTGACCGCGAAGTATAAGAATCCAAGGAATCTATGCAGCGGTTCCGTCAGACAGTTAAACAACCAGATCACCGCCCGTCGAAACGTAAATTTCGAGGCATTTGCTCTGGTTTCCGCCCCAGGTGTTGATTTTAAAAACTCCAGAGCTGAGCAGTTTCAGTGGCTGAAAGCCCAGGGCTTTGATGTGGTGGATTATAAGATCGTGACGAAAGACACCATCGGGGAAGCCGTTGCTGAATTTGCGAAGACTGTACCGGAATATGACATTCCATCAGACGGACTGGTGCTTTTATATGATGATATTGCATTTGGAGAATCTCTTGGACGGACTGCCAAGTTCCCCCGCAACGCCATCGCATTTAAATGGGCGGATGAGATCAGGGAGACAACCCTGACAGAGATAGAATGGAGTGCGTCAAGAACAGGCCTGATTAATCCGGTTGCCATTTTTGAGCCGGTTGAGTTAGAGGGTACGACAGTGAGCCGTGCCAGTGTGCATAATCTGAGTATTATGGAAGCTTTGGAGCTGGGTGAAGGGGACCAGATCACGGTATACAAGGCGAATATGATTATTCCTCAGATTGCCGACAATTTAACCAGAAGCGGTAAAATAAAGATTCCGGATCATTGCCCGGTCTGTGACGGCATTACGGAGATCCGTCGGGTAAATGATGTAAAAAGTTTATATTGCACCAACCCGGATTGTCAGGCAAAGCGGATCAAGGGCTTTTCTCTGTTTGTAAGCCGGGACGCTTTAAATATTGATGGATTATCAGAAGCTACTCTGGAGAAGTTTATCGGAGCCGGATTTATCCGGGAGTTTGCCGATATGTTTCATTTAGATCAGCATGAGGAAGCCATTACTCAGATGGAGGGCTTCGGTAAAAAGTCGTATGACAATTTAATTCAGGCAGTGAAAAAGGCGTCTCATACAACTCTGCCCCGTCTGATCTATGGGCTTGGAATTGCCGGAATCGGTGTTGCCAATGCGAAGATGCTCTGCCGGGAATTCCGTTACGATTTTGATCGAATGCGTCATGCAGAGGAAGAGGAGCTGACTGCTGTCTCCGGCATTGGAAAGGTGCTGGCAGATGCATGGATTACTTATTTTAAGGACGAGAAGAATAACGAGATGACAGATCGTCTGTTAGCAGAAGTAACCATTGAGCAGGAGGCGGAGACTGGAGGAGAGAAGCGGCTGGAGGGAATGACGTTTGTTATTACTGGATCCGTGGAACATTTTGAGAACCGGAAAGCACTTCAGGAAGCAATCGAGGCACAGGGAGGCAAAGCGACTGGTTCTGTTACATCAAAGACGACTTATTTAATTAACAACGATACCACATCCAATTCATCTAAAAATAAAAAGGCAAAGGAACTGGGAGTGCCCATTATTTCAGAAGAGGATTTCATAAAACTGCTGGAGGGATAAAATATGCCGATTAAAGTACAAAAGGATTTACCTGCTAAAGCCATACTGGAAACAGAGAACATATTTATCATGGACGAGGACCGGGCCTCAAGACAGGACATTCGTCCCCTTGAAATTCTGATTATAAATTTAATGCCTATTAAGGAAGAGACGGAAACCCAGCTTCTGCGCGCATTGTCCAATACTCCGCTTCAGGTGGATTGTACGTTTCTGATGCTGGAGAGTCATACTTCAAAGAATACTTCTGCCAGTCATTTGAACAAGTTTTATGTGTACTTTGATGAGGTAAGAGAGAAAAAGTTCGATGGTATGATTATTACCGGTGCGCCTGTTGAGAATATGGAGTTTGAAGAGGTGAACTACTGGGAAGAGCTGACGAAGATTATGGAGTGGAGTAAGACAAATGTCACCAGTTCCCTTCATATCTGCTGGGGCGCCCAGGCGGGACTTTACTATCATTATGGAGTGCCGAAGTATAAGAGGGACAGCAAGCTTTCTGGCATTTACAGACACAGGGTGCTGGATCGGAAAGTGCCGTTGGTACGGAGTCTTGATGATTACGTGATGGCGCCTCATTCTCGGTATACCGAGGTGAAGAGAGCGGATATTGAGAAGCATCAGGAGTTGAAGATTCTGGCGGAGTCGAAGGAAGCCGGGATTTTGATGGTGATGAGTGAGGATGGGAAGCAGGTATTTATTCAGGGGCATCCGGAATATGACCGGATGACGTTGAATGGGGAATATCATAGGGATCTGGATAAAGGGATGAATCCAGAAATTCCCTGTAATTATTATGAGGATGATGACCCGGATACGATGCCAGTGCTTTGTTGGAGGAATGCGGCGAATACGATTTATGGGAATTGGTTGAATTATTATGTATATCAGGTGACTCCATACGAGTTGTAGGAACGGGATTGAAAATAAGGCATTTACAGCATTTTGATTGGTTGTGTGCAATCTCCAAAGTATCGTAAAATATTGCGGAATAACAGCTTATAATATATAAATATTTAAACATCTAAATAAGCCTATATGCTTGTAGAAATATGAGCATATGGGCTTATTTTAGTGCCTTAAATTTCAAGATAATTTACCATAAATAATAAATTCATTGTATATTGCTGCATGTCAAGTCCGACTCTTTTTTTAAGGATTCGGAACTTTTACCGAGCCGGTTTTTACAGGCGTTCCGATAATATGATAGCGACCCGTAATAAGCACATAATCTTTTGTGTCTTTATCCCATATTCCCAGATTAAAGCTTCCAGATTCTTTTATTGCATGGGATTTTGTAAGCAGCTGATGTACGTATAGCATTTTTGAAATATTTATAGAAAGATAAATTTATGGGGGTAAAGTTTATAGTTTTTTTCGTCCCCTGAAATAAAAAAACACCTACAGAAATCATTCCCGGTAAAAACAACCAAGTATAAAAAATTCCTGTAGGTGTTTTTTATTTAACTAATCCGACGAGCACCATTGATGGAGATTTCCTTATCTCATGCACCTAAATTATCAAGTTCATGCAATTTTCTTTCTCCATTCAGATTTATAATTCCTGGCTGAAATTCCGGTTTCTTAACTTTTTTTGCTCTAACCCCACAGACATTCAATCCAATGCCCAAAGCAAAAAGACCGATAAAAATAATAAGCTGCGAGAGTTGATTCCCGTTTGCCAGGATATTAATAATCCCGTAGGTCGCAATTAGAGTAATCGAAATACCTAAGACAAAATAATAAAGTTTTCTGTTCATTTTATTATCCTCCCTATATTAATTGTATAATTTTATTGTAGCACAACAAGATATTGAAATATGTTAATTTTTCGTATAAATTTAATTGTATATAGCGCAAACGCTGAATAAATGACAATGCAAGTTAAAGAATTGTTAGAGGATATTGGTGATAAAGAATACTCAACGAAAAAGTCTATGGAATTACTGGGGTTAGGTTTTTAAATTACTGTAGAAAAATCGGCCGATAAGTGCTACCATATTATAGTTATTTAAGATTTAAGGAAGATAGCTTATGAATGTGGAGCTGGTATTGCATAAAGCATTTTATCTCTATTTTTTAAGGCAGGAATTTCAGCAGGATATCCCAAGATATTAATATATCTCTGAAATCAGGAATATTAGTTCATTGCTTAGCTATAGCAAATACATCATTTATAAACAGCCATAGGGTATGACCAAGAGGAGCAAATGTGAAAAAGCATATACTACTACTCAGCAATCTCATTATCATCATTTCCATTATAATTGGATTTATCGGTATCGTTTATCGGGATACCACCGCTTACCAGGACCTGGCAGAAAAACATTTGGAAAATATTTTAAGCCTGTCTAATAAAGATATTTCCAGTCATGTGGAAGACGCTATGACGAAACCAGTGATGGTTTCCAAAACAATGGCGAATGATGAATTCCTGAAAAAATGGCTTTCACAGGAACCTAAAAATATTGGAAATGATACATACCTGAAGCAATTATATAATTATTTGAACGCCTATCGGAATAAATATGGATATACCACGGTGTTTTGTATTTCAGCAGAAACAGGAAATTATTATTATCAGGACGGCCTTAATAAGACAATTTCAAAGACAGATGAGCACGATATCTGGTATTATAATTTTATTAAATCCGGCAATGAGTATGATCTTGAGGTAGACACCAACGAGACAAAGCAAGATTATATAACGGTCTTTGTTAATTTTCGTGTAGAGGGCAGTGATGGATCACTTCTGGGTGTGATAGGAGTGGGGCTTCAGGTTGATTCCCTGGGTGATACGATCTATTCATATGAAAGAGATTATGGCTTGTCGGTTCATATCATTAATGTAATGGGAGCCGAAACTTCTTTTAAAGGAAATACCGATATCTTTATCAGTGAAGAAGAACTGCAAAAACGTGTTGGGATTAAAGAACGTCTTCAGTTAAATCAGTCCGAAACCCCAGTCATGCAGTGGTACACATCGGATGGAAAGCGAAAATGCTTAATCACCCAGTATGATAAAATACTTGGCTGGTATTTGGTTCTTGAGATGGATACCAGTTCCATTAGCAAGGTGTTTCAGGAACGCGTAAAAAGCAATGTGTTTTTTATGCTTGTTGCACTGGCTGCCTGTATTGTAGTTTCCACATCTGTATTTATCAACTGCAATCTGCGTATTGTAAAGATTGAGAATACGGATGAGTTAACAGGACTTCCCAATCGAAAGCAATTTTCCAAACGGTATTTGTCATTTCTTAGAAAGAACCGGAAGACGAAAAAAACGCTGTTTATGTTCGACATAGACCATTTTAAGGATATTAATGATACATATGGCCACATATTTGGAAATTCAGTCATTGCAATGGTTGGAGAAGACTTGCAACACGCAATAGGCGAAAATGGAATCGCAGCACGATGGGGTGGAGACGAGTTTTTCGGAGTTTTATTGGTGGGAGTGGACGAAGCAAAGCAAATCATGGAACAGTTTATGGATTCATTGAAAAGCGAGGAAAAGAATGAAAGTTACCATGTGACCATCAGCGTGGGGATTTCAGCGGTGGATGAAAACCTTAGTATGGAGCAGATGGTTAAAAGGGTTGATGAGGCATTATATTATTCTAAGAAAAATGGACGGAATCAGATATCAATTTTATAACCATTTAAAATGAGAGGGAATAAAATTAGTTTTATGGTGGCAAAGCAATAGGAAGATAATGGATATGAGTCCATATGCTTGTATGAGAAATACGTGCATATGGGCTTATTTTAGTGTTGAATATAACAATAGTATCTTTTAAGTCATGTCTTTACTTACTATTTCGTTCGTATAACACAAAATAGTGCCTTATTGCAAAATTTTTGTATCTTTATTATAGTAAAAGTACAGAAGCGCTATCTGAATGATTGACGTCAATTAATTTGCGGGCACTAAATAAAATAATACCTATCTGGAGGGATACGTAATGGAAAAAATAAATGTTAACGATATAACAGAAATTATGAAACGGAAAGCACTATTTACAGAGGGCACAATGGATTCTGGCATTTTATTCTATGAGCCAGGAGAGACAATGACTCCTCATAAACATTCAAATTTAGATGAAATTTTCTATGTTATCAGTGGAAAAGGAATCATAACGATAGATGGCAAGGATATTTCAATAAAAGAGAAAGATGTGATGCTGTCTCCCCATGACGAGAGTCATGGTTTTACAAATAATGGAGATGAAAAATTGGTGGTTTTACAAATAAAGAATACGTTTGTAAAATAATTATAATATAGAGAAAGGTATTTTTATATGTATTATATTTCTATGGTAATCACAGTATTGGCAACTGTAATGTATAATATCAGCCAAAAATCAATTAATCAAACGATAAATCCTTTTATATCGATGATAGTGACATATATTACAGCAATCCTTTTTTCGGTATTAGCATTTGTTTTTTTACCGATCGATCGCAATATAGTAAGCTCACTAAAACAATTAAACTGGGCCAGCTATTTATTAGGCTTATCTGCGTTAGGATTAGAGATCGGATATTTGTATCTTTATAGAAGTGGCTGGAATATAGCTGTTGCTCCTCTTTTTGTAAGTATAATTTCAACAATTATGTTAATTATCATTGGAATTATTTTTTATAAAACAAAAATTTCCCCTGTAAATACAATAGGGGTATGTATTAGTATCATTGGGTTAATTTTAATGAATAGGAAATAATGAACAGGTTGAATGAATCATAAGAGCTGGTCAGACAGTTACGGTAAACTGCCTGACCAGCTTTCTTATATATTATTATTTATCAGCATCAATTTGTGCCATATGTTTTTTCCCCCATTGATTCATCTCTTCCAGAATGGGACCTAATGATCTTCCAAGTTCCGTCAGGGAGTACTCTACCTTTGGAGGAACTTCTGGATATACCGTTCTACAAATGATTCCATCGGCTTCCAATTGCCGAAGCTGCTGTGTCAGCATCTTCTGACTGATTCCGTTAATTCCTTTACTTAACTCAATGAATCTTTGGGTGCCGTAATTAAATAAATTTCTTAATATAAGAACCTTCCATTTATGCCCAATCAGATTGACTGTATGCTCAATAGGGCAGAATTTATCACAAGGCATAATTAATCTTCCTTTCATTGCTTTTTTACGATTATTAAATTAGTATATCATAAAAAGATATTTTCTTGCAAAAATATAGTTACTTTATTTTAGTAAGTACATATATAGGGATATTAATATTAGTTTCTTTTTGTCGTTACGCCTCTGAAAGACATAAACAGATCTGATTACATATAAAAAATGAGTGCACATTTTGCGTTAAGTAAAGAAATTAAGTGCACAAAACATCAATTCATAAAGACACATTCCCCACTGGACAGTCAACCCTCTATCTGATAGTATAAGGAAAATAAATATTGAAAATGCAAAGAAAAGGATTAGTATCTGTAAACTGGTTTCAGAAAGTTGTTGGTTGATGCGAAGCAATAGAAGGAATACAGAGAACTCACCTTTGAGCAGTCTTAGTCAAATCGGATTACCGTTTGTATCAATCAGAGAGTAGCTAAGATCGGAAATCCCACCGTTACATGGGGCGGATATAAGGCAGCATTGCCCGTATCCTGATAAGCGCATAACTGAATTGTTATGAATCGGAGTGGTACCGCGTAAGATCAAGTCTTTCGTCTCCCTGGCAGAATGCCGGAGATGTGAGGCTTTTTTTATTATCATTAAGGAGGAATGAATTATGTATAGTCATCAGAAATATGAGAAAAAATTCTATTTACCCCCAGTGATCTCTTATGACTGGGTAAAAAAGGAATCAATTGAGAAAGCGCCAGTCTGGTGCAGTGTGGATTTAAGAGATGGAAATCAGGCATTACCCATTCCCATGACATTACAGGAAAAACTTGAGATGTATCAAATGTTATTGGAGATTGGATTTAAAGAAATTGAAGTGGCATTTCCGGCCGCATCGGATACGGATTATCAGTTTTTAAGGACATTAATCGAAAATAAAATGATTCCGGAAGATGTTACGATTCAGGTAATTACTCAGGCAAGAGAGCACATTATCCGCAGAACCTTTGAGGCACTGGATGGCGTTCCAAAAGCGATTGTGCATTTATATAATTCCACGTCAGAAGCCCAGCGCAGGCAGGTATTCCATAAATCAAAAGAAGATATTAAAAAGCTTGCTGTTGACGGAGCCAGATTATTTAAAAAACTGGCTGAAAAAACGATGGGGGATTTCTATTTTCAATATAGTCCTGAAAGTTTTCCAGGGACTGAGGTTGACTATGCTCTTGATATTTGCAACAGTGTCTTAGAAATATGGAAGCCTACGCCCAATCATAAAGCAAATATCAATATACCAACTACGGTAGAAAATGCCATGCCCCATATCTACGCCAGTCAATTGGAGTATATCAACAATAATCTGTTGGACCGAGATTCAGTTGTTTTATCCATTCATCCTCATAATGACAGAGGTTGTGGTGTCTGTGACGCGGAGTATGGAATTTTAGCTGGTGCTCAGCGCGTGGAAGGAACTCTATTCGGAAATGGTGAACGCACGGGAAATGTTGATCTTATCACCGTAGCAATGAATCTATATTCACAGGGAGTAGATCCTGAATTGAATTTCAGTAATATGAATCAGATCTGTGATACATATAAGCGTTTAACCAAGATGTCCATTTCTGAAAGACAGCCATACTCTGGTTCCCTTGTTTTTACAGCATTTTCAGGCTCCCATCAGGATGCAATTTCAAAGGGAATGAAATATCGGGAACAGGAAAGAATGCAGAAGTGGGATGTGCCATATATTCCAGTAGACCCCTCCGACCTGGGAAGAAATTATGAAACCGATGTAATCCGTATTAACAGTCAGTCTGGAAAAGGGGGAATCGGTTATATACTGGAAAATGCTTATGGGATTCATATGCCATATCGGATGAATGAAGAATTCGGATATTTTGTAAAAAAAGTATCGGACAGAGATAGTAAAGAGTTGTCAACGGAAGAAATATATCAATTATTCAGGCAGCAATACGTTGAATTCTTTCCTGCTTTTCAAATCCAATCCATGAAAGTTAATGTGGAAGAAGCAAATGAAGCGTTTCTTACCATATTACAGGATGATAATACAATTGGTGTAAAAGGTCACGGAACAGGCAGCCTTGATGCAATTAGCAATGCATTAAAGAAGCATTTTTCCGTAGAATATGACTTAGAAGTATACGAAGAACATTCTATGGGTGCAGATTCATCGGCATTAGCCTCCGCTTATATAGGAATTCAAAAAAACGGAAAACAATACTGGGGTGTTGGGATCAATAGTGATATTATAAAAGCATCAGCGTTTGCACTGGCCATTGCAGTGAATCGATTATTGGGAGAATTCAGCGCATGAATGACAAAAAGATAGCTAAGAGTGAAGTGATGCAGCATTTAAAAGAGTATAATGACAAGGAGATCTTTTATCACCAATATGCCTTGCTTTACAATGACAAGGAAGCGTTAAAGCATTTTCTGGAACAGCACGATCCTGCCAGATTAATAAAAGAAAAAATCTATATTGAGGAAATACTCCCCAAATCATGTGAATCCTTTAACGGTGAGGAGTCTGTGTGGGAGAGCTTGGAGACGGATATTCATATAGAAAAATACTGTCGTCTTATGCCTCATCTTTCCGCAATACATGATTTCTTTGAAATTGTATATGTTGTAGATAATAATATGCAAATAGAAATTGGAGAGAATACCTTAACCTTACAACCAGGCGATGTCTGCTTTATCTCGCCTGGGATTCTTCATACGCCTTATATCATGGAGGAAACAATAGCCCTGCAGATGACTGTCCGCAAAAGCACATTCCGGAAAGAGTTTTTTCGATGTTTAGCGGGAAATAGTCTGACCTCAGACTTTTTTCTCAATGCGTTATATTCTCAAAATGCCGGAAGTGTCTTATTGTTTCATATGGATTCGGATGAGGAGATCAAAAATGTGTTTCTTCAGATGTACCAGGAGAACTACAATCAATATCCAGGATTTCAAAATGTCATGAATAATCTTTTTGAAATTTTGTTGTGCTATTTATTTAGATGTGACCCGTCTGAGATTGAAATTAAACAAGACTGTCAAAAATCTGATACCCGTATGACTCAGATACTGCAGTATATTGAAAACAACTGTGATAGGATTATAATAGCTGATCTGTCACAACAATTTCATTTAACGAAAACATATCTGTCAAAATATATAACACATAAAACAGGGAAATCATTTCGCTCTATTTTACAGGAAATAAGATTAGAAAAAGCACGCAGCATGCTTTGCTCCAGTAATCTTTTGATCGAAGATATATCAGAAGCGGTTGGTTATCACAACGTAGAACATTTTATCCGGCTTTTTAAGCAGAAATATCATAAGACGCCAAATCAATTTCGCAAAGACAAATAAGATGCATTAGCTGTAACATACCAAGGCCATCACGTTGAACCCCATTTATTTATGTGATACAATTACAAAATGCATCCAAACCCTTGATGGGAAAATGGGGGAGAAAAACATGAAAATTAATAAATATAACTCACTCATCATAAAAGCATTCTTTTCCGTGCTTGTTTACATCAATATTTTTGCGGCAGGAAAAGATAAAATAGTCTTTCTGCTTTTTTTATACAGTTTAAGTATATGCAACGATTTTCATAGAAAAAAGGTATTAAGAAATAACAACCCGGAGGTAACCTGGGACATAAGAGCAATAGCGTCCATTTTATTTTCCATCGGTACAGCCTGCATTTTAAAATATATTGCAGGCACATATATTTATATCTATATTATTTTAATTGAACTGCTGTTTTATGATAGAAAGCAAATCCCCGCCAATTTGCTGGGCTTATACGGAGTAAGTTATCTGTTAACGGATTTAGGACGATTTTTAAAGGAAGGCAGCACGGAATCTGCCTGGTCCTATGTGGGGTATGATATTGTATATTTTATTGCAGGATTATTTATCTGTATCCTCATACTGGAGCAAATTAAGCAGAAAGAAAAATTGGCGTTGCTTAATCACCAGTTATATGAAAAAAATGAATTGTTGAAGCAACAGCAGCAATTGAACGAGGAATTGGCAAGAAGCAGGGAACGGGAGGCGATTGCGCAGGAATTGCATGATTCTATCGGGCACACGCTAGTTGCAGTAAAGATGTACGTTAAGGTGCTGGAAAAGTACATTGCAGTCAATCCTGAAAAAGAGAAGGAAATCCTTTCTTCCTTGAATGAAGTAATTCAGGACAGTATTTTACAGCTGCAAAATACAGTATATCGGCTTAAAGAAAATAATAAGTATTCAGATTTAAAGGCCTCACTGGAGCAGTTGATTCAATCCATAGTTCAAACCGAGAGTCAGGAGATTTATCTCGATTGTGATGAAGGTATAGAAAAAATTGAGTTGGGCTTAAAGGAAGATATCTATAAATCAATTCGGGAAGGTATCACAAATTCCATGAAATACTCGGATGCAAAGCATATCTGGATTGCATTAACTATGACGGATGGAGGTCTGGAGTTTTCTGTGAAAGATGATGGAGCAGGGGTGGATACCATTCATAAATCTTATGGAATTCTTGGAATTGAGGAACGTATGAAGAAATGGAATGGTGTCTGTACATTGAATAGTACGGAGAACAACGGATTTTCTTTAAAAGTACAGATTAAATTCAATCAGGAGGAACGATTCGATGATTCGAATAATAATAGCAGATGATCAGCCCATTATTCGTCATGGACTAAGGTATGTGATCGGCCTGGATTCAGAGCTTAAGCTGGTAGAAGAAGCAGTGGATGGAATTGATTTATTCGATAAAATGGAACAGCAATCCTGTGATGTGATTCTTATGGATATTCGAATGCCCCGCATGGATGGGGTAGAAGCAACGCTGCAGGCGAAGAAGAAATATCCTGATGTAAAAGTACTGATATTGACAACATTTGAAGATGAAGAATATATATTTCATGCATTGGAGAATGGAGCAGATGGATATCTGTTAAAAGATTCCGATCCCGATGATCTGATTCATGCAATAAAGACCATTGCAAAGGGAGGAATGCTGCTCCACCCAAGGGTTACGGAGACAGTAGTATCCGCACTGCGGCTGAATAAAGGCGGGATCGGAGCAGATGAACCAGACGTAAATCCAATGGAGACAACAGAAAATTCAGGTAAGAGACCGGAAGTATTGCAGGAACTTACTAGCCGTGAATTTGAAATTGCATGTATGGTCATGCAGGGGAATACAAACCGGGAAATCGCTTCCAGGGTGTTTGTGTCAGAGGGAACCGTAAAAAATCATGTGACCAAAATACTGGACAAGCTGGGGATGGAAAATCGGAAACAATTGATGGTATATATGACCAAAGTCATGGACAATTAATTGTTTTATGACTTTCGATGTGACTTAAGGTAGATGAAAAGCATTGCAATTCCTGATAAGCTTCTTATATAAAAATTAAACCAATCAGGAAGAGGAGATAGTGTATGCAGCAGATAATCACTGTTATTATTTCAATTGCAGTATTTGCTTATTTTGTCACAAATCATTTAAAAAAACAGGAAATTAATGGGAAGATTTTTATTCCATTTGTGATTTTTATGCTGGTATCCATTGAACGGTATATTCATTGTCAATTCCTGCACTCAGTGGTAACCGGACTTTCTCTCAGGATTTTTGTTGGAATCGCCATTGGTATCCTGCAAGGCCTGCTTGCCAAAATCACCATTGTTGACCATAAAGTCTTTACAGAAGGAACCTTGCTTGGAATGGCGTTCTGGCTTGTTTTTATTCCGGTGAGAGTTTTGGTTTTACCATGGTTTGAAACAATTGCTGGCGGAGGAGTCAATTTAAATAGTGCGGAATATATTGGTCTCACCGCTCTTTATATATTTACAGGCTTTTTCCTGGCAAAAGCAATTACGCTGATTCTCAGGAAAAAAGCGGTATTTGTGAGAGAGGGAGCTGTATCATGACAATGTCGTATGGGATTGTGATTCTGTTGCTTTTAAAAATATCCAATATTTCGAAAGGTAAAACAAAACTAATTAAATTTCCAAATCTATGGATTATGCCTGTTTTATTTATTGGAATGATGTTAGAAGATTATGGAAAGCAGAATTTTGCTTACTCGTCTGAAATGATGATGACATTGGCTGTCTTTGGGATTGCCGGTTTGGGTGTTGGCTTGATCAGAGGGGGATCATTAAAGTATGAAAAAGATTCAGACGAAAAAATGTACTATAAAGAATCCTATTTAAGTCTTTTTATCTATATTTTAGTTATCACCGCCAAATGGGGACTGAAATTCATAGGGGCTGCAGGCAGTGATATATTTGGGGTAGGCCTTATGAGCTTTGCCTGTGGATCACTGATTGGAAGATGCAGCTATATTTCTTATCAATATCTTTTTTCTGGAAGTTTGTAAATATAATTGAATCAGGCTCATTGACTGTTATTCATTCGAGTGATATAATGCGATTATAGGAGGCGGAAAATGAGAATATCAAAAGAACCAGAAGTCCGTAAGCGTGAGATTGCAGATAACGCCATGAGATTATTTTGTGAAAAAGGTTATGAAGCAACATCCATGAAAGATATTGCAAGAGCAGTCAATGTTGTTCCAGGTCTTTGCTATAACTATTTTAAATCAAAGTATGAATTATATGAGTATGCCTTAACTCTTTATGCAGAAGAGTGTATCTCTCCCATAATTGAAATTCTGCAAAGGGATGAAGAATCGTTGAATGTATATTATCAAAAAATAATAACTGTTTTCATCAGAAATGACGGAAAAGAAAAGTATCATGATTTTTTTCATAAAGATGGAAACCAGCTATTTCATAAGCAATTGGAAATAAAGATGAATGATAACGTTCAACCATATATAGAAGAGTTTATTGTCCGCCTTAACAGGAAAGGACAGTTAAATGTGAAAGACCCTGAAAGCATGTCAAAGTTTATTGTATATGGGCAGTCACCCATTATTAATGATGATTCTCTGTCAATAGAAGAAAAAGCGGATAAAGTCATCTCGATTATCAAACTATTATTGAAATAATAAATGCCCCGGAATATTGCCGGGGTAAAAAAATAACTATTGAATGAATAATGGTCAATGAATAATATTCAATAGATAATTAAGGAGAAAAATTATGAAACATGCGGTATTAATTACGGGAGCAACCAGTGGACTTGGTCTGGCATATGCAAAGGAATATGCAAAAAGAGGATACAATCTTATTATTACAGGAAGAAGGAAAAATAAGATAATAGATAATGCAAACGATATAGAAAATACATATCATGTAAAAGTGAAAGTAGTGATTGTAGATCTGGCGAAGGAAGAAGGTTTAAAACTCCTCCTTGAAGAAATCAAGGAAGAGGAGATTGAAGTATTAATAAATAATGCAGGGTTTGGTCTGAAACCAGTATTTTCAGAAGTACCAAAAGAAGATATGGATCGAATTATGTTTCTGCAAATGAATGCAGTCGTTCTATTAACTCAAAACATATTAAAGCAGATGCTGCCCAGACATAAGGGGACTATTATTAATATTTCTTCCGATGGTGCTTTCGCAGTAATGCCAAGAAACATTTTATATTCTTCAACCAAATTATTTATTCTTAATTTTACGGAAGGGCTTTATATGGAACTGATTGATACCCCTATCATTGTGCAGGTGGTATGTCCTGGCTTTATAGATTCAGATTTTCATGAAAGTGCAGGAATGAATGTGGTCAAGAAGAAAAATGGCTTTATGAAATTCATGGATCCCCAGGAAATAGTTCGTTTGGCAATGAAGGACCTAAAGAAGGGGCGGGTAGTAAGTGTGCCAGGTTTGGAGGCAAAAATAATCCGATTTATAGCTGCTTTCCTTCCGAGAAAAATGTTTTATAATATAATAATTGATTTTACGAGAAAAAGAAATAGTAAACTGAACAGATAAAAGATAAATAAGGTTGGCAAATTAAAGATAGTATTAGTCTGCGAATAAAACAAATTATAGAATAAAATACTGTCAATTACTTACAAATAATTTACATATTTTTACAAAAAAATAAACTTCATTGACTTATAACTACAATTGAATATATACTCTAGGCAGATCCGGATCAGAATAAACATATATAAGGAGGTCAGAAGCTTTGAAAAAAAGGTTTTTAATGGTTACAGCGATATCTATGGCTATAACGATAGGAAGTGCGATGACAACATTAGCGGCTGGTTTCGAAAGCACTCCACAGGGGGTAAAATATAGATGGGGGTCTGGCGACTATTGTATAAATAACTGGGTCAACTTTAAAGGTCATTGGTACTTTTTCGGAAATGATGAGCTTATGCGTACTGGCTGGATTCAAAGGGATGATTCTTGGTATTTCACAACTGATACTGGTGAGCTTCAGGGTGGAATTATGAAAATAAATGGTAATGTATACTACTTTAACACCAATTCACTGAAAATGGTAACCGGACCCTATACCTATAATGAAACCACCTATAATTTTACAGAAAACGGAACTACGGGCGGTACCCCTTACGTGTATACAGAATGGAACAGCGATGGCACCATCAGAAGGGGTAATAAAATTAAGGTTCGTTAATTTTTACCACTTCTGCCTTAACTGGTTTTTGAATAATGCTCCATAAGGGAAGGGAAGAATTTATTGGATTTGGTACTTCACCCTTCCCTTCTTTATGCTTTTTTATTTGTAAGTATCCAGACTGGATAACAGCTTCAAATTCACCTGCTCGTTTTGGTTAAACGCACTATCTTTAAAATTTTCAGCTGTGATTGAAGGTTCGTACCAAATCTGCCCTTTAAAGTAGTTATTTAAATCTTGATTCTTAAATATATAACCATGTCTTGCATAAATCTCATTTTTGGCCAGATGAATGATTAATGGAGGAACTTGATCAAAGTCCTGTTTTTGGTATATTTTTAAATCTGTGAAATATAAAGGTTCCACAACAGAAGAAATATCCCTTACCTCCCGCACATTTTCTAAATAATTGGATACTTCTGGATAGAAAGAACATTGATCACGGTATTGTTTTCGTTCAGCAATTGCATTTTGCATTTCGCTTTCCGTCCAAGGGGCGTAATATTTTTTATATATCACATCAAATAAATCTGGTTCTGTAGTTTTGTTGGCTGTAGTTTCACTGCTTTTCTCTCCAACGTCCCCTTTATTCAGTTTCGTGCGCTCCAACTGATAAACACCTGAAAATCCATATCCAGATAAATTAGTATCTTTTATTTTATAATCTTGCACTTCAATCTTAATCGCATTATCGTTGGTGAATGTAATATGAAGAATTCCAGAACCGCCCCAGCCGTCATCGTCATATTTATAATTCAATTCCCCATTGATGATCTTACCAGTAATATTATCAATTTCCGCAATACGTTCCGTGGTGCCCTGTTGCATAAACAAGTATCCGTTTAATTTGGTTTTATCAGTGACCTGAAAGGAAAATTCCAAACCACCATAGGAGAGAACTTCTTCATGACTGAAACTGCTTTCAGTCCAAAGACCAGTGTACCCTTCGTAATTTTCGGCCTCTGTTTGTGAAATCCCAGTTGTGCCGGCTTGAGCCATAGTTTCTGGCTTTGTATCTGCAGTTGATTCATTCGTCTGAACTGTTTTTATGTTCTCTGAATAGTTGGTATTGGTTTTCACGCAGCCAGACAGGGTAAGAGTACAAATAATCATTATAATTGTTTTGTTTTTCATCAAAATCACCTTTCTGATCAGAGGCGTCGGTTTTGATGATAGTATATCACAAATCATTAACTAAGGGGAGAGCGCCAAGGTTTTATATAGACAGTGAGGTGATATTACTTTATTATAAATATAAGCAAATATTATATACGATTTTATGGAGAGAGAATGAAATATAAAGGGAAATCTGGTGCGGTAACATTAATAGGGGATAAAGGCCAGTCTGTTAAGGTCTGCGAAATAAAAAATGGAAAGCCTCAGGTCAAACGTTTAGAAACATCTGATTATTATGAGTTTACTCTCATTTACTCCTTTTTCCGACGAGTAAAGAAAAAGTTCGACAAGAAGACTCTAAGAGAAATAGAATAGCCTTGTAAATGTTCCGTGACATCATCACAGAAATAATTATTTTTTTGAGGTAGAATAACATCATCAAGAACATAGTTGTTATAAACGGAAAGGAGCATATACGATGAGCGTATTGAAAATAACGAAGGAAAATTTTGAAAAGGAGGTAATGCAGTCAGATAAACCCATATTACTGGACTTCTGGGCATCCTGGTGCGGCCCGTGCAAGATGGTGGGACCCGTAGTAGAGCAGGTGGCTGCAGAAACGGCAGAAGTGGCCAGAGTCGGCAAGATTAATGTAGATGAGGAGCAGGAACTTGCCCAGGCATTTAAAGTAATGAGCATACCTACCTTAGTTGTTATGAAAGAAGGAAAAGTGGTAAAAAGCACAGTTGGTGTCCAGTCCAAGCAGACGCTTTTATCAATGCTCCAGTAAAAATATTACGATTGGAGCAAAAGATGGCACACAAATTTAAAGTATTAAATAAGAGTAAGCTGGACAGTCCAAAACGCAGAGAAGTATTGCCTGCAAAGGAGATCCTGAAAACAGTTGGCATTAAAGAATCGGATGTTGTTGCAGATATTGGCTGCGGAATTGGTTTTTTCACTTTCCCATTATCCGAGGCAGTAGGAAATGAGGGAATTGTATATGCTTTGGATATAGAAAAAGAAATGCTTGATGATGTAGAAGCGGGAATGATGGAACGAAATATAAAAAATGTGCGCCCGGTTGTGACACAGGAATACCGTTTGATCTTAGAGGATAAATCCGTTGACATTGCATTTTTATGTACCGTAATGCATGAAGTGAAGATGCGTGAGAAATTTTTAAAGGAAGCAAATCGGATTCTGCTCACTGATGGGCGAATCATTATTATTGAATGGATCAGGAAAGACAGTGATTTCGGACCGCCTGCTGATCACCGGCTGGATAAGAATATTTTAAAAAGAAATCTTCAGAGGGCAGGATTTAAAGATATCCAGATCACAGATTTTAATAATTATTTTTATATTGCAGATGCAAAAAAGAAATAGATAACGAAAAGATTGAGACACATTTGTTGCCTCAATCTTTTCGTTTGTCAGCTCAAGACTGCTGAATAATGTTATAATAAAAGAAAATGAAATCAGGGGGAATAAAATGGAATTATTAATTGATTGCATCCCATGTTTACTGCGTCAGTCTCTGGAAGCAGCCAGAATAGCGACAGATCAGAAGGAAATCCATAATAAAATTATGAAGGATACAATAAAATTGCTGTCAGACTATGACAAATATAAAAATTCCCCACAGCTGGCAAAAGAAATACATAATCTGGTTAAGAACGAGACCGGTAATCCTGATCCATATCAGCAGATAAAAAATAGAGATTTACATGCAGCAAAGGATTTATATCCGCTTTTAAAGGATTTTATGAAAAGAAAGGAAAACAGCGTTTATTGGGCTTTAAAAGTAGCAGCAGTAGGGAATAATCTGGACGCAGCAGTTTATAGTAATCCAGAGTTGGAAAAAAGTATTAGCAGGGAGTTGGAAGAGGAATTTACCATTTGCGATCTGGAGCTCTTTACGGAAAAATTACAACAGGCGAAGAACATACTTATTATTGGAGATAATACAGGTGAAACAATATTTGACAGGGTCATGTTAGAGAGTTTTCCTGACGCAGCAATTACCTATGGAGTGCGGGAGAAACCAATTATTAATGATGTGACAGAAAAAGAAGCAATAGATTCGGGACTTCATACGATTGCACGGGTTATTTCCACCGGCTGCGCATCTCCAGGGACAATTTTAGCTGACTGCAGCCCTGAGTTTATTGATATTTATGAAAGTTCCGATGTTATTATCAGCAAAGGACAGGGGAACTTTGAAGCTCTTTCAGGAGAAAAAGGAAATTTGTTTTTTCTGCTGAAAGCAAAGTGTCCGGCAATAGCAGAGAAGTTTCAGGTAAAAATTAATGATTATATTTTTCATTATGAAGGTGCTAAATATTGACATATGTCAAAAATAGTATTAATATATTTAGCAAAGGAAAAGACAGGAGCAGAGAATATGAGTGAAAATGCAAGGGGTTGTTCAAATAGCAGCTGTACTAAGGATTCCTGTGCAGGTTGCGAGCATAGCAAAGAAAGTATGCTGGAGCAGTTAAACCAGTACAGTTCCATAAAAAATGTAATTGGTATCGTCAGCGGTAAAGGCGGAGTAGGTAAATCATTTGTAACGGCAATGTTAGCGGTTTTGTTAAATAGAAAAGGATATCGTGTGGGAATTTTAGATGCGGATATTACGGGTCCCTCTATTCCAAGAATGTTTGGGATAAAGGGAAAAGCTTCTGCAAATGAATTAGGATTACTTCCGGAACTAACAGTAAATAACATAAAAATAATGTCCGTAAATCTGCTGCTGGATAAAGAAGATTCTCCCGTTGTTTGGAGAGGTCCTATCCTGGCTGGCACGGTGAAACAGTTCTGGACAGATGTGGTATGGGATGAATTAGACTATCTTTTTATAGATATGCCACCGGGAACGGGTGACGTCCCCCTGACAGTATTTCAGTCCATTCCGCTGGACGGAATTGTCATTGCTTCCTCACCTCAGGATCTGGTCTCCATGATTGTGAAGAAAGCCTATAACATGGCTAAATTAATGAATATTCCCATTCTTGGTTATGTAGAAAACATGAGTTATGTGAAATGTCCGGATTGCGGAAAAGAAATTTCCATATTCGGAGAGAGCAAACTGGATGAAATTGCTGGTGAAACGGGTGTTGATATTTTAGGAAGAATTCCCATTGATCCTGTACTTGCAAGTCTGGTAGATAAGGGCGAGTTTGAACGATTTTCCTGTGATTATCTGTCAGGTGCAGCAGAGCACATAGAAAAAATGTATGAAAGTAAAGTGTAAGTATAACAGTTAAAACAGAGCAAACAGTTTAAAACAGTATAACAGTTAAATATAAACCACTGCCATATTAGTGTCGTGTCACACAGACTATTTAAATGGCAGCGGTTTTTCTTTACCTTTTATTAATAAAGTTTTGGTAGTATAATAAGAGTATGTTTAAGCGTGAAATTAAATAAGGATGGTACAAACATTTGGTTAATCAAAATAAACTGGTAAGAGATAAGATTCCGGATATAATTGAAAATAGTGGACGAAAGGCAAAATATCATATACTGTCAGAGGCCCAATATCTGGCGGCTCTGGATGAAAAATTATTTGAAGAAGTAAATGAGTATCAGGCAGACAAAAGCCTGGAAGAAATGGCTGACGTTCTGGAAGTTTTGTATGCAATTTGCAAGGCACGGGGATACAGCATAGAGGAGCTGGAAGGAAAGAGGGTAGAAAAGTCGTTACATCGGGGCGGATTTGATAAGAAATTATTTTTGGAGTACTCCGAAGAAGAGAGGTAATATCATGGGAAAAATACTGTTTATTGATGTAGATGGAACATTGGTGGACTATGAGACCAATCTGCCGGATTCGGCTGTGGAAGCGGTCAGAAGAGCAAGAAAGAACGGACACAGAGTCTACATCTGTACTGGACGCAGCAAAGCGGAAATATATCAGGACATCTGGGATATTGGTTTGGATGGCATGATCGGCGGGAATGGAAGCTATGTGGAGGATCATGGAAATGTGGTTCTGCACCGGTTAATTCCAAAAGAGGAAAGCAAGAGAATTGTTGACTGGTTGCATGACAGGAAGCTGGAGTTTTATTTGGAAAGCAATAACGGACTGTTTGCCAGTGAGCACTTTGAATCAAAGGCAGATGCATCCCTAAAGGAATATGCCCGAAGGAAAGGAATAGACGGTGCTGATCGTGTAACGGTTAGAACTATATTTCCGGATATGATTTTCGGTGGAGAGTTATATCGGGCGGATTTAAATAAAGTCAGTTACATGCTTCATTCATATCAGGATTTTCTGGATACAAAAGCGAAATTTCCCGATCTGGAATCAGGAACATGGGGCGGAAGAGGGGAAGAAGCTCTCTTTGGAGATCTGGGAGTAAAGGGGATTACGAAAGGAAATGCCATAGAACATTTGCTGCATTATCTGAATGCAGACAGATCAGATACCATCGCATTTGGAGATGCGAAAGTCGATATACCCATGCTGGAAGCCTGTGCGTATGGTGTAGCAATGGGCAGCGGTGGAGATGAGATTAAAAAAGTGGCAGATTTTATTACAGACGATGTGGATCAAGACGGGTTATATCATGCTTTTTCAAGATTGAATCTTATATAATATGCTGTGAGTGAAGTATGATGTAAAATAAAGAAATCCAGAAGATGAGGTGGTAATATAATGGGAGAATTAACACATTTTGATGACCATGGCAATGCGGTTATGGTAGATGTATCAAATAAAGTTATCACTGCCCGTACTGCGGTTGCAAAAGGCAGGATTATGGTAAATGCTGATGTCATGGAAGCAATTTTAAATCGTACGGTAAAAAAGGGAGATGTTCTTGGCGTAGCCAGGGTAGCCGGAATCATGGCGGTTAAAAACACTTCTACCCTTATTCCCATGTGCCATCCTCTTGCAATAAATAAGTGCCAGATTGACTTTGAAGTTCATAAAGAGGAAAGAAATATTCAGGCTGTATGCCTGGTTAAAACTGAGGGAAAAACCGGTGTTGAGATGGAAGCTCTCACAGGAGTTACGGTAGCGCTGCTTACGGTGTATGACATGTGCAAGGCAATTGATAAGAACATGGAAATAACGGATATTTTCCTTGAGGAAAAGACCGGAGGAAAAAGCGGAGATATTTTTAACGGAAAGGACCTGGAATGAAAGATCAATGGAATCGAAAAATTGATTATATCCGAATATCCGTAACAGACAGATGCAATCTTCGCTGTATTTATTGTATGCCTGAGGAGGGAGTGCCCTCGATTCCCCACGAAGAGATTCTGACCTATGATGAGATTGTTCGGCTCTGCCGGTGCTTTCTAAAATTTGGTATTCATAACGTTAAAATAACCGGCGGAGAACCTTTGGTAAGAAAAAATATTCCGGTTCTTATTGGACAACTGAAAGCGCTGGACGGAATGGAAACAGTTACCTTAACAACCAATGGTCTGTTACTGGAAAAGTACCTTCCGGAGCTGATGGCTTCTGGTTTGGACGGCGTTAATATAAGCCTGGATACTCTGAATCCGTTAAAGTATGAGCGGATTACAAGGAAAGATGCTTTAACAGATGTGCTGTCTGCAATAGAAAAAGCGTTGAATTATAAAAATTTAAAGGTAAAGATTAATTGCGTCCGGTTTGCGGATACAGATAAGGAAGATATTATTAGAATTGCCGGTCTGGCCAGGGATTCCAGGCTGGGGGTTCGCTTTATCGAAATGATGCCAATTGGGTTAGGTAAAAATTTCTCCTATTATAGTGAAGAGAACATCATTGCAGTTCTTAAAGAAGCGTATGGGCATTTAGAACCTGTGGACACAGTAATTGGAAACGGACCGGCTCATTATTACAGTGTGTCCGGGTTTGAAGGCAAGATCGGCTTTATCAGTGCACGTTCTCATAAATTCTGCAATGAATGCAACCGGGTAAGGCTTACTTCCCAGGGGTATTTAAAAACCTGCCTGCAATACGATCATGGAACAGACTTAAAAACTTTATTAAGAACAAATAAGGAAGATTCTGTGTTGGAGCAGATGATTAAACAGACAATTTATGAAAAACCAGTCAGCCACAACTTTACAGGAGACAATCCACAGGGAATTTATGAGACTGACGGCATGTCTAAAATAGGAGGATAAGAAGTACCTATGGGAAAAATTATTGCAGTCTGCATCAGCGAAAAAAAAGGGACTCAGAAGAAAAATATACACTGCGGAGAATTCATAAAAGAATATGGAATAAAAGGAGATGCCCATGCTGGAAAATGGCACAGACAGGTCAGCCTGCTGTCCAATGAAAAGATTGAGGCATTTAAAAAAAGAGGTGCCCAGTTGGAAGAAGGGGCTTTTGGTGAAAATCTGATTGTAGATGGAATTGATTTTCGTTCCCTGCCGGTGGGCACCAGATTTCAATGCAATGACGTTCTCTTAGAACTTACCCAGATTGGAAAAGAGTGCCATACCGGCTGTGAGATCTATCAGAAAATGGGGGATTGTATCATGCCGAGAGAGGGAGTATTTGCCCGTGTGTTATCAGGAGGTATCATTCGGGAAGGGGATGATCTGACCGTATTGGATGAGAGGATAGAAAAACCAAAGACAGATAAATTACGGGTGGCAGTAATAACCTCAAGCGATTCCGGATTTTCAGGAGAACGGGAAGATATAAGCGGATCTGTTATCTGCCGTATTGTGAAAGAAAATGGATACGAAGTCGTTCATCAGACAATTCTCCCTGACGACATGACCATGTTATGTGATGAGATGAAATATATTTGCGATAATAGCAGGGCAGATCTTATTTTGACAACCGGCGGAACTGGTTTCTCCCAAAGAGACTGTATGCCTGAGGCAACGCAAAAGGTTTCCGAACGTATGGTGCCTGGAATTCCGGAAGCAATGCGTGCCTACAGCCTGCAGATCACAAAACGGTCCATGTTATCAAGGGCTGCCTGCGGAATCCGGAAATCAACGTTAATATTAAATCTGCCAGGAAGTCCCAAAGCAGTGGAAGAATGCCTGACCTATGTGATTACGGAACTGGAGCATGGTCTGAAAATCCTGATTGGCACCGCAGACAATTGTGCCAGATAATATGAAGCAGCAGAGAAGTTATAATAATTATAAGCCTATCGCAGAATAGAGGTTCTAAGTTATTCTGTAATAGGCTTATTTTTATTGTATTAATAGCGGTTGTAATTTTATTTTGCTTTTGTTTCTCATATAGAGATCATAATTGATCAGAGCCCTTTTCCTACTATATTAAATATAAATAATTTCCACTCCTGCGAAATTAAGTTCTCCTACCAGTTTTAATACAGGAGCAGTATCACTGGTGGCAAACCCTCTACCTTTCTCGCTAACTCCACCGACCACGGATTCAATCTCATTTTCCACCCTCCACTCTTTGGGAACATAAAGTTCGATTCCGCAGAAGTTGCCGCTAATCCGTACAACGGCCTCTGTTTCCACGTGTGCTTTATTAAAATAGACTTGAATGGAGCCAAAACTGCAGTCTAAATCCGCCTGTTTAAAATTATCTGAGTTTATATATTTTGTACTGGCCCCAAACGTGGTGCTTTGTTTTATATGGTCATTGTCTTCTGCATCAATCACTTCCACCTGCTGATCCTGATTAAAGCTGTTGTATTTATGATGATGATGATTATACCAATAATGGTTTTTCTTGTGAAACAGTAACGACAACCCGATGCTTCCAAGGAGTGCTACTGCAAGGACAGTCCAGGGGGTCAGACTCTCGATACCCAGAACCTTGTCATAGGTGATGCACAGGAATGCGATTGGAAATAAGATTCCTGAAAAATTGAAACGCGGAATACTTTTTGCGATGATGGCCAGCATAAATACAGTGAAAACTAAGGAAAACGGGCTGAAACTGCCAAGATAGCCCAGTTTTCCGATTATTAAAAATGCGGCTGCCAGGAGAAACATAATTCCCCAAAATAATCTATTTTTTTGCATATTGATTTTACCTCTCTTTTTTATCGTTCCATGTGCTGGTGATCCAGCTTCCATTTTAAAAGCTTATAGTAGTTTCTTGATACATAGACCTTTTTATAGGAGTTTTGAAATTCCACTCTGCTTGAGGCAGTGGGGCTGCGTGTAATGCTGTAAACCTTTGTGGTGTTTAATATGGTGGATTTTGAGATTCTCATAAAATAAGGGGGGAGAAGCTCTTCCAGTTCATAAAGCTTATATTCTACCAGAAATTCATCATCGGTTGTATGGGCAAAGATGCCCTTGTCTGCAGTCTCAAAAAACAGGACTCTGCTTACATGAAAATAAAATTCCGTATCATTTTGATAGAAAATCATTTGTGTCTGGCTGTTATCCAGTTCCGAAATCATTTTTTGAATCAGGGTAATTTCCTCATTGATTTCAGGACAGCGGATACGCAATTCACTTTCCTGTAAAGCCGTATCAATTTCTATTTGAATTTTCATAATAAAGTGATATCCATCCTCCTGTTCTTTCTGGTCAGCTGCCGGTGCCTGTTTTAATATGTGCTAATTTTATCTGAAAATAACTGCTATGTAAATATGTTTCAAGCAAGTGGTGGGTTATTGGGGGTAAGAGGTGTATTTTTATACAGTGAAAGGCAATATCATACAAGAAAGTAGATACCATCTATGTTATACTATGCATTAGACAGGAAAGAAAGGAGGAACCCGTTTATGAAACAGGAAATACGGACTGTGAAATATGATGGGGAATTAAATGTTGAGGCCTATCATTTTCAGGGTATTATGCAAAAGTTTCCCAACCACTTTCATGATTATTACGTAATTGGATTCATTGACGCCGGCCAGCGGTATCTGCACTGTAAAAACAGGGATTACACCGTAGAACCCGGGGATTTATTGCTGTTTAATCCCCGGGATAATCATGCCTGCGCACAGATTGACGGAAAAGCGTTTGATTATCGGTGCATTAATATCCAGCCTGAAATTATGAAAAAGGCAATGCTTGAAATAACCGGGAGAGAGTATCTGCCTTATTTCACACCTCAGGTAATCTTTCACAGTGAGCTGGTTGTGATACTAAAGGAGCTTCATCAGATGATTATGGAGGAAGAAACGGACTTTAAAAAAGAGGAGATATTCTTTTTCCTTCTGGGGCAGCTGGTTGAAGAATACACAAAACAGCATCTCCCGAAAGAACAAATGGTGCAAAGCTCGCAGGCAACGGTGGTCTGCGAATTCCTGGAATCTCATTATATGGAGAACATTTCACTCAATGATCTTTGTAATATGACAGGGCTGAGTAAATACTACCTGCTTCGGTCATTCACCAGACAAAAGGGAATCTCTCCTTACAGCTATCTGGAAACCATACGGATTGACAGAGCAAAGAAGCTGCTGGAGCAGGGGGTCATGCCTGTGGATGCAGCGATACAGACCGGATTCAGTGATCAAAGCCATTTTTCCAACTTTTTTAAACGCTACATTGGACTTACACCAAAGCAATATAGTAAAATATTTAAAGATACTTGATGCTGACTGATAAAAAGAAAGGGTTTTCATGGACAGAAAGAAAGAGATTCAGGGACATTTATTTTCATTATTTACAATATTTATCTGGGGTACCACATTCATATCGACTAAAATACTTTTAAAGGCATTTACTCCCATAGAAATATTATTTATAAGATTTGTAATTGGTTATTTCGCTTTACTTGCGTTATATCCCCACCGCCTGAAGGTGAAGGAAAGAAAACAGGAGCTGTATTTTGCAGGAGCAGGATTATGTGGTATTACACTTTATTTTCTGCTGGAAAATATAGCTTTGACTTATACATTGGCCTCAAATGTTGGCGTTATCATCTCCATTGCACCGTTTTTTACAGCGATTTTTGCCCATTTACTTTTAGCTGGGGAAAAAATGAGAGCCCAGTTTTTTATCGGGTTTGCAGTGGCAGTGGCTGGAATTTTTCTTATCAGTTTTAACGGAAGCAGTCAATTGAAATTAAATCCAATGGGAGATATACTGGCAATTCTGGCGGCTGCGGTATGGGCGATTTATTCCGTACTTACAAAGAAAATCAGCGGATATCATTACCACACCATTTCAGTGACACGAAGAATTTTCTTTTACGGCTTACTGTTTATGATGCCTGTATTATTTATATTTAAGTTTGAGCCGGACATTGGTCAGATAATAAAACCGGTGAATTTGTTTAACATCATATTTCTTGGATTTGGGGCATCTGCCATTTGTTTCGTAACCTGGAATTATGCGTTGAAAATACTGGGTGCCGTTAAAACCAGCGTCTATATTTATATGGTTCCGGTTATTACTGTTATCACATCGGTACTGATCCTTCACGAGACAATTACAGGCACTGCGGTGCTTGGAATCTTACTTACACTGGCAGGACTGTTTATTTCAGAAATAAAATTGCCGGCCAGACACCAGAATTAATAGAAGTGGTTTTAACTTTTCTATCTACAAAATTTCCTGTTCATGATAATATAAGTACATAAATGGAATGTCATACTGTTGGAAATAATAAGAGCAGACAGACGGAAAGGGGAATAAAGATGTTAGAAACAGGAACAAAAGCACCGTCATTTGAATTACCGGACCAGAATGGAGTAATCCATACATTAGATGAATATAGGGGAAAGAAAGTGATTCTTTATTTTTATCCAAAAGACCAGACACCGGGCTGCACCAGTCAGGCCTGTGGTTTTGCGCAGCTTTATCCCCAGTTTCTTGAAAAGGATGCGGTCGTGATCGGCATCAGCAAGGACAGCGTTGCTTCTCATAAGAAATTTGAAGAGAAGAATGGATTGCCGTTTACTCTGCTTTCTGATCCGGAGCTGACTGCGATTCAGGCTTATGATGTGTGGCAGGAAAAGAATATGTATGGAAAAAAGACCATGGGCGTGGTTCGGAGCACATATCTGATTGATGAACAGGGAGTAATAATAAGGGCATTGGGAAAAGTAAAGGCGGCGGAAAATCCAGCGCAGATGTTAAAGGAAATCTAAATGAAGATCATAATCTCACCAGCGAAAAAAATGAATGTGGATTCCGATTCCATGGCCACAACAGGGTTGCCTGTTTTATTAGATTATACCAGAATACTTTGGGAAGAAATTAAAAAGATGTCCTATGATGAGGTGAAGAAGTTATGGGGCTGCAATGACCAGCTTGCGGGATTAAATTACAGGCGGTTTGCTGAAATGGACCTGGAAAAAAACATAACTCCTGCAGTACTGGCCTATGAGGGGCTTCAATACCAGCATATGTCGCCTCTGATTATGACCAGGCAGGCACTTGATTATCTCGGAGACCATCTGCGGATTCTCTCCGGGTTTTATGGAATCTTATCTCCCTTTGACGGAGTAGTGCCATACCGCCTTGAGATGCAGGCGCGTATGGCTGTTGCAGGCAGCAGGGATTTATACGGCTTCTGGGACAATAGAATCTATAAAGAACTGGCAGGGGAAGACCATATTGTAATAAATCTCGCCTCTAAGGAGTACTCTCAGGCGGTGAAGCCATATGTGACGTCTGCTGATACATTTGTCACATGTATATTTGGAGAACTGGCTCATGGTAAGATAAAGCAGAAGGGGACTCTCGCCAAGATGGCAAGGGGAGAGATGGTTCGGTATATGGCAGAGAACCATGTGACAAAGGTCAGTCAGCTAAAGAAATTTAATGCGTTGGGGTACCGGTACATAGAGGAGTTATCCACTGAGACAGAAATGACTTTTGTTATTGGTGGATAATATAGCCCAATTGATGAATAATTGTTGATTATAGCCGGAAAAGGCTTCTGATATCCGACTTGAGGTAGAGGGAGAAAATCAAGAGCCCCAGATGTTCATAAACACCATTTTCGGATTGATGGCGGCATTAAAAGCTTCGTGGACAAACCGTCAGAGAGAAATTATTCAGGATATGCTGGAACATCGGGACAACCAGACAGAAACAGCAAAAAGGCTGAATATTAAACAGCCAACAGTGAGCAAGGTTCTGGTGACAGGAAATTACTATGCTTATGAAGAGGCGTTTGATACTGTAGAAAAGGCATTAGGGGAAATTGGGTGATTAGAAATTGAAATAATATATGATGGTGCTCCTGTTAGGGCACGTTTTGGGGGATTTTTATACACAGACAGAGGAGACTGCAAAAAAGAAGGAGAGCAGATTCCTACTGCCGGTGCCATTTTATGTTCCCGTTTTCTGATAATCTGAGTCTTAGCCATCCGTTTTACCTCTGTTTTTGCAAATTGCAACTGCTGGTTGTCAGATCATACAGTGCACTTGGTAGTTGACAACCGGTGAAAATCTTATAATAGAGGCAGTCAACGGACATCATTCGCTTTCTTTCAGACTATAAAACAATAGAAAGCAAAGGATGGGCAGTATGACCAATATGAATGATGAGAGGATGGATCATTGTGATTTTAGCAGAAAAAATTATGGAACTAAGAAAGAAAAATGGGTGGTCCCAGGAAGAACTGGCTTTCCAGATGGATGTATCCAGACAGTCAGTCTCAAAGTGGGAGTCAGGGGCTTCCATTCCGGATCTGGAACGAATCTTAAAACTCAGTCAGCTGTTTGGTGTATCTACGGATTATCTGCTGAAGGAGGAGTTAGAAGACTTACCGGCAGCATTACCCGGAAATTCTGATGGTGAAAATGGAAGAAGACGTATCACCATGGAAGTTGCAAACGAATTTATGGAAAATAAGATCAAAGCATCGAAGAAGATAGCTGGGGCTGTTTCGGCCTGTATCCTGTCTCCGGTTGTTCTCATTTATCTTGGGGCACTTGCAGAATTTAAAGAAAATGTGATCAGCGAAGGGAGGGCAGGGGGTGTGGGTGTCATTGTTATGCTTCTGATTGTGGGACTTTCTACGGTATTTTTCATATTAAACGGGATGAAGATGGAAGCATTTGAGTACCTGAATAAAGAAGCATTTCAGCTGGAATACGGAGTAGAAGCTGTAGTACGCAAAAAAATGGCACAATATGAAGGTATTAACCGTTTCTATACGGTGACAGGTGTGTTTCTATGCATCATTTCCGTATGCCCGTTGCTGATCGCATCTTCTTTAGGCGCTTCTGGATATATACAGACGATTTGTCTGTTAATATTGTTTGTTATAGTGGCCGCAGCTGTTTTTCTGATTATTGTGGCAGGGGAGAAGAAAGCCTGTTTTCATATTCTTCTCCAGGAGGGAGATTATACAGAAGGCAAAAAGGTGGAAAAGAAAAAAGAAGAACGTGTACCGGCTATTTACTGGTGTATTGTGACCGCAGTTTATCTGGGGATCAGCTTTTTAACTGAAGAGTGGGGTAAGACCTGGATTATCTGGCCAAGTGCAGCGGTTTTGTATGGAGCTGTTCTGGGAATTGCCGGGGCATTGAAAAAAGATTGATATCATAAGGATTACGCTTAAGTCCCAATGATAATAGAATAAGAATATCAGGCTAGCCACAGCGCGTTTATAGGACAAAATCTGGTGTATGCCACAGCGTATGCAGGCTTCCATATCAACGGTGGGAGCCTGAAAGCCGTTTTGCTTTAAGGCTCCTAAGAGAAAATTTTTCAATACCAGGAGGTGACAACATGAAGATCAAAATAATCGGTTCAGGCGGCTGCGTCAGCATACCGAGACCATTATGCCAATGCAGAATCTGCAAGGAGGCAAGAACAAAAGGAGTTCCATACGCAAGATGTGGATGCAGTCTGTATTTAGAAGATCTAAATTTATTAATTGATACACCGGAAGACATCAATGCAGCACTAAACCATGCTGATGTGAAAGCAATTGATACCATCTTGTTCAGCCACGCAGACCCGGATCATACCATGGGAATCAGGGTGATTGAGCAGTTAAAGATGGACTGGCTTGCCCAGTCTGTGGGGATGACCTGCAGCCAGCCTTTGACTGTAGGGGCAATGTCTGAGATTATAAAGGAACTGAGGAGTCAGTGCAGCAAATATGGTTCCATGCTGGAATATTATGAAGAGATGGGGCTGGCAAAAGTCAAAAATATGAACCATCTGGAACAAAACGGAATTCAGATCGAATTTATCCCGGTTGATGAAAGTGGGATTGTAACCGTTTTTGTGATAAAGGATCAAGAAAGGAAAGTGATTTATGCCCCCTGCGATGTAAAACCATTTCCAGATCACCAGCTATTTTATAAAGCCGATGTCTTAATTATTGGCAATACCATTGTGGGGGATGAGTTAAAGGATGGGTTTGTACTTGATGAAACAAATATTCTGCGGAAAGAATTATTTGTTATGGATGAGATTGTTGCATTAAAAAAGAATTATCAGATAGGAAAAGTAATCATCACCCATTTAGAAGAAGATTGGGGAAAGTCCTATGACGATTACGTCAGGCTGCAAAGACAGTATGAAGGAATTGAATTTGCCTATGATGGAATGAAAATAGAATTCCCATAGGCTGAAAAGCAGGAAACTCCCACAGGCTTTCTATTTCATGGACTTTGTCGCGTCCTTGAAATCAGCCATCTGGGAGTTAAAGGCGTGGCATTCATTATAGCAAAGATAAAAGTAGCGGTTCATGGGCATGTCTTTTATGGGACGGGCGTGGATCACTTCAGAACGGGAAGATCCCTTTACATAGCGGGTGGAGATGACTCCGATGCCAAGGTTGCGGGCAACACCGTCCAGTATGGCAGATCCGCTGTAGGATTCCCATTTAACGTGATAGGGAATGTGCCGGGTCTGCATGAGGTTTTCAAAGATAGAGCGTGTTCCGCTGCCAACTTCCCGCAGTATAAATTCACAGTTGTATAAATCCTCCGCTCTGATCACATCTCTTCCGGAAAAAGGATGGTCTATGCTGTAAATCAGCTGCAGCTCGTCTTCCATAATTGGTTCTGTATGAATCTTCTCATTTAATATCACGCCTTCCACTAGTGCGATATCCAGCTCATTGTGAATCAGGCGGTGTTCCAGTATCTTTGTATTTTCTATATATACAGAGCATGAGATGTCGGGATGGCTCTTTTGCAGTCGCTGTATTATATCACTGATCATGGTATCTCCGATGGTTAAGGTAACTCCCACCCGCAGTGGGCGGAGTACGGCAGAGTTTTTCATGGATTGGTTTAATGTCTCATAGCTGTTTAAAACATTCAGAGCCCTGTCCCAGAAAAGCTTTCCCATAGGGGTCATTTCCAGCCGCTTGGGATATCGTTTAAAAAATGTGGTTTCATATTCTTTTTCCAAATCTGCAATAATCTGACTTACGGTAGGCTGGGACAGATAGAGTCGTTTGGCTGCCTCACTCATCTTTAATGTCTCTGCCACTGCTATAAAGGTCTTTAACTGCTTCAAGGTTGCCATTTTACTCTCTCCCGTCATCTGGTATAGATAAAACCAATATCATGCTTTAGATAATACTATTTTACGGTGCAAAAAACAAGTGCTATGATAGTGACAATAACAGAAAACAGGAGCGGTAGAATTATGGCATGCACATTAAAACCAGATGAGATCAAGAGGGTCAAAGCGCTTGGCTTTTTAAATAATAAGGGAACGGATCTATTTAACGGACGTATAATTACCGTAAATGGTAAGATTACGGCGGATCAGATTGCTGCAATTGCGGATGCGGCAAGAAAGTATGGCAATGGAGAAGTGGAATTTACAGCTCGTTTAAGCATTGAAGTCAGAGGAATTCATTTTAATGACATAGAGGAATTTCGCAGCCATCTGGCGGAAGCTGGGCTAGAGACCGGAGGAACCGGAGCATTGGTGCGTCCTGTTGTATCCTGTAAGGGAACCACCTGTCAGTATGGGCTATATGATACGTTTGCTTTGTCAGAAAAAATACATGAACGGTTTTACAAGGGCTATCATACGGTAAAGCTGCCGCATAAATTCAAGATTGCTACAGGAGGTTGCCCCAATAACTGTGTAAAGCCTAATTTAAATGATATCGGTATTGTAGGACAATTAATTCCGTGTGCAAAGAAAGATCTGTGCCGTGGATGCAGGAAGTGCCAGGTTGAGATGGCATGCCCCATGAAAGCGGCAAAACTTTCAGACGCACTGATTAACATCGATCCGGAGAAGTGTATTAACTGCGGACGTTGTACCGGTAAATGCCCGTTTGGTGTAACTGAGAAGGGAATACCTGGATTTCGCGTTTATATTGGTGGAAGATGGGGAAAAAAGATAAATCATGGAAAATCGCTATCAAGGATTTTTAAGAGCGAAGAGGAAGTACTGTCAGTCGTTGAAAAGACCATTCTCCTGTTTCGGGAGCAGGGGCAGGCTGGAGAACGGTTTGCAGATACCATTGAACGGATTGGGTTTGAAAACGTTGAAGCACAGCTTCTTACCGATGATATTTTAAGCAGAAAGCAGGAAATATTGGATGGAAAGCAGCTGGCCGGCGGGGCAAGCAATAGAAAGTAAAGTATATAGAGGAAAGAAAGTTAAGCATAGACTTGACATTCTTAAGAGCCTATGTTAATGTGATAAAGTGAAAAAGTAATAAACCAACAAGCGAAGTTCGTAGGAAAATGACGATTGTCTGCCGAAGGAGTAACACTCTCAGGCATCCGGAGTACCGGATAGGGACTATGAATGGATGTGGCTCTGGAGAATCTCATGAATGAGTGCCGAAGGTGCAAGGCGCGGGAAACCGCGTTAATCTCTCAGGCAAAAGGACAGAGTTTAAGTTCAAACGTTTAGCGGCAGTGATGCCCTTATTTGTTTGCTTTCAGAGCCAAATCATCCCATATGGTTTGGCTTTTTTTATTAAACAAAAAGAGAGGGTCTATCACATGGAACAATTTACACAGCTGGTTGATCATGTCAGCAGCATTGTCTGGAACAGCATTTTACTGTATCTGCTGGTTGGAACAGGAATTTTATTTACTGTCCGCACCCGGTTTGTACAGGTCAGAAAATTTGGAGAAGGATTTAAGCGGATGTTCGGCAGTTTTAAGCTGAACGGCGAAAATGCGGGCAAAGACGGAATGTCCTCCTTTCAGGCATTAACTACGGCAATTGCAGCCCAGGTAGGTACGGGTAATATTGCAGGCTGTGCCACAGCACTTTATTCCGGAGGACCTGGTGCAATATTCTGGATGTGGCTCAGTGCCTTTTTTGGAATGGCAACCAACTATGGAGAAGCTGTTCTCGCCCAAAAATATAAAACTGTCAATTCACACGGTGAAGTGACAGGGGGTCCGATTTACTATATCAGAGCCCGTTTTAAAGGAACTGCCGGTAAGGTAATGGCTGTATTTTTCT
This sequence comes from Hungatella sp., assembly GCA_009712635.1. Taxonomy (GTDB): domain Bacteria; phylum Bacillota; class Clostridia; order Lachnospirales; family Lachnospiraceae; genus Lacrimispora. The sequence continues at coordinate 347,629 of WASS01000015.1, read as the reverse complement.
CTCTGGCAATCATTTTTGCTCTGGGATTTACCGGTAATATGGTTCAGGCAAATTCCATCGGTCTGGCATTTCACACCGCGTTTGGTCTGGATCCCCTGATTGTTGGTATCGTCATTGCTGCAGTTGCGGCATTTACCTTTATGGGAGGAGTAAAACGGATTGCTTCTCTGACTGAAAAACTGGTACCGGCCATGGCTGCCTTTTATATAATCGGCTGTCTGATCGTGCTGGTAATAAACCGCAGTGCACTCCTGCCGGCTTTGGAGTCCATTCTGATCGGTGCATTCCGCCCTCAGGCACTGCTTGGCGGCGCAGCAGGAATCGGAGTTCAAAAAGCTATGCGTTATGGTGTTGCAAGAGGACTTTTTTCCAATGAGGCAGGTATGGGTTCAACGCCTCATGCCCATGCAATGGCAAAGGTGGAGAAGCCTCAGGATCAGGGTGTTATGGCCATTATGGGGGTATTCATTGATACCTTTGTAGTACTTAATCTCACCGCGCTGGTAATACTTACTTCCGGCAAGCTGGCGCCAGGGGTGGAGGGAGCGCCTCAGGGAACCGCCCTTGCCCAGGCAGCCTTCAGTCAGGCGTTTGGTTCCTTTGGCAATGCTTTTGTAGCAATCTGCCTCCTGTTTTTCGCATTTTCAACAATCATTGGCTGGTACTTTTTCGGTGAGGTAAATGTGAAAGCACTTTTTGGACCGAAAGCAACCAAGGTATATGCGTTGATCGTTGTACTGTTCCTGGTGCTTGGATCATTTTTAAAGGTTCAGCTTGTCTGGAATTTATCTGACCTTTTTAATGCACTCATGGTATTTCCAAACCTGATCGCACTGTTAGCTTCCTCTGGTATTGTAGCCAGAGCTGCCAGGGGAGAAGATATCATGAAATAATTTACTCTTTGAAGCCGGTTAAAAAACCGCTGAATTCATGGAAAAGAGTTTCTTCTATCTTTTTCATCCATACGGTAATACCGTCTTCCGATAGAGTTAAAAGGATATGGATGGAACCTACGTATTCTCCCACAACGGAAACCGGGAGGTAAAGAGTTCTGGAATCTGCCCACAAAGCTTTGACTGCAATTCTTTGTTTGTAGCCATTTAAGATGCTGACAGCAGGTTCTGTAAAAGAAAAAGAGAATGTGTATGTCTTATCCGGTCCGGACAGGGTAAGACTGCCTTCTTTGGAGTCAAGGGAAAGAGCCAGCCTTGTAAATCTCTGCCGACCGGGCAGAAGGCGGTAAACGGCGTTTAAATGAGAGGGGCCGGAAAATACGGGAAGACAGGGAACCGGGCTTAAAAACTCCTTTAGCCCATCCCGAACCAGATCCAGTATTTTCTGTTGTCCCCCTCTGATGTTCTGGGTATCGGCCGTAATGACTAAAACCAGATCCAGTTCCGGGTAAAAAAGCACATACTGACTTCCCATACCATACATGGCAAATCCATTCCGGATCTGCCAGATCTGATAGCCATATCCCTGCTTCTCATCTGTTGTCTGTCCGAAATGGACGGTGGGAACCTGAAAGGAAACGGCATCTCTTAAATAATCTGCAAAAACCCCTGTCCCATGTTTTACTGTATTCATACAGAATCTGCCAGTCTTTAACAAATCAAGGGAATAGGCCATCAGGCCGGAGCCTCCCATTTCACTTCCAAAGGGATCTTTTATGATATAAGCATCTTCGGAAAAATCCAGTTCATTCAGACATTTCTCTCTTAAATAATCAAGAACTCCTTTTCCTGTCAGCTTTTTTACAAGTGCTGCCAGCGTATGGGCAGCGGAAGTATCATAAAGGAAGACTTCTCCGCTCTTATGGGAGGGGGGAACCAAAAAGAAGCTTTCCACCCAGTTTTTCTGTCTGTCAATCTTATAGGTGGTTGAGGTGTGGCAGGTCTGCATCATCAGCATTTGCTGTATGGTCATATTCATAAGCCAGGGACTTTGGACTGTACCTGAGTACTCCGGGAAATAGCCGGTTATAGGGTCTAAAAGTGAAATCAGTCCGTCCTCAAGAAGATATCCCACTGCCAGGGCGCAGAAGCTTTTTGTAATGGAGAACATGCGGTGAAGATCCTGTTTGGTATAGGGAGCCTGATAGTTTTCCGTAAGAAGATTTCCGCCCTGTTCAGCCAGAAAACTGTGAATGGGAAGACCGCTTTGTTTCATTCGCAACCACAGCTTTTCCACTGCCGCCTTGCTTGATTGTATTTGATTATTTTGCATTTGTTTTATCTCTCATTTCCTTCGGTGATACACCAAAATTCTTTTTAAATGCCCTCCTGAAAGAGGCGGCATTGTTATAACCAAGATATTCATATAGCGTGGAAAGACTGGTATCAGTTGTTGATATGATCTCCTTTGCCTTTGCCATTCTAAGTCGTTCTAAGTAAGTGGAAAAATTCTCGGACACCTCTCTTTTAAAGAGATAGCTGAAATAATTTTCCGAAATACCAAATATATCCGATATTTTTGTCAGGCATAAATCTGGATCATGGTAATTATTGACGATATAATCCTGTATTTTAATAATCAGCTCGTTGCTTTCTGTTTCTGTTCCGCAGACATCACAAAGCTCTAATGCAATGGTTTTTAAGCTGTCAATACTGATTTCTCCTTCAAACTGTTTATCAATCATATCAAGCAGTTTCAGCCTGTCTTCTAAAAGACCTTCTTCTGTAATGCTATGTCTCTTTTTAAACACAGTGGAACGAATATCCGATAAAAGCCATTTTTGCTGGGTAAAGGAAAGGCTGCGTCTTGATGTATTCTCATCCCGTATCAGCTTAAAAAGCTCCTTTACCTGTTCTTTGTTACCGGTGGAAATAAAACCGCTCAGCTGAATGGACAGACTTTCCGGATAATAATAAACATCATTGGATTTTATAAAATCATAGCGACTTAAAATATATTTTTCCGTAGTTGTGACGGATTTGGCTTCCTTTGCCTGCTGATAGGATTTCCAGGTATAGGAAATCAGCCCGTTACGTGATCCCAGCCCGCCGCGGATCCAGATTCCATATTTTTGCAGAAGTTCATTATGCATAGAAATAAAGGTATTTCTGCTCTGTTCTAAAACCTGTTCAAAATGTAAAGATTCACCAGACGCAATCAATATGGCAAAAGCCCGGTCTGAAGGCTTGTAAATATATCCGGTATCCGGATAATACCGGCGGAGGGCTTCTCTCACCAGCATATCGTAATTCTCAAAGCACAATTCCAAATCCTTGGTGCAGATATCGGATTCCTCTGATGGGGATACTTCTGTATACAAAACGTGGAATTTGGTGTCAGGACGTTCCAGACCAAGTTCATCTATGATATACTGCATCTCTACGTTATTGGTAATGCTGCCTTCCATGATTCGCCGCATATAGGACTCAGCCACAACCGGTTTTTGCTTTTCCACAAGGAGGTTTAAGGAGCTTGCCAGGGATTCCTTTATGTTCAGTTCATTGGAAAGCTTTAAAATCTTTTGATTTCCAAAGGATGAAAAGATCACCGCAAGGATTCCGCCAAGAATTATGGCTGCCAGAGTCACGGTTGTAAAAAAACGCTGATAGGGGGTGATGGAGTAGTAAGCTTTCTCTTCCGGCTGTATCAGGTAGTAATTCCAGTTATTATAGGAAGAAGAGACAGTAGTGATCAGCATTTCCTCCCGGTTACTGCCCTGGGTAAAATGTGCGATATTATGTTCAAAGTCCATATTTTTCAAGGTATCGTAATCGATAACAGGACCGCCTCCGGAGAGAAGAAACGTCTGATTGCCGTTTTTGTCGTATGCAACCAGATATCCGTTATTATAAAAATTAATACTGGAAAAATATTTGATGACCTTTTCGTGGTCAAACTGGTAGCAGATCACCGAACTGCTGTGATTGGCGATCTGAGAGGCGGAGGTCAGAGGATATAGGTATAAAAAGTTTTTTGACGAAGTGCCAAGCTGTTCAAAAGGAATAAATTTGTTCCAGTAAACAGGATTCACAAGTATTTTTGAAAATTGTGCCGGATCAATGGGGTACTTTGTATTATGCCAGATAAAAAAATCAAAATCCGAAAACAGGATTGGAGAGATTGCATAGCTGGATTTCTCAATATAAATAAAAGAGTTGCTGATTGGCAGCAGCAGCTCCACAGGTGTAATAGATTTAAGGCTTTGCTGGGTCTTATAACCAAGATAATAAAAAGATGAGTCCTCTCTGTCTTTCTGGTTAATAAGATTATTAAAAAGGCTGTTGGCAGTAATTTGTTTCACCGATGCATTCATAAGCTCCAGCGTATTGTCAAGCTGGTTAACGGATGCGGTCAGACTAAGCCGGTTCTGCTGGTAAATGCCGTTCTTAACCTGGCGGTAGGAAAGCGAATAAAGAATCACTCCAATCATTAGGATGATTGCCAGAATTAAAGTATAGGAAAGCATCAGTTGATTTTTATAGGACATATTTTTATTTTGTTTTAATGTAAGTTTGCGATTTTTCATATGCACCGTTCCTTTTTTCATATGGAAATTATAGTATGAAACGGTGCTAAAATCAATCAGATCCCTTCCTTACATTAAGATCTGTACATAGAACGTAAAATATGTACTCATGATTGATTCCTGTCACTTCCTATATAATGATGTCGAATTAAAATCAGTGGTTTAAGTAAATATAAAATATGCATAATAAATGATTGTGAAATCGGGGCATTTAGCTAAAAATGAACAACGATAGTAAATAATGCGCGTTGATATTGTGTGTACGGGATGCTATGATGGCAATGCAAAAAAGGTGCGCACCACCAATGACAAAATCAATAATATTGGGAGGTTCTAAATGAGAGTTAAAAAAATGCTTGCAGCTGGTATGGCGGTTACCATGGCTGCTTCTGTTGCTTTAAGTGGTTGTTCTTCTTCTGCCAAAACCGGGGCGGATGCAACAAGTGCAGGTGCAATTACAGAAAGTGGCTCTTCAACTGGGGAGAGTAAAGCTGAGAATGAGATCAAGAAGCCAGATAAGATCACGATTATGGTAAATTCAACTGTAACAACAAAAGCAAATAACAGAGATGCCTTTGAAAAAAGGTGGGAAGAGCTTACCGGAATTGATCTGGAAATTATTCAGCCTGACCATGATGCTTATTTTGATGTATTAGGACAAAGTTTTGCTTCCGGTCCGGAAAACTGGCCTGACGTCATTATTCTAAATGGAAGTTATTACACCGGTTATGCAGAGGAAGGTGCTCTGTGGGATATGACAGAAGCATGGGAGAACTCAGAGCTGAAGGCTTCGGGACGCGTAACAGGGGAAGATGTGATCGAAGCAACCAAGATTGATGGGAAACTTTATGGATTTCCTGATGCAAGAAGAGGTGGCTGCCTTACTTATGTTAAGAAAAAATGGCTTGATAACTGTGGATTAGAGGCACCCACTACTTATGAAGAATATTTAAATATGTTAAAAGCATTTACAGAAGGTGATCCGGATGGGAATGGAATTAATGGAGATACATACGGTGTTTCTGCTTCTGGACTGATGGGAGCAAAAGGAGGAGATCCTTCTTCCAATTATCTTCCTGAGTTTTATCAGGATGCCCAGCCAAACTTTGTAAGAGGTGAGGATGGCATCTGGTATGATGGCTTTACAAAAGAAAACTTCAAAGGCGCATTGGAGCGTCTGAGAGATGCCTATTCAAAAGGATATATTGATAAGGAATCTTTAACCAATGGAACAAAAGACTGCCGCAATAAATTCTACGAAGATAAGTTTGGTGTATTTACTTATTGGGCAGGTACCTGGGCTTCCAACTTAAAGAACAATCTGGAAGCAAATGGGAAAGACGGAGAGTTGATTCCTTTAAAACCGATTAAAGAGGTTGGTACTTATGAAGAAGGAACAGCTCCTGTATGGGCAATTACTTCTGCCTGTGAGAATCCAGAAGGGGTCTTTAAGTATTTTATAGAGTCTATGCTTGATGGCGGTGATATGCAGATGCTTTGGAGCTACGGCGTAGAAGACGTTCACTGGTCTACAAAAGCTGAAACAGTCCTTGATAAGACCTATGCAGCTGGAGAATTCCATACACGAGAAAGCCTGGAACAGCCAGGAACACAGTATACAAAGCAGCATCTGGATCCCACATTGGCCATTGCTACTTGGGAAAATGATCCTGGAAAAGATACCGTTAAAGAAGAAGCAAAAGTATCTCAAAAGATATTTAATGAAAATTGCCATCAGGCGATCATTATTCCTTCAACCGAAGTAATGGCAACTTATAATGGTGATTTGACTACATTAAAAAACTCTATCGTTGCAGATGTTGTAGTACAGGGACTTTCTATTGATGCTGCATATGAAAGATTCGAAAAAGAGGGTGGAGCTGAGTGGTCTAAATTGATCGTAGATTCTTTAAATGAATTGGGATCTTCAAAATAGGTTTAGGAAGGTTAACGTATGAATACAAAAAAGAAAGGGCCTGCAGCGAAAGCTGCAGGCAGTAATAAGCGGCCGCTGCTGGTTTCGCTTCGGTATTACAAAGGCTTTTATCTGATGTTTCTGCCAGTACTGGCTTTTGCAATCGTGTTTAACTATCTTCCTATGTTTGGTATCAGATATGCCTTTTATTCTTATAAGGGAATTAAAGAGCCTGTATTCGTAGGACTTGCCCATTTTGAGAAGATGATGAAGATGTCAGGGTTCTGGAATGCCTTTGGCAATACCATAACATTAAGTGTTGTTAAGCTTCTTTTAAATACATTTACGGCTGTTGCACTTTCTCTTATGCTCAATGAGATGAAAAGCGCAACTTTTAAGAAGATAACTCAGACGATTGTGTATCTTCCCCATTTTATGTCATGGGTGGTTACAGCTTCCGTCTTTACATTAATACTTTCTCCTACCAGTGCAGGTCTGGTAAACTCCATACTGATAAAATTGGGGATTTTAAAAGAGGGAATTTATTTCCTGGCAGATAAATCATGGTGGCGTACAATGTTTTATGGCATTAACGTCTGGAAGGATACAGGCTGGGGAACGATTATTTTCATAGCAACCCTGTCCGGAATTAATCCGGAACTTTATGAAGCGGCAGCCATGGATGGGGCAGGCCGGTGGAATAAATTACGTTTTATTACAATGCCAGCTCTTAACAATACTATTATTACAGTGCTCATTTTAAATCTGGCAAAGGTCATGAACTTATTTGAGTCTGTATTCGTTATGCAGAACGATGCCGTAATCCAGGTATCAGATGTACTGCATACATATATTTATACGCAGACATTCAATTCCGGTGCACTTCCTGATTATGGATATACCACCGCAGTAGGGCTGACTGCTTCACTTGTAGGCTGCGTATTTGTGATGGTCTGCAACAAGGCCAGCCACAAAGTAAGAGGAAGAGGAATTGTATAGGAGGGACAACATGAAAAAGAAAGCAACAGCATTTGATTATGGGCTAATGATAATATTTGTGCTAATAAGCCTGATCATGATTATCCCTATTTATAAAGTATTAATCGATTCGCTTGATTTAAAAACAGCGTATGGTATGAAATTATTTCCGGAACAATTCGGCTTTGCAGGATATATATCCGTATTTACCAATCCAACTCTGTACAGACCGTTTCTGGTGTCCTGCTTTACTACAATCGTAGGAACTTTTACAGGTCTTACAATTGCAACACTTGGGGCATATGTACTGATTCAATGGAAAATGCCGGGCCGGACATTTTTTGCCAATATGCTGTTGTTTACCATGATTTTCAGCGGTGGTATGATTCCCACGTATCTGGTTATGAAGGCAATTCATATAACCAATACATTACTGGTGGTTATTCTTATGCCGGCTATTAATGTTTATAATATCGTATTGATGAGAAACTTTTTTGAAGGAATTCCTGCCAGCTTATTTGAATCAGCAGAAATAGATGGCTGCTCTCCAATGGGAGTATTTCTTAAAATCGTTCTTCCATTATCAAAGGCAGCGCTGACAGCCATTGGTCTGATGTACGCAGTTTCTTACTGGAACGACTATACACACTATAAACTTTATATCACAAATGATAATTTATATAATTTTCAAATGAAATTAAGATCTGTTATAATGGGAAGTGATTTGCCCCAGGCAATCGGCGGTGCAACTGAGAACACAGTAAAGAATGCTGCTGTTATTGTGGCAATCCTCCCCTTCATGATCATATATCCATTCTGCCAGAAGTATTTTATTCAGGGTGTTAATATTGGTGCCGTAAAGGAGTAACGATCAGGCAGAAAGAGGGGCAGAATTTCTGCTCCTTTTTTCACATGAACTATATTATGGGAGGGAATTACGATGTCCATGTATCAGAATCCGGTCTTGTATGCCGATTATTCAGATCCCGATGTAATTCGGGTGGGAAAAGATTATTATATGGTAGCTTCTTCTTTTACATATCTTCCAGGTGTACCTCTTCTCCATTCCAGAGATCTGGTTCACTGGGAAATCATCAATCACTGTGTTTATTCACTGCCCTTTGAAAAATATGATCTGCCGTCTCACGGCTCAGGAACCTGGGCGCCCTCCATCCGTTTTCATGAGGGCACCTTTTACGTGTTTATTCCCCTTCCTGATGAAGGAATTTTTGTAGCAACATCAAAGGATCCATATGGAACATTTAAACTTCACTGCCTTCATCAGGCCAAAGGCTGGATTGATCCCTGTCCTTTCTGGGATATGGATGGAAAGGCGTATATGGTATTTGCCTATGCCAACAGCCGATGCGGGATCAAGCACAGACTGGATTTGGTGGAAATTGACCCTCAATGCAGAAACATCATTGGAGAGCCGGTTACCATATTTGACGGGGAACAGATTGCTCCAACAACAGAAGGTCCCAAGATGTATTATGACCAGGGATATTATTATATTCTAATGCCGTCTGGAGGCGTTTCAACTGGCTGGCAGTCTGTATTAAGAGCGAGATCTGTAAAGGGTCCGTATGAATATAAGATTGTGATGCATCAGGGAAACACAACCATAAACGGGCCACACCAGGGCGGCTGGGTCATAGCACCTGACGGCAGGCACTGGTTTATTCATTTCCAGGACGTCAATGAGCTTGGGAGGATTGTTCATCTGCAGCCTATGTGCTTTCATAATGGCTGGCCTTTTATCGGAACGGATCAAAATGGAGACGGAATCGGAGAACCGGTTAAGGAGTGGAAGGTTCCCACAGAAGGGCAGCCAGAATACAGGATTGCCCAGTCGGATGAGTTTAAGGGGGAAAGCATTGGCCTTCAGTGGCAGTGGCAGGCAAACCCAAAAGAGTCTTACTATTCTCTGGCAGGGCATAATGGTATCCGTCTGTTTTGTATGAAGAACAATACCAGAGAAAATTTCCTCTGGTATGCACCCAATGCCATGACTCAGATCCCCCAGCAAAGGACATTGACCGCTGTCACAAAGGTATGCCTTAACTGGGAAGAAGAGGGGGATATGGCATCCATAGGAATGATTGGACATTCCTATGCCTATCTGGCTCTGGAGCGGACCATTGATGGCAACTGCCTTATACTGTACAAAGGATCAGTAACAAAAAAGGAACTGCTTGGAGAAGCCCGGGAAATTCTTGAAACTTCCTTTCCTTATGAGAATGATACGGTGTATCTTCGTCTTGAGTTACTTGCTGATAAAACATACCGCTTTTCCTGGTCACCGGATGGAGTCAGCTATACTTCCATCGGCGATTCACAGCCCCTATGCCGGGCGACCTGGACAGGTGCAAAGCTTTGCCTGTGGAGTGCCAATAAAAACAACGTAAGATCTGAAGGGTATGGGGAATATGAATTTATACACATCAAAGACGGAAGCGGCAGCAAAGAGGGCATTTGAGGCAGCAGAGCGGGGGGAGTATGAGACGGTTGTCCACCTGATTGATCACAGCTTCAATACTGAGGACTGCGATGAGAATGGGAACAGTCTTCTCCATTATGCAGTAAAAGGGAAAAACCAGAAACTGGTGGAGTATCTGGTGGAGCGCTGCAACATGGATCCCACATGGGCAAATCAGTCCATGTGCACGCCATATGATCTGGCGGCAGGGTCGCCCATGGAAGAGTATTTTAAACGTATATGCGGTTTTTCCTTAGAGGAATCATACCGCAATCCTGTTTTAAGGGGAATGCACCCGGATCCCAGTATTGTACGTGTGGGAGAAGATTATTACATGGTACATTCCAGTTTCCTGTTTTTTCCCTGCATTCCCATCTCTCATTCCAGGGATTTGATCCACTGGAAAACAATCGGTTACGCAGTTACAGATGAGATATGGGCAAAAGAATTTCTGGGAGATCTGGAAGGAGGAAGGGGATTCTGGGCGCCTGATATCAGCTTTTCCAATGGCAGATTTTATATCTGTGCAACTCTGCGCAATAATGATGATGCGCCTTATATTCAGACGCAGATGATCACCAGTTCCACTCATCCAGAAGGTCCTTATGAGACTCCGTTCATTCATAATCTCTTAGGGATTGATCCCTCCCTTTTTACTGATGAAGATGGAAAACGGTATATGCTGATTAACCGGGGAGCAAGAATAGTGGAGATTTCCCAGGATGGAAAACAACTGCTATCCAAACCGGAACTGATCTGGTACGGGCATTCCGGTCATGCGCCGGAGGGGCCTCATCTGATAAAAAAGGATGGGTATTATTATTGCTTTCTGGCAGAAGGCGGAACTGGAAAAGGCCATATGATTACCGTTGCAAGATCCAGACGATTATTCGGACCCTATGAAAACTGCCCTTACAATCCAATCATGCATCAGTGGGATGAAATGGGTGTCATACAGTGCTGCGGCCATGGAAAGCCGGTTGAGACACCAGACGGCAGATGGTTTATGGTATATTTATCTTCTCGTTTCATCAATGGGGCATGGGGAATGCTGGGCAGAGAAACCTGCCTGGACGAAATCATCTGGACAGCAGATGGGTGGCCTGTGATAAATAAGAGAAAAGGTCCTTCCTATATGGAACGGGTTCCGTTTCCCAAAACTTACGAAAAGCCAGCGGCAGTCAATACGAAGGAGGTCTGGCTATCCCCGAGGACAAGAGACAGGAAACGTGTCTGGACAGGGGAAGATGGAACACTGTGGATCAGAGGAGACGGATTTGATTTATGCAGCAGAAAATGCAATAGCATGCTTCTTAAATTCCAGCCGGATTTTAGCTTTGCAACAGAGTTTGAGATGTGGATACCAGAGGAAGAGAAAGCGGAATTTACCTCTGATGCAGGTGTGACCTTGTACTATGATGAAAACACCTACATAAAATATGGTGTAACAAAGAATCAGATATTTGTAACGGAATATGTGGATGACGCTTATGTAAGGACAGAAAAGAACGATTATTCTTTTGAAGGGCGTGTTTTATTCCGTGTTGAGACAGATGGTCTTAACAGAACTTTTCTACTAAATAATAAAATCCTGTGGCGGTGGACTGATGTGACTTCTATCTGTTCGGAAGGTCTGACAAAAGGAAAACGTTTTACAGGAGCAGCTTATGGAGTGTACGTAAATGGCAGCAATCTTTTATGCTGGAGACAGCACAGTGAAATTTAATAAAGCTTCCACATATCCCCAGACCGGGATATCCCAGGCAATGCTTCTTTATCTGGCAGATGGTGTGGAGATGAAAAGCTATGCACAAAATGGGAGAAGTACCAAATCATTTCTGGATGAGGGCCGCCTGGCTCTGATGGAAAAAGAAATGAAAGAGGGAGACTTTCTCTTTATACAGTTTGGTCACAACGATGAAAAGGATGATCCGGCCCGCCATACTGACCCGGATACCACATTTAAAGAAAATCTGATGAAGTTTATTCAGACAGCCAGAGAAAACGGAGCTTATCCAGTGCTCATTACCCCCATTGCCAGAAGGCATTTTAATGACCAGGGTAAATTTCTTCCCGGCAGCCACGGAGCCTATCCGGAGGCGGTTAAGCAGACCGGAAAAGAAGCCTGCGTACCGGTTATTGACTTAACCGCTATAACAGAGGCTTATCTGGAGGCAGTGGGAGATTTAGCCTCCAAAGCTTATTTCATGTGGCCTGGGGATAATACCCATTTAAAACCAGAGGGGGCTGTTATCATGGCAGGGTTTCTTTCCGAAGAATTGAGAAAGCTTGGGACACCTTATGCAGATCTGTTAGACAGCAAAAACGTGGTAATAGAGAATCAGGGGCTTGATGTATCCTAGGGAGAAGACGATGGATCAATATGAGAAAATGGAACACCGGTTTATTGACTGCTATAGGAAGTACAGGAATCATTCAGTTATGGTGCTGCTTGGATTTTATAAAGGGCAGTACCATAAGTTTCTTCTGTCCACTTTCTTTTTTGTAATCAAGCATGCGCCCAGTCTCTTTGCTGCACTTCTGACAGCCAATGTAATCAACGGAGCCATAGCAGGAGGAGAAGAGGGAAAACGCCAGATCATCTTAAATGTTGCAGTCTGGATTGGACTTTTAGCAGTTCATCTACCTGCAAACTGGCTTCACAACAAGTACAAAAATCAGGTTATACGAAAAACTGAGGCTGGTTTAAGAGGAGCCCTGGTCCGAAAACTTCAGGAATTGTCCATTCCATACCATACGCAGATACAATCAGGCAGGCTTCAGTCCAAGATCATACGTGACGTGGAGGCAGTGGAGACATTATCCTCCCAGCTGTTTGTGAATCTCATGAATATCTTAATGAACCTGGTCATCACTCTGGGAATTACAGCCGTGAAAAACAGGTCAGTGCTTCTGTTCTTTCTTTTGGTGGCTCCAGTGACTGCTGTGACAGTTGTTGCATTTCGCAAACGGATTCACAGTGAGAACCGGGCGTTTCGACGTGAGATGGAGGAAACCAGTGCCCGTGTGATGGAGATGGTGGAGTTGGTTCCTGTTACAAGAGCCCATGCCCTTGAAAAACAAGAGGTGGATAAGATCAAAGAACAGCTGGAGGAAACGGCAGACAAAGGATACCGGCTGGATATGGTGCAGGCACATTTTGGAGCTGTGAGCTGGTGTGTCTTTCAGGTATTTCAGGCGCTGTGCCTGGGGTTCTCCGGATATATGGCGTGGAAAGGCTCCATAAAGATCGGCGATGTAACCTTTTACCAGGCAAGCTTTACCACGGTAGTCAACCAGTTTACCGGGCTGATTAATCTGCTTCCCATACTGACCAAGGGACTGGAATCTGTTTCTTCTATCGGCGAGGTATTAATTTCCGATGATGTGGAGCATAATGAGGGAAAGAGGGAACTAAACCAGTTAAAGGGCAGATTCACCTTTCAGAATGTTGCATTTTCCTACAAAGACTCCAATGAACCGGTTTTGTCGGGAATTGATCTGGAGGTGCAGGAAGGGGAGACCATCGCTTTGGTGGGAGAGTCCGGTTCAGGAAAGACTACCATACTGAATCTGTTAATTGGTTTTATAACACCAGACGGCGGCAGGCTTTCCATTGATGGAACGGATATCAGTGAAATTAATTTAAGAAGTTATCGGAGATTTATCTCAGTGGTACCCCAGACCCCCATTCTCTTTACAGGTACGGTAAGGGAAAATATCACTTATGGTCTTACCAATGTATCTGACGATGAGGTGAATCATGCAGTGGAAGCTGCAAACCTGAAATCAGTAATTGCCAAGCTTCCCAATGGTCTTAATACCATGATTGGAGAACATGGCGCCAATTTAAGCGGAGGTCAGAGACAGAGAATTTCCATAGCCAGGGCGATTATCAGAGATCCCCGGGTAATTATACTGGATGAAGCGACCTCGGCTCTTGATACTATATCAGAAAAGGAGATCCAGGATGCCCTCAATGAGCTGATTAAAGGAAGAACGACATTTATTGTTGCACACAGGCTTTCCACAGTAAGAGGAGCAGACAGGATCGTGGTTTTAGACCAGGGGAAGATTAGGGAAGAAGGTAGCTACCAGACGTTAATGGAGTTAAAAGGGGAATTCTATGAAATGGAGCGGCTTCAGATGGCATTGCGATGAAAAAACGGTTTACATCTGAATCGATCCGGTGTATAATCAAATCTTACATACGTAGTAATTTATCTGTATACAGGGAGGGTATAAAGTGTCCCTGTTCCTTTCATATTATAAATATTACAAGCGTAAGAATAAGGAGAATTATGCGCCGCAATCATCTATTTAAGAATAAAAGCTTACCTGATATTTCATTTCAGATTCCCAGATTGCTGATATTGGGATTATTTTTTGGATTTTTACTATCATCACTGCTGGTAAGGTTATATCACCTGCAGATTATGGAGGGGGCTGCCAGCCAGGAGGAATTCATCACCTCCATTATGAAGACCCAGAGGCTTCCCGGGAACAGGGGGAACATCTATGACAGGAACGGAACGCTTCTGGCATCAAACCGTCTTTCCTATAACATCACTCTGGAGGATTCCGGAAATTATAAGAATCAGAAAGAGAAACAGAAAACATTAAACGGAATCGCCTATCAGCTGATTGGTCTTGTGGGAGATGAAGATAAGTTAAATGTCAGTCTTCCTATTGAGGTAAACGAAGAAGGAAATTATCAATATTCGGTAGATGGCTGGAAGCTGAGCCGCTTTAAGGCTGACTTTTATGGAAAGAGCCAGGTTACGGATCTGACGGAAGAGCAGTCACAAAAGACCGCCGATGAACTGATGCAGGATCTTTGCGGAAAGAAGAAGTTTATGATTGATTCTTCCTATCCGGAAGAGGAACAGAAATTGTACAGGCTTCCTGCGTCCTTAACGGCCAAAGAGATCTTACAGATTGCCAACATCCGTTATGGTCTGTCCCTAAATTCTTACCGGAAATACCTGCCGTATCTGGTGGCCTCCGATGTATCTGACAAAGCAATGGTGGGTGTGATGGAGCAAAAGCACGATCTTCAGGGAGCTGATGTGGAAAATAGCAGCATCCGGGTGTACTATGGCGGAGAAAGCATGTCCTCTATTTTAGGATATACAGGTGGTATATCAGCCGATGAGCTGGCTGCCGTTGGGGATAATAATGGTATTTATTCCAATCAGTCCGTGATCGGTAAAAGCGGAATTGAAAAATCCATGGAAGAATGGCTGAGAGGACAGGATGGAACTCAGGAATTTTATACCGACGTGGTTGGAAATCCAAAGACAGAACCAGTTATTACCAGCAGCCCCGGAACTGGCAAGGATGTTTACTTAACGGTGGATAAAGGTCTGCAGGATGCGGTATATCAGATGCTGAAACAGCAGATAGCCGGAATTCTTCTGGCCAATATGGTGGAAACCAGAAGGGCAGAAATGCCAAAAGCAGCCGATGCCTCCCAGATCCGGATTGCTTCCGACGAAGTGTACTATGCGTTGATACAGAATCATGTCATCGATACGGAACGGTTAAAAGATGAGAATGCCTCGGATCTGGAAAAAAAGGTCTATGGAGATTTTAAACAGAAAAAAGAAGCGGTAATTGGTCAGCTTTCAGCCGCCTTCGACGCATCAGGTGCTTCTTACCAGGCACTTGGTCCCCAGATGCAGGGATACTTGGATTTTCTGGTCAGCCAGGCCCGTAAAGATGAGTTCCTGTTAAATGGAAGCGGTACATGGGACTGGAAAGAGAAAAGCTTAAGGCAATATCTGACTGAATCCATTGCTGCAGGTCATATGGACTTAAGCCGCCTGGAAAACAATGAAAAGTATACGGAGATCCAGGATGCAGAGCGCCTTGCGGAAGAAAAGATGTTACAGGATATTACTGACAACCGTGATTTTGAACAGAAGATTTATCAGGCGATGATCGGAGAAGGATCCCTTAGCGGCAGAGAGACAGAGCAGCTTCTGTATGAACAGGGAGTTCTGTCAAAAGATGATCCGGACTACCCTCTTCTTATGAATGGTCAGTTAAGTCCCTATCAGTTTATCCGTAAGAAAATCACCAATCTGGAGATTACACCGGCTCAGCTGGCGTTAAATCCCTGTTCCGGATCTGCTGTTGTGGTCAATCCCCAAAACGGCGAGGTCATAGCCTGTGTCAGTTATCCGGGTTATGACAATAACCGGCTGGCGAACCAGATGGATACCTCCTATTACCAGCAGCTGGAACAGGATTTATCCCTGCCTCTGTTCAACCGTGCCACCAGCCAGTTAACGGCACCCGGATCTACCTTTAAGCCGGTTACGGTCATTGCCGGATTAACGGAAGGTGTGATTCAGCCGGATACCAGTGTTTTGTGTACTGGTGCATTTGACAAGGTGGAACCGCCTCTGCGATGCTGGAAACGTTCCGGCCACGGTGTGATCTCTTCCAGTGCCGATGCACTTAAAAACTCCTGTAACGTATACCTGTCAGAAATCACTTACAGGCTGGGAACAGGAACAGATGGAAGCTTTTCAGAGGATAAGGGACTTGGCAACTTAGTAAAATATGCCCAGCTTCTGGATTTGGATAAGAACACAGGAATAGAGATCGGAGAGGCAAAACCTCACGTAACAGATCAATATGCCATTCCATCCTCCATCGGTCAGGGAACTCATAACTACACCACATCCCAGATGGCCCGTTATACAGCTACGCTGGCTAACCATGGTCAAAGTTATCAGCTGTCTATGATTGGAAAGATTACAGATGGAGACGGCGCAGTGGTAAAATCCTTTACTCCTGTCTTAAACAGTACAGTAAGCTTACCGGAATTTGTATGGAATGATGTGGCAAAAGGTATGAATGAACTGGTAAAATCCAATGCAAACTTAAAAGATTTAAAAATTGATGCAGCAGGAAAAACCGGTACAGCAGAGGAATCAAAAACAAAACCAAACCATGGTCTTTTTATTGGATATGCCCCCCTTGTGAATCCGCAGATTGCCATAACGGTCAGGATCGCAAACGGATACAGCTCCGGTAATGTGGTAGGCGTAGGAAAAAATATATTTAATTATTATTTCCATCTGGAAGATACCGAGAAGATTTTAACTGGTACGGCTTCCGGTGTATCCAATAACCTTCGTACGGATTAAAGGAGAAATGGAATGAGACGGGGAATGAAACGGGGATTGAGACGATTTGTATTTTCTGTTGTCTGCACGTTATTAATACTGATGATTGGTGTGGCCGGAGGAATTTTCTTTCTCCGGCTTGAGAGTAAGAAGAACCAGTTAAAAAAGCCGGATGTGCTTTTCTCTGATTATGTGTCAAACTTACAAAAGGCGGATTATGAATCCATGTATGGCATGCTTGATGACCAGAGCCAGTTAAATATCAGCCAGGATGATTTTATTTCCAGAAATAAGAATATTTATGAAGAAATTGAAGCGGAAAACATAAAAGCAGATATAACCGGCGTTGACTTAAAAGATGAGGAAGCAGTAGTCACTTATCAGATGAGTTTAACCAGTCTGGCAGGAGAGATCAGTTTTTCCAATCAGGCAGTATTTAAAAAAGAAAAGAAAACCGGCTATAAACTGGAATGGAATGACAGCATGATTTTTCCAGAGCTTAACAAAACCGATAAAGTCAGAGTTTCAACAGATGAGGCACAAAGAGGGTCTATTTTTGACAGGAACGGTCTTATGCTGGCGGGAAAGGGGACTGCGTCCTCTGTCGGCCTTGTTCCGGGGAAAATGAGTGAGAATTCCGGTCCGGATGTGGAAAAACTGGGAGAACTGCTATCCATGTCTCCGGAGAGTATTCAAAAGAAGCTGTCTGCAGGCTGGGTAAAGGAAGATTCCTTTGTTCCCTTAAAAACCTTGAAAAAGGTAGACGACTTTCAGCTCCACTCAGATCAGGTCAGTGAAGAAGATCAGAAAAATAAAGAGCTTCAGGACCAGCTTCTTACAATTCCCGGAGTGTTAATTACAGATACTTCCGTGCGTTCCTATCCCCTGGGAGTAAAGGGCGCCCATCTCATTGGATACGTTCAGAATGTGACCGGCGAGGACCTGGAAAAACATAAGGGAGAAGATTATTTAACAGACAGCGTAATTGGTAAAAGCGGTATGGAAGGGTTGTATGAAAAGGAATTAAAGGGAACAAACGGCCATACTGTTTCCATTACAGATGCAACGGGAAACAGCAAGAAGAAGCTGGCGGTAAGGCCTAGAACAGATGGTGCAGATATCACACTTACCATTGACAGTACGCTTCAGAGTGCGGTCTATGATGCATTTCAGGAAGACAAAAGCTGCAGTGTAGCCATGAATCCCCAGACAGGAGAGATCCTGGCTCTTGTGAGTACGCCTTCCTATGATGACAATGATTTCATTCTGGGAATGCCGTCAGAAAAATGGGATTCCTTAAATAATGATGAGCGAAAGCCTCTTTTTAACCGTTTCCGTCAGAAGTTTGCCCCAGGATCTTCCTTTAAGCCCATTACGGCTGTGGTTGGACTTGGTAACGGCGCCATTGATCCCAATGAGGATTATGGAAGTACCGGGTTAAGCTGGAGAAAAGATGAGAGTTGGGGAAACTATTACATAACCACCCTTCATGACAGCAATCCCCTTAATTTAGAAAATGCCTTTATCTATTCAAACAATATTTATTTTGCCAAAGCTGCATTAAAGATTGGCTATGATGATTTTATGTCAGGGCTTAACAAGCTGGGATTTAACCAGTCCCTTCCTTTTGAGATTTCCGTTGCCCAGTCCCAGTATTCCAATTCAGACCGGATCGAAACGGAAGTACAGTTGGCTGACAGCGGCTATGGCCAGGGGCAGATGCTTGTTAATCCCATCCATCTGGCAGCCCTTTACACCATGTTTACCAACGAGGGCAATGTAATCCAGCCTTTTTTAAGAGCAGAGCAAAATGCTGCACCCAAAGTATGGCTTCAGGGAGCCTGCTCTGCAGACAATGCCAATCTGGTCCGTGAGGATCTGATCAAGGTCGTCAGCTCAGAGCATGGAACCGGCCATGCCATTATGAGGTCTGATCTGACGCTTGCAGGAAAGACAGGAACTGCTGAGATCAAGGCTTCCAAAGGGGATACTACCGGAACGGAGCTTGGATGGTTTTCCGTATTTACAGCAGATCCGGATACCAGGACACCACTGCTTCTTGTCAGCATGGTGGAAGATGTGAAGAACCGGGGCGGAAGCGGGTATGTTGTGAGAAAAGATAAACTGATTCTTAATTCCTATATTCCAGTACAATAAATGAATAAGACAGAGCCTGAGGCTGGAGAGATTCTCCCGTCTCAGGCTCTGTTTTACTGTCTGTAAATATTCTGGCTCTCTAAAATGCCCAGTGTAATGGCTGCGGCAGTGCGCCCGTTGGCGGAATGATCACTTTGAATGTTGGTGGAGAACACATAAGTTTCATCCTGGGACTGTGCAAAACCGATAAACCAGCCATTGACATCCTGGCCGTTTATATTGCCGGTTCCGGTTTTACCGTATAATGAAACACCCTGGCTGGCAGAAATATAAAGGGAATCCTTAACGGCTTTAATATGATCCGGTTGAAACGGGAGAGTTCCCTGGCAAAGCCGGGTTAAGAGCTCCACCTGTTCTACTGGAGAGATTTTCAACGAAGACTCCAGCCAGTAGCTGCCGATTCCTCCTGATAAATCCTGATTTCCATATTCCAGTCGACCGATGCAGCTTTTTAATGCGGATATGCCGCTTTCCTCATCCAAAGCTTTAAAATACCAGTTAACAGAACGGCTCATGGCAGTATTCAGGTTCTGATCCTGATTCCAGGCTTCAAAGGGGAACACAGATCCGTCCCATTTTATATAAGAGGAACCAGGAGTGATCACTCCCTGTTCCAGTGCACACAGCGCGCTGTATATTTTGTATGTAGAGTCGGGAGAAATCCTGGTTATTCCGGCTTTCTGATTATAAATATAATATTGATGAGAATTAATTCCGTAAAGTACAAAACTACCCTCATAACCGTAAAAACAAGAGTCTAAATCCAGCTGTTTCATATGTTCAGGATAAAAAGGGTAAATGGAACCGCTGGATGCATTGACAGACATGACAGGTATAAAAGCCAGCAGCAACAGACTGGTTACGGTGAGTAAAAACCGGCTTTTTAATTGTTTCCATCTGGATTCTTTGCGGTAAGAAGCAATGCAGCGGATTCTTCTCCTGATCTCTTTTTCAGAGCCTGCGATTTGGGAGGCAAAAGAAAGCCGTCTTACTATAGTTTCCGCAAAACGAATCAGGGTTTTTCCATAATCCAGATAGCTGTTTTCTTCTAACATGGACAAAACGGACAGATCACAACCAACTTCCTGATCCTTCCTCATCTCTCTTAGTCCAATCCAGACGACTGGATGATACCAGTACAGTGCCTGTAAAAGAGCCAGGAAACGGTTAAGAAAAAGATCTCTGTGCTTAATATGGGTCAGTTCGTGAAGGAGAATAAAGCGAATCTCTTCTTCTGTAAATTCTGAAAGCATATGGATGGGCAGTATAATTACCGGTTTTACTAAACCGGCAGCCATGGGAGAACTTATATATGCGCTGCTGTAAAGGGGAATTTTCTTTTTTATATTCATTTCACGGAGGCAGCAGTCAAACAGTTCTCTGATCTGTCTGTTTTGGAGAGAGAGGCTGGCCTGCCTGATTCGTCTGATTTTAATGTCGGAAATAAGATTAAGGATTGACATAATACCAATTCCCAGTCCCCATACATAAGGCAGAAAAGCAGGAAGATGAAAGATACGGCTTCGGCTGACGGATATGGAGAAATCTTGTATAAAGCTGGAAATACCGGCATCATTGGCAAACGTGGGAGTCATTACTTTGACAGGTGAGACACTGCCTCCAGAAAGTCTTAATAAACGAAGCCCTGCATGGATCATGGAGGAGGGGAGAAAAGGAAAGATCAGTACAAGCAGCAGGTAATACCAGATTCTGTATTGTGCTTTCCAGGTGAGATGATTTTTAAATAGTTCTTTGATCAGCAGGATTATTCCGAATGACAGAATTATCACAACGCTGTTTATTATAAGACGGATCATAAGGGAAAGAAGCATATTATGTTTCCTCCTCATGTTCCTTAAAAAGAAGCTTTTTCAGCTCGTCTAAATCCTCGTTGGATATATGATTGCTGTTCATGTAGTTTGTTACCATACCTGATATGCTGCCGTTATAGAACCGGTTTAAAAAGTGGCTGTTTTCCTTCTTCAGATAGTCGTCCTCTTTAATAAGAGGAGTATAAATAAAAACACGGCTTTCCTTGGTGTAGGTAGCAGCCCCCTTTTGAACCAGTCTCTTTAACAGGGTGTGAATCGTCTTGGGATTCCAGTCGGTTGTCTGGATTAGTTTTTCAGTTACCTCGTTGGTGTTAATTGGAGCATACCTCCAAAGTACCTTCATCACTTCATATTCTGCCTCAGAAATTTGCGGAAGGTGGCTCATACTCATTCTCCTGTTCTTACAACTGTAATACATATATTATAAGAGTTTAGAGCCACAGTGTCAAGAAAGCAGAGGCTGATTATTTCATAAGTGTGCTTAAACCAGCGACATCATTGACTGGAAGAGAGAATGCAATGGCATGTTCTCCTGTTTCTTTTAATACGGTTTCGCAAATGGATTTTAATATTGCCTGTTTATCAGCTTTAGGCACCAGCATCAGAAGAATTTCTTTTTCATTTGAGACGGTCATACCAAACAGTTTGCTGGTAGAATCTCCGCCCAGTTCTCTTGCTTTTATTAGTGTGCCGCCTTTACAGCCTGCATTTCGTGCGGATTCCATAATAGGGTTTGAAAGGTCTGTATTTATGACGGATGCAATTAATTCATACGCGTTTGTATCTGACATAGGATGATCCTCCTTGTGATAATCTGTAGATAAATGGTTCTCATTGCCTGCAATGCCGGAGTTAAGCAGGTTTGAAGCCGCGGCACTGATTCCTGACAGAGAAATGGTGAATACGATACCGTATCCAGGGTTATCCAGCTCCAGTTTTTTATGAAGCGCGGATATAAGGCTTTGGGAGGCTGACTGATCAACCACTCCGATTACCAGGTCCTTTTCCGGCTCATCAAGCCCAAGGCAATCTTTAATTGCAGAACTTGCTGTTCCATGTCCTCTGACGTTAAGCAGCAGTTCCTGATTGTATTCTTTGAAAACGGAAGCAGCTTTTTCGCCTTTTCCACGGTCTACAATAACCGTAATCCAGTAAACTTTATGATTGGAAGTCATCTGCTTCATCCTTTCCTAATTCGATAAATTCCAGTTCCATATCAATAGAGGCAACCCCTGCAAGAGAACTGGATTTCTTCGTTTTAAAATGGTAAATCACACCGATCAGCTGAATGGTGATTAAGGGGGTCATGGCTACCATGGCAACGATACCAAAGGCATCAGTCACAATGTTACCGCCCACTGCTTCACATGCGCCCATTGCAAAGGGAAGCAGGAAGGTAGCTGTCATGGGACCGGAAGCCACACCGCCGGAGTCAAATGCGATAGAGGTAAAGATGGGTGGCACAACAAAGGAAAGACCCAGTGCCAGCGCATATCCGGGGATTAAAAGTGCAAGAAGGGGGAGGCCTGTTAAAATCCTTATGACAGATAATCCCAAAGAAACAGACATACCTACCGATAATCCTGTCATCATGGTTTTTTCTGAAATGGCGCCTCCTGTTATCTCTTCTACCTGTTTATTTAATACTAGAACAGCTGGTTCTGCTTTTACAATATAGTAACCGATCAGCATGCCGATGGGAATCATAATCCAATTAAAGGGTAGAGAAGCCAGCTGTTTTCCCAGATAATTACCGGCAGGCATAAATCCAACATTGACACCGGTTAAAAATAGTGTGAGTCCAATGTAGGAATACAGCATTCCCATCAGTATTTTAATAATCTGTCTTTGTCTGAGTTTTAAGAAAAATATCTGGAAAACTACAAAAAATAAAAGAATGGGAAACAAAGCCAGAAAAACTTCCTTTGCATAAACCGGAAGTTCATGTTGAAAAGCCAGCCACAGATCCTGTGAGTTGGTGAAGGCAGGAATTACCGTGGGTTCATAGCTGCTGGAAGAGGAGCCATAGAGTAACCCCAGAATCATGACTGAAAGAATCGGTCCTACAGAGCAGAGGGCCACAAGACCAAAGCTGTCGCTGCCTGAATTTTTACTCCTTCCAACAGAGGAAAGACCCACGCCAAGAGCCATGATAAATGGAACGGTAATAGGTCCGGTTGTTACACCTCCGGAGTCAAAAGCCACAGCCAGAAAATCTTTTGGAACAAAAATTGCGATAACAAAGAGTACTCCATAGCAGATCAGAAGAAGCTTTGATAAATTCCAGCCCAGCAGAGTTCTTAAAAATGCCAGGGCGAGGAAGATTCCTACACCGGCTGCGACTGAAAGAATCAGTACCATATCAGGTACTGCAGGGGTCTGACCAGCCAGAACCTGAAGATCTGGTTCAGCAATGGTAATGATAAAACCAATGATGAAGCAGGCAAAAACAATGATAGGTAATTTTTTTGATTTTGCCAGATGGTTTCCTACTTTTTCTCCGATGATCATCATGGACATATCTACACCAAGTGTAAAAAAGCCCATTCCGACAATGAGTAAGGTTGCACCTACCAGAAACAGCATCAGCGGATCAAGCGGCATAGGTGTAATGGTTATACACAAAATCAGCACAATGCATGTAACGGGCAGTACAGATGAAAGGGATTCAATAATTTTTTCCTTTAGTTTTTGATTCAAGCGAATACCTCCTGTTGTCCGTTTTTTTGAGTCAGTGGTGCAAAAGATGAAATGGAGCAAAATTCATGCCTTTACAACTCTGGCTCTATTCGATTATATTAAGTGTAACACAAAAATAGTTGCGAGTGCAACTATAATTTTGTTAGAGCTTTGTTAACGATTACCTGTATTTGGAAACTTCTTCGTAATTTTCTCCCAGTCTGGTTTCTGTAAAGGGCACAGAAGGACCAATGCGAAAGACAGGTTTTAACACGATAGGTGTGATTATTGTGGTTATAATGACAACAAGAACCACTGGTCCCAGAAAATCACCGCTAAGAAGTCCAAGCTGTTGTCCTTTTCCTGCAACAATCAGAGCGACTTCTCCTCTGGAAATCATACCAACCCCGATTCGGATGCTCTGATAATTCTTATAACCGCAGATCTTGGCTCCGATTCCGCAGCCGATTACTTTTGTTAGTATGGCAGTTAGTGTTAAAAGAAATGCAAAAAGAATAATTGCTGGTGTCATGGACGGGAGTTCCACCTTAAGTCCAATGCTTGCAAAAAATACCGGTGAAAGCAGAAGATAGGACAGGGTATCAAATTTAGAGGTCAGGAACTGGGATTTCTGGGTATTGGATATGATAACTCCGGCTATGTAGGCTCCTGTAATATCGGCCACGCCGAAAAAGTGTTCTGCGATGTAAGACATGAGAAGACAGAGACAAAAAGCAGCGATTGCATGGCGTTGTAAGCCACGTTCCGCGTCGTTGCTCCAACGGGAATATGCTTTATAGATCAGAACGCCGCCGATACCAGAAAAGACAAAGAACGCGGCGATTTTCAATAAGACAGCAAACAGATTGACATTGGGATCGGTGGTGCTTGTAATAATGGTAAGTGCGATGATTCCCAGCACATCATCAATAATGGCGGCTCCCAGAATAGCGTTGCCAGAATGGGTCTTTATCTTACCGATTTCTTTTAAGGTTTCCGCTGTAATGCTTACAGAGGTCGCAGTGAGAATCACTCCGATAAACATATTCTGAAGAAATAAAGAGCAGGTGGCATCGGAAGAAATAACGCCAGGACGGTTAAAGAAAGAAGCAACAGCGAAGCCGCCGAATAAAGGAACGATGACACCGATCAGTGCAATGATAAATGCTGATTTACCACTCTTTTTTAATTCTGCGGTATCTGTCTCCAGACCAGCGCAGAACATGAGGACAATCACACCAATTTCCGCCAGCTTGTCAAGGAATTCGGTTTCATGGAGTGTGCCCAGCATGGCAGGACCAAGAATCACCCCCGCTAACAGTGCTCCTACTACCTGCGGCATGTGAAACTTCCGCGTTACAAGACCTAAAACCTTAGTGCTTAAAAGAATAATTGTGAGATTTAACAAAAAGCTGTAATCCATACAAACCCCTCCTTTTAATTATATAAGATCAACAAAATTCATCTTACTCCTATTGAATCTTACTGTCAATTGTTACTAATAGTTTGTCTCTTCTTTACATGCATCCGTTTTCATGATATAGTGACAAAGTAATTCACTACGAAATTCGGAGGGCAGATTTATGCCATTATCTATTTTCTCATTATATGATCCCACGTAGAAAAAATTTATAGAAGACTGGTATTAAAAAAGCACTGTGAAAACAGAGCTTATTTTTGGTACCTGTTATTTTGTAAATACGGATCATTGGAGAAAATATGAAAGATAAAAAAAATATATATTTGCTTTATGCCATTTCCTTTCTACAGGGACTGGTATTTTATGGACCTGTGGCCACTCTCTACAGACAGGCAGCAGGTGTCAGTGTGTTTCAAATTACAGTAATCGAAAGCATTTCTCTTGCTCTTTGTATTGCTCTTGAGATGCCCTGGGGACTGGTCGCGGACCGGATCGGATATAGAAGGACCATGATTATCACCTGCGGAGTCTATTTTATTTCCAAGGTGGTTTTCTGGAAAGCGGACGGGTTTGGTATGTTTTTGCTGGAGCGACTGCTGCTCAGTGTGGTGATGGCAGGAATGTCGGGCTGTGATTTAAGCATTCTCTATCTTTCCTGCAGGGAGGAAGAAAGTCAGCAGGTATTTGGGATTTACCAGTCCTTAGGAATGGCGGGTCTGCTTTTTGCTTCTCTTTCCTATTCTCTATTTATTGGGGAAAATTACAGGCAGGCAGGTTTATTAACCATGGCTGCATATGGAGTAGCAGCCGTTCTTGTTTTTGGATTAAAAGAAGTAAAAGAGCCGGAGAAAGAGAAAAAAAGCAGCATGCATTTTTTTCACACCTTTCTTGATGTGGTAAAAGACCGGTATTTTCTTCTTGGTATGGTGGGAATTACACTGCTTGAGGAGACAAATCAGACGATCACTGTCTTTTTAAACCAGCTGCAGTATGTGAAATGCGGGCTGGAGCCAAAGACAATGGGCTATGTTTTTATTATGGTCACATTGTCAGGAATTGCAGGTGGAATGTGGTCCTGCCGGCTGAATAAAAAAATGGGGATTCTTCCTTTTACCATTGCCCTGTTTTTATGCGGGGGTATGTCCTGCCTGGTTCTTTTCCAGACGAAAAGTGGACTGCTTTCCGTTCTTAGCATCATTATTTTAAGGCTTGCGTCCTCTCTGTTCGGACCATTAAAGGCCAGGCTGCAAAATTGCCGGGTTACTTCCTCAGACCGGGCTACCGTAATTAGTATCTATGCAGTGATCGGGGAGGCATGCGGGACGGGAACCAATCTAATATTTGGGAAGGCTGCCGCCGCTGATCTTTCCTATGCCATGCTTTGGGGCAGCCTGTTGTGTACTCTGGGCGGCGTACTTTTTGTAATTTCCCATCTAAATTTGAATAAAAACAACTAGGGTGTGGTAAAACTGACGTCTCCTGTGTGTATGGTTTCATAGCCGTTAAAATGCAGGAGACTGTCTTTAAATTCCCTGGAACGGATTGTTTCAAGGAGAGCCTTAAATGCCGGCTGTTCCATGGCAGATTTAAGTATGACCAGGTCCATGGATGCATCTTTTAAAGGGATAAAATCCATCTGGGGATATGCAGCCAGATGGGAGAGATCTCCCATGCTGACATCAGCAAGCCCGGAAGCAACCGCATTGGCAGAAGACATGTGAGACAGGCTTTCATTCCCGTATCCATTAATAAGAGACCTGTCTGTTTTTTTCTCTGTCAGTACCCGGTCTAAGTAAATTCGCAGGCCATTGCCCTTTTCCCGGTTTAGAAATTTAATTTCAGGGCGGCATAAATCCTTTGGGCTGCTTATATGATCTGGGTTTCCTTCTTTTACAAAAAAGCCTGTTTTTAATGTGCAGATATGGATGACCGCAGCTTCGCTCCCCGGAAGGAAATGGCTGATCTGGCTGATCCGTTCTTCAAACTGTTCAAAGCAAAAACAAGTCAGAGCCATATGGGTTTTCTCATAATAAAGAGAATAAAGGCTGTTGTAATCGTTCATATAAGAATGAAGGAGTGGCAGGCTGTTATCTCTCTGACTTAACAGACTGCGAAGCAGTTCTACTGTCCTGGATTCCTGACTGTTAATAATAAGCCCGTTTGTATGAAGAAGATAGTCCATCTGTCTGCTGGCCTGATCGGCTGAAAAACGGGGGATATCCATAACGGGAGGCAGAATATTGGTAAATCCGGCCGCTTCTTTCTTCTGGTTTGTTCTGGTGAGATACTCATCAAGCTGATCCTGGCTGATGCGGATCTGCTTCCCCACCTTTGCGGATTTTAATTCTCCCCGCTTAATTAATTCATATACGGTCGCTTTTTTGATTTTTAGCTGATCCGCTACTTCCTGGGGTCTGTAAATTTTTTCCATGTGTTATCCTCTTTCCCCTGTCTCATTATTATTTATGGTATAACAAGGTTTATTTTTTGTCAATCAAAGGTGAGAACTGATATGTTGAAATAAATTGATTAATTAATCCAGAAAAATAAGAAATAATCTGAAGATATCGGGATATTGACTTTTAATTGTGTATCATTTAAAATAAACGAATACTTACAAAACACAACAAAACAGAACAAAACAGAGCATTAGTTAATCGGAAGTCCTCTTTATTGAGGGCTTCATCTAAAAAGAGGAGGAAAAATATGAAAAAAAGAAAAAGATTACTGCAAATTATGATGGCGGTATCACTGGTTGGCGGATTGCTTTCAGGCTGTAGTCTGGCGGGGGTAAAAGCGGTTCCTGCCACCCAGGCGGCATCAGCACAAACTGAGACATCAAAACCTGTCCAGGAGACTACAACCGCTGTTCAGACTGCAAAGGCAGAGGAAGCAAAGCCGGTTGATGTGTATGTGTTTATTGCAGCAAGTCTGAAAAACACCATGGAAGAGATTAAGGAGAATTATGAAAGTGCACATCCCGGAGTAACCATCATTTACAATGCAGACAGTTCGGGCACTCTTCAAAAACAGATTGAGGAGGGCGCCCAGTGCGATATTTTCTTTTCAGCAGCACCCAAGCAGATGAATGCTTTAAAAGAGGGTGGATTGGTAGAGGAGGGTTCCGATACAAACCTTCTTGTAAACAAGGTTGTGCTTATTAAGCCGAAGGGGGAAAAGACGGCAGTGACTGGATTTGAGAATATCACGGCGGCTTCCAGCCTTGCACTTGCAGGAGAAGATGTACCGGTGGGACAGTATGCCAGAAAACTCTTTACCAATATGGGAATACTGGATCAGGTTATGAAAATGGAGATTAACGAGGGAGCCAACGTGACTGCAGTTTTAACCGCAGTTGCAGAAGGCAGCAATGAAGTAGGCGTGGTTTATGCAACAGACGCCGCCTCTATGCCGGATAAAGTGGAAATTATAGCAGAAGCGGATAAAACAAAGATTGATCCTGCTGTCTATCCGGTGGGTCTGATTAAGGACAAGGAAGCCAGTGAGGATCAGAAAAAGGCAGCAGCAGATTTTAAGAAATATTTAACCAGTGATGAGAGTGTAATGAAGCTCTTTACAGATGCAGGGTTTACTAAATATACAGAATAAAAGACCGTATGAAGGAGGTGAATGCATTGGGGGAAATACTTAGAACCATCGACTGGAGTCCTCTCTATCTGTCATTAAAAACAGGAATTGTAGCCACTGTACTGACCTTCTTTTTAGGAATTGGTGCAGCCAGACAGATTATGAAGCTTAATAATACGGCAAAAGCCATCGCGGATGGAATTCTTACACTCCCCCTTGTGCTGCCTCCAACGGTAGCAGGCTTTTTTCTCCTTTTGATTTTCAGCCTGAGAAGACCTTTTGGAAGATATCTTCTGGAAAATTTTGATATCAAGCTGGTACAGACCTGGCTGGGATGCGTTATGGCAGCATTTGTCATAGCCTTTCCCCTTATGTACCGCAATGCCAGAGCCGCATTTGAACAGGTAGACGTAACCATGATTCAGGCAGGAAGAACGTTAGGATTGTCGGAACGTAAAATTTTCTGGAAAATTGTGGTACCAATCGCTGCTCCGGGGCTGGCTTCCGGTACAGTACTTTCTTTTGCAAGAGCCATAGGAGAGTACGGCGCAACTACCATGCTGGCGGGAAATATTCTGGGTAAGACCAGAACGGTATCCGTAGCCATTGCTACGGAAGTGACTGCTGGAAACTGGGATACGGCTGGATTCTGGGTACTGGTCATTGTCCTGTTATCATTTTTTATTGTGGCAGCAATGAACGTAATATCAGGAAAAAATATAAAAAATGGAAGCGGGTGGGCCTGATATGCTGGAAGCGAGGATCGTAAAAAAATTCCATGGTTTTCAACTGGATGTGGAATTTAAAACCGACAGAGGATGCATGGGAATATTAGGGGCTTCCGGATGCGGAAAAAGCATGACATTAAAGTGTGTGGCAGGCATTGAAAAACCGGACAGCGGTAAAATCGTTCACAATGGAAAAGTGCTTTTTGATTCCGAAAAAGGAATTAATCTGCCGGCAAGGGAACGACATGTGGGGTACTTGTTTCAGAATTACGCCTTGTTTCCCACCATGACAGTGGAGGAAAACTTAAGAATTTCCCTGACTGGCAGGGATAAGGAAAAGCGGATTCAGGTTTTGGAACAGATCCAGCGCTTTCAGCTGCAAGGACTGGAAAAACGTCTTCCCTCCCAGCTGTCAGGAGGCCAGCAGCAGCGGGTGGCACTGGCACGCATGCTTTTATGTAAGCCGGAAATGATTCTGTTAGATGAACCCTTTTCCGCTTTGGACGGATTTCTAAAGGATACTCTCCAGCTGGAGATGCTGGAACTGTTAAAAGAATTTAGTGGTGATGTGCTGTTTGTTTCTCATTCCAGAGACGAGATTTACCGGTTCTGTGACCATATGATCCTGCTGTCCAACGGTGAAAGTGTAGTAAAGGGTCTTACAAAGGAAATTTTCAGGAAACCTTTAAGAGTAGAAGCGGCAAGACTAACCGGCTGCAAAAATATTTCTCCCATAGAACGGATCAGCGAATATGAATTATATGCGCTGGATTGGGGGATAAAACTGAAAACAGCCGAACCAATTGAAGACTCCATTTGCTATATTGGAATCAGAGGTCATAATCTGGTGCCGGCTGCCAATCCTGAGGAAGAGAACACAATGAAAATCTCTCTTGCAGGAAGTGCCCATACAACCTTTCAGCGGCAGTATTTAATTCAGAATGCTGCCACGTTGTCATCTTCTAAAATCTGGTGGATCTGGGAAAAGAAAGAATATGAATCGGAAGAAATGGAGACAATCCCATTATATTTAAAATTCCCAAAGGAAGATCTGTTACTTTTGTCTTAATTTTATTAGGTATTTTTGAAATAGATTGACAAAAGCAGGGACAATATTTATTATGAATAAAAATAACTGCATTAAGAGGGAGGCTGATCGTATGAAAATAAGTGCCAGAAATCAGTTAAAAGGAAAGGTTGTAGAGATTGAGTCCGGCTCAGTAAATGCAATCGTAACCATAGACATCGGAGGGGGTAATTTTATATCCGCCACGATTTCCATGGCATCAGTAAAGAATTTAAAACTGGAAGTTGGGTCAGATGCTTATGCCATTATAAAGGCGACTTCTGTTATGGTTGGAATTGATTGATAAGACGGAAGGGGCCTGTGATACGGCTCCTTTTCTTTTATCACGGCGGCAGTCCAGGGGGGCTGTTATTTTTTTAGATGGAATAATTTTTAGATAACAAGCATTAGTTTGTATAAAATACTGTAAATATTCAGTTTCAAGATTTATATTTGTGCATTGTGTTGTATTGAATTCAATGGTGAAAACATATATAGTGATAGCAACCTAAGTCGTCGACAAAACTTCAGGGTTACTTTTTCATTTTCTATTCACAAAGAGGTGGAATGGCAGGATCTGTAATAGATCTGCCTTCCGCCTCTTCTTTTATGTAAGGAGGAATTAGTTATGAGACAGGTTGCTATCTATGGAAAAGGCGGTATCGGTAAATCCACAACGACTCAGAACTTAACGGCAGGTCTGGCAGAGATGGGAAAGCACATTATGATTGTTGGGTGCGACCCGAAAGCAGATTCCACCAGACTGGTTTTAGGAGGTCTGGCACAGAAGACGGTACTGGATACCCTTCGGGATGAAGGCGATGATATTGAGCTGGATGCAGTGTTAAAAGAAGGTTACGGCAAAATTAAAGGAGTAGAATCCGGAGGACCGGAGCCAGGTGTAGGCTGTGCAGGCCGGTGCATTATCACTTCCATTAATCTGTTAGAACAGCTGGGAGCCTATACCGACGATCTGGATTATGTATTCTATGACGTTCTTGGTGATGTAGTGTGCGGTGGTTTTGCAATGCCCATACGAGAAGGGAAGGCACAGGAAATTTATATTGTATGCTCTGGCGAAATGATGGCGCTTTATGCAGCAAATAACATTTCCAAAGGAATCACCAAGTATGCAAAGACCGGTGGTGTCAGGCTTGGAGGTCTGATCTGTAACTCCAGAAAGGTAGATAAGGAACAGGATCTTGTAGAAGCCGTAGCAGCAAAAATCGGAACACAGATGATTCATTTTGTACCTCGTGACAATGCAGTTCAGAGGGCTGAGATCAGAAAAAGAACGGTAATCGATTTTTCTCCTGATGAGCCTCAGGCAGATGAATACCGTACTTTGGCAAGAAAAGTGGATTCCAATGAAATGTTTGTCATCCCAAATCCTATG
This sequence comes from Hungatella sp., assembly GCA_009712635.1. Taxonomy (GTDB): domain Bacteria; phylum Bacillota; class Clostridia; order Lachnospirales; family Lachnospiraceae; genus Lacrimispora. The sequence continues at coordinate 315,772 of WASS01000015.1, read as the reverse complement.
AAGATTGATGAACTGGAAGAAATTTTAATGCAGTACGGAGTTATGGACTAAGGGGTCAGGAGAGGAGAAAATATTATGTTATTGGTGAGAGCGATTATCAGGCCGGAAAAAGCGGATTATGTTATGAAGGAAGCATCAGAAGCAGGATTTCAGGCTGTGACCAAGATGGATGTATATGGACGGGGGAAACAAAAGGGAATTACGGTAGGTGATGTTCACTACGATGAAATTCCAAAGGAAATGCTGTTGTTTTTCTGCAGTGACGAAGACAAGGATGACCTGGTTAAGGTGATTATGAGAACTGCCAGAACAGGAGAAGGCAATTACGGAGACGGACGTATCTTTGTATCTCCCGTAGAAGATGCCTACACCATCAGCACAGGAAAGCAGGGACTTTAGGAGGAACGATTGCTATGAAAGAAGTAATGGCATTTATCCGGGTGAACAAAATAAACCCTACAAAGAAGGCGCTTGCAGAAGGCGGATTTCCTGCATTTACCTGCAGACCGGTATTAGGAAGAGGAAAAAAACGGATTGATCCGGAGCTTTTGTCCCTGGTTCTGGAAACAGGGGAGCTTCCCATGTCTCCCAAAGGAGAATATTTAACAGAATCATTCCGATGGATTCCTAAACGGCTGATTACATTGATTGTAGAAGATCCCCAGGTGAAGAATGTGGTGGATATCCTGATAAAGACAAACCAGACAGGAAATCCCGGTGACGGAAAAATATTTGTGCTTCCCATTTATGAGGCTTATACCGTCAGAAGCGGAGAAAGCACAATTGAGGCTTATTGACAGGAGGTGAGGGAGATGTCAAAGGAACGAGATTTATTGCTGGATAAATATTCATCCAGAGTATTTAAAAATAGAAAAAGTCATATCACCCAGCTGGAATTCGGAGAAAATGCGGATGAGATTACAGCAAATACCAGGGCGATACCTGGGATTATTACGGCAAGAGGATGCTGCTATGCAGGCTGTAAAGGTGTTGTGGTAGGCCCTGTCAAGGATTCTGTGGTTATCACACACGGCCCCATTGGCTGTGCCTTCTATTCCTGGGGAACCAGAAGGAATAAGGCAAAACCTTCCTATGAAGGCGAACCTAACTTTGTTCCGTATTCCTTTTGTACAGATATGAGGGCATCAGATATTGTATTCGGAGGAGAAAAGAAGCTGGAAGAGGGAATCGATGAGATCATGCAGCTGTTCCATCCCAAGTGTATTTTCATCTGCTCCACCTGCCCCATTGGTCTGATTGGTGATGACGTGCAGGCGGTTGCAAGAAGAGTGGAGGAAAAATACGGCATTACAGCCATTGGGTATTCCTGCGAAGGCTATAAGGGAGTTTCCCAGTCAGCCGGTCACCACATTGCCAACAATGGACTGATGCGCTACGTAATCGGAAAAGGGGAAGAGGCACCTAAGGGAAAATACAGTGTCAATATCCTGGGTGAATACAACATCGGAGGTGATGGATGGGAGCAGGAGCGGATCTTAAAGAAAATCGGATACGAAGTAGTTTCTGTATTTACCGGAGACGGTTCCTATGAAACCTTAAAAAATTCCCATCTGGCAGATTTAAATCTGGTCATGTGCCACCGGTCTATTAATTACATAGCAGAGATGATGAAAACAAAATATGGAGTTGACTGGCTGAAAGTAAATTTCATCGGAGTAGGGGCCACCTCCAAATCACTGCGTATGATGGCTAAATATTTTAACGATCCGGAGCTTACAAAGCGGACAGAGGAAGTGATTGCAGAAGAACTGGCAGAAATTAACGAGGATATGGAGTATTATAAGTCCAAATTAAAGGGAAAAACAGCCGGAATCTTTGTAGGGGGCTCCCGTTCCCATCATTATCAGATGCTTTTAAGGGATTTTGGAATGGAAACCACCATTGCCGGTTATGAATTTGCCCACCGGGATGATTACGAAGGGCGGGATGTCATACCCCAGATTAAAGCAGATGCAGATTCTAAAAACATTGAAGAGATATCGGTGGAGAGAGCTGTTGGATATGATGACAGATACTCTGTGGAAGAGTTAACCAGTCTGCGAAACCAGGGGGTGGAGCTGGATACTTACAACGGAATGATAAAAGATATGAAGGAAGGCTATATGGTAGTGGACGATTATAACATGTTTGAGACCGACCAGCTGATTGAAGAGTATAAACCAGACATTTTCTTTTCCGGAATCAAAGATAAATACGCCATACAGCATGGAGGGGTCGTGTCCCGCCAGATGCATTCCTATGATTACTCCGGACCCTATGCAGGCTTTCGGGGAGCAGTAAATTTTGGAAGAGATGTAACCATGAGCCTTTATACCAACGCCTGGTCGCTGGTGAAACCGCCGTGGAAGACCATGCCAATGTTAGAAGGAACGTTAGGAGGTGCAGGCTGATGCTTGAATTAACACCAAAAGAAATAATGGAAAACCGCCACATGACCATCAATCCCTGTAAAACCTGTGAGCCCGTAGGAGCCATGTTCTGCGCACTGGGTGCCGAAAAGTGTATGCCTCATTCCCATGGATCACAGGGGTGCTGTTCCTATCACAGAACGGTACTGAGCCGGCATTTTAAAGAGCCTGCCATTGCTTCCTCAAGCTCCTTTACAGAGGGTGCCTCTGTATTCGGAGGACGCAGCAATATCACCACAGCTGTGAAGAATGTGTTTGACATCTATAAACCGGATATTATGGCAATCCACACCACCTGTCTTTCTGAAACCATTGGTGATGACGTTGGTTCCTACATTATGGATATGGAAGTGCCGGAAGGGAAAACCGTTCTTTATGCCAGTACCCCTTCCTACGAAGGCTCCCATATACAGGGATTTTCCAACATGATGATTGGCTTCATGCGGTATATGACCAAGAAAACCGGGACCCCCAACGGAAAAGTAGCCATTTTTCCAGGCTGGGTCAATCCCGGAGATGACAGGGAGTTAAAGAAGATTGCAGGATTAATGGGTGCAGAATATATTTATTTTCCTGATCATGAGGGGATACTGGATCACCCCATGGATGGAAAGAGTGAATATTTTCATGAAAATGCAGGAACCAAGGCAAAAGATATTGCGGCACTGGGGGATTGTGAAAAGCTGATCTCCATGGGAATCTACTGTTCTCTGGAACCGTCGGAGTATCTAAAAAAGGAACATAAAGTTCCGTTCTCCAATATTCCAGTTCCGGTGGGTGTCAAGCTGACTGATCAGTACATATTGGAACTCCAGAAGCTTACAAAGAAAGAAGTTCCGAAAGAACTGGAAGATGAACGGGGCAGACTGGTGGATTTAATGCTGGATTCCCACCAGTATGTATATAAGAAGAAAGCCGCCATTTATGGAGATCCTGATATTGTGTATGGCTTCACCGCCTTATGTCTGGAACTGGGCATGAGCCCCAAATACATCATAACCGGTACACCAAAAGCACACTGGGAGAAAGAGATCAAAGAGCTGATGGATCAGTATGGTGTAGATGAAAGCGAATATGTGGTAAAGGCAGATACGGATTTGTTTTATCTTCATCAGCTGATTAAAAATGAGTCTGTAGATCTTCTTTTAGGCTCCAGTTATGGAAAACAGATTGCAAAGGCAGAAGATATTCCTCTGGTGCGTATGGGATTTCCTGTACTGGACCGTTACGGTAATCCCATACAGGCAACTGTTGGATATGCCGGTGCAATCCGGTATACAGAAAAGATCGTAGACGCCATGATGGACCGGCAGGACCGGGATGCGGCAGATGAAGATTTTGATGTAGTCATGTAAATCAATTATGAAATGGAACCAGGGAGGGAGCCACCCCTCCCTATTTCTGTTTAAATTTGCGGGTCTTTGAAAGGAGTATGATTATGGAAACGGAGAACAGCAACCGGAATATATTGGACGCAAGGAAAAGTTCCATTGTTGTAAAAGACGGGTGCAGCGGCATGGGGGGCGGAATTTCATGTGACAGCAACAGTGTATCCGGTTCCGTGTCCCAGCGGGCCTGTGTATACTGCGGAGCCAGAGTTGTTTTAAATCCCATTACCGATGCCTGGCATATTGTACATGGACCCATCGGATGTTCCAGCTATACCTGGGATATCAGGGGATCTTTAACCAGCGGGGAGGATATTTACAGAAACAGCTTTTCCACGGATTTGCAGGAAACAGATATTATTTTTGGAGGAATCAGAAAGCTTGAGGCAGCAGTCGATGAGCTGATGGAGAAAGAAGACAACGTGAAGCTGATCTTTATCTATGCCACCTGTATTGTTGGTGTAATCGGAGACGATGTGGAGGCCTTGTGCAAGATGAAATCAGAGCAGTATCACATTCCGGTGATTCCGGTAAAATCTCCTGGTTTTTCCGGTAATAAATCCACCGGCTACCGGATGGCATGTGATGCGATTATGAATGTGCTTCTGCCCCATAAAAGTGAAGAAAAGAGAACAGCCATTAACATATTAGGGGATTTTAATCTGGCAGGGGAAATGTGGATTATTAAGAATTATTTCAGGGAAATCGGCATTGATGTGATCTCAGGTTTTACCGGTGATACCTGTTATGAGGATATGATTGAAGCGCCAAAGGCTGCACTAAATATAGTCCAGTGCGCAGGTTCCAGTACTTATCTGGCAAACCGAATGGAGGAAGAATTTGGCATTCCCTTTATCAAGGTCAGTTTCTTCGGAATCGAAGACACCACCAATTCCTTAATCAGGACAGCGGAGGCACTCCAAAATGAACTGGCAAGAAAAAAAGCAGTGGAATTTTGCAGGAGGAAGGCGGATGAGCTGGAAAATTTCTTAGGCCGTTATCGGAAAAACCTGGAGGGGAAAAAAGCGGCTATCTACGTAGGCGGTGGATTTAAAGCAATTTCCCTCATTCGCCAGTTTCAGGCAATGGGGATGGAAACAGTGGTGGTGGGAACCCAGACAGGGAAAAAAGAAGATTATGAAGTGATTGAGAGTCTGGTGAAATCCGATACTGTAATTTTAGATGATGCCAATCCGGCTGAGTTAGAAACCTTTATGAAAGAAAAGGGAGCGGATATTCTGGTTGGAGGTGTAAAGGAAAGACCTCTTGCATATAAGCTGGGAATCGCATTCTGTGATCACAATCATGAGAGAAAGTTTCCTTTAGCCGGTTTTGAAGGGGTGGTCAATTTCACCATGGAAATCAATAAAAGCATAAACAGTCCGGTATGGGGCTATATCAGCTGACAGAAAGGCGGAATGACGATGAAGAGTGAAGTAAAACCTCTGGTGAATCTAAATATCAATCCCTGTAAAATGTGTATGCCCATGGGCAGTGCAACGGCATTCTACGGTCTGAAGAACTGCATGACCATCCTTCACGGTTCACAGGGGTGTGCTACCTACATCCGGCGTCATATGGCGACTCACTACAATGAACCGGTGGACATTGCTTCCTCCTCCCTGACAGAGCAGGGAACAGTCTATGGCGGCAGTGAAAATTTAAAAAAAGGATTAAAAAATTTAATCGAACTTTACCACCCTGAAATCATCGGTGTCATGACAACATGCCTGGCAGAAACCATAGGGGAGGATGTTCCGGGGATCTTACAGTCTTTTCTGGAAGAAAATCCAGGGTATGAGGACATTACACTGATTCCCTGCCACTCCCCCGGATATGGTGGGAGTCAGTATGAGGGATATTTCGCAGCTCTTTCTGCCATTGTTTCTTCTATTAAGATGGAGACAGAAAAGAATCATCTGGTAAATGTAATCACGGCCCCCATAAGCCCGGCAGATACCAGATACTTAAAAAAGATGTTCTCGCTCTTTGGAATTGATGCCGTTCTCCTTCCTGACTTATCCGATAATTTAGACGGAGCCCACGACCCCAGTTACAACCGCCTTCCTCATGAGGGAACGGATCTGGCACGGTTAAAGCAGATGGGTGGAGCGAAATTTACGTTGGAATTGACCGCATTTCACCATAAGAATTCTGTGGGAGAATATTTATCTGAAACATATGGAGTACCTTATGAGCGGCTGTCCCTGCCAGTAGGATTAAGGGATACGGATGCATTTTTAAATACACTGTCCCGTATTTCTGGTAAAGAAATCCCTGATGAATTAAAAAAAGAGAGAGGGCGCTATTTAGATGCCATGATTGATTCTCATAAATACCATTCTTCAGGGAGAGCGGCTGTATTCGGGGAACCGGATCTGGTATATTCCACCGTGCGAATAATGTGTGAATGCGGAGTCATGCCGGTAGTCTGTGCAGCAGGATCGGCAAGTCCGGAACTTGACGGACTGATCAGACCGGAGATTTCTGATCTTGCCGGTCTGTACCTGGTAGATGAGTATAAAATTGCAGATAAAGCGGATTTTAAGGATATTGAGGAGATGATTGTTACCTATAAGGCCAATATCCTTGCAGGCAGTTCTGACGGAAGGCGTATCGCAGAAGATTTACACCTTCCCCTGGTTCGAAGAGGATTTCCCATACATGATCATGTGGGGGGACAGCGGCTTAGAATGCTGGGCTATGAGGGATCGGTGGAATATATGGATGAGATCGCAAATCAGCTGATCGACACGGTTGAAACCACATTTCGGGAGACTTTATATGATTCATATTATAAAGGTACAGCCATTGATCAGAAAAAGGAACCGGAATCTGCGGAAGAGATCATGAAGCGCAAGACAAAGGAGCACCCCTGCTATAATTGCCAGGCTCATGAGTTTGCCAGAATCCATCTTCCGGTAGCGCCTGCCTGTAACGTTCAGTGTGGCTACTGTGTAAGAAAATTTGACTGCCCCAATGAAAGCCGTCCGGGAGTCACTTCTTCCATTCTGACGCCTGAGGAAGCACTTAACCGCTATCTGTCAGTGAAGGAGAAAATGCCCAACTTAACCGTTGTGGGGATAGCCGGGCCTGGAGAAGCCCTGGAAAACTGGGAGAATGTAAGAAACGTATTTGAACTCATAAGAAAACAGGATCCCAACGTAACCTTCTGCCTTTCCACCAATGGACTGAAGCTTCCCCAGTATGCTCCGGAACTAAAGGAGCTTGGCGTTTCCCATGTAACCGTAACCATGAATGCGGTGGATCCCCATATCAGCGGACAGATGTACCAGTATATCCGGTATATGGGCAGGGAATATACCGGTGACGCAGCAGGAGCTCTTATGGTAGCAAATCAGATTGCGGGAATCAGGCAGTTAATTGCCAGTGGAATATTGGTAAAAGTTAACATTGTGACAGTGAAAGGAATCAATGACAGCCATATACCGGAGGTTGTAAAGACCGTAAAATCACTGGGATGCTTTATTACTAATATTATGCAGATGATTCCGGTGAAGGGGAGTGCGCTGGAGCATGTGGAGCCGGTTTCAAATAAACAGTTAAATGAGATCAGAAAGCAGTGTGAAGAGATCATGCCTCAGATGTATCACTGCCAGCACTGCCGGGCGGATGCAATTGGAACCTTGACCGACGATAAATCCATACAGTTAAAGGGGTTTGTGGCGGAGGAAAAACCAGTTTTCGTTCCTGTTTCAAAAAGCCTTCGTTTTGCAGTCGCTTCCAAAAGCGGGGTGGTAGTTGATACCCACTTCGGTCATGCGAAGGAATTTTATTTGTATGACTACCGCAACGGAGAAGTCCGGTTTGCTGGAAAACAAAATGTGGAGCAATATTGTCAGGGGGTAGAAGAATGCGGGGAAAAAGAGGATAAAATAGAACGGATTATAGCTGCTTTAAATGGCTGCAGCGGAGTCATTGCCATGCGTATCGGTATGGAACCTGCCAAAAAGCTGACAAAACTGGGGATTAAGCCGGTGAATACCTATGACATGATTGAAGATGCGGTAAAAAAAGCGGCGGAAGCCATGTAAGAGGAGGAGAAAGATGGTACAGCCAAAATATCATGTATTTATCTGCACAAGCTGCAGAATCAACGGAACACAAAAAGGGATGTGTTACCAGAAGGGAGCGGTTGACTTAATCCAGGCTTTTATGCAGGAGATTGAAGACAGGGATCTTTCCGGAGAGGTAGTGATCAACAATACCGGGTGCTTTGGAATTTGTGACAAGGGTCCTGTTGTGGTGGTTTATCCGGAAGGAGTCTGGTATGGCAATGTATCAGAGGATGATGTAGAACGTATCTTTGATGAGCATTTTGAAGGAGGAAATCCGGTTGGTGATTTATTGATTTAATATCTGTAATGATGCGGAAGGAAGCACAGGAAAAAGGAGGGGCTGCTGTTGATTAAAATCATTGATGCCACACTGACGATGCTGGAGGAATATCCGTTAAAAAAGGAGCTGGTGTATGAATTTGCCCAAACCTTAGAGAGTCTTTGCATATGGGGAGCCGTGTTAACCCCAAGAGTTTATCAGCTGATGCAGGGAGACTTACCTCAGGGGATCACCTGGTATATGGAACTCCCCAGTCCATCGGAAAGCGTTAAATATCCCGGGATTCATTTCTTTTTTTCCTCTTTTTGCGATGGTACAGGAAAGTTTATACGTAATATACAGGTCAATGATGTATCGGAGTTAAGAGGGCTGGAATGTGCCAGACCAGATAACCGGTTAAGGCTTACGGGGCTGGACGATTTACTCATCTATGAAAGCCGTGATATTTATGAGCGGGGGATGAAGCTGTTAATCCAGGCTTCTCCCATCCTGTATCCGGAAAACTCCTGCTATTGTGCTTCTGCCATTGCGGCGGATTATTTACAAAATCACCATAACGGAACGGTGATGACTACCTTTACCGGAATCGGAAATAAGGCGGCTACGGAACAGGTCATTCTTGCCATGAGGGTGGTGGAACGCTATAAACCAAACAACAGCTTTGAGAAGCTGGCTGACTTACGAAATGTCTTTGAGGCCATGACAAACACACAGATACCGGGTCATACCCCTGTTATTGGAAGAAAGATCTTTTATATCGAGTCTGGTCTGCACGTGGATGGAGTTTTGAAAAAGCCTTCCAATTACGAATCCTTTCCTCCCGAGCTTGTGGGAGCATCAAGAAAAGTGATCCTGGGAAAGCATTCGGGGGGCACATCCATTCGGTATAAGCTGAAGCAGTACCAGATGGAAGACTGCTATCCGGTGGAGCATCTTTTAGAGATGGTAAAGCGTCTCAGTATAAAAAAGGGCGGGGAAGTAACTGATGAAGAGTTTTTAACAATGATGAGTGAGTGTGATAAGTATGAAAAGGCGAATCAAAATAGTTGATACCACTCTTCGGGATGGCGAACAGTGTCCGGGTGTTGTATTCTCACCTTCTGATAAAGTGCGTCTGGCTTTGTTTTTAGACAGCATCGGTGTTTCCGAAATCGAGGCAGGGATTTACGATGTAGGTACAGAGGGCGTTCATTATATCAGCGAAATTATGAAAAAGAAAAAACAGGCAGCCATCTCCCTGTGGTCTAAATTAAATCCTGAAAATGTGGAGGAGTCAGCCAGACAGAAACCGGATCTGATTCATATCGGCACTCCTGTATCCTATGCGCAGATTTATAATAAATTGGGGAAAAATAAAAAATGGATTGAAAATTCCCTTCAGGAATGTATGGAAGTCGCCAGGAATTATAACATCCCCATTACGGTAGGTCTGGAAGATGCGTCAAGGGCAGATGTGGCTTTCCTGGTATCTCTGATTCGTCTGATGCGGCAAAAGGGAGTGGAGACCATTCGCCTTGCAGATACGGTTGGGGTGCTGTTTCCCAGACGGGCAGGGGAGCTGGTGCGGGAAATAAAGCAGACAGGAATCATGATCGAGGTTCATGAGCATAATGACTTTGGAATGGCAGTAGCCAATTCCATGGTTATGGCACTTTCCGGGGCTGATATGGTAGATGGTACACTGCTTGGGATCGGAGAGCGTGCCGGTAACTGCAACCTTTACGAATTTGTCCATAGTGCAGCCCGTAAGTTTGATTTAAATGTAAGCAGTGCAGATATCAAAAAAGGGGAAAATCTTTTAAAATCCATAATGAATGGAGGGAAGAAGAATGATTCGGAAAATTAAATTTGAAGATGGCAGAAAAAAAATGGCAGAGGGAATTTTAAGTCTCTGCCGCGTTCTCTCCTGTGAGGGGCAGGTAATGGTAAATGGTACTTACAGTTTTGCTGCCTCTGAGGTAGCTGGAAAGCTTGAGGGAACAGATTTATTTTTTAACCAGGGAATCCGTCTGGCAGCCGCAGCCATTGGTGAAATCAATCAGGCAGCAGGCTGTGGAACCGGGGAGTCAGCCCGTCTGGCAGCCCAGCTTCTGGCTTACTGTGAAAGGAAATCCGCATCTGGAATCAGTCCGGTACTTCTTGCCAGGGAATTAAAAGCCGCTGCAACAGCAGTGGAAGAATTTGTTGGTGAAAAAGCTATCCTCCTGCCTGACATAATCCCAGATTTAATAGAAGGAATTACCAAAGACCAGAAGACCGCTCAAATGATTGTGAAAGGATCAGAAGCGGGGGAACTGGTAGTAAAAGAATCCATGTCTGGGGAAACCAGGCTTGAAATAATAAAAGGAATGCGTCTTGATGGAGGTCTGACAGTGGGAGGGGAAGGAACGGTATGGGATTCCCTTGTTCTGATTGTAAAAACCCCCATCACTTCCTTTTCAAGCATTTATCCTCTTCTTCAAAAGACGGGACAGCAGAATTTATTCATTCTTGCTGACGGAATAGAGGGGGAAGCCCTGACTCTTCTGAGTGCAAATGTAAAACAGAACCGCATTCATGTAAGAGCCATGAAGGCGCCGGGAATTGGCAGGAGAAAAGAGGATCTTTTTGAGGATGCTGCAGTATATACGGATACCATGGTTTTTGACGGTATTTATCCTTGTCAGATGGAAGAAATTTCACCGGCTATGCTGGGGCGGGTAAAAGCAGTGACAGCTGCCGGTTCTTATACAATTATGAAAGGAAATGCGGATAACAGCCGGATATGCAGGCGGATAGATGGAATTAAAGAGCGGATTGGAGATCCCCAGTCCAATTATTACGACAAGCAGATGCTTCGGGGTAGAATTGCAGGATTAATGGGTTGTGCGCCAGTCATCTACGCGGGTGGATATACAACGGTTCAGGCGAAAGAGGAAAAACGCAGAATTGAATCTGCAGTAGCCTATTATCAGACCGTAAAGCAGTTTGGAGTACTGAAAAAAGATGATTTAATTAACTTTCAAGCCGGATCAGAAGCAGAAAAATTCCTGACAGAATCCATGAAGAAATGTTTTCAGAATGAGGAAATCAGTGCATACCTGATGATCCTCATGGTTCAAAAGATTTGTGGGCTGGTTGTCATGTGGCTGACAACCGGAGCTGTCATGGTGAGTACCGGATATGACAGAGAAGATTTAGAACTGATAAAGAGCGGAGTGGATATAGAAAGGTTAAGGAACTGAGATGAACATCAGAAACGTAAAGCTGAAGCCTGGATTTGCATTAATGGAGCTGGGAGGGGAATTCTGTATTTTCGATGAAAGAGACAGCCAGAACGGTTCCTTAGACGGTCTGCCATCGGTAAATGAGATCTGCATCTTCTTATGGAACAGTCTGGAGAGGGGAGCAGGAGTGGAGGAATTAATCACTCTGTTATCTGAGGAAAAAAATATTGATGAAGAAGATGCAAGGCTTGAGCTGGAGGAGTTTCTTGCAAAACTGATCCATGGTAATGTGGTTGAAATCAACGGGTAAAGGAGGAGCAGACAGGTGAAAAAAATAGCGGTGATCAGCAAAGATCAGGAACTGGTTCCTTTTTTGTATTGCAACCTGGTGGAAATTTTTGAAAAAGAGGGGGCGCAGTGGCAGTCGGTACGTACCGCTTCCTTTTCTCCCATAACAGGAAATACAATTGAAAAACTGAGAAAAGAAACGGAATCAATCATGACTCTCGCAGAAGATGCGAAAGCAGTTTTGTGCAGAGAGCTTTCAGGAATCCCATTTTCCGTATTTAATCAAAAAGGATACTGCATCTTTTGTTCAGAGAAAGCGGACCAGGACACTTTAGACGGAATGATAAAGGATATAGAAGAAAGTGATGAAAAACGAAGAAGGAAAGAAGAGATGATTCAGAATGCCGGACCTGTGGAAACGCAGACACCTGGAATCTATTCTCTGGACTTGGTTCAGCTTCAAACAGAGTGCCCGGAGATATCATCCAAAAAGGCACTTTTGCCCTTCCTTTCCAATACTCCGTTTCTCGAATTGCAGCTTGTGTGTGCCCACATTCCCCCATGGCTTGAAACCGACAATTCCTATGAAAAAAAGGTATGGAATGGAAATGGAAAAGTACATATTACCATAACCCGAAAACAGTGTTAGCAGGAGGTGGAAAAAATGCAGAATTATATGGTTTTAGATGCTGGGACGCTCCAGACCCCTTATGGAATTCTGGGTGGAGTGGATTCCTTTCTCTGTCATCCAAACGGGGAGTTATCAGGAGTCACTTTGTCGGAAAAAAATATGATTGTTACCCAGGCAGGAGAATTGATTCCGGCTTATACGGAAAACGGCAGAAGAAAAAAGAAGCCCTCTGTGGAATTTGACAAGCAGGGAATGGTGGTCAGTGTGGCTCTGGAAAAGCAGCAGGAGGTTCTTACCCCCATCGGAGAGCTTCCGGTTGAACTGATTAAGTTTTACCCCACTGGAGAGCTTCATCGGATATTTATCCTGGATGGACAGATAAGCGGCTTCTGGACGGAGGAAGATGAACGGGAGCTAAACATTTCCCTGACCTTTGATCTTGGATTTACGGAATTTCGGGCAATGATTAATGGTCTTTGTTTTTATAAAAGCGGAGATATAAAAAGTATCACACTTTTTCCGGGGGAAAGAGCTGCCATACGGACTCCCATGGGAATGGTGGAAACGAAGGTAGGACTTTCCTTATATGAGTCTGGAAACTTAAAATCAGTAGAACCGGCGGAACCTGTCCTGGTATCAACTTCCATTGGAAAAATAACGGCTTACGACCCGGACCAGATCGGAATCAATGCTGACAGCAATTCTCTTTCGTTTACGGAAAGCGGGGAGATTAAAAGTCTCATCACCTGTGATCACTCCATCTATGTTCAGACTGAGGAAGAGGTAATGAGGAAGTATTCTCCCCACATAAAGCCCCATCCTCTCTATGATGAGGTACTCACTGTATCCGGGATTCAAGTGGAGTTTCTTCTTGAATCAGGAGAAGTGTTGATTGAAAATGACAGATATGATCTGGAATCTTGTGGATTTACCATAGAACCATTTGCACGGCCCGGAATGCATTGCAGTCCTTCTGATTGTGCGAACTGTTCCCTGTGTAATAAGTCTATGGCAGAATAAATGGTTTTAAATTCATCCCTCACTTTCCTGTCCCTTTAAAGAGCCAGTTTTACGTGTTAATAACTCATGCATCAGGATCATAATAAGTAAAACAGCCAGAAGATACAATGGCAATAATGCCACTGTTATCTTATTTGCCAGTATTCCAAATATTGGCGGCATGAGGCAGGTACCAATATAAGCACTTGCCATTTGCACTCCAATAATCGCTTGAGAACGTTCCGCACCAAAATGTGTTGGAGTGGAATGTATGATGCAAGGATAAATGGGGGCGCACCCAAGACCAATTAAAATAAGGCCAATAAGGGAAAATATCTGCATGGCAGGAAGTAACATTGTAAATATTCCCACTGCAATTAAAATCTGGCCCAGGCGAATCATCTGAACATTACTTAATTTCATTGTAATAAATCCACTGATTGCCCGGCCGATTGTAATCCCAATAAAGAATAAACTGGCAAAACTGGCGGCCATTTCCGGGGCAATGCCCTTGTATAGTGTCAGATAACTGCTTGCCCAAAGCCCAGTCGTCTGCTCTAATGCACAGTAACAAAAAAAGCAAAGCATAACTTCTTTTGCACCTGGAATACGGAAGATTTGAGGTAAGGAGAGTGGCTTCTTACTTGTATCTGTGCTGACCGGAGCAGTGTTTTTTGAACTTTTCCAAAGTGGCAGGCTGAAAAATAGTACTGCTGTCAACAGGATCTGCAAGATACCTATATAACGATAACCCATATTCCAGCCATATCCACCCGTTAGTGCAAAGCCCATAATATAAGGTCCTAAAGTTGCACCGGCTCCCCACATGCAATGCAGCCAGCTCATGTGCCTGCTCTCATAATGCAAAGCAACATAATTATTCAGTGAAGCATCAACACTGCCTGCGCCCAAACCATAAGGAATCGCCCAGAGGCAAAGCATTGCAAAAGAATGTGACATAGAAAAACCGAATAGTGCAAGAGCAGTCGTAACAACACTGAAGGCAGTTACTTTGCCGGTTCCCAATGTGCGTGTCAGCCGATCACTTTGCAGACTGGAAACAATGGTCCCAAATGCAATAATCATGGATATGATTCCTGCATAAGAAAGGGGCACACCGAATTCCGTATATATGGACGGCCATGCAGAGCCCAGTAAAGAATCTGGCAGTCCAAGACTGATAAAAGCTATATAGATAATTGCTAAAAGAAAATGTGTCATCTTGTAATCCTCCTTGTTTGCTGATATGATTATATCAGCGTAAAGGTAAGAATTATAGAATGAAATCGTCGATTTTCTATGATTATATCTTCGCTTTTGCTTAAAACGGAAAGGGGGGATGTGATTGTGGCATTATCTGCATGTGAAGTTATTACGGATAAAACCAGAAAAGAGCTGATCAGTCATGGCGGTGTTATGTTTCCCATTGCCTGCTATGAAGACGATTTAGCATTAACAACGGTACCGTGGCATTGGCATGATGAGTTTGAATTTATAATGATAACAGAAGGGGCGGCTCCGGTACAGGTGGAAGAAACAACCATTGAGCTCATGGCGGGAGATGCTGTATTTATCAATTCAGGTGCGCTCCACAATATAGATCATGGAAAAACGGTGGAAGCCAGATACCACTCCCTGGTGTTTCATGCAAGGCTTATAGGCGGAAGTATTGACAGTATTTTCTGGCAGAAGCTCATTACTCCCCTGATACAGGATAAATCCTTTCGATATCTGCATCTGAGTCATTCCATTTCCTGGCAGGCAGATCTAATTAATAATATGTCAGAAGCATGGCAGGCAGTAGTGAATAAAAAAGATGATTACGAAAACTTTACACGCTACAGTTTATCAAAAGCATTCAGGCTCCTAAATAACAATCAAAAAGTTCCAGATGCAGAGACGAGTTACCGGGAAAGATTATCCGTTGAGCGGACTAAGGTTATGATACAGTATATGGAAGAGCATTATTCTGAGGAACTATCCCTTGATGTCATTGCTGACAGTGCATTCATCAGCAAAAGTGTGTGCCTGCGCTGCTTCCGCCAGGTGATTGGTACCACACCGATTCGATACCTGGTTCAATACCGCATAGAAAAAGCAGCGGAGCGATTAACAGAAACCGATGAAAAGGCGAATGAAATTGCAATCAGCTGTGGATTTTCAGATATTAGCTATTTCTCTAAGTGCTTTCGTGAGATGAAGGGGCTTACTCCTTTGAATTATAGAAAATTATTTACGAAGATGTAAACATGTATTTGTTGACTCTTATTTGGATTAATCATATAATTCTGTTAAGTCGACAGACTGACAAAGGGACGCTGCTTATTAAAATCAGGGAATGCACATTTATTGGAGGTATGGCAATGAAATTGTTTATTAGATATATATCCATTGTACTGGCAATCTATCTGCTGTCTTTGGTATTAAACACCATTTATATAGGGAGCTTCGGTTCGCTTTTCATTATGGGCATGGTACTTTTGCTTGTGAATCTCATAATAAAACCGATTCTTATGCTGATTACATTACCGGCTAATTTGCTGACGTTAGGCTTATTCAGCTTTATCGTAAATGCATGGACGATCATGATTGCCGATTCCCTTGTTGAAAATATAAGTATGGGCGGCTTTCTTAATTCACTGATTGCGGCTTTCGTCATTACTATTTTAAATAATCTGTTTCAGGATAAAGATTAATCAACAGCATAAAAGCATGGCCTGAATCCAGGAGTATGGATTCAGATCATGCTTTTTCTCATGCAAAACTATAGTAATTGTTGTTTTCTAATATTTGACACCCTTCCAGTAAAGCGGCTTATAAACATTTGCTTCTTCCGGCAAGGTCACATCCTTCATTGCCCATTTGTAGAATTCCTCAAATCCGGTTCGGTCCACAATATATCCGATATGTTCCTTTCCGCCTGGAGCAGTGGTATCAATGTATTTTGCCACATAATCATAAGTATTTAGAATGATTTTTAAAATACTGTCCTCATCTGCCCATTTGATGAAATCCTCGCCCAAACGGGGATTTTTCTTTCCGGTACGTCCAAGCAGGGTGAGGCGGTAAAACTTCTCCTGGCTTCTGGTCCAGGCTCTGGTGGGGCAGGCTAGTACACATTCCCCGCAGCCGATGCAGGTTTCATGATTGCGGGTTACCTTACCGTTCACGGTTTCCAAAGCCCCGGTTGATTTCCGTTTGCATGCTTTCACGCAGGCGCCGCAGTTGACACAGCGGTCTGCATCGTAGTGGGGGAGTGTCATTCCCATAATGCCGAAATCATGCATCCGCACCTTGGCACAGTCGTTGGGGCATCCGGTTAATGCAACCTTAAAATGGAGATTGTTTGGGAAAATGGCTTTCTCTATTTTCTTTGCAAAATCCGCCGTATTATAGCAGGCATAAGGGCAGACGTTGTTGCCGATGCATGCGGTTATATTCCGGGTTCCGGCAGCGCTGTAGCCCTCTCCCGATTTTTCCTGGTTAATACCCAGTCCTTCAATAATCGGCTGCAGGAGGGCATTGACCTTTGGAATATCCGCAAATGGGATTCCAGGAATCTCAAAACCCTGTCTGGAGGTAATGTGTACGGTGCCATTACCGTAAGTATCGGCAATATTCTGAATCATAGATAAAAATCTGGCTTCCAGATAACCGCCTGGAACCCGGACGCGGGAGGCTGTAAGACCTCTGTGTTTCGTTACCCGGAAAGCATTTTTTTTCAGTTCCTTTGTATTAATATCCATTCGACGTTCCCCTTTCTAATCCAAGAGTTTGCGGCCTTTGGTAAATGGAAAGACAGGTCCGTCCAGGCACACATAGGTGTCATCAATTTTACAGTGTCCGCATTTGCCGATTCCACAGCACATTTTCCGTTCATGGGATATCCAGATATTTTCTTCCTTCAGTCCAATATCAAGAAGCCCCTGAGTGGTAAAGCGCATCATGGCTGGAGGCCCCACCACAATCGCAGTGGTTTCTTCTTTGTTTTTCAGCTTTAATTTTGGTATATACTGGGTGACCAGTCCGATCTGGCATGCCGTGTCATCATCTGCACAATCCACAGTCAGAATGACTTCCATTGCCTGCTTCCATTTGCCAAAGTCCTCCAGAAAGAGAATGTCTTTGGGTGTCTTAAATCCGGCAATGAGTGTCATGCCCTTTGTTTCTTCCATATGACTGGAAAAATAATCAACCACACCCTTCACAGGAGAAAGCCCGGTTCCGCCTGCTATGACCAGAAGCTCTTTTCCCCGGAAATTTTCCATATCAAATCCATTGCCGTAAGGTCCTCTTAAAAACAGGCTGTCTCCCTGATAACGTTCAAAGATTTCTCCTGTCACCTTACCTACCCGGCGAATGGTTAAATCTACGGAATCCTCCCGGATGCCGCTGACAGAAATGGGCGCTTCCCCGAACTTAGGAATGGAAACCTCGAAAAACTGACCCGGTTTTACGTCTCCATGATAAGCCATGCGGAATGTGTATTCAATGTCCGTATGGCGGATTACCTCCTTGATTTCAGAACGGAAAGGAAGATATTCATTATGATTCATTTCCATTTACCTCCTTCATGGCATCCTCCAGCTGATTGATGCAGTGGGAAAATGAGATGTACTCCGGGCATACGTCGTCGCACCGGCCGCAGCCTACGCACATATGAATGCCATTGCGCTTCTTGTAGTCATATACCTTGTGAAGAACCTTAAAGCGCATGCGCTGTCCGTTGTTCTGGCGATAGCTTCCGCCGCCTGCTACATCAGTAAAACCATCCGTCATACAGGAAGCCCATACTCTGCGGCGTTCTCCGACTTTGCCGTTATCGGTATAGAAAATATCCTGCATGGTAAAACAGGTACAGGTTGGACATACAAAATTACACCGTCCGCAGTTGATGCAGCGGCTGTCATATTGTTTCCACATGGATGACTTCATGACATCTAAGGAAAGAGAATCAGGGATGTTGACCTGTGTCTCAGTCTCGGTTACGTAAGAAGGGATTACATCTGCCTGTTTTGAACAGTTGGCAGCAAATAACTCATCCCATTCCGGATTTTTATTATCAATTCTCACTCCGTCTTCCCACAGTTCCATGGAAGCATGGTAGTCGTCTGAACGATTGGTACCCATATCAACACAGAAACAACTCTCAAAGGAGTCTTTGCACCCTATAAGTACGAATTTCACCCGGTCCCGAAGACGTTTATAATAAGGGTCCTCTGCCCCGTTATGGAGATACATGGTATCTAAGCGTTTCACCCCATGAAGATCGCAGCTGCGCAGAAAAATAATTGCCTGTTTCACAGGAGCTTCCGGTTCCTTTACCGAATCTTCTGTAAAATAAAATAAGGTCTCCGAGATGGGAAGAAGTATTTCTTTGAAAGAAAAGTCTGACTTCTGGTCAAATACAATTTCGTCAATGGACTGGATTTCCCCGTAGTGAACAGAGTCCGTATCGGAAAAAGCACCTCCGTTTTTCATCAGTATGGGAGCATAGATGACGGAATCCTTTTTCCAGTTTTGAAATACTTCGTTGATCTCTTTTGTATTAAGAATATATCCCATGCTAAGCCTCCTTTTTTCCGGAAATCAGATAATAGGGAACAGCAGTAAATAAAATTCCGCCTGCCATATTGCCAAGAGTTACAACCAGAATATTGTAAAAATATCCGGAAAGGGAAACAGCCGCACCGTTAGGACTTAAGACTCCCACTGTGAGCAGTGTCATGTTTGCAATGCTGTGCTCATAGCCGCTTGTTATAAACGCAAAAAGACACCAGAACACCATGATTAATTTTCCGCTCTCTGATTTGCAGCGGAAGCTGCACCAGATAGCAAGACAGACTAAAATATTGCAGAGAACTGCTCTGAAAAAGAGAGGAATGAGGGGAATTGCCATTTTTGCCGCCGCCGCATTTGCCATGAATTCCCCTACTGGCCCCTTTGCCAGTCCGGCACCCCAGAAAATAAGTGCAAGGAGAATGGAACCGGCCCAGTTTCCAAGTAAACACACCACCCACAGTCTGACAGTCTCTCCAATTGTGACGGTACCGCTGAACATTCCGCCTGCCATTACTAAATTATTGCCGGTAAACAGTTCTGCTCCTGCCATAACAACAAGACTGAGGGCGATGCCAAAGGATGCACCCATAATAATCTTGACGTAAGGCTGACTGGAAATCATCCCTCCGGCAGAGAAGATCAATAGAATTCCAAAACCAACATAAATACCTGCCAGCATGGCCGCAACCCAGTATCCAACAGGATTCTTTTTCAGAAACTTTGATTTGTTTTCCGCCGCTTTTGCTAACATTGAATATTCTTCCTGAAACATAAACAACCTCCTTTGTTTATTTTTTATCAAACTACCCACAAAACAAGTATAATCAATAAATAAAAAAATCACCGTGATATAAATCACGATGACTTAAAAAATTACTGCAATAGAAGGAGTATGGTTCTCGTTGACCTTATATAATTTTAATGATAAAATTAATTTGGTTTTAATTAAAATTAAGTAAAGAAGCAGGTAATTTAAATGGGAAAAAAGGTTACATTGCAGATGATTGCCCAGCGTGCAGGTGTTAGTGTGGTAACAGTGTCCAATGTGCTGTCAGGAAAAAAGGGAGCAAGTGATCAGGTGCGTAACCTGATTTTTTCTCTGGCAGAAGAGACAGGATACCAAAAAAGTTCGCTGAAAGACAGGGAACAAGAGAGGACATACCGTTTCGGTGTTCTGATCGCAGAGCGCTATGTAAAAGAATATCCCTCATTTTATATGCATATATACAAAGAAATTGCAAAGGAGGCCGCGAAGCATAACTCACTTACGATTTTGGAGGTAATTGATGAAGAGCGGGAGCGTTTGGAAAACCAGGCTTATCAGTTTGCAGATGCAGAGATAGACGGACTGTTAATCATTGGTGAGATGTTACCATTATTTGTTGATATGGTGGGAAAAAGCGCGCAGGTGCCTGTCGTTGGTGTGGATTTTTACAATGTGGATATGGATATGGATTTTATTATTACAGACAGCTTCCGGGGAATGCAAAAAGTTGTGGAACGATTGATTCAATTCGGCCACAGGGATATTACATTTGTGGGAACGCCACAAGCGACTAACAGTATTATGGACCGGTATATGGGATATTGCAAAGCACTTTTGCAAAACCATATTGACAATACAAGCCTGATTTGTGATCGCAGTGTGGGGGAGAAGGGGTCTGTAATTGAATTTGATCTGCCTTTAAAGCTGCCTACAGCATTTGTATGCAATTGTGAGAGAACCACTGGCGTATTGATTGAAAAGCTCAGAGAAAGAGGTTTAAGAATTCCAGAAGATGTTTCCATTGCGGCATTTGACCGCTTCCTTGACGAATATCCGGAAGAGATGGAAGTGACAACCTATGAAATTGATGAAAATGCGTTGGCCAGGATTAGTGTCACCACGCTTTTAAAGAGAATTTCGGGAAAAGGTAAGCCGGCAGGGATCACAGTGGTGAATGGTATTTTAAAAGAAGGAAATACAGTAAAAAGAAGGGAGGAGTAAATCTTTGGCAGGATCAGTAAAATTAAAAGACATCGCCAACGAATTAGGGACAAGTATTGTGACTGTATCAAATGCCCTTTCTGGTAAGAAGGGAGTCAGTGAAGCCGTAAGAACACAGGTGATTGAAAAGGCAAAAGAGCTGGGCTATGATAATATGAAGCAGAATAAGAGCCCCAAAGAAAAGGTCACGATAGGTGTAATCGTATCAGAGCAGTATATCGGAATTGGAACTTCTTTTTATTGGACCATGTATCAGCAGACGGTCTGGGCGGCCTCAACGTTCAGAGCGCTTACAACTCTGGAGATTATCAGCACTGATAAAGAAAAAGAGCTGGAACTTCCACGTCTTTCTGAAGAGGGAAGAATCGACGGTCTTATAGTAATTGGAAAGATGGAAAAGAAATATCTGGAAAATACGATTCAAGCTCTGCAGATTCCAGCGGTTTTGCTGGATTTCAGATGTGAGGAAATCGGGTGCTCTTCTATTATGTCCAACAATTATATTGGGATGTACAAAATGACCCGTTATCTCCTGAAGCGGGGACACAGGAAAATTGGATATGTAGGAGAGGCGGAGACAAATGAGAACCTTTGTGACCGGTATTTTGGATATCGTAAGGTGATGGAAGAATGGGGCGTTCCGGTTAATCCGGAGTGGGTGATTGCTGATGCGAAGGTTGTCAGTGGAAAGGCCGACATTTCGCTGCCAGGAGTGCTTCCTACTGCGTTTGTATGCAGCAGTGATTTTGTTGCAGGCTTTCTGTATGATAAGCTTTCCAATATGGGTTATCGGATACCGGAGGACATTTCTCTTGTAGGGTATGATAATTACTTATATGGACATTCTCTGGCCAAGAAGCTTACAACATATAACGTGGATATGAAAGAGATGGCTCACGAAGCAGTAAAAATGCTTCTGAAAAAGGTGGCTGGAGGCCCGGATCATAATGATATAAAATATTTGGACAGCTATATCGTGGAACGCAGCAGTGTAAAAACCATACAGGAATAAATTAAAATGAGTAGCAGCGTGCTGCTCTTTTTTTGTACAAAAACTAACTAACTTAAATTTAATTAAAATTATTATGTTACAGAAAAATAAATGTCAAAAAAATAAATTAAAAATAATATTAATTAGACATTTTACATATAAATCATAAGTAAAGGTATAATAAATATACAAAAAAAGTATAAGACTGCAAAATAAACTTGTGATTAAAAGATAAATGTGCTAAGATTAATTTAAGTTAAAAAAGATTAAAAAACGGGAGGTTTTATCATGAGACATGGATATGGAAAGCAATTTCTGGCAGTTGTTCTTGCTGGTACATTAACAGCTACGCTGGCAGCATGTACCAAAAAAGATGAGGTTAAGGCAGAAAAGACAGACGTTGGTGTTACATTCGATCAGATTAAGCTGGGAGAGCACACGGATTTAAAGGCGAATTTGAAATTCCTGACCCACAAAACAGATATCGTTGATACGACGTTTAAGGATTATGTTTCAGAGTTTCAGAAAATGTATCCCAACATTAACATCGAATATGAGGGAATTACAAATTATGCAAGTGATATCACAACAAGGCTGACCACTGGTGACTGGGGAGATATCTGTATGATTCCCACAACGGTTGATAAGAATGAACTCAAAAACTATTTTATCAACTTAGGAGCTATGGATGAATTGTCAAAAGAATATACCATGCTGTCAAATTACAGTTATGATGGCAAGGTCTATGGAATTCCATCTATGGGAAATATACAGGGAATTGTTTATAACAAGGCAGTGTTTGAAAAGGCTGGAGTAAAGGAAATACCAAAAACACCGGATGAGTTTTTAAGTGCACTACAAAAGATCAAAGACAATACAGATGCTATTCCGCTTTATACTAATTTTGCAGCTGGCTGGACCATGACGGCATGGGATGCTTACATAGATGCCTGTGCAACCGGGCAGGCAGATTTTGCACAGGAGGGCCGTGTTAAGGGAAAGAATCCGTTTGCTGACCGGGGAGACCAGACTGGGCCTTATGCAGTCTACAACTTACTATACGAGGCAGTTTCAAAAGGTCTTACAGAGGAAGACCCCACCACCACTGACTGGGAAGGAAGCAAGGCAAGGTTAAATAAGGGAGAGATCGCCAGCATGGCATTAGGCTCATGGTCCATTGTCCAGATGAAGGAGGCAGCGGAGAATGGTGATGATGTGGCTTATATGCCATTTCCAATTACAGTAAATGGAAAGCAGTATACCTCAGTATCTGCGGATTATAATTATGGAGTCAACTGCAATAGCTCCGCAGACAATCAACTGGCAGCCATGCTTTATATCAAATGGCTGATCGATAAATCGGGATTCGATGTAAACCAGGGCGGTGTTTCGATTAAAGTAAATTCCGAGATGCCGGAGTTTTTAAAGGCATTTGACAAAGTTGGGCTTCTATATGATGTACCGGTACCAAAAGGTGAGGAAACCTGGGGGAATGATGTTAATAATGAATCCGAGCTGGGAATTAATGTATCCGGCGGAATGGCGAAGTCGGTAGTGGAGGCAGCAATCGAGGGGCAGCCTTCTATGAAAGAATTAGCAGACCAGTGGAATGAAAAATGGACTGCGGCGCAAGAAAAGATTGGAATCACTCATTAACAGTCAGAAAAAGGGGAAATGATATGAACACAAAAAGAGCACCATTTAACTTTATTAAGTGGATTCAGTCGGGAAAGGTGAACCGACGGCTGTGTATGGTCACATTTATGCTGGCTCCGCTCTTATTACTTCTGGTTTTTACATATATTCCTTTTCTGAAGATGTTTCAGTTCAGCTTTTATGACATGAAGTACATTGGAGCACGAAAATTTGTGGGCCTTAAAAATTATTCAGAAGTATTTTCCAGGAAGGATTGCTTTCAGGCATTAAAGCTGAGCGGTTATTATATAGTCGCAGCTTTCATACAGTTGGCAATTGCGCTTTGGTTTGCCTCCGTTTTAAGCTTTAAAGTAAAAGGCGGGGGGTTGTATAAAGGTTTTATGTTCTTCCCATATCTGGTTTGCGGAATTGCAGTGGGTTTTATTTTCAAGTTTTTCTATACAAGAGGTTTTGTACTGGATACGGTTCTTCAGTGGTTTGGGTTCAATCTGGATTCTCTTCCCTATTGGCTGAAGGATAAGAGTATCAATAACATCTCAATTGCCGCCACCTCTGTGTGGCGGTATATGGGGCAGAATATGGTACTGTTTATCGGTGCGATCATGTCAGTGGACAGTTCGCTTTATGAAGCGGCGGCAATTGACGGGGCTTCCGGCTTCAATAAGTTCCGGTATATTATATTTCCCAGCATAAAGACCATTATTGTACTCAATATGATTCTGGCAATTACCGGTTCACTCAGTGTTTTTGAACCCCCCTATGTCATCACAAACGGCGAGTTTGGAACAGGTACCTATTTTGTTATTATGAATAAGCTGGCCCACGTAAGTCAGAAGGTAGGTCTGGCTTCAGCTATGGCGATTGTTCTGTTTGTGCTGATTTTATTTGCCACATTGCTTCAGAAAGCAGGAGAATGGTATTTTCTTGGAATCGGTGATCAGGAGGCAATACGAACGGTGAGACGGCAGAAGAAGCAAAACAGGCAGAGGGAGGCAGATAACAGATGAAATTAAAGAAATTCCTTTGGACTCTTATAAAATATATAACACTGATTCTGGGTTCTGTCATTTCCGTGCTCCCTGTTATTGTCTGTGTAATCACAGCATTCAAGACACCAGAAGAATATGCAACAACCAATGTCATGACATTGCCAGCCAGTTGGTTCTATGTAAATAACTTTATAGAAGCATGGCAGAAAGCCAACATGGGAGTGGCATTTCGTAATTCAGCAATTATTCTGGTGTGCGTGCTGTTTGGCTCTGTGCTGACTGGTTCTATGCTGGCCTATGTTCTGAACCGGTTTAAATTTCCGGGCAATGGCTTGATCCGCAGTCTCTTCCTGTTTGCCTCTCTGCTTCCTGGAATTGCCATGCAGGTGTCTGTGTATCAGATCATGTATAGCCTGGGCTGGATAAACAGTCTGCCAGGATATATTGTTTTAATGTGCGGTACTGATGTTATGTCCATTTATATTTTCATTCAGTACTTTGAGAATATTCCCACCTCACTGGATGAGTCGGCTATTATGGATGGCTGCACCTATTTCGGCGTGTTTTTCCGAGTGCTTCTGCCTCTTTTAAAGCCGGCGGTCATTACCGTTATGATTTTAAAAGGAGTGGGAACTTATAATGAATACTATGCGGCGAACCTTTATCTGCAGGACAAAAACAGGCTTGTTACAGTAGCTACGTCCTTGTTTAAATTCACGGGGCCGCTCGGAAACCAGTACAACTATATCTGTGCAGGAGTCATAATCACCATGATCCCTGCGTTGATTATCTTTGTTCTATGCCAGAAACAGATTTACAGCGGTTTAACACAAGGGGCCGTCAAAGGGTAGACAGACGCTTAAGAATATAAATACATGAGTGGAGGAAAGCAACTATGAGCGAAGTTAAAATAATTGGATCACAGGTCCCGAATATGCCGTGGCAGGATAGGCCGGAGAAGGCAAAACCATGGATGCCTGTCTGGAGATATGAGGCAAATCCCATTATAGAGCGGAATCCTTTAGAGGGCGTTGCACGTATATTCAACAGTGCCGTAATTCCTTATGAGGGGGCATTCATCGGCGTTTTCAGAGGTGAGCAGACAAATGGAGTTCCGTTTATCTACTTAGGGCACAGCAGGGATGGGATTCATTGGGAGTTTGAACGTGAGAAAATACAGTTTGTGTCGGAACATGGAGAGCCATTTATGCCTGTATACGCATATGACCCCCGGCTTGTTAAGGTCGAAGACACCTATTATATCATGTGGTGCCAGGACTGCTACGGTGCCGCTATTGGAATGGCATGGACGAAGGATTTTAAAACCTTTACAAGAATTGAAAATCCATTTCTGCCTTTTAACCGGAATGCAGTACTTTTTCCAAGAAAAATCGGAGGAAAGTTCCTGATGCTTTCCAGACCCAGTGACAGCGGTCATACTCCCTTTGGAGATATCTACGTCTCGGAAAGTCCGGATATGATTTATTGGGGAAGGCACAGACATGTAATGGGTAAGACAGGAGACTTCTGGTGGCAGAATGTAAAGATCGGAGGGGGAGCGGCTCCCATTGAGACTTCAGAAGGCTGGCTATTGTTTTATCATGGAGTCACAGGAACCTGCAACGGATTTGTATACAGTATAGGCGGAGCAATCCTAGATATTGATAATCCTTCCATCGTAAAATACCGCTGCAAAGACTTTCTTCTTACGCCAGAGGAGTGGTATGAAGAACGGGGATTTGTACCAAATGTAACATTTCCCTGTGCAACGATTCATGATTCTGAAAGCGGAAAGATCGCAATCTATTATGGAGCGGCTGACAGCTATGTGGGGCTGGCATTTACAACCGTAGGAGAAGTAACGGATTATATTAAGGAGCACAGCCTGGTGACGGAAAGTGACACAGAAATAGGGTTACGCTAGAAGGGATAAGCATATGATGGCGGATGAAATGATGCAGCATCTGACAAGCGATTTAATTCCCTTTTGGGAAAAGCTTGTGGATGAGGAGTATGGTGGTTTTTACGGATATATGGGATATGATCTTAAGGTGGATGAGAAGGCGGTAAAGGGTTGCATTTTAAACAGTCGTATTTTATGGTTTTTTTCAAATGCGTATCTTCTTTTGCAAAAAGACAGCCTTCTTTATTATGCCGGTCATGCTTATGAATTTCTAAAAAATCATTGCATGGATAAGGAAAATGGCGGAGTATACTGGTCTGTGACATTTGACGGACAGCCGGAGGAAACAATAAAGCATACCTATAATCAGGCGTTTGCAATCTATGCCTTATCCTCGTATTATGATGCTTCGAAGAATGAAGAAGCCCTGGAGCTTTCCAAGGAGCTTTTTAAGCTGGTTGAGACAAAATGTACAGATGAATGGGGATATAAGGAAGCATTTGATGAAGCATTTCACACGATTGATAACGAAAAGCTTTCGGAAAACGGAATTGTTGCAGAAAAAACCATGAACACTCTGCTTCATGTATTTGAAGCCTATACAGAGCTTTTCCGGGTGAGCCGGGAGAATGACGTAAGGGACCGGATGCAGTTTATTCTCGATATATTTGCAGAGCATGTCTATAATCGGGAGCAAGGACGTCAGGAGGTATTCTTTGACCGGAAGTGGAATTCTTTGATTGACCTTTATTCCTACGGCCATGATATTGAGACGGCGTGGCTGATTGACCGGGGCTGTGAGATTCTGGGTGATGAGGACTGCATCAGCAAGATGGGACTCATCACAAAAGAGATAACAGCCAATATTTATAACAGGGCCTATGTGGATTCTTCGCTTTTAAATGAGTCTTTGGACGGGTTCAATGATACAACAAGAATTTGGTGGGTTCAGGCTGAGGCTGTAGCAGGCTTTTTAAATGGGTATGAAAAATGTCCCGGAGAGCCTCGGTATCTGGAAGCCGCAAATGCAGTCTGGGATTATATCAAAACCTGTCTGATTGATCCGCGTTCCGGTTCTGAATGGTACTGGGCGGTTGACCAGAACAGGGTCCCCATAAAAAAACCGATTGTAGAGCCATGGAAGTGTCCGTACCATAATGGAAGAATGTGTTTTGAGGTAATAAGGAGGATACAGCATGATTCATAGCAGGTATTATACGGAGCTTAATAAATATGAACAGCTAATAAAGAAAGAAAACAGGAAAAGTGAATTTTACAATGGAATCTTTGACCGCTATGAAAACCCTGTGCTGACCAGAAATCATGCGCCCCTAATCTGGAAATATGATCTGGATGCGGAAAGAAATCCATTTTTTATGGAACGTCTGGGTATTAATGCGGTCATGAATTCAGGTGCGATTGAAATAGAGGGAAACTATTACCTGGTAGTACGTGTGGAAGGGAATGACAGAAAATCCTTTTTTGCCGTGGCTGAAAGCAGTAACGGAACTGACGGGTTCCGGTTCTGGGATTACCCGGTTCCACTTCCGGATACTTGTCCGGAAGAGACTAATGTGTACGATATGAGGCTGACAAAGCACGAGGATGGCTTTATTTACGGCGTGTTCTGCTCAGAAGGGAAGGATCAGGAAAACAGTGACCTTTCTGCGGCAGTAGCCAGCGCAGGGATTGTGAGGACGAAAGATTTAAAAACCTGGGAGCGCCTTGATAACCTGACCACACTCCACTCACCTCAGCAAAGAAACGTAGCGCTGCATCCGGAATTTGTAGAGGGAAAGTATGCATTTTATACCAGGCCAATGGATGGTTTTATTGAGACTGGCAGTGGGGGCGGAATCGGATTCGGGCTATGTGATGATATCGCACATGCTGTGATTGCAGAAGAAAAGATTATCAGCCACCGGGTTTACCACACGCTGACAGAAGTAAAAAACGGCGCTGGCGCAGTACCGATTAAGGGAAAGAAAGGCTGGATTCATATTGCTCATGGAGTGCGGAACACAGCGGCAGGTCTTCGCTATGTGCTTTATGTATTTGCAACAGATTTAAAGGATCCTTCCAAAGTGATTGCCGAGCCTTCGGGCCTGTTCCTGGCACCTCTGGGAAAAGAACGGGTGGGAGATGTGTCAAATGTGGTGTTTACCAATGGAGCCATTGCCAGAGAAAACGGGGATGTTTACCTTTATTATGCCTCCTGCGATACCCGTATGCATGTGGCAACCACTACGGTGGAAAAACTGGAGGATTATGTGTTCCATACCCCGAAAGATCCGCTTCGTTCTTCGGACTGTGTGGTGCAGCGGTGCAGTCTGATACATGAAAACCTGGAATTGTTAAAGGGGAAAGCGTAAAAGGAGTTGTTTATGAAAATTGATTTGGATGATAAAAGGCTCCAATACAGCGGACGAATAGACTGTACTGATCCAAAACACCCCGTGTTTATCTTTCCGGCCAGCTCACTGACCTTTTCCTTTGTGGGAACAGGGGCAACGGTTGTTATAAAAAATCATAGAGCTTATTGGGGGAATTATATAGGAATCATAGTGGATGGGTTGCAAAGGAAAGAACGGCTTGCAGATACAGGATACACAACCATTCTTCTGGCTGAAAACCTGGAAGAGAAGGAACACAACATTATCCTGTTTAAACGTCAGGATTCCTGCCACGTAATGACTCTGGAAGAGCTTTTGCTGACAGGAGCAGGAATTCTGACAGAGAATTTAGAAAGACCTGTGCGAAGAATTGAGGTCTATGGGGATTCTGTTTCTGCGGGAGAGGTATCAGAGGCAACCGAATATGCCGGAAAGGCAGACCCGGAGCACAACGGAGAATATTCCAACAGTTGGTTTTCTTACGGCTGGATAGCGGCCAGAAAATTAAAGGCTGAAATCCATGATATAGCCCAGGGGGGAATTGCCCTGCAAAATGGAACCGGGTGGTTTCTGGCACCTTCGCTGATAGGAATGGAGAGTATCTGGGATAAGGTACATTATAATCCTCAGCTCGGAGCAGTCACAGAGTGGGACTTTCATCAATATATTCCCCAGGTGGTGATCGTAGCCATCGGACAAAATGACAATCATCCAGAGGATTACATGAAGACGGATCTGGAAGGGGAAAAAGCACAGCGCTGGCGTGACGATTATAAAAGATGGATACGAAGCATACGAAAGAAGTATCCAAAGGCTTTCATTATTTTATCAACTACCATTTTGGAGCATCATGAGAACTGGGATGCATCCATTGAACGGGTGTGCCATGAGCTTAAGGATAGCAGGATCGTCCATTTTTTATACTCAAAAAACGGAGTGGGGACTCCGGGTCACATACGTATTATGGAAGCGGAGCAGATGGCGGATGAGCTGTGTGCGTTTATAGAAGGAATATCAGAGAATATTTGGGGAGAATAAATTCCCCCCCCCGGAAAGAGAGGCAGGGATGAATAAGCCGGCAAGTGATCCGAAGAATATGATAGAAGCTGTTGGCATTACAGAAGATCAGGTTATGAATGGAGCAACCTTGATCTCTGGCGTCAATATAGTGACAGATCAGGAGATCTCGGACAGCAGTGTCTACAGTTCAGGAAACATCTCTCGTCTGACGAAAGTAATGGAGAAAGCAATGAGAGGGGGGACTGTGACGATAGCCTATCTTGGTGGTTCCATTACCAATGGTTCCGTTGCGACCCCTAAGAATACCAATTGCTATGCATATCTTACGACTCAGTGGTGGAAGAAAACGTTTCCTGATGCAAAAATCAACTATGTCAATGCGGGAATCGGAGCAACAGATTCTTATCTTGGTGTTCACCGCGTGGCACACGATGTACTTTTTGAGAACCCGGATCTTGTGGTTGTGGAATTCAGCGTCAATGACTACCGTGATCATAATAAGGAGAGCTATGAAAGCTTAATCCGCAGAATATTGGAATACAGGACTGCTCCGGCAGTCGTGTCTTTGTGTCTGACCCAGTTTTCAGCGGATGGTCAATGCATTGATTACAGCGAGTACCACAAAGAAATAGCAGATTATTATCAGGTTCCTGTGGTAAGTTATGGAGATGTAGTAGCGCCAAGGCTTGAGAACGGAAGCATTCAGTGGAACCAGTTAGGACCATATGATGACTTAACACATCCCAATAATGCAGGGCACAAGATCATATCACGGTGTATGTCCTATTTCTTTAGACAGGTATTGGAGGATATGAAAAATCACAGCTACGGTGATTACAGCACCTATGAGCTGCCGGGAGAGACTGTGACGGAATCCAGATATGAAAATGGCACCATTTTGGATCACCGTTCGGGAAGCGGGGACGGTATCCGCGTATCAGGCAGAGATGTATCCAGGGTTACCGTAAAGAATGCCCAGTTTCCATATGGATGGCAGACTGACAGCGGATCAGATATTACATTTACCATAGAAGATGCCAATAATATGGGGCTGATCTATTACGGTGGTATGGAAGAAAACTATGGGATTTTTGATGTGTATGTGGAGGATCAGTATGTCAATACCATTGATACCTGTTTTTACGGAAGCTGGGGTAGTCATGCGGATTATACGCTGCTTTTAACAAGCGAATCAAACGGTCCTCATACGGTGCGTATTACGAAAAATGAGAACAGCAAAGGAAATCGGTTTACCATCCTGGGCTTTACTGTTTCCAACTCAGATACAAGTCCGGCAGCAGTAATTGCCTGAGAGAAAGTGAGAATATAAAATGGATGTCAGAAAAGAATACGAATCATGGTGTGGGAATCCTCTCTTTCATGAGATGACCAGAAGGGAACTGATCGCCATTAAGGACGATGAGATGGAGATTCAGGACCGTTTTTATAAAGAACTGGAATTTGGAACGGGAGGACTCAGAGGAATAATTGGCGCAGGAACAAACCGAATGAATATTTATACAGTCCGAAGGGCGACTCAGGGGCTTTCGAATTATATCATTCGTGAGAAGGGAGAAAAAAGAGGAGTGGCAATTGCCTATGATTCCAGAAATTATTCTATGGAGTTTGCCAGGGAAGCCGCTCTTTGTCTGGCGGCAAACGGCATATGTGCTTACCTGTTTGACTCCTTAAGGCCCACGCCCGTGCTTTCCTATGCAGTGCGTAAGCTGGGATGTATAGCAGGCATTGTAGTCACTGCCAGCCATAATCCGCCGGAATACAATGGCTATAAGGTGTATTGGGAGGATGGCGCGCAGATTACGGCTCCCAAAGACCGGGAAATAATTGGAGAGGTAAAAAAAGTCAGAGATTACGCCCAGGCCTTGACCATGGAACTGAAAGAAGCGGAAAAAATGGGACTTTACCGCATAATCGGCAAAGAGTTGGATGACTGCTATCTGGAGGAATTAAAAAAACTGGTGATTCACCCGGAAATGATTAGAAATCAGCAAAAACAGTTGAAAATCGTGTATACCCCCCTTCATGGAACCGGTAACCATTTCGTACGCCGGATTTTAAAGGATTTGGGGTTTGAAGAAGTCTATGTGGTGCCGGAACAGGAGAATCCGGATGGAAATTTCCCCACGGTGAGTTATCCGAATCCTGAAGACAGCAAAGCCTTTTCCCTGGCACTTAAGCTTGCAAAAAAAGTGGATGCAGACGTGGTGCTTGCCACAGACCCGGATGCAGACCGTCTGGGCATCTATGGAAAGAATGAAAAAAGCGGAGAATATGAGCCATTTACCGGGAATATGTCAGGAATGATTATTCTGGAGTATATTTTATCACAAAAGAAGGAAAAACGAGAGCTTCTTAAGAATGAGGCAGTGGTGACGACCATTGTATCCGGTAAGATGGCAAAGGCGATCACAGACGCTTATGGTGTGGAGCTTAAGGAGACTCTGACTGGTTTTAAATATATTGGTGAGCAGATGAAACTCTTTGAGCAAAGTGGCAGCCATCATTTTTTATTTGGCTATGAAGAGAGCTACGGCTGCCTTTTAGGAACTCATGCAAGGGATAAAGATGCCATAGTTGCAGCAATGGCATTGTGCGAAGCGGCAGCTTACTACCTGACAAAGGGAATGTGTCTTTGCCAGCAGATGGAGCATCTGTATGAGAAGTACGGTCATTATAGAGAAAGTCTCTGCACAATCACTTTAAAAGGAATGGACGGGGCGGAGAAAATGAAAGGGATTTTGGATACAATCAGAACGAATCCTCCTTCCTGTATCGGGGGTTTTTCCGTAAAACGGTTCCGGGACTATGAAACTGGTGTGATAAAAGACTTGGAAAGCAAATCAGAATATCCCACATCTCTTCCGCTTTCCAATGTTCTGTATTTTGAACTGGAGGATGAAGCATGGTGCTGTATCCGCCCGTCAGGAACCGAGCCGAAGGTAAAATATTATATCGGCGTAAAAGGCTCCGAAAGCTGTGATGCAGCGGAAAAGCTAGCTGGGCTTACATCTGCGGTAAAAGTCTTAATCAGCAATTAATTCCCTTAAAAAAAGCAGACAGGGCGTCTCTGTCGGGAATAATGATTTTACCTCTTTGAATCTGGACCAGCCCCTGTTCGGTCAGATGCTTTAACTGACGGGATACGGTTTCCCGCCGCGATCCCAGCATATCAGCCAGATAGGTAACGCTTAACTCCATATTGATTAATGTCCCTTCCTCATGGGGAATGCCATAATCTTTGGAAAGCCGCCATAGCTTTGCCGCGATCTTTTTTTCTCCATGTACAGAGTTGGAGGTATTTTTTAACTGGCGGTATAAGCGGCGGTTTTTTAAAGCCAGGGAATCAAGAATCAGTTTCGTCAGTTCAAAATCATGACGCATAACCTCCAGAAAATCCATCTTACCAAAGCACAGAACCACAGATGGTTCAAAGGCTTCGCAGTTAATGGAAGCGGGCATATTCTGCAAAACTTCTTCGTTCACCAATTCTCCTTTTCCCAGCAGAAAAATGGTTTTCCTCTCTCCCTGGGAGTTTATCTTATAAAGGGATACGAAACCGGTTACTACTATATAAAGCGTCTGGTTCATTTCTTTATCCCAAAACAGGTGTGATCCTTTTGGGAAACGCCGCAGGCTGCCGCAGGCCATCAGTGATGCCAGTGATTTTTCTGATATGTTTTGAAAAAGCCGGGTACAGGAACAAGCTTCTTTTATATCCATGGGAACCACATTCTCCTTTATATCTTTGTCTTACGTTATATTAAAATACAAGTATTATACTATACCATAAAATCTAACGCAAGGAGTAGGAAAAACACCCTGTAACAGCAATAATCCCCGGAACATCTGTCCCGAGGATTTGAGTTTTGTAATAGTATCTCTTTGTGAGCCATCATCCCTTGTTTGCGCATTTATTCTTCCCCGTGCTTCATAATGTGAGCTCCAAACAGCAGTACCAGATAAAAGATACTTAAAATCAAGATATGTAATGCCGTTTTAATAAACAAAGGAAGGCCTCCAAATGGATCTATAAAGGAAAACGCTGCGTAATAGATTCCAATAGCCAGTATCATCAGTGCCGATGGTTTGGCAATCATATCCCATGCATTCCACACAAACTCCACCATTTTCTTCAAAGTCAGCACGTGCATGAAAGCCAGCAGCAGTTCACTTGCCAGCGCTCCCTCCAGGTATGCAAATATTCCCAGCCGCGGGATACCAAAAAGCACAAACAGAAGCCGGAGAGTCATGGCAATGACGTTCTGGGTGAACGTAATGGAAGTTTTCCCCAATCCATTTAAAATACTTCCCATGGTGGTAGCCATGTAAAGAAATGGGCAGAGCCACGCCAGCACAGTCATATATTGTCCGGCAGAACTGTCTTTAAACACACTGACTCCCAGATCATTGCCGAATAAAGTAAATATACCAATGCAGAGAATTCCTACATACATGCAGTAACGAAGGGACATGGAAATCGCCGTTCCGATCCGTTTCTCATTTCCTTCAGACTGGGCTTCTGCCACAGTAGGCAGCAATAGTACTGCCAGGGAATTAAAAACAGTGGAAGGGAACAAAATAAAGGGCAGTGCCATTCCGGTTAAAACACCGTATACGGAAAATGCGGCGGAATCCGAAAGACCGGACATCTGCAGTCTGCTGGGGATGAGTATGGCCTCTGCACTGGCAAGAATATTTAATACCAGCCGGTTTCCCATAAGAGGAAGTGCCAGGTGAAGGAGTCCGGGAGCCGTTTCGCTGAAATGGGAGGAATCATAAGCAAAATCTTTGGCCATTTTCGGCGGAAAAAATCGGTAGGCAAAAACCGTAAAAAGAGAAGAGGCGATCTCCCCGATCAGATGCCCCATAACTGCCAGCTGGACAGTAATGGTAATTCCTGACTGGATCATAATGTCAGCAATGAGGAAAACAGCGCCGATTCTTATGATCTGCTCCATAATCTGTGCCAATGCCGGAACGGAGGGACGCTGCATACCATAATAGTAACCGTTGATACAGGCATGAATCGCTGCGCAGGGAACAGATACGGCAAGAAACGTAAGTAATGGCGCACAGCGAGGTTCCATCAAAATAGAACTGGCAATAAAATCCTTAAACTGAATAATAAGATAAGCAAGGATCATGGAAATAGCCACTGAAATGATGAGACCGCTGCGAAAAACAGAACGGCCCTTCTTCACATTAGCGGCTACGGACTGTGAGATGGCGGTCTGAATGGACCCTGCACAAAGGGCAAAGCAGATTCCAAAAACCGGATGAATCAGATTAAAAATACCCAGACCCTCAGCTCCAATGGTACGGGAGAGGAAGATCCGGTAAAAAAAGCCCAGCACCCGTGTGATGAGCCCGGCTGACGTCAGAAGAAGGGTGCCGGTCAGAAGCGCATATTTTCTTTTTGAAAGTTTTCTGGGGATCTTTAGAGTATCATTCATGAAATCTCCTGAAAAAGAGAATTATTATAAATATATGGAAATTGTTCTTTCTTCATGACACAATCATAATGAGAATCATTCCTATTGAATTTCTAGGAAATGTGTGTATAATAGGAAATGTAGATGAAGCTTTTAACTTTAGAACTACAGAAAGGCGGAACTAACAAATATGAAGCAACTGATTTATTTAGACAACGCAGCGACGACCAAAACCAGACCAGAGGTCGTAGAAGCCATGCTGCCTTACTTTACGGAATACTATGGTAATCCATCTTCCGTATACGAATTTTCCGGTATCTCAAAGAAAGCGGTTCAGGATTCCAGAGAGATCATTGCGAATTCTCTTGGAGCCAAGACGAACGAGATTTATTTCACAGCCGGCGGTTCTGAATCCGACAACTGGGCTCTCATTGCAACAGCAGAAGCCTATGCAGACAAAGGAAAACACATCATTACCAGTAAAATCGAGCATCATGCCGTGCTTCACACCTGTGAATATCTGGAGAAACGCGGTTTTGATATCACTTATCTGAATGTAGATGAGAATGGTTCCATAAAGTTAGACGAGCTGAAAAAAGCCATTCGTCCTGACACCATCCTCATTTCTATCATGTTTGCCAATAACGAGATCGGCACCATTGAACCCATTAAGGAAATTGGTGAGATAGCAAAAGAGCATAAGATCCTATTCCATACGGATGCAGTTCAGGCATTCGGTCATGTGCCCATTAACGTAGATGAATACCACATTGATATGTTAAGTGCCAGCGGTCATAAGATTAACGGACCAAAGGGAATTGGATTTTTATATATCAGAACAGGCGTTAAGTCCCGTTCCTTTATTCATGGCGGCGCTCAGGAGAGAAAACGCCGTGCAGGTACAGAGAATGTGACAGGAATCGTAGGTTTCGGAAAAGCGGTAGAGCTTGCAGTAGCAGGAATGGAAGAAAGAGCCCGCAAAGAGACCGAGCTTCGTGAATATTTAATGGAACGTGTCATGAAAGAAGTTCCATACACCAGAATTAACGGCAGCAGAAAGAGCCGCCTTTCCAATAACGTAAATTTTGCCTTCCAGTTTATTGAGGGCGAATCCTTACTGATCATGCTGGATATGAAAGGAATCTGCGGATCCAGCGGTTCCGCATGTACTTCCGGTTCCTTAGATCCTTCTCATGTACTTCTGGCAATCGGCCTTCCTCATGAGATTGCACACGGTTCTCTCCGTCTGACCCTTGATGAGGTAAATACCAGAGAAGAGATGGATTATGTGGTGGAAGCCATTAAGGAGATCGTAGCAAAACTGCGGAGTATGTCTCCTCTTTATGAGGATTATATCAGACATCAGAGAAACTAGTACAGGGTAGAAGAATTATCAGAAAGTGGAGATTATAGAATATGTATACAGAGAAAGTTATGGATCATTTTGAACACCCGAGAAATGTGGGTGAAATAGAGAACGCCAGCGGCATGGGTACAGTTGGTAATGCAAAATGCGGCGATATTATGAGAATTTATCTGGATATTGATGACAACCAGATTATTCAGGATGTGAAGTTTAAAACATTTGGCTGCGGTGCAGCGGTTGCTACCAGCAGCATGGCAACAGAGATGGTAAAAGGAAAATCAGTTCAGGAAGCTATGGAGGTTACCAATAAGGCTGTATGTGAGGCACTTGATGGTCTTCCCCCTGTAAAAGTTCACTGCTCCTTGCTGGCCGAAGAAGCAATCCATGCGGCGTTGTGGGATTATGCAACCAAGCATGACATTAAGATTGAAGGCTTGGAGAAGCCAAAGTCTGATATCGGCGAGGAAGAAGTAGAAGAAGAATATTAATGGAAATGGAATACTATGAGTAAAGCGAAAGTAGTAGTTGGAATGTCAGGCGGCGTGGATTCTTCCGTTGCAGCCTGGCTGTTAAAGGAACAGGGCTATGACGTAATCGGCGTGACCATGCAGATCTGGCAGGACGAGGATAACGTGACCCAGGAAGAGAACGGAGGCTGCTGCGGGCTCAGTGCCGTGGACGATGCCAGAAGAGTTGCCTGGGATCTTGGAATTCCTTATTATGTTATGAATTTTAAAGAAGAGTTTAAATCACAGGTTATCGATTACTTTGTAGAGGAATACCAGAGAGGACGGACTCCCAATCCCTGTATCGCCTGCAACCGCTATGTCAAGTGGGAGTCTCTTTTAAAGCGGAGTTTAGATATTGGAGCGGATTATATTGCCACAGGTCATTACGCCCAGATCGACCGGCTTCCAAACGGCAGATATGCCCTTAAAAAGTCAGTGACTGCTGCGAAAGACCAGACCTATGCTCTTTATAACTTAACACAGGACCAGCTGGCCTGCACTCTGATGCCGGTAGGTGCCTATTCCAAGGATCAGATCAGGGCAATTGCTGACCAGATCAATCTAAACGTTGCTCATAAACCGGACAGCCAGGAGATCTGCTTTATTCCAGATCATGATTATGCCGGTTTTATTGAAGAGAACGCAGGAGAACGGGCCCCGGAAGGTAATTTTGTGGATCTGGATGGCCAGGTCATTGGACGCCATAAAGGAATCACTCATTACACCGTAGGTCAGAGAAAGGGACTTAATTTGTCCCTTGGCTACCCGGTTTTTGTTGTGGAGATACGCCCTGAAACAAACGAAGTGGTGATTGGAACGGGAGAGGATGTCTATTCTGATTCCCTACGTGCCGGTCATTTAAACTGGATGGCAGTTGATGGTCTTCATGGAGAAGAGATGGAGGTAATGGCAAAGATCCGTTACAGCCATAAAGGCGCCCCCTGTACCATAAAAGAGGTGGAGGACGGCGTGGTGGAATGCAGATTTGAGGAGCCGCAAAGAGCGATCACTCCCGGACAGGCTGTGGTATTTTACCAGGGCGAATATGTAGTGGGAGGAGGAACCATACTTTGATAATCAGAAAAAAAACAATCAGATGGATGATTCCTGCCATCCTGCTTTTTTGTCTGTTTCTGCTTTCCGGCTGCGGGAAAAAATATGAAGCCATACAGACTCCTGCAGTGGAAGAAGCCAAAGGAGAATTATCCCAGGAGGCTGAAAGTGATCCTGTAACCATTGTAGATGATACGGAAAAGACGGTGGAAAAAAGCTCTCACGAAGCTTCTGTGACGAAGGAGACAGCTCCTGAGTTTCAAAAAGCAGATGAGACGGTTTATGTGACAGGCAGCGGAGTGAATGTCAGAACACAGCCATCTTCTTCCGGCCAGATAGCAGC
The DNA here is from genome assembly GCA_009712635.1 of Hungatella sp. Classification (GTDB taxonomy): domain Bacteria; phylum Bacillota; class Clostridia; order Lachnospirales; family Lachnospiraceae; genus Lacrimispora. Next base: position 277,247 of record WASS01000015.1, on the reverse strand, counting down.
CACTCTTAATCAGGGAGCGGCTCTGAAGCGGACCGGATACAGCCAGAACTGGAGCCGTGTTATCTATGAGAACAAAGAATGTTATGTGTCTTCCCGTTATTTATCCAAGGACAAGCCGGCGGATAAGGCGGCTGTCACTCCTTCCGTATCAGGAAGCGGTAACGGAAAGCTTATTGCCATTGATCCTGGACACCAGGGAAAGGGTAACTCGGAAAAGGAACCCATCGGACCAGGATCCTCTCAGATGAAACCAAAGGTGGCTTCCGGAACCCAGGGTGTGGCTACGGGCATACCAGAATATAAGCTGACTCTGGATGTTTCCCTTAAATTAAAGCAGGAGCTGCTGAACCGGGGATATCGAGTTTATATGATCCGGGAGACTCATGATGTGAATATCAGCAATGCAGAACGTGCCAATATGGCAAACCAAAGCGGAGCAGATATTTTTGTAAGGGTTCATGCTAATTCATTAAACGACAGCTCTGTAGCCGGAGTCCTGACCATGTGTCAGACTTCTAAGAATCCTTATAACGGCAATCTGTACGGTAAAAGTTCAGCTCTTTCTAAAACAGTGGTAAACGGAATCAGTGCCCAGACCGGATTTAAAAACCGGGGGGTACAGGAGACCGATTCCATGAGCGGAATTAACTGGTGTAAAATACCGGTAACCATTGTGGAGATGGGCTTTATGAGTAACGCGGAAGAAGATAAAAAGATGGCCACCGATGAATATCGGGACAAGATAGTAAAAGGAATTGCAGATGGAATTGATTCCTATTATGCAGGTGGGAATTAAATCCACATAAGATGCCGGAAAGTGAAAGGGAAACCCCTGTTGCTTTCCGGCATTTGGTTATCTGCCTTACTCCTATTAGGTTATAAATGAACAGAAAAAAGCATACATTTTCCTGAAACGTTTCTTCCAGGCAAGGAGAAGAAAACATGGCGGATTATGGGCTTGCGTTAGCAGGAGGGGGAACCAGAGGAGCGGTTCATGTAGGTGTTCTTACGGCGTTAGAAGAAAATGGTCTTTTGCCCACCCAGGTTGCAGGAGCCAGTGCAGGAAGTATTGTGGCTGGATTATACGCATCCGGAATGGATATTGGAAAAATGAGAGATACAGTGAGATGGCTGGCTGCCCACGGAGAAAATTATATTGATCCAAATATAATCGGTGTCATTTTATTTCTGCCCCAGGTGCTGCTTCATAGAAAGACATCGTTAATGGGCTTAATTAAAGGCAACCGGCTTTCTGATTTTCTCTGCGATTTAACTGAAGGAATAGAAATACAGGATTGTAAAAAGGGGCTGTTAATTCCGGCAGTGGATATCAACAGCGGGAACACGGTCGTATTTACAAATCTCTTTCAGGAAAAGGTTCCTATGTCAGCACTTCGGGAAGAGAATGTGAGGTGGCAGAAAAACGGGCTTTTATGCGACATTATGATGGCAAGTTCTTCTGTTCCTGCAGTATTCTGCCCAAGGCAGATTAACGGCTTTATGCTGGTGGATGGGGGAGTGACCAACAATCTTCCGGTAGACTTACTGATTTCAACGGGAGTATCAAACGTCATTGCAGTTGATATTGGGGAAGCATATGAAATGCCAAAGGATCATTCCATTATGGAGATTTCGTTCCATTCATTTTCCATTATGAGCAGGGAGTTAAAGGACTGCCGTTCCAGCGGTGAGATTCTTCTGTTAAAGCCCCCGATACCCAAAGGGTCTGGGCTTTTAACCTTTGAATTTATGGAGGAATGTATGGAAAGCGGATATCTGTATACGAAAAAAATGATGCCGCGGATTAAGCATGTTCTGGAAAAAATAAAATAAATAAGGTATACTGTATAAAAATACATTTACATGAGGAGAAATATAATGGAACTGACCTTTCGATATGCGCAGGAATCGGATACGGCTCTGATTCTGGAATTCATTAAAGGACTGGCAGATTACGAGAAAATGCTGGATGAAGTGGTTGCTACAGAAGAACTTTTAAAAGAATGGCTGTTTATGCAGAAAAAAGCAGAAGTGATCTTCGCACTTGCAGACGGAAAAGAAGTAGGGTTTGCGTTATTTTTCCATAATTTCTCCACATTCCTCGGCAGAGGCGGGATCTATCTGGAAGACTTGTTTGTAAAGCCTGAATACAGAGGTAAGGGAATTGGAAAAGCCATTTTTAAGAAGTTAGGTGCCATTGCAAGAGAACGTGGCTGTGGAAGACTGGAGTGGTGGTGTTTGGACTGGAATCAGCCCAGCATCGACTTTTATCGTTCCATGGGAGCTGAGGCAATGGATGAATGGACCGTATACCGCATAGCCGGTGAGGGTCTGAACCGACTGGCAGATAGCGGTGAAAAATAAAGAGATCAGAATACAGGAAACAGACAGGGGGGCGTTGTGAAAACGCTCCCTTCTTTATTTGGAAAAGAATCATGAAATTGTAATGCCTTTGTAACCAATTTTATTTCATTACAGGTTATACTGCTATTGTAAGAAATAAATTCCAAGGAGGATATCATGAGACGTATCATGGGAAAAAATAATAAAAATCACAACAGGAAGCTGCTGGCTGCATTGCTGCTTTTCAGTATATTAGGAGTAAGCGGGTGCAGTATAAAACAAACAGACAGGACAGCTGGCAGTACGAACGATTCCACAGCCCCTTTCATAACCCAGACTGAGGCTGCAGAGGAAAGTTCTACGGCTGCAGAAATCACTACAGCTGCAATCACTACGGCAGCAGAAAATGAATCAGCCCGGTTAGACCGCTATATCGGTCTGTTGGGTCTTACAAAAGAGGAACTGGTGAATAACTTAGGCGAAGAACCGGAGAAGATTGACGAGGGAGGTCTGGAATTTAAAAAAGCCGGAATCCGCATCTGGTTCGATCAGACCAACTACAAGACAGCAGAGCAGATCTTTGTCCTGGATCCGGATTTTGACATTCATGGTGTGAAACTGGGAGAAAAAATTGACAAATTTAAAGAAGTATTAAAAGATCCGGTCAGCGACCGAAACGGCGATGCTCATTTTAAATATAATGATATCTATCTGTCTGTTAACTACGACACAAACACCCAGATTACCTATGGACTGTATCTGCTGAAGAATGATTTTTAACGTTAAAAGCACAGCAGCTTCTAAAGAGACGGAGAGACAGACATGAAGAAAAAAAATAAAAATATCCTGTTACAGGCAGCAATGGCAGCAGCAATGACCGCGTACTTATCCGGATGCAGTTATTCCGGCAATCAGGCGGGGTTCATACAGCAGCCCCAAGCGGACAATTCCAAAGAAGAGGATCTTACTCAGAAAATAAAAAGTATCCTGCCTGCAGGCGCTGAATATCTAACAGCTGATCATTCAGATAAGAAACAAAGCATCGTTCTTGATGACATCAATCGGGACGGGAAGCAGGAAGCGCTGGTTTTATATCGGGATACCAGGGATAATAAGCAGGCACATTTTCTGATGCTGCAGGAAAAAGATGGAAATTACGAAAAAATATGGGATCAGGAGACAGGATTTTCCTCTTTTGATTCATTTGAAGTAATGGATTTAGATGGAGACGGAAAAAAGGAGATCATAGCAGGCGGACAGATTTCCGGTCCGGAAAGTCCAAAGCAGCTTTTCATCTATGAGCTTAATCAGGATCAGTTAGTGCAAAAAGAAAACCGCAGTTATGAAAAGCTTTTAATCAGGCAGTTTGGAAACAGCCAGTCCCTTTCTATAATTCTTTTAGATGGAAAAATAGAGGAAGAACAGAAAGCAGAACTGTTTTCCTATGAGGTAGGTCGATTAATATCCCATTCCAGCGTGGAGTTAAATCCACAGGCAGTCCCGGAACAAATCGCAGCCGGACTTCTGGCAGATGGGGCAGATGCTATCTTTGTTGACAGCGGACTGGGTGCCCATTCCATGTTAACAGAAATTCTTGGAGTGAAAGACGGAAAACTGATAAAAATCGGAGATGACAACGACAGTACTCTGATGAAGGCATACCCTCTTTACAGCAGAGATATAAACGGAGACGGTGTGATTGAAGCAGGAGGAATGTATATACCAGACGGATATGAAGATGCAGCTATGGCTGAAATTCCATTTATCCAGGTTTATTACGACTATAAGCTGGATGGATCGAAAACGGCTGTTGAGGAACGTTATGCAGAAGAAGGACAGCATTTTTATATTACCATTCCATCCAATTTATACGGCAAGATCACGGTAAAACCACTGGATCAGGGTGTACAGCTTGTAACCGTTTCGGGGGGAGAGACTGTGTTTGAAGTGAAATGGGCAAAGAAAGATGAGGCTGATGAGCACGGCACCATTTTGGGAAAGACAAACGATACCATCTATTATACTGAGTTAAAAGATGAACTGCCTATATCCAGAGACCAGTTTCACCTGATGGGGGAGGAAAATGAAAGTAATACTGGTAGTTGAAGATGAGCTTTCCATCAGAAGTTTCATCTGCCTGAATTTAAGAAGGAAGAAGTATGAGGTTCTGGAAGCAGAAAACGGGGAAAAGGCGCTTGAACTGTTTTCTGCCAACCCGGTGGATATCGTGCTGCTTGATCTCATGCTCCCAGGTATGGATGGATTTGCTGTCTGTGAGAAAATGAGAGATTTAAGTCCTCTGGCAGGCATTATTATGTTGACTGCACGTTCCCAGGAAGAGGATAAAATAAAGGGATTGATTCAGGGCGCCGATGATTATATCACGAAACCATTCAGTATGACAGAGCTGGAGGCCAGAATCATTTCTCTACTGCGCCGTATGGATTTAAGATCCTCTGACCAGAATGGGACAAGGCTTTGTTCCGGGCCATTTGAGCTGGATTTTGAAAAGAACCGGTTATTACGAACGGGTGTTGCCGTGAAGGTGACGCCTACGGAGTTCAGCCTCATTCAGTTCTTTATCAGAAACAAAAACAGGGTTTTTACCAGAAACCAGATTCTAGATCAGGTATGGGGAGAAAATTATGTGGGAGATTTAAAGGTTGTTGATGTAAACATCAGGCGGATCCGAAGAAAGATTGAAGATGACCCGGCAAATCCAGCGTACCTGTGTACGGAATGGGGATATGGATATATTTGGAAGGAGTGATTGATTGAAACGGAAAGTAATGGCGTATTTTATGATAATCATCATTCTTACACTGGGACTTGTACTGGCAAGCTTTGGCATTGGAGTAAAAAAATATTTATATCAGCAGATATCAGATACCTTTGAACATTATGCCCAGGCGGTTGTTCCCGTTTGGGATGGGCAGTCTGATTCCCGCTCGTTCCGGCTGTCGGATTTCAGTGACCAGATCATTAAAAACTATACGTTTCAGGGTGCAGATTTAGAGCTGTTAACCAGGAACGGACAGATGATCCAGTCTTCAACCGGATTTTACAAAGACCGAAGTTACTGGATAGATCCCCAGGTTCCTGGCGGAAAAACTGTTTACAGGATTGAAAAAAACGGTCAGACGAAAGAACGGATCATGGCTGTATACACGCCTTTTATGTATGAAGAGCAGGTGGTGGGGATATTAAGATATACCACCTCCTTAAAGCCGGCGGACAGCACCATTTTAAGGGTATTCTCCTATGCACTGCTCACCTGTACTGCAATTGCAGCCATTACTTTTTTCGTCAGTCTTCATCTTGGAAATTCCATTGTAAAGCCGCTGGAGGATATTATCTCTTTAACAGGAAAAATGGCAGAGGGAAATTACCGGGAGAAAATTAAGAAGCAGTATCCTTATGAGGCTGGAGAGCTGGTAACCATATTAAATCATATGGGAGATGAAATTGGAAAAGCGGATCAGTTGAAAAATGATTTCATTTCTTCCATATCCCATGAGCTTCGCACTCCTCTGACCGGAATTAAGGGCTGGGTGGAAACCATGAGAGAGCCTGAGGGGCTACAGGAAGAGGAGATGGAGTTTGGTCTTAAGATCATCGAACATGAAACCCAGCGGTTGATCACCATGGTGGAAACTCTGCTTGACTTTTCCCGATATCAGTCGGACCGGGTCACTGTTTCATTTCAGCAGGTTAATATAGAAAAACTGGTTTTGGAAGCAGTGTTCCAATTGCAGAAAAAAGCAGAAAAGAAGGACATACAGCTTGTGACCAGCACAGCTTTTTTAGAAGTTTACGGAGATGGCGATAAACTGAAACAGGTATTGCTGAATGTAATAGATAATAGTATTAAATTCTCAAACGAGAACAGTACCATTTATGTGGATCAGAAAAAGGAAGCGGATTGGGTTACAATTACAATCCGTGATTCTGGAACCGGTATCAAACCCGAAGATCTTTCTTATGTGACCAGATCCTTTTATAAAGGAGAGGATCAATCAGCTGGAGAAGGCATTGGTTTATCCATCTCCCAGAAGATAATGGAATTGCATGGTGGAAAACTTGATATAGAAAGCGAATATGGAACAGGGACGACGGTTACCATTTTTATTCCCGAAAGCCATTCCGCCGACCACTCATAAAATAAGATACCGCAGACCTTTTTATTGGGCTGCGGTATCTTTTTAATTAATATTTATCTGTTAAAATGGGAGATTGGGTAACCTCTGTTTCTTCCGCTGTATCTGGTATTTCAATTATTTCATTAACCGGTTCGCTTATCATCTTTTTTTCAGAACCAGTATCACCCATCAGCTGAATCCAGCTGATTTCATCCTTCATAGCCTGTGCCTGGGCTGCTAACTCCTCGCTGGAAGCAGAGCTTTCTTCTGCAGTAGCCGCATTGGTCTGGACTACGGTTGATACCTGGGTTAAGCCTGTATTAATCTGCTGGATGGCATCTACCTGCTCTGCAGACGCACTGCGGATTTTTTCCATGGATTCTCCCAGGAAGTCAGCTTTGTCAGCCAGACCTTTCAGTATTTCAACTGTTTCCCTGGATAAATTTTCTCCATTCTCAACAAGCGAAGAGGAGTGTGCCAGAAGGGAAGAAGTTTCTCCAGCCGCTGCCGTTACCTTTTCAGCCAGATTACGGACTTCATCTGCAACTACAGCAAATCCTTTTCCGGCCTCCCCTGCCCTTGCGGCTTCAATGGCGGCATTCAGTGCCAGAATGTTGGTCTGGAATGCAATGTCTTCAATCACTTTGGTGATATTTGTGATTTTTTTAGAAGCGTCTCCGATCTCACTCATTGCCTGATTTAAATTCTGTATATATGAATTACCTTTTGTAAGCTCTATTCCAGTCTGTTTTACGTACTCATTTACGGTAGAAACGGTAACTACATTTTCCTCAGAATGATGGGCTACATTGGAAATGGAAGCATTTAGCTCCTCTACAGTAGCAGCCTGCTGTGTGGTACCGGAAGCTAAAAGCTGGGCTCCGGAGGAAATCTGATCTGCACCGCTTGAAATCTGATTAATGGAGCTTCTGAAATTACCGAAAATGGTATTTAAATTGGTAATAATTCCATTAATCGATGTTTTAAGCAGAATAAAATCTGCTTTGTATTCCGATTCAATGGTTAACGTACAGTTCCCTTTTTCTACACCGTCTAAAACGGTAGTGGCATCATTGATGATAGACTGGAGAGAAGAAACGGTATATTTTAAGGATTTGGAAAGAGTGCCGATCTCATCCTCGCTCACATACTCCGGAACTTCAGAGTGAAGATCTCCCTGAGAAAGAAGTTCCAGCCTGTCTACCATTTTAATGATGGGGTTAACGATGGGAGAGGCAATCCTTACTGCACTGATCAAAGCGATTATTAAAAATACAACTATGAAAAGTACCATAATAATAATTGAGAGATAGAAACCTTGCATAAGCTCAGAGGTTTTTGCTGAAACTCCCAAAGACCAGCCGTCTGTATTGGGAATAGGGGCATAGCCGACAGTAAGGTGATTTCCTTTATATTGAATGGACTCAATACTGGATTTACCCGCTGTCATGTTCTGCACCATTTTCCCAACCTGAGAAACGGATGAATCTGTTTTGGCAGCTTCTATGTAATTTAACTGCTGGTTCACATTTTCCTGATCCTTATGAGCCACAACGGTACCTGTTTTATCCACAATAAATCCGTAGCCTGATTTTCCCAGGGAAATGTCATTGATCATTTTGCTGAAAGAGTCACAGGAAAGCCTTGCAAATACGATGCCTTTGCTTCCATCGCCATTCACAGGCGCTGAGAGAATCATAATCATTGTATTGGTTGTCTTACTTAAAAGGGGAGAGGAGATATAGATTTCCCCGTTAGTGGATTTCTGAAAATATTCCCTGTCTTTGACATCGGTACCGTCGGAGGTAATTCCCTGGGTGTTACAGACGACTATGGAATCAAATCCGTATTCCTTCGCCAGCTGGGTCAGGTTCTTCTGAAGCTGATCCGATGAACCGGATGAGTTCCCGATTCTGTTATCTTTTGAGATTGATTCGATTTTAGTCTTATAGATAAGAATGGCATTCTCTACGGAGTGGCTGTATGCGTTGGTGTTTTCCTGGATTCTGAGCTGCATGTTATTTCTTGCATCCCGATAGATAATAATGGAATTGATGGTGCCGAAAAGTAATGTAATGACGGTTGACAATGCTGCAATGCTGATTTGAAGCTTGCGTTTGATTGATTTTTTACTCATGATTTTACCCGTTTGCTTTTTGGTGTCTTGAATGGGCATTTGTTTTTCCTGCGACATTTTTTTCTCCTGGTTTGGTTTTATTCTTTTTGCTATTCTGCCAAAATTTCCTGTTATGTAATCAGAGCAATTATAAATCAACAATATCGGGCTGTCAATTGTACTGGAGAAGAAAATAAAGATTAAACATTATGTAGGATTTTCCATGGGTTCATACCCGATCGTTGTGAATAATGATCTGATTCAGACAGAAAAACAGGAACTGGGACTGAATTTCAGTATCCTCAATTCCTGTTTTATTTAGAAATGATTATTTTTTAAGTTCCTGCATCTTCATGGCACGGACCTTTAACGGAAGACCGAAAAGAGTGATAAAGCCTTCCGCATCGTGATGATCATAGAGATCACCGGTAGTAAAGGAAGCAAGAGATTCGCTGTATAAGGAGTAAGGGGAAGAGGTTCCTGCTTTGATGATGTTGCCTTTATAAAGTTTGAACTTCACTTCTCCGGTTACATATTCCTGTGTGGAAGTAACAAATGCCTGAACTGCTTCACGAAGCGGTGTAAACCATTTACCTTCGTATACGATCTGTGCAAATTTATTACCCATGTCTTTTTTCACTTCCATGGTAGCACGGTCTAATACCAGCTCTTCCAGCTGCTGATGTGCTTCTAAGAGAATGGTTCCGCCTGGTGTTTCATAAACGCCTCTGGATTTCATACCTACTACACGGTTTTCCACGATATCCACAATGCCGATGCCGTGCTTACCGCCAAGCTCATTTAACTTTGTGATAATATCGGAAACCTTCATGGCTTCTCCGTTTACGCTGACAGGAATGCCTTTTTCAAAGGTCATGGTTACGTACTCCCCTTCATCAGGAGCCTTTTCAGGAGAAACGCCAAGCACAAGAAGGTGATCGTAATTTGGCTCATTGGCGGGATCTTCCAGCTCTAAGCCCTCATGGCTGATGTGCCATAAATTTCGGTCACGGCTGTAGCTGTTGTTTGCTGAGAACGGAAGGTCGATTCCGTGCTGTTTGCAGTATTCAATCTCATCTTCACGGGACTGCATGGTCCATACATCAGTCATACGCCATGGCGCGATGATTTTTAAATCTGGAGCAAGAGCCTTGATGCCAAGTTCGAAACGGATCTGGTCGTTGCCCTTACCGGTTGCTCCGTGGCAGATGGCAGTAGCGCCTTCCTTTCTTGCGATCTCAACCAGTCTTTTTGCAATGGCTGGACGAGCCATGGAAGTACCCAGAAGATACTTATTCTCGTAAACCGCATTGGCCTGTACACATGGGATAATGTAGTTATCGCAGAAGTCATCTACCAGATCTTCTATATATAATTTGGAAGCGCCGGATAATTTGGCTCTCTCCTCAAGACCATCAAGCTCATTGCCCTGTCCGCAGTCGATGCAGCAGCAAACTACATCATAATCAAAATTTTCCTTTAACCATGGAATAATGGCAGTGGTGTCAAGTCCGCCGGAATAGGCTAAAATTACTTTCTCTTTCATATATGATTCCTCCTCTATGGTTTTTGTATATTTTCTTTTTGAACTTACATAAATATACAACAAAACCGGGGGAAATGCAAGGGTAAAATGAAAAATATAAAAACATCTTGCATAATATACAAAAGCGATGTATAATTATGAAAATCCTGAATGGAAAGATAAAACGCTCATGAATGGAGAGCGCAGGGCTGATACAAAATAGAGAATGCAAAGGAGCGATGACGATGATTAAAGCAGGAATTATAGGATCAACCGGATATGCAGGCGGTGAGCTGGCAAGACTTTTACTCCAGAGAGATGACGTGGAGATTAAGTGGTACGGATCGAAAAGCTATGTGGACCAGAAATACGCTTCCATTTATCAGAATATGTTTGAAATCGTCAGCGATTCCTGCATGGATGATAATATAGAAGCATTGGCAGAGAAGGTGGACGTTATTTTCACGGCAACACCCCAGGGTTTTCTGGCATCTGCTTTAAATGACCGTATTTTGTCACAGACTAAAGTCATTGATTTAAGTGCGGATTTCCGGATTCAGGATGTGAACATCTATGAAGAGTGGTATCAGATTCAGCATAAATCTCCTCAATATATAAAGGAAGCGGTATACGGACTTCCCGAAATCAACCGGGAAAAGATTAAAAATGCAAGGCTGATAGCCAATCCGGGCTGTTACCCCACCTGCTCGGAGCTTTCCATTTATCCTCTGGTAAAAGAAGGCCTGATTGATCCTGATACAATTATTATTGATGCAAAATCAGGAACGTCCGGAGCAGGAAGAGGAGCAAAGGTCGACAATCTTTACTGTGAAGTAAATGAGAACATCAAAGCTTACGGAGTCGGTGTACACAGACACACGCCTGAAATTGAAGAGCAGCTTTCTTACGGGGCAGGAAAACCGGTAACCATCAGTTTCACACCTCACCTGGTTCCCATGAACAGAGGAATTCTCATAACTGCTTATGCATCTTTAACCAGTAAGGTTTCTTATGAAGAAGTAAAATCTGTTTATGATAAATATTATGGAAAAGAATTCTTTGTCCGGGTGCTGGAAAAAGATGTGACACCTCAGACAAAATGGGTGGAAGGAAGCAACTTTGTTGATGTGAATTTCAAGATCGATCCAAGAACCAACCGCATTGTGATGATGGGAGCCATGGATAATCTGGTTAAGGGAGCCGCCGGGCAGGCAGTCCAGAACATGAATCTTTTATTCGGACTGGAGGAAAACAAGGGACTGAAGCTGATTCCCATGTTTCCGTAGATGTTTAAAAGAAAGAGTAATGATAAAGGAAGACATAATGATAATACGATCAATGAAAATAGAAGATTATGACCAGGTGTTTGCACTTTGGTCCGGGATTAAGGGATTTGGTATCCGGGCTGTTGATGATTCAAAGGAAGGAATCGGAAGGTTTCTCCTGAGAAATCCGGATTTAAGCGTGATTGCAGAAGACAAAGGAACCGTGATCGGTTCTATCTTAAGCGGTCATGACGGACGCAGAGGTACTTTATACCATGTGTGTGTGGCAGAGGAATACAGAAAGCATGGAGTTGGTCAGGCGATGGTTTTAGAAGCCGTCAGCAGACTGAGAAAAGAGGGAATTAATAAAGTCAATCTGATTGCTTTTCGTAATAACCTTTTAGGAAATAATTTCTGGCGGAAAGAAAAATTCACATTCCGAGATGATTTAAATTACTATGATTTGACCATCAGTGAGAAAAACCGCACTGATTTTGTAAGCTGATAGCATACCATAACCGATGACAGGGAGGAACTATATTTATGAAGCAGATAAGCGGAGGAGTAACAGCAGCAAAGGGATTTAAAGCTGCATCAACGGCGGCAGGCATTAAATATAAAAATAACAGAAAAGATATGGCGATGATTTACAGTGAGGTCCCCTGCAAAGCAGCTGGCACCTTTACAACAAACATCGTAAAAGCAGCTCCTGTCAAATGGGATAAGGAAATCGTGACCAGTTCTCCCTTTGCGCAGGCTGTTGTAGTGAATGCAGGAATCGCCAATGCATGTACTGGTGAAGAAGGATTCTCCTATTGCAGTCAGACGGCAAAGGCCGCTTCCCAGTGCCTTTCCATACCGGAAGATTCCGTTCTGGTGGCTTCTACCGGAGTCATTGGAATGCAGCTTCCAATTGATCGTATCACAGCGGGAGTAAAAGCAATGTCTGTGATTCTGGACGGCAGTGAAGAGAGCGGAACCGCTGCAGCACAGGCGATTATGACGACCGATACCGTGAAAAAGGAAGTGGCCGTTCAGTTTGAGGCAGGCGGAGCTACCATCACCATCGGAGGTATGTGCAAGGGCTCCGGAATGATTCATCCGGACATGTGCACCATGTTAAGCTTTGTTACTACAGATGCTGCAATCTCAAAAGAGCTGCTGACAGAAGCATTAAAGGAAGATATCAAGGATACGTACAACATGATATCCGTTGACGGAGATACTTCCACCAATGATACCGTTCTTCTTCTGGCGAATGGTATGGCTGGAAATAAAGAAATTACGGAAAAAAATGAAGATTATCAGTTATTCATAAAAGCACTGAATTTCATCAATGAGACTCTGGCAAAGAAGATGGCTGGGGATGGGGAAGGCTGTACCGCATTATTTGAGGTGAAAATAATCGGCGCAGAGACAAAGGCGCAGGCTGTGACATTGTCAAAATCAGTGATCACTTCCAGTCTGACAAAAGCAGCCATATTCGGTCACGATGCCAACTGGGGACGCATTCTTTGCGCCATGGGATACTCAGGAGCCACCTTTGACCCGGAAAAAGTAGATCTGTATTTTGAAAGCGCAGCAGGAAAACTTCAGATCATTGAAAACGGCGTGGCACTTCCCTACAGTGAGGAAGAGGCGACTAAGATACTATCGGAGCCGGAAGTGACTGCGATTGCTGACATCAAGATGGGAAAAGCTTCTGCAACAGCCTGGGGATGTGATCTGACTTTTGACTATGTGAAAATCAACGCAGATTACCGTTCTTAACGATTGAAAGGCAGATCAGAAGAAGGAGAGGAAACAGGAAATGATACTGGATCAGAGCATTATGCAAAAGGCTGAAGTGTTAATTGAGGCACTTCCTTATATACAGAGGTTTAACCGTAAAACGATTGTGGTAAAATACGGCGGAAGTGCCATGGTAGACGAAGAACTGAAAAAACAGGTAATTCAGGATGTGGTACTTTTAAAGCTGGTAGGGTTCAAGCCCATTATCGTCCACGGCGGCGGAAAAGAGATCAGCAGATGGGTGGAGAAAACCGGTATGGAGCCACATTTTGTCAATGGTTTACGGGTAACGGATGAAGCCACTATGGAGATTGCAGAGATGGTATTAAATCGGGTGAACAAAAGCCTGGTCCAGCTTGTCAATGAGCTTGGAATCAAGGCTGTGGGAATCAGCGGAAAAGACGGCATGATGTTAAAATGCCAGAAGCGCTATTCAGACGGAGAAGACATCGGTTTTGTAGGTGACATCACGGAGGTAGATACCCAGATCATCAACGATCTTCTGGAAAAGGATTTTCTTCCCATTATCTGTCCCGTAGGTTTTGATGAGGACTTTAAGACCTATAACATCAACGCAGACGACGCGGCATGTGCCATAGCAACCGCCATGGAGGCAGAGAAACTGGCTTTTTTGACTGATGTGGAGGGCGTTTACCGGGACTTTCAGGATAAGGATTCTCTGATTTCTGAAATGTCCATCGAAGAGGCCCAGAAGTTCGTAAGCGGAGGAACTCTTGGAGGCGGAATGCTCCCCAAACTTCAAAACTGCATCGATGCCATGAACCACGGGGTGTCCAGAGTACATATCATGGACGGAAGAATTCCCCACTGTCTGCTGCTTGAGATTTTCACCAATAAAGGAATCGGAACTGCGATCGTAAGCCCGGGAGAGGAGCGTTTTTACCATGCTGAATAAACAGGAATATATCGATAAGGCGGAATCAGAGATTTATAAGACCTATAACCGTTTTCCAGTTGTCTTTGACCATGGGGACGGAGTACGGCTTTATGACACAGATGGAAATGAGTACCTGGATTTCTATGCCGGAATTGCAGTAAATGGTCTGGGTTATAATGATGCGGAATTTAATGAGGCGGTAAAGGCTCAGGTAGACAAACTGCTTCACATTTCCAATCTCTATTATAATGTACCGTCTATAGAGGCGGCAGAACTGCTTTTAAAGGCATCTCAGATGGATAAAGTGTTTTTCACCAACAGCGGAACGGAAGCCATTGAGGGAGCTTTAAAAATTGCCAGAAGATATGCTTATAATAAGGACGGCGGTCATGACCATGAAATCATTGCCATGAATCATTCCTTTCACGGAAGAAGCCTTGGGGCACTTTCTGTAACTGGAAATGATCATTATCAGGAGCCGTTTAAACCCTTAATTCCCGGAATTAAGTTTGCCGATTTCAATGTTCTGGAAAGTGTAAAGGCTGTTGTAAATGAAAAAACCTGCGCCATTATTATGGAAACTGTTCAAGGAGAAGGCGGAATTTATCCTGCAACCCAGGAATTTTTGTCCGGTGTAAGAGAGCTTTGCGATAAAAATGACATTCTGTTAATCCTTGATGAAATTCAATGCGGAATGGGGCGCACAGGCACTATGTTTGCATGGCAGCAGTATGGCGTGAAACCCGATGTGATGACGGTTGCAAAGGCGCTGGGCAACGGAGTTCCAATCGGTGCATTCCTGGCAGCAGGAAAAGCGGCTACGGCTATGGTGCCTGGCGATCACGGAACTACTTACGGCGGAAATCCGTTTGTGACAGCTGCAGCACGCAAAGTTCTGGAACTGTTTGAGAAGCGGGAAATTGTGAATCATGTAAAGGAAATTGGGGATTACCTGACCAAAAAGCTGGAAGAACTGAAAGATAAGTATGAGATTATTACAGCAAGAAGAGGGCTGGGCCTCATTCAGGGGTTGGAATTTACGGTTCCGGTCTCATCTATTATCAGTCAGGCGTTGATCGAGCAGAAATTGGTTATAATTAGTGCAGGTACCAATATAATACGGTTCGTCCCCCCTCTGGTGATTGAAAAAGAGCATGTAGACGAGATGGTGGAAAAACTGTCAGCAGTGTTGGGTCAGCAAAAATAAAAATGTAAAGTAGCCCCTGCCTTTCCTGAATAGAGGAGGTAATTATGGACGGACGTATGTTTTATCCAGCAATTTTTCAACCAGAAGAAGGTGGATTTAGTATTTATTTTCCAGATGTAGAGGGGTGTATCACACAAGGAGATAGTATGTCTGAAAGTTATGAAATGGCATTTGATGCTTTAGGTAATATACTATCTTATCTTGAGGAGTCTGGAAAAGAAATTCCTAATCCATCTGAACCGCAGGAGATTCAGCTTGTTAAAGACCAATTCTTAGTCGGAATTGAATTTAACATGTTAGAGTATAAGAAAAAGAATGATTCAAGAGCGGTTAAGAAAACATTAACAATTCCTTCCTGGTTAAATGAATTGGCAATTCGACAAAATATTAATTTTTCACAAGTATTACAGGAAGCATTAATGTCAAGATTAAAACAGTAATTTTCAGCCTATAGGAGCCCCATCTTGGAAATGCCTGTTGATGTTTAGTCAATGGGCATTTTCAAGATGGTAAATTTTAATATTTGAGGCGGTCGACCCCGTCTCTTTTTGTTATAAAAATCAGCCAGATTGGAAAGAGGCTAAAAAAACAGTGAACCCTGTAGATTCCTGTTCGAATTTATACGATAAAGAAATCATTTTTGGAACAGCAGTTTTCTATCTTTTCCGTTATAATGAAGCTACCACGTGGAAAAAAAGAAAGGAGGCAGACGAAAATGGAAGCCGATGACAGAATATCCATGGTTGCAGTTTTCATTGATGACCACATAAAAGATGAACTGACCATCTCGCAGCTGTCTGCCTGGGCGAGTTATTCCCCCGGCTATTTTACCAGATGTTTCAAAAGAAAATTCGGAGTTTCGCCCATGGAATATGTAAAGCAGAGGAAACTTCTGACGGCTGCAAAGGAGATTGCAAAAGGGAGGCGGATTCTAGATGCAGCTCTGGACTACGGCTGGGAAACCCACAGCGGATTTACTAAATCTTTCACCTCTGTGTTTGGATACTCGCCTGTTTTACTGCGGGCCTTCTATGTTCGTGATGCCTCTGTGAAAGGAGACAGACAATTAATGGAAGCATATATAAAAACAACACAGGTATATAAACAGCCGGAGGAACTATGGCAGATTCTGTGCCTCACATTAAAAGAAAATAAAATAGAGTATGACGAAGAGAAATTAAAAAGAATTTACCAACTGGCAAAAACATTACATGAAGGAGAGAAGAGAAAATCCGGGGAGGAATATATCACCCATCCGCTAAATGTGGCAATCATCCTGGCGGACATGGGAACCGATGAAAACACTGTCTGTGCAGGACTGCTCCATGATGTGTGGCGGGGAGAATATAAGGAGGAAATCATACAGGAGGCTGGTCCTGCAATAAGTGAGATTCTTTTATCCTACGAGGAATTTGAGCGAACTCATGAAAGTTCGGATGACAGGGGAGCTTTGGTAGCACTTTCGGACCGTCTTCATAACATGAGAACAATCGAATTTGTGGATCCGGCAACATGGAAAAGAAGGGCAGAAGATACGTTACGGTTATTTTCTCCGATTGCTTCAAAATGTGCTGATTTTAGACTTCGCTCTGAGCTTGATGAACTTTCTATAAAATTTCTTTAAGGTTGACAGAACGGATCAGTGCTGATAGAATCTTTAAATTAAAAAGAGTGTATATTAATTCAAATAAAATGCATAGGACACATGCTTTTTGACGAGAGGAGAAATAAGATGAAAATTGGTGCGATTACAGTGGGACAGAGTCCAAGAACAGATGTTACAGCCGATATTATGGGTATTTTTGAGGGGAGAGCAGAACTTTGCGAGAAAGGAGGGTTAGACGGGCTGACAAAAGAAGAAATTCAAAGATTTAAACCGGAGGAAGGTGATTACGTGCTGGTATCCCGATTAAACGACGGCTCCTCTGTAACGTTTG
Source organism: Hungatella sp. (assembly GCA_009712635.1). Lineage (GTDB taxonomy): Bacteria > Bacillota > Clostridia > Lachnospirales > Lachnospiraceae > Lacrimispora. Next base: position 260,026 of record WASS01000015.1, on the reverse strand, counting down.
CAGAACGTTTTATTCTTCCCCGGCTTCAGACTGCAATCCACGAACTGGAGGCGGAGGGAGCAGAACTGATCATGATGTTTTGCACGGGTAAGTTTCCGGATACACTGAAATCCTCCGTTCCCCTGATTTATCCCTGTGATATTCTGGACAGAATGGTCCCTCTGTTTTCACCCAATTCATCCATTATAGTAGTAACCCCATCCCCTAAGCAGTTACAACAGAGTCTGGACAAATGGTCACAGATTGTAGCGGATGTAAATGTTTTCTCTGCTTCCCCTTATGGAGAATGGGAGGAAATTACAAAAGCGGCTGAGCAGATCAAGGGGGTAAATGCAGATGTGATCGTACTGGACTGCATTGGATACAGCCAGGATATGAAAAAGGTGTTTGCGAAAGAAACGAAAAAGCCGGTAATTCTTCCCAGGACGCTGCTTGCACGTACGATCTCAGAATTAACAGACCGGTAAATGCTCCAATCTCCTGATTCCTGTGCACATTGCTTAATTTGTGTATAAATGAATGTGCACACAGCCATTTACAAAGAAGAACCCGCCTGATAGTATATTCATAATAATTTATAAATATAAGTCAGGAGGATTCTGATTATGAGTGATATCTTATTTAGAGCAAGAGAACTTGAGTCACATGGGATTGCTATAAGACGGCAGATTCATAAGAATCCTGAGCTTGGCTTTGAACTTCCAAAGACGATAGAACTTGTGGAAAAAGAACTGATTACACTGGGGTATGAGCCGGTTCGCTGCGGAAGGGCCGGGATCACGGTAACGGCAGGAAAGCCAGGCAGGACTTTTTTACTTCGGGCAGATATGGACGCTCTTCCAATGAAAGAGGAAACCGGTCTGGCGTTTGCATCAGAGAACGATTGCATGCATGCCTGCGGACATGATATCCATACCAGCGCCCTCCTTGTGGCGGCACGGATCTTAAAAGAAAGAGAAGAAGAATTACAGGGAACCGTTAAACTGATGTTTCAGCCCTGTGAAGAAGGCGTAGCAGGTGCACTTGACATGGTGAGGGCAGGGGTACTTGAAAATCCCCATGCAGACGCAGCCATGGCGCTGCATGTAGTACATGCAGAAGTTGGAACGGTAGGATATTCCTGGACTACGGCATGTGCTTCCAGTGATGTATTTACCATAACTGTAAAGGGAAAGGGCGGTCACGGAGCAGCCCCTCACAACTGCGTGGATCCCATCAATACAGCAGTGCATATTCATATGGCCCTGCAGGGAGTGAACAGCAGAGAGGTTCACCCTGATGAGATGCTGGTGCTTAGTATCTGCGAGATCCATGGAGGAACCGCTTCCAATATATTTCCTGATACAGTGGTGATGAAGGGAACGATTCGGACTATGAATCCGGAAGTAAGAAGCTTTGCCAAAGAGCGGCTGGTTCAGATCGCAAAGCAGACGGCAGCTGCATTTCGGGCAGAAGCTGCGGTTGAGTTTCTTCACGAAGGTGTTCCTCCAATGAGAAATGATACCATTCTTTTACAGGAAACGACTAAATATATTAATCGTATTTTGGGAGAAGACGCCTGTTACGAACTTCCCCGCATGACGGGCTCAGAAGATTTCTCCGTTGTGTCCCAGCTGGTTCCCTCGGTACTCTATTGGGTAGGGACCGGGTCAGAGGAAGAAGGATATCCCTATGGTGTTCATGACCCAAGAGTTACATTTAATGAGGATAGTTTACATAAAATGGCAGCTATCTATGCGGGAACCGCCATGGATTGGCTGAGAGAGCATTCTTAAGTACAAGATTTATTTTATACTGGCATAATAAACGATAGTTAAAGGCGACTATGTCCTCTTTGGCTGTCGTTTTATTAAAATATAAAGAAAAGAGGAAGAATTATGAAAAAGAGAATCTTAGCAGCAATCGCCGCCCTGGCAGCTACTGCTGTCCTAAGTGCATGCGGCTCTGAGAAACCAGCCTCGACAGTAGCAGCCACGGAGAAGGCCAGCACAGCACAAGAGACGGCAAAAGAAGAGAAAACACCTGGGGAACCGGTATCCGGAGGCGTTTTAACCATCTCCCTTTCCTCCTCCCCTAAGAACCTGGATCCTGTTAAATATACGGGAACTTACGAATCTCAGATCATTGGAACTGTCTGCGATACGCTTGTAGAGTACAATACAGAACTGACAGAAATCCAGCCTGGTCTGGCAAAATCGTGGAAGGTCAGTGATGATGGACGGGCTTATACCTTTACACTTCGGGATGATGTTTATTTCCAGCCTGGTAAATTTCAGGAAGGAAGAAAGATGACGGCAGAAGATGTGAAGTATTCTCTAGAACGTTCCCGTAAGCTTTCCGCCATGAACCGCCTGGACATGCTTGATCACTGTGAGGCAGTCAGTGATACAGAACTGGTATGTTATTTAGCAGAGCCTAATGCGGTATTCTTAACAGCACTGACGGATGCAGGAAATGTAATTGTTCCGAAAGAAGAAGTGGAAGGCTGGGGAGATGATTTCGGTACCCACCTTGTAGGAACCGGCCCATTTGCTCTGGAGTCCTTTGAACTGGATCAGCAGGCAGTATTAAAACGCAACGACAAGTACTGGGCAGCAAAACCTTATCTGGATGGAGTTACATTTAAGCCGGTCAGCGACGGAAATCAGGCAGTTAACGCTCTGAGAACCGGAGAAATCAATCTGGCCACCAGCTTAAGCGGAGAAGCAGTCAAGATTGCGAGAGAAGATCAGTCCGTGAAATTGCTTGAGACACCGGGACTTCATGTTGCATACATCTATTTCAACCAGAAGAACGGTCCCACTGCTGATATCAAAGTAAGAGAAGCAATTATCAAAGCAGTCAATGTGGACGAGCTGACTGCCGGAGTATATCAGTACAATGAGGCAAAACCAGCCAGCCTTCCCCTGCCTCCAGGTTCCTGGGGATATGACTCCAGTCTTGAGGCTGAAAAACCGGCCTATGATCCGGAAGGAGCAAAGAAGCTTTTGGCAGAAGCAGGTTATCCAGATGGCTTTGATTTAAATATCTACATCTCCAACACAGAAGCAAGAATTAAAATGGCAACTTTGTTCCAGGCATATTTAAAGCAAAATTTAAATATTAACGTGAATATCAACACCAGTGAATGGGGAGCTTTTAGTGAAATTGCATCATCTGGCAAAGCTGATGTCTTCGCAATGTCCTGGACCTGGTATCCGGATCCTTACTTCTTCTTAAATAAACTGTTCCACTCCAGTTCCATCGGTTCCCTTGGAAATGGCCAGGGATTTGAAAATAAAGAGGTAGATCAGTATTTAGATGAGGCCCTTCTTACAACAGATCAGGCAAAACGTGCAGAAATCTATAAAAAAGCCCTTGCTGTTATTGTAAAACAGTATCCGGGAATCTTTTATGCCAATGAAAATGTAAACTGGGGCGTAAGCTCCAATGTTCAGGGTCTCACACAGAGAGCAGATGGAAAAGTTAAAATCTGTACACCTGATATCAATGTATGGTTATCAAAATAAGAAGCTGGAATGAGGGATATTGCGCAGGCAATATCCCCTGTTTCAAAAACACGAGAGGAGATCTATGTTTAAAACAATATTAATCAGATGCCTTCAGATCCTTCCATCTCTCTTTGTGGTTGTCACGCTGACATTTATCCTTACCAGAATGATTCCCGGTGACCCGGCAAGAGCGGTTTTAGGACCTCAGGCATCCGTTCAGGATGTACAGAAAATGCGTGAGACCATGGGGCTTGATCAGCCTCTTGTCAGCCAGTATAAAGATTATATGATCCAGATTGCAAAGGGAGACTTCGGTGTCTCCTATTCTTACAATCAGCCGGTTCTGGGGCTGATTGCAAAAAGAATACCCAATACCCTGCTTCTGGCATTTCCGTCAATATTGATCGCACTGATTGCAGGCCTGTTAATTGGTGTGACTTCAGCAGTCCGACAGGGGACTTTAGTTGATTATCTGTTCATGATACTTGCGCTGGTGGGAGTTTCCATGCCTATTTTCTGGCTTGGTCTGATGCTGGTGCTGGTTTTCAGCGTTCATTTAGGCTGGCTGCCTGTACTGGGAATGGGAAGCATGTCATCTGGAATCGGAGATGTGATCCGCCATATGGTACTGCCCTGCTTCTGTCTGGCAACCATCCCCACTGCAACATTTTCCAGAATCACACGTTCCAGCATTCTGGAATCCATTCATGGGGATTCCATTCGTGCTCTCAGAGCCAGGGGAATCAGGGAATCAGTTGTGATTTGGAAATATGCATTAAAAAGCGCACTTCCGCCCGTGATTACGGTTTTGGGATTGCAGCTGGCAGGCTGTTTTGCAGGCGCAATTCTTACAGAAACCATTTTCGCCTGGCCAGGCATGGGAACACTGATTGTAGGGGCAATTGATAACAGAGACTATGCTCTCATACAGGGAGCGGTTCTGGTGATTGCATTGGCATTTGTAATTATTAACATGCTTGTGGATGTGGTGTATATGATAATCAATCCCAATGTCAGCTACGAAGGAGGTTTCTAAATGGCAAAGGTGCTTTTACTGGACCAGCAGTCTCAGGAAGAGATTCTGAGAAAAGAGAGGAAAGCAAATAATGCATGGAATAAGCTGAAACGAAATAAGACAGCCGTGCTGGGACTTGCAGCTGTTTGCTTTATGATTGCCATTGCAGTATTTGCTCCGCTTATAACTGACGGAAAACCAAATGAAATTCATCCAATTGATGCTTACCTGACCTTTTTTCAAAAAGGTCATCTGTTTGGAACCGATGAATTTGGAAGAGATTTATTTACCAGAATCTGCTATGGAGCCAGAGTTTCCCTTTTGGTTGCTGCAGGAGCTACCATAGTGGGCGGCATTGCCGGTGTTTTTTTGGGGCTGATTGCCGGATATATGGGAGGAATTGTGGATGCGGTTGTGATGCGGATTATGGATGGAGTTCTGGCATTTCCCTTCATACTGCTTTCCATTGTGCTTATGACTGTACTTGGTTCCGGAATGACCAATGTCATTCTGGCCATTGGAATTGCCGAGATTCCAAGATTTGCACGAGTCGTAAGAGGCCAGGTGTTGGTGGTGAAGAGGGAAGAGTACTGCAATGCAGGAAGAGTAATCGGAATCTCTCATTTTCGCATGCTGTTCCATCATATCCTTCCCAATACCATTTCGGAAGTAATCGTCTATGCGACGTTAAATATAGCCAGTGCCATTATTTCGGAATCAGCCTTAAGCTTTCTGGGACTTGGAATCGATCTGCCTACGGCTTCCTGGGGAAGCATTCTAAGGGCAGGAAGAAATTCACTGAATACAGCGCCTCACATAGCGGCCGTATCTGGTGTGTTTATCCTCATAACGGTAATTGGCTTTAATCTTCTTGGTGACGGGATCCGGGATGTGCTGGATCCGAAAATGAAAAAGTAGGGAAACGTATGGACATTAACAGAATAAAAGAAGTGGCAACACAGGTGATTGAGGAAAAATCGGGTCAGCTTTGGGAACTGGCTCTCTATCTTTGGAACAACCCGGAATATAATTTCAACGAATATGCCTCCAGCAAAGCGGTGAGTGGATTGCTTGAGACCTTTGGTTTTCAAGTAGAACGGGGAATCTGCGGTCTTGATACGGCATTTTGCGGGCGTTATGACAGCGGGAAGCCAGGACCTCATATTGGATTCCTTGCTGAGTATGATGCGGTTCCTGGTATGGGGCATTCCTGTGGGCATAATCTGATGGCGGCCATGGCTGTGGGAGCAGGTGCAGGTGTAAAGTCTGTCATTGACCAGCTTGGCGGAACCATAACGGTTTACGGAACTCCGGCAGAAGAGGGCGGAGGCGGAAAAGTGATTATGCTTGAGCAGGGGGCCTTTCAGGAACTGGACGCAGCCATGATTATCCACTCTGCAAATGAGACTGTAGTCAATGATATCTCCTATTCTGTAACCGATATTATTGTCACATATCATGGAAAAAAGGCTCATGGAGCAACCTGGCCGGAGGAAGGCGTCAGCGCACTGGAGCCCTTGCTTTTACTGTTTCAGTATATAAACGGACAGAGACTGTCATGGAATGGCAGAGGTACAATTCTGGGAGTGATCACCGACGGCGGCAGGGAGCCAATTACCATACCCGAAGTCACTCAGGCGAAGTTTACAGTCAGGTCCTTTGATCAGAAATTCAAAGAAAAAATACAAAAAGAATTTATGGAAGCCGGTGAATCCATTGCACGGATGACAAGGACAACCGTTCAGTTTGAGCAGGCAGGATACACATACGAGGATATCCGCAATAATCCCGGATTGGAAGCATTGCTTTTAAAGAACTTTACGGAACTTGGAGAAGTAGTAATGCCAAGAAGGAAAGAACTGGGAATCGGGTGTACCGATGTAGGAAATATCACGCATGTAATTCCTGCACTCCAGTCATACGTAAAGGTGGTGCCTGAACTGAGGGGGCATACCAGGGAGTTTGAAGAGGCATGCAAAAGCGAAGACGGGAAGAGGGCTGTATTAACAGGGGCGAAAGCACTTGCCCTTACCGCACTGGATCTTCTGTCATCTCCTGAGGAGATGGAGAAGGTGAAGAAAAGCTTTGAAGAAAGGAGGGAATGCTGTGAGTGAAGCATTATTAACCGTAAAGGATTTAAAAACCTATTTTTATACTTCAGGCGGTGTAAGCAAGGCGGTAGACGGAGTGAGTTTTCAGATTAACCGCGGAGAGATCATGGGAATTGTGGGCGAATCAGGATCTGGAAAAAGTGTCACTTCTTCCTCAATTATCCGTCTTTTACCGGCAGGTACTGGAAAGATTGTAAGCGGCAGCATTGATTTTGATGGGACAGATGTCCTGGCTCTTAATAAGAAAGAGCTACTGTCTTTTCGGGGAAAGGATGTTTCCATGATTTTTCAGAATCCCATGACTTCCTTATCTCCTGTTTTTAAAGTCGGACACCAGATGACAGAGCTGATCCGGACCCAGCAGAAGGTAGACCGGCAGTCCGCCTGTCGGTTGGCAGAAGAGGCATTAATGAAGGTTGGCATAACAGATGCCAGGCGGCGTATGGATTCCTATCCCTATGAACTGTCAGGCGGTATGTGCCAGCGGGTGATCATTGCCATGTCCATTTTAAGCAGCCCCAAAATGATTATTGCCGATGAACCAACCACTGCCCTTGATGTGACCATTCAGGCTCAGGTGTTAGACTTATTGAAAGAGATGCGAGAGACCTATCAGACAGCCATTCTTTTAATTACCCACAATCTGGGGGTTGTCTGGAAAATGTGTGACAGTGTCATGGTGATGTATGCTGGCAAGACAGTGGAATACACCACATGCAGCAATCTATATCACAACCCGCTGCATCCGTATACGTGGGGACTTTTAGATTCCATGCCAAGGCTTGGCAGTGAATCAGAAGAAGAATTGTCCACCATTCAGGGAACGCCTCCTGATTTAAGGCTGACTGGAACCTGCTGTAATTTTTCAAACCGGTGTCCCTATGCCAGTGAAATCTGCAAAAGCGTGGTGCCGGAATTAAAAGAACTGGAACCGGGACATTTTGTCGCCTGTCACAGGCAGGGTGAAGAAGGCGGTCTTATGCGGGGAGGTGTGGATCAGACATGAGTGAAAATTCAATCATTTTGCAGATAAAAAATCTGTCTAAGGATTTTGAGGTAAAGGGCAAAGGCCTGGGAGGAAAAAAACTGGTTCTCCACGCGTTAAATGACATCAGCCTGGATATCAGACAAGGAGAGGTCCTTGGGATTATCGGTGAATCGGGGTGTGGAAAGTCAACTCTTGGAAGATGCATTGTGGGACTTCATAAACCCACTGGGGGAGATATTCTGTTTGAAGGAAAGAGCATCTTAAAATTATCTTCCAGAGAGCGGTTTGAACTATGCAAAAACATTCAGATGGTTTTTCAGGATCCATACTCATCTCTGGACCCAAGACATACAGCTGCCGATTCCGTATCTGAGCCAATGATCGTCCATAAAACGGTAAGGGGCCGGCAGGAGCTGGAAAAGAGAGTGTTAGAGCTATTTCAGCAGGTAGGTCTGGACATTCAGCATATGAACCGTTATCCCCACGAGTTTTCAGGCGGACAGAGACAGCGCTTAAATGTGGCAAGGGCTATTTCCATTCAGCCTAAGGTGGTTGTCTGCGATGAGCCGGTATCGGCGCTTGATGTTTCCATTCAGGCGCAGGTAATCAATTTACTAAAAGGTCTGCAGAAGAAATATCATCTTACCTACGTGTTCATATCCCATGATTTAAGCGTGGTAAAATACGTCAGTGACCGGATTGCAATCATGTATCTGGGACAGATTGTAGAACTGTGCAATGGAGGAGATATTTATAAAAATCCGCTTCACCCCTATACGAAGGCCCTTTTATCCGCCATTCCGCCGGAAAGTCCGGATGAGAATAAGGAGCGGATTACACTGGAGGGGGAGATATCAAGCCCCATTGGAGACAGGGAAGGCTGTCCTCTCGCCGGAAGGTGCCCTGAGTGTATGGAACGCTGTAAAAAAGAAGTGCCGTCGCTTTTATCGTATGGAGAAGAGGGACATCAGGTGGCCTGCTTTTTATATGAAAGCAAAATAGCACAGGGAGGAAATTGAGATGACAAAAAAAGAGCTGGTACAGTATGTGGAGGATCACCGTGATGAACTGATTACGCTGACATCTCAACTGATTCAGATAAAAAGTGAAAATCCAATCGGCACACAGAGAGATGTGGTTGATTTTGTGGAAGCATTTTTAAAAGATGCCGGTATTGAATATAAGGAGACGGGCTGTAACCCGGATTATCCCTGCGTAGTAGCAGGCTACGGAAAAGACATGGGTTTTTCCCTGATCATAAATGGCCATGTAGATGTAGTGCCTGCGGGGGATTTAAATCAGTGGGAGTTTGATCCTTTTTCCGGCGAAATAACAGACACCCAGATCCTGGGAAGAGGGACCTCGGATATGAAGGCAGGGGTAGCAGGTGTTTTATATGCACTTTCTCTATTTGCCCAAAAGCAGGTACCCTTAAACGGCAATATCCGTCTTCATATCGTCTCTGATGAAGAAAGCGGAGGACAGTTTGGATCCCAGTGGCTCTGTGCCAACGGATATGGGGAACATGCCGATGCATGCCTGGTAGCCGAGCCGACTTCCATGAATACCATAGAGATCGGGCAGAAGGGCGGCCTGCTTTTAAAGATAAAATCGTTTGGTAAATCCGCACATGGAAGCCTTGGTGATTTTAAAGGAGAAAATGCGATTCTAAAGCTTTCTAAGGTTCTTTCCCACGTTTCCCTTCTCTCTAAAATAGAAGGACATTTTTCAGAACGTCAGGAAAAGCCGCTGATGGATTCCAAGCTTCTTGCTGAACGGGGTAATCACATTCCGGGGCTTGGCAGAGTGATTGACCATGTCAGCACCAATGTAGGTCTGATTCAGGGCGGAACCAGGCACAATATGGTTCCCGACTATTGCGAAGCGACAGTTGATGTCAGGCTCCCCATCGGAGTGAACAAAGAAGAAATTGATGAAACCTTAAAACAGATTCTTGAAATCAGTGGAGTGGAAGGGGTGGAGTTTGAGCTTCAGTACAAGAGTGATGCCAATTTCACAGACCATGAGGCCCCCATTGTGCTGGCGTTTAAAGAAAATGCGGAACGGCTTCTTGGAAAAGATGTGATTCCAGCGTACCAGTGGGCTTCCAGTGATGCCAGGGATTACCGTAAGCTTGGCATCCCCACCATTCAGTTTGGTCCCTCTAATACAGTGGGAATCCACTCTTATAATGAAACGGTACAGATCGAGGATGTGGTCGCAGCAGCTAAAATCTATGTAGCAGCTATTTGTGATTTAATGGAGATTAAGTAAAGAACATGGAGGATTTATCATGCTGATGAAACAATTGATCGAGGTATATGATCTGCTTGACAGCAATTATGCCAGCGGAAGACAGGTGGAACAATATTTAAAAGGCATCCGCAGCGACGCTGATGTTGAAGTTTATACCCTGGTGGGGCCAAAAGGAAAAACCGACATGGTAAAAGTGAGGATTCCGGGAACAAAAGGGAAAAGTAAAGGCATGAATGCCCCGACCATTGGATTGCTTGGAAGACTTGGCGGCCTGGGAGCCAGACCTGAGAGGATTGGTTTTGTATCAGACGGAGACGGAGCTTTGGTTGCGATCTCTCTTGCATCAAAAATCCTGGACATGCAAAACAAAGGTGATTACCTGGACGGTGATGTATTTATATCCACTCACGTCTGCCCGGATGCGCCCACCAGAGAACACCATCCGGTGCCCTTTATGGATTCTCCGGTCAATATGGCACAGGTAAACCGGGAAGAGGTGACAGAAGAGCTGGATGCCATACTATCCGTGGATACTACAAAAGGAAACCGGATTATCAACACCAGGGGCTTCGCCATTTCACCAACGGTAAAGGACGGGTATATACTGAAAGTTTCAGAGAGCATTCTGGATCTGATGCAGATGACCACAGGAAAGCAGCCATTTGTATATGCTCTTTCCCAACAGGACATTACTCCCTATGGTAACGGACTTTATCATTTAAACAGCATTCTTCAGCCTGCAACTGCCACCAAAGCACCTGTAATCGGAGTTGCTATTACGACGGAAGCTCCTGTGGCAGGCTGTGCAACCGGAGCCACACATATAACAGACTGTGAAGAAACTGCCAGATTTATGCTGGAGGTAGCCAAAGCCTATGGCCGTGGAGAGTGCAGCTTCTACGATGAAACAGAATATGAACGGATTCAATATCTCTACGGCAATATGGAGCATTTCCAGACTCTGGGAACAGGAAATGAGTGCGACGACGATGCTTAATGTTACATAGTTTGAATGAGCTCCCAGGCACAAATCCCAAGGTAGAGGCGGAAAATATCTTCAACTGCCGACAGTTCGCAGAAAAGCAGCTTTTTAACCAGGGATAGCCGTGAGGTCAGGGTATTTCTGTGAATAAATAATTTCTGGGCTGTATCAGTTAAATTCATTGAGCTCTCCAGATATGTTTTAAGCGTTAAAAGGAGTTCACTTTTGTTTTCCTGGTCATAGGAAACAAGCTCCTTTACTGTATCCGTATAAATCTTACTTATTTCATAAGTACTAAGCTGCGTCAGAATATGATAGGCGTATTGTACAGAGTACGAGTTAACTAAAGATGCTTCCGCTAATGGGGTCTGCAGATGTAATGTCTGCAGGCTTTCCTCATATGCTTTTGCAATGGATGAGCTGGATAAATGACACCGGCTGATTCCAAGTCTGAAAAAGGTGTGATAGTCGCTCAGTGCTTCCATTAGCTGAGAGATTGCCTGATTAACAAAAGACAGTGCTTTTGCATTAGAAACCTGTTTTGAATACAGAAAAAATATAACAATGCGGTTATCATGATTACACAGGAAGTATTTATAATCAAGACGGATCAATTCATGATTGATCCCATTGTAAAGACTTTTAAACATTCTGTTTTCCTTATCCAGACATTCAAATGTAACGCAGATTCTTTTTAGCTGATAAGGAAAAGAATAGGAATCGCAGATCAGCTGAATCTCTTCTACCGATTTTTTCTTCTTATCTGTCAGCATATAGAAAAAAGAATCAAAATAATTTTTCTGTGAAAATGTTCTGTTTTGAACCTGCATGGAGGAAAGCTCCAAAGCAATTACGGAAAAAATCTGCTTTAAAATCACTGCGGTTGTTTCATCAATATTCGTTTTTGTATGATCAATACACAGGTAATGTCTGCTATCAGGAAGCAGAAAGGTCTGAAAGTGAAGGAGTGTATTGTTAAAATAAAACGATCGGTTACCTGAGGGATTTTTCTCGGTATCCTGCTGTGATTCATTATGGAGAGGCTGGGCGTGAAGTTTATTAATTTTGTTAAATTCCTCCTGCTGTCTGAGGGGAACATAATAGTATAGCGGAAAATCGGAAATAGTAGTGATCATAACAATGGAATTGGTATAACGGGATATCTCTTCCAGCATTTTCATAATTCCTTCTTTATTGAAATAGAGCTGGTGAAATTTTTCTGTTTCCCGGAGAATAAACTGCTGCAGGGAAATCTTCTGGTCAATTAAATTCTGATTGATTACGCTGATGATATTAGAGTAGACGTGGTAATATGGTACGGAGACCAGTGGAACCCCGTATTTTTCAGCCTCTTTGATCAGGGAATCCGGTATCTGATCAAAGAAGCGTTTGACTTTTATACAAAAAGCAGTGCATTCAATAGCATGAAGATCGGCAATTACCTGCTTTTGCAGCTCCACATCATTGTAGAATATATATCCGGTTGTCAGAATAATCTCATGCTTCTTAATCCATCTTACACCGTCGGGATTATCAAGGACACTGATTCCGGTAATCGGTTTTTGAAGGTCTTCCTCCTTGCCGATAAATTCAAGATTATCAATTGGCGTTTCATTTAGAAACCATCCAAGTGTTAAGGGCGGATATGTCATTCCATGCTCCTTTCTGAAAGGATCAAATGGTTACTGTCTGTTTTTTGTTAACGACAATGATAACATTGATTCTCTTTTATTACAAGGTTATGCTGTAAAAAAATGTCGAAAAAGAGCCTTGTGTTTTTTCCTTAAGGCCGATATAATGGTAAAAAATAAAGCCGAAAAGAGAGGAACATATCAATGATAAAGGATCTTACAGTTTCCACGTTTCTGGAAGAACTGTCCTCAAAAAAACCAACACCAGGAGGCGGAGGTGCTGCAGCCCTTGGTGGTGCCCAGGGCGTGGCATTAGGTGAGATGGTAATTAACCTGACTCTGGGAAAAAAGAAATATGCAGATGTGGAAGAGGAGATGCAGCTTCTTCTGGTGAGGTTGGAGGACATAAGAGCCGAATTTTTAAGACTGGCTGACGAAGATGCCAGAGTATTTGCACCTCTTGCGGCAGCCTATGGTCTCCCTTCCGGAACGGAAGAGGAAAAAAAGCATAAGGAGGAAGTATTGGAAACCCACCTCCTTGCGGCCAGCCTGGTTCCAAAAACAGTAATGGAGCAGGCTGTAGAGGCAATTAAAATTATGGATATTCTGGCACACAAGGGCAGCAGGCTGGCTGTCAGTGATGTGGGCGTGGGTGTGTCATTTCTACGTACAGCACTATTAGGCGCAAAGATGAACGTTTCCATTAATACTAAATTTATGAAACAGAGAGAAACAGCACAACAGCTGGATCAGGAAGCCAGTGTGCTTGCCGAAACAGGCAGGAAGCTGTCTGATGAGATCTATGCAAACGTGGAAGCTGCGTTAAAGTAAAGATAAAGGAGTTTCGGTATCGTGATAACATTAAAAGGAGCAGCGGTGTCTGCTAAAATCAAAGAAGAGGTAACTGAACTTTTACGTGAACTTGAGGGAACGGTTCCGAAACTGGCAATTGTAAGGGTGGGAGAACGTCCCGATGACATGGCATATGAGCGTGGTGCATTAAAGAAAATGGAGAATTTCGGTTTGCAGGCAGAAAGCTTTTCATATCCGGCGGATATATCAAATGAAGATTTCCAGGCGGAATTTAAAAAGATTAATGAGAACCAGGACATTGACGGAATTCTTCTCCTGCGTCCACTGCCAAAACAGATTAATGAACGGGACATCGAGCATATGATTGACCCTGTAAAAGATCTGGATGGAATTTCGCCTGAGAATATAGCCCAGGTTTTTGCAGGAGAAAATGAGGGTTTTGCTCCCTGTACAGCAGAAGCGGTTATTGAGGTGTTAAAGGCCAATGACATTTCTCTGTCTGGAAAGCGGGTATCTGTCATTGGAAGAAGCATGGTAGTAGGCCGTCCTCTTTCCATGCTTTTACTAAAGGAAAATGCAACGGTTACCATCTGCCATACACGCACAAAGGAAATTGAAAAAACCTGTCAGAATGCAGAAATCTTAATTGCAGCTGCCGGACAGGCAAAGATGATAAATTCCTCTTATGTTGGAGCAGATGCGGTTGTGATTGACGTTGGAATTAATGTGGATAACGATGGAAATCTTTGCGGAGATGTGGATTTTGAATCGTTAAATGGCGTTGCCTCCATGGCAACCCCAGTGCCGGGAGGTGTGGGAGCCGTGACGACAGCGGTTCTTGCAAAGCATCTGGTAATGGCAGCAAGGAAACGCAGAGGCAGCAGAGCATAAATAAATCAGATAAATTTAAAAGCGTCATAGACCGAACTGCATTTAACCGGTTTATGACGCTTTTCTTATATCCACACCATTTATTTCTTTGGAATATCTGAATGATGAATTTCTTCCGAGAATTCTGTTAATAAACGGCGTCGTTTTGCAGTTTCTTCCTGTACACGTTTTGGAGTGGGAGCCTTTCGCTTTACCGACGCACGTACAAATGGATAGCAGGCTGAGAAAAATGCAACTAAAGCCAGACCAGCGATAAATCCCAAAGTCTGTCCTTTTATAAATGGCATGCTGAACATGGCGATCACAAGACCAGCCAAAGTAAATAAGGAACTGTATGGGAAACCGCACAATCTGCAGTTTCCTTCCGGTTTTCCATTCTTTTTCCGGAAACGGATATGAGTTGCCATAAGCATAATATAAGTGAAAAGAAGTGCAAATCCTCCGGAACTGATTAAAAACAAATAAACTTCCGGAAAAATCAGACCAACATAAAGAAACAGAAGCATGGAACAACCGGAAAAAAGGATGCCGCGATAGGGAACGTCGGTTCTGTCTCTTAGAAAAGCAGGTCCCAGGCCATCCTCTACCAGAGAGCGGAGCATTCTTCCGATTCCAAACATGGCGGCTACCATTGTGGATAAAATGGCACTGATTAAAATGATTGTCATGGCTGTGCCCGCCCATGACATCTGGAAACTGTTTAATGCCGTTACCATGGGACTTACCTCTTCACTTAAAGATGAGGTAGGGACCAGAAGCAGAAGCATGGAAATACAGAGAATATAAAGTGTAACCAACCACCCCACTGTCATATGAATTGCCCGGGGAACGTTTTTTTCCTTGTCCTTTGTTTCACTGGCTGCAAGTCCTATAATTTCAAATCCTGCATAGGTGAACAGAACAATCAGCATGCTGCCTGCCAGGCTTTTGATGCCGCCGGGCAGAAATGGTTCTGACCTTAAGACCTGGAATCCCAGAGGTTTATAACCAGGAACCAGTCCAAACACAAAGAGAGCGCCGAAAAGAATAAATCCCAGGATAGCAACGACTTTCACTCCTGCCAGAAGACTTTCCAGACTGCTGAGCTGGCTGGCTCCCAGAAGATTAATAAGGGTCACTCCCAAAATCAGAATTGTTCCCAAAACCGGTATGGAAACAGTGGGAAACCAGGTTCGAAACAGCAGGGAAACTGCTGTTGCTTCACTTGACATAGAGATTACCATACCGGTCCAGTAGACCCAGCCCACTACAAATCCGGCACCTTTACCTAAATACTCTGCCGCAAATGTCCGGAAGGAGCTGGAGGCAGGATTGGAGACCGTCATTTCTGAAAGTGCAAACAGGATGAAATAGACCATAACACCGCATATCAGGTAAGAAAGTATAATCCCGGGACCAGCGGCCTTTATGGCAACGGAAGACCCGAGGAAAAAGGAACCGCCGATCACAGTTCCCAAAGCCATCATTGTTAAGTGGCCTGCAGTCAGACCATTTGTTTTCTGTTTCATAAGAAGCCTCACTTTTTGCTTTTAGTCTTATTATTTCTGTTATTGTGAAAGTTATTCGAAATAAAAAAACAAGCTGTACAATACACAGCCTGTTTTTCTGCAATTCTTATTTTTTCCTTGCTCTGATTAAATACTGGTAAGTGGTAAATGCATCCATACCGCTGGAACTGATAGCGCACAACTGTTCCATGAGCTTTTGCTGCTCCGGAGTAATATAGATCCGGGTCACACCAATATCTTCAATCTGGTAACCAGTCTGGGAAAACATCCGTACAATTTCATTCTTGGTGAAGAAACGAAGATGGGTTTTATCCAGAATCCCGCTGTCTTCATAAGTCCAGTATCCGTTTAGCAGATTGCTGACAATTGAGATATGCATGATGTTTGGGATACTGGCAAGTATAGCGCCCCCCGGTTTTAAATACCGTTTCATATTTTCCAGCACAGTGGCAGGCTGATGAAGGTGCTCTAAAACATCTCCAAAGATAATATAGTCAAAGTATCCATCCTCATAATCCAGGGTTTCTTCCACATTTCCCTGGGTCACGGGAAAGATAAGGGAAGAAATATTCCAGGAACCTTCATCCAGCTCAATTCCGTGAAGGGATGATTGGGGGTATTTATTTTTAATGGCAAGCAGGGAGGCACCGCAGGCACAGCCTACATCTAATACATTTATGGGTGCATTAGCAGGATCTTTGATTAATGCCAGAATATCAGGACGTGGGAATAGAGAATAATTCAGCCGCACGTTCCATTTTTCATAGAAATGGTTGTAATCATACCAACGGGCCTGATTGCTCTGTTCTAAACCAAAAGTATAAACATATCCATGATGGCATAAATAGGTGATCTTTTTTAATTTAAGAAGCTGAAAAGAAAAATCTTTTTGTGACACTTCCTGGGTAAGATAATTTTTATCAAACCCAGCCGTTTTATCAAATATATCTCTTCGTATAAGAACAGTACAGCAGGAAGGGATCAGAACCGGATCCATTTGCTCGTCACCAGGAAGATTATGCTCATCGGCATAAACACTGGCACGGTCAATGGGAGTAATAAAATCAGTCAGTCCAAAAACAACCCCATTGGTAACCCCATTGACTGCACCAATGGATTCATCCTTATAAAGAGACATACGCAGCTGGAACAGTGCGTGGGGAAGCAAAACGGATCCCTTGCCAAGGGCTAATAAATCCTCTTGTTTCTCTGTTTGTTCACAGGCTTTATTAAATGCTGCCCCAGGTGTCAGTCCCTTTACAGAAACAAGCTTAATATCCTTTTGCTCTTTCAGCCATTTCGTAACTTCCATAGAAACTTCTTCATCTGAAACTATTATGGTTTTAACGTCTTCCCTGCTTAAGGCACATGTCTGAATAATGGCTTTCATCATATTTAAATCAGGGACAGAGGGGATTATAATGGCGGCTTTCGGCAGCTCATTGAAATGTAACTTTTCCCAGTCTTTTATTAATTCTGCCAGCCGGTTCGTATCCTCTTTACTGCTGCACAGGAACAGGCTGTGAGCGTAGCAGAGATAGGCCCGTTTAAGATTGCCATTCTGGTGATAATAATTTCCCATTTCTTCATAAGTTTTATAATTCCGGCTGTTTTTTGCGGCCTCTAGGTGTAGATCCTGAATATTCATGAAGACTCCTTTCAAGAAATCCTGATTGAATCATATTAGCGCTCTATTATCAGTATATTCCGCTGGTACATGCCGGCGTGATGAATCCTTATGGTGCAACGTATTTATTAGAAATAGTGTGAAAGAAAAACTAAAATTCCGATAATTTGTTAAGGAAAGCTTAAGTATTGTTGAATTGAAACAAAGAATATTGTTTGTTATAATAAATAAGACTGTATTTTACAAACAGTATAAAATATTACACCAGAAGAAGGGGGAAAGAATATGACAAATATGAGTTTATTTTCCGCAATTTTTGCAGTTATTCTGATAGCAGGCATCCTGGGGATCCTGATGTCCGGATATGTAAAGGCTCCGCCAGATATGGCATTTATTATTTCCGGATTAAGAAGAAAGACGGTGATTGGAAAAGCCAGTATCAAGATTCCGTTTCTTGAGCGGCTGGACCGGTTGAGTTTAAAATTGATACCCATTGATGTTAAGACATCCAATGCGGTTCCTACTGCGGATTATATTAATATTCAGGTAGACGCTGCTGTCAATGTAAAGATCAGCAGTGATCCAGGAAGACTTTCTTTAGCAGCACAGAACTTTTTAAATCAGGATACAGAATACATAGGCCGGATTGCGAGAGAGGTTTTAGAAGGAAACATGCGTGAGATTGTTGGACGCATGAGACTGGAAGAGATGGTCAGCGACCGTATTAAATTTGCGGAGCTGGTAAAGGAGAATGCCATGCCGGACCTTGCGGCTATGGGACTTGATATAGTCAGCTTTAATGTACAGAATTTCTCTGATGCCAATGGTGTCATTGATGACCTTGGTATTGACAATATTTCACAGATCAAGAAAAAGGCAGCCATTGCAAAAGCAGAGGCGGATAAAGAAATTGCTATTGCAAAAGCCGCCGCAGATAAGCAGGCCAATGATGCGAGAATTAACTCGGAGCGTGAAATTGCCATCAAGAATAATGAGCTTGATCTTCAGAAGTCTGACTTAAAGAAACATGCAGATGTTAAGAAAGCAGAGGCAGATGCGGCATACCAGATTCAGCAGGAAGAGCAGCGTAAAACCATTGAGGTCACTTCTGCAGATGCAGATATTGCCAAGCAGGAAAAAGAAGTTCTGATTAAGCAGAAGGAAGCCGAGGTTATGGAAAAGGCTCTTGATGCAGAAATCAGAAAGAAGGCGGAAGCAGACAAATTCGCCAGACAGCAGAAGGCAGAAGCCGAGCTTTATGAGCGTCAGAAAAACGCGGAAGCGAAGCGGTTTGAAAAGGTTCAGGAGGCAGAAGCTCAGAAGGCAAGTGCAGAAGCTGAGCGTTACTCAAAAGAGCAGGAAGCCCAGGGAATCCGTATGGTGGGTGAAGCGGAAGCGGAAGCCATCAAGGCAAAGGGACTTGCAGAAGCAGAAGCCATGGAAAAGAAAGCCCAGGCTTACCAGCAGTATAACAATGCGGCTATTGCTGAAATGATCATTAAGGTATTACCGGAAGTAGCAGGAAAGATTGCAGAACCTCTTTCCCAGATTGATAAGATCACCATTATCGGAGGCGGTGAAGGCGGCAGCCTTGATTCCGTATCCGGCAATGTTCCGGCTGTTATGGCAAAGCTGTTTGAATCCATGAAGGAAACTACCGGAATTGATTTAGGCGACATTGTAAAAGCAGGAACCTATGATGCAAAGGTAAACCGGAATATTAATATTACGGGAGTGCCGGAGATCACTATTAAGCCGGAAGAGAAGATGGTGGTGCAGAAGGCAGATGAGGTAATAGATACAGAACCAACCATTTAAATTAAGAAGCGGTATTGGAGAGAGGATCTCTGGTACCGCATTTTTATGCTTATAAAAGCATATACATAAGCAGACATATTACAAAAAACAACATAAATTTACCAAAAGTTACATTGGCCATGTTATTTATTACATTAAGCACATTTTTGTCATTTTTTGTTGCATAGTATATCATACCTGTGATTACGGCATGCAGGTATAAGGTGAGTAAGATCATAATTTGGTCATAATTTCACTTTACGTTGACAAGAGAATACAATAGTGATATATTTATAACATAAAGTTAGAAAAATATCACTATTGGAGGTCTATCATGAAAGTCAACAAACTAGGTTTCTTATCCATCCTCGCGTTGCTGGGCTTTATGGGTTT
Organism: Hungatella sp.; assembly: GCA_009712635.1. Lineage (GTDB taxonomy): Bacteria > Bacillota > Clostridia > Lachnospirales > Lachnospiraceae > Lacrimispora. The sequence goes on along the minus strand of WASS01000015.1, from coordinate 240,523 downwards.
TACTGTCAGTGCACCGTTTTTTGGCTTCTTCGGTTTTGCCCAATACGTCCGATACTTTTTTGTAACACCAGATGAGATGTTCCAGCAAAATGTCACAAAAGCGGCTGGTTTTGGTTTCTTTTCCGGTGCGGGGGTGGCCAGCCTTGCCATTGCCGTACACTTCCTGTTTCCAGCCATTTTGCCTGTCAATATAGCGCTGGTCTCATGTTATGTTGTCTCAATGGTATGTTTTACAATCAGTCTGGTAGTACTGGAAATAAATGAACAGCGGGAGATGCAAACATGGCATTAGTTACTAAAATGAGAGAATACAGAGCAAAGCTGAATTTAACCCAGGATGAACTTGCTGCACTGGTTGGAGTGAGGCGGGAGACAATAATTAATCTGGAAAAAGGCAGGTATAATCCGTCACTAAAACTAGCCATGGATATAGCCAAAGTATTTTCTGCCACTGTGGAGGAACTATTTACCTTCCGTGAAGAGGAATAAGTATGTATGAAACAGAATATAAAAAGGATGCTCACAGCGGATGAGCGTCCTTTTTTAGTTGAATAAATGATATTTCTTATCAATTCCCATTTATGCAGCAAAATCGTATTTATTTAACAGTTTCTTTATACGTGAAAAGTCCAGTTTCATCATTTTTTCAGTATTAATAATCCGCATATTTTTGCGTATAATTGTTAAAAAAACGTAAAAGAATGTCGAAAAATAGTTAAAATTCTGCATGTTAAATATTTAACTTGTTCAAAACAGTAAGTTTTCATATTCTTCTGGAATGGTTTTCCATGTTTTGCTTTTATACGTTAAATATGTATAAATTGTACACAAAACAAAACATTGACATCCCATTTTCGTGTGATATAATGAGCACGAATTGATCAATTATGTAAATTGACATCTTGGGTTTCGACATTTTAAATAACTAAAAAATAATTTTTACGCGATTCTTGACAGAAATTATAAAAAGTAAGGTGATGAATGTATGGGTGCGATTACGGTATTGGTATTATTTCCTCTTTTGGCAGCGTTCGCTGTGCTTTTAGTGAAAGAGGACGATGTAAGAAACAAAATTGTACGGGTGAGTGCAGGCATAACAGCTGCTTTGACGCTGGTTGTCGTCTGTTTGTTTTTCCAAAAGGGAATCGCTTATTCCTACCGCTGGGAAACTGGTATCGATTTAGTAATGGCGGTTGTGGAAGTAGTACTCGCCGCTTATATTATTACAATTGGTATCCGTTATAAAAATTATGCTATTTCTGTTCTTTCTTTTCTACAGACTGCAGCCATACTCTGTTTTGAACTGACCGCAAAAAGCCAGATTGAAGTGGAGAATGCGATTGTCTTTGATAAACTTACTGCAATCATGGTTGTAATCGTGGGAGTGGTAGGAAGCCTGATCTGTATTTATGCGGTGGGTTATATGAAAACTTATCATATACACCATACCGAGTATGAGGATCGCAAGGGTTTCTTTTTTGCAGTTTTATTCCTATTCCTTTCTGCAATGTTTGGTATTGTACTGAGCAATCAGCTTACCTGGATGTATTTTTGCTGGGAGCTGACTACATTCTGCTCCTTTTTACTGATTGGATACACAAAGACGAAAGAGGCAAGAAACAATTCGTTTCGTGCACTTTTTATTAACCTCCTGGGAGGAGCAGCATTTGCTGCCGGAATCATCATCATCGGCATGAGCAGACATACGCTGGAACTATCTGTATTTACAGCACAAAAGCCAGATGCATACCTTATGATTCCCGTATTTCTGCTGTCTCTGGCAGCACTTACCAAATCGGCACAGCTGCCGTTTTCTTCCTGGCTGCTTGGCGCCATGGTTGCTCCTACCCCCACATCGGCTCTGCTCCATTCGGCTACCATGGTTAAGGCAGGCGTGTATTTAATTATCAGACTGGCTCCGCTTCTTGGTGCTTCGCCAGTGGGTAAAACTATCACGCTTGTAGGAGGAGTCACATTTTTAGCATGCTCCTTTATGGCGATTTCCCAAAGCGATGCCAAGAAGATTCTGGCTTATTCCACACTGGCAAACCTGGGACTTATCGTTATCTGTGCCAGCGTTGGAACGGAAGAATCCATCTGGGCAGCAATCCTTTTAATTATCTTTCATGCAGTATCAAAGTCCCTGCTTTTTATATCGGTTGGTTCTGCGGAACATCAGATTGGAAACAGGAATGTGGAAAACATGGATCTCCTTCTTGGGATTTCAAGAAAGCTGGCTCTGTGTATGATGATAGGGATTGCAGGTATGTTCCTTGCTCCTTTTGGTATGCTGATTTCCAAATGGGTGGCAATGAAAGCATTTATTGACTCCAATAATATTCTGATCGTCATTATCCTGGCTTATGGCAGCGCAGCGACTCTGTTTTACTGGACCAAGTGGATGGGGAAACTGGTGTCAAAAGTTAATATGAGGCAGCAAAGTGAAAACGAATTTCACTTAGATGAGGAGATTCCCATTACAATCCTTGCCTGTCTGGTGGTAGTATCCTGCTTCACGTTTCCGATTGTATCCAAATATGCCCTGATTCCATATTTAAACGAAGTTTTTTTACGTCGGGCTTCGATGCCCATCGGAGCGGGAGATATCAAGCTGATGCTTTATATGTTAAGTATGCTTATCATTCTGCCAATCAGCTTTATACCGGTCTATAAAAATGATAAACGAAGAAGAGTTCCCATTTATATGGCAGGAGAAAATACAGGGGACAATGAGACCTTTTACGGAGCCTGCGGGACTAAGCGGCAGGTGGAGCTTCATAACTGGTACATGGACAGCTATTTTGGAACAAAGAGGTTATCCTTCTTTAGTGACATTTTATCTTTTGTCATTCTCATTTGGGGAGTGATACTGCTGATCGGAGGGATTGCATCATGATGAGCGTTCTAAGAATTATCGGGATAATAATTCTCGCACCTGTGGTAGGCGGACTGCTGACCGGTATCGATCGTGTTATCACTGCCCGCATGCAGGGCAGACAGGGTCCTCCTGTTTTACAGCCGTTTTACGATGTGCTGAAGCTGATGCAGAAGGAATCCATTGAAGTCAATTCCATGCACCGTTTTTTCGTGTATGTATCAATGGTATTTGCTGTGTTTACCACAGTCATCATGCTTTCAGGCGGCGATATTTTATTGGCAATCTTTGCACTGACTCTTGGATCTGTATTCTTTGTTCTGGGAGGATACGCGTCAAATTCTCCTTATAACACCATCGGATCGGAGCGGGAGCTCTTACAGATTATGGCTTATGAGCCTATGGTGCTTCTTACCTGTATTGGCCTTTATTATGCGGAAAAAAGCTTCTTTATCAAAGACATTGTCATGGCTGATAAACCATCCATTCTTTATCTGCCCGGAGTTTTCATCGGACTGGTCTTTGTTCTGACATTTAAACTGAGAAAATCACCTTTTGATTTAAGCATGTCCCATCATGGACATCAGGAGATCGTCAAGGGTATTACCACCGAGTATTCCGGAAAGGATCTGGCTGTGATTGAGGTAACCCACTGGTACGAGGTGATTATATCGTTATCTCTTGTTTATGTATTTTTTGCCACCTCTGCACCAGGCAGCCATGTCGTTGCTGCAATTGTGTGTCTCGGTGTGTATCTGTTTGAAATAATTGTAGATAACTGTGCAGCGAGGCTGAAATGGCAGCATGCTCTTAATTCTGCATGGATTGTTACGGGAGTAATGGGTACGGTGAATCTGGTGATCCTTTCATTTTTTATGAAATGAAATCCCGGGAAAATTGAGGAGAGTGCGTATGAATTTGAATGTGGTTAAGAAATCACCCTGGATTCTGCATTATGACGGCACAAGCTGCAATGGCTGTGATATCGAAGTACTGGCGTGTCTGACACCATTATATGACGTGGAACGTTTTGGGATTATCAATACCGGCAACCCCAAGCATGCGGATATCTTACTTATCACCGGCAGCGTCAATGAACAGAATATTCCGGTTGTGAAACAGCTTTATGAACAGATGCCGGAACCCAAAGCAGTGGTAGCAGTTGGAATCTGTGCAACCTCTGGCGGCATTTTTGCAGAATGCTATAATGTAGCAGGTGGTGTTGATAAGGTAATTCCTGTTGATGTATATGTGCCTGGATGTGCAGCACGGCCGGAATCCATAATTGATGGCGTAGTGAAAGCCCTTGATATTCTGGCTGAGAAGAAAAAAGCGATGCCGAAAAAGCGGATTGGAGAAAAATGAAAGAACAGATATTAAAAGAAATCTCCCCCAATGATCTGCTGACGGAGATTATGAAAATAAAAAATGATGGTTACCGGCTGGTAGCAATTTCCTGTACCAATAAAAATGGAATGGAATTAACCTATTCCTTTGATAAGGATTACGAATTGCTGAATATCCGGCTGATCACAGATACGGAAACCGAACTGCCAAGTATCAGTATTCTTTATCCCTATTCATTTCTCTATGAGAATGAGATAAAGGAACTGTTTGGAGTAAAAATAACAGGCATTATACCGGATTTCAATGATAATCTTTATAAGATTCCGGTGAAGACACCATTTGGCGTGAACGAATAGCTGGCTGTGGCAGCCTGCATCAGTATGGAGGTTATTTATGGGAAATAGGACAATTGTTCCGTTTGGTCCGCAGCACCCGGTTCTACCGGAGCCGATCCATCTGGATCTGGTGCTGGAGGATGAAACGGTTGTAGAAGCAATTCCTAGAATTGGATACATTCACAGAGGCTTGGAAAAGCTGGTGGAAAAAAGAGATTATCAGCAGTATTGTTACGTGGCAGAACGAATCTGCGGAATCTGCTCGTTTATGCATGGAATGGGATATTGTATGTCCATTGAGCGTATTATGGATGTGGAGGTACCGGAGCGGGGAGAGTTTTTACGCACAATCTGGGCAGAGCTGTCAAGGCTTCACAGCCATCTGCTCTGGCTTGGACTTCTGGCTGATGCCTTTGGATTTGAAAGTCTGTTTATGCAGTCATGGAAGTTAAGGGAACAGGTTCTGGATATTTTTGAAGAGACCACAGGCGGACGTGTCATTTTTTCCGTATGTGACATCGGCGGAGTAAGAAAAGACATCAGTTCCGAGACGTTAATGAAGATTAGAACAGTTTTAACTGAGATGGAAAAGGAATTAAAAGAGACAACCAGTGTCTTTATCAACGATACCACCGTGAAGCTGCGTACCAAAGGTGTGGGAGTTCTGACAAAACAGATGGCATTTGATTTAGGTGCAGTAGGTCCTATGGCAAGAGCAAGCGGAATCGAAATGGATATGAGAACACAGGGATACAGTGCATATGGCAAGCTGGATTTTAAACCCATTACCAATGATGGCGGGGATTGTTATGCCAGAACCAGGGTAAGAATCAAGGAAATGTTCCAGTCAATTGATTTAATCAGACAGTGTATTGATAAAATCCCTGGCGGTGATATTAACGTAAAAGTAAAAGGAACTCCAAACGGAGAACAGTTTATCCGGCTGGAGCAGCCCCGCGGTGAGGTTGTTTATTATACCAAAGCAAATGGAACTAAGTTTTTGGACCGGGTAAGAGTCCGGACTCCTACCTTTGCTAATTTACCTGCATTGCTTGAAACACTAAAGAACTGCTCGCTGGCAGACGTACCCATATTGATTCTTACCATAGATCCCTGTATCAGCTGTACCGAGCGGTAACCAACAGATGTACAGCCAAACGGGTAACAGGATAACATGTAAATGCTGCCATAAGCAGCAGAATCGAGGGTATTATGTCTGTATTTAAGATGTCAAAGACACTGTTAAAAAATATATTCCATGGTCCCTATACCGTGCCATACCCGGTAAAGAAGAAAGAAACCTACGAACGGACCAGAGGAAAAATTGGAATTTCCATTGATGATTGTATTTTCTGCGGTATGTGTGAAAGAAGATGTCCCACCGGAGCGATTCAGACGGATAAGGCAAAGACTTCATGGAGCATTGAACGGCTGAAATGTATTCAGTGCGGTTACTGCAGTGAGGTCTGCCCGAAAAAATGTCTTACAATGGAAAATCAGTACACAGCTCCATCATATGGGAATGTAAGGGATGAATACGTAAAATGCACGAATATCCAATCACCAGGCGAATCATAGAAATCGCCGGAGAATACGCAAAGGACAACGGTGCATCTGAGGTAAAGGTGATCAATCTGGTTGTGGGGGATTACTGTGGTTATGTAGCCAGCTCCATTGAACTCTATTTTGAGCTGATTGCGGAGGGAACTCCATGTGAGCACGCAAAGCTTCATATCGAGAGGGTAGTTCCCAAACTGCGGTGCACAGGATGCGGCCAGCTCTTTGTCAGAAAGCCCTTTACGTTTGAATGCCCCCTTTGTAAGGGTGAAGGAACACCCACTGAAATAGGACAGGAATTTTATATTAAATCCATTGAAGTACAGGATTTAGATGAGCCGTAAAGCGGCTTGCTTTACGAAAGACCGGAGGTTGTCATGTCAGAAAATAAAGAAATTGAAATCATGCAGTCTGTCTATGATAAAAATGACCAGGTTGCAGCTAAGATCCAGGCTTCCCTGACAGAGAGCGGAATTTTTGCAATCAATGTGATGGGAGCGCCGGGAGCGGGAAAAACCACCTCTCTGATTCAGCTGATCAAACGTCTGGAAGAAGTGACTGCTTATGTAATTGAAGGTGATATTGAGGCGGATTTTGATACAAAAACCTTACAATCCCTTGGTGTAAAAGCGATTCAGATCAACACAGGCGGAGCCTGCCATCTGGATTCTCCGTTAATCGGACAGGCGGTAGAGGATCTCCACATCAGTGATGGAGTACTGTTTATTGAAAATATCGGAAATCTGGTTTGTCCTGCCGAATTTATGATTGGAGAGCATGCGAAAATGCTCATATCCACTGTAACAGAGGGAAGTGATAAGCCTTATAAATATCCCCTGGCATTTGAAAAGGCAGATATGATTCTGTTAAACAAATGTGATCTTTTACCCTATGTAGACTTCGATGAAGACTTTTTCATGAAGGGTGTACGGGCATTAAATAAAACAGCTCCGGTGATCAAGGTCTCAGGAAAGACCGGAGAAGGCTATGAAAAGGCAGCAGAATGGATAATGGAAAAAATAAAGAAACAGCAGTAAAAATTAAAGTCTGCGGTATTGTACAGGGGGTTGGATTCCGACCCCTTGTTTATCGTGCAGCCAGGGAACTGGGGTTGAAAGGCTGGGTACGAAATGTTGGCGGTGATGTGGAAATTGTGGCACAGGCATCAAAAACAGCACTGGACCGGTTCTTATCTGATTTAAAAGAAAATAAAGATCAAAGATATGAGATTATAAATATGGAGATAGAAGATCTTCCGGTCTCTGCTCTTGATAATTTTGTTATCATACCAAGCGGTGAAGCAAAAGAAGTTTCCATGATTCCCGCAGATTTACCGGTTTGTCCGGAATGCCTGAAAGAACTTGCTGATCCATCGGACAGAAGATATGGCAATCCATTTATCAGCTGTATGGCGTGCGGTCCCAGATACACCATAATAGAAGAAATGCCCTATGACAGAGACAACACTGTCATGAAGGATTTCCCTATGTGCAGTGCCTGCAATAAGGAATACACCTCTCCCCAAAGCAGGCGGTTTCATGCGCAGACAATTTCCTGCAATGACTGCGGACCCTATCTTTTATACCAGGATAACAGGCAGCGGGAGACAGAAGAACTTACCGACCGGGAAGCCTTAAAAAAAGCCATAAAGGTGCTGGGAGATGGCGGAATCGTAGCAGTAAAAGGAATCGGAGGTTATCACCTGGTGTGTTCTCCTTTCCAGGAGAAGTCAGTAGTCCGGCTGCGCCAATGCAAAGGACGGGAAGAAAAACCTTTTGCCGTTATGTTTCATTCTGTTTCCGAAATAAAGAAGTACTGTGATGTTTCAAAAGAAGAAGAGATACTGCTGACATCCAAAGCAAGACCCATTGTATTGCTACCCATGCAGGAAGATCTTATGGCTCCGTCCACCAATAAAAAGAGCCTGTACTGCGGAGCATTTCTGCCCTATACCCCCCTTCAGCATCTGCTGACGGAAGAACTTGGCCCCCTTATTATGACAAGCGCTAATGCATCAGGACAGCCAATTATCCGTGAAGATGATTGTATGTGTTCATTTTCGGATCCATTTCTTGATGGAGTATTGTATCATAAAAGAAGAATTGTAAGATCCGTAGATGATTCTGTAGCGAAGATCGTGTCAGGCAGTCCCCAGCTTATCAGAAGGAGCCGGGGATATGTTCCCTATCCGGTTTTTCTGCAAAAAGAAAAAGCCGGGAAAGCAGAGGTTTTTGCTGCGGGAGGAGATTTAAAAGCGGCTTTTTGTCTCAGTCGCGGGGGAAAAGCAGTTGTATCCCAGTATTTCGGTGATTTGGAAGAATACAGTGTTATGGAGGAATATAAAAAATCCTACAAAGATTTAACACGCCTGTTAAACATCGCTCCGAAGCTGGCAGTTTGTGACTTACACCCCAATTATTACTCTTCCCGTTTTACCCAAAGCCTGATGCTCCCTATGATAAAAGTTCAGCATCATCATGCCCATATTGCATCTGTCATGGCGGAGCATGGGATGAAAGGCCCTGTAATAGGCGTGGCATTTGACGGAACAGGCTATGGAACCGATGGGAGCATATGGGGAGGGGAATTCTTAATCTGCGAAGGAACGGAATTTGTGCGGGCTGCTCATTTGCGCCCGTTCCCGGTTCTTGGAGGTGATCAGTCCATGCGGGATGGGAAAAAGACCGCAGTCTGTTATCTCCATGATGCAGGTCTGGACAGTTCTTTTCCAGATGAAAGAAAGCAGCTGATTACGGCAGCATTAGATCAAGAAATTAATACGGTTTTAACTTCCAGTATGGGCAGGCTCTTTGATGCAGCGGCATCTGTCCTTCAGATTGCCCATGAGAACAGGTATGAAGGAGAATGTGCCATACTGCTTGAACGGGAGGCTGAAATTGCCAGAAGAGAACATATAAAACCTCCGTCCCTGCCATTTCTGATAACAAAAGAGGACGGTATTTTAAAACTGGATCCCAGGCCATTTTTCGAAGCAGCAGTAAACTGCAAAGACAGAACGAAAACCGGTGCGCTGGCTCTGAGCTTTCACCACGCAGCAGCAGAAGGAATTGCAGAAATCTGTGAAATGCTGAGAAGCTGTCACCATACCAGTGATGTGGCACTGAGCGGAGGTGTATTTCAGAATACGGTACTTACAGAACTGACGATTACCCTTTTAAAGGAAAGAGGTTTTCGTGTATACGTAAACCGCCTTGTTCCTCCGGGGGACGGCGGACTGAGCCTTGGACAGATCTACTTAGGCAGAGAACATTGGAAGGAAGGCAACACGTAACTGGAAGAAAGGAGAGAATCTCATGTGCGTTGCAATACCAGGAAAAGTCATAGAAATACGGGGCGATTATGCAAGAGTGAATGTAATGGATAATATCACCGATGTGAATATAAAGCTTGTGGATGCTGGAATCGGAGATTATGTTCTGATCCACGCAGGCTGTGCCATAGAAGTAATAAGCGGGGAAATGGCTGAGGATATCTTAAGCCTTTTTTCAGAACTTCAGGAGGACAGGTATGAAGATCCAGGAAGTGATTGATGAACTGAAATCTTATGACGGTCAACCGGTGAAGATCATGGAGGTGTGTGGAACTCATACTTCCAGCATTTTTAAAAATGGAATCAGAAGTATGATTTCTCCTAAAATTAAGCTGATTTCCGGCCCGGGCTGCCCGGTTTGTGTAACCTCAGCTGCTTATATCGACCGACTTACAGAATTTTCCTTAAAGGAGGATCACTGTGTTCTGACCTTTGGCGATATGATGAAAGTGAAGGGAAGCAGCATGTCCTTAACAGAAGCAAAGGCAGCAGGAGGAAAAGTAAAAATCCTTTATTCTCCATTAATGGCTTTAGCGGAGGCCAGAGAGCATAAAAACATCCAGTATCTGTTTGCAGCTGTAGGTTTTGAAACAACCGCACCCATCTACGCTCTCATGATGGAGGAAATGAAGCAAAAAAACATCACCAATCTGAAACTTTTAACTTCTGTAAAAACAATCATACCGGCCCTTTCTTATATTTGCGAGAGAGAAAAAAATATTGATGCATTCTTAAGCCCTGGACACGTCAGCGTGATTACAGGGGCTGACAGCTACCGGAAACTGGCAGAAAAATATAAGAAACCATTTGTAATTGCAGGCTTTGAGGGAGAACATATTCTGGCAGCTGTTTATGAAATCATGAGGCAGTTAAAAACAGGCCGATATGAAGTGAAAAATATGTACGCCACTGCAGTAAAGGAAAAAGGCAATGAAAAAGCCCGTGCCCTGCTTTCGGAGTATTTTGAAGCAGGAGATGATTTCTGGCGGGGGATTGGTATCATTGAAAATTCCGCTTTAAGGCTGAAAAAGGAATATGAGATGTTTGACGGGGGCAGCCGTATTGAGGGCATCAATGAGGAAATGCCCAAAGGGTGCAAATGTACAGACGTAATTCTGGGGCGTAAGAATCCGGCAGAATGTCCGCTGTTTAAGACGGTTTGCACGCCGCTTCATGCAATTGGTCCCTGTATGGTGTCATCAGAAGGAGCCTGCGGGATCTGGTATCAGAATTCATAACAAATCCATTCACAATAACAGACGAAAGGTCAGGACAGAGGCTATGAAAATTGATATGTCTTACGGCAGCGGTGGTAAGCAGACCGGTGATCTGATTAATCAGGTTTTTTTAAAGAATTTCAATAATAAAACGTTAAACAGACTGGAAGATGCGGCAGTGCTGTCTGTTAAGGGGAAGATTGCCTATACAACAGATTCCTTTGTTGTTACCCCTCTGTTTTTTAGAGGAGGAAATATTGGCAAGCTGGCAGTGTGCGGGACTGTTAACGATTTGTCCATGATGGGAGCAGTTCCAAAGTATCTCACTGCAGGCTTTATTATAGAAGAAGGGACTGAGCTGGAAACCATAGAGGAAATCGCCCGCACCATGGCTATGACTGCAAAAGAGGCAGGGGTCCGAATTGTAGCAGGCGATACCAAGGTAGTGGATGGAAATGGCGGGGTTTTTATTAATACCTCAGGAATCGGAGAAGTGATGAAAGGCGGTATCAGTATCTCTCGCTGTAAACCAGGTGACGCCATTATTTTATCCGGAAACTTAGGAGAGCATCACGCGGCGATTCTTTCCCACCGCATGGGAATTGAAAATCAGATAGCCAGCGATTGTGCGCCCCTTAATTCCATAGTCCAGAACATATTGGACAGCCAGATCAGGGTTCACTGCATGCGGGATGTGACCAGAGGCGGTCTTGCCACGGTTTTAAATGAAGCAGCAGAGCAGTCAGCATGCAGTGTGGAAATCTGGGAGGAGGCTCTTCCCGTTAGTCCTGAGGTAAAAGGCTTCTGCGGTATCCTGGGGCTGGATCCTCTCTATATGGCCAATGAGGGAAAGATGATAGCGGTTGTCCCGGGAAATCAGGCCGAAAAAGCGTTAAAAGCAGTGCAGAACAGTAAATACGGAACAAATGCCAGAATAATTGGAACAATTCTTGAAGGAAATGGTGTCAGAATGAAAACCAGACTTAATGGACTTCGAACCATTGATCTTTTATATGGAGAAGGTCTTCCAAGAATCTGTTAGTGTAAGTGAAGAGGTCAGCTTATAAAAAGCGGGCTTCTTTTTTCTTTTACCAGAATAAATTTTATTGACGTAGTAACAACTTATTTGTTATAATGAAGTTGTTTCTTTTGGAGCAAAAGGAGAATAAATATATGGAAAAAGAAAAAAAACGTCAAATATCACTACAGCGGGCAGATGAACTGAAGGGGAGGATTGAAGATTTTCTTGAGGCAAGGAAATCAATTTCGACTGGTATCAGCAAAGAAGATGTGCTGAAGGAACGGAAAAACAGAATACTTCATATTTATTCGGCAACGGAAGAGGACTGGAATGACTACAGATGGCAATTGAAAAACAGAATCACAGATGTGGAGAGCTTAAGCCGGATTCTTCCTGTCAGCGAAAAAGAGAAGCAGCTGATACAGGAAGTGGGGGAAAAATTTCGGTGGGCAGTTTCCCCGTATTACCTAAGTCTTGCAGATCCGGACGACAGCTTTGATCCCATACGTCTGATGAGTGTCCCAAACTATAAGGAGCTGGAAGACAGCTGTACGGATTTAGATCCTATGGCAGAAGAGTACACCAATCCAGCCGGATGTATTACCAGACGGTATCCGGACCGCCTGATTATCAATGTAACCAATGAATGTGCCATGTACTGCAGGCACTGCCAGAGACGGCGCAACATTGGGGAACAGGATGTCCACAATTCCCGTGACAAGATTGCAGAATCCATTCAATACATCAGAGAAAATGAGGAAATCAGGGATGTTCTTATCACAGGGGGAGATGCGCTTACTCTGTCAGATCAGCAGCTGGAATGGATTATCAGCCAGTTAAAGGAGATTCCTCATGTGGATTACATAAGGCTTGGCAGCAGAATTCCCGTAACCATGCCACAGAGAATCACCAAAGAGCTTTGCGATATGTTAAAGAAATACCACCCAATCTATCTAAACACTCATTTTAATCACCCCATGGAGATTACAGAAGAATCAAAAGCCGCCTGTGAAAGGCTTGCAGATGCAGGAATCGTTCTGGGAAACCAGGCAGTTTTGTTAAACGGGATTAACAATGACAAATTTGTAATGCGTGTGCTCAATCATGAATTGTTAAAGTGCCGGGTACGGCCATATTATATTTTTCATGCAAAGCATGTTCAGGGAACCACCCATTTCAACACATCCATTGAAGATGGCATTGAGATTATGGAATATTTAAGAGGATACACCTCCGGTATGGCAATTCCCACATTTATAGTCAATGCGCCAAAGGGGCAGGGCAAAACCCCCATATTCCCCAATTATATTATTTCCAGAGGTCCGGGTTATGTAAAATTCAGAACCTGGGAAGGCAACGTAGTTAAATATGAGGATCATGAGACAAAAGACATTCATGAGCTTCTCTGATTCATAGAAAACCGCTGATCCAGATGCGATGTCATTCGCCAATGGATCAGCGGTTTTTAACCGTTATTTTTGCATAATATGAATGGCAAAGCCTCCAAACTCACCGTCTAAATAGACATTTTTCAGTGTTCCGTCTTCGAAATATGCGGCTGTCTCCATATTAAAGGAAAAGCCTTTCTCTTTCAATTCCTGAACGGCGGAGGTTAAATCCGGTGTACGCATGGCAATGTGACCGTTTGAACCCAGGAAAGGAGCTTTCATACATTCAAAATAAGGACCTCCAAACTCAGACTTCTGACCGTGGCGAGGCTCTAAGTTAAACATCATACTCAGCAGCTGTGCCAGCTTTTCTGCTTCTTCCGCATTTGGAGTGTTTATGCCAATATGCTCCAGTTCATATTTATTATTCATAACTGTACCTCTTTCTATTTAAGTAGATTAGCATTTTACATTGGGAACAATAGCAAAGCTCCGGCAGTTAAAGCAAGCAGTCGGATAAAGTACATTGGAATCGTGTATTTCCAAAATTCTGTCAGTTTGTATTTACCAATTCCCATGACCATAGCTGGCATACCGTCAATTGGTAAGAAATGGCCATTCCAGCCTGAAATTACAATTGCAGCAGCGGCGGCTGTCGGATTCAGTCCAAGACTCATACAGGTAGCAATTGCCATAGGCGCAAATACATATACAGTACCGATTGTGGACCCGGTAAGGGTTGCAAGTACACTTGTTAACATACAGAATACAAAAATCAGAACGAAAGGATTGATATTTGTTCCAAGCATGTTAGCTACCGTTTCACCAACCAAAGCAGTTAATCCGGTACCGTCAAGAGCATCAGCAACACCAATAACGCCAGCTGACATCAAAATAATTGGAGCTCCAATATTATTACGAATTTCATCAAAATTCAGAACACCGATTACTAAAACCAGACCTGCAGATAAACCAGGAATCATATATCCGGCATCGCCTACCTTACTTTGAAGGATCATACCGATAACAGCTGCAATAAAGGCTGCATAGGTTGCATTTTCTTTCCATTTTGGCAAATCGTAAACGGTATCTTTGGATTTATCTGCGCCGGTTTCTGTATCTTCTACATTTTTGTTAGGCAGAATTTTATATCCAATTAAAGCCCATGCTACATAAGCCAGAGAAAGTATCAGGTTTACAATAGAGAATTTTGCTAAGGAAACGCTGGTAATACCGGATTTGGCAGCTGCTAATACAGCGATAACAATGCCATATTGTAATGTAACATTAACCGGGATCAGTGGGTGGTTAGCTGCGAAGCCGGCAGCAGCGATCACCTTGCCACGTGGTAATTTGTCAGAGTACTGTATCGTAGATAAGATACCTAAAGTAAGAACATAGAATGCAGTGGAACCTGTTCCAAAGATACTGCTGGCCAGCATGACGATAATAAACAACATGATATATGCTTTGTATCCACCTTTGTTAGCCATATTCATAATTGTTTTTCTGAAAGCCCCAATCAGGCTTGTCTTTTGAAGTGCGGCCACGATTGCCATGAAAGAGGCAAGCATAATAATGGTAGCATTAGAAAAACCGCCAAAAGCAGTCTTGATATCGGTTATGCCAAAAAGAACCATTAGAAGACAGGCAAGTATTGGAGGTGCACCGAATGGAAGTTTGTCTGTCATAATCAAAATAATCATGAGAATTGTGATAGCAAGAGCAATAATCATTGGGATAGTCATTTGTTTGGACTCCTCTCTTATAAAAGCTATATTAATTGGCAGTATGGTACAATTTATCAATTTCAGGATTTTTTTCTGGCATGAACCATAAGGATGGCGTAATCAATTGCATTGATCAGACTCAGTTCACTGGAGCGGCCGCTGCCAGCAAGATCGATGCCGGTTCCATGGTCTACACTGGCACGAATAATAGGCAGTCCGAGGGTCACGTTTACACCTTCAACCGCTTCCCAGTGTTTTTCTTCACGGTTATAAACAAACCCTTTTACCTTTAGAGGAATATGACCCTGATCATGGTACATGGCAACAACAATATCGTACCAGCCGCCCAGTGCTTTTGAAAATATGGTATCGGGAGGGGTGGGTTTCTTTTCCGGAATAATAATTCCCTCAGCGATGGCTGCATCAATGGCAGGCTGAATTTCTTCGATTTCCTCCCAGCCAAACATGCCGTTCTCACCACAGTGGGGATTTAATCCTGCTACTCCAATTTTAGGTTCTTTTATTCCCAGGGCTTTGCAGCCTTCGCTGGCAATGCGGATGCAATCCAGAACACGGTCCTTTTTAACACGATCACAAGCTTCCCGCAACGACACATGAGTGGAAACATGGACTACCCGCAGGTCGCCGTGAGCCAGCATCATGGTATACTTTGGTGTATTCGTATAATCAGCATAAATCTCGGTATGACCGGAATAGTGATGACCTGCCATGTTTATGGCTTCTTTACTCAGGGCGTTGGTAACAGTAGCATCTATCTGGTGCTCCATAGCCAGCTGAATCACTTTTACTACATACTGGAAGGCAGCCTCTCCACCCAGTGCACAGGCACCTACGCCAAAGGGTTTTGGTTCATTCAGTCCTGAGGTATCCGGTATTGCATCTGCAGGAATCAGTTTTAAATCCATCAGATCAATGGTTCCATAGGTGTATTTGCCTTCAGCGGGAGAAGAGATGACATTCAGTTCCAAATGAATGTCATGAACTTTTTCAGCCACTTTTAAAGCGTAACTTATGGAGGTTTCATCCCCTACTATCAAAGGCTTACAGCGCTCATAGAGTTTTTCATCTGCCAATGCCCGAACCGTAATCTCCGGGCCATTTCCAAAGGGATCACCCATGGAAATTCCAATAATAGGTCTCATTTGATTATTCATATCAGCACATCCCTCTGTCGGCATTTTCCTTTAAAACCTGTTTTAGTGCTTCAATCCCTTCCTCGCATAGATAGTTAAAAGGACGGCGGCAGTCGCCTACCGGATAACCAAGCAGAGAAACAGCCTTTTTAACAACCGTATTGGGGTTGCCATATTTGAATACAGCACGGAACGAGGCGATGGAGTCCTGAGCAGCCTTAGCCTCATCAAGTTTACCGGCCTGAAACAGTTCATAGATAGATGCAAGAACATGTGGATATACGTTGGCACATCCGGCAATACCGCCTGCACCGCCTGCTTCCAGACAGGGAAGGATAAGGGAATCATTTCCGGATAATACACGGAAATCTTTATCTAAATCCTTTGTAAGGTTAATGTAGGCAAGTAAGTTATCCCAGTCACCGCTGGAATCTTTGGCACCCATAATAAGGTCTACATCTTTCGCCAGCTTTGCAACGGTCTCAGGCAGCAATTTATTGCCTGTACGAGCCGGAATGTTGTACAGCACGATTGGAATATCTACATGTTTTGCAATTTCCACGTAATGATCGTAGAGCTCTTTTTGTGAAGCAAGAGCAAAACTGGGTGTGATAATGGACAGCACATCAGCTCCAAGTTCCTGGGCTTTCCGGCTGACACGAATGGTATCAGACGTGGAAATGCAGCCTGTACCTGCATATACCGGAACACGATGTTTTACCTGATCGATGGCAGCCTCAAGCACTTCAATTTTTTCTTTTTCATTTAAGATATAACCTTCTCCGTTGGTTCCAAATGGGAATATACCGTGAACACCGCCCTCCAGCATTCGTTCAATCTGGTTACGCAGCTCCTCCAGATTAATAGATTCATCGGCATTCATAGGGGTTAGAATTGGTGGGATAATGCCTTTTAATTCGACGTTCTTCATGATTATAATCTCCTCTGATTAAATAATTTTCTCATACAGTGACCTGGCATCAGCAGGTGTAACTTCTCGCATATTGTTTACCAGAAGGCGTGTTACCTGCATACCGGCTTCTACCAGTCCCTCTAAGTCTTCGGCTGGTACTCCAAACTCTTTTAAGCTGGTGGGGATTTCTAAGTCTTTTACGATTTTCTCCATCCACGCAAGCAGATAAGCACTTTTTTCTTCCGCTGTCTGGCAGTTTCCCTGGGTGTGAACACACCGGTCATAAACAGCAGCGAATTTCTCACGGCATACCGGTTCATTAAATCCCATGACCGGAGCCAGTAACATTGCGTTGGATACTCCATGTGGGATGTGGTACTTACCTCCAAGGGGATAGCTTAATGCGTGTACAGCAGTAGTTCCGGAGGCAGTAATAGCCAGCCCGCCGTAATAGGCTGCAATCTGCATCCTGTTTTTGGCTTCCATTGCCTCAGGGTTGTTACATGTCTCCATGATGTTGTTGAGAATCAGATCCAGACCCTCAAGTGCATACAAATCGCTGAATGGGTTTGCTTTATTGCTGGTAAAGCACTCAATGCAGTGAGCCAGAGCATCCACACCAGTAGCTGCTGCAATCTTGCGGGGGACGTTCTTAATCATTCTGGCATCCAGTATCACATAGTCAGCAATCATGTTCTCGTTAACAATTCCCACCTTTAATTCCTTTTCCGGAACGGCAACAATGGCATTGGGGGTAACCTCAGCTCCAGTACCTGCAGTGGTGGGAATCAGAATAATGGGAACACACTTTTGTGCACGGCCCGGATCGTCTAACAGTTCCTTCACACCGTACTCGTCGGTGACAAGGATACTTGCCAGCTTGGCTGCGTCCATGACGCTGCCACCGCCGCATGCTACAATCATATCCGCTTTGTTTTCTTTAAACTGGTCTACCAGCTTTTGGACTGCGGTATAAGTCGGTTCCGGAGGAAGTTCATCAAGGACATAGTAATCGGCTCCTGCAGCTTTTACTGCTTCCTCAGTCAGGGAAAACAGACCGGATTCCTCGATCCCCTTATCTGTAAACATGGCAACCCGATTCACCTTACGGTTTTTTAAGATGGTGGTGATGCTTTCCATGGCGTTTTCTCCGCCATATACGGCGTGGGGCATTTTAATGTTATAGGTTTTCAGCATTTTTAAATCCTCTCTGTATTATTAATGGCTCTGGGCAGCAGTTGGGTTATAGAGACCAATCCGCTCTCTCTTTTGTCCAAGAACATCCTCCTCGGTGAATCGAAGGTATTTCACTCCGGCACGGGTGTGGGAGGCATAGGCCAGATGAAGTGTCCCATCGTTTGACTGCATCAGATAGGGATATTCGTACTGCCGGTTATTGGTTTTGTTTTCTTCCCCCATGAAGCCTTCGCCCCGTTCCATATAGCGGATGATGGGGAAAGTCAGCCCTCCATCCTCAGTCAGTGCAACTGCAACCGGGCAGCGAAGACCAGGCCATGCAGCCTTGCCCGGCTGGGGATCGGGTGAGCAGGTGGGATTGTAGGCAATAGCAATGCGTCCGCTTTGCAGTTTCACTGCACTGATACTGGAGTTATTGTTTGGTAGAGGAGTGGGAGCCGGCACACTCCAGGTCTCGCCCCAGTCAAAGGACTCACTGCGGTGAATGCGGAAAGCTTCTCGGTTACGCATAAAAGCAACCAGATGTCCGTTTTCCAGCTCAATGACATTGGCATGAACATGACCGTTGCTCTCAGGCATCATCACCATGCGCCACGTCTTTCCTTCGTCATCAGAGATGCGGAAAGCGGTGGGATCTCCGGACAGTCCGTCTTTGGAATCTGTGCAAAGCCAGTTGGCGAAAATCCACCGTCCAGATGAAAGTATCTGAATGGGCTGGCGGCAGAAGGTTCCTTCTTCGGGGAACACTGTTTCATAGGGCCCCCATGATCTGCCCCCATCGGTACTCTTCTGGCAGCGTACTACGGCTGTATACTGCATGTTGTCTTTGCCTTTCTGGCGATCCATCTGGGCGGTGTACATTGCCCAGACAGCATGATCAGGACCGTAGAATAAGGAGGGGTTCTGCTCACTGCGGTCAGGGTCACCGGAGATATCCACAGGCGGAAGCCATGCTGCTGCGCCTTTAGGAAGGAGTGAGCAGATAATATGGATATCGGCGCTGCCTTCGTAGGTGCCTGCAAACCAGCAGCACAGCAGATCGCCGTCAGGCAGTTCAAGCATTGCCGGAGCATGGGCGGTGGGATATCCACCGGTAGGAAGGAGTGCTTCCAGAATTCCCATATCATCATTTTGGTAAATAGTGCCGTCCCAGGTCAGGCCAGGTAATTTCGCGTATTGCATGTTTTATCCTCCTGATTTGTATTTTTTAAGGCAATTATTTTATTGCCGGATACACAGATTTAAGTTTGAAACCGGTCTGACAGATCCATAAAGAGAGATTCCCTGCCGAAACCACCTGATTTTGATATGATATTGATTCTTTTTCCCTTGTAGAGTACTTCTGAGAGTACAACACCCTGTTCAACCTCACAGACTGGTGAAATAACGTTTATACCAGTCTGTTTTATAAACTGATATAGAAGATCTCCGCCCATGAGAAATACTGTAGCGTTAACTCCGCGGTCAATCAGATCTTCGATCAGCTGCGCCATTACAGCGACCACATTTTCCCTGATCAGTGAAAGCTCAATCCCTTTTTCTTTTGCATATGCGTAGGTCTTCCCGGGTTCGTCCGGTCCGTTGGCATTTAAAATAACCACAGGTGATTCCTCGCAGGATTGAAATACATGAGACACCAGGCTGCACGCCGAATCTCCATTTGCCCAGGAAAGACTCAGTTTTTCTTCCGGAGTCAGGTGGTAATGAGGAGCCCCCCTTCTTGCAGCATAGCTGCATTGGGCCAGAGATACCGGATGAATACTGCCGCATGCGATGAGCAAATGAGAAGACATTTCTGGTATTTGAGGTTTGCTCCCGCAAAGTCCTGTCAGCATGGGAAGCAGCGACGCAAATCCTGCACAGCCAGCCAGCAGATGTATTTCCCCTTTCTCTTTCAGCTTCTGTGCAATCTGTTCCAGATCTTCTGCTGACTGTGAATCATGAATCAGAATTCCTTCATACTGGCTCCAGTCCTGTCGGGGATCTTCTATTATAAAAGAAGTGATATCTGTCTGGGACCGGATAATCTGTGTAATGTCAGAATATAAAACAGGTTCAAAGGGATCTTTTCCAAAAATGCTTTTATCAATAGGAACGTTGTCAGCGTAGTGGATGCCCTTTCTGGTTGTGCGGTTCATCTGGGGATAAGCGGGAATAAAATGGATCCGCTTCTGTCCGCCTGCTTTTAGTACAGCAGAAAGCTCTGCTCCGATATTTCCACGAAGTACGGAATCCGTTTTTTTATAAATATAAGGAATTCCAGCTTTTCGTGCGTGCTCTGTTATGGAAAACACAGCTTCATAGGCGTCTTTCTGGTTTAAGTGACGGGTTTCGGCATCAACTACCAGGACATCAGTTTCCGGGCTGTAATCTGACGCATTAAACTTAAAATCTAAGGTAACATACGCAGTTGCACCACTTGCTGATAACTGGACACTGGTATCCAGTGCGCCCGTAAAATCATCTGATATTATTAATAATCTAATCATGTAATTTCCTTTTCCATCTGCTTTTATCAGGTTTTTATAAACGCCCTTGTATCTTAAAAACATGATACCATACGGGAATCGGTTCACCAACCAATTAAATCATTGTTTTAGTTCATTTATGAAACACATCATAGAATCGTGATGCAGGTTTTTGTATAATATACACAAATTAATTTTATCGCTTTCAAAGAAAAGTGAAATATGGTATAATAAACTACGAACCAAATGTTCCAAATATGAACAATTTGGAGTGACAACTTGGACATGCCATTCATATTATTTACGGGAGAAGAACTATGCGAAAAGAATACTTAATGGAATCAACAGATGTTTTAAGCCAGTTGGAGACATCGCTTCAGGGACTTTCGGATGCTTCAGTAGAAGAGAGAAGGTCAAAGTATGGGTTTAACAAACTAAAGGAAGGAAAAAAGCCCAGCCTGATTGAAAAATTTTTAAAAGAACTTGCTAACTTTATGACAATTGTTCTGATTGTTGCAGCGGTTATTTCAGGTGTAACTTCGATTTATGCAGGGGAAAGCATGATTGATACCCTTATCATTATTTCTGTTGTTATCATCAATGCCGTTCTCGGTGTTTATCAGCAGTCAAAAGCAGAATCTGCAATCGAATCGTTACAGGAGATGGCGGCAGCCACATCAAAGGTAATCCGAAATGACAAGCTTCTTATTGTCCGGTCCGAAGAACTGGTTCCTGGTGACATTATTCTTTTGGAAGCAGGGGACTCTGTGCCTGCAGATTCCAGAGTTTTGGAATCTGCCAGCCTAAAGGTGGAGGAAGCGGCGCTGACCGGAGAATCCGTATCCGTATCTAAGAGGATGGAAGCCGTTTCCGGCGGCTCAGGAGAGGTTGCGCTGGCAGACAGAAAGAACATGGTTTATACCGGTTCTACCATTGTTTATGGAAGAGGTAAGGCAGTGGTATGTTATACTGGCATGGAGACTGAAATCGGTCATATTGCCGATGCACTCAACACAGCCAAAGAGGAAGAAACTCCGCTGCAGATTAAATTAGACCAGCTTTCCAAAGTACTGTCCATTATGGTACTTGGAATCTGCGCTCTTATGTTCGCCATAGATTTAATAAGAATTGGCATATCTGGAGGCGGGATTCATTTAGAGCAGATTATTGATACCTTTATGATTGCGGTTTCTCTGGCAGTAGCCGCTATTCCGGAAGGTCTGGCAGCCGTTGTCACCATTCTTCTTTCCATTGGTGTGACTAAGATGTCAAAGAAACATGCCATTATCAGAAGACTGACAGCAGTGGAAACACTGGGCTGTACGCAGATTATCTGCTCAGATAAGACAGGAACCTTAACACAAAACAAAATGACGGTTGTGGAACATTCCGCTTCTGATGAAACTCTTTTGATGACTGCCATGTCACTGTGCTGTGATGCACAACTGGATACAGACAGTTCCCAGGCAGTGGGAGAACCTACGGAATGCGCCCTGGTTAACGATGCATTTAAAAACGGTTTGTCAAAGCCGGAGTTATCCAGGAAATATGTAAGAATCGGGGAAGCACCCTTTGATTCTGTCAGAAAAATGATGTCAACGGTTCATAAAAAAGCGGACGGCACTGTAATACAGTTTACAAAAGGAGCCCCTGATGAGGTTTTAAAGCGATGCACCAAAGTTTATACAGAAGATGGCATTGCAGAAATGACAGATGAAATCCGTGAAGCCATTTTAAAAGCCAATAAGAGCATGGCAGATAAGGCACTCAGAGTTTTGTGCGGTTCCATGAGAGAGTGGGACAGCACCCCGGCTGCTATGGAACCGGATATTCTGGAAAAAGATCTGGTGTATTTAGGACTGTCCGGAATGATTGATCCGGTACGCCCGGAAGTAAAAGCAGCTATTACAGAGTGCCAGGAAGCAGGAATCCGTCCGATTATGATCACTGGAGACCATAAGGATACCGCAGTTGCCATTGCAAAAGAGCTTGGTATTCTTGAAAATGAAAGCATGGCGATTACCGGTGCCGAACTTCAGAAGATCTCCGAGGAAGAACTGGAAAAGACCATACAGAATTATTCTGTTTACGCAAGAGTTCAGCCGGAGCATAAAGTACGGATTGTTAAGACATGGAAGAAGCTTTCCAAAGTAACAGCCATGACAGGAGACGGAGTGAACGATGCTCCTTCTATTAAAGAAGCTGATATTGGCGTGGGAATGGGTATTACCGGAACAGATGTGACTAAGGATGTTGCAGATATGGTGCTTGCCGATGACAATTTTGCAACCATCGTTGCTGCAGTAGCAGAAGGACGCCGTATTTACGACAATATCCGTAAGGCGATCCAGTTTTTACTTTCCTCAAATCTTGCAGAGGTAATTGCTGTATTTGTCGCCAGTCTTTTAGGGTTTACTATTTTAAAACCGGTGCATTTGTTGTGGATTAACCTGATTACAGACTGTTTCCCTGCCATTGGTCTTGGTATGGAAGCAGAAGAAGGCGATATTATGAAGCGCGATCCAAGAAGCCCCAAAGATGGCGTGTTTTCCGATGGAATAGGTGCCGAAACGGCGTTTCAGGGCATGGTAATTGCCATTCTCACTCTGGCTGCCTACTTTATCGGACATTATATGGAAAGCGGAGTATGGGAGATTGCAGAGAGTTCCGATGGTATGACAATGGCATTTTTAGCCCTGTCCCTGCTGGAGATGTTTCATTCCTTTAATATGCGTTCCAGAAAGGATTCCATCTTTCATTTAAAGTCACGGAATAATTTTTTGACCGCATCATTAGCAGTATCTTTCGTTTTGACAACCGCGGTCATTTATGTTCCGTTTTTACGGGAAGCGTTTTCCTTTGAGCATATTTCATTGGTGGAATATCTTGTGGCAGTATTGATTTCCGTTTCCATTATTCCAATTGTCGAGATTATGAAGCTGTTAACACATAAAAAGAAATAAGTGATATAACCAAAAATACCGTCCAAGGGGGCGGTATTTTTCAGTACAGCTGCGCAGTGACAAATAAAATAATAGTCCAGACAGAATATATCTCTATGCTGGACTATTATCTATTTAACCGTTTACTGCCTGGCGTTTCATCTGGCTGATGGCTTCGATGACCGGTGGCAGATATAATATTACGATAGTTACAACCATTTCAGGAATAATATAGGTAGCGTTATATCCAAAGGTATATAAAAGCGGGTTCATGCCTTCCGGCGCATAGGAAGCAAAGAATATGTAACCGGAAATAACATGGCAGATATATCTGCCTAAAACACCTGTGATATATCCTGGAATCAGTCCGTATTTTCTGTTATGAAATAATCCGGAAAGGCCCAGGCAGCCGAATGCTATGGGATAGTCCAGGAGAACCTGAACGGGAGCGTAAATATATGGCCCCATAATAAACTGAAGAATTCCGTATGCCACTCCTGTCATGATTCCGGCTTTAACGCCATAGATATAGCCGATCAGACAGATAAACAGCATGGAAAACAATGTGATGGAACCTCCGAACGGAAGTGAGGCAAATTTAATGAAAGAAGCCACCATAGCCAGTGCCATCGCACCTGCGCAGGTTACCATCTGCCGGGTTTTCAGCTGTCTGGTGGGAAGTGTTTTTCCAGTAAGCAAATGAATTCCCAGTAAAATTATTAAAAGTGCTGCAATCACCAGTCCGTAACCGGCTGGTTTTAAAAGGTATTCTCCGGATTCCTGAGAATAGGTTAGAAAAAATGACATAAAAAAACCTCCTTCGTATGCACAGGAGGGGACTACTACTATTGCTTCCTTCCGCCGGCATTGTCCGGTTCAAGTAGTAAGGGTCAGGTATATACCATTCTCAGCCTAAGGCTCCCCCAGCGTGTCATAATTTTTTCATTTCGGTGTGAGTATAACTGAAATAAAAGGGAATGTCAAGTTATTTAAGCCTGTAAAATAAGTATAAAAAAGTAAATTAAGCACAACCTAGTAAAGCAGTGCATCATTGCATTTTTTCAATTAAAAAATACAGATGCGGAGGTTGTATCTATGACAGGCTTTATCATTGCCCTGATATCAGGAGCGCTAATGAGCATACAGGGAGTATTAAATACGGGAGTGTCCAAACAGACAAGCATGTGGGTCTCCACAGGCTGGGTTCAGCTGACCGCTTTTTTAACCTGCCTCATTTTATGGTATTTCTCAGGGAGGGACGATATTTCAACCCTTCTTTCGGTTCACCCCAAATATATGCTGATCGGTGGCATAATCGGCGCATTTATTACTTATACAGTTGTAAAAAGTATGGGTACATTAGGTCCGGCAAAAGCAGCCCTGGTAATAGTAGTATCCCAGATCGTGGTGGCTTATGCAGTGGAGGTATTTGGATTATTCGGCGTGGAAAAAGTTGGATTTGAGTGGAAAAAACTGATTGGGGCAGTTGTAGCCATCATAGGCATTATAATCTTTAACTAATTTGGAAATAGTGCTTGTATTTACTTATTTCTTTAGGTAGAATAGGTACAAGGGCTGAGGATGGGATCCTTTTTTGCAAAATTTTGTAAAGGGAGGATTCCATGAACTATCATAGGATTAAGATCGCAGCCATAGCTTTCTGCGTAATCATATGCAGTATTTGCTATGGCTTAAATAGAAATCATAAATACCGGGAAGAAGGGTTTGTTTCCATTCAGGAGACGCCTGCGTCGTCACAAGAGGAATCTTTAGCCGGGGACTTAAAAGAAACATCAAAAGAACCGTTACGTATTTGCTATGTACATATATGCGGAGAGGTGGCTTCTCCAGGTGTCTATGAGCTGGAAGAGGGAAGCCGTATCTTTCAGGCTGTGGCAGTAGCCGGAGGTTTTACGGAGAATGCAGCAGCTGATTCGTTAAACATGGCGGAACCGGTCAAAGACGGGATGAAGATTCAAGTGCCGGACAAGGAAGAAGCCAGAGAGCTTTTGGATCAGGCATTATCTTCCGGAACCGGTTCATCAGAAGGCAGACGTAAAGTGAATCTTAACACGGCTGATAAGAGCCAGCTCATGACCTTACGAGGAGTGGGAGAGGCGAAGGCGGATGACATCATTCGTTACCGGGAGAGTCACGGTGGATTTCAGAAGATTGAAGACATTATGAAGATATCAGGGATTAAGGAGGCAGCCTTTCAGAAGATAAAAGACGATATCACGGTTTAAATAGAAGACAGAGGTGCAAAATGGCAAGTGTTTTAGTAGTAGATGACGAAAAACTGATTGTAAAGGGAATGAGATTCAGTCTGGAGCAGGACGGTATGGAAGTGGACTGTGCCTATGACGGTGAAGAAGCTATTAATCTGGCAAAACAGAAGGAATACGATGTAGTGCTTTTGGATGTCATGCTTCCAAAGTTTGATGGATATGAGGTTTGTCAGGCGATCCGGGAGTTTTCCGAGATGCCCATCATTATGCTGACAGCCAAGGGCAACGATATGGATAAGATTCTGGGGCTTGAGTATGGAGCTGATGATTACATCACAAAGCCCTTTAACATTCTGGAAGTAAAAGCAAGAATTAAGGCAATTATGCGTAGAAACGCCAAGAAGGGGAGACGGGATCATAAGGAAGACAGCCATCTGGTGACAGCCGGTGATTTAAAACTGGACCGGGATGCCAGAAGGGTCTTTATTGCAGAGAAGGAGATCAATTTAACAGCAAAGGAATTCGATCTTCTGGAGCTTTTAACCTGCAATCCCAGCAAAGTTTACAGCAGAGAACAGCTGCTTACTTATGTTTGGGGGAACAAGGCGATGGACACAGGTGATGTCCGTACTGTAGATGTTCATGTAAGGCGTCTGAGGGAGAAAATTGAGCCCAGCCCCAGCGATCCCAAATATGTGCATACGAAATGGGGCGTAGGATATTATTTCCGCGTCTAGTGAAAAAAGGAGGATTTCTGCCGGGAGACCGGAGAGATCCGCCTTTTCTTAAATTAAGGAGTGCCGAAACGATGAAGAAAAGCCCGCAGGGTGAACGATGGAGAAGGCTTGACAATACGGCAAAGATTTTTCCTGTCATAGCCGATGAGAATTTAAGCAATGTGTTCCGGATCAGTGCCCAGTTAAAAAGTGAAGTGGTACCTGGAACCTTACAGAGAGCGTTAGAGGAGGTTCTGCCGCAGTTTGAAGGATTTTCCGTGAAACTGAGGAGAGGCTTTTTCTGGTATTATTTTGAACACAACAGCCGGATGCCGGTCATTGAACGGGAGACAACCTATCCCTGTAAGTATATTGACCCTCACAGCAACCAGCTTTTTTTATTCCGGGTCACTTATTTTGGCAGCCGGATCAATCTGGAAGTATTTCATGCTGTCACAGATGGACTGGGTGCTGTTAATTTTTTAAAGGCACTGGTTTACCGCTATCTGGATCTGGTAAAGGATTCTAGAACCGGTCACAATGCGCCTCAGAAGATTTCTTCCGATGTTTCCATGAATGTGGAGGACAGTTACGTCCGTAACTATAGAAAGATCCGGAAACAAAAGTACAGTTCTGCAAAAGCCTATCATATTACCGGGGAGCTGCTCTCTTTGGATGAGGAGAACATTCTTCACGGTTATATCGGTTTAAAAGAGATGAAGGCTGTAAGCAAGGGGTACGGCGTCAGCATTACCCGTTTTTTAACTGCTGCACTGATCTGGTCTATTTATCAGGAGTATTTAAAAAAGAAGCCGTCTGAACAATCCATTGGAATCAGCATTCCCATCAATCTGAGGAATTTTTTCGGTTCTGAGACTATGGCGAATTTTTTTGCCGTGACTTTAGTGGAATTTCTTTCTTCCGGAGAGAATCATACGTTTGAGGATATACTGCATGTGGTCTGCGCCCAGATGGATGAAAAGATTACAAAAGAGAAGATGGAGGAGACTATTTCCTATAATGTTTCCAGTGAGAAGAAGTGGTATCTGCGCATTACTCCTCTTGTAATAAAATGGCTTGCTTTAAATCTGATATTCTGGAGGAACAATGGGGCATATACCATGACATTGTCAAACATCGGTCCCATTGAGATGGATGAAGAATATGCAAAAGAGATTGAACGCTTTACCATGATGATCGGAGTTTCACGAAGACAGCCCATGAAATGTGGAGTCTGTTCCTATGCAGATGAGGTGATCGTTACCTTCAGCTCTGTCTTTCAGGATACAAGACTTGCGGACACGTTTTTTGGTTTTCTAAGGAATGAAGGGATTCCGGTTAAACTGGAAAGCAATGGGGTACCGGATCACAGAGATGATAAGGGACAGTATCCCCAGATCCGGTATGACAAGGAGCGGATGAAAAAGATTGCCAATATCTTTTACGGCATTATGATTTTTGCCGCGGTGATACTTGGTATTATTAACCTTGCTACCTATTCTGGTTCCATATGGTCAGTGATCGCAATTGCCTTAATGGCTTATTCCGTCATGACAGTCCGGTATTCCTTTATGCGCCATTCCAATCTGGCAGGGAAAGTTCTCATGCAGACCATAGCGGCAGAGATCGTATGGGTTGCTACTGATCATGTGACAGGATACAGCGGCTGGTCTGTGAACTATGGGATACCAAGTACCATATTATTTGCTGACCTGGCGGTGGTATTTTTAATTCTTGTTAACCGAATGAACTGGCAAAGCTATTTCATGTATCAGATTGCTGTTACTGTTTTCAGCTTTATTCCGTTGATTCTATGGGCAGCAGGGCTGATTACCAGACCGCTTCTTTCAGTTGTTACAGTGGTACTGACTGTAATTATTCTTGCTGTCACTATAGTTTTAGGAGATCGGAGAGTTAAAAATGAGCTGATTCGGCGGTTTCATATATAGAACATGCTGTCTGGAAAGGAGGTATGAACATGAGAAGAAAAAAAGTGAGTGTGATGGGAAATCTGGTGAGAGATATGATGCAGAATGTGATGGAGACTTCTTTTAAACAGCCAATCCAAAGTGGCGAACTGAGAAAAAATCCGGTGGAGCCGGCCTGGGTATGTCCGGCTGGATATGAATATGAAATTATAGAAAAATGTGATTTAAAGATGGAATATTTAAGACCTGTGGGTGTGGTAACAGGGCGCGTGATTCTTCAGCTTCACGGTGGCGGTTATATCGGTCCCATGAAGAATATATATCGGAGATTTGCAGTCCGGTATTCCAAGATCAGCTATGGAGGAGATGTTCTGACTCCGGATTACCGGGTAGCTCCGGAAGATCCCTATCCGGCTGCTTTGCAGGATGCCGTTTCGGCTTACCAGTGGCTTTTGCAGGAGAAGGGGTATGCCCCTGAAAATATTGTAATAGCAGGAGATTCAGCTGGTGGAGGCTTAGGCCTTGCACTGGGGCTTTATTTAAAGGACAATCATCTGCCTCTTCCAGGAGGATTTCTTACCATGTCTGCCTGGACAGATTTAACAAACAGCGGGGAAAGCTATCAGGCTAATTATGAGCTGGATCCTCTTTTTGGTAATTCCACCCACAACATGCTTTACGATTCTTCGTATATTGGAGAGGCGAATCCCATGGATCCGTATATCTCGCCGCTGTTCGGAGACTTTAGCGGATTTCCTCCCGTACTGATGCAGGTGGGAAATTACGAGATACTGTTAAGCGACACCCTGATGGTTGGTCAGAAGTTAAAAAAAGCTGGGGTGAAATGCCGGATATCCGTCTTTGAAGGAATGTTTCATGTATTCCAGATGGGGCTGGATCTGATCCCTGAGAGCCGGGAAGCCTGGGAGGAAGCGGAAGAATTCTTACGGGTTGTTTATCATATTAATGTAAAACCGGAAGGAAAAGTTGTCCGGAAAGTGAAGACAGGGCAAAAACGGTCTGCGAGAGATATCACTGGCTTTTTAATTGCCATGATGAAGAAAGAACTGAATGGATAGAGGAGATACGAATGAAGATCACATTGGTGACTGTGGGGAAGATAAAAGAAAAGTTTTATACTGACGCCATAGCCGAATATAGCAAAAGACTGAGTCGATATTGCAAGCTGGAGGTGATCCAGGTGGCAGATGAAAAAACGCCTGATCATGCCAGTGAGACGGTAGAACGGCAGATTAAGGAGAAGGAAGGCGAGAGAATCCTTCTTTCTATAAAGGAAGGTGCCTATGTGATCGCTCTGGCCATTGACGGAGATACCCCGGATTCGGTAAAGCTGTCAGAAAAAATCGCGGCTCTTGGAGTCGGCGGGGTAAGCCAGATTGTATTTATTATCGGAGGTTCCCTTGGCCTGGCTGACGCTGTGTTAAAGCGGGCTGATTACAAGCTGAGCTTTTCTAACATGACATTTCCCCATCAGTTGATGCGGGTGATTTTGCTGGAACAGATTTACCGGAGTTATCGGATTATCAATGGGGAACCTTATCATAAATAGAAATAATGTAGCACAGCTATACAACCACAGAGCCCATTACACAATAATATTGGGAAGGGCTCTGTTTTTTTCCCTATGATTACTCAAGCTCCGACTCTTTATAAATTGCATAAACTACATCTGGTTTTAATCCATCGTCAAACTTCTTTACATCTTTATATATCACCTGTATTTTATCGTCAACAAAAATATCTGGTATCCACGGCTGGACAACAAAATAGACAGAGCCCATTGCACAATAATTATGTAACAGGCTCTGTTTTTTATCCTGTTTATTATTCAATCGTCATTTTTTATTGCTATATCCGTTAATAATTATTCACTGTTAGAAATACGTATTTATTAAGCGTTAAAATTTTATTAATGGACTATGGCAAGAAGAATTTTATACTCTCAATAGGTGTAAAAATATTGAATATAATTCATACAAACAGTTGTCAAATCTTGTCGTTTTTTGTATAATATAGATAGATAAAGCTGTTAAATTTTAAACAAAATAAAGGGGGATCTGTATGAATTTGCCGCAGTTATATTATTTCATAAAATTAGCAGAATTACAGCATTATACGAAAGCCGCAAAAGAACTTTACATTGCTCAGCCCTCGTTAAGTGACTCGATCGCTTCACTGGAAAGTGAGCTTGGAATATCCTTGTTTCAGAAAAAAGGACGTAATGTAACACTGACAAAATACGGAGAAGAATTTTATATCCATGTTTCCCAGGCGCTAAACGAACTGGAACGGGGAATCGCTACCATGAAGATGCATTCTGGTCAGCTGGGAGGTACCATTGATGTAGGCTGTATCCCCACTTTATTAGGAGATTTTCTTCCGACAGCAATTCAAAATTACATGAAAAAGAATCCTCAGGCGAAATTTAACATATTTCAGGGGATGTCTATTGAAGTCGCTCATGGAGTGGCAGCTGGAAAATATGACTTGGGTTTTTGTTCCATGGTGGAAGATGAACCCGATCTTTTATTTGTTCCCATTATGGCACAGGAGCTGGTTTTGATCGTTAACGACACCCATCCCCTTGCAGGAAGAAAAGAATTATGTTTAAGCGAATTAAAGAATTATAATCTTACTACATATCGTGATTGCATACCTATCGGAAAGGTTGTCCGAAATCTTTTGCAGCAGCATGAGGTGGAGGCTACGTTTTCCTATGATGATGAAATTTCCATCGGAGGTGTGATATCAGAGACAAATCTGGCAGCTATCGTTGCCCGCACTCCCTTTTTAAAACAATTTGATAACCTGGTACTGATTCCTCTTTCGGATGTACCTAAGGATACCCGCCTGATTTATATGACATTCAGCAGAAAGAATTTTGTTTCCTGCTCTGTGGAAGCGTTTGCAGATTACATTGTGGCGCACGAGATGAATCTGCCGTAATCCGACAGATCTCCCTTGTCAGCTTTCAGTATAAGAAACAGCGGTATGCTGCCGCAAGCGCGCATACCGCTGTTTCTTTATCATAGACGATGGGTTCTCATCAGATTATACAATCCCTGCAGTCGCCATAAGTGCAATTACCAGTCCCGCTACAAAAGCCGGAATCATGGTTCCTAAAATAATATGTTTATAGCTTTCCTTTAAGCTGCATCCGCAGATGGACATGGTGAGGATTGCAACGGAAGAGTTGGGCAGTTTATTTAAGATCAGGGCAGATTCTGTTACAATGCGGTGAAGAGCAGCAACATTGACTCCCATATCCACAAATGCTTTTCCAAAGCTCTCCATGAAGATGGTTTCACCTGAAATTGCGGAACCGGTCAGTCCGGTCAGCACCGTTGTACCGAAAAATGCTTTCAGATAAGCGGGCATATTCATGGCAAGCACCGCCTGCTGCAACTGCTGGAATGCAGGGGAAGCGCCTAAAACCTTGGAAAGACCCATAACTGCAGCAACCGTAAGCATAGAGTTTAAGCCAGAGCTGCTACCGGTTTTAATGGAAGTTTTCATGTTCTTAATCCGTTTTAACTGGGTGCAGATAATTAACAGGATACCAATGACCAGAGAGAACATAATGCTTGGGGAAGTTCCCCAGCTGGAGGTTGCAACTACACAGCCTAAAACAAGGACAAAAGGAAGAACGGACATGAAAATTCCAGGAAGCTCCTCTTCCGAAACGGATGTCTGCTGTGTCTTATACATGGCAAGAAGCTGTTCCGGTGTGTTGTTTTTCAGACTCTGCTTTTGTGCATAATTAAAATACAGGAAGTAAGAAACAGCAAGGATCGCGGTAAACACAAAGGAGAGAAGAGGCGCTGATCCAAGGGAGGTATTTAAATATTTACTTGGCAGTACATTGCAGATATCTAAGGAATAGGCAAAACCATTGGCAGAAGCACCCCCGCCCAAAAGAAGGAAGGGAAGCACCCGCCGGTCCATTTTATTTTCATATAAAAGGTTATCGGCAATGGGATAAAGGACAAATACCATAATATAACCGTTGATACCAAGCAGAGTGATGAAAAAAGTACAGATCAGGATGACCAGACCTACCATTTTCGTTCCCAGCTTTTTTGTCAGAGTCTGGGCGATTTTTGTTGCCAGACCTGTTTCTAAAACAAGCTGGCCAAAGACTCCGCCAAGCCCCAGGATTAAAAACCAGGAGGCTACAAAGCCGCCGGCACCGCCGGAAAATGTGGTCAGAAACCCTTCGTTCAGATTCAGTCCGCTGGTGACCAGAATAATGGCTGCCGTGATCACCGTCGCTGTTATCATATCGATGCCCTTGATAATCATTACAACTAAAAGTGCAATGGCAATAATAAGACCAATTGTAGCTAACATAATGTTCCCTCCAATATTTATATAGTCTGTCAGTCAGGAAAACTCTTCATTAAGCTTTCTCATTTGCACCGGACTGCCACTGCGCCGTCATTTTATCAAGCGGAATCGCAGTCAGCCCTGTTTCCCTGGAATAGGAATAGATTACAAATCCACGTTTACAGCGGAAGACGCATTCCAGGCATGGGTCTTCATCGCAATAGGCAAAGGCATCGGTGTCTGCCAGGGAAAAAACAAGAGGAGGACGCTTTGTCTTAGGTAAATATTTTAAGTACCCCCCGGTAAACGTTTTTAAATACATCCACTCCGGCATATATTCTGGCTTTAGTGCTTCCCAGAATACTTCCACGGCATTATCATTGTAGCCTCCGGTGATTCGATAGCTTAAGTGAATTTTATCGTTTACCAGGTCTGGTGATTCCGGTATTAAATGGACCGCTTTTGAACCACAGCATGTTATTTCCGTTTCACCAAGGGGAGATGCAGCAATGGCGGGAAACAGTCCGCCGCATGTTTCGCATCGGTAAAAGGATACCTCCGGACACTGGTTAGCCGGAGGCTTTCTTGTGTCACGGCATCTTCTTGGTCCGAATGTTTGTTGAGTCATAGCCTGTCACCCCTTCATCCGTTTTAACAGCTCTTCCCGCAGCAAATATTTTTTTACTTTTCCGCTGCCTGTGTGGGGAATTCGTTTAATTATTTCCAGACGTTCCGGCCAGAAGCGTTTGGATATGCGGTGTTCTTTTAAATAGTCTGTTACATCTGTCAGAGAGAGAGTTTCAAACCCTTTTGCAACAACCACAAAAGCGCAGATCCGTTCCCCCAGGCGTTCATCAGGCATACCAATGACGGTATGATCCAGAATTCCGGGACAACCTTCTAAATTATCATTAATTTCATTGGAATTCAAATTTTCACCGCCACGGACAATCATGTCTTTCTTTCTTCCGATAATCCGTATGTTTCCATCTTCATCCATAACGCAGAGATCTCCGCTGTGAAACCAGCCGTCATCGTCAAGAACTTCATCGGTAATCCCCCGGTTTTTTAAATACCCTGCAAATACATTGGGACCTCTTGACAATTCTTCTCCTGCAGTTCCAAAAGGTACATCTGCACCGTTTTCATCCACTACGCGGATTTCGACTCCCTCCAGTGGTTTTCCTGAAGTAGTTCCATTTAGCCTTAATGCGTCACAGGGTCTGACAAAAACATGGGGAACACTCTCCGTAGAACCATAGACCTCACATAGAAGTATCCCATAATCCCAGGCTTTTTGCACCATATAGCCTGGAACAGGTGCACCGCCGCATAAATAGAATTTAAGAGAAGGAATTGCCCCTCCGTTGGTCTCTAAATCCCTTAAAATATCATAGATAAAAGGAGTGGCGCCCATGGAATAAGTACAGGATTCCAGGTTCATTAAATCAATGGCTTCCCGACAGCAGTATTTCTGCTGTAAAACCACCTTCGCACCTGTGAGCATGGGTGCAATAATCCCATGGTGAAAACCGGTTGCATGATTGAGTGGCGCAGGCATAAACATGATATCATCCATTGATATCCCCAGCTCCCGGTTAAAGGTTTCCTCACTGTAACGGATATTATCATGAGTTAAAATAACACCCTTTGATCCGCAGGTAGTGCCGGAGGTTCCAAGAATGACGGCAATATCCTGTCCAGTCTGCCGGGCACATTCCGAGGTCGTTAATGGCCTGTAATCATGGAGAATATTGTTCCAGGAATAACTGCTGCTTTTCATCTCCCTGGTCTGATCCAGCAAAACCACTGCACGAAGGCTGTTAATATGAGGAAGTGCTGATTGGATCATTTCCTCATAATCGGTCTTATGAAACCAGGTGGGAGCAAAATAAGCCTTAGACTGGGTTAGATTTAAGCAGCGGACCAGTTCTTTTTCCTCGTATGACATGGCAATCGGGTGGGCAGCGGCACCCGCCTTAAAGCAGGCAATGGTAATAACTGCGAATTCGCTCCAGATCGGAATCTGATAGGAAACCACATCACCAGGGCCGATTCCCTGGGAACGGAGAAAGGCCGCCACTTTGGAAGCGGCCTCATCCATCTGCCTGTATGTATACCGGCATCCTCTGTCATCTACTACATATTCCCGGTCCGGATATTTACTGACTGACTCATGAAAGCAGTCAGAAAGCGTACGGTCTGACCAGTATCCATTCTTCAAATACTGAAGTTTTAAATCAGGATTTATTTTTATTTCATCAAGCATAACCCTTCTCCTTGGAAATGAAGAGCAGAGGTATGATAAGGTTAACCCTGCTGCCTCGCCTTCAGCTCTTTGACAAGAGCAGGAACCACTTCAAATAAATCACCAACAATGCAATAGTCCGCAACCTCGAAAATAGGAGCGGTTTCATCCTTGTTAATGGCAATGATGGTTCCTGACTCGCTCATTCCGGCTACATGCTGCACTGCTCCTGAAATACCGCAGGCAAAATATATTTTAGGGGAAACGGTAGCGCCCGTCTGTCCAACCTGCTTGCTCTGAGGCATCCAGCCTGCATCAACGGCAGCCCGGGAACAGCCTACGGTACCGCAAAGTGCATCAGCCAATTCCTTTAATACAGAAAAGTTCTCGGCAGATTTCATACCCCGGCCGCCGGAAACGATAATTTCAGCTTCATCAAGCCGAATGTCATTGTCTTCACAGGCTTTGATAAAGTCAATTACCTTAGTCCGGATCTCCTGAGCCGGAGTGGAGATTTCTTCCCGGATCACAACTGGTTTATTGTCCGGATTCTTTTCTGGTTTTTTAAATGCTCCCGGTCTGCAGGTACCCATCTGAGGTCTGGTTTCACTGCAAAGAATCTGAGCATATAAATTGCCTCCGAAAGCAGGACGTTCCCAGACAACATTGCCAGTTTCCTCATCAACGCTGAGGGCAGTACAGTCTGCAGTCAGACCGGTGCGCAGGCTTACCGCAATTTTGGATCCCAAGTCTCTGCCGTTTACGGTTGCACCAACTAAGATCGTATTGGGCTGATACTTTTCACACAGTTTTAAAAATACATTTCCATAGGCATCGGCAGAGTAATCTTCGTATTCCGCTCCCTCAACCACATAAATTTTATCCGCACCATATTCTCCGGCAGCTTTTACCGCCTCTTTGGTATGATTTCCAATTACTACTGCACAAAGATCCTGTTTTAATCCTTCTGCCAGTTTTCTGCCCTGGCCTAAAAGTTCCAGTCCAACGCTTTTTGGCTGGTCTTTAAAACATTCAACAAATACCCAAACATCCTTCCATGCTTCAAAACTCATTTTCTTCGGCCTCCTTTTACAGTATTTTCCCGTCGGCCAGCTTGCCGATCAGTGCGTTAGCAATTTCACCGGGAGTATTTCCCTCTATGGTCACGCCGCAGGCGGATCGTTTTGGTGTGAACGTAGCTTTTACCTTGGTGGGAGAGCCTTTGAGTCCCATTTTTGACACATCCGCATCTGGTAAGTCAGCCAGAGTAATTTCCGGTATCTCTGCTTTTAAAGAGGCGATTTTTCTCTTTATGGTAGCATATCTGGGTTTGTTGCTTTCCTTTGTTGCAGTACAAAGAATGGGGAATCGTGCCTCAATCACTTCGATGCCTTCCTCCACCTGCCGTCTGGCAATTACCTTATCCCCATTTACCTCTAAATCCAGAATATAAGTAAGCCTCGCAGTGCCAAGGTGTTCTGCAATACTGGGGGCAGTCTGACCCGTATCCCCGTCAATAGCCTGTTTTCCGCCCAGAATCACATCGAAGTCATCAAGCTTTTTAATGGCCTGTGACAGGATATAGCTGGTGGCATAGGTATCAGAACCGCCAAATGCACGGTCAGTCACCAGATAAGCCTCATCAGCTCCCATGGAAAGAGCTTCTCTTAATACAGCCTTTGCCTGTGGAGGCCCCATGGAGATCACAGTCACTTTTCCGCCGTAGCGGTCCTTTAAAGTAAGCCCCGTTTCTAAGGCATTTTTGTCAAATGGATTCATGATGCTTGGTACACCTGTACGGATCAGGGTGTTTTTTACCGGATCGATTTTAATCTCTGTTGTATCCGGAACCTGCTTGATGCAAACAACGATATTCATCCTGTTATGTCCTCCTATCTGTATTCCTTATCCAGCACATTTGCAATGGTCATACGCTGGATCTGGTTGGCGCCTTCAAAAATCTGGAACACTTTGCAGTCTCTCATCAGTTTTTCTACGGGATATTCCTTGCTGAATCCGTATCCGCCGAAGATCTGTACTGCATTGGAGGTAACCTCCTGTGCACAGTCGGAGACAAAGGTCTTGCAGATGGAGCCTTCCTTCTGAACCATGATTCCCTGGTCCATCATGCGCATGGTGTTATTAACCAGACACCGGGATGCTTCAACCTTGATTGCCATATCCGCAAGCAGTGCCTGAACCATCTGGAACTTGATAATCGGAGTTCCGAACTGTTTTCGTTCTTTGGCATATTTTACCGATTCATCAAGGGCTCTCTGCATAATTCCCACTGCCAGGGTTGCCACGAATGCACGGGATAAGTTCAGTGCATTTAAAGCCAGCTTAAAGCCGGAGCCTTCCGGTCCAACCATAGCGGAAGCTTTTACCCGCACATTTTCAAAAATTAAATCAGTGGTATTGGAAAGACGAAGTCCCATCTTGTTCTCATGAGCGCCGACGGTAACGCCAGGTGCATCCGCATCGATAATAAAGGCGGAAATTCCCTTGTGTCCGGCAGCCGGGCTGGTTTTGAAAAATCCTACAAATACATCAGAGAGAGCTCCGTTTGTAATAAAGGTTTTTGTTCCGTTTAAGATGTATTCATCCCCATCTAAGACTGCGGTGGAACGCATGGCGGCCGGATCAGAGCCTGCATTGGGCTCGGTTAAGGCAAATCCTGCAAATGATCCCGGTCTGATTTTGTCAGCAAAATACTGTCCCTGCTCCTTGGTTCCTGCAAGAATTACGTTTCTTAAGGCAACAAAGGTGGTTACAAAGGTGATGGCATAGCCTGCATCTACTTTTGCCAGCTCTTCAAATATCATGGCAGTGGTTTCATAGCTTAAACCGGTTCCGCCGTATTCCTCTGGAATTTCCAGCATGTGAAGTCCCATATCAAAACCCCATTTAAAGAGTTCTTTCGGACATTCACCTTTCTCATCTGCTTCTTTTACGTAAGGCTTGATTTCGTTTTCAGCCATCTCTCTTACGAGAGCAAGAAGCTCTTTTTGTTCTTCGGTGTATAGTAAACTCATGTCATCTCACCTTTCCATTCTATCGTGGTTATTTTTTCAGCTTTGTTTCCCCGGTGGCTGCACCGGAGGCAAGGATCTCACCGATTTCACCCTGGCTGTATCCCAGATGGTTCAGGATCTCAACCGTATGAGCACCCTGGGAGCCGCCGATCCGATACTCCGGTTCTCCAACAGAACCAAAGTTTACCGGGTTTGTGGGAAGATAGCGTTCACCGGAAGGGTAGGGAATCTTTGCAATAATGCGATTGGCCCAGACCTGCTCATCCTCGTACATATCAAGAGGTTCATAGGCAGCTTCGCAGGCTAAATCGTTGGCTTTAAACATGCTCATTAAATCTTTTCTTGTGAGTTTGCCAATGGCGGCATCAAGAACATCAATGACCTCATGGTTTAAATGACCTGCATTTACGTCTGCACATCTCATGTAACGGGAATTTCCAACCATGTCCGGTCTTCCTAACAGTGTCATGATCTTCTCATAGTCACGATCATACTCCGGACAGCAGATTACCACCCATTTCTGGTCGCTGGTACGGTATACGTTATTAAATGGGTTAGGAACTTCTTTTCTGCTTTTTGGGTACTGATTGCCGTACTGGGCAGAAATCACTCCTGTGCTCAGTGCGTAAACAGCGGCATGATGGAGGGAGACCGTGATCTTATCGCCTTTTCCAGATTTTTCCCGTGCATAAAGAGCAGCACAGATTCCTGATGCAAGCCCTAAGGAAACCTGGAAATCGCCAAAGCCATTGGTTGGGATCATGGGAGCATCCCCTTTGTTTACAGTTGTTCCGAACACGCCGCCTCTGGCCATGTAGCAGGTAACATCAAATCCGGCAGAATCTTTTTCCGGGCCGTTCTCCCCATAGCCTAAGACCTGGGCAAAAACCAGCTTTGGAAAACGTTCGCTTAATGTTTCATAGTCAAGCCCCAGTTTTGTCAAAGATTTTGTTCTGGTATTGGTGACAAAGACATCGGCTTCTCCAATCAGTTTGTATGCGATTTCCAGACCCTTCTCGGATTTTAAATCCAGGGTAATAAAGCGTTTGTTCATGTTGGCAACATCAAATGCCAGGTTTTCATCGTCTTCATAGGGCATGTTAAATACTGCTCCCTGTGTTCTTGCAGGATCACCCTTGGCGGACTCGATTTTAATGCAGTCGGCGCCCCATTCTCCCAGAACGCGGACTGTGGTAGGGGCTGCAAGATATGTGGTTAAATCTACTACTTTTACTCCCTCTAAAGGTTTCATACGGATCCTCCTCCTTTACAAAAACCTGGGGTCATCAGGCCCATACGGAACCGGATGACCCCAAGGTGAATTCCTGTTAGATGATGTATTCCATTTTTGCGCCATGCTTAATGGTATTTCTGGAAATGGTGATGCGCTGAACCGTAGGTGCGCCTTCTTCCAGCCACATTGCCCGGCAGTCACGGTAGAGACGTTCTACTGGACCGTATTTGCAGTCTTCAAAGTATCCCACTCCGCCGAAGATCTCTAACATCTCATCACTGACTTTTCTTGTGGTATCAATGCTGTACAGCTTGCACATTGCTGCTTTCTCTTCAATGTACTCGCCGGTAGGATTCTCTTCATAGGATTTAGCAAAATCGTAAACCATGCAGCGCAGTGCATGAACCATCATGGACATATCAGCGATTTTGCAGCGGATTGCCTGACGGGTTCCGATTGGTTTTCCAAATGTTACACGGTCATTTGCATACTGTAAGGAAAGTTCCAGCATTCTCTGAGCCATACCTAAGTTACTTGCTGCGATATGGGCACGGGATACAGATAAGGAATGCATGGCAATTTCAAGACCCTGGCCTTCTTTTCCTAATAAATACTTCTTGTCGATCTTACAGTCTGTAAATTTCAGTTCTCCGTGTCCAGCTCCGCGGCAGCCCATCATATGAGGCATGTTGATTACTTCAAATCCGGGAGCATCCATGGGAACAAAGAATGCGGAAAGTCTGTCGTCTTTCTTTGATTCAGGATTGGTAACTGCAATTACATAAGCAAATTCGCAGCAGTCGGTATGGGAGATTAATGTTTTTTCTCCGTTTAATACATAGGAATCGCCATCTTTTACTGCCATGGTATGTAAATCAGCTCCGGTACCGCCGGTTGCTTCTGTCAGAGCGAAGCAGGTGAATACGGATTTATCCTGGAACTTGTTCATGTATTCATCTTTCAGTTCCTTGCTGCCGTAATCATCAAGGATTCTCCAGTTTAAATCCATTGCATAGTGAAGATGCATTCTCATTCCGCCCGGTCCTCTGGAGAATTCTTCCTGTACCTGTAAGATCTCAAGTTCGGACAGACCGTAGCCGCCGTATTCTACGGGCAGAGCGCAGCGGTATAAATCATTTTTGATTGACAGATCGTAGAATTCTTTTGGAAATTTATTGGTAACCTCGACTTCCTTCTGGATCTCTTCCAACGGTCCTTCTGCCAGCTCTCGGATTTGCATTAAATAGGATTGAAATTCTTCTTTGGATAATTTACTCATAGTACCTTCCTCCTGGTTTTAAATAATTATTTTTTTAACAATCTTGCTGTTTTTATTATAAGCGTTGTATCTATAAAAATCCAATCGGCTCTATTCGGCCTTTTTTCAATCATTGATAGCCGGTGCCTATGCATGGATTTTGAACTTTGTTTTTTTATGATTGTCCAGAATAAAGCTGTATGGCATAATAAAAGCAATAAGAATAAAAAGGAGTATGGAAGGATGAAAGACAAGCTGCTTGCGCCCATTCTATCGGGGGAAGAGGAACTGATCCTCATAGATGAAAGGGAATTAAATAGAAAAATAGAGAGGGAAGAAGAAATCCGGGATGCGGTAATCCGAAACGTCAGCATAAGTGGGAAGGATATTTCCCGTATGCAGTTTTCCGCTTCAATTTTTGAAAACTGCCTGTTTCAGGACTGTTCTTTTGAAAAAGGAGAATTTACCGATGTTATTTTCCGTTCCTGTGATTTTTCCAACTGCGGTCTGGAA
Organism: Hungatella sp.; assembly: GCA_009712635.1. Taxonomy (GTDB): domain Bacteria; phylum Bacillota; class Clostridia; order Lachnospirales; family Lachnospiraceae; genus Lacrimispora. The sequence continues at coordinate 199,541 of WASS01000015.1, read as the reverse complement.
GACTGTTATTTTAACCGGGCAGAATTCATTTCTTCCAAAGGAGTGGGGACCAGGTTTTGCGGCAGCACCATGCTTCATACCAGAATAACAGACTGTAATTTCCGCTATGCCAATTTTGACAGTTCCAAGATGGAGCATATTTACCTTACCGGCTCCCAGTTAGAGGGAGGATTTCTTACCCAGTGCCGCATGAAGGATCTGTTATGGAATCGAGTTAACTTAGATAATGCCAGCTTTTTTAAGACGATGTTAAAAGGGATGGATTTTACAACCTGTACCATACACGGTCTTGTGCTTTCCGATGAGTGCAGGGAATTAAAAGGGGCAGTGGTGGATTTATATCAGGCAGCTGAGCTGGCAAAGTACTTAGGGGTGGTTGTAAAAAGCTAAGGAGTGATCATTTTTAATTCTATATTAAGTATAAGGTGTTATTTTTTATGATTTTGTGGTAAAATACTGGAGAAACAGCGGGTGAATGAGTGTTGAAAAGGAGGCGGGTTATTTATGATGGAACCCTCAAAGACTGCATAGCACGGGTTATGCAGTGAAATGATAAGTAATTGTATAGCCTTTGCTAATCCGGACAGAAAATTGTTTAGGAGGCAGCGATGCGCTATCAGAGAGCCAATGAAATTCTGCCAGAAGAGCTGGTGGAACTGATTCAGAATTATATTGACGGGGAGTATGTTTACATCCCAAGAAAACAGGAAAATAAAAGAAACTGGGGAGAAGGAACAGGAGCCAGAGAAGAACGGAAACGGCGGGATCGTTCCATCTATAACGATTATCTATCCGGGTTTTGTGTAAGGATTCTGGCGGAGCGTTATTATCTGTCAGAGAAGAGCATTCAAAGGATCGTACTCCAGGAAAAGAAGATGAATACAGGCGGTGTGTCATAAAAGATGATACACTGCCTTTTTTTTATTTATAATTGAAAGTGAGGTGGGAAGGCAGTACGGTTCATAGTAGAGTTATCCGTAAAGATCATAATATGGAGGAAGATATGAATCGTAATTTACGGAAACTGTGGCTGATTATACCGGACCAGCTGCCCTCTGTGATAAGAAGGTGTCCCAAATGCAAAGAAAAAACAGAGTTTCAAAACAGTGGAAAATTCAGGGTAAATGCCAATGGAAGACTGCTGGATGTGTGGTTGATTTACCGCTGCAGCCATTGTGACACCTCATGGAACATGACCATTATAGAGCGGGCAAATCCAGAGAATATAGATAAAGAGGAATATGAAGGCTTTTTAAGCAACAGCCCCCAGCTGGCTGCCAGTTATGGAAGCAACAGAGAACTGTTTATAAGAAACAAAGCGGAAATCATGGAAGTAAAAACCGGGTATCATATTCTAAAGACTCCCACAACCACACCGGGAAATAAAGATTACTGTCTGGAAATACAGATAAAAAATCCTTCAGCAATGAAACTCAGGGCAGATGTTCTGCTTGCCAGTGAGCTTGAAGTTTCCAGAAGTCAGATTAAAAAATGGTTTGATGGAGGGATGGTGACTTCAGGACAGGAGGTTCTTTTGCCGGGGGCAAGAGTTATAGATGGGATGTTAATTCAGATAAAAAAGGAAGAGGTCATCGGGCAGGAATTGCTTGACGTTTGAATCATGCTGATTTATTCTTATAATGTAATAAAGTATAAGAACAAGGGTGATGAGAAATATGATAAAAACAGTTGCATCCGTAGGTCTGCCTGTAGGAGAAAGCTGGAATATATATAAAAACCGATTGGTACCAGAGACGGTAACCGGTAAAGAAAAGCGGATCAGTATTGTCACCGGCGTTCATGGGGACGAGCTGGAAGGCCAGTTTGTATGTTATGAAATTAACCGTATTATCAGAGAAAATAAGGATTATTTAAAAGGAATTGTTGATATATATCCGGCACTTAACCCACTTGGAATCGATTCCATTACCAGAGGTCTGCCCGGGTATGACATTGATATGAACCGGATTTTTCCAGGTGATGAGGAGGGAGCTGTATCGGAACATATTGCTTCTGAGATCATGGCAGACATCTCCGGTTCTGATTTCTGCGTGGATTTACATGCCAGTAATATCTTTTTAAGAGAGATTCCTCAGATCCGTATGAGCGAAGCCTATGCAGACAAGCTGATCGGCTACGCAAAGCTGATGAATGTGGATCTGGTCTGGGTTTATGAAAATGCCGTAGTGCTGGATTCCACCCTGTCCCACGGGTTAAACAGCATAGGAGTTCCTACCTTTGTAGTTGAAATGGGAGTTGGAATGCGGATTACTAAAACCTATGGAAAACAGCTGACAGAAGGAATACTCTGCCTGATGAAGGAACTGGGAATATGGACTGGAGAAACTGTAATTCCCAAAGAACCCATGATTTCCTATAATCGGAAGCTTGGACTTTTGCATGCGGAAAGTCCGGGAATATTTATGCCCCTGGTGGAACATCTTGGTACGGTGAGAGAAAACCAGCCCATAGGGCAGATCTTAAATCCTTTAACCGGAACAATTCTGGAGGAAGTGGTTTCTCCCATAGACGGTCTGGTATTTACCCTCAGGGAATATCCCGTAGTATCGGCAGGATCTTTGCTGGCGCGGGTGTTAGGAGGGGAGCAGGCATGAGAAAAGAAACCATTTACACACTGAAGAATCTTTACAGGGACGATATGAATCTGTATGGCTATCATTTTGGCAAAGGGGAGAAGTCGGCCTGTATTGTAGGCGCCTGCAGAGGCAACGAGGTACAGCAGCTTTATATCTGTTCCCAGTTAATCAGACAGCTGAAAGAGTTAGAAGAGCGGGGAGCCATCATTAAAGGCAATGAGATTATGGTGATTCCCACAGTGAATACAGCCTCATTAAACGTCGGCAAACGGTTCTGGCCCACTGATGATTCTGATATAAACCGCATGTATCCGGGAGACGGAAGCGGAGAAACGACGAAACGGATTGCAGCGGGCATCTTCGATGCAGTGAAAGAATACAGCTATGGAATTCAGTTTACCAGTTTTTATATTCCTGGTAATTTCGTACCACATGTGCGTATGATGGATACCGGATATCAAAACCCAAGTCTTGCAAATCTCTTTGGGCTTCCCTATGTGGTGGTCCGGGATGCCAAGCCATTTGATAAGGCAACTCTGAATTATAACTGGCAGTTAAAAAATACCAGCGCATTCTCTATCTATACCAGCGGAACGGATCAGATTGATGAACCCTCTGCCCGTATGGCAGTGGCTTCTGTTCTGCGGTTTTTAACCCGTATGGGAATGGTGCGTTACACCAGTCACAGCGGCTATATTGCAAACGTTCTTCATGAAAGCGATTTATCCAGTGTCAGAACGGACTGTGCCGGCATATACCGTCCCCACGTAAAGCCAGGCGAGGAAGTAAGCAGGGGAGAGATTCTGGCAGATATCCTGGATCCTTATGAAGGTGAGATTATAAGCCAGATTCTTGCACCTACGGAAGGAATCGTCTTCTTTTCCCATTCCCAGCCATTCGTTACTGAGGGAGGGATTATTTTTAAAATCATACGGCGGCTTCATGAATAATGTGCCGGTAAGAATGGAAAGGAGAGCGGACATGCAGGTTGCTGCTCTGGAGCGTATGCTCATTAATTCAATTATGGAAGTACAGATGAAACTGGGATATGAAAACGAAGTAATCCGGTTTTATTATCCGGAAAAGGCATTGCTTCATATCCTGAAAACAGGAGATTCGGATGATGAAATAAAAACAGCACTGAAAGAATTCAAAGCTTATGTAAAAGACCGGCTGGGAGAAATAAAAATTACGAAAAGCCAGGACCGGTTCTGCTTTCTTATTCCTCCGGAAGGGGCACAATATGTTTGGGAACAGGAAGAGAAGAGTGGGTTTTTAAAAGAATTTATTGAGATTATTGAAAAGCCTGGTGTACAGCTGGAAGATATTAAAAACGTATTTTCCAGATATTCAGACGGCAGGTATATCTGCGAAAGCTGTGATGGGGAAGAATGCGATTTTATTTTGTATTTCGAAGATCCAGCCAGGGATTCTTACCGTTATTTCATTAAATTCCATGATAATCATGGGACATACCACAGATTTCTGTCAGAAGACGTGAAAGATATGGGATTCTAAAATTCACAGGAGGAAAAACCATGCATAAGAAAACATTAATTGCAGTCTTATTTACAGGGATCTTAATTGCGGGATCAGTCAGCTTCCCGGCAAAGGCTGACACTGTTTCAGCAAGCGAATCCATACCGCTTATCGAGCCACTTATCATAAATACTGTAAATGGACCGGGTGCAAAAATAAACGGGCCCTCTGCACCAAACCAGTCAGCAGCAGGAGATCAGGTGGTGTCCTTTGCAAGACAATTTTTAGGTAACCCTTACCGGTATGGAGGGACAAGCCTGACAGAGGGTGCAGACTGTTCCGGTTTTGTACAGAGTGTATATAAAAATTTCGGGATCAATCTGCCAAGAACCTCTCAGGATCAGGCAGCTGCAGGAGTGGATGCAGGCGGGATTGGAAATGCCAGACCGGGAGATCTTATTTCATACATAGGCCATATTGGTATTTATATAGGCAACGGCCAGCTGATTCACGCCAGCGGCCCCGAAGATGGAATTAAGATATCCAATGTGGATTTTCAGCCTATTCAGTCGGTGAGGAGAATTTTATATCAGTAGAATAAAAGCCGTAGGAATCGATTACATGTCCTGCGGCTTTTTAGTATGCTTTTATTAAAACTTTATCGTATCATCAATTTTTAATATTTGCCCCGTAAAGGAGGTGTCTTCTTTGATTACAGCCATTTCCAGGGAAGCATTTTCCAACTCCATTCTTTTGTTTCGTATTTCTGGATCAGAATAAACCTCCGCTGCCATCTTTTTGCCGGATGCCTGATAAAATTGGTCCTCTACAGACTTGGAAAGAACCTTTAACTGATCGATTGCGCTGCTTAAAGCGGCTCTTATTGTATCCGGATCATCAGACAGATCTTTCAGACCCAGGGACTTGGCGGAGATATCTTTCAACCCGTTGCCCATTACCTTTGATGCCAGTCCGTTGGAATATTTATCATAGTTGTCTGTCCAGCTGCTATAAAACGAAATAACCGTTTCAATCTCTTTTGAATAATCAGTTTTTATGCTTTCTTTGTATTTATTTACCAGTTCATCAGCTCTATTTTGTGATATAACAGAGGGCTCTGTCTGGGATGTATCTCCATTTGCAATTTTTTCATATTCATCAATCTTAGAAAGGGTAGTATTCAAACGCTCTAGTTGATATTCTAATTCATTTCTAATGGAATTTAATCCGTCCCGCTGCTGGGTCAGAGAACTTTCAGCCCACTCTGCTTCCGTCCGGCTTCCGCTGAAAGGAGAATTTTTGTAGTCAATTAATTTATCTGGATTTTTGGTTTCCGTCTTTTGTGATTTTATGGCATCCAGGCTTAGTTCAAGCAGGTCAAAGCTGGGCTTTTTTTGCTTATAGTTTGTGTTTAGGCTATTAATTACACTTTTAAACTGTACGTTTTGGACCTGAAACCTGGTTCTGAAATCTGTCATATGGTTGTTGCTTCGTATCATCATATTATTTCCCCCCTAGGTAAAAACTATGCTATTTATACTATCGGCTGTTTAAGAGAATAAATAATACGATTAATAATTATCCGACCAATGATTCTATAGAGCGGAAAGCAGATACATGGTAAAGGAACCGGCAGCCAGTAGTACTCCATCGGAAGATGTAACTTCCACTCTGTTCACCACGGACCGGCTTCCTTTATGAATGGCGTTTGCTTCCACAAAGATCTGGCCGGAGCTGATTCCTTTTATAAAATCAATGTTTCCATGCTGTGTGACATTGGCGTATTCATAAGCATAGGCAGCCATACCAGATGTAATATCACAAAGGGTAAAAATAAAGCCCCCATGGAGATTTCCGTATAGATTTAAGGCACCTTCTGTAATTTCTAAAGTGATTTTTGAGTGTCCTGGCCATACCTCTAAAAGTTCGGCTTTCTCCACACCGCTTAAAGGGAGGATGTGACGCCGGATTCCTTCCATAATTTCTTCACGCATTTGGTCTTCCTCCACTTCTTTAAAAAAGAATTTTCTTACTTTCTGCAATATATCATACTTTTTTACCGGCGTACAAGCGGTAAATAAATATATGGTCAAAAACTATTGATCCGCGTTTACACATAGGAGGGATCGATTGGATGTTATTTCGTACATGTCTTATAATATGACTATATTGTTAAAAAAACGACATAGTTCGACTTTCGCGGGGAGAGGGGTACGTACTGGGTCGTCATAAAGGAGGATGGTATTATGAGCACCGGAATTGCAGGTAACAGAAATCAAACCAGTGGAGTAGACTGGAAAACTGTAGTCGTATTTGTTTCCATTGCATTTAGTTCCCAGTGCGGGGGCGGATTTGCCGCCGGTTCAACACCCTGGTCCTATTTTTTTATGAATACGGGATTTTATGGGATGCTGCCTAAAGTAACACAGCCTTATTTCTGCCTGTTCATGCCCCTTGTGGTAGCGGCAATCAACTGTTTTATTATTTATTTCTTTATGAAGTTTGCAATGGATTTTAAAACCTTTGACTATGGTGAGTTTTTAAAGAAATATGGTTCCCGTTTTCTGGGAGGCAGGTTTGCAAAACCAATGCAGGTTGTATACGAGTTTAACTTTAACTGGCTTTTAATCGTATGCATGGCTCTTGCCTACTCCTCTTCCGGATCTGCGTTAGCAGAGCTTTCCGGAATGCCCTACCTGATTACCACCTTTGCAGTTGGCATTATTATGTTTTTACTTTGCATGAAAGGAGCCGGTCTTGTAAGGAAAAATGCGGTTTTCATGAGTGCAGTGATCTTTGTCACTTTACTGGCAATCCACGTACCAAATCTTATTTACAATATCAGCTGCGGCAGACTGACAAGAGAACTGGGCGTGATGGGAGAATCCTTAAACCAGGGAATTGCTTCAGGGGCAGGAAGCTTTCTAAGTTACCTTCTGACTGCTTTATGCTGGGCCTACATATTTTCCGGTCAGAATCTTGGCGGTTTCGGAGCCTATGTAAATCATGCACAGCTGTTTAAAAATAAAAGCACGTTGCGCTGGTCCGTGGTTCTGTCCGTTATATTAAACTGGATTTTCCTTGAAATCACCGTGGTCAATTTAGCCGCCAATTATTCTGAGGTATTAGAAGGCTGGAAAGCGGGAAAAGCGGTGTACACCATTTTGGTGGTACAAAACGGATTCGGGGGAGAGCAGGTGAAAGCGGTTTTACTGACCCTTATTACCATTTCCATCTTCTTTGCTACCATCTCCACAGCGATTAACTATGCACAGGGCTTTAATGACCGTGTAATTAACTGGTATCAGAAGAAAACAGGTGAGAATGCCCAGACAGCAGAAGCAAAAAGAAACAAAAGAGGAGCTTTACTCACTTTGTTCTATATTATTTTTACCTGGGGTGTCTCTCAGGTAGGACTTACCAGCCTTGTTTCCAAAGGACTTACGCTGGTATCCTATATAACTTTATTTACACTCATTATTCCCACTGTCATCAATGCAGTAATTGGCTGGCGGGATGGAGATTATTCTAAAGAATAAATAAGAAGGGGCAATATGATGGAAAAAGAAAATAAGAAAGCATTGAAACAAAAGAAATCAGCAGGCAGAAAGATTACGGACAAATTGGAAAACAAGTCCATAAAAAAGAGGCTTCTTTATGGAATCATCGGTATGGCAGTTTCCATATCAGCCATCTACGGATTGATTAACGGCATGATGTTTTACCGGGATGCCAAAAACAATATTGAGCTGCGACTGACAGAATGTGCCACTGCCTACAGTCAGTCTGTGGAGAATTCCATTGATCTTTACAGAGCCAGAATTGAATTTATTGCACAGAATCCGGAGATTACAGATCCATCCTTAAGTAACGATCAGAGGACCCAGTTACTGGCTGAGATTGCAAAAGACAACGGATTTGCAACGCTTTCCATTGCTGGTGCGGATGGAAAAACCAGCGATGGCGGGGATGCCAGCGAACGGGAGTATTTTAAACAGTCCATTGCGGGAAATACATATATATCTTCTACCATTGTAAGCAAAGTAACGGGTAAAACTGTATTAATTGTATCCGCAAAGGTAAAAAGCGATCAGTATAATGGAATTGTCATTGCAACACTGGATTCTGATACCTTCAGCACCATGATTGATGGTGTGGAGGTTGGTCAATCTGGCTACGGATTTATCATTGATAAAGAAGGAAAGATTATTGCCCACAAAAACAGAGACCGGGTAAAAGATCAGACAAACTATATTGAAATGGCAAAAACAGATAAAAACTATCAGGGTACATCTGATGAGATGAAGGATATGATAGCGGGCAAGACAGGAATACAGACGGTTAATTTCAAAGGAGTGAATATGACCACTGGTTATACGCCCATAAAGGGAACAGACGGTTGGTCAATCGGTGTGGTTACAAAGGAATCGGAGATGATGTCAAGCTTTCGGACCTCCCTTTTCACCACGATGATGATCACTCTGCTTATGATCATTCTGTCATTTGTAATCGCATTCAGAATTGCAAAACCCATTGTTGAACCTATTTTAAATCTGGTTAACCGGATCCGGCTTCTGGAAGAAGGAGATCTTCATTCTCCAGTGCCCCAGATCAATTCAGGCAATGAGCTGGAAACCCTTTCCAAATCATTTACAGGTACAGTTGCTACCTTAAACAGTTATATCAATGAAATTTCAGTTATACTCACCAGTCTGGAAAAAGGAGACTGTACCGTCAGCGTAAACCAGGACTACAAAGGAGATTTCGTTCAGATCAAAGATTCCTTAAGAGGAATTATTTTGAATCTCAATTCAGTGTTAGGAAACATCCGTGTATCCTCTGATCAGGTAGCGGAAGGTTCAAAACAGATCTCCAGTGCTTCCCAGTCTCTTGCGACGGGGGCAACCGAACAGGCTGCTACAGTGGAAGAGTTAAATGCTGCCATCTCCAATGTTTCCAGCCAGGCAGAGGAAAATGCGAAACGGGTAGAGAATGCCACCAGATTTGTTAAGGAAGCTGTGACAGGAGTCAGGGAAGGCAATGAATGTATGGATCAGCTGGACCGCTCCATGAAAGAAATCGGTGCAGCTTCCGAAAAGATTAAAAACATTACAAAGGTAATTGAGGATATTGCATTTCAAACCAATATTCTGGCCTTAAACGCAGCAGTGGAATCGGCACGTGCAGGAGAAGCCGGAAAGGGGTTTGCAGTGGTGGCGGATGAAGTACGTAATTTAGCAGCAAAATCTGCAGAAGCAGCCAAGCAGACTGCGGATTTAATCGGTTATTCCGTTGCTACAATTTCAGAAGGAGGAAAACTGGCTGACCAGTCTGCGGGTATTTTAAAAACAGTGGAAGAAAAAGCAGGTCTTGTGGATGACATTATTCATGAGATTGCCCTGGCTTCAGAAGCGCAGGTTCAGGCAATGGAAGAGATTAATCAGGGATTGTCCCAGGTATCTACAGTGGTACAAAATAATGCTGCTACAGCCGAGGAAAGCTCAGCTTCCAGTGAGGAACTGGATTCCCTGGCTCAGGCACTGAAACAGGAAGTGGAGACTTTTAAACTGAGAGACAGCATGTAAAAATAACAGGGTCTATAGGAAGTCCGTTTTTTACGTCAGAATTATGACGCAAAGAACGGACTTTTTTTAAGTCATAATTTGTCCCACTTTTCATATATTGAGGTAAGAGGAGGGATGAGAGTGGAGAGAAAAGACGAGCTGATCAATCTGTTTTCTAAAAACATAAGAGAAATCTTAAACAAGGTAGCCTTAAATTTCGACGAAGTCCAGGAAATAAGGCTGCGTGTGGCTGCCCCTCTTATGCTGGTGTACAGAAACGAAGAGTATTATTTAACCGGATCAGGGGATATCAGCAAAAAACTGGAAGAAGCCTATCACATTACAAAAAACGAATTAAAGGAAACCATGGAGTATATGAGCAATTACTCCCTGTATGCGTTTGAAGAAGAATTAAAGCAGGGCTTCCTTACTGTACAAGGGGGGCACAGAATCGGGATTGCAGGCAAGACAATCCTTGATGAGTCCGGAATAAAAACCATGAAATACATATCTTTTATTAATATCCGCCTTTCCCATCAGGTAAAGGGCTGTGCTTCTCCCATACTGCCTTTTGTCTATAAAAATCAAAGAGAGGTCTGCCATACCCTGATTATTTCCCCGCCCAGATGCGGAAAGACCACACTGCTTCGGGATTTGATCCGGCAGATATCAGATGGTTCCAGAGAGTTTGAGGGTATGAACGTGGGAGTCGTAGATGAGCGGTCTGAGATCGGAGCCTGTTACCAGGGAGCGCCGCAGAATGATCTGGGAATCCGCACTGATATTTTAGACTGCTGTCCAAAGGCAAAGGGGATGATGATGTTAATCCGCACCATGTCTCCCAGAGTGATTGCAGTGGATGAGGTGGGAAGCAGGGAAGACTTAGATGCCATCGAATATGTAATGAACTGCGGATGCAAACTCATCGCAACGGTACACGGCAGCTCCATTGAAGATTTAAAACAGAAGCCGGTGCTGAGAACCCTTTTGGAGGAACGGATTTTTGAACGGTATATTGTCTTAAACAACTTAGGGAGAATCGGAAACATTGATCAGATCTTTGATTCCAGAGGAACCCAGTTATATCAGGCAAATATATTTGGGACCGGGGTCCGGCCGGACAGGCAGGAGAGCAGGGCTTATGGGTAATACATGGTTAAGACTGGCAGGGGCAGCCCTTGTAATCGCATCCTGCTCCGGTCTTGGTTTTTATATGGCATCCCAGTGGAATGAGCATTTAAAAACAGTAGAACATTTAAGAAAAATGATCTTCCTTTTGAAGGGGGAAATCGTCTATGCCAATTCTCCCCTGGCAGAAGCCTTTGAGCGGACAGGCAGGAAAGCAGGAGGGCAGATGGGAGATTTGTTTTTAAAGGTGTCAGATCGATTGATGGGGCAAAGAGGGGAAAGCTTTTACGGTATCTGGCAGGAAGAAATTGACGGTCTTCCAAAAGAGGTGTGTCTGTCCAGTGAGGATAAGCAGAATTTAAAGGGGCTTGGGGAACATCTGGGATATTTAGATACCGGAATGCAGGAGAGGACAATCCTTCTTTATCTGGAACAGCTGGATCTGTCAATTGATTATCTAAGAAATCATAAACAGGAAAAGAGCCGGCTTTATACAAGCCTTGGCATCATGGGAGGTTTATTCCTGACCATTGTAATGTATTAAGGAGGATAGCATGGGAGTCAATTTGATATTTAAAATTGCAGCAGTGGGAATTCTGGTTTCCGTCATCTGCCAGGTATTAAAACACAGCGGACGGGAAGAACAGGCATTCTTAACAAGCCTGGCAGGGCTCATTCTTGTGCTGTTCTGGCTGGTACCTTACATTTATCAGCTGTTTGAATCCATTAAAAATCTGTTTGCATTGTAGGTGAGAATATGACGGTTGTTTCCATAGCTGTTGTGGGGATTGTAGCAGTGCTTCTGGCAGTTTCCCTAAAAGGAATGAAGGGGGAATACGGAACCTTTCTGGTCCTTGCAGCAGGGTTTTTTATCTTTTTTTATGGGGTAGGGAAGCTTAGCACAATTCTTGATACCATGAAAGAAATCCAGTCCTACATAAAAATCAACAGCGTCTATCTGTCCACCCTGGTAAAGATGATAGGAATTACCTACATTGCAGAGTTTGCATCAGGAATCTGTAAAGATGCAGGCTACGGTGCAGTGGGAACGCAGATTGAGATATTTGGAAAGCTTTCCGTACTGGCAGTCAGTATGCCGATTCTTCTGGCACTGATTGAAACTCTTCAGGTATTTTTATCATGACAGGAGGAAGGAACATGAAAAGGAGGTTTTTATTTCTTCTGTGTCTTCTGTGTTTTCTTTTTCCCGGCAGTATCTCCTGGGGAGCGCAGGCTCCGGCAAAAGAGCAGGAAACAGAGGTTACCCAGGGGCTTGATCTGGATCAGTATGATCTGACTGACATTCAGAAATTTCTGGATCAGAGAAATGATAATCAGGGGCTTAATCTTTCCTTTCAGGATTTAATGAAAAGTCTTATGGATGGGAAGTTGAATGATGTACTCAGCCAGACTGGAAAAGCGCTTAAAAAAATGCTGATGGGCGAAATTGAAAGCAGCGGGCATATGATGGGTCAGATTCTTGTACTTGGCATTATCGGGGCTGTCTTTTCTAATTTTTCCAGTGTATTTACAGGAAGTCAAATCTCCGAAACAGGTTTTTTTGTTACTTATTTATTACTGTTTACCTATCTGGCAGCCAGCTTTTTTACCAGCATTTCCATTGTGAGCGGCGTAGTTGACCAGATACTGGGATTTATGAGAGTGCTGATGCCTGCGTATTTTCTGGCGGCGGCATTTGCGGGAAGCAGTGCCACCGCAGTGGCATCTTATGAATTTACCCTGGTTATCTTATCTGCTTCCCAGTGGCTTTTAGGAACAGTGTTGTTATCACTGATCCGTGTGTACGCTCTTCTGGTTATGGCAGGTCATATTGCAAAAGAAGACATGTTATCAAAGCTGACTGAACTGTTAGAACAGGTGGTTTCCTGGAGCTTAAAGACTCTAGTCGGACTGGTACTGGGATTTCAGATGATCCAGTCCATGGTGCTTCCTTATGTGGATTCCTTAAAGACGGGAGCAGTTCAGAAGCTGGTGGGTGCAATTCCAGGTATTGGACAGGGGGTCAGCTCTGTGGCCCAGATGGTATTAGGCTCAGGTGTACTGATTAAGAATACCATTGGAGCAGCCGGTATCCTGATTCTCATTGTTCTTACCATCGTTCCCATTCTAAAGCTTGTTATCTTAATGTTTTTTTATCAATGTGTGGCAGCCCTTTTGCAGCCAGTCTGTGATAAACGGATTGTATCCTGCATTTCCGATATGGCAAAGGGACATAAAATGCTTCTGTCTGTCGCCATATCCTGTATGATATTATTTATCGTCACCATAGCACTTGTGTGTGCTTCTACCAATGTAACCTATTATTCAGGGTGAGTGACATGGATCAATTATATGAATGGATCAGAAATATAACTTATTACCTGATCTTTATCACTATGGTAGAAAATCTTCTGCCGAATAAAAAGTATGAGAAATACGTCAAATTCTTTGCCGGTATGGTGCTTATTCTTCTTGTATTAAAGCCCGTTACAGGCGGATTGAGACTGGATGATAAACTGGCCTATTCATTTGAAGCAATAAGCCTTAAAAAGGAAGCAGGCGAGTTAACCGGGAAAGTTTCAAAAATGGAGGAATCAAGACTGAAACGAATGATTTCCGGTTACGAAAAAGCAGTGGGAACTGATTTGGAGACCATGGCGCAGACAGCAGGTTTTTCCTGCAAAGAAACCAATGCAGAAATTAACAGTGATCAGTCCAGTGACCGGTTCGGTCATGTAGTAAAGGTTTCCCTTGTGCTCACCTCCGGCAAAGAGGAAATGCAGGCAGAGGAAGCAGCTTCTGTTGGCAGTAAAATGGATCCTGTTAAGAAGGTTGAGGAAATAAAAAATATTAAAATAACTGGGAAAGAATCGGATCAAAGTTCTGAAATAAAGCCGGAAGATGGAAAAAAAGAAGAGCAGAAAGAAAATTCCAGTCTATCTGGTCTTAGAAGGAGGATTGCGGAATATTATGGATTGGAGGAACAGGATATTGAAATTCAAATGGAAGATGGGTAAGGATAAATTGTTAATCCTGCTGGCGGTTGGAATGATGATCCTGATCCTAACATTTCCTTCTGGTCCCGGAATTGCAAAGAAAGTGGAGAAGACTGCGCAGAAAGAAAATAGTAAGCAATCCACTTTACAGCAGGGAATTGTAACACAGCCTGCAGACGGAGATGCTGCCGCTTCCGTTTCCGCTGACCGCACTTATGAAGAAGAACTGGAAGCCAGGGTGAAAAAAATATTAAAAACCGTGGATGGAGTCGGTCAGGTTGATGTGCTCATTGTAGTTAAATCTTCAGGGGAAAAGGTACTGAGAGTGGATAAAGATAACTCAAATTCCTCCACCGAAGAAAATGATACATCAGGAGGGTCGAGAAAGATTACAAGCGCAGAATTAAAAGAGAGTACCATTCTTACCGGCCAGGGAGAAAATACGGCTCCCATTGTGGAGAAAGAAATACGTCCTGAAATAGAAGGAATTATTATCAGTGCCCAGGGCGGAGGCAGTCCTACGGTAAAAGCTGAAATTTCCAGTGCCATGGAAGCATTATTTAACCTGCCCCCACATAAAATAAAAGTATTAAAGAGGGTGGAATAAAAAGGAGTGTCAGGTATGAAAAGTTGGAAAACAAGCAATGAACCCAATGTCCCGAAAACCCCAAAGAAAATGGATATGAAGAAACTGTTTCGAAGAAACCAGATTATCATTACAACTCTGGCAGTCATGATTGCTGCCGCCGGATATTTAAATTATGCCGGAAAGCAGGATGCAGCCTCCGGAACCGATGTGTATGAAGCAGGAATGACCGACATATCCGAAGAAGACATTTTAGCAGAGAACCAGGCGTTAAATGGCAGTGATTCCAGCAAGGATATCGCCAGTCTGGATCAGGATGCCGCAGATATTGACAAATTGGCAGCAGCCGATTCTGCGGGCAGCGCAGATAAGACAGCGGCCGGAAGTACCCAGGTAGCAGCTGGGAACGAAACAGCTCAAAGTCTTGCAGCAGGTGAGACCCAGGCAGCAGCCAGCCTTGCAGAAGGTGAAACACAGGCAGCTGATACCGGTCTTGACAATCCTGGTGAGGCTGTTTTAACCAGCGGCATGAACGTAGCAGATTACATATCAAGCGTGCAGTTAAACAGAGAACAGGTAAGGGCCAGAAATAAAGAAACTCTGATGAACTTAATCAACAATCCAAACATTGAAGAGGCTGCCAAACAGCAGGCCATTCAGCAGATGGTTGATATGACAGCCATTGCCGAGAAGGAGAATGCAGCAGAAACCCTTCTTCTTGCAAAAGGATTTGCAGATCCTGTTGTCAGCATTTCAAATGGAAAAGTTGATGTTGTCATCAATGCCGCCAGCATTACTGATCCCCAGCGTGCCCAGATTGAAGATATCGTAAAGAGAAAAACCGAAGTGGGAGCAGAGAGCATTGTTATTACTCTCATGAAACTGGAAGAGTAAAAAGCCTTTGCAAACAGTTGACAATTTTGCTATAATGATTTCAGAACCCAGAAATACTAAACAGGAGGGAATCGAAGTGGCAGAGTTGGAAAACAGAAATACTCATAAAGTATATGAAAAAGATAAAATCGGCGAAGTTCAGATCGCAGATGATGTAGTCGCGATTATCGCAGGTCTTGCTGCGACGGAAGTAGATGGTGTGGATTCCATGGCAGGCAACATCACCAACGAACTGGTGGCGAAGCTGGGCATGAAAAACTTATCCAAAGGTGTCAAAGTGGAACTGACAGAGGAACATGTTTCCGTAGATTTGTCCTTAAACATAAAATATGGTTACAGTATCCCAACCGTCAGTGAAAAAGTTCAGGAAAAGGTGCAGAATGCCATTGAGAACATGACTGGCCTTTCCGTTCTTGATGTGAACATCCGGATTGCCGGTGTTGCACTGGATGAGAACAAATAATTTTATAATTTACAGCGGGAATAACCGGTCAGACGGTTCATTCTCGCTGTTTTTTTTACCGAAAAGATGAAATTATCCTTGTAATGATATAGGACAGGATTTATAATGGACGATATTGTGAATCGAAAGATTCTTAAGGACAGGTGTTTTTAAATATGATGAATCGTAGAAACGGGGGGCACTATCCGCCTGGTTTGCTGATCCTGGCAAGTCTTGTGATATCTGTGATTATCGGAATCTGCGTTTTAAACTTCTATTATTTTCATGAAGTGGAACAGAGTCTGTTTCAGCAGACGCACAGGGATTTAAAGCAGAAGAATGATAAAGCACTGAATTATATAGAATCCATGATACAGACCAAATTCGAATGGCTGGAATTGTTTGCATTTTACTGTGATCTGCCGGATGGCTCAGGCAACGAACAGTGGTGGCAGCAGGTTCAGGATTACGAAAAAGAAGATTCCCGGTTTGGTGTTGCAGATACGTCAGGTACTCTTTATTATGGTAATCGTGAAACCCAGGACATTTCTTCCCGTGACTATTATAAAAAAGCCTTAGACGGTGAGAAGGTTATATCCGGATTATTGAAAGAAAGCTTTAAGGGCCAGGACAGTATCATTTTAACCGTCCCTATTATCAGAGACGGCGTTGTAAAGGGTGCGGCGTGTCTGGAGCTGTCTTCCGATAAGCTGAAGCAGTATTTAAGCGATACGGATTTAAGCCGCTACGGTGCCAATATGATATTTCAAAAAGATGGAGAGATTTTGATTTCCTGCACGGCGTGTGAAAATCAGATTTCTCTGTTTGAGATGCTTAAAACAAGGAAATTTGGACCGGGTCAGACATTTACAGAGATGGAAGCCGGAATCAGCCAGGGGCTGTCCGGTTATATTACTTATTATGAAAATGATTACCGCCGCCTTCTTTATTATCAGCCCATGGGAATCAATGACTGGTATATGGCTACCTTTGTGGAGACGGAAGGATATGAGAATACATTTCATAAGATCAAATCCCTTTCTGCTAAATTTATAGCAGGATCAACCTTCCTTTTGTTTTGCGGAGTGATACTGATCCTTTTAATCGTTCACACCAGAAAAAAAGAAGAAAAGAGATTGCAGAAGGATTATTTAACAGGAGTTTATACCAGAGAAACAGCAAGAAAACTGGTGGAGCATGGATTAAAAGCCGGCGGAAAAAACCGCTTTTATGCATGTATGTTCCTTGACATCGATGATTTTAAGAAAATAAACGATACTTTTGGTCACCATAAAGGGGATCTGGTTCTGGTTCAGGCGGGGCAGATATTAAGTGCCTGCACCAGACAGGAGGATGTAATTGTCCGGTTCGGAGGAGATGAATTCTGTATCTGGCTTTATGGAATGAGAGGAAGAAAACAGCCCGAAGCAATTGCCCAGCGTATTATTAATGCGTTTCATGTATCCGGAAAAGTACATGCAAGTATTGGAATTACTTTGATTGGAGAGAATGAAACTGAATACGATGCCATCTTAAGAAGGGCAGATCAGGCATTATACGAGGCAAAGGGAAAAGGCAAAAACCAGTATGCTGTTACCAATTAACATTCCATACAGGCACGGAAAAGTTTCTATTGTATAAAAAACCCTGTTAAGGTATAATAATTCCAAACGTCCAGTTAAATCACCAATAGGAGGACCATGGTAAATGACCAGAAGTAAAATGCGTGAACACTGCTTTAAGATGCTTTTCTGCGCTGATTTTCACCCCGCAGAGGAGAAGCTTTGGCAGATTAATCAATATTTTGAGGAACCAAAAGAGGATGATCTTAATACGGAAGGTGTAGAAGAGATTGTTCATGATGTGGATATGAGTGAAGAGAATTCTGCTTTCTTAAAAGAAAAGACAGAAGCAATTATGAATAAAATTCCGGAACTGGATGAAAAAATCAATGAAGTGGCAGAAGGCTGGAAGACAAAACGTATGGGAAGAGCGGAATTAACCATTCTCCGCCTCGCTCTTTATGAAATCTTATTCGATGATGAGGTGCCGGAAAAGGTAGCCATCAACGAAGCAGTTGAACTGGGTAAAAAATACGGCGGAAACGAAGCTCCGGCTTTCATTAACGGAGTTCTTGCAAAGCTGGTGTAAGTATGGCAGGTGTCTATTCCGTAACCCAGGTAAATGGTTATATTAAAAACATGTTTGCCCAGGATTTTGCACTGAACCGGATTTCCATCAAAGGGGAAGTGTCCAACTGCAAATATCATACTTCCGGTCATATCTATTTTACCTTAAAAGACAAAGCCTCTTCTATTTCGGCAGTGATGTTTGCCGGATCCAGAAAAGGTCTTTCCTTTCATCTGGAAGAAGGACAGCAGATCATTGCAAAGGGAAGCGTTGAGGTTTATGAAAGAGACGGAAGATATCAGCTTTACGCCCAGGAAATTACGAAAGAGGGAATGGGAGATTTATTCGAACGTTTTTTAAAGCTTCGTAATGAACTGGAAGAAATGGGGATGTTTTCCCCTGAATACAAGAAAGAAATTCCGGGATATGCAAGGCGTGTGGGTGTGGTAACTGCCCCCACAGGCGCTGCCATCCGGGATATTATGAATATATCCGCCAGGCGGAACCCCTTTGTGCAGCTCTATCTTTACCCCGCACTTGTGCAGGGAAGCGGTGCTGCAGAAAGTATTGTAAAAGGAATTGAGACCTTAGACCAGATGGGACTTGATGTTCTCATTGTGGGAAGAGGGGGCGGCTCCATTGAAGACTTATGGGCTTTTAATGAAGAAGCGGTTGCCAGAGCAATATTTAACTGCTCCGTACCGGTAATTTCTGCAGTCGGTCATGAAACTGATGTGACCATCGCGGATTATGTTGCGGACATGCGTGCGCCCACCCCTTCGGCAGCTGCAGAGCTGGCAGTATTTGATTATAAACAGTTTAAAGAACAGACAGAGAGCATCCGGTATACCTTAAAAACCATGATGGAGCGAAAGCTGGAGCGGTATCGTTTCTCTGTGAACCAATATGGATTAAAGTTAAAGTACTTTGATCCTAAGCGAAGTATTCGTGAACAGCGCCAGCGTCTTCATGATCTGGAAGAGAAGCTGAAAAGCCTGCTGATAAAGCAGATTGAGGCAGAGCGCAGGCAGCTTGACGAATCCGCTGTTAAGATGAGTCAGCTGATGGAAAAGCAGACTTTAAGAGACAGGCACAGGCTGGAACTTCTTGCCGGACGCCTTCATGCCTGTTCCCCGCTTGCAAAAATAGGCGGCGGCTACGGTTTTATCACTGATTCGGGGAATCACAGGATTGATTCTGTCATGCAGGTAAAGGCCGGAGATGCTCTTCGTCTTAAATTGCGGGATGGTACAATCGATGCTCTGGTATCAGGAGTGGAACCACTAACAGTGTCAGAGGCAGAAAAATAAGGAGATACAGGCTTATGGCAGTAAAAAAAGAAAGAACCATTGAAGAGACCTTAAAGGACTTAGAGGAGCTGATCAAAAAGCTGGAAAGCGGAGAGAGCTCCTTAGAGGAATCCTTTGAATACTACGAGACAGGTATGAAACTTGTTAAGTCCTGCAATGATAAAATAGATAAAGTGGAAAAAAAGATAATTGTGCTGGAGGAAAACGGTGAAGAACATGAACTTTGAGGATGAGTTGCTGAAACGGACCAAAGATGTGTGGGAGGTTGTGGAAAGTTTCCTTCCGGCTGTAGAGGGACATCAGAGCACTGTTCTTGAGGCAATGGATTACAGTATGCGGGCAGGCGGAAAGCGGCTGCGTCCTATGCTGATGAGGGAGACATACCGCCTTTTTGGAGGCATGGGAAAAGAGATAGAACCATTTATGGCAGCCATAGAGATGATTCATACCTCTTCTCTGATTCACGATGATCTTCCCTGTATGGATAATGATACCCTTCGCAGAGGACTTCCCACTGCCTGGGTGAAATTTGGATATGATATGGCGGTGCTGGCAGGTGATGGTCTTTTAATTTATTCCATGGAGACGGCAGCGAAGGCACTTGATTTTTCGGACAGGCCGGACCGGGTCGCCAGGGCTATGGGTATTCTGGCGCAAAAGACAGGTATATTCGGGATGATAGGCGGTCAGACGGTAGACGTGGAACTGGCTGGAAAGCCCATTCCAGGGGACAAGCTTGACTTTATCTACCGGTTAAAGACCGGAGCGCTTTTAGAGGCGTCCATGATGATCGGAGCGCTCCTTGGCGGAGCCAGTGAAGACGAATTAAAGGCAGTGGAAGAGATGGCATCAAAAATCGGACTTGCTTTTCAGATTCAGGATGATATTCTTGATGTGACAAGCAATGCCGAAGTATTAGGAAAACCCGTATTCAGCGATGAAAAAAATAATAAAACCACCTATGTAACATTGGAGGGAATGGAACAGGCGAAGATGGCTGTGGAGAGAATTTCCGCAGAAGCAGTTGCCTGCCTTCAAAAGCTGCCGGGAGAGAACCGCTTTCTGGAAGAACTGATCCGGATGCTGGTTAACCGGGAAAAATAAAGGATTAAAAAATTATGATACTGGAACTGATTAACGGACCTGACGATATAAAGAAATTCTCCAAACAGGAGCTGACCATATTAAGTCAGGAAATCCGTGATTTTTTAATAGAAAAGATAAGTACCACAGGCGGTCATCTGGCCTCCAATTTAGGAGTTGTGGAGCTGACCATGGCAATTTATCTTGCTTTTGATCTGCCAATGGACAAGATTGTCTGGGATGTAGGGCATCAGTCCTATACCCATAAAATCTTAAGCGGAAGAAGAATGGAATTTGATGAACTGCGCCAGTACGGCGGTATGAGCGGTTTTCCGAAGAGAAAGGAAAGCCCCTGTGATGCCTTTGATACCGGGCACAGTTCTACTTCTATTTCTGCCGGACTGGGACTTGCCCAGGCAAGAGATGTGCTGGGGGAAGGTCATTTTGTGGTTTCAGTCATCGGAGATGGTTCCCTGACGGGAGGCATGGCATATGAAGCACTGAATAATGCAGCCCAGATGAAGAAAAATTTCGTTATTATTCTCAATGACAATAATATGTCTATTTCCGAAAATGTAGGCGGCATGTCCTCCTATCTAAACAGTATACGAACCGGGAATGGATATCTGGATTTAAAGAAACATGTTACCAATACGCTTTCAAGGATTCCGGTTATCGGTGAACCTCTGATTGAGAAGATCAGCCGGACTAAAAATGGCATTAAGCAGCTTTTGATTCCGGGAATGCTGTTTGAAAATATGGGTATTACCTATTTAGGACCGGTAGACGGTCATAATTTAAAGGCTCTGACAAGAACCCTGAAAGAGGCAAAGAAACTTGATCACACCGTGCTGGTTCATGTGATTACCAAAAAGGGAAAAGGTTATGCTCCGGCAGAAAAAAATCCGTCCAAGTTTCACGGGGTGGATCCCTTTGATATCCTGACTGGCAAGCCTAAAAAAGAAAAGAAGAATTTAAGCTATACAGATGTGTTTTCTAAAACAATCTGCCGTCTGGCAAAAGATGATAAGAAGATTGTAGCGGTAACCGCTGCGATGCCGGATGGAACCGGATTGAACCGGTTCTCAAACCTGTATCCGGACCGCTTTTTTGATGTGGGGATTGCAGAAGAACATGCAGTGACTTCGGCGGCAGGAATGGCAGCAGGCGGTTTGAAACCGGTAGTAGCTGTTTATTCCTCTTTTTTGCAGAGAGGGTTTGATCAGGTACTTCATGATGTGTGTATTCAGAATCTTCCTGTTGTATTCGCAGTTGACCGGGCAGGACTGGTAGGCAGCGATGGAGAGACCCATCAGGGAATATTTGATCTTTCCTTTTTAAGTGCCATACCCAATATGAGTATTTTTGCACCTAAAAATGACTGGGAGCTGGCTAATGGACTGGAGTTTGCATTTTCACTTGACAGTCCCATTGCGGTACGTTATCCCAGAGGAGAAGCCTATCAGGGACTGGAAGATTTTAAAGCACCCATTGAATACGGAAAAGGCGAAATCATCTATGAAGAAACGGATATTGCCCTTCTGGCAGTAGGCAGCATGGTAAGCACAGGAGAGCATGTAAGGCAGAAGCTGAAAGCGGAAGGGTGGAACTGTACTCTTGCAAACGGGCGATTTATTAAGCCTTTTGATAAAAAACTCATTGATCACCTGGCAAAAAATCACTGGCTGATTGTGACCATGGAAGAGAATGTGCTCCAGGGTGGGTATGGATGCCTGATCAATGGTTATATACATGAACACTATCCAAAAGTAAAGGTACTAAACATTGCCCTGCCGGATGCATACGTGGAGCACGGCAACGTTTCTCTGCTTCGAAAAGGACTTGGAATTGACAGCGATTCCATAATCTGGCGCATGAAAAAGGAATATCTGGATATGGAGCGGCAGAACAGAGAATGGAAGGATAAGATGAAGTAAAATGAAAGAACGGTTGGATGTGCTATTAGTAAAACAGGGACATGCAGAGTCCAGGGAAAAGGCAAAAGCCATCATCATGTCCGGAATTGTATACGTGGACGGTGATAAAGAGGACAAAGCAGGTTCCACATTTGAAGAGACTGCACTCATTGAGGTGAGAGGCAGCACTTTAAAATATGTAAGCCGGGGCGGATTGAAGCTTGAAAAAGCCATGACCCATTTTGACGTTACGCTGGAGGGGAAGGTCTGCATGGATGTGGGCTCTTCTACCGGAGGATTTACGGACTGCATGCTTCAGAACGGCGGGGTTAAAGTCTATGCGGTTGACGTGGGGCATGGGCAGCTTGCGTGGAAGCTTCGCAACGATGAACGGGTGGTCTGTATGGAAAAGACCAATATCCGTTATGTAACGCCGGAGGATATTAAGGACAGGATTGAATTTTCATCCATTGATGTATCATTTATATCCCTTACAAAAGTTCTTTTGCCGGTTAAAAACCTTTTGTCAGAAGACGGAGAGATCGTTTGTCTGATTAAGCCTCAGTTTGAAGCAGGCCGTGAAAAGGTTGGCAAAAAGGGCGTGGTAAGAGAAAAATCTGTTCATCTGGAAGTAATCCAGTCCGTGATCTCTTATGGAATCAGCATTGGATTTGAAATTCTGCACCTGGAGTTTTCTCCTATTAAGGGTCCGGAAGGGAATATAGAATATCTGCTTCATTTAAAAAATCATCCCGCTGGGGAGAGCTTTCCTGATTACAGCGTTAATCCGGAAAAAGTGGTGGAAGAAGCTCACAAAGACTTAAGCGAAGGCAAATAAGGAGTCTGAAATGAAACATTTTTATGTAATCATGAATCCGGATAAAAAAGGAGCCCGTGAAACCGCGGAGCAGATCCGGGAATTTCTCACTGCCAGGGGAGCAGTCTGTCTGATCGGCAGAGGAGAAAAGGTAGATTGGCAGGCAGGAAAGCATTACACTGACTCAGCCATGGTGCCAAAGGAAACGGAATGCGTGATTACTCTGGGGGGAGACGGAACATTAATTCAGGCAGCCAGAGATTTATCCGGACGCAATTTACCCATTCTTGGAATTAACAGAGGGACTCTGGGGTATTTAACCCAGGTTTCCAGAACAGAAGACATTGAATCGGCGCTGTCAGCTCTGTTTAACGATGACTATAAGCTGGAAGAGCGGATGATGCTGAGCGGAAGTGCATTCAGGGACGGAAAAGAGATTTACCGGGATATCGCTTTAAATGAAATTGTTATAACACGGGGCGAATACTTGAAGATGCTTCAGTTTAAAGTATATGTAAACGGGGAATTCTTAACGGAGTACAGAGCGGACGGGCTGATAGCAGCTACGCCCACAGGCTCTACTGCCTATAATTTATCGGCAGGCGGGCCGATTATAGTCCCTGATTCCAAAATGCTGGTGCTTACACCCATCTGTTCCCATGCCCTCAATGCCAGAAGTATTGTGCTTTCTGCAGAAGACAAAATCAGGATTGAAATTGTGGGACAGGAAGGAATCAGCCAGGCAGCGGTATTTGACGGAGATTCCGCAGTCAGTCTTTTACCTGGGGACTGGATCGATATGGAGCGTGCCCAGATCAAGACGATATTAGTCAAATTAAAAAATTTATCATTTTTAGATAATCTTCGAAACAAGATGGCGGGTATATAAGGAGGTGACACGATGAAACTGGAAAGACATAGCAAAATAGTAGAACTGATTGGGAAGTATGAAATTGAAACCCAGGAAGAACTGGCGGATTATTTAAATCAGGCTGGTTTTGCAGTAACACAGGCGACTGTATCCAGAGATATCAGGGAGTTAAAGCTGACAAAGGTGCAGTCAGAATCAGGGAAACAGCGTTATATGGTACTTCAGAATCAGGGATCATTCAGCGATAAATACATCCGGATTTTAAGAGATGGTTATTTATCCATGGATATGGCACAGAATATACTTGTAATTAAGACTGTATCCGGAATGGCCATGGCAGTGGCAGCAGCGTTAGATGCCCTTCATTTCAGCGAAATGGTAGGCTGTATCGCAGGAGACGATACCATCATGTGTGCCATCAGGACTGTAGATGACACCATACTCATGATGGATAAACTGAAAAAACTCATTACGGGATAAAGGAGGCAAGCCATGCTTTCAGAATTACACGTAAAGAACTTAGCATTAATTGAAAAAGCCGATGTGGAGTTTAAAGAGGGCCTGAATGTCTTAACCGGTGAAACAGGTGCCGGAAAATCCATTATAATCGGCTCGGTAACCATTGCCTTAGGAGGCAAGGTGCCAAAGGATATGATCAGAAACGGGGCAGAATACGCCTACATAGAGCTGATCTTTACCGTCAGCGATGAAAGAAAGATCCATCTGTTAAAAGAAATGGATGTATTTCCCGACCAGGACGGCATTGTTATTATTTCTAAAAAAATCATGCCGTCTAAAAGTCTCAGCAAAATTAATGATGAAACGGTAACTGCAGGGAAACTGCGGGATATCACCGGTCTTCTCATCGATATTCATGGACAGCATGAACATCAGTCTTTACTCTACAAATCAGTACATCTGGAGATCCTGGACCGTTACCAGGAGAAAAAGTCCCACGAGCTAAAAATGAATATTGCTAAGACCTACAAAGAATATGTCCGGTTAAAGGAACGGCTTGCTTCATTTCAGCTTGATGAGGATACCAGACTGCGGGAGATGGATTTTATCCGCTATGAGATAGAAGAGATTGAGAATGCCGGGTTAAGAGAGGGAGAAGAGGAAGAGCTATCCTCAAAGTACCGTCTGTTTCTTCATGGGAAAAAAATTATGGAAAGTCTTTCTGTGGCTTATGATGCAGTCAATTCCGATGCCACAGGGCGGGCTTTAAAAGAGGTGGAATCAGCGGCTGTCTATGATGAACGCCTGCTTACCATCAGAGACCAGCTTTTTGATGTGGACTCCATTTTAAGCGACATTAATCATGAAATCACCTCTTATCTGGAGGACTTGTCTTTTGATGAAGAGGATTACCAGAAAATGGAAGAGCGTCTTGACTTAATTCATAATCTGGAAGCAAAGTATGGAAAAGGTGTTGACGTCATTTTCAAAAATCTGGAAGAAAAGAGAATCAGGCTGGGTGAACTGGAAGATTATGACCGTTTAAAACAGCAGACAGAAAAAGAGATTCATCTGACTGAGGATAAATTAGAAGGTTTATGTGGACAATTATCCTGTATGAGGAAAGAAACTGCAAAAGAACTGACGGAAAAAATCAAAGAAGGCCTACATGATTTAAATTTTATTGATGTTAATTTTGATATGGAATTTAGCAGACTGGATCACTATACGGCAAACGGTTTTGATGAAGCGGAATTTATGATTTCCGCCAATCCCGGGGAGGCCTTAAAGCCTTTGAAATCCGTGGCTTCCGGCGGTGAGATGTCAAGAATCATGCTGGCAATCAAAACAGTTCTGGCTGATTCTGACGATATTCCAACCCTGATTTTTGATGAAATTGATACCGGCATCAGCGGAAGAACTGCTCAGAAGGTTTCAGAAAAGCTTTCTTATATAGCAGCCAATCATCAGGTAATCTGTATTACCCATCTGCCTCAGATTGCAGCCATGGCAGATGCTCATTTTGAAATTAAAAAATCGGCAGAGGCTGGAAAAACCACCACAGGAATCCAGGCACTGCAGGATGAGGAAATTGTGGAAGAACTTGCAAGGCTGCTTGGCGGAGCAGAGATTACAGATGCAGTAAAAATAAATGCCCGAGAGATGAAGCGTCTTGCGGCCGAAAAAAAGTTAAAAAAGTCATAACTGGTCCAAAGACCAGAATTAAATGAATTCAACTAAAATATGACAGAGTGTTTTTAACGAATTCTCACATACTATGAGAGGAGTCAAAAAATTGTCTCCTTTATTCTTCTAAGGAGGTATGTGAGATGGCAAAAAAGAAATTTCATAAACTAATTGTAAGGGCGTTCTGGATCAGCCTGATCTTTTGTATCGGATTTACCTGGTTCTATATGAAACGGGTCATTCCGGACAAATTGAACATCGTTGCAGCAGAAGAAGAACAGTTTCATTTCTCCATGCCTTTTGATGTGACGCTGCATTCCGACAGCGAGGAAGTGGTACTGAACAACGGTTCCAATATTCCTTCTGATCAAATTCACTTACAGGTGAATCAGCCGTTTTCCGTGTATTCCAAGAATCTGGGAAGCTATAAGCTGGGATTAAAGCTGTTCGGCTGGATACAGTTAAAAGATATTCAGGTAAATGTAGTTGATACCAAATACGCTGTTCCTTGCGGTACTCCAGTTGGAATCTATTTAAAATCAAATGGAGTCATGGTAATCGGTACAGGAGACGTAACGAAAAAAGATGGAATGGTTGTAGAGCCTGCATTTGGAGTTTTACAATCAGGGGATTATCTGGAATCAATCAATGGCATCCCGCTTAGTGACAAGGAAACACTGATGAATGAGCTGAATAAAATAGGCGCATCGGAAGCTGTTTTAAAGGTCAGAAGAGGCGATGACAACATTGATATTAAGATGAATCCCATAGAAACAGAGGACGGATCCTATAAGCTGGGAGTCTGGGTTCGTGATGACACTCAGGGAATAGGAACAATGACCTATGTAGATATGAACGGACAGTTTGGTGCACTGGGCCATGGAATCAGTGACAGTGATACCGGGAATGTAGTCCAGATCACAGATGGTTCTCTCTATGAAACAGCAATTCTGGGAATCGAAAAAGGAACCTTTGGGAAACCAGGTGTCATGAGCGGAATCATCTATTATGGTCCGGGATCCAACTTGGGAACAATTAAAGAAAATACAGAAGAAGGTATTTTCGGTACAGTAAATGACCGTTTTAAGCAGGGAATTTCACAGGATGCCGTACCCATCGGTTATCGGCAGGATGTGAAGAAGGGAAAAGCCTATATACGAAGTGATGTTTCTGGAAAAGTGCGTGATTACGAAATAGAAATCCAGCGGGTTGATTACTCCACCACTCATAAAAGCAAGGGAATGGTAATTAAAGTCACGGACCCCGATCTTCTGGCATTGACCGGGGGAATTGTACAGGGTATGTCCGGTAGTCCTATCCTACAGGATGGAAAGCTGATAGGAGCTGTTACCCATGTTTTTATACAGGACTCAACAAGAGGCTACGGTATCTTTATCGAGAATATGATCAATCATTAACAATATTTGCCAGGAAATAAAAGGACAGAATCGTAAGAGTCTTACGGTGCCGTCCTTTTCTTTTCCTGTTTATTCTTTAAAGGTAATAAATCCATAACTGTTCAGGATATGGAAGTACCTGGATAGACGTTCGTATAGTGGGGATGCTTCCTCTCCGAACTGCTCCTTTACTAAGGCAGATAGGCTAAGGATATCCCGGCTGCCATCGATGAGACACCATACAAAGCTTCCCATTGGATCCAGATGAATGTGGCTGACCTTGGGTTTATGAAAAAATCTCTGGGCAAATTGGTGAAAGATGCCTTTGTTTTCCACGTCCAGAGTCACCAGACCGCTTTCTTCTACAGACCAGACTATATGTTCAGTCCGAATGGGGATCTTATCCAGATAGTTATTGCTTTTTTCACTGTTCTGTTTCATTTTTTCACTTTCTTCCAGACTGTAGATTTAAGCAGGCTTAAGACCACAAGTCCGAATAAAATAAGGCTGCCAAGATCCAAAACAGAAGAAGGAAGATTTAATTTTGAGGATAAATCCAGAGTCTTGTCCAAACCAAATACCGCTAAAAGTGCCAGCAGGATCCCCACAAGGCCTTCGCCTGCAATCATTCCGGAGCAGTAAAGCATTCCGTCGCTGATTAACTGATCTTTTTCTTTTTTGTCTTCTTTTTTTATTCTGTCAAAATATAAGCGTACCAGACCGCCTACCATAATGCATGCATTTAGCTGAACAGGGAGATACACACCGATTGCAAAAGGAAGAACCGGAATTCCAACAATCTCAACAGCTGCAGCTAAAAAGACTCCCATAAATACCAGCGGCCAGGGAAGATTATTTTCCATAACTCCTTCAATAATCATCTTCATCAGCATTGCCTGGGGTGCACCCAGCTGTTCGGAGCCAAAGCCCCACGCTGCATTTAGCAGATATAAGACGCCGCCGATGGCAAAAGCAGCGGCAACTACTCCAATCAGCTCACCGATCTGCTGTTTTTTCGGAGTCGCTCCAAGGAGATAACCTGTTTTTAAATCCTGTGACGTATCGCCGGCGATGGCTGCAACAATACAGATGATGGAGCCAATGGCGATTGCCCCTTTCATTCCATGTATTCCGTTGTCACCGGTTGCTTTTAAGGTGATGGTTGCAATCAGAAGTGTTGCAATGGCCATACCAGAAACAGGGTTATTGCTGCTTCCCACCAGACCTACCATTCTGGAAGATACGGTAGCAAAGAAAAATCCGAAGATTACAACAATAATGGCACCTACCAAAGTCACAGGTATGACTGGAATCAGCCAGACGAGAATGGTGAGAAGTACGATACCTCCCAAGATTACCTGAAAGCTTATATCCTGCTCGGTTCTCAGTCCGCTGCCCGTATTGTTTTGTCCCAGTCCCTTAATGGCATCGCGGAATGTACGAATAATTAACGGAAGAGATTTCACCAGGCTGATAATACCGCCTGCTGCAAGTGTTCCTGCACCAATGTAACGGATGTAGGTTCCCCAGATGCCGCCGGCTCCTTTGGCAGCAAACAGCTCCCCAATGGGAACAGTACCGGGATACAGGGTTAGATCGGCTCCAAAAAGAACAATTGCCGGGATAAATACCAGCCAGCTGATAATACCCCCTGCAAACATATAGGAAGATATCCTGGGTCCGCAGATATATCCCACGCTCATGACGGCAGGGTAAATCTGTGTACCAATCTCACCGGCATAGCCCTTCACACGGAAGGAAACTTCCCCCGGCACCAGTTTGACCCCATCAATGATAAATTTAAAAACAGCGGCAAAGCCCATTCCGGCAAATACCGTAGAAGCATTGGCACCACCTTCTTCGCCGGCTAAAAGTACCTCTGCACATGCGGTTCCTTCCGGATAGGGAAGAATTCCATGTTCTTTTACAATGAGTGCATTTCTAAGCGGAACCATGAAAAGGACACCCAGAATCCCTCCAATGAGAGAGATCAGTGTAATTTCCAGAATACCAGGTTCGTCCATTTTTCCTTCTGCAGCCCATAAAAAAAGAGCTGGCAGTGTAAAGATAGCACCTGCAGCCAGAGATTCTCCTGCAGAACCCACCGTCTGAACGATGTTGCTTTCCAATATGGAGTTTTTCTTCATCATGACCCTGATCACACCCATGGAGATGACTGCGGCAGGAATCGATGCGGAGATGGTCATACCAACGCGGAGACCCAGATAGGCATTTGCAGCACCGAAGACAACAGCCAGAATGATACCCAGAACAATAGAGGTAACAGTAAATTCCGGTGTGACCTTTTCAGCCGGTATGTACGGCTTGAAATCATTTTGTTCTTTCATTTGTATTTCCCCCTAAAATTTTTATACAGTACCAATTATATCCATTTATTCAGGAAGGGGCAAGTGTTATTGTGCTTTTTCGATAATAAAAAAAAATAAAATAATAATTTTATCAGCATAATGCTTAAATTATTATTGATAAAAAATAGACCCAATCTCTGTGAAAAGCTTTTCATCCTATTTTTTATGTGGTAGTATAAGAGATAGCAGCATTGTTTTTTGATGTTTTTTTGACGACAAGTAGTTTCAATTTTCAACACCGGTAAAAAAAAGGGGGAAACGTGGATTCAGACCGGGCAAGACCTTTTCTTCATTCGACAGTGGGACAGTTTGGACAGAATCCCATATTCGATAAAATAAACGTTTTTCCTGTCGAATAATGCGATAGAATCACGTTGCGGCATAAGCTAGGGCAAGATTATAATGGCTATACACTAGTTTTCATTTATTTTGAAGAATCAGGAGGAGAGTATCAATATGTCAGAAATCAGTATCGCTATTGCAGATGATAACCTGCAGACCTTAAATCTGCTGAATGATATACTGGAAGGAGAGGAGGATTTTCATGTAGTGGGAAGAGCGGATAACGGCGAAGACGCTTATAACATGATCCTCAAAACAAATTCGGATGTTGTCTTATTGGATGTGATTATGCCGAGAATGGACGGAATTACAGTAATGGAGCGGGTAAGAGGAAACGGTGCTGTGACAAAGATTCCCTCATTTATTATGGTAACCGCCGCAGGAAGTGAGAATATTACCGAAGATGCTTTCCGAATGGGGGCGAATTATTACATAATGAAGCCGTTCAACAAGGAAGTTATCGTCGATAAGGTGCGAAGAGTAGGGCAGAGAAAGACGAAAGCGCCCAGTCTTCAGGGTATGAAAAAGGTGAAACCTTATGTCAATAAGACAGAATACATGGAGCAGAATTTAGAAAATGATGTAACACAGATGCTTCATGAGATCGGAATTCCGGCACATATTAAGGGCTATCAGTATTTAAGGGATGCCATTGTGATATCGGTACAGGATCAGGAGATGCTTACCTCTGTGACAAAGATCCTTTATCCATCCATTGCAAAGAAACATCAGACGACACCCAGCCGTGTGGAGCGTGCCATCCGCCATGCCATTGAAGTGGCCTGGAGCCGTGGAAAGATGGATACCATCAACGAGCTGTTTGGATATACCGTGAGTACAGGAAAAGGAAAACCAACCAATTCCGAGTTTATTGCACTCATTGCTGATAAAATAAGGCTTGATTACAAAAAACTTTCATAAAACTTAAGGGAAAGATACTTCCTTATTTTCTGAAAATGCAGTATACTATAGCATAACAGACAATGCCCGGAAGGGATAAGGATAAGGGAGGTTTTTGGATGAAGAAGATTTTGTTCGTTGCATCGGAGGCAGTACCTTTTGTTAAAACGGGTGGTCTTGCAGATGTAGTGGGATCCCTTCCCAAGTGCTTTGATCAGGAGTATTATGATGTACGGGTTATGATTCCCAAATATCTCTGCATCAAAGAAGAATTGAGAAACAAGATGACTTATGTGGATCATTTCTATATGGATTATCTGGGACAAAGCAGATATGTTGGGATTCTTCAGTGTGTCTGGGACGGAATCACCTTCTATTTCATTGATAATGAAGGCTATTACCAGGGACCAAAGCCATACGGTGACTGGTATCAGGATTTAGAAAAGTTCTGCTTTTTTTCAAGAGCCGCCTTATCTTCTCTTCCGGTAATCGGATTTCAGCCGGATGTGGTTCATTGCCATGACTGGCAGACCGGTTTAATACCTGTACTGTTAAAGGACCGTTTTCGTGAAGGAGATTTCTTCCGGAACATGAAGTCGGTAATTACCATTCACAATTTAAAATTCCAGGGTGTGTGGGATGTAAAGACCATACAGGCACTGACCTGTCTGCCTGATTATTATTTTACACCCGATAAACTGGAAGCCTACAAGGATGGGAATTTATTAAAGGGTGGCATAGTCTATGCAGATGCCATTACAACAGTCAGCGAGACCTATGCTCAGGAGATAAAGATGCCTTTCTACGGGGAAGGTCTTGACGGTCTGATGCGGGCCAGAGAAGGCAGTTTAAGAGGAATTGTAAACGGAATTGATTATGACGAGTTTGATCCTGAGACGGATTCGTATATTGTAGAGAACTATAATCTGCGTAATTTCCGCAAGGAGAAAGAAAAAAATAAAGCTGCGCTTCAAAAGGAACTTTCTTTGGCGCAGGATGAAAGTAAGTTTATGATTGGAATCGTTTCCAGACTGACTGACCAGAAGGGACTTGATTTAGTCCAGTGTGTCATGGATGAGTTATGTCAGGACAATATCCAGCTGGTTATTCTTGGTACCGGAGAAGAGCGGTATGAAAATATGTTCCGCCATTATGCATGGAAGTATCCGGATAAGGTTTCTGCCAATATTTATTATTCGGAGGCAATGTCTCATAAGATTTATGCTGCCTGTGATGCATTCCTGATGCCGTCCTTGTTTGAACCCTGTGGTTTAAGCCAGCTGATGGCACTCAGATACGGCACTGTACCTGTTGTTAGGGAAACCGGAGGTTTAAAAGATACGGTAGAACCCTATAATGAGTATGAGAGTAAGGGAACGGGATTTTCCTTTGCCAACTATAATGCTCATGAGATGCTTGGTGCCGTCCGCTATGCACAGCGCATTTACTATGATAAGAGACGTGAGTGGAACAAAATTATCGACCGGGCTATGTCAAAGGATTATTCCTGGAAAACTTCAGCCATGAAGTATCAGGAATTGTATGACTGGCTGACTGGCTGCTAAGCCGGTCCACACTATGAAGAAGGAAGCGACAGAATAACCATGAAAAACTTGTATTTAACCCCAGAGGAAGAGCAGGAAGCGATCAAGTGGGCAGAAGATGCCTCCTGGGTGGAGCGAGAAGATTATAATATGGATTTGGAATACCTTGCCTGTGTGAAGGATATTTTAGACCACAAGGTATTCCAGTCCATGGATCACTATATGCAGCATGGAGATACTACCTGCAAAGCTCATTGCATTAAGGTGTCCTATTTAAGCTATTGCATATGCAGAAAATTAGGTTGGGAATATAAAGAAGCAGCCAGAGCAGGTCTGCTTCATGATTTCTTTCTATATGACTGGCATACTCACGCCAGAGAAACCGGGGAACGTTTCCATGGTTTTACTCATCCAAGGGCTGCTTTAAAGAATGCAGTGAAGCATTTCGATTTAACGGAGAATGAGAAGGATATGATCCTGCGGCATATGTGGCCGCTTACACCGGTTCCGCCCAAAACCAAAGGCGGAATGGTAATAATTTATGCAGATAAATTATGTGGTCTGGTGGAAACTACTGCAAGGATTAAGCGTTGGATATTGTACGGTTTTGGCAGGAAGAGCGCGGCATAAGATGGAGGAAACCATGAAATTTTGGGAAGTGATACTAAAGAATCAGGTCTTAGTGACTGCTGTTACCGGCTGGCTGGTGGCGCAGGTGTTAAAAACACTGATTGACCTGGCTCTTAATAAAAGTTTTAATCCGGAGAGGCTTGTGGGATCCGGCGGTATGCCAAGTTCCCACTCCTCTACGGTCTGTGCATTGACGACCGCCGCCAGTTACCGCTATGGCGTCGGTTCTTTTGAGTTTGCAATCAGCTTCGTACTCTCCATGATTGTGATGTATGATGCTATGGGTGTACGAAGAGAAACAGGTAAGCAGGCAAAGCTTTTAAACAGCATTCTCTTAGAAAATCCCCTGAAGCTGAGTGGCGAGATTTTACAGGAAAAATTAAAGGAATATGTGGGACATAGTCCTCTGCAGGTTGGAGCAGGAGCCATACTGGGCATTTTACTTGCAGTTTTGATAGCGCAATATTATTAATAAAAAAGAAAAATTTTGGGGAATCGTAAGAAAATAACCCTTGATTTCTTTAGATATCCATATTATACTTTAACAAGTTAAAAAATTGTTAATTTTGGAGGCAAATTGGATATGTCAATTTATCATAGGATAAACTGTTTTTTCCTATTCAGCTTTCTGGGTTATCTTCTTGAATGCGCTGTACTTAGCTATGAAAACAAAAGACCGGTTTTTAATCGTGGATTTGGACACGGACCGTTCTGCATCATATATGGATTTGGATCTGTTGGGGCCACAGTGCTTCTCAGCCCTTTCATTGACAGTCCGGTGCGCCTGTATTTCGCCTCTATGGTGATGGCTACTTTCATGGAGCTTGTTACGGCTTATATGATGATTAAGCTGTTTGGATCATTCTGGTGGGATTATAGCAGGAAGCCATTTAACTACAAAGGAATTATCTGTCTGGAGAGCAGCATTGCCTGGGGGTTTTTAGGAATCTTTTATTTCCGCTTCCTCAGTGGATTTGTGAATGAGGCGGCAGGTTTTATTCCAGATAATTTTCAACGTATTACGGGTATATTTTTGTTGGTATTTTATGCAACCGATTTTGTATATACCATGAGGATGCAGCTGAAAGCAGACTGTGAGGAAGATGAGTCGTCCTTAGTGGGACGCCTGAAAGTATATTAAAGATTGGCGGGATTCGTAACGGGTCCCGCCTGTTTGCAATTTCATGAGTCAGGAATTATAATAGAAGAGAGAGGGCACCAATGATAAGAGATTATAAGATTGTGCTTGCTTCGGCATCACCAAGAAGAAGAGAACTTTTAAACCAGATCAGTCTGAATCCTGTGATAGAACCAAGTACGGTTATTGAGGTGATTACTACCACGATTCCTGAAGATGCGGTGATGGAGCTGTCTTTGCAAAAAGCAGAGGATGTGGCAAGGCATCAGCAGCCTGGTACAATTGTAATCGGAGCAGATACTGTAGTTGCGGCAGAAGGTAAGATTCTTGGAAAACCTAAGAGCCATCAGGAAGCATATGAGATGATTGAATCCTTTCAGGGGAAAACCCATCAGGTATTTACCGGTGTGACTTTGATTTACTGTGGAAAGAATGGAACCAAAGTCCGCAGTTTTGCAGAACGGACTGATGTTCATGTATACCCTATGACTCCGGAAGAGATCCGATTATATGCAGAAGATGAGGAGCCTATGGATAAGGCCGGAGCTTATGGAATCCAGGGACAGTTTGCTGCTTTTATCAAAGGGATTGACGGAGATTACAGTAATGTAGTAGGATTGCCTGTGGGACGAGTCTATCAGGAATTAAAGCAGATCTGTGAGCAGGAGGAAAAAGCATGATAAAACTGATTGCATCGGATATTGACGGAACACTGGTGCCAGACGGAGGATTCGAAGTTCCGGCTGAGCTTCATGAGGTAATATTAAAATTACGGGCAAAGGGCATTCAGTTTGCAGCAGCAAGCGGAAGGCAGTGGGTCAGCATTGAATCCATCTTTGATCCGGTGAAAGAAAAAATATTCTATCTTTCTGATAACGGTGCTTACATAGGCTGTCACGGCAGAAATCTGTTTCTGAATCCAATTGAACGTAAGACTGCCATGGATATGGTGGAAGATGTGAGGAAGACAGAAGGACTTGAAGTGATGCTCAGCGGTCCTGATGTGGTGTATTTAGAGACGAAAGACAGAGATTTTATTGACTGGATGGTGAACAGTTATAAATTCCGGGTGGAAATGGTAGAGGATTTAACAAAAGTTGAGTCAGAATTTATTAAAGTAAGTGTCTACCGGAAAACAGATGTAGAAAGCCATACCAGACAGTTAAGAGAAAAATACAGGGATCGGTTAAAGATCACCATTGCCGGAGATATGTGGATGGACTGTATGAGGCCTGGGACTAACAAAGGTGAGGCGGTAAAGCTTCTTCAGGAAAGTCTGTCCATCACACCGGAAGAGACCATGGCATTTGGCGATCAGCTAAATGATATTGAGATGTTAAATCAGGCATACTACAGCTTTGCTGTCGGCAATGCCAGAAAAGAAGTAAAAGAGGCAGCACGGTTTCAGGCCGATACCAATTTGAATCAGGGTGTATTAAAAATATTGAAGCTGCTTTTATAAGAAAGAGGGGTGCGTATGAAAAATCTGCGCAGATACTGGGGAAGACTCCTTATAATTGCGGCGGCAGTATCCGCCATGCTTTCCGGCTGCAAGACGGAGATCCCCCTTGTATCGGAAATCAAGGAAACAAAGCTATACACTCTTCCGCAGTCCATGATTATACTGGCGACTGAGAGGAATAAATATCAACAGCTTTACACCAGCCAGATCTGGGGGGTGGAGCTTCCCGGCGGACAAACATTTGAAACCTATCTCATGGATCAGGTAAGAGAATTTCTTCAGGAGATGAAGATGATGAATCTTCTTGCTGAAAGTAAGGGTGTGACCCTGACCAGCGGGGAGAAGGAAGAGATGCGTAAGGCTTCGGAGGAATATTATAATTCCCTGACTCCTGATGATATTGCTTATATGGGAGTGAGCCAGTCAGATGTAAGATTTATGTATGAGGAGTATTATCTGTCTAATAAAGTTGTTGTGGAGCTGACCAGGGACATGAACCTGGAGATCAGTGACAGTGAGGCCAAGGTAATTGATGTGGAAGAGATCGTAATGTCTGACAAAGCTGCGGCAGATGAAGTCCTTTTAAAGCTGAAGGAGCAGGGAGCTGATTTTTCTGCTATTGCAAGAGAATACTCGGAAAATGGAGTAATTGAACGTAAGATGGGAAGAGGAGAA
Source organism: Hungatella sp. (assembly GCA_009712635.1). Lineage (GTDB taxonomy): Bacteria > Bacillota > Clostridia > Lachnospirales > Lachnospiraceae > Lacrimispora. The sequence continues at coordinate 163,126 of WASS01000015.1, read as the reverse complement.
CACCCAGGAGCTTTAGAAGATGCAGCCTTTGGTCTGGCTGAAGGTGAAATCAGCCAGGTGACAGAGAGTCAGGGGAAATACTATATAATCCGGTGTGTCAGTGATTACGATGAAGCAGCTACTCAGGAACGAAAGTCCGGCTTATATACCAGCCGGAAAAAAGAAGCATTTGACCAGATTTATGCTCAGTTTAAACAGGACAACCCCGTTACCTTTGGCAATAATATCTGGAAGGATCTTGCATTTTCCAAAGATGATAAAACCACAACCACCAGCTTTTTTGAAATTTACAAAAAATATTTTTCTGATTGACCCATAAGGAAGGAAGAGCAGGATACCAATGAAGCAGGAAGAGATTCGAAGTGGTAAAAAACGCAGCCGCAGGCGAAGAGGAAGACGGGGACAGGAGTCGTTTATAAAAGTTATCATTTTTTTATGTTTCTTTCTGCTTTTGGTTGTACTGACTGCAGGAGGGATGTTTGGGTACCGATATATTCAGGGGGATAAAACTTCTCCTGAAACCCTGGAATCCAGCAGAGAGGTATTACCGGAAACCATGGGGCAGCTGCCGCAATAAATAGGGATCGTGGACTGAGGGAATTTATCTGCCATTCCCTCAGTGATTAAGAAAAGAATAAAATGCTATTGCAAGATTGCAAAAATAATGATATATTATGATTAGGTTGAAGACAACTGAATAAATCATTATGATGACGTGTTACTGGTAATGCAGGCAAGATCGGATTAGGCGAATGGTTATAAGATGGATGGGGTATTTTGTCTTATAAAGAGTTCGTTTAATTGGGTCTTTTTATTTTGTCATTCCGGCCGGATGAGGAGATAAGAAAATACTTGAAAGGGGTTTTATATATGAATTATAATCAAATAGCCAAAGATATCCTGACAAATGTCGGCGGTTCTGGAAACGTAAAAGGACTGACCCATTGTTTTACAAGATTAAGATTTCAATTAAAGGATTCAAAAAAAGCAAATAAAGAAACCATCGAACATCTGGAAGGAGTTATCTCTGTTGTAGAAAGCGGAGGACAGTTTCAGGTAGTGCTGGGAACCAAAGTAAACCAGGTTTATGATGCCATCATTCCTATGATATCCATAGATGATACAACAGAAATCAGCGAAGAGAAGGTGTCCATCTGGAATCGGATTCTGATTGCAGTTTCTGCTATGTTTACCCCTATGGTTCCAGCGATTGCAGCCTCCGGACTTTTAAAGGGCTTCCTTACCATTGCAAAGATTATGGCAGCGAAACAAGGTGTGGACATTACGGTAAATCAGACATATACGCTGATTATGGCTGGTACAGATGCCTTATTCTATTTCATGCCTGTTATTTTGGCTTATACCAGTGCCAAGGTGTTTAAGGCAAATGAATTTATTGCCATGGCTCTTGGCGGTACCATGTGTTACCCGTCAGTCGTAGCACTGATGACTGGGAAAGATGTAGTAAGCATGTTTGGTGTTACCATTACCAAAGCAAGCTATGCTTCCTCCGTTATTCCGATTATCATTGGAGTTTTCATTCTTTCCTATGTGCAGAAATTTTTAGAAAAAGTAATCCCGGAAATTTTAAAAATCATTCTGGTTCCTGGCTTATCACTTTTAGTTATGCTTCCGGCAACCTTTATGGTGTTTGGTCCCATTGGTATCTACATCGGTAATGCAATTACCTTTGTTTACACGGGTATGATGAATTTAAGCCCGGCCGTCTGTGGTGCCTTTATCGGCGGTATGTGGTGCGTGTTTGTTATTTTTGGAGCGCATAGAGCACTTCTTCCAATTGGTATTAATGATGTCGCTCAGTTCGGGCACCAGAATCTTTTGGCTTTTGCAGGAGCTGCCAACTTTTCACAGGGCGGAGCAGCTCTGGGTGTTATGTTAAAAACCAAGAATAAAGATTTAAAAACGGTGGCGGCATCAGCGGCAATCTCTGCTTCCGTTTGCGGTATTACGGAACCTGCCATTTATGGGTGTAACCTTCGTTTAAAAAGACCGATGATTTACGCCATCATTTGCGGTGCCATTGGCGGAGCGATTATGGGCGTTGGCGGTGTATATGGGGATTCCTTTGCAAACAACGGAATTCTTACCTTTGCAACCTATGCGGCATTTGGTATGAAACCATTTGTGTACTATCTGGTCGGTGTAGGCGTTTCTTTCTTTGGTGCCATGATACTTACTTATCTGTTTGGATTTGATGAAATGGGAGATAAGAAAAAGAAAACAGAAGCAACAGCAGTTGCCCAGACTACGGAATCAGATACAACAGCAGAAACAAAGAATCATGAATTAGATACATCAGAAGCTGATTTATTCATATATTCACCCATTGAAGGTGAAGCTGTTTCCATGACAAAAGTAAATGATGAAGTTTTTTCCTCTATGGCGTTAGGAAACGGAATTGCTATTATTCCCGAAAAAGGAGAAGTAGTAGCTCCGGAAGACTGTACTGTAACCTTAATTTATCCGACTCTTCATGCGCTTGGCCTTATGCTGGATAATGGGGTGGAGATGATCATTCATGTTGGGATTAATACGGTTCAGTTAGAAGGAAAGCATTTTAAGAAGTTTGTAGAAGAAGGCAGTCATATTAAAAAAGGAACTAAAATTCTGACCTTTGATATTGATGCATTAAAAAAAGAAGGCTACGATACCATTGTTCCGATTATTGTAAGCAATACTCCTGTATTTCAGCAGGTTTCCGGAATCACAGGAAAAGGGGCTACTCTTGAGAAGTCTGTTATTGCCATTAAAAAAAATCAGTAAAGGAGTTTCGATATGAACAAATTGAAAACGAAGTTTCCTGATCACTTTTTATGGGGAGCTTCCTCATCTGCATTTCAGATTGAGGGTGGCTGGGATGAAGGCGGAAAGGGGCCTACGGTTGCAGATATAAACTCCTTTAAGCGTTCTCATTTACAGGCCGACAGTAAAGTTGCCAGCGATTTTTTCCATCACTGGAAAGAAGATATCGCTCTGATGAAAGAGATGGGACTTAATATTTACCGTTTTTCCATTGCCTGGGCAAGAATCATACCAGATGGAGACGGAGAAATTAACCAGGCAGGAGTTGATTTTTATAATGATGTCATTAACTGCCTGTTAGACAATGACATTCAGCCATTTATTACCTTATATCACTTTGATCTTCCCTATGCACTGGTTGAAAAATACAATGGCTGGGAATCCAGAGAATGTGTAAAAGCATTTGAGCGCTATGCAAAGGTCTGCTTTGAAACCTTTGGTGACAGAGTGACCTACTGGCAGGTTCATAACGAACAAAACCTCATGGTCCGTGTGGACGAACGAGTGAATATTACCGCCAAAGACAGCTGGGAGGCTGACCGTCAGAGAGCACAGATGGATTATCACATGTTCCTGGCTCATGCATTGGCAGTGAAGGCATGCCATTCTGTCATTCCAAAAGGCAAGATTGGTCCGGCAGTTTCTTCCACCTGTACGTATCCGGAAAGCAACCGTCCGGAAGATGTATGGGCAGCCCGGTTAAATGACTGGTTTAAGACGGATTACTGTCTGGACATGCATTACTACGGCTGTTATCCAGGATACTACATGCGTTACCTGGAGGAGAGAAATATCGTTCCCATTATGATGCCGGAGGATGAGGAACTATTAAAGGGTGCAAAGATGGACTTTATTGCCCTGAATTATTACCGAACCCTTTGCGTCCGGTATCTGCCGGCGGATGATTCTCATCCGGTGGGAGAGAGAGCGTTCCCCATCAATCAGGTTGATTTTGATCAGTATGGATATTTCCATCATCTGAAAAATGAACATCTTGCTTCCAGTGAATACGGAGCACAGATTGACCCGCTGGGTCTTCGAACCGTATTAAATAATTATTATCAAAAATATCATCTTCCTCTTATTGTTACAGAAAATGGACTGGGCACTGCGGATACCCTGACAGAAGACGGAAAAGTTCATGACGATTATCGAATTGATTACTTAAGGGCACATATTCTGGCTTGCAGCCAGGCGATAGAAGACGGAGTTGAGATGCTTGGGTATTCCCCATGGACCTTTATGGACCTGCTCAGCTCCCACGAGGGATTTAAGAAACGTTATGGTTTCATTTATGTCAATCGTGACGATCATGACTTAAAAGATATGAGCCGGATTAAGAAAGACAGTTTTTACTGGTATCGGCGCGTTATCGAAACGAATGGGGAAGAACTCTAAATAACAGAAATGGGGTTTGGTTAGGTTATGAGGGTTGTTAAGGTAATGAATAATTCTCTGCTGCTGGCGCTTGACGACAGCGGCAGGGAGGTGATTCTGATGGGGAAGGGAATCGGTTTTAATAAATCCATCGGCAATCATTTAAAAAGTGAAGACATTGAGAAAGTGTTTGTCTTAAAAGACCGGTCTATATCCAAGAATATTATCCGTCTCGCATCTGAAATTGACAGTACTTATTTTGAACTGGCAAAGCAGGTGATAGACTATGCCATTGAAGCTTATGGAATGGTCATGATGGAGCACATTTATCTGGGACTTACAGATCATCTTTCTTTTGCTGTAAAAAGATATCAAGAGGGGATTTTAATACAGAATTTTTATACACAGACATTGAAGCGTTTTAATCCCAAGGAATTTAAAGTCGGATTATATGCCCTGCAGCTTGTGAGGGAGCAGCTGCATGTGGAATTGCCTCAGGATGAGGCCGGAAATATTGCCTTTCATTTTATCAATGCACAAACAAATAACTCTTATAGTACAGACAACAAGACCATATTTGAAACCGTCCAGGGAATCTTGGATATCGTTAAATATAACTTCTCCATTCTCTACAATGAAGAAGGGATCGGTTATACCCGTTTCATTACTCATTTGCGATTTTTCGCACAGCGTCTTGTGAATGGCAGTCAGGATTTATATGAATATGAGGATTCTTTTTATACCCATGTGATTGAAAGCTGTAAAAGGGAATATGACTGTGTCAGAAAAATCGGGATCTTTATTCAGGAAAAATTTGATTCCAGATTGTCCAGGCAGGAGGAGATGTATTTAACGGTCCATATTCATCGGATATTAGAGGAATACACCCATCAAAATAAGAAATGAAGGGGCAGAAATTGAACGAGCAAATTTTTACGCGCAAACAGGAAGTCCGCTATCTTGCAATGGTTTCCCTGTTCTGGTTTGCGCAGTACATATACATTCCATATCAGACGACCTATCTGACTCTTTTAGGAGTCGGAAGTGCATTTACCGGAATGGTGCTGGGTGCTTATGGACTCACCCAGCTGGTACTTCGTTTTCCAATCGGGCTATGTGCGGATTCCATCGGAAGGCATAAGTGCTTCATCCAGGCAGGAACTCTTTTCTCCGGCCTCGCATCATTGTTCCGGATATTCTGGGGAAATGGGATGGGCTTTTTAGCAGCAAATCTTTTTTCCGGCATTGCTTCCGCCATGTGGATTTCTTTTATGGTGTTTTACACCAATCATTATCCACAAAAAGACCAGCAGGCAGCTACCAGCAGAATCGTGATGTTTAATAATTTTGGTATGCTCATCGGCTTTTTAGCAAGTACCATGGGATACAGCAGGATTGGAATGACAGGAATCTGTATTCTTAGTGTTTTGGCCGGTCTTCTTGCCTTTTTTCTCTCGCTTCAAATAAAAGAACCATGCACAAAGACTGGGAAAATCGATGTAAAGGAACTTATTTCCGTATGTAAAATGAAACGGCTGTGGCTATTCTCCATTTTGGCTTTAATTCAGCAGGGGATTCAGCTTACGACTGCCATGTCGTTTACAAATCAGATTCTGAAGGATCTGGGAGCCGCCAATGGATTGGTTGGATTATCCTCAATTATTTATATGGTTTCGGCAGTAGGATTTGCAGCCTTTGCTTCTGCCGGTTACTGTTGTAAGAGAGGCCCCAGATTCTGGATCCCAGCCGTCTTTGTAATGATATCTGTCTATTGTGTGCTGGTACCTTCGGCGAAAAATGCTGCTGAGCTTTTATTCCTGCAGATACTTCCCGGAATGTCTACCGGTATCTTGTTTTCTTATCTTACTTCAGAGGCAATGTGTGGAATTGAAGCGAAAAAACGTTCCACTGCCATGGGCCTTTTTCAGGCAGTTTATGCCATAGGCATGACTGCGTTTCCCATCTTTACCGGGAAAATTGCATCTGCGTTCAGCATCCGGCATGGTTATCTGGTGCTGGCAGGAATTTCTCTTATAGGAATTGTAATCTCGATTGTTTATTATAGGAACAGAACGGAATGCAAAAATAATCCATAAGTGAAGAATACGCCTTGATACGGAATTTAATCCGGTCAAGACGTATTTTTTATAGCCTTTCTTTAAGCTTTGAAAAATGCTTCTGCCAGTCTTACCAGTGCTTCCTGATCCTTAACACCCATAAGCTCTCTGGCTGAATGCATAGCCAGCATGGGAACACCTACATCCACTGTGCGCATGGTCAGCAAAGCAGAAGAAATGCTTCCCAGAGTAGATCCGCCTTTTACATCGGAACGGTTTGAAAACTTCTTATAAGGGATATCTAAGGCGCGGCAGATGCCTTCGATCACGCCTGTGCTGGTGGCATCGGTTGCATAGGCCTGACTTGCCGCCAGTTTGATGGCTACTCCGTCTCCCATCATGATCTGGTTCTTGATATCACATTTCTCTCCGTGGTTTGGATGAATGGCGTGAGCCACATCCATGGAAAGAAGAAATCCGCTTAACAAAGCATTTAAAAAGTCGGTTCTGGTATAACCAAGGGCGGCATAGATCTTTTCCAGAATATGTTCAGTCAGTGCAGAAGCAGCCCCCTGTTTTGTATGGCTTCCGATCTCTTCGTTGTCATACAGGGCGATGGCATGGATTCCACTCTCATGTGTATCGGAAAGAATGCCGCTTAAGCAAGCAGATACAGAGGTAATATTATCAAGTCTGGGAGCGGAATAAAATTCGTTCTGCAAACCAAGAGTGGTTCCGGACTCATAATTGTAGATGTAGATTTCATAATCCAGAATGTCTTCTTTTTTTACCCCTGCTTCTTTTGCAAGCGCATCAATAAAAAAGCTTTCTTTGTTTAATTCATCAGTAATCCGGGCAATTAAAGGAAGCATGTCCACTTGTGCATTTAAGGCAAATCCTTCATTGGCATTGCGGTTCATATGGATGGCGAGATTTGGTATGGTGAGCACCGGGCGGGAGAAATCCACAAAGATAGTCCTGGGATTCATAAGCGTGTCACCTGTTACGCTGACTTTTCCTGCCATGGATAAAGGACGGTCAAACCAAGTACCTAAGAGAGGACCGCCATAGACCTCAACATTGAGTTTTCCGTATTCCAGAGCAGTCACTTCCGGGGATGGTTTTACCTTGAGACAGGGCCAGTCTGTATGAGAAGCGGCCAGCTTCAGCTGGGGGACAGCTGTCAGCTCACTGCCGACGGTAAATGCGATTAAGGTGGAGTCAAATGCGTTTATGTAGTAGGAGCCCCCCTGCTTTAATTCCCAGGATTCTGCCAAAGGCAGCTCCTTAAATTCACCTGCAGTAAGCTGTTTCGCAGCAGCCTGAATGCAGTGGTATGGAGAAACCGATGCAGCAATCAGTTCTTCCAGCTGTTTCATATGATTCATATCATTATCCTCTTTTCTGATTTTCAATTGGTTTTCTGACTGAAACCGTTGGATCTATTATAGCATAGAAGAGATTGGTTTGGAATACCGACAGGGAGAGTGAAATCCTGCGTTGACATTGGAAGAGTTTCCGTTGTATAGTTAACGGAGAAAATACGGATGGGGAGAATGAAACCATGATTGCGTTGAATATAGAAGAGATGAAACCTTTTACCACAAAGTTATTTGTAGGAGAAGTTTTTGACCGTTTTCTTGTAAAAGAGGCTTCAGTCACTACCTTTAATACATTTACCATTGACGGAGCCATACGGTCTGGCTATTATACTGCAGAGGAGAAGGAGGCCCTGGACTTAGGTGAGCTGTCTACCTGGGCTATGATGAAGCCCTTTTGTTTTTCGCTGATCAAGGGCAAACGTCTGCCTGGAAGTTTTAAGATTGTAATGCAGATGCCCAAAGAGGATACGGAGCGTTTTCTTTCCCAACGAAAGATTCCTTTTACTTCCAATGAGGTCAAAGGATTGTATATCAATATCAGATACGAGGAAGAACGCCTGACCTGTGTGACAGGTACCTCTGTCTCAGTTTTTACTCTGGACAAGACGTTGGATCAGGAATGGGACCAGGCATTTAAGGAGTTTTTAAAGCAAAACCAGATTGTTTATCTGGAAGAATGACATTATCAGCACTCAAACGGTTTGAGTGCTGATTTTCTATTGACAATTCCATTTCTGCGTATTAAAATACTCTTTGCAGGTATAAATTGTAAAAATTCCATGATGGTCATGGAACAAAAATAGAATAAGAGAGTAAGGAGTGTTCTGATATGGCAAAAACAGGAAGTTTGACAATCAACAGCGAAAATATTTTCCCGATTATTAAAAAATGGTTGTACTCAGACCATGATATTTTCTATCGTGAATTGGTATCCAATGGAAGCGATGCCATCACAAAGCTGAAAAAGCTTGATGTTATGGGAGAGTGGCAAAAACCAGATGATCTGGAGTTTAAGATTGAAGTAATCACAGATTCCAATGAAAAGACGATTACCTTTAAAGATAACGGTATTGGTATGACCATGGAAGAGGTTGATGAGTACATCAATCAGATCGCATTTTCCGGAGCAAAGGATTTCCTTGAAAAATATAAGGACAAGACCAACGAAGATCAGATTATCGGACATTTCGGACTTGGTTTTTACTCTGCTTTTATGGTTGCAGATAAAGTAACCATCGATACAAAGTCCTACAAAGAAGGCGCAGCCCCTGTTCACTGGGAGTCTGACGGCGGTACAGAGTATGAGATGGAAGAAGGGGATAAAGAAGAATCTGGTACTACCATTAAGCTTTATCTCAATGAAGACTGTCTGGAGTTCTGTAACGAATACAGAGCAAGAGAAGTTCTGGAGAAATATTGTTCCTTTATGCCCGTTGCAATCTACTTATCCAATATAACAGCGGAGCCTCAGTATGAGACGATCGAAAAGGAAGAACTGACTGAGAAAGATACTGTGGTTGAGACCATTGTTGAGGAAGCCAAAACAGAAGAAATAGAAAAAGAAAACGGCGAAAAAGAAATAGTGGAAGTTTCTCCGGCCAAAGAAAAATATAAGATTAATAAGCGCCCGGTAGCAGTCAATGATACCAACCCTCTGTGGAATAAGCATCCAAATGACTGTTCCGAAGAGGATTACAAGGGCTTTTACCGCAAGGTATTCCATGATTATAAGGAGCCATTATTCTGGATTCATTTAAACATGGATTATCCGTTTAACTTAAAGGGAATTCTCTATTTCCCAAAACTGAACTTAAACTATGACAGCCTGGAAGGAACCATTAAGCTGTACAACAACCAGGTGTTTATCGCAGATAATATTAAAGAAGTAATACCGGAATTCTTAATGCTCTTAAAGGGTGTTATCGACTGTCCGGATCTTCCTCTGAATGTATCCAGAAGTGCGCTGCAAAATGACGGCTTTGTTAAGAAGATCTCAGATTATATTACAAAGAAGGTTGCAGATAAGCTGACTGGAATGTTTAAGACAGATCGTGAGAATTATGATAAATACTGGGCAGATATTAATCCATTTATCAAATTCGGCTGCTTAAAAGATGAGAAATTTGCAGAAAAGATCAATGATTCCATTCTCTTTAAGAATCTGGAAGGCAAGTATTTAACACTGGCAGAATGTCTGGAAGAGAATAAAGAAAAACATGAAAACAAAGTATTCTATATTACCAATGAAAAAGAACAGAGCCAGTATATCAACCTCTTTAAAGAAGCAGGACTTGATGCGGTTTATTTAACAGAGAATATCGATAACCCGTTTGTGGGATATTTAGAGCAGAAGAATGAGAATGTGAAGTTCTTATGTATTAACTCTGATTTATCCGATACGTTTAAAGAAGAAGTAACAGAAGAAGACAAAGAAGCCATGAAGGCTGATGTGGAAGCTTTGACTGAACTGTTCCGTAAAGCTTTAAATAAAGAGAATTTAGAGGTTAAGGTTGAGAAGTTAAAGAATGATAACGTTTCTTCCATGATAACTGTTTCTGAAGAATCAAGACGTATGCAGGAAATGATGAAGATGTACACCATGCCTGGCATGGATGCCTCTATGTTTGGAGCAGGCGGCGAAACTCTGGTTCTTAACTATAACAACAAACTGGTTCAGTATGTATTAGGACATAAGGATGGTGCTCATACCAACGCAATCTGTGAGCAGCTTTACGATCTGGCAGCGTTAAGCCACGGATCTCTCACACCGGAGCGTATGACAGGCTTTATTGCAAGAAGCAATGAGCTGATGTTAGTAATGGCAGAAGAATAAGAATTTTTTAATACAGCAGATAAAATGGATGTCAAAAACAGAAGGCCTTTCTAAGGGAGGTGGCTGTTTTTGACATCCATTTTTTTCATATATATTCTATTGACAGACCAACTTTGTTTCTCTATAATATATAGTAATGAATACTACATGATAAGTTTCGTGCCAGGAGGAAGAATATAGATATGAGCTATAAAATCATTGGGGACAGTTGTACGGACCTGACGCCGGATCTGAAGAAAGATCCCCACTTTCAGATCATTCCGTTAATTTTACAGGTCGGTAATACACAGATAATTGATGACGAGACGTTTGATCAGAAGAGTTTTCTTGAGCTGGTAAAAAACAGCAGTGAATCTCCTAAGACAGCATGTCCGTCTCCTGAATTATATAAAGAGGCATTCGAGTGTGAGGAGGACCAGGTCTTTGTTATCACTCTTTCCGAGCATTTAAGCGGAAGCTATAACAGTGCAGTACTGGGTAAGAAGCTGTACGAAGAGGAGCATGGAAAAGACAGCAAGAAGATTGCCGTATTCGGATCTGATTCTGCTTCCTGTGGACAGCTTAATATTGCTGTTTACATTCAGTCTCTCTGTCAGGCATCTCTTCCCTTCGAAGAGATTGAAGATAAGGTGAGAGCCTATATAAAGAGCATGAGAACCTACTTTGTGCTGGAGAGCCTTGATACGTTAAGAAAGAACGGACGTCTTACCGGTCTGCAGGCATTCTTTGCTACTGCTCTTAATATTAAGCCTGTTATGGGAGCTGAATCTGGCGTGATCATTAAGCTGGATCAGGCAAGGGGAATTAACAAAGCATTGACCCGCATGGCTGATATTGCCATAAAGGAAGCCGGAGATACCAGGAACAAGGTACTGGCAATCGCTCATTGCAATAATCCGGAGCGTGCGGAGTTGGTAAAGCAGGAGATGTTGAAAAGAGGCATATTTAAGGACATAATGATTACAGAAACAGCAGGTGTAGCGACAGTATATGCCAATGACGGCGGAATCATTATGACCTTGTAAGTCAGGTGTGACAACGTTCATATACAGGATTAAAGCCGGTTTTACAGAGAATAGGATACGTGTATCCTTTCTGTAAAACCGGCTTTTTTCCTTGTGTTTGTTTAAATTATACTTAATCCCCCTGATTTGACAAAAACATGGAACCAGTGTAAGATGTAAAAATGGGAATTAATCCCAGATAATAGATAAGGGATCTGTTATGAATCATCCACAAAAAACTGTGGAAAAGTGAATTGTTCAGTCGTATATGGGGAAAAAAGAGCAATAATTGTGGAAAAAGTTATGAACCAGCAAAAAGTATGTGGAAATTATTAACAATCTGGAGGAGTAAATGAAGAAGACCAATGGAACCATGAAGTTTCTGATTATCCTTCCCGTATTGCTGTTCGTCGTGCTGGCGGGGTGGATTGGAGGAACAGAATGGAAGCAGAGACAGGGAACAAAAGAAACAGTCAGTAAAGCAGCAGGAGATACAGATTCACCTTCTGTTACCCGGCAGGATTCCAAGAGTGCACGGGAAGAAAGCAGCAGCCAGGAAGTTCTGACTGTCACGGAAGAAACCAGAGAATCCAGTACAGATCAGGAGAAAAATCCAGTGGTACATCTCCTTTTTGCAGGAGATATATTACTTTCTAATCATGTTACGACAGCATATGATAAAAATGGCAGTATTAATGGCGTGCTTGATGAGGGAATGCGGGGGGAAATCAATAAGGCTGATATCTTTATGGCTAATCAGGAATTTCCATTCAGCAACCGGGGATCAGCAGCGCCGGACAAGCAGTTTACATTCCGTCTAAATCCGGACCGGGTTTCTATCATGAACGAGATTGGTGTGGATATCGTAACAATTGCCAACAATCATACACTGGATTACGGAACGGATGCGCTTTTAGATACCTGTACGGCGTTAGATGGAGCAGGAATCCGCTATGTGGGAGCAGGCCCCGATATGAACCGTGCAAAACAGCTTGAGACCATGGAAGTAAATGGGAAAACCTTCGGTTTTCTTGCCGCATCAAGAGTTTATCCCGATCCCAACTGGGTGGCCAACAGCAAAAAGCCAGGTATGGTAAGCGGATACGATCCAACCATACTACTTGAGGAAATCCGTAAGGCCAGAAGTATATGTGACTATGTGGTGGTCTATGTTCACTGGGGAGTAGAGCGGGAAGAAAAGCCAAAAGAATATCAGCGGCAGCTGGGACAGCAGCTGATTGATGCAGGTGCAGATCTGGTTGTGGGCAGCCATCCCCATGTTCTACAGGGAGTGGAATATTACAAGGGAAAGCCAATCTGCTACAGTCTGGGTAATTTTATCTTTGGCAGCAGCATTCCTAAGACTGCCCTTATGAGGGCAGATGTAAACTTTGAGGATAATACCACCACGCTTTCTCTTGTTCCGGGAACTTCAGGTGCAGGATTTACGAAAACACTGACAAAACCGGAAGATGTAAACGGATTTTATCAGTATTTTCAAAATCTGTCTTTTGGAATTACAATCGATGACAATGGTGTCATTCACAATAACGGCAATTGATTCAGACGAGGTATCTGTCACCCTGACAGATGCCTCGTTCTTTTAAACGCTTTGTCAGGGTATTCAGTACCAGACGCTTGTTACCGCTCCACAAAGGGGCGAGCAGAAGTTCCTTTGGTCCATCTCCGCTCACCCGGTGAATGACCACAGATGGAGGCAGAAGGGAGAGACAGTCTATGACAAGATCCGTATATTCTAAAAGAGAATATACCGGTACATCTCCCTTCTTGTAAAGATCCGCCAGGTCAGTTCCTTCCAGAATGTGAAGGAGCTGCAGTTTAATTCCGTCGATTCCGTGATCACCTAAATGCCCCAGATAGCGGATTGTCTCAAAAATCATATCCTTCGATTCTCCGGGAAGTCCTAAAATGACGTGGGCAATCACCGTGATTCCCGCTTCTTTTAAATTCTGCCATGCCTGATAAAAATCGGACAGCGGATACCCTCTTCGAATGAACTCTGCTGTGGATTCATGAATGGTCTGAAGCCCCAGCTCCACCCACACCGGTTTTATGCGGTTTAATTCCTTTAACAAAAGAATAACGTCAGGAGGAAGACAGTCAGGTCTTGTGGCAATGGATAAAACAACTACATCAGGCTGGGAAATAGCCTGTGTAAAGAGTTCACGCAAATAGGAAACTGACGCGTAAGTGTTTGTGTAGGATTGAAAATAAGCGATATAGAGGCCGCTTTCCCCACTCATTTTAAGAGACACCCGTTTCTTGGCGGATTGAATCTGTTCTGCTACAGAAGTATGAAGCTCTTTGGCTTCTGCAAATTCCCCGGAACCGCCTCCGCTGCAGAAAATACAGCCCCCTGTTCCCAGTAAGCCATCCCGGTTGGGGCAGGTCATACCGCCATCCAGTGCAAGCTTATAGACTTTCTGTCCATATTGCATTTTCAGTTCATAATCCAGAGCGTGGTAAGGCTTGTCATTCCAGAACATGGTGACCTCCAGTTTTTTGATTGTTTCATTATAGAAGAGAGATTGAGTGAAGTCAAATTATTTTATAGCTTTTCGTAAAATATTATATTGTGAAAACTTTGGCACTTATGTTATACTCGAGATAATGGCGTTTGTATGCCAATGAATGGGGAAAAGGAGATTTTTCAGCATGAAAACAGATGAAACAATCCGTTTTTTAGAATCCGAAAAGGCAGGAAAATTAATGACTGCTTTGTATGGCGAAAAAGCGGCAGGAGAGAATATTTTAAGATATCAGAACCTGGTAAAGGACTTTAAAAATCATTTTCCGGAGGAAGATGTTCTTTTATTTACATCACCTGGGCGTACAGAGATCAGCGGGAATCATACCGATCATAATCATGGGAAAGTTCTGGCAGGAAGCATCAACTTAGACTGTGTAGGTGTGGCTGCGAAAAATAACAGCAGCCTTATTAATATTGTCAGTGTGACTTACAACCAGAGTTTTACCATTGATCTTGATGATCTGGCACCAAGTGATAAGAAAGCCGGCACCATTGATTTAGTAAAGGGTCTGTTAAAGGGATTTTTAGAAAAAGGCTATGAGATCGGTGGATTTAATGCCTATATAACCAGTAATGTAATCAGCGCCGCAGGTGTCAGCTCCTCCGCTTCGTTTGAGATGCTTCTCTGTTCGATTCTGAACACATTTTTTAATGACAGCCGCATGGATACAGTGGCTTATGCACATATCGGAAGATATGCGGAAAACGTCTATTGGGACAAGGCTTCCGGTCTCCTTGACCAGATGGCATGTGCTGTTGGCGGTCTCATTACCATTGATTTTAAGGATCCTTTAAAGCCTGCAGTGGAGCAGATTGATTTTGATTTCGCTTCCCAGAACCACAGTCTGATTATTGTCAACACTGGAAAGGGACATGCGGATTTAAGTGCCGATTATTCGTCCGTACCGGCTGAGATGAAGAAGGTGGCAGAGTTTTTTGGAAAAGAAGTTTGTGCAGATATAACGGAAGAAGATGTGATTGGACAGTTAAATGCGGTTCGGGAGTTTGCGGGTGACCGTTCTGTACTCCGGGCGCTTCATTTCTTTGAAGAAAATAAGCGTGTGGATGCAGAAGTGACTGCCTTAAAAGAAGGAAGATTTGACGAATTCCTTTTAAATATAACTGCTTCCGGAAATTCCTCCTGGAAATGGCTTCAGAACTGCTTTACCAATACCAGTTTCCAGGAACAGGGAATTACGGTGGCTCTTGCTCTTACGGAATTGTTTATCGCTGGTAAAAAGCAGGGGGCATGCCGGATTCACGGAGGCGGATTTGCAGGGGTTATTATGGCTGTTCTTCCCAATGAAATCACAGAGGAATACATCTCCTATATGGAAACCGCAATGGGAGAAGGCAATGCTTACCGTATGAGTATCAGACCTTATGGTTCCATCTGTTTTAATACAGTTGCTGAGCAATAATAATTGTAAATCCTGCCATAATAGAGTACAATAGAAGCAAGAAAACCTTCATATATCATGTAAGGGAAAAGGAGGCAGGCATTATGAAAGAAAAAAGTAATCTGATCATCACCATAGGAAGGCAGTACGGAAGCGGTGGACGTATTGTGGGAAAAGCTCTTGCAGAGGAACTGGGAATTCATTTTTATGATGAGGAGATTCTGACGATCACATCGGAACAAAGTGCGGTTGGAGAAGTTTTTTTCCGCCTTGCAGATGAAAAAGCCGGCAATAATCTGTTATACCGGATTGTCAGCGGATTAAAACCGCAGCTTGGCAAGCCCTCCACAGATGCGGACATTGTAAAACCGGAGAATTTATTCCGTTTTCAGTCACAGGTGATTAAGGAACTGGCGAAAGAGGAATCCTGTATTATCGCCGGAAGATGCGCGGATTATATTTTAAGCCGTGAGGAAGAGGATGTTCCTGGGCTTGTGAAGATCTTTGTCTATGCAGATACACCTACACTGATCCAGAGAACCATGGAAGTTGATAAGATTGATGAGAAGGAAGCAGCAAAGCGGGTAAAGAAGGTTAACAGGGAACGGAAAGAATATTACCGCTACTATACCGGTGAAAACTGGGAAGACTGGAACAATTATGATCTTATCATTAACACAAGCCGGATTGATCTGGAACAAACGGCCAGGCTGATTAAAGATTATATAAAATTAAGAGGAATTGAAGCCTGAAACATATTGTAAATCCTTTGATGCAGAGATATAATGAATATTAGAAGTGAGAAAAGCCGGTTGGAAAAGTTTCCACTGGCTTTTTTCAGAAAACGTGTTTTCAGAACGGAGATCACTTATATGAACTACGGAAAAGACTCCAGGATTACGTCTGTGATCGCGAGCATGTTCAGTGTTCTTATTTTGTTGGTCCTTGCTTTTATTTTCTTATCCAGTCAGCAGAAAAAGCTGAATCAGGAATTCAATCAGTTGATTTATTCAAGTCTTACTTCCTTTACAGACACACAAAAAAATCAGATATTAAAGATAGCCGATGATGCAAGAACCATAAAATACGGCATGGAAAGTATGATAGAGGCGGTCAGTCTGTCTCCGGAAGATCAATGGATGAATGATTACCTGACAAAAATGGAGGGGGAAAATCCGGATTATCAACTGGAATATGTCTCGTGCAGCAATTGGAAAGAAATAATATCCGGAGAAGGAAAACGAAGGATTTTTGAACAGGTTATAAACAATAAAACAGATGTACTGGATATTTTGTGTCCCATGGAAAATGGAAGCGGATACATATTTTTAGTAGCGGAGCCGCTTACGGCCGATGGTACAGTGGCAGGAGTTTTATTTTTTACCTTTAAAACGGAGAAGTTCGGAGAAATTGCAAAAGATCATATGCCCTTTAAAAAGATCCAATCGCAGATTATAAAATCGGATGGCAGCATTCTTTATTCCAATAGTGATCAGTTAATACGCGGCAGTAATCTGTTTTCCTTGATCAATACCAACGAAGCACAAAGCCAGAGTGCCAAATTCATTAAAGCCCAGATGGAAAAACAAGATTCATATACTACCTCTATTGCCATGAACGGGAAGAACTATTATATTTCGGCAATGAAGGTAGGGATCAATGACTGGAGTCTGATTAACTATGTCCGTTCTCCGGATATTATGCTGCAGTCAGAATATGTATTTGGTATGTTTTTCGGTACGGCAATTTTGCTGATCCTGCTGACAATTGCAGGATGCAGCTGGATATTCCTTTTATTTTACAGACAGAACCAGAAGCTTCAGCTGGAGTCCGAGCGTTATTCCGTTCTATCCCAATTTACCGATACGCTGCTTTACGAGTATGATTATGAAACAGATACCATTGAATTTACATCCAATGCCAGAAGAAAACTGTTCCTGGAAAAATTAAAGGCAAGAGGGGTTTTAAGGCTGAACCGGGGGGAATATTTAATGCACCCGGAGGACTGGCAGAAGGGGGAACGTCTACGCTGGGCGCTGTTAGGAAGTAAGCCGGATGAGGTAAGGTATTGCAGAATCCGGTTAAAAGGGCAGTCAGGAGAATACCGGTGGTTTAGCTGTCAGTATAAGATTCTTCCCGGACAGGCTGGCTGCAAATCCCGAATGGTTGGGAAGCTGGAGGATATTACCGATCAGCTGGGAAGAGAGGAGATGCTTTTAAACCGGGCAAGAAAAGACCCCTTAACGGGAGTATATAACCGTTCCGGAGAGCAGATTATTGATGGCAAGCTTTCACTGTTGTGCAGCGGCATCTTTTTCATGATAGATCTGGATAACTTTAAGGAGATCAATGATTCCTGCGGGCATGCGGCAGGAGACCACGTTTTAACCAGAGTAGCAGAATCTCTGGAAAAGCTGGTGGGAAAAGACGGAATTGTAGCGAGAGTAGGCGGAGACGAGTTTGTAGTCTTTATAACGGAGAACTGGGAAGACTCCCAGATCACTGATCTGGCGGAGTCCATTCTTGATCTTATGGATCATACAGAAGAGGGATATTATACTGTTATCCGTGTTACTGCCAGCATCGGGATTGCAATTGCACCAAAGGACGGAAGCAGCTATGAAGAATTATATAATGCTGCAGACAAGGCGATGTACTACATTAAACAAAACAGCAAAAGAGGATACGCTTTTTATAAAGGAGAAGGAAAAGAGCATCTATAAAACCGGAACCAGCTGGCCAGCGTTTTGGACTGTCTGATTCCGGCTTTTATTCTTATTTAATCGGGAAACCCGTTTCCTTTCTTGCAGAACTGGTTTTTACCACAGCAGATATCTGCCCTGCTCTGATCGGTGCAATGTCCAAGCAGACCTCTCTTCTGGGAACAGTTTTTCCCGCAGCAGTACCTGGATTCCGGGCATAAAGTATAATTCCCTCCCTGGATAATCAGCTTCTTCCCATTCACAAGAGCATCTGCAAGCTTGCTTCTGGCGCTGTCATAGATTGCCTGTACAGTCGTTCTCGCCACACTCATCTGTTGGGAGCATTCATTCTGAGTAAGCTTCAGATGATCAATTAAGCGGATCACTTCGTATTCATCCACTGACATCTCTATGGTCATAAGTTTTTCTTTGTTGCAGGGGGCAAATTCCATTGTTTCAGGCATTTCACATACACGTCGCTGTTTTACGGGTCTCGCCATCTTATCTGTCACCTCATTTCAAATAAGGTTAGTATAACACACTTTAATCAAAAACGGAATCAGAGAATAATTCTCCGATTCCGCATTTTTATTAGATAAATAAGTTTACATTGGATTCTTCTGCGTCTCCCAGATAGGCACCTACGCCACCCAGTTCTACACCGTCAATCAGTTCTTCCGGATGAATTCCCATTACATCCATACTCATGGTACAGGCAACAATACGAACGCCTGCTTTCATGGCTTTCTTTATCAGGGTTTCCAGGGAATCTACATTTTTGTCATTCATGATTTTTTTCATCATGGCAGTTCCCATTCCGCCCATATTCATCTTAGACAGTTTCAGTTTTTTGCTTCCCCGGGGGAGCATAACTCCGAACATGGACTCTACCAGAGTTTTCTTAACCGGTTGTTTCTCTTCTTTTCTTAAGGCATTCAGTCCCCAGAATGTGAAGAACATCGTAACCGGTCTTCCCATGGCAGCGGCACCGTTGGCGATAATAAAGCTGGCAAGAACTTTATCCAAGTCACCAGAGAATACAATCAGTGTCTTTCCGTCAGCAGCCTCTTTTTGTGGGGCTGAAGGGGACGGGGAGCTTTTTTTAACCAGTGCCACATAATCATTATCCCGCCGTTCATTGGATAAAAGAGTGTGGCCTGTTCTGCGGCACCATGCTCCGATATCTCTGGCAAAACCCGGATCAGAAGCGGAGACTTCCATTACTGAACCTTCCTTCATGTCTTTCATGGTTTCAAAAACCTTCATGATGGGTCCGGGGCACTGCATACCGCTGCAATCCAAACGCATGGCTGCTGTGGGAATGTCCTTCGTATCCATCTGCCCGTTATCTGAAAATGAGACCGGCGTGGTAATCTTTGGTGTGGTGTCATATTGGTAATGGGTGGACTGATAAAATCTTACTCCGCCCGGATAGATCTTTACATGAGCAAATCCGTTCTGCATCAGAATACGTGCTGCATTATAGGCACGGACTCCAATGGCACAGAAAGTAATGATTTCTTTGGAGGGATCCAGTTCATTTAACCGGTCTCTCAGCTGTCCAAGAGGAATGTGCTTTGCCTGAGGCAGTGCAAAAGCCATCAGCTCTGCATCCTCTCTGACATCCAGCAGCTGTGCGCCTTTATTTTTATCCGGTGAATCCCAGGAAGCAAAGGAAACTCTTCCTTCCAAAAGATTCTCTGCGGTAAAGCCCGCCATATTAACCGGATCCTTGGCAGATGAAAATGGAGGTGCATAAGCTAATTCCAGATATTTTAAATCTTCAATTGTGGCTCCAAGACGCATGGAAACGGCAAGTGTATCGATTCGCTTATCTACACCGTCCATACCCACAATCTGGGCACCATAAATGGTTTTTCCATCCATGGAGAATAAAAGCTTCAATGTGAGGGGAACTGCACCTGGGTAATAACCGGCATGAGAATTCTGGGTAATGATGATACTTTCATAATCAGTTCCCTTTTTCAGACTTCGTTTTATCAGCGCTTTTTCATTGGTCCCAGTTGAAGCAGCAGTTAAATCAAATACTTTTGCAACAGAGGTTCCCTGGGTTTTTTTGTATGTTTCTTTTCCGCCGGCAATGTTATCGGCAGCAATACGTCCCTGTTTATTGGCAGGCCCTGCAAGAGGCACCATGGCAGCATCTCCAAAGGTGAAATCGCTGACTTCAATAACATCACCCACAGCATAGATATCAGGATCTGAGGTTTTTAAGGTATCATCAACAATAATTCCGCCCCGCTCATTGACTGCCAGACCGCAGGATTTTGCAAGTTCGCTGTTTGGACGTACACCAATAGAAAGAATGACCAGTTCTGCTTTTAAAATCTTACCGCTTTTTAATGTGATAGAAACAGCGTCATTTTCGTCAGCAAAGGATGAAACTCCGTCTCCAAGATAAAGGGAAACCTGGTTCTGGACGATGTTCTCATGAAGCAGCTGAGCCATCTCAAAGTCGATGGGCGCCAGTACCTGATTCTGCATTTCGATGAGAGACACGCTAAGACCGGCATGTCGAAGGTTTTCAGCCATCTCAAGGCCGATAAAGCCTCCGCCGATAACAGCAGCAGTTTTGATCCCTTTTTCTTTAATCAGACCGCGGATGCGGTCGGTATCCGGAACTGTCCACAGAGTCTGAATGCGGGAAGATTCGATTCCTTTAATAGGCGGGCGGACAGGAGAGGAACCTGTGGAAATGACCAGAGTATCATAGGATTCTTCATAGGATTCCCCTGTTTCCAGTTTCCGGATCGTTATTTTTTTGTTTTCCCTGTCTATGGCTGTTACTTCATTTTTTACTCTGACATCAATCCCGTATTTCTTTCTCATGGCTTCCGGCGTCTGTAAAAGCAGTGCATCTCTGGATTTGATCACATCCCCAACGTGGTAAGGAAGACCACAATTTGCATAGGAAATATACTCACCCCGTTCCAGAATGAGTATCTGAGCATCTTCATCCAGTCTCCTGAGTCTGGCTGCACAGCTGGCTCCGCCTGCGACTCCGCCGATTATAACAGTTTTCTTCATGGTGCGCCTCCTGATATATGAAAAGTTTCATTAAAATAAGCTTGTTATGTTTTTGACACTCTCAGTATAGGACGTCAGAAGAAAAATGTCTGTGACAGAGTCACATAAAATGATAATGGTACATCAGGCTGTCATCTACAGGCTGGCTGCAAAATTCCGAACCTGCTTAAGCCCTTCCGATTTAAGCATGCTTCCTTTTTCAGCCATTCCGGAAATGGTGATCACTCCTTTGTTCTCCCATTTCAAATAAGAGCAAATGGAATTTAACTGAGTTTTGGCTGCATCGTATACTCCGTCAGCACCGGAATTTAGAAGCATGGCTATGGATTTGATATGAAATCCTTTTTTTGCAAATGCATACATTCGGTCAATGAAGCACTTTGTCTGTGCGGATACATCAAACCAGTAAACAGGGGAAGCCAGTACCAGCATATCTGCCTGACTTAAATCTGTTAAGATGCTGTTCATGTCATCATTCTGAATACATACTCCGTCATGAGTAAAGCAATAGGTGCATGCCAGACATGGTTCTACCTTTAGGGTACTTAACTCTTTGACCGTAACTTCATGGCCGGCCTCTCTAGCTGATTTTGCAAAAGCAGACGCCATGATCTCTGTATTGCCGTTTTTTCTAGGACTTCCTGTGACTACTAATATGTTCAAACTAACCTACCTCCGATTTTATTATGAATGAAGAACCCATGAAAATAAGTATTTCATTTCAGAAGAAGTTTTTATTTCAGGAACAGGCAGCTTTTTAAACTCACCTGGCAGCTTCTTCTCAGCAGCAGCCAGACCAAAATGGCAGGCAGCAATTCCCACATCAACTCTCTGGAGATCAACAGAGTTCTTCCCTTCCTTTAATGTTTTCGCTTCATAGAAATGATAGGCGTCCTGACTTTTTACAACTCTCCAGGGCTGTTTATTTACAGCGGAGGGTGCCAGTCTTGTCATTTCCAGGGCAAAAGCAAAATCTCCCGCATCGGATTTTGCCAGAGGAGAGGAGAAGTCATCCTGGAAGAAAAGCTGGTTCCAGTCTTTTCTCTGATCAGATTTGGTGGCCCATTTCATTACTGACTCCATCGGCCTTTTTTTACCGGTGGGATATCCAAGGGGGGAAATAACCGGAAATAAATCGCCCTTTTTCAAGTCCATGGCATGTGAGAAGGCGGTTTTATCAAAGGTGCCTCCCAGCCAGCACGTACCATATCCAAGTGCCACGGCGTAGAGAACCAAATGTTCCATGGAATATCCCAGTGCCTCCAGTGCCAGATCACAATCTGGTACAGAGGCTCCAATAAAGTTCCTGGCACCTTTAATGACTCCGTAGGTGCCAAGTTTTTCTCCGTTCAATGCGTCACTGCTTTCCAGAATACGGAAGTTTACGTCCACAGAGAATGGATTGTTTAAAGTCTTAATAAAATCATGGAACAGTTCTGTTTCCTTTGGTGAGAGAGAGCGCGGTTCATAGGATCTGATACTGCTGCGCTCCCTGATGGTTTTTTCCACGGGAAAAACAGGTTTCATAGAATTTGTCCTTTCTTTTATATAAGAGTTTTATAAAAATTACTGTCTCCTGGTTTTTCAACCAATTCTTTCATCACACCAATGGCATCTTTAAAATGTTCAGATGCTCCGTGAGCAGCCAGACTGGCCTGATCTTCCCATTCTTCAAGCATGGTTAAAATATGGGGATCTTTTACGTCCTGAACCAGCTCGTACCGGATACAGCCGGCATCCTTTTCTCTGGTCTGCTTTACCAGCTGTGTGGCGACCTCAATAAATTCATTGATTTTATCTTCTTTAATATAATTTTTTGCAACAACCTTAATCATTTTATTTTATTCTCCTTTGTTTATGCCCATTTTTCATAATGTACGCGTTCTGCTTTATACCGGTCTGTAAATTCATTCTTCTGTCCATCAGGATAACCAATGGCAATCAGTCCAAAGGGTCTGATATGGTCCGGAAGCTGGAAGAAACTGCGTACCTGATCAGTCACTGCATCAGAAGTGGCCACACCCAGCCAAACGGCTCCCAGTCCCAGGTGAACAGCCTCTAACAGCATATTCTGGGAAGCCGCACCTAAATCCTCTTCCCAGCCCTTTGGAACCTTAAATTCATTTTCATTTCCCAGAAGAGCGATGGTAACAGCTGATCCTGCCACTGGTTTGGCGTAGGGAGATACGTCGGACAGTTTTTTTAAATTCTCTTTGTCCTCTACCACAATAAATTCCCATGGCTGTTGGTTGGCAGCTGACGGTGCCTGCATGGCTGCCCGCAGAATTTTGTCAATCTTCTCCGGCTCTACGGCATCAGTGGTAAATTTACGGATACTCCGTCTGTTAAAAATCTCCTGCATAAAAAACCTCCTTAATTTTTTTCAAGTTTACCCAGCAGTTTTTTACTGAGGGTCAGAAACTGGGCTGTCTCTTCTTCTGTCAGAATCCCATAATATTGTTCATGAAGAAAATTCCAGGATTCCATAATACTTTTCTGAAGTGCAAGACCCTGGGGCGTAGTGCTTAAAATTACGGACTTTCCCTCATATCGTTTGGAAACAAGACTTTTGTGTTCCAGCTTTTCAATCAGCCGGGTGATGGTGGAAGGCGTTAAATGAAGCGTTTCCCCTAGCTCCTTCTGAAGGATCTCTTCTTTCTGGTTAACCAGATACAGCAAAAGAGCATGACTGGGAGAGAGTCCGGTTTTTGAAAAAGCTTCCTCTGCAATTTTGCCAAACACTCTGGAAAGCTTTACTGTGGTAAAAAACAGGCAGCTGTTAAGAGAGCAGACCTGTTCCTCTGTTGTGTTATTTTTGTTCAAAACATCACCTCTCTTGTTTGTACATACAAATGATATCACTCTAAAAAACCACTGTCAATAAAAAAAATATAATTTGCCCAAATTAATTTATTACAATTAAATGTTATAAAACTATTGACAGGGAAGCTGAAGTATTTTATAATAAAGATAACTTAAAAATAAACTTTTATCATAGATACAAGGAGGTATTACAATGTCTGTTTATGATTTTACTGTAAAAACTATGTCCGGAGAGGATAAAAAGTTATCTGATTACAAAGGAAAGGTACTTCTCATTGTGAACACGGCTACAGCCTGCGGATTTACTCCTCATTATACCGATCTTCAGGCAATTTATTCAGAGTACAGGGACAGCGGTCTGGAGATTCTTGATTTCCCATGCAATCAGTTTGGCAATCAGGCACCTGGAGATGATGAGGAGATTCATACGTTCTGTACCGGACGTTTTGGCGTAACATTTCCACAGTTCTCAAAGATTGATGTAAATGGTGAGAATGCGATTCCACTGTATCAGTATCTGGTGAAGGAAAAAGGGTTTAATGGCTTTGATCCAGAGCACAAGCTGACCAGTGTGCTGGAAGAGATGTTTGAGAAGGCAAATCCTGATTATAAAAATGAGCCGGATATTAAGTGGAATTTCACAAAGTTTCTTGTTGACAGGGATGGGAATGTTGTGAGAAGATTTGAACCAACTGCTGACATGAAGCTGGTGGAAGAAAGCATAAAAGAATTGCTGTAATAAAATACAGGACAGCAGGAGAACGGAGAAACGTGATGAATTATGACAGATTAAAAATAGAGAACCAGCTTTGCTTTCCGCTTTATGCCTCCGCCCGGGAAATTGTCAGGCTTTATAAGCCGTTTCTCGATGAGATTGACTTAACCTACACCCAGTATATTGCCATGATGGTATTGTGGGACAGGAAGAAAGTCACTGTAAAGCAATTGGGTGAGATCCTTTATCTGGACAGCGGTACGCTGACTCCCCTGCTAAAGAAGATGGAAGCCGGAGGCCTTTTGACCCGTAACAGGGACAAGGAAGATGAGCGCAGTGTCATTGTAGAACTGACTGAGAAGGGCGAACAGTTAAAAGAGCAGGCGGTAACCATACCCGAACGGATTTCCAAGTGTGTCCCTCTTAACCAGGAAGAAGCAAAAGAACTTTACCATCTTTTATACAAGATACTCGGTAATACAATTAAACATCTGGAATAAAAAAAAAGACTCAGGAAGGCCGTGAAGCCATTCCTGAGTTTTTTTACTTAGCTGTAGTGTGACAGCTTGAATTTTCCAACTTCCTGCTTTAAGGCATGGGCCTGTGCAGCAAGCTCTTCACTGGAAGCAGAACTTTCTTCTGCTGTGGCAGCGTTGCTTTGGATTACAGCAGATACCTGATTAATACCCTGATTGATTTCTTCCATGGAAGCCACCTGGACCGATGACGTGGATTCCACTTCTCTGATGGATACTTCTGCAAGTCTTGCCTTTTCCCCTACTTCGAGGAGTATATCAGAAGCTTCTTTTGCCAGTTTCTCACCTTCCGAGACGCTGATTGCGGAATTCTCAATTAATGCAGCAGTCTGCTTGGCAGCTTCCGCAGATTTGGCAGCCAGGTTTCTTACTTCATCTGCAACAACAGCGAAGCCTTTTCCAGCACTGCCGGCGCGGGCAGATTCAACGGCTGCATTCAGTGCCAGTATATTGGTCTGGAATGCAATGTCTTCAATAACCTTGGTGATGCTGGAGATTTTTTCCGATGATGTGCTGATTTCTTTCATGGATGTATTCAGTCTGTTCATATGTTCATTGCTCTTTTTAACACCTGTGTCAGCTGCGGCCACATATCCGGCTGCAATCTGCATATTTTCTGAATTCTGCTGTGCCTGTTTTGCCACTGTGGCAATGGAGGCAGTCAGCTCTTCTATGGCAGCAGCCTGTTCTGTGGTTCCGGAAGCAAGTGACTGGGACGCAGAGGACACCTGTCCGGCGCCGCTGTTAACCTGGTCAGCTGCATCGTGGACGATAAGAAGTGCCTGATTTAAATCCCGCTCAATTTTCTGAAGAGCCAGCCCTAACACATCGGCATCCGAGCGAAGGGGAATGACGCTTGTGAAATCACCGTTGCTGATAGCAGTGGCGGATCGGGTCTGATCCTTAATTCCTTCCAGCATTTTAGTAAATGCATCAGCCAGCTGACCGGTTTCATCCTTGGAATCAAGGTCGGCTAAGTCAACATCTACATAGCCAAGTGAGATCAGTTCCGCTGCTTTTACCACCTGTTTAATTGGTCTGCTGATCATTGTGGAAATTCTAATTCCCAGTAAGACAGCTGCTGTAACACCGCAGATGATTAAGAGAACAAGAACCATTGCGGCAATGACCGCAACAAGCTCATTTAAGTCGCTAAGCTCCTTTGTTTCACTCATACGAAAATCGATGATGGCATCGAAGTTATCATATACTTTCTGTATGCTGACCTGCTGATCGGTCACGGCTTTCTCTGCTTCCTCTTTTTTTCCGGCTTTTGCAAATTCAATTGATTTTGTCATGGCAGGGTCATAGGAACTTGAGAAGAGAGAAACTGCCTCTTCAAATAAAGTCATGGACTGAGAGCCTGCGGGAATGGAAGCTTTATAAGCAGCAGCGTGGTTTAAAAACTGTTCCTTTTCCTGAACGTAAGATTTTTCCAATTCTCCAATCCGTTCTTTATTGCCGGCATTGCTTATAATATCTTTGGAATCGGTTCTGATCTGATACAGACTTTCGATTGTGTGGAACATATCGTCAAGAGGAGCTGTCTTTGAACGATACATATATGTATCCTTGCTGTTTATAAACAGCATACTGGCAAGTCCTACAATACCTACCAGCAATGTGATGAGAGCCACCGAAAGAAATCCTGTCAGCAGCTTTTTAGAAATGGGGTAGTCTTTGAAATTTTTCATTTGTAATATCTCCTTTTTTTGGCACGAATTTGTATAGGGTCAAAACAGAGGAATAGCAGTAAATCTTAATAAATTGTATCAGTATTATATCTGAACATAAGAAAAAACACAATCAGATTCATGAAAACAGACGCCCTGCCGGGCTTAACCGGAGTGGCGTCTGTGTTTTCCTGCCACCCTATAAATGGGAACAGCGGCAGGAATTGCCAATTGCCTGAGGATAGGTGAAAATCTTGCAGGGGTCGTATTCTTTTCTCACCTTTTTCAATCTGCAGACATGGCTGCCATAATATTCTTCCAGATAGCAGGGGAGTCCTCCATATGGGAAATTCACATAAGAGCCTGTTGTGACAGAAGACAGGTAACCAGACTGTCGTGCCACCCACAGGGCATTTTCCCCTTTGCTGTTTTCAAAAACCGTATTGAGCCAGACAATATATCTGGCATCTCTATAATAAAAAGCAGTGGAATCTGTTGGCACTTCTGAAACCCTGCCGCCCAGTGCGTAGAGAGAAAGTGCGGTGTAGATGGATCCTGTGGGGCGTTTGTTAATAAGCCCTGCCAGTTTCAGACATTCACATTCGGTCAGCTCTCTTTTTACGAAACCGCTTGCGGATAAAAAGGCTTCAAAAGGAGGATAAAAGCTTCCGATTATAGTGACTGCTTCTATAAATGTCACGTATTTTAAACGGTATTTCACCCCGCCAAGTTCCAGTAGGGGGGTGATGCTTCCAAGAGCAGCTTCCGGTGGTCCATAGAAAAAGCCTCTGGATACAATGGAAAGACCTTCTTCCTGGGAATTAAAAATCCTACCCACCAGTGTAATTCGCGGATCCGCGTGTTCCAGCCATTCCTGCCAGGCAAGAAGAAAATAAGCCTGCTTTTCCTGGTCGGCTACGGGATACATGATTTCTACCAGAGTAATTTTATCAATCTTTTTGGGAAGCCGGAAGGTCATGGATACAATAATTCCGTAATTGCCGCCACCACCGCCCCTGCACGCCCAGAACAGATCCGGATTTTCTTCTGAACTGGCAGTGATGAAGCAGCCTTCTGAATTAACCATGGTAAAATTCAAAAGGCTGTCACATCCTAGTCCCAGATAGCGGCAGGAGAGACCCCAGCCACCCCCCATGACAAAACCACTGACTCCCACGGAGGGGCAGGTACCTCCAGGAAAGGGATATCCTCTGGAAGATACAAATTCGTAAAGCTGTCTGTTAGTTACACCGCCCTCTATGGTAAGAGTGCGGTTTTCCTCATCAATAGAAATGTGATTCATTTCACTAAGATCAATATCAAGAACATCATTGCCTGTAGAATATCCTTCATAATTGTGGCCTCCGCTTCGAATGCGAAGACAGATATCCCGTTTTCTGGCCCATAACACCGCATTGCTGACTTCGGAACTATTCCGGCAGTAAACAATGGCCAGAGGAAACCGGTTGACAGCCCGGTTATAGACTTGTCTGGCCTCATGATAGAAAGGATCATCTGGAGTTACCACACGGCCGGTCAGACCGTCAAAACTGCAGGTGCTCATACTGATTGCCTCCTTTCCTACTACCATGGTATTAAGGAAGGAGGCAATTGGTGCCGGACAGGAGATTCTAAAGCTTCATGATCTTTTTCTCACCTAAATTGGTCAGGCCTTCTGGTGTATGAGTAGATAAATAGACCGTTGGATTCTGACTGATAAAGGAACGAACCTTTGTGAGAGTTTCTCTGGCAGCCTCAAGATCTTCAAAAACCACAGACAGGCGGTTTTCGATCAGGGCAGCATCGGTATAGGTAATGTCTCCGTGTATGAGATAAAACAATCCATCATTTTCTGCTACAACAATGCTGTTGCCTTTTGTATGTCCAGGTGCAGGAAGGAAATAAACTCCGTCTGTGATCTTTTCGCTTGCTTCAAAGTTATGGTAGGCTCCATCCTGAAACTCCACAGGTACAATATTGTCTCCGCTTAACTTTAAAGCTTCTGCCTCTGCTTTGGAAAGGTAGATTTTTGCGTTAGGAAAGCTTCTAAGCTCGCCGGAATGATCCGGATGCTTGTGAGTCAGAAGAATCCGGGTCACATCCTCTGGCTTGTAGCCCAGATGAGAAAGCGCGGTTACATAATCATGAATCCGTTTTCCCTGATAGATTTTCTGCCCTTCTTTTGCAGGGGTGTCGGGAACCTCCTTTGGGACGCCGGTATCAATTAAAATGACTTCGCTCCCTGTATCAATGAGATAATTCTGAAGACTGGATTCATAGGTCTTGTTTTCATCAAAAACCGGTTCGCTGACTCCGCCTCCCAGTGCGAATGGTTGTGTCATAAAACCGCCCTCATATAATTTAACCGCTTTAATTTCCATGTGAATACTTCCTTTCCTGCCTGTCTGGCTCTTTATTTAATCCGCATTTGTTATAAAAGTGCGAGAATATCCTTTTCCAATTTCTCCGGTTTATCGGTGGGAGCGTAGCGCTTTGTTACAGATCCATTTTTATCAACCAGGAATTTCGTAAAATTCCACTTAATATTAGAACCCAGAATTCCCGACTGCTGTGATTTTAAATAAGAATATAACGGGGATTCTGAGGGACCATTGACTTCGATCTTTGCAAACTGGGGGAAGGATACCTCATAGTTCATGGTACAAAACTGGTGAATCTCTTCCTCGGTTCCCGGAGCCTGATGCCCGAACTGATTGCATGGAAAATCAAGAATCTCAAAGCCCTGGCTTCTGTATTTACGATAAAGTGCTTCTAAGCCTTCATACTGAGGCGTAAATCCACAGCCTGTTGCAGTGTTAACAATCAGCAGTGTTTTTCCTTTGTACTGGGACAGAGTAACAGGGTTGCCTTTTCTGTCTGTAACTGTGATATCATATAAATTCATATCTGCCACCTCGCATTTGATTTATTTATTTTACTAAATTAGATTGTACAAAATTAAATTGGAAATGTCAATAGTTTTTTTACAAAATAAAAAGACGCATATCTGACCATGGAATGAATCAGGCACGGTCGTATGCGTCTTTCTTTATTTTTGGTTAAAAAACCTGATTCAGGCTTAAAAAAATAGTAACAATAAATGGATCAAACTGTGTTCCGGAACAGCGGCCGATTTCATCCATTGCAGTCTGGCAATCCAGAGCTTTCCGGTATGAGCGGTTATTGGTCATAGCGTCATAGGCGTCTGCTACTGCAAGGATCCGGCAGAGAAGAGGAATATCGGTTCCTTTCAGACCTCTTGGGTAACCCGTTCCATCCCATCGTTCGTGATGAGAGAGAATGTATTCTGATACAGTGGAAAGCTCTGGCGTGTTCTGGGCAATGCGATAGCCGATTTCCGGATGGCGCATCATTTCTTTCCATTCGTCGTCATTTAAAGGTCCTGGTTTGTTTAACGTTTCGATATTGACCCCTACCTTGCCAATATCGTGTAGAATTGCCAGAAGAGATAATTCATTTTTATCCTCAGAGGACAGATTCAGCTTTTCTGCAATTGCCATACAGTAGGTTTCCAGCCTTACAGCATGCTCCTCGGTTTCCATGCTCTTTTCATAAAGTGTGGCAAGAAGTGTGGTAATAATGCTGTTGCGGTAGCTCTTTCCCTCTAAAAGCTTCTTATGATACATTTTTTCTTCTGCTTTTTGCAGGGACTGGCTTAATGTATGGGATATGTCTTCTTTCACATCAAATCCCAGAGCCACACTTACCTCCAGCGGGAGACTGCTGCTTTTTCTAAAGGCCTCTTCCAGCCGCCCGATGATATCCTGTGCCTTCTGGTGATCCGTATGAGGAAGAAGTACCAGAAATTCATCTCCGCCCCAGCGGGCAGCAATCCCCATGTTTTTAAGGGTATATTGAAGGGTTTTGGCAACCTCTTTTAATAACTGATCTCCGGTTCTGTGTCCAAATACATCATTAATAACTTTGAGCCCATTCACATCCCCCATAATAACTGCAATAGGAAGCTGAGAGGTCTGATCCATACGTTCTAATTCTTCTTCCATATATCTGCGGTTAAATATCTGGGTCAGCGGGTCATGATAGCTTAAATAAAGAATTCGTTCCTGCTGCCGTTTCTCCTGACTGACGTCCCGAAATACCATGACGACCCCGTATACATGCCCGTTCTCATCACGTATGGGTGCGGCGCTGTCCGCAATGGGAATTAAATCCCCGCTTTTATTTAACAGAACGGTATGGTTTGCAAGCCCCACAATCATGCCAGTTTCCAGTACTGCACTAATGGGGTTTGGTACAATCTTTCCGGTTGTTTCATTGCGCAAATCAAAGATTTCCATAAATGATTTGGAGCAGGCATCCTTACTGTTCCAGCCAGTAATTTCCTCGGCTGCCTGATTTAAGTAAGTGACTTTTCCATCTAAATCCGTTGTGACGACCCCATCCCCAATGGAATTTAAGGTAACGCTTAACATCTCTTTCTCCCGGTAAAGATCGTCTCTAAACTGCTCTCTGTCTGACACATCAAATATAATGGAATAGAGTCTGGTTTCATCTCCATAAGTGACAGGGCTGGAGTACACATCCACCATTTTAATCTCACCGTTTTTCAGGCGGTGGGGAAACAGAAAATACTGCCGCTCTCTGTTGAATGCCTGGATACGCATCTGTTTGGTGGCTTGGTCTGATATTGCATTAATTTCATCAATACTCATACGAAGCATCTCTTCCTTGCTATAGCCATAGAAACTGCAGGCCTGAGGGTTGGCATCCAGTATTTTTCCCGATGTGGCATCGATAATCAGCATAACAGCAGAATGCTCCGTAAACATGGAATTGTAATTTTCTAAAAGCTGCTCCCGTTCCTGTTTCAGCCGCTTTAACTCGGTGATATCAAGGCGTGAGCCTATGATATAGGAGATCTGTCCGTCCTCCTTAATAGGAGTAAGGCGTACCAGCCAGTCCCTGGTGCCCTCGGGGAAATCAACGGTCTCTTCATATGTCAGACCCTCCCCGGAAGCGATGCACCGTTCATAGCCTTCCCTTAAAGCAGCTCCCACCTTTTCGCCCAGCACTTCCACCGGGGTTTTGCCAAGAAGGGGAATTTTAATTCCCGTCAGCTGCTGGTGTACCGCATTATTCTTTATATAACGGAATTCACCGCCCTGGTATGTGACGAGAAATAATCCGTCCTGGGTGCTGTTAAAAAAGATATCAATATCCCGTACCAGTTTTTCATTTGTTTTCTTTACCTTGTGAAGCTCGCTGACCAATTCAGTCACTTCATCAAAAATTGTAATCAGAGTGTCGGGATCTGGATAGCTTACGGTAATCTTATAAAAATGATTTCCTGCCTCCATAATGGGGGTCTGATTCCATTGATCCGGATTTTTGTAAAATTCAAGCCAGGCTGGTTGGTGAGATAAAGAGGGAAGAATCATCGACATGCTTTTTAGCAGGGCATCTTCTTTTTTTAAACCCAGATAGCGGAAAAATGTATCATTCGCTTCGGTAAGAATATAATCCCTTGTTTGTGAATCCTTATTGAAAATAATGGTATGGCGGGCATAGCCCAACGGCAGCTGCATGAAAGCTTGATCGAAAGGTTCTTTTATCATAATGGGACCCCCTTTACCTTGTTGAAAATATTGTCATATTTGGTAAATATTTGTAATAAAATAATATCAGATGTTTGTTGCAATTGCAATGAAAAGGAATTGAAACAATGTGCATGTACAATATTATATTGCCAATTGAAAGAGTGTGTGAAAATTGTGGGGATAGCAAAGGGGTAAATATGATGATAAATTTTAAAAAATTATATTTTTATTAGGCTGACAGGTACTTTTCCGGTTTTTTCATCATAAAATAAGACAAATTGTTTAATTGAAAGGCAGTATTATGATGACTTCCTGCCCCGAAGGATTGTTTTCCTATACTATTCAATCCGGCGATACACTTTGGCTGATATCCAGACGTCACTACACTACCGTTGAAGCGATTATGGCAGCAAATCCTGGTATTAATCCTGGCAATCTTCAGGTTGGTCAGATGATCTGTATTCCATCAGGAAACAGAACCTCCCAGCCAACCCAACCCGCTCAGCCGACCCAGCCAGCCCAACCCGCTCAGCCGCCCCCGCCACCGCCGCCCACCCAGCCCCAGCGGCAGCCCCCAGCCAACTCAGCCAACCCAGTCGACCCAGCCAACCCAGTCAACCCCGCCGGCACAGCCAGCCCAACCGACTCAGCCAACACAGCCAACACAGCCGCGCATGCAGCCGACTCAGCCTTCTCAGCCCCAGACCGCACCTGGCAACACCTCTCAAATGTCAACAAACCCATTAAGAAGTGAGGCCGTTTCTGGAAACCCAACCCGCTGCCCGGTAGGTTTACGTGCCTATACCATCAAGAAAGGGGATACCCTTTGGCTTCTCGCAAAGAAATATTGTACGAATGTTGAAGCAATTATGGCATTAAATCCAGGTATCAAACCAGGTAATTTAATGATTGGCCAGGTAATCTGGATTCCAGCAGGATATAAGTTCCGGAATCTTCCGCCATGGGCGCAGTCCATGGACAATACCATACAGCAAAGGACTGAAACTGAGTATCCGATTTGTCCCCAGGGGACCCGTTCCTATACCATTGAAGCAGGTGATACACTCTGGCTTTTGTCCCAGCGTTACAATACCACAGTAGAAGCAATTATGGCTGCAAATCCGGGAGTAAATCCCACCAATCTGTTTGTAGGGCAGGTTATCTGCATTCCTAGAAACCGTCCGCAGCCCAATCCCCAGCCCAATCCCCAGCCCAGTCCCGAACCCCAGCTTCCTACGTACATGTGGGTCAGCAAAGCTGAGCAGAATTTAGGCAATTACTTAAGGTTTTTGTGGCTTCAACAGGTATATTGGCTCAGAATGGCAAATCAGAGTGAACTGTGGAATCTATCAGATGCGGAGTATGTAATGAATCGTCTGATGGAAAACCCTCAAGATTTCCAAATGGCCCTCAAAACATTTTATGGGGATGAAAATGCCAAAAAATTTGCAGATCTCCTGACCAATCATCTCACCATGGTCACTAATTATGTAATGGCAAGAAGGGATGGCAACGCTCAGGCAGCGGCAGATGCGGAGAATCAGATAAACAACAATGCTGTTCAGATGATTTCTTTCCTGACCTCCATTAATCCAAACTGGGCGGCTGCAGATTTACAGAGAATGTTTAGCGAATACATGAATCTGACCAAGGAAGAGATTGACGCCACAATGTCCCAGAATTTTGAAGACAGTATCAACATTTTTGCAGATATAGAGCGTGGTGCACTGGAAATGGCCGATATGATGACCAAGGGGATTGTAAATCAGTTTCCTCAGTATTTCAGATAAAAAAGGAAAGGCAGTCCGGTGTGTTAAATCTGGGCTGCCTTTTTACTCTACGAATACAAGACCTTACAAGTAAACTACTTTTTATTTTTATTAGATTCCAACTGTTTTTCAATTCCTGCTCTGTCAATCTGAATCCAATATTCTGAAATTTTTTCATTATCTATTCGATATACGGCGCTGGCTATCTCAATAATCGGTAGATCTGTAGGTGCATAGCCGTTTACTTCTCCGATATGCTTTCCCACCTGTTTCCAACGAACATATACTTTATTATCCTGTACTAAAAATTCCTGAATTTTCAATGAAAATTTATCATAGGCTGTGATCATTTCTCTTACATGGTCCGCATAATCTTTTGGTGATCTTAAAACTGTCTGTTCTTTTTCAGAAATAATCTGATGTGCCAATACTTGTTCTGCCATTAATTTTTCCGCGTAGTCAGGATTATTTCCTGAACGAACTTCTTCAAAGAATTTTCTTACGATTTGTTCTGGTGTCATTTAATAACCTCCGTTTAAAGATGAATTTGTTCAGTATACTGCACATTATAATAAAAAGCAACAAGCGTGATAGTGAATTAAATCCGGGCTGCCTGTTTACTCTACGAATCGTAGATTGAAAAAATTTATTTAGTCAGTTACAATAATAAAAATAAGCACATACTAAGGACTGAGCTATTATAAAGGGAAAGGAGGGACACAATGCCGGACAGTACGGTAGGAACCTTAATCAGAATGCTTCGCAGTGAGCATGGTATGACACAGAAGCAGCTTGCAGATAAGATGCATATCAGTGATAAAACTGTTTCCAAATGGGAGAGAGGCAAAGGTCTTCCAGATATCTCACTCATTTCAGAACTATCCAGACTTTTTGGAGTTGATATACAAAATTTGCTGAATGGTGATTTAACACCCAATGACATAACAGGAGGAAATATGAAGCAGATAAAATACTATGTATGTCCCACCTGCAAAAGCATCAGCTTTTCCACTGGAGATCCGGAGATTTCCTGCTGCAAAAGAAAGCTTACTGCACTGGAACCGAAAAAAGCAGAAGAAGGAGAAAAGCTGTCCGTATCTGCAATTGAAGATGACTGGTTTATCACCAGTGCCCATCCTATGAATAAAGAGTATTACATTTCCTTTCTGGCATTTGCATCAGGAGACCGCATCTCAGTAATCAAGCAGTATCCGGAATGGGATTTTAATGCTCGTATACCAAGAAGGGGACATGGAATGCTGATCTGGTACAGCACAAAGCATGGTCTGCTTTACCAGCTTTTATAAAAAAACATCGCTTTAAAAAAACGATGTTTTTTATTGTGCGCCTTGCGGCGCACGTTTCTAATGGGTGAAAGTCCCCAGTCTGCCCTAGTAGTGGGAAGGACACAGCCAAGACCGGCTATGTATACGTGGTAGATATGGATTTGGAAAAGTTCTTTGACACGGTGAGTCAGAGTAAGCTGATAGAGGTATTGTCAAGAACCATCAAAGATGGCAGACTAATTTCGTTAATACATAAATATTTCAATGCGGGAGTCATGGCAAAGGGGATATTTGAACGTACAGAAATCGGAATGCCTCAAGGTGGACCACTTAGTCCGTTGCTTAGCAATGTCATGCTGAATGAGTTGGACAGGGAACTGGAACGCAGAGGACACAGATTCGTCCGCTATGCGGATGACTGTATGATTTTCTGTAAAAGCAGAAAGAGTGCGGAAAGAACCTTAGAAAACATACTCCCATATATCGAGGGAAAATTATTTCTTAAAGTGAATCGGAAGAAAACAGAAGTGGCTCATATCAGAAAGGTAAAATACCTTGGATACAGCTTTTACAGACACAAGGGAAAATGGAGATTTAGAGTACACCCGAAGTCAGTGACAAAGATGAAAAATAAAATCAGAGAACTGACAGACAGAAATAATGGAATGAGCAATGCGAAAAGAGAAGAAAAGTATCAACAGTTTGTGAGAGGTTGGGTGAATTACTATAAGCTTGCAGACATAAAAGCACTTCTAAAAGCAACAGATGAGTGGGCAAGACGAAGAATAAGGGCAGTCTACTGGAAACAGTGGAAGAAAATCAAGACGAGGTACAAAATGCTCAAAGCATTAGGTTGTGAACATTGGAGAGCCAAGGAACTTGCATGCAGCAGAAAAGGTTATTGGAGAATGGCCAAGGTGTTAAACCAAATCTTTACAAATAAAATAATAGCCAAGCTGGGATACACCTCCATGCTTGACTATTATTCAATAGTTTATGAAAACTAAAGAACCGCCTAGTACCGAACGGTATGCTAGGTGGTGTGGGAGGTCGGTAGATAAAATAATTATCTACCTCCTACCCGATTGAACTATTACGTTTTTAGCATATACGAAGCGGCCATGCAGGAAATTCCGGGAATTAAAAATAAAATACCGGAAAAGAAAAAACTGGCAAAGATTATATCTGGAACAAGAAGCAGTCTGTTTTTTAGCTGGCAGTATTCGTAGAACATTAAAATGAAAAAAAGAAGCAGAAACAATATCCCTAAAATAAACAAAAGGTTTTTTGCAAATTTTCTCATGTTGCTCCCCCCAATAACGACTCTTTCTGTATCAGTTATTTAAATACAGCGGCAGTTCCATAAGCAAGAATTTCAGCTGCCCCCTGCATAACGGACGAGGAGGCATAACGAATATTGACAATGGCTTCTGCATTCATAGCCTCACCTTCCTGTACCATACGTTTGGTAGCAAGCTCTCTTGCCTCATCCATCATTTCCGTATACGCCTTTAATTCTCCGCCAACTAAGGTCTTAAGCCCCTGAGAAATATCTTTCCCCAAATTTTTTGACTGTATTGTGCTGCCTTTTACCATACCTAAAAGTGTCAGTTCTTTTCCTGGAATATAATCCGTAGTAACTAAAAGCATTTTAATCACGCTCCTTTCTCTATAGAAAACAGTTTTAACATAAAGTTTGAAAAATATGTATTCTTGATTTGTTGCTTGACTCTCACATTATGGTATACTCTATACTAAATGTGAGCTCAAAAAACATATATGTGAGGAAAAAAGCATGCTGAAAATAGGAGATTTTTCTAAACTGTCAAGAATCAGTATCCGAATGCTTCGTCATTACGATGAGATCGGACTGATGACGCCAAGGAGCACCGACCATTTTACCGGATACCGCAATTACAG
Organism: Hungatella sp.; assembly: GCA_009712635.1. Classification (GTDB taxonomy): domain Bacteria; phylum Bacillota; class Clostridia; order Lachnospirales; family Lachnospiraceae; genus Lacrimispora. Next base: position 125,648 of record WASS01000015.1, on the reverse strand, counting down.
CGAGGACCAGCTCTTAAAAGCGTTCAGGATAAATTCCTTAAAAGATATGGGATTCAGCCTTGCCGTAATTGGAGAGATATTGAATAACTATGATGATCCAAAAGAGCTGGCAAAGTATTTAGAGGTCCGGAAAGTAGAAGTCCAGGAAGAAATGAAAGAAAGCGGACAACGGCTTAAGCTCCTTGATGCAGCCATTCAAAGGCTGAGAAAGGATGATATGGCAATAAATTATAGTGTCGCATTAAAAACCATGCCCCAAAGGTATGTGGCCAGTGTAAGAGATATTATTCCAGCTTATAATCAGGAAGGACTGCTGTGGAAGAGGCTTGGAGAAGAGACCCATAACAGAAACTTACAGATGTCCGATCCCGCTTACTCTCTGGCTGTATTTCATGACCGTGATTTTAGAGATGGTGATGTGGATGTGGAGATTCAGGTTTCTGTAAAAGGCACTTATGAAAATACGGAGCACGTGGTATTTAAAACAGTACCTAAGGTGGAAATAGCATCAGCGGTATACAAAGGAGGCTACGATCAGATAACCGATGTGAATCTGGAAGTGGCAAACTGGGTCAGAGACAATGAATATGAATTTAACGGTCCCATGTTTTGTATCTATCATGTCAGTCCTGCTCAGACCCAAAATCCGGAGGAATTGGTAACAGAAGTTTGCTATCCGGTTAAAAAAATATAAATAATATAAAAAGCGGCTGCCTGCTTGTAACAGACAGCCGCTTTTGTTATAATAAACAGGAATGAAACAAAAACACGGTTCCTGAGTTGATTGGAAAGGAAAGGTCGGAAATATGCTGTTTAATAGGAAATTAACAGAGATATACAGTACACAGGATCTTGAAAAGCTATATCATGTAAAAAATATGCTGAGGGAAAATAATATTTATTATATGACTGAAACCACCAATAACAACTTGCGCTTATCCATGAATAACTTAAATGGAAGAAATCCAATCTTAGGAAGGACCGGGAACGTAAAAGATTTTTACAGACTTTTTGTATATAAAAAAGATCAGGAAAAGGCGGCCTACATCCTTTCCCAGTTAAATTGATTATAAAACAGCCAATGGCTAACATAAGCCGCTGGCTGTTACTAATTTTACATAAGTACTGCTTCAAATAAAAGCAGAGCAATGAGAAAAACAAGATTGAGAATGGTAAAAACACCTAAAAAAGACAAAGTTTTTTTGGGATAGGCAGCAGCAAACAGTTTATAAGAGATAACGCTTGCCATTGAGGCAATGAGAGTGCCCATCCCTCCTACATTTACTCCGGTAAGCAGACTGGGAGCATTATCTGTAAAACCGGACAGCATGACGGCTGCAGGAACATTGCTGATAAACTGGCTCAATAAAGCAGCCGTTACCATGGTATCCTTTCTGATTAAACCTGATACGGTCTGAAAAACCCAGTCAATCCTTGCTAGGTTTCCCACAAAAATAAAAATTGCGGCAAACGTAAGGAGAAGGAAATAATCAACCTGATAAAGCGTTCTCCTGTCAAGGATTGCTGTAGCAGCCAGAATGATCAGGGCAGCAGCCTGATAAGGAATCAACCGTAATACCGCAGCCACAGCCAGTAAGAACATGGCGCCGTAGGCTATGACCTGTTTTTTTCGTATAACAGGAACTGTGGCTGTCTCCTGGCTGATGGGATAGCGTGGAATAATAAAGCACACCAGCAAAAGCAGTATTCCTCCAAACAAAACAAAAGGGAAAGTCACTTTTAGAAAAGAAGGGAGACCAAACTCATACCGGGTAAACAGATAAAGATTCTGGGGATTCCCAATAGGCGTAAAGCTGGAACCAATGTTTGCGGCAATTGTCTGCAAGACTACAACGAGGGCAGTATGGCGTTCCTGACCGCACAGGGAGAGTACAGACAAGGTTATAGGAACCAGAGCAATTAAAGCGACGTCATTTGTCATAAACATGGATGCAAAGAAACTGGTAAAAACAAGGAGAAAAATCAGCGGTTTTAAATCTTTCATACCAGATGACAGCTTTATCGAGACCGCGTTTAATAATCCTTCCCGCTCAATCCCTTTCAGTGAGGTCATGAGGCAGAACAGGCAGAGCAGGGTCTTAAAATCAATATAATTTAGATAGGCCGAATCTGGGGGAATAAAAAAGACAGAAATCAAAGCAAGAATAGATGCTGCTGTCAGAACGGGTTCTTTCTGAATAAATAAAATGGGTTGTTTCATAAGTTATCTCCAGTAGTAGAAAGGGTAGTAATCATACTTCCGTGCTATTATATATCATAAATCCGTCTACTTCAATCCTTGTTTTGCGCACCTAAAGCTACGTGTAAAGAAGACCGCATCATTCCCTTCAGGAATAATACGGTCTTTTTCTACATTACAGCCCCATAGCTTTTCTTTTTTTCATGATGTGGCTTTCAATTTTTTCAGCCACTTCCACAGGATCATCTCCCAGAGCCACCTTTCCGCCGGTCAAACCTTCTACATCCTCTGTGAGCAGTTTCACAAGCCTGGGTGCACCAGTGATAAAGGGAGTCGGTGAAAGATGGGTGAAGGCACCGTAAGCAACGGCAAATATGCCGTCTATGGTAGCTTTCTGCTCCATCCATTCCGGTGCTGTAACAGCAATGGGAAGATCGGAGATATCTGCATCCAGATAGTCAGCCAGGGCTGTTACCAGCATGGAGATTCTTCCTGTATCCGTACAGGTTCCGAAACTTAATACCGGTGGGATTTTCAGAGCACTGCAGACTGCTTTTAAGCCATCTCCTGCCTGGTTTATGGCATCCAGGTTACACATACCGGCCACTTCTAAACCATGATTTCCACAGCCGCCTGCGACAACCAGAATATCTCTCTTAATCAGCTGCTTTGCCAGGTTTACAGTATTCCAGTCCTGTGGACCGTTTCTTAAGGTTGAGCAGTTTGCCAGGGCTACAATTCCTTTGAGCTGTCCTTTTGCAATGACATCTACAAGATTCTGTAAATCGTTTCCGATTGCATTCAGTACGGCTTCCGTTGAGAAGCCGGCAATTGCTTTCTGAACATGCCGGGGTACCATGGGTTTTATTTTACCATGTCTTTTTTTGAAGTTCTCAATTGCGATATGAATGCATTTATCCGCCATTTCTTCCGCTTTTTGAGGATAGTATGGCATCTCATGCTCTGTTCCGGGGACGCCGATGATGGTGCTGACACTGACAAGGGCAACCTGGTATTTTTCCGCATATTGATCAATAGCTGGCGGAGAGCAGTTTTCCTCCATGACAAAGGCATCTACGGTACCGGTAGCCAGGAACGGTTCAATGGCCAGCCAGTTTCCCATCAGCCCTACAAAAACATCATCCATTTCAAATCTCTGGAGCAGTTCCTGCCCCGTTTCAATGGATCCTACAATGTGGATTCCTTTTGCACCGCACTGCTTTGCCAGATCCTGAAATTCCTTTGTTTTTGCTTTCATAAGGGCAGCAGCACCGATCCAGGGCTGATGGCCGTTAAATGCAATGTTTACATAATCCGGATCCATAATACCCATATCCACATCAACTTCGTGGGGCTTAGGAGTTCCAAATAAAATGTCCTGGGTCATTTCAAGACCGATCTGGGCAGTATAGATGGTGGACAACCCCAGACGCAGTGCCTTTTTTGCAAGAGAGACATAGTCTCCATCTACATTGGTCAGGCAGCTTGCAATACTGTTTTGCACTTCATGTTCAATTCCGGAAGGATAAATGTTTAGATCATGCCATATTTTTTTTCGCTTTTTCGGAGCAAATGCCTCCACCATGATGCTGTGCTGATCCGGGTTTACTTTCATTTCCCGGTCTAACAGCTCCGCAAGGCAGGTTGCCATCTCATTGATGGACTGACTGGTGTCAATCCCTGTTTTTTCGCACATCCATCTTAGTTTTTCCGTATCAGTGATCTGAAAGGTTGTATTACCCTTTCCTGTTTCTTTCAGTGTCCGAAATGCTTCATAGGCATGATGGGCATAAGTAGCAGCTCCCATGATATTTCTCATAAGGAGATTTCTCATTGCCATGGCATCGGGCCCAATTCCACAGGCACCCTTTTCAGGACCTTTCTGTTCGTTAATCCGGCAGGGTCCATTGGTGCACAGCTGACAGCTAAGTCCCTGGAGACAAAATTTGCATCGTATCTTTTCCTGCTCATCATATCTTGAGAATACGCTGGATAAACCGTCATCTCTGATTCTCACCAGCATTTCTTCTACGGAATCGTGATAACTGACACGATCTTTTGGCTTTTCTAAAACTGCTTCTGACATAGTGACCTCCATTCTTTTAATCAAAGGTAGTATGTCAGATTTCAGAAAAATCAATTCAGTCTTCCGTTATTTAATATTCCATTCTTTCTTTAAAACAGCATACTGATATGTGTTTTCATAAAGCGGTGTTCCGTCGGGATTGTTAACAAATGAAATAAATTCAACAAATAAACCTTCTCTCCTCATTCCAAGGCGTTCACAAAGCTTCTGGGAGGGGAGATTATCATCTTCTGCGTAGGCATAGATTCTTCTTGCATCGTTTTCAAAAAGATTGTTAATAACAGCCTCGGCTGCTTCCTTTGCATAACCTTTTCTGCCATATTTCAGATTGAAATTCCAACCGACGCTGTATGTGTCCGGATGTTCTTTCATTGTAAATATTTCTCCAATAATAAAATCAGTATCACGCAGACATACGGCGTAGCAGTCTCCATGACCATCCCCATTCTGTTTTTCTTTTACTTTTTTTACGGCTTCTTCGTAAGAGTTTACTTTTTCACTGTAAAAGCAATGTACGGGTGGTGCGGCAAGGTATTCGTATAAACCTGCTGCGTCCTTTTCTTTGAAGTTTCGGATAATCAGTCTGTTTGTTTCTATATACATTTCTTTTGCCCTCCGTTGTTTTATATTCAGTCAGAAAAAAAGGGACAAGATCTTTTTAGATCTTATCCCACTTAAATAATCATGATGATTATAAGTCCTCTGACAAGTAAACTTACATGAAAAGTTTATCATAGAAAAGATAAAAAGTCTTGTACTTTCTATTTTACAAAATTACAAAATTGTAGAAAAAGACCAGTTTACCGTGATCGGAGTCTCAAAAGTATTTCAGTATGATGGAGCGGAGACTGAGATTCCACAAATGTGGAGAGAGTACTATGGAACAGGGAAAAATGATAAGGTTTGCAGTGCATACGTAAGCTTCAAATTCCCTTTATTTAAAAATGTGTTATAATAAATTATCACAGTATAATCGGAAAGGGATGAATAAACAATGGTATCAACAATTTCTTTATCGTGCATTGCATAAGCTTTTGCACGTAAAATAATTGAAAACCAGGAGAATTATTATGAGTTTTAATTTAATTGATATAAATAATTGGGTGCGTAAGGAATATTACAATCACTATATGAACAAGGTATGCTGCACCTATAGCTTAACCTATAATATTGATATAACTGGTGTTAGAACAGCAATAAAGAGCATGAACAAAAAGATATATCCAGCTCAGATTTATATGCTTACTACTGTTGTTAATCAGTATCAGGAGTTTCGTATGAATATTGATTCCGATGGTAATTTAGGTTTTTGGGATGAACTTAATCCAAGTTACACCATATTCAATAAAGAAAAAGAATTGTTTTCCAGCATATGGACGATTCACAGCGATTCTTTTATACAGTTTTATGAAAACTGCATATCTGATATTGACTGTTATTCAAGTGCTGAAAATCTGATGCCAAAACCGGATCAACCACTCAATACGTTCAACATATCATGTTTGCCTTGGACGAGTTTTACCGGATTTAATTTAAATGTATACACAGATGGAAGTTATTTGCCTCCTATATTTACTATTGGAAAGTTTATCGAGCAGGATAACAAGGTTCTGATGCCATTATCAGTCCAGGTACATCACTCAGTATGTGACGGGTTTCATGTAGGAAGATTTACCAATGCATTGCAGGAATTAGCAGGTAATTATAACGATTGGCTTTATAAGTAATGTTTTACCAGCAGCGGTGGTAAAGCGAAAGGGGTAAACTGTACTTACTGTTAGAGTACAGTTTACCCTTTTCTATTCTACGGCAAAGGTGCTTGTCAAGAAATGTTCTGAAAGAAAAGGAAATAAAATAGAAATACCCTGGGGAAAGATTTTTATTGATCCTCGTATCTCCTATACATGAAATTCAGATGAGAGGAGTCCATACACCTTAGTGTCAATATACTCTTCTTCATATCTGAAATCTTCCCTTAAAATACCCTCTAAGACAAAACCATTTTTTATGTAAACATGTTCGCCGCGTGGATTAAAGCTGAATACATGAAGTCCAATTTTATGAAGTTTAAGGGTATTAAATCCATACTCAAGAAAAAGCGAGGTGGCTTCACTTCCCAAGCCTTTGTTTCTTCCGTCTGGTCCGATGAGGATTCGGAAATTAACCTTATTGGAACTGTCATCATATTCGTTAAAGACAACTTCTCCAACAACTTTGTTTGTTTTCTTATCTACAATGGCCAGATCAAGACGATTTTCCTGTTCATTCCGGGTGCGGTACCAATGCCTGGTTTTCTCTAATTCTTCTTCCGATGATGGGGTATAGGCTTCTTTATCATTGCAGACAGAACCCGTGAGTTTTCGTACTTCATAATCGGATAATATATCAAGCATGGTGTCAATGTCTTCGGTTTCGAATGGGCGAAGAATCACTTTTTCACCCTGTAAAGTTGGTTTCTGTAGAAAATTTGGTTCTAATTTCATATTTTTTTCATCCTCCATCTTATCATAAACAGACAATTATACCGTTAAACAAATATACCAGATATTGTTATAAAACACAATGATGCCAGCTTGACATCTATTACGTTTAGTGATATATTTTTATTACGGTAAACGTAATAAATTAAGCAGGAGTGGTATATATCAGAGATAATATAAAGGGTGGTGCATTGACGGAAACAACCTTCTTTGTTCTCTTGGCTGTATATAAGCCCAATCATGGTTATGGAATCATGCAGTTTATTGAGAAGGAGACCAACGGACGAGTTGTCTTAGGTGCGGGTACTTTGTATGGGGCGATCAATACCCTTGTAAAGAAAGAATGGATTGCCCCTTTTAACGATGAATCAGATAACAAGAAAAAAGAATACCTTATAACACATATTGGGAAGCAGAAAGCAGAAGAAGAATTACAACGTATAGAGCAGGTTTTGCAACTGGCATCAACAGTTATTAAGGGGGATAGAACTAAATGAGCAAAACAGTATTTCGATATTTTTTTGATTTTCTGAATGGACAGGAAAAGTGGTTAAATCGTATGGCCAGGGATGGTTACCGGCTAAAGAAATGTGGAAGGCTAACCTATGTTTTTGATGAATGCTCACCTAATGAATACGAATATGCGATAGAGTTTGTAGGGAATCAGGCTTATTCCAAAGCAAAAGACTATCGCAGTTATCTTGAAAGTATGGGATTTCAGACTTTTACAAAAAACATCTACCTTAATTTTTCCTATGGAAAAGTGTCGTGGAGGCCATATGCAAAAGGGATAGGGCAGATTGCTACTTCTCCTGGCGGGCTCAATAAGGAACTTTTGATTTTAGAGAAAAAAAGTGATGGGGTGCCATTTGAATTGCATACAGATATACACGATAAACTAAGCATCTATAAGACAGTCAGACGAGCATGCGCCTGGGCTGTTTTTATGATAACCTTGTTGGGTGTTATGACATTCATACCAAATGAATTGTCGGTTTCTTTACCTATGGCATGGCTGCTTAGGATTGCTTTATTAATATTTTTCAGTCTGTTTTTAATCCCAACAATGAAATATTCGTCATTAGTGAAGTACCTTAAGGAAGAAAGTGAAATTTTTGAATGAGTGATGTATCGAACTCCATAAAAAGGCATAAACAAACCCGCGTAAACCATTGATTTACGCGGGATCGCTGTTAGCGGAAGCGGTGGGATTCGAACCCACGTGCCCTTGTGATGTATCGGTTGAAAGCAAACTCTCATCATCGAAATGCTGGTAACTCCTTTTATAATGGTATATATTTCCACTATTTCGTCTAAAATATAATTAATATAAATAATAGCCGAAAATACATTGACCATGTAGATTGTATCGGCTATAATATAATAAATAACAATTTTAGCCGAAGAGGTGATTTTATGAATTATATACACAGAGCAATGGAGGATACCTTTCTCCGCCTTTCCAAAGAATTTCCTGCTTTACTGCTTACCGGTCCGAGGCAGGTCGGCAAAACTACCATGCTGCAAAAGCTGGCTGAAGAGGAGAACATAGGGCGAGAGTATGTTACGCTGGATGATTTGACAGAGCGTCAAATGGCAAAGAATGACCCGAAGATGTTCCTGCAAATTCATAAGCCACCGGTATTTATCGATGAAGTGCAGTATGCACCGGAGCTGTTTTCCTATATTAAAATACATGTTGACCAAAACCATCGTTCCGGTGATTTCTGGCTGACAGGTTCGCAGGTGTTCAAACTGATGGATGGTATACAGGAATCTCTGGCTGGGCGCGTTTGCCTGCTCCATATGGCACCCATGTCACAGGCTGAAATCTATGGGGCTGCTTCAGCACCTTTTGTGCTGGATTTAGAACAGCTGTCACAGCGTATAAAAGAGCGGACTCCTGTTGATACTCCTGCACTTTATGAGCGTATTTTTAGAGGTGGGATGCCTGCTCTCATCAGCGGACAGTATAACGATTACCGGGCAGTTTATTCCAGTTATATCAGCACCTATATTGACCGGGATGTAAAAGAAATATCTGGTGCTATTGATTCACTTAAATTTATGGATTTTATCACATCAGCCGCGGCTCTGTGCGGACAGATGGTGAATTATAAGACTATCTCTGATGCTGCCAGTATTGACCAGGTTACCGCTAAAAACTGGCTTGGGATTTTGGAGAGGCTTGGAATTGTATTTTATCTCCACCCTTATTCCAACAATATGCTAAAGCGTATGGTGACGAAACCAAAGCTTTATTTCTATGATTGTGGCTTGGTGGCATACCTGACCAAATGGAGCGACAGCGATACTCTGATGAATGGTGCTATGAGCGGTGCGATTCTTGAAAACTTTGTAGTGTCCGAGATTGTCAAGAGCCATCAGAATTGCGGTCGAGAAGCTTTCATTTATTACTATCGTGACAAGGATACCAAGGAGATAGATATTCTGCTGGAAGACAGCGGTAAACTATATCCTATGGAAATAAAAAAAACAACCACGCCCCAAAGCCAGCTCACCCGAGTATTTAGGGTGATTGATAAGGCTTCTCTGGAGCGTGGGATGGGAGCAGTTCTTTGTACGACAGACCGATTATCGGCATTTGATAGCCAGAATTTGATTGTGCCGATTTGGGGGATATAAATGGATAAGAATAAATCCTATAGTTATGGGAAGGCACTAATCTAGCTGGTGAAAGTGAAACAAGGTAAAGCACCGCTCCAGCTCCGCTGATATAAAGCGATGCAAATGCAGATTGCCAGAAAGCAAATTAGCAGCCTCGTTCCGCATATTTTAAATACTATTTAAAATATAATATAAGCTACATTCTCATTGGTTTTTTTACCAATAAAAATGTAGCTTATAACTTGACGGAAGCGGTGGGATTCGAACCCACGTGCCCTTGCGGACAACCGCATTTCGAGTGCGGCTCGTTATGACCACTTCGATACGCTTCCATTTGAAAACACAACGACACAATTATACACGATAATTCAAAATTTGGGTAGTCTTTTCCTTAAAAAAAATACACTTTTCCCGTATAACCCTTCACTCAGTGGAAATAATAGGATTAAATAGATAAAATGTACATGATTGTAACGAAAAAACAAATTAATTTAGTGAAAATCATGAATAAAGGGTAAAAGAAAGATGGTGTCTGAAGTGAGAAAGATCAAGCATACATTTTCCACAGTAGAGGAACTGGTGGCTTTTGTGGTAAAGGCGGAACGGTGCAATTTTGAAATTAAAGTCTTTTCCAACCATCTGGTGATTGACGGGAAATCACTGATGGGAGTTATGATTATCGGAATTGGAACACAGGTGGAGATCGTCTGTTATAATGAAGCATTTTGCCCAGAACAGTTATTGGATTATGCAGCGTGAACAGAATAAAACATAATAAAAAGATGCCGGTCTTTTTCCTCACCAGGGCAGGGAAAGAGACCGGTTTATTTTTATGTTATCCCGGATTTTTCCTTGCAATCAGTAATTTCAAGAGCTATAATTTTATACTGTGTGTAAAAGAGCAATAAATTAAGAAGGATTTACAGGAGGAATTGTGATGCAGACGGAAGGTCATACGGTACAAAAAACCATTAACCGTTACCGGAGTTTTCGATATGAACTGATACTGGAAGGTATTCTGACAGGTGCCATAGCCGGCTCTGTAGTGGTATTATTCCGGTATTTATTAAGCCATGGAGAGGAAACTTTACAATGGGTACTGAATGCTGTAAAGGGGAAACCGCTACTCATCGCCATCTGGTTTCTGGCTCTTACTGCCGGTGCCTTTTTTGTGGCAGTCCTGCTTAAATGGGAGTCTTTTATCTCCGGAAGCGGAATTCCCCAGGTAGAAGGGGAAATGATGGGAGAACTGGATCCCTGCTGGTGGAAAACCCTTGCTGCAAAGCTTGCGGGCGGGCTGGTATCGCTTGGTTTTGGTCTTTCTCTTGGACGAGAGGGCCCAAGTATTCAGCTTGGAGCCATGACAGCAAAAGGCATTTCCCGAATCTCAAAAAGATCTAAAACAGAAGAGAAGCTATTAATCACATGCGGAGCCAGTGCTGGTCTCTCCGCTGCATTCAATGCACCGATTGCAGGAGTTTTATTCTCCCTGGAAGAGATACATAAACATTTTTCACCGGAAATTCTTTTATCTACCATGGCATCCTCCATCACTGCGGATTTCGTTTCCCGTAATGTATTTGGTTTAAAGCCGGTTTTTGATCTTCAGATCATAGAAATGATTCCCCTTAACTGTTATGGATATGTAATCGCGTTCGGCGTAATTCTCGGAGCAATGGGTGTGGTATATAATACAGCACTTTCTAAGACTCAGGATCTGTATCAGAAAATCCCTAATCAATTTGTCCGGTTAATGATACCGTTTTTATTAGCGGGAGTATTCGGACTGTATTATCCGGCGGTACTGGGCGGAGGGCATTCACTGATAGAGGTACTGACATCAGGGCAGATGATGCTTGGAGCATTGTGTGTGTTACTGCTGTTAAAATTTGCATTTTCTCTTATCAGTTTTGGATCAGGCGCTCCGGGCGGAATCTTCTTGCCGCTCCTGGTGCTTGGCGCAGTAATCGGAAGTATCTATTGCAATGCAGTAGGAATCATGACAGATTCCCTTCAGGGTCTTTTGGATAATTTTATTATACTTGGCATGGCAGGGTATTTCTCCGCCATTGTGAGAGCACCAATTACCGGGATCATTTTAATCAGTGAAATGACTGGAAGCTTTACCCATTTACTTGCTCTTTCCCTTGTATCCCTGATCGCTTATGTAATCCCCGATATGGTACGCTGCGCTCCGGTTTATGATCAGCTGCTTCACCGGCTTTTACGAAAATTAAATCCTGACAGAGAAACTTCTCTTACCGGAGAAAAGGTGCTGGTGGAAGGGATAATTTTTCATGGCAGCGAGGCAGAAGGAAAGAAAGTTTCCGAAATCCAGTGGCCACGTACCTGTCTTCTCATTTCTCTTTTGAGGGGGGAAGCTGAGTTCGTTCCAAGAGGGGAAACTAAGTTTCTGGCAGGAGATAAAATGGTGATTCTCTGTGATGAGTCAGCTCAGGGAAAGCTTCATGAAGTCCTGTTAAATGTTTGTGAGACTGTCAAGATGGAATCAGCAATCCGATCACATTCCTGACATTTTGGTTGACTTTTTCTTTGAAATAGACGTAAACTGGTAGAAAAGGCAGTCAGGAGTTTGAGCCATGAATAATCAGACAAAAGATAGAATGGATGAACTGGAACGCCGGCGCAGGTCTAGAGAACGCCGGTATAAGCAAAAGAAAAAGAAGAAAAAAAGATCATTCTTATACATATTCCTGCGGTTTGTCATATGGACCGGATTATTAGCCTGCATTCTATGGGGATTAATTTCTCTTTTCGGAAGAAACTATGTGGATATCAGGTCTATAACCATGCCTGATTACGTCCGGCAGGACTTCCTGGAATTCAATCCTTATTCAAGACCGGGTACTAAGATGAAACGGATTAACGGAATTGTGATTCACTATGTTGCCAACCCCGGCACAACAGCCAAGCAGAACCGGGATTATTTTGCCAGCTTAAAGGATCAGACAGGGGAGAAAAAGATCTCAGCAAGCAGTCACTTTATTATCGGACTGGAAGGGGAGATTCTTCAGGAAATCCCCATCTACGAGGTAGCCTATGCGACCTCAAAGGAGAAAAATAAGGATACGGTTTCCATAGAATGCTGTCATCCCGATGAAACCGGTAAATTTAATGATCAGACTTATGCTTCTCTGGTAAAATTTACGGCTCTTTTGTGTAAAGAACTGGGATTGACGGAAAAGGATGTAATCCGGCATTATGATGCCACCGGCAAGGATTGTCCCAGATATTTTGTGGCCCATGAAGATGCATGGAAGCAGTTCTTACAAGATGTAAAAACAGAGAGAAAGGGTATCAAATAGGAGTAAAACTACAGGCAATGGGGGATTGCAATGTACCGATTATTGATTGTTGACGATGAAGCCATTATCAGACAGGGGCTTGGTATGCTTCCCTGGAAGGAAAATGAGATTGAGGTTGTGGGGATTTTAAAAGATGGCATTGAGGCAGAAGAATGGATCGACAGTCAGGAGATCGATATTTTACTTACTGACATCCGGATGCCCGGGCTATCTGGAATCGAACTGGCAAAACGTACCCTGCAGAATTATCCGGATGCAAAAGTCATCCTTCTGACAGGATACGGAGAATTTGAATACGCAAGGGAAGCCATTTCACTTGGGGTATCTGACTATATCTTAAAGCCATCCACGCCGGACGAAATCATGGCATGTGTGAAGAATGCATGTGAGAAATTTAATCAGGAAAAAAAGACGAAAATAAAGCTGGAGGAGCTGGAATCAAAAATTCAGGGATATTCTGCTCTTGTGAAGCCTGCAGAAGAGATTCTGGAAGCAGAAGAAGAGCGGATCGGAAAAATCATAAAATATATCTATGAAAATTATGACAGAGAGTTAAGCTTATCCGTTCTTTCCGAAGAATTTCATTTTACCACTGTTTATATGAGCCATTATATAAAAAAAGAAACGGGATATACCTTTCTTGAGATTCTCACTTCCGTGAGGATGTATTATGCCGCAAAATATCTTACAGAAACCAAGCTGAAAAACGGAGAGATCTGCAGTAAAATCGGTATCTCAGACGAACGATATTTCGGACAGATATTCAAGAAAAACTACGGTATGACACCGTATGAGTACCGGAAATCAGGAAGCCATGCAGTCAATCCCTTTCAGAAATTTACGGAGACAGCCCAGTTATGAAACGATGGTATCGAAGACAAAATTTCCACAGTAAGCTGATGTTTCTTTTTCTCACCCTGATTCTCGTTCCCGTCATTTTTCTCTCGTTTATGGAATTTTCCTATGCAAGAAGAATTCTGGCGGATAAAACCAATGATTACTTAAAGAATCTTGCGTCAGTCACTCTTTCTAAAATTGAAAGCACAGTGACAGCTATTGAAAATGTTGCTTTTTATATCAATGGAAATGATACCATACAAAGTTCTTTAAAGTCAGAACAGGAGCTGGCAGACGACAGACTGGCTTATTACCGTCTCCACAGCAATATCCGGGAAATTCTTTCTTCCTATGCCCTGCTGCGGCAGGAGATTAACGCCATCAGCATCCGGTCTGACTCAGACAGAGAGTACACCTATACAAAAATACGCAGCGGGACTCCCATGGATATCAGAGAATATATCCGGGATGAGAATCAGTACTGGGAAGTAAAAAACGGGCATATTGTGCTGATGAAAAAGCTGTACGGATTTCCTTCTAAAAAGTCCCTTGGATATGTTGCCCTGGATGTAAATGAGAAAAGTTTATATGATATTATTTCTGATATCGATCTGTCCCAGGAAGGTAACGTTTTTCTAGTCAATGAGGAAGGGCGCATTCTTGCTGCCAGTTCCAAGGAGCTTTCCGGAGAAGTGTTGAAAGAACCTTATAGTAACTGCTTCGGGGAGAAGGAAGCATTCTACCGGGATGTAAAAATCGGAGATCAGAATTACAGTATTTACAACAGTGCCCCTATCTCAAATGGCTGGCACATGATGCTTGCCATACCAAGAGATTATTACCTGCGGGATGTAACAAAACTAAAGAACATCGTCATACTGGTCACAGCCATAACGGCTTGTCTGGCAGCCCTCATCTCTGCCCTGGTATCCAGGAATATGACAAAACCGCTTCGGGAGCTGACAAAGGCCATGGAGAATTTCGGTCAGGGAGATTTCAATATAAACTGCGAAGTAAATTCCGAAGATGAGATCGGACGGCTGAGCCATACCTTTAATCAGATGGTAAACGATATGAACAGTCTGGTCAGTACAGTCTATGAGCAGAAGGTTATGAAACAGGAAGCCCAGATGAAATCTCTGCAGATGCAGATTAATCCTCATTTTCTCTATAATACCCTGGACACCATTAACTGGATGGCGCGAATCCGTCACGCAGATGATATCGGGGATATGGTGGCTGCTCTGGGCAATATGATGCGTTATTCTCTGGAAAAGAAATCATTTGTCCGCATCCGGGAAGAGGTTAAGAATTTAGAGGACTATCTGGCGATTCAAAATTACCGTTACCAGGATAAGATGGAAGCAGTCATTAAAATTGATGAAAGCCTGATGGATCTTTATATCCCCCGCCTTTTAATACAGCCCATTCTGGAAAATGCCATCGTACATGGAATTGAGGAAAAGCTGGACAAAGGGCATATTGTGATTGCAGCCTGGCTGGAGGGGGACGATTTGTATATCCAGGTGGGAGATGACGGTGTTGGCATGACGGAAGAAGCCATTTCCCAAATCCTGTCCGAGGATTACTCCATGAAAAAGAGAGGTCATACTTCCATTGGAGTTGTCAATGTCAATCGCAGAATCCAGATGATTTACGGTCAGGATTATGGTCTTCTGATACAAAGCGTATTGGGAGCCGGAACCAGAATGACCATACACATTCCGGCTGTTTTAAAAGAGCAAAATGAAATAAAGTAAAGAGTTCGGTGGGTATGAAAAATGCCTGCCGGACTTTTTTTAAATTAATATGATTAATTTTTTAAACATTTTCATTAAATTAGTATGTATAAACCATAAGCATAAATTGCTATAATAATGAACAGAAATCAGCGCTGATGGGGAATGATAAGTAATATTGGCAACTATAAAGATCTTTTGCCGTTTTATGACGGCAGATTGGAGAGGGCTATGAAAAAAAGACAAATCGGAATGTTGTTATGTGCAGCGGCAGCGGCCATTGCTTTAGCAGGATGCGGCAGCGGGAAAACAAAAACGGAGGACACCAAGGCAGGTCAGGAGAGCAGTAAGGAAACCGGTAAGGAAAGCAGTCAGGCTGCAGCAGGCGGGGATGTGGTAATTAAAGTATTTTCCAACTTACCAGACCGTACCAGCGGTCAGGGGCTCATTGAGCAGACGCTGTTTGACCAGTACATGGAGAAGAATCCAAATGTAAAAATCCAGGTGGAAGCGCTGGATGACGAAAGCTATAAAACCAAATTCAAAGCATACGCATCAGGTTCCGATATGCCTGATTTAGTAAATGCATGGGGGCAGCCGTCGTTTCTTGATGAAGTAATTGATGCCGGACTTCTGGCAGAATTAAACCCTGAAGATTATAAGGATTATGGATTTATCCAGGGTGCACTGGACGGATTCAGCAAGGATGGAAAATTATATGGACTTGCAAGAAATACCGACGTAATGGCATTTTATTATAACAAGTCCATGTTTGAAAAATATGGAGTAAAGGTTCCTGAGACCTATGATGATTTACTGGCAGCTGTTAATACATTCAAGGCAGCAGGCGTAATTCCGGTATCCATGGATGGTTCTGACAAATGGCCTCTTTCCATCTATATCAACGCATTGTATCAGCAGTATAACGGCAGTTCGTCTTCCAAGGAAATCAGAGAAGCAGTAAAGACAGGTGATTATTCCAATGAAGCGTGGACAAAATCTCTGGATCAGCTGAAAAAATCCATTGATGCAGGCATTTTCCAGACTGGATTTGAGACAACTGATTATGCCACCAGCATGAATTTATTCACCAATGGCCAGGCTGCCATGTATTACATGGGAAGTTGGGAAATGTCCATGGCAACCAATGAAAACATCCCGGAAGAGATCAGAAATAACATCGGCGTATTCAACATGCCGGCAGTAGAAGGCGGAAAAGGCACAAAAACCGATCTTACAGCATGGAATGGCGGCGGTCATGCAGTAACAGCTAATTCCAAGGTAAAAGCGGAAGCCATCAAGCTGTTAAATTATATGTATCAGCCTGAAAACTGGTCCAAGCTTTGCTGGGAAAAGGGAGTATGTATGTCAGCCCAGAATTTCTCACAGTATTTAACAGGCAAAGAAACTGCCTTGCAGCTGGAGTTTGTAGATAAGGTAAACCACGCAACAAGCATTTCCGGAGTAACATTTAACGATCTGGGAACCAACCAGTTTAAAACAGTCAGTGAGGATGCCTCTGTTGAATTTGCCATCGGTCAGCTTACAGCAAAGGATTTTACGGATAAACTGGCAGGTGCAATGAAGAAATAGAACTTCGGTTTTCACATAAGGGGGCTGCAGCAACAGCTCCCTTTGTCTTACAAAAAGTGAGGAAAAAATATGCATAAATTATACAGCAACAAGAAAGTCATCTTTTCTTTGATGGCTCCCGGGCTCTTTGTATTTGCAGCTGCCATTCTGGCGCCCATTCTTTTAAGTGTGTATTATGGTTTTACCGACTACTCAGGAATCGGAAAAAGCAGCTTCATCGGACTTGATAACTACAAAACCCTGTTTCAGGACTCCGTATTCTGGACAGCACTTCGCAATTCCCTGTTTTTAGCTATTGGCTTCATCTGTATCCAGCATCCTCTTGCCATGCTGACCGCCATTAAGTTAGACAAGCTCCAGGGAAAGGCAGAGGGACTGTTTCGCTGTATTTTCTTTATCCCAAATGTAATTTCTGTTGCAGTAATCGCCTACCTGTGGAAATTTATCTATAATCCCAACTTCGGTCTGGTGGCAAAGGTGTTAAAGAACTTAGGATTTACGGGACAGCTTAATCTCTTAGGCTCAGGCAATGCAATCTGGTCGGTTCTGGCGGTCTTAATCTGGCATGGATTTGGCTGGGGTATGCTGATTTATTATACAGGTGTTAAAAATATAGATCCTGTTATGTATGAAGCAGCCTCCATTGACGGGGCAAATGGAAGGGATATTTTCTTTCATATCACTCTGCCCTTAATGAAGCCGGTCATTCAGGTGAATGTGACTATGGCGGTAATTGCAGCATTAAAACAGATGGAGACCGTATATTTACTCACGGCAGGAGGTCCCGGCAATGAGACCCAGTTTATGGCAAGTTACTTATACAAACAGGCGTTCCAGTCCTATAAATACGGTTATGGAAATTCCATCAGTGTAATGTTTATTGTGATCTGTCTGATATCCACTGTTGCACTTAACCGTATATTTGCAGAAAGAGGGGAATAGGCATATGGATAAATCAGCGATAGCAACAATCAGAAATAATCCGGGAAGAGTGCTGACCATTACGGTTATGACAATCATAGCCGGAATCCAGATGTTTCCGTTAATCTGGCTGATTGACTTTTCTCTTTGCAACAGCAATGAACTGTTTACAAATGGGATTCTGGTATGGCCGAAAAAAATTCAGTGGGTGAATTATGTTCTCGCTTTTACAAACGGGAATTTTCTCCATTATTTGAAAAACAGCCTGTTAATCAATACACTTGCGGTGGTACTGGTACTGGTTATTTCCATTATGGCGGCATTTGCCTGCAGCAGAATGGAGTGGAAATTAAAGCACGCAGCCTCTATTTTAATGGTTATGGGTATGATGATTCCGGTTCATGCAACCCTGCTTCCCAATTACGTAATTTATGACAAGCTGGGGATTACAGATACCATATGGGCACTGCTCATTCCCTACGTGGCATTTTCCCTGCCTCAGGGCTTTTTCCTCACGACCAGTTTCATGAGTTCCATCCCCAAGGAGCTGGAAGAGGCTGCTTTAATTGATGGTTGTGGAATTTACCGCATTCTGACCATCATTATTTTCCCACTTATGAAATCCTCAATCGTTACAGTTTCAATTATGACCTATTTAAATAACTGGAACGAATTTATGCTGGCAATTACCTATTTAAGCAGTAAAAAATGGAAGACTCTCCCTTTTGCCATTCTGGAATTTACAGGGCAGTATTCATCCAACTACGCAGTTCAGTTTGCGGTAATGGCTTTGTCAGCAGCACCGGCATTAATTATTTATATTATTTTAAATAAGCACATTACAAAAGGGGTAGCACTTGGAGCAGTGAAGGGATAAGAAGAGGAGGTATGGCGTTGAATATACATCAGTATCTGACATTTGGAGATGCAATGCTTTTGCAGGAAGAATCAGCTGGGGAATTTCTTCCTGATGATGGAACAGAAAATGAAGTGATTAATCTTTATCCTCACATGGGCTATCAGACCATGGAAGGGTTTGGAGGTGCATTTACCGATGCAGCAGGATCTGTATTTGCAAAAATGAGCAAAGAGCAGCAGGATGAGCTGATCCGGAAGTATTTTTCACCAGAGCAGATGAATTACCAGATGGTCCGGATTCCAGTGGACAGCTGTGATTTTTCCACCCATATGTACGCAGCAGATGATAAGGAAGATGATGAGGATTTTGAACATTTCAGCTTTCATGATGTAGAGCAGTACATTCTGCCTCTACTGGACCGGGCAGAGGCATACTGCAAACGAAAACTGCCGATCATGCTTTCCCCCTGGTCTCCTCCCGCTTATATGAAAACCAATTTAAACCGGAAAGAAGGCGGAGCGCTGAGAAAAAAGTATTACAGCCGGTGGGCCAGATATTTATGCCGTTATATGAAAGAATATACGGACAGAGGTTACTACATTCAGAGGCTTTCCATACAAAATGAACCCAAAGCAGTACAGCCATGGGATTCCTGTGTTTACTCTGCCGGCGAGGAACGTGATTTTATCAGAGATTTTCTGGTGCCGGAGATGGAGAAAAACAATTTAAGCCATATAGAATTGTTTATATGGGATCACAATAAAGAACGGGCATTTGAACGGGCCTGTGAAGTAATGAGTGACGAGACGGAAGAACTGGTTGCAGGCGTGGCGTTTCACTGGTACAGCGGAGATCATTTTGAGGCTCTGTCACTGATTCACGAGAAATTCCCGGATAAGAAGCTGATCTTATCCGAAAGTTGTCTGGAGTTCTCTAAATTTGGAAAAGAAGATCAGTCCGTTAATGCCGGAAGGCTGGCCCATGATATGATTGGCAATCTAAATCACGGAATGAGCGGATTTTACGACTGGAATGTTCTGCTTGACGAAAAAGGAGGACCGAATCATACCGGAAATTACTGTGATGCACCATATCTTTATCATGAAGAGACAAAAAAACTGGAAGAGAGGTTCGTACTCCGGTATTACTGGCATTTTACCCATTTTATTCAGCCCGGTGCAATGAGAATTGCAGCTACCTGTTATACGTCTTTCCTTGATGTAACAGCCTGGGAAAATCCGGATCATTCCATTGCAGTGATCATTCTCAACAGAAGCAGCAGTGATCTGCCCTATGTACTTCGAATATCCGGTAAGCTGGTAAAATATACAGCAAAGGCTTCCTCCATTATAACAGCAGTAATAAAAGAATAGAAGAATCGGATTAACGTTCCGATTCTTCTTTAAACAATGTCCGTTCAATTATCATGACCGCATCAGCGATGCAGTCGTTGCAGGGGCGAAGAACCTTTCCGGTTTCAACCCCTTTTAAATCTTTACATACAACACTTCCGTTCTGTTCTTTAAAGCTTTGAAGACATGCTTTGGAGGCTTCGTAAGAAGTTCTTTTGGAGTCTGGTTTATCAAGCTGAGCCGTACTGTTTTTTAAACCCGACAAAACGGCAGCAGCACCGATGGCACCGCATGTCCCCTCCATTCCTCCCATTCCAAGCCCCATGCCTTCCGTAAAACGAAACATGGTTGCTTCATCCACACCGGTTTTATCACAGAATACGCAGGAAACAGCCTGTGCACAATTATAACCCTCTGCGTGTTTTTCCAGAGCCTTCTTTGCTCTGTCAGTCATTGGTTCTGTCATGTGTCATTCCTCCTGATGAATGATTAAATTAATAGTATTCCTGGTCAGACAGTCTGCCGGGAAGAATAAAGATGAAATTTCCCAAATATGAAGTGAAAAATAAATCCTCCCAGGCAGGTAACTGCCAGATAGAGGGCATTCCCGATGGAAATTCCATATTTTATGGCGATATCATGAAATACAATCTGTGCAGATGGATAATAAGGTGAGATATAAAACATATCCGCCTGACCCAAAGGCTTTGCTGTCCGGTTAATAACCGACGCTACAATACAACAGACAAAGAATAATGGCAGTGTCCGGACAAATCCTCTTGAGGTTGTATCAGAACAGCGGGAAAAGGCAATTACCAGGCCGATGTAAATCAGCAGCAGATGCCAGATCAGGCCGTGAATAGTCAGTACCCAGTAAGGGTGAAATAATCCTGACGGTTCAGCCAGTGCCATAATTCCGCCAAGGAGGTTAAAATCCTGCATAAAAGTATAGAGCACCGTCTTTTTTCCCGCAGAAGGTACAAATGGCAGCACCAGACAGAAATACATGGGAAGGCTGCACAACTGAAATGGAAAATACCACCAGTTGTAAGTCTGGTCATTCACCACATAATATAAGAATAACTGTTTATAGCATTCCGAGGCTGCAAGTACAATGCCGCAGAGAAATAAAAGTCCGGGTATCTGGTTGTTCTTTATTTTTCTTGTGGTGTAATAGGACAGAAAAACTACGAAAATGAGCCCTGCAGAGACAAAAAAAAGGTGAAAAAATGAGTAGGGGGCAGGCGGTGTCATAGGCCATGCCGTTTTTATAAGGATATCCTTCATATCGGTTCCCTTTCTTCCCTGATTATCAGTCAGGTATATTATAATGGATGGCAAAAAAACATGCAAGGCAATTGAACAATCTTCCTTCTAAGTACTTGATTAATTCCGAAAATGCTATATAATGTATAACTGATACTTATTTTATAATTATGCAGATTTGTGTATAAGAGGAGGAATCATTATGAAGAAAAATAAAATTGCAGTTGCAGTGGCATTATGTATGGCAGCAGTATTAACCGCATGTGGCGGTACAGCAAAAACAGAGACAACAAAAGCAGCAGGAGCTGAGACAACAAAAGCTGGAGCTGAGACAACAGTAGCAGCAGAAACAACAAAAGCAGGAGCAGAAAGCTCAGCAGCAGGCGGTAAGCTGGTTATGGTAACTAACGCAGAGTTCCCTCCTTACGAATATCATGATAACAATGATATCGTAGGTATTGATGCAGATATCGCAAAAGCCATTGCTGATAAGATGGGCATGGAGCTGGAGATTCAGGATATGGCATTTGATTCTCTGATCCCTGCTGTTCAGTCCGGCAAAGCAGATTTTACCGCAGCTGGTATGACTGTAAATGAAGATCGTAAAAAGAATGTGGACTTTACTGATACCTATGCACAGGCAGCTCAGGTTATTATTGTAAAAGATGGCAGTGAGATTAAGGCACCAGCTGATTTAGACGGCAAGAAGATCGGTGTTCAGACTGGAACAACTGGTGATATTTATGCAGGAGACATTAAGGATGGCAATATTCAGCGTTTCAACAAGGGAATGGAAGCTGTTATGGCTCTGTCCCAGGGAAAAGTTGATGCCGTAGTCATTGACCGTGAACCAGCAAAAGTATTTGTAAAAGAGAATGCAGGCTTAAAGATACTTGATGAAGCATTTACAGAAGAAGAGTATGCAATTGCTGTTAAAAAAGGAAATACAGAACTGTTAGAGAAGATGAATGCTGCAATCAAGGAATTAAAAGATTCCGGCGAACTTCAGAAGATTGTGGATAAATACATCACAGCAAAATAAGAATAAAGGAAGAGTGCCATGTGGGAAAAGCTAAGAGATGATTTCTATCAGAATTTTATCGTAGACAACCGTTGGAAATACATTGCCGACGGATTGCAGAATACGTTAAAAATCACGTTTTTTGCAGTCTTAATCGGAATAGTGCTGGGATTTTTAGTTGCAGTGATCCGGTCTACTTATGAAAATACACATAAGCTGAAGGTACTGAACTGGATCTGCGGGGTTTATCTTACGGTAATCCGCGGAACACCGGTAGTAGTTCAGCTTATGATCATGTATTTTGTGATCTTTTCCTTTCATGATCCAGGACAGGTATTTACTGCGGTAGTCGCATTCGGAATCAACTCCGGTGCCTACGTGGCTGAAATCTTCCGAAGCGGTATCAGCAGCATTGAAAAGGGGCAGTTTGAAGCAGGAAGGAGTCTGGGCTTTAATTATGCCCAGACCATGTGGTTTATTATCATGCCCCAGGCATTTAAAAATGTAGTTCCGACTCTGGCCAATGAGTTTATCGTGCTGTTAAAGGAAACCTCAGTAGCAGGTTACATAGGACTGCAGGATTTAACGAAAGGCGGAGATATCATTAAGAGCCGCACCTATTCTGCATTCATGCCTCTGATCGCAGTGGCAGTCATATATCTGGTTATGGTTATGATGTTTTCACAGCTGGTAAAGGTACTGGAGAGGAGGCTGCAGAGAAGTGAGCATTAATAATATGGAAAAACCTCTGATTCAGGTACAGAATCTGGGAAAAAAATTCGGAGATATGGAAGTGTTAAAAGACATTTCCGTTGATATTTACAAAGGTGATGTGGTGTGTGTAATCGGACCTTCCGGTTCGGGAAAAAGTACATTCCTGCGTTGCTTAAACAGACTGGAAGAACCAAGCGGCGGTCATATTCTTTTTGAAGGCGCCGATATCGTGGATAAGAAAACCGATATTGACAAGCACCGTCAGAAGATGGGAATGGTATTCCAGCAGTTTAACTTATTCCCTCATATGACAATTTTAAAGAACTTAACAATTGCACCGGTTAAGCTGCAGGGAAAAAGTGAGAAAGAAGCAAAAGAACAGGCTTTAAAGCTTCTCCATAAGGTAGGTCTGGCAGACCGTGCGGATGCCTATCCCAACCAGCTATCCGGCGGTCAAAAGCAGAGAATTGCCATTGTGCGCGCTTTGTGTATGAATCCGGATGTGATGCTGTTTGATGAACCGACTTCTGCACTTGATCCTGAGATGGTAGGAGAAGTGTTAACCGTAATGCGGGAACTGGCAGAAGAAAAGATGACCATGGTGGTTGTAACCCATGAAATGGGATTTGCCAGAGAGGTGGCAACCAGAGTTATGTTTATGGACGGCGGTTACTTCCTGGAAGAGAACGAACCTGAAGAATTTTTTGCTAATCCAAAGAATGACAGGCTTAAACTATTCTTAAGTAAAGTACTTTAATGGTATTATAGTTTCAAAACTTATAATAATATCTTGAAATGTCACTGATTTGTTACTGAATCGGTGGCATTTTTGTTTAACAAATCTGATTATTGAAAATATTCTGCAGTATAAAAAATTACATCTATTATTTTCCGAAAACATGTGATATACTACAAAAAAATGTCGAATTTATTGTTTTTATGTTGAATTATCAGAGACCACTAGGCTAAGATTTAGTCAGGATTGCTGATTTTTTTTAATTAAATTATTTTTGAAAGGGGTTGAACATTAAGATCAATTATAATGTATCATTTATGACATTGCGGCCAAACAACTAGAAGGATGAATCATGGTTCTATCACGTTTCAGAGCAGGGAAGCCAGTGAAAGAACCGGACATAACTCCGTATCTCTGTAAGAAAAATTGGGAGAAAACGTATGACGAGGAGAATAATAAGCATATTTCTTATAATATGCATGGTCGTTGGTCTGACGCCGATATCGGTAGTGGCAGAGGAAGGGAATCCTGGCCAGACATCGGAAAGTTTTACCACACAAAGTGAGGATTATGAATCAGCAACACCGTCTGAGGCAGAAGAAGAGCCAGAGACAGAAGAACCACATACAGAAGCACCACAGGAAACACAGGAAACAACCGCAGAACCAGAAGAGCTTGCAGAACCGGAAGCAATTACAGAACCAGCTGCAATGCCTTTTGAGTTTGAAGCGGCAACGCCGGCACAGGCACTGACGGCAGGTGTGGATCCTGAGATTGAGTATCTGGCGCCAGAAACATATGCATTTAATGCTGCAGATGAAGGTTATAGTTTTATTGCGCCACTTCAGGTACGCATTAATAATATTGGGGAAGCTTCCACTGGCACTCTGGATGTTGTATTAACCGGAGATAACAAAAATGACTATAGTGTTACCAAAATGTCACTTCCCAGCATTGGGAAAAATGAATCTGATTTTTTTAATGTAGCGCCGAAAACAGAGCTGACGACTGGTACATATACGGCTACAGTGACAGTATTAGCAGGCACTACCGAACTTGGGAGTACGGAATTAAGTTTTACGGTTACACCTGCGGGAGCAAAATACCCGGTAGATATAAAAACTTATATTGATAATGCTGCCTCCAATATGGAAGGAACAGTGGAATTAAGAAACCTCAAAACAACGATTGAGGTGGAAAATACCGGAACCGGTGTCTATAAAACAACTGCCCCAAACGGCAGCTACAGTGTTTATGTTAATGGTATGGATACCAACCGGATTCTTGAAGTGAGCAATGGAAGCAGTCCAATGGAAATTGATTATTATACAGTCAATTTTTCATCGTCTTATACCGGAACAGCCACGGGAAGTAAGATTAGTGCGACTGCTGGAGGAATCAGTATACTCAGTGGGTCGAAGGTAATAAAAGGGACCTCTGTTACCATTACAGCATCAGGAATTGGTGCAGCAAGCTATACTTACATATGGAGCGGAAGCGGAATAACCAGTGGTCAGACTACAGAATCAATAAATACCACTTACCTTTCCAATACCATAAGCGCATTATGTGAGGTAACCGGAGTTGGAGTTATGCCATCAGATCCTGATTATAAAATTGGTGACAACAGCTATATGTGGACCGGATCAGATCAGACAATTGTACTGTCAGGAACCGATGAAACACTTAGCATTTTAAAACCTCCGACAGCTGTTATCAAAATTGATATCCGATCTGAGGATTTATCCACAGTGACAATTGATGGTAATGATATTTCCTGTGATAAGACTTATATAGAAGTCTATAATGATATTACGCTGAATCTGATAGACCTTACGATTACTGCGCCTGATAAAGCAGGAGTGGAAAGCTCTGCAATGGTTCTTAATAAAACTGATGACGAAACGGATCCGATGAATATTAATGTAAGTGGGACCTGTAATTTAACCGGTTCCAGCTGGGGAAGTGGTATTCGCTCCATACACGACCAGGATTTGTCCATTACCGGTAGTGGTACATTAAATGTAACCGGCGGCAGCACTACCGACAGCAATCTTACCGCAGGTCAGGGAATTGATATGGAAGGGTATACTTATGCCAATAATTCCGGTGCCAGGCTTACCATTGACGGAGGCGTAACGGTTAATGCAACAGGAGGAAATGGTGAGAATCATAACGGGGGAACCGGCATCAGAGTTGGCTGGGGAACGATCCGGATTGGAGATTCGGTGATTACAGCCAAGGGAGGAGATTCATCCGCAGCCAGTAACTGGACTCCTGGGCATGGTATTCAGGTTTCCTACCCCGCCAATAATAATTCGAAGGGCGGAAATATTCTTATTGAGGATGGCACAGTAACCGCAACCGGAGGTGATTCGGAAAACACCCCTGCCGGAAGAGGAATCGATGCAATGAGCCAATTGGACATCACCGGAGGAACTGTAACTGCAGAAGGCGGCTACAGCAAAAAAGCTCTGGGTGGATATGGAATTTATGCTTATAAGCAGAATGTAAATATATCTGGGGGAACTGTAACAGCAATGGGCGGTGACAGTCAGGATTCCAATGCCGGAACAGCAATTGCTACCAATTACAAAGATGTGGATATTACTGGAGGAACCGTGACCGCCATTGCTGGTAACGGTAAAACAAACAGTTCTCTTGGATTGTACAGCTATTCGGGTAACATAAACATCTCCCAGGCTTCCGTAACCGCCATAGGCGGCAATGGTCAGGTCAACGGTTCCCACGCCGTTTATACACATACCGGACTAATAAACATTGGTGATGGAGCTGATGTTACTGCCATAGGAGGTAACGGAACTACCGGAGTCGGCGGAGTTGGGCTGCGTGCTTACGGAAGCAATGAAGTATCAAATGCTGACCGGGGAACTGTCAGCATTTCAAAAGATGCAGGAGATATCTATATTCGCGGCGGCCGGGGGGCATCCGCAACCCGGGATTCTGTAATGGGAAGAAACATATACATTTCTACCGGAAATATTGATCTCATTTCCATGGAAGCCGGAACTTCCCGTACGATTATGAACGCAGAGGGCGGTGATAATGTATACCGCATGAAGGCGGTAGTAAGTCCTGCAGCTGAGACCGTTATTTCCTCAGAAGTAAACGGAACACCCGGAAGATATACTTACAGAGCTGTAACAAAGGACGATGGCGTAGCCTATCTGTGGCTTCCGTCAGGATCACAAACGGTATCATCATCTGGTTATGCAAGTAAAACCGCAGATATACCAGGAAGTGACAGTTCCGTAAAAGAAGTGACCCTCGCAAAGACACCTAATGTAACTGTACCAGGAGCACCGCAAAATGTTACAGCGGTTGCTGGAGATCGAAGTGCGGTTGTAAGCTTCAGCCCGCCAGCAAATAACGGTGGAAGCTCCATTCTTTCTTACATTGTAACTGTAAGCCCGGGAAGTATGGTATTTAGCGGATCTTCCAGCCCCATAAACGTAACCGGACTGACAAATGGAATTCCTTATAC
This sequence comes from Hungatella sp., assembly GCA_009712635.1. Taxonomy (GTDB): domain Bacteria; phylum Bacillota; class Clostridia; order Lachnospirales; family Lachnospiraceae; genus Lacrimispora. The sequence continues at coordinate 98,385 of WASS01000015.1, read as the reverse complement.
CTTTACGGTCTCTGCTGTGAATACAGCAGGAACTGGACCAGCTTCCACGCCATCTTATCCGGTAACACCAAAAGCAGTTGTGGAAGGCACTTATAAAGTTTCTGGAAAAGTAGTTGAGGAAAACGGCAATCCTGTACCCGGTGCGTTCCTTGTACTAAAAAAAGGAAACCGTCAGGTAGGAACCACTTCAACGGACGAAACCGGTAATTTTACAATCAACGGTATACCAAACGGTACCTATAATCTGCAGGTAACAAAAGAAGGTAAAGTTGTGACAGTTCTGGTTGTGGTTGACAATGAAGATTGCGTACTAAGTGATTCAATCAGAATGCCGTCAGGTACGATCAACAGCATTGTCGAAGTAAAGGCCGGAGCTCCTGACATTGTAGTGGGTAATTTAGAGGAACAATTTACCCCGGAAGATAAGGATTTTGCACAGATTTCCGGCAACAAGGTGGAAATCAAACTGGTGGCAGATCTAAAACAAAAAGAAGAAATTAAAGATGATGCAGATAAGATCATAAATGAAGCCAATGGAAATATAATAGGGTTCTATCTGGATCTGTCCGCATTTAAAACACGGACAGAAAACAGCATACCAGGTACACCCGAGAGGCTGGGAAATCTGCCGGAGATTATTGAAATCGTATTTCCAATGCCTGAATATCTGAAAGGAAAATCAGGGATAAAAGTACACAGGGTTCATAATGGAATCCCACAGACCCTTCAAAACGGCAGTCCGGATGAAAACGGAGAATATTTTGTAGCAGCAACAGATACAATTACCATTTATACAAAGAGCTTTTCAACCTATGCAATCAGTTACACGGAAAGCGGCACAGGAGGAAACCCAGGAAGTGACAGCAGTTCAGAAACATCAAAAGCAGTCTGCAGCAGATGGCCAGGCCAGCCGGTTATGGGAAGGGAAGATATTCCGGTCACTCATACAGAGAATGGAGAGGCTTATGCAGCAATTACAGAAAAAGCTGTTTTAGATGCTGCAACCAGAGCATGGGAAGAAGCAAAAGCAAAAGGAAAGACAGCAAACGGCATCGGTATTTCTCTGACTGTAAAGGATTTAGGAGATCAGAAGGTTGTTGGATTTGTTATCCCGCAGTACATATTAAAGATTCTGACAGAGAAATATATCAGACAATTTGAGCTAAGGAGCGGTATGATAGCCTTAAATCTGGATTTAGAGGCACTGAGAAATCTTCGTGTCCAGAGTACAGGTGACGTTACCATTACCATGGCTCCTGAAACCAGACGTACCGGCAACGCCCAGACAATGATTATGAACAGACCAGTATACCGCGTAACAGCCGGATATAACAAAGATGGCAATCATATGGAGATTAAATCGATTGGAAATGGAAGTGCCATTTACTCAATTCCATACACTCCAGACAAAGAAGAAACAGGATATCTTTACGCAGTATCGGTTGACGAACAGGGAAATGCAGCCCGCATTACAAACTCTGCCTACGACGCTAATACAAAGAGTATCATCTTTACCTCCAATCAATTCCAGTCGGGCGGAGTGGGTTATACCCAGGGCAATCGTTTCACGGATATCACCACTCACTGGGCAAAAGAAGCAATGGATTATGTGGACGGACGGGGACTGATTACCGGTACCTCTAACACCGTATTTTCACCGGATGACAACATTACCAGGGGAATGCTTGCCACAGCGCTTGGCAGGCTGGCAAATGTCGACACAGGGCTTTATCAGGCCAACAGTTTTACTGATGTAAGTTCTGACAGCACTGCAGCTTCTTACGCAGACTGGGCGAATAAAAAAGGTATTATAAAAGCTTCTGGAAACGGTCAGTTTTCACCTGATCAGCCCGTAACAAGAGAAGAAATGTCTCTCATTTTACAAAATTATACAAAAGCAGTCATGAGTTGTCCGTTATCCATTACCAGAGATGCAATTAACTATGATGATAACGCAAGCATTGACAGTGTATACAAAAAAGCGGTTACTTCCATGCAGCAGGCTGGCGTGATAATGGGAGAAAAGAATAATAACTTTAATCCCAAAAACAATGTCACCCGTGCACAGGCCAGCATGATGCTTTATCGTCTGGCAAAGCTCACCATAGATCCTTCCAGTGCACAGGGATGGGCACGCAATGATGGCGGCCAGTATCTCTACTATAAAGATGGAAAAGCATTTACCGGATGGCTGGATGCAGATGGCAAGAAGTATTACTTCTATGCCGATGGAATCCTTGCAGCAGCCACTAGAATTGACGGATATGATGTAGATGATAATGGAGTCATGAAAACGGAATAAAAGATAAGAAAATAGTAATAATAATCCCCCTGATTATGAAAAATCGCTTTCTCTTCTGCGTTTTTCCGATCAGGGGGATTTTTATTACAAAAATTTTGCCATATAATATTCATCAACCGTTCTGCCATCTACAATCATGGAACGTTCTTTCTTCCCTTCGATGAAAAATCCCATTTTCTCATACAAATGGCGTGCCTGTTCATTCTCTGTCATGACGGTCAGTTCCAGTCTTGTAATGCCATTTTCTCTTGCCCATTGTTCCATTTTCTGAAAGAGCATTGCTCCGTATCCGTTACCTCTGTAGTCTTTTAAAATTCCAATAACCAGATAAGCAGTGTGGCGGATCCTTCGTGGCTCTCCCCTAAAGGCAGAAATAAAACCAACTAATTCCCCTTCGTTTTCCAGCAAAAGAAAAAGAGATCCGGATCTTTCCCACTGCTCAATTCTATGCTTCATATCATCGGCTGTTGCAGTCCGTTCTCCAGGTTCATACATCATAAAACTGGTTTCTGTATCCAACTGTTTTAACATTTTTACCAGGAGATCAGAGTCTTCTGGTGTGACTGTTCTTATGTTCATCTGCATTTTCCCCCATTCTATCGTATTTCTCTTATTATACCTGGCATCTGAAAAAATGCAATCGGAGTTTTAACACTCCATTGCCCTGTGTATGGGGTTGTGGTAGAATAGGAACGTGGTTTTGATTACGAGGTTTAGAGAAGAAAGCTGGAAAAAACATGTATTGTATGAGTGTGAGCCACAAAAAGGCTCCGGTAAATATCAGAGAAAAGTTAGCCTTCAGTACCAAAGAAAAGGCTGAATTAATAAACAGACTGATGAATAAGGATTCCATAACAGGGGTGGTTGTACTTTGCACCTGCAACCGCAGTGAGATTTATGTTTCTGGATCAAAGTATGCCATTGGGGAACTCCAGCGGGAGGCTGCCGATTTAAAGGGAGTGCGTCTGGGAGAATTAATTAAATATTTAAATGTCTATATTGAAGAGAGTGCCATCCGGCATTTATTTAAGGTTGCCTGTGGCTTTGATTCCATGGTTTTAGGAGAAGATGAGATTCTGGGACAGGTTCGGGAAGCTTATCAGTATTCCAAAGAATCAGGGGCTGCGGATTATGAGCTGAATGTACTGTTTCAAAAAGCGATGGCTGCAGCAAAGCGGATTAAAACAGATACCAGACTATCCAAAACCCCTCTTTCCATTGCAACTCTTGTGGCAAATGAAGTATTTCATTTCGACAATGAGGGAGAGTTTAAAGATGTTATGGTAATCGGAATGACAGGGAAAATGGGGGGAACCATAACCAAGAATCTGTTAAGTAAGCCCGGTATCCGTGTGACAGGAACTGTCAGAACACACTCCTCAGATCTGCTGCTGAAAGTGGACAGCGACCGGATCAGGGAAGTGGATTACAAAGAACGCTACCAATATATGAATGATATGGATGTGGTGATCAGTGCAACTTTAGGACCTCACTATACCATAACCAGAGAAGAACTGGAAAAATGTATGAATTCGGAGAAGAAGCGGCTTTTTATTGATGTAGCCGTACCCGTTGATATGGATCCTGAGATCAGGGAATATCCCGGACTAACATTATATGATATTGACTATTTTGAAACACTATCAAAGAACAATACCCAGATTAAGCTGAAAGAACTGGACTGCGCCAGAGAGATTATGGAAGAAGAACTGGATGGGGCATTAAAGGAAATTTTGTTTCATCCTTATATCTCCCAAATGGATGAATTAAAAGAAGCGTTGTCCGGTAAGCGGCTTGATACCCTTTTATACCGCATTCGGGATCACGTTACCAGTGAAGACTTAAAGGTTGTACTTCGGACTTTAGATGGGTTAAAGGACTGGATGAGAGAGGAGTGACAATGGCTTATTTTCCGTTTTTTGTAGAGCTTGAAGGGAAAAGGTGCCTCATTGCAGGCGGTGGAATGGTGGCTTACAGAAAAGCACTTGTGTTAAAGGACTTCGGGCCTGAAATTACGGTGGTTGGTTTCGAGATGATTCCTGAGATGGAACAGCTTGCTGCCGAATGTGATAAGACCATGACTCTCATCAGGCGGGGCTTTGAAGATACGGATATTGAACAGGCCGACTTTGTGATTGCCGCAACATCAGACGAAGAATTAAACAGGCACATATCTGTCATCTGCAGACAGCAGAAAATTCCGGTGAATGTGGTGGATGTGCAGGAAGAATGCAGTTTTATATTCCCTGCACTGATTAAAGAAGAGGACATCGTTGTGGGAATATCCACAGGAGGCAGTTCTCCCACCATTGCCCAGTATTTAAAAAAACGGTTTAAAGAAGCGATTCCCAAAGGATTTGGCATGCTGGCTGGCCAGCTTGGTACCTACCGGGAACTGGTAAAGGAAAGGGTGCCTTCTCTTCCAGTCCGGACTGAGATCTTTAAAATCATGGTAAAAGAAGGAATCAGGCAGGGCGGAGTATTTACCAGAGAACAGGCCATAGAGCTGATAGAAAGGAAACTTGGGGAATATGAAAATTGATACAATACGCATTGGAACCAGAAAAAGTGCACTTGCTGTGGTACAAACCCAGCTGGTCGCCGATGCTTTGATAAAGGTTACGCCCGGACTTACCGTACAGCTGATGAAAAGGCAGACAGAAGGAGACCGGATTCTCAATAAGCCGCTTTTGGAGTTTGGCGGAAAAGGAGTGTTTGTAACAGAGTTTGAAGATGCACTTTTGCGGGGAGAGATTGATTTAGCTGTCCATAGTGCAAAGGATCTTCCCATGGATCTGAAAGAAGGTCTTGGAATTGTGGCAGTCCCGGCACGTGAGGATCCAAGAGATGTACTCATAACCTTAAAAGGGACTGACTTAAATAAAAGGGAAGAGATTGTGATTGGTACCTCCAGCTTAAGAAGAAGGATACAGATCGAAGAGATGGGAAGTACTTTATGGAACGAAATTCCTGTCCGATGTGAGAATTTAAGAGGAAATGTGCAGACACGTTTAAAACGGCTGGCGGATGGAGATTTTGATGGAATCATTCTTGCAGCTGCAGGATTAAACCGACTGAATATTCAGTCAGATCCAGCCTTTGATTATCATTACTTCGACTGTGAAACCATGATTCCTGCCGGAGGACAGGGGATTCTGGCGGTAGAAGGAAGAGTGGGAATGGAAAACTGGCCGGAGATATGGCCAGTTGAAAATAAAGAAGCAAGACTGTGCCTGACACTGGAGCGAAAGATATTAAAGCTATTAAATGCAGGATGTCATGAGCCGGTGGGAGTCTACTCCCGTATTGAGGAAGGCCAGTTTGAGGTCTTTGGAATCAGAAGCAGAGACAACCAGACAAAAAGAATCCATCTTAAGGGTAAAACAGAAGAGCTGGACAGCCTGGCGGAAGAAGCCGCAAAAAGACTTTAATTGAAAATGGAGGATGTCATGAAGAAAAATGGAGTGGTATACTTAGTCGGTGCCGGGCCGGGCGATCCCGGTCTCATCACCCAAAAAGGATGGAAGCGGCTTGGCAGCTGCGATGCACTGGTTTATGACTCCCTTGCTTCGGATTATTTCCTCGATGAGGTACCGGATCATTGCAGAAAAATCTATGTAGGAAAGCGGGCTGGTGCCCATTCCATGAAGCAGGAAGAGATTAACCGGCTCTTAGTAGAACTGGCAGAGGAAGGTTTAAATGTGGTCCGTTTAAAAGGGGGAGATCCCTTTGTATTTGGACGGGGAGGAGAAGAGATTCTGACACTTTCACAGGCAGGAATCCCCTTTGAAGTAGTACCTGGTGTAACCTCTGCGGTGGCGGCGCTTTCCATGGCAGGAATTCCTGTGACGCACAGGGCGGTGAGCCGAAGCTTCCATGTAATGACAGGACATACTCTCTCTGAGAATGGAACACTTCCGCCTGATTTCGATTCCTTTGCCAAGCTCTCAGGAACTCTGGTTTTTTTAATGGGACTTTCTAATCTTTCTCTGATTGTTAATGGTCTTATTAAAAATGGAAAGCCGGAAGCTACACCGGCAGCTGTAATTGAAAACGGAACACTTCCGCAGCAGAGAATAGTCCGGGGAACTCTGAACGATATTGAGAGCAGAGTAAAACTGGCAGAGATTAAAAGTCCTGCCATCATTGTGGCAGGGGACGTGGCAGCTCTGGATTTTTCTTCTACCCTGAATCTGCCCCTGAAAGGCTGCAGGATTGGCATTACCGGAACTGAATCCTTTACTGGAAGACTTCGTCAGGAGCTTGCAGAACTTGGAGGAATGACAGACAGTGTATTGACTTTATCCATAGACTCCTATCGGTCAGGGGAAGCCATGAATGAAGCATATCAAAGGCTAAAAACCTACTCCTGGCTCATATTTACCAGCGCCAATGCAGTAAGAGAATTTTTCACCGGTCTTTTCGAAGGCGGTTATGATTTGCGCTCACTGGGAGCCATAAAATTTGCAGTGGTAGGGAAAGGCACGGAAAATGAACTGGTTAAGTTTGGCTTTCATGCCGATTATATCCCTGACTGCTATCAGGTAATAGATCTTGCAAATGGATTAAAAACCCTGTTGTCAAAAGAAGACCGGCTGCTCATACCCAGGTCATCAGGCGGGTCACCGGAACTGAACCGGGTTCTTAACGAAGCAGGGATCTGTTATGATGATATTGTTTTATATGATGTGGCGCTGAAAAAAAAGGAACAGGAAGAGCAGGGAAATGGATTACCTCCTCTTCATTATCTGACTTTTGCCAGTGCTTCCGGTGTAGATGCATTTTTTCAGGGGGAAAGAGAGAAAATCCTCAGTACGCTTTCCGCTTTAAAGGTAGTCTGCATCGGTGATATTACAGCAAAGGCGCTTTCCCGGTATGGAAGAGAAGCTGATTTAATTGCACCGGTTTACAGCGTATCAGGGCTGGCAGAGATTATTTGCCAGGACTGGTGTAAAGAAAAGGAGTAAATTATAATGAACACAGAAGAGTCAAAGAAACTATTTGAAGAATCCGGAAACCATTTCCCAGGCGGAGTTAACAGCCCTGTAAGAGCGTTTGGCTCTGTGGGAGGAGTTCCCGTATTTATAAAAAAAGCAGAAGGATCCCGTATTTATGATGAGGATGGGAATGAATACATTGATTATGTGAATTCCTGGGGACCCTGTATTTTAGGTCATGCGTATCAGCCGGTGGTAGAAGCGGTGAGAGAGGCATGTCTTTCCGGCTTATCCTATGGCGCACCTACGAGAAGAGAGCTGGAACTTGGAAAACTGATTACAGAATGTATTCCCTCCATGGAAATGATGCGAATGGTAAGCTCCGGAACGGAAGCTGTTATGAGTGCCATCCGCGCAGCAAGAGGGTTTACAGGGAGAGATAAAATCATTAAATTTAAGGGCTGCTATCACGGACATTCTGACGGTCTTTTAGTAAAGGCGGGTTCCGGAGCTCTGACAGGCAGCGCACCGGATAGCGCCGGTGTACCTGAATCCTATACGAAACACACGCTGTTAGCCGGTTACAATCAGGAAGATACAGTGGAAGAGCTGTTCCGCCAGTATCCCGGAGAGATTGCAGCGATTGTGGTAGAACCTGTGGCTGCCAATATGGGGCTGGTGGCTCCCAAATCAGGCTTCCTTACGTTTTTAAGAGACATTACAACCAGGTACGGAGCCCTTTTAATCTTCGATGAGGTGATCACAGGTTTTCGTATGGCTCTTGGGGGAGCTCAGGAGTATTATCAGGTAAAACCGGATCTCACCACTCTTGGTAAGATTGCGGGAGGCGGCATGCCCATGGGCGTCTACGGCGGACGCAGAGAAATCATGGAAGTTGTATCACCTCTGGGGAAAGTTTATCAGGCCGGAACATTATCCGGAAACCCCATTGCAACTGCAGCAGGAATTGCAACAGTAAAAGCCCTGATGGACCGCCCGGATCTCTACTCCTCCCTGGAGAAAAAAGCAGATACTCTGGTGCAGACTTTAAAGGAAGTTCTCCCGGGCGCACAGGTGAACCAGGCAGGTTCCTTATTCAGTGTGTTTTTTGCTGAGCACCCGGTGGTGGATTATGAGTCAGCTTTAAAATCGGATACCCGGATGTATGCAAAGTATTTTCACTATCTCCTTGAGCATGGTATCTACACAGCGCCTTCCCAGTTTGAGATTCTGTTTTTGTCAGCAGCTCATACCCAGGAAGATATCGAAGAGACGAAGAGAATAATGAAAGAAGCGGCGGCAAATTTATAATTGATAAAGCAAGGAGGATGTTGCAGAAATTTATCTGTACCATCCTCTTTTTTTATTGTTATAAAAGAAGAAGTATAAATTCTAAAAGAACCATAAATTGTATTAACATTTACTCGAATCTATTGATAAATGTTTTGATATGGTATATTTTATTGGTAGAGGAGGCGAAATATATGGACTATTTAGTTGTGTATACAAGTAAAACCGGAAATACTCAGAAGGTAGCCATGAAGATATTCGAAGCGCTTCCGGGTAAATCGAAGGATATTGTTAATCTGGAGGAATACCATGGAGAAGAAGCAGATACGTATTTTGTAGGATTCTGGAACAACAGGGGAATTTGTACAACAGAAGTAATTGATTTCCTCTCCGACCTCCATGGCAAACAGATCGCTTTGTTTGGTACCTGCGGAATATTTGAAAATAAAGAATATTTAAAGCAGGTGGAAAATCAGGTTTCTGTTTTTCTGCCGGAAGATAATGAATACCTTGGCTGCTATTTATGCGGAGGTAAGATGGGACCAAAAGTACTGGAGAAATGCAGACAGATGCAGGCTCAGCTTAATACTCCCCAGATCAGGGAGATGATTTTAGCATATGAAGATGCCATGCTCCATCCCAATAAAGAAGATTTAGATCAGGCAGGTGTATTTACAGAATCGGTGTTAAACCGGATTCAAAGGAAAAAGGAGGAGCGAGATGGGCTTAAAAGATGATGGGAGTTCTGGAAAGAACCATAAAAAGCCATTTATTTATTATTACATGATTGTATTGGTCCTGATGATTATATTTAATGCCATGGCGGTACCGTGGCTTCAGTCAAAGGCTGTGACGGAGGTACCCTACAGTACCTTTTTAGAGATGGTGGATCAGGGCAAGATTCAGGCAGTTGCCAAAACAGAAACGGAGATCCAGTTTAAATCCGATACAGGAAAGAAGGACTGGGAAGGAAAACCGGTCTACGCTGTTTACAAGACGGGTATCTGGCCGGATGAGACTTTGACAGAACGGCTGATTTCCCATAATGTTGAGTTTGAAAAAACCATTGTACAGCAGATGTCGCCGTTAATTTCCGTTCTCTTAACCTGGATTGTTCCCATTCTGATTTTTGTATTTCTGGGTAACTTTTTATCCGGTCAGATGCAAAAGAAGATGGGGGGAAATACCATGTCATTTGGTAAATCCAATCCGAAGATCTATGCAGAATCTGAAACAGGAAAGAATTTCACTGATGTAGCGGGACAGGAAGAAGCCAAGGACGCATTAAAGGAGATTGTAGATTTCCTTCATAATCCAGGTAAATATGCCTCTATCGGAGCTTCACTTCCAAAAGGAGCCCTGCTTGTGGGACCTCCCGGAACTGGTAAGACCCTTCTTGCCAAAGCGGTGGCAGGAGAAGCCCATGTTCCGTTTTTCTCCATATCCGGTTCTGAGTTTGTGGAGATGTTTGTAGGTATGGGTGCTGCGAAAGTCAGGGATTTATTTAAACAGGCCAATGAAAAGGCACCCTGTATCGTATTTATTGATGAGATTGATACCATTGGAAAGAAGCGTGACGGCGGTGGATTCTCCGGCAACGATGAGAGAGAACAGACCTTAAATCAGCTTCTGGCTGAGATGGATGGATTTGACGGTAAAAAAGGAGTTGTGATTCTGGCAGCTACCAACCGCCCGGATTCCTTAGACAAAGCACTGCTACGTCCCGGTCGTTTTGACCGCCGGATCCCGGTAGAATTACCGGATTTAAATGGTCGTGAAGCCATTTTAAAGGTACATGGAAAAAATGTTAAGCTGTCGGATGATGTGGATTTTCACGCAATTGCCCTTGCAACCTCAGGCGCAAGCGGAGCCGAACTGGCCAATATGATTAATGAGGCTGCATTAAGAGCCGTGCGTATGGGAAGAAAGACGGTGACTCAGATTGATTTAGAAGAGAGTGTGGAAGTGGTGATTGCCGGATATCAGAAAAAGGATGCCTCCGTCAATGTGGAAGAAAAGAAGATCATAGCTTACCACGAAGTAGGGCATGCCCTGGTTGCCGCGTCACAGACCCACTCTGCACCTGTTCATAAGATTACCATTATTCCCAGAACTTCAGGAGCTCTTGGATATACCATGCAGGTTGATGAAGAAGAACGCCATTTGCTTACAAAGGAAGCCGCGCTTAATAAAATTGCTACATTTACCGGAGGAAGGGCAGCAGAAGAACTGATTTTCCAGACAGTTACAAGCGGTGCATCCAACGACATTGAGCAGGCCACAAGAATAGCCAGGGCAATGGTTACCCGTTACGGTATGACCGATGAATTTGATATGGTAGCACTTGAGACAGTAACCAACCAATATCTGGGCGGTGACACATCTCTTGCCTGTTCTCCGGATACTGCAAAGAGGATTGATGAAGCAGTGATCGGAATTGTACGGCAGCAGCACCAGAAGGCTTATGAGATACTAAAGAGCAATCTGAACAAGCTTCATGAAATAGCGGAATATCTGTTGGAACGAGAGACCATTACCGGAGAGGAGTTTATGGAGATATTTAAAAGAGAAGCTGTAAAAAGCTTATAAATCCATGATTGATCGGATAGAACAGAAACAGAGGGAGTGTTGCAGATTGCAACACTCCCTTATTTGTAATCAGGGTCTGATTAGAGAATACATTTTCATGTCAATAATCTGCCCATTTTTAACAGCATTGCGTCTAAGCACGCCTTCACATATAAATCCGTTATTTTCAAGAATCCGGCAAGATGCAGTATTGTAGGCAAAGGGCTCTGCAAAAATCCTTATTATATCGGTATGTTCAAAAATGTATTTACAGGTTTGCTTAATGGCGTTGGTTCCAACTCCTCGTCCCCAAAAACTCTCTGCAATATAATAGCCCAGTTCCGCAGTTTGACTGTGGATATTATCTTTGCGGTACACCCCGATACTTCCAATTGGAATATCATCAACAACAATTGCAAAGACATAGGCTTTATTTTCATCAGCCTGGAGCGTCGCATGAATGAAATCTTCAGCATCTTTTTCCGTGTATGGAAATGGCAAATCTCTTAGATTATCAAGAATTTTTTTGTTATTCAAAACTGCTGCAAGGGCTGTCGAGTCCTCTGTTTTCCACTTGCGAATACTACATTCCATACTTTTACCCCCTATTAACCAGAATACGATCTAAAATCCTAACAATCAACATCAGTTCCCCTGTTAATGCCCTTTGTTCAAAAGTCATAATACGACCAAAGACTAATAATCTTTACAACTCTTGCATCTTCATATACCTCATAAACAAGACGATGCTTTATATTAATTCTCCTGGAATATACTCCCTGCAGATCACCCAGAAGCTTTTCATAAGACGGTGGCGTTTTGTTTGGATTATTCCTGATTAGATCAATTAATGCCTTGGTTTTATTTTCTAATTTAGCCATTTTTAACTTTGGTATATCATTGATTGCTTTCTTGGTATAAACAATTGAATACATTACCATTCCACCTCATTTTCGGGTATACATTCATCAAGGGGTGTATTCTTTCCTTCAATTATTTTTTCTCTCATACCTGGTATAGAATTAAGGCATAAAGTTTCCATTAGGTCATTATAATCTTCTTCGCTGATAATAACAGCGTTTCCATCCTTTGTACTTATATTGACTGGCTCATTGTATTTTATGGTTTGCTCTAATAAACTAAAAATATTTTTTCTGAAGTTTGTAATATTTGTATTTAGCATTTCTATCACCTCAATAATGTACATTATAATGTACATTATTGCTTTTGTCAATATCATGTACATGCAGTCACTCTTCCAAATGTCACCCATGGAGGGTATCCTTATATAATCTATTAAGTCATATCATTACGAAGTGCATCAATAATATTCTCTTTTTTTATCTTCCCAATGGCGTATAACATAGTAATGAACACGATAAAGAGTACACTAAATGCGCTGATTACCATACTGCCGAAAGGAAATACAAACTTAAAATTCTCCGTCCGTTCTGCGATTACAAATCCTTTGTAAATCAGCCAGGATAGGATTCCAGCCATTGGAAGTCCCAGTAAAAGGGCCCGCATGCCATAAAAGATGCATTCAAACACCATCATTTTATTAAAAGACCGCTCTGACATTCCAATTGAGCGCAGCATGGCCAGTTCCCGTCTGCGCAGCCTGATATTTGTGGAAATGGTGTTGAACACATTGGCTATGGCTATCAGTGAAATCATAATGACAAAAACATACGTAAATACGTCCGTGACAAATGTAAGGCTGTGAAATTGCTCAAGTATTTCATACGCATTGTATAAATGGTATTGAGACGTAATTCCCTCACTCTGTATAATTGTTTCCATTTCTGCCACTGACTGTGAAGGTGTCTTCGATTGAAAGTTCATGCCTATGGCTAATGGTCTGTCCTGGATTATAAATTTCTCTTTAAGTGAATAGGGTGCTATCACCATAAAAACACAGAAATCTTTTTGAGACTGAGATGACTGTTTTGGCGGCGGATCAATGGGGTAAGTATCAACAAACGTAGTGTCTATATCCAGATTCTGTTCTGCTTTTTGATTACCTTCTGCGCCTGGGGTAATCGGAAGGATCATGGTACGGCTTGCAAACAGATCAAACACCTCATCTGGTTGGTTTGTTCTGACATTCCGCTGTTTTGCAATGGCGATCATTTTCCCGTTTGGTCCGGTATATTCTTCTTCAGATAAACCTGACTGGTGAATAAAATCCAGATAGTCGCTGTCAGCGATAAACTGAAGATCCAATGGAATATGAACCATTTCATCCGGATTGGTATAACCTTTATATTGACGGTACTGATCCGAAAGATCACCAGCTCTGATGGTGCATGAAAAAGGGCAGATGACCTGATATGTGCTTTCATAAATACCGTCAGCGGCCTTTAGTCTGTTGTAAAGAGGAAGCATTTCGCTGTCGTTCATGTCCTGAACGTCAAACAGAATGTCATAGTCAACATCCACCATAAACTGCTGCAAAAGACGTTTCAGAGTTGACCCAAAGGCATTACCTGATACGAATAGTACGACGCTTAGAACAAGAGAAAGCACAATGCTGCGATAGCGTTTTTTGTTCCTTTTGAAATTTTTCAGAGCCAGAGTACCTTCCAGCCCGTAAATACGGCGGGATAGTTTTGATGTTTTCAAATCTTTTGAATCAATCTTCACTTCATTCGTCTGAAGGATATTCTCCATTACGGAAGTGCCTGCTGCTTTTCTCGCCGGAATATAGGCCGAAATAAGGATGGTTACCAAACTGACAGCAGCGGAAACTGCTATTGAAGCAGCAGATACCCACAAGGTTAAAGGTACGGTGCTGTAAAGAATATTTTTAAATTTCCCTGCAACTATGGGGAGTATCAAACCAATACTGCCAATACCTGCCAGAATACCAATGGGAATACCGATGACACCGATGCAAAGCCCTTCAAACAGAACCGAATTTCGAAGCTGTTTTTCAGTCGCCCCTACCGACGCAAAAATCCCAAACTGGCGTGTTCGTTCATTCAGGGAGATGTTAAACGAGTTATAGATAAGAAGAACGGATCCGGTCATTATAATAGCCACCAGAATTCCTCCGACTGTATATAGAAGTGTGTTGATCAGCCGGTTTTCTGATATGCCCATGAAACGCAGAATATAATCATTTAATAAGTAATCTTGTTTTCCGGCATTGTCACTTACATAGGCTTTCACCTGACGTGGGTTTTTCAGTGTAACGAACAGGCTGTATCTGTCTGTGTTCAATTTTCCGTCTGCTTTCGTTATCAGGGTGTATCCCGGAGCGGAATGCTCTTCAAACCCAGGACGCTGGCAGATTCCCACAACCCGATAGGTTTTCTTTGATCTGGGCACCAGGGTTTCACCCGCAGTTCCTGAATGATAGGGAGTGTGCTGACTGAGATTCCTGTTTCCATCCACGCGGTCTCCGATTTCAAGGGAAATCGTATCCCCAACCCGGAACCGGACCCCTCCTTTTTCTGCAACGTGCGCCGGGACCAGAACCTCTCCGCTGTTTTCGGGAAGTCTGCCGGAGATCAGGTTTATGGGTAACGTATGAAATGCCTGGTCACTGAATCCTGCAATAAAAAGATAGGGCTTTTCCGGGCTCTTTGCTCCTTTCAGCACAGCGTAACCCATATTTTCCACTGTTGCAATGCCGCTAATTTCTTTATCATCAGCCCGTTCCTGGATGAAAGAAGAATCTACATCCGAAAATTCAACATGCCAATTTCCGTATTTTACAATGGAACCTCTTATGAGAAAATGAAGGAGAGAAGTGCCAAAGGCAGCGACTCCCGTAATCATGGCAGTGGATAAAACAACTCCGATAATCGTAACAATCGTTCTGGTGCGGTTCTTTTTCATGCTTTGCAGAGTGGCTTTATTTAATATATTCATGGCTGCACCACCCTTTGATCCCGTGTAACCTTGCCATCAGAGATACCGATAATTCGGTCTGCCTGCAATGCAATATTCTCGTCATGTGTGACAAGGATCAATGTCTGCCCATACTTTTTATTGCTTTCTTTCAACAGCTTTATAATTTCATGCCCATTGCGGCTGTCCAGACTGCCGGTGGGTTCGTCGGCAAGCATAACAGCCGGGGCATTCATCAGGGCGCGTCCGATGGAAACCCGCTGCTGCTGCCCACCGGACAGCTGATTGGGCAAATGGTTTTTGCGGTCCCATAGACCAAGCATATGAAGAAGGTCATCCAGCCGCTCCTCATTGACAGATCGTTTATCCATCAGGACAGGCAGTGTAATGTTCTCCACTACATTCAAAGTAGGAATGAGGTTATGAAACTGATAAATCAGACCTACCTGCCGCCTGCGGAAGATGGCCAGTTTTTCATTGTTCTGGGAGTATACATCCTGCCCATCTAAATATATTTTACCGCTTGTGGGTACATCCACCCCCCCAATGATATGAAGCAATGTGGATTTACCGGAACCGGAGGAGCCGATAATTGCTGTAAATCCCCCTTTTTCAATTGTAAGAGAAACATGGTCCAGTGCGGTGACCTGACTGTCACCTTTCCCGTAGACCTTGCAGAGATTTTCGATTTTTAAGAACTCCATTTATGTGAGTCTCCTTTCCTATGGCTTACCCATAGAATAGAACTTTCTGCTTACATACCGGTGACTTTTTGGTGAGAGATTCGTCACTTTGAAAAACGTATGATGAAAACAGCACCTCCCTGGGGATGGTTTTTAGCAGAAATGGTACCTCCGTGTCCGGCTATAATCATCTGACAGAGAGAAAGACCGATCCCGTATCCGCCGGCGTTCTGATTTTTTCCCTGGTAAAACCGATCAAAAATGCAGGGTAAATCTTCTTCTTTAAAACCGTTCCCGCTGTCATGGATTACAATCTCGGTAAAGAGCGGGGTATCTGTACCGTTAATCTCAAGTTTCCCTGTTTCCCCAGTATTTTCTAAACAATTTTTTAAGATGTTTTGCAACGCTTGCAAAAGCCAGTTAAAATCCCCGTAGATAATGAGCCCGCCTGTTGCATTGATTTGTAAATCAATCTGATGCAGTTCCATTTGAATGAGAAAAGGGTGAGCTGCAGCATGGATTAAAGCGTTTACGTCTACAGGTTCATGCTGAAATACGATGATTCCTGCATCTAAGCGGGATAATTTTAACAGGGTGGTAATGAGCCAGTCCATCCGTACAAGCAATTCTTCCATTTCACGAAGCAGCAGCTTTCTCTGATCTTCCTCCGGGTTATTTTCAAGCAATGACAGGATGAGATTTATAGATGTAAGAGGGGTTTTCAGCTGGTGGGCAATATCCGCCAGTGAATCTGCAAGATGTTTCTTTTCTTTTTTTAATGCCTCATTCTGCTCCCTGATTCGTAGCGTCATTTTACCTATTTCACTGTGCAGTATGGAAAGTTCCCCTTCGTCCAATTCTTCAATATAGAGACGATCCGCATTATGAAGGATCAGATCGATCTCATTGGAGATGCGGGCAATATTTTTGTATCTGGCTTTTGTAAAGGTAAAAAATACAGTACCAAAGGCAGCAGAAGATGAGACTGCAAGAACTCCTGCCGCAGTACTGATCACAAATCCCAGAATCACTGTAATGCCCGCCATGGCAGAGAACAGTATGGCAAACTGCCGAAACTCCTTATTCCGAAGCATTTCCGCCCCCCAATCGATACCCTGTCCCACGGACAGTCGTAATAATCTGTGGGTTAGCCGGATCGTCCTCGATCTTCAGCCGCAATCGCTTGATGTATACAGTCAGTGTATTGTCATTGACATACTCGCCCGCAGCGTCCCACAATTCATCTAACAGCATACCTCTTGTAATAATATTTTTTTGATTGTTTAAAAACACCAGCAGCAGACGGTATTCCAAAGCGGACAGAAAAATTTCCATGCCGTTTTTTCTTACAATACCACTGGCGGTATCCACATGGAGTCCTCCAATCTCAAACTCAGATCCGGTACGCCCGCTTTTACGCAGGGCAGTTCTGATCCGTGCGATTAATTCACGAGGACGAAACGGTTTTGTGATATAGTCATCTGCACCGATATTGAGCCCGGTGACCACACTTGCTTCATCCTGGCAGGCTGTCAAAAAGATTACGGGTATATGAAGGGTTTCCCTGATTTGCGTACATACGATAAATCCATTTCCATCTGGCAGTGAAATATCAATCAGCGCCAGATCAAATTTATTATGGCCAAGTGTGGCAAGAGCTTCACTCTGGGTAGAAGCATGGCTGACTGTAAATCCTTCCGAACTCAGCAAAAGTATAAGGTTTTTAGCGATTGCCTTATCGTCTTCCACTAAAAATATACGCGGCATTCGTCTATCCTCCGATTTTTCATTTTTGACACTATCACTCCCTATTATATTTCTTTTGACTGGCAGTTACAAGCCGAAGTATAATTTATAAATAAAAAAATGAACCGATCCGGGTCATTATGACTCTAAGTATATAGATGCATCTAAAAAAGGAAAGGAAACAGGTTATGAACGAAGAAAAGAAGGCTTTGGTGGAACTCATGCTTGGCGGAAGCGAAGCCGCATTTGACGAGTTATACCGTTCCTCTTCTAAAAAGCTGTACCGTATGGCGTATTTTATCACTGGAAACCGGTCTGACAGTGAGGACATCCTGCAGGAGACCTTTGTAAAATGCTTTCTTCACAGAGACAAATTACGAGAACCGGAGCGATTTGAATCCTGGCTCTATCAGATTCTGGTGAGAACTGCCTGGCGGCTGGAAAAAAGGAAGAAAAACAGGTCAGAGCTCTCCTTTGAAGGGATTCTGGATCAGGAGAAAGATCACGTAAGAGCGGATTGGATTGAGGAAGATGAAAAGGGGAAAGGCCCCCTGGGAGCGGTTTTAGAGGCTGAAACAGCTGGGCAGATCCGTGAAGCTCTTAAAAAACTTGATGTCAAATACCGTACAGTGATTCTGTTATATTATTACAACGAGCTAAGTACAAAAGAAATTGCCAGGGTGACAGGAACCATGGAGGGCACAGTAAAATCGCGCCTGTTCAAGGCGAGAAAGCTCTTAAAGGGAATTCTGGAAGCGGAAGACATCGTGGAAAGGGAAAAGGAAAGGGGGATTTGCCATGGCTAGAACCTCAGAAGAACAATTAAAACGCTTTATCAATACAGAACTGGATTCCATAACACCGGATATGGACGAAGAACTGCGGCTTTTGGAAATCCATAAAAAATTAAATAAAAGGAGCGATTTCATGAAATTTCGAAAAAATAAATTGGCAGCAGTATTTACAGCAATGCTGGTGATAACTGTTTTGGGAACCGTTACAGCAGTTGCGGCGGGTAAGATTACAGGATTTATCAGTACAAGTGACGAAAACGCACATTCCTCGGCGGAATTACGTGAATTGTCAAAAACCCAGATGCAAGCCTCCCCTAAAATTCCAGACAATTTCTCAAACGGTATGTCGTTTGTGAACGGTTACATTGCACAGGTAAAGGGAGTTGACGACGATAACAATCAGGTTATCACTTATTCGGAAGCATACGCAAATTATGGCAGCGATCAGAAGGTGACACTTACCAGCAACGTGCATCAGGACTTGGTCTCTGAAGACTCGGATCCGTCAGGCCAGTATGAGGTCTATCAGGGTATTACACTGACTGCCAGGGAAGAACCGTATTTATTCCTGCCTGAGGGGAAAGAACCTGCTGAAGAAGATAAGAAACTGGAAGAAGAAGGAAAACTGACGATCAGCTATGGATCCGGTCAGGAAGAACGCAAGCTGTTTCGAACCGTAAGCTGGTCAGAGAATGGGATCGATTATCTGTTATTCACATTTTCTGATAAAGAACTGAATTCTCTGACCGCCATGGCAAAGGAAGTCATAGATATGAAATAATTATTTATTTTTTAAAACCTCCGCATACATCCAGCCATTGTATTTAAACAGAGACTGATCCTTCAGGATAGACATCTTCGTTCGCCACTCCCTGGGAGTCTCTCCCATAATGGCAAGAAAATGCCGGTTAAAGCTTGAGATGGAGTGAAACCCCACCCGCTCAGAAATGTTTAAGACGGATTCTTCTGTCATACGGAGTAAATCCGAAGCTTTTCTGATGCGGGTGGTATTTAAATATTCTAAGGGCCGATTTCCCATAATGGATGAAAACAGCCTTCTAAAATGAGCAGGGCTTAGGCTGCATAGGTCAGCAAGCTGCTCCATGGGGAAATCTTCCATATAATGATACCGGATAAAATCCAGAGCCGGTGCAATGACCAGCGCATTTTCAGGCGTCTGGTCTTTTTTCTTATGGTTTATGGATGCAGCTCTCATAAGATTGGTTGCCAATGCCAGAAACAGCCCGCGGACTGCGATCTCAAACCCCGGTTCCTGCTTTTTGATCTCTTCCATTATTTCAGTGACAATGGAATAAATAACCGGATAATTTATTTTCCCCATAATCAGATTTAAATGATGATCCAGAAAGGAGAAAAGTTCTACATTATGAAGATCTGCACCAGAAAAAAATGGGTGGAGCAGTTCGCCCATATCCACGAACAAATAAGACCATTTGCTGTTGGTTCCAGGTGCGCTGAATGTGGTGTGCGGAATGTCACAGGATATGGCAGTGACGTCTCCTGCGTAAAAGGAATAAGTGGTATCTTCAAATTTAATGGTTCCGCTGTCAGTCTCGCACAGCCCGATCTCCAGGCAATTATGAATATGAAGCCGTCCTGAGGGTACATCGGAGATGCGCCAATGATCCCCAGTCAGAAGAAGCACAGGAAAATGAGCCGGTAAATCATAATCCCTGAATTCAATAACAGTCTTTTTCTTTTTAGACATTTATTCCATATACCTCCTTCTTTTACTCCTGTAATTATACATGATATCTAATTCTTATTTCAATCAATAATCTTTGAAAAATTGCCTGATGTATTAATAAATATGACCTTAATCCAATAAAGTATGAAATAAATCTCGAAAAATGGTGAATTAGGACCGTAACTATTTTTCGCCCGTAATAATAAATGATTGAAAATGCATAGTTTATAGATTGATTTGATTGGAAACGAAATTGTGCATTTTTTATAATATAGTTATAGAAAATTACGGAGATGGGGGGATATTATGGTGAAATCTGAAATAGAGGCAGGTTATAGTTTAAATAAGCAGAAAAAAAAGAATCGGTTTCTTCGTTATTTACAGCGGGACTGGCAGCTATATGTACTCATGGTTCTGCCGATGCTTTTCATACTGGTCTTTAAATTCCTGCCATACAGCGGTCTGTCCATTGCATTTAAGGATTATAAGGTGGCGAAGGGGTATGCCGGAAGTTCCTGGGTGGGATTTTCCATCTTTCATAAGGTTTTTGGCAAACGGGATTTTGGTCAGGCATTAACCAACACTCTTTTGTTAAATATCCTGGATCTGTTATTTGGTTTTCCCATGCCAATCATTTTGGCTCTTATCCTCAATGAAATCAAAAACAGATACTTTAAAAGTATCATGCAGACACTTTTGTATTTACCTCATTTTTTGTCCTGGGTCATTATTGGAGGAATCGGTTATTCCATGTTCTCAGTCAGCAGCGGTGTGGTGAATATTCTGATAAAGAATGCCGGTCATAGTCCGGTTCCGTTTCTTCAGGAAAATACATGGTGGCTGATCAGCTATGTGCTCATTGGTGTGTGGCAGTCCATGGGCTGGGGAACCATCATCTATCTGGCAGCCATCACCGGTGTAAACTCCGAGCTTTATGAAGCCGCAAGAGTAGATGGTGCCGGAAGGTTAAAACAGTGTATTCACGTAACCCTCCCCTGCATACGAAGCACCATTGTAACACTGTTGATTATGAATCTTGGCAAGCTGATGGGTGGCTCCTTTGAACGGGTATTTGCTCTGGCCAATGCCAAGGCGACACAATATACCACCACGATTCCGGTTTTGGTGTACCGGTGGGGAATAGAAAGCGGAAAATTCAGCGAAGCAACTGCACTGGGGCTTTTTCAGTCCGTAATTGGTCTGGCTCTTGTGGTGGCGGCTGATCTCATAGCCAAACGGCTGGGTGAAGATGGTCTGATATAAGGAGGGAAAAAGATGAACCAATATCAATATAAAAAGCCTTGGGCATGGACCAGGACCAGAAAAAAGGATTTTGTGGTTGATGTATTTTTTCATATCCTGCTCATCGCAATTTCAATGACATGTCTGCTTCCGTTCATCCATATATTTGCCAAGTCCGTCAGCAGAGAAGCATATGTAATTGCAAATAAGATATTTCTGGTGCCAAAAGGAATCAACTTTGATGCTTACAGAAAAGTTTTACAGGATACATCGATTGTAAGATCTTTATATGTCTCAGTAATCGTAACGGTCTCTTTCACTGCAATCGGGACATTTCTTACTATAAGCGCTGCCTACGCCTTAAGCCGGGTTCAGCTAAAGGGCAGAAAAATCATGACATTTTTAATTATGTTCACCATGTATTTTACAGCCGGGACCATACCGGATTATTTACTGATGAACGATCTGCATATGCTGGATACCTGGTGGTGCATGATTTTACCTTTGTCTTTTGCAGCCTATAATTTCCTGATTATGAAAAATAACTTTAAGGCATCCATACCCGACAGCCTGATCGAGTCTGCCTTAATAGACGGCGCCAGCCATTTTAAAATCTTAAGCTATATTGTGGTGCCGCTTTCCAAACCCATTATAGCGACAATTTCTTTGTTTTACGCGGTAGGACGGTGGAACGCCTATTCCGATGCATTGTTTTATATTAAGCAAAGGGTGGATTTGCGTCCGCTGCAGTTAAAACTCTACTATCTGGTGGTTGCAGCCAGTGAATCCTTTAAAGCAGAGGGAGGATTGACGACGGGGCAGATCACCAATCCGGAGGTCTTAAAGGCTTCCTGCATTATTTTTGCAACATTGCCCATAATCTGTATCTACCCCTTTATACAAAAATATTTTGTACAGGGAACCATGATAGGTGCAGTAAAAGGATGATGATAATGGTAAGAAAGAAAAGGAGGATGTTCATGAGGAAAAGGATTAGTTTAAAAAGGGCAGCTGCGTGGGGGACTATTTTTGCAATGACAGCAGGGGTGATGTCCGGATGCAGTGCCAAAAAAGATGCGGTTGTATCCGTGGAAGAGAAAAAGATAGAAGAAACGGCTCAGACGTCAGAAGCCCCATCAAAAACGGAGGGGAAAAGTTATACAGATTATTCCAAAGGCTTTCCAGAAAAAGTAACCATCAAGATTCCGGTGTATGACAGAGGCTTCGAAGGCTGGGATCCCGCAAATAATTATTACACCAACTGGATTCAAAAAGAATTTGGCGATAAATACAACGTGACAGTCCAGTATGTGGCAATCAACAGGCAGAAAGAGATTGCAGATTACATGCAGATGATCGCGGCTGGCAATGCCCCTGATATCATTTACCATTATGACATGCCCCAGGCGGTAAACTACAATTCCGAGGGAGCCATGCAGGAACTGGACCTTGATGAAATAAAATACTATGCTCCCGACTATTATAAGAATGCAGAAAAAATAATCAATCAATACGGAAAGCTGGATGGGAAAAATACATTCTTTTTTGCACAGAGAAATCCAATTTATTATAACTGGGTGACTCTGATCCGGCAGGACTGGTTGGATAAAGTAGGAAAACAAAAGCCTGCCACAAGAGAGGAACTTCAGGAGGCAGCCAAAGCGTGGAAGGAAGCCGGGCTTGGCAAGCTGGGAGCCCAGATCGTGAATAAGAGCTATACCTACGAATATCCATTTATCAGCTCTTCACCGGATAAAAAAGAATTGAATCTTTATCTGGATCTTAATGTTGCACCTCTTACCTGGAGTGCGACAAAAGCTTACTTAAAGACCACGAATCAGGAATTTAATGATGGTATTCTTGATCCTGAGTTTTACTTAAATGCAGATGATGCAGCATGGAAAGCTGACTTTGTTGCTGGAAATGTAGGAACCTATTCCTTCTATCTTTCTTCAAACACAGATGTGATAAGCAGTTTAAAGGCAAACGATCCAGGGGCTGAAGTTTCCGTTTTAAGTCCCACAGCCATGTCACCCAAAGACAGCCACCCGTATTATTATAAATATCCTCCATACGGAATGATAATGGGAATCAACTCTAAAACCGATGAAAAGCAAAGAGCAGCAGTCTGGATGTTTTTAAACTGGATGTCCCAGCCTGAGAATCTCTTCTATTTGCAAAATGGTGTGGAGGGTGCCAATTATACTCTGGATGCCGACAAGATTGCAGTACCTGTTAAGGATTTCAAGGGAGAATCCAAGCTGTCCAACAACAATAACAAGGATTACTGGTGTCTGGTTACTGAGATGACTGACTATGGCGATGAGGCAAAAAACCTGACAGCCAATACCAGGATGTTAGCTCCGGCTGGATATGAAGATCTGGTGAAACAATCCTATGATTATGCCAAGGAAGTGGAACAGTATGGGCTGATCAGTCCGATTTTCACCAAGAGTGTTGCATCAACAGGTGAATATGCGGCAGACTTAACTGCCATGTGGCAGGAATTTTATGTGGATATGATTACTTGCAAACCAGAGGAACTGGAAGCAAAGTATGAAGCGTATTGTAAAGAATATTTAGACAACGGATATCAGGAAATTCTGGATGAAAAACAGAAGCTGATTGATTCCGGTGATTTTATCGCTCAATAAGAACATGGGGCTGTTGCGGATCTGGCAGCAGCCCTTTCTTAAAAAGTGGGCGATCAATCATTACGGGTAAAAAGGAGTTATTATGACACAATATGTTTTTTATGAGACAGAGGACAGAAAAACCACTGGAATTCATGTAGAACCATCCCGGCATTATAAAACCGGCGGAGGGTTTGGCTTTTCTTATTCAAGCAGACTGCCCGAGCTTAATACCGGATTTATTCCTGGTCCGGGGGTTTTAAAGGAGATTGAAGTAAAACAGGATGGGAATGGATGCTATGTTGATTCCAAAGCAGCATTTTACCCCTTATCGTTCCAGGCAGATGTAAAGCAACAGGGAAAGTATTTCATGACGATTACCCTCTACTCTGAGGAAGAGGAAAAAGAGGTGCTCTTGTTTGTGGGCAGGAGGCAGCTGGTCTGGCGGGGCAGCTTAAAAGCTAAGGAAGAATGGTGTCAATCCTTTCCTGTTACCATTACGGATTTTATACCAAGAGGAGAAACCCAACGATTTCGGGATGGGGCTGTAAAAGTGACTGTAATCAGCCGGTCAGTCCGTTTAAAAAAGCTGGACATAAAAAAATGGAAGGGGAGGACGATCTATCTGGCGGGAGATTCTACTGTGACCGACCAGACTGCCGATTTTCCTTATAATCCCGCAGAGAGTTATGGGGGCTGGGGTCAGATGCTACCTGCATTTCTAAACGGCGCTTATGCGGTTTCCAATCATGCTCACTCCGGTCTGACTACAGAAAGCTTCCGGACTGAGGGGCATTATAAGATTCTGATGGAGTATATCAGTGAAGGAGATATCTGCCTGTTTCAGTTTGGTCATAATGACCAGAAGCTTGAACATCTGGGTGCAGCAGAGGGCTACCGGAATAACCTGATCCGGTATATGGAAGAAATCCGGAAAAAGGGAGCCATTCCCGTTTTCATCACACCCCTTGCCAGAAACAGCTGGCTGGAAAATGGAGAAATTTACGACGACCGATTAAAAGAATATGGGGAAGAGGTAATGCAGCTTTCAAAGAATATGTCAGTACCTGTAGTGGACCTCCATGAAAGGAGTATGGAATTTATAAAAGAACATGGCCTTCACCAGTCTGGACGATGGTTTTATCCCTCGGATTTTACTCATACCAATGATTACGGTGCGTGGAAAATGGCCGGCTTTGTATGGAAAGAATTGATCAAATCAGGTGTGATATCATCGGACGAAAAGAAGATTCCTGTATGGGAGCCCCCATTGGGAGATGTCCGGTTATCAATAAATAAAGAGGAGAACATTTATGAGTGAGACAGAAAGAGGAAGTTTTACCCTTCCCGGAGAATCCGGCTATGAAGAATTAACCCTGCAGCTTGCAATACGCTGGGGCGCAGATATGATACGTGACAGTGATGGAACGGTGCTTTCTGATGAGCTGATCAACGCAGGATATGGAATTTATTCAACAATCTGCCTGATTCGGGATCACAACCAATGGGCAAACGCTCATCCCGAGCAGCTTCAGCAGACTTTTTTAATCACAGAGCCCAAACTGACAACTGGTGAGAACCTGGAAATCTCTTTGTTGGAAGATTTCTACAAGGAACAGTTTCGTATCAATGAAAGCTCTGATTCCATAAAATACTGGCAGGTATATGACCGGACGTCTGACATCGAGTTAAGCAGAGATTTCTGGAGCTATGATCCCCTGACCCAGTCAGTAACAATCAGTAATATTGTGCCTTATCATCAATACACCGTGAATTTTCTGGCGTATCGCATATGGGAAGAGATCTCCATGTATAATCATGTGACCAATCACTGGGAGAAAGAACACCTGATGCCTCTGGACCCAAGGCACGAGGAAACAAGAAGCTATTTATACAACTGGCTTAAGACATGGTGTGAGGAACATCCTGCCACAACTGTGGTGCGTTTTACCTCTCTCTTTTACAACTTTGTCTGGATGTGGGGGAGCAGTGAGAGAAAACGGAATCTGTTTAGTGACTGGGGCTCCTATGATTTTACGGTAAGCCCGGCAGCACTGAAAGAATTTGAAGAGGAATATGGTTATGGTCTGGTTTCTGAGGACTTTATTAATCAGGGAAAGTTTCACGTAACCCATATGCCGCCGGAAAGACGTCAGCTTGATTATATGGAATTTATTAACCGCTTTGTGGTGGATTATGGAAAAAAGCTGGTAGAGCTGGTTCACAGCTACGGTAAACAGGCCTGCGTCTTTTACGATGACAGCTGGATCGGTTTGGAGCCCTATCACAGCAGGTTTCAGGAGTTTGGCTTTGACGGGCTTATCAAATGTGTATTTTCCGGCTATGAAGCAAGGCTTTGTGCGGGCGTACCGGTTAAAACCCACGAGCTGAGGCTTCACCCCTATCTGTTTCCTGTAGGGTTAAACGGAACGCCGACATTTGCTCCGGGAGGCAATCCCACAAAGGATGCCCTTGAATACTGGAACAGAGTCAGACGTGCACTTCTGCGCCAGAAGATTGACCGGATCGGTCTTGGCGGATATCTTCATCTGACTGCCGATTATCCGGATTTTTGCAGCTGTATCGAGAAAATAGCAGATGAGTTCCGTACCTTTAAGGGATTGCATGAAGCAGGAGAAGTGTATACACTCCCCATAAAAACAGCTGTTGTCCATTCCTGGGGAAAATTAAGGTCGTGGACTTTATCCGGACATTTTCACGAAACCTATATGCATGATCTCATTCACATAAACGAAGCCTTATCCGGGCTTCCATTGCAGGTAGAGTTTATAAGCTTTGAAGACATTAAAAACGGAGCATTAAATCATGTGGATGTTCTTATCAATGCAGGGGCGTACGGCACTGCCTGGAGTGGAGGGGATGCCTGGAAAGAGGATGAGATCGTGGCTGAAACAGCCCGGTTTGTTTATAATGGAGGTGTATTTCTGGGAGTGAATGAACCCTCTGCGGCAGACGGATATCATACTTTTTTTCGCATGTCACAGGTACTTGGAATTGATCAGGATACAGGTGCCAGAGTGTGCCATGGGCGCATGGAATATAAGATAGAAACAATTCCCGGACTGATTCCAAAGGGAGCCCGGATAAATGGGAAAAAAGGCTTGTACCTAACGGATCAGGAAACCTGTGTCCTGGCGGAGGAAAATAATGTCCCTTCCATTACCTGTCATCCATTCGGAACAGGAGCCGGAATTTATTTAAGCAGCTTTTCTTTTAACAATATCAATACAAGAATGCTGTTAAATCTCATCCTTTACAGCAAAAACAGGAATCTGGATCAGAACTATCTGACGGATAATCCAGAGACGGAATGTGCCTGGTATCCGGATTGCCGGACACTTGTAATTGTCAATAACAGTGAGTTCCCCCAGACTGCATCTGTTAAAACGGAGTATTCCGTGGTAAAATCTGTACTCGCTCCTTATGAAACCATAATAAAAGTGATGTAACCCAATTGGAACAAAAGTTCCAAAAGAATTGGTCAATTGTTATGAAAAATAACAAAAAAACATTACAATTATTGTATAAATATGGTATAATCTGGTTGACATACAGACATGCTGCGGAAGGGGGATTACGCAATGATGTGGAAACGATTAGGAAAGGGGAAAAAAATACGGTTAGGAAATGGAGGTAGATTTACACATCTTTCAACAAGAATTGCATTTATGGCAGGAATTATGCTGGTGGTAGTATTTGGTATGTTAATTGGGGTTACCTCCCGAATGACAAAGCGTGCGATGCAGCAGTCAGCATTTGGGGAATTAAAAACTCTGGCATCGGAAAACGGTAAAGATATCCAGCAGATCTTTGATACGGCAAACCAGGTATCCAACCGGATCACCTATTATCTGGAAAACTCATCGGATAACAGAAAACTAATGCTGAGTCTTAGAATTAAGGCAGGTAATACGGCGGAACCGTTTTATAAAAGCCGGATATCTGACAAAGTAACACTGGATACCAATGGTATGAGGATTGAAGATTACATGATTTCAACCATTCGGTCCTCCGTCATGTATTCTGAGGATATCAAGGGTATCAGTATCATGTTCGAACAGTACGGGCTGAGCTCGGCTGCCAGAAGCTACGGGATTTATTCCAGCCAGGATGGAACTGTTACAAGCTGTGGTAATTATGAAGATTACTCATCAAAAGACTATTATCAGAAAGTGCTGGAGACGGGAGAACGGGTCATTACAGAGCCTTATGAGTCAAATGGTGAGATGATTATTACCATGGCAGTGCCGGTAAGTGTCAATGACAGGACTCTTTGTGTGGTTTCTGTCGATGTGGGACTGGACCGGTTCAGCCAGGTAAAAACAGCCACTTCCTATCCCAGTATGTTTACCTTTATTCTGAATGAAGCCGGAACCATCATATCTGAGAGTACGGGAAAAGGACTTGCCGGAACCAATGTATCTGATTTTGTCACCACCCAGTCCTGCAAGGAAGGGATAAAAGCAGGAGTTTCATCAGGAGAAGCGTTTCATGTAATTGATGGAGATCATAAGGTACAAGTATATTATTTTTTTGAGCCAATCCAGTTAAACGGATCCATCTGGTATTCTGTCACAGCGGTAAATGCCGGTGATATGAACCGGGAGGCGGAGCGTATGGCTACCCTGATGGCAGTTATATCTGTGGCGGCCATGATTATAATTTTGTTTATGATTACTGCAGTTATAAAGAAACAGTTAAAGCCCTTACATAAGTTATCTGCAGCAGCGGAACAGATTGCAGAGGGAGATTTAAGTGGATTTTCCGGAGTGGATTCAAGAGATGAGATCGGTCAGACCGCAAAGTCCTTTGAGCGGATGTCGTCGAATTTAAAAATAATTATCGACCGGATTTCTCTGGCTCTTCATGAGATTTCGGACAATCATCTGGATCTGGATGTAGATATGGGGCTGTCCGGAGATTTCTTCAAACTGGAAGAAGCAGTAAAAAAAATTACGCTAAACTTAAATGCGGTTATGTATGAAGTGAATCAGTCAGCCGGTCAGGTGGCTGCAAGTTCGGGTCAGGTAGCAGAGGGGTCCAAGGTTTTGGCAGATGGAGCAGATGCCCAGGAAAAAACCATTGAGCTGCTGTCAGAATCCGTAAATCATGTGTCTGGAAATATTAAGAAGCTGGCGGAAAAGGCCGGAGATGTTTCCATGCAGGTTCAGCAGACCGGAACCGAAGTGGTAAATTGTGATATGTCCATGCAGAACTTATCAAAAGCCATGGATGAAATACGTGTTTCTTCCGGAGAAATTGAAAAAATTATTAAAGTAATTGAAGACATTGCTTTCCAGACCAATATTCTTGCATTGAATGCAGCGATCGAAGCTGCCAGAGCCGGAGAATTTGGCAAAGGCTTTGCAGTGGTCGCAGGTGAAGTAAGAAACTTAGCTGCAAAGAGCTCGGAGGCGGCAAAGAATACAACAGATCTGATACAGAGTTCCATATCGGCTGTTGAGAATGGAAACAGTCTTTTGAATGAAACTGCCAACTCCCTGATGAAGGTGTTAGAGGACTCAGCTATGGCAGTGGACGCAGTGGATTCCATTTCAGCAGACGCAGGGAAAGAAGCCAGGGCAGTAGAAGAGATAACAAAAGAACTGGACCGGATATCGTTAGCGGTCCGCAACAATTCAGCCACAGCAGAGGAAAGTGCTGTTTCCAGCCAGGAACTTTCCAGACAGGCTCAGTTATTGCGTGAATTGGTGGAACGATTCCGGTTAAGAACCGAATAAAGGAAAAACGCAGAGTGATAATTACCATTCAACTCTGCGTTTTTCCTTTTTTCGACAGAAAACAGCAATTATTGTATTAATCTAACAAATAATATATTCTGCTTTTATATAAAAAAATGCACATATAATCTAAATAATTATATACAATATGAAAATTAACAATTAAATAATAAAATAAATAAAAATATATTGACAAATGACGGAATGCAGGCTATAATTATGACATAACAAAGGGAAACCAAAGTTACAAAGAAGAGAAAATCTAATGAAAGGAGGTACAGTCCACCAGAAACAGCAGATCCGTTTCATTTGAAAGAATGAAACAAAAAGCCCCCCACAATCTACCGATGTGAAAGACCAGTGGAGACGAATCGATTGAATGAAGCACTACATGATTCGTAGTAAAACAAAAGATGGATCCATTAAGAAACTAGTTGTAGCAACGGAGAGCGTAAAAAATTTATATAGAGCATGTTTAACGCATACATAATTTGTAAGTAAACATGAAATGGAAAAGAGGTATTGATTCCAATGGACGAGATAATATAGAAAGGGATATCGATGATATAAGCAATCGGTATCCCTTTCTATCTGTTTAATCGATTATAATCCCTTCTAAATCAAACGGCGGTGTATATTCTTCCTTTGCACTGCTTTTTTCCTGCATAAATCCCTGTACCAGATCCAGTTCAATGGCTTTGTTAAGGACCTTATTGTATTCATATGAGGTGATTCTGCGGTTGATCTCCGGATACTGAACACTTTTATAGAACGGAGTGTACTGGCTTAACAGGCTGATATAATACATTCCTTTTTCCAATTCATCCTTTATCCAGGTAAGCAGAGCCATAGAATCATCTTTCGCTCCCGGAAGAACCATGTGGCGTATGATTACACCCTTTTCCATCAGTTCACCGGAAGGGTCAAACCTGGGAGCCCCGGTCTGGCTGATCATCTGTTTAATGGCTTTTGAAGCTTTCTCAAAATAATCGGCTGCATTGCTATACCGGGCAGAGAGGGCGCTGCTTTGATATTTTAAATCAGGAAGCCATATATCCACATATCCATCCAGTGCTTTAATCACTTCTACTGATTCATATCCCCCGCAGTTGTAGACTACCGGAATGAAAAGCTTTGATTTAACCAGATCCAGGGCTTTTAACACAGACGGAAGGTACTGTGTGGCAGTTACCAGATTGATGTTGTGGGCACCCTCACCCTGAAGTCTTAAAAATATCCTGGAAAGCTGTTCTACTGTCAGTTCTCTTCCGAAATGTTCCTGGCTGATGGAGTAATTCTGGCAAAAGCAGCAGCGCAGGGTGCAGCCCGAAAAAAAGACGGTTCCGCTACCCCTGCTACCCCTGCTACCGCTGATACAGGGTTCCTCCCAGTGATGGAGGGCAGCGCGGGCTGCCATGACAGTATCTGTGCAGCCGCAGTATCCAGTGCTTTGCCGGCGGTTAACGTTGCAGTTTCTGGGACACAGACTGCATGAATCATACATAGAGTCAAAGTTCATATGATACGCTCCTGTTGTTGACAAATTAATAATGGTACTTTAATATAATAAAAAATATGCCGGAAAAAGGCAATCAAAAACGACAGGAAATACATTATGGAGAATCAGTACAAAAAAATGGAAGCATTGAAATATGCCTTCCCAAAAACATTGCCCATTATGGCCGGGTATCTGGTGTTAGGCGCAGCCTTTGGAATATTAATGAGAGTAAATGGCTTTGGCATTTTCTGGGCACTGCTATGGAGTGTATTTGTATATGCAGGGAGTCTGCAGTATCTTGGAATTACATTTTTTACAGCATTGGTAAATCCCTGGTACGCGTTATTCATGTCTGTGATGCTGAATGCAAGACATTTATTTTACGGGCTGTCAATGGTAGATCAGTTAAAGGATGCCGGCAGGTTCAGGCCCTATCTCATCTTTTCCATGACAGATGAAACCTTTTCAGTTCTTTGCAGTGAACAGGTACCAGACCATCTATCCAGAAACTGGGTTTATTTTTTTATTGCGGCACTGGACCAGCTGTACTGGGTTTTTGGAACGCTTGCGGGTGCCATAGCAGGAACCATGATCCAGTTTGATACTGCTGGTATGGATTTTGCCCTGACTGCCCTGTTCACGGTAATTTTTATCGATCAATGGAAATCCCGTAAGGATCATCGGCCAGCATGTATCGGAGTTATTTCTTCTGTTTTGTGCGTTATGCTTTTTGGTAAGGATGTTTTTATTGTACCTGCCATGGTGGTGATTATTTCTGTCATTACCATTGGTTATTGGAAGACGAAAGATAAGGAGGAACGAATTTGAGCTATAATATTATCAGTTATGCACTCATTACGCTGGCTATGATTCTGGCTACGGTGCTTACCCGGTTTCTGCCTTTTCTCTTTTTTCCTGCAGGAAAGAAAACACCAAAATATGTGATTTACCTGGGCAATACTCTTCCCTATGCCACCATAGGTTTATTAGTGGTTTACTGTTTAAGAGGCGTTTCTTTTACAGCTCATCCTTATGGTCTTCCTGAGGTTCTTTCCATTGCAGTCATAGCTGTACTTCATATATGGAAGGGGAACTCTCTTTTGAGTATCGGCGGAGGCACGGCACTTTATATGGTATTGATTCAAACTTTTTTTAAATAACCCGGGAGCATGGAGAGTTAAAAAAGATATCTGATTCCTTTTCTTTGTGAAAAATGGAGTAAGATATCTTTTTTTGTTAAGATAATCGACTCTTGTCTATTAAAAGATCAATAAAATCCCATTGTCAATTTATGGATACGTTGACAAATAGTTACAAAATATCGTATAATGAAAAAAACCATTTATGAAATGTCATGGTTCACATTTACCAAAGATGAGACAAGGAGCATAAGACTATGAAAACACCGGGGGATAAGAAGTGGAATCGGAAGACCCAAAAGGCAAAAGGAATGGGGTTGGGTAAGAAAAAGAATGGCGGAGCATCAATTAAGGCAAAATTATCTGTAAAATCATTGAAGATGAAGATGCTGATGTTTATTATTGCAATTATTCTTGGTCTTTCCGTGACCAACATGATTGTCAGTATTTCGGTAAGTTTTGGTGGTATTACAGATGTTGTAAAGAGTGATCTGGAATCAACAGGAAAGCTGGTAAATAATCTGGTGGTTCAGAATTTAGACCAGATGAAGGTCAGTATTGAAGCTAGTGCTCAGGGTGGAAGCTTAAAGTCAATTAACTCCAGAGTAGTTACAGAGTACTTAAGTAACCAGTGTACCCTTTATGGTTATAAAGATCTGGAGGTAATCAGTAAGGAAGGCGTAGTAACCCGCAGTGCCAGCGGGGAGCACATCGGAGACAGCTTCGCAGGTATGGATTACATAACAAAAGCATTAAACGGACAGACCACAATTTCAACTACGGAATACGACAGCAACAATGCGCTTGTAATCCGGGTGGCTACCCCTTATGATTTTGGAATTCTTGTAGGTACCTATGACGGAAGTGTGTTAAGCAATCTGATTAAAGACTTTAAAATTGGTAAAACAGGAAATGCATTTCTTTTAGACACTACCGGAACTTTAATCGCCGGCAACAATGCGGATCTTGTTCAGCAACGAAGCAACATGATTGAAAACGCAAAAAGTGATTCTTCCTACGCGTCTATTGGTAAGATGTTCCAGAAGATCATATCCGGCGGTACTGATATCGGAAAATATGAGTATAAGGGTGTAAGCAGATTTTGCTACTACAGCCCCATAAGCGGCAGTGATGGCTGGTCACTTGGAGTTGTAGCACCGATTCATGAAACCACTACCTCTATTTATAATGTAGTGTTAGGTATGGGAATTCTTCTGGTTATATCAATTGCTTTAGGCTGCTTCCTGGCTTTCTGGTTTGCGGGTTCCATAGCAAGTCCCATATCAGCAATTGCAGACAGAATGAAGCTTCTATCCAATGGAGATTTAACCAGCGATGTGCCGGTTATAAAACGGAAAGACGAGATCGGGCAGCTTTCTGAGGAAATCAGCAATTATGTTACCAGTGTCAGAGTGTATAACAATACCATTGCGGCATCCATGGACAAGATTGCTTCCGGTGATTTCCGCCGTTCCCAGGATATGAACTTTAATGGCGATTATGTTGTGATTCAGGAAGCCATAATGAAAGCGGAAGATATGCTTTCTAATACCATGGAAACCATCAATATGTCTGCAGATGAGGTTGCAAAGGGCAGTGCCCAGGTATCTCAGGGGGCACAGAATTTAAGCCAGGGTGCAGTGGAACAGGCTGCTTCCGTAGAAGAATTATCTTCTTCCGTTAACGAGATATCAAACAGCCTTTTAAATACGGCTAAGACAGTGGAAGGCATTAATAGCCAGGCCGGACAAGTTGGTAAGGCCATGGAAGACGGCAACGCCCAGATGCAGGTGATGATGCAGTCCATGGAACAGATCACCAAGAAATCCAAGGAGATTGAAAAGGTCAATAAGCTGATTGAAGATATCGCTTTCCAGACTAACATTCTTGCACTGAATGCAGCTGTTGAGGCGGCTAGAGCAGGAGAAGCAGGAAAAGGATTTGCTGTGGTAGCTGATGAAGTACGTAATCTGGCAGGTAAAAGTGCCAATGCTGCAAAAGACACTTCAAGTCTGGTAGCAGATACCATTACAGCAGTTGAAAAGGGAACAGGAGTTGCTTCTTCAACTGGAGAGACTTTAAACGGCATTCTGATGGAGACAAGAAATATGGTAACAGCCATTGAAAAGTCTGCCAACGAACTGCAGGAGCAGAGTGATAAAGTAACTCAGGTAACGGTTGGAATTGAACAGATTTCTTCTGTTGTACAGAGTAACTCCGCCACAGCAGAACAAAGTGCTGCAGCCAGTGAGGAGCTTTCCGGTCAGGCAGAGAATTTACGGGAGTTAATGAGTAAGTTCCGCCTTCACTAATGAATAACAGGGAATAATTCCATAAAAACCGCAAAGGTACGTCGTGTCTAAACTACGTATCTTTGCGGTTTCGTTTTGGCTGCCGGCTGTTAGAAAAACGGCAGGTGCACAAACAGTCCAGACCTGCTATAATGATAAAAACGGAAAACTTTTAGAGGTATGTTGACAGTGTAAGGGGGAAAGTCAGTGAAAGTGGGACGGTGGGGATCAAAAAAGCTGCATGAGAAGTGGCTTTCTTTTACGTTAAAGCAGAAGATTAAGACAATCGCAGCCATGGTTATTCTGATCGTGGCACTTTCCATTATATTTAATATTGTAATACTTGACTTTGCGCTAAATGGATTCAATCAGATTCTTGAGGATAATTCCAGGTGCCATGATTATCAGGCGGCTATGGAAGAGGAAACCAGGGCGTTTAAAGATTATGTAAAGGACCGTTCTGACGAGAGCAGAGTATTATTTGAAACAGCCTGTGCCCGGACAGAACGCAGTGTTTCAGAACTGCCTTTTGATTATGACAGGGTGGGGGCAGAGCGATATTCCATAACCTGGTCCATTCGGAATGGTTATGAAAATTACAGTAAGTGGAGAGATCTGTTTCTTTTGGGTAAGGATGAAAACGGTTTTTCCATAAACCAGTATATTAATGAACTGTACCGGATTTATCGAATGCAGGATTACCTTTCGGACTACGGCAAACGTCTGGTACAGAGTACACTAAGAGAAGGCTCCGATGCCTATCATACCAAAGTGCCGATTTTATACCGGTTTCCGGTCATAATTCTGGTACTTGCAGTGTTAAGCATCAGCGGAACCTTTTATGTAAGCCGCATGATGCATCGTGATATGGTGGTTCCGGTGGTGCGTCTGGCCTGTATTTCCAGAAAAATTGCGGGAAACGATTTCAGCAATGAGGATGTGGAAATTGAGAATCAGGATGAAATTGGAGAACTGGTCCGTGCCTTTAATAAGATGAAGCACTCCACCAACCAGTATATTACTACATTAAAAGAAAAAAATGAAATGGCAGATCTTCTTCACAAGGAAGAGATTGAGAAAATGGAGATCGAAAAAAGACTGGATGCAACCAAGCTTGAGCTGTTGAAAAATCAGATTAATCCCCATTTTCTGTTTAATACCTTAAACATGATTTCCTGTATGGCAAAGCTGGAGGATGCAGGGACAACGGAGCGTATGATTGAATGCCTGGGTAATTTATTCCGGTATAACTTAAAAACACCGGAATCGGAGGTGCTCTTAAAAAAGGAGCTTCAGGTAGTGGGCGACTATATGTATTTACAGCAGATGCGGTTTGGCACCAGGCTTCATTATGATATCCAGTGCCTGGCGGACAGCAGCCGGATTATGATTCCCACCTTTACGCTTCAGCCTCTTGTTGAGAATGCAGTGGTACACGGCATTTCAAAAAAGGAAGAGGGAGGAAATATAAGAATCCGGATCTGGGAAAGAAATCAGAAAATTATGATATCCGTTGCAGATACCGGGGTGGGAATGAGTGAGGAGAGTTTAGGAGAATTAAGAGAAGCCCTGGCAATCCATTCCACTGCAAGAGTAGGAATCGGAGCCGGCAACATTTACCAGAGAATTCATCGTATGTACGATGGAGGCGATTTTCAGATATACAGCAGACCGGGACATGGAACGGCAGTCCTGCTTACCATACCAGTCAGACTGTGACAGAGGGAGCTTATATGTATCGGGTACTGATTGCAGATGATGAATTAATAGAAAGAAAGGTGCTTTATAAAACCCTGACAAGTGAGCTGGGAGACCAGTGTACTATCTGGCAGGCGGCAAACGGAAGAGAGGCACTGGAATTATTTGATGAGCATGATATCCAGATTGCGGTGCTGGATATTGAAATGCCGGGGATCAACGGCATTGAGGCGGCACAAGAGATGCGGCGGCGCAAAAGTCAGTGCAGTATTATTTTTCTGACCGCTTTTGATGATTTTTCTTACGCCAAGAAGGCCATTGGGATCCGGGTTCTTGACTATTTATTAAAGCCCTGCATGGGAGAGGAGCTGATTGGTGTGCTGGATGAAGCCATGCGTCTGGCTGACAGGGCTCTGCTGGAAGAGAAAGGGGAGGAAGTTCAGACAATAACGGAGCCTGTATTCAGACCATCTGCTGAATTGAGTGCAGGTGACGGGCAGATAAGGCTTCATAAAGTTGCAGAAGCGATACGGCAATACATGGAGGAAAACTATGTCCGTGACTTATCGATGCAGGATGTGGCAAGGGTAATGAATTATTCAGAAGCATATTTTTGTAAACTGTTTAAACAATGCTTTGATAAAAATTTTACTACATATCTTACGGAATGCAGAGTGGAAGCTGCAAAAAAACTTTTGACAGAGCCGATGGTCAATGTAAAGGAGATCGGAGAAGCTGTAGGATACAATGATTCCAATTACTTTGCAAAGGTATTTAAGAGGGTTACCGGTGTCAGCCCAACAGAATACCGTATAAGCATATTCAACAGAAAATAGGAAAAATTTTAACCGTTTCCTTGCGAAATGCTGTCAGATATAATAAAATATGTTAATAGGATGTTAAAAATGGACAGAATTTTATTAAGACAGCGTTAAGGAAGGACAGGGGTTTATGAGGAGGGGACTACCAGGTGTATTGATGGGGGTTGTCATGGCAGTAGCTCTTTCTGGCTGCATAGGACCGGAACAGACGGTTGCGAAGGGGGATTTGGACAAGAATCAAGGTACAACAGCAGTGGCTGCACACCCTGAATATGTATTTACCTATGCGGAAAACCAGGCAGAAGATTATCCAACAACACAGGGAGCATATAAATTTGCAGAACTGATCAGCCAGAAAACCAATGGAAGGATTTTAATCAATGTCCAGGCAGGCGGGGTATTGGGAGATGAGAAGTCAGTGTGTGAGCAGCTGCAGTTTGGCGGCATTGACTTTATGAGAATGTCCCTGTCTCCATTGGCAGAGTTTGTTCCAAAGCTGAACGTACTGCAGCTTCCGTATCTCTACCGGGATGCGGACCACATGTGGCAGGTGCTTGACGGAGCCATTGGAAAGGATTTCATGAATTCCTTTGAAGGTTCCAATCTGGTACCTTTATCCTGGTATGATGCCGGTGCCAGAAATTTTTATAATTCCGTCCGTCCCATCAGGAAGCTGGAAGATATGAAAGGGCTTAAAATCCGTGTTCAGGAATCAGAGATGATGATTGGAATGGTGGAAGCACTGGGAGCAAGTCCTTCACCTATGTCTTACGCGGAAGTTTATTCTGCCCTGCAGACGGGAGCAATAAATGGTGCGGAAAACAACTGGCCTTCCTATGAATCCACCAGTCATTATGAAGTGGCAAAGTATTACACCATTGATGAGCATAACCGCGTACCAGAACTTCAGCTTTGTTCACAGCCGACATGGGACAAACTTTCCATGGCAGATCAGGAGATAATTAAAGAGTGCGCATTGGAGTCGGCAGAGTATGAAAGAAGGTTGTGGTCGGAACGTGAAAAAGAATCCGAGGAAAAGGTTCGTCAGGCAGGGTGCCAGATTATAGAGCTGCCGCCGGGGGAGAAACAGAAGTTTCAGGATGCAGTAAAGCCCATGTATGAGAAGTACTGCAGTGATTATATGGATATTGTGGATGCAATTATAGATACTGGAAAATAAGAATGACCCAGCCGGATGCTTTTAAATATCCGGCTGGGTTTTCCTTTTGGGAATCACTGCTTTTTATCTTTCACCTTTGCTTTGGGAAGATAGGGGTAGAGATCCTGGTATGCTTCCCGTTCTTCGTCTGAGGCCGGTTCTGCCGGTATCAGTCCGGTTAAATCTGTGGTGGAACAGGCCTGAATGTCAATGTCATAGTTGTTTTTTGCAGTGACCCGATCCGCCTTCCCGGCAGAGTCTTTATTTTTATCTGATTTCATATCAAGTCTCCTTTCCATGTGATTGTTATCCCTTTTTAGTGTGAGAAAATCTACTGTAAATATTCATGGTTTCGTAAAGTCTCCATTGGCGTTATAATATTGACCAAACGTTATTGAATAAGGGCGATTTGTCCGTAAATAGATTTACAGGGGGAAAGTTTATGAAAATTGCCTTATTAATTGATCAAAGGCTTAAAATGATTGTCGAAGGAACGGAGTATAATATGATTTTATTATATCCCGAAATGCAGGAGAATTCGAATAATCGTTTAAAATATGCTGCTTTTTTTAATGGAAAACCATATGTTTTCAACATGAAAGAGATTTTGTATCTGGAATCCTATTATCGGAAGACAAGCATTGTGGTAAAAAACGAAAAAATGCGGATTAAGGCAAGGCTGAATGAAGAGGAAGGAAAACTTCCCAAAGACTGGTTTACCCGTATCAGCCGCCATGATATCGTCAATATGCAGCATATTAAGTCTGTAAAAGGAGATGAAGTTGAAATGGCCAATGGAGATGTTTTGTATATCAGCCATAGCAGAAGAAAAGAATTTGGAAAGAATTACAGAGCTTTTTTAAAATTAAATGATAGATTAATTTAAAAGAGAAAACGCCATGATAATGACAAAAAGTGCACACCCCATTGTCAGGAACATAGTGGGGTGTTATTGTTAATTCAATGCAAATACTTCCAAGATCGGCAGTTCCTATCTAATTCGATTCTGTTAATCGTAATCCAGTTGCAGACAGCGAAAGTTCAGCCGATTTCGCTGTCTGTTTTTCTTTGCCTTATGTGACTGGCATATCTTTGGAAAATTCTTCTAAAATGCAGAACCGCCTGTAGATCCTTCTAAAAATCAGCACTGACAGGAAAAGAAATACGGTTCCGGCTGCAAACAAAATCCGGTTTATGATAAAAGCTCTGGGCTGGATTAAGAAAGGGGATCCCATTGCATTTATCTCCTCTTCACTATATCCTGCGTCTGATAAGTATCTATGAAAATAAGGAATCAATTTCTGCTTCATAGGGATGATCTCACCGTCGATAAATATTTCCATCCGGGGCTTTTGACCGCCTTTTAAGAATGCATAAGTTTCATCTGTCAGTCTGTCAAAAGATAAATTCTGGTCATGGTCTGTTTTAAGCCCCAGATAACCGCTGTAAAAAGGAATGATATAATAGTTTCCGGAGTTCTTCTTTGGAGTGATGATTCCTTCGCTGTTTTTTTCGTAAGTGGTATCGGAGGCGAAATAGTCCAGTGCATAAACCACATTACCCTCGACATGACTCCCGATTTTGATTTCTCTTCCATTCAAAAGATCTTCAAACGTGACGGGAGGGAGAAATGATGTAATAAAGCCAGAGAAAGAGAACAGGATGAGAATCATGCCTGCTGTAAATAGTATTAAAATACTGCCATTAATAGACTGCATTATCTTCTTCATTGGTTCATAAACTCCTTCTCCATAAGTTTATACAATGCCATGGTAACAAAAACAATAATAAATGTCAAGAAATATAAAAATATGAAACCATAAAAATAAATAGCCGTTTTTATGAAACGTTTAATATTTCTATATTGACAATTAATTAAAAATCTGAGTTAATAAATAAAAAGATCTCTGGAGGAAATAATGGCGACAATTAAAGAGCTGGCAAAATGCTGCGGCGTATCAGTGGCTACAGTTTCCAATATTTTGAATAATAAACCTGGTGCCAGTGATAAAACCAGGAAGCTGGTTTTGGAAATGGCAGAGCAGCTGAATTATACGCCCAATATTGTGGCGAAAAATTTAAAGATGCAGAAAACCAGAAGCATCGGTGTTATTGCGGAAGATATGACTATATTCAGCATACCGGACATTATTGACGGAATCACGGATTATTGTCAGAAGCAGGAATACCAGATTCTGTTAACCAATCTAAGACTGTTTAAAAAATACAATGATACTTACTATAACAAAGACGATTATTATGAACTGGTCAGGCAGGAAATTAAAAAGCTGATGGAAAAGCAGGTAGAGGGAATTATCTACGTGGCAGCTCACGAACGTGTGATTCGCTGCATACCGGATAACCTGCCCATTCCTGCAGTCATGGCATACGGGTATTCCAAAAGCAGAAAGATCCCTTCAGTCGTGGTAGATGATGTCAGTGGAGCCGCTGCTATTGTAACGTATCTTCTGGATCAGGGTCACAAAAAGGTGGGGGTCATAACCGGGAAGCCGGACAGTCTTCATGCCCAGGCCAGGCTGGTGGGATATCAGCAGGTTTTATTTCAGAATAAAATTCTTTACGACCCAGGTCTTGTGGCAGAGGGGGACTGGACAAGAGAGTCCGGATACCGCTGCGCCGCTGAACTTCTTGAAAAAGGAGTTTCTGCCATATTTGCAATGAATGATCTGATGGCAGGCGGGGTTTACGACAGAGTGGAGGAATTAAAACAGACCATAGGCAATGAAATCTCCGTTGCCGGATATGATGACAGAGAACTTTCGGGATACTACCATCCGCCTCTGACAACGGTCAGTCTGCCGCTCCATGATATTGGATATAAGGCCAGCGAGTGGATGATAGAGCTGTTAAATGGTGGAGAGCTGGAACATACAGAGGAGAATGTATGCGCAGTGGATTGCACGCTTCTGATACGGAAGTCAGTGAAAAAAATCAAATAGATTTTAAGTAATTATTAGAACGTTTATCTGTTGTTAACACAGGCAGACGTTCTTTTTTTGCGTTGAAGAGAAAATTCGACAGAATTAAACAAGAAATTATATAAAATTACATAGTTAAACGATTTAAATACAGCTAAAAATTATGCAAAAATACTTTACATTACCCTTTTCATGTGTTAGTATGCAATCATATATATGAATTTCAGTGAAAATCAAGCATCGTGAGCAGTGATAAACTCGATAAAAGCCGGATTAGTCAAAAAGTATATGAAACGTTTAATAAGCCGGCAGTACCTCCCTGGGGGGAGTTTTTTAGAATCATGCAGATGGCAGAATCTGTGTTGATAAGAAAGAATTTAAAAGGAGGATTCATTCATGAAAAAAAGAGTATTGGGGGCTCTTGCATGTGCAGCCATGGCGGTGATACTGGCAGCAGGCTGCAGTACTAAGGGCAGTTCGGGTGAGGCAGGAAGCAAAGGAGCCTCTGCTGGAAAAAAGTCAATGGAGGTAGCAGGCAGCGATGTTACTACCATAAATGTATGGACTTTTATTGAATTGCATCAGGACTTTTATGTTAACATGGCTGAAAAGTGGAATGAGGCACATCCAGATAAAAAGGTGAAACTGGTGTTAAGCAATATGCCATACGATGACATGCATAATAAGCTGTCTCTTGCATTGGAATCGGGAGAAGGGGCACCTGATGTTGTGGACATTGAACTTGGTAAGTTTCCGGCCTTCATGGTTGGCAATATCGGATTAATGGAACTGAATGATGTGATCGATCCTTACCGCGATAATATCGTGAAATCCCGTCTTGGAATCTATTCCAAAGATGGAAAGGAATATGGTCTTCCCACCCATGTAGGTACTACGGTGGCATTTTACAATGAAAAAC
Organism: Hungatella sp.; assembly: GCA_009712635.1. Taxonomy (GTDB): domain Bacteria; phylum Bacillota; class Clostridia; order Lachnospirales; family Lachnospiraceae; genus Lacrimispora. The sequence continues at coordinate 56,398 of WASS01000015.1, read as the reverse complement.
TGTTGAAAGATGCAGGAATCAATTATCAGGACATCAAAACCTGGGATCAGTTTAAAGAAGCTGGAGTGAAATATCACGAAGCCACTGGAAAGTATTTCTCCTGTGTGGAGACATCGGCTTCCTGGATGGTTAACCTGATGCTGGCTCAAAAAGGCGGAGATTACGTTGATGAGAAAGGGAATTTAAACTTAAACAGCAAGGAACTGACAGAAGTATTGGAATACATAAAAGGAATGCAGGAAACTGGGGCCTTTGCAACTGTTCCGGGAGGACAGCCGGATAATGAAGAGGCTTATCCTTCCTACAATACGGGAGAGTATGCCGTTCAGATCATGCCGTTCTGGCAGACCTCCAGATTTGTAAACTACATGAAAGACTTAAAGAAGCAGGTTGCCATCTCAACCGTACCTGTCTGGAATGAGAATGATAAAGAGGTAGCAACCATCGGCGGAGGCGGTACAGGAACCGCAATTGTAAAATCAGGCAAGAATGCAAAGCTGGCTGCAGAAGTCATGGCTTATATCAAGCTTTCCGAAGATTCCAACCGTGAAGTATGGAATGTGCTTGGATTTGATCCTGTTAACACGGCAGTATGGACGGATAAGTCTCTGACCCAGAATCCCGATAACCAGTTTATTCAGTATTTTACCAATTACCCCTTTGATACTCTTTTAAAAACTAAGGACAGCATCGGATTGTTAAGAGCGTATACCGATGAGAAGTACCCTTCTATCAACAATGAATTGTGTACTGTAACTTTAAACAGTATTTTTGAGGATGGGAAAGATGTAAAAGAAGTCCTTGATTCTTCCCAGGAAACCTTAAAAAATGAATTTAAAAAATAAGATCAGGAACGCCGCAGGGAGTGATATCCCTGCGGCTGCTGTGTAGAAATCATTACTGGAAGGAGGACAAAATGAAGAAATTCTTCTATTCGAAAAAAATAGCTCCTTATGTATTCATCTGCCCTTTTGTGATAACCGTGCTGTTGTTCTGGATCGTTCCTGTCTGCAACGGGGTACTTTTAAGTTTTCAGGATGTATTGAAAAATAAATGGGTTGGATTTGATAATTATTCCAGACTTTTAACGGATAAAATATTTATAAAAGCTTTATGGAACAGTTTTAAATACATGACCGGAACATTGATTTTACTGATCCCGTTTCCCATGCTGTTTGCAACCATGTTAAACAGCAGGTGGATTAAAAAGACGGAGTTTTTTAAGTCTGTGTATTTTATACCGGCTCTTACTTCTGTTGTAGTTGCAGGTACCATATTTCGTCTGATGTTCGGAGAATCTGCCACCTCTCTGTTTAATCAGGTCCTGGGAATGCTGGGAGTAAGTCCGGTTAAATGGCTAAAAGGGGCAGGCACAAGCTTTTTTGCCCTTCTTCTCCTGGCTTGCTGGAGATGGACCGGCGTAAATATTTTATATTTTCTGGCAGGCTTACAGAGCATACCTGGGGATTTATATGAAGCAGCTTCCATAGACGGAGCATCCGGCTGGCAGCAGTTTATTAAAATCTCAGTTCCCCTTGTAAAGCCCACCACCGTCTATGTACTGACCATCAGCATCTATGCCGGTCTTTCCATGTTCTTAGAGAGCAACATGCTGTTTAAAGGAAACAATTCTCCCAATAACATCGGGCTTACAATCGTGGGATATTTATACAGACAGGGAGTGGAGAAACGGGCGCTGGGTTATGCATGTGCAGTCGGTCTTATTTTACTTCTTGTAGTTATGATTGTGAACTTAATTCAGCTGAAGGTGACTGGGACGTTTGAAGAGGGGAGGGACTGATATGAACAGAAGTATGAAAAAAAGTGGAGTAACCGTTGTCTTTTATTTCATCTTTACCCTTCTTGCTGTGGGAATTTTTCTTCCCATCTGGGTTCTTTTTATCGCCAGCTTTAAACCGGGAGGCGATCTTCTCCAATATGGCCTGAATCTGGATTTAAACGTTTCCAGAATGAATCTGGATAATTATATTCTGCTGTTTTCAGGGCAGCATGAATACTGGATATGGTTTTTCAACAGTATTACTCTGACTGTGATCACAGTACTTGGCACTTTACTGATCAGCTCTTTTGTGGGATATGGTTTTGCTGCCTACGATTTTAAAGGAAAAAAGTTTCTGTTTATCCTGGTGCTCCTTATTTTATCCATTCCTCTGGAAGTTGTTATGCTGCCTCTGTATAAACAGATTTCCTCATGGAAGCTGATGGACAGCTATACAGCGATTGTTCTGCCGTTCCTGGCCCATGCATCAACCATCTTTTTCTTCCGACAGTATCTGCTCAGCATTCCAAGGTCATTAATGGAAGCAGGAAGAATTGACGGTGCCACGGAGTACGGCATCTTTTACCGGCTTATTGTTCCGCTTATGAAACCGGCGTTTTCTGCTATGGCAATCTTAAATGGAATGAATGCATGGAACAATTATCTTTGGCCTCTGCTGGTAATCCGGTCCTCGGATAAATATCCATTGACATTAGGCTTAAACACACTGATTAATCCTTATGGAGATAATTACAGTCTTTTAATCGTGGGTTCCGTTTTTTCTGTCATTCCTATTTTTTTGCTTTTTGTTGCATTTCAAAAGTACTTTATCGAAGGAATGATGGCAGGTGCAGTAAAAGGCTGACGATATATTATGGAAAATATGCCAGGTGCGATTCATTTTTAGCTTGTGAAAATTAAAGAAGGTGAAGGCTCTCAAGTTGTAAAATTCAAATCCTCAGGACAGAGATGTTCAGGGGATTTTTTGCTGTTACAGGGTAATGGGGCATGGTAAAACATTTTTTTTCTGCCATGCCTCAAATAGTATAGAACGGATCATAAAATTGAAGAAAAAGGGAATATAAAGAAAAATGTTTTAATCTATGCCACGCAAGTTAATAACGGCGAGGCAAGGATAAAGAGCCGATTGCTGGTATGCCCTAAGCAGGAATAGAGAAGGTTGGAAAATCGGAGATATGGGGCAGGGGGATGAAAAAAAAGTTATTAACGCCTCATTTAATTAAAATAGTAATGATTAGGTGGTGGTGAAATTTACTTCTTCAAATCCCATAGAAAACGTTTTCCTCGTTTTAACTTGATGTACACATCTGGAGACGTTATAATAGAAATGTTACAAAAGATAAAAGGATTAAGTCCTGTTACACACAGAAATGGAGGGAACTATGGCTGGAATAGAATTGACAGGCAGACGTTTGAACCAATACATAGAAAATTACGTAGTATTTGATTTAGAGACAACGGGAGTGGATACAAAGGAAGACTCCATTATAGAGATATCTGCAGTGAAAGTGAAGAATCATGAAATAACAGATCAGTTCAGCAGGTTAATTAATCCGGGGACTCATATACCGGCAGGTGCAACAAAAATTAACGGAATAACAGATGAGATGGTAAAGGAAGCACCCGGGCTTACTGAGGTTCTGCCGGAATTTCTTTCTTTTATAGAGGGAGAAGTTTTAATCGGGCATAATATTCAGTCCTTTGATCTGCTTTTTTTATATCGGGTATCGGAAGAGATTCTGGGAATATCGTTACCCAATGATTATATTGATACCTTATATATGGCAAAGGAGCGACTGCCCCAGTTGTATCGCCACCGGCTTACGGACATTTCAGAACATTTTAATATCCCTACGGAAGGGGCACACCGGGCCCTTTGGGACTGCATGATGAATCAGCAGTGTTATGAGCAGATGGGAAAGCTTTCCGGGACAGGGGAAGAATTTATTTGTCCCCAGTGCGGTGGCTTATTAAAGAAAAGAAACGGCAAATTTGGTGTATTTTACGGTTGTTCCAATTATCCACAGTGCCGTTTTACGAGAAATGGATGAATTAAGCTGACTGTGTGATGCAAAGAAGACAGCCTGCATAGACTGTTGTACCAGAACAAGGAGGGAGCGGTATGGAGGATAAAAATTTATATAATAAGGTCATGTTCATTGCACTTTGTTTAATTGTTGTATTGCTTTGTGCCGGAGTTTACAGTTACATAACAGGCAGTAATGATACAGATGTTCCCAGAGGCAAAGCACAGGTTGTAACAACGGAAGCGGCAGTGCCTTTCCCACTCCTTCTCTGACAGAAAGGGAAAACATGGAATTTAATATTGAGCGGGCATCTGGCGAAGATGCCGAAATGATGGCGGATATCATTGAAAAAGTATGGGATGACATTGATAACAAGCACTGGTTTGTCGCTGATGACAGTGAATATACAACCCGAATCCTGAAAGAAGGAAACGGCATGGGATATAAAGCGGTGGAAAAAGATTCCGGCACGGTTGCAGGGGTTTTTATTGTTGCTCTGCCTGGAATGAAAGAAGAGAATTTAGGCAGAGATATTGGGCTGGCGCAGGAGGAATTGGAAAAAGTGGCACATATGGAATCGGTGGCAATCCTTCCTTCCTACAGAGGGAATGGGCTTCAGTATTCCATGATGCAGCGGGGAGAAGCAGATCTTAAAAAAATGGGATACAAATATCTGATGTGTACCGTTCACCCTGATAATTACTATAGCAGAAATAATGTAATAAGGCTGGGCTATGAAGTAGTTCTCACCAAGGAGAAATACGGTGGATATATTCGGGATATACTGTTAAAAAAGCTGTTTTAAGCGCATTTAGGTACAGCAGAGGAAAGGTGAGAAGGATGGACATAAAAGAAATGCTTAACCTGGTAAAAAACGGTGAGATGGGGGTAGATGAGGCACAGAAGATCTTAAAGGATCTTCCTTATGAAGATTTGGGATATGCCAAACTGGATCATCACCGGGCTCTCCGCTCAGGCTTTGGAGAAACAGTGTTCTGTCAGGGTAAGCCAGATGAATATCTGGTGCAGATCTACAGAAAATTCTTTGAAAGGGACGGAGAGGTCCTGGGAACAAGAGCGACGAAAGAACAGTTTGAGTTAGTGAAAGAGGCAGTTCCTGAAGTTACCTACGATCCTATTTCAAGAATTCTTAAGGTAGAACGGAAGAATAAAGAAAGAACCGGCTGCATTGCAGTCTGTACGGGCGGTACTGCGGATATACCGGTTGCGGAGGAAGCAGCCCAGACAGCGGAATATTTCGGTTCTTACGTGGATCGGATTTATGATGTGGGTGTTGCAGGAATACACCGCCTGTTGTCCAATCGGGAGCGGATTGGACGAGCCAACTGTATTGTGGCAGCGGCCGGAATGGAAGGTGCTTTGGGAACTGTCATAGCAGGGATAGCGGAATGCCCGGTAATAGCGGTACCTACATCAGTGGGGTATGGGGCCAGCTTTCATGGATTATCAGCACTTTTAACCATGCTTAATTCCTGCGCAAATGGCATTTCTGTAGTAAATATTGACAATGGGTATGGGGCAGGATACATTGCGACACAGATCAATCGACTGGCGGTAAGATAAAATGAAAAAAATATTATATTTGGAATGTAATTCGGGAATCAGCGGTGATATGACGGTGGGAGCTCTTCTGGATCTGGGCGCGGATAAAGATGTACTGGAAAAAGCGCTGGACAGCCTTAATTTAAGAGGATACCACCTCCATTTTGGAAGAACTAAAAAATGTGGACTTGATGCGTACGATTTTGATGTTCATCTGGAGACGGAGCACGAGCATGGCCATGAACACGAGCACAGCCATGAACACGAGCATAGCCATGAACACGAACACAGCCATGAACACGAGCACAGCCATGAACACGAGCACAGCCATGATCATGATCACAGCCACGAACACGACCATGATCACAGCCATGAACATAGAAACATAAGTGATATATATAAAATTATAGACTGTCTGGCAGCCGATGAGCGGGTAAAAGCCATGGCAAGACGGATGTTTGATATTGTAGCGGAGGCAGAGGCAAAAGCTCATGGAATTCCGTTGGAAGAGGTACATTTTCATGAGGTTGGGGCGATTGATTCGATTATTGACATTATCAGTGTTGCTGTCTGTGTGGATAATCTGGGGGTAGATGCTATCGTTGTATCACCTTTGGCAGAGGGATTTGGAAGCGTACGCTGCCAGCATGGAGTGATTCCTGTCCCTGTACCAGCCACAGCGAATATCGCATCGGCATATAGTTTAAAACTGCGTCTGACCGATAATGAGGGAGAGATGGTTACCCCTACCGGTGCGGCGATTGCGGCGGCTTTAAAAACAGAAGACAGACTGCCGTCATCCTGTCAGATTCTTAAGACTGGAATGGGGGCAGGGAAAAAAGAATTTAAGCAGGCCAATGTTCTTCGCGCCATGATTCTTTCTGATGAGGAAGTTACGGCGGGAGATGAGATGTGGCTTTTAGAGTCAAACATTGATGATTGCAGCGGAGAGGCTCTTGGCCTTGCCATGGAGTCTCTGCTTGACGCAGGCGCGGCTGATGTCTGGTATACACCAATTTTCATGAAAAAGAACCGGCCCGCCTATATGCTTTCTGTCATCTGTAAAAAAGACCAGATCGAATCCATGGAAGAGATCCTGTTTATTCAGACGACAACCATTGGAATAAGACGACACCCTGTTAACAGAACGGTTCTGCCTCGTGAAAAGAGAACAGTGATGACACAGTGGGGAGAAGCAGAGATTAAGGTGTGTAGATATAAAGACAGGGAATTTTATTATCCGGAATATGAGAGTGTAAAAGCCCTGTGCCGAAAGAGCGGACTGGATTACCAGACTATTTACCGGAATCTGCAAAGGGAGGATTAAGATCACATGGATGAAAACTTATTAAATCTTAAGTTAAAACTGGAAGAGGCGATGGGGGAGTACGCCAAAGAAGACATCTGTCTTGCTTTTTCCGGTGGAGTTGATTCCAGTCTCTTGTTGAAAGTTGCGGCAAAAGCGGTGGAAAAGACAGGGAAAAAGGTTTATGCTGTTACATTTGACAGCAGGCTCCATCCATCCTGCGATCTCCAAATTGCTTCCAATGTGGCAAAAGAACTGGGAGGAATTCACGAAATAATTACTGTAGATGAGCTGGAGCAGGAGGAGATTCGCTTCAATCCGGTTGACAGATGTTATTTATGCAAGAAAAAGCTGTTTTTAAGTCTGAAGGAATTTGCAGGGGAAAGAAATATTCCTGTTATTATGGATGGAACCAATGAAGATGATATGCATGTGTACCGTCCTGGTATCAGAGCTCTAAAAGAATTGGGAATCATCAGCCTTCTGGCAGAACTTCATATTACCAAGGCACAGGTAAAGGCATTAGCAGCGGAATATGGAATCTCTGTGGCACAGAGACCATCAGCTCCCTGTATGGCAACCAGACTGCCATATAATACAGAAATAGATTATGATATTTTAGGAAAAATCGGTGAAGGGGAGGAATTTCTCCGAGCCCGTTTTAATGGCAACGTACGGCTGCGGCTTCATAAGGATATTGTACGGATTGAAGTGGATCAGAATTCTTTTGACTGTGTTTTAAAAGACAGAGATGCTGTGATCTCTTACTTAAAAGAACTTGGCTTTGCTTATATTACTTTGGATCTGGAAGGGTTTCGATCTGGAAGTATGGATATTGGGATTCAATAATATAAAATTGATTAGGGAATGCGCGGCTGAGTGGCCGCGCATTCTTTATAAATTATAATGACAAAATTATTAGTGTTTATAACATAAGCCAATTTTTTATACAAAAAACGTCATTTTCTACCATTTAGTCTTTAAATAGTAGTAGTTAAATCGCGGGGCTAAAATGATAAGAATTATCCTTTATGCTGTTGTTAGATGACGAATTTTAGTATATAATTAATAAAAACTTTTTGTTTTGAATGTGATTCTTTATGACAAAATTTTGTAAAGACTGTGCATTAATAGGGGGTGTGTATGATTACATTAAATCAAATAAAAATAGCATACAAAAAGCTAAAAGCAAGTGTATATTATGATAAAACACAACTTGTACTTAGAAATGCAATCGTAGAATACGAAAATAAATATGATTATGATGCCAAAATATTGGAGCAACATTTTAATGAAATTCTTTATATGCTTAATCAAACCAATGATTATAAATGGGAAAACTATGTTTCAAATATTCTTGATTCAATTAGTGTTTTATATTTTCCAAAAGAATTACAAGATGTTAATGATAATGCTGTTATAAATGATTCTCCAAAGTCTGTAAATGTTAAACATTTACAGCATTTTATCAATATTGAAGTCGACGGACAAGTATTAGGTATACTTTGGGTGATGACTATAGGGCGGATTTTAGATGAAAAAATTTACACACATTCCTATGGTAACAGACTAAAAGAACGCACACCAAATAAAAACAATAAACCTATTGATAAAGAAAGCTATTCTCCTTATTTATTTCAGCCGTATTTTTCTCAATATGAGAGTTGGAGAGATAAAGCTCTAAATATTGCCACTGAGACCTTAAATGATAAACAAGATACTATTATACTCACTATGGATTTTTCGAGATTTTACTATAATATACATATATCAGAAGAAGAGTCCCAGCAATTCTATAAGGATTATATTGAAGAGCAGGAAGAAAATAAAAGCGTAGAAAGACTTAATTCCTTTGTCTATAGTGTCTTGAAAATATATAGCAAGAAGAATGCAAATCAAAAGAATGATGCACAAAGTAACATATTTTTACCAATAGGTTTTTTTCCTTCCAATATCCTATCTAATTATTGCCTAAAAAGCTTTGATGAAGGAATAATTGACAGATGGAATCCCTTATATTATGGGCGTTACGTAGATGATATTATTATTGTAGATAAGGTCGAGAAAAACAGTCCACTGTATTTAAAAGCCAAGGAGGGTTCATTAAGTAATGAATTCGTTATGGATTATTTTTTGTGTAACTGTAATGCAGATAAATCTGTTCCTTGTTTTGCTAGCGGAGGAAAAAGTCGTGGTTTACTCATTAATAGTGGAAAAAAAGATGGTGATGATCAAACTCTCTACACTATTAACCCCAACTTATTAAGCAATCCAAACTTCAAAATCACTGTAAAAAACAAAAAGGTTAAGGTTTTTTACTTTAAAGAATCAGGTTCAAGGTCACTGCTTGATAGCTTTAAAAAAGCAATTTATGAGAACACCAGTGAATTTAGATATTTACCTGAAGATGATGCTGTATTGGTTAATAATGACTATAGTGAAATCTTTGATTTAAAGAACAACGATACAATTAATAAATTACGTGGTGTTGAAAGTATTAATATCAATAAATATGCGATTTCCAAATTTCTTGGTAAACTTATGAGAATTGGAGAACTTATTAACGATCCTACAGAAAGCAAATTTGAAAAAGATATTTTAAAAATATTTGACACATGGAATATAATTGATAATTACACTACTTGGGATAAAGTTATTCAAATACTTGCATTAAACAGCAGATATGCAATAATGCAGAAATATATTATCACTATAATTAAATCTATACTTAATACTAAAGCTAATGATTGGATACACACCGATGATTTGCAACAATCATTAGTACATCATCTGCATGCATCATTATGCCGTGGACTTTCTTTAGTTTGGGGTGAATCGGTTAAACGTTTTATTAATAGTTTAAGAGCAGAAATATATGAGATCTTCAACAAATTAGAATGTGAGATATCGGTTAAATCTGTTATTCTGCAACTCTTTGAATATAATATGATATTAAAGTATCGTAGGGGATACTGTTATAGCCGTATGTGCGACAAACACGCACTTATATCCTCAATAGATTTTGTTATTCGTGATCGTAAGAAACATAGGCTTAAATATAGTAATCTAAATGATGCATACGATTTTAATTTAACAAAAATGCAAGACTTTATGAATAAAGTAACACAATTTACATTTGACAAAGAATATTGCTACTACCCATATATTATTACTCCGCAAGATTTATCTTTTGCATTATTTTTGGCCAAGATAAAATCAATGGATAATTCAAAAGAGTTATTAATAGACCCAGAAGAAATAAATGATCGTATACATGAAGATTATATACAATTAAACTATAATACAAAAACACTTTTATATGAGGAGACTACGGTTCTAAAATTAACTTCACATCCATATGATGTGGATACTTATGTAACAAAAATTACAACTGATGAAACTTCAAATTTTAATATAGCAATTGCAAATGTCAAATTAAAGATTTCAAATTTTATAAATGTATTAGAGGGAAATCCCAATAGGACTTATGAGAGATACAGAGAACTTTCTCATGTTTTTAATGAAGCATTACGTGAAAAAGCGGATATGCTGGTATTTCCTGAATCGTATCTACCAGTAGATTGGTTACCCATTGTTGCACGTACATGTGCTAAAAACCAATTAGCTTTGGTTACTGGGATCGAGCATTTTATATACAAAGGCTTTATTTTTAATTTTACCGCAACAATTTTACCCTATGAAAAAGATGATTTTCGATTTTCGCATATTACGTATCACTTAAAAGTGCACTATTCACCTGAGGAAGAACGGCAAATCAGGGGATATAGATTAACCCCAATTGTTGGTAAAACATATGACATGTATGTATGGAAAGATTTATGGTTTCCTGTTTATTGTTGCTTTGAATTAGCTTCAATTTCCGATAGATCCTTATTTAAAAATTATCCTGATTTATTTACTGCAGTTGAATGGAATAAGGATACCAATTATTTTAGCAGCATAATAGAATCCCTATGTCGAGATATGCATTGTTACTGCATTCAAGTAAACTCATCTGATTACGGCGATAGTAGAATATTACAACCCTCTGAATTAGCTACTAGAGACATTGTAAAAACTAAAGGTGGTATAAATAATACTATACTTGTAGCAAATGTTGATATTCATAAACTACGTTCTTTTCAGCGGAAAGAATATGAGTTGCAGAAAGATACAAAATATTTCAAACCAACACCTCCACAATTTAATAAAGACATAATTGTCGATAAAATTAATGGTGTATTATGGGAGAAATTAAATAATGATATAATGTGATGTTTTGTGGAATCTAAAAACTTGGGAATAATCAAAAAAATTGTTACTGAACATAGACTTAGCCTGAATTGGCAGGTATTCTATTAATTACAGGGGGGATAGTATGCATAAGTTAGGTATTTCGATTTACCCGGAACACAGCACAAAAAGTGAAATAGAAAGCTACATGAAACTGGCATCAGGGTATGGTTTCAATAGAATTTTCACCTGTTTGCTGTCAGTTAAAAAATCAAAACAAGAAATAATAAATGAGTTTGCAGAATTTATGGAACTCGCACACCAATACGGGTTTGAAGTTGCCGTTGATACGAATCCGGCGGTATTTGAATATCTGGGAGCGACTCCCTTTGAAATAAAACCATTTGCTGATTTAGGAGTGGATATTATTCGATTGGATGGACATTTCGGAGATTTGGAAGATATTGCAATAACCAGGAATCCCTATATGATACCCATTGAGTTTAATGGATCATCCAATATGGATCTGGATTTATTGGTGGAGCGGGGCGCTGATCGCTGGAATATAGTGACGTGTCATAATTTTTATCCGCAACGATATTCAGGGCTTGGTTGGAAACGTTTTATTAATTTGACTGAGAAGTATAAGAAAAGCGGATTCAGGACGGCGGCCTTTGTTTCAAGCCAGAATAAGAATGCCTTTGGACCATGGCCGGTAAATGCAGGGCTGCCTACCTGTGAAATTCACCGCAATCTCCCTATAGATTTGCAAATGAGGCATTTGTTATCCACCAATATAATTGATGATATAATTATAGGTAATTGCTTTGCATCAGAAGAAGAGTTAAAGCTTATGTCTGAAGTGGATTGCAGTAAGATTACGTTTCATATTGAGACAGTGAAAGACTGTACAGAATCTGAAACAGAGCTTATATTTGAATACAGACATCTGTCAAGAGGGGATGCATCTGATTATATGATACGTTCGTCCTGGCCCAGAGAAACGTATAGGAATAAAAGTATCCCTTACAGAGAAGCGGAAGGGGATTTCTTTCACAAAGGAGATGTGGTTGCAGTAAACGATAATCTGGCACATTACAGAGGTGAACTGCAGATTGTGCTTCAGGATATGCCAAATGATGGAGAAAGAAACCTGATAGGGAAAATACCGCCGGAAGAATGGATTCTGTTGGAATGTCTGCTGCCTGAATATGAATTTGGATTCATACACAACTGTTAACTGCAAGAGTGAGAGAGATTCTATAAAATAAAAGGAGAAATAAAAATGGATAAGATTAATTTAGAAGAAAAATTTCAGCTCTTTCACGAATATTGGAGCCCCAGGATCATCGGAGAATTAAACGAATCATTCATAAAAATTGCTAAATTTAAGGGAGAATTCACCTGGCATACCCATGACAACGAAGATGAGATGTTCTATGTGGTAAAAGGCGTACTGACAGTAAAATTCAGAGATAAGGATGTATGCCTGAAGGCGGGAGAAACAATTATTATCCCCAAAGGAGTAGAGCATATGCCTGTTGCGGAGAATGAAGCTCATGTGCTTTTAATTGAACCTAAAAGTACATTAAACACTGGCAACGTTAGAAACAGTCGGACTGTGGAAGATCTGGAGAGAATTTAATAAAGGCAGATTCTGTAGAACCTGCCTTTTAAAATTATCTTTTGCTCATAATGAAAACCAACAACAGGTGGCGGATGGGAGGTTTGCTTGTCGTATTATTACTGTGCACTTATGGTATCTGCAATGGACATATCGCAAATGCGTTTTACTGGACCTCGTACAGCCAGAATAACGGATAATAAGACAATTGTTATGATAATGGCCATTTGTATAAATGGGACATTCCACTGTTCACCCCAGTGAGAAGTTACCAGTTTTGCGTACAGGAACTTATTCAGCAACAACCCGATAACACAGCCGAAGATACATCCTGTAATCGCATAGGCGGAGGCTTCGGCAACAATCATATTTATCAGCTGGCGGTTACTCAGGCCAATGGCACGAAATGCTCCATACTGCTTCATACGGGAGGAGACACTCATGGCAATGCTATTTACAATATTGAATATGGTAATTAAAGCAATCAAAGCCATAAAGCCATAGATAAACAATCCAAAAGAGTAATACGAACCTATTACGCTGCGATTACCGGAGCGTTCATCAGAAAAGGTGAAATTCATACCAACTGTTCTATGAATTTCATCAACATCAGCTTCTGCTGCGTTCTTAGATAGCTTCAAATCAATAATTGTATAATCCGTTTCACCGGTCAGCTGACGGAAGGTGTTTTCAGAACAGATCATTGTTCCAACGTCAGGGGCATTGTTAAAGGGGCTGGAAGAAAGAGAGCCGACGATTTTTATTTCCGCCATTTGCTCCCCTATGTGCAGACTAACCGTATCTCCAGTTTTTATGGTATTTTGCGGTTCAAAAACTATGAGTCCAGTATTGTTCTCCTGTTGGACGGCATTCAAAGATCCATCCAGCAAAAAATTCTTAGCCCATCCAAATTGGTTTTCCTCGTAAGAAATCAGATCCACTTTTTTTTCCTGGCCATTTACCGTAATCGGTACGTTATAGGCAAACATTCTCCCGTATACCTGCTTAACCGCCGGATTTTCCTTAAGTTTTTCCAATGTGCTACTAGGAACCGAACAGGTATTATCCGGGCTGACAATAGATAAATCGGGAGTCCATGGCTTCAATGGAGTAAGGGAATGTTGCATAAAATCTATTGTGACTGAAAACCCCAAAAAAAGAATAATACTTAGTGAAAAAGAACCTACCATCAAAATAAAATTTTTTCTACTTGCTTTCGCATGATGAAAACCAAGAGCAGTATCAATTTTAAATAATGTTGTATTTGCAGCTTTGCGCACAGGCTGCAAGGAATTCGCATTTCCGGATACGGCTGCCAGTGGCGAAACACTGGCAGCTCTTTTTGCCGGAGAACGAGCTGCCAGCAGAACCGTCAGGATACCAACACAGATACCGGCAATGATACTGGGCAGGCTTATTCCAAATATCGGCATTTCAGCAAAATATTCCGGACTGAGAAAACGCAGTAAGGCGCACAAAATCCAAATTATAACGGCTCCCGAAGAAATGCCTGACGGGATAGCAAACTTACACCAACCAAGGGCTTCCTTCCGGACGAATCTCATCAGCTGCTTTGGTGTGGCACCGATACAGCGCATCATTCCAAAAAATTCCGTGCGTTGTGCCACATTGCTGTTTAGACTGCTGGCAATCATCATAATGCCTGCCAGCAAAACTAATAGAAATAAGACAGCAGCTGAACTATAGATCTGCATCATAAAAGAATTTCCGCTTTGACCAAGTAAGCCCAGCAGCTTCGTATTTTCCGAAACCTGTTCGTCCGAAAGTCCCAGTTGAGACTTCATGTCAGCAATTGTACTTCGTATATTACTATGAGCAGAAAACTGTACAAAAAAGATGCTGTTATACTGGGCAGGCTGACCATTTGAGACTCCAGGATATAAGGAGCGAAACGCCTGGGTAGTCAGGCAAACGGCGTAGGAGTCCTCTTTCATTGTTTTAGCAGCATTTTTAGTGAAGCCAGAGATGGTAAATTCATAGCCGGTTCCGTCAGGTCCATGGACTGAAATAGAATCTCCGATTTGTAAGCCAAGCCTTGTCTTTGCGTTTTCGGTGACCATAGCCTCATAATCATTCTTTGGAAACGCTCCGTCCCGAATATCCTGAGTTTGCATTTTCATAATCCAGTCTTTATCACTTCCCATTACAATCACATTTTTCCCCAATACAGTATAGCCTTGATCCCCTCTGTAATTTAGGACACCATACCAGGAAGATGCAGTTACCTCAGCTCGAGCAGAAATCAGGGCGGCTTGTTCTTCATTTATGTTTCGGATCATCACATGCCAATTACCGTCCTCCATACGGGCCTGCATGATCTGGCTGCGTATAAACATATCGGCCATACCAAAAATAGTTGTGACCAGAAACACCGCTAAGACAATGCAGAATACAGACATTGTGTTCTGCCTTTTATGGACTTTGGCTGAAATGGGGACAAGGTCAAGATAACTTTTCATTCTCTTTGCCTCCCAAATCCGTCAGAACACCATCCGAAACCCGCAGCACTCGGTCTACTGAGGTGGTCAGATGATTGTTATGTGTAATCATCAGAATTGTTTGCTGATAAAGGCGGGATGCCCTGACCAGTAAATCAATTACATCCTGACTGTTTTTGCTGTCCAGATTTCCAGTGGGTTCATCCGCCAGGATCAGTTTGGGTCTTGTGATCAGTGCCCGTCCAATGGCAACACGCTGCTGCTGGCCGCCGGATAATTGGCCAGGCAAGTGATGGCGGCGTTCTGAAAGCCCTAAGACTTCTAAAATTTCATTCACAGCCGATTGATCGGGCTTTCTGTAATCCAGAAGAATGGGAAACATAATATTTTGCTCCACAGTCAATTCTGCAACAAGCTGGAAAGACTGAAATACAAAGCCGATATTACGTCGCCTGAAAATGGTACGCTGTTCTTCTTTCATTGAAAATAAATCATTTCCGTCCATATAGATATTCCCGGCAGTAGGGGTATCTAGGGCCCCAATACAATTAAGCAGTGTACTTTTACCGGAACCTGATTCTCCAACTACTGCAGCAAATTCTCCCTGTTCTAATGTAAAAGAGACATCTTTCAGGGCATTTACCTGATTTTCTCCTTTTCCGTAGATTTTTGATAAATGCCGTACTTCTAAAATCTCCATATTATTAGTACCTCCTTTCTGAAGAGAATAACAGGTACATCTTACAATCGGGTGAATAACAGCTTACAGTTACGTAAGGAAGGAAATTGTAAAAACGGTCCCTTCCTGCAGTGCGCTTTGAACGGAGATGATGCCTCCCTGACCCTCAACAATGGATTTTGCCAGTGACAGACCCAGACCAATTCCCTGGGTATCCAGAGATTTTTTGCTGCGGTAAAACCGTTTGAATACGTGATGCAAATCTTCCGGTGCAATACCGGAGCCATTATCTGAAATCATGATGCGCAGCATGGCAGGAGTCCGCTTCCAGAAAACGTGGATTTTTCCTCCGGAATCGGTATGATCCAAAGCATTTTTAACTATATTTCCAATGGCTTCGCTGGTCCACTGCTTATCGCAAATGAGGGTTTCTTCCGGACCTTCCTTTACGATAATTTCTTTTCCCTCTCGGGCTGCCCTTGTTGTCAGTTCACTGACTGCCTGGGCAATTAATTCCGATAAACAACAGCTTTCTTTTACAAAGACAATACTGCCGGCGTCTAATCGGGTTATTTTCAGCATGACTTGAATCAGCTGATCCATACGTTTTAGTGCTAATTCTGTTTTTTGGGAGTATTCTATTACGGTTTGTACATGATCCGGTTCCTCAGAAATGATTTCATGATACATGGTAAGAGCCGCAAGTGGTGTTTTCAGCTGATGTGATATGTCTGATATAGTACTTTTTAAAAAATCTTTCCCTTTCTTCTCAGCTTCGTTTTTTGACTGCAGGATCATAGCAAGCTGATCTACACAGGCAAAGAGACGATATATGGTTCCTTCTTTCATTTGCGGCATGCGGTATGAAAAATCGCCTTCTGTAAAATTGGTAATTACCTTTGCTGCCTGTAAATAGAGCTGCTCTCTTTTCCATAAAAAAATAAATGATCCAGCCAAAAGCAAAGAGGATAGAATCAAGCTAAAAAGCAGCATACAGTATATGGAAATCTTATGAAACTCATCAATAAAGGGAAGAAAACTGATTGCGGTATGCTTTGTTACACCTATATTAGCAAGCAGAGTCGCTCCCTCCTGGCTGTTTGCTGTACTGGTAATGGCTTTGGCAATTACTTCTTTTGAAACACCCTGTTGGAAAAGAGAAGTCACAACGGCATTGTCGTGGGATAGAAACAGACCATGCATGGTTTTTACCTGAACAGCATTTAAACCAATGCCAGAAAGAAAAATCAGCAAAACAAGAGTTAAAATAAACGCGGTATAGTGTTTGATTTGCTTATCCTGAAAAAGGTTCATACAGACACCTCATTCCACTGATAACCAAAACCCCGGATGGTGATTAAATGCTCCGGATGGGATGGATCAGCTTCAATTTTTTCACGGAGCCGGCGAACATAAACGGAAAGTGTATTATCGTCCACAAAGTCGCAAGTATTGTCCCACAGTTCATTTAAAATTTGATTGCGGGTAATGACCCGGTTAGAATTTCTTACTAATAAGCAGATAAGACGGTATTCTGCGCTTGTTAAATCCAGATTTTTTTCATTTAACAGTACCCTGCTACCTAAAAGATCAATCCGAATATCACCACATTCTATTATAGTAAGGTTGTTTTGACTGGATTTTCCCACCCGGCGCAGTAAAGCACGAATCCGGGAACAAAGCTCACCCAGTTTAAAAGGTTTTGTTACATAGTCATCGCCGCCGCTGTCCAGCCCACGGATGACATTGACCTCTTCATCAGAAGCCGTTAAAAATATAATAGGAATCTGATATCCCTGTTTTCTCACTTTTTCACATACTTCAAAACCCGTGCCATCCGGTAATGTCACATCAAGAATTAGTAAGTCATATTGATCGATTTTATGTAAACAGCCTATGGCGCTTTCTACTGTACGGACAAGTTCAACATCAAAGCCATTGCGCTTTAAAGAATATTTCAATCCATCTACTAAACTGATGTCATCTTCTAAAAGTAAAATCCGATTGCTCATCATACTCCTCCTTTTGCTTCTGGATTGGATTTAAGAAATATAAGTAGATTCCATATTTTTAATTTTTTCATAAAGCATATCATTTACTGGTACAGAAAGACCATGTTTAGCGGCAAGTCTGCGTACTGTGCCTGAAAACATCTCTACTTCTGATGGTCTGTGGGCGATCCCATCCTGACGCATGGATGGAACTCCCTCAGGTGAAAGGGTTTTTAAGAGTTCTATGTAAGCTTCCAGGTCGCCTTCTGTCAGGGTAATGCCTTCTTTTTGTGCAAGCAGTATTACTTCTCTCATAGCACCGACTAATGTATCGTATTGGGTACCCGGAGTAAGAGCCTGGGCATAATTGGCTTCATATGCCATACAGGTCTGATTGATTCCGACATTTAACATGAATTTCCCCCAGAGCCTTCTTGAAAAATCGCTCTCGGTACGATAGGAGATTCTGGCGGAATCAAAATATCTGGTTAAGGCATCGAGCCGATTTTCCTGTCCCTTTATTCTGGTGCCAAGACATAATTCTCCCAACTTAGTATAGGTTAAATCGGTACCAAACTTCATGGCATCCATTCCCTGGGCGATACAATAGAGTACTTTTTCATCTCCATAGCGTTTGCCTGTTATCGCTTCGCTGTCAATCCCGTTCATAACTGAGATTATGGTGGTATCTGGACCCACTGAGGAAGCCATAATATCCAGTGCTGATGGCAGGGAGTTGTATTTAACCGCTATAATTATCAAATCTGCCGGACATGCATTTTCAGGCGCTTTCATGGGAAAAGACCAGGGGGTTCCATTTATTGTAAAAGTCAATTTCTGATAGCGCTCAATTCGTTTCTGGTCAGCAAGAAAATAGACAGAATCAGGTCCAAATGCAGAACAGATCTGGCTTGCGTATAACATACCTAGTGCACCCATTCCTATGACGGCAGTCTTTTTTATTTCTTTGTTCATGTTGTCCCCCCTGGAATTAAATTACCAAATTATAAGTTATAAAATTAATCTTATCATAGATGCTTTGCTTTTGGAATATCAAGATACATAGTCTGGCAATCCAAAGCAGAGTTACTTTCTCTGATCAGACTGTAAAAAAACATATTTAGAGAAACAGCTATGTATATTGGTGAATATATATACATAGCTGCGTTTTGTCCTAGGTTACTTACTTTGCTTTTTTCTGAAGCGTTAACTGAAATAAATCATTGTCTACGATATCTTCTATATTTAAAATATCTGATATTTCCATAATCCCTTTTCTTAATGTGGGATCTGCCATTCGTTTCGCTGATTCAGCAGCTATCAGTCCAGTAAATCTTCCTTCGTCATGTCCCCACGCATACAGGCTTTTTTTACCGGACTGAATGGACACGATAAAAATATCTGAACCTATTTTGGGATTCCTAAGCAATCGTTCTGCCATACTATATATTTTTTTATATTTTAACAATCTGAAAAGTCCAAGTTTATTTGCCCAATATAGGAATACAGTTATAATAGACTGATCGAACCCCAGATAAGTGGTAAATATCTTATCTTTATACTTATTGTTTAACATGTGCTGGTCTACAAAGTTAAAATTAAACGTATAAAATTGCTTTTGCATGCTCTCCATTTTGTTTTTTTTAGTAAATGGTTTCATATTACCATAAATGCTATGACTGTAGTTTTTAGTAAAATTATCCAGAGTCCATTTTATGGCAGCATCTCCGTGTTTTTCGCCCATCCCTAAGATAAGCTGTATATCAATATATTTTTCTGTGGGATACATTTGGACAAACTTTTCGGCCAATAGATTTGTAAGTCCAGGAGCAAGACCAATACCCAGCAGAATTTTGCTTGTGCCCTTAAGTTCAAGTTTACGGATCTTATCAATATATTCTGAATTTGCAGTGACATCCATATAATCGATTCCGTTTTTATCACAATATTCTACCAGGAGGGTATTCTCCTGATCGACACAAACAATAACCCAGCCTACATTTTGCAACAGTGCAAAATCAATGTTAAGAATATCCATTACGCAGATTTCTGCTTTTAGCTGTTCTTTTTGAATGAACCTTTTCATTTTTTCTTCGTTTCGTCCTGCCAGGATCAAACTGTAGTTTTTCAGTTCCTTCGTAATAGACTGGCCTACCTTACCATGCCCGCCAATAATCATGATTTTACGATCTGGATTCATTTTGTTCACCTCTTTCGGATTACGAGTGATTTTGTATTAAACTGATAGCATGTTCTAAAAATCCTTTAATAGTTGCTAAATTTTCACTGGAAGTACCATTGAGAAAATCAAAAAGTGATTGATCATTATCACTATGATATTTTTCATGAGCTCTGTAGGCAGCATTTCCCTTTTCCGTCAAATAAAGTAAATAGCGTTTTTTATCTTCCGGATCATCTTTTTTGACGATTAAATCTCTCTCTGATAATTTCTGTAAAGTCTTATGAACAACCGGTCTTGTTATACCATATTTCCTCGCAAGCTCAGCACTGTGAATTCCCGGATAATCTCCAATTGTTTTAATCATGTGAATTTCTCCACGATGAAAAGTCATATCCTCACTTCCAAAATTAAGAATATTCGTTTTAGAATTTGAAATACTTTCCGTTAATTCAATAAATGAGTTGATTACATCTTTTGAATTCACAGATTCATTCTTTTTCTCTTTTCTGTAAATGTAACCCTCAAACATAGCAACCTTCACCCTGTCTATTGGAGTAAGATCACACGTTTGTAATGCTGTTTCTATATCCCCAGCTCCAGGAGGTAAGGGGATGCCATCCATAAACCCAGACAGCCAGCTTAACATATTTGCAGGAACAGCGTCTTTTTCTTCTGCAAACTGCCCTATAATAAACAAATAACCACCGTATTCTAATGAATCAGACACTTTTTTTATAAAATCAGTTAAATCACCCTCAACAAAGTTCAGAACGCCTGAGGCAATAACCATATTATAAAGTCCGCCTAAAGGGTCATGATTGAAATCACCTGAAATCACCTGAACCTTTTGCTGTACCCCATATTTCTCCACAATTTCCCTTGTAACCTTAGAAACATCCGGCGTTTCCATAACGGTAGCTTTACTGTTCGGGTAATGTTTGATCAGTTCAACATCCAGTATACCTGCTCCGCCTCCCAGATCCAGAATGTTGAGACACTCATTATGATCAGGAAACAGCTTGTTTACTTCATTCATAAATGCCTGTACACGTCCGGAGTACATTTCAGGAATAGATAAACGGGCAAGTTCAGAAAAATCATAAGCCTCATTATTTTCGGAAGATACTGACTTTATCTTTTCCTCCAGTTGTCCAAGAGAGGTCATCTTTTCCCGAAACAAGAGTGTATCACCAAGAAACACCTTGCTGTTGCGGGATAAAAAGTTTCTTGTTTCTGGTGTATTTCTATAATATTCTTCCTGCTTATTCACCAAACCGCAGGAGACCAGTGATAACAGAATGAGTTCCATTTGATGTTTGTCACAATTGATCGCTTCTGCTACAGTTTGTGCAGTTTGAGGTGTATCAAGATAGGAAAAAATATTCAAACGTATTGCTGCAAAAAGCAATTGGGCCTCCTGGTAATTGTGCATGACTTTATAATAACGCTTTGGACTGTTTTCTACTTCAAACATAAATTACTTCTCCTTTATTATAATAATTATTCTTACTATTGTTATCCTAGCATACAATATGTTTGTTTGTCAATGAAACATTATTAGTTTGTACATGTAAAGCCCACCATCGGCGGTAAAGTGATTGGTGGGCTTTGAGTAGGAGTATCTTGAATTTTTATATTACATACTTAATGGATGAATTCGTCCCATAAGATTTTCCGTGCAGGCCAATTTTCCATCTAAGGTTATTACCACTGCACCCAAATCGTTCATATTGTTCATTTTACGAATGATTGACACTGCATCCAGTCCAAACAATTCAGTGGTATAAATATCACAGTCCAGGGACCTGTCGGCGACCACAGTCAGAGAAGCGATATTACTTTCCATAGGATAGCCGGTTTTGCTGTTAAAAATATGATGGTATTTACTGCCTTCCTTTTCAAGGACTCTTTCGTAAATTCCTGATGTTACAACAGACTGATTTCTTATTTTAACCAGTGCAGCCGCATTTCCTCTAGGCAAAAACGGGTTCTGGATTCCCACGTTCCAGTCACTGCCATCCGAGGGGGAGTCTCCATGGACCAGCACATTGCCGCCCATATCTACCATAGCCGAGACCGCGCCATGATCTTTAAAAAACTCCATGACTTTATCTGCGAAATAACCCTTGGCTATGGCTCCCAGGTCTATTTCCATACCTTTTTTTTGCAGAAAGACGGTTTTGTTATTCTCATCCAGCTGAATCAATTCAGGATCTAAAAGTTCCAGCACTTTTTCTATGGACTCTTTATCCGGTACATGTGCTTCGGTAAAACCGATTCTCCATAGCTTTATTAACGGTCCGATTGCAATGTTTAAAAATGAATTTTCATTCAGACTATGCTTTTTTCCCGTTTTTATCAGTTCATACAGCTCCTCATCCACCTTTTGGGGAGCGATACCAGCCGTTTTTTTAATCATCCCAAGCTGGGAGTGATCACTGTTGGCACTAAAGATTTCATTATAACGGATCAGCATTTCTTCAGCCTTTTCTGCCAGCATTTCAGTTTCTTCTCCCATAATATAAAGGGATATTTTTGTTCCCATAAGATATATAATCTTTGTATACTCTGTCATTTCATTCTCCCAGATCGGAATTGTTCTGCCCATGAATCAAAAAGGTATTTATCAGGTCATGATCAATATTGGATAGTTTTCTTTCATTGTGGTATGCTATGAAGTAATCTAAGCTCAGTTCGTCTATGGGTATCTGATAGAGATTGTATTCCGACGGACTTTCCTTCACATAGACGCTTTCGGGAATAAAAGTGATTCCTAAATTACCTGTGGCAAGCTTCAGAATGGTATTGATCTCTGTGCTCTCCATAATTATGTTGGGTTCAACCTTATAAAGGTTTAGCAATTGATCAATCTGTTTTCTGATGGCAGAGCCCTTTGAGGTTAGAACCAGCTTTTGGCATAAGATTTTACTCATGTCAATGCTGCCTTCCCCAATGACGGCCTTATCTTCCTGATACAGATCACTGCAGCGTGGGATCACAGCCCGGTATCTGTGTCTGCCCCAGCTGACCGAGTTTAAGTTGGGTGAAATATTCCTTGAATTTTGACCAATCCAGAAATCCAGTTCATTGTTTTGGGTCAGCTTCTCATTTTTTTCAGGCAGACTTTCTAACAGCTCTATTCTGCAGTCGGGATGGAGAGTTAGAAAATCAGGGAGAAAAAGAGGCAAAAGATAAGTGCCAAGGCTGGGAAGAACCCCTATTTTTATAACCGTTTTGTCAATATCTGATACATCGGATATTTCCCTTAGGAGCTTTGCATAATTATTTTCTAATGAGGTCAGGTATTGATAATAGATCTTTCCCTGTTCGGTTAACCGATAAGGCAGCTTATTCCGGGTAATCAGTTCGCAGTTTAATTCATTTTCCACTCTTTTAATTACCTGCGTCAGATATGGTTGAGATATATAAAGGGATTTGGCAGCCTTGCCATAGTTACTGTATTTTAAAATGGCATCAATATAATAGAGAATTTCCTGAGAAGAGATTTTCGACATTTTATTCCTTTCTTTGAGAAATAATTTGCTATTTTTCTATTATTTGATTATAACAAATTTGTTATCAAACTACAATAAATAACTATTAGATAATATAAGGACGATGTGTTAAAATTATATCAAACACATAATGACAACTGTGAGAACTTAATGGATAGGAAGGAGATTACTATGAAATATTTAGCAATCGTGGGCACGAATTCAGATGTGTCAACTAATCGCATGCTGCTTCAATTTATGCAAAAACATTTTTCCAGTGAGGCGGAGATTGAATTATATGAAATTAAAGATTTACCGGCCTTTATGGAACCAGAGGATTTAGAAGTTCCTGAAAAGGTAGAGGAATTATCCGATAAAATCTTAAATGCAGACGGTGTTATTATAGCAACTCCGGAATATGATCATGCCATACCAGCAGTTTTAAAGAGTGCTCTTGAATGGATCAGCTATACAAGTCAGGCGCTTACGGATAAGCCTGTTTTAATTGTAGGGGCATCCCATGGTACACTTGGTTCATCCCGTGCCCAGGCCCACTTAAGACAGATTCTTGATTCCCCTGAGCTGGCAGCCAGAATTATGCCAAGCAGTGAGTTCCTGTTAGGAAAATCACAAGCCGCATTTGACAATGCCGGAGATCTTATCTATCCGGACAAGTTAACGGAGCTTGATGAAATTTTCAGGGAATTTGTTCTGTTTACAGATATCACGACAAAACTTTTGGCAGAAAAGGTTCAGAAGAAAAGCGCAAAAAAATTCACTTGGCAAGAGTAGGAGGATTCATATCAATGAAATTTATAGCAATTGTTGGAACGAATGCAAAAAAATCATATAATCGTAAGCTCCTTCAGTTTATGAAAAAACATTTTGAGTCAAAAGCAGAGATCGAAGTACTTGATATCACAGATGTTCCCATGTTTAATCAGTCTGATAATCAGTCTTACGGTGAAGTGATCCAGATGTTCAATAATAAGATCACAGAGTCTGACGGTGTTATTATGGCTACTCCTGAATACAATCATTCCATTCCGTCCGGACTTAAAAGCCTGATCGAGTGGCTGAGCTTTGATCTCCATCCACTTGCAGGCAAGCCGGTTATGATCGTTGGTGCTTCTTTAGGAACACAGGGATCTTCCCGTGCCCAGCTTCACCTTCGTCAGATCCTGGATGCGCCAGGTGTGGATGCAAATGTAATGCCAGGTTATGAGTTCTTACTGGGAAATGCAAGCAAGGCATTTGATGAAGCCGGTGATCTGGTGAATGAAGGAACGATTGATTTCCTTGATATCTGTTTCCTTCGCTTTATGCGTTTTGCCACCATCTCAAATCAGCTGAATGAGGAAGAGGATTTTTCCTTTACTCCTGGCGAATATGAAGTAAACGCAATCGGTCACAGCGGAAATCTTCCTATGAAGGTATCCTTCAGCGAAAAACGAATTGAAAGCATTAATATAGATACCAAAGGCGAAACCGAAGGTATCGCAGATGTGGTATTTGTTAGAATACCGGATAAAATCATTGAGGGACAGACTCTGAATGTAGATGCGCTCTCTGGTGCATCTGAAACCAGCAACGGTGTAATTGATGGTGTTGCAAAAGCAGTAAAGCTTGCCGGAGTCAACCCTGATATACTTAAGAGACGTCCAAAACCTGCCAGCAGCCGGAACAGACAAGACGAAGAATATACTTGTGATATGGTAGTTGTTGGCGGAGGCGGCGCCGGACTCAGTGCGGCTGCCACTGCATTACAGAATGGCTCCAGTGTAATTGTACTTGAAAAATATCCGGCAGTAGGCGGAAATACCATACGTTCCGGTGGTCCCGTTAATGCGGCTGATCCTGAATGGCAGAGAGAGTTTGAGGAAAATCCGGGAGAAAGACATACCATCGAGTCATTGTTAGCAACCGATGAGAGCCAGATTCATCCGGAATATTTAGACGATTTCCATGCGCTGAAAGAAGAATTTGCCAAATACCAGGAAAAGTTCGGCACTGGAAAAGGTCATTTATTCGATTCTCCTCTTCTTCACAGAATGCAGACCTATTTTGGCGGAAAGCGTACCGACTTACAAGGCAATACCATTTACGGACAGTACGACCTGGTAAAAATCCTTACTGACAGAGCATTAGAAAGTGTTAAATGGCTGGAAGAGATCGGCGTTGAGTATGACAAGAGCGTTGTATTTGCTCCGGTTGGTGCTCTTTGGCGCCGTGGCCATAAGCCAGTGAAAAGCTATGGTACCGCATTTATCCTTGCTCTCTCAAAATATGTGGAGGAGCACTCAGGAAAGATTATTACAGACAGTCCTGTAAAGGAATTTATTTTGGAAAATGGCGAGATCGCAGGAGTCATAGCAACAGGTGTCAATGGCCAGAAGATTACAGTTCGTGCCAAAGCAGTTGTACTTGCAAGCGGTGGTTTTGGTGCCAATACAAAGATGTTAAAGGAATATAATACCTATTGGGCAGCCATCGATGACAATATAAGAACCACCAATTCCTTTGCTATGACTGGTGATGGAATCCAGCTTGGTAAATCAGTAGGAGCAGCACTGACAGGAATGGGATTTACCCAGATGATGCCTGTTGCTGATCCGGATACTGGCGAGCTGTTTAGTGGAATTCAGGTACCACCGGAAAACTTTGTAATTGTTAATAAAAACGGCAGACGTTTTGTAAATGAATTCTCAGGCCGTGATGTGTTAACTAAAGCGGCAATCGATCAGGGCGGTTTATTCTATCTGATTGCAGATGATGAGATTAAAAAAACTGCTGCCAATACAAGCCAGGAGAAATTAGACCGTCAGGTAGAAGCTGGTACTTTATTCAGAGCCGATACCATCGAAGAACTGGCAGTAAAAGTCGGTATGGATCCTGAAGTTCTTAAGGAAACCATTATAAAATATAATTCTTATGTAGATGCGGGCTTTGATCCGGAGTTCCATAAGGATACATTCAGCCTGAAAGTGGAGAAGGCACCGTTCTACGCAACTCCAAGAAAGCCAGCTGTTCATCACACCATGGGAGGTCTTAAGATCGACACCAATACCCACGTATTAGATGAAAATGGCCAGCCAATTAAACATCTTTATGCTGCCGGAGAAGTTGCCGGAGGTATTCATGCAGGAAACCGTCTTGGCGGCAACGCATTAACAGATATCTTTACCTTCGGACGAATTGCCGGTAAGACTGCAGTCGATGAAATGGAATAATAATAAGGGCGTATAGACCCGGAGCCGATGACATGCATATGTAAATATGCGGTTATCGGCTCTTTCTTTTTATAACTATATATAATTAGTTACTAAAAATAAGATACAATTGTTGAAAGTTAACAAAAAGTAACGAATTTCCCTCAATCACTATATTATTTCTTTATTATGCCGATACAAATAAAAGAATAAATAGAGGAGTGGGGGTATGAAATCAACAATAAAAAAGATTGTTATCATTGTTTTAGCAGTATTTGCTGCATTGTTAATTGGTGGATACTTACTGATATCCAGCGCCTTGAAAAGAGAGAAAGTCCAGCCTATGGATTTTACGCAGGATCTGAATTTAAAGAAACCAGACCCGGTAAAAGATCAGCCTTCGGTTTTATTTTTGGGAAACAGTATGACGTATACCAATGACCTGCCGTCTGTATTTACACAGTTAAGCCAAAGCGGTGGATTTATGGCTGATGTATATGAACTGACAGAAGGTTCCTATCGTCTGGAATATTTCGCTGACCGGGAGGATGAAGTTGGAAGCCAGGTATACGATGCACTGGAAAATTACACATGGGATTATGTGATTTTACAGGAGCAAAGCGGAATTGCCACCATGGGAGAAGAAACCATGTATTCAGCAGCCAGAACCCTTGATTCTCTGATCCGTCAGGCACAGGGAGAACCGGTATTTCTCATGACATGGGCTTTTAAAGAAGGGATCTCAATCAATCTTCTGGCAGGGCTTAAATATAGGGAGTCCAGAGATGAGATGCAGACTGAAATTGCCACCCATTATATCAATATCGCAAAAGAACTGGATGCCATGCTGGCTCCTGCTGGAATCGCTTTTATGAGATGTACATCCCAGTTTCCGGAGATCGAGTTATGGGATGAAGATGAAAACCATCCGTCACCAGCAGGCACTTATCTTTCTGCCTGTGTATTATATAACGTTCTTTATGACCAGTCACCGGAGGGGCTTCCATACTTTGGGGATCTGGATGAGCAGACAGCTGGAAAATTGCAGCTGATTGCAGCTGGTATTAAATAGTATAAATTATAAAATTGGAGAGAATCAGTATGAAAAACATATGGAATGTTACAGTAAACGGAGTGAATCATGAGATTGCATTGAAACCGGGAGTTTTTAAAGCAAAGGCAGTCGTCGATGGTGTTTCAACCCC
Organism: Hungatella sp.; assembly: GCA_009712635.1. Classification (GTDB taxonomy): domain Bacteria; phylum Bacillota; class Clostridia; order Lachnospirales; family Lachnospiraceae; genus Lacrimispora. Next base: position 28,625 of record WASS01000015.1, on the reverse strand, counting down.
AATTAAGAACAATAGCCTGTTTATTCGTCTGTTTGATGTTCCCCTTGATCTAGACGGAACCACAGTCCATCTGACTGCAATAGGCAGAAAAGTTGACCTGGCTGTGGATGGGGTTTATTTAAACTCAAAGGCACCTTACGTTCCTTTCGAAAATATACCGAAATGGACGTACATACTGTCTGCAATCCTGTCATTAGGAGGCTGGGCATTTTGCGGATTAATCGGGTTGTGTCTGGGTCTGTTGTCAAGCACCCTGATTATCAGCCGATCTGTTACCCCACAAAAAAAGAATCTGGCTGTATTTTCTATCTGTGTCACAGGTGTCTGTTTGTTGCTTGATTTAATCATTTTATTTGGAGTCGCAATGATGACCATGTAAAAAGGCGCGTCCGGTTTTCCGGACGCGTTTTCTTTAATTTGAAAAACAGGCAGCATGCTCTGTTTCGTAATATTCTGTGAGAATATCCAAAAATGCTTTGGCGTATTTAGGCAGATACCGGTTTTTCTGATAAGCTGCAATCAGTGTATTATCGTTTCTGGTTTTTCCCACGGAAAGACAGACAGAAGAGGAAGGTTCTCTGTTTCTTAAATAGTGATAATAACTTTCCGGTGCGAACGCGGCACCCAGCCCCTCCATGGCAAGACGGATGGACATCTCGCTGTTACGGGTATGGAGCAGGATTTCTGGTTCCATTTTATATTCATCAAAGAGCTTTAATGCGATTCCTCCCGTATTCTGATCAGGATAAAGCAGAATAAAGGATTCCCCGGACAGAAAGCTTAAATCAATCCACGGATATTGAAAGCCTTCTTTTCTGATTGCTTTTTCTGCCAGTGGATTCTCCGCAGATAACACAAGAATCATTTCCTCTTTCCCAATAATCTGATAATCCAGATCAGTAGGAAACTCATGCACATTATAAAAGGTTAAGTCCACCGTATGATCCGTTAAGGTGTGTTCGGCTACAAAATTGACTTCCTCCATCATATTGACGGTGACATTTGGATAAAGCCTGTGAAATTTCATCAGAGTGGGGCCAATCAGACTGTTACCAAGCATGATGGGGAGAGCAATGTTTAGACGGCCGTGGTTATGGTGCATAATATCATCAAATTCAATATTCCATTCCATTCCGTATTCCACAATCTTTTCCGCATAATGAATGTAACGCTCTCCGATATAAGTGGGATAATAACCGCTTCCCACCCGGTCAAATAAACGGGTTCCAAGCTGCTGCTCTAAATTTTTTAAATATTTGCTTAAGGACGGCTGGGAAATAAAAAGCGTTTCTGCAGCTTTGCTGATGCTTTTATTTCTGGAAATAGCAAGAATGTATCTGGCTTCTTTTAAATCCATGGCTGATCTCTCCTTTTCTCTGTTGCCTATAGCTTTACTGCATAGAAAATATAGATTATATGTATTTGACGTACAGTATATCATAAATTATAATAAATGTATAGATATAAATTAATTGTACTTATAAGTAGTTATAAGAAACAGCAACGTTTGGAGTGCTGAACGCATGGAGAGGTTAAAATGAAGAAACGCAGTGCATTTGTAATGATAATTCCCGGGCTGGTGATTCTGGCAGTATGTCTGTTCCTTCCGCTTTTGAGAGTATTGATTCCATCTCTTCATACAGGAGAGTATCCCTTAAGCGCATACGTGTCATTTTTCCAGGATGAATATTATCGGAAAATCTTTGTAAGAACGGTGAAGGTTGCATGCTTAACCACCGGATTTTGCATGGTACTTGGAGTTCCCACCGCATATTTTATCAGCCGGTGCGGAAAAAAATGGAGAGGGATCCTGTTGTCTGTTTCCATATTTCCCATGATGACCAATTCTGTAATCCGAAGCTTTGCCTGGATTAATATTCTAGGGAGCAACGGTCTGATTAACCGGATACTGGTTACAGCGGGGATTGTGGAAAAGCCCCTTAAGCTGCTTTATACAGACTTTGCCATTATTATTGGTTCGGTTTATCTATTTCTTCCCCTTATGATCGTCACAGTGGCCGGCGTCATGGAGAATATTGGTGATGATATGATGGAGGCGGCTTTAAGTCTTGGAGCAAACAGAATCCGTGCTTTTATGAAGGTGATTTTCCCCATGAGCCTGCCGGGCATCATTGTGGGCGGGATTTTAGTATTTACTGGAACCTTAACTGCTTATACCACTCCTCAGCTGTTAGGAGGAAATAAAAACATGGTTCTTTCCACATTTATTTACCAGAGAGCCATGAGTGTGGGAGACTGGGATGGCGCAGCCGTTATTTCCCTGATTATGATTGTTGTAACACTTGCTGTAATCAAAGGATTTAATTCACTGGCAGCAAGACTGGACAAGAGAGGAGGAGACCATGCGTAAAAATAAAATGCTGACTGTTTTTGCCGTTCTCGTATTTGGCTTTTTAATATTGCCCCTGATTATTATTACAGTTACCGCTTTTGGCAAGGGCAGTGCGATCACCTTTCCCATCGAATCCTTTTCTGTAAAATGGTTTGTAAAGGTATTTACCACAAAATCCTTCCGTATCTCATTTTTAACCAGTCTTGAGATTGCCATGCTGGCTACAGTCATTGCCCTGCTGGTGGGAATACCAGCAGCCTATGCGCTGGCCAGATCCGGATTAAAGGGAAAAAATCTGATAAAATCCGTATTTCTTTCCCCCACCATAGTTCCAGGAATCGTAATCGGTTTTGTCCTTTATCAGTTCCTGGTTTTAACTTTGAGAGTGCCAGTATTTATGGGATTATTAGCCGGACATTTTATGGTAACCCTGCCTTATGTGATCCGGGTGGTAGGTTCCAGCCTTGAGCAGTTTGATTTTTCCACAGAGGAAGCAGCATGGAGCTTAGGCTGCGGAAAGCTCCGTGCATTTTTCCGGGTTGTACTTCCTAATATTACCTCCGGAATCTCTGCTGCATTCATGCTGGCGTTTATCAATTCCTTTAATAACATACCGGTATCCATGTTTCTTTCCGGACCGGGAGTATCCACCTTTCCGGCAACTTTGATGAATTATATTGAATATAATTATGACCCTACGGTGTCGGCAGTATCCGTACTATTGATGGCGGTTACAGTTCTTATGATGGTAATTGTAGATAAAACACTGGGAATAGCCGCCCTGGCGAAATAGGAGGAATGTGATATGGCATATATGACACTGAAGGATATTGATGTCCGTTATGATAAGAAAAAGCAGGTGTTAAAAGGATTAAATCTGGAAGTAAAGGAAGGGGAGCTGGTGTCATTATTAGGCCCCAGCGGGTGTGGAAAAACCACCACTCTTCGTGTTGTGGCAGGATTTATAGAGCCTGAGAGCGGAGTATTTTCCCTTGACGGGGAAGACTTAACAAAGATTCCGGTTCATAAAAGGAACTTTGGTATTGTATTTCAGAGCTATGCACTGTTCCCCCATCTGAATGTTTATGATAACGTAGCTTTTGGTTTGAAAATGAGAAAGCTTGATAAACAGCAGATTGACCAGAAGGTTAAAAATATTTTGGAAGTATGCGGTCTTTCAGAGTTTGAAAAACGTTTTCCACAGCAGATGTCAGGCGGTCAGAGACAGAGAGTTGCCCTTGCCAGAGCCCTGGTAATTGAGCCAAAGCTTTTACTTCTTGACGAGCCCCTCAGTAATTTAGATGCAAAGCTTCGGATCAATATGCGTATGGAGATTAAGCGGATTCAGAAAAAACTTGGAATTACCACCTTATTTGTTACCCATGACCAGGAAGAATGTTTCTCCATCTCTGATAAGGTAGCGGTTATGAATCAGGGAGTAATTGAGCAGTTTGATACGCCGGAGAACATTTATCAGAGACCGGAAACGGAATTTGTCGCCAGATTTATCGGTTTTGAAAATTTCCTTACGTTAAATAGAGAAGGAAATGTATATAAAACCCAGGCTGGTACAGTATTTACAGTAGAGTCTGACAGAAACGGCGATTCTCTGGCAGGTACAATCAGGCCGGAAGATATTAGAATTGCAGGCGAGTCGGAAGACCGGAATGTTCTTACTGGAACAGTAGGCGTCCGGACATTTTTAGGAAAAAGCTATCAGTATGAAGTGCTGACAGCGGAAGGCAAGTTCCTGGTAAGCAGACCGGCAGAAGAGGTTTATGAAGAGGGAAGTACCATCCGTCTGTATCTTCCTGAGTCAAAGCTTATTCTTGTAAATAAGTAACAACGGCATGAAAGCCGGCAAATGATAAAAAGAGAGGATTAAAATTATGAAAAAAGTATTGGCATTATCTTTATGTGCAGCCATCGCACTGTCAGGCTGCGGAGCTGCTAAGAGTACAGGAGAAAGCACGACTGCAGGAACAGGCACGACTGCTGAACAGAGCGCTGCCGCAGAAAAAAGCGCAGCTGGCGGAGAAAAGAAGCTGGTGTTATCCACTTACGGATTAAGCGAAGATATTTCGGAAGAAGAAGTATACAAACCATTTGAAGACCAGTTTGGCTGCAAAATTGTAACAGAGACAGGAAGCACCAATGAGCGCTATACAAAGCTGTCTGCAGATTCTCAGAGCACCATTGATGTAATCGAGTTATCCCAGGCAATGACTGCAAAAGGAATCGAAGAGGGATTATTTGAGACCTTGGATTTATCAAAGATTGAGAACAGCAAGAACTTAATCGGAACAGCAAAAACCATGGCAGATTCCGGACAGGGCGTTGCCTATACCATTAACAGCATTGGCATTATGTATGATCCGAAAGCAGTTGGATTTGAAATCAACAGCTTTGATGATCTTTGGAAAGCGGAATTAGAAGGAAGTGTGGCAATTCCGGATATCACCACTACTTTTGGTCCTGCTATGGTTTATATGGCAAGTAATCATGCAGGCGTTGATGTCACGACTGATAAGGGAGAGGCAGCTTTTAAGGCACTGGAAGAATTAAAGCCGAACCTGGTTAAAACTTACGCAAAATCTTCCGATTTAATCAATATGTTTACCTCTGGTGAGATCAAAGCTGCTATCGTAGGAGATTTCGGTGTTCCTACCATTAAAGAAGCTAATCCGGATTTGGTGTATGTTACTCCTGATGTGACCTATGCAAACTTCAATACCATCAGCATTACCAAAAACTGCAAGGACAAAGAACTGGCTTATGCATATATCAATTACCGCTTAAGCAAGGAGCTTCAGGACAAGACAACCAAGGCACTCAATGAAGCACCAACCAACAACCAGGTAACAGTTGATGAAGAAAATGCAAAAAATATGACATACGGTAAAGCTGCTGAAAATGCAAAGGTTCTTGATTATTCCTTTGTAAACCCACTTTTAAAAGACTGGATTGACCAGTGGAACCGTATTATTAACAGCTAAGGAATGAGAATATGAAGGTTGACTTACTTGTTCAGAATGGATGGGTCTACCGGACATACAGGCAGTGTTTTGAAAAGGCGGACATTGCAGTGGTGGGGGAAAAGTTTTATGACGTTTCCCCTGCTTCCTGTTATGAGGCGGACCATGTGGTAGATGCAAAGGATAACTATATTATACCGGGACTGATTGATATCCATATGCATATGGAGAGCTCCATGATCGGACCAGCGGAATTTTCCAGAGCGGTTCTTCCCTGGGGTGTCACGACGGTTGTCGCAGATCCTCATGAGATAGCCAATGTATTTGGAATGGAAGGTATCAGCCGGTTTATGGATGTAAAAACGGATCTGGATATCTATTATGCCATCCCCTCCAGTGTTCCGGCAGCAGGTGAAGCGTATGAGACAACCGGCGGTGTCGTGGGAGAAGAAGAGGTTTTAAAGCTGTTAGAAGATGACCGGGTCATCTGCCTGGGAGAAGTGATGAATCACAGGGATTTAATTTCCCCGGAAGATACAAAAATAAAAGGTCTGATTAAATTATGCCAGTCAGCCAGCCGGGATATTAAGATTGAAGGCCATTGCCCATCTCTTACAGGAAGGGATCTGGCAGCTTTCATAAGAGCCGGAGTGGATGCAGATCATACCCAGCAGACGCCGGAGTCCGTGATGGAAAAAACGGATATGGGCATGTTTCTGGAACTTCAGGGAAAATCCTTAACCCATGATGTGGTATCTGCCGTTGTGTCCCATGAGCTTTATGAAAATGTGGCACTTGTGACAGATGATGTCATGCCGGATCATCTGGTAACCGGACATTTAAACCGGATCATTCGTCTGGCAGTGGAACAGGGAATGCCTGCAGAAAGGGCCGTTTATTGCAGTACTCTGACTCCGGCCAGAAGAATGGGATTAAATGACCGTGGAATGATAGCACCTGGGAAACTGGCTGATTTTATTATTTTAGAAGATCTGATCCATTTCAATCCTCTGGCAGTTTATAAAAGCGGAAAGCTTTATGAGGCTCCCTCAAAAGAAGATAAAACCAGATATCCCGATGAGTTCTATCAGTCTGTAAAATGCCGGATTGCCTTAGAATCAGACTTTAATCTAAACCGTTGTAAAATAAAGGACGGTGAGGCAGTTGTGTCAGTCATGCAGGTACAGGAGTATGGAACCAGAATCTGCCATGTGAAACGCCGAATTGCTGTAAAAGATCACTGCCTTTGCTGGCAGGAGGCAGGGTTGTGCCTGGCTGTGGTTTACGAAAGATACGGCAAAAACGGCAATGTCTCTTATGGTCTGGTAGAGAATGGATTAAAACTTCCAGGCGCTGTGGCAACTACCTGGAGTCATGACAGTCACAACCTTCTGGTTCTTGGAAATTCTCCAAAGGATATGCTTCTGGCACAGAACCGTGTGGTTCACATGCAGGGAGGCTATGTAACAGCCAGAGAGGGAGAAGTAACCGCTTTTGTCAATCTTCCTGTAGGCGGAATTCTCTCTGATGAGGGACTTTATAAGCTATCCAAAAGCCTGGGTGAGGTTCGCCGGGAGATTGAAGATATGGGCTATAAAAACAGCAATGTGATCATGTCCATTTCAACCCTGACTCTGCTGGTTTCTCCGGAGTTAAAGCTCAGTGATAAGGGATTGTTTGATACGAAAGACAGGCAGGGAATTCCCCTGGTGGAAAAATACGAGTATGAAAAAGGAAAAGGTTGAAAAGTGTGAGAACGGTAATCGTAAATGCTACAGTAGTAACCATGAATCAAAAAGGGGAAATCTATAATCCGGGTTTTGTGATGTTCGAAGATGACGTGATTACAATGACAGGAGAAATGAAGGACTTAAAGCAAGATGCCTGTCTGGCGGCTGCAACCCTGCTGGATGCCAGAAACGCAATCGTAATGCCCGGCATGATAAATCTTCATACCCACATGGGAATGATTCCGTTCCGGGGTCTTGGAGATGACTGTAAGGATCGCCTTCGGGTCTTTTTAATTCCCATGGAGCAAAAATCCATGGATGAAGAACTGGTGTATCTCTCTACCCGTTATGCAGCTGCAGAAATGCTTCTTTCCGGTGTCACCACGGTTATGGATATGTATTATTACGAAGAAGAGGCTGCAAAAGCCATGGATGAGATGGGGCTCAGAGCAATCGCCGGTCAGACCGTTATGGATGAGGGAGCCTGTGATTTTAAGGATCCGGGGGAAGCCATTGCTTACGGAGAGAACTTAATTAAAAAATATAAAAACCACCCAAGAATTTCTGCCTGTATCGCGCCTCATGGAACCACCACCTGTTCTCCCCATCTATTAAAAGAGGCTTACAGAATTGATTCTTTCTATGAAGTTCCATTTACCCTTCATACGGCGGAAATGGATTATGAGATGGAATATTTTGAAAAAGAGAAAAACATGACTCCGATCAGTTTTTTAAACAGCATTGGAGTACTTGGAAAAGAAACACTGGCTGCACATTGCATTCATATGACAGAAGAGGATTTAGATCTTCTAAAAGAAAACCACGCGTCCGTTGCCCATTGTATCGGGTCCAATACAAAAGCTGCCAAGGGAGTTGCTCCGGTGAGCGGTATGAATCAGAGAGGGATTGCAGTTGGACTTGGAACAGATGGTCCCGCAAGCGGAAATACGCTGGATATACTGACCCAGATGAAACTGTGTGCAGATTTTCATAAAAATGAAACAAAGGACAGAAGCGCGTTTCCTGCAAAAGATATTGTTGAGATGGCGACCATAAAGGGAGCAAAAGCCCTGGGACTTGATGGTATAACCGGTTCTCTGGAACCGGGAAAGCAGGCAGATCTGGTAGTGATAGAGACGGATTCTGCCAATATGTTTCCGGTCTATGATCCTTATTCGGCCCTTGTTTACAGCGCCAATCCGTCTAATGTAGATTCTGTTTATGTGGCCGGAGAATGTCTGGTAGAAGGAAAACGATTGAAAAAAAGCAGCATGGAAGAGATTCGAAAATGCCTTTTAGACAAAATGAAACAGACGGATTTTGGAAAATATATGGAGCTTAACCGGGATTTGGATCTGTAAATATAAGGCAGCTGGTATCAGATTTTAAGATCCGGCAACAATATAAAAAGAGGATATAAGTATTTGACAACTATTTGCCCCTGTGGTAAACTATATCAGTATGAATACGCGCCGGTACCCGGTATTTCGGACACTCCATCCATTGCTTGGTACAAGGTGAGAATCTTAAATTTAAGGAGGAAATCAACATGATTTCAAAGGAAAAGAAAGCAGCTATTATTTCTGAATATGGCAGAAAGCCTGGCGATACAGGTTCACCGGAAGTTCAGATCGCAATTCTGACAGAGAGAATCACAGAGTTAACAGATCATCTTCAGCAGAATCCAAAAGATCATCATTCCAGAAGAGGTCTTCTGATGATGGTTGGACAGAGAAGAGGTCTTCTTGATTACTTAAAGAAAACCGATCTTGAAGGATATCGTACTTTAATTGAGAAGTTAGGAATCAGAAAATAATAACCATTTAGGGTGGAGAACTTCTCCACCCTATCTGTCTATTAAGAAAAGGATGTTAAAAGTAGAAGTTTCCCCCGAGACCGCTGATGTACGCGTAAAAATAAGACCTGAAACACCGGATTTTTTACGCGCAGATCAGTAGTTTCGGCATCTTCTACTGTTAATATAAATTTATTTTTAAGGAGATACCAGTATGTATAAGAGTTTCAGTATGGAGCTTGCAGGCAGAACACTGACCGTTGAAGTGGGCAGAGTTGCCAAGCAGGCAAACGGTGCAGCATTGATGCACTATGGAGATACCGTTGTATTAGCAACTGCAACTGCATCCGATAAGCCCAGAGACGGAATTGATTTCTTCCCTCTGAGTGTAGAATACGAAGAAAAATTATATGCAGTCGGAAAGATTCCGGGAGGCTTTAACAAGAGAGAAGGAAAGGCATCTGAGAATTCCATTTTAACCTCACGTGTAATTGACCGTCCCATGAGACCGCTGTTCCCTAAGGATTACCGCAATGATGTAACCCTGGATAATATCGTTATGTCAGTTGATCAGGACTGCTCACCGGAATTAACCGCCATGATCGGTTCTGCCATTGCAACCAGCATCTCTGATATTCCATTTGACGGTCCATGTTCTTCCACTCAGGTAGGACTTGTTGACGGAGAATTGGTGATCAATCCAACTCAGGCACAGAAGCAGGCTTCTGATATGGCGCTTACCGTTGCTTCTACCAGAGAGAAAGTAATCATGATCGAAGCCGGAGCCAACGAGGTTGCGGAAGATGTTATGATTCAGGCAATTTTTAAAGCTCATGAAGTAAACCAGGAGATTATTAAGTTTATCGATACCATCGTTGCTGAGTGCGGAAAAACAAAGCATGAATATACCAGCTGTGCAGTACCGGAAGAATTATTTGCAGCGATGAAAGAGATCGTAACTCCTGAAGAGATGGAAGTTGCTGTCTTTACAGATGAGAAGCAGATAAGAGAAGAAAACATCCGTAATATCACCAAGAAGTTAGAAGAGGCTTTTGCTGAAAAAGAAGAGTGGCTGGCTGTACTTTCAGAGGCTATTTATCAGTATCAGAAGAAGACTGTCCGCAAGATGATCTTAAAGGATCACAAGCGTCCGGATGGCCGTGCCATGAATCAGATCCGTCATCTGGCAGCAGAGATTGATATGCTTCCAAGAGTACACGGTTCTGCTATGTTTACCCGTGGACAGACTCAGATTTTAAATATCTGTACTCTGGCTCCATTATCTGAAAGCCAGAGACTGGACGGCATCGATGATATGGAAACTTCCAAGAGATATATGCACCACTATAATTTCCCGTCCTTCTCTGTAGGAGAAACAAGACCTTCCAGAGGTCCGGGACGCCGTGAGATCGGTCATGGTGCACTGGCAGAAAGAGCCCTTGTTCCGGTTCTTCCGTCAGAAGTGGAATTCCCATATGCGATCCGTACCGTTTCCGAGACTATGGAATCCAACGGTTCCACTTCTCAGGCCAGCATCTGTTCTTCCTCCATGTCCTTAATGGCAGCAGGTGTGCCCATTAAAGCAGCAGTAGCAGGAATTTCCTGTGGTCTGGTTACTGGAGATACAGATGATGATTATGTGGTTTTAACCGATATTCAGGGTCTGGAAGATTTCTTTGGAGATATGGACTTTAAGGTAGGCGGTACCCATAAGGGAATCACTGCCATTCAGATGGATATTAAGATCCACGGTTTAACAAGACCGATTATTGAAGAAGCAATCCGTACCACAAGAGAAGCCAGACTTTACATTCTTGATGAGGTTATGGCAAAAGCCATTGCAGAGCCTCGTAAGGAAGTTGGAAAATATGCTCCTAAGATTGACCAGATTTCCATTGATCCTCAGAAGATCGGTGATGTAGTGGGCAAGCAGGGCAAGGTAATCAACAAGATTATCGAAGAAACCGGCGTGAAGATCGATATCTCTGATGATGGTAGTGTTTCTGTATGCGGAACCGATCAGGCGATGATCGACCGTGCAAAACAGATTATCAAGAGCATCGTAACTGAGATTGAAGCAGGACAGATCTTTACTGGTAAAGTAGTAAGAATTATGAATTTCGGTGCCTTTGTAGAGCTTGCTCCTAACAAAGACGGTATGATTCATATTTCCAAGCTTTCCGATAAGAGAGTTGCTAAGGTCGAAGATGTGGTAAACATCGGAGATATGGTTACTGTAAAAGTTATGGAAGTAGATAAGATGGGCAGAATCAACTTAAGCATGAAGCCAGGCGATTTAACTGCAAAAGCAGAAGAGCCAAAGGAAGCGAAAGAAGAAACTGTAACAGAATAAAAGCTGTTTGAATGATCAGGCAGCAGACAGGATCCAACTGTCTGCTGCCTGTTATTAATTTTCCGGAAATTCCTGAAAGAGAAGATGAAAGTTACTGTGGCGGTTTAAAGAATTGTTGCCCTGGCTGATGAATTCCCAGGTATCTCTGTAATCGCCGGGAACCGTAAAATCATTACCGGAAAGTAATGAGATGAAGGCAGAAGGGTTTGAAGAGTAACGGTCTGCAAAGGCGTCTGCATAATTGACTTTTTCTTCATCCGTCAGATTTTTTTTGCTGTTGTGAAAGATATGCTCCAGATTTCTGGAAAAGTAATAGATAGAGTAGGGGATGGTACCAATTTTACCAGTGAGGGATAGCCGGGATAATATCTGGGATTTTCTTAGATTGCGGTTAATCACAGTTTCCGGAGAACGGGTTTCAATGTGATCATTAAAATACAGAATTTCTGCCTGATCTGCGTAAACCACTTGATCCTCCCTGATAAATGCGCCATCCATATCAACCAGATGTATTACTTTTAATATATCCTTTTTGTCGAATCCATAACGTTTTCGTTCTATATCAATGTGCTGATTCACTGTTTTTACTGCATTTTGGGCATTAATCGACCAGTTACTGGTCAGATCCCCATGTACAATATGAAACCTGACGTCTTCCTTCTGAAAAATCTTTTTCAAAACAGGACTTAAGGTTTCTTCGTCTGTGGGTCCTTCTGCTATAAAAAGAATGACTTTTTTAGTCCTGTTTATCATAGGAAACCGCCTTTCCGGCACGCCGGAATGCGCGTCCAATCTCTACACTGTCTGTTTCTTCATAAATCTCCTCAGGCTGTCCTCCAAGTGTGATACTGCGCAAATACATGTCCCGCAGGTTATTGTTGCTTTTTACATTCTGAAGCCGGATATACCGGTTGGACGGATTTGCAGTAGAAAAGAGAATGCTTCTTTTGTGAATCATCTCCAGCGGTCTTAAATTATGGGACGTAAAAATTAGCTGGCCTTTTGCCCCTTTTTCAAATACAGATAAAATCTCCCCTAACAGATATTCATAGATTCCAGCATCCAGTTCATCGATAATCAGGCACATGGAAGGGTGGTTATAGACACACATCAGGACGTTGAGAACAGAGATAATCTTAATGATCCCTTCGGATTCATATTTAAGTGGGATTACAACCTCACCTCGTTTTGATATCAGCTGAATCCGGTAGCCGGGTGTGGCGTTTTCACGAAGCTGTTCCCCAAAGTTATGAATTCCTATGGTCAGTCCTGGAATGAGTGAGGTTAAAACCGAATTCATTTCTTCGATAATCTGGGTAACAAGCTGAAACTGATCCTTGCTGATTACCGAAGGATCATCAAGACGGATGGTTAAATCACCTTTTGCAATCCGGTTTCCCAGGTTTAAACGAAATGCAAATGGAAGTCTGGAACTGGTGGTAATGGAACCGGAATGAGCGCTTGAGATGACAAACAGATTGAAAGAAGCATATTGGTATAATGCCTCTATCACTGACATGTAATCTTGAGTGATCTCTTCCGGTGCTGACTGAAATATGCTTCTGCTTTCCTGACTGAATAAGAAGGAGGAAGTATTTTTCTGAGCAAGCTTTTTTGCCACGCTTAAATTAATCCGGATGTCTTCCCCGCTTTTAGCCAGGGCTTCGTAACGGTATTTGGGCGTAAAGACTGGCCCGTTTGAAGAAGAGGAATAATCAATTAAAGTCTTTTTATTTTCAAACCGGGTTTCATTCCAGACAGCCGTACTTAACGTTTCTCCCGATATCTCCATGGGATAACTGTCACCTCTTATAAACTCTGCCGTATATTCCGCCAGAATGGACTTGTCAGAGAAACGAATCAGAAATTTCACTGTGATGCTGCAGCTTCCGGATTCTTCGGAAATATAGTGAACCGCGTCTTCCGGCAGTGATTTTCCAGCTAAAAGCATCTGAATGATGTCCATGGCTTCGATCACGGCAGTTTTTCCTGAACCATTTTGTCCATAGATACCAAGCAGATCTGCCTTATCTGAAAAATAGCTTTTTTCTGCAAAGGCTGGCATCTCAATTTTTCCATAATGTGTATTCTTTAAATCGGTTAACTGGATTTCGCTGATGCGGACAATCGCTTCTGGCATAGATACCTCCTCTAAAATTTTTTGTTGATTTTATAGTAACATAAATAAAAGAAAACTCAATGAAAAAATTAAATATCGATACAATTTGTATCACTTTATATTATTGCACATTTAAAAGCTTATGATACATAAAGATTACTGTTTGATAATGAAATCAATAATTCTCTGATTGCTCAATAGTAAAAAACGACAAGATTATACCAAAAATTACATACAGCGTGCTAATTATTACATATATCTGTATTTTGTAACAAATTTATGTATAATAATTAAGTGATTAATTAGTGATAACCTTAAACTTTAGGAGGAGTATTTATGACAGAGGAACAATATAAAATATATGAGAGGAAAGCGGAATTATTTGTAGGAGAGAATTACGGATATTACGAAAAACAGTGGCGTGGCAGAATGATGCAGCAAAACTTCAGCAGCTGGAACTGGGCGGCATTCTTTTTCCCCTTATATTGGCTGGTATACAGAAAAATGTATTTGGAAGGTTTTTTATTTGGGGTTATCACTTTATTTGCAGCCATCATTCCAGGAAGCGGTCTGATACTGCATATATTAGTCGGTATTTACGCCAACGCCTATTACCGAAAGAGAGAATTAAAAGTTCTGGCACAAACCAACCAATTGACAGAATGGGAAGCAATCCAGTACATAAAAAAACTAGGTGGTACCAATGTTTTAGGCATTTTCGTTGCTTTACTGATAACAGTTTTTGTTGCCTTTTCTGGTATCATTTTATTTTCTACTGGAGAGAAAAAAAATAATTTACAGTCTGTACGGTACAAAACCCTGATGATTCAAGCAGACGTGTTTAATAAATAAAAGATTCAGGATGGAATAATGAAAAAATATGGAATAAATATCTTCTGTTTACTGTTCTTACTAATACTCTTTTCAGCTGCATTATTATTAACTAAAAATAATATATCCAAAGAAGCCGGTTCTATAAACATCAATGCTGGAGTACAGGATGCAATCAATAATTTGGATCAATACGCGGATTATTTTAAGGATAATCAATTGAATGCAGAAATTGTAACCTATGATGAAAAAGAGTGTTTAAAAATAAAATTTGCTTCTGATGTGGAAGCTTTATATGGACCAGATTTAATAAAAATCAATACTAAGATTTTGTATAAGTATTATGATAAGGAATATATCGTGAATTTAGAAATTTATAATATAGATCTGGCAAAAAAGACTGCAAGGGTATCAACGGAATATAATGGAGGATATGGCACAACGGTTTGTTATTATCTCCCCGATTTTTATGACATGAAACCTGATTGGGGAGATTATTTGCAGGCAGACTTAGATATTAAAAAAATCATATCAAAGGAAGAACTAAAGGAATTATACGGCACAGCTGAACAGCTGAAAGAAATGATAAATAATGAATATATGCGGCAAAATTAAACTAAATGAAAACCTGACCCTGCTGGAGCCGGTTAGATGTTCCCCCGGCTCTTAAGCTTTTTACCTTACCAGCGCAGACTGGTATTTTTTTATTAGTTCCTTAAATTCTTCATTAGAATGAAGGTAAGAATACTGATCGCCGTCCTCGAGTTCGCTAAGAATTATTTTCATCATTTTTTTTCGAATTTCTGCCGTATGACTCGGCATTGAAATGTGCCGGTACAGGAGGGAGTTATTGAGCTCCCCAGGGTGAAGCAGAGAGCTCAGTATGGAATTCAGAAGGGTTATGATTTCTGAAACATTTTTCTGGTCAATTGCGGTTTGAAGAGGAGCTAAGTAAGTATCATACTCCTGTAAACAGAATAACTCTGTCAGGTTCTGTATCAAAACATAAAAGAGTATTGATATCAATCTTTAAAAGGCGTGCCAGTGCAGGCAGCAGGGTGATGTCTGGGGAGGTGCTTCCTTTTTCCCATTTGCTTACGGCAGGGGCAGATACGCCAAGATAATCAGCTATATCTTCCTGGGTTAGCCCGGCCTCTTTTCTTCTTTCCCGAATCACATTATTTAATGGCATTGGTTTGTCCTCCGTTTTGATCAAACATCTGATACTGTAATCGTATCAGATCTGCTTTCAGACTTCAATGGAGTATTAATTAATCTGTTTCAGAGAAATTTAACCCCAGGTTAAGTCCTCATTATTCAGATCAGACCGATTTCTCGAAAATAAAGAATGCAAATGACTTGAACTTATCTGCCATTTGTAATATTCTGATAATTAGGAGACTAAAATGTTTCAATTAATTCCAGGTACAAAATATCATGGGGGACAGGAGGTTGAGCAATGTTTGTTGTATGGGTTATTTTTATACTGTTGTTTGTTTTGTCAGCCGTTTTACTGACAGGACGTGGTTCATTTCTCATTGCAGGGTATAATACGTCAAGCCCTGAGGAAAAGGAAAAATATAATTCACAAAAGTTGTGCCGGACGATGGGGGTTTCTATGTTACTCATACTTTTCGCGACTGCAGGACTTTTTTTCATACCCTTAGACAGCGTTTACCGTACTCCTTATTTTATTTTTTATTTTATCTTCTTAATCGCTGATATCGGGATAGCCTTGTATATTTCCAATACGCGGTGTTATAAGGCGGGATATGAGAATAAGAAAGATATACGCAAAAGCAAAAAGGAAACGTTGTTTATTGCTGCCGGTATCTTTATTGTTATGTTTCCAGTTCTGCTTTTGGTGAGTATCACGTTGTACCGGGCTTCATTACCCCCTGTTTATACAATCGGCGGTGATACCCTGAAGATATCCTCCTATTATGGTGAAACCATTCCCCTTGACGGAATAAAAACCATTACACTGGAAGAGACCATACCTTTTGGATTAAGTAAGAAAAATGGTTCTGATTTAGGTTCCATTCTAAAAGGCCGGTTTGATGCAGACGGAAATACTGCCCACGTATATATCGATGCTTCCAGACCTCCTTTTATCCTGATTGAAACCGAAGAAAGTCTGCATATTATAAATGATCAGAGTCGGGAAAAAACGGAGGCACTTTATACGCAATTGAAGTCACTGTTAAAATAGCCTGAATTTCAGATAGGAGAGTCGCGTATGGGTTTCTGGATTTTTATGACTGTAATGAATCTGGTATTACCTTTTATTATGATCGTGATTGGCTATATTTTTATAAAAAATCCTCCCAAGGAAATAAATCATCTGGCGGGATACAGAACTACCATGTCCATGAAAAACAAAGACACCTGGGAGTTTGCCCACCACCATTGCGGAAAAAACTGGAAGATCATCGGTCTTTGTATGCTGATCCCATCTGCTTTGGTCATGTTGCTTTTTATTGGAAAGGATATACAAACAGTAGGCGAATTCGGTTCTGTAGTAATGGGTGTGCAGACAGTTATACTGCTGGCCTCCCTGATTCCAACGGAAATCGCATTAAGAAAGAATTTTGATAAAGACGGAAATCGCAAAAAGATCTAAAACAAAGGAGAATATTATAATGACACAGGCACTGGTACATATTGCGCTGGTAGTAAAGGATTATGATGAAGCAATTGATTTTTACACAAAAAAACTGCATTTTAATCTGATCGAAGATACGTATCAGCAGGAGCAGGATAAACGCTGGGTTGTGGTATCTCCACCCGGCGCTTATGGAACCACGGTTCTGCTGGCAAAGGCCTCCAAACCGGTACAGGAACCTTTTATCGGCAATCAGGCTGGAGGGAGAGTATTCCTGTTTTTGGGAACGGATGATTTTTACAGGGACTTTGAAGAGATGAAGCAGCTTGGAATTACATTTATCCGGGAACCAAAGGAGCAGGATTATGGTATTGTGGCTGTCTTTGAAGATCTGTATGGAAATCTCTGGGATCTGGTTCAGTTTCATGAAGGACACCCCATGGCTGACAGAGTAGTGAGAAAAGAGACTGCTTTGGCTGAGACAATCAAAGATCAGACGAACCGCGCTCTGTGGGAAGTAAAAAATGTAATTGAGTGTGTTCCGGATGAATTGTGGAATAAGGAATACGCTAAGATGCCGTGCTGGAAACATATTTACCATATGCTGCATTCCCTGGATCGATGGTTTATGAATCCCAGAGATAAAGAGTATGGAGAACCGGAGTTCCATGAGAAAGATTTAAACAATCTGGATGTGATCTCAGTTAAGCAGCTTACAAGAGAAGAAATAAATCACTATTTGGAAGAGATTAACCATAAGCTAACCGATTATCTTCTGAAACTCACAGATGACGAATTAACCTGTATGCCAAGGGACTGCGAATACAACAGATTTACCCTTGTTTTAGCACAGTTTCGGCATTTGCATACCCATATGGGCATGGTAATGGGATTTATCATTGCAGATACCGGCTTATGGCCAAGAGTATTAGGCCTGGAAAATCCTGTTCCAACAGAGGAATACAGCAAATTCTTTTAAAGAGGAGATGTGTTTATGAAAACAATTGGAATCATCGGAGGTATGAGCTGGGAAAGTACAGTTACCTATTACCAGATCATGAATGAAACGGTAAAGCAGGAACTGGGAGGTCTTCATTCAGCAAAGATTCTGTTATACAGTGTGGATTTTTCTGAAATTGAGCGCTGTCAGGCAGAAGGTAACTGGGAAGAGGGCGGGGATATCTTAGCTGGGGCAGCGGAGTCTCTTGAAAAAGCAGGAGCCGATTTCCTTGTAATTGCAACGAATACCATGCATAAAGTGGCACCACAGATACAAAAGAGAATTCACATTCCTATTGTACATGTTGCAGAAGTGACAGCGGAAGAATTGAAGAAGAATCACATTACCACAGTGGCGTTGCTGGGAACTAAATATACCATGACTCAGGAATTTTATAAAGAAAAGCTGAAAAATGCCGGCATCCAGGTACTGATTCCTGAAGCCGACGAGATTGAAGCAGTAAACAGTATTATATTTGACGAATTATGTCTTGGCTCTATTCTGGAAACATCAAAGGAACGGTATCTTCAAATTATTGAGGGGTTAAAAAAACGGGGAGCACAGGGTGTGATACTGGGCTGCACGGAAATCGGGTTTTTAATTAAGCAGGAGGATACGGATCTGCCTGTATTTGATACAACGATAATTCATGCGGTCAAAGCGGCAAAGCTGTCATTAGAGGAATAGCAGCCGTAATAAAAGAACAGGGACAGAATTACCCTCTGTCCCTGCATACACGAAGCCCCATATCAGCCCCTATACCGTTTGGTTCAAATTTACCCCGGTAGGTTATCCTGCAGCTGGTAACATCGCCCACCCAGCCGCCTCCTTTCCATACCCGGTAAAATCCATTTGGAATAGTGGTATCCTGATACCAGTCAAAACACCATTCCCGGACATTTCCGGACATATCGAAAATTCCCAGCTCATTGGCTTTTTTACTTCCAACTGGGTGGGTCTGATTTTCATTGGCTTCGATATCAGGCCAGTACCAGTCTCCCTTTAAATACTCTTTTCCCGCATTTCTCCAATACCATACGGTCTCTTCCTCATCAGAACTTCCGCTATATATAAATTTCTGACTATTTGATCCTCCGCCTGCGGCATAAGTCCATTCGGCTTCGGTAGGAAGGCGGTATCCATTGGCTCCTTCCTCTTTTGTAACAATCCACCTGATATCATCATAATCGCAGACGTTTTCCGGATCAGGATTTTGTTTGTCAATTTTATAATAGGGAATCAGCCCTTCCTTTTCGCTTCTCCTGTTGCAATATTCAATACTGTCATACCAGCTTACTGAATCAACAGGCAGATGGCGTCCTTTAAAAGTGGAAGGATTACTTCCCATAACCTCAGTCCATTCCTCTTGCGTTACCTCGTATTTCCCTATGTAAAAGTCCTCAATTGCGGGCGCTTCCTGGGTAGTTCCGGTTGAGACTGCAATGGCAGTCCCGCCTTCCACCAGTACAAGATGATCCGGTTCCTTTTTAGAGCATCCCCAGGAAAAAACAGCGACAGCCATCAAAAGCAAGACCAGCTTTTTCCTCATAGACAAGTCCCTTTCTAAGTCTTTCTCCGATCTGGTTCTATAATATTTGCATAGTATGTAGGTAAGTATATATGATTAATAAACGGCTATTAAAAATGCAGACAGGATTACCAGACGGTTACATTTGCATAACCACTGCTTTGATATCCTTCTACACAAAAGGCCTGATAGGACCAGGAATTACCTAAGTTCATGCCCTTGCTTCTCCATGCATTTACATGATTTCCGAAGTTGATCTGAGCGTTGCCGCCAGTAGGTCTTTTGGACTGTCTCACACTCCAGTACTGTGGAAATGTCTGATAACCGTCGATGGAAGGAGCGTTATAACGCATGGTTGTATAGATGTCATAATTGCCTCCATCGCTGTTTACGGTTCCCTTATAAGTTCCGGTAGGTCTGTAGGTTCCCCAGCTGTCAACTACATAATATTCAATCAGGGAATTCCTTGTCCAACCATAAAACGTTAAATAACTGTTGCCTGATGGTGAAAATGCACCGGCATTGTAGTTGACGACTCTGTTGGGAGTTCCGGCACCCCATCCTTTTCCAACCACGAAGTTTCCGCAGTTTGTCCAGTTAACGCTGAAATTTCCTCCGGACCCATTCACCATATTAACGGTTCCGCCTCCGTCGGTATAATCCTGCCAGTAATCCGTAGCTGCAAAAGCTGTAAAAGAAAATATTCCGGAAAAACAAATGGCTGCAGTGGTAATTAACGATAAGACCTTCTTGCTTAATTCA
Source organism: Hungatella sp. (assembly GCA_009712635.1). Classification (GTDB taxonomy): domain Bacteria; phylum Bacillota; class Clostridia; order Lachnospirales; family Lachnospiraceae; genus Lacrimispora. The sequence continues at coordinate 8,574 of WASS01000015.1, read as the reverse complement.
TTCATATAAAACCCCTCCTGTTTCATATAACAGATTGATACACTTACCTACATACGATAGAAATATTAACAGAGCCCTCCTTCCTTTTTTAATCGGTTTCATAAGTACCTTGCTTTTGTGGATTTTATCTGCGGTTAGAATCAACCTTGTAAATGAATTCATGTAAAAAGACTAGATTAAATAATATGATATTATAGAAAATAATTTTATATTAAGTATGATATCAGATAAAAATAAGAATGTAAATTAAAATATTAAAAAGATAATATATTTGGTTAATTTAACTAATACATTCAGTGACGATTTTGTGAATAAGAGACAATTAAAATTTATTACTTGACAGACGAAACATACCCGGGTATAATCATTACTCATGAAGCTTTCGGTATTTGATTATAATTGAATTATGGTTAAAAGGGAGTAGTTTAAATGTACCGTCAACATCCTGGCTGTAAGAATACAGTCTGGCGGTGCGTACCAGATTATGGTTACCAGACTTTTAATGTGCTTGTTCTGAATTTTTTCAGAGGGCTCATTAGAAGTCTTTTTTTTACTCTTTTTATCAGAGATAATCAGACTGAAGTTACACATTTTTGATGCGGGGCACCTTAGGGTGTCAGAATGGAGGATTAGTTTGAACGAGTGGTATCAGAAAAGCGAAAATGAGATATTAAACGAGCTTCACACACAAAAAGAAGGATTAAGTTCCGGGAAAGCGTCTGCTCTCCTTCAGGAAAAAGGGGAAAATATTCTGGAGGAAGGAAAGAAAAAAAGTACCATTGAAGTATTTGCAGAACAGTTTAAGGATCTGCTGGTAGTAATATTAATTGCGGCGGCTGTTATTTCCATGCTGTCAGGAAATGTGGAAAGTACCATTGTAATTATGGCAGTTATCATTCTCAATGCTGTTTTAGGTACGGTCCAGCATGAAAAGGCTCAGAAATCCCTTGCCAGCTTAAAATCCTTATCCTCACCCAATGCAAGGGTCATGAGGGACGGTAAGAAAACAGAAGTTGCTTCCAGAGAAGTTGTGCCTGGAGACATCCTGATGCTGGAAGCCGGCGATATGGTAGTGGCAGACGGTAGGATTTTAAATAATTATTCTCTCCAGGTGAATGAAAGCTCCCTGACAGGAGAGTCCACCAATGTGGATAAGGAAGATGGGGCATTGGAGCTTTCCGTTCCTTTGGCAGACAGAACCAATATGGTGTATTCAGGAAGTCTGGTAACCTACGGAAGAGCGGTGGTTGTTGTAACCGATACCGGTATGAATACAGAAATCGGTAAGATCGCCAGTCTGATGAATGCAACGAAGGAAAAGAAGACTCCTCTTCAAGTCAGTCTGGATCAGTTTTCCAGCCGCCTTGCCATGGTTATTATGGTCATCTGCGCCGCTGTATTTTTATTAAGTCTTTACCGCAAAATGCCGCTTCTTGATTCCATGATGTTTGCGGTCGCCCTGGCAGTTGCAGCGATTCCGGAAGCGTTAAGCTCCATTGTTACCATAGTTCAGGCCATGGGCACTCAGCGTATGGCAAAAGAAAATGCGATTATTAAGGAACTCAAAGCAGTGGAGAGTCTTGGCTGTGTTTCTGTAATCTGTTCTGATAAAACCGGAACACTGACTCAGAATAAGATGACTGTCCAGGAAATTTACTTAGATGATCAGATCTTTAAACCAGAGGAACTGGAATTAACCAATCAGCTTCACCGTTATCTGCTTTATGATGCAGTGCTGACAAACGATTCCACCATTGCTGACGGCAAAGGGATTGGAGATCCAACCGAATACGCCCTCCTTGAGATGGCAGGTAAAATATCCGTCAGCCACAATACCATTCGGGATCTCATGCACAGGCTGGAAGAGCTTCCCTTTGATTCAGACCGTAAGCTGATGAGTACCAAATACAAGCTTCACGGTGTTCCCACTATTCTGACAAAAGGAGCGGTTGATGTACTGCTAGACCGGACGGTAAGCATCCGTACTTCTCAGGGAATCAGAGATTTGACAGAAGCAGACAAAGAAGCTATTTTAAAGCAGAATCAACTGTTTTCTGAAAATGGACTTCGGGTTTTGGCGTTCGGTTATAAAGAAGTGGAAGAATCCCACGTACTTTCCCTTCATTCTGAAAATAACTTTATATTCCTGGGTCTTGTTTCCATGGTGGACCCGCCCAGAGAAGAATCAAAAGCTGCAGTAGCAGATGCTAAAAATGCAGGAATCAGACCGGTCATGATCACCGGAGATCATAAAATAACCGCAACAGCCATTGCCAGACAGATTGGCATTTATGAAGAGGGAGATTTAGCAGTGACTGGCGCGGAACTAGATGGAATGACAGATGAGGAGTTGGATGAAAAAATTGTAAACATCTCCGTATTCGCAAGGGTTTCCCCAGAGAATAAGATCCGGATCGTGGATGCATGGCAGAGAAGAGGCAATATCGTTTCCATGACTGGTGACGGGGTGAATGATGCTCCGGCACTTAAAAAGGCAGATATTGGAGTTGCCATGGGAATTACAGGTACGGAAGTATCAAAGGATGCCGCTTCCATGATATTATCAGATGATAATTTCGCCACCATTATAAAAGCTGTGGCAAATGGAAGAAACGTATACCGGAACATCAAGAATGCCATTCAGTTTTTATTATCAGGCAATATGGCTGGTATTTTCTCAGTCCTTTATACCTCCATTATGGGTTTACCCATCCCATTCGCACCTGTTCATTTATTATTCATTAACCTGTTAACGGATTCACTTCCCGCTATTGCAATCGGTATGGAGCCGGCTGAACACGGTCTGCTGAGCCAGAAGCCAAGAGACCCCAAAGAAAGTATACTGACAAAAGATTTTATGACAAAGGTTATGCTTCAGGGAGCACTCATATCCGTTTGTACCATGATCGCGTTTCAATTGGGATTAAGGCAGTCGGGTGCAGCGGTTGCCAGTACCATGGCATTTGCTACCCTCACACTGGCACGGCTTTTCCATGGATTTAACTGCAGAAGCAGCCATTCCATCTTCCGGCTGGGATTTAAAGGCAACTGGTACAGTCTGGGAGCGTTTGTTCTGGGATTTGCTTTACTGAGTGTAGTACTGTTTGTTCCTGTCATGGGAAAACTGTTTTCTGTATCACCGTTAAGCGGATTACAGGTTGGTATTGTTTACGGGCTTGCCATCATCCCTACCGTGTTGATTCAGCTGACAAAAGTGATGAGAGAAATTGTAAAATAATGAAGAAAAAAAGAGGTTCTGACTCAAAAAAAGAGTTGAACCTCTTTTTTATTAATGATAAAATAATTTCGTAACGAAAACTTAACACAGGAGAGGGAAACAAAACGACATGACAGGACAACCTTCATTGAGATTCAGAAATTACGGCCCGTTATCCAGACGGACCAAATTCCAGATTCTTGCCCTGGTGCCGATTTATTTTATTGTTGCAGGATTATGCCTGCAGCCGTTTGATGAAATCTGTAGGGGAATCATCACCATCGTACAGGAGCCGGATTTCCTGATTACGGATTACATTGCCATAGGTGGCATTGGAGCTGCGTTTATTAATGCAGGTGTATTAACGTTATTAAGCATTTCAATCGTATATTTTCTGGGGATGGATATGAGCGGTCATACCATTACCTCAAGCTTCCTCATGTTTGGCTTTTCGCTGTTTGGGAAAAATATCTTAAACATCTGGGCCATTATGATGGGAATCTGTTTATATTCTTATTATCATAAAACATCCATAACACGTTATATCTATGTAGGGTTTTACGGAACCTGTTTGTCTCCGGTTATTACCCAGATCATGCAGATTGGTAATCTGCCCCTGTGGGTCCGGCTGGTTTTAAGTATTCTTGTGGGTATGAGCATTGGGTTTGTGCTTCCGCCTCTTTCTACCCATACTCATTATGCCCATCTGGGTTACTCCCTTTATAATGTGGGGTTTGCCTGTGGGATCATTGCCACGATTATTGTTTCTCTGATGAAATCCTTTGGGATCAGGATAGAGGAACGTCTGATCTGGTCCACTGGGCAGAATTTATTGTTTACCAGACTTTTGATTGTTTTATTTTTCGGAATGATACTATTTTCCTTCCTGTTATCCAGGCAGGTTTGGAAAAGATATGTGGAAATCTTAAAATCCTATGGGCTCAGCGGAACCGATTATGTTAAGACCGAAGGGTTTGCGCCTACGCTTCTTAATATGGGGATTAACGGGATTGTATCCACTCTGCTTATTATTTCGGTAGGGGGTGATTTAAACGGTCCCACCATAGGGGGGATTTTTACCATCGTAGGATTCAGTGCGACAGGGAAGCACACCCGTAATATTCTTCCAATCATGATTGGTGTGATTATCGGTGGATATACGAAGAGATGGAGCATTACAGATCCAAGCGCCCAGCTTGCCCTTCTTCTTTCTACCACACTGGCACCCATTGCCGGTGAATTCGGAGTGGGAGCTGGAATTCTTGCCGGATTTTTACACTCTTCAGCGGCTCTTAACGTAGGAATTGTTTACGGTGGGATGAATCTTTACAACAATGGATTTGCAGGAGGGCTTATCGCTACCTTTCTGGTACCCGTGCTGAAATCGATCCGGGATCGAAAGGCCCATGCAAAAACCCATGTCTCTCTTTAATGGCAGGGTGCTTGTATAATTTCGGTTATGTGATAGAATAAGACAAAAAGATAAATTGAGGAATGTTAATATGCTGTACCAGATTACAGAAGGAACGGTTTCGGCAGGCGGAAATGTGATTCTTTCTCATATAAATTTTGAAATACGCGGCAGTGAAAAAATAGCGGTGGTTGGAAGCAATGGCGCCGGGAAAACCACTCTTTTAAAGCTGATCGCAGGAGAACTGGAGCTGGACCGGGATGATAAGCGTCAGAACTGCGGTATTACAACAGCAAGAAAATTAACCATTGGATATTTAAAGCAGCAGGCATTTACAGAGAAGGATCGGACGGTGGAGGAAGAGATATTCTCTTCCTGCTCTTTTTCCAATGAGTACTCACAGGAACGATATGAATACGAACGGGAATATGATATCCTGTTTACCGGATTCGGATTTCAGAAATCAGATAAAAAGAAAAAGCTGTCAGAATTTTCGGGAGGAGAGCAGACTAAAATTGCTCTGATCAGGCATCTTCTTTTAAAACCCGATATTCTTTTGTTAGACGAGCCTACCAATCATCTGGATATTCAGACCATACAGTGGCTGGAAGAATATCTAAACGGATATGGAAAAGCAGTGGTTATGGTATCTCATGACCGCTTTTTTCTGGATCAGACGGTTTCTGTGATCTATGAACTGTCAGGCAGAACCCTCACCCGTTATGCAGGCAGCTACACCCAGTACAGGGAAGAGAAGAAAAAGAGAATCCGGCTGCAGACAAAGGCATATGAGCGGCAGCAGGAAGAGAAGAAACGGCTCAATGACCTGGTGGAGCGTTTTAAACACAAACCCAATAAAGCTGCATTTGCCCGGGCAAAACGAAAGGCGGCGGAGCGGCTGGTACCGGTAGAAAAACCGGAGGAGGATGAGGTCTCTCTTTTTGTAGAGCCCATATCCCCCGCTATTTTAGGCAGTAAGTGGGTATTTGAATCAGAACATTTAAAAATCGGTTATGAGAAACCTCTTGCAGAACTTACATTTCGCATTCGGAGAGGACAAAAGATTGGTATTCTTGGACCAAACGGGGCAGGGAAAAGTACTCTTTTAAAAACAGCGGCTGGCCTGATCCCTGGTTTGACCGGAGAGTATTCCCTGGGAAATCAGATTACCATCGGCTATTTTGACCAGCTGTCTTCCGAAATTCAATCGGATAAAACCGTAGCAGAACATTTCCATGACTTATTTCCTGTAATGACAGAGAAAGAGGTAAGAAGTATTCTGGGAGCTTATTTATTCGGAGGAAAAGAAGCTGGAAAACGTGTGGATGTTCTTTCTGGAGGTGAAAAAGCCAGGCTTGTTCTTGCGGAGCTTTTACAGAGCAGACCGAATTTTCTGATACTGGATGAACCAACCAATCATATGGATATCAAGGCGAAGGAAACCTTAGAATCTGCATTTCAGGCTTATACCGGAACCATTTTGTTTGTATCCCATGACCGCTATTTTTTGGACAGGGTAGCGGAGTCCATGCTGATCTTTGAGGAACAATCGGTCTTTTATTATCCATTTTCTTACGGTCATTATCTGGAACGCACTAGGAAAGCAAAAGGGGAAGGCATCGCAGCCCAGATCAAAGCGGAAGAGCAGGCTTTGATTGCCGGAATCAGAGCAGTTCCAAAAGCAGAGAGGCACCGGCTGAAGGAGATATCCAGCGAGGAGGCTTATTCTGACTGGAAAATGAGACTTGTGGCAGAGCGGCTTTTACAGGCAGAAGATAAGGTAAAAGAATTAGACAGTGCCTGTGAAAAGCTGATCAATAACTGGCAGGAGTCTGCGGATTTCTGGGCAGGAGATGAGTGGAGTGAGGCTGCATTCTACCAGGAGTTACTGGAACGGAAGCGTGAGGCCTGGGAGACCTGGACATCACTCTGTCTGGAATGGTTTGAGGAAGCTTTGGATGTGGAAATTTAAAAGGAACAGGTCAGGAATCACAATGGATTCCTGACCTGTTCCTTTTGATCTGTACGATTAATATTTATCGAAACTGTCCATGCTTCTGGCAGTTGGGTATGTTGTTTCTTTATAGTCATAGGAGGAGAATGTCTGACCACCTTTTAATCTGAACTTGCTGACCTCCTGCTGAAGTGTAACAGATTGAGCTGCCAGCTCTTCACTGGATGCAGAGCTTTCTTCTGCAGTTGCTGCGTTGGTCTGGACAACAGAGGATACCTGGGAAAGGCCCTGATTAATCTCTTCAATTGCGATCACCTGCTGAGCGGAGGCGTTTTCGATTTCCTGAATCGCCTGTTCTACCAGTCTGGATTTTTCAGAAACATCTTTCAGAATTCTTGCAGCCTCACTTGCCATATGTCCGCCTTCTGACACAGCTTCCACGGAGTGCATAATGAGAGTTGCAGTTTCCTGAGCAGCTTCTGCGGATTTAGTGGCAAGATTGCGTACTTCATCCGCTACCACAGCAAAGCCTTTTCCTGCGTTGCCCGCACGGGCTGCTTCAATGGCAGCATTTAAAGCAAGAATATTTGTCTGGAATGCAATATCTTCAATTACCTTTGTAATATTAGAAATTTTCTCAGAAGCGGTGCTGATCTTTTCCATGGCACCATTTAAATTCTGCATGTGGCTGTTGCTTTCCTGAACACCGGTACCGGTCTGATGTACATAGCCGGCTGCAAGGCGGACATTGGTTGCGTTCTGGTCTGCCTGTCTTGCCACGGTGGCAATGGAAGCATTCAATTCTTCTACGGTTGCTGCCTGTTCGGTGGATCCGGAGGCAAGAGCCTGTGCGGCGGAGGATACCTGCTCTGCGCCGGTATTGACCTGCTCAGCAGCTGTACTGATCAGAAGAAGAGTTTTATTTAAATCATTTTCAATCTTACGAAGTGCAAGTCCAAGAATATCCTCGTCGGAACGAAGGGGAACTTCCTGCGTAAAATCACCATTGCTGATCTCTTCGGCAACTAATACCTGCTTGCGGATTCCATGAATCATTTCAGTAAAGGCATTTGCAAGCTGCCCTGTTTCATCCTTGGTATCAATTTCATTTAAATCTACATCAACATGTCCCAAAGCGATTTTTTTAGCGGCCTCAACTACCTGAGTAATCGGTTTGCTGATCATTGCAGAAATTCTAAAGCTTAAATACAGTGCAGCACCAGCACCTGCTGCTACGATAATGATAAGAGCGACGGTCAGGGCAACTGCAGTCATATTATTATTATTGCTGGTATCCTGAGCAGATTCCATACGCTTTTCAACCAGTTGATTATAATCTTCAAATATTTTAGTGATTTCATCTTCCTGATCTGTTAAAATTGCCAGTGCCTCTTTGGAATTGCCCTTTTTTGCCTCTGCAATTGTTTTATCAATGGCAGGTATATAGGTATCTGTAAACAACTGTTTTAACTCTTCTGCAATAAGAAGTGTATTTGGATTTGTGATACTTGCCTTATATATATCAAAGCTTTTTAAAAATGTTTCCTTGTGGGAATTGTATGTCTGTTCCAGCGTCTCTAATTCTTTTGCATCACCGGTATAGACAATCATTCCACGGGAGTCAGCGCGTATCTGGTTTAAGCTGGTTGAGGCAGTGATCAGCTCTTTTAGAGGCGCTGTCTGGTGTTCATATAAATATGTATCCATGTTATTGATTTGAATCATGCCGACAATTCCGACAATTCCCACAATTAGCATGATGGTTATCATACTGATAAATGCTGTGAGAAGCTTTCTTGTAATGCTGAAATCCTTGAATTTCTTCATACTGAATTCCTCCTGAGTTTATCTTTTTAGTAAAAGGTTTGATCTGATCTGGCATGCTCCCAATGAATTCTAACAGATGTATTATGAATATAAAATGTGGTCTCTCCCCCCCATACATTCATAGATCCAATTTGTGGACACAAAGTTTCGCAGTTTAACCAAAAC
>WASS01000014.1 GCA_009712635.1 Hungatella sp. | reverse complement strand
GTTAAGACATCGCCCTTTCACGGCGGTAACACGAGTTCGAATCTCGTTGGGGTCACTGAATGTAAGTAGTTCAGTTTTATAATTTAATGGCGACATAGCCAAGTGGTAAGGCGTGGGTCTGCAACACCCTGATCACCAGTTCAAATCTGGTTGTCGCCTCTCAAAGAATAGTCTCTAAACCTTTAAAAATAAGGGTTTAGAGATTTTTTGTTGCTCAGATAATTTGGTGCAAGTAAGTGCAAGCTATTTTAATCATGGAATTTCTCACTTATGAGGAACATTTTCACCTGCTAGTCTAAAACACAGTTGACTTTGTTATATTGGTATTATAGATTTAATGTATAAATTTGGACTCGTAAGGTGTTTCCACTAACAAAATATAGAAGGAAGTGGTAGTATGGTAGATGGTCATATTCATATTGAACGAGGAGAATATACATATGAATGGATAAATCTATTTGTTAAAAAAGCAGTTGAAAAGCAATTAGATGAAATATGGCTTCTTGAGCATTGTTATCGGTTTGAAGAATTTGTTCCTATGTACGATTCTGTTTGTGCTTATAGCAATTATATAGATACATGGTTTCATAAAAAAGCAGGAGTTTTGAAACTGGAAAATTATATGTCACTTATCAAACTAATTAGAAACAATCAATTCCCTGTTAAGATTAAGTTTGGTCTTGAGATATGCTATTTTAAAGAGTTTGAAGATCTAGTTGTAGAATTAACTAAAGATAAAGATTTTGATTTTTTGCTGGGCAGCGTTCATTTTGTTGATAATTTCGCCTTTGACCATAAGGCGGAACATTGGAATGGAATTAATGTCGATGAAATATATCATAGATATTTTGAAACATCTGTTTCACTTGCTCAAAGTGGAATATATGATGGTATAGCTCATCCTGATTCGATTAAACTTTTTGGACATAAGCCATCATATTCTCTAACGGAATATTATTCTAGTTTAGCAAAGGAGCTTCCTAAAAATGATATGTACGCAGAACAAAATAGTCGAGTATTTCGACGTTGTCCTAATACGGCCACGTTAGGTATGGATGAAGAAATGCTAAAAATAATGAGAAACAATAATGTAAAAATCATTACAGTATCAGATGCTCATTGCCCTGAAGATGTTGGTGATAGAATACTGGAGCTTAACAACGGTCTAAAAATTAATTAGGTGCAAAACAGGCGCAACCAGTATTAGAGAATCCCCTCTCTATGCGAGTTCTAGAACAGTTCAAATTAATCTGGTTGTTATCTATTTATAAATGGGATGTTGCAAGCTAACGTAAGTCAGTGTAGAAAGTAGAACTTTCAAATCTTTACGATATTTTTCAGGATTTTTTGCTTGTTCAAAATTGTCACTTTATATCTGCAACTATATAAAAACAGGAGGGAAACAGCCATGACTGTTTCCTTCCTGTGTAATTTAAGATAGTTTTTCAATCCAAGCAGCAAAAGCAGCTAAAAAACCGTCTAAAAATTCTTTGGTACCTTCGTTATTTATCTCCCCATTTTCATCAATCAGTGTATGGAAAGAGCCAATATACGCTTCAGGTTGAGCAAGGGTTAAAACATTTAGAAAAGCCAGTACCTGTCGTAAATGATGATTTGCGCCAAAACCCCCTATGCCACCTGGTGACTGGCTGATTACGGCACCTGGCTTGCCGCTCCAGACATTTTCACCATAAGGTCTGGATCCTATGTCAAGGGCATTTTTCAGTGCTGCAGGAATAGAACGGTTATGCTCTGGCGTAATGAACAGTACTGCGTCTAAATTCTTTACTTCATTTCGAAATACAGTGTATTCATTCAGATCTTCACTATCATAATCCTGATTATAAAGCGGAAGTTTTCCGATATCAATAATTTTAAACACATAACCTTCCGGTCCGTTATTTTTTACATAGTCAGCAATGCTTCCGGAAAATGAATTCTTTCTTAAACTACCATTAATAATTCCAATTGTCTTACTCATAAAATATACCTCCATTTCAAATTTTGTTTTCTATTTATTGGTTACATACGGTAAATCTAGTACGATTAAACTGTGGATTTTCTACTTCATCCAAAATGGCAACAGCCATGGTTCCGCTTGTTACAACTGATTTGCCATTGGAGGAGGTTAGCAGATGATCCTTTCCTAAAACAGGTACCGTTGCTTCTCCCGCTACAAATTCCGCCGATGGGGATACGCCAACCCAGTTCACATTTTCAATACTTCTCAAAAAGTTAAGGGTTTTATATGCCTCCACTGGAATGCTAATCCAGGATGCAACGTCAGGTAAGGTCTTCAAAGTGTCTAGAAACAGGTTGTTGTTTTCATCTAACAGACTGGCTGCACCGAGAATAAAAAACAGTCTGGGCTTTTCGGTTTCACGGAAAAAGTTTATAAGCTTCGCAGCCAGATCCAGATGTAAATACGCTTTAGCGGGAGCTGTTGCAAAGGCATTTATAATAACATCAAAGCCCTCAAGATCAGATCTTGTTAGATCGAATACATCTTTATCAATTACTTTTACTCCGTCTCCCAGTAAAGATACTGCCTTATCCTTATGCCGGACAATTGCGGTTACTTCGTGTCCACGTAATACACTTTCTTTGTAGAGTGCAGTGCCGGCCATACCGGTTGCACCTATTATTGCAATTTTCATCGTTGCACACATCCTTTCTTTTTCTTAAGGCTCAAATATTTTGAAATGAGTCATTGTTGTTTTATATAAATTCTTTTATAATGTCAGCCAGGCTAATGGCAGACAATTTTTCCTCTGTTGCTGTTTGTATGTTGTCATATAAATGCTTTAACGTAACTTCTATCTTTGCCCCTACTGGACAGTTTGGATTGGTGTTGCTATGAATGCTAAATAAATCCTGATGGTCTTCTGTTGCGAAAAAGATATCCAGAAGCGAAATATCTTTTGCCTCTCTGGCAAGACCTGTTACACCAAGTTTCGTACTTGTTTTAATTAGCTTTGCCTTCTTTAAACGGCTCATTAAACGTCTGACAAGGGCGGGATTGGTGTTGATGCTGGAAGCGATGTACTCAGATGTGACGGGCTGCCCCTCCATCAGTACAATTACACTCATTATATGAATGCTTACCGATAATTTAGTTGAATACATAAGCACCTCCTTCTGTAACTATTTTAGTTACAAATAAGCATTTTGTCAAGTGCTTATTTACCTTTTTTTCTACTATGTTTATTCTGAAGGTTATTTTTTACTGGATACAGAAGTCTTTTTACTCAGTAATAATTGTAACTTATTAAATTATATTATATAATAAATCTAGTTAATATAAATGGAGGGAAATGTATGAAAAAGTTTATAGTTATGATGTCTCTGGTATTTTCAGTATTGGGATCCATTGTGAGCTATGCTGATGAATGGAAACAGGATTCGACCGGATGGCAATATGTGCTCAATGATGGTACGGTATTGAGAGACAACTGGTTTACTGACCCTGGGACGGGTGAACATTACCATTTTGACTCAAATGGGTATATGCAGACTGGAATAGTTAACGTAGAAGGAAAGGATCGCTATTTTAATGATTCAGGAGTACTTTTGGTAAATGGATTAATACCAGATGGCCGTATGGCTGATCGCAACGGGGAAATTATTAATGATGTCAATGATGGAGTGACGTTTCTGGTAGTGTGGCTTTCTGATGCGAAGGCTGGAAATAGTAAAGTTATCTCTGTGGGTATAAAGAATATAAGTAATAAACCAGTTACAGTTAAAAATAAATGTGATATAACTACAAATGAGAAAACCACTACGTTATCTCTTTATAATCCGGATACACATAGCTTCTATGATGAGAGGACTATTAATTACAATGAGTCGGTTAATATGAGTTTTATTAATCCTAACTTATCTGAGTTTTACACAGATGAAAGCAGTTCTATCGTATTCCCGGTTCAGATTGATGGAAAAATGTTTTCATGTATTATCAATGAACATGTGGGAGTTATTTTGCATAAATCTCAGGATGAGCTTAATAGTGCTAATTAGTATATTGCTGACCGAGTAAAAAAAGTTCTGTAGTCAGAGTGAAAGTAGAATAGCATAAGGGTTTCTTCTTCGCGAAAGCAAAGCAGAAACCCTTCTTTTATTCCTGTTATTTATATTTTTTCTCACTCCATAAGGGAATAGACTCTTATAATGCGTTATTCTAAATATGAGATTTCCGTGCTAATATTAAGATAATAAGTCAGGGGGTATGGTGTATGAAGCTTATGATTGCAGAACTTAGAAAAAATAAAGGAATAAGTCAACATGAATTGGCAACTGTTATGGGTGTGGCTCATCAGACTGTAAGCAAATGGGAGACCAATGTGACGTTTCCCGATATAACGCTTTTACCTCAGTTAGCACATTACTTTGAGGTGTCAGTCGATGAGCTGCTGGGTTTAAAACCATTACCGTCACGGACTTATAATCCTTGTGAAGCTGGGACTAAGGATTACTGGAGTAAGCGTCTGAAATATTTGAGGAGTACGAGGGATTTTCTGTGGAATAAAGACTATTTGCAATTTTTAATCAAAAAGGTCTGGAAAATTAATAATCCGATTCATATATTGGATTGTGGGTGTGGTTATGGTCATTTAGGCACTATGCTTATGCCGCTTATGCCGGAAGGAAGTTCTTATACAGGTATTGATCACAGTGAGAACCTTATTAATGAAGGGAGAGGCCTCTTTAATACTAACGTGTTTGATGTTAAGTTTGTATGTGATGATGTGTTAACCTATGAATCAGGAATAAAATATGATTTTGTCATTTCACAGACAGTATTAAGACATATTGATGATTCTCATTTATTTCTTAATAAGATGATTTCATTTACAAAAGATGGAGGTCTCGTTGTATGTGCAGAGGTTAACAGAGAATTGGAAAATGTGGGTCTCCATATTCAGGGTATGGATTACGATTTTCTGTGCCAACACCCAGGTTTTAGAGAAATGTGGAATACAGAGTTAAAACGCCAGGGGAGAGATTATACTGTTGCTCTGAAAATTCCTAAGATGATGAAGGATCTTGGACTAAGGGATATAGATATTAGAATGAGTGATAAGGTTAACTTCATTTCACCGGAAGATGCTGATTATGCTGAAGAGGTAGCAGCATTTATTGAAGCTCATGAGTTTTGTGAGTATAAGACAAGTGAACAGCAAGCTCTTGTGGTTGAACGGTTTATGAATCATGGAATGGATAGAAAAGATGCAGAGTACTATTGCAACAAGCAAAATAAAATTACGGAGTTTATAGGCAGGAATCAAGAAATGCTGACTTTGACCAAGTTTTATGGATTACTAATTTCGTTTGGTTCAAAATAATCATGAAGCACAATAGATATAATAATAAAATGTTATTAATGGGATAACATATTTTAAAAATAAAGAATGGAGTAAAAATAATGAATAAATACTCAAATGAAGAACTGGCAGAAGCTCTTCGTGCTATCAATTCCATAATAAGCAAATGCGAAAAAGCACAGGAGAAATTCCCAGAAGGAAATTCTCATCACACACTTCTAAGAAATCGTTTGAAGGCAATGTATATTTCAAAAGAATTGATTACGGATGCAATATCAAAAAATAGTTAGACTATGTAAAAAAGTTTGATTCAACTTAAATTCCTATAAGGGTTTCTCCACCGTGATAGCAAAGCAGAAACTCTTTTTTTATTGCTCAGACTTTGAAAAACAAGTATTTTAGTTAAGAATTGAAACAATTTAAAACAAGATAAAATAATAAAAAATGTATTGACACAACCACTAAGGATCTGTATAATTTAAATAATTTTATAGGCAAATTGCTATAAATTAAGACGAAACAATAAAAGTAATACAAAAGGAGAGGAAATATGAAAAAAAGAGTATTAGCATTGGGTACTGCCGCGTGTCTGGTAATTGGAGCTCTTTCTGGTTGTGCATTTACCGGGGGTACCGGCGGCACAACAGCGGGTGAGTCTTCCCAGAGTGCAGGTGCAAGTGAATCTGTTTCTGACAAAACCACGGCTCCGGCAGCTGGTGATCAGGTACTTAGCGTTTATGCAAACGCGGAAATCAAGACTCTGGTACAGTGGGCAGCTTCAGACAGCCAGTCCTCCATGGTAAATAACAATGCATTTGAGGGTCTGCTTCGCCTGGATGAGAAAAATGAGGCCCAGCCTGCACTTGCAAAAAGTTATGATGTTTCAGATGATAAGCTTACATACACCTTCCATTTAAGAGATGGTTTGCAGTGGAGCGACGGAACTCCTTTAACAGCCAGTGATTTTGTGTTTTCCTGGTTAAAGCAGATGAGCGCGGATGCGACTAACGGCTACAGCTTTATTATGACAGATTACATTGTAAATGGTACTGAATACAATGAGGGGAAAGTTAGTGCGGAGGAAGTCGGTGTAAAAGCTGTTGACGACAAGACATTTCAGGTGACCATTAAAGCCCCCACTCCTTACTTTGCACGTTTAACCGTACTCTGCCAGTTCTTCCCTTTAAATGAAGCATATGTTACCTCAAAGGGTGATCAGTATGGTTTAAGTGCGGATAACATGATCTACTGCGGACCTTATACAATTACCAGTTACGATCCGGCAGTTGGTGCTACCCTTAAAAAGAATGACAAGTACTGGGATGCTGCAAACGTTAAGATTGAAAATGCACAGGTAAGAGTTATGAAAGATGCTTCGGCAGCTTTAAATGCTTATCTGGCTAATGAGCTGAGCCAGGTGGCACTGGATTCTTCCAATGTGGCGGCTTACCAGAATAATCCGGAATTCAAATCAGAGAGCGAATTCAGAACGGAATATCTTCAGTTTTCTTTAAGCAATCCGGTTATGAAAAACAAGAACATTCGTAAGGCAGTTTCTGCAGCAATTGACCGTGATACTCTGGCTAAGGTAATTCTGGCAGATGGTTCTTCTTCCAGCAACGGTCTTGTAGCGGAAGGTATGTATGGAGACGGAAGTAAGACCTTCCGTGAACTTAACGGTAATTTATGTCCTTTTAATGCAGAAGAAGCGAAAAAGTATTGGGAAGAGGGATGTAAGGAGCTGGGAGAGACTCCGAAGCTGACACTTCTGGTGCGTGATGATTCTGTGACAAAAGCAGTTGCGACTTACATTCAGAGTGAGTTAAATAAGAATTTAGGTATTGATATTACAATCGATACAAAGACGGTTCAGGCAAGAAATGAATTAATGGATAATGATAATTATATGTTTGCTTCCACTGCTTGGGGCGCTGACTATGATGATGCCATGACTTATCTTGATTTATGGACCAATGGCACTCCTTACCGCGGTTCCTATCAGAACGAGAATTACAATAAGCTGATCAATGATGCAAGAGTTGAGACTGATGATGCGAAGCGTCTGGATATGCTGCTGCAGGCGGAGAAACTTCTGGTTGATGAAGATGTGATTGTTGCTCCTTTGTATCACAGAGGATCTGCTACGCTGACTAAATCAAATGTAAAAGGACTGGTTAACCATCCGTTTGGACCAGATGTTGAATTTAAGTACGCTTACTTTGAATAATCCGCGGCGGGCAGAGGTTTGCCCTGGCAGCTAGAATGCGGGAAATGAGAAGAGCCGCCCCTTCTTTTTCAATATTGGAGGAGGACGGCTCTTTTTGGAATCTTATGAAAATAGGAATGCAAAGGAGGATACGGCATGATAAAATATATCTGCAAGCGTCTGATTTATCTGGTGCTGACATTATGGGTCATTGTAACGGCGACATTTTTTCTGATGAAAAAGCTGCCCGGCTCTCCTTTTGATGCGGAACGTTTTAATATGATGTCTGCACAGCAGCAGCATGTTATTTTAGAGCAGTATGGATTAAACGAGTCTCTGCCAAAGCAGTATGTAAAGTATATGGGAAATATTCTTCATGGAGATTTCGGCACTTCTTTTACCTATACAGGACAAAAGGTGTCCACTGTAATAGGAGGAAGAATTGGTCCGTCGGCATTAATCGGAATTCAGGCGGTATTGATCGGTTTGGCTCTGGGCCTTGTACTGGGAATTATTGCGGCGTGGAAACACAACAGCGGAATTGACTACTTTACCATGATTGTGGCTGTTCTGGGAGTATCTGTTCCCAATTTCGTGGCGGCAGCTTTGCTTCAGTATTATGTGGCTTTAAAATGGGGGATTCTCCCGGTTGGATTCTGGACGGACTGGAGATGCTCTGTTCTCCCTTCTGTTGCCCTGTCCTTTTCTGCCACGGCCATGGTTGCCCGGTTTATCAGGACGGAGATGCTGGAAGTATTGGAACAGGATTATATTATTACTGCAAAGGCAAAGGGCCTGAGCCCTATGAAAGTACTGATGCGGCATGCTGTGAGAAACTCCATCATTCCTGTGGTAACGATTCTTGGGCCGATTGTTGTTAATCTTCTGACTGGATCTCTGGCAGTAGAAAATATCTATACCATTCCGGGTATCGGCAGCTTATTTGTGGACAGCATTAAGGCCAATGATTATTCAACCATTATGGGAATCACTATTTTTTACAGCGCTTTCTACATTTTTGTGGTACTAATCGTTGACATCGCGTATTCCCTGATTGATCCAAGAATACGCCTGGCAGCAGGAAAGGAGGCGTGAGTATGGATGAGTTATTTGTAAGGGTTCACGTGGATGAATCCGAAAAGGAACATATCGCCCACCCCAATTTAACCGCATTTCAGGAAGGGTGGCTTCGCTTGAAAAAAAATAAAGCGGCGGTTGCCAGTTTGTTTACCTTAATAACGATTGGGCTTTTGGCATTACTGGCACCGGTGTTTTCCGCTTATTCTTATAAAGAAACGAATTATGATATTATTTACCAGATTCCTTCCGCTGCACATCTGTTTGGAACAGATCAGTTTGGGCGGGATTTGTGGGTCAGAACCTGGATGGGAACCCGCATATCACTGCTGATTGCATTTGTGGCTGCATTTTTGGATCTTACGGTTGGAGTGGTTTATGGAGCGGTTTCTGCTCTTATCGGCGGGAAAGTGGATGCAGTCATGCAGAGGTTTATTGAAATTCTGGTGGGAATTCCTCATCTGATTATTGTGATTCTTTTGATGATGATTATGCCGGCTGGCATTTGGACCATTGTAGTGGCTCTTTCCATTACCGGATGGGTGAATATGGCACGTCTGGTCAGGGCGGAGATTTTGAAGCTGAAAAACCAGGAGTTTGTGCTGGCAGCCCGTGTTTTGGGGACAAGTACTTCCAGGATTATATGGAAACATCTGATACCCAATACGGTTGGGGTAATTGTGATTAATGCCATGTTCACCATTCCTTCTGCCATATTTACAGAGGCGTTTTTAAGCTTTATTGGTATTGGTATGCAGGAGCCAAAAGCCTCTCTTGGTGTTTTGATTAATAACGGATACCAGGTGCTACGTAATTTTCCCCATGTACTGATTTTCCCTGCCATTGTGATTGTACTTATTATGGTATGCTTCAGTATTCTTGGAGATGGCCTGCGTGATGCACTGGACCCCAGAATGAGAAAGTAGGTGAATCGTCAGTGAGCAGATTATTAGAAGTGAATCAGTTACGGGTACAGATAGAGACACAGCACGGTACGGTTCAGGCGGTCCGGGGGGTCAGTTTTCATCTGGATGAGCAGGAGACTCTTGCTATCGTAGGGGAATCTGGTTCCGGTAAATCTATTTCCGTAAAAAGTATTATGGGGCTGCTTCCTAAAAATGGTAAGATCGTTGAAGGAAGTATTCTTCTGGAGGGAAAGGATCTTGCCAAGTACAGTGAACGGCAGATGCAGTCAGTTAGAGGATCGGATATTTCCATGATATTTCAGGATCCTATGACCTCTTTAAATCCGACTATGACCATTGGTAAGCAGATCGTGGAGGTTTTAAAAGAACACCGGAAGGATATGTCAAAGGCACAGATGAAAGAACGTGCTCTTGAACTTATTTCTCTGGTTGGTATTTCCAATCCGGAAGCCAGGTTTGATCAGTATCCACATCAGCTTTCGGGAGGAATGAGACAAAGGGTTGTGATTGCAGTGGCTCTGGCTTGTGATCCCAGGATTTTAATTGCCGATGAACCTACTACAGCCTTGGATGTGACGATTCAGGCTCAGATACTGGACCTGATGAGAGATTTGCAGAAAAAAATTAAAACTTCCATTATTATTATCACTCACAATTTAGGCGTAGTGGCTAATATAGCAGACCGTGTGGCTGTTATGTATGGAGGACAGCTGGTGGAGACTGCTGATGTGAGAGATTTATTTTATGAAACCGCTCACCCGTACACGAAAGGGCTTCTGGCTTCTATACCAAAGGCTTCAGAAAAGGGGAGTGAGCTGACGGCAATTCCGGGAACACCTCCGGATTTGATGGAACCCCCAAAAGGCTGTCCATTTGCGGCCAGATGTACAAAGACCATGGAGGTCTGCAGGCAGTATCCTCCTGAGGATATGCTTTGTGGAGAAAACCATCATGTGCGCTGCTGGCTGCTTGATGAGCGGGCGAAGGCTCTCAGGGAATAGGAGGAAATCAGAATGTCGGCGGATAAGAAACCTTTATTAGAAGTAAAACATTTGAAAAAGTATTTTCATGTGGGAAAAAACCAAACCCTAAAAGCAGTGAGAGATATCAGCCTGGATATTTATAAAGGAGAGACACTGGGGCTAGTGGGCGAGAGCGGATGCGGAAAGTCTACTTTTGGACGGACGGTGATCCAGCTGTATGAGCCCACGGACGGAACGGTGGTTTATGATGGGCAGGTAATTGATAACAGACTTTCACAGGCGGATCGTCATACATATACAAGGAAAATGCAGATGATTTTTCAAGATCCTTATGCTTCCTTAAATCCACGTATGAAGGTTATGGATATTATTGCAGAGGGAATGGATGCTCACGGAATCTTTAAGGGACAGGAACGGAAAAAGAAGGTGATTGAGCTTTTAGAAACAGTAGGGCTTTCCGAAGAGCATGCAAACCGTTTCCCTCATGAATTTTCTGGCGGACAGCGGCAGAGAGTTGGGATCGCCAGAGCCCTGGCGGTTGATCCGGAGTTTATAATCTGTGATGAACCCATATCTGCTCTTGATGTATCCATTCAGGCTCAGGTAATTAATCTGCTGAAGGAACTGCAGAAGAAGAGAAACCTTACGTACCTCTTTATTGCTCACGATCTTTCCATGGTGAAACACATCAGTGACCGGATTGGCGTTATGTATCTGGGAAGTATGGTGGAACTGGCGGACAGCGAATCTTTGTTTGATGATCCGGTTCATCCTTATACACAGGCATTGCTTTCTGCAATTCCAATCCCTGATCCGGATGTGGAGAAGAACAGGAATAGAATTATGCTGGAAGGAAGTCTTCCTGATCCCATCCGTTTGACCCAGGGGTGCCTCTTTGCCGGACGATGCCCTTATGCGGAAG
Organism: Hungatella sp.; assembly: GCA_009712635.1. Taxonomy (GTDB): domain Bacteria; phylum Bacillota; class Clostridia; order Lachnospirales; family Lachnospiraceae; genus Lacrimispora. The sequence continues at coordinate 123,028 of WASS01000014.1, read as the reverse complement.
AATTCTGCAGCAAAAATACACCGGAGATGAAAGAAGTAAGACCGGGACATTTTGCAGCCTGTCATAGAGTGGAATAACAGGATGGTAATGAAAAATAGATTGTTAGGAGAAAATGATGAAAGACTATATCTTGGAGGTCTGTGTGGATTCTGTGGAGTCTGCAATAGCGGCAGTACGGGGAGGAGCCCAAAGACTGGAGCTCTGTGCGAATCTGGTGATTGGAGGAACTACTCCTGGAGTAAGCCAGTTTAAGCAAATACGCAAAGCCTGTGATATTCCCATAAATGTACTGGTCAGGCCCCGGTATGGCGACTTTTTGTATACAGATTATGAGTTCCAGATGATTGCTGAGGATGCCCGGATGTTTCGGGAGCTGGGTGCAGATGGTATTGTGGCAGGCTTTTTAAAACCGGATGGAAATCTTGATGTGGAACGGTTGAAGGTGCTGAAAGAAAAGGTGGGGAATGGCAGTATGACTCTTCACCGTGCTTTCGATGTATGCCGTGATCCATACAAAAGCCTTGAGGAAGCCATAGAAGCGGGAGCTGATACCATACTGACCTCGGGGCAGCAGAATACCTGCTTTGAGGGGCGAAAGCTTTTGGGGGAACTGATCCGTAAGGCGGAAGGCAGAATTGATATTATGGCTGGCAGCGGGGTGAATGTGAGTACAATGGCCTGTCTCATGGATGAGATAGGTGCCAGGATTTTTCATATGTCAGGCAAGGAGATCGTGGACAGCGGAATGATTTACCGGAAAGAAAATGTAAGCATGGGAATTCCGGGAATCGGAGAATACGATATCTTCCGCACGCGGGAGGAAGAGATACGCCGGGCGAAAAAATTAATGGAGGAAAAAGCATGTTTACGGAAGAACGTTTAGACAGGATATTACAGATTCTTCAGACAGAAGGCATGGTGAAGGTAAAGGATTTAAGTGCCCTTTTTCAGGTGACAGAGGATTGCATTAGAAAGGATCTAAAGAGCCTGGAAAATGCTGGGAAGCTGAAACGAACCTACGGGGGAGCTTTGTTATCCCAGGATTATCCATTGAAACGGGATGTAATTGACCGAAGGGATACGAATATTGAAAAAAAGATGTTAATTGCTCAAAAAGCGTTTGATCTCATAAGCGGAAATGAAACCATTTTTCTGGATATTTCCACGACTAATATTATGGTTGCTGATTTGCTTGCCAAGTCCCATAAGCGGGTAACTGTAGTAACAAATATGATTGACATAATGCAGACGCTTGCAGTGAATCCCAGTATCGTTGCCATCGGAACTGGAGGGATTATGTACCATACGGTAAATGGTTTTATGGGAGCGGCTGCCATTGAAATCATTAAGCAGTATAGTTTCGACCGGGCATTTATCGGGACCTGTGGTCTGGATCTTACGGATAATTCCATTACTACTCTGGGGGTAGAGGATGGGCTGACAAAGAAAGCTGCCATTGCCAGCAGCAGGCATAAGTATCTGGTAATGGAAAAGGATAAATTTTATTTTAATGATTCTTATAAATTTGCCCATTTTGATGACATCGATGGGATTATTACTGATTCAAATCCAGATGAAGCTACGTGCAAGAGGCTTTATTCAGCCGGGGTCACCATCCTTTAATCGTTAGATGAAGGCTTTATGGAAGAATACAATGAGATGATTACGCGGAGGAAAATTTGTAATGTTTACAGAACATTTGCAGAGGTATGCCCAGGAAAAATATGAACTCAGGCTTCCCTATTTAAAAGATTTGAAAGAGGAAGTTGAGAAAGCCATGGAAGGCTGTAGTTTTGAAGAACAGGTGCTCATGAAATTTTTGTATGGTACGATGCCCCTTAGGGATGCCGGAGAATATGATTTTAGCGTATTTCTGGGATTTGTAAGGCACTCTCTTATGGTTTATGAGCAGATGGAATGGTGCCGGGGGATTCCGGAAGATATCTTTTTACATCATATATTATATTACAGGGTTAATACGGAAAACATTGAAGACTGCCGCCAGTTTTTTTATGATAAGTTAATTGACCGGGTCAAAGGACTTTCTGTAAGAGATGCAGTGTTGGAAATTAATTACTGGTGTGCAGAAAATGGAACTTATGAGTCGTCCGATAACAGGACCATTTCTCCGGTAACCGTATATAAATCAGGAAAAGGCAGATGTGGGGAAGAGTCCACCTTTGCAGTTACGGCTTTCCGAAGTGTGGGCATACCGGCGAGACAGGTATATACACCCAGATGGGCTCATTGTGATGATAATCATGCATGGGTTGAGGTGCTCGTGGATGGAAAATGGAATTTTCTGGGGGCATGTGAGCCGGAAGAAGTACTTAATAAGGGCTGGTTTACTAATGCATCTTCCAGGGCATTGCTGGTGCACACCAGAACATTTTCTGATTATTCTGGCGATTCCGTGAAGGAGTGTCTGGGGCAGGAAGATTTGCTGGTTTATTATAATGAAACGGCCACCTATGCACGAACCAGACTTTATGAAATACAGGTGCTTGATGATGGGAACAATCCTGTAGAAAATGCTTCGGTTTCCATTGAAATACTTAATATGGCGGAATATTGCAGCGTGGCTTCCCTGCTGACGGACAATCAGGGTAAGGTGACAATTACCATTGGTCTGGGCGATGTACATGTCTGGGCAGGCAAAGGAAAACTTAGCTGCGAAGCATGGATATCAACAGAAGATGAGGATCATACAGTGATGTATCTGAGGGATGAGAACAGAAAACCCTCTCAGGAAGTCTGGGTTGATACAGATGTCAGAGCTCCAAAGGATTATCCTATGCATACGTTTAAACTTACCAGAGAGCAAAAAGAAAGAAACAGAGACAGGATTAACAAGGCTAATCAGGTGAGGGAAGAAAGGATTGCAGGGTACTTTAGGGAAGACGGCTTTGCAGGTCCAGAGCAGAACCATATTTTACAGTTATCAGCGGGTAATTTTGATGAAATACACAGGTTTATGAATCGGGATAATAACCCGGACCGGGAACTTATGCTGGAGAGTCTGACTATTAAGGACTATAAGGATGTCAGTGCGGAGATCCTGGAAAGTCATTTAATTGGAGCGGCTCCGTACCGTAAGACCTGGGAGGATAACAATAAACTTGATATTTATGTAAAGTATATACTCTGTCCCAGAATATTGCTGGAAGAGATGACGGACTACCGGGGATTTATAGATGGATTCTTTGGTGACAGTCAAAAGGAAGAATTCCGAAGCAATTCCAGGGCTGTCTGGCGGTACGTGAATCAAAATATAGGTTTTGAATCCAAGCTTGATTACAAGACTATAACGTCTACACCGGTTGGAAGCCTTAAGCTTTTACAAAGTAATCCCCTTAGCCAGAAAATATTATTTGTGGCAATCTGCCGTACTTTGGGCATTCCTGCAAGGATTAATCCTGTGAATCTGGAAGCTGAGATATATGAAAATGATGGTTTTGTATCTGTAACCGGAGAGGAAGAAGGAGCAAAGCATCTGACTAAAGAAAATGGAAAACTGTTATTGCACGCAGATATGGATATTGTACCGGTTTATTATCAGACGTGGACCATTGGTATGAAAAAAGATGGGCAGTTTGTAACTTTGGATTATACTGGGTTAAAGTTTCAAGAAGGCTTATTGAGCCTTGATTTAGCACCTGGAGAATACCGCCTTATTACCTCCGTCCGTCTTCCAAGTGGAAACCAGAATGCCAGTGAATATTTATTTAAGCTGAAAACTGATGAAGTAAAGACAGTCACCATGCGCCTGCGTACTGGAAGTATGGAGGATATGCTGGTTGACTATGTAATAAATGATTTTGAAGTGAACATGAAAAATGATATGAGCAAACATACGGTTTTTGCATCGGAACTTATGGATGAGAAGGCCAATATACTGGCTGTCTTATCTGAGGGGCAGGAACCCACCGAGCATGTTCTTAACGAAATGCTGGAACAAAAAGATTCTTTAAATACTCTCGGTGCCCAGATTATTTTTCTGCTGCAGGGCGAAGCTTCTTTAAAGAACTTAACCTTGCAAAAGGTTCTCAAGGAAATTTCCGGGATCAAGGTGGGTACCTTTAACTTTGATGAGGGGGTAGAGCCGTTGGCTCGTAAAATGTATGTTGACCCTGAAAAGCTTCCGCTTTTAATTGTCACGAATCCGGGGTTGAATGCAATTTACGCATGCAGTGGTTACAATGTGGGGAGTGTGGCACTGATGGAGAAGCTTCTGTGCTTAAGTAAGTAAATACCTGTTTATAAAGAAAAGGACCGTCCTGAAGGATGGTTCTTTTTTATTGGAGAAAAAAGCATAACCGGCATTAATCTGGTTAAGGCTTTAATAAAAAGTTACCACAATTGAGGGCATAAGTTCTTTTACACCGGTTAAATAAAGGATGATATTATCATTACAAACAAGAGAACAGGAGGCAGGAAAGTGAAGATAGTAGGAATAACAGCATGTATTGCAGGAATTGCACATACTTACATTGCAAAAGAGAAGCTTGAAGGAGCAGCAAGAGAAATGGGGGATGAAATTAAGATAGAGACACAGGGATCTATCGGAATTGAGAATGCACTTACACCTGAGGACATCGCTGAAGCAGATGTGGTTATCATTGCTGCAGATATTGGAATTACAAAAGACCGTTTTAAGGGGAAACCGGTGATTGAGATTCCCATCAGTCTTGTTATGAAATCTGCGAAAGGTGTAATAAAGAAAACACACGAAAAATTAGAGAGATAGGTGCAAAAGGAGAGGGTAAAAAAATGAATAGTAAAAAGAATAATATTCAGCGTCATGTTATGACGGGTATATCCTACATGATACCATTTGTTGTTGCAGGCGGTTTGCTGTGCGCACTGGCTAAAGCTTTGGGAGGATATGATATTGGTAATGCGGTAGAGGCCGGGGCAACCCCTTTTAGTAATTTAAATCCGTTTACGTGGCTGGGATTCTGGTGGGGTGTCAATAAGATCGGTACATTTGCAATGGATTTTGCTGTTGCAGTTATGACGGCAGGTGTTGCGTATTCGATTTCCGGACGTCCCGGGATTATGCCTGGTCTGGTTATCGGTTATTGTTCGTCACAGTCTAAGGCAGGCTTTCTGGGCGGATTACTGATGTCCTTTATTATTGGCTCCTTTATTAACTGGATGAAAAAGTGGAGAGTTCCAAAATGGAGTCAGGGCCTTATGCCGGTAATGCTGATTCCACTTATTTCAACTCTGGTGTGCGGTATGATATTCCTTTGTGTATTCTCAATACCAATGTCGTTCCTGATGACGAAATTCCAGGCGTGGATTATCACATTAAATGGTGGAGCGAAGGGCATAATTGGTGGTGTTATTGGATTCTGTATGGGATTTGACTTAGGCGGTCCTGTGAATAAAACGGCTTCTATGGCAGCAAATGCATTATTGGCAGACAAGATTATGGGGCCGGCAGCAGCAAAGATTATTGGTGGTATGACGCCGCCAATCGGGGCATTTATCTCTACGCTCATTGCAAAGAAAAAATTTAGTGCTGACCAGCGGGAAGCAGGAAAAGCAGCATTTCCAATGGGATTGTGTTTTATTACAGAAGGTGTTTTGCCATTTGCAGCATCAGACCCTCTGCGTTTTATACCGGCATCCGTAATTGGTTCCGCTGTTGCCGGAGCAATTGCCGTAGGATTTGGCTGTGAAAGCCCTGCAGCAGCAGGCGGGATCTTTGTTGTTCCCATGATGAAGAATCCTCTTGTGTTTATTATAGCTCTTATTATAGGTTCTGTACTTACCGGAGTAATTTACGCATTTATTAAGAAACCTTTGGATGAACAGGATACCAGTATAAAAGAAGATGAAGATTTTGATTTTAATATCGAAATACAGTAGACGTGAAAGAAAAATGGAGGAATAAGTATTATGTTAACTTCGATGAAAACAATTCTGGATCATGCCCATAAACATCATTATGCGGTAATGGCCATGAACAGTATCAATATGGAAATGGTAAGAGGCGCGATTACAGCAGCCCAGGAAGCCTATTCCCCCATGATTATCCAGTTTGGGTGCGGACAGATGAAAAATCATGCACATGCGGAGGAAATGCTTCCCATGATCAGGGAACTTGCAGAGAGGGTATCGGTTCCGATTGCATTAAATCTTGATCATGCCACGGATTATCAGATTATAGCAGACTGTATTAACCGGGGATTTACCAATATCATGTTTGATGGTTCCGCCTTGTCTTATGAAGATAATATTGAAAGAACCGCAGTAGTGGTGGCAATGGCGCATGCAGTGGGATGCTCCGTAGAGGGAGAATTGGGACATGTTGGTATGGCGGTGGATTCTGACGACACCAATCTGGATCTTTATACGAATCCCCATCAGGCACTGGATTTTGTAAATAGAACTGGTGTTGACGCACTGGCCGTAGCGGTGGGTACCGCCCATGGAGACTACCCCAAAGGTAAGATTCCAAAACTTGACTTTGACCGATTAAAATTATTAAAGGAAACTGTTGATGTACCCCTGGTACTTCACGGTGGGTCTGGTTCTGGAGAAGAAAATTTGAAAAAGGCCATTGAATGCGGCATTAATAAAGTAAATGTAGCTACTGACGCATTTTCCACAGGCAAAAAGGCGATGATGGCGGCTCTTGAACGGGAGCCTGATATGGACTATATGCATATGTGTATGGAAGCGGAAAAAGGAATAAAAGAATTTGTAATGAATTATATGGAGATTCTTGGTTCTGCAAACCGATATAAGTTCTTAGATGCCATTGCAACGGGAAATGAATAAATAAAATGGAGAATAAATGAGTAACGCAGGTGAGAAGGCATACTTAAATAAAATACTGAAAGCTCTTTTGGACAATGAAAATATCCCGGTTTCCAGACTGGCTGATCTGCTGGGAGTCTCGGTAAAAACTGCCAGGACCAGGGTGGAACAGGTGGATGAATGGCTGCAGCAAAAAGAACTGGGGCATATAGAGAAGAAACCGGGGCTGGGTGTTTGTCTGTATACTACAAGGCGTACGGAGCTGCTTGCAATGGGGTATTCTGAGAACACGGAAATAACTGAGGATATGTCAAGGAACAATCAGATGATTGGAATGCTTTTAAAGTATGCCATGGATAAGCCGGTTACTCTATGGCAGCTGGCAGAACGCATGTATATGAGTGCGCCTACGGTGTCTGTTCTTGTAAAGTCTGTGGAAGGCTGGTTTCAAAAATATAATATAAAAATTGTGACTGTGCGGGGCAGAGGGATCATGCTTCAGGGTGATGAAAAAAACTACAGGCAGGCCCTGGTAAATTATATGGTTTATATTATGCCGGAAATTACAGATGCCCTTTTTGAAACTTATGCAGCTGGGGTGAATTATGCAAGGGTAAAGAGTATTATTGTGGATATGGAAAATGCATGGAGAATACAGTTCGCTGAGAATTCATTCCGGACTGCCTGGATTATGGTGTGTCTGTCCATCAAGAGAGCTTCCCATCCTCTAAAACAGGACAAAAGTGAGACGGAAGACAGCTTAAAGGATTTTACAGAATATCTGTTTGCAAAATCAATCTATGATAAGGTGAAATCAGAATTTACCATTCAGGGGATGGATGAGGATACTCTGCTGCTTACCTCCATGCTGCTGTCTGCCAGAAAGATTGGAAATGACGGTACTGAAAATATGCGCACAAACCCCAGCTATTTCAATCAACTGCTGCAGCAGTTTGTGGGAGAAGTGATCAGCACAATTGCCAATGTTTTAAATGATGATCTATCCGAAGATAAAGTGCTGTATGATGGATTGCTCATGCATATGCGTTCTGCTATTTTTAGAATGAAGTATGGTGAGGAGCATCCTGATAATATCAGTAAATTTGTGAAAATAGAGTACAAACAGGTGTATCTGGCAACATGGTCAACAAGCTCTCTTTTTGAATCGTATTACGGGGTGCAGATTACTGAGGATGAAATATCAAACATTGCGCTGTATATACAGTCAGCTCTTGTCCGGAAAACCATACCCATGAAAGCACTATTGGTCAGTAATTCAGGTATGGGGCCTTCCCAGCTTATGATTGATCTGATAAAAAAGTATATTCCTGAGATCATTTTCGTAAAAGCAATCAGTGAACATGATTTTAAGCCGTTTATGTGTGACCGCTATGATGTGGTTTTTACAAATATAAATTTAAAACACAGTCATGACAGAATGATAAGCATTGGACAGGCTCCCACGGATAAAGACATATTTTCTATCAGGGAAGCGGTGACCCGAATCAGAAACAGTAAAGGAAATATGCGCTTTCGGGCTTCCAGCATCTGTCATCAGCTGTTTCGCGCAGGTTATATGCTGGTTCACCCCGCTGTTAAAAATAAAGATGAACTCCTTCGGCTTATGGTGAACCAGCTGCTGGAATCTGGTGATGTATCTGAGGATTATTTAAAAAATGTAATGGACAGGGAGAAAGCAACAACAACTGCTGTTGGGGGAGGCGTGGCAATTCCACACGGTAATAATCAGGCAGTCAATGAATCCAGAGTGGTAGTAGCAGTTTTGGAGAAGCCCATCGGGTGGCATGAGGATATGGTAGATGTGGTTTTTCTTCTGGCGCTAAAAATGGATACGGAACTGCAAAAGGCATGTACCCAGCAGTTTTATAAGGATTTTATTTCCCTGACTGAAAATGATGAGTTTATGAAACAGATACGTCAGGTGAAGACTGGACTGGATTTATACCAGTACTTTATTAAGTAGAGGAGTGAAAATATGGCTGTGAAGGCTATTTTAGATAAAGAGGTTATTGATTTGGATATGGTGGCGGAAGATAAGGAATCTGCTATCCGGTTTCTCTCAGAGCTGCTTTATAAAGCAGGATATGTCTCTGATATTGATGGATTTGTAAAGGATGTATTTGTAAGAGAAAGCGAAGGAATTACAGGAATTGGAAATCATGTGGCAATTCCTCATGGAAAGTCTGATTTCGTAAAAAAAGTCGGAATCGCGATAGGTAAGACAAAAAACATGATTACATGGGAGTCTTATGATGAACAGCCGGTTCATTATATATTTCTCTTTGCAGTACCGTCTGATAATGAGAATGCAACAGTTCATTTAAAGCTGTTATCGGAACTGGCCGGAAAACTTGGTAATGAGCAGACGATGGAAAAGCTGGAGGCCTGCAAAAACTTTTCTGATCTTACAAAGGCTTTTGAGTAATAGAAAATACAAGAAGTAATCGGGAATGAGGAACGAATGCAGATGAAAATATCAGAATTACAATATGATGGAGAGGCTCTGAAAAGAGTTTATGAAAATCCTCAGTGGACAGTAGGGATCAAGAATTGGAAACCCTCCAATGACATTGAACAGATTGGAAATCTTGAAAGACATAATCGCACAGATGAGCTGTTTGTTTTGCTGAATGGAAGTTGCACTCTTGTCTATGCCATAGAAGAGGGAAAAGACCTGAATCTGGTAACTGTTGAGATGAGGCCACATGCAGTGTATCAGATTCCGCCTTCACTTTGGCATAATACGATTATGACGAAAGAGGCAAAATTACTGCTTATAGAAAATAGTGATACATCTATGGAAAATTCAGATTTAAGGGATTTAACAAAAGAAGAGGTATCCTTTCTGAAAAATCAAATAAAGTAATTACGATACTGGGGAGTATATGTAATGGCGCTGCTTTGTCAATTGACAGGCAGCGCCTTTTTAATTATTTTACTATTTCCTTTTTTTGTTTTTCTGTTCCACTCTTTTTAAAATCACCCGGTTTGAATGTCCAAGGAACATAGGCACTCTTTCAATATAAACATCACTGGTATCAAGTCCGAACCAGTTTGAGGGGGAGGCTGTAAATTTCTGTATAAACAGTTTCGTGTTTAATACGAAAGAGTCCCAGGCGGATAATGTTGCATCATGAGATAAAATCTCCTGGATAAATACAAAACGGAAATCCCCCAGCTTACGGTTTGGAAGAATGGAGTAGCTGTTTGACTGCGGTTCAATCTCCCCATTCTCAACCATTTCTGTTGATATCTGCCGCAAAAACACATTTAAGTTCTGATCAATACGAAAGCCCAGTTTTAATTGAATTTTTATGATGTTGTTTGTATTAAATTTTTCAACCGTATATTCTGCCTGATAAGGTTCGTCAGTTACGTTAACATCTACGAACCAGTAAATATCGGCTTTTTTCGGTCGTTTGTCTAAAAGAAAATATAATATTTTACGTTCAATTTCCTTTGAATTTGGACATTTGCTTAAGCACACCAGATTGCTGGCATACTTGGGAACGTCCGGATCCTGGCTTAACTGAGTCAGTAATTTTAAATAATTGTCAAGGGGTACAAATTCCTCATAGCGCACCCGGATCACATGAGCTCTGTCCCAGAGATACATAATGAATAAAATAGATACTGCTATGATTATGGCTACAAATCCGCCATGGAAAAATTTAACAATGTTCGCAATAAAGAAAGAAATTTCAAAGCTCATAAAGAAAACAAGCATGATGACTGCAAGCAGAATGGGCGTTTTCTTCTTAAGCATATAGTTATACAATAGAACCGTTGTCATGAGCATGGTAACTGTTATTGCAAGACCATAGGCTGACTCCATTTTCTCAGAACTCTGGAAGTATAATACAATTCCAATACAGACAATCCATAAAATCCGGTTGATTGCTGGAATATAAAGCTGTCCCTTGGAAGGGGAGGGGTATATGGTATGGAGTCTGGGAAACAGATTCAGTTTAATTGCTTCTGATACAAGTGTAAAGGAACCTGATATCAGGGCCTGAGATGCTATGATAGCGGCGAGGGTAGAAATTAGGATGCCGTAAACAAGCATACCGTGGGGAATCATCTGGTAAAATGGATTAATATCTTCTGTCATAGCAAAGACTGGATTGCTTTTTGAAGATAAAATCCATGCACCCTGACCAAAATAGTTGAGTAGTAAACATATTTTCACAAATGGCCAGGTAAAGTAAATATTCTTTCTGCCTACGTGTCCCAGATCAGAGTAGAGCGCTTCTGCACCAGTAGAACACAAGAATATGCTGCCCAGGATAAAGAAACCAAGTTTATTGTCGGGGCTGAAAAGGGTATTAATTGCATAATGAGGTGACAATGCACGCAGCAGAGAAGGATTTTGTGCGAGATTGATCACACCAAAAAAAGCCAGGCTGCAGAACCACAAAAACATGATTGGGCCAAACAGTTTGCCAATGGAATCTGTACCAAGGTGTTGAATAAAAAACAGAATACAGATTATGAAGATAACCAGAGCGATAATATTTCCCTGATTGTCACCAAAAAGCTCGTGAAAGACAGGAAGCAGTTTCAGACCCTCAACAGCGGAAGTTACGGTTACTGCAGGAGTAAGCATACCGTCTGCCAACAGTGCAGAACCACCGATCATTGCGGGAATAATCAGCCATCTGGAACGGCTTCTGACCAATGTAAAAAGAGAAAAGATTCCGCCTTCTCCATTATTATCAGCTCTTAATGTTATAAATACGTATTTTATGCTTGTTAATATGGTGAGTGTCCAAAATACCAGGGACAGGGTTCCAAGAATAAAATCTTCGGAGACAGTTTGAATACCACCATTTCCATATAATACAGATTTCATTACGTAAAGCGGTGATGTGCCGATATCTCCATATACAACACCTAATGTTACCAGGATTCCTCCAAGTGTTAATTTAGAAATACTTGATTTCTTCGATATTAATTCCATTTCATCCTCTTTGTTATATTTTTTTTATTCAAATCAAAAAAACCTTTGCTGTAAAGTAAATATTACAACAAAAGTCTTGTTACTTCCTCACGGCGCTGATTATAGTATGCTTTAATAGCCGGAATAATAATCGTCATGATGTAGCAGCGGATCACATTTCTGTGAACTATGGGGTATTTTACAAAAAACAAAATGGGATGTCAATAAAGGATCCGTTAAGAAAGCTTGAATTCTATTCTGTTTAGTGATAAGTTTGTTACATAAAAGGGAATATATGGAGAAAGGGAAACAAAATGGAAACAGATAAGGTTGAACAGTTCATGAAGTTAAAAACAAAGGTTGTTTTTGGAGACTCTTATATTCTGAATCAGATGACAAGAATTCTGGGGGGTGCACAAAAGCATACATATCTGGCAGAGACTAAAAGTGGGTTTTGCTTTATTATTTACATATGGGATAAAAGCACTTCGTATTTTACTTATAATGAGGAAAAAGATATTTTTTCATCCAGCAGTTCTCTGTTGTTTGAATTAAACAATAATTTGATGTTACAGCATAATGTGCTCACACCAAAGTTATACTTTATGGATAGAAGTAAAAGAGAGCAGGACTACGAATATGCTTTTGCAGAATACATAGATGGAACTGATATGGACGATATTATTTCGCAGCAGGAAGACCGGTTGCCCAGAGTATTAAGTTCTTTAAAAACCAGTATTAACAGCCTGCATAAAATAAAGAGTAATTTTGTCGGACAACTAAACCGAATGCAAACGAAAGAATTTGATGTCCTGGAATATTCGCTTAAAGCCGCACAAAAGAATATCGAATATTTAAAGGCATTGGATGGCAGCAATAAAAAATTGTATATGGGAGTATGGGATAAATTACTCAAACTGTCAAGTATTATGGTGAAAAGGCAGGAGTATACCTTTATTCATGGCGAGCTGGGACCAAATCATGTTATGGTTGATAAATATGACAATGCTTACTTAATTGACATTGAAGGAGGCAAATATTGTGATTTGGAGGAGGAAATAAGTTTTTTAAATATCCGGTTCGGCAGACTGCTGCAAAATCTGGAAATGGATTTGGATCCGGATCGGATGGAGTTCTATCATATTGGACATTGCCTGAACAATTTGTCAGGAGCGATTCAGTTGAAGTTGAATGATTATTACGATATGGACGATGTAAATGGAATGATTCAGTATTTTAACGGATTGCTTAAAGAGGTAGTGGGGCAGCAGGCGGTTAATTAAGTCGAGAGGAGTTTGATATGAATGTTATGCAGACAAAAGATAGACTTGTGGGTGAGATATCGAAATGTAACGATGTGAAAGGAATAGCACAGACTGGAGACATAAATGCAATATTGGTACCAGGGAAAAGTGATATTGATTTGTTTGTCCTTTGTACGGAAATTCCGGAGAAAAAAGAACGGGAACGGATCTATGCTTCCATTGCCTCGGAATACTCAGAGTGTACCATGAATGTATGCAATGGAGGTATGTGGGGGTCTGGAGATATACTGGTTATTGATGAAATAGAAGTTATGCCTATGTATTTTACCATAAAAGAGATGACGGAGTATCTGGAAGAGACTTTACAGGGGAAACATCCTGGTAAGACGGGAGGCTTCTATCCTACGGGAAGATTGTCCAGCGTGGAGTCCATTCATATCCTATATGAAGAGGATTCTGTCTGGTCAGAGATGAAAGCAATGGTGAAGAAATATCCTCCAGAATTGTTTCATAAGCTGTTTCAATATCATATCTCACGTGTGCTGAATGAAGAGGATCTGGGCAGAGCCATTTTGAGAAAAGAGGTTCTGTTTTATCATCAGGTGCTGGAAAATTCACTGGATCATTTGCTCCAGGCTCTTTATGCACTGAACCATACATATTTTCCCAGCCGAAAGAGAATTGAAGGGTATATCCGGAGGTTTGAAAATAAACCTGAGCATTGTTATGACAGGCTTTTAAGGATTCTTGAATTGGCGGCTTACAGTGATACAATAGAGGAATCAGTAAAGGAACTGGAATTACTGGCTGGGGATATTGAAAAGGCAGGGAACTATAATTAGGTGCAGGAATATTACAGTTTAGTCTGTTTTGATATATCTATAAAAAAATCATAGGCTCTTTTCTTTTCTTCAGCGTTTAACGATAAATAAATTTCAGTCATGGCGGCTATCTTAATGTTGTCGTCGGAGAGGATATTATTATCGGCTGATTGATATGGTTTGTCTGTGTGGTAGTTATAAGCCGTTTCTTTCAGTAATATGTTATCTTCAAACATAATGGTATTGTTCTGCCGTATGTCCTGAGCTGTGTGATCAAGGTCATAATCATGGCTTCCTATTAAATATGCCGGAGTTGTTAATAAGATCTCAGCTAGTTTTTCCAGAATGTCTGCAGGAACTTTTCGGATACGGCCGTTTTCATATCTGAAAACAGTAGATCTTGAAATCTCTAAAAGACTTGCCACATCATCTGCGCTCATATTTAATTGTTGCCTTCTTTGCTTCATTCTTTGACCGATGATTGACATCTTACCACACCTCCTTTTGAATGTATCATATCATTAATGTTGCAAAAATGCAACACATTAAGATGCAAAAATGCAATTATCAGGATGGCGTTAATGCGGTTTCTAACTGTACAATTATAAAAAGCGGGCCTCCTCTCTGTTTAGACATGTAGAGAGGAGGCCTTATAAAATATTATTTAATTTCATTCTACCGGAGTTCATCTCTCCAGTATGCCACTTTTCTTTCATTAATTTCTTTAATTACTTCAGGATCTACTTTATAGTTTCTGGAAATGTCCATCAGACCATTGATTTCCTGTTGTACATCTGTAACCTGGGTATAGCAGTAGCCGCAAACATAGGGAATTTCTTTTATAGCGGTTGTAATGCTGTCGAACCTCTTTAAAAAGTCTTCTTTTGTATTGACTTTATTTCCATATCCCCAGCCTTCTTTATCACTGTCAAATGCAATGCCTCCAAATTCACTGATGATTACTGGCTGACCCTTGTAGGAAAAGCCGTTTGCAAGGGCGGATTTGAAAGTGGAGTGGTAAATCTCAGTTGTCATAATTTCATCTTTAAACTGCGTATATCGCTTTTTAAGAATTTCGCCTGCCTCTTCATAATCATGCAGAGTAAGAATATCGGAAACGGTATGTTCCCACCCGTCATTTACGATTACCGGGCGGTGTGGGTCAATGCTCTTGGTCAGGTGATAGATAGCTTCTGTAAAGTGCTGCTGGGTTCTGTTTGTCTCAACCTGTGGTACGCCCCAGGATTCGTTTATAGGTGTCCAGGTAATGATGGAAGGGTGATTATAGTTCTGCTTTACAATATCAAGCCATTCTTTTGTAAAAAGCTCTACTGCCCTGTCAGAATAAATATAGGCAGCAGGCGCTTCGCTCCATACCAGCATTCCCTTTACATCACACCAGTAAAGAAATCTTTCATCCTCTGTTTTCTGGTGCTTTCTTAAACCGTTATAGCCAAGTTCATGAATCTTATCAATATCCCGGATTAATGCTTCCTCATCTGGCGGAGTCAAATGAGATTCATCCCAATACCCCTGGTCAAGGATCAGCCTTTGATACAACGGCGCTCCGTTTAGAAGAATGTTAGGACCTTCGATCCGGATCTCGCGCATTCCAAAGTAAGAACCAATTTCATCCCACACCTCTCCATTAAACCGGGTACTAAAGCTGATGTCGTAAAGATTTGGTTCGGCAGGAGTCCATGTACGAATTCCCCAGGGGTAGCCTGCCTCTGCAGCCATCAGATCAACGGAAATTTTTGTGGGATTTTTCGCTATGGCCGTCAGAACTTTTGTCACGAATCTGCCACCAAAGCTTACCAATGCCTCCACTTCAAGCTTTTTCCCGTCCAAAGCTTCAGGACAGTCCACCGTATATTCCAGTTCCAGCCTGCCTTCCGGCAGATTCGGAGTCATTTTCACGGAGTGCAAGCTGATGTTGGGTACATACTCCATCCATACGGTCTTCCAGATTCCTGTTGTCTGAACATACCAGCAGCCGAAATTTTCGGATATCCATCGCTGTTTCCCTCTGGGCTGCTGTGCATCAGGATGATCCTCCGCTTTAACGACTACAAGGTTTTCACCATCGGTTATAAGATTTGTAATATCAAAGGAAAAACGGGAATATCCGCCTTCGTGCATACCAGCCAGCTGACCATTAATCCACACCTTTGTAAGAAAATCACTTCCCTCAAAATGCAGAATCAGCTTATTACGTGTTGTTTTGGCTTTATCAGCTTTAAATGAACGGGCGTACCACACATAATGATGAATTTCTTCGTCGTGAATATTACTTTTCTTCGTTTCATAGGTGAAGGGGACACATATCTCTTTTTCCCTGTGAAAACTCTTATACCAGCACTCTGCCTCCCCTTTGTTACTGTCGTCAAAGCTAAAGTTCCAGATTCCGTTTAAACTTGCCCAGTCATTTCGGACAAATTGTGGTCTTGGATAATCTTTTTGATAGCATATCATGAAGTTAATTCTCCTTTATCTGTTTTATACTTATGTCAACCCTTGACGCCGGACATAGTAATTCCCTGTACAATCTGTTTTTCAAAAATCAGATATATGATAATAGCAGGAATTGATGCGATCATATTAGCCGTCATTGGTTTCACATAATCCACGGTGTATGTTCCGGCAAAAATGGGGATTCCCACAGGCAATGTAAATTTACTGCTGTCCATAGAACAGAGTAAGGGCCAGAGATAGTTATTCCAGCTCCCTATAAATGCAAAGATACTGATGGTTGAAAGGACTGCTTTTGACAGCGGCATGACGATTCTGGCAAAAATCGTAATCTCCCCGGCACCGTCTATTCTTGCGGCTTCAATCAGGGAATCAGGAATACCTTTAAAAAAAGTAACCATGATAATCAAATTCATGGAAACTGCCACAGATGGCAGAAGCAAGCCTGCATAAGTATCAATCAGATGAATATTGTTTGCTGTAATAAACAACGGAACAATGGTGGCTTCTCCTGGAACCATGAGCCCCAGTAAAAAATAAAAGAATAGTTTATTTCTCCCCATAAATTTAATTTTTGACAGAGCATAAGCAGCCATGGCAGAGAAGAGAAGGGTTAAAACTGTAACAAGAACAGCAACTACTACGGAATTAAGAAGCCATTTGGCAACATCTGAGCCGATAATCAAATCCAGATAATTTCCAAAGGTGTATGGAGGAGAAAACCAGCTGACTACGCTTTGAATCTGCTTTCCTTCATATTGCAGGGATACAAAGAAAGCCCAGATCACAGGAGCCAGAAAAATGATAGCCAGCCCGGCTGACAAAACGGTCAAAATAAGACTTCCGGCTTTTGCTTTTTTACGCTTCATCTTTTTGTTCCCCCTTTTTCTGAATTGCCCTCTGAATCAGGGTACACACCACCAGAATAGCAAATAATACATATGACATGGCAGCCGCATATCCCATATTATTTTTGGTAAAGCCCGTTTCATAAATATACTGAATCAATGGTTTTGTGCTTCCCGCTGGTCCTCCGGCCGTAATCAGCTGAATCTGACCAAATACTTTAAAGCTTGCAATAATCTGCAGCATCACGATTAAATACGTAGTAGGTTTTAGCAGCGGGAGGACGATGGAGAATAATTGCTGCCATTTTGCAGCCCCGTCGATCTCCGCAGCTTCGTATATTTCAGGAGAGATATCCTGCAAAGCTGATAAATATAACAGCATGGAAAAACCCACCGTCCACCATACGGTCATTATGGTGACTACCGCCCATGCATGATTTGTATCAATCAGCCATTGGATTTCGGACCCTGATTTTAAGAGGCCGGTCAAATGAAGAATACCGTTTACAAAACCCATATAGGGCGCAAACATATATTTAGCAATAAAGGATGCAACCGAAACCGAGATAATGCTTGGAAGATAAAATGCAATCCTTAATCCACGTCTGATCTTTACCGGCCGATTGGCAAACAGAGCAAGTATCAGAGCCATAATTACCAGAAATGGAACGGAAAGTGCAACAAATATAATCGTATGTTTCAGTGCATCAATAAATTTTTGATCCGATAAAAATTTTATATAGTTATCCAGCCCTACGAATTTTACCTTCCCCATTAAGGACCACTTATGTAAACTTACATACAGTCCCTGAATGACCGGCCAAATAGTAAAAACTGTATATAAGGCCAAAAAAGGAAAGCACAATCCAAGACCTGTCGCCATATCTCTTATTTTTCTGCTTCTGCTCAAGGTATAAGTCCTCCCAATTATACAAACCGCCTTGTTCAGAGGGGGAAATAATCCCCCTCTGCTTACCTGTTATTACGGAAGATTTGATTCAAGTTCATCGTAAAGAGTGTCAATGCCGGATTTGGCATCACCCTTTCCTGTCCAGATCGTATCAAGGCTGTCAATCATGCCTTTCTTCATTCCGTTAAAAGTTGATACCTTAGCAGGAAGAATAGCTTTCTCAACTTCGGACATGTAACTGCTTCTGTACGGAAGAGCCTTATATTCATCACTTGCAAGAACTTCTTTGCATGCCGGAATCTGACCGGAACCAGCCCAGGTAACGCCGCCTTTCATGGACGCTGATACCATAAATTCCACGGCAGCCTTGCTGTCTGCCTCATTCCTTGCTTTCTTTGTTGGAAGAATAAATGTATGGGAATCTGCCCAGCAATTATCTGTATCAAAGAGTTTAGGAAATGGTACTGGTATAAAGTTTAAGTTATCTGTCTGTTCAAAGGCTCCAACGGCCCAGGTTCCGCCAATGCAGATTCCTGCTTTGCCGCTCTGGAAAAATTTCTGATGGTCATCAATTCCTTCTTTAATATAACCTTTGTCATAAAGTCCCTTTACAAACTCAGCTGCCTTAACGGCCTTTTCCTTATCAAGAGTCACTTTACTGCCGTCATCACTGACAATAGGAGTACCTCCCATCTGGAAATAGGATGCCCACCATAAGCGGTAAGGGTCATCTCCGTTGCTGGTAAGAGAGATTACGGAACCATCTGCTGGAATCACAGATTTTATTTTCTCACAGACAGCATAAAAATCATCAGCGCTTTTAATATCGACTCCACCGCTTCCGTTTAATGCTACTCCTGCCTGTTCTAATATATTCTTATTAAAGTACATAATCTCTGCATGAGTATCCAGCGGTACCGCGTAAACCTCTCCGTCAAATGTAACAGCATCAATGGAAGCCTGGGAATAATGCTGGCTCAGATCAATTCCCAACTCTTTAAGATAGGGGGTAATCGGCTGTACGACACCATCTTCCACTAACTGAGGCAGGGAAGAAGCATGGGATATACCGATATCAGGTCCTTTATCAGCAGCAACAGCCGTCTGAAGCTTGGTATAATAGTCTGCCCATACCAACATGATGGACTGTACCTGCTTCGTAGGACTGGTACCATTGTAATCTTCAATCATCTTTGACATAAAGCCGCCGTCGCCTCCGCTGAATAAGGACCACATCACCAGCTTATTGGCATCCACTGCAACTTTTTCCGGATTGTTAACAGTTCCGTCGTCGTTGACATTCTTTGTTTCTTCCGCAGCAGCTGACGTTTCCCCTGACGCCGTCTCCTTGCTTTCCTGTGTACCTTTTGTTTCCTGAGTACTTCCGGCAGTCTGGGTTGATGTGCTTCCTGTACAACCAGACAGTGCTGACATAACCAGTGCTGCTGCACCTAAGGCAGCCATCCATTTTTTGCTTCTTCTCATAATTACCTCCTTATTTTGTTTGAATGCTTACACCATAAACCAGTACGCTGTTACTCTAATAAAATCAATTTAACAACAGCAATACTGATATAATAAGCAAACAATACACCTTTTTATTGTGTAAGTCAATATATTAAAACGCAAAATATAAATATATTTGTGTATATTTTATATTTACAACAGTAATAATGTTATAACGTGTTTTTATTTTCCTCAAAAAAATAGAAATTCTGTTATAATTAATTATTTCCGCTTTCCACACATAAGACAATAAAAAACAACCATCTGGAAACAAACTTATTTTCCAGACAGTTGTCTTGTTTTTTTAAAATAATTAATATTCTATCTCCATTAAAATATCCCTGGGATAATCGCCGAAGGTCTTGCCGAAAAGATTAAAGCCGCCTTCGTACCTGGCGTTTTTCTTATTACCTATGGTCATTGCAACAAATGGTTTTTCAGGAATTGCAATATCCCTGAGTCTGACTTTTGAAGCCTGTTCTCCATTAATATAAGTTCCGTCTCCCCTGATTTCCCACTTTACCCAGATGCCATATTGCGTGGAACCGTTGGGCCAGAGCGGAGGCGTAAGTCTTCCTCTTCTGGAACCAAAATCTCCTGGACAGCACCAGGTGGCACATTCGATGCCGTTTACCCACAGAGTAATGTCAGATTTCCAGTCTTCGGCATAACCAGGAGCTTCCGAACATATCTCCATGGCAAATGACAGGCACACAGGAAGTCTGCCGGATGGCAGCTGATTGGGGAATTTATATTGCACATATCCCTTTGACGTCCATAAAAGTCCAGCGTTCATCCGTTCTGGCAGATAAAAGCTGTACTCCTTGTCTTCCATTCCAACAACTCCACTTGGTGTATATAAACCGCAGGTAGGGAAAATGCTGCAATCTACAAATGATCCCACTGGCATCTCAATGCTGACTATCTGGTTGATCTGACTGCTTCTCGGAAGAAAACAAAGATTGGCATAATCCTGTTTCCGGCTGCAGACCTTCATGGTTCCGTGGCTCCCAGGCTGCTCCTCCATGCGGATCAGGTCTGCAGCTTCGAGAAGCTTTAGATGAAATGCGGTGCTGGACTGTGGGAGTTCAAGAGCTTCCGCTATCTGGCTTATGGAATAATTGTCCTGATACAACAGTTTAATGATCTCCAGCCGCACGGGGGAGGAGATTGCTTTGCCGAATTCGCAGATTTCCTTAATGTTCTCCAGGGTAAAATCCTTGATTTTTGCCATGATATTCACCCTCCTTCCTTTTTCAAAAACTTATATGTACGTTCCGGATCTTTGTATTTGGTATTTATAATACTCTATCCTTAGGGAGGCTGTCAATCCTGCCGGATTCCCTTTTAAAGAACTTACTTCACCCCATAAAGCATTCCGAGTCCAGACAGCAGCCACGGTGCTTTCACGTAGAAGGGGATGCATTTCATATTTTCAGTATGAGGGATATAATAAATTTCTGTAATACCTTCTTTTTTTAGTTCTTCCACCAATACTTTCATATCTCCATATAGTATCTTTTGCTCGAATAAATCGTGAAAGGCGAAAACTCCGCCTTTTTTCACCACCCTGAGAGCTTCACGGACTAACTTACGTTTATCAGACTGAGTCATAACCTCGTGGAAAACAAAATTACTGATTACAGCATCAAAGCTTTCACTCTGAAACGGAAGTGTGGCAGCATCTCCTTTTATGAATGTAATGGGCTGAACCTGTTCAATCCGCCTGTTTTCTTCACACTGCTCCCTGGCGTAGTTCCATTGTGCTCCCCAGTAGTCGATTCCGGTTATTTCTGCTTTTGGAAATGCTTTGGCGCAGCGAATGGTGAGTGCACCGGAGCCGCAGCCGATATCCAGAAGGGACCCGTTTCCGTTCCAGGAGAGATGATTCAGCAATTCACTGTGAATGCCCCTCATTACCCCTCTTCCGGTGAATGAGAACGCATGGCGGCACACCTGGTGATATACGGACAGAATGGCCGACAATATGGTCAGTACCAGAGCTGCAGCGGACAAAATTTTCACCGGAAACAGATAGGTGAAAAGCAGACTGATCGCCAGAAAGACGACGGTTGCAGTCCAGAGAAACTCCATCATTGTTTTGGAAATCCAGTTTCCGTAGTTTGGTTGTTTCATATTCAAAATACCTCCTTTTAATGGGGCAGCATAACAGCTGCCTGTTTTTGTTATATAAAAAATCCAGGGCACCATGCCCTGGATTCTATAACTGCTCTTTACAGTTTTGTATTAAATGTGTAAACCCGCCTTCTGCATAACAAGCCAGCATATCGTTGAAAAATAATGTCTGTGATCTGTCATAATTACCTTTTAAAAGCTGAATGTTACCATAGATGCGCATATCTGCCAGAAGCTGAATGAATTCTGGATTAGGTAGGTGGCCAATGGCTTTTGTAAAATGAGTCATAAAATGCTTTGTAAGCTCCTGCTTTAGATTGTCCAGAAAATGCTCTTTACCGCTGCCGGAGGATTTTTCCAGCAGTATGAGTATCTCTCTGCGATGCCTTAGTTCAAGATCCATCATAACCCGGTCGTTATCCAGGGCAGTAGACTGATCTTTGAGCTCCCGGTCTGCAAGGGTGTTTCCGAGACTGGTCCATTGTTCTATGACTGGTTCCACAATGGAAGAAAACAGCTGCTGTTTTCCGGAAAAATGAAAATAGAAGGCACCGGTAGTAACGCCGCAGGCAGCACAAATTCTACGAAGGCTGGCCTGTTTGTAACCTTTTTCATAAAATTCTTCTATACCAGCTTCTATAAGCCGCTCACGGGTTGTTCCAGCATCGGACTCTGGTGAAAACGGAATCTCACAATTTTGCTTCATAATTGCTGCCTCCAATCTTACAGTATCTGCATAACAACTGTTATGTTATCATAAATAAACTGGTCAGTCAAGAATGAATGGCTCCATATTGAAGCGATTGGGAGAGGAGAGATAAAGATGATTCTTTTTAAAATAATAACGTAACTGAGAGTTGCAATAAATGTTGCAGAAGTTGCAGATTTGATGTATACTAATACAACAAACAATAAAAACAATTGTCTGGTTTTCTTTGTACAGAAGAATCAGGAATAAAAGGAGGGGGCTGTAATTACAATCTATGATATTGCTGCTCTGACCGGAGTATCGCCTAGCACGGTTTCCCGCGCGCTGAACGATAAACCGGGAGTCAGCAGGAAAAAGCGTGAATTAATCCAGAAGGTATTGGAGGAAAACAATTATATACCAGATGAAAATGCCCGCAGTCTTGTAACACAGCGGACGCGCATGGTAGGTATTGTAACGGATGATCTGGATTCCCAGCATCAGAATGAGGCAATAGCCCGCTGTCAGAATGAGCTGATCGTCAACGGCTATCAGTGTATGACTAGGTATACAGGAAAAGAGCCTGATTCCATGGGAAAAGCCATAGCGGAACTGAGGCTTCGGAAGGTAGAAGGTGTGCTTTTGATCGGTCTCTCGTTTGTGGAGCATGACCGGCTGGAAAAGCTGATTCAGAGGTGGCTGCCGGATGTACCAGTGCTTCTGGTCTATCAGAATGAGCGGGTTAATATGGAAAATGTATACTGTATCGGTGCTAATGAGAAACGGGGATTTCGGTGCTGTGTGGAACAGCTTGTGGAGCGTGGGCGCAGAAATCTGGCACTTATTATTGAAAAAAACCGGGCGAGCCAGCCTAAGATACAGTCGTATTTCGAGACTGCGGCAGAGGAGCATCCCGATGTTCAATACAACGTTTATACCGGAGTGGATCCTTGCGTGGGCGCTGGCGAAGTGGTGACCCGCATACTGAAAGAAAGGCCGGAGACAGACGGTATTCTGTGTGTTCAGGACAGATTGGCCATTGAGGTCATGTATGCTTTTATGGAACAGGGAAAGAGGATTCCTGAAGATATTTCAATTATAGGAGAGGGCAATTCTGAACTTTGTGAAGTAAGCCGGCCCAGACTGACTTCTCTGGATACGATGGTAACGGTATCTACCATGATGTCCGTCCGGATTCTGGTAGATGTGATGGAAGGCCGGGCTCAGACTCATAAAATCACCCTGGATATGGAACTGGTAAAAAGGCAGAGCCTTTAGTTCCTGGTTTCAGGAATGGATTTAAAAAAATGTAAAGAAGACCGGATGTCAAACTGCTGAATCAGTTTGGCACCCGGTCTTTTTTATACATTGGTCTTATTGAAAAATTACTGAATGAACCGGTAGCTGAGCCGGAATTATTCATATAGTATCAGTGCGATCATTTCAATTGGTTCCTCTCCGATGCAGGCGATACCATGCCCTTCTCCAGGAGCACAGTATGCTACATCTCCGGCACTTAAGACGGTAAAGGTTCCGTTATCGTTGTATCGCCCGCACCCGCTTAGGATATAGTAAGTTTCACTGTCGCCGTTGTGGATGTGATAGCCGATTTCGGATCCTGGCCAGACTGTGGTATGACCAAAAACCCGTCCCTTCAGGCTCATTTCTTCCGGTCCGTTTAACAGACTGCGTACCGTTATTTCGCCTGTACCGTTAAATGGTGCTGGTTTGCGTATGGATTCTTTTTCTTCATTTCTTCGTATCATTTTTAAAACTCCTTTCATAGAAACGCAACAAAAAATAAAGCAAATCGTACATAATCTTTCTTAAAAAAGAAATCGATTGCATATACACAATAAGAGTTTATCATACATAAAATACAAATACATTAGATAAAATGCATAAAATGTATAGAATAAAATTGTAAAAATAGTCAAAATATATTAATAAAACATATAAAACATTGACGTTTATGATGAAAAATGCTATTCTGTAATTGCAACAAATATGAAATAAAATGCAACACTAGTTTCTGCAATGCAACAAGCGGAGCAAACCGCTAAAAAATAAGCAAGCTACAGAGAAAAAGAGGAGATAGCAAGATGGCAAGTAAAAAAAACTTACGTCAGATTCTGGATGAAAGCAAAGAGTGTTTCTTAGTTCCCTGCGTATATGATTGCGCTTCCAACCATGCAGTAGAGATGTGCGGATTTCCGGTAAGCCTTCTTTCGGGCGGGGAGGTTTCCATTTCATTGAATGGAGTCATTGATTACGGATTTACCAATTTAAGCGATTTAGAGAGGGTTGTAAGCAGAGTGGCCCAGACTTCCTCCATTCCGTTAATTGCTGATATTGAAGATGGTTTCGGCGGACCTCTGGCAGTGTACCGTTCCGCCAGAATTCTTTCTGCGGCTGGGGCGGCGGCAATTCAGCTGGAAGATTCCGCTGATATGGAAGAAACAACAAAGATCCTTCCAAGGGAGAAATATATCGCCAAGGTGCGGGCTGCCCTTGCAGGTCTGGAAGGCACGGATTGTCTGCTGATTGCCCGCAGCAATGCGGATCCGGCAGATCCTGTTCAGATGAAAGAAGGATGCGAGCGTCTGCAGGAGGCCATTGATATTGGAAAAGAGATGGGACAATACGTTATTGCCATGATGGTACTGGTAGGGGATACAGAGCAGGCAGCTCAGATGGCTGAAATTGTTACAGGACCTAAGATTTTTGCAGATGTACGAGCTTATAAAGGTGAGGATGGGCATTATCATCCCTCAGTCACCATGGATGAACTAACCCCCCTTGGCTTTAAGATGTGCAGCAGTCATTATACCATGAAAGCAGCCATGGAAGGTATGCTTGAACATGGACTGGTTAACTATAAGAATCAGAGTGTAACCTATTCCTTTGAAACTGCGCCGGCTTCCGGGATTGAAAGTTTCTCCTGTTCCGGTATGTATGATCCACAGGCATATCTTGCATTGGAAAACAGTTTTACACAGGGTGATAAACAATACACCATAGTAGGGCATCAGGTTGAGGATTATCCGGAAGGATTCGTAAGGCCGGATATTAAGGATCGCCTGTAAAAACAGAAAGGAGATTGCAGCAATGAGTTTGCCTTACATTCTGACACCAGACAGGAAGGAGCCTGCGTCAGACCGGCTTAGAAAACTGATAGCAAAAGATCAGGTTTTGATTGTTCCTGAATTGCATGACTGCCTGTCTGCAAGAGCTGCTGAGATGAACGGTTTTGAAGTGATTATGGTTTCCAGCGGCGATCTGGCTTGTGCGCTGACTGGTATCCCTGATTTGCAGCTCCTGTCAATTGATGATTTTGTCCGGGTAACAGAGCAGATCACCCGTATGACCCCAATGCCATTAATTATCGATGCAGATGACGGTTTTGGACTCGGACGGGCGCTGAATGCCCAGTATGGCTGTATGCGTATTATGCAGGCCGGAGCAGCAGGAGTTCTGGTTACGGACACATCAGAACTGGCAAGAAAGGGACAGCTTTCCATTCCAGATGCCGTCCTGCGGTTTAAAGCAGCCAGAGCCGGGCTGAATGCAAACGGGTATAATGGTTTTTTAATTGCCCGCTGTGACAGCGATCTGGTTCACGACTTCGCTGCTGCCGTTAACAGGTGTGCGGCTTACATAGACGCGGGTGCCGATATGCTTTGCATTCTGTGGATGCATAAGATTCCGGACAGACAGAAAAAGCTTGTCATGTGCCGAAGATTGCGGGATGCATTAAACGCAAGAGGATCCAGGTATGAGAATTTCCCAATGTGGTATCCGGACCTTTGTGGAAAAGCTCATGATCCGGAGGAGGTATCCATGGATGAATTAAAGGAGCTGGGAGTATATAAACTGGCAGGTGTTCATTACAGTGCTCACGCAGCTATGCTTGCTATGCTTGATGTGGGACGTCATGTAATGAAAGATCAGAATAATGATTATGTAGATTATCATTTTGATGAAACCGGTTATAAGACCTTTACTACAATGAGCATGTTCGGACTTACTGACAGCAGCTGGGTAGAGGCTGAGAATACTTTTGTAAGAGAACCGCGGGATTCTGTGGCACAGCGCAATGCGGATTATTTCGTACGAAAGGATGATGTTCATAATCCGGATGAGCAGTAATATATAATTGTTTCTTTGGGAAATTAATAAAAAGGAAGAAGTATAAGGAAATGTATTGGAGGAAAAACCATATGAAAAAAATAATCTCTTTGGCGTTGGCAGCCTCGATGATGGCTTCTATAACGGCATGTACCGGTACAGTAGACTCCGGTTCCTCAACTACGGCGGCATCTTCAGCGGGGGCACCTACAACGGCAGCAGCAACTACAGCAGCAGGGGAAAGTCAAAGCACCAGCACATCTGGCGGAAATAACGGTAAAACTATAAAAATCGGTGTTTTAACTGACCGTTCCTCTGCAGCGGCAGCTACCGTAACCTGGGCGGAGGCTGGAGCAATATTGGCTATGGAAGAGGCCAACGAAGCAGGAGGATTAAATGGAATCCCATTTGAACTGGTGTACCGGGATACGGCAAGTGACTCAGCGAATGTAGCGCAGAAAGCTACCGAGCTGGTCAATGAGGGGTGTATTGCCATTCTGGGACCTAAGTCAGATGGTGAAGCTCCAACCGGTGCGACCTGGGCAGATGAGAATAAGTTTCCTATGGTGACTCCCTGTACCATGAATACCCGTGTAACGGTAGAAAACGCTTCGAAATATATGTTTTCCTGCGGATTTGTGGCATGGCCCATTGCTAAAATGAATGCGAAATACGCTGCTGATAAGGGGTATAAGAGTGCATTCTTTATTGGCAATGACGGCGGAGCTTCTGGTGACAGCCGTGATTTCTTCTACAGAGAGCTGGGAGATGGTTTTAAGAACCTGGGTTCCAATCAGGTATCCAGTAACTCCACTGAGTTCTCCACTATCATTTCCTCTGTGGTTGGCAAAAACCCAGATGTAATCATTGGAGCTGTTGCAGGTCCAAACTTCGTTTCCCTTGTAAATCAGGGTACCCAGTTCGGATTGTGGGACAACTGTGATTATCTTGGATGGTATACCTGTGATTCCACTAATACAACAGCTTTGGCGGAGAGCGGAAATTATCCATACGGCAAAGTACATGGGGTGCAGTTATGGCCATTCTGGCTTGACGAGATTGAGGGAAATGCTGAATTTGCCATAAAATATTCTGAGATCGGACAGAAATATTATAATAAAGAGATTGGACCTTCCGATATGGGCTATACCTGGTATGTAGGCATCAAAGCAATTACTGAGGCTGCCAAGACAACTGCCGGTGACTTATCTCCGGAAGCTATGACCAACGCGCTTAGTACCGTACACTTCAGCACTCTTTACGGCAAAGATCTGTACTTCCGCGATTTCGATCATTTAATGGCTCATGCTTATTATTATGTGACTGCTATTAAAGATCCTACCGATAAATGGGCGATTCCTGTCGGCGACATCTATGCAGTATATCAGGGAAATGAGATGCTGCCCTCCAAGGAAGACGTTCAGAAATATGCGCAGGAAAATGGATACACCTTTACTGATTTAAGTACCAAGTAAATCCGTTCCCATCAGGCGGCAGAATATAATAGCCTGCCGCCTGATTTATAATACTGGAGGATATCTAATGACCGTGTCATTCTTTTTTCAAACTCTCATCTCCGGCATCAGCAATGGAATGGTTTCCTATCTGATGATTGCGGGTGTTTCGCTGATTATCAGCGGCATGAGCATGGTAAATTTCGGTCAGGGAGCATTTTATGTTCTTGGAACCTATTTAACCTATACCATAGCTGCTAAAATTGGTTTTGTTCCATCGCTCATTCTGGTACCCATTCTTGTGGCTGGAATCGGATATTTTGTGGAGAAGGCTACCAGACCTCTGTTCGGCAAGGATATGCTGTATATTATGCTGCTGACTTATGGCGTAGCGTATATGCTATGCGATATTATTGTTATGTTCTGGGGGTATAGCATCCGGCTTCTGTCTCTGCCTGCATTCCTAAATGGAGGCGTTAAAATTGTGGGGATTAAATTCCCGGTATATTACATTTTCGAAATTGTTATCTCGGGAATAACCGCCTTCGCGTTCTGGTTAATGATTAATAAGACCAAACTGGGCATGCTGACTCGTGCCATTATCAGCGACCGCCCCATGGTTGCCAACTTAGGCGTCAATGTAAACCAGATGTTCAGTGTTCTGTTTATGATCGGAATTGGAATAGCGGGACTGGGAGGTGTTTTAAATGCTCCTGTTACCGGCATGAGCCCTAAGGAAGGGTTGTCTATTTTTGGTAATGTCATGCCTATTCTCTGCATCGGCGGTCTGCGTAATATGGATGGCTGCCTTCCTGCCGCCCTGCTGGTTGGCCTGGTAAATGCGTTTGGAGCAGTATATTTGCCGCAGTATTACAATGTACTGCCCGCTGCTTTGATGGTGATCTGCATGTTCATTAATCCAAAAGGTATTTTTACCAGGAGGGAGGGACGCTGATGAAAGCATGGAAATCACTTTCAAAGATTAAGCAGGATGCCATAGTGGGAGCAGTACTTGTCATAACGATTTTTGTATATTCCCTCTTTGCATCTGATTCAGTGCTTGATTTTATGAGCCGTACTGTAATCATGATGCTTTTTGCCTCTGCTTTAAATATCATTCTGGGCTTCGGAGGCCTGCGTCCTCTGGGTATGGCCACTTACTTTGGTATGGGTTCTTATGTTTATGTCATCATGTGCGTGAGAGGTGGTCTGGACCGTACTCTGGCAATTGTGGCAGCAATTATTATTTCCATGGCTATATCTCTGTTCATTAATGTAATATGTCTGCGGGCTAATGATGATCTCACCTTTGCCTTTGTGAGCATGGGTATCAATACCTTATTGTATACAATGGTATTTAAAATTCAGTACGTGGGCTCAGATACCGGACTGACCGGCAATGTGCGTCTGCCTTTTGCCAGCAGTCCAAGCGGCAACTTTTACTTATGCTTTTTTGTCTGTGTGATTTGTATTGTGCTGATTTACCTGTTTTTCCACAGCCCCTTTGCCACTGTTTTAAAAGGTAGCCGTGATAATTTAGAGAGGCTTACCTTTGTTGGAATGAATACCATGCATGTAAGGCTGTGTGCCTGTATGGTCTCCAGTTTTTTTGTAACCATTGCCGGCATTCTCTATGCAATGAGAAATATGGGAGCTTTCCCGGTTATGTTTTCTACCAATACCTCTACTGAAGGGCTGGTTATGTGTCTGATTGGAGGAATGTACAGCTTTTTCGGACCTATTTTAGGAGCGGTAATCGTTACGTTTATATCGACGCAGTTATCCATTCTTACTAATTATTATCAGTTTGTACTGGGCGCGATCATCGTGCTTTGCGTGCTATTTCTACAGGGAGGCCTGCTGCGCGATAAAGTGACAAAGGAGCTTAATGAGCCTGCAAAAAAGGGGGCTGTAAAAAATGAGTGAGCCTATTTTAAAAGTTGAAAATTTAAACCGTTATTTCGGGGCACTTCACGCCACCCGTAATGTTTCTTTTGAAATCATGGAGGGAGAGGTACGTGCCATTATCGGACCCAATGGAGCCGGAAAAAGTACATTGATGGATCTGATTACCAACCGGACTGTACCAAGCAGCGGAAAGGTTTTGTTCCGGGGGGATGATATCACCGGCTTGTCTCCTGATAAAATCGTTCATAAGGGAATGACAAAGTGCTTCCAGATTTCCAAACTGTTCACCAGCCTGACTGTATATGAAAATGTGCAGATTGCAAGGATTGAGATGAATAAGAAAACATTCAGTTTATTTCCGGTTCATGATCGTTACTTAAAGGAAGAAGTAAAACGGTATCTGTCCCTGGTAGGTCTGGAAAGCAAAATGAATGAAGTAGCAGCTTATCTTTCCTATGGAGATCAGAGACGTCTGGATATCGCCATAGCACTAGCCATGGATCCCAAGCTTTTAATTCTGGACGAGCCGGCGGCTGGTGTAGCCCGGGAAGAGGCTTATACACTGATGCAGCTGATCCGGAAACTGGCGGAGGAACGCAATATGACCATTATTTTCATTGAACACGATATGGATATTGTATTTAACTATGCGGATGTTATCTCCGTTCTTCGGGATGGTGAGCTGATTGCCAGCGGGTCGCCGGAGGAAATTAAGAAAAATCAGTATGTACAGGAAGCTTATTTGGGAGGTGGCGAATCGTGATACTTGAATTAAAGGAGGTTCACGGCTATTATGATAAAAGCCATATCTTAAACGGAGTCACTCTGTCAGTAGGACAGGGAACCTCCGTATGCCTGCTTGGAAGAAACGGTGTGGGAAAATCGACAACCATGAAAACAATTATGGGAATGCTTAACCCCAAGGAACATTGTAAAACAGAGGGAAGTATGAAGTTTGACGGCAAAGAGCTGGCAGGTATGAAGAGTCATTCCATAGCCAGACTTGGAATCGCCTACGTACCCCAGGGGAGGCATATTTTCCCTACGTTGTCTACGGAAGAGAACTTAAAAGTAGCAGCCCGTGCAGGCGTTGATGGCAGCTGCAAATGGAATCTGGAAACAGTCTATACATTCTTCCCGCGCCTGGAGGAACGAAAGGATTCGAAGGGTGATAAGCTGTCAGGAGGGGAGAAGCAGATGCTGGCAGTAGCCAGAGGGCTGATGCAGAATCCTAAAATGATGCTTTTGGATGAAATAACAGAAGGGCTGGCACCAATTATTGTAGATCAGCTGGCTTCTATGGTACAAAATCTGGTTGCCGAGGGAGTGACAATTTTGATAGCGGAACAGAATGTAAAGTTTGCCATGAAGGTCAGCAGCGACTGCTACATTCTGGAACGAGGCGCCATTGTCCATCACCAGGCGACCAAGGAACTGACGGCAGAGACAAGAAAGAAGTATTTAGGACTATAAAATCAGGGCTGGAATCCTCCCATGGGAAACCAGCCCTGATTTTTTATTTACTCGTTGTCTCTGATCGTTGCAAGAACAAAGCACTAAACACCATAACAACAAAAAATACAATAAGAAAAGCAACCACAGCCATTCCGTGTGCAAACCATGCCGCAATAATCATAAATACACAGCCTGCAAGTGACAAGCAGGGCATTAAGATACGATTAAAGAAGTTAAGTCCTTTGCCTTTTACCATGAACATAATAAAGATTGGAACGTATAAAGCATAAACAGTGACAATCGGAAGTTCAGAAGAATCAAAAGTGAAAAATCCAAACCAGCTGGCAGTCAGATTTGCTCCGTAGAAATAGAACAGCCAGATGCCGCAAAGAAATAATCCTAAAATAGCTGAATTAACAGGCATGTTGGTCATGGAATCTACCTGACTGAAAACCTTTGGTTTTGGTCCTAAGCCCCTGGCAGCGAGAGAATAAATTCCCCGGGTGCAGCCAAGCATCAGCCCGTTTAACGTGCCCAGACAAGAAATAATTACAAATACAAATAACAGATTTCCGCCTATTGAAGTGAAAACAGTCTGGAATGCCAGCTTTGCTCCTGCTTCACCACCTGCCATGATTATTTCATTTTTAACGGTTCCTGCCAGTCCGATGTAATACAGGATATACGCTGCCATAGTGATTAAAGTACCAGAAATTAAGGCAAGAGGCAGATTCCTTTTTGCATTTCTAAGTTCTGCATTAATACAGGTTGCAATGATCCAGCCTTCGTAGGCGAAGCTGGCTGCAACAACAGCTGTAAATAGCCCGTTGGCGGTGCTTGCAGATACGGTATGGGTAAAATTATAAGCAGTCATTCCGTTGCGAAGTCCTGTAAAGGTCCCCACAATTGCCATAAGGAATAAAGGAATGAGCTTAATGACAGTTGTGCTCACCTGAAATTTTCCTGCTAAAACAGGGGATAATGCGTTGATTGTAAAGCTGGAAACCAGATAAAGACAGGCGATGGTCATACATTCTCCGCCGGTAATGGAAAAACCGAATATGACACAGGTATACCGGGCGGATACCCATGCAAGGACTGAAGTAATGGTAGGGTAGTAAATAATTGCCATAAAACTTCCTACATAATAGGCATATTTTTTTCCTACGGTTGCTTCAGCGTAATCCACAATACCGTTAATGTACTGATACTTCGTAGCCATAACAGAAAATGTGTACGCACAGGAAATCATAATAATACCGCCGACGATCCAGGCCAGAATCCCCTGCTTTAAATTTCCTCCTGTTGCAGTCAGAATCTTTTCGGCTTTAAAAAATACACCGCTTCCAATCACGATGCCTACAACCATCGCAATGGCTGTAAATAGTCCATACTTTTTTTCTAATTTTGATTCCATAGTTCAACTGTTCCTGCTTTTCTATAGTATTGTTTATAAAAAAATCCTTTTTATTTTATCATAAAATGAAATACAAATCAGCAAGATTTTATTACCAGAAGCAAGATTTTTTACTGGTGAAAAATCTTTAAGAAACAGCAGGATTAAGTCATAGCTTTCGATACTTTGGCTGTTCGGATAAATCCATCATATAATCGCTGGCTTTTCTCTTACCGGAATCAGTCAGAGTCAGATAGATCTTTACCATGGCAGTGATCTTATCTCTGTCGTACGGATCGGCGCTGTTAATCATGGCACCTAAGCTGTCATTTGTGTGATATCCTTTTCCTTCATCTTCGCAGAAGAAATCTTCGCTTCCGCTGGCAGACCCATGAATCCATGGGGAAGCATCTGTGCCGGAATCTGGGTATTCAAAACTGTCGTCCTGCCATCCCATTAAATAAGCAGGGGTAGTTCTAAGAATGACCGCCAGCTTTTCTAATACATTAGCAGGAACTTTTTCTATTTGTCCGTTCTCATATCTGAATATGGTAGACCGTGAAACGCCTAACTCAGCGGCTACATCATCAGCACTCATTTCTAATTGTTTTCTTCTTTCTTTAATTCTCTGACCAGTGATTGACATGTTCATTCCTCCTGTAACTATCTTATCATTGATGTTGCAAAAATGCAACACTTATGGCCCCTGGGCTGACTTTGTATATTGACATTCTATTTTTTATAAGCTATTCTTATGACATAATAGTGGCATAAATGCAACTGAAAAGAGGTGAATTATTTGAATATATACATGTTAAAGGATAAGATAGCGGATTCCGGATTGACACAGGAATCGATTGCAGACGCTATGGGGATCAGCAGATGTACTTTTTACCGTAAGATGAAAAAAGAGGGTAATACTTTCACTGTACAGGAAATGAACAGGATGATAAAGTTCATATCATTGACAAAAGAAGAAGCAGCTAAAATTTTTTTACTCTTATAGTAGCATAAATGCGATAATGCCATATGGGTTGCCCGGTTAATTTGCAGATGGGGTGCTTGGTACAGTCAGGCACAGCATCTGCAGTTTTATTGTTGCCATTACAGACACAGGTTCGTTAGTAATTTCTATTTTTAACGCTAATTAATTCATATAAATTGTGTTAATGTCAAAATTGAATCATATTGTTACATAATTATCGAAATAAGTGTTGACAATTCAATAATTAATGAAATAAACTAGAGACGGGCAAACTAAAATTCTGAAGTTTGCTTCGTGATTATGGTGACAGAGGTGATTTGTTTGCCTTGAAACATCGTAGCAGAAGGGGGCAGACATGGATAAATCGGTAAAAGAAGACAAATTTTCAAATGCCTATGAATATATAAAAAATAAGATTATACTGGGCGAATATCTTCCTTTGCAAGATATTTCTGATATGGAGTTACAAAAAGAATTAGGCATGAGCAGGACTCCCATCCGCGAAGCGATTCAAAGATTGGAAAAGGATTCATTTGTTAAAATATATCCGCGAAAAGGAACTTTAGTTGGAGAAATCGATTACAATCTGGTCAATGCAATTTATGAGGTGCGTTTACTGAATGAGCCGTATATAGCGGTAGAGTGTTATAACAGATTAAGCAAAGACTGGCTTAAAAAAATGTATGATTCCTTTCAGAGTCCACCTGAGTTTAAAGATCATGAAGAATATGTAAAATATTACACCAGGTTGGATGATTGTTTACATAATACGGTCATCTCTCAGTCTCAAAATAGCTTTTTGAAAGAGCTGCTGAATGTGGTAGCAGATCATAGTAACAGAATACGGGTATATTGTGCAAAGGTTAACTTAAACTATACACTTTCCATTGAGGAGCATCTGGAAATTTTAGATTCAATGCTTTGTAATAATGATGCAGATGTTCTTGAAAATTATAAAATGCATATTAAAAGTTCCTGGAATAATGCAATGGATTTGATTTTTCCTAAAAAATCAATCATGTAATATTATAAAATAGATGAATACGTTAAATTAATATTGAATGCTGAGAATATGCCTGAAAAGCACATTTTCAGCATTCTTTTTTTACCGGCAGATAAAGTATCTGTTGCAAAACAAATGGCATAAAAAGCAAAGAATTAAAATGTTTCAAATATGCAAACATACCAATCAAATATTATACAATTAAGAAAAATTATATAAAATATACAGAAAATAGCTTGACTATCAGCTTTTGTTAGTATATTATGTGGCTATATTTCATCTGATATATTAGTTAAATATAAGTAAAATAACAGGTGAATGAAAGAGGAATTTAGATTTTCTCAATCTATGAAAGTCAGGAGAAGGGGCTTTCAGTTAACCACGATATCTTTTTAAGATAATAATAAAAAATGGAGGAAGTAAAAATGAAAAAGCAGTTATCTAAAATTCTTGCACTCGGTTTAAGTTTAACAATGTTCTTAACCGCATGCGGAGCTGGAAAAACAAGTACAAAGACGGAAGAAACCACGACAGGTGCAGCTGTTTCGGAGAGCACAACTGGTACAGCTGAGGTTGGAGAAATTTTTGTAATAGGAAATCCCCAGCCTTTGACTGGTGTCAATGCACAGGTTGGAGAATCTGCCAATATGGCAGCTGAACTGGCTGTTAAGGTGATTAATAAGGAGGGCGGTTTTAATGGGGTACCGATTAAGCTTGTTAATTATGATGATCAGGGTTCTCCCGAGGAAGCAGTTAAGATTGCAAATAAGATGATTCAGGTAGATAAGGTGGATGCCATCCTGGGATCCTTAACAAGCAGCAACGTACTTGCAGCAGGTGGAATCTATAATGAAGCCAGGATTCCTACTATTGGAACGGGAAATAGTCCCACATGGATGCAGCAGGGATGGGAATATGTTTTCCGTGCAGGATTAAACACGGCTCTTTCCATGCCTCATGTTACGGAGAAGATGCTGAGTTTAAATGTTAAGAAGGTAGCCGTATTCCGCGGCCTTGATGATGCTGCAAAAACCAGCGCTGAAACGTTTATAGAGGAAGCAAAAAAGGCGGGAATTGAAGTTACTACTATTGAAAGCTACACAGAGGGGGATACAGATTTCTCCGGTCAGGTGGCTAAGATGATTAATTCTAAGCCAGACGCAGTATTCTGCTCTACCAATGGTCCAACTCAGGCAATTTTTGCAAAGCAGCTGCGGCAGCTTGGATTTAACAACCTCTGCTTTAACCGTGAGGGGATTCCGGTTGATACAATTAATGTGGCAGGGGATGCAGTCAACAACTGGGTATTTGCTTATCCATACGTGGTATACAGCAGTATTGAAGAAGCGAAAGATCCTGAAATGAAGGAATTTCTGGAGCTTTACTTTCAAGCGTATGGTGTAATGCCGTTCCATGACTGCGCATACAGAAGCTGGGATGCGATGATGGTATTCTGGGAGGCTTCAAAGATAGCAGGAAGCAATGATAAGGAGGCAATAAAAGATGCAATCAGCAAGATCAAGGATTTTAAATCTCTTGGAGGAATGCTTGATTTCACTGACGGAACCCGGGAAGGGCTTCATACCCTCAACGATTACATTATTATTGACGGAAAATACTTAGACTTTAATGAGTGGCTTAAGGCAGGAAATATATCTAAACTGGCAGAGTGATAAAACATATAGTATGGTCCGCCTATATCCGGTCAGGTGGAATATAGGCGGTTTCCTTGGAGGTAAGAAATGATAATACAAATTCTTGTTTCGGGTCTTGTACTGGGCTGCGTTTATGGACTGATCGCCCTGGGCTACAGCCTGATCTACAAAGCATCAGGAATGCTTAACTTTACACAAGGCGATATTCTTACATTAGGCGCGTTTTTGGGATATACCTTTTATGGGGTTTTTCATATTCCCTTTATTCTTACAGTAATTATTGTTTTTATTATTATGCTGGGGTTTGGAATGGTTTTGGAGAAGGGCATCATCAGTAAGCTTGTAGCGAAGGGGACCTTGCCAATCTATACGGTTCTTGCTACCATTGCGGTTTCCTATATTATTCAGAACGGATCTATGCTGGTATGGGGAACCCAGTCCATTAACTTTCCAAGAATATTTCATGTTACCAATATTAAAATTCTTGGTGTAAACATTCAGACTGAAGCATTTGTCTGCATTTTAGTTTCTATGATATGTATGGTTTCTCTTCATATTTTTATGAAGCATACCAGGTTTGGTACTTCCATGAGAGCGGCTGCCATGGACCCGCTGGCTGCCAGAAGTCTTGGAATCAATGTATCTCTTGCCACGGGGCTTACCTGGGGGATTTCTGCAGCAGTGGCTGCGCTTGCAGGTATGCTCATCGGACCTCTTTACGGGGTATATACGACACTGGGCGCGACCATTGGCAGAAAAGGTTTTGCCAGTGCAGTAATGGGAGGTTACGGTAATATGTACGGTGCCATGCTTGGGGGCGCGATTCTTGGATTAGTGGAAACGTTTACTTCCGCTTATATTTCCTCCTCTTATAAAGATCTGGTGGCTTATATCCTGTTAATTACGTTTTTATTTATTAAGCCCACTGGTATTTTTAATGAGCGGGCAATTCAGGATTAGGGAGGAGAATGGAATGAATCTACGATTAAAAAATGCGATTTCAAACAGAAAAAAAGACTTAATAATTCTTTTGGTCCTCTTATTAATGCCTGTGTTTCTCAATGTGATACATTTTGAGTATGCATTTACAATTGTGAGCTTTATCTTTATTTACATCATAGCAGTGTCGGGTCTGGACATTGTGTTTGGTTATAGCGGTCAGATATCGCTGGGACATGCAGCCTTTTTTGCGATCGGGGCTTATGGATCTGCGATTCTGCATAAATATACCCATATCCCGGTGATTCTTACCATGATAATTGCTGCTTTTCTGGCTGCTGTTATCGGTGCAGGTCTGGCTTATCCTGCTTCCAAGCTGGTTTTTCATTTCCTTTCCCTGGCAACAATTGCCTTCGGAGAGATCGTGTATCAGTTGGTTGCCCAGTCTCCATATGAGATTACGGGTAATTTTACAGGATTTTTTACAGATTCGGTAAGCATTTTTGGATATAAACTAAATACCTACAGCAAGTTTTATTATTTTGGACTGTTCAGTGTGCTTGTTTTTCTGCTCATGAAAAACAATCTGATAAAATCCAAAGTTGGACGGGCTTTTATAGCAATCAGAGAGAATTCCCATGCAGCGGATGGAATGGGAATCAATGTCCGGAATTATAAAATCCTGGCATTTGCCATCAGTGCATTTTTTACAGCCTTTGCCGGTGGGATGTATGCTCACTGTGTGAAGTTCATCAGCCCGGACACATTTATGTACAAGCAGTCTGTTATGTTTCTTACCATGCTTTTATTTGGCGGGACGGCTTCCCGCTTCGGTCCCATTTTTGGTGCGGTATCTGTACTTATATTAAATGAGGCGCTCCGTGCTACGGAAAAGTATCAGCTGTTAATTTACGGGGTTTTGCTGTTAATTGTAATTGTTGTGCTGCCCGGGGGGCTTTATGGGGCATATCAGGACGTTGCAGTAAAATTCAAAAAGAAAGGAGTAAATAAATGCTGAAGGTCAAAAACGTAACCTTAAGGTTTGGCGGTCTGGTGGCGAATAATGATGTTTCCATGGAAGTAAGAGATGGGAAAATTACTGGCCTCATTGGTCCAAACGGTGCCGGTAAAACAACTTTTTTCAACTGCATCAGCGGTGTTTATACTCCAAATGAAGGAAAGATTATATTTGAAGGAAAAGAAATTCAGGGCTACCGTCCTTATCAGATTAATAAAGCAGGAATCAGCCGCACCTATCAGATCATTAATCTGTTTAAAAAAATGAAAGTATATGAAAATGTAATCGTAGGAATGCATTCCAGACTAAATTCCAGCGTTACAGATTCTCTTTTTAAGACAAAAAAAGAAAGAGAAGAGGAGAAGAAGGCTTATGAAAAGGCTTTGGGATTGCTGGATTTCGTAGGGCTTCTGGAATTGAAGGATGAACCCGCAGGTTCCCTTTCCTATGGAAAACAGCGGCTTCTTGAGATCTGCCGTGCCCTGGCAAGCGATCCTAAGATATTGCTGCTTGATGAGCCGGCTGCAGGAATGAATGCCACAGAGAAGAATGAGCTTGATTTGTTGTGCAAGAAAATAGTGGAAAGAGGGGTCAGCATTCTGATCATAGAACATGATATGAAGCTGATGATGGGACTTGCTGATTATATGTATGTATTAAACTATGGTAAGCTGCTTGCAGAAGGCGCTCCCTTGGAAATTCAGAACAATCCTGCCGTGATTGAAGCTTACTTAGGAGGTGAATAATGGGAAAACATTTATTGGAATTGAAAAACCTTCAGTATTCTTATGGAAATATTAAAGTAGTGCATGGGATTGACCTCTATGTGGATGAGGGTGAGATTGTAACCATAATAGGCGCCAATGGAGCTGGAAAAACAACAACCCTTCAGACTGTTTCCGGACTGACGGCAGCATCTGGTGTAAAAGGGGAAATCCTTTTTGACGGCAGGAACATTGGAAGAACCAGAGGTCATTTAATTGCAGGTCAGGGTCTGGTGCAGGTTTTAGAGGGAAGACATGTATTCTCAAAGCTTACGGTTGCAGAGAATATTCAGATGGGAACCTATATCCGTAAGGATAAGGCGAATATTAACAAGGATATTGATCAGGTATATGAAATGTTTCCAAGATTATATGAACGAAGAACCCAGCTTGCGGGCACTCTTTCAGGAGGAGAGCAGCAGATGCTGGCAATCGGCCGCGCCCTGCTGTGTAATCCCAGAATGATTTTGCTGGATGAGCCTTCACTGGGACTGGCACCTATCATTATAAAAGAAATTTTCGAATCCATTGTTCGTATTAACAAGCAGGGAACTTCTGTCCTTTTTGTGGAGCAGAATTCAAAAATAGCTTTGAATGTGGCGGATCGGGGTTATGTGATGCAGAATGGAGAAATCATTCTTCACGACACCAGTGTGAATCTGCTTCAGAATGAAGAGGTTAAAAAAGCTTATTTAGGTGAATAAAAGGGGGGTATTTACATGAGAGAAAGACCTTTTGTGGCTGACTTAGTAAAGGATGTAACGGTGCCGAAAATGTTCCGGGTCCGTCAGATATTTCCCCGTAATAAAATCGAACCAGAAGAGATACCTGACATAATAAAGAAACTGCTTTCAGAAGAAAAGTTTTCTTCTCAGATTAAACCGGGCATGAAAATTGCTATCACAGCAGGCTCCAGGGGAATTGCAAACAATGCATTGACCACAAAGTGCATTGCGGATTTTATTAAATCTAAAGGTGCACAGCCCTTTGTTGTTCCTGCCATGGGAAGTCATGGGGGGAGTACCGCTGCGGGGCAGAGGGAGATTCTCAGGGGCTATGGAATTACAGAAGAATATCTTCAGTGCCCCATCCTTTCTTCTATGGAGGTAAAAAAAATCGGAGTGAATGAGGAAGGAAAGGATGTTTACATAGATAAATACGCGGCAGAATCCGATGGAATTGTCATTGGATGCAGAATCAAACCCCATACTGCGTTCCGGGGTCCCTATGAAAGCGGAATTATGAAAATGATGGCAATTGGATTGGGAAAACAGTATGGGGCAGAGGTTTGCCATGAAGCAGGGTTTAAACATATGGCAAAAAATGTGCCTTTGTTCGGAAAGGCCATAATCAGGCATGCTCCTGTCTTATTTGCAGTTCCAACCATAGAAAATGCCTACGATGAGACCTGTAAGATCGTAGCGGTAAATGCAGATGAGATTGAGGAAATGGAGCCAGTCCTTTTAAAAGAAGCCGCCTCCTATATGGCGAGAATTCTGGTGGATTCCTGTGATGTTTTGATTGTAGATGAGATAGGAAAAAACTATAGCGGTGACGGAATGGATCCCAATATAACCGGAACCTTTTGTTCTCCTTATGCTTCTGGCGGGATAGCAGCCCAAAGGGTGGCGGTTCTGGATTTAAGTAAAGAAACCCACGGAAACGGCATTGGATTAGGATTTTCGAGTGCTACCACGAAACGTGTTTTTGATAAACTGGATTTAGCTTCCATGTATCCAAATGCAATCACCTGCACCGTGCTTGGAGGAGTCCGGATTCCAATTATAATGGAAAGTGATAAGGAAGCGATTCAGGTTTGTATTAAAAGCTGCAACGAAATAGACAAGACCCGGCCAAGAATTGTCAGAATTCCAAACAGCCTCCATCTGGAGCATATTATGCTATCTGAGGATTACTTAGAGGAAATTAAGGGAATAGAAACGATTGAGATAGAATCTGAGCCAATGGATTTGCCTTTTAATGGGGATGGAATGCTTTGGTAGGTTCTGAAAATAAGGAGAAGTGAAAAATGAAAGCAATTTATATAGTGGAACCTGGAAAGGTGGAAGTGAGAGAGGTTGAAAAACCAGTAAGAAAACCAGGAGAGGCATTGCTGAAAATTTTATACGGAGGTATTTGTGGAAGCGATCTGGGCTCTTACCGGGGAACATTTGCGTATTTTGATTATCCAAGAATTCCAGGTCATGAGTTTAGCGCAGAGATTATGGAAATTGATGAAGACAATGAATATGGTTTGAAAAAGGGAATGATTGTTACCTGTAACCCTTATTTTAACTGTGATGCCTGCTACAGCTGTGAAAAAGGGCTTGTCAATGCCTGCATGGATAATCACACCATGGGCTGCCAGACGGATGGTGCCTTCTGTCAATACATCACCATGCCTTTGGAACGGATATTTGATGGAAAAGGACTTTCTCCCAAGGTGCTGACAGCTATTGAACCCTTCTGTATCGGTTATCATGGGATACAGCGTGCAGGAATTAAAAAGGGAGATAAAGTGCTGGTGGTAGGGTCTGGAACCATCGGCGTTCTGGCTGCAATTGCCGCAAAGGCTCTGGGAGGCCAGGTTTACATATCAGATGTGGCAAAAGCAAAGCTTGATTATGCAATGGAACACTTTGATTTTGCGGGAACTATTTTAAATGACAGCCCTCATGCGCTTCTTCAGGCGGCCAGTGAGATTACTGGCAGTATTACAATTAACGGCAATGAAACAGTTTATGGATTTGATGTATGCATTGAGGCGGTAGGTCAGCCATCCACCTTTCAGGATTGTATCGAGGCCGCAGCATTTGGTGGAAAAGTGGTTATTATTGGTGTTGGTAAAAAGAATCTGGACTTCAATTTTACCATGATTCAGAAGAAGGAACTGAATGTCTATGGCAGCCGGAATGCTATGAATAAGGATTTTATTGAATTAATAGATCTGGTAAAAGATGGAGGAGTCGATTTGGATAAGGTAATTACCCATGAATACCCTTATGAGGAAGGAGCAAAGGCCTTTGAGGATTTCAGCAGCAATGGTGCACATATGCTAAAGGTACTTTTAGATTTTACAAAGTAGCTTTTGTCAGGAACACGTTCGGATTGATGAAAAAAACGATTCAATCCGAACGTTTCTTTTGATGTTAATTTTATTCCGCTGCTCTGAAACTGCAATAGGAAGTGACGCAAAACAGGGATTTGGATATTGACTTTTCAATTTCAATGAGCTATTCTAATTGTGTAGTAGCATAAATGCAACTGGGGAGGGGTGAGTTATTTGAATATACAAAAGTTAAAAGGGAAGATGGCTGAGTCTGGAATTACCCAGGAGGGAATCGC
Organism: Hungatella sp.; assembly: GCA_009712635.1. Taxonomy (GTDB): domain Bacteria; phylum Bacillota; class Clostridia; order Lachnospirales; family Lachnospiraceae; genus Lacrimispora. The sequence goes on along the minus strand of WASS01000014.1, from coordinate 80,601 downwards.
TGATGCCATCGGAATGAGCAGATGTACATTTTACCGTAAGATGAAACGAAGGGGAGAAACGTTTACTGTGGAAGAGATGAACAAAATTGTAAAGATAATACCTCTGAGCAGAGAGGAGGCTATCACTATTTTTTTTACCCTGTGAGTTGCATGAATGCGACTGCGTGAACGGAACAGGGGATGGAGGTCTATTATGATTATTCCGCTTGATACGAATATTATAGGGAATTTAACAAAGACAGAACATGAAATTATAAACTACATAAACAGCCATGAAGGAACACTTGCCGGAATGTCGATTGTTGATATTGCATTTGAGACATTTTCATCACCATCCACCGTTTCAAGGGCGATTCGTAAATGTGGGCTGAATGGCTTTAATGAACTGAGATACCGCTCGGGGCATAAAGCAAAGAGTGAAGAGATTCAGAACATCAATGAACTTTTTAACAAAACACTGATAGAGGCTCATGCTGTGCATGAGCGCATTTCACTTACTGATATACTGGCAGTCATTGAATGCCTGAAAGATGCACACCAGATTTCTGTATTTGCGAGAGGGCTGACTACCTATGTTGGTCAGGAGTTTTCCTTAAAGTTACAGCTTCTTGGCTATGATGTTTTCTTTTCCGATGATCCCAACATCATGAGAGTGAAAGCTTCCAAGATGAAAGAGAAAGATATTTTATTTATCCTGTCATTAAACGGCCAGACACCGGAACTGATTTTGGCAGCTGCCACAGCCAGTCAGAAAGGAAACTGTGTGATATCCTGCTGCTGCAATCCGCAGTCTGAGTTAATTTCATACAGCAACATTGCTCTTGTAGGATATAAGCATGCTCACCAGGCGATTAAGGAATTTGAGGTATCTTCAAGAATCGCTCTTTATATGATTTGCAGAATTATCATTGACTATATTTCGGAGTCTGTCTAAGACTCCTTTTTCATAACCTGAAAAGATTTTCATAGCAATCTTCTCTATAATTACAGGTGAGCAGAGATTTTCATAAAAGGAGAGGTGGAATAAAGTGATCTATACATTGACGGCAAATCCGGCGATTGATATGAATATCTCGTCTAATGGAATTATGGGAAAGGTGGTTAATCGGACATTCGATGCAGTTTATACTCCCAATGGCAAGGGGTTAAACGTCAGCTACTGCTTGAACCGGTTTGAAACTCAGTCCGCTGTTCTTGGTTTTTTCGGCGGCTTCTCCGGGCGGTATATTGTTGAGGAGACACAGAAGATGGGGATTTTGGTATATCCGGTCTGGGTGGAGGATACAACCAGAATCAATATCTTTTTAAATGACAGGACCGAGGAATACAAATTTGTCAATGAAGGGTCTTATGTTTCTCAAAAGAAGCAGAGAGAGTTGTGCAGGCTTATGGAAACTCTTGAGGATATGGATACGTTAATTGTCAGCGGAAGCCTGCCAAAAGGGCTGGCAGATTCCTTTTATGATAAGGTCCTGGATATCTGCAGGAAGAAGCAGACGGCTGTTATTCTGGATATCAGTTCTCCTTATCTTAAAAATCTGATGAGGACCAGGCCGTTTCTTATCAAGCCCAACGATGAGGAGATTAAGGATATCTTCGGAATCGTAATGAGAGATGAGGCTGATATCAAAGATGTGCTTCTGGATCTCTATGAAGGGGGAGCAAAAAATATTCTTTTAACTATGGGAGAGCGGGGATCGTATTTTTACAACGGAAGTGATTTATACCATGCAGGGGCTAAGAAGATAGAACTGGTCAGTTCAGCCTGTGCCGGTGATGCGGCACTTGCAGGTTTTTTAAGTATATGGCTGAAACAACCGGATGAGATTGAGAGGGCATTAAAGCGTTCCGCGGCGGTAGGTGCCAATGTGGCAGAAAGCAGCGGACTTGGTTTAATGGATAAAGTTGAGAACTATGAAAAAGAAATTATAGTGAGAAAGGTGGAGGGAGTATGAGATTACTTGGAGTTACTGGCTGTCCTACGGGGATTGCCCATACGTTTATGGCAGAAAAGGCTTTAAAAGCGGCAGCAGAAAAACTGGGTTGTCAGATCAAAGTGGAAACCAACGGAGCCATCGGGGTTGAGAATGCTTTAACGGAAGCTGATATCAAAGGAGCAGATGCCATAATCGTTGCCAGCGATAAAAGTGTGGATCTGGATCGTTTTAACGGCAAGCCGGTTTTGGAGGTGTCGGTTGGAGACGGGGTCAGCAAGGCAGAGGAACTGGTTCAGGCATGTCTCTCTGGGAAAGTGCCTGTGAGGAGAGGGGCTGTCATTCAAAATCTTAATCCCGGTCAGAACCAGAATGCCGCACGTCAGATTTATAAGCATCTGATGAACGGTGTTTCCCATATGCTTCCCCTTGTGGTAGCAGGCGGTGTACTGATCGCCATTTCATTTCTGTGGGGGATTTATTCCTTTGATCCGGCATCGGATCAGTATAACCCGGTGGCTGCCATGATAAAGTCGGTGGGTGGCTATTCCATGGGACTGATGGTAACAGTTCTCAGCGGGTTTATTGCCCAGTCCATTGGCGGACGCCCTGGGCTTTTGGCAGGTCTGGTGGGAGGAGCCATTGCAGCGGGTACTGATGCGGGATTTCTGGGAGGAATTGTGGCTGGCTTTTTATCCGGCTATCTTTCCCAGGGGGTTGTCCGTTCATTAAGAAGACTTCCCAGACAGCTGGAAGGGTTAAAGTCCATTTTTATTGTACCAATTGTAACAATTGGTGGAGTGGGAATCCTGATGATGCTGTTTGCCCAGCCTTGTGCGGCTCTTAATCAGTGGATGATGGCAGCATTGTCAAAGATACAGAATACAAGTCCGGTACTGCTGGGAATTGTAATTGGCTGTATGTGTGCATTTGATATGGGAGGTCCGGTTAATAAAGCTGCTTATGTAACGGGTACGGTTCTTCTTGGACAGGGGAATTACTATTTTATGGCAGGTGTTTCCGCCGCATGCATTACGCCCCCTCTGGTTCTGGCTATTGCAGCTACCATCAGGAGAAATCGTTTTTCGGAGGATGACCGGACGGCTGCATTGGTTAATTATGTTCTTGGTTTTACTCATATCACTGAAGGGGCGATTCCTTTTGCGGCAAAAAATCCGTTGATAGTCATTCCCATTCTTATGTTGAGTTCCTCCATTTCCGCAATCACTACCTATTTGATGAAGGTTGAAGTTCCTGCACCTCATGGCGGCTTTCTGATACTGGGTCTGGTAAATAAACCGGTTGTATGGGTTTTATGTATTTTGCTTGGTTCTTTTATAGGGGCAGTGCTTTATATTTTAGTGACTCCTGTTGCGAAAAAGATGACTGCTTTATCTGAAGATTTATTAAAAGAAGAAACCGTCTGCCTTTCACTTGAAAATACTGGAAAAGAGGAAGTCATTGATGAAATGGTGGCAATGCTTTATGCAGATGGGGTTTTACAGGATGCAGAAGTGTTTAAGAAAGAGATCATAAAGCGGGAGAAGATTTCTTCTACGGCATTTGGAAACGGAATTGCAATTCCCCATGGAAAATCCCCGGCAGTTCGTATGCCCAGAGTAGCAGTTGGACTATCAAAGAGTGGAATTTCATTTGATTCTTCCGATGGGGAACCGGTATATGCGGTATTCATGATTGCTGTGGGAGAGGGTGAAGATAAAGTTCATTTACAGCTTCTTTCTGCTCTTTCGAAAAAGCTTATGGAACCAGGTTTTTTGTCCAGGCTGAAAGAATGTACGGGGAAGGATGAGATGATACGGCTGATTACAGAAGAATAGGAGAAAAAAGATGCCATTAGTTACTTCAAAAGGAATGCTGCTTGATGCACAGAAAGGAAATTATGCTGTCGGAGCTTTTAATGTAGAAAATATGGAGATGGTCATGGCGGTAGTTGAGGCTGCGCAGGAGATGCAGTCTCCTGTCATACTACAGACAACACCGTCTACCGTCAGATATGCAGGTTTCAATCTTTACTATGCCAATGTAAAGGCGGTGGCGGAGAGAGCTACTGTCCCGGTTGCTCTGCACCTGGATCATGGCAGCAGCTTTGAACTGGCAGTTCAGGCACTACGGGAAGGGTATACCTCTATTATGATAGATGGTTCACAACTACCATGGGAGGAGAATACAGGACTGACCAGACGGGTTGTAGAGGCATGCCGACCCTGCCGGGTTCCGGTTGAGGCGGAGCTGGGGTGTGTGGGAGGCAAGGAGGATGGCAGGAGCAGCAGGAATCCTGGCCTTACTTCTCCGATTCAGGCAGCGGAATTTGTAGAGAAGACTGGAATTGACTTTCTGGCAGTGGCAATTGGAACTTCCCATGGAGTATATAAGGGGGCACCCAACATTCGTCTCGATCTGCTGGGAGAAATTAAAAAGTGTGTACCTGTTCCTCTGGTACTTCATGGAACATCTGGCGTAGAGGATGAGGTTGTAAGAAGCTGCATTCAGGAAGGCATTTGTAAGGTAAATTACGCCACGGATCTGCGGATTGCGTTTAGTGATGGGGTAAAACGGATTCTGAATGAAGACAGCTCCGTAATAGATCCAAAAATTTACGGAAAAATGGGGAAAGAACTGGTGAAACGCTACGTACAGGATAAGATCTGGGTTTGCAAAAGCAGTGGGAGAGGGTTCTAGAAAGAATAATTACCCGGACTGTCTATATAATGGTAGAAATAGAAGGAATCCAGACCGTAGCTGGTAAGGAGGAAGCATGACATTATCGGAAAATCTGACAGGCGAAGGGTATACAATAGAACCAGTTGCCGAAGAGGACCTGGAACAGTATATTAAAATAAGAAAAAAATTTTTGAAACCATTTGTAGATCAGTATTATGGTGGCTGGGTTGAAGAAATACAAATGATTATTGCTGATGACCTGTTTCACAGATCCAGAAAAGATGCCTGTTTTTGGAGCGTCAGGTTAAATGGAATAATCACAGGATTCTTAGCATATAAGGAACGGCCGGACCAGATAACAGATGTCTCTGCTACATTGTCTGAGTCCGGTCGCGAAAAGGAACTATTAGATGATTTTCTTGATTTTATTACTCAGCTGTCCGATGGGACCAAAAAACCTGTTTTACTGACGGTCTACAAGTCAGCTCCTTTTGCAAAACTCTATGGGGAGCACGGATTTGTCACTTATGGAACATCAAGAACCCACTATCTCATGAGTTATAACATTGAGGACACCAGTGGTATGGGGGATTATAAAAATCGTATTTTTGCAGAAGGATTCCGGAAATGCGTGTAGATCCTTTCAGTGTAAACGGATGTGCGGATAAATTCAAGAGAGTTGATTAATTATATACAAAAACCTCCCCCGGTGGAAATGGGGGAGGACGTTTTTTAAATAATCACTGGCTGAATCTGCCTTCCATCCAGTGCATATTCCAGTGTCTTACTGATTAGTTCAGTTCGGGCAATCATGGAATTAGGCTTTTTAACAGGATTATCCTGGCCAAAAGGCACAAAATAAATATTTTTTACATTGTAGAGTGTGCCAATGTTTTTAAAATTCATTCCAAGAGCATCATTGGTGGAAAGAGAGATAACCAGAGGTTTCTCATTTCTTAAATGTGCTTTTGCAGCCATAAGAACCGGTGAGTCGGTTATTCCGTTTGCCAGCTTTGCCAGTGTATTGCCGGTACAGGGCGCAATCAGAAGGATGTCTAAATATCCCTTTGGCCCAATGGGCTCTGCTTCTTCCAGCCTGAGTATTGGCTTATTTCCTGCTATTTCAGTAATTCGTTCCATATATTCTTTTGTGCTGCCAAACCGGGAGTCTGTGGTCTGGACATTGGAAGAGAAAATGGGATAGATATCTGCCCCTTCATCTGCAAGAACTTTTATTTCTTCCTCTATTTTGTCAAAAGTACAAAAGGACCCGGTAATTGCCAGGCCTACTTTTTTTCCTTCCAGTTTCATAATGCACTCCTTTGCCTAAACAGTTTGAGATAAACAGGTGAGAATTGCTTCATACAGAATTTTCGCCGAGGTTTCGGGAGCATAGATTCCAGGGAGGCCAAGGCTAAGCTTTGCGCGGATTCCCTGCTGCCTGCAGGCTTCAAAGTCCACACCACCCGGGGCGGAGGCAATATCGATAATGGTTGCCTGCCGGGAGGCCAGAGAGACAAGTTTCTCATCAATGACCAGTGCTGGTATGGTGTTGAAGATATAATCATATCTGCCTATTTCTTTTTCTAAATCACTTAATAAGATTGTTTCAAAACCCATGGCTGATGCAAGAGCCAGCTGGTTCGCTTTTCTTCCTGCTATGGTAATTGTAAGGTCGAGGCCTTTTAGCTTAAGTGCCAGGGTTTTGGCACATCTTCCGAAACCGGTAATCAGGCATTTACTCTGATGGAGACAGCCCGGGCTTAACCGTATGGCCTCCGCAATAGCGCCTTCTGCAGTTGCAATGGTGTTTTTTATGGTGACATCTTCCATATCCATATAGTCGAAGCAGCCAATTTCATTTTTTCTGGCATATTCTTTCACATATGCCGGAATATTGCCTCCAAACAGGATATGGCCGGAGGTAAGAAGGCTTAAGAGATTGCCAATTCCAAGATCGTTCATTTCATGGGCAGAAAACAGGCTGATTTTATCCTTGGTAAACGGGATAGGACAGAGAATGATATTGCAGGTTTCCATGGCTTCCTTCAGTGAGAAGTCCGGGTCGTCTCCGTCAGAATGAAGAACAGTAAAAAAGCCGTTTTCAGTTAAAATGCGGCTTAAATAAAGCTGTCTTGAGTCGCCGCCTAATAGAAGAAATTTATGCATACGGTCATCACTCCTTATACTGGTTTATATGATAAAAAAAATGATTTGTGTATGGTACCATCTGGGAATGTTTGTCATATTTCTGTTAGTATGAACCTATTTTTTAGGAATGAATGTCTATGAATGATGGGATTTTTAAAGGCTCAGCTGCAGCCATTGTTACACCCATGGATAAACATGGGAATCTGGACCTTGTGGCTATGGAGCGGCTGTTGAAATTTCAGCTGGAAAATGGTACAGATGCAATTGTTGTAAACGGAACGACAGGAGAATCCTCAACACTGGAAGAGAAGGAAAAGACAGATCTGCTGGAATTTGTGGTGCATTATGTAAATCACAGGGTTCCTGTGATTATGGGGACGGGGAGCAATTCTACCTCAAAATCAGTAAGGCTTTCCAGAAAAGCACAATCACTTGGAGCATCAGCACTTTTGCTGGTTACGCCTTACTACAACAAGACATCCCAGCATGGACTGGTGGAGCATTTTAATACCATAGCGGACCGGGTGGATATTCCGATTATTTTGTACAATGTTCCCACGCGTACAGGGGTCAATATTGAACCTGAAACTTATTTAAAACTTTCGGAGCACCCCAATATAAGAGCTGTGAAGGAGGCTGGTGGAAATATTTCTCATATTGCAAAAGTTGCGGCTCTGTGCGGAGACCGGCTGGATCTCTATTCGGGAAATGATGATCAGACTGTACCAATCATGTCTCTTGGGGGGAAGGGAGTGATTTCGGTCCTGGCCAACATCATGCCCCAGGAAATGCATACCATGTGTCAGCTGTTTTTTGAGGGACAGGTGAAAAAGAGCAGAGATATGCAGCTGGAGCTGCTGCGGATCATGAATGCCATGTTTATGGATGTGAACCCCGTACCGGTGAAAGCGGCTTTATCTGTACTGGGACTGTGTGAAGAAAAATACAGGCTTCCTCTGGTTCCGTTAAAAGAAACGGATAAACAAAAGCTTAAGGATATCATGGAATCTTATTTTCTTATCCAGTCATAATAAAAGAAAGGGGGACGGTTGAGTTATCATCAGCCGTCCTTTCCGTTAATGTTAAGAATATTAACTAAATTCTTTTGAAAATTAATTGATTTTCTAAGCGGTTGCGATCCAGAAATCTCCATGCTATATTAAAGTATACTTACGAGGAGAAAGGATGTCTATGATGAACAAGAGAAAAAAACGCATTTTTACAAAGCTGCTTTTCGGTATTTCTGCTCCAGTCATAGTAATATTAATTTTATCAGGGTTCCTGATTACTATGCAGGTAGGAAAAAGCATGGAACATCAGTCTATGGAAAATCTTAATTCGGCATCCTTAGCGGCGGCAAATCAGGTAGACTCTTTCCTGACTTTTTACCTGGCTGAGATGAAGAGTGCTGCGGCAAGCCAGCAGGTGGAAGAGTATTTAAAGAATGCGACTGGAAACGTCAGAATGCCTGACAGCCAGGGATATCCGGAGATTAAGAAAACCCTGGACAAGATACAGGCAACGGATAAGGATAACATTCTTGCTGCATGGGTTGCAGATCTGGATTTAAGCCAGGTAACCCAGTCGGATAACTTTACATCCGAAGACGGCTGGGATATCTCAAGCAGGCCCTGGTACCGGGCGATGGAACTGGATCACCCAATATTGACGGAGCCATATGTGGACGCCAGCACCGGACAGGTCATTGTCAGTGCCGTTTGCGGAGTATTTGACAGCAGTACTGGAAAACCCCTTGGTGTGATGGGGCTGGATATAAAGCTGTCCCAGCTTGTGACTATTATGAGTAATTACAAAATCGGGACAGGTGGATTCGTGGTTCTGGCAACTGAGGGAGGACAAATTGTTTATCACCCCAACAATGATATGATTCAGAAGAATGTTTCGGAAGTGGAAATATCTGATAATATTAAACAGGCCATAACCGGACAGGCAGCAGGAAGCTATACATACTCCATGAATAAGGAAAATTATTTTGGTGCAGTAAATAAGGTGGGAAATTCCGGCTGGCTTGTACTCTCCAGTATACCCAGATCAGAAGTCCTTGCCTCCCGCACGGCTGTGACTGTTACAATTGTCTCTGTCTTCTTACTGGGATCGGCACTCCTGGTTCTCTTAATTATTCTTATTTCCAGACGATTGACAAAACCTCTTAAAAATCTGTCCAATGTTGCAGAACAGATTGCGGAGGGTAAACTGGATCTGGCTATGGAGAACTTTGATAATGACGAGATTGGTATGGTCGCTGCTTCATTGGGCAATACCGTATTACAGCTGAAAGATTATGTAAATTACATTGATGAAATTACCTCGGTTCTCAACCAGATTGCAGACAAGAATCTGGCGTTCCGGCTGGAATATGATTACAAAGGGAATTTTGAGAAGGTTAAGAATGCCCTGCTTAAAATCAGCAGTACCTTAACGTTAACCATGGAGAGAATTGTAAATGCTTCGGAACAGGTAGCTTATGGGTCACAGAACATAAGCGGAAGTTCACAGGCACTTGCACAGGGAGCAACAGAGCAGGCCAGTGCAGTAGAAGAGCTGGCGGCCACGATTAATGACATCTCCCATAACATTGATAAGAACGCCCAGGATTCCACCAGTGCCAATGAACAGGCGATTGTAGCCACTGGTGAGCTGGAAACCAGCAGCAGACACATGGAGGCTCTGGTTACTGCCATGGAGGAAATTAGTGAGAATTCCAGGGAGATCAGTAAGATTATCAAGACAATTGAAGATATTGCATTTCAGACCAATATCCTTGCACTCAATGCGGCTGTGGAAGCAGCCAGGGCAGGAGAAGCGGGAAAAGGATTTGCTGTAGTAGCAGATGAAGTCCGCAATCTGGCGTCGAAAAGCTCAGAAGCGGCTCAGAATACCACACACCTTATTGAGAACTCCATTCAGTCAGTTATGAATGGATCCGGCCTGGTAAAAGACGCAGCAGAGTCTCTTTCAACGGCAGTTGTAAGCACCCGTTCCGTATCGGAGAAGATAGGACGCATCTCTGAAGCTTCCATCAGACAGTCTGAAGCAATCCGTCAGGTCACTGTGGGTATTGATCAGATCTCAGCAGTAGTACAGACCAACTCTGCAACTGCAGAGGAAAGCGCAGCTGCCAGCAAAGAGCTGTCTGATATGGCTGCTGTATTAAAAGAACTGGTAGATGAATTTCAATTAGATCGTAAATAATTTAAATAAGAGGCTGACGAAAACTAACAGATCATAGTTAGTTTTTGGAGGCCTCTTTTTGCTTTTTTATGTAGTGGTTATGCAGTTTTTTGATTTACCAGAAATGGTGATAACGATTCCAAAACATCGTCATGGTTGTTATTGTAAATGATCAGTTCAAGATCGCAATCAGACCAGATGGTCATGATTCCTAAAATAGATTTGGCGTCGATAACAATACTTCCTTTGCAGATGTCCATATCGTACTCAAAATGATTTGTCGCTTTAACAAAAGCGGCAGCGTCTTCCATGCTAGCCAAACGTACTGGATACTTTTTCATGATGTCATACCTCTTAGAAATTTTATTGATTGTACAAAAATTAATACATAGCTAGATTATAGGACCAGTTTCATAAATAAGCTATGTCTAAATTTGTATAAAAACCGTCTTTTCTTGCAAATAATGTCATATTGGTGATATAATTAATTGGGGGAAGAGCGAGTGGGTTTGCCGTTTGGAGGAAAATATGAATGAAGAACTTCTGAAATTTTTGAGGAAGACATCGGAAGAGAAAAACGGTATTATCAAGGATGCATCTTCAATTTTGACATATTATATAAGAGATTTAGATAGCAGTGTAGTGGATAAGGATCTGATTATGGAAGAGGGCAGCATGATGGGGCTTTACTGTCAGCCCCGCCATATAGCTATTCCGGACCATAGTCATAATTATGTAGAGTTTGTTTATATGTACAGTGGCAGTGCTGTTCAGATTATTAATAAGACCGAAAGGATTAAACTGGATACCAGTGATCTTCTTCTGCTAAGAGAGGGTACCAGTCATGCCATAGAGCCTTTAGGGGAAGATGATATTGCAATTCATTTTTTTCTGAAGCCGGAGTTTTTCTCCCATCCATCTCTTATTACAGAGGACGGGGGGATCTTAAGGCATTTTATTGCAGGTGCAGTATCTGAGAATCATTCGGTGGCGGATTATCTCCATTTCCGCCTGCAGGAAATTTTGCCTGCAAGGAACCTGTTGGAGAATATGATCTGGTCTCTGATGGTGGAAAAAAAGTGCAGGCAGGAGATTAATCAGGCTACCATGTCCATGTTAATAATGGAACTGCTTCATGATGCCGATAAGGTGGAATCCCATGATACCACACAGTATGAAGAACAGATCGCCTTAACAGCGTATCAGTATCTGGAAAATCACTATTCCACGGCCACCTTAGAGGAATTTTCATTAAAAGTCATGCAGCCGACCTATTATGTCAGCCGGCTGTTTAAGCGGTACTATCAGATGACTTTTACAGAATGCTTACAGCTGATCCGTCTTTGCAGGGCAGCAAACTGCCTTACTTCATCCAGCAAATCAGTGGAAGAAATTATACAGGAAATCGGTTATGAGAACAGCAGCTATTTTCACCGGATCTTTAAAGAACGCTATGGTCTGACGCCGAAACAGTACCGGGATAAGTCCAGGGATTAATTCTGAAAAGATTATGAAATATATGCTCATAACATTGACTTTGGCTGGATAGGTTATTATAGTTAAGGCAAAGAAAAGGGGCGATTATACAGCATGAATCAAATGAGAGATCAATTAATCAGATTTATGACGGGAAGATATGGCGCTGATAAATTGGGGAAATTTTTAACAGCGACGGCATTTATTTTATTTGTTGCAGGTCTGTTTATAAAAAGTCCCTGGGTGGATCTCATAGCAGTGGCAGTCCTGTTAGTAAGCTACTACCGTATGTTTTCAAGAAATATCAGGAGACGCTTTGATGAAAATCAGAAATTTGAGCGGTTTTGTTTTGCTATTGTAGAAACATTCCGCAAATGGCGTTTCCGGCTGCAGCAGAGCGTTAAGTTTCACATTTACAAGTGCCCAGGCTGCGGACAAAAAATCAGGGTGCCAAGGGGAAAAGGAAAAATAAAGATTCATTGTCCCAAGTGTAATACTGATTTTATTAAGAAAAGCTAGTGATAAAAATAGAAGGGAATAATTATGAATTTACAATTTAAGCCAATTGAGGCAAGTGATGTTGAAAAGATAACTCCATTTTATGCCCTGCGGCCAAATAAGACCTGTGATAGTGTATATCTGGATTGTTTTATCTGGAGAGAATACTACCATGTGAAGTACGCAATCAGTGACAATAAAGCATTGCAGTTTTTGATGGAAAAGGATGGCCAGCCCTTTACCGCGATGCCTATGTGCAGGGAAGAAGATCTTTCATACTATTTCAATGAAATGAAAGAATACTTTAATGAGGTTTTAAAAAAGCCTCTTCGAATCTCTCTGGCAGATGAGGCGGCGATTGAGTATTTAAAGCTGGATCCCGATCAGTTTGAAGTGAAAGAGGTAGAAGATTTAAAGGATTATCTCTATGACGCTCAATCATTAAGGACACTTTCCGGAAAGAAGCTTCACAAAAAGAAGAATCATTTAAACTCTTTTTTGAAAGAATATGAGGGAAGATATGAGTACCGGACCCTATGCTGTTCAGACAGGGACAGCGTGGTGGAATTCTTAAATGAGTGGTGGGAGAACAAGGTTGAGGCTGCAGAGTTTACCCGTCAGCTGGATTATGAAGTGATGGGAATTCACAGCATATTAAAAAACTGTTCTTTTTTAAATGTAAGAATGGCAGGAGTTTTTATAGACGGAATGTTAAAGGCATTTACCATAGGCAGTTACAACTCCTTTGAAAAAATGGCAGTGATTCATATTGAGAAGGCCGATCCGAATATTAAAGGTCTTTACCAGTTTATTAACCAGCAGTTTATCACCCATGCATATCCGGAAGAATTGATTTTGGTGAACCGGGAAGATGATGTGGGAATGGAAGGCTTAAGAAAAGCGAAGATGTCTTATTATCCCGTTGATTTTGCAAGAAAATACTCAGTGGTACAGAAGGGTTTCTAAACTATGGTACGGTATTTGAAGCAGGAAGAAAAAAGTGAAAGCCGGGCGTTATGGGAAAAAGTTTTCTCCGAGGATTCCAAGAGCTTTCTGGATTATTATTATTCGGACAGAGTCCGAAAGAATAAGATTTTAACTGCATGGAGCGGAGAAAAGCCTGCTGCGATGCTCCATCGCAATCCCTATGAAGTGGTGGTAAAAGACCGCATATGGAAGGTGGATTATATTGCCGGAGTGGCGACTGATCCGGATTTTCGTCATCAGGGTTATATGAGAAGACTGCTTGCCCGGTGCTTTTCAGATATGTATATGGAGCGGATGGAGTTTTGCTTTTTGGTTCCGGTTGATCCTGCTATTTACCATCCCTTTGATTTTACCTATATCTGTGATCTGCCAAAGCGGGAACTGAACGAAAAGGGAAGAACCCGGCTAAGCCGCCGTGCGTTTATGGAACGGTCTGATGACTGCAAGGAGGCCGCCAGGTTTGTTGGCCGCCAACTGGAAAAAAAGTATGAGGTGTACGCTCACAGAGATGAGGAGTATTACCGGAATTTATGCAGAGAAGTAAGAAGTGACAGGGGAGACATGATTCTTCTTTTCACCAGAGATGAAAGAGAACGTCTTGCCGGTGTTTGGGCTTATTACGGAGAACTTGCAGAAAACCAGAGGGAGCTGATTGCTCTTCCTGATTATGTAAAGGAAGTCGGTAATGTAAGACCGGCTGTAATGGGACGTATCATTCATCTGGAGCAGTTTATCTCCGTGATCAGACTGAAAGAGGATTGTCCTGTCAGTGAGATGGAGCTGTTTATTGAAGTTAAGGATGATTTTATACGTCAAAACAACGGTGTTTTTCGCTGGAAGCTTACAAAAGATGGTTCCTCAATGACTCCGGTGTCAGATAATAATAAGATAAAACCTCATCTGGTAATGGGGATCAGCGAACTGACTTCCTGGCTTTTCGGCTATGGAAAGCCTGAGGTTCCGGAAAACCGACAAACCATGGCAGACCGGATAAGACCTCTAAAGGGCGTATTTTTCGATGAAATAACCTGATTTTTAATTATAAGAATCAGTTACGGGCGGGTTCAGCTGAATCCGCCCCTGCATGTTGGAGGGATAAGTCGATGAATGAACGAAGTCTGTTAAAGGACTGGATCATGGAAAGCCAGAATATTGTATTTTTTGGAGGAGCGGGGGTATCAACAGAAAGCAATATTCCCGATTTCAGAGGCGTTGACGGGCTGTATCATCAGGAGTATGAGTATCCCCCGGAGACTATCATCAGTCACAGTTTTTACCGGTCCAGACCAAAGGAATTTTATCGTTTTTACAAAAATAAGATGTTATTTCCGGACGCAAAACCCAATCCGGCTCATCTGGCTCTTGCAAAGCTGGAAGAGGTGGGGAAATTAAAGGCGGTTATTACTCAGAATATCGACGGTCTTCATCAGGCAGCAGGGAGTATAAATGTGCTGGAGCTTCATGGATCTGTCAGGAGAAATCATTGCGCCCGGTGTATGAAGTTTTTTTCATTGGAAGAGATGCTTTCTTCCATGGGAGAGGACGGAGTTCCAAGGTGTACATGCAGCGGGCTGATTAAACCAGATGTGGTCTTATATGAGGAAAGTCTGGATGAAGGCGTGCTAAGTAAGTCAGTCGCTTACATCTCCCAGGCAGATATGCTCATCATAGGGGGGACTTCGCTGACTGTCTATCCGGCGGCGGGACTGATTGATTATTACAGAGGCAGCAAAATGGTGCTTATTAACAAAACCGTTACACCAATGGATGAGAAAGCCAATCTGGTGATCAGCGGCAGCATCGGGGAAGTGCTCCATGATGCAGTGGGAGTCTGAAGCGGTTCAGGATAAGAAGGAGAGCAAAACGATGTATCAGGCAGCAGAAAACAGATATGACACAATGAAGTACAAACGTTGCGGAAGAAGCGGAATCATGCTTCCCATGGTATCTCTGGGATTATGGCAGAATTTTGGACTGGAAAAACCGGTATCGGAACAGAGAGAAATTCTTTTAAGTGCATTTGATATGGGAATCACCCATCTTGACCTGGCTAATAATTACGGATTTCCTGCACCTGGAAAAGCGGAAGAGAATTTTGGAACAGTTTTAAAGAGTGATCTGCTTCCCTATCGTGATGAGCTGATTATCTCTACAAAAGCCGGATACGATATGTGGCCTGGCCCCTATGGAAACTGGGGTTCCAGAAAGTATTTAATGTCCAGTCTGGATCAGAGTTTAAAACGCATGGGGCTTGAATATGTGGATATATTCTATCATCACAGGCCGGACCCGGAAACTCCTTTGGAGGAGACCATGGGGGCTTTGGCAGATATAGTAAAACAGGGAAAAGCACTTTATGCTGGAATTTCTAATTATGGTGAGCAGGAAGCGGTAAAAGCGATCTCCATGTTAAGAGATTTGGGAGTTCCTTGTCTCATTGATCAGCCAAGATACAACATGCTGGAACGGGGAGCGGAAGATGGTTTATTTGGAGCCTTGCTGGAACAGGGAACCGGTTGCATCTGCTACAGCCCTCTTGCACAGGGAGCTTTGACAAACCGGTATTTAAAGGGTATTCCGGCAGATTCCAGGGCTGCCAGAAAGGGAACCACCATTGGGGGACGTTATCTGACGGAGGAACGGCTTGAGCAGATCAGACGCCTTGATGAGCTGGCTGGAAACAGGGGACAGACACTGGCGCAGATGGCACTTTCCTGGGTTCTTAGGGAACCGGCTGTGACCTCAGTGCTAATAGGAGCCAGCAGCGTAAAGCAGCTGGAAGATAATGCAGCATGTCTGGAGAATTTGTCTTTTACCCAACAGGAACTGAAGGAAATTGACATTATTTTAAAATAGCGTCTTATTTGAAAGAGAAAATAAAACCTACGGGACAGGTGTATGATATGATCTATGAAGTTGGAGATGTTGTAAAATTAAAAAAGCAGCATCCATGCGGAAGCCAGGAATGGGAAATTCTGCGTGTTGGAGCTGATTTTCGTTTAAAATGCACGGGATGCGGCCATCAGATTATGGTACCCAGGAAGCTGGTGGAGAAGAATACCAGAGGATTAAAGGGAAAAGATGGGCAGCCAAAATCATAAAAACCCTATTATATAAGAAAAAAGTGATGAAAGTGGGAAAAGGACTTGCTTTTATCATAAATTTCCGGTATAATACTGTACCGTGACATATATTAATCCTTGCTCCTGAAACTGAAGTCAGGGGCCAGAGACCACAAGGAGGTAAACAAGCATGAACAAATATGAATTAACGATTGTTCTGAACGCAAAGCTCGAAGATGAAGAGAGAGCAGCTGCCATGGAAAAGATTAATGGTTACATTACTCGTTTTGGCGGAACTGTAACTGGCGTTGATGAATGGGGTAAGAAGAGATTAGCTTACGAAATTCAGAAAATGAAAGAAGGATTCTACTACTTCATCAAATTTGATGGCGCGTCCAATACACCGAACGAATTAGAAGAAAACGTTCGTATTATGGAGCCGGTTATCAGATACTTATGCGTGAAACAAGAAGCATAATAGATAAAGAAAGCGTGATCGTATGAACAGAGTAATCCTTATGGGCAGATTGACCCGTGATCCAGAAGTAAGATATTCCCAGGGCGAGCGTGCTATGGCCATCGCAAGGTATACCCTTGCTGTTGATCGCAGAAGCCGCAGAAGTCAGGACGGCAATGAGCAGACCGCTGATTTTATCAACTGCGTAGCATTTGACAAAGCAGGTGAGTTTGCAGAGAAGTATTTCCGTCAGGGTATGAGAGTACTGATTTCCGGAAGGATCCAGACTGGAAGTTATACGAATAAAGACGGCGTAAAAGTATATACAACAGATATCGTTGTAGAAGATCAGGAATTCGCAGACAGCAAGGGCGGCGCTCCAGGCGAAGGCGGCGGCTATCAGCCAACCTCCAGACCAGCTCCCTCCAGTGCAATCGGCGATGGATTTATGAATATCCCGGATGGAGTCGAAGACGAAGGGCTTCCATTCAACTAAATCTAACAGGAGGTATACCAATGGCATTTAACAGGAATGATAAAGCTGATGGCGCTAAGATGAGAAGAGGCGGCATGCGCAGAAGAAAAAAAGTATGCGTATTCTGCGGCGAGAAGAATGGCGTTATCGATTATAAAGATGTAAATAAATTAAAAAGATACGTGTCTGAAAGAGGAAAAATCCTTCCCAGACGTATCACTGGCAACTGTGCTAAGCATCAGAGAGCACTGACTGTTGCAATCAAGAGAGCTAGACATATCGCTCTTATGCCTTACACTATGGAGTAAATCCTTATTTTATAAGGGTTTGCGGATAGGGTAAAGGAGTTTTACTCGAAATTTACTCAAATCGGGATGATTTTTTCAGTGGAATATTGGCTGGGAAGAGAGTTTCGTGATATAGAAAGACTTCACATGAGAATGTGGGGTCTTTTTTTGTGAGTTTTGTTATGGTATATTATATAGTAATTAATAAATGATAGGAGTAAAACTATGGCGATTATATATCATTATTGCAATTATGAAACTTTAAAAAATAATCAAAAATCAGGTTTTATTACTATCACCATCGTTTAAGAAAGTGAAAATGGAAATTTATGTAATCGGAGGTGCAGTATGATAAAGTCTATTGATAAAGATGATTTGATTAATTGTCTAAAAATATTTCATCAAGGCTATGAAACTGTTGCGATTGAGTTTGGCCTGACGGAAGAAAACTGCCCGGATAGAGGTCGTGCAAGTATAACGTATGAAAAGCTGTTGACAGAGTTTGAAGACAGTACATTGATGTTCGGGTATTTTCATAATGATAAACTTATTGGTTTTATAGGTATGAAAATGTGCGGTGACGGCATTTGTAAGTTGGATGATATTATTATCCTTCCCGAATTTAGGAAAAAAGGTTACGGTAAAGAACTTCTTATTTTTTGTAAACAAAAGGCAAAAGAACTGGGTGCTAATAAAATTTCGTTGGGAATGATAGATGACAATAAACGTCTAAGAAAGTGGTACGAAGATAATGGTTTTACAAATATGGGATATAAAAAATATGATGGTGCACCATTTACAGTTGGTTATATGGAATATATAGTATTAAGCTGATATAATTGCATCTTAATTCGCTATCACCATGTGAATTAAAAGAAGGACTACATATCCTGTTAAGGACTAATAAAGTTGGTGTATAGCCGTTAGATAATCAAAGGGAGGATTGTTACTTTAATTATCGCTGAATCATTGATAAGTTATAGTATAAAAAATATAATTAGGGGAGGGAAATGTTATGAATATTACAAATATAATAAAAGAAAAATTGTTACTAAAAGGCGGCGAAGTGGAAATTAGATTATTGAAGGGTAACAGATCTTTTATAGTTAGGTTGACAGACGGTGGCGTATTGGTTAATAATTTGGCTAATGACCCTTACCTTTCATGGGAAGTATTTGAAAAAGCAATTGAATTATTGGAACAAGAAGGGGGGAATGCTCTAAAAGGTAATGCTATGGGGTGTAAATTAGGTGATGAAGGATTACCCTTTAATTCAATTGAAGGTTATATAGCAAAAGAAGTATATGGAAAAAAAGTTGGAGACAGTGTGTTTAGAAGGATTTCGCCCATTGTAAATATATTGATATGGTCAGAACTTTGTCAAAATGGAGTAGGAAAGCTTACACTTAAATAAAAATGTAAATTGTGTTATGGTAAAATCGTTTATAGTACAGGGGGTATGTTGTGTCAACAATTAAAGGATTGGAATGGACTTTTAATACAGTAGCAGAAAAGTATGAAAAATTACGTCCAGGATATGTTCCAGAATTATATAAAGATATTTTTGATTATATTCCAATCAATCAGTCCAGTAATGTTGTAGAAGTCGGGATTGGAGGAGGTCAGGCGACATTACCAATTTTAAAAACGGGCTGTAACCTGACTGCTGTGGAGTATAGTACAAACCTGGCTGAGCTATGTCGTAATAAATTTAAGGAATACCCAAATTTTTCTGCCATAACAGCAAAGTTTGAGGACTTTAAATGTCAAGACAATACATGTGATTTAATATATTCAGCATCAGCGTTTCACTGGATACCAGAGGAATTTGGATATAAGAAAGTTTTTGCACTATTAAAAAGTGGTGGTGTATTTGCACGCTTTGCCAACCATCCGTTTAAGGATAAGGGGAGAGAGGAAATACATAATGCTATTCAAAAGGTTTATTCTGTATACATGCCCGGGACACTTAGCAATAATGAATATAGCGAAAATGCAGCAAAAGAACGTGCTTATATAGCAAGTCAATACGGCTTTGTTGACATAAGTTATAAATTATATCATAGAACAAGAACTTTTACTTCGAAAGAATATACATCTCTTCTCGGTACTTACTCTGATCATATTGCAATTGAGGAAAGCATAAGAGCAAAGTTCTTTTCAGAGATTGAAACGGCAATAGACAGTCTGGGTGGTATAATTACAATCTATGATACCATAGATTTGCAGCTTGCAAGAAAGCCGTAGGGTTATTAGCGTATATAAACAAAGAGGGGAACAAATGAATATAGGAATAAATACATCTGCAAAAGAAACGGTAGATTCTTTGAAAAGAATATTTGATAAACACAAAAATGACCGTATTTGTATCATGGCTACTACTTGTTGCGGAAAGTCTACATTACATGAACTGATTCCGGAGACTGTGGATATGGATGATGAATTGTGGCCCCAATTAACCGAAGAAGAGGAAGCACATTTATGCCAGAAACCATGGACCAAAGAAATTGGTGACTTTGCTGAAAGGCTGGTCAGAGAGAAGGTGACGGTTAAACCCGGACACCCATTATTCACGTTGATATTATTGGAATGCGAAGTGCTGGTATATCTTGATATAAGCGATGAAATGCTTGCGAAACATTGTAAAAAAAGACAAGCTGATTTTCAGGATGCGAAAAATGTTAAGGATGCCATTAAAAATACGTGGAACAAACAGCGGGAAAAGAATGAAAAAATATGCTACTATTTAAAAATGACAGACTAATATAAAATTGAGCGTTATGGTAAAGCCTGAATGCAGGATCGGGTGGAGGGGTTATGGAGCGTGAAATTATAAATTATTATAAAGCATATGATGAAGATGGCAGGTTGTTTCGAAATAATAGCCATAAGATAGAATGGCTGACCAGTATGCATTATTTAAAGAAGTTTATGAAAGAAGGAGCTTTTTTATTAGATGGTTGTGCAGGGACTGGAAATTACGCCTTTCCTTTAGCGGAATCAGGATATGAGGTCATTGCAGGAGATATTGTTCCTGGTAATATTGAGATCATTCGGGACAAGCAAAAAAACAATCCAATATTAAAAGATATTTATGTTGGAAATATGCTGGATCTTTCAAGATTCTGTGATGAAAGTTTCGATGCAGTACTATGTATGGGAGCATTTTATCATGTTGATGATAAGATAAGATCCGGTATCATGAAAGAATGCCTGCGTGTGTTAAAGCCAGGTGGATTATTGGTTATTTCTTATATCAATACGATGGCTGGAGTAATTGTTGGATTGGATGATGAATTAAAAAACATGGACCAAGCTGATAAATGGTTTGAAAACAGGACTACGGATGGGTTATTTCTGTATATGACTCCTCATCAAATAGAGGAAATGGCATTGAGCTTTCATACAGAAATTGTTTCCCATGTTGCCGTTGACGGAATAAATTATTTACTTTCTGATAAAATTTCTGCTGCTGATGAGGATAATTTTAATAAATGGTATCAGTTTCATTTGAAAACTTGTGAAGATAAAAGTTTGCTAGGATACAGCTTACATAGCATGATAATATTGAGAAAGAAATCATTAGTTTAAAATAATTTTTAATTGGGGAAATAGTATGGTAAGTATTAGATGTGTTTTGGAAGAAGATCGAAGCTTTTGGTTCAAACTCGATAAGCATTTGTTGGAGACCGAGTTTGAAAAAAAGATAAGGGATAAAATGGGTTATGTTTTGTTGGAAAATAATATTCCATTAGGCTTGTTAAGATATAATCTTTTTTGGGATAATACTCCATTTTGTACTATGCTTTATGTTGATTCTAAAAATCAGGGTAAGGGCTATGGGAGAAAATTGATGGAGTTTTGGGAAAAAGATATGAAGTCTATGGGATATGGTATGCTAATGACGTCTACCCAGGTGGATGAAGATGCCCAGCACTTCTATAGAAAATTAGGGTATCAGGATAGTGGCGGATTAGTTATTAATATTCCGGAATATGAGCAGCCCATGGAACTGTTTTTAATTAAAAAAATATAGTCTGGGCTGCATCATGTATTTGAATCCAATTATCCAACAAGTCTTGCCAGCTGATGCATGTTCTTGTGAAGAATTTTCACATTTCCGAATGCAAAAACCAGGCCGATAGTAACCCAAAGTACTATCTCAACTACTGAGTAATTTAAGACCTTCTGTGCAAGAATCAGGATGTAGCAGCAGGGGAACAGGGTCAGCCATGCCGTAACTTCGCCAGGCACGTAATGCCGGTAAGATAAAGGTAACAGGATAATATGGAATAGAACCAGATGAATAATGTTTGCTGTCAGCAGACCATACCATAATCCATAAAAACCGGTAATGTTTCCCAGTAAGGTGGCAGACATCCACAAAATAAGTTCTTCAAATACACCAGCGGAAAAAGCTGCTGTATTGTTAGTGTTGCCAAATGGTGTGATGGGAAGGGGAATAAATTGTCTTAATCCTTTTTTACACCATTGTTTTGCTCTCATAATCTCTTCCATATCATGTACAATGAATAATAACGGAAATAGCCAGGTAAACCATCTTAACTCATTCATAATTGTATTTCTCCTTTTTGATTTTATTTTAATCATATGGCGAAAAATTTCAATCAACAGAATTTTACTTGTTATAGTAATAAGCTATAATAAGATACAGTATGTTGCTTATCTATATTGAATGTACTAAATTGTTGTCTGGAAAGGAGTACTCATGAACCAGAATGATTTGCGCGTGAGAAAAACCAGAAAAAACATTGAGAATTCATTTATCTCGTTGTTGAAAGAAAAGGACTTTCATAAAATAACGGTTCAGGATATTCTTGACCGTGCATTAATTAACCGTTCTACATTCTACAAGCATTATACGGATAAATATCAGCTGGCTGAAACTCTTTGCAGCGGCGTATTTGATGTTTTAAAAATGGGGGTCATGGACAGACTTGAATGCGATAAAACGGAAGATGCCATTATGATTATTAAACCAATGTATCAGATTCTATCTGACAGGAGAGAAGAACTTCTGGCGCTTTTTGAAATACATACAGAAACCATTCACTTATATGAAGATATGTACAATTTCCTTCAAAAGAGCTTTTATGAGAGACAGTTAAAGACAAATAAAAAGTCCATAGAACTATTAGATTATTTGTCAAATCAATATGCGTCACTTGTGTTGACTGCAATAAAATGGTGCCTGAAAAATGATGGATACGAGGAGCTGACCAGACATACTCAGCTTTTTATGTATCTGGCAAAGGTATTTAACTATTCCAGAGAGTAAATAGTCAGGCCGCCAGATTCATCTGTTCCAAGTAAGAAACCAGATGAATCCGACAGCCTGTTATTATCTGCGTTTCATTAATTTCACGATTTCCATAATCGGTATGATTGAAACTGCAATCAGCACAGCCACGGCATATTCCAGAAGTGAGATATGCTCAAAAGAAAATGCTCTTCTTAAAAAAGGAACGTAAATAACGGCGGTGGTTAAAATAAATGACATCAGCAGGGAACCATTTAAAAAGCTGTTCTTTGTTTTCAAATGAAAGATGGAACGAGTTCTGGAGCGCATATTAAACGAATGAAACATCTCAAGGAGAGACAATGTAAGGAAAGCCATTGTCATTCCGTCTGCGCTTTGGGCAATTTCCCAGACACCACTTTCCACATAATGACCCACGAAGTATGCAATCAGGGTCAGGAGTGCAATGACGAAACCCTGTAAAGCGATTTCCACACCAACTCCATCAGAAAAAATACTGTCTTTTGGGTCTCTGGGGGCTCGTTTCATAATATCTGCTTCTTCTGCTTCCATACCCAGACCAATGGCCGGGAAACAATCAGTGATCAGGTTGATCCAAAGCAAATGAACTGGTTTTAAGATGGTAAAACCAATGAGACTGGCTACAAATACTGCAATTACCTCTGCTAAGTTGGAGGAAAGCAGGAACTGGATTGCTTTTCGTATATTGTCATAGATCCTTCGCCCTTCGGCGACAGCCGCAACAATGGTAGCAAAATTGTCGTCAGCCAGAACCATATCTGCAACATCTTTTGTTACGTCAGTTCCTGTGATTCCCATTCCCACACCGATATCGGCTTCTTTAATGGCTGGGGCATCGTTTACGCCATCGCCCGTCATGGCTGTTACTTTAGAGAGCTTCTTCCATGTCTTCACAATACGGACTTTGTGCTCTGGCTGTACCCGCGCATATACCGAAAAACTGGTAATCTTTTTCTCCAGTTCCTCATCAGATAATTTTTCCAATTCCGCGCCGGTGATAGCCATACTCTCATTTTCAAGAATACCCAGTTCCTTTGCTATGGCCACGGCAGTATCTTTGTGATCACCTGTAATCATGATCGGGCGGATACTGGCATTCTGGCATTCCTTAATCGCCGCCTTTACTTCAGGACGGACTGGATCAATCATGCCGGAGAGTCCAAGGTAGATCAGTTCATTCTCCAGTGCTTCAGGTGCAAAGTCATGGGGAGACTGATCCCAGTTACGCATGGAGGCGCATAAAACCCGGAGTGCCCGGTCTGCCATGGCTTTGTTGGCCTTAATGATATCATGGCGGATATCATCTGTCATGGCTACGATGTTTCCATTTATAAACGCATGGCTGCAGCGTTTTAATACCTCGTCCGGTGCGCCCTTGGTAAACTGGATGATTGAGCCGTCCTTCTTTTTGTGTACGGTTGACATCATTTTTCTTACGGAATCAAAGGGTGCCTCTCCGATTCTTTCATAATCCTTGGCAAGTACCGGCTTTGATAAGTTGTTTTTATACGCGTCATTTACCAAAGCGCATTCCGTAGGTTCTCCTACCGCCTGAAGGCTGTCCGGGTCAAGGACTGCATCGGAACACAGTGCCATTGCCGTCATAAGAAGGGGTTCGTCTGAAGCGGCGTGCTCTACCACCGTCATTCTGTTTTGTGTTAAGGTTCCGGTCTTGTCAGAGCAGATAATCTGGGTGCAGCCTAACGTCTCAACTGCTGTCAGCTTTCTGACAATTGCGTGTTTACGGGACATTTTAGTTACGCCGATGGACAAGAGAATGGTTACTACAGCTGCCAGACCCTCCGGTATTGCAGCAACAGCAAGTGAAACAGCAATCATAAAGGTATCAATCAGTTCTTCCAGATGAATGCCATTGCCGGAAACACCAATTCGAATGATGTTTACAGCAAACATTAAGGCGCAGATCCCCAAAACCATAATGGACAACACCTTGGAAAGCTGATTTAGCTTGATCTGAAGAGGAGTTTCTTCATCTTTTGCAGTATTTAAGGCATCGGCAATATGACCGATCTCCGTCTCCATTCCTGTGTAGCAGACGATTGCCTTACCGCGGCCATAAACAATTGTAGAACCGGTATAAATCATATTTTTTCTGTCTGCCAGGGATACTTCACCTTTTTCGGTTTCTAACACATCGCTATGCTTGGAAACTGAGACCGATTCGCCTGTCAGTGCGGCTTCTTCTGCTTTCAGACTTGCGCTTTCCAATAATCTGGAATCGGCAGGGACGGAATCTCCCGCCTCCAAAGCGATGATGTCGCCAGGTACAAGCTGCTCGGAGCGGATGACTTCAAGCTTGCCGTTTCGAAAGACTTTTGATGTGGCAGCCGTCATCTCCTGAAGAGATGCAATGGCAGATTCGGCTTTGGATTCCTGATAGACACCAAGAATTGCATTAATTACCACAACGATCAGGATAATGACAGTATCGATCATGCTTTCTCCTGCATAGATTGATGTGGCTCCCGAAACTACTGCAGCAACAATCAGTACAATCGTCATAAAGTTGGCCAGTTCTTTTAAAAACTTCTTAAAGAGACTTGTTTTTTTACCCTCTTTTAATTTGTTTAAGCCGTACTTCTCCTGACGTTCCCGAACCTGGGCTTCTGAAAGTCCATGAGGAGATGAATCAAGCTGTTTTATAACTTCATTGGATTCCAATAAGTATTCTTTTTGCATTGTTTTTCTCCTATATTGTTTATGTCTTGTTAATCAATGATAGTTAGTGTATCCCTTTTTTTCTTTAATTATCAGAGTTAATCAGTCTCCACAAGGTTGTTCTGCTGATTCCCAGACTTTTAGCGGCTTTTGTGTGATTCCCATTCTGCGTATCCAGTACAATGAGCGCTACTTCCCGGTTGATCTTATTCAGGGGCTGGGATAAATTCAGCATATTCATATAACCATTTGCGGAGGCGGAGGTGAGAGTGACTTCCTTGTGTAATACCTCTTTTACTTCATCGATTCCAATATATGGTCCCTGAGACAGGACAAAAAGATTATTCATTACCCGGCTGAACTGCATGTAGTTATAGGGCCAGTGATATCGCTGTAATTCTTCCATGGCATCTGGTGAAAAACCCAGAACCTGTTTATCATTTTCCATATTCAGCTGATTTAAATAGAGATTTGCAATCGGCTCTATCCGGGATACATCTGCTCTGAGTGTGGGAAGCGTAAAAACAAATAATTTCAGCCTGTTAATAAATTCCATGGAGCCGGAATCTGTAATACCGTAGGAGTTGCAGAGAAAGGAGATAAGAAGCCGGTTTCGTTTGCAGGCATCGGTATCGATTATATTGATCCAAAGCTGTCTCTGCCGTTCTTCGCTTAATAAATTCATGTTTTTTATAAAAATAGTGCTTCCGCTGCTGCAAAGAGGGGAATTGTGGTGACTTGTTAAATACTCCCACACCTTTTCATTTAATAAGCTGCAGTCTATTTCAATAAATGGCTGATCCTTAACGGAGCTGCGCAGATAGATCGCCTTGGCAATCTGTTCCTTTCCCGTGCCTTCCTCTCCGGTAATGATGACCGGATATAAATCCTTGTTGACCTGATCAATGGTATTGTAAAACTGGGCGAAAAAATTAGTGACGCTGTATATGCTTTCATAAAACTCTTTTTCAATCTCTCTCTGGTTGCTGTATTGAATGCCGCTTTTTGCACCGTTTGAAGGGGCTTTGTTTACGGTGATGTAAAAGGCAATATAACCGGTTCCTGCAGAAAGCAGACGCTGAGCCTGTACAGAGTAAATCAGGTTGTTTTTCCTGAAAATTAAATTGCGCTTTTCATCCAAAGGGATATTGTTAATTTCCAAATGCAGGGAATCAATAATTGTGGTATCAGTTTCCGATATAGTTGAAAAGATCAGCTTCCCGTCATTGTCGAAAACAACGGTGCGCATATCTCTTAGCTTGACAAGGCTTCTGAAAAAATTGTTTTCACTTCTTAGCTGAGTGTAGTACCTGCAATATTCAAGTGCAGTATGAAGGGCATCCCGTATGCTTTCCACTCCTGAGGTAAGAAGAAATGCATCCATGCCAAGGTTTCTCGCCGTAGTATAAGTAATCATATCACAGAGTATTGCTTCATAACCAAGAGCTGCAATCTGTTTTAGTATTGGTAAAGCCTCTTCTGTTGAGTTGATGGAAAAAACATCGATGGGGTAGGGAAGAACCTCTTTAAGAAACTGACTTTGTTCTGTTATGCTGGAGAAACCGGCAATGGCAACCTTTTTTGTGTCTGCATTGGAGAGTTTTAACGTACGAAGTATATCGTATGCCGATGTATGGATTTCAATAACAGGCAGAGAGATAGATTGCCGCAATAGCTTTGCTGTACCTCCACGGGAAATTACCACATCATAATTCTCATAGAAATTACTTTGGGCAATTTCCACACCTTTTTTTAAATCACCCACCAGGATGTTCAATTCGATGCTGGGATATTCCTCTGCGAGCTTTGACATAATAGATTTCATACCTTCATAAGGTGCAATTGCCAGAATTCGTATCTTATCAGACATGGGTATCCTCCTTATCCTATAAACGTTCTTATTTGAAACACAAATCTGAGATCTATTATACCATAAATTGTACATTTTTTACATATTTATAAAAAATGTATACATTCACTAGAAATAATAATGATTATTTTTCTGCGTGTTTCATATATAAACCAAAACGACCCATGGGTTTATTTTCTCAAAGTAAATTGTATGGTATGATGTGTTTAAATTAAGGTGTCTTACTAAGAACCTGATCAAACAAAATACTGGAAAAGGTAAAATATGATTAAATTATTGATAATATCGGATGACTTCACGGGAGCACTGGATACGGGCGTTCAGCTTTCGGCTGACGGGGCAGCAACCTATGTGACTTTGGATTCTGAATTTAATATGTCCGATTTTGCTCAGGATATTGATGTTCTGGTTATAAATACAGAGACCCGCCATTTGGACCAGGAACAGGCGTATAAAACGGTGTTTTCCATAACAGAGCGGGCGATAAATGCCGGAATTCCCTATATATATAAGAAAACAGACTCTGTGCTTCGCGGTAATATTGGAGCGGAGCTTGGGGCAGTACTTAATGCCAGCGGTTATAAACAGATTTATTTTATTCCTGCCTATCCTGAGATGGGCCGGATAACAAAAAACGGAGTCCATTATGCAGATGGTATACCAATAGCAGAAAGTATCTTTGGGAATGATCCGTTTGATCCGGTTCTTTATTCTGATATTCCAAGTATCATATCTTCACAGACTTTGATTCCAACTCATGTAATTGATCAATTGGAAGATAATGAATGGAAGAATAAGGAAGGCATTCTGGTCTACGATTCCCACACATCTAAGGATATGGAAAGGATCGCCCATACGCTTATGGCAGGAAAGACTTCCTGCTTGCTGGCAGGCTGTGCAGGGTTTGCGGCTCTTCTTCCTAAAATGTTAGGTATACAGGGCAGAAAGCCTGTAATTCCTGTTTTATCCCCTCATATGTTCATCGCCTGTGCCAGTATTCACCCGGTATCACTTGCCCAGTGCGAGGATGCCACTCAAAAAGGTGTACCCCAGTACGTTCTGTCGCCAAAAGAAAAGCTTGACCGTTCCTGGATCGGAAACGGGTCTGACAATGCTCTGGTAAATGAAATTCTACGTTCCTGCAAGGAGAATCCGGTTGTTATCTTAAATGCTAACGGCTCAGGCGAACCGGAAGCTACTTATCAATACGCAAAAGAAAATGGGATTACACCGGAACAGATTCGGACAGAGATTGTCTCTGTCATGGGATATATGATCGAAGCCTTGTTAGATAAGGAACTGAATGCCACTGCTTTTCTTATGGGAGGTGATCTCCTCTACCAGTTTGCAAAGCAGACAGGTATTAAAGCTATTTCTCCCATCTGTGAATTAGAAAAGGGAGTTGTGCTTTCAGAAGCTCTTTATAAAGGAAAAAACATAAAATTAATTTCAAAATCAGGTGGATTTGGACAGGAATCTCTTTTTTCCGATTTATCAAAGATCCTAATCAGACAAAGAGATAGTAAAAACGGATAAAAGGCAACATAGAAATAAATTACTGACCAAGGCCAAAAGAGCCCGCGGTTTTACAGAAACTTAAATCCCTGTAAAATCACGAGCTCTTTTTAATATGCTGTTAAGGTTAGAGAAGATCCATGAATTTTTGCAGACCATCTCTGGTATCGTCGCTGTTTAATCTGGAATAAGATGCAGCCTTTTGAAAAAACTGGAAAGATTTTACATCCTCAGAAAGGAAATTATGGAATAACATATCAAATAGAACCAGTATCAGGATTTCCCTTGTTATGGTATTGCTGCTAAATAGCAGGTCTGTCTTTGGAATCACCAGGATGATATTGGCATAGGGAGAGCAGAGAGACTTCTCATAATTGGTAATGAGCAGGACGCTGCTGCCGTTTTTCTTTAAATCAGCCAGTATGGAGGCCAGCTGTTTGTGATTGCCGGAGAGAGAGATGGTGATAAAGAGATCGGTCTCCTGAGAAAGACTTTGATATAGCTTCAGTGTATCATAGTTGGTAAGTGCCTGTACGGTGAGACCCAGTGTCATAAATTTGTGGGCAATTATTTCAGCTATATTCTGATTAAAATTCAATCCGATAATAAAGATCCGCCGTGATTTTAACATCAGTTCTCTGGTGTGGTTGATGTCTGCCGGATTGGTTAAATGAAACAGGCTGTCTAAAAGCATCTTGTAGTCATTAAGCAGGGCGGAGTAGTCGGAATGGTTTACTGAGGAAGAACTTTTGTCAATTTCCTTCTGCATCGTATATTTTAATTCATTCAGGCCGGAGTATCCTACTTTTTGAGCGAAACGGATAATGCTGGCATCGGATGTCCCGATCTCCTTTGCCAGTTCCTGAGCGCTGAGTTCAATGAATTTCAAGGTAGATTTTTTAATGTATTGTACTATTTTCCAGTCTGTTTTGGTGAACTGGTTGGACATGCCGTCTATGCGGGCCATTAAGGTGAAAAGTTCATAGTTTTCTGTCATTTGAAATACAGCCTTCCTTTCAATCTTCCCGAAAAAGGGAAGCCGTTTTGTTATTTCTGTAGCAGTTATGTAGTGAATTTCAAACTAAGTATATCATAATTCTGATTTATAATTCAATATTCCTTGATTAAAAAAGTTATAATTACAAAAAAGTAGCAAAATACATAATTAAAACTGTGAAAATAATATAAATACATTATTGACATGAAAAATGTAGTATGCTACAATTCGGATGACTAAAGGAAATACAAAACTGATAAATGAGGAGGTACGAGATGGAGAAACCGCAGATTTTGCTCTTAACTCACGGAGGATGGGGAAAGGCGCTGACGGAAAGTCTGAAAATGATTATGGGAAGCGTTGATTTTGTTCATGAGATCCCGCTTTTGCCGGAGGTTACGTTTGCAGAGTATTACGCCAAGGTGGATGAATATGCAGCCGGGATGCCGGAGAAGTCCCTGATTTTTACGGATGTATTTGGCGGAACAACCACCAATGCAGGTGCTAAAATCGGACGGGAGCGGAATATTAAGGTGGTTTCGGGACTGAATGCACCGCTCATGATTGAAGCCTGTACACAGATCCAGTACACCGGAGATTGTAACTTTGATGTAGTTTTGCAGCAGGGGCAGTCATCAATCATTGATGTGATCGGTGAGGTCACTAAGTCAATGGAAAAAAAGGAGAGTTAAAATGGCAGAGATTGTATTATGCAGAATTGACAGCAGACTGATTCACGGACAGGTTATGACCAAGTGGGTGAATCAGTCACAGGCCAATCGGATTGTTGTAGTAAGCGACAGTCTGGCTGCGGATGAGTTTATGCTTGAGATTTACTTAATGTCTGCACCGGCGGGGGTTAAGGTAGAGTGTTTAAGCAGAGCAGATGCAGTAAAGAAATGGAATGAAGACCAGTTTGGCAGCGGCCGGGTACTTTTACTGCTTCCGGATTTAGCAAGCACGAAGGAAGTATATGAAGGAGGAATTAAGGTCACTGATATTCAGGTAGGAGGGCTGGGGGGAGCTCCGAACCGGAAAGTGGTATTTCAAAATATCACTTTAGATGATGCAGATGTGGAAAAGTTGATTTCGTTACAGGAGGCAGGAGTAAATATTATCTTCCAGACAATTCCGGAAGATGTACCGCAGGATTTTCACACCATTTTAAAAAAATACAATAACTAAGGAGAGTATGATATGAGTGTGTTGATGTTAGCTGTATGTATGGGGTTTTATTATTGGTTCTGCCGTTTGAGATTTGGGTATACCTTTTCTTCCATGCTTCTTCAGCCAGTTGTCATTGGTGTTTTTGTAGGGCTACTCACGGGAAACATGCCTCTGGCCATGAAGATTGGAGCAGGACTTCAGCTGGTTTATTTAGGAGTTACATCCACTCCCGGCGGCAATGTGCCAAGTGATCCTGCTCTTGCAGGATGTATTGCAATTCCTCTTGGAGTAATGTCCAATATGTCTCCTGAGGTTGCCATTGCTCTTGCGATTCCATTTGGAGTTATTGGAGTATTTGTGGATCAGTTAAGAAGAAGTACCAATGCAGTCTGGGTTCATATGGCAGACCGCTATGCGGAAAAAGCGGATACAAAAGGGATTTTAAGGGCAGCGTTTCTTTATCCGGCTATCGCAGGACTGGTAATTCGTTTTCCAATCGTTTTTGCAATTGACTTTTTTGGTGTAACAGCAGTAGAGAAGCTGATCGCAGTTCTTCCTCAGTGGCTGATGCATTCCTTTGAAATCATGGGAGGAATTCTTCCTGCTCTTGGTTTTGCCATTACCTTATCCGTAATTGGAAAGAAGTCACTGATACCGTTCTTTATAACAGGATTTTTCGCAGTTATGTACTTAAAACTTGATACCATGGCTGTAGCAATTTTTGCAACCTGCGTTGCATTGTTGTTAGGTTTATTCCAGTTAAAGGAGGAGGCGATTTAAAATGGGAGAGCAGACACAGGTAAAAAAACTAAATAAAAAAGATATTACCAAATCCATGTGGATCTATTATGCCGGCGCAGAACTTTCCAATTCCTATGAGCGTTTGCAGAGTCTTGTATTCTGTGCGTCCATGACGCCGGTTTTAAAGAAGCTGTATGATACCGACGAGGAACTGAGTGCAGCCTTAAAACGTCACCTGGTTTTCTTTAACACAGAAGGAATCTTCGGAGCCATCATTCAGGGAATTGCCATTTCCATGGAAGAACAAAAGGCCAATGGAGAAAATGTAACAGATGAGGCAATTACGGGTATTAAAACCGGACTGATGGGACCGCTTGCAGGAATGGGAGATGCAATTGTATGGGCAGCAATCATGCCAATCATCATTTCTATCTTTTTACCTTTTGCAAGCAATGGTTCTGCACTGGGAGGCATTATGCCGCTAATCCTGTATCCGGCAATAACCATTGCAATTGCTTACTGGCTGATTCATAATGGCTACACATTAGGCAAAAAGTCTGTGGTATCACTGCTTCATGGCGGCAAGATGAAATCCATTATTTTTACAGCAAATGTCATCGGTCTTACCATGATGGGGGCATTATCCGCAAGCTACGTCACCATATCAACACCTCTGAAGTTTGGTTTTTCCAGCGGAACGCAGATTGTGGTACAGGACATACTGAATACGGTAGCACCAGGTCTTCTTCCTCTGGCAGCCGTGTTTATCATCTATTTTTATCTTAGAAAGAAAGGACCGTATTACAACAGAATCCTGCTTACAGTCGTGGCAGTATCTGTCATCACTTCTCTGCTTGGAATTCTGTAATGGTCTTAAGGAGTAATCATGGAAAACATATACAGTAAAAGCGGTCTTCAGGCCGTGATTAATGCTTCCGGAAGAATGACAAAGCTGGGTGTTTCCACCATATCGAAAGGTGTGGGGGAAACACTGGTGGAGGCAGCCGGCAACTATGTGGTAATTGACGATCTCTATATCTATGCAGGCAGGAGAATCGGAGATCTCATCGGAACTGCTGATGCCTGTGTAACATCCAGCGCCTCTGCCGGAATTGCACTGGCAGTTGCTTCTTTAATCTGCGGAGGAAATTTACAGAAAGTAAAGCACCTATATGACTTTCTGCCTTCTGTTACGAAAAGGGAAGTTATAATTTTAAAAGGGCATAACGTGGACTTTGGGGCACCGGTTGCAGAGATGGTACAGATTGCCGGAGGGAAAATCGTTGAAGCAGGATATGCCAACGGAGCTTCTGTAGAAGATATTCAACAGGCAGTAACAAAGGATACGCTGGCAATTCTTTTTGTCAAATCCCATCACTGCGTTCAAAAGGAAATGCCGGAAGCCAGATCTGTTATTGAGCTGGCAGAACATTTTGGGATTCCATGTATCGTGGATGCGGCAGCAGAAGAAGATTTAAGCATCTATGCAGCCATGGGAGCGGACTTTGTATGCTACAGCGGTGCGAAAGCCATTGAAGGTCCAACCAGCGGTTTTGTTGCATGTAAGACTAAAGAACTGGCAGACAACATGAGACTCCAGTACAAAGGTATCGGCAGAGCCATGAAGGTGGGGAAAGAGTGCACTATGGGACTTGTAACGGCAGTGGAAGAATATATTGCCGGGGGAAAGACAAGCCCTGTCTCCAAAGAAGAGCTGGAACGGTTTGCAGCATGTGTAGGGGAGATACCAGGCTGCAAAACATCAATTATTAAGGATGAGGCAGGAAGAGAGATATTCCGCTGTAAAATTGATTTTAATCCCCAGCAATACGGGATGAATGCCAAAGACGTGGTAAGAGAGCTGCAACGGGGAGATGTAGCTATCTTTACCAGAGATTATCAGGCAAATATCGGTTCCATCGCAATTGATCCCAGGCCTTTAAACAGTGAGAAAGAACTGGAAATCATTGAACAGAGGCTTAAAGAAATTCACAATTCAGTAAATGGAGGGAAATAAAAGATGGAAGGATTAAATTTTTACAAAGGAAGAGTCTGCTTAAACTGTCTGACAAACTCCGTTGAGAATGCTAAGGCAATTTATGAGGCTGCAGGGGGTCATGTTGCAGTCGGGATTTTGTCGGCAAATTATCCGGATGTGGAACATGCAGTGGAGGATATGAAACGATATCAGGAAGCAGTAGACAATAATATTTCCGTTGGTCTGGGTGCAGGAAACCCCGGACAATGGAAAGCGGTTGCGGATATATCCGGGCAGATTAAGCCAAAACATATCAACCAGACCTTTACGGCAGGCGGATACACCAAAGCCAAAACGGGAGAGGGACCATTTCTGAATTCCATGGTTGCGCCCTGTGGTAAAGTGGGTTATGTTAAAATCTCAACTGGTCCGCTTTGTAAGGATATGGAGCCGGCAATCGTTCCCGTTAAAACTGCAATTGCAATGGCAAAGGAACAGGGAGCCGATTCCTTAAAGTATTTTCCCATGGGCGGCCTGAAGGTAAAAGAAGAGTTTGAGGCAGTTGCCACAGCCTGCGCTGAGAGTGGATTCGGGCTGGAGCCAACCGGAGGGATTGATCTTGATAATTTTTCCCAGATCTTAAAAATCGCGGTTGATGCAGGAGTGGAACACATCATTCCTCATGTATATTCTTCCATTATTGATAAAGAAACGGGAGCAACGAGAATTTCTGATGTTGTGAAACTTTATGATATGATTCGGGCGATTTTAGATTAAATAAAAGCTGTTTTCCTGTCTGTGGGGCGGGAAAACAGCTTTTTTAATCTTATTCATTTCTGTATTCACTGGGACTGACCCCATAAACATGCTTAAAGGTTTTACTGAAATGAAACGGATCAAGGTAACCGGTCAGCTGGCTGATATCGGCAATGGACAAATCCGGATTGCGCAGAAGCTGCCTTGCTATATTAAGTCTGTAGTTTCTTAAATATTTGGAAGGTGTAATCTCTGTGTATTTGAAAAATATTTTGCTTAAATAAGGAACAGAGAAACCAAATTCAGAAGCCAGTGTGGTGAAATCGATCTGAGCCTGATAATTCTTGTGAATGTATTCTTTTATCAGTTCCACGATTTCTTTTGCCCTGTTTGAGGAATGGAGGAGTGTAACGGAGTCAAATCGGTCCAGGGCAGCCAGAAGCTTGGTTTCCAGGGCAGCCAGTGTTTTTTCCAGTTCATCGTAATTGACAGGCTTTAGTAAGTAATTGCTCACTTCGTACCTGAGTGCTTCCTTTGCGTATTCAAAATCTGTATATCCGCTGATAATCACACATAAGATAAACGGAAATTTTTCGTGTATATTTCGGACTAACTCAAGTCCATCCATCTCTGGCATCCTTATGTCTGTGAAAATAACATTGGGCAGATGTTCTTTCGCCATATCCAGACCTTCCAGACCATTGGTTGCAATGGCTGTCACCTCAAAAGCGGGATTTAACTGTTCGATTCTTCTGGCTATATTTCTGGCAATTAATGCTTCATCTTCAACGATTAAAACAGAATATTTCAAGGGATCATTCCTCCTATAACAACAATGGCTCCATGGGGTACATTGTTGCTCAGTCTAAATATATGATTGCCGTGGTATAGGATTTTAAAACGGATGTAAATATTCATCAGTCCCATTCCGTCAATTTCCAGATTGGGCAGTACGCCGTTTTTCTCTATCAGGTTAATCTGGTTTTGCAGTTTTTCCAGGTCTTCACTGGAAAAACCAGGACCGTTGTCCCGGATCTGCAGCTCCCAATAGGTGTTGGTCATAATACCAAGAATTTTCACATTCCATGGCGGACTTGATTTGGTTGAATATTTG
This sequence comes from Hungatella sp., assembly GCA_009712635.1. Taxonomy (GTDB): domain Bacteria; phylum Bacillota; class Clostridia; order Lachnospirales; family Lachnospiraceae; genus Lacrimispora. The sequence goes on along the minus strand of WASS01000014.1, from coordinate 45,281 downwards.
ATGGCATTTTCCACGATCAGCTGGAGGCAGAGCTTTGGAAGCCGGACCTGATTCATTTTTTCCGGTATGTCAATTTCAAATTGAAGAGAGTCACAATACCTCACCTTCATGCATTCCAGATAATCACTGGTATGATCAAGTTCATCTTTTAAAAGAACCAATTGTTCGCTGTCGGAAGAGATATAACGCAGGATTCTGGAAATGGTCTGACACATGAGGATAATCTCGCTGTTCATGTTCTCGTCCGCCATTGCCTGTATGGTTGCCAGAGAATTGTAAAGAAAATGAGGGTTCATCTGCGCCTGCAGCGCCAGCATTCTGGATTGCATGTCACTGTTTTGAAGCTGAAGTTCCCGTTCCATTGATTTCCTCGCCTGTCTCTGCATTTTTAACAGAGCCTGGTATAAGGTGTTCACTTCAGTGATGCCAATTTCCATGTCCTCAAATTCAGTAGTGTCTTTTTCTTCCCCTGTCAGCTGGAATGCACGTACCTGATGGTAGATTTTATAAAGCGGAGTGGCAATTCTCCGTGAAATCAAATAGGACACCATAACGGTTATGAGCATGACGGTAAACAGTAGAATAAAAGCTGTGTTTAAGTATTGATGAACCGGCTGCATCAGCATGCGGTTATCAATAACAAGTGCTGTAGTAAAACCGGTATAATCAGATGAAGAGTAAATGATGTATTTATTTTCGGATTTTATATATATGGGATTTACCTCCGGGCCTTTGGCGGGTTTGCCTTGCTGGGTCTGTATCAGTTTGTAATAGCTGTCTGGTGTTCCGGAGGTGTCAGTCGTATAGATGGTCTTGCCTTCCGGACTGAAAATGTATACATCTTCCTGATACGGGCTGTTAAAGGTATTTACTGTATTTGCTATACTTTTAAAGGATTTTTTGACCTCTACAATCCCCTGTGGAACATTAAGCGGACTGTAATACAGGCGGCAGAGTGATACAAAATAATTATCACCCGAATACGAATAAAAGCGCCCAAGAGTGTCGTCTTTATCGCAGTAAATAAATTTCTTTCCCTTCGCCTCAACCACCTTACTGTACCAGTCTTTTTCACTCACCCGTTCCTTTGATGCATGATTATCAAGACCTACTCCAAATTTACCATAATCAAGGGAATAAAGGTAAGTCTGATCGGCGGGAGAATTGGGACCAATCATGGCGATAATCAGGTCAAAGAGGATTTTCGTGTTATTAATGTTTTCATAAATCTCATTTGAACTTAAGGTGTTGTCCTGATAATTGATATAGATACCAAATTTTTCTTTAATCAGGTTGGAATAAATGATATTCTGAGATACAGTATCAAGGTCGTGAATGACGGAATCAAAGCTGCCCATAATCATAGCGGCATTATTCTGAAGGGAAGAAAAGGCATTTACCTTGATCTTGCCGGTTTCACTAAAAACTGTGTGAACCGTAAATGCCAGAATTACTGCAATGAACAAAGCAGTATAGGGAAGAAAAAGTGTTGACATTATGCTGCGTTTCTTAATATTTTTTGCTTTATTTGCTGTCATTTTAAGCCCTTCCCTCCTGCGGTTTATTCTGCTGGTTAAAAATATACATGAAAACAGATCAAAATGTTCATTCAAAAATGTCTATATTACACTATATAATACAGATAACATGATAAAAGTCAACATTTAATTTTGGGGAGGTATTTTTTATGAAGTTAAAGAAGTTAGCTGTAATGAGTCTGGCTCTGGCCGCTGCCCTTTCATTTTCCGGTTGCTCAAAAGAGGAGAATGCTCCGCAGAAAAGTACGGCTGCAGGAGAAAGCACGTCTGGGGAAGCGAAGACATCTGCTGCATCGGAAAAAGGTGGAGTGACTCTTTCTTTTATGGCAAGCCAGGACTGGATTCAGGATGCAGAAATCGAACTGTCCAAGAAATTTACACAGGAAACAGGAATCAAGGTTGATTATCAGATTATTCCATCGGATCAGTATGTGAATCTTCTGATGACAAAGTTAAACACCGGGGAGTGTACGGATATTTTTGGGGCACAGAGCGGTAAATTTGATATAAAAGCACAGATCAATGTGGAAAAAAATGCGGTGGATTTAACAAAAACCTCATGGGGTAGCCAGGTTGAACCATTGGTGGCTGATCAGTTGTCTGTAGACGGTAAGCTGTATGGGCAGCCGATACAGGATGTATCTTCTGTATGGGCAATCGGTTACAACAAACAGATTTTCAAAAAGCTGAATCTGGAGATTCCCAAAGATTATGAAAGCTTCCAAAAAGTTTGCGATACCATTAAGGCAGCAGGAATTACTCCGATCTATGAGTGTGTGTCAGATGGCTGGCATCATACATTATGGCTGCCTGAGGCAGGTGTTGAGGCTGAAACAGCAGAACCTGGCATTGTTGACAAATGGAACAGCAACCAGGCGCCTTTCAAAGGAAATGCTACCCTGATGACAATTCTGGACCAGATTAATGATATGGTTGCCAAAGGTTACTGGGGAGAAGACTATATGTCCAATACCTACGCTGATTCAGCAAAAAACATTGCTTCCGGTAAATATGCAATGACAGTCGCCAATCAGGGGTTTGGAGTCGAAGTAAATAAGGTTAATTCTGAGATTGCAGTGGATGACATTGGCTATTTTGTAATTCCGCTGGCTGACAACCAGACATTAAACGTAAACCCGGCAGGTCCTGCAAGATTTATATTCAGCGGTTCCAAGCACGCAGCTGAAGCACAGCAGTATTTAGAATTCCTGGCAAAGGAAGAAAATCTTAAGTACCTGACTGAAAATGTAGGTAAGTTCAACAAACTGCCATTTAACAACGCCCCCAGCATGTATACGGATACGATTCAGGATTTTTATAACAGATATGATAAAAAAGGTACTGTAATTCAGACAGCTGTAAAATATGTAAATCCCCAGTGGAGTGAGATGGGAGCAAACTTATCAGCCATGATTGTGGGTGAAATGACTCCGGAGGAAGTTCTGGCATCTATTGATGAAGTGAGAGCCCAGCAGGCAAAGGCAGCAGGCGATCCCGACTGGAAATGACAGCATGGAAGATCAGTTGAAAGAGAGTGAATACGATGAATAGAAAAAAGATATATCCTACGTGGTTTGCAGCTGGGGCATTGCTCCTGTATTCGGTATTATTTGTCCTTCCCGGAGTGATTGGAATCGGTTATTCTTTTACAGACTGGTCATCTTATTCAGACCAGCTGAAGTTTGTGGGGCTGGAAAATTTTAAGACTGTATTTTCCGCTGACGGAAATTATCTAAAGATTATGAAAAACACTCTGGTATTCACTCTTGGAACAACTGTTATAAAAAATATACTGGGACTTGCGCTTGCAGTTCTGCTTACAAAGTCCATTCGCTTTTTGAATTTTCACCGGGGAGTTATGTTTATGCCCTCTGTATTGTCCACCCTGATACTGGGAATGATTTTCACTTCTATTTTAAATCCGTCAACCGGGTTGTTAAACACATTTTTTAAAGGTATCGGTCTTGGTGGTTTTGCAAAACCCTGGCTTACAAGTCCCGCGTACGCATTCAAGTCGGTAATGGCAGTAGATATCTGGCGGGGTACCGGATACATCATGACGATTTTAATTGCCGGAATCCTGTCTATCTCCTCGGATTATTATGAGGCGTGCAGTATCGACGGAGCCTCTGGCTGGCAGAAGTTCCGGTTCATTACGATGCCGCTGCTTTTACCAACTCTGGCCACAACCACTGTTTTAAATGTGATCTACGGTCTTAAGGTCTTTGACATGATCTATGCGCTAACAAATGGCGGTCCGGGTAAGGCTACGACAGAGGTACTTTATACGGCAGTATTTAAAAAATTCGGCACTGGTCAGTATGCCATAGGTACGGCTCTTTCATCCGTTATGTTTTTATTCATGGTGTTTATCGGATTCTTTATGATCCGTATGATGACGAAAGACGAGGTGCAGGAATAATGAAAGCAAAAAAGAAAGCCGCAGCTGCAGCAGTAAATGCAGCTGCGTGGATTATAACAGCAATATGCCTTGTTCCCATGTTATTAATATTGTTAAATTCTTTTAAAGACAGTCTGGGAGCGTCGGAGATGAATCTGAAGTTTCCGGCACTTCCGTTACAGTGGAATAATTTTCTCGTAGTAATAGAAAAGGGAAAGCTTCTTACCTCTTTTATGAACAGCTGCATCTATTCCGTAGTCAGCGTGTTCCTGTGTACTGTACTTGCATCAATGGCTTCTTATGTATTTTCAAGAAACCGTTCCAAATTAAACCGTTTTCTCTATCTTTACATGGTGCTTGGAATCACCATGCCGGTTAACTATGTGGCATTGACAAAAGTCATGATGTTTCTTACACTTAATAATACAAGACTTGGAATTGTGCTTTTGTATACGGCAATGCAGCTGCCATTTTCAGTATTTCTGATTCATGGCTTTGTGGCAAAGCTGCCGGCAGAACTTGATGAAGCCGCCGTAATTGATGGATGCTCACCGGTGAGATTGTTTGTATCAGTCATTCTTCCGCTATTAAAGCCTGCGATTGCCACGGTGATCGTGCTGACCTTTTTAAATACCTGGAATGAATTTGTTTCACCTCTGTATTTTTTAAGCAGCTCTTCAAAATGGCCAATGACATTGTCCGTATATAATTTTTTCGGTATGTATTTTAAAGACTGGAATCTGGTTTGTGCAGATATTTTTCTGACCAGCCTTCCGGTAATCCTGGTATATTTGCTGGGACAGAAATATATTGTATCCGGCATGACGGCCGGAGCAGTGAAAGGATAAGGTTATGTCAGAAAATAATAGTGGGGCAGTTGTGATCGAAGCAGGGGGAGTGACCCTGACTTATCGGAATATTGCATCAGATATTATCCATTGCAGTTGCAGCAAAGATGGGAGAAAGCAGGTAACCTCCCCTCTTGGAATCCAGCTGCCGGAGCAGGGGAAACTGGATTACGAGAGTTCAGAATCTTTTTGTCTGCTGGGGAATGGGCGGATGAATGTGAAGGTTGACATAAGAACTGGGGCGGTATACTGGACTCTTGCCGAAACAGGAAAGCTGCTTTTTGAGGAAGCCGGAAGAGAACTGGAGGAGATTCCTGTTTTTCGCTATACAGTAAGTGGAGAAAGTGTTGATGTTTCACGGGTAAAAACAGTAGATGGCGAGAGAAACTTTGTAAATAATCTGGTTTCTCAAAAGGTTCGGACTGCTTACCGGGGAAAATTATATTTTAAATGGCAGGAAAAGGAACGGATTCACGGTTTGGGGCAGGGAGAGGAAGGTATCTATAATTATAGAGGAACCACTCAGTATCTGTACCAGCATAACATGAGGAGTCCCATCCCATTTCTCGTATCAGACCAGGGCTACGGCATATTATTTGACTGCGGGTCTTTGATGACGTTCAACGATGATTGCCGGGGATCTTACGTCTATTTTGATACCATTGATCAGCTTTCCTACTATATTATACAGGGCAATAATCTGGATGAAATAATTTCAGGTGTCAGAAGGCTGACCGGTCAGGCACCTATGCTGCCTAAGTGGTCTTTTGGATACATTCAGTCAAAAGAAGCCTATCATACCCAGGAAGAACTCATTGCTGTGGTAAATGAATATAGAAAAAGGAAAATTCCAATTGATGGAATTGTACAGGATTGGAATACCTGGGAGGATGGTAAATGGGGGAATAAGATTCTGGATAAAACCCGTTATCCGGATTTTAAGGCAGCAATAGAAGAGCTTCACAGGAAACACGTTCATGTAATGGTTTCTGTATGGCCCAATATGAGTTCTGACGGAGAAAATTGCGAGGAGTTTAAAAAAGAAAATCTCCTTTTAAATGATTTCTCCACCTATGACGCGTTTAACCCTGAAGGCAGAAATATGTATTGGAAGCAGCTTGATCAGGAACTTTTTTCGGCAGGTGTGGATGCGTGGTGGTGCGATTCCACAGAGCCGTTCAGCGGGCCTGACTGGAGCGGCAGCTATAAAAAGGAGCCATGGGAGCGTTATCTGATTGTTGGAGAAGAACATAAAAAATATTTAGATCCAGGGGAAGCAAATCTGTACGGTGCAGTTCATGCCAGAGGAATCTATGAGAATCAGAGAAACAGCTGTGAGGAGAAACGGGTATTAAATCTTACCCGTTCCGGCTATGCAGGTTCACAGGCTTATGGCACTGTACTCTGGTCAGGGGATATTTGCGCAACGTGGGAAACATTTCAAAAGCAGATCCGGGAAGGGCTTAATTTTTGCATGAGCGGACACCCTTACTGGACTTTAGACGCAGGCGGATTCTTTGTGGTAAAGGACAACTGGAAGAAGCGTGGCTGCGGCTGCCATAATGATCCGGAACCCAAATGGTTTTGGCAGGGCGGATATGAACTGGGAACAGAAGACAGGGCGTACCGGGAGCTTTATGTCAGATGGATGCAGTTTAGCTTATTTCTTCCTATGTTCCGTTCTCATGGCACTGATACTCCAAGAGAGATCTGGAATTTCGGAGAGCCTGGCACTATGTTTTATGATGCACTGGAGAAATGTATCCGTCTGAGATATCAGCTTTTGCCATACACCTATTCACTGGCAGGAAAGGTGGCGCTTCATGATTACACCATGTTTCGCAGCCTTCTGTTTGACTTTCCTGAAGATGAAACTGCTTGTGAATTGGGGTTCCAGTTCATGTATGGGGACTCTCTGCTGGTTTGCCCTGTAACAGAGCCCATGTATTATGAGCCGGAAAACCGCATCTTAGAGACGAAGAAGCAGTGGGACTGTTATCTCCCCTCTGGAGTAAGCTGGTATGATTTTCAGTCCGGTGAGAAATACGAAGGCGGGCAGTGGGTTACAGTGGAAGCCATTCTTGACCGGATACCAGTATTCGTACGGGAGGGTGGGATTATCCCCATGGAGCAGGGACTTGAGTATACGTCAGAAGCGGTAAATACCCCATTTGAATTCCATATATATGAAGGAAAAGATGGAGTTTTTGAACTGTATGAAGATGCAGGAGATGGGTATGAATACGAGCGCGGAACGTATAACCTGATTCCGGTTTCATGGAACGATGCAGAGAAAGAGCTGTGTGTGGGTGAATGCAGCTTTGTATTTGATCAGTCTATATCCGGGCGGATTTGTGTCGTTCATACTTCTTCAGGAATAACGAAAACTTTCTCTTATAATGGTAAGGAGATAAAAGTTAAAATGTAAGATACTAAAACAATATGTAAAGAACCGGAGAAATGTACTTTGTTCACTAGAACATTTCTCCGGGCTTTGTGGTAATAAATTTTATAATTTAATGGAATATACCATTAATTGAAGCTCTTTTGAAGTTTCTGGTTTTCCATAATAATTAGAATAGGTTTGTATTATCATCATATTTCTAGCCTCTAAAATTTCCTCCAGTTCTTTATGAGAATAGAGCCGGATTGTATCACCGCGGAGGATTTCCGGTTTAACCAGGGGCTCTCCATAAGAAATAGTTTTACTCCCATAAAGCATAATTTTCTTTTCCGCGTTCCATTCAAAACTGGATAGAGAGAGCGCATTCTCACCTGCCTCCCAACTGGTGGCTGGAAAATGTAATTCTGCATATTCCCCATTGCACAGATCCATAAAGTGTTTTCCGCCAGGTTTTAATGCATCTGCTATCACATCAAAAATCTTTAAATTTTCACTATCATTTTCCAGATAACCAATGGCTCCGTCTGCTAAGTTTAAGACAACATCGAACTCCTGATTAAATTTAAGATCACGAATATCTGAACGAATGAACCGGGCGCTTAAACCCTCTTTCTTAGCTGTATTTTCTGCATCTGTTATATAGTCTTTGGTAATATCTGCTCCGACAACCTGAAATCCTCTTCTTGACAGTTCCAGACTATGTCTTCCAAAACCACAGGCCAGATCGAGGATCCGTTGATCTTTTTTTAGGTCTAATGTTTTAATCATAAAATCAATCTGTTGATTTGTATCCTCCACCCATGAATGATTTTTTATATCCAGGCTCCATATATTTTTATACCAGTCTGATCCTTTTTCTATCATCTATAGTTCCTCCAAATTTTTAATTGCCGGCATAATTATTTTAATTTAAAAATTAGAAAATTAGTAGACTTGAATAAAAAAATATGGTATGATGGATAATAGAGTGCGGCTATATACAGAATACTTGTATTGTGCAATTTCGACAAAAAGATACAGGAATTTTATCGGATTTGTATATAGATCTCCATAGGTATCCATGTTATACTGTACCTAGAAAATAGATGTGTAGTTTGTGACTGGTAAGGCAGGCAAGATCTACAGGGTTGATATCACATGTTAACAGTATGTGGTAAGTGGTCCTGATAGCTTGTCTATTTTTTTTATCTGAAGGGGCTTATGAAGATAGAGAAGGTTCTGAATAATAATATGGTATTAGCTTATAATACTGAGGGAAAAGAGATCATACTGAAAGGGAAAGCAATCGGCTTTGGCAGGAAAAAAGGCGATGAAGTGGACCACAAACTGGTAGAGCGTGTGTTTATTCAGAATGATAAGCGTGACGCCCGTCATTTTGAAGAATATTTTGCAAAACTTCCTCAGGAATATTGGGAGATTAGCGAACAGACTGCTGATTATGCAAAGAATGAGTTTGGCATGCAGCTGGATTCCAGGATCATACTGACGATCTGTGATCATATCGCAGGTGCGGCTGAGCGTTATAAAGATGGAATTATTCTTCGAAACGCCATGCTATGGGAAGGAAAGAGATTTTATCCCAGCGAATTTAAGGTAGGTCAGTATGCGGTTGATTTAATCCAAAGAAGGCTTAATATTTCCATGGAAGAAGATGAAGCCATGTTTCTGGCATTTCATTTTGTCTATGGACAGAACAAAAAGCAGGAGCCTGACAATCTGGAATTAATTACAGGAATTATCCGTGATATTGTGGATATTGTTGAAGCTGCTTATCAGGTAAAACTAAATACGGAAACCTGGGATTACAGGCGTTTCGTAACACACATTCGATTTTTTGCACAGCGTATGCTGCAAAACAAGCAGTACGAATCTACGGATGATGAGTGGTATCAGCTTTTGAAGAATAAATACCGCAAATCATACAACTGCATTGTTAAAATAGCTGATTATATTCATGACCGGTACTATTATGAGATGGACCGGGAAGAGATGATGTATCTGATGATTCATATAGAAAAAGTGACGAGAGAACTAACTTAGTTTTTTGGAGCACTGTTAAAACAGAAATATGGGATTGTTACCGGATTTTATGATCCGGGCAGGACCCTGCACATAAGCGGCTGCGGATTATTATCAGGCAGTCAGCTTTAAGCAGGGTCTTTTTTAATAACTTTTTGAATGATGAGGCGTCATAGACCCTTTTCAGATAGACAATTAAAATAACCTTATAAAGGGGGATAAATTTATGGCATTAAATTATGCTAAGACCGCAGAAACAATCTTAAATAAAGTCGGCGGAGAAAAAAATGTATCAGGATTAACACACTGCATGACACGTCTGCGGTTTGTACTAAAAGATTCAGCGATACCAAAGGATGCTGAAGTTGAAAAAATTCCAGGAGTCATTCGTGTTATTCGCCAGGGCGGACAATATCAGGTGGTAATTGGAAATGAAGTCAGCAATGTTTACAAGGAAATGTTAAAACTGGGTCATTTTGAGGAAAGTACAGGCTCAGCAGCAGGAGGTTCCAAGGAGAACTTATTTTCAAGGCTTTCCGGTTTTATTGCGGGTTGTATGACGCCGCTTCTTCCTGCCATGCTTGGCTGTGGTATGATTAAGGTAGTACTGACGCTTCTTACTACGTTTAGTCTGATTGACAAAACAGGCAGCACCTTTGTGATTCTAAATGCAGCAGGAGATGCATTCTTCTATTACATGCCAATATTGCTTGCCATGACAACAGCAAAACGCCTTGGCTCCAATATATACCTTGCGATGGTAGTTGCTGCATTAATGATTCATCCAGACATCACAGCACTTTTGGCAAATGGTAATACCACATATTTCGGATTACCGGTTACGGCAGCCTCTTATCCTTCATCTGTACTTCCGGTATTACTGATTGTACCGCTTATGGGTTATGTGGAGCGATTTGCAGATAAAGTCTGCCCAAGCCTGGTTAAAGTATTTTTAAAGCCTTTACTGGTAATTTTTATTACGATACCCATTGCTCTTATAGTAGTTGGACCAATTGGAAGCATTCTTGGAAATTACCTGGCTTCTGGTATTAATTTATTATACAGTAAGGCAGGCTGGCTCGCAATTATGATACTTTCAGCAGGTATGCCGTTTATTGTAATGACAGGTATGCATTATGCATTAATTCCAATTGCCTTAACCGGTCTTTCCAGTCTGGGATTTGATGCAATCTTAATTATTACCATGTTCTGTTCTAACCTGGCACAGGGCGGTGCGTCTTTAGCAGTTGCAGTACGCACGAAAGACAAAGATGCGAAATCTACAGCATCTGCTTCAGGTATTTCTGCAATTATTGCCGGTGTAACAGAGCCTGCTATGTATGGTGTTACATTAAAATATAAGACTCCAATGATCGCTGCTGTAATTGGTGCCGGTGTCGCTGGTTTTTATGCAGGAATCATGCATCTGGTCGCTTATTCCATGGGAGGATCACCATCCGGATTATCTTTAATTCAGATGATTGGCGGAACAGGATTTGGGAACTTATTAAACGGTGTGGTAACTCTTATTATATCACTGGTTGTTTCCTTTGTTATGACCTTAGTTCTTTATAAACCGGAAGTAAAAGAAGAATCAACAGAAGAAATCGTGGAAGCTCCTGTATTTGAGAAGAGGACACTGGTGGATACAATTGAGCTGGCAAGTCCATTAAGCGGAGATGTGATTCCGCTGAGCCAGGTAGAGGATGCGGTATTTGCCGGCGGTGTTTTAGGAGAAGGTCTGGCAATTATACCTTCTGAAGGAAAGGTATATGCACCTGCAGATGGCACCATCAGTGCAGTTGTCGATTCCAAACATGCAGTGGGTATTACCACAGATACAGGAGTTGAAATTCTGATTCATGTAGGTCTTGATACTGTTCAGCTGGGTGGAGAAGGGTTCACTCTTCACTGCAAGGCTGGAGACAAAATAAAAAAAGGCAGTCTGTTACTGGAATTTGATATGAATAAAATTAAAGAAGCCGGTTTCCCGGTTACCACTCCGGTTCTGGTATCCAATATGGTAAACTTTGTCAGCCTGAAGACCACCGATAAAAAACAGGTGAAAACAGGTGAAACTTTATTAACAATTGTCTAATAATTGAAAGAGGTGTAAGATGTCTGTATTTTCTGATAACTTTTTGTGGGGAGGCGCAGTAGCTGCTAACCAGTGTGAGGGTGCCTGGGATGTAGATGGGAAGGGAATTTCTGCTTCCGATGTATGTACAGGAGGTTCCCATACAAGATCCAAGCGGATCACAAGGACCTTAGAGCCTGACACCTTTTACCCAAGCCATGAAGCCATTGATTTTTATCATCACTATAAAGAAGATATTGCTCTGTTTGCAGAGATGGGATTTAAAGTATTTCGTTTCTCCATTGCCTGGACCAGGATTTTTCCAACAGGCATGGAGGAAACTCCAAACGAAGAAGGACTAGCTTTCTATGACCGTGTAATCGATGAGTGCAGAAGCCATAACATTGAACCTCTCATTACCATCTCTCACTATGAGATGCCATTTGCCCTGACAGAAAAATACAACGGCTGGTCCTCCAGGGAGTGTATTGATTTATTCGTGAGATATGCCAAGACGCTGTTTAAGCGTTATAAAGGAAAGGTGAAGTACTGGCTGACATTCAATGAAATTAATGCCGGAACAATGCCTATGGGAGGGTTCCTCTCTCTTGGCATTTTGAATGAAGGAACCACTGATTTCACCAATCAGGTTGATAATCCTCAGCTTCGATTCCAGGGACTGCATCATCAGTTTGTTGCCAGTGCACTGGCTGTGAAGGCAGGTCATGAGATTGACCCTGACTGTAAAATCGGCTGTATGATCTGCCACATTACCACCTATCCAATGACCTGCAATCCCGATGATATTCTGGAGGCTCAAAAAAGAAACCAGATCTTAAATCAGTTCTGCGGAGATGTTCAGGTGCGTGGTGAGTATCCTAAGTTCATGAATCGTTATTTCAAAGAAAACGGTCTTGAGATTAAGATGGAACCTGGTGATTTAGAGATTATTAAAGAAGGCTGTGTGGATTATTATACATTCAGCTACTATATGTCCAACTGTGCTTCCGCTGATCCGGATCTAGAAAAAACATCCGGAAATTTAATGGGCGGAGCCAAGAACCCCTATCTGGAAGCAAGTGACTGGGGCTGGCAGATTGATCCTAAGGGACTGCGCTATACTTTAAACGAGCTTTATGGCCGCTATGAGATACCGCTTATGGTTGTGGAAAACGGTCTGGGTGCTTACGATAAAAAGGAAGAAGACGGAAGCATTCAGGATGATTACAGAATCAGCTATCTAAAGAAACATATTGAGCAGATGCGTGAAGCAGTTGCCGACGGTGTGGATTTAATGGGTTATACGCCATGGGGATGCATTGATCTGGTCAGCGCTTCCACAGGAGAAATGGCAAAACGTTACGGCTTCATCTATGTTGAGAAATACGATGACGGAACTGGGGATTTATCCAGAAAGAAGAAAAAATCCTTTGACTGGTATAAAAATGTAATTGAAACCAATGGAGAAGTATTAGATTAATATAACTGGGGAGTTATTCATATGAAAAAAAGAGGTTTGGCAGCAGGTCTTGTTTTAATGACCATGGTTATGGCAGCTGGTTGTGGCAGTGCGGCAAAGACAGAAACATCTGCTTTGCAGACAACAACTGAAACACCGGCTGAAGCTACGCAAGCAGCATCCGTTTCGTCAGACAATACAAAAGATGGGGCCACAGTGGTTTCTACCACATACGGCCCCGTAAAAGGGGTACAGGAAGGGGAGCTCCTGACCTGGTACGGAATTCCTTACGGAAAGGCACCGGTTGGTGAATTAAGGTGGCAGGCACCAGCAGCACCGGCTGCCTGGACGGAGGAATTAAATTGTACCGAAGCATCACAGCCTGCACTTCAGCTTTCCGGCACTGAGGTAAAGGGAAGTGAGGACTGTTTAAAACTTGATGTATATGCAAAAGAGGGAAGTAAAAAACTTCCTGTGCTTGTATTCATTCACGGAGGCAATAATCAGACTGGAAAGGCAGGAGAAATTCCCGGAGCTGATCTGGTAAAGAATGACAACTGCGTTTATGTTTCTGTGGATTACCGTCTGGGGCTTTTGGGCTTTAACTGCCTGCCGGCACTAACCGGCGGAGAGAACGGAACCGGAAACTTTGCCATGCTTGACATCGCCTATGCTCTTGACTGGGTGAAGGAAAACATTGAAGCATTTGGCGGAGATCCGGGTAATATTACTATTTCCGGATTTTCAGCAGGAGGCCGTGATGTTATGGCAATGCTGATCAGTCCTCAGTTTAAGGGCAAATTTCAGAAAGCCATTGCCTTCAGCGGAGGTATGACCACAGCTTCAGAAGATTTAAGTGCAAAAAAGATTGCAAAAGCCATAGCTCCTCTTGCGGTTGAGGATAAGAAGGCAGCAGATGAAAACGCTGCTTACCAGTGGCTGATGACAGATTCAGCTGATGTTAAGGAATACCTTTATACCATATCAGCAGAACGTCTGGTGCCTCTTATGGGAAATGCGGCAATCCGTATGAGTGTATTCCCTCATCTTTATGAGGACGGAGTGGTCATTCCGAAAAATGGATTTGATACAGAAGCTTATAACAGCGTTCCGCTCATGATGCTTACGGGAAGCTCTGAGTTTTCCATGTTCTGTCTGGGAGACGGATATTTTAAGAGTGATGACATGGCAGGATATTCAGAGGATGAGATTAAGGCAGCCAAAGCATTTGCCACCAAATACGGAAGTGATATGTACCGGATCTTTAATGCCCAGGAAAGTGCGGTGAAGATGTCTGATCACTATCAGTCTGATATTTATATCTGTCAGGTTAATTACGGCAGTGATCAGTCTTCCGTCAAAGATTTAGGTGACTATGGTGCATTCCATGGCATTTTCGTTCCAATGCTTTCTTCCAGACATAATTATCTTGAGTTTTTCCCGGATGCGTTTGGTAAGGCAGGTTATCAGGCAATGGCGAAGCAGTACAACAGTTATCTGGCAAACTTCTTAAAATCAGGAGATCCAAATGGTGATGGGCTGGCAGCGTGGAGCAGCTGGAAACCGGATAAAAAAGTGTCCATGGTATTTGACGGGACAGAAACCGATGCAGTTGTAGAAGAAAAAGATGTGACAACCACCTATCAGGATATCATGAAAGCCATGGATCAGGATACCAGTGTTTCCGATGAGATTAAGGCTAAAATGATCAAAAATGTTCTGAACGGACGGTGGTTCAGCCGCGAATTAGATGAACATTACGGCAATAAGAGCCTTTGGAGTGACGTAGAATAAGTGTTTAAAAAGAGATTTGTAATTCCTGAAAAACCGGGAGTTACGAATCTCTTTTTTTGTGGTACTATATGGGGAGAGGGTTGTTTTTTTACGAATGAAAATGAAGCGGCGGAAATTATTCTCTTATATTTCCATAGAGGATTTTATATAATCGAATCATAGAAATACGGCTGACAGGGGGAATCAGACATGGTTAAGATATTTCTTGCAGAGGATGAAAAAATTGTCCGTGAAGGAATTAAGAACGGAATTGCCTGGGAAAAATATGGGTTTGAATTTGCGGGGGAAGCGCCGGATGGAGAGCTGGCTTATCCCATGATATTAAAATCAAAGCCGGATATACTGCTTACGGATATCCGGATGCCTTTTATGGATGGACTGGAACTGGCGGAGATGGCGAAACGGGCTTTACCGGATATACATATTATGTTTTTCAGCGGATACGATGATTTTGAGTACGCCAAACGGGCGATTAAGATTGGAGCTGCAGATTATCTCCTAAAGCCGGTGAGCAGCGGCCAGCTTTTGGAAGCGCTGGAACGAATGAGTGAGACAATCATGCAGGAAAAAAGTGAGAAGGGATACAAGCAGGAATTTTTAAAGCAGCAGGAAGAACGAAAGCAGATGGACCGGGACCGGTTATTTGATATTATCGTATCAGGGAAGCTGGGACTTTCTGAGCTGCTTCGAAAAGGTCAGGAGCACAATCTTTCTTTATCTGCTCCTATGTACAATCTCATTTTGTTTCAGGCAAAAGGAGCGGAGAGCCAGGATCAGTACTCAGATGAGAATGTACTGTTTGATAAGAGGCTGAAGGAAGAACTGGAGGGAAGAGCCGACATTATCGGATTTAACCGGCTTTCAGAGGGGTATAGCTTTCTGATTATGGGAGAAGAATCCGATATGGAACGGAAGGTAACATATTATTCGGAAATACTCATACGCCTGGCGGAATCATTTCCTGAGATGGAGTATTTTGGAGGGATCGGGACTCCGGTGTGCAGACTCAGTGAGATCCGAACTTCCTTTAAAGCAGCAAGCAGGGCTTATGCCTGCCGTTATATGCTGGACCGGAACCAGATTTTAACGGCGGAGGCGGCAGTCCGGATTCATAATGATACCGGAAGTATCAGCCTGGAGGGAATTGATATCACCAAGTTAAGCCGTGACATTATTCCCAACTTCTTAAAGAACGGATCAGTCCCTGAGGTGAAGTATTTCGTTGAGGAATATATGGAAGCCTGTGGTAATAATATTAATTCACTGATTTTCAGGCAGTACATCCTGATGGATGTGTATCTGGCAGTCATCGGGTTTGTGTCTCAGCTTGGTTTTGAGCCGGAACAGGTTTTAAAGGAGTTTGGAGATGCAAAGACCATGCAGCCCTGTGTCAACTCCATGGAATCCGCGGTTAAGTATACCAGGGAGATCCTTGCAAAGGCAATTGGTTTTCGAACCACCTGTTCCCAGAAAAAGTACCGGCTGGTTCTTGAAAAGGCAGTGGATTATATAGCAGCCCACTATCAGGACGAAGATATTTCATTAAATGCAGTGGCATCGGCGGTGAATATCAGCCCCAATCATTTCAGCACCATTTTCAGTCAGGAGATGGAAATTACATTTGTGGAGTATTTAACAAAGGTGCGCATGGATGCTGCCAGGGAATTACTGTTGAAAACGGATTTGAGAACTTCAGAAATCGGATATCAGGTGGGATATAAGGATCCCCATTATTTCAGTTACCTGTTTAAGAAGATTCACGGAATCACACCGAAGGCGTTTCGGTCAGGGGGAGAAAATGAAGTACAAAAGTGATTCAATTAAGGCAAAAATAAAAAACATGCAGGCAATTTTATTTATCCCGGTCATCATTATGATTGGGATATTGCTATATACCATGGAATGGCAGAATCAACAGTATCGTCAGAGTATACGTAACCTTACGATGGCAACAGAGTTTAATTTTGATTTTAAGTCCAACATTGATTATAAGATGTACCGGATTGTCATCGGAGCAGACACCTTTGAATCCTTAAACCCGTATGAGGATCTGGAAAATTCCAAAAAGATTTTTTTGGAGCTGAAAGACACCACTCCCCAGGAAACCAGCAAAAAGGGGCTGGATGGAATCGTAGTTTTGATCGGAATGCTGGAAAAACGAGTTGAGGATATTCAGACCAGCAACATTATCGGGGATTATGACCGGAATATGGCACGTCTTGATCAGGATATCTATGCAATTACTGATTTAATCCAGGAGTCTATGTCTGATTATATCTATAATGAGACAAAGACTCTGGAGTCTGTACGCCAGAAGCTTGACACACAGACAAGGCAGGTCATTGCTCTTTGCATTGTGATTGCTTCTTACCTCATTGTCTTTTTACTTGCCTCTTTTTCTTCCTTTGGGAAAAAAATCACAAAACCCATTGAGGAACTGTGTGAATATACCATGAAGCTGGCAGACGGGAATTTAGAAGTCAGTGCACCAAAAAGCAATATCAGGGAGCTAAAGGTTTTAGGGGAACAGTATGACCAGATGGTAATCCGGATCGGAGAGCTGATCCAACACATAAAGGAAGAACAGGAGTTAAAGAGAAAAACAGAACTGAAGCTGCTTCAGGCTCAGATCAATCCTCATTTTCTATATAATACGTTAGATACCATTGTCTGGCTGGCCGAAGGAAAGCAGCATCAGGAGGTGGTGGAGATGATTACTGCCCTGTCTTCTTTTTTAAGAATCGGTTTGAACAACGGGCGGGATTTTATTACAATTAAAGAGGAAGCAGAGCATATAAAAAGTTATCTTTTAATCCAGCATTTCCGCTACGAGGACATTATGGATTATGAGATTGATTTTGAAGAACGGATCCGGGATTATTCCATATTAAAACTTACCCTGCAGCCCATTGTGGAAAACGCACTTTACCATGGAATAAAGAATTGCAGAAAAAAAGGATTCTTACGGATCAGCGGCTGGCAGGAGAATGAAGATATTCTTTTAAAGGTGGAGGATAACGGGATTGGAATGAAACCGGACGAGGTAAGAAAGATGGAACATCAGATCGCCGGCGGCAGCAAAGCGGATTTTCATGTAGGGGAAGGCTTTGGTATTGCCAATGTGGCAGAGCGGATCCGGCTGAATTTTGGCGAGGCGTATGGTCTTACCATTGAAAGCGTGTACGGAGTCGGAACGGCTGTTACGGTGAGGATTCCGGCAGTAAGATGGGGAAATATATAAGAAAATCAACTTTTATCCGAAAAAAATCAACTTAATTTCTGGAATACATGGAAATAGCGTAAGAAACTTAACCCTTTGCAAAAGATATTGTATTGAGAAATCAGGGGGATGGGTCTATGATACAGGTAGTTACTTAATAGTGAGTTATTCTTATTGGAGGGAACGGATATGAAGAAAAGAGTTTTAAGCTTTCTGACAGCTGCGGTTATGACAACCGCCATGATTTTATCCGGTTGCAGCGGATCTCAGACAGCCGCAACGACAGCAGCACCTGCTGCTACTGAAACAAAAGCAGAGACAACAGAAGCAGCAAAAACGGAAGCAGCCACAACCACAGCAGCACCTGCAGAGAAAAAGGAGATCGTAGTAGGATTTTCTCAGGTTGGTGCAGAGTCTGACTGGAGAACGGCAAATACCGAATCCATGAAGTCAACGTTTACAGAAGCAAACGGTTACAAACTGATTTTTGATGATGCACAGCAGAAACAGGAAAATCAGTTAAAGGCAGTTCGTAACTTTATTCAGCAGGATGTTGATTATATCGTTATTGCACCAGTTACAGAGACTGGCTGGGATACCGTATTACAGGAAGCTAAGGATGCAGGCATTCCGGTTATCATCGTTGACCGTATGATTAATGTATCTGATGATTCCTTATATACTGCATGGGTTGGTTCCAACTTCCTTCAGGAAGGTTATGATGCAGTAGCATGGCTTGATGATTATTTAAAGAAGAATAATAAAGCAGACAGTGACATCAATATCGTTACTCTTCAGGGTACCATCGGTTCTTCCGCACAGATTGGACGTACCAACGGCGTGGAAGAGAAGATGAAAGATCATCCGAAGTGGAAGATGTTAGAGCGTCAGACTGGTGAATTCACACAGGCAAAGGGTCAGGAAGTTATGGAATCCTTCTTAAAGACCTATAAAGATATTAATGTTGTAATTGCTGAGAACGACAACATGGCATTTGGTGCGATTGATGCAATCAAGGCAGCAGGAAAGACTTGCGGACCGAAGGGCGATATCATCATCATTTCCTTTGATGCAGTTTCTGCAGCATTTGACTCCATGATCGCAGGAGATATGAACGTTTCCGTAGAGTGTAATCCTCTTCACGGTCCTCGTGTAGCTGAGATCATTCAGAAGCTGGAGAAGGGCGAAAAAGTTGATAAGATTGCATATGTAAAGGAAGGCGTATTCCCGGCAGATACAGCAGCAGCTGAAAAACCAAAGAGACAGTATTAATTGGTTGGGACTAAGGCGCTGAAAGCAGAATGATAGCCAGAGAAACAGGTGCAGGGAATGGAGGACGGGGTCAGTCCTCCTCCAGGCACCTTTTTTAATCTCCTGACATGCAGTGAAAAGCAGAAAAAGTGGAGAAAAAGGAGGGATCTTATGCCCAACGAAATAGTATTGAGCATGAAAAACATATCGAAGACATTTCCCGGGGTACGTGCCTTAGACCATGTGGATTTTACCTTAAGAAGCGGGGAGATCCATGCTCTTATGGGAGAAAACGGAGCAGGTAAATCAACGCTCATAAAGGTTTTGACCGGGGTAGAAGAATTTGAATCAGGTGAGATAAAAATTGAAGGCGAAAGCCAGATGATTATTAACCATTCTCCCCAGGAAGCCCAGGAGCACGGGATCAGTACCGTATATCAGGAAGTAAATCTCTGCCCCAATTTATCGGTGGCTGAGAACCTGTTTATAGGAAGGGAACCAAAGAGGGCTGGTCTCATCGACTGGAAGACCATGAATCGGAAAGCGGCAGAGCTTCTTTCCAAACTTGATATGAACATAGATGTAACAAAGGCGCTGGAGAATTACTCCATTGCGCTGCAGCAGATGATAGCCATAGCAAGAGCTGTAGATATGTCAGCAAAAGTTCTGATTCTTGATGAACCTACCTCCTCCTTAGATGACAATGAGGTAGAAAAGCTGTTCCGGTTAATGAAGCGTCTGAAAGCAGACGGAGTGGGAATCATCTTTGTTACTCATTTTCTGGAGCAGGTTTATGAAGTCTGCGATAAGATAACCGTACTTAGAAACGGCGGTCTGGTAGGTGAATATGAAGTAGAAAAGCTTCCCAGAGTACAGCTGGTAGCCAAGATGATGGGTAAGGATTTTGATGATCTGGAAGCCATTAAAAAAGAAGGAAAAACTGCCGGAAAGTCCAGTGAGGCAGTCATTGATACCAAAGGAATCGGCAGGCAGGGAACCATAAAACCGTATGATCTGCAGATTTATAAGGGAGAAGTAATCGGGCTGACCGGACTCCTTGGTTCCGGCCGTTCAGAGCTTGCAAGAAGTCTGTACGGGGCGGATAAACCGGATTGCGGGGAGCTGAAGGTCAATGGAAAAACCGTAGTTCTCCATACTCCTCTCGATGCCATGATGGCTGGTATGGCATATCTGCCGGAGAATCGGAAAGAGGAAGGAATTGTTGCTGATTTATCGGTAAGGGAGAATTTAATTCTGGCTCTTCAGGCTAAGAGAGGCATGTTCCATCCAATCGGAAGCAAAGAACAGGAGGAACTGGCTAACAAGTATGTGAAGCTGCTTCAGATTAAGACCGCAAGCCTGGATACTCCCGTAAGAAGTTTAAGCGGTGGAAATCAGCAGAAGGTAATACTGGGAAGATGGCTTCTCACAGATCCTGATTTTCTGATTCTTGATGAACCGACCAGAGGAATTGATGTTGGTACTAAGACTGAGATTCAGAAACTGGTGGTCCAGCTGGCAAAAGAGGGTGTTACTGTTATGTTTATCTCTTCTGAAATTGAGGAGATGATCCGTACCTGCAGCCGGATGGCAGTTTTAAGAGACCGGGAGAAGGTTTCTGAGCTTATGGAGGATGAACTTGATCAGAACCATATCATGAAGGCGATTGCAGGAGGTGGAACAGATGAATAAGGGAAAGGCATTTATAAAAAGACTGACAGGATACCGCTTGTTTCTGCCCCTCTTCTGTCTGGTGCTTGTTCTGTTTTCCAATTTGATTAAGACTCCCGGCTTTTTTGAGGTAACGATTAAAAACGGCGTTCTCTATGGATATATTATTGACGTAATTAACCGTGCCAGCGATCTGGTTATTCTGGCTGTTGGAATGACATTGGTAGTTGCTGCCTCAGGTGGTACAGATATCTCAGTGGGGGCTGTCATGTCTGTAGCGGGAGCGGTGTGCTGCTTCATTCTTTCAGGAGGCCAGCAGTCTGTAAATGAGTTTGTGAATCCTTATATTCTGGGGGTACTGGCTGCTATTCTTGCAGGAATCTTATGCGGCTGCTTTAATGGTTTCCTTGTTGCAAAGCTTAAGATTCAGCCCATGGTGGCAACTTTGATTTTATTTACCGCAGGACGAGGAATTGCACAGCTGATTACAAAAGGCCAGATCACCTATATCCGTGTGGAATCCTATAAGATGCTGGGATCCAGCATTCCAGGCATCCCCATTCCCACTCCCGTGTTTGTGGCTCTGATCGTGGTTCTGCTCACCTATGTTCTGTTAAAGAAGACGACATTGGGACTTTATATTCAGACTGTGGGGATTAATGCGAAGGCTTCCAAGCTGATGGGAATTAAGTCTGCAATGATTATTTTCCTTTCTTATGTTTTCTGCGGTCTCTGCGCCGGTATATCCGGACTTGTGGCCTCTTCCAGAATCTATTCTGCCGATGCCAACAACATTGGACTGAATCTGGAATTAGATGCCATTCTTGCAGTGGCACTTGGAGGAAACAGCCTTGCAGGCGGAAAATTTTCACTGTTAGGAAGTGTCATCGGAGCTTACACCATTCAGGCGCTGAGCACCACCCTTTATGCCATGGGTGTTTCTCCAGACCAGATTCCGGTATATAAAGCGATTGTAGTTGTTGTAATTGTGGCGTTACAGTCAACCGAGTTAAAGCGTATGGTGAGTAAACTGCAGACGAACGTTAAGTCAGGAAAGAAGGTGGCATAAATGAAGAAGAGAGAAAAAATTGATGGAAAGGTATTTTTACTGATTATCACCATCCTTCTCTTTTTGGTGATGTATGCAGCCGGTCTGATCATATTCAAAAGCAAAGGGTTTGCAAAGCCTCAGGTATTTTTAAACCTGTTTATTTCCAACGCCGGTCTGATCGTAATTGCAGCGGGTATGACAATGGTTATGATAACCGGTGGAATTGATATTTCGGTTGGTTCCATTGTAGCCCTGACCTGCATGATGCTTGCATGGATGATGGAAATTAAGGGAATGGGAGCTGTTCCTGCTCTTGTAATTGTTCTGATTATGGGCATTGTATTTGGTCTGGTACAGGGATTTTTAATTGCATATCTAAAGATCCAGCCCTTTATTGTTACCCTGGCGGGAATGTTCTTTGCCAGAGGTATGACCGCAATTATCAGTCAGGAAATGATCAGTATTAAAAATGAGATGTTTTTAAAATGGGCAAAGAGCAAAATCAACCTAACCTTTTTAGGCGGTACCGTAAACAAAAAAGGTGTGGTGAATTATTCATTTATTTATCCCAGTGTAATTATTGCACTGATTGTCCTGATCGGTATATTTGTTCTTTTAAAATTCACCAAGTTTGGAAGAACTATTTATGCGGTGGGCGGAAACGAACAGTCAGCGCTGATGATGGGATTAAATGTCAGGCGGACCAAGCTGCTTGTATATGTGATCAATGGTTTCTTATGTTCTTTGGGCGGTTTCTTATTCGCATTGAATACCTGCGCCGGCTTTGTTGAACAGGCAAAGGGCTTTGAAATGGAAGCCATCGCCTCAGCAGTAATTGGAGGAACCCTGCTTACCGGAGGGGTAGGCAACGTGTTTGGAAGCCTGTTTGGAGTTTTAATTAAGGGTACCATTGAAACCTTTATTACATTCCAGGGGACGCTTTCTTCCTGGTGGACCAAGATAACAATTGCAGCGCTGCTTGCATTCTTTATTATTCTTCAGAGCCTGTTTGCAAAGGCAAAGGAAAAACATTAAACAGATTGATTGGAAGCCGGAGGGAGTTTATGATTCCCACGGCTTCTTTTTTCTTTCAGTATTGTACTTGCGTTTGGTTCTTTGATTGATTATAATCGAGGAAGACTGTTTTTTTATAAACAGATAATCAATCTGGCAAAAACGGAGGTAATACAGAAAAAGTGCGCTTTTACTGGAAAAAAGTATGAAAAAATTTATAGGAAACAAAGCGTTTTATAAAATGGTACTGGCCATTGCGATTCCCATTATGATCCAGAACGGAATCACTAACTTTGTCAGTCTTCTCGATAACATCATGGTGGGAATGGTGGGTACCGGGGAGATGTCCGGAGTTGCGATTGTAAACCAGCTGATATTTGTTTTTAATGTCAGTGTGTTCGGCATCGTCTCAGGTGCAGGTATATTTGGAGCCCAGTTTTATGGCTGTGGAAAGCATGACGGAGTAAGACACACCTTCCGGTTTAAATTTTTATTCTGTCTGTTCCTGGCAGCTGCGGCAGCCGTCATATTCTATTTTTACGGAGAGAACTTGATTTACATGTACCTTCATGGAGAAGAAAGCGGCGGAGATCTTACTATTGCTCTTACCAATGGCCGCAAATACATGCTTGTTATGATGGCTGGGCTCCTGCCCTTTGCCATTGAGCAGGCATATACCAGTACCCTTCGTGAGTGCGGGGAAACCGTAATTCCCATGAAGGCAGGAATCGTTGCAGTGCTGGTTAATCTGGTCCTTAACTATATTCTTATCTTTGGTAAATTCGGAGCACCGGTTCTTGGCGTGGTGGGCGCAGGAATTGCCACTGTTGTCGCAAGGTATATCGAGACTATGATTGTAATAGTCTGGACCCATAAGCATAAGAATCGCTTTCCATTTATTGAGGATGCATATAAGAGCATGCATATACCAGCGAGCCTGGTCGGTAAAATCTTTGTGAAGGGTACGCCTTTAATTGTAAACGAAGCTTTGTGGGCAAGCGGAGTGGCAATGTTAATGCAATGCTACTCTGTCAGGGGACTGACTGCTGTGGCAGGATTAAATATCTCCAACACCATTGGCAATGTGTTTAATGTGGTTTATCTGGCTCTTGGAGTGTCTGTTTCCATTATTGTAGGTCAGCTCCTGGGTGCCGGAAAGATGGAGGAAGCCAGAGAGACAGATACCAAGCTGATCGTGTTCTCCGTTGCCTCCTGTGCTGTAATGGGTACAATCCTGGCAATTGTAGCACCTCTGTTCCCAATGATTTACAATACAACCGATGAAGTGAAGCACTTGGCAGTTCAGTTTATCCGGATTCTGGCCTTTATTATGCCGATGAATGCCTTTATGAATGTATCTTATTTTACACTGCGTTCCGGAGGAAAGACGGTTGTAACCTTTTTCTTTGACAGTGTGTTTATGTGGGTGGCAAGTATACCGGCAGCGTATCTGCTGAGCCGATACACCCAGATCCCCATTGTTCCGCTTTATTTTATGTGTCAGATGGTAGATATTATTAAATGTATCATCGGTTTTGTTCTGGTAAAGAAAGGGGTATGGATTCAGAATATCGTTCTGGATCATGAGGCATAAGAGAGGAGAAGGTATGATGTTTGAGTCGGTTTCTGTTGATACAACCATTGAAGAACTTTGCACAAAAAAGGAGCTTTCCCAGTTTTCTGATTATTTTTTCACTCATATGACAGAGGATGTATGGAAGCGCAGAATTGGTGATTATGGAAATGAACGGTGCGGGCTACTGCCTGCGATAAAGCGGATTTATGAGGTAATGGATGAAAACAGCCAGGTAATCTACGATGTTTATCCAAAAGAGGAATGGGAAAAAGAGCCGGATAAGGAGCAGGTGAAACTGATTCATATGCCCGGAGACCCGGATAAGCCTTTTGTGCTTGTGTGTCCGGGCGGGGGGTATGCAAGGGAATGGGTACTGGTTGAAGGCTATCCCATTGCCGAGCAGTTAAACCGAATGGGGTATACTGCATTTATCTTAATTTACCGGACAGGTCAGAAGAACCTTCTTCCCAAACCTATGGAGGATACAGCGGCGGCTCTTAAATTTCTTGATGCCAATGGGGACAAGTTTCAAATCAGAATGGAAGGCTATGCAGTGGCGGGGTTTTCCGCAGGAGGCCATCTGGCAGCTTTATGGGGAACGAAAGAGAAGGGATATGCGGCCTATGACATTCAGAAACCGGGTGCCTTGTTTCTCGGTTACCCCAGCATCTCAACGGTTCAGTTTTTAAAGGATATGGAGCGGGCTTCTGATTCCGAGCGGGCAGCAGCCGTGAAGTATTTAGAACGGATCGGAGGGGAGAATTTTACAAAAGAAGGGCTGGCGGAGTACAGTGTGGAATACCTTATGGATCAGAATTATCCTCCCTGCTATCTGGTTCACAGCAAGGATGATCCAGTGGTTAATATTGAAGCCAGCTACTTAATGGAAGAACAGCTAAAGCGCTTAGATGTCCCTCACAGAGTGCGGTTTATGGAGCATGGCGGACACAGCTTCGGTCTTGGAAACGGGACGGAGCTTGATGGCTGGCTGGCAGACGCCGTGAGTTTCTGGGAAGAGGTACGTTAAGGACTCTTCTCATTGCCCTGTTTTTTTCTGATCAGCATACTGTTTTCGGTTTTTAGAAGGTGACATGCCGATTATGGACTTAAATACACGGTTAAAATGGGTTACATTGGAAAATCCCACCTCTTTGCTGATATCTGTGATTGTCCGGTTTGTCTCCATAAAAAGCCTTTGAGCATGGATAATGCGGATGTTATTGATATACTGGATTATGGTGCTGTTGGTGTAGCGCTTAAACTCCCGGCATAAGTAATAAGGGCTTAAATAAAAGCGGGAGGCCAGATCCTCCAGAGTGATGTTTTCTGAAGAATGGCTGTGAAGGTAGTGAAGAATTTCCGTAATGCGGCTCCGGTTTTCCGGGGCTGCTTTTTCATCCGATCTTCTGGCGATTTTAATTAAAAGAAGATTGAGCAGCATCTTCATGGCATCAGAATGAAACCCTTCCCCATCGCACTGTTCTTTTAAAATATCATTTAACAGAAGATGAACGGATTGGCTGGCCTTTGTATCAAACCGGTATACTCCGGCAGACTGGCTGAGGGTGTGGAGAACTTCCGGCACAATAACTGTTTCTGGGGAAAAATAGACCAGAACCCGTTTGAAGGGCACGTCATTATCTCCATAGGAGTGGTGCATGGAGTAGGGAGGAAAGATAATAAATTCCCCTGAGTTTAAGGAATAAATATTATCGTTCACCATATGATATCGTTTTCCGTATTCCAGATAATATAATTCAAAATATTCGTGATAATGGGATTTGGCCATATTATCGTTCACGCCCTGAATTCGCTCACTGGCGATCATCTGGCCTCCTGCCATAATAAAACTTGCTGTATCAATCAAGATCGTACCTCCATGGGTATAACTGGCTTCATTATAACGTTTTAATGACCGGATATCAATATAGGATTAATGAGAAATGATATCAGTAAATATTCTTGCTTTTTCTTAGTGCATGTGATATCATGAACTTAGTTAGCAATAACTAACTACATGTGAATATTCTATACATCAGACTAACCCTCTGAGATTATCCTTCATTGACCCGTGAGGGATCATGACTCCTACAAAAAACCCGCCCCTGTAACCGCATGACAGGGACGGGCTTTTTGGTTTTATTACATTCCGATCATATCAAACTGCTGGAATGAAATCACAAGTCTGCAGTCTTTTTTAGGATTTGGATATTTAATCTGAACGGACTTCAGTGTCTGGCTGTAATACCAGCCGTATTCTGCTGCTTCGAATTTTTTCCGATACAGGAAATGAGGCAGTTCTTCGCCGTCTAATGTAATCCAGAATGGTGCCTTGTCTCTGCGGATTACATCTAAATAAATGCTTTCAACCGTAGTCTGATAGCTGCCTTCCTGCTTAAATTCCAAAACGGTCTGTTCACCAGAAGTCATTATAATTTCGGTCTTTAAATATTCTCCGTTCTGATAATTTAATGTAGTGCCGTCATCCTCGTAGAGTGTAAAGGAATTATCTTTGCCGGCAGCAAGAAGCAGATGGATACCGGTAACAGATTCGGTGGTTAAGTTATTCATCTGGTTGGCTGCCATAGGAATGATTGCACCTTCCCGTACAAAGAGCGGGATACTTGCCATTGTTACCGGGAACTCAAGGGTTTGTCCGCCCTCCAATCTTTCTCTGGTATAGAAATCATAGAATGTCTCCCCCTCGGGCAGGTAGACGATTCTTGTAAGAGCACCTTTTTCCACTATATTTGCTACCAGAAGAGAATCTCCGATCATAAAATCAATGCCCTCTTCATAACAGGCAGGGTCATTCTGGAATGCGCTGCACATGGGTTCCATAATAGGTAATCCGGTTTCGTGGGCACGTTCCATAAGAGAGTACAGGTAAGGGATCAGTCTGTAGCGGAACTTGATGGCATCCCGGATATATCCGGTGTGATTTCCGTACATCCAGGGTTCTGTTACCGTATTATCCGTATTTACGGAGTGTACGGAAAATCTTGGCTGGAAAATACCGTTTTGAATCCAGCGGACCATCAGCTCTGCTTCCGGAGATGTACCGTAAAATCCGCCGATGTCACAGCCCTGATTTGCCACGCCGCTTAAACTCATGCCCAGTATGGTTGCGATGTTATATTTTAGTGAATCCCAGCAGGTTAAGTTATCGCCAGCCCAGGTCTGAGCGTAGCGCTGAATTCCGCTGTGTCCGGACCGGCATACAATAAAGGGTCTGGTGTTGTCAAAGGTTTCATGAATGGCCTCATCGGTAATCTGGCACATGATGTTGGACATTACAGATTTAAGCTGGCCGATGGTGCCGCCCTTGCCTTCAAAATCACAGCGGCAGTCTTTGTCCACCATGCTGTCATATTCGCAGTTATCGTTCCATACCGAGCAGGTTCCCATTTCCAGAACATTTTCCTTTAACATTTCTTTCCATACACTGCGGGTTACAGGTTTGGTAAAATCAGCAAAAACTCCCTTGCCGCCCCACCAGGTACCGATACCGGGCTCGTCGCTCTGGCTGTCTTTTACAAAGATATCTTTTGCTTTCATCTGTTCCAGATTGGGGTGAGAAAGCAGAATACCAGGTTTTACGTTTGGAGATACGGTAATTCCTCTTTTTTTCATCTGTGCAAAGAAGTCTCTTGGATTTTTAAAGCGTTTTTCATTCCAGGTAAATACACAGCGTTTTACACCCTGTTCGGTGTCCTGAGAGGTGTAACCGGAGGAAAGCTGGAAACCATCGACCGGGATATCCTCTTCCTTGGTTGTGTCAATAAACTCCGTGATTGCATCATCACAGTCAGCCTCCAGCTCGGGATAATACATGGACGAGCCAAGATATCCAAGTGCATACCGGGGAAGCATGGCGGATTTACCGGTAAGATCGGTATATCGGGAAACAACTTCACGAACAGATGGACCGGCAATCAGGAATAAATCAATATCACCGCCGTCGGTACGATACCGGCTGTGAGGTTTCCAGTAATTGCTCTTTTCTCTGCCCATATCAAAATCGCATTCATAAGTATTATGATAGAAATATCCCACTGCTTTTTTGGAACTGCGGTTTAACTTAATGTAAAACGGAATGTGCTTATATAGGGAATCTGTTTCTTTTGGGTTATAACCCATGGCATCCTTGGGGCTCATGGACAGGAATTTCTGTGCTTTATTCCACTGTCCGCTCTTTTCCCCAAATCCGTAGAAGCAGTCCTGGGGTGAAATCTCGCTGGTGTGAATCCGGCGATGATTGCTGTCCTCTAAATATCCAAGGTCTACAATATCAGAGTGAAGGCAAGTACCTTCTTTATCATAAACGCAGATGCGAAATGGATCTTTTTCAATCACAACCTTTAACTGGGACCCGGTCAGAATGGCCTGTTCCCCGGTCTGGCTGAGACTTGCAGTGGCTGGAACAACCCGCGTTCTCTGTCCTTTTAGAAGCCCGTCCATGCGGTCCTCCCATGCGGTCATAACCAGACTGTAGGATTCTTCCGCAAAATCACCGTCAAATCCGGCGCGGATTCTTAAAATGGTTTCTGTTAAAAACTGTACCCGGATCTCGATGGAATTGGTAATAATTTTAAAATAACCATCCATCTCCTTTACTTCATTCACGTTTGTACATAGCTTCATAAGGCATATGCTCCTTTACTGTAATTCTAAAACAGGTTTGTGATATAATCATAAAGAAAACGGCAATCAAATACTAGACTAAAATTGCAGACTGTCAGTCAAAACTATACATATCTTGCACTCTTTCAGAGGGAAATATGCCGGATGCGGACGCAAATCTGGGAATAAAAGAGCAAAATAGGTATAGGATATATCAAAAAAGTGCAATTTTTGTCTAGTACTGAAAGGCGAAGACGAATATAATGAAGGAAAAAGGAGGATTCAGCCATGGCCAGTATGAATTGTCATTATTATAGTTATTCTTTGGGACATACCGTGGACGTCAATGTATTTGTACCAACACCAGAGGGAAATGAGCAGATCACCAGTGAATCAGCAAAGAAAGCATTTCCTTACGAAAAAGGTCTGCCAGTCCTGTATCTGCTTCATGGAGCATTTGGTGATTACAGCTCCTGGATGCGTTTTTCCAACATCGAGCGTTATGCTCAGAAGCATTGCTGCGTGGTAGTTATGGCTTCAGCGGAAAATAGCTTTTATCAGGATATGTACCATGGAAACCGTTACTTCACCTTCTTTTCAGAAGAACTTCCCGGATTTATTAAAAGTGTTTTTCCGGTTTCCAAAAGACGGGAGGATACCTTTATTGCAGGACTGTCCATGGGAGGCTATGGGGCATGGTTTTTGGGATTATCAAAACCGGAGCAGTATGCCAAGGCTGCCAGTATGTCTGGTGCGCTCAATATTGTAAAAACCTTTGAACAAATTAAAAATGGAACAATTGATGGTCCGTTTCCCTGGAAAGATATTTTTGAAAATCCCGAGGAGCTTACTGGAAGCAGCGCAGATCTGATGACGCTGTATGACCGCTGCGTAAATGACGGAATCGTACCCGAGCTTTATCAGGCCTGTGGAACGGAAGATTTCCTCTATGAAATGAACAAAGAGGTAAAGAAAATAATGGAAGAAAAGGGTGCCCATGTTATTTATGAGGAAGGACCGGGCAATCATAACTGGGATTTCTGGGATCAGTATATAAAGAATGTCCTGCAATGGATGTTACCGGTTTAATTGAGAATTCTTTCCTAAAAAGAGGGCTTGTTTTTTCAAAAACCTTGTGATATTATTATGACAGTTAGTTAATCCTAACTACGTGTGAATATTCTAACATCAGACTAACCCTCTGATTGCATCCTTCATTTGACCCGTGAGGGATCATGACTCCTACGAAAAAGCCGCACCTGTTACCGCATGACAGTACGGCTTTTTTGGTATAAAAAACACACAAAGAGGTGAGGCAGAAAGATACCGTGATTGTCTATGAAGCATGCCGCCAGTTGTCATAATTCCTCCTATGAGCTATAATAAAGGTAGAAATGCCATTGGAGGAATAGAATGAAATCTTTAATTATAGCAGAGAAACCATCCGTCGCCCGGGATATTGCCCGGGTGCTTCACTGTACAAAGAATCAGGGAGGTGTTCTGGAAGGGAACGCCTATGTGATTACCTGGGGGTTAGGCCATTTAGTTACCCTGGCAGACCCGGAGGATTACGATCCGAAATATAAGGAATGGAAGATGGAAGATCTTCCTATGATGCCGGACCAGTTCCGGCTTGAGGTTATCAAGCAGACCGGAAAGCAATACAGTGTGGTGAAAAAGCAGATTCACAGAAGTGATGTGGGAGAAATCATCATTGCAACCGATGCGGGACGGGAAGGAGAACTGGTAGCCCGCCTGATTCTTGAGAAAGCAGGAAACAAAAAGCCAATAAAACGGCTCTGGATCTCCTCTGTTACAGATAAAGCCATCAATGAAGGCTTTGCCCGTTTAAAGAACGGACATGAATACGATAATCTCTACGATGCAGCCATGTGCCGTGCAGAAGCGGACTGGCTGGTGGGAATCAATGCAACCAGAGCGCTGACCTGCAAATACAATGCCCAGTTAAGCTGCGGACGTGTTCAGACTCCTACCTTGGCAATGATTGCCAGGAGAGAAGAAGAGATTAAAAACTTTGTGCCAAAGTCCTATTATGGTATCACAGCAAAGGCTTCCCAGCCGGCGCTGACATTTATCTGGCGGGATGAAAAGTCGAAAAGTTACCGTTCGTTTGACAGGGAACGCTTAGAAGGACTGCTTAAGCAGATGGATAACGGAAAAGACGGGATCATTACCGAGGTAAAAAGCACTCCGAAAAAAAGTTTTGCTCCCCAGCTGTATGACTTGACAGAGCTTCAAAGAGAGGCAAACCGGAAGTTCAATTATTCAGCAAAAGAAACCCTGAATATTATGCAGAGGCTGTACGAGAATCATAAAGTGCTGACCTACCCGAGAACAGATTCCCGGTATTTAAGCTCTGATATTGTCCCCTCGATCAAAGAAAGGCTGGAAGCCTGCGGTGTGGGTCCATACAGAAAGCTTGCAGGGAAACTGCACAATGTAAAGATAGAAGCAAAGCCCTATTTTGTAGATGATAAAAAAGTATCCGATCATCATGCCATTATTCCCACAGAACAGTTTGTCCAGCTGGACCATATGACCATTGATGAGAGAAGGGTCTATGACCTGGTAGTCAGAAGATTTCTGGCAGTTTTATATCCCCCGTTTGAGTATGAACAGACCGAGCTTGAGGTTCTGATAGGGGGAGAAAACCTGGTTGCAAGAGGAAAAACGATAAAGGCCCCCGGGTGGAAAGAAGTCTATGAATCCCCGGACGAAGACGAGGAGGAAGAGGTGGAAGTAAAAGAACAGAATCTTCCTTCTGTGAAAAAAGGCGATCCGGTGAAAGGATTTACGCTGCTGCTGACGGAAGGAAAGACAAAGCCGCCGGCTCCATTTAATGAGGCAACCCTCCTCTCAGCCATGGAAAACCCTGTTTCCTATCTGGAGACCAAGGACCGGGATATGGCAAAGACCCTGGGAGAAACCGGAGGTCTGGGAACCGTGGCAACCAGAGCGGATATTATAGAAAAACTATTTTCCAGCTTTCTTCTTGAGAAAAAAGGAAAAGACATTTACCTGACATCAAAGGCAAAACAGCTTCTGACTCTGGTTCCGGAGGATTTAAAAAAGCCGGAGCTGACTGCTGACTGGGAGATGAAACTGTCTTCTATCGCAGCCGGAAAACTGAAGCGCGGCTCTTTTATGAAGGACATCAGACTTTACTCCGAAGAATTAATTCAGATGATCAAAACCGGAGAAGGAAATTTCCGTCATGATAATCTGACCAATACCAAATGTCCCGTTTGCGGAAAGCGGATGCTTTCTGTCAAAGGAAAAAACAGTGAGATGTTAGTCTGTCAGGACCGGGAATGCGGACACCGGGAAGTGGTTTCAAGAACCAGCAACGCCAGATGCCCGGTCTGCCATAAAAAGCTGGAACTGAAAGGAAAAGGGGACGGACAGATCTTTGTCTGCAGATGCGGTTATAAAGAAAAGCTGACTGCCTTTAAAGAACGACGGACGAAAGAAGGAGCCGGAGTCTCCAAGAAAGATGTGGCGAAATATTTAAATAAGCAGAAAAATGAGGCCGCTGAGCCAATTAATTCTCCTTTTGCGGATGCATTTGCAAAGCTGAATTTAGGAGGAGAAAAAGACTGACAGGGGTACTGGATGCCGGAAGGAAACTTTAATTTCTTTCCGGTATTTCTAATTATGCAAAGTTTTCGATATACTTTGGTAAAAGTTTAGTAAAAATTTACTATTTAGATTGACGGTGGCATGGACTGTTATTATAATGAATTTGAAAGGTGAGGATATAGATTATGGCTACGATTAAAGAAATTTCAAAGCTTGCGGGTGTTTCAGCCGCTGCAGTGTCCCGGGTGCTGAACCAGGATGATACCATTGCGGTGAGCCCGGAGGTAAAAAAGAGGATATTTAAAATTGCCCACGAATTAAAATATGTCCCACCCAGAATGCGTCACGCGCAGAAAAAGAGGGAAATTGTCATAGGAGTGGCTGACTGGCATATTATCCGTACGGACAGAACCAATATCAGGCTATCCTCTTTGGACTTAATTGTAAAGTCCATGTCAGGAAAGCAGGAAGTGAAATTCTGCCGTCTCGATAAGAATCAGCCGGGTCAGTATGACGGGATTATGGCTTTCGGTGTTTTTTCCCAGGAGGAGATGGAGTTTTTAAGAATGCAGAGCTATTGCATCGTATTTATTAACTCGGATCCCAAGAATTATGAGTATGACAGCATTGTTATGGATTTTACAAAGGGAATCTGTGAGATGCTTGATTATCTTATGGTACGGAAGAAGTACCGTTCTGTCGGCTTTATAGGCGGTCTTTATGAAGAAGGACAAGTAAAGATTGGTTACCGGAGACTGGAAGGAATCCGGGATTCCTTTATGGAGAGCGGATATTATGCGGAAGAGAATTTCTACATAGGCGAAATCAGCCGGGAAAGCGGCTATGAGCTGGCAAAGAAAGCCATTTTATCAGGTCATCTTCCCGAAGCGGTTCTTTTAGGAAGTGAAGAAGTTGCAGAAGGAGCATTGGAAGCATTTCAGGATGCGGGACTTCGTGTGCCGAAGGATATTGCGGTGGTGATCTACAAGGATATTGAGACCATTGAGTCCAAATGGCCCACCTATACCAAAGTCCGTATGTTTCCTGATATTGTATGGCAGACTGCCATCAAGCTATTACTGGAACAGATTACAGAAGGCCGGAAAGACAACATGACAATTTATCTTCCCACCAAGCTGGAGGTGGGTGACAGCGCGTAATGCCTCATGATCCCAAGAAAAAACCGATGAATCACACGAAAAGGAGAGCAGTATGAAAAAATCAGTTTCTGTATTAATGGCAGCAGCACTCTGCGCATCAATGATTGGCGGATGTTCTGGTGCAGGTAAGACCGGAGCACCGGCAGAGACAACAGCGGCAGGGACAGAAAGCACTTCTGCAGCAGCAGGAGCAACAACCGCAGCGGAGACAAAGGCAGAGAATAAGAAGATTGATAAGCTGAATGTTTATTTTGTACCTTCCAGAGAGCCACAGGAAATCGTTACCGCTACAGAGCCTTTAAAAGGTCTGTTAAAGACAGAACTGGGCAAAGAGGGCTATGATATCGGCGAAGTGGTAATTACGGTTGGAACCAGCTATGAAGCAGTGGGGGAAGCTCTTTCTGCCGGTACTGCCGACATCGGTTTTATTCCAGGAGGAACTTACGTCCTTTATGATGATGGAGCAGAAGTACTTCTGACTGCAACCAGAGATGGTCTGAGCAAAAATTCCGATAGTGCAAAGGATTGGAATGACGGCAAGGCAACGGAGGCATCCACAAATCAGGCAACTTCTTACCGTGCTCTGATCATTGCAGGACCTTCTGAAAAAGGAAAAGCACTGGCATCTAAGATTAATGGCGGACAAGCACTGACCTTTGAAGATTTAGACGGTGTAAACTGGAGCGTAATGTCCTCTTCCTCATCAGCAGGATACATTTACCCATCTTTATGGCTTCAGAAGAACTTTGAGAAAAATATTTTAAATCTTTCCCATGTAGTTCAGTCTGATTCTTACGGTAGCGCATTTGCCAGACTGGCTTCCGGTCAGGTAGATGTTTTATGTACATATGCAGATGCACGCAGGGATTATGAGGAAAAATGGAAATCAGAGTATGGCAGAACCGGTTCAATCTGGGAAGAGACCAATGTCATTGGTGTAACCCCTCCAATCTTCAATGATACAGTCAGTGTAAGCAAGACTTCCAAGATCATGGATGACAATTTCAAGAAAGCGGTCCAGACTGCTATGATCAACATCGGAAATACGGATGAAGGCAAGAAAGTGATTGCTATTTACAGCCACAAGGGTTATCAGGCGGCTAAGAGCTCCGATTATGATGATGAACGTGCAGCACAGAAGATGATCAAGGAATTAAATGCCAAATAAATAATATAAAACAGGCTGCGGAGGCGACGTGATCGGAAGAAAAAGCGCGCCTCCGTTTTTTTCTGGGAAATGAGGGTATGTATGATTGAATTTAATCAGGTGGGCAAAACCTACTCCAACGGCTTTCAGGCTTTAAAAGACGTTAATTTAAAGATTGAGCAGGGAGAATTTGTTGCCATAATCGGTTTATCCGGCGCTGGTAAATCAACACTTTTAAGAACCATTAACCGAATGCATGACATAACAGAAGGGACTCTTACTGTAGATGGAGTCAATGTCATGGATTTAAGAGGGAAGGCGCTGCGCCGTTTCCGCCGCAGAATCGGTATGATCTTTCAGTCCTTTAATCTGGTGACGAGAACCCGGGTAATTAACAACGTTCTCATGTCAAAGGTACCGGATCTTCCGTTTTTTCAGGCTTTATTTGGAATCTTTCCAAAAAAGGATAAGCTGGAAGCATTAGAGGCACTTGATAAAGTGGGAATCTTAGATAAGGCTTTTGTCCGGGCGGATCAGCTTTCCGGAGGACAGCAGCAGCGGGTTGCTCTTGCAAGAACTCTGGCTCAGAACCCTCAGATTATTCTGGCCGATGAGCCGGTTGCTTCTCTGGATCCGGTTACGGCAAAACAGGTTATGGGTGATTTTCTAAGGATCAACAAGGAGATGAACATCACCATTCTCTTAAACATTCATCATGTGGACCTGGCACTGCAATATGCAGGCCGTGTGGTTGGAATCCGGGCAGGCAGGATAGTTTACGATGGTCCGGCTACAGAAGTTACCCAGGATATTCTTGATGAAATCTATGAAGGTAAAACAGAAGAGGAGGCAGTGGGATGAGCATTTATGACAAGATATTTCCGCCGAAAAAAATGGTTCTTTCTAACGGAAAAACAGTCTTAAAGCCAGCCTCCAGACTCCCTCTTATTGCATTGATTCTGGTACTTTTCACTGCACTGTCCGTTAAGATTACAGGATTTGATTTAGGAGTTTTAAGGGAACGGGGAAGCCAGTTCTTCGTCATTCTTGGAATGATGGCTCCTCCTGAATGGGGCTACAGCACCCAGGTCTGGAAACCGTTATTTGACACCTTAAAGATGTCACTTCTTGGAACAGTAATTGGTGCTGTCACTGTGATCCCCTTTGCCATGGCAGCTTCCACTAATATCGTTAAAAATAACGCAGCAGTTGGTATTATGAGGCTGTTTTTAAGTATTGTGAGAACGCTCCCGACTCTGGTAACTGCGCTGATTGCTACCTACGTTTTTGGACTGGGTACTCTGGCGGGAACCACTGCCATTGCCGTGTTCAC
Organism: Hungatella sp.; assembly: GCA_009712635.1. Classification (GTDB taxonomy): domain Bacteria; phylum Bacillota; class Clostridia; order Lachnospirales; family Lachnospiraceae; genus Lacrimispora. Next base: position 9,095 of record WASS01000014.1, on the reverse strand, counting down.
ATTTGCTTATATGGGAAAGATTCTTTACGAAGAAATTGAGACAGCTGATATGGGCGCATTTGAAGCAATGGAAGCCATTGGAGCTACCAAGGTCCGGGCATTTGTCCGTGCTATTATTCCCCAGGTACTCCCATCCTATATATCTAACGGGCTATTCTGCTTTGAGGGAAATGTACGTTATGCCGCCATTCTGGGTTATGTGGGGGCAGGCGGTCTGGGATTAATTTTAAATGAGAAGCTGGGCTGGAGAGAGTATCCCAGTGTAGGTATGATACTCATCATGCTGTTTGTTACTGTATTTTTCATAGAAACGGTGAGCCGTTACTGCCGCCGGAAACTGGTATAGGAGGTGGCAAACTATGAATAAACAGATTGAAAAGGCCTATGAAGAACGTCCCAGAAATACTGTGTATCAGGTTACGGTCTCTGCAATTGTCCTTGCTTTGCTTATCTGGTCAGGATCGGCAGTGGATGTATCAAAAACCGGTCTTTCCGGAGTACAGATTGCCGGAAATATTATAAGCGGTATCTTTCATCCGGACCGGAAGCTTTTGTTTAATTTAACCCTTCAGGGGGTGCCTTATCTGCTTTTGGAGACTGTCTGCATTGCATTTTTGGGAACGATTGTGGGAGCGTTTCTGGCGATTCCCCTGTCTTTTTTATCCGCATCTAATTTAATGCCGGCTCCCATTGCTTATGTGACACGTCTGGTGATTATGGCAGTGCGGACCATTCCTGCTTTTGTATATGGTCTGATGTTTATCCGCGTCAGCGGGCCGGGAGCATTTACAGGACTTCTCACCATGTCGGTCTGTTCCATCGGGATGGTTTCCAAGATGTACATAGAAGCCATAGAGGATCTGGATACCAGAATTCTGGAATCTTTAGATGCATGCGGCTGTAACACGTTTCAGAAGATCCGGTATGGAATTTTGCCTCAGCTGATTCCGAACTTTGCTTCAACGGTGATATACCGGTTTGATATTAACTTAAGAGATGCCACAGTTCTTGGTCTGGTTGGAGCAGGAGGTATTGGAGCTCCGTTAATCTTTGCCATGAATGCCTACCGGTGGAATGAGGCAGGTGCTATTCTGGTAGGGCTCATCCTTCTGGTTCTGATCGTGGAATATATTTCCACCAGAATCCGGGTGAAGCTGGCAAGGGGGTAAATGATTGAAAAGAAATGCAAAAATTTATTATACTTCGGATGTTCATGGCTATCTGTTTCCCACCAGTTATGGGGATAAGACGGAACGTCCCATGGGACTTTTAAACTGTATTTCCAATTTTGAAAAGGATGGGAATACATTGATTTTTGATGGGGGAGACACCATATCCGGCTCCCCCATGGCGGCTTTTATCACAGAGCAGGCTGGAGAACTATTAGAAAGTGAACCCTTGGCGCAGGTGTACAATGCGGCTTTGTATGACGCAGTCGTACCTGGAAATCACGATTTTAACTTTGGTTATGACCGGCTGGCGGGCTATATGAAAAAACTAGATGCAGTCTGCCTTTGTGCCAATGCAAATGACTTAAAAGGGGACACAGGAATTACCTCCAGTTATATCTTTAAATTGGAAAACGGGCTTCGTCTGGGAGTTGCCGGTATTGTTACAGATTACGTAAATGTATGGGAAAACCCCAAACACCTGGAGCAAATCCAGATAACCGATGCATTTGCTGCAGCCAGGAAAGAACTGGAACATCTGAAAAAGGAATCAGATATTACGGTCTGCATCTATCATGGCGGTTATGAATGTGACTTAGAGACCGGAGCAGTGCTGACCTCCGGCAATGAAAATATCGGATACCAGATTTTAAAAGAGCTTGACTATGATATTTTGCTAACGGCTCACCAGCATATGACAGTTAAGGGCAGAAACTGCTTTGGTACCCACACACTGCAGCTGACTGCCAATGCTGTTCAGTATGCCTGCATTGAAATGGAATATGAAGACGGAACCTGCACAGTATCTTCCTCCATATTGCCAGCAGGATCCTGTCACAACAGGGAACCTTATGAATCATTGCTTCCGTTGGAGGGGCAGGTACAAAACTGGCTGGATCTTGAAATTGGGAGCTTAAAGGAAGCCATTCCGGAAAAAGAGAAGCTTGATATGGCGCTTGGCGGAAGTCAGGTGGCAGACTTTTTTAATCAGATACAGATGGAGTATACCAAAGCGGATATTTCCTGCATCGGATTGGGCAACAATCCCATTGCTCTTCCAGCACATGTTACCATGCGGGATCTTGTAAGAGTTTATCCATTCTCCAATACTCTGGTGGTACTGGAGGTTACCCAGGAAGTTTTAAAGCAGGCGCTGGAACGCTGTGGGGAATACTTTACTTTAAATCATGGAATGGTTGAGATATCAGAAGTATTCCTAAAGCCTAAGGTGGAGCATTATAACTATGATTATTTTGCCGGGATCACATATGAGATTGATCTGGAAAGACCGGTAGGAGACAGAGTGGTAAATATTCTTTTTCATGGTGGACCTATTGAGGACCGGAAGCTGAAGCTGTGTATGAGCGATTACCGTGCCAGCGGAACAGGAGGCTATGAGGTTTACAAACAGTGCCCCGTATTAGAGCGATTTGGCACAGATGTTCCCCAACTTGCGCTGGAGTATTTAAAGAATCATCCCCATACGGAGATAAGGCGATACGGCGGACTGGCTTTGTATAACTCCAGGTTATGAAAATATATATTTCATAAAAATACCAATCTAACTTTCATAATTTACTTGACAAAACTAATATCATGTATTAGTCTAGCATTGTAATTTATAAAATTAACTTTAAGGCAAAGAAGCCATAATCAGTGCAGAGACGCACACGATTATGGCTTAATTTTTTTGCCCAAAATTAACGGAAGAGGTGTTTTTATGGATCATGGAGATATTTCTTGGATGCTGATCAGCTCCGCTCTTGTACTTCTTATGACCCCGGGACTTGCATTTTTTTATGGGGGTATGGTAAAACGGAAAAGTGTTGTAAACATGATCATGTCTTCTGCTATTATGATGGGAATCGGATCCATTATGTGGGTTCTGGTTGGTTTTTCCCTTTCCTTTAGCGGAGATGTTGGAGGCGTCATTGGGAATCTTAACTGGTTCGGACTTCGTTTCGATACCTTAACCGATGTGACACTTCCTTACCCCAATACACTGATATTTGCTATTTTTCAAATGATGTTTGCAGTTATTGCTCCGGCACTGATCACAGGTGCGGTTGCAGAGCGTATGAAGTTTTCCTCTCTGGTTATTTTTATGGTACTTTGGTCTCTTCTCATTTATTATCCCCTTGCCCATATGGTATGGGGAGGCGGACTGCTCTTTCAAATGGGCTCTGTGGACTTTGCCGGAGGCGACGTGGTACACATCAGTTCCGGTGTGAGCGCACTGGTTCTGTCCATAATACTTGGAAAACGTAAGAATCTTGGTAAAGCACCTTATCATCCCCACAATGTTCCCTTTGTGTTTCTGGGAGCCGCCCTTTTGTGGTTCGGCTGGTTTGGTTTTAACGCAGGAAGCGCTCTGGGAGCCAATGAGTTGGCGGCTCATGCTTTTATGACTACAAATACAGCGGCTGCTTCTGCCATGCTTTCATGGGTGCTGATTGAGGTAATAAAAAACGGGAAGCCTACTCTGGTGGGAACGTCAACAGGATTAGTAATTGGCCTTGTGGCAATCACACCGGGAGCTGGGTTCGTTCCAATCTGGGCCTCAGTCATAATTGGAGCTCTCGTAAGCCCCATCTGTTATTTCTTTATCACCAGGGTGAAACCAAGATTTCAGTACGATGACGCTCTTGATGTATTTGGCTGTCATGGAATCGGCGGGATCTGGGGAGGAATTGCTACCGGCATTTTTGCAGACAAAGGCATAAATCCAGCGTTGCCATACAATGGGCTGGTTTACGGTGAGATTCAGTTATTCCTTCGTCAGATTGGTGCAATTGTAATTACGATCCTGATTGCAGTGGCAGGTACCCTGATTGCAGCAGGAATTGCTTCTGCCATAACCAAAGGAATAAAAGTTTCAGGAAGAGCCGAAATGACAGGACTTGATACCTCAGAGCATGGGGAGACTGCTTATCCTGCATTTAATGGTATGGATTAAAGAAGGGGGATTATAACGTGAAGAAAATTGAAGCATTTATCCGTCCGGAAAAACTGGAAGATATCAAGGAAATTATGGATGAACTGAAATTAAACGGGCTCAGCATTATGCAGGTGATGGGCTGCGGAAACCAGAAGGGCTGGACGGAGTTTGTCCGTGGAGCAGAGGTGGATTATAATTTTCTTACTAAAATAAAGATAGAATTATTTGTAACCGATGACCAGTCAGAGGCTGTGATATCCGCAATTACAAGACGTGCTTATACAGGAGAGTATGGTGACGGTAAAATTTTTATATCGGATATACAGGATGCCATCAGAATCCGCACGGGAGAACGGGGAGAGGAAGCAATTAAATAGTTGATTTTATAAGGCAGTAAAGCTGGATTTTTCCGGTTTTACTGCCTTTTTTTGTTAGAAACATTTTTTTATGGGAATGAATATGATAGAACGGGGTATATGCCCATTGAATTAAAACCAGATAATCGTTATAATTATCATATTTCCATAACGATTAAAAGAAATTATAAAAGAACCAGCGGAGGAGTTATGAGCATCAGGGTTGTAGTTGTAGATAATTCAGAGGAACTATTGGTGAAACTAACGGGTATTTTAAAAGATATGAGTGAAATAGAATTGTGCGGAAGCTTTCCGGAGGCCATTACAGCAATGCAGTATATAAAGGGGAATCCGGTAGATCTGGTTTTTTCGGATATTGTTATGCCGGATATCAGTGGTATTACACTGGCGTCCAAGCTATACGAACTCCCTGATCCGCCTGAAGTTGTGCTTCTGTCCGGAATCCCGGGGTTTTCACTGGAAGCATTTAAAATTCGTGTATTTGCATTTATTGTAAAGCCATACACAAGGGCGCAGATCAGTAAGGTGATACGCTTATATAAAGAGAAAAGGTCAGGGGCAGAGGCCGACAGTACGGCTGAAATAGCCAGATAGACCCAGGGGTTCGTGTCTTCCCCGTTTTTGCTTTTTAATGGACGAACCCTATATCCTATGTTATAATAGGAAGACAGTGAAAAAAGAACCTTTTTTCCATAAGGAGTTAAATATGAAAGAGAAGTTTAAAATAAAGGGACAGCTGGGGATCTACATGCAATGGCCTCTTTACTTAACCGGGCTGTTAATTGTTGCCAATGCAGTGATCGGTGCAGTGAGCGCAAAAGCAGGGATCATTATGGCTCTGTTTACGCTGATGTATGCAGGTATTGCCTTCTGGCTTTCTTTTTATAGAAAGAGACGTCTGCTAAGCGGTCTTGTGGAATTCTCTGCAGAGTACTCCTGGATGCAGAAGAAGCTCCTCAATGATCTTGAGATTCCTTACGCAATTGCAGATGAAAGCGGGAGAATTCTATGGGGGAATGACGAATTTTCCGTGGTTCTGGGAGAAGAGAAGCACATCAGGGCATCGAAAAGGAATTTAACCGGTATATTTCCTGAGATTACCAAAGATGTGCTAAAGCTGGCAGATGGAGCTATAACACTTCATGGCGTATGCAATGACAGGAAGTATCAGATTCAGCTCAAAGCAGTGCATATGAACGATGCATCGGAACTGATGAGCGAAACAGAAGGAATGAATGATGCGGAACAGACCCTTCTGGCAGTTTATTTATTTGATGAAACAGAGATTCTCACATATAAACAGATGGTAGATGACCAGAAGATGGTTGCAGGTCTTATTTATCTGGATAACTACGATGAGGCCTTGGAAAGCGTAGAAGAAGTACGACGCTCACTTTTAACAGCACTCATTGACCGGAAGATCACTAAGTACATCACCACTATGAATGGAATTGTAAAAAAGCTGGAGAAAGACAAGTACTTTATTGCCATCAAGCAGTGTTACATCGCAGAACTGAAAGAAAACCGTTTTTCCATTTTGGAAGAAGTTAAGACTGTCAATATCGGCAATGAAATGTCGGTCACATTAAGTATTGGTCTTGGAATGAACGGTGACAGTTACTATAAGAATTTAGATTTTGCAAGAATTGCCATTGATATGGCACTTGGACGCGGCGGCGACCAGGCAGTGATTAAGGATGGAGAACGAATCCAGTACTTTGGAGGAAAAGCTCCTCAGGTGGAGAAGACAACCCGTGTAAAGGCCCGTGTAAAGGCTCATGCACTGCGGGAACTGATGGAAACCAAGGACCGGATCTTAATTATGGGACACCGCCTGACCGATATCGATTCCTTTGGCGCTGCCGTTGGAATCTACCGGATTGCTACTGCCATGGATAAAAAGGCTAATATTGTTATTAATGAAGTCACCACTTCCGTCCGTCCCATGAAGGACCGGTTTGTGGGAAATCCGGATTATCCGGATGATTTATTTTTAAAAGGTGATGCAGCAGCCAGTCTGGTTGATGCCAATACCCTGCTTGTTGTAGTAGATGTGAACCGGCCAAGCATTACCGATGAACCCCAGCTCCTTCGTATGGTGAAAACCATCGTGGTTCTGGATCATCACAGACAGAGCAGTGAGATCATTGATAATGCGGTTTTATCCTATGTAGAGCCGTATGCATCCTCAGCCTGTGAGATGGTAGCTGAGGTGCTTCAGTACATTGCCGATGGAATTAAGATCAAATCTGCGGAAGCAGATGCTCTATATGCAGGAATTGTAATTGATACCCATAATTTCACCAATCAGACAGGTGTAAGAACCTTTGAAGCGGCAGCATTTCTAAGAAGGAACGGTGCAGATGTTGTCCGTGTCAGGAAGCTGTTCCGGGATGATCTTGATGATTATAAGGCAAAAGCGGAAGCAGTGAGAGAGGCTGAGATCTTTGAAGGAAACTTTGCTATCAGCACATGCCCCTCTGAGGGAATCGACAGCCCGACTGTAGTAGGTGCACAGGCAGCCAATGAACTGTTAGATATATCGGGTATTAAGGCCTCTGTGGTTATGACAGAGTATAACAATACGGTATATTTAAGCGCCCGTTCCATTGACGAAGTCAATGTTCAGGTGATGATGGAGAAGCTTGGCGGCGGCGGACACAGAACCATTGCAGGTGCCCAGCTTGCCGGTGTAAGCATAGAAGAAGCAAGAAACCAGGTAAAAGCGGTTATTAAAGAGATGTTAGAGAAGGGAGACATATCATAATGGATATTGTATTATTAGAAGATGTAAAAGCACTGGGAAAAAAGGGACAGATCGTTAAGGTCAATGACGGATATGCAAGAAATTTCATTCTCCCTAAAAAACTGGGAATGGAAGCAAATACAAAAAATTTAAATGATTTAAAGCTTCAGAAAGCCAATGAAGCGAAGATCGCAGCAGATCAGCTGGAAGCAGCAAGAGAGCTGGGTAAGAAGATTGAAGAAGCTTCCATTACCCTGACAATCCGTGCAGGGGAAGGCGGAAGAGCATTTGGTTCCGTTTCCGGTAAGGAGATTGCCCAGGCGATTACAAACCAGCTTGGACTCGATATTGATAAGAAGAAACTGGTGCTTCCTGAGCCGTTAAAGACATTTGGTACCCATGAGGTTCCTGTTAAGCTTCATAAGGATGTAACTGCGAAATTAAATGTTAAGGTAATAGAGAGCTAGGAGGCACAGATATGGATGAGGCCCTGATCAAACGGATACTCCCTCACAGCATTGAGGCCGAGCAGTCCGTCATCGGATCCATGCTGATGGATCGGGATGCGATCATTGCTGCTTCCGAGATCGTTACAGCAGGAGATTTTTATCAGCACCAGTATGGCGTCATGTTTGAGGCCATGCTGGAGCTTTTTAATGAGAATCTGCCAGTGGACTTAATCACTTTGCAGAACCGTTTAAAAGAAAAAGATGTTCCCCCTGAGGTATCCAGCCTGGAGTTTGTAAGAGACATTATTACAACGGTTCCAACCTCTGCGAATGTAAGATCCTATGCTAAAATAGTACGGGACAAGGCTGTATTAAGGCGTCTGATTAAGATAAACGAGGATATTGCCAATACCTGTTATGCAGGAAAGGAACCTCTGGAGGACATTCTGGCGAATACAGAGAAAACCATATTTAACTTACTCCAGAACCGTAATTCCGGAGATTTCGTACCCATTCGCCAGGTAGCCATGAATGTACTGGAGAAAATTGAAGAAGCCTCCAAGAATCAGGGAACCGTAACGGGAGTTCCAACCGGTTTTATTGATCTGGATTACAAGACTTCCGGACTTCAGCCGTCTGATTTTGTTCTGATTGCGGCCCGGCCTTCTATGGGTAAGACTGCATTCGTATTGAATCTGGTAGATCATATTGCTGTGAAGAAGGGACTTCCAGCCATGGTATTCAGTCTGGAGATGTCAAAGGAGCAGTTAGTAAATCGTATGCTGGCCATGGAGTCCAATGTAGATTCCCAGAAGTTAAGGACAGGAACGTTATCGGACAGTGACTGGGATGCGGTAGTGGAAGGAATCGGGGTAATAGGAAATTCCAAATTAATTATAGATGACACCCCTGGAATTTCAATTATGGAGCTGCGTTCCAGATGCAGGAAGATGAAGTTAGAATACGGGTTAAGCGTAGTGATTATTGACTACTTACAGTTGATGAGCGGAAGTGGAAAAGGCGGAGAGAATCGACAGCAGGAGATTTCCGAGATCTCCCGATCATTAAAAGCCCTTGCAAGAGAGTTAAGTGCGCCGGTAATAGCACTGTCCCAGTTGAGTAGAGCCTGTGAGACAAGGCCGGATCATCGGCCGATGTTGTCGGATCTTAGAGAGTCGGGAGCGATCGAGCAGGATGCCGATGTGGTTATGTTTTTGTATCGAGATGATTATTATAATAAGGATACTGATATGCCGAATATTGCGGAAGTTATTATAGCGAAACAGAGAAATGGTCCCATAGGAACGGTTAATCTGGTGTGGAGGCCGGAGTATACGAAGTTCGCAAACATGGCCCGGCAATGAGCAGGATAGAAAAAGGGGTAGGCCCGCCCTCAGAAACAAATTCATTTGTTTC
>WASS01000001.1:108486-149358 GCA_009712635.1 Hungatella sp. | reverse complement strand
ATTTCAAAATGTGAAACTCGTTTACAAAACGGGAAACTCGTAATGCTATTGACCTAATCTGGTCCAAAACAGTTCCATTTATTACCAAAAATTACATGTAGAGCGCTAAATATTACATGAACGAAAAAAATGCAGACTTTTGTAGTATAATCACCTCAATGGAAACAGGAAGGGAGGAGATACGATTTTTACTGCAATTGCATTTATCGTAATTGGGTTGCTTCTGGTATTTATGCCCTATGAAAAATTTCTTGAAATTTTTCCGGCAGCCAAATCCAAAATAATGATTAAAGTTTTAGGGGGCTTTTTTCTGATTTTTGGTTTTGGTTACATATTACTGACGATGTTCGTGTAAGATACCATTTTTACAGTTCAGTTTAGTAATATCAATATCATAAGCAATCAGACATGTATGAAAAACTGTGATTTCAATCATTATAAATGATCGGAAAACAACAAAAGAAAGAAGCGGCGGAAAGAACCCCCCGCTTTTTTCTTTTAAAGATATGGAACATTTAAAATTTAAGAACCTGTTAACTGGAAAAATCAGGCGGATGATGTTATAATGAAAAAAATCAAACAAATATAGAAAAAGGAGCACAAAAATACGATACATGGATAAACATCAAGTACTCAGGCACTATTTCGGTTACGACAGTTTCCGGGAAGGGCAGGAAATACTGATTGACAGCATTCTGGCAGGGAGAGATGCCATGGGGATTATGCCGACTGGTTCCGGTAAGTCTCTTTGCTTTCAGGTTCCAGCCCTTATGACAGAAGGAATTACTTTAGTTATTTCCCCTTTAATTTCCCTGATGAAAGATCAGGTCGCTTCACTCAATCAGGCAGGCATTCACGCCGCATATCTTAACAGTTCTTTAAGTTCAAGTCAGTATATAAAAGCCCTCGCTTATGCACGGGAAGGGCGCTATCCCATAATTTACGTTGCACCGGAACGGCTTTTGACCGAAGAATTTTTGGATTTTTGCTTAAACGTCCGGATTTCCATGGTGGCAGTGGACGAAGCTCATTGCGTATCCCAGTGGGGACAGGACTTCAGACCCAGCTATTTAAAGATTGTTGATTTTATTGAAAAACTTCCAAAACGACCGGTTATCAGTGCTTTTACCGCTACGGCGACAAAGGAGGTTCGTGAAGATATTATAGACATTTTAATGCTTCAGGATCCGGCTGTTGTATCAACTGGTTATGACAGACCTAATCTTTATTTAAGTGTGCAGTCACCTAAGGATAAGTATGGCACCATGAAAAATTTTGTGGAGAGACACCCGGGGCAGTGCGGAATTATTTATTGTCTTACCAGAAAGATGGTGGAGGAAGTTTGTGGGAAATTAAACAAAGAGGGATTTTCTGCAACCAGGTATCATGCAGGATTAAGTGATGCAGAACGCAGAACCAATCAGGATGATTTTATTTATGACAAAAGCCTTATTATGGTGGCTACCAATGCCTTTGGAATGGGCATTGATAAGTCCAATGTCCGCTATGTCATTCATTATAATATGCCAAAAAATCTGGAGTCTTATTATCAGGAAGTGGGACGCTGTTCCAGAGACGGGGAGCCGGGAGAATGCCTGCTTCTTTATGGTGGTCAGGATGTAATTACCAATCAGATGTTTATTGAAAGCAATCAGGATAATCAGGAGCTTGATCCCATCACCCGAAAGCTTGTGGAAGAACGGGACAGAGAACGGCTGAAAAAAATGACCTATTACTGCTTTACCAACGATTGCCTGAGGGATTACATACTTCGCTATTTCGGAGAGTATAAGGAAAATTACTGCGGAAATTGTTCCAACTGCTTAACCGGGTTTGAGACTGTGGATGTGACGGATATTGCAAAAGCCATGATTGGATGTACGGAAACCAGCAGACAGCGGTATGGTGCCAACGTAATTATGGATACTCTGCATGGTGCCAATACGGCTAAGATCAGAAATTACGGTATGAATGAAAACCCTCATTATGCAGTTTTATCAAAGGTTCCTGTATACAAGCTGAGGCAGGTCATGAATCATCTCCTTTTAAAGGAATATCTGTCTGTTACCAACGATGAGTATGCCATTGTAAAGCTGACGCAAAAGGCAGGTGCTGTTTTAAACGAAGAAGAAACCATACTTATGAAGATGGCAAAAGAGGAAGCCGCTGTTTCAGAGGGAAAAGGAAATCGTAAGACAAAGAAGAGCAGTTCAACGGCACTGGATCTTTCTAAGGCAGAGGAAGAACTGTTTGAGAAATTAAGAACACTCCGGCTTAAAATAGCCAAAGAGGAAAAAGTACCGCCTTATATTGTGTTTTCCGATAAAACCCTGATCCATATGTCGGTGCAAAAACCAAAGAACCGGGAAGAGATGCTACTGGTGTCCGGTGTGGGAACATTTAAATACGATAAATATGGAGAAAGATTTTTAGAAATTTTAAAATAAAAATTCTGCCAGGAACAATTTGATCTGCTTCCTGGCGGAATTTTTTTTAATTGAAATATAAACTTCTGGGCATAATGAAACAGAAAAGTTTTTTGAAACAAGCAGGAGGAGCGATTATGAAGAAACCACTGGCTTTCCTATTTATTACTGCAATGATCCTGTGTCTGAATGGTTGTGGTTCCGGTATCGCTGTAAAAGAAAGCAGCAAAGCTTCCGCAGAAACAAAGTCGGAAGAAGCAGAGGCAGCGCAGGCCACAGCAAAGGCAGCCACTGCAACTACATCCACTGCAGCCACAAAGGCAGTGCGGGCAACTCCATCAGTGCCAGAGCTTGTCTTAAAGTATGGAGAAGTAAACCCTGAGGGGAATATTGATACCAAAGTTGCAGAAAAGTTCGCAGAATACGTATATGAATTGTCTGATGGAAGAATTAAAGTTGATATATTTCCAGGGGCGGTTCTGGGAGATGAGAAAACGTCTCTTAATTCATTAAAGACAGGAAATGGACTGCTTGATTTGTACCGTGTTAATACCAATGTACTGACAGGGTATGGGTTTAAAAAGCTGAATCTGTTTGGTCTTCCCTACATTTTCAAGAGCAGGGAAGGGATGTGGAAGGTTTTAGACAATAAGGAGCTTGGCAGGGCATTTCTAAATGAAGGACAGGAGATTGGCGCCAATATGGTAGGTCTTTTCTATACAGATGAGGGTGCCAGAAATATTTTCACAACAGAGCCCATGAAAGGTCTTGCTGATTTGAAAGGGAAAAGAATCAGAGTCCCGGAATCGGTTCTTATGATGGATACCATATCTGCGCTGGGAGCACAGCCCATTCCCATGCGTTATGAAGATTTATATAATGCATTGGCAAACGGTGATGTGGAAGGGGCTGAAAATCCCATACCGGCGTATCTTTCCAACCGTCTTTATGAGGTAGCCCCTTATTATCTTCTAAGTGGACACGTTTTCAGCCCTGGAATCATCATGATGTCAGAACGAAAATGGAACACATTAAGCAAGGAAGACCAGAATCTTTTAAGGGAGGCCGGTAAAATGGCTTCAGAATGGAACAAGAAAGAAATTGTTTCTGTAGAAGAGAAGCTGAAAAAAGAGATGGTGGATAAAGGAGTTACCGTGATTCCTCTGACTCATAATGAAGAGAATGAAGCCAGAAAAGATGAAGAAATCGTCCGGGTCAGTTTCACACCGGGACTGGAAAGATGGTTATATAAAATCATTGATATTCAAAAATAAGAATAACAGGTGAAAAAAATTCACCTGTTATTCTTTTACATAGCGGTAAATAATCGATGGCCGACCGCCAGTGGTATAATCGATGTCACTGACAATTTGCTTCTTATCCAGAAGATAATTCATATATCTGCGTACAGTAACCCTTGATAAATGAACCTCCTCTGCAACGGTTTCGCTGGAAAGCGAATCTTCAGGGTGTTCTCTCATATACGATAAAATGGTATCCAGAGTTTTTTCCTGAAGACCCTTTCGAAGCACCTCCTGCTGGGAAGCAGTGCCTGCAGAAACCTCAAACAGGGAATCCAGCTGCTCCTGAGAGAAGGTCTCCTGCTTAAGCAGTTCCTGATGTTCCATGAACCGTGCCAATGCGTGATTAAAACGAACATATTCAAAAGGCTTCACCAGATAATCAATGACTCCAAGGCCCAGCAGCTTCTTTACATGAGAAGCATCAGTTGCAGCAGTAACCATGATGACATCGATGTGCTTATGCAGCTTTCGTATTTCAGTAAGAAGTTCCACTCCACCCATAACCGGCATGTAGACATCCATAATTGCCAGATCTGCGGTATGGTCTTTTAAATAATTAAGAGCATCTTTCCCATTGGAAAACTGTCCGGTTACCTTTAGATATTTGTTTAATTCCACATATTGTCTGTTAATAGAAGCTACCATGGGGTCATCCTCTATAATGATTACCTGATACATGATGATCCTCCTCTGTAAAGGTGATTGTAAATGAAGTACCTGTATTTTCTTCCGATTCCATCTCAATGATACCGTGATGCTGGTCCACCAGTTCCTTAATCAGAAACATTCCAGACCCTCGTCCGTCTCCTTTGGTGGAATATCCTTTTTCAAATATCTGATCCTGAAGATCGGCGGGAATTCCCCTTCCTGTGTCATCAACAGAAAGGATGCTTCCCGATTGCCATATATGAATCCCCACTTCAATTTCTTTAATATCACAGCTTAGGTCATTTAACTCTTCAATTGCATTTTCAATCAGATTACCCAGAATGGTTATGTATAAATCCACAGGCAGGTGAAGCTCTGATTCCACACAGGAACTGTCAGGCTTAATGGTGAGACGGATTCCAAGTTCCCCTGCACGGATAATCTTACCAATTAAAAGTGCTGCAATGCTGGAAATCTGGATCTGCTTCGTTACCTCACTGACTGCAAGCGTAGATGCCATGCTTGTATTGATAATAAAATCAGTCACTTTTTTTGGCTGCCCCATCTCAATAAAACCCAGGATGATATGAAGCTTATTTTTAAATTCATGGTTTAAGGCGCGGAGTGTTTCCACCATGTAACGGGCTCCGGTCAGTTCTTCTGCCAGACGGGTATATTCCGTCTTATTGCGAAAAATGGATACGGCTCCAGCAGTTTTTCCATTTTCCATAATGGGAATCCGGTTTGACATGATGTGCTTGCCATTTATCATAAGGCTGATATTATATTCTGGCAAACCTGTCTTAAGGACATGTGGAAGTTTCGTTTCCGGATATAGCTCCGTCAGCTTTGTCCCGTACTCTGGCATAGTGTCCAGATCAAGTATTTTCTTTGCAGATTCATTAATAAGGATCAGTTCTCCTTCGGTATTGATGGCAAAGATTCCTTCTTCCAGGGCATCCAGTACTTCCTTCCTTTCAATATGAATTTTACGGAATTCTTCCGGTTTATAACCAAGCAGTATTTTTTTCAGACGGCTATACAGCAGTTCGGAAACTATAAAGCCGATGGATAACAGCATCAGTGCCAGGAGCAGAAACACAAGCAGGATATTTCTGGTCAGCTGGGAGATACTGGCAGTCAGTACAGAAACCATAACAAAACCAGTAACTTCACCCTGTTCATTTTTTATGGAAAAAAAAGCACGGCGCTGGTTTCCCAAAGTACCTTTTCCGTTTGTGATGTATGGGGCTGCCCCGTTTAATATGGATGCCTCGTCATCTCCTACAAAGGTTTTTCCGATCAGAGCTTTGTTATTATGATAAAAGCGGATGCTGTCTTTATTACAGATGGTAACAACATCGATATAGTCCAGTTCTTTAATCAGCAGATCCATGCGTTTGTTAAAAGCCTCGGAGGGCTGCCCCTTTTTTAATATATCAGCCACTTCTGGCATACCGGATATAAAAATACCAGCATTTTTTATGTTCATATCCAGGGAATTTCTCTTTGTGACCAGATTATAATGCAGTGACACACCTAAAGTCAGTAAAATAGCAAGAGTTATGCTGAAAATCTGAGAGACATAGATCTGGTGCTCCAATGGTTTTTCTTTCATGAAATACTTCCTCCAATGAGTCTATTGTATTAGATACAGGCTGGAAAATCAACGGTTATCGGGATTATGTTAAAATTATGTTAAAATCCGTTTTCTTTACTTACATAAGGTTTTAATAACGTTCACAAGATTTCAAAAGACCAGTATCGGTGATAACATACGGTTATAATATAAAGTCAACGAAAGGGAAGGGTGAAAAGTTATGGATTATAACAAACTTGCACTGGAGCTTCACGAAAAAAACAAAGGAAAAATCGAAGTGATTTCAAAGGTATCAGTAAAATGCAGAGAAGATTTAAGCACTGCTTATACACCGGGGGTGGCAGAACCATGCAGAAAAATCAGAGATGATAAATCTGAGGTATACCGCTATACAGCAAAAGGAAATCTGGTGGCTGTGGTTACCGACGGAACGGCTGTACTGGGTCTTGGAGATATCGGTCCTGAAGCAGCAATGCCCGTAATGGAAGGCAAATCTATTCTTTTTAAAGAATTTGGCGGAGTGGATGCATTCCCTATCTGCCTGGATACAAAAGATACAGAGGAAATTATCAAAACAGTCCGCTATCTTGCGCCTGGGTTTGGAGGCATCAATCTGGAAGATATTTCCGCACCCAGATGTTTTGAAATAGAACGCCGCTTAAAAGAGGAACTGGATATTCCGGTATTCCATGACGATCAGCATGGAACAGCCATTGTGGTATCTGCGGGAATCATCAATGCATTAAAGGTTGTTGGAAAGAAAATCGAAGAGGTAAAAGCAGTGATCAACGGAGCAGGATCTGCCGGTATTTCAATCTGCAAGCTCTTATTATCCGTTGGAATGAAAGATGTGATTCTGGTTGATAAAAAGGGTGCTCTGGCAGAAGGCGAAGAGTGGATGAATGATGCTCAGAAGATGATGGCTCAGGTTACCAATCCGGAAAACAAACATGGTGAATTAAAAGATATTATGGAAGGAAGAGATATCTTTATCGGTGTTTCTGCTCCAGGAATCGTGACTTCACAAATGGTTGCTTCTATGGCAAAGGATCCAATTGTATTTGCAATGGCAAATCCAACACCAGAGATTATGCCCGATGAAGCAAAGGAAGGCGGAGCGAGAATTATTGCAACCGGACGTTCCGATTTCCCAAATCAGATCAACAATGTACTGGTATTTCCGGGAATATTCCGGGGAGCCCTTGACGCAAAAGCGACGGATATCACGGAAGAGATGAAGATAGCGGCTGCTTATGCAATTGCCGGAATTATAAAGGAAGAGGAACTGACAGAGGAATACATCATACCAGGTGCATTTGATGAACGAGTTGCAAAAGCAGTTGCAGAAGCGGTGAAGCAAAAAGCAGTGGAGCAGGGGGTAGTAAAATAAAATGGATAAAGTAAAAGGCATTAAGATATCCGGGATACCACTGCCAATTTATCTTGGATTTACTGCAATTACCGGGGTCTCTATCGCCATGAAGTGGCTTCCGTCCGGAATGATCGGGGCGCTGCTGGTTATGATGATATTTGGAGGGTTGTTTAATATTATTGGTAATAATCTTCCCATTGTAAAAACCTTTTTGGGCGGCGGTGCAATTGTATGTATCTTTGCTTCAGCAGGCTTGGTGTATGCGGGACTGATTCCCAATGATGTGGTAGAAAATATAGATCAGTTTATGAATAAAACAGGATTTTTGAATTTCTACATAGCAGCCTTAATTACAGGAAGTATTCTTGGTATGGACCGCACTCTTTTATTAAGAGCGGCAGTACGTTTTCTCCCGGTTGCCCTTTGCGCCATGACTGTGGCAATCTTATGTGTTGGCGCAGTAGGAGCCTTGGTGGGATATGGCTTTGTAGATGCCATCATGTATGTGGCAATTCCCATGATGGGAGGCGGAATGGGAGCGGGAGTCGTTCCTTTGTCCGGTATGTATGCAGAAGCGCTGCAGACTGATAAAGCTGCTATCATATCAAGAATGATACCGGCTTCCACTCTTGGTAATGTTATGGCAATTGTAGGCGCTGGTCTGCTGGCAAAGCTTGGAGATGTAAAGCCGGCCTTAACTGGTAATGGCCGTCTTATGAGAAATCACAATTCTGACATGAATGAAAAAAAGGACTCTTCTGTCACTTTGGAAGAATTGGGAATCGGTATGATCACCGCTATGTTTTTCTTCTTATTGGGTGTTATTATTAATAAATTTGTCCCTGCAGTTCACTCTTATGCATGGATGATTATTCTGGTGGCTGTCAGCAAGGCATGCGGCGTTATACCTGTAAAATTTGAAGACTCCGCCCGCCAGTGGTCTCAGTTTGTTATGAAAAACTGGACCAGCGCACTTTTGGTGGGAATAGGAATTTCCATGATTGATTTAGGTGCAGTTGCCCAGGCAGTAAGCCCCATGTATCTTCTTCTTGTATTTGTAGTAGTTGGAAGTGTTTCCGTAGGTGCCGGAATTGGCGGCTATCTGGTTGGTTTTTATCCGGTGGAGTCTGCAATTACAGCCGGGCTCTGCACAACCAATATGGGCGGAACTGGAGATATCGCAGTTCTTTCAGCTGCAAAGAGAATGGAGCTGTTGCCATTTGCGCAGATAGCTACCAGAATCTGCGGCGCGCTTATTTTGATTGTAGCCAGTCTGCTGACTCAGATATTATTTTAAATATGGTTAAGAGGGTATAAAATGATCCTCCAATGAAGAAAAAAGGAAATCTTCATTGGAGGATTTTTTTGCATATGGCAACCAGATTGTATTGTATAAATATAAATTTTTGCGCAGTATATCTCATACTGCGGTTGCAAAATTATATATATTTCGACATTTCTTATTATAAAGTAATTATTTTTCTTTGTCAAACAACAGTTTATATACTGAATTAAGCTATAATTAATAGAATAAAACAGTAATTTGTTTGAAATATTACATTATAATTTTTTATTAATATCAGAACGCCGTCAGAGACTGCGTCATATTTTATCACGTGATAGTTCCGTATTGATCTAAGGTAAATTTCTCTTCCTTTGTTACCTGCCCGTATTATTGAAATGGCCATGATGTTTATACGCCGTCTGATAAACCGTCATTACAGCTGGAAATAACCATTTATCTTATGTTTATCCGCATTAGACACAGTATGAGATATACTGCGAAGATTGTTTGTAAGTCTATAAAGGCTTAAAAAGACGGAGAAAACGGAGGTGTTTAATGATAATTAATTAAATGCGGGCGGATACAAAAGAGGAGACCGGATCCAGTCATCCGGAATAAATGAAAGAGGGAATGTTAAAGTGAAAAAGTGGTTTGAGGATTTGAAAGTTGCAAAGAAACTGTTAATCAGCTATCTGCTAATTGTTGCATTTACCATGATTGTAGCAGGTGCAGGTATTTTTACTTTGCTGCATTTTACCAGGAATGTGGCAGCTATAATTATTGTAATTGTATTAATTTCTATTGTTTCTGTGATTCTTTCCTTCTATTTTTCCAGTTATATGTCAGATATTATTGCCTATCCACTTTATATATTTGAGTCATTTGCCAGTATGGTGGCTGTGGGAGATTTTGGAGTAGAAAAAATCGCAGGTGAAAAAGAAAGAGGCTGGGCTTCCAGGAAAGATGAAGTCGGCGGTCTCGCCAGTGCTTTTGACAAGATGATTATTAACAATATTGAACTTGCCCGGACGACAAGAGCTATTGCAGACGGTGATTTAACAACTGTTGTGACCATTCGCTCCGAAGAGGATATACTTGGGAAAGCGCTTGCAGAATTAGTTGAAAAATTTCACAATCTGGCTTCTTCCATTACTACCATAGCGGAACAGGTTAATTCCGGATCAGGGCAGGTTTCTGACGGTGCCCAGGCTCTGTCCAGCGGAACGACAGAACAGGCAGCAACTCTGGAAGAGTTAAATGCTTCCATTGGAAATGTAGCTGATCAGGCAACAAAAAATGCAAGAAGCGTTGAGAAAGCAGCTGATTATGTAAATCAGGCAGGTCAGGGCGTTATGGAAAGCAACGAATATATGCAGGAGTTAAATACTGCCATGAAAGAGATTGGGGAGTCTTCCCAGGAAATATCAAAGATTACCAAGCTTGTGGAGGATATTGCATTTCAGACCAACATTCTTGCACTCAATGCTGCTGTAGAAGCGGCCCGTGCCGGTGATGCAGGGAAAGGCTTTGCAGTAGTTGCTGATGAAGTCCGTAATTTAGCAGCAAAATCGGCGGATGCTGCAAAGCAGACAGCTGATCTGATTCAGAAATCGGTAACAATGGTAGCTCATGGAGAGCGTCTCGCAGATGATACGCTAAAGCTGTTATTTACGGTAAAAGATAAGGCTCAGATGGTGGAACAGGCAATTAATGAAATTGAATCAGCGTCTACCGAGCAGGCGGGAGCAATTGAACAGATCAATCAGGGGTTGTCCCAGGTGTCTGCAGTAGTTCAGACCAATGCGGCTACTGCGGAAGAAAGCTCAGCAGCCAGTGAAGAACTTGCTGCGCAGGCTGATATACTGCAGCAGGAAGTAAGAAAATTCAGGCTGCATGAGGAACATACCAGTCATGGCAGAGCACAATCAGGAAGGATCGTTGACGAGACCAGGCATGTATCAGCAGGTTCCGGTGTAAAGTATTAATGTTTCAGGAATAAGGGGGAATGAAGGTTGAAAAGGCAGGAATTACGGATTCACCGCCAGGAAAATCCGGATACCTTAAAAGACAGATACCTGATATTTTGGGCAGATAACCGGTTGCTTGGTCTTTCCATTACCTATGTTGTGCAGATTGTTGGATTACAAAGGATTACACATTTTCCAGACTCTCCAGCTTACGTAAAAGGCGTAGTCAGTTTGAGAGGCGATGTTTTTCCAGTTGTAGATTTACGGCAAAAACTTGGAGGTAACGCAAAAGAGTATAATGACAGAAATTGTATCATTATTACAAAGATCTCTGACAGTTTATATGGATTTATTATTGATGGAGTTGAAGCGGCTTGCCAGGTACTGCAGGAAGAAATTTTACCGGTTCCCCATTTTTATAATGAATCTTTAAACGGCTGTTTCTCAGGAATTGTAAAAGTACCAACGGAAAGCAGTATGGAAAAAATAATTTTTCTGTTAAATATTCAAAAAATTCTCAGTAAAGAAGAGTTTGAAGTACTGGCTTTGGCAGAAAGATAAACGGAGAAGTAAATCAGGGCTGAAAACCGACGGGTGGTTTTTAACCCTGATTTTATGTTATTTATCTGGAACAAATAACAAAAGCTATGCTATACTTGGTACAGTAAAAAGGGAGGGACTGTAATAATATGATGGAACAATCAATGTTAAATGGCCGTATGCTGACCGGAGGCGGGGGAGATAAGGAGCACTATCATACACAGCTTTTGTACTTCACCTCTTCATCCGTCAGCGAGAATGACGAAAGGATCTATATGATCTGTGACAAAGGAGGAAATCCCAATGTTATGGTCAAAGATTTACTGACAGGTGAGGAACGGTTTCTGACTGAGAATAAAAAGGGAATATTAAAGAGCTACGTGTATTTTGACGGCACATTGAATCAGGGGCTTGGAAAGGCCAGTGTTTGCCTTGACAGCAAAAGGGATGTCGTTTATTTTATTCAGGATGATAAGATCTGCAAGGCAGATTTAACCGGTACTGTTACTGTTTTAAATATCGTACCGGCAGGAAGAATGACAGCATTCACCCATGCCAGTTCAGATGGAAAATATCTCTGTGTCCCCATGACAGATGGCAGATGCCTGGATTTTGATCCGGAAACGGAGGGTTCCGGATTGGACAAAAGACCAGTTTATAATATTGATGGCCGCATTCAGGAAGAAAATTTAAACAGCTACTTATGCGTCTATGATACTCATACGGGGGATATGGTGTATGAGAGAGTGGTAGAAAAGTGCTGGATTACCCATGTACAGTTTCATCCACAAAATTCGGATCTGATTATGTATAATCACGAATGGGCCTCTTTTGACTGTGGAATCCGGAGAATCTGGCTTTATGATCATAGTAAGGATACTCTGACCCCTGTAAGAACGGAAGGAAGTGATACACTGGGGAGACCCGGAGGCTATTTAAGAAGCAGAAACGACTGGGTCTGCCACGAAATGTGGAGTGATGACGGGGCAAGCATTATCTATCATGGAAGCTATGCAGGAGGCCCCGCCATGGTTGGAAAATATGAACCGGGTACAGGGAAATACTGGGAGATTGCCCTTCCTGACAGTTACAATGCATATGGACATTTTACCATGGACCATGCTGGAAATCTGGTGTGTGACGGATACTTTAAATATCCCTGGGAAGTAAAAAAAATAAGGGAAAACAGTACGGATAACGGGCCGGACCCTCATAAAAAAGATGCGGAATATATCTGTCGGATACTGGTCGACTGGGATGGTGGAGAGCTGAAATGGATTCCCCTTTGTAAGCATGAAAGTGACTGGCTGGGACAGGATGCCCATCCCCACCCGATATACAGTCATTCAGGAGACCGTATATTTTTTAACAGCCGTCGGATTCAGAATGTAAATGTATACTGTGTGTCATCCATGGAGCCGTTAAATCGATAAATGTTATTAAGCAGGAGTCTTATGGTATGATAGATAAAAAGAGAAAGGGGACAGAAGGATGAAATTCTTTCATTTGTCCGATTTACATATTGGCAAGCAGTTAAATGGCTACAGCCTGAGAGAAAATCAGGAGGCCGTTCTAAACCAGATTGTTAATTACGCAGTTACCGAAAAACCTGATGTGATATTAATCTGCGGTGATATCTATGATAAGACAGCTCCTTCGGCAGAAGCTTATACCCTGTTTGGGGGATTTTTAAATGCCCTATCCATGATCCAGCCGCAGCCTTCCGTTCTCATTATTGCAGGAAACCACGATTCTCCGGAACGGCTTTCCTATGCAGGTCCCTTTCTGGAGAAGCATTCCATCCATTTGTCGGTGATGCCGCCTCAAAATCAGGACGAATACTTAAAAAAGGTGGTGCTTTCCGATCAATATGGTCCGGTCAATTTCTATCTGCTGCCTTTTTTAAAGCCCGGTTATGTAAGAAATGTATTTCCTGACAGTCAGCCGGAAGGATATGAAAATGCCATTAAAGAGGTTCTGGCAAGAGAAGCCATAGACACCAGGGAGCGGAATGTTCTTTTGTCTCATCAGTTCTATACAGGAGGAAGCACAGACCCGGAAACCTGTGAATCGGAGCAGGCGGTCATAATTGCAGGCGGTCTGGACCGGGTAAATGTTTCCGTGCTCCCCCCCTTTGATTATGTGGCACTGGGTCATCTTCACGGTCCCCAAAGGGTTTCAGCAGACTGGATCCGTTACTGCGGGACTCCTTTTAAATATTCCATCAGTGAGGAACACCACAGGAAAGGGATTACTGTCATAGAAATGGGTGCAAAAGGGGAATTACCTGCTTGCGAAGTTCTTCCTCTTAGGGGAATTCAGGATGTAAGGCGTGAGAGAGGAACGCTGAAAGAGGTTCTAAGCCGAGCAGTTGAGAAAAACCGGCATGATTTTGTCAGTGTTACGCTGACCGATGAGGATGAGCCATACCGGATCAGGGAACAGTTAAAGGAAGTTTATGATTATCTGCTGGAACTGAAAGTGGATAATGTGCGCACCAGGGAAAAGATGATGGAGGAAGAGGAGCGAGTATCGGTATTAAATCCACTGGAAGCTTTCCAGCAGTTTTATAAGGCTGTGAGCGGGGAAGAGATGACGAAGGAAGCTTATGAGGCCATGGAAAAAATTGTCCAGGAAGCAAAGGAGGAGGAAGGATTATGAAACCGCTGAAACTGACAATGTCGGCGTTTGGCTCCTACAAAGATGTGGAAACGGTGGATTTTCAGATTGCAGGTCATGGGATTTTTCTGATAACTGGAGACACCGGCTCTGGAAAGACTACAATTTTTGATGCTGTTTCCTACGCTCTTTTTGGAGAAACCAGCGGACAGAGAAGAGAACCCTCCATGATGCGCAGCCAGTATGCAGACGATGACAGGGAGACTTTTGTTACCTTCCGTTTTTTAGAACAGGGGGAAACCTATGAAATTACAAGAAGTCCTTCCTATTTAAGAAGCAGTAAGAGGAAAAATAAAGACGGAGAATATACAAAAATCTCAGTTCCTGCAAAAGCTTCCCTGATTCTTCCTACAGGACTTGAATTTGCCGGAAATATCAGGGACATTAACCAGAAGATAGAAGAGATTATAGGAGTGGATTTAAGCCAGTTTTCCCAGATTGCAATGATTGCACAGGGGGACTATTTAAAGCTTCTTCTGGCCACTTCCAAGGAAAGAAAAGAAATCTTTTCCAGAATTTTCAATACGGGAATTTACAGCCGGATTCAGTATAAGTTAAAGGAAAAAAATAATTTCTATGCAGGAAAGCTGGAGGACAACAGGAAGCTTTGCGTTCATGAGACTGGAAATCTGGAGCTTTTGCATGACAGTATACATAAAGACGAGTGGTTTCAGCTTCTGGAATTTCCAGAGACGAAAATAGAGGAGATCATAACCCAGGTATCTGTTATCCTTGATGAAATCTACGCAAAAGAAAAGCAGCTTTCTGAGGAGAGGGAAAAAAGCAGTGAAACTCTTTCCCTGGTGGAACAAAAACGAAATCAGGCTATGGAACAGAACCGGCTGTTTGATAAATTAAATGAGGCCGCTGACCGGGTGGAGGCACTGAAGCTTCAAAGTGAAGGCTGGGAGCTAAAAAGAAAACGCCTTGCCATAGGTGAGCGGGCAGAAAAAGCATATACGGCGGAGATTCAGTATATAGACAGGAAAAATGACTGGGAAGCAGCCGGGAAACGGGAAGCAGAACTTGAGGAAGAGCTTAAAAAGGCAGGAGAAATACTTGCCGTAGTAAAAAAAGCTGCGGTGGAAAGCCAGGAAGCATCAGAAAAAGAAGTTCCAAAGCTTACTATTTTATTAGACAGGCTTAATTCTTCCATGCCTCTGTACGAGGACTGGAAGAAGATGGAAGAAACATGCCGGATCAAAAAAAGTGTTGAGGAGGAATCCCGGAAACGGTTTTTGGAAGCTGAAAAAGAACTGGAAAGTGTCAGCCTGCGCTTAAAAGAATATGAAAAAAGGCAGGAGTCTCTGACAGAAGCAGCTGCAAAACTTTCTGACTTAAAGGAACTTACAGGTTCCTATACGAGAAAGGAAGAAGCTTTAAAGAACCTTCTGCTGGCATTAAAACAGTTCAGGGCAGTTCAGCTGGAAGTATCCCAATTAAGGCTTTCTGAGAAGGAGGCACAGACTGAATACGAAGAAGCACAGTCCAGATATGCCATTCTCTATCAAAGCTTTTTTGAACATCAGGCAGGCCTGCTGGCAAAGGATTTAAATGACGGGACTGCATGTCCTGTATGCGGCTCCATCCACCATCCACAGAAAGCGAAGTTTTATGATGACAGCATCACAGCTGAAATGGTAGATGAAGCCAGGATTAAGAGAGATCAGGCAAATGAACGACGGTCTGAAGCAGCACTTCTTACAATACGAAGATATGAAAGCTGCCGGCACCAGGAAGAATGGATTAAGAAGGAAGCCAGTTTATGGTTTGATCCAGGCATTGATCTGGACTTAATGGATGAGCGTTTTTTACTGGAAGAGAAGGAAACAAAAGACCTGTTATTAAAAGCACAGGAGGAAGAAAAGAAGGCGAAAGAAGCAGAGGCAGGTTTAAAGGAACTGATTGAAAACAGGCAGACGGATGCGCTTCGTATGGCAGAACTGGAGCAGATAAGGGAGAAACTCAGGAATGAGTGGCAGGATAAGAAAGTGGAGAATTCTGCTTTATTTGCACAGCGGGAACAATTAGAAAAGAATCTTCCTTACCCAGATGAGAAGCAGGCTGAAATTCAGCTGGAAAAATTAAAAAACAGGAGAGAACTCTTGCTATCCCAGGAGAAACAGGCAAATGAAAGGTTTCTTCAGTTATCAGAAGAGGAACAGGAGAAAAGAGGCCGTCTTGCTTCATTAAAAGAGAACAGAGAGACCCTTCTAAGGGCGCAGGAAAGTTCCAAAGAGGCGTATGATTCCCTGCTTGGCGAACTGGGATTTTCTGATGAAACAGACTATCAGAAGGCAAAGATGTCATCGGAACAGCGGACAGCCTGGCAGCAGGAAATACGCGGCTATGAGGAGGCGTGTCTCACTGCCAGGACGATTTATAACCAGTACAAAGAAGAGACAAAAGGCCGGGAAAGAATCGATACATCACTCTGGGAGGAAGAGGCTGCCGTCTTACGGGAAGAACAAAAACTACTCCAGTCGAAATTGGCAGAAGCAGCAGGGATCAAAAGCCGCACAGAGCGGACAGAGAGTAATTTAAAAAAGCTTTTTAAGGAACGGAACGAACTTGAAAAGCAATACCAGCTGTATCACAGTTTAAACCAGACAGCCAATGGAAAGCTTTCCGTCAGTCTGGATTTTCAGACCTATGTGCAGCGTCAGTATTTTAATCAGATGGTCCATGCTGCAAATAAAAGGTTAAAAATCATGTCTGACGGTGCGTTTTTACTGCAGTGCCGGGATTTAAATGCACTGGGAAGACAGGGGGAGGTAGGACTGGATCTTGACGTTTACAGCCTGTCGACCGGGCAGCTACGCGATGTGAAAACATTGTCTGGAGGAGAATCTTTCATGGCAGCACTTGCCATGGCTCTTGGAATGGCAGATATTATTCAGAGAACAGCAGGAAATGTGCGGATGGATGCCATGTTTATTGATGAAGGCTTCGGATCCTTAGATGAGGAATCCAGGTTAAGAGCAGTGCGGATACTTCTGGAGCTTGCGGGAGAGCACAGACTCATAGGAATTATTTCCCATGTAAGTGAATTAAAAGAACAGATTGATAAGAAACTCATCGTTTTCAAAAACGAGAGCGGCAGTAAAATCCGGTGGGAGCTGGATCACCTGTCCTGCCTTTGATAAGTGGTGGAAGCGGGAGACTGGGAACTTAAAAGTCAGTTTTCCCGCTTGCTTATTTCGCTATTCTCTTATTTTTTTCTGGCCTTCAAACAGCAGGTTTAGCAGATTATCGAAGTCCTGGTCCTTCAGTGGTTCCAGTTCTGTGATCAGTTCATGAAGCAGGATGGGGTTTGGATTTTCTTCATCAAAAAATTCCCTTGGCGATATCCCTAAATATTCACAAATCAATAGAAAGTGGTCCATTGATGGTGTGTTGTTTTTGGATTCTATATCGCTGATGTAATCTTCCGCCTGTCCCAGTGAAAGACTCATTTCTCTGGCAGATATGCCTTTTTTAGCCCGAAGCTGTGCCAGCCTTAACGGTATGTAATTTTCATCCATTGGTATCATTCTCCTTCCAAAAACTTAATATTATAATTATAGAAGACTATTGGCTATGATTCAATAGAAAACAGATATTATTTTTTTTATTATGTAAATTTTCGCAAAAATAATGTTTGTTTATTAAGAACAAATCGGGTAATAAAGGAATAGACGTAACACATGTTTTGTTTTATAATGGATAGGATCATGCAAGAGGGAATCCGCAGTTAGAAAGGAAGATACCATGTTAAAGTGTGAAAGAACCAGTGTTATGAACATAGAAAACGCCATACGTGGTGCAAGAAACCCAATGAACAGCTGGGACCGTATGGACAGCGAGTATAATGAGGAAGGGGAATACATACTGGGACCAAATGATCTGGGACTTGCCAGACGGTTAAGAAAAGCTGGCAGTGATCATAGAAAATTTATTCGTCAGATCTTTGTTTCGGTAGATGTGACTGCTCCTATATACTGGTGGAAGGAATACGATACCTATAAGGTATCTACTGTAGCGAATTCTACAAGTACCATGCATAAGATGCATTCAAAACCATTTGATTTGGACGATTTCAGTCATGATCATATGACAGAGGGAACCCTTGCCTTTATGGGAAGTGTTGTGGAAGAATTAGAGAAGATTCGTCTGCGCTATATAGAATCAAAGAACAAGGAAGACTGGTATGATATGATCCAGCTTCTCCCTTCCAGCTACAATCAGATGCGTACCTGTACATTAAATTATGAAACTTTAATCAACATTTATTTTGCAAGAAGAAGCCACAAATTAAAGGAATGGCATACATTCTGCAGTTGGATCGAAAGCCTTCCTTATGCAAAGGAACTGATTCTTGCAGAGGAAGAATAAAAGGTGGACATGCTTATGAATTTAATTGTAGCAGTGGATAAAAACTGGTCCATCGGGAACAAGGGGCAGCTTCTGGTAAACATACCAGAGGACAAGCGGGTGTTCCGTGAGGAAACTCTTGGAAAAGTAATTATCATGGGCCGCAAGACATTGGAGAGTTTTCCGGGAAAACAGCCATTATATGGAAGAACCAATATTGTGCTCACCAGAAATACCGGTTATAAAGTGAAAGGCGCTACCATCTGCCACAGCATAGAAGAAGTGATGAAAGAGCTTGAAAAGCATCCTGGCAAAGAATGTTTTGTTATTGGCGGACAGAGTATCTATGAACAGTTCCTTCCGTACTGCCATACAGCTCATGTGACATATATAGACTATGCATACAGTGCAGATACCCATTTCCCAAATCTGGATCAGGACACCGGGTGGGAGATGTGCGCTGAAAGTGAAGAACAGACATACTTTAATTTGTGTTATACGTTCCGTATGTACCAAAGGACTGGTCAATCGATAAAAAAATAATGATATTTCTTATTTCGTATTGTCTTTGATATTTAAAAATGATAATATGGAACGAGTACCATTTCACCTGATTGTCAGGAAGGCTTTCAGGAACGGTGCAAAGGTATATTCACGAAGACATTAGGAGGATGAAGATGTACAGGATTTTAAAAGCAGAGATGTTAGCTGACAAGATCTATCTGATGGATGTGGAAGCACCCCGGATTGCCAAAGCCTGCCAGCCTGGAGAATTTGTTATCGTTAAGATGGATGACAGAGGGGAGCGTATTCCGCTTACAATCTGTGATTATAACCGTGACAAAGGGACAATTACCATTGTATTTCAGACAGTGGGTGCCAGCACGGAAAAGATGGCTGATTTAAAAACAGGGGACAGCTTTGAGGATGTAGTAGGACCTTTAGGGAATGCATCTGAATTTGTAGAAGAAGATTTAGAAGAAGTAAAGAAACGGAAATATTTATTTGTAGCCGGTGGTGTTGGAACTGCTCCTGTTTATCCTCAGGTTAAATGGATGAGGGAGCACGGAATATCGGTTGATGTAATCGTAGGCGCAAAGACAAAGGATCTGCTGATCTTAGAAGATGCCATGAGAGAACAGGCCGGCAATTTATATGTGACCACGGATGACGGTTCCTATGAGAGAAAAGGAATGGTTACCGAAGTAATTAAGGATCTTGTGAATAATCAGGGAAAACAGTATGACGTCTGTGTTGCCATCGGTCCCATGATTATGATGAAGTTTACCTGTCTTTTAACAAAGGAATTAGGAATTCCAACCGTTGTCAGCTTAAACCCAGTCATGGTAGACGGTACAGGAATGTGCGGAGCCTGCCGTATCACTGTTGGGGATGAAGTCAAATTTGCCTGCGTGGATGGACCGGAATTTGACGGCCATAAAGTGAATTTTGACGAAGCCATGAAGCGTCAGATGATGTATAAGAGCGAAGAAGGGCGTGCAATTTTAAAAACCCGGGAAGGCGATACTCATCATGGCGGCTGCGGACAGTGTGGAGGTGACAACTAATGGACGTTTTAAAGAAAGTACCAGTCAGAGAACAGGATCCAAAGGTAAGAGCAACAAACTTTGAAGAAGTATGTCTTGGATATAATGAAGAAGAAGCAAGAGAAGAGGCCAGCCGCTGCATTCAGTGCAAGAATCCCAAATGCGTAAAGGGCTGTCCTGTATCTATTAATATACCTGGATTTATTAAAGAGGTGGAAGAGGGCAATATTGAGGAAGCTGCAAAAGTGATCGCACTATCCTCAGCACTTCCGGCAGTATGCGGACGTGTATGTCCCCAGGAGAGTCAGTGTGAAGGTCAGTGCATCCGCGGAATAAAGGGAGAGCCGGTTTCTATCGGCAAGCTGGAGCGGTTTGTAGCAGACTGGTCCAGAGAGCACGGAATTGTTCCGGAAGCACCTGAAAAAACCAATGGAAAGAAAGTGGCAGTCATCGGCTCCGGCCCTTCTGGTCTTACCTGTGCAGGGGATCTTGCAAAGCTGGGATACGAAGTTACAATATTTGAAGCTCTTCATGAACCGGGCGGTGTACTTACTTATGGTATTCCTGAGTTCCGTCTTCCAAAAGACGGCGTAGTACAGCCGGAGATCGATAACGTCAGAAAGCTGGGCGTTAAGATTGAGACCAATGTAATCGTTGGAAAGTCTGTGACGATTGATGAACTTCTTGATGAAGAAGGGTTCCAGGCTGTATTTATCGGTTCAGGAGCCGGTCTTCCCATGTTCATGGGAATTCCGGGAGAGAATGCCAACGGTGTATTCTCCGCCAATGAATACTTAACAAGAAGTAATTTAATGAAGGCATTCCGTGATGACTACGATACCCCGATTGTAGCAGGTAATAAGGTAGCAGTTGTGGGCGGAGGCAACGTTGCCATGGACGCAGCCAGAACGGCTCTTCGTCTTGGCGCTGAGGTGCATGTTGTTTACAGACGAAGCGAGGCGGAACTTCCTGCAAGAGCGGAAGAAGTCCATCATGCAAAGGAAGAAGGAATTATATTTGATCTTCTGTCAAACCCAATTGAAATTCTCACCGATGAGAAGGGCTGGGTTAACGGAATGAAATGTATCAGAATGGAACTTGGAGAACCGGATGCTTCCGGCAGAAGAAGACCTGTAGAGGTAAAAGGATCTGAATTTGTCATTGATGTAGATACTGTCATCATGTCACTGGGAACATCCCCCAATCCTTTAATATCCAATACCACCAAGGGACTGGATATTAATAAGCGCAGATGTATTATTGCAGAGGAGTCTACAGGAAAGACAAGCAAGGAAGGTGTATATGCCGGAGGAGATGCAGTGACAGGTGCTGCAACTGTAATCCTGGCCATGGAAGCCGGACGTGCTGGAGCAAGAGGAATTGACGAATATCTTTCTGCCAGGAATTAATCCGGATAAATCAGGGCTGCCGCTAATTTGGCAGCCCTTTTGAAACGGAGAAAAATTTTTTATGAATAAAAAAGTAGATTTACTAAAGGGACACATCTTTACTTCGCTGACAGAGCTGGCACTTCCTATTATGGTCACTGCATTGGTCCAGATGGCTTATAACTTAACGGATATGGCGTGGATCGGTATTGCTGGCGCTTCATCGGTTGCTGCGGTGGGGGCTGGTGGTATGTATGTGTGGCTTTCCCAGGGAGTTGTCGCACTGGCTAAAATGGGCGGGCAGGTTAAGGTTGCCCATGCTCTTGGCGGAGACAGGAGAGAAGAAGCTGCTCAATATGCATCAGGGGCACTTCAGCTTGGCATTCTGTTTTCTATTCTTTACGGTGCTCTTTGCATATTTGGGGCAAAGCCGCTGATTGGTTTTTTCGGATTAAG
Organism: Hungatella sp.; assembly: GCA_009712635.1. Taxonomy (GTDB): domain Bacteria; phylum Bacillota; class Clostridia; order Lachnospirales; family Lachnospiraceae; genus Lacrimispora. The sequence goes on along the minus strand of WASS01000001.1, from coordinate 127,793 downwards.
TAACATAGGAATCGTGGAGGATGCACAGACATATTTAAAAATCACCTGCGGGCTGATCGTATTTTCCTATATGAATGTGATTCTGACCGGTATTCTCACAGCCATGGGAGACAGCAGAACTCCTTTAAAGGCTAATGTGGTAGGACTTGTATTAAATATGGTTTTAGATCCGCTTTTAATTTTCGGAGTGGGACCGATAAAAGGTTTTGGCGTCGGCGGGGCAGCAGCCGCTACGGTATTTGCCCAGGCGGTTGTAACACTTGTATTTATAATAGCAATTCGTAAAGACAAACTGGTATTTGATAAAGTACGGCTGATCCAGAGAATTCCCCGGGACTATATGAGCTCTATGATCAGAATAGGATTCCCTGCTTCTGTCCAGAATTTAATATACACCAGCATTTCCATGATTTTAACCCGGTTTGTAGCTGAATTTGGTGATACGGCAGTTGCGGTACTCCGGGTCGGCGGGCAGATTGAATCCATCTCATGGATGACTGCAGATGGTTTTGCAGCTGCCATTAACTCCTTTGTGGGTCAGAATTATGGAGCGAAGCAGTATGGGAGAGTAAAAAAAGGATATTTCACGGCAGTGGCAGTCATGTTTTTCTGGGGATTGTTCTGCACCTTTTTGCTGATTGTTTTTCCAAAGCAGATATTCGGACTATTCATACATGAGGCAGATGTAATTCCTATGGGAGTGCGTTATCTTGTTATTTTAGGTGTCAGCCAGATGTTTATGTGTGTGGAGCTTACCACGGTAGGTGCGCTCTCTGGGCTTGGAAAAACCTTGCTCAGTTCTGTAATCAGTATTGTGTTTACCACAGCAAGAATTCCACTTGCCATGTTCTTAGGAAGCACCTTTTTGGGGCTTGACGGAATCTGGTGGGCCTTTTCCATATCCAGTATTATAAAGGGAATTCTGTTTTTCCTGTGTTTTATTGTGGTATCCAGGAAGATTGGAAAACAGCAGGAGAAAAATTTTCTATAAAATTTCATTTTGGACTTGAATTTTACCCTCGGTTTACGTTAACATATAGGAGGGATAAAGATAGAAAAAATGCAAAGGAACTGACGATGAAACGAAAAGCACAGATTATGTATCATAAAAATGCAGGGGTATTTCGAAGACTGTTCTGCGGTATCATGATAAGTGCCATGGTCTGCACACAGACTGTTCCGGTCTTTGCGACTTCCAAGGCGGAAAAAGAAAAGCAGGAAGCTCAGAAAAAGCTGAATGAGGCCAATAAACAGGCACAGGATGCCGCCAACAAGAAAAATGCGGCTCAGAATCAGGTCTCTAAGCTTACCACTGATTTAACCGCTCTTTTATCAGATATTAAAGTCTTGGAAAACGATATGGCCAATAAAGAAAAAGAAATTAAACAGGCTGAATCGGATTACCAGGAAGCGAAGAAAGAAGAAGAGAAGCAGTATCTTGCCATGAAAAAAAGAATCCAGTATATGTATGAGAAGGGTGATACAGAATACATGGATATTTTTCTGCAGGTAAAGGATATGTCGGATCTGCTTAATAAAGCGGAATATGTGGAAGGAATCTATACATATGACCGGAAGATGCTTGTAAAATTCCAGGAGACGAAGCAGCAGGTTGCTGATTATAAGGACGATCTGGAAGAGGACAAGAATGAGATGGAAGTAATGGAGCTGGAGTATAAGGATCAGAAGAAACAGCTGGAAACTCTCATTGCAACTAAGAAAAAAGAAGTCTCCAATTTTGACAGCCAGCTGGCACAGGCCAAGAAGGATGCAGATCTTTATGCTCAGACCGTAGCAAAAAAGAATGAGGAAATCCGAAAGACCAAGGAAGAAGAAGCCAGAAAAAAAGCAGCAGAGCAGGCGAGAAAAAAAGCGGAGGAAGATGCAAGGAAAAAAGCAGCCTCTAACACTGGCAGCAAAAGCACCAATAATAATAACAAGTACTCCGGACCTTCTGCATCGAAAAGTACAGGGGGAACGGCTCAGGGAAGATCCGTTGCGGATTACGGTCTGCAGTTTGTGGGGAACCCCTATGTGTTTGGCGGTACCAGTCTGACAAACGGGGCGGACTGTTCCGGATTTGTGCAGTCCGTATACAAGCATTTTGGATATTCCCTGCCCAGAAGTTCTTCTGAGCAGCGCTCTGCAGGAGCTGAGGTCTCTTACTCCGATGCCCAGCCAGGAGATTTAATTTGCTATGCAGGTCATATTGGCATTTATATCGGGAATGGCCAGATCGTTCATGCAAGTTCTCCAGCTACCGGTATCAAGGTTGGTACAGCCACCTATCGTACTATCTTATCAGTGAGGAGAATCATACAATAGTCAGTATTATAGCCGGCTGGAGGGAAGAAATGGGTCAGTTTCGTCCTCCGGCTGTTTTGCAAGCCCTAAAAAAGACTTGCGGAATTCGACAGAATATGAGAAAATGGTATCAAGTATGATGTGATATAATTAACAAAGTACTTTTCATGATGATTACTTATTTGAAAGGAGTTTTAACATGATTTATTCACATGAAGTAGAAGAGATGTGCACAGTAGCACAGGGCGTTCATCACGGCGCTGCTCCAATCCCAGAAGAAGCAAAATGGGTAAAATCAAAAGAAGTTAAAGATATCTCCGGTCTGACACACGGTGTTGGCTGGTGTGCTCCCCAGCAGGGCGCATGCAAGCTGACTCTTAACGTAAAAGAGGGTATTATTCAGGAAGCATTAGTAGAAACAATCGGATGCTCCGGTATGACACACTCCGCTGCTATGGCAGCTGAGATTCTGCCAGGATTAACCGTTTTAGAGGCATTGAATACAGACCTTGTTTGTGATGCCATCAATACAGCGATGAGAGAATTATTCTTACAGATCGCATACGGAAGAACTCAGAGTGCATTCTCAGAAGACGGACTTCCAGTTGGTGCGGGACTGGAAGACTTAGGAAAAGGTCTTCGTTCTCAGGTTGGTACCATGTATGGAACCTTAAAGAAAGGTCCTCGCTATTTGGAAATGGCTGAAGGCTATGTTACCGGCATTGCTCTTGATGCAGAAGATCAGATCATTGGTTATCAGTTCGTAAGTCTTGGTAAGATGACTGATTTCATCAAAAAGGGTGATGATCCCAACACTGCTTGGGAGAAAGCAAAAGGACAGTACGGCCGTGTAGCGGAAGCTGCAAAGATCATTGACCCAAGACACGAATAATCGGTCGGCGAAAGCCTGCCGGTATCCGGTTATGAAAGCGAAGAGATTTGGCCAATAATAAGGAGGACAAGATAATGGCTTTATTTGAATCATATGAGAGAAGAATTGACAAAATCAATTCTGTTTTAAACAGCTATGGCATCGCTTCCATTGAAGAAGCGGAAAAGATTACAAAAGATGCAGGTCTGGATGTTTACGAACAGGTGAAGAAGATCCAGCCTATCTGTTTTGAAAATGCTTGTTGGGCTTATACAGTAGGCGCAGCGATCGCAATCAAAAAAGGCTGCAGAAAAGCAGCAGATGCAGCAGCAGCAATTGGTGAAGGTCTTCAGGCTTTCTGTATCCCAGGTTCCGTAGCTGATCAGCGTAATGTTGGTATTGGTCATGGTAATCTTGGAAAGATGCTTCTGGAAGAGGGCACAGACTGCTTCTGTTTCCTTGCTGGTCACGAGTCCTTTGCAGCAGCAGAAGGCGCTATCGGTATTGCTGAGAAGGCAAACAAAGTACGTCAGAAACCATTAAGAGTAATCTTAAACGGTTTAGGAAAAGACGCAGCTCAGATCATTTCCAGAATCAATGGATTTACATATGTAGAAACTGAGATGGATTATTACACAGGCGAAGTAAAAGAACTGTTCAGAAAATCCTATTCCGAAGGTTTAAGAGCAAAAGTTAACTGCTACGGCGCTAACGACGTAACAGAAGGCGTTGCTATCATGTGGAAGGAAGGCGTTGACGTTTCCATCACTGGTAACTCCACCAACCCAACCAGATTCCAGCATCCGGTAGCAGGAACCTACAAAAAGGAATGTACAGAAAAAGGCAAAAAGTACTTCTCAGTCGCTTCCGGCGGCGGTACAGGACGTACCCTTCACCCAGATAACATGGCAGCAGGTCCAGCTTCTTATGGTATGACAGATACTATGGGACGTATGCACTCTGACGCTCAGTTCGCAGGTTCTTCTTCCGTTCCGGCTCACGTAGAGATGATGGGTCTGATCGGTATGGGTAACAACCCAATGGTTGGAGCCACTGTAGCTGTAGCTGTTGGTATTGAAGAAGCAGCAAACTCCGGAAAATTTTAAAAACGTAGTAAAATCAAGGGTTTGTGTTGCAGATAATAGATGTAAATTTTACAAAATAGTACTTAAATAGTTTATTATTTGTGTATTGTTTGTCGAATGACGTTTGGCGAAGATATTTTATATGCGGAGCGTATTAATTACTGGTGCGCTCCGCAATTATATTTTCTCAATTTCTTCCCTTAACCATTCCAGATCACGGACCGTATACACCTTTTCTGTAATGTCTTCTATACGATGCCCAACCAGCAATTTAATCACGTATTCATCTACAGCAGCCTTTTTTGACAATGTTACAAAAGTAATACGTGGATCGTGCGCCCTGTGTTCTTCATTTAGTTTTAGCACATCAACAACCTTTTTAAAACGATGTGAGTATTTATCATAAGTCAATTCATGGCTTTTTGCCTGGGTATCATTAAACAGGAACTTACTCCCGATGCTTACGGCATGTTCATAATTTTTTAATACTAAGTCCCTAATCTTTGAATGTATAGGTACAATTCTATCTTTTCCTGCTTCAGTTTTCATTCCTGCCTGAAAATACCATTCCTCCAGGTTGACATTGTCTAATTCCAAAGTTACCAATTCCTGCGGTCTCCAACCGGAATACATTTGTATTAATATCATATCAACAAATCTGACGTTGTCAATATTATTCCATAGCTTTTCCATTTCGTCATTGGTAAAAGGAATATGACTTCTTTTAGCTTCCTCGCGTTCTTTTATTATATCGCCTGATATTTCGAACGTCCTTGCATAATTCCGGTCTGTAATCTCATATTCAATAGCGTAATCATACATCAGATTAAACATTGACTTTATTCTTGCCTTAACTCCGGCAGTAGGCTTTATTATTTCACCTTTACGCTTCCCTACTTTGCCTATAATAAATCCGTCTTCCATACAACCTTTCATGTGTCTGGCTCTTACGTCTTTTGCTCTCATATTGTAAATTGATGAGCAGTAAGCCCACGCAGAAGTTATGGTCCTTTGAGAGGAAGCGGATTTTAATGTCTGAAATTAATAATCCGTCCATTTTTCATATAGTTCACTTACAGTTAAATCAGGATCCAGATCATAAGGGTTACGGTTGTATTCTACCAAGGCAGTATAAGCTTGATCGTAAGTTTCGAAATACGCATCTGGCTTTAACGGTTTTAATACCAATTTTCCTGCAGCATCTCTCCCGGTAGTCTTTCTTGCATAAAACGGCTTACGCAGATTTTTTCCTTTAATTTCAGTTATGCTCCCGAATCCATTTGGCAATTTCTTTCTCTTGTTTTTTACGCCACGCCCACGGCTCTTACGTTTAACCTTCTGTTCTGATATTGGATAACCGCAATGTGGACAAGCGGTGGCCTTATCGCTAATTTCCCGGTCACACTCCGGGCATTTTATTAATGCCATAGCATTTCCTCCTAAAAATTTGCATAAAAAATACGCCATACCTTTGACAGATTGGCGCATCAGTGATACAATGTATTTGCGAAAACGTTGTATCTGGCGCACGTCAGGTATGATATATAAAATCCGTTCCGGTTACCAGCCGGGCGGTTTTTATTTACTTGATATTAAAATATATTTTCTTATCTGTTAATACATCTATCTTATATTCTAATTGTATGTTATCTGCATCGGTTGGAACTTCAAAAAATACTTTCCCTTTTGTGTTTTTACCAGAAGAAAGGCTTGTTATAGATATAAGCATATCTTCTCCAGAAATAATAGGCTGTTTACATTCTGTATTTCCAGCATAACAAGAAAATAAAAATGAACCAGTACTTAAATCTGATTTTCCGTTATTTTCGATTGAAAACTCAGCAAAAATATATTTGTTTCCAGATTCAGGCTGCATAAATTGATTTTCTACAGAATAATCACCACAATTTAAAAACATTATTTTCATATTATCAGATTCGTATATATCGCCTACTTCAAAAACTGTATTGTTTTCAGACGATGCTTCTTCTGATCCCGATTCCGATAATTCCGTATTATTTGTATCATCTGCGGAATACAGAGTACTAATTGTATTTTGATAATTAGACATTGCTTCGCTTAACTGATTCATAGATGATTTATAATTAATATAATGTATATAAGACCAAGTACCCGTTAGCAACAACACCATAAAAGTAAAGAATATTCTATTAAACAATGTTGACTTCTTTTTATACCATAGTAAAAATAAACCGATTGGTGCGCAACAGAAAAACATAGAAATAATAATAATAAACCACCATCGCTCATAGAATTTTAAATCATCTACTCGTTTTTCTACAAAGTTTATCTCTTCATTATTTTCTTGTATTAATTCCACAGTACGTAATATTTTTTCATTTGCTTTTTGAGTGAATTCAAACCTATTAATTTTATTATTATTGTGAATAAAGTCAATATATCCCAATTCTGAGTATGTCGCAAACATATAATCAATTCTTTTTAAATCACCGTAATCAATTCTTTTTTTATTTCCCAAAGAAGATATGATATTACTTTCTTTTTTACCTACATATAATTCGCCCCATGTTCCTTTTATACTCATATCTTATCACCCCTATCAAATGCTACTTTTTATCTTTTTCCTGCATAATTTCCATTTGTTTCATAGTATTTTCAATGTTAAGTACAAGCATTGTGAGAGACTTTTTATCTACTTTTTTTCCATCATAGTAAAGCGGAGTTTCTACAGTGGAGTTTATATCTCCGATAATTGCTCTTAAATCATTAGCTATATCTCTTCCGTATTTCAGATTTAATGTTGATTCTTCTATTATAGCAGATTCTTCTCCAGTCATCAAATAATCTACGGTAACTTTAAAATAATCAGCTATTTTCTTCATCTTGTCCTGCTTTGGGATGTATCTTCCAGCTTTCCAATTGCTGATAGTTGCAGTGGTTATCCCCGTTTCTTTGCACACTCGATAGGGCGTAACATTGTTCAATTCACATAGTTTTTCAAAAATATTGTACATATTTCACCTCGTAAAAATAAGTTTGAAAAATAAGCTAAACCCTATTGACAGACTTTGAAATCAATGCTATTATATGGCTATAGCTTTGATAAGTAAACTAAACAAAAGGAATTAGCGAAGTTTTCTTATATAACTTTGACCGACATCAATATTATATTAGAAAACTTAGCTAGTGTCAACAACTTTTATAAAGGAGGTGTGAATTTGTACCAGAAATATGCAGAATTAAGAGACAAAGCAAATGTGACGGATTATGAGGTTGCTAAACAGACAGGGGTTTCAACGTCTACTCTTACTAACTGGAAATACGGCAGATATAAACCCAAAATGAATAAACTTATGGCTTTGGCTAAATATTTTGACGTATCTCTTGAAACCCTTGTAGAAACAGACATAAACCAGTAAATACATATTGCATTTAAAAGGAGGTCTTATATTGAATGAACTAAAAGTAGTTGAGTACAAAAATGTAAGAGTACTCACAACACAGCAGATAGCGGAAGCTTATGAAACTGAATATGACGTTGTTAATAAGAATTTCAATAACAACAAGGAACGTTACGAAGAAGGTAAGCATTTTATTTGTCTTAAAGGCGATGAATTAAAACAAGCAAAAGCAAAAGGTAAAATTTACGGTTTGCAGCAGAATGCAGGAAAATTTTATCTCTGGACCGAAAAAGGCGCATTTCTTCACGCTAAGTCACTTAATACAGATAAAGCTTGGGAAGTGTATGACCACCTTGTTGATTCGTATTTTGCAAAGAAACCACTTACTCAGCTTGAAATACTGCAACAGTCGGTTGATATCCTCAATAGGCACGAAGCAGAGATAAAGCAGATTGACGGTCGCATGGATAAACTGGAATTTGACATTCCATTGTACGGCTCCGAAGCTGACGAATTATCCGGTCATGTTAAACGCAAAGGTGTAAAGGTTCTCGGCGGAAAGCAATCAGAAGCCTACAAAGATTCAGAAATCCGGTCAAAAGTATATCGCGATATTTACGACCAGATCCGGCGCGAGTTTGGCATATTCAACGAAAGCGGTCACGCAATGACTTATAAGGCGTTGAAACGGAAATATCTGGCTGATGCTCACGAATTCATTGACTGCTACGAAGTGCCTACATATTTGCTTGAACTTATAAACAACGCCAATGCGCAGGCAAGGCTTGACATTGCTTAGAAAGGAATATCTATGGACTCATTAGAAGAAGTTGAAATGCTAAAAGATTCACAGCACATTGCTGACAGAGTGGCGAGAGTAATTCTGAGCGCAGCGCAGTATCCAGAGTTTGGAATTGGTGGTGTTCCGGTAGCAACAGCAGCAGAAGTATACGGAAAGGACGCTACCTGGGTAAGACAGGGAATTGAGGACGGGTGGTTACCCATTGGTCATGTGGTGTGGAGAGAAAGCAAGCGTAATTTTTATATATCTCCAAAGAAGTTATGGGAGGACACCGGATTTATCTGGAAAGGGGCACCGGTATGATAAGCATTATAAAATGTGACTTACACGAACTTGATAAAGAGATCGCGTCAAGACCTAGCTGCCCATCTTACCTGATAATGAGCGTAGAAACCCTATCAGCATTTAAGGAAACAGCATTCCAGGAGAAAGCAGCCAAAATGAGACTTATGGTCGACTCACCAAAAGGCGTGATCTATTGCGGTATCCCCGTAGCCATCTGTAACGCGCTGCAGTATGGGGTTGTTGATATTAAAGATTAGGCTGATTCATTTTAAGTCAGGAGGTTATAAGAATGTCAATGTATGGAAGTATTGGTTACACAAGGAGAGATCATTACAGAGAAAGAGTTTTAAATCATAAAAGCAGAAATGAATTAGAGTTGCTGGAAAGGGAATTGAAAAAAACTCAAAATGAACATACTGCTCTTTGGGAAAATTATGAACTTACTGACGAAGAAGTGAAAGAATTAGAAAAACCGTTGCAAATTAAAATTGATGATTTAATCAATCGTGTATGTGCTATTAAATATGAAAAAGTGTGGTAAAGGAGGATTAACCATGTATACAAGATTCTACGCAAGGCTCTGGCGTGAAGAGTGCGAGAAAACGCGGTTCTGGACCGGAGCAACTATGGCGAGCGGATTTGCGAATGTGTTACTTGTCGGTGCACTGGTGTATTGCTTGGCGCGGTATGCGGTATAGGAGGGAATATGGATATATCATTTTTTAACCGCTATATTCACGTGATCAACCATTGTTACGGCACTCCACCAAAAGTATACGGTCAGATATTGCAGATGAAGCGCAGGAAGAAGAAATTAAGGAGGTAAGTAAGGAATGAGCAAGCCATGGTACTACACAATAGGCTACCCGGTAAAAGTGCTTCATGATGGAGCCTGGAAGAATGCAATAATCTGTGACGGCTATCGACATGAGGACGGAATCATAAGCACAATGACAGAAAATGGTGAAAAGGTATGGTTTGGAGAGCCACAGAAAGAGTATTGCTTGAAGCCAAATCTCCCAGATGATAACCTATGGATTCCGGTAAGTGAACGAATGCCTGATGAATTTACTAATATTGATGTTTGGGTGTCGATTGAAAACCCATTTGGCACATATACCAGAAAAGCTACGTCATATTTAGGAAAGTTTTGGTGGGAGAACGGAAAAGAAATAAAACTTCCAGTTGTTGCATGGAAGAAAAGAATAAACCCAGAACCATATAAGGAGGTAAGCGAAGAATGAAAGATCCTGTTTCAAGTGTGAGTACTATTAGAAATTTTATGGCAAACGCTGGACGCAACACATGTAATGAGTATCTTTATGAAGCTTTGAAAGATGCTGACGAAGCATTGCAGTCACAGATTACAAAGAAAATCTATCATGAAAGATGGGTAGGAATTAACGGTGTACCTTATGACCAGTGTCCTCGTTGCAAAACAAATCTTTGTACGGCAGGCAAGTTAGGACGAAAGAAAGAGAATTACTGCGGTACTTGTGGTCAGAAATTAGACTGGGAGGAATCATGAAGAAGAACAAAACCAACCGCGCCGGATCAGCCCTTGGACTAAGCCCCTATAGCTGGCAGAACGGCAAGAACAGAAAAAGGCCCAAGGGTGTTGGCGCACCGATGGGTCAGGTAAATAAAAAATATTTTGATAACCCGTATTATACGTGGTGAAAGGTGAGGTGTCAAGATGGCAAATAGAAATTGTGTATCACAGACCGTGGAAGTAAGCATTGAAAGATACAACAAACTGGTGACTGACGAGGCTACATTATCCAATGTCAAAAAGATAGTTGACGGCAGATATGAAATGAAACTGGATGAAATTGTCAACGCGCTGAAATATATGTTCAAGGAGCCCGAAGGAGGTTGCTAGAATGCGTGTGGGGATTCTTAAAGAAAAGGGAATCGTAGTTGATGAAGAAAATGCTTTCCGGTATGCCTTAGAGCGTATAGCGCATGGGACACCGGAGGATCAGAAAGAATTTGTTGAGTGGTTTTATTCCGGTAATTGGATAGAGGAGGAAGAACATGGATAACGAGATTGTTCAGGTTGAGCAGGCAAGAGGGCTTTCGGTTGATGTATTTTCAAACCCTGAGAGTTTCCAAAAAATATATGACATTGGGAAGATGTTTGCTTCTTCTTCCCTGGTGCCCCAATCGTATCAAGGAAAACCAATGGATTGTACCATTGCAGTAGATATGGCAAATCGAATGGGAGTTAGCCCGATGATGGTAATGCAGAACCTTTATGTGGTAAGAGGTAAGCTTAATGTCGTTCCTATCGTATCAATTGGTACAAAATCATTAGTATTCCAAACAGATACTAAACATACAGTATGGACGAAGATGGCATTCGAGAGGGAATACACACAGAGACTTGGAATTAATTGTGTCTTAATCGATGGCGGCAATAAGCTGGCGGCGATTATAGATGGCTAAAGAATTTGCCAGATCCTTTTATGATGGAATGCCATGGCGCAGATGCCGTAAGGCTTACATAGCTGAACGCATAGCGATTGACGGTGGACTGTGTGAGCAATGCCGTGAGAGATTAGGGTACATGGTTCATCACAAGATACCGTTAACGCCTGAGAACATCAATGATCCATTGATATCGTTAAGCCATGATAACTTAGAGTATGAGTGTAAAGAGTGCCACGACAGGGAAGAAGGACACTTTATAAAGCAGAGAGAGAACCGGAGCCGATGCACGTTTGATGCAGAAGGGAATCCGGTTCCTATTATTTTGAGGGAGGAAGAATGATGGAAAGAATATTCGTGACCGATAAGATGCGGCAAGCAAGACACGACACCGCAGTTACACGTACAAATGAGGAAATACAAATTGCAGGAAACGAAATATACGACAGATTGAAAGCTGATGTACTGATAGCCCAGACTAAACAAGGGAGAGACTACATAACGCATATTCTGGAACGTAAGGTTGGAAAGAGTTATGCCCTTATGAGAATTGCAGCAGAGACAGGTTATCCAATTATAGTTCATAATTCAGTGTGGGCTGATTGCATAAAAAGAGAAGCAAAGAAAAAATATGATTGGGATATACAGGTGATATCATTCAGATCTATACCTGTTCGCACTGATGGCATGAGGTGTGATGTAATGCTTAAAGACGAGGGCGTTGACATTGTAGAAGTTAGGGATAGATTGAACGATAACAAGCTTAGTTGGGTAAGCGTTGTTGGCATTAACTGACAAGGAGGGAACAGAATGATTGTTAAACTGCTTAGACGGTTACGATGCAAGCACAGTAAGACAAAGTACATAGGGTATTACCTTGACACTGAGAGACCAGGAGTGATGCGTACTCACCACATACATGAGTGTAAGGAATGTGGTAAGCGTATCTATCATTGACGGGAGGATTGAGCAATGTTCATACATGAAGCAATAAAGGAAGCTATAGATACAACCTCAACAATAAGACAGAAGTCATGGAGAGAATGCGAAATTGAATTCATACTTACTGATCCGATTGCAATGTGCATAAAGGGTAAGCAACCAACGTTCTGGAACCCAACTCCAAATGATCTAATGGCTGATGATTGGGAGGTAGTAGAATGAATGAACGTAGATCAAAGGGAATTATAATGGAGTGCTGCAAGTGCGGTAAGGTATTTGCTGTTAGAGAAGCACAGAGCGACGGAAGAAACTGTCCATCATGTGAAGGTGCATGGCTTCCTAAAGGCAGATGCATAATGTTGATGCCAAAGAGAACAGGTAAGCCAAGAAGAAACAAGGACGATTCCGTTCGTGAAGTGATTGAAAACGCGGTAAACATTAAATAAAACCGGACGATTCAGTTCTTACGCATGACCATAGGCCCCCCTTAAACGAAAGTGGGGGTTATTTTGATTTCACCGAGTCCCCAACATCAAATTTTACGCATGAAGTTTTACAGTACCCCCTCCCCAATGAAAGGAGATGATAAAATTTGAATAAAGCTGCAAGGATTAAGAAGGAGGAAAGCAGACTTAAAAAGATATTTAAGGATCTGGAAGAAAATAAAAAGCAAACAGTTGAGGGATTGATAAAACTAGCCGCTTATATGCGTATTAGTTTGGAAGATTTTCAAGAAGACCTTGACCGGTATGGATTTGTTGAAAAGTTCACGCAGAGTGAAAAACAGGAACCATATGAACGAAAACGCCCAGTCGCTGACCTTTACAATACTATGAACACCTCTTATCAGAAAATCATAAACCAGCTTACAAATCTTCTTCCGGAAAAAAATGACGAGACAGATGAACTTCTCGACTTTGTGGGCGGTGGTAAGCGTTGACAGAGTTTGAACAATATTTTGCTCAAATAGCCGATGGAAGAATAAACGCATGCGAAAAGATGAAAAGAATGTCTGACCGGTTAATGGAACAATTCTTAAACCCAGGTGAATTTCATTTTGATTACGATATCGCAAATAGACACACCACATTTATTGAGAAGTTTTGCAAACTGCCAACCGGTAAACTCGGATCTCCTTTGCAACTCGAATTGTTTCAGAAAGCAAGATTGCAGGCCATATTTGGATTTGTTGATGATAATGATCTAAGGCAATACAATGAAGTGCTGATAATTGAAGGAAGAAAGAATGGTAAAACCACAGAGACCGCCGCCGTTGAATTGGATATGCTTGTCAATGACAAAGAAGGATCTCCACAGATTTACAACGTGGCAACCATGCTGGATCAGGCAAAGCTTGGATTTAATGCTGCAAACAAAATGCGTGTGCAATCACCAATGCTTAAAAAGCATATCAGAAAAAGGGCAGCCGACTTATATTGTGAGTTTAACATGGGATTTATTAAGGCACTTGCAAGCAATGCAAACAGCCTTGACGGTCTTGATACTCATTGTGGCGTTATTGACGAATTGGCAGCTATTAAAAACAGGGATATTTACGATCTGGTAAAACAGTCCATGGGAGCCAGACAGCAGCCACTTCTTTTCTGCATTACAACAAATGGGTTCGTGAGAGAAGGCATATTTGACAGCCAGTATAAATATGCTTGCGACATTATTGACGGAAAAGCAGATAATAAAAGATTCTTGCCATTTATTTATGAATTAGACGACATAAAAGAATGGGACAAAGAAGAGTGCTGGATAAAATCAAACCCAGGGCTTGGCACTATAAAAAGTTTTGATTACCTCAGGCAGATGGTTCAAAAAGCCAAAGACGATGATTCTTTTAAACCGACTGTAATGGTTAAAGATTTCAATATGAAACAAACGTCAGAGGCAGCATGGCTGAGATATGAAGATTTTGAAAACAAAGAAACTTTTAATCACAAGTTCAGATATGCAATTGGAGGAATGGACGCTGCCGACTCAATAGACTTAAATGCTGCAAAAGCTTTGTGCATGAAACGTAATGATGATCATATTTACATAAAGCAAATGTACTGGATACCACAAGCGGTGCTTGATAGGCAAGAACTTGATGGTGATAGAAAAGGACGTGATAATGTACCGTATCAATTATGGAAAGATCAGGGGCATTTACAAACTGTTGAAGGTAACAAAGTAAATAAGCGCGTAATGCTTGATTGGTTCTGCGACCTAAGAGATAAAGAAGATCTATTTATTTTATATATCGGATATGACCCATGGCATATAGACGATTCTCTTTTGCAGGAATTTAAAAATGAGTTTGGTGAAAAATCCATGATACCGGTACGACAAGGGGTTATTACGTGCAGCCAGCCAATGAAAGATTTAAAAGCTGACTTGCAAGCTAAAAAAATAATATACAATGACAACCCTATAGATAGATGGTGTTTTTTTAATTCTGTTGTAAAAACTGATGTAAACGGTAACATTCAGCTTGTAAAAACTACTGATTCAAGAAATCGTATTGATGGTACGGCAGCGCTTATTGATGGTTATAAAATATTGCAAGATAAAATGCTGGAATATCAAAGCATGATATAGGAAGGAGGTAAACTTGGGAATTGTATCAAGTGTTAAAGCTGCATTAAACAATGTTGCCATGCAAGCGGCTTTTAAAATGATTACAGAGCAAGGAAATGGATATTATGCATGGAATGGAAAACTATTTCAGTCAGACATAATCAGGGCGTGTGTTCGGCCTTATGCAAAGTCAATAGGAAAACTTAAAGCAAAGCATATACGCAATTTTAACGGATCAATTTCGGTTAATCCAGATGTGTATATGCGTTTTTTATTGGAAGAACCTAACCCGTTGATGTGCGGTCAGGTTATGCAAGAAAAGGTGGCAACACAGCTTGCACTTAACAATAATGCATTTATTTTAATTGTTAGAGACGATAACGGAATACCGATCCAGCTATATCCTATTCCTACAACGGGAGTTGAACTCTGAGGCTTTATTTAAGGTGGCAGGAAAACTATAACGGCGAGGCTGACAGATATATGCAGGCGTATCAATCCGCAAAGATAGCAATGTCTCTTGCGAGCGAATATAGCGAGGTGCCAACAATATGAGAAATGATGTTTGCATCTTGATTATTCGTATTGGATCTGGAAGCCAGGTCAATGAAACAAGCAAAGAAATATTCTGCGGTAAATCATCTTGCAGCCGAAGTGAATTTTATCAGGCTTATGGAGTAGGGCTGCAACCAAAACTTAACATAGACATTGACCCGGAAGATTATGAGTCAATGTCTATTGTATCTGGAGGAAAAATGATAACTCCGCAAAGGCTTACTTTTAATGGAGCCACTTATAACATACTGCGTACTTACCAAAAAGACGAATCAACATTGTCTCTGACTGTGGGGTGATAAAATGAAAACCACTCTTGAATATAAAGAACAGTTATCATCTATTGACCAGATGATTAGAGATTTACCAAAAGAATTACAGGCAGAAGAAAGAAAAGTTCTAAGCAAAACTGGTGCCGCAGTCAAAAAAAATGTAGTTAGATATTTGCATCGTTCTGACATTGAGGAACGCATGGAATCAGAACCGCGAAACTATGACAGTACTCGTCCTTATGTTCATATTAAAGACGATGTAAAGTTCACTGTAAGAAAAGGCAAAATAGGTAATCTTTATGTCAGCGTTAAAGGTGGTAAATATACCGGATACAAATGGCTACAGTTGAACGATGGGCATATCGCAAGAGATGGTAAAACATTTGTTCCTGGAACTAAGTTTATGGACCGTGCGCTGCAGGCATCAGAGGGAGATATCGAATCAGCTATACATGATCTTCTTAAAAAGGTGGTGCAATAATGGACATAAAAAGCATTATTGAAAACGCTCTTAATATACCGGTAATTGAATTATCAGATCCTATATTATCACCTTGTGCCACATGGTATCAGTTGTATCAGGAATCAGAACTTTCTGGAAATGGAACAGTTACAGAAGAATCGGAAACATACGACATAGATATATGGTGCAATACCAGAGAGGACTCAGAATTATATGCTGGTTTGTTAAAAGCTTCATTACTTAATACAAAATATATTACGTATCCTGCCCTTACATTTTCTTTTGATACAAATGGGAAAATGTGGAGGGCAAATTTTAATTTCAAACATATAAAGGAGGATTAATATGCCAACAACAAAATCAAACCGTATAAATATCACAAATCCGGTATTTTGTTTGTTAACAACCGATGCGGCAGAAGGTACTACATATGGAACTGTTGAACCGCTTGGAGAAGCCATGCAAGTACAGATCACGCCACAAGTTGCGTCTGGTACTCTATATGGTAATGGAGCAAAACAAGAAGACATATCCCGTTTAAAAGGGGCAGCTGTTGCCATTGATGTTAATAAACTATTTTCAGAAGTAAAAGCAAAGATTCTCGGAAATACAATGGTTGACGGAATTGTAATTGCAAAAGACGGAGACGAACCACCTTATATCGCTCTTGGATATGAAGTTGAACAGACAGGAGGAACAAAAGAGCAAATATGGTTTTTGAAAGGACGCGCACAGCCCGCAAATCAGACAGTGCAGCAGTCAACTGATAATCTTAACTTTTCTACTGATTCTATCACAATTAACTTTATTCCTCGCGATTCTGATAAGAGAATTTATTGGTTTGGAGATACGGCGAATACAAGTTATACATCTGCTCAAGCTACAGCGTTTTTTAGTACCGGGCCTGTTTCATATCCAACACCAACACCATAAGGGAGAGAATGCATGAGTAAAAAAATAACTGCGCTTCCTGCGGAAGAGATAATCATTGAGTTTAATGATAAAGAGTTGACGGCAACCTTTAACATGCTAGCAGTTGGATATATGCAAGAAGAACTTGCAAACCCTGGAAGCAATAAACTGTCTATTGTAGAATTTGGAATACTTGTGCTATATAGCGGAATTAAAGTCAATAATCCTGATTTTACAATAGAAGAGGCAAGAGCATTAGCATTAACTATGAGTCCTATAAGTCTGAATGAAATTATAGAATCTTATATGAATTCAGCAGGAACAGAAAGTGAAATGGTTGAAGAAGCGAAAAAAAAAATGATGGCGCAGATGCTTATGAAACTATCAAAATAGATCGAGATAGTGCTGTTATAGATTATGATATGCTTTATTATCTGTACTGCTTTCGGCTTAACAGAAGCGACAAAGAATTTTATAATAGCACACTATCAAAAGTTATTAAGATGATTGAGCTATCAAGAACTGCGCAGGAAACGGAACAGGCAGGAGCAGAAACAATATCAAGCATGAAGGAGGTCGCAGGATTCTCATGAGCAGCCAGTATAAGAAAACAATAGTTATTGGTATGGATTATTCTGAGTTTTCAGGAGGAATCACAGAGATTAATCAAAAAATGGGCCTCCTTGATGCGGAATTTAAAAGAGCAACAGCGGAAGCAGAGTTATATGGTTCATCGACAGATAAACTAGGAGTACAGCAGGATGTACTTCGGCAAAAACTGGAATTACAAAAAAAGAAGGTTGAAGAAGCTGCAAAGTCTTATGATAAAATCGTGACTGCGCATGGTTACGAATCAAAGGCAGCAGATCAAGCAGATAAAGCACTGCTTGGAGAAAGAACAACTTTGCTTAAGCTTGAAAAACAACTTAAAGATACTGAGGATCAGATCGAGGACACAGCAGATAAAAACAGATCATTTGGTGACACGTTAAGAGATCTTGCTGATTTTATCGGAGTAGAAGCAAATCCTGTGGTGGAAAAATTTGCTTCAAAGTTTGATGATGTAGATGAAAGTGTAGGTAAAGCTGTTCTTACGGTTGGTACAATGATTACAACTCTTGGATCCCTTACACTTAAAACAGCAGATCACGCAAAAGAAATTACAACTGTTTCACAGCGAATGGGTATGACAACCGATCAATATCAAGAATGGGATTATGTAATGAAAATGTTTGGATCTGACGCAGAAAGCATGACAGGAGATATTGCTGCTCTTGCAGAAAAAGCTGTTGAAGCTACTGACAAAACAAGCGATACAGCTAAAACGTTTAGATTGCTCGGTGTAAATGTAAGAGATTCACATAAAGCTTTAAAAACTCAGAACGAATTATTTAATGATGTCATTGTTGCTCTTCAAAACATGGACGATGTAACAAGAAGAAACGCATTGGCAAGTGATTTACTATCTACTACTGGAGAAAATTTGGGGCCTATATTAAACATGACCGCAAAAGAATTAAATAACTTAAAAAAGGAAGCACACGATACCGGGTATGTATTAGGAGAAGAGTCAATAGAAAAATACGGTAAATTGAGTAAATCAATGAATGATTTAAAAACTGTAGGAGAAGGTGTGGCAAATACTTTTGCAGCAGCGTTATTGCCATTATTTACTGAACTTTTTTCAGCTATATCAGCTATTCCAACACCAGTGTTAAAAACGGCACGGCTGCAAATTCTGCTGCGGTCGCTGCCCTCGGCGACAGCTCCTACAGCAAACTCATCGTAGGCAGTCTGGAAAAGCCTGCCGCAATAGCCAATGCCTCCGATGGCACAAGCCTAATTGCAGCCAGCAACGGCGAAATTTCAAGCAAACAATTAGTGATGTCCGGCAGTGATGCCGTGGTGGTTAGCTTCTCTACCTATGGCATTACTGCGAATGCCGCCATCAATGGAAACTACATTGTAACGGTAAACGGCAGCGCTTTGGTCAGTGCTAAATCTGGTGATACTGTCGCCATTATACCCACTGCAGACGGCGGATATGAGGTAGATAGTATTTCTGTCTGCAAAACCAGCGACACAAATACCACCGTAACTGTTACAGGCGGCAGCTTTACCATGCCCGATTACGCGGTTACTGTCAGTGTGATTTTTAAACGGTCTGCCCCAACGGATGCGCAGCTCCTTGCAGCAGCGAAAACAGCCGCGCAAAACGAAGGCTATGGCGATATGACCCAAGAGGATGCACCAAATGAGGAAGCGATTAAAGCGGTGTTGAAGCCTGTTGCAGAAACGGCAGTCAATAACAGCGGCATTACAGTCACAATCAATGAAGTTAGTTATATCCCGCCAATTGCCGGAACATCTGCAAATCCCATGGGTACAGATGGTACCTACACATTTACTGTTACGGTGTCCAAAGGCGGACAAAG
>WASS01000001.1:0-108386 GCA_009712635.1 Hungatella sp. | reverse complement strand
TTTACTGTTACGGTGTCCAAAGGCGGACAAAGACAAACAGCAGAGCAGAAAACCATTATCATTATGGCCACACCTTATAGCGGTGGAAATGGCGGTGGCTCCGGCAATGGCTCTAACAGTGACGCCAATACAGCAGCTAAATCTGCAAAACCCACTGAGTCTGTCAGTGGCAGCACGGAAAACAAAGCTACAGTTGACAATGAGGGTAACGCTAATGTCAGCCTGATTGACAAAAACATTACCGATGCCATTGCAGACGCAAAGGCTGCCGCAGCAAAAAAAAGTGTGAACGCGAGTGATATTACCGCAATCATTCATGTCACCACAGGCGGCAAGGACGCAAACTCCGTGATAGTTAACCTGCCCAAGACAACCCAGGAGCAGGTCATTGATAATAAGATTGCCAGCGTGCAGCTTGTTATAGACCACCCTGATCTTACTATTGGCATCAACCTTGCTGCGGTAGCGGAAATCAACAGACAGGCAAAGGCTGATGTCCAGCTTTCCGCTATTCCCATGGACAAGTCCAGGTTATCCGGCGATGCAAAAGCTGCCATTGGCAATCGGCCTGCCTATGATTTCAATGCGGTTAGTGGCAGCGGAGAAACTGTGACCGATTTCGGTAATGGCAGCATCAGCGTGGAGCTCCCCTATACCTTGCAAAACGGCGAGGCTGCGGGCAACATTTGTGCTGTTTATGTGGATGCAAATGGCAAAGTAACCTATCTTACTGATTCCAGCTATGATGCAAAGCGCGGGACAGTAGTGTTTTCCACCAGTCATTTCTCCACTTATGGCATAGCCTGTAAGGGTGGAGTCAGCTTTACTGACATTAACGAACATTGGGCGAAGGACGATATTCTGTTTGCTGTAACCCGGGGGATTCTGACCGGTACCAGCTCCACCACGTTCAGTCCGAATGCTTCTATGACAAGGGGGATGTTTGTTACAGCACTGGGACGTTTGGCAAATGCCGACATCAGTGCTTACAAGAAATCCAGCTTCAGTGATGTGAAAACCGACGCCTTTTACATGGGCTATATCGAATGGGGCGTTAAGAATAACATTCTAGACGGCATTGGTGGTGGTAAGTTTGACCCGGACGGCCTTTTAACCCGTGAGCAGATGGCGGTTATGATGGACCGGTATGCCACAGCTATGGGATTTAAGCTGCCGGAGGTACACACACAGAACACCTTTGCCGATAACGCTAAAATTGGTACGTGGGCGTCTCCTTCCGTGAAGCGCATTCAGATAGCGGGTATCCTCCAAGGCAAAAACAATAACTTTTACGACCCCCAGGGGACGGCTACCCGTGCCGAGGTTTCGGCAATGCTGCGCCGCTTTGTTGAGCTGATGATTTTCAGGGATACTGCCCAGGGGTGGGTAAGAAATGATTCCGGTGATTGGATGTTTTTTAAAGAAGGTAAAGCCCTTACTGGCTGGCAGACCTTAGATGGCAAGGTATACTGCTTTGATAGCAGCGGCTGTGCTTTCGCAGATGGCTGGAAAGAGAACGCAAAAGGCGAATGGTTCTTCCTATCCTCAGATGGCAGTGCCATTACAGGATGGAAAGAGATTGGAGCAAACGGAGATTCAAAGAGCTATTATTTTGATACCTCTGGTGTCATGATTGCTGGAAAATGGCTCAAAATCGACGAAAAATGGTATTACTTTTATGCCGATGGCTCTCTCGCCAGGAGTACAATCATTGACGGCTGGGAGATTGATGCAAATGGAGTTACATATGCTCCTGTGGATTCATCAATATCAACTGAGCAGTAGCGGTAACTGTTGCCACCCGCTAAAAAGAGGAGTTCGCTTTGTGCGGCTCCTCTTTTTAGCGGGTGGGAATAAAAAAACACATGAAGCTATTTTTCCAGAAGTTTTGAGAGCTTCTGATCAATACTTGCCAGAATTTTTATTATCTGCTTCTCACTATTATCGCAATCAGTATAGATGCCTGAATAAGGATCCTCTTCACAACTTTTACCATAAGTGCCGTATTGTTTGCATACATCATAATTTTTACATTTAGTCTCTGACATACTAACATTCCCCCTGTTGTTGTATTTGGTTCTAATTGAACCTATTTATACAGTATAAAGTATATGGAAAATTTTTACAATAATATAATAAAGTATGATAGCCAGGTAATGGAATCTCATGAAATCATAGATCATTTGTAATATACAGAATTAATCATATAAAGAATTACATAACCAGTTCAGGTGGGTTTCGCGATGCTTTAGACTTTCCCGCTTTGATATGGGTATGAATTGTTTATTTGTGAGAAAGAAACCGGAATTATTATAATCTTTAATAAAATGCATATTAACCAGATAGCTTTTATGACACCTGAGGAATCCTTCTTTTTTTAATCTTTCATCCAATTCGCTTAATGATATTGAACTGGTAATTGTTTTTTGTTTTGTATATATAATACAGGTTTTATTAAATACTTCAATATAAATAATATCCTTAAGAGGGATATTCATTGTCATATATTCTGATCGTATTTGAATTTTTTTATAGATAAAGTTTATATTTTTTAAACTTTTATCAAGAGAAGCTTCTAATTCATTGTTCTGAACAGGCTTAAGAAAATATCCATCGGCCTGCATTCGATAAGCTTCTGCTGCATGTTTGGTACTGTTTGAGGTAAAGAAGATAATGCTGTCCTGATTCATTTCACGAATTTTAAGACCTATTTCTAAACCATTTTGCTCAGATTCTGATAGGTTAATGAAGCAACATGGAAGTTTTTCACTTTTAAAATTTACATGTTCAAACATGGTTTTATGAGATGAATACTCATGTAATGAAAAATCAATCAATCGCCTCTGGAAATATTTTTCTAAAAAAACAATCAAATTATTTCTGTCTGTGGTAATTGAATCTAAAATTACAAGTTTCATGATATTCCTCAATTTTTCTAATGGTGTTGTAACAAATATACCATAATCTTGTTGATTTGCAAATGTTTTTTTGATTTTTACGTCATAAAGATGCATTTTGCGACAAAACTATTGACTTGAATTATATATTATAATAAACTTTACCAGAATTCAGATACGAATAAATAAGTAGTACTGAATAAATCAATTAAATTACGAAAGAGGGAGTTAAAGTTATGAAAAAGAAGCTATCAATATTACTTGCAATTTTAATGATGCTTGGTGCTATGCTGGTAGGATGCGGAGCAAAAAATGATTCCGTTTACGTAGGAACTACCTGGACTTTGAATTCAGTGGAAGCGGAAGGAATCGTACTTGAAGGGGAACTTTTAGCAAGCGCTATGGATGCTGCAACCATTAAATTTGATGCAAAAAAGGTAACACTTAATTTTGGAACGGAAAATGGAGAGGGCACCTGGTCAGAAAAGGACAATGTAATTACAATAAAGTCTGATGGAGAGACCATTGAATGTCCGATCACAGATTCCAAACTGCTTTTCGAACTGGAAGGCACTAAAATGTATTTCGTAAAAGATGAAAAAGCTGAAAAATAAGATTATATAAGACATGAGATCAGAACGCCTTTTATCACATAAGGACGTTCTGATTCTTTATTTTGTTTATATAGTAGGACCATTTATAGGGAGCAACCAAGCTAATACCTGGTTCTCCCTTGTTTGCATTATTGCTCCTCATCAATCCCCATACACCGTTTATACCGTGCATCAGCCTCCTGCCAGTTAACCACATGGAACCAGTCTTCAATGTATGCAGCCCGGTCATTAAAACGCTGCAGAAAATAAGCATGCTCCCAGACATCCATGCCGGAGATCACACAAAATCCAAATGAGATTGGAGTATTCTGGTTTGGGGTGGTTACGATTGATAGTGTTCCATTCTGGTCAACAACCAGCCATGCATACCCCGAACCGAAAACAGATAGTGCATTTCTTTTATATTCATTAAAAAAATTCTCTATTGTTCCGAAATCTCTTAATATAATGGGATATAGCGTTTCGGCCTGTGTTCGCTCCTGGGAATTAATCATGCCATTAAAGTAGATAATATGATTGTAAACGCCGCCGCCGTAGTTGATAATAGATTGTCGGATCTCTTCCGGAAGGCTTTCCGTATTTGTAAGAAGCTCTTCCAGAGAAAGATTCTGCAGCTCCGGATAATCCCGCAGGATGGTGTTTAGTTCCACTACATATCTCTGAAGCTGCCTGTCGTGGTGAATGTACATGGTCTGAGTGTCGATATAAGGTTCAAGTGAGTCGTATGCATAGGGAAGCGGTGGATTCACAAATGGATAATGTTCGTTCATGGGCAGATTTTTCCTTTTGCATTTTTGTATATATATATTCCAAAGCCAATGAGATATGATGGATAAGCAAGGAATAAAAAAATAGTGTGCTGGTGGAAAATCTGTTGTATAATAACAAAAGATGAGAAGCAGAAAAAGTGGGAAAAGGAGAGGTGCAGCTATGTGCGGAGTGTGTGACCGGATACAGCTTATTAAAGAAGGCAGAAATCCGTATTTTGTAAAGGAATTGGAGACAGGATATGTGGTGCTGGGGGATTACCAGAGATTTCAGGGTTATACTGTTTTTTTATGTAAGGAACATGCGACGGAGCTTCATTTTCTGGAAAAGGAATTTAAAAACCGGTTTTTACAGGAGATGGCTTTGACTGCAGAGGCAGTTTACCGGGCTTTTGGACCAGATAAACTGAATTATGAATTATTGGGAAGCGGTAATTTCACACATATGCACTGGCATTTTTATCCCAGAACCATTGGTGATACACCATCTCCTGGTCCTGTCTGGAAGCTGCCAGTGGAAGAACTTTATAATGATAAGTATCTGCCGGGAGAAGAGACTCTCTTCCTTATGAAAGAAAAACTCAGTGAGGAACTGGAGAAACTCCTGGCTCAGCAGGACTAATCATTGAGAATTTGTTATAGATTTTACCTATAACCAGATCATAGTTATAAATATTAACACAGGATAAGAAAATCCAGTATAATACCACTTAACAAGAACATGCGAAACAGCATTTTACCCCACAGGAGGATACGAATATGAGCAAGAAGACCAGAGGAGAAAGAAATCTTAAATTTGAGACATTACAGTTACACGTTGGCCAGGAGCAGGCAGATTCCGTGACAGATGCCAGAGCAGTACCTATTTATCAGAGTTCTTCCTATGTGTTCCATAACAGCGATCATGCTGCTGCAAGGTTTAATTTAACAGATGCAGGGAATATTTATGGCAGACTGACCAATCCGACCCAGGACGTGTTTGAACGGAGAATTGCAGCACTGGAGGGCGGTGTGGCAGCACTGGCTACGGCTTCCGGAGCAGCAGCAGTAACTTATTCCATAGAGAACCTTGCAAAGAACGGAGATCACGTAGTAGCAGCAAAGAATATCTATGGGGGCACTTACAACCTGCTGGAGCATACACTTCCTGATTATGGTATTACCACTACCTTTGTGGATCCATTTAATTATGAAGAAGTAGAGAATGCTATTCAGGAAAATACCAAGCTGATTTTTATTGAAACCCTGGGAAACCCCAATTCCGATGTGGTGGATATTGAACAGTTTGCAAAGATTGCACACGCACATAAAATTCCGCTTGTTGTAGACAATACATTTGCAACCCCTTACTTGGTAAGACCCATCGAATACGGTGCTGATATCGTGGTACATTCTGCTACAAAATACATTGGCGGACATGGAACCAGCATTGGTGGTGTAATTGTTGACGGCGGAAAATTTGACTGGGAAGCATCAGGAAAATTTTCATCACTTACAGATCCAAACCCAAGTTACCATGGAGTCAGCTTTACAAAGGCAGCCGGTCCTGCTGCTTATGTGACAAAGATCCGGGCGATTTTACTTCGTGATACAGGAGCCTGCTTATCACCAATTCATGCATTTATCTTTTTACAGGGACTTGAGACACTATCTTTAAGAGTCGAGCGCCATGTGGAGAATGCGCTGAAAGTTGTTGAATATTTGAAAAATCACCCTCAGGTTGAGAAAGTTCATCATCCATCTATTTCCGATGATGAGAGTCAGAAGGAATTATATGCCAAATATTTCCCCAATGGAGGCGGTTCCATCTTCACCTTCGAAATTAAGGGAGATGCAAGAAAAGCGAAGGATTTTATTGACCAGCTGGAATTATTTTCTCTTCTTGCCAATGTAGCAGATGTGAAGTCTCTGGTGATTCATCCTGCATCAACCACTCATTCACAGATGACAGTAGAGGAACTTGAAAATTCCGGAATTAAGCCCAACACCATCCGTCTTTCTATCGGAACAGAACATGCATCTGACATTATTGAAGACCTGGAAGAAGCATTTCAGGCGGTTAAATAACTGAATCAGATTATATGCAGGCTGCCATAGGTTCTATGGCAGCTTTTGTGCAGGCAGAATAAAAGGAGGAATTATGACATTACAGCAGCTTCGTTATGCCATTTGCATTGCAAATCAGAAATCTATGAATAAAGCGGCGGCGGAGTTATTTATTACCCAGCCCAGTTTATCCAGTACAATAAGGGATTTAGAAGAAGAAATAGGTCTTCAGCTGTTTTTGCGGTCTAATCGGGGAATTGTAATCACACCCGAGGGAGAGGAGTTTTTAGGATACGCAAGACAAATGCTGGAGCAATACCGTCAGATGGAAGAACGGTTTGTGAAAAAAGAAAAATTCAAGAAAAAATTCAGTGTGTCCATGCAGCATTATACCTTTGCAGTGCAGGCATTTATTCATATGGCAAAAGAATTCGGCATGGATGATTATGAATTTGCGGTTCATGAAACCAGAACATACGACGTAATTGAGTATGTAAAGAATCAGAAGAGTGAACTGGGGATTCTTTATCTCAATGAATTTAATCAGAAATCAATGGAAAAGCTGATTCATGACAGTGATCTTGAATTTACAGAGCTGTTCCAGTGCAAGATCTATGTATATCTCTGGAAAGGAAGCCCTCTGGCACAAAAGGAACTAATTGAATTTGAAGATTTAAAAAATTATCCCTGTCTTTCTTTTGAACAGGGAACGAACAATGCGTTTTATCTGGCAGAAGAAGTATTTAGTACCTATGAATACAAGCAGATTATTAAGGCAGATGACAGAGCCACACTTCTTAATTTAATGGTGGGATTAAACGGTTATACCCTTTGTTCCGGTATTATATGCGAGGATTTAAATGGAGATGAATACTGTGCCATTCCTCTTAATACCAGTGACCGGATGCGGATTGGTTACATTAAAAAGAAAAAAATGCCCCTCAGTATCCTGGGAGAAAAATATATAGCGGAATTGAAAAAATTTGAAAAACAGGTTCTGTAAAAGTAAGAAATCAGTTTGCTGTTGTTATAGAAATAATAAATAGCAGGCTATTGTTTTTCAATCATACCGCTACTGTCTTTGGGGCTGATATACTAATATACAAGAATCACGATAAAGAAAAGAAAGCGGTGACTTAACATGGAATATGGAATTTCAACAAAATGTTTATATGGTGACGGGAAAGAACTTACGGTGGATCAATCAGGAGCAATCAGCTTCCCCATTTATCAGACTGCAACATTTGCCCATAAGGGAGTAGGAGAAGGGACCGGATACGATTACAGCCGTCTGCAAAACCCAACCAGAGAGCATTTGGAAGATGTTGTAGCCTCTTTGGAAGAAGGCATTGATGCTCTGGCTTTTTCCAGCGGAATGGCAGCAATTACAGCACTTATGGAACTGTTTGCGCCGGGTGACCACATTATTACAGACTGCGACTTATATGGAGGCAGCATCCGATTGTTTGACAACATCAGCAAGAAAAACGGTATCTTAATTGATTCCGTAGACTGCTCCGGTTCCTCTTATGAGAAAGTGGAAGAACTGATCAGCGAAAACACAAAGGCTGTTTTTATTGAAACCCCTACCAATCCCATGATGAATGTAACCGACATTGAAGAGCTTGCTAAAATCAGCAAAAAGCATGGGATTCTTCTAATTGTGGATAATACATTTATGTCTCCCTACTTCCAGAACCCGTTAAAACTGGGCGCAGATCTGGTGGTCCACAGCGGAACCAAGTACCTGGGCGGCCATAACGATACCATAGCCGGATTTCTTGTTACTTCATCTGCTGAAATTGCAGAAAGACTTCGTTTCATCATAAAAACAGTAGGTTCCGGTCTGTCTCCCTTTGACAGCTGGCTCATATTGCGGGGAATCAAGACACTGGCAATTCGTATGAACCAGGCAGAGAAGAATGCCAAAAATCTGGTGGACTGGCTTAAAAATGAGAAAAAAGTAAAAAAGATCTATTATCCCGGTCTTACAGACCATCCCGGACACGAAGTCTGTAAAAAACAGGCGAGAGGCTTTGGCTGTATGGTGACCTTTGAGGTGGAATCAAAGGAGCTTGCCCATAGTATACTAAAGAATGTGCGTCTGATCCGGTTTGCAGAGAGTCTTGGAGGTGTGGAAACACTGATCACATATCCCATCACTCAGACACATGCAGATGTGCCGGCAGATGTACTGGCTGCCAATGGAATCACAGACCGGATTTTAAGACTTTCGGTGGGAATAGAGGATGTACAGGATTTAATAAATGAATTGGAGCGGGTATTTCATGAGTAAAGAACGAATTGATTTTGATGAACGGATAGACAGAAAAAATACAAGCTGTATCAAATATGATTTTACAGTTCAGAGAGGAAAACCAGAAGGAATCCTGCCGCTCTGGGTAGCAGATATGGATTTCAGAGCCCCCCAGCCTGTACTTGATGCATTAAAAGACCGTGTGGAACATGGGATCTTTGGCTACAGTGAGGGGAAAGAGGAGTACTTTGAGGCAGTGCAGGACTGGATGAATCGCCGTCATGGCTGGGCAGTTGAGAGAAAATGGCTGGTAAAAACTCCGGGTGTGGTTTTCGCACTTGCAATGGCAGTGAAAGCATACACAAAACCGGGAGATGGTGTCATGATTCAGCAGCCTGTTTATTATCCCTTTAGTGAAGTAATAGAAGATAACGGCAGAGAGATCGTTGATAATACCTTATATCTGGGTGAAGATGGGATTTATCATATGGATCTTGAAGACTTTGAAAAAAAGGCTGTTGAAAATCAGGTAAAACTGTTTTTCCTTTGCAGTCCTCATAATCCAGTGGGAAGAGTATGGACAAGAGAGGAGCTGACTCAGCTTGGTGAGATCTGTGAGCGTCTGGATATCATTGTTGTCAGCGATGAGATTCATCAGGACTTTGTGTTTAAGGGGAAACATCAGGTGTTTGCAGCAATTAATGAGAAGCTTAAGAACAGAACCATTACCTGCACCGCACCAAGTAAGACGTTTAATGTGGCAGGACTGCAGATCTCTAATATTTTTATTTCAAATCCGGAATTAAAACGGAAGTTCAAAAAAGAAATTGCAGCTGCCGGTTACAGTCAGTTAAACGCATTAGGTTTAACCGCCTGCGAGGCTGCATACCGGTATGGAGAAGACTGGCATGACCAGCTGATGGATTATTTAAAAGAAAATATCCGGCTTATCCGTACTTATTTAGAAGACAATTTGTCGGAAATCAAACTGATTGAACCGGATGGAACTTATCTAATATGGCTGGATTTCAGGGCATTGGGACTAAGTGAACAGGAACGGGAAGAGCTGATTGTGAAAAAAGCTGGTCTGTGGCTGGACAGCGGTGCCATGTTCGGTTCCATAGGAGAAGGTTTTGAACGGATTAACATCGCATGTCCCCGATCTATTATTATGGAAGCATTGGATAAATTAAAAACTGCGGTTAAAAAATTATAGAATCTTTGAAAAAAGGTATTGACACATTTCGCATTCTGCATTAATATAATTATAACATATAAACATATTAATGTTGTAGGTAGAAAGGTGGCAGTTCCATATGAAAAATAACAGAGATCAGAAAAACCGTAAGTGGAATCAGTATATATGTTGTTGCCAGGCTGTTTGTTATAGAAAAAAAACAGTTTTATTGGATTGCTCTTTCTAATGCCTGGCAGCATCGGATATGGGGATATTTATTTATCCCATAAAAGATGAAAGCAGGTGCCTTAGAAGCAGCTGCTTCTTTATAATTTAAAAACAATAATAATGAAACAATAAAATGATAATATGGAGGATAAGGACATGGGATCAATTAAAGAAAGCGCAGTAGAACTTATTGGAGGAACACCGATACTGAAAATCAGCCGTTACGGTGCAGCAGAGGGTGTAGAAGGGGTTACACTTCTGGCAAAGCTGGAATATTTAAATCCAGCCGGATCCGTAAAGGATCGAATTGCTTTAGCAATGATAGAAGATGCAGAGGAAAAAGGAATTTTAAAACCTGGAGCTACTATCATTGAACCAACTTCCGGTAACACAGGAATCGGTCTTGCTGCTGTAGCAGCCGCAAAAGGATACAAAACAATCCTGACTCTTCCTGATACCATGAGCGTGGAACGAAGAAATCTCTTAAAGGCCTATGGTGCAGAGCTGGTTCTCACGGAAGGTGCCAAGGGTATGAAAGGTGCCATAGAAAAAGCAGATGAATTAAAGGATACCATTGAAGGCTCCGTTATATTAGGACAGTTCGTAAATCCAGCCAATCCAAAAGTGCATAAAGAGACAACCGGACCGGAGATCTGGGATCAGACGGACGGAACCGTTGATATCTTTATTGCAGGTGTAGGTACAGGCGGAACGGTAACAGGTGTCGGAGCATATTTAAAGGAAAAGAATCCCAATGTGCAGATCGTGGCAGTGGAACCGGCAAGCAGCCCCATACTTAGCGGTGGTAAACCAGGACCTCATAAGATTCAGGGAATTGGAGCCGGATTTGTACCGGAGGTATTAAATACCGCAATCTATGATGAAGTAATTACTGTTGAAAATGAAGATGCATTTAAAGAAGGCAAGTCATTTGCAGTCACAGAAGGAATTCTGGTTGGTATTTCATCCGGAGCTGCGTTAAAGGCAGCAAAGCTTGTTGCGGATAGACCTGAAAACAAGGGAAAGACCATTGTTGTATTACTTCCCGATTCCGGTGACCGGTATTTATCAACACCATTATTCGCATAAAATATAATAAAATTACCATGTTAAAAAACGGCTGGTTATAAGATATTCTTATTGCCAGTTGTTTTTTATACATATTACCTATTAACATACAATTATGATATGATATTCACACGAGGCAAGACGAAGCTGGAAAGAAGGTAAAATAGTATGGCATTAGAAGATAAATTCGGTAAGGTAGCAACCAGTGAGGATGCACATGAAGTATCGGAAACAGGCGCTTTTGTAAGACAGGATAATTATTTTATCACTCCTTTTGGCAGTGGTGAAGGTGAACTTCCGGTTGAAGCCGGCAGATACCGGTTGATCTGGACGCCCCTTTGTCCCTGGGCTACAAGACAGATCATTGCACTGAAACTTTTGGGTCTGGAAGATGTAATTAGTGTTGGAACGGTGAGTCCCGTCAGGACAGAGAACGGCTGGGAATTTTCTTTAGATGAGGGAAATGTGGATCCAGTGCTTAAAATTCGTTATCTGCCTGAGATCTATGCAGAAACCGATCCAGACTACGAAGGAAGAGCAACCGTTCCCACAGTTGTAGATCTAAAAACACGGAAGGTGGTAAACAACGATTATCACCATCTGACTAATTACTGGGAGACTGTGTGGAAACCGTTTCATAAGCAGAATGCACCAGATCTTTATCCCAAACATTTAAGAAAAGAAATTGATGAACTGAATGCAATTCTGTTTCACGAAATTAATAACGGAGTTTATAAAGCCGGGTTTGCCAAGTCCCAGACGGAATACGAAAAAGCGTATGATGTTTTGTTTCAGAGACTTGACTGGCTGGAAGAGCGGCTCTCAAAAAGCAGATATTTATTTGGAGACCAGATTACCGATTCCGATATCCGGCTTTTCGTAACACTTGCCAGATTTGATGCAGCTTACTATTTTGCATTTAAAACCAACAGAAACCGGTTGTCAGAATTTGATAATCTGTGGAATTATGCAAAGGATTTATATTCCATACCGGCATTTAAGGAAGCTACGGATTTTGATTCCATTAAAAAAGGCTACTTACTTGGAAATCATGCACATAACCCATATGGTATTCTTCCCTTAGGACCGGATCTGTCGATCTGGGATGAACCTCATAACAGGAAAGAAAAATTTGAAGCAAAGTAAAAAACGAATTAAAAAAGAGGAGAAAAAATTATGAAAAGAGATCAATTAAAAAGAGCAATAGTTGGAGTATTGGGAGCAGCCACCATATTAGGAGCATTGTCCGGATGCAGCAGCAATTCACAGAAACCAGCTGAAACAACTACGGCAAAAGCGTCAGAAGAATCAAAGAAAGAGGAAACCAGCTCTGTGGCAGCCCAGTCAGGAAGCGAAACCACTGCAGCAGCAGAACCTGTCACAGTTTATGCAGCAACAGGCGGCTCCCCTAAGCCATTTACTTTTGTAGACAGCAGTAATCAGCTGACTGGTCATAACATTGAACTGATTAAAGCTATTTTTGACCGCCTTCCCCAGTATAAACTGGAAATAGAAGTAACGGACTTCCCGTCCATTTTTGCAGGACTTGATTCGGACCGTTATCAGATCGGAGTAAATAATTTCGCAAAAAATGAGAAGAGGAAAGAAAAATATTTATTTACAGATCCTATTTTCGCTAATGAGTACGTGGCAATTTTTGCAAAAGATAATAAAAAGGCGGAGAGTATTAACACATGGGAAGATCTAGCCGGATTAAAAACCATATCACAATCCGGAATTAACATTACAACTGCTTTGGAGAACTACAATGCAGCAAATCCTCAGAAAGCCATTAACATTGAATATAGCGACGAGGATCTGGTACTTCAGATTCAGGATGTGGAAGCTGGAAAATATGATTTTGTATTAATGGATAAACCGATGTTTGAATACTACGAGAAAGAATTTAATTTTAATGTGACGGGTGTATCCATCAGCAGTGATGTAGCAAAGGATTTAATGGAAGAGCCTTACAGCTACTTAATTGTAAGCAAGGGAAATGAAAAGCTGGTTGAGGATCTTAATCAGGCATTAAAAGAAGTGATCGAAGACGGAACCTCTAAGGAAATCAACTTAAAATGGTTTGGTTCCGACTATTCTCCTTCTTATAAATAATAACCGATGGCTGGAGGCACAAGATGAGCAAAATATTTGATTGGCAGCTGGTATTTACAGAGATCCCCTTATTATTAAAATATTTACCGGTAACCATACAGCTGACGCTGATTGCGTTAATCATTGGCTGGGTGGCAGGACTCTTAATTGCAATTGTAAAGATACATCGCATACCGGTATTACAGCAGCTTTGTACCCTGTTTGTTTCAGTGGTCAGGGGAACTCCTATTATCGTTCAGCTGTACTTAACGTACTTTGGAATTCCCATTTTCTTAAAATACTACAATTTCTATAATGGAACTTCCTATAATGTGAATGGGATCCCGCCAATTATTTTTGCAATTGTAGCACTTGGGTTAAACCAGTCAGCATTTGATTCAGAGACCATTCGTGCCGCCATACAGTCTGTTGAAAAAGGTCAGGTGGAGGCAGCCAAGTCATTAGGAATGAATGGGCTGCAGATTTTCTTTCGGGTTCTGCTTCCTCAGGCTGTAACGGTGGCGATTCCTTCTCTTGGGAACTCCCTCATCGGACTTGTAAAGGGCACTTCGCTGGCCTTTACCTGTTCGGTGGTGGAAATCACCGCACAAGGCAAAATCCTGGCAGGAAACAGCTATCGTTATTTTGAAGTATACTGTTCCCTCGCTATTATTTACTGGGTTATTACCATTTTTATTGAACGGCTCTTTACTTACATAGAAAAGAAGATGAGCGTTCCGGAACAGATTGCAGAGAAAAAGGAGGCATAGAAGATGAGTGTGGTTGAAATTCGCGGACTGTGCAAAAAGTATGGCAGCAATGTGGTTTTAGATCATGTGGATCTGGATATTGAAGAAGGTGACGTTGTGGCAATTATCGGGCCCTCCGGAACTGGAAAATCCACGCTTCTGCGCTCCATTAATCTGCTGGAGAAGCCGGAGGAGGGAACAATACGGATCAATAATAAAGAAATTAATTTAACTACCCGGTCCGCCAAAGAAAAGCTGGAGTTAAGGCGTTATACAGAAATGGTATTTCAGCAGTTTAACCTTTTTAAAAACCGGACCGCACTGGAAAATGTGATGGAAGGCTTAACTGTGGTAAAAAAGATAAAGAAGAGCGAGGCAAAGACCATTGCTGAGAAACAGCTTGAAAAAGTTGGAATGGGTGACCGGCTTTCCCATTACCCCAGGCATTTATCAGGGGGTCAGCAGCAGCGGGTGGCAATTGCAAGAGCTCTTGCTATGGAGCCAAAACTGCTTTTGATGGATGAACCTACATCAGCATTAGATCCGGAACTGGTCAGTGAAGTTCTGGTGACAATTAAAAAGGCGGCTACCGAAGGCAATACCATACTTTTAGTAACCCATGAAATGAATTTTGTAAAGAATGTGGCTAACCGGATTATCTTTTTAGAAAACGGAAAAATTGTGGCAGACGGCACTCCAAAACAGATTTTTGACAATCCGGACAATGAGCGGTTAAAGGAATTTCTGGTAAAAATCCATATGCTGGAAAACACGGAATATGCAATATAAGGAGGCGGGCAGTATGGCTGAAGGAGTTGAGATTTTTGAAAACACATTTCGCCATCAGATTCAGTCAGATGGCGAAATAACAATACAGGAAAATTTTTTTCGAAACAAATTTGGCGATAAACAGGGAGAATGGCCGGTGGAACCAGACC
Source organism: Hungatella sp. (assembly GCA_009712635.1). Classification (GTDB taxonomy): domain Bacteria; phylum Bacillota; class Clostridia; order Lachnospirales; family Lachnospiraceae; genus Lacrimispora. The sequence goes on along the minus strand of WASS01000001.1, from coordinate 93,551 downwards.
GGTATCGACTCCTGTGGATGCCAGCCTGTCCCCATGCACATAAGGTGGTGATTGCAAGAAGACTGCTTGGACTTGACCGTGTGATCAGCCTGGGAACAACAGGAATCTACAGAGATCCCAAAGGTTGGGTATTTACAGAAGATCCGGATGAAAAAGATCCTGTATTAGGCATTCATTATTTAAAAGAGCTATATGACAGGGATGCGCCTGGAGGAGATTATAAGGAAAGACCAACGGTACCAATTCTGGCAGACACCTTTACAGGACGGGGAGTGAATAATGATCATTTCTGGATTCCTGTTTATTTTGAAACAGCATGGAAACCATACCACAAAAAATCAGCACCGGAGCTGTATCCGGCAGATTTAAGAGAAGAAATCGACCAGTGGAACCATTTTATCTTTCAGAGGATTAATAACGGTGTTTATGACATTGGGTTTGCACGGTCTCAGGCTGCATATGAAACGGCTTACCATCTGTTTTTTGAAGCAATGGATGTTTTAGATAAAAGGTTGGAAAGCAGGCGGTTTTTAATGGGAGATTACATTACTGATTCCGACATCAGGCTGTATCCCACCCTTGCCAGATTTGATGTAGCATATCATCAGGTATTTAAAGCAAACAAAAAGAGACTGACAGATTATAAAAATCTGTGGTCTTATGCCAGAGATTTATATCATGTTCCGGAAATTAAAGAGAGTACATATTTTGATATTTATAAAAGACATTATCAGCTTTCTCCCCATTTGAAACCGTTGTGGGGAAATGTACATTCCATTGTGGCGAAGGGACCAGATGTAAGTGGCTGGGAACTTCAGGCTGATAGAGAATTTTTAAGCAGGAATCCAAAAGAGAAGTTCCTGCTTCAGGAGGAGTAGCATGTCTGAGATTACATTTAAAACAACAAAAGAAAATATCAACTGGCAGGAGGTATCCGATGTTCTGCGCCGTTCTGGCTTATCCAATCACACCGCGAAAGAACAGGAGACTATTTTCACAAACAGCTATGCAGTGGTATTTGTCTATCACGAAGAAAAGATAGTAGGCGTCGGAAGAGCGCTGTCTGACGGTGTCTGTCAGGCAGCTATTTATAATATCGCACTTGACGATGAATTTCAGGGACAGGGAATAGGAAGAACCCTGATTACAAAACTGCTTGATCAGGTCAGGGGTCAGAATATTATTCTCTATACCCATCCAAGAACAGTGGCTCTTTATGAAAAAATGGGATTCAGAAGAAATAAGACCGCAATGTGCATCTTCAGCGGAACAGAAGATTCTTTAAACTGGATGGAAAATCAGGGATTTATGCTGCCTCAGACATTCCGGTTTGCAGATGAGTATGGCAGAGAAGATATGAAACATAAGTAGATCTTAAAGAAAGAAGGAATCGGAATGTCAGAAAAGTTTATTAAAGAAGAAGTCCAGCAGGATGGAACATTTAAACGCCAGAAAAACCGTTTTACAACTCCTTTTGGTGCAGAGGAGGGAAATCTTCCGGTGGAAGCGGGGCGCTACCGTCTGATCTGGTCTCCTGCCTGCCCATGGGCACACCGGTCTGTGATCGTAAGAAGGCTTCTAGGACTGGAAGATGTGATAAGCCTTGGAACTCTTGATCCGGTCAGACCAGATGTGGGGAGAACGGACTGGGCGTTTACATTAGATGAGGGTGGAAAAGATCCGGTGCTGGGGATTCAGTATTTAAGCGAGGCTTATTTAAAAGCGGACGAAAATTACAGCGGAAGATTTACCGTACCTGCAGTCGTTGATTTAACAACCGGACAGGTGGTAAATAACGACTACTTTAACCTGACAAAATACTGGGAATTGGAATGGAAGAAGTATCATAAACCAGGCACACCTGATTTATATCCGGAAAATCTGCGCGGGGAAATCGACGAATTAAATGAGATTCTATACAATGAAATTAATAATGGAGTCTATAAGGCGGGTTTTGCAAGAAGTCAGGAGGCTTATAACGAGGCTTATAATCTGGTATTTTCCCGCCTTGACTGGCTGGAAGAGAGGCTTGGTAAAAGCCGTTATCTTTTCGGAGACAGCATTACAGAATCCGATGTGCGCCTATATGTAACGCTGGCTCGCTTTGATAGTGCTTATTATAATGGATTTCAGTTAAACCGCAGCCGTATTACTGATTTTAAAAATCTTTGGGGCTATGTAAGAGATCTGTATTCGTTACCCGAATTTAAGGAAACTACTGATTTTGAAGCAATTAAAAAGCATTATCATTTGTGTGCTGTTGCTGGTAATCCATATAAAATCGTACCAAAGGGTCCCGATCTTACCTCATGGAATACGCCTCATGGCAGAGACAAAATCCAGTTTCATACAGGGAGCAGCACAGCGCCAAGGCCCCGGCCAAAAGAGATCGAGAATGAAATCGATGAAAGAGGAGCATTTATCCGCCAGCCCAATCACTTTACAACACCATTTGGAGAGGCAGAAGGAGAGTTAAAGGCAGCGAGGGGACGGTACCGGCTGTTTTGGGCAAAAGGGTGCCACTGGTCTAACCGGGCGTCTATCGTAAGAGAGCTGCTGGGGCTGGAAGAGGCGATTGGAATTAATCTTGTGGGGCACAGCAAAGAAAATAGTGCATATGGATGGGAATTCGTGTATAATGAGGACAGAAAAGATCCTGTTTTAAAAGCACAGTTTTTAAGCGAGTTTTATTACAATGCAGATCCTGATTACAAAGGTCGCTGCACCGTTCCGGCTCTGGTGGATATTACCACAAAAAAGGTAGTAAATAATGATTATCACAGACTGACGAATTATTTCGAAACAGCATTCCGTCCGTTTCAGGCGGCTGACGCACCGGATCTTTATCCCGTTGAGTTAAGAAGTGAGATCGATGCCTATAATGACTGGCTGTTTCCAAATGTCAATAATGCCACTTACCGCATGATGTTTGCACAGTCGATCACAGCTTATGAAGAGGCTTTTGACGATTTTTACCGTGCCTTGGACCAGATTGAGGAACGTCTGTCTGCCAGCCGGTTTTTATTCGGAGATTATGTAACAGACAGTGACGTCAGGCTTTTTGTAACGCTGGCAAGGTTTGATACCCATTATTACAGAAACCTTGGCCCCATTAAACGCAGAGTGGTGGACTATGAAAACATATGGGGATACTTAAGAGATTTATATGTGATTCCTGCATTTCGGAATAATACCTATTTCCGCGATATTGCAGCATCAAGATCAGATAACAAGTCTCTTTTCCAGGATTTTAATTCCCGCTTTGTGGATCAGATTGATTACGAAGGCATCTGGTCAGCCCCGCAAAACAGAAAGCAGTTAAGTAAAACTCCAGAAGAAAAGTTTAAAAGACAGGAATCAGTGACTAAATAATTCCAGGCAGGTGATTAAATGATTAACAGAAGCAGGCTGGTCAGCCAGTTTAAACGAATGGTGGAATTTGATTCAGAGACGTATCATGAGAGAGAAATAGCAGATTATCTGATTGAAGAGATGAAACAGCTGGGGTTTGCCGTGAAAGAAGATGATGCTGGTATTCGTCTGAAAGAACGGATAGCAGGTTATGGAGATGCAATCCCAACAGGTAATCTTTACGGTTATTTAAAAGGCAATACTGCTGGAGAACCAGTTCTTTTATCCGCTCATATGGATACGGTGAGACCCGGAATTGGAAAGCATGCCGCAGAGGATGAAAACGGTGTGATTACTTCTGAAGGCGAGACGGTTCTGGGAGCAGACGATCTTTCAGGAATTGCAGCAATATTGGAGGCAGTCCGCACCATGAAGGAACGAGATATCCCCCATCCGGATATTGAAGTTTTGTTCCCTGTGGCAGAAGAAAATTACGGAAAAGGAAGCCAGCTTGCGGACTATTCGACCATCCATTCCAAACAGGCATACGTGTTTGACTTAAGCGGTGAAATCGGCAATGCAGCGTTAGCAGCGCCCACTCTTTTATCCTTTGAAATCAAAGTAAAGGGAAAAAACGCCCACGCCGGTTTCTGCCCCCAGCTTGGAATCAATGCCATAGAGATTGCAGCAAACGCCATATCCAGCATCAGGCAGGGGTGGGCTGACGAAGAGACTACGGTTAACATTGGAAAGATAAGCGGAGGAAAGCAGGGAAATATTGTTGCGGATGAGTGTATTTTGATTGGTGAAATACGCAGCCTGAAGGATGACCGTGCGATGGAAGAATGGGAAAAGCTGAAAAAAGTCTTTGAAGAAGCTGGGGACTGCCGCGGGGGAAGCATAGAATTTTCCTTTGAAAAGCAGATCGAGGCCTATGAAATCAATGAGGATGAAGAAGTGGTAAAGCGCTTTAAAAGGGTCTGCGATGACATTGGCGTAGAGGCAGTCACCCACAAGACACTGGGCGGAAGTGATAACAATCATTTTGTACGCAACGGAATCAGGGGCATTGTGGTCGCCTGCGGCATGAATGAGGTGCATACCACAAGCGAATACACAACAGCAGATCAGTTGGAGAAAAGCGCTCTTCTGGCTCTGGGTCTTATGACGTACCAGCCCTCATGACGTACCAGCCCTGTCACGCAGTATGAGTTTTGCCAGATAGAACTGATCGTTGTCATCGATGTCCACAGAGTCTAAAGGATTCATAAAATAAGGATAAGTTTTTCCACTGTAAAAATTACCAGAGTTAAGAAAATTGGAGACAGATGTAAGATAGATGGCGCCGTTGATCCGGAAGCCGGATTTTACATCCTGTCTCCTTATTTGTTTTTTTAAGGAGTCTGGGACTTTTATTTCACCAGTTTCAGTAATCCCCACTGACAGATAACATTTACAGTCATAAGGACAGACACTGATTACGGAATCGGCATATTTTTCAAACAGCAAATTCATACTTTCCAGAATATGTTCTTCGTTTCTCAGGGGAGAGGTAGGCTGAAGCAGCATAAAATAGTCATACTCCTTCCCAAGCTTTTTCATTTCATTTATTGCGTGAAGGATCACATCACCAGAGGCTGCTTCATCACCAGAGAGGTGAGGCGGTCGTAAAAATGGCGCTGAGGCACCAAGTTCTACCGCTGTCTGTTGATAAAGCTTAGAATCAGTAGATACAAGGATATCGTCAAAAAAACCTGCTTTTATGCAGGCATCAATGGTATATCCCATTAATGGCTTTCCATTTATTTCTCTGATATTTTTATCCCGGATGCCCTTTGAACCGCTTCTGGCGGGTATCATTGCAAGAACTCTTTTATTCTGAATCATTACATTCTCCAATCAATATCATAAAATTCTTTTTCTAAATGAATTCCCGTTCGAAACGCCTCTTTTATGCATGTTAGGATTTTTTGGCTGGTTCCCGGACAATCATAGGGATTCTCCAAAGCATGTTGTTTAAGATCCTGATTTATTGCCTGAGAAATTGCATCACGGATGTTTTGGGCGGTTGTACCGCAGCTGATGACAGAATCGGGCTTTATTCTGCCTTGCTGCCGGAGTCCGATATCCACTGTGGGAACATGAAAAGCGGGAGCTTCCAGGATTCCGCTGGAAGAGTTGCCAATTACAAGCCGGCTCAGATTCATCAGACTTAAATACCGAAGGGAACCTAAAGAAGAAATGAATACCGCCCGCTCCGGATGTTTTCTGGTATAAGAAATCGCCATTTCATTGACCTTATTTCCTCCAGTGTCGGCGTTGCTTCCCGTAAACACCGTAAATAGCTCTGGAAAGGAATCCAGAGCATCCAAAAGCGGCTGAAACTGATTTTCTGCACTGAACGGATCCAGTGTAGCCGGATGGTATGTGACCAGGGAAAGAGGAGAGGGCAGAGCTGTATGAAGTGATTGCTCCAGCTGCTCTTTTGACAGGAGAGTAAGACCCTTAATCTGTTCAATGCCCAGTGCACCCACGTTAAAAACTCTGTCAGGCGATTCTCCCAGCTGGATCACCCGCTTTCTGTATTCTTCTGTGCTGGTAAAATGAAGATAACTCATTTTTGTAATTCCATGGCGCATGCAGTCGTCATAAGCTCCCTGAGTCAGTTCCCCTCCATGTATATGGGCGATTGGAATCCTGCAGATCACGGCGGCACTTGCTGCCGTAAAAATCTCATACCGGTCTCCAAGAAGCAGTATCATATCGGGTTTTAGCCGTTCATAGGCACCGGAGATACCAATCAGCTCCAGGCCCATGGATTTGCAGATGCCATAGGAAGTGTCACTGGCAAGGTTCATTTCCACCATTTCGTCAATCACAATTCCGTCCTGTTCCATTTCCCGATAATCAAGTCCGAACCGGGTATCCAGATGGGTTCCCGTAACCAGAAGCTGTAGCTTCAAGTCCTGGTCTTTCCTTATATTCCGGATTAATGGAGTCAGCAAACCGTATTCCGCCCGGCTGCCAGTTACTACACATAGTCTGATCATTCCCCTATTTTGTCATCCTTTCCATAGTATCGGTCTGCAAGAGTACCAAGAATCTGAGGAAGCTTCATAGGCGATATTCCGGGAGAGCAGCGTTTGGCACAGAGATTTTCCATGGTAAATGGTTCTCCCATCTGAATATCCTTTGCAGCTACCAGAAACTTTCTTACGTGATCCCGGTTTTTCAGTTCGTCTCCCGCAGGAGCTTTTATTCCATTTCCCATTGCTTTTTCAATATTTCGCACACTGTCAGCCATGTGCTTAAATTCGTCCGGTTCCAAGCTCATCCGGTGATCTGGCCCAGGCATGGTTTTATCAAGAGTCATATGCTTTTCAATGACACAGGCTCCAAGTGCAGCCGCAGCCGCAGCCACCTCGATACCCGCAGTGTGATCAGAATAACCTGTTTTTTTATGAAATGTTTCTCTCAAGGTAATCATGGCGTTTAAATTTACATCTTCCATGGGCGTTGGGTAAATACTGGAACAGTGGAGAAGTGTGATATCCTGTCCGCTCTGGTCCAGAAGTTTTAAAGCATCCCGGATTTCTGCGGTCGTTGACATACCTGTAGAAAGGATAATTGGTTTTTTTAATGCCGCTGCTTTTTTTAAATAGCAATAGTTCGTAATCTCTCCGGAGGGAATTTTAATAATCTCCATACCTATGCTGTCCAGATACTCCATGCTGTCCTCGTCAAAAGGGGAGGACAGAAACCGGATGCCGCTTAAAGTGCAGTAGTCGGAGAGAATCTTAAAATCCTTCCAGGATAATTCCAGATCCTTTAACATTTCAAATTGAGAATGATCCGTTCCTGTATTTTGAAACTGATAATCTGCTTTTTTCGCTTTGGGAGTAGCTAATAACTCTGCGCGGAAGGTCTGGAATTTCACCGCATCTGCGCCTGCTGCACATGCAGCATCAATTAACTGTCTGGCGATGTTTAAATCCCCATTATGGTTAACTCCAGCCTCGGCTATTATCATAATTTTACTCAAAACGACCAACCTCCCTTGAAGGACTCCCATATACCAGCTTGTTTGAGGAAATGTCAGACAGGACCAGGCTTCCGGCACCGATCATGGAATTACTCCCAATGGTTCGGTTTTGGATCACAGTACTTCCAGCACCAATATGGGTATTATCCCCTATTTTTACATTACCGCAGAGTGTGCAGCCAGGTGCTGCGTGAGCAAAACTTCCAACGATACAGCCGTGTTCCAGAATCGTGCCGCTGTTAATGATACAGCCATTACCAAGGCTCACGCCCGCTCCTATGACTGTTCCTTTTCCGATAAAGATCCCTTCCCCCATATGAAGATCTGTGGATAGTACAGCGCTTTTATCAATGATGCATGGGAGTTGATAGCCAATGGCCTTACACTCTTCAAAAAGCCGGATTCTTGTCTGTGGATTTCCTACGCTTCCGATTGCAATTACCGCATATCGGATCCCTCTGCCGTAAATATCTGCAAGCAGTTCATCAGACCCAAGCACCATAATACCGGAGACTGTCATTCCACGGCTTTTGCCGTTATCTAAAATCCCTGCTATCTGGTATTCTTTTTTTGAACGTATGGTATCAATTACACTTTCCCCGTGACCCCCTCCGCCAAGGAGGATGAGTTTTTTTTTCATAGTTTCATTCTCTCAGCCATCTTTTTCATTTCACTGAATTCCCCCATGTCAAGCCATGTACTGTCCATAACCGGGTAAGCGCCTACTTTTTCGTCATTCTTCATGCACAGGCGGATTAAATCCGGCATGTCAAAAGGTGTGTCCCCGGGGATATATTTTAAAATATCTTTTTCCAGTACATAAAGCCCTGTACTGACCAGAAATTCATACTTTGGTTTTTCACTCATAGATTGAATACAGCCGTTTTGGTCTAAGGAGATTACTCCATAAGGAATCTCATAGTTTTTCATGGCTGTCACAACCGTAATCCGATTTTTGCTTTTTTGATGGTAAAGAAGGAGCTTTGCATAATTAATATCAACCAGAATATCGCAGTTGCTGACAAAAAAACTTCCTGGAATCTGATCCTTCACAAGAGTCAGAGATCCTGCTGTTCCAAGGGCTTCCTTTTCCTCCACAAAATGAAGATGATAGCGCGGATCTCCATTAAAATATGCTTTAATCAGCTCTTTTCTGTAGTTGACTGTCAAATAGAACTCTGTAAATCCATAGGAGATCATCTGATTCATGATTCGTTCTACAATTGGGGTATCTCCGATGGGAATTAGTGGTTTCGGAATGATCTTTGTATAAGGGTAAAGCCTGGAACCTTTCCCTCCTGCCATGATTACTACCGGAGTTTTCCGTTTCCTTACAGGCTGCTTTTTTTCTTGCTGCAGTTCATTCCAGAAGACCAGATCAAGAACCTGGCCGCTGTCATTTACCACAGGGAGCCCTTCAATTCGCTTTTCCTTCATGATATTCAGTGCTTTGGAAAGTTCCTCTTCTTTTATAACAATGGGGGAGGGGTTCATAATATGATGCACTGGCATGGACAAATCCTTGTTTTGCAGAATCCACCGACGGATATCTCCGTCTGTTATAACACCTGTCAGCTTATGATCTTTTACAACCAGCAGCATTTTCTTAGCCGTCTCATCTAACTGCCGGATTGCATCTCTGATTGGAATGTCCGGTGTAACAAAGAATTTTTCCACGTCCATGCCAATCCCTCCTTCCGGTTGTCAGCTTTTCCTTAAAGCTTCTATAACAAAGTCTATGTCTGCTTTCGTTACATTTACACTGCAGGGCAGGTTTATGATTCTGCTTTGATAGAAAGTCGCTCTTTCAATATAATAGGCCTGGCAGTTCTGATACATGGTCTGAGTGTGATTCAGTTTCCAGATGGGTCTGGTCTCAATCCCTGCTTCTTTCAGCTGTCTCATAAGAGAATCTCTTTTTAACGCCTTGTTTTTTAAAAGCAGAGAGTAAAACCAGTGATTATTTCTGGCTTTTTCGTTAAATGGCATCAGCTGGACACCCTCAAAATTCTCAAGCCCTTCCCTGTAATAATTATAATTTTGTACCTTAATGCGGATATAATCTTCCAGACATTCCAACTGCCCAACTCCAAGGGCTGCCTGCATATTGGTCATCCGGTAATTGTAGCCAATGTGATTGTGGACATAAAAGAGAGAATCATCCTTTGCCTGGGCTGCCAGATAGGCACATCGTTCTACGTCAGCGGCTTTTTTTGCAGTCACCAGTCCACCGCCGCCGGTTGTAATGATTTTATTGCCGTTAAAGGAATAGGCTCCGAAATCACCCATGGTGCCTGCAAATTTTCCATCATATATCCCGTCTGTATATCTGGTTCCAAGTGCTTCTGTGGCATCTTCAATCAGCTTTAATCCATACTCATCAGCCAGACGGACCAGGGTTTCCATATCTGCCATATTTCCAAAAATATGAACCACTGTGATTGCCGTGATAATCCGTTTTGATTTGTTATTTCTAAGACCTAAAGTGGTTTTTGTACATTCCTTTTTTAGAAAATCTTCCAGTTTCCGGCAATCCATATTCAGTGAGTCATCACAATCCATAAAGACTGGTTCTGCACCCAGATATTTTACAGGATTTACCGCGGCAATAAAAGTCAGTGCAGGTACGATCACTTCCTGACCTGGTTTTACCCCGGAAAGAAGGTAAGACAGATGGAGAGCAGCTGTGCCGCTTTGGACCGCAGCTGTTTGTTTCACCTTTAAATAATCAGCCATTTCATGTTCAAATCTGGTTACATAGCTGCCCGAAGCAGAGACCCAGCCATTTGAAATCGCCTCGTCTACATATTTTTTTTCATTGCCTTTGATTACAGGCACAGATAGGGGAATCATGGGTTGCCTCCTGCAGTTTCTATTAAATGTTATACCGGTCTGTCCGGTAATGGTTTAAATTGTTTTCCATCCAGTGTATGGTTTCTTCCAGACCCTGAGGTAAGGTATATTGCTGTTTCCAGGACGTCAGGGCTTTCAGCTTTTTATTTGAGCCAAGCAGTCTTGTCACTTCGCTTTTTTCCGGGCGAAGTCTTTCATTTTCGCAAATGATTTCTGCCTTTGGATTAATCTGACGGATCAGTTCCAGGGCAAGTTCACCGATAGAAATTTCTATTCCGCTGGCTATATTGATTTCTTCTCCTACGGTATGTTCCGATGATTCGATTTCAATAAAGCCGTTAACGGTATCCTTTACATAATTAAAATCTCTGGTAGGGGTAAGACTTCCCAGATGGATATCTTCCTTTCCGGCCAGAAGCTGACTGATAATTGTGGGAATGACTGCCCTTGCTGACTGTCTTGGGCCATACGTATTAAACGGCCGCACAATTGCAACAGGAAGAGAAAAACTCCTGTAAAATGATTCCGCCAGCCGGTCCCCGCCTATCTTCGTTGCAGAATAAGGGGACTGGGCTTTAAAGGGATGAGATTCATCAATGGGAACATAGTCGGCACTGCCGTAGACTTCTGAAGTGGATGTAATTAATACTTTGCCAGTTTCTAAGGCTCTTGCAGCCTGAAGGATATTTAAGGTTCCTTTTACGTTGGTATCCACATAAGAATCAGGAGACTCATAGCTGTATGGAATGGCAATCAACGCTGCCAGGTGAAAGACGGAATCCACACCAGATACAGCAGCCCTTACTCCATTGGGATCCCGGATGTCTCCGCTATGTATTTCAATTTCATCCTTTATATGTGGGGGAAGAGTATCAAGCCAGCCGTAGGTACCAAAGGAGTTATAGTAGACAAATGCTTTTACCTGATATCCCCGATTGACAAGCTCCTCCGTCAGATGGCTGCCGATAAAGCCGTCTGCTCCCGTGACCAGCACCTTTTTCATGATGTTCCTCCTCACTCATGATGATTGTCAAATACTTTTACCCGGTATGTAACGGTATTGTCCGGAACAGAAAAGCAAAACTCCCCGTGTATGTTCGTCTGAGTGAAACCCAGATAGACACCTTCCCAGTCGTCTTCTTTCAGTTCTTCATTAAATACATTTACCATTCGTTCCAAAATAATGATGGCTCCCCTTACTGGAACACGATTTTTGTAGCGGACCATCCCTCTGATTAATCCACGTGCCATGGCATTCCCCCTTAATTAACTGGTAAGAACCGGTTCGTAGATATCGAACTGGTAGTTGATTTGCGGATTCTTTTCTACCACAATGGCAAACTCTCCGAATTGATTGGTCATTACATAACCAAGATCCTTTTTTATAAGGGAGGCCACAGCGATAACACGGACGACTGCACCTTCTACAGCTTCGCACCGGTTATTATAAACGGTTCCGGTCAGCAGTACTTCAGGAACGTATTCCATGGTAATAACTGCCGAAGCTATATTTCTGTTATTAAAATTCTTTGGTGATATTAAAAGTTCTGTATAGCAGCTCAACAAATTTCCCCCTTTCCCTCAGTGATTAATGGGGCGAAGACCGAAATCTCATATTTCATGTCAGGCCGTGCCTCAAGAGAAAAGACATAACGCCCCGCTTCATCTGTAATTGCGTAACCAAGTACAGTGGAAGTGTGATTTACCATATCGACCTGGGTGATCTGTACGGCAGCTCCGGCGCTGGGGGTCTGATTCAGGCAGTAAACAGTTCCCTTAATGATTTGAAAGTTGATTCGGCCAAGATGAAAATCAAAATGATTTTCTCTGCAGGGCAGAAGCCTGGAGCCTCTTATGGTGAAAGAGGTATGTTTATGACAGTCCATGGTTTCGTTTCGCCCCCTTTCTTTCCTGCTTTACTCGTTTTGGGTATAAACGGTCACGTTTAACTGCTGACTGTCTTTTGTAACTTCAGCACTGATGATGTTTCCTTCCTGCTCTTTTCCGTTTACAATCATTTTGGATACTTTCATTTCTTTGTAATTGTTCTTAATTGAATCAAATTGAACATCGTCTTCCATATGCATACCCTCTATTCTCATAGGATTTACTAAACTATATGCGATTGGTAGAATTCTGATACCGTTGAGTCAATGGTATCCTTAACCTCTGCAAGTATTTTATTGAGGCGCTCTAAGTATTCTTTGAAAAAACGTGTCTGATATTGAAGGTCGGAAGTTAATTTGTCAAAATCTTTTGCAGCCATATGATTGTTCTTTTCTTTCATATCATAGAGGAATTCCGTGAAATATCCTCCAAAATACTGGCTGTACGGGTCATTTTCAATGTTATTTACAATTTGTAAGATATACAGGATTCTTTGAAGATCAATATCGTCTTCCTCAACATCCAGAAGAGATTTCGTCTTATTTTCAGATAGGATAATCTGGCATAATTCCAATCCCTGACTGGTTTTAGTCAGATAATGATCCAAAAACTCCAATATGGTTTTAATTGTCTTTTCAGGATTCAGATTTAGCTCATGATTTGGTTTGCAGGGAGTTTTTTGACCGGAAAAAGTACTTTTTTCCAATATCTCACTTAATTCCCTGTGAGGAGCCCCTTTAATTTCAGCTCCATAAGAACAGTTAATAAATTGGACACGGGGCTGGTCTTTATAACAGCTGATATAATACTCAAGATTCCGTCTGAAGGAATCCAGGGTTACCGTTGTTTCTGTCAGATTGCCATTGACATCCTTTATCATGATCTGGGCATCATACCGGCTGCTGCTGTCAAAGGGAAACACTGCGCTGTCTGCGTGATGTTTTTTATTTGTAAGTGCAAAATCCTGACCTGTAAGAAGAATGGGAGAGCAGCCCAGCATGTTGGCGATGTCAATACAGGCATGGGATACAGAACCGCCGCAATACACCGATTTCAAATGCTCCATTCCTTTTATGGTATGGGAAAAGAGAAGAGAAATCAGAATTTTCCCTCCTTTATAATCTCTGAGAAGATAACGGTTGCTGTATTCATAAAATGCCAGCGGTACGTCTAAATCCAGATAATCTTTCATCATTTCGTAATTGGCATCTACCGGATCAACGGAAACCACCATATCCGGAATAATTCCGTTCTGAACAAGTGCTTTTAATGTTCTGCTTCCTGTAATGATAAAGTAATTGTTCAGTTTATCTTTCTGCTTCAGCATATCCTTTATATTCTGTTCCAGAGAGGCTCCGCCGGATACTACAATGGCGGGAACGTCCTTGTTGGAAAATACATAGTTGTTGACAGGGGTTGCCTGATGAATCATTTTCATGTTTGCAATCATATTTTTAATGAAGACGTTTTTAAAACGCTTGGCTAAATATACCTGGGAGGCAGCGTTCATGATAGTCCAGTCAAGATGTTCGATCAGCCGGTCATATTCTTTTTTATAGATTTTCTGGTAATTTCCAAACGCATAAAAATAGATATTATTGATATTTTTAAAAGTAATGGTCTGTTCAAATATCTGCTTCACCAGTTTTTCTTCATAGAAAACCAGATGAATATTATCGCTTAAGGCCGCCGGGAACTGTTTGAAAACGGAGGGGTTTGGTTCAAAGATAATAACATTGTTTTTGCTGCAGAGACATTTTTTTAATTGCTCTAAATAAGCTCCGGTATCTATGCCGAATAAAAAAACAAGGGAATCGAATTTTAATCCATCCAGAGTATCCGTAAGCTTACGAATCTCCTGGTCGTAATGTGTAATGTCTGCCAGATATTCATATTTCTTTTCTTTTTTTATGCGGCAGACTTTATATCCATCAGAAGTTTTAATTATTTTCATAGCTTCCTCCACAAGAATGGTGGCCTTAAGCCAATGCCTATAAAGGCGAAAATGCCAGCAGCTGATACTGTCTGCCGGGTATTCTGGGCAGAGAGACGCCATAAGTGCCATCTGAAAGAGAAAACGTGACACCGATTCGTATCACCCGGGTGGGATCAGCGTCATCAAGAATGCGGATTTCAACGGCAGCATTTGGCAGAGGCTCTCCGGCAGGAGTGTATACCGTTCCTGTAAGGAACAGATAAGAATCACATGTTAAATTCACATCTGCAGTCACAACTCCGGAGCAGATTAACTGGCAGCCTGTAAAACATAATTTAGATAACATACCATCGCCTCCTTAGTAGGGGTGTCCAAAAATAAATGAACACCCCGGAGCTTTTATTTAGCGTAAAATTTGAATCTGAGCTGAACACCGGCTTTGGTGGAAATACCATAAACTGCGTTTGCATCTGTAAATGTTACTTCACTTGGAGCTGCGGTTGTTGGAGTTGTGCTTTTCCAGATAGCAACAGCACCACTTCTTAAGATTGTATTGCTAAATACAGCAGTACCTCTGACTAAAAGAAGTACCCAGCTTGTAGTTGAAAGCTTTGCAGGAAGAACAATGCCTGAAGCAGCTGATGCTGCCCCGATTGTCCTGACAACTGGTTTATAATTAGCCATGATAACGCCCCCACTTGATATAATAATAGAAATACGTATTTCTTATATATAGTATGTACTAATTACAAAACGGTGAAATTGCCGCCTTTCCCCCATGTTTCCAGTCTTTTATTTCGTACTTTCTTTTTCAGACTTAAACTGTCCAGGTGTCACGCCTGCATGCTTTTTAAATACCCGGATAAAGTTCTGCTGGGAATTAAATCCTGTAGTGGAAGCAATCTCTTTTACCGGTTTACTGGTAGTCATAAGCAGTTCCTTGGCCTTTTCTATCCGGTACTGGTTTAAATAGTCCACAAAATTGATACCAAAACTCTCTTTAAAAAGCCTGCTCAAATAGCTGGTAGTAGTTTTGCACTGTTCTGCCAGCAGATTCAGGGAAAGATTTGGGTCTGCATAGCTCTCTTCAATGCAGCGTTTAGCCCGAATTAAATACTTATGCTGCTGCTTTAGATATTTTTCTGACAGAAGATTTACGGCAGCCGTACAAAACGGCACCATGTACTCCTGCATACAGGCAGGATTCTCTGCGCATTGGGAGGGATAGGGGTCCGGATCAAAAAGGAATGCGTATTCTTTTTCTTCTGCTTCCGTAATGCGGTAGGAGGCAAGTGTATTTAAAAAAGCCAGACGGTAATATTCATAAGCTCTGCATATCTCCTCGGGATTACCGTCGTGAGGCAGGGTATGGCAGATATGGAGTGCCTTTTTTAAAGCTGTGTCAGTATCCCCTTTCATAATTAACTCTGAGATTGATTTCATCTGCAGCTGGAAGAAATGATGGTTGAACTTTACAGAGTCCTCCTCATTGCGCACAGTTTTTTCTTTGTTTTTTGGTAAAGGGTATTTCTGCCTGGCCAGTCTTTCCAGGCTTTCCTGATAAGAAAAGGATACATTCTGAATAGAACTGCATTTCGGACCAATTTCCAGTAATACACCGTTACTCCGGTCATCGCTGGATTGAAAAAAGGCTTGTTCCAGCTTAATTTCAAAATCCGTAATTTTACTATATCCAAGGTCTGCTATAAACTGAATAATTACAGCATAAAGGGATTCATCAATCTGCTGAAGTACATACCTGCAGATACCATCTGAATTTCGTTTAAGAATCTGCTTTAAGCTGTCAGCGAGATGGTTTTTCAAAATTGGATCAACAGAATCCAGAAAAGTGACTGTGATCACTTTGCAGGGATCTTCTGTATTTAAAGGACTGCCTATATTTGTAAGTATGCTTTGAATATAAGGGAGATCCATTGGTTTTCCGTTCAACAGATCAAAATAAAATTCCTTGGAAATTTTTGGAATCATATTACTTAAAATATAATCCAGCTGATATTTATGGTTGGATATCTTTAAGAAGCTTTCCGTCAGATAATCCCATTCATTTTTTCCATCAGCATTGTTACCGCCACTTTCCTCTGACGAAATCATTTTCTTTAATTTCTGAACAGGCATATAGCTTAAGTAAAGAACGCACACCGATAAAAGACTGCTTAAAATTAAAATCAGGGCAAAATAAGGGAGAGAATTCATGAACACCATGCGTGAGGAGGGCATGAAAGCCGTATCGTCAACCAACAGAACCAGATTAATTCCGGTCTGATCAGACTGACAGAAATAATAGTGCTGATTGTCGGAATATATGGTATTTCTACCCTCTTTTATATACCCTGGTATCAGATCAATCAAGCCTTCTGGCACCCTGCCATAATCCAGCATGCCGGGAAAGAGCGGATTAAAATTATTATCGTAGGCAAGAAGATGGCTATAGGATGTCTGGGCTGCTTCCAGTGCATCTGAAAGGACTGAAGACTTCATCTTCATAAACAGCGTTCCCAGTCCTTTTTCCCCGTTTAAGGGAAAGTCTCTCACCATATAAACTCTGTCCTTATAAATTTCAATGGAAGTAGTACGCCCGCTTTTCAGCAGAACAGTGGAAGGGCGGGAGGCAAAGTGCCTGTCTACCAGATCTCTCTCCCGAAAAAAGTCAAGGGAACATTTTTCGTAGGTAGATGTAAGCACCTGATTGGTTTTTCTTATGTAGAGATAAATTTCTTCCATTCCTTCTGTTTCCTGGCAGTAACCGTTTAGAACTGACCATACCTGATAATTGGCTACAGAGTCTAAAGGCTTTGGCGTCACGACGGAATCCACAATGCCTGCATCATAGGTAATATGAGTCAGAGAGTTGTGAAAACCGGAAAATAACGTATCCAGTGTCTTAATGGAGACTTCCATAGTGTTGGTGTAGATCAGGTTATTATTTTTTAGAAAGGTGGCCGTAGTCTGGTGGTTGACCACCATGGATACCACTGCCATTAAAATTCCGCTAAAAGCAGCCATTACAGTAAAAAGCTGTGTGAGAAGTTTTTTGTTCCGGAATTTACGTAAGATGTCTTTTAAATTATGATTCATGTATGATGGCCCCTCCCAGGTGTAGATAATTATGTAAATGTCACAAAAATAAGTATATAAGATTTAAAGATTGATAACAAGTGCTGAAAGAAGTCTATCTTTTGATAAATTTTGTTCTATTAACAAATATTATCTTTTCAGGGCAAATAATGGAAACCAGTTGAAGAATGGGATATTTACAGTCTGCATACCAGTAGGCTATACTCACCATACAGCAACGAGCTCGGTTTGGTGTGAATTTGTATGGAGAAAGGGAAAGAACATTATGAGAAAAAGAATTATTTGCTGTCTGCTGGCGGCTGTCCTGGGGATTGGCACACTGTCAGGCTGCGGGGGCGGCACAAAAAGCAGTACCCCGGGAACCAACGCAGCGGGCGGTACGGAAACCTCTGCAGGTAAAAAAGAAGGCGGAGAGAATGTTGTGACATTTTCCATGTCTGAAGATGTCTACACATGGGATCCAATGGGACAGCCAGTTGTTCCGTTTTACAGCATTCAGCTTCTGATTTACGATATGCTTGTTCGTACGGACCACGCAGGTAATTATGAACCAGGTCTTGCTACAGAATGGAGTGTATCCGATGACGGTCTGGACTGGACATTTAAATTAAGGCAGGGAGTCAAATTCCATAATGGTGAAGACTTCAATGCGGACTCAGTAAAAGCAACTTTGGAACGAGGTGCGTTTAACAATACCTTGAATATGAATTTCCTCTGGTCTGATATTGAATCTGTGGAAGCAGCAGACGAATATACGGCTGTTGTACATTGTAAGAAGCCAATCGGCGATATGCTGAACCAGCTTACCTATATGCCTATGCTGCCGGCAAAGGCTCTGGCAGAGCAGGGAGAGGATATGTTTAAGACAAGCCCTGGTACAGGACCATGGAAGTTTGTCAGCTGGGATCCGGGTAATGAAGCCGTATTCGTAAGAAACGATGATTACTGGGATTGGGGCAATCAGAAATCCAATGTGGACAAAATCGTATATAAGCCAATATCGGAAGACACAACCCGTGTATCCAGTATGAGAACCGGTGAATTTGATTTGATATCCAACATTCCCCCTGATCAGGTGGATGTACTTTCCGGAACCGATGGAGTTACGGTGGATTCCAAGCCAGGTACAACCATCAGTTGGATGGCTCT
This sequence comes from Hungatella sp., assembly GCA_009712635.1. Lineage (GTDB taxonomy): Bacteria > Bacillota > Clostridia > Lachnospirales > Lachnospiraceae > Lacrimispora. The sequence goes on along the minus strand of WASS01000001.1, from coordinate 75,237 downwards.
TCAGTCCGGACAGGGAAAACCCTTTGCAGATAAAAATGTACGCCTTGCCCTGACCCATGCCATTGACCGCAAGTTAATTGTGGAAAGCATTCTTGGCTCCGGTTCCCCTGCTTACTGGCCTGTAATGGAAGGCGTTACGGGATACGATAAGGATCTGGAAAGCAAATACAACCAGTATGATCCAGAGCTTGCTAAGAAACTTTTAAAAGAAAGCAGTTACAAGGGAGAAGAAATCTATTTCATGGCTATTGATGGAAAGGTACCCCGTACAAAAGAGGTCCTTCAGGCAGTCATGTCCATGATGACTGAAGCAGGATTTAATGTAAAACTGGAAATTATGGAAGGCGCTACGTTTGTAACAAAGCGTTCTGCCGGAGACTATGATATTGCATTCTCCAATGTATTTTACAACAACGGATCTCCATGGAGACATATGATAACACACTGGCTGTCCGATTCCTGCAATACCCAGCTTGAAAATCCTGAGATCACTTCCCTGTTAACAGAGGCCAGACAGACCATTGACAGAAGCAAGCAGGATGAGTTGTTAAAGCAGGCGTTTACATTGATGATGGAAGACGGAGGCCGTATGTGCTACTTCATCAATCTGGATACCATCAATGCCTATTCCAATAAGCTGAGCGGAGTCAGGCTTTACAACGACACTATTATTGACCTTTCAAGAGTCATGAAAAACTAATCTATAACCAGGGGGTAATGAAATGCAGAATTTCATGCAGTTTATGGTAAAAAGACTGCTGTCAGCGGTTATCGTGCTGTTTGGCGTATCCATTGTAGCCTTTGGACTTATGCGTCTCGCCCCAGGCAATCCGGCAGCTCTTATGCTGCCGGATAATGCCACAGTGGAGCAGATCGCAGCCGTAGAAGCGAAAATGGGATTGAATAAACCGTTGATTCAGCAATACTTAATTTACATTGGGGATGTTCTCCACGGAAATCTGGGTACATCTATTTTTTTTAACCGTTCTTGCGGGGAACTGATATTCGGACGCCTTCCGGCAACTGGTTTACTGACCTTTGCTGCAGTGGTTGTATCCATTTTAGTCAGTTTTCCCATGGGAATTATATCGGGAATTAAGAAGGGATCAGCAATTGATTTTTTCTCCATGGTATTTGCACTTTTAGGAATGTCCATGTCCCAGGTCTGGCTTGGGCTTCTCTTTATCCTGTTTTTTGGAGTTTTTATGGGAGTGCTTCCCACACAGGGATACGGTTCCTTCCGGAATCTGATTCTTCCGGCACTCACCCTTGGGCTTCCCCTGGCTGCTTTAGTCACAAGAATGCTCCGTTCCGGAATGTATGAGGTACTGGAAGAGGATTACATTACAGCCACAAAGGCAAGAGGAATCGGTAATTTTAAGATCTATACCAGATATGCTTTAAAAAATGCGCTGCTTCCTACCATTACCATCATTGGGATGCAGATCGGACAGCTTCTTGCAGGGGCGATTATAGTGGAACAGGTATTTGGCTGGCCGGGACTTGGAAGTCTGACTGTAAAAGCCATAAACATGAGGGATTTTCCACTGATTCAGTCCATTCTGCTTGTGACGGCTTCCCTGTTCGTGATCATTAATATTCTGGTGGACATCATCTACGTGGCTGTTGATCCGCGCATGAGTCTGAATTAGGGAGGAAACAACATGAAAAAAAGTGAATTGCTTCGAAGGATGAAAAAATCGAAGTTCTTTGTAATCGGGCTGGTTATCGCAGTTTTTGTTACTCTGGCCGCCTTCACTTCTCCGCTGTTTGTGGTTCATGATCCCATACAGTCGGATTTAAGGAAACGTTTGATTTCACCGGAATTCCTTGCAAACGGAATAAACGGATACATATTGGGCACAGATGCCCTTGGACAGGATATTTTTACAAGACTGGTTACGGGCTGCCGCATCTCTTTGCTAATTGCAGCAGCAGGAGTGCTGATCCCTGCTTTAATCGGAACGGCACTGGGAGCGATTGCCGGATTTTTCGGAGGTACCATCGATAATGTTATCATGCGTATCTGTGATATACAGCTGTCCATTCCCACCATGGTACTAGCAATTACCGTAATGGCAATTTTCGGCAACAGTGTACCCAATCTTTTACTGGTTCTTGCCATTGTGGGATGGACCTCTTATACAAGGGTGGTGCGGGGAAGCGTAATGGGAATCCGCAACAGCGAATTTATCCAGGCTTCAAGAGTGCTTGGCGCTTCCAATGCCAGGATACTGATCACCCAGGTTCTTCCCTGCGTACTGACTCCGCTCATTATCTTAATGAGCCAGCAGATCGGATTTGTCATCCTGACGGAGGCAAATTTAAGCTTCCTTGGCATGGGAGTTCCCCTTCCCAATCCGTCTCTGGGCTCCATGATTGCAGATGGAAGAGAATATATTGCCACTGCACCCTGGACGGTGGTTGTTCCGGGAGTCACATTAATGATCATTGTACTGGCATTTAACTTCCTTGGTGACGGAGTACGCGACATACTGGATCCCAAAAACAAAGATTAAGGCTGGAGGCGACAACATGGCACCATTGTTGGAAATAAAAGATTTGCATGTAGAATATAAAACCGGGCGGGCAACCGCAAAGGCACTGAATGGAATTAATTTAACCATTGAGCGGGGAGAAGCACTGGGACTTGTGGGAGAGACTGGAGCCGGTAAGACAACCATTGCCTTATCCGCCTTAAAGCTTCTTCCAAGAGAAGTGGGCAACATAACCGGAGGTTCCATACACTTTGATGGAAAATCGGTTCTTGATATGAATCACAAAAGCTTAGAGGAGATGAGAGGAAACAAAATATCCATGATCTTCCAGAACCCCCTAAGCTCCTTAAATCCATTATTTACTGTTGGAGAACAGATTTCCATGGTAATCAGAAAGCATGAAAAGCTAAGTAAAAAAGAGGCTGCAAAAAGAGCCCAGGAACTGTTAGAACTGGTGGGCATTGCAAAATACCGTTTAGATGATTTCCCCCATCAGTTTTCCGGCGGTATGAGACAGAGAGTGGGCATTGCAGCAGCTCTTGCCTGTAATCCGGAGCTTCTAATTGCAGATGAACCCACCACAGCCCTTGATGTGACCATACAGGCACAGATTTTAGAGCTGATGAAGGAACTGCAGAGAAAACGTTCCAGCTCCCTGCTGATGATTACCCATAATCTGGGAATTATCGCGGAGCTTTGCCAGAAGGTTGCGGTCATTTATGCCGGAACCATTATCGAATACGGCACTGTGGAAGAAGTCTTTACAAATCCCAGGCATTGGTATACAAAAGGGCTTTTAGGTGCCATTCCAAACTTAAGCGGACCCAGAAACCGTCTGGCTTTCATTCCGGGAAATGTGGCAAATGCCTGTTTACTGCCTGCCGGCTGTAAATTCCATCCCCGCTGTAATTCCTGTACTGACCGCTGCAGGAAGGAAGTGCCGCCGCTTCAGGAATACGGGTCAGGTCATCTGGTGGCCTGTTTTGAGAGGGAGGAAGCAAATTAATGGAGAAGCAGAATCTTCCGGTGATTGAAGTCCGGAATTTAAAGAAACATTTTAAAGTAAAAAACAAAGGAGTCCTTCATGCTGTTGACGGGATCAGCTTTTCAGTCATGCCAGGAGAAACTCTGGGACTGGTGGGGGAATCCGGCTGCGGAAAGTCGACAGTAGGAAATGTAATCATGAGGCTTCATAAAGCAACTGACGGAGAAGTCCTTTATAAGGGAAGCAGCGTTCTGGACTCCAAAGGTGATGAAAGCATGGATTTCAGAAAGAAAATCCAGATCATTTTCCAGGATCCCTATTCCTCGTTAAATCCAAAAAAAACCATTCAAAGCATTATGGAGGAGTCCTATCGGATCCATAACCTCTGTTCAGGAAATGAACGGCGGCAGAGGATTGAAGAGATCATTGAGCTTTGCGGGCTGGAGAAATATGTACTGGAGAAATATCCCCATGAGCTGGATGGAGGAAAGCGTCAGCTGGTAGGGATCGCCAGAGCATTATCCTTAGGACCGGAATTTATCGTCTGTGATGAACCGGTTTCCTCTCTGGATGTATCAATTCAGGCTACCATTATTAATCTGCTCATGGATCTGCAGAAAAAGATGAATTTATCCTTCCTGTTTATTTCTCATGATTTAAGTGTGGTAAGGCATATTTCCCAAAAAGTGGCAGTGATGTATTTAGGGCAGATTATAGAGATGGCGCAGACGGACGAAATATTTGCCAATGCACTTCACCCCTATACCATCGCCTTGCTGTCAGCAGTTCCAAAAATAAATTTTAAAGAGAAAACAAACAGGATCGTACTGACCGGAGATGTGCCCAGCCCCATTAATCCGGGAGAAGGCTGCAGATTTGCTCCCAGGTGCTTTTTATGCAGAGATATCTGTAAAACCCAGAAGCCGGATTTAAAAGAAGTGGAACCAGGCCACTATACAGCCTGCCATTTCTATGAAGAATCAAGGGAAAAAGCCAGAGAGCTGGAAGCAGGGAGGAAATGATGGATACAAAAATCAGTGACATTCAGGTAATACTCACGGCACCGGAAGGAATTAATCTGGTGGTTGTAAAGGTAATAACCAATCAGCCAGGGCTGTACGGTCTTGGCTGTGGGACCTTTGCCTACCGTCATCTGGCAGTAAAGACGGTAGTGGAGGAGTATCTAAAGCCTCTTCTTACAGGCAGAGAGGTGGACCGGATCGAAGATATCTGGCAGCTCATGCACCAGAACGGATATTGGAGAAACGGACCAATAGAAAACAATGCAATTTCCGGGGTGGATATGGCATTATGGGATATTAAAGGAAAGATGGCAGGCATGCCGGTATACCAGCTGTTTGGGGGGAAATGCAGGGAGGGAATTCCCGTTTACCGCCACGCAGACGGAAGGGATGCACAGGAAGTCTGTGAAAATATCCTGCGTTATAAAGAAATGGGTATTACTAGTATCAGGTGCCAGTGCGGCGGCTATGGAGGAGACAGCTATGGAACTGTTCCGGCTACCGCTCCTAAGGGAGCTTTAAGCGGTGTGTATCTGGATTCCAGAGAATATATCCGCAATACGGTCAAACTTTTTGAAGACATTAGGAATCAGATCGGATACGATATGAATCTGGTTCATGACGTTCATGAACGAATTGCTCCGGTAGATGCGATTAAGCTGGCAAAAGCGCTGGAACCTTATGATTTATTTTTCCTTGAGGATCCGGTTCCCATTGAGCAGCTTCCCTGGCTTAGAAATCTGCGGGAGCAGACAAGTATTCCCATTGCAGAGGGAGAGCTGTTTAATAATTCTGTGGAATGGAAGCAGATAATCGCAGAACACTTAATTGATTTTATCCGGGTGCATTTAAGTCAGATCGGAGGCATCACTCCGGCGAGAAAGCTTCAGATTTTTGCTGAGCAGTATGGGGTGAGAACGGCATGGCACGGACCTGGAGATATGTCACCCATTGCCCATGCAGCCAATATTCATTTAGATCTTTCCGCACCAAATTTCGGTGTACAGGAGTGGTCGGGAATTGAGCCGCCGAACTTTGTAATTCAGGACCTAAAAGGTCCAAGAGGAGCGCTTTTAGAGGTGTTTCCCGGACTTCCGGAATTTATTGATGGCTATGTCTATGCCAATGATAAACCAGGTCTTGGAGTTGATATCAATGAAAAAGAAGCTCTAAAATATCCATGCGAGAATACCGTTGTCACCTGGACTCAGACCAGGCGCAGAGATGGTGCGCTCCAGACCCCTTAATTAATAGCAGAAGAAACAAGGAGGAAACAACAATGAAGTCTTGTGTAATTACCAGCCCGTTTCACTATGAAATCCGTGAAATTCCCATACCAGAACCAGGTGATAATGAAGTGTTAATTCAAATGAAATCAGCCGGTGTATGCGGAAGCGATTTACATATCTACAGAGGAGAGAATCCCTGTTCCACCTATCCTCTGGTACCTGGTCATGAAAATGCCGGAATTGTGGCAAAAACAGGTAAAAATGTTACAAATGTCAAAGTGGGAGACCACGTAGTCGTGGACTTAATCATCACCTGCGGTGAATGCTATCAGTGCACCCATGGAAGAGAAGAAGTATGCGAACATGTGCTGGTGAGAGGCAGCGGTACTGACGGAGGCTGGAGAGAGTATTTTACAGCACCCGAAGATGATGTATATAAGATAGAAGATTCCATTCCATGGAAAGACGCTGCCCTGATTGAACCGATCGCCATCGGAGCCCACTGTACCAAACGGGGCAGAATTGAGCCTGATGATACGGTATTTATTCTTGGAACCGGAACCATTGGAACTATTATTCTACAGGCCTGCAAGGTAATCGGAGCAAAGGTGATCTGCTGTGATATTGACGATGATTCTTTAGTGCGTGCGAAATCCTTTGGAGCAGATGAGACAATTAACAGCAAAACAGAGGATATTCCTGAAAGGATAGCCCAGATTACCGGCGGACATGGCTGTACGGCTGCATTTGATTCCGCATGTTTCCCAGGAAGTCTCACACTTCTCCTGCAACCAGGAATCGTATGCAACGCAGGCAGAGTGATTCCCATGGGATTTTCAGATAAACCAGAGAGTTTCAGTCAGGCAGATATAAACAAGCGGGAACTTGACATTATCGGAAGCAGAATGAGCGCCTATCAGTTTCAGCCTGTAGCAAAGAACATGGCAGAGGGGAAATACCAGTTGGAAGGTCTCGCCACAACTTTTGTGAAATTCAGTGAGATTGATCAGGTATTTAAGAACATGGAAAATCCGGATCCGGCAGTGAAAAAGACCGTAATACTATTTGATTAGGGAGGAACAGACATGATATCCAGTAAATTTGATGTGACAGGAAAGCATTGTATTGTAACAGGAGGCGCTCAGGGGTTATCCAGAGGAATGGCCGAAGGTCTTTTGGAAGCTGGCTGTAAAGTGGTGCTGATCGATGTGCAGGAAGAAAAACTGAAACAGGTGGTAAAGGAATACCAGGATAAAGGTTATGAAGCCTACGGCGTAGCGGGAAATCTGGCAGACCGCCAGGATATAAACCGGATTTTTGCAGAATCTATGGATATTTTAGAAGGAAAGCTTGATGTGTTGATTCCAGCTGCCGGAATTCAAAGAAGACATCTGCCTGAGGAATTTCCCATGGAAGAATGGGATCTGGTAGTGGATATTAATTTAAACCATGTGTTTATCATGATACAGAACGCGTTAAAGGTTATGCTTACACAGTCAACTGGCGGTAAGATCATCACCATTGGCTCCATGGTCACCTGGTTTGGCGGTACTACCGTACCAGCTTATACCGCCACAAAAGGTGCTGTCTCCCAGCTGACAAAGAGTCTTGCTGTAGACTGTGCAGGACGGAACATTAACATTAACTGCATCTGTCCAGGCTATATGGATACCGAGATGTGTGCCAATATGACCCAGGCGAGAAAAGATGAATGTACCGTAAGAATACCGGCCGGCAGATGGGGAACGCCAGAAGATTTAAAGGGACCGGTACTTTTCCTTGCATCATCCGCATCTGATTATTTAAACGGAACTGCGATTCCGGTAGATGGCGGATATCTTGTAAAATAGTGTGATTACATAATAAACAGGAAGCTGCAGACCGTTAACGGCTGCAGCTTCCTGTTTATTATATATATGAAATCCCTGGATTCAGGAATGCAATATTGACAAATTTATTAACATTTTTTAGGTTGAGCCGGCAAAGAAGCTTTTCAGAGCAACTCTGCCGACTTAGAAAACATATGTATGAAAGCGCTCTGACCACTTTGTGGGATCTTTCATGTTTATGATATTATCATACATGGAAAATGTGAAGGAATTTTGACCAGGATCTAAAAATAGTATGAAAACAATGAAGAAATTATGACAGAATTTGGTACAGTAACAGAAACCTCTTTGCAGATACTATCATATAGTAGAAAAATTCCCATTAAGCAAAAACAGTATTGCCTGGCAGTAAAAAATATGGTATTTATATAGTGTTAGTTAAAGCTAACTAAAACAACAACCCATACGAATAGGCTGTTACAGTTTTTGAATGATAAATGGGAAACAAATTTCATGATGGAGGTATGAATATGTTACTGGAAAGGCATTTAATTGAATATTGTTCCCCAACCCTGGCTTCTTTGAAAACCGCAAATCTGTTTAATCATTCATTTACTTCAGAAGATGAACTGCGCTGCCAGCTGGAATATTTAAACCTGCAGCTGGGAGAAAAAGGCATATCATTGATTGAATTATACAGACGCGGGAATAAGGCTCTGATTTATGTATATCGCAAGTCTCATTTAATGAAGGATTTAAACAGGCCGGGGGTAAGCAGATTTTTAAAGAATTACGGTTACGAAGAGATGGATGTGGATCATGCCCTGGACAGATTAAAAATCCGACTGAAAGAAGAGGGTGGCTTTCCTCATGAAATTGGATTATTTCTTGGGTATCCTCTGGGAGACGTAATCGGTTTTATTAAAAATTCAGGAAAGAACTGTAAGTGCTTAGGCTGTTGGAAAGTATATTGCAATGAATGTGAAGCGGTGAAAACCTTTGCCAGATATCAAAAATGCAGAACCATTTATTCTCGGCTCTGGAGAAATGGAAGATCGGTCTGGCAGCTTACAGTAGCTGCTTAAGCATATAAAAAGGAAAGAAAGAGGTAGGATAAGATGAGTAAAGTTGCAGTTGTATATTGGAGCGGAACCGGTAATACGGAAGCTATGGCAAATAAAGTACTGGAAGGTGCAAAAGCTGCAGGTGCAGATGCTTCTTTGTTTACCGCTTCTGATTTTGGAGCAGATCAGATGGATGATTATGATGCCGTATCCTTTGGCTGTCCTTCCATGGGAAGTGAAGAATTAGAGGATGGCGAATTTGAACCCATGTTTAAAAGCTGTGAGGCAAAACTCAGTGGAAAGAAGATTGCCTTATTCGGCTCTTATGGCTGGGGAGACGGTGAATGGATGCGCAACTGGGAAGATTCCGTAAAATCTCTTGGAGCAGTTCTGGTTCATGACAGTGTGATTTGTAACAATGAACCTGACGAGGATGGGGCAGCCCAGTGTGTGGAGCTTGGAAAGGCACTTGCATAATAGAAAATACATGGGTACGAGACGTTAACAAAGTCCTGCCCATGTATTTTTTTATGCAAAATATATTAATATCTCAACGAAAAAACCGGGTTTTCTAATTGAAAACCCGGTTTTTAACCTATGACCTATCCGGGAATCGAACCCGAGTTTCCGCCGTGAGAGGGCGGCGTCTTGACCGCTTGACCAATAGGCCGTTTCCCTGTCATCTCTGACAGCTCCATTATAATATCACAGGTATTCCTGTTTGTCTACTGTTTTTTAGAAAAAATAAAAAAATTGTCAAAAGCAGATTTTTTATGTTATACTTTGCAATAGAAAAAAGGAGGCTTAAGATGACGTATGGAACGGAAAAATCGGGAAATTCAGTATGATTATCTGCGGGTAATTGCAGTTATCGCAATTATTATGGTGCATTCCATTCCTGCCCAGGCAGCCAATGATACGCAGCAGCTTTTTAGTGCAGTGCTTATGCCTGTGCTTTTGTCTTTTGTAGGAATCTATTTTATGCTAAGTGGTTTGTTTATTCTTGATCATGGTACAGAGAACATTCTGAGATTTTATAAAAACAGATTTCGTACCATTGTGATCCCATTTGGTTTCTATACCGGAATCTATTACTTCTATTACAATGTATATCTGGGGCAGGAGAAGCTTGGGTTCTTTGCGCATATCAAAGCATGGCTTTTTGGGTGGCTGACAGAAACTACGCCCATGGCCCCACACATGTGGTTTATGTATGTGATTCTGGGGTTGTATTTGTGTGCGCCCTTTTTATCACGAATGCTAAAGGCTATGACAGATCATGAGCTGAGGATTTTTCTGGTCATGATTCTTATAATTCAGACTTTGTTTGTTTATCTGCAGCCGCTTGGGTTTTTACCAGGAGAGTTTTTTCAATATATGATATTTAAAGGCTGGCTGATTTACTTTGTACTTGGCTATTCATTAAAGCGTTTATATCAAAACAGCAGATATTTCCCTTTCCTGGCAGCAGGACTTGCAGGATTTGCGCTGACCATGATTCAAAAGTTTTTTACACCTGGATTTACACCCGGTATACATGATCTGGCACCCACTATGATAGCCATGGCATCAGCCATCTTTCTGTTTTTTGAACGATATGGAACGGTATCATTCCCTGGGTTCACAAACGCATGGGGATTGATCAGCAGACACAGCTACGGTATGTATTTAATTCATTATCTGGTGTTGGGACAATTCTCCGCTGCAATCATTGAGAAGACATGGATCAGACATTTTTATGTTCCTAAAATTATCTGCCTGACGGCACTGACATTTTTCATTTCTCTATTAATAGCCTGGTTATTGGATGAAACGGTAATGAAGCTGTTAAAAAGGATTCCGCAGCTCATATGGAAACGGGGAAATGACAGATAAAGGAGAACAATAATGGCAAAGAAAAGCAGTTGTGAATATTGTATGTATTATCAATACAACGAAGACTATGAATATTATGAGTGTGGGATTAATTTAGATGAGGATGAGATGATGCGTTTTTTAAGTGATTCCCATCAAAGCTGCCCTCACTTTAAATATGGTGATGATTATTCTATCGTAAAGAAGCAGATGTAAAAAAAGCCCCCTAAAAAGGGAGGAGCCGGTATCCCCTACGAGGAATACCGGCAATTATGAAAAAAATTCTTATCTCAAAGTATGTTGGCAACATCTTTTTCTGATGATTTAAGTATATGAGTAAAATATGAAGAGAGTTTGTCCGGCATGTAACAATATTGTGACCAGAATGTGAACAATAACAGGAAAACGGCAGCCTGTAAAAGGACTGCCGTTTTTGATGTCTTAATATAATCAGGATTCCTGAAAATGATAGTTGTCCAGCAGCTGGTTTTTCATATTCCAAAGCGGCTTAGACAGGTCAACGTGAACCTCATGAGGATTTACAAGACGCCTTGACTCATCCCAGAGGGTATCAAGCTCTTTTTTACAATAAGCCTGGATATCCATTACGGCAGGAGATTCATAGACGCATTTGCCTTTCTGGAATACAGGAATGAGTAAATCCCTCATGGTATAAGTATTAGGGGCGAGATGTGTCTTTTTCCATGTCTCAATTGGATCAAAGAGAAGGAGTGAATGGTTTTCATCATATACTTCGCCTTCCAGACATATTAAATCAGCGATAATCTTGCCGGTTTCCCTGCTGTAAATTCGTTTAATCTCTTTATTGCCAGGATTGGTGATCTTTTCCGCATTTTCTGAGAGCTTAATCTTGGGATTAAATTCTCCAGTCTTCCGGTCCAGAACAGCTGCCAGTTTATACACTCCTCCAAATGAAGGACAATCCTTGGAGGTGATTAAATTAGTACCCACCCCCCAGGAGTTTATGGTTGCACCCTGGATCTTTAAGCTGTTGATCAGAGTCTCATCAAGGTCATTGGAGGCAGAAATAATGGCATCAGGAAATCCTGCTTCCGTCAGCATTTTCTTGGCTTTTTTGGAAAGATAGGCAAGGTCTCCGCTGTCTAACCGGATTCCGTAACTGGTCAGAGGAATATTCGCTTCTTTCATCTCCCTGAAGACTTTGATTGCATTGGGGACACCGGATTTCAGCGTATCATATGTGTCTACCAGCAGAATACATGCTTTTGGATAAAGCTTTGCATAACTGCGAAATGCAGACAGCTCATCAGGAAAGCTCATGATCCAGCTGTGTGCATGAGTCCCCTTAACTGGAACGTGAAACATCTTTCCCGCCAGGACATTGGAGGTTCCCACACAGCCTCCGATCATGGCAGCGCGGGCACCGTAGATACCGGCATCAGGTCCCTGGGCACGGCGCAGACCAAATTCCATTACTCCGTCACCTTCCGCTGCAAACACCACTCGGGCAGTCTTTGTGGCAATCAGGCTTTGATGATTTATAATGGTGAGCAGCGCCGTCTCCACCAGCTGGGCTTCCATAATGGGAGCAATTACTTTTACCAGAGGTTCTCTGGGAAATATGACGGTTCCTTCCGGTATGGCGTAAATATCTCCGGAAAATCTAAAATGAAGCAGGTATTCTAAAAAGTCTTCCTCAAACAGTCCGGTGGATCTTAGATAGTCCACATCCTCACTGTTAAATTCCAGTTCTTTAATATATTCAATCGCCTGTTCCAGACCAGCGCAGATCGCGTACCCGTTCCCGCCTGGGTTGCTGCGGTAAAAGGCATCGAATATTACGGTCTCGTTGGCATCTTTCTCTTTGAAGTAACCCTGCATCATGGTTAACTCATAGAGATCTGTTAATAAAGTTAAATTGCGCTGGCTCATAGTTTTTCTCCTTTTTACAAATCCTTTTCGCACATTATACCATATGTTTACAAAAAAACAATTGCATTGACAAAAATATAACAATGTAATCTGACAATGAATTAACAATTAAAGTGTATTAATATAATGAATTATCAGAATAAACATACACAATTAATGAATAGAAAAATAAAAGATTAAAATTTTATAAAATAACTTGCAAAATAAAACGCTATGCATTATAATAATATCATCTACAAAAGATTAACAGTTACACCCTTTTTTCTAAAATAATTCATAAGAAAGAGCCAAAGGAGGTCGATTCCACCAAAAACAGTTGTAACGCCTGTCGGCTGACAAAGAGCTCAGGCAAAAGATAAGACGTTTCCCCACTTTAAAAAAGCCAGTGGATTCCAGCAGTTTAGCTGACATGGAAGATGGCAGAAGGGTCCGGCAATTCATTGACGTGCCTATGATTGGTCAGAACTATATTTAAGTAATTTCGCTGGTTATTTCCAGCGACCCAAACCCAATGGTTCCCTGACAAGATAGAAGAATGAAAATAAGAAGCAGAATAATTGAGATTGCATAAGGGATCAGTAAGGGAAGCGAAAACAAGTTCATAGAGAGAATCATCCAGAAAAGCATTATCAAAAATCTAAAGAGAGGCATGAATTAACTGATGGATGAAAACGTGTAGAGCGGGTATCGAATTGAGGAAAGAATTCGGTACCCGCTCTGATTTTGTTTCATAGACGTCATCAAAATTTAGAGGCAAATATGTAAATATTAGCACTCAAAATGTACAATTTTGGCGGTTGGGTTGAAATGTACATAAAAAGGATATAGAATGTAAGCGTTTTATTACTACAATATAAAATATCAGAAGAGGAGGGGTTTAATGCTTCTTATTGCCATTTGTGATGATAATAAAAGTGATTCAGTCAGAATAGCAAAATTTGTGAAAGGTTATATGAAATCCGTATCAATTCCATTTCAGATTATAACTTTTAAGTCAGGAGAAGAGCTGCTTGAGTTTCATGGAAAGTTTGATCTGATTTTTCTTGATATTGCCTTATCCGGAATGAATGGGATTGAGATTGGTAAAACAATATGGGAAAAGAATCGGAATGTTAAAGTCATTTATACCACTAGTTATAAACAATTTTGCAGACAGGCTGTCAATTATGTTCATGCCTTTGCATTTTTGGAAAAACCCGTTACAAAGAACAATGTGGAACGTCAGCTTCAGGAGATTATCCAATACATACAGGAAGAACCTGGTAAATTAGAGATTGTAAATTTTGAGATTTTAAAAGTAACAGAAGCTGGTGAATTAGAAAGCAGAATAAAAAGTTTTGAAGTCAAAGATATTTTTTACTTTGAGTATATAAATAGAAAAATAAAAATAAAACTTGAAAATGAAGAATATTTTTTTATAGATAAAATGAAAAATTTAACAGAAAAGATGCAAAAGTACAATTTTGAAGCCTGTCATCAAAGCATTCTGGTAAATCTGAGACATATAAAAAATATAAAAGGTTACGAGGTTTTGTTAAATAATAATGATAAACTTCCTGTTTCCCAGAAAAAATCAGCGGATTTCAGGAAAAAACTAAATAATTTCATACAGAGTAATGTATAGGAGAAAAAATGGAAAATTATATGATTCTTACATTCGGAACCTTCATTTCTTGTATGATTAATAACATTATTCTATTTCAATTTATAGAAGAAAGAAATGAACGGAAAATAAATAACCGGTTTTTTAACATATTATTAAAAACAGCAGCATTTTTAATAGTTGTAATGATAAATGAATTGGGGCAGCCAGTCCTTAATATAGTAATCTGGATTGCGCTGTTTAGTTTTATAAATAATATTTTTTATCGCAATGACAATAAAAAATTAATATACCGGATCTTTGAAGTGCCGGTTTTGATTTTGATATTATCTGTCTGCGAAACGGTTGGGGTAGTAGTTCTGGAATACATACTTCTGAAACTTCAGATTCACGGCATACAGCCTGTTATGATCAAAAGTATGGAATTAACTTTTTCCAAGCTGGTTGTCCTCAATGTATATTATTTAATCATCACCAGACTCTGGCGGGAAGATTTTGCTGTAAAGTATACAATTACCCAATGCCTGATACAAGTAATAATTATATTGTTCAGTATGACCAATATAGCCGTAATCATTGTGGTAATCCCGAAAATTACAAATATAACAGAATATATACTGATACTCATTAATATGGGGTGCATCTTATTTGCAGATCTGTATTTTTTATATCTGGCAAGATTTGTAGAAGAAAACAACCAGCTAAAAGTAAAATTAAAATTGTTGGAGCAGCAGTCTTTGCTGCAATATGAATTTTATGAAGATCAGAAAGAAAAGTATAATGAGTCCATCATAATACTCCATGATGTATATAAGCGTCTGAATCTGATCGAGGAGATGTATCAGGCAAATGACCATAAAGCAGCACTTACTTATGCCAAAGAAATAGGAAGATTACTGATTCCGCTGTCTTTGGAGGATTATACCAATAATCCTATTTTAAACGTGATATTAAATGATAAGAAGCGAATTGCCATCTATCATAAAATAAAGTTCAATCTGGAAATAGGCATTGTTGATCTTTCCTTTATGGAGCCAATTGAAGTAACAACAATATTTGGAAATCTGCTGGACAATGCCATCGATGCATGTGACCAGGTGCCGAAGGACAGATTTATCAAAGTTAAGCTTGATAAATATAATGATTTTACAGTTATAAATATTACCAACAGCACAGCTCCCATAGAAAGATGGCATCGTGGCAAGCCAGTTTCAAAAAAAGGAAAAAATCATGGGATTGGTCTTTTAAATGTGGAAAATATAATTAAAAAGTATAATGGAAGTATGGTTCTGGAAGAAGAAAACAGGATATTTTCCTGTAAAATTATATTTAATTAAGATATTTCATTTGCTGAAAAAAAAGCACACGGACTGGTATAAAAAAGTTCGGAGTGCTTTCTTTTTGCTTTCTGATCTTTATTTACACAAGATGTTTCATGATTGAAACATTCAAAAAGTTGTAGATTATACATAAAATCTGTAAGTTGTACGACTTTTGTTGAAAACCACTATAAGAAGTAGGAGAATGTGGCTGTAAACAAGAAATGAGAATAGAAAGGAGCAAATAAAATGAAAAAAATAGCTTTAATAAGCCCGGTAAGAACTGCTGTTGGATCCTTTAACGGTACTCTTTCAACCTTAAATGCATCAGAACTGGGAACCGCAGTCATTCAGTCCTGCCTGGAACAAAGTAAATTAGAGAGTTCACTTATTAATGCAGTATATCTGGGAAATGTGCTTCAGGCGGGAATTGGTCAAAGCCCTGCCAGACAGGCTGCAGTAAATGCAGGTATTCCGGTTGAGATTCCTGCCTCCACCATAAATACGGTCTGCGGCTCCGGGCTGCATACGGTTGCGCTGGCCTATGATTCAATTCTGGCCGAACAAAACAGCATTGTTTTAGCTGGTGGAATGGAAAGTATGTCAAATGCACCTTATCTTTTGAAGAAAGCAAGAAACGGTTATCGAATGGGGAATGGAGAACTGGTAGACAGTCTGGTTGCTGATGCTCTTACCTGTGCCATAAATCATTATCATATGGGAATTACGGCGGAAAATGTAGCAGAAAAATACAATGTAACCAGGAAAGAGCAGGATGAGTTTTCTTATAGCAGCCATATGAAGGCAGCAATAGCAAAAAATGCTAAGATCTTTGATAGCCAGATTGTTCCAATAACCGTTAAAAAGAAGAAAGAAGAAATCTGCTTCTCAGAAGATGAACACATCAAAGCAGATACCACATTGGAAAAGCTTTCCGGGTTAAGAACTGTATTTAAAACGGACGGAACAGTTACAGCCGGAAATGCATCCCCAATCAGTGATGGTGCAGCAGCCATGCTTGTGGCATCCGAAGATAAATGCAGAGAGTATGATTTAAAACCAATGGCTTATATCAAAGGCTATTCGCTGGTTGGCGTTGATCCTGCATATATGGGCATAGGGCCGGTAAAGGCAGTTTCCACACTTTTGAAAAAACAGGGATTAACCATTCATGATATCGATTTACTGGAGTTAAATGAGGCATTTGCAGCACAGTCAGTGGCAGTAACAAAGGAACTTGGAGTTGACAAGTCAAAGGTGAATGTTAACGGCGGGGCAGTTGCAATCGGACACCCTCTTGGAGCAAGCGGTGCCCGGATACTGGTTACTCTGGTGCATGAAATGGTGCGCAGATCCGCCCGTTACGGTGTGGCATCATTATGCATCGGCGGAGGTATGGGAATTGCCATGCTGGTTGAAAATGCTAACTTATAAACAACTTTTACATAGAAAGGAACATGTTTATGAAATCAGAAACGATTATCTCCCTGCAGTCCATGCCTGCAGCAAGTGCCAGTTATGGGCGCCCTCCGTGCCGTTTTATAAACAGGGAGTATTTTACAATCAGCTATGAATCAGATCCGGATCTGATTAGAGAGGCGGTTCCGGAACCACTGGAACCGGATGGAAGCAATCTTGTTTTGTATGAATGGATCAAGATGCCCGATTCCTCAGGTCTTGGAACCTACGAAGAAAGCGGAATTGTAATTCCATGTACATTCCATGGAGAAGCCTGTAATTTTACAGCACAAATGTATTTAAATAACGGTCCTGCCATTCTCGCAGGACGTGAAATCTGGGGATTTCCAAAGAAGTGGGGACGGCCTCATCTTAGAGTTGAAGATACCGAGACATTAACCGGTACCTTGATTTACAATCATATTCTTGTGGCAATGGGAACCATGCCTTTTAAATATCATACTCTTGATAAAAAAGCAGTTGCTAAGAACCTGGGGAAAATGCAGGTTAATTTAAAGCTGATTCCGGATGCAGACGGAAGTCCCAAAATTGCCCAGCTGGTGGCTTACAATCTGGAAGATATTCAGGTGAAGGAGGCATGGTCCGGGCCTGCAAGACTTCATTTAATCCCCCATGTGAATGCGCCTGTGGCAGATCTGCCTGTAAAAGCCTGCATGGGCGGAACGCATATCATCTCAGATTTAACCTTACCATATGGACGCGTGATCCATGATTACCTAAGTGAATAAAAAGGAGGCCATTCTATATGAACAAATTAATATCAGCTGGAGAAGCGGTGAAAAAAGTCAAAGATGGAGATGCTATTATGATTGGTGGATTTCTGGCAGGAGGTCATCCTGAAAATCTGGTAAATGCACTTTTAAATACCAGTACAGCCAGTGACCTTGCCATTATATCCAATGATACCGGAACGACAGAGCTTTCCATCTATCAACTGATAAAAAGCGGAAGAGTGAAGCGGATCTTTGCCTCCTACATCGGATCCAATCCGGAAACCGGAAGACTTCTTATGACTGGAGAAGCCAAAGTTCAGCTGTTTCCCCAGGGTACCCTTGCTGAAAAAATACGTGCAGGCGGCGCAGGTCTGGGCGGAGTTTTGACACCAGTCGGTCTGGGTACAGTTGTAGAAGAAGGAAAGAGGAAAATAGAGATCGGAGAGAAAAATTATCTGCTTGAAATGCCGCTGAAGGCAAATGTGGCATTTATTAAAGCCCAAAAGGCAGATGAGACTGGAAATTTGATTATCAATGGCTCCTCCCGCAACTTTAATGTTGTTATGGCTACCGCCGCGGATTATGTGGTCGCAGAGGTGGATGAATACGTAAAAGCGGGGGAAATTGATCCCAATGATGTAACTGTTCCCGGAATTTTTATAGATAATATTGTAAAGGTGGGCCAGTAAATTATGAATAAAAGAGAAGCGATTGTAAGAAGAATTGCAAAGGAACTAAAAGACGGAGATGTTGTTAATCTCGGAGTGGGAATGCCTACAATGGTTGCAAACTACATACCAGACGATATACATATTATGCTGCAGGCTGAAAATGGAATATTGGGTGTGGGACCCAATGCGGATCAGGAGGATAAAACTCTGGACTGCATCGATGCAGGAGGAAACTACGTGACAACTGTAAAGGGCGCCAGCTATTTTGACAGTTCGTTTTCATTTTGCATTATCCGGGGAGGCCACGTAGATGTTACGGTTTTGGGGGCACTGGAGGTTGATGAAAAAGGTAACGTGGCGAATTGGATGATTCCAGGCAAAAAAGTTCCTGGAATGGGAGGAGCTATGGACCTGGTGGTAGGAGCGAAAAAGGTGATTTTAGCAATGGAGCATGTAAGCAAAGATGGAGCTCCGAAAATACTGAAGAAATGTAAGCTTCCGCTGACGGCAGTAAATGTGGTAAAGACCATTGTCACTGATATGGCTGTGATTGATGTGGTTCCGGATAAGGGGCTTTTATTAAAAGAAATTGCCCCGGGTCTGACCGTAGAAGATGTCCAGAATGCAACAGAAGCCCAACTTCATGTATCACCGGATTTAAAGGTGATTCATGTATAAAATTCTGTAATGACTCAGGTAACCGTATAATACTGAAAAACCAGTCATATAGTAATAAAAATAAAAAGTAGAAAGAAGGCATTCCTATGAAATCCGAATTAAAGAAAGTAACATTAAAAATTGCATCAAAAGCCATTTTAAATTCAGCAAAAACAGAGGTTAACAGTTCCTGCTTTTTTATCGGCTACCAGCCTAAATTACCGGATAACGCGAAAAAATTAAGAAAATTCTAGGATGAAAATCCAGATGATAAGATGGGAAGAAACATTTGTAGAAAAACTGGTATCCAATGAAATTATCAATGAAAAAGAGGCAGATCTGTATCAGTTTGGAATAGAGTGTCTGGTTTTAAAACTGATCCACTGTATTTCCTATTTATGCATTGCTGCCTGTTTTCAGATGGTGCCGCAATTAATTGTTATTGGCTGTGTCCTTATACCGCTTAGAAGAAATGCAGGCGGTTATCATGCGAAGACTAAAATGGGGTGTTACATATTTTCCTGTTGCTATATAGCCATAATTCTTTTCCTGTCAAATGCTCAAATCCACCAGGTTCTCTGGTGGGGCGCACTGGTCTTGTCTGATGCGGTTCTGTTTTTTAAGAGTCCGGCAGATAATGAGAATAAAAGACTGGATGAGAAAGAAGTGGTACACTACAGAAGAAAAGCAAGATTGATTCTGATTGTGGCCAATGCAGGCTGCCTGGTACTGACTGCATTTCATTTCTGCTATGCAGGAAATCTTTTCATATGCGGTATCACTGCAGCGGCATTTTTACTGGTACTTTCATAATGCAGGATGCAAAAGGGAGGGGATACCCTCCTTTTTGTTAAGCTGCAGCAGCTGAATACAAAAATAGCCTTGACATTTCTTTTTTCGATCCCTATAATTAGTAGACATAGAAAGACTTTGATGGAGACAGTAGAACCGTGTGAAATCTACAGAGAGCCGGGGAGGGTGGAAACCTGGTGAGAGTATTATGGATTCGAACATCACTCCGGAGTTGCCGGCTGAATACATTTAGTAGGTCAGGACGTAGTTTCTGCGTTAAAGAATAGCATATGTCAGTATGCAGTATTAGGTGGTATAACGAAGAATGAATGCAGCCTTCGTCCTGATTACAGGATGGAGGTTTTTTTGATTAAAAATTTTAATGGAGGTTATAAAGATGTACAGAAAAGTCCCTACAGATTTAAACTTTGTGGAGAGAGAAAAGGAAATTGAAAAGTTTTGGGAAGAACATGACGTATTTCAGAAGAGTATGGATAACCGGAAGGACGCAGAAACTTATACCTTCTATGACGGACCGCCTACTGCCAATGGAAAGCCCCACATCGGTCACGTTTTAACCCGGGTTATTAAGGATATGATACCCAGATACCGGACCATGAAAGGATATGATGTTCCCCGTAAAGCTGGCTGGGATACTCACGGACTGCCGGTGGAGCTTGAGGTTGAGAAGAAGCTGGGACTTGACGGCAAGGAACAGATTGAGGAATACGGTCTGGAACCATTTATCAAATACTGCAAGGAAAGTGTATGGCAGTACAAAGGGATGTGGGAAGATTTTTCAAAGACAGTCGGTTTCTGGGCAGATATGGACGATCCCTATGTTACCTATGATAATAATTTTATTGAATCCGAATGGTGGGCTTTAAAGCAGATCTGGGAAAAAGGACTTTTATATAAAGGCTTTAAAATCGTTCCCTATTGCCCCCGCTGCGGAACTCCTTTATCCAGCCATGAGGTTGCCCAGGGCTATAAAGATGTAAAAGAGCGCTCTGCAATTGTAAGATTTAAAGTGAAAAATGAGGATGCATTTATCCTTGCATGGACCACAACTCCATGGACCCTGCCTTCCAACGTGGGACTTTGTGTGAATCCGTCTGAGACCTATGTAAAGGTACAAAGCGGCGACTATACCTATTATATGGCAGAGGCACTCTGTGAGAAGGTATTGGGAGAAGAGTTTCAGGTATTAGAGAAATTTACAGGTAAAGATCTGGAATTTAAGGAATATGAGCCTCTCTTTGATTTTGTAAAACCAAACAAAAAGGCGTTTTATGTTACCTGTGACAATTACGTTACCTTAACAGATGGTACCGGTGTGGTTCATATTGCACCTGCCTTCGGTGAGGACGATTCCAAGGTTGGAAGAAAATACGATCTTCCTTTCGTGCAGCTGGTAAATGGTGCAGGAGAGATGACAGAAGAAACCAAATGGGCCGGCACGTTCTGTAAGAAAGCGGATCCGCTTATTTTAACAGACTTGGAAGAGAGAGGTCTTTTGTTTGCAGCTCCGGTCTTTGAGCACAGCTATCCACACTGCTGGAGATGTGACACTCCTCTCATCTATTATGCAAGAGAATCCTGGTTTATTAAGATGACAGCGGTAAAAGACGATTTAATCCGCAATAACAATACCATTAACTGGATCCCTGAAAGCATTGGAAAAGGCCGTTTCGGTGACTGGCTGGAGAATGTTCAGGACTGGGGTGTCAGCAGAAACCGTTATTGGGGAACTCCTTTAAATGTATGGGAATGTGAATGCGGACATCAGCATTCCATCGGCAGCATCGAGGAGTTAAAGAGTATGTCTGACAACTGCCCGGATGAAATTGAGCTTCACCGTCCTTACATCGATGGGGTTACCATTACCTGTCCTGAGTGCGGCAAACAGATGAAGCGTGTGCCAGAGGTAATTGACTGCTGGTTCGATTCTGGCTCCATGCCATTTGCACAGCATCACTATCCATTTGAAAATAAGGATTTATTTGAGAAACAGTTCCCTGCAGACTTCATTTCAGAAGCGGTGGATCAGACAAGAGGATGGTTTTACTCCCTTCTTGCTATCTCAACCCTGATTTTCAATCAGGCACCTTATAAGAATGTAATCGTACTTGGCCATGTTCAGGATGAAAACGGCCAGAAGATGAGTAAATCCAAGGGCAATGCGGTAGATCCGTTTGATGCGCTGGAGACCTATGGAGCCGATGCAATCCGCTGGTATTTCTATGTAAACAGTGCGCCATGGCTTCCAAACCGGTTCCATGGAAAGGCAGTTATGGAAGGACAGCGTAAATTCATGGGAACTTTGTGGAACACCTATGCATTCTTTGTGCTCTACGGGAATATTGATGAATTTGACCCTACCAAATACAAACTGGATTATGAGAAGCTGCCGGTTATGGATAAATGGCTGTTATCCAAGTTAAATACCTTAATCAAACAGGTAGATTCTTACCTTGGCAATTACCAGATTCCGGAATCAGCAAGAGCACTGCAGGAATTTGTAGATGATATGAGTAACTGGTATGTACGCAGAAGCAGAGAGCGTTTCTGGGCAAAGGGGATGGAGCAGGATAAGATCAATGCCTATATGACCCTTTATACCGCCCTGGTTGACGTAAGCAAGATTGCTGCTCCTCTTATTCCATTTATGACAGAACAGATTTATCAGAATCTGGTTTGCAGTGTGGACAGTTCCGCTCCGGAAAGCATTCACTTATGCGATTATCCTGCAGCCAATGAAAACTTCATCGACAAACAGCTGGAAGATAATATGGATGAGGTTTTAAAAATTGTAGTCCTGGGCCGTGCAGCCAGAAATACTGCCAATATCAAAAACCGCCAGCCAATCGGCCAGATGTTTGTAAAGGCTCCTCATACACTTCCTATCTTCTATCAGGAGATTATCGAAGAAGAGCTGAATGTGAAAACAGTTGTATTTAAAGATGATGTAAGAGACTTCACTTCTTATAGCTTTAAACCACAGTTAAAGACCGTTGGTCCCAAGTACGGCAAGCAGTTAGGCAGCATTAAAAATGCGCTTGCGGAGATAAACGGCAATGAGGCTATGGATACCCTCAATGAAAAAGGTGCTCTTACCTTTGATTTTGATGGAACGGAAGTAGTGCTTACAAAAGAAGATTTACTCATTGATACCGCTCAGATGGAAGGATATGTATCAGAGGGAGACAACGGCATTACCGTTGTTCTGGATACCAATTTAACTCCGGAGCTTTTAGCAGAAGGATTTGTACGTGAGTTGATCAGCAAGATCCAGACGATGCGTAAAGAAGCCGGCTTTGAGGTGGTAGACCACATCCGGGTATACAGCAAAGACAATGAAAAAATCGAGAGTATTTTAAAGGCTCATGAAAACGACGTTAAGAACGAGGTCCTTGCAGACGATATCATATTAAATGAAGCTGCCGGTTATGTAAAGGAATGGAATATTAACGGCGAGAATGTAACCTTAGGCGTGGAGAAGATCCAGTAAACAGTCAGGAGGTCTTGTGGAATGAGCATGGGATTTGATAAGGAAACCTTTAAAAAAAGTGTCTTGTTTAATATGAAGAACGTGTTTCGTAAAACAGTAGATGAGGCAACCAAAGAGCAGATGTACCAGGCAGTCGCCTATGCAGTAAAAGATGTGATCATAGATGAATGGATCGCAACCCACAAAGAGTATGAAAAGCAGGATGTAAAAACCCTGTATTACCTGTCCATGGAGTTTTTAATGGGCCGTGCTCTTGGCAACAGCATCATAAGTTTCATGGCACAGCCGGATGTAAAGGAAGTGTTAGAGGAACTTGGGTTTGACTTAAATGCAATTGAAGACCAGGAGCCGGATCCGGCTCTTGGAAACGGAGGGCTTGGCCGCCTCGCGGCATGCTTTCTTGATTCACTGGCAACACTGGGATATCCGGCTTACGGCTGTGGAATCCGATATCGTTACGGCATGTTCAAACAGAAAATCGAGAACGGTTACCAGGTGGAAATCCCGGATGACTGGCTGAAAAACGGATATCCCTTTGAGATCCGCAGGGCAGAATATGCAACTGAAGTTAAATTCGGGGGATATGTAAAGGTGGTACGGGAGAATGGCAGGGAGCGGTTTGTACAGGAGGGCTATCAGTCCGTTCTGGCGGTTCCTTATGACATGCCCATCATAGGATATGGCAATAACGTAGTAAATACTCTGCGTATCTGGGATGCCCAGGCCATTAACACCTTCAGTCTGGATTCCTTTGACAAGGGGGACTACCAAAAGGCAGTGGAGCAGGAGAACCTGGCTAAAACCATTGTTGAAGTCCTTTATCCCAATGACAACCACTATGCAGGCAAGGAGCTGCGCTTAAAGCAGCAGTACTTCTTTATTTCTGCCAGCGTGCAGAGAGCGGTCATAAAGTATATGGAAAACCATGATGACATCCATAAATTCTATGAGAAGAACGTATTTCAGTTAAACGATACCCATCCGACGGTGGCTGTACCGGAGCTGATGCGGATTCTTCTTGATGACTACGGATTGAGCTGGGATGAGGCATGGGAGATTACAACCAGGACCTGTGCCTATACCAACCACACCATTATGTCAGAGGCTCTGGAAAAATGGCCCATTGAGCTGTTTTCCAGACTCCTTCCGAGAATTTATCAGATTGTGGAAGAAATTAACCGCCGTTTTCAGCAGAAGATCAGCCAGATGTATCCGGGAAATCAGGATAAGGTACGTAAAATGGCAATTGTTTATGACGGTCAGGTCCGAATGGCCAATCTTGCCATTGTTGGAGGCTTTTCCGTTAATGGGGTAGCCAGACTTCATACAGAGATCTTAAAGAATCAGGAGCTGAAAGATTTCTATGAGATGATGCCGGAGAAATTTAATAATAAAACCAATGGCATCACCCAGAGACGTTTTCTCTTACATGGAAATCCTCTATTGTCCGAGTGGGTGACGAAGAAAATCGGGAATGAATGGATCACCAATCTGCCTCATATTCACCGCCTGACTGTTTACGCAGATGATCCCAAATGTCAGCAGGAATTTATGGATATCAAATATCAGAACAAGGTCCGGCTGGCAAGATATATTAAGGAACATAACGGCATAGAGGTAGATCCCAGATCCATATTTGATGTGCAGGTAAAGCGTCTTCACGAGTATAAACGACAGCTGATGAATATTCTTCATGTGATGTATCTGTATAATCAGCTGAAGGATAATCCGAATCTGGATATGGTTCCAAGGACCTTTATTTTCGGAGCTAAAGCTGCTGCCGGTTACCGCAGAGCGAAGCTTACCATCAAGCTGATCAATTCCGTGGCAGAAGTGATTAACAACGACAGAAGCATCGGCGGCAAAATAAAAGTTGTATTTATTGAAGATTACAAAGTGTCCAATGCAGAAATCATATTCGCTGCAGCAGATGTCAGTGAACAGATATCCACTGCCAGCAAAGAAGCTTCCGGAACCGGCAATATGAAATTCATGTTAAACGGTGCCCTGACTCTTGGAACCATGGATGGTGCCAATGTGGAGATCGTAGAGGAAGTAGGAGCGGAGAATGCATTTATTTTCGGACTTACATCCGATGAGGTGATCCGTTATGAGCGGGAAGGCGGATATGATCCCATGGAGATTTTTAACAATAATTATGAGATCCGCAGAGTTTTGATGCAGCTGATTAATGGCTATTATTCTCCACAGGATCCGGAGCTGTTCCGTGATATTTATAATTCCCTGCTTAACACCATGAGCAGTGACCGGCCGGATACGTACTTTATTTTAAAGGATCTTCCTTCTTACGGGGAGGCACAAAAACGCATCGATCAGGCATATAGAGATGAATCCTGGTGGGCAAAAGCTGCCATTTTAAATGTAGCAAACAGCGGTAAATTTACATCAGACAGGACCATTCTTGAATATGTCAGAGACATCTGGCATTTGGAAAAGGTAAATGTAGAACTCTGATCCATATGAAGGTTTCTGAAAAAGCGTTTCGGAAGTGATTCCGGGGCGCTTTTTCGCATATATTGAACAAGGGTTCAGACTGAAAGAAAGGCGGCGGGAACATGGGAAAGAAGATTTTAATGGCATGTATACTGGCATTTTTGTTTCCATATATTATAACTCTGGCGTGGACCGGGAAAATTGAGGAGAAAAAAGAAATGCCCATGACTCTCAGTGGAAAACGTGTGATCTTAGACAGAAAAGGCGGGGAAACTTCCATGGATGTGGAGGAATATCTTCCGGGAGTGGTAGCAAAGCAGATGCCGGCAGATTATGGAAAAGAAGCACTCCGGGCCCAGGCTATCATCGCCCGGACCTATATTTATGGTAAAATGAACGGTCAGAAGGAAGTAAAGGAGTCGGATCTCCATATGGATTATTTAGAGCAGAAGCAGATGGAGAAGATGTGGGGAAGCGAGGCTTTTGTCACCAGCTATCAGGCAATTGAAGATGCGGTACGCTCTACCACAGGTACAGTGATCACCTGTAACGATAATTTAATTGAACCGTTGTTTCATCGTGCCAGCAACGGAATGACAAGAGCCGGAGATTCAAACCACCCGTACTTACAGCCGGTAGAATGCAAAAAGGATGTGGAGGCAGAGGGTTTTTTAACAATTCTTCAGTTCAGCAAAGAAGATTTTGCGGATAAAATCAACAAGATCTCAGGAGATGGTTCTGTAAAGGCAGATCAGATTCCGCAGAGCATTCAGATTGTTCAGCGGGATGATTCCGGTTACGTGGTACAGATCCAGATCGGTACCCATACCCTCACAGGAGATCAGGTCCAGTATGCACTTTCCCTGCCGTCGCCCTCCTTTGAATTTGAGGATTATGAGGGCGGTGTGAGAGCTGTCTGCCGGGGGATCGGACATGGATATGGCTTTAGCCAGTACGGTGCAAAATGTAAAAGTGAGGAAGGATGGACGGCAGAAAAAATTCTTGCTTATTTTTATAAAAATATTGTTTTGAAATCTGAATAACTCTTTCACTCTTGGTAAGAATATTATCGAGGTGATAAACGTGAAGGAGAAAATAAGTCAATTGTTCAAGGATAAAGTATTCCTTGTCCTGTTGGTTCTAGGCCTGCTGACTATAGTAGCTGCAGCAGGAGTCATTACCGTTCAAAGAGGAAATGGTGGAGGAGAAAGCCCTTATCTGAAAGTACCGGATCAGAGCAATATGATTGTTGAAGAATCAGTCCCCCAGGATACACAGGTAGCTGTTGCAGGAGATTCCAATGCAACAAAAAATGCGGAAGAGGAAATGAAGGCTGTTGATTCAGCCAAAGCCACAGCCGAAAAAGAAACACAGGCAGCAAAAGCCGCAGCAGACAAAAATGCCGCCAAGTCACTGGTACTTAATTTTAACGACACCACCAGAATGACCTGGCCGGTACGCGGAAATGTTATTTTAGACTACAGTATGGATAAGACCATCTACTTCCCAACCTTGGATCAGTATAAATGCAATCCAGGCGTGGTAATTCAGGGAGATGTGAGCACTCCGGTAGTCGCACCCGCCAACGCAAAAGTGCAGGAAATCGGTTCCAATGAAGAAATTGGTAACTACGTTGTTTTAAACATGGGCAACAAGTATACGGCTGTCTGCGGTCAGTTAAAAGAACTGAAGGTAACAGCAAATGAATATGTGAAGGAAGGTCAGGTGCTGGGTTATATTGCAGAACCCACAAAGTATTATTCCGTAGAAGGCGCCAACCTATTCTTTGAAGTGACCCATGAAGACAAAGCCATTGATCCCCTTGACCATATGCAATAATCATGATCAGGAAATATTAGGAAAAAGTTATAAAAAAATAATAATTTGTTCATACGTGATTAAGACTCATCTGCTATACTAAGTCCGTACATCAAACGGGGAGTGTGGCTATGAACATATTGTTTTTTTTAACACCTAAGAATGAAGTGGCTTATATTTATGAAGATGATTCTCTGCGTCAGGCGCTGGAGAAGATGGAGTATCACAAGTACTCCGCCATACCTGTCATCAACAGGAACGGCAAATATGTTGGAACAATAACAGAAGGGGACATGCTCTGGGGAATAAAGAATAAATTCAATTTAAGTCTGAAGGAAGCGGAGAATGTGACGGTAGCCGCCATTGACAGAAGATCGGATAACCGCCCCGTTTTTGCAGATTCCACAATGGAAGACCTGGTTGATATGGCTTTGAACCAGAATTTTGTACCGGTGGTGGATGATCAGAAGAATTTCATCGGGTTAGTGACCCGTAAGGATATCATACGCTACTTTTACAAGAAGTCCCAGGAAGTAAAAAAGTCCGACGAAATCAAGGTCAGAACAATTGTAAGTAATTAAGCAGATAGAAAAGCGTTTTCGGTTTTTAGCCGAAAGCGCTTTTTTCATCCCGCATTTTTAATCCTCAGACAGATAAGGAGCGGATTCATCCCGGTTTTTTCCTAAAATTCTCAACAGATTCTCCTGTTTTAAGGGAGTAGAATAATAAAATCCCTGCTGATAGCTGCAGCCTGCCTCTGTTAAAACAGACACCTGATTTTCTGTTTCCACTCCTTCTGCGATTATGGACAGGTGAAGATCCTTTGCCATACGAATTAATCCTTGTATGATATATCTGGATTTTTCATTGGTCTCAAGCTGCCAGATAAAGAGCCGTTCTAATTTTACAGTGTGAACAGGAAGATCCAGGCTGGCCGAGATACTGGAATATCCGGAGCCGAATTCATTGAGTATCAGTTCCACTCCCATATCTGACAGCTTTTGAAGAATAATGTTAAAATTCAAATAACCCATAGTCAGTGCACTTTCTTTCAGTTCCAGTGCAAGTTTACCCTGTGGAACCTCATATGCCTCCATAACCCGTGCAACTTCATCAATAAAGTCCTCCTGCAAAAATAGCACAGGAGAGACAGGAAGTGCGATGGATTCAAATTCACATCCATCATCTAGTGCCTGTCTGATACACTGGCAGACCTTTTCCAGAGCATAATAAAGCAATGCACGGATCTGCCCGGAATCCTCTGCCACAGTCATGAATTCTCCGGCTCCGATTAACCCCAGACCTTTTATAAATATACGCATGGATAATTCTGATCTTAAAAATGTTCCTGTTACTACACAAAAGGAAGGGCGGTAAAGAATCTCCACTTCATCTTTTTCCAGAGCCGTCTTTAAATAAAGGGCGATGGTCTGACGCCGCCTAAGCTGATTTTGTAAAGTACTGTCAAACATGACTGCCTGATTGGGACCGCCCTCACCGGCTCTGGTCACTGCCAGATCCAGGCATTTTAACATCTGTTCCGTAGTTTCTGCATGACCGGGATAGGCACAAAGTCCCATCTGAACAGAACAGATACAGTCCGTGCTGCCAATCTTCCAGGCATGGTCAAATCTCTGGGCGATTTCGTCTGCAAGATTCATGGCCTGTCCCTGGGTATAATGATCTAAAAAGATCATATACTCCACTCCGATATAATGATAGACATTATTTCCGCATGATTCCTTTAAATAGGCAAGAATCTGACTCAGCAGATTTTCACAGTATTCGTAACCCAGTAATTGATTGAGCTGCTTAAAATTCTCTATGTATAGTTTTAAAACAATGCCCCGTTCAATTGAACTGAGTGCGTGGGTAAGATGATGTAAGCAGGCATCACGTTCCAGATTAACCGAAGAATCACTGGTGTTTTCGGTTCCTGGTATCTGTTTATTATCAGAAATATGATTTTCTTTTTTTTGAAACCAGTGCATTGAAATTGCCTCCTGTTCTTGGCTGTCTGTTATTATTTTAGTATAGATAGAAGAGGAAAGCAAGAAATAATTGGAAACCGGAAAAAAGGCATTACTTCTGTCAAATGTGAGAATAATAGGAAATATGCACATAAATACATCGTCGAAAAGACAAACAACAGAGGTGAAAATCAATGAATTCAATATGGACAGAAACAGTCCGGATACCGGGGAGAAACCCTCTTCCTGGAAACAGGCGGACAGAGGTGGTGGTGATTGGGGCAGGAATGGCAGGAATACTGACTGCTTTTTATTTACAGAGGCACGGTGTTCATGTGGTGGTATTGGAAGCGGACCGGATCGGAAGCGGTCAGTCCGGATATACCACTGCAAAAATTACGTCCCAGCATAATTTAATCTATGGAAAACTGGTGAAAAACGTGGGAGAGGATACGGCCAGATTGTACGGAAGAGCCAATCAGCTGGCAGTAGAGGAATATGGAAAACTGATCAGACGATATGGGATCCGGTGTCATTATGAAGAAAAAGATGCTTATCTTTATTCTGTACAGGAATCGGAAAAACTTTTGAAAGAAGCAGAATGTGCCAAAAAACTTGGTCTTCCGGCCACTTTTGAACGGGAGATCAAACTTCCATTTCCCATTTTTGGAGCAGTCCGGTTTTCCGGCCAGGCACAGTTTCATCCTCTGGAATTTTTAAGAGACATCTCCTCGGGCCTTACAATTTATGAAAGGACCAGAGTGTTAAAGGTAGAGGGGCACGAGGTTATCACAGACCGGGGAGTGATTAAGGCGGAGAAGGTAGTATTTGCAACCCATTATCCATTTATCAATATTCCTGGATTCTATTTCGCTAAAATGTATCAGGAAAAAAGCTATGTCACAGAGTTTGATGGCGTTCCCTCCATTGACGGAATGTATCTGGGAGTGGATTCCAAAGCCTATTCCTTCCGAAATGCAGGAGACAAGCTGCTTATGGGATATGGAAGCCACAGAACGGGAAGCATTCCCAAAGAGAACCCGTATGGGGTTATGAAGCAGACAGCAAAGCATCTGTTTCCAGGTGCACAGGAGATTGGTAAGTGGTCTGCACAGGATTGTATGACTCTGGACGGAATTCCCTATATCGGCACTTATTCCGCCTTCAAACCTGATTGGTATGTGGCAACAGGATTTGGCAAATGGGGTATGAGTACATCAATGGTTGCAGCTAAAATGTTAAGCATGCAGATTCTGGGAAAGAAAACACCTTTTGATGAGGTATTTACACCCAGGAGGCATCATATAAAAGCGGGTGCAGGTACCCTGGTTTCCCATGGCCTTAAATCCGTAAAGGGGCTTTCCGGCGGAGTATTAAAAGGCGCGGTCAACTGTCCCCATATGGGATGCCGTCTGGTCTGGAACCGACACGATAAGAGATGGGAATGTCCATGTCATGGATCTTCTTTTGAAATAAACGGAAAAATATCTTCTAATCCTGCACAACAGAGTATTCCATTCATAGATTGATATTAGAAACTTTTCAAGTATGAAAGGAGTCAAACATCCTATGGATGGTTATACGAAACAACGGTGTTCCGACTGGTCTTCGCCTATGGAACTTGATATGTCCGTATGTCCGGGTACAGTGATTCGTCCAGATATGCCTCTGGGATCTGGTCCGGCAAAGAGCTTAAAAAAACCGTCAGCACCGATTCCAATGAGACAACAGGATTTATCCAGATGTCCCTCTTACTTTGGATCCATGAATTGTCCGGAGATGCCCCCCAAGCCAATGAAATGTCCGTCACAGGGAGTATCACCGGCAGTGATGAAATGTCCTGAGATGCCCCCATGCCCAATGCCGGTAAAATGTCCCCCACAGGGAGTTTCTCCAGCAGTAACAAAATGTCCTGAGATCCCTCCGTGCCGCATGAGATGTCCGGAAATGCCTCCAAAACCAGCAAAATGTCCGTCACAGGGAGTATCACCAGCAGTAACAAAATGTCCTGAGATGCCACCATGTCAGATGAGATGTCCGGAAATGCCCGCCAAACCAGCAAAATGTCCGTCACAGGGAGTGTCGCCAGCAGTAACAAAATGTCCGGAAATGCCCTCATGTCCAAGGATGTACCCGGATATGCCTCCATGCCGCATGAGACCCAATATGCCGCCAATGGGAGTAGCTCCCGGTATGTGTAATGATGCCAAACCAGCTGATTGTTCCGGTGCGGAATGTATTGACCGGTATCCAGTAGGTATGGCCTATGTTCCGTGGCAGAGATGGCAGGAACTTTATTCTGTAGATACTGCAATTGAAATGGGAACGATTTTCCCGGATTTATTTAAACCATTTTTGATGGGGGGGTGCAAGTAATGGGAAACTGTAATAATGTTGTTGATTGCGATATGTTATTAATGCAGATATATAAAGCCAGTTTCGCAATGGACGATGTAGTCCTGTATCTTGATACCCACCCATGTGACCAAGATGCATTGAATTATTACCATTGTGTAGTAAATATGCGTAATCAGGCTATGCAAACCTATGAACAATATTGTGGTCCACTGATGGCAGATGGAGTTATGGACGAAAACTACTGGACCTGGGTAAATGATCCATGGCCATGGGAAGGAGTGTGCGGCTAATGTGGAGATATGAAAAGAGGTTGCAGTATCCTGTAAATATTAAAACGCCCAATCCTAAAATCGCTACCTTCATTATGAGCCAGTATGGCGGACCCTATTGTAAATGCATATAATAAATAAACCTCATTTCCCCTGACTTTTTATCATAAACAATTTTTTTTATCACACTGCGCAGTGCTTTCCCTTTCACTTCGCTGCTGACTGATGGATCTGTTAATATATCGCAGACACCTTTGATTTTATAGTCACATGCATCCTTAATTTGGGTGTGTTCATGACGTTCCCAGGCTTCTAAGGATTTTATCCTGCTTTCCAGTTCTGATTCAGCCTTCA
This sequence comes from Hungatella sp., assembly GCA_009712635.1. Taxonomy (GTDB): domain Bacteria; phylum Bacillota; class Clostridia; order Lachnospirales; family Lachnospiraceae; genus Lacrimispora. The sequence goes on along the minus strand of WASS01000001.1, from coordinate 42,874 downwards.
TAAGGCGTTCTTTTCCGGCTCGGTATTCTTCCAGTGTGTCAATTCCATTTTCATATGCTGATTTTATTTTATTTTTCTTTGTACCAAGCTTTTCCAATGCGGATTCTAACCGCTGCTTTTCTAATGATCGTCCTGAATCTGGTTGCTTGATGTAATTGCTGTGTTTCTCTGCATTTGCGGTGACCTGCTGTAAGGATTCAATAATGAGAGACTCTGCTTTTTTATCAGAGATACAGCAGGATTCCTTATGAAGTCCTTTTGTATAGCGCCAGCATTGAAAATAGCCGGACTGATGAACCGTTTTACCTCCTGAGTTATATCCCAGGCTGGCACCGCAGTAGCCGCAGACCAAAAGCCCGCTGGCCCAATGTTTGCATGAGGAAACTTCCCTTCTGTTCCTGGGCCTGTATTCCAGTTTCAGCCGCTGCTGGTTAGCTTGAAAAACAGAGGTGACCTCTTTTCTTGTTTCATGTGAGCCTTGAAAAGAGATGTTATTCCACGTAACTGTGCCTTCATAGAATCTGTTTTTTAATATTCGCTCTACCGATCTTCTGTCAAACGGATTCCCCCGTTTGGTACAATATCCCTGGTTATTGGTCTCTCTTGCAATTGATGTGAGGTCCATTCCGTCAAAAAAGGACTGATGTATCAATACTACGGCCTCATATTCCTTTTCTTCTATAACAAAAGGCTTTCCCTCCCCTACAGCACGGTATCCCAGACAGGGAGCGGCCTGATACCCGTTTCTCAGCGCTTTTTCCGTCATACCCCGTGTAACCTCACCAGATAAGTTGATGGAATAATATTCATCAAACCATTCAATAATGCTTTCGATCAGTCTCCCAAACATGCCCTCCATAATCGGTTCAGAAACACTTTTTATTGAAACACCGCATTTCTTCCGAAGTACACTTTTATAAAACATGCTTTCTTCCTGATTACGTGCAAAGCGGGAAAATTTCCACAAATACAGATATTGAAAAGGGGAGGGATGGGATTTTGCTATGGAGATCATCCGCTGAAATTCTTTCCGGTTATCAGCTCTGCGCCCGCTTACCCCCTTTTCTTCTATAAAAATGTATTCGTCCGGTATCAGCACACCGTCAGCATTGGCTGAATTTTTAATCTCCCGAAGCTGTGCGGCTGGAGAGAGCTCGGTCTGATCGTTTGTACTTACCCGTACATAAGCTGCCCCAATGGGTTTTGTCTCATTTTTAATCAATGAGTTCCCTTCTTTCCGATAATTAAAAGAGAAGATACCTGGAAACAGGTACAATCTGTGTCACATACATTTTACAGGAAGGGGTATTAAATTATGAGTAAAACAATCAAGATTGTAAATTACATAGAGTTTACTGGAGAAATGGTTTTGTTTGAGACTCTGCCAGAAGAGGAAAAAAAGGAGACCGCTGAAAAGATTCTGGATCTGATCATGAGGCAGGCAGGATATATTAAGGCGGAAAACAGAAAAAATGCCGGTCATCTGTGATCGTGATGACCGGACTATTTTCTATGACTGTGATGTGGTTTGGGAACCTGCATCACCCGTGCAGTTTTTAAAGGGAAAGAAAAATTCCGGAATACCGGAGGCATATGGAGCAATATCGTATTGCTGATAGTAGATGACGACACCGCAGGGTTTTAAGTAAAATGCGTTCATATCAAAATTTCCCCGGATCAGTTTTGCATAATCATCAAAGTAAGTGCCCGGATTTTCTTTCTGCCGAATAACAATCTCATTTTCAATTACATTAAAAATATCATTTACATCTTTTACGTCTAGAAAAAGGTCGGTTATATGCAACTGCTTCCCTGTTTGGAAGTTCCAGGTCTGGGACTGCCTCACCGTATTTCCGTGAGCCCCGCCCAAATAAGAATATTGATCGGTATAGAGACTGGTAAAGCAATCCTCATTATATGTGATCACATATTTGGAAAGGAATTCATAGCTGTGAAAGGGAAATTCATTGTCTTTTGCATACATGGCATCTTCCACAGCCTGAGGGTATAAAACCTCGCGGCAGTATTTTTCCGACTGCTGGGACTGAATCTCATAGAACTGGTTAATGGTGTTTGCCGCGGCAGCGCTGCAGGTTGATGTGAAATAAGGATAATTGATGGTATAAGTAAAGACAGGAACGTCGTTATGCTTCATTACATCCGTCTTTGTCTTTTGGGTGATTGTCTGCATGAGAACCTCAGGAAAGAAAGTTTTTTATATTATATGAATACTCAGCAGGTTTATTGCGGAAAAATTAGAAACGGGCTGAATCTGAGATCGAATATGTATAATCGGGACTGTTTTTACCATACTATCTTTGAGGTGAACAAACATGAAAAATAAAAATAAGGATAACTACAGTTCCAGTGCAAAGGATGAGAACAAAAAGCCCGAAACATTCCAGAATCACTGGGAGACTGGTAAATTCTTAGGTCCCAATACGTTGAGACATGAGGAAAGCATTAAAGTGTATGAAAAAAAGGAAGAGGAGTGATAAAACACTTCTCTTCCTTTTTAAGGGTCTGATCACTGATTATATGTTTTTGATATTTGGCGGACCAGATGGAGAAATGGGCGCTTCCATGCGTTATCTTTCCCAGCGTTATGCAATGCCTTATAAAGAGGGGAAAGCAATTTTAACAGATATTGGAACGGAAGAACTGGCCCATCTTGAAATTGTAGCAACCATTGTTCATCAGCTAACCAGAAACCTAACCCCGGAGCAGGTAGTAGAATCCGGATTTGGTCCATATTATATTGACCATACCACTGGAATCTGGCCTCAGGCAGCGGGTGGAGTTCCATTTAATGCATGTGAATTCCAGTCCAAAGGCGACCCAATCACTGACTTGGTAGAAGATATGGCAGCAGAACAAAAAGCAAGGAGTACTTACGACAACATTTTGCGTGTTATTACTGATCCTGATGTGTGTGACCCTATCCGGTTCTTACGGATGCGTGAAATTGTTCATTTCCAGAGATTTGGTGAGGCACTTAGAGTCACCCAGGATAATCTGGACAGCAAAAACTTTTATGCATTTAATCCCAGCTTTGATGTTAAAACAAAATGTAAATAGGGGTAATGATTACCCAGACATAATGAAAGAGAGCGCCGATTCACTTTTCGTGGGTCGGCGTTTTCTTACTATAATTCTATAAATTGGTAGCAGCCATTGTTCTTGATGGATCTGTAAAGAAATTGTGTAAGAGACTATTACACTAAAAAATTAATGTTGATTGTTGATAGGCTTTTAGCTATTATAAAATTATTAAAATGATGATAGGGGAGAAGACATGCTCAAAATTAAAATAACAATAATGGAAAGTAAATGTCGTGGTGGATATCACAAAGCAGGTGAAAGTTTTTATGTTAAAGATTTGTGCCCACCAATATGCCATGAGTTATGGAATAGTGCATATCCTATGATATATGCACTACAAAATGGTGCTGCATTAGATTATGGCGAAGGTAAAGACACTCAGTTTGATATTAAATGTCCAGATGGAGGACGGGTAATACTACACGGAGAATTGGTTAAAAATTAATATAGTAAAGATATTTTATATTACCAACTATCAGTATTAAACTGGTAGTTTTTTATTGCCAAAAACGAGTTTTTAATTGAGAAAATTGTCAAAAGACTGCAGAGCAGACAGAGCTAGCGTAAACAGTCGCATTTTAACCGGAGCGAATGTACTGGTGGTTCTGTAAAATCCCCAACAGCTATTATAAGAGTTACATTCCTGCTCCATAGGATTAAAGTGATATCAAGACTTATCAAATAAAAATAAGGGAAGCAAAGTTTATATCACTTTGCTTCCCTTATTTTTATTTTTTAGCATGTGTCACTCTTATTATTTTACTATAATACATATTCCAATTACTACCAGAGGACGGTGAGCCATAACCATATGTTAGTCTATAATCCCCATCATCTACATGATAAGTAGAACTTAATTTTTCCCCAGACAAAGTATGAACATACCAATCGCTAGATGTATGCTGTATTGCTCGCCACATAACTTTATTATCTGATATACGAACAAGCCTCATAGATCCTTCATTTGTCCACTTTCCCTTCCTTTTTATAATTGAAAACTGGTAGTTATCGTTATCATTTAAAACCAGGTTATATACATCATTTGGATTCCCCCATCCACCACTGTTCCATTCGGTTGTGGTTAAACAATAATCGTCATAAACAATGTGATTAGTACTTGCTGCAAAGGCTGCGCTACTTAATGAAAAACTAATGACTAACGTCAATAAAATAGAAAAAAACTTTTTTGATGTTTTAATTAAATTCAATTATAATACCCTCCATATTCTATGTACCTTTCAAAGGCATATGTATTTTATTACTTAAATACAGAATAGCTGATTAAATCCAATATCTCCCCCCTAACGAAGATATCATAAGTAATTATTGTAGGGATAGTAATTACTAAATATAGCTTCTCATTATTTAAGAAATCAGTCAATAATTAACTTGGTAAATTACTCTTATTTCCTCGCACAATTCGACGTTATTAATATGGTTTTATTATGCTTATTGCGTTGTAGAAGAGTATGAGTCGAATTCTGTCTATGAAAATAGTTTATTTACACAAACAGTTACATTTGTTTCCATTAATCAATTCTTAAATATTACCGATGCTCACTAGATTCATAAGAATTTACCATCTTGAAGTTATAGCAACCATTATTCATCAGCTGACTATTGATTTTCAATTCTGGATGATTTAGTCAGTAAAACTGAAATTAAATAAAAACACGTATCAATCATATAAAACGAAAGTAGTGTTAAAAAGAATTATTTCATTTGTTTCAAGTATTTATGGAGAAACGCATATGTAATTAAATAATTACCCAATCCAATAAAGGCCATTGGAGTTTTTAATACGATAAGGTCTATTATAAGGCGAGCGACTGCTACAAAAAGAATCAAGTAAAAGGCTATTCGTTTTTTAAATTATGAGTAATAAGACGTAAAATATCACAGTAGCTATATATGCAAAGGCTACAATGAAATTTCCATAAGAAAAGTTTACTTATATTGATATTGTGAAAATAAATAATTACTAATTATATAATTTGAGTGGATAAATTTGACAATATCTGTAATAATGATATAATTAAACAAATTTACTCATGGGGAGATATGAAAGATGAAAAAGAAAAGAGTTTTATTGTTTATGCTTATTTTTGTATTAGGAATTCCGTTAACTTCATTCGGCAAAATTGAACAGGGACATAGAAAATGGGGTTCCAAAACACTTCAAAAAGACGGTACTTATAAATTATTTAGCTCTTACATTAAAGAAGATGGTAACATGGCTAGAAACGAGTGGATAGAAAGCATTTCTGAGGGAGGAGTAGGTGTATCTATCTTTGAATATTACGGGGAAGATGGAAATATTTTGTCTAATACTACTACGCCAGATGGATATTTAGTTAACTATGAAGGTCGATGGTATAAGAATTGTGCAAAGGCTACCATTAATGTAGCTCAGGAAGGCCGTATAGAACAATACGGTTCTGTTTTTTTTCCGTTCTCATATGATGGAGAAATTGTTCGCAATGATTATTTAGGTATTAATTTAAATTATGGAAAAAAGGAATACCAGGAAGGATTTGAACTGGATATGGATAACTATACATGTGCTGGCTCATACACTGCATTCAGCATTATTTCTCCGACTAAAGTAGCTGCTAAATTAAGTACTTTCCCATTTGATAAAAGTAGTGATGAAGCAATTAGTGGTTGGGTTGATGATAAAGATTATGCAAAAATTACAGGTGCAAATGTTATACATAAGGAACTCTTAGTAGGTGGAAAACTTCTTAAAGGATATCAAATAATTAATACCTATCCAAATGATCAACGAATTTTCTATACCACTCGCTTATTTAGTTCCATACCAGGAGGTGCTAGTTGGGGAATTGAAATATCATTCCAAAATCCGGAAGAAGAAGAACAGCTTTTAAATTGGTTGAATGCTCATATGACAGTAAGTAAATAAAAATAACTCATAGGGGAAATGAATACCCTGTTTTGAAAAATACAACTAAAACATTAATCAGCACATAGGATGGTCTGTTCAGACTTAAACTGCCAAGACGAAAGGAAGGAGCCGGTAAGATCAAAAGATCCCACCGGCTTATATAAATGTAAAGGATATTACCTGTAACAATTATTACTATACTTTCTGGTTATGTAGAAAAGTTGTGGAATATGTGAAGATTTTGTGAGCAAAGAGTTAAACGGAAATTATTGATAATTTGTATATACAATGGTATTCTGTTTGTAAAGGCTATCGTGTTACCTGTAAATCTAATTTTATAGGAGGAAATGTGAATGAAGAAAACTGTAATTTTGGTGATACTTGCCACTTTATCAATCTTGGGTCTTTTATTACCCCAACCTGTAAAAACAGTAATTTCATTACTTATATTAATACCACTTATTATATATATTATCGCTGATATAGTTAAATATGGTAATAAGTAAATGACATTACTTGATCATGTGAAAGTGAATGGAGGCAAATATATGTATGAGAGATTGCTTGATAAATCTATTCGCCCTAATATATCTAATATGATTGAGTGGTGTGGAGCAAGTGGAATGCTGTTTTCTGAACTGAAGCAGTTTATGACAGAGGTGAAACATGCTCAAAGTGAGATACGCTTTCCTTATGGAAACTGCTATGGCTGGTGTGTTACCTACCGTAGAAATAAAAAGCTGCTTTGTGATGTTTTTCCCGAATATGGTGCTCTTAATGTTATGCTCAGGTTATCTGATGATTCATTTCAAAAGGCATATCCTTCCCTTACACAGTATACACAGGAACAAATTAACGCCAAATATCCATGTGGTAGCGGTGGATGGATTCATTACCGAATTACAAACAAAGAGCATTTAGATGATATTATGAAATTGTTGGCATTAAAAATTTGATTAATGTTACTGCCAGACGAATGTATTAAAATACTGGTTTCATCATACCCAATAAGGTCATGGGCCTCTGGCACTGGAGTTGCAGTCATATGCAACCAGATCAATTAACTATTAGACTAATGTCTAAAATAGAATATTATATGTCGCATATACTTGACATTAAGTATATCATATAGTAATATAGTCATGTGGAGGTGATTGCAGTGGGTCGAAATATACCAATAAAAGTTGCCCGTGCCCAACTGGATCTGACACAAAAGGAACTGGCTGAGAAAGTGGGAATTTCACGGCAGACCATGAATGCCATAGAGCAAGGTGAATACAATCCAACGATAAAATTATGCCGGGCTATTTGCCGAGTATTAGGAAAAAGTCTTGATGATTTATTTTGGGAGGATGATAATAATGAATAGAAAAAAGAATAATCTGGATGAAATGCAGGAGCAGAAGTTATTAAAGATCGAACACTACGGATTCTGGATTGTATATTGGGGACTGTTAGCTGCGATTCTGCTACAGGTAACCTTGTCTACAGATTCGGAAAACTTATTCCGTAATATTGCAGGTGAATGGGTGGTATTTATGCTTGTTTCCATATACCTGCTTATAGCATGCCTGATCAATGGCATATGGGACAGGAGACTGAAACCAAATTTTAAAACAAACGTCATACTCAGTCTGATATCCGGAGTATTGTGTGGAATTCTTTTCTTTGCATCATCTTACTATAAATATGGTAAATTAGCAGGTGCAGTTGCCACAGGGGGATTTATATTCGCGCAGGTATTTATATTAACCCTTGGTGCATTAATGCTTTCTGTATATATTTATAAAAAAAGGGTTCAAAAACTTGAAGCAGAGAGTGAATCAGCTTCGAATAAAAAATGATGAAGTTAAAGCGTAAATTAATTAATGCAGGACGTTGGTTTGCTTTTGTGAATCAGCGTCCTGATTATGTTTTATCCTGATAAAATAATCCTTCAACTTTATTGCATATTCTAAACGCTCTTCTGGATTGGTATTTTCTCTTTCTGACTTATACAGATCATCATTTTTATATCTTGGAAACACGTGGAGATGATAATGCCATACATCTTGATTACCACATGGTTCATTATGCTGTCTGGAAGATACTCCGTCACATCTGTAAGTTTCCTTTAATGCTATTGCCATATCTTTTTCTAAATCATGTATCCGGTAAGAAATTTCAGATGGTAAATCGTATATGTTTTCAATATGATCATTCGGAATTATGATAACATGACCCTTATTATTTTTCCACCAGCAGGATGATATAAATGCAGTAACATAATCATCTTGAAATATGATATCGTTCTGTTTTGTACTTATGTATTCTTTTTCAATTCCTTTAGCAATTAGGCAAAAAGGGCAGACATAGTCTGAGGGTGCATGATTGTACATAACTTTTTATGTTTTCTCCTTTAATCCATATAAATTCACTAACATTTATTAAGTAAGTATATATTAAGATTAAAAAAACATCAATTAATAAAATGATTAAATTTTTTTATTTGAATTGTACGAATGTCTTTTAATTTAATAGAATATGAGATAGAATATAAGTAAATATAAACTTAAATAAAATAAAGGAACTGTCTCTTATAAAAGAAGGGGATTAATAACGGAAGAGGAGTTTGAAAACAAAAAAAGGGATATTATAGATAAAATGTAATATAAAACGGAGAGGCGGATCACCCCGCCTCTTATCTGTTGTACTTAAAATCACATCCTGTGAATTGGAGGAAGCCGACAAGATGGGGGGATCCTGTCGGCTGTATGAAAAAAAAGTTTTATTTAAAAGGTTATTGACCTCTTTACAATTATTAATATAGCGGAAAAATGTGACGGGAAATTGATAGATTTGTGAAGAGATTGTGAAAAGAAATATCAGAAAAGCAGTAAATAGTAATTAAAAAAATGAGGTGAGAATCTGTGAAGGTGGGAGAAGTATGTTTGTTTACAAAAGATGTTGTTGGATTATCAAATTTTTATAAGTCCATTTTTGATATTAATAATGGTAGTGATGATAAAATTCATCAGTTTATCATCTCCGAGGAAACAACCTTGAGTGTTTATAATGATGGTATAGAGCGAGAGAGGAATGCTCAAAACATATGTATAGCATTTACGGTAGATGATGTGGATTTTCAGTATGAAAGATTAACTGCCCTTGGTGTTAAGATCCTGGAACCCCCAACAATAAGACCGTGGGGAGCAAAAAACATGAGCTTTCTGGATCCTGATGACAACTTAATTGTATTTAGAAGTTTCCTTAAAGAATAGTATGGAAATGTTAGTAATTCACCCTGCTCACCCCCAAAAAAAGGGAGGAGCCGACAAGATGGGGGATCCTGTCGGCTGTATGAAAAAAAGTCTTATTTAAAGGTTATTGGCCTCTTTACATTTACTAATATACTGCGAAAGTGTGACCGGAATTTGATGGATTTGTGAAGAGTTTGTGAAACTGGCTGAGTTTGAGGGCTGGGAGAAACAAACAGACTACCAAAGAAATGAGGATTTAACATGCGTGAATATTTTATTAAAACAGTAAGAATTGGATTCTCCAAATGGAATAATACCGATATAAATCTGGCATCCCAGCTATGGGGAGAAGAGGAAGTCACCCGGTTTATCTGTTCCACAGGTAAATTTACACAGGAAGAGATTGCAAACCGCCTGAATACGGAAATCCGTAATCATGAATTGTATCATATACAATACTGGCCGATTTTTGAACTGTCAACAGATGAACTCATTGGATGCTGCGGGATCCGTCCTTATAAATCCCAAAAGCATTTTTACGAGCTCGGTTTTCATCTGCGGAAAAAATACTGGGGGCAGGGGTATGCCGCAGAGGCAGCCAATGCCGCTATTGATTACAGCTTTCACATATTAAATGCAAAAAAACTATATGCAGGCCATCATCCTGAAAACAAGGCATCGGAAAAGCTGCTGATGAAATTGGGCTTTCAATCCATTGGCAAAGAATTTTATTTACCAACAGGGCTGTATCACCCGTTATATGAGATGGTAAAACGTTAATATTACGTGAAATAAATCAGTAATTTATGGTGACAAACTTAATGTTTTTACTACATGAAGCAGTTCTTTTGTATCAAAAATCTCTCTGTTTCAACAAAAGTTTCCTTTATTCGATTGACGGAGAACCCTGATACTAGTAAAATAAAGACAAATATGAAAGAGGATGGGGCATTATTTATGGATAACAGAAATAGCATTTTGACAGATACACTCCCGGATCAGGCTATTTTCGCTCTGGATATTGGAACCAGAAGCATCATTGGCATGGTAGGAATGCCGGATGGGGACAGAATACATATCGTTGCCATAGAGAGAGCCGAGCACACCAAGCGGGCGATGATTGACGGACAGATCGAGGATATTGATCAGGTCGCAAAAATTGCCGGACAGGTGAAAGAAAAGCTGGAAAAAAAGCTGGGCTGCAAGCTGTTAAAGGTTTGTGTGGCAGCTGCGGGAAGAGCACTGAGAACAGAAAGTGTGACCTATGAGATGGAGCTTGCCAGAGCCCAGAAGATTGATGCAGAATCCGTCAGCAGACTGGAAGCGGGAGCCATCAGTGAAGCGGAGAAGCAGTTTATGAACCGGGAGGGAAGGGATACTGACCGTCAGTTTTACCTGGTTGGTTATACCGTAAGCAGATATTTCCTGGATAATTATATGATTTCCAACTTAATAGATCATCATGGACGGGTTTTAAAGGCAGATATTATTGCCACATTTCTTCCCACCGAGGTTGTAGAAAGCTTATACTCTGCCATGCATAAAATCGGTCTTGAGGTAGCAAGCCTGACGTTGGAGCCGATTGCAGCCATCAATGCGGCCATTCCACAGAATATCCGCCTTCTTAACCTTGCCATGGTGGATATCGGTGCGGGAACCTCTGATATCGCTGTCTGCCGGGATGGAAGTGTGACTGGTTATACCATGGCCATACTCGCAGGAGATGAGATAACGGAATCCATTATGAAGGAATACTTAGTGGATTTTGGGACTGCGGAAAAAATTAAATCTCAGATTGATGAAACAGAGGAACTTAACTTTACAGATATCCTTGGTTTTGAGCAGACGATCACCAGGGAAGCTATATTTTCCAGCATCAAAGAGGCATCTTCCAGGCTTTGTCAGGAGATCTCAGATAAAATACTGGAGGTGAATGGCGGTATGCCTTCAGCAGTCTTTCTGGCAGGCGGTGGCAGCAGGCTGTCCGGACTGAAAGAGGGAATTGTAGAACATTTAAAAATTGATTCCAAGCGTGTTGCCATTGCAGGAAATAATTTTAAGATTAACGCTTATTCTGATGAATATGATTTGGAGAATCCGGAATATGCCACTCCTCTTGGAATCGTAATCTCAGCCGGTTTTAATATTGTCAATGACGGTTTTCGGGTGATTTTAAACGAACGTCCTGCAAAGCTTTTCCGAGGTGGAACCTTTACCGTTATGGACGTTTTAATGATGAATGGATATAACTATCAGGATATGATCGGGCGTTCTGGTCAGAATCTGGTTGTAAGTGTAAACGGCAAACGGACTGTCTTTTATGGTGAGAAGGCGGAACCGTCTGTCCTCACACTGAACGGAGAGGAAGCACAGCTTTCTGATCAGGTAAGCGCAGAGGACTGGATCGTATTTGTTCCTGCCAGTCACGGTAAGAGCGCTTCTGCCATGCTTTCGGATATTGAGAAGCCAGGAGCGGGAAAAAAGATTTTGGTGAATGGAACAGAGGCAAAAGAAGATCTTCCCTTAAAAACCGGAGACAGCATTGTAATAGAAATAGTAAGGGAAAAGGAAATACTCCCAGAAGAAGACTGGTATGATGAAGCAGAAGAAGAACAAGTCCTGTATCAGGAACCGGTTTCTGCTCCTCAGAATATTCCGGGTATTTTGACTCCTCCGGCACAAATGACGTCTACAGGAATACAGATTGATAAAGAACAACGGTTAAAACTGGATGGACATACGGATGCATCTGCTTCTTCCGATGCAGCGTTTCATAAAAGTAATGGAAAAATCACATTTTTCTTAAATGACAAACCTGTGACTTTTCCCATTAAACCGGATCAGCGTCCATATTATCTTATGGACATGCTGGAATATTCCGGACTTGATTTTAAAAATCTTACCGGGAAAGTAGTATTGGAGGTCAACGGGGAAAGCGGTTATTTTCAGCAGGAATTAAAAAGCAGAGACCGTATCATGATTTATCAGGTAAATGAATAAAAGGGGTGCGTATGGGCGTGTTGAATGTAGTAAAAAGGGATGGAACAGTCACAGGATTTGAATTATCCAAGATTAAAGAAGCGGTTAAGAAAGCCTTTGAGGCAACGGGTAAGTATTATACGGACAGCATTGTTGAGCTTCTGGCACTAAGAGTCGCTTCTGATTTCCAAAATAAGATTCATACAGAGAGTATTCCGGTGGAAGATATTCAGGACAGTGTGGAAAAGGTTCTGGAAGAAACCGGTTATACAGAAGTGGCAAAGGCTTATATTCTCTACCGGAAACAGCGGGAAAAGATCAGAAACTTAGGGAGCACCACCCTGGACTATAAAGATGTGGTAGACCAGTATGTAAAAGTAGAGGACTGGCATGTGAAGGAAAATTCCACGGTGACCTATTCGGTGGGAGGTCTTATTCTTAACAACTCCGGGGCAGTTACCACAAATTACTGGCTGTCTGAAATTTATGACAGGGAGATCGCAGACGCTCATAATCATGGAGAGATACATATCCATGATCTTTCCATGCTGACAGGATACAGCTGCGGCTGGTCTTTAAAGCAGCTTTTATTAGACGGACTGGGCGGAATCAGCGGAAAGATCACAGCTTCACCGGCAAAGCATCTGGCCACATTGTGCAATCAGATGGTAAATTTTCTTGGTATTATGCAGAATGAATGGGCTGCCTCCCAGTCATTTTCATCCTTTGATACCTATCTGGCGCCTTTTATTAAAGCAGATGGGCTGACTTATGATAAAGTAAAAAAATGCATGGAGGCCTTTGTGTTTGGAGTAAATACTCCAAGCCGATGGGGAACCCAGGCTCCATTTTCCCATATATCCCTTGATTTGTCGGTACCAGAGGATATGAAATCCCAAAAGGCCATTGTAGGCGGGAAGTTTATGGATTTTACCTACGGAGACTGTCAGGCAGAGATGGATATGGTGAACCGTGCCTTTTTAGAGACAATGCTGGAAGGAGATGCCGGAGGAATGGGATTTCAGTATCCGATTCCGGTATTTGGAATAACAAAGGAGTTTGACTGGTCCGATTCTGAAAGAAACCGCTTGTTATTTACCCTGGCATCTCATTACGGTACTCCTTACTTTTCCAATTACATTAATAGCGGTCTTACTCCAGGAGACGTGCGGGCATATACACCCAAAAGTATCCCTGATTTTACAAAGCTGCGCCATAAAGCCGGTGGCTTTTTCGGATATGGAGAACATACAGGTTCCATCGGTGTGGTAACTCTTAATCTGCCGAGAATCGCATATCTGGCTTCTGATGAAGCTGACTTTTATGAACGTTTGGACAGGGTGGCTGATCTTGCTGCAAAATCTCTTGATATCAAGCGTAATGTAATAACCAGACTTTTGAAAAACGGGCTTTACCCCTATACGGCCTGTTATCTGGAAAATTTCACCAATCATTTCTCTTCTATCGGTATTGTGGGGATGGATGAAGCAGGAAAGAATGCTAAATGGCTGGGTATGGGAATGGAATCGGAACAAACTCAGGCATTTGCAGTCAGTGTCATGGAGCACTTAAAGAACAAACTGATTGTTTATCAGCAACAGTACAAAAGCCTGTATAGCCTTGAGGCAACTCCAGCCGAATCGGCGGCTTACCGGCTGGCATTAATCGACAGAGAAGAATTTTCTGACATAAGATCTGCAGGTGATCATTCACCGGTACCCTATTATACCAACAGCACCAAACTTGCGGCAGACTGGGGAGGCAGCCTTTCTCAGGCATTGACCATACAGAATCGTGTTCAGCCTTTGTATACGGCAGGTACTGTATTTTCAGTCTTTATGAAGAAGGAGGAAGAGGATTATCGGACTGTCAGAGATGCATTAAGACGCATGACAAGTCAGTATGAGATTCCCTACCTGACATTTACACCAGTATACTCCGTTTGTCAGAGCTGCGGTTATCTGCCGGGTGAGCAAAAGATTTGTCCCAGGTGCGGTAAAGAGACGGATATCTACAGCAGAATTGCAGGATACTACCGCCCGGTAAATGACTGGAATGAAGGAAAAGCTCAGGAGTTTAAAAACAGAAAAATGATGACCTTGGAGTGAAAAATTTCACCGTTTTAACTCACATATGAAAGACTTGGGCATAAGATATATTACGAACTGATTAAACAGGAGTAAATGAAAATGAGTTGTAATAATTGGAATAACGGATGCAATTGCAACTGCCCAAGCGGAAATAGCAATGCAAATAATTGTAATACCAGATGCAATGACAAATGCAGTGAAGTCAGTGATGCAACAACTGGAAACGGTAACATGAATATGTGCTATCGTCAGGGATATGCATGCGGCTTTAAAGATGGTTATGAGACCGGATTCCGTGATGGATTCTGGAGTGCAAATAGCTGTGGAAGAACAAACAGCGGTAATGTAATGGGATCTACGGATTCCGGATGCGGATGCAAATAATTCAGTGAACAAAAAGTTCCGGTTTTCATTTTTGAAGGCCGGAACTTTTTTTATTCCGGGCGCTGCTGACAGGCGCCTTTTTTATGTGCAAAGTGAAAAAGAAAAGGATATAAAATTGTCTTATATTTAACAAAATGTTCAATATGAACTTAATAACTTCTTTATGGTTATAATATTTTCCTTGTTTCTGGTTTGTGTTATTCTCATTTTGCAGCAAAAACACTAAAAATAGAAATATTTAAAAGAGAAGGGGATTCATTATGAATTATTTTGAGGAGAGTTTGAAATTACATGAACTTCATGCAGGAAAGATGGAAATTAAGTCAAAGGTCAGCATTGTGACAAGAGAGGATTTAAGCCTTGCTTACACACCGGGTGTTGCTGAGCCATGCCGGAAGATTCATGAAAATGAAGACAATGTTTATAAATATACATCAAAAGGAAACATGGTAGCAGTTGTCACAGATGGAACTGCAGTTTTAGGACTTGGAGATATCGGACCAAAGGCTGGTCTTCCTGTTATGGAAGGTAAGTCTATTCTGTTTAAGGAATTTGCAGATGTCAATGCATTTCCCATTTGTCTGGACACCAAAGATCCTGATGAAATAGTAACAGCAGTTAAAATGATTGCTCCTGGTTTTGGAGGTATCAATCTTGAGGATATATCGGCGCCCAGATGCTTTGAGGTAGAAGAAAAGTTAAAGAAAGAGCTTGATATTCCTGTATTCCACGATGACCAGCATGGAACGGCTATCGTAGTTCTGGCAGGAGTGATCAATGCACTGAAGGTAGTGGGCAAAGATATCAAAGAGATCAAAGTTGTGGTAAACGGTGCGGGGGCAGCTGGAACCGCTATCTCAAAGCTACTGCTTGTATGCGGCGTAACCAATTTAATTGTCTGTGATAAAGTTGGAATTTTATACGAAGGCATAGAAGGTGTGGATTATGCAAAACAGGATCTGGCTAAGATCACCAACCCGGATCAGTTAAAGGGAGACTTAAGTGCTGCACTGAAAGGCGCTGACGTATTTATCGGAGTATCTGCACCAGGAATCGTAAGTGAAGAAATGGTAAGCTCCATGAATCAGGATTCCATCCTGTTTGCCATGGCAAACCCTACTCCTGAGATTATGCCTGATCTTGCAAAAGAAGCAGGAGCCAAAGTCATAGGAACCGGACGATCTGATTTCCCCAATCAGGTAAATAACGTACTGGCCTTCCCTGGAATCTTTAAAGGAGCGCTGGAGGTCAGAGCAAGAGAGATCAATGAGGAAATGAAACTTGCAGCAGCATATGCCATTGCTGCAATGATCCCGGACGAAGAGCTGAATGATCAGAACGTTCTTCCCAATGCCCTTGATAAAAGCGTATCTGAAAATGTGGCAGAGGCAGTGAAAAAAGCTGCCAGAGAAACAGGAGCCGCCAGAATATAAGTGAGCAAGGAAAAATGATAGCTTGCATGAAAGACAGGAGGATTAAAATATGCAGATTCCGATTAAAAAGACCCTTGATAAAATCCCAGGTGGTATGATGGTAGTACCCCTGTTTTTAGGAGTAATTGTAAATACGTTTTTCCCTCAGTTTCTACAGTTGGGCGGATTTACAACAGCACTGTTCAGTAAATCAGCTTCACAGCCCATACTGGCCTGCTTTATGTTTCTGATTGGTTCCCAGATCCATTTTAAACTGGCTCCCAAAGCGATAAAAAAAGGAGCTATCCTGATAACAGGAAAATTCATTGTAGGAGCAGGAATTGGTATTCTGGTTGGTAAAATATTTGGTTCTGCCGGTGTTCTTGGACTTTCTCCCCTGGCAGTTCTGGCTGCATTAACCAATTGTAACGGAGGTCTGTATGCTTCTCTTGCGTCACAGTACGGTGATGAGACAGATGTAGGTGCATACGCTCTTTTATCCATTAAAGACGGCCCCTTCTTTACTCTGGTTGCGCTGGGGGCTTCCGGTCTGGCAGTCGTTCCTGTTAAAGCAGTGATTGCAGTTATGATTCCCATCGTAATCGGCATGATATTAGGAAATCTGGACAGCGATATGAGAACCTTTTTGGGAAGCAGTAAATTGCTGCTGATTCCGTTCTTTTCTTTCCCTCTTGGGGCAGGAATGAACCTGGAAACCATTGTAAAAGCAGGAGGCCCCGGCATTATCCTTGGTATTGTGGCATCCTTTACAGGAATAGGCGCATATATTCTTTTAAAGCTGTTTAAAGAAGAACCCATTATCGGTCTGGCAACCGGTTCTACAGCTGGTAATGCAGTGGCAACACCAGAAGCGGTAGCAGCGGCAGATCCGTCCCTTGCAGTGGTAGCTGCAGCAGCAACTGCCCAGGTTGCAGCAGCCTGCGTGGTATCAGCCATCGTTTGCCCGTTTATTGTATCCTTTGTATTTAAAAAAATGAGGCAAAAGCAGATGAAAACCATGGAGGCAGCCGGCAGCAGGGAATTGGCCAGTTAGCAGTGCTTAAGATATAATTATTATAAGATGCTCCCAAAGAGACAGGCGATGTAAGAAATAAACAAGTCTGTCTCTCCAGGGAGTATCTTTTGCGTGTCTGGAGAGTATTATAATGACATTGTGAGGCAGCGGATTATTTGATACAATTAATAATAGAAAGGAAGCGCTTTATTATGAATAGAAGAAAAACAATGAAGCTGCAGACAATGATGATCTTACTGGTCATTGCAGTTGTATTTATATCAATCGCTATTATTATCCCCTTTGTCGCTTCCTGGATGACCAGGAACATAGAAAATGAGGCAAAGACCAATGTCATGAATGTGGCGGAGCTGGTGGCTCATTCAAACGAGGTGGTTGATGCGCTGGAACAGAAAAACACCAGTGTCATATCGTCTTATGTTACTATGCAGCTGAAAAATCTGGAACTGGTTGATTATATTATAGTTGCGGACAATCAGGGGGTCCGATATTCTCACCCCAATCCCCAGATGATCGGTAAAACCTTTGAAGGAGGAGATGAGGACCGGGTGGTACGCCTTGGGGAGACCTATGTATCAGAGGCAACCGGAACTCTGGGAAGATCCCTTCGCGCCTTTGCCCCAGTCTATAATGATAAGAATCAGGAAATCGGTTTTGTCTCCGTTGGCACACTGATCGAGCGGATTGAGAGTGCGAAACATCAGGCTGCTTTTTACATTATCCTGATCGGCTTTGGAGGTCTGTTTGCAGGGAGTGTGGGGGCATTTTTACTTGCAAATCATATAAAAAAGATCCTGCTGGGACTGGAGCCCGACGAGATAACCAAGCTGTATCATGAAAAAACAGGGATTCTGGATGCCATCCATGAGGGCCTGGTGGCCATTGACCGGGAAGGCCGTGTTACTTTAATGAATGATTCTGCCTTGCAGATTCTTGGCTTTGATAAAGAAAAGATGAAGAATCAGGTGATTGGGCAAAATATAGAAGAAGTATTACCCAACACCCGTATGATGAATATCTTAAGTACAAAAAAGGCAGAGTTCGATGACGAGCAGAAGCTGTGGGATACCGTAATCGTCACCAACCGGATTCCCATCCTGGACCGTGGGCAGGTGATCGGAGTCATAGCCAGCTTCCGGGATAAAACCGAAGTGAGGAAAATGGCAGAAGAACTGACCGGAGTGAAAAAACTGGCATGGTCACTCCGCGCCCAGAACCATGAATTTATGAACCGGCTTCATACCATTGCAGGTCTGATACAGCTGGAAGAATATGAAGAAGCCCTGGATTTTATATCCGATGTTGCCAGAATCAGAACGGAAGTCAGTCACATTCTTACAACTCAGATCAAGGATTCTTCCATTTCTGCCCTTCTTTTGGCGAAGTACAGTAAAGCGGAGGAATGCAGAGTAAAGCTTGTGATCGATGAAGAGTCCAGACTTAATCAATTACCGGAGGGAATGAACTGTCAGGATCTTGGTTCTGTCATCGGGAATCTGATAGAAAATTCCCTTGATGAAGTAAAAAATGACGGGACAGGCAGAATTGATATCCGGATTGCAGAGGAAAACAATCTTCTCAACATTCGCGTTAAAGATAATGGGGGAGGAATCAGTTCTGAAATTGGTGATCAGATCTTTAACCAGGGTTTTTCTACCAAGAAAGGGCAAAGAGGCAGTGGCCTGTTTATTGTGAAACGAATCATAGAAGAATGCAGGGGAACTATTAGTTTTACATCAGAAAATGGCGTACAATGGGATGTTGCTATCCCAATGGAAAGGGGCGAAAGGACTTGATTGGAGTTATGATTGTGGAAGATGATCCTATGGTTATGGAAATCAACTCTAAATTTTTAAAAAGAGTGGAGGGATTTACTTTCTTAAAAGGGGTTTCGAATTTACAGGAGGCAAAAAAATACATGCTGTCTAAAAAACCGGATTTAATTCTCCTGGATGTCTATCTGCCCAATGAAAATGGAATTGACTTTTTAAAATGGATCCGCAGTCAGGCACTGGATGCAGATGTTATTTTAATTACAGCGGATAAATCCATGGAACGGATACAGCAGGCATTCCGTTATGGAGTAGTTGATTATTTAATCAAGCCGTTTCGGTTTGAACGTTTCAGAGAGGCGCTCTTACAGTATAAAGACAGATATGACAGCTTTAAAAACAGCGAGGTCATCGAGCAAAAGGACCTGGACCGTTACTTATCCGGGCAGAATGCAGCCCAGAATGAGGAAGATTTTATAAAGGGGGTTAATAAATACACATACTGTGCCATATGGGAAAAGATAGAACAGGGCGGAGAAGAATATTATACAGCCGAAAATCTGGCGGAAATGCTGCAGATTGCAAGAGTTACAGTAAGACGATATCTGGAACTGATGGAAAAGGAAGAAAAGGTCTATAAATTAGTTGAATACGGAAAAGTAGGAAGGCCCCAGCACAAGTATCGAAAATTATGACTAAATAAAATTAGAGCACTTTGTTTATAATGTATATTGAAAAAATATTCGGGCTGTGTTAGCATAAATACAAGTCATAGAATTTGTATACAAACTTTCAAATTTGAATACAAATTAATTTTCTAATGACGAAATAACTGACCAGAATAAAAGCAAAGGAGAATCACGAATATGGATAACTTTACAAAACAGTTTTCTCTTGAAGGAAAAGTTGCACTTGTAACAGGCGCTTCTTATGGTATTGGCTTTGCAATTGCTAAGTCTCTTGCAGAAGCTGGCGCTACCATTGTTTTTAATGATATTAAGCAGGAATTAGTAGACAAAGGAATTGCAGCATACAAAGAAGAGGGCATTACTGCTCATGGATATGTTTGTGATGTTACGAGCGAAGAGGCTGTAAATGCCATGGTTGCTCAGATAGAAAAAGAAGTAGGCGTAATCGATATCCTGTTTAATAACGCAGGTATTATCAAACGTATTCCTATGTGCGATATGACAGCAGAACAGTTCAGACAGGTAATTGATGTTGACTTAAATGCTCCGTTCATCGTAGCAAAGGCAGTGATTCCGTCAATGATTAAAAAAGGTCACGGAAAGATTATCAATATCTGTTCCATGATGTCTGAGCTTGGACGTGAGACTGTATCTGCTTATGCAGCTGCAAAGGGCGGACTGAAGATGCTGACAAAGAACATTGCTTCTGAGTACGGCGAATTCAACATTCAGTGTAACGGTATCGGACCTGGCTATATTGCAACACCACAGACTGCACCTTTACGTGAGGTACAGGCAGATGGATCCAGACATCCCTTTGATCAGTTCATCATTGCTAAGACACCGGCAGCACGCTGGGGTGAGGCTGAGGATCTTGCAGGTCCTGCAGTATTCCTTTCCTCTGATGCTTCTAACTTTGTCAATGGACATATTCTTTACGTTGACGGCGGTATTTTAGCTTACATCGGTAAACAGCCACAGTAATTGCATGCCCTTACAGGGAAGTCCCCAGTGGGATAAACATGGCCATGATGCCCGCCCTTAACAGGCGGGAGTCATGGCATATTTTATTTAGTTTTTGTTTAAATTTTAAGGACGGAGAGGGTTCAATGGAAGGAAAGACCAAGACCTATAAAAACCGTGGCGACCTGGTATTTGAAACTTTAAAGCAGGAGATTCTGGATCTGGAATTAAAGCCCGGACAGATCATAAGTGAAAATGAGATTTGCGAACGGTTTGGTGTATCGCGGACTCCTGTAAGAGAAGCGGTAAGAAAGCTGCAGGAGCAGGGATTCGTCATATCCGTACCTTATTCCGGTACGCAGGTGACACTTCTTAATCTGGATACCATCAAACAGATGATTTACATGCGCGTTGCTGTGGAAACCATGGTGATGCGTGATTTTGCCAATATGGCAACTCCACTCTGGATGGAGGAAGTACGGTATATGATCCGCAGGCAGCAGGCGCTTATACTGGATAAAGGATTTGAACCAGAGCAGTTTTACCGCATGGACGCACAGATGCATGCCATCTGGTACCGTGCTACCGGTAAACGGAAGCTCTGGGATATGATACAGGCACAGCAGCTCCATTACACCAGATTCAGAATGCTGGATTTTGTGACAGAAACCGATTTTACAAGAATCATCAGAGAGCATACGGAGCTGTTTGAATTGCTGGAAAAAAAGGATATTGAAGGTCTGGAACAATCCCTCAGAGAACACTTGACTTACAGCATGAAACGTATGAAACACCAGATTGAGGTAGAATACAAAGACTATTTTGAACAGGAAGAGCAGGAGGACGAATGATGACCAGTGTATCCATTACTGTAAAGGGGTTAAGTGATACCATAAAAGCGTTTGCATCAGGAGAGGAGCAGGCAGTTCTGGTGTATGAAGGCAGTTATGAAGAAGGGGATGCCATTGTATGCAAAACAGATGAGCCCGGCGGACATTACGTAATCCGGATTGATGACTGTATGGATGAATCCTTAGTTTATATAACAAAACCGGAAGTGATTTTTACCATACCATTTGGAGATAAAAAAGTATCATACAATCCCAAGGCATTTACCGGAACGAAGCATTACCTTACCATTCGGAAAGCTGGAGAAACAGAAGTAAAACAGTACCGCAATCTTGCAGTCAATGTGATGGATCAGCATGGTGATACCGGCTGCTTTCCTCATGCATTTGCCAATGTTGAAACCAGAGGTGAGGCTGTATTTGCAGCACGCAATGCCATTGATGGCGTTCTTGCCAATGAATCCCATGGTGAGTGGCCATATGAATCATGGGGAATTAACCGCCAGGATGATGCAGAAATCACTCTGGATTTTGGACGGGAAGTGGATTTTGACCAGATTGTATTATATACCCGTGCTGATTTCCCCCACGATAACTGGTGGGTGGAAGCAACCTTTACATGTTCAGACGGATCGAGTCAGGTTGTGAAAATGGAAAAAAGCATAAAGCCTCATATATTTTCGATAAAAAAGAGTAAGATTACCTGGTTAAAGCTTAGTAATTTAATAAAAGCAGATGATCCCTCACCATTCCCTGCCCTTACTCAGATTGAAGTATATGGAAAAGATTCTCTATAACTTGAAATACCTCTTTTCCTTTTGCTGATATTCATGTAAAATATAGGCAGTAAGCATACAGGGTTGACACATAAGGAGGAAGAGTGATGGAGTTTTTATTTCTGGAACCTGTTTTTAAGGAAGCCATCTGGGGCGGCAATAAGCTTCAGACAGTATTTGGATTTGACATACCAAGCGATACCACAGGGGAATGCTGGGCAATCAGTGCTCACAAGAATGGGGAATGCCAGATTGCCGGGGGAATTTATGACGGAAAGCTTCTAAGCCGTTTATGGAAGGAAAAACCTGAGATATTCGGTTTTTATCCCGGAGACCAGTTTCCTCTTCTGGTTAAAATCATCGATGCAAAGAATGATTTAAGCATTCAGGTGCATCCTGACGACAGTTATGCAAAAATTCATGAGAATGGTTCTCTTGGAAAAACAGAATGCTGGTATATTCTGGACTGTGAACCAGATACAGAAATCGTAATCGGTCATTATGCCAAAGACCGGGACGAGATGGAATTCATGATACGGAACCATCAGTGGGCGGAATTCATACGGACTGTACCCATTAAGAAGGGAGATTTCTTCCAGATTAATCCTGGCTGCGTCCATGCGATTAAGGGCGGAACTTTAATTCTTGAGACCCAGCAGAGCAGTGATATCACTTACCGTGTCTATGACTATGACCGTCTTTCAGATGGAAAACCAAGGCAGCTGCATGTGGAACAGAGTATTGCCACCATCAGAGCGCCATTTAAGGAAAATCAGACAACAGCTCTTACAGAGAAGCTATCCGGGGCTGTGCATACACATTTAATCACCTGTAAGTACTACTCCGTGGACAAGTATGAGATTGATGGGGTATTTGCAAAAGAGTTTTCTAAGTATTTTACCAATGTCAGTGTGATAAGCGGAAAAGGTTCCATCAATGGAATCCCACTGGAAGCAGGTCAGAATTTCATTATACCGGCAAAGAGTAAAGAGTGCAGATTTGAGGGGAAGATGTCTGTCATCTGTTCCAATCCCGAATAAAGCAGGAGGAGAAGTTATGAGACTGGGAGCATTAGAAGCAGGAGGCACAAAGATGGTTTGTGCCATAGGCAATGAGAACGGCGAGATTTTAGAGCGGGTTTCCATACCGACGGAAACACCGGAGATTACCATGCCCAAACTGATTGCATATTTTTTGGATAAGGAAATTGAAGCATTGGGAATCGGATGCTTCGGTCCCATTGATCTTAACAGGAATTCAGATACGTATGGCTATATTACCACTACTCCCAAGCTTGCGTGGCTGAACTATGATATTGTGGGAGCATTTAAAGAGGCTTTAAAGGTGCCGGTGGGGTTTGATACCGATGTGAATGGTTCCGCCCTTGGTGAGGCCACCTGGGGGATTACAAAGGGGCTTGAGAACAGTATGTATATTACCATTGGAACTGGCGTGGGCGCTGGTATTATATCCAATGGGAAGCTGCTTCACGGAATGCTTCACCCGGAGGGCGGACATCTGCTTCTATCCAGACATCCGAAAGATGCCTTTGAGGGAGCGTGCCCATACCACAAAAACTGCCTGGAAGGCATGGCTGCAGGTCCTGCCATAGAGGCTCGCTGGGGAATGAAGGGAGCACAGCTTGCAGACAGAAAAGAAGTCTGGGAGCTGGAAGCTTATTATATCGCCCAGGCACTTGTTGATTATATTATGGTACTTTCTCCCCAGCGTATTATTCTGGGAGGCGGCGTGATGCATCAGGAGCATTTAATTCCATTGGTGAGAGAGGAAGTAACCCGTCAGCTGGGCGGTTATATCAAAACCAAAGAACTGGAAGATATGGAGCATTATATCGTTTTGCCAAGTCTCAATGACAATCAGGGGATCATGGGTGCCCTGAAGCTGGCATTGGATGAATATCAACTGGAAAAGATAGGTTAATTGCCATTTTTCTCCTAGTGTAATTCCATTTTATGTATGTTATGATACGTTTTGTAAAGGAAATGTAACATTTGCGTAACAAATAAGGAGGATATTACCATGAGAAAATTACCAGTATTTGTATTAGCAGCAGCAGCTGTATTCACCGTAGCAGGAACACCAATCACAGCACAGGCAGCAACCTGTTCCAGTTCAGTGCCGAATTGTTTTTCATCTAACTGCTATACTTCATCCTGCTATGGACAGTCTTTAAACAGTCTGTTAAGCAAGTATGGATGTAACACCAACAGCTCTAACTGCAATACTTCAACTGGCAAAAAAGGTGCATCCACAGGCAAAACCTGCAATACCGGAAGTTCCTGCAATACCCGTCAGCTTTCTTTATTCTTAAGCAGCTGCAGATAATTGAATATTTATTTTTTCATGGGTCGTTCCTCAGGGGTTCGGCCCTTATTTCTTTTTATGACTGTGAAGCAGATGAAAACAGCCACAGGTCTTAACAGGCCTGTGACTGCTGACATAAGGATCATTTTCCTTCATTTACGATTTCTTCCAGAACACGGATCAGGTCGTAAATGTTGTTGATCTGCACATTTCGTTCCAGGATCTGATTTTTTAAGTCAATGGAAAGCGTTTCAAATTTTGCCTGGACTGCAGGAGCTATATATGACATGATTATCACCTCACAATTAGAATGTACCAGGAGGAATTATTTATGCGTGAATCCAGATTTGCATAAAATATGGAACTGGCAGACATATTAATTATGAGGTGATAATTATGTCAAAGGATGATACAAAGAAAACAAATTCAGCCAATCAATACAGGGAAGAAAAAGGAAAAGTTGAGAATCAGAACCACACCCATAATTCCCGCAGAGAAGGTATGGGACCGAATACCAAACGAAGATCAGATTAATTAGAAAAGGGCGAAAACCAGGATGCGTTGGTTTTCGCCCTGCTGAGGTTTTTATACTTATGATCGGGCAGTTTACAGAACTCATTATCAACCGAAGATACAATATCTGACAGCGCGGAAAATGAGTTTTTTTACATTGGTAAGGCGGATTTGCGGCGGCTTGCGCTCGTTTTTGTGTTCCCCGGTAATGTTTTGATATCTCGTTCTGTAATAATAATATATGCATGTTCTTATATTGTGTGAACAAGCCGGACATGCCAGCGCTGCTCCATTCACATCTTGTCTTTAAGCACCATATAATACATTATAATTTGAAAAGGGGGTAGTAAACAATGGGATGCTTCTGGGGTTGTGGAAATCGCTGCAACAATAATTGTAATAGAAATTGTAATGGCAATTGGAATAATAACGACTGCGATGATGATGATGAAGTTGACTGCTCAGAGGAAGTTAGAAGAGCTTACTGGGCTGGATATAGAGCTGGCTGTAATGATCCTCGGTGCCATCGTCGTTTTGATGATGACGATGATGATTGTGGCTGCAATTAAATTCTATGAAAGGCGGGTATCCGGTTGATTCCGGTACCCGCCTTTTTTAACAATGATATAAAATAATTTATAAATAGTTTGAGCCAGCAGGGAATATAAAATAAACCTTGCTGGCTTAGCTGTAATAAATAAAAATAACTCTGACTTTTTAAAATACAGATAGTTGGTACACTTTCACTTTAACAAATTCACCTTATCAAATGGGTATTTGAAGAAAATGGATCAATAGACGTGATTCGTACATCTTATAAAATTAAGCTACGTGAACGTTAACTGCCTGAAGACCACGGTTGCCGTTGATTGTTTCGAAAACAACAGACTGGCCATCTTCTAAGGATTTGAAACCTTCCATAGCAAGACCGGAGAAATGAACGAAAATATCGTTGCCTTCTTCGTCACAGATGAAACCAAAACCTTTTTGTGCATTAAACCATTTTACTGTACCTTTTTTCATGAAAAGATACCTCCTTAAAATTATTGTGTATTCTGCTTAAAACTAAAAATCGCATATACTTGTAAATCATCAATAGAATAATGACTTACAAATATATGCGAAATCAAAACTTTATTAAAATACTAATTTAATATACCACAGAAGAGAACAATAGTCAATATAAAATATAGCAAATAAAAATTTTCATTATGCTTTAGAATAATTAATAAAGATTTAGCAGTTGTTTAAGATATTATTGATACAATAGAAACTTATAAAATGATTATGAGGTGTAAGATGAGTGATATGACAAATGATTCCCAAAACACTGGCTGGAGAGGGCTTACGGAAGATGAGGTAAATGAAAGAGTAGAACAGGGGCTGGTAAATCAGAGCGACATTTCAACAGGAAAGTCCGTTAAAAATATAATTCTGTCCAATATACTGACCTATTTTAACCTGATTTTTTTAATCATAGCTATACTGCTGATTTACGTTGGTTCCTACCGCAACCTGACATTTTTACCTGTTATAATAGGAAACATAATAATAGGAATTGTCCAGGAGCTTCGGGCCAAACAAATATTGGATAAGATGAATTTAATTAATGCCCCTCATTCGATCGTGTTCAGAAATGGAGTACAGAAACAAATTCTATCCCAGCAATTAGTAAAGGACGATATTGTCTTACTGTCAGCCGGAAATCAGATCTGTGCAGATGCAACTGTGATTGAGGGTTGTATACAGGTCAATGAAGCCCTTTTAACAGGTGAGGCAGATGAAATTGAAAAGATAAGCGGAAGCAGTCTTTTGTCAGGGAGTTTTGTGGTATCCGGGCAATGCTATGCAAAGCTGGAACATGTAGGAAATGATTCCTATATAACGAAACTCACGGCTGAAGCAAAAGCGATGGGCAGCGGTGAGCAGTCAGAAATGATACGCTCCATCAATCAGCTGGTGAAATGGATTGGTATAGGAATTATACCCATTGGTATTCTTTTGTTTTCTCAGGGATATTATCTGAATCATGAAACCATGCAAAAAAGCATTGTTTCCATGGTAGCTGCTATTATCGGTATGATTCCAGAGGGTCTCTATTTACTGACTACCATTGCTCTTGCCTTAAGTACCATGCGATTGGCAAAAAAACAGGTCATTCTCCATGATATGAAAAGTATCGAAGCTCTTGCCAGGGTAGACGTTCTGTGCGTCGATAAGACAGGGACAATAACGGAACCGGGTATGGAGGTTTTGGAAGTTATCCCAAGCAAAGTAAATACCCAGATGGTTAAGACGAAAGAAGAACTTGAACTGCTTTTAACGGATTATGCTATGTCCATTCCGGATGATAATGCAACCATGCATGCAATCCGGGAGTACGTTGCATCATTTAATAACAATTCAAAAAAACGGGAAACCATTGAGGTTATTCCATTTTCTTCTACTACAAAATACAGCGGGGTATCATTTTCAGATGGCAGCTTCTTACTTGGGGCACCTGAATTTGTAATGCGGGAAGAGTATCCTTTTGTACTTCCTGAAATCAGCTCTTATATTAAAAATGGTCACAGAGTCCTTTTGCTGGGAAAATATGAAGGAAGCAGTCTGAAGGATGGACTGACAGAAAAGGTAGTACCGTTGGGATATATTATTTTAACAAATCCCATTCGGGAAAATGCAAGAGAGACCTTTTCTTATTTCAAAGAGCAGGGGGTATGCGTCAAAGTCATATCGGGAGACAATCCAGAGACAGTATCGGAGGTTGCCAAACGTGCAGGAATAGAACATGCAGATCAGTTCATAGATGCAGGGACACTGGATACAGACAGTAAGCTTGCAAGTGCTTTAGAGGAATATACGGTTTTCGGGCGTGTTACGCCCAAACAGAAACAAAAGCTGGTACAGGCACTGCAAAAGGCCGGTCATACGGTCGCTATGACTGGAGACGGAGTAAATGATATTCTTGCAATGAAGGATGCAGATTGCAGCGTGGCAATGGCATCGGGAAGTGAAGCTGCTGCACAGGCGGCTCAGGTGGTTTTACTGGATTCCGATTTTGCCCATATGCCTAACGTGGTAATAGAAGGAAGACGAGTAGTAAATAATGTACAGCGATCGGCGGTATTATTTTTGGTGAAGAACATCTTCTCCATTTTGCTCGCTCTGCTTTCACTGGTAATTTCGTTTACCTACCCACTGGAACCTTCCCAAATATCGCTGATCAGTATGTTTACCATAGGTTTTCCCGGATTTTTGCTGGCCTTGGAACCAAATAAGAACCTCATCAAGGGTCATTTCCTGAAAAATGTGCTGATTAAAGCACTTCCTGCTGGTTTGACAGACGTACTGGCAGTGGGAGCCCTGGTGGTTTGCGGAGAAGTATTTTCACTTCCTAAGAATGATATTGCCACTGCGTCTACCATGCTTTTGTCTGTAGTTGGCTTTATGATACTCACGAAGATCAGTGCGCCTCTCAATCCTTTGAAAAACGGCATTATAATATTTAATATACTGGGTTTGGAATTTTGCGGGATCTTTCTTAATCAGCTGTTTGCCATAAGTGAAATGTCTAATATATGTGTGTTATTATTGATTGTTTTTTCCTTTGCTGCAGAGTCTCTTTTCCGGTATCTGACCATTGGTATTGAGAAGCTGGATGAATTGTACAGGAAGATCAGACAAAAGAAACATTAATATTTATGGATTATAAAACATTAATCAGCCGGGTAATTAACCCATTAATATCTAACTGTCCATAACCCCATACATTATTGGGATAGAGATAGGAGCTGCTGCGTTTTGCTCCACGGGCAATCATGCGGTTAATCTGTTTTCCGGTAAGAGAGGTAAAATTCCCTTTGCACAGAGTCCATTCCATGACCATGGCGATACCTCCCGCCGCCTGGGCAGCCGCAGCTCCTGTCCCGCTCATAGATCCGTACCGGTTTTGGGGAAGTGCGCATGGGATCTGGTAACCGGGAGCTGCAATGTCTGGTTTAACCATTCCGTTGCTGGTATAGCCTCTGCTGGACTGTACTAATATTGAATCGTCAATCTGGTTGTAGGCAGAGGTAGTCAGAGTATTAATTGAATTTCCCGGATTGATTATGGTAGTATCGGGACTTGCATTTATAAAGTAGGTATAATCCGATATGAGATTACCAGACGGTAGCCAGGAATTAAAATAAAAAGGCTGGTTTTCCGTACTATCCAGGCGGAAGGTCCAAAGCCCTGGTTCAGCCTGGTCAAAGCGTATTAATATCAGCTGCTGCCCGGTTTCTTCCTCAAAAATAATGTTATTTACCCATACCAGACCCTGGTCAAAAGCAAATTTGATACATTCATTAAAGGAAGGTTCAATTTTATATGTAATCAATCGATCCGGAGAAATAATCTGGATTGCCGGTCTGCCAGGAATGCTGGGCCATATTTCCATGGATAATTTTTTGTCTTCATTACCTATGTTTAACTGGAATTCGGTACTATAGGGAGCCGAATTAATGCTTCCAAAATAGTGCCGGCCACGGTTCCCTTCATCACCTGCAGCAATGGAAACATTAATACCTGATAAGAGCAGAAGATTTGCCAGATACTGGCTCATCACGCCCTGCCCGTCATGAATTCCCTGGCTGGTTCCCATTGCAATACAAATGACAAGTGGGCGCTCCATTTTTTTTGCTTCTTCAACCAGATAACGGATACCAAGGATAACATCAGATTCCTGGAAACACAGTTCATCCTCTGGTATTAAAAAAACATTTCTCAGATTTTTCTTTGCTTCTTTTAATTTCACCACAACAAGTTCGCTATAGGGAACAATTCCACTAAATGAATTTTTGGTATCGTTACTGCCTGATATAATACTGGCTATGGCAGTTCCATGGCCGACTGTATCAACTGTAGGGACGAGTGACAGCGTGTTATTGGAAAGCAGTGCGGCATTGATCTGCTGTTTGTTGTATTCTGTACCATAGGTAAAGTCTTTTGGAATTGCCCCGCTCTGGTCAGTCTGATCCCAGAGGGATACGATGCGGGTGGAACCATCTGCATTACGGAAAGCCGGATGCTGATAATCGATCCCTGTGTCTACAATTCCAACCAGTGTACATTGCCCAAGGAGATTGTAATCTGTTTTGTACTCCACTGTTTTATTGGGTGAAATTTCATCACTGGCAGAAGAGGCAAGGGTATAAACGGATGGAAAGGCGTAATAGGGAGTGCGTCCGATATCGCAAACGTCCATCACACTTCTGGAGACATGCAGCAATGAATGAGCATCATTTAATAATGTAATATTATCTCCGGTACTATATCTGGGTATCATGGAGTTATCAATGATAAAATCGTAATAATTCTCATCCAATATT
The DNA here is from genome assembly GCA_009712635.1 of Hungatella sp. Taxonomy (GTDB): domain Bacteria; phylum Bacillota; class Clostridia; order Lachnospirales; family Lachnospiraceae; genus Lacrimispora. The sequence continues at coordinate 12,472 of WASS01000001.1, read as the reverse complement.
TTTTGCATAACCGGCCTCCGATCTGTTTTTACTTTTACTTATGGTATATAGTATGCGGATGCCTGTTATGTATTCTTTCTAAGTAGGGCGGACTGGGTAATTAGATAAATTTGCACCCATTTGCCAGCAAGGCTTTTTTTACGTCTTCTAATCGATCTTCTTTTAAAAATATGTAATCCGTATCATAAGTGGCTACAACCAAAATGCAAGTCTTCTCATCTGCAATAATTTTAGATAAGAATGCAATCATGCCATACTTTTCAAATGACGCATCCTCCGCAATCCGAAAACAACTCCAACCATGCTCTGCAGTCAGATTTATTTCCGGCATATGATCGGTTTCGCATATCAACGATAATTCGTTATCAGTCTTGCTGATAAATGTAAATTCATGATTAAAAACCTCAGTACTTATTTCGTTCAGCTTACATATGGAAAACTTCCTGTCAATAATCTGCAAATCCATTTCAGTTCCTCCTTATTAAAAAAAGTCCAGATTATCATACCTTCAATGGCCTAATGGTATGAAATCTGAACGCTGGTTTGATACTTTACCCGGCGGCAAAGTCTGCGTGAATAAATATAAATAATTGTGTATAATGTACTACAATTTATGTTTGAGGTCAAGTAGTTTTAATGAGGAGGATTTTATGATAACAACAAAAAGATTAGTAATTAGACCTTATTCCGATGGAGTCCAAGAGGATATGGCCGCATTGTTAATGAATGAAATTATTAAGAAAACCTATATGATACCTGACTTTAATACGAAAGAAGAAGCGTATACTCTGTTTAAGAAAATTCAGAAGTTTTCTTATTCAGATGACCATTATGAATTTGGTGTTTATAAGGATGGTCAATTAATTGGCTGGGTTAATGATGTATCTAGGGATACGGTTAAAATAGAACTGGGTTATGTTATTAATCCGAAATATCATAATAATGGTTATGCAACAGAGGTGTTAAAAGCTGTTATAGAAGATTTATTTATGAGGGGATATAATGAAGTTATTACGGGTACTTTTGACACAAATAAAGCGAGTATTCGGGTGATGGAGAAATGTGGTATGAAAAGAATTGATCAGGAAGAAGATTTAGTTTATCAGGATAGATTGCAGCATTGTATTTATTATTCAATAAAAAGATAATTATTATTAAAAACACTGGAATACCTTGGACTGTTAAGGAATCCCGGTGTTTTCTATATAGATTAGATACTTTACTCCTATTAGAGGAATACTCATACAGGAAAGCGTATAATTCGTAGTTAATTTCGTTATGCCTTTTTATGGAAGGAGGCGATACAGGCAAGTGCATTCGGTATAATTAGTACCATGATTAAGAATGGACCTTTGGTACTGGATATTTAAGTCTCAGCTTGTGGATAATTTCGGAAAGATATATGCTGTGAGGCTAATGGTAAGATGGTTACAGTGACATTTACTTAGGATCAGGAGGGGGGCTATAGTATCTGTGATTGGTGAAATAGTGCTAAAATTGTTTGGCAAGGTTACCAATTGCCCAGAATGATATTAGATGATAATATAAATGCATTCTAAAACATAAATCAAAAGCCGAAATCCCTGAATACCATAATCGATTATATAAAAAATTCACAAGTCATTTGTTATATTCTAATGGCTTTCTTTTTTGCACTTTTATTTATTGATTTAGAATATTTTGAACAACAATAATAATACAAAATACAAAAGATAAATTTTGGAGGTATATGTATGAGTAGTAGAGCATTCAAAGGATTAGTATCAAGTATTTATTTTATGTTTTGTGTATTGTTTCTAGGGCAGGTTACTACATTTGCAGATGAAGTTAAACCTGTTCACGAATACAATTTCGAATATGATAGTAATACTATTGTTTACGATTCTTTTATAGGTAAAGATGCAGTAGGTGGTGTTAATCATGTTAGCAGTTCTCCTGTTACTGGCTATAATGGAATAGGTCAAGCAAAACATTTTGAAAACGGGGATTACCTTGGTATTCCATCTAAAGCTTTACCTATAGGTGCAAGATCAATTAGATTCCAATTCAGAAAAAACGCCTCAACCGTCACTGAAAAATCTGAACCAATATTATTAGCATATATGGGTAAGGATGGATATACGATTTATATGGGTATTGGAAATAATGCATTAAATATAGATAGTGAGCTAGAAGCGTCTAAACCAGGTAGTCTCTGGATTATAGAAAAGAATACATCGATTAATTTTGAATTACAGAGTCCAGATAGTATATGTGATGGAGAGTGGCATGATATCTTATACACATGGGATGGAACAACAAATAATAATTCAGTCAAATTATACGTGGATAATATGACAACTCCAGTAGCACAGACAACGGCAATAACAACTGATAAGCATGATATCAGTAATAATAATTATATATTTGTTGGAATATCCCCGGCAAGTTTCAACGGTATGTTTGGAGGTTATACAGATTTTTATTTAAAAAAAGCCGATTTAGACAATTTACAATTTTTTGACTCAGCAATAAATGTTAAAGAAAGCGATTTATTAAGTCTGAAGGCAAATGGAAAAAATTCCAAAATAGATTTATCATGGGACGCAGTTATAAAAGCCACAAGCTATAACATTAAGCGTGCTACAACTGCAGGTGGACCATACACATCTATTGCGACCAATTTAACTGAACTTTCCTATACAGATACTAATGTAACAAATGGAACCATGTATTATTATATTGTATCCGCCGATTATAATGGTACAGAGATAACAAATTCAAACGAAGCCTCGGCTACTCCTGAGGCATCTCAAACACCTCCAACAACCGAAGCTAAATTAAAAGTAGTATTAGAGGTATCCGAGGCACTTCGATTAAGTGTAGATGATGATTTGAATGTTAATACACAAATGTCATGGTCTTCTTCAGAGCCAACGGTTGCCACGGTAAATGAAAAAGGTATCGTGACAGCTCTGGCACCCGGTAATACAGTCATAACAGTAAAGAGTGTGGACGGCTCCTATACAGATTACATAAACGTATTAGTTGTGGAGAATGCAGACGATTACAGGCTTGCTATTGATTTAAAAGTTGGAGAGACAGCCAGACTAACAGCAGATGATTTTACAAACACAGCAAATATCACATGGGCTCCGATGGATTCATCAATAGCAAATGTAACAAGCAAAGGAAAAGTTACAGCACTGAGCAAAGGATTGGTTTTAATCAGTGCAAAGGACGCAGAAGGAAACGTCGTTGGCAGAGTATATGTAAGAGTAAGAGAATAATTTGATTAAAGGCGGGTCCGGTATACCGAGCCCGCTTTGCATTATCGTTTTTTATAATACTGTTCATACCACCGTGGCTGCCTAAAATACTTAGGAATACTTTCTGTGCTGGGAATTCTATAAAATCCGCAACAGCTATTATCAGAGTTACATTCCTGCTCCACTGGATCAAAATAGGGGCATTTATTCAAAACTGGCTCAAGTTCACATTTTGCTTTCATCTATAATCACCTCCTGGAGATAATTATAAGAACATTTGTTCGAATGGTCAAGCGTTTCCATTTATTTCCTTTATAATAAAATTTATCAGGCTTATAAATAATTTTACTATATAAAAGGCGGATATTCAGGACGCATTTTATATAGTGGATTATAATTTTCAGGATACAATTTCGTGTGATATCTTTTTGCATTCATGGTTATATCCGTGCTTTATTAGGTAGTTTACCGTAATTATTAAAACACAAAAACCCCAGTAAACACAAGGAATCCTTGCACTTACCAGGGTTCATATTTAATGGAGACAACAGGATTCGAACCTGCGACCCTTTACACGTCAAGCAAATGCTCTCCCAGCTGAGCTATGTCTCCATACATTTATCGGTAAACCAAAAGCACCGGTTTCCTATCTGATGGGAAATCCGGTACTAATATTACATCGTCAATCGGAGTAACAGGATTTGAACCTGCGACCTCTCGGCCCCCAGCCGAGCGCGCTACCAAGCTACGCCATACTCCGTTTCCTGACACTCAGACATTATAGCAGAAAATTTCCAATTGGTAAAGTATATTTGTTGAAATATTTCAAAATTTAATATATGATGGAATAGACAAGACTAATCAGGAAGAAAAAAAGGTGAAAATAGATGAAACCAATCGTAAGCTTTGATATAGATATGACGCTGCTTGATCATAAAGACTGGTCGATTCCGGCAAGTGCGTTGGAGACAATCGAGAAACTGAGGGAGAATTATACCATAGTGGTGGCAACTGGAAGAGACATGGATTCCATATTCAGTACTGCAATAAGGGATCAGATTCGGCCGGATGCAATTATTCACCTCAATGGAACCAAGGTGACTGTGGGAGAGACTGTGATATATGAACATTTTTTTGATAAAAATCTTTTAAAGCAGATTCTGTCCTATGCAAAGACCACACCTTACAGTGTTGGCACCACAGTAGGAGAATATGACTATTATGTAAATCCGGAGACAGTTGCAGAGCATGACAGGAAGCTATGGGGAGAATGCAGAAGAAATTTTGCGGATGCCGATAAGCTGGTACATCTTGATGTAAGAACCATGGCATATATCGGAGACGAAGCTGGTGCAAGAACCATGGAAGAGGAGTTCCCGGAAATCCACGTTCATATGTTTGCGGACAAGAAAGGGGCAGATGTAGTAGAGCGTAAGGCATCTAAGGCAGTAGGGCTTGCCAGACTTTGTGACTTTTATAAGATTCCCCTTTCCCAAACAATTGCATTTGGGGACAGCATGAATGATTATGATATTGTAAAGGCTGCAGGAATCGGAATTGCAATGGGCAATGCGATGGATGAGCTGAAGCGGGCAGCAGATTATATTACAGATGCCATCGATCAGGATGGAATTAAGAACGCCTGCCTTCATTTTGGACTGATCCGGCAGTAGGAGGTTTATGGCAATACATTATGACATTATTATCATTGGAGGAGGGCCGGGCGGTTATACTGCTGCGTTAAAGGCTGCTTCTTTGGGGTTAAAGACGGCCATTGTGGAAAAAGAAAAGCTTGGAGGAACCTGTGTGAACAAAGGGTGCATTCCAACAAAATCCCTTCTCCATGCCGCCAGTAAATTTAAAGAGCTTCAAAACTGCGATGAATTCGGTGTATCTACGGATTTTATATCCTTTGATTTTAAGAAGATGCAGCATTACAAAAAAAACTCGGTGAAATCATACCGAAAAGGCATTACAGATTTGATTGAAGCTGAGAATATTACAGTGATTACCGGTACGGCTGTGATACGTAGAAATAAAACAGTGGAAGTGAGTGGTACGGAAGGAAAAGATTTTTATTCTGCGGATCATCTCATAATAGCCACAGGAGCAAAATGTGCCATACCCAATATTCCGGGAGTGGATTTGCCGGGAGTGTTAACCAGTGAGAGGCTACTTGCTTCAGATACCTGGAACTATGACCGCCTTCTCGTGATCGGGGGAGGTGTCATTGGGGTGGAGTTTGCCACCATTTTCAGCGCGCTTTGTTCCAATGTAACAATTCTTGAACAGAAAGACCATCTATTGGGTCCCATGGATCTGGAAGTATCGCAGGCACTGGAAGAAGAGCTGAAGCATAGAGGAATTACAGTTCACTGCCTGGCGAATATTAAAGAAATTAAAGAAGAGGAAGAACACGGACTTGCCTGTGTCTTTGAAATGAACGGGCAGGAACAGACCATTCGTACCAGTCAGATATTGATTGCAGCAGGACGAATTCCCTGCATTGACGAACTTCTGGGAGAAGATGTAAGCTTAGAGGTGGAGAATGGCCGCCTAAAGGTAAATTCAGAATTTCAGACCAGTGAGCCCGGAATTTATGCCATCGGAGATGTAGCATCTGATATTTTGCTGGCTCACGTTGCTGCTGCTCAGGGAACTTATGTAGTGGAAAAGATCGCGGGGATAGAACATACCATCCGACTTAGCGTTGTACCAAACGGAATGTTTGTGAAACTGCCGGTGGTTCCCAGCTGCATCTATACAGAGCCTGAGATCGCATCGGTGGGAATTACCAGAGAATTGGCCATTGCAAACAATATGAATGTGCGCTGTGGCCGTTATTCCATGAGTTCCAATGGAAAATCCATTATTACCAGCAGGCAGAACGGATTTATTCATCTGGTATTTGAGGAATACTCCGGAACTCTGGTGGGAGCCCAGATTGTCTGCCCCAGAGCAACGGATATGATTAGTGAGATGGCAACCGCAATTGCAAACGGGTTAACGGCCAAACAGCTCCGGCTGGCCATGCGCGCCCACCCCACATACAGCGAGGGCATTACGGAGGCAATAGAAAATTATTTTGAAACCAAAGGAGAAGCAAAGCAATGATAAGTGAAAGACTGCAACAGTTAAGAGACTTAATGGCAGAGCGCCATATGGACGCTTACATGATTCCGACCTCTGATTTTCATGAATCAGAATATGTAGGAGAATATTTTAAAGCCAGAGAATTTATGACAGGCTTTACCGGTTCCGCTGGAACTGCCGTAATCACAAAAGACGAAGCAGGTCTGTGGACAGACGGCAGATATTTTGTTCAGGCAGGAAAGCAGCTTTCCGGCACTGGTGTAGAACTGAGAAAGATGGGTAATCCGGGAGTTCCTGAAATTCTGGAATATTTAGAAGCAGTACTGCCAGAAGGCGGAAAGCTGGGCTTTGACGGACGGGTTGTAAATTGCCGTCAGGGACTGGATTTTGAAGAAAAGCTGGCAGATAAACATGTGACTCTGGCATATGAAGAGGATCTTGTGGATCAGATCTGGAAGCAGCGTCCCCAATTGTCAAAAGAGCCGGTCTGGATTCTGGAAGAGAAGTTTGCCGGTAAATCTGCAGCTGAAAAGATCAGTGATTTAAGAGAACAAATGAAAAAAGAAAAAGCAACCGCTCATATTCTCACCTCACTGGATGATATCGTATGGCTTTTAAATATCCGGGGTAATGACGTAAGCTGCAATCCGGTTGTTCTTTCCTACGCAATGGTGACAATGGAGCGTTTCTACCTGTTTATAAATGAAGAAACCTTAAATGACCAGGTAAAGGCATATTTAAAAGGGCTCTCTGTAACGGTGCGCCCTTATAATGATATCTATGCTTCTGTCAGCCAGTTAAGAGATCAGAGAATTCTCCTTGAGACAGGCAGAACCAACTACGCCATTGTAAAAGGAATTGATTCTTCCAACCGGATCATTGACCGTATGAACCCTTCTGTTTTTGCAAAAGCCATTAAAAACCCTGTTGAAGTGGAAAATATGAAAAAGGGTCATATAAAAGACGGAGCAGCCATGGTGAAATTTATCTACTGGCTGAAGCACAATGTAGGTAAACAGGAAATCACCGAGATCAGTGCTCAGGAATACTTAGATAAGCTTCGTTCTGAGCAGGAAGGTAATTTAGGAATCAGCTTTGACACCATCTCAGCTTATGGGTCCAATGCTGCCATGTGTCATTATAAGGCAACCTCAGAAAGCAATGCTGCCCTTGAACCAAGAGGACTTTACCTGGTGGATTCCGGCGGACAGTACTATGAGGGAACCACTGACGTAACAAGAACCATTGCGGTAGGCCCCCTTACCGATGAGGAACGGGAGCATTTTACACTTACAGTCATCAGCATGCTCCGTCTGGCTGCTGTAAAGTTCCTGTATGGCTGCAGAGGCCTGACACTTGATTATGTTGCCAGAGAACCATTCTGGAGCCGTGGAATTAACTTTGACCACGGTACAGGGCATGGAGTTGGATATCTTCTCAATGTTCATGAGCGCCCCAATGGTTTCCGCTGGCGTATGGTTGCCGAGCGTCAGGACAACTGCGTTCTGGAAGAAGGAATGATCACATCCGATGAGCCTGGAGTTTATATCGAGGGAAGCCACGGAGTAAGAACCGAGAATATGATTGTATGTAAAAAGGCGGAGTTGAATGAATACGGTCAGTTTATGGAATTTGAACCCCTGACTATGGTACCCATTGACTTAGAGGCGTTAGATCCCTCACTGATGACAGAACGGGATAAAACACTTTTAAATGATTATCACAAAAAAGTTTATGATGCGGTAGCCCCTCATCTGACAGAGGATGAAGTTCTCTGGCTGAAAGAACAGACCAGAGCAATATAAAAAACAGGCAGGACCTTAGTGATTTAAGGTTCTGCCTGTTTTTTTCTGTCCGTCTTCGCCCTGAGCCGCAGTAAAATTGGAAAAACCGCTTCCAGATCTTCGAGGCTTAATTCATTTAAAATTGCCGCGGCCTCCCTGTAAAGAGTCTGCTCTTTTTTTTCTGTATTAAAAAACTCAATGGGAGTAAGTTCAAGATAATCACAGATTTCAAAAAACTGTTTCATGGATGGCATAGAACGTCCTGAAGAAATACCTTGTATATAGCTTTTATTCTTCCCCAGATCTAAGCTCATCTGATATTCCGAAATATTTTTCTTCAGGCGGAGTTCTGTGATTCGGTTCCTGACAAATTGTTCATTCAACATTATCACCTCTTGGTTTATCATAAAGGATATTCTAACCAGACATTACGTATTATATGCGTAATAATGCTCCAAAAACAAGTTGCATATACGGGTAAAAAGCGTTATCATGTATGATATACATATAGAAAAGACGGGTAATAAAGGATTCCGTGAGGTACAGGGGGAAGTATCATGACAGGAAATTCAGAAAGACAATTAGAAAGTGAGAGTAAGGGAATCATACAGGAGTCTTTCCGTTTCAGCCAGGCAGAGCAGCTGTACGGGAACATGAGTTTTTTTACTGACACTGTATTGTTCGAGTATTCCTATCCAGAGAAGCGGCTGTATCTTTCAGCTAATGCAAAAGGCCAGATTAATTTACAGGCATTTGAGCGTTTTTTTATGAAGCACAGAGATAATGCACCCAATGAAGGGGAGATGCGGTCCTTCGAATTCAGTATGGCTAAGAAAGGGGAACCATTTCACTGGTGCTGCTGTAATTTAACCGCTATCTGGGAAGACAAAAAGACTGCTCCGCTTAAGATGATCGGCAAGCTTCAGGATATCAGCGGATCAAAAGCGCGAGAAGAGCAACTGCTTTTAAAGTCTTTAAAAGACGGATTGACAGGAGTTTACAACAAATCAGCCTTCGAATACCGGGTCGATGAGCTGTTAAAAGGCGACTCAGAAAGCTGGCTTTGCATGATTGATATTGACAATTTCAAAGAAATTAACGATTCCTTTGGCCACCCCACAGGAGACCGCATTCTTATGAAAGTCGGCGGAATGCTCTGTGATCTTTTCCCGGAGCCGGATCTGGTAGGCAGAGTCGGCGGCGATGAATTCGTAGTATTTACCTCCGAACCCGATGTGTACAAGCGGGCGGAAAAGCTGTTAAAGCGGGCAAAGAAATCGGTACCGGAAGGGGAAGGACGCCTTTCTGTCAGTATCGGAATCGTTTCCAGCACTGGGAAGAAGGAAGAGAACTATCAGAGACTTTTTTCACAGGCGGACCGTGCCATGTATTATGCCAAGCAGGCAGGGAAGAACCGAATTGCCTCTTATCACGACAATATCTGGCAGGTAAAGTAAGATATAATAAATGAATAAAGATCAGGCAGGAGATAGTAATCCTGCCCTTTTTTAGTTTTTCAATGTGTTGTAGAATCCGGTTCATCAGGAAGATCTACCAGAATATAATTGTGGTTTATGGCAGGAAGAATCCGATCAATTAAGTGGGCTGTTTTCATTTTCAGGCTGCTGGTATTGATGCAGGGATGGCATCCGAAGAATTCAAAGGAGAGCACGTCTTTATCAATGAGAAGCTGAACTTTGTTGTCTCTATCATTCATGAGTCCGAGAACAGAGACCGAGCCAGGGGTGATATCAAGAAGCTGAATCATAAACTCCGGATCAGCAAATGAGAGCCTGGAGGAGCCAATTTGTTTTGAAAGGCAGGCAGTACGGAATTTCTTTTTTCCTGGCAGCAGGAGCAAATAAAATTCCGCCTTTTTTGCATTGCAGAGAAATAAGTTTTTGCAGATATCAATGTTTAAAAGGGTATCGACTTCCCGGCAGGCATCAATGGTTGGGAGTGGTTCGTGGTCAAGACGTTGATAAGGGATTTCAAGCCGGTCTAAGAGATCATAGGTGCGAGTCTCCTTCTCCAATCGGTCCGAAAAATTTGCTGGACGTCCATTGTAAAGTGTTTTATCTATATAGAAGCTGTTGTCTGCATCAGTCATTTGTCGATTCTTCCTTTTCTCTTTTTGAATTATTATAAACGCCGATGGGGAAAATGCAATAGTTTTTCAATAAACAACGGAATTCGGTGGTTTTATGGGGAAGAATATACTATAATAGCTTTTGATAACAGAGAAGAAAAGGCGGATTAATGAAATGATAGATAATCGTTTGAAGAAAGAAAAATTTCGTATAGAAGGTAAAAAGCCGGCGGTAAAAACCGAGAAGAAAGAGTTTGCCAGTGATAATAAGGGGAGAGTGGGGACACAAGGCGGAAAGTCGATAGGCGGAAAGAAGACGAGAGTGGAGACGCGGAGTGAGAAGATGTATAACGGGAAGGGAGAGAATGGGAAGGGGCAGAATGGAAAAGTGCAGAATGAGAAAACATTTTCCCGAACTGCGCAAAGTGAAAAGAAACAAGATGGAAAGACTCGAAATGATAAAACTCAAAATGATAAGACTCAAAATGGTAAGACTCGGAATGATAAGATAAGAAATGATGAGAGGCCAGGTAATAAATTTTATAAAGAACGTGGCCAGGGAAACTCGTCTCAGTGTCCGGTTTATAGAAGATGTGGTAGTTGCCAGCTTCTTCATCTGCCTTATAAAAAACAGCTGGAACAGAAACAAAAAGAGCTGGAAACGCTGTTAAAACCTTTCTGCCGTCTGGAGTCTATGATTGGGATGAGTGATCCTTATCATTATCGCAATAAGGTACATGCTGTATTTGACCATGATAGAAAGGGAAATCCTATTTCTGGTGTTTATGAAGCCAATTCTCATATCGTAGTTCCAGTGGAAAGCTGTCTGATTGAGGATCAGAAATCAGATGAGATTATCGGAACCATCAGAGGAATGCTCAAATCGTTTAAAATCCGCACTTACGATGAAGATACAGGATATGGTCTGTTGCGCCATGTTTTAATCCGCCGGGGTTTTGAGACTGGAGAGATTATGGTTGTGCTTGTAACAGCTTCTCCGGTATTTCCTTCAAAGAATAATTTTATTAAGGCACTGCGGGAACGCCATCCGGAAATCACTACAGTGATACAAAATTTAAACAACAGGGGAACCAGCATGGTGCTTGGAGATAAGGAGAATGTACTCTATGGCAAGGGCTATATAGAAGATGTTCTCTGCGGCTGCCGTTTCCGCATATCCTCTAAATCATTTTATCAGGTAAATCCGGTGCAGACAGAGGTTCTTTATAAGAAGGCCATTGAAGCAGCGGGGCTGACCGGAAAAGAAAGGATTATCGATGCTTATTGTGGGGTCGGTACGATTGGAATTGTTGCAAGCAGCCATGTAAAAGAAGTGATTGGTGTGGAATTAAATAAGGATGCAGTACGTGATGCAATTGAAAATGCAAAATTGAATCATATTAAGAATGCAAGTTTTTATTGCAATGATGCAGGAAAATTCATGGTCAATATGGCAGAATCCGGAGAGCATGTGGACGTGGTGTTTATGGATCCGCCAAGAAGCGGAAGCACGGAGGAGTTTATTGACTCTGTATCTAAAATGCGGCCGGATAAAGTGGTGTATGTGTCTTGCGGGCCGGAGACGCTGGCTCGGGATTTGGAGTATTTTAAGAAAAAGGGGTATGAGGCGAAGAAGGCATGGGGGGTGGATATGTTTCCCTGGACGAACCATGTTGAAGCGGTGATAATGATGACGTATTGTGGTTCGGACAAGAAAAGAAGGGGTTAGACCACAAGATGTTGTGGTTTTTGACTGAAAAATGAGCGGAAAATGGGGCTAAAAAATGCGATTTTTAGCCCCGTTTTTTTGGCTCTTCCACGGATGACATAGGGTATAATGAGAGAAATGCCTACTATATAGGCGTTTGGCATAGAAAGAAAATAAGATACGGTATAGCGCAGTTGGGAGCGCGAGATGTCCGGTAAACAATCCCTCAAAGAAGATGTAGATTTAAAAAAGTAAAATGCTGGAAACCTGCATAAATAAAGGGTTTTCGACCATACGGGGGTATAACTTGCTGGGAGAGAGCTTGAATGGCATTCAAAAGGTCATGGGTTCGAATCCCACTATCTCCACTTAAACGGTAAGCCGCAGGCGTGATTGCTTGTGGCTTATATTATAACTTATAGGGACGGTACACTTGATAAATCAAGGGCAAAAAAGGTACATTTTTAGTTTGAAAATGTACCTTTTTTTGCTCTAATTGTGTGACAGTAAAAAATAAACCCCCTGCTATGCAGGGGGAGGGCTGATCTTT
>WASS01000026.1 GCA_009712635.1 Hungatella sp. | reverse complement strand
AATATTTGTACCTAACTTTCCCTTTTAGACGGGAAAGTTATTTTACAATTGAGGTGGTTCATCAAAAACTGTATTATACAATTAAACCGGTAAATATATAATCACCATACCTCCAATGATCAGGCTCGCCATATTGGCGGTTATGACATATAGCGCTATACGCCTTTTCCTGAATTCTTTCACAAAGGTAAGAAATGCAGTCAATTCTGCTGCAAGCACCACAATCTCACCAAATACATAACCAAATATCCAGTAATTACTTAAATCAGGTCCGGTAAGCATAGCATTCAGCCCCGCCTGGGTAATCAGATTGACTGCTGTAAAGACCAGCCAGCTTCTTTTTTGCCTGAATCCAAACAGCAGAAAAATAATTCCCTCTATAAGCAGTGTCAGGAGAACCCGCATTGCCACCAGAGCAGGGACCCGTAACGGAGACTGACCCATTGTAAGAGTCTCCGATTCCATATCAAGGGTTAAAATATTATTATATCTTCCAAATGTTTCTTCAGGCAAAGCACATTGAAAGCTTTTTTTATTACTTTGTACCACCAGCACTGCATCCTTTAAATCCTTAACCTGGGATGATGCGTGGTTGTAATATAGCCTGTAATACTTTTCCCATCCTTTTCTCTCCCCTTCCACCACTTCTAAGTCTGTAACATCTTGATTGGACATTTTCAAGGATAAACATATCTTCTCTGAAGAGTTTAATACGATTATGGTAAAGCCCGGCGGTTCCGCTGAGTTGGCGAATGCTGTTGAATAATAGCAGAAGCATAGCAGGTGAACGATTAAAATGAGGAGGCAAATACTGCTTCCTCTTATTAAAAAACCATTCCTCTCTTTATACACATTCATTTCTCTTTCCCCCTTTTATTTTGTTTTAAGTATAACATACAAAGCTGGTATTATTTTTCTTCTTCCTTATAAAATCCTTAAAATTAACTGTTACCATAGCAGTATCAAGTCAAAAGGAGGTCCCTTATGGAGCGTAAACGGTACAAAACGGCTGCTGATTTTGAAAAGGAGGATGTTATGATGCACGAGTATATGATAAAAACCAACCACATTTCAAAAAAATTCAAAAAAACTTATGCAATTAATGATTTATCTATGTCTGTAAGAAAAAATTCTGTCTATGGATTATTAGGACCTAACGGTGCTGGTAAATCAACCTTACTGAAGATGATTACAGGAATTATTACCCCAACTTCCGGAGAAATAATATTTGATAATCACCCCTGGAGCAGAAAAGATCTGTTAAGGATTGGTTCCCTCATTGAATCACCTCCTTTGTATGAAAATCTGACAGCATTTGAAAATTTAAAAGTACGGGCAACTCTTTTGGGAATCTCAACCGATAAATGCATGGAAGTTTTGGAAAGAATGGACTTAATGGATACGGAAAATAAGCAGATTTCCCAATTCTCATTGGGGATGAAGCAAAGACTGGGTATTGCATTAGCGCTATTAAATGATCCGGAATTGCTGGTCTTAGATGAGCCTACCAATGGGCTGGATCCGTTCGGAATGGAAGATTTAAGGAAAATGATCCGGACATTTGCGGTATCCGGGATATCAGTCATTGTATCCAGTCATATTTTAAGCGAGATACAGCAGGTTGCCGATGACATAGGCATCCTAAATAATGGGTCGCTTCTGTATCAGGATAAAATCGATGCCAATGAGAATCTGGAACAATTGTTTATGGATATTATAAGAAAGGAGCGTGCTTCCTGATGTTACGAACCTATCTGGCAGCTGAAAACTTAAAATTTAAACGAACCCTGTTTCGGAAACTCATTTTATATATTCCGGCAGCCTTAATATTAATAGCAGTTATATTTTTATTTGTGGGAATTGGTTTAGGTGGTTTTTCAGCCTCCATCGTCTGTAATTGGTGTGTCCCAATTGCATCTTTATCCATTGTGATATTATGCCACTTAGTAAATAATAAGGAACAAAAGCACAATTACCGGACTATATACAGCCTGCCTTTAGACTTGAAAAATACATTTATTTCTAAAACAATATTAATAGCACTTAATCTTTTGCTGATATCATTATTACTATCATTGATATCTATTTTTTCAGAATACATGATGTCAGGTGTCTTAAGTGCATTTAAACATACCGGTTCTTATGTTTTAGGATACTGTTTATTATGGCTGACTTTATTATGGCAGATTCCTTTCTGCTTGTTTTTGGATCAAAAGGCCGGATTCGTTGGTTCTATGATCATCAACCTGATTTTCACTGGACTTGGTGGTTTGTTTTTTTCTCTTTCGCCTATATTCTGGTTTATTCCATATAGCTGGACTGCCAGATTTATGATTACCTTATTCGGAGTTTTACCAAACGGATTATTGGTTCAGGGAGGTTCAAGACAGATTCTGAGTATAGGTCAGAGTTCAATGCTGGTGGTAGTCAGCCTGCTTACTGCAGTCGTCCTTACATTTTTATTTGCACGCTGGTACAGAGGGCAGGTGTATCGAAATTGACAATTACAAGAGAGTTTATCTCTAATTTTACAAAAATCAAACGAACTCCGCTTTTATTACTGCATCTGTTGCCTCCTGTAATAATCACAACATTATTTTTAGTTTACTACAATTCTGGTGGTTACCACCTTTTTTCTGATGTTCGGCTGTTTTTTATTTTGTTACAAATATGCTATCCTATGTTTGTCAGTTTTGTTGTACCAATTTTTATTAATTTAGACCGAAATATCAGCAATGTCCAAAATGCTTTGGGCATTGTGGGATCCAGAAAAAGCGTTTATCTGGGTAAATTATTCTTTCTGCTGTTCCTGTCTTCTGCATGTATTATACTATACGAGCTATGCTTTTATGTGGGAGTAAAATTTTTTCTAAATATGAATGTCATGGACTTTGGTTCCTATTTTTTCATATTCTGCTCGTTTTTAATAAGTAACTTATTTTTATATTTTATACAGGTACCCATTGCTTTTAAATTTGGTTTCAGTGTCTCCGTTTTATCAGGAATCGCAGGTACAATTTTAGCCGGTTACTTTGAAAATTTCATTGGTGATAAAATCTGGCCGGCTATTCCCTGGGAATGGGGTGTGCGGTTTTTAAAAGATTATTTCGGCCTGACCTATGGATCTGTTATTCCTGGAGTAATTTCTCTGATTATTATTACTTCGGTTATTCTGGTTCTCACAATATTATGGTATAGTAGA
This sequence comes from Hungatella sp., assembly GCA_009712635.1. Classification (GTDB taxonomy): domain Bacteria; phylum Bacillota; class Clostridia; order Lachnospirales; family Lachnospiraceae; genus Lacrimispora. The sequence continues at coordinate 154,535 of WASS01000026.1, read as the reverse complement.
TGGGAAGGCAGAGTTATACAAGAGTAAGATTAGGAGGATAGTCTATGCCAAAATTGTTAGTCATCGACGATGACCTGGATATGCTGGCTCTGGTACGCACTGCTCTGGAAAAAGAAGGCTACCAGGTGGACACGGAAGCAAATGCCGCTTCCTTACAGCCCGCCAGATGCCGATTATACGATCTTTTGCTTCTTGACGTAATGATGCCCGGCGAGGATGGATTTTCCTTCTGCAGACGGATCCGTACCGAGGTGGATTGTCCTATCCTGTTTTTAACCGCCAAAGCAGAAGATTCGGCTCTCGTCCAGGGCTTTGGCCTGGGAGCCGATGATTACATTAAAAAGCCTTTCAGTATTGCAGAGCTGCGTGCACGGGTAAGCGCCCATCTTCGGAGGGAAGTGCGTCAGCCAACCCATATATTAAGACGAGGTAACGTCCGCTTTGATATACAGGCAAAAACGGCATATGCTGGTGAACACACACTCCCCTTTACCAAGGGCGAATATGCCATCTGTGAGCATCTGGCACTGCATGCCGGACAGGTATTTACAAAAGAACAATTATACGAAGCCGTTTTCGGCTTTGACGCAGAGGGAGATCCGTCCGCTGTTGCAGAGCACATTAAAAATATCCGTGCCAAGCTGAAAGCCCACGGCATCTGTCCTATCGATACAATCTGGGGGGTGGGTTACAAATGGCAAAAAAGCGAAGATCTGTAAGTCTTTCCTTTGTCCTTTTACGCTTTGGCATCATCATGGTTGGCTGCATGCTATTATGCTGCCTGTTATGGTATGTGTTGTTTATCCGGCTTGTAAAAATCGGCTTTTTCTATAATTCTTATACTTCCACCCGGCAGATAGAGCAAATGCTGGCTGGCGACCCGGAAACATTTGTTTCTCCAGGTGATGATTTTTTGGCAGAGTACGCTTTATTTGACCAGAACGGTAAAGTTCTGGAAAGTAATACCAAAGGAAGAAAACTGGAAAAACTGACCAGTCTTTTATATGAAGACACCTATAATATGCGTGTTGCCAAACATACTTATGGAGATGGAAGCACAATAATCATACGATATTATTTCAGATCAGAGTTTGCAAATCCAGTTCTGCGGAGTGCCCTGCCACCCTTTGAATATATGTGGCTGGCATCTCTGGGGGCAGCATTGGTGCTTTGTCTGCTGTTTAACACCCTGTGGTTACGTAAGCGTCTTGCTGCCAAGCTGAAGCTGTTTGGTGAGGTTAGCCGGAAGGTAGGTGAACAGGAATTGGATTTCACAATTCCATATGCAGGAATACGGGAATACGATCAGGCACTTGATGCAATGGAGCATATGAGAGGTGCTTTGTACAACTCCCTGTCCTCCCAGTGGGCGGCACAGCAGGAACGGGAAGCAGAAATAGCCGCGCTGGCCCATGATTTAAAAACTCCACTCACCCTGGTGGGAGGTAATGCTGAGCTGCTGCTTGATGAAGAACTCCCTGAAAGCAGCCGTAGGATGGTGGAAACAATTGCATCCAGTAATGAACGTGCCAGGCAGTATGTAACAAGTTTCCTTGAAGCCTCAGCTGGTGAGGAGGAGGCTTTTAAAAGCAACAGCCTGAATACTCTGTTTGACCAACTGATCAGTAACACTACAGCTATTGCAGAAGCAAGAGGAGTATGCATGAAAGTCCAGAACGGCCTTAACGGTTCTGCAAACGTCCAAAAAGATCATCTGCTTCGCGCCCTTGGAAATGTAGTACAAAATGCCATTGAACATTCACCAGTTGGCGGAAACGTATATGTGACAGGGAGTATGGCAGATGGCGGCTGGCAGGTGACTGTTTGTGATGAAGGTCCCGGCTTTAGTAAGGCGGCTTTACAGCACGCAACGGAACGTCTGTGGCGCGGAGATACGGCCCGTGGTGCAGATGGCCATAATGGTCTCGGTCTCTGGTTTGCCGCGCAGGTAGTCAAAAACCACCAAGGTCAGCTTTATCTGAGTAACGCCAAGTCCGGAGGGGTTGTTACAATTAAATTCTGAGAGGGTGTCACAAAATCACTAAAATAAAGTGATGGAGTGACACCCTCTTTCCATATAAGTAGAATATCAGAAAAGCTATCTGTGTAAGAGTAAATGTTTTGGAAGTAGGAATAGGTTAATATCTTGGATAACAATACACTTAAAAATCACATAATTACTGGTAAGCGTTTGTAATTTTATAGTTATCTACCACTCGATATTTATTACGGTCTGGAGAGGAGGTATTATACTGAGTTAACCAGACTCCATCATCGTCTACCCAATAATAGGTATTGCCAACTTCAGATTTAATGTAGCACGATACAAACAGGTATGAGTCTTTACCAAAGCAGTAGTCTTTCCCTGAAATAGTTTTCCAGGTTTTCGATGGATATGAGTAGTTTTTCTCTAAATACCACCACCGTTTATTATCATTATAGTCTTTTACCCAGCCCTGAACATAATCTCCACTAATCCAGCTCTTATTACCTATGTAAAACCATGGGGTCCCATTTACTGTTATACGACTTGTAGCTGTAATATTACTTCCTGTGCTTAACTTCCTTAAAATATCACCATCTACATTATCAGGGAAATCCCTTATACTAATATTAGTTCCCTGAACAGTTAACTTTGCACTTACAGGAATCTGTGATACAGTATCTGTAGTTTTCATGGGTATATTAATCATACCTTCGGTTGCATAAAACATATCAAGCTCTGCGTTACGTCGCTTTACTAAGCCCGATTGTCTTGATCCACCAGCAATTGTGACAGTAAAACCTTTTACTACTTCACTTTTAACGAAGGTACTCTTGTTGAGTGCTTTGTATAAATCATTATTAGAATTTGTAATATACACTGTTCCAGCGTTAAATGTCAAAGAAGCAACGGCATCATACTGTGCCTGCGTAAACTTAGACACTTTTGGATGTTTATTAATGCCAGTTTCCACAGTGAGAATATCTGCATTGAATAATGTGGTTGCTCGACTCGCTGTGATAATGTCGCCCTCTTTAAGATTATCTGAAGCAACTACCTTATGGCCATACCCAACAGTAAGGAATCCAAAGCCATCATCATAGACATCCAAACGATATTTCTCATAACTCTTTATAAAATTTTTACCAGTAGTACTAACGTTCATTTTTATTCTCCTTATGTATTATTTATAAGCGCTTATACTATTTAAAAAGGAAGAATATTCAGTTTTGTAAACTGGCAAGAAACAAATTATATCACTATTAGTTAAGGTGGTTAGAATCCCTATAATTAAGTGACCAGACTTTAAAATCACCATTATCATCTTTATCAAACCAAAGAATTCCGTTTTCAACACATACCCCTTGGTAATTTGTAAATAAATATTTTGTATACATTGTTTCAATCTGCTCACGAAAATCCGTTTCTGCGAATAAAGTATCAATTTGATCTGACATTTCATCCTCATTCTGTACAGGAATAACTTTTTTATTTACTCGAATATCAAGTGGATATCGAAACAATTTTATGAATTTTTCTTTATCTGTTATAGATTCTTTTATTTGTTTGGCGAAATTTTCAACTTCCGTTGATGTCATTTGACGACTCATAATACGATCTCCGCTGTAGTAATCATCATGATCATATCCTATAGGCATAAACGTTGACAAATACATACTAATCGTTACATCTTTTCCGGAAATATTGCCAGTACCTTTTAAATTGCCATCATAAACAGTACCTTTTAAATATTCGCCTTCATTACCATTTAACTCGAATTCCGTTGGACTTTTCATTTCTCCACGAAGTGTTTTTTCATCATCGGTTCGTGTAATATATAATGCAGTCAAAGAATCACCTTCCCTACGGATGTTCATTTGTACCTCTGATTCTCCTATTGTACCTTTAAAAATATTGTGTGTATTATTCCGGATTGGTTCTTCCATGGTGGTTTCAGTATATGTCTCCTTTTCTGTTGTTAACGCCTCAGTCTCAGATACTGCTGTTAATTGCTCAGTGCTGGTTTGTTCTTGTTTAGTCATTTCAGTTTTTGTACAACCCATGCTGATGATACAAACAATAAAGGACACCATTATCAGTGCTGACTGTTTAACGCTTTTTGTTCTAATCATTTTCTATTGCTCCTTTTTATAAAGAATTTTTTTTATTCATTTGCTTCGTATATGAATAATAATAAAGTTACCAGAGTGATCATATCCAGTTTCAATAATGCAGATGGTGATAATAGGTATAATACTAATTGTATACACCAAACATCCAATTGATAATTTTGGCCAAGTTCGGTACAGCGTGCCTCGCTTTATCGAGCATAATTTTAGGTAGTATATTCAATTATTCGCATAATTAATTATATCATGGATTTCGAGCTCTTCGGAGTCCGTTTATCTATTTTTAAGTAAAATAGTGAGGCTATTGCTCCAATATATTATTCACTATTTTTGCAACAGCCCCTTTTTTACCATTATGAAATTTTCTATAATAAAAATATGGAATCCCATTGTGTTTTAACGGGTTGATAGCAAGATAAAATAGTCAGGATCACTCCACTGGTTCCAGTTAAGAGCCCTATTTCATCCTTATTTACGATATGCCCTTCCTCTATTTCTGTATCTTTAAACCCAAATGGATATTGATCACTGTAGGATTCCAGTAAATGATCCAATATCTTCATATACACTTCATAAAAGAAATCATCATCTGTGTATTCATAGAATTTTCTGGTCAGGCAGCACAAACCAGAAAGACCGTGGCAAAAAGTAGGTGAGATAACCTGCCGCATTCTTTTCAATGATAATTTCATACTATCAATCGCAAGCTTACCCATTTCATCATTTTCCAGGATCTTTGAAGCAATCAATAATGAATACGCCACACCTGGAGTACCATAACACCATGCATCTCTGGATGGTACTGCTTTCTCCTGTTCCATCCCTAATATTTTTTGAGTTTCCCAAAAAATATCATCACTGTCTTTTATACAGTTGTTAAAAATGTATTCTGCCAGATATTTTATTGCTTCCAGCTGGTCTTGTACATATACTCCTGATTCATAGGACTTACATAATATTAAAAGTATGCCAGGTATCCCGTGTGCAACCCCTAAATTTATGTATCGTATCTCAGGATTATTTTCCAGAGGAAACAATTGACTCTCATCTGACCGGATGGCAAACCGGGGGATATTGTCGTCCCCTGCTTTACAAATATCCGTTAAATATTGTAAAATGTGCAACAACGTCTCTTTCACATTCGGCTCGGATTTAAAATTCAACAGATAATTGGCTGTACCGGTTAATCCATACATAATATCATAAAATAGTTCGTTTAATGGAAGTTCTTTGTACTTTAGAATATTACTTTCCGCAATATCAACAATATATTCGTTTAGACTCTTTATAAACGATTGATATCGTTTCCCATGGTCTGACATACAGTGTGCAGCAAATCCCACTCCGCATAGACCATCAAACAGAGAGATATCATAGATGTTGTTTTTTCCCATATAGTCGTTTACGATCTCCAGATATTTATGAGCATACTTATCAAAATCATAATCCGGAAAATTTAATTGAAGCTCCGAAAACAAGATACATAATGCGGGATAGGAAACCGCTACTGAAGTACATCGATACTCAGTGTTATTTGAATCAAATATCTCCTGAACATAATCTGCGTCGGACAATTTCTTTGATATATTTATTATGAAATTATCCAATTTACGCTTTTTTTCATTTGGTAAATTCATAATCAGCCTCCATTTTTCGGTATGTCGAATTCCAGATCGTAAATTTCTTTATAAGAGGGGCATGTTTTTAATAACTCTTCATGTGTTCCTTCAGCAACAATCTTTCCTTCGTCCAGATAAATTATTTTATCAGCTAACATGACATGTGCTATTTTATGAGAAATAAATACACCTATCTTGTTTCTTGTAAGTTCAAAAAATGTGTTCATTATTTTTTTCTCACCCATTTTATCCAGCGCCGCATTGGGTTCATCTAAAATATACATTTGTGCTTTTTTGAAAAAGCATCTTGCCAGAGCAACTCTCTGCCACTGCCCGCCGGATAACTGTGTTCCATCTGAGAACCATTTTCCCAGCTGCTGATTTAAATCAGGAGGGAGAAAGTCTATACCAGCTTCTTCCAGTGATTCTCTTATCTGGGCTTCATTATCGATTTCATCAATGTTACCGAATCCTACATTATCCTTTACTGAAAGTTCATACTTACAGTAATCCTGGAATAATATACCTGTTAATTTATGTAAGCTGTCGATATTAACTTTATTTAATGGGATTCCATTCATCTTAATCATATCGTCTTCCACCAGATAATATCCCAATAATAATTTTATTAATGTACTTTTACCAGATCCATTTCTTCCGAACAATGCAACTCTTTGGTTTTTATTAATTTTTATATTGATGTTCTGAAGAACTTTTTTATCTGTTTCCGGATATGCAAATGTCAGATTATTTATTTCAATCTGATCTAAATCATTTAGTTTGTATGTTTCTTTACTATTCGCATTACCGGGCTTGTTAAGAAAATTAATCAGTTTTGACATATACAAACTGTTTTGATTTATGCTGTAAATAATATTCATAATACTGTTAAAGCTATCAAACATCATGTTTATAATTCTAAGAAGTGCAACAGCGTTACCAATTAAGATTTCACCTGCAATTACGGATAATATGATTAAAACCATGAGTACCGCCATACAGATCTGATCAACAAAATCAAATACAACAGATATAATCAGCCGTACCTTGGTATTATACAGGTTTTCATTAATCACGCTTTGCTTCAAATCATTATGCCTCTTTATAATATGTCTGGCTAAATTAAATATCTTAACTTCTTTAAATGATTGATCCTTTGTCAGTAAAAATTCATAATACCATATACTTCTGGCTTTCTTTGCATTTCTTTCTTCTGTCTGGAACTCTCTTTTACTTATGGATAAATAGAAAATCGAAAAGGCAAACGCCGGAACGATGATAAGGAACACCGACAACGGCCGCCACATCAGCATGATATACACAGACGAAAGTATGGTAGTAATGGAAGTTACAAGTGTCAATGTGGTTGTAAAAATATTATAAGGTCTGAATCCCACCTGGGAAAGGATATGCTGCAGCTGATCCTGTATATCAGAATTTTCAAATTCTTCCAGGGACATAATGGCACATTTATCCAATAACCTGTTAATCAATTCATAATCCAACAAAAATTGAAATTTGGTAAAGAGAAAAGTTTTAATACTTATAATCATACCTGACACAAAACTTATCCCGATATAGATTGCTAATATCCTCAGCGAGAGATTTAAGTCTCTGGCTGAAATAGCATTAATCAGGCTGCCAAAAATATTTACGGAAATTACAGGAACAATACCCGCAATAATATTAATAATTATGGTTAGTACAAATATCAGTTTACTGGCCTGGAAGAATATTTTAATGGATTTGGGAATCACTTTTAAAGAAGAAAGCATTTCCTTTACTTCTGAAGTACTTAGTATTTTAAATTTCTGCATATTATTTACCACCCAATATACCTATTTTTTTTCTGCTGTAAACACAGTAATATGTATGACGTGCCAAAGTTCTCATCTTTTTTTCCAATTCCGTATTTGGACCAAACAATCGATTCATGTTCATATGCAGCAGACTATCCAGTATGCTTAATTTCACAGCTTTGTTATCTGGATAATATTCTTCAATTCTATTTAAATATTCTTTCATTGACTTTTGTTTTGCCGATAATATTTTCAATATAAATTCAATCTCAGGATCTAACGTCTCATAATACAAATACTTTATTACGAAATCGACGTAGGTATCCTTATGTTCTTTAAATTCTTTTTGATAGCTCTTGGTAGGATTTTCACAATTGAGAAATACAAACATATCCTCAAAACTTAAATTAAATGTTTGCATGTGAAAGAAAATAATCACCGATGCTAAAAGTTCATCTGCCACTTTTATATTATGATTATTTTTTTCATAGATTATGGTTTGAATTGCCATGCTGTCTTTAAAAAACACCTCATGTGCATAGTTCATCAAATCATATCCGCCATACCTCTCCAACTCAAGCTCATAACAATTAATACTATAATTTGAGATAAGAGATTTTTTCATAAGCTGGCTTAATATATCTAACATTTTAGGTAGTACCGCCATTAATTTAGTATTATCAGCTTTTAATCTCAATCGCAGATGTAAATCTGGATCTTTATACTGAATGAAGAAATAGCTGTCTATTTCTTTATTTTCAAGCAACTTCTGCAATGGAGCATACAATGCTTCTCCTAACAGATAATCTGCGTACTCCTCGATACCGTATATTTTAAAATATAGCCACTCATCAAAAGGCTCTTTATATCTGACATTACCATAATTTTGGGTAATGTCAAATTCATTGGCCTTATGGGGGGTATCATCCTGAGTTAAAATTAATGGGATTACCAATTCACAGCAATAAGAACTATCATTCAGTTTCACTGGTTGTTCTGATTCTATATGATATCTTTCCACAACAGTTTCTGATTTTTCCAATAATTTCTGCAACACAGATAAACATCTGTCCTCTTTCAGATTTAACAGAAGTTTTTTGTCTGCATCTACGGCATCCACCCAAAGGGGTATATTTCTTGAATTTATGAAATCGGTAAACTTATTTTTAAACTCAGCAAAATCATAATGTTTTGTTAAACCCAGATCACCTATTTTAATAATCCACTTCTCCTGTTCCAATACGAAGTTTTTATATCGTATTGTGGGAAGATAGGCAAATTTCTCCAGCAAGTATTGCCAGGGTTTATTATAAAACCTGATTCCATCAGAAGATATTTCGTCGATTAATCTTAATATTCTGGGTTTTAACTGCGGATTAAACATATTGGTTGATGTTGGTATGATTCTTTTATTGTTAACCGCAGACTTTAAATATAATTTGTTATTTTTAAATTCTACTAAAATTTCACTTAGTTTAAGCTTAAATGCCTGTTCTTTGGAATTTGTAGTCCCAAAACTTGTTTCATAAGTGGAACCATGCATATTTCGGATCACGTTTCCGGAATATAAACTATCGGGTAAGTAGGTAAATTCACAGACCTGGCATTCATCACCATAATTTTTATTTATTTCTTCAAAGAATTGTTCTGGATTCTTCATTAGGTGAGAAAATCTTCCAAATGATTTTCCTGCATAAGTTGACCCAAAAATATTACTTAAATAGTAGACATCTCTTCCATTGTCTTTCATATAATTAAAGTAGATTTCCATGGATTTAGGCAACTGATCCATATCAATATCTTCTGTTAAAAGCATTCCCATATCCGCATCAGTGATCTCAATTTCCTGACCAAGTCTTATGGAATCTACATATTTTCTTTCAAAAAATCGTATCCAGGGATTAATATATTCTCCAAAATTATTCATGCCGGTTTTTCCGTCGTAATGGGATGGAAAACCGATTCCAATATCAGAATCAATGAGTTCTGTTAATGGAACACACCTGGATAGACCATATTTTTCTAAGAATTTGTTTTTGTAATCATTTAAACTATTGAAAGGCTCTTTGATATTAAATTGTATAAATAAATTGAGGAGCTTATTTATTTTTTTTATTTCATTTTGATTTAAATTGCATTGACTGTAGGAAATGGATGAATCTATGGTCAGGTAGTTTTTGGAGTTGTAGATTCTCTTCATATTTTTGAAAATCTGCGTCAGTCTTTCAATGGTATTATTTATATCGCCATTGGAATATTCCTGAATTTGATTTTTTATGTCAACTAAAGATTTTGTATTTATATCGTATTCCTGAAGCTTACAGATAAAGTATTGAAATTGATCAACGATTGTTAATGGTGGACGTAGATCGGATATTAAATAACCTTCCTTTATGAGTGATTGGATATATATATGGAATGTGTTTTCTTCCACATTCGGATATTCTTTTTTAAGGTTTTCTATAATATCAGAATAGCTAACGTAATCTCCTGATATTCTTAAAACCACTTCAAATGCATTGGAGTACTTTACTGATTTTTTATTTACTTTTCCCCCATCGCTGTCTTTTGTGCAGTTATACAAAACTGCTTTGTTTCTCTGAATAGCAACACTTTCATTGATTGTGTATCGCAGGGATTTTAAGTACTTGGATTCGTACATAAAAACCACTTGGTATAACCACTCTGAATCAATCAGGGGATTTCTTTTTAATTCTGCACTGCTTAATTCAAATGATGTACTGTCAGATGTAATATTGCCAAATGCAACTGTCGAGAATAATCCAAATGGAGTACACCTGGAACAGCTTCTGCTAAAATATTTATAGATTGAATTCAACAAATAATTCGTATCCCTTGCTGTGCCATCCTCTATATAGTGCTGCATGGATTCATATAAATCTTGGCTGGCCACAAATATAGCTTCATTAAACTGATCTTTGTATTGAGGACAATCAAATAAAAACATAGTATGATCTATGTTAGTTGCATTTTCTATATTATCTGTCAATAAATTGATTGGCAGACCCGGTGTTCTTATCATAAAGGAACCTATATCTTTGTATAAATCTTTCATATTTTAACCGTATCCCCCTTGCTTAACTCTTGTATGCCTAACCAAAATAGAAACTTAATATGCACCAGTAAATTATTTCCACAAAATGTAAACGTACATGCATTTTGTGAATCTTCTAAATGCATGTACGTTTGCATCGGGTTTAGGTTTGCATGGAAATTAGTAGCATAACCATGTGTTTGTGCAGTTTCTTGTCAATCCACATTCACTTGTTCCACAGGTAGATCCTGTTAAACAACCAGGTGTGCAATAAGCAACACTAGCAATTTTTGATTCTCCTACATCAATTGAACCCTTGTCCATTTTAAGATCTAAATCAAAATCTTTATTCATGTACTCGTCCCCCTTTCTATGTAGTTATATAATCTGAATCTGATTATATATAGTAAACGTGAAATGAATCACATTACTACCAAGTTCATGTCTGTATTATATCAAGAAAAATACTCTATTTTGACTGCATGTAATTTTTACGACTTTACATGTAATTTTCAATGAGGGTGTTTATGAAATGAGGTTTATAATATCTATAATGTAAATGCAGGCAGAAAAAAACTGCGCACAGATGATTAAAAAGCTGTGCGCAGAATATTGTTGAACCATACATCAGTCTATTTTTACAATATCGAATATAAAGGGAAACTTTTCTGCCGTTTTATTATCGAAGTTGACTTTGAATCCAGTTCCGTCTTTATAAAATAAACCCTGGTTTAAATCCACTCTGATGTAACACATATTTTCATCATTTTCATTGTTATGAGCGAAATACCATGGCTCAAATGCCTTAATCAGCTTTTCTCTGATTTTAAGATTTTCCTCTAATAATGGATGTCCAATATTTCGGGCAAATCCGGTAAAACGATACAGATCTTTACTTAATGAAACTACCGGATTTTGCTCAATCTCTTTTACTTTATTAGACTTTTGGGAAGTTACAATGTAAAATGCTCCATTATCATAAAAGGTATCAATAAACCTTACGGCCGGAATGTTATTGTTTGATGTGGCCAGTGCAAATTGATAGTCTCTTGCAAATAATGTTTCTAAAACTCCGAGTCCTTCTTCATACGCATTCATTTCTTTTTTCCCTTATTTTCTTAGTATTTTCTCCATTGACCTGCCTTTGGCAAGCTCATCTATTAATTTGTCCAGATATCGGATGTGCCTCATTAATTCATCTTCAATCTCTTCCACACGATATCCGCAGATCACTCCTTTGATTAGTGATGCATTGGGATTCATCTGAGGCGCTTGGCGGAAAAATGCTTCTACACTTACTTCCTTTTCTATTTGCTGTTGGAATGATATGGTATCATAGCCTGTGAGCCAGAATATAATTTCATCTACCTCTTTTCTGGTTCTTCCTTTTTTCTCTGCTTTTTTTATATAAAGCGGATAAATGCTTGAAAAGGGCATATGAAAGATTCGTGGTGTTTCCATCAGATGTTCTCCTTTGCGTGTTAGAACGATTGTTTTATTTGTTTTATATGAACCCTTTGGCTTCTTTCCAATCTATGAGAAGATTGTAACGGCTTGTGGTGAAACGTAAAACACAGTAATTGGGATCATCCCATCCACTAAAATGATTCTCCAGTCCACGGTACCACATCTCTTTTTTTATTTCAGGGTCTGTTATTACTTCTATTGTACCCACTAATGTGATATTATGATCAATTGAATTAAAACAAACACTGGCTTTGTTACTCTGATCAATTCGTTTGGTTCTATCACTTCCAAAACCGGTACAAAATGTGAGCCAGTTAATGCCGTCAGCTTTTGATACGGATATGGTTGAGGTTGTTGGAAAGTTGTCAGTGTCCATTAGTGTTAGGGCGCAGTATCCTTTGTCTTCACCTGCGGTGTTGGTGGCTATGATCTCTCCTGCTTTCGCGATGATTTCTTCGTTCATTTGATTTTCCTCCTGATTGGTTATGGATATAGTATAAGATAATAGATAGGACAACGGGGTGTCATGTTCAGAACGGGTGTATAAAAAATTGAGTCCGTGACTCCGTCGTGCAGATTTCGATTCCGCTTACGCTCCATCTCAATCACGGGCTTCGCCCTATAAAAATAAGTGCCATAAAGTCCGGTTGAGAGCAAGCTCTCCCCCGGACTTTTTGACACTTATTTTTGCACGCCTCATTGCCAACGCGTTAATTATTCAATGCCGCCTGTGCTGCTGCCAGTCTTGCAATCGGTACACGGAATGGGGAGCAGGATACATAATCAAGACCAATCTTATGGCAGAATTCTACGGAAGAAGGATCTCCGCCGTGCTCGCCGCAGATACCAACGTGCATGTCAGGACGAACGCCCTTGCCCAACTTGATAGCAGTCTCCATTAACTTGCCTACACCAGTCTGATCCAGTTTTGCAAATGGATCATTTTCAAAGATCTTGGTATCGTAATAGGAGTTTAAGAACTTGCCTGCATCATCACGGGAGAAGCCATAGGTCATCTGAGTTAAGTCATTGGTACCGAAGCAGAAGAATTCTGCATCTTTTGCGATATCATCGGCTGTCAGTGCTGCTCTCGGAATCTCAATCATGGTTCCTACCTGATAGGTTAAGCTGCTGCCTGCTGCTGCAATTTCTGCATCTGCAGTCTCAACTACAATCTTCTTCACAAATCTTAATTCCTTCTCATCACAGATCAGAGGAATCATGATTTCAGGACATACGTTCCAGTCTGCATGTGCTTTCTGAACGTTGATTGCAGCACGGATTACTGCTTTTGTCTGCATTCTTGCGATCTCCGGATAGGTAACGGCAAGACGGCAGCCTCTGTGTCCCATCATTGGGTTGAACTCGTGAAGAGAATCAATAATTGTCTTGATCTGCTCCACAGTCTTGCCCTGTGTATCAGCCAGCTTCTTAATATCATCTTCCTCTGTCGGAACAAACTCATGAAGAGGCGGATCTAAGAAACGAATGGTAACTGGATTTCCTTCCAGAGCCTCATAAAGAGCTTCGAAATCGCCCTGCTGTACCGGAAGAATCTTCTCCAGAGCTGCTTCTCTCTCCTCAACAGTATCAGAACAGATCATCTCACGGAATGCATCAATTCTTTCGCCTTCAAAGAACATATGCTCGGTACGGCAAAGACCGATTCCCTCTGCACCAAGTTCTCTTGCTTTTCTTGCATCAGCAGGTGTATCTGCATTGGTTCTGACTTTCAGTCTTCTATACTTATCAGCCCATGCCATAATTCTTCCAAACTCACCGGCAACGGTTGCATCCACAGTTGGAATGATTCCGTCGTAAATTTTACCGGTTGATCCATCAAGAGAGATCCAGTCTCCTTCATGGTATTCCTTACCTGCAAGAACAAACTTCTTTGCTGCTTCATTCATGGCAATTTCAGAACAGCCGGATACACAGCAGGTTCCCATTCCTCTTGCTACTACGGCTGCATGAGAAGTCATTCCTCCTCTAACAGTCAGAATACCCTGAGCTGCCTTCATTCCTTCAATATCTTCAGGAGAGGTTTCGAGACGGACTAAAACCACCTTTTCTCCTCTTTCTTTCCATGCTTTCGCATCATCAGCTGTGAAAACGATCTTACCGCAGGCAGCTCCTGGAGAAGCAGCAAGTGCCTTTCCAACCGGTTCCGTCTTCTTTAATACTTCTGCGTCAAACTGAGGATGAAGCAGAGTATCTAAGTTTCTCGGGTCAATCATCTTAACTGCTTTTTCTTCTGTAATCATGAACTCGTCTACTAAATCACAGGCAATCTTTAAAGCAGCTTTTGCTGTTCTCTTACCATTACGGGTCTGAAGCATGTAAAGCTTCTTGTCCTCAATGGTAAACTCCATATCCTGCATATCTTTGTAGTGATCTTCCAGAATACTGCAGATACCCACAAATTTATGATAAACTTCAGGCATAACCTCTTTTAACTGCTCGATCTTCTGGGGAGTACGGACACCGGCAACTACGTCTTCGCCCTGGGCATTCATTAAGAATTCACCCATTAAGTGCTTTTCACCAGTTGCAGGATCACGGGTAAATGCAACGCCTGTACCGGAAGTCTCACCCATATTACCAAATGCCATCATCTGAACGTTGACAGCGGTTCCCCATGAATACGGAATATCGTTGTCACGGCGGTAAACATTGGCTCTTGGATTGTCCCAGGAACGGAATACGGCTTTGATTGCCCCCATTAACTGCTCCTTGGGATCAGTTGGGAATTCGGAACCAATCTTTTCCTTATATTCTGCTTTGAACTGTCTTGCAAGCTCTTTTAAATCATCGGCATCCAGATCCACATCCTCTGTAACACCCTTTTTTTCTTTCATTTCATCAATCAGCTCTTCGAAGTATTTTTTGCCTACTTCCATAACTACATCGGAGTACATCTGAATGAATCTTCTGTAGCAGTCATATGCCCAGCGTGGATTGCCTGATTTTTCAGCAAGTACTTCCACTACGTTTTCATTCAGTCCGAGATTTAAAATCGTATCCATCATACCAGGCATGGAAGCTCTGGCTCCGGAACGAACGGAAACAAGAAGAGGATTTTCGTTATCACCAAATTTCTTGCCGGTGATTTTTTCCATCTTTTCGATATGATCCATGATCTGCCCCATGATCTCGTCATTAATCGTTTCCCCATCTTCATAATACTGAGTACATGCCTCAGTCGTAATTGTAAATCCCTGAGGAACCGGCAGACCTAAATTGGTCATCTCTGCCAAATTCGCCCCCTTACCACCTAACAGGTTTTTCATATCTGCACTACCCTCAGTGAACAAATAAACCCATTTTCTTGCCATAAGTAAAATCCTCCTCAATTGTGTAAATTATACTGCTTCCCCGCGCTTTCCATTGCGGAAAAGCCCTGAAAGTATTATAGCACAATTAAAGGGGTAGTAAAGAGGTTTTCATAGATTATTTGAAGTAATTATCTCTTTTTTAAGTACAATTGCATTGAAAGTACTTACAAAGTCTGTCTTTTTCCGATATGCGATTTGTGTTCGTATATGCGAAATCAAGTTCGACAAAAGCTCTGTTTCTTTAGCATAATTCGACACATAACAAGGGTCAGCACCTCTGTCACAGGCATAACCGTCCAGATTCCGGTAACTCCCATAAAAATCGGAAGAATAAAGACCAGAATACTGTTTAAAATAATTCCCCGAAGCAGACAGATCTTTAAAGCATTTCCCGGTTCCATCACGGACTGAAACCAGGTGGTATAAAGCACATTCAGCCCCATTGCTGCAAAAGACAGAAAATAGATCCGAATGGCCGGAACCGACATAGCCAGAATTTCCTTTTCAGGTCTGACAAATGCTTCTGTCACAAGAGCCGGAAACAAAAGTCCTGTTGCAGCAAACAACACACCGGAAAAACAGGCGGTGCGCTCTGCCAGATGTCTTACTTCCTTTAAGCGGTCTTTTTTACCCGCTCCGTAATTTGTCGCAAGTATGGGCTGGACTGCCTGTGAGATACCGTTATTAACAGATGATGCAATATAGGCACTGTTGGAGATAATACCGTATACTACCACCCCAAGTTCCCCTGCAACAGAAAGAATCTGACGGTTAAATAAGAAGGTCACGATTCCATTGCACATATCCAGCAAAAAGCTGGAGAACCCATTTTTTACTACAGCCACAGCCTGACTGAGATGAAAGCCAGAAACAAATTTTAAAGTATTTCCTTTTGAAACCAGGTGGGTCAGCAATATTAAGAGTGTCACACAGGTTCCGATGACAGTTGCAGCAGCGGCCCCTGCCATTCCCATTTTTAAGGGAAACATCAAAATATAATCCAGAATAATATTTAAAACTCCGCCAGAGACCACTGCTGTCATCGCCAGCTTCGGCGCTTTATCATTTCGCACGAATACCTGATAAAAAGAAGCAAATAAAAAAGCAGGAGCTCCTGATATAAGAATTCTTCCATACTCTTCCACATAAGGTGTCATATTTTCATTTCTTCCCAAGAACGCCGTTACAGGCAGAAAGAATACTTGTCCCAAAACCGTATAAAACACACTCATTACGGCTGCCATAATAAATGCCACCGTATAATACTGATTTGCACCTGATTCATCCTTCTTCCCTTTACTAACAGACAAAAGTATACCGCCTCCCGCTCCAAACAGCATGCCGGTTGCAAAAAAAAGGCTGAATAACGGCAGAAGTATATTTAAAGCCGCTATTCCAATTGCTCCAACTCCTCTTCCGATCATAAGAGTGTCTGCTAATATATAAATGGAGGTAACCATTGTTGCACTAATTGATGGAAGAAGATAACCTGCAAATAATTTTTTAACAGGATCTTCCAGTAAATTTACTTTTTTCATAATTAAGTCTCCTTTTTAAAGTCTTAAAATAGTTTACCATAATTTAATTAAATAACAAGGAAAAGAACGTAAGTGTGATTTAACATTTAAAAGTTGGGGCATAAATATTAAAATGACAGAATTTTTTATCTTAGTTTTTATGCAAAATATCATGAATTAAGATTGTTTCCAACGCTGAAATATGATACATTAGTGTTATCTCTGAAAATCTATTAATAACAGGAGGAAAGATCGTATTATGAAAAAAAGAGCTCTCGCATTAGCCATGGCAGTTATGATGGCCGCAACACTCAGCGCATGTGGTTCCGCTGGTAAAGGAACTGCAACAACTGCTGCTCCATCTGCAGAAACTACAACTGCTGCAGAAAAACCAGCTGAAACGACTGGTGCTACATCCGTTAAGTCTGATTCTTCAACCGGATATGAACTGGCGCTGGTTACAGACCTTGGTACCATTGATGACAAATCCTTTAACCAGGGTGCATGGGAAGGTATGAAGAAGTACGCTGAGGAGAACAAGATCTCCTATAAGTACTATCAGCCACAGGAAGGTACTACTGATTCTTATTTAGAAACCATTGGACTTGCTATTGAAGGCGGTGCAAAATTAGTAGTATGTCCAGGCTTCTTATTTGAAGAGCCTGTATTCCTTGCTCAGGAGCAGTATAAAGACGTTCACTTCATTCTTCTTGACGGAGTTCCTCATAACGCAGATTACTCTGAATATAAGACAGAATCCAATGTTATGCCAATCCTGTTCCAGGAAGATGAGCCTGGTTTCTTAGCAGGTTATGCAGCAGTAAAAGAAGGTTACACAAAGCTTGGTTTCTTAGGTGGTATGGCTGTTCCTGCAGTTATCCGTTATGGTTACGGATTTGCTGAAGGTGCTGATTATGCAGCTAAGGAAATGGGCATTGACGGCGTTGAAATTATGTACAACTATACAGGTGCTTTCGCTGCGACTCCAGAGGCTCAGTCTATGGCTGCATCCTGGTACCAGAACGGAACCGACGTAATCTTTGGCTGCGGCGGTGCTGTTGGTAACTCTGTTATGGCTGCTGCTCAGGAAAAGGGCAAAAAGGTAATCGGTGTTGACGTTGACCAGAGCTATGAATCTGATACAGTCATCACTTCTGCCATGAAGCAGCTTTCCGTATCTGTATACGACGGCGTAAAAGCATTCTATGACAACAAGTTCCCAGGCGGCGAGACAAGCATCTTCTCTGCTAAGAATGACGGTATCGGCCTTCCTCTGGAAACTTCCAAGTTCACAAAATTCACAAAAGAAGATTACGAAAAAATCTTCACTGAATTAAAGGATGGCAAAGTAACCCTGGTACAGCCTTCTGAAGATAACAACGATCCGAACAAAGACTTAAAGCTTGAAAAAACAAAGATTAACTTTGTAGAATAATCCGCGGGGATAGTGCCCTCCGGGCATACCACGATGTCAGTTTTCTGACATAAAAAAGGAAAGGAGATGCCGTTTGATTCACCAGTCAGTAAAGATCTGGTCTCTTACGGCATCTTCTTTTTGCTTTAAAACTTTATTAACCGGGTACCGGGTCCCATAGATAGGTACCATAGTAAGGGGGATTTTATGGACTACATTATTGAGATGCTTCATATCACAAAAGAATTTCCCGGTATTATCGCCAATGATGATATTACACTACAGTTAAAAAAAGGCGAGATACACGCCCTCCTCGGAGAAAATGGAGCAGGCAAATCAACTCTTATGAGTGTATTATTCGGATTATATCAGCCGGAAAAAGGCTCAATCCGGGTTCGTGGTAATGAAGAAAAAATCACTGGTCCGCTGGATGCCAATGCACTTGGTATCGGCATGGTGCACCAGCATTTTAAGCTGGTAGAGAATTTCACTGTCCTGCAGAATATCGTACTGGGCATGGAGACGACAAGACGGGGCTTTTTGAAGATGGATGATGCCCGCAAAAAAGTAATGGAATTAAGTGAAAAATACAAATTGTTCGTAGACCCTGATGCGCTGATATCCGATATTACCGTAGGTATGCAGCAAAGGGTTGAAATCTTAAAAATGCTGTATCGTGATAACGAAATCATGATATTTGATGAACCTACCGCAGTCCTGACTCCTCAGGAAATTGATGAACTGATGCAGATCATGCGGGATCTGGTAAAGGAAGGGAAGTCCATACTGTTCATCACACACAAGCTCAATGAAATCAAGGCGGTAGCAGACCGCTGTTCCGTCCTGCGCCGCGGTAAATATATTGGAACCGTAGATGTTGCTGATACTACGCGGGAAGAGATGTCAGAGATGATGGTTGGCCGTAAGGTAAACTTAACCATTAGTAAAAAGGCGTCAGAGCCTGGTGAAGTAGTTCTGGAAGTAAAAAATTTATCTGTAGAAGCCAAACGGGAAGGACAAACCAAAAAGCTGGTTCATGATGTGTCATTTCAGGTAAGAAGAGGTGAGATTGTCTGTATCGCCGGTATTGACGGCAATGGTCAGACAGAGCTGGTTCATGCAATCACCGGTATTTCGGATCCCAGCTCCGGTACTGTCACCATTAACGGCGAGGATATGACGAAAAAAAGTATCCGCTATAAAAATACCCATGGTCTATCCCACATCCCCGAAGACCGTCATAAACATGGTCTGGTACTGGAATACAATCTGGCATACAACCTGGTTCTCCAGCAGTATTTTGACAAAGAATTTCAGAGCGGCACATTTTTAAAGAATGACCAGATCTATGACTATGCACAAAAACTGATTGAAAATTATGATATTCGAAGCAGTGAAGGGGCGTTTACCACCACCCGCAGCATGTCCGGCGGCAATCAGCAGAAAGCTATCGTTGCAAGAGAAATCTCCAAAGGACCCGATATTCTCCTTGCAGTTCAGCCTACCAGAGGTCTGGATGTTGGTGCCATTGAATACATTCACAACCAGCTGGTAAAGCAGCGTGATGCAGGTGCCGCAATTTTACTGGTATCTCTGGAATTAGATGAAGTTATGAATTTAAGCGACCGGATTTTAGTCATGTTTGAAGGCGGAATCGTTGCCGACTTAGATCCTGAGAACATTACCGTTCAGGAATTAGGTCTTTATATGGCAGGCGCTAAGAAAGAAGGTGGCACACTATGAAACCGAAACAGATAAAAGATCATACAGGCATCCTCTCTTCCATTTTCGCTATTATTCTGGGACTCATTGTAGGGCTGATTATCTTGTTTCTGTGTAATCCAGAACAGGCACTTCCCGGATTTGCTACGATTCTGAGCGGAGCCTTTACCCACGGAGCCAAAGGTATTGGTCAGGTGTTTTATTATGCCACACCGATTATTCTTACCGGTCTTTCCGTTGGGTTTGCATTTAAAACCGGACTTTTTAACATCGGTACTCCCGGCCAGTTTATCATTGGAGGCTTCGGTGCGGTTTATGTGGGCATTCTCTGGACCTCTCTCGGCCCGGTTCACTGGATTGTAGCTCTGGCAGCAAGTGTAATCCTTGGCGCCTTATGGGGGCTGGTACCAGGAATTTTAAAAGCGTACTACAATGTGAATGAGGTTATCGCCTCTATTATGATGAACTATATTGGTATGTATCTGGTAAACTGGATTACGAAAAGCTATAAGCCGCTGTTTAACAATTTAAGGAACGAATCCAAGAATGTGGCGAATACAGCTAATATCCCCAAGATGGGTCTGGATAAGATTTTCCCGGGTTCCAGTGTTAACGGGGGAATCATCATTGCGATTCTGGTAGTAATCCTTATATGGGTTATTTTAAATAAGACTACATTCGGATATGAGTTAAAAGCAGTAGGCTTTAACCGTGACGCCAGCAAATATGCAGGAATTAATGAAAAGAAAAGCATCATTCTTTCCATGGTAATCGCCGGTGCCATTGCAGGACTTGCAGGAGGTCTTTTATTCCTTGCAGGAACTGGAAAGCATATCGAGATTAAAGACGTACTTCCTTCCGAAGGATTTACAGGTATTTCTGTTGCACTCCTTGGTTTGAACAACCCCATCGGCGTTCTGTTCTCCGGTATCTTCATTGCATACCTGACAGCCGGCGGCTTTTACTTACAGCTGTTTGAGTTCTCCACAGAAATTATCGATATAATCGTTGCAGTTATTATCTATTTCAGCGCATTTGCCCTGATGGTAAAAATCATCATGTCAAAGTTCGTTGGACAGAAAAATGGAAAAACTGACGAAACTGGGAAAGGAGGAACGAAATCATGAGTGTCATTTATTTTATTTTTCAGCAAACCATGTATTTCATGATTCCTCTCATGATCGTTGCACTTGGAGCCATGTTTTCCGAGCGAAGCGGCATTATTAACATCGCTTTGGAAGGTATTATGACCATGGGAGCGTTTACCGGAATCCTGTTTTTAAATTTTACAGGCAAGAGTATGAGCGGGCAGCTTCAGCTGATTATCGCCATATTAATATCCATGGGCACCGGAATGATCTTCTCTTTGTTCCATGCTTATGCATCCATTAATATGAAATCAAACCAGGTTATCAGCGGTACTGCTCTTAATATGTTCGCTCCTGCTTTTGCAGTATTCGTTGCCCGTGTTATTCAGGGTGTTCAGCAGGTTCCATTTAACAATACCTTCCGTATTACCTCGGTTCCTGTACTTGGCAGTATCCCATTTATCGGACCTCTTTTATTCCAGAACGCCTATATTACCACCTACGTGGGAATTTTAATCTTTGTATTATCTGCGGTTGTTCTTTACCGCACACGATTTGGCTTAAGACTTCGGGCATGCGGAGAGCACCCACAGGCAGCGGATTCTGCGGGAATTAACGTTTACCGTATGCAGTATGCGGGAGTGTTAATCTCCGGTGCTCTGGGCGGTCTGGGAGGTCTGGTATTTGTAGTACCTACTTCCACCAACTTTAATGCTGATGTAGCAGGATACGGTTTCCTGGCTTTGGCAGTATTAATCTTTGGTCAGTGGAAACCAGTCAATATCATGCTGTGTTCCCTTTTCTTCGGACTGATGAAAGCGGTGGCTTCTTCCTATTCCGGAATTCCATTCTTAAGTGCTCTTGGAATTCCAAGTTACTTCTACAAAATGGTTCCTTATATCATTACATTAATCGTATTGGTATTTACCTCTAGAAATTCCCAGGCTCCAAAAGCGGAAGGAATTCCATACGACAAAGGTCAGAGATAACAATACGCCGCAGGACGGGATAAATCCACTGGATTTTCCGCCTGCGGCTTTTTTCTTTGTCTGACCTGTGTCACTGAACGTTTACAGTACCATATAATACATTACTAAAATGAAAAGAGTGATGCTTTAATGTCTGACTGTAATTCGTTTTGTAACTCCACCTGTCATGAACGCTCTTATTATTCCTGGGATGCCAACGACTACGGGCCTTCACCTCTCATTCTTAATATCAATCATGACACATTAAGAAATCCTTCCTTTCGAACCACGAGATGGACAGGAGAACATATGCAGCTTACTTTTATGAGTATTCCTGTAGGATATGATATAGGTACGGAAAACCACCCCAGCCAGGACCAGTATATTTGTATTGTCGATGGAGATGGCGTAATCTACATGGGTGACAGTCCATATAGTCTTTCTTATTCCCACCCTCTTGATAATGGCTGTGCAGTTTTAATTCCAGCCAATACCTGGCACAATGTGATCAATACAGGTGACCGCCCTCTAAAAATCTATTGTATCTATGCACCAATTGTTCATCTGCCGGAAACGGTACACTGGACCAAGCGAGACTCGGATCTGGAAAAGTGAAGGCAAAAAAATCCGGAAGAAAATCTTGTAAAAGATTCTCCTCCGGATTCTGTTATTAGAAATGGAACTTATCTTCAAAATAGCTTTTAAGCTCTGCAATTGGAACTCTTACCTGATCCATGGTATCACGGTCACGAACGGTTACTGCGTGATCTTCTTCTGAATCAAAGTCATAGGTAATGCAGAATGGAGTACCGATCTCATCCTGTCTTCTATAACGTTTACCAATGTTTCCTCTGTCATCAAATTCACAGTTATAGTATTTACGCAGTTCTTCAAATACTTTTTCTGCACCTTCATTTAATTTCTTGGATAATGGAAGAACACCAATCTTAACTGGTGCGATTGCCGGATGGAAACGAAGCACGGTACGTACATCACCTTCGGCAATCTCTTCTTCATCGTAAGCTGCACAAAGGAATGCCAGTGTTACACGGTCAGCTCCCAGAGAAGGCTCAATTACATATGGAATATAACGCTCTTTCTTCTCATCATCAAAATAGGTTAAGTCCTGACCGGAAGTGTTCTGATGTTGGGTTAAGTCATAATCAGTTCTGTCTGCAATTCCCCATAATTCACCCCAGCCAAATGGGAATAAGAATTCGATATCAGAGGTTGCTTTGCTGTAGAAAGAAAGTTCTTCCTTCTCATGATCTCTGACACGCATCTCATCCTCTTTCATGCCTAAGTTCTTTAACCAGCTGACGCAGAATTCTTTCCAATATGCAAACCATTCTAAATCTGTATCCGGCTCACAGAAGAACTCAAGCTCCATCTGCTCAAATTCTCTGGTACGGAATGTAAAGTTACCAGGTGTAATCTCATTACGGAAGGATTTACCAATCTGTCCGATTCCAAAAGGAATCTTCTTACGGGAAGTTCTCTGTACATTCTTAAAGTTTACAAAAATACCCTGAGCGGTCTCTGGTCTTAAATATACAGTATTCTTTGCATCTTCTGTAACTCCCTGAAAGGTCTTGAACATTAAATTAAACTGACGAATATCGGTAAAGTCATGTTTTCCACAGCTTGGGCAGCAGATATTTTTTTCATCGATGTACTGTTTCATCTCTTCCTGAGACCATGCGTCAACAGAACCTTCTATGGTGATTCCATGTTCGCCCATGTAATCCTCAATCAGTTTATCTGCGCGGAAACGTTCCTTACATGCCTTGCAGTCCATGAGAGGGTCGGAAAAACCGCCTAAGTGGCCGGAAGCGATCCAGGTCTGGGAATTCATCAGGATTGCACAATCCACACCTACGTTATATGGACTTTCCTGTATGAACTTCTGCCACCAGGCTTTCTTAACATTGTTCTTTAATTCCACTCCCAGATTGCCGTAATCCCAGGTATTTGCAAGACCTCCGTATATTTCAGAACCTGGATATACGAATCCTCTTGACTTTGCCAGTCCCACTATCTTTTCCATTGTCTTTTCCATGATCTTAACCTCTCTTATTTAAAAATAATGTAGCTTTTTCCCTTTGTTGTCTGTACAGTATGACTGTCCTTTATCACCACATTGTCGGAAACAAGCAGAATCTTTCCCTGGGTCTGTATGGTTACGGGATTGGCTGATGTTACAACAACCGCCTGGCTCGCTCCTCTTTTGGATAGTGCCTTTTCATCCGCTTTTTTACCGTCCGAAGCTTTTATAAAGGTTACTTTTTCTGAATCACTCTGATTATAAACTTCAGACAGCTTATTTACCTCAATGGATTCTACCAGATTGGCTTTATCTTCATACTGGGTTGTAAATCCAATCAATGCCTCAGCAGAAGCGTAATGGTACACCATCTTGGCAGTTCCATTATCCAGTGTGCAGGAGTCCAGGGTGACCTGGTTCTGTCCGTTGGCTCCGTTATACTGAGAAACTGCCTCTTCCAGAAATGATTTCAGTTCATCCCCATTATAATAGTCCTGCTGCGCATAAGATTCCACCGTTGCAGTCTGAAAGGTTCCTTCTTGTGTTACAAAGATTCTGCTGCTCTCTGAATTTAAGGTGCTGCTGCCGCCATTCCCAAGACAGCCTGTCAGCATGCCCGCAGTCAGCAAAACAGCCAGAACCGCTTTCCTTTTCTTCATCCAATTTCCTCCTGCATTGGCACATATGAGAGCATTATACCAAATGCTGCCTTTCATTTCAATACTTAACTCCCCATCATCGTCTGCAAAATATCCAGAGAATGAAACTCACGGTCAACGTACCGCTTTTTATTGATTTCCACACAGCGGGAGAATTCTATGAGCACCGGTTCCGTCAGGGTAAAGGTATATAAATGCTCGATTGGGGAACCAATGACATACTCCCATGCATAGTTAGCCGAATCACTGACCTGCCTCGGCGGTTTCTCCGTATATTCCCCGTTTAATACCATGGCCTTCAGCTCAAAAATCCGCAGAACCAGCTGGTTATTTAAAGCAGGCTTTAAAAGAGCCCGTACCGACTGGTATAAAAGCTTTAACAGTCCGGTCCCATCTATGTTTTCCCTGGAATAATAATCGGTAAATTCCAGGAAATAAGAGCCATAGCAGGTACATTCCATATCAGCCGCCAGTTCATCAAAATAGTTAGAAATTTCCGCAGACTGAAGTGTGTAGGAATCCCTGCCGGCGTAAAGGGAAAACTGGCCAAAGGCAAAGGGCCTGCTCACCGCCATAAACGGATTGCCCGGCCTCCTTGCACCTCTGGCAAATGCGGTAATTTTCCCTCTTTCCCTGGTCAGTATCACAAGACGCTTATCCATCTCTCCTACGGAAGAAACCTTTAATACCATTCCCGTCAGTTTCTCTGTTTCCCTCAATTTATACCACCGTTTTTAAATATCCTTCTGGCTATACCCATAATTTTTCATATACAGTTCACTGTCACGCCACTCTTTGCGGACCTTGACCCACAGCTGTAAATTTACCTTCATTTCCAGCTGAGACTCGATCTCTCTTCGTGCTGCGCTTCCAATTCGTTTTAACATGGCGCCGCCTTTTCCGATGATGATTCCCTTATGGGATTCCCGCTCACAGATAATATTGGCTTCGATATCCATGATTCCGTTGTCCCGCTCCTTCATCTTTTCCACTGTTACTGCAATTCCGTGAGGAATCTCATCGTTTAAAAGCCGGAGCGCTTTTTCTCTGATCAGTTCTGCGCAGATCTGGCGCATGGGCTGGTCAGTCACCGTATCCTCATCGTAATACTGGGGGCCTTCCGGAAGATACTTATAAATCAGCTCCAGCATTAAATCCGTATTTTTATCCTTTAAAGCGGATACCGGAACGATCTCTGCAAACTTGCAGATATCTTTATAGGCGTTTATAAACGTGAGAATCTCATCCTGATTCTTCACCGTATCAATCTTGTTAATTACTAAGATTACCGGTGTTTTTACCTGGTTTAACTGCTCGGCAATATGCTGCTCTCCTGCACCGATAAAGGTGGATGGCTCCACCAGCCACAGGACTACATCCACTTCCTTCAGCGTATGCTCTGCCACGTTTACCATATACTCTCCCAGCTTGTTTTTCGCCTTGTGGATTCCCGGAGTATCATGGAATATAATCTGCCCCCTGTCATCCGTATATACGGTCTGAATCTTGTTTCTTGTTGTCTGCGGCTTGTCAGAAGTAATGGCAATCTTCTGCCCGATTAAATGATTCATGAGAGTAGATTTCCCCACATTTGGGCGCCCGATTAAAGAAACGAAGCCAGATTTATAATTTTGATCCATATAGATTCTCCTTTGTGTTATGAGTGGAATAAGTTCTTTGTCTCTGCAAACATAGAGCTTTCCGCTGCGATTTTTTCTTCATTGCCGATGACGCAGAGACTGCCGGTGCTTAATACCTCTTTTACGATAGGTGCCAGTCTTCTGATATCTTCCTGTGATGCATTTAGCACTTCTTCCCGTTCTTTCTCCATCATTTCCCTTGTCACGCCTGATAAATAGGCGGACAGACCGCGGTTTCCTTTGGTAGACGGCGGATAGGGGACATCCATATCACTGATGGTTCCGATAACGTATTTGGTCATATCCCGGTCTTCCACCTGGAAGTTTTCTAAATATTCAACTACGCCTTCGTAGATCTGGTTTGTCTCTTTTAAGTTAGGATCCCGGTAAGAGGCAAAATAGCCTTCGCCGGAACGCCCGAATCCGCTCATGCAGCCGTAAGCGCCTCCCTTGACTCTCAAATTGATCCAAAGGTAATCATAGCTTAAAATGACTTTTAAGATCTTTAAAGCTCCGGTATATTCCATTCCAGTTCCTGCAAAGGTTCCGCATCTTGCCACATAGTTAACCTGGGAAGCGGTTGAGAAGCCTTCGTTTCTGTTTCCTGACGGATAGAGGAATGAGTACCGTTTTTCTTCTCCGGCAGGCAGTCCATCCGTCAGCTTTTTCATCGCATCAGGCAGAAGGGCATAACCTTCTTTGTCTGCTGTATAGCTGACCAGCATATTGCCGGTTGTAAAAAGCTTTTTCACCACAGACTGAAATCTGGCTATAAATGTTTTCTTATCAGCCGGATATTCTTTATCCAGCTTTTCCAAAAATTCATAATAACCGATTCCGCCGGTTATATCATTAAAGTAGGCTGCTGAGGAGAAATAGGATGTGGCTCTTGCCACTGCCGCTGAATGACAGGCTCCCTCCAGTTTCATTCTTGCTCTGGATCTGGTTTCGCTGATTACCTCTCCCACCCTCTTTTCATCATCCAGAAGAGAACGGGTCAGTATTTCATTTAAAATAGAAAATCCGAAATCAATTTTATCATAGAGCACTCTCGCACTTGCCATGAAATAGCCTTTAAACTGACCCCTGTTTTGTAAATCAGGATAAGAGGTGACACTGAAGCTGACACCACCGCTGTTTAAATGAATCTCACTGGCTAAATCACTGTAAGTGTAATTCTCAGTATTTACATATCCAAGCAGGGATTTTAAAAATCCCACATAAGGTAAATCCTCCATCGGCAGAACCGATGTATCAAACAGCACTTTCAGGTAACCAATACCAGAACTGGACATATCATGATGAATCACCTTAACTCCATGAACATCCTTCTCTTCCCAGATAATCTCCTCCGGCTCCCTGCTGATATCCTCTCTGGTCAGCATGGGGATCTTTTCCAATTCTTCCTGTGGAGATGGGTTTTCCTGATATTCCCTTAACGCTTTTGTCTGGATAATTAACCGGTCAATCTCTTCTTCGGAAAGAGAAGCCTTATATTTAGCGAGCTTTTCTGCTGTTTTTCTATCTTCTTCCGCTGTTAAGTTCTTTTTCGGGCTTACAGTCAACACTGCCTCAAAGGGATTATCTAACAGATATTCTCTGATCAGCTGTTCGAAATAGCCGTCATCTACTACCTTCTTTAAATAATCAAAGGTGGCCTGATACTGTAAATGCATCATGGGATCGCCATCATAAAGCCAGCTGTCCATACACTGAAGTCCATACATCAGTCCTTTTGGTGCGGAACCGTAGTCTGCTTCCCGATAACGGAATTCATAGTAATTCATGCCTGCCTTTAAACTCTTTTTGTTAATACCCTCATCTGCCAGCTTTCTTAAGGTTCCCTTGACCACTGCAAGGAACTCTCCCAGCTGCTCCTTGTTGGCATTCTTTGCAATCACAGTAAAATACGGCTGTAAAATTCCGCTGTCGTATCCACCAAGAATATCCTGGCCAATACCAGCATCAATCAATGCCTGCTTTAAAGGAGCACCTGGCGCATCAAGAAGGGTATACTCAAGAATCTGGAATGCCACATACAGTTTGGGGTCTAAATCGGTACCCACTACGGTGTTAATGGAAAGATAGGTGGCGTTTTCTACGGATTCCCCTTCTGTTATGGAATAAAATGTCTCTTCCTGTACCGGATGTTCAAACGGTTTCTGTCTTTCTATTCTGGAATCAACCTCTGCCTGATCATAGTGGCTTAAATACTCACGGTCCAGCCATGTAAGCTTTTCTTCCATATCCATATCGCCGTAAAGGTAAATATAACTGTTGGACGGGTGATAATACTTCCTGTGGAAATTTAAGAATTCCTCATATGTGAGATTGGGAATAAAGGATGGATCTCCGCCGGATTCCTGACCATAGCAGTTATCCGGGAAAAGTACCTTTCTGGTAAAACGGTCAAGAACTTCTTCCGGAGAGGAAAAAGCACCTTTCATCTCATTATAAACCACTCCGTTATAGATTAAATTCGAGTCTTTATCTTCCAGCTCATAATGCCAGCCTTCCTGCATAAAGATCTTCTCTTCTTTATAAATGTTTGGATGAAGAACTGCATCCATATAGACATTCATCAGGTTATGAAAATCCTTTTCATTACAGCTTGCAACCGGATATACGGTTTTATCCGGATAAGTCATGGCATTTAAGAATGTATTAAGGGAACCTTTGACCAATTCCACGAAAGGATCTTTTACAGGGAACTGATCAGAACCGCATAAAACGCTGTGTTCCAGAATGTGTGCCACTCCAGTGCTGTCCCCCGGAGGAGTTCTGAATCCAATGTTAAATACCTTATTATCATCGTCGCATGGTATAATGAAAATTCTTGCTCCACTTTTCTTATGATGGAGTACGCATCCTGTGGCGTTTAACTCCGCAATTTCTTTTTCCTCCACAACCTCATAGGCTGCAAGTTTTTCTAATTGATTCATATATGATTTTTTCCTCCTGCAAACTCTGTATTAATTACATATTACCCACTAATTTGTCTTTTAATATCGCTGCACACTCTCTCACACAAAAGTGTAGGAAAAGAATGGGGTCGGAGTCACAGGATATGGCACAGATATCCGGAATTCCCCATTTTTTTGCTATCTGCTGGGCACGGTATACATGAAAATCATTGGTCAGCACCCCAATCTTAATAGGCTTGTCAGGTACCTCCATAAACGTTCCGGGTTTCATAATAATTGGATTATCCAGCCGGCTGACCTTCTTCCTGGCCTGATCTTCTTCTATTGCAACCCTGCTGTATGCTATATTCTCTACCGTACTGAAAGACCGGGTGTCTAATATCAGCTTTTCCTCCCTTACCCCGTTATATACCAGATAATCCCGCATGGCAACTGCTTCACTGACTGGCTCATCCTCTCCCTGCCCGCCGGAAAGCACCAGAATGGTACCGGGATTGTCATCCAGATATTTGATTGCTTTATCCAATCGTTTTTTTAAGGATTTGGTGATTCCGGTTTCTTTCACTCTTGCACCTAGCACAATGACATAGTCCAGATTCGAGGTGTCACGGACAGTGACTCCGGTAAATATAAGAATCTCCACCACCGCAAACACCATGATTCCTGTACAGCACATAGTGACCACCGATACCGGAATCCATAAGGGAATTTTGTCCTTATATTTTATATATGCTTCCCATCCTGCAGCCAGCAATACGCTTATGGCAGCGAACATTAACCAGATTAACGAAAATGAAGTGGTAATGCCAGAATAAATCACGATCACAGTATAATATATGATACAGGAAACAGCTATCAGCCATAAAATCCACATGGTTCATCGGCCTCCATTCTATAAGTTCTAAGCCCAGGGAAATTTTGGGCATTATACTTTAATAGCATACCACAATAAGGGGATTTCTACAACCAGGCAAAAGAAGTCGGAATAAGAGGTATCAGATGATAAAAAAAGCCGGAAGGCTAAATAATAATTAAAGAGCCATTCCGACTTGATTCTAAAACCCAAAAATCTTAAATACTATATTATTTCTTAATGCGTTTGTAGTCTTTCGTATAATAGATTCCATTTCTGATATCATTGGTCATTCCCTCATATGGCGCCTCACAGATAACATCTTCATTATCTTTACCTGCATCACCCATATAAGTTATTTTTGCAAATTCCGGAACAATATATTTGGGATACGTTTCATATTTCATTCTGGATTCTTCCATTAAACCGATGTGTTCATTTTGATAGCAGACCGTGATCTCCGGGTGCTCATGAACCCATTTAGGAAAAAATATAACGCCGTGCAGCTTTCCTTCATTTGGCATAAAATCTAATGCCACATCAGTTCCGGTAGGTTCTGTCCAGGTAATTTTAAATACACCGTCTGTCAATTTTACGATATCAGCTTTTTGATCTGTTACCCACCGACCTGCGACCATTCCGCCATGAATGCGGTAATCTACAGTGTTTTCATTTTTTGCATACCATTCATACTCCCACCCATTATCATAGGTGTATATAAAATGCGTTCCTATAAAATCATTTAAATCTTTGAAGTTCTTTTTGTTTTCCATTTGTTTGTCTCCTTATATTCAATTATATATGTCTAAATATTGTTTGATATTTATTTAGCCAATTCCATAATAATTTCTGCCGCTTTTTCTGCCCCATATACGTCTGCCTTTAATGATAAATCATAAGCATTCGCCATTCCCCATTCTTTTTGCATGAAATGTCTGCAATAATTTTTCCGTTCAGAATCTGCTTTTTTTATTTTCTTTTCAGCTTCTTTTTCATTAAGGCCTTCGCGCATCATTACGCGCTTCACTTTAGAAACCATATCTGCGCAAATAAAGACATGAAAAGTATTCTTTTGTTCTGTCAGGATAAAATTTGCAAGTCTTCCAATAATAACACAGGATTCCTTTGCTGCAATTTCTTTAATCGTTCTTTCTTCTGCATGAAAAAGTGCATCATATTTCCCATCTTCCCCATTGATATAAGCATAATTCTGCGTATATAAATCATATAAAAAGCTATGTGTCAATTTCTGGTCGTTATTCAGGACAAATTCATCTGAATAACCGTTTTCTTTTGCAACACGATGAATGAGTTCATCGTCATAATAAGCAATCCCAAGTTTCCCTGCAATCAGTTTGCCAATTTCCCTGCCTCCACTGCCATACTCCCGTGCAATGGTAATAACCAGGGGTTCCTGATCTTGCTTTTCAGTATTACTGTCTGCATTCGTCTGTTTGGGGAATAACCAGTTAGTAAATGGAAACAGAATTTTTCCGAAAGACCTGGCAATGAGTCCTACAAACAAAGCTGCAATAATGGTTCCTTCCCGAACTCCCTGAATTCTATGAAACAAAAAAATGGAAACAATTCCTGCAATTACTGTCATAGATGTATCGAAACATACTTTTGTTGTTCCAAATTCCACTTTGAATCTTTGTGTAATTGCCTTAACAAATGCTTCTCCCGGAAGCATCACCACATCCGCGATCACTTCCAGATAAACACCAAATCCTAAAATGAAACAGCCAATGATCAAAGAAGCTGCCTTTAAATAGTATTGGTCCGGTTCAAGCCACGACAATACTTTCATAGATAAGTCAATAAAATACCCGAATGCAATTGATACCGGTACCTGGAATAACTGTACCTTCTGAAATTTTTTTCCAAGTATTACTACCTGCAATGCAATTAATAACAAACTAAATAGAATTGTAAACTGTCCTAATGTTAAATTGAATCCTAGGCTTAAAACATATGGAATACTAGAAATAGGTGATGTACCAAGATTTGCCTTTGTGACAAAACTTACACCGAATGAATTGATGTACAACCCAATCAGAAACACAATATAACGTTTTGTTAACTCTCTTTTGTTCAAAATAATACTTCCTTTAAATTCTTATTTACTCGCCTTAAATACTCTGTAAACTGTTCTTTTTCATCGCTTGTAAAATCTTTTAATGCAGTTTCTTTTACAGTATCAAATGCTTTTTTTACATAAACAGCTTCTTCCTTTCCTTTCTCTGTTAAATACACATACCAGAACCTGCGATTATTATTTTGCATTTTTCGCTCAATGATTCCGCTCTTTTCCATTCTTGATAAGAGACTGGTAACAGTTGCCGGCTCTATTCCACATGCCAGTGCAATATCCTTTTGTACGGATCCGTCATGTTCAAACAGATATTCCAGAATCTTTGGCTGTCCTGAAGAAAGTTCTCTGCCTGCCAACTGTTCATATACTTGTTTTGTAAACATTGTATGGTTTTCCAACATTAATTTATGATACATAAATCTCCCCTCTTTTTGAAACAAATTGAATTCTAACAGTTAGAATTCTAATTGTCAAGTATTATTTTTTAAACAACTTATTTGTTATGGTATCTGATTAATGGGAAAAAGACAAGTAAGGATAAAGAAGCGACTGCTTTCCTATTCCTTACTTGTCTTTTTTACTTCAATTCACTTCTGCGAAGGATGTCATATTGTTCCAGATCCACCGTTAGTTCTACAAAAAGAATCTGCTGGGGGTGAGGAGCACTTTCCATGCTGTTTCCTTTCTCGTCGTAAACAGCCTTAACGATAGCTTCCATATTTCTTCCATCAGGCTTCATGACCTCAATGGCCTCTCCCACCGTGAATTTGTTTTTCTGCTCGATTTTTGCATACCCTCTCTCATCAACAGACAGAACCGTGCCTAAATAGGTGTAATTTTTTACATAGGTATTGTTGTCGTAGATCTGAGTCGTCTCATCGGGTTTGCCAAAATAAAATCCGGTTGTAAATTCCCTGTAGGTACATTTTCCGATTTCAGAACGGTACCAGTCCATATTGGCTTTATAAAGTTCCGGATCTTTGTTGTAATCATCAATGGCTTTCCGGTAAGTTCTTGCCACCGTTGCCACATAAAGAGCCGTTTTCATACGTCCTTCTATCTTAAAGCTGTCAATTCCCGCATCCATCATCTCCGGAATATACTCAATCATGCATAAATCCTTGGAATTAAAGATATAAGTCCCACGTTCATTTTCATAAACCGGCATATACTCGCCTGGGCGCTTTTCTTCCACAATGGAATATTTCCATCTGCATGGATGGGTACAGGCTCCCTGGTTTGCATCTCTGCCGGTCATATAGTTGCTCAGCAGGCAACGGCCGGAATAGGACATACACATGGCTCCGTGTATAAAGCTTTCAATCTCTAAATCTTCCGGAATCTTTCCCCGGATTTCTTTAATCTCTGCAAGGGACAGTTCTCTGGCTGATACCACACGTTTTGCTCCCAGCTGATGCCAGAACAGATAAGTCCCGTAGTTTGTATTGTTGGCCTGGGTGCTGATGTGAAGCTCCATATCCGGAATCACCCGTTTTGCAATGGCAAATACACCCGGATCGGAAATAATCACCGCATCTGGTTTTATTTCTTTTAATTCGTTAAAATATTCCTCTACTCCGGAAAGATCATCGTTGTGAGCCAGAATATTGGCTGTAATATAAACTTTTACCCCATGTTTGTGGGCAAAGGCAATTCCTTCCCGGATATCATCATTTGTGAAGTTTTTTGCCTTGGCGCGCAGTCCAAAGGCTTCTCCTCCGATATAAACAGCATCTGCACCGTAAATGACTGCGGTTTTTAATACTTCCAGGCTGCCTGCCGGAATCAAAAGTTCGGTCTTTCTCATGAAACTCCTCTCTCGTACTTCTCTTTTAAAATGCTGACGGTAATTCCGTCTCCAATTGGAACCACCGATGTAATAAGCTGTTCACAATGCTTTAATTCAAACAGATATTCCCGCATACGGGTGTGAATGGTCCGGTTGCGCCGCTCTACTGCATAGCGGGATTCTATAATATCCCCATCCTGAAGAACATTATCTGAAATCAGCATTCCGCCTGGCCTTAAGAGTTCAAGAATTCTGGGAAGCCAGACTAAATACTGGCCCTTGGCGGCATCTAAAAAGACAAGGTCAAAGGGGCCGTTAAGCCCCTCTAATACCTCCTCGGCATCCCCTTCATACAGGGTAATCCGATCCGTTTCTCCGGCTTTTTCAAAGTTCGACTTCGCCTGGGGAATTCTTTTCTCGTATTTTTCTATGGTTGTAATATGGCAATCACGGGGCATAACCTCTGCCATCAAAAGAGCAGAGTATCCGACCGCTGTTCCCACCTCCAATATGGCCTGTGGCTGCATGGCGGCAGTCATTGTCTGTAAAAAAGCGGCGGTTTCTTCCCGGATTACCGGAACGCCTTCCATTCTTGCCTTTTCTCCAATCTCTGTAAGAAGACCGTTGCGGTCTGTCTCCAGAGATTTTATATATTCCGTTATCCTGTCGTTAACAATCATTGTTTCTCTTTCTTTTCCTCCGTATTATCATTCATCATCTGAAGGATCTCCTTGGAGGTCATGGAAGTATTAAAGGTATAGATACCCGGATTCACCTTATAATCAAAGAACTCTGCCTGTATGATAAAGGAATATTCATTGGCAATTAAGCCGCTTCCCTTTAAAAGTCTGGCTACCCGCCCAGCTGATGCACCCTTTTCCACAGTGATGTTCTTATCCTGACCGGGTTTTTGTTCAACTGCGGAGGCATAGAATATCTCATGACCAAAATCATAGCCTCTGGTCACACCCTCATACAGCAGCATTACGACCAGTGCAAAAATGATAAGTCTGGAGGATATGGCTATGATCGCTCCTGTTATTTTATTTATCTCATTCGTTGTCCGGCTCATAACGATCCATTCCTTTCGCCTTAAAGGCAGGAGTTTAATAAAACTCCTAAACCTCCATAATGATCGGCAGAATCATGGGATTACGCTTCATGCGCTTCCAAAGGAAATCGCTTAAGCTGTCCCGGATAATATTCTTGATTTTACCCCAGTCATTGATTTTGCGTTCCAGGCAGTCCTGAACTGCATCATTTACAATGGCTCTTGCCTCTTCCATCAGATCCTCAGATTCTCTTACATATACAAATCCTCTGGATACAATGTCAGGACCTGCAAGAAGCTGATTGGAATATTTCTCCAGAGTCAGCACAACCACAATAATTCCGTTCTGTGCCAGATTCTGTCTGTCTCTTAATACGATATTTCCTACATCACCAACTCCAAGTCCGTCTACCAGGATACCTCCGGACTGAACGTGATCTACTACTTTCCAGGATTCTGATCCCAGCTCCACTACATCACCGGAGGACATGATAATTACGTTCTCTTTAGGAATACCCATGGACTGAACCACACTCTTTTGTGCAATTAAGTGACGGTATTCTCCATGTACCGGAATCGCATACTGAGGACGAACCAGGGCATACATAAGCTTAATTTCTTCCTGACATGCGTGTCCGGATACGTGGGTATCTTCGCAGATTACCTCAGCACCCTTCATGGAAAGCTCGTTTACTACTTTGGAAACTGCTTTTTCATTGCCAGGAATCGGGTTAGAGCTTAATATAATCACGTCATTTGGCTTAATGGAAACCTTTTTATGAGTACTTCCAGCCATACGGGAAAGAGCTGCCATGGATTCTCCCTGGCTTCCCGTAGTAATTAACACAGTCTGCTCATCGGGATAATTCTTCAGCTGATCAATGTCAATTAATGTGCCTTCCGGGATATCAATGTAACCCAGTTCACTGGCCGTACCGATTACATTGACCATACTTCTTCCTTCAACTACAACTTTACGTCCGTTCTTGGCAGCGGAATTGATTACCTGCTGCACACGGTCCACATTGGATGCAAAGGTTGCCACTATGATACGGTTATTCTTATGGTCCGCAAATATATTGTCAAAGGTCTTACCAACCGTCTTTTCCGACTGGGTAAAGCCTGGTCTCATGGCGTTGGTACTGTCACACATGAGGGCAAGCACGCCTTTTTTTCCAAGTTCTGCAAAACGCTCTAAATCTGCCGGTTCTCCAAAAACGGGAGTATAGTCAATCTTAAAGTCTCCTGTATGAAGAATTACACCTGCCGGTGAGAAAATAGCGAGGGCAGATGCATCGGCGATGCTATGGTTTGTTTTGATGAATTCAATACGGAAGCAGCCTAAATTAATAGACTGACCATGTTTAATCACCTTTCTCTTGGTGTTTTTCAAAAGATTATGTTCTTTTAATTTGTTCTCGATTAATGCGATGGTCAGTTTGGTACCATAAACCGGCACATTGATCTCTTTTAAAATATAAGGGAGCGCACCAATATGATCCTCGTGACCATGGGTGATAACAAATCCCTTTACTTTGTTAATATTTTGTTTCAAATAGGAAACATCCGGGATTACCAGGTCGATTCCAAGCATATCATCTGACGGAAATGCCAGTCCGCAGTCCACAACAATGATGCTGTCCTCGTATTCAAAAGCAGTGATATTCATACCAATCTGCTCCATTCCTCCTAAGGGAATGATTTTTACTTTCGCGTTGCTGTCTTGTTTCTTCAATCTTTTACCTCCGTTTTATTATTTCCCGTCCTGATCTTCTTCCATTTTTTCCCGGCATTCCCTGCAGTACCCGTGAAGTTTCACTTCATGATCTGTTACCATAAACCCCTCTGTATCAAGAAGTGCCTGTTCCAGAGTATCTAAAAGGTCGCCCTTAAAGGAAAATACTTTTTGGCATCGGCTGCAAATGGCATGGTGGTGGTGGTGTCCGGACTCACGATTAAAGCCCCCCAGTTCGTAGCGGGCAAATCCATCATCAAAGCTGACCTTATCAATCACTGACAAATCCACCAGCACCTGTACAGTCCTGTAAATCGTGGCAAGTCCGATCTCCGGGCAGCTCTGTCTGGCCAGATCATAAATCTCCTCTGCAGTCAGATGTTCTCCCGGACGCTCAGCCATGAGTTCCAGCACCAGCATACGCTGATTGGTCACCTTGAGTCCTTTTTTTCGAAGCATATCTTTAAAAACTTCCTGTTCCATACAACAGTCCCTCAATCACTTACCATCATTTTTCAATATCCACATCCGCTCCGTCAAGCAGTTCGGAAAAT
Source organism: Hungatella sp. (assembly GCA_009712635.1). Taxonomy (GTDB): domain Bacteria; phylum Bacillota; class Clostridia; order Lachnospirales; family Lachnospiraceae; genus Lacrimispora. Next base: position 117,094 of record WASS01000026.1, on the reverse strand, counting down.
ATTTTAAATAAATAATCTATCTCGTTATCATCCTCAACAAACTCATACAAAGCTTCTTCTTCATTCTGCTTTGACATGTCTTTTAAGATGTAACATTCTCCTTCTTCGTCCTCATCTGTGGAATCAGTTACCAACAGATAATTCATACCATTAATTCTGGTTTCTTCTAAAACATAAAAAACAATTTCATCCCCATCGTCATTGGTCAGGGTGATTTTTCTCTCTTCACTGTTCATTGCCTGTCTCCCGTTTTAAACTGTCTAAATATCCCTGCAGAATCAATCCTGCTGCCACCTTGTCAATGACTGCTTTCCGGTTTTCCCGTCTCACACCGCTCTCCATTAAAATTCTCTCAGAAGCGGCTGTAGTCAGTCGCTCATCCCATAAAACCACAGAAAGTCCTGTCCGGCGTTCCAGCATTTCTTTAAATTCCTCAGTCTTTTTAGCTCTGTCTCCAGCCGTGTTATTCATATTCTTAGGATAACCCAAAACAATGGTTTCAATCTCATAATCCTGAATCAGTTCCTCAATCCGGGCACAGGTTCTTCTCAGTTTATTTTCTTCTTCTCTCGTAATTGTCTCCACACCCTGGGCAGTTATACCCAGTAAGTCGGAAACTGCAACTCCCACAGTCTTAGAACCGTAATCAAGTCCCATGATTCTCATATTTCCTCTTTCCTGTCCATGCTTTCTGGACATAAAGGTATGTCCATTGGACGTTCCTCTTTCCTGTCCACGCTTTCTGGACATAAAGGTATGTTCGTTAGAACGTTCCTCTTTCCTGTCCATGCTTTCTGGACATAAAGGTATGTTCGTTAGAACGCTCCTCTTTCCTGTCCATGCTTTTTGGACAACAAAACAAAGCTGGTTCGCAGCCAACTAGATAAAAACAAACTGCCAGACTCCGCCTCTTACCACTTCATCTGACAGCTGTAACGCATTGCAAAGGTCTTATAGAGTTGAAACCTACCCGACTGACACCAAAAGGCGTCATTACTTTAACTTCGTATCAATATATACCCGCATCAGTTCTTCCAGAATCTCGTCCCGTTCCACTTTCATGATCAGACTTCTGGCATTCTTATGGCTGGTGATATAGGTAGGGTCACCTGACATAATATACCCCACAATCTGGTTAACCGGATTATAGCCTTTTTCTGTGAGGGCAATATAAACCTGTTCCAGTACCTGACTTACGTCCAGCTTATTTTCCTGGACTGCTTTAAAAAATTGTGTATTATGAATATCGCCCATGTTTCTCACGTCCTTTAACTGTTCTCCTTTATTTTAAACCATAATCATGGATTCGGCAAGACAAAAATAATTTTTGTCTCTTAACATTTTAAAAATATGATTTCATCTGTCAGCATTTTCCATAAAGTTCCCTTTATCATCCTGCCTTTTAATCCTTCTTCAAAAGGCACTGCTGCTTTGATATATTCTTTTGTATGGCCAATCACGTAACGCTTTCCATCCACCTCATATTCCTCTTCCATCAGCACTTCGGTCTGACTTCCCAAATGAGATTCACGGTAAGAAAGTGACATCTCCCGCTCCAGAGACAGAAGCTCACCGCTTCGTTTTGTTTTTACAGATTCCGGGATCTGATCCGGCATATCTGCCGCTCTGGTGCCGTTTCTGACCGAATATTTAAACACATGCATTTCGTAAAACTGTAGTTTCTTTAAATATTCTCTGGTGGTTTCAAATTCAGCGTCGGTTTCCCCGGGAAACCCTACTATGATATCGGTTGTTATGGCAGGATTCTTAAATGCACTGCGAAGAAGCTCACAGCCTGTTAAGTATTCTTTGGTGCTATATCTCCGGTTCATACGCTTTAACGTGGCATCACAGCCGCTTTGCAAAGACAGGTGGAAATGAGGACATATCTTTTCCATACCGGCAAGAGCTGTGGCAAATTCTTCGGTTATAATCCTTGGTTCCAGGGAACCCAGACGGATTCGTTTGATTTCCGGTATTTCATGTACTTTTATAATTAATTCCAGCAGGCCGATTCTCTCCTCTGCCGGAAAATCCATGCCGTAAGAGCTTAAATGAATTCCCGTTAAAACAGCTTCCTCATATCCCAGAGCCGCCAGCCGTGTGATTTCTTCCACCACTTCCTGGGGCTTTCTGCTTCTGACCCGTCCTCTGGTGTAAGGGATGATGCAGTAACTGCAGAACTGATTGCAGCCGTCCTGCACCTTTACAAATGCTCTGGTGTGATCACCGATCCGGCTGATGGAAAGGTTCTCATATTCAGCGGTATGGCTGATGTCAATCACTGTCTCTTCCTCTGTCACTTTATTCTGTGCAAAGTAATCCTCCAGAATGGAAACCAGCTCTGTCTTTTTATTATTTCCTATCACCAGATCCACTGCTTCGTCTTTTTTCAGTTCTTCACCTGCTGCCTGGACATAACATCCGGCTGCAATAACGACTGCACCGGGATTCATTTTCTTGGCGCGGTGAAGCATCTGTCTGGATTTTCGGTCAGCAATGTTGGTTACAGAACAGGTGTTGATAATATAAACGTCTGCTCCCTCTGCAAATGGTACGATCTCATAGCCTGCGTTTTCCAAAAGCTGCTGCATTGCTTCTGTTTCATATGAATTTACCTTGCACCCAAGGTTATGCAGGGCTGCCTTTCTCATTTTATTTTCTCCTATCTAAATATTGCTTAAATTTTCAGTATTTTCATGTAAAATTACCATTGACTTTTATACAATAAATCAGTAGTATTGAAGTGAAAAAGGGGGCGGTTCCCTGATTAATAAAAGAGCTCACGCAAGGAGGTTTTTCACATGAAAACAGTTCGTATATCTTTAAATTCCATCGACAAAGTAAAATCTTTCGTAAATGACCTGACAAAATTTGATACAGACTTTGATCTTGTTTCCGGTAGATATGTGATCGATGCAAAATCCATTATGGGTATTTTCAGCCTGGATTTATCCAAGCCGATTGATTTAAATATTCATTCCGAAAGCGCTGTCGATGAAATCTTAAACATTTTATCTCCATATATTGTAGATTAACTTGATTAAGAGTTATTTGAGAAATGGGATCCGTCCTTTTAATAAGGAGCCGGACCCCATTTTTTCTTTAACACCAGACTTTTTCTACGGTACGAATGGCCGTCTCAACCAGCTCATCAATCTTTTCTTCCAGTTTTTCTTCTGAACGCTCAATCATTTTAATGCTTGGCTTTGTAACAGGGTGCTTTGCAACAAAGATGGTGCAGCAGTCCTCAAAAGGAAGTACAGAAGTTTCATAAGTTCCGATCTTTTCTGATACGTCAACAATCTCCTGCTTATCAAATCCAATTACCGGACGGAATACCGGAATTGTACAGGCTGCATCAGTCGCTGCCAGTGACTGCATGGTCTGTGAGGCTACCTGTCCGATACTTTCTCCCGTGATTAATGCCTGTGCTCCTGCTTCTCCTGCCAGATTCTCAGCAATCCGCATCATATAGCGTCTCATGATGATTGTAAGTTCCTCATGAGGACATTTGTCATAAATATAAAGCTGAATGTCAGTAAAATTCACGATATGAAGGTGAACTGGTCCGGAATATCTGGATACCAGTCTTGCAAGGTCAATGACCTTTTCCTTTGCCCGTTCGCTGGTATAGGGCGGAGCATGGAAATAGACTGCGTCAATTTTAACTCCCCGTTTTGCAATCATATAGCCGGCCACCGGACTGTCAATTCCACCGGACAATAAAAGCATGGCTTTTCCGTTGGTTCCCACTGGCATTCCGCCCGGTCCAGGGATAATTTTAGAATATATATTAATTTTATTTCTGACTTCTACATAAAGCATAACATCCGGCTTATGAACATCTACCTTTGTGTCAGGAAATGTATGAAGAATCACTTCTCCCAGATCCCGGTTAATCTGTTCTGAGTTAACCGGATACCGTTTGTTTCCTCTTCTTGCATACACTTTAAATGTAAAATGCTTATCGTCGTAATACTGATCCACATAAGTTAAAACCTGTTGTTTTAAATCCTCATAACCATTGTCCTCCACCTGAACCATAGGGCAGATGGCTGCGATTCCGAATATGCGGCTTAATGATTCCACAACTTCATCAAAGTCGAATTCGGACTGGGCAGCGGCATAGATACGTCCTGATTCCTTGGAAACGATAAAATCTCCATCCAGCCTTTTTAATGCATGGCGGATGTGTGCCACAAGAGCATCCTCAAATAAGAAACGGTTTTTTCCTTTCACACCGATTTCTGCGTATTTAATTAAAAATGATTGATATTGCATCTGTTGTCCTTTCTTTTAAAAACCCATTTAACCTCTCTGGTACCGCCTGAGTACAGGCAGCAGTTCCTTTAAGGTTTGTATGCAGTAGTCCACTTCTTCCCTTGTATTAAAAACTCCGAAACTAAATCGTAAGGTGGAATCCAAAAGTTCCGGTTTTATACCAATACCTTTTAAGGTTCCGCTGACAGCTGGATGATTGGAGGAACAGGCAGAACCTGAAGATACATAGATCTCTTTCTCCTCCAGTGCGTGAAGGAGTACTTCACTGCGGATTCCGGAAAAGCTGGCACTGACAATCTGTGGTGCCGACAATTCCCCTTTTAAGCTGTTTACGGTTACCCCGTCTATTTCTGACAATCTGTCAATCAAATAATCCTTAATTTCTGTAATTGCACGGATTTTCTCTCTGTGATTGGTATACATAAAGTTTGCGGCTGCAGATAAACCTGCAACACCCGGAACATTTTCCGTACCGGAACGCATACCTCTTTGCTGACCTCCCCCATAAATCATGGGTCTTATTTTAACCCGTTTGTCAATGTAAAGAAAACCCACTCCTTTCGGGCCATGTATTTTATGGGCGCTCACTGAGAGCAGGTCAATTCCCTGGCTCTTCGGCCGGATCAAAAGCTTTCCATAAGCCTGTATGGCATCTACATGGAATAAAATATTTGGATTTTTCTTTTTTATAATTTTAGAAATGGCTTCCACTGGTTCAATGGCGCCGATTTCATTGTTTACATACATGATGGAAACCAGAATCGTCTCAGGACAGATTGCTTCCTCCAATTCTTCCAGGCTAATATGGCCCTGCCCGTCAACGGAAAGATAGGTCACCCGAAATCCCTGCTCTTCCAGATAGGCGAGAGGATTGTATACGGAAGCGTGTTCAATCCCAGTACTGATAATGTGGTTTCCCGCCCGTTTATTGGCCATGGCAGTCTCGATAATAGCCATATTGTTGGACTCGGAACCGCCGGATGTAAATACGATTTCCTTTGCAGCCACCTTTAAAGTTCCTGCAATGGTTTCGGCAGCTTCTTTGATATACCGTTCCGCATCCAGTCCTTTTTTATGCCTGGCTGATGGATTTCCATAATCCTCCATCATTGTTTTTATTACAACTTCTTTTACCGGCTCCAGAACTTTGGTACTTGCCGAATTATCAAAATATGCTTCCATTTATGTCATCTCCCTAAACACTTTCCAACTGAAACCCAAGTACAGAAAGAACGAAAAGCCCCGCTGTTTCCGTGCGTAAAATACGTTTTCCCAGTGTAATTGTATGTGCGCCGTATGATTCTCCAAGTTTCACTTCCCCGTCTTCAAAACCGCCTTCCGGCCCGATAAAAATCCCAACTTTCATCCCCGGGGTTATACGGGATACAATCTCTCTTGTGTGTATCATTCCTTCGGCATGCTCAAAAGGAAGTAAAAGTATGTCAAATTCCTTTGCATATTCAAAGGCTTCCCGAAGAGTCTTTACACCAGTTACTTCCGGAATCAAAAGCCGTTTGGACTGCTTGGCCGCACTTTCAGAAACAGCAGCCCAGCGTTTGATTTTTGACTCCTCTTTCTTCTTATCAAGCTTCACCACAGCGCGCTTCGTTTCAACTGGAATGATCTTAAACACTCCAAGTTCAACTGCCTTTTGTATGATCAGTTCCATCTTGTCGCTTTTGGGAAGTCCCTGAAATAAATAAATCTCCACAGGCAGCTCCGTACCGCCTTCCCGGATCTCTAATATCTTTGCCGAAACCTCATCGGAAGTAATGGACAGAATTTCACACAGGTAATCCTTATCCACTCCATTGCTAAGCAAAATTTCTTCTCCAGGTCCCATGCGCAGAACATTTTTTATATGGTTTACATCCGTTCCGGCAATCCGTACCGTGGTCTCCCCGATCTGATCCTGCTGCACAAAAAAATGATACATTGTTTTCCTCTTTCCTGTCCATGTTCTTTGGACATAAAGGTATGTCCGCAGGACGCGCTCCTATTTCTTTCTGACTGTCACAGAAACCCATTCTCCCTGATAGGTAATCTCCACCAGTTCAAAGGCATCATTGGCAGCAAATGCCTGCTTAACAGCTTCTTCCTTCATATTAATGATACCGGAAGTAATAAAGACAGTTCCTTTCTTCATATGAACCGGAATTTCCTTCTGTAAAGGAATAATTACATCAGCCAGAATGTTGGCGACTACTACATCATATTTTTCAAAGCCTGCGGCTTCTTTTACATCTTTATCATCAATAATATTGCCTTTTAAAACTTTAAACTTCTCCGGATCTATATGATTGGATTCCATATTTTCCATAACGGCAGTGATGGCATTTTCATCTAAGTCTGTTCCGAATACTTCACCTGCCCCAAGCTTAAGTGCTGTAATCCCAAGAATCCCGCTGCCGGTACCCACATCAAGAACCAGGTCACCCGGTTTTACATATTTTTTCAACTGGCGGATGCAAAGCTGTGTGGTCTCATGCTGTCCTGTACCAAAGGCAGTACCTGGATCAATTTCGATCAGTAGTTTTTCTTTATGTTCTTCCGGTATCTCTTCCCAGGTAGGTTTAATCAAAATATCGTCAACAGTAAATGGTTTAAAATACTGTTTCCAGTTGTTAATCCAGTCTTTGTCCTCGGTCTCGCTGGTTTCAATGGTACGTGCTCCCAAGTCCGTAAACATGGAAAGTTCATCAAGTCCCTCTTCCACCTTTATTAACATCTCTTCTATATTGGTATCAGAGTCCGGATCTAAGTAAAAGCTGACTCTCGCCACTCCTTCATCAGGTGGCAGTTCCGGAAGAATGTCAATGAACATCCCTTTGGTTTCCGCTTCTGTAAGAGGAATGTTGTCTTCGATTTCAATTCCTTCAATTCCAATTTCATCAAACATGCTGCTGACTAAATCAACAGCCTCCGTTGTTGTAGTAAGAGTAAACTTTTTCCATTTCATAACAATTCCCTATCCTTTTATAATTTTCACAAAGAGACACAACAAAACCACTAGTACAACCGGGCGCACAATCTTCAGCCCGTTTTTCACCACAAGTCCGGAACCGATGTAATGTCCTGCAATACAGAATACACCAGCTGCAAGGCCAAGTGGAATTAAAACCTTACCATTTATTAAAAATGTAGTCAGAGCCGCAATGTTGGAAGATAAATTAATCACCTTGGTGGTTCCGGAAGCACTTCTGATATCCATTCCTGCAAGGCCGGTCAGTATAAGAAGCAAAAACGTTCCCGTTCCAGGTCCGTAAAAGCCGTCATAGCAGCCAATCACAAGGGCAGCCCCCATGGTGATCAGAATCATTTTTCTCTCAGATACTTCCTTATTTTCTTCCTGCTCTCCCAAATCTTTATTCTTTAATACATAAAACGCAACAACCGGCAGTGCCACTAACATCATGGTTTTTAACACCGTCTCACTTGCAAGCATGGATAAATGGGCTCCAATGACAGAACCTCCTGTTGCCAGAAGTGCTGCGCACAAAGACAGCTTCACTTTTATATAACCACTTTTTGCAAACCGTGCCGTAGAGACTACAGTCCCCATGGCAGATCCCATCTTATTGGTACCAATTGCAAGATGGGGCGGTATTCCCGCAGCAAGAAAAGCTGGCAGTGAAATAAGTCCTCCTCCGCCGGCAATGGAATCTACCAGTCCAGCCAGAAATACAAGAGGACACACAATTAAGTATTGATTCATCTTCTGTTTCCTTTCTTTCGTCGAATCCTATTCGATTAAAAATCCTTTACAAGGAAAACCACATGATATCATAACATACAATGATATGGGTTGCAAGCGCAGAAAATCGGGCTTTCTCCGGTATATTCCGGAAAAAATATATTTTTTTTAATTTTTTTTAAAAAGAATGCAATAAAATTTCCACTTGGTGCATTAACTAATTGAACGGATGAAAAAGACTTTTGTTCCGTAGCAGATATAAGGGCAAAAAAACATATCAAGTAAACGAAATTCCTTGATGCATTACACCCCATCACACCCGCCTGAGTGTCTGTGACCGGAACAGAATCTTTTTTACAAAATTACAATCTAAAGGCAATTAGAATTTGTAATGAAAAACAGGAGAAATTTGGAACGGCTGATGATTCAGTCATCTCAAATGTCTCCTGTTTTTCGTTTATACAAAAAAAGTTTTTACGGAACCCATGCCCCGTCAGCCCCCACCTTATAACCATCCGGCGTGACTGTATCCAAAAGAAGTCTGCCCTGTGTTCCGTCAGACATGGTGTTAAAATAATATGCCTTTTTGTCGATTAGCTGCCAGCCAGTTCTCATGGCACCCAGCATTCCATCATCAACGGGATTTAAATAATACTTTGCGCCATTCTGATCCGCATACCAGCCTGTGACCATGTGTCCCCCCTGATCAAAGCGGTACCATCTGCCGTTTATAAATTTCCAGCAGTTAGAAGGCCATGTGCCGTCACTGTACTGAAACCACCAGCCTGCAGGGCTGTAATACCACCCTCTTCCAGTACTGCGGTTCCCCGGTCCATCGTCATCTTCATCTTCATCATCCCAGAAGTCAAAATAATCATCTGAATTACCTGGTCCGCCGATTTTGGTGCCAGAACCATTCCAGCCCGGAAAATCCCTGGCAGTCTGACCATTATCCGCCCATGCATTCATGGACAGCAGTATTATCATTCCGAACAAGCCTGCTGCCCATACTAATTTTTTTCTTACCCCTTTCATACCTTCTCCCTTCTCCGTAACATGTACTTTCAAAGGCTTTATTTAAAAAGTCCCTTCTTTTTATGTTTATCACTGTCCGGGTTCCCGTTCATGGCTTCATCGAAATTCTTCAAAGCTTCTTTTTGCGCCTCAGTCAGACGTTCAGGTACGGAAACCACTAATGTAACATAGTGATCGCCTCTGACAGCACGGTTACGTAAAGTAGGAACGCCTTTTCCTTTTAAGCGTACCTTGGTATCTGTCTGGGTTCCTGATTTCACTTCGTATTCTACATCGCCGTCTACGGTTTTTATCAGTATGGTGCCGCCAAGTGCTGCTTTTGCAAAGGAAATGGGTACCGTGGAGAAAATGCTGGTATCCTGGCGTTTAAATATGGGGTGATTGGAAACCACTGCCTCAACCAGAAGGTCTCCCCTCTCTCCGCCATTGGTACCAGGCTCCCCGGCTCCAGCCAGTCTTACAGACTGTCCGTTGTCAATTCCGGCAGGAATGGTGACTTTGATCTTCTTTCTCTTTGTGATATATCCTGTACCATAACAGTCCGAACATTTTTCCTTAATCACCTTACCGGTACCGTTACAGTCCGGGCAGGTCTGTACGTTCTGGATCTGACCAAAGAAGGACTGCTGGGTGTACATAATCTTGCCTTTCCCGTTACACTTGGGACAGGTTACCGGTGATGTACCCGCTTTTGCACCGCTTCCATGGCAGGAAGCACACTCTTCTTTAAAATTGATCTCGATCTCCCGTTCGCAGCCGAAAATCGCTTCTTCAAAGCTGATGCGGATGCTGGTTCTGATATTTGCTCCCTTTAACGGGCCGTTATACTGGGCGCTTCTTCTTCCACCGCCAAAGATATCTCCAAAAATATCCCCGAAAATATCTCCCATATCGGAGCCGTTGAAATCGAAGCCTCCAAAACCGCCTGCTCCGCCGCTTCCATCAAATGCAGCTGAACCAAACTGGTCATACTGGCGTCTCTTATCCGGATCGCTTAAAACGCTGTAAGCTTCAGAAGCCTGTTTGAATTTCTCTGCAGCAGCAGTATCTCCAGGGTTCGTGTCCGGATGGTATTTTTTAGCCAATGCGCGATAGGCCTTCTTAAGTGCTGCATCATCTGCATCTTTGGAAACGCCAAGGATTTCATAATAATCTTTTTTACTTTCTGCCATCTTAGGTCTACCTCTCATAATTGTAAGGAATTTATTCCTGCGGAAAAAGTGCTGTATTCCTACAACACTTTCCCCAAAGCCCTGTCAAACGACTTAATATTAAACTTCTTTGTAATCTCCGTCTACAACATCGCTGTCCTGGTAAGAAGCACCTGCTGCTCCCATGTCAGGACCTGCGCCTGCGCCTGCCTGAGACTGTGCCTGCTCATAAACCTTTGCAAACAATGCCTGTGCGCTGTTCATCAGTTTTTCGCGGCCTGCCTTAATATCTTCAACCTGAGCATCGGTCATATCTTCCAGCGGTGCTCTGTTAATTGCTTCTTTTAATGCATTTAAATCAGCTTCAACAGTTGCTTTGTCTGTATCTGCGATCTTATCTCCAACTTCCTGAAGTGCTTTCTCTGTCTGGAATACCATGGAATCTGCATCATTTCTTGCATCAATGGCATCCTTGCGTTTCTTATCCTGAGCCTCGTATTCAGCTGCTTCTTTTACAGCCTTATCGATATCGGAATCGGACATGTTTGATCCGGAAGTGATGGTGATATGCTGTTCTTTTCCTGTTCCCAGATCTTTTGCGGAAACGTTAACGATACCGTTGGCATCAATATCAAAGGTAACTTCGATCTGAGGAACACCTCTTCTTGCTGGTGGAATTCCATCCAGGCGGAACTGTCCGAGAGTCTTGTTGTCTCTTGCAAACTGTCTCTCACCCTGTACTACATGAATGTCAACTGCTGTCTGGTTATCTGCTGCAGTAGAGAAAACCTGGCTCTTCTTTGTAGGAATCGTAGTGTTTCTCTCGATCAGTCTGGTAGCCACGCCTCCCATTGTCTCGATGGATAAGGAAAGCGGAGTTACGTCAAGAAGAAGGATATCGCCTGCACCTGCATCGCCTGCAAGCTTACCACCCTGGATACATGCACCGATTGCTACGCACTCATCTGGGTTTAATGACTTGGAAGGCTCTTTGCCTGTCAGCTGTTTTACTTTTTCCTGAGCTGCCAGCATACGGGTAGATCCACCAACTAACAGTACTTTTCCAAGCTCAGCTGCTGTCATTCCTGCATCTTTTAATGCACTCTGTACCGGAATCGCAGTACGCTCAATTAAGTCAAGTGTCAGTTCGTCAAATTTCGCTCTGGATAAGTTCATGTCCAGATGCTTAGGACCTTCTGCTGTTGCAGTAATGAAAGGTAAGTTAATATTGGTTGTGGTGGAAGAAGATAATTCTTTCTTTGCCTTCTCAGCTGCTTCTTTTAATCTCTGCATAGCCATCTTGTCACCGGACAAGTCAACGCCTTCTGCCTTTTTGAATTCATCAACCATCCACTGTGTCAGACGGTTATCGAAATCATCTCCGCCTAAACGGGTATCACCGTTGGTAGAAAGTACTTCAATTACTCCATCACCGATTTCGATGTTGGAAACGTCGAATGTACCGCCGCCTAAATCGTAAACCATGATCTTCTGTTCTTTTTCATTATCAAGACCATAAGCAAGTGCTGCTGCTGTCGGCTCGTTGATAATACGTTTTACATCAAGACCTGCAATTTTTCCTGCATCCTTGGTTGCCTGACGCTGTGCATCGTTAAAATAAGCCGGTACGGTAATAACTGCTTCTGTAACTTTTTCTCCTAAATAAGCCTCTGCATCTGCTTTTAATTTCTGAAGAATCATTGCAGAAATTTCCTGAGGGCTGTAGTTCTTTCCATCAATGGTAACTTTATAATCGGTACCCATATGTCTCTTGATGGAAGAAATGGTACGGTCTGCATTGGTTACTGCCTGACGTTTTGCAGGTTCACCAACCAGTCTTTCTCCATTCTTTGTAAATGCAACAACGGATGGTGTTGTTCTTACGCCTTCGCTGTTTGGGATTACAACTGGCTTACCGCCTTCCATAACGGCTACACAGCTGTTTGTTGTTCCTAAGTCAATTCCAATGATCTTACCCATAGTTTTTTCCTCCTATTTATTAAACAAAATTGTGAGAGTTTCTGATTTATAATTAATTAGCTACCTGAACCATGGAGTGTCTTACCACGGTATCCCGATAGGTGTAACCTTTTTGAAGTTCCTGGGAAACTACATTCTCTCCAAGAGAATCATCCTCCACATGCATAACCGCGTTGTGGTAATTGGGGTCAAATGGCATTCCAACCGCTTCGATTGGCTTAACCCCTGCCTCATCCAGAGTTTTCATCAGCTGCTTATAGATCTTTTCCATACCGTCAGCGAAAGGTGATTCCTTATCTGCTTCCGGAATCGCTGCCAGGCCCCGCTCAAAATTATCAACTACGGGGAGAATTCTCTCTATGATGTCCTTAGCTCCGATTTCAAACATGGCAGATTTTTCTTTTTCAGTGCGTTTTCTAAAATTATCAAATTCAGCCATGGATCTTTGAAGACGGTCTGTAAGCTCCTCAATCTTCTCATCCTTCGGATCTTTTTTCTCTTTCTTCTTTCCGAAAAAGCCTTTCTTTTCCGGCTCCTCTTTTGCATCGCCTTCCGACTCTGCTGTCTCTTCCTGTTCCTGTGAACATTCTTCCTTACCGTCGCAAGTAACGTCTATCTCTTTTTCAGAGGAAACGGCATCTTCCTGATTTGTCGTCTCTTCTGCCAGATTCTCGTCTGTTTTAACATCTTCCATGCTCAATATTCTACCCTTTACCTTTCATCTTTTTTCAAAATGGTATCCAGCTGGGTCATTAAATTCCTCAGCGTATTGAGTACCTTTTCATAATCCATTCGCTTGGGACCGATGATACCGATGGTACCTCTTAAGCCTTCCCCAAGTTCATAGTTGGCGGTAACGATACTGCAGTCCTTCATGGTCTGTACAGGTGCTTCATCTCCGATGTACACCTGGATTCCAGAGCTGCTTTCTGAACTGTTTACATCATCTACCAGTTCCTGAAGTAGTTCCTTTTGTTCCAGCGCACCGATTAACTGACTCGCTTTTTCCCCGTCGCTTAATTCCGGATATTTAAAAATATTGGTTGCTCCGCTGGTATAAATCTGAAGATCCTCATCATCGGCTCTGATGGCTGCTGCCACCTCCGATAAAACCCGGTCCACCACTTCACTGTGGGGACCTGCCTGGGTCTTTAACCTGCTGATCACTTCTAAATTGATCTCTTCTATAGAAAGCCCGTTTAAAGCATTATTTAAAAGAATGTTAAGATTCAATATTCCCTCGTCGCTCAGTTCTGAACGAATGGGGATTATGGTGTTCTTTATAATATTGCCTTCCACCACAATTACCACAAGCAGTTTTTCCTCATCCACCTTGGAAAGCTGGATAAACTTCAACTTGTTATGATGGTACTGGGGCGCACTGATCATGGCTGCATAGTTGGTATTCTGGGCAAGCAGCTTTGCTACCTGCTTTAACATGGATTCTACCCGGTCCACACGCTTTATCATTAATTCTTTAATCTCAGTAAACTCATCTTCCTTTTCCTGAAGTATGGTATTCACATAAAAGCGGTATCCCTTATCGGAAGGAATCCTTCCTGCAGAAGTATGGGGCTGCATAATATAACCCATCTCTTCCAGATCAGACATCTCATTCCGGATGGTGGCGGAGCTTAAATTCAAGTCCGTATATTTTGATATCGTACGGGATCCAACCGGTTCACCTGTTTCCAGATAAGTTTTGATAATCGCTTTTAATATAATGATCTTCCGTCCATCCAGTTGATCCTTATCATCCAAACTGCCACTCTCCTTTCAGAGGTATTTGTTAGCACTCGACGTTTAGGAGTGCTAACATCTTCTTTTCATAATATATTCTTTTTTTCTACATTTGTCAATACATTCCTGAAAATTTTTAAATGAAGTTTTTGTTACCTGCATGTACATTTTATCTCAAATTTCTATCAAATATTACAAAGCCTATGACATTTTTTTCTTGACATTTAACACTTTTGTAATATAATGGTAATTGATACACCATAACAACACGATTGCGAGGTAAATCATGATTAGTTTTTCAAGACGATTCCGGATCACCGGATTTCTGACACTCCTTTGTATTCTGCTGTTATCCACTACTGCAATGGCTGCCCAGACGGCTGATAGCCAGAGTACAGCAAGCCAACAGTCAGGGAGTGTAGATACGGATAAGCAAATGAAAAAGAACAGTACCGAAACGGTTGCTACTGCAAGTGACGCTACGATGAGCGATGAGGTAGGACCGGGCATAGAAAAGAAAGAACTGCCAGAAGAAAAAGCACCCACAGGTCCGGTTTTTGAAAGAGGAGCATCTCTGGGAATATTCTCTGCAACAGCCTACTGCCCCAGCAGCTCAGGAAGACAGCAGAAGACTTACTCCGGAACCATCCCACAGCCGCTGCACACATTATCTGCAGATCTTACTGTACTGCCACTTGGATCAAAGGTCATGATTGATGGCGTTGTCTATACGGTGGAAGATACCGGAAGCGGTATCAGAGGAAACAAAGTGGATATCTATTTCGGAAGCCGGGGAGAAGCTCTTGCTTTTGGAAGACAGTCAAAAGAGATATTTGCTGTAATAGAAAGATAATAAATTATTGTCCATATAGGTTGCCGGAAAGCGGGATTCTCCCTTTCCGGCAGCTTTTTTTATGCAGAAAATCCGCTGCCGGGTTCAGAATGCTATAAAAACTTGACAAATATGGAAAAAAGTGTAAAATAATTACTTGTACCTCATTTATTACAAATCTGTTACATATATTTATATTATATTACTTTATATGTACTTTTTGTAAAAAAGAAAGGAAGTAATTATTACATGAATAAAACAAAGAAATTACATTGGTTCCTCGGAACATTACTAATGATAGCATTTTATACCATATCTCCCGTTTATGTCCTTGCAGGGCAGACTCCGGGGATTATTGACGGTGCAGATGAAACCAGCATCCGGGGATGGGCCTGGAACAGCTCAGATCCCTCTTCCTCTCAGGAGGTAAAGGTCATCATTACCAATCAGGCAACCGGAAGTGTTGTGGGAGAACTGACTGCTTCTGCCACGAAATACAGGGAGGATCTGGCTGATCAGGGCACCGGCACTGGGAATTACGGTTTTGAAGTATCCGCTCCCTGGAGCAGTTATGGAGACGGCTCCTATCTTGTGGAAGCCTATGCAGGCGGACAGAAGCTTTCCGGCTCCAGAGTATATGGTGTTGGTTCCTTTGCTTCTTCAAACGGGCTCCGTTCTCTTGGAATGTTCAGGACCACAGCTTACTGCCCATGCAGAGGCTGCTCAGGCAGATGGGGAGGAAGAACCAGTACGGGTACGGTGGCCACTGCAGGTCATACCATTTCCGTTGATCCAAGAGTGATTCCTTATGGAAGCCGCCTTATGATCGGCGGAGTGATTTATACGGCTGAGGACTGCGGCAGTGGGGTAAAAGGGAATCATATTGATATATTTTTTAATACCCATGGAGAGACCCGGGCTTATGGCACCAGGAGTATGGAAGTTTTTCTGGTTCAGTGATGAAGCTTTATCATAGAATAAGAGGTATGCAAAGAAAGTAATTGTTCTCTCTTTGCATACCCCTTATGTTACAGTAAAAACTGGCTCATAACGTAATTGCTGATATCAATTCCCCGTTCTGTCAGCCGGTAAAATCCTTCCTTTAATTCCATCAGACCTTCCTGCTCCAGTTTATCAAGAATTGGTCCATAAACATGGCGGATATTCTGGCCAAAACTGCTGACGAACCCATGAGCAGATACTCCTTCTATCAGGCGGAGACCTAAAAACATATACTCCTCCATCTTTTCTTCTATGGAGAGGTGTTCAAACTCCTGTCTAAAAAGTTTGTCAAACTCTTCTTTTCTTTCAAAACTGCCATTGATATAATCCTGATAACTGGCTGTGTTGTGATAACGGCAGCCTTCCATATAGGAAGAAGATCCAAGTCCCAGACCTAAATATTCCACTCCTGTCCAGTAGCCGATGTTATGTCTGCATTCATATCCTTTTCTGGAATAGTTGGAAATCTCATAACGTTCATATCCCTGTTCTTTTAAGAACTCTCTGGTCAGATAATACATCTCTCTCTCCATGTCTTCGTCAGGGAGTTCGGGAAGAGACATCAGACGCCTTCGTTCCTCTCTTGTCATAGAATCATTATCCATCTCCACATGATCTCCATAACGGTCATAGAACGGGGTTCCCTCCTCAACGATGAGGCTGTATGCCGAAATATGTTCAGGCTTTAACATGGTAACCTTTTTTAATGTATTCTTCCATGATTCCACTGTCTGACCGGGAATAGCCGAGATTAAGTCCACATTTACGTTATCAAATCCCGCCATGCGCACTCTCTGATAGCTTTTTAAAAACTCATCGTAAGTGTGTATTCTGCCAAGATAGCCAAGTTCTTTATCGTCAGCTGACTGAAGTCCCATACTGATCCTGTTTACTCCGGCACGTTTGTACTGAATGAGTGCCTCTGAGGTAACGGTACCCGGATTGGCTTCCATGGTAATCTCCGCCTCTGGATGAATGTCAAACTGATTGTTTAATGCGTTTAGAATGGCAGTCATCTGATTTGTTTCCAGAATAGAAGGAGTCCCTCCCCCGATAAAAATACTGATGACCTGATATTCTCTGGTATATGCACTCTGGTATTTTATCTCTTCCAGCAGCTGTTCTGTATATTCCTGCTGCATCCGTTTATTTCCGGGAAATGATAAGAAATCACAGTAAGCGCATTTACGTGCACAAAACGGGATGTGCACGTAAAGTTCCATATTTTTTTTATTCATCATCTAATTTCAGTACGCTCATAAATGCCTTCTGCGGTATTTCAACGTTACCGACCTGGCGCATACGTTTTTTACCTTCTTTCTGCTTTTCAAGAAGTTTCTTCTTACGTGAAATATCACCGCCGTAGCATTTGGCAAGTACATCTTTTCTCATGGCTTTTACTGTCTCGCGGGCAATGATCTTGCCGCCGATAGCTGCCTGAATGGGAATTTCAAAAAGCTGTCTGGGAATCTCATCTTTCAGCTTTTCACACATTCTTCTGCCGCGCTCATAGGCGGATTCTGCATGTACAATAAAGGAAAGTGCATCCACTTCTTCTTTGTTGACTAATATGTCCAGCTTTACCAGTTCCGATTTTTCATAACCTTTCAGCTCGTAATCGAAGGAAGCATAGCCTCTGGAACGGGATTTCAGTGCATCAAAGAAATCGTAGATGATTTCATTTAACGGAAGTTCATATTTTAGCAAAGCTCTGGTAGCTTCCATATATTCCATTCCAAGATAAACACCACGGCGTTCCTGACAAAGCTTCATAATGGCTCCTACAAATTCCGTAGTTACCATAATTTCTGCGCTGACAATGGGCTCCTCCATATATTCAATCTCGGTAGGATCAGGAAGATTGGAGGGGTTGGTCAGTTCCAGCTTCTCCCCATTCTTTTTGAAAACATGATAGACTACGCCAGGTGCAGTCGTTACAAGATCTAAATTATATTCCCGTTCCAGACGTTCCTGGATTACCTCCAGATGAAGAAGTCCTAAGAATCCACAGCGGAAACCAAAGCCAAGGGCAAGTGACGTCTCAGGTTCAAAGAATAGGGAAGCGTCGTTAAGCTGAAGCTTCTCAAGTGCATCACGAAGATCATTGTAACGGGCTCCGTCGGAAGGATACAGACCACAATACACCATGGATGTTACTTTTTTATAACCAGGAAGAGCCTGCTTGCATGGTCTGTCAGCATGGGTAATGGTATCTCCCACTGCCGTATCCTTTACATTTTTAATACTGGCAGTTAAATATCCAACCATTCCTGCAGATAATTCTTCACATGGTAAAAACTGGCCAGCGCCGAAATATCCGACTTCCACTACCTCTTCCACTGCACCGGTGGCCATCATTCGCACTTTATCTCCTCTTTTTACCGTACCTTCTTTTACACGGAAGAATACGATGACTCCTTTGTACGAATCATAAAGGGAATCGAAGATCAGAGCCTGAAGGGGTGCTTCCGGATCACCTGCAGGGGCTGGTATCTTCTCAACAATCGCTTCCAGTACCGCTTCTACATTGAGACCTGTCTTGGCGGAGATTCTGGGTGCATCATGAGCTTCGATGCCGATCACATCTTCAATCTCTTCAACCACCCGCTCCGGCTCTGCACTGGGAAGGTCGATTTTATTTAATACTGGAAATACATCCAGGTCGTGATCCAGTGCCATATAAACGTTTGCAAGAGTCTGGGCTTCAATTCCCTGGGAGGCATCTACTACTAATACAGCGCCGTCACAGGCTGCCAGGCTTCTTGAAACCTCATAATTAAAGTCAACATGACCCGGTGTGTCAATCATGTTAAAAACGTATTCCTGTCCGTCATTTGCCTTATAAACAGTACGAACTGCCTGGGCCTTTATGGTTATACCACGCTCCCGTTCCAGATCCATATTATCAAGAATCTGAGCCTGCATCTCTCTGCTGGTCAGCAGTCCTGTTTTCTCGATAATTCTGTCTGCGAGAGTTGATTTTCCATGATCAATATGAGCAATAATGCAAAAATTACGTATTCTATTCTGCTGGGCAGCTGCCATAAAATATAATCCTCTTTTCTGATGTTTCTGGTGTCTTCAAATATACCATTAAAATTAACGGTTGTCCACCGGGAAAGCGTTGATTTCCCTGAATCATATACATTTCCTGTTACTATTTTCGCTTGCAAATACAGGAATTATGTATTAGAATAATAGTAAAGAAACAACCGCCCCATTACAAGGGGTTGGCCAATGACAATGATAGAAATCCATCCTTGCTACCGTCCAAAGTATACAAGGGTGGGTTTTCTATTTCCTGTTTCCAGGATTTTATAGAAAATATTACTTACAATTAATAAAAATAAAGGTAAGCAATGCTAAAATGAATGTACCAAAAGCCATAAGGTCTTTAAAGTCATATTTCATTCACATCACCTCCCATCTATGTAATGATGGAAGGCCAACGCCCCTGCAGTGACACGATTGTTTCATGTTCTTATGGTAACATATCCCAATTTAACATGCAATTGATTTTCTCCTCTGCAGATAGCATTTTCAGAGAAGACGCAAAGCTGGATAAGCCTATAACAGAACAGGCTTCCAGCTTTTTTATTTGCTACTATGTTGTTTGTTAATTTCCTTTTAAGACCATATCCAAAACCTCTGAAAGGGGTTCCATGGCATTTAATGCTTCCTGGTAGGAATTGGTCTGGGCGCCGACTTCAATCAAAGCGGATCTGGCTCTTAAATGCTGGTTATAACGCAGCCCTTTTATGTAAATCTTGCGGGTGAGCCCGGGGAAATAGGCTGCGCTGTCCAGCTGCATTTGAAAGCTGAAAGCAAGATTCTTCTCTCTGTATGGGTTGGGAAGATATTCAATAGGACCTTCCGGGGTCTGGCTGACTCCGTTAAAGAACATGACAGGAGCTGTCATTTTCCCATTGACCTTATTAACCATATGCAGATCACTGTTTACTCCATCCCGGTGCACATCCAGGATCACCTCGATAGACGGATTATCCTGAAGAATTCTGGTAATGCCGTCGAGGGCGTATGTATATGCTTTGTTTCTGTCCAGCTTTCCATTTTGCAAGTCGTAGACAGAGGTATCGTGAATGACATTGTAGCCCTTTGCTGTTAACAGCTGGGTTAAATAATTTCCGATTCCAACAACGGTCGCTTCCTTATTACCAGATGCAAAGTCAGAATATTCTTCCTGTGAATGGGTGTGGTAGATTAAAATCTGGGGTTTATCATTTCCTCCTTCCAGAGTAAATTTCTCTGAAAGAAACTGATCGGCTTTCATTAAATCCCGCCCAGCCGTGGTTGAGGTATGAACACTGTAAAAATGCTTCATCATATAATCATAGTCTGCCAGCTGCTCCTTGCGATAGGTGGTTCCTACTATGGGCCAGATACTGCTTGATGCACAGGTCATTGCAGTATTCTTTTCCCCACTGGCAGGTACGGGCTGTTGGGGCTCTTGGGCCACTTCCTGTTTTGGGGGCTCTGCAGCCGCCTGGCTTTCTGGTGTCTCCTGGGAAACCTTGGGTGCACCGGCATTTACACTTCCGTCTTCCCCGCTCTCTTCTCCACCATCATATAGAAGAAAGCTGTGTTCTTCGTAAAATTTTCCGCTTTCTAAATAACTCCTGTAGGCGGGATCATTTTCCCCGTAATAATCTTCTGTTGTTCCGTTTTTATTCGTATAACGGGATAAGGGGGAATGACTGAAGAAAAAACCACAAAACAGGCTTCCAAGTGATTTTTCCTGATACAGGTTCTTCCCGCCTTCCCCTTCCTGCTCCCATACGGAAGCAGGATACTGGTAACGCCAGATTATAGAGGCGCTTTCTGCAACGCCTTCTCCAATCCAGTTTTTAATATCTTTTAAATCCAGCCTGCCTGCTGCCTGGGAAGCTTCTTTAAGACTTAAAAAAACGGCCAGAATCAGGCTTACTGTAATCATTAATTTTTTAATTATCCGGTTCAATCTTTCACTGCTCTGTTTCATAGCCGCCTTCCTGCATTCTTGATTATAATATACTATGCAGAAAGGTGGCTGTTTACTACGAAACTTCCTGTCCCAAAAAGGTCATGTGGATACCCTCGGAGATGGTAAAGCTTAATTCTTTCACAGTTTCGTCAATATCTGGAGGGGTTACATAAAGCGGTCCGAATTCTGGCTCTAAAAGTTCCCGTATCAGATCATACTGTTCATCAGAATTAAGATTTTCCATAAAATCTCCCATTCCTTTGGTTTCCATATTTTCTGACAGTGCCCGGATTAAGGTTGTCACTGTATCATGAACAATTGCAGCAGCCCCTACAACAGTAGGTACGCCAATTGCCATGACCGGTACCCCTAAGCTTTCTTTTGTTAAGCTGTTACGGTGATTGCCCACTCCGGAACCTGGGTGGATTCCGGTATCGGTAAGCTGTATGGTTGTCCCAAGACGTTTTACGCTTCTTGCAGCCAGAGCATCAATTGCAATAATGAGATCGGGCTTTGTTTCTTTAATAATACCTTTTAAAATCTCGGCTGTTTCCATTCCGGTCTGAGCCATAACGCCTGGTGCAATCCCACTGATCACAGGCATGGGTTTTCCACGCCAGAAATCGTCTCCATACTGAACCTTTAAATGTCTGGTAACCTGGAGATTATTAAGAACTCTTGGTCCCAGAGAATCGGGAGTTACAGAAGAGTTACCAAGTCCTGCCACCAATACATGAAAATTGGGTTTTGTATAATCTTTTCCTTCCAGCAGCTTGGAAATCTGGATTGAGAGTTCCTTAGACACCTCTCTGTGATAATCCTCATCTTTTAAAGACAGCTGGTCTGCCTCCAGGGTAATATAGGTTCCAATGGGTTTTCCCATGGCTTTAGACCCTTTTTCATCAAGAATTTTTACCTCTGTCATTTTAATCCGGCTGTCAGCCCGATGCCATTCCCTTAATGATACTCCTGATATTTCTCCGCCGTCACCAGGAAAACTTTCTTTTTCTTCAACTGCAAGGTCTGTACGTACTTCAAATGTGTTTTCCATTTCTTCCTCCTTTCCAGCATTTCTAAGGTATTTTCTGCAAAAAAGCAGGAATTATGTATTGACATATGTACTGAAATTAGCTAGAATATAAAAGTATGTTTACATTGAACTGTCCGTGTCCAGGCTTTGATGCAAAACAAAGAATAAATCATATTACATTTTATTGGAGGTGTACAGATTGGCTAACATTAAATCTGCAAAGAAAAGAATCTTAGTTAACGAAACTAAGGCTGCTAGAAACAAAGCGATCAGATCCAAAGTGAAAACATCCATTAAGAAAGTGGAATCTGCTATTACTGCCGGTGACAAGGCTGCTGCCCAGGCATTATTAGTAAGTGCTA
This sequence comes from Hungatella sp., assembly GCA_009712635.1. Taxonomy (GTDB): domain Bacteria; phylum Bacillota; class Clostridia; order Lachnospirales; family Lachnospiraceae; genus Lacrimispora. The sequence goes on along the minus strand of WASS01000026.1, from coordinate 95,003 downwards.
TTACAGAGATCGACAAAGCTGCTACTAAAGGCGTATATCATAAGAATAACGCTTCCAGAAAAGTATCCAGAATCTCTAAAGCTGTTAACGCAATGGCTTAATTCATAAACGATATTTATCCCATTCAGACTAACCCGCTGAATGGGATTTTTTGGTTTGGCGGGATCTCATTTCACTGAATCCCGCCAGGTTCTTATTGGATTTGAAGCGCGCCGTTTTGGTCTGACTTTAAGTGAAGCTCACCCTCATACATACTGCCGTCAGCTGTCAGGCGGTAAAGTTCATTTTTCCAGATTATCCACTGGTCTTTTGCCATTTTACCGGCACTGTCTAAATAATACCACTTTCCGTCACTTCCGGTTTTCCAGGTATCTTTCACCATATATCCGGCTTCATCAAACCAGTACCAGGTATCTCCATCCTGATACCAGTCATTTTTCACATAATCTCCTGTATTCCCTAAATAAAATCTCCATCCGTTTTCATCTTCCACCCAGCCGGATTTTACTTCTGCTGCGGATAAAAGAGAATCTTTAAAATCTTCCCAGGTGTGAATGGTGTTGTTGTATACATAAGGATTTGGGCAGATTTTACCGGTCACATCGTAATGACGGATTACGTGATCTTCTCTGATTCCGTATTGTTCCATTAGCTGCTTAGTCAGTTTCTTTGCTGAAGCGACGGTTGCGTCTTCAAAATACCAGTCTCTGCTTGTGTCAGACTGGCTGCCTTTGTTTCTGACACACAGCTCGATACCAATGCTGTTGCTGTTGCGGCATTCCGGATGAATATAGGTCTTGGCTCCGCAATGCCATGCGATGTTTTTGTCTTCAACGGACTGCCAGATTTCTCCGGAAAAGCCTACAAAGTAGTGGGCGCTGGCGCCTACGTACTGGGAGGCATAGTATTTGCAGTTTGCTTCTGCCCCTCCCAGCGCTCCTACATAATGAATGACGATATATTTAATACGGTTTAACTCGCCGTTGCTGTAGTTATATGGGGTTAGAAGTTTGTTTATTTCCACTTAAATCCCCTCCCTTCTTCCCGAGAATCCCATGTCATCTGCATCAAAGGATTCCCGGAAACGTTCAATTTCTGTATGATCGGAATTTTTTAGATTTTCCTGTATTCCAAGTAGTTCAATGTTGCTCATGTCTTTGGTTGATTCGCTTTTTACCATAGATATCACCTTGTCCCTTTCTATTTATCATATGAAGAAAGGAAAATAAAAGTTCGGTACTTAAGTCAAAGTAAGAAATATAAATTTAGTAATATTTCACTAAGGTTTTCTGTCGATATATGTCACTATTTATGTGCGATCAGGAAGTTCGTCTGTGTACTGTAACAGAAATTTTTTAATTGTCTTCCAAAGATGTTTTACCGGCAAACCACATAAAGACATGTTTTTAAGTATACTAACCAATTCATATGCGATATATAATAAACCGAAAAATTCAGCTACCCCTATCGTATCAACAGGAAAAACAGTTCTTATCGTGTCTGGAATAAAGCCTATTAAATTTAGATGAACAATTTTGTCTAGAACCAATAAAAACGCCAAAGAAGCTAACATTGAGATTTTTCGAATTGCTCCATCTATACCGAAGCAACTATTAAATTCGTGTTCTTTTATAGCCCGGATGCAACCAAAGCATGTATCCATAACAACTGCTAATATAACCAGTTTAATAATTGAACTATTCCATGCCAAATAAAACAGTTCTAATATTTTTTCCATTTATTTATTCCTCTCACATTCTAATTTTTTTAGTACTTCTCAAAATCAATTTTTAAATAGTTTAATATAAAATTTTTAATAGTTCATTGTACTGCTCTTCTGTAATTCTACTGTTAAGAAGAAATATATCTAACTTTTTTGTTATATCTTGTACAAATCTTTTCCATTCTTCTTCTACCATTATATTTTTATTATTATCAATCACCTTTTTTATTATTGAATACGTCATAGTTCTCCTCCATTAATAGCTAAATCTCTGCATGAAATTAGATAATCTAATTCAATCTGATATTCATATAATTCAATATTGCTTTTTTTAATGTTCTGAATTTCCTGCTCCTCACTTGGCAACGCTAAAAGCTCAACTTCTTTCCCATCTTCCTGTACACGATAAAACCTATTTTCACGATATTTGTCTCCTACTGTACATGGATAATGAAGACAATCAATGGCTAATGATTCATTACCATATGAAGAACGCGTAAGCCAATTTGCTAATTCATAATTATCGCACACTATAATATTTTTTATTTCTCCTTCATATATCTGCGCAAATACCTGATGAACAATCATTTCATAATCCTCCTTAATTAATATCCCCATCTAATAATAACAATACCGGAACCACCACTTCCTGATGGACCATATAAAGTACCGCCTCCACCACCTCCAGTATTTGCCTTTCCAGATTCTGCAATTGTCAAATTATTGTTATAAGCCTTTGCTCCGGCCCCTCCTCCACCAGTTCCTCCTGTAGATATAAAATTCCCATAGGAACCACCACCTCCTCCTCCTGAATAAACAGTCGCTGCTGATTCATTGAAAGCTTTAGTCGTGACTCCTTGTCCTTTTCCACCAGTGGCATCCGTTGCATCACTTCTATAATTTGCTAACCCGTTCTCTCCATTACCTCCATTTGAACCTCCATTTCCTCCTTTATAGGAACTTTTAGTATTCAGATCAAGTCCTCCACCTCCTCCTGAACCACCGCTTCCACCATAAGGATTCCAACCACCATTTCTACCGCCATTTCCTCCTAATGCAGAAACCAATGTAGCATTTCCCCTTTTAATATTTGATTCTCCTCCACTGTTTCCATCCTTATATAAATCTTCTATTTTATATCCCCCTACCGAATTTCCACCTGCACCAATATTGATAGATAAAATTTCTCCTGGAGTTACTGATAATCCTTTAAATGTCTTCGCAAATCCGCCACCACCACCACCGCCAACTTGAATGGCTACTGGTGTGTTAACAAATCCGCCACCAGTGCCTCCACTCCCACCTCCACCAACACAAAATCCATCAATACTTCGAACGCTTGCCGGAACTGTAAATGTTCCAGAATAAGTGAATGTTTGTTGACCTTTTAAAGTAGATGCAGTTGATATAAGGCTTGTTGTAGATATCCACTCATTATTCTCTTTAACAACATATGTATAAATTCGGAAATAATAATTGATACCTCCTTCAAAATTTGATATCAAGATAGATGACTCAGCTGAAGCATTTGCATTGTTTCCATATCCTTTATAATAAATATAGCCATCTTTTACACTCGTCGGATATGAGTCTTTTTTCCCTACAATGATTACCCCTGAAAATGGTCCTTTTTCAGGATTCTTCCACTTAAACATAACAGCCGTGGACGAGTACACGGCAGCATTAAAAGACAGAATGCTTTGTATCGCCATAGAACCTACAATTTTATTTCCATTTACCCATGCTGTCTGGCCATTTAAAATCTGAGTTGCCGTAGCAGTGCCTTCAGTTTGATTTACTAGACTAGAAGCAACAATCTTTCCTGTACCATTATGATAACCAGAAGGAATTGTATAACTTTCTCCTGCATTAATCGTCTGACTGACTGCCCCCTGATTTACCATGCTCCCCACTCTTTTATTTTTCGGGTTTGTATTATAATAAGTTTTTCCTGCTAGAACCTGACTATCTGAAGCATCTCCCGTCAATTCTAAGGTTCCTTCCAAAGATTCATCATCCGAATCAGAGGTAATAGCAGTATACCCCTTCAAAACCTCTGCTCTTGTTGAACTACATTCATCTGATCCACTGCCTGCCCCGCTGCCTACCGGCATAATTACTTTACCCATTTGTACTCACTCCCCTCAAAATTACAGAAAAATCTTCTGTAGGTTTTTTTTCACAGCAATAAAATGTTACATAATTATCTTCTGTTTCTCCATCTGTTATCATGGCTGTTAGTTTGCGTCTAAGCTTAGTTATTTCCGGGTTAAGGGTTTTGGGAGTGCAAGGACTTAGTATCGGATTATCCGACGCTTTAACACCTGTTACCATAACTTTTTGACTGTAGGGTGCGAAACTGCTCCAGCCAGAGGCAGGGAGAATAATCTCCACTGGTCTCTCATGCTGCTCCTGAACCATCTTATTATAAAAAGTATTATTAAAAAGCTGTTCAATCTCAACCGCCATTTCCTGGCCATCTGCCAGTGTATCTCTATCCCATTTACGAATTTCTGCCGTATATACCGGCGGATTCTTTACATCACAAAATGCCATTGTTAAACCTCCTTAAAAAATTTCATCCATATCATAGATCTGAGGAATATCTGCATCTTTCCCTTTTCGCATAAAGGTTCGATATGCAATCAAATCTCCTTCTGCATCAAACAATCCCATTTCGGATATTTCACTTCCAGTTAATTCTCCTTTTTCCAATGTGGCCGTGTAACGGCATGCAGTCTCCTCATTGTTAACATAAGTGTGAGCCTCTACTTTCTTTTTTAAAAGTTCATGATAAAGAGCAACTTCACCTCCAGAAGCCGCCTTTGGCTTCCCCTCTTCATTTACGCCCCCGTCTCCCCACGCCATATGAGTAATAATGGGAAGAGCCATATCTCCTGCATGAGCTTTGCAAAATTTCTTTCTCCCTGTTACTGTAATAACTCCATTTGTAATGTCTGCCATATATTTTCCCTTTCCTATAAAATAGTTAAACCGCCATTTAAGTTACGATTACCGTCCAATGCCCATTCATTATCCAACACATTCCTGTTTGTAATGCAGACAGGACCTACCGTCATATATTCCATTGCATTGAAACTATAACTCATTATTTCTTTTATTTTAGAATCATTTTTTAATTCTGTTTGTACTACAATTATTTCATTATCTGAAAACAACTGCCTTGGTACGCCAACCGATATACGCAACTGCTCTTCCCGTTTATAGGGATGCTGTATTTCTGCACAAACCCTGGTTCCCACAGGATAAAAGTCAATGGGACTTTCATCATTGTATCCGTTTAATTTATTGTCCCCATTCAAAATCCAATTACGATCCAGATTCAAATGCGCCAGATTATATCGAGGAAAATAAACAGTACGAATAGTTATGCTGTTAAAGAAAGAACTGTTTGCATGATAATTTCCCTGGTATTTACTGCAATATTCTGCTTCCAGATTTGCTGGTATTATTCTTCCTACCATATCCCGAATGCTTTCCACAATGACCAGAGAATACTCTTTTACTACAATTTTTAAATTGCTTTTAAGACTATCCACGTAGATTTCATAGCTGTCACCAAGAAGGGGTGTTAACTGCTCCATTAACTTTCTTTGGGTATAGGGGAGCTGATAATTCCAGTTTGCTAATACAATGTTTCTTCTTTCTTCAAGAGAAAGTGACGCATCCCCTTTGATTCCTAACAATGACTCCCATTTCTTTATTCCCTGATAATCCGAGGATACTATAAAACTGTTATTCCATAGGATTCCAATGTTTGAATACAGCTGCCTCAACTCATTTTCTTCAGCTCCGCCTATCTCATTAAACTCTCGGATTCCTCTTAAATAATCTGGTAAATATGATATTAATTCTATTTCTCTTTGATTAAGCATCGACATCACCTCGTAGTGCTATCTTCTCAGAGGGAATTACATAATTACCATTAACTCCATTGATCTTTGTATCCATGACATCAAGAACCCCTTCCACATCCAGCAATCTGCTTTCAATTCTGGAAATCCTGACAATAATGTTATTTAACTCTTGCCACGAATGATTCAATTCTTCGAAATATTCGTCCATAGTCTTTTCAATAAAATCTTTACATTTACTGTAGTCATATCCTGTCTGATATGTGATTTTTGCAGTAATTGATACTACCTCTGCCTGGGCGCCTGCAACAGAAACTTTATGACCAATAGGGGCAATTCCATAGCCTTTCCCCTGATCTGTAATTGGATCAATCTGTTCCTGCACACGTTCAATTAAATCCAGACTGGGAGCGTAAAAAGAGGAATCAACAATGACCAGTTTCACCGTTCCGCCACCATTCCAGGCAGGAAACACCTTTACCCCACCTACTCCTGAAATTGCTGAAACTTTCTCTTTATAATCTGCAATATTTCCACCGTACGCCTGAGATTTCAAACTGTCAAAATATCGTTTACGAAACCGTTCTGTTTCCTCTTCCTCTTCTCCTGGTACTAAAAGTTCTGTAAGTTCAGCAAATGTTAAGCCTTTTATATATTCAATGGGGATCAATCTGCCTAAATTTGCATTTCCTGAAGTACCAATTGTTTCACACCGCATCCGGTATTCAAAGTCACCTAATTTTTCTATAGCCTTGTAATTAATTAAGTTTTGGGAAAAACGACTTCCTATTGGAATTTCCATATTAAATCGTGCCTTTAGCTCTGCATAAGAAGCTGCCTTTGGAATAATTCCGCGCTCAGCTGCTCTACGTATTAAAAATTCTCTGTCAGCAGTATCAGCAAAAATCTCTTTTAAAACCTGGTCGATCTCTATGTACATAATAGCAAGCTCTGCAGCAGCTGGAGCCAGCGCTGTATAAATTACAGAACCTTCTCTTTTATCTAAGTCAGATGATACTTTATTTAACATACGCTTTAATATGTTCTCATACGAAACACTTTCATACACTTAAAAATTCACCTCCTTTTCAGCATTAATTTCTCCCACTGGAGTATGGACGGTAAATGTTACATATAGTGAAGTACCCTTCTCTTTAAAAGAGAAATTATCCACCTCATTGATTCGGTCGTCTTGCTTTAGGGCTTCCATGATTCTTTTTTTCACTTTAGCTTTAACCAGCCCTAACGGCCTTCCATAAAGCCTGTTTAATTCCACTCCATAATTCCAGCTATAAATTAGCCAGTCAAAACGCTCCGTATTTAAAATGCAGTAAACAGACTGTCGAATTGCCTCTAAACCATCTGTCATTCCCATAATACGACCCCTGTCCATAACAAGACGGAAGGTTTTAGATGGCTGCTCAATTACTTTAAAGTCCTGTTCCAAAATATTACCTGTTACTGGGAGCATAGTATTCCTCCTTTACCATCTGCCTGCGACTACGTATTGTTGTCCTCCCCGTTTTTGAATGAGAAGAATCCTGTCTTCATTTTTCAGACCTGCCTTTACAGTCACTGTCATTTCTCCCAAACCTGGTATTTCCATTACACTTAAATGGTCTGTAAACTGTTCTGGTAATATAATCTGGGTTTTTGTTAATATGGTTTTCTGATCTATCCGGATTTCTAATGGATCCGTGTTAAGCACAGAAGCAGTTATAACATCACAAGGATCACCAGCCTCTACAGCCTGCATTACAATTCTTTTTATGTTCTCTATCCATTCAACGTCAGCCAACTATTTTTGCTCCTCTCAATGTTAAATCCATAGTATGAATTCCTTCATCAATTTTGTGAGTGACTGATTCAATAACCAGATAATTTTTACAACTTGTGTCTAATGTATCCAGAAAAACCGGGATAAGACAACCAGCTCTGGCACGAATATCACCAAATGCATCTTTTATTGTCAGGGAACGGGAGGGGCGGTTATACAAAGTCAGATAGGTTTCTGCTACTTTTTGTCCATCCACTCCCTTTTCAATGGATTCATCCTTTTTAAGGACTCCCCATTTATTTATGTTCTCTGTGCTTTTCGTAATGTAACACTCTCTTTGTTTCGTATCACTATTGTCGTAATACAGTTTGATGAGATTAAAGGTATTGCTGTCAATACTGACTTTATAGTCATAGTCCTGTGCTGTCGTTTCATCAATCATGATATCCAGCTTCATGTTTTCCATAGATTTTAGTGTTAATTTTCCTACATCATCATAGAACGTATATAATTTCCCAGAATGTATCATAGCAAGATCCATATTGTTCAAAATAATATCAAACAACGTCTTGTCCTTTTCTTTTCTGGAAAATTTCTGACCAGTATCCTCAAGTTCTCCTGTTTTTAGATGAAAATCATCTGCAATCATCTGTATTAATTCAGCGGCAGTTAAATCCGTATAATTATAAGTGTCTTTATTTTTTAGATAACGCAGCTGATCGTATGCTGTAACCTTTACCTGACCATCACTGTTCCAGTTACGTTCGAAAATAAACCCAAAGAAAACAGGGATTCCAGTTACGTCCAACCGGACAGCATTGCCCTCTTCAATTTGAAGCATTTTGTCCGGGAGAAGAGTAAATGTGCACTTTCCCGGCTGTCCTCTCCGTTGGGTCTGCCATGAAATGTTTCCGCATACGACTGGTTCATAAACGGTCCTATTATTTTGGATATATAAATGTGCTTTCATCTTTCTCCTTTCCTAAGGCATAATTAATACCTGATTTGGATAAATCAAATTAGGATTGGAAATTTTATCGCGATTTAACTGGTATATTTCTTTCCACCGGCTTCCATCTCCAAGATTTTTTTTAGCAATGGACCAAAGGCAATCTCCTTTTACAACCGTATATTCTTTTACGATTGGCGGCTCTCCCTGACGTTCTTCTTCCGAACTGGTCACTTCATTTTGGGATTCATCCTCATCGATTTTAAAATTCATGATTTTTGTTCCATAACTTTTATATTCTTTCATGTTAAGAGACACTGCCAGATCAAACCCCTCACTGACATCATCTGTGACTTTAAAGTCCTCCAATGTCACATCAAGAGTTGTGTCAAATAAACTGTTTCCCATTAGACCTTCACGTATTACAGTAAATTCAAAAAAATTCCCATTATCCTTAAGTTTTTTTATTTTAGTTAAGAAATCTTCTGCACTTCCTATACTTCCATCCCAAGTGGCACATGGATATTCCATTTGAGGGATAATTACATCCAGGCTTATTTCAGCAAGACCAGTTGGCTTAACTAAATTAATCTCCTCTCCATTAATGAGATTTACAGTTTCATTCTGTCCATTGTATTTTAATGGTATTTTTTCTGGTGGAAGAGGAAGAAGCATGTCATCAATATAGATTTGATAAGCCATTAATATACCGTCCCTTCTGCGGAAGAAACCAGCATTTCTGTAGTAACATCACTAAGCATTCGAGCTACGTTATCAATGTCCGTAACAGTCTTTATGGTGTTATTATTATTAACATCCACCTTCAATTCCGCCAGTGTAAACCGGTTAATAATTTCCTGCTCAGCTGCATCCCGCATGTACTTTAATTCCTCATCTACGATATCCATGGAATCTGCCATAGCTGCTGTACTCACCGCAGTATTACCTGTGTTTTTTATAATATCTTCATTGGGTACCTGTGTGTTTTCTACAGGATCATGCTGCTTAACAAGCGTTTTAATATCCTCATATTTATTTTTAACTCCATTTTCTATACCCGTACCAAAATTATTACCATTTTTATAAGAATCACCATAATTAAAACGATCCAGTTTATATCCCGCTTCAGACATCATCTTATCTAAATCCAATGGTTTAAACTTTTCTTCGTAAGTCCCATTTCCATGTTTCTTAGCAAATCTATCATAAAAACCATAAATGTCTTCTCTCCAGACTGATACTGTTGCTTCAAAATTAGAACCAGTAACCAGATCCAGAGCTTTTGCTACCTTCTGAATCAGGCCCAAAATTTGATCTCCAAAATCTGCAAATAGATACACTGCCGAAGCAAGAGGATCACGGAACATATTTGCTATAAAATTAGCCAAGAAAATAAAAGGATTCAACATAAATTCAACTACTCCAATAACCATTTCTCCCATTGCCATCAGAATATTACCGATAAAAGCTAATGCCGCTGCGAATACACCGCAAATTATTCCTGTAGCACTATAGGATGTTCCGGCAAAATGATTAATAGCCGCTACTCCTGCATAAAAAAGAGCAATAATCGCAATAAGCAGAATCAGGAACCAAGTCAGAGGAGAAGCTCCCAGTGCTGCATTTAGACCTTCAACTGCAATCTTTTGTGCTGTTGTAGCTACAACATTGGCCCAACCGCAAACCGTACTCAAGGCTGTTTGAGCCGCATTAGCAGCCATTACCAGCCAACCAGCTCCCAAAACTGCATTGTAAACAATTAAGGCAGCAACAATCCCCAGGATAACAGGTTGGAGAACCGACCATGACTCAGCAATAAAATTACCAATAGTTCCCGCTGCCAGTCCAATTACACCAAAAATCCCACTGATATTTTCAACATCTCCCTGCAATCCTGATGTAAAATCCTGAATACTTTTTGTAACAAAGTCTACTATCCCGCCAATTGGTCCTGCTAATCCAATATTAATTGTCTTTGCCAGTGAACTGAGAGCACTTGCTGCATCGTTATACTTTATACTGTCTAGTTCCTCCAGATGATCTTTTGTCAATTCAACGGATCCACTTAGGTCAGACAATGCCATTACACCGTCACTTCCAATATTTGCCCATGCATCACCAAACAGCTTAACTCCTGCCAGATTTTTACTTACCGGGTCTTCCATATTGTTTAAGGCATCCATTGTCTGCATAAAAGCTTGCTTTGCGGTCTCTCCACCACCTTTAAATGCTTCCGTCATTTTATTTGCATCAAGTCCTAAAGCAGCAAATCCCTGGCTGGAATCTTTACCACCACTGACTGCACGTTTTGAGAATTCGCTAACCGCTGTACCAAGGGAAGCTATTGAAACTCCTCCATTTTCAGCACCATTAATGAAAGCCTGAAACATTTCGCCTCCACCAAGGCCCAGGCTTTTAAATCTGGATGAATACTGATTAATTGTTGCCAGTAAATCTCCATTCTTATTAAGACCTGCCTGTGTTCCCTGAATAATCAAATCAAATGCTTCAGCACCAGATATACCAAACTGCTGTTCCAACATACCTGCGGACTTTATACTATCTGTCAGTCCATATCCAAAGGTATCCTGCATCAGCAGCCCGGCACGGGTTATCTGCTCTAATCCGCTTCCCGTTTGTCCAGTAAGCTGATTAACTGCAGAAAGGCTTTGTGCTGCCGAGCTGAGACTGGGACTTAAATTATCAATATAGAGATTAGAAGCACTTTTTTGCGCTGCACTAAGATCTGGTCCTTGCATACCGGTTCTTGTCTGTATGACATTACCTGCGGCTTTCATGTCGTTTGCCTGATTGAAAATATCCATGGCACCTGTCTTAATACCCATTTTCTTTGTGACAGAAACCACTTTTTCCCAGGCTTTCTTTAGCTTTTCGACTTCTTTCTCATTCTCTTTTGTACTATCAGTTAACTCTTCCTGCTGGTCTTTCACTTGATACACCGTTTCTTCTACCCTGTCATACTGCAAGCGAATTCCAGCCAGTGAAGATTCCCACATTTGCATTCCAGGTAACGCCAGCGCATTTGATGATGCCATTTGTAAGCTGCGCATAAGACCGGCAGTCATATTAATGGAAGTACTGACTCTTTTCAGTACAGGTGTTGCACCGTCAACAAGCTGTATTGAGTTTTCTAATGTCGCCACACTTCTACCTCCTTTCCATTTATTATTTGGGAAACGTCTGTTAAAACGCTTCCCTCATTTTACCTGTGCCTGGCCTTTGCTTTTTGAGCCTGTTTTTTATCATTTTCCAGTTTCAGATTCACTGCTGCAATGATAAACGCCTTCTCATACCGGTCAAGGCTTAAAAATTCATGTGGCCATTTGTGAAGCTTGTGGAGACAATAGTAAGCAATGTTAGCTTCCATATCGCCTCCATCTATTAGTTTTTTGCTTCTTCAACCTGCTCTTCAAGTGTTGTATCAAATCCATTTACCTGCTGGATCCGCTCTAAATATCCGGCATATTCTCCAGCAGTCAGCATTGCTTTTAACAGAGCATCTGATCCCATAACCTGGTAGGAATCCTGTAGACCTTTATCATTCAAATTGGGATACACCGTACATTCTGCGGCCAGTTTTCCAAGATAAAGATTATAGTCAGTCTCCTGTGTATACTGCCCCTTTTTGCCAGTCACCTGTACCCGTTTCGTGCACTCTTTTCTCAACGCCTCATCTTCTTTTGAAGTGATCGCTTTAATCTCCCACTCAACTGGTTTATTTTTCTGACCAATAAAACGTTTTGAAGCTACAAATTTCTCATTCTCCGCTTTAACAGCATTCTGACTTAAAAAACAACTTAAATCTCCCATTTTCATGTCCCTCCTTGTATTTACTGCATTCCTGCAATTGTTCCGAAACGCTCTGGCATTTCCCAGCTTTCAAATGTAAATTCAAATTCATCCTCTAAATATTCTCCTGAGGCATCAAACTTGGTAATAATTCCGCCGTTTAAGTTACAATTCTTTAAAATGACAGTCTGTCTTCCTACACTGGAAGCAGGATCTTCATTCGTAACCTGAATATCAAAGTAGATATCCTTGCCAGTCTGCTGGTATCGATATAAAATATCACGGAAAATGCTTGTGTTATAGTGAAATGTTGCAGAACCGGTTCCCTTCATTCCAACCGTTTTATTCCCTTTCATAGCTCGTCCAAGAATCGGGATTTCAGACTTCACTTTTTCAATCTTTGCTTCCAGATTCAAAGCCTGCATAAAATTAAAACGCTCATTTTCAATTGTAATAAAGCACTCTGCTTTTGCTGCGCTGACTGCATCCCACGCATTCATTGTTATATTACTCATTATTCATTACCCCTTTCTTATGAAACAACGACTGTCATGTACAAAATACTCATACAGTTAATAGGCTGAACCGGGAAATTCACTAAAACAGACCGTTTCCCCTCCCCTTTATCCACTGTGACCGCTTTTGCATCAAAGTCTTCAATTGCTCTTAAAACTGCCAGTTGTTTGCCGTAAGTTACAATATCATTCCACAGACTGATTCTCCCTGCATTATCATTTGGCATCTTTCCAAGATAACGAGAATAAAAAAGTTCCGCAACATCATTACCAATCTGATCCAGAACACGGATGGTCTGGTTATTAGAGAAATCTTCTCCTTTTTCATCTGTATAGGTTACCAGTGTATTAATATCTGTAAGAACCCTGATCTCACTTCCAACCTTATGTAAAAGGAACTTGCCGGCCTTCATTGCATCAGCAAGCTGCAGCTGGGTATAAGGAACTTTTACAGTGTATTCTCCGTCATACTTCTTGTTTTCCACTGTTTTGTTAATATCGCAGGCTGCTTCAGCGCCTGTTACCCAATAAACCAGACCTGGAGTATGCTCTTTGGCTTCATTTTCCACTGATATGATTCCTTCATGATCTGCTTTTGAATATTGATGTAGAACTGTCTGGAATTTCACTCCGACATCATCCCTCATTCTTCTGGTAAAGGCCGCAAATAATGCTTTCACCTTATCATCCTGTGAGGGGCAGCATAGAATCTGGTAAGAGCTGCTTTCTACCGCATGTAAAAATTCCGAATAATCTTCGCCGGTTATTTCGTTCCCATCGGTACCTCCAGCAAATGGAAGTCCTGCAGTTTCTGCCAGTGTTGCTTCCTTCTTAAAAATTACGTAATTATTATCTTTAAGTTCAGCTGTTTTCGATACAGTCTGAACATCTATTTCTTTCCCATCAAATAAGATGCTCACATTATATTTTGAATTGTCATCTACATTTTTTGAGATGACTACCATCAAATTGTTTCCCCGGATTCCGGAATACTTTGCTGTTCCATAGTCACAGAATGCATGGTCACCGGTATTTAACCGATAGAAGATTCCCTTTTTCAAATTTTTGAATAATTCTCTTACAGGCAGCATTGCTGCATCCTCAACCGAATAACCAAAAATTTCTTTACAGTTGTACTGGAATTCCTCATCGGTAACTTCAAAAATCTCCTTTTCCGGCCCCCAGCTTAAACTCATTGGAATTGCAGCAACACCTCTGTCACCAAAGGATACCCCTGACGTGGCACGATTAATAAAATTTATATATGCACCGGGAAATACCTTATTTTGTGTTTTAAAATTTCCTCCACCTAACATACGTTTACCTTACCTTTCTTAAATCGATTCATTATCTCATCTGTTTCTGCCAGTGAATAAGTTTTTCCGTTCTCTAACAATGCGCATAGCAAGTCACTTTGGCTGCAATACTTTTCTGAACAAATTAACTGTTTTTTTGTATAACGTGCTGCATCAGATTTTTCCGCAGCCTTTCTTCTACTGTTTCCAGTCATTAATTTACCTCTTTCATTTTAAGTTAATGTCCTCCATAGACACTTCCTCCTCCTGATTTTTCAGAAAGAATATTTGATATTCCGTTTGAAATTTCAGATTACCGTTTTCTACTAATCCAGATCTGTCTTTACTTCCTATAACTACCCCATTTTCCAAAGAAATCGATTCCAAATGTTTCATTAACAACTCTAATACATGGTACCGGTCCTCATATTGCTCATCTGCTTCCTTGGGATAATAATTAATAAATATTTTTATACTACAGCAGTATCGCTTCCCGTTTATACAATTTTCCGACACCTGTGAAATTCCGGCCACTAAGAAGGATTCTTTCTCCTCTTCTTCAATAGATCCTAAACGAATCTTTGTTTCAGGAAAGATAAATCTCAACTTCTTAATTAATGATTCCATTATTTTGTTATACATTCCTTGCCTCCATCCCTTTCACCTACCTTCTACCAGAATTTTTGTAGTCTTTTCGTCTACACCATCATTAAAAAAAATATCACTAATCTCTTCCAACGATGCAATCCCAAGCAACTCACACAGCACTTTAATCTCACCCGCCTTAAACTGACTCTTATTCCACAGTTTCCTCCGAAACCCATAGCTGGACAAGTGAAGTCTGTCCGCAATCCACCCCTTTTTCAGCCCGGATTTTTTGATTAACTCATTTAACCGAACCGTATTGGTCATGCCCTCCTCCTTTCTTGTAGTCTTTTTGTCTACACCACCATCATACTCCGTCGTTTCCTTTTTGTCAACACGTTTCTCAATTTTTGTTGAAAGTAATTCTACTCCGTGTTATAATGCTGTCATGGAGGTGGTCCTATGGATATCGGTCAGATCATAAAACAAAGACGTGAGGAACTGGGAATGTCTCAGGAAGAGCTTGCGAATAAGGCGGGTTACAAATCCCGTTCTTCCATCAATAAGATAGAGGTAGACGGCAGAGGCCTTCCCCAGTCTAAAATTACTGCAATCGCAAAAGCACTGAGAACAACTCCGGCTTCCCTCATGGGCTGGGAGGAAACAGATGTTTTTGCGCTGGATCATGAAAACAGCTGTTTCGGAGAGTCAGCAAGAGAAATGCTCAGTAATTTTCAAAAGCTTAATGAAAGCGGACAAAAAGAGGCGCTAAAACGGGTCAGTGAGATGGTGCACATCCCCCAATATACTAAAGCAGACCCGGTTGTCCGGCCTTTGCATCATGATTCCAGATCTTATTTACAGCCGGTAGCAGCACATGAACGGACGGATATTGAAGTGACTGAGGAAATGAGACAGCATGATGATGCCTTTTTCGATGAATAAGGAATAAAATTCGTTGAGGTGATTTATTTGAATTATGACATATTATTAGAGGAAGCAGACTCTGAAGGAATCATGATTAAAGAAAAACCATTAATTGGTAATGACGGACGGATCAGGGGCGATCAGATTCTTATCCGACAGAACATGTCTGGCTGTCAGAAAGCCTGCGTACTGGCTGAAGAACTTGGACATTACTACACCACTGCCGGAGATATACTGGATCAGTCTGATGTTTCAAACAGGAAACAGGAACGCACGGCACGTTTATGGGCTTATAACAAAATGATCACGTTGGAGAAGCTGGTTGCCGCGAAAGAAGCCGGCTGCAGAAACAGCTTTGAGATAGCGGAACATTTAGAGGTTACGGAAGAATTTCTGTTGGAAGCACTGGAATGCTATCGTACAAAATATGAGAAGGGACTGCAAAAGGACAACTATTTAATTCTTTTCGAACCGTTTAATATTTATAAAATGGCAGAATAATTTTTTTCTTATCTTAATGTCACCTGGTGCATCATATATTATCCAGAGGTGATGAACTATGCAGTCCTGCGAATTAGTAACACTTGTGTCATCCATTGCCTGCTGTCTTTCACAAGGGCGGACAGCTGACGAAATAGCACTCCTCAGCTGTATTTTTAGTCAGCTGGCTGATACCCTGGAGACGATTGCAGCCCACCAGGCTCTCTGTTGCGGCAATGATAAAAATGACAATGTTAATGATGATATATTTTTTGGCTTTCAAAGTGAAAGAAGACGGGAGCGATAAGGAATCACTCACCAGTTCCCTATCCTCCCGTTTTCTGACACAGACAACCTGTTGTCTTAATATTTTGCAGTCAGCAGAAGCTCCACTGCCATACGATCCGTAAGTCTTCCTGTTTTAACCGCTTCTTCTGCCTCAACACAGGAATTGACATAAGAAAGAATCTGTTCCTTGGAAAAAGTTCTTGCCTGAGGCATCAGCTTACCGGCAGCAAAAGGCGGGATTTTAAGCTTTGCGGCAATTCCCCCTTTATCCATTCCCTTGCCCATCAGCTCCTTTACCTGCAACAGCTGGTTAAACTGTCTTGCAATGAGAAACATGATTCTCATGGGAGGTTCCTTTAATGTAAGCAAGTCCTCATAAAGTTCAAGAGCCCTTTTTGTCTGGCGGTTAACGATGGAAGTAACCATATCAAATATTTTATTGGTCGTCCGCTCTGTACAGATCGCCATCACATCTTCATCCGTTATGACATCTCTTCCTAACGTAAAGCTAATCAGCTTTTCCAGCTCCATGCGGATATTTTCCATATCATCACCGGTCATATTTAAAAAGAGCTCCATGGTCTGTCCAGTCACCTTCTTTCCTTCTCTGGAAAGTAATGTTCCTGCCCACCTGGCAAGCTGATTCATATCCTGTCGCTCCATCTCGGCGGCATAGCCAAGTTCCTTTATCTTTTTAAACATTTTGCTTCTCTTGTCTACTTCTGATTCCACAAACACCATACAGGTTGTATCCGGCATCTGGGGCAGATAGTTAACCAGATCTTCTGCAGCAGCCTTAAAAAATCCACTGTCTTCTACAAGGATCAATCGTCTCTCCGAAAAAAAAGGCATCGTATCAGCAAGGCTTATGAGCTCCCTTACATCAATGGATTTTCCGCCAAACTGGTTGAAATTCATGGTATCTCCCTGAGTTATGGCCGATTTCATCTGATTCTTGTAGCTGTTTTTTAGAAAAGCCTCTTCTCCATATAAGAGATAAACCGGCTTAAAACTGTTGTTTTTTATATCCTGATTCAGGGTCTGCATCGCATGTTTCACTCCTTTTCCTTCTTTTCATTATACCCATGGTTTCTGGTTCCGTCAACGAAAGTTGAAAAACGAACCCTGGTTCCATCCGTTTCCAGCCTGACTGCTCCGTTCATTCCAGTTTCAAACACCGTAACATTCCGCTCATGAAAACGTTCTAACACTTCTTTATGAGGATGTCCGTATGAATTCCCCTGTCCATAAGAAATCACAGCCCAGACAGGTGAAACTGCATCAAGAAATGATTGGCTGGATGAATATTTTGAACCGTGGTGAGCCGTTTTTAAAACATTTACTTCACTTAATAGCCGATCTTTCTTTTTTTCAAGAAGAATTTGTTCCTCCCGCTCCCCCATATCACCGGTAAACAGCATATGGCAATCGCCATAGTCCATTTTAAGCACCTGGGATTCGCCGTTAACATCTGTGGGTACGTCATCTACTCCAGGATAAAGGCAGGTAATAGACAGCTTTCCTACCTTCATTACATCTCCCCCTGTCAGATACTGCACACAGGCTCCCCTTTTTTCCCCCAGTGCAGCCAGAGATTGTATCATTTCCTCATCCCGTCCATGATAAGGGAGATATAAATTCTTTATCTGTATGTCCTCACAGCTTTCCAGCAAATATTTAACTCCGCTTAAATGATCCAGGTCTCCGTGACTGACGAATGCATAATCAATCACCGAAACACCAAGAGACTTCAGACATGGGGACAGTGTATACTCTCCCAGAGATTTTTTAGAGGAACTTCCACCATCAATCAGCACGCATGCCCCTTCTGTCCTGAGCAGAATCCCATCCCCCTGCCCTACATCAAGAAACCATGCATCCAGCCCCTTTACCGGCTCAGGTAATAAAAGAAATATGGATAATATATAAAATCCTGCCAGGATAAGTAGTTTTCCTATATAGGAAATTTTTCCTTTTTCCGGGGTATCTTCATTTTCTCCCACAGTATCAATGCTTTTTTTCTCTGCTTCCTTTTTAACCCTGCTTAATAATTTCATTATAAAAATACAGCCAGTGAGAAGAACCCCATAAGCCGCCAGCGTTCTGATACCAGGTCTGCCCATAACAATATTGCTACCCGGCATTCCCCCGGCAATGTTTAAAAGAATCTCATACAGAGACAGTATATAATGCCCCGTTCCCGCTGCCGCAGTTCCAAGAACAGGACTTAAGGATCCAAATGCAATCACTCCCAGACCGGAACAGAGAACTCCGCCCATCAGTGGAATAACCAGCAGATTCAAAACCAGACCATAAGGCGGAATCTGGTAGAAATGAAAGGCTGTCACTGGCAGAGTAATCATCTGCACTGCAAAGCAGGCGGAAATACTTCCGGAAAATAGGCTATCCTTACCCAGCCAGCCCTGTATAAGCGGAGCGATTGCTCCTATTGCAAATACGGCACCGAACGAAAGCTGAACACCTCCCTGCATCAGGAGTGACGGAGACTGAAAACCCAGAAAAAATAATGACAGCGAAGCTGCAGATAATAAATCATAAGTTCTTCCAAGACAGGCAGCATAAAATCCCAGGCACATCATCACCCCGGCCCGCACCACAGAAGGACTTGCACCCGTTAATATACCATATAAAATCAGAAGTACCATACTGACAAGACCTGCACCCCAAAAGCCTGCACCAGCCTTTTTTATCAGTTTATAAAAAGAGAGTCCGATAAAAGACATATGAAGGCCGCTGATGGCAAGGAGGTGGGCAATCCCATTTTTCTGGTATAAATCCTTAATATCCCTGGAGATTCCCATTTTATCGCCCAGCACCGCAGCCGTAAAGATCCCTGCATCCGTTTCTATTGCGTCCCGGTAAAGAAGGGTTTTACTATGGACTTTTAATTTTCTTAAGAACTCCAAAAGAGGAGACTTCTCCACTTCTACTATATCAATCTCCTCTGCAAATAGGGTAAAATCCACCCCCAGAGACTGGTAGTAGCTCTTAAAATCAAACTCTCCCGGATTTCTTGCCTGTGAAAAGGGCTGTACCTCACCCCGCACAGCAGCAATCTGTCCAATTCCCAGAGATTTTAAAGAAGCACCTTCACACTCCTTTAAAGATACCATGATTCCAGGGGGTTCATAAAGAACCTCTTCCCACTTGCCTTTCATCATTTTTCTGATCCGGTTATTCTTCAGAGTCAGACTGACAACTCCCTTCTCTTCTGAAATAGATGAAATACTGCCCTGTACTTCTGTGTAATAACCTGTAATCTCTAAAAGCCGGATATCCCGTTGTGTTAATTGATCCATCTCAAGACCTGCACGAGCCCAGCCCAGATAGAAAAAAACAAGAGGCAAAAAGACCCAAATCGGGTTTCTGCCTCTCCTGCAACCACAAAAAATCATCCCGGCAGCAATCAGTGCCGGAATAAAAAGCCAAGATGTCAAAGCCAGCAGTACGGCAGTCTCTCCAAGTACAAATCCCCCTGCAATCAGACATAATGGGCGTTTTATTGTTGTGTTCCTCCTGTTTCTTCTGTTGATTCCTCATTTTCCTTATTGTAATCCAGATTTCGCTCAAACTGCTGGTTCAAAGAAATGGAGTCCCGAAACATCACATCCTGAGAACCATTGACTGTGATCTGAACCTTGTTAATGGATGAAACCGCAGCCAGAGAGTTGACGATGGAATAGATGGGGATATATTCCTTTACCTCCAGAGTGTTATTGAGAAATGAGGAGTCAAAATTGATGTAGCAGACATTTTCATTGACCGACACATTGATCAGTTTGGTCTCCTTGGGCAGCGTAGGGTTTAATCCTGGTCTGCCAGGTCCTGCGATCAGCTGTTCAATTACCAGCTTTTCCAGGGAAGTATTAATATTATGAACTACTTCTCTTGACTCTTTTACCAGCTTTTCTCCGCTTTCATCGGCAAAATACAAGGACAGTTCTGTCTTTTCAAATGAATTGACATTGCTGATATTATCAATAAAATCCGTACTCTGCATTGGTCCCACCGGATTTCCGGTGCTGTCCATAAGCGGCTGTTCCGCTGTGTAGATTGCTACGTATGCGATTCCCTTGATCTGAGTCAGGGTTCTGACAAGAGAAGCCCTGCAAAGAATCTCTCTGGTGCTGTTCATCATCGCATAATTATTATCAAAATACAGATATAATACTGTATCCTCCAGCTTATACCGCTCAAATCCCACCTTGTCCGGGACGGCTGCCTGCCGGTCTAAATCCTTGGGAACATTGCGCAGCTGTTCCATCAGGTTTTTAATTTTCCAGTCTGTTTCTTCTTCTGATTCATCCACAGGCTTTTCAGGCATGGTATATGGCTGAGGCTCCATTTTTGTCATGGCCGAATTCAAATAGTAGATCTGATAAAGTTCCCCGCTATCCGTGCTTTTTTCAGGTGCTCTTCCTGAACAGCCGGATAAAAAGCATACCACTGACAGCAGGAATATCAATATACCCATTCGTGGCTTCATCCCTATCCCTCCTGTTCCTAAGAAATGTATGTAAGAGGAATACGTACTGTAAACGTAGTACCCTCTCCCTCTTTGCTCTGAAGCTTGATCGCTCCCTGATGCATCAGAACAATCTTTTTCGTTATGGATAAACCAAGCCCGGTTCCTCCAGTCTCCCGGGATCTTGCCTTATCCACCCGGTAAAAACGGTCAAATACCCGTTCCTGGAACTCTTCTGAAATTCCAATCCCTGAATCCGCAACCTTTACATAAAAGAACTTGTGATCTGCATCAAGGGTAACCCGTACCCAGCCGCCTTCTATGTTGTATTTAATGGCATTTTCAACAAGATTGCTCAGTGCCAGAGACAGCTTCATCTCATCTACATCTGCCGTAACTTCCCTCATACTTTCAAAGGTCAGTTCAATATTACGTTTCCC
The DNA here is from genome assembly GCA_009712635.1 of Hungatella sp. Lineage (GTDB taxonomy): Bacteria > Bacillota > Clostridia > Lachnospirales > Lachnospiraceae > Lacrimispora. The sequence continues at coordinate 73,853 of WASS01000026.1, read as the reverse complement.
GGCAATGGGACGAAGACGTTTTAAAATCAGTTCCAGCAGACCATTAATTTTAACCTGGGCTACATTTAAGTTAGCGCCTGCTGTCTTATCCATTCGAACAAGAGCAAGGAGATCATCGATAATTTTATTCTCTCGTTCAATCTCTTCCGAAATATCGCTTAAGAACTCCCGGTATAATTCCACCGGGGCATCCTCCATCCCAATGAGAGAATCAGCAAGCACACGAATGGACGTAATGGGGGTTTTTAGCTCATGTGACACATTGGAAACAAATTCTTCCCTGGACTTGTCTACCGCTTTCAGTTTCTTTAACGTGGTATTAATGGAATCCGAAATCTGCCTGGTTTCCTTGTAAACACGGGAGATAATATCTTCATCTATGTTTCCTTCTGCCGCACGGTTTAACATCCTCTGCAATTCCCGAAACGGCTTCATTAATAGCTTTACCAGAAGAACTATCACAATTGCCAGTATGGAAATAATTAAAAGCTGCAAAAATGCTCCTTTATCCGATACTGTGACAATGCGGTTTAAAAGATCTTCAGAGGATGCCGTAATGATCATAACTCCGTCAATCTCTTTTTCCTCACTATTGGAATAGATTGGGATTGTGAGAGAAAAATACTTTTTATCCTGATTGTATTTGCTGCTGTTTTCACCATTAAAGCACCGGATCACTTCCTCCGATACATTGGTCTTACCTGCAGAGAGCGAGAAGGTATCGCTGATTATACGAAAGCTCTTATTGATAATTACAATTCTTCCGTTAAACATATCCGCTTTCACAGCCATCTCATTATCCAAAAGGGGATCTTTGGGATCCATTGTTAAATATCCAATCCTGGTCATCTTATTGCTTAATATCCAGCACTGGTTTTGAATCTCCTGCATTCGTGAATCGATCAGGTTTTGCCGGAATGCTCCCAACAGAACAGAACTCCCGACAAAAACCGGAATACTTCCTATAAACAAAAAGACGAGGATCAGAGTGACCTGCAGGCTGATAACGGGCTTTCGGCTGAATAGTTTATCCTGAAACATGGTCTCACCTCTCCAATCTCTGACTTATCATAAATTTAATTTTTTGGTACATGTAACTGCCAGTGCACCAGGACCGATATGACAGGAAACGCTGAGAGAAAGATGATCCACATGGATCTCCCCTGTTTCCGGAAACAGCTCCTGAAGCTCCCGCTTAAATTCCCTGGCAGCTTCCAGACTGTCTGAGTGTACAACTGCTATATGAGTCACCGCACCGTTTGGATCATTAAAACGTTCATCCATGTCCTTTTTAATGGCTGCAATCATCATGGCTTTCGCCTGCTTCATGGTTCTTGCCTTTGCAAATGCATCCAGCTTTTCTCCCTGAATGGTGAGAACCGGTTTAATCCGCAGAAAACTGCCAAGCAGTGCAGCCGCAGGAGTGATTCTCCCCCCTTTTTTCAAATATTCCAGAGTATCCAGGGTAATGTAAATGGTGGAGTCCATCTTAGTCTCCTCCAGTTTTTCCTTGATTGCCTGAGGACTTATTCCCTGATCTGCCATCTCCTTTGCATCAAGAACAGACTGTCTCTGGGTCACAGAGATTCTCTGATTGTTAACAACAAACACCTTACCTTCATAATCCTCCGCCAGCATAATGGCTGTCTGGCAGGAACTGCTTAAACCACTGGACATGGGTATGTGCACAATGGCATCGTATTCCTTTAACAGTTCATTCCATAAATCCATTAAATCACCGGGTGACGGCTGTGAGGTAGAAATATCAGCGCCGTTTTCCAGCTTTTCATAAAACTCCTGCTGGCTTAAGCTGATATCCTCATAATACATCTCTCCATCCATCATAAATGGCATGGGAACGACATAAATCCCAGCTTCCTTTCCCTGCTTCTGGGTAATTCCGCTGTTGCTGTCTGTAACGATCGCTACTTTCATTCCGGCTCTCCTTTATTTCTCAAATTAAGTATTCTTCTCTGCTTCACTCACAGAGGTATAAAGCTGGTAATACATGCCTTTCTTTAAAAGCAGTTCTTCATGATTTCCTTCCTCCACAATGCTGTTATCGGAAAGAACTAAAATACGGTCTGCATTCTGTATGGTAGTCAGCCGGTGTGCGATAGTCACCGTTGTCCTTCCTTTGGAAAGCCGTTCCAAAGACTGGGAAACCAGCTGCTCGCTTTCATTATCCAGCGCAGAAGTTGCCTCATCAAGTATCAGTACCGGAGGATTTTTAAGGAACACTCTGGCAATACTGATCCTCTGCTTCTGGCCTCCGGAAAGCTTTACACCACGTTCCCCAACGTATGTATTGTATCCATCCTTTAATCCTGTAATGAATTCATGAGCGCCTGCCATCCTGGCGGCCGAAACCACCTCTTCCATGGAAGCCCCGGGACGACCGTATTCAATGTTCTCAAATACGGTTCCTGAGAATAAGTAAACATCCTGCTGAACTACACCTACAGTGCTTCTTAAGCTCTTAAGGGTCACTTCCCGAATGTCCTGCCCATCAATTAAAATTCTTCCCTCAGTGGGATCATAAAACCGCGGTACCAGGCTGCAGAGAGTGGTTTTTCCGCCACCCGACGGGCCTACCAAAGCCACCTTTTCACCCGGTCTGATCTTTAAGCTGATATGTGAAAGGACTGGATTCCGGTCATCCGGATATTCAAACGAAACATCTTCAAAGGAGATTTCCCCGTCGATCTTCGTCAGAGGTCTTGCCCCCTCTTCATCAAATATATCTACATTGGCATCCATCAGTTCCATGAATCGGTCAATACCTGTCATTCCTCTCTGGAACTGCTCTGCGAATTCAATAATTCTTCGTATGGTCGCCAGTAATGTGCTCACATAAAGAGTGTAAGCCACAAGATCTCCAGGCTCAATAAGACCTTTAATCATAAAAATACCGCCTGCAACGATTACCACCACGTACATCAGACCGTCAAACATCCGTATGGTATTCTGGAAAGCAGCCATATATTTATAAGTTTTTCGCTTGATCTGTAAGAATTCCTGATTGTCGCGATTGAATTTCTCTATCTCTATCTTTTCATTGGCGAAGGCTCTTACCACTCTGTTTCCCAGCAGACTGTCTTCTATCCTGGCATTGAGTTCACCAATATGATTTCTCTGGTGCTTAAACGCTTTTCTCACCTGAATGTTAAAATAGGTACAGGATACTGCCATGACCGGAATCAGCAGGAAAATAAGAATGGTTAAAGGGAGATTAATCCCAGACAGGATAATAAAAGAAATCACTGTCTTTAAAAATGCAATGAAAAATTCTTCCGGACAATGATGGGCAAACTCCGTCACCTCAAATAAATCGCTGGTTATCCGTGACATAATCTGCCCGATTTTGGTGTTATTAAAATAATTATCCGAAAGCTTCTGAAGATGGCCGAACGCATCCTCTCTCATATCCGTCTCTATGGCAGCCCCCATCACGTGACCCGTATAAGCCATGTAAAAACTAGCCATACCGTCAATGATCCTCAGACCGAAATAAAGTGCCCCGATGCTTATAATGGTGCGGGCAGTCAGTGCCGATAAATCCCGCAGCCCCTGATTGGTAATATACCGGAGAATCAGGGGCAGCACCATCTCACATATAGTGGTTAAGGACGCACAGATTAAGTCCATTACCATGATTTTTGTATACTTTTTATAATAAGGCACAAAGCGCCTCATCAATACGCCTGTTTTCATCTCTTTTTGATTCATACGTTCCTCTACTCTGTTATTCGAATACTCTTTATCAGTTCCAAAGCCCAGTCTTTCTCCCCCGGTTTTCTGCTTACAATATTAATATTCATACGCTGGTCTTTATAAAGTACCTGGGCAGATACTCCATATCTGGTCTCTCCCGGCTTCTCCTCCGGTTCATAAAATGCAACCCTGACCTTTGCGTTATTCAGTTCAAAATCCAGAATCTCCTCAGGCTTGCCCTGTTCAAACCACTGGGATTTAAACTCCGCTTCACGTCCTGCAAAGACCGCTGCATAAATATAGTAATCATGACCGCCGTAATCTCTGCCGTCATAATAATGATCCATAGCGCTGTTATCTTCCTCATCGTATAAGAAATTCCCTGGCAGGGCAAAACTCATATTGCCGATCTTACGATAGACCAGATATTTTCTGCAACCGATGGAATCTTCAATATCCATATGATTCACAGACTTCATCTCCATGGGAGTATGGGAATCAAGAGCACAGATGTCAAGATAGGTTTTATGGGGAAATGGAATATCCGGATCCATAACATATGCTTTTTCAAGAAGCTCTATAATCCTTTGATTTACATAAACGTCCTGAGTGCTCCGCTGGGATGGCATAAAATAACAGGACTGGTTTAAAAGAACCATAGCACTGTTTCTGTAATATCTGGCATCTTTTTGAAGATCATTCCACACAAAAAAATCCTTGGCAAATACCACACTCATACCGGAATGAACCATACCTGCGATCTCTTTAAATGAAAAAGACCGGATGTGGGTAATCAGCTTTCCTTCCTGCCTGGATGGAATATAGTAGATGGCAGGCCAGCAAAACATATATTCCCCTTTTTCATTCCAGCCGGATACTAAATCCATCAAATCGGAAAACCATTGGTAAAAATACTTTTGTCTCATAGCCAGAAAATCTCTTTTTATGAAATAACCGGTCCGGTCCTCTACTCTTAGTTTTAGTTTCTTCTCCCGTGCTGCTTCTTCTAAAAATTCCACCACTGCAGCATGAAACCCGGGACCTGCAATGTTTGTCTGGCTCTCCCCCTGAAGCTTACGCTTATTCCAGTTAAACCAGATATATCCTTCCGGACACAGCTGAACAAGCAGCATGCCTTCAATGCGAAAACACTGATATCCCATCTTCTTTGCCAGATCCTTTACCATAAGCTCCGCAGACTGAATGTTCCAGGCAAATCCGGAAAATATTTTTTTCTTGGGCTCCAAAGAAAATCTGATTCTTATACTCATCTGAAATCCTTCCTAACATACCTTTCTATATTCTATCGTATTTTTGTTAGAAATGGAAGCACAAAACGTATATGGACAAAGTAAATTTCAAACTTTTATAAAAAAGAAGACCGCCCAGCAGGTTTACCGGGAAGCCCTCTTCGTTTATTACATTAACGGACAATCAGTGATTTTCCTGTCATCTCTTTCGGCTGTTCCATACCTATCAGTTCAATTAAGGTCGGTGCGATGTCTGCAAGACAGCCGCCCTCTCTCAGCTTACAGGCTGGATCAGCATTTACCAGAATGAAAGGTACAGGATTGGTTGTATGGGCTGTAAACGGTTCACCCGTCTCATAATCCAGAAGCTGCTCTGCATTCCCATGATCTGCACAGATAAACATGACTCCGTTCATCTCCTTCACCGCATCAACGGTTCTTCCCACACACGCATCAACCGTCTCAATAGCCTTAATTGCCGCATCTTCAATACCAGTATGTCCAACCATGTCCGGATTTGCAAAATTCACAATGATTACATCGTATTTGCCGGAGGTCACAGCCTCCACCAGTTTGTCACAGACAACCGGAGCGCTCATCTCTGGCTGTAAATCATAGGTGGCAACCTTTGGTGACGGTACTAAAATTCTGTCTTCTCCCTTATTCGGCTCTTCCACACCGCCGTTAAAGAAAAATGTTACGTGTGCATATTTTTCCGTCTCAGCAATTCTGGCCTGAGTCATGTTGTGATCAGCAAGGAATTGTCCAAATGTGTTGACAATGGATTCCTTTTTAAATGCAACCAGCTTATTCTTAATTGTCTCATCGTAATCAGTGAAGCAGACATAAGTGAGATTCAGACGTTTCTCTCTCTCAAATCCTGTAAACTCATCATCGCAGAAAGCTCTTGTCAGCTCTCTTGCACGGTCCGGACGGAAGTTAAAGAAGATAACAGAATCACCATCCTCTACCACAGCAACCGGTGCTCCGTTCTCTGTTACAACGAATGGCTCCACAAATTCGTCATTTTTTCCTGCGTCATAGGAAGCCTGAATACCAGCAGTTGCTGACTGGGCCTGATTTCCTTCTCCCTTTGTCAGTGCATCATAAGCCCGGCCTACACGATCCCAGCGGTTATCTCTGTCCATAGCATAATAACGTCCGGAAACAGATGCCACTTTGCCTACGCCAAGCTCATTCATCTTTGCTTCCAGCGCTTCCACAAAGCCTTTTCCAGAAGCCGGAGGTGTATCACGGCCGTCTAAGAAGCAGTGTACAAATACTTTCTCAAGGCCGTTTTTCTTAGCAAGTTCCAATAATCCATAGATGTGGCCGATGTGGCTGTGAACGCCGCCGTCTGAAACCAGTCCCCACATATGAAGTGCGGAATTGTTCTTTTTGCAGTTTTCCACTGCCTGTAAAAATTCTGGAACGGTAAAAAAGTCACCGTCGGAAATTGATTTTGTGATTCTGGTCAGTTCCTGATATACAATCCGTCCTGCACCCATATTTAAATGACCAACCTCAGAGTTACCCATCTGACCGTCCGGCAGACCGACTGCCAGGCCGCTGGCATTGCCTTTTACGTATGGACACTGGCTCATCAGCTGGTCCATAACGGGAGTTCTCGCTTCACACACAGCATTATGGTCGCAGTTATTATTTAACCCGTAACCATCAAGGATCATTAATACAACCGGTTTTTTGCTCATAACTAGTTCTCCTTTTCCTTCTGTTCATTCTATCGTAATTGTGCTTATTGCAATCATTGTCTTTCAACACATTATTTTACATGATTTCGTAATTTCCTGCAACCTGGGAATGATGAAAAATTATCAGGAAGCAAAAAGCTGCTCCCTGCCCGAAAGCAGACAGGAAGCAGCAGCTGTGTTATTTCTTATAATTAACAATATCTCCGAATTCCGGTTTTAAGGATGCTCCTCCTACAAGACCGCCGTCGATATCCGGCTGTGCAAACAGTTCTGGTGCGCTGCCGGCGGAAACAGAACCGCCATACTGAATCCGGATTGCCTGTGCAGTTGCTTCATCATAGATTTCAGCAATGCAGGAGCGGATAGACTGGCAAACTTCCTGAGCCTGCTCCGTTGTTGCAACCTTACCTGTACCGATTGCCCAGATAGGCTCGTAAGCGATAACTGCTTTCGCAGCATTCTCAGCCGGTATATTTAAGAATGCAATCTTAATCTGCTGGCGAATCCAGTCAATGGTAATTCCCTGTTCTCTCTGTGTCAGTGATTCACCGCAGCAGATAATAGGAGTCATTCCATATTCAAAAGCCTTTAATGCTTTTTTGTTAACGGTTTCATCTGTCTCTGCAAAATACTCTCTTCTCTCGGAATGACCGATTACAACGTATTTTACACCTGCGTCCTTTAACATAGCCGGTGATATCTCTCCGGTATAGGCACCCTTATCTTCATAGTACATGTTCTCAGCGCCGATGTTAATGTTAGAACCTTTTGCTGCCTCCATGGCAGGAATGATGTCTATAGCGGGTACGCAAAATACCACATCTACTTCATCGCTTGCTACTAATGGCTTTAATGTATTAACAAGCTCCACCGCTTCGGTTGGAGTCATATTCATCTTCCAGTTTCCTGCAATAATTTTTTTTCTGGACATAAAATAACCTTACCTTCCGTTATTTATTATCTGCTGCTGCAACGCCTGGCAGTTCTTTGCCTTCCAGGAACTCTAAGGATGCTCCGCCGCCAGTTGAGATGTGAGTCATCTTATCAGCAAAGCCAAGTCTCTTAACTGCATTTACGGAATCTCCGCCGCCGATGACTGTGGTAGCGTCACTAAGTTCTGCAACTGCACGGCAAATTTCTAAGGTACCCTCTGCAAAGTTAGAGAATTCAAATACGCCCATCGGTCCGTTCCAGACAACAGTCTTAGCGCCTTTTAATGCTTCCTTAAACAGTTCAATGGTTTTAGGTCCGATATCAAATCCTGACCAGCCAGCATCAATGGATTCTACCACTTTGCGTTCTGTATCATTGGAGAATTCTTTGCCTATTACATTATCGATAGGAAGAAGGAGTTTCACGCCTTTCTCCTCTGCTTTTTTGATCATCTCTAATGCATAGTCAAGCTTATCTTCCTCACATAAGGAATTTCCAATCTCATGACCCTGAGCCTTTGCAAAGGTATAAGCCATACCGCCGCCGATAATTAAGGTATCAACCTTGTCTAGAAGGTTGTTGATCACGTTAATCTTATCGGAAACCTTTGCACCACCCAGGATAGCCACAAAAGGACGTACCGGGTTCTCAACTGCCTGACCAAGGAACTTAATTTCTTTTTCCATTAAGTATCCAACCACATTCTCAGATGTATATTTGGTAACACCTACGTTGGAGCAGTGAGCTCTGTGAGCAGTACCAAAAGCATCGTTTACAAAGATTCCATCACAAAGAGAAGCAAGCTCTTTTGCATATTCTTCTGCGGACTCATCTTTGCCGTATTTGGTCTCTTCCACTCTGTAACGGGTATTCTCAAGAAGAAGAACTTCTCCATCCTTTAATTCCTCAGCTACTTTCAGTGTCTCAGGACCAGTTACCTTAGGGTCGTTTACAAATTTAACTTCTACGCCAAGACGCTCGCTTAAAGCAGGAGCAACTGGTGCTAAAGATAATCCAGGAAGAGGCTCGCCCTTTGGTTTTCCAAGATGGGAGCATAAAATAACTCTAGCGCCCTGATCAAGCAGTTTTTTAATGGTAGGGATTGCTCCGTCAATACGGTTAAAGTTCTGAATCACACCTTCCTTTAACGGTACGTTAAAATCACATCTTACAAGTACTTTCTTACCCTTTAATCCGGTTAAATCGTCAACTGTTTTTTTATTAAGCATCTTATTGTGCTCCTTTCAGATTATGTTTTACAACATCATAAAAAAACAAAAGGCCCGGTCCTTTCCGACCGGACCCTTCGTGGATCTTTAGCCTAATTCAGCGAAGTACTTAATTGTACGAACCATCTGGCTTGTATAGGAATTCTCGTTATCATACCAGGAAACAACCTGTACCTGATATAAATCATCACCGATCTTGGAAACCATAGTCTGAGTAGCATCGAATAAAGAACCAAATCTCATACCGATTACGTCAGAAGATACGATCTCATCTGTGTTGTATCCGAAAGACTGGCTTGCTGCTGCCTTCATAGCTGCATTGATTCCGTCTTTGGTTACTTCAGCACCCTTAACAACTGCTGTTAAGATAGTGGTAGAACCTGTAGGAACCGGAACACGCTGTGCGGAACCGATTAACTTGCCGTTTAATTCAGGAATAACAAGACCGATTGCTTTTGCAGCACCGGTAGAGTTTGGTACGATATTAGCTGCACCAGCTCTTGCTCTTCTTAAATCACCTTTTCTGTGAGGTCCGTCAAGGATCATCTGATCACCTGTGTAAGCGTGAATGGTGCTCATGATACCAGACTGGATCGGAGCATAATCATTTAATGCCTTTGCCATAGGAGCAAGGCAGTTTGTTGTACAGGAAGCAGCGGAGATGATCTTGTCATCTGCTGTTAATACATTCTCGTTTACGCTGAAAACAACGGTTGGAAGATCGTTGCCTGCTGGAGCAGAAATAACTACTTTCTTAGCGCCTGCATCGATATGAGCCTGAGACAGAGCTTTGGAGCAGTAGAAACCAGTACACTCAAGTACTACGTCTACGCCGATCTCTCCCCAAGGAAGATTCTTAGCATCTTTCTCTGCGTAAATTCTGATGGTCTTTCCATCAACTGTAATGGAATCCTCAGAAGCTTCTACTGTGTGAACATTCTCACCATAAAATCCAGCGTATCCGCCCTGAGCTGTATCATATTTTAATAAATGTGCTAACATCTTTGGATCTGTTAAATCGTTGATTGCTACTACTTCATAGCCTTCTGCGCCAAACATCTGTCTGAAAGCAAGACGGCCAATACGTCCGAAACCGTTAATCGCTACTTTTACTGCCATAATTCAATTCCTCCTAAGAATAAAATTAAAAGTGATCGTTAAATATTAATCAACTACCGTTTATTCTACCTAATATTCCAGTAAATAGCAAGTCCTTTTTTTAATTTTAGCAATTCCTCACAATTATTTTACATTTCATTCTTGACGTATCCAGCAAGATTGTAAGCATGATCGGAAATGCGTTCCAGGTTGCTGATCAGGTCTAAAAATACCACGCCTGCGGCGGTGCTGCACTCTCCAGTCGAGAGACGTTCGATGTGTTTCTCCCTTAGCTCCTCCTCCAGGGCATCTACCTCATCTTCATACTTAATCACCTTGCGGACCTCATCCATGTCGCCTCTTCTTCTTGCATCAATGGAATGGGAGAACGACTGAAAAGCCGTCTGACAGATCACCTTAAGGTCGGATATTCCGGTTTCAGAAAATGCCACTTCATGCTCCGCCATATATTCCGCCTGTTCCGCCAGATTTTCTGCATGGTCACCCACACGCTCAATATCGTTGATACTGTAAAACAGGTTGTTGACTATTATTTTCTGTTCCTCTGTCAAAGACAGATTGTTGATTTTGACCAGATATTCCGTCAGCATCTTTTCCATATTATTAATCGTCTTTTCGGTTTTATACACATCTTTTGCTTTATTGACATTTTTAGAAATAACCGCATCGATGGCAAGCTGCACATTCTCCATGGCGATCTGTCCCATATGTACCACTTCCATGGCAGCGGTCTCCACTGCGAATGCAGGTGATTCAAAAATTCTTTCGTCCAGATGCTTCATGGTTTTACTTTCCTGATCCCCGGATTCTTGTGGTGCCTTCTTCTCTTCAGGTACCAGCATACCAGACAACTTCACCAGCTGATTCGCAAAGGGAAACAGAATGCAGGTATTGGTTAAATTAAATACGGTGTGGAAAATAGAAATCTGCACTGCTGTAATGTTGTGGTCTGCAATATTTGGCAACGCTATAAATATAAGAAAAGATGCAATTCCAAATATGATAGCACCGATGACATTAAAGGAAAGATGAATGGCTGCAGCCCGCTTTGCAGTCCTGGAACTGCCGATACTTGAGATCAATGCCGTCACACAGGAACCAATGTTTTGACCAAGTGTAATGAAAATAGCAGCATTGGTAGTAACCACTCCATTCATTGCAAGAGTCTGTAAAATACCCACCGAAGCCGAAGAGCTCTGTAAGAGGGCTGTTACCAGCGCTCCGATTATCATGCCAAGCAAAGGATTATTACCCAGGATACGGAATGCTTCCGAAAATATCGGCGCATCTGTATAAGGTGAAATTGCACCGGACATGAAATCAAGTCCTATAAACAGCATGCCAAGTCCCACCAGTATCTCACCAATGGTTCTGGTCTTCTGCTTTTTCACAAATAAAAGAAGAACCGCTCCGATTCCCACAAGAAGGGGAGCACAAAATGAAGGTTGTAATATAGAATATGCGTCTCCCAGCTGATTCATGGAAACAATCCATGCTGTAATGGTTGTTCCGATGTTTGCACCCATGATTACGCCCACAGCCTGAGTCAGATTTAAAACTCCTGCACTTACAAATCCAACTACCATAACCGTAGTTGCACCGCTGCTCTGGATAATAGCCGTAATCACTGCTCCCAGAAGTACTGCCATAAAGCGGTTGTTTGTCAGCATTCCAAGAAACTGACTCATACGGCTTCCTGCACTTTTCTGCATGCCGTCTGCCATGGTATTCATGCCGTACAAAAACAGTCCCAGCCCTCCCATGAATGTAAACAAACTCGATATGTCATTAACCGACATTATTACCTCCTTGTAACCAATATGTATTTTTTACTGCAGATATCTGACCATGCATTTATCTGCGCCGTTTAAAATAATACCATAGAAAGATTTCATTTATCAATGGTTTTTAAAATTTATGTAAAATTATGGTTTAATTTGTGTAAAACAGTCGGCAGGGCAGATTGCATTTCCGGTAATGTTTGTTATAATAAATGTAATTTTTCGAAAAGGAGACTCCAATGCTGCCAGACTATCATTTTCACACAGAATTTTCAGGGGATTCCACCACACCAGTCAGAAACCAGATTGAACGTGCCATTGCGCTTCATATGGATTCCCTATGTGTGACGGATCACCACGACTATGACGTAGATTCCCCCATCGATTTTACCTTAGACCCAGAAATTTATTTTAACACCATGTGTCAGCTCCGGGAGGAATACAAGGAACGAATCGACCTTCGCATCGGAATTGAGCTGGGACTGCAGCCCCATTTAAAACAGTACTATGACCAGCTGCTGAAACGCTATGATTTTGATTATGTCATAGGATCCACTCACTTCATTAACCGTAAGGATGCTGCCTATCCGGAATTTTTTAAAGGCAGGCAGGAAGAAGAAGCTTATCTTCAGTATTTTGAGGCGACACTGGATAACGTAAAACTGAAAGACGCTTATGATGCTGCTGGACATATCGACTACATCGTCCGATATGGTCCGAATAAAGCAGCTTTTTACAGCTACCATGCATATCAGGATATCATTGATGAGATATTAAAGACTGTAATTGAAATGGGAAAAGGAATTGAGCTGAACACCGCAGGTTACAGAAAGGGAATCGGTCAGTCTAATCCATCCGGGGATATTATCAAACGTTACCGGGAGCTGGGCGGCGAGATCATTACGGTGGGATCGGATGCCCACATACCAGAAGATTTAGGTGCAGATTTTCAGACTGCAAAAGAGCTTCTGAAACAATGCGGATTTTCCTATTATACAGAATTCAGAAGAAGAAAACCGGAATTTAAACCGCTGTGATACATCTAAGACAACACAGATTGGAGAACTAACATGAATGTATTTGACATCGTCGGACCTGTCATGATCGGACCTTCCAGCTCCCACACAGCGGGAGCCGCCCGCATTGGAAAAACTGCTGCGCTCCTTCTTGGAGAACCGGTAGCAAAAGCGGATATTTTGTTTCACGGTTCCTTCGCTAAAACCTACAAAGGCCATGGAACCGACAAAGCCATTGTAGGCGGAATCTTAAAATATGATCCCTGGGACCCAGGAATCCGGACCAGTCTTGAAACGGCCCAAATACAGGGCATCTGCGTTAACATTCATACTGGCACCATTGAAAATGCCCATCCAAATACAGCTTTAGTGACCCTTACCGGATCAGGCGGTGCTACGATTTCCGTCCAGGGTGCTTCCATTGGAGGCGGCAATATTATAATAACCAAAATCAATGACATGGAAGTATATTTTACCGGTCAGAATACCACATTAATTGTCATGCATCAGGATGTTCCCGGTATCATCGCCCAGGTCACAAATCTGGTTGCTGCCGGCAACGCCAACATCTGCAATTTCCGTTTAAACCGCCAGGAAAAAGGCGGAATTGCAATTATGACAATTGAGATGGATTCCGATGTGGATCCTTCTTTAGTGTCTGAGATCCGGCTTCTTCCTCATGTATACAATACCATTCTTTTAAAACTGGGCTGAAAGAATTAACCGACTGGAGAATACAATGAAACTAAAATATAATACGGTGGAAGAGCTGGTTGAGGCCGCTTCTTCCAGCCACAAAAAAATTTCTGAAATCGTTTTGGAGCAGCAGGCCGGAGATATGGAATCAACCATAGAAGAAGTCTATGCAACCATGGAAAGCAGTTTTGATGTCATGCGCCAGTCAGTGATTAGCGGACTGGACGAAACACTCCGCTCTCCCAGCGGTCTTTCCGGAGGTTCTGCTGCAAAATTAAAAAAAGCCGTAGATGAAGGAAAAAACCATTATGGCCACCTTCTTGGCAATGCCATCAGCATGGCACTGGCTGTTACGGAATTTAATTCCTGCATGGGAAAAATTGTTGCTGCTCCAACTGCCGGATCCTGTGGGGTAATTCCCGCAGCCCTGATCTCGGTTATGGATGAATACGATCTCCCAAAGCGTGACATTGTCATGTCTTTATTTACCGCTTCTGCCATAGGCATGGTCATAGCCAAATGCGCAAGCATTGCCGGAGCGGAAGGCGGCTGCCAGGCTGAGGTTGGCTCCGCTTCTGCCATGGCTGCCGCTGCTCTGACAGAGATTTTTGACGGTACACCCCAGATGGTATCTGACAGCTGCGCCATTGCGTTAAAAAACACCATGGGACTTGTCTGTGATCCCGTTGCCGGACTGGTGGAAGTTCCCTGCATCAAGCGAAATGCCATGGGTGTCGCCAATGCCTTTACAGCATCCGAGCTTGCCTGCGCAGGGATCAAAAGCGTAATACCTGCAGATGAAGTAATTCTCGCCATGAGACAGGTGGGACAGCTCATGTCCACCTCTTTAAAAGAAACAGCCGAAGGAGGGCTTGCTGCCACTCCTACCGGCTGCCGCCTGTGCAGACAGATTTTTGGTCCGGAAGCCTGCAGCGGAGAATGATCTTACAACTTTATATCTGATATCATTTCTTCATTTTGGAGGAGAGAAAGGCATAGAAGTCATTTTTCTCTTCCTTTAATATGCGGTTGGGAAGAACAAATCCATGAGTGGAATTTAAAAATACCAGGATCATGGAAGGCTTTTTCCCAATTCTCCTGATTTTGTTCCAGCTTATTTCCTGCTTTCCCTCTCCCTCGCCCACATGTATTCCCCAGTCATCAAACCGGATCATGATATCCTGACTGGCGGATGCCTGTTTCTTTGCTTTCCCATAAACTGCAAAAGGCTGAATAACAGGAAAAAGGCAGCAGCCTAACACGGCACAAATCCGGAAAAAATTTCCCGAATTTTCCCATCTGACAATGGTAAGCGTAAGAATTGTAGCCGTAAAAATCAGATTGCATACCCCTACCATTGACCCGTAAATATAATACATGGACAGCTGCCAGATATCCATGCCTGTATTTTTGTAAGTATACTGGTATTTCATAATTCATTACCTCCCATAACAGAAATCAGGCATTGAAAATAGCAATGCCTGATTTCATACGTGCTTATCATTTTGCAAATAAGGACGGTAACCAGAGACTGGCTGCCGGTACAAACGTAATGATCAAAAGGGTGATAATCATGCAAAGATAAAATGGCAGGGTCGCTTTTACCACCTTTTCCATTGGAAGCTTTGCTACCGCTGAGCCGATAAATAATACCGCACCAACCGGTGGTGTTAAAAGACCAATACCGCAGTTAAGTACCATAATAATACCAAATTGAACCGGATCGATTCCAATTGAGGTTGCAATGGGAAGCAAAATAGGAGTTGCTATTAAAATAATTGGTGACATATCCATGATACAGCCAAGTATCAAAAGAATCAGGTTTAAAAGCAAAGCAAGTACAATGGGATTGGACGTTACACCAGTAATTGCATGTGCAGCCATATCCGGAACATGAAGTGAAGTCAGGCAATATCCAAATACATTGGAAGTTGAAATAAGAATGAGAACAATGGCAAGTGTATTGACACATTCTTCCATTACATTCCAGACGCCTTTCCAGTCTAAACCTTTGTAAATAAAGACGCTGACTATGAGGCTGTAAATAACTGCAATTGCTGCAGATTCTGTTGCGGTAAATACACCGCCTACTACTCCGAAAACAACAATCAGTACGGCTGCAAGAGCCCAGAAAGAGATACTCAGCTGCTTTACCAGATTCTTTATGCTGAATTTATCTCCCTTTGGATAATTTCTTTTTACTGAAATTATGTAGGATCCAACCATAAGAGAAATTGCCAGAAGCGCTCCCGGTATATATCCGGCAAGGAACAGGCTTCCTACTGATATACCGCCGGCAGTAGTCGCATAAATAACCATATTATGACTTGGAGGTACTAAAAGTCCCTCGCAGGAAGATGTAATTGTAACGGCTGTTGAAAAATCATCGTCATACCCCTGTTCCACCATCATGGGGATGAGGATGGAGCCCAGAGAAGCTGTATCAGCTGCTGCGGAACCGGAGATTCCACCAAAGAAATAGGAAGCAACAATATTTACCATTGCCATTCCCCCGCGCATCCAGCCTACACAGGCATTTGCCAGAGCGATCAGCTTTTCTGATATACCGCCGGATCCCATGAGAACGCCCATGGTAATAAAGAACGGAACCGCCATCAGGCTGAAAGAACTGATTCCTTTTACCATCTGCTGGCAGATTACTGCCAGGCCGCTTCCCTGGGAAAGCAGACACAATACTGCTGATAAAGCCACTGCATAAGCAATGGGAAACCGAAGGAAAACCATAAGAAAGAAACTTCCCAGTAAAACCAGGATTGCAATATTACCGCCCATTACAGATTTTCCTCCTTTTCAAAAAGACATTTGATATCATTGTATAAAGCTTCCAGCTCAAAAACAATCATGGCTCCGCCTGCCAATGGCACCGGGAAGTACATCCAGAACCGTGAAAGCCGTGGCATACTGGTATAAAAGCCTTTTGAACCAATCCCATGAGCATATTTCCAGCCAACAGTCAACATAATAAATGCAAGTGCAAGAATAGATAAATCTGCCAGAATATCAAGTGCCTTGATCAGATTCCTGGGCAGATAAGTATCCAGCGCGGTCATTCGGATATGAGATCCTCTCCGTATGGCAAGAGCTGCGGACAATACCGCCATATAACACATAAATGTTAAAACAATCTCTTCACTCCATGCCGGATCAGGGATAAAGGAAATATATCTTCCAGCCACCGACATGGTGGTTATTAAAATATCCCCAATCAAAAGTATCTTACATATAAACAAAACAATCTTATAAACAATATCATAAGCCGGTTTTATCTTGTCAATTGTTTTGAAAATTTCTGGCATAAAGAACCCCTTTCTAATAGTGAGGGCACAGAAAGCTGTCATTTTCTGTGCCCCACTTGTCAACACTGATTATTTCATATCAAGAATCTTCTGATATAATTCTGCATTATCCTTAGTGTTTTCAGCAATTACATCTTTACAGGCTTCCTGCCATGGTGTAATGTCCTTTACTTCAACTACATTGACCCCGGCAGCTTTTAAACCGTCTAACACTTCTTTTTCATTATCCTGAGAAAGTTTCTGGTTGAATTCGGAAGCATACTTAGCAGCCTCTGTCATGGCTTTCTGCTGATTTTCAGTTAATTTATCCCAGGTAGCATCTGTAATAATAACCTGAATGGCACCAAGTGTATGTCCGTCAAGAATTAAATTAGGAGCAACTTCCTGGAATGCATTTCCCTTATAGTTTGCAATGGGCTGTTCTGCCGCATCAACAACACCAGTCTGTAGAGCGGAATAAAGCTCGTTCATGCTTACGACAGTTGCGTTTGCGCCTAATGCACTTACCATTCCTGTCATAACAGGATCACTGGAAACACGGATTTTTAAGCCTTTCACTTCATCAATGCTGTTAATTGGTTTCTTGGAGAAGAAATGACGGAAGCCCTCTTCACCGTAGAACAAACCTCTTACCCCTAATCCAATATCGTGGGGCTCCATTAAAAACTCAGGAGCAAGATCACTGTTTACAAATTTCCAGTAATGATCACGTCCTGCAAAGGTATATGGAATGGATAACAGTTTTGACTTATTTGCACCATAGCTGGTAAGAGCAAAAGCAGAGATACGTGACATATCAATGGTTCCGGCTCCCCCAAGCATGTTATCAAGAACATCATTTTCTGCTCCCAGAACACCGCTGGCCTGTAAATCGATTTTAATGGATCCGCCAGACAGCTCCTCTACTTTATCTTTAAATGCCTGGTCTGTTTTACCTACAATTGTATCTAGTGGATTTACTTCTGCATATACAAGTGTTACCTGTGGATCTGTGGAAGAAGCCTCTTTGGATTCTCCTCCTTTGGTTGTCTCGCCTGCTGCCGCAGTAGTAGCCGCTGCAGTGGTCCCCTCAGCTGCGGTATTGGTTTTCGCAGTACCGCCGCATGCTGTCAATGATAAGGCTGCAATCGCAGCTAACATCAAAGCACTCAGTCCTCTTTTTTTCATGTTAAAACCCCTCCTTTTAGATTTCCTCGCCTGTTGAGATCCATTTTGTTGCCTCATGATCCCCCAGCGAAATTATTCTAACATACAAAAAGTCATAGAACCACGGTAAATAATTGCGAATCCTAGTATTATTTTAACATCTTTTTTACAGAAAACACATTTTCCTTTATGTAGTATTAACATTGTTTTCGTTTTTGCAGCCTCTCATTTGTCATTTTAATCAAAAAAAGACCCGTACATCATGTACGGATCTTCATCACTTTTTTCTTATTCTTCAATCTTTCTTTTATAGATCTCAATTACCTTTTTCATTGCCTCCTGACCTGGAGCTCCGATGGTCATTCTCTTTTCCACACAGGTCTTTAAGCTGATTGCATCGTAAATATCATCTTCAAAAACAGGGCTGATGGCTTTGTATTCTTCCAGAGTCATATCATCCAGAGCGATTCCCTTCTCTATGCAGAAAAGAACCAGCTGACCAACGATTCCATGGGCATCACGGAAAGGAACTCCGTGGTTTACCAGATAATCTGCGGCATCGGTAGCGTTGGTAAAACCATTCTTTGCACTGACCTCCATCACATCCTTACGGAAGGACATGGAGGAAATCATTCCTGTAAAAAGAGCCAGACAGCCTTTTACTGTATCTATCGCATCAAAAGTCAGTTCCTTATCCTCCTGCATGTCCTTATTATAAGCAAGAGGAATCCCCTTCATGGTAGTCAGAATGGATATAAGTGCTCCATAAACCCGTCCTGTCTTTCCTCTGATCAGCTCTGCAATATCCGGATTCTTTTTCTGAGGCATTATGCTGCTTCCCGTACTGTAGGAATCATCAATTTCAACAAAACGGTACTCATTGGTATTCCATATAATAATTTCCTCACAGAACCTGCTTAAATGCATGGAGATGGTTGATAAGGCACTTAAAAGTTCAATTAAGTAATCTCTGTCTGCAACTGAGTCCATGCTGTTTAAGGTAGGTCCGTCAAAGCCAAGAAGCTTTGCGGTATATTCACGGTCTAAAGGATAGGTGGTTCCTGCCAAAGCTCCGGAGCCCAGAGGACAGTAGTTCATTCTCTTTCTGATATCCAAAAGACGGGAATAGTCCCTGTCAAACATCTCAAAATAAGCACCTGCATGATGAGCCAGGGTAATTGGCTGGGCTTTCTGCAAATGGGTAAATCCAGGCATATAGGTATCCAGATTTTTCTCCATTAAAGCCAGAAGTTCCTTTAAAAGCCCTTTTACAAGAGCGGTAAGTTCATCGATTTCATCTCTGGTGTACAGTTTCATATCCAGAGCCACCTGATCATTTCTGCTTCTTCCCGTATGGAGACGCTTTCCTGCTTCTCCGATCCGTTCCGTTAAATTTGCTTCCACAAAGGAGTGGATATCTTCATGCTCCGCCGTAATTGTAAGGGCTCCGCTTTCCAAATCGGCACAGATTCCTTTCAGACCGCCGATAATCTTATCCCGGTCCTCTTCACTGATAATTCCCTGCTTTGCCAGCATTGTAACGTGGGCAATGCTTCCCTCGATGTCCTGATGATAAAACTTTTGGTCAAAAGACAGGGATGCATTAAAATTGTGAACCAGCTGATTGGTTTCCTTGGTGAAGCGACCGCCCCATAATTTCATAATTAGTTCTCCTCTTTCCTTAGTTAGTTGTATGAGTCCGCATGGGTTTGCGTTTTTTGTTCTTTCCTGCTGCCAGGCCTGTCAGCACCAGAAGTATCAGAATACTTCCTCCGGTAATCATTCCTCCGGCTTTTAAGCCTTCCGGCATATATTCAAGGGAAACTTCATGAGTTCCGGCAGTCATATGAACGCTTAAAAACGTATCAAAGATTTTATAGGGTTCCGCTTCCTTCCCGTCGATCTTTATAGACCAGCCCTTGTCAAAAGGAATGCTTAAATACAAAAGACCTGCCTTTTCAGCATCAACCGTTCCCTTAATCTGAGTATCGGTCCACTTTGTAAGCTTAAGGGAATTCTTATTTAACACCTGATAAACAGATTCCAGGCCCTCTGGAACAAAACGGTAAGCACTTGCTATTAAATCCTGATCATTGTCATCATTTCGAAGTGTAACCTCTTCTCCAGATTTTAAATACCCAAGTTCCAGTAAATATCCACGGCTGACATTATCAAAGTTTTTTGTCTTTTCTCCCATAAGTGCAACGACTTTTTCAACCTTCTTATTGCTGACAAAAACATAGTAATCACCATCTGTATCAGGTGTGAACGTAAAGCTCTTTCCCTTTACTTCACTGGGTACTTCTGAAAGCACTGGACTTGCACCCAATACCACCGATAAATCATTTTGAACCTCAGCCGGATTCGTAAGCTCCAGCTGCCAGTTATTCTCCACATCATATGGCATCATAAAGCCTAAGGAGAGCGCATAATTGTTTTTCCACAGCTGCATGTCATCCTGAACCGAAACAAGAGAGGATACTTCATTTTCTCCCATTTCTTCTGAGTAGAGGGCATATTTCACAGCAAAAAGTGCGTCTACCAAAGGAGTACTGCCTGTTATACTGTAGGCATTGGTTGAACTTTCACAGCCAAGCTTTTTGAAAAATTTAGACAGATCTGCATTGGCAGTGGACGAAAACAGGGATACTGATGGAAAATTCATCCATGCACCGTCGTTCTTGGTTTTTCTTGTGACCTTTTCCACCCTGTAAAAATCCGGGTTAGGCAGCAGACCTTCTGCTAAGTCAATGGATGCCTTATTATCTTTTACATAGCTTGTACGGCTTGTAGTTGTTACACTCGTAACCGTAGTATTGACTGCTGCCTCTAAAGCTACCACTCCAAGAGCCAGCAAAACAAGCACATTCCGGTTGATTCCTCTCTGATAAAGGCTGATCAGCCCTGTATAAACTGCCAGAAAAATTATGGCAACATAAAAAACAGAAAAATGGAAGGCATCGTCTGTAATCAGTTTCTGAGCCATAATCACAAAGATAACAGTGGCAAAAAAGGCTGTCACAACATGTTTCCATGGTATCTCATGCAGATAAATATAAGCATGATATCCTGCTGTCAGTATGAGAAAAATATAGATAAAGGACTGCCTGCAGGGAAGGCTGTTTGGATAGTGAAATCCATGCCAAATAAAATTAAGTACATTAACGGAGAAGCTGGCATAAAAAAATAATAAAAGGGAGCACATGACAATCTTGTCCTTCTGCCGGATCTTCCTGCATCCAAGATACAAAAGGAAAAATATAAGAATTGCCACGCCGCAGTAAATATTCGGCCAGTGATCCAGTCCGATTTCTGTTTCCACTGCAGGCAAATGTCTTGCAATCATATCAAAGATGGAAAAATAGGAGCTGAATGTCTGGGGAAAGTTAATATCTCCAGAAGCCGTCATCTTCATGGCATAGATTTCAGGCAGCAGTACGACTGCGGCCAATCCTCCTGCAAGAACGGAATACACAGCAAAATGAACCCCGTTTATCAGAACCTCCTTCCATGGTTTTCTTCCTTCCAGAATCAGAAGAGCCATAAAATAGAAGACCATAAAAATACATATCATAATAGATATGTAATAATTCGATAAAATTGATAACCCAAGTGTAATGCAGTAAAGAATGCATTTCTTTTCCTGAACCAGTTTTTCTAATCCAAGCATAATAAGCGGGAATAAAAGAATACAGTCCAGCCACATAATATTCCAGCTATACGCTGCCATATACCCGGATAATGCATAAAAAATCCCAAAGAAAGCGATTCCAAAATCAACTGTCTTAAAATGTCTGCGTAAATACCAGGAAAAAGCAAGGCCGCTTAATCCAATCTTTACGACAATCATATAGGTCATAAATTCAATGATAAATTTTTTCGGGCAGAGAACGATCAGCCAGTTTAAGGGGCTCGCCAGATAATAGGAATAAAGAGCTGCAAAATTAACTCCCATACCAATATCCCAGCTGTATAACAGGCTGCCTCCATGGGTCAGCTTATACTGGAACTCAGAGAAAAAAGGCGCATACTGATGATACATATCCGTTCTTAAGAAGCTTTCTTCTCCAAAGGGAAAGATCCCTCTCTGGGCAAATATAATGATCATGATAATCACAGGCACAAAAAAGGCGGCAATCAGACCGTCAGAGTCCTTTACCAGACTTCCGCTTCTATGCTCTTTTTTCCGAAAGGAATGAAAGACCTCCTGGTGCTCTTCTTCAGATGGTTCTTCTTCCCCGATTTCTTCCTCTCCATCTTCCTCTGTAATTACATATTCGTCAACGGAATAAGATTCACCGTCTTCATTGGAATCATTAAAATCATAAAGTTCTTCCATTCCTTCTACCGGAACCTCCAGCCTTATGACAGGCATTGATTCATAATCCGGTTGTTCTTCTCCCTCGTCCCCCAAAAAACCTGTATTCTGTCTGTCATCCGTTTTATTTCCTTCCCGGATGTCTGGTGTTTTATCTTTTTTTTCATCTGATGTCATCTTTAGAATATCCTCTAATTCCTTTGAAATCTTTTCAATATCGTCATCGCGTTCCATTTTACTTACCTCTCTTTACAAGGGGGAACCTCACTCTTTCGGAATATGAAAAGCTTACTGAATACATAATTTACAATCACAACAACGATGGACACCAGTATTTTGCTTACATATTCATCCATATTGAGCCAGGAAACCATTATCACCATAAGAACCATTTCCATGACACCTGATGCAGCCCTGCATGCAGTAAAGGAAATAATCTCCTTCACTACAAATCCCAGATGCAGATCATAGCTTTGAAATACAAAGATTTTATTAACACCAAATGCAAACAGCACAGAAACCAGCCAGGCTGCTGCAGTACTGATCCGATAGTCGACTCCGGCCTTCACCATTCCAACATACACAATCCAGTTGACTACCGTGGTAAGGACACCAAATACCAAATAGGATATGACCTCCCGGTTCATAACCTTGTCCCATATTTTTTTAATCATAATAGCTGTTCTCCTGTAAAACACATTTCCTCTATTGTATTATAGGCATCGGAAATTGTAAAGGGAATCTAAGGGGACGTTACCAGAAAGTCCTTTGCACCCTCTGTGTAGTGTACCTTGCCATCCTCGGTTATAAAAACACCATAAACATCATCCATGGAATTTAACAGCTCCATTCCCTTTTCCAGTCCCTCGGAAAAGCAGGTGGTGGATAATGCATCCCCATCAACCGAAAGCTTTGATAAAATGGTGACGGAAACCAGCCCGTTCTCATAGGGATAGCCGTCTCTGGGATTTAAAATATGATGGTAGTTCACTCCGTCTTTTTCAAAATGACGCTCATAAACCCCGGAGGATACCACAGACATATCTTCTATATTCAATGTTTCAATGGTCTCATTTCTGTCTGCATAGGGCTTTTGCAGTCCAATCTTAAAAGGGGTTCCATCTGGTTTCTTCCCCACACAGAGTACATTTCCACCCAGATTAATCACTGCACTTTTCACTCCCTGCTCAAGAAGATAATCTTTCATGCGGTCTGCTATATAGCCCTTCGCAATCGCCCCGAAATCAAGGGAAGTATCCGGTGATAAAAAGGTAAGGGTATCATCTTCCAGCTTTAAATTCTGGTAACCTACTTTCTTCACCGCTGCACTGATTTCATCCGAAGGAGGAATAACGGGATTCGAAGCCGTAAAGTCCCATAAGGAAGACAACGGTTCGATGGTAATATCAAAATCACCATTGGATATTTTGGAATAATAAAGCCCTTTAGAAAGCAGGACAGCCATATCCGGTGACAGCTTCACAGATGTTTCCTGTGCAGGTCTGTGATTGATTTTATAAACTTCACTGCTTTCAATGGTTTTACTGAAAATATTCTCATAGGAACGGCACAGATCCAGACATTCCTTTAATATTTTAGGATCATCGTTATCATAAAGGGTAACTGTTACAAATGTATTTAACAAAAATCCAGATTTACTGATCGGCTCTATTTTTCTATGACATCCGGTAAGAAGACTGACAGCCAGGCAGACTGCCAGAACCGCTGCTTTTCCTTTTTTCATTCCTGATCCTCCAATTTTTTACCGGCTTCCCTAGCGTGCTCCACAAACATCCGGCGTACGCCTTCAATTTCACCCATTCCTTTCAACCGGCAGATCACATCATATCCATCTGCTTCCAGCCGGCTTTTCCACGAATCACTGTCTTTCCCTGCCATATCATTATGAGCATGATCTCCGCATACAATCATCAAGGGCTGAAGAACGGCTCGTTTTGACTGTTTCCCGTTTAGTGCTTCTATTACATCATCAATGGAAGGTTCTGCTTCTACCGTTCCCACATGATACCTGGTATATCCCTGTTTTTTCAAAATTCCAGCCAGGCGGTCATAGGCGGCATTGGCTTCATGTTCGGAACCATGGCCCATAAACACAATCTCCGTACCCTCCGAATCATATTCCTTTGTATCTTCCGTCAGGATCTCAGTCAGTTTTAAATAATCTTCCTCAGAAGAAAGAAGGGGCGCACCGATCATCAACTGGTCAAACGTATCTTCCTGTTTTTTTACAGCATTGACAATACAGTCATATTCTTCTCCACCCATTACAAGAGTGGGTTGGATCAGCACCCGTTTAAAGCCTTCTGCTGCCAGCTTTTCCATGGCTTCTTCTACTCCGTCAATCATAATATTATCCCGTTTTCTTAATATATCTATAATGATCCGACTGGTAAAAGCCCGTCTGAATTCATAAGAAGGAAATTCAGCAGCTACAGCCTGTTCTATGGCTTCAATGGTCTTGCTTCTGCTTTCGTTATAACTTGTCCCAAAGCTCACTACTAGTAATGCCTGTTTCATCTTTCTGGTCCACACTTTCTAATCATTTTCCTGACTACCATATCACAGATGATTTTTGCTGTCAAATTCCTTTTTACGCACCACAGGCGCAGAACCAAACGGTCCTGCGCCTGTGATACACATTGCATACATTTTATTGGAGATTATCTTAAAAATCTACCTCTTTATCATAGTAACAACAGGTTAACAGCTTCTCCATCTCTGCCGGGGTAATTGCCCGTGGGTTGGAGCCGGTGCATGCATCACCAACTGCTAACTCAGCTACTGCCGCTAATTTATCATTGAACTCTGCTTCGTCAATGATTCCGCCTTCATATTCCTTAATACAGGTAGGAATATCCAGCTCCTTGTTCATGGAACGGATCTCAGCAATTAACGCATCAACCAGTTCTTCATCTGTACTGCCCTCTAAACCAATGAAACGGGCAATCTCACCATAACGCTTTGCTGCTTCTGCGTCTTTGGCATTAAACTTAATAACTTTCGGAAGATACATCGCATTGGCACAGCCATGCACAATGTGTCCGCCGGAATAAGCAGCTCCTGTTTTATGAGCCATAGAATGTACGATTCCAAGGAGTGCATTGGAAAATGCCATACCTGCAAGACACTGTGCATTATGCATACGGTCACGTGCAGCCATATCTCCGTTATAGGAATCAATTAAATCATTATGTATCATCTTGATCGCATGAAGCGCAAGAGGATCGGTATAATCGCAGTGAAGAGTGGAAACATATGCTTCCATTGCATGGGTAATTGCATCCATACCGGTATGAGCTGTCAGCTTTTTAGGCATGGTCTCAGCAAGATCCGGGTCAACAATTGCCACATCGGGTGTTATATTAAAGTCAGCAAGGGGATACTTGATGCCCTTGTGATAATCGGTAATAACGCTGAATGCCGTAACTTCGGTAGCAGTACCGGAAGTAGAAGGAATGGCGCAGAACTGTGCTTTCGTTCTTAAAGTCGGGAAATTAAAAGGAATGCATAAATCCTCAAAAGTTGTATCCGGGTATTCATAAAATGCCCACATTGCTTTTGCCGCATCAATAGGTGATCCGCCGCCGATTGCAACGATCCAGTCCGGTTCGAACTCCCGCATCATCTGGGCACCCTTCATTACGGTTTCAACGCTGGGATCAGGCTCTACCCCTTCAAACAACTTTACTTCTAATCCAGCTTCTTTTAAATATGCTTCCACTCTGTCAAGAAAGCCAAAACGCTTCATAGATCCGCCGCCTACGACAACAATTGCTTTCTTTCCCTTTAAGTTTTTTATTTCCTCCAGGGAGCCTTTTCCATGATAAAGGTCTCTGGGTAATGTAAATCTAGCCATTGTAAAACCCTCCTTGTGAAATTCCTGTCGTTTCTATGAGATAATTGTAGTTCAAATAGGGAGGAATTACAAAGGTAAAAAAATATATATCAGTATATAAATACTGATATATATTTAACATTCTTATTCTGCCAATTTTTCCTTTACACAACTTAACTGTTCAAGAAATTTCTTATCCCAGCCGGTAAGTGAATACCCCTTCCGGCAAATGACTGAATCCCTGAAACGTTTCTTCTTCACGCATTGTTTTTCCACCAGCTGATACTGCTTTAGCAGCTCATCCGGCATGGGAGATACCCACATATAGGTCAATTGATTGTCACACAAAAGCTGAAACTGGCTGCCCCGTTCATATACATAAATCCTCTTTGGGGATTTGGGATATTTCATTCCCGCTCCTATATCATCGTTTTTACTGGAAACAACATCACCGTGGACAATCTCAATAAAGTTCATTAAATCTTCGGCTTCAATCACATTCTTATCTGCAAGCGGATGGGCGTTTGACATCAGGATCCTTAAAGAATACTCAAAAACAGATTCCATAATCAGACCCTTTGCAGCAGTCTCCCTTGCATAATACTTTTCAGAAGCAACGGGATACCGGATGATACCAAGATTGTACTCTCCTGTCTCCACATCCCTGATGGTATCTGTGGAATTGGTCTCCCGAAGCCATACGTTCATCATGGATTCAGCGCCTATTTCCTTTATAAAACCGGAAAATGCAGTGCTGATATAACTGGCTCTAGGCATGGATAGAGAAAACTCTACCCCGCTTCCATCTCCTGTTTTATACAGATGTTCCATTTCATCGATCTGAATCAGAACATTTCTGGCATGTTCTAAAAAGATCCTTCCTCTGGCAGTTGGCACAACACCCTTGGAAGTCCGTTTAAAGATAGGTGCCCCAAGGCCTTCTTCCAGAGTCTTGATCGCCTTGCTGAGATTCGGCTGATCCATATATAAGTTAGCTGCTGCCTGTGTAATGGAACCGGTCTTTTCCACTTCAACCGCATACTGCAATAACACGGTATTCAATCATCTTCCTCCTTTGTCTCCTGCCACCCGTTCTTTTCCACTTCATACAGATACTTTGACAGTGCTGCAAGAGAGACTGCCATATTCTCATTTTGAACCAGTATATGGGGCGGTACAGTCAGATGAACCGGTGCAAAATTCCAGATGGCCTTCACTCCGCCTGCCACCAGCCTGTCGCAGACCCCCTGGGCATATTCAGCAGGAACAGTAATAATCCCAATGTGTATATTCATACGCTGACAAAGGTTCTCCAGTTTATCCATGGAAAGCACCATCTTTCCGCCGATTCTGGTATTCACCTTTCTTCCGTCAGCATCAAAAGCCATAACAATTTCAACTCCGTACTGTTCAAAGCCTTTATAGGAAAGCAGTGCTTTTCCCAGATATCCCACGCCTACCAGTGCCGCCTGATTGGTGTTATGAAATCCCAGAAATTCCTCCATATCTGCAATTAATTCCTTAATTACATATCCCATTTTGGGCTTTCCTGCTGTTTTGGCTACAAGTGCCAGATCTTTTCGGACCTGAACCTCATTTAACTGAAGATCCAAAGCAATGGCGGGTGCGGAAATGGTTTCTAATCCATCGCTGCTTTTCTTTTCCAGATAATGATGATAAACGGGAAGGCGCTCCAGCGATTTTCTGGATATTCCTCCTACCATATGTCTCTTTTCTTCCATAAAATCTTCCCCCAGTCTCATTTAACAAACAACAGATACCGGCAACCCTTTTGTCACTTTTTAATCGACTGTATCCCGATCCCTCTGGTCAGTCAGAAACATGGCATCGCCAAAGCTGAAGAAACGGTATCTCTCCCGAACTGCTTCCTCATATGCATGAAGTACATGATCTCTCCCCGCAAGCGCAGACACCAGCATAATTAAGGTGGATTCAGGCAAATGGAAATTGGTAATCAGACAATCCAGTATCTTAAAGCGATAACCCGGATAAATAAATATTTCAGTCCATCCGTTTCCTGCCTTTAAAATACCTTCTTCCGTTGATGCAGATTCCACGGTCCTGCAGCTTGTAGTCCCTACGCAGACAATCCTTCCCCCATTTCGTTTGGCATCATTCACCTTTTTTGCTTCCTCTTCTTCTACGATATAGAATTCAGAATGCATGTGATGAGCTTCTATCTCGTCTACCTTAACCGGGCGGAATGTCCCAAGTCCCACATGAAGTGTGACATGGGCAATCTCCACTCCTTTTTCCTGTATCTTCATTAATAATTCTTTTGTAAAATGCAGACCTGCAGTTGGTGCGGCAGCAGATCCTTCATTCTTGGCATAAACAGTCTGATACCGGTTTTTATCCTGAAGCTGGTGGGTAATATAGGGTGGCAGGGGCATCTGACCAAGCTGATCCAGAATCTCTTCAAAAATCCCCTCATAAGAAAACTGGATGAGACGGTTCCCTTCTTCCACCACATCAATTACGGTTCCTTTTAAAAGTCCCTCTCCAAATGATATGACAGTTCCGACTTTTGCTTTCTTTCCCGGTTTCACAAGAGTTTCCCAGATATCATTGTCTCTTCTTTTTAATAGAAGAATCTCGATCTTTGCTTCAGTGCCTTCTTTTACGCCGAATAGCCTTGCCGGAATTACCTTGGTATCGTTAATAACCAGACAGTCTCCCTTTTTTAAGTAATCCAGTATATCTTTAAAATGTCTGTGTTCGATCTCTCCCGTATGCTTGTCCAGAACCAGCAGTCTGGAAGCTGACCGGTCCTCTAACGGATCCTGTGCAATCAGCTCCTGAGGTAAATCAAAATAAAAATCTCTGACGTTCATAAAACTACTCTCCTTTATCAAAAATGCTCCTCTGCACGGTGCCACGCAGAGAAGCATCTGTTTTAACTATTGTTCGACTGGCTGGCTGATTCACTGGCCGGTTCACCAGATGACTCACTGGCTGATTCCCCAGTAGTTTCTGCAGCAGCTTCCGGCTCTTCTTCCCCTTTTTTCAGGGTGTTATAAACTGCCAGAAGATTCTCATCGGACTTTAAAGCCTTCTCAAGACCTTCATTTACCTCTTTCGCCATCTTTTGCACTTCATCAGACTGGTTTACTTCCTGCATAAATTCAGACTCTTCTTTGCTGTTATCTGCAACCAGGTAGCAGCTTCCATCCGATGCAGTCTTTGCATAACACACAATCAGGCTTGGAGCCATCGTCTCTGCCTGACGGAATTTCACATCAAATCTGGCATAAACCACATAGTCACCATCTGAAATTCCAGGTGTAGAAAAGCATTCCAGATTTTCAAAACTCTGATAGAACTTTACCTCTTCTTCCATTCTGGAAGCCAGCTGATCCAAACTCTCTTCCCCGGTTTTACCGCCATAAACTTTAGAAAGTGCGTCCTTGTCGCAGCTCTTTCTGGCGTTAAAGTATGACTTCATCAAATCATTCAATTCGGGCACCGCATCCTTTTGCAGTGCAACTTTTACCTTCTGCGGCTGATTTTCATCGCTTTGCGGTGATGTACTCTCCGCCTTGGCAGAGACCGTTTCCGGCTCATTCGCGGGCTGTCCGGCTTTGTCCAAAACAACCACCGCCATGATCAGTATTACTGCAACCAATGGTATGGCGAGAAACTTCAAAAACCGTCTGGTTTCCGCTTTCAGCCCATTCCATTTTCCTAATAAGTCCTTCATTAGACCTGACCTCCTGGAGAAACAATCTCCTCTCTATTCTAACAAAAAAACAGCCAAAAATCAACAAATAACTCTTGCGCTTTAAAACAATCTATAGTAGAATGTAAAAGATGCATCTGTAGCTCAGTGGATAGAGCAGTGGCCTCCGGAGCCGCGTGCGTAGGTTCGATTCCTATCAGATGCACTATAATTATCTGGAATTATTCACCAAAAATCCTTAGCTTATAAGGGTTTTCTTTTGTTTATAGGGGTTTTTACCAATTTCAGCTGATTTTTATTAATAGATACCTGTCCGTAATTATTCTCTTAAACCATGTATATCCACGTAGAGATATATTTAATACAATTTTTATTATAACCGTGTAAAAAAACAGACCTGTCTGCATTCTTAGTATAAGAATATCAGACAAGCCCGTTTTAAATCTATATACTGCTCCTATGCAAAACAGCTGATCTGTTCCATCATTCAGCTGCCTTTCTTCCCTCTGATCTGGTATGCAATACCCCTCCCTCGATGACGAACAATCCACTCCTGCTTCTCATTACGGAATAGTATTCCTTTTGATTACCAGGTAAACCGTAGGCGATCTGAACCGTTTTCCAGTTACTCCTGTAAAGATTACCCACCTTTACAACCTCTGGAATACGTTCTGTTCTGCTGACTTCCACCATGTTTTTACTATGTATCAAATCAATGTAATTGTAACTGGTTACGGTTATTGACAAAATCAGCCCCATGAGTAAAAAACCAGACAGACCGGTAAGCATCATCCAATCTTTTCCCAGAAAGAATAAAACAAAAAGTAAAAGCATAACCACTAAATACAACACTCCATAAACTGTAATCCCAACAATATTTGTCATATAGTTACCCCCAGGATACAAAAAGAATTATACTGATGAATCAATGGATATCTGATTGAATTATACCATATATTTCCTCAAAATAACAGATATATGTTGTATTTTATATGGTTCTGTCTATCTTTTAAGGCAAATGACGTTATGTATCCGGAGCAATAAATAACAAGATAATAATGATTTTACTTACATAAAAACAGCCGATAACAATTAGACTATTACCGGCTGTTTAAATTTATTGATTCATTCCACCTAAGGCAGTTTGCCAAAGAAACAACCTATGGAAAAGACTTCCTTTTACTTTAATTCTCTTAACTAAAAATCCCCGTAACCGCATTCCACATCTTTGCAAATACATTCTTCACCCGCTGCCATACTCCCACATCCACAGGCGCCGGCTCAATATCCACCGCATTGGTATTTATATCATCCTCTGATATTTCCTGTGACCTTAAGATAATCTGGATACTGGAAGGAGTCTGGTTCTTATCCGATGTAAAGGATACCATCTTATCATCTAAATTCATTTCCAGCAGATTGCTGTCGTCAGCAATCTTATCCAGTTTCTCATCCAGACTGTTTCTGATACTCTCATTGGCTCCTTTTAGCTTATTTGTGGTAGAGGAAGTATCCGCCGCCTTTTCCAAAATATCAATCAATCCGTTTAAAGTATCTTTTGTACCACCTTCCAAAGCTGCCCGATTGTTTTTTATGGTGTTTTGAACACTACGGAACAGGGAAATTACCTGGTTGGTTGCGGAACTGATCTGTTCTACAGATGCGGCCGTATCATCAAGCATTAAATCAAAGGCTGCCTTATTATCATTTTTTGTTTTATTTAAACTGACCACATCTCCGATGGTAGTATCAATATCGTATGAAATGGATGCGAGCTTACTTATGACTGCCTTACTATCCTTAACCCCTCCCTGCACATCAATTCCGGATATTGTATAACGAACACTGGATAAGATGTTGTTCATGGAGTTTAAGATTTTTGATAATACAGCTGCTGTCTGTACCAGTG
Organism: Hungatella sp.; assembly: GCA_009712635.1. Classification (GTDB taxonomy): domain Bacteria; phylum Bacillota; class Clostridia; order Lachnospirales; family Lachnospiraceae; genus Lacrimispora. The sequence continues at coordinate 42,157 of WASS01000026.1, read as the reverse complement.
CAGTCGCATTGGGGTTGCTCATGCCGGAAGCCGCAACCGACTGAAGCTGGGCACGAAGCTTGGCTACCGCATCTGCCCCCAGGGAAAACTCCAGGTCATCAAGCACATCATTCATATCACTCATAAGCTGCTGCATGCTCTCTGCCTGTTTCTCAAGATCTTCTGCACTTAATGCCTGAGACGGGGAAGCAGTTGAACCAAGCTTCTTTAAAACGCTCTGAATCCCATCAAGCTGCTGCTCAATATCTTTAATCTCACCTGTAATCTGATCTGCATCAGACTCCTCCAGACCGCTTTGGAGATCTCCCAGGGAATCTTTTAAATCTCTTAAGGCTGAAGACAAATTATAGAAATCTTCCCCGGAATCCTGAAGTGTTTCCACAAGAGTATTTACTTTGTTATTTACATCATCAAGTCCCTGCTTATTGGCCATAATATCCGGCGCAAGCTGGCTGATCTTCTGATTGGCAGCTTCCAGACTGTCTATACTTGCATCTGTTTTTGAGATTATTTCATCCTTCGATGCATCAAAGTTTTCTCTTGCTCCCTGCAGCTGGCTCAGTCCCTTTTTCGTAACATCCATACCATTGCTGATGTTGTGCAGCGTATCCAGCATTTCATTCATACCATCAAGCAGCTCGTCTGCGGAATCCTTAAACGTATCCTTTGCCTCTTTTACATCAGCAATATCACTGATCTGATCCAGGGTTCCCGGAACCATCATCATAATTACTCCGCTGGATTCAAAATCGCGGGAACTTATTTCAATATGAAATGTTTTTTCCTGACCTGGAACAGCTGCAAATAGAACAGCCTTATAGGTACCCAGAGACTGGATCTGCGCTCCGGGCGCTTCAACGGAATTGACATCTTCCATATCTACCATTGTCGCAACCTGTAAAAGCATGTTGTTCTGATAATATATATTGGCATTCTTATTGGGAATGCAGTGAACATCTATTTCTACCAGCCCATCTGCATGTAAAAGATCCTGGGCTTCTTTTGGTATACCATTTAATTTATAGGAGATATCAAAATCCCATGGAAGAACTACTTCACCGTTATTTAACTGGCATTCATAATAGAAACGGTCCTTTGTATCTTCCGGAAGCTGCCAGGTCACGGTGTCTCCGTCAACAGCAGGCTGGGCATAATTTGACATATTGGTAATATCCTTATAAGTCCCATAATCAGAAAAGGAGCGGATTCCATTTAATGTGACTCCTTTTACCACGCTGCTGTCAGTCTCTTTTCCGTAATAGTCCAGATTTACATATAGTGTTTCATCCACAGATACAGCTGGCGGGCCGGCGTAAATATTTCCAGCCATATTAATGCTGATCATTGAAGTGATGAGTGTCGCTGCTGTCAGCCGATATACTGCGCTCCATTTACTTTTCATTGTTTTTCACTTCCTCCTGTTCCTGCTTTTTATCATCTGTCTCTGTTTTCTGTCCACCTTCTGGATTACCAGCTTTTGATTGTTCCTCTTCCAGCAAAGCTTTCTTTTTTTCAATTCTGTTCGCTTTAAACGCTTTTTTCTTTTCAATTACTGCCTGATGAGAAGCAACGATCTTTTGCCTTTTACCTTCCTCCCACATTAACACCGGATCTGCCAGGGTCAGAAGAACCGGCAGCAGGAAAAGTACCATAATAACGCTGATAAAAGCTCCACGCCCGATTAAGTGTCCCAGACCCGCAATCGCCGATACCGAAGAAATAAAATAAAGCCCGTATCCAACTATGGTTAGAATAGTCCCGGAAGTCAGAATGGAAAGTGCACTTTTGGAAATGGTGTGCTTAATGGCCCTTGCCTTTTCCGGATATTTTTTCTTTATATCCATATAGTTATTGGTCATCAGAATGGAGTAATCCACCGTTGCTCCCAATTGAAGGCAGCTGACAATGATATATCCAAGGTATAAGATGTCCTCTCCTGTAAAATAAGGAATTGCAAAATTGATAAATACAGCCACTTCAATGGGGATTAAAACAATAACAGGAATTATCAGAGAACGGAAGGTGACCATAACCACCAGTCCTACACCCAATATGGAAAGAATATTTACAAAATTATAATCTTCCGTAATGATTGACCTGATATTCTGGGTAGATGGAATCACCCCTGTTATATAAGCTCCCTCTGGGTAATACTGATTTACGATGGCTGTAATTTCATCTGAGCACTGGAATGCAAAATCACTTTCATCCGAAGATTTTACATAGATCATAATTCTGCTGTAATCTTTTGTATGCAGCAGGCTTGTTATGCTCTTTGGTATAATCGTTTCCGGTATGCCTTCTGGTAAGGTACCGGCCAGAGAAGTTGCTGATCTTACATAATCCAGGTCCTTCAGTGTATCTGTTAATTTCTTTTCCGTCACCATGTTTGTGTTCGGAACGACCGCAAGAATTAAATTACTCTTTCCAAACCGGCTGTTAATCTGCTGTTCGTCATTATATACTCTGGTACCCGGGCTTGACCCCAGTGCACCGTTTCCGAATGTAAATGAATTCATGTTCTGGGCTATAAAAGCCGGTATTACAAGGAGTGCGATTGCAGTCAGAACACCGTAGCGCACTTTATGTACAAGAATTCCAAGTCCATGGAAGGACGGCATAAAAGAACGATGCTCTGTTTTTTTGATTCTGTCTCCCCATCGAAGCAACAGGGAAGGCATTAAAAACAGAACCGTAGCGAGGCTGATTACAATTCCCTTTGCCAGAACAAATCCCAAATCGTATCCGATGGAAAAGCGCATCAGCATCAGAACCAGAAAGCCGATAATGGTTGTCGCGCCACTTGCGAGAATGGACGGTATGGATTTGTGAAGAGCATTGGTAATTGCCGTTACCGGATCGTCTCCTTTTTCCCGCTCTTTTGTAAAACTGTCCAGAAGGAAAACCGAATAATCCATGGCTACTGCCAGCTGTAAGATAGCAGCCACACTGAACGTAATAAATGATATGGTACCAATCATCAGGTTGGTTCCCATATTAATAATGATTGCAATTCCCATAATCATCAGGAAGAGAAATGGTTCAAACCATGAAGTCGTTGTCGCGCACAATACCAGTGCAATCATTACCACTCCCATAGCCATGGCAATACTGATTTCTCTGGTAAGGGTCTCATTTAACGATTTGTTCTGAACTGCTGATCCCATGAAATAGCCTTTGTCACCTGTCATCTTCTGCATCTGGCTGATTGCAGACTTGGTGAGACTGCTGGAATCCCCTTCTTTAAAAATGATATCCATAACAGCATAATTGTCCTTATAGTAATCCTGGATATCATCGTAGTTAATAAATATGTTGGCTTTATAAACATCGGTGGTGGTATCTGCCCACATCACCATATCCACACCATCTATATCCGCAATCCGGTCCTTATAGGCCTTTGCTTCATATAGAGTTACAGGACCAACCATCACCCTGGCAGTGCCTGGATATCCAAATTCTTCTTCCATTACATTCAGGCCTTTTTTCGCTGGTGCCCAGTCGGGAAGATATTCGCTCAGATCATAATTAACATGAACAAAGCAGGCGCAGACAGCAGATATGATTACTGCCAGCGCAAAGAGTTTTTCAATTCGTCTGCCGTTCTTAACGATCAGTTCTATAAGGCCCGAATGTCTTTTTTTAGGTCTGGTATCATGAAGCTTTTTGTTTTTTTCTTTTGTATTCACTGTCCTCACCCTTTATTCGTCTTTTCAGTGTATACCATAATACCAATTTCCAACTTTGTAATTATACAATCTTTTTAAGTTGAATGATTTTTTGACAAAATTCCAAATATGTCTAAACATATTGTCATTTTTTATCAACTAATGTATAATGGACTTGATTTTATTGCTTATCTGTCTGCATATCTGGTAATCATATCTAATCCCATTTTTCAACTACTGTGCTGTATCTCGCATCATGCGATTTACATAGATCAAATCTAAGGAGGTATACTCATATGGTATACGAGCAATTTCAAAAAGCAGTAAAGGAATCACTGGAAGAACGTTTTGGCTCTGGCTACAATCTGACGCTTCAAAGCATTACCAAAAACAACGGACTGACCCTTGACGGTATCTGCATCAGCAGGCCACAGGAACACACGGCTCCGGCTATTTATCTTAAGACATTTTATGATACTTATAAAAATGGAAAATCATTCCCCCAGGTTGTAGATGAGATTATGGAATTATATCAGACGCAGCATTTGCCAGATGATAATTTTATAGAAGAACTGCACTCAGAAAGCCCTTTAACAGACCGTATTATTTTCCGCCTGATTAATGAACCGGCTAACCGCTCCCTTCTAACCGATCTCCCCCACATATCATTACCAGATCTGGATTTATCACTGATCTTCTGTCTGTCTTTAAACAAGAAAGAGGACCAGCTTCTCACAGCTATTATCCACAATTCCCACCAAAAACTATGGAACTTATCCACCGAAGATTTATATCAGTATGCTAAATTAAACACTCCGGACTTATTTCCTGCACGGATCAGTTCTCTTATGGAGGTAATAAAAGAAATCGCAAGAAAATCTTCAGACACGGAAATAAAAGAGGAAGACTGGTCTGGTTTATTTGCCCCCTCTCCCCTGTCCCCTCCCATGTATGTCCTTACCAATCCTTACGGTGTCCACGGTTCTGCCTGTATGTTCTATGAAGACATATTAAAAGACTTCGCAGACAGCATGGAAGGCGATTTAATCATTCTGCCATCCAGCATTCACGAAGTCTTGTTAATTCCTCACAGCAATCATATTTCCTATGAAGAGCTGGCGGAAACCGTATTTTCCATCAATCAGGAGGAGGTTCCTCAGGAAGACCGCCTCTCCAACCATATCTATCATTATTCCAGATCAAAGAACCACCTGTCCGTTGCTTTTACTTCTTCTTTCCCAATCGGAACAATGAATCCATAATAAAAATTGCCATGGCAATGGCACCGGAAACCTGAAGTGTCTCCACCAGATAATGACTGGAAAGCACCGGGTCATTACTGATCACATAAGACACGCTTCGGTATATAGAAGCACCAGGCACTGAAGGCAGGATTCCTGCTACCAAAAACACTGTAACAGGTGCTTTACACACTCTTGCAGCAATATGGCTGAACAGCGCTACCAAAAGTGTGGATAAAAAAGCCGCAGCTATAACCGATCCGGCTGCGGCTTGTACAAGAAGGTATACCAGCCAGCCGACTGCACCGATTGTTCCTGAAAGTATCAGATACTTTTTCGGAAGCTCCAGTATCAGAGAAAAGCTGATCACTGCAAGAAATGCTCCAACTGTCTGAATCACCATATAAAATACCCCCCGGTCAGCCACTGATACAGCCCCATACCAGCTCCCACTCCTGCCGCTACTGCAAGGGCAATCACCACAGCTTCCACAATTCTTGCCGTACCTGATGCATAATCACCATTTAACGTATCGCGGATCGCTGTGGTAAAGATTACTCCCGGCACTAGAGGCATGATGGCGCCAATTATAATAATATCACTTTTAATTCCAGGTAATCCCCATCTCTCCAGAAAAAGAGTGGTCAGAGCAATTAAGAAGGCACAAAATGCATTGGCACAGAAATCATTTAAACGGATCTTTAGAGAAATCTCCATGGCTACCGCCAACACAGCTCCGGTTACAGCAGCCGCCACACAGTCTCTTGCGTTACCTCCAAGAAGCAGTGTAAAAAATACTGCCACTCCCATAAAGCCCATATCCTTAAGCCTCTTATGAAACTGAACCGTCTTTCGTATTTCCTTCAGCCGCTCAAATGCTTCTTCCACCGTCATAAGGTCTGCACAAAGCTTTCTTGACACATCATTCACCAGATAAACCCGGTTTAAATTGGTATTTCTGACCGTCACTCTTCTTGCTACTGTAATCGCTTCTATGGACGGATCGTTTAAGGATGCAAAAATGCCTGTGGAAAATACGATGGCTTCTGCCGTATTCCGGCCTGCTTTTCTTAAAATATGGTCAATGGTATCTTCCACACGAAAGATCTCCGCACCACTTATCAACATAATCTCACCTGCCAGAACAGCAGTTTCCACAAGCAGTTTATCATTCATCAGCTTATCCTCTATCCAATTAAAAAATCAAACTTCCAATCTGGTACACCACTACAGCAAAGAACCAAGCAACCGCCAGCTGAAACAGAACCATACCAAGCGTCCATCTCAGTGATCCGGTTTCTTTCTTTATGGTGGCAACCGCAGCAATACATGGGGAATAAAGAAGGCAGAAAATCATCAGCGCATATGCATTCACTCCGCCAAATCCCACGTTGCCCAGTAATCCGGATAATTCAACCATTCCTGCTGCCGAATTTATATTACTGATTCCAAATAATACGGAAAAACTGGAAACCACCACTTCCTTAGCAGAAAGTCCGGAAATAAGCGCTACTGCAATTCTCCAGTCACCCAGGCCCGCAGGAGTAAGCACAGGAATTAAAACTTTGCCAATCATGGCTGCAAAGCTTTGTGATACATCTGTGACAAATCCATGAAACCCTGTATTGAGTACAAACCACAATACGATAGAGGCCAGAAATATGGTAGTACCTGCTTTTCCAAGGTAATCTTTCACTTTATCCCACACATAAATTGCAACCGTTCTTGCATTGGGCGTCTTATATTCCGGCAGCTCAATTAAAAGTGTATCCTCTTCCTGTGATTTTATCATCTTATGAGTCACATGGGCAATCAAAATCGCAACCATAAGTCCGATCACGTATAAAGAATAAGCCGCAATCAACGCATGGTTGGGAAAAAACATCTCTGAAAACAAAACGTAAATAGGCAGTCTGGCAGAACAGGACATAAACGGTGTGATGAGTATTGTCCTTCTCCTGTCCCTTTCACTGGGCAGCGCTCTCGCAGCCATCACAGCCGGCACCGTACAGCCAAACCCTAAAAGCATGGGAAGAAACGCTTTGCCGGAAAGTCCCACCCTTCCCATTATCTCATTCATTACATAAGCAACTCTCGCCATATAACCACTGTCTTCCAAAAAAGCCAGGGCAAGAAACAGAATGAAAATATTCGGGAGAAAAGTAAGAATTCCTCCTACACCTGCAACAATTCCATCCACTACCAGGGAGGTAATCCAGTCCGCTGCATGAATCCCCGTCATCATCTGATACATAAACGACGATAGCTGATCCAGTGCAATCTCAAAATAACCCTTGAGGAAATCCCCCACCGTGAATGTCAGGAAAAACACAAGGGCCATAATACCAAGAAACAAAGGAACTCCCCAGAAGGGATGGGTTAAATAAGCGTCAATCTTATCCGTCATTGCCGCCTTCTGCTCTTTGTTAACCAGGCACTCATGGATCACCCCTTCTATATAATCATATTTCTCATTTATAATCTGTTTTTCATAATTATGATCAATAATATTGCTTAAATCAACCGGATGGTCATTAGCCACCTCTTCATCATATTCCAGAAACTTGATGGCATGCCACCGCAGATTTTTAAGCTTTCCATAATGGGCTTTCAGCACTGTCTCCACTTTGGATATCTTATTTTCAATTCGTGGTGTGTACGTAACCACCACTCCCTGGGGGCCTTCCTCATAATGATGAACCACTGCATGCATGAGAACGTCAAGACCGGTCCGCTTTCTGGCTGAAACCGGTACCACCGGAATATTCCCAAGCATTTCAGGAAGGCGGTGAAGATCAATCTCCATCCCTCTGTCTTCTACAATATCCATCATATTAAGAGCCAGAATCACTGGCTTTTTCAGTTCCAGAAGCTGAAGTGTCAAATATAAATTCCGCTCCAGAGAGGAAGCATCCACAACGTTAATAATCACATCAACGGATTCATCTTCCAGACACTTTCTTGTAACAATTTCTTCTATGGTGTAGCTGGTCAGGCTGTAAATTCCTGGTGTATCAATTACTCGTATGGTCTGGCCCTTATAAATGGTTTCCCCTTCCACACGCTCCACCGTAACACCCGGCCAGTTTGCCACTTTCAGCCTTGCACCGGTAAAAGCATTAAACAGAGTTGTCTTCCCGCAGTTGGGATTACCAACGAATGCAACACGGATTGTTCTGTTGTCATCACTCATGGCTGGTCTCCTCCTTTATCTCAATTCCCTCTGAGATCTTTCTGCCCAGAGCCAGACGAGTCCCTCTGACCTTTATAATCACGGTGCCGCTTCCTTTTTTATTTAATAAGGTAACTGGCGTCATCTCGTTGACGCCTAATGCTTCCAGCCTTCTTGTAATGGCATCTTTCACCATAACACTGTATACAATGTAGGTCTTTCCGATATCTCCTTCATGAAGCTTCATAATAATCTCCTCTGAATGCAGCCTGTTAAAAAACCGGCGCACCAGGGTTCTTTCCCTGGATTGCATCCATAGAGATTTTACACTTATTGAGAATCATTGTCAATACTATCCTAATACCTGAAAGATATTTTTTACTGACTGATATCCTGAAGCATCTTTTTCACCTGTACCATTCGGTCACGCAGCTTTGCAGCCTCTTCGAAATTCAGTTCTGCTGCTGCCTGATGCATCTTTTTTGTCAGTTCTTTTGAAAGCTTTTCCAGTTCCGCTGCATCCATGGATTCAGGATCTTTCTTAAACTCCTTATCACTGGCTGCTGCTGCCTTAGATATTGCAATCAGATCACGAACTGCTTTTTTAATGGTAGTAGGAGTAATTCCATGCTCTTCGTTATACCGTTCCTGAATTGCTCTTCTCCGGTTTGTCTCTTCAATAGCGACTCTCATGGAATCCGTCATATTATCTGCATACATGATAACGTGGCCTTCTGAGTTTCTGGCTGCTCTTCCTATGGTCTGAATAAGAGAAGTCTCTGAACGCAGGAAGCCTTCCTTATCCGCATCCAGAATGGCCACCAGTGTGATCTCCGGAATGTCCAATCCTTCTCTCAAAAGATTGATTCCTACCAAAACATCGAAAACATCAAGACGCATATCACGGATGATCTCCGAGCGTTCCAGCGTATCAATGTCCGAATGAAGATATTTGACCCGGATTCCAACCTCTCTCATGTAATCCGTCAGGTCTTCTGCCATACGTTTGGTCAGAGTGGTGATTAATATCTTATTCTTCTTCTCCACCTCTTTATTGACCTCAGAGATCAGATCATCGATCTGTCCTTCTACCGGTCGTACGTCAATCTCCGGATCCAGCAGTCCGGTTGGACGAATAATCTGTTCCACCCGTAAAAGCTCATGCTGGGATTCATAAACAGACGGAGTAGCTGACACAAACATCATCTGATTAATCTTGGCTTCAAACTCTTCAAAATTCAAAGGCCGGTTATCCAGGGCTGAGGGAAGACGGAATCCAAAGTTTACAAGAGTGGTTTTTCGTGAGCGGTCTCCTGCATACATTCCTCTCACCTGAGGAAGGGTAATGTGGGACTCGTCCACGATAATCAGAAAATCATCGGGAAAATAATCAATTAAAGTATAGGGTGGTTCTCCTGGTTTTCCTCCTGTTAAATGTCTGGAATAATTCTCAATTCCGGAACAGAAGCCGGTTTCTTTCATCATCTCCACATCAAAATTAGTCCGCTCGGAGATTCTCTGTGCCTCTAAAAGCTTATCTTCACTTTTAAAATACTCCACCTGCTCTTTTAATTCAGCCAGAATTGTGGAAGCTGCGTGCTCCATCTTATCCTTGGAAACAACATAATGAGAGGCAGGAAATACTGCAATATGACCCAGCTCTGCCCGGATCTCACCTGTGAGTGTATCAATCTCCGTAATCCGGTCTACCTCATCTCCAAAGAATTCCACCCGGTAAGCTTCACTGCCGGAATAGGATGGGAAAATCTCCACCACATCACCCCGGACGCGGAACGTACCGCGCCTGAAATCCATATCATTCCGGTCATACTGAATATCGATCAGTTTATGAATTATTTCATCCCGGTCCTTGATCATTCCAGGCCGTAAGGAGATCACCATCTCCTGATAATCAATGGGACTTCCCAGTCCGTAAATGCAGGAAACCGAAGCAACGATAATCACATCTCTGCGTTCCGATAATGCCGCAGTGGCAGAATGGCGCAGTTTATCGATCTCATCATTGATGGAGGAATCCTTTTCAATGTAAGTATCGGTAGATGGTACGTATGCTTCGGGCTGATAATAATCGTAATAGGAAACAAAATACTCCACTGCATTCTCCGGAAAGAATTCCTTGAATTCCCCGTAAAGCTGTGCAGCAAGAGTTTTGTTATGAGCAATAATTAATGTAGGCTTCTGTATTTCCTGTATGACATTGGCCATGGTAAAGGTCTTTCCAGAGCCGGTAACTCCCAGTAAGGTCTGAAACTGATTGCCTTCCTTAAATCCTTTCACAAGCTGTTCTATGGCCTGGGGCTGATCTCCGGTCGGGGCAAACTCTGAATGCAACTGAAATTCCATACGTTCTTTTTACCTCCTTGGTGAACTATCGTACCAGGATTATAACATAGCAAAGATAAAAAGTATAGGCAGGGAAGGAACATTTGTTCTGATTTTATTTTTTAATAATCTTCTGCTTATTCAGCGCTCACAATCCGACCGGCCAACGCACAGGCGGCGGCTGTTTTGGGAGAAGCCAGATATATTTCAACTTTGTTAGTTCCCATTCTTCCCAGGAAATTCCGGTTATTGGTAGCCACTACCCGTTCCCCGTCACTTAGAATTCCTCCAGTTCTTCCGCAGCATAATCCGCACCCGGGATGGGTAATAATAGCACCTGCCTCAGACAGAATCTCCATGATTCCCTGGTCCATGGCTTCCTGGTAAATCTTCCGGCTTGCAGGTGTCACAATAAGCTTCACGTAGTCAGCTACCTTTTTGCCTTTTAACACCCCTGCTGCCGCTGCCAGATCCTCCAGACGCCCATTGGTGCAGGAACCGATAAATACCTGATCAATGGCGATCCCCTCCAGTTCACTGACGGGCTTGATTTTATCCACCTGGGAAGGACATGCCATAACAGGAACAAAATCCTCTGCACGATACCGGATTACTTTTTTGTAAACCGCATCCTCATCTCCAGTCAGACTCTTCTGGAATTCGTTCAGCTTTATTTCACAATACTCAGCGGTTTTCTCATCCGGAGTAAACAAGGCACATTTTGCACCGGCCTCAACAGCCATATTGGCTATGGTCATACGGCTTGACACCGACATCTCCTCTACGGTGCTTCCTGTAAATTCAAGAGCCAGATAAGTGGCTCCGTCTGCACCAAGATCCCCGATCAGGCGAAGAATTATATCCTTAGACATCACATCTTCCGGTAGTTTTCCTTCAATAACCACCTTAATCGTCTCCGGTACCTTGATCCACATGGTACCGGTACCCAGAATACTTGCCATCTCCGTATAACCAATTCCGGAAGAAAATGCTCCCACACAGCCATATGTAGTGGTATGGCTGTCTGTCCCAAAAACCACATCTCCCGGTTTTACGTATCCTGCCTCCGTCATCAGCTGATGGCAGATTCCATCACTTCTGTGGACATGCTTCATCCCGTATTTTGCTGCAAATGCATCTCCGATCCGAAAATGCCTGGTGTCATCAAGTTGGCTGGCTGGAACCAGATGATCGTAGATTAAGACTGCTTTATCCGGATCCCAAAGCTTTTTAAATCCCATTTCTTCAAATTTATCTGCTACAAAGGGAATAAAAATATCATGAATCATTACCCTGTCTGCTTTCACAGTCACGATATCTCCCGGCTTTACATTTTGAGCACCTGTATTATGCCTGATTATTTTTTCAATGATTGTGTATCCCATTGCCCCTCCTTAATCCAGTCCGTTGCGTTTTCTCATGGCTTTCACCAGTCCGCCTGCACTGATAATATCAACCAGATTCTGAGGCAGCGATGCGATCTGATAAAATCTGCCCTGATATTCCACATGTTCATTTACCGTAACCTGAATGATGTCACCTTCTGTCATATCGTCATATAAATCCGGCTGTTCCATAAGAAGCAAACCATTGTTAATGGAATTGCGGAAAAATATTCTGGCAAAGGATTTGGCTATTACGCATTTCACTCCAAGAGCCTTTATAATCTCAGGTGCCTGCTCCCTGGAAGATCCGCAGCCAAAATTTTTACCAGCTACAATAATATCTCCTTCTTTGATCAGTCCGGCCAGTTCCGGCCGGAGAGGGCTAAAGCCATACTGCTTCATCTCATCTATGGTTTTAAGTGCCAGATATTCCGTAGGAATAATGATATCGGTATCAATATCATCTCCAAGAACCCAGACTTTTCCTGTAAATGTCTCCATTTTTATATCCTTTCCCCTGATTATGCCAGCGTAATTTCTCCTGCAATGGCTGATGCGGTCACTGTGGCAGCAGAACCTAAATATACCTTGGAACTGGGATGGCCTGCCCTGCCTTTAAAATTACGGGTTCCGGTACTGATGAGAACCTCATTCTCACCAATGACACCCTGACAGCTTCCCCAGCAGACACTGCAATTGGGGTTCATGACAATAGCACCAGATTCCATGAAAATGTCAATAAGTCCTTCCTTTAATGCCTGTTTGTAAACCTCAAGACTTGCCGGAACAACCAGAAACCGGACACTGTCCGCTACCTTTTTTCCCTTAATAATGCCGGCTCCGATTCTCAGTTCTTCAATCCTGCCATTGTTGCAGGATCCTAAAAATGCTTCGTCTATTTTCACGCCGCAGACTTCTTTTGCAGGAACCACATCATCTACAAAATCCGGTCTTGCAATCACAGGCTGGATATCAGACATATCGATGGTATATTCCCTTGCGTAAACTGCGTCAGGATCACTTTTATATACAGCTTTTGGCTTTCTCCCATGCTCTTCTAAGTACGCAAGGGCGATTTCATCGGCCTCAAAGATACCGGTTTTTGCTCCTGCCTCAACGGATAAGTTGCATAAAACCATACGGTCATTGACACTCAGTGTCTTTGCGCCCTCTCCGCAAAATTCCATCACCTGATAATTGCAGCCATTGGCACCAATCTGACCAATAATCGTAAGCATTAAATCTCTTGGATAAACTCCCTCGGGAAGTTTCCCAACCAGATTGAATCTAACTGATTCCGGAACCAGCACCCAGGAGGTCCCTGTAACCATACCATAAAGAAAATCCGTACACCCTACACCTGTACCAAAAGCACCTAGTGCACCATAAGTGCAGGTATGGCTGTCTGCTCCAAAAATCAGTTCTCCAGGACAGACGTAGTTTTCCATCATAATCTGATGGCATACGCCCTTCCCCTCCCAGAAATCAATCTGATGCTCTCTGGCAAAATCTCTCATCTTTTTCTGAGCTGCCGCAGTCTTTGGATTATCTGCAGGCACATTGTGATCCACAATAAAGACCAGTTTTTCAGGATCTGCAATACGGGGTTTGGTCAGCTTGTTATGATACATATCTACGGTTAAATGGGTTGTTCCGTCATTGCTCATCAGGCGGTCTAAATTAACAGTATGAATATCCCCCGGCTTTACATGATCCACACCGGCAGTAGCCGCTATTATTTTTTCTGCGATTGTCATTCCCATACCTATACCTCCTTATTTAAAGATGCAATCAGGCCGCCCTGATTCAAAATATTCTGCATATATTCCGGAAGCTTCGTACAGGAGTATTCTTTTCCCTTTGCCTTTACAATTCCCTCTGACAAAGACAGCTCCATCACATCACCTGTATTTACGTCATCCGGAAGTTCTTTGCATACGATCACAGGAAGTCCGATATTAATTGCATTTCGAAAGAAAATTCTGGCAAATGATTTGGCGATCACTGCTTCTACACCAAGAGCCTTTAACACTCCCGGTGCCTGCTCTCTGGACGAACCGCATCCAAAATTCTCCCCTCCTACTACATAATCTCCCGCCTTTACTTTTTTAGGAAAGTCGGGATCAAGAGATTCAAATGTATGTACTTTCATTTCTTCAAGGTCAGGTAATAACAGATACTGGGATCCTATAATCTGATCTGTATCCAGATCATTATGAAATTTAAAAATTGCACCTGTCGGCATAAGGTTTCCTCCTGCTCATACGTAATACATATTCTTTTATTTATTTTACCACAGCCATTAATATAATAATAATACATGATATGAATATTTACTATAACATAAGATTATATTATACTTGTCCATCCGCCATTGTAAATCTGTCCCATTTAGTATATCATATTTTTTATACCATCAATCATCAGGAGGACATTTTATGTATAGCTTTAATAACGATTACAGCGAAGGCGCGCACCCAAAGATTCTGGAAGCGATTACACGGACCAATCTGGATCAGAACAGCGGATACGGAACTGACGGGCACTGTACCCGTGCCGGGGAGATGATCAGACGGGAAATCGGGCGAGAGGACGCTGATGTTCATTTTATTGTGGGGGGAACCCAGACGAATCTGATTACAATCGGTACGGCCCTTAAACCGTGGCAGGCAGTAATCTGCGTTGCCCAGGGACATATTAATGTCCATGAAACCGGCGCTATCGAGGCCACAGGTCATAAAGTTCTTGCTATGCCTGGAAAAGACGGAAAGCTGACTCCTGCTGATATCATTCAGGCGTTGGACCATCATACAGACGAACATATGGTCCAGCCCAAAATGGTCTACATCTCAAACTCCACCGAAATCGGAACCCAGTATTCCAAAGCAGAACTGGAAGCAATCCACAGTCTCTGCCTTTCAAAAGACCTTTATCTCTTTTTAGATGGCGCCCGACTGGGATCTGCACTTACCAGCCCGGTGAATGATCTGACCATAAAAGATATCGCTGCTTTAACTGATGTTTTTTATATCGGGGGAACAAAAGCCGGTGCTTTGTTTGGTGAAGCTTTAATCATCAGCAATCCGGATTTAAAACCGGATTTCCGCTTCATGATGAAACAGCGTGGAGCTCTGCTGGCAAAAGGCTGGCTTCTTGGCATTCAGTTTGAGGAGTTGTTTACAGACAACCTCTATTACGATCTGGCTTCCCATGCCAATTCCATGGCAGACATCTTAAGAAAGGGAATTATTGACTGCGGCTATTCCTTTTATTCCGCCTCATTAACGAATCAGCTGTTTCCAATATTTCCTGATCATGTGATAGAAAAGCTGGAGAAAGAATTTGTATTCTCCCTACAGGAAAAAAGAGCTGATGGCCACTCTGCCATTCGTCTGGTTACCTCCTGGGCGACCAGAGAAGACGCATGCAGAAATTTTCTAAGTATACTGAAGAACTGCTCCCTGTAATGAGAAAGCCCTTAAGAAACTGGCAATGAGATTGCTGTTGTCTCTTAAGGGCTTTATTTTTTATTTTAAAGCATTAATTGCTTCTATCAGCTGATTGTCTTCATTATGCTCAATCTTAATTTTTGTTTTCAGCTCTTCTTTTAATTCTACGGGAACATCTGGTTCAAGCCCCTTCTTATGAAGATCAAAACCGCTTGGTGTATAGTAATGGGCAACTGTCATCTTAATTGCAGTTCCATTATCTAACGGGAACAAAGTCTGGACAATCCCCTTGCCAAATGTTTTAGTTCCTACAAGCTTCGCTTTCTTGTATGCCTTAAGGGCACCGGAGAAGACCTCAGAAGCACTTGCAGACTGACCATTCACCAGAACTGCCATTGGAACATCTACCTGATGACCGTCTGATGCATAATACTGCTCGCCTTTTCCGTTCTTATCCGCCATATAAACAAGAAGGGTTTTATCCTTTTTGGTTCTTACCAGATTAGGATCGCCTTCAATGACCAAATTATCAGGAAGAATATAATCCAGCATGGATACAACCGCATCCACAACTCCGCCAGGGTTATTTCTCAAATCAACCACCAGCTTTTTCATTCCCTTTTTCTCCAGATTATCAATTGCACCTTTAAACTGATCAGAAGTTACCGTATCGAACTGACTTACTGAAATATATCCAACATTGTCAGCCAGCATTTCATATTCAACCGTAGGAACTGTAATCTGCCGGCGCTCCATGGTCATATCGATATAATCGCCTGCCTCCTTACGAAGAACAGTGATTGTCACAGGTGTGCCTTTTTCGCCTTTGATGTAATCCTTTACTACCAGTTCCAGATCAATTCCTGTCACTTCTTTGCTGCCTACCTTATATAGGATATCACCAGGCAGTATTCCTGCTTCCGCTCCGGGAGTTCCTTCAAATACCTTGCTGACTGTAATGACTCCGGTTGAGGGATCCTGACTTACCATCACTCCAATCCCGCAGTATTCACCGGCTGTATCTTCCATCAGTTTTTTATATTCATCAGCTGTATAATAAACCGTGTAGGGGTCCTCAAGGCCATAAAGCATTCCTTTATAGATCCAGTCTTCCACTTTCGTATTGTCTTCGTCAAAAAGATAATACTTATCTATCACACTCTGAATGGTCTGGATCTTAGCCACAATCCGGTTCATATCCAGATCGCCGTTCTGATTCTCTGCCTGAACGGATTCAGCCGTTGTTCCCTTATCAATTGCAGTTCTTCCAATCAAAAAAATGCCTAACGACATCCCCACAATTACAAGGGCTGCCAACGTGGTAAGAAGTGCTCCGACTAGGGCACCCTTCCAAAATTTATTCTTACTTTCCACTGTCATTCTCCTATCTAGCTCATTATGGGCTTACATACTTCACTGGATTTACATAACTTCCATTCACTCTGATCCCAAAGTGGAGATGCGGTCCTGTGGAATACCCGGTAGAACCCACTTTTGCAATTAACTGTCCCTGCGACACTTCCTGCCCCGCTGAAACCAGGAGTTCGGAACAGTGCATATAAACAGTATAGACTCCCCCGCCATGATGAATCATGATATAATTGCCGGCAGAATAACTGTATGTAGAGATCGTTACAGTCCCGGAAGCAGCTGCTACAATACCGGCACCGGTTGATGCTCCGATGTCTATGCCCTGATGATTAGAAGAGGCTCCTTCGGTTGGAGATTCTCTGTCGCCGAAAGAAGAAGTGATTCTTGAAGATGACGGGCTGGGCCATATAAAGCTAATATTCCCGATTGCCACCGTATTATACGTTTTACCAGCCTTCTGGGCAGCTTTCCGTGCTTCTTCCTCTTGTTTTCGTATCTGTGCTTCCATTTCTTTGATACGCTGCTCCTGAGCTGCTATATCCTGTTCCAGTTCAGATAAATTTTCCTGGTTCTTTGCTATCCTGGTCTGATACGATGCAAGTTCCTGGTTTTTTGCCTGTAAAAGTTCCTCTGCCTCCTGCTTTTTGTCTCTGGCAGCAGTCTGGAATCCAAGCAGATTTTCATATTCTGCCTTTAGCAGAGCTTCTCTCTGACTGACCTCTTCTTTGGTTCTTTTATAATCCTCCAGCATTCTTCTATCATATGCAGCAATGCTTCTGATATATTCCGCCCGGTTATAAAGCTGGGTGAGATCGGCGGACTTAAACAGCAAGTCCAGATAATTCGTCTCACCCTTTTCATACATATATTGAATTCTGAGTTTCATATTCCGGTATTGATGTTCCTGCGCTTTTTTCGCGGTCTCAAGATCTGCTTTGGCAGTTTTTATCTGCTCTTCTTTCGCTGAGATCTGGGCGGTGAGTGCCGTTAGCTGCTTATCATAGACAGCCAGTTTGTCATCCAGACCTTTCACATAAGATGCAGCATCTGCTTTCAGACCTTCCAGCTCTTTTAAAGCTGATTCCACTTCCTTTTTTTGATCTTCCATGGAACTGGCCTTTTTCTTTGCATCATTTACATCATTCTTTGTACCATAGGAGGGAAATATACATGATACGGTCATCAAAAGACCGATTCCCACTGCAAACAGTCTTTTTCCATGATTCACGGACGACTCCCCTTATACTTTTAAATGTTTTCGGATTGTAAAGAAACTGACGAAAAATCCAATTCCAAGCCCCAGTGACATAGCAGTTGCCGCCATGTAAGGAAATATGGCATCAACGGGAAGAAACTGAAACAATCCGGAAAGAATGCTGAATTTAGTCACTACATATCCAACTGCTGAACGGTAAAGAAAATAAATGGCGATCAGTGGAAGAGAGGCACCTACCAGTCCGATGATGACTCCTTCTACTACAAAAGGTGCTCTGATCATATAGTTGGTTGCACCGATCAGCTTCATGATCTGATTCTCGTTTTTCCTAAATGCAGCTGCTACTGAAATTGTATTGCTGATTAAGAAAATGGCCACAGCAAGAAGGATTCCTATGATCAGCATGGAAAGGATTCCAATCACTTTGTTTAAGCTGTTCATACCTTCTGCCGCTGTCTTGGAATAATTAACTTTTCTTACTCCCTCTATTCCATTTAACCAGGATACAAGCTCATCCTGCTGGGTTAAATCATTTAGAAATATTGAATAGGAAGAAGAATTGGCGAGGGGGTTGTCCTCTTCAAATCCTTCTGCAAGATCCTGCATATCACCGAAGTACTCTTTCTTTGCCTCTGACCATGCGTCCTCAGCAGAGGTGAATTTTACTTCCTTTACTTCTTTTCGTTGTTTAATCTCATTGCCAATCTCAGTGATCTTGTTCTTATCAAGACCTTCGTTAAAAAATACAGTAATTCCTACCGTGCTCTCCGTATTTTTTACTACATACTGTACATTTACCATGATAGAGAAGAACAGACAAAAAAGGAAAATGCATGCGGATACTGTTGCAATGGAGGCCAGGGAAAATAATATGTTTCTGCAGATGTTTATTACACCTTGTTTCAGACAATACCAAAATGTACTAATTCTCATACGTATAACCGCCTTTTTTCTCATCGCTTACGATGGTTCCGCGATCCATCATAATTACCCGCTTCTTCATACGATCTACAATCTCCTGGCTGTGGGTAACGACAATTACTGTTGTACCCAGCTTGTTGATCTCCTCTAAAAGCTTCATGATCTCCATGGAGTTGTGGCCGTCTAAGTTGCCGGTTGGTTCGTCGGCAAGAAGAATTTCAGGTTTGTTAATGAGCGCTCTTGCAATCGCCACTCGCTGCTGCTCTCCGCCGGAAAGCTGCTGCGGGAAAAATTTATATTTGGAAGACAGGCCTACCATCTTTAACATGGCTGGTACTGATTCTTTTATACTTCTTGTGGATGCCCCTATGACACGCTGCGCAAATGCAACGTTTTCATACACATTACGGTCTTTTAACAGGCGGAAATCCTGAAAAACCATGCCAAGCTTCCGACGGTACCTGGGGATGAACCGCCTTGGCATCTTGCCTAAATTCATATCATTTACTATAATCTTACCAGAGGTGGGTTCCACTTCTTTTAACAGCATTTTCAGCAGAGTGGATTTTCCGGAGCCGCTTCTGCCGATGATGAAAACAAATTCACCGTCTGCTACCGTCATATTGATGTTACGCAGTGCCTTGTTTCCCGCCTCGTATGTTTTACTTACGTTCCATAATTCAATCATTTTAGTCCTCTGAGTAATTTTGCATAGCGTGATTTTCTTCTTTGATATATGGTGAAACAGTAGATTCGTTAAAACGCGGGTGTGAAGAACGCGACTCCGCAGTGTAACCTCGATTACGCTTCGCTTCATCTCGGTTTACGGGCTTCGCCCTATGAAAAGAGTCAGTAATACAGATGCTTTTGTGCAAGCACAACGCATCTGTATTACTGCCTCTTTTCACACTGCTCATTGCTGGCGTTAATAGTCCTGGTTCTCCATATACTTCATATACTTCACTACCATCAGTGCTATCTTAAACGTAATTGCATCCTCAAACACCCGAAGATCCAGTCCAGTGCTCTTCTGCAGCTTATCCAAACGATACACTAACGTATTTCTATGAATATAAAGCTGTCTGGAAGTCTCGGAAACGTTCAGGCTGTTCTCGAAAAATTTGTTGATGGTGGTCAGGGTCTCTTCGTCGAAATCATCTGGTGATTTGCCGTCAAAGATCTCTTTGATAAACATACGGCATAAAGGCAGCGGAAGCTGATAAATCAGACGTCCGATTCCAAGCTTGCTGTAAGCTACCACATTCTTATTGCTATAGAAGATCTTACCTACATCCATCGCCATCTTGGCTTCTTTATAGGATCTGGATACTTCCTTGATCTCATTTACAATGGTACCGAATGCTACATGAACCTGCGTCATAGCCTCTGTGTTCAGCATGTCCAGAACCGTATTGGCGGTCTTCTCCAGATCATCGTAGTTCTCGCCTTCTTTTACTTCTTTAACAAGAATGATATTCTTCTCGTCTACGGCAGTTACAAAATCTTTTGTCTTTGCCGCAAATAAATTGCGTACGGTCTCCAGCGCATTCACATCTTTTTCGTGCTGTGTTTCAATTATAAATACAACACGCCTGATATTGGTTTCAATGTGAAGTTTCTTTGCACGGTTATAGATATCCACCAGAAGCAGGTTATCTAATAGAAGATTCTTAATAAAGTTATCCTTATCAAATCTCTCTTTATAAGCAACTAAAAGACTCTGGATCTGGAAAGATGCTAATTTTCCTACCATATATACATCATCACTTCCGCCTTTTGCAAGGAGGATGTATTCTAACTGATGCTCGTCGAAGACTTTAAAAAACTGATATCCCTGGATTACCTGACTGTCGGCTGGAGAATCCACGAACGCCAGGATCGAACTTTCGTAATCTTCCGCATCAGGAAATGTGGTAGCCAAAACCTTTCCTTCTGTATCGCAAATACACAGATCTATTCTTGTTATTCCTTTTAATCCTTCAATGGTTGTTTGAAGTATTTGATTCGAAATCATGGCATAATCTCCTTTTTCGTAAATTTACCTTATTCTATATTAATGCAAAAAGAAAAAAAAAGCAAGCGAGTATCATACTCGCTTGCATAAAATTTCATTAATTAGTTTAATACAACTAATTCTGTATCCTTATCAAACACATGAACTTTTGTTAAATCAAGAGCAAGCTTGATTGTATCGCCAGGTCTTGCAGTTGTACGAGGATTTACTCTTGCAGTAAAGTTTACTTCTTCTACATCGAAGTATAAGTATACTTCTGCTCCAAGTAATTCATAAACTCTGATGGTTGCATCAATTACGCTTGCAGGAGAAGACTCAAGGAATGCTTCCTCATCATGAAGATCTTCTGGACGAATACCTAAAACTACAGTCTTTCCAATATATCCGCCATCTTCCAGTTTCTTTGCTTTCTCAGCTGGAAGAGCGATTGTGTTTCCACCAAATGTTAAAGTTACATCGCTTCCGCTCTTAGCAACAGTAGCTTCAATTAAGTTCATCTGAGGAGCTCCGATGAATCCTGCTACGAATTTGTTGCCTGGCTTATCATATAAGTTCTGAGGAGAATCAACCTGCTGAATAACACCATCTTTCATAACTACGATTCTGGTACCAAGTGTCATAGCCTCTGTCTGATCATGTGTTACATAAACCATAGTAGCTTCAAGTCTCTGATGTAATTTAGAGATTTCGATACGCATCTGGCCTCTCAGCTTTGCATCAAGGTTGGATAACGGCTCATCCATTAAGAACACTTTTGGATTACGAACAATGGCACGTCCCATAGCAACACGCTGTCTCTGTCCACCAGATAATGCCTTTGGCTTACGATCTAATAAATGTTCCAGATCAAGGATTCTTGCAGCTTCATGAACCAGCTTATCAATCTCATCCTTTGGAGTCTTTCTCAGTTTCAGACCAAACGCCATGTTATCATATACAGTCATATGTGGATACAAAGCGTAGTTCTGGAATACCATCGCGATATCTCTATCCTTAGGCTCTACATCGTTCATTAACTTTCCATCGATGTAAAGTTCACCGGAGGAAATGTCTTCCAAACCAGCAATCATACGAAGAGTTGTAGACTTACCGCATCCAGATGGTCCTACAAAAATAACAAATTCTTTGTCTGCAATCTCCAGATTGAAATCCTTAACTGCCTCAAATCCATTGGGATATCTTTTAACGATGTTTTTCAGTGATAAACTAGCCATTTACTAATCCTCCTAAAAATAAAATATATATTCTCTGTTCTGAACCACAAGCCCCCACAGCTGCAGCTCCATGTTTCTGAAACAATCATACATGAATTGTTTTTTTTTTACCATATTCTTATTTACCAAAATCCATTTGGGGCTTTTGGCTAATTTGTATAACCATTGAAAAAACTGACTGAAACGTCAAAATATCAAGAGACAGGCTCGTACATTTCTGTCTATATTCGATACCCTGTGACTATTTTGCCTCTTATTTGGTTATATATTACAAGGCGATGTCGTTATTTTCGACATCGCCTTGTAATATTTTAAATATATTTATTTCTTTTTCGCAAGAACGTTCAGCCACTTTACGTCAGAATGACCGGAACGAATATCTTCGGTTTCCCACAGCTTCAAAATTTCAAATCTGCCGTTTTCTCTTAAGAGCTGGGAAATAGAGTCTGCGGTAAAGTCACTGAAATACCGTTCACCACGGAACCCCTCAAAATCTCCCAGTTTAAAAGACATATATAGAATACCCTTCTCATTTAAGGCCCTTGCTATCTTTGTAAGAATGCCTGACAGTTCCTTTTTCGGAGTATGAAGCAGCGATGCACACGCCCAGATTCCGTCGAATACGTCGTCAAAATCTATCTGCTCAAATGTCATCTGTAGTACATCAAGGCCCGTGTGAATTTCCGCCAGCTTACACATCTCAGAAGATGCATCAAGCGGTGTCACATCATATCCCAGTTCATACAGAGTAAGGCTGTCTCTTCCTGAGCCGCAGCCCAAATCCAGAATCGTATCGCCTTCCTCCAGATAATTTAAAAATTCTCTCATGATTTCTGACATATCCTGATTTACTGTTTCTTCAAATTCCTTTGCCGCATACTTATTATAATAGTCTATCGAGTCCAAAATAATCCTCCTGTTATCCGCTTACCCGCTAATTAATTACTTCAATTTTGTTTTCTGTTATCTTTACTTTGCCTTCTTTAAGAAGATGTCCCACTGCACGTTTAAAAGCATTCTTACTCATGGAAAATTCCCGTTTGATACTCTCCGGATCTGCTTTGTCAGTAAATGGCAGACTTCCCGCAAACTGATCTTCAATGATCTCAAGAACCTTTAGTGAATCCGCATCCATCTGGATATATGCTTTCTGCCTTGGACTTAAATCCAGTTTTCCATCTTCTCTTACCTTTGTGACCCTTGCTGTAATCTCATCACCTTCCCTGTATTTCTCAAAAAGCTCCTTTTTGGGAATCAGTCCATAATATTTCTTATCTACTGCAACAAATGCACCCAGCGTATCGCTGAATTCATAGATAATCCCGGTAACCTGATCATCCTTTTTATAAGGAGACTGATTGCTCATATGGGCATATACCCGCATGGTAGCAGCCAGCCGCTTACTTTTATCAATGTACAATGTAACAAGAACATTCTCACCGGTCCGCACTTTATATGTCTGCTCTTTATATGGCAGGAGCAGATCCTTCTCCAGTCCCATGTCCAGAAATGCGCCGATCTTGCCTACTTCCTTCACTTTCAGAACTTCGGTCTCACCAACTAAAAGCTTAGGAACTGCAGTCGTAGCAATCAGCCGGTCTTCTGAATCCTTGTAGATAAAGACCGTAATCTCATCTCCCTGCCCCGTTCCTTCAGGAACCTGTTTCTTTGGAAGCAGTACAGATACCTCACTGCCGGCATCTTCTCCTAAATACACGCCGAACTCCTTTACCCTCTGGACTGTGAGGGTCTGCATCTTACCTAATTCAATCATCTTATATCCTCTCTGTTGTTCCACGCAGCCAAATGACTGCGTAAGCTGCCCCCTGCTCATCACACAGAGAAACAACGTATCCTTCCTCTGTCTTACTGACTCTGGGATAGACTGCATCTCCGAAGACTGCTGCCTTTTTATATTCCACTCTCAGTTCCGACACCTCCATACCGTCTGGAAGCACTTCCCTGGCAATCTCCACATATTTGGAATTATTCACATGGTGGTTGGTATCGATGTGATGCTTGCCCACGGTGATAGGAGCTGAAGCTTCATACTCATCAGGAATTTCAATTCTGCGGGGAGCATACTCCATATCAAGAGGTTTCTCCCATGTGGTTCCGTAACCGCGGATATCATCTGCCTCAATTTTTGAAGGCCGTCCTTTCTCAGTATCAAACAAAAACCATACGGAATTGGCTCTTACCAGATAATTGCCTTCCTGATCGCATACTGTAAAATTACGATATCCGTAAAATCCCTTAAAATCATAGGGCCAGGTGCTGATCGTGATTTTTTCACCCAGAGCCGGATAACGGTCCACAACAATCTGCCAGGATGATAACCACCATGCTTTGTGGCGATCGTTAAAATATGCCACTCCCAGCCCATTATCCTCAGATTGAAACGTGGAACAATCCTGCAGATAATTCATAATACCGGTTAATGGCAGTTTTCCATATTCATCTGTCTCACTATATCGTACTCTGCTGCCGAATGTATACATTTAAATTTTCTCCTCAAAATTATATAACATTATAAAGCATTTTTTAACTATTGTCCAGATAAAAGAGTAACAGGCTGCACCCCATTTCCCTTAAAAATGCAGAAAGGATTATCTTTTAACATAGATTTAACAGTTCGTCCGGATACAGATCAATCGTACAAAAAAACGGGACCATATCAGGTCCCGCTCAGAAGCTGGGCTACAAGGATTCGAACCTTGAAAATGACGGAGTCAGAGTCCGTTGCCTTACCATTTGGCGATAGCCCATTAACACAACAAAAGGAATTATACAGGATATCTATTAAATAGTCAAGTTATTTTTAATTTTTTCAATTAAATATTACAATCTGACTTTTATTACGGTATAACTATGGATAACAGCTCAGCCGACCTGGCTGAACTGATCCATTGAGACACATAGTCATTTATTACTCGTAGCTTTTCTTTCCAAATATTCGTTCCAATTCTTTCAGAGGTAGTTTGGGTGTTCTGTCTTCCCTTAACAGCCCGTTTGTTTCCTGCATCACATCCGTCAGCTGGGTATAACAAAAACCGGAAAATTTTCTGCTTTTAATAAGGAAGTCGGTAACCGGCTCTAGGCGCTTAAGAAACTCCTCCTGGCTTCCCGCTTTATTGTAATAACCCCAGCCCTCTGTTTCTGAGGTAAATGCGATACCGCCGTACTCTGTCATCAGAACAGGCTGTCCCCCATATTTTAGCCCATCAGCAAGAACCATACGGCGTTCTGCATGTCCATTAATAATTTCTTCCATAGATTCATATTTTCCTGTATTTTCAGGCATCAGTTCATAATCATGCAATGCCAGTATATCCGTGTTCTCCGTCTGTTCCCAGCCGTCATTTCCGCTGACCAGTCTGGTTCTGTCCAGCGCTTTGGCCTGATAATACAGCATATTGGCCAGGCTCTGCTGACTGCTGTCCGTTCTGATATTTCTCATTCCCCAGCTTTCGTTGGCAGTGACCCACGTAATGATGGACGGATGATTGTAATCCCGTTCAATAAATTCAGTGAGTTCCACAGAAGTATTCTTCAGTGTGTTGTCTGTATATTTATAACAGCTTGGCATTTCCCCCCATACAAGAAATCCCAGCCTGTCCGCCCAGTAATAATATCTGGGATCCTCAATCTTCTGATGCTTCCTTGCACCATTAAATCCCATCTGTTTTGCAAGTATGATATCGTTTTTAATGGATTCTTCATCTGGAGGGGTTAAAAGGCTCTGTTTCCAATATCCCTGATCCAAAATCAGCCTCTGATATAATACCTCACCGTTCAAAAGAATTCTTCCATTTGAAATGCAGACAGACCGGAGTCCGAAATAACCAGATACCTTATCATTCCCAGCCTTTGCCTCCATTCCAATCAAATTGGGGTTTTCCAGTGTCCAGATCATCTCTTCCCTGCGCACATCTAAGTCAGGTAAAGCCAGAATGCCTTTTCCATACCCATTTTCGCAGACCACATTCAGACATCCCAAATCCATCTCATTCCCGCCCTCTGCCGGAAGACTGCTAAACGAAATTTCTGCCTTCACCTTTTCCATGGAAGAAATAAAAATTTCACACAGAACTTCATTCCGCTCCAGATCGGGAGTTGCTTTCATTCGCTTTATATAGGTTTGTCCTGCATATTCCAGCCACACACTCTGCCAGATTCCTGTTGTAGGGGTGTACCAGCATGCAAAGTTTTCTCCTGTCCAGGTCTGTTTTCCTCTGGGCTTATCCTCATCGCTATAATCCATTGCCTTAACCGTTATAACATTTTTCCCTTCCACAACCAGCCCCGTAATATCAGCTTCAAAGGGAGTATGACCGCCTCTGTGACCTGCTGCAAGGATCTGATTGACATAAACCTCCGCCTCATAATCCACAGCTCCAAACTTTAGCAGCAGACTTTTACCCATTAATCTGCTTTTCTCAATATAAAACACTTTCCGATACCAGACAACATGGTGAACCTCTGTATCACAGATTCCGCTCATCTCCGATTGATAGCAAAACGGTACCTTGATTATTTTATCAAACACCGGTTCATCAAATGAAAACTCCCACTCTCCATTGAGATCTGTCCATTCTTCCCTTTCAAAATCAGGTCTTGGAACATTTTTATTTATCATTATTCTTCTCCTTTTATCCCTTTAAACCCGATGTACTGATCCCCTCCACCAGATATTTCTGCAGGCAGATAAAAATAATCACTGCCGGTAAAATGGACAGACTTGCCATTGCAAACATAGCACCGTAATCCGAAGAAGATCCGGGATCAGAAAACAGTTTAAGAGCAAGACTGACGGGATACCTTGCGGATTCATTTATATAAAGCAGGGCTGACAGGAAGTCATCCCATCTCCACATAAAGGAAAATATACTGGCAGTAATTAACGCTGGTGTGATAAGGGGCATGATAATCCTGGAAAATATGCTGTAATAGGAGCAGCCATCAATCTTAGCGGCCTCGTCAAGCTCCTTTGGAATGCCATCAATAAAATTAATCATCAGGTAAACAAAGAAACCCTGAATGGCAAAACAGTAGGGAAGAATCAGCGGTTTATAGCTTCCTACCCAGCCTAATTTCTGATACCATAAATATTGGGGAATCATAAGCACCTGTGCTGGAAGCATCATAGATACCAGCATGGCTGCAAACAGAATTTTTCTACCGAAAAATCTGCATCTTGCAAGTCCGTAAGCTACCAGAGCGGAAGAAAAAACAGTTCCTAATGTTGCTGTGATCGCTATAAAAAAAGAATTCTTAAAAAAAACTGCAAACGAGATTTTTGCGAATCCTTTCCAGCCGTTTGCATAATTGGTGAACACAAATTTCTCCGGAATCAGCTGGCCCGCTGTTAAAAAGATGGTATTTGATTCCTTAAATGAACTCATAAACATCCAAAACAGAGGATAAATCATTACAAGCCCCAGGCTGCACACAATTACATGATATAAAATCTTACCTGCCTTTTTTCTGGTCATCATCTGCCTCACACTCCTTCCGTATAAACCCAGAATCTTTTTGTTGCAAACAGGATCACTGTTATCACACTGATCAGCAGCAGCATTACCCATGCCAGGGCTGCGCCGTATCCGGTGTTATAAAACTCAAAAGATTGCTGATACATATAAACAGTATAGAATAAGGTGGAGTTAAGGGGTTTTCCCTGGGTGATAATAAAGCATTGCGTAAATGCAAGAAAACCGTTAATCATCTGCATAACCAGATTAAAGAAAATAGTGGGTGTCAGCAGAGGCAGAGTGATCTTGAAAAACTGTGAAAATTTATTGGCTCCGTCTACCCGGGAAGCTTCATAAAGCGATACCGGAATCTGCTTTAAAGATGATAAAAAAATCAGCATGGAAGAACCAAACTGCCAGATTGCCAGTATAATAAGAGTCCAGATTGCCGTTTTAGTATTTCCAAGCCATGCATAATTAGTGTGTATCCCTAAAATGCCCAAAAGCAGATTCACTACACCATCGGTTGCAAACATCCGTTTCCATAATATGGAGACTGCAACAGATCCTCCGATAATGGACGGGAGATAGTAAAAAGCCCGGTAAAAGCCGGTTGCCTTTGATGATTTCAGCAGAAGCAGGGCTACCATAAGCGCAAAGATCAGACGCAGAGGAACCGATACAAAGGCAAAATAAAACGTGACTCCTATGGTCTTATAAAACACATTATCATTAGTAAACATTTTTATGTAATTATTTAATCCTGTGAAAACAGGTGGAGACAAAATATTATAATCACATAAAGAATAGTAAAAGGAAATTCCCATAGGTACAACCATAAACAGCAGAAAGCCGACGATAAAAGGAAGGCTGAATACCACTCCCGCTGTGCTTTCTTTGTTCAGGAAATGTCTGAGTCCTGCACCAAACGTATCTTTCATAGACATCCTCCATTCATAGATAACCGTCTTCTTGATTAAACAGGGGCAAAGCTGTCTCTGCCCCCGTATTCTGATTTATTATTTCTTGCTCATAATTTCATTTGCCCCGTTATAGAATTCTTTCGCGGCTGTTTCGGCATCATATACACTATAGCAAACCTGTTCCTGTACCTGGTTTAACAGATTTGAAACCTCGCTGGCGCCATCTGGCTGGGGCGGATTAATCGGGGAACAATTTGGAGTAACTACTTCATTGACATAATGAATGACTTTCTGTTCCACATCGCTCATCTTTGGTGCCAGTTCACTGGCAATCTTACTGGAAGCCGGAACTCCACGTTCACCCAGTAAAATGTTATTTGCATCAGTGGAATTGGTTAAAAAGTTAATCACCTTTACTGCTTCTTCCGGATTCTTTGAATGAGCTCCTACAGAAAAGAACTGGCTGGATTTTAAATAACCGGACTTTTTCGGATCTGCTGAAGGCCAGGTAGTAATACCGATCTCCATCCCTTCCGGAGCTGCTTTTTGCATTGCAGTCAGCTGGTTTGAATTATAAAAAGCGCACCAGGACATGGTTTCAGGACTGGAACCATAAACCAGAGGCTCCTGCTCTACGGAACCGATGGAAAGCTCAGCAAATACGCCTGGATCTATAAACCACCCCTCTTTGATACCTGTTTCATACATCTGGAAGAATGGAAGATAATCTTTTTCCTCTCCGCCCATCTTTTTATCCCCATAGAGAACAACATCATTTCCTCTCATGAAATAATCCAGAAACGCACCTGCATTGTAATAGGCAATGTTTGTTTTATACCCGGTCTTCTTATAAACTTCACGGCATAAATCAATAAATTCATCGGTTGTCATATAATCTTTGACCACAATACCATTTTTGTCTAAAAGAGTCTTATTGTACAGCAGTGATGGTGCATTAATTCCTGCACAGACCGCATACACGCCTCCGTTCACCGTACCGCTTGCCATGGTATTATCAGAGATATTTGAGGCATCCAAAGTGCCATCTTTTATATAGGGTGTCAAATCCACCAGCAGGCCGTTTTTTACATACTGATCAATAAATGAATAATCCATCTGAACAATATCAGGAATTGCCTGACCTGCTGCAGATGTGGCCAGTTTATTCCAGTAATCAGACCACTCAGAGAACTGACCCTCTATTACTGTCCCAGGATTCTGCTCTGTATACAAATCAAGTGCAGCCTGTGTTTTCTCGTTTCTGACCTGATTTCCCCACCAACTCATGGTTAGCTTCAGCTTTCCGCTTTCATCCCCCGCAGCCGCCTTTGTGGTTTCTGCTGCTGTAGATCCCGCCGTTGTATCTGCAGTAGTGGCTGTACCACCGCCTCCGCATCCGGAAAGGGACGCTGATGCAATCACTGCCGCAATAAGTAACGCTACTTTTTTCTTCATATAACCTTCCTCCAATCATTTTTTTCGTATATCAGGCGGTTTTTATTATACTTCCCTCTCTAATCCCAGTAAATGATTAAAACCGGCTTCCAGGTTGAAAAAACCGTGTTGTGTGTATAATTTGAATAGTTCTTTGTGCTTACCGGTTGTATTGGCAAACTGTTTTATATATAATTTAGCTGTCATTACTCCAGACCCGAAAGGCGGTTTTTATGAAGCATTTTATAAGAAATCTTTCTTTAAAAAAGAAGATTCACTCCATTGTATTTTTTTGCATTATCCTTTTGGCTTTAGCCTCTCTTTTTAGTATTCAGCTGATTACAAAGGCGAATCAAAAGGTGCTTTATCAGTCTGTAGCTTCCTCTTTATCTTATACTGGCAAAGAGTTAAATAACCGGTTGGATAATATATCTACAATGGCGGATATGTTTCTGGCTGACACCAATATACAGAACGGACTTGGTATTTTAAAAGATTCCTCAAGTATCCAGGACCGTTCCATTGCATACAAATCACTTTACGGCGTTTTAAATGAATATTATTTTACCTTCCGCAAAAATAACATTAACTTTATGAGTCTTTATCAGGACCGGTATTCCATCCATACTCATATTGCAGCTGGCAAAACACTTCCGGAATCCGTGGTTGAGGATCTCGTCACAAGAGCTGAAAACGCCAGGGGACGAACCATCTGGATTACCGACTACAGTGATCAATATGGTTTATTTATGGTCAAACATTTACTGCGCACAGAATATCTGACTCTTGATCCTCTGGGAACACTGATTGTAAGCATTAACGTAGACGGACTTATTAATGGTGCCACTAACACCAGCCATTTTAATGATGACACCCGCTATATTCTTTCCAGTCAGGAGAATTTAATCTATAATTCTTCCAATATAAAGACTGACCATAAAACTTTGTTTGGAACATATTTTCATTCCAGATACGGACTTGTAAATAAAGATGGAAACAGTTTCTTTTACGTCAAAGGAATCATACCGGAATATGGCTGGGATTATGTCTGTCTGATTCCCTATGGCAGCATTGCAAATTCTCTCCGCACAAGCCTGGAAGTCTGCCTGATTATCATAGCAGTCTCTATTGGACTGGCTATCCTGATGTCCTCTTCATTAATTGACTCAATCACGAGACATTTTGATAATCTTATTTTAAAAATGGAACGCTTTGCAGCAGGGCAGACTGAAATACCCCAGGTTTCCTATGATTACAGCAAACGCACCGATGAATTAGGAATTCTGCACTCCTGTTTCGACCAGATGGTGGATAAAGTAAATCAGCTGATTAAAACAAATTACCTGAATAAAATACTGATTAAGGAAGCCCAGCTAAAAGCGCTGGAGACACAGATGAACCCTCATTTTTTATACAATACCTTAGAATCAATCAACTGGAGGGCAAAAACACTTGGTGCAAAAGATATCTCTTCCATGACAGAATCTCTGGGAACTCTCCTTCGCATCACACTGGACCAGAAAAGCAAGCAGGTACCTTTAAGCAGGGAACTTGAGCTGGTGCAATGTTATATGACCATTCAGAAATTCCGGTATGAAGACAGGCTGGAATATGAAATATCTGCCCCTGAAAATCTGGTTGGGTGTTATGTGTTAAAACTGACGCTCCAGCCTCTGGTAGAAAATGCAATACGATATGGACTGGAAGAAAATACGGAAGGATGCCGGATTTTAATTACAGCTGAAGCAGACGGCACTTCCCTTATTGTCACAGTCAGAAATAACAGCTCCGCCTTTGAAGAAGATCTGATAAACAAATTAAAAAACCGGGAAGCAGAACCTCATGGTTTTGGAATCGGCCTGCTAAATATATCGGAGCGAATGAAACTGACTTACGGAGAACACTACGGCCTTACCCTCTATAATGAGAACGACCAGGCTGTCGCACAGCTATCTTTTCCTCTGAGCCGGATTCCGGAAGACATTTTTGATACGAAAGGAGAATAATCATGCTCAAATTAATAATTGCAGATGACGAACGGGTAATACGGGAATCAATCTCCTCCCTGATTGACTGGAACAGCCTTGGCATTGAACTGGTGGGAACGTGTCGTGACGGTATCGAGGCCTATCACATGATTCTCGATGAATCACCCCATATTGTAATGACCGATATCCGAATGCCCGGCCTGTCCGGACTGGAACTAATAGAGCGTATCTATCAAGCCAATATGGACACCCAGTTTATACTGCTGTCCGGATTCGGAGAATTCGAATATGCAAAGCAGGCAATGAAATACCGGGTCCACCATTATCTGCTTAAGCCCTGTAACGAGGAGCAAATCGTAGAAAGCATGAAAGATATCATAAAAGAGTACTATCACCGCCAGGCTTTTCAGGATTTAAAGGAACGCCAGAAAGCGCTGACGGTCAATCTCCACCATAGCATTATGGGAAATATTATTAACGAGCAGATCTTTAAGTCTGATCCTGCTAAATTTTCCTGGGATGCTTATTCAGGATTTATGGATTTCTATCAGACAGGGTATGAATTGTGCTTCCTTCACTATTTAGAAGAAGAATATTTAAATTCCGTTTTAAGCCGCATATATGACTATATGGCCGAGCATGCCCCCGGAATTGAGCTGTATTGTATTTATGTGAAAAATTCACTGATTCTTTTTTTCGAAAAATATCAGGCTTCCTACGACCAATTCGATTTGTTTATGCAGACCTTAAAGCCAAAGGAGCTGCCTTTTCAATTAGACTATAAACGATTCACCTTCAATAACCTGGAACAGCTTTTGAAAAATCTGATCGCAAAAATAAGACGTTATGGAATTATTTATTATATGAATGGCATGGAACCGGTTCCTATCTGCAATTATAAAAACTTAATTACTAAAATAGAGGAACTGACTGCACGTTTAATCGTAGCAGAAGAACCGGAACGCAAATCCTGTGTGGAGAATCTTACCGCAACTTTAAACGATATCAGTAACACGGATTTTTTAAAGCAGGCCGGATCACGAATTTTAATTAAACTTGCTACGGAAACCAGCTATCTGTCATCGGTGGATACCACAGAATACCTGATGGACTTAAACCAGCAGACTGAATATTCTGAAATTCGACGCATGCTATGCAGAAAACTAAATGAAATCCTGAAAAAGCCTTCCAGCCGTTCCCAGCATTACAGCCCATTCATCGACAAAATCATTCGATATGTGGTAGAGCATCTGGATGATCCTAATCTTACATTAAAATGCATCGCCGAAAATTATCTTTTTATGAATGTAGATTATGTCAGCAAACGTTTCAGTAAAGAAACAAAACAAAAATTTTCTAACTACATCACTGCCCTGCGCATCCAAAAAGCCAAGCAATTATTAGCAGAAGGTCATACAGAACAGATCCAGTGGATTGCTCAGCAGGTAGGGTGTGGAAATAATCCCCAGTATTTCAGTCAGATTTTCAAAAAAAGCACGGGGATGACACCTAGCGCATACGCTAAAAAATTAAATGGAGGAGAATGAAATGACAAACAAGGAATTACTTCCGAAAATCCATCTTGTGATGGACAAACTGATGAATCTGGGAGGCGGTAATTATGAAAATGACCGCTCAGTCGGAAAGGAAGATGCAAGCCGCGGTATTATTGCCAGAGATTTTGGCATTGAAGAATGGGACTGGCCTCAGGGCGTAGGTCTCTATGGACTATTGAAACTTCAGGCTTTTTATGGAGATGACCGTTACTTAGATTTTTTTGACCGCTGGTTTCAAAATAATCTGCAGAAAGGACTCCCCAGCAAAAATATAAATACCACTGCTCCCTATCTTGTTTTAGCCCAACTGCTGGATTCGTTCCAAAACCCGGATTACGAAAAACTCTGTCTGGATCACGCGCACTGGCTGATGAGCGAACTTCCGAAAACAAAAGAAGGCGGCTTCCAGCATGTGGTTACTGCAATAGGAAACCGTGATGGTGTCTTGTTAAATGAAGGTGAAATGTGGATTGATACATTATTCATGGCAGTTCTGTTTTTAAATAAAATGGGACATCGTTTCAAAAATGAGGAATGGATAGGCGAAACTCTCCATCAGGTATTACTTCATATCAAATATTTATATGACAAACATACCGGATTGTTTTATCATGGCTGGAGTTTTCCCCTGAACAGTAATTTTGGCGGAATTTTCTGGTGCAGAGGCAATTCCTGGTTTACCTATGGAATTCTGGAACTGATTGAGTCATTTGATCAAACTTTGGATCCGGGACTTCTCACATATCTGACAGATACCTACAAAGCCCAGGTGAATGCCCTGAAAGATTTACAGGCTCCTTCCGGGCTGTGGCATACCGTTCTCACTGATCCGGATAGCTATGAGGAAGTATCGGGTTCCGCAGCTATTGCAGGTGGTATTTTAAAAGGTATTAAAATGGGAATTCTGGATGAAACATACCATGACTGCGCAGCCAGGGCTGTTGAAGGAATCTGCAATAATATAGCAGAGGACGGAACCGTCTTAAATGTTTCCGCAGGAACTGGTATGGGTTACAATGCAGAACACTATAAAAATATAACAATTCGCCCCATGGCTTATGGTCAGTCACTGACCCTGATTTCACTGATTGAAGCATTAAATTAACTAAACTGAATGCATCAAAAAAAGCGTTGATCTGCTTTCGCAAACCAACGCTTTTTTATTTTTTTCATCACTGGGCTACAAGGATTCGAACCTTGAAATGACGGAGTCAGAGTCCGTTGCCTTACCATTTGGCGATAGCCCATCAGTGCAACGAGTGTATTATACTATAGGTTTCTCCTGTGGTCAAGCACTATTTTACATTTTTTTACCAAATATTCTTAAAGCTCAGGAAGAGCCTTATTGTACGGAATGCCCTTCCTGATTTACTGATTCTGTATTCTTTTTCTCTGCCACGGTTGTATCTGTTTCTGGCGCTTTCGTGGTTGTAGTTTCAGCCGGCTTTGTGACTACCTCCTCGGTAGTCGTCTCCTCTGTTTCCGTGTCATCAGCTTCTCCGTCCCCAATTACAGGTGTTTCAAAAACGCCCTTTACAGTGGTCTGCTTACCTGATTTCGGCGATATACCTCCAAGTACAAAGGTATATTCCCTGCCTCCTTCTAAGCCGGTTACACTGATCTCACAGTAATCAGAATCGGTCTCTTCTATTTTTGATGAGTATGTGTTATTATCTCCATCCTTTACCGAAACTGTAGGATTTTTCCATTTCACTTTCGTTTTAAAGTGAACCATGACAATGCCATTCTCATAGTCCACGTAATCAATCTTTATTTTCTCTGATGACACCACATCTTCAGATGTAGTTGCTGCTGCCGTCGTTTCCCCGCTTGTAGCCGGAGGCTGGGTGTTCGATGACTCTGTATGCACCTGGCTCTGAGTCTCAGCAGATGTGGATTCCGGAGTGGTTTCAGTGACAGACTCTGTCTCTTTCTTTGTAGTCGTCTCCTCCGTTGTCTGAATGCTGGTCCTTGTCTCTTCCAGAGTTTCCTCTGAAACCTTTGTCTTAGCCCCTACTGCATAGGACCTTTCTGTTATGACCTTAGCAATCTCTTCCATGGTAAGCGGAGCCAGTTCTTCCATATCTTCCATAGAAAGGGAAGAATTCTGAGCAATCAGTTCTTTTAAGAAATAAGCTTTTCCATAGGAAATGTTATGTTCCTGGGCCAATTGCTTCACATCGTCTTCCTCTATGACCTGCTGGTCATACACAACCGCTTTTAATCTTTTTTCCTCCAGAGTCGTCCTGATATCAGTGACCACTGCAGATCTTAAGTTGGAAGCCTTTTTAATGCTGTCATTGGATACAGTAACCAGTATTGCATTATCCAGATCATCAAGAAAGCCGTGGGTAACCATGGATCCGATGATGGCGTTAACTGCCACATTTAAATCCACGCCTTCCATATCCATATCCTTAAGTATTGTCATTCCGTCCTGATTGACCGCCTCCGCTTTCAGCACCCTGTTTTTCTTGTTTACAGATAGTTCAACACTTGGGTTCACATCAATTCCTATGACAGAATCCACCCTGCTGTTTTGGTAGCTGTAAGTTCCTCCGGCAAGCATAATCATGCAAAAACAGGCTGCAATCAGACCTGCAAGCACTCGCTGCCGTTTAAAAAAAACAGGCTTGGAAACTCTGGTCTCCGCTATCTGGGGAGTGGTTAAATCAATCCGATCCAGTACATTGGGGATTAAGTCATCAGTTGCAGATTTTAAGCAGGCTTCGATCTGTTTTCTATTTAGTTGTTTGTGTTTATCTAAAGCCATATCAAAGCCTACTCCTCTCTTAAATAATTTTCCAGTTTTTTCATAGCCCGGTTATATCTGGACAGAGCAGTTGCCAAAGGAATCTTTAAGCTGGCCGCTATTTCCCTGTGCTTCATTCCGGCTGAAGTATGAAGAAGAACGATCTCTCTCTCCTCTTCCTTTAAAATGGACAATGCAGCCAGCAATACCATCTTATCTGCTGCCATCTCTATTTCTGAACAGACCTCTCCGGTTTCCGTTCCAGACAAGTCTTCTAATGTAATGTCCGAGTCATGCTTCTGCTCCCGGAATTTCATATAGCATAAATTCCGTGCTATGGTAAACATCCACGCCAAAGGTTTCCCCTGGGATTTGTAGCTCTTTGCAGAAGTCCATATCTTTAAATAGACTTCCTGCAAGATTTCCTCCGCATCCTGGGGGTGCTTTATAATGGACAGAATAAAACTGTACATCGTGCGGTCTGTATTCTGATATAAACGCTGAAAAGCCTCCTGATCGCCTTCTGCCACTTTTTTCAAAAGCGCTTCATCGCTTAACAGGCTGTAATCCTCAGCTCCGCCAAAGCTCATCAATCCCATAAACAGCATGGATCCGATTTCCTTTCTATTAGGTTAATGCTGATTTCTGTCATCTTATTGCATAAAATGGAAATATTTTATTACCTTATTTTTCCACACCGAAACCGCTTTCCGCGGTTATGACCAGACAGCAGCGTTTATCTATCTCAGTTACCTTTTTTGTGATCTCTTCTTTTAGCCATTCCCTTTTTTTTGCGGTCATATTCCCTGGGAACTACCAGATCAAAGATCAGATTAATCTGATCCTTCCCTTCTATCATTCTGAAATCATGAAATGTGACTCTTTCATCAGTATTCTGTATCACATTTTCCACCATACTTCCAAATTCCATTACTTTAGAATCTCTGGTTTCCACAGGATCCATATGAATAACAAGAAATATCCCAAATTTTTTTAATGCCTCCCGTTCAATCCGGTCGATAATCTCATGGGACACCTCTACATTTACATCATTAGGAACTTCAGCATGAATGGAGGCCATACTTCTGGTTGGTCCATAATTATGAACGATCAGATCATGACTTCCCACAATTCCTTCATAAGCTTCCACAAAATCAGTGATTTCCTGGTAAAGCTTTGGATCTATGGGCTCACCGATTAATGGCGTAAGAGTATCTTTTGCAATCCTGATACCCGCCCACATGACGATGACTGAGACAATCACACCCACGATTCCATCAATATTTAACCCCCAGATACCATAAATAACTACAGATAAAATAGTAGAGGAAGTGGTTATTACATCACCCATAGAATCTGCCGCCGTCGCCTTCATGACAGCTGACTGTATTCGATTTCCAAGAGTTCTGTTAAAAAACGCCATCCATAATTTCACTAATACAGACAAAATAAGGATAATAACAGACACTGCATGAAAAGACATCTCCTGAGGGTGGAGAATTTTATCAATTGAGGTTTTAAACAGGGAAAAACCTACCTGGATAACAAGAAATGCAACAATAAATGCCGCAATGTATTCCACTCTTCCATGTCCAAATGGGTGCTCCTCATCTGCCGGCTTTCCAGCCATCTTCACACCAATAAACCCTATAATTGAAGATGCCGCATCCGATAAGTTATTAAATGCGTCTGCCATAACAGAGATACTGTTAATCAGCAGTCCCGTTAAAAGCTTAGCAGTGAACAAAAGGATGTTGCAGAAGATCCCCACCACACTTGCCATCAGCCCGTATCGGGTACGCACCAGGGAATCCTCCGTGTTTTTGTAGTCCTTCACAAAAATACGAACAAAAAAATCAGTCATAGTTCTCCTTTCCTGATTTTAAAGTTAATAGTTGACACTCTCCAGAAAAAGGCCTTCCGGAGGCGCGGTATAACCTGCCATCTGCCGGTCCAGCGCCTTTAATATACCAGACATTTCCTCAGGTTTTCGTTCCTTCAGTCCCACTTCTATTAAAGTGCCCATAAGAATTCTTACCATATTATAGAGAAATCCATTTCCAGTAAAACGAACGAAAAGTCTGGTATCCTCTTTTTCAAATTCTATTTTCTTTAAATTTCTTACTGTTGACTTCTTCATTTTCCGGTTAGAACAAAAGCTTTTAAAATCGTGTTCACCGCAGAGTATAACAGCTGCCCGTTCCATGGCTTCTACGTCCAGATTTTTATGAAGACCATAAATATACTTACGATCAAACACCTGCTTCTTTTCTCCCAGTTCAATTCGGTAAATATATGTCTTTTCCTGTGCATTCAAACGGCTGTGAAACCGCTCCGGCACCTGATCCAGTGCCTTTACCCGGATATCTTCAGGCAGGTAATGATTTAAATACTCCATTATCTCCTGTCTCTTTTTATCTATATCAACGTGAAAATTAGCAACCTGATTAAGAGCGTGTACCCCTGCATCTGTTCTGCCTGATCCATGTACCTCCACGCTTTGCCCACACAACCGTTCTAAAACACTTTCTATCTTCCCCTGTATGGTTTGATCGGTATTTCCCTGCTTCTGCCATCCATCATAACGGCTTCCGTCATACTCAACTACTATCCGGTAATTCGTCATATTTTACTCCATTCTTTTGCGTATATAAAAAACAGGAGTGCTGCAATCGCAGTTCCGGCTGCCACTCCTGAACAATCCAGCCATACATCAGAGATCTGTCCCGATCTTCCCGGTACAAACAGCTGAATGGTTTCATCAATAAAAGGGATGAGAAAACCTGCCATTCCATGGATAAATAACCGCTTCTCCATGGTGATCTTATATGATTTCACACATTGATACAAAATTATTCCTAACAGCGTATATTCCGAGAAATGACCTGCCTTTCGGATTATATGCTCTGTGAGCCACCGGCTATCTATGCCAGCGGAGATAAACAAATTCCTTAAATACTCCAAAACATGCCCGCTGTCAACCGATGATAAATCTGCTGTCTTAAGTGAGTTGGAGTAAATAAATAAAATATATAAGACTGCTGTCACTGTCCACACCAATCTCTTTTTCATATGTCTCACCTCAAAATTCCACTTTTATCTACCTGCCCGGCAGCCTGAATGAGGGCCTCTTCCTCACGCACCAGCGCAAGTCTTACGAATCCCTCTCCTGAAGGACCAAACGCACTTCCAGGTGTTACCAGTACTCCAGCCTTCTCCAGAAGTTCCCTGGAAAATGTCTCTGAATCTTTAAATTTGTCCGGAATCTTCGCCCATACAAACATGGTTGCCTGGGGCTTTTCCATATTCCACCCAATTCGGGTCATATGTTCACACAAAGCATCTCTTCGTCTCTCATATGCCATTCTGGTTGATTCAACACAGGATTGATCTCCTGTAATTGCAGCAATCGCCGCTTTTTGAACAGGCAGAAACATCCCGTAGTCCATATTTGACTTTAAGGTTTTTATTTTTTCAACAATGTCCCGGTTTCCCAGACAGAATCCGATCCTTGCACCAGCAAGTCCATAGGTTTTAGAAAGAGAATTAAATTCCACACCAATCTCTTTTGCACCAGGAAAGCTTAAAAAGCTGCCGCACTGACGCTGGTCAAATACCAGTTCACTATAGGCGTTATCATGTAAAACTACGATGTCATACTTGTTAGCAAATTCAATTAAATCTCTATAGAAGCTGTCAGGTGCCATGACTGTGGTAGGATTATTGGGATAAGAAACAATCATAAACCTGGCTTTTATTGCTATCTCTTCCGGTATTTCTGAAAAATCAATGAGATAATCCTTTTCTTTCCTCTGGGGCATGTAAAAAAGACTGGCTCCAGCCAGTAAAGGACCATCGGCAAATACCGGATAACAGGGATCGGGAACAAGCACAATGTCTCCTTCGTCTATAATAGACAGAGCTATATGTGCCAGCCCCTCCTGAGAACCAAGAAGTGAGCAGATTTCTGATGAAGGATCCAGGATAACTCCATATCGTCTTTGATACCATAGAGCGACTGCCTCTAATAGTTCTTTCTGATCATGTATGGCATAAATATAATTGTTGGGATCAGCGGCCGCTTCGCAAAGAGCTTCTGTAATATGTGCAGCCGGCGGAATGTTTGGTGCTCCCACGCTCAGATCAATTACCGGTTCCCCCTTCTCCTCTTTCTGGCGTTTCAACTCCAGAAGCTTAGAAAAGATTCCCTCTCCAAAATGGTTCATTCTTCTAGCAAATCGCATGAGCATTCCACCTCTGTCTTTTATTAATAAAATATAATCTTAGTTATTATAGTACAAAGGTTCTTATATTACAAGGACAGGCATTAAAAAAGTCCCCAAAAACGGCATATACCGAGTTTGAGGACTTCATTTATGGACCAATTGTGACCGGAACACCCAAATTGCAGTAACTCCACAAAACATCCATCACATCATTATCAACTGCTACGCATCCATGAGTTGTTCCATCCGGAACTCTGCAACCATGAATCATAATAGCTCCGCCCAGTGCCGTTTCCCACGGAGGCTGCTGTCCGTTTAAATTAGCATTAATAATTTCATCTCTTTGCTCCTGGGTGATGATTCCCTGCTCAAATCCCCGATTGGCATCTTCTACTCCGGGATAAGAAAGCCCAAGTGCCAGATATGCCACACTTTTGTCATTTCTCGTACAGACGTAAAACTGACCGCTGGGAGTTCTCATATCACCTTCCACCTTTTTGTTTCCGTCAGAAGACGAGGCACCAATGGAAACGGGATACTCTCCGATTAAAGTCCCATTCTGTTTTAATGTCAGGGTCTTCAACCGTTTGCTCACGTATATGGATACACCATTCACCGATGCAGCATTACCTGCCTTTCCATCTGCTCCCGGTCCCACCGCCTCCTGGGCATAACCGGTTGTTGCAGTCAAAGCGATCAACACAATTGCCATCAAGCCCGAAAATACTCTTCTTATCTTTTTACTCATTCTTACGTTCACAACCATGCTCCTTCATAACTATAATTAAATACAATGACCTAAATAGCTTAAAACGGCCTGATAACAGCCTTCCACACCGGCTAGACCACTGTCCAGGCAAAGGTGATAATTCTGCGCCTTTCCCCATTCACAGCCTGTATAATACTGATAATATTCTTTTCTTTTCCGATCTGTTTCCCTTATTTTATTCTCTACCAATTCAGGATCCAGATCTTTATTTAAGGTAATAATTCGCTGGGTC
The DNA here is from genome assembly GCA_009712635.1 of Hungatella sp. Lineage (GTDB taxonomy): Bacteria > Bacillota > Clostridia > Lachnospirales > Lachnospiraceae > Lacrimispora. Next base: position 809 of record WASS01000026.1, on the reverse strand, counting down.
CGGTGTTCTATCCCTGCGTATATAAATAGATTGATGCTGTCTTCAAGAACCCGGTCCGCACACCTTCCAACGATAATACACGGTCCCTTTTCAGCCAGACTTTTAATCACTCTGGACTGAGCCACAAATACCTGATCAGATATAGGTATTTCATACAAGGGGGAAAATGAGGTGTAAAGGGGTGGTTCCAATGATTGCTCTGTTACGGGAATGCTCTCATAATAACTAAGAAACTCAGTCTCAGTCAGATTCGTTTCCTGTGCAGTTAAGGAAATTAATTCCTTGTCATAGAAAGGGATTTCAAGTTTCTCTGACAGCTTCATTCCCAGTTCCCTGCCGCCGCTTCCAAACTCTCTGCTTATGGTAATCACACGATCTAACATATACCCTCCTTATCTTTCGTCAGACAATCCTACTGGTTCCTCTTTTCAAAACATTCCATACAAACTGCAAAATATCGGGTTTTCTTATATGGTACATCCATCCGCATTTTATCACATTCTGAAATCTATGTATACCTTATTTCCATATTTCGTCCATATAATCTATCCTGGAAATAAAAAAAGACCAGAGTCTTCTATTAAAAGAAAGATCTCCGGTAAATAAAAAAAGCGCGAGACGGGACTCGAACCCGCGACCCCGACCTTGGCAAGGTCGTACTCCACCAACTGAGCCACTCGCGCTTATTAATTATTCTTTTATCTGGGCATATACCCTCAAAACCACACATTGTTATATATCTTTCATCCGTTCTTTCCTCTTACCTAAACCAACCTGGTTAAGCCCTCGACCTATTAGTGACAGTCAGC
>WASS01000016.1 GCA_009712635.1 Hungatella sp. | reverse complement strand
CCGCCGTTTTCAGCGGCGAGGTATATCATACCAAAGCTTTCGACAAAAGTCAACACTTATTATGAAAATTTTGTCGATAACTTTTTGCGGTTTCAAACTACCTTTATTATCGTTAAAGTAACCAAAATATACCATAATGTGTTATATTAATGTTACAAACTGCCGATATAGATATATAATCTATAACTATTCAGAAAAGGAGGTGTTCCATAGAGCCTGTTTGTTATGGTTAAAATCCAGATACAAACGAAACTACGGGTATCTATTCACTGGCGTCTGTAAGATGGAACAAAAGGATTGCAGCTTTATATATGATTGCTTTCCTTATAATAGCGCATTTATGGGGACTATATTATACTCTATTTGCCGACACCGGATATTTTATATCCGGTAGTCCATATGTTAGGGGAGAAAAAAATGAAAGATAAGAACAGAAAAGGATTCTTTGGACTCTTTCAAAATGTAAAACGCACTTCAGAGTCTTTGGAAGAAAACGAAACACCACATTTTGAACCGGTTAAAGCATCAGAAAGTGACGATAGCGGGGAGGATACCATAGTAACAAATGACAATTTGTCTCCAGAACCTGTTTCGGACGATGAACCGGATATGAAAGAAAACGCTGCCCCCATATTAATATGGGAACCTTCCGATGATCCTTTGATACTCCGGGTCAACGAAGATCTTCTTGAGGTGGAACGCAGACAATTTGCTATGAAGATGAAAGCTCTTTCTAATATTTATAAGAAGAATGAGGTAACTGCTTCTGAAACAACTGATGAACCAGAACCAAAAGCTGCCCAGCCCCATATACTGATCTCAACTGACAGAATGGCTGCATGGATCTATGTTTTTTCGCCTTCAAATGGTGGTTCGGATATCAAAGAAGAAAATCTGCGTTCTTTTCTTGCCCAGGAACATGTAAAAACTGGAATATTGGAAGATACCTTAAAATCAATTGCGAACGAGCATATTTATGATCAGGTATTGTTAATAGCAAAAGGGATACTTGCCAGAAATGGAATTGATGGTTCTATAAAAGATCACTTTGACCGGGTCATACAGCTAGCGTTTGAAGAGGACGAGAACGGTTCTGTGGATTACAAGAATCTAAATAATATACAGGCCGTTAAAGAAGGGGAAGTTATTTGTGAAATTACTCCTGCTATTCCAGGAGAAAACGGGACGACCATAGAAGGTCAGGTATTTCCCTGTGAGATCAAGGGAACTCCCGTAGCGATTCCTGCCGGACGTAATATGCAGCTGACTGAAGATGGTACTCTTATTATAGCTCAAAAAACAGGACATGTTACCTTTTCTAATGGTAAATTTAATATTGATCCACTGTTGAAGATTAACGGAAATATTGATAATAGCACTGGAAATCTGGATTATGACGGAGATATTTTTATTTCTGGAGATGTTAGAAATGGATTCTCTGTGAAGGCCACCGGAGCCATCGATATCCGTGGATCCGTGGAAGGAGCTGAAATCATTGCCCGGGGACCAATTACAATCGCCAGCGGTATGTCTGGAAATGGGCGGGGAACGCTTACGTCTGAATCATTTATCAAATGTCGTTATCTGGAACATTGTACTGTAAAAGCAGAGGGGAATGTTTATGCAGAAAGTATTATCAACTCTAAGGTACAAAGCGGGGAAGACATCATAGTGACTTCAGGAATCGGAGTTATTATTGGAGGATCTCTACTTGCAGCCTGTAATATTAACGCCAACATTATTGGATCAAAAGTTCGTCGTCTGATTACAGAATTAATCATAGCCAACATTCCCAGAAATGTAGAAGAATCGTCCCGGCTCACACGGGAATTAGAACAGCTGCATCACAACCTGTCGGAAATCAGAAAGAATATTATTTACCTTGAGACAGTACAAAGACCAGATAAACAGCAGCTGCTGGATAGTTTAAAACAGGCTTCCGATTATTTAAATATCAGGGAACAGGAAATAACAAATCGATTAACTGAAATTGCCTCTACTGATTCGGAGCAGGTTGGTCTCATAAAATGCAGACAGCTATTGCCGGTAGTACGTGTCCGAATAGGTTCATCCAGCCTTTTAATTCAGGAAGAATGCTCCAGCAGTGTTCTGTACAAAAACAGCGAAGGTGAGATTACCATAGGAACTAATTAGTTCTTCGAAAGGGGAAGATTATGAAAAAAACAATTATGATTGTTGATGACTCCATATTAATAAGAAATGAAATTGGAAAACTTCTTGAGGGAACGGATTACGAAGTAGTCTGTCAATGCCGGAGCGGGGAAGAAGCTTTGGAAACATATGAGAAAATACTTCCTGATATTGTAACCATGGATATTATATTACCAGGAATCGATGGTCTGGAAACTTCCAAACAACTTTTAAGCAAGCACCCGAAGGCAGGTATTGTTATAATCAGCTCCCTTGTATATGATAGAACCATGCAGATTGTTCAGGAACTGGGTCCTGCAATTCCTTTTGTTTTTAAGCCCATTAATCAATCATTCTTTATTGAATCACTTAATAAGGTGAGCAATGATTTAGATACAACTTTATAATTACATAGTATATGTAAAAAAATACGCCATCAATTGAGCATGTACAATTGATGGCGTATTTAAATTAAATATTATAATAAGCTTCCGTTACTGGAATCATTTACATCAAACTGACCCGATACGCCGTTTGAAGCCATCTGCATTCTAAGCTTCATAAGTTCAATCAGATATAAGGAATTTGTCTTTTGGGTTGTCAGATCCACCTCAGTGCCATCTGCTTTTCCCGTTATTGATTTTAAAATATCCAGCCACTGAGAACCGTTAAGGGAGTCCTGATCTGAGAAATAATCGGACAGATCAGAAACTGAATTTCCGGAATAACCAGAAGCATATACGGCGTTATCATCCTGACCGCCTGACACTTCCATATCTCGCATTATCTTTTTCACATATTCCTGTGTTTCTTTAAACGGAGGAATTCCTCCATACTTTTTCACATTATTGCTTCCTGCATTATACGCAGCAAGGGCGAGTGATACATCTCCATTATAATGATCCAGTTTTTCTTTTAGATATTTTGCTCCACCCAATATATTGCTGCGCGCATCATATGGATCAGAAACGCCCAGTGATCTGGCTGTAGCAGGCATTAACTGCATCACACCCGCTGCACCTTTGGGAGAAGTGGCTGCCGGGTTATAATTGGACTCAGCCTTAGCAACTGCTTTCAGAAGTTTTTTTGATACTCCATATGTCCTGGAAGCTTCTGTAAAAAAGGAATCCAAATCTTTAGGTACTTCCATCACTGATTTAAGGACCTTTTTAAAATTTCCAGCCGGAGCTTTTGCGGTTTGTCCTTTCTCCAATGACTGATTATTCCCTAACGCCATCATACGCAACTGATCTATCGTCGCCACTTATTCATCCTCCTGTTGGAATTATCTACTGTATCCATTTTCCGTCAGCACCAATCTGATATCCGCCAATATTTGTGCTGCTGGCCATACTTCCATCTGAATTCATGTAGTACCAGATTCCCGGTTGGGGTTGAATCCAGCCAGTTAACATCTCTCCGCCTGTTGGATTTAAGTAATACCATTTTCCATTAACAGACTGCCACCCTGTAAGGAGCTTGCCATCTGCCGGATTCAGGTAATACCATCTGATCCCTGTTTGCACCCAGCCGGTGCGGCGTACTCCGTTTGCATCAAAATAATACCAGTCATTTAAAATCTGCTTCCAGCTGTTTCTTGGGGTACCACCATCTTCCTCTACATAGCTGCTGCCCTTCCATGTTCCGGAGGTACTTCCTTCATACTCCATAGTAATATCCTGAGAGGTTATATTGTCTCCCTCTTTTAAATACTTTCGGTCATCTGCGGTAAAGCCAATGGCACGGACTTCATAATAATAAACAGCATTCTTATCCATCAGATCTGATAAATCAACTGTATTGGTTTGTACTGTAAGTGCCTTTTTTAATTTATCATCAGCATAAAGAGATACCTTATATCCTGTAGCAAACTCTACCTTGTCCCAGACTGCTTTCGTTTTTTTGCTGTCAGTCCAGCCAGCCTTAGCTGTATTCCCCAGCTTAACTACCGGAATATAATCCACTTTTACCTCCAGTGTATTATTATCCAGTGCTTTTGCAGAGACAAATCTTGCACCAGTGATTTTACATTCCGAGCGGTTGTAGGTTTCTGCGAAGATTGTATTGGAAGAAGTTAAAATAACACTGACTCTTTCTGCCTTTGCCGCCTTCCATTTGCTGATGTCACGCTTCCATACAAGATCCTGTACGGATACACCGGTAGTGGTTGTTGATACCTGAGGCATTAAAATTTCCTGATCACCGAACTGGCTGTCGAATTTCAGATTCAGACTTCTTATTACAACCGATTCGTCTGCATAGGTCTTTAATGGTGCCGCTCCTGAAAGTACTGCAGTTGTTACTACAGCCATTACGATAGTAAATATAATACTTTTTTTCATTTGAATCATTGTTTCCATACCCCATCCTCATCTAACTCACAGCCGTCAATTACCGTGCTGACAGCCATAACTCCATCCTGCTGGTTAAAATACCGCCATACCCCGTCCACCTTTTGCCAGCCGGTGAGCATAACTCCATCTTCTCCAGTATAATAAGTCTTGCCATCGCGGGTAAACAGCCCCTTTAACATAGCCCCCTCTAAGTTACCCTGTACTGTATTCAGATAATACCATCTTCCTGCCTGGTTAACCCAGCCTTTTTCCATGGCACCCTGGTTATTAAAATAACGGTAGTAACCGTCAATCACCTGCCAGCCAGTTGCTGCCGCCCCCATGGGAGCCTCATAGCCATTATCCGGATAGAAATAATACCAGTTGTTATCTATTTTATTCCAGCCTGTTACCATCGCTCCATTGGAAGCCATATAATAAATATCGGATTGCGTAAGAAACCAGCCGGTAACCATCTTTCCATTTTCATCAAAGCGATAGTAAACATTATCCAGCATAAGCCAGGAGTTTGCCTGTACGCTTCCGTCCGCATAGCGGTAATACCAGACACCGGACTGTTCTTCCCAGCCCGTCTTCTTTTCCGGATTGGCTGCAGTTCCTTTTGTTGTATCCGATTCTTTTCCCGTACCATCAGAAACATCTCTGTCCCTGATAACCAGTTCATCGGATTCAACCCAGCCGCTTTTCTTTCCATTCTTCAGCTCATCTGCTTTAAACGGAACAGAGCGGATCTTAAAGGAATATGTGCCTTCCTCCGTCATATATGGATAGAAATTGTAGGTAGTTGCTTTTACCTGCTCTTTCTTAAAAATCACCTTTTTACCTAAATAAAGCCAGACTTCATATGCCCCTGAGGTATTATCTCCCTTAGACCATACAGCCTGTCCCAGTCTCGTATCCTTCCAGCCGATATCTTCCGGCTCCGCATACAGTCCTTTAATTGCCTTAGCCCTTAAAGTAACAATCAGATCACTGCCGTTTCGCTTGGCACTCACATAGGTGCCTCCGCTTATCTTAATTTTAGATGCCTCATAGTTTGATTTAAAGTAAGCGTCATATTCATCGGAAGGTGTCAGTGTAACATTCATCTTAGGTTCTTCTCCGATTGTCATATCCTTTGAAGTTGACGTCACCCATTCGGCTTCTCTGATTGTGTATTTCTTATCTCCGGAAGTTACATAACATTCTCCATCTGTCTGATTAATCTTTATGTCGGGCAGTCTGTCTCCCGCTTCAATATTTAATGAGACCTTGACACTGACTGAGTTTATGGATTCTGTTGCTGTTACCTTCTGAGCAGTAAAACACAGACAAAGTGCGCTTATAATGCCCACTGCCAAAGCTTTCCTCTGTTGTTTCATTCACTCGCTCCTTTCCTTATAACTTTAAATTACAATAAAGCCTGTAAGTTATGTATCGGCATAATGAGCTCCATTCATAAGCAATTACTGGATTTTTCTCCTTTTCAGCTGTTCCTGAAACGTAAATTTACGAACCATGGACTCCTGATAAGTGGACAAACCAAAATAACGGCTTCCATAACGATAAAAAGGTTCTTCTCCTTTTTCCGTAACTTCTCTGACCCATAAAACAGATGCCTTTAACCGGGTGTTTCCTGCATCTGTTTCAAACTCAAAAGAGAAAATCTGATTCTCCCTTAACTTTATTTTGGATTCAAAACCAATTCCACCTGCACTGATGTCTTTTAGCTTAGCCGGTATATGAGTCACTTTCCCCAGTTCATCAGCAGTTTCCAGCACAACGGAAATTGCCACCCGGACTTTTAAGTCAATTCTTCTTTGTTCCACGCCCATCAGTTCATCGATTCTGCAGGGAACCTTATAAATGGCTCTCCCTAAGTCTCCCAGCTCATTTCCTACCACCTTGACTCTTGCGGACAAACTGCATTTACAAGTTACGAGCCCCTGTATGCCGTCGTAGAATACAATCACTGATTCGGTGTTAACCTTTTCCATGTCTTCTTCTTCAAAAATCAGAGCCATGCTGTCCTTCTCGGAATCAACCACCTTTACCTCTGCAAGAAAAACTCCATCAAACGAATAGATACAAGCCTTTTCACATTCCTTTAACATAAATTATTCCACCGTTTCTTCTATTATTGTTTCCTCTTCCTCTGTCTCTTCCAAACTTTCTTTCATTATGCTATTTTGTTTTCCAGGTACATAATCCAGAAAATAAAGGTAGATGTCTACAATAGCCTGATACAATTCTTCCGGGATCTGGCTCCCCAGTTCAAGCTGCGTGAGTATGGTAGCAAGGGAGTTATCCTCATAAACAGGGATCCCGCTCTCATTGGCCAGCTCTACAATCTTTTCTGCTGTGTACCCCATTCCTGATGCAACGATAACAGGAGAAGTATTTTTTGATTCATCGTATTTTAAAGCAACTGCTTTTTTGTTAAGTGTACTTTTAAATTCTGACATCGACTGTATTCTTCCTTTCCTGTATTTTAGGAAAAACAGATACAAGAGAAGAAGGTCCCTCTCCTGCCTGCAGGATGATCCGATCTGACCGCAGGTGGTTTTTTTCCAGAATACTCTTAATTCCTCTCTGGATACTGGTTTCTGATTTCTTAAGCTTCTCCGGATAATAAAGCTGGAGAGATGATGTATTATCTCCATAAAGCATTAAAAGCTTAAATGGTCCAAGTTCTGCAATTTCAAATTTAATAAAAATCCTTGCAATCCGCTGGGCACCTGCCTGTGTACTGCTGCCCTCTTCATCCGGATCAATCCACATCTCTGAAAATAATTTCTTTCCATTGATTTCCATTGGAAATGCCAGATGAAGGATGGGCATATAAACGCTTTCATTGACCACAAGTGACTGAATTATATTCAGAAACGTCTGTCTGTTTTCAAGTCCGGCGCCTCCGCTAACTCCGGTTCTTAAAAAATCAATAAATTTATCTGACCACTGGTTCTTTCCTGCTGCCTGCTCCATGTCAACCTGACCAAGCAGTTCTCCAAATTCTTCTGCAGTCGTTGAACCAAAATGTCTGCGAAATCCCTGATATCCCGTAAGTTTTGAAAATGCCTGCAGGACATCTTCTCTGTTTCCATTTTCATATCTTGCCATAAGAACGCTTAAAAGGGAAATCTTATCACGTACAGTACCCATATCATGGTTCGCAGCAATATAACGGCCCATAAAAGGAAGAATTTTTTCTTTCAAAAGAGCACTGTTTGCCTGGGTGTCTCCCTCGTTTGCAGATAAATCCAGTTCTTTTAACATCTCCTCCAGCTGGGAGGCAGTCTGTTTGAATACATACCCTTCCATATCTTTTACTGTATTAAATATATCATGAAGAATATGCTTTCCGGAAGACATATCATTAAACTTTTTTATAAAATTTAATATATCAGCTTTTAAGTCAACAGAACCTGTGTCAGCCATGACCTGCCGCAGCTGATCAAAGATCCCTCCGTTGAAGCGGACAGAAGACTCTGCCTGTTCTTTTATAAACCCTGGAACATCTTCCTCTTTCATCTGGCTTGCCTTAAAAAAAGAAGCAATTTGTCTGGCTGCTTCTTCTCCCATCACACCTCCAGTTAACATCTCTTCTCCCTGAAAAAAAACATCAGAAAAAATCCGGGTAATATCCGGAGTATTCTTGATCATATTGAGAAATGTACCAAAGTTGGAACGATACTGAAATGCCAGCTGCTGTTCCTGATTTCCTCCTGAATCAGTCCGGTTATCCCCACGCATCACTTTCGACGGATCCACAGGGTTTTGTATCTGAGGCCCCTGGCCTGCCTGGGGGTTGTTTTTAATTGTAGAATTATCATAGCCGGACATTGGAGTTGTTACTTTCAGAATATCTGCCATATTATGCCTCCATACAAGTGGTGTTTCATATATTTTTTCAAAAGGTTGTTTGATTTACTATTATTTTTTTTTCAGCCATACCGATAAATAATTATATACTATACTAGACAAGGCGGTGTAAATATTATGGATAACGGCATGGATAATATGCTTGATATGTATCTTTTTGAAACCAATTCTCTACTGGAGCAATTGGACGAACTCCTGATCGAAGCCGAAAAAGCAGGAGATTTTACGGTGGATGATGTGAATGAAATTTTTCGTATCATGCATACCGTTAAGGGTTCTTCAGCAATGATGGAGTTTAACTCTTTGATGCAGATCGCTCATCACATCGAAGATTTATTCTTTTTTATCCGTGAGAACGGTTTGGATTCCCTTGAGAGTTCTCACAAGAGCACCCTTTTTGATTTAATGTTCCGCTCTACTGATTTGCTTCGTGCCGAAGTTTCAAAGGTTCAAAACAATGAGCCACTTAGTGATAATGTCGACAGTCTGACCGAGGAAATTAATAGTTTCCTGAAAAAAATCAGTAAGGATAATAAAGATACTGCACCAGAAAACAAGAAGACCGCTAAGCCGGCAGCAAAAGAAAGTGTAAAGCCAGCTGCTGCTCCTGTTGCAGTAGTGGATCTGGATGAGGTTCGTATGGATCTTGCAGAATGCCCGGATGATAATGCAGCTTATTTCCTCCGTATCTTTTTTGATGAGGGCTGCGGAATGGAAAATCTCCGCGCATTTATGCTCATCAGCTCTTTAAAAGAATCCGGTCTGGAATTTAATTTTTACCCCAGCGATGTGGAAACCAACAGTCAGAGCAGTGTTTCTATTATCGAAAAAGGATTTTATCTTGCTCTTGACTCCCGGGAGGCTGCAGATGCGGCAATCTCTCAGATCAATAATATGAACAACCTCCGCTCTTATGAACTGATTCAGAATGTACGGGCAAAGAGTGCTGTTGAAGAAAAGGCTGTTGAAGCAGCTTCTGCTCCCGTTAACCAGGAAAACACCACTCCTGCAAATACCCCAGCCGCCAGCACAGGGCACCAGATGCCCAGTAAGCAGAATCTGATCAGTGTTAATTTAGCAAAGCTTGATAACTTGGTTGCAATTGTAGGTGAGATTGTAATAACGGAATCCATGGTTACTTCTTCTCCTGAAATCCAGAATATGAAAAATCTGGATAGTTTCTTAAAGGCAACCAGACAGCTTCGTAAGCTGACTGATGATCTGCAGGACATCGTTATGTCTCTCCGCATGGTTCCTGTTTCCGGCGTATTCCAGAAAATGAACCGTATTGTCAGAGATATGAAACAGAAACTGAAAAAGGATGTCCGGCTGACAATCGTTGGTGAGAATACGGAAGTTGATAAATCCATTGTAGACAGCATCGGCGATCCGATCATGCATATTGTGCGTAACTCTATGGATCATGGAATCGAAGAGACTGCTGAGGAACGTATCAAAGCCGGTAAGAATCCTCAGGGTGAAATTATTCTTTCTGCCAGCCATACCACGAATGAAGTCATTATCTCCATACGTGATGACGGACGCGGCGTAAATCCAGCCGGTGTCCTTGCGAAGGCAAAAAGAAACGGCATTCTTACCAAACCAGAAAGCGAGTATACCCAGAAAGAGATTCTTTCTCTTCTGTTAGCCCCAGGCTTTTCTACCAATGAGACAGTTACTGAGTTTTCGGGCCGTGGAGTTGGAATGGATGTAGTTAAAAAGAATGTGGAAGCCATTGGCGGAACCATTACTATTACAAGTGAGCTTGGAAAGGGAATGTGTACCACATTAAAAATCCCGCTTACCATGGCGATTGTTGACGGTATGGAGATCTCCGTAGGCAAATCCGTATTCACAATTCCGATTGCCAATATCCGTCAGTCCTTTAAGGTAAAGAACGAAGAAGTTATTTATGATACAGAAGGAAATGAAATTATCAGATGCATGAATCAGTTCTATCCAATTATCCGGATTCACAGACTTTACAATATTGAAACAGAAGTGACCAATATTGAAGACGGTATTCTGGTATGGGTTGAATCCGGGGATAAATCCTACTGTCTCTTTGTAGATGATCTTCTGGGCGAACAGCAGGTGGTAGTGAAGCCTCTTCCGGTATACTTAAACAGCTTTAATATTAAAGATTCCGGTATCAGCGGTTGTACCATTCTTGGTGACGGCAATATCAGCATCATATTAGACGTTTTAAATCTGTATGCTGCAGCTCATAATTAATTTCAATTGGAAACGGAGGAATACAAATGTCAGCAGAAAGTACTAGAACAGCTATGGATGGTGCAGATAATTTAACAGATTTTATCTCTGACGCAACAGAAGCCATGGAGCGTTATCTCACCTTTCGCACCGACAATTTAATTTTTGGTGTAAGCACAAATTATATTATTGAAATCATTACCAACCATGTTATTACTGCTATGCCCATGATGCCAAACTATGTGAAGGGCATTATCAATTTAAGAGGACAGATCGTTCCGATTATTGATATAAGGCTCAGACTGGGAAAGCCTGCAATCGAATACACCAGCACTACCTGTGTCATTGTATTAAATGTTGATTCTGTTTTTATCGGTATCATTGTAGATGCAGTGGAACAGGTTCTGGATATTGATTATTCCAGAATATCCTCAGTTCCGGCAAGCAACCGGGAAGAACTTGTCAGCGGCATGATTTCCATGCCAGACAACAAAGTTGTTCTGCTTCTGGATTGCGAAACATTAGTTAATAACTCATAAAGGACGGCTATCTATGTTAACACTCTCACAGCAAGACTTCACACGGCTGGTTCAGTTCGTGAAAAAAAATTACGGGATCGATCTTTCTAAAAAGATGCAATTGATTATGGGGCGGTTATCCAATACCATTATATCAATGGGGTACACCTCATTTACAGATTATATAGATCAGATTACCTCGTCAAGAAACCCAGCCGACCTTGAAGTAATGCTGAATAAGCTTACAACAAATTATACTTATTTTATGAGGGAAGAGGCTCATTTTAATTTCTTTCGTGATACCATTCTCCCATATTTGTTAGCAACCAAGAAAAACAAGGTTTTAAGTATATGGAGTGCAGGCTGTTCTTCTGGTGAGGAGCCTTATACAATATCAATGATAATAAAGGAGACCCTGGGGGCGCAAGCCGCCCTCTGGGATACCCGGGTTCTTGCTACCGACATATCACAGAACGCTTTGCGGGCAGCGAAGGAAGCAGTATACGACGAGGACTCCCTCAAAAATTTGTCGCCTGCATGGGTATCAAAATATTTCGTCAAAACAGCAGAAAAAGGCATTTATACTGTGGCACCTTCCATTAAATCCAATGTTATTTTCCAGACATTTAACTTAATGGATCCCATACGATTCCGATTAAAATTTGACGTCATTTTCTGCAGAAACGTAATGATTTATTTTGACCAGAGCACAAAGGACGCTTTAATACAGCGCTTCTATGACGCGACAGCTCCAGGTGGCTATCTGCTAATTGGCCATTCAGAGACAATTAACAAGGAAAAAACACCTTATAAGTATCTCATGCCAGCTACATACCGAAAAGAATAATCTGCCTAATATAAAATCTATTTACCAGTATAAAAACTGGTAAATGGATTTTATATTACACAGATTTATCCATATAATATGGATGACTTTAAAATCATTTTCTGACTGTATAAAATCAGCGACAGAGAACGGAGTATATTATGAATGAAAAAATAAAAGTTTTTATAGTAGATGATTCCATGCTTTTCCGCAAGGTTTTAATTGATAATCTATCACAGAATCCAAATATAGAAGTAGTTGGATATGCAATTGATGCATTTGATGCAGAACGCAAAATTCCATTAGTGAAGCCTGACGTGGTGACGGTGGACGTAGAAATGCCCCGGTTAAACGGGATTGATTTTGTAAAAAAGCTTCTTCCGATTTATCCGGTTCCGGTTATTTTGGTTTCTTCCCTCAATTTAAACGTATTTGAGGCGCTTTCTGCAGGTGCGGTTGACTTTGTAAGAAAACCGGATATGTCCATGAGCATTAATACCAATACATTTTTAAATACATTAATGAGCAAGATATTTATAGCATCACGGGCTAAAATAAAGGTGCCTGCAAAGGCGGCTCCTGCTCCTGTAGCTGCATTAGGGGGGAATAAGCCGTTCGGTCTGAATGCCTATAATACGGTTATTGCCATTGGGGCATCAACCGGAGGAACAGAGGCCACGCTCCAGGTTTTAAAAGATCTACCCGCAGATACACCTGGCATCGTGGTAACCCAGCACATGCCAGAAGGATTTACCAAGATGTATGCTGACCGCTTAAACCGTCTTTGCCATATGAAAGTGAAGGAAGCCCAAAGTGGTGACCCAATTGAGCGTGGGCAGGTACTGATTGCCCCTGGGGATTTTCAAATGAAAGTAGTCCGGGTGGGAAACCGTTACAGCGTAAACTGCTATTCCGGTGAAAAAGTAAGCGGACACCGCCCTTCTGTAGATGTACTGTTTCAGTCTGTTGCTGACGCCGCCGGGGCTTCCTCCGTTGGTATCATTATGACTGGTATGGGGCGTGACGGAGCGGACGGACTGTTAAGCATGAAGAAGAAAGGCGCCTTTACCATCGGACAGGATGCAGAAAGCTGCGTGGTGTACGGAATGCCAATGGTTGCCTATAATATCGGTGCTGTTGTTACTCAGGTTTCCTGCTCTAACATCTCCAATGTGCTTTTAAAGCATTTATACTCACTTTAATAAAGAAAATCGATGATAAAAAGTTAATATTTCTTATTAAATGACGATAATATAACTGTGATATAAAAAGTTAAGTTATATGAAGCTCTCAGAAAGGAGTAATTTCATGCGTATCCCATCGAATTATCTTAATACGCTGTATAATACATCCATGATACGACAAAATCAGGACTCAACCAGCAGCCCGGCTTACGAATCAGCAAAAACCAATTACGATGAAATCACCATACGTTCCGCTTCCCAGGAAGATATGGATTCAAAATTTGCTGCCACGCTTAAGAACATGCTCATGAATGAAATCAAGAATCCAGCGTCTGACGAAAAGCTGAGTCAGTTAAAGGAAAGAATGGAAAATGGTACCTATCAGGTAGATGCCAATAAGATCGCAGAGAAGATTCTCTGGTACAAAGGAGCAGAAAGTAATGAATGAGTTTACAACCATCGTTGAAGATCTGGTTGAGCTCTTCAAAGAGCTGACTGAGATCGAACAGATAAAAATAGAAGCGGTTAAAAAGAACATGGTCTCTTATGTAGAAGACTGCATGAATAAGGAACAGGCTGCCGTTTTAAAGCTGAGAGGCCTGGATAAAAAGCGTGAAGCATGCCAGAAGGACATGGGCTTTGAGGGATATACCTTTCAGCAGATACTGGAGAACACCACAGGGGAAGAGCAAAGCCGGCTTCGGCAGTTGTTTGACACACTCTCCTACCATGTCAGTCTTTTTCAGGATACCAATGAAAGTGCCCGTGCTATGCTCGAAATAAGCTTACATAATATTAACAAGGCCATAGAACGCACCCGCAAGGACAACACAAAAGAAAAGAAGAATTGGGAGGGTCTCATATGACACGATCTACATTTTCCGGTTTTACGATTGCTCAGCTTGCCATGACCGCCAGTCAGCGAGCCCTTGATGTTACCGGACAGAATATCGCCAATATTAATACAAAAGGTTATACAAGACAGCAGGTGGATCTTGTAAGTATTAACTTAAGAGGCGCTGAGCCTACAAGCAGTAATCCCGGATCTAAAATTGGCTATGGTGTTGAAGTATCAGGCATCTCCCAGATCAGAGATCCGTTTCTTGATGTACAGTACCGCAACCAGATTGCAAAAGTGGGTACTGCTGATGCCCGTCAGGCTGTTTTAGATCAGTTGGGGGATATCTTTGATGAGACTGACAGAGACGCATTAAAAAAGGCTTTAAGCGATTTGAGCAGCAGTTTAGACCAGCTGTCTTCCAATGCAAATAACAGCGAATTTGACAGTATTGTACGGTCCAGATGTCAGGTTCTGTTAAACTATATGCATCAGAAATCTGCGGATTTAAAGACAACACGAGAAGAGAGCATATACGGTCTTGAGAACACCGACATTAAGACTGTCAACAGCCTTCTTTCTGATATTGGAGAATTAAACGATACCATCTGGAAAAGTCAGATGCTGGGTAATCCCTCATTGGAGCTGATGGATCAAAGAAACAGCAAGTTGGATGATTTGGCCAGCTATCTCCCTATCAGCGTCACTTACAAAGAAGTTACCATCGGAACCAGTGCTAAATATAATTACCCGGTTGTAACTTTAAACGGATCCAATGGTATGAGTTATGAACTTACTGCAGGTGAACACGGAGAAAACTTTGCTGCATTTTCAATGGAACAGCATAAGGATTTAGACGGAAATCCCGATGGAACCGTTCGAATTTCTGTTATCCCTGCTGCTGATTATCCTGCAGGTACGGATCTGTCATCCTTAAAGACAGATATTACCGACTATTTAAAAGAAGGTACTATAAAGGGTACCGTAGATATGCTGAACAAATCCGGAGAGCTTGACGATCCTGCATCTGATTTCAGGGGTCTTGGCTATTATGAAAAGGTTTTTGATTCCTTTGTAGATAATTTTGCCAAAACTTTTAACGATTTAAATGGAAATATGCAGCCTTATACAGGTGCCAACGTTTTACCGTCATCTGGATCAGCGAATCCAATGAATACTGACGGAAGTCAGAGAGCAGAATTTTCTTTCGGTTTTTCCAATACGATAGGTAATTTCTTAAACGGTGAGAAATTTGAATTTAATGGTAAAACGTATACCTTTGGTGGTGATGGATCAGGAGATACGATTGTAATAGGCAGTACATTGGATGAGAGCCTTAAAAATCTGGCAGACAAATTAAATACTAATCCTGTTGATTTATCAGTAAATGGCGCAAGTGCAGTACCTGGAACGTGGGATTATGTTAACAAAAAACTGACATGGACAAGTACTGACCCTATGCCTTCTGGCACAGCCATTACAAATGACAGTATTAAATTACAGGGTGGTGGGCCGATTGTCTTTTCATATAAAGCCAATTCACTAAACGTTAAGAACTTTGATTTGTTTAAAACAACTGATGGAACAAAGAAATTTACTTCATCAAATATTAAAATCAATGATGACTGGATGAATAACTCCATACATATCATTTCCTCTCATGATGAAAAAGCTGGTTCAACAGCAAATGATAATATTCTTAAAATGCTCAAATCATTAACTGACAGCAGAGATTTTAAATATGAATACACTAAAATGGATGGTGCCGGCAACAAATCAACAAGCTACATAACATTTTATACCGGCAACTTTTCACAGTGCTATTCAACATTAGAGAATAATCAGGGTATTGACAGTTCAAAGAACAAATCAATTTTAGATAATCATGTATCAGTAGTAAAAAAGACTGCTAATGACAAAGATGGCGTGTCAGGTGTATCTTTGGATGAGGAAGGTATAAATCTGATGCATTATCAGAAGTCTTTTAGTGCGGCTGCCCGCTTTATGACAACACTGGATCAGGCTCTCGATGTATTAATCAACAATACCGGAGTAGTCGGTCGATAAGGAGGTAAGTAAATGAGAATCACTACAAACGCTTTAATTAGAGATTATAAAAGTAATCTTTCATCTTCTATTAACAACTTAAATATATCCCGGACACACGTTATGACTCAGCGTTCATTTAATAGCGTTGCGGAAGATCCAGCGTCAGCTGCCAGAGCTTCCCAGCTGCATCGTAAATATTACAAAAACCAGGATAATTTAAAAATGGTTGATACTGCCCAGGCTAGACAGGATGGGCAGGAAGATTCACTGACACAAGTCTCCGATATGGTTAAAAACATTAGTAAAAATTATAATATTCAGGCTTTGAATGGTACAAACCAAACTCCTGAAGTACGTCAGAGTTTTGCTTCCGCAATCCGGCAGCTTCAGCAATCAATGGTACTTAGTATGAATTCATCTTATGAGGATACTTTTCTATTTGCAGGTTCCGATGGGAAGAACCCTCCCTTTGAGCTATCTTCTAGTGGTACTCTTACCTACCGGGGGGCTGATGTGAATGCCAGTAAAGGCTCTGCAGACTATGAGAATCTTCAGCGCATGTCACAGGAAAATTTGTATGTAGATCTTGGAATGGGGCTGGCAATGGATAATTTTGATAATGTTGTATCTTCCACTGCTTTTAATATGTCACTTCCAGGCATTAATGCAGTTGGTTACGGAACGGATGAGAACGGACTAAGTAATAATGTAATCACACTTGCAGGAAAACTTGCAGATGCCCTTGAATCTGATACATTCAATGCTGATGAATATGGAAAGCTTATGAATAAGTTTGACTCATTAGGCACCAACTTAATGAATCAAATCACTGAATTAGGTGTTAAATCAGAGTTTCTTACTACTACAAAAGATCGTCTTGGAGATGCTGAAATATCAATACAAGAGCAGATGTCAGGCGTTGAAGGCGTTGATATGGCAGAGGCCATTACTAATTATATGTGGGATCAATATGCATATAACGCATCATTGAAGGTTGGTACCAGTATCCTGTCTTCATCTTTTATTGATTTCATGCGTTAACGTTTACAGGAGGGACTTTATATGGAACAATTGCTTCAGATTAAAACGATACCATTAAAGTATGAGTTGAGAATCCAAAAGGCTGAACTCAGATATAAAGGCTCTAAATCCGATGTTATAGTAAACAGGGATAAAGGAGGCCTTGATATAAACAGCACACCCATAAAGGTGAATATCGATACTTATGATGCAAGAAACTCAATTTGCCCTACTACCATGGAAAGCGTACGCCAGTATGCAGCAGCTGGATTACAGGCTGCTGCAGATTCCGCCGCAACATACACAGAGGAGGCCGCTCTATTGTTAGATGCCAAAGTACAAAATCCCCTTGATCAAATTATTCGTCAACGTGCTCAGATGCCTACAGGAGAGTTTGGGTTAGCATTTCTTCCAACGACTGGTCCTGATCTTGAGTGGTCTGCCCCCGATCTGAATATTAAATATGAAATGGATAAACTTAGTTTTGATATTAAAATTGCAAAAGGAGATTTTGAATTCATTCCTGGCAGCGTAGAATTTGAGATCACCCAGATGCCCGATGTAGAAATCGAGTATATCGGTAAACCGCTTTATGTTCCTCCCAGCGCCAGTGAGATGTTTGAACATACCCCCATTGATGTGCTGGCATAAATCTATACCCGGAGGTATATATGGAAATAAAAACTCAATATTTTGGTTCCATTCCCTGTTCAGAAGATGAAATAATTCATTTCTCTGAAGGATTGTTTGGATTTACGGAATTTAAGGACTACGTACCTCTATCATTTCAGGATAATAGTGATGCACTGATTTCTCTTCAATCCATTAATGATGATAGAGTATCATTTATATTGATGAATCCATTTCAATTATATTCGGAGTATACTCCTGTTTTATCAAAGGAAGACAGCAATTTCTTAAAAGCTTCCTACGACGAAGAAAATATTTCATACTATGTTATCTGTATCATTCATGATCAAATGGAAGAAAGCACTGTTAACTTAAAAGCTCCGATTGCCGTCAATACGGATACGAGAGAAGCAAAACAAATAATTTTGGATAATCCTCTTTATAAATTCCGTCATCCAATCAAAGATTTTATCAGGAGGGGAAAATAATATGCTGATTCTACAGAGAAAAAAGGAACAGGCCCTAAACATTGGCGATAACATTTCTATCACAGTGTTAGAAATTGGTAATGATTGGGTCAAGTTGGCAATTGATGCTCCCAGAGATGTATCTATTCTAAGATCAGAATTGGTGGAAGCTGTTTCAGCTAATCAGGAAGCCGTTTCTCTTCCTCTGGATGCTGGATCGTTATCTAAAATAAAAGAATTTTTCTCAGAAAAGCAAAAAGACAGCGGAAATACCTGATGTTACTTGGGTATTTCCGCTGTTTCCTTTGATTCTTCCTCTGTGTTTCCACTTATTGTCTTTTTATATCTGAAAGGAATTTTATCAACCTTTGGTAAAACTTTATCGCGTAGGTAATTCATACATAATCTGCCTATATATCTCCATAGTCTTAACACCCAAAAAAACGGTAATAAAATCCTTATATTTCCCAATAGTGGATACAGCGTTTCCATGTATCTCCGATCGGGGAAAAGCCAGGAAACTATCTTTCTAAAATCCTCTAATCTACGATTCCTTTCATAGCAATCTGCAACCGTCTTAATCAATGGTAAAAGACTAGAGCTCATCTCTCTTCCCTCGGTTCCCTTTGAAAGGATATAGGATTCCATTGCTTCATAAATCTCCACATTTTCAATCGTGGCACCTGTTCCGAACCATCTTAAAATCAAATGTTCTAAACGCTCTGCAAAATCTGAAATTTTTAACTTTTTAAGTCTGCCATAAATATATGGCCAATTAAAACCTTCACTATACGTCTTATAAAAAACCCAAAAATCCATAATCTGGCTTAGGCTGATATTACCTCTGGCATAGCTATCAGTTAACCTGCAGAGTAAAAACAAATATCTGTCATCCAAAGGCAGTTCACGAACGCATCTGCTTCCATTCTGAAGTGGAAATACTTTTAGCAAACTCTTAAAAAATTTTCGCATGGAACCGCTAAAAAAAAGTGTATAGTCAAAATTCAGTACTCTGATTCCAGGGATACGATAATATAATTTTCCAACCTCTTCTGTTTTACGTTCTTCGAAATCTACTCTTTCTAAAATCTCCCATATCGTACGGGCACTTTTTCTACTGGATCCAATCTCAATGGACTCACGACAGCACATCTCTTCTATAGGATAATTTTTTACAATATCTGAATAACTAAGATAGAAACAATTGATTTTTTCACGCTCCATTAGTATGATCAGCTGCATCTCACTTTTCTTCAAGCGCCCTACCCGGTATACGGATTCTAGATATTTGTCAAAAAATTGTTGTCTTACGGATTGGGGAATCTCCTGATCAAGCCCTAAAATACCATAGTGTATAGCATGTGCCACCCCATGGTAATCTGCTAAACGAAACATCTTCTCCCAATCAAGTGAACGTATAGGCTCTGGTGAGGCTTTCTGATTCATCACTGCTGATAATAATGTTAGTAAATACCGCTCTTCATAACCTTTAATCATTCATTTTTCCATCCTTAATTAAATCCCATGTCAACATATTGCACGTTTTATTATGCAGGTCATATTATATATATCGGACTTTTTTATTCTAAACTTAACTTTATTGGATATTTGTCCGATAAGTATCATATAACATTAAAAATAAAGGTGAGCCGTATGAACAGATTAATTAAAACATTTATTAAAACCCTGTTCGTAATTGTCATCCCGTTTGCGATATTTTCTTCTAATTATCAAATTGATGGTTCAGCCGCTGATGTTCCCAAAACTTCAACCGTGTTACCGACTGAGGCAGTTGAAGCAGACATCCCACAGGAGGGCAAATACGATGTGATGTTGGACAGCGTCTGCGGTCCTCTCACTTATTATAATCAGGCAGATGCCAGATGGGGAAATTACCTATGGGGAGGGCGTGATCCGATGGTTACCCATGGCTGTGGTCCTACTGTTATGGCTATGGTCATAACCAGTCTGACTGGTAATCAGGTACTACCGACTGATATCGCAAATTGGGCTGCGGTCAATAACAGCTGGTGCCCTGGACAAGGTTCTTATCATCGTCTTATTCCTGACAGCGCATCCGCATATGGTCTTACCGTCTCATCTATTAAAAACCAATCCGTGGAGGGAATAAAAAATGCATTGGATTCCGGACAACTGGTTGTTGCTTTAATGAGAAGAGGGCATTTTACACAGCAAGGGCATTTTATCATTATAACAAGTTACACTGCAGACGGATCTTTTAGAATTGCCGATTCTAATAATTATGATAACACAAAACTTAATTGGGATCCCTCAATCATACTTCGTGAACTGAATTACCGTGCCTCTAATGGCGGACCATTGTGGGCAATTGCACCAGCTAATTAAAATCGCAATTAATTATAAAAGGATTGAGTACCAGCGATACGCGTACTGATGTGTTTATCGATATCTATCGTACGTTTTAATATTTGCTGAATATTCTTTCCTTTTTCCATTATTTTTTTTGAAATCTCTCCACTTGGATTCCAGTTTTCCTGCCCTTTAATCCAACTTTCCACCTGAACAGCTTCTTCCGAAGTCAGAACTGATGTCAGACATCTAATATTCTTATCGATAGCATCAGATTTATCCATCTCATCCTGACGCATTCCCAAAAGCATCTGTACTGAAGTTTGATCATTGCGGGAAAGGAATTCTCCAACTTCCCTGGTTATTCTTTCTATCTCATTCATACATTGGTACTTTTTCTGCATCTCTTTTAGTATTTCCAAAAGCATGGATTCTTCCATTTGTATGTTCTCCTGTTTGCAGATTATTGTTAAACGGCTGGAGAGATATTACCTCTCCAGCCAAAATATCAACCGTTGCTTCGTTGTGCCTCTCTAAAGGAATCCCGCAACTCCATTATCAAAGGCCTTACTTCTGTTATTACTGCAGAATTGCGCCCTGCTTTGATACGGTTTAGCTCATACAGGAAGAAGTCATACAGTCTTTTTAATTCACTACTTATTTCATATTGATAGTTAAGCGTGTCTTTTAAATATATGACAATATCTATAGACCGTTGTGCTGATTGCTCGAAAAGCTCATAATCTTTATTCTCCAATGCCAATTCTGACCTGGTTAACCGCTTTAGTAATTCATCATATAAAAGATTAAGCATTTCCCCCTGAGTCATTGTATTAACGGTCTGTTCTTTATAATGTTGATATCCGTTTACTGCCATTTTATACTCCGTTTCTATGAACCAAAGGATGAACTCAACCAGCTGCTTTGTGAGTTCATTTGGGAAATCACTGTTTCCAAATTGGTAAATTGCTTAACATAGCGATCTGTTTCTGTCTTAAGTTGTTTGTTAAGGCGGTCTATCACAGTATCCAAGCTGTCCATGGACTTCTGTAAGGAATTCTGTAAAATACTTGTTGGGGCATATACGGAACCAGCTCTTTCTATCAAGATACCTTTTGTTGCACCAGTCGTTCCGGCATACTTATCTGTAATTTTAGTAAGCCTCGCCATAACACCGCCCTTGTCTCCAGTTAAAGGATCCTCTTTTTTGGTAAACAACTTTTGTAAGTCGGCTGAGTTTGTTTCCAAAGCAGCTCTAAACTTTGTTTCATCAAGTACAAGCTTTCCATTGTCACCATAATTAGAACTTGTAGTAATTCCAAAAGTTGCCAGAGCATTCTTATCAGCAGAACCACTTTCAAAAATGAATCTCATGCTGTCAGTAAGACTTCTTAATTCAGTATCATTAAAAAGCATACCTTCCTTAGCTTTATCTTCCCATTTTTTAATCTGATCCTCTGTCATATCAGCTTTTTGTTCGTCGGTAAGCGGTTCATAATTTCGATTCGGTTTAGTAGAAACTTCTTTATTCACCAATTCAAGCATATCATTATAATCTTTGACCATATCAGTTACAGCTTTTACAATACTATCAGAATCTGTTTTGGCATTAAACGTAACTGGCTGGGTACCCGCAATTGGCGTGCTATTATACAGCCCACCTGACGTCGATACATACTTATTGTCTGTGGTAAGTACAAATGTACCATTAGCGTTATCCACAGTATACCCGACCCCATCTTCATATTTATATTTGGTTCCAGGATTTAATATCTGTTTATATTCATTATCTGATGTTTTCACATAATTTCCTGACGTATTATTCGTGTATTCATATCCAAATGTTCCATTAACAGTAATATTCAGCCCATCTAAATTAAAGGTATTATCTCCACGAATTAAATCAACTGGATCACTGGATCCGGCATATTTAACGCTCACAATGGCATCCTGGCCCTTTTTAGTCGTATAATCTTTAAATAACACACTGGAGGCATCCAATGGATTAGAAGTATCAAATTCAATTTTACCTGCTGCCCCAGCAACTTTTGATACAATGGAAAATTTGTCAGCATTATTTAAATAACTGACCGTAACACCTGCGTCGGATGCATTAATCTTATTAATAATATCATTCATAGAACTTCCATAAGTAAGACCAACAATCGGTACATTGTTTATTTTGAGCTGAAGTTCTGTTTCTGGAGTTTTGCCAGAAAGCCCTTCCAGACCTGAGTTTATTAGGGATGATGTCAAATTTAATCGATTGGATTCTCCATACTCCACTTTTAATGCGCCATTTTTTCCTATAACTCCCAAATCTGCCGAAGTAATTGCCAATATGGAAGAACTGTCTGGACTATTGGTATTAGGATCCATTGTTTCAAACCCTAATTTACCGTCAGCTCCTCCGGAAACCGCAATTCTTCCCGTTCCAAATTTACTATCAAGTTGTTTTTGCATATAAGTCGCTAACTTAGTTATATCATTATACTGTTCAGCTTCGTTAATATCGAAATTGACAGATTGTGTAGTTCCATTATATGTAAAACTAATACTTTTACCTGCTACTCGCTGTAAAAAAGTTTTATCTTCATATAACTTCTGTTCTCTATTTTTTAGTTCAGTAGTAAAACCAGCTCCATTGATCGTTTTGTTAGCATCACTGATATTATCAATATCACTAATACCTAAAGCACTCAAAGCACCTTTGCTTCCACCTATTATCTGAAGTGTATTACCTGCTGTATCCTTGGATATAAAATCCAGTTTTGCCAGCTTAGACTTGGGATCTGCTGCATCTTGCGGTGTCGTCTTCACCTGCATAACATCTTCAAGTGTTTTTCCATCTCCAATTGAAACATTTTTTAATGCTCTTGTTATTGATTTTTGGGCGCTTTCAGCTGAACTGTAATCATATGTGAAACCATCTGATGCAGTGCCACTGCTTAACGATACAGAATAAGTTTTACTTCCATATTTAAAGTAAAGTGATTGTCCTTCCAGAGTACTGACAGATTCCGGATCAGTAAAATTAATCTCGCCTGTCATAAGCTTACCATCAGAGACTTTACCATTTGTCAGAATCGATGTATTATTGGCAAGTTGCTTAACACCTACTATAGACATAGAATCAGTACCTGAAGAGCTTCCTGATACACTGATATAACTGCTGTTAGCTCCTACGGTAGTAACATTACTTTTAGCCCAAAAGCTGGGGCTGGATAAGTTGGTAGATGGACTTGTGTAAGAGGTGTATTTTCTGGAGAACTCGACCAGTTTCGAACTGATGGAACGATACGCCTCCTGCTGCCACGCGTATGTCTGCTTTTTTTTCTGCTGTTTTGCAATCTTTGCCCTTGTAGATGATGTCATTCCCTCAATCAGAGTATCTCTGTCCAAACCGCTTGCCAGACCACCATAACCTTTTATGGATGATGCTGAACTGTTTTTAATACTGGTCAATGCTGATGCCATACTAATAACTCCTTTCTTAACTATCTAAATAATCCAATTTTCGTCAAAAATCGGTTTTTTTTCTGTTTTGGCTATACTTATTTATCGTCATATTGTATACTAAAGATAATAGTATTATCTTAATTTACGATTGGAGGAATACAATTTGTCAACTGTAATTACTATTACAAATCAAAAGGGCGGCGTAGGCAAAACCACCACTTCCTGTTCCCTTGCCTGCGGTCTTGCCATGAATAATAAAAGAGTGCTGGCTGTTGATTTAGACCCTCAGGGTAATCTTGGATTTAGTCTGGGACTGGAGATTGAAAACTGCGCAACGATTTATGAAGTCTTCCAGGGTTCTGCCACTTTGCAGGAAGCTATCCGCCCTGCAAAATATTGTGATGTTATATCATCTAATATTCTTTTAAGCGGCGCCGAATTGGAATTTACCGGAAAGCAGAGAGAAAGTATGTTAAAGAATTTACTATCTACAGTTGCCGGTTATTATGATTATATTATTATTGATACTCCTCCTGCTTTGAATATTTTAACAGTTAACGCCTACGCAGCTGCAGATTATCTGATTATTCCTATGGTACCGGAGATTTTAAGTCTTCTTGGAGTTTCACAGATTAAGGATACCATTAATACAGTTAGTGCCTCTGTTAATCCAAATCTGGTTGTGCTGGGAATACTTCTAAATAAGTATAATTCCAGAACACTTCTTTCCAGAGAAGTGAAGGAGATGGCTCAGAGTATTGCCTCCCAAATCGGTACACGTGTGTTTGAGACACATATCAGATCCAGCGTCAGTGTAGCCGAAGCACCGGCTCAGGGAGAAAGCCTGCTGGATTATGCACCCAGATCCAATCCTGCCCAGGATTACAAAGCATTGGTAACTGAAGTCCTTGAATTGATTAAAAAATCAAAATAATACAGACTTGAGAGGAGCACATAAACATGGCTAGGAAAAGCAGCAAAACAGCTCATGTAATGAATCTTCTGGCCGGAGGTGAGGCGGAATCTTCGAAATCAGAGGCTGCTAAGGAAAACCTTGCTGCCAGCCAGGCCGCTGAGTCAAAGGGGACAATTAAAGAATTGACGGTTCTGGCTCAGCAGGCATCCATACAAATGCAGGATAGTCCCTTGTCTCCCAGCCCAATTTCTATTATTGATCTTTCCTCTTCGGTTCAGGATCCGGTTGCTGAATTAATTAAACAACAACTGGAAGAAGATGAAAAAAAAGAAATCGGAACTGGATTTTCTGAGAAAAATGAAGATAATTTACTACCAGATTCTCTACCTGATCCTGTTTCAGACAATGAATTAAACAATGTGGAAGATTCAACTTCAGCAGTCAGTGAAGAAATGCTCGTTACAGAGCAATTTACTGAACCATCTGATAATTCACCAGATGTGGTCGATGAGACAGATCTACAGGATCTCGATAATCAGAATGACCCAAATATATCTGATGTTCATGAGCAAGATCAAATGGACATATTAAGTATCGATGAAACCGATCAATCCGGTATGCAAGACTTAGATGAATCGGAACAATCAGATATCGCGGCTTCCGATGAATGGCCGCAATCAGATAATCTGGTTTCTGATGAAACGGATGAACCTAATAATTTTGTTTCCGATGAATTGTCGGAACCTGATCAAATTTCCAATGAACTGACACAGCCTGATATTCCGGATTTCATTGAACCGATACAGCCCGATATTCAGGATTCCTTTGAGTCAATAAATACTCCAGCACAAACTGAGGACGTTCCTGTAAAACCTGAGCCACCAGTTACTGATATTCCTGTCACTCCAAAAGCCTCTAATTTCAAGTATTTGAATGTAATGGAACATGTTGTGGAGAATATCGCCAGGGACTATGTGGGGCGTCTTGGTGGCTGTACCTGCGAACACTGCATTGCTGATGTTACTGCTTTGACGCTTAACAAGCTTACTCCTAAGTATGTGGTGGTGGAGCCGCCCGCAGCTTCTCCTTTGCTGAACTTTTACTCCAGCCGTTTTGCTCCGCAGGTAATTGTAGAATTAACGAAATCATGTTTTATCGTAAAAGAAAACCCACACCATTAAGTGTGGGTTTTCTTGCTTACGGGAATGTCTGTTTCCTGATCTGCACTGACCGTTAGACCGTTCCATATCTCATTCACGGCTTCTACACAGTCCATATAAGTCTGTGCAAGCTGTCCGGAAGGTATATTGAGTTTTTCGGAAAGCTGCTTGACTTTCTTCCATTCTGCGCTTTCATAGCTAAGAATGAGTTCATATAGTTCACCGCAGATGCCCTCTTTTCTGATAAGGGCATCTTTTATTTCCTGGGCAACCGGAACTTCTTCCAGAATTTCCTCCAACGGTGCATTGATCATATATTGAAGTGTTGAGAACATACCCATCATATAGACTTCTGACCGGATAATCGGAAGATCCTTAATGTGATCTGAAATCGTCATAGCAAAATTCGCTCTTAGGAAAGACAGTTTCATCATAGCCTCTAAGGATTCCTCATTATCAATGTCATTGTTGAAGCTTAATAAATATACCCATTGCTTCAATTGGCTGATACCCATGGTAACAAGTGCCTGACGTATAGAGGAGACCCTTCGGCGAAGAGCAAAGTATGCGGAATTAACGATCTTAAGAAGGGCGTAGCTTAATGCGGCATCTCTGCTTATTACTTCTTCGATCTTTTCTATATCTGGTTCATCTTTGGAGACCTCAACCACCAACTGGAAAAAGTTTCCTTCTAAGAATTCCATACGGTTTACTTTTCCAGCCATAGCCTCTGCAACATAACTTCCTTCTGCATAATCAGCCCCTACTTCAATTGCAAGTTCATAATCGGCCATGGAGCTGACGCCTGTTACGATACACTTCTTATCAAAACCCTTCATTGTATTAATAAGATTTTTTAAAGAACTGCGTTCTTTTCCATCCTGCTTGTTTCTGATGTCTATTTTTATGTAAGTAACGTAATCCAGCATAGAAAAATATTTGGGAGAAAACTGGAAGTCATTAATGGCAAATACATAACCTTCTGCCCTGTATTTTCTTATTATGGTTGGAGACAATGGGTGAATCATGACATGATCTTCAATCTGAATCACCATCTTGTCCTTATCAAAAATCTTTGGCGTATTCCGGAATAACAATGAAGGAGTAAATGTAACAAAAGTAAGCTTATCATGGAAAATGCTTTCTGTATTCTGCATCAGAAATCCTGCAATTGTGTCAGCTGCGGCTACGTCGGAGCTACTGTAAAGAGAATCATAATCCTTCTGAAACAATACTTCATAGCCGATAATCCTGTCCTCCTTCAACGCCTTAATAGGCTGCCGGGTGACATACTTATCCATTCGTCTTCCTCCTCTGAAGCAAGTGATCGATTACTTCCACCAGATGGGCGATTTCCGGTTTGCTCAGCTGTTCATCTGCTCCCAACTGCTTTCCCTTTATCATCAGTTCCTGATTAATCATGGAAGAGAAAATAACCAAAGGAATATGTTTTAATTTTTTATCTTCTTTCACCAGCTTTGTAAGACGGTGTCCATCCATCTCAGGCATCTCAATGTCTGTGATAATCAGGCTTACCTTCTCATCTAAATCTGAATCATCTCTTATCTGGCTTAAATAATTCCATGCTTCCTGTCCATTATTTTTAAAAGTCAGATTTTCATATCCAGCTTTTCTAAGAGCTGCTTCAATCATCTTTGTTAAAAGAATGGAATCTTCTGCAATTAGAATCGGATTAGAAATAGATGTTCTCTTTCCCAGCTTATTAATATCATCGATCTGGATTCCGGTCTCAGGAGCGATGTCAGCAACAATTTTTTCAAAGTCAAGGATTGTAACAAGATCAGTTCCGCACTGAGCGATTCCAGTGGCTACGCCTTCATCTCCACGGCTTATGGTATCATCTGGCTTCTGAATATTCTTCCAGGAGATACGGCTGATACCAACTACGCTGTGAACACGGAAAGCGATGTGCAGCTTGTTGAAATTGGTGATAATAAACAGATCTTTGCCTTGTTTTTCACCTTTACCGCCAGTAAGGTAATAAGGGAGATCAATGACTGTAAGAAGAAGATCCCTTGGTTTAAAAATACCCTCTACGGCTGGGTGGGCATGAGGGATTGGTTTCACCTTATCTGACATCATAATCTCGCGTACTTTCGCAACGTTAATTCCATATAACTCACCATAAATGGTGAATTCCATTATTTCAATTTCATTCGTCCCTGATTCTAATAAAATCTCTGTTTCTGCCATACTTTTTCTCCTTTATCCCAATATAATCCAGCAAAAACAACTGCCTGCTAATTTATCGGCAACTTTCTGCCAGTTCATAATGTTTACAAAACAATTTCTGCTCTGCCGTAAGTTCTGATTTTAACCTGCCCCGTGCTTACATCCATAGACATGGTGCGTGCATAGTTTTCTCCAACGTCCAGAGCGGCAAGCCGGATCCCCTCTTTTTGGAGAATCTGTTTTACGCTTATAATATTGCGGGCTCCGATATTGCCAAGGGTACTATTTCCCTGCAATTCGAACATTTTTGCCCCCCCTGCAATCTTTGCGATCAATCTTGGTTTTCTTGCGCCCAGGATTTCTATCTTTCTAAATGTCTCAGCAAGTCCTGTATCTGCATACTTAAATATATTTCCGTCTCCTGATCCGTATACTTCCGGAAGCATGATATGCACAAGCGCTCCCAGCTTTATCATGGGATCGTATAAACAGATTCCAATGCAGGACCCCAGCGCATAGGTGATCAGTGTCCCCTCCTGCCTGGCAAATTTCATGTCCGCAATTCCCACTGTTATCTGTTTATCCATTTACAATCCCCAGCTTTTCCATTAAAAAGTTCAATGACATAATATCCGGCATCATCAGTAAGTCACTGTGTAGGACTTTTCCTCCTATTATAAACTGTCCGCTTATCATCATCATCTTATCTGTCTGATATCCAAATTCCACCATTGGAACACTTAAGATGCCACCTAACATGTTGACTGCAATATCCGGTACGGAAAGATTAATTGTAACTTCACTCAGAGTTGACATTGCATTTACATAAGATGAGATGATAATATTGCCGATTTCTTCTAGTGCGGAGGTCTCTAAGACATTGAGCTGGTAATAGTCTTCAATCTCCTGCTGCATAACACTGGATAAAACCTCATTAATAAAATCCATTTTTAAAATAAAGAGCATTAAACCGTTGATTTCTCCTGTCATCTTCACCAGGATCGCTGCCACAATTTCCTCCGGATCTCCCAGAAATTTAATGGCCTCATTATATCCGAGTATCTGAACATCGGGAAGTGTCATACGAACGGTCTTGTTCAGCATAGAAGAAAGTGCAGTAGCTGCATTACCTGTACCAATACTGCCTATCTCCCGGATCAGATCCAGCCCAAGCCCATTCATTTCGTCATAACGTGTTATTTTCATATGATCGCCCTCTTTCATCGAACTCTGCGATATTTATCGCAGAGAATTTATTGTCGATTCAACTTCATCGGAAGTCTGTACCATCTTAAGAGCATAGGAGTATGCTCTCTGGGCCTCCATCATTTTTGTCATCTCCAAAGCAAAATCTGTACCGGACTGCTCCAGTGAACCACTTATCACTTTTGCCTTCTCAAGTAGAATGGGAGTCCCGTTAACTGCCGTTGCAGAAAAAACATTGTCTCCTATGGGTTTCAGACCATTGGTATTGGCAAAGGTATAGATGCCAATGGCATGGGGGTCATGTTCTCCCTCCTGCAGTTCCTGGGTTTCTTCTTCCTCTTTCTCACCTTCTTCGGAAGGATAGGATGCCGGCTTTACATCATAGGAAATCTCTGCCTGATCCATATTAAGAACCCGTTTCCCATCCACATTGACAAGATAGAATTTGTCCGTTGTCTTTGCCAGGGAAAAACGTCCATCCCGTGTATATGTGATTTCTCCGGATACCGGATCCTTCAGCATGAAAAAACCATCACCTTGTACAGCGTAATCATGCTCCTGTCCAGTAGTCTGATACGGCATAGCGGTCATGTTTGTCTTTATCTGATCAATTTTTGATCCGCTTCCGGTCTTTATGTTGGTATCACTAAGTGAATTTCGTGTCTGTGCATAGATCAGATCAGAAAACACACTGTATTCCGGTTTAAAGCCAACTGTATTTACATTCGCTATATTATTCGATACAACATTCAGTTTCGTCTGCTGATTCATGGCACCCTGTGCGCCTATGTAAAAGGATTGATTCATCCGTTGTTCCTCCCCTATACTCTGCCAATGTCAGATACTATTTTTCCCATAAGCTGATCATACATCTTAAGCACCTGGGCTGCACTCTGGGTAGCTCTCTGACTGGTCATCATGGAAGTCATCTGTTCGATGGGGTCAATATTGGACCGTTCCACTGATTTCCACATAACTCCACCGTCAACAGCTTTTCCCTCTGCCTGGGTAGTGAAGGTTCCATTATCCCCTTTTACCAGCTGAGCTGTATCATCGAAGTTTACCACCCCAAGCTTTCCAAGCAGCGTTGGTTCCAATGCCTCCGTATCACCGCCATCTTCATCGGTTTTAAGCCCTTTTAAGGGCTCTTCGTATATATTCCCGGACTTGTCCACTGTAATGTGATTAGAAGTCATTTCAATGGGGTTTCCGTCTTCTCCAAGTACCCTTCCTAAATTTGATAAGCAAAGATAACCATCCTTATCAACATCAAAAGAACCATTTCTTGTATAAAGACGAGTCCCGTCAGTACCCTCGATTGTAAAAAATCCAGGCTTTGTTAAAGCAAAGTCCAGATTTCCGCCGGTTTCTTCCACATTTCCCTGATCGAAGCTGGTTTTCACACCTGCTACTGTTTTCAGCATGGAAGCAGTACCAATCGGAGTGTAACTGCTTTTATCCACATTGCCGCTCCTGTAGAGCATCTCTTCCTTAAATGTGGTGCTGGTCATACGGTCTGATTTAAACCCAGGAGTACTTACGTTTACCATATTGTTACTGATGGTATTTAAATTCCGGTTCTGATAAAGCATCCCGGAAGCCAGATTATAAAATCCTTGAAACATCCCGCTATTCCCCTTTCCTATTTCCCATTTATAAAATTAGTCAGATTCAGTCTCAGTTTCTGTATGGCATTGGAGTGAATCTGTGAAATTCTTGGTTCACTGACATTCATGACCCTGGCAATCTCTTTCATATTTAATTCGTCCATATAATACAAAGAAATAACCTTTTGTTCATTTTCCTTTAAATTATTTATGGCAGATACCAGTATCTGTTTAAATTCTTCCTGAAGATAGTGAGATTCCGGCTGGTCATTTTCGCTGATAGATGGCAGCTGAACTGTTTTCTTGTTATCATTGCTTCCCTCTAACACCATATCAAGGGATATTACACTATAAACATTGGTCTTACCTAATGCTTCCTGGTATTTGTCCAATGATACGTTTAAATATTCGGCAGTTTCTTTTGAGGATGGGAAACGTCCCAGACGGTTACATAATTCCATCACTGTATTGTCCAGTTCTTTGGCATTTTTTCTGACACTTCTTGGGATCCAGTCCTGTTTTCTTGCCATATCTATAATCATACCACGAATCCGCTTGGAAATATACGTTTCAAACTTCACATTCATATCAGGATCAAACTTTTCAATCCCATTCATGATCGTCAATACACCTTCATTAACGATATCCTCTATCTGAGCAAAGCTTAAATAGACATCACGCATTTGAATTGAAATGCTCTTCACCATATACATATAACGCATTACCAGCTCGTGCTTGATTTTAATATCCTTAGTACGCTTATATTTAATTAGTAAATCTTCATTGGTATATTGGCTTAACTCCTGCTCCATTCCGATTAACACTGCCTTTCTGACATTAACCCCTGTCAAACGGTAATATTTCCGACTGCCTGGATCTGAATATTATTTGCAATTTCATTAAATGAAAGAACATAGACATTGGGATAAAACTGCTCGATCAGACGGTAAAAATACAGCCTTACTACCTGACTTGTAAGAATCACAGGTTTTTGTTCCAGATCGTTAAACTTCTTAATCTGTTCGCCCAGCTGTCCGATTACTGACTGCATTACCTCAGGACTAAGAGCCAGATAAACGCCCTGCTCGCCTTTTGCCATGCTGCTGATAATATTTTTTTCCAGGTCTGCATCCAGAGTCAGAACTTTCATCTGACCTCCATCACAGAACATTCTGGTAATGGTTCTCTTTAAAGCGATTCTGATATTTTCTGTAATAAGATCGATATCTCTGGTTGTTGAAAGAGCATCCACAATGGTCTCTAAAATGGTTTCCATATCTTTGATCGGCACACCTTCTTTTAAAAGACTGTTGAGTATCTTTTGGAAGTTGCCGTAGGATAACTGACCTGGGAATAACTCCTCCACAAGTTCAGGTGAATGTTTCTTAACATTGTCTAACAGCTGCATAATTTCCTGTCTGCCAAGCATCTCATATGCATGCTGCTTAATGGTCTCTGATAAGTGGGTCAGCATAACTGACAACGGATCAATAACCGTATATCCATAGATTTCTGCCATCTCTTTGTTTTCAGGCCGGATCCATTTACTGGGAATTCCGTAAGCAGGCTCCACAGTTTCAATTCCATCCACTTCACCGGAAAGAACCGGCGGCTCCAGGGCGAGATAATAATCTACAAGGATTTCACCTTTCGCCACTTCTTCGCCTCTGATCTTAACCACATACTGGTTGGTATTCAGACTGGAACTGTCTCTCAATCTGACTGACGGGATAACAAATCCCATATCCTGGGCATACTGTCTTCTGAAAATGACAATACGGTTAATTAACTTTCCTCCGCTGCCTTCGTCAATCAGCGGAATCAGACTGTAACCGAATTCCAGTTCAATAGGGTCTACACTAATCAGTGAATATACATTATTTACATCTCTGTAATAGGATTCTTCGTCTGCTGGTGCCTGCTGGCTTGTATCCTCCATGAAGGCATTTTGAGACTGCTCCACCTCTCTAAAGGCTGACTGTTTCACTTTACGTTCCAGCTGATAACCGGTTCCTATGAGCAAAACTGCCATAAGACCAAGCTGGAATTTAGGCATTCCCGGAACCAGCATCAATACCAGCATAACAAATCCTGTGAGCATAATGGCTCTTGGCTGAGCCAGAAACTGTGCAGATACATCTTCGTTAAGGCTGCCGTCAGAAACGGCTCTGGTAACAACCATACCGGTAGCCACTGCGATCATAAGAGAAGGAAGCTGGGATACCAGTCCATCACCTACCGTAGCAATACTATAAATGGTCAGAACCTGAGAAAAGGGCATATTGGACTGAACAATACCAATGATCGCACCACCAATAAAATTGATTGCGGTAATGATCAAAGAAACGATTGCATCGCCCTTTACGAATTTGGTGGCACCATCCATGGCGCCGTAAAAATCTGCTTCCTTCTGGATTTTATAACGTCTCAGTTTTGCTTCCTGCTCATTGATCAGACCGGAACTTAAATCCGCATCAATGGCCATCTGCTTTCCTGGCATGGCATCCAGGGTAAATCTGGCTGCAACCTCAGATACTCGTTCCGTACCTTTTGTAATAACCAGAAAGTTTACTAAAACAATAATCAGGAATATGATAAAACCTACTACAACATTTCCCTGCAACACGAAATCACCGAAGGCCTTAATAACAAGACCGGAAGATCCCATATTGGTTAAAATGTTACGGGTAGAAGAAACGTTAAGTCCAAGCCGTAACAGTGTGGTAATCAAAAGCAGCGATGGAAATATGGAAAATTCCAACGGCTCCCGAATGTTCATGGTTATCAGAAGGATAATCATGGATAGGGAAATATTTATTATAATCATTACATCCATAAAAAATGGAGGCAATGGGATGATCAAAAGAAGCACAATTGTAATGACAAATACTACAACGGAATTTTTAAGTAAAGTCTTCATTCTTTTTACACCATTTCTTTCAAGTATCTATGCCGCATTTTCTACTCTATGATCTTGTTATTCATACGGTATACGTATACCAGAATCTCAGCGACCATACCATAATATTCCGGAGGGATTGGTTCCCCCACTTTGGTACTGGCAAAAATCCCCCTTGCAAGAGGCTTGTTCTCCAGCACGTAGACTCCATGTTCCTCGCCTATGGCCACAATCCTTAACGCAAGTTCATCCTGACCTTTGGCAAGCAGAATCGGAGCATTATCTTTTTCGATATCATAACGCAGCGCTACTGCAAAGTGGGTCGGATTTCGAATAATTACATCTGCAGTAGGAACTGACTGCATCATCCTGCTGCGGGCTCGTTCTCTTTGTATGTTCCGGATACGCCCTTTAATCTCCGGATTTCCTTCCGTCTGCTTGTATTCCTCTTTCATTTCCTGCTTTGACATTTTTATCTGACGTTCATAATCCCACCACTGGTAGAAATAATCGAAGCCGGCGATTGCCAGGAATACAATTGATACTTTCATAACCATATCCATGATAGAATTTAAAACATAAACGGATGAATCCATTACATTCATATCAATGGTTCTGGCCACTGCTCTTAAATCACCTTTTATGATCTGATACAGAATGACTGAAAGTATAATAATTTTAATCAGATTTTTAATAAGCTCTACCAGACTTTTTAAAGAGAGAAGATTTTTAATCCCTTTAATCGGGTTCAGTCTTTCAAACTTAGGTGCCATATTACTTTTTGTAAATAGAAATCCTGTCTGTACACCGGTTCCAATAACTGCCAGCGTGGTGGAAACAAGAATAATCGGTATAGCTGCTTTGGCGATCGCAATCACCATATCCCAGAATATACTGGTCGTATAATCTGACATGGTATCTGCTACCGGAGCCAGACTGACGTATTTGATCATATAATCCCGCATGGTCCGATACATGAGCGGAAATAACGCTTTCAACATCACGAAAGTTCCAAGAAGAGTCGCGATCATTACCACATCCTTACTAACAGCAACATGACCTTTTTTTCGTTCATCCTTCCGTTTTTTCGGTGTGGCCTTCTCGGTTTTTGAACCATCTGCCATTTCCGTTCATCACATCCTTTGCGTTATAAAATCCTGATCATATTTTCCACTGTCAGCAGCATCTGACTGATTATAAATCCAACATAATCAGACATAGGGGAAAATAAGAATATAAGCATCAATAAACCAACCAAAACCTTCGCCTGAATGTTAACCACAAACACATTAATCTGGGGTATCACCTTCATCAGAATTCCCACCGCAATTTCTGTTATAAACTCAATTGCCATAATTGGAAAAGCAAATTTTATTGCCATAACAATGCATTGAGTAAACACGTCCATCATCGCCCATGCAACTTTTGTACCTATGACAACTTGTCCATAAGGAACAATCTCCGAAGACTGGATCAAAAGCTTAAACAACGCCAAATGACCGTCTACTGCAAAAAACAATAATATAAAATATGCATGAAAGATACTTCCTGTAACGGCAACCTGTGCATTGCTCTGAGGGTCAAATACGGTGGCCATGGAAAGTCCCATCTGAAAATCAATAATTGTTCCTGCATATGTAATAATCATGAGAAACAGCTCCATGACAAATCCAATCACATATCCCATGGCAAACTCTTTGATCAAAAGCACTGCATATTCAACGGAAGTAACCGGCTCCGGTACCTGCGTGGAGGAAAATGAATATAGCAGAAGGGTGAATACCATAATCGTACCGCCCTTTACAAAACCGGGTATATTCCGTCTTCCTAATATGGGATTCAGAAGTATAAAACCTGACATCCGCATGAAAATCAGGGAGAAAAGCATCATCTGTCCTATATCCGGCATTTAACTCTTCCTTTCGTCTGTCCAACCTACCCCAGCATGGTATTGAATACATGTATGGTAAAATCACTAAGGGTCTTCATCATATTACTGCCCATCATCAAAAGAATGAGACCTACAACAAGTAACTTGGGCACAAAGGTTATGGTCTGTTCATGAATCTGGGTCGCTGCCTGCAGTATGGAAATAAGTATACCGATGATCATGCTGACCACCAGAACCGGACCTGCCAGCTTAACGGCTGCTCCAAACATTTCGTACATAAGGCTGCTGATTGCAACTTCTGTCATAAGAATTCCTCCCATCATTAATGAAAGCTTTTAACAAGGTTTGTAAATAATAACTCCCAGCCATTAACTGTTACAAATAACAGCAGCTTAAATGGAAGTGAAATCATGGCGGGCGGCAACATAACCATACCCATTGACATCAGTGTACTGGAAACAACAATATCCACCAGCATAAATGGGAGAAAAATCATAAAACCAGCTGTGAAAGCCCGTTTTAACTCCGACGTCATAAATGATGGAATGACGACTGTCATTGGTAAATCTTCGATGTTTTCCGCTTTTTCCGTATGAGATAAATCTACAAACAGATTTAAAGTACTTGTTTCGGTCTGCTTCAGCATAAAACGTTTCATGGGAACCTGAGCCCGTTTCAATGCCTCCGACTGGTTTATCTCTTCTTTTATGTAAGGCTGGTAAGCCTGGGTATTAATGTCTTTTATAACCGGATCCATGATAAATAAAGTTAAGAATAGCGCAATACCCACCAAAACAATATTAGGGGGCGTTTGTTGTACACCAAGTGCATTCCTTGTAAAAGACAGGATAATGATGATTCTGGTAAAAGAAGTCATCATAACCAGTATGGAAGGCAGCAGTGATATGATGGTCAGAATGAGGAAAAGTTCCAGGGTTGGCACCCTGCCTCCATTAATGTTAACTAAGGCATCTGTATTCATTCTGCTCCTCCTACAAGTCTTTCCGGTTTTTATCCGTATATTTTTTCAGAATGCTCATAAAATCAGGGTATCCATCTCCGGTTTGAGGATTTGGGATATCCTTGCTTTTTAGAATATCCTCCTCCGTCAGTTCTGCCAGAACGGTAATCTGTGAAGAAGCAATACCAATGAGAAAATAATGACTGCCTGCGCGAACAACCGCAATCGCCTTATCCTGCCCAAGGGGTAGCCTGTCTAACATCTGCATATAATTCCCCCCGCGTTTTAATCCCATCCCTTTTCCAATACTTTTCGTAAAAATATAACTTAAGTATAGAATCAGTATGGTAATAATCAGTACCGACATCAGACTGATCACACTGTTCATCTACAGGCACTTCCTCTCTATTCAACGCTCTTTTTAATGATCTCCGTAATACGAATACCAAAATTGTCATCAACGACTACTACGTCGCCTTTCGCAATACATCTTCCATTTACATACAGATCTACCTGCTCACCAGCAAGTTTGTCTAAAATAACAAGAGATCCTTTTGTAAATTCAAGTATATCTTTTACCAGTTTTCTTGTTCTGCCGATCTCTACTGAAACCTCTAACGGTACTCCCATGATCAGCTCACGGTTTTCCTCCTGCTCCTCATAGCTTACCGGTCCTTCTGCAAGGTTATTCTGGGGTACCGGCTTCACATTGATGGTTTTTGGCTCCGGAGCATCTTTTTTCGGTGCATTCGTCTGTGAATTCTGCATCTGCAGAATCATCTGCTGCATCTGATTAATCATTTGCTGCTGCATCTGCATCTGATTCATCATTTGCTGTACGGCAGAATTGTCTATGCCTGCTGGCTGGCTTGTCATAACCGGCATGGATACTGCAGGTTGAGAAACAGGCGTTGGAGTTGGTGCTGGTATTGGTGTTGGCGAAGGTGCTGGTGACACATTGTCTGAAGCATTACTGCCGTTTAACAGCATCTCTATTTCCTCCTGAGACAAGATACCGCCTGAAGACTCCTGCTTTGGAGACACCTGCGGCTGCGGCTGCGGTTCAGGTGCTGAACTGCCCGCAAGAAGTTTCTCAATTTCTTCCTGAGATAAAATACCTCCAGATGATGCCGGAGCAGAAGCAGGCTGGGAAACAGGCTCAGGTACAGGTTCTTCTTCCGGTTCACTGTCAACTTGCGGAAAAAATCCTGCAACCAGTTCTTTCGCAAGAGCTGGCGGCATTACGTTTATAAATTCACTCGCCATCTGATCCGCTATTTTCAAATTAAAACCAACCACAACCATTAAGTCTTCATCATGGTAGTATTTTTCTTTGAAATCTCCCACATCTTCTATTTCAAAAGAGGTTGGTGTTGAGATGTTGACAGTCTTACTTAAAAATTCACTGAGCGCGGTTGCAGAAGCGCCCATCATCTGATTCATAACTTCGCAGATCGCGCTAATATTTAATTCATTTAACTCAAAATCCTCTTCCGGGGTTTCCGTTCCCATCAGCATATCTACAATAACCTTAACATCATGCTTTTTCAGGAGCATAATATTGCTTCCGCTAAGACCTGCAATATAAGTAATTTCCACACCCACTGCCGGTTCCAGGTTTGATATTTCAAACTCACTCTTAGATAATACCCTTACTACAGGTGTGGTGATATCAACTCTGGCATTGAGCATGGTAGATACTGCAGTGGCTGAGGCACCCAGGCTTATGTTTAGTATTTCACCTATGGCATCAATCTCAAATGCGCTAAAATTCTTCGAATCCATACAACTTTTCTCCCTTTATACTCATTTAGCCCTCTATGCCATATTTTACCTTATTTCCCAATCTCCAATGCCTTGGAAGCCATCATTTTTATGGCATTAAATGCGGTTATATTGGCTTCATAGGACCGGGTTGCAGACATGCTGTCCACTGTTTCCTTTATCAGATCCACATTTGGCATCTGTACATAGCCGTTCTCATCTGCATCCGGATGTTCCGGGTCGTAAACGGATTTCAAAGGACTGGTATCTTCCACTACCTGTGATACCTTAACTCCCCCCGCGCTCTCCTGGCGACTCTTACCTGCTGCATTCATTAAGGTTCTGCGGAAATTGTTTTCAGTCTGTGCTTCAAGGACCACCATTCTTCTGCGGTATGGGCCACCGGTAGCCGTTCTGGTGGTATCGATATTCGCGATATTTTGTGATGCAATATCAAGTCTGAGACGCTGTGCTGTCATAGCAGACGCACTGATATTCATCGAGCTTAAAAACGACATTTGTACCCTCCTCAATGAATCAGCTTAGCCGATAATACCAGTAACTGTCTTTAAAATTCTGTCTGGTTTAAATGGCTTAACAATAAAGTCTTTTGCTCCTGATTTAATCGCTTCGATAACCATGCTTTCCTGTCCCATCGCGGAGCACATAACAACGACTGCATTGGGATCTTTTGCTTTAATTGCCTTTAGCGCTTCCAGTCCATCCATATTGGGCATGGTAATGTCCATAATGATAAGATCAGGACTGATCTCTGTAAACATCTGTACAGCCTGAGCTCCGTCAGCTGCTTCATACAGATCGGTATATCCGTTCTTTGTCAGAGTGTCCTTAATCATCATTCTCATAAATGCTGCATCATCTACTAATAATATTTTTGCCATTTTCTACATCTCCTTTATTATCCTATAATTCTTTATGTAATCCCTGACTCAGCTTTCACTGGTCTGGTAATTTCCATTTTCAGCCTGATCATCAATTTTAACAGCCACCTCATCGATTTTAACAGCGACGTTCCGCTTATGAACACCCAGCTGACCCTTAAACCATGGCTGACCTTCCACATAAAGCTTGACATCAGATTCTTTTGGCGTATTTAAATTGATTACATCTCCAACATGTAGATTATATACATCATCGAGCGAAATTGAGGTGTCACCCAACTGTGCTCTGACAAGCATATCTGAAGATTTAATACTCTGCATAATCTCTCTCTTATTATCCTGGCTATTCGCCTCTTCACCCATGGCACTGTGCTTACGCTTGTCCATAATATCAAAAATATTCATGAGAAGCGATCCGGGAATGCAGACATTCAGCCTTCCTGAACACTCTTTCATATCTACATCTATCACTACAATAACAATGGTCTCATCCACACCAATTTCCTGAAACATACTTGGATTTTCTTCCAGCCTTGTCAATTCGAACTTCAAATTGATATAACTGGACCAGGAGTCCTTTAAAGCACCGATTATATATTGAATCACTCTGTGATACAAAGCCATTTCAATTTCCGTATATGTATAGGATTCGTCTACTTTAACATCAGTTCCCACACCTCCCAGCATACGGTCAATTAAATTGAGCATCAGCGTCATACTTGCATTGATAAGAAGGGGAGGGTTTTTACTGTTGTTGGGCAGAGTTACATTAACTACAGTAAGAATATCATTATCACTAAGTGCGTTGCCAAACTCATAATACCTTTGTTCCTCAACTGTAACTACGGACAATTCGCTGGAAGTCCGAAATATACTGCTAATCTGGGAGCCTGCTATTCTGGAATAATTATCGAATATACTCTTTAAAATTTTCAGTCTGTCCTTGGTAAATTTCTTCGGACTATAAAAATCATATTTCCGGTATTTTACTTCATTTTCCTTTTTCTCAATCTCATCATTCGTCTCATCAGTTCCACTTAGGGAATTGAGAAGCGCATCGATTTGACTTTGGGATAATACTTCAGCCATTTGTTTCACTCCCGCTTTTTATTTAATTGCCCGCATTGTTCTGACTATTGTGATACACCTGATTGTAATATTCCTCCAGGGTCTTTTCAACCGTATCGTTTTTCGTTATCAAAATTTCAACACGGCGGTTTTTTGCACGTCCATCTTCGCTATCAAACGGCGCAATAGGACGAAACTGTCCAAAACTCATTCCTACCAGTTTTTCCGGTGAAACAGCGTTTTGGCTCTGCAGAAAAATAATCACCTCTGCGGAACGCTGTGCAGACAACATACGGTCATTACGAATGTTATTGGCTCTCTCTGGGTTCCCCTGCGAGGTATGTCCCAGCACCTGAACTTCCTTAATATTGTCATTGGCCTGGGCCATGGAAGCTGCAAATTCACTCAGGACATCTTTGCCTTCCTGTCTGAGAACAGAGCTGTCCCCATCAAAAAATACTTTATCACGAAATGAGATAAATGTGAAGCCGTCTCCCCTTGTAATTTCGACAGAATCCTGCATATTTCGATCATCGACTACTTTCTTAAGCATCAGATACAATTCATCAAAATCTGTGCTTTCTCCTCCGGATGCGGGGCTTCCTTTTAGTTCCCCGTCTCCTTCACCGACTTTTGCATTTAATACAACCTGATCCGATGACTGAAGAGCACTAGGATTAAAACTTTCTACCAGAAGCTTCCATTTTGTCTGATCAACAGAAGACATCGAATACAGAAGAACAAAAAAGCAAAGCAACAATGTTACCATGTCTCCATATGTATCCATCCAGCTTCCAAGCTCTTCCGGCTTTTTATCTTTCTTTATCATTTAATCACCTGTTTCCCTGTTTAAAACAGCATCAATAATTTTCTGGCCTGTTAAGAAGATGTTTCAGTTGCTCCACCGCCAGACCTTTTCTTTGCTATCTTATTCTGCTGAGCCTGAGAAAGATAAGATAAAAGCTTTTCTTCAAGGTATTTCGGGTTATCACCAGCCTGAATGGACAGAACACCTTCAATTATAATCTGCTTATATAGGAATTCCTCATCGTTTCTTATACGGAGTTTTTTGGCCATAGGACCAAAGAGCAGATGTGCCAGAACACAGCCGTAAAATGTGGTTATAAGAGCAACTGACATGTCCGTTCCTAATGAGTTTGCTCCTCCGGCTTCCATATTCATACTCTTAAGCATGTTTACCAAACCTACCAGGGTACCAATCATACCAAACGCGGGTGCTACGGAAGTACCTTTCTCATACATGCTGACATCCTGCTCATGTCTGTCGGACATGGCGGAAACCTCACTCTCCAGCATTTCTCTATATCCGCATCCATTGCATCTACAATCAACATGATGCTCTGCTTGAGAAAGGGATCCTTAATGCCGTTGGCCTGCTCTTCCAAAACCAGAAGACCTTTTTTTCTTGCTGTTTTAGCCATATCAACCATGATGTCAATTACTTTTTCTGCATCATATCTTTTGGGATTCAGCATAATACCAACATGCTTTGGTATCTGAGCCAGTGTCTTGAAAGGATAACTGGCGATCAAAGCTGCTGCAGTACCGCCTACAACAATAATCACACTTGGCATGTCTATAAAATTTCCTATTTTTTCAAATGTAATTCCATATACGATGAGGATAACTCCCATTATCCAGCCTACAATCAACGAAATGTCCATGAATAACCTCCAACCATCCAGGCCGATCCCGGATTACTCTTTCCTCTTTTGTGCGCGTGCATAGATTTGGGCATTAAACTCAATTACCCGGTCTATAATTTCCTCAACACTTTCCTTTACCACATAATGCTTCCCGCTTACCAGAATCACATTGGATTCCGGTATGGACTCCACCCGCTCTATCTGTGTGCAGTTTATAATAAATTCTTCATCATTCAGCCTTGTAAGACGAATCATATATCACCTCTCCTTAAGTCCGGGGAGGCGGAGTTCATGCTTCCCCGGATGATTGTGGAACAAATTATCGTTTCATATTAACTAATTCTTCCAGCATCTGATCAGTTACGGTGATAATTTTGGAGTTCGCCTGGAAACCTCTTTGTGTGGTAATCATGTCTGTCATTTCTGTGGCGAGGTCAACTTTGGCCATTTCCAGGTAATTACCCATGATACGACCTTCGGAACCGCCAGCTTCAAATACGCTTACATTGCCGCTACTGGCACCAGGAGTGTAGTAATAGCCGGATTCTTTCTCCAGACCACCTGTGTTCTGAACACTTCCCAGAGCTATCTTGCCAATAACCATGGATACACCTCCCGAAGTTGTTCCCTGAATTGTTCCATCCCGTTGGATTGCGTAGCTAGAAAATTCACCTAGTGAATCATCTGCCTTTGAATTATCCTGTTCTGTTTTAGAGGCTGCTTTCTGAGCTGCCTCCAGTGAAGCCTTTGCCTTGTCCACCGTAACAGAAGCTGCTGAGAGTTTCGCACTTTCTGTATCAACTTTGACTTTTAATGCGTCACGCTTACTTAATAATGAATCATCTTCCAGCACAGAAAGTTTATTCTGAGCTGTCTGCCAATCAGCTTGTTTTTTGTCTAAATCTTCCTTAAGTAATTTGTAAGCATCTGGATCCGTAGCTTCAACAGCACTTCGGTATGTGTTTAGTGCTGTTTTATATTCAGTATAGTATTGATTAATTATAGTTGATGGTGTAAAAC
Source organism: Hungatella sp. (assembly GCA_009712635.1). GTDB lineage: Bacteria > Bacillota > Clostridia > Lachnospirales > Lachnospiraceae > Lacrimispora. The sequence continues at coordinate 133,515 of WASS01000016.1, read as the reverse complement.
CAGCTAATGCCTTTGGAGCCTGCAACTTGGCATTCATCTGAATAAGCTTGTAGTTGGCCTCTTCATATGCGTCTGATGCTGTGTAATAAGCAGTCATTTTAGCAGCATTAGTAAGATCACTCTGCCATGCAGTATAAGCAGTTTCCATTGCTGCTTTATTGTTCTTGGTAAGAGTTTCCTGAGCGTCAATCCCCTCTGTAGCACGTGCTGTATCATAGTTCTTCTGAGCAGTTATATAGGCATCCTTAGCAGCCGCAAATGCGGAATTCTGAGTATTATATGCATTATTAGCATCATTTAAAGCCTTTAAAGCTGCTGCAACATTATCACTCTTTTGTTTACTGGCTTCGCTGGCAAGATCTGCTTTACTTGGCAGCTTTAGAGGCGATAATGTGGCTGTATCATACTTTTTCTCGGTCTGATTATAAGTAAATCCATACACATAACTACCACTGTCATCAGTCAGGTAGCCATTGGGATCCACTTTAAACTTACCAACTCTGGATAAATATAGGCCGCTTGATTTAACTGCATCCTCACCGCTTAAAGAAAGTGGAGATGCTAGCATCGGTCCTACTATAAAGAATCCGGTTCCATCTATCATACAATCCAGACCGCTAGCGGAGGGTGCCATACTTCCAGTTGAAAAATCATATGTTATTGCACCTGTTGTTACACCGTAACCGACCTGATTTGCATTTACCGCACCGATACCACCTGCTTCCGTATTTCCACCTGATCCGGAACTGCTGTTCTGATACATGGCATCTTTAAATGACATACTTCCGGCTTTAAATCCCCATGTATTTACGTTTGCAATATTATTACCGATAACATCCATCTTTGACTGATGTGCTCTAAGTCCTGCTACACCAGCGAACATTGATCTGACCATATTTTTTTCCTTTCTCTTTCAAAACTGCCGTTGCCCGTTGTCAGTCAGACATACAGGCTGCGCCCCCATAAATGGTCCGGCTATAATAAAACGGCACTGTCAATATTGGTAAAAATGTTGTCTTTCATTTCATTTCCCGACATGGTTGTTACCACTGTGTTATTGGGTACATTCACAATAAACGCCCCCCGCTCACTGATAATAACAACATCTTTTGCTCCTTTTAAGCGGGCTTTTTCTACTGCCGACTGTAAATCATCTAAAAAGGAAGGCGTCACTTCGATTCCACGCTGATTCACCCGTTCAGCTGCATGTTTGGAAAAGTGAATCTTTTCTTCTCCAATCCTGCTGTTAAGAACATCACTAAAGCTGCTGCCGCATTCTGATACTGCTGCCGCACTCCGCAGCTTTAACTGCCGGACATCTTCATATTGATTTATTTTTCCTATCATTTTCAATCACCAACCATATCGTACTGGCCGATACTATTCAGCCAAATCGTTTTTATGCTGACTGTCTACTATTTTCCCGCAGCTGTGTCGGCAGAGGTATCTGTCTCAGCTGTCTTATCTGTATCCTTCGTTGTATCTGTTTCAGTTGTCTTATCTGTATCCTTCGTTGTGTCAGTCTCTGTTGTCTCATCTGTGCCCTTCGTTGTGTCAGTCTCTGTAGTTTCATCAACCGGTGCATGACCCTTTTCATAAACAGACATAACACCAGAAACCGGATAACCTGTTTTTGTGTCATCATCTAGATAAAGGGTTGGAATACCATTATAGATATCCACACGGGTAACCGTTCCACTATGTTTTGTCATCTGACCATTCTTATCTATAGCCCCGATCAAAACCGATTTTCCCATCATAGATGTTCCATAATTGATTGTGTTAACCTGGGCAAAATCATCCATTGATGTGGAGAAATTATCCATTGCCTGCATCATGGCAATTTGAGTCATCTGGGTCATCATCTCAGAGTTGTCCATGGGACTTGACATATCCTGGTTCTGAAGCTGCGCTGCTAAAAGCTTAAAAAAACCTTCGGTGGATAATTCACTATTCTGTTTCTCTTTTACTTTAGAATCAGTATCTGTTGCAGCTGAGTTATATAGCAGGTTGCCTGTGCCGCCTACTGCATCTGTACTAGCCATCGTTTATCTCCTTATCGTAACTTACTCACTCAACTCATCAGAATCCAGGTCTGAAATGCCAAGCCTCAGTCTCTGGATAAAATCATCTCCAAAATCGTCGGATTGATTTTGCCGGTGTTCCTGCTGCTCTTTTCCATTTCCCTGATGTTCCTGATTGTTATTTAAGTAATCTGTTTGTTGTTTGTCTACGATTACATGAATAGGACGTTCTAAGTTGCTTTCCAGAATATTTCCTAATTCACCAGCTGACTGGGACAGCATCTTTAAGGTCTTGCTTTCCGAACAAATAACAGATACACTCACCTGATCTTTCTCATAAGCTACCTTAATGAGAATCTTTCCCAGATTATGAGGTTCCAACTGTACTTCCATACTTTTCCTGCCAGTCTCAATCTGAGAGATAATTTTCTCTGAAAGTTTTGCATTCAGTTCTTCCAAATTCTGAACTGGTAAGGTTGTATCAGCTGTCTCATTTTTACGGACATTTAATTCAGACATGTGCCCCTGTGCAATGAGCCTATCCTGAATCATCCCAGGAAGTTTATCCTGTTTGATACCTTCTTCATCCAGAGCATCTTTCCCGTCTGTTTTCAGCCGATATCCTGGGCCATAAGCTTTGACCGCTTTCTTCTCTGATAAAACGCCCGGACCATGCTCTGTAAGTTCCTTATCAAAACCAGGTCCCACCTGCTCACTCATTTTATAAAGTGTTTCTCCAGGTCCTTGCACTTCTTCCTTTTCTCCAGTTTTTAACGGAGCGGCAATTTCGTCCTGCACTGCCAAACCGACTTGAGAATCAGGCACTGTTTTCTTGGGCATCAGACTGTTTAATTCATTAAAGTCTTCCTTTTCCTGAATCAACGCACTGTCATCCTCTGGGTTCCAGTTTTTAAGCCGAAAGTCCTTAAGCAGCTGATATGAATCCACGGATTTTGTATCTCCTGATTCTTCTTTTGAATTGAGCGGGTCAGGTAGTTGTCCCTTTAAGGATTCCATGCCTGCAACCATCAGCTCTTTTTTCTGCTGATCCGAATCGTCAGCTGCTTCACTGGTTTTTCCAGCTTGCTGTGCCTGTGGCGCTCCCGCATTGGATACTGCTGTTTCCAGATCCTTATTTATATCCTTCTTGTCTTTGCTCCCAGTGTCTTTCTTTAGATCTTTTTCTCTCATCATTTTCTTAAAACCAGAAGAATCATTTACTGATTTCTCATCTGTTTTCTGAGATTTTGGCATTTGTCTGATCAGAACTTCCACACTGTTTGTTTTCATCTCCATTGTTCTCCCTCCTTTCTCTTCTCTGCCATCAGGCATTATTTTATATGGTAACTGCCGGAGTTTAAACCGACAGGACTACCTGCTGCTACGAACTGACATCGTATTGGAAACAAATTCTTCGATAAACAGTTCTTCGCTTTTCAGTACTTCCTTGTTGTACTGATCCAGCTTTTTTTCTTTTAGCTTATCTATAGAAGCTTTTTCTTTTTTCGCCTCGATCACTTCTGCCCGCTTCTGTTCTTCTTTTTTCTTTAGTTTTAAAAGTACTCCCTGTTCTGCCACAATTCTTTGCTGGATAAATGTTATATAGCGTTCATATTCTCTCATGATATTGACAGTAACACCGCATTGGGTATCTTCTCTGTAACGTACGGCAGCACTTTGGCTCTTCTCCATCAATTCCTCAATCCGTCTCTCCTGCTGTGCGATATCTGCAAGAATCTTCGAATGTTCCGTTTTGAGATTCTCAAGCACCTGGTCTTTATAATTTAAAACAGTATTAAGAGGAAAATTGAATTTTTTCATCTTCAGCCTTCTTTCACAGAGTTTACTTTAAAATCACTTTCATCTTCTCTAGTATTTCATCATAGCTGTCATTTTCATTGATTCCCTGACATAAAAACTTGTTGATCTTCTCTATCTTTGCAATGGCTACATCAAGCTTCGGGTTGGTTCCCGACTTGTAGGCACCAATTGAAATTAAGTCTTCATTCTTTTCATACAAGCTCAAAATATCTCTGATCTCAGAAGCCATTTTCCTGTGTTCTTCCGAAACAATATTGGTCATAAGTCGGGAAATACTGGCACTTACGTCAATAGCCGGAAAATGATTGGCATTGGCCAGTTTTCTGCTAAGTACAATATGACCGTCTACAATACCTCGCACAGTATCAGCAATTGGTTCATTGGTGTCATCACCTTCAACCAGAACTGTGTAAATTCCTGTAATGGAACCTTCTTTAAAATTACCGCTTCGCTCCAGAAGTTTTGGGAATTCAGCATAAATAGAAGGAGTATACCCTCTCGCTACCGGAGGTTCACCAATAGCAAGTCCTATTTCTCTTTGTGCCATGGCAAAACGGGTCAGGGAATCCATCATAAGGAGTACATCTTTTCCCTGGTTTTTAAAATACTCTGCAATAGTGGTGGCAACCAGCGGACATTTCATACGAAGCATGGCCGGCTGGTCCGAAGTAGCTACAATGAGAACCGAGCGTTTCATACCTTCCGGACCTAAGTCCTTTTCTATAAACTCTCTTACCTCTCGTCCACGCTCGCCCACCAGTGCAACAACATTGATATCTGCTTTTACATTTCTGGCAATCATTCCAAGCAATGTACTTTTTCCAACACCACTTCCTGCAAAAATGCCGATACGCTGGCCTTTTCCGATGGTATTCATACCATCAATTGCTTTGACTCCAAATTCCAGAGGATCTGTAATCGGAGGTCTGGTCATAGGATTGATATAAGGGTTTTCAACATAATAATACTTGGGGTTTTCAAAAGGTCCCTTTCCATCCATGGGTTCCCCCTTGGCATCTATGATCCGGCCTCTTAAAAAATCTCCCACGGGTATCTTCAAACGCCTTCTTGTATTTCTTACAAAGCTTCCAGCTGCAATTCCGCTCATGTTCTCATAGGCCATAAGCTGAATCTTGTCATCTTTAAAGCCAACCACTTCTACAGGAATCTGTTCTTTCCTGTCTTCATTGTAAATATAAGCGATATCTCCAATGCTGGCTTTTCCACCGGAGGCTTCCATCGACATACCGACAATATTTTCAATCTTGCCAATATGGTCTATGGTCTCTGTTTTCATGATTAACTCCGTTAAATCTTTGAACATACGGATTCCTCCTGCTACAGTCTTGCGTTATTAAGGATTCCCTTAATGTTTTCAATCTGAGTATTTACGCTGACATCAATAATCTCTTCCGGAAGTTCAATGATACAGGTCCCTTCTTCTGAATGGTCCATAGAAATAATTTTTATATTTCCGGATATATGGGAAAGTTCATTTAGCAGCCCCACATCTCCCTGGATCATCATTCCGGCGTCCTTTTGAGACACGTAGATCTTCACCCATTGAGTCTTTTTCAGTTTTCCTGCAGCAGCGACTATCATTCTTTTTATAATTTCACCGCTTGATTTCAAGCTTGTCTGAATTACCTTTTCCGCTATGGTTAAAGTCACCCGTTTTAAATCATCAATGTAGGTTTCCAGAATCCTGTTTTTTTCTTCTGTAACACTTTCTATGGTAGACTTAATGGTTTCACGGAATTCTTTCATATGTAAATCAAGTTCTTCCTTATGCTCTTCGTACGCAGCCGCACGTCCTTCCTGCAGACCGGCTTCATAGCCTTCCTGATATCCGGTTTCCCTGGCATCTGCGAGAATCTTTTCGGCCTCTTCTCTCGCCTGATTTACTATGTACTCTGCCCGACCAGATGCTTTTTCAAAGATCTCCGCGACCTGAGAATAACCATCTTCCTCATCTGGCTGAAACAGGTCTTCCTCTATGGGTTTGGTTGTATCCTTTTTCACAACTATCTCTTCAAATTTCTGTTTAAACCCATATTCCAGAACCCGATTTTCAGCCTCAGGACCCTTGATAATATTAGGCAATGATATCATCCTTTCCGCCCTTGCTGATGATCAGTTCGCCTTCTTCTTCCAGACGCCTGATAATAGCAACGATTCTCTGCTGTGCCTCTTCTACATCTTTCAGACGAACATTAACGGTAACTTCCATATCGGACTGAATGCTTTCTTTCATACGTGTTGACATATTGTTGAATATAACATCTGCAATCTGCTTATTGGCATTCTTAAGCGCATAAACCATATCCTTCATATCGCATTCGCGGATAAAACGCTGAATGGATCTGTCGTCCATTGTAATGATATCTTCGAAAACGAACATCTTCTTTCGGATGGTATCTGCCAGTTCTGCATCTTTTCTTCCCAACTCGTCGAAGATAAGTTTTTCGTTTCCTCTGTCCATATGGTTCATTACGTTTGCTATGTAATCGATACCGCCAACGGTTGTATAATCCGTTGTAAGAATACCAGAGAACTTCTTCTTAATCTCATTCTCTACAATCTTAATAGCTTCCGGAGATGCACTTTCCATTCTGGCGATGGATTCCACTACCTGAAGCCGCTTCTCTGGAGAAAGCTCCGAGATCAGCTGCGCTGTCATCTCTTCATTGGTATAGGATAATACAAGCGCAATGGTCTGAGCCCTCTCATGCTGGAGAATTGAGAAAAGATTCTTGGAATCACTCTTCCGGATAAAGCCAAAGGATCTGGATTTAAGGGACTGGGTAACTTTTTGGAGCAGGCTGTTGGCAGTGCTCTCTCCAAACGCCTTTTCCAAAACAGTTCTTGCATATTCCAATCCACCGTCCGTTACTACCTTCTGAGTTAAACATGTTTTATAAAACTCATCCAGTACGGCCTGTGTGGTCTCTGACGGAACATGTCCCAGTTTTGCAACTTCGACTGTTAATTTCTCAATTTCCTCTTCACTCAGATACTTATATATTTTGGAAGCCTTATCCACGCCGAGTGAAACAATAACCGTTGCCGCTTTTTGTTCCAGCGTTAGATTAGTCGTCATTATTGTTTCCTCCATTTAACCAGGTCTTTAATAGCTGTGCTGAAATCTCAGGATTCTGTTCCGCAAATTCCCGAACACTTTCACGCAGTTCAGCCCCTCTGTCTTCCTCCGGAACAAGAATTTCAATCTCCTGCTCTTCTTTAACAGGCATCTCCGGAACAATTGGTACATCTTCCTGGCTGTCTTCTTCCAGTTCTTCTGCAAGCTCTCTCTTCTTTCTTCTGCTCCGTACAATAAGTACAATCATAAGTATTAGAATCAGTACTCCAGCCAGTGCTCCAATGAGAATCCACTGGTTAATCAGAATACCATTGGTACTTGCCTCTGCAGGTTTATCCGGCTCTTTCGGAACGTCAATGGTATAGAATGGTGCTGCTACAGCCGTGATTTTTTCAGCCCGGTCTGCCTGTGCAATTCCTGCAGCATTTCCTGCGAGATTGCGTATATCATCTACGGAAAGTGTACCAAAGTCACTGCCATTGACAACGACTGAAACAGTAAGGTTCTCGATGCTTCCCGGATTAACCTGTCCCTGTTCCTTAATCTGGTTTAATAAATACTTTCTATTTAAACTGTTGGATGCGTATGCACTATCCGTGTTTTGTCCGCCAGCATTATACTGCGGAATATCGGCATTGGCCTCTGAACCGGCAACCCCTGACGCTGCCTGTGCATTCCCTGAATATTCTTTTGAAATGGATTCTTCAGAAGTAAGACCTGTTTTATCCTTCTCATCAATCTTCTCCGGTGTATTGTAAACAATGCTTTCCCGGATCAGCTTATCCATATTTACGGTGCCTTTTACAGATACACGCACATTGCCGTTTCCGTATATGGGACCCAGTACATTAATTACCTTAGCCGTGATCTGGTCTTCAATGAGCTTCGCTATCTCATCTGCAGCTTTTCCGGAATTTGTATCAGTATCGCCAGCATTAGTTGATACCTGACGGCCGTTGCCATCAAAGACAGATACATTATCAATTACCATTCCCGGAATACTTCTGGAGATTAAAAGCTGTATGGAATTCGCCTGTTCTTCCGTCGGCGATCCCCCGTCCTTCATAACGACAACAGCCTGGGCACTCGCTTCCTTCGCGCTATCTTCGGACAGTGCATATTTAGAAGTTTCTCCCAGGGCTATGGTAACATATGCTTCTTTTACTCCATCAAAAATCTGAATCGTAGATCCAATTCTTGTTTCCAGATCATACAGCTTAAATGTCTGACGATCTGTATCTGTAGTCATAAGATTAACATTGTTTTTGAAAACATCATATGTAAAACCGCTTTTGGGATATCCTTCTGACACCAGTTTGGCTCTTGTGGTGTCCATCTGCTCTGTAGGCACCTTAATGTCACCATTATCATACTGATAATCAATCCCGTCTTCCTGCAGTTTCCCAATAATCTGCTTTGATTCTTCACTACTCACCCCGGTAAACATAACTTCATACGGTTTCTGCCGCATGGACATTGCTGCAAAGACAGCGCCGCCTATAACCAATACGCCAATCACTGACGCAATAATTATCTTTTTCGTCTTATCACTTAGTTTACCTAATAATTCCTTAATTTTTTCCATCGCGTACGTCCGCCCTGTTATCTGTTTTAAATACTAATACGAATAATTTCCGTATAAGCTTCCAATGCCTTATTCCTAAGCGCTGATAAAAGTTCTACGGATAACTGGGCCTTTGCCGCTGCAGCCGGCACGGTATGTGCATCATCAATCTGCCCTGTCGCCAAAAGGTACTGCTGATTGCTTAAGTCTGCTTCCGTTGTTTTCACATTCTGAACTGCCTCTTTGAAAATATCTGTAAATGCAGAACCTCCGTCTTGTCCGGATACTGCCTTCTTAGCTGCTCCTATATCCCCAATGGAGTCCAATGAGCGAATGGGCGTTATGAACATCTGTTCCATCTTATATGCCTCCCGTTTTAACCTTTAATAATTGTACGTAGTCTGCTGATATCACTGTTTAAAGAATTCAATTCGTACTGATACTGCAGGGTTGTCCTTGCTAGTTCCACGTTCTCTACATCCACATTGACATTGTTGCCGTCTAATCTTGCAGATTCTTCATTGGTATTTCGTATAAAATATCTGGAGTTACTGATAGTGTTACCGATATCTGCCGAAGTACCTTTCCTCGCTGCCGCGAGCCGGTTACGAAATTCATCTTCGAATTTCACATATTTGGCTTTATAGCCCGGAGTTTCCCCATTCGCGATATTATTAAGCGTAGTCGTCTGCTTAGCCCACAAATAATCCAGAGATTTTTCCGCCATGGAAATGCTGTTTCCAAAAATCGAATTCATCGGATCTGTTCCTCACTTTCATTTCTTCCGGCAATATGCCATAATGACGTATACGGACTGTTACAAAATGGAAAAAATAGTTAAATTTTAACAGTCAAATGCAAAATCTTACATTTTTTGTAATTTTCTTACTCCATTTTACATTTTATTACAAATATTGTCAAGAAAGTTCTTTTCAATCGACACTGGTTTTATTGGAAAAAAAATGGGAAAACGCAGAAAACCTTGTATTTACGAGGTTTTCTGGATATTTGAGAGCAAAATTTTACCATATTTTTTATTTTGATTGGGTATATATGGGTTAATTTTTTGGCAATTTTTGTGTATTTTTCATGTTTTTCAGTTACTTATTACTTGTTAATAATATTATTTATTCTTCATATGTAACGTTTTTACTTTATTATTTCCTTCATTTTACCTGTTTAATAAATCTTACAAATTAAATAAAGAAAAATGTAAATTATGAAAATTAGGTAAAATAAATCTATAAAAAAGCAATCTATCTCTGTTTGAAAGAAATAGATTGCTTTTAATTTAGTCTAATTTAATTTAATTCTTTAGAATGTTAAAAATAAAGCTTTAATGCAGGACTATCTTAAACTAAACAATTTACTCTCGCCAATCCAAAGAAAATGGCTTTTGTTCAAGTTCATAATAATCAATGCCAGCTTTGTAACCATAGAAATCAAGTGCTTCCCTGCGATATTCCAGATCTCCCCCTGGTGTAAGCAAAACAAAATATCTCTTAGTTTTATCATACAATTTATGAGGTTCGACTTTTTCAACTTCCATTTCTGAAGTATTTAATAATTGTGTAGAAATCACATAATCAGGCTTACTTCCCATTGCACACATGGCAAGATAATTAGGTAACAGGGAGATTTCATCGCTCCATAAAACGGTGCTTCGCTGACCAACTGGCAGTCTCTCTCTTAGCCCTTTACTTACAGGCATTTTAACCATAGACTCCAGCATTCTCATGGCCAGCCAGTAACTACGTTCTGGTTTCAGATGCATAATAAAATCACTGAAATGCCCTCTTTCATAAATAACGTCATTCATTTCAACAAAGGCAGCCCTGGGGTTATCTGTACAAAAATCCCGAATGACCTGATTTAAACGAATGACCTGCATACGAAATTCTTCGTTATGAGGTTCTTCGTCGCGGAAATAATCATATTCTGGTCCGGTCATAAGAACCAAGCGTGTCTTTTTAGACAAATGCTTTTCAATCCATTCCAGGTTTTCACGAAACCTCTCAGGTGAAATCAGCCCCATTGAAATAAAGTTTTCAGAAAGCCATTCCTGCTTTTCTTCTTCATCAAGGTTTAAAACTGGGGTAAAGGAACCACTTTTACTATTTGATAAAACAATACGCATTTGAGGGAATTGTTTGCTCTGATATAGTTCCAATGCAAAATCATCGTGGAAGGACATACATACATAATCATATTCACTATCAAAGATCTTTGTATCAAATGCAGTCCGACCAGTGTAGTTATGAAAATGGTTGCGGCAGTACAACTTCTCCTGCTCTCCCATTTCAAAACAACTTCGTATATATTCAGTTGCAACATTTACGCCCCGAGTATCACCATTAAATGTGTTACACTCAAAATGAACGTTTGTAAACGGCAAAGCCATGTGCCCAACCATATAATACAGATCACAGGCACCAAGAGCATAAATTTGCAATTTTTTAAATTCAATTCCAGCCGAAGAATCCCGGGAAAGTTCGGGCTTAACTTTCGTTTCGTCATCCAGAGTTATATAATTGGGTACAGAACTATCTGCCGATACCCTGGATGCTGTCTCACCTGTAATCACCAAATGAGGGTACCCAAGCAGAGCATATACATATTGCTCAATACCAAGATTTATAATTCTGCATGAGAATAAGAAATGTTCCAGTTCATTCCCTTTCAGGCAATACCATCCCACAATACCATGATCACCAAAGCGATCATGTACACGTATCATTCCAGTTTTGTAATCCGGATGACATAATAACGCCTTTACTTCTTCTAACGTGATACGCTTTTTCGTGAAATTCAACTGATTGGTACGCATAATCATATCATGAATACGTTCTGAATCCTCAAGTGTTGTAGGAGATATACACACATGAATATCGCTTTTACGCAGGAACTCCTCATTATCACTAAAATATTGCCGGGCCGAGAAGCGTTCCTGCAATAATTTATATTGTTCAAGGCGTGTATGCTCGAGATCCGGCTTACCTGCTGCACCGGGCAGGCTACACAAACTGTCCAAATTTTCTGCAGCAAGAATCTGTATCCCTGGATTATAAAAGCTCACTTCCTCAAGATTTGAATAATTATCATCGATAAACAAAACATTAGAGGCGCGAAGCTGCATATCAGTGATAATCCTTTTTACTGCCTCTCCCTTTGGCGTAAAATCAATGTGAGGGAAGACAAAATAATCCCAAATCTGCGCTTCACACAATACTTTTTTTGCTTTATTAAGATCATTTTTGGAACAAATAGAATTAACAATTCCTCTATTTGTCAACTCTTTTATAATTTCAATGTTATTCTGAAGAATGGTCACATCACCGTTCTCGGCAAGCACTCCCTTCCAAAACGTCTCATCCAAATCCCAGATGACCAGTTTAATCTGTTCATTATTCATATGTATACTCCTGTTCTGCTTGACCTGCGAAGTTAAGTTTTATCTGCATCACCTTATCCCAGAATTTTTTTAACTTCTTCCAGAATCGTCTTTGCGATGGTCCCATCTGCATGCGGGAATTCTTGAATACGGAATTGGGCGCGGGCTTCCTGCATTGAGTCTTCACCTCTTTCTATTTCATATAAAAATTTATCCAGAGGGGCATAAATACACTGCTCCGTATACAACTCAAGACCTTGAGGATCAGAGTCACCAGCTGGTAGCGGCTGATTGAAATCCTCATGTGCGATAGCATCAAAAAGAGGATTTTTTAAGTTACCAGCAAGAGCGCTGTTGGAACCTTCCCGTCCTAAAAGAAATACTGGCAGATCCAAAAACAAAGCATCCATTACAACAGAGCTGGGAAATAGTGAAACAACCGCATTGGAGTACATATATGCAGGTGTAATACTTGGTGTACGATCTAAAATCATTCTCTCATGAGACTGCACAAAATCAAGCATAACCTGCATTTTAACAGATACTTTCATCAAGTATGCCTGAGGATGAGGTCTCCATATGAGAAACAGATCTTCTCTCTTAGCGATAGTATCAATCACTTTTCTCACACCAGGATGAGCCACAGCTCCTTCTATCATATAGGAATAGTGAGTATTCAGAAATATGACTCGACGATTACCAATCATTGACTCCCATTCCGGATAGTGATTGTAATTTCCATATATTTTAGCTGCAAATAGGCAGTCACACCGAGGGTGACCGGATATCAGGGATTTTGCATCCAGAGGAGTTCCCTTCGTATATTGATTACAAAACGGTTTACTTTGTGAGATATACAAATCACAAAGATGTATCGCCTGTAATCCTGTATTATTGCTTTCAAGCGGTTCTCCCATGGCACCAATTGGTGTTAAACCATAGGGTATGTAAATCATACAATCGGTGTATTTTCTTATGTTATGAGATTGAAACTTGGGAATATTAACTCCATCATATGGCTGATTATAAAACACAATATCTGGCATATCTTCTTCAAAACTATATATGTCATAATGTGTATTTGGAGTTCCTGACGGAGTAAGATAATCTTCCCAGATGAATTTTACGCCTACATTTGTATTTCGCATTATGGGAATAATTACTACCTCTGTTTCAAACAAAGGATCATTGGAAAACATTTCATATACACTTTTCATTGATTCCCAGGTATTGTCATAATACGGCAAAAAAAGAACCTTATATTTACTGGGTTTTAATTCATACTTTATGCTGCTTTCAATTTTATTTAACTGGCGATTCAGTGGCCTATCATTTATTTGCCCATCATATGCCTTATATAAAAGATCACAGTAGGTCTCCAGAAGCGAAACAGCATTGGTGCCTTCCCCTTCTAACTCTTCTATAAATTGACCAATACGAAGTGCTCCACTCTGACAATCTTCATATAAGCGTTCCGACTGTGCTTCCCTGATAGTTTCAAGCAATTCCAATATCTGTCGCTGGTGCCGTTTTCTCATGTTCGGCTCCTTCCTGTATTATCTTTATTATGTAGGTATAAAAAGTCCTTTATTTTTTCTGTTAACTTTCAGAAAACCATTTTCGTTCTTCTTCAGTCATATCAGAAATTATCTTTTCAGATAAAGTTAGAAATCCCATAATTTTTAAACTTTTAATTACAAAAAGCTTATCCTTTAAACTATTTTTATCATATAATTTCCAGATAAATGTATAAATATCAGATTCAGATTCATTTCTAAATAGCCTCAGTAATCCATTAAGTGCATTTTCATTATATTTATTTACACGCAGTATAAGAACAATATATTTAACAGCATTTCCTGAATCAGAAAGTTTCAAATATATATCAATTAAATAAGTATATAAGTTTTCTAAATTACCTGGTAAATAAGACAATATAGTACTCTTATTCTCTTCTTGTTTTTTTAGTGAAATTTTAAAATATTCTAACGCCTCTATAAAATGACCATTGTCGTATTTCCAAACACCAATAAAAAAATCGCAATCAGGATTAAAAGGATCTACTTCCAATGCTTTTTTATATAGAAAAGGCATTTTAGGATCGTCATCAGGAGTGTCTCTATTCATACGAATTCTAATAAGAGAACGCAATAAATTTAATTTTCGTATTTTATCAATTTTGTCAAAACCGCATGATAAGACTTTTTCAAATACTTCTTCCGCTTCTGTTATTTTCTTACCTGCTTCGTATGCTTCCCCTAAATATACCATGCTGTTATAATCTTCAGGATTTTTTTCTATTTCTCTTGTCAAAAGGTTAATATTTCGTTCAACCTTGTTTGTATCTGTAAGTACCTGCCTTGTATAACCTGTATGGAAAACAGTAATTTCATTAGCCAAATCTCCTAAGACCAATTCACCAATCCCTGTATAATATATTTGCTCATGTATTCTATTACGATAACGTAATTCTTCCAAATTTTGAAAAATACGTTGCTGACGCATTAATGAAGAAACTGATCCATCTTCCCGAATATCTGCAAGAGCTGACTGAAGCACATGTGGTTTCTTTCCATTGACACTCACTTCACCAGTCTCTATCTTTTCAAGAATCAGTAATATTTTAATAGCATCCTTAGGTGATAAGTATTCATCTGCATCTAAAAAAGCAATCCAATTACCATTAGCCTGTTCAATGGCATAATTTTTTGCCGCTGAAAAATCATCTTCCCATTTATAGTGGAACACTTTTGCTCCCATTTCCAAAGCAATTTCAACAGTCCGATCAGTAGAACCTGTGTCCACAACAATTTGTTCCTTCACAACGCTCTTTCCCCATGTAAGTGCTCTACGAATATTCTTTTCTTCGTTTTTCACAATCATGCATTGAGATAGCCAGACTTTCGCTTTCATAAAATTCCTCCGTAAATTTCTATCAGGCCTCCCAAATTACTTGGGAGACCTGATAAGATACATTTATTGATATCAATGCAATGATTACTTTAATAACTGAAGAACACCCTGTGGAGTCTGGTTTGCCTGAGCAAGCATAGACTGAGAAGCTTGTACAAGAATGTTATTCTTTGTATAGTTCATCATCTCTTTAGCCATATCAACATCACGAATACGGCTCTCTGCTGCTGTCATATTCTCAGTTGTTACATTCAAGTTACTGATTGTGTGCTCTAAACGGTTCTGAGCAGCTCCTAAATCACCACGAGTTGAAGAAACTTTGTTAATAGCAGCTTTGATCACATCAACAGCCTGCTTTGCACCAGCCTGAGTTCCTACATCAATACCATTAATACCAAGTGACTTAGAGCTCATAGAATCTACTCTTACAGTTAACTGGTTAAAGCTATCAGCTGTATCACCGATCTGTAAATTAAGCCCACGTCCACCGCCAGCAACGCTGCTTCCAGAAGAAAGGCCTAACGAAGTTGCGACTGTCTTATCTCCAACATCGCTGAAGCTAAAAGCAGTATTCTCTACATCTCCAGAATATTTAACAACAAACTGTCCGTCAGTATTAGCTTCCACAGTGAAATCATCATCTTTCAGCCCTGTTAATCCAGATTCTGCATCTTTCTGACCTGCTGTCAACCCATTGGTTGTATTATACTTAAGAACTGCGGCTTTAACAGCTGTCTGCAGAGTGTCTGCAACACCTCCGGTGCCGCTCATATTTTGACCCTTAGTAATGATTTTATCTGTCTCTACCGTAACCTTTACTCCATTAATATTCATAAGGAATTGAGAGTTAGTTGCAAGAGATTCACCATTATATTTAGATCCAGCCTGGGAAATCTTGGCAGCGTCACCATTTGCAGTGACATTACCAAATATTGCAGCACCGAAACTAGTCACATTACCATTAGCTGGTGCATCAGTACCTGTAAATGAAAATTCGGACTTAGATCCTTCGTCGGTGCTTGCAGCTACAAGTGTTTCTCCATCAAAGGTGAACTTCACAGAACCTTTCAGTCCCTGTTCTTCAATAGCACCATTAAACAAATTGTTTAATTTGGTAGCCATATCTTTCATTGTTGTTTCTGTCAGCGCAGCACCAGCACCAGAGCCATTAAGAGTTTTTAATGTATCTGCTATAGTTTTTGCATCTCCCTTTGACCAGTCAATTGTCAGTGTCTGACCATCAACAGAAAAGGTATCCTTAGTGCTATCACCTAAACTTACCATAGTGGTATTTGTAAAGTCTGTAATACTTGACATACCAGCAGTGCTAGCTGCAGTAAATTTAGCAACTCCAGCGCCAGTAAAGGATGTAACACCAGCTGTACCGCTCTTGCCGCCGCCTAAAGAACCATCTAATAAGTTAATTCCGTTGAAGTTTGTACTCTCAGAGATACGATCAATCTCGCTCTTTAAAGAGTTAACTTCTTTCTGGATATTTTCACGGTCAACAGCATCCTGCTGAGTTCCGTTAGCAGACTGATCAGCAAGCTCAACCATACGGTTTAACATGGAGTGAACTTCTGTTAAAGCACCTTCAGCTGTCTGAACTAAAGAAATACCATCATTTGCGTTCTTGGAAGCTGTCTCAAGACCTGTGATCTGCGCTCTCATCTTCTCAGAAATAGCAAGACCAGCTGCGTCATCACCTGCGCGGTTGATTCTGTAACCGGAAGATAATTTCTCAAGGTTCTTTGATACGGAGTCGTTGTTGCTTCCTAACTGTCTGTAAGAGTTTAATGCTGCGATATTGTGCTGAATTCTCATGTGTTTTTCCTCCTTGAATATGTATCAGGGAAATCCTTTTCCCTGTATGATAGGACGCTTTCTGGTTTCCAGATAAGCGTTAAGATGTTTGAAACCACAGCGGGGTACCAGCCGCTTTGGGGGTTTCGTGAAAACTTGACACTTGTGTCTTTGAGAAGCCTGTCCAATGAATTACCAACGCAAAATCAAGTCAAAACCGCTTTGCACAAGTAATTTATCATCATCTTCCTTTCACATACTTTATCGAGTCGGCGGCTTAAAAAGTTAAGTCATTTTTTGTAAATTTTTAAATATTTTTTGCATGATTCAAAGAACCCACTCAGCAGCCATATAATAAAGTGATACCTGCATACCTGGCAGCGTCTATTAATCATTTTTCTACACCTGACGCTGCATTTCATTCTAAAAAGGAATCTATTATGACGCACAAATTTCTAACATTAGATACAGCTTCTGCCGACGACCCTCTAAATTTCTGGAAACGGGTGATTCAAAACCAGAGTTTCCTGCTGCATATAGCCACAAATATCCTTCCTACTCTGCCCTATCAGGAAAACCGCCTCCTGATCAGCCAGCTAAAGATACTAAAATCCCTGACCACTGATTTGGAGTCTGTATTAAGTAATCCTGCATTACAAAATATCACAATTTCCTTCCAGGCTATGTATCACAACGTAGACGATACAATTGATAACCTCACATCGCTGATCTTAATCGACAACCGGGAAAAAGCAGCCTCACTGACCGAATATCAGTTAATTCCATTTCTACAGGAATGGCTGGAAGACACCTACTTCTGGACTCTCATCTATCCTGATAAAGAAAAAATGAAGGAATACTATGAAACTGAATTTGCCGAAAACCACAAAAACACCTACAGCAACAGGGGTGAAAAATATCTTATTTCCATTATGATTCCTGTTTATAACAAGCTGGAATATACCAAAAGATGTCTGGATAGTCTCTTCCGCAACACAGATCTCGCCAAATACTCCTGTGAACTGATACTTCTCAATGACGGATCCACCGACGGCACAGAAGAATACTTTGAAAGTCTTGGCATAACAAAGGTCATAAATTTAAAGGAAAATGTAAAAACAATGATCTTTTCCCTGCTATACCGGGTTTGCGAAGGAAAATATGCAGCATTTGTGAATAACGACACCATCCTCACGGAACACTGGCTGGATAACCTTCTCACCTGCTTACAGTTTTACCCTAACGCAATCATGTCTGTTCCCAGCACGCCAAACACCAGCAACCTGCAGGGTATGGTAGCAGAATTCACCCCGGAAAATGCAGAAGCAACGGCAAAAGCCCACAACCGTCCCTGCCCCTACCTCTGGGAGGAACGGTGCAGGCTCATGCCGGTAATCGCATTATACGATGTGAATAAGGTAAATACCATCGGATTTGCAGACCGCTATTTTCATACCATGGAATTCTGGGATGATGATTTCAGCCTTCGTGCAAGAAGAGCGGGATTTCAGCAGATTCTCTGCCGGGATACCTGGTGCTACCATTACGGAAGCATTACCGGTAAAGATGACCAGATTAAAAGCAGAACCCTCTTTAATGGAAGATTACTGTTTCAAGCAAAATACGGGATTGATCCCTGGGGAAATAATTATTGTTATGATGCCTATCAGCTGTCTCACATTGTACTTACCATTCCTCAGCAGTTTGGGGAAGTTTCCACACTTGTCATTGATCCTGGCTTTGGAGCTGATGTGCTGCAATTTAAAACACAGCTTAGAAGACTGGAGAAAAAAAATTCTTTTTCATTTCTGGTCAATGACTCTAACCTGAAAGACGATTTAAATCCATTTAATAGCCCGGTCATTGTGTCTCCCTCCATATCAGAAACACACAAGCACATTCCGGAGGGTCTCTACAACTATATCAGCCTGGGCAGGGATTTATCCATTTATCCGGACTACAAAGAGCTGATTATAGAATGTTCCACCCACTTAAAATCAGGTGGATTCCTATATTTTTATGTAGCAAACCCCTATGCCTATCATCTAAAGCAGGAACTTTCTGAAGAGCGAATGCTAAACGGGAAAGATTCCCTGATGTTAATTAATATCCAGGAACTTCTTCAGTTACTAATCAGCAAACTGAATTTAAAAACCCAGCTTAAAGCTATTCTGGATACCACAACCCCCAAAGAACAAAAAGGTGGTTATACCGAACACCTGGACCGATTTTTCTTAATGTGCGAAAAACAGAGCTAACCACTCATTTTATCATGGCCAACAAAAAAGTTAAGGAGTAAAACCCATGAACCGGTTTTGCTCCTTAACTTTTTACTCTTAGACTCTTACATCAACATACTGTCCTAAACCAGTTGTCTTAATCTGATTTGGAACTGCCGCATCCATCATCTTTAAAAGATCGGCCGCCTGCACTTCCTGGTTATCCATTGCCTTCTTTGCAACGCTTAATCCGGCACTCTGTTGAATTTTAGAAGAGCTTAACTGCATACTCATTGCTGCAATATCCATATCTTTCTCCTTTCACATCACATGTTTTAAGAAATTATGGGTCAACACTAATTATATCGACATTTATTATAGAACTGATAAGTCAAACTCCCTGTTCCTGATAACAATCCAGAGTGAACCAAAACTCCACTCCGCCCTCAACATTTCGGACACCGCAGGACTTCTTGTGAGAGTCAATAATCGCCTTCACAATGGAAAGACCAATTCCGCTGCCACCATACTCCCGGGTGTGAGCCTTATCCACTTTGTAAAATTTCGTCCACAGCTTGGGTAAATCCTCGTCCGGAATACTCTGTCCAGTATTAAATACGGTTACAAGCGCCTCTTTCCCATTCTCTTCGGCAGTGATAATAATCTCCCGCTCTCCGCTCAGATGATTAAGTGCATTATTTAAATAATTGGTGATCACTTCTTCTATTTTAAATTCATCCGCATAAACACGAATGGTATCAAAAGTCTCCAATTTCACCTTGGCTTCCTTTTGCTGGATTAAAATCCCGGCAGATCCAATCACTCCGCGGATAAGCTCCGTCAAATCAAAGCATTCCAACTGTAAATCATCGTTGCCAAATTCCAGAGCAGTCAGATTTAGCAGCTGACGAACCATTTTGTTCATCTTATTGGCCTCATCCATTATCACCTCACAGTAATAATCCCTGCTCTCCGGATCTTCTGCCATTCCCTCCGTTAAGCCTTCCGCATAGCCCTGAATAAGCGCAATGGGTGTTTTCAGCTCATGGGATACATTAGCGATAAACTCCTTTCGCATCTCATCAATCTTTACCTTTTCCGCAATGTCGTTCTGCAGTTCTTCATTGGCACTGCGCAGCTGTCCGATTGTATCCTTAAGCCGGTCGGACAACTGATTCATACTGTTACCCAGGACACCGATTTCATCTTTTTCATCACCAGTGTATTTTGCCTCAAAATCAAGACCAGACATCTTCTCTGACAAATTCGCCAGTTGAAGGATAGGCGTTGTAATACGTTTGGTGGTGAAATAAATAAACAAACTACCTATAATCAAAGCCATAGACCCCACATATGCCAGGAACCTGTTTGATAAAGCCACACTGTCTCTGATACTGGACAGCGGTATGGAGATTAGAAAAATAGTTTTATTATCCGAAAAATACCCCCAGCTCTCCAGGTAATAAGAATCCGAACGTTTATCATAAGTTTTTTGTACAATATAGTTATTATGTTTTTTTAAAACTCTGGCCTGGGGCATATCTTTGCCGAAAATATAATCCTCTACCCTGTTTTTTAAGAACTGTGAATTACCACTGGTAGACATCAGATATTCGTCTGTTGTACTGTCGATTAAAATCATCATTAAATTATATTTTTCGCCCATGGTCCGAAACATCTTCTGCATAGGTCCCTCATTTTTAAAATCAGGATCATAGGAATCATGGTAATAATTAATAATTCCTTTTCCGCTTTCATTGGCCTGGGCTACTGCCTGATCAATCTCTGTATAGGCCATTTCCAGTATATGAACCTTGGCTCTGGTGTAAAATCCCTCTAAAAACCAGTTGTTCACACACCAGGTAGTTAAAAGAACAAATGCCATCAGACAGACAAATATCATGGCAAAACGCGCCTTTATGGAATGCTTCATTCACTCACCTCTAACGATTATGTCACTTCAAATTTATAGCCCATTCCCCAGATGGTCCGGATGTAATCTCCCTTTTCTCCCATCTTGCTTCTTAATTTCTTCACATGCGTGTCAATGGTCCTTGCATCACCAAAATAATCATAGTTCCATACATTATTCAGAATTTTTTCTCTGGAGAGAGCTATTCCCTGATTTTCCAGGAAATATGCCAGAAGTTCAAATTCTTTATAGCTTAACTCAATGTCTTTTCCATCAATGGTTACCTGATGTGCCACCTTATCAATGCAGATGCCGCCAATCTCAACCGAATCCGTATTCACAGCATTGCTGCGCCTTAATATGGCCTCTACTCGGGCAACCAGGATCTTGGGGCTGAATGGCTTTGCAATGTATTCATCCACGCCCAAATCAAATCCCTGAAGTTCATCCCTCTCTTCCGTCCTGGCTGTCAGCATAATAATCGGAACCTGGGAATACTTACGGATGGTCTTGCAGGTCTCCCACCCATCCATCTTCGGCATCATTACATCCAAAATAATCAGTACAATATCTTTCTGTTCAAAAAATATGTCTACCGCTTCCTCACCATTTGATGCTTCCACGACGGTAAAGCCTTTTACACTGAGGAAATCCTTTACCAGCTTTCTCATTCTGGCTTCGTCATCTACCACTAATATTTTTAACTGTTCCATAAAAACCTCCCGAAATCAGATCTCAACTGTTTTCCTGTATTTATGAAACATATTGTACCAAATTGATAGAGGAATATCTACATTTTCACAGAGATTTCACACCATTTCCCGATTAACCTCTGTAAAAGTAAAAAAAGGCAGATGCTCCTATAAAAAGCATCTGCCTGTCCAATCTAATCTTATCTTAATTCAGTTGTAGGAATGGTATCCATATCATCAAATGCCTGATTCTCGCCGCCCATTGCCCATACAAAGGTATAATTGCTTGTACCTGCTCCGGAATGGATGCTCCAGGATGGGCTGATGACTGCCTGCTCATTCTGCATAACGATGTGTCTGGTCTGATTGCCTTCGCCCATCATGTGGAATACTACATTGTTCTCCGGAATCTCGAAGTACATATAGATTTCCATACGTCTCTCATGAGTATGAGATGGCATGGTGTTCCATACACTGCCTGGATCTAAAACAGTCATTCCCATGGATAACTGGCAGGTCTCAAGTACATCCGGATGGATGAACTGGTTGATCACGCGCTTGTTGGAAGTTTCCATTGCACCCAGCGGCTTCTTGGCTGCCTTTTCGATGGGGATAAAGGTAGTCTTGCATGCCTTGTGAGCAGGAGCACTTACCATATAAAATTTAGCTGGGTTTGATGCATCATCACTGGAGAATAATACTTCTTTGGTTCCCTTTGTGATGTATAAGCAATCTTTGTAGCCCATGCTGAATTCTTCTCCATCAGCTTTGATCTTTCCTGATCCACCGATGTTGAAGATACCGATCTCACGTCTTTCGAGGAAAAAGCTTGTACCAAAGTTCTTCCAGATATCAATTCCCTTGTCAATGGAAACGGTTTCTGTTGTTGGCATACAGCCCAGTGTTACCATACGGTCAACATGGGAGTAAACAGCTACCACTTCATTGGCAACGTATAAGTTCTCAATTAAAAATTCGTCTCTTGTTTCTTCTGTTGTGTAACGCTTAAAATCTTTCTGATTAGCAGAGTAACGAATATCCATTTATAAAAAGCCTCCTTATTTGTATTTGAAATAACTGACCATCTACATGGTATCATAAGGCAGTTTTTAATTCAACATCTTATTGGATTATTTTAAATTTATCTACTTCTTTCTGGAGAAGTGCAGCCTGGGCTGACAATTCTTCACTGGAAGCGGAACTCTCTTCTGCTGTTGCCGCATTGCTCTGGACTACGTAAGAGATTTCATTAATTCCGTTGCTGACACTAACCATAGCAACAGCCTGTTCTCTTGCGGACTGCTCCACTGATTCCATAAGCCCTTTGGCTTGATTTGCCTGCTCCATAACCTCTGCCAGAATCTGGGCATTTTCTTTTGCTGTACCCATACCATCCGTCACAGCCCGGGCTGCATTTTCCACAAGCAGTGCAGTGCGTTTGGCAGCTTCTGCGGATTTTGCTGCAAGGCTGCGGACTTCATCTGCAACTACTGCAAATCCCTGGCCTGCTTCTCCTGCACGTGCCGCTTCTACCGCAGCATTCAGCGCCAAGAGATTTGTCTGTGAGGCAATTGCATCTACATCCTTTGTAATCTTTGCAATTTCATCGGAAGTGTTTTTTATTTCATCCATTGCCAGAAGCATCTGCTTCATCTTCTTGTTGCTTTCTTCCACCCGGGACAACGTCTGTTCTGCATAACTGGCAGCCTGCCCGATATGAGCCGAACTTTGTTCTGCCTTCTCTGTAATCTCTGTTATGGCAGAAGAAAGCTGGTCAATAGTTCCTGCCTGTTCCGTCGCTCCGGCTGCCAGTGCAGATGCCGCATCTGCCACCTGAGAGGAACCTGAATTCACCTGTTGGGCTGACTCACGGATCAGGCCTAAAGTCCGGTTTAACTGCTTATAAATCAAAATCAGAGAATCATGAATAGTAGAAAAGTCTCCGGCATACTCCCTGGTTACAGGAAGTGTCATATCTCCAGCCGCCATATTTTTCAGGTGAAGCGTAATATCGCCCACCACTTCTTTCATCTGCCCGATCAGTTCATCGGTTGCCTGAGAGAGTACCTCCATCTCATCACCGGTTTTCACAACTGCTACAGGTGGGGTATGAACGTCACCGTCAGAAAGAAGTTTAAGCCGTTCGGATATAGGGCTTAATGGAGCTGTAATCTTATGCAGGAATCTGACAAGAATAATTAAACCTGTGAAGCAGATTACTAAGGCAACAACTGCCAGCAGTATAATATTAATTATTTTTTCCCTTTGATAACCTGCAACAGCACGGTCTATGTCATCTATGTAATTTCCTGTACTGATGTACCAGTCATATGGCTCAAATTTTATGGTATAAGCCCGTTTTGCAAACGTGCCTTCCTGGCCTGGTTTTGTAAAGTAGAAATTGGTGAAACCACCTCCGGGCTGGGATCCGTTTTTAATAAATTCACGGATATAGTATTCTCCCTTCAGATCCTTCTCATCGTACCGTTCTTTCCCTTCATATTCCGGATTCATATGAACTGCGCAAAGACCAGTGGAAGTATCTGCCCAGAAATATCCGTTTCCATTGTCATATCGTGTATTGCGTACAATGGCTTTGGCATTCTCCAGTGCCTCTTTTTCTGTAATTTCACCGGATTTATAGCGGTCATAATTAACCTGTAACACACTAACCAGACTTTCAGTCGCTGTTTTAATATTTAAATCATAACTTTGGTAACTGGAATCGATCCAGTTCTGGTAAACCCGGTCCAGGCTGATATAAAAAATGGTTGTCAGAGCGGATATAATTAACATTACCATTACACTGACAAATACAACCAGCTTTCCTGTTACCTGCAATCTCTTACTCTTTTGTGCCTTCATGTAATACCCCTTTCTGATTGCAATTTATTTCAATATGGATTAGCATACACGGTATTTATAAAATCTGCAACTGTCGTTTACTGAAAGTTTATTAAATTTCTGTAAAATATTTGTCAAATTTTAAACAATTAAAAAAATTCCAGAAGAAAGACACAAATATGGTAATTTGAAACCTGTGTCTTTCTTCTGGAATTTATTATTATTCTTTTATGG
Organism: Hungatella sp.; assembly: GCA_009712635.1. Taxonomy (GTDB): domain Bacteria; phylum Bacillota; class Clostridia; order Lachnospirales; family Lachnospiraceae; genus Lacrimispora. The sequence goes on along the minus strand of WASS01000016.1, from coordinate 108,998 downwards.
CTGCCTGAATTAATTTTAAATTACTTTTCAAACGTTCATTGTCAGGGGCAAAAAGAAGAGCTGCTTTTGCATGATCCTGGGATTCAGAATACAATCCCAGCCGGTAAGCGGCAATGGCGCAAAGGTCATCCGGGGTATAATCCCAGGAATAACCCATATTTACAAAGGTCCTTGACTTCTCTTTTATCTTCAGCGCTTCCAGGGTCAGATAATAAGCCATGGGCCAGTCGCTCAGTTCATAGCAGATTTTGGCAAACTCCACATAAGGATCCCGCATGCCAGGAACTTCTGCAATGGCTTTAAAATACCACTGGTATGCTTCTTTTATCTTACCCAGCCGATAATACGATCTGGCAATCCAGCGCATGGCTGCACACCGTTCATCACACCAGGTTGCAGTGGGAAGCAGCAAATACTCCTTTAAGGTTTTAATGCTTTCCAGCCATTTGCTCTTATACATATACTCTCTGCCAAGATAGTACCGCATCCGTTCATCCCCCGGTGTTTCCGCAACTGCCAGCTCTAAAAGAGGCAGATAGGAACCCCTTGATTTGGTAGGATCGGGGTAATGACTTAACACCATTCCATCAATATAAATTGTCTCCAGAGGTGATTTTCCACAGTACTGGACAAACTCATGTACGGGGCATTTCCACCGGAAGTCTTTACGCTGATGTACTTTGAAATAATAAAACTGTATATCCGGTGTTCCATCTGGCTTTAAACTCCAGTTGTAAAGATAGCGGCCGGTCTTTGCAACAGCTCCCTTGTTAACAGGCTTATGATTCACCCACGCTTCCTCCAGCCGTTTTCTCCACCCTGGTTCAAACCGTTCATCAAGATCGGTGCAGACACAGATATCCACATCTTCCGGCACGTGGTCCAGAGAGATATTTCTTGCCACATCAAATCTCCATGGCTTTACAATATCTACGTAGACTATGGCTCCCCGCTCTTTTAGCTTTTCTACCGTATCATCTTCTGATCCGGTGTCTGTGACAACTATGAGATCAGCTTCATTCATGGAATCCATCCAACTATCTACAAATGATGATTCATTTTTACAGATTGCATAAACACAGATTTTCAGACCGCTCATCAGGATTCCTCCTTAGCTGCCGGTTTTCTGCTCTTTTGCTGAATCAGCAGAAGATTGCTTTGAAGCCTTTTATTTTCCGGGTCTGTTTTTAAAGCCTGTTCTGCATACCTTTCGGCTGTTTCATACATTCCAAGCCGGTAAGCGCTGATTGCAGCATAATCATATAATGCATATCCCCAGCTTGCCGGGTCTACCAGATAGCTTCCCGTGCTTTCCGTAATTGTCAGCCCCTTTTGAGCCATGGCAAAGCTTAAGGCCCAATTGGATTCCAGATATCCGAATTTTGCTAAAGCAAGATAAGGTTCTCTCACCTCCGGACATTCTGCAAGCGCCCGGTACAGCCAGACAAGTTCTTCTCTTTTATTGCCCTTTTCAGCATAGGCATGAGCAATAAAGCGCATAGAGGCACTACGTTCCTCCAGCCAGCTGGCGGTGGGCATGGAAAGATGTTTACTTAGTGTCTGTATGGCCTGGTCATAATCTCCATGGTATACATATTCTCTGCCTAGCCAGAACGTGGCCCTGTCATCAAAGGGATTTTCTTTTACGGATAACTCCAGAAGGGGCAGATACTGGGATCTGGGTTTTGAATTATCCGGGTAATGATTTAATACAAGTCCCGACACCCAATTTGATTTTTCCGGTTCTGATCCATTATACTCCAATATTTCATGAACTGGATGAATCCAGCGGTATCCATGGCGTTTATGGATCTTTTCCATGGGATATTGCTTCTTTGGTGTTCCGTCTGAATTTAAGGAAAATGTGAATAAATACCTGGCACGGGTCTGTTCCGGTTTCCAGGCAGACTCTAAGATTTTTCTCCAGCCCGGTATAAATACTTCATCTAAATCATTGGATACGCAGATATCTGCATCTTCAGGCACATGATTAAGAGCAACGTTTCGCGCTGTGTCAAATCTCCATGGGAAAATGGTTTCCTCATATACAGTCGCCCCCCTGGCTCTGAGCTTTTCAACAGTGCCGTCTGTAGAGCCTGTATCAGTGACAATCACTTCGTCGGCTTCCGATACCGCATCCATCCACCGGTCTACAAACTGTTCTTCATTCTTGCTGATTGCATAAACGCATATCTTATATCGGTTCAATCAAACCATCTCCTTTTAGAATATTCTGATTGCTAGATACAATATATGCAAAAACAGTCTGTCCCGTGATAAAAAAAAGACAATCCGGTTTATTTATGAAAGATTGACTCCGTATACCATTTCATAAATCTCTTTCTTATAAGGCATAAAATCCTCCTCAGTAAATGGTTTTCCATAACTTGTAACCCATAACTGCATCGGACTGTCCTGGGGTTTTAACGGCATCTGCTCATAGTAAAAATGATTGACATAAAATCCCAACCGTTCATAAAACACTGCCCTTTTTCCTGTTGCGGGATTTTCCTCCGTCACAGGCTCAATTTCCAAAAATACAGGCTTTTTTATTTCTTTCACTGCTTCTTCGATCAGAAGTTTGCCATAGCCCTTTCCTCTTGAAATCTTTGCAGTTGCCAAATGCTCAAAAAAGGCACAGCCAGGCAAATCCCAGTATCCCAGAAACGCCATAATTTTCCCATCTTCTTCCACTACTAGGGTATGATAGGCAGGGTTGTCAAACACAAGTTTCTGGCTTTCCTTTGTACGTCTTTCCTGATCTATAAATGACTCCTGGTAAATGGCATATATTTCTTCAAAGCGCTTCTGTGGTTCTCTGATTAACATTTTTTATCTCCTGTGATTCTTATTTTATTATTTGAATCTATTGTATCATAAATTTCTTATATTTGCAGACAAACACGCCCTGTCCGGATCTCTCCTGTTGATGTAGCAGGAAAAACCCCGGGCAGGGCGCATGATTTTATTACTTTAAGTTTATCAGTTTACTGAATCGTGATTCTTCCCTGTCCTGCCGGATTTGCATAATCAGCCCCTACATTTCCGCCTAAGTTATTGCGGATGAAAGCCGAAAGAATATCCACATCTGTCATTACATCGTCACGGATTACTTTGCTGTTTTTAAACATCGTCATACCATCACCAGCCATCTTTAACATGTAATTGTGAGAAGCTACGGTATAAACTTTGGATGTATCAAGAGGAGAATCTCCAATCATAATATCTGCTACCCGGTATGCTCCTGCGACTTTTACAAAGTTACCTTTTTCATCTACCTGTACACTGGATGGAACTGAGGTTTTAATGGTATATTTTAACCCTGATACCTGTAAAAAGCCACCGCTTTCCTTGGGGTAATTACGGGAAGCCATCTCAAGGGCATCCTTAATTTGCTGTCCGGTAACTTCTGCCACGCAGCCCATGTTGCCAAAAGGATGTACGGTAAGAGTATCGTTGTATGTGATATTTCCTGGTTTAATGCCTGAACGGACACCGCCGCCATTTACGATACCGATATCTGCTCCAAGTACCTGGCGGTATGCATCTGCACAGAGATCACCTAAGTTGGTTTCTCCGCTTCTGACAGCCCGTTCCCCTGTAGCAGGATTGTTGATAGTCAGTTCCACATCAGTATGTCCCAATACGACTTTTAAGGATTCATTATACTGTGCCTGAATGTGCTTAATAAACTGGTCTGTATCATAATCCAGGGCTTTTCCATCCTTGGATACTGCTGTTTTACCAGGAACCACCAGCTGGCTTCCCAGAGTAAGAACGTTTGGATCTTTAATCTTGTCCCTGTTTGCATTATAAATTTCTCTCCAGCGGTCAAAAGAGCCTAATTCTCTTTTTGCAATACGGCTTAAGGAATCGCCTTTTTGTACGGTATAGGTGCTGGATACTGCACCTGCAGGAACTTCAGCTACTAACTCACTGGCAAGAGAACCGTCAGGACGTATGGTCAGCTTTCCGATATTCTTTAATTTAGTTCCTGTCTGGGTAAGGAGCACGTCCTTACCATCTTTATTCTTTATATTTTTCGAGTATTCTTCATGAGAGTGGCCGTCAATTAATGCATCAATTCCATTTGTATTCTTTATTACACTGTCAGAAGTCCATCGGTCAGTCGTGCCGTTTTCCCCCAGATGACCCACTAAAATAACGTACTGTGCACCTTCTGTTCTGGCACTGTTAACAGACTGTTGAATCTGATCGTAAAGCTTCTTTCCTGTTTCATCTTCGCAGAAACCATAAATATAATTGCCGCTTCCATCCTGGAAGTAGGCGGGTGTTGACTTGGTAAAGCTCTCCGGTGTGGTTGCGCCTACCAGGGCAACTTTTGTATTTCCGTATGTAAACATCTTATAAGGAGCAAACACTGGAGTATTGGTCTTTAAATCCATAAAGTTGCTGGAATAGTATCCACAGCTTAATTTGCCTGCCAGTTCTAAAAAGCGGGGCATACCGTAATCATATTCATGATTGCCCGGTACGGCAAAATCATATCCGACCTGATTCATAATGTCAATGATGTATCCGCCGTCAGAAAGCGTTCCGATGGGAGCTCCCTGTATTGCATCACCGGCATCAATCAGAGTCACATAGGGCGTCTGGGCTTTCATCTCTTTTTTATAAAGAGAAAGACCTGCATAACCGATCTTTTCATCAATGCCGCAGTGAACGTCATTGGTATACAGAATCACAATATCCTGATCTGCAGCCCTGGCCGGAAACGATAAACCTGTGGCAAGGGACAAAACCATGAGTACGGACAGGCAAAGAGACAGAAACCTTCTTTTTGTACTTCCTTTCATTGCTTGAATCCTCCTTTAACATATGCTTTTTCCTATATTATATCAGATCAATGTAAAATTTCCATATTATTTTGTTAATATTTTCCTTTTATCTGATACTTTATTTCACAAAAAAACCTCTCTGTCTTAGCTTATTCGCTTTACAGAGAGGTTTGTAATTTATTTATTCAGAATCTGTTTCTTCACTCACTTTAATTCCAAGATCTTCCAGCTGTTTTGGATCCACCGGAGCCGGTGCCTCAGACATTAAGCAGGAGGCATCTTTTACTTTCGGGAATGCAATTACGTCACGGATACTGTCTGCCCCAACCATCAGCATGATTACGCGGTCAAGACCATAAGCCAGACCTGCGTGAGGCGGTACACCGTATTTAAATGCATCTAACAGGAAGCCGAACTGCTCATTTGCCTGCTCTTTGGTAAAGCCCAGTACTTCAAACATCTTTGACTGAATATCCCCCTGGTGGATACGGACAGATCCGCCGCCTAACTCTGTACCGTTTAACACGATATCATAAGCTTTGGCGCGTACAGCCCCCGGATTAGTATCGATCAGAGCCCAGTCTTCTTCCATAGGCATGGTAAATGGGTGGTGCATGGCTGTAAAGCGTCCCTGTTCCTCGGAATACTCAAGTAACGGGAATTCAGTTACCCATAAGAATTTAAATACATCCTTCTTTAAGAGTTCTAACTGTCTTGCCAGCTCCAGACGAAGGTTACCCAGTACGTCAAAGACAACCTTGTCTCTGTCTGCAGCAAATAAAAGAAGATCTCCTGGCTGTCCATCCATGGCGTCTGCCAGTGTCTTAAGCTCTTCTTCTGACATAAATTTGGAGAAGGAACATTTGTAAGTTCCATCTTCGTTTACTGCCAGATAAGCAAGACCTTTTGCACCGAAGCCCTTCGCATAATCCACAAGAGCATCGATCTTTTTCCTTGGCATGGCCGCCTGTCCTTTTGCATTAATACCCCGGACAGATCCACCGTTTTCTAAAGCTCCTTTAAATACAGCAAACTCGGTATCCCTTACAACCTCAGACACGTTTTTCAGTTCCATTCCAAAACGCATATCCGGCTTATCAGAACCAAAACGGTCCATGGCTTCTCTCCAGGTCATACGTGTGATGGGAAGCTCCAGATCGAAATTACAGATTTCCTTAAACAGCTTTTTTAACAGTCTCTCATTAACTGCCAGTACATCTTCCACATCTACAAAGGACAGCTCCATATCGATCTGTGTAAATTCCGGCTGTCTGTCTGCACGTAAATCTTCGTCACGGTAGCATCTTGCCAGCTGGAAATAACGGTCATAGCCAGAGCACATAAGCAACTGTTTAAAAAGCTGGGGAGACTGGGGAAGAGCATAAAAGGAACCAGGATGAACACGGCTTGGCACCAGATAATCTCTTGCACCTTCCGGTGTGCTCTTTATAAGAGTCGGAGTCTCAATCTCTAAAAAGCCTTCTTCTGCCAGAAATGCTCTTGTTAAGGTAGCAACCTGGCTTCTGATCATGATATTTTTCTGAATGTCCGGTCTTCTTAAATCCAGATAACGGTATTTCAGTCTCAGTTCTTCTTTTGTTTTGCTGTTTTCCTCAACCGGGAAAGGAGGAGTCTCAGATTCTGAGAGAATTCTCAGGCTCTTGGCACGCACTTCAATGGCACCAGTCGCCAGATTCTCATTCACACCGCCTGAGCGGTTCTCTACCACGCCGGTTACAGCGATAACAAACTCACTTCTCAGTTTTTCAGCTTTTGCAAAATTCTCTGCTCCGCAATCACTTTCTTCGAAGATGATCTGCAGTATTCCGGAACGGTCTCTTAAATCAACGAAAATAATTCCGCCCTTATTTCTGCTTTTCTGAACCCAGCCCATTACTGTAACTTCATTTCCTGCACAGGCTGCTGTAACTTCCGTACATCTATGGGATCTTTTTAAACCCAACATTGACTCTGCCATAATTTCCTCCTAATTCGTTTCCTTCAGTGCCTCTTTATAAAATTCCTTAAACTGAGTATACCCTTCTTTTATAAGGCTTTCCTTCTGGAACTTTTTATTTTTATTCATCTGAGATACCAGGACTGTCTTACCTTTGGCGCGCTCATTCATGGCCTCTTTCACTGCTTCATTCATGACCGCATCGCTCACACCCTTTTCAATCAGGAATGCAAACCGTTCTTCACTGCCAGGTACTGTAAACCCTTCTTCCATAAGAATGGTGATGATCCGCTCAAAACCAATGGAAAATCCGCACGCAGGAGTATCCATACCAGTGAATTTGCCGATCATCTTGTCATAACGGCCGCCTCCGCCTACGGAACCTGGGAAGCCGTCTACCAGAATCTCGAAGATGGTTCCTGTATAGTAGGACATTCCACGTACCAGAGTGGGATCAAATTCGATCTTAAACTGGCTGGTGGTAATTGCACTCACGCTGTCAATAATAGCTGCCAGATTCTCTGCCTGTTCCGGATCCATGGCATCTTTTAATGCTTCCTTTAAGCTTCTGACACCGGAAGCGTCTCTGGTTACTGTCTCAAACAGGGACAAATAGTTTTTAATGTTCTCCTCTGGATAACCAGCTTCTTTTAACTCACCAGCAACGCCATCCATACCAATCTTGTCCATCTTATCAAGAATAATAAAAACCTGATCGTAAGATTCTTCTGAAAATCCGCAGTGAGCCGCCATTCCCTTTAAGATATTACGGTCATTAATTCTTACCGTATATCCTTTAAATCCAATCTTTCCAAGGAGTGTGGTCGTCGCAAGAATCAGTTCGATCTCCGCCAGTCTGGTGGGATCTCCAAGGATATCGATGTCGCACTGGACGAACTGTCTGAAACGTCCTCTCTGGGGGCGGTCTGCTCTCCATACACTTCCCATCTGAAGAGATTTAAAAGGAGCTGGTAAAACTGCCGCATTGTTGGAATAATATCTGGAAAGGGGAACTGTCAGATCATAACGAAGACCGCTGTCAACCAGATCATTCTCCATCTGCGCTGCTTCCAGATTCAGTTTTTCTCCCCGCTTCATAATCTTGAAAATCAGTTTTTCATTGTCGCCGCCCTGTTTGCTGCTTAAGTTCTCAATGTGTTCTACACAGGGAGTTTCAATGGAATTAAATCCAAATCCGCCGTATGTCTCCCGAATCTGGTTCATTACATATTCCCGCACCTGCATTTCCGCAGGGAGTATGTCCTTCATTCCGGTAACCGGTTTCTTTTTTAATGACATTTTTTTCACTCCGTTTTTTATATTTTCTATCTTTCCTGGAAATCGCAAATCATGCTTTCTATTTTAAATTACATTTCTGATTTTGCAAGCATTTTTTCTTTTCTTTCTATCATTTCATCGATTCGGGCGATGTACTGCTCCACATCTTTCACATTTTCCACCCTCTCCAGCCGGTTCTCCGATGGAAAAACAACTTTTGTGGTAGTTCCCGCACCGCAGGCTGCTATGGTCTGCTTCTCCTCCATAATGAGGATGTTGTAGATACAGGCTTTTCCAGGCGCTGAATATCCCACATTCTCAAAGTTACCAGCCATATTTTTCTGGCGGTAGAGGTAGTAAGGCTCCTGTCCCATGCTCCGGGCATAGGCTGCCGTTACATCCACCATCTCCTGGGTTCCGGTGATTTTCAAATCTCCGTATTGTTCCTTATACATATTAAGGCGGGCTGCCCGCTTAATCGCCAGAGTGTGAACGGTGATGCCGTCTGGTCCCAGAGCTTTAATTTCTTCCATGGTCCTTCTTACATCCTCCATGTCCTCCCCAGGCAGTCCGATAATTAAATCCATATTAATATTGTCAAAGCCCAATGATCTGGCTAATGAAAAGCGGTCCTTTACCATCTCTACAGTATGACGGCGGCCGATAATCTTCAGGGTCTCCTCTTTCATCGTCTGAGGATTTATGGAAATACGGGTTACACCATATTTCTTTAATACCTCAAGCTTCTCCTGTGTTATGCTGTCCGGTCTTCCTGCTTCTACTGTAAATTCTTTTACATCGTTAAAATCAAATGTATTCTTCAGCCTGGAGATCAGCGTTTCCAAATGCTCTGCACTGAGGGAAGTCGGTGTTCCACCTCCTATATACACAGTATCAAGTGTTTTTCCTGCCATTCGCCTGGCTGTAAACTCCATTTCTTTAAACAGTGCCTCCAGGTAATCATTCATTCGTTTCTCCCACTGGCTGATGGGAAACGATGTAAAGGAACAGTAAAGGCAGGTGGTGGGACAGAAGGGAATTCCGATATAAAGGCTGTATCCGTTTTCATAGTCAATGTCAGACAGCAGGTCCAACTCTTTTTTCGCAATTTCCAGACTTAAGTCCACCTTCTGATCACTGGTCAAATACGTATGTTTCATATAATCAAAAACTTCCTCTTCCCTGCTTCCGGAAAGAAGTTTTGTCATGGCTATTTTAACCGGACGTATACCGGTGAGCGTTCCCCAGGGCAGCTCCCTGCCGGTCAGTTCTACCGCCATACCGTAAAGCATCCGCTTTATCCGGTTTTTGGTTTCAAAACGGTCGGAAAAGTCCACCTTCGTCTCGGATGCTTTTGTTATTCCCTGCTCCTTGTCTACCAGACTTATCCGGAAGAAATCATCTCCTGTCACACCATGGACAAGGAGCCGGAATTCTTCATCTGTTTTCCCCTCATGAAGGAAACGTTCTCCCGGATAAAATGCCATGAGCAGTTCCCTGATATCCTGTTCAAAGGATTGATCATCTAATATTAAACCTATCATTTTTATTCCCTATCCTCTGTATAATGCCACCGGATTATACGATTTTTCATGACCGATGGTAGTAACGCTTCCATGTCCTGGATATACCATAGTATCGCCAGGAAGAGGAAACAGCTTTCCTCTGATGGAGCTTATAATTTTTAACTGGTCTCCTGTAGGAAAATCCGTACGTCCCAGGGATTCTAAAAAGAGAGTATCCCCGCTGATTAATACGTCTTCCTCTTTCATATAGTAGCAGACACTGCCTTCTGTATGACCGGGAGTTGCGATCACATGAGTTAAAATCCCTGCTGGATCAATGGTCTCCCCATCTGTCACGTAGCGATCTGCCTCTAAGGAACACAGTCTTCCCATGTTTGTGGAAAGATTCACAGATGGATCGTTTAACAGCGTTTTTTCCTTTTCTCCGGCGTAAATCACAATCTCCGGAAATGCCTGTTTTATTTCTTTGACTGCCATAATGTGATCAAAGTGGCCATGAGTGAGTAAAATGGCTTCCGGTGTTACAGACAGCATCCTGCACTGCTCCAGAATATATTCCCCTTCATCTCCGGGATCCACAATAATCGCCCTTTTTAACTGTTCCCGGAAAATAATATAACAATTGGTACCAATCTGCCCCACCGGGTATGTTTTAACTCTGAAATCGCTCATATTCTTATCTCCTGTTTCAATCGTTCACTTTGATCCGTCCGTTAAATAGTAAATACCGGAATATCCGTTCCATACAAAAGCTTTGCCTGATAATAATTTGCATACTCCATGTAAAGAATATTATCTTCACATCTTGTGGTTATGAAGTAGTCAGCCGCGGCAAACAGACATCTGATATCATCTTCCATCGTGCCCATTCTTACTATCATCTCTCTGCTGTCTGTCTTCAGTTCCTCTGACACCGCTAAAACCTGCCGGTATCCCTCTTCACCGGCAGAAGGACTGATATATAAGTAAAGCCTGGTATCTGCCGGACCTGACGCCGCATATTCCGTTAAAATCCTTTTCCAGAGGGAAAATGGACTTAAATAATCTGCTATCAGAAGAATCGTCTTCCTGTCTGTTTTTGGAATCACCGGATTGATCTGATTCCAGTCATCTCCCGGATCAAACTTCTCAATGAAATCTTCAGCCGGCAGCAGAAACTCCTTCTGATTTTCTATCAGCTTCTCCTCTGTCCAGTTCCACCAGGCGATCCGGTTTAAAGCTCTTCTCTGCTCCTCATCAAACCGGTATCCAATGATTTTAGCCGGATTTCCACCCACCATTGCATAGGCAGGCACTGATTTTGTGACCATACTCTCAGCTCCGACCACCGCTCCGTTATGAATGGAAACACCACTCATAATCGTCGCCCCATTGCCGATCCAGACATCATTTCCAATGAGTACGGAGCCTTTTCTTTTGGTTCTGTCAGGAACCGCTGTGGTCATAAAAGAAGGGCTCCCCTGAAAAATGGAATTGTAATTATGATTTAAATTAACAAGAAATGTAATTTTATCAGCAAGGGCGCAGTACTTTCCGATCTGTACACAGTGAACCCCTTGTGCAACGTTAAAGTTTAATCCTGACTGTATTTCCGAACCCACGATATAACTGTCTTTATCGATCTGCATAAAAGGAAACCGTTCCTCGAAGCCTGTAACAGGCATGGTAAGTCTGGTTAAGCTTTTCACTGTCTGTGGAAGATACTTCACGGGATATACCACGTTCCACAACACCTTTCTGAATAAAAAGAGAAAAACTGCGTTATCCCGCAGTCCTCTCAATGTCAATTACACCTTCGATTTGTCTCAGTTTATCAACCAGTTTTCCAAGCTCTTCCACGCCATGAGTCTCAAAGGTCATGGTAATGGTGGCTTTCCCCTGTTTGTTGGTTCTGGAATTCATGGAAGTGATATCAATCTGCCTCTCAGTAAATACCTTGGAAATGTCAACAAACATACCGATTCTGTTATTGGCAAAAATTTTGATTTCCGTAGAATAACGTTCTTTTGTATTGTCCCCTTCCGGCTCCTGCCACTCTGCATCGATTAAGCGGTTTCTTTCATCTTCCGGAAGATTTAAAACATTGACGCAGTCTGTTCTGTGAATGGAAATACCTCTTCCTCTGGTTACAAAGCCTACAATCTCATCGCCTGGCACAGGAGAACAGCATTTGGAGAAACGGACCGCAAGATCGTGAATTCCCTTTACAACAATTCCGCTTCCGGAACGTCTCTTAATTGGAAGCCTGCTGCCCATATCCTCAATGTCGTTTAATATGGTGGTGTCAGTTACATCTTTCTTTAATTTCTTATCCTTTTCATCCACCATCTTATTGATGACCTGGCCTTCTTTCAGACCGCCGTGGCCAATGGATGCAAGTACAGAATCCCAGTCGCGGAAGGCATATCGCTTCATAACCTTCCCCTGATATTCCGGTTTGTTAATCTCTGAATAATTAATTCCTTTGGCTTTACAGTAGCGGTCCACCATCTCCTTGCCCCGGAGAATATTGTCTTCTTTCAGCTCTGTCTTAAACCATTGGTTGATTTTATTTTTTGCCTGGGTGCTTTTCACCACATTCAGCCAGTCCCTGCTTGGGCCTTTGCTGTTCTGAGAGGTGATGATCTCCACCTGGTCCCCGTTTTCAATGACATATTCAATGTTAACCAGCTTACCGTTGACTCTGGCACCCACCATCTTGTTTCCAACTGCACTGTGGATGGAGTATGCAAAATCAATGGGCGTTGAACCGCTGGGAAGATTCTTCACATCACCGGACGGAGTAAAGCAGTAAACGCTGTCGGAGAACAGATCCAGGTCACCCTTAACCATATTTAAGAATTCCTTGTTGTCGGACATGTCCTTCTGCCATTCTAAAATCTGGCGGAGCCAGCTTAACTTCTCCTGTTCTTTGCCTGCAGCAACCTGACCGCTTCCGCTCTCTTTATACTTCCAGTGAGCCGCAATTCCGTATTCAGCAGTCCGGTGCATCTCATACGTACGGATCTGAATCTCAAAAGGCTGACCGTTGTTGCCGATCAGTGTTGTATGAAGTGACTGGTACATGTTGGGTTTGGGCATGGCGATATAATCCTTGAAACGCCCCGGGATAGGTTTATACAGTTCGTGAATTACGCCAAGTGCAGCGTAACAGTCTTTTACGTTGTCAACGATAATCCGCACTGCGAACAGGTCATAAATCTGATCCAGTGTTTTATTCTGGTTGACCATTTTTTTATAGATGCTGAAGAAATGTTTGACACGTCCATCCACTCTGGCATCAATACCAGCTTCCTTTAAATGTTCTTCCACCTCATCAACAATGCTCTTTACAAAGTATTCTCTGGCATCTTTTTTTAGTGATATTTTTTCTGCCAGTTCATAATAGGTGTCCGGCTCTAAGTATTTTAAAGACAGATCATCCAGTTCGATTTTAATTTTGGAAATACCAAGACGATGGGCAATGGGAGCATAGATCTCCATGGTCTCCTTTGCTTTTTCCTTCTGCTTTTCAGGCCTCATGTACTGAAGTGTCCGCATATTGTGAAGACGGTCGGACAGCTTGATGATAATGACACGAATGTCCTTCGCCATGGCTAAGAACATCTTTCTTAAATTCTCCGCCTGAATCTCCATCTTATCCATAGACCAGGAAATCTGGGTCAGTTTGGTGACTCCGTCTACTAAAAGAGCCACCTCTTCCCCAAATTCTGCCTTCAGTTCATCTAAGGACATAATGGTATCCTCTACCACATCATGGAGGATGCCTGCAGCAATGGTCTCTTTATCCATCTCTAAATCGGCCAGAATGATGGCAACACAAAGAGGATGAATAATGTAGGGTTCACCGGATTTGCGCACCTGGTCCTTATGGGCATCGGCTGCAATATGGTAGGCTTTTTCTATCATGGAAATATCATCGGATGGGTGATATCTCTTTATGCTTGCAACCAGTTCTTCATAAAGGGCTTGCGGACTTGTAAAATCAGCGGGCGCCTCCAGATCAATGTCTACTTTCTTCATTTCCTTATGTTCTTTATCGAATTCAGTCACCTTGTTTTTCTCCATCATTGGATTATCTGCCATATGCCGTCACCTTTTTGTAACATTATTGTTTTCCCCGATTTTTAAACGTAGTTATCATACATTATACGTATTGTTGTCGAAAAAAGCAATTATTTTTTCTTTCTCTTCCTGTCCGATAAATGCAGCTTCCAGTGCATAACGATTCATCTGTCTTAAATCTGCTTCCGTGAACCCCATATGTTTTTGAATCAGTTCTGCTTCTTTTTCCAGAGTGGTATCCGATACCGTCATATTATCCGTATTATAGGTTACCGGGATCCCCCAGTCATAAAAAGCTTTTAATGGGTGCTGATCAATGGAAGGAACCGCCTTTGTCTGAAGATTGCTGATCACGCACATCTCTAAGGTAATTTTTTCCTTTTTTAAGAGGTCCATACAGGATTCTGACTGAATTGCAGCACAACCATGTCCGATTCTCTTCGCTCCATAGGAAACCGCTTTAATAATATTCTCGCAGTCTCCGCATTCTCCTGCATGTATGGTAAATGGAATACTCTTCTGTCCGGCTCTTTTAAAAAGAGGTTCAAAATGAGCCATGGGAACAAGACCTTCCGGTCCTGCAATATCAACCCCCACAACGCCCTTGCCAAGATAGGAAGAAGCCAGCTCAAAGGTCTCCTCATTCTCTTTATCGGAACCGTTCACCATAGAACAAAGTAAAAGCCCTGCTTTTAAAGCAGTTCCTTCCATGCCTCTGTTCATTCCTTTAATGACGGCTTCTAAAATTCGTTCCTTGGAAAGTCCTTTTCTCATATGAAGCTGAGGTGCAAAACGGATTTCACTGTAAATAAGTCCCTGAGCAGCAAGGTTTCTGGTTAAATCCTCACATGCAAGTGTCAGAGCTTCTTCTGTCTGCAGAAGCTGCCCTGGTAAATCAAAACATTTCAAATAATCCACAAGGCTTTCACAGTTTTCCCCCACTGATACACTATCCTTTATATCCTGTCCTTCAAAATCATATCCAATCTGCGCTGCTAAAAGTCTTACCACGTCAATCGATAAAGACCCATCCAGATGCAGATGGAGGTCAGTTTCCGGTCGCTTCATAATGATCCCTCCTTCATTCAATGGAAATATTCTATCATATAATAAGGAAAGCAACAATTATTTATTTTGGCATTCACTTTAAATGAGGATTGCATAACATTGGAATTGCATAAAACTAGCGGTACCATTAGACTGATACCGCCATTTTATTCACCATATTAACCTGATTTTGTTGAAAAATTAATGATGCACCATCTCTTCATAAAATTCAAAAGCTTCTTTATCAGTAAAACCTTCATGAACAATTTTTCTGACCGCAGCGCACATTTCAACCGGATTTTCACTCTGGAATATGTTTCTTCCCATATCAACTCCCTTTGCGCCATGGCTGATGGAAAGATAAGCAAGCTCCAGTGCCTGCCGCTCCGGAAGCTTCTTTCCTCCCGCTACCACAATGGGAACCGGACAGGCTGCAACCACCTCTTCGAAGTTCTCGCAGTAATAGGTTTTAATAATATTGGCTCCCAGCTCTGCGACGATTCGTGTAGCCAGCTTAAAGAACCGGTCTGTACGCTCCATCTGTTTCCCCACTGCCACAACGCCCATAGTTGGAATACTGTAGCACATGCCTAAATTAACTGCCTTGGAAAGATTTTCAAGACTGGACAACTGTCCATCTGCGCCAATAAAAGTCTGGATTGCCAGACAGTCCGCATTCATACGGATTGCATCTTCAATATCCACCGCAAGTATTTCTTTGGAAAGATCTTCGTCAAGCATGGATGAGCCTGAAGTTGCCCGCAGGGCAATTCCTTTTCTGCCCGAGGCAGGAACGCAGCTTCTGATCGCTCCCCTTGTGCCCATTAAGACATCTACATAGGGAAGGATTTTTGGCACAACCAGGTCAAGGCGTTCCAGACCTGCCACAGCGCCCATAAAGTACCCGTGGTCGAAGGCAAACATTACTGTATTGTGGCTGGTTTCATCAAAGATGTTAGACAGATGCTTTTTCATGCCCCAGTCTAGATTATTCGCTCCCTTTACATAAAATGGCTTCTCATTGCCAAAGGGAATTTCCGTATAATAATTGTGTTCAATTTTTACACCATCAAGATCTGCCATATGTATTTTCTCCTTTATAGGAAAGCATTTAATTAGAAATCATAGTTATTCATATTGTCTTTGTTAAATATGGTCCGCTCCGGGAGAAGAACGACGCCGTTGTTTACCTCTGCGGTACCCGCTCCCTCTACCAGACAGTTATTTGGCATTACTTCCACTGTCCCGATTTGTGGAATGTCCAGCTTGTCCCCTACCTTCAACTGATTGCCTGCAGCTACGTATGCAGCCAGGTAGCAGCCAATGGCTCCCTGAACCTGACAATCCCAAAGCCCCCATTGCTCAATAACTCCTGCATTGCAATAATCCTTAATGGACATAGGGGAAGCAAAACCGGTTATGGTCACATCCTCTTTGGTAAGCCCTTTATTCTGAGCTGCCTTACACTGGCCTGGTAAAGCGGTAGAATCATTGCAGATAATTAAATCAATGTCCGGGTTGGCTTCCAGAATGGAGGCACCTATGGAAACAGCTTTCTCTGCATCCTGCTCAGAATAGTAATTATCCGGCGCTACATTTACCCAGTTTGGAAACGTCTTCTTAATATAAGCCTCTCCTGCTGCCTGCCATGAGTTCTGATCCGCAACAGTTGCCTGAGAATAATGCCAGCAGTATTTAATTTTATCTGCTTTTACATCTTTTCCACGTTTCGTTAATGAATCTGCACCCATATCCACAAGCATCTTTCCAAGTATATCCGGGGTGCCCTGGGAAACCATCAGGGTGCGCGCTGTATCGGATACATCAGAATCCCAGGTGACAACACTCACTCCTGCAGCCGTAGCTTCTTTCAGCGCCGAGTCAAGGCCGGTTGCATCCACGGACGAAACACAGATCGCATCCACGCCGCTGGCTACTGCATTGTTAATCACGGAAACCTGATCTGCAACAGCAGCGTTGGGACTTCCCTGGTAATCCACGTTAATTCCCCATTCTTTGCCGTATTTCTGAGCTCCCTTTGCTGCTGATTCAAAAAATGCATTTCCCGTCAGCTTTGGAATAAAAACCACAGTCTTTCCGGTGATATCAGATGCCTTCTTTTCTGCTTTTGCTGCGGCTTCCTTATTTGCTCCACCCGCCCCGCTGCAGCCTGCCAGTGAAGATGCAGCCAGGATTCCTGCCAATAAAAGCGCCATTCCCTTTCTCATACAAAAATTCCTCCTTATGATATAAAGCTTTATTTATGAGGGATTCTCCCTCTTATTACCGTTTTCACTCTCAACCCGGGGCGGTTTAGTAATGCCCGTCCGATGATAATGACCAGTAAAAGTATACCCACCGGAATATCCAGATATTGCTGGCTTACCTTAAAGCAAAGTGGCAGACCGAATCTTAATGTACCGATTGCCACTGCCGCAAGTGCCGTTCCGGGAACACTCCCCTTTCCTCCAGTACTTAACGTCCCGCCCAGAACTACCGCAGTAATAATGGGCAGTGTCAGCGTAGCTCCGATATCACTTTTAGCAGTCCCCAGATAAGAAGTCAGAATAATGCCTGCCACCGACGCACTGACAGCCGAAAGAACGTAGGTACTCATAATTATCAGCCTTGTATTAATACCCGAATATTCTGCCGCATTCTGGTTCACACCTACCAGAAACACTTCTCTTCCGTACCGGGTCTTATGTAAAAGAATGTAGGCCAGGACTGCCAGAATGAGAAATATAATCACCTGGAATGGAATGATTCCAAACAGCCTGTATTTTGACAATCGAAGAAAGCCTTCCGGAAACCCTCCGATTCCTTTGTAGCTTTCTGTTGCAGAAAGTTTCGACACCAGAAGCCCGATTCCTGTGTACAAAAAACTTCCGCCCAGCGTCACTACCATGGGCTGGACCCCGCAGTACGCTATAAAAAATCCAGATATTCCTCCGCATACTCCTGCTGCGACCATTGCCAGACATGACGCCGACCAGATATTAAAACCAAAGTCCTGCCAGGCGACCCCCAGTATGATAGACGACAATCCTACAATTGACCCTGCCTGTATATCAATTCCTCCCGTAATCATTACAAAGGTTACAAAAAGGGAAATGATACAGATTGAGATAATATCATTCATACTTCCAAACAATACTCTGGGCATCAGAAATTTACTGTTTTTCAATGCGAAAATTATTATTTCCAATAGAATAATAAGAGTCAGAACAAACTCCCACTTTTTCCATACCTGCTTTAATCTGGGTGAAAAGGAGATTTTCATGTTTTTTCTCCTCCTTTTTGCGCTGTCCTTGCCAATAAAATTTCGTGGCGGTTTTTCCTGACTGTATGATTCTGGGCTGAAGTATTAATTACTACAATGGTCAGCAGTAAAAAACCGGTGATCGTATTGTCATAATCAGAGGAAAACCCCAGGAAAACAAGAATTCTGCTGATTGATGACATGATCACTGCACCAATGGATGCGCCTGCAAGACTTCCCACTCCTCCTGTCAGGCTAAGCCCTCCAAGAACGCAGGCCGCAATTGCCTTCATTTCATATCCGTTTCCGGCAGTAGGTGTAATAAAACCGATTCTGGAAGCGTAAATCATGCCTGCGACAGAGGAAAATATTCCGCACAGCACATACGCCAGTATTTTAATTTTATTGGCCGGTATTCCTACCAGCGCAGCCCCTGCAGAATTATCTCCGACAGCCACAAAATATTTTCCCTTCCGGGTTCTGGTAAGAATGACATGTCCTATTATTACAACCAAAACAGCAGCTCCATAAAACAATGTAACATTTTTGGTAAGAAAACGATTTGACATTAATGTAAAATCAGCAGGGAGATTTTCAACCCAGGCGCCTTTTGTGTAAACATAAATAATTCCCCTGACGACACCATTGACGCCAAGCGTAAATATGAGAGAGGGAATATTTAATACAGCCACACCAATACCATTAATCACACCCACCACAGTTCCTATGAAAACAGCTGCAAAAAGTGCCGTTGCAACTCCGTAACCATCCCGAAGAAGCGTTGCCCCTACAGCCGCAGACAGCCCAAGTACTGCACCAATAGATACATCAATTTCACCAGTCAGTATAACGAATGCAATCCCTGCAGAGAGAAACGTAAATACCACACTGTCATTAAAGCAATTGATTATGGTTACCGGCTTCCAGAAACTGGGGTTTATTAAGCCTACCAGAAAAATTAAACCTGCCAGAAATAAAAAGCTGTTTATCTCCCGGCTTTTTAAAATTTTCCTCATATCTCCACCTGCTTTCCTTCCCCAACACCAAAAGATGCTGCCATCAGCCCGGCCTGTGTAATTTCACGCTTTTTCAGTTCCCCTCTGATGCGCCCCCGATACACCACCACAGCCCGGTCTGACAGTTCCACAATTTCTTCCATGTCTGAAGAAATCAGCATTACAGCAACCCCCTGTTTTTTTAGTTTATGTATGATCCCGTATACATCTTTTCGGGCCGCTGCATCAATACCTCTTGTTGGTTCATCAAGAATTACAAGTTTCGGACCAGTTGCCAGGGATCGTCCGATCACTATTTTCTGCTGATTGCCTCCGGATAAACTTCCGGACAGCTGGTCTAAACCGGTAATCCGGATTCGGAAGCCTTCCACATATCTTCTGGCTATTTCGTATTCCACTTTTTTATTTATGAAGATTCTTCCCATAGTTTTTCCTGTAACAAGGGAAGATGTGACATTTGCCGCCACATCGCTGATTGTGAAGAGACCATTTAAACGGCGGTCTTCCGGAACATAGTTGATTCCCGCTTTCAGAATTGCCCTGGTGGATAGTCCGGTTACATCCTCTCCCTCTAAAAGTGCCTGTCCGGATATGGTCCTGTCTCTGCCAAACACAGTAAGCGCCATCTCTGTCCGCCCGGCACCCACCAATCCTGCCACGCCCAGGATCTCCCCCGGATAAATCTTCAGGTTAATATCCCAAAATCCATATCCCGAGAAATGGATCAGTTCAAAAGCAGGTTTTAATCCGGTATAATCAATCTCCTTATTCTCCTGATTTTTTGCCTCTTCGCAGTCCGGCGGGAGAAGCCCCTTAACCAGCATATCCCTGGTAAATTCAGAAATTTTACCTTTCAGTGTAATGACACCGTCTCTCATAATCGCCACATGTGTGGCAATCTGAAACACTTCCGTCAAACGGTGGGTAATATATATGATGCCAATTCCCTTTTTCTTTAAATCTTCTACAATCTTAAAAAGGCTTTCCACTTCATCAAATGTCAGGGCACTGGTAGGTTCATCTAAAATCAGAACTCTCGCCTGCCTCATCAGCCCTCTTAAGATCTCCACCAGCTGCTGCTCAGCGATGGATAAACTCATTGCTTTCCTGAAAATGTCCAGATCCCAGTTAATCTCATTCATGATCTCCTTCAGCCTCTTCCGAAGCTTTGCCGGTTTCTCATGAAAGCCCATGATAATGTTTTCCTCTACTGTCATATTGGGAAACAGCATAGGTTCCTGGGGTACCATATAGATTCCTTTTGCCAGAGATACCCCCGGTTTGCAAGCATGAATCCGTTCACCGGCAACAAAGATGCTTCCTTCATCGGGCTGATACATCCCCATAATAATTTTCATCAGCGTACTTTTCCCGGCTCCATTCCCCCCAATTAGCGCCAGCACCTCTCCTTCCCCTACACTGATATCGATCCCTTTCAAAACAGAATTGAGACCAAACGATTTTGTTATTCCGGTTGCAGTAAACAGACTATGACCCTGACTTGCTGCTTCTGATTGTTTCATGATTCTCCCCACCCACTGATACGATATTTTTGTTTATGTTCAAAACTTTTGTTACATTCATGATGATACATGATCTAATTTTGATTGTCAATAGCTTAACAAAAATTATGTAGTGTTTTTGCACTAATTTGCGTTATATTTTTCATATTATTTAGTAATATTACTTTACTTTATAGAGTTTTTATCAGGATGATGATTTTTATTTCAGCACTATTGACAGATGATATGTCAATTGCTATACTACGTTTAGTTGCAAACATTTTATTTTATTAACAACTTTTGTGACAATCTTAAGAAACCGGGGACAAACAGAATGAATTACGAAGAATCACTTATTGTTAAGACAGCATGGTACTATTATATCGAAAATATGACCCAGCAGAAGATTTCCGACAAACTTGGCATCTCCCGCATGAAAGTAATAAAGCTGTTAGATAAGGCAAGGCAGAACGGAGTGATACAGTTTAAGATCTCTCAGGAACGCAGCCATCACCTTCAGGCAGAACAGGAATTAATCAAAAAGTGGAATTTAAAGGATGCGTTTGTAGTACCCTCCTCTCCTGATGATTCCTGTGCCAATGATACCGTTGCCAAAGCTGCTGCCATGTACATCAACGACCGGATTACAGAAAATACCTATATTAATATTGGATACGGAGATACCTTAAGCCGTGTCTTAAATCAGCTTGCAACCGTGGCAGAAGCGCCTCTCTCCGCCGTTTCATTAACAGGCGGAGTCGGCTATTATCTTCCTAATACCTTTTCCAGCGTATTTAATACAAAACTGTATTTGTATCCCGCTCCTTTAATCGTTTCAACAAAAGAACTGTGCAGCCAGCTGAGGCATGAGCCATCCATTCAGGAAATCTCCCGAATGGTGAATCTGGCTTCTATGACAGTGATCAGCATTGGTGGAATTAACGAGGACGCGACAATTATAAAGAATGGAATTTTCACCAAAAACGACTTTCTGTATCTTTCCATGCAGGGAGCAGTGGGAGATCTTTTAAGCCATTTTATTGACAAGGATGGGAATCCTGTTGAAACAGATATTGAAGAGCGGTTATTAAGCACTCCTCTGTCCACGCTTCGGGCACTGCCCAATGTAATTGGTGTGGCAGCTGGAAGCAGCAAGGTTAAAGCAATCTGGGCATCCTTAAAGGGCGGATATTTAAATACACTGATTACCGATGAAGAAACTGCACTGAGCCTGCTTAACGAAGATCCCGGTTGATATTTAAAATCAAAATGGAGGTGTCTGCATGTCATCAAATTATCTTTTAGCAATTGACGCTGGTACAGGGAGTGTACGTGCCGTACTGTTTGACTTAAAAGGGAGTCAGATCGCCTGTGTTCAGGAGGAATGGGAACACAAAGAAGATCCGGATTATCCGGGCAGCATGGATTTTGACTGGGTGCAAAACTGGGAGCTTGCCGCATCCTGTATCCGCAGGGTAATCAATGAAAATAATGTTAATCCCAGAGAGATCGCCGCAATATCCACCACCTGTATGAGGGAAGGGATTGTTCTTTATGACAAAGAAGGCCGCGAAATCTGGGCCTGTGCCAATGTTGATGCCAGAAGTAATGATGAAGTGGAACAGTTAATCCGAAAAGACCCTGAACTGGAACGCCTTTTGTATCAGGAATCGGGACAGTCCTTTGCCCTGGATGCCATTCCAAGACTTCTATGGGTGAAAAACAAGCTGCCGGACCGATACGAAAAGACCGCATACTTAGGGATGTTTAATGACTGGCTCATTTATAAATTAACCGGAATTCTGGCTGTTGAGCCCAGCAACGGCTCTACTACCGGGCTATTCCGCCTGGCCTCCCGGACGTGGAATCCGGAAATTAATCAAAGATGCGGATTACGGACTGACTTGTTCCCCCCTGTAAAGGAATGCGGAACGGTGATTGGAAAGACCTTGGCCGGGTTACAGCCTTCTACCGGACTTCCTGAGGGCATACCTGTGGTCGCCGGGGGCGGTGATGCCCAGCTTGGGTGTATTGGTGTGGGAGTTGTAAATCCCGGGGAAGCCGCCGTGTTTGGCGGCAGTTTCTGGCAGTATGAATACAACACAGACACTCCCATTATGGACCCCGACTGCCGTGTCCGGGTTAACTGCCATGCCATTCCTTCTCTCTGGCAGTACGAAGCGCTGGCATTTAAGCCAGGACTTGTGATGCGCTGGTACAGGGACAGCTTCTGCAGTGCTGAAAAAAAGCTGGCAGCAGAAACCGGCAGAAATGTTTACGATTTGTTAAACGATGAAGCAGAAAAGATACCGGCAGGCTGTTATGGGATGATGTGTGCATTTTCAGATATTATGAATTTTATGAAATGGAAACATGCAGCTCCGTCTTTCTCCAATTTTGAACTGGATTCAACTAAATTTAATCATTATACCTTTTACCGTGCAATCCTTGAAAACACAGCTCTGGTCACAAAAGGGCACCTGGAGCTTGTACAAAGCACAACCGGACATCTGCCGGAGGAAATAACCTTTGCGGGAGGGGCTGCCAACAGCCATTTATGGGCGCAGATTCTATCAGATGTGCTGGGGATTCCGGTAAATATCCCGAAAGTAAAGGAAGCCACAGCCTTAGGAGCTGCAATTATGGCAGGTTATGGAATTGGGTTATACCCGGATATCCGGCAGACAGCCAGGGATCTAGTTGTAATTGAGGAACGCATCACACCCGATATGGAAAAACACAAACGATATGGGGAAATCTATGAAGCATGGAGAGAATTTTATAAAATGCAATTAACGCTGTGCGACAGCAGGATAACCAAAAATATGTGGGCTGCCCCAGGCCTGTGAACAAAAAGCAGAAAATAAGGAGAGTGAATAAGTATGTATATCATAAATGAATCGGAAAGGGAATATCGGTTCGGAGACAGCGGACCAAAATATCTGATGAAAGGACCACGTATGAATTTTGCAGTGGTACAGTTTCAGCCCGGCGAGGACTTTACCGCACATTATCACGATGTGATGGAGGAGAATTTCTTTATTCTGGAAGGGGAAATAAAGATTGTTGTTGATGGTGTGACTTACCATCTAAAACAGGGAGATTTCATACATATTGAACCAACAGAAACCCATTACTGTTTCAATCCTTTTGAAGTCAGCGTAAAGATGATTTCTACCCTGGCTCCCTATCAGGAATCGGATAAAGTAGAACTGAAAGATTATACATTTTAAATAACGGTAAGATTGAAAAAGGGGCAGCCAAAGCTGCCTCTTTTTATTTTCTATTCTTAATCACTTCCCCCAATCTTTCTCCAAAATTAAATATAAAAACTCCAAACAATATAATTCCGCCGCCAACTAAAGTAGAGAGTTCGGGTATTTCATCAGCCATAAGAAATCCAAAAAGACTGGTAAGGAACGGAGTAATAAACATATAATTGCTCACCTGGGAGGTCTTTTCTGCCTTTGCAAATGCTTTTGACCATGAGACATAGGCTATCGCGCTTGAGAACACACCAAGTATCACCACATAAACCCATTGAATGGGCGGAGCATTTGTTATCTGTCTGACAGAAACCGGTAGAAATACAGCAAGCATAATGGTTCCAAAGAATATGCTGAATGCAGACGTCTGCAATGCGGTGTATTTTTTTGTCAGCCTGCGCTGCAAAAGATTATAAAGGCTAAGCGCCAAAGCCGCCAGAAATAACCAGACCAGTCCAATGTTAAAAGAAAGGATTCCGTTCATCAGGGTAAGAACTGCCACACCCGCAAATTCAATGATTAACGCCATCCACTGGACAAGGCTCATTTTTTCTTTATAGACAAACCGCGCAATAAAAGCTGTTAACAAAGGAACGGTTGCAATCACAATACTGCCAGTAGAAGCTGTCACCGTCTTTTGTCCCAGATTAAATGCGATCATATAAAAGAAAAAGCCAAGAGCTCCCGCAAGTATAAAATATGGCAGGTCCCTTTTCTGGGGCAGCTTCATTCTTGTTAAGACCCATACGACAATTAACGTACAGGAAGCAACGAAATATCTAAGAAAGCCTAAGCTGAACGGTGTAAAATATTGTAATGACAATCTTGTCAGAACATAAGCCAATGACCAGAATATAATCGTAATCATTGCATATATGTGAAAATTATTTTTTAGTCTCATATGAATACTCCGTTTTCTTAATATGCAGCCAGGAATCAAAATCTTACCATTTATTTAACCATAATTATTATGGATTGAAAAGAGCTTATTAAAAAACTTGACAATCTTTAATATGATATGGCATAATATTGGGACAATATAAAATACTCGTGAGGGAGTAGTTTGCGCAGATAATGCGTGTCAAGTCAACATACTGACCAGGAACGGTCTGGCTTGTACTTAATAAACGAGACTCATGTATAGCTGTCACAGCTATACTGGGTCTCTTTTTGAACTCGTGTATAGCGATGCTGTACGCGGGTTTTTTATTTTGTAAAACAGGAGCATGTATGGAGGAAAAAATGCAGGAATTTTTAGAGTCAAAACAGGAACTGATAAAACGGCTGGGCTCAGATGAGACCACCGGATTATCAACATCTCATGCGGAGAAAAACAGGGAACAATATGGCACAAACGTATTAACCAGAGAAAAACCAGAATCTCTTTTTAAACGTATCTTAAGCGCATCCAGTGAACCAATGATTCTGATGCTTATTATGGCAGGAGTCATCGCACTGATCGTTAATATTATTCGTGCTACCACCGGATCTGAAGCGGATTTTCTGGAATGTGTGGGAATTTTCGCCGCCATTTTCCTTTCCGTTTTAATCACCGTTGTTATGGAAGGAAAAAGTGCCAAAGCATTTGAAGCTTTATCCAAAATCAGTGACGATACCATGATTAAAGTATTGCGGAATGGTGATACCACCATGCTGAGTCAGAAAGAACTTGTTGCAGGCGATATTGTTCTTCTCTCAACAGGAGATAAGATCCCTGCCGATGGCAGGCTTTTGCTAAGTTCCGGACTGGCTGTGGATGAATCAGCTTTAACAGGAGAAAGCGTACCTGCAAAAAAAGATGCAGAGTACATCATCACTGATGAAAAGACACCTCTTGCGGAACGTGCCAACATGCTGTATTCCGGGAATTACATTACCAGCGGATACGGGAAAATGCTGATTACGGCAGTGGGTGATCAGACGGAAATAGGAAAAATAGCAAAGGAACTGACTGGAACAGATCGTACAAGCACACCCCTTCAGGAAAAACTGGCCCGTTTAGGCAAAACAATTACTATACTGGGAATTATCGCAGCTGCTGTTGTGTTTATTTCTGAGCTGATTTCATTTGCAATCACCGACGGACTTCATCTGGAAGAAGTGCTTAACGCATTTGTTACCAGCATTGTTCTGATTGTTGCTGCAGTTCCGGAAGGACTGCCTACCATCGTAGCCGTTTCGCTCTCCATTAATATTATCAAGCTTTCCAAGCAGAATGCGCTAGTCAAAAAAATGATTGCCTCTGAAACTGTGGGATGCATTAATGTGATCTGTTCTGATAAAACCGGAACCCTGACAGAGAATAAGATGACAGTTTCGGCATATTACGACGGAACATGGCATGACAGGACCAATGAACTGAATTCAGACTGGCTCATACACAACGTCTGCCTTAATACAACAGCGGACATTTCCCAGGATGGAACCTTTATCGGAAACCCGACTGAGTGTGCCATGCTGAATTTTTATGAAAGCTCAGCTGCTCGTGGAACCAGCGGAAAGTCCTATAAGGACGAGCGTAATGATCATGATGTCCTTCATGCATTTCCATTTTCCTCTGAGTTAAAACATATGACTACAATCAGCAAGGTTGATGGAAAAATCATCTCCTATGTGAAAGGAAGTCCGGAGTGCGTATTTGCCATGTGTTCCCTTTCTGATAAGGAAAAGGCTGAAGTAGAGCATTATATTACCAAATCTCAGGAAAAAGCCATGCGTGTCATTGCCTTCGCTCATAAAGAGCTGGACCAGATGCGCAATTATGAGGAAGACCATCACCACGCAGCCATGGAAACTGATATGAAATTTGATGGTTTTGTGGCAATTTCAGATCCCCTGCGTGCCGATGTTTACGAAGCTGTTAAAAACTGCCGCAGTGCCGGGATTGACTTAAAAATACTTACCGGCGATAATATTGTTACGGCAAAGGCCATCGCTGATGAACTTCACATCTTAAACGAAGACCGGGTTGCCGTGGAAGCTAAGGAAATCAGTGAACTCAGTGACGACCAGCTGTTAAAACTGCTTCCAAGAATCAGTGTTATTGCAAGAAGCACTCCCACGATTAAAATGAGAGTTGTGAAACTTTTAAAATCACAGGGTAATGTTGTTGCCGTAACGGGAGACGGCATTAATGATGCTCCGGCACTGAAAAATGCCGATGTGGGAATTGCCATGGGCATATCTGGTACGGAAGTTTCAAAAGAAGCCAGCGATATCGTACTTCTCGATGATTCTTTCTCCACGATTGTAAAAGCAATTGCCTGGGGACGGGGAATCTACGAAAACTTTAAGCGTTTTATCCAGTTTCAGCTGACAGTAAATGTCTCCTCCGTAATCGTGGTGTTTACATCAATTCTGCTAGGTCTGAAAGCTCCTTTTACCGCTTTGCAGCTATTATGGATCAACATCATAATGGACGGCCCGCCTGCTCTTACCTTAGGTCTGGAACCCATCTATGACGATTTAATGAGCCGCACTCCTACTAAGCGCAGTGATAACATTCTGTCGCGGGCTATGTTTTACCGGATCGGTTTGACTGGCTTATATATTTCTGTAATCTTTTTATGCCAGTATGTATTTAACTTTTTAGGAGCTTCAAGTGAAGAAGCAGGTACGGTATTGTTCACTTTGTTTGCATTGTTTCAGTTGTTTAACGCATTTAACTGCAGAGAGCTTCACACCACCAGTATCTTTAAGCATCTGCTCCAAAACAGGATTATGCTCCTAGTTATTTCCATTACCTTTGTTCTGCAGATTTTAATTATCCAGTTTGCAGGAGCATTTTTCGGAACCATTCCACTGGGAATCACCATGTGGGCAAAATTGTTATTACTCAGTTTCAGTGTGATTGTGGTTTCTGAACTTATAAAAATTGTACTGAGGCAGACAGCTCAGCAAAAATAGTTGGAGCTTTGGCTCATTAAATAATTCTAATCAGTGTATCATTAAGAAAACGGCATCTACTCATGGAAGAGAAGGTGCCGTTTTGTCATTTTAATTTAATTACTGAATTATAAAACCATGCACCATAGTGGGATGGTCACAAGTGATAACAGGGTTGTTACCACCACACATTTTGTTGCAAAGATATAGTCTCCGTCATATTTAGCCGCCAGTATGGCAGTGGTACTCCCCGCAGGCATACCAGTAAGCAGCACGGACACGCCGGATATCATAGGGCGCACAGGAAAAAGACGGCAGCAGATATATACCAGAAAGGGAATAAAAAACAAACGGATCAGGGTATATTTCATAATCCCTTTATCCAAGATACTTCCCGCTTTCACCTCTGCAAGTATGGTACCGATTAATATCATGGAAACAGTTGTGGTACAGCCGCCCACATTCCGTATGGTATTCTCTAAAAATACCGGCATTGATATCTGGGTAATCATAAAAAACAGGCCAATATACACTGCAACGATACATGGGTGGGTAAGAACTTTCTTTACTACTGTCTTCCTGTCCGGACTTTCTGTAAAATAAGATACTCCCGCAGACCACATGACAATTCGCTGGGGAACGAGGAAGATGGATGCATACATTAATCCTTCTGCTCCGTAAACCCCTTCTGCTATTGGGTTTCCCATAAAACCGGCATTGGAGCAGACGGTTCCATACTGAAGCACCTTCTTTCGCCGGTCCGGCTCCTTATTATAAAAGGTATTGGCTATGATCAGACAGCCAAACTGAATCAGTGTGGCAATCAGCAGGATAGCTGCAAAACCTTTTAATATATCCAGATTAAATTCAATGAGAAAGGAACTTATTATATTGCACGGCAGGATGAGATCAATCACCAGATCGGTCAGCACCTGTTTTGCACTGTCCGGCAGGATTCCCAGTTTCCTTAGAATCACTCCGGCTGCAACCAGTAAAAAAAGCATACCCTGCAGGTTTATAAGACTGCTATTTATCATATTTATCACTCTTCTTTTGATTTCATATATTCATCCATGGCTTCTGCCACAGTTTTTGAGTAGGCCACAGCCTCTACCACCGTTCTGGCTCCTAACACCACATCTCCGGATGCAAATATACCAGGTATGGTTGTCTGACCGTTGTCGTCCGTCATGAGAAGACCATTCTGACTGGCTTTCAAGCCTTCGGTGGTATTCACCAGTTTGCTCTTTGGTCCCTGGCTGACCGAAATGATGGTGGAGTCTGCAAAAAACTGTTCCCGCTCTTCCCCCTGGCCAATTGCTTTTCCTTCTTCGTCATGGATGACATTTACAAATACTGGACCATCATCTGTGATCTCCACAATCTGCTTTCCAAACTGGAAGTCCGCTCCGTCAAGCTTTGCATAGGCAGTTTCATGCTCGCTGGCATTGCTTACATTACCTCTTGCATAAAGCGTCACCTTTCTGGCACCATGGCGGATGGCTGTCCTTGCCACATCCATGGCGGAGTTGCCCATTCCAATAATAGCAACGGTATCCCCCAGATTATATGCATCGGGATTGGCAAGATAATCAATGGCATAATGGACATTACCCAGAGATTCTCCCTTGACACCCAGTGTTTTCGGTCTCCACACACCGGTACCGATAAATATACTCTGATATCCGTCACGAATTAAATCCTTTATTTCCAGTGCCGTTCCTATGGCTGTGTTGGGACGAATCTTAACTCCGATTTCCAGAAGCTTTTTCTTGTAACGCTCCAGTATGGATTTGGGAAGGCGGAATTCTGGAATTCCGTACTGTAAAACTCCTCCAACCTTATCTCTGGCATCAAAAATTGTCACACTGTAGCCCTTTTTTGTCAGTAGAATTGCAATGGTGATTCCGGCTGGTCCTGCACCTATTACTGCCACCTTTTTTCCGTTTTTGGGCATACATTCAATTTTTAACTTATCAAAAACAGTATCGGAAATGTAATTCTCAATGCTGCTGATGTGGACTGGCTGCCCTTTCTTTCCCAGTATGCAGTGGCCTTCACACTGTTTCTCATGATTGCATACCAGGGAACACACCAGGGACATGGGATTATTTTCAAATACCATCTCACCCGCTCTGTTTAAATCCCCTTCTTTAAATGCCTGAATCATCTGGGGAATGGCAGTCTGTATCGGACATCCCTGCCGGCATAATGGTTTTTTACAGTTTAAGCATCTGTTTGCTTCATCAATAACATGTACAGCCATAATTTATTTTCCTTTCACTTTTGCTCTCTATTATTTTCGGTTTTCAATTGTTCTTATGTTGCACATTGTATACAATTCAATGTGTTGGACACATCATATCACATTCAAAATAAGAAAATCAATAGACATGTATCATGTACAAAAAAAAATAAATTATGTCAAAAAAATATCGAATTTAGCTGGCTTTCTCCAGAAAAAAAGAGAATCCAAAGCTCTTTGTGCACCTGTGAAAAACAGGCAGCAAAAAACCTTAAATTCTCTTACCAGGTGATTATTTACCTTCGTAGATAATCATCGCATCTACATCATATCCCTTAAGTCTGTCTCTACCGTTTAATCCGGCAAGTTCCATGATAAAACAGATCTTAACCACTTCGCCGCCCAGTTCTTCCACCAGCTTAATAATCGCTTCAATGGTTCCTCCGGTTGCAATCAGGTCATCGATAATAACCACTTTCTGTCCCGGTTTAATGGAATCCTTGTGAATCTCCACTGTGGCTTTGCCGTATTCCAGTTCATAATCAGCAGAAAGAACTTCTCTTGGGAGTTTCCCCTTCTTACGCACAGGTATAAAGCCTTTGTGCTCTGCATAGGCTACCGGCACACCAAAAATAAAGCCTCTGGACTCAGGCCCGATTACAGAATCATATTCCACTCCTTTTAACATCTGACGAACGCCATCCACAGCCATGGAAAGTCCGTCCGGGTCTTCCAGAATGGTAGTCACATCACGGAATACAATTCCTGCCTCCGGAAAATCCGGAATGCTTGTGACATAATCTTCTAATTTCTTCATCTTCTATCCCTCATAATCATAAAATTTTCCTGCAGCTTTTCACGCCGACTCACCTATTATAGCGCAAAGAATCTATACAGGCAAATATTGTTTTATATTCTTCTGTATTATATTCCGGCTAACTTCTTGGGTGAGCCCCTGCGTAGGTGCGCCGCACGTTTTCTTTCTGGGCATAGTTCATATACATCTGTGTTGTCGCCATATCAGAATGGCCAAGCATGGCCTGCACTGCATGGATATCCGCACCGTTGCGAAGCAGATGGGCGGCAAATGAATGCCTTAAAGTATGAGGGGTAATATCGGATTGAATACCCGCTTTATCTCCGTAAAATTTGATGATCTTCCAGAATCCCTGACGGCTCATGGGTTTGCCGCTGCAATTGGTAAACAGCCAGTCCGATTCCTGCCCTTTTAAAAGAGCTTGTCTGCCCCGTTCCATATATGCGGAAAGAGCCAGCTTGGCTACTTTACCAAACGGTATCATCCGTTCCTTATGTTCGTCCCGGCATGTAATATATCCCACGGACAGATTCACATCTCTGCTCTCTAAATGAATCAGCTCTGACACCCTGATTCCAGTGGCGTAAAGAAGTTCTAACATGGCACGGTCCCTCAACTCCTTGGGGGAGTCTCCGCAGGGCTGGCTTAGCAGACAGTTCACCTCATCCACAGTCAATATGGTAGGCGCTTTCTTCTCAACTTTTGGCGCTTTTAACAGCTCTGCCGGATCTTTGGGAATCAGCCCTTCTCTGCACTCATAATGGAAAAATGCTTTCATGGAAGCCAGACAGCGTGAAATGGTAGTAGTCGCTCTGCCTTCTTTTTCCAGAAACAGGATATAGGAATTCAGACTGGTTTTCGTCACCTTGTCCACTTCCATGATTCCCTGCTGCCCCAAAAAAGAAGCCATCTGAATCAAATCTCTCTGGTATGACACCTCAGTGTTTTTTGATGTTTTTTTTATTTCTCTTAAATAAATAATAAAATGATTAATATCGGCTACCATTTCAATATCCCCTGACCTTCCGGTTTCAAAAAATGCCCTAAAATAAGGCTTCTTCCTAACATTATATAGACTATTTTCGATAAAATCAAACACATTTTTTGAGAAGAAAAAGCACTTTACATAATATATACTAGATATTGGTGGCATGCTCCGTTATTTCGCAAGATATGGTAACTTTTGGTCAATCATTTTACAATATTTTTTTTTCATGAATCCCCATTTTACAGGACATATTTCAGGAAAACAGGATTAATCCAGGTTTCCAGAGCACTTCCCATGATGCACAGAAGAAGAATAAAAAAAAGCACGGCAACCCGAAACCGTTTCCCTTTCTGTACACCCCAATACAATAAAAGAATACACAACGGCAGATAACAAAGCCATTGGGGCATCACTGTCATGAAAAAAAACGGTAATCCCATTAATCCCTTTTGTACGGTAATGACAGACAAGACAAACCCCATGGAAAATCCAAGCCCTGCTGTCATAAAACAGTACAAAACGGCAGCATACGCGGTCATTCCTATGAGCCATGCAACAAAAATCTGGATCAGTCTCTGTCTTAAAACTTCTCCAAAAAGCCCTATTCCATTCTGTCCGTTTACATTTTTACTTCTGTTTAACAGTCCCAGATAGTAAACGGCTTCATTTTCAAAAGATGAATACCAGAAATTGGCAATAACTGTCCCTGCTATCAGTCCGATAAAAAAGCAGACCAGATACCGGTCATCTGCCCTGACTTTCCCTGGAACCTGAATATAGCCGCCTCTTAAGGCTCTTCTCTTTAGTCCTTGTCTTATACGCAGCAAGTAATTGGCCATAAAAATCCCCCTACAGGTCTTGTCATAATTTATGCCTGCAGAGGGTCTGTTTATTCCCTTATTTTACATCATACTTCCTTGCATACGCTAAAATAGCCGCAATGGTTTTCCCATCCGTAATCTCTCCCTGATAGATCTTTTCCTCCAGATCCTTTACGGTCCATTCTTCCACTTCAATATATTCATCTTCGTCTAAATTCTGAATGGAAGGCTCTAAATCCCGTGCCACAAAGATATCAATGACTTCATCACAGAATGCAACTGTAGTGTTGACTCTTATGAGAAATTCCAGCTTTTCTTTTTCTGTCTTATACCCGGTCTCCTCTTCCAGTTCTCTGTGAGCACAGTCAATCTTTGGCTCTTCCGGGAAATTCAGTGCTCCCGCCGGCACCTCCAGCGTATACCGGTCCAGTGCATTGCGGTACTGTCTGACCATAAGGATAGTTCCGTCTTTTGTAACCGGGACCACTGCTGCTGCCCCATTATGATGAATAAAGTCCCAGTGTGCCAGATGTCCGTTTGCATCCACAGTATCTTCGTATATTTTCAAAATGCTCCCCTGATATTTCAGGGTTCTGTCTAATCGTTTTACCGGAAGCTGATCCATTGCAAGCTTCTCCTTTCCCTGCCCTTTGTCTATATCTTCTCACATTTCTTAAAACAGGCATCGGATGCCTTAATCACCGCATTGCGGAAACCAAATTCCTCTAAGGCAGAAACTCCGGCAATGGTAGTTCCTCCCGGAGAGCAGACCTTGTCTTTCAGTGCTCCCGGGTGCTCCCCAGTCTCAAGCACCATTCTGGCGCTTCCTGCTACCGCCTGGGCTGCCATCTCATAAGCGGCATCACGGGGAAGGCCGTATTTAACAGCACTGTCAGCCAGTGCTTCAATAAACAGGTAGACATAAGCAGGGGAACTGCCGCTGACACATACCACTGCATTCATCAGGCGCTCTTCTACAATCCTCATTTTACCAAGGGAAGTAAATATGCTTTCAATGGCGTGCTTCTCTTCGTCTGAAAAAGCTTTTTCCTCATAGCAGACTCCTGTCATACCCTCTCCTAAAAGGGCTGGGGTATTGGGCATGGCACGTACCACTCTTTTTTCCTCTCCCAGTTTTTCCTTCAGCTGAGTCGTGGTGATTCCGGGTGCAATGGATATCATAACATTTTTTTCAGTCACAGTATCCTTAAGCTGCTCCAGAAGCGGATCAAAATACTGAGGTTTTACTGCCAGAACAATATAGGTTGCAAGCTTTGCGCACTCCTGGTTTGATTTCACCCAGTCAATGCCAAGCTCCTTCGATACCTGGGCGCAGCGATCCTGATTCACATCAGTAAAAACAATATCCTCTTTTCCATATTGTTTCAATAATCCTTTGGCAATTGCGTATCCCATATTTCCAATTCCGATGATTCCTATCTTCGCCATCTGATCTCCTCCTGCTAATTTACTGCTTTCAATTAGCACCATTCTAACACCATTTTTTCAAATGTCAATGAGGTTAAAATTAAATTAAATTTCATATTGACATTTTCTTTCTGATCTCATATACTGTAGCAAAGCAAAGTAATAAACTGTTGAGCAGGAGTAAGTAAGATCTCTTCATCATGCACAGAGAGCTTCCGGTTGGTGAGAGGAAGCGTTGATGTCTGGTCTGAATGGACCTGCGAGGGCGGCTTGAAACCGGTGTTTGTCTCCGGTAGTAGATGCCGACGGGTTTCCTATCCGTTATCAAGGGGAGGCACATGTTAGTGTGTTATAAGCGGGAGAAGTCTATATTCTCCAATCAGGGTGGTACCGCGGAACGTATATTTTAAGCTTCCGTCCCTCTTATCCATAGAACTATGGAAGAGGGACGGGAGCTTTTTTTGTTACAGAAAATTCTTATTCAGGAAAGGAGCCAGTAATTATGAACATTACACCGGATTGCAGGGAGATTGAAGCGCTTGGTGCTTCCTACCCTGTCATACCAGTCTGCAGGGAAATTTATGCAGACATTGTAACCCCCATCACACTGCTTAGAAAAATCGGTGCATTAAGCAGTAAATACTATTTGTTAGAAAGCATTGAGGGCGGCGAAAACTGGGGACGCTACTCCTTTCTTGGATATGATCCTGTCATGAAGATCAGCTGCAAGGATCATGTTGTTACCATACGCCGATATGACAGTAACGGAGGAGCAGCTCCTGACGAGATTATTCCGACTGACACTCCATTTGAAATTCTCCGGGAAATTTTAAAGGAATATCATTCTCCGAAAATTCCGGGACTTCCACCTTTTACAGGAGGTTTCGTAGGATATTTTGCTTACAGCATGATCGGGTATGCGGAGCCTGTGCTGTCAATTAAAAAAGGGGACTGCAGCGATTTTGATCTCATGCTGTTTGATACGGTAATTGCCTATGATCATTTGAAACAGAAAATAAGCATTGTGGTAAATATGAAAACCGACCGGATTATGGAAAACTACGGAGCCGCCTGTACAAGACTGGAAAGCATTGCACGGATGATCGGTGAAAATACTCCTCTGAAAAAATCGGCTGTACAGGGCAGACCGGATTTTCACTGCAATGTTACCAAAGAGGAATACTGCCGTATGGTGGAAAAGGCAAAGGATTATATTGTGGACGGTGATATTTTTCAGGCAGTTCTGTCCAGACAGTTTAAAAGCGAGTATTACGACAGTCTTTTAAATGCTTACCGGGTGTTAAGAACCACCAATCCCTCCCCTTACATGGTCTATCTTCACATGGATGAGACTGAAATCATCAGCACCTCTCCTGAGACCCTGGTCCGGTTAAAGGACGGCAGGCTGACCACCTTCCCCGTTGCCGGTTCCAGACCAAGAGGGCGCTGTGAAGAGGAAGACAGACAGCTGGAAGAGGAACTGCTTGCTGATGAAAAGGAGCTGTCTGAACATAACATGCTTGTGGATTTAGGACGGAATGATCTGGGAAAAATTGCAGCGTTTTCCACAGTTGAAGTCACCGGATACAAGATGATCCACCGGTTTTCCCGGATTATGCACATCTGCTCCCAGGTAGAAGCAGACATAAGACCAGACTGCGACGGGCTTTCCGCAATCGAGGCCGTCCTTCCTGCCGGCACACTCTCCGGTGCACCAAAGATCCGTGCCTGTGAAATTATCGAGGAGCTGGAGAGGGAACCCAGGGGCATCTACGGTGGTGCTCTTGGATACATTGATTTTACCGGAAACATGGATACCTGCATTGCCATACGAATGGCAGTGAAGAAAAACGGAATGGTAACCGTTCAGGCGGGCGGCGGAATTGTAGCTGACAGTGTTCCGGAGCTGGAATATGAGGAATCAGGTAACAAAGCAAAGGCTGTAATTCACGCAATTGAAACGGCTGGGGAGGTGAATGACTGATGATACTGCTGATTGATAATTATGACAGCTTCTCCTATAATCTGGTCCAGCTGTTCGGTTCCATTGAGCCGGATATAAAAGTTATAAGAAATGATGAACTGACGGTAGATGAAATCCGCCTCTTACACCCTACCCATATCATACTTTCTCCCGGGCCAGGATACCCCAGGGATGCCGGTGTGTGTGAGACAGTGGTAAAGGAGCTTGCGGGAACGGTTCCCATACTTGGTGTCTGTCTGGGGCACCAGGGCATCTGTGAGGTGTACGGGGCTAATATTACCCACGCAAAAAAGCTGATGCATGGAAAACAGAGTCTGATTGACATTGACAACTCAGATCCCATTTTTAAGGGACTTTCAGATACAATCCCTGCTGCCAGATACCATTCTCTGATTGCAGAGAAAGATTCTCTTCCGGACTGTCTGACTGTAATCGGAACAGATTCCATCGGAGAAGTCATGGCAGTAAAGCATAAAGAATATCCGGTCTACGGACTTCAATTTCACCCGGAATCCATACTCACGCCAAATGGAATGACCATATTAAAAAATTTTCTGACCATTATATAAAGGAGGTAACCCAATGATTCAAGAAGCAATCCATGAGGTAATTGAAGGGCAGGACTTGAGTTTTGAAGCGGCAAGAGAGGTTATGAATGAAATTATGAGCGGAGAAACAACTCCCGCCCAGATGGCAGCATTTTTAACGGCTCTTCGCATGAAAGGTGAGACCATAGATGAGATCACCGCCTGCGCGACTGTTATGAGAGAGAAAGCCATGAAACTGGCTCCTGATTTTCCTGTTATTGATATTGTGGGCACAGGAGGGGATGAGGTGGGAACCTTTAATATCTCCACTACCAGCGCCTTTGTCGTGGCTGCAGGAGGCGTTCCGGTTGCGAAGCACGGGAACAGAAGCGTTTCCAGTAAAAGCGGCGCTGCGGACGTATTAGAACAGCTGGGAGTTAACTTAAGTCTTTCGGCAGAACAGTCTGGAAAGGTCTTAAAAGAGACTGGTATGTGTTTTCTCTTTGCTCAGACCCATCATTCTTCCATGAAGTATGCTGGTCCTGTGAGAAAAGAGCTGGGAGTCCGTACCATTTTCAACATCCTGGGACCTTTATCGAACCCGGCAGGCGCCACCATGCAGCTGTTAGGTGTTTATGATAACAAGCTGGTGGAACCCCTTGCACAGGTGCTAAGCAACCTGGGTGTGAAACGAGGGCTTGTTGTCTGCGGATCAGATGGTCTGGATGAAGCAACTGTAACAGGACCTACCCATGTCTGTGAGATCCGTTTCGGGGAGCTGATTCCCTATGAAATCACACCGGAACAGTTCTCCTTAAGCCGCAGCAGCTTGTCCGATCTGCTGGGCGGAACTCCCGCAGAGAATGCGGTAATCACGAAGGAAATTTTAAACGGGACACTTCGTGGACCCAAAAGGGATATTGTGATTTTAAATTCCGCTCTAAGCCTTTACCTGGGTATTGATAACTGCACCATTTCCGACTGCATCAAAACTGCTGCTGACTTAATTGATTCCGGAAAAGCAGCTGCAAAGCTGGAGGAATTTGTGAAAGCAGTAAATGAGGTGGCTTTATGATCCTTGATACACTGGCGGCTGCCTCAAAGCAACGGGCTGAGAAGGCAAAAAAAGAGATTTCAGTAAGTCAGATGGAGGAAATGGCATACAAGGTCTTTGAAGCCGAACGGAGGGAATCTGACTTTTCTTTTGAGAAAGCCATCTCCTCTCCCGGTATCTGCTTTATCTGTGAAGTAAAGCGTGCCTCCCCTTCAAAAGGAATGATTGCACCGGATTTTCCTTACAGGGAAATTGCCATGGAGTATGAAAAAGCAGGAGCCGATGCCATCTCTGTATTGACAGAGCCGGATTATTTTCTTGGAAAAGGGGAATATTTAACCGAAATCAGCCGGTCGGTTTCCCTCCCTCTTTTAAGAAAGGATTTTACGGTTGATCCTTATCAGATCTTTGAAGCAAAGGTACTTGGTGCTTCCGCAGTACTTCTTATCTGCGCCCTTCTGGATACGGAAAAGCTGAAAGAATATATGAAAATCTGTGACAGCCTTGGACTCAGCGCTCTTGTTGAGGCTCATGATCAGGAAGAAATCCACAGCGCACTGTCTGCAGGAGCCCGCCTGATCGGGGTCAATAACCGGAACTTAAAGACATTTGAAGTTGACTTTGAAAATTCCATTCGTTTAAGGGGTCTGGTGCCTGCAGGAACTGCTTTTATTGCAGAAAGCGGAATACAGACCGCTGACGATGTAAAACGGCTGTATCAGGCAGGGGTTAACGGAGTCCTGATTGGAGAAAGTCTGATGCGCTCGCCTGATAAGAAAGTGATTTTACAGGAAATGAGGAAGGCTGCCAATGATATACTCTGAAAAGAAGATTAAAATCTGCGGTCTTACAAGAAAAGAAGATGTGCTCGCCCTTAACTGCTATAAACCGGATTTTGCAGGGTTTGTTTTTGCCCCCGGGAAGCGGCAGCTCACCCCCAGGCAGGCAGCGCTTTTAAGAAATGATTTACTACCGGAAATCCCCGCTGTGGGTGTCTTTGTAAACAGCCCCGCAGATGAAATCATTTCTCTTGTAAAAAGTGATATTATTCAGCTGATCCAGCTTCACGGAGAGGAAAGTGAAGCAGAAATTCTGGAACTGAAAGACAAATTAGACCGTCCGGTCCCCATTATTAAAGCAATCCGCGTGCAGTCAGCAGAGGAAATTTTAGAAGCGGAAACACTCTCAGCCGACTATCTGCTTCTCGACTCCTATGTCAAAGGAATTCAGGGCGGCAGCGGAACAAGCTTTGACTGGACCATGATACCACTCATAAAAAAGCCCTGGTTTCTGGCAGGCGGAGTCGGTATGGCGAACATAGAAGCCGCCCTTAAAACAGAGGCTTTCTGTCTGGATATCAGCAGTCTTGTTGAAACGGAAGGCAGAAAAGATCCGGAAAAAATAAAAGAAATCATACAAACAGTAAGGAGTGTAAAATTATGTCAAAAGGAAGATTTGGACAGCACGGCGGACAATTTATCCCCGAAACGCTGATGAATGCAGTGACGGAACTGGAGAAAGCATACAATGCCTGTATGCAGGATGAAGAATTTCTTGCAGAGTTAAAGGCACTTCATGAAACATACACAGGAAGACCATCTCTTTTGTACTATGCAGAAAAAATGACTGAGGATCTTGGCGGTGCGAAGATTTATTTAAAACGGGAAGATTTAAACCACACCGGATCTCATAAAATCAACAATGCACTGGGTCAGGTTCTCCTTGCTAAGAAAATGGGAAAAACCCGTGTTATTGCAGAAACCGGTGCAGGCCAGCACGGCGTAGCTACTGCTACTGCTGCAGCCTTAATGGGAATGGAATGCGAAATCTTCATGGGAAAAGAGGATACGGACCGCCAGGCATTAAACGTATTCCGTATGGAGCTTCTGGGTGCCAAGGTTCATCCGGTTACCAGCGGAACCCAGACATTAAAAGATGCGGTAAATGAAACCCTTCGGGAATGGACCAACCGGGTGGTGGATACCCACTATGTTCTGGGCTCCGTTATGGGACCCCACCCATTTCCCACCATTGTACGTGATTTCCAAAGCATCATCGGTAAAGAAGTCAGGGAACAGATCCTGAAAGCAGAAGGAAAGCTGCCTGATATGCTTATCGCATGCGTGGGCGGCGGCAGCAATGCCATGGGCCTGTTCTATGATTTTATCGGAGACAGCTCTGTTAAACTGGTAGGCTGTGAGGCTGCCGGACACGGCATTGATACGGACAAAAATGCTGCCACCATCTCCACCGGTACCGTTGGAATCTTCCATGGTATGAAATCCTACTTCTGCCAGGATGAGTACGGACAGATTGCTCCTGTATACTCGATCTCAGCAGGACTTGACTATCCGGGAATCGGGCCGGAGCACGCCGCACTGTTTGACACAGGAAGGGCTGATTATGTTCCTGTCACTGACAGGGAAGCAGTGGATGCATTTGAATATTTATCCCGAAAAGAAGGAATCATTCCTGCCATTGAAAGCGCCCATGCAATTGCTTATGGCAGGAAAATTGCACCCGCTATGGGAAAAGACCAGATTATCGTCATCAACTTATCCGGCCGCGGAGACAAGGATGTGGCCGCAATTGCTCGTTACAAGGGGGTAGAAATCTATGAGTAGAATCAGTGAAGCATTTTCAAAAGGAAAAGCATTTATTCCGTTTATTACCGCCGGCGATCCGGATCTTACCGTAACAGAGCAGCTGGTTCCAGCCATGGCGGAGGCAGGTGCTGATATTATAGAACTGGGAATTCCTTTTTCTGACCCGGTTGCAGAGGGAATCGTGATCCAGGAAGCAGACCAGCGTGCTCTTTCCGCTGGCACGACTGCAGATAAAATTTTTGAATCTGTCACCCGCATAAGGAAAAAAACAAATGTCCCCCTGGCGTTCATGACTTACATTAATCCCATATTTGTATATGGAAGTGAGCGTTTTATTAAAAATGCAGCAGAATGCGGCATAGATGCTCTTATCGTGCCCGATATGCCGTTTGAGGAAAAAGAGGAACTTCATCCTATCTGCCAAAAGTACGGAATTGACTTGATATCTCTGATTGCACCTACTTCTAAGGAGCGGATTACTGCCATTGCATCAGAAGCGGAGGGATTTGTTTACTGCGTTTCTTCCATGGGCGTAACCGGCGTAAGAAAAGAAATCACCTCGGACATCGGCGATATGGTTTCTCTTGTAAAAGCATCCAAGGACCTACCCTGCGCTATCGGTTTTGGAATTTCAACACCCGAGCAGGCAAAGGAATTAAGTAAATATGCAGATGGCATTATCGTGGGAAGTGCCATTGTAAAGCTGGCTGCTTTGCATGGCAAAGATTGTGTAGAACCAATCTGTAACTACATAAGAGAGATGAAATCTGCCATATCGAAATGATTATCTGCTTGACATCCATATGTACCGGTGCTACACTAGTGCCACAAGAGGGAGCTCGTATGCGGGCTGAGAGGAAGTTATCAAACTTCGACCTTTATAACCTGATTTGGGTAATGCCAACGTAGGGATTTATACAAGACGGATGTATCTATCTGGGCCTGTACCTATTTGGTATGGGCTCTTTTTTTGTCCTGTGCCGTAAATCCCTTCAAAATGAAGGAGGACTACATATGAATTACACCACACAGATGGATGCCGCAAGAAAAGGCATTCTGACCAGAGAAATGGAAACTACAGCAAAAAAAGAGGGAATGAAGCCGGAAGAATTAATGGAACTGGTAGCTGAAGGCAAGGCAGTCATTCCCGCCAACAAACACCATAGCTGCTTAGATCCAAACGCCATCGGTTCCATGCTAAAAACAAAAATTAACGTGAATCTTGGAACTTCCAGAGATTTAAACGACATGGATTTAGAACTGAAAAAGGTTGAGGATGCAGTTTTAATGGGAGCGGAATCCATTATGGATTTAAGTTCCTTTGGAGATACCAGGAAATTCAGAAAAAGGCTGACAAGCCAGTGTCCGGCCATGATTGGAACCGTACCGATTTATGATGCCGTGGTTTATTATCATAAACCCCTAAAGGAAATAACTTCTGAGGAATGGATTCAGATTGTGGAAATGCATGCGTTAGACGGAGTGGATTTCATGACCATTCACGTGGGCATTAACAAGCAGACGGCTCATCGTTTTAAAGAAGCAAAACGCCTGACGAATATTGTATCCAGAGGCGGTTCCATTATCTTTGCCTGGATGGAGATGACAGGAAATGAAAACCCGTTTTATGAAAACTTCGACCGCATTCTGGAAATCTGCCGGGAGCACGATGTCACTTTAAGTCTTGGAGACGCTTGCCGTCCAGGCTGTATTGAAGATGCCTCCGATATTTCCCAGATTGAAGAACTGGTTACTCTTGGGGAACTGACCCGCCGTGCATGGGAAAAGGATGTACAGGTAATTATTGAAGGACCCGGACATATGCCTCTTGACCAGATTGCCGCCAATATGAAGATTCAGCAGACCATCTGCAAAGGCGCTCCGTTCTATGTATTAGGACCTCTGGTTACAGACATTGCTCCCGGTTACGATCACATTACCGCAGCCATTGGAGGCGCCATCGCTGCCGCTGCCGGAGCTTCTTTCCTCTGCTACGTGACCCCTGCGGAACATTTAAGGCTTCCCGATGCAGATGATGTGAAGGAAGGCATTATATCTGCGCGGATTGCTGCCCATGCTGCTGACCTGGCTAAG
Organism: Hungatella sp.; assembly: GCA_009712635.1. Classification (GTDB taxonomy): domain Bacteria; phylum Bacillota; class Clostridia; order Lachnospirales; family Lachnospiraceae; genus Lacrimispora. The sequence continues at coordinate 66,831 of WASS01000016.1, read as the reverse complement.
GGAATCAAAGGGGCTAAGGAGTGGGATCACCAGATGAGTGATGCAAGAAAACGCCTTGATTGGGAAGCTATGTTTAATCTGGCAATTGATCCGGAAAAAGCCAGAAGGTACCGTGCATCCTCTAAACCAGAGAAGGAAGATACCTGTTCCATGTGCGGCAACTTCTGTGCAATGAAAAATATGAACCGGATTTTAGACGGAGAAATTGTCAACATCTATGATGAATGAGATTGACTTGGAAGGAGTAAAAACATGTATTCAAAAACAGACTCTGGCAAAACAGCCATGGCTCGGATATCTTCGGGAGTAACAATAAAAAAACTGGCAGCCAGTGGAATGCTTGTGGCACTTACTGTTACACTTTCCGGCTTTTCCATTCCCATTGGAGCCTCTAAATGCTTTCCCATTCAGCACCTGGTAAATGTTCTTGCAGGAGTATTTTTAGGACCTGCTTACGGTGTTGCCATGGCATTTACCTCATCTCTGATCAGAAACTTAACCGGCACCGGAACCCTTCTTGCATTTCCAGGAAGCATGGTGGGGGCAATTTTCAGTGCGCTTCTGTTTCAAAAGACCGGAAAACTTCTATGGGCTTATGCAGGAGAAATTACCGGAACAGGGCTCATCGGAGCAATTCTCTGCTATCCGGTTGCGACGCTGATACTTGGTAAGGATGTTGCGGTTTTCTTCTTTGTGATTCCTTTTTTGATGAGCACTGTATGCGGAACTGTATTTGCCGCATTCTTATTAGAAACATTTCGCAGACTTGGACTGCTCTCCTATCTGCGACAGCTCATTGGCTGATGGTTCTCGTTGACAAACGGCATCTGCTGCAATAATATTAAGAGGTAAACAATATAAAAAGAGGTGAAGAAATCCCGGCATGTCCGATGTTATAAATTCACGGCATGGATATCGCTGGAAATGAGTAAATAAATCAACGAAACAGATGAAAATTAACAAGCTGATTTTTCAGCCCTATTTTCGTGTCTGCTTTTATGATTTTATTTACTCTCAGTCTTTTCTTTCTCTATTTAAGAATAGCCGCGGAGTAATATCCGCGGCTATTTTTTTACCCATTTATAAGGAGGCTTTACTATGCTGTATGAGATCAAAGATTTATTAAAACGTCCTGAAATATATCAGGAAACCGGAATTCCTTTTTGGGATGATGAATACATCTCAAAGCAAATGCTAAAATCCCACCTGGACCCGGAATTTGACGGGGCTAGCCGGAAAATGGCTTTTATCAAAAAATCAGCAGATTGGATTGCCAATACGGTTCCCCCCACAGACAATCCCCTTTTGCTTGATTTGGGATGCGGTCCCGGAATCTACGGGGAATTCTTTGCAAGGGCTGGATATCAGGTAACCGGAGTGGATTTTTCCTCACGTTCCATTGATTACGCAAAAAGGTCAGCAGCTGGAAAGAAATTAAACATTGATTATTTCTACCAGAACTACCTTTCTCTTGAATTAAACCGTAAGTTTGATTTAGCCGTTATGATTTACTGTGATTACGGCGCTCTCTCTACTGAGAAAAGAAAAATAGTTTTAAATCAGGTTTATGAACATCTAAAACCTGGGGGCAAATTCTTATTAGATGCCTTTTCCTTAAATGAATACAATGCATTTCAGGAAAAACAAATATGGGGTATTCAGGAGAGTAACGGCTTCTGGCGGGAGGATGAATATGTTGAACTTAAGAGATACTGTAAGTATCCGCAGCATGTGACACTGGATCAATATGTAATTATATCCAAAGCAGAAACTTCCTCTTACTATCTCTGGAATACCTACTATAACAAAGATTCTTTGGTAGAAGAGGTGGAAGAATGCGGGTTTAAAACTTACGGAATCTATGGGGATGTGTCTGGTACCCCCTGGAATTTGGAAAGTCCCACTATTGCAGTGATTTTAGAAAAATAGAATGAGGGGAGGTGCTTTTGCATCTCCCCTCATTCTGCCTATACGTATGAAACGCCCTTATAGAATCTTTTATTTACTTCCAGGCACCAGTGTAAATTCAAATGTAAATTTTTCTTCCACAAACATATATTCTTTCCGAAGTTCTGGTCCACAGCTCTCTGATCCGATACCGTTCTGTCTGTAATCTACACAGAACTCTGTATAACCGGAAGGAATCAGTTCATAATTATGGGCTTTCTCTGTCAGTTCCTCCTGGGTATATTCAGAAGCATGGAACGAGAAGGTTTTATCTGCTGCAACAGAGAGTGACAAATCCCCGCCCTCTATGGTTACAAAGTCACAATCACTTCTGCTTCCGTTCTCCTGAGGTCTTAAATAATCTTCATGCATCTCTTTTACGCTGGAAGAGAACAGACCATGGTAGCTGGCATTGTTCTTATCAATATAGTTTTCAACAGGACCAAGACCGAAATAGGTTACCTGACCCATCTGCTTTGGAAGGAACAGTCTGAGACCAAATCGGGGAAGTTCCGGAAACTCCACATCTCTTTTTACATCCAGTCTTCCATTTAAGGCGCCATCTGCGCCAATGGTCCAGAGTGCATCAATCATAAGTATCCGCTGTATTGGTGCTGCTACCATTGACATAGTGGTGGAAATTACAAGGTTGCCATCTTTTTCTTCCCATCTGGTTTCATATCCTCTGGAAGATGCGCGGTGATAGTGAGCCTCTTTCCATTTACCCTTAATATCGCTGTCATTATCCGTAGGTGCTCTCCAAATATTAATTTCCATAGGGCGTTCCAGAATGGAATGATTTTTAAAGCTCATTTCCTGAAATGTTCCAGTTAATTTTCTATAGGTGTAGAAAAAGTTTTTCCCGCTAACACGGATATAACGGTCATCTTCACAAATCTCAAATCCACCCTTTTCTTCTTTCTTTTTTAAAAGTGCAGCTGCTTTCTGGTTTCTCATATCTGCATTTTCCAAAAGTACCTCATCAAAACCAAGAAGACTTCCGGCTTTTACAAGAGCATTGCTTTCTTTCAGATAATAGTTTATTTTTAAGTAGCATTTACCAGCTGCCGGAACGTCAAAGTTCAGGGAAAGTCTGCACTCCTGCTGTGGCATAAGCTCAGGCATGTCGGTTTCCCCAAGCATTCCGTTTGCTATTACCTCTCCGTCACAGCTCACCTCATAACCAATGCATCCATATTCTTTAAAGTTGGTAAAATGAAGGTAATTATGAAGGGTCAGTTCTTTTTTCATCTGATCAAAGGAAACTACCCGCACCGGACGATTTACATTCTTAAATTCCATAAGGCCTGTATGAGGTCTTCTGTCCGGATAGACAAGTCCATCCATACAGAAATTACCGTCATGAGGATATTCCCCATGATCTCCTCCATAAAGATACATAGGCTTTCCGTCAATGGTTCTGCCCTGATAAATTGCATGGTCGCACCATTCCCAAACAAAACCGCCGCATACCCGGTCGTGCTGTTCAAACACCTGGAAGTATCCCTCTAAATCTCCAGGTCCATTTCCCATGGCATGACTGTATTCACAGAGAATAAATGGCTTTGCTGTTTCCCGCTTCGTATATTCGATAATTTCATCCAGACTGGGATACATACGGCTGAATAAATCGATATTGGAAAAATCGTAGGTCTTATCCACAGCGATGTATCTGGCACCCTCATAGTGGGTAAGTCTGGTTGGATCATAAGACTTTGTCCAGGAAAGAGCTGCTTCAAAGGTGCATCCATATGCGCATTCATTTCCCATAGACCAGATCACTACGCAGGGACGGTTCTTATCCCGTTCAACCAACAGCTTCGTTCTGTCAACGGTGGCTTCTGTGAATTCCGGATTGTCTGCGATAGCGCGGTTCCAACGGTCTCTCCAAACCTCTGTGGTACGGTTCGCCATATAGATATAACCGGTTCCATGGCTTTCATTATCTGCCTCATCAATGACATAAAATCCGTATTCATCACAAAGCTGATAGAACTGAGGCGCATTGGGATAATGACTGGTTCGGATAGCATTTACATTATGCTCTTTCATCAGGCGTAAATCACGTTTCATCTGATCCAGACTGATTGTAAATCCGGTAACAGGATCACTGTCGTGGCGGTTTACACCATGAAACTTGATTTTTTCCCCATTCAGGTATACCACACCATCACGAATGGCAATTTCCCTGATTCCAAGACGGTCAACGATCACTTCCTGTCCAGTTTCAAACATAACTGTATAAAGATATGGTTTTTCAGCATTCCAGAGCACTGGATTTACTATATCAAACTCTATCTTACCCTCAACAGGATATCCCTCTTTACTGGCTACCGTACTCCCATCTCTGTCAGTTACTGTTACTTTTACCGGAATCTCTTTTCCGCTAAATGTGATTGCTGCCTGGACATGTGCCTGGTTCTTTCCAACAGTGGTGGTCAGGAAATAATCAAAAAGACCCTCTTCCGGTCTCTTTAACAGATATACATCTCTGAAAATACCGGTCATACGGAATTTATCCTGATCTTCCAGATAACTTCCGTCACACCATTTTAAAACAAGAACAGAAAGAGTATTGTCGCCCTCCAGGATTACTCCAGTAACATCAAACTCACTGGTTCCATGAGAAACCTGACTGTATCCCACGTAACTGCCGTTTAACCATACGTAGAAACAGGAATCCACTCCCTCAAAGTTTAAGTAAGCTCTGGGTGCCTCATCCTCTCTTTTATAGACAAAATGATGGACATACGCGCCGCATGGATTTTCAGCCGGAACATAAGGCGGGTCCATGGGGAACGGATACCGGGTATTGGTATACTGGTGCTTATCATAGCCGTAATTTTGAAAGCAGCCAGGTACCGGGATCTCATCAAAACTGGAGGTATCAAATCCTTCCAGGAAAAATTCTTCTTTTACATCATAAATGCTGTCATAATAGCGGAACTTCCAGTTACCGTTTAACAAAAAGAACCGGTCAGATTTCTCCCTCTCCTGTGTTAAATCAAGCTGAGCCTTGGAAGCCGGAATATAATAAGCTCTGTGTGGCATGGTGTTTTCATGTAGCAGATGCAGATTTTCATAATGTCTGGGTACGATCATAGTCGACTCCTCCTTCTTTTCATACCTATTATTATAAGATCACAAAGTAAAAAATCCATATCTTTGATTGGACAAAACATGCACAAAATGATACTACATAAAAAAAGAAAAGAGACGGAGCTGTCCGTCTCTGTAAATCTGTTTATTATTTTTATTTAAAAATATCTGGAAATTGATTTCTAATCCCATTTGTCATCATGTCAGCCATTACCAAAGCCTGTTCTTCAATTTCATCAAAACCATTAATACTTTCCAAATACTTACCGGTCAAAATGTTAACAGCTTCGTCTTTAGTCATTGCCAAATGTTTATACAGCATTGCTTTCCAATCTTCCCGAGACCAATAAGGGTTGATACCAGCAAGGAAATCAGCTATCTGATCAGCATTTGCATACCATCTTTTTTCTGCGTCTGCAGCAGCATTATTATCACCGGCCTTGGCCGCCTTTACAAGTTCTGCCGCGATCCCAAGATGATTTGTAAACAGATCTGAAAATGTGGAAGCTTTCTCATCTCCATAAAAAAGCCTTAGCAATGCTTCAAAGTCTTTCGGATTTCTAAGCAGGCGGTTTGTGACCAAATCTACATCTGGCAGGTCAAATACCATACTCAAGATAGTCAGTCTGGTCCACATAACATGCTGCTCCCAGAGTCCACGTATATAATCACTTAAGTCCGCCTGTGACTTACTTATTTCATTCGCATCATATCGTTCTGAAGAAAAATATTTTAATCCCGGATTGAGGCAGATAACTTGCCCGACAGTAAGATTTTCTGGATCTAATCCGGGATTAACCGCCATGATTTCATCAATAGTCGTATCAAACATCTGGCTGATCAAAAATAATGTGTCCCCTGGACAAATTCTATAACAAATTGTTTTAAGCGGGTATTGCGGCATTTATTCACGACCTTAGTAATTTATATTTATAATTATTCGTATGATTATTCGTAAAAAAAGCAACCAAATTTATAATAACTTAAAAAATTTAAGTTAAATATATGATTGGTTTAGAAGAAAAAAAAATTACATGATTAGACAAACCATGGATAAAATGATACAATAACAGGTAATTACGCTGTTTTATCATCTTATTCGACTATGGGGGAAATGAAAGTGAAAAAATGTTTCATAATTATAGGAGTGTGCTTACTATTATCAGGCTGTTCAAAAGCAACCGTGCAGAAAGAAACCCAAACCTCTGCTGCAGAAAGTGTTACCGAGGTATCTTCAACAGAAGATTCAGAAATGAATAAACAAGATTTACCAAATTTAGATTATCTCAAGAAAAAGCTGAACGAGTGTGTGGCCACTCTTGGAATCTCGGAAGTTTCAGATGCTTACTATGAAAACGTTGAAAAAATAGATTCCGATACCATCTTTTTAGATGTTATATTAACAACGGATCTATATAAACTAAAATGTACCTGTTCTTACATCGGCCTAACTGATCACTGGGCCATTCTCTATGTGGAAAACAAGGAAAATAATCACACGTACTATATTGCACCCGGACATGAAGAAACGGTAGACCTCTATGATTACGCTACCGATACTCTGATTTCAAAAAAGAAGGATAATCCGGAAACGAAAGATCCCGTGACTGATTTTAATGAAAGTATGGAAAGTATTAATGAAGATTTTGATTCCAAATTAGATAGTATTGCTGATCAGTACAACATAAGACGTTAAAAACGACCTCTTTCAGGCTGTCAGAAAAAGGGTGAAAGGAGCTTCCCTTCATGTATACAAACACAGGTTATATGAATTTGACAGAAGAAGAACTGGAAAATATGAAAGTCCCATTAAGAGTAAACAGCTGCGGAGTCTACCGTCTGGTTTCTCTCAATGTTATGTCAACTTTCCGTCCTCTTGGCCGTTCTGATTATCAGCTCCTTTATATCGCGTCAGGAAAAGCCTTTTTTACCTTTAATGGAACCGTTACCGAAGTTTCAGAAGGCAGCATGGTTTTATATCCTCCCCATACCCCCCAGCAATATGCTTATTATCTAAACGATAAGACGGAGGTTTACTGGTTGCATTTTACTGGCAGCCAATCTGCCACTCTGACCGAAGAAGCCGGTTTTAATGAACGCCATATTCTGTATACCGGTATATCTTCCAAATACCAGGAACTATTCCTTTCAGTAATCCGGGAAATACAACTTACCCGCCCCTCCTTTGAGGAGCTGTCTGCGCTTTACTTAAAACAGCTTTTTCTCCTCCTCAGACGAATCAGAGAAGAAGGTGGATTTAAAAAAACTGAAATTCAAAAACAGATGGAAAAAGCAGTCCGCTTTTTTCATGAAAATCTGGGAAATAATATCGAAGTTGAGACGTATGCCAGAGAACTTCATATGAGCACCTGCTGGTTTATCCGTTGTTTCAAGGAATATTCCGGAATGCCTCCCGGAAGGTATCTAACCGATATACGGATTAAAAAAGCCAAGGAACTCTTAGAAAGTACTGATTACAGCATCGGTGAAATAGGTGGAATCATCGGTTATGAAAACCCCCTTTATTTCAGCCGTATCTTCAAAAAAACTGCCGGAGTCTCTCCGGCTGAATACAGAAAAGCGGCAAGGTAAATGTATCCCCTGCCGCCTTTTTTCTACCGTTCAATGACACTATAGGTCTGCCGGTATTCCTTGGCCGTCATTCCCATATATTTTTTAAATATCCTTCTGAAATAATCCACATCTTCATATCCGCACCGGTAAGCAATTTCACTTCCCGTCAGATTCGTCTCAATCAGCATTCTGCAAGCCTTGTTAAGCCGGGCTTCATGGATTCCTTCCGTCAGGGTCTTTCCGTAAACTGCATGATAGGTTCTCCCTAAATAATCCGGACTGCATTCCAGCTTTTCCGCCAATATGGAGGCAGATAACGGTTCTTTTATATGGTTTTTTATATACTGTCCAGCCTGATTGGCCAGAAGCACCTTTTGCCCATTGATCTCCATGGGAGAAAGAGAATCACTCAGCTCGCAAAGCAGCTCTAACAAAACAAGATTTAAAATAGTTCTGTCCTCCCTGCATACATTCTGCCTCTTAATAAACCGGCGAAACAGTTCCTCAAACTGCTGGGGCTTTCCGATCCGTATGAGCTGGGGAAGGGACATAATGTCTGTTCCCGTCTCTTCTGCCTTTTCTTCCAAATGAAAATGAAGCCAGTAAAAATTTAAGTCTTTTCCAAATTCCCTGGTTCCCCAGTGATGTCTGCCAGGAAATAGAATCAGAGCCTCACCCTCTTCCACTTCATATTCCACATCTTCCTCTGCAATTCCAAGCACACCGGAATTAACATAGATAATTTCAAAGGAATCCATGACACGGTCTGCGTGCCGTCCCTTGCCCCCTGTAACCAGATATCCTGCATTTAATGCCCTTACTGGAAGAACTGCCTTTAGATGTAAGTAATGTTCCATGTGTCGCCCCCCTCTGTCGTCTTCAAGTCGGAATCATCCAGTTTTTCGCTTCTTTTTCCTCTTGTATCCTTTGACTCAAACTGGCAATATAGAGAAAGTATTTTTATTTCTATAAAAAGGATAGCAGATCTACGAATAAAAGAAAAGGGGAACACGGCAGATTTGCCGTTTATATATAATGGTTACAGACTTGATAAGAAAAAAAACGGCGTTTTCCAGCAAGGAAACAACGCCTATGACAGCTGCAGATTTTTCAAAAGGACGAAATCTTTTTATTGCAGAAGGATGCTGCGCCAATGGTATCGTTACACTCACCACAGGTGCATTTCTCTCCGGATACGCCAGTTCACTGGGAGCTGAAGACTCTTTAAACGGCATCATTGGTTCCATTCCAATTCTTCTTTGCAGCCTTCAGATGTTTTCTTCCATTCTTTTAGAAAGCCTTATGAGAAGAAAAGGACTGATCGTAGGTTTTTCCTTCGTTCACAGGCTGCTGCTTTCACTGATGTTTTTTCTGCCGTTATTTATCACACAACCGTTCATTCGTCTGACAGCCGTGGTCATTCTCTATGGAATCGCCCACTTCTTTGGTGCATCCATCGGTACCGGAACCGGCAACTGGATACTCCAGCTGGTTCCCCAGAATATCAGAGGAGATTATCTTGGCAAAAAAGATTCCTTTGCCTTTGCTTTCTCCACTGTTTTAAGCCTTATTATGGGCAGAGTCATGGACTGGTTTCGAAACAACTCCATGGAACAGACCGGCTTTCTGGTAGTAGGTGCCACCGTTCTTCTGATTGCGTGTACAGACTTCTGGTGCCTGCTGTCCATAAAGGAACCGGAAAGTACTCCCCATAAGCAGAAACTAAAGGATGTTCTTCTGGCTCCAATCGCTGACATAAAATACCGGAAGGTTATGATCACCTATGTATTCTGGAACCTGGCGCTGCAGATTGCAGGTCCTTTTTTCAGCGTATACATGGTTACCGGGCTGAAGATGGATTATACTTATATCACATTCCTTGGACTGATTTCATCCACCGTCCGTATTCTGGCTGCCTGGCTTTGGGGGAAACTGGCTGATGCCACCTCCTGGCTTCTTGCCGGCAGACTTTCCATGGGACTGCTTGGATTTATCCATATCAGCTGGCTCTTTATGACACCTGATACCTGCTATACCCTCCAGCCAGTCTTACAGGCCTTATCCGGAGCTGCATGGGGCGGAATAGCAATTTCCGTATTTAATCTCCAATATCATTATGCACCGGAAGATAAACGGGTTTTATACGTCAGTGCCAATTCATCCTATGCTGGTCTTTGCGGCTTCTTATCCACCCTCTTAGGCGCCAGTTTACTGACCATACTCCCATCCTTTCAAATCGGGAACCTGCCAGTCAGCGGTATGCAGATTCTCTTCCTGCTGTCCGGTTCCTTAATACTGGGCTGCGTTCTTTATATGGGAAAACTGAAGAAATACTAACCGGTTACTGATTCTTTCTCCGGTCTTTGCAGGACTCACGGATCACAAGCACCGGCTTTAATAACCGTTCCACCCGGCTTTCTTCGTCCGGAATTCCATGAATCTTTTCCAAAAGCAGTTCAGCCGCCATTGCCCCCAGCCGGTCCTGGGGGTGTGCAATGGTGGTCAGCTTCACCATTCCATTTTCTGCTATGAAAGAATTGTCATACCCAGTGACAGATATCTCTTCCGGAACAGAAATCCCTTCTTTCTGTATGGTCTTAATGACCTCAAAGGCAATCTGATCGTTGTAGCAGACGATCCCGTCAACCGGAATCTTCTCCTCCAGCATAATCTTTAAAGCCTCAGAAGGCTTGGCAGACCGGTCCTCCGTATGATACCAGATCACCATATCCGGATCATAGGAAAACCCGCTTTCCTGAAGAGCCTTTACAAAACCTTTGTGCCTGTCCCTTCCCTGGCTGTCATCCGCCTTAAAAATCCCCAGTATATGCTCATGCCCCAGATCAAGGAGATACTTTGTCACCAGATATCCACCCATACAGTCATCAAGCCTGATATGGGGTTTACTTTTCATCTGGGCATAGTAGCCCTGTATAAACACATAAGGTATTTTGTAAAAATCCAGCTTGTCATACAGTCCCCTGTGTCCGCAGAGAATCTCGCTTTTGCTTGGTTCAATAATGAGCCCGTCCACGTCCTTTTCCAGGATTTCTTCTAAACATCTGCTTTCTTTTAATCTGCTGTTTCCTGTATTTTTAATAATAATACTGTAACCATTCTCTGTCAGTACCTGATCGATACCCTGAATCAGCCGCGGGAAAATATAGTCGGACAAATAGGTAGTAATTACCGCTATATTGCCCGACCCTTTTTTCCTTCCCGCTTTTCTGGACACGAAGGTACCTCTGCCATGTTCCGCTTCAATGTAGCCTTCCTGCTCCAGTATGGACAGGGCTTTTCTCACCGTATGACGGCTGATATGGTAAACTTCCGAAAGCTGATTTTCCGAAGGAAGCCGGTCTCCCGGCTTCTTGTCTCCTGAGATAATCTCCTTTTTCAGTTCCTCCATTAATACGTAATACTTTGTTTTTCCACTGTCCGACACGGTAAGGACTCCTTATTATTTTTTCTGCCCATAATAGGCATCCGGTCCGTGCTTTCTCATAAAATGCTTATCCTGCAAGGACTGGGGTGCTGGCTTTACTGCTGTATTTAACAGCTCTGTCATCAAATTCATTTTTGCAATTTCTTCTAATACCACCGCATTGTGAACTGCATTGGCGGCATCAGTTCCCCAGGTAAAGGGACCATGGTTTTTGCACAATACCGCCGGAACATGCATAGGATCAAGCCCCTGAAAGGTTTCTATAATCACAGTTCCTGTATTTTTTTCATATCCTTCATCAATCTCTTCCTGAGTTAAGTTTCTTGCACACGGAATTTCTCCATAAAAATAATCTGCATGGGTAGTGCCATAGCAGGGCAGTGCTCTTCCAGCCTGAGCCCAGGAGGTAGCCATAGGGGAGTGGGTATGGACTATTCCGCCGATCTTTTCAAATGCCCGGTACAGTTCCAAGTGGGTGGCTGTATCCGAGGAGGGATTTAATTCTCCCTCCACCTGATTGCCGTCTAAATCCATAACCACCATATCCTCCGGTTTCAGCTTATCATAATCCACTCCACTGGGCTTAATAACAAACAGCCCCTTTTCCCGGTCAATACCACTGACATTTCCCCAGGTATAGGTAATCAGCCCTCTCCGGGGCAATTCCATATTTGCTTCATATACACTTAATTTCAGTTCTTCCAGCATTGTATCGCCTTTATCCTTTCCCTATATGTATAAGCTGTCTACAGCCGCCCGTTCGATGGCAAGACCCTTTTTATACCGTTCCATAAATGTCTGAAATCCTGTTACATCTTCCGGATCCGGTTCCATGGTTTTGCCCGCCATATCCTTAAATACCCGGTCAGATAAGTACCGATCCAGAGACTCGCCTTCCTTCTTACGAAGCAGGTATGATGCAAGCAGGGCTGCTCCCCAGGCTCCGCCTTCTCCGGCAGTTTCCATAACAGAAACAGGAACTCCTACCGCTGCAGCCATGATTCTCTGCCCCGTTTCTCTGGTCTTAAACAGACCTCCGTGTCCCAGAAGCACATCCAGCTTCACACCTTCTTTAAACAGAATCTCCATACCCATATTTAAAGCTCCCAAAGCCGTATAAAGATGGACTCTCATGAAGTTTGCCAGGTCAAACCTGCTGTTGGGAGTCCGGACAAATAATGGTCTTCCCTCTTCAAAATGAGTGATATGTTCTCCCGACAAATAGCCGTAGGATAAAAGACCCCCTCCATCTTTATCGCCTTCTAGTGCTTTCCTATAAAGTGCGGTAAATAGTTCATTTTTATCCGGCTTCATCCCCATGGTATTCGCAAACTCTTCAAACAAAGCTACCCATGCATTTAAGTCAGAAGTGCAGTTGTTGCAGTGTACCATGGCAACAGCGTCTCCTGCCGGTGTGGTAACCAGATCAAGCTCTTCATAAACTTTGGAAAGCTCCTTTTCCAGCACTACCATGGCAAAAACACTGGTACCTGCCGATACGTTACCAGTTCTCTTTGCGACAGAGTTGGTGGCAGTCATACCGGTTCCTGCATCACCTTCCGGCGGGCAGAGTGGAATTCCTGGCTTTAAATTGCCGCTTTCATCCAGCATGGCCGCTCCCTCTGCAGTCAGAGTACCTGCGTCTTCTCCTGCAGTCAGAACTTCAGGCATGATATCCCTTAATTTCCATGGCAGATTCCGGTCAGACACAAGTTCATCAAACTGGCTGATCATCCGCTCATTAAAATCCTTTGTCTCACTGTCCACAGGAAACATTCCGGCACAGTCGCCGATTCCAAGAACTCTCTTCCCGGTCAGCTTCCAGTGAACATATCCTTCCAGAGTAATCAGATAATCGATTTCAGAAACATGGCTCTCGCCATTTAAAATGGCCTGATACAAATGGGCGATGCTCCATCTTTGAGGAATGTGGAACGAAAAAAGCTCCGTCAGTTTTCCAGCTGCCTCTTCCGTCATGGTATTTCTCCAGGTTCGAAACGGAACCAGTAACTCTCCATTCTTGTCAAATGCCATATATCCATGCATCATGGCAGAAAATCCAATGGCTCCGATGGTAGTAATCGTTACCCCGTACTTTTCCTTTACTTCATCTGCCATCTTCCTGTAGCTGTCCTTAACACCTTCCCATATATCCTCAATGCCATAGGTCCAGATTCCGTTTTCATAACGGTTTTCCCAGTCATGACCGCCGGAAGCAATGGGGTTATGATTTTCATCTACCAGGACTGCCTTGATTCTGGTTGAGCCCAGTTCAATTCCCAGTGCGGTATTCCCTTCCCGGATTGCTGCTATTAATTTTTCGTTATCCATAGAAACCCCCTCAAACTTTCTATCAGTATCAGCGATATGCCACCGAATTCCATCTCAGTTCATTCTTAAAATCCCGGATATTTGTATTTTCATCAATATAAACAGCCTCAATTCCCATTGCTTCCGCCCAGTCACCCAGCTGTTTTGCTGTCAGATCATAGGTAAATGCCGTATGATGGGCACCACCTGCCAGGATCCAGCATTCTGCACCAGTTATTAAATTGGGCTCCGGTGTCCAGAATGCAGACGCCACCGGAAGCTTCGGCATGGATTTTTCCACCTTTTTACAATTAACAGTATTGATAATAAGGCGGAAGCGGTTTCCCAGATCGATGAGGGAGGCAGCAACTCCTCTGCCCTCTTTTGCAGTAAATACAAGTCTTGCGGGATCTTCTCTGTCTCCCATGGACAATGGATTTACCTTGATGCCTGCTTTTCCTTCTGCAATAGACGGGCAGACCTCCAGCATATGAGCCTGAAGAATCCCTTCCTTGCCTGGAACCAGATTATACGTATAATCCTCCATAAAAGAAGTTCCCTTTGCATCCTTAGTCCCCTCTGTCATCAGCTTCATTAAGCGTACCATGGCTGCTGTTTTCCAGTCTCCTTCTCCACCGAAACCGTACCCTTTTTCCATGAGACGCTGGATTGCAAGTCCTGGAAGCTGTTTTAAGGAACCTAAATCACCGAAATGGGTAACGATTGCCTGATAATTTTTTTCTTTCAAAAATGCTTCAAATCCAAGCTCAATCTGAGCCTGAACCGCCACATGTTTTTTAAACTCCTCAGGGTCCCTTCCCTCCAGCAAAATATCGTAGCGGTCATAATATTCTTCCACAAGTGAAGACACGTCTCCTGCTTTTACATCTGAAACATAATCTGCAACTTCATTTACCGGATATGCATCGATCTCCCAGCCAAATTTCATCTGGGCCTCTACCTTATCTCCTTCCGTAACTGCTACGTTTCGCATATTGTCAGCAAAACGTACCACGCGGATATGGCTGCTTTCTACAATTCCCACTGCAGTTCTCATCCAGGAAGCAATTCTTCTTTTCACCGAATCATCATCCCAGAAACCGGCAATTACCTCTCTTACCAATCCCATTCTGGTTACCATATGTCCGAATTCCCGGTCACCATGGGCAGACTGGTTTTCGTTCATAAAGTCCATATCAATGGAATCATATGGGATTTCCTGGTTAAACTGGGTATGTAAATGGAGCAGAGGTTTTCTGTATTCCTGCAGGCCTAAGATCCAGGATTTTGCAGGGGAAAATGTGTGCATCCAGGTAATAACACCAGCGCAGTACTCATCATCATTTGCCTGACGGAACAAAGACCGTATGGAAGCATTGTCAATGAGCACAGGTTTTAAAATCACTTCATATGGCAGGAGGCCGGAGGCGTTAAGCCTCCCGGTTATAATTCCTGCATGTTCTGCTACATCTCTTAAGCAGGCTTCTCCGTAAAGATCCTGAGAGCCTGTTGCAAACCAGAATTGATACGCTTTTTGTTTCATATGTATAACCCCCTCCTGTTTTATTTGCCCAGACGAATTACGTTCCAGGATGCCTTGTGTAAGACGCTTGTTACAGTTCCGCCATCTAAGGAAGACTGGCTGGTCTGTTTTGGTTTAACTTTTTCATTAAACGGTCCGTTTACTGCTAACAGATCATCACTTTCCAGTACGGTGTGCTCCAGAACACGGTATCCTTCAAAACTTCTGACATCAATAGTCATTTCTGCATCATCTTTAATAGAACGGTTCACTGCGAAAATGGTTACTTCTTCATTTTCCTCATTGTAAACAGAAACAGCTTCTACTGCTGTTACATCTGCGTGGGTGGCAGTGTCAAATTTTGGTGAGTTGATCACTGGTAAGAGAGCGGTTCCTCTTCCGTAAGCTGACGCATGCATAAATGGATAGAAGATTGTCTGCTTCCAGGCTGCGCCGCCGCCAGCTTCTGTCATAATCGGAGCAATAACATTAACTAACTGTGCCAGACATGCCATCTTCACCCTGTCAGCATGCTTTAACAAAGTGATTAACATCAGGCCTACTAAAAGTGCATCTTCAAAATTATAGATATCCTCTAACAGGGGAGGTGCAATCTGCCATGGGTGTTTTTCTGTTGTTTCGTTATCAGCAGCAGAGGAGTGATACCATACATTCCACTCATCAAAGCTGATATTAATATCCTTTTTACCCCTCTTTTTCGCTTTCACATAATCGCAGGTAGCAATTACCGTACGGATAAACTGATCCATGTCGTCGGAAGAGGCAAGGAAATCCTCGCTGTCTCCTTTCCCATTTCCATAATACTGATGCATGGAAACATAATCCACGTGATCATAGGTATGCTGGAGGGTAACTGCCTCCCAATCCGGGAATGTAGGCATGGTGAGTGAAGAGCTTCCGCAGGAAACCAGCTCAATGGTAGGATCGATAATCTTCATGGCTCTTGCAGTCTCTTCCGCAAGGCGTCCATACTCTTCCATTGTCTTATGTCCCAGCTGCCACGGACCGTCCATTTCATTGCCCAGACACCATGTTTTAATATTATGAGGCTCCTTATATCCATGACTGATTCTTAAATCGCTGTATTTGGTATTACCCGGGTGATTGCAGTATTCCAGAATGTTGCAGGCATCGGCAATTCCTCTTGTCCCTAAGTTTACCGCCATCATTACATCAGATCCTGCATTTCTTGCCCATTTGGTAAATTCATTTAATCCGACTTTATTCTCTTCAATGCTTTTCCACGCAAGTTCCAGTCTTCTCGGACGCTCACTCACCGGCCCCACACTGTCTTCCCAGTTAAAGCTGGAAACGAAGTTTCCGCCTGGATACCGGATAATCGGAACATTTAACTCTTTTATCAATTCCTTTACGTCATTACGGAACCCATATTCATCTGCCGACGGATGCTCCGGACTATAAATACCGTCATATACTGCTCTTCCAAGATGTTCGATAAAAGAACCATAGATCCTTTCATCAACCTCTGAAATACGGAATTCTTTGTCAATCACCATTTTTACTTTGTTACATGCCATTAGTAGTGTCCAACCTTTCTAAACGATAATTAGTTTTATTCTCCGAATACGTTTCGGTAGTCATCCTGAAATTTTTTAATTCCCTGATCAGTTAAGGGGTGTTTTGTCATCTGTACCAGCACCGGATAAGGCACGGTGGCAATATCAGCACCGGCTTTTGCACAATCGATCACATGGATGGGATTGCGTATGCTGGCCGCTATGATTTCAGTCTCAATCTCATGGATTGAAAATATCTCGGTGATCTCATCAATGAGATCAATTCCAGGCATTGAAATATCATCAAGTCTTCCTAAGAACGGAGATACGTAGGTAGCTCCTGCCCTTGCAGCCAAAAGAGCCTGGGCTGCAGAAAATACCAGGGTCACATTGGTCTTTATTCCTTCCCCTGTCAGCACTTTAACCGCTTTTAAGCCTTCTGCAGTCATGGGAATCTTTACAACCATATTGGGATGGATGGCTGCAATCTGCCGCCCCTCTTCAATCATCCCTTTTGCATCTGTCGTAGTTGCTTTCACTTCACCGCTGATGGGACCATCCACAATTGACGTAATCTCTTCTATCACCTGTTTAAAATCCCTTCCTTCTTTGGCAATCAAAGACGGATTGGTGGTAACACCACAGATAATTCCCATCTCATTGGCTTTTCTGATTTCTTCAATGTTTGCTGTGTCTACAAAGAACCTCATTGATTTCTACCTCCTGATTTTTCCATGAGAGTGAACCAGTCATCCTCTTACTTACAATTTATAACTTGTACGCACCATTGCACAAGTTGTTTTTATATATTTTACCATATCTGACCCTTTATTTCCAAATAATTCATTCCTGTATCAGGTGGTATATAGCACAAGAGATCGGGTTATTAATATATAAATCTATGTTTTTTCCACAATATCATGAATAAAACACGGTAAAATGCACAATTTTATTTTTTAAATTTGTGAATGTTTGTTGACACTTTTGAAGAAAAATGGGGTATATTATTACATGTAACCCCCCCCAATACATTATATAGTTTTTGCTACACCCCATAAGAAACGAAATACCTTCTCCGAAAAAAGACCAGCTTCCCCAGCTGGTCTTTTTCATTTACTTCTTTTGTTTTATTTCTTTTTGTTTCTGCGTTCCTTTAAAATGCGTTCAAAGTCAGCCGCATCACCATCTTCCTGAAGGCGGCGTCTCCGTTCCTCTTTTCGCATCGCAATTTCTTTCGACTCTTTTCTTTTCTTTTTCACTGCAAACACAGTTCCGGCTGCTAACGCAAAAACCGCAGCAGCAATCCCAAGGGTTCCCAACACTCCAATTCCTTTTTGGGAGTTGTTATTTGTCTCCGCCTTTGTCTCCTCTTCCTGTTTCCCGGAAGATTCTGTTGAAGGTTTCTCACCCTGGGATTCCTCCTGTTCTTTTGCAAACAGATAGGCCTGTCCTACTGCTCTGTCATTATAAGTATAGCGGATGAGTGCCACTGCACCTTTTGGGCTTCCAGCTGGCAGATCCGTCACCAGTTCCTTATCAACCTCAGAGAATTCTGCTCCTTTTGGAACAGTGACTGCTGCATTTTGCTCCAGCTCAAGATCGGAAGGCTGATAGCTTTTGGAACCTATGGATACAGGGGTGTTCCCAGATGTATATTCCGTCTCATTTCCTGCCAGGGGCAGGTTTTCAAAATTGGCAAAACCAAATTCAAGGAGGTTCTTTCCATCAATAAAATACTGCCTTGGACTTCCCTTTAATATAACGGAAATTTCTCTTCTTCCATCTTTTTCTGCATATGTCACAAGGGTATTACCAGCTTTGATCAGATAACCGGTTTTTCCTGCTACGGCTGCAGGATAATAAAATTCACTGGACTGATCCGTGGTTTTTACCAGTCTGTGCTCATTATAAATAGTCAGACCTTCCGGATTATTGGCAGTGGGCGGAATCTTATGGCTGATGGCAGAACTGATCTCTACCAGTTTTTTATTATTATAAGCAGCACGTGCGATGAGTGCCATATCATAAGCAGTTACATGCTGGGTATCTCCATTTAAACCTGATGGATTTTCAAAATGGCTTTCTGTACATCCAAGCTCCACCAGTTTGTCATTCATCATCTTTACAAAATCTTCTCTGCTTCCTCCCACATGTTCCGCCAAAGCATTGGCAGCCTGGTTGCAGGAATGCAGAATAAGAGAATAGAGGCAGTCCTCTACTGACAGTCTGTCTCCATTGGTCACATTCAGTTTATTTCCGCTTCCTTCTTCCACATTGTAAACAGAGTCTTTGGAAAATGTCACCATATCGGACAGATCACTGTTTTCCAGAACGATTAAAGCAGTCAGTATCTTTGTAATACTTGCCGGTGGATAAGCGGCGTGTATATTTTGTCCAAAGATCACGGTGCCTGTATCTGCATCAATTACAATTCCCGACTCTGCCTGGATGCCCGTGTCAGACGGCCAATCCGGTTTTGCATAAACGGTCATAAGAAACAGCTGGCAAATCAGTACGCAGCTTAACAGTACTTTTATCCGACGTTTCACGTATCATCCTCCTGACATGAAATATGCCCTAAAGCCGCACCAGAATAAGTATACGGTTTTAGGGCACTATTTTACTTCGCGTAATCTGTAACTCTGGACTCCCGGATCACGTTAACCTTAATCTGTCCTGGATACTCTAAGGAATCTTCGATTTTCTTAGAAATATCACGGGCCAGGAGTACCATATCATCATCGTTAATCTGATCAGGAACTACCATAATCCGAACTTCGCGTCCTGCCTGAATGGCAAAGGACTTGTCCACTCCCTTAAAGGAGTTGGTGATATCTTCTAACTGTTTTAATCTGTTTGTATATGTTTCCAGAGTCTCTCTTCTGGCACCAGGTCTTGCGGCAGATATGGTATCTGCAGCCTGAACGACGCAGGCAATCAGACTCTGTGGTTCTACATCGCCATGATGTGATTCCACGGTGTTTAGTACGATTGCGGATTCTTTGTATTTCTTACATAACTCCAGTCCCAGCTGAATATGAGAACCTTCCATCTCATGATCCACAGCTTTTCCAATATCATGTAATAAACCGGCACGTTTTGCCATACGGATATCAAGACCGATTTCTCCGGCTAACAGCCCGGATAACTGAGCGACCTCAATCGAATGCTTTAACGCATTCTGTCCATAGCTTGTTCTATATTTCAGTTTTCCAAGCAAACGTATGAGTTCCGGATGAAGCCCGTGAATGCCCACTTCAAGAGCGGCAGCTTCTCCTTCCTCACGCATATTGGTCTCAACTTCTTTTTGCGCCTTCTCCACCATCTCCTCGATTCTGGCTGGGTGAATACGTCCATCCACAATGAGGCGTTCCAACGCGATTCTAGCTACTTCTCTACGAACCGGATCAAATCCGGATAAAACAACTGCCTCCGGGGTATCATCAATAATCAATTCCACACCCGTCAGGGTTTCTAACGTGCGGATGTTACGGCCTTCTCTTCCGATAATACGGCCCTTCATCTCATCATTGGGAAGCTGAACTACAGAAACGGTTGTCTCTGCCACATGATCCGCTGCACATCTTTGAATGGCAGTAACCACATATTCTTTTGCTTTTTTATCAGCTTCTTCTTTTGCTTTGTTTTCCAGTTCCTTAATTAATTTCGCAGTGTCATGTTTAACATCATCTTCAACAGATTTTAAAAGATATTCTTTTGCCTGTTCGGAGGTAAGTCCGGAAATTTTTTCCAGTTCCTGAATGCCTTTTTCATAAAGAGATTCCACTTCGGAATTTCTTTTACTCAGGGCTTCCTCTCGAGCAGCAAGACCTGCTTCTCGTTTTTCCATAGTCTCGGACTTCTTGTCCAAGTTTTCTTCCTTGCTTAATACTCGTCTTTCATAACGTTGAAGCTCAGCTCTTCTCTCCCTGGTTTCCTTTTCCAGTTCGTTCTTAGTCTTTAAAGACTCTTCTTTCGCCTCAAGGAGAGCTTCACGCTTCTTTGTCTCAGCGGTCTTTAATGCTTCATCTATTATTTCCCGGGATTTTTCTTCTGCAGAGCCAATTTTGCTTTCGTAAGCGTTCTTACGATACGCGGTCGCAGCAGACCAGGCAATAAGAGCAACTACTACTGATGCAATGATCGTAATCAATGCAGCCGTGAATACTGATACTGACACAGGAGCACCTCCTTATTTTATTTTCATTGTACAACAATACAACACTACAATTTTAAACTGTTTTATACATTATGTCAAGTATTTCACCTCTGTTTCCGGTATACTTATACACATTTTCACTATTGTCAGTCTTCGACAAAAATTTCGCCCAAAACCCGGCTTACCGCTTCATAAGAGAAACCTTTTCTGCCCAGGGATGCCATCACTTTGCTCTTCTCTCTGGCGTCCATCTGCTCTGGGTTTAACCGCTTTTTCCTGATATAATCTCTGACTATGGCAGCCTCATCTACAGGCTGCTCCTTTAATATATCTCCTATGGTCTCCTTGTCCAAACCTTTTCTCTTTAGTTCAAACTCAATCTGCCGTTCGCTCTTTTTCCTGGAATTAAATTCCACATACCTTTTAGCATATTCCTGGTCATTGATAAAACGGTGCTCCTTTAGGAAATGAATGGCATAATCAATGACCTCCTGGGGGTAAAACCCCTCTTTCAATTTTCTCCTCAGCTCCTGCTCCGTCTTATCGGAGGATTTTAAAAGAAACAGAACCCGTTCCCTTGCTCTCTTGTACAAAATCTCCTTCACAATCTCCTGATAAACCTCTTCCGAAATCTCGCTTCCCTCTTCTATAAAATATCGTTTTAATTCCCCTCTATAAAGAACAAGAGTAAAGTCATCATCAAGAATGACTTTACTCCTGCGTTTATCGATGGGCACTATCTCGGTTACTATCATATGCCCTCCAGTGATTTTATTCCTTAACAGCTCCGGTTTTCTCTTCCTCCGGCTTAATACGCTTGCTTTCCTTTTCCGGTGCACGGTCACCTGCAATGGATTTTTCCTCTGCAAGACCGTACTTCACGCGGACTTTATTCTCAATCTCCAGACAAACAGCCGGGTTGTCCTGAAGATAAATCTTGGAGTTTTCTCTTCCCTGACCGATCTTCACGTTATTATACGCAAACCATGCGCCGCTTTTCTCAACAATATTCTCTTTCACAGCCAGATCCAGGATATCTCCTTCTTTGGAAATTCCCCTTCCGAACATGATATCAAACTCAGCTTCTTTAAATGGAGGAGCGATCTTGTTCTTTACCACCTTCACACGGGCTCTGTTGCCTACCATATCTCCGCCCTGCTTTAAGGTCTCGATCTTACGGATATCCATACGGACAGAAGCGTAGAACTTAAGTGCACGGCCTCCGGTAGTTGTCTCCGGGCTTCCGAACATAACTCCTACTTTTTCTCGAAGCTGGTTAATGAATAAAACAATACAGTTGGACTTGCTGATAACAGCAGTGAGCTTTCTGAGAGCCTGGGACATAAGCCTTGCCTGAAGACCTACGTGAGAATCACCCATATCGCCCTCAATCTCCGCTTTGGGCACAAGGGCTGCAACAGAGTCTACAATGATGATATCAACTGCACCGGAACGAACCATGGTTTCCGTGATCTCAAGAGCCTGTTCTCCGTTATCCGGCTGGGAAATATATAAATTATCAATATCAACACCGATGTTCTTTGCATAAACAGGGTCAAGGGCGTGCTCCGCATCGATAAAGCCTGCAATTCCTCCACGCTTCTGAACCTCTGCTACCATATGAAGAGCAACTGTGGTCTTACCACTGGATTCCGGTCCATAGATCTCCACAACTCTTCCTTTTGGAATTCCGCCAAGGCCAAGTGCGATATCCAGACTTAATGCTCCGGTGGGTATGGTCTCTACATTCATATTGGTTCCGGAATCTCCCAGCTTCATGACAGATCCTTTTCCATATGCTTTCTCTATCTGGGTAAGTGCGGCATCCAGTGCTTTCAGCTTATCATCTTTATTCATCTTATCCTCCAACACGAACAAATGTTCTTTTAATATTATAATGATAGTATACTTCCAGGCAAATGTCAACCTGTATTTTTCACGCTTTCTCAATCATACGCATCACACTCCTGCCTTAGTGGGTTTACTTAATATAACTACTTTGGAAAATAGGGCGAAACGCCTGAATGGGAGACAAAAAAGGCAGACTGCCTTATGACTTCTGTTTTACTATAGCACACACAAAAGGACTCTGCAAGTTTTTCTTGACAAAAACGGATACGGACCGCCTTTAAAACAAGAACAGTCCGTATCCATTTTCTATAGCAGCAGCTGCTCCACATCAAGCATTCCCCAACCCTGCTGGTTCATGGGAAGCCCGGCATCCACAGCTCGTTCTCTTAACATCAATTTTACGTCCCGGTTGCTCATATAGGGATATTTCTGAAGCAATAATGCAATGGCTCCGGAAACCAGGGGGGTGGACATGGAAGTCCCGCTTTTTGTCTGATACTGCCCTGGTTCATTGGAACAACTTATGATTCCGGCTCCTGGAGCAATGATTTCCGGCTTACAGATACATGCACCGGTAGGACCTCTGCCAGAATAATCAATCATCCGGTTTCCCATCACATTTACCTCTTTGTAATCATCGGAACACCCTACCGTTATCACTTTCCGGCTGATTCCCGGCGTTGTAATGGTATTGGTTCCAGGTCCCATATTTCCTGCTGCAACACATACCACAAGACCGTCATCCCAGGCCGCATTCACCCCTCTTACCAGTACGGAATTTTCCGTCATTCCTTTTCTTGAAAAGGAACCAACCGATATATTTACAATCCTGATTCCATACCTCTCCTTGTTGTCACGGATCCACTTCAGTCCGGAAAGTACATCCGAAGCATATCCATTTCCTTTTTTGTCCAATACTTTCAGCATAATAATGTGGCATTCCGGAGCAACACCCATATAGAGGCCATTGGAAGCTCTGCCCTCTCCTGCTATTATTCCGGATATATGAGTACCATGGCCATTGTCATCGTATGGATCCCGCCTGCGGTGAACAATATCCACAAAAGCTGCCAATCTATGTTCAAGATCCTCATGAAGGTAAATTCCTGTATCAAGAACTGCAACACCAATTCCGCGACCGGTCAGTCCCATGCGAAGGGCACTGTCACAGTGTATTACTTCTCTTACCTGATTCACAGTCCGCTACCTGATTCCTTTTTTTATTAAGATATTCCGGTACGCTTCCCATGGTTTCTTTTCCACCTAAAATACAGGCAGGAATTTTCCATTTGTATTTTATTTTCAATAGCAGCTTCAACCTATAAAGAAAATCTTATTCCTCCAGGAGGCTTCCTGCACTTCACAGCCAGGGATTTGTTGTGCTGGAAGTGACAGCGCCGGGTGATTACTGGAGTTATTAAAAAAAGCAGCAAATTGCTGATAGTTTTTAATTTTCTTTATATTCAGCGCCAGCATTAAATTGCATAATTCTGAATCCATGTTGTTTGGCTTTGATAAGACAATCTGTTACTAACGCCTCACCAATATACTGGAATTTAATCGCATCTATTTTTCTGCAGTCCATTAAAGTTAAGAAAATCTTCATAATCTATTCAAATAATATACAAACTTTTCAGGAAGCGGTGTGTTATACTAAACACATAAGAAATGCACAACGTAACAATTATCCTTTCACCCTTTTTGAAAATCCGAAAATCCTAAGAAAAATCCCTGTGTCTTTGACACAGGGATTTTTCTATGCAAAAGAAAAGATCCCGTCAGCAGTTATCTGAAAACGGAATCTTATTTTTCTCTATTTTATGCAATTAATCATATTTTATATTTTTAAGCACATCGAAGCAATCAAAAGTTGCAAAATAGTCTTTTGGAGTTTCTGCCCTGCGAATCAGCTCAACCGATCCATCCTCTTTGAGAAGCAGCTCTGCAGATTTTAATTTACCATTGTAATTATATCCCATGGCATACCCGTGAGCACCGGTATCATGAATAAACAGCAGGTCACCCCTGGATATCTCCGGCAGCATGCGGTCAATGGCAAACTTATCATTATTCTCGCAAAGTGAACCCACAACATCATACTTATGGCTGCAGGGAGCTTCCTCTTTCCCCATAACCGTTATGTGATGGTAGGCACCATACATGGCAGGTCTCATAAGATTTACAGCGCAGGCATCTACGCCAACATACTCTTTATGTGTATGTTTTTCATGAATGGCCCTGGTAACCAACGCACCGTACGGTCCTAACATAAACCGTCCAAGCTCCGTATAGATTGCCACATCCCCCATTCCTTCCGGAACAAGTACTTCTTCATAAACCTTTCTTACGCCCTCACCAATTGCCAGAATATCGTTGGGTTCCTGACCCGGACGGTAAGGAATACCGATTCCGCCGGAAAGATTGATAAAAGTAACCTCTGCTCCTGTTTCCTTTTTTAACTTTACTGCAAGCTCAAAAAGAACTTTTGCAAGAAGGGGATAATATTCTGTAGTCACCGTGTTGCTTGCCAGAAATGCATGAATTCCGAATTTCTTTGCTCCCTTACTCTTCAAGATACGAAATGCCTCAAAGATCTGCTCTGTCGTCATACCATACTTGGCATCTCCGGGATTATCCATAATATCATTGCTGATCTTAAATATTCCGCCTGGGTTATAACGGCAGCTGATGGTTTCCGGAATATGACCGATGGCTTTTTCCAGAAAATCAATATGAGTAATGTCATCCAGATTGATAATTCCTCCGATCCGGTCTGCAAACTGGAATTCCTCTGCAGGCGTGTCATTGGAGGAAAACATAATGTCGGAACCGGAAAATCCAATGGCATCAGACATCATAAGCTCCGTCATAGAGGAACAGTCAGCCCCGCATCCATACTCTTTTAATATATTTAAAATAAATGGATTGGGAGTTGCCTTTACCGCAAAATATTCCCGGTATCCCTTATTCCAGGAAAATGCTTCTTTTAATTTCTTCGCATTCTCCCTGATGCCCTTTTCATCGTATAAATGGAAGGGAGTTGGATATTCATTCACAATTTCTTCTAATTGTTCTCTGGTTACAAATGGTCTTTTCTCCATTATTTTCCTCTCCTCTCATAACGTTACCATATGCAGAAAAGAGCCATCTCCGGCACATCTGCTGGTAAGCTACATTGTACCGGGGATAGACTCTTTTGTCTACACTTTTTTGTATAAATATTCAGAAATAATGTAAGAAGTCATTAATCGACTGTCACAACACGCATGATATTGGTATGAGCTGCAGGCTCATGCTTTCTTGCAGGACTTACTACACCTGCAGTTACAACCACTACGTCATTCTCTTTAATAATGGATCTTGCCTTTAACAGTTCCAAAGAGGAATAGATTAACACGTCAGTTGACTCAGCACGTCTTGCCTGGAATGGTATAACACCCCAGTACAGCTGCATCTGGCGAAGAGCTGTTGCGCTTGGAGATAAACCGATGATTAAGCTTTCCGGTCTCCATTTGGATAACAGTCTTGTGGTGAAACCAGTGATACTTGGAGCTACAATCACTTTTGCTCCCAGGTCATGAGCGGTGGATACGGAAGAGTAGCATACTGCATTGGATACGTTCTGTGTATTCACTGCAGATACCTTACGCTGTCTGTATCCGGTGTAATCCAGATGCTTTTCTGTTTCTTCTACGATGGAAGCCATCATGGAAAGAGCCTCTACCGGATATTTACCCATAGCAGTTTCGCCAGAAAGCATAACTGCATCCGTTCCGTCATAAACAGCATTGGCAACGTCAGTTACTTCTGCTCTGGTTGGACGTGGATTACGGATCATGGAATCTAACATCTGAGTTGCAGTAATAACAGGCTTGCATGCCTCATTACATTTCTGGATAATTCTCTTCTGAATAAACGGAACTTCCTGAGCAGGAATCTCAACACCCATATCACCACGGGCAACCATAATTCCATCACTGACTTCAATGATTTCATCCAGGTTTTCAATCCCTTCGGCATTCTCGATTTTTGCAATAACTGCAATGTCAGAGCCATGGGCATCCAGAATATCCTTAATTTCACGTACAGCTGCTGCCGTACGTACAAAGGAAGCTGCAATAAAGTCAAAGCCCTGTTCGATACCGAAACAGATATCAGCTTTGTCCTTATCAGTAAGAGCCGGAAGTTTAATCTTTACATTTGGAACATTGACTCCCTTTCTCTCTCCCAGTTCGCCGCCGTTTACAATTCTGCAGATGATTTCGCAGCCCTTCACTTCTAAAACTTCAAGTTCAATCAGACCGTCATCAATCAGAATACGGTTTCCTGCAACTACGTCTGAATTTAAGCCGTCGTAGTTGATATGACCCTTACTCTCGTCTCCCACAATCTCTTCTGTTGTGAGAACATAGGTATCGCCTTCTTTCAGGGTTACCTTTTTACCATCTTTTAAAAGTCCGGTACGAATCTCTGGTCCTTTTGTATCAAGAAGAGCAGCGATTGGAAGGTCTAATTCCTGGCGAATGCTCTTTAACATGTCAAGACGTTCTTTTTGTTCCTCATAATCACCATGTGAGAAGTTAAATCTGGCAATATCCATTCCGTGCTCAGCAAGTGATTTCATCAGTGCGCGGTCATTTGTGTTTGGTCCCATCGTGCAAATAATTTTGGTTCTCTTCATATTATCCTCCGTAGCTAGTTGGTCGTATCACCGGTTGTGGGGTTATCCGATGTTACATGTTTATGTGTATACAAATGCTCCGAACAGTATTCTAAACTGCCTTCACATTTTGAACAATACCGGAATTCCAGGTTTGGGTTATCCTTTTCGGTCCGACCGCATACGGCGCACTTGTGATGGGTTCCTCCCTGGGGCATAATCTTCATCTGACGGTGAAAATTCTGCTTTCTTTTGATTTCCTTCGGATTAAACCGGTTTAAATCCCGGGTCAGAAGGAAAAACACGAAAAAGTTAATCAGCGACATGACAATCGTAACCCTGGTTGCCATATTTCCCATAATAAACTCATACAGGAAATAGATTCCATTAAACATCGCCATCCATTTGGCCTTAATGGGAATCACAAAAAACAGAAGAAATTCCAGATCAGGGAATGTCGCAGCAAATGCAAAAAACAGAGAATAATTTAAAAATTCCGTTGTCAGATAAATTCTCTGTCTGAAAAAGATGTAAACAACCAAAGCGGCTGCCACATGACCAATTACTCCCATAAAGAAGTAAACATTAAATCGGAAAGCTCCCCAGATTCTCTCTAAATTAACTCCCAGCATATAGTAAAGATACATGCCGATCAGACTTCCGAAAAGACTTCCTCCGCCCGGCGGATAAATCATAAAGGTAACAACTCTCCACACCTGACCGCTTAGAATCTTCTGTGCATCGAGTGCTAAATACTGTAAATAAAATTCCGGCGCAAAAAGCTGTAAAAACAGTCCGGTCCCATACATGCCAATAATATAGTACATAAGATTCGGAATGGCATATTTTCTGTATCTGCGTTCCAGATTATAAAAAAATTTCATGCGTTCAACCTTCCTAAGCTAAAACAAATCCTTTTTGGAAAAAATCCAGGCAACACTCAATGTAAGAACCAGTGTAAGACCTAAAACAATCCAGAAGCCATATGGGCTGTCCGCAAACGGAACTCCCGCTGGATTCACATTCATACCATAAAAGCTTGCTACCATGGTAGGTATGGACATTACAATGGTGATAGTTGCCAGAAACTTCATGACAATGTTTAAGTTGTTGGAAATAACGGAAGCAAATGCATCCATGGTTCCGCTTAGAATTCCGCTGTAGATATTGGCCATCTCAATCGCCTGTTTGTTCTCTACAATAACATCTTCAAGAAGTTCGGTATCTTCCGGATATTTCTTAATCTTTTCATTCCTCATAAGCTTTTCTAACACAACTTCATTGGAACGTAAGGATGTGGTGAAATAAACCAGACTCTTTTCCAGTTCCAAAAGCTCGATCAGCTCCCGGTTCTTTGTGGATTTATGAAGTTTTTCTTCAACAACAGCGCTTTTCTTATCAATAACTCTTAGATACTGCAAATATAACGATGCGTTCTTATAAAGAATCTGAAGAATAAACCGGGTTTTCATGTAAGTATGAAAATCCCTGACCCGTCCATCCATAAAGGCATTTAATACCGTTGTTTCTTCCAGGCATACCGTTATGATAGCTTCGTCAGTGGTGATGATTCCCATAGGTATTGTAACATACCAGTCTTTTCCGCCCCTCTCCTCAATGGTGGGGACGTCAACAAGGATCAGCGTGTAATTATTCTCTGTCTCAATACGGGAACGCTCTTCCTCATCAAGAGGAGCCCTTAAATCATCCGGATCAATACGGTAGGTATCTGCGATTTCCAGTATCTCCGTAGCTGTAGGATTGGTAAGTGCGATCCAGCACCCCGGAGAAAGCTCATCCTTTTGTTGAATCAGGCCGTCTTCTGTTTTATAAATCTGAATCATGGCTTTTCTCCCTTCTACGGAAGTATTTTGTGTATACTTTGGCGGACTTTGACTTATACATTATAGTTTCCCCGACCATTTTTGTCAAACAAAAAGCTACCTCAATTTGTGAACTTACACAAATTTTTCTAAGTTTAACATATTTTTAGCATGTCCTGGCAATTGTTTTATTTCTTATTTTATGTTAAACTGATGTCCGGTGAGTCAGCAACTTACTTTTACACTAAAGGAGGCAGGGGTTAACCCCGCACATATGAATACATACAACACTTTAGGAATCGATATCGGTTCCACAACCGTTAAGATTGCTATTTTAGATCAAAATCAACAGCTGTTGTTCGCTGATTACGAGCGGCATTTTGCAAACATACAGGAAACACTGGCAGGCCTTTTAAAGAAGGCCTTTGATCAGTTAGGGGCCATGGATCTTGTTCCAGCCATAACCGGTTCCGGCGGTCTTACTCTGTCCCGTCATTTAAAGACACCATTCGTACAGGAAGTGGTGGCTGTTGCCACCTCATTAAAAGATTATGCCCCGCAGACCGACGTGGCAATCGAGCTTGGCGGAGAAGATGCTAAAATTATTTATTTCAGCGGCGGCATTGACCAGAGAATGAACGGAATCTGTGCCGGTGGTACGGGATCCTTTATTGACCAGATGGCTGCTCTTTTACAGACTGATGCCAAGGGTCTCGATGAGTATGCTGCCAATTACAAGGCGATCTATCCAATCGCCGCCCGCTGCGGCGTATTTGCTAAAACAGACATTCAGCCGCTTATTAATGAAGGAGCTACCAGAGAAGATCTGGCAGCGTCTATTTTTCAGGCAGTCGTTAACCAGACCATCAGCGGTCTGGCATGCGGGAAGCCAATCAGAGGCAATGTGGCGTTCTTAGGAGGACCTCTCCACTTTCTTCCTGAACTTCGGAAAGCGTTTATCCGCACTTTAAATCTCACCGGAGATGCAATTATCGCTCCCGAACATTCCCATCTCTTTGCTGCCATCGGTGCTGCCATGAACACGGAAGATAAGACGGAAGCAAAGACCTCTCTTGAGGATATGATCTCCCGATTGTCAAATGGTATTCGGATGGAATTTGAAGTAAAGCGAATGGAGCCATTGTTTGCAGGTCAGGAAGATTTTGATGAATTTATTAACCGTCACAGCAGTCACTGTGTGAGAAAGGGAGAGTTATCTTCCTATCACGGCAAATGCTTCTTAGGTATTGATGCCGGTTCCACCACCACAAAGGTAGCCGTGGTTGGGGAAGACGGTACTCTGCTTTACAGTTTTTACAGCAGCAATAACGGATCTCCGCTGTCCACTGCTGTCCGCGCCATAAAAGAGATAAAAGAACAGATTCCTGACGACAGCCAGATTGTCTGGTCTTGTTCCACCGGATATGGTGAAGCCTTATTAAAGGCTGCTTTCCTGCTTGATGAGGGAGAAGTTGAGACAATTTCCCATTACTATGCGGCTGCATTTTTTGAGCCGGATGTGGATTGCATCTTAGACATCGGCGGACAGGATATGAAGTGCATCCGCATAAAGAATAATACGGTAGACAGTGTTCAGTTAAACGAAGCATGCTCTTCTGGCTGCGGTTCCTTTATTGAAACCTTTGCCAATTCCCTGAATTACAAAGTGGAAGATTTTGCCACTGAGGCTATATTTGCAAAAAACCCCACTGATCTTGGAACCAGATGTACCGTTTTTATGAACTCCAATGTAAAGCAGGCTCAGAAAGAAGGGGCTGAGGTTTCTGATATTTCTGCCGGACTTGCGTATTCCGTAATAAAAAATGCATTATTTAAAGTTATCAAAATAACAAGTGCCTCTGATCTTGGAAAACATGTAGTGGTTCAGGGCGGTACCTTTTATAACAATGCCGTACTTCGAAGCTTTGAAAAAATATCCGGCTGTGAGGCAGTAAGACCGGACATTGCCGGAATTATGGGAGCCTTTGGAGCTGCCTTAATTGCAAGAGAGCGTTATGACCAGTCGGCAAAGACTACAATGCTGGATCTTGATAAGATTCTGGCTCTTCACTATGAAACAAACATGAGCCGGTGCAAGGGCTGTACCAACAACTGCGTTCTGACCATCAACCGGTTTGACGGCGGGCGCCAGTTCATCTCCGGAAACCGCTGCGAGCGGGGACTTGGAAAAGAAAAAACAAGACGTGAGATTCCAAACCTGTTTGATTATAAAAATCACCGGATGTTTGATTATGAACCGTTAAGCGCTGATCTGGCCACACGGGGAGTCATCGGAATTCCACGGGTACTGAACCTTTATGAAAATTACCCCTTCTGGGCTGTATTTTTCCATACCTTAAAGTTCCGTACTGTACTGTCCCCACAATCCACCAGGAAGATCTATGAACTGGGTATTGAATCCATCCCCAGTGAATCCGAGTGTTATCCGGCAAAGATCGCCCACGGTCATATAGAATGGCTCATTAAGCAGGGAGTTAAAACTATTTTTTACCCCTGTATTCCATACGAACGAAATGAAAGTCCTGATGCAGGCAATCATTTTAACTGCCCCATTGTAACCTCCTACGCAGAAAATATTAAAAATAACGTAGAAGGCATTAAAACAGAAGCCATTCGTTTCTTAAATCCATTTATGGCTTTTACCAATGAAGAAGTCTTAACAAAACGCTTAACAGAGGTCTTTACTAAAGAATTTAACATTCCTGCATCGGAAGTTGCTGACGCTTCCCATAAGGCCTGGACAGAGCTCATGGCTTCCCGCACAGATATGGAGAAAAAAGGGGAAGAAGCCTTACAGTGGTTAAAAGAAAATAACAGACACGGAATCGTACTGGCTGGCCGGCCTTACCATGTAGATCCGGAAATCAACCACGGAATTCCGGAACTGATTACCTCTTATGGATTTGCAGTGCTGACCGAGGATTCCATCTCCCATCTTGCTGACATTGAACGCCCTCTGGTTGTAACAGACCAGTGGATGTACCACACCCGGCTTTACCGGGCTGCCAGTCTGGTGAAAAAAGAGAACAACTTAGACTTAATTCAGCTTAATTCCTTTGGATGCGGTCTGGATGCCGTCACTACAGATCAGGTTAATGATATCCTGACCGGTTCCGGCAAAATTTATACAGTACTTAAAATAGACGAGGTTAACAACTTAGGAGCTGCCAGAATCCGTGTCCGCTCTCTCATTGCCGCCTTAAAGGTACGTGACAAGCGTCACTTCGAGCACAAAGTGGTTTCCAGCGCCTATAACAGGGTGATGTTTACCAAGGAGATGAAACAGGAATATACCATTCTTTGTCCCCAGATGTCTCCTCTTCATTTTGATCTTTTACAGCCCGCTATCCGGGCATTCGGCTACCGGGTTGAGGTTCTGCAGAACGATAATCGCTCTGCCATTGATACAGGCTTAAAATACGTAAATAACGATGCCTGCTATCCTTCCCTGATTGTAGTCGGACAGATCATGGAGGCACTGCTTTCCGGCAAATATGATTTAGACAGGACTGCTGTGTTTATGAGCCAGACAGGCGGAGGCTGCCGTGCTTCCAACTATATCGGTTTTGTCCGCAGAGCCCTGGATAAGTCTGGGATGAGTCAGGTACCTGTGATTTCAGTCAACGCAGGAAACATGGAATCCAATCCCGGCTTTACCATCTCACTGCCTCTGTTAACCAAAGCCATGCAGGCAGTGGTATACGGTGATATATTTATGAGGGTGCTGTACGCCACCCGTCCATATGAGAAGATACCTGGTTCCGCCAACTCTCTCCATGAAAAATGGAAAGAACGCTGTATTGTATCTCTCTCAAAGAAGTCCGCTGACATGATCGAGTTTTCCCGCAACATTAAGGGCATCATCAGAGATTTTGACAATCTGCCAAGAAACTCTGTGAAAAAACCAAAGGTTGGTATTGTAGGTGAGATTCTTGTGAAGTTTTCCCCACTTGCCAATAACCGGATCGTAGAGCTTTTGGAAGCGGAAGGCGCTGAAGCTGTTATGCCTGATTTAATGGACTTTTTACTGTATTGCTTTTATAACACAAACTTTAAAGCAGATTTTCTTGGAGGTAAAAAATCCACTGCATTCATAGCCAATATGGGAATCTCGCTATTGGAATTCTTCCGTAAGACTGCCAAGCGGGAACTGGAAAAGAGTAAGAACTTTACTGCTCCGGCTCATATCGGAAACCTTGCTAATATGGCAAATGACTTTGTTTCCATTGGCAATCAGACCGGGGAAGGCTGGTTCTTAACCGGAGAGATGCTGGAACTGATTCATACGGGTACCAATAATATTGTGTGCACCCAGCCATTTGGCTGTCTCCCCAATCATATTGTGGGAAAAGGTGTAATCAAGGAGTTAAGAAAAGCATATCCTGACTCCAACATTATCGCAGTGGATTACGATCCAGGCGCCAGTGAAGTAAATCAGTTAAACCGGATTAAACTTATGCTTTCAACCGCACAGAAAAATCTTCTAAAAGAGCAAAATCAAACAACCGGACAGGAATAATGTACCGTTGATACAAAAATACCGGAAACTTAAGAAATAAGTTTCCGGTATTTTTTAATTATTTCCCAATGCCAGCATCGCCTGAAAACAGTTATAGTT
This sequence comes from Hungatella sp., assembly GCA_009712635.1. Lineage (GTDB taxonomy): Bacteria > Bacillota > Clostridia > Lachnospirales > Lachnospiraceae > Lacrimispora. Next base: position 33,264 of record WASS01000016.1, on the reverse strand, counting down.
TAACCCGTGCTGTAATTCAAAGCTGAAATTTCTCATGTCTTCTTTTAAATAATTCCCCAGCTCTTCATTTCCTCCATAAGCAAAATCCATGAGTTCATCAATGTATCTCTTTAATTGTACCTCTAACTCTTCTCTGGTTTTTCCACTGATAAAAAGCTTAAGTCGTTCCATCTCAACTGAGGAATAACCATTTAAATCAATGCTTTTTCCTGCAATCCGGCAGCCTAAGACATTCCTTATCACAATGGATGCCAGATTAATGATCAGTTCTTTGTAATCACCTGAATAGGCGTTCAGCACATGCATGATATAGTCCGCAGGCAGTTTCTGTAGAAAAATTTGTTCCAGACAGGCACTTCTTACATAGACTTCCATCAGATCCGCACCGCACCGGGGTTCTAAGGAAACCAAAACCGGATAATCAAGGGTAAGAATATGGTTCATGGGGTAAAAGCGTGCATCATAATACAGGAAAAATTCAGGCATCCCTTTTTGAAAGGTATCATAACAGCACCGATTTCCGTAAAACTGAAACTCCTTCATCATAAGGTTATATTCCTGTTGGATCTTTTTAACCTTTTCTATGAGTATATCATATCCCTGCCTGTAGGCGGTATCGGCAGATACCGCGGCGTGTGCTGTAACCAGGTCTCTTAAACCGGCTGCTGCATTTTCATATTCTTCAATGCAGTAAATCACGGCTCCCATCAGCTGCCTCGCCTTATCATAAGAGATTGACGTACTTTCATTGCTTGTATACCGGGCTGCAAGCTTTGCCACTACAGGCAGTAACTCCTCCTGGCTATATTTCATCATCATCCTCTTCCCAGTTATCTTGGAAACCAAATCTGGATTTCCGTGCGAAGCCCTCCAAAGCGGTATCTTCCAGGTAATCGACGGATCCCTGACAGGGACCGTCAAACTGCTCCTTCATAAATTCAATCAGCTCATCATCCGGTATTTCATCCAGGGTATCATTTTTATACGAATAAAATATTTCCTGAAGCCTTCCAAGGGTATCTGTGTAGTTATCCTGATAAATATACGGAGAATCGCAAAAAGCGAAAATAAGCTTAGGAAGAATTCCTTCTCCAAATTCCACCCTTTCCTGCTTCTTTAATATATTGGTTCTCTCTTTTAAAAGCAGTGCAGCATCTTCCTCTGATAATTTAAGACCAAATCGTCCGGTATATTCGTTTGCAGCATTTAATCTTGCAAGCGAAGAGTTGTCCTCTTTGTTCACCAGCCATTTTTCGTTGTTCATAATCATACTCCTTTCTGATAAATTCACAGTTTACGCCTGTTTTAAGTAAATTACAAGACTTGAAAAAAAGTCATTTTTGTGGTATTATATTACCATCAGATCAAGTGATTATTCTTATATTACAGGAAATTTTATTTTCATCACATAGCTGCTGTCATGGTTTATCACTTCACAGATTCCACCCATTTTATTCATCATAGACTTAATACTCTGAATTCCCATTTTTGTGCTTTCCCCATTGTTTTTGCTTGGAGAGATTCCATTTGTGAACCATACTTCCACCTGATTTTTAGAGTACTTCATCTCGATAATAACGATACCAGCCTTTTCTAATGCTCATATGACATTTCTCTCCTTTTTTATTTGATACGTTTATTATGAACAGTAAATCTTAATGATTTCTAAATTGCTTCTGAATAAATCTAAAATGATACCCTTTGTCTATCTTTCTGCCAGGCAATCTGGTAAAATAACAGCAGAGAAATGAACACAGGAGAAAATCATGAAGCGATACCAAATAATCATTCTGCCTGCTATTCTTATGCTGCTTTCAGGTTGTACAAGATCTGCCGTCCTTTCCTCCCCCTCTGTCCAGGTGTCAGAAGAGAATGAGGCCTCTTTCCCTTCACACACCGAAGCCCCTGCTGCCTCTGACCAGGTAACTGTAAAAAAGGACAGGCTTCCGCAAGGAATCAGCGAAGATTTCATGGCTTTTATTAAATCCACATATGGAACCAGTGTCTATGACAGACTCATAACCTCATTTGAATCAGGCTCTGATGGAGGCGGACTCTGGCATGAACTGACCGGAAACTCACTTCTTGTTTTAAAGGATCTTTATTCTGGGATACTTAACAGCCCTGGCGCCGCACGTTCCCACAATATCTGGATGAAAGAATCGTCTGATCCCAATCAGGTTGTATTATCCTTTGCCGGAGATTTAAGTTTTGCAGACGGATATGCCAATATGTCCGCTTATTACGCAAGAGGTGGTATTGATTCCTGCATTCTGACAAATGTAAGAGCACGGATGGCTTCCGCTGATATTATGATGATTAACAATGAATTCAGCTTTAGCAGAAGGGGAACCCCGCTGCCAGGAAAAGCCTTTACATTCCGGGCAGATCCTTCCATGGTCCAAAATCTGCATTCCCTGTCTGTGGATCTGGTATCTCTGGCAAATAATCACGTTTACGATTACGGGGCAGATGCCCTTATGGATACTCTTGACACATTATCCGGGGCCGGAATTCCCTATGCCGGGGCTGGAAGAAATATTGAGGAAGCAAAAGAACCCGTCTATTTTATATCCGGGGGTTTGAAGATATCCTATGTCTGCGCCACTCAGATTGAACGTTCCACCCGATTTACAAAAGAAGCAGGTCCTGACAGTCCGGGGGTTTTAAGAACAGATAATCCTGATCTTTATTTAGGTGCTGTAAACAAAGCAAAGGAAAACAGCGACTTTGTAGTGGTGTTTATCCATTGGGGAACAGAAGGAACCAATTACTATGGAGAGGACCAGCAAAATCTGGCTCGACAATTCATTGACCATGGTGCAGGACTAATCATTGGCTGCCACCCCCATGTCCTTCAGGGAATTGAGTATTACAAGAGTGTTCCCATTGTGTATAGTCTGGGCAACTTCTGGTTCAACAGCAGGACAATTCCAACCGGACTTGTAGAAGCAACGGTCACTCCAGACGGTCTTAAGAAACTTCAGTTTATCCCATGTATTCAGGAAAATTGCAGCACTGATCTGGTTGTTTCCCCTGATGAAAAGCAGAAATCTTTCCAGTATATGGAACAGCTCTCTTCCACAATTACCATAGATACTGAGGGGCTGATTCATCCTCTTCCAGAATAAGGTAAGATTACAATTCTATTAACAAATCGTCATTTTCTTACGTATTCTTACGCCTTTTTTACTTCCCTTGACCTTGTACTTACTCCATGGTTTAAAGTCTCCCTATCAGCCGATACGAGCTGAATAAGCCCGATAAACGGGCAGGAGAAATGAACACCCTGACAGGAGATACAAACACCCTGGGGGTATCCCTATATGCCCAAAAACCATGGGCGGGAGAGATGAAAGGAGAATTATTATGAAGAAACAGAAACTGAAATGGCTGATTCCCTGCGCTGCAGCGATTTTTACCATAGGTGCCTCCATGACATCCTTTGCAGCACAAGGTTGGTCCGAAGAAAACGGCAGCTGGGTCTACTATGACAAAAGCGGTGATATGACTACAGAAGCCTGGAGAAAATCAGGAGATAACTGGTTTTACTTAGATTCTGATGGACAGCTTGCTACAAACCAGATCATTGAAACAGACGATAATTACTATTATGTAAACTCTGTTGGTGCTATGGTTACTGACGAATGGAGAGAGGTTGCTTCAGACAGTGACGACGAAGATGCGGCAGATACCAACTGGTACTATTTTGGCAGCAACGGTAAAGCTTATAAGGCATCTACCAACGGTAAAACTAATTTTAAATCAATAAAAATTGCAAATGGGGAAACTCACTCCTACGCATTCGATACAGAAGGAAAGATGCTGTACGGCTGGCTTGATGATGCTTCTACCCGTGTTACTGGGGATGATGCATGGAAAGAGGGCGTATACTACTGTGGCGATGCTTCTGACGGTGCCCGCGTAGATGGCTGGAAATCCATTGAAGTAGAAGACGATACAGATAAAGATGACAATTTCAATGGTTCTTACTGGTTCTACTTTGGTTCAAACGGTAAAAAGACCACTGATACAACCAAAACCATTAACGGTAAAAAATATCGTTTTAATGAAAACGGTGCTGCAAAATATGACTGGTACGAGGCTACTCCTGCTTCTACTTCCACAGCTAGTTCTTCTAACCAGTTTTATAATCTTCCAGAAGAATGCTGGCAGGCAAAGGGCTGGTTCAAGGCAGTTCCAAGCGAAGAGCTTGATGCAAAAGGCCATGAAGATGATACCCAGTACTGGTTCTATGCAAACAATGACGGCAATCTTGTAAAGAGCCAGATTAAGACCATTGACGGCATCCGTTATGCATTCAATGAAATGGGCGAAATGCTTCACGGACTTTATAAGCTGAACGTAACTGGCAATGTGATTGATTCTTATGATGAAATTGAGACAGAAAGCGAGCTTCCTGCAGTAGATGATACAGGTCTGGTTTACTACTTTGGAAATTCACCAAAGGAAGGCGCTATGGCTACAGGTAAAACTACCATTGATTTAGACGGAGAAACCTATACTTTCAACTTCCGCAAATCCGGAAGCAACAAGGGTGCAGGTTACAACGGCATCACTGATGACAGCATTTACATCCAGGGTCGTCTCTTAAAAGCTGATAAAGATGAGAAATACAAAGTAGTTGAATTCAACGGCAAAGAATACTTAATCAGCACCTCTGGAAAGCTTGCAAAGAGCAAAACTAATGTAAAAGACGGTGATGAGAAATATTACAACACCAACAGTGACGGAACAATCAAAGCATCCGGTTACGACAAATTAAAATAATCACTCAATAACAGGAACGGCTGCACAGAATGGATTCTCCATCTTGCAGCCGTTCCTGTCTGATTGTATATTCCTGCTTACCCCATCAGGAACCGTCATAAACTCTGGCTCCCTCATAAACTTCCTTAGTATCCACATGATCAATCACCTTATCTCCATTTTCCAGACCTGCTTTTATTACCGTCTGGGAAGAAGTTTTGTACTCCACCTCCACCTGTTTCTTCTGTGCCCTTCCCTTATCAATTATATAAACATAACTTTGATCATCTGTTTCATATACCGAACTTGACGGAATCACCAGCTTATCCTCCCCCTGGTAGAGTGTAAACCGGACATCAGCTCCGTACCCTTCCTTATCCTCCAGATCCTGATTCTCATCCATATCGATCACTACATGTACCCTGTATTCATCCAGTCCCAATGCTGAAACTCCCTTTTGCGCATACCCGTATACCTTTTCTATGGAACCACTGTAAAACTGATCCTGATTTCTGGTATTTACCACAACAGTGACCTTATCTCCCGGGGAAAGACAGGGAGCGATGCTGGCCAGAACATCTGATTCTGCTTTCATGGACCCCTTCTTCGCAATCACTGCCCCTGTTTCCCCAACCTGTATGTAAGACATGTTTTTTACGGGAAGAGAAGTGACAATTCCGTCTCTGTCTGCTGCCACTGAGCATTTTTCGATTTTCTCTTCCAGCTGTTTTATGGTGGTCTCCTGAGCCTGAATCTGAGCGTTTAGCTGCTCCTCCACACTTTTATAAAACTTTCCGTTTATGGTGGTCTCGTCAATTCCCGATGATTTCAGACTTTCCAGATATTGAATACTTTCTTCATAACGCTGCTTTGCCTGTTCCCATGCCATAGAAGCATATTCATAAGAAGCCCGGTCTTTTTCCCACTCTACCCTGGATATTCCGCCTGCTGCAAGAAGGGCATCTGAAGCCTGATAAACGGTAGCTGCAGTCTTTAAATCCGCCTCTTTTGCAGCCACCTCCTGCCTGGTCAGGCTTAAATACTCCTGAGGTGAGGAAGTCATTACCTGTCCGATACGGCTTTGTTCCAGCTTTGCCCGGTAACCGGAAAGCGCACTTTCACCAAGAGCCTTTTCATGCTGCAAATCGGTATCGTCTATGGTAAATATAACATCACCTTTCTTCACTGTATCATTTTCCGATACGAGAAGTTCTTTTACTGCTCCAGGAACCTGGGATACAAGACGGTATTCTCCTCCTGAGGTTATGGTTCCCTCCTCTGTATAACGATCCTCTATGGACTGAATCTGTGCTTTGACAGTTTCCACTCTGGTCCCCCGTAATCCTTTCGCTGCATTTATTCCACAGTACAGGATCAGCAGAACCGCGGCCAGAGCCAGCCACATTTTCTTTTTCATTCTAATCGTTGGAATTTTCATTCGCCTACTCCCTTTCCTTTAAAATATCCGTAAGCCGGATCTTTTTTACGTAGCGGGTCTGGGCAAGCAGGGAAATACCTGCCATAACACCACAGGTTAAAAATGCCTTTAAATAACTAATGGAATTGATGGTTAAGTCAATGGTATAGCTGTCTGATATTACCAATCGCTCCAACAGGAGCTTAATTCCAGTACTTCCAGGCAGGCCAAGGAGAACTCCGGCAATAAAATAAATTCCCTGTTCAAAAAAAAGAATTCTTCCGATTTCCCTGTCCGTTGCCCCCATAATCATCAAAGTACCAAACTCCGTAATTCTCTCCCTGATATTAATCATGGAGATATTATAAATGAGAATGCCTCCGGCTGTCACCGACATGAGAGCAAACATTCCTGTCATGGCCAGCATGCTTCCCATCATATTTTTATAACTTTTAACAATCCGGCTGGTGTCTACCAGCCAGGCTACACGGCTGGTCTTCATAAGCTGGTCTCTCACCTCACTGCCCATTCCCTCCTCCACTGTAAAAAGAATTGTATCCGTAAACGGTACGGACGAAAAGAAATGGTAAAATCCCTCTTTAGACATGTAGCAGCCGCTTCCCAGGCTTTCGCCGATTACTGCTTTTACCGGTACCTTTACTGGCTCCGGTGTAATTCCTGGCACCCTTATTTGGGCAATGTCTCCTGCCTTTAAATGAAGTTTCTCTGCCACCCTGGTGTTTAATATGATTCCATCATCGGGAGGCTCATAAAAAGTCCCGTACAGATCCATGATTCTCCACATATCAGATCCTGGATTTAAGCCATAGACCATGGCAAATTCCGTAAGATTTTCATGTTTCAGCTCTACAGCCATATTGACCACAGTTTCGCTTTTTTTCACTCCGCGGATTGTCTCTACTGCTGACCTTGCCTTTAGATCAGAAATAAAACGGTCCGTAGATATCTGTATATCGTATGTCTGCACCTTGTCAAACTGATCAAAATACATCTGGTTCGCCACTCCCTCAAACGACAGAAGAACAGAAGTCATGGAAAACGGAAAAGACACAGCCAGAATAATTAGAAAACCACGAAACGGATTCCTTACAACAGAGCGAAATCCCATCTTTTCCATTGTTTTCAGACGCTTTGCAAGAAATGAAGGCAACGCGATGAGAGTCCCCGCAGATGGAGTCTTTGCCCTCATTGCCTGGGCAGGCGTAATTTGAAGAATTCCTCTGACTCCCAAAAGAACAGACAATATTCCAGTCCCTGCAGCAATCCCCAGTCCATTCAATCTGGTATTCCAGTAAATGCGGCTGACTGTATCCGGAAGATTGAAAAAATCAATATACATTCCAAACATGGTTTGGCTGAATGGTACTGCCAGAATACTTCCAAGAAGACTCCCCAGTATCCCTACCTCCGCTCCCAGAAAAACATAGGATAAAATCAGCTCCCGGTCACTCATGCCAAAGGCTTTCATAGTGCCAATAAGACTCTGATCCCGGTCGATCATCTTTTTTAAAACCACATACAGCATAAATATGGAAATAGACAGAAACAGAAACGGCAATGCAGTCCCCATTGCATATAACTCCTTCAGTTCCCCGTTTACCATATCATAACTTGCCTGTTTATCTCTGGAGGTAATGGAGACCAGTCCGAATCGTTGAAGCCGCTCCGTCAGCTGATACCGTACATCCTCATAGGAATATCCTTTTTCCAGACGAAATCCCAACTCATTGAGAGAATCTTTCTTCCCCGTCAGCTCTTCCATCCTGTTTTTGTCAATGCATGCAATATCATAGATCTCTCCATCGGGAATCATGGCACCTCCCGGCGGAATTGCATAGATATAATCTGGTGCGCTGCAGGTCCCTGCCATCTGACAGGAAATCCGTTTTCCATCTGCCAGCAATGTAAAAGAAGTCCCATCGTCATATCCATAAATCTCTGACATGCGTCTTCCAAGAAAAAGACTGTCTTTCTCTGGTTTCTCTCCATTTAAACGCAGCCGGTTCAGAGAATCAGAAGGATCATAGGATAGTAAATGCACCGTAACAATCTCCTTTTGGGAGGGGGCCAGAAATCGTACATCAACTGCCATTTTACCTGAAACACTCTCTATTCCGGGTATATCCGTAAGGCGTTTCAATTCTGCCTGAGGAATTCCGGCTACCGTAGCAAATACATCTGCCATCTCGCTGCTTTGGTAGTAACGGGATACCTGATCACCCAGATTTCTGAGTGTATCCATCATGGATACATAAACAAATATTCCAATCGCTATAATAAAAACCGCTCCCAGAAAGGAGCCCAGACTTTTTTTTACACACCGAAATACATTTCGTCGAAAACACCTCACTATAGCACAACCTCCTCCGGTTTTAAGGGATATTCGTTGACACGGATCCGTTCCAGACATCCATCCTTAAAATAAAAAACCCGGTCAGCAATCTGAGCTATAGTCTGATTATGGGTGATGAGAACAACTGTCTTTTCATACTTACGGTTAAAGTCCGAAAGAAGCTTTAATATCTGACAACCTGTGCTGCTGTCCAACGCTCCTGTTGGTTCGTCGCAAAGAAGAATATCGGGATTCTTACAAAGAGCCCTGGCAATGGCAACCCGCTGCTGCTGTCCCCCTGACATCCTGCTGGGAAAATGCTCCGCCCTGTCGGATAGTCCCACCAGTTCAAGGAGAAACTCCGGATCTAGAGGATCACCAGAAAGCTCCGCTGCCAGTTTCACATTCTCCAATGCGGTCAGCCCCGGCATCAGGTTATAGAACTGAAAGATAAATCCGGCATGCGCTCTTCGAAAAGCAGCAAGGCTATTAGGATCTCCCCAGTCAAGAGACATCTCTTCATAATATACCGTTCCACTGGTAGCCGTTTCAATCCCGCCCAATATATTTAAAAGGGTGCTTTTTCCGGAACCGCTGGGTCCCAGTATTACAATGAATTCTCCCCGGTATAGTTCAAAAGAGACATGTTTTAATGCCTGAACCCGAACCTCTCCCATGATATAATCCTTACAGATATCTTCCGCTTTCATCAAAATGTCCATAATTTTCCACCCCCACATACTATAATCATGTTATTCGATAAAAAGACGTCCGTCAATAGTCTCAACGACTGTTTTTATCAATAACAAAAAACAGCAAAAGAATCCTCACAATCCGATTCTTTTACTGTTTTCTACATTTCTATTTTATCTCCCGATATACTTTCTCCGCTGTAATGGGTAGTTCCCTGACTCTGGCACCCACTGCACTTGCTATGGCATCTGCAATGGCGGGAGAAGGAGTGTTAATTACAATCTCCCCAATGGACTTGGCACCAAAAGGTCCTGTGGGTTCATAGCTGCTTTCAAATTCCACCCGGATATTGCCTACATCCAGTCTGGAAGGCAGTTTATACTGCATAAATGAATTCTGTATCATCTGACCTTTATCTGTGTAGGTGATATCCTCATAAAGCGCCATACCGATTCCCTGTGCCAAACCGCCCTCTGTCTGAATTCTGGCCAGATTGGGGTTGATGGTTGTTCCACAGTCTACAACTGCCACATAATCAATAAGCTCTGCCTCACCGGTCTCTTTATCTACCTCAACTTCTGCCATCCCTACCATGAATGGCGGAGGCGAAACAGGGGAGGTATGAGATGCACCAGCGGAAAGCATATTATTATTGGAGCACATTACCTTATTTCCAATATCCTTTAATGATATCTCCAGTCCGCCTGCCGGCTGCCATACCCTGCTTCCATCAAACTCCAGTGTATCTTTTTCACAGGATAAGTATTCTGCCCCCTTATCCAGTATTTTATCACGCATCTCACCACAGGCCTTAACAACTGCCATGCCGGTTAAATACATGGTACTGGAAGCATAGGATCCAGAATCGTAGGGGGATACATCCGTATCGGTTCCATGGACCACGATCTGATCTAAGTCACACTCCAGACAATCCGATGCAACCTGGGCAAGGGTGGTATCACATCCCGTTCCCATATCAGAGGCACCGATCATCAGCGTATAAAACCCGTCATCATTAAGCCGCAGCTCGACAGAGGCCACATCCACTCCTGATATGGCAGAACCCTGCATCGCCATGGCAACACCCACTCCACGGACTTTCCCATTTCCCATGTCAACTGACGGATATTTTCTATCCCACTCCATCATTTCCTTCGCACGGGCCATGCAGCGGTCAAGTGCACAGCTGTTTAGAGTTTCTCCATAATAAGCCGGCATAATATCCCCTTCTCTTACCATGTTTAATTCTCTTATTTTCACCTTATCCATCCCGATTTTCTCTGCAAGCTCATTGATGGCAGATTCCACCGCAAAGATTCCCTGAGTGGCTCCGTAGCCCCGGTATGCACCGGCTGACATACAATTGGTATAAACCACATCGTAAGCGAACCGGAATGCCCTGGGAGTTCTGTATAGAGGGATAGACTTATGTCCTGATAATCCTACAGTTGTAGGACCGTGTTCCCCATATGCTCCTGTATTGGATAATGTATATACATCAATTGCCTGAAGAATTCCGTTTTTATCCGCTCCGACCCGGACCCGGATTTCCATCTCATGACGGGGAGAGGAAGCGATCTGGGATTCATATCTGCTGTAAATGATTTTAGCCGCCCTGCCGGTTTTCATAGTAACAATTGCAGGATAAACTTCTGCCACTACCGTCTGTTTGGCTCCGAACCCTCCTCCGATTCTGGGCTTGATCACCCGAATCCGTGACTTTGGAATATCCAGTGCATGAGCCAGAATTCTTCTCACATGAAAGGTGACCTGAGTGGAAGCTACCATATTCAGTCTTCCGTAAGCGTCCAGATAGGAGTAGGCGCGGAATGTTTCCATCATGGCCTGCTGGTTGGCTTTTGTATGATATACCTGCTCTACCACATAATCACACTGCTCTAATAATTCATTCACGTCTCCATGCTCTTCTCCTCCGCAGGCGCATAAATTACGGCGATTATCTGCCCCAACCGGGCAAAGACTTTCCCAGTTATCTTCCGGATGGATGAGAACCTTGTGATCCTTTGCCTTTCTGAAATCAAGCACTGGCTCTAAAACCTCATAGTCCACCTTAATAAGCCGCATGGCATGATCAACTGCTTCTTCGGTTTCTCCTGCAACAATTGCAGCAGCATCACCCACGAATCGCATTCTTTGATCTAAAATCAGCCTGTCATACGGGCTTGGTTCCGGATACGTCTGTCCGGCCATGGTAAACCGTTTATTGGGCACATCCTGGTATGTAAGAATGCAGACAATTCCATCCACCTTATTTGCTTTCTCTGTATCAATCTGACCTATTAAAGCGTGGGCATGAGGACTTCTTAACACCTTAACGATCAGGCAGTCACCCGGCGCCAGGTCGTCCGTAAAAACAGGCTTTCCAGTCACCAATGCTTTCGCATCCTTCTTTTGGACAGAAGTATTCACGGTACGCATTTTAACATTCATTCCTGTTTTCTCCTCTGCTTAAATAACTTTTTACAGCACGAAGCTGCCCCATATATCCACTGCAGCGGCAAAGATTGCCTGCCAGATACTCTTTGACATTCTCTTCTTCATAAGAATCCAGTTCTTTTTCCATAGCAAGAACATTCATAATCAGTCCAGGGCTGCAAAAACCACACTGCTCAGCCCCTTCCGCTGCAAGGAAAGAACCAAATTCCTCCGCTTCCTTTTGAGCGCCCTCCAGTGTTACCACGTCACAGCCATCCGCTCTGGCTGCAAGATAGGAACAGGATAACCTAGAAACTCCGTTGACAAGGACGGTGCACAGCCCGCAGTTTTCCGTCTCACAACCGCATTTCACACTGTAACAGCCTTTTCTTCTCAACAGGTGGAACAGAGTTTCATCGTCGCTCGTCTCCTCATAAATGAGTCTTCCGTTTAATGTAAATTCAATCTGCATTTACCCTTCCTCCCGGTCCAGTACCATGAAAAGCCGTTTTACATATACCGCAGCGAGATGTTTCCTATACTCTGCACTGCCTCGAAAATTGGTGCCATAACGAAAATGGTCTGCTGCCAGTGCTGCCAGTTCCTCTACATCTTCCCGTTCCCTGCGGCTTATGACAGCCAGCTCTGCCTTTGCCGGTCTCGCTCCCACTGATACGTAATAAGTATCATCCGTTGCAGACACACAGCATGCAATAAGAGGGAAATCCGTTTTGGTCATTCGGGAAGAAGCATAAAATGCTCTTCTGCCGTCCTTTTTAATCCGGATTCTGACCAGAATATCCCGGTTATATTTCTGACTGCAAAATTCCTCAAGTGGAATAATTCCTCCCTTATAGAGTTCTACATAAGTATCCAGTGCCAGCATGCAGGTAAGAATGTCAGAAAATCCAAATCTGCCAAATATGCTTCCTCCTACCGTTGCTCCATTGCGAAACTGAACGCCTACGATGGAACGGGTGCATTCCTTAAATAAACCTGGAAAATACCCGTCAAGTCCCTTGTGTATTTCCAGCTGGCGCAGTGTACACATGGCTCCGATTACAAACTCTTCCTCCGTTTCTTCGACTCCGTCAAGTCCAAGACCGGACAAATCCACCAGAGTCATTTTTATCCTGTTCTGAACCTTCAGCCACATCATTCCTGCACCGATTACACTGCTTTTTTTCTGGTTCAGATTATAAGCTTCTTCCAGACTTTCTGCTCTTACGTAATTTTTAAATCTGATCACTTAAATTATCCTCCTGCATAGAACTGGATCTATCAGTAAATGCCGCCCATATTAATAAGTACTAATTATAATTGACAATATATTTATTAAAAACCCAAAAAAGTATATCATACTCACACCTGATTTGACAATATTATTTTCCGGGAACAACAACTTGTCCCATCTGCCATCAAGTGATAAGATGGAAAAAAAGCAGAAAGGACGTGTATGATGCAGGCATATCTATTTGTTCATTTTAAAGAAAAGGAAGATCCCGATGGAGAAGCCGTCTATTTTTCCATCAGCAAAGATGGATTTCACTGGCAGGAAATAAACGGAGGCAACCCCATTCTTACCAGTGACATTGGAGAACAGGGAGTGCGGGATTTTACCATTTGCCGCACAAAAGAAGGAATTTATTACATACTTGCCACAGATTTAAGCCTTGCACGAAATTTTAAGACAAAATATAAAGGGAGCTGGGAAAATGTCAGCAGGGAAGGCAGCAGTAATCTGGTTCTCTGGGAATCTTCCGATCTGATTCAATGGTCCGCCCCGCGCCTGATTTCCTTTGGAAGTGAGCCCTTTGGATGTGTCTGGGCTCCAGACATTATTTTTGACAGTGAAGCAGGTGATTATCTGATTCACTGGTCTTCTTCCCACCCCTCCAACAACTATGGAAATAAAAAAATTTATCACAGCAGAACTAAGGATTTTAAATCATTTACCAGCCCCAGGGTACTATATGAAAAAGAAGACAGTGATATTATTGATTCTGCTTTATATCAAGATGGTGAAACTTTCTACCTCTTTGTTAAAAGTAATCCCAATCCTGCTGCCATATTACTGCTTCAGTCACAATGTATTACCGGTCCATTTTCTATCATTCCTAAGTTCAGCGAAGAGATGAAAAAGCTGGAACAGGGACAATACGAAGCCCCTACAGCTTTTCGGACAGAAGATGGACGCTGGTGTCTTTTTTTAGATTACTACGGTACAAGAATAAAAGAGAAACAGGGATACGTTCCGTTTATCGCTGAGACAATATCTTCCGGCAATTTTATCCGATCCGATGGATCCTTTTCCTTTCCTTATGGATTCAAGCATGGCACTGTATTAACAATTAACCTGGAAGAATACCACCGATTGGACTCTGCCCATTTTATTTAAGAAAAATTTGGCATAATAAATCAGCAAAAAACGCTCACAATAATAGATGCAACAACCAATAAAGGAGGGTCAAATCGATGTTAGTAAACGGCAAAAACGAATGTATCCAATGTACTATTGACAATTGCACTTATCATGCCAAAAGTGATGACTATTGCACACTGGAAAAAATCAAAGTAGGTACCCATGAGCAGAACCCTACAAAAAAAGAATGCACAGACTGCGAATCTTTTAAAAACCAGGCATAAAAGCCAAATCTAATTTCCTCCTGACATGCAGAAAAGAGTGAATTCCTTCCTGCATATGAAAAAAGCTGCTGCACCGAAACGTGCAGCAGCTTTCTGTTTCATTAGTTATTATAAATCGGATACTTATCGCAGATTTTTGTTACCTCAGCTCTGATGTAATCAGCCTTCTGATCAAAATCAGTTGCTGCAAGCCAGATGCATTCTGCAATCTTTTCCATATCTTCTTCCTTTAATCCTCTGGAAGTAACAGCTGGAGTACCAACCCTGACACCGGAAGTGACAAAGGGGCTTCTTGGATCATTTGGAACTGCATTCTTATTCAGAGTAATAAACACCTCATCGCAGCGATTTTGAAGTTCTTTACCGGTAACTTCCATCCCTCTTAAATCTATCAGCATCAGATGATTGTCTGTGCCGTCGGTAAGAATATGAAATCCCTGCTTAACCAGTGCAGCAGCAAGCGCCTTTGCATTCTTAACCACCTGCTCCTGATAGGTCTTAAACTCAGGCTTTAACGCTTCTCCAAAGCATACTGCCTTTCCAGCGATCACATGCTCTAACGGACCGCCCTGAGTTCCCGGGAAAATTGCTTTATTAAAGTTAAACTTATCAGCAGCCTCCTGGTTTGCCAGGATCATGCCGCCTCTTGGTCCTCTTAAGGTTTTATGAGTTGTGGTGGTAACCACATCTGCATAAGGAATGGGGCTTTCATGAATTCCTGCTGCAACCAGACCTGCAATGTGAGCCATATCCACCATAAGGTAAGCTCCCACCTTATCTGCCACTTCTCTAAACCGCTTAAAGTCAATGGCTCTGCCATAGGCACTTGCGCCAGCTACAATGAGTTTCGGTTTATGCTCAACTGCCAGACGCTCCATCTCATCATAATCAAGGAATCCATCATCATTGACTCCATAAGGAACGATATTAAAATAAAGACCGGAAAAGTTTACTGGGCTTCCATGAGTTAAATGACCACCATGATTTAAATTCATTCCCATAACGGTATCGCCTGGATTTAACATAGCAAGAAATACCGCCATATTGGCCTGGGCTCCTGAATGAGGCTGAACATTGGCATAATCACAGCCGAACAGTTTTTTTGCACGTTCAATTGCAATGGTTTCCACAACATCCACTTCTTCACAACCGCCGTAATAACGCTTTCCAGGGTAACCTTCCGCATATTTATTGGTAAGCACAGTTCCCATAGCCATCATAACTGGTTCTGAAACAATGTTTTCGGATGCGATTAATTCCAGATTTCTTCGCTGACGTGCGCATTCCTTTTCGATGGCTTCTCCTACTTCCTTGTCAAAGCCGGTGATAAACTTCATTACTTCATTTACCATGTCAAATCCCTCACTTTTCCTTTTGAATCGTTACTCTTTAGCATTTTGGTAGATTATATAGCAAACTTCCTTAAAATGTCAAGGCTTTCTCATCTTCTGTATGCTGAGCAAGAAGCTTTTCATAAAGATCTTCGTCATAAGGATAAGAAATTTTCTTCTCCAGCCAGGAAGAAAGATAGGCTCCGTTAGCCATCATAAGTGTCCGTATTCCGTCCTCCCCCGGAGTCATCAGCGTTTCCCCTTTAAGCAGATGATTAGAAAAATTCTGAAAAATCATATGATATTCTTCTCCCTTATGATTTTCTGCTGGAAGTGATTTCCGAACGTAGTTAAGCTTTCCAAAGGGATCCTGATTGGTTCTTGCAAATTCGTCTGTGGAAACTACATTTTCATCAAAAATTAATTCATCTCCGTCTGTTATGGTAAGCCGCCCTTTAGATCCCCATATTTCAAGGCGGTTAGTTCCCGGATTATCTCCGGTGGAGCTGATTAACGTTCCCCGGAAACCATTATTATAAGAAAACTGCAGGTCAAAGCTGTCATCTACTGTAATCGGATTATATTTCCCATAATCAATGGAAGCGTAAACCTCATCCGGCATTCCAAAGAGCCACTGCCAGATATCCAGAAAATGCTGGCACTGATTGATTAAAAGACCGCCGTGTTCCCCGCTCCAGGTACTTCTCCACGGGGCGCTGTCATGGTAGGCCGGCGTGCGGTACCAGGTATTGCAGACCCAAACAGCCCTGGTAATTCTCCCCAGTCCACCGCCTTTGATAAATGTTCCCGCAGACAAAAAACCACCTTTCATACGAGTATTAAAAATCATTGCGAGACTGATTCCTGATTTGTCCGACTCTGTTACCAGCATTGCCCCTTCTTTTGCCGAGATTCCCAAAGGCTTGTCCATGAGAATATGCTTTCCGGCCCTGGCTGCCATAAGTCCAAAAGGAACATGGGTATCATGAGGGGTTACAATCACCACAGCATCAAATTCATCTTTGGCTGCAAATACTGCATCTGCATCTTTATAAATCCTTGCCTCTGGATACTGATTCCTGATTTCCTCCTGTCCTTTCGTGTTGCGGCAGCAGATTCCTGTCAGAGACATACCGCTCACCTCTCCTGCAGCAAGCATCTGTGCATATTTTTTACCCATTCCTCCATAACCGATTATCACTGCCCTTACTGTCTTCATGCCATTCTCCCTGTTGTCTGCTCTAGCTTAAAATCCGGTAATTTTTTATTACAATCTGAAGCGATTTATTTCCATTGTATTCATTTACTGCCGGATAATACACCACGTCCAGCCGGCGGCGATTTCCCAGTTCTTCTGCAAATAAGTCTCCGTCTTCAAACAAAAGCCCATCCATAGGCGTACCGTTTTTTGTTACCAGTGAAAATTTGACCACATTCCGGTTTTTACCCAGTACGCGTACACTGCGAATGGACAAATCCTTTTGTGCAAACAGTGGTTTTTCATTCCCCTGCCCATATGGTTCCAGTAAATCCAGTTCCTCAATCAAAGGCTCACTTATGTACTCCAGAGGCATGGGAACATCAATCCATACCTTCTTAACAAAATCATCTTCTGATAACTCCGCATTTTCATTCAGAGCTCTGCGTAATTCATCAACATTTTCCTTTAAAAGAGACAGCCCTGCTGCCATTGGGTGACCTCCGAATTTCAGCAGGAGTTCCTTTACCTCCACCAGAGCGTCAAACATATGATAAGACTCAATGGATCTCCCGGAACCCTTTACATGTTCCTCCCCATCCGTCAGTACAAATGCCGGTTTTTGAAAACGTTCTCTTAATCTGCCGGCTATGATTCCGGCAAGTGACTCATGGCAATCCGGCAGATATACCACCAGAACCTTATCTTTCGAAAAATGTTCTTCTACCAGCTTCACCGCTTCGTCTGTTCCCGATTTCGTCATATCCTTTCTCTGGTCATTGAGATCCTTTAATTCAACCGCCATTCTGTCTGCTTCTTCCTCTTCCTCACATAAAAGCAGAGAAAGAGCCAGCTTGGCAGTCACCAGACGTCCGCCCGCGTTTAAACAAGGACCGATCACAAATCCAATCTGATATGCTGTAATATGATCCTTATCCAGATTATTCTTCTCAATGAGTTTTAAAAGCCCCAGACTTTTTGTTTTCCCAATGCGTTTTAAACCTTCTTTCACAATAATCCGGTTCTCGTCCTGCAGCTTCATCACATCTCCAACGGTTGCTATGGCAGCAAATTCCACCATATCAAAGGATTTCTCTTTTGAAATGCCAAACGCCTCATACAAAGCCTGTATCAGCTTAAATGCCACCATAGCACCGCAAATCTCAGGAAACGGATACCTGCAGGCTTCCTGCTTGGGATTAACAATCGCATCACCCGGTGGCAGCATCTCCTGCCCATCGTCTTTGCGAATATCATGGTGATCTGTTATAATCACTGTCATCCCAAGTTCTTTGGCAAGACTGATTTGTTCCACTGCGGCGATTCCATTATCACAGGTCACAATTGTATCAATACCATCCTCGTAAGCTGCCCTGATTATAGATTCATTAATTCCATATCCATCCTTGATTCTGTCAGGAATTTCATAATCCACAACTGCGCCGGTCTCTTTCAGTGCCTGAAACAAAAGATATGTAGAACAGACCCCGTCAATATCATAATCCCCTACGATCCGGACAGGCTTCAACTGTTGTATCTTTTCCTTTAAAATCAATATGGCACGATCCATGTCTTTCAGCAGACAGGGGCTGTATAAATCACCCAGCCCCCCTCTTAAATACTTTTCCACGGCCTCCCGCCCTAATACTTCCCGGTTTCTGATAATTCTTGCCGTTACCGGTGATATATGGTAAAGCTTTGCCATTTCATCAAAATCAGCCCGTTTAGTCTGAAGCATCCATTGCTCTGCTGCCATCTTTCTTAATCTCCTTAATAACACTCTCTTGTGCTGTCTTTTCTTTTGTGCCTTTTATCTCTCTCAATTTCCTGGCCTTTGTTATTTCCCGAATCCTTTTATTCCCTGTTTCCTGATCCTCCTGCAAGCCTTCTTTCCGCCTTTTTGCGGCAGACAAACGATTCATAAGACTTGTAATGGAATAAAGAATTGGAGCAAAGTCCCCCCGGTAAGCTTTTTCACAGGTGGATTTCACCTCAAAGTTCTCACTTCCGATTTCCTGAAATAAATATTTTTCATCATCAATAATATGCTTTAACCGGTCAATCAATTCATTGACAGAATTGGTCAGAATTCCGATTTCATCCCTGGATTGGTAGGTTAAATAGACCCCCAGATCTCCGTCTGATACTCTTCTGGTTCCTTCCACAAGGTCCTTTACCGGTTTATCAATGGCAATGATTATATAAATCACCAGGAGTGAAATTAAAAATCCCACCACACCAACGCTGATGACCTTCATCCTTGCCAGACGCATATATAAATGATCCCCTTCAATGCTGGCTGCTTCCGATCCTTTTCTGTTATAATTCACAACCTCTAAAAACCCATCGCTTGCCTCATCAAACAGCACTTTGGATTCTCCCATGATGATGTTAAATGCTTCACTGGAGTTGTTTTCCCTGCTGACGGCAAGAAGGCGATAGCTGCATTCTAAATACTTCCTCCAGTTATCTTTGGCCTCATTCATTAACTGTCGGTCTGATTCATCCGTAATATAAAGTCCATACCGGGCAAAAGACCGGTCTATCTCAGTTTTGATACCATCCATCTCCCGCTCCAGCTGAGATTTGTCAACCCCGCTTGAAGTGACTACATGGTTATACTCCTTAATACGGTAATCAGATGTCTTCGTGTTCAACTCTTCTGCAATGATGATGGCTGGCACCCATGACTGGGAAATCACCGTGCTGGCTTCATTGATCTTACTGGCTGTAATAACAGATTCCGTTCCAATAAATATTAATCCCAAAATGCTGATTGCACCCAGCAAAATGAGTTTTGTTTTTATTTTAATATTTCTGATAGATGTCACTTTCATATTCCCTTAATCTCTTCCTCCTGGACCGGTAATCCGGTATTTCCTTTTCTACAGTTGACCAGAATGCTTTTGAATGATTCATATAAGACCGATGAGCCAGTTCATGTACTACCACATAATCAGCCAGATCTTCCGGCAGCAGTACAAGTCTCCAGTTAAAGTTTAGGTTTCCCTTACCGCTGCAGCTGCCCCATCTGGTGGCCTGATCCCGAATTGCGATTCTGCCGTAATCCGTGTTCATAATTTGTGCCCACACAGCAGTTTTCTCCTCCAGATACTGTCTTGCACGCTGTCTGTACCAGTTCTTAATCACTGTTTTGACTGTATCCTCTCCATCTATGGTACCAGTAAGTGTTATTTCTTCTGAAGATTCCTTTATTAAAATACCCTTTCTTTTAACATCATGCAGGATACGAATGATGCGCCTTTCTCCAAATAACAGCAGTTCACTCCCATCGACCCATGAAAACTGATTCAATACTGGCCTGGACCTGATTTTTAAAACTGCCTCATACACCCATCTGCTGTTTTTTAATACCAGCTCATGCCCCAAACGGTAAGGTACCGTGAAAGGAAGTCTTACGGTCACTTCTCCTGTTTTTGAGACCTGGAGCGCCATGGTTCTCCGCTTGGATTTTACAATCTTATAGTTTAAGAAGGTTCCATCTTCAAGGGGCAAAATACCTGTGTTCCTTCTATCTTCATTATGTTCCTCTTCCATATATACGATTCCAACCTCTTATTTTCATTTTCCTCATTCGCAAAGAAACCCGTACCCTCAATTATATCGAAAATCAGAAAAGGAAACAATAGTAATTATGGTTTATTCAGAGCGTTCCGCGATCTCCTGCAGTCTCTTATAATCAGCGATAAAATACCCTTTTTCTTTTTTCATAATTCCCTCATCACAAAATTTCTTCATGACAAACAGTATATGACGGTAGCTGACATTCATATACTCAGAAACATCTGTATGGGAAATCCCATACAATCCCTCTTTATGATGGGTCAGTATAAAGGAGGCAAGTCTTTTTTCCAGAGAATAATTAAGATATTCACTAAGCCGGAAACTTCTGGCCATCAGTTTACTGGAAATATAGGATGCGAAATAGAAAGAAACCTCAGCGTCCTTTTTACACATATCTCTAATGGCTTCCAAATTAAACTCCAGGCAGCAGATGTCATCCACCACTTTGTTTTCTTTTGTGAAGTCCTCATTACAGAAAATAGAAAGCTCCCCCAGCCAGTCCTCTCTTCCTGCAAAATCAAGAATGGAGCGTCGGCCGTTTTCATGATCTATATATATCTTTACTGCACCGGAGCAGATATAATAGCAGCGGGAAAGGGACTCCCCCACCTTAAAAATATTGCTGCCTTTGGGGAAGCGTTTCTCCTGCCCCATTTTTATTAAATGATCCGGAATCTCACACGTTATAAACTGTTTCATTATAATTTCCTCTGATATGATAAATCTCATAGTAGGTTGTCCAGAAACTATGGTATCATATTCCTGAGGTGAAAACAATGACGAAGAAAAACACAAAATTTATTGCTTATTCCATCCTGAACTTTGTACTATTTGGATTTGGAGTATCGCTGCAGTTAAAAGCAGCCATCGGCCAGAGTATTTTAAATGCAATGGCAGTTACACTTTCCTTTCTCATTCCATGGAAGGTTGGTACCATATTAAACCTGATTAATACCATTTTTTTTATCAGCTATTTACTTTTAAGACATACCAGATTAAACTATAAGGACATCATTCAGATTATCGCTACCATTGCAAACGGAATTATTATTAACTTTTTTCTCTACCAGGTTCTGTCCGGTTTTACGGCCGAAAGCTACCTTTTCAGAGTACTGCTCTATGCAACCGGTTTGATTTTCGCTTCCATAAGCCTTGGCGCTGTCCTGGCAATTGGAATTATAAAGTTCCCCTTAGAGAGTCTCTGCCTTACCATTACGGAACTTTATCACAAGAATTTTACCGCTGTACGCATGAGCTTTGATGTGATATTTCTGGTTGCTGCTATCGCACTTACCTTATGGGCACATACACCTTGGCAGATCCGGGAAGGAACCGTAATCAGTGTTCTGCTCCTTTCCCCTCTGTTAGGAATCTGCTTAAACTTCTTTAAGAAGCACTGGAATATGGAGGACTAAAACATGTACCAAACATACTTAATCGATATTGACAACACCATCCTGGATTTTGATGCGGCAGAAGAGCGGAGCTTTCAGAATGTAATAGAATCCTACTGCCTTCCCTTTGAACGCAGCATGCTGGATGAATATAAAAAGATAAACATGAATCTCTGGAATCTGCTGGAGCAGGAGAAGATCAGCAGGGAAGAAGTATTTCAAACAAGATTTTCCCTATATTTTCAGACTCTGGAAAGAGAAGTAGATGGAGTGGAGGCAGAATCCCGCTATCGAAGCTTTCTTGGCAACAGCCCGGAGCTCATCCCCCACGCAAAAGAGACGCTGACCCAGCTAAAAAGCATGGGAAAAAAGCTCTATACTGCTTCCAACGGGGTTTATACCACCCAGGTTACCAGACTAAATCAGGCTGGTATTTTCGACCTGTTTGACGGAATGTTTATATCGGAAAAAGTGGGAAGCGAGAAGCCATCTATCCACTTTTTTAAACACTGCTTTGAACATATTCCTGAGTTCAATCAGAAAGGAACCATCATGGTAGGGGACAGTTTAAGTTCTGATATCAGGGGCGCCGTCAATGCCGGCATTGACTCCTGTCTCTTTACCCGCACAGATTCTCCCGTCAGGTCTGATGCAACTTATACCATTCATGATCTGTCCCAGCTTTTAAGCCTGTAGTCTCTACAGACAGAATCTTCCTTCCAAAGCCAGGAACTGATCCAGTACCAATTTACTTACCCTGGACCCGAATATAGTGGCCGGATGAGCCGGATAATACATGGCATCGGAAAATTCTTTATGAAACATCACAATCACATACGGTCCATATGGAGTAAATACGATGCCTCCGTCATTGCGGCAGGCATCCATACTCCCGCTTTTTGAAGCCACAGAAATCAGTATCTCATCTGTATTGTCACTGTCCATATAGACCGGAGGAAAGTCTTTTGTTATCATACTGTTGTAATGCTGCTTTTTCAATATTTCAAGCATTGCCCCATCCGCTTTCTCGCTGATCAGCTCTCCCTTTACCAGTCTTGTAAATACACTGCCATAATCGTTTGGAGTGCTGGTTCCCAGTTGCCGGTACCGGTCAAAGTGAATGGAATTATAAAGAATCGTATCCTTGCATCCCAGCTTTTGAATACAGCGGTTAATGGTATCCAGTCCCAGATAATCAATCATCATATTGGTAGCAATGTTATCACTGACGATAATCATAAAAACAGCCGCATCTTTTACTCTGAGTACAGCCCCTGGTTCCAGGGCCGCCAGTACGCCGCTCCCATCCACCACATGTTCCGCCTTATATTCCACCAGATCCTCAAGGCTTTTGTTCCCTTTTTCCACTTCATCAAATAAACAGGCAAGTATAAAGGTCTTGATGGTACTTGCAGTTTCATATTTTTCATCCTGCCCCATAGTGATCACATTACCATGAAAATCATTGAGATAGATTCCCATTTTCCCGTCATAGCTCATTAGTTCTGCCTGAATTCTTTTCTCTAATGTAAATCTATTGTCCATGTCATCCTCCGTTTTTTATTAGAATATACTCCCTGAAGCATACCAGCTTTTGGCCAGA
This sequence comes from Hungatella sp., assembly GCA_009712635.1. Lineage (GTDB taxonomy): Bacteria > Bacillota > Clostridia > Lachnospirales > Lachnospiraceae > Lacrimispora. The sequence goes on along the minus strand of WASS01000016.1, from coordinate 9,838 downwards.
TCATCCCGGTAATCCGCCGCGTCGGGATTTAAACTGTTTATGACCACTCCGCTGCTGCCAATCTTACCCGTGGAATGTATGTATGATCCGTCTCCCAGGTACATGGCAATATGACCCGGAAAATACATGAGATCCCCTGGAAGCATTTCATCCTTAGGAATTTCCTTAACCGGAAACCCTGGCTGTATTTTTGCATCCCGGAATATAATAATCCCGTTCATCAGATAGCTCTGTGAAGTTAAACCAGAACAGTCAATGCCCAATGACGTTCTGCCTCCCCACCGATACTGTGTGCCCAGATACTCCATTGCAGTCTCAATCACTGCCCGGCGAAATTCTCTTTCATCCACAATTTCCTTCTGGGGAAGATGATCCGTCCACAAAGCGCTTTGGGAATATTCTTTCGGGCGCAGATACTGATTCCTCATAAACCCTTTCTGCCCGTCAAATAACTCAACCATTGCCCAGCCAGATTCCTCAGACTCAAACTCTCTCACCTTAATCAGTGCTCCTCTGGGAACACTCATGATTCTCACTCCCTGAACCTTGGGAATTGACATGATATCCACGAATTCTCCATCTGTTACCATCAGACCGCCTTCTTCCCAGTTAATCAGGGAAGAAAGGCCGGTCAGTTCCACATCCTCTTTTCTTACATACCCCGGATAATGATAGGCTGTAACAACCGGATAAAATCCCTGGTCTTCCTCCCCTGTGATCCGAAGTCCCATACCGTATATTCCTTCATCTGCAATGGAAGAAACCAGTTTCTTTTCCCTGTTCTCCTTTATTTCTCCAGGCCGGTCCCATATGGTAATTACCGGCTTTTTAATTACTGCAAACTGCTGCTCCATCACTGTCTCCTTTCATTCCAAAGAACCGGACCTGCAAGTCAAAGGCAGCGGATATTTCCGCTGCCTGTCATCCGTTTCGTCAACGCTCATATAATTTCTTATATTCTTCCGCCTCTTTTTTATTCGCCAGTACATAATGTTCTTTTCTGATTTCCTGCCAGAAAGGCTGATCAGTTGTATAATCATGGATGGAAGGATCATATACCATCAGCTTCTTCTCCTTCTCATGCTTTGGATCCGGCATGGGGATTGCAGAGAGAAGCGCCCTTGTGTAAGGGTGAATGGCATGGGTAATCAATTCCTCCGTCTCAGCCATCTCCACGATCTCTCCTTTGCGTATTACTGCAATCCGGTCAGTAATAAACCGCATAACCGATAAATCGTGGGCAATGAACAGATAAGTAATCTGACGTTCTTTCTGAATTCTGGTAAGAAGATTTAAAACCTGAGCCCGTACCGACACATCCAGAGCAGAAATCGGTTCATCTGCTATGATAAACTCCGGTTTCATAATCAGAGATCTTGCAATACCGATCCGCTGCCTCTGGCCTCCCGAAAACTCATGGGGGAAACGGCTGGCGAACTCCGGAAGAAGTCCCACATCAAGAAGCGCCTGATTCACCCGTTCTTTCCTTTCCTTCTCAGAAATCCCTTTTTCAATATTCAATAGACCTTCACTTACAATATAATCCACCTTGGCTCTTTCATTTAAAGATGCCTGAGGATCCTGAAAAATCATCTGGATTTCCTGAATCACCTTCCGGTCCAGCTCTTCTAAAATATCTCCGTTAATTTTCTGCCCCTTGTAGAGAATCTCTCCTCCCGAAGTCTTTATAATTCTCATAACAGCCCGGCCAATAGTAGTTTTTCCAGATCCGGATTCTCCCACCAGTCCAAAGGTCTCTCCTTTATAAATCTTAAAGTTTACCCCTTTTACTGCCTGATATTTCTTTTTCCGTTCGCCGAAGGTCACTTCCAAATCCTTAACTTCCAGTAATACTTCCCGCTCCATCAGAACAGACCTCCCTCTCTGATTATTTTTAGTACAGGCGGCGGATCTGCCTTTGGTGCCCGTTCATCCAGCAGCCAGGTTTTAGCCTTATGGGTAGGAGAAATGCTGAAATAAGGAGGACTCTTCACAAAATCGATCTTAAGAGCCTGGGGATTTCTGGGAGCAAACGCGTCACCTTTTATTTCTGCATAAAGATTGGGCGGTGTTCCGGCAATGGAAAATAAATTCTCTCCTTTTATCCCAACCTGGGGCAAAGAGGAAAGAAGCGCCCAGGTATAAGGGTGTCTTGCATCATAAAAGATATCCTCACTGGTTCCAATCTCAACAATGTCCCCGGCATACATCACAGCTACTCTGTCTGCCGTATTAGCCACTACTCCCAGATCATGAGTGATAAGAATCACGGAAAGCTTATATTTCAGCCGCAGTTCCTTAATCAGTTCCAGAATCTGAGCCTGTATGGTCACATCAAGAGCCGTCGTGGGCTCATCGCAAATAAGAATCTGGGGATTGCAGGCAATTGCTATGGCAATGACCACACGCTGGCGCATCCCACCTGAAAATTCATGAGGATACTGAAAAAAACGTTTCTCCGGATCCTGAATTCCCACATCAGTCAGATACTGAATCGTCCGTTTTTTGGCCTCAGCCCTGCTTCCCTTCTGATGCAGGAGAACCGCCTCCATAATCTGTGCACCAATAGTCTTTAGTGGATTTAAGCTGGTCATTGGATCCTGCATGATCATGGCAATTTCATGTCCCCGCAGCTTTAACCAGTCTTTTTCTTTCTTAATTCCCGTTAACTCTACCGGAACTTTATCATCAGAGCCATAATAAACCGCTTTCCCGCCGCTGACACTGCCATTTTTATCTAAAAGTCCCATAAATGATTTTGTAAATACCGATTTTCCGCTTCCCGATTCCCCTACAATCGCAAGAATTTCCCCTTTATAAAGTTCCAGGGAAATTCCCCGTATGGCATGAAGCTGTTTCCCTCTCAGTTCAAAGGTAATATCTAAATCATTTACCTCTAATATCGTCTCTCGTTCCATTGGCTGCCTCCTTATAAGTGATTCTTCGGATCGGCGGCATCAGAAAACGCGTTGCCGATAATGTAGAAAGAAATAGTTACAAATGAAAGAATGATGGTAGGATAAACCAGCTGATAGCGCAGTGCCGGGCTGGTAATCAACGCTCTTCCTTCATTGATTAAGTTCCCAAGGCTTGGAATATTAACCGGAAGGCCCAGACCAATATAGGTAATAAACACTTCATTACCGATAGCTGCTGGAATAGTAAGTGCCATTCGAAGCATAATGACAGAAACCAGATAAGGCAGAAGATTTTTCACAATAATTCTGCCTGTGGGTGTTCCAAGGCACCGGCTGGCCACATTATAATCCCTGTCTCTGATAATCAGTATCTGATTGCGGATAAATCTTGCCATCTGAATCCAACCTGTTAGACACATGGCAAATATCAGTGTTTTAACACTGGGCTTTAATATGTAAGAGATCAAAATCAATATAATCGTATTTGGTATATTATCAATAATATTATAGATTTCAGTCAGTATAAAGTCCGCCTTTCTGACATAGCCCCAGATAACCCCTACCGTAATTCCGATTAATGCCTCCGCCAGCGCCACTGATAAGCCAATAAACAGCGAAGTCCTGGTTCCTGACCAGATCCGTGCCCATAAGTCCTGACCGATGGAATTGGTTCCAAGAATAAATTGTTTTCCAGGCGGAATATTGCGAAACTGCATTCCACTGGTATCATTGATAATCAGGTTTGGATCATACTGGCCTGGAAGATAAGGCTGTATAAACGTAAATGCCAGCAACAGCATTAACAGCACCAGTAGAGCAAAGGCTATCCGGTTCTTAAAGAAAGCATGGAGTGTACTGTTCCAGTAAGAATAATTGCTGAATCCCGTCTTCTCTGTCTCCGCTTCATTATATCCACCAAACGTAAACAGCTCTGCTTCTTCCATATTTTCAATTAACTCTGCTTCCTTTGTATGGCGGTAAGAAAATTGCTTCATCATCTGTCACCTGCTTTCTTTCCAAGGCTGATTCTGGGATCCAGCATTACCATCATAAGATCCCCAAGAAGCAGTCCCAGTACGCCCACACAGGCATACAAAAGAACAATCCCCTGTACCATGGCATTGTCATGCTTTTTAATTACGGTAACCAAAAGACCGCCCATACCAGGAATGCTGTAAAGAGATTCTATGTAAATAGAACCGATCACCGTATTTAAAAATGCAGTAGGAATATACTGGGCAAGTGGAACAAAGGCATTGCGGAAAATATGTTTAAACATTACATTACCTTCTGACAGTCCTTTTGCCTTTGCCAGCCTGACATAATCCTTATTGCTTTCATCAATCATATACCGTCTCAGCCACATTCCATAAAATGCAATATTTCCAAGAGACATGGAAATAACCGGCAAAATCCAGTAATTGGGATCATCGATCTGAAAGAGCAGCCCTACATGAAAGAGCTGTGTCCCATAAAGCTGAATATAAAGGAAATAGACTGCCGCCGGTACAGCCTGAATACATACAATAAAAAAGGTTCCTATTTTATCAAACCAACGATACTGGTACCTTGCCATAAAAGCCCCCATAGGAAGCCCAACCAGAAGTGAGACCACCATGGACCAGATTCCCAGCTTAATGGATACCGGAACTTTATCCGCCAGAATATCGGATACAGGAACATTGGACCGATAAATTCTGGAAGTACCCAGATCACCATGAAGCAGTTTCTGGAAAAAATGAACAATCTGAAGTGGAAGGGGATCCGACAATCCCATCTCCTTTAAACCCACTTCGATTTGCTGAGGCGTCATTTTATCAAAGTTCTGAAAATAACCTTCAATCGGCATAAGGCGGAGAAGACAGAATACAACGGTCAGAATGATGATTAATGTAAGAAATGAACGTGCGATTCTTTTACTCAAGTATAGTAACATCAGTTTTCAGACTCCTTTGTTATGTTTGTAAAAATACTCTCTGAAGGCGAAGTCAGATCATATCCACCTCTCCTTCAGACGGTATTTTTCCGCCGGACCAAACGCATAGCCTGTGATCCGGCGTTTTTTCTTACCGTTTATTTTTCATTTGCTTCCCGGTTCGCCTTAAACTCATCCATTGAAATGAAATGATCCTTTAAATGCTGTCCTTTATACCGAAGATTCGATACTCCGAACGGTGCATACTGCCCTTCAAATACATCCAGCTTACTTGCCACATACTTGCTGACAGAAATGCTGTATGGAATCACAAATGCATGACCCACCAGACTTGCCTCAGCTTTGGCAAAAGCTTCATACCTGGCATTAATATCTGTTTTCATATCCTTAGCCTGATCCACAAGAGTAAAGTATTCTAAAGCTGCTTCAGCAGAAGGAGTTCCGTCTTCGATTGCCTTTGCTATATTTCCATACTTATAGCCAAGATCATATCCGCTTTCTCCCTTTTTCTGATAGAACGGATCTGTCCAGGTTTCCGGATCAGCATAATCTGCGCCCCAGTTACATCTCATAAATGCAAATTTACCGCTTCTGCGTACTTCCGTTAAAAATCCATCTGCAGGACCTGCTTCCACAACGATATCAATAAAATCAGAGCCAAGAAGGCTTTCCATCTGCTGCTCCACTACCTGACATTCTTTATCCCAGTTTACTTCAGACGGATTGTATGGCATCAATACCTTAACAGGGAATGTTACTCCTGATGCCTCCAGCTCCTTCTTTGCCAGATCCCTGTATTCCTTTGCTTTTGTCTCGTCAAAGGTCTGGGTTAAGTTTGCCATATCCCCTACCTTAGTGTAATCCTCACCCTGCGCATTAAAGGTAAAGTTTGGAGGTGTAATAGAATTGATAACAAAATCATCGGGTGTGGCGGACTCTAACACTGCAACTTCCTTGGACTTATTAAGTGCTGATGATAAAGCCTTACGGAAATTTTCATTATTCACAGCCTTTTTCCAGTTATCCGGCTCATACTGAGCATCAAACTGGGGATTAAAGTTAAAGCAGTAGAAATAAGAGTAGCTTGTTCTGGGTCTCTCTCTGCTAATTAAATTCTTTGTATCCTCATTATTTTTCCAATCATCCAGAATATCAGAAGAAAGTTCCGCATAATCCACTTCGCCCCGTTTTACCATCTCAGGTCCAATTGTATTGTATTCCGCATTGTAAATTTCCTGAATCTCATCAATATAAACCAGTGCTGCATCGTAATTTAACGGGTTTTTCTTCATAACGTGCTTTTCCTGAGGAGAGAATTCTTCCAGATAGTAAGCACCATTATAATACATCTTGTCTGCCCCAGTTCCAAAGTCCTTACCAAGCTCCTCAAGCTGAGGTCCATAGGCTGGCATATAAACGACATAAGCCAGAGAAGACAGGAAATAAGGAACTTCCTTCTCAAGGGTATATGTAAGAGTATGTTCATCTACAGCCTTAACACCAACCGCTGAAAATTCAACTGGCTGCCATACTTTTCCATCCTTATCTGCGCCGCCATTGTAAACCAGTCCGTTATAATAATTCTCGGCGTTGGCAATGATGCCAAATAAATTCTGAACATTGGAGCTTTCATATTCCGGATTCAGCTCATACTTCATCGCATCAACGAAATCCTGGGCAGTCACAGCGCCAACCTCTTTGCCCGTGTTATCAACCCATTTTGCATCTCTTAGCTTAAAAGTCCAGGTAAGAGTGGCATCATCATAACTCCATTCTGTAGCCAGGCTCGGTTTAATCTGTCCCTTATTGTCATATTCTACCAGAGTATCAATTAAATTTGCTCCGATTTTATAATCATTTTCCGTAGATGAGGTGAGGTAATTAAGAGTTGTGGCTTCTGCTCCATAAAGCTTTTTATAAACGGCTGGCTCCCCGCTTCCTTCCGTTTTTGTTCCACCCTGGGCACTTCCTGTACTGCTCTCAGAAGTTTTTTTACCTCCGCATCCACTGAGTACAGTTGCCGTTGCAAGAACTGCACAGAGAATACCGGCTGCTAATCTTTTTTTCTTCATAATTTTCCTCCATTTTTTCTTATTTCTAACCCGTCAGGGATTAGTGTCCTCGTTCGTATGCTTCTATTTTTCCCCAAAAACAGGTACCTTAAAGATTCCCAGTCCCGGCCCCTCATTCATTATAATTCTGGAGCCCATAAAGGCAGGACCTCCGGTATATGGATCCTCACTGCATAAGGAGGGTCCGTCTAAATCTGCTCTGGTAATAACCCCCTTTGCAGCTGCCAGGTGGGCTGCTGCGCTGACTGCAATCTTGCTCTCCAGCATACATCCAATCATACACTCCACCTCGTAGCATTCTGCTATAGCACAGACTTTCAAAGCTTCGTAAATCCCCCCGGTCTTCATCAGCTTAATATTAATTAAATCTGCAGCACGCTCTTTTATGATATGTATGGCATCCATGGCTGAAAACACGCTTTCATCTGCGAGAATGGGAGTCTGTACCTGACTGGTGACAAGCTTCATCCCTTCAAAATCATGGGCACTCACCGGCTGTTCCACCAGATCCATATCGATTCCCATGTCCTCCAGTTTTCTTATAATCCTAACTGCATCTTTAGCGGACCACCCCTGGTTTGCATCAATCCGAAGCTTAATTTCGGACCCCACAGCCTGGCGGATAGCCTTGATCCGTTCCACATCCTTTTGTCCTTCTTTGCCGACTTTAATCTTCAGTATTCTAAATCCCTGCTGGATTGCAAGCAGACTGTCTTTTACCATCTCCTCTGTCTCATTGACGCTGATGGTCAAATCGGTCTCTATTTCGCCCTTACTGCCCCCTAAAACCTTATAGAGAGGCATTCCGCAGGATTTTGCAAACAGATCATAAACAGCCATATCCACAGCCGCCTTCGCAGAAGTGTTCTTAATCATGGATTTATGAAGTACTTTCATAATGCCATCCAAATTTTCAATCTCCATTCCAATTAATGGAGGTGCAATAAACTCTTCAATGGCGCAGCGGATTGAGCCCTTTGTCTCCCCTGTAATTACAGCCGTTGGGGGAGCCTCACCGTATCCTGTCTGCCCATCGTCAGACGTAATTCTGACTACAATATCATTAACAGTATCTACGGTCCTGAGGGCTGTCTTAAATGGAGTTACAAGAGGAATATTCACTTCTGCCGTTTCAATTTTTGCTATTCTCATTCTGATTTCCCTCCTATCATGCTGTCCTTGATTTTGTACTGATTCTGCGCCTCTGACCGATTAGTCTCTTCAAATAATTTTAACGATAGTTCTCCCATAATCCGCTCAAATCGTGGAGTATCCGTCTCATTCCCGCAATAGCAGACCAAAAATGGCGTTTTCCCATAAACGATCCCGACATCATGAGTAATTCCACGATCCTCACCCGTTTTATGTGCTATTTCCGGCTCCTCTGTAAGCGCCTGCAAATAAAATGGAATCTTACTGCAAAGCTGTTGATTTTTTAAAATTGAAATCATCTGCCTGCTTGCCCCTTCACTGACCAATTCTCCCCGGTACATCATCGTAAGCAGCCTGCCTGTCTCGGCTGCAGTTATGTAATTTTGAATCCCCTTACTCGACTTTTCTGTATCATACATTTTTCTGTTAAGACAGGTTTTTTCAAATCCAAGAGATTTAATATATCGATTGATCTCGTCCATCCCCAGTAAATCAATAAGCACATTGGTAGCCGTATTATCACTGAATATAATCATCAGAGTGACCAGATCCAATGCAGTGACACTAACCCCCTCATGAAGATAGGTGAGAGCTCCACAGGATGGAACGCAATCCTTTTTGTATATAGACAGAGAGAAATCCTGCCTCAGTTTTCCTGCCTCAAACTGATTAAATGCTGCCGCCATGACATAGAGCTTTATCACACTGGCTGCCATAAGTGGCTGATCTTCCCTGTATCCCACCCGCTCTCCTGTTTCCAGGTTTTCATAAAGAAAGCTGATTTTTCCAGGAACCTGATCTAATATTCTGATTATCTCATCCCATGTCATCCCGCAAAACTCCTGTCATTTAGAATCATTTATATAAAAAAAGAGGCACTGCACCCATTGTTGCCAGCTACCTCGTTGCACCTGATTCAGATTTTCTTATTATATTTTCTTATATCATTTACTATTTAGTATAATAAATTCTGGAAAAAAATCAAGCAATAATTAATTTTTATGGAAAAGTAAACCAAAAAAGCATCTACACTCTCATGTAAATGCTTTTTCTCTACGTGCGTGAGAAGATTCGAACTCCCGACACCTTGGTCCGTAGCCAAGTGCTCTATCCAGCTGAGCTACACACACATATTCAATTGACTGCCTTTTCAGGCAATGCCGGCGACCGGAATCGAACCGGTACGGGCGATTAAGCCCGCAGGATTTTAAGTCCTGTGCGTCTGCCAGTTCCGCCACGCCGGCATTCTCATGATTTCTCATGGAAATGGGACCTATAGGGCTCGAACCTATGACCCTCTGCTTGTAAGGCAGATGCTCTCCCAGCTGAGCTAAGATCCCATAAACGATACAGTAAGCATTATACAACTTACCTGCTGGTTTGTAAAGCCTGTATTTTTAAAATACAGAACGACCCGGATGGGATTCGAACCCACGACCTCCGCCGTGACAGGGCGGCGCTCTAACCAGCTGAGCCACCGGGCCAGATTATCAAATATTTAGTTCAGTGCTAGTGGACCTTCGGGGACTCGAACCCGGGACCGACCGGTTATGAGCCGGTTGCTCTAACCAACTGAGCTAAAGGTCCTAAACATAATAATCTGATAGATATATTTAGTAAAGTGAAAGCCGATGATCGGACTCGAACCGATAACCTGCTGATTACAAATCAGCTGCTCTGCCAATTGAGCCACATCGGCATTCAATGACCCCAACGAGATTCGAACTCGTGTTACCGCCGTGAAAGGGCGATGTCTTAAC
>WASS01000013.1:74433-179485 GCA_009712635.1 Hungatella sp. | reverse complement strand
ATAAACCCCTTATAGGGGTTGAGCAAGCCACCGGCTAAGCCGGTGGTATTGACTATCCCCAGGCAGGTACTGCCAGATAATAGGCTGTATCAGGATCTGCATCCCACGCAGCTTCCTTTACCCATCCCCAGGCTCCCGCTTCGTTCATAACCAGGATATAGGAGTGTCCGTCCTTTACTGCCCAGCCCATGGGGCAGACTGTTTCGCCAGGGCTGACAGAGAAAGCGGGGGTATCTCCTTCCATAGTTGCTGTAACAGGAAATGTATGGGATACCACATAATAATTCTCCGGATTCTGATGAAGAAACGCGTTTGTAATCAGGTCATAATTCTTATTAAAATAAATATTCTGGGGTACTTCCTTTAATTTCCCGTCTTCATAGGACCAAATCAGATCTACGAAGTAGCACCCAAACTGGAGCGTAGATCCTGAAAAAGGGGTATCTGCAGATACTTTCAAAATTCCGTCTCCTTCCGCTGTTAAACCGCTCTCACGGAAAAGAGATCCATTTCCTCCACTGACAGGTCCCGCCAGATCTCCAATCAACTCCAGACTGCCGTTTTGGTAACGATAGAAGCTGTAAGAGAAAAGGGAATCGGATTCCTGGGATATATCCAAGTGAAGCTCAATTTGCTGATCTTTTTTATTCAGGTCCAATGCCGACAGTCTGATATTGCCCCTTACATTTTCCGGAATTGAGGTCTGGTTCTTGCCATTAATTGAAAGTCTGAGACTCTTCTGATCATAATCTTTCGGGTCTTCGGTGCTGCTCCAGCGAATGGTTTCGCAGACACCATCACCATCTAAATCCAGTAGATAATCTTTGTCTGCTTTCAAGGTAACACCTTCATCAGTGATTTCTTTGTCAGGCAGCTGACTTTCTGCTGTCTTAATCAGCTCCAGATTTTTCTTTTCAAATTCGTTTAAAACGTCCTCTTTGAAATCAGCGGGAGACGTCTCAGCGTGATACCATGATTTACTGTTGAAATATTCCTGCAGATCTGCTGCATCAAATTTTCTTCCATGGCGGGCATAGATTTCGTTTCTTGCCAGCCTCAGCATCGATGGATCAGCATCCAGTAAGTCTCCTCCTGTGAGATAGCCTGTGCTGCTTTCCGGAAATATATAATCTGGTTGTGTCGTGGCATTTACGGCTTCATCTTTTGATTTTTGAGCAGCTGCCACGAGCTGTTTCCCATAATCATTGAGTTTATCTTCGACCTGTTCATAAGAGATCAGTGTTTCCTGACCGGCAGAAGAACTGGTTTTTCCACCATTCCACTGAGAGGATAATAAAATTCCTTCCTCCAAAAGTGCAAATTGACTGAGATCGGAAGACATGATCTGGGTCAGAAGAGAGGCGTTGGAACTGCCATCGGCAGATGCCTGACCTGCCGCGGCCTGGGCAAGTGCCAGCTTTAATCCCTCCGGATCATCGGAAAGAGCAGAAAGAGTAATCCTCTTTCCATTTTCTACATCATAGGAACTTAAAAAGGTAAATGTATCATTGCGGTTATTTCCCCTGATGTCGGTACCGTTCTGCTTCAGACTTAAAAGTCTTCCGTCATTTCGCAGTACCTGATAATCTAAGGTATAAAGATAATTTTTCTGTGGATCACCGGCTTCTGCTGGTGGGATTTCCATGGCATCACTGATGAAATTGTTTCGTCTGGTGTTCTGATCATTTTCTCTAACGTTTCGGTTGATGAGATACTGGGAAGTGGGGTTATCAGGAATGACTACCTCCGGCACCCGGCTGTTCCAACGGTAAATCAGAGTACCCTGTTCAGTATATTTCTCACTGGTAACCGTAGTCCAGGTTTTTACTGTTACCGGACTGAGGCTATTTTCTGTATTTGATTCTCCAGCTTCCGTACTGCTTTCTACCTGTGCCTCAGTATCCTGTTTTGTGATGGATTCAGACGGCGGGGAAGGGGTCTCCTCCAACCGGGAATTCATCTTACATCCGGAGGCGGTTAAAGAAAGAGTAAGGAATATAACTGGCAGTAATGGATGTGGTTTCATATATCTTCATTCCTCTCTTGTGGTTTATAATAATTATACCATGCTTTTTTTTCGAAAGACAGTTTTACCGTAATTTTATTACAGACGAGAAAAGCATGTTGGATTCTAAAAAATGCATTCAGGATTATAATTTTTATCGAACAAATGTTTGCAATGCGGTTCATGTTGTGCTATAATGGGGAAAACCGGTTGCTGAGTAACTACAGGTGCGGACTTCATATCATAAGTCCGCATTCGATTGTTGTGAGAATAATAAATTTCAGGATATAACAGGAGTACAGTATGGCAAAACAGTATATTAAGATAAGAGGTGCCAATGAGCACAACCTAAAGAACGTGAGTCTGGACATTCCCAGGAATGAGCTGGTTGTATTAACCGGTCTCAGCGGTTCCGGGAAGTCTTCCCTGGCCTTTGATACCATTTATGCTGAAGGTCAGAGGCGGTATATGGAGTCTCTTTCCTCCTATGCGCGGCAGTTCCTTGGTCAGATGGAGAAGCCGGACGTGGAGAGCATTGAAGGTCTGTCACCGGCCATTTCCATTGACCAGAAGTCGACCAACCGGAACCCTCGTTCCACAGTCGGTACCGTTACGGAAATTTATGATTATATGAGGCTTCTTTATGCCAGAATCGGTATCCCCCACTGTCCCAAGTGCGGAAGAGAGATTCGCAAGCAGACCATTGACCAGATGGTGGATCAGATTATGGAGCTGCCTGAGCGGACCAAGATCCAGCTGCTGGCTCCCGTTGTCCGCGGACGAAAGGGAGAACACGCCAAGGTTCTGGAGAGTGCCCGCAAGAGCGGATACGTAAGAGTCCGGGTTGACGGCAGTCTCTACGAGCTCTCAGAAGAGATCAAGCTGGACAAGAACATCAAGCACAGTATCGATGTGGTTGTGGACCGTCTGGCCATTCGTGATGGAATTGCAAAGCGTCTTACGGATTCCATTGAGACCGTGATGGAGCTGGCAGGCGGCTTGATGACCGTTGATGTTATTGACGGAGAGCCCATTCATTTCAGCCAGAGCTTTTCCTGTCCGGACTGCGGAATCAGCATTGATGAAGTGGAACCGAGAAGTTTCTCTTTTAATAACCCCTTTGGTGCCTGTCCGGATTGTTTTGGGCTGGGATACAAGATGGAGTTTGACGAGGATTTAATGATTCCTGATAAGAGCTTAAGTATTGATCAGGGAGCCATCACAGTGCTGGGCTGGCAGTCCTGTACGGATAAGGGAAGCTATACCCGTGCAGTCTTAGATGCTCTTGCCAGAGAATATAAGTTCAGTCTTGATACACCTTTTGAGGACTACCCACAGGAAGTTCATGACATTCTGATCCATGGAACCAAGGGAAAAGAGGTCAAGGTCTACTACAAGGGACAGCGTGGAGAAGGAGTCTACGATGTAGCGTTTGAAGGACTGGTACAGAATGTTGCCAGAAGATATCGGGAGACCTATTCTGAATCCTCCAAGGCAGAATATGAGACATTTATGAGAATTACGCCCTGTCCTTCCTGCGGCGGCAAGCGATTAAAGAAAGAATCTCTGGCTGTCACAGTAGGGAATGAGAATATATACGACGCTACCAACATGTCCATCGTCCGTTTCCGTAATTTTATGGACGAGCTGCAGCTGACTGACATGCAGCATGCAATCGGAGACCAGATCTTAAAGGAGATCAGGGCGAGAATCTCGTTCCTTATCGATGTAGGTCTGGATTACCTGTCACTGACCCGCGCCACAGGAACCCTTTCCGGCGGTGAGGCTCAGAGAATCAGGCTGGCTACCCAGATCGGTTCGGGTCTGGTGGGTGTGGCATACATTTTAGATGAGCCAAGTATCGGCCTTCATCAAAGAGATAATGACAAGCTGCTGAAGACGCTTCTCCATCTGAGAGATCTGGGCAACAGTGTAATTGTGGTAGAGCACGACGAGGATACCATGATGGCAGCTGACTATATCGTGGATATAGGACCGGGGGCTGGTGAGCATGGAGGTAATGTAGTCGCTGTCGGCAATGCAAAGCAGATCATGAAGAATAAGGACTCCGTTACCGGCGCTTATTTAAGTGGTAGAATTAAAATTCCGGTTCCCAATGAGAGGAGACAGCCTACCGGCTATCTTACGGTAAAGGGAGCGAGAGAGAACAATTTAAAGAATATTGATGTGACATTTCCACTGGGCGTAATGACCTGTGTTACCGGTGTATCTGGTTCTGGTAAGAGTTCTTTAGTGAATGAAATTCTTTATAAGGCATTGGCTAAGAAGTTAAATCGCGCAAGGACGATTCCGGGAAAGCATAAGGAGATTATAGGAACAGAACAGCTGGATAAAATTATTGCGATTGACCAGTCACCAATTGGAAGAACGCCGAGATCCAATCCTGCAACCTATACTGGTGTGTTTGATTTGATCCGTGATTTATTCTCTTCCACGGCAGATGCCAAGGCAAAGGGGTATTCCAAGGGTAGATTCAGCTTTAACGTGAAAGGCGGACGTTGCGAAGCCTGCAGCGGTGACGGTATTATCAAGATCGAGATGCATTTCCTTCCTGATGTGTATGTACCATGTGAGGTTTGTAGTGGAAAGCGATATAACCGCGAAACATTGGATGTGAAGTATAAGGGAAAGAGCATCTATGATGTTTTAAACATGACGGTAGAGGAAGCACTGAAGTTTTTTGAGAATGTTCCTACGATTGCAAGGAAGATCTCTACGCTTAACGACGTGGGATTATCCTATATCCGGCTGGGTCAGCCATCCACGGAGTTGTCTGGTGGTGAAGCACAGAGAATCAAGCTGGCTACGGAGCTGAGCAAGCGGGGAACTGGCAAGACTATTTATATTCTGGACGAGCCGACCACCGGACTTCACTTTGCAGATGTACACAAGCTGATTGAGATTCTCAGGAAGCTGTCTGAGGGCGGCAATACTGTGGTTGTTATCGAGCATAACTTAGACGTTATAAAGACAGCTGATTATCTGATTGATATCGGTCCGGAAGGCGGAGACAAGGGCGGAACAGTGATCGCTCAGGGAACGCCGGAAGAGGTTGTGAAGTGTGCGGAGTCTTATACCGGATACTATGTAAAGAAGTATTTAGAGCAGTAGAAGACGATTTATGAACGGAAGATCCCGGAGATTTTCCTGCCTGGTTTCTCTTGCTGTCGTCTGTATGTGAAGATGCATGTGCAGGGGGCAGTTTGGGAAACGAGGATTTCCGGCATTTTCCGTTTTTTCTGTCTGATTGGTGAGAAAAACTACCTGTCAGGAACCTTTGGTTGTAGGATTCGACATCTTTTTCGCGAAACTTAGAAAATGCTTGTCAAGCCATTGGAAGTAGAATATAATATTATCCAAAGTGCTATTTGTTGAAGCTTAAATTAGGAGGAATACCCGTGAAGAGAGAAATGATTATCGTTCTGGATTTCGGCGGACAATACAATCAGCTGATTGCCAGAAGAGTCAGAGAATGCAACGTTTACTGTGAGGTTCATCCCCACACACTGCCCCTGGACAAGATTAAGGAAATGAACCCCAAAGGAATCATTTTCACAGGCGGTCCAAACAGTGCCTACAAGGAAGAATCCCCTCGCTGTGAGAAAGAAATCTTTGAAATGGGAATCCCGATCCTTGGAATCTGCTATGGCTCCCAGTTAATGGCTCATATGCTTGGCGGCAAGGTTGCCACAGCTCCTGTCAGTGAGTATGGTAAGACGGAAGTCACTTCAGTAGTTGGCAGCAAAATATTAGAGAATGTTAGTCCAAAGACCATCTGCTGGATGAGTCATACGGATTATATAGAGACAGCACCGGAAGGATTTACTGTTACCGCTCATACTCCAGTATGCCCGGTTGCGGGTATGGAATGTGAGGAGAAGGGGCTTTACGCCGTTCAGTTCCACCCTGAGGTTATGCATACACAGGAAGGAACCAAGATGCTTTCCAACTTCGTTTACAATGTGTGTAAATGTACTGGTGACTGGAAGATGGATTCTTTTGTGGAGACTTCTATTCAGGCCATTAAAGAGAAGGTTGGGGACGGAAAGGTTCTTTGTGCTTTGTCCGGTGGTGTAGATTCTTCTGTGGCAGCGGTTATGCTGGCTAAGGCAGTTGGTAAGCAGCTTACCTGCGTATTCGTTGATCACGGTCTGCTTCGTAAGGACGAAGGTGACGAGGTTGAGGCGGTATTTGGACCTGCTGGTCCATATGACTTAAACTTTATCCGGGTGAATGCTCAGGAACGTTTCTATGAGAAACTGAATGGAGTGGAAGATCCGGAGACAAAGCGGAAGATTATTGGTGAAGAATTTATCCGTGTATTTGAGGATGAAGCCAAGAAGATTGGTGTAGTGGATTATTTTGTGCAGGGAACGATTTATCCTGATGTGATTGAGTCTGGTCTTGGTAAGTCAGCCGTGATTAAGTCCCATCATAATGTGGGCGGACTTCCTGAGCATGTGGATTTTAAGGAGATTATTGAGCCGCTTCGTCTGCTGTTTAAGGACGAGGTTCGTAAAGCTGGTCTGGAGCTTGGAATTCCGGAATATCTGGTTTATCGCCAGCCATTCCCGGGTCCGGGACTTGGTGTAAGGATTATTGGTGCAGTTACACCGGAAAAGGTTAGGATTGTACAGGAAGCAGATGCGATTTATAGGGAAGAGATTGCTAAGGCAGGCGTGGATAAAGGACTGGGACAGTACTTTGCTGCACTTACTAATATGCGTTCCGTTGGCTGCATGGGCGATGAGAGAACCTATGATTATGCAATTGCGCTGCGAGCAGTGCTGACTTCTGATTTCATGACTGCAGAATCTGCAGAGCTTCCTTGGGAGGTTCTGGGGGTTGTGACCAGAAGGATTGTGAATGAAGTGAAGGGCGTGAACCGGGTGTTGTATGACTGTACGGGGAAACCGCCGGCTACGATTGAGTTTGAATAACAAACAGTTTCGGGAATACCTAGTATTTATAAGGGTTCCCGAACTTTTTTTATGCCAAGTGACACCCAAATGACACCCTGAATGTCAAAAGGATATCTTTTTATAGGTATAGGGTAGGCATTCCACGTTTGGAGAAACAAAGTATGGTGTCAGGTGTCAGCTCCAGATAACCTTCATTAATTATTGTTTCATATGCTGCTTCCGGGGCAGGTTTTAGGGTTAGCATTGTAGGCAGGTCTTGAAAAGTAATAATGTTTTTCCTTTTTGTTCTGCAGTCCCATACAATGACATCATCATTTTCATAAGTGGTACTGATAGCTGGTAACGAAGATTTTATTTCTGTCATCAAACTGTATAATTGTGCTTCCATGGTACCTTGACCAGAGACAAGTCCGTTGGTATTGGCGCTATGGAGACCCAGGGCGACTTCTTTATCTTTACCTGGGTATAAATGTCCATAAGTATCCAACGTGACAGATACGTCTTTGTGACCTACACGTTTCGATATAACAATAATATTAAATCCCATTTCTATCAAAAGGCTGACATGGCTATGTCGTAGATCATGTACCCTTATTACGTTCAGATCAGCAGATGCTGCAGCTGCCTTAATTTCTTTACGGAGATAAGATCCGGTGAACATGAAAAGCCGGTCCGTTGGTTTTAGACCATATAATTTACTTGCATACTCGATAACCTCGTCATATAGAAATTCCGGAATAGGAATACATCTCACACTATAATATTTTGGGGCTTTAATTATCTTCTCACCTCTCACAATTTGAAAGTTCTTTTTAACATCTAACTGGTGATCTGGTAAAAAGTCAGCAAGTGTCAGCGCAAGTAATTCCCCTTCTCTAATTCCACTCCAGTAAAGGATATCAAAAGCAATTCTGGCCGGAGTCTTTACAACATGAGTTCTAAAAAGCTTATATTCATCCAGTGTCCATATTTGCATTGCATCAGCTGAAGATGATCCCATGCTGCCAGCTAATTGAGCCACGTTGTTTGGCAGCCCATAATAGCGCCGGCCGTAATTTAACATAGCAGAGAGTTCGTTGTTTATGGTACGGAGATATGTATCAGAGTAACCATATTCTTCATCGTATTCTTCATAGCCTTTTTGGCGAACCCAGGTCTGCCAGTTAAGTATATCAATAGGCATAATCTGATTTATAGGTGTTTTCTTAAAAAAAGGTGCTAATTTTGTTTCAATCATATTTTCTTTTCTTACTGCCGTCGTTACTTCTATTTTTTCATTCTGAACTAAATCATCCATATATTTAACGATAAAAGCATCAAAAGGAATATCTGAAGATTTAATAAACTGGGATTTAAATGTAGATTCCCACGCATCTGCATCTTTTTTTCGTTCAAAACCGCGTTTGGTTTTTTGCTTTTTTTCCCCGGCGGCGTTCTTGTACTTGAATTTAACGGACCATGTACCATTCTCTTCTTTATAAGCTGGCATTTAGTATCTCCTTATCGATTTTTATTCTAAGAGATTTCTTTCATAGTAGCCTTGTTGACCATTTTCTTCGTAGGCTATTCTATTTACTGAAAAATTCAAATCTTTATAGTGTCAATTCATAAATTTGGCAAATTGAATTATATTGGAGGTTTGACTTATTTCATTAAGTTTAGCTATTTCCGTTTCGGCAGCAGTTAATTTAAAAAGAGGAATAGAATATGATTTACGTTTACTTTGTGGATCTAAATGTACTATTATTAAAACCTCATCATTTCCAGTCAGTACGTTATTGTTAGGATTTATGTTTATTTTAATGGTAAGTCATTGCCTGATACGTTATCAGAGCATCGTGGGTGAACTCTGCACCATTCAATCCTAAGATAAATTTACGCAGTCTACGTTGATTGCTTAATATTGATAGTTATTAAAAAATGTAGTATTCTTATATAAAATATAATTGCAAAGGATAGTTTTTACATATGAGAGAGGCTGATGTAACAATCTCTTCATTAGGAGAGTATATTGATGTAATAAAAAAAAATAATTTACAAAAACACTATTTTCGCGGTGAAAATCAAGAATATCCCAGTATATCCTCAAGTATTATTCGAAATTTTGTCCCAACAAAAGATGATTATGGACTAATTGATATTTATTCAGACCTTCTATCAGCTTATTATCAAGAGGTGGGATATGAGTTAGATACTATGCAGTCAGAAAATTTTCTTGCGTTTTCTCAACATCATGGTTTAAAGACTAATCTAATCGATTTTACTACAGCACCATTAGTAGCGCTTTATTTTGCATGTGATCGAAAAAATTATGATGTATCAAATGGATATGTTTATCTCTTAAGTAAAGAGGATACAGTTGATGCTTCTGACTTTCTTAGAAATTATTCAATTAAAGAGAAGTCTTGTTATAATGTTTTTAGTAGACTTGCAAATAGGGATGAAGAAATAATAACTCATTTTAGATATTTGCTTAATAAATACGCAGGTATTTCATCTGATAGAGATCCATATGATTTATTACGTAATTTAATACCAATTATATCAATGTATCCGAATTTTGAAAATAGTAATATGTACTTAAAAGATAGAGAAGCATTACTTGAAAAAGGGGTTAAGGGAATGTGGGAAATACCGGATTTGGTACAGAAAAATATTCCGAATTACAATACATATGGTGGAATGGGTATTATGGAGTTTACTGCTCTTTTACTTATATTTTTTGAAGACTTAACTACTGCATATTTTCCTGATGAATTACCAAATAATATACCTTTTCCGAAAATTCCATATATGATGTACAAGACGCCATTAAAGTTTGATAGAATTAGAAATCAAAATGGTATTTTTTTATACCAAGCTTTTTTAGATTATTACACAAATCTGGATGAGATGGGAGGACTAATGGTTCAAGAAATAATTCCAAGTTTTATTATACAAATTAAAAATCAAAAAAATATTATGGATGAATTAGATTTGGTTGGAATTAATAGAACTTTTATTTATGGAGACTTTGATAATACAGCACAGTATATTAACGAAAAACTATTTAATGAACATCTTAAAAAAACCACTAAAGATTAATACTATTTCAAAAAAAGGTACTGTCACCGACGCTCGCAGCCGTCAAAGACAGTACTTTTTTAGTGCACCTTCAGGGATCCAAATTTTAAGCTCTGGACAAATAGATTAAGAGAGATGTATTTGCCCGATGATTTGGATAAGGTATGGGCTATGATTAATCTGAGCCATGGGGAATTGGTCATCTAGAGCGCAATATTTACAAATGAGTTAGAACGAAAAAGTTCAGACTAAAGTGCTCATTACTGCTTTGACTGCTATTATTAGAAGTAAGTACAATAATCGATTTGAAGAGAGCGATTTCTTGCAAAAAGATATATGCTAGCTCTATGAGGGGCTTTATACAGTCGGGGAAATGGATTGCGATAACTGTGCTTCCGGATAGTAGGACTGTTGGTGAGTGTGTGGCACCACAAATTGATACAGCATACCAAATCGAACAAATGCCCCTTTTGTGGCTGTACTGAAAATATAAGTAAGGAAATGTTGTTCTTAAAAACATCTATGAAAGTGGTGATATTCAATTAACTAATTAGTATTTAAAAAATTATTATTTATTTTGAACTTAACATTGATAGTTAGTAAATATAATGATATTCTGTTAATATATGTGAAAAGTTAATTAAATAAGATATTATACTATAACCAAATATGCACATATAAAGTACATAAGGGGGATTATTACGTTGAGAGATTGGGATGAAATAATATTAGCGGTTTTTAATGAGCAGAATTTGGAAGATGAGGAAGAAGAAATACTGGAAAAAGAAAATAAAGCTATATATGATTTCTATAATAATAATACTAAATTTAAAACAGAGTTATTAGTAGGATTAAGTAAAGATTTACAACATAAAATTAGTGATATTAAAACATTTTCTATATGTGAAGTATGTAATACAGAATATCAAATACGATATAAATATCGGCCTTATTTAGAATGGTATGACACTAAATTTTGTGATGAATGTATTAATAAAATTGCATTAGATTACGCTTATCTACGCCAAATTGAAGAAGAATTAGAAAATGTATTAGAAATACACTCTAATTTAGAGACCGTTCAAATATACGAATTTAATAAGATTAGTAATATCCTTAAAGCTATCATTAAAAATAGAGAAGAAAAGGGAAGATTTTTGTCGGAATACTCTGACAATTACGCTTTGGGGTTAGATAAAATATCTGCTTATTATGAGTGTAATGATAATACAATATATATTAAATCTAATTCAGATAAGGGGGAATTATTAAGTAATATTAGTTGTATAGAAACATTTAATATAGATAATATAAAATATGATATTGATTGTAAAAATATTGAATTAAGATTCAAAGATTATTGTAAACGACCGTATTATTTTGCTGAAAGAGGTTTATATTATTGGATTGTTCCAAAAGGTAAGAGTATAATTTTGAATAAATACTATGATGGAGATTTTAGAAATTCAAAAATTAATTTTGAATAAGTTTTATAAAGAAAATAAAACCATAAAAACCGTTAAAGCATAATTGTGCAGTAAAGTTACCGACTACAAAATAATTACATTGACACTACATATAACGGATGCTAGACTGTAAATGTAAAATTCTATCATATGTATGGGGATTGCCAAAAATAAAATGGCAGTCCCCTTTTTGCTCCCCAGGAAGGAGCAGAAGATGTATATAAAGAATGTGGCAGTAAAAGAGTTGCAGGTGGCGGTATATAATCCCAGAAAGGAATTGCAACCAGAGGAGGTCGAGTATCAAAGAATTAAAAAATCTTTGGATAAGTTTGGCTGTGTTGAGCCTTTTATCTGGAATGAAAAGACTGGTAACGTAGTTGGCGGACACCAAAGGCTGAGAATACTGATGGATGAAGGTGTAGAGGCAGTTGATGTCAGTGTGGTGAATCTTGATCCAGTCGAGGAGAAGGCGCTTAGTGTTGCACTGAATAAGATATCGGGTAATTGGGATATTGAAAAACTGACAGATATAATGCAGGAGCTTGTAGAAAAAGACTATGCCTCGTTTACCGGATACAGTGAAAAAGAAATTGAGAAACTAATCGACCAGGTGAATATTGATGCAACAATAAGCACTCTGGGAGAGATAGACACGGCTGATTTCTCTGCGGATAATTTCAAAAACAAGTGTCCGCGTTGTGGATTTCTTTATTAAGAGGAGCGGCATATGTATAGACCCTGGAGCTTAAAAGAAATAGACAATGTTTCACCAAACGGTATCAAAGTATAACTTTTTTTTGTCAGATCATTGATCGGTATAGATGGATTTTCTATCCTAATTCGGGTCAACCCCTTGTGGGAGGTAATTCCTTTTGTGATTCTACTATAACATATTTTATGCTTTGATTCAAATAATATCTATTTATACTTATGTATGTCTATACAAATAAAAACACCATTACTGCAACGATTAGTATCTATAATGTAACCCCTCATTGCTTTTCTAGTCCTGCTGTCCATGGTATTCTGTAGAAGAAAGTAATCATAATAATGGAGGATCAATAAAATGACATTTTCAGACAAATTACAGATCATACGAAAATCCAAAGGCATCACACAGGAAGAATTGGCCGAAAAGTTAAATGTATCCCGTCAGGCAGTCACAAAATGGGAGAGCGGCATGGTATACCCGGACATAATGAATTTAATTCAATTAAGTGAATTATTTCATATAACGGTTGACTATCTTGTCAAAGACAATGAATGCAGCAAATCTATAGAAATCACCTATGATAATGATATGGACGAATTAATAGATTTCAAATTAGAGGCTATCAAAAATACTTACGCAGGCTATGCTGAACCCTGCAGCGCATCAAGGCCTGGTTCAAACGATTATACCTACACAAAAGGCGATTACCAATATTATGATACGTGGTTAGGTGGAGAAAAGTTTTCGGGGGAAGAAGCTATCTGGAAAAAGGGAAAAGCAATTTATTCGATGAATTATTTTGGAAGAAACTTAGACGAGAGATTTAGCAGTGATTTCTTAAAAGAGGTATTAGGATCAGCACCGAGAGAATTACCTTATAGAGGTCCGGAATTCTTTCAATCTGGAGAGTACACATATAAAACTAAGGTAATTGGAGATATGGACTGGTTCCAGGGATATGAAGAGATTTACTGCCAGAATATTAAAGTTTATGAATGCTTTTATCATGGAGGTGTGTTGGTATAGTGAAGTAGCAGATATTCCTTTCACAAAAAGATAATGTAAAGGCCCCTGCAATAGTGTTAAATTAGATTAATAATTCAATTAGAGAGGTTCAATTTGAGCTTCTCTTTTTTGTGTTTTTTAAGTAGTAACAAGACAATTTAAAATTATCACCAAATACGTCATAATCTATTAATTTACTTTTCTTCAAGGCTGGGTGACTTAAAATTGACTCCAGCAGATCTGGATCGGGCAACCAGAACAGGATCAACTACAATTAGTGAATTTTACCATGGGATGGTTGAGACAGAGGGGCGGAAAACTGCTTAAGAATTAGAAAATATACCCCTCTCTGCCGCCTGAATTATCGTCATTCAGTTTATCCATTTCATAAAGAAAATAATTCCTGCAGAAGGTCTTCGTCACTTATAGGACATCTTCAGCATATACTTACCTTAGGGTTGTTTTAACACAAGTGCCGTTCGTTGAGTCCAATAATTTATATTTATTACCATTGATTGGTACCATTTGGGCTCTGATTTCCTACGGATAAAATGTAATAAAAGTAAATTATATTTTATACTCAACTAAGTTATAAGATAAAAAATCGCATTTAAATAAAACATTTGCAAAAACAATAATTAAGCTTCATAACATCCTACTCAACGTATATAATCCCGGAACTTATGTTGGAATTTACCTGTATGTGGCATACGCTAAAAACCATTGAGTCTCAAAGATAGCTACCATAATTTTCAGTGAAAGGAGTGATTCCATTGGATAATTTAAGTATTTTATCGTTTTGAAGATTCTATTGATTTTTTAGTATAAGAGGAGGATATTTTATAATGAAAAACGAGTTATTAAAAGAGCCCACAGGCGCTTACCAGAAAAGGTTCCTGGAATTATGGGAGATACTCCACGATTCCGAAAATGGATATTTCAGTCCCCAGGGAGTCCCCTACCATAGCATAGAAACCCTAATGGTAGAAGCCCCCGACTACGGTCATGTAACAACCAGTGAAACGCTAAGCTATTATATCTGGCTTGAAGCCATGTACGGCAAATTTACCGGTGATTTCTCAGGTTTTAAGAAAGCATGGGATATTGCAGAAACCTATATCATCCCCACAGAAAAAGACCAGCCCAACAGCAGTATGTCTGGATACAATGCCAGTAAACCCGCCACCTATGCACCTGAATGGGAACTTCCAAGTCTTTATCCGGCTAAATTAGACTCTGGTGCAGCGGTAGGAACAGATCCAATCTATAACGATTTGAAATCAACCTATGGCACATCTGTTATTTACGGCATGCACTGGCTGTTAGATGCGGACAACTGGTATGGTTTTGGCAGGCGGGGAGATGGCAAGTCTGCACCGTCTTATATCAATACCTTCCAGAGAGGAAGAGAGGAATCTACCTGGGAAACAATTCCTCAGCCGTGTTGGGATGACATGCGTTTCGGTGGTAAAAACGGATTCCTGGATCTGTTTACCGGAGACAGTAATTATGCAAAACAGTTTAAGTATACCGATGCACCCGATGCAGATTCGCGGGCAATACAGGCAACATACTGGGCAGACCAGTGGGCCAGTGAATATGGAGTGGATCTTGAAACCTATATTGGCAAGGCAAGTAAAATGGGTGACTATTTAAGGTATGCCATGTTTGATAAATATTTCCGTAAAATCGGCTCGCCAGCTGTTGCCGGTACCGGTTACGAGGGGGCTCATTATCTGCTCAGCTGGTATTATGCATGGGGTGGCGGCGAGAACGCAAACTGGTCCTGGGTAATTGGATGCAGTCACAACCATTTTGGTTACCAGAATCCCATGGCAGCCTGGATATTGTCACAAGATGATGAATTCAAACCACGCTCCCAAAATGGTGCAAGTGACTGGAGTAAAAGCCTGGAGAGACAGCTGGAATTCTATCAGTGGCTGCAGTCCGATGAAGGCGGAATTGCAGGCGGTGTCTCCAATTCCAATAAAGGCCGTTATGAAAGCTGGCCTTCAGGAACCGCAACCTTTTATGGAATGGGCTATCAGGAACACCCTGTATATGCTGATCCGGGAAGCAACCGGTGGTTTGGGTTCCAGGCATGGTCAATGCAGCGTGTAGCAGAGTATTATTACAAAACAAAGAATTTAAAGGCAAAAGCCTTACTGGATAAATGGGTTAAATGGATTAAAACAGTAGTGAAACTGGAAGCAGACGGAACCTTTGCGATTCCTGATAATCTGGACTGGTCCGGCCAGCCTGATAATTGGACAGGGTCCTATACCGGAAATCCCAATCTGCATGTAAAAGTAAGCACCTATGGCACGGACCTTGGCGTGTCAGGATCTCTTGCCAACACCTTACTGTATTACAGTAAAGCTTCCGGTGACGATGAAGCCAGAGTACTTGCCAAGGAATTATTAGATCGCATGTGGAATTTATACAAAGGTGACAAAGGACTTTCCATTCCCGAACAAAGGAATGACTACAGCCGCTTCTTTGATCAGGAAGTCTATGTACCGTCTGGATGGACAGGAACCATGCCAAACGGAGATGAGATTAAATCGGGAGTTAAATTTATAGATATCCGTTCTAAATACAAAGATGATCCTGATTTTCAGAAGGTTGAGAACGCTTACAAAAGAGGAACAGCTCCTGTATTAACCTACCACCGCTTCTGGGCACAGTGTGATATAGCGATTGCTAACGGTGTATATTCTATGCTGTTTGAGGAAGGTGGAGAGCCGGTAAACAACTCTGCCATTGACCCCACATCAGCAGCTTTTGACAAAAAAGCAGGCAGCCAGAAAGACATTAAAGTCACTCTTACCTTAAACGGAAACACCTTTATCGGGATTAAAGAGGGAAATAAATATTTAACAGAGGGTGTGGAGTACACCTTAACCGATGATACGGTTGTCTTATTAAAAACCTATCTGGCAGAAAAAGAAGTCGGAATATTAAAGCTTACCTTCGACTTCAGTGCAGGGATCAACCCAGTACTTGTCCTGACGGTAACAGATTCTTCAATCGCAGCCGGAAACATCCAAGTACAAATGTATAATGATTCCACAAACGCACAGGTAAGTTCAATTGTACCGAAGTTTAAACTCACCAACACCGGAAAAACCAGTATCACACTTACAGATTTGAAACTCAGATACTATTACACCATAGATGGAGAAAAGGACCAGAATTTCTGGTGTGACTGGTCTACAGTCGGCAGCAGTAATGTAACGGGTACCTTTATAAAAATGCCAAAAGCAAAACCAGGTGCAGATTATTACCTGGAAATCGGATTTACAGCTGGAGCCGGTAAACTGGCAGAAGGTCAGTCCATTGAAGTACCGGTAAGATTTAATAAAATTGATTGGAGCAGTTATACGCAGACAGGTGATTATTCCTTTTCTAATTCAGGCAGCAGTTATGCAGACTGGACAAAAATCACAGGGTATGTTTCTGGCAGCCTGAAATGGGGAGTAGAGCCGCAATAAAAGCGTAGAGCTTAAATATAAAAATTCTGGCCCAGATATCAGAAGACTGGATTTGGGTCAGAATTATCAATAAGAACCCGTAAGGATGCGTTTCATCAATCGATCAGCGTACGAAACGATTGACAAGGAGATTTGGATATGCGTACAAAAATGAGTACCACCCTTGCGGCTCAGCCGTCAAAGAATGAGTCAATTTATAATTACGGAGAAGCATTACAAAAAGCAATCATGTTTTATGAGTTCCAACGTTCCGGGAAACTGCCTTCTGATATCCGGAATAACTGGAGAGGAGATTCAGGGCTGTCTGACGGTTCAGACGCAGGAATCAATTTAACTGGAGGATGGTATGATGCGGGAGATCATGTGAAATTTAATCTCCCCATGGCTTATTCAGCCGCCATGCTGGCCTGGAGCGTATATGAGGCAGAGGATGCCTTAAAAGAAAGCGGTCAGTTGGAATATTTATTAAAGGAAATCAAATGGGTAATTGATTATCTGATCAAATGCCACCCTTCGGCAAATGTCTTTTACTACCAGGTGGGAAATGGCAATACGGATCATTCCTGGTGGGGGCCGGCAGAAGTAATGCAAATGGGAAGACCGTCCTATCGGGTTGATCTTAACAGTCCTGGTTCTTCTGTTTCAGCAGCGGCAGCGGCAGCTCTGGCGGCAGCAGCAGTCATTTTTACGGATCGTGACCCAGACTATGCGCAGATCTGCATTCAACATGCAAAGGAACTGTTATCATTTGCTGACAAAACAAAAAGTGACAGCGGTTATACCGCAGCCAATGGCTTTTACACTTCCAGCAGCGGTTTCTATGATGAACTGTCCTGGTCCTGTGTATGGCTGTATATAGCAACCAAAGATTCCGATTATCTGGACAAAGCAGAATCCTATGTACCAAACTGGGGAACAGAATCTCAATCTACAACCATTTCCTATAAATGGGCACAATGCTGGGATGATGTGCATAATGGCGCTACTTTGCTTCTTGCGAAAATAACCGGAAAAGAGTTGTACAGGAACAGTATGGAAATGCATCTGGATTACTGGTCAACCGGATATAACGGCAGCCGCATTTCCTATACGCCAAAGGGGCTTGCCTGGCTGGATACCTGGGGCTCTTTAAGATATGCCACCACCACAGCTTTTTTAGCCAGCGTTTATGCTGACTGGTCAGGCTGCAGTGCAAAAAAGGCGGAAACCTACAAGAAATTTGCCAAACAGCAGATTGATTATGCTCTGGGAAGCAGCGGTCACAGTTTTTTGGTTGGTTATGGAATAAATTCTCCCAAAAGGCCTCATCACAGAACAGCCCACAGTTCCTGGGCGGACAGCATGAGCGTACCTGCATACCACAGGCATACCCTTTACGGGGCACTGGTGGGAGGACCTGATAAAGACGATAGTTATACGGATGATATTAATAACTATGTCAATAATGAGGTCGCCTGTGACTACAATGCCGGATTTGTGGGAGCACTTGCAAAACTTTATGGAGAATTCGGCGGAGATCCCATTGCCGGCTTTAAGGCAATCGAAGAAGTAACCAACGACGAATACTTTGTGGAAGCTGGAATTAACGCTTCAGGCAGTAACTTTATAGAGATCAAGGCTATATTAAATAATTGCTCGGGATGGCCTGCAAGGATGGGAGACCATTTATCATTTAAGTATTTTGTTGATATAACAGGAGCTGTAAAGAAAGGCTATACAGCGGAGGATTTTACAATCACTGCAAGTTACAACCAGGGAGCGGCTATATCCCGGCTTTTACCCTGGGCAGAGGCTGACAATATTTACTATGTGAATGTTGACTTTACAAAAGTTAAAATCTATCCTGGCGGACAGTCTGCTTACAAAAAAGAAATCCAGTTTCGAATCGCCGCACCGGAGAATATGGCATCCTGGGATCATACCAATGATTATTCTTATACCGGATTAGATGGTGTAACTTCCGGAAAAGTAGTTAAGACAACCTATATTCCGGTATATGACGATGGGGTAAAAGTATTCGGCAATGAGCCGGGAAGTTCCTCAGGCAGTTCTTCCATCAGTCCGTTAACGGCATCTTTTGACAAATACAAACCTGAGGATGTGTCGGTGACCGTGATATACAATGGAAATACACTTGATCATATAAAAAATGGCACCGATCAGCTGGTGAAAGAAACCGATTATGTCGTATCCGATAATATTGTTACTATTTTAAGTTCCTATCTGGCAGGTAAATCTGTTGGCAAATTACAATTAACCTTTGATTTCAGCGGAGGCAATAATCCTGTTTTTACAATTACCATAACGGATAGTTCGGTTATACCAACAGGAGATTTGAAAGTTCAGGCGTATAATATGAATACAGCCGAAACCGTAAGCAGCATTGCAGCAAAAATCAGACTGTATAATACGGGAACTGGGGACGTCAATCTTTCTGATGTTAAATTAAGATATTATTACACCATTGATGGAGAAAAAGAACAGCAATTCTGGTGCGACTGGTCTTCCGCGGGAACTGCCAATGTGACAGGAGCCTTTGTGAAAATGAAAGAGGAAAAGAGCGGAGCCGATTATTATCTGGAAATTGGTTTTAACGAAGCATCGGGTCCCCTTTCTGCCGGTAAATCCATGGAATTGCAGGTGAGGTTTTCCAAGTCAGACTGGTCGAATTATAGCCAGACAGATGATTATTCCTATCAGGGAACCGGCACGGCTTATGCCGACTGTGATAAAATGACCGCTTACCTGGCGGGAAATCTGCAGTGGGGGATAGAACCTTAATTACTTGTGTATAGATTCAATAATGATTTTTTTAGAAGAGAAACACAGAAACAGGGCTGTTGCAAGGCAGCCCTGTTTCTAATATGGAGAAGCATGAATAATGCGGTATGGGTATATTAATTATCATTTATCGATTAAATGTATCGGTAAATGCATCCAGCGTTCTGTAATAAGAAGCCTTTGGAGTCCAAATATTTGAGAAAAGCAGAGGACTCTTATCCTTTCTCCAGGAGATATCATCTGACATTCCCCACCAGGTGAACCCTGTTATATTGCCGCCTTCCTTTTTCACTTCGCAGACTGCCTTCATAACGTCATATACATAAGCCGCCTGTTCTGATTCAGATTTGGCACCAGCATCGAATTCTGTAATCTGGATCTCTAAGCCAGCATTCTTAAATTTGGTATAGGCCTGTTTGAAATAGGAAGCACTTGGGAACGTTGATTCAAGGTGAGCCTGTCCGCCAACACCGTTGCATAATTTCTTCTCTGCATTGATAAACTGAATCATTTTAACAATATTGTCAGCTTCCATATACTCGTTATAATCGTTATAGAATAAACTAACCTTATCGGTCAGATTAAAATAACTTAATGTTTCATTGGCATAACGGAAAGCGGTTTTTACAAATTGCGGACTTGTTGAAACTCCTCCATAAATTCTTACCCAATCTGAATTTGCCGGAGAATGCAGATATTCATTTACAACATCCCATGCGTATACCACACTGCCATATTCACTTAAATAGACGTGATTCATCACTGTCTTTATATAAAACTCCATACGTGCATTCATTGTGTTTTGATCCACATGATTTGCGCCAGCGTTATAACCTGTACGGAACAGCCAGGTTGGTGTCTGACCATGCCATACCAGAGTGTGGGCACGTACTCCCAGGCCATTTTCATAGCAGATTTTTAATACTTTATCTACCGTATTAAAATTGATTCTTGGTACGGTAGCTTCTGTATAGTTGCTGGGAATGTAATATCCTAAGGATTTTGCTTCTGCCACTGAAATCAAATTAGGTGAACTGCCAAGCAGTGCATCTGGCTTCATCTCATTCTCAAGCGTGATGCTGTTGTATCTTTGCTTGATCAGATTTAAGGTGTTGGCATTTTGTAACTGGGATAATGAGACACAGGTGCCGGCCCTTTGGAATTTGGTTCCATATGTATTTAGCAAAGTCTGGTCGGCGGTTGCTGCCTGGGTAACTCCTAATGATGAAGCGGTAAGTGCAATAGCAGATATAACAGTTAATAGCCTTTTTGTAAATGTTCTTTTCATTTAATTACCCCCTTGTATTTTGATTATTTATTTTAAAGATTCTTTGAAATTTGTATCTGGAATAACAGGTTTTGTATATCTTGCATTTTTGATTTCAACTCCTTTCCAACCCAGTAGTTTTTAGATACTCTGTTTCAAAGTTTCCTTTCTATCAAATACTGATCTGTTCTTATAAGATGTTACTAATGTATCATATTTACTGTATTAGATTAGAAATATGTAACTATTACGATACTGTTCGTCATTTTTTCGTCATTATCTGTTTGAATCATACGAAAAAAATGATTATAATTAATGAAAAACGTCGATTTATCAACATAATTGACTGATAAATTCTTTGATGATACAATATAATCATGCAGTGTAAATTATCAACAATTACCGTATATAAGATTTTATTTTAAAGGTGGTTATTTATGGATGAGACAATTAACCTTGCTTATTCAAATTGCTGAAATGGCTAAAAAAGGATCGCAGTTTATTATTGTCACACATTCTCCTGTTTTGCTGGCAATACCAAATTCTTCTATATGGTCGTTTGATAATGGAGAAATTCATGCTTGTGAATATGAGGATACAGAGAATTTTCAAATACTAAAAATGTTCGTAAATAATCGAGAATCATTTATAAATCAGTTATTAAAATTCTGCTAGAATATAATGAATCCATAAAATACAATTTGCACTTCCAGGGGGATACATAAATGCAGATATGCGGAGGTTTCAGGAAAAAACAAAAAATTAGTGTATAGAGAAAGCCTCTGCATTGGTACTCAATGCGAGGCTTTCTTAGACCGTTAATGAATTAAATGTAACTTATCGGCTGCCCGGTATAAGGTGCGGCCGGCAGGGAATTCCGTTAATTCCTCCCCGCTGATTCCCCCGAATTTTAATATCAGATAAAAATAAGCGAAGACAGAAACCGTGATTGCCAAAAGTACAGATAAAGAATTAATTCTGATAACGAAATAAATTCCATGATAAACAGCATAGCAGATTACTCCCATGATAACAGAACATAAAAATGGTTTCAGGAAGATCTTGGTTTTATTTTCTCTGTAACTTAAATACTTATTCAGTGCGAAGCTATTTAAAATCATCACGATGAGAGGAAGAGTGATATTTCCAATAATCAAGGAGTATATTCCAAGATTGAAATGATTTAAACAGAGATAGACCACGCCGATATGAATGAACAGGCCTATTGCTGAATTTATAACAGGAAATTTCATCTTATTAATCCCTTGTAAGGTGGAACTGGTTATGGTTGAATAAGCATAAAACAGAATGGCGGATGCACCGGTCAATAACAAATTTCCGCCTAATATCACGTTATATCTGGGAAACAGAATGCTTAAAACTGGCTTTCCCAGAACCATTAATCCAATTGCACTTGGAAAGGCAATATTCATATTAAAAAGGATTGCGCTTGATATCTTCTTCCTGGTCTCATGGTACTTTTTATTGGTATGTGAGCTTACAATACTTGGAATCATGGAACCACCAAAGGAACTGGAGATGGCAATGGGAACACTGATTAACAGCTTATAAAGTGTGCTGTAGTTACCCTGCAGAATACTGATGTCAGTTTCAGAAAAACCTTTCCGCCCCATGATATTATTAAACAATGATATATCAATGACGCCATTTACCTGATAGACCGTCTGACTTAAAATAATGGGAATTACTGTTATAAAAATGGATTGATATATGATTTTAATACTGTCGGTAGGTTCTGCATCATATTTTCTCATCTGCCTCCGAATATTGGGAGAATACAAAACAAATATAAAGATAAGAAACAGTAATCCGGATAATGCCCCGATACAGGTTCCCAGTGTACCTCCGGCAGCTCCCCAGGCAGCCACTTCAGGAGAGGAACTGTTTATACTGATTAAATAGCTGGCAGCTGCGATACTGACAACGGCATTTATAATCTGCTCAATTACCTGGGAAACAGCTGTTGGAACCATAGTACTCTTACCCTGAAAAAAGCCTCGAAATACACCCATCACGGAAACGATAAAAATCGTGGGAGCTAATATTTTCAGGGATTTGGATACTCCCGCGTATTTATTTAACAGACTGCTTTCTATCCAGGAAGCATTAAAATATAGAAAAAGACTTGCTGTTAACCCCACAATAATTGAAAAAATGAAACAGTTGAGGAGGTAAATGTTGGCGTTTTTATACCTTCTTTGTATCAGTTTTTCAGATATTAATTTTGAGACAGCCAATGGCATACTGTATGAAGATAAAATTAGTATAATATTATAAATTTCAAAAGCGGCAGAATAGATGCCCATGGCCTTTTCACCAATAATATTAGCCATGGGGATTCTGTAAATTAACCCGATTATGCGTACGGTAATTGATGCAACGGCTAAAATACTGCCCTGCTTAATAATGCTGTTTCTGTTTTCTTTCTGGTTTGTCATATTAATTCTATTCCTCTGTCATATTTACTTCATTGCTTTGTATGATAAACTTCGATGCTGTATTATCTTACATCAATTGTTCAGTTATTACAATCCCGATATCATTTCTATATTTTTGCCTATTCTTTTACTCCGTTAATCCAATCAGGCTCATATAAAAAAATTACACCCATATATTTAGATAAAGTAAAAATAATTCACATGTATCTAAAATGATACTTGAGCTTAAAACAAATATATTGTATAATATACACAAAAATAGAAAGGGAGAGTAAAGATAAGTGTATGAAAAGACCAAATGCATCAAGTATCCAGTTTAACACCCCGTTTATACGTCAGCGTGCAGATCCGTTTATATGCAGACATGAAGACGGAACTTATTATTTTACAGCCTCAGTACCTGAATACGACAGAATTATTTTGCGCAGTGCAGATACGGTTATGGGTTTACAGACTGCAAAAGAGCATGTGATATGGTGCAGACACGAAAGTGGGGAGCAGAGCCTCCACATATGGGCGCCTGAGATTCATTATTTAAATGGCTGCTGGTACATCTATTATGCAGCCGGAGAAAGAGAGAACAAGTGGAAGATCAGACCTTATGTGCTGCAGTGTACTGGGACGAATCCGATTACTGACAAGTGGAATGAGTTAGGCAGAATGGCGGCATCAAAGGAGGATCTCTTCACATTTCAGGATTTTTCTCTGGATGCAACTGTTTTTCAGCATGAGAAAGAATACTACATGGTCTGGGCAGAGAAAACCGGAACTGGGAAAAAGATATCCCAGCTTTATCTGTCTAAGATGGAGAATCCCTGGAAATTGTCGGGAGAACATATTTTGCTGTCCACACCGGATTATAACTGGGAGCGAAGAGGTTTCTGGGTAAATGAGGGACCGGCAGTTTTAAAGCATGGCGGCCGGATTTATGTGACTTATTCTGCCAGTGATACGGGAAAGAATTACTGCATGGGCATGTTAACCATGGATGAGTCTGGGGATGTGATGGATCCCCATGCATGGAAGAAATGCAAAAAGCCTGTTTTAGTAACGGACGAAACAAAGCACATCTATGGACCTGGTCATAATTCTTTTGTAAAAGCAGAAGATAATGTCACTGATTATTGCATCTATCATGGGAGAGAGTATGGTGAGATAGATGGAAATCCTCTGTATGATCCCAACCGGCATACAATGATCATGAAAGTGACATGGAATGAAGAGGGGGAACCAGTGTTTTCTTTTGAGGTGTAATTTTTTGTCAAAATGTTTAGAAAAAACTAAAATAATTTAATATAATGTAAAGGAGAAACAATATGAAGCGTAATTTAACTGTTTTCCTGGCTGGTGCCGTAACGGCGGCTATGATTTTATCTGGATGCAGTTCCAAAGCAGGAACAGATCCAAAAGCAAATACCGATGTACAGGAATCAGCATCAGAAGATAACAAAGAAGTGGTGAATACTGTGGGACCGGATTCTGGTACACACCTTAATATGTGGTCTTTTGCTGAGCTGCATAATACATTTTACGCGGATATGGCAGAACGGTGGAATAAAGAGAATCCTGACCGTCAGATTCAGGTAACCTTTACGACTTATCCGTTTTCCGATATGCATAATAAACTGATTATGGCATTACAGACCGGACAGGGAGCGCCGGATCTCTGTGATGTGGAGATCGGTCAGTTTCCAAACTTTCTTCAGGGGGATGTACAGCTTTATCCATTAAACGATGCGATAAAGCCATATCAGAATGATCTGGTACCATCCAGATTAGATGTTTATTCAAAAGATGGTAATTACTATGGTGCGCCTACCCATGTAGGAGCTACCGTTATGTATTACAATACGGAAATACTGGATCAGTATGGAATTGATTATACAAAAATCAAGACATGGGATGATTACACCGAAGCCGGAAGGAAATTAAATGAGGCATCAGACGGAAAGGTGAAGCTTACCAGTGTGGATACTGGGGGCGTTGACTGGCTGACTGTTGCCATGTCTGAATATGGGGAAGACTGGGCAGCTGGTAAGGACGGCGCCCTGAATGTGGAACTTGATTCTGTGAAAAATATGCTTACCATGCAGCAGGCCTGGTTAAAAGACGGGATTGCCATGGTCTCACCAGCTGGTATTGTAGATTTGGAAGAAGGGTTCCAGAATATCCTGGATGGTAATATTGCTTCTTTTCCCAAAGCATTATGGTTTATGAGCCGCTTTGTAAATTATATGCCTGAGATGAAAGGGAAGATAGCGCTGGCACCGTTGCCGGTATTTGAAGAAGGTCAGAACCGGTCTGTAGGAATTGGAGGGACAGGAACCGTAGTAACGAAACAGTCTTCAGATCCAAAGCTGGCAGCAGATTTTATTACATATGCCAAGTGCTCTTCAGAAGGAAGCCGCCAGATCTGGGAGCAGCTTGGATTTGATGTATGCAATACAGACTTATGGACGGATGCTGCCGTAACCAATGATTCCTCCAATCAATATATCAGCTTTTTTAAGACAAATCCCTTTGATGTTTTAAATGAGGTTAAATCAGAAATCAATACCTTAAGTATTACAAAGATGACTCCTGCAATTAACGATTATTTCTGTACAACTACCTTAAACGAGGTATTACAAGACGGTAAGGATGTGGATGAGGCTTTAAAGGAAGCCCAGGATTATCTGGAATTGGAGCAGTAGCTCTGTTATGCTTTACCATTGGAGGGGGTTGAATGAAAATAAAACGGATTTTCTATTCGCAAAAAGCAGCTCCATTTCTATTTGTGCTGCCATTTTTATTGAGTTTTACTGTGTTTTGGATTTATCCTCTGTTCAGCACGGTTAAAATGAGTTTTCAGAGTATTCTTCCGGGTCAGATTGAATGGATCGGTCTTACAAATTATGAGAAGCTGTTGAAAGATACCACGTTTCACACGGCTATCAGAAACAGTCTTACCTATATGTTTTTTTCTATTGCATTACTGATTCCATTTCCAATGTTTTTTGCTGTTCTAATGGACAGCAATCTGGTAAAGGCAAAAGGATTATGGAAAGGGGCATTATACTTACCAGCCCTGACATCAGTGGTGATTTCAGGTACATTATTCCGCCTGATGTTTTCCGAGCTTCCAACGGGTCAGATGAATGTCTTTTTAAGCTTCCTGGGGAAGGCTCCCATTCCATGGCTGAAAGAAAAAGGATTCGCCATGTGCGCACTTTTAACCCTTTGCTGCTGGAGGTGGACCGGCGTGAATATGCTGTATTTTCTGTCTGGCCTTAAAAGCATTGATACCACCCTGTATGAATCGGCCTCGATAGATGGTGCATCAGCATGGAACAAATTCCGTTATATAACCATCCCTTTGCTGAGACCCACCACGATCTATGTACTGACCATCAGTGTTTATGCCGGACTGTCCATGTTTTTGGAGAGCTTTATGCTGTGGGCAGGAAATTCTTCGCCGAAAAATATTGGGCTGACCATTGTGGGATATCTTTATAAAAGGGGAATTGAAAAGAATCAGATGGGATATGCCTCTGCTGTTGGTCTCACTCTCCTTGGAATGGCACTAATCATAAATGTGATTCAGCTGATTCTTAACGGAACCTTTAAAAAGGAGGAAAATTGATTATGAATATTAATAAGAAAAAACTCCTTTCCACAGTGTCAACGGCAGTCTTCGCAATCCTCAGCCTTTTGGTACTGTTTCCTGTACTGGCAGGCTTTCTGGCTTCTTTTCGGCCAGGAAGAGAATTAATCCGCCGCGGACTTAGCATTAATCTGGATTTTTCCACAATGTCATTTAGCAATTACACCTATCTTTTTTCCTGGAATGCAGATTCAAAAAAGTATTTTATGTGGTTTAAAAACAGCATGGTACTGACTCTGCTTTCTGTAGTACTGACGCTGATTATCTGCTATTTTGTAGCTTATGGGCTGACCATGTATAACTATAGGCTGAAGAATGTGTTGTTCTTTCTGGTAATTGCAACCATGATGGTCCCGTTTGAAATTTTGATGCTGCCCCTGTATCAGGAGATGATCGATTTAAAACTGATTGATACCACTGCCGGCGTAATTCTTCCCGGGTTATGCAGTGCATCTACCATCTTTTTCTTCCGGCAGTATATGGTTTCTCTGCCAAAGGAACTGCTGGATGCCGGAAGGATTGATGGAGCCACAGAGTTTGGAATCTGTGTGAAGATCATGATGCCCTTAACCAAACCTGCATTCGCAGCCATGGGGATTTTATGTGCTATGGGATCATGGAATAATATGCTCTGGCCCATGATGGTTTACCGGAGCTCCCATCAATTCACGCTGCCCATCGGTCTGAATACCCTGCTGACGCCTTACGGCAATAATTACGATTTATTAATTGCAGGATCCATGTTTGCGATTTTACCGGTATTGATCGTATTCTTATGCTTTCAGAACTATTTTATTGAAGGTATGACAGCCGGTGCAGTAAAGGGGTAAATAAATGGGCAATGGAAAAAAACGTAAATATGGAGTTGTAGTTCTGGTTGTGGCTCTGCTGGTATCTGGGGGAGCCGCTGCTTCGGCAGGGGGAAGAAGTAAATTACCTGATCGGGTATCTGTACACGATCCATCTGTAGTAAAGGCCAAAAACGGAGAATATTATATATTTGGTTCTCATTTGGCAGGCGCAAAAACAAAAGATCTGGTGGACTGGAGATCTCTGGGCGGGGATTATGATAATGTTACCAATAACTGGCTTTTCGGAAATGTAAAAGAGAATCTGGCAGAATCTTTTCGCTGGGCAGGTTACGATGATGGAGACTGCTCAGGTGGGAAATATGCCGTATGGGCGCCGGATGTGATCTGGAATCCCTATTATAAAAACGGTGACGGTACAAACGGGGCATATATGATTTATTACAGTGCCTCTTCCACATGGCGCCGCTCCTGCATTGGTTATGCAGTATCACAGGATATAGAAGGACCCTATACCTATGTCAGTACAGTTGTCTATTCCGGTTTTACAAAAAACGGAAAGCCAGACGGGAAAAGTCAGAGAAATACCCGGTGGGATACGGATGCCATACATATTAAAAAGCTGATTGATTCCGGAATATTGAAAGCTGGTTTAAGCCCAAAGTGGTTTACTGGGGAAGAGTGGAATCACAATTATTGTCCAAACGCCATTGATCCGGCACTGTTTTTTGACAATCAGGGTCAAAGACTCTATATGGTTTATGGTTCCTGGTCAGGTGGAATCTATTTGCTGGAACTGGACAGAGAGACAGGAGAGGCAAAATACCCGGGAACAGATTTTCAGGATACAATAAGCGGAAATTATGTTGACCGGTATTTTGGTATCCACCTTGCAGGAGGAAATCATCAGTCAGGAGAAGGACCGTATATTGTCTATGATGCTGCCGCCGGATATTATTATTTATATGAGACATATGGAGCGCTGACAGCCAATGGTGGATACAACATGCGGCTGTTTCGATCTAAGGAAGTCACGGGTCCTTATCTGGATGCAGCAGGCAATAATGCGGCGGACAGTTACAGAAACAATGATTCCTATGGCATTAAGCTGATTGGAAATTATAAGTTTTCCGGAGCCAGTGTAGGATACAAAGCGGCCGGTCATAACTCAGCATTAATTGACGAAGACGGACAGCATTATCTGATTTACCATCAGAGATTTGATCAGGGTACCGGGTATCATGAAGTTCGGGTTCATCAGCAATTTCTTAATCAGAAAGGATGGCCGGTGACGGCTGTATTTGAAAACCGGAATGAAAGGGCAGGTCATTACCAGAATAGTGAGATTACGGGCAGATATGAATTTATTAATCATGGATCGGATACATCCCCCAGTCTTACCAGCCCGGAATCGATTATTTTACTGAAAGACGGGAAAATTGAAGGTGACAGGGAAGGAACCTGGGAAAAGACAAAAGGAGACCGGTATGATTACATCACCGTTAGTATGGATAATACGGAGTATCATGGCGTATTCTTTAAACAGCATAACGAAAAAATGGATAAAGAGCAGGTGATGACTTTTACCGCCATCGGAGATAATAACACCAGTATATGGGCGAGCAGGGTAAAGTGAGCCGTTTGGTTCATTAAAAAACAGTATTGTATGAAAACAAGAATTCATGTATGATGATAGTTAGAATAAAGAGAAGGTTTTCATAGTATACTGCCCCTCTGCGTGAAAGGATTTGCTATGCTGCATATTAAGAGTGTTGAGGAAGGGCTGAAGATTTTTGTGGCTCTGGGATCGGAATTAAGAATAAATATTATAAAGCTGCTAATTGAGCACACTGAGTTGAACATGAATGAACTGGCCTCCAGTTTAGGAGTGACCAATGGAGCTTTGACCAGTCATATTAAGAAGCTGGAAGACTGTGGACTGATTTGTGTGATCTCAGAGCACAATGGTCACGGGAACCAGAAAATATGCCGTGTAAATGTGGATAAACTGTTGGTGGATATTGCTCCAAAACAAAGTGACGATGGGAAAAACACCTATACCACGGATATTAAAGTGGGATATTTTACAGATTATGAGGTTTTGCCTACATGCGGTCTGGCCAGTAGTCAGGCAATTATTGGAGAGGTAGATGATCCCCGTTATTTTGCTCACCCGGACCGGTATCAGGCAGACATAGTCTGGTTTACCAAAGGATATGTGGAATACGTAATTCCTAATCTGCTGCCACCTCTTCAAAAAATTGATCAGATTACTTTTTCTGTGGAAATCGGGAGTGAAGCGCCTGGAATTAACAATGACTGGCCTTCCGATATTACCATCAGCATCAACAATGTGGAATTGGGAACGTGGACCAGTCCAGGGGATTTCGGTGATGTTCCGGGGATCTTCACACCGGACTGGTGGTTCCCCAACTGGAATCAGTATGGTCTGCTTAAGATGATTGTGGTTAATCAGTTTGGAACCTTTATTGATGGTTTAAAGATATCTTCCGTCACCATAGATGATTTTAAACTGGATAAACG
This sequence comes from Hungatella sp., assembly GCA_009712635.1. GTDB lineage: Bacteria > Bacillota > Clostridia > Lachnospirales > Lachnospiraceae > Lacrimispora. Next base: position 149,294 of record WASS01000013.1, on the reverse strand, counting down.
CAGCCCCATCAAATTAAAATTCCAGGTAAAGGAAGACGCGGTTAATGCAGGCGGCTTAACCATATTTGGCAGCAGTTTTGGTAACTATAACCAGGACATTAAAGTACGGGTTCACTATAGCCCTGTAAAAGGAAAACGGGAAGATTAATATAGGGAGCGTAAAACATACCGGGAAATGATATCTTTCAGACCATCATTTCCCGGTATTTTTTATTTCATATTCGCCATTTTATTTAATTCGTTAGTTAAAGCTAAAACCTCTTCAATACTTGCAGTCGTTTCCTCTATTCCTGATGACTGCTGTTCCGTATTCTTCATGGTTGAATTGGAAAACTGCAGTGTCTTTGTGATTGATTTCTGTACGTCTTCCGTCAGCTGTACCACCTTTGTTGCAGTATCTTTTGAATTCTGGGAAAGCTTTTGTATCTCTGTGGCAACCACAGCAAAGCCTTTCCCAGCCTCACCGGCCCGTGCAGCTTCAATGGAAGCGTTAAGTCCTAACAGCTTGGTCTGATCTGCGATGCTCTTAATTGAGTTGAGAATGACGTTGATCTGTTCGGATATCTGTTTTACATTTAAAATCTCTTTGTTCAGTTCATTCTGATTTTCATTGACCTGTATGGAGGAGGAAGCAAGCTCTTCCATGGTTGCCTCGATCACGGTAAACTGATCTACTAAATCCTTGCTCATTGATTTTAACTTGTATTTCTGATAACCGATCTGGGAAAGGGAGTTAGCTACGATAAAAAGTACTTCTGCAGCTGCCTGTATGCTTTTTTCTGAGGTAACCTTCACCTCATGAAGCGCATTTATGTATTGATCTTCATTGACTCCGATTTCTCTTGCAACCCGACGGAATTCATCTTCATATGGCTTGCTGCTTAAGGTCTGTCCGCCGAGAATTGTTCCAATTAATTCTCCTTCTACCATGATTGGAGCTGCAAAATCGATCAGCCCTGAATGGCATTTAAAGATGTAGGGTCTTCCGGTTCTGGCTGCTTCCTGACCGCCTCTTTTATGGGAGGCAGCACACCGGTCGTCTCCGGTTTTGGTTGAATGGGTGTAATTCGCGCAGATTCTGGTATAGGAACTTGGATTTGTAACAGGATTACCCTCCCTGTCCACCGCAACGCTGGCCAGATTCATACTAACTGCAAAATTATCAAGGAATTTCTGCAGCAGACTGATCTCCATTACATCTGAGAGATTGATTTCTGAAAGTGTTTTATAAACATTTTCCTCATGATTCATGTTCATATACATGTCCTCCGTAAATGTAGAAATTTGATACATTGTGTTGAAATATGTCGAATGATTTTACATAAATTTTACCACTTTCCGGGTTATTTGTATATATAATTTGGAAATATTTTATTGATTGTGGTTCTCATTTGGAAGATTTAATGGAAAAAATATTTAATTCAACCTACTGTTTTTGTATGTATTTTCTCCGTTTTAAAAAATAATACAAAATGATTAATAGTACAATCACATTATTAACAATGTACGTAACATCAGGTCCGGCTGCAGAAGATAGAAAACCGGAATAAAGGATTCCCAGGGGTATCAGGAGATTGGAACTGAATGAAAGCAAAGCAAAAAAACGGCCCTGGTATTCAAGGGGAGTATGGATCTGCAAATAGGAATTAAGCGGCACATTTACACATGTTACAATAAAACCAATGAAGAATTGCAGAATTAAGAACGTACAAAAGTATAATTGTTTCATTGGATAGAACAGAAAGGAGAAGACACCAATTCCAATCATCAGAATGCTGTTAATTAAAATAAGGTGATACATATAATTCTGCAGTTTTATTTTTTTGTTCTTAAAGATAAACAGCCCGGCTATAAAGGTTCCAATAATTAAAGATGTGGATGTAAATCCATACAATGTTTCTGATATTTGGTATTTCTGAATAATAATTCCCGGATTCATTATCTCATCACTGCCACCTATAAAAAAATTCAGTGACATTGCCAGGATAAATAAATTTAGAATATCCTTATTATTCCAAACAAAATGGAGTCCGCCTTTTAAGTCATGGAACCAGTGAGATTTTTCCAAATGCCTTATTCTGGTATAAGTATACTGAATAAAATATTCCTGGATGGCAGACAGGAAATAAAGGCATACCATGATGACCAGGACAAGCTTAAATCCCCACAGACCAAAGATAATCGTTCCCAGAACAGGCCCGATCAGTGCTGCTCCATTGTCCCCGAAACTTTTGATTCCATTATAGTTTTCAAGTGTATCCGGCGAAACAAGTTCTGTAAACAGAACCTTAGATGAAATTTCAAAAATACTGGAAATAATATTGATGGCAATGGTGACAAATAAAAGAATCACAGGATAGATATCTTTTAAGCCAAAGGTCATAAGTAAAATAAAATAAAAAAATGATGTCAGCAGGTCACATATCACAATTATATTTTTACGGTTAAGCCGATCTACAACTAATCCTAAAAATGGGGTGGCAACAATTGCCGGAATTGTTGACAATGTAAAAAAAAGACCGGACCATGCCAGGTCTCCAGAGCTTTTCAGTATATATAGCGGTAAAACTACCAGATAAAATGCCACACCAAATTTTGAAGTAATTCTGCCTGCAATTAATAAAATAATATTTTTTTTGCAATCTTTTTCTTCTTTCATAGTAACCCCCTTTTAACAGCTGCATTTAAAATGCATCCTTTACACCAAGAAATTATACAACATAAAATGCGTAATGTCTACAATATTGCAAACTAAAATAAAAAGTGTTTGTTTATATAAGCTAAAATTCCATGCGCTCACTAACTGTAAAAAACAAAATGGTTTGTCTGCCTGATAAGAGCAATGGTATAATAAAATAAAACAAAGAAAAGGAGTGATAATATGAAACTGAAGAATGTACTTTTGACTGTTAAAGATATAGAATTATCCAAGACCTTCTATAAAGAGTTGTTTGGTCTTTCTGTTGTAACGGATTTTGGAGAGAATGTGATTCTTACAGAAGGGCTGGTTTTGCAGGAGAAACCTGCCTGGGAGAGCGGAGTTGGGAAGGGGGTGCACTTTGGCGGACTTGACAGTGCTCTTTATTTTGAAGAATATGATATGGACCGTTTTCTTAGCAGGCTGGAAAATTCCAGCTATGCCATTGAATATCTGAATCCATGTTTTGAGCGGGACTGGGGACAGAAAACAGTCCGGATTTTTGATCCGGACCATCACATACTGGAGATAGGAGAAACTAAGTCTGCGGTGATTGCCAGACTGCTGGGTTCTGGAATGACTGCTGAGGAAACGGCTGGGAAAACCAGACTGCCCATTTCTGCAATACTGGAGACAGGAAATCATGGAAATAGCCGTTAAACCAGTTATTTCTGCTTTCTTTTTTTACTGCCCAACAACTCTGCCTCCTCTTTGGTTAGGGAATTGGCAGAATCCAGTAAATTCACTGTCTCAAAATTTCCTTTATATAACACGCTTATAAAATCAGTATTCACATTCGTCCTCATTACGTCTCTTTTATCCAAGGCGGGGGCGGCAATAGACAAAATGGATGGCCTGCAGGGTCTATCATCACCCGCCAATCCTCCTCGTATTGAATTTCAGACATAGTCGCACCACACAACAGGGCATACTTTACTGCTTCTTTTACATCCTTAACATGAAAGTCTAAATGCTCCATCTGCTGCTGTTCATCCGATGTAGCAGGCCAAACGGGCGGCTCATAATTGTCTACCTGCTGAAAGGTAATCCAAGTTGGAAATCCCTTTTGCTTCACATTAGCTAAAACTGTAAATTCATTACCTGGAAATCTTGTCCAGCCTAGTAGTTTTTCATAAAACGCAGACAGCTTGTCTGCATCATCGGAATCCAAGACGACATTCCATCCGACAAGATTAAGTGCCATAAATACAATACCTCCACAATTTACTTGAATTTTGAATTTGCTTCTGCCATTCGTACATTAGTCTGTTCACCCTCTTAACTGCTCTACTTCTATTATAGAGAAATATAGAGATTGCTGCTTGATTTTACTTGCGATTATTTTAATTTCTGCTTTTGCATCAGCTTTCAATATAATTTGTATTAGATTTTTTTATATTATTTCTGCCTGTAAGGTTGACGTTACAATACAAACGTCATATACTAAATGTAATGTTAACATGACAATAGGAAAGGGACAATATGAAAAATCGGATTAAACAGCTGAGAGAGGAAAAAGGGCTTACCCAGGAACAGCTTGGCGAGCTGGTCGGTACCTCCAGGCAGGCAATCAATGCAATTGAAACAGAAAAGTTTGAGCCTTCCATCTGGCTTGCTTATGATATCGCCAATGTTTTTGAACGTCCCATTGAGGATGTATTTCTGTTTGAGGAAAGTGAACGAAAATCCAGAGCGGATAAAAGCAGGAGGGATAAGAATGGCTGTCAGGAAGCTGCGGTATAATGAAGATGAGCTCCTTCGGAAACGCTGTAAAGAAGTAACGGTTATAGACGACAGAATCAGGCAGAACCTGGATGATATGCTGGAAACCCTGCATCATACAGAGAACGGAGCCGCCATAGCCGCTAATCAGGTAGGGATCTGCAAGAGGCTGGTTGTCATTGATTACTGTGACTGCCTGCTGAAGCTGGTGAATCCAAAAATCATCGGATGCAGCGGGGAACAGGAATGTATCGAGGGCTGTCTTAGCTTTCCCGATCGTTTTGTAAAGACCATCCGTCCGCAGAAAGTTACCATTGAGGCACTGGATGAGAACGGGAAACAGATCATGATCACAGGGGAAGATGAGCTGGCAAAATGCTTCTGTCACGAACTGGAACATCTGGACGGAATTATATTTTTGGATAAAGCGATTGAAGAAATAGAACTTTAGAATCTAAGGAATGGACACCTGTCGAAAGATGGGTGTTTTCATTTTATGTGTCTTAGTGTATGATTATACATACAATACTTGTCGAAATGGAGAGAAATTATGGTGGAATTAAAAACCCAGTTACCCCGGATATTTGACAGCTTTGCAAAGGCCAGACAGGATGGATTTCTGGCTATGAAGGAATTAAAGGACAGAGGCACCGGAGTGGTAGGTCAGTTCTGCACCTATACCCCCCAGGAAATATTTATGGCTGCAGGGCTTGTTACCGTAGGCTTGTGTGCAACCAGCGATGAGACCATACCTGAAGCGGAAAAGGATCTCCCCAGCAATTTATGTCCTCTGATCAAGTCCAGCTACGGCTTTGCCATAACGGATAAATGCCCGTATATGTACTTTTCTGATCTGGTGGTAGGAGAAACCACCTGTGATGGAAAAGTGAAGATGTATGAACTTCTTGGCAAGATCAAGAATGTACATATTCTGGAGCTGCCCAAACGGCAGAACACACCCCAGGCAAAGGCCCTCTGGAGAGAAGAACTGGTCCGGTTAAAGGAGCGGGTGGAAAAGGATTTTCATGTCACCATTACAGATGAGATGCTTCAGGAGGCAATTCGCAGGCGGAATATGGAGAGAAAGCTGTTAAAAGAACTCTATGAGTTAAGCACGATGACGCCTCCTCCCTTAACGGGAATGCGGCAGCTTCAGATCCTGTTCGGTTCCCAGTTTAAATTTAACTGGGAAGAGAAAATAAGGGAAATCGAGAACGCCATTGCCGGCATCAGACAGGCTTATGATGCAGGGGAAAGACCAGTTACTGCCAGTGCTCCCCGTATTCTGGTCACCGGTTGCCCCATCGGCGGTGTGACGGAAAAAGTAGTACGGGTGATTGAGGAAGCTGGGGGAGTAGTCGTGGTATTTGAAAACTGTACCGGTGCAAAACAGATGGACAGACAGTGCAGGGAAGAGGGAGATCCATTGACCAACCTTGCAGATCACTATCTGCAGATTGGCTGTGCCGTCATGACGCCGGATACGAACCGGTTTGAACTTTTAGATCGTCTCTGCCAGCAGTTTCAAATTGACGGGGTGGTTGAAATGACGCTCCAGGCCTGCCACCCTTATGCTGTGGAGGCACATTCTGTTAAATTGTTTCTGCAGGAGAGAAACATCCCTTACCTGCAGCTGGAGACGGATTACAGCACAGCGGATATCGGACAGCTTTCTACCCGGGCAGGCGCATTTGTGGAGATGCTTTAAGTTATGGGACAGGTGAGGATAGGAATTGACTGCGGTTCAGCAGCCTGCAAAGGAATTCTTTTGTGGGATGGAGCGGTAAAAGCAGCCGCAGTAAAACCAACGGGTTGGAACCCAAAAGAGACAGCAAAAGCCATACTTGATGAACTGATTGTGAAAGCAGGAGCAGAGGGAGAAGAGCTGCTTATTATTGCTACCGGATATGGAAGAGTAGGAATCGATTTTGCAAACAGGGCGGTAACGGAGATCACCTGTCACGCACTGGGGGCTGATTATATTCTTCCCGGAGTCCGTACCGTGGTTGACATCGGAGGGCAGGATTCTAAAGTGATTTCCGTGAGAAACGGCAAGGTGCAGTCATTTCAGATGAACGATAAATGCGCGGCCGGAACCGGGCGGTTTCTGGAGATGTCAGCTCACCGAATGGGAGTTGATATGTCGGGGTTTGCTGCTCTTCTAAAGGAAGGAAAAAGCTGCGCCATCAGCAGTATGTGTGCGGTGTTTGCTGATTCGGAAATCGTATCCATTCTGGCTGGGGGGAAAAGCCGGGAGGAAGTGGCTGGCGGTATCGTGAATTCAGTGGCAGCCAGAACAGCAGCGCTTGCTGGCAGAATAGAGATGGAATCTCCTGTTCTTCTGACAGGAGGACTGGCGGAACTGGAAGGATTAAAAAGAGCACTTGAGGTGCAGTTTCAAATGCCGGTTATCACTTCTGAATTATCCAGGTTCGCAGGAGCAATCGGAGCTGCAAGGAAAGGGGTTTAGTGAGGAAAATAAATGGGTAAAATTCTATGTTATGTATATCATAATATGGCCGATTTTGAAATCACTCTGTTGCTTCACAGATTAAGGAATACAGGGAAAAGGGAGATTATAGCAATATCAGAAAACCTGGATTTAAAAACGGCCCAGTCGGGACTGACGTATCAACCAGACAGGAGAATCAGTGATATTCATGATCTGGATGATGTGGAGGCGCTGATCATTCCAGGCGGTCCCATTGACAACGGACAGAATGAAATCTGCCCTCTGATCCAGCAGATGGATGAAAGGAAAAAACTAATAGGAGCCATTTGTTTCGCTCCCCAGTTTCTGGGAAGAGCCGGACTTCTTGAACGGTATCACTACACGACCTCCTGTTCTCAGGAGAAGATTGTTAGTATGTCCTGCAAGGATCCGTTTAACCGTAAAAATGAAGTGATGAACCGGGTTGTCTGTGACCGGCATATCATTACTGCTCAGGGTTATGCATTTGTCGATTTTGCTTTGGAAATTTGCAGATATCTAAAGATATTTGAATCAGATCTTCAGGAATATGAGCAAATCGTTAGAATTGGTGAATTTGAATGTAAAAAAATTAAATAAGCTTTTATTTGGTTACATTGACAGAAAACTTGGAATGTATTAAAATAGAAATGTGTCTGAAATCATTAACCTGTGCTCCCGCAGACAGGAACCCGATGATTTCCTAAAAAAGGGGGATTACGAAAGATGGGCAGTTCTATGACTGGTAACGAAATACTGGATTCTTTTTATACTGTTATACCTTATTTGATGAATTTATTTGATGATGATGTATCATTTGCCTTAACTGATACAGAGAAGTTTATTAATGTCTGGAATGGCAGAAATTTAAAATTTCAAATCAATCCTAATGACGTTGTCCCTGCCGGAGGTGCAATCAGAGAGGCATTGGATTTAGGCAGGGTAATTATTAAAGATGTGCCTGCCACGGTGTATGGCATTCCTTTTAAATCCTACGCAGTACCCATTACAGAAAGAAACAAGGTTATTGGTGTCCTGACATTGGGAAGGAGCCTGGAAAAGAGGAATAACTTAATAAGTCTGATCAGCAAGCTGAGTGCAGGTGCAAACCAGATTGCCGAATCAACCAACGGAGTAAGCCGGGGAATCGGACAACTCAGGGAGATGAACGGCGAGATATCTCTTAAGGTGAAGGAAGCCAACGACAGCACGAAGAATACAGATTCCATACTGGATTTTGTTAAGGATATTGCAACCCAGTCTAATTTGCTGGGACTGAATGCAGCCATTGAGGCAGCCCGTGCAGGAGAAGCAGGAAGAGGCTTTTCTGTAGTAGCAGGAGAGATCAGAAAGATGTCAGCTTCTACCAGTGAATCCATTGGGCAGATCGACGGTGTGCTGAAAAGCATTAATGCATCCATTACTACAATCAATACCCGGGTAACAGAATCCAATGTGATTTTTACAAAAGAAACGGAAGAATTTGCAAAAATACTAAATTCCATTGAGGAATTAAACGGAACGGCAAAGCAGCTGGAATCACTTTTAGAGCATCTGTAAAGCCGCTGATGAGATAGGGATAGAGCCAAGGGAGGCACTATCTCTATTCTTATGTTTTCATAATGAAAATTTTTGAACATCAGGAAAGGGAATAAAACATGAAGATAAAAACATCAAAAGTGGCTGTAGTGGGGTGCGGACTGGTCGGTTCCTCCACCGCATTCAGCCTGGTAACCCAGGGAGTATGTGATGAAATTTTAATGATTGACATTAACGAGGAACGAGCTTTGGGAGAGGTACTTGATCTAAGGGATACCATTAAATATCTGGACCGTAATGTTAAAGTACGTACAGCCAGCTACGCAGACTGCTCAGACGTGGATATTATTGTGATTACGGCGGGAGCACCGCCACAGAAAGGACAGACCAGACTGGATACTCTGGAGGTCGGAGCTAAGATTGTAAAAACCATTGTTGATCCGGTCATGGCAAGCGGCTTTGACGGGATTTTCATAGTCGTATCCAATCCGGTTGACATCATTGCCCATTATGTCTATAAGCTGTCCGGTCTGCCCAAAAATCAGGTGATCGGTACGGGAAGCTCCCTGGATACGTCCAGACTCCAGAACTTTATAGCGGAGCTTGTAAACGTAGATCCCAGAAGCGTCTATGCCTATTCCATGGGAGAACATGGTGATTCCCAGATGGTCCCCTGGTCTACTGTAACAGTGGCAGGCAAATCCTTCAATGATATTATTCAGGATAACAAGGATCTGGTTGGAGAGGTTGACTTAGATGAGATCGTTAAAAAGACAACCAGAGAAGGCTGGGAGATCTACAACAGAAAGGGAACCACCTATTATGGGATTGCCACAGCCTGCGCCGGTATCATTAAGGCGATTCTTTACGATGAAAACCGAATCATTCCTGTATCCACCCTGCTGGAAGGCGAATATGGGGAAACCGGCGTATTTGCCGGAGTACCCACTATTTTAAACCGCACGGGAGCTGCAGATATACTGGAGATCCATATGACAGATGAGGAACTGGATAAGTTTCATCAGTCCGTGGAGATTCTTCGGGAGTATTACGGGAAAATGCATACGCCGGATTAAAACAATCAGTTCATCAGCGCCTGTCACTATGAAATATTATGGTGGCAGGCTTTTTTATTGAATGCCGTCTGTAGCTGCTTCCAGGCTCAGGCTCCTGATTTCGTGATTGCGCAGAAGAAAAGGAAGAAGGGCCCCGGACACAATCAGGCTGAATAAATTCTGAACCAGATTAAATGGAACATTAATAAGGGCAGCCGACTGGTTATATACCATCAGTTCGTATGCAAAATATCCACCTGTGATGAGAATACTGGATACAATGCCTGCAATCAGAAAAGGCAGCAGCCGAAACTGCGCTTTTTGACGGCTGCGTGTAAATCTCCGGTACAGATATCCCCCGCTAAAGGCAGCAAGTGCTTTAATGAGAAAGGTAGCCGGTGCATAAAATACGTAACCTGAAATCAAATCTGCCGTCATTGAGCCAATCCCACCTGCAACAGCGCCTGTCAGAGGGCCAAGTAGGATACCGCTTAGTAAAACCATTCCATCCCCCAGATGAATATAACCATTGGTAGCGGTTGGGATATGTATTACCATGGTAGCAACCGTGGTAAGCGCTGCCATTAAAGATCCATATACTAACTTCTTTGTTCTTTTCTGATTCATAGTACCCTCATCCTTTCAAATAAATATCATCGATGTTTTTTGTTAAAACCTATCATATAGAAAAACTGGAGTTTTTTAAATAGCCAATTTAAGCAAAATCATGCATACCAGTTCAACCCCAAAAAGTGATTTCCATAATTAATCGGTAAAAAGTAATTTTTAAGGTGCTGTGCAAATGGTTTTCGAATAATATTGACATAATATAGCAAAGCATATAAGATTAATTAGCATTATTGCATAAAAAAAGTAATTGGAGGGAGAGACAGGTGGGAAAAAGGCTGCTTGCCCGGTGGTATCAGATGACGCTGAACAGAAAGCTGTATATGGCAATCGGAAGCGTGGGAATTATCATGGGCTTTTCCATTTTTATTAATTTAAAGGTTGCCTATATTTTTATCGACGATGCAAGGGGCATTATGGATGATAATCTGGCTTGTTATAAATTTCAGGAATCAATGGCTCAGGAGCGGGGAATCTTTGCCAGTCTGATTTCCAGCAGAACCATGGAAAATCTGGAGATCTATCAAAGAGTCTGCCAGGACACCAAAGCATATTTAAGCAGCCTGCCTTATGAATATGAAAAAATCGGAGAAGACCGGTACGGCGTAACCTGGAACATTATAAACGGATACGAGACCTATGAAAAGCAGAAGGATAAGGTTTTAGCCATGAAGCAGGGGGATCCGGATTATATACGGGAACTGTATAAGGTTTATAGTATGCAGAAATATCTGGATCAATACGCTTCCCGGCTGACGAAAGTTGTTCTGATGAGCGGTAACGATTATTATGAGAATCGGGTTCCTGTGCTGAAACGGATGCCTTATCTGCTGGTTGCAATCAGTTTAACTGCATTTTTGATTCTGGTCGTATTTATCCGGTTTTTTACTGGGAATATTGTAAAGATCATGATACAGCTTGCTACGGTCTCCGGGAGAATTGAAAAGAATGACTTTTCTTCCCCGGATGTGGTCTGGGAAGGGACAGATGAGATTGGCAGACTGGTTCATGCATTTAACAAAATGAAACATTCCACAAAGAATTTCATATCAGCAACAGAAGAAAAGCGCCAGATTGAAGAAAAGCTCTATAAGCACGAACTGGAACGGGCGGATTTGGAAAAGCGTTTTTCCATGGCACAGCTTCAGCTGATTAAGAGCCAGCTGAATCCTCATTTTTTATTTAATACCCTTAATATGATCACACGAATGGCTCAGATGGAAGAAGCACCTGTTACGGAAGAGATGCTGGTATCCATCGGAAACTTACTTCGCTACAGCTTACGGACTGCCAATGCGTTTGAACCTTTGGAGCAGGAGCTTAAGGTAGCAAGGGATTATATGTATATCCAAAAGATGAGGTTCGGAGACAGGCTGTCCTGGAACATTGACTGTGAGGAAGAACTCTATAAGGAGGAAGTACCTGTTTTTATCCTCCAGCCTTTGCTTGAGAATGCAGTCATACATGGGATCTCCGAAAAGGAAAATGGGGGGAGTATTTTTATCAGCATCAGAAAGCAGGCAGAGCTGCTGCATATTTTGATTTCTGATACAGGCAGGGGTATGGATCCGATGAAGCTGGCAGAGATCCGCAATGCCATTGAGACAGAAGGAAAAGGTCTGGGAATTGGGCTTGGAAATATCTACAGAAGAATATCCTCATACTACGAATATGGAAAAGTGACGATTGACAGCACATTGGATCAGGGAACAGAGGTAACCATTGTTTTTGGAGGAAAAAAGGGGTGAACAAACGATGTATCGGCTGATGATTGTGGAAGATGAAATGATTGAGCGGATGGTGCTTAAAAAAATGCTCCAAAAAAAATTCGGAGAGGACTGCACGATCTATGAAGCCAGAAATGGCATAGAAGCGGTGGAACTCTTTCGAAAAGAGGACATACAGATCATTATTCTGGATATTGGCATGCCGGGAATGAATGGGATTCAGGCTGCAGAAATTATGCGAAAAGAAAATTCCCGGTGCTGTCTGATCTTTTTAACGGCTTATGACCGGTTTGATTATGCAAAAAAGGCGATTTCCATCAGAGCCATGGAATATATACTGAAACCCTATTCCCAGAAAGAGGTAATCAGTGTGGTAGAAGAGGCCCTCCGGGTGACTGATGACTGGAATGGGCATGGCATAAAAGCAATACAGACAATACAAAACGAGGCTGTGGAACAGAAAGAACTGATGGAAGAGGAACCGGATTTAAACAGCAGCCGTCTGTCAGTTATGGCCTCCATGGTTATGGAGTATATTAAATCCAATTTTATGAATGAGATCTCCATGAGTGAGACAGCCCGGGCAATCGGCTATTCAGAGCCTTATTTCTGCAAAATGTTCAAGCAGCAGTTTGGTCAGAGCTTTACCTCTTACCTGGCAGAATACCGGGTGGGGGAAGCCAAAAAGATGCTGGAGCAGCCCAATGTCAATGTAAAGGAAATCGGTGCCAGAGTGGGGTATACGGATAATAATTACTTTACGAAAGTCTTCAAACGTCTGGAAGGTTTAAATCCATCTGAGTACAGAATGAACAAATTAAAAGAACTTCAATCTTAAACAATTGGTAAAAAAACGCTTGTCTTTTAAACGGGACAGGTGTTTTTTTGTGCTCATTCACAAAAAAAGATAAAAATTTTCTATGAAAGCTAAAATGTTACGATAGAATCCAGGGGGCAATCACCCGTATAATAAACCCAGGCACAAAAAGTGTAGAAACCAGAGAGGAGGATATGGCATGGGACAGGAATTGTTTCGTATGGACGGAATCAGCAAAAGCTTTCCTGGAGTCAAAGCTCTCGATAAAGTAAGTCTGTCTGTAAATAAGGGAGAAGTTCTGGGACTGGTAGGTGAAAACGGTGCTGGAAAATCCACCCTGATGAAGATATTGTCCGGTGTTCACCGGGCTGATGAAGGAGAAATCTTTATCGAAGGGGAAAAAGTAGTAATTGATTCTGTGGCCAAAGCCCATGATCTTGGAGTAAGTATTATCATGCAGGAATTAAATATGTGCGGTCATTTAAGCGTTGCAGATAATATTTTCATTGGGAGAGCTCACAAAAAAGGAATCTTTATCGATGACAAAAAGATGCACGAGGAGGCTCAGAAGATTCTCGATGATCTTGGAATTGATATAAACACCTATGCAATGGTAGGCAGCTTAAGCATTGCCAAACAGCAGATGGTGGAAATTGCAAAGGCAATCAGCTTCAATTCAAAAATACTGGTTCTTGATGAGCCGACAGCAACGCTGACTGAAAAAGAGATCGACCAGCTGTTTGGTATTATCAGACGTCTGAAGGAAAAGGGAGTTGGAATGGTGTATATCTCCCACCGTATGGCGGAATTAAATCAGATCTGTGAACGGGTTACCATTATCCGTGACGGTCAGTATATCGGAACCAGAAACTTAAACGAAATCACCATGGACGAACTGGTTAATATGATCGTTGGTCGTTCCCTGGATGATAAATATCCCAAGCATACAAGAAAAATCGGCGATATTGTTCTGGAGGCAAAAAATGTCAAAAGAGGAACTAAAGTCAATGCCGATTATTTATGTGTGAGAAAAGGTGAGATTCTTGGAATCTCTGGTCTGGTTGGAGCAGGAAGAACAGAGTTGATGCGCTGCATCTTCGGAGCAGACCAGCCGGATTCCATGGAGCTGATTATGGAAGGAAAGCCGATTAAGGTTAATTCCGTTATTCAGGCAATTAAGCATGGAATCGGATATGCAACAGAGGACAGAAAGAGAGACGGACTGGCTCTTGGACTGGACATCAAATACAATACCAACATGGCTCATCTTCCAAACATCACCCGTTTTGGATTCATTGATGACAAGGCAGGACTGGTCAATGCTGAGAAATACGTAAAGCGTCTTCGTACAAAAACGCCAAGCGTCCATCAGCTTTGCGGGAACTTATCAGGCGGTAACCAGCAGAAGGTAGTTCTTGCAAAATGGCTGTGCAACGATGTTAAAGTTTTAATTGTAGATGAACCGACCAGAGGTATTGACGTTGGTGCCAAATATGAGGTGTACGAACTGTTTAACCAGCTAAGCGACCAGGGTGTATCCATTATCATGATATCTTCCGAGCTTCCTGAGATTCTTGGAATGAGTGACCGTATTTTAGTTATTCATCAGGGAGAAATAAACGGAGAACTGAATGCGAAAGAAACCACCCAGGAGGAGATCTTGTATCTGGCAGCTGGCTACAACAAACTTGAAGGAAAACCGGCGCCTACGTTAGGTGTGGGAAATAGAAAGGGAGATTAAGAATGATGAACTTAAAAGCAAAGGGACAGGAGAAGAAAGCCGGCTCATTTGGAAAACTTGATGCAGCAACACGCCGGGCGATCTTTTCTATCGGAATCCTGATCGGACTGTTTGTTCTGTTTTCACTTCTTCAGCCGGCAAAGTTTCTGGCTCCGGCTAATTTACAGAACCTTCTGCAGCAGATTGTAACCTATACGATTATTGGCTGCGGTCTGACTTTCTGCCTTGTATGCGGCGGAAACGATTTATCAGCAGGTGCTTCCATGGCGTTGTCCGGTATTATTATGGTAGCGCTATTAATGCAGGGACTGCCCCTGTGGCTGTGTATTATACTCTGTCTGACCATGGGTATTATGACAGGTATTATGAATGGATTTTTTATTGAGATACTTGGTGTTGTACCATTCGTTGCAACTCTTGCAACCCAATGGGTATACCGTGGTATGGCCAACGTACTGGTTAACGGAGCACCTCTTTATACAACCAACATTCCTTCCGAGCAGGTTCAGAAACAGTTCTATGTTCTGGGAGGCGGAAGAATCGGCGGAACCGGTCTTCCCTACAGCGTTATTATCACTCTGGTTTATGCATTAATTCTTGGAGTGGTACTGGCTAAGATGCGTATCGGACGTCAGATTTATGCCTGCGGTTCCAACCTTGAGGCTGCAAAGCTTTCCGGTATCAATGCAGTAAAAACACGTATGTTTGCATACTGCATCTCCGGTTTATCCGCTGCTATCTGCGGTATCCTGGTAGCTTCAAGACTTTCCAGTGCACAGCCAACAGCCGGAAACGGATATGAGATGGAGGCAATTGCCGCTTCCGTACTTGGTGGAATCTCCATCTTAGGAGGAGAAGGAACCATTTTAAATACAGTAATCGGAGCTCTGATGATGGGTGTAATCCGGAACGGACTGAACTTAAACGGTGTCAACTCCTTCTGGCAGCAGGTTATCGTAGGAATTATCCTGTTGATTGCAGTTGCTTCCCAGACAGCAAAGAAGAGCGGTGACTTAGGGGCACTCAAGCGGTTTTTTGGCTTGAAAAAATAAAAAAAAACTATATAATTCAGGAGGAAGAAAAAAATGAGAAAGAGTAAATTAGCAGCAGTTGTATTAGCGGCAGCTATGGCGGTAACAGGCCTTGCAGGCTGTGGCAGTACATCTTCAAGCGGAACAGCAGCAACCACTGCAGCAGCAGGTGAAACTACCACTGCAGCAGCTGGAGTTAAGACCACAGAGGCAGCAAAGACAGATAAAAAATCCGGTGAAAAGACCATTTACGTAATTGTAAAGGTACTTGGAAACCAGTACTGGAGCGTTCTTCAGGCTGGAGCGGAGCAGGCAGGCAAGGAATTAGGCTGTAATGTAGTCGTAGTCGGAACCGCTCTGGAATCCGATATTGAAGGACAGCTTACCCTTCTTCAGAATGCAGTATCTGCCCAGGCGGACGGAATCGTAATCGCTCCACTTGACAGCGTTTCCTTAGATGCACCAATTACAGAAGCATACAAATCAGGAACTCCGGTTGTACTGGTTGATACCGTAATTAAAAGCGATAACTACAGTGCAGCTCTGTTAACAAACAACGTGGAAGCTGGAAAAACAGCAGCAGACGAACTGATCAGCCGCTTAAAGAACAGAGGAATTTCTGAGACAGAAGAAGCACAGATTGCAATTCAGGTTGGTTCCACTGGTTCCCAGACAATCAATGATCGTGTAAAAGGTTTCAATGAGTATTGGGAAGCAAATGCACCTAAGTCCTGGAAGGTTTTAAACAACGACATCAAGGTAAATGACGGTGACATCAGCAAGGCAGTTGGTTTCTGCCAGGATTTCATTACAACTTATCCAAACTTAAAGGCAGTATTTGGTCCTAACAATGGCTCTACTGTAGGTTTCGTAACTGGTTTAACAGAATCCGGACGCGACGATATCTCCATGGTTGGATTCGATTTCTCTGCAGAGATCGAGACCATGATCCGCAGCGGAAAGTTCGATGTAGCTTCTGTTGTTCAGCGCCAGTACTACATGGGCTATGATGGTGTAAAAACTGCTCTTCAGATCGCTGATGGCGGAGAAATAAAAGACAAAACTGTTGATACCGGAGTTATTCTGGTTGATAAAACAAATGTGGATGATAAGGAAGTTCAGAGTATCATTAATCCTTAATCAGTTCATACTATATAAAAGATCGGACGCTTCCCCTGTAATCAGGGGAGGCGTTTTGGGGGTACAGGAATGAACAAACGTATTATAAAAATTGGGGGAGCAGTCCTTTTGGCAGGAGCGGTCATTACGGCTTCTTTTAGTTTTTTTCATAAAGAAAATCCGTCAGACTCTCTTTTTTCTTCCGGAGAACAAGCTCCGGAATATGTATTTACCTATGCCGATAACCAGCCGGATGATTATCCCACAACAGAGGGGGCGAAAAAGTTTGCCCAGCTGGTATGGGAAAGGACGGAAGGACGAATTAAGATAAAAGTCTTTTCCGGAGGGGAAATGGGAAATGAAAATGAGATCGCGGAGCAGGTTCAGTATGGGGGAATTGATTTTGCCCGCGTATCCATTATGACGCTGACTGATGTAAATCCCAAATTCAACGTATTGCAGCTGCCTTATCTTTACCGGGATGAAACTCATATGTGGAAGGTTCTTGACGGTGAAATCGGAGACGAGTTTATGAATGATCTAAAAGGCAGCGGGGCGGTTGCCTTATCCTGGTATGATGCCGGTGCAAGACATTTTTATAATACCCAGCGCCCCATTGAACGGGTGGAGGACATCAGAAAGATGAGAATCCGGGTTGCAAAATCGGATATGATGGCGGCCGTAGTAGAGGCATTGGGAGCGAAAGCCGTTCCCATGGCATATTCCGATGTGTATGCAGCGTTAGAAACCGGTTTTATTGACGGCGCAGAAAATAACTGGCCTTCCTATGAAACCATGAATCACTATGAGGTGGCAAAATACATTACCCTTGACGCCCACAGCCGCATACCGGAACTTCAGCTTGCTTCCCAGGCAACCTGGGACAGGTTAAGCGAGAAAGACCGGGAAATAATCAAACAATGCGGAGAAGAATCTGCGACGTATGAGCGCCAGATCTTTACCGAAAGGGAGCAGAATGTAAGGGATCGTCTGATTAAAGCCGGTTGTATCGTAACAGAATTAAGCCCGGCGGAGCAGGTCCGTTTCCGCAGTGCCGTGATGACTGTTTATCAGACTTACTGCAAGGATTATATCGATGTGGTAAACCGGATAGCACAGGTACAGTAATATATTTCCTGACTACGTTTTCCCATTCCTGGCAACCATATGATTAAATAATGGAGACAGGAGGGTTCTGGTAAATGGCAGAAGGGAAAACCAAAGGGAAATTCTTTATTGGCTGGTATATTAAGATGCAGTGTGGAAACACCGTTCTGGCGCTGATTCCAGGGCTTATAAGAGATGGAACAGGAAAACGCCTTCCATTTTTACAGGTCATATGGAACGAAAATGCCTGCTGGCTGGATTTTAAAGAAGAGGATTTTTTTATTGACTGGAATCAGAAAAGGATTATACTGGGTAATAATATCTTTTCCCGCAGAGGCGTCAGGCTGGATATAAAGACAGAGGACCTTTTATTAAAAGGAGCTGTTCGTTTCGGACCCACTACCCCAATCCGGTATCCCATTATGGGTCCATTTCAGTACATGCCTTTTATGGAATGCAAACATGAGATTATCAGTATGTCCCACAGGCTGTCCGGAAAGGTGAAACTAAACGGCGATGTAGTGGATTTTGTTGGGGGAATGGGATATATAGAAGGAGACAGAGGGACATCATTTCCCGAAAGCTACCTCTGGATTCAGTGCAATGCATTTTCTGAAAATGCTTCCGTCATGGTTTCCATTGCCAAAATCCCATGGCTGGGACTTCAGTTTGAGGGCTGTATCTGTGTAGTCATGTATCAGGAAAAAGAATACCGGTTTGCTACTTACCTGGGAGCCAGAGTGGTCAGCAAACGGGAGACGGCTGTCATTATAAAACAGGGAGCCTGTGTTTTGAAAGTATTTCTTTCCAATCAAAGCAGAAAGGATGAGAAGCGGTTTGCTCATAAACTGCGGGCGCCAGTTCAGGGAGAAATGAGCCGCTTTATTAAGGAAGAGCATCTGCTTCGTGGAAGATTTCTGCTGTATAAAGGAGAGAACATGATATTTGATCTCTCCAGTAATTCGGTTAGTTTTGAATACGATTTATAGTGGCGATAGCTGTAATCTTACAATTTATTAAGATTACAGCTATTTTTCTGAATAAATATTAAGTTGGCATTGAGAAGACGGATTGTTATAATAGAATTAGTAACAAAATAACAAATCGAAAGTGGGGACTAGAGATGAAAAAATCAGGAAAATTAAGTATTTCAACAAGGCTGAAACGGGTATTTGCAATTCTGGTTTTTATTATTTTTCTTTCTTCAGTATTTTCGCTGATCAGTTTTCGCAGCATCGGAAACAACATGTCAACATTTTACAGAATTCAATATGAAACAACGAAAAAGCAGATGGAGATCCGTAAGGATGTGCAGACCATTAATAAACGAATACTTTGGGCAGCCATACGGGAAGATTCTTCTGTTACTGCAGAGCAAAAAAAAGAAATAGAAGGAAGATTTGAAAAAATTGTAAAATATATTGCTGTTATTAAAGAGAATCTGGAGGATAAACAGTCAGGAGAAACATTGGACCGGGCATTTGACGATTTTCAGAAAGATACCGGTGTTCTGCTTTCTATGCTGGAAACGGGAGATACAAAAGGAGCCGTGGAATATTACCAGACTACTTTCAATGATGTTTCAGAAGTACTGGCGGATGCACTGGATAAGACAGGTTCCCAGGCGGATGAAGCAGCTCTTGCAAAATATACTGACAGCCAGAGAGTTGAGAATGCTGCCACGGCATTTCTAGCATTTTTCTCCCTGATCTCTCTGATTATTGCGCTTCTCATGGGAAAACGTCTGACCAAGTCCATTGCTGTTCCATTAAAAGAGATACAGGATGCAGCAGGAGAGTTTGCCAAAGGTAATTTACATACGGCGATTGCTTACGATTCAGAAGACGAAATCGGTCAGGCGGCTATGAGCTTACGGGTATCCATGGAGAAGATCCGCAGCTATATTATGGAAATAGATTGTGCCATGGAACAGATGGCGGGCGGTAATTTCAATGTGGATTTTAACAGTGAATTCATCGGAGATTTTAAAAATATTGAATCGTCTCTTCATTGTTTTACAGAAAAGATTTCAAGAAGTTTTGAAGAAATTAATGAGGCAGCCAATCAGGTATCAGATGGGTCCAGCCAGATATCCGAATCAGCCCGTTTTCTGGCAGTTGGAGCCGAAAACCAGGCAGGGATTGCCGGAAGATTATCAGAGTCAGTGACTCATATTACAGAGCAGATTGGAGAAAATGCAAAGCTGACTAATGAAATTCAGTTGGAGATGGAACGGATTGCCCGGGATATTTCAACGGAAAATCAGAATATGAAGGAAATGGTTTCTGCCATGAGCACCATTAAGAAGACATCTCAGGAAATCAGCAAGATGATAGTAACCATTGATGATATTGCCATGCAGACCAATCTTCTGGCTTTAAACGCCTCAATCGAAGCAGCAAGAGCCGGAGAAGCAGGAAAAGGGTTTGCTGTGGTAGCAGGTCAGGTCAGTCTTCTGGCAAGTCAGAGTAAAGAGGCCGCAAAGAATTCCTCCGACTTAATCGAGGCATCGTTAAAGGCGGTGGAAGAAGGAACTGTTATAGCGGACCGGGCAGCCGGTAGTTTAAATGGCGTAGCAAACGAAAGCAGCCAGATCATGGATAAGGTACGCAGTATTGCACAAGCTTCCTTAGATCAGGCAGATTCTGTAAAAATGATTGAACATGGAATCGGAAAAATCTCCATGGAAGTAGATAATAATGCGGCTTCTGCAGAAGAAAATTCCGCCTCCAGCGAGGAACTTGCAGGGCAGGCTCAGAACCTGAAGGACTTAATCGGCCAGTTTCAGCTAAAAATCTGAAATACCTGAAGTCAGTTTAGAAAAAGGGATACACAGGAAGGGGTCACATCACGCCTCATAGCCTGTGTATTCTTTTTTTATTTTGGTTCTTTTTATGAACATCTTGCTAGTTGCGATAAACAGTATATAACAGTTGACAACAGTAATATACTGTTATATACTGTTTATCAAGGAGGGGTGAAATGAAAATAATAATAAATAATTCATCCATGCAGCCCCTGTATGACCAGATCACGGAGCAGATTAAGAGCGGTGTTATGCAGGGAACGTTAAAAGAAGGAGAAAATCTGCCATCGGTGCGTACTCTGGCTAAAGAACTGCGCATCAGCGCTTTAACAGTTAAAAAGTCATATGACATTCTGGAACAGGAGGGTTTTATTGTCACTGTTCATGGAAAAGGAAGCTTTATCGCTTATGCCAGCCAGGAATTCATGCTGGAAGAAAAGAAAAAAGAGGTTGAGGCCGAACTGGAGTCGGCAATCCGTAAAGGCAGAAGCTGCGGAATGAAGGATGAGGAACTGACGGATTTGTTTTATTTGATTTTGGAGGATTAATGATGTTGTTAGAAATGGAAAATATTCAGAAAACGTATGGAGATTTTACACTGAACTGTCCTCTTAAACTGCAGTCAGGATATATAACCGGACTGATTGGAACCAATGGTGCGGGAAAAACCACGTTGTTTAAATCGGCGCTAGGGCTTATTACCTTAGATCAGGGTGAAGTAAAGATATTTGACAAGCCGTACAGTCAGTTGTCCCTGAAGGAAAGACAGGATATGGGAGTGGTTCTGGCAGACTCTGGATTCAGCGGGTATTTAACAATTCAGGATATAGCTAAAATTATGAAAAATATGTATCAGTTGTTTGATCAGGACAGATTTTTAAAAAAATGCAGAGAATCTGGTCTGCCCCTGAATAAGAGGGGAAAGGATTTTTCTGCAGGAATGAAAGCCAGAGTGAGAGTATTGGCTGCAATGTCTCATGAGGCCAAACTGCTTATCCTGGATGAACCTACCGCGGGACTTGATGTCCTTGCCAGAGAGGAGCTGCTTGATTCCATTCGGGAGTATATGGAGCCGGGAGACCGATCCATTTTGATCAGTTCACATATTTCAACGGATTTAGAGCAGCTTTGTGATGATCTTTATCTGATTGATCATGGAGCTATTGTTTTGCATGAAGAGACGGATGTACTTTTAGGGAGTTATGGTCTTTTAAAAGTAACAGAAGAACAAGAACAGAAGCTGGATAAACGATATATTCTCCGAAAGAAAAAAGAAGCTTACGGATATCGTCTTCTTACCAATAAAATTGGATTTTACCGGGAAAGCCAGCCAGAAATTGTACTGGAAAAGGGAAGTGTTGATGAAGTGATTACCATGATGATAAGGGGGGAACGGTTATGAAAGGGTTGTTAATAAAAGATTTACTTTTGTTGAAAAACCAGCAGCGCTTTTTCCTGCTCGTCTTCTTTCTGTCGGCAGGAATGTTACTGCTGGATGTTAATTCTTTTTTTGTGATTAATTATGTGACTTTAATTTTTACCATGTTTACACTAAGTTCCATCAGCTACGATGAATTTGACAATGGATTTGCTTATTTATTCACTCTTCCAATCACAAGGAATCAATATGCAGCGGAGAAATATGTATTCGGATTTGTGACGGGAGGTTCCGCCTGGATTATCGTGACCGTATTTGCAGTTATCATGAATTTTGTGAGAGGAGGAGCGGGCATGCTGGAACTTGTGATTACGGCGCTTTTGTATCTTTTTCTCTCCCTCCTGTTCATGGCTGTAGTGGTTCCGGTCCAGCTGAAATTCGGAACAGAAAAAGGTAGAATTGTTTTGATCTTTATAATCGGGATAATCTTTGCCGCAGCATTCATTGTGGTGAAGGCGGCAAAGACTTTTCAACTGGATTTATCAACAGCGGCTGCAGCTTTAATGTCGTTAGCAGCAGGGTCAGTCATAACAGTTCTGCTTTTGATTAGTCTGGCAGCAGTTTTTGGATCTTATCTTATTTCTGTCAATATCATGAAGAAAAAGCAATTCTGACAGAAACTGGATTATTAAGGCATAAAAAGGGGAAGATAAGAGGAGAAAGTGCCGGAGTGTAGTACAATGAATCTTATTCTTCTTTTCATGGCATGGATGCCGCTTTTGGTCGGATCCATGGGAATTGGCTTAATATCCTATTATTTTTATAAATGGGCAAAAGGAATCCGATTAGTCAGATACCGGTTGGCAGGTGAAATCTGTTTTATCCTGGTTCTGTTGTATTTTCTGCTCTTTTTTCTCAGTGTTCTTTTTGGAAGAAGCCTGACCGGTATCATTTTTTTTAGCATTTGCCTGCACAAAAGCGGATCTGTGGCGGCCGGGGGTCATGTGATATTCCCGTTTGTATAGCCGGTCGAAATAGCTGGTGCTCTCAAAACCGGTGCTCTCTGCGATATCAGTGATGGAGCGGTCTGTGTGAAGAAGCAGGGTTTTGGCTTGAGTTAACCGATATTTATTTAAATATTCAATTGGAGAGAGAGGTACGGAACACTGAAAACAGCGGAGTGCCTCTCTTTTGCTGACTCCCACCGATTGGGCGATGTCTTCCAGAGTCAGTCTCTTATCATAGTTCTGCTCAATAAAATGGGTCATTCGTTTGAAACGGGCCTGGGAAAGGCGGTTGACCCCTGCGTTTTCCATGGTGGCAAATTCGTCCCTGTGCAAAAACAGGATGGACCAGATCTGGCAGACCAGTGCATGTGCATTAAGCTCCCAGGTCGCTGTCTGATCTTCGCATAGCTTGTAAAGATCTGACAGAATGGAAAGTAAATGGCTCTGCCATGGATTTTTCCCCCTTAATACAAAGTGGGATATGCCGGAAAATAAAAAGGGAGCAATGAATTTTTCGTAGATAGAGCTTCCTTCTCGGGCTATAAATTCCGGAGCAAACAGTACGTTTGGTATAATTGCGGTTCCGGTTGATAAAAAGCGGTGCATAACACCGGAATTAATAAAGACACCGTCGCCGGGTTCCAGTATGTAATGAATGTTTCCGATGGAACAATGTACCATTCCTTCGGTCACAGATACCAGTTCAAATTCCCGGTGCCAGTGCCAGTCAATGCAGCGGTTGTCAAACTTTCCAACATCTTCGTAGTAGTATTGAAACGGAAAGTCTGCAAAACCATGGGAGACCAGCTCCATCATGGATTCGTCGGTCAGTATTTTTGTGCTTTGCATAGAGCGTTCTCCTTTTTGTGATCGGCTAAATTGTACCATAAGCTGGCGGTAAATTGCAAGATTTGAATTTCCAACTGCAGTATAATACAATCATATTACAGGGGAGGGCCGAATACGTGAAGGAAAATTATAAAAGTACTGTTTATGCCTGCTTTCTAAGCTATATTGTCCAGGCGATTGTCAATAATTTTGTGCCGCTTTTGTTTCTGCATTTTCAATGGGAGTATGGAATATCACTGTCCAGAATTACGCTTCTTGTTACCGTAAATTTTGGTGTTCAGCTGCTGGTGGATCTTTTATCGGCTGCGGTAATAGATCGGGTGGGATACCGGATTTCTATGATTACCGCACACCTGATGGCGGCAGCAGGACTGATTCTTCTCACCATTTTACCGGGAATAGTTTCTGTTTCCTGGGTGGGGCTGTTGCTGGCAGTTATTATCTATGCCATTGGGGGCGGGCTTTTGGAGGTTTTAGTTAGTCCCATTGTGGAAGCGTGTCCCACAGATAATAAAGAAAAAGCCATGAGTATGCTCCATTCCTTCTATTGCTGGGGGCATGTGGGAGTTGTTCTGATATCAACCTTATTTTTCCGGTTATTCGGAATAGGAAACTGGAAGATACTGGCGGTTTTCTGGGCAGTAGTACCGGCTGTATGCATGGTTTTATTTTTCCGTGTGCCCATTGCTTCTCTTTCAAAAGGGGAGGAAGGAATGTCCTTTGCCGCATTGATTGGAAACAAGCTGTTCTGGGTCTTTTTGCTTCTTATGGTCTGCTCGGGAGCAAGTGAACAGGCAGTCAGCCAGTGGGCATCTGCCTTTGCGGAAGAGGGGCTGGGGGTAACGAAGACCATTGGAGATCTGGCGGGTCCCATGCTGTTTGCACTTATGATGGGGATATCAAGAGCTGTCTATGGACAGTATGGGGAAAGATGGGAACTGAAAAAAGTCATGGCGGCCAGCGGTGTTCTTTGTATGGCATCTTATCTTTTGATTACCTGTGCTCCTAATCCGGTACTGGGACTGATTGGATGCGGACTTTGCGGCTTTTCAGTGGGAATTATGTGGCCTGGGACGTTTAGTCTGGCCGCTGCTTCCATTCGGGGCGGAGGAACTGCCATGTTCGCATTCCTGGCTCTGGGGGGTGATCTTGGATGCTCGGGAGGCCCAACCCTCGTTGGAATTGTATCGGGATTATTTGGCAGCAATTTAAAAATCGGAATTTTTTCTGCGATTATCTTTCCGCTTATTCTGGTAATCGTTCTTATGAGGTTTTTTGCGGTAAAAAGGGAGTAATAGTGACAGTCAGCTGTCATGTTATCTTTGTTATAATTTTCTTCATAAAATCGAAAAGAGGAAAATTAAATGACGTATGAGTTAGTAGAGTTAAAAGATATGATGGTGGCTGGTCTGTCAGCAAGAACTAATAATTATGCACCGGATATGGGAAATGTAATCGGCGGTTTGTGGGCGCAGTTTATGGGTGTTTATTCTTCGGTACTGTATAAGGCTAATGAAAAGACATTGGGGATTTATACGGAGTATGAGGGAAGAGAAACTGAAGATTACAGCGTACTGGCTGCCTGTGAGGTTAAGAAAACGGAAGGACAGCCAGACGGGATAACAATCAAAACCATACCGGCCGGAACGTATGCAAAATTTACTGCAGAGGGAGAGGGTAAGGAGGCAGTCGCAAAAGTGTGGCAGAATTTGTGGAATATGGATCTGTCAAGATCATTTGTATGTGACTTTGAGGAGTACGAAAAAACAGAAGAGGGGCGTTGCCGGATCCATATTTATATTGGCTTAAAAAATTAAAAAGCGGAGGAAGCAGTTCGTTCAAGAACCGCTTCCTCCGCTTTTTTAATACACCACTTCTTCAAACCCATCCGTTGAAGGAAAGGCAATTGCCACCGTCTGACCTGGATTTTTATAATCCAGATTTACACTCATATCCAGTCCCATGGTTTCTCCATCCTCGTTAATAGTCATGGAGATCAGGATCTGTTCTTTGGAAAAATATCCGTCCGGACTGATAATTGCTTTACCGGTCACACCAGTGATTTTGTAATCCGAATCGGAAAGTGTAGGCCATACTTTATCGTAAAATTTGGTTAAATACTGTTCCAGACCGTCTGCCTCAGTGGTATAAAACATGACACTGTTTCCGTCCTGATCCTGTGCGATCTGTACATTGTCTAAAAATCCCCAAAACTGTCCGGTAAGACCTCCAAGAGTGAGATGCTTTGTCATATCCTCGTATCCGATTTTCATCTTATACTTTCCGCTGTCTTTGGAATCAGAGTAATAACAGCCGCCGGTATAAAAGGAACTATCAACCTTTTCCATGCCCAGAGTTTTTACCGTGCTGTTGGATAAAAACTCCATGCTGGGAGTGTTAATATCGTGGTATTTCATCTGCATATTCATAATTACCGGAATCTGCAGCCAGTCGTAATATAAATTCATGGCAATATCAGCGTTGATATCCTGCCCTGGTAAAGAAGAACTTTTCTTGTCTGCATCCTTGTAAAGAAGAGCTCCCTTTTTCTTCATCTGAACGGCTACGGAAGGGTTGGCGGCTCTTAAGCGTACGATACCATCCTCAGTCCATGCGCCGTCTTCATTCACAGTACGGCCATCAGGAGTCATGGTATTGGTTACCAGGATTCCTTCTTCATTAAAATAGTAGCACTCCGCCATTCCGTCTTTATCAGAATCGATCCACTTCCAGGCAGATGCTGTATAGGTATGATCGTCTTCCTTCCACCGCCAGCCATCTGAACCCTGTTTCCAGGTTCCAGCCATTGCGGTAGATGCAACAGAGATTGACAGAAGTGAGGCAGCAACAAATACTTTGATTAGTTTCTTCATGCCTTTTACTCCTCCTGTTTTGCCATTGAAACGGTAGATGTTTCATGGCCTGAAAGTATTCTACCATAACTTTCCAGTAACAACAACCTGCTATTTTAAAGATGATTTCAATTGTTCTATCAGCTCAAGATCAGAGGCTTTCAGCTTCATGTTGGTAGTCAGTGTTTTCCCTTCCGGAGATGTGACACGGATTTCTATCATGGATCCTTCCTTTAAAGCAGTTTCCGAAGCTGCTTTTAAGAATAAGGGAAATTTCGGGTGATTGTCTTTAAAGATACTCCAGGCCTCTTTCAGCTGCATAAGGTTCATGAGGTTCATATGGTAAATCCTTTCTGATTGTAAATTGATAAGCACATCCTAGCATAAAATGGACAGTGAGTCAAATCAGAAAAGAGCAGTCAGCACTTGGTAATAAAGGAGGATGAGGAGAAAAAAAATCAGGATCACAGGAAGTGTCCGTTTTAACAAATCCCCCATTCCCGTGTGGAAATATTCCGTAACCAGCGCAAGGCATACGTGAGTGGGAGATACCTGCATGGCACAGTAGGAAGAGGACATTAAAAGCATCATCAGTGCAGCTCCTCCATCTGGTATGGCTGCAAAGGCCAGAGGAAGGCAAAGCACAATTATTGCAGTTGATCCGCCTACAATGGAGCCAAAGAAGAAGATCAGTGCAAAGGCAAGATAAGTCGGTATGGGAAGGGCGCTAAAGAGACCGGGAAGTTTTGAAATTACGTCCGTATAGGTAAGGACCTCTTTAAAAATCATGATCAGAAGCGTATTAACAATGATTTTTGGTTCCAGTGCAGAAAGAAAAAACGGTTTGATTTCCCGTAAGGAAAAGTGATAGAAGAAAAACGAAAAGGCAATTACAAGCGGGGTTGCTATGTAGACCTCAAGATGAAAGGCAATAATGAGAAGAATGGCCGCGGCAATGGTCCACAGACTTTTTATAAGCTGTCTAAGCGCTGCCTTTTTTGACATTCCCTGGTCATTTACAATTTCTCTTGGAATTTTTCTTAAATAAAAAAGATAGCCCAAAAAGACCAGGATTCCTACAGCTGGGAGCATGGACAGAAGAAAGTCTCCTGTCTCAACGCCTGCCAGTCCCAGTGCGATTAAAATAGATGAGTAAGTGGGAAGAAAGCTCTCCGGGATATGTCGGTAATAGCTGGTGACAAAGGTTTTATCCTCTTTGCTTAAATAATCTCCGCAGGAAGAATCTACAATTGATCCGCAGATATAGACGGCTCCTGCAGAAGGAAGAAGACCGATGAAAATCGGAGCCAGTATGGTGGTGATTCGCCGGTTGCGGAACAGATGGTTTAATGAGGATTCTGCTGTCATTAAAAGATTCCGCTTTTCCAGCATTCGCTGTAAGAACGTAATGGTGTAAAAGCTTAATAAAATAGTTGCAGTGCTTTTGGAACATATAGCCCGGATGAGTATGGAACAGACACTTGAAACCGGAATTTGAAAAATAAAAAATGACAGCAGGATGCTGCACGCAATTGCCTGCCATAAGGGCCTTTTTAACCAGAGCAGTACTAAAATGACTAGAAAGACCAGGAAAAGTTTGACCAGCTCCATTGATACCATTGTATTTCCTCCCTGTTGTGTGATAAAAAATTATTATTGCAATAAAATATTATCAGGGAGTTTAGCACCATTTTTTTTAAAAGTCAATCTGTTTTTTTTGCTCCTGCTTGCTAATTTTGCTTAAATACCGGTAAATGGTGGCATCGGAGCAATTCAGTTTTAAGGCTGCCTCACTGACCGCGCCTTTGATCATAAAGACTCCTTTTTCGTTTAACTGCTTTACGATGAAGATCTTCTCATCCTGGGTGAGGCGGTCTGCAGGTATGCGGTTTTCCATGATGTAATCCGGCATGGCACTGGCAATGATATCACCGATGTCGTTGGTAAAGGTTTCGGTGTGTTCCACAGGCAGGTCAATGATCTTGCTGGAAGGAGAATCAATGGACAATCCGCCAAGCTTTAAGATGGACTGGCACAGCTGCTGATAAATCTGCGTGTCAACATTCAGGCAGAGCATACCTAAAAGCTCCTGTCCCTCTTTAATAAAAAAGGTTGAAGAGATCAAAGGTCTCTTGTCCTTTGTCAGCCCGCTGTAGTTAAGCAGATACGGCTCTTTTTTCCAGATTCCTTCTCTTATGATTTTAAGAGCCAGGTCCGTTAAAGGAGCCCCAACGGTTCTGCCGCTGTTTTGTCCGTTGGCTATGGCTGTGATGCAGCGTTTCCCTTCTCTTAGATCCAGAAGTGCAATTTCATAATTGTCACTTAGTACATTTCCCAGAAAATTAGTCAGCACTTCGTAGTGCTTCATGATATCACTCATCGAGTTTGGCCCCCTTATGGTCTGATAAATTTTAGATTATTATATAACAAAAAAGCCTGATATGTAAATCCTTGTCCTTGAATTATCTGTCAATCTTAAAAATTTGTGAAAAATGTACTGATAGTCAGAAATGGACAACTGGCTTTTGTGAAAATAATAAAACATTATTATCCTGATAAAAAAATATTGACAAAGGCAAAACGATGGAATATACTTTGCCTAACAGTTCCACAGCCGTCAGGAAGGGGAACGGAAGGTAGACAAAGGCGTTTGCATAAAAGCAAGCGCCTTTTTTGTTGTTCAATCGACGATGACAGATGCAGGAGGAGAAAAAAATGAAAAAGATTATGAAAAATGTAGTTTGCTCGGTTATGGTTCTTACACTGGCGGTGTCTATGACCGCATGCGGAAAAACTCAGAGTTCAGGTGTCACAAAAGTAAAGGTAGGTACTGGTAATGCAATGCCGCCGTATTGCTCACTGGACGATAAGGGGGAGCCGGTGGGTTATGATGTGGCAGTATTAAAAGAAATTGATAAGCGTCTTGACAAATATGAATTTGATATTCAGGCAATGGATTTTAATACCCTCATTGTTTCCATTGACTCAGGCGCACTGGATGTACTGTCTCATCAGCTTGTAAAAAGCGATGCAAGAAAAGAGAAATACTTATTTCCTGAGCAGTATTACTGTCTCTCTCCCATGTCATTATGTGTGAAAAAGGACAGTGGAATCAAAACATTGGATGATATGGCGGGAAAATCCATTAACCAGTCACCCACCAGTTACGAATATTCCATGCTAATGGCTTACAATGAAAGCCACCCGGGAAAGGAATTGAAAATCAACGCAGTCAGTGACTTATCAACAGCAGACGGCTTTAAGCAGGTTGCCAATGGTCAGGTAGATGCAAGTCTTACCTATCAGTCCACTTATGACAGCGTACAAAAGGAATTAAAGCTTGATAATCTGTCTCTTACCGATGTCGTTATGGTAGAAGATACCTACATCATGTGTGCAAAAGGAAAAGATGATTTAAATACTGCCATTGACGGGGCATTAAAAGATATGGTGAAGGACGGAACCTTATCAAAGATCGCATCCGAGTATCTTGGTCAGGATGTATTTTCAAAATATGCAGATATGGTCAGCACAACAGTAAAATAAACGGATTGTAGAAATGGAGGGAAAAGGATTTGGAGAACACATTCAAACCGGAGACAATTCCGGGCTATATTCCCAATGTATTAAGGGCTTTTCCTGTTACCATGGAGATTCTCCTGATATCGCTTTTAATCAGCCTGGCACTTGGGGCTCTCGTCACTGCAGCCGGAATTGGTAAAAGAAAGTGGCCAAAAGCCATTGCTAACGGTTATATCGCATTTATGAGAGGAATTCCAACTCTTGTTTTGATATTTTTAATCTATCTTGGTCTCCCCCAGCTTGCTCAGAGTGTTGGAGTTGATTTAACAGGAGTCAGCAAGACCGTATTTATTGTGGCATGTCTTTCCCTCAGCAGCTCCGCTAATATGGCGGAGATGATGAGAGCTTCTTATCTGGCAGTGGATAAGGGGCAGAGGGAGGCGGCCTACAGTGTGGGAATGAAGGAATTTACAGCATTTCGCCGTATCATTTTCCCCCAGGCCTTTGGCATTGCAATCCCTGCGCTGGGAAATAACGTCATCATGCTGTTTAAGGATACCTCACTGGCATTTGCAATCGGTGTCATCGATTTAATGGGAAAAGCAAGAGCCATCAGCTCTGCCAGCTATGGAGCAAACCGCCTGGAAGTTTACATAGCAACGGGAATCATTTTCTGGGCAGCCTGTATTATCCTGGAGTATTGCAGCAAATTTACAGAAAAAATCTATACAAAGGGCCGGAAAAAGGCAACAAGTTAAAGAAAAGAGGAAAACAGGATGGATTTTAAATTTATCATAGAAGCGCTGCCAAAGATCATGCTTGCAGTCCCCATCACGCTCTTCATGTCTCTTGTATCGGCTGCTGCAGGCTGGCTGCTTGGTCTTTCCATCGCATTGATCAGAAAACACAGGGTTCCTGTTTTGTCCCAGTTTTCAGCTGTGTTCGTTTCCTTTATGAGAGGCGTGCCCATGGTGATTTTATTATACATTTCTTACTATGCACTGCCCATTCTTTTATACAGCTATGGTCTGAGCATCGGAATTACCATTGATATCAATGCAGTTCCCCCCATCGTGTATGCGATCATCGCCCTGGCTCTTGACCAGGCGGCCTATTCCTCGGAAATATTCCGCTCCGCCTTATCAGCCGTTGATGAAGGGCAGATGGAAGCAGCCTTCAGTGTGGGAATGACCAGAACCCAGGCGCTGATGCGGATTATCTTTCCCCAGGCGCTTGCCATTGCCATTCCAAACTTAGGCGGCATCTTTGTGGGTCTGGTAAAGGGAACGTCTCTGGCTTATTACGTAGGGGTTTACGAGATAACAGCAACCGCAAACTTACTGGCTATGCCGGCACTTAATTTCATTGAAGCCTATATCATGACAACACTGATTTACGAAGCAATCAGCTTTGTACTGAATAAATTATTCCGCATCTGTGAGGACCGGCTTAAAAAGTTCCGGGCAGGCGCATCTGCCTGAGCGGGGACATGAATAGGAGGAAGGAGCAGATATTATGGCAAATATGGTGGAACTGAACAATATCCATAAGTCATTTGGGAAAAACCACATTTTAAAGGGAGTTAATTTAAATATTGAAAAGGGAGATGTTGTGGTAATTCTGGGACCCAGCGGTTCCGATAAAACAACACTTCTTCGTACAGTCAATTTTTTAGACAGCGCAGATGACGGCAGTGTAACTGTCAATGGTTTTAGTTTAGACTGCAAAAAGCATTCCAAAACCCAGGTCATTGAGCTGA
Source organism: Hungatella sp. (assembly GCA_009712635.1). GTDB lineage: Bacteria > Bacillota > Clostridia > Lachnospirales > Lachnospiraceae > Lacrimispora. The sequence goes on along the minus strand of WASS01000013.1, from coordinate 117,468 downwards.
GAAGAAAGACCGCCATGGTATTTCAGAACTATAACTTATTTCAGAATAAAACCATTTTGGAAAATGTTATGGAAGGTCTTGTGACAGTTAAGAAAATAGCAAAAGCAGATGCGGAAAAGATGAGCCGTGACATTCTGGCTAAAGTGGGATTGTCAGAACGGTGTGATTTTTATCCATCTCAGCTTTCCGGGGGTCAGCAGCAGAGAGCCGGCATTGCAAGGGCACTGATTCTGGATCCGGATGTAATTCTGTTTGACGAACCTACTTCCGCGCTGGATCCGGAGCTGGTAGGAGAGGTTTTAAACACGATTAAAACGGTTGCACAGACAGGAATTACCATGATCGTTGTAACACACGAAATCTCATTTGCCAGAGAGGTGGCATCAAGGATCATATTTATGGAAGGCGGAAGCATTGTTGAGGAAGGAAAACCCTCTGAGATTCTGGTGAATCCAAAAGAACCAAGAACACAGCGGTTTTTAAAGAGGATCACAGATCCACAGGCTGCAGGTGAAGAATAAGAGAGGGAAAACGGAGGAAGACAAATGCATTATGATTTTGAAACCCTGGTAAGAAGAGACCATGCCGGTTCATTTAAATGGAATGATATGAAGGTAAAAAACCCGGCTGTGAAGGCCAATGTGGTGCCTCTTTCCGTAGCAGATATGGAGTGGAAAAATCCACCGGAGATCATTGAAGGATTAAAGGAATATTTAGACCAGTCCATATTGGGGTATACTGGAGCTACTGACGCCTATTATGACAGCGTAATCGGCTGGATGGAAAAACGCCATGGTTTTTCTCCCAAACGGGAATGGATTGTGGAGACAGCGGGAGTGGTGCCTGGTCTTGGTCAGATGGTAGCGGCTTTTACAGAGCCAGAAGATGCAGTCCTAATAATGACTCCTGTCTATTATCCATTCCGCATGTCAGTGGAGAACAATAAACGGACGCTGGTAACGACAGAACTAATTAATACAGGGGATTGCTATGAGATCAATTTTGCCGATTTCGAGGAAAAAGCGGCGAGAAAAGATGTAACTCTTCTTATATTATGCAGTCCCCATAATCCTGTAGGCCGGATATGGACAGAGGAGGAGTTGACAAAGATCGGGGATATCTGCTTAAAAAACGGAGTTTTTATTATTTCTGATGAGATCCATTTTGATCTGATCCTTCCAGGTTACCACCATATTTCCATGGGAACGCTGGAAGAGAAATATGTAAATAACTGTGTGATTTCCACCGCCCCCAGCAAAACCTTTAATCTGGCAGGATTTCAGACCTCCAATCATTTTATTGCCAATGAGGGAATGCGGGAAAAGGTGACTGCTGCAAGAGGCTATCATTCTTTAAATTTAATGGGCTATAAAGCATGTGAGATCGCCTATACCCAGTGTGAGGCATGGCTTGATGAACTGCTTTTGCACCTTGAGGAAAATAAGAAATTTGTTGAGAAATTTGTTGCAGACAATCTGCCGGAAGTAAAGGTTTACGATCTTCAGGGAACCTATCTGCAGTGGCTGGATTTTAACAAACTGGGAATGGATTATCAGGAACTGGAAAAATTCATGCAGATGGAAGCGCAGCTGTTCTTAGACGAGGGATATATCTTCGGAGAGGGTGGAAGAGGATTTGAACGGATTAATATTGCATGTCCGTTATGGGTCTTAAAAGAGGCAATGGAACGGCTTTTGGAGGCGGTAAATCGATATAAGGAACGGAGGTAGTCATATGTCAGCGGTCAATACAATCTGGGTTCTGTTTGGAGCTGCGCTGGTATTTTTTATGCAGGCAGGCTTCGCCATGGTAGAGGCAGGGTTTACCAGAGCGAAGAATTCGGGAAATATTATCATGAAAAATCTGATGGATTTCTGCATCGGAACCCCCATTTACTGGTTTGTTGGATTTGGAATTATGTTCGGAGGAGGAATTGATTTTTTCATACACGGCGATTACAGTGGGATCCTTCCCTCCGGTGTTTCTCTTTGGTCCTTTGTAATATTCCAGACTGTATTTTGTGCCACGGCAGCTACAATTGTGTCGGGAGCCATGGCAGAGAGGACGAAATTCTCCGCCTACTGTGTTTACAGTGCGGTTATATCCTGTGTGGTTTATCCGGTATCCGGTCACTGGATCTGGGGAGGAGGCTGGCTGTCATCTTTAGGATTCCACGATTTTGCAGGTTCTACGGCGGTTCATATGGTGGGCGGCATAGCGGCATTTCTGGGGGCTTATCTTCTTGGACCCAGAATTGGTAAATATACAAAGGATGGAAAGCCAAAGGCCATACTGGGACACAGCATTACACTGGGAGCTCTTGGCGTTTTCATTTTATGGTTCTGCTGGTTCGGGTTTAACGGTGCCTCCACCGTATCCATGGAAGGAGACAGCATCGAAGCAGCTGGAAGAATTTTTATGACGACCAATCTGGCAGCTGCAGTATCTACCTGCACCACCATGATATTTACCTGGATCCGTTATAAAAAGCCGGATGTTTCCATGACTTTAAACGGAACCCTCGCAGGTCTTGTAGGCATAACGGCCGGGTGTGATGCCGTGACTCCGGGAGGGGCGGCTATCATTGGAATCTGTACAGGACTGACTGTTGTGCTGTCAATTGAGTTCATTGACTCCAGATTAAAGATTGATGATCCGGTAGGAGCAATAGGCGTGCATGGCGTATGCGGAGCGGTGGGAACCATTCTGGTGGGATTTTTTGCAAAAGAGGGCGGTCTTTTGTATGGCGGGGGCGTAAAGCTTCTGGGAATTCAGCTTATTGGAGTTATTTCCGTAGCGGTATGGGTTGGAATTGTTATGTTTGCCGTCTTTAAAATAATCGACCAGACCATCGGCCTGCGGGTTACCTCCAGAGAGGAAATTGAAGGTCTGGACAGTACGGAACACGGACTTGCAAATGCCTATGCAGACTTTCTTCCTGTTGTGCCCATGGAAGATCTGGGGAGCCGGGTGGAGAGTGTGGCTGGTATTAACACGGTCAGACAGGATGTCCCTGTGGAAGAAGCTATTCCTGTGAAATCTGCAGATTTTTCTCCAGCAGGCACTTCAAAGTCAGTACTGACTAAGATTGAAATTCTTGCAAAACAGTCTAAGTTTGAAGAACTGAAATCTGCCATGAATGATATCGGAGTGACTGGTATGACAGTGACCCAGGTTCTTGGCTGCGGAATGCAAAAAGGTGCAGCAGAGTATTACAGGGGAATTCCTGTGGATATGATGCTTCTTCCTAAAGTACAGGTTGAGATTGTTGTTGCCAAGGTTCCTGTGGAGGAAGTGGTAAGGACTGCCAGAAAGGTACTTTATACCGGACATATAGGGGATGGAAAGATATTTATCTACGATGTACGGGATGCTGTAAAAGTGCGGACCGGTGAGACCGGTTATGATGCCATGCAGGGAGTGGACGATATTTAAAAATGAAATTGTCTTATTTTAGGAGTCAGATGGTATGGATCTTTTTCATGCCTTCTGGCTCCTTTTTTCATACCCTCATGCTAATTTTGGAACCTAACTTGTATAATTTCGTCCTATTGGTTGAGTATTTGCAGGAAACATGGTATAAGCTTAAAGGATATAATTATTAATATTTGTAACTTTTTCAACGGCATTCCCTTGTGTTTGCCATGATAAGTATTATATAATAAAGCCAAAGTAACATTCTCTAATCGTATACTTGCGCTGTTTTGCTTATTTCAAAGGAGAATATATTTATGACTAAGAAGGAAATAACAAGAGAGATTATCGGAAATGTTTTAATACCCATGGGTTTTATCTCTGGTGAAAATATAAATAGCTGCTGGTTCATAAGAAAATTTAAAAACAGTAAGGGAGAGACAGCGAGGCTGGTGGTTGAATTTTACACCAGGGGATGGGATAAGAGGCTGTTTATGGTCATCAACTCTTATTCAGGCAGATGCAGCAGTTATGGGATTCAGGATATTGTGCCGGACAGCGGTGAGAATGGCCTTCCATGTGCCACTTTAAAAGAATATAAGCTTGCTATTGAAGCATATGCGGATATATTGAAACAACATGGACGGGATTTTTTTAAAAAGATTTCCAAACCGCCATTGGAAAATGATTATTTCAGGGAAGAAGATGATTTCAGGCTGTTTAAAGAACACGATTTGCTGGCTCAAAAATTTTTAACAGAGCATCAGCTGGATCTATCACAAATGAAAGCGGAAGATGCGATTCAGATAATAAAGAATATTATTCAGGAAAAGCAGGGAGAGTCCTTTGATCATTGCCGGAATACTATTCTGGAATTATCAGCGTTTTATGGCAGAGTGCTGGGAAACAGCCATAAATGCAGATGGGTTATGCATAATTGCAGAACACATTTTACCTGTACCCTGAATTTTTACTCCAAGTCAGGCCCTTCATTATCCTTACATAAGGATATTTCCATAGCATGGAAGGATGGTGTGGACAAGCTGGATTCTTTAATAATTGAATCATTGTGATGGAGGGGGAGCGCATTATGGGAGATGAAATTGTCACAATCAGTGAGATGGCGAAGCTGCATCACCTTACCCGCCAGACGCTTATTTATTATGATCATATCGGGCTATTAAAGCCTGTTTCCATCAATGAACACGGTTACCGGTTTTACAGTGTTTTCCAGATCCCTGTTTTAAGGGAAATATGTCTGTTAAAAAAGCTTGGGGTGAAGCTGGAAGATATTAAGAGAAGCTTTGAAAACCGCAGCCCCGATTCAGTGATTCATCTTCTGGAGTTACAGCAGGATTCGGTTGATAAGCAGATTCAGGAACTGAACAGAACCAAGATGCACTTACAACAGAGAATTCGGTTTTATGAAGGTCTTCATGAAGAGCATCCCATTAATACTCCCCATATCAAGGAGATCGGACCCAGAAAAGTTCTGTTTGTCCCGTTTCCTTCCGAACCATGTAAAGATGTTCTTCACCTCACATTGATGAAAGCCTGGAATCTGCTTTTTGACTGGGGGACGATGCCTTCCAGCGGATTCGGCACCCTCATCCGGTGTAATCAGTTTCAATCGGAGAATTTATACAAAGGCGCTGGAATCTTTGTAGTACTTCCTGCTGCAGAATATGATATTCCCGGGGTTGAGGAGATTCCAGGCGGAACATTTGCCTGTATGTACAAATATTCGTTTCCTTATTTTAAGGAAGATTTTTATACACTAAAAAAATGGACAGAGTCCGGGAACTATGAGATTACCGGAGATGCTCTGGATTTATGTCTTTTGGATACTACATTTTACAACTCCGAACATGAGGTGGATTACTGCTGCCTGCAGATACCGGTGAAAAAAACTACATAATATAACAGGTTTCATGAAAAATCCTCTTGACTGTATAGCCGCAATATAGTGCATAGTATACTTATCGGCCGATCAACGATTAAAGGAGGATTTTTTTATGTCAAAAATTAAAGTGAATGATTTGCGTTCATCCCTGGAGCTTTTGGCGTCAATTCCGGGGCAGCTCATTGAAACGGATGTGGAAGTTCATCCTCATGCGGAACTCTCCGGCGTTTACCGCCATGTGGGTGCCGGCGGTACCGTTATGCGCCCAACAAAAGAAGGACCTGCCATGGTATTTAATCAGGTAACAGGTCATGAGGGGGCGAGAGTGGCAATTGGCCTACTGGCAAGCCGGAAACGGGTCGGATATTTACTGGATGAGGCACCGGAGCGTTTGGGCCATATGTTAAACGAAGCGGTGAAACATCCCATAAAACCAGTCATTATTGATCAGAAAGAAGCAAAATGCCAGGAAGTGGTTCATTATGCCACTGATCCTGATTTTGATTTACGTAAATTAGTTCCAGCTCCTACCAACACAGAAGAGGACGCAGGTCCTTATATTACATTGGGAATGTGTTACGCTTCAGATCCGGAAACAAAGATTTCCGATGTTACCATTCACCGCCTGTGCATTCAGAGTAAGGACGAAATTTCCATGTACTTTGTTCCGGGTGCCAGACATTTAAGCGTATTCCGTGAAAAAGCAGAGGCAGCAGGAAAACCACTCCCCATCTCCATCAGCATCGGTGTGGATCCTGCCATTGAGATCGCTTCCTGTTTTGAACCGCCTACAACTCCTCTGGGATTTAATGAGCTGGAGATTGCCGGTGCGATCCGCAAGGAGCCGGTTGAACTGACACCATGTATTACCATAGAGGAAAACTGCATTGCCAATGCAGAGTATGTAATAGAAGGAGAACTGCTTCCAGGGGTTCGGGTAAGAGAGGACCAGAATACCAACACAGGAAAAGCAATGCCGGAATTTCCGGGCTATACAGGCCCTGCCAATCCGGAACTGCCCGTTATTAAGGTGAAGGCAGTGACTCACAGAATCAATCCCATTATGCAGACCTGTATCGGACCAAGCGAGGAGCATGTCAGCATGGCGGGAATTCCAACCGAAGCCAGCATTCTCCAGATGGTGGAAAAGGCTATGCCTGGAAAGCTGTTAAATGTATACTGTGCGTCAAGCGGCGGCGGAAAATATATGGCTGTTCTTCAGTTCTGTAAAAAGATTCCCAGTGATGAGGGAAGACAACGACAGGCGGCACTGCTTGCATTCTCAGCATTCAGTGAATTAAAGCATGTATTTCTTGTAGATGAAGATGTGGATCCCTTTGATATCAATGATGTTATCTGGGCGATGAATACCCGTATGCAGGGAGACTCCGGTATTGTATGTATTCCGGGAGTACGCTGTCATCCACTGGATCCCTCCAACGATCCTTCTATCTCACCTTCCATAAGAGATCATGGAATCGCCTGCAAAACCATTTTTGACTGTACCGTCCCATTTGATCAGAAGAGCCGTTTTAGCCGGGCGAAGTTTATGGATGTAGATCCTTCCCACTGGGTGCCGGATATTAACTAGATTGTTACTGGATTTTTACTAAATACATAAGAGGGATACATATGCCAATCGGAGTAATTGTTAACAGTCTGGCAGTGCTGACAGGCGGCGCTGCCGGAGCTTTATTAGGAAATAAAATACCTGGTCATCTTCGTGATAACCTTACGTTGATCTTCGGAGTCGCTTCCATGTCCATGGGAATCGCTTCAATCGTAAAACTGACCTATCTTCCTGCTGTTGTGTTTGCGGTAATCATTGGAACTGCAATCGGTGAGCTGATTCATCTGGAATTGGGCATCACAGCTGCAGCCCAGAAGGTGCAGGCTCCTATTTCAAAGATATTTTCCGGAAAAGGAACCGGGTTAAGCCAGGAGGAGTTCATGCAGAGGCTTGTCAGCATTGTCGTCCTGTTTTGTGCAAGCGGAACCGGTATCTTCGGCGCGTTGCAGGCTGGAATGACTGGGGATCATACGATTCTGTTCTCCAAGTCAATCCTTGATTTTTTTACAGCTGGTATTTTCGCAGCAAGCCTTGGATTTATTACATGCACCGTATGCGTTCCCCAGTTTATTGTACTTTTAACGTTGTTTCTCAGCGCTTCTTTTATCATGCCGATGACAACAAAGGAAATGCTGAATGATTTTACCGCATGCGGCGGTATTTTAATGCTGGCTACCGGCCTTCGTATTTCAGGGATCAAATCATTTCCCATAGCAAATATGCTGCCTGCCATGGTACTTGTCATGCCGTTTTCCTATTTCTGGTCTCATGTGATTTTGAGCCTGTTATAAGCCTATGGAGAAGAAACGGATCATACTTGCTGTCAGTGGGGCCAGTGGTGCCCCGCTGGCAGAGATTTGCTTAAAGGAGCTTAAAAAAATACCGGAATATGAAACTCATCTGGTGATCAGCAGAGGCGGCGAGGAGACGATTTTACATGAGACGGATCTGCCGCTGGAGGAATTTACAGGACTGGCAGATGTGTGTTACGACTGCAAAGATATTGGTGCTTCCATAGCCAGCGGTACCTTTCGGACGGAAGGGATGATCGTGGTTCCCTGCAGTATGAAGACAGTGGCAGGAATTGCAAACGGTTACTCAGATAATTTGCTGCTTCGGGCTGCAGATGTGACAATAAAAGAAAAACGCCGTCTCATATTAGTGACAAGAGAAACTCCGCTCAGCCAGATTCATTTAAGAAATATGGAGTATTTATCCGGTGTGCAGAATGTTACCATACTGCCTCCGGTTATTTCTTACTACAGCAGACCTAAGTCTCTGGAGGATGTAAACTTTCATCTTGCATGTAAAATTCTGGATGCTGCAGGGATTTTTATTCCCGGATTCAAGAGGTGGGAATCTAATGATAACGCTTAAAAAAGTAATGGATCAAATCAACATCCAATGTGACATCATACCAATGGGAGAGGATTTGACTGTATTGCTGTACGGCGGAGATCTCCCTCATATTGGCAGTACCGTTCTGTCCATTCCAAGAGCCAGCCTGACAGGAGAAGGATTAAGCACGACTTCCTCCGTCTTAAACTGTCTGGGTCATAAAGACGATGTACTGGCAAGGATTTTTGCGGAAAAAATTGCGGTCAGATCCAATCATACCACAGTCTGTATCTGCGGAATCCATGTGGATGGACTAAGTGGCGATGGGATAAAGGCAATTTATGACGGCTGTCTTGTTCTGCTAGATGAAGTGCTGGCCGCAATTGGAAATGAAAATCTTTTATTATCATCACACAAATGATATAATTAAAAAAGCAAAGATAAAAACACAGCCCGTGGCATCTGTCATGGAGATCCGGTTGGTAGTCCGGACGGAAACGTTTTCCCTTCGTTTCTAAGTAACCCTCCTCCTGGTCGTCCGTTCTTTGTCGAAACAAGAATAGGAGGAATTGTTATGGACAAGGTTTCGGTTGGATTTTCAGTATTTTTTGAGGAGCCCTTTTGGGTGGGCATTCTGGAGCGGGAAGTAGATGGAAAACTGTTTGTAAGCAAAGTTACATTTGGCCCAGAACCCAGGGATTATGAGGTAAATGAGTTCCTTCTTAAGAATTACTACAGGCTGAGGTTTAGTCCGGCTGTTGAAGCTGCTGTAAAAGAAAGTAGTAAGAATCCAAAACGGATTTTGCGGGAAGTCCGCAGGCAGATCCAGAACACAGGAATCAGTACGAAATCTCAGCAGGCGCTGAAATTGCAGCAGGAAGAAGGAAAACTGGAGCGGAAGCTTTTATCCCGGGAAGCAAGGGAGGAAAAAGCACAGCAAAAGTTTGATCAGAAACAGCAAAAGAAAAAGGAGAAGCACAGGGGCAGATAATGCCCCTTTCTCTATGGAAAAAAACAGGAAGAGATTGCTTATTGCGTGAGGATGGGAAGCAGGGTATAATCGATTCTATATTGACAAAAGCAGGTGAAAGAATGTACATAGCAGATTTACATATCCACTCCAGGTATTCCATGGCAACCAGTAAGGACTGCACACCGGAGCAGCTGGATCTTTGGGCCAGACGAAAAGGTATCGGAATTATCGGTACCGGTGATTTCACGCATCCGGCATGGAGAGCAGAGTTAAAAGAGAAACTGATTCCTGCGGAGGAAGGGCTTTATATGTTAAAGGAAGAGTACCGTCTGGAGGGAGAAAACTCCTTCGGTTCCCTGATCCCACGCTTTGTTATTTCCGGAGAGATAAGTTCCATTTACAAAAAGAACGGAAAGACGAGAAAGGTGCACAGCCTTCTTCTCCTGCCAGGCTTTTCTGCGGCAGAGCAGCTCTCTGGAAAGCTTGAGGCTGTGGGCAATATCCGTTCAGACGGCAGACCCATCTTAGGACTGGACTGCCACGATCTTCTGGAAATGATGCTGGAAACAGATCCCAGGGCGGTTTATATTCCCGCACATATCTGGACGCCCCATTTCTCCCTGTTCGGAGCATGCTCCGGCTTTGATACCATAGAAGAGTGTTTCGAAGATCTGACTCCTCATATCCATACATTGGAAACCGGACTTTCTTCTGATCCCTCCATGATCTGGAGTATATCGGCGCTGGATCGTTTTCAGCTGATCTCCAACTCCGATGCCCATTCTCCTGCAAAGCTTGGAAGGGAAGCCAGCCTTTTGGACATCGAACTGTCCTTTGAAGGACTTTCTCATGCTTTAACCAGTGGCAGTGGATTAATGGGAACCATTGAATTCTTTCCAGAAGAAGGAAAATACCACCATGACGGTCACAGAAAATGCGGGATCTGCTTTTCACCTTCTGAGGCAGAACAGCATTCCGGCAGGTGCCCGGTGTGCGGTGGAAAACTGACCATGGGAGTATCCAACCGGATTAAGCAGCTGTCTGACAGGAGGGAGGGCTTTGTATTACCCCAGGGAAAACCGTTTGAGAGTCTGGTTCCGCTGCCAGAGGTGATCGCTGCCTGCCTGGGGTATTCTGCAGCAAGTAAAAAGGTTCAAAATCAGTACTTTGAACTGCTGCGTGGGCTGGGATCAGAATTTAATATATTAAGAGAGGTTCCCCTGGAAGACATCAGAAAGAGATCGGATCCCATGGTTGCAGAAGGGGTGAGCCGGCTGCGGGAAGGAAAAGTGGAACGAATACCAGGCTATGACGGGGAATACGGTATCATAAAGCTGTTTGATCCTGATGAAATTTTCCCTGGAAAAATGAGAGGAAAGGACTAAAGCAGATGACAGAAGATAACATTGGTGCAATTCTTAAAAAGCTGGATGATGTATACGGAGTTACAAAAGAAGGGTTTTATCATGATCAGCCCTGGCAGCTGCTTGCAGCGATTATGCTTAGTGCACAGAGTACAGATAAGCAGGTAGAAGAGGTGCTGCCTGATTTTTGCAAACGGTTTCAGACTGCTGCCCAGCTGGCAGATGCACCTCTGGAAGAGATTGAGGCTTCCATACGATCCATTGGCCTTTATAAGAATAAAGCGAAGAATTTAAAGAAATGCTGCACTCAGATTGTAAATGAATATGACGGTGAGGTTCCGTCTGAAATAGAGGAACTGTTAAAACTGGCGGGAGTGGGACGGAAAACAGCCACTTTGTTTCTTGCCGATGCGTATGAAATTCCCGGAGTTACGGTAGATACCCATGTTTTCCGGATATCCAGGCGGCTAGGCTGGGCAGAGGGGAAGAATCCGGTAATAGTGGAACAGGAACTTCAAAAGGTATTACCTGAGGAACACTGGAACCGAATTAATTTTCAGCTGATTTATCATGGAAGAGAGGTCTGCACAGCCAGAAAGGCCAGGTGTGAAGAATGTATTTTGGGGGATTGGTGTGAGAGAAGAATTTAATAATGAAAAGATTGCTTTGAAAAAAGGAAATGTTTCAGAAGTATTCAGTGATGGCAGGGTGGTATACAGAGACTTAAAGCCACAAAGTAAATCCATTCACAGACTGTTATTGCATCTGGAAGAAAAAGGGATCGGGTTTACACCTCGTTTTCTTGGAATCAATGAGGAAAATATGGAGATGTTAAGCTTTGTAGAGGGTGAAACAATGGAGGATTATCCCATACAAAACGAGATCAGTAAGAAAATTACAACGGTTCGTATGGCAGCGGAAATGCTTAGAAAATTCCACGATGGCACTGTTGATTTTATACAGAATCCGGACGATATCTGGTTTTTAGAATATAAAGGCGGATTACAGAAAGAAGTGATCTGCCATAATGATTTTGCACCGTATAATGTTACATTTCAAGATTTAAAGCCCGTAGGGTTAATTGATTTTGATACGGCATGCCCCGCTCCAAGGATATGGGATGTTGCTTATGCTGTTTACCGATTTGTGCCACTCAGTGAAGAAGTATATGATATAAATACCAGACAATATCGCAGATACAGCAAATCAACAGACAGTCTGGAGCGGAAACTGCTGTTTCAGGAATTTCTAGACAGCTATGGCATGAGGAATACCAATGAGGTTTTGCAGATTCTGATACTACGGTTGCAGGATCTTGTGAAGCTTTTTGATGATGAATGTCAAAAAGGAAATAAAGCGTTTATTAAGATGAAAGAATCAGGACATCAGCAGTTTTATATCCGTGAGATTAAATTTCTAAAAGAGAATATGGCTGATTGGCTATAGGGATAAGAGAAAGTAAGCGAAAAAGTAGAAAAGGAGAACAGACAATGAAGTTAATGTTTAAACAACGCTTTTTTTCCTGGTTTGACAGTTATGACATTTATGATGAGGAAGGCAGATGCGTTTTCACTGTCAGCGGAAAGCCTGCCTGGGGACATAAACTGGAAATCTATGATAAAAACGGGAGTCATCTTGCTACTTTAAAGGAGCAGATATTTACGTTTCTTCCCCGTTTTTACATTCTTATTAATGATGAAACGGTAGGTACAATAACAAAGGAGTTTACATTTTTCAGACCTTCCTTTCATATCGACTGTAATGGCTGGGAAGTAAAAGGCGATTTTTTTGAATGGGATTATTCCATTTACTCCAGGGAGGGGCGCGTTGTGGCACAGATAGAAAAACAGCTGCTCCGCTTTACGGATACGTATACCATTGATGTGGAGGAAGAGCGGGATGCGTTATTATCATTGATGGTGGTGCTTGCCATTGATGCTGTTAAATGCAGTCAGAATAATGGATAATAACTAGCTATTTCTAAGTTAATTATAAATTGTAGATAAAAGGGGAGAGTTAGTGAAGGGTTTACTATTTAAGTGGAGATGGTTTTTAATGATTGGCATGCTTCTGGTGATAGTAGCTGTTTCCATTTGTATGATACAGACACAAAATTCAGTAAAAGACAGTTCAGGGGTTCCCAATAGGATGGAACGTGTAAGAACAGCCAAAACCATACAGAATATTAATAGTAACAGTAAGCTACCGATTCCATTGCTTACGGAGGATTATCACGGAGCTTTTACGTCCCTGGAGGAGCAATTCGGGACAGAAAATGTAGAGCGCATTCCAACTTATATGAGTGATGGTCTGGGTTTGAAAGATGGATCAGTATTTTTATCATTTACAGGATATCCTGAGGATCGGGATAAATATCGTCTGGTAGAAGAGAGCATAAATGAAATTGATAGAGGCTGTAGCGTTTTGGGCATTACGGTTGGAAGCTCTTATGAGGAGGGTATGGCGATACTTAAGACAAAGGGTTTTCAAGCAGTAAATGATTACGGCACTTTTTCGAAAGGTGAAGTAAGGGTTATTTTGGACAAAGATGATGTAGGAGTGATTAACTGCATATGTATTAAAATTGAAACTTATTATACTAGTGGATTAACTTATTAGTATTTTTTATTAAGAAAATGAATAGCCGTTCAGCCTGATTATTCTAAAATTGGGCAGGGCGGTATTTTTTTAATTATTTACTTAATGATATATAGAGCGTACACAGCTGATAGTATTACTAGTATTATAATAGGTTGTGATATCTCACAAACAAAGCCATAAGGCTGTTTCGCGATAATTGTTTTATATGTATGTTTTTTTAATGAATTTTTAGAAAATATAAAAAAAATAAATAAAGTGAGTTTGAAATATAAAAAATACCTTGTTGATATAGTACAAAAATATAGTTATAATGTAAAAGAAGATTGTAGACAATCTACAATATATGAATGGAAGCAGAGAGGTAACTGGTGTGCCTACCGGTCTTCAAAACCGTGTTGCGGCTTGTAGTCGTGGGTGGGTTCGATTCCCATATGCTTCCGCCAAAAATAATTTACATTTACATAAATGGCGCCTGGAAAGTTAAAAAAATAACAATATGCCTTTTTGGGAGGAATAAATGGACAGCATAATTGTAGGGACGGCAGGGCATATCGATCATGGCAAAACGGCATTGGTGAAAGCGCTGACAGGTCATGATACGGATACCCTTGCGGAAGAGAAGAAAAGAGGAATTTCAATTAATCTTGGATTTACCGGCTTTCAGCTTCCTAACGGACGTATGCTTGGAATTGTTGATGTTCCAGGGCACGAAAAGTTTATTAAGAATATGCTGGCCGGCGCCACGGGCATTGATGCTGCTATGATCATTATAGCGGCAAATGAAGGGATTATGCCCCAGACAAGAGAGCATATTGACATCCTTAGTTACCTGGGAATACAAAAATTTCTGATTGTTCTTACCAAGATCGATCTGGTAGAGGAGGATTTTAAGGAGCTGGTAATAGAAGATATCCGGTCATTTATAAAGGGTACCTTTTTAGAAGGAACTAAGATCGTGGAAGTTGATTCTGTCAGCAGGACAGGTTTTGATGCGTTAATATCCGAGCTTGAGATCCTGACTTCAGATATCCGGGAACGTAGTTTCACGAAAAAACCCCGAATGAATATAGACCGGGTTTTTTCTGTTAAAGGGTACGGAACCGTAGTTACCGGTACTTTAATGGAAGGTATCTTAAGAACAGAAGATGAACTGATGGTTTATCCTCAGGGAATTCTTACGAAAGTCAGGAATCTTCAGGTTCATGATCATAACGTGGATTTAGCATACGCCGGACAGAGAACGGCAATCAACTTATCCAATATAACGGTGAATGAATTAAGGAGAGGAAACACAGTTGCTGCAAGGGATGGTGTATACGTAACGGACAGGATTGATGTCAGATTTTCCATCGTTAAATCCACGAAGCTTGAAATCGGTAAGTTTTATAAGCTGAAGTTATATACCGGAGCGTCAGAGGAAGTGGCGAGATTTGTACCGATTACCCATAAAAAAGTAAAAGCCGGTGATGATGGCTATGCCCAGATTCTGATGGATCATGAAATAGCTGTTTTGAAGGGTGACCGTTTTGTATTAAGAACGATTTCACCAGTCACAACCATAGGCGGCGGAATCATCATTGATCCGAAAGCGTTGAAATATAAAAATGATCCGGATGAACGGCTGCGGTCGCTACGGATCAAGGACTCAGCCTCTGACAAGGATATTATAGAAGAATATATTAAAAACAATCCATTTTCTGATTTTACTAAGATCTCCGCTTTTTTAAATAAAGACATGAAAGAAGAAGATCTGAAAGAGCTGGAAGAGGAAGAAATTATTTTATTAATAGAAAAGCAGTATATACATATGGAATATCTGGCGCATTACAGGTTTATGGTGGAGGCGGTCTTAAGGGATTATCATAAAAACAACCGATTGCGAAAAGGAATTCCCAAGGCAGAATTACTGGAAAAGCTTGATATACCTAATAAGAAGCAGTGTGAGACCATGTTAAAATGTCTGGCTGCTAAGAACGAGGTAAAGCTGGAACAGAATCTGGTTTCGTGTTGTGATTTTGAACCGGTACTCACAGAAGGTCAGAAGAAAATCAGAGATGAATTGAAGAAACGGGTTATGGAAAGCGGCTATACACTGTTAACGGCAGCAGAGCTTACGGAGAATAGGAAAGATAGGCAGCAGGTACTTGAATTTATGCTCCAGAGTGATTTCTTCGTATTCCCCGGACAATTTATTATGATGGAAACACAGTATAGAAAGGCCAAAGAATTGGCAGAAAGACTTTTTTTTGAAAAGGGCATAATAAAGCTTCCGGATTTCAGGGATTCCATCCAAACCAGCAGAAAGTTTGCATTAATGCTTCTGGAACGGTTTGATCAGGAACGATTTACCAGACGTGAGGGAGAAGACAGAGTATTAAATACTAAAAAATAAATGGAGGTGCGCTTTGAACGTTTATGATGTTGTAATAGTTGGTGGGGGACCTGCCGGCCTGTCTGCCGGTCTTTATGCAGGGAGAGCCAGACTGAATGCGCTGCTGATTGAAAAAGATAAGGATGGGGGACAGATCGTTATTACTTCCGAGATTGAAAATTATCCGGGATGTCTTCCGGAGGAGTCAGGCAGTACTCTGGTAGAGAGAATGACAAAGCAGGTAGAGAAATTTGGGATTGAACGAACGTCTGATTGTATCGAATCGGTGGATTTTTCCGGAGATATCAAGGTATTGAAAGGAAAGAGGAACGATTACCACGCTAAAACCGTGATCATCGCCACCGGCGCATACCCTAAGCCCATCGGCTGTCCGGGGGAACGGGAATTAATCGGAAAAGGAGTGTCATATTGTGCAACCTGTGACGGAAACTTCTTTGAGGATTTTGAAATTTTTGTAGTCGGAGGCGGAGATACTGCTGTTGAAGAGGCTCTTTATCTGACAAAATTTGGCCGGAAGGTGACCATTATCCATAGAAGAGATGAGCTTCGTGCCGCAAAATCCATTCAGGAAAAAGCATTTAATAATCCAAAAGTAGATTTCATGTGGGACTCTGTAGTGAAAGAAATAAAAGGAGATGGAATGGTCCAGAGCATGTCGGTGGAAAACGTGAAGACAGGGGAAGTAACGGATATTGTTGCCGATGAAGAAGATGGAACATTCGGAATCTTTGGTTTTATCGGATATCTGCCCCAGTCAAAATGTTTTGAGGGCAGTCTGGATATGGAATACGGTTATATCAGAACAAATGAAAATATGGAAACAAATATACCGGGCGTCTTTGCTGCCGGGGATATCAGAATTAAGAGTTTAAGACAGGTAGTCACTGCCTGTGCAGATGGAGCCATCGCGGCCGTCATGGCAGAGAAATATATAGAAAATGAAGGAGGGAATTAGAATGTTAGTTGTGGATAAAGATACGTTTGAACCAGAGGTGCTGAAAGCAGAAGGAATTGTATTTGTGGACTTTTTTGGGGACGGGTGTGTGCCCTGCCAGGCTCTGCTCCCTCATGTTGAGAACTTTGCCGAAAAATACAGCGATAAAATCAAGTTTACAAAACTGAATACCACAAAGGCCAGAAGGCTTGCCATTTCTCAGAAAATTCTTGGATTACCCGTTATGGCAATCTATAAAGACGGGGAAAAAATAGAAGAATTAGTAAAAGATGATGCAACACCTGAAAGAATTGAAGAAATGATAAAGAAATATGCATTTGAGTAAAACCCAGTACATAACGTGGAAAGTTGTGTTTCAGCCTGCAGTGTAGATCCTTTCTCCTGCCGGCACACGTTATAAATATATGAATAAGGAGGAAATTAATATGCTGAAAGACAAAAAAGCAATCATTATCGGTGACAGAGACGGCATTCCGGGACCTGCCATTGAGCAGTGTGTTAAAACGGCTGGTGCAGAAGTAGTATTCTCGTCAACAGAATGCTTTGTCTGAACGGCTGCGGGTGCCATGGACCTGGAAAATCAGAAGAGGGTAAAAGCATTGGCGGAACAGTACGGTCCTGAAAATATTATTGTTATTTTAGGAGCCGCAGAAGGCGAGGCTGCCGGCCTTGCTGCTGAAACTGTTACGGCAGGAGACCCTACTTTTGCAGGACCTTTGGCAGGAGTCCAGTTGGGACTAAAAGTATACCATGCCTGTGAGCCGGAAATCAAAGATGAAGTGGATAGCGCTGTCTATGACGAGCAGATCAGTATGATGGAGATGGTATTGGATGTCGATGATATCCGAAAAGAGATGTCAACAATAAGGGACGAATATTGTAAATTTTAACAATCATCCCTTCACAAATCAATTCTTGTGAAATGCGAATGGTATATGGCATCACATTTTGCAGGAATTGATTTATTATAGGAGGCAAACTATGTACAGCGTCTTAAAAGGAGCAAGTTACATACTCGCTCATACGCCAGATATGGTAATTCATAATGGTACAACACAGACAACTCAGCGAACCATTGATCCTGATTCTGAATATTTAAAAAATCTGGATAAGAGTCTGCGGTCTTATGATGAATGTAAAGCATATCTGCCAAATCAGACTTACATTGGAAACATTACACCTGATGAGCTGGCTGGCTATGCACAGCCATGGTATCAGCAGAAATCCGATTACATACAAAGAGAAGGCAGATTTGGAGAGATCATGCCGGAAGATGAATTTATCGGGTTGATTGCAATTTGTGATGTATTTGATCTTGTAAAATTAGAATCACAATTTGCTGTTTCCGTGAAGAAAAAATTAGAATCTCACAGTCTTATAGATCCAAAGTTTTTAAGTGTCTTTGATAAAAACTTTGAGTTGTCAGAAATTAACGGTTTCATCGCAGACGAACATGCAGAGCCTTTGTATTATGGAGGAATGATTGTCGGCTGCATCAAAGCGGCACATGATATTGACCATTCTCTTTCTGCCCATGTCATTTTTGAGAACCTTGTTTCAAAGGCTTCCTGTGTTCTTTCATTGTTACATTTAATTGATAAGAATCATATCGGGAAAGAAGATATTGAATATGTGATCGAGTGTTCGGAAGAGGCTTGCGGCGATATGAATCAGAGAGGCGGAGGAAACTTTGCGAAAGCAGCAGCAGAAATTGCAGGTCTTGTAAACGCCACAGGCAGCGATATAAGAGGCTTCTGTGCCGGTCCGACCCATGCCCTGATTCATGCGGCTGCTATGGTGAAGGCGGGAACCTTTAAGCATGTTATCGTTGCTGCCGGAGGATCTACCGCAAAGCTTGGTATGAACGGAAAGGATCATGTAGGCAAAGGGATTCCCATACTGGAGGATTGTGTAGCCGGTTTTGCCATTCTCGTCAGCGCAAATGACGGAGTCAGCCCGGAGATCAATACCGATATTGTGGGCAGGCATACGGTAGGAACCGGGTCTTCTCCTCAGAACGTGATTTCTTCGCTGACGGCATCAGCTCTTGAAAAAGCAGGGCTGAAGCTGACCGATATTGATAAGTATACGGTAGAAATGCAGAATCCGGATATAACGAAGCCAGCAGGCGCCGGCAATGTACCTGAGGCTAATTATAAGATGATAGGAGCCCTTGCCGCCATGCGCATAGAGATAGAGAAATCCCAGCTGGCAGATTTCGTATCAGAGCATGGCATGGTGGGCTGGGCTCCTACTCAGGGACATATCCCTTCCGGAGTTCCTTATCTTGGCTTTGCCAGACAAGAATTGATGGATAAAAAAATCAACAGAGTCATGGTGATTGGAAAAGGAAGTCTGTTTCTTGGAAGAATGACCAATCTGTTTGATGGAGTATCCTTTGTTCTTCAGCAAAACAGCGGTGCAGGACAGGAGGAAACGGTGTCTGAGGACAAAATCAGGAAACTGATTGCCGCATCTTTAAAGGATTTTGCAAAGCATCTTCAGGAAGACGAGGGGTGATCATATGTCTGAAGGTAAGATGAAACAGTTAATTGCAGAGACTTTTTTTGAAATGGCTCATATGCTTGAGACTGGTCAATCCGGCAGGAAAATGCCCATCGCCATAACTGCTATGGGAAGTGAGCATGGAGAAGAGACCATTTATCAGGCAGCTTATGAGGCAGCAAAAAACGGAATATCTGTGAAGGTGATCGGAAGCCGGCAGATGGAAGCGGAGAATCTGGAGGTCATACCGGTTGCCTCGGAAGATGAGGGGCATAAAAAGATGGATGACATGCTCCAGAAAAAAGAAGCTTATGCGGCGGTGACCATGCACTATCCTTTTCCCATCGGAGTCTCTACGGTGGGACGTGTCATTACTCCGGCAGCCGGGAAAAAGATGTATCTTGCTTCTACTACAGGAACCTCATCTGTAAACAGGATTGAAAGCATGATAAAGAACGCCATCTACGGAATCATTACTGCAAAAGCCAGCGGAGTCGCAAACCCCACGGTTGGCATTCTCAATGTTGACGGAGCACGGCAGACAGAGATCGCACTGCAAAAGCTGAAAAAAAATGGTTATGACATTCAATTTGCTTCATCCAACAGGGCAGATGGCGGAATTGTCATGAGGGGCAACGACCTTCTGACAGCATCTGCAGATGTGATGGTTATGGATTCCCTGACCGGTAATGTTCTGACCAAGATGTTTTCTGCTTATACAACTGGAGGCAATTATGAGTCAGTTGGTTTTGGATATGGTCCTGGAATCGGAGAAGGGTTTGAAAAACTGATCCTGATCGTCTCAAGGGCGTCTGGAATTCCACTCATCACAGGAGCCCTGGAATTTGCAAAGGAACTGCTTGACGGTGATTATCAGAAGATTCTTGCCGATGAATTTGCAAGGGCAAAGAAGGCCGGTCTGGAGCATATTCTGAATGAATGCAGGCAAAGTAAAAATTCAGAGTCAGCAGAGGAAGTAAAAGCTCCCCCAAAGGAAGTGGTGACGGAAGAAATCCTTGGGATTGAAATCATGGATCTGGAGGAAGCGGTTTCCTGCTTATGGGGGGCGGGTATTTATGCCGAGAGCGGAATGGGCTGTACAGGTCCGGTAGTCCTTATAGCGGAACATAATTTAAAAAAGGCCAGGGAAATTCTTACTGATAAGAAGTTCATTGGCTGACACGGTTATAAGACTGCTTTGAACGATTGAAACTACATAGTGAGGAATGATAAGATGACAGATAAAAACAGTTCTATGAGGCAGCTGCCAAAAGTGGATGAGATGATACGATGCATTGCATCAGAAGGTATAACCAATGTACCCGCGGTTCTGGTAAAGCTTGCCTGCCAAAAAGAAATTGAACTGGAAAGACAGAAAATTTTATCCGGCAGTCCATATCAATACTCCAGGGAAGATTTAATCAGGCGTATCAAAGCGGAAATTGAAAAGCAAAACCAGCCCCATCTGCGAAAAGTAATCAATGGAACCGGCGTTGTTCTGCACACCAACCTTGGGAGGGCCAGACTCTCTCAAATGGTCTCGGAAAGCATGAAGGAAATCTGCGGATCCTATTCCAATTTAGAGTATGATCTGGAGACAGGGGAACGAGGAACCAGGTACGAACATGTAGAACAGCTGCTTACCTTTTTAACCGGTTCTGAAGCGGCGCTGGTAGTCAATAACAATGCAGCAGCTGTGTATCTGGTGTTAAACTCGGTGGCCAAGGGAAAAGAGGTTATCGTTTCAAGAGGAGAGCTGGTGGAGATTGGAGGCGCATTCCGCGTTCCGGAAATCATGACGGCCAGCGGATGCAGGCTGGTTGAAGTGGGAACCACAAACAAAACCCATGAATCAGATTATGAAGAGAACATCAATGAGTACACCGGGGCCTTATTAAAAGTTCACACCAGCAATTACAAGATTATCGGCTTTACGGATGAGGTTTCTCTGGAACGTATGAAAGAGGTTGGAAAAAAGCATGGTCTGCCCTTAATATATGATCTGGGATCGGGCTTGCTGGTGGATCTTAAAGCATATGGAATCGGAGATGAGCCCACAGTCAGAAGCTGTCTGGAGCAAAGTGCGGATATCTTATGCTTCAGCGGAGATAAGCTGCTTGGCGGACCTCAGGCCGGTATCATTGTGGGCAAAGCGGAGTACATAAACAGGATGAAGAAAAATCATCTGCTCCGGGCGCTGAGGATTGACAAACTGACCTTAACGGCACTTGAATTTACCCTCAGGCAATATCTGACACCTGAGACTGCAGTTCATCAGATTCCTACTCTGAAAATGATCACGGAGCCTCTTGAAAACTTAAAGAAAAAAGCGGAGTTATTACATGGTCTGCTGAAAAAAAGGCCGGATATACAATATGAAGTAACAGAAACCACCGGACAGATCGGCGGAGGGTCCATGCCGGGAGTAAATCTGTCTTCTTATGCGCTAAGTATCACCATGGAACATATCTCGGCGGATATGCTGGAACGAATGCTGAGAAATAATTCCGTGCCCATTATATCAAGAATCTGCAAAAATAAAGTATTGCTTGATGTAAGAACCATGAGCGAGGAAGACCTTTTCGAAACAGCAGAATTTTTAAACCAAATAATTAATTTGAAAGGAGATATGGAATGAAGCTGGAATTGGGAAATTTTTATGTAAAAGAGATTTGCTTTGGCGATAAGACTTCTTTAAAAGACGGGCTTCTCACCGTGAATAAGGAAGAAGCTCTTGCAGTAGTAAAAGAAGACGAACATATCACGGAAGCAGAACTTTATATCGTGTCGCCTGGGGATCGTGTCAGGCTGGTTCCTGTAAAGGAAGCCATAGAGCCCCGTTACCGCGTAGGGGGAGGTCCTGTATTTCCAGGAGTGACGGGAGATTTAATGCAGGCAGGAAACGGAACCACCTATGCACTGAAGGATATGAGTGTTCTGGTTGTAGGCAGACACTACGGCGGTTTCCAGGATGGACTGATTGACATGAGCGGGGAGGGTGCAAAATACACCTACTACTCACAGTTAAAAAACCTTGTTCTGGTTGCTGATACAGATGAGATTTTTGAGCAGAAGGAACAGCAGAAGAAAAACAGGGCATTAAGATGGGCGGGTATGCGCCTCGCTGAGTACATTGGTGCAGCAGTAAAGGACTTAATACCGGATGAGGTGGAAACATTTGAGCTGGAACCAGTTACAAAAAGAAGCAAGGAAATAAATGAGCTTCCAAGTGTGGTACTGGTGCTTCAGCCTCAGTCCCAGATGGAAGAAGGGGGCTATAATGATTTAAATTATGGCTGGGATACAAACCGGATGCTTCCAACCTTTATGCATCCCAATGAGGTATTGGATGGAGCAATGATCAGCGGATCCTTTATGCCATGTTCTTCCAAATGGTCCACCTATGATTTCCAGAACCTTCCTATGATCCGGAAGCTTTACAAAGAACATGGAAAGACCATTAATTTCCTTGGCGTTATTATGTCCAACTTAAACGTTGCTCTGGAGCAGAAAGAGAGAGCTGCATTATTTGTGGCGCAGATGGCCAAAAGCCTGGGAGCTGACTCTGCTGTTGTTGCTGAAGAAGGATATGGCAATCCGGATGCAGACTTTACAGGCTGCATTGTCGCCCTGGAAAATGCCGGTATTAAGACAGTAGGACTTACAAATGAATGTACGGGAAGAGACGGCGCCAGCCAGCCCCTGGTTTCCCTGGATGAGAAAGAAGATGCCATCGTATCCTGCGGAAACGTATCAACACTGATCCGGCTTCCTAAGATGGAAACAGTTCTTGGAGAACTGGAGGCACTTGCAAGAGACGGTCTTTCCGGAGGCTGGTCCAATGACGAAATTCTGGGAGCTTCCGTAAAAGAGGATGGCTCAATCATTATGGAAAACAACGCCATGTTCTGCGGAGACCAGGTGGTAGGATGGTCGGTTAAGAGAATGGTAGAATTCTAGAAGGAGGGACGATATGAAAGGTATTTTATACTTGAATCAGTTTTTTGGTCAGATCGGCGGGGAAGAACTGGCTGATTTTAAACCGGAAATCAGAGAGGGTCTTGTAGGACCGGCGATGGCGCTGCAGCAGGAACTGGGCGATGAAGTTCAGATTACACATACCATCATCTGCGGCGATAACTTTATAGGCTCAAACACGGAAGAAGCGGTAGAGACCATCATTTCCATGTTAAAGGGGAAAGAAATGGATGTCTTTTTTGCCGGACCAGCGTTCCGTGCAGGACGTTACGGAGCAGCCTGCGGTCATATCTGCAAAGCTGTAAAAAAGGAGTTCGATGTTCCAGTACTTACTTCCATGAACGATGAAAACCCCGGGGTTGAAATGTTTAAAAAGGAAATGTATATATTCAAAGGCGGTGCCAGTGCGGCGGCCATGAAAAAAGACATAAAAGCCATGTCAAAGTTTGCGCTTAAGCTGTTAAAGGGAGAAAAACTGCTTCCTGCAGCAGAAGAGGGTTACTTTGGAAGAGGTATGCGGGATCAGATCTGGCTGGATCCTCCTGTAACGGCAGCTGACCGGGTAATTGATATGCTTTTAAAGAAAATCAATGGAGAGCCATTTGATACGGAGCTTCCCATACCCAAGTCAGACCGGGTTGCCATTGCTCCATCTATCACTCCGGAAGATCTTAGCCATATGGAGGTTGCTCTTATCACTTCCGGAGGAATTGTTCCCGTAGGAAATCCCGACCGCATTCAGTCAGCTTCGGCGACTAAGTGGGGGAAATATGATATTTCCCAAACGGATGACCTTGTAAAAGGAGAATATATGACCATTCATGCCGGATTTGATCCGGCTGCGGCAAATAATGACTCTGATGTTATTGTTCCTCTGGATGCAATGAGACGATACCAGAAAGAGGGAAAAATAGGCGGAGTATATAAGTATTTCTTTTCAACCGTTGGTACGGGCACAACTCAGGCTGAAGCTGCGAGAATGGGAAAAGAAATTGCAAGAGAATTGAAAAAGGATGGAATCAGAGCTGCAATTCTGACCTCCACATGAGGGACCTGTACACGTTGCGGTGCAACGATGACAAGAGAAATTGAAAGAGAAGGAATCACCATTGTTCAAATGGCAAACCTGATTCCAGTCGCTAAAACGGTTGGAGTAAACAGACTGGTCCCAACCATTTCCATTCCATATCCGCTGGGAGATCCTGCTACTTCGAAAGAAGAGCAGTTTAAGCTTCGCTATCACAGAGTGGGGGTAGCTCTTGATGCGATTACGACGGATATAAAAGAACCTCAACTCTTTAAAGTTAAAATTTAATTTTTTATGTGGCGGGAAATCTGCCTTTGCCAGGCAGGTTTCCTGTCACATAAAATCGGATTGCAGGTAAACGGCATACGGTTATTTTAAAGAGGAGGGTAAAATTGAAGAAGAATCAGGTTTTTTACATTTCGTTTCTTATTACTATGATAATTGTTGCATTTGGATTGGTTGCGCCCCAGCCATTTGCAAAGGCTACGACGGCAGCAAATGATTTTCTTGTTAATAACTTTGGGTGGTTTTATTTAATTTCCATGTTCGTGTTTGTTGTATTCTCATTAGGAATAGCATTTAGCAAATATGGAAGTATTAAACTCGGACCGGATGATTCCGTTCCGGAATTCAGCAACAGATCGTGGTTTGCCATGCTCTTTGGTGCTGGTATGGGGATTGGGCTGGTTTTCTGGGGCGTTGCGGAGCCGCTCAATCACTTTATGACATTTGGAGCAACGGAAACAGCAGCAGATTTTGCAATGAAAAAATCTTTTATGCATTGGGGTTTTCATCCATGGGCAGCGTATGCTATTATTGGAATGGCACTTGGGTATTTTCAGTTCAGAAAAAATGCCCCTGGTCTGATCAGCAGCATCTTTTTACCCATTCTTGGTGAAAAAGGGATCAAAGGACCTGTCGGAAAAATGATCGATATTTTTGCGGTTTTTGCGACGGTAGCCGGAATTGCAACTTCTCTGGGACAAGGGACCATGCAGATCAATTCCGGGTTGAATTTCCTGTTCCATGTGCCCACGACCCGATTGATCCAGATTATTATCATCATTATTCTGATGGTTATTTACACCTGGACAGCCGTAAGCGGAATTGACAAGGGTATCAAACTGCTGTCTGATATTAATCTGATCCTGGCAATTGCAATTCTGGCTGGCGCGTTTCTCGTTGGTCCCAAACTTCTGACCCTGAATGTTTTTACAAATTCCATCGGTAATTATGTGAATGATTTTGTAAAAGACAGTTTTGCCATAAATCCATTCGGAGATAAGTCCTGGCTTGGTTCATGGACCATATTCTACTGGGCATGGTGGATTGCATGGGGACCCTTTGTAGGTACCTTTATTGCAAGAATATCGAAAGGAAGGACCATTCGGGAGTTTGTTATCGGGGTTATTCTGGCGCCATCCTTAGTATCCTTTATCTGGTTTTCTGTTTTTGGAAGCCTTGGTTTAAATCTGGACACCAACATTATTTCAAAAGCAATTGAAACCACAGAAACCGCATTGTTTGTGGTTTTACAACAGTATCCACTTGGCAGTATCTTTTCAATTATAGCAATTTGTCTTTTGGGAACATTTTTTATTACATCAGCCAACTCAGGTATTTTTGTATTGTCCATGTTTTCCTCTGATGGGGATATGGAACCAGCCAATAGTAAAAAAATATTCTGGGGAGTGATTCAGGCCCTGCTCGCACTGGTTCTGTTAATGACAGGCGGACTTAGTGCGCTTCAGACCTGTTCCATAGTAGCTGCTTTTCCGCTGGCCATTATCATGCTTTTATGCTGTGTATGCCTGATAAAGGAACTGAGAAAGGAACCCCCAAAAAAGAATTAAAATTTAAACGTTAAACGCCTGAGGTGCCTGCATTCTTTTTACTGTTAAAGTGCAGGCACAATCGGGCTGTGTTTTTAGAAAGAAGAGGGTCATATGGAATTTAAACAATTAGAAGCATTCGTGCAGATTTCAAAGCTTCAAAGTTTTTCAAAGGCCTCTGAATCCTTATTCTTAACTCAGCCGGCACTGAGCAGCCAGATTAATGCACTGGAAAAAGATATTGGAACTCAATTGTTTATCCGTTCCACAAAGAAGGTATTTCCCACAAAAGCAGGGATTCATTTCTATGAGTATGCTCAAAAAATGCTGGCTATCAGGGATCAGTCTTTGTATGAAATGAGTAAATTTTCAAGAGAATGTACAGGTGAAGTCAACATTTTGGCTTCCAGCGTTCCGGCTCAGTATATTCTGCCTCAGGTGATAGCAGATTTCAATAAGGAATATCCCAATATAGTATTCCATCTATATCAGAAAGACAGCGGCGAAGTCTTTGAGGAACTGATTAAATACCAGTATGATATTGGATTTGTTGGAATGGAAAATGAAAACGGCCGTTATACGCAGATGCCTTTATACAAGGATCAATTGGTTTTGATATTGCCTATGGAGATGAAGTACGACGGCAGCCGGAAGGCGGATGAGATTATAAAATTTATTGCTGATAAAAATTTTATAATGAGAGAAGGGGGATCTGGTACCAGATCAGAGATGGAAGCGTTCTTTAGTAAGCATGGCCTATCAGCAAAAGATTTAAAAACCATTGCATATTTTAGTAATACTCAGGGAATTATCGAAGCTGTTGCACAGGGAATGGGGATATCTTTTGTTTCAAAAACAGCAGTACAGATTTACAATCATCTGAATCTGATTAACGTTGTGGAAATCGAATCGGAATTGTTAAGCAGAAATATTTTTTGTGTGCAAAAGAAAGATATGATATTAACTCCTGCTCAGGAATTGTTTATTAATTTTGCTAAAAAACATTGTCAGAATATTTAATTATTCATATGATTTGTCTTACATCTATAGTATAATATTCTGTTAGTGATAGAATCTATATTGAGAGGTGGATATTATGATAAGTAATTCATACGATAAAATAAGCCATATGATTACATATTCAAAGGCAAATCTAAGTGAAATTGTAGTTTCCTATATAAAAAACAAGATTTTGACTGGAGAATTAAAAAGCGGTGACAGATTAGTGGAAACCGATGTATCGGAAGAACTACAGATCAGCAGAGCACCGATCAGAGAGGCTTTAAGAGAACTTAATATGAGGGGGATCCTGACGTTCTCTCCTAAGAAGGGCAGCCAGATTCTGGAGATGGATTATGAAGATATAACAGAGGTCTTCTCCATACGGATACCACTTGAAATGCAGATACTAACCATAATTTTTGAAAAATCCCTGCTGCAGGAGCAGGATTTAGATTATCTGGAGACTCTGAATAATGATATGATAAAGTCGGATAGTGACAATGTCATTGGTGATAAGGAAAAGAACTTTATTTTTAATTCAAATGACCTGGCTTTTCATGAATTTTTCTGGAAAAAGTCAAGGAGCTTCAGGCGGGCTGAAATTTTAGAAAATCAATATTTTCAATTGCTGATCGCAATGAATAAGGATATTTCTACATTAGGTGTTAAGAAAGAAAAATTTGACGAACATAAGTTAATTATTGATGCATGCCGTTCCGGATCTCTTGACAAAACATTATATGCTTTTCAAAACCATATGGACTCATATTTAAAGGCAGTAAAAGATTTATAAAATTGGAAATTGAAATGAACCGCTCAGCCCGGTAGTATTTATTGGGTGGGAGGTTCGTTTTTTTGTGTATAATAGGTTGATAGAAAGATAATATAAAAAAAGGATTGACTACAACGCTGCGTCATACTCTATGATTGTAAATGTCAGGAGGTATTTTCTATGAACACCAGGGAAGCAGCCGGTATTACCGGTATCAGTGTGCGTACTTTGCATCACTATGACAAGATTGGTCTGCTGTGTCCAGACCGTGATCCGGATAATGGTTACAGGAACTATTCCGATAAAGATTTAGATCTGCTGCAGCAGATTTTATTTTTCAAGGAATGCGGATTTTCTCTTACGGATATCAAGGGATTTCTTGCCAATCCAAATTTCGACCGGGAAAAAGCATTTGTACTGCAAAGGGATTGTCTGCTGCAGGAACAAAAGCGTATTAATGCCATGCTGAAAACTCTTGATAAGACAATGAAATCATGGAAGGGAGATAAAACAATGACGCAGTCAGAAAAATTTTATGGATTTGGGAAAAAACACAACCCTTATGAAGAAGAAGCCAGACGCCTTTGGGGAAATGAGGCCGTGGACCAGAGCAATGAAAAGATGGATTCCATGACCAAAGAGGAACAGAATCAGGTCTTTGAAAATATGGATCAGATGTTCCGTGAGCTGGCAAAGCTTTGCAGGAAAGCGCCTGAATCAGAAGTGGTACAAAATGCAATCAATAGCATGTACCGTTTTTTCAATGAGAACTTTGGTGTTACCTATACCCTGGAAGCATTTGCAGGCCTGGGTCAGCTTTATATATCAGACTTACGCTTTACTGAGAATATAGATCAGTATGCTGAGGGATTATCGGCATTTTTAAGTAAAGCAATGGGGTATTATGCGGACAGCCAGAAGAACAGCTAAAACAGTAAGAATAGAGCATTCATTATAACTCCTCACCAGTACAACGGCGGGGAGTTTTTTGCTTTACCATAGCGCAGTGACATGAAACGAACTTCTTTACGATAAATTTATGAAATTGTAATAATTCAGTAGATGTCAGGATGGAAATTATATGGTAAGATAATATAGGACTGCGCTGCCTTAAACGCAGCTTTTTTCATGAAGCAAAGGTTTCCTGAAGGCTGTCGCAGGTAAAAAATGGATATGAGTATGGAGGCCTAGATGAAGCAAAGGAAATTTCACTTACACTTAACATTGTTCGGAACTATCGTTTTAGTACTGGTACTTGTTTTAATGTTCCAGACCTTAAAGGGAAAAGCGGAGCCGATCTTCGATGACAATACCATGACTACATATTATGCAAAAACCGTTCTTGGAACAGCGCCGGATTTGCAGGCAGAGCGGTATTTTAATAAGGATAACTACCAACTTTCCGGCTTCACCTTTGATGTCAGCCAGTGCGACTGGAATAAAGCAGGTACATACCGGGTTCCGGTAATTTACGATGGAAAGAAAACCAACTGTGTGGTGCAGGTGGAGGTTCGCAACACCCTGGAAGAGATACCGGAGACGGCCGCTTCCATCAATGAGAATGCAGTTTTAACAGAGAAGAAGTAAGGAGAAAATCCACATGGAGCGTCATAGCTTAACTACCCTTTGCTACATCGAGAAAGAGGACCAATATCTCATGCTTCACCGCATTAAAAAGAAAAATGATATCAATCAGGATAAATGGCTGGGAGTCGGAGGCCATCTGGAAGAAGGGGAAAGTCCGGAAGATTGTCTTTTAAGAGAAGTAAAAGAAGAAACCGGCCTGACCTTACTATCTTATCGACTCAGGGGGATTATCACCTTTGTGTCAGATCAGTATCCGGATGAATATATGTTTTTATATACAGCTGACAGTTATGAAGGTTCACTTATGGATTGTCAGGAGGGAGTTCTTGAATGGGTGCCGGTTGAAAAAATTGACAGCCTTCCCATATGGGAGGGAGACCGGATCTTTTTTGAACTGCTAAAGGATGAGATTCCATTTTTCTCCCTGAAGCTGCAGTATTGCAAAGATAGTTTAGAAGCTGCTGTATTAAACGGATCACCGTTGGAGCTTTTAGAAGAACGGGATTTGAATGGCTGCACTACCGGGAAAGTTCGTGCCCGCTTCATGATGCACCGTGACGGTATGCTTCATGGAACTTCCCACGTATGGGTAGTAAGACCCAATGATAAAAGCGGATTTGACCTGCTTTTACAAAAACGCAGTGCAGGCAAGGATGCCTATCCGGGCTGCTATGATATTTCTTCTGCAGGACATATCCCGGCAGGTGATGATTTTCTTATATCGGCAGTCAGAGAATTGTCAGAAGAACTTGGAATTGATGCCGCGCCAGAAGAACTTACCTTTGTAGGGCTTCATGAGGAACAGGAAGACGCTGTATT
The DNA here is from genome assembly GCA_009712635.1 of Hungatella sp. GTDB lineage: Bacteria > Bacillota > Clostridia > Lachnospirales > Lachnospiraceae > Lacrimispora. The sequence goes on along the minus strand of WASS01000013.1, from coordinate 87,436 downwards.
TTACGGCCGGCCGTTTCGTAATCATGAAATCAGTCATGTCTATGTTTATGAAAAAACGGTGGATGAACGTCAGCTTGAACTCCAGAAAGAAGAGGTGGAATCAGTACTCTGGATGGATTATGAGGAATGTCTGAATCGGATGAAAGATGGAACATTAATCAATTGTTTAAATGAAAAGGAACTTCATATGCTTGCCCGCTGGTACCATAAAAAGGGATTGACCGGACAACAGCATTTGTGATATAGTAAATGTATCAAAGAAAGTAGGAAGTGTGTTTATGTTAATTGTGTCAAATCATGGAGCGTAAATCAGAATCATAATGTGAACAGGAAACCCGGACAGGAAGGCAGTCTTTGCATTCCTTTGTTTTGTGTACCTGTTTAGCCCATGAAGATACAAAACTGACTGACAGGATTTTAGACCTGTAAGACTGGGATTTGTAGTCTTGCAGGTCTTTTTTGTGTATCAAAACAGGCCTGGCTGATTGCTCCATGAATCTTTTATTATTTAAAAAAGATAAGACAGGAGAATAACATGAATCACACATTTCAAATATTAGAATTTAACCGGATTATAGAAAAACTGGAAGAACTGGCGCTTACAGAAGGCGCAAAAGAGCGGATCAGGAATTTAACTCCTGAGTTAAAAGAAGCAGAAGTAAGGAAAAATCTCAGGGATACCACACAGGCAAGAATGATCCTGGACCGAATGGGTCAGCCTCCCGCAGTAGCTATGAATGGTATGACCGCTATTTTTAAATCAGTGATGCAGGAAGGCATACTGATGCCGGAGGATCTGGAATCAGTGGGAACTATGCTCACAGGCGTAAAACGGTATAAGGATTTCTTAAACCGATGCAAATATTTAGAGCTGAGCCTTGCCTATTATGAAGAAAATTTAAATCCCCTGGAGAGTCTGGCAAAGGAACTGTTTGAAAGCATCAGAAACAAACGGGTGGATGACTCAGCCAGCAAGTATTTAAGAAATGTCCGCCAGGAGATCGTACGAATGGAAGAGAAGCTGAGAACAAAGGCGGAATCCATGTTAAGAACCAATAAAAAGTTCTTTTCAGATTCGTATATCACCATCAGAAACGGCAAAGTATGTCTCCCGGTGAAAAAGGAGTATAAGCTGGCTGTGCCTGGCAGTGTTATAGACCAGTCCTCCACCGGTTCCACACTATTTATAGAGCCCTCTGCCATCGCGGCGTTAAATGGAGAACTGGAGAGTTTAAGAATCGAAGAGGAGAATGAAACCAGAAGAATTCTTTATACCCTTACCGCTCAGGTAGAGGAGCAGCTTCCGGTCCTCACAGAGAATAGGAATGTCTTGGAAAAACTGGATTTTCTTTTTGCAAAGGGAAAGCTCAGTGCAGATATGAAGGGAGTGGAACCGGAGATTTTTACAGAGCAAATCATACGGATCACTGAGGGACGCCACCCGTTTATGAACCCGGAACAGGTAGTTCCTTTAAACTTTGAACTGGGGAAAAACGGAAGAGGAATAGTAATAACCGGACCAAATACAGGAGGCAAAACCGTCTCCATAAAGACCGTAGGTCTGTTCTCCCTTATGGCTCAGTGCGGACTTCATATCCCATGCAAAGAAGGACAGATCAGCCTGTTTAACCAGGTGCTCTGTGACATCGGAGACGGACAGAATATTACGGAAAACCTATCCACATTTTCCTCCCACATTGTAAATGTACTGGATATTCTTAGTAAGGCAGACAGGGAAAGTCTTGTCATACTGGATGAGCTGGGCTCCGGAACAGATCCTGCAGAAGGTATGGGAATCGCCATCTCCATACTGGAAGAATTAAGAAGATGTGGCTGCCTGTTTTTAGCCACCACCCATTATCCTGAAGTAAAAACCTACGCAAAAGAAGCAGAGGGAATCACCAATGCACGCATGGCATTTGATCGGGAATCCTTAAGACCATTGTACAGACTGGAGATCGGAGAAGCAGGAGAAAGCTGTGCACTTTATATTGCAGGCAGACTGGGAATGCCGGAGCGTATGATCAAACGGGCAGAGCAGTATGCCTACGGGTTACCGGAGACAGAACCAGATTCCGGCAAATACGGGGAAACAGAGAAAAGACAGGGCGGTCCGAGAATTGAAAAAATAAAGAAAGTAACAGAGAATCAGATCGCAATGCAGACAAAATTCACCCTTGGAGACAGCGTCATGATTCTGCCAGACAAGAAAATAGGAATTGTCTGCACCACGGTCAATGAGAAAGGCGTAGTACGGGTTCAGATGCCGGATAAAAAAATCTGGATTAACCATAAACGGCTGAAACTTTTGGTTTCGGCGGAACAGCTGTATCCGGAAGATTATGATTTTTCCATTCTCTTTGATACCGTGGAAAACAGGAAAGCAAGACACAAGATGGAAAAGGGATATCAGGAAGGTCTGGAGATCCGAAAAGCTGCGGATGAGACCCTCCCTAAGTTATGATTTCAGCATGGTTTTGGGGGATCGCAGGGTTTTTTGCGGTCCTCCTCACAGGCTCTGTATTCGTATGGCAGTTCAAAAGGATCATCGTTTAGTTCGGCAAGCATCAGGCGGAAAATCTGTACATGGCATAATTCATCTGCTATAATCCGGTTTAAGATGGCTTTGATGCGGAAGTCGTTAATCCAAAGGCACTGCTGCTGGTATTTTCTGATTGCCTCCAGCTCGCCGTTTAAGGAATTGGCTACAAGAGCGCTGATATTGGTGGGATAACGGTTGCAGGCAGGAGTCCAGTATCTCATGCGGCCGTTTTGCCAGCTCCAAAGCCGTGGGTCTGCTCCCAGCATGATACAAAGCTCACCGAAAATATTAAGATGGTGCATTTCTACTACACTGATTCTGTGAAAACATTCTGCGATATCGTAAAAATACCGTTTCGTGATCATGCTGTTGTAAACATATAAGCTGATTGCGGACATTTCCGAATTACAGGCACCGATGTTGGAAAGCATGGCTGTGGCATAAAGTTCATTGACCGTTACGATTTCAACATCAGGCCAGGGGGATTTGTCAGAAAAAACAAGTGCGGAAAGATCCATTTCTTACCTCCCATAAAGTCGTTCTATTTAAATATATCAACAGACAGAGGGAGTATGACTGAAATAATCAAAGGAAAAAGAAAGGCTGTGATTGGATGAAGGACGAAAGAACATTAAAAAAAGAACTGGAAGAATTTGTGCCCTTAAACAAACAGGAGGAAGCGGACAAAAAGCTGATTCTTAAATGCTTATCTGAAGGAGACCGTATTTTCTTCCGGGAAAATGAGGAAGCTCATCTTTCTGCTTCCGGCTGGGTGGTAAACCAGGCCATGGACCGTGTTTTAATGGCATATCATAATATTTATCATTCCTGGGCGTGGACCGGCGGCCACGCAGACGGGGAAAAGGATCTTTTATCTGTCGCCATAAGAGAAGCCAGGGAAGAAACGGGAATTAAAACTGTGACACCGGTAATGGATCAGATCTTTTCTCTTGAAGTCTTAACCGTAGATGGTCACGAAAAGAAGGGGTTATACGTCCCCTCCCACCTGCATCTGAACGTGACTTATTTACTGAAAGGTGATGACAGGGAGGAGATCAGAAATAAAGAAGATGAGAACAGTAAAGTGGGCTGGTTTTCATTAAAGGATTGTCTGGAAGCGGTAAATGAGCCCTGGATGAAAGAACGAATTTACAAAAAGCTCATAGAAAAGATGGAAAATCTGAAAATTTAACAGAAAATTGGCATTTATTTTATGATTAGCTGTTTCTATTTTGGAGATTATGATTTATAATAATGGTATCTGAATGGATGAAGTTTTGCCAAATAAGACAGCGAGGTGTTAGATATGAAAATTGTTTATGCAATCGTCAGTTCCGATGATGGAAACCGGGTGACCGACGTTCTGAATGAGCACCAGTTCAGTGTCACAAAACTTGCCACAACAGGCGGTTTCTTAAAAAAAGGCAACTCAACATTAATGATTGGTACCGAAGACGGACAGGTAGAAGAAGTCATCACACTGATCAAGGATACCTGCGGTAAGCGCCAGAAAATTACATGCAACGTTCCTGCACCGAATATCGCGTCAGTTTCGGCGGGATATATGATGATGCCCATGACAGTCGAACTTGGCGGGGCTACCATATTTGTTACAGATGTAGAGCGTTTTGAGAAAATTTGATGTAGTGACAAAGGGATTGCACAGCAATCCCTTTTCGTAACAGGAGGAATGAATATGTCAGAAACCAAACGAGTATTTATTATTGTACTGGACAGTTTCGGAATCGGCGAAGCTCCCGATGCAGCGAAGTTCCACGATGAGGGAAGCAATACCCTTGGATCAATCGCAAAAGCAGAGGAATTTGATACGCCGAACTTAAAAAAACTTGGTATGTTTAATATTGACGGTGTAACAGCCGGTGAGAAAGAGAAAGAACCAGCGGGCTCCTATGGCAGAATGACCGAGCGGTCTCAGGGGAAGGATACCACCATTGGTCACTGGGAGATTGCAGGAATTATTTCCAAGGAGCCTCTTCCAACCTATCCGGAAGGCTTCCCTGATGAGATTCTTGATGAATTTAAGAAGCAGACAGGAAGAGGAATTCTCTGCAATAAACCTTATTCCGGCACAGATGTAATCCGGGATTTTGGAAAACAGCATGTGGAGACAGGAGATTTAATTGTTTATACTTCTGCAGACAGTGTATTTCAGATCGCTGCCCATGAGGAAGTGGTGCCGTTGGAAGAACTGTACCGTTACTGCAGGATCGCCAGAGAAATTTTAACAGGCAAACACAGCGTAGGCAGAGTGATTGCCAGACCTTTTGCCGGTGAATACCCTGATTATAAAAGAACGCCCCACCGCCATGACTTTTCCCTTCTTCCGCCTGCAGAAACCATGCTTGACTGTCTGAATGAAGCAGGCCTTGATACCATCGGAGTGGGAAAAATCTACGATATTTTTGCAGGAAAAAGCATTCAGAAAACCACATCCATCGTTAACAATAACGATGGTATGATTCAGACCTTAAAAGCACAGCAGGATGATTTCCATGGTCTTTGCTTTGTCAATCTGGTGGATTTTGATATGGTTTACGGCCATCGTAACGATGTAAAGGGTTATGCAAGAGCAGCCACTGAATTTGACGTTCAGCTTGGGCAGTTTATGGAAGCCATGAGACCGGATGACGTTTTAATCATTACAGCAGATCATGGCTGTGATCCTGGAACTCCAAGTACTGACCATTCCAGGGAATATACCCCTATGTTAATTTACGGACAGGGAATTAAAGCCGGAGTTTCCATTGGAACAAGAGATACCTTTGCTGATATCGCAGCGACGGTACTGGATTTGTTCGGATTAAAGGGTGAGATTGCCGGAACCAGCTTTTTAGGTGAAGTAGCAAAATAACAGGAGGTGTTTGATTGAAGCTGAATGATACGACGATCAGGCTGCTGAAAGAGGAAGCCTATCGTGCACAGAAAAGGGCTTATGTTCCTTACTCTGGTTTTATGGTAGGTGCTGCACTTCTTGCAAAGAACGGAACTGTGTATCTTGGGTGCAACATTGAGAATGCATCTTTTTCACCTACCAACTGTGCGGAACGCACTGCATTTTTCAAAGCAGTATCTGAGGGCGTGACCGAATTTGATGCCATTGCCATTGTAGGAAATAAAAAAGGGGCAAAGGGAGGCATCTGCGCTCCCTGCGGAGTCTGCCGTCAGGTTATGGCAGAATTCTGTGACCCGGATGAATTCCAGGTAATCCTGGCAGCAGAAGATGAGACTGTTATTTATACATTAAAGGAACTGCTTCCCCTGGGATTTACAAAGAAGGATTTAAATTCCGACTGAAAAAATGAGGGAGGTTTTAAGTAATATGAGGATGTATGATTTAATTGCAAAAAAGCGTAATGGAGAAACTCTGACTGAAGAAGAGATCCGTTCCATGATAGATGGTTATGTGATCGGGGAAATCCCGGACTATCAGATGTCTGCCATGCTGATGGCAATCTATTTTAAAGGGATGAGCGATACAGAAACAGCAATCCTTACAGATGCAGTGGCTCATTCCGGCGATATGGTGGACTTAACTCCCATTCAGGGGATCAAGGTGGATAAGCACTCCACTGGAGGCGTTGGTGATAAAACCACTCTGGTGGTGGCTCCCATTGTAGCGGCCTGCGGCGTTAAGGTGGCAAAGATGTCCGGCAGAGGACTTGGCCATACAGGCGGTACTGTGGATAAGCTGGAATCCATTCCAGGCATGAGGACAACACTGACTGAGGAAGAATTCTTTGAAGTTGTCAATACCACAGGCTTGTCAGTCATCGGGCAGTCCGGTAATCTGGCACCTGGAGATAAAAAGCTGTACGCCCTCAGAGATGTGACTGCTACGGTGGAAAGTATTCCGCTGATTGCGGCATCCATTATGAGCAAGAAGCTGGCAGCAGGAAGCGACTGTATTCTTCTTGATGTGAAAACCGGAAGCGGTGCATTTATGAAGACGCTTCAGGACTCTGTCACTCTGGCAGAGAAGATGGTGGCAATCGGAGAGCATGCGGGAAAGAAGACCATGGCTCTCATTACCAATATGGATATTCCCCTGGGTAATTTAATCGGCAACAGCCTGGAGGTAATTGAAGCAGTAGAGACCTTAAAGGGCAGAGGACCAAAGGATTTGACGGAAGTATGCTTAAATCTGGCTTCCGGAATGCTCTGGCTGGCTGGTAAGGGTACCTCAGAGGAGTGTTTTGCCATGGCAGAGAAGACCATTGCGGACGGCAGTGCCTTAAACCGCCTGGCAGCCATGGTAAAGGCACAGGGCGGAGACCCATCTGTGATCTTAGATCCCTCTCTCTTTGCAAAAGCACCTTATGAAAGAGAAGTTAAGGCTGTGAAAAAGGGATATCTGGTTCATATGAACACAGAGCAGTGCGGAATTGCTTCTTCCATGCTGGGTGCAGGAAGAGTTACCAAGGAAAGCCTCATCGATTATACAGCTGGTATTGCTCTGAAGAAAAAGGTAGGTCAGGAAGTGGAGGAAGGTGAAACCATTGCCGTGCTCTACACCTCAAGGCAGGAACTGTTTGATGCCGCAGAAGAGGAATTCTTAAAAGCAGTTACCATTGCCCATGGAAAACCGGAGGAGGAGCCTCTGATTTATGCCAGAGTTACCAGAGAAGGCGTGAAAAACCTGATAGGATAGAAAGGATAAAACAATGACCGATTTAGAAATGTTAAGTTATGTAGACCATACCCAGTTAAAGGCGTTTGCCACATGGGAAGATATTGAAGAACTGTGCAGGGAGGCGGTGGAATATAAAACAGCTACTGTCTGCATTCCTCCCTGCTATATCAGCCGGGTACACAAGGAATTCCCTACTCTTGCAATTTGTACCGTAGTCGGTTTTCCTCTTGGATATTCCGTGACAGAATCCAAGGTTTTGGAGACGAAAAAGGCCATTGAAGACGGAGCTGTAGAAGTTGACATGGTAGTCAATATCAGTGATGTGAAAAATGGTGAATATAAGAAGGTAGAAGAAGAGATAGCAGAACTGAAGAAAGCCGCAGGCGATCAGGTTTTAAAGGTGATTATTGAAGCGTGCTATTTAACAGAGGAAGAAAAGATTGCCATGTGCAAGGCTGTAACTGCAGCTGGAGCCGATTATATCAAGACCTCCACCGGATTTGGAACAGGCGGAGCGACTTTGGAAGATATCCAGTTATTTAAAAAACACATCGGACCAGATGTAAAGATTAAAGCAGCCGGTGGTGTCCGGACACTGGAAGATTTAAGAGCCTTTATTGAGGCAGGATGTCATCGCGTGGGAGCAAGTGCAGCTGTAAAGCTGGCAGCCCAGAAAAAATAAAGAATAGTAGATAAGAGAAGCACCCAAAACTATCTGACAGTAAAAAAATACAGACAGTTTTGGGTGCTTATTTTCTGATAAATTAGTAAAATGCACAAATAACGTAGGGGGTACCCTTGGTTATATTTCACAAAAATAGGGAGAAATCCAAAAAACACTGACAAAACACCTGAAAAAGTGTTACACTAGTAGTATAGCGTTTGAATTTTTATTGTAACAGTGTGTTGGTATTCTGACAGGAGGAATGAATGATGTTTCAGGTAAATGATTTAGTAGTATTCGGCAGCCATGGGATCTGTGAGGTAAAGGAAATCGGGAATCTGCGTATGTATGAGGCAGATCAGGAGAGGACCTATTATACCCTGAAGCCTCTTTACGAGGAGCACCAAAGTGCCGTTTACACACCTGTTGATAACCGAAAAACAGCTATCAGAGCCGCTGCTACCAGGGAGGAAGCAATGGATCTCATTGATCAGATCCCCAGCATCGAAGCAATCTGGGTGTTGGATGAAAGAGAACGGGAATGCATTTTTAAGGCCATCATGCTAAAATGTGAATGTGCCGGCTGGATGCAGATTGTTAAGACACTGTATTTGAAAAAAAGAAAGAGACTTGCAGAAGGCAAAAAGAATACTGCAAAGGACGATTTCTATTTTAATAAGGCAGAGGATCTGTTATATGGTGAGCTGGCAGCAGCTTTGGAAGTGGATAAAGATGGAATAAAAGATATGGTAATGAGCCGTGTCTTTTCAGATGTAACAAATTAAAGAACGTCCTCCCGTATCACTGGGAGGACGTTCTTTAATTTGTTGTTCATAGTGTTGTTTTATACCCTGATGACAAAGCACAAATATGAGTTTGTGTCTTGCCATCAGGTTTTTTTTATTATACAAAACATTCGGCGATTGTTAAATCTGAAAGATTCCAGGGGAGGGGTTGGGGAAATGGGTTGTCCTTCTTTATGAATCTCTTCACTTAACAATGCAGGCAAATAAAAAGTACCTGGAAATTATAGCATTATTTAGCATTCCTTGTACAAAGTTGGATTAAATTTGACATTCCTATCATATAATATTACAAAATATGTTTTTTAGAACGTACCAGATTGGATAAATGCCGTTTCATATACTTATGCAGTAATTTGGCATTTTATCCTTATTATGGAAAAAATATTATGAGAGGAGAAATGTGTATGTATGAAAAAAAGAAAAAGATCTAGGATACCGTCACGGACATTTTACTGTATTCAAAAACGATTACTGGCGTTTATACTTGCTGCGGCCATGATACTGGCCAATGTAGGTGCAGACACAAATCAGGTGTATGCAGCCAGTTCATCGGAGTCCGTTACTTTCTCAGTGGGGGGATCGCAGCTTATCAAAGCAATTGAAGATGCGATTGTCAATGGGGATGAGGTGACAGCAGAGGATCTGGATTTCACCAATGGTAAGATTGCGGAATTTAAGGAACTGTTTTTTGGAAAAGGTAAGATTTACGAAGCCTTTCCTGAACTTGATGGGGAAGGTGTGGATGCACAGCTGCGTGTGTTTGTCCGCATACCGGAAAATGCTGATGATATGTATATGGTAACCGGCGATGAAGAAATTGTTTTCTTGTACGTAAATAACGGTGAAAATACCATTAGCTGTTCCACAGAAATTACCAGGATGGATAACGGCGTAGAAAAGGTGAAAAAGACCAATCGCATAACGGTAAGGAGTTATGAATCAGCATTTGGGAAAGAGGAAGTAAATGTTGTTACAAAACCAGAACAACCAACTGTAACAGGAGAAACAAAGGCACCGGAAACAGCAACTCCTGCAGAGGCTGAGAAAGCAGTTGAGACTGCACCTGTGAGGGAAACTACAGCAGCAGAGGAGACCACATCAGCACCGGAGGAAACACCTGCTAAACTGCCAGAGGAGACAATATCTGCTCCAACAGAAAGCCAGACTGAGGCTCCGGCAGAGGAATCAGTCAAAGAAGCAGCCCAGCCGGAAGAGATTCCGGTTCCTGAGAGCGAAGTCTCTGAACCAGTGGCTTCTATTATTCGCCACAATGCACCGATAGTTGCTGCCAAAGAAAATGGTGAGGTAACGCAAGCCGCAGAAGTCATTGAAGAGACAGCTGCTGTTGATCCCGAGAATGTGAGAGAATCGAAGGAGACAGAGGCGTCGACCAAACCCGAGACAACACAAGTCGAGACAAAACAGGCAGAGACAACACAGGTTGAGACCCCAAAGGCTGAGTCAACACAGGCTGAGACTCAAAAGGCTGAATCAACTCAGACGGAAACGACCCAGATGGAAACCACCCAGGCTTCCGCAGAAACCCAGTCTTCGTCTGCAGGCAAGAACACGGCAGGGAGTACGGCCAATACAGCTGCCGGAACGGCTTCTCCTTCGGAAAGTAAGCCGGAACCAGAGACGCCAAACCCGGATACAAAGGCTTCACCAGCCGGAACAGCGGATTTGGTCGGTATTGGATATTGTTCCACTGCCAAGGCATATACGGTTACAATCAATCAATTAAAAGCGTTGGAAGACTATGATGGATATAAGATTTCATATACAATCAATCCGGAAGCCAGTGCCCGTATTATTGAAGGACCAAGGGGAGTTGAGGAAGGTCAGGAGTTGACCTTTGGCGTTAAGAATCAGATTGGATATGGGATTGAGAGTGTAACGGCAAATGGACAAACATTGAAATCTGAATCGGAAACAGATAATACAGATGGTTCAAAGACTGCCTGGTATTCTGTTCCAGAGATTTATGAGGATCAGGAAATAGAAGTTCATATGTCAGAAACTGGAGAACATCCGGAATTTTCTTCCCAGCTTGTTATGGAAGATGGCACGGTTATACGTTTGCATGCACCGGAAGGGGTATTACCCGCAGGCGTAAAAGCAACGGCAGTCGTTGTTACCGGTATTGGGGATGCAGTGAAAGAGAAGGTTGAGGCTCAATCAAAAGAGGATGGAGAGGCAAAAGAGGTAATCAGCTCTTTATCTTATAACATTGATCTTCTTGACCGCAGCGGCAACAAACTGGATAACCAGATCTGGAATGGTTCTGTGCAGGTAACGTTTTCCGGAACTCCCATGGAGAACCACAGCAAGGAAGCGAATACGGTTGAGGTAGTTTATGTCGCCACAACGAAGGAAGATGAACCACAGGCAAAGGTGACAGCGGCAGATGTGGCTTCTGTGGAGCCCGTTTCAGAGGAATTAAATGTACAGGAAAATAAAGGAATTAATGAAATTACGTTTGAGGCGGAACATTTTTCAACTTATACAATCGTGTTTAGTAATTTTTGGGGGAGAAAATCTCTTCCACTAAATTTAGTAAAATACGACAATGGAGCGGCTATTCCGATTGGAACAGATGCGATACGTTCTGATAGTCTGTCCATTGGAAAATCTGTATCACTGAAAGATATTGCACCTGATGTAAGTGGATATACCTTTAATAAGGCTACTGTGGGAAGCAATTTCCTAAGCGGATCTGTGATTCAATCCCTCAGATGTGATGATGGTTTATGGGATTATACTATTTATTATAAAACATCATCATCTAATTGGACGGATTTGGAAAAGAACAGCATTTATTTATGGTATTCGCAAAATGGTATAACAGTCCAATTTGATGCCAATGGTGGCAAGGGATCCGTACCTTCAAAAAATGCAAAACCGGGGGAGTCAATTGAATTACCAGATGGCAGCAGCTTAACCAGAGCCAATTACAAATTTATGGGTTGGAGCGACTCTCCGGACGGAGGTAAAATAACTGCTAAGGGGAATGCAGGATATAATGAAGTTTATACAGACACCTTCACATTAGATGCCAATGAAACCGCTAATCCAAAAACTTTATATGCGGTTTGGGCACAAACCGGGGGCAGCGCGTCAGGCCGGTTGTGGGTAGCGGTTTTAAATGATGGCGGTGATCTGCCGGCAGAGCCAAGAAACCAGACCAGTCGCAGCTATGAATTTATTTATAAGGATTACGGTCAATATTTTAAGACCATAGGATCGGGTGATAATCTATTAAATTATATCAATCCATTAATAACAGTAACAGGAAAAGACAATGTACAGGCAAATTTAAATGATAAGTTTTATGAGGTTACTGAAAGTTGGGAAGATAAAAATCTTCAAAAAAATCAGTATATTGAATGGTATGTTATAAAATACGAGTCAGCAGCTTGTGGAACAGAAGGCTGGCATGTAGATGGTATCATTCGAAATAAAGAGAGCTATTATGTTGACTATGTTGGAAATGGTAATACTGGCGGCTTAACTCCAGATGGTCAGGGATACGATCTGAATGCTAATGTTACTGTAGCAAAAGCAGGCGGATATGAAGGCGGAACCTGGCTTCCTTTAAAGAAAGATGGATATGTATTTAATGGTTGGAATACACGTCCGGATGGAAAAGGAGCAGCTTTTAATGAAGGAGACTCATTCAGTCTTACAAAGGATTTTATTTCTGCAAATCATTCCGGCACGGACAACACAGTAACGTTATATGCACAATGGAGGTTAAAAAACAGTGTTCAGATTAAGTTTCAGGCAGTAGGAGAAGGGAATGTTTCTCCAGCCAATGAATTTCTAAATCCGGACATTGGGGTTTCCAAAGGTGCTGTGGCAACACCAAATAAAGGGTATAAACTTAGTGGCTGGTATAGTGATGCAGCGTGTACGGTTCTGGTATCTGCTTCAGCCGGGTACACACCGAATCGTCCGGCCGCTGGCTGGGGAGACGGTACTACTTTCTATGCCAGGTTTGTAGTAGATGACACTCAGAAGTTTGGTTATACGGTAAATTACTATATCAAGGGAACCACAGCAGCAGTGCCCGGTCTTGTGGCTCTGAGTGGAAGTGCACCGGTAGGAACGTTTACCTGGAAAAATGAACCAAAGACGGCAACCGGCTACAAGCTGGTGACCAGTCCGTCGCAGCCCACGAGCATGACAATCACAGCGGATGGTTCCAACGAGCAAATAGTGTATTATGAGATTGATGAAACGCAGAAATTTGGTTATACGGTGAATTACTTTGTAAAGGGAACTACTACACCAGTACCAGGGCTTTCTGCCCTGACAGGGAGTGCACCGGTAGGAACATT
>WASS01000013.1:0-74333 GCA_009712635.1 Hungatella sp. | reverse complement strand
AGTGCACCGGTAGGAACATTCACATGGAAAAATGAGCCGAAGACAGCAACTGGTTACAAGCTGATGGCAGAACAGCCCGTAAGCATGTCAATCACGTCAACTGGTCCCAACGAGCAAACGGTTTATTATGAGATTGATGAAACCCAAAAGTTTGGTTATACGGTAAATTACTATATCAAGGGAACCACAACAGCAGTACCAGGGCTTGCACCACTGTCAGGAAGTGCGCCGGTAGGAACGTTCACCTGGAGTAATGTAACTAAGACGACAACCGGCTACAAGCTGGTGACCGACTCACAGCAGCCCACGAGCATGACAATTACTTCAGATGGTTTAAACAAGAAGACGGTGTACTATGAGATTGATGGAACCCAGAAATTTGACTACACAGTGAATTACTATATTAAGGGAACATCAACTGCAGTACCAGGTCTTACGCCACTGACAGGAAGTTCACCAGTAGGGGAATTCAGCTGGAGGAATGAGCCGAAGACAGAAACTGGCTACAAGCTGATGGCGGGACAGCCGGAAAGCATGACAATCACAGCAGCTGGACCAAACGTAAAAGTGGTGTACTATGAGGTTGATAAAGCCCAAACCTTTGGCTATACAGTAAACTACTATATCAAAGATACTACAACACCAGTACCAGGTATTACAGTGCTGACAGGAAGAGCACCCATAGGGGAATTCAGCTGGAGGAATGAGCCGAAGACAGAAACCGGCTATAAGCTGATGGCGGGACAGCCGAATAGCATGACAATTACGGCTTCTGGTCCTAACGTCAGGACAGTATACTATGAGATTGATGAAACTCAGAAGTTTGGCTATACAGTGAATTACTTGATTAAGGGGTCCACAGATCCGGTACCAGGTCTTACAGCTCTGTCAGGAAAAGCACCGGTAGGGGTATACAGCTGGGTGAATGCTCCAAAGACAGAAACTGGCTATAAGCTGATGGCGGGACAGCCGACCAGCATGATAATTACAGCAGCTGGTTCTAACGTAAAGACAGTGTATTATGAGATTGATGAAACCCAGAAGTTTGATTACACGGTGAATTACTATATTAAGGGAACCACTACAGCAGTACCAGGTCTTACAGCTCTGTCAGGGAAAGCAACTGTAGGGGAATTCAGCTGGAGAAATGAGCCAAAGACAGAAACTGGCTACAGGCTGATGATTGGTCAGCCGGAAAGCATGACAATCACGTCAGCCGGTCCCAATGCAAAAACGGTATATTATGAGATTGATGATACTCAGAAATTCGACTATACAGTGAATTTCTATATCAAAGATACCACAACAGCAGTACCCGGTCTTAAGGCTCTGAAAGAAAGAGCATCGGTAGGGGAAGTCAGCTGGACGAATGTTCCAAAAACAGAAACCGGCTACAAGCTGATAGCCGGGCAGCCAGATAGCATGACAATCACGGCAGCCGGTCCCAATGTGAAAGCTGTATATTATGAAATTGATGAAACCCAGAAGTTCGGCTATACAGTGAATTATTTTATTAAAGGAACGACAGCTGCAGTCCCAGGTCTTACGGCTTTGTCAGGAAAGGCGCCGGTAGGTGATTTCACCTGGAAAAATGAGCCAAAGACCAAAACCGGCTATAAGCTGGTGGCGGAACAACCGGAAAGCATGATAATCACAGCCGCAGGTCCCAACGTGAAGACGGTATACTATGAAGTTGATGAAATGCAGAAGTTCGGCTATACAGTAAACTACTATATCAAAGATACTGAAACCGGAGTACCAGGTCTTACGCCACTGACAGGAAGTGAACCGGTAGGAACATTCACCTGGAAAAATGAACCCAAGACCCCAACCGGTTACAAGCTGGCAGCTGAGCAGCCGACGAGCATGACAATCACGGCAGATGGTCCCAATGTGAAAACGGTTTACTATGAGATTGATGAGACCCAGAAGTTTGATTATACAGTAAACTACTATATCAAAGATACTACAACTGGTGTCCCAGGTCTTACGCCACTCACAGGAAGTGAATCGGTAGGAACATTCACCTGGAAAAATCAATCTAAGACCGCAACCGGCTATAAGCTGGTGGCCGGACAGCCGGAAAGCATGACAATTACATCCACTGGTCCCAACGAGAAAACGGTATACTATGAGATTGATGAAGCGCAGAAGTTTGATTATACGGTAAATTACTATATCAAAGATACTACAATTGGGGTACCAGGTCTTACGCCACTGACAGGAAGTAAACCAGTAGGAACATTCACCTGGAAAAATGACCCGAAGACTGTTACCGGATATAAGCTGGCAGACGATCAGCCAACCAGTATGACGATTACAGCAGAAGGCCCCAACGAGAAGACCGTATATTATGAGATTGATGAAACCCAGAATTTTGATTATCGTGTGAATTACTATATCAAAGATACTGCAACCGTAGTACCAGGTCTTGAATCTCTCACAGGAAAGAAACCGGTAGGGGGATTTACCTGGACTAATGTGCCAAAGACCGCAACCGGCTACAGACTGATGGCCAATCAGCCGACCAGCATGACAATCACCTCAGCTGGTCCCAACGAAAAGACGGTGTATTATGAGATTGATGATACACAGAAGTTTGGCTATACAGTGAATTACTTTATTAAAGATACCACGACAGCAGTGCCAGGTATTAAGTCTCTGACTGGAAGTGGACCGGTAGGGGAAATAACCTGGAGGAATGATCCAAAGACCACAACTGGCTATAAACTGATGGCGGAACAGCCTGAAAGCATGACAATCACAGCAGCAGGCCCCAACCAGAAGACGGTGTATTATGAGATTGATGAAACCCAGAATTTTGATTATAGAGTGAATTACTATATCAAAGATACCACAACTGGGGTGCCTGGTCTTGAAGCTTTGGCAGCAAGTGCACCAGTAGGGGAAATCACCTGGACGAATACGCCAAAGACAGAAACTGGCTACAAACTGATGGCCGACCAGCCAGCCAGCATGACAATCACCTCAGAAGGCCCCAATGAGAAGACGGTATATTATGAGATTGATGAAACCCAGAATTTTGATTATCGTGTGAATTACTATATCAAAGATACCACAACTGGGGTGCCCGGACTTGAAACTCTGTCAGGAAAGAAACCGGTAGGGGAATTTACGTGGACTAATGTGCCAAAGACACCAACTGGCTACAAGCTGATGGCCGACCAGCCGGAAAGCATGACAATCACCTCAGCAGGTCCCAACGAGAAGACGGTGTATTATGAGATTGATGAAACGCAGAAATTTGATTATAGGGTCAATTACTATATCAAAGATACCACAACTGAGGTGCCCGGTCTTGAGTCTCTGACAGCAAGTGCACCCGTAGGAGAAGTAACCTGGAGCAATCTGCAAAAAACCACAACCGGGTATAAGCTGATGGCAGAGCAGCCGGAACGCATGACAATCACCTCAGCAGGCCCCAACGAAAAAACTGTATATTATGAAATAGATGAGGATCAGACACTAAGTTACAAAATCAAATATTTCTATAATAACAGTGAGGATGCAGGGGCAGAAGAAAACCAAAAGGTATTGGTAGCTGATCCAACTGTTAATCAGGTAACTTTAAAGGAAAAGGCCGGATACAAATTATCAGATAGGCCATATAATCCAGAGCTGCCTACGGTTATAACCGGAGAAAACAATGTAATAAATGTTTATTACGATCCGGTGCAGGTTAATTATATGGTAGACCTGTATTATCAGGTAAATGGAGAATATGCAGAGCAGCCAACGTATTCGTATACCAGAAATGGTTATACGGAATCTAAGGCTGAGGTGACTGCTGATGACAGTCAAATAAAGAAACCAGGTTACGTGTTTGACGAAGCCAGAGAAAATGTATTGGGTGGAACAATTGCCGGAGATGGAAGTCTGGTTCTTAAGGTTTACTTCAAACAGCAGTTCACAGTAACGTATGCGCCCGGTACCCAGGGAACCTTTGGTATTCAGAAAGCGGAAGGTCTGGATTACAACGCAGTAACTCCGGAATATGACGGTACGCCTACAGGGAAGCCAGGATATGTATTCGCAGGCTGGAGTCCCAAACCTGAGCCGGTTGTTACAACAGACAACACTTATGTAGCACAATGGATTTCTTCAACCAGCACAAAATATACAGTGGAATTCTATTACGAGAGTAAAGGAAAGTATCCGGAGAAGGCTAATAATTCTTCATTGAGAGCAGGAACAACGGATGCGCTGGCAGCTGTAACTGATTCTGATAAGGCAGCATTGAGCGGATATATACTTGATTCAAATGCAGCCAATGTATTTGAGGCAGCAGTGGCAGGCGATGGCGGTATGGTGCTCCGGGTTTACTTTAAGCAGCAGTTTGCAATAACCTATAATCCAGGAGAGCATGGTTCATTTAATGAACAAACCAACACAGGTCTCAGCTATGGCGATGTGGTTCCTGCATTTGAAGGGCAGACTACAGCAAACGGTAACTACAGTTTTATTGGCTGGAATAAAGAAATCGCAAAGACTGTATCAGAAAATGTAGTTTATACCGCATTATGGAGTTACAACGGCGGAGGGAGCAGTGGGGGAAGCAGCGGAGGAAGCTCCGGCGGCGGTCCAAGAGCAACCGGAACCCGCCAGGCAGGAGGCCCTGGTGACACAACTGTTACCATTGAGCCTGTACCAGTTCCTCTGGCGAACCTGCCGGAAAATACAAACCTTGTAACCATTGACGATGGCAACATCCCCTTAGCCGGACTTCCAAAGACTGGTGACAGAGCACCTGTTCAGGGTGTTGCAGCAATTGTATCCGGAATCTTATTGGCAGCCTATCTGGCAATCAGCCATAGGCGCAGAGACGAAAGATAGGAATTGAAACTGAGTTGAAATAAGAATAAACGGAGCTGTTGCGTAAAGCAACAGCTCCCGTTCTAAGGTCAAAACTTTATATTAATTAGCTGCATTTGCTTTTACGGGTGAAACCTTAATCTGCAATAAAAACATACCGTATCGCAAAAGCGTGTAGCACACAAGCAGCACAGCAAGGATGGTCTGGATCCATATAATTGGCTGCAGGTATGATGCCTGGATCCCATTTTTCATAAGAAAGCCAGCGGTCTGTTTCGATGCAATGGCGCTAATGACAAATGGAAATGTAAAGGCAGAATAACTTGGATAAAAGGGCAATTGCAAAAGCGGAATTAACCCAGCCAGTACCAATACATACAATGCAAAGGATACTACAGCCAGCCCTGACACAAGAACCAGGCTTTTCTCCTCCACCGATTGCAGATAGGCTGCCAGACACAGGCTCCCTGGCGCTGTGAATATACAAAACAGTGCCTGTGCCGGTTCTGGTATTTCAGAGTATTTGATATGCCGGTACCCAACCAGCACAAGTAAAGCAATGAAACTGATAAACCCAAACCAGAAGGCGGCTGTACCAATCAAATTCATCTGATAAGCCGGAGCGGTGATTCCTGCAGCGGCTATGCCCACATACACAATAAAATAACTGGCATATACGTTCTTTATATTCACTTTTCTCATAAACCGGTAAGTAAACATAAGAATCAGCAGAAGATGAAGAGCAATCGCCAAAATCCAGATGGTAAAAGCCACTGTATTGGAAAAAGGTTTTATGTAAACAGATAACAACATAGTACCCATGGGAAATGTGGCAGATACACTCATCATGATTGGATTTTTCAAATCCTCCTTAACCGCATTGGGATACAATACTGCCTTAAGCAGAAGAAGGATAAAAAGTAAAAAGGATATGGCTCCAAACACATAGCGGATACTCTCAGAATAACTCTGAAGTAAATTACCCAGAGCAGCACACCCAAGCATAACTCCTGACATAGGTACTGGCACACGTTTTATTAAGTCCCTCATACCCATCACCCCGCTGTTACAAGTTCATCAATATTCACAAGCTCAAATTCCCGGACAATAATCTGTGCCACCTTTTCTGCAACCAGCCCTGTAAACGCAATGCATTGCTCCTTGTGTTCCCCGCTTGCCATATCAAATTCTTTTGTGAGGACACGGCAGCAAAGAGAATTCTTTCCATTGGCTGTTTTAAAATAGTCGTGAAGCTCATTGGCCAATAAAAGGTTCTTTTCCACCTTTGGATCCCCCTGCCTGGTACGTCCAAAGAAAAGACCAAGAGACATAACGCCGCCGGACACGGCTCCGCATACGCACTTGGAACGTCCGATTCCTACAGGAAACCCGGAGGCCATGGCTATTACCATATCTGGAACATCAAGTTCAAAGTTGTCCCGGATGGAAGATACGACGGCTTCCGAACAGAAGAATCCACCCCGGAATAATTCCTCTGCATCTTTTTTGATTTTCTGTACACTGACTTCTTTTTTCATTTCCATTATGAAACACCCCTTTGTAAAATTTAATACATTAATTTTAACATTGAATACATAGAACTTCCAATTGTGTTTCTCTATCTGTACAGCAACAGTGATTGTTTTTATCAATAAATAGATTATTTACATTAATGATAAATTTTCTTCTGTTCATAGATCGGCTCACAGGTAAGGTGGATTCCTAATCTTTTAAAAGTTTTCACATCTACATCAGAGAGCAGGACAGACGTATGGGCATCAGTCCCTTTTAACCGGGGAAGCTGTTCTAAGGCAATCTGCGCATTCACATCTGTGGCGGCAGAAGCGGACAGGGCGATCAGCACTTCATCGGTATGAAGTCTGGGGTTTTTGCTTCCCAGATATTTAACCTTTAATTTCTGAATCGGTTCAATGGCGGAAGGAGAAATCAAATGGACATCGTGAGGAATATTTCCCAGTACCTTTACTGCATTCAGCAGAAGAGCGGCTGAGGCTCCCAGCAGATTGGTTGTTTTTCCCGTTACTATGGTTTCGTCACCCAGTAAAAGTGCAGCAGCAGGAGAACCGTTTTTCTGGGCCAGCTCATTGGCAGCGCCTACGGTTTTTCGCATCTCCGTATTAATCTTCGCCTGCTTCATCAACAGTTCGATTTTATATACCTCATCCTTGGATCCCATGTCTTTTGCCAGACGGGATAATGCCTGATAATAACGTCTGATAATTTCCTGGCGTGATGCTTCCTTGCAGATTTCATCATCCACGATACAATGTCCGGCCATATTCACACCCATGTCCGTAGGGGATTTGTAAGGACATTCTCCATAAATTCCCTCAAAGATTGCACTTAATACCGGAAAAATTTCCACATCCCGGTTATAATTTACAGTAGTTAACCCATAAGCTTCCAAATGGAAGGGATCAATCATATTTACATCATTTAAATCAGCAGTAGCTGCTTCATAAGCAAGATTCACCGGATGCTTTAACGGAATATTCCAGATGGGGAAGGTTTCAAACTTGGCATAACCAGCCTTTACACCTCTCTTGTTTTCGTGATAAAGCTGAGATAAACAGGTGGCCATCTTTCCGCTGCCAGGTCCCGGAGCAGTGATGATCACCAAGGGCTTGGAGGTTTCAATATAGTCATTTCTGCCATAACCCTCATCACTTACGATTAAGGAAATGTTGGCAGGATAGCCGTCAATGATATAATGGCGGTACACCTTAATTCCCATAGATTCCAGCTTTCCCTTAAATACGTCTGCAGCTTTCTGACCGGAGTACTGGGTAATAACAACACTTCCCACATAAAGTCCCTTGTCCGTAAAGGACTGAATGAGACGGAATACATCCACATCGTATGTAATGCCAAGATCGTGGCGGATCTTGTTCTTTTCAATGTCAGCAGCGCTGATGGCAATTACAATTTCTGCCTGATCAGAGAGCTGCATCAGCATACGAAGCTTGCTGTCCGGCTCAAATCCTGGAAGCACTCTGGAAGCGTGGTAGTCATCAAATAACTTTCCTCCGAATTCCAGATAGAGCTTGTCCCCGAACTGGCTGATCCGCTCTTTAATGTGCTCTGACTGCATGGTTAAATACTTGTTGTTATCAAATCCTGGTTTCATTTGTCCCTCCGTAACGCGTTCATTTTTACAATACTTAAGATTGTAACATAGAAGAACGGAAAATACCATGGCTTTTATCTGTCCATATTTGGCTGAAATACTTTACAACACGCTCTAAACGTGTTAAAACGTTGTAGTAAGAAGGAGGAGAAATATGTTTAAAATAGGAAGAAACGACCCCTGCTGGTGCGGTAGCGGAAAGAAATATAAAACCTGTCATTTGGAATTTGACAGAAAGCTTGAGAATTATGAAATCATGGGAGATGAAGTGCCGGATCACTCCATGATTAAGACACCTGCCCAGATTGAAGGCATACGCCACGCTGGTGTTATTAACAATCAGATTCTTGATCTGGTTGGTGAGAAGATCCGTCCTGGAATCAGTACAGAGGATTTAAACACCCTGGTTCACGAGACCACCCTCCGCCTGGGCGGAATTCCGGCACCCCTTAACTTTGAAGGCTATCCCAAAAGTGTCTGTACCTCAATCAATGAGGTAGTCTGCCATGGAATTCCTGATCCAAAAAGAATTTTAAAAGAAGGTGACATCATTAACGTGGATGTGACCACCATTGTGGATGGCTATTACGCAGATGCTTCCAGAATGTACTGTATGGGAAAGGTGTCTGCGGAAGCAGAAAAGCTGGTCCGGGTAACAAAGGAAAGTGTGGATCTGGCATTAAAGGAAGCCAGAGCCTGGGGACATTTAGGGGATATCGGAGCCGTAATTTCGGAATACATTTATGCCAATGGGTTTACTGTAGTAAGAGAAATCGGCGGACATGGAGTTGGTGTGGAATTTCATGAAGAACCATGGGTCAGCCATATTGGAACCAGGGGAACGGATATGCTTTTAGTACCTGGAATGATTTTTACCATTGAGCCTATGGTCAATGCAGGAAAGGCTGATGTAGTACAGGATGATACAGATGGATGGACCATTTACACAAAGGATGGAAGCCTGTCTGCTCAATGGGAATATACCGTATTAATTACAGAAGACGGACCGGAGGTGCTTGCCAGATAATGGATAAAAAACGCTGCTTTTGGGTAAATGAATCATTGCCCATCTACGTAAAATATCATGATGAGGAATGGGGAGTCCCTGTTTATGACGATGAGAAATTATATGAGATGTTTCTGTTAGAAACCTTTCAGGCGGGGCTTTCCTGGATTACCGTGTTAAATAAGCGGGAAGCGTTTCGGGAAGCATTTGACGGATTTGATCCGGAGAAGGTTGCAGCATATAAGGAAGAAAAGCTAAATGAGCTTATGAACAACCCCGGCATCATCAGAAACAGAAAAAAAGTTGAGGCTGCAGTAAAAAACACTCGCATTTTCATGGAGATACAAAAGGAATTCGGTTCTTTTTCAAATTATCTGTGGGGATTTACAGGCGGAACAATCATTGTAAATCAGGATGATAATTTCCAGGTAAAAACAGACCTGTCCGATCGGCTATCCAAAGATCTGAAAAAAAGAGGGATGTCCTTTGTGGGATCTGTAACCATTTATTCTTATCTGCAGGCAGTAGGGGTTGTCAACGACCATGAACTGGGGTGTGTCTGCAGACAGCATTCATAAGACGAGGAGATACTATGGGAGTGATAGAAATTGAGGACAAATCCATTCTGGAACCTCTGTTTACAGGCTGGGAGGAAACACTGATCTGGTCCTGCCTGCAAAATGTCATGGGAAGGGCGTTTGCTGACCAGGAGAAAGATCCCCAGTCAGCCCAGCTTGTAATTGGGGATTTCTGCTTTTTTTCAGGGAAACCAGACGAAGAATTAATTAGAAATAAGCCATCAGGAAGAAATTCTGATTTTATCATAATGGTTCCAAAGGATGAGGCATGGTCTCAAGCCATTGAGACGGTTTGGAAATCATCTGCTGCAAGGCGGATCCGTTATGCAATTAAGAAAGAGCCGGATGTTTTTGATAAACAGGTATTAACAAGAGCTGTGGAAAGTCTTTCGCCCCGCTTTTCCCTTCGCCTGATTGATGAAGAGATTTACAATCAAGTAATGGAGCACAGTTGGTCCGAAGATCTGTGCTCCCAGTTTGCAGACTATGAAGATTATAAAAAGAGGGGAATCGGAGTCGCCGCTCTTTTGGGAGATCAGGTGGTTTCTGGTGCTTCCTCCTACACGGTTTACCGGGGCGGAATTGAAATTGAGATTGATACCAGAAAAGATTACAGGCGTCAGGGGCTGGCATTGGCCTGCGGAGCAAAGCTGATCCTGGAATGCTTAAAAAGAGGACTTTATCCAAGCTGGGATGCCCAAAATCCCGGTTCTGTGGCACTTTCCCAAAAGCTTGGATATCATTTTGACCGGGAGTATCCGGTTTATGAAATTACTGGTTTTTAAATCATGCAGCAAAGGGCTGCATCCGGAATATTAAATTTATTTGGAAAATTTTACAAAATGTGGTAAAATGTTAAATAATTATTACAATAAAACACTGAAGACCATAAAGAAAGTGAAAGTGAAATGATGAAACGATGGCTTTTGGCAGTAATTGTATGCTCATTAGTAGCGTCCGGATGCAGCAGATATAAAGGTATCCCTGAGACTCAGAAGAACAGTCCTTCCAGTGACGAGACCACTGACGATTCCAGCGAGAGCAGTGAGGCGGACAAGCAGGAGGAGACCCTTCCCGTGTCGGCGCTTCCGAAGAAATCCCCAGTGAAAGTGAAGGGAATCTATATTTCCGGATATATGGCTGGATCTGAGGGCTTTCAGGCTATTCTTGACAAGATTGAGGGTACAGAAATCAATGCAGTGGTAATCGACGTTAAGAATGACGACGGCAGAATTACGTTTGCAATGGACGGCGCTCCCACAGTGAAGGAAATCGGAGCGGAGAAAAAGTATATTCAGGACATGCCTGCCATGATGGCACAGTTAAAAGCAAGAGGCATTTATACCATTGCAAGGGTGGTCGCATTTCGTGATCCTTATCTGGCAGAGCAGAAACCGGAATGGAGCTTAAAAAACAAGGATGGAAGTCTGCACAGAGATAATAAGGGACTTGCGTGGGTGAATCCGTACCGCACGGAAGTCTGGGATTATCTTGTGGAAGTGGGAGAAGCCGCTTCCAGAGCAGGCTTTGACGAAGTCCAGTTTGACTACATCCGATTTGCTACGGACAGCTCCATGAAGCAGGTAGTTTTTGATGGGGATGAGACCAAAGGACGTTCGAAAACCGATATTATAACAGAATTCATTCAATACGCCTATGGGAAACTCTCTGCCAGCAATATCACGGTTTCAGCCGATGTATTCGGAACCATAATCGGCAGCAATGTGGATGCCCAGGCTGTGGGACAGGTTTACAGTGATATGGCAAACCATCTGGACTATATCTGCCCCATGATTTATCCGTCCCACTACGGCGACGGTAATTTCGGAATCGATCATCCGGATACAGAACCTTATAAGACCATTCGTGCAGCCTTAAAGCTTTCTAAATCAGATTTGGAAAAGACCCGCGGAGTGGCAGTAAAACAGGCGGAGGTACGTCCCTGGCTTCAGGACTTTACTGCCTCTTATCTGGATCACCATATTCCATATGGAAAAAAAGAAGTCAGAGAACAGATCCAGGCGGTTTACGATGCAGGGTACGACGAATGGATTCTTTGGAGTGCCTCCAACCGCTATACCTGGGATGCCCTGTTATCTGAGGAAGAGGCGAAAAAGGAAGAGGCCAGGATTGCCCAGCAAAGAGCCACGAAAGAGGAAGAATCAAAAACTGCGGCTGCTAAAACCACACAGGCTCCGGTCAAAGTTCAGAGTGAAGCGGAGAAGAGTCTGGAAGGCGCGGTGGAAGAAGAGACAACCAGGCAGCAGTCCAGTTCCGGGGAAGCTTCAGAAAAAAAAGAAAAAAGGAATAAGCCACCTGTTGTGATCGTGACCACGGGCGGTTTAAGAAATGAAAAGTGAGGAAAGCGATGGAGAGAACACCAAGACCAGGAGAATTTTACAGACATTTTAAGGATAAGATGTATCAGGTAGTAGCAGTTGCGATTCATTCCGAGACCAGAGAAAAGATGGTAGTTTATCAGGCTCTGTACGGAACCTTTGATGTTTATGTACGTCCTCTCTCCATGTTTATCAGCGAGGTGGATCATGAAAAATATCCGGATGTTCTTCAGAAGTACCGGTTTGAGCGGGTGGATTTAAAGGATTCCGATTCTAAGGACCAGCCGGAAGCGGAACAAAAAGAAGAGGAAAAGAAAGAAGAACACCACGGTCCCAATAAAAATCTGCTTGCATTTCTTGACGCAGAGACGTATCATGAGAAGCTGGAGGTCTTAAGAACCTATAAAGACAAATTTACGGCGGAAGAACTCCTTGCAATCTGTGAAATCATGGAGATTGGAAGAGCGGATTCGGAGCCGGAAGAAAAATACTACGCAGTAGAGCGTTATCTGGAACTACAGATCAAATACGACGGAACAAGATTGAGGTGATTCGAACCAGGTGGACCACATCGAATTTAATATAGAAGAAGAATTAAAAAAACTGCCGTCCCAGCCTGGTGTGTATATCATGCACGACAGGCGGGACGAAATTATCTATGTTGGAAAAGCTATCAGCTTAAAAAACAGGGTCAGGCAGTATTTTCAAAGCAGCAGAAATAAAACGGCAAAGATCGAACAGATGGTATCGAGAATCGCCCGTTTTGAATACATTATAACAGACTCGGAACTGGAAGCACTTGTATTGGAATGCAATTTAATCAAGGAGCACCGCCCCCGTTATAACACCATGTTAAAGGATGATAAAACTTATCCTTACATTAAGGTTACCATGTACGAGGAATTTCCAAGAGTCCTGTTTTCCAGAGATATGAAAAAGGATAAAAGCAGATATTTTGGTCCCTATACCAGTGCAGGAGCGGTAAAGGATACCATTGAACTGATTCACAAGCTGTATCAGATCAGAACCTGCAACCGGAATCTGCCCAGAGATATCGGGAAAGAAAGACCCTGCTTAAACTATCATATCAAACAGTGCCAGGCGCCCTGCCAGGGATATATCAGCCAGGAAGACTATGGGAAATCCATCGGTTTAGTACTTGATTTTCTTGGAGGCAAATACGCGCCTGTCATTGCCATGCTGGAAGAAAAGATGCAGGCTGCATCCGATGAGATGGATTTTGAAAAAGCCATCGAATACAGAGATTTATTAACCAGTGTAAAACAGATTGCCCAAAAACAGAAGATCACAGACAGCGGTATGGAAGACCGGGATATTATCGCCATGGCAAAAGATGAAAAAGATGCTGTGGTCCAGGTCTTTTTTGTGCGTGAGGGAAAGTTAATCGGAAGAGAACATTTCCATGTGAATGTGGCGACTGCAGAAGACAACGGCCAGATTTTAACCAGCTTTGTAAAACAGTTTTATTCCGGAACTCCCTTTATTCCAAGAGAGATATGGGTTCAGACCCAGCTTGAGGAGGAAGAGGTGATTGGAGAGTGGCTGTCTGCCAAACGGGGACAGAAAGTAAAACTCATTATACCGAAAAAGGGGCAGAAAGAACGTCTTGTGGAGCTGGCAGAGAGAAATGCGGCTCTGGTGCTTTCCCAGGATAAAGAAAAGATCAAGCGGGAGGAGCTTCGTACCGTCGGCGCCATGAATGAGGTAGGAAGTCTGCTGGGTCTTACTGGTGTAAAACGGATTGAGGCATTTGATATTTCTAATATAAGCGGTTTTGAGTCGGTAGGGTCCATGATCGTTTACGAAAACGGAAGACCCAAGCGGAATGATTACAGGAAATTCAAAATAAAATGGGTAAAGGGAGCCAATGACTATGCTTCCATGAATGAGGTTCTTACCAGAAGATTTTCCCATGGGTTACAGGAAGCGGAAAGCTTAAGGGAGAAGGGCGTCGAGGAAGAACTTGGAAGCTTTACCCGTTTCCCTGATTTAATCATGATGGATGGAGGAAAAGGCCAGGTGAACATCGCTCTGGAGGTCATAGAGCAGCTGGGGCTTGCCATTCCGGTATGCGGAATGGTGAAAGATGACAATCACCGGACCAGGGGGCTGTACTATAACAATGTGGAAATTCCCATTGACCGGCATTCGGAAGGGTTTAAACTGATCACAAGAATTCAGGATGAAGCCCACCGGTTTGCCATTGAATATCACAGAAGTTTAAGAAGCAAAGGGCAGGTAAAATCAATTCTTGATGACATTCCCAATATCGGCCCGGGGCGGAGAAAGGCTTTGATGCGCCGGTTTAAGGGGCTGGAAGCGGTGAAAGAAGCCACACTGGAAGAGCTGGAAGCCACGGAAGGCATGAATTCCCGTTCAGCTAAAAGCGTGTATGAATTCTTTCATAATTAGTACCCACAGCTTTTCAAAACACGAAATCTGTGTTAGTATGAAAAAAACAGATGAAAAGGAGCATTTCACCATGCATGGAGTAGCAATCACAGATCTGATTGAAAAAATGAATCTCCGGAATATGACGCCGGAGATCGATGCGGAGAAAATTGTGCTCAGCCATCCGGATGTAAACCGTCCGGCTCTCCAGCTGACCGGTTTTTTTGATCACTTTGATAATGAACGGGTTCAGATTATCGGATATGTAGAGCAGGAATATATAAACCAGATGAATCATGAAAGAAAGATGGAGATGTACGATAAGCTGCTTTCCTATCAGATTCCGTGTCTGGTATACAGCCGCAGCCAGAATCCCGATGAGGATATGCTGGCACTTTGCAATCATTACGGAATCCCCTGCCTGGTTTCAGATAAAACCACGTCTGATTTAATGGCAGAGGTAATTCGCTGGCTGAAGGTAAAGCTGGCGCCATGTATCAGCATTCACGGCGTTTTAGTTGACGTATTTGGCGAGGGAGTGCTGATTATGGGAGAGAGCGGCATCGGCAAAAGCGAAGCAGCTCTGGAACTGATTAAGAGAGGCCACCGTCTTGTAACCGATGATGTGGTTGAGATCCGCAAGGTGAGTGATGATACCTTAATCGGAAGCGCGCCGGAGATCACAAGACATTTTATCGAATTACGAGGAATCGGAATTATCGATGTGAAGACATTGTTCGGTGTAGAGAGTGTAAAGGACACACAGGCCATTGATATGGTGATTAAGCTGGAAGACTGGGATAAGGATAAAGAGTACGACAGACTGGGGATCGAGGACAATTACACGGAGTTCTTAGGCAATCAGGTAGTATGCCATTCCATTCCCGTTCGTCCGGGCCGTAATCTGGCCATTATCGTTGAATCAGCTGCCGTCAATTACAGACAGAAGAAGATGGGGTACAACGCGGCACAGGAATTATACAACCGCGTCCAGGCAAACTTATCAAGAAAACAGGATGATTGAGGTGTCTGATGACTGGAATTTATGAAAAACTTCTTGGTGCAGCCGATAAAAACCATATAAAAGCAGGGGAAGAGATGCGAAGACATACATCCTTCCGGGTTGGGGGACCGGCAGCCTGCTTTGTAACTCCGGGAGATGAAAAGGAACTTGCTGCAGTCATTAAGACTTGTAAGCAGGAGAATGAAACGTACTTCATTTTAGGCAATGGAAGTAATCTTCTGGTAGGGGATCAGGGTTTTGACGGGGTGGTTATCTCTATGGACAGCTTTAACAGCTGTCATGTGAATCACGAAACGGGGATGATAAAAGCCGGAGCAGGACTTTCTCTGGCGAGAATTGCACAGGAAGCATATAAGGCATCACTGACAGGCTTTGAGTTTGCTGCCGGAATACCGGGAACACTGGGGGGAGCTGTAGTCATGAATGCCGGTGCATATGGTTCGGAGATGAAAGAGGTGCTTCGCAGTGTAAAAGTAGTAACAGGGGATGGTGATATAAAAGAGATTCCCGCCAGCGAGCTTTCTTTGGGATACCGGACCAGCTGCATTATACCAAAGCAGTATGTGGTGGTGGAAGCAAACATTCGCTTGAAAGAAGGCGATCCGGTTTCGATTAAAGAACGAATGGATGAGCTGGCACGCAGAAGAAAAGAAAAGCAGCCCTTGGAATTTCCAAGTGCAGGAAGCACCTTTAAACGCCCGGAAGGACATTTCGCCGGGAAGCTGATCGAAGACGCAGGACTTCGGGGATTTTCCGTAGGAGGTGCCCAGGTTTCAGAAAAACACTGCGGATTCGTGATTAATAAGAATCAGGCAACTGCGGCGGACATCATAGCCTTATGTGAAGAGATAAAGAACAGGGTATACGAAAAAACCGGAGTAATGCTTGAGATGGAAGTAAAGACACTGGGAAAGTTTTAACGGTGCAAAGGAGTATACAGTGAGGCTTGTAATTGTGACAGGCATGTCAGGCGCGGGGAAGACCCAGGCGCTCAAGATGCTGGAGGATATGGGATTCTACTGTGTGGATAATCTTCCTATTCCCCTCATTGAGACGTTTGCGGAGCTGACCTCTAAAAATCCGGAAGGAATCCAGAACGCTGCTTTGGGTATCGATATCAGAAGCGGGGAGGATTTATCGGTTTTAAACAGGATCTTTGATGAATGGTCCAGAAACCGGGTTCCTTTTGAGATTCTTTTCCTGGATGCCGGAGATGAAATACTGATTAAGCGGTATAAAGAAACCAGAAGAGCCCATCCACTGGCAGCAGGCGGCAGAATCGACAGCGGAATTGAGAAAGAGCGTGGGAAGCTTGCTTTTCTGAAGGAAGAGGCTGATTATATCATCGATACCAGCAAGCTTCTCACCAAAGAACTGAGGCAGGAGCTGGAAAAGATTTTCATGAAACATGAATCTTACCGGAATTTATACATTACCATCCTCTCGTTCGGATTTAAATATGGAATACCATCGGATGCAGATCTGGTATTTGATGTAAGGTTTCTGCCCAATCCCTATTATGTGGAAGAACTGCGAAACAGGACAGGGGAAGAAAAAGAAGTGCGGGACTATGTGATGCAGCATGGAACCGCTGATCTGTTTTTGAACAAGCTTTATGATATGCTGGAGTTCCTGCTTCCGAACTATGTTCTGGAAGGAAAGAATCAGCTGGTGATAGCCATTGGCTGTACCGGCGGTAAGCACCGATCCGTAACCGTTGCCAAGGCGGTTTACGAAAAGTTTAAGTCCAGGGCTGAGTTCGGAATTAAGATCGAACACCGGGATATAGAGAAGGATAATACAGGAAAAAGGGTGGTCTAGATATGTCATTTTCTTCCAAATTAAAAGAAGAGCTTTCCAGGCAGATCAGCCCGGCAAGACACTGTCAGATCGCAGAAATGGCTGCGATCATCAGCCTTTGCGGCAAGATAATCATATCGGAAGATGACCGCTATACGATTAAAATCCATACAGAAAATGTAGCAGTTGCAAGAAAGTACTTTACATTATTGAAAAAAACATTTAATATAAGTACTGATGTCTCTATTAGAAGAAATGCCTACTTGAATAAAAACCGTACTTATACGGTGACGATCCGGGAACATGAAGATGCCATTCGGGTACTTCATGCAACCAAACTCCTTGACGAAAACGGAGAAGTAGGAGAGAATCTTAGTGTAGTAAAGAACGTGGTGATCCAGCAGTCATGCTGCAGGAGAGCATTTATACGGGGTGCATTTCTCTCGTCAGGATCCTTAAGTGATCCGGAGAAGTTCTACCATTATGAAATTGTATGTGCCACAGAAGAAAAAGCAGAGCAGTTGAAATCGATTATTGCAACGTTTGAACTTGATGCAAAGATAGTTAAGAGAAAGCGTTATTTTGTTGTCTATATCAAAGAGGGAAGCCAGATTGTTGATATTTTAAATGTCATGGAGGCCCCGGTTGCTTTAATGGAGCTTGAGAACATCAGGATCTTAAAGGATATGCGCAACAGCGTGAACAGACAGGTCAACTGTGAGACTGCAAATATTAATAAAACGGTATCAGCTGCGGTAAAGCAGATAGAAGATATAGAATATATCAGAGATACAATCGGACTTGATAATCTTCCTGACAATTTAATGGAGATTGCCAGAGAGAGACTGGAGAGGCCGGACGCAACATTAAAGGAGCTTGGAGAAGCTCTGGACCCTCCTGTTGGTAAATCAGGAGTGAACCACCGACTTAGAAAGCTTTGTGATTTGGCAGGGCGGCTGCGCGGGACAGGCGTGGGCAGCGGAACGGAACAGACCCGTTCAGAGGAATGAGGAGGATAATTATGGTAAGAAAAACAGTCACCGTGGAACTTGCATCAGGTTTGGAGGCGAGACCAGTTGCTATGCTGGTTCAGGTTGCCAGCCAGTATGAAAGCAACATTTATGTTGAAATCGAATCAAAAAGAGTGAATGCCAAAAGTATTATGGGTATGATGACTCTCGGCCTTGCTGCAGGAGAGCAGATTACAATTACAGCTGATGGTACAGATGAAGAGCATGCGGTCAGTGAGATCGAGAAATACTTAAGCAATCAGGAATAATATCTGGAATATAACGTGTTTTTGAGGCGGAGACTGCCATTGCCTGACAATGGAAGCTCCGCCTCTTATATATCTCCCTTTTTAATTTCACGCAAATTATTTTCAGGGGCTGTCTTTTTATGTTATAATAGAAGAAATGAGGATAGAAGGAGAAACGACAGATGGCATTTACACATTTGCATGTCCATACAGAATACAGCCTGCTTGATGGGTCCTGCAAAATTAAGGAACTGACTGCCAGAGCGAAAGAACTGGGAATGGACAGTATGGCAATCACAGACCATGGCGTCATGTATGGTGTGATTGATTTTTACAGAGCTGCCAGGGAAGCCGGCATCAAGCCCATAATCGGCTGTGAGGTGTACGTGACATCCGGTTCCAGATTTGACAGAGAGCTTGCAGGCGGGGAAGACCGGTACTACCATCTGGTACTTCTTGCTGAGAACAATCAGGGCTATCAGAATTTGATGAAGATTGTTTCCAAAGGATTTGTAGATGGATTTTATTATAAACCAAGAGTGGATTATGAGATATTAAAAGAATATCATGAGGGCGTGATCGCTCTCAGTGCCTGCCTGGCAGGAGAGGTGCAGCGCTATATTGGCAGGGGCCAGTATGAAAAGGGAAAGGAAGCGGCTCTTCATTATCAGGAGATCTTCGGAGAGGGCAATTTCTTTCTTGAGCTTCAGGATCACGGCATTCCCATGCAGAAGACTGTGAATCATGAACTGGTGCGTATGAGCGCGGAGACCGGAATCGAACTGGTGGCTACCAATGATATTCATTATACCTATGCAGAGGATGCCACACCCCACGATATATTGCTGTGCATTCAGACCGGTAAGAAGGTGACAGACGAAAACCGGATGCGCTACGAGGGAGGCCAGTATTACTGCAAATCCGAAGAAGAGATGAAGAAGCTTTTCTCTTATGCAACCCAGGCGGTGGAGAATACCCATAAGATTGCCGAGCGGTGTAATATTGAGATTGAATTCGGAGTTACCAAGCTGCCAAAGTACGATGTACCGGAAGGCTTTGACTCCTGGACTTATTTAAATAAACTATGTACCGAGGGCTTTTTACGCCATTATCCCGATGATGACGGGACTTTAAAGGACCGGCTCTCATACGAGCTGGATGTCATTCATACCATGGGATATGTCGACTACTTCCTGATTGTATGGGATTTCATTCATTATGCCAGATCCAAAGATATCATGGTTGGTCCGGGAAGAGGATCTGCTGCCGGAAGTATCGTCTCCTACTGTCTCGGGATCACGGACATTGATCCCATTCGGTATAACCTTCTTTTTGAGCGTTTCTTAAATCCGGAACGAGTCTCCATGCCTGATATTGACGTGGATTTCTGCTTTGAACGGCGGCAGGAAGTCATTGACTATGTAGTGGAGAAGTATGGCAAGGATCAGGTGGTTCAGATCGTTACCTTCGGTACCCTGGCAGCAAAGGGTGTGGTGAGAGACGTAGGAAGGGTGCTGGATATGCCTTACGCCCGCTGTGACGCCATTGCCAAGATGATACCGGGTGACCTTGGCATGACACTGGAAAAGGCGCTGAAACAAAGCCCTGACCTGCGTAGTGCCTACAACGATGACCCTGAAGTAAAATACTTAATTGATATGTCCATGCGTCTGGAAGGTCTGCCAAGACATACCTCCATGCATGCGGCGGGAGTTGTAATCAGCCGTACTTCGGTGGATGAATACGTTCCTTTGTCAAAAGCAGCGGACGGAACCATAACCACCCAGTTTACCATGACCACACTGGAGGAGCTGGGACTTTTAAAGATGGACTTCCTGGGTCTTAGAACCCTTACGGTGATTCAGAATGCAGTGGAAGCAATCAAGAAGAACCGGGATCTAGTCCTTGATATGGATCAAATTGATTATAATGACAAGGCTGTGCTTGATTCCATCGGCTCCGGAAAGGACGACGGGGTATTCCAGCTGGAAAGTTCCGGCATGAAGAGTTTCATGAAGGAGTTAAAGCCGGAGAGTCTGGAAGATATTATCGCCGGAATTTCTCTTTACCGTCCCGGCCCCATGGATTTTATTCCCAAGTATTTAAAAGGAAAGAATGACCGGAATTCCATCACCTATGACTGTCCTCAGCTGGAGCACATACTGGGGCCCACCCATGGATGTATTGTATATCAGGAGCAGGTAATGCAGATCGTCCGCGATCTTGCCGGATATACCATGGGCCGAAGCGATCTGGTGCGCCGTGCCATGTCTAAGAAGAAAACTTATGTTATGGAGAAGGAACGCCAGAATTTCGTATATGGCAATGCGGAAGAAGGGGTAGCCGGCTGTATCGCCAATGGAGTGGATGAAAAAACTGCCAATCAGATCTATGATGAGATGATTGATTTCGCCAAATATGCATTTAATAAATCCCATGCAGCTGCTTATGCAGTCGTATCCTATCAGACTGCATTTTTAAAATACTATTATCCCCAGGAGTTTATGGCAGCACTTTTAACCTCTGTTATGGACAACGTGTCTAAGGTTTCAGAGTATATCCTAAGCTGCAGGCAAATGGGAATTTCCATACTTCCGCCGGATATCAATGAGGGAGAAAGCGGATTTTCCGTTTCAGGCAAGTCCATTCGTTATGGCCTTTCTGCCATTAAAAGCGTAGGCAAATCTGTGGTGGAGCAGATTGTGGCAGAGAGGATTACAAACGGACTCTATCACGATATGGAAGACTTTATCGACCGAATGAGCAACAAAGAAGTCAATAAGCGGACTCTTGAGAATTTCATCAAGTCAGGAGCCCTTGACACTCTTCCCGGCACCAGAAAGCAGAAGCTTTTGATTGCGCAGGAGCTTCTTGACCAGAGAAGCAAGGAACGTAAGAATACCATGGAAGGGCAGATTACTCTGTTTGATCTTGCCGGTGAGGAAGAGAAAAGCAACTATCAGATTACATTTCCTGATGTGGGTGAGTTTGGGAAGGAAGATCTTCTGGCGTTTGAAAAGGAGACTCTTGGCATCTATGTAAGCGGCCATCCGCTGGAAGCATATGAGGAGACCTGGAGAAATCACATTACGGCAGTAACTGTAGATTTTATCGTAGACGAGGAAACCCAGAAAACAAACGTTCAGGACGGTGCTTACGTAACCATTGGTGGTATGATTACAGGCAAAAACGTAAAAACTACCAGAAACAACAAGATGATGGCATTCCTGACCCTGGAAGATCTGGTGGGATCTGTGGAGGTCATTGTATTTCCAAAGGATTATGAAAGCAAGAGAGAGCTGTTCGTAGAGGATTCCAAGGTGTTTATCCAGGGCAGAGCTTCCGTTGGAGATGATCCGGTTGGAAAGCTGATCTGTGAGAGAGTCATTCCATTTTCAGCAGTTCCCAAAGAACTTTGGCTGAAATTCCCTGACAAGGATACCTATGTGGAAACGGAGCGGGAGATTCTTGAGCTGCTGCGGGAATCCGAGGGCAGTGATTCCGTAATCATCTATCTGGAGCGTGAACGGGCAAAGAAAGTGCTCCCAGCCAACTGGAATGTAAATGCTTCCGATGGACTTATTGATATTTTAACCAAAAAACTTGGTGAAATAAATGTCAGACTTGTAGAAAAAAAACTTGAAAAGATTGGCAAAATGAATTAGAATACAACATGTATGAAATGTAAAACTTACAAAAACAGATATCTGTGAATCAGGAGGAAGTTACTATGGCAAAACAAGTGAAAACCATTGGCGTATTAACCAGCGGCGGTGACGCACCAGGTATGA
Organism: Hungatella sp.; assembly: GCA_009712635.1. GTDB lineage: Bacteria > Bacillota > Clostridia > Lachnospirales > Lachnospiraceae > Lacrimispora. The sequence continues at coordinate 52,144 of WASS01000013.1, read as the reverse complement.
ATGCTGCAATCCGTGCCGTTGTCAGAACTGCAATCCATAAAGGATTGGTAGTAAAGGGAATTATGAGGGGATACGCGGGCCTTCTGCAGGAAGAGATTGTTGATATGACCAGCACCAGTGTATCAGACATCATTCATAGGGGCGGAACGATTCTTTATACAGCCAGATGCCAGGAATTTACCACAGCTGCAGGTCAGCAAAAGGGTGCTGAGATCTGTAAGAAACACAACATTGACGGAATGGTAGTTATCGGTGGAGACGGTTCGTTCCGCGGTGCCGGTAAGCTTTCTGCACTTGGAATTAACACCATCGGACTTCCTGGAACCATTGATTTAGATATCGCATGTACCGATTATACCATTGGCTTTGATACGGCAGTGAACACTGCCATGGAAGCCATTGATAAAGTTCGTGATACATCCACTTCCCATGAGCGCTGCAGTATTATCGAAGTAATGGGAAGAAATGCCGGATATATTGCACTTTGGTGCGGCTTTGCTAACGGAGCAGAGGACATCCTTTTGCCAGAGCGTTATGACGGAGATGAGCAGGCATTGATTAACCGCATCATTGAGAACAGAAAGCGTGGAAAGAAGCATCATATTATTATCAATGCAGAAGGAATCGGTCATTCCTCATCCATGGCAAAGAGAATTGAAGCTGCTACCGGCATTGAGACGAGAGCAACCATTCTGGGCCATATGCAAAGAGGCGGAGCACCTACCTGTAAAGACCGTGTGTATGCTTCCATCATGGGAGCAAGAGCGGTAGAACTGCTTTGCGAAGGAAAGAGTAACCGTGTTGTAGGCTATAAGCACGGAGAATTCGTTGATTTCGATATTCAGGAAGCACTGGCTATGACCAAGGATATTCCGGAAGATCAGTATCAGATCAGCAAGATGCTGGTTCGTTAATAAGAACCATAAAATGATAGAACAGGCGGGACAGCCGGAAGTAGAAATACTCCCGGTGCCCCGCCTTTTTGATGCCTATAGATGTTCCAGCCAGGTTTTAGCCAGAGAAATCCAGTTCTGGCACTGGGGAACGATGCAGCGGCCGTCCTCGCCGGAAACTTCCCTGTTCGCTAAAGACAGTCCGTGGCAGCCTGTAGGATAGATATGCATTTCCACACTGACACCGTGTTCCGTGAGTGCATCCGCCAATAAGTAACTGTTTTTCACTGGTACGGCATCGTCAGTGGAGGTATGCCATAAGAAGACTGGCGGAGTGTGGGAACCTACCTGATATTCAAGAGAAACCAGGCGGCGTGCTGCTTCATTAGCCCCATCGGCTCCTAATAAATTAAGGAAGGAACCCTGGTGGCAGTAAGGTCCGGAAGAAATTACCGGATATGCCAGTATCATGCCATTTGGTTTAATTTCTTCCGGAGTAAGTTCTAACGGACCATATAAGAACTCCTGATTCCAGAATGCTCCCAGACTGCAGGCAAGATGGCCTCCTGCTGAGAAACCGCAGACGATAATCTTTTCCGGATCGATCAGCCATTCCTCTGCATGGGAACGGACCAGTGAGACAGATGCAGCCAGTTCCATCTGAGGATATGGAAATTCCTCCGGAGCTATGCTGTAATTAAGAACAAATGCATGGCAGCCCATGGATAGAAACTGCATGGCAATGGGTTCCCCTTCCCGGTCCGATAAGTGCTCATAACCGCCTCCCGGGCAGATGATCACTGCCGGACGCAGACGTTTTGGAGCAACAGAGACAGGGTCTAAGAGGTAGGCGTTTAAAGATGCAGCAGCGGTCACTTTTTCTTTGCCGGTCTGCTTTTTGGTAATGCGAATGAGTTCTGTAAAATGCTTCATGATATGTAATGCTCCCTTAAACTGATGTAATCCAGATTATCTTATCATAAGTTTTAATAGAAGTAAGATAAAAAGTTCATAAAAAATGGCAGGTTAAATTATGGATATTGTACAGTCATTGATTACCTGTCAATCTCACCCGTGACAAGTCAGAAAAACCATGCTATGATAAAAAACAGGGATTTTATGAACAAAGACCAAATTGATTATGAACAAAGAGAGGAAACTAACCATGGATGTAATTGAGCGATATATCAATGAACTAATGGAAAAAAGTACTCCGGACCGTCCGGTCTGGAACATTGAAAAGATTCTTCAGGGAGAGAAAGCCGGCTGGAATTACATTGACGGCTGCATGATTAAGGCAATCCTGGAGATGTATTCCATTACAAAGGATTCCAAATATCTGGAATTTGCAGATACGTTTATTGATTACCGTGTAAAGGAAGCCGGATCCATTGAGGGATATGATGTAGAAGAGCTGAACATTGATAATGTAAATGCAGGAAAAACCCTGTTTGAACTTTACGATCTGACCGGAAAGGAAAAGTACAGAAAGGCAATTGATCTGGTTTACAGCCAGATTGAAAAGATGCCCAGAACAAAAGAGGGTAATTTCTGGCATAAAAATATATATCCCAATCAGGTGTGGCTCGACGGTCTTTATATGTGTCAGCCATTTTATATGGAATACGAAGCCCGCTTCAATGACAGAAAAAAATGCGAAGATATTTACAGCCAGTTTGCCAATATAACAAAGCATATGCGGGATAGTGAGACAGGACTTTATTATCATGCCTATGATTCCTCCAGAGAGATGTTCTGGTGTGATAAAGTGACAGGACTTTCCCAGAATTTCTGGTTAAGAGCACTGGGCTGGTACTCCATGGCACTTCTTGATACCATGGATAAAGACAATCACAAGGAGCAGGACGCACTGCATCAGATGAAGGAAGCATTCCAGTCCCTGATTGATGCCATGTTAAAATATCAGGACCCAAGCGGCATGTGGTATCAGGTGGTCAATCTGGGTGGAATGGATAAGAACTATCTGGAAACCAGCGGAAGTGCAATCTTTTCCTATGCCATCTTAAAAGGCGTGCGCCTTGGTTATCTGCCTGATTCATATGCAGAATACGGAAAAAAAGCATTTGAGGGGATCTGTAAAACATATCTTCATATGGAAGAAGGAAATATGAGCTTAGGCGGAATCTGTCTGGTAGCAGGTCTGGGCGGAAAAGACAGAAGAGACGGAACCTTCCAGTACTATATGTCTGAACCAGTGGTAAAAGATGATGCAAAGGGTGTAGGACCATTCCTTCTTGCATATACAGAGATGAAGCGTTGCGGATGGGAATATCAGTCATAGAAAATAAAAGGGAATGAGGCAGGCCGCCTTCATTCCCTTTTAACTTAAGCTGTTTTGTGCGAATTTCTTCGGCGATATTCCTGTTTTCTTTGTAAAGGCTTTAAAGAAATTGCTGTAATCATTAAAGCCGCACATGCTGTATACTTCGTTAACACTGTATCCGCCTGCTAACAGCGTCTGCGCCAGTTCAATTCTTCTGGTGGTAATATAGGAGTTGATGGTAGTGCCTGTCCCTTTCTTAAAGAGTCTGCAAAGGTACGAGGTGCTTAAATAAAAATGGGCGGCAATCTCCCCAATGCTTAGGGAAGAATCAATGTTATGGTGGATATAGGTAATAATATCAGCCACCTTGCTGTTAAAATACTGTCTTTGTTCTTCTGACCGTTCTCCCAGATCTGCTTCAACTGCACATTTTGTTAAAAACACCATAAACTCCGCAAAAGCAGAGCGTTCTTCCACATCGTGCCCGAACCCTTCCTCTACTGCCAGTTTATTAAAATAGTAGGTAAACCGCCGCTGCTGTCCCTGGTTTAAGTGGATCCTGTGGGAAAAGTTATCCGGCCGGTGGGTGAAACAGTAGGTTAAATCGGTATAATCAGTGGAAATAGTCTTTAAATACTCCGGATCAATAAAAACAGCATACCGTTCATGGGGGATGGAGGAATCCATCTGAAGAATCTGATGCTTTTCCCGGGGATTAATCATAAATAAATCGCCAGGTTCTATGCGGTAATTGTTATCTTCAATCAAAAAGGTACGTCCGCCGCTGATAGAAAAGTAGAACTCACAGCACCGGTGGCTGTGCATGCTTAAAACACTGCTTTCCTTGTGCAGATGTGCAATGGAAAAGTAATGGCTTTCAAAACACCGGTCAATTCCTTCCGAATATGAAGTAAGTACTTTCATTATTTGCATTCTCCTTGGCTAATACTACTAAAATAATATCATAGGATGTCAAAATATGCAATGTTTTGTGCCGAATTTGAAATGAATTATAAGGACATAGGTGTTATAATAATAAAAAAGTGTTGTGTAAGCGCTTACGCAAAAGTACATATTTCTATATTAAAAATGCGAAAACATTTACATGATACTTTTAAAGAACTCATTTATGAGGGAGAGAAAAAGGAGAGAGAAAAAGATGAGAAAAATCAAACAGTGGACAGCAATGGGGTTAGCGACTGTTATGGCAATGTCTCTATCTGCATGCGGGTCAGGCAAAACTGCTGAAACAACCACTGCTGCACCTGCAGAAACTACGAAAGCAGCTGCTGCTGAAACAACAACTGCTGGAGCTACAACTTCTACAGAACCAGTAGAACTGAAATTTTCATGGTGGGGCGGCGACACAAGACATGCAGCAACCGAGGAAGCAATCAAAGCTTTCCAGGCAAAATATCCAAACATCACTGTAACTCCTGAATACGGTGCATGGACTGGCTGGGAAGAGAAGCAGTCTTTAAACATCTTAGGCGGCAATGCTGCTGATGTTATGCAGATCAACTGGAACTGGATTGAATCCTACAGCCAGGGCGGAAAATCTTTCGCAAACCTGGAGGATTACTCCGATGTTCTTGATTTAAAGCAGTTCACACCAGAGAGCCTTGATCTTTGCAAGGTGGACAATAAATTAATGGCAGTTCCGATTTCTTTAACAGGCCGTCTGTTCTACTGGAATAAGACAGCATTTGATGAGGTTGGTGTTGCACTTCCTACAGATCTTGATTCCTTATACAAAGCAGGAGAAGCATTCAAAGCAAAAGATCCTGATATGTATCCACTGGCACTTGGCGAATATGACCGTATGATCCTTATGGTTTACTATCTGGAATCCAAGTATGGCAAAAACTGGGTAGAAGACGGTGCAGTCAGCTATACAGAAGAAGAAGTTAAAGACGGTATGGACTTTATCACAGGACTGGAAGAGAAACATGTAATTCCTACTCTTGCTACTATCAGCGGTGATATGGCTGACTCTCTTGATAAGAATGCAAAATGGATCGATGGAAAGTATGCTGGTATCTTTGAGTGGGATTCCTCAGCTTCCAAGTTCAAAAAAGCTCTTGAAGGCAGCGTAAACAAACCTGGTCAGGAATTCGTAGTTGGCGAGTTCGTTAAGATGGGCGACAACAACGGCGGATTTACAAAGATCTCCATGGCATATGCAGTTGCTGGAAACTCCAAGCATCCGAAGGAAGCAGCTATGCTGATCAACTTCCTGTTAAATGATGAAGAAGGCGTTAAGATCGGTTCTACAGAAAGAGGTATTCCTTGTTCTGCAGCAGGCTTAAAGATCCTTCAGGATAACAAGCTTGGCGATCCTCTTACCATTGAAGCTAATACAAAAGTTATGAACTACAGCAAGTTCACTCTGGACAGCAAATTTGAGCACAATGACTTAAAGGCTAACCCAGACGGCGTTTACTACAAAGTATTTGGCAAATTAAGCTCTAAAGAGTTAGATTCTGCAGCAGCAGCAAAAGAACTGATCAAGGGTGTTACTGATACACTTGAGAATTAATTGTCTATAAAAAGATAAGATATTCATATTTCATACGAGCCGCCATAGGATTATGGCGGCTCCCATAAAGAAAAGGGCAGACAAAACGTCATGGAATGCAGAAATGAGACATTAAAACCATATCAGCTCATGGGAGCAGTACAAATGTATGAAGCAACGAAAGAAGATGCGTTCAAAGAATTTGTTATGGATCAGTTAAGCTGTATGGAAGCCCCGGAAGGGACGGCAGGAAGTCTGCCGGCACAGGATTATTCCGCTTATTTTTTCGCTTTGGAACAAACCGGTAATGAGAAGTACAAACAAAAGATAGAAGATGTCATGAAAGCCCCGGAGTGGACCTTGGAGCTTATGCCGTTTGTAACAGCGTATGACACAAAGTATAAAAGTAAAGAGCATTATAATGAGATTGTGGCCATGTTTCGGGAGAAGCAGCATTTTACAGGAGATGATCTTGTGTCACTGATTGATACGATTGCTCAGATGTCAGAAGAGATCTATGAATATTATAGGGAATTAAGGGATTTGTTTAAGGTTATAGTCAAGGAGAAGATGAAAGACCTCCCCAATTCTTCTGAAATTATGGAAATTGGTTATTCCATTCTGAAAGCATGCAACATTGGCGTGCTTCAAAAAGAAAAATACGGTAATTTCGGGGAACTTGTATGGAGAACTATTGCGGGGATTGATAATAATACATGTACAGGTTTAAAAGATATGATCTGTGCGCAGCATATAATTTTTAATAAACAGGAGGTATGAGCAGTATGAAGTCAAAGGGTATGCGTAAGTTCCTGGCTGAAAATGCGGGATTCTTCTTTGTCCTGCCATGGCTGATTGGATTTATACTTTTTAAAGTTTATCCATTCGCCTCTTCATTGTACTATAGCTTTACAAATTACGATCTGTTTAATGGCGTAACGAAAACAGGTATGATGAACTACAATAAGATTTTTACGGATTCTGATATTACAAGAGCATTTATGGTAACTTTTAAATATGCAATTTTTGACGTTCCTTTAAAGCTGACCTTCGCATTATTTATTGCTTATATTCTGAACTTCAAATTAAAGGGAGTTAATTTTTTCAGAACTGCTTATTATATTCCCTCCATTCTGGGTGGATCCATCGCTATTGCCATCTTGTGGAGAGCTGTATTTAATACAGATGGTCTGATCAATGCGGTTGTTACAGCGTTTGGCGGTGAAAAAATCAACTGGATGGCATCTGCCAACGGTGCTTTATTCGTTATTATTATGTTACGAGTATGGCAGTTTGGTTCAGCCATGGTAATTTTCCTTGCAGCTTTAAAGGGTGTATCGGAAGATTTATATGAAGCTGCTTCCATAGACGGAGCAGGTAAATGGACCCAGTTCTTTAAAATTACAGTTCCATTAATTACACCGGTTATTTTCTACAACCTGATCACTCAGTTATGCCAGGCATTCCAGGAATTTAACGGACCATTCCTTGTAACAAAGGGCGGACCAAACGGTGCAACTACACTGATTTCCATTCTTATTTACAACAATGCGTTCCTTCGTCACAAGATGGGTATGGCAAGTGCCCAGGCATGGATTCTGTTCCTGATTGTCATGACATTTACGGCAGTTGCATTTGTTAGCCAGAAGAAATGGGTATATTACTCAGATGAAGACGGGAGGTAGATGACATGACGAAAGAGACAAAAAGAAAAATAAGTACAGTGGTCCGTTATACTCTTCTCGTAATAATTGGATTCATTATGGTTTATCCCCTGATCTGGATGGTAGGTGCGACCTTTAAAACCAACTCAGAGATTTTTACCAGCGCATGGTTCTGGCCTAAGAACCCGGTTACAGACGGTTATGCCAATGCATTCGTTGATTACGGCGGTAAAATCAACCTGATTAAATCACTTTTAAACACTTATAAAATCGTAGTGCCCAAGGTTATTTTCACTGTAATATCAGCTACCATTACTGCTTACGGTTTCGGACGGTTTGAATTCAAGGGAAAAGCAATTCTCTTTTCTCTTATGATTTCCACCCTGTTCCTTCCTCAGGTAGTTTTAAATGCACCTCAGTACATTATGTTTAATAACTGGGGCTGGACAAATTCCTATCTTCCTCTTGTAATTCCTTCTTTATTTGCAGGAGACACATACTTCTTATTCATGCTGGTTCAGTTCTTAAGAGGTGTGCCAAAAGAGCTGGAAGAGGCAGCTAAGATTGACGGCTGTAATTCAATTAAAACATTATGGTATGTCATTGTTCCCATGTTAAAACCATCACTGGTATCTGTTGCGTTGTTCCAGTTTATGTGGACTTCCAATGACTTTATGGGACCCCTGATCTACGTTTCCGACATGCCGAAATATACAAACTCCATTTACTTACGTATGTCAATGGACGGTGATGTAGGATTTCAGTGGAACAGAATTCTGGCGATGTCACTTATCTCCATTATTCCTTCTCTGATTGTATTCTTCTGTGCGCAGGATTCCTTCATTGATGGTATTGCTGCAGGCGGAGTAAAAGGTTAAGATCAAAAAGAGGGCGTGGTATGTAATTGCTGCGCTCTTTTTCAATAGAAAAAACAATAGCACAGGAAAACTTACAGGTGAGGTTTAACAGTATGGAATTAAGAGTTGTATTTCAGACAGCGCGTTCTGTAACCATAGAGACAATCACAGAAACTATCTATGAATTTGATACTCCAGGCCAGATTCTGGTAAACGGAGAAAACCGGGGAGAGACAAAGCAGGTTGTATTTACATTGTTTGACTTAAAGCCGGATATGGACTATAATATTTCTCTGGAAAGAAATGGAGAAAAGGCAAAGGTAAATTTTCATACGGATTATGAATTTGTTACCATTAATGTCAGGGAAGTTGGCGCTCTTGGAGACGGAATCCAAAACGACACTCCTTTCATTCAGGCTGCGATTATGGCATGTCCCAAAGATGGAAGAGTGCTGATTCCCGCAGGAAAATACAAGGTTACCAGTCTGTTTTTAAAGAGCCATATTAAGATTGAACTTTCAGAGGGAGCGGAGCTCCTTGCAGAGACTGACCGGTATCAGTTTCCAAAGTTCCCCGGAATGATTGAGAGTTACGATGAAACAGATGATTATAATCTGGGAACCTGGGAGGGCAACCCCCTTCCCATGTTTGCAGGCATCATCACCGGTATTGATGTGGAAGATGTTGTAATCTATGGCAGAGGAACCATCAATGGACAGGCATCCTTTGACAACTGGTGGGACAATGTAAGAGTGATGAAGGGAGCGTTCCGCCCGCGTATGGTATTTCTGGAACGATGCAGAAAGATTACTCTTCAGGGATTCTCTTTAAAAGACAGTCCGACCTGGGTTCTCCATCCTTATTTCAGTGAAGACTTAAAGTTTTTAAATTTAAGCATCAGCAATCCGGCAGATTCCCCCAATACAGACGGACTGGATCCGGAATCCTGTAAGGACGTGGAGATACTGGGACTTCATTTTTCCCTGGGGGATGACTGCATTGCCATCAAGTCAGGCAAGATTTATATGGGACGCAGATATAAAAAACCTTCTGAGAACATCACCATTCGCCAGTGTCTGATGGAAAACGGTCACGGAGCCGTTACCATTGGAAGTGAAGTGGGTGCAGGTGTGAAAAATATTCTGGTAGAACGCTGTCTGTTCCGTCATACAGACAGAGGCCTGCGGATCAAGACCAGAAGAGGAAGAGGAAAGGACTCCGTTCTTACGGATATTACCTTTGACCACATTGATATGGATCATGTCATGACTCCGTTTGTAGTCAATGGCTTCTACTTCTGTGATCCCGATGGTAAATCAGAATACGTTCAGTGCAGGGAACCACTTCCGGTTGATGACAGAACACCTGAGATCGGCAGATTCAGCTTTACCAATATAAAAGCGGCTAATTGTCATGTGGCAGCTTCCTTTCTCTATGGTCTTCCGGAAAAGAAGATTGAACGCATTGAATTTAAGAACGTTGACATCTCCTTTGCGAAAGAGGCGAAGTCAGGAGCTCCTGCTATGTTAAGCGGAGTGGGAGAGTGCACTAAAAAAGGCTTTTGTATCAGCAATGTGGACACCCTGATCTGTGAAAATGTTCAAATTTCCGGACAGGAAGGGGAAGCATTTGAATTAAGCAATATTAATCATTACGAAACGATCTAAAGGAGAAGAGCACAATGCAGATTGGAATTCGATTACACGATGTGGCACCAGGTACCATAGAGGAACGTTTAAAAATAGCCAGCGAGCAGGGTTTTTCCTGTGTACACCTGGCTTTGACAAAGACAATCAATGATCATTCAGTGGAGAATTCTGCCTTAACACCGGGATTTGCTTCCTATCTTCGGAACAAATTCGGAGAGTATCATATGGATATCGCTGTTTTAGGCTGCTATTTAAACCTGGCACATCCCGATCCGGTAGAGATTAAGAAGATTCAGGAGCGTTATTTTGCCCATCTTCGTTTTGCTTCCATCTTAGGCTGCAGCGTGGTGGGAACCGAGACAGGAAACCCCAATGCAGAATACCGTTTTGAGCCAGCATCTCATACAGAAGAAGCCCTTCAGACATTTATTACCAACTTCCGTCCGGTTGTTGAATGTGCTGAAAAATTCGGTGTAATCATGGCAATTGAACCCGTATGGAGCCATATCGTATACAATTCCAAGCAGGCTCTTAAAGTGTTAAAAGCAATCAATTCCCCGAATTTAAGAATCATTCTTGATCCGGTTAATTTACTGTCTGTAGAAAACAGCAGTGAGTATGACAAGGTGATTAAAGAAGCCATCGAGGATCTGGGAGAGTATACCGACGTTCTTCATATGAAGGATTTCGTCATTGAAGGCGATAAAGTGGTTTCCGGAGCACCTGGAACCGGAGTGATGAAATATGATACAATTCTGAATTTTGCAAAGAAAGATAAACCATACATTCAGATGACAATCGAGGACAGTACCCCGGATAATGCAGAGTGGTCAAGAAAGTTTCTTGAAAATTACAGCTGCAATTAAGCAGTAGTTCCTGATAAAGAAAGAGCTTCGACTGGTTTATACACCAATCAAAGCTCTTTTTTATATCCTGATTATAAACATTCCTTCATAACTGCGTAAGCGCCCTTTACTTCGATATCTTTTAAATATCCGCTGACAGCCGCTTCAAAGCCTTCAATGGCAGTTAAATCCTCACCCCAGAACTCTGTATTTGTGCAGACAGAGTGGGTAAGAGCAGCAGCATCCTCGTCTTTATGGTCATAGAAGAACTGGAGAATCTGCTTATCATCCTTTACTGTATACGTATCACCAGCAGGACGTACCGCAGTCAGTCCGTCTTCTGTCAGTGTAGTTCCATGGTAGAATGCAATATAGAATGCAAAGGAAGCAGTGATGCAGCTTGGAAGCGCATGATTCTTCTCTACAAATCCCTTTAAAGACGGCATTACGCGGGCTTTCCATTTGGAAGTGGAGTTTAAGGAAATAGCCAGCAGCGCATGGTCAATAAATGGGTTTTTGAAACGCTCTGTTACAGAAGCTGCAAAGCTCTTTAATTCTTCCTCCGGAAGAGTTAAGGTAGGAATGATTTCATCGTAAATGGTCTTGTTCATGAAACCGCAGATCACTTCATCATCCATACAGTTGCGCACGATGTCCTGACCAGCCAGGTAAGCACCTAAAACAAAAGAGGTATGAGCACCGTTTAAAATACGAACTTTTCTCTGCTTGTATGGCTTATGATCTCCGCAGATAACAACAGGAAGACCTGCCTCTTCAAATGGAAGTTCTTTCTTTAAGCTGTCTGGTCCTTCGATTACCCAGAAGCCAAATACTTCACCAGTATCGATGATGTTGTCAATATAGCCTAATTCTTCACAGATCTCAGCGGCTTCGCTTCTTGGATAACCGGTTACGATACGGTCAACCAGTGTGGAGCAGAAGATATTCTCTGCTTTAATCCAGTTTAAGAACTCATCGCCTAAATTCCACTGTTTTGCATAGCTTAATACACATTTTTCCAGTTCTTTTCCGTTGTTATCAATCAGCTCGCAGGAAAGAATCACAAATCCTTTTCCAGCTTCCTTGCCGAACTTCTCAAAACGTCTGTATAAGAACTGTGTCAGTTTTCCAGGATAGCTGTCAGCCGGTACATCGGTAAACTGGCAGGAAGGGTCATAAGTAATTCCGGCCTCAGTGGTGTTGCAGGCAATAAACCGGAGGTCCGGGTTTTCTGCACAGGCAAGAACGGTTTCATACTCGCTGTAAGGATTTAAACATCTGCTTACGCAGGAAATGACACGCTTGTCATTTACCTTCTGGCCATTTTCAAAGCCGCGGAGGAAGAGTGTATAGAGACCTTCCTGCTCATTGATCATATCAGCCAGACCAGGAGCGATTGGCTGACATAAAACAACCTTTGAATTAAATCCGGTCTTCTCATTGAGAACATCGATAAAATAATCAACAAAAGCTCTTAAGAAATTTCCTTCGCCGAACTGCAGTACACGTTCTGGTGCATCTTTTAATAAATATCCGTCATAACCCAGTTTTTCCAGTGTTTGGTAGCTTAACTTTTCCATTCCGTTTGTCTCCTTATTAGTTGTCAGAAATATTTTATAATGTTACGCCCTGCTTGAAGATGGCCATATCGTGGAAACCTGCTTCTTCTGATTTCACCATCTTGCCGGAGGCAACTTCAATTACAAAGTCAAAAAACTGATTTTTAAGAGTCTCCATATCGGTTCCTTCCACAAGCACTCCGCAGTTGAAATCAATCCAGTTATTCTTCTTCTGGCTGAGAGCAGAGTTGGTGGAAATCTTCATGGTTGGTACGGGGCATGCAAATGGAGTGCCGCGTCCGGTTGTAAACAAAACGATATGGGCGCCTGATGCAGCAAGAGCTGTGGAAGCCACCAGATCGTTGCCTGGAGCGCTTAAAAGGTTCAGTCCTTTATTGCGTACCGGTTCACCGTATTTTAAGACATCAACCACAGGCATTCTGCCGGATTTCTGAACACATCCCAGGGACTTGTCCTCAAGTGTGGAAATACCGCCTTTTTTATTGCCTGGAGAAGGATTCTCATAAATGGTCTGATTGTGGCTTGTAAAATAATTCTTAAAGTCATTTATTAAATCAACAGTTTTTTCAAAGGTTTCTTCGTTCTGGCAGCGGTTCATAAGAAGAGTTTCCGCACCAAACATCTCTGGAACTTCTGTAAGAATCGTAGTTCCTCCCTTTGAAACCAGCATATCTGAAAATTCTCCAACGGTCGGATTGGCTGTAATTCCGGATAATCCGTCGGAACCGCCGCACTTCATTCCGATTACCAGTTCGCTGCAGCTGATAGGCTCTCTGTGAAACGTTCCTGCATACTCTGCCAGCTGATCGATGAGTTCAAGAGAATCGGAGATCTCGTCTTCTGACTCCTGAGCTACCAGGAATTTGACTCTGCGCTCATCGTATTCTCCGATATAGCGTTTTAATTCGGTAATGTTGCTGTTCTCACATCCAAGACCAAGTACCAGTACGCCGCCAGCGTTTGGATGATTGATTAAATCTGCCAGAATCGTTCTGGTAAATTCCTGATCATCGCCCATCTGGGAACATCCGTATGGGTGAGGGAAAGCAGCAACTGCATCAATGCTTCCTTTTACGTGTTTTAAAGAGGCACGTTCAATGGCTGTTGCGATTTTATTCACGCAGCCTACGGTTGGAATAATCCAGATTTCGTTACGCACGCCCACACGTCCGTCGGGTCTGCGGTAACCGTTAAAAAAGCGTTCTTCTGTTGGAGTAACTTCGATCTCCTGTTTGTTGTACGTGTAAGTCAGTAAATCCCCTAATCCTGTTTTTAAATTGTGTGTGTGAATCCAGGCCCCAGTCCCAATATTCTCCTTTGCTATGCCGATGGCACAGCCGTATTTGATGACGGATGAGCCGGCAGGTATATCTGTCAGGGCAAATTTATGACCCTGTGGGATGTCTTCCAGAAGAATAACCGCTGTACCGTCTACCTCGACAGCACTGCCGGAAGCAAGCGGCTTTAATGCGACTGCCACGTTGTCTTCGGAATTAATTTTGATAAAGTCCTGCATAAGCTTCCTTTCCTTTCTTAGTACCAGTTTCAATATTCAGATGCAATGTAAGTACTTACATAAAACATACACCATTTTTTTCTCTTAGTCAATAGGCAAACATAAAAGAAACATATTTCTTTTAATTATGGGAACAATATAGAAAAAACATACACGATTTTTCATGTTTCCCTGGTAATAACAGTTGCGTAATACAAAATTATTATGTATAATGAATCGAGATAAGTGTAAGCGCTTACGCTCCCTGCTGATATGGCTTAACAGAGCGACGAAAAACGCTGGCACAGTAAAAGGGGAAACGTCTGTCTGAATTCCGTTCAGGCGGTGAATAATAAAGACGTTTAGAGGGACACCAGGATGAACATATATGATATCGCAGAGCTTGCAGGAGTTTCCATTGCTACCGTTTCCAGGGTGGTAAACGACAGCCCCCGCGTAAGTGAAAAAACAAAACAAAAAGTCAGGGCAATCATGGAGGAGAATGGCTACACACCCAATGTATTTGCCCGGGGGTTGGGTCTTGACTCCATGAAGACCATCGGCATCCTATGTCCGGATGTATCCGATGCCTATATGGCAACTGCAGTTGCCCATTTAGAAAGCCGTATGCATGAACACGGTTACGACTGTATCCTGTGCTGCAGCGGTTTTGAACAGTCAATTAAGGAGAAGTACGTAAGTCTTCTCTTAGCCAAACGCATTGATGCGTTAATTATGGTGGGTTCCACCTATGCAGGTGCTGAGGGGGAAGAAAGCCGAGTACAATATGTGCTTGATGCAGCCAGACAGGTTCCGGTCTTCTTAATTAATGGATATTTAGATGGTGAGAATATTTACTGCGCCTATGGAGATGATTATCAGATCACCTATGATGTGACCAGCCAGATGATCGAATCAGGCCGCCGCAGAATTCTATTTCTGTGCGATTCTCATTCCTACAGTGCCGTAAGGAAGCTTGCCGGCTATGAGTCAGCTTTAAAAAGCCATGGTCTGCCGGTGCTGGGAGATTTAAAGCTGTATGTAAAAAACAGGATCCACACCGTACGTGATATTTTGCTGGAACGACGGGATTTGCGGTTTGACAGTGTGATCGGTACAGACGACGGTCTTGCAGTGGGAGCAATTAAGTATGCGAATGCCAAGCTTTTAAAGATACCAGAGGATATCTGTATCACAGGCTTTAACAATTCCGCACTTTCCATCTGCAGTGATCCGGAGCTGTCAAGCGTGGATAACCGGGTGGAGGAACTGTGTAATATAACCATCAGTAACATGATGAAGATTCTTCAGGAGAAAGATCCTCAAATCAGCCGGAACTGCAAGGTACCCTGCAGGCTGGTAAAGCGCTGTACAACGGATTTTTAGGCTATTGTTTTTTCTATTTTTGTATGGTACAATTATAAACCGGTAAACATAACGACACCAGAAAGCATGCTTTGTATCCGAAGGGGGACAAAACATGCTTGAATGCGTGGTCGGGCAGAAAGAACGGTGACAGATATGGAGCAGGCTGAAGATAAAGTGGTGCTGTGCGGCGCCAATTCTTATGAACAGAAATATTATTTTAACGAACAGTTTAAAAGTCTTCCGGAAAACATCCGGCAGGAGCTTCAGATCATGTGTGTGCTCTATACCGAAGATATAGGCGGAGTTCTGGTTTTGGAGTTTGACGAGGATGGAACGTTGGAATTTAAAGTAACCGCACCGGAAGAGGACTATTTGTTCGATGAAATCGGAAGTGTATTAAAGATTAAGCAGTACCAGCGGGAAAAACGGGAGCTTTTGCAGTCCCTTGAGATGTACTACCGTGTTTTTTATCTGGGAGAAGAATTAGAAGACGGAGAAAAAGACAGTTGAAACTTAGAATAGGAAATGTAACGTTTGACAATAATCTGATACTGGCGCCGATGGCAGGGGTTACGGACCTGCCATTTCGTTTTCTTTGCAGGGAGCAGGGCTGCGGACTGTCGGTCACAGAGATGGTCAGTGCCAAAGCCATTTTATATAAGAACAAGAACACCAATGAGCTGTTAAGCGTATCCGATCAGGAAGGACCAGTGAGTGTCCAGCTCTTCGGTTCCGACCCGGACATCATGGCGAATATGGCAGCTGCCATAGAATCCCGGCCATTTGCCTTAATCGATGTGAACATGGGCTGCCCGGTACCAAAGATTGTAAATAACGGCGAAGGCTCCGCACTGATGAAGGATATAAAGCTGGCGGAGAAGATCCTGACTGCCATGGTAAAGGCAGTGAAAAAGCCGGTCACGGTAAAGTTCAGAAAAGGCTTTACAGAGGAAGACTGCAATGCAGTGGAATTTGCCCGTATGGCAGAAAGCAGCGGCGTGGCAGCCATTGCAGTTCACGGCAGAACCAGAGAGCAGTACTATTCCGGAACTGCGGACTGGGATATCATCAGGCAGGTGAAGGAAGCTGTCTCCATTCCTGTCATCGGCAACGGCGATGTCTTTGAGCCGGAAGATGCCAAGGCCTTAATCGATCAGACCGGCTGTGACGGAGTCATGATCGCCCGGGGTGCAAAAGGAAATCCCTGGATCTTTTCCAGGACACTGCATTATTTAGAGACAGGAGAGCTGTTACAGCCACCGACTCCGGCTGAGATCAGCGAGATGATTCTGCGTCATGGAACCATGCAGGCAGAGCACAAAGGAGAGACGGTTGCCATGCGGGAGATGAGGAAGCATATGGCGTGGTATACTGCCGGACTTCCCCATTCGGCCAAATTGAGAAACGATATCAATCAGGTGGAAACAATGGAAGAATTAAGGCGTTTTGTTAAAGAAAGAATTGGAGCATTGTAACCAGAAAAAGGGACGCGAATCTTGACAATTACAGATGTTTAAGCTATAATATCTGGAATGTGATTTAGCGAGTAAGTAACCAGGAGGAAGTAAAAAACCATGGTAGACAAGAAAAATATTTTAACCTATGAAGGTCTTAAGAGATACGAAGATGAGCTTCAGAACTTAAAAGTAGTCAAAAGAAAAGAAGTTGCCCAGAAAATAAAGGAAGCCAGAGAACAGGGTGATTTATCCGAGAATGCAGAGTATGATGCTGCCAAAGATGAGCAGAGAGACATCGAGCTGCGTATCGAAGAGCTGGAGAAGCTGCTTAAGAATGCAGAAGTAGTCGTAGAAGATGAAATAGACTTAGATAAGATTAATATTGGCTGTAAAGTAAAAGTCTACGATGTGGATGAAGACGAAGAGATGGAATTCAAGATTGTTGGTTCCACCGAAGCAAACAGCCTTCAGAACAAGATTTCCAATGAATCTCCGGTAGGTCAGGCACTGATTGGTAAAAAAGTGGGAGACGTTGTTGACGTTGAGACTCAGTCAGGAGTCATTCAGTATAAAGTACTTGAGATTCAGAGAGTGTCTTAAGAGTACTTCCTTAACATAGTTCACAAAGGAGTGAAAATAAGTGGCAGAACAGCAGAATCAAAACCAGAATCAGGTTGTAGAAGAGGATTTAAACCATTTACTTAAGGTTCGCCGGGAGAAACTGGCTGAGCTTCAGGAATCAGGAAAAGATCCGTTTAAGGTTACAAAGTACGATGTTACCGTACACAGCAGTGAGATCAAAGAAAATTATGAAGTCTGGGAAGGCAAGGAAGTCTCCATCGCAGGACGTCTGATGTCCAAGCGGGTTATGGGAAAGGCCTCCTTTTGTAATGTCCAGGATTTAAAGGGTAATATTCAGTCCTATGTAGCAAGAGACAGCATTGGCGAAGAATCCTATAAAGAATTTAAAAAACTTGATATCGGTGATATCGTTGGAATCAAGGGAACCGCATTTACCACTAAGACAGGAGAGGTTTCCATCCATGCGGAAAGCGTGGAACTGCTGACCAAGAGTCTGCAGATTCTGCCTGAGAAGTTCCATGGCCTTACTAATACCGATCTTCGTTACAGACAGAGATATGTTGATTTAATTATGAATCCGGAAGTACGCGATACTTTTGTTAAGCGTTCCCAGATTATTAAGGAGATTCGTAATCATCTGGACGCACAGGGCTTTATGGAGGTTGAGACTCCTATGCTGGTGGCCAATGCAGGCGGAGCAGCGGCAAGACCTTTTGATACCCATTATAACGCCCTTGATGAGGACGTTAAGCTGCGTATTTCTCTGGAACTTTATTTAAAGAGACTGATCGTAGGCGGTTTAGAGCGGGTTTATGAAATTGGACGTGTTTTCCGTAACGAAGGCGTGGATACCAGACATAATCCTGAATTTACACTGATGGAGCTCTATCAGGCATATACTGATTACCACGGCATGATGGATCTGGTGGAGAATTTATTCCGTGAGGTTGCATTAAAGGTGCTTGGCACAGCAGTTGTCACCTATGATGGAGTAGAGATTGATTTGTCTAAACCATTCGAGCGTATTTCCATGGTTGACGCTCTGAAGAAATATAAGGATATTGATTTTACTGCCATTCATACAGATGAAGAAGCGAAAGCACTTGCAGATCAGTACCATGTGGCTTACGAAGCAAGACATAAGAAGGGCGATATTTTAAGCCTTCTGTTTGAAGAGTTTGTAGAGGAGCATTTGATTCAGCCTACGTTCATTATTGATCATCCGGTTGAAATTTCACCTCTTACAAAGAAGAAACCAAGCGATCCGGAATATACAGAGCGGTTCGAGCTGTTTATTACCAGACGTGAGATGGCAAATGCTTATTCTGAGTTGAATGATCCGCTGGATCAGATTGAAAGATTTAAGGCTCAGGAAGCACTTCTGGCAGCGGGAGATGATGAAGCGAACTCGATGGATGAAGATTTCGTGAATGCGCTGATGATCGGTATGCCACCGACTGGCGGTATTGGAATTGGTATTGACCGGTTTGTGATGCTGCTTACGGATAGTTATGCGATCAGGGATGTGTTGTTGTTTCCGACGATGAAGAGTCTGGAGAAATAAATAAATGATGGAACTTTTATAGTTCGATCCTAACAATAGAAAAAGAAAAGCTCTTTCTGCTGAATGAACCAGTAGTGAGGGCTTTTCTTTTATATAAAATAAAACTTTTTTGATTCAGTATTTGCACCTCTCCAAACCAGGAGTCCCCCTTTTGAATTGAAATTCAGATAACCTGGCAGAGGTATATTAGATGTATTGCCAATAAATTAATATTATGGTAAAATAAATAAATTGAAAATATTTATACTAGAGTCAATATAATGAATAACAAAGTCACACCAACGTGGGCTTAGTTGCTTAAGAAGGGGAATGAGAATGAGAACAAAATATGTATTAACTATGTTAGTAGTTGCATCAGTATTATCAGGATGTCAGAGTAAAAAGGCCAGTGATGATTCTATGAATGTTGAGACCCAACCGATTCGTGTGGAGCAGAGCAGTTCAGAAGAGACAAAGAGTACGAAAGAAGAAATAAGTTCCAGTGAAGAAGCCCAGACAAAAAGTAAATCCGAAGAGACATCTAAAAAAGAGGAAACAACTAGCAGCCGAGAAACAAAAGTTGACATAAATCAGAAGGACGTATCCAATACAGAGAAACAGAATTCTGAAGTTTCAAAAATAATAGAAGGAAAACAATTGGTAGATGGTCAGGAAGTCCCTGTAAAAGCAACGCTTAAACTGGAAAGCATACAAAGGGGAGATGATGCTTATAAACTGCTATCCAAAGGTAATGCAGAGCTGACAAAACCAGAAAATAATATGGAATATATAGTCATAACATTTAATGTATCATATACTGAAGGAGAAGCAGAGGAACTTTATCTGGCAGAAAACAGGGGTTCTATGGAGAGTGGAAAATTGTATTTTGCCCTTTCTAATGGTGACAGTAATGGGGAGGATGTATCATCATATCTGGAAAATAACATATATAATCTTTCAATGATCAAAGGGGAAAGTAAGCAGGGAGCAGTTGCATTTTTACATAAAAAAAGTAGCAAAGAACCGCTGTATTTTATAGGTTATAATACAAAAGCTGAGTTTGATATTAATAATTAAATAATACATTAGAATTTAAAAGAGGTTTACATTTTATCGCCTTCGTTCTTTTTAATAAGTGTACATGTACATTAAAAAAGAACGGAGGTATTATTATGAGTTTTTCAACATCACAAGCAGGTATTAATTTAATTAAATCTTTTGAAGGTTTGAGACTGACGGCGTATCAGGATTCTGTAGGAGTGTGGACCATAGGGTATGGGCATACCTCTGGTGTGAAATCCGGTATGACAATCACAGAAGCACAGGCGGAGGCGTATTTGAAGTCTGATCTAAAATCAGCTGAGAATACAGTAAATAATAAAGTTACATATGCCATTAGTCAGAATCAGTTTGATGCACTGGTATCTTTCACATTCAACTTAGGTGGGGGTAACTTTGGTTCTAGTACGCTTCTTAAAAAGTTAAACCAAGGAGATATTAACGGAGCAGCCAATGAATTCGACAAGTGGATTTATGCTGGTGGTGAGGTGCTCGACGGATTGGTTAAAAGGCGGGCAGCAGAAAAGGAAATGTTTTTATATGGGACCTCTAGTGGTGGAACCACAACAGGAGATGCTACAATTAGAGCATTTCAGAACTGGCTGAACAGCAATTATTCATCTGGTCTGACAGCGGATGGATTATACGGTTCTAATACAAAGAAAGCAGCAACAAAAGCATATCAGAGAATTCTTGGTGTGACTGCAGATGGTGTATTTGGAGCTGGCTCCAAAGCAGCTGTAAAAACATTGAAATCCGGAGATAAAGGTAATGCAGTTCATATTATGCAGGGGATGCTCTATTGCCGGGGATTTGATCCAAATGGAGTAGATGGTACCTTTGGAAGTGGAACAACTTCAGCGGTTAAACGATTTCAATCAAGCAAAGGTCTTAGTGCTGACGGATTAGCTGGCCCTGGTACGATGTACGCTCTTTATAATTGAGGTGTTGCAGGATAATAAAAACTTATAAATTTCATGTCTTAATCTACCCGACGATGAAGAGCTTGGATAAGTAATTTATGGAATAGGAACCCGAGAGGAATCCTATTGTAAACCCAATTAAAGACATTTCAGTTAGTAGAAATACTATCTGAGATGTCTTTTTTTGCATTCTTAAAGCCAAACTAAAATGAAGAAAGGATATTATCCTGTTTAAATATGCGGAAAGTTTATAGATATAATGCGTTTAAACGGAGTCGAGTGATAAATGGATAGACTAACTAAAAAAGCAACCAATGAAAATGGGATTGTAAAAATTGAGACAATGATCACATTTCGAATACATTGGCCTGGACTGGTAAGACTGGGAGTAATATGTTATTATGAAGATAGACGTTCTGAAAATGTTTTAGAAAGAGGTACTGTGCGTTGGTTTAGCCCATGACAAGAAACGATGTAGTATGGTGCATAAGATCATGCAGATATAAATTATTTGAACAGGGCCGTGCCAGACGCATGGCTCTATTTAATGAAAATCTGTTTTTTCCTTTACAGAACTACCATTACAAACTATACTTTCCTTAAAGAGATTGATGATCTTCTAAATGCCGCTATTACTGTATAAGAACGGGAGGAATACCATGGAAATCGTTATCGTGACCGTACCAAACCCATATGGATTACATGCAAGACCAGCCAGTTTGCTGTCAAAGCTTGCTATGGGATTTATAAGTGAAATTACAGTCTGTAAAAATGAAGACCTCACCAGGAAATATAATGCAAAGAATGTACTCTCCGTAATGGATATGAACGCAATAATGGGGGACAAGCTGACGTTTGAAGCCCAGGGCGAGGATGAAAAAGAAGCGATTTTGTCCATAGCAAATTTTGCGGACAGCGGCTTTGGAGAATAGGAGACATTTTATGAGATTGAATCAGTTAACAAAAAATATATATTATACGGAATGCGATTCCAACAGCGATCGCCCTGTTTTGGGTTATATCAATGGTGATCGATGTTCGGTAATGGTTGATGCGGGCAATTCGGCGAATCATGTGAAAGATTATAATTTTTTTGTAACACAGCAAGGATTAAAAAAAACGAAATATTGTGTTATCACACACTGGCATTGGGATCATACATATGGGCTGCATGCTGTTGATGCGGAAACAATTGCACATACAAAAACCAACCAGGAATTGGTCAGAATGTCTTCCTGGGAATTTACCGATGCCAAAATGAAAGAGCGGTTGATATCCGGAGAAGAAATTTCGTTTGCTGATGAGCACATCCGGGCAGAGTATCCCAAATTAAAAGAAATAAAGATCGTTCCAGCACTGATAACCTTTGAGCAAAAAATTGTATTGGACTGCGGCAGTCTTACGTGCGAATGTATGCACCTTCCTTCTGCCCATAGTGACGATTCCGTGGCTGTTTTCATTCCAGAGGAAAGAGTGATATTTTTAGGTGATATTTATAATGATGACTTTTATCAAAATCATTACAGAGATTTGGAGAAAACAAAACAATTATATGAGGAGCTAAGTATTATTGACTTTGAGTTGGCAGTGGTGGGCCACAGTGAGCCAGTTAGAAAAGAAAACATTTTGAACTTTTTGCACCGGTTCTTTTAAAAAGCAGGATGAATTAAGAGGGAATATTAATGACACAAGAAACAATAAATAAGATATTGCAATTTCGTGATGAACGCGACTGGAGACAATTTCATAATCCGAAGGATTTAGCCATATCAATTTCTCTGGAAGCGGCTGAACTATTGGAAGTTTTTCAGTGGAGTGCTGAGGATGTGAAATGCACAGAGAAGATGGACAAGATAAGAGAAGAATTAGCTGATGTAATAAATTACTGTGTGCTTATGGCAGATGCGTGCGATCTTGATATAGATGAGATTGTTCAGGCCAAGATTAAGAGAAACAATGAAAAGTATCCAGTAGAATTAGCTAAGGGCAGCAAGGAAAAGTATGATCAACTGAAACAGAGATGATTCAGAGAATCGAATCGCACCAGTTCAGTGAGACAAGGGGGATGAGGATAAATGCCTCAATTTGATTATGAAAAAATCGGATATCAATTAAATATTGATGGAAAGTATTATAACAGTCTTGATATAGAATCATTCTCTCTTATGATGAAAAACCCGTCATACTGTTATAAGTTCTATTGGCTTGAGGCAATCGTACATTTAATTTCAGAAGACCTAAAAGAGACCAGCTTTAACGATATTATTGATGAGATGATTGCAAATGCGTGGTATACGGTTTTAGAATTTCATATTCATCTAAGCGGTGTGATTGAAGGCCGGATAAAAGACGGGTTGGAAAGAGCCGTTTTTACGCTGCAGGAGTTAAGCCAGCTTCCAGCAAATGCTTCCAAGATAGAGATTAAGAATAAAATAAAACAGTATGATAAAGAATTGGCTCTTTATAAAATTCAGTTAACTCATATGGTTCCGTATCGGGCGCTTTCAGGATTTTTTGATAAGTGTAAAGAAAGAGCGGATTGGGGTAGTACTCAAAGAATGGTTTCTTATATAGAACGAGTCAATCAGATATCATTACTGCCCTATACACTTGGAACAGGAAGTAAACTTAAGAAAGAAGTCTATTTTAGTGAATCATGGATAAAGATGATTCAGGACAATACCGTATCAATACTTGGCTGGATTCAGTATGAAAAGGTAAAGTGGCTTCAGAATAATAATCCTGAAGTCCCAGGACTTATATATAAGCTGGCACCAATGGATGAAAAAATGCGCAGGATTAATAGCGTTAGGAAACTTTGGGAAGCAGTTTTGGATGAGAAACCTATCGTGGATGTCTTTAAGAATTCACCGATAGTAAAAGGAAGTTACGATGTGGATCATTTTATTCCTTGGTCCTTCGTAATGAACGATGAATTATGGAATTTAATGCCTATGGATTCCGCGTTAAATTCATCAAAAAGTAATAAGCTTCCAAAGTGGGATCCGTTTTTTGGACGATTTGCATGTAACCAGTATATTTTGTATGGCATAATTCATGATGAAAGAAAGCCAGTTATTAGAAAAAAGTACGAGTCTTGCTTTCGTGATAATTTGCATTCCATATGGGCGAATCAGGAGCTATATAGAAAAGGAAATTCAAAAGAAGAATTTTATCATATTCTTGAGAAAAACATGCAGCCGGTCTATGATTCGGCGAGAAGACAAGGGTACCAAATTTGGTAAAAGGGGAATGGGTACATGACAAAAGAAAAATTGGCTGAAATTAGGAATGGGTTTGAAACGGCATATGTTGATAGTACGTTTTCATCTAATCTGGCTTACAAGCCTCAGTTTGTTTCAAATAATCATAAAGTAGGTAAAAAAGTACTATCGACTATAGAGAATGAACTTTTAACATGTGATCAGTTTCAAATAAGTGTTGCTTTTATAACAATGGGGGGGATTACTCCCCTTCTTCAGACGTTGAAAGAACTTGAGAAGAAAAGCATTCCTGGAGAGATTCTAACAACCAATTATTTAAATTTTAGTGAACCTAAAGCACTAAAAAAGTTAAATGAACTTAAAAACATAACTCTTAAAATGTTTGATGTAGAAGTCGCTGATAAAGGATTTCATACGAAGGGATATATATTTAAAAAGGAAGAAATCTATCGGATTATAATTGGTAGTTCCAATATTACAAGCGCAGCATTAACAATTAATAGAGAATGGAATACAAGAGTTATTTCTACTGAGCAGGGAGAGATGGCGCAGGAGATTATTGGAGAATTCTATGAACTTTGGGACTCCAGATATTCACTTAAGTTCGATGAATTTTATGAAAATTATGAAGAACGATATAATTTCATTAAGCACCAACGTAAGATTGCCAAGCAAGACGAGGTTCCATCTATTGAAAAATACAGATTACAGCCCAATAGTATGCAGGTAGGATTTATTACAAATCTTAGAAAAATATTAGGTGCTGGTAAAGAAAGAGCACTTCTGATTTCAGCAACGGGAACAGGAAAAACTTATGCTTCAGCATTTGCAATGCGTGAGCTTGCATTTAAAAGAGTATTATTTTTAGTTCATAGAGGGCAGCTTGCGCGTCAGTCCAGGAAATCTTATCAAAAGGTATTTGATAAGTCAGTCTCAATGGGTTTAGTTGGGGCTGGATATCATGAATATGATTGTGATTTTGTATTTGCAACAGTACAGACTCTGAACAGAGATGAACATTTATTTAAATATAATTATGATGAGTTTGATTGTATTATACTAGATGAAGCACATCATATCTCTGCGGATACTTATCAAAAAGTAATGAATTATTTCAAACCCATGCTTTGGCTCGGTATGACGGCAACCCCTGATACCCGAAATGATAATATTGCAGAGAAGAATATTTATGAAATTTTTAATTACCAAATAGCTTATGAGATTCGTCTTCAGCAGGCTATGGAAGAAAATATGCTCTGTCCATTTCATTATTTTGGTATCAGTGATATTTCAATGATGGATGATAAGAAGATTAAAGCCAAAAACATTTCCGAAAGAGATTTTAATCAATTAACAGGGGCTGAACGAGTACGTCATATTATTGAGCAGGCTAATTATTACGGATATAGTGGCGATAGAGTAAAGGGATTAATATTTTGTGGTCGAATAGACGAGTCTGAAGAATTATCAGCGAAATTTAATCAGATTATTAATCCGTCAAATGGTAAATTATATAGAACAATCGCCTTGAATGGCAATTCCTCTGAGGAGGAACGGCAAGAAGCATTTGAGAGATTGGCCATAGATGAAGATGATGATTTTGAAAACAGGCAACCCTTGGATTACATATTTTCAGTAGAAATTTTAAACGAAGGTGTAGATATCATAGAAGTTAATCAGGTAATTATGCTTCGACCTACACAGTCGCCAATTGTATTTATTCAGCAGCTGGGAAGAGGTCTTAGGAAAGCAGAAGGAAAAGAGTATGTTGTAATTCTAGATTTTATTGGTAATTATAATAACAACTTTATGATTCCAGTCGCATTATCAGGAGATCGTTCTTATAATCCAGACACGATTCGCAAATACATTATTAGTGGAAACAGTACGATACCGGGTGCTTCTACGATTCATTTTGACGAGATTGCTAAAGAAAAGATTTTTTTGTCAATTGATAAGATTAAAGGGATCAAATCGATTATCAAAGAAAGCTATTTTTCTTTGAAGAATCGATTAGGTAGAGTTCCATATCTTTTAGATTTTTACGAAAATGCAGAAACAGATCCACTTATAATTATCAGAGAATATAAGACCTATCAAAGTTTCTTAGTGTCAGTAGAGAAAGAACTTTATATGGAGAGGATATCAGAACAGGAATTGATTACCTTAGAGTATTTGTCGAAAACGATACTGAGTGGAACAAGACCATATGAACTTGAAATATTAAAGTGCTTTTTAAACCATGAAGTAATCTATGTTGATCAGATAAAACAGGAGTTTCAGTATACTTACGGGTATGAGCTTGACTTAACCTCTTTTAATAATGCGATAGAAGTTCTACAAGGAAAATTTGTAAGCAAAGAAGAGGAGTACAAAAAATACTGCCATATTGATATTGTTAATTATGGTGCAAAGAGAACATTACAAAGGCTTAAGGGTTTTACGGACCGTCTTCTCCATATGGAATTCTACAAACAGGTCAATGATATTATTCAAGTAGGACTTAGAAGATATAAAGAAAGGTATTTAATTAATCAGGAAAATGGCACACCATTTGTTTTGTATGAAAAATATTCTAGGCGTGATGTGAGCCTTTTAATGAATTGTGGTAAGGATTTATCCTCAATTATGTATGGTATGAAGCGAATAAATGAAGATGTGTTTATTTTTGTGACATATCATAAAGAAGAAAGTTCTGATGATAAAAATTATGTTGATGGAAAACCGGATTATGCTGATGCCTTTGAAGATAATATGATATTTCGATGGGATTCTCAGATAGGAAGAGGAATTAATAGTTCTTATGTAGCGGATGTGATGACAGCACAGAGAAAACATCTTTTAGTTAAGAAAAGTGATGCAGAAACAGACTTCTATTATGTAGGACAGTTTGAAGTAATAGAGGCTAAACCAGCTCGCAAGAACGATAATTATGGAAAAGAACGTGATATTGCAAAGTTTCAAATGAAGATGCATCATGCGGTTAGAGAGGATCTTTTGCGTTATTTGCAAAGTAATATTAAGAAAGAGGAAGTGATGGCAGGATGAAAATAGTTAGAGTAGTAGCTGCAGTGATTAAGGATGTTAATGTAAAGGGAGAACCAATTATTTTTGCCACTCAGCGAGGTTATGGCGATTTAAAAGGTGGTTGGGAATTTCCTGGTGGAAAAATTGAAGATGGTGAGACTCCTCAAGAGGCACTGGTAAGAGAGATAAAGGAAGAATTAGAAACAGAGATTTCAGTAGGAGAGTTGATTCATACCATTGAATATGATTATCCTACATTTCATCTGTCTATGGATTGTTTCTGGTCAGAAATTGTTGCAGGGGATCTGGTTTTAAAAGAGCATGAGGATGCAAAATGGTTGACCAAGGAAGAAATGAATTCTGTGGGCTGGTTACCTGCGGATATAACTCTAGTAGATAAAATCCGTATGTCTTTATAGATAGTCATATCTATAATAGTATAAAGTGGGTGATGATTTTGAAAGAACGTTCAGAAGTAATAAATTTATGCATGAAATTAAAAGAGGTCTATGAGGACTATCCATTTCACGATGCAAACTGGACCTTAATCCGCCATAAGACCAATAAAAAAGCATTTGCCTGGATCTATGAGAGGGAAGGCAGTATCTGGATAAACGTCAAATGTGACCCAGAGTGGAGAGATTTCTGGAGAAGCACATTTACTTCTGTAATACCGGCATATCATCAGAATAAAGAACATTGGAATTCCATAATTCTTGATGGCACAATTCCAGATAAAGATATTATCAGAATGATTGGAGAGAGTTATGAGCTTACAAAAGGCAAAAAGAAATCAGTTAAGAATTAAGTATGGGATTGCATTTGTATTGCTCCTGCTTATAGAAGTGATAATTGCGTTATATGTACATGATTCTTTTATACGTCCATATGTAGGAGATATGTTGGTAGTAATTTTAGTGTATAGCTTCACGAGGATCTTTATACCAGAAAAATGCAGATTACTTCCATTGTATGTATTCTTATTTGCAGCAGGAGTAGAGGTGTTGCAATATTTCAAATTAGTACACGTACTTGGGCTGGAAGATAACAGGTTTTTACGAATCGTAATAGGTTCGGTGTTTGATATAAAGGATATTGCATGTTATGGTGTTGGGTGTATGCTGCTTGAAGCATTGGAGAGGATAAAAAGCAGAAGTACACTTTAAATATGACTGAATATCAGATTATATACTACATAAGGCCGATCTAGGTGGGTCATGGGCGAAATAATATAACTTTGGAAGCTCTGTTGGGTTAGAGCAAGGAATAACTATTGAATAGCTCACATCAAAAAACGATGCAGTATTGCGTATAAGATTCTTTCTTTATAGGAAGTATTTAAATTAGTGTAAAAATAATCAGTATATCAATTTCAAGAAAATCACGGAGGTATGAAAGCCTCCGTTTTCAATTTATAATGATAGCCATCAAGCATCTTACCGAAAAGAGGTGAAATCCATGTTCACAGAACGACAGTGTCAGATCCTGGCTTTTCTATCCGGGGTAGATTCCTGGGTACAAGGTTCGGTTCTTGCAGAAATGATTGGTGCCAGCAATCGTACCTTACAAAATGAGATCAAAAATATCAACAGTGTTATATCTCAAAACAATTTGTCTGGCGAGCCTGGAATTATTTCCAATAACAGACTTGGCTATCGGCTGAAGGATGATCAGAGCACACTGCAATACATCCTTAACGAAACCATGCGTAAGAAAGCCAGTAAAGATAAGTATATACATTCCAAGCATATCCTGATGCTGCTGCTGTTTGAAAAAGATTACATCAGTATCGGGACGATAGCAGATCGGCTGTTTTATTCCAAATCATCCGTAAGTGCAGATATCCCGCAGGTGAAGCGCATTGTTGCAAGAAATGCAGGTGCTGTTCTGAAAATATCAAGCAATAAAGGGATTCGTCTGGACGCGCCGGAAAATACGAAACGAATACTTTGCATGAAAACGATCACAGGCAGCTGCGATTACTTTCAAACCACTGAAGTTATGAAAATGATTTTTGAGGATCAGAAAAAGATGGAATCAATAATAGGAAGAATTTTTACTAAATTTGATTTTATCGTAAGCGGAGAGGCCTATTCTGACTTTGCTTTGTATCTTCTCATTTCCATCGCAAGGTCAAGAATGGGTTTTGAAGAAGATATGCCATGTGACAGCCTCCTGCTTTCTGACATTACCAATGAAATCGTTGATCAGGTGAAAACAGAATTTAACTATTTGTTCAGTGAAGCGGAAAAGCAGTCCATGGAAGGACGGATTCAGGAACTTAATATCGTCTGCAAAAATCCCATAGCAAATGCTGACATTGGGAGAAACATTGACGAATTTATACACCAGGTGGCTGCTGAAACCGGATATAAAATAAAAATCAGTAAAGATTTAAAAGCTGCCATGACGGATCACGTGGAACGAATGATCAGAAGAATCCGAAGCGGCAGAACCAATGTTGGCAATTACACCAAGGATCTGTTATCCCATTATCCCATGGAATTGCATCTGTTAAAAACATGCCTTTGCCAGTCACTGAATATTGATATCCCAGATGCAGAATTGGGATATCTCATCCTCTATCTTGCAACAGCTGTTGAATCAGAGCGTAAAAAAATAGATGTGCTGCTAGTCAGTGACAATAGTGCAAGCAGTATATATAATCTGGAAAATAAGCTAAAGAAAAGCAATGGTGAACAGATCGGAACCATTACTGCAATTCCAATGTATTTATTCGAAAATAAGAGAAGCAAGTACAAAGGAGAAACACAACTTTTGCTGACAACAGAAAGGGAACTGGCTCTGGTCGATAAGAGATTTTTTTATGTCGATCTGTTCATTAACAATCATCAGCTCAGTCAGTTAAAGAAAAAGACGGAGGAGATGCTGGCGGAATGGAAGATAGGCAGAATGAAGCTCCAGATCGATAAATATTTGAAACCAGGATATAAAATAAAGGTATCTGGTGAATGTAACAGCATAAAAGAACTGCTTGAGAATGTGGGTATTCCATTTGAAGAAAAAGTTACAACCGTTGAAAGTATTGGGAGTAAAGTCCTTTATATCATTTCACATAACAGAAGTGAAAAAAATCTATTTCACAAAATTGAGCTGGAACGACCATTTCAGTATGGTGGAAAACAGATTACAACCATCTGGCTGATCCATTTTGGAGGAGATGGGGATATCGTGGAATTTTTTGATTTCGTCGCTGCACAGATTGCAAGTATGCCATAATACATTCTTTTTCGCTATTAATGACGAAAAAGTTTGAATTTCCAATTGTTTTTTCGTACATTATAATAACATTATCAGGGAAACGCATGTACGAGAAAAAGGAGGAGTTTAGTATGGCAAAAAACTATAATGCACTAGCTGATGATATTGTGAAAGGACTTGGGGGAGCGGATAACATTACCAAAATCTTTCATTGTGCAACCAGAGTTCGTACTCAGTTATTAAGTATGGATCAGGCAGACTTAGACGCACTGAAAAGGAATCCGGATATACTGGCGTGGTGGAAAGCGCTGGAGGTGTACAGGTAGTAATCGGAAATGATGTAGCAAAGGTATACGATATCATAATCAATAAATTTAATATAAAGGAAAATAATTCAGGGAGTGAGAAGCTAAATGCACCTGCAGGAGATAAGACAGAGAAACAGGGTGTCTTATCCATGTTTCTAAACGTGCTGTCGGCAATCATTGGTCCTGCGATTCCTCTGATCATGTGCAGCGGTCTTATTTCCGCAATCCTTGTGATTATGACAAAACTGGGACTCAGCACAGAGGGTACAACCTATACCATCATCAAAATGTTTGGTAATGCAGCACTTTATTTTCTTCCTGTATTTCTGGCATACACTTCAGCGAAGAAATTTTGCTGTGATATCATGATGAGTGTATTCTTTGGTGTTATTTTTATCAGCCCTACTCTGATTGGGTTTACCAGCCTTGGCAGCCCCGTACATCTTTTCGGACTGCCGGTGAAAGCGGTAGATTATTCATCAACGGTAATACCTGTTATTTTCACAATCTGGGTATTTAAGTATGTGGAGAGGTTTGTTGAAAAAATAGTACCGGCAGCCATTAAGTTTGTTTTTAAACCACTGTTGTGTGTAATCATAATGATGCCTGTTATGCTGTGTGTAACAGGACCTGTCGGAAGCTATTTAGGAGATGCTCTTCTTGCAGTTATGGGAGCAGTTAACAGTGCAGCACCCTGGGCGACTGTATTAGTAATCGGCAGTCTCGCACCACTTCTTGTATTAACCGGCATGCATCTTGCACTTATTCCGCTGGTCATGACAATGTTTTCAACAGTGGGATATGACAATATGTTATTTACAGCATTTATTGGAATGAATTTTTCCCAGTTTGGCGTTGCACTGGCCTGCCTGTTCAAAACAAAAAATAAAAATTTAAGAACACTTGCCTCATCTTGCGCCATCACATCATTTCTGGCAGGTGTTACGGAACCCACATTATATGGTATCTGCGTAAGAATGAAGAGACCGCTGATTGCAACCTGGATCGCCTGCGTTGCCAATGCCGTATTCTGTGCCATCTTTTCCGTTAAAGTGTTTAATTTTGGAGCACCATCCTTCTTTACCATGCCTATATTCATGAATCCGGACGGAAGTATGAATAATTTCTATTTTGCTGTTGCAGCTGTTGTTATTACAATTGCAGTGAGCTTTGCAGCAACATGGATTCTTGGATTTGATGACAGTGTATATGGAGAAGAATCAGCTGCTTCATAATGAATAATAAGGAAAATGCCAGTTTCTTTGCAGGACTGGCATTTTTCAACAAAGGAGATGAGTGAATGATTTCAACCAGAATTAATAAAACAGAAAAAATAGCAGATGATTTATATGTTATTACCGAGACAGAGAGCGTTCATTGCTACCTTCTGATTGGAGAAGAAAAAGCATTGTTAATTGACTGTGGTTATGGATATGAGGACATTCACCCAATTATTCAGTCAATTACAACGCTGCCCGTCATTCTGGCAGTAACCCATGGAGATCCGGATCACGCATTAGGGGCGGGACACTTTGGGGATCTGTGGATTCACCCGCTGGACTATGGAAAACTTCTGATGAACGACAATCCGACTGTTAAGAGTAAGATGCTCACTTACCGTCTCAATAAGATGCCCCAGCTAAAAGGTGCAATAGAGGAAGACACCTATATCAATACGCCTATTTCCAAGAAACTGAATCCTCATTTTCTGCTGAATCATGATGTGATTGATCTGGGTGGAAAGCATGTGGAGATTTTCCACACACCAGGTCACAGCTATGGTCACATTATGTTTCTGGAACAGGAAACAGGAAGACTTTTTTCAGGAGATCAGCTGACCGCAAATAATATCTGGCATTTTTTAAGCAGCGACGAACAGGCTGCATTTTCAGAGACCTTCAATAGCTTGAAACGTCTGGGAGAAGACAGAGACCGTATCACTGCCCTTTATCCCGCACATAATAAATTTCCCATTGGAATTGAGTATCTGGATGATTTAGTAGAATGCTTTGATCATGAGCTGAAAGAAAACTACAAAGAAGACGTACCGTTTCAATCACCAATGGGTGAAGGATATAAACATAGATATAAGACCGTTGATTTAATCTATTCCGATGAACGCCTGGCTGATTTCCTGGGACACAGAATTCAACGATAGGAGGACAGCAATATGATTTTTCCAGAAGATTTTTTGTGGGGCGGAGCAACTGCAGCAAACCAGTGTGAAGGCGGATACCAGGAGGGCGGTAAGGGGATTACCATCCAGGACCTTGTAAAAGGCGGCAGTAGGAACTCTCCAAGAATGTTTAAAAGCAGGATGGAAGCCGATCAGTTCTATCCCAGTCATCAGGCGGTAGATTTTTACAACCATTATAAAGAGGATATAAAATATTTTGGTGAAATGGGCTTTCGGTGCTATCGAATGAGTATAAGCTGGGCGAGAATCTTTCCAAATGGAGATGATATTCAGCCAAATGAAGAAGGTCTTAAGTTCTACGACGATATTTTTAATGAGTGCAGAAAATATAAAATTGAGCCAATGGTTACATTAAGTCATTTCGATATGCCATGGAGTTTAACTGTCCGAAAGAATGGCTTTCTGTCACGGGATACAATCAATGATTTTGTCCGATATGCAGAGTGTGTAATGAACTATTACAAAGGAAAGGTCCGCTACTGGCTGACATTTAACGAAATTAATTTTGGTATACTGGAAATGGGAGCTTACAATTCACTTGGGATGGTTCAGCCAGAAGATATGGAAACCGATGATTTTATACCAAAAAGCAGGTTAAAAAGGGATAGGCAGCAGCAATTCCAGGCACTGCATCACCAGTTTATCGCAAGTGCCATGGTTACCCGGCTGGCACATGAGATAAATCCCCAGAATAAAGTGGGGTGTATGATAAGCCACATCACCCAATACCCTCTGACCTGCAATCCACAGGACATTCTTGAAACTCAGAAAAAGGACAGAATACTAAACAAGTTCTGCGGAGATGTGATGGTGTGGGGCAGCTACCCCAAATACATGGAAACCTATATGCGTGATAATCAAATAGAAATTAAAAAGCAGCCAGAGGATGTGGAGATCCTGAAGAATGGCTGTGTTGATTACTACGCGTTCAGCTATTATATGACCAACTGCTCTACGGTCCGGACTGATGTGGAACAAGTGAATGGAAATCTGATGGGCGGAGCAAGAAATCCATATTTAAAGGCCAGTGAGTGGGGGTGGCAGATCGATCCTTCCGGCCTTCAGTATACTTTAAATAATCTCTGGGATAGATATCATATCCCTCTTATGATTGTGGAAAATGGCCTTGGTGCGCCGGATGTCCTATCCTCAGATGGAAAAATACACGATGATTATCGTATAAACTACCTTACCGATCACATCAAAGCGATTGGTGCAGCAATCAGTGAGGGCGCTGATGTCATGGGCTATACCGTATGGTCTGCCATAGATTTAATCAGTGCAGGAACAGGCGAAATGTACAAACGATACGGTCTTGTCTATGTTGACCGCCATGATGATGGAACTGGTGACTTCAGGAGAATTCCGAAGGATAGTTTTTATTGGTATAAGAAGTGTATTGAGTCCAATGGAGAAAACCTTGAATAGAGAACATAAGAATTCTACTTAGATAAAATTGAGAAAAAGCAGGCAGTGAAATTACTGTCTGCTTTTCAATCAATGGTTTCACTGAATTATATATTCTCTGTTTCCTTAAAAATTAATCGAAAAACAAGTCTGACAACTGGTCCGCAATAAAACATCTGATATAAAATTGCCATTGGGAAATTCATTGCCCACGTCTGTATCCAGGTCCCCATCCCCGGCTCTTTGAAAAGTATTGTTGCGATCAGACTCATAACCGGGCACATAATGCAGCAAATGCAGATCGATATTGCATATGTAATAAATTGAGGTCTGTCATCCGGTCTTATCACTTTAAAAGCAAGCATCTTTGCTATTTTCCCTACCACAAAATATTCCAAAATAAATGCGATTGGAGCCATGACAGGCAATTCATGAAGTGCTGCAATAAATGTCCCGGTTGTAATCCC
This sequence comes from Hungatella sp., assembly GCA_009712635.1. Lineage (GTDB taxonomy): Bacteria > Bacillota > Clostridia > Lachnospirales > Lachnospiraceae > Lacrimispora. Next base: position 17,575 of record WASS01000013.1, on the reverse strand, counting down.
TCTCATATTCAGGGCGACGTTGTAAACAATCATTCCATATACCATTACAACTGCCATGATAGCAGTAAAAATGACGTCTTGAAATTTGTTTTTTGGCATAAAAAAATCCTCCTTAATGATTATGAATGTGTTGTTCGTTATCATCCGGGAGGAGTGTGCGTTTCCAATTATGTACCATATTTAAAATTAGCTCAGTTAGTATATCACAAAAATTAATAGTATGTAAGCTTTTATTTGTTTTTTTATAAATTCAGCTATCCTGAATCATTTTCCGATAGGAACTGGGTGACATTCCCTGATATTTTTTAAATATTCTGGAAAAGTAATTGATATCATCAAATCCACATTGATTGGCCACATCCCCCATTGATTGCTTAGTGGAATTTAATAATAATAAAGCCTGTTTAATGCGGGTCTGAGTAATATAGTCTGTTACTGTCTTACCCAGTTCTTTCTTAAAGAGAGTAGAAAGATAACTGCTGTTCAGGTTTAAGTGCCCGGCCAATTTCTTCAGAGTGAGATTTTCATTATAATGGAGATCGATATATGTGACACAGTCCTGTATGTTGTCAGAGTATTTTTTGACAGAATGGTTGTGGATCAGCAGGCAGTATTTGCGAATCATATCAGTTGAAAGTTTGGTTAATTGAAGATCATTGGTACATTGTTCAATTTCAATGGCATAATAATGGGATATTCTATCAATGTAGAATGGGTGAACCTGGCAGTCTCTGGAAGCGGTTCTTAATAGCGTATTAAATACAATCATGAAATTTTTGGAATTACGCAGCTGGTTTGAATTTCGCTGTCCATAATTAAACTGGAGCATTTTCTTGTGTAAGCGGATTGCTTCCTTGATGTTTTGCTGTTTCACAGCGGCAATCATCTGCTGTTCAATCAGATATCGCTGTTCCACCAGATTCAGTGACAAATCACCTTCAGAGAAAGAATGTTCAAAATCATTGACAGGAATCAGATTATTTAAGATATCTGAATGACTCTGATCAATGATTCTCATTTCTGGTCCAAGGACAGGTGAAAAAAGCGCAGTAATAAAGGCCTGGAACTTCTCCCGTGCCATTGTTAATGGGAGATTGTTATAAAAGAGGATTAATTCCTGCTCCATATGGGGAGACGGGTACGCTCCTGCTATTTGATGAATCTCCTCAGCCGTTGGCCTGCTAAAGAGAAAAGGACCGATGGATAAATAAGAATTTGTATGATCGGCAGTAGGGAGCTTTAGGTATAGATTGGAGATATGGTAAGAACTTTCTATAAAATAAATATTAGGAAATACACAGTCATAAATAAGCCAGTGTTTGATTTTTTCATAAGGATTCTGCTGTGGATATAAGTAGGAACGTAAGGCGTAATCCACCTGGCTGATATTATTAAACGGAGAGGTCAGTTGGAGGGTCTGGATGTTCTGACTGTCAAATATATTTTTGGCTAATTCAATGTAATTCTCATACATCATTAATGCATACCTCATTTCTAAAACACTTCTTAAGGACTGGTTCCGTTGCTTTTATTTAAAATAGCATAAAATCCATATGCAAACAATACAAATCTAAAAATTATGCTATTTTTAATAAAAATAATTCTGTTATCCCTCCTGATTAATTGTTACTATTTGATAGAACTATGGCAATGTATATATAACAGGTGGAGGGCACTACAATGGAAAAAATAAAAAAGAAATTTGGGTTTAAAGACCAATTGGGGTACGTATTCGGTGACTTGGCAGGCAGTATGGTCAATTTATACATTGATATGTACATACTCACATTCAGTACTTATGTGCTGGGAATCAATGCGAAATGGATGGCCGGTTTATTTCTGTTTGCAAAAATCTGGGATGCAATCAATGACCCATTAATCGGCTCATTACCGGACAGAATACGAATTGGCAAATCGGGAGATAAATTTAAGCCTTATATTAGAATCGCAATGATCCCATTAGCATTATCTGTTCTTATGTGCTTTGCCGACGTTTCCAGCTGGTCTATGACGATGAAACACATCTGGATTGCATGCGGTTACCTGATTTACGGAATGAGCTATACTGGTACTTCCATGCCTTACGGGGCGATGGCTTCTGTAATAACAAGAGATCCAGTTGAAAGAACAAAATTATCAAGGGCAAGAAGCCTTGGCGGAACATCAGTGGGAGTATTATTTTTGCCATTAGTTCCAATGCTTGTCTGGAATAAGGATCAGACTGTAAATCCTCAGGCATTTTTCCTCCTTGCAATCGTTGCCTGTGTAACCAGCATTATTTTTTATATTATTTTATTAACATTAACGACAGAAAGATATTCAGAAGCAGATATTAAAAGGCAGACAACAAATGATTATAAATTTTTTGATGTTTTAAAAGAGGCAGCCAAAAACAGACCATTAATTGGAGTAATGGTTGCATCCTTTGGAAATTGTATTGCATCAGCATCCATGGGGGCTATGTCAAGCTATTTGTACAGAGAATATTATCATGCACCCAGAATGATGGCACTGACATCACCCTTAAGTATTCCTGTATTGTTTATCCTATACCCGTTAATTCCCAAACTTGCACATAAATTTGGAAAGAGAAAAGTAATCATTGCCAGTGCAGTCTACAATGTGATATTTTCTTCCTGCTTATTTCTTTTCCCAATCTCTAACGTATATGTATACCTGGTATTAAGCACATTATCCAATGTTGGGCAGACTGGTTTTATGATGTTAATCTGGGCGTTTATTACCGACTGCATTGATTATCAGGAAGTAATGACGAATAAAAGAGCAGATGGTACATTGTATTCCATCTATACATTCAGCAAAAAGATCGCAACCTCCATTACACACAGTGGTACAACCTATCTTTTGGCCGCCATTGGATATGTTTCGGGGGTTGCAACCCAGCAGGCAGGTGTTGGAGAAGGAATAAGAAGTATGGTAACAATTATGCCTGCCATTGCCGGAGTTGTAGAGATCATTGGCATGGGTCTCATCTTTAATTTATCAAAAACAAAAACAGATAAACTTTATGCTGAATTAGCGCAGAGGCGAAGTTTTGCGGAAGGAAATGGAGAAAAATGAAAGAAATAATCATTGAAACTGCTTGCGGCAAATTAAAAGGGATTGATTCTGGAACCGGTATTCATGAGTTTTATGGTGTGAGGTACGCAACTGGCGGAAGGTGGGAGTACCCCATAGAAGTAACAGGCTGGAATGACGTTTTTGATGCAACCAGTTTTAAAGATGCAAGCATTCAGAGAAGAACATTTTACAAAGAGCAGGAAGATTCATTTTATTATAAAGAATTTAGAAAAGAGGAAGTATATACATACAGTGAGGACTGCTTTTTTCTAAACATATGGAAACCGGAATACTGTGAAAATGCACCTGTTATTTTTTACGTACATGGAGGAATGTTTCAGGGCGGCTGCGGCAATGAAAAACCGTTTGATGGTTCTGGCTATGCAAAAAAGGGCGTGATTTTTGTTACATGCAATTATCGGTTAGGGCCATTTGGCTTTTGTTCCCTGCCCGAGCTGGAAAAAAGAGATGGTCATACCGGAAACTACGGTCTTTATGACCAGTTGACTGCTCTGAAATGGATCAGCCATAATATAAAACGGTTTGACGGCGATCCCTCCAATATTACAGTAATGGGACAGTCCGCAGGTGCCATGAGTCTGCAGCAATTATGTTTGTCAACACTGGCAAAAAAATATATCTCAAAGGCAATTATGACAAGCGGAGGCGGTGTCAGTGAAACATTTGCCAATTCAACTTATGTGGAGAAGACGTACCCGTTCTGGAAAGAGGTTCTTACTAAGCTTGGAACAAACTTAGAAGAATGGATTAAATGCGATGCCAGAGACTTACTGGATTCCATGTTTGCAGTGTTGCAGAAATATCCCAATGGGATACAGAACTGTATGCCGGTTATTGATGGGGGAATCGTACCCTTATGTACAGAAGAAATAAATACAAAGAGGATTCAGGCAAAGATTCCATACCTGATGGGAAGTACAAAGGATGATCTACTGCCGGAAGAAATGCACAGAATGGCAAAGGATTGGGCAATCCTGCAGTCAGAACAGAAGATGATTCCTTCGTATTGTTTTTATTTTTCCAGAAACCTTCCGGGAGATGAGAATGGCTCCTGGCATTCCAGTGAGCTTTGGTACACCATTGGTGCCCTGAAAAACTGCTGGAGGCCATGGGAAGAAAAGGATTATAAGTTATCTGATGCAATGATGGAGTATTTCAGTAACTTTGCAAAACATGGGAATCCCAACCATGAATCACTTCCAGAATGGAAAACAACAAATAATACTCAGGATGATGTTATGATATTTTCAGATTCAGAGATAGGGATGGGTAAAATAGCAGGGAGTCAATAAAAAATGCAGACAATTATGAATTATCAAAAAAGAAAAGAGTTCCTGGTATGTGTGGATTCGGATGGATGTGCCATGGATACCATGGATGTGAAACATAAAAAATGTTTTGGACCCTGTCTGATTGAAGTATGGAATTTACAGCGTTGGGAAGAGACTATTCTTGACCGCTGGAATGAGATTAATTTGTATTCGGATCTAAGAGGAATCAACCGTTTTAAAGGTCTTGCAATAGCGCTGAGAGAAATTAATGAGCAGTATATTGAGATAAATGGACTGGATTGTTTTCAGGATTGGGTTGATACAACTAAAGAATTATCAAATGAATCTCTAATAGATCGAATTTCAAAGAGTAAGACAGAATGTCTGGAAAAGGCATTGCAGTGGTCAGAAAATTTAAATAATAAAATAAAAGAATTATCACCTCAGGAAAAATTACCTTTTGAGAATGTAAAGGAAGTACTGGAACAGGTACATCAGTATGCTGATATTGCAATTGTTTCTTCCGCAAATTATGAGGCAGTCATGGAAGAATGGTCTGATCATGGATTGCTTGCGCATATTGATTTACTGTTAACACAAAATATTGGCAGTAAATCCCATTGCATCCATGAGCTATTAAGAAAGGGCTATGATACGAACCATGTAATCATGATCGGAGATGCCCCGGGAGATGAAAAAGCTGCAGATGAGAATCACGTTCTTTTTTATCCCATTCTTGTGAAACAGGAAGCAAAATCGTGGAATGAGTTTTCAGAACATGTATTTGGTAAATTTCTTCAACAGGATTTTAGAGAGGATTCCATTTATTACAAAAGGAAATTCTATGATAACTTTGTACAAAAAGAAAGAGGATAATATAATGGTAAATTTGAAGGAAAAACCATTCTGCTTAAATGAGGAACAGATCTCATGGGTGGAACAGACTTATAGTGAAATGACTTTGGAAGAGAAAGTCGGACAATTGTTCATTCTGATGAAGGCAACGCCCGGAGTAAATGAAGAACAAATAAAAAACACTTTGAGTCATTCTCATCAGGGAGGCCTGCGCTGGCAGGGAGGGGATAAGGAAGCTGTTTACCAGCAGAACACCCTATATCAGAAGCACAGCAGGATACCCTTGCTGATTGCAGCAAATTGCGATGAAGGCGGGAATGGCTGTATACCAGAAGGCACATTTGTTGCCACAGCAGCGCAGTGCGGAGCAGGAAACGGCACCGATCATGCATATCATACCGGATTGACGGCGGGCAGGGAAGCGACAGCAGTGGGCTGTAACTGGATGTTTAATCCGATTACAGATATTTACATGAACTGGCGAAATACCATTGTGAATACAAGAAGCTATGGTGATAATGTTCAGGTTGTAACTGACAATGCAAGAGCATACATAAAGGGAATTAAGGAGGCCAATGCCAATATGGCCTGCTGCTGCAAACATTTCCCGGGAGATGGCGTGGAAGAACTGGATCAGCATCTGGCACTTGGTGTAAATTCCCTGAGCGTGGAAGAATGGAATGATAGTTTTCGAAACGTATATCAGACCATGATTGATGAAGGTCTGGAGTCAATTATGGCGGGACATATTGCATTACCGGAAATGAGCAGAAAGTTACGCCCTGGAATAAAAGATGAAGAAATAATGCCGGCAACACTTGCCCCTGAATTAATAACGGATCTGCTTCGCAATGAGATGAAATTCAACGGTGTAATTACGACGGATGCATCTCATATGGTGGGAATGACTGCCATGGTTAAGAGATGTGATGCGATTCCAAAAGCCATAGCAGCCGGTTGTGACATGTTTTTGTTTGCCAATGATGTGGAAGAAGATATGGAATTTCTTAGGGAAGGAATTAAAAACGGTATAGTAACTGAGGAGCGTCTTTCTGATGCAGTTACCCGTATCCTTGGGCTAAAGGCAAAGTTACACCTTTATGATGAATCAGTAAGAATACCGGGTCCGGAATGGAAAGATAAATGGATTGGATGTGAAGAGCACCATGCCTTTACAAAACAGGCAGCAGATGAATGTATTACGCTGGTGAAAGACACAAAGCAGCTCATACCTGTGGATGTACATTCGAAAAAGAGAGCATATCTGGTTTATGTCCAGAGTACCCCCACCAGCAAGGCATACAAAGGCGATCCTGTGAAAGAAACACTAATCAGAGAATTAGAGAGAGCAGGATTTGATGTTGAAGTATGCCCCAATTACCATGATCTGGAAGTTGAAAACGGAGTTTCTCCCATGAACTTTGTGAAGATGCTGGGACACGAATCACGCCAGTCATTTATTGACAACCATGATATTGTATTCCTTGTAATAAACGTGAAAGGATATGCACAGGAGAATAATGTGCGCATACGCTGGAGCTGCAATCACAGCTGTGAGCTGCCCTGGTATAATATGGAGGTGCCGACCATCGGGATCAGTCTTAATTATACCAATCACTTAATCGATGTTCCGCAGCTTCATACCTTTGTCAATGCCTATGGCAGCAATCAGGAGAATATCAGAGCTGCAATTGATAAAATATGCGGAAACAGTAAATTCTCTGGTACAGCAAATGACAAAGTATTCTGTAACAGATGGGATACCAGACTGTAGTAGAAGAAACTAAGTTCTGTATTTTTTTCTGTACTTGGTGGGAGTTTCCCCATAATATTTTTTAAATACCTTAATAAAATAATTAGCATCGGATATGCCCACGGAACTGCTGATTTCCTGCATGGTCATGTCGGTGCTGGAAATCAGAATGGAGGCTTGCTTCATTCTGTTTTTTTGCAGATATGAATTTGGAGTAAATCCGGTTTCTTTCCGAAATTCGCAAATCAGATGATTAAGAGACACGTTCAGTTCATCAGCAAGTTCTTTCAGCTTGATCTCTTTGTAGTATTGATGGTCAAAAAAGTATAATGCACTTTGTACCAGAAAACTATATTTCTGATCTTTGTAGTGGTAGATGGCATTACAGAATTCTCGGATCATCTTTTCTTTTGCAGTCAGAATTTCCTCCACATTTTTTGCACTATGGGTGATTGCTGTATTCTGGGATGAAAGTCTGTCGACCACAATTGCCGGAAGACCGGCGCGCAATGCTGCAAGTCTTACGGTTGTTCTTGTAATAGCTGCTCCAATCCGTTCATTTTCAAGTGTAGTGCCGATGCGTTTTAAATAGGCCACATCCATCTGCATATTGTGAAGATTAAAGATAGCTGATCTGGAGTTCCCGTTTTCAATCGCCTGAATAAAATGCTGCTCGTATGTGTAACGTTTTTCCAGTAAAACTGTGTAATGTTCCCTGGTTCCATATTCCTCTGGTATTGATCCTGGAAGATGAAAGAAGTTCACATTCCTGATCTGTTTTTCCGGTCCCTGTGGACAGACCGTATGAATCATGGAAGTAACCATGCGGATTAGTTCCGATTCCTTTATGGCAGGAAGGGAGCTGAGATAAGAAAAAAAGTCTGTCTGACTTAAGTTTGTTATTTTGTATTGCTCAAAGATGGTACGTGCATCTTTTGTCGTCATAAGCAGGGTGCAGAAAGGACCTAAAACAATAGGATTTTCTTCAATAAAAAAAACAACCAGATGCACCATGAATGCATCAGTCAGATAATAGATGCTGTCTGGAGAAAACTGTTTCGTATAAAGCTTTAGTATCTCACTGGAAAAAAAAGCCTGTACACTATGGAGGCGGTTTTTATTAATAAATTCCTCTATCTGGTCTTCCTGCTCAAGTATGTTAATTTGTAAATGATAAAAATCCTGAATTAATGAGGAGGCAACTTTAAATTTCTCGTAAGTCTGATCTTTCATAGGATTGCCTTTCTAAACAATATTGTGATAAAGTGCTATTATCTGTGATATTATTCTATCACAAAAATAATAAATATGCTATCTTAAATACGCGAAGCGAATCAAGTTTTTAATAAAACAGGGAGGACATTATGGATAGTAACTCAAATGAAAAGATCCAAAAATATATGAAGGAGGATGGGATACATTACGTTCCGGTCTGGCGGATTTTCGGATTCAGCGGAGCCAACATGGCAGTTAACCTTTATATGGGCATTACCATGATTATGTCTTATTATTTGAATGGATATGTGGGAATGGCAGTTGTATTGGCATCCAGTTTCTCAACAATTATGCGTTTGTGGGACGGGATTACAGATCCCATCGTAGGTTTCCTGGTGGATAAGTATGGGGGACGGTTTGGAAAAACCAGGCTATGTCTGGTACTGGGCGGAACAATGTTATTTTTCAATAGTTACCTGATGTTTAATGTAACGGACCGTCTGCCGGAAACTGGTATCAGAACCGTATTTTTTGTTGTATTTACTCTTTTGTATTATATTGGTTATACATTTTTAAATATCAGCAATCATGTTGGAAATGTGTGTCTGACAAATGATCCGTCTCAACGGCCAATTCTCAGCATTGTGGGAACTGTCATTGTACGTATTATGCGTGCCGTAATGACAATGGTTGTCGCATCACTGGCAGTAAAATATGGATCTCTTAAAAGTGCGGAATTATTCCATGAGTACTGGCTGATTGTTGCACTCCTTGCGACATTAGGTATTGTAATTGCTTATATTTCAATCGCACCAAAGGACATTCGTTTTTTCAGCGACACAAGTACAAAAAAAGCGCCTCAGGTAAAAATGTCGGATTATATACAGGTACTGATCAAGAACCGTCCACTTCAGATGATGATTATAACAAGATCCACCGATATGCTTGCCAATACCTGTAAGACTAGTGCTATTGTATTGGTTCTTTACGGAATTGCTGCAGGAAATTATAAGCTTTCCGGCGGCTGGACCATGTACACCACAGTGATTGGACTTGTGATGATGACTCTTGGAATTGGCACCATTGGAAGAAAGCTTGGTTTAAAAAAAGCCATGCAGCTTGGAAGCTGGGGTGTTGTAATTATGGATGTTCTGGCAATCGGATTATGGCTGCTTTGTGATCCTAAAACATTAAACCTTCCAGGTTATACCAATGGCTACGGTCAGGCTTTTGCCGGATTTTCCTTTTTTACAATTATGCTGTTCCTGGTTTCCGTTTTAGGCGGAGGATTCCAGATGATCACCAGTTCCATTATTCCTCCTATGATTGCGGACGTTACTGATTATGAGGCAAGCAGAAGTGGAAAGTATATTCCTGGAATGGTAGGAACCTTATTCAGTTTTATGGATAAAATGATTTCTTCCTTTGGCCCGCTATTAGTAGGATTCGGCTTTGCAGCCATCGGTTTCGCAGACAAATTTCCTGATCTTGAAACACCTTACAGCAGCTCTTTGCTGATATTAGCGATAGTATTCTACTATGGTCTGGAATTAATCGGAGCGGTATTTAATATTGTGGCTATGAAGTTTTACGACTTAACACCAGAAAAGATGAAAAGTATTGAAGGAATTATTTATAAAATGAGGGAATCAAATGAATAAATTATCATTGAATGAGGGATGGGAATTTTTAAAATTACCTGATGGTGATATTTCAAATCCAAATACACCGGAGATATTAAGCGGGAAGGGTACTTTAAAGGTCACACTCCCTCACACATGGTATACAGATGAAGATCAGTACCAGGGACTGGCTGTTTACCGGAGGCTGCTTACGGTATCAGAAGAATGGCAGAAGGTATTTCTGGAATTTGAAGGTGCTGATCAGCATTGTAAGGTATTTGTTAATGAGATACAGATTGGGGAACACCGGGGAGCATATTCCTGTTTCCGCGTTGAACTGCCTGATTCTTTATTGGCGGAAAAGGAACTGCGTCTGGAAGTATATGTGAGCAATGCACAAAATCAGACAATATCACCTATTTTTGGTGACTTCACCATTTTCGGAGGACTTTATCGCAATGTAAATTTGCTGATAACGGAAAAAGAGCATTTCGACTACTTATATTATGGCACCAATGGAATTATTGCAAGTACCAGTCTGGAAGGCGGGAATGGATTGCTTGAAATCGATTCTCATGCAATTGCGCCGGAAGGAGCAATAATCCGCTACGATGTCTTTAAAGAGGACGGAACTGTGGCAGCCCAGGCATCAGGACCGGCAAATGAAACAGTGAGATTTCAGATCCCACATCCATATTTATGGGATGGAAAGGGAGAGGGCAGACTCTATCTGCTGCGGGCAGCCTTATGTGTGAATGGGAATGTTGTAGATGAGGTCTGTGAGTCTATTGGTTTTCGCAGCATTAAAATGGATCCCCAGACTGGCTTTTATCTAAATGGAAGGAAAGAAAAAATTTGTGGTGTATCCATGCATCAGGATTTTGCAGAAAGTTTTTCTGCGGTTACCAAAGAGCAGCAGGATATTAGTTTTAAATTAATTGGGGAAATCGGGGCGAATGCCATTCGTCTTTCTCATTATCAGCATCCCCAGTATCATTATGACTGTTGCGACCAGGAAGGATATATAGTCTGGGCTGAGATTCCCATGCTTAAGATGACTGAGGACAAAGAACTGTTTGAAAATGCAAAATACCAGCTGACAGAATTAATTTTACAAAATATTCACCACCCTTCTATCTGCTTCTGGGGAATTCAAAATGAGATAGCCATGTTTAAAGATGCGCCTTACATGCATGAAATGTGCCGTGAATTATATTTATATGCCCGTAAACTTGATAATACCCGGCTTGTAACGGGTGCAAATCTCTATACGGTAAAATTTGAAAGTGAATTAAACAAGATCACGGATATGATTGGTTATAACATTTATTTTGGCTGGTATTATGGTGAAATGAATGATTATGATGGTTTTCTGGATCAGTTCCATGCTGCCTGCCCTGAGATGCCGATTGGTGTCAGCGAGTATGGCGTTGATACAAACACAGCCCTTCATTCCGGGCAGCCGGCAGTGAGGGATTACTCTGAGGAATATCAGGCTTTATACAGTGAAACAGTGTATCGGATTTTTGACAGCAAGGATTATCTGTGGGGAAGCTTTGTATGGAATATGTTTGACTTTTCCAGCTCCAGAAGAAATGAGGGAGGGAAGAAGTACATTAATCAGAAAGGTCTTGTAACATATGACCGTAAAGTAAGAAAAGATGCTTTCTATTATTATAAAGCAATGTGGTCAAAAGAACCGTTTATCCATATCTGCTCCAAACGCTTTGTTAAAAGGACAGAAAATGCTGTTGATATAAAAGTATATACAAACCAGAAAGAAGCTGCATTGTATGGAAATCAGGGGAAGGAATTAATCAGCTCTGCCCATAACAATGGAAATGGTACGGTTATTTTCAAAGATATCCAGTTATTACCAGGGGAAAATACTTTTGTGGTCCGGAGTCTGGAAACGGATTGTGCATCGGATGAGGTAACTTTTGAAAAAGTAGAGGAAAAAGAATCTTCCTATCAATTGCCTGATTCCGGTGCTGGTAAAGCAGTACGAAACTGGTTCTTAAAAGAAGATGATCTCATCAGAGAGGGTTATTTTTCATTGAAGGACAGTGCTTATGATATTACACAAAATCAGGAGGCCATGAAGGTATTTTACAAATTCGCCCCTGCAACTGCCGAAACAGTAGAAAAGGAAGAAGGTATTCCCTTAGGACTCTCTCTACTTAGTATTCTTGGCCGTGATAAAGACCGTAACCCTGATTTTAAAATGGAAGATTTGAACCATGCATTAAATCAGGTAAAAAAGTACTAGATAAGTTATCAAGCCTTAGAAACAGGGGCATTTACAAATTTAGAATTTAAGATTATAATTATTTTAACCATTTTATCTTTGGTATGTTGCGTGTGCAACATACCATTTTTAAATATATGATAAAGTTAAAAAAGTATAAAAATAACAGGTGAATAAGATGAACGACAACATATACGTCTATTTATCATCGCTGACTGGAAATACGGAGAAGCTTGCAAATGGCGTATTAGAGAAATTAAGCAGAAAAAATAATTCATTTTCTTTGCATGATAATGAGTTTCTTACCTCTTCTGATGGCATTGGAGAACTGGTTATTCTGTTTTTCTGGTGCCGGCGCGGTAATTTAGATTATAACAGCCAGATGTTTTTAGAACACTGTAGAAATAAAAAGATTATTGCTGTGGGAACCATGGGCGGTTATCCCAACAGTGAGTATGGGAATAAGGTGAAAAAAGCCGTTTTTCAATCAATCTCAGAGAACAACATCTGTATGGGAGTATTTATGTCTCAGGGGAAAATTGACATACAGCGGACGGAATATCGAAAGAAGCTGCCTCCGGAACACCCCCATTTTTTAGATGAAGAGGGGATCCGGCGTCATGATGAGTCACGTAAGCATCCCGATGAGGCTGATATAGAATGTGCAGGGGCTTTTCTGGAAGAGCGGATTACAGATTATACAGCTGCCAGCGAAGCGGTATGCATGGATGGGGAGCCTTGTATACAATGTGGAATGTGTAATTAAGGGTGAAACTAAAAAGCTGTATAAAAATATAAACAAGGCAGACAATACTATATTTTTCTATATAATTATGATATAATAGTAATAGTTATCTTTATTCTAATTATTCTGTGGGAGGTTTTGGTATGAATCTTTGTATTGGTGACAAGATTACGGTCTGTGAGGGAGATCATGAAAACAATTACAGTGTGGAAGAAATTACAGAAGATTATGTGAAACTGACGAATGGCATTACATACTATTATAAGGAAAAAGATACTGTTTCTGGGGCTGAGGGAGAGAAAGGACTGATTACAAGACAGGTAGTGAACCGGCTCCATCAGGTAGAAGATATCAGTTATCAGAAGGCTGTTAAAATTCTGGAAATTCTCATGGATGCTGATGGTGAGACAGAGAATTAACATGGCTTGTTTTTCGTCTGGTTTTAGGCTATACTAAATCTGTTTTATATTATAATTCAGAAAAGGAAATGATAATCACATGGACATAGAGCCAAAGACCAGAACCGTTATTCCCCGTTACCAGCAGATTGCAATCGAGGTGGCAGCCCGCATTGCCAATGGGGAGTACGCGGAAGGCGAAAAAATATATGCCCGTTCTTCCCTTGCGAGCCAGTATGGCGTTTCGCCGGAAACAGCCCGCAGGTCTATTTGCATTCTCAGTGATCTGGGAATTGTATCATCGGAAAAGGGCAGCGGTATCATAATCCGATCCCAGAAAAAGGCAGCGGATTATATTCAGCAGAACAGCAAACTGGAGACCATTGACACCATTAAAGAGAATTTATTAAAGAGTGTATCCCGCCAGAAGAAAGAGATGGACTATTTAAATGAGTGTATGAATGACCTCATAGAAGCTTCAGTTCATTTCCGGTCTATGAATCCGTTTATGCCTTTTGAAATTCGGATCACAAAGGACTGTGCTTATTTGAATAAGACAGTTACCGAGATTCAATTCTGGCAGCATACCGGTGCGACTGTGATCGCTGTCAGCAGAAAGGATCTGGTGATGAAGTCCCCGGGGCCCTACGTGGCGCTGACGGAAGGCGATACCATATATTTTATTGCACAGGATGATACTGCGGACCGTGTAAAGGGATTTTTGTATCCCAATCAATAGATTTAGAAACAGAAGCCTGAAGGAAAATAAAATTCTTTGGGCTTTTTAAGGTTTTATAAATATTCCAATAACGGAGGTGACTGCTTGGTTAAACGATCAATTACGGTATTTTTTATCCTGTTTGCATTTCTTTTACTGCTTTTTCTATCTATGCCTGAAAAGAGAGTGGAGTCTTCAAATGAATTTCATGCAGTAAAAGGGCTGATTGATTTATCAGGCTGGGATATGAATGAGACAAAAATTCTCCGATTGGATGGAGAATGGGAATTTTACTGGAATCAGCTGTTGATGCCCCAGGATTTTCAGACACAGATTTCATCGTATGATAAAGTCTATATGCAGGTACCAGGTTTATGGAATGGTAAGTTCATAAAAGGGGAAAAACTTCCGGCATTCGGTTGTGCTACCTACCGTCTGGTATTAGATCACGTACCAGCGCGAGAAGTGCTGGCTCTGAAAAAAGGAAATGCCCGATTTTCCAGTAAAGTATATGTAAATGGGGAGGAATTAATTTCTGACGGATTACCGGCGCAGACGTCTAAGGACTATCGTTCGGGTAATTCACCAAAGTTAGGTTTTTTTGAAAGTGACAGTGACAAAATAGAAATTCTAATTCAGGTTGCCAATTATGAGTATATGAATTCCGGTATTCCTGTTTCCATAGAACTTGGCAGTGAAAATGTGATGCTTCATCAGCATCAAAGAGATCTTATGCTGGCATTGGCAATTTTTGCAGTTCTACTGACAATCGCCTTTTTATATCTGATCTTTTTTATAGTTGCAAGGATGAAAGGAATTAAAGAGTACATACTTCCCCTGTTTTCTCTGTTTTGCTCGCTTTTTGCAATCGGTAACGGGCTGTCAGACCAGCGTCCCCTGCTTCTTATTTTACCTGAAATTTCGTTCACCATGGCCTTTAAAATGAAAGATCTGTTTTTGTCAGTAAATTTCATTACTCTTCTCTGGGTTTTTCATGAATTTAAGAATGGTTTGATTCCTCTTCGTCCCACAAAAATCATCTCCTGTGTGTACGGAGGCTACTTATTGGTGATACTGACATTTCCCATCTATGAATATTATAAGATTCATCAGCTGGTGATGGTCAGCAACACCATTATTCTTCTGGTGCTGCTGATCAGGGCCATTCTTTTATTTGTAGAGAAGGCGGAAGGGCTGCTTTTATTTGTTTCTGTATTGGCAGTTAACTTTTATTCTTTCGACTGTATTTTGTTTTCTCTGGGATTTAAAACTGACTCTGGATTTTCCCAGGTATTTATGATGATCTTTGCAATCGTAATGATTTTTCTGCTATCCGTACATTACTTAAATGCGATCCGTCAGCTTCAGACCTCAGTCATGAGAACACAGGAAGCGGAAATTGCATTTTTACGGGCTCAGATTAATCCCCATTTTCTCTATAATGCCCTTAATTCCATTGCGGCTCTGTGTGCAACGAAACCGCAAAAGGCAGAAGAAGTAGTGATAGAACTGTCACAATACCTGCGCCGCAGCTTTGATTTCAAACGGATTGACGCAATGACGACTCTTGCCAAGGAGATGGAGCTGTTAGAAGCCTATCTCTACATCGAAAAAACCCGATTTGGAGACCGCCTTCAGGTTGAGTATGATATTGACGAAACCATAAATCTCCCCATACCCCATCTGATTTTGCAGCCGCTTGTGGAGAATGCAGTACGCCATGGATTAATGAAAGCAATTGTCGGTGGGAAAGTTATCATATCTGTAAAGCGTCAGGGGACGGAGGCTGTCTTTACAATTAAGGATAATGGAATTGGGATAGAAAAAGAGAGAATCAGCGGGTTGCTGGAGGAAAAACCAGAATCAGGCGGGATCGGAATCTGGAATATTAATCAGAGGCTTATGATGCTCTATAAAAAGGGATTAACCATAGAAAGTGAAGTTGGAAAAGGAACCAGGGTGGTATTTGGTCTGCCTTTAACAGATATAAAGCTGGCAGGAAGATGGAACTGTAAGAAAGGAGACAGACCGGTATGAGAGCAATTATTGTGGACGACGAGGAGCTGGCCCGCAGCCGGCTTACCATCTTATTGGAGGAGATCGGGGAGATCACGCTGTGTGGTTCCTTTGCTACAGCATTGGACGCGCTAAAATACATAGAAGAAAATCCTGTGGATGTGATATTTCTTGATATCACTATGCCTGAAATGGATGGCATGGAGTTTGCCAATATTCTGATGGACAAACAAAGCAGGGCTAGTGTGGTGTTTGTTACCGGATACGGAGAATACGCAGTGGAAGCTTTTGAACTGGAAGCAGTAGATTATCTATTGAAACCAATCAAAAGGGATCGTCTGGTCAAGACAATAGACCGGCTTGCCAGAAAGAATCACAGGGAAGCACAGCAGTTATATATTAAATGTTTGGGGGGATTTAGTGTATTGGTTCAGGAGGAGGGCGGACAGGCGATCAGCTGGCGTTCTCCGAAGGTGGAGGAGCTGTTTGCTTATTTAGTCTGTAAGGTCAGCGTCAGCAGGGATGAAATTGCGGACACGTTGTGGGAGGGCTTCCCTTTAGATAAGGCAATGAAAAACTTAAACTCCACCGTTTATTATGTACGAAAGGCATTGCAGCAGTTTGGCATGGAAGAATGCCTGATCACTACCAGAAAACAGATTTCTCTGGATACCAGGCGGATTTACTGTGATTTATATGAATTCCAGCAGATGCAGAACCTGGCATGGAAGACAGAGAAGGAAATGGAACGGCTGAAAGAGCTTTACCGTGGAGAACTGTTTCAGGGAAAGACCTATGAATGGTCCTTCCCAAAAGCCCATACTCTGGAAAAAAACATGATATCCAATCTTTTAAAAGCGGGAGAGCTGAGAGAAGATCAGAATCGGACGGAAGAAGCAGAACGGATGTATCTGCATGCACTGGAGCTGGATCCATATCACGAAGGTGCTTCCGACAAACTTTTGGATTTTTATAACAGGACCGGGAGGAAGAAAAAAGAAAAACAGCTGCGCAAAGAATTAGGCCTGCTGCTCTCCGATGAAGTGCCTCACCCGCTACTATTTCTGAAAAAGCATTTTTAAATAAAGCATACTTTTATACATCCGGCTTTCTGCGTTCCCATACAGAAGCCGGATTTTTTCGTTTATTCTCCGTTTATTGGAGTGTTGTATAATATCGCAAGTAATACAACAGGGGGAAAACTGTTGAAAGGCTCGGGCAGGAAATACAACATCAATACATTAGGAGGAAAGCATATGAAAAAACACGAACCTTTAAAACGCTCTTTGGCTATGGTATTGTCAATGGTTGTGGCGTTGGGGGCAATGCCGTTTCCGGCATCGGCGGATATTCTGCCATCGGATCGCGAGATGGAAATAACCGCATTTGAACCGCTGGCAGACGAGATACAATTTCAATCAGTGCCGATTGGTACAAAGCTTAGCGAGTTGAATCTGCCAAACCGATTGTCAGCAGTTATTGTAACGGAGACAATTGTTGACAGTCTGGCTGTAGATCCAACCAATGGAACGCCGGAGACGCAGCAGGAGCCAGAGACCCAGCAGGAGCCAGAGACCCAGCAGGAGCCAGAGACCCAGCAGGAGCCAGAGACCCAGCAGGAGCCAGAGACCC
>WASS01000020.1:505207-1392794 GCA_009712635.1 Hungatella sp. | reverse complement strand
AGTTGATTTATCAGCGAATGCCCAAAGAGTTCGGACGTTACATTGAGGTTTTCGGAGGTGGTGGCTGGGTGCTGTTTGGGCGTCCCATGGATACTGCCATGGAAGTGTATAACGATTTCAACTCCGACCTGGCAAATTTGTTTAAGTGTGCAAAGGAGCAGACTCTTGACTTGATTCGGGAGCTGAACTTTTTGCCGCTGAATAGCAGGGATGAATTTAGTGTACTGCGCAGGTATCTCTCGAAGAAGGAATTCACCAGCGAGTATCTTTCAAAGGAGCTGGAGCTTGCCGAGCGTCACCTACCTCCCCCGGATTATGAGGACATACGCCAGATCCTAACGGAGCAAGCGGTAATGAATGACGTTAAGCGTGCCGCTGCTTTTTTTAAGCTTATTCGCTACAGCTACGGAAGCGGCTGTACCAGCTTTGGCTGTCAGCCTTTCGATATCCGAAAGACCTTCCATCTGCTCTGGCATGCCAACATTCGTTTAAGGGACACAGTCATTGAAAACAAGGACTTTGAAGATCTCATCCGGCAGTACGACCGGGAGAATGCCTTCATTTACTGTGACCCTCCCTACTATCAGACAGAAGGACATTATGCGGTAGAGTTCAGAAAGGAAGATCATTATCGCTTGCGGGATACGCTGACAGTCTGCAAGGGTAAGTTTTTGGTCAGCTACAATGACTGCGAATTTATCCGGGAACTGTACCAGGGCTTTCACATAGAAGCAGTCAGCCGCCTTAATAATCTGGCACAGAGATATGACAACGGAAGTGAATACGCGGAGGTATTCATCTCCAACTATGACACCGGGGAACGGCTGAGAGATAGGCCAAAACAAATGAATCTTTTTGATCCTGAACTCTTTTTCAGTGAGTCTTAACCGGAAAAACAAATATGAAGGAGAAACTTATTATAAAAATTATGAAAACAAAAGCGGCAGTCGACTACCATGGGCTTCTGACTATTTCTGTGAATCCTGACGGACTTACCCCTGGTGAACAGGTTGATGTGGAGCTTGCATCTAGAGGAGATGAAGCAGCTACACTTCTTTTACTTAAGCAGGCAGAGATTGAAGTTGCCATACCACTGTGCGCTCTGCCGAAGGAGGATACGCTGGAAGAGAATGATGATCCAGAGGATGAGGAAGGTCTGAATCTTCCTGGAGAGGTGCTGGAGGGGGCGGGGATTTCTGCCAACAGTGATCTGGAAATCATCTATGGCGATGGTGCTATTGTTATTTTAGCCTCGAATATTTTGAACCGTCTTCCGTAATAACGTATATATATTTGATGAAAAATTCGATTAGTCACAAAAGCTTATTATATTTGTTTACCTAAAAAAAAATGAGTATTGCTATCTATAAAAGCTCATGTTATTTTGCGTAATAAAAAATATTTAAGAAGCTTATACCAGTTAAGATATGAACCTCTTTTAGCCATGCTATTAATATTATAAGTTATCTAATGGGGCACCAACAACATTACCAAATTCATACCAGTGTAGTACTCCAAGTATAGTATCATCATACCAGTTAAGCATTGACTGGGTATAATCATAATTTTTCCAGCCATACCAAGCACTTTCATGATATCCACGTTTCAGATTTGGATACTGATAAAATGATGATACAAATCCGCCACGAACTTTTTTATCTGGGAAAGTAGCTACGGTAAGATCAGATATTTGTTTCTGATATGATTTAAACGAATCTTTGAATACCGTCTTTTGCTCCTCGGTATAAGCAGTACTACCAAGTATGTCACCTACGCTAATACTTTTAGCAATCACATCGTAGTCGATAACAACTGCCAAATCATAAGTTTTAAATTGATCCTGATTTTCAATTACTTTAATATAGCTTGTAACATCGACTGGCACTAGGTTGGTAGTGATAGTTCCATAGTGAGCATTTAAATATGTCTGATACTCAGCGGCCGTCTGAACACCAGGTGCTGGTTCAGCTGCTTGTACTGGGACTACATGTAACCCAAATAACATTAAAACATATATCATCATAGATACATATTTTTTCATAAGACCTCCAATAAATATTTTTAATTTTATAATTAATATTGTATCATAAAAAATATGACGTGAGATAGTGGATTTGTGCGACTCATGGCGACAAAATTCTCCGAGATTTATTTGAAACTAACATTAGGCATCGTTGTGATGTTAGTGTGTCTGCCAAGAAAGTTGGACTTAGAATTTGGGAATTGGAAAGACTTTATAATTTTATACGTGTAGATGAAGGTCATTTATTATAACTCATTAATATCAACGCTAATATTTATTGCATTATCTGAAAATGTTACATTTGGGCTATTTTTACTCAATTCTACCGGTGATGTGGGCTAACTTTAATTAAATTTTTAAAGAGAATAAAGAACTTATGGACATCATATCAAATACTTTGGGTGCAATTATAGGCTTTATAGCTTATAAAGTAGGGGTTTTCTCAGAGATTACTTTAAAAGGCTTGCTGCTTCGGCAGCATCTATGCTTATACTATTTATTACGACTAAAATAATATAAAAAAGAATGGGGTATATTTCCAGATGCGGAAATAGAAAAATTAAAATCATTCATTAAGACAATAAAGAAAAAAGAGTTTAAATTTTATTTTCTGCTGATGCTAGTCTAAGAAGATTTAATGAAATAATACCTTCCACCAAGGATATACCTTATTTATACGGCATTTTTTATAACATCAACACATTATGAGATTCGTGTCGAAATTTGTCGAGTAAAATAACAAATGATAATATACGTTAAGGCTTCTATATGGTAAAATAAAGGTAGCTACAATAAATTAATTTCTAAAGAACTGATATTAATTGAAAATAATAGTTCGAATTTCTGATTATACCGATATGGATTAACATTTTAAGTAAATGAATATATTGAAGAAGTATTGACTCTCAGAATTTTTGCAGAATGTTCTGGGAGTCTGTTTTTAAGTTTTTAATTTATATGAAAACATGTGTATGATCCCTAGATAAACGCTTAAGAAATCATAACTATTATAGAGGCATTTTAGTATTCACAAATGTAATCCTAAAATAAAAATCCAATCAGAGGGGGTGTGATAGATGGCCAATCAAACAGAGGAAATCAGAAAGTATATTTTTCATCTTCTTCAGCAAGCCAAAGAAGATGGGCACACAATAAAGGATATTCGTGCCGGAGATATCAAGAAGGAAATGGGCTTGGCAACATACCTAAATCAATTTGTAATGCAATGCGCAGCATCTCCTGTTTTTCAAAATATGATGTTCTGGTCACACCTCCAAGTGGTAACAGTACTACCTTAAAACTCAGGTATTACTTGGATGTTGCAATCCCCACACATCCGGAGCCTCCAGTAATATTAACAAAAGGTCGTGTTGGTTATCAATCTACTGAAGTTTTTAACATCTCAAAATGGGAACAGGTTGATATTACTCTTTTGCTTAAAAATGCACTTTTATTTCATGATAAAATTCTAACAATAGAGAACCACAGATACCGATCATGGGAGCACTGCTATACTTTCTTTGCCAAGAATCATTCAGCGAAAGATGACGAAACCATCGACTTAATGTGTCTACACCTCTCTAACTATTTAGCAAGCTGGGGAATGTTTCGAGGTGCAGCGTTTCTGCTTCAAAAGGATTATAAGGTACATCTTGAAGTAGTACAATTGATGATTCACGAACGGTTTCGAATCTTAAAAAGTACAAATATACTAGAAATTGCACACAATGATGAGTACATAAATTGTATATTTGAACTCTATCACAAAATCTCGGAAATTTATCGTAGAAAAACAACAGATCTAGAAAACCAAAATGGTCGAAATTCCTCTGATACGTTAATAACAAAAATATTACTGGGAGTGTTTGGCTGTGTGCCGGCATATGACCGGTATTTTAAAGAGGGACTTCGTAGCATCTGCATTACATCTGCACAGTTCTCTAAGCGTTCTATTCAAGAATTGCTTCATTTTTATGAATATTATTATGACGACTTTGAAGCTGTACGTTTGAAGATAAGCCAATACGGCGTGGAGTACCCACCAATGAAAATAATTGATATGTGTTTTTGGCAAATTGGATTTAATAGCGATGTACAAAAGGAAGGATCAGAACAGGACTAATTGTTATACCTAAGACATCATTGAGAAAAGAAACACAAATTGAAGATTTTGATAGTTCAAATTGGTATTGAAAATTTATATACATAAATAAGGTGAGATACGATGCAAATTGGTTTCATTGATTTTTCCAAAGAAGAAAGAAATAAAATACTTGCTACGCTAAAGCTCATCGGTGAACAAACAGCTTTGGATGAACTTGGCATCGGAGTCATTCGGGATGCCTATGCAGATATTCTTTTCCCCGGCATTTCTACCATCCAGACAAGGGCGAAATACTTTGTGCTGATCCCTTATCTGTTTGGAGCAGCGGCAAAAAAGAAATTGTCTAATGGAAGAGAACTTTACAAATTGTTAACTACCAATGAAGATAAAATGGTTGAGACACTTGTAAAAAACAGCGGTAGTGAGGAAAATGGTATTATCGGAAAGAATGCACTAAAACAAAAACGATCAGTCAAGATGAAGCCATCAAGTATTTATTGGAATGGCTTAAGAACTTTTGAAATTGTGCGCATTGCAGGTATTTCACTGACTGCAGCCTGTAATGTAACATGGTCGTCAGCTCAGAAGAAAAATGAAACTGAACCTAAGTGCGATGGTGATGGTTTTGATGATATGACTGCAAGTCAGGGAAATACTGTCTTGTTTTCTCCGATTCTCCCAGATTACGATTTTGAAAAAAACGCTTCCATTAAACTTACACGTAAAGAAGCAGAGTTTTTAGCATATAAGATTACAAAAGCTTTGCTGTCAAAAAAATCGCTGCTTGCATTTTTAATTAACCATAAACTTAATTGTAATAGCTTTGATGAGATTCCTGTCGATATTCTTCAACATGAGATTAGGCGGGATTATCAATTTGCGAAAGATTTTTCGGATTTTATTATTGGTGCACACATCCGCTACAACATTATTTTTTCTAATTATCAGGATTATGATATGATGGATGAGTTTAATACCTGGAGAAGTGAGTTTATAAATCGTAATTTTGATCTAGTTGCCATTTTGAATCGCATTTCATGTAACGAAGCAACTGTAGCGTTTTGCTTAGACTTTCTTAAGTGTGTCTGTAAAAATGACTTAGATGCAATGGATGTACTGATTATCGCAAGAGAAAAAGCGGTTAAGCAAGAACGGGCTAAACTCTGCAAGCCCAAAGAGTATCAGTATAACTATGATAGACCTGTACATTATTACAAGCTCGATTTCCGCTTTAATACAGTCAAAATCATTATAAACGATATTATCAAAGGATTGGAGGCATAGATCTAGTCATGTTTGATACAGCTCTTAATAGATTAAGTTATAGTGAGTTACTACAACCGGAATTAGGATATAAGCTGGATTTTGCAGTAGGTCTTACCTATTCCATTGATCTCGAAGCGTTGCTCGGTGTTCCGGTGTCATTGGGTCTGCTGGATGAAGCAGATTCGGAACTGATGCAAAACCCATTATACTTACTGGAAGCGATCAGAAAAAGTAGTGACAGTCTTGCAATCTTCTGTAATGCGGGAGGAATTGCACTGCCGCAAAAAATACAGAGTGTTTATTCACTTTTAGAAAATAGTGTATTTGAAATAAAACTAGCAAACAGGCAGAACTTCCACCCAAAGATGTGGTTTATCAAATATATAAACGATGATGGTTACTCTTACATAAAGCTTCTTGTGCTCAGCCGTAATTTGACTTTTGATAATAGTATCGATCTCTGTATTGCGATGCAGGGTGAGATTACACGAACTAAACGCAATAAGAACAAGCCTCTTGCTGATATGCTGACATTTGTATGCGGGTATGCAGAGAAGACAAAGAAAAGGAAGATTGTGGATCTTGCAGATGACATTTTACATGTCAAGTCGTTCAATATAGAACATCCATTTGAAGATTATGAATTCTTGCCTCTTGGCATAAGTGGGTACGATAAGGAGAAAACCAAACTGTTTAACAGTAAATATGATATTTTTGTCGTCTCCCCCTTTGTAAGTGACGATGTAATCAGCGAACTGTCAAAATGCCCCTGCAATAAAGTGATGATAACGAGAAAAACATCGGTTAATCCACTGGTAATCAATAGTTTTAACAAAGTTTATATCACGAAGGATGTCTTAAATAATAACGAATTTGGTATAAAACAGGATATACATGCCAAACTCTATTTTACCACAACAAATGAAGGAAATTTCATATATATAGGCTCAGCAAACGCCTCTCATAATGCGTTTTATAATAATGTAGAGTTTTTACTTAAGCTTAAGTATAAACCGAATTGCGTTGGATTTAAAACTTTTTTTAGTGATTTTATTCCTGAAGAAAACTGCCCGTATGAAATAATTGAAGCACCTCCTCAAAGGGAACCAGCTGACGAGGTACAAGATGAAATTAATAAAGCTTTTAAAGAAGGCATCTATGCATTGAAGAGCGCTGAAGTAACTGCAAGTGGTGACGCCTATGATATTCTTGTGGAATCAAAAGAGTTGAAATTAGCTGAAACCGTGAAAATAGCTCCACTACAGCAGCAGGATCTGCTCCAACCGCTGCGGCCGCGAACATTGTTTAAAGGGATGCGTCTCAGTCAACTGAGCGAATTTTATGTTTTATGGGTGCAAGGGCAAAAGATTATCATAAAAATTGAAACCGTGGGAATTCCCAAAGAGCGTGACAATGCAATATACAAAAGTATTATAAATTCAAAAACGAAGTTTTTAGCTTATGTGTCGTTTATGCTATCTGATGATTACGCTGCAGCCGCGTTGGAGGAGTCGGAGGATCTGCAACTGATGCAGAATAACGAAAATGCATCGTCCAATGTGACTGTTGCTGCTGCAGTATATGAAAAGATGTTAAAAGTGGTCCACCAGAACCCAACCAGGTTAAAAGAGGTTGCAGACGTGATAAAGCGGCTTGATAGGGACATTGTAGGTGATGAGTTTTTAGAGATGTACAAGCAGTTTGAACTGGCAGCAAGGAGGCTGAGAAAATGATTCCAAAGGATTTTCAAAAGGCTACCTCCAATCGTATTTTAGATGTTTTTAGAAGCGGTCAAAACAGAATTCTGCTTGCAGATGAGGTAGGACTTGGAAAAACCATTATTGCCAGTGATGTCATAAGACAAATTTCTGACTGGCATAGAAATGCGAAAGATGTTGACCAATTTAAAGTGGTTTATATCTGCTCAAATATTAATATTACCAATCAAAATGCGAGAAAGCTTGGCCTCGGTGGGATAATAAATGTTTCTGAAAGCCGTTTGTCAATGCAGCACCTTAAAATATATCAAAACAGAGGGCGGGATTGCAGTTATGAGCAGCTTATTCCGCTGACACCAGCCACTTCCTTTTCCATGACTTCCGGTTGCGGGAGTCAAGAGGAACGTGCATTAATGTATGCTCATCTTAAGAGGCTGACCGTGTTTAAGGAAAAAGAGGCAGAGCTGTTTTGGTTTCTTGCTTATGATGCGGAAAAGTATTGGCAATTTTATGTAGATAAATACGAAGAAAGGGTGCAGCAGTGCGATGCAAACGGAAGCAATTATATCAGTGAAATAGGTACGGAACTTATGGAATGGTTTGAAGCTAATGACGGAGTTGTAGATAGCATACTTGCAAACTGCTCATCTAGAAGTCAATTCCAAAAGTACGAGAGCAGACCGCTGATCAATGCTCTGCGTAGGATATTTGCTCAAATCAGTCTTGAAAAACTTGAGCCTGATCTGGTCATCATGGATGAGTTCCAACGCTTCCGTGATTTAATTGTACCCGATGATGATGAACAGGGAATGCTTACCCGACAGTTTTTACAAAACACTGAAACAAAAGTATTGCTGTTGTCGGCTACGCCATACAAGCCGTATTCAACATTGGAAGAAATTAGTGCTGATGAGAATGCGGAACATTATAAAGAATTTATGGAAGTAATGAGATTTCTTTTTTATGATGATAAAGCACAACAAAGCTTTCAGAAAGTGTGGCAAGATTACTCAAACGCGCTTTGCGAAATCTCGAAGGGTGATTTTACAGTATTGCTTGCAAAGAAAGATTTTGCGGAAAAAATGCTTTATAAATGCATTTGCCGGACTGAACGAATTAACAGTGGAGTAATCGATGACAGCAATGCAAAGGAGATTTCAATCTCAGAAGGTGATATTCTGTCTTACAGCGAAATGCAATTTCTTCTGGATAAAATTAGTGAGAGTAGCAAGCTTGCTTATCGCAATGTTCCCATGGATTATGTAAAGTCCTCACCTTACCTGCTATCGTTTATGGAAAATTATCAGTTAAAAAAACAAATTACAGATTATTTTAAGAAATATAGGAGATTTGAACTGATAAGAGGTACTAATGCAAGGTTACTGCTCCTTAAGAAAAGTGACATACATAACTATCGACCTATAGTAGCTAATAATGCACGACTGGAAAAGTTGAAGGAATTGGTGTTTGAGTGCGGTAAAAATAGTGCTGAAAATTTGCTTTGGATTCCACCGTCAAAAAACTATTACATAACAGGGGGCATATTTGATAAAAACAAAGACTATTCTAAAGTACTCGTATTTTCTTCTTGGGAAATGGTGCCGAGAATGGTATCTGTTATGCTTTCTTATGAAGCAGAACGGCTGACTATTGGCAAGCTCTTTCATAATGAAAAGTTGAAGCGTGGAAGAGGATACTTTGCTTCCAAAGAAGAAAAACGTTTTGGCATTAATAGGCTTAAAAATGAGACCGAGGATATTGTTTGCCATGTGTCAGCAACTCTTGCTCAGCTTTATAATCCGGATGAGTATGTCGGCAAGGATATTAAGCAAATTCAGAGAGAGCTAGCAGAAAAACTTCAGCCAAAGCTGGAGGCTGTTAAAGTCAGATACAAAATTTCCGAAAAAGGTGCTACCAGTGCAAAAACGCTGATAGAGCTAATAAAAGCATTGGATAATAATCCAGCAGCTGCACCTAAAACTATCCCGGCCAGGGCTGCCGGTATACTAATAAATATGGCAATTGCGTCACCTGCGATTTGTGCCTACAGACTTTTGGGGTTTAACGAAGTGAAAGCAAGGGAGCTTGCTAAGAATGTATTTGTAAGCTTGTTTAATAAAGCAGAAAGTTCAGCTGTTATTGACTTGCTTTATGGCAGTAGAGGCGACGATACCTACTACGAAAATGTCTTTCGGTATTGTGTGGAGGGCAATCTTCAGGCTATGTTGGATGAATACGCTCATATACTTGGAGAACATAAAGAAGATCTTACAGATGCGATGAGTGCGGCTTTTTTGGATACTGCCTCTTTGCAATTGGATACACTTGAATCCTTTATAGAGGCAAATAAAGAAAAGCCACGTCTGCGCACGCACTTTGCAGTTGGATATTTCAATGCTCGCATTACCAATGACAATGTACAGAGAACTGAGAAGATCCGCATGGCGTTTAATTCACCATTTCGCCCCTTTGTGCTTTCTACTACATCGATAGGGCAAGAAGGATTAGATTTCCACTTCTATTGTCGTAAGGTAATGCATTGGAATTTGCCATCTAACCCTATAGACTTGGAGCAGCGGGAGGGTCGTATCAATCGATACAAGTGCCTTGCCGTCCGCCAGAATATAGCACATAGGTATGGCAGTGAAAAGACATGGGATGATATGTTTGAAAAAGCATCACAAACAGAAAAGGGAGATTTATCTGACCTTGTTCCATACTGGTGCCTAACAGATGTAGAAACAGCTCCAGTCAAGATTGAACGTATTGTTCCAATGTATCCGCTTAGTCAGGATCGCTTGCGATACAATCGTCTGATTAAAATACTGTCGTTATATCGATTGACATTAGGTCAGCCAAGACAAGAAGAATTAATAGGGATAATCAGTAAAGAAATTGAAGGGGAAATCGATAATAAGTTATTTATGAATTTGAGTCCATTTCACAAAATGGAGATTTCATACGATAGAAACAACTTACTTTGTACGAATTCATAAGAGAATGGCATGCAGTCCCTGGAGAAGGACTATAAACACTACTACTTTACAAGAAGAGGATATGATTTTTATATGACAGGAAATACAGATAGACCTATCAAGAAAAAAGAAGAAGATGTTTTAGGAATTAGAAAATATGTTGAAGGGTTGAGTGAATTTATTAGAATATGTGATACACCAATGACAATAGCTATTCAGGGAGATTGGGGATCTGGAAAGACCAGTTTTATGAATATGATACAGGAAGAAGTATGTAATAATGTTGTTGATATATGGTTTAATACATGGCAATTTTCGCAGTTTAACCTAGGTGATGGCTTATCCACCACACTTCTTGTTACATTGGCAGAGAGACTTGATGCGGATGATGCAGCAAAACAAAATATTAAAAAATTCGCTAAATTTGCAGGGACAGTTGGCAATGCTGTGGTAACAAAATTTACAGATGTGGATGTTTTAAATGTATTAAAGGAAAGTTTTTCATCTGATAATGTGATAGAGAGCATCACAAAACTAAAAGAGAATTTTCAAAGATGTGTCAATGCGTCTCTTAAAAAGTTCAATAAGGAAAAATTAGTTATTTTTGTTGATGATTTGGACAGATTGGCTCCAGAACGCGCTGTTGAGGTTTTAGAAGTTCTAAAAATATTTTTAGATTGCGAAAACTGCGTTTTTGTACTAG
Source organism: Hungatella sp. (assembly GCA_009712635.1). Taxonomy (GTDB): domain Bacteria; phylum Bacillota; class Clostridia; order Lachnospirales; family Lachnospiraceae; genus Lacrimispora. The sequence continues at coordinate 1,382,005 of WASS01000020.1, read as the reverse complement.
CGATTGATTATGATGTAGTCTGCCGTGGAATTGATAAAAAATATGGAGAAGGTTTTGATAAAAAGAAAGGTAAAAGCTTTTTTGATAAAATTATTCAGGTCCCATTTAAAATGCCTATTGCTAATTATGAAATTGAAAAATACATCTCTGCTTCATTGAAAGAAATGGGATTTTTTAATGATAATGTAGAGTCTTATACAAGTATGATCTCTAGATCAATTGGTTATAATCCTCGAGGTCTTAAACGCATATTTAATGCATTTTTGCTACTTAAAATGATTTATAAAGACATGAATTTTGATACGCTGCAAAAGCAGTCTATGTTGTTCGCTTCACTTTGTCTCCAAATGTCTTATGAAAACATTTATAATTATATTATTGTTAATGAAAACAATGATATCACTGAGAATCTGATGATGTCTTTAATTGATGTATACAATTCTGGTGATTCAAAAGTAAATGAATTCTATGAGAATATTATTCTATTAGAACCAAACACTGATGAAGAAGAATTGAAAAATTTTATGAGTGCTTTTTGTTCCGCTATTAAAAATGAAAAAAATAATATTACTGAAAAAGATATGGAAACATTGAGAGAAATATTACAAATATCTAATACAACATCTGCCGTATATTCAGATAGGACGATAGGAAACGGTAAAACAGGAATTGGAGCCAGATACAGTAATGAATATGATCCTGAATATTCATATCATTCAATTGAGGAACAAATAGAAAAAACTAATGCACCTGCCGGATGGAATGGCTGCAAGCTGGTAGGTTATCGATTGTTTGGAGACGAATATAAAGAGAGCAACTTTGCCAGTCTTGTAGTAAATGTGTTATCAGAACTTTATAAAAGAGATAAAGAAAAATTTGATGATATTATTAAGAACAGTGAAAATTATAAGTTGTATGGTCTATTTTATGGAAGTAAGACCAAAAATACATTAGTAGCGCCAAAAAATATACCGGAAATAAATATTGAAATTGAAACGAAAAACAGTTATGACCAAAAAGTCAAATATTTAAGAAATGCATTTGAGGCAATGGGGGAGAAGTTGTCATCATTGGAATTAAAAATCAGACTAGCTCATCGTATTGTATAGAACTAAAAAAAAATAAATTATCAAAATGTTTTCGTCACGTCCTAACTATGTCTTGTGGGAATCTTTTTCACACACTCAACATATTTGGAGATTTGTGCCGAACTATGTCGAAATAAAAGGTTTGTTCATTAGTAACTGTTGATTTTAAGCCGGAATCGATTTAATCAGCAGTCGCTAGATAAAAAATGTTTGGAGGATACTAGGGTGAATGAAGATGCTTTGCTAATAAGGCTGGAAAAGCTAAGTTTATATAAGGAATTAAGCGATAGGTGTAAAAATGATTTGTCATTACATCCGATTCTAACGCTTATTCAAAATGTTGGAGAATACACAATAGCAATATCTAAATCCATAATTATGAACATGCGAGAATATACGCTTCATGATGATGATCATATTTTTGGTATGCTATATTTGGCAGGTAAATTAATACCCAAAGATACACTGGAAAAACTTTCGACGGCAGATATCATGATGATTATACTATCTATATTTCTTCATGACATAGGAATGTCTCCTGAGGGTGAATTGATACGCGCGTGGAAAAACCAATTATTAGAGAATGAGATGGTGCCATACAAAAATGATATTGCTGAATTTCAGCGCTTTAGAAGTGGCTTTGTTCGTGAATTACAAGAAATTGAATTTTTTCAGAAAAATAAACAATATGCAAAAGCACAACTTTTGGAAGATCAAATTATAACTAATTACATTCGTAATACGCATGCAGACCGTGCCCGAAAACTGATAGCTAAAGATTGGGCAGGAAAAATAAAATATAAGGATGCCGACCTTACATCTACATTGGCGGAAATCTGTTTTAGCCATAATGAAAATCATTTAGCTTTGCTTGATATGGAAACAATTAAGCTATGTGGAGAAGATACTTTTTTATGCGTACCGTTTATAGCTGTCATCCTAAGACTAACCGATATAATGGATTTCGATAGTAAACGTACCCCCAATATTTTATTTTCGCACCTTACAATTAAGAATGCGGTGTCTTTAAGCGAATGGGTAAAACATCTCTCTGTGTCAGGTTGGACATTTCAGAGAGACACAGTAACATTTTCAGCTCAATGTTCACATCCCGCAATAGAAGCTTCAATAAAAGATTTTTGTAATCAAATAGATGATGAATTGAAAAATAGCACATTTGTTCTAGCAAATTTAGCAAGCGAAATTTGCGATATTGAAGTTTATAAAATTAAGTTGCCTGCTTATGTGAATCGAAAGAAGATTGTTGCAAAGCGAGATATTGAAACAAACTTGCCTATTTATTCATACAGGGATACAAAATTTACACTCAATAAGCGTCAAGTTGTAGATTTATTAATGGGAACAAAACTTTACGGAAAACCCGAAGTTGCGTTACGCGAACTTTTGCAAAATTCCATCGATGCTTGTCAGTTAAGGCGCAGTCTCACCGAACGATGGAAAGATAATTATATTCCTTGTATTTCAGTATCTATGAAAACTATAGATGGTGTTGATTATTTAATCGTGGAAGATAACGGAATAGGAATGAACCAGCATATTATTGACCGCTATTATACAAATATTGGACAATCATACTACACCTCTACTGAATTTTATGACTTAATGAGTGAAAATTCAAAAATATTTAAACCGATTTCACGATTTGGAATTGGAATATTAGCTTGTTTTATGGTATGCGACAACATGGAAGTAGAGACAAGAAAAATACTAGGCTCATATCAAACAGATGAGGCGCTCAGTATATCAATCGAAGGATATGACAGCTTATTTATAATTAAAAATGGAACGCGTAATGAGCCAGGCACTCAAACGACGCTTCGCCTGAGAGATGTTCATCCTTGGCAGCGTATGGACAAGAAAGAATTTATATCTTGTATAAAGAAGCTGGTTCCATTGCCACCATTTGATATTGAAATATATTACGATGATTATCGAGAAGTTTGTACACCCGCCACTTTTGAGGAATTAGAATTTACATTGGAAGATGAATACTCTTGGAGCGAAGAGGATAATATAAAGATTATTTCATTTGACTTAAATGACCAAGATAAAGGTTTTCGTGGAAAAGCTGAGATTGCATATATAGTAAATCACCACGACCAAATTCTCAAGAAGTTGGATATTTGCAAAAAAGAAGTTATTGTGGAAGGAGAGTCATTCACATTATCCTCCAGTATCTCATATGCAACAAATTGTATACACAAATCCAGCACAAGTATTGAAGTAGATGAGGATGGAGCTGTGAATGCCAATGACTCTTTCAGAGAAAGGTGCAAATCATCGTCATGCCTATCAATACATGGAATCGATGTGCCATGTAGTTTGTTCCGAAATTTTACTAATTGGGGGCAAAAAGCAGTATTAGAACTTCCTATTCCAATCCGATTTCGTTTAGATATTGGATCAGTCAATGATTTAAACTTGAATTCGGCACGCACACAAGTAATTTATGATGAGGTTTGGATTGCTTTTGAGAGGCAGTTTATTGAGACTATATTAATTAAAATAAAAGAGAATGTTACTAAATCTACGTGGAATACGATGAAAAATATTTTTGGAAACTCAAGCAAAAATGAGGTTTTTCTCGAATTATTAAACAGTCTATAAATGTAAATTAGTGATTGATACTATGACAGAGGTAAATCGTGAGAGTTCAAATCCTTACTCCAAAACAGCATGGCATCTATATACCGAATGTAGCCTGCCTCCTCCCCGAAGACTAAAGAATTCCCTAGATCACAATGGAGACTTTCTCATAAAACGCAAAGGCAGTTTTTGTTAAAAAACAGTCTGAAGCTCGGCCGCCGTACGTTGTCTGGAAAGCGCCGGGCGTCACGGGAAAGTCTGTGGAAGAGGTGCCCCCGACCACATAAACGCCGCCGTCGCCCCCGATCACGATGCCGTCCCCGTAGTCCGATCTGCTTCCAACAAGATAATAGGAAACGAGAAGCCGCCTAAGGTCCGGAGTGAGGATACTCACAAAAGCATCCGAGGCTCCCTGCAGCTGGGAGGGGAGTACCGCGGGAGTCGTTGGGAAATTATCGGAGAGCGTGCTTCCCGCTACATAGACATGACCCCGCATATCCACGGTGATAGCGTTGCCTGAATCAATTAAGCTGCCTCCCAGGTAAGTCGAGCCGAGGAGGTTTCGGCCGCTGGGCGCCAGCTTAGTAATAAACGCATCCGCGGGTCCGGCGATTGCCGTCTGGAAGGCGCCGGGCGTCACTGGGAAATTGGCGGAAGAAGTAGATCCTGTCACATAGGCAATGCCCTCCGCGTCCACGCAAATGCCAGATCCGGAATCCACCAGAGCGCCACCGAGATACGCGGAATAGACGAGACTTGCTCCGTCGGCTGAGAATTTCGTGACAAAAGCGTCGTCCGCGCCGCCGCCGTACGTTGCCTGGAAAGCGCCGGGCGTCACGGGAAGTCGGCGGAATACGTGAAGCCTCCCACATAAGCGTACCCCGGCGGTGACAGCTTATTCACCAAACTTCTTGTTACATCGGCAGAGCGGCTTGTTATTATGCAGTTTAAGAATACAAATATCATATTACATAGATCTTTAAGTTGGAAAGCGCAAAAATTATATGAAATCGGCTCAATATAAGTGTATGTGATATCTATAATTTCCTTATATATTACTGAAACTTATATTTTTTATATTATGAAAATTGGTGTTAGAATTTGATTTCCATCTCCTATTCTGATAAAATCGCAATAGAAAATGGAGAGGAATTAAGAAATGTAAGAACATATGACAAGGATTTATTTGTTGAACTTATAGCATATGTAAGAAGGGCGTAGAGGTAGTGAAAGAAAAAGCATTGTATTATTACAAGTTGATTCTTTTCTATAGAGCGAGAGGGATAAAATGCAAAAAAGGAAAAATTACATAGGTAAAGGTAATACTGAATTAGACCCTAAGATTAATCCGTCAGATAGAATATTATATGAGTTTGAGGATGCTCAGAGGCATATTTATTCAAGTATACGAAAAGATATAAATGAGAATATTACCAAAAATATACTGTTGGGAGGAGTTAGGGGGTGTGGTAAAAGTTCTTTGGTAAACTTAGCGGCAGACTTTGAAAAAAACTTAGTTGTAAAAATTGACTGTTCCATAGTTGATGAAGAAGCTGATTTGCTGACACTTATTGTAAATGAACTAAAGAAAATATTAGATAGCAGTGAATTGAGATTAGATGACAAGTTATCTAAAGAGGTTAATGAATTAATAAGAGAAATAACTTTTTGCGCAACAAATGTCTATAAAGTAACTGCCATAGAAAGTGCTAAAGAAGAAAGTCAAGGCATTGCTGATTTTGTTGCTGAATTCTGTATGCCACTTAAGCTGATTAATTTAAAGTCAAGTATTCAGGCAAGATTAAAAGAAGTTCTTGTTTCAAAAAAAGATAAAACAGAGGAAATTTTGCAACAGAGAGTAACTGCCTATTTTGAAAGAAAGACAGCATTTGGGTCATTAATTGATAAAGTAAACGAAGCAAGCGGGAAAAAATTAGTATTTATATTTGATGAAATTGATAAACATAATGTGGATTTTTTAGACAATATTTTTGACAAGTATAAATCATTTTTAACATCAGGAAAATCAACTAATATTTTTTTGATCAATTTATCTCAGTATTATCATATAATATGCGGAAATGCATGCGATAATATTTCAGCCTATTTTGATAAAAAATATTTTTTAAGGGCCGCTTCCTTTCGCTTGTTTAAAGATATTTCTTACAATGATATTCGTTCAAGTGTAGATCTTGAAATAAATTATTATTTGAACCAAGGTATATATAGAAATATATATGCCGATATGGATGATGGAAATAGAGATAAATTTCTCTTGCTTAAATCTAAATATTATATTAAACTGGCCGAGTTTGTAAATAGTTGTGATGAGTTGGATGATTTCGTAAAAGAAATACTTGTATCAGTCTTGAATAAGGTTTTGAAAAGAGGAATTATTGGTAATAGCATCAATCTAAATAATTTAAAACAAATTTGTTCAGAAGAATTTTTTGTTTTTAAAAATATCCAGTTACAGGAATTGATCTTGTATATTTTGAAGTCTCATGCAGCCAATACAGAAAATTGGATTATTCTGAAAGAAGATGAAGTAATAGTAGACTATGACATATTCGAAGAAAAGTATATAAAAGAGTTATATAACAATTCTGATAATGAAAATTCATCTAGATATTGGGAAAATTATAAAAAGGAAACAGAATTAGCGGAAGACAAAACTCTATATGTTTATGATAGTAAATTTAGAGAAATAAATGACGGTCAAATTAAGCTTGATAATTATGAATATCTTAATTTTTTACTAATAGATGATAGTAATAATTCACACGAGGATATTATTAAAACATTATTGTTTGAAACAGATATTGTTACCTTTATTAGGGTGAAAAAGAAAAATTCTCTGGGGTTTGAGTTTGGATATATATTATTTATAGATTCCTCAATTAAAGGTAGATATGTTTTATACTATGACAATGCAAGTTGGTCATATGAATATTTTAAGATTAAAGAAAAAATTGATAATTTTATTTTGGCAAATAGAATTAAAGAGATTGAGATTGAAGTTGATAGTAATTTTAAAGCAAGTAAGTATAATTTGCAACATATAGTAGATAAATTCAACCAGCATGAAAATATAACAAAAGATTGGATTGGCTTGCATTGGTAGCAGGACCCCCTAGAATTGGCGGAATTCTAATACTACAATTTGTCACAAGATGAAATATAGTATTAATTTATTAATTTGAGGTTGCTAGAATAACACATTTGAAAAGAGTGACATGATTGGAAATTAAGTGTCACAGTTTATGTAATAACTATGGGAGCTGAAATGACACGAAGCGAAGACATTGGAAAACAGAGCTTTATATTATAATCACAATCTTTTTATCGGTTTATCTTTATTTTAATATTGTAGAATCAATTCATGATCATAGATTTATAAAACTAGCTACTGAAGCTGCAGAAGAGGCCATTGAGAGTAAAGATTTTTCTTTATACAACGGATTAGTAGATAAATCATATGTTTCAACTAAGGAGAAATTATATTTAGTACTTGCTCTAGTTATAGCTGCATCTTTAATTATTTGGTATATAATAAGAATACTAACAAATTTAAAGATAGAGAAAGATGAGTTAGAAACTAAAAATACTAATATCGCTTCATTAAGAACAGCTTACATTATTGTTTTAATTATTTGGTTAATAACTTCTATTTTTTATTTTTTGTATGCCATTAAGAATAATGAATCCATTGTAAATACACTTATTCTTCCATTAAACACTCTTTGCATATTAATTATTATGTATAATATTGAATACAAGCAAATTAAGACATGTGGCAAAGAGATAGGATATTTTTCTTCCAGATTTATTGTGATTGGATTATCTATACTGTTAATAATTATTGAATTCTTACTATATAAGCTTATAGTATTAACAGGTTTGGATATTATGAAGTGGCATTATTAAAGTATTATCAATCCAATAGCTTATAATATGATTAACGCAATTTTGAATTACGTCAATGTGAGCTGAGGTTTTAGTGTTTTTTGATAAAATATTATAGAATAAAGTACAGAAAGTTATAGTTCAAGGGCTTTATTGTTGGCAGCGTTCGCTACTAGTAAAATAATTATTCTATTGTGGGAGATATGGCATATAGGTCTCCCTAAGTCCATAAGTCTATGGTACAATAAAAAAAGGACGTGAAGAAATAACGAGTTTAAAACAACTAACTGCTTGATTTGCAGGGAAGTCATATTTCACGCCAAGGCCTTGCTGTGCTTTCTTGGAATCTTTTTCACCCACTCAACACATGTTGAAACTGTGATAATGATGACACGTTGTGACCAAAACGATAAATAATCCGCTGCAACCACAAGATGTTGTGGTTGCAATGCAAAAAACGGGCAAAAACCAGGCTAAAAAATGCCCGATTTTTGCCCTGATTTTTAGGACAAAACTTAGATGACATAGGGTGATTTCGGTGATGATAGCTGGAAAACTGAATTTTGTAGCTATAAATCAATAAGAAAATATATGCTGATTTGTAGTTGAAATTTATAAATTATTACAGTTAAGGAGGAATGATATAATCATGGCAAAAACTCAAATAGGACAGTGTGCTTTATGAGAACTCTTAGGCTTTACGCCCATTCTAGGAGGCAGCAGCACTCTGTATACCTGGAATATTTGTTCCATAGATAAAGCGTAGAGTTACTTTCTGTAACGCTTCGTGATTTGTGGAAATTATATTGCTTTCAGTCACAAAGGTTCTGTTTCAGATGAATATTGTCAAGCTGTTTTATGGATTTTTTGCAAAAAAATAGGGTCACGGTTGATTTACCGTGACCCTATGGCGATATGAACTTCTTGTAGCTATGCAAAACCGTTATCCAATCACCTTTTTTACGAAATCATTAACAGCGGCAAGCTGTTTGTCGGTCAATTCGATAAAACCTTTATGGACAAAATAACCATGATTGCGCACACCGAGTTTCATAGGCAGGGTTTCGCCATGCACAGGTATCCCTTTCTCCTTAACGATAGAAGCTATTTTTATTGCTCCATCCATAGCTCCGGCAGTCGAAAAAGCAGCCACGACTTTGACTGTTGTCGCATCTAAATTTTCCAAAAAACTTTTTAGGGAATCGTCTAAACCATGCGCATATACGCCGCCACCGATAAATAAAAAGTCAACCGGCTCATTAAGCGGTACAGTAATCGGCTCTGCTTTAACACCTACTTTACCCGCGATAGCTTCCGCTACTGATTTTGTATTGCCTCCTATGGACTGATACCTGACAGCTATTTTCATTTTTATTCTCCTCACATCTTGACTATAAGACAACGTGTTGTATAATGAATTATACGACTTTGTTTCAAATTCATCATTACTTGCGAAAGGGGCAAGAAATGAAAAAACAGCCTGAAATAACGAAAAAAACCAGACAATCACTTATCGGCGTTTTTTGTGAACTTTATTGCCAAAAACCGATTGAGAAAATCACAGTACAGGAAATTACAAACAAGTCTGGATATAACCGAAGTACCTTTTATCAGTATTTTACCGATGTTTACGATTTGCTTAGCTTCGTGGAAAACGATATATTGGATTATATCCGGGAGAAGATGAAAAACAAAGAGCAAGCTGATACACGGGATATACTCCTACTTTTCGAGGAAAAAGGAGCATGCCTAAATGCTTTATTAGGTGATTATGGTAATATCCGCTTTAGTGAAAAGTTGAAAGGTGAATTTTTTTCTGATGCACAGAAATATTGTTTCCCTAAAGATAATTCAGTAACACCATATTTATTAGAGTTTCAAGTCTCAACTGCATTTTCACTGCTTCGTCTCTGGCAACGCAGGCAAAAAGATTTGCCCCCAGATGAATTATATAACTTGATAGATATGCTATTTACTTCGGGAATATCGTCTGTTATATAAAACTGTATATAATGATGCTTTCAATATGAAAGTGCGGATGTGGAAATTTAAAAATGAAAGGTTTTTGATTGATCTTTAAGAAAAAGAGCCTTCCGCCAAGGAACCACCAGGTTCTGACGACATCATTATTGTCGCTTCAAGGCATTGTGAGACTTGTGTCGAAATTTGTCGAAAATAGCAATATTCATGGACCAGTCAAGCCATTGAAACAGCATGAAAATAAAGCGGAAAATTGTTGAATCATTTTAAGAAAGGAGTTGAAAGTATGGATAATAAAATTATTAAACCGCTGGTAGGTGAAATAAGAAGTATTCTTGATACAGCAAGGAGAAATATTGCAAGAGAAGTTAATAACGAATTAATAATTTCCTATTGGAAGATAGGGGAAATTATAATTCGTTACGAGCAAAATGATAGTATTCGAGCTGAGTATGGGGAGCAAACACTAAAACAACTTTCTAAGACATTGACTGCTGAATTTGGAAAGGATTTTCCCGGTCCAATTTGCAGAATATGAGATCATTTTATATGAATTATGAAAAATGCCAGACGCTGTCTGGCAAATTGAGTTGGTCTCATTATTGCGAACTATTAAGTATTGCAGAAAAAGATAAACGTGGTTTTTATGAAAGAGAAGCAGTTAATTCAAATTGGTCTGTACGAGAATTAAAACGGCAAATTAATACCTCGTTATATGAACGACTGTTGCTATCAAAAGGTGAGGTAAATAGACAGGAAGTATTGAGGTTAGCAACAAAGGGTATTGAAATTACAGAACCTAAAGATATTATTAAGGATCCATATGTATTTGAGTTTCTTGGGATACCTGAAGATAAACCAGTATTGGAAAGTGATTTAGAAAAAGCACTCGTGGAGCAAATTGAAAGGTTTTATGTTTGTAGGATCACAGCAGAGAATAACAATAAATAATACCCATTATTATGCAGATATGGTTTTTTATAATAAGCCTTTGAAGTCATATGTTATCATAGAATTAAAAACAACCAAACTTATGCCAGAAGCAGCAGGTCAGTTGAATATGTACTTAAATTATAATGAGAATGAAGTAAATGATGAAAATGATAATAAACCGATAGGCATTATTCTTTGTACAGATAAAGATGCTCTGACTGCTGAATATGCATTAGGTGGCCTATCAAGTAATATTTTCGCATCAAAATATACTTATTATATTCCGGATAAAGAACAGTTAATTGCTGAAGTTGAAAAGGTAATTAAAATGTGGCATGAAAAGGAATAATGAAATAGAATAAGAACTTACTATTCATTGGAATTATGACAGGCGTGGAGAAATAACTTTTAAAATGGTATATCTGCTGGAAAAGTTTAAGCCGCTAGATTTGGATTTATAGGGGGAGTTGAATGGGAAAAATATTAGGATCTTGGAGTGGAATGCGAAAATACCTTGAGCAGGAAATGCTTGCAGACAGTTTGCACGGACGGGTTCGGTATAACTGTACAACTTATGTTGGCATGGATGGGTGTCATATTTTCGAAGTTTACATTGATAACAAACTGGTGAAGCAGTTCTCTTGGGAAACAGTGAACACTTATTTTATTGAAAAAGGATATAAAAAGAATTCAAATCACTTTGGTATAGGCGAATACTGGGATGAGTTTTGGGCACTCATGGATTCTGTTTCAATGCAAGCAAGACAGGAATATACGGATAATGAATTCTGTAAGTCATTGGAGAATTACCGTAATCAAAGTATTCAGGACAGCATTCAATCTGAAAATCCATTAGAAAAAATGTTTGCTGTGTTAGATAGACGAGTTGGAAAAAGAAGCCTCAGAAAGCTGAAAGAAACGATGGAAGAGCAAAGTGAATGGCTTCAACAGTTCTATAGGTTAAGATTAAATGCAGAGAATTATGAAGAGTAAGAAGCAGATTGACGGAGGCTCCTGTAGGTATTAATGAATATGGGCAGTGTGATGTTACTAGCAGGTGATGTTCCTAATGCTATTAGTCAATTTAATGTCTACGCCAAGGACAAAGTGCGCCTTTCAGTAATCTGTATTACAGCATCAACACATGTTGAAGCGGTGATAATGATGACGTATTGTGGTTTGGATAAGAAAAACAGGGGTTAGACCACAACATGTTGTGGCTATTGACTAAAAAATGAGCAAAAAATGGGGTTAAAAAATGCGATTTTTAGCCCCGTTTTTTTGGCTCTTCCGCGGATGACATAGGGTAGTTAAAGGCAAAATCTTTCCAAAGTGCTTTTAAAAATAGGGAAAAAGATGGCATATTCATAGGCAAGGAGAACACTTGAATGGCATTTAAGAGGTCCACTTTCGCTTAAAATATAAGCTACAGACATGACTGTTTGTGGCTATTATTTTCACTTATAGGATATGGGACACTTGGTAAATCAGAGATAGATATTAAAAGGCATATTTTCAGTGGTGAGAATGTGCCTTATTTAATTTGCCGTTTTAATGGCTGATTGTGTATTATTGAAGATATGTAAAGGTGACAATTTGACATTATAATTTGCAAATGTCTGTATTACCAGACAATGAGGATAAAGATATTTAGGGTAATAAATATCCTGATTTAAATTATGGAGAAGAATCTGATAATAGAATAATGAATTACGATTATTTAATTGAATAATTTTACAATTTGTCATAAAATGAAATAAAGTATTGAAGTTATTTATTTAGGTCGTTAGAAATATTTGAAGAGGGTGATATTTTTGAAAACTCAGTGTCGAAGATTATGCAATAACTACGGGGGCTGGAACGACATATAAGGTTGTTATATTTATATAATATTTCTAATGTAGTAAGTAATTATCTAGAACTTTAAATAATATGTAAACGGGGCTTTTGGGTAAAGGAAAAGAAAATAGAGTATGTTATAGCAATAATGGGAAACTGAGTAGGTTTTATGCTAATGATTGTAAATAAAAAATTAAATATTAGCAGAGGTATAATATGTGTGAGCTAGATATATTAGGAGATGCTTTGCATCGATATGGTTTAACAGGTGCAAAAGCTGAGTTAATCCGCCATAATGAAAATATGATTTACTGCATTGACGATAAGTTTCTGTTAAGAATACATAAATCAAAAACCGGATTTACCACATTACCGTTTTATAAAGATATCGATTTTATTAAAAATCGTGAAAATGAGCTCAAATTTTTAGAACATCTAAAATCTAGTGGCTTGTATGTGCAATCACCAATTAAGAATAATGATAATGAACTTGTTACAGTGTTAAGGGACGGCACTGTTGTAACAATGCTTACATGGCTTCCGGGCAGAATTCTAGACAAAAGTGAATTGTCCGAAGCACTTGGGTATAAATTGGGTGAGATGCTGGGAAAGGTTCATATGGCTGCAAAAGGCTACAACGCCGATTACTATTTTATATATGATAAGAATTTATGTCAAAGGTTACAAGAGATTCTTTTTAATTTGCTTAAGAATGAACGACTTGATAATAAATATTTTGCAATCATGAACGATTCTTTGGAGTTAATTGGTGATAAATTAAAGCAGTCAAAAGCTGAATGTATTCTTGTGCACTCGGACTTATCATTATCAAATATTTTAATTACTAATGATGGGCTAATACCGATCGATTTTTCTTTATTCGGATATAGTACTGCTATGCTGGATTTTGGTAGCATTTATTGCTTTGTAGATGATGCAGATTATAGAATTAGTATAGTAAAAGCCTATGAAGAAACAACTGGTTGCAAGGTTAATACTGATGAAATTGATATCTATTTTGCATTACAAATTCTATTGGGCATAGTGTTACATTACGAATCGTGGATTGACGAAGATTGGTTTTGCAATAGATTGCCAGAATGGTGCAATGAGACATTCATACCACTACTAAAAAAATATAGGGGTTGAAATTAATCTGGGTAATGTATAAGTTAAATATCATTATTTTGACCACAAAATAAGTAAACTGAGAAGTTAAACTGGGCTTCCCATTATGTTTAGAAAGCCATATGTGGATAAAGATATTTATGGTAATAAATATCCAATTTACATTTTGGAGAAGAATCTGATAATAGAATAATGAATTGGGATTATTTAATTGAATAATTTTACAATTCGTCATAAAATGAAATAAAGCATTGAAGTTATTTATCTAGGTGATAAAATAAAACTTCGGATTCTTAGTCAATCGTATTTCGTGCTGAATAAGAAATTTTAGTTTGTTCGCTCAGCGATAGCATAAATTTTGATATTTTATCTATGTAAAGAACTCTACAACTTCCAGTTTGCAAGGTGTTGTAGCTTCCCATTATATTTAATAAGTTATGAGAAAGACAAATTTGAACTTATATATTTGAGTGGCAAGGAGAAAAGACTAGATGAAATCATTGTTAAAATCAACATTAAACACACGTGCATTGCCAATTGGTGGCATGCGATACATAAGAAGTGACGTACCAGTGCATATAACAGAAGAAGAGATTCAATGGTTATTGGATAATGATATAACCACGCTTGTGGATCTACGCTCTGCGCAGGAACTAGAACGTAATCCATGCTCATTACGGAAATTAGCAGGATTTACCTATCATCATCTCCCAGTAACGGGTGGTGGAGATACGCCAAAATCCAGAGCGCATCTTCATGAAGTCTACCGTAGTATGGTGGATGAACAGATGGACATTATTCTGGATACTATACTTAATGCTCCATCAAATGTAATGTTTTTTTGCACAGCAGGGAAGGACAGGACGGGGACGGTATCTGCGCTACTACTGAAACGTCTTGGAGTCTCTGTTGATGTCATTGTGGATGATTATATGAAGTCAAAGGAAAATTTGATAGATATGCTTACCGAATATGTGAAGGCTCACCCGGAAGTGGATATAGATATAATAATCCCACAGGAAGAGAATATATGGGTTATATTAGAAAAGCTGTAGATGGAATAAAAATTTGATTTTGTGTGAGGGATAATATGTTTACTTTAAGTCGCTATACAAATCTAAGGGCTGTGCATATGATAAAGGATGGACAGATAGCATTTGAATTTACACGGGAAAACGAAAGTGAGGTGCAGTTATTTCCAGTTGGCTGCATATTCAAATCTTTTTTGTCTGTGCTAGTTGGTATTGCTATATATGAAGGGGAAATTGGAAGTATAGAGGATCGCGTCATTGATTATATTGAGCATAACGAAATAGCAGATATTAACTGGTATAAATTAAAAATCAAACATGTATTGTCTAACACCACTGGAATTGTATGGCCAGCCAAACAAGATCCTATTCCAGCAAATATGAACGAAGTAATGGAATTGATATTTGAAAGCGAACCAGGTGTTTCTTTTCAATATAAGCCTGACCCACAGATAATAGTCTATTTATTAGAAGCGGTATATGGAATTGAGGTAACGCAATTGTTTAGAATAAAGATATTATCATACTTTAAAAATAGAGATTTCGAATGGGTTAGAGATGATATTCAAGGAATGAAGGTTTCTATCAAGTTATTAGATGAATTCGGAAAGTTATTGTTAAATAAAGGTGTAATAGAAGGAAAACGTTTGTTTTCTGAAGAATATTATAAACTTAGTGTGTTGGAATATTCTAGTGGAGGTTTTCCTGAAAATACTCCTTATGGCTTGGGTTGGTGGTTGGGAAGTTATTCAAGCATCCCATATTTTTGCGCATGTGGTTTTGGAGGACAAAAATTAGTCATTATCCCTGAGAAAAAGACTGTTTTTAGTATATTATCGGATATGGACAGACCTCATCCTGAGAATATGGAAATAATTGAGATGGCATTGACATAACAGCAATAGTATGGAAAAATGGAACGGGGAAAACAACAATAACAAGGGGTTTATATGATATTTGTGATAGCGTACACTCAGTAGATGATAGTAAAGACTATCCACCTTATATTACAAAACACATAGTAGTTTATTAGGAAGAAAATCAGCAAGAAGGAGAACTAAATAAACTAATAATACATTATTTTTTAAATAAAGATCTAAAGATTGAAATTACAGAAGATATAATATTTTGCTATATATGATTCATCAGTATAAAAAGAGAATAAAACAGGGGTGTATAAAATGAAAAAACGTAGTATATCAGCCATCATGATAGTTTCTTTACTTCTAAGCAGTTCAGGAACACAGATGGCATTGGCAGAAATCACACGTCAAGAAATGGCTAAAATGGCGGTTGGAAGCCAAGGAGAAAAACTCCCTATTGACGATAAAGCATTATCAACAGCAGAACAAGTGAAAAATGCACCAAAAGACCCATGGGGCAGAGCAATTAGAACAACTGATTTGCCTGAAAACTATAAGGATTTCCCTTATATATTAGCCGATGCGCCTAATGAGTTATATGATTTGAAGCACGAATACAAAAGCTATAATTCAAACCTAACGCCAGTTCAGTTTTTAGAATTAGACGGCTATAAAAAGGAAGACATTGATAAATGGGCTGAATATGTAGAGCAATTCGTTTATCAGATCGTAAATGTAGACTATACAACACTAGATGAACAGTGGGGAAACAAATTGACTTCTGTGATGAATAAATCAGCTGCACTGAATGAGGATGTAGCTAATTATATTAAAGAAGCAAAAGAGAATAAAGTTAAAATTGTTGGTACTGTAAAGGCAGAACCTTCAATCGTATTTTTGGATGGGCCTAATTATATGCGTGTACATTTTACATTTAAGGTTATTAGTTTTGATGATTCTAACAAAGCAATATTTTATGAAGATTGGAAAAGTAAAGTGAAGATTGAAAAAAATGTTGAATATGAAGGCTATTCGAATATATCATTAACCACTGCTGCATATGGGGCTGTTGGAGATTTATCTTATGCTAGAGTAGCAGTACTAGCATCCTTATTTAAGGAAGCAAGCTATAAACCAAAACAATGACTGGAAGCTATAGCCTGTTGTTGTTACCAAGACAGCTTGGGACAATGATTTACCCAAAAGAATGATATTTGAATGGTGCATTGCCTGCCTCTGTTAATCAGATTAGAACCAACGTTTCTGTACATCGGTGGTATGGAGAACGGTATGAAGTTCTCACAACCCATGAGCCAATTTCTAACGAAAGAGTTATGGAAATCGTTGACGATATCTTTTTACCGTTGGTTCATAATTCCCTATAATATTGCTTACCATAAGGCGGTAGCCTCACTGAAACCGTCACCTTTAAATACCTGGAACGTTATTCTGGAACGGTTGAACAGATTATAATATTCTTTTGTTTACACTTTACAATAAAAAACATTATTTATAGGTATAAGCGCTTATAAAATAATATATTTAAAGGAGAGAATATTATGAGTTTCACAACGGATTTAATTAACAAATGTAATGAATATACTAACATCGTTATTGGCGGAACTAAGATTAATCTGCCATACAAGTTGGGTGCGAAAAATACACCTTCTAAAATCATATTAAACCTTATAAATTCTGGAAAAACAGGTAGTGCATTACAGACATGGGCTACTAATAATCCGGATAAAACAGCAGTAGATTGTTCCGGATTAGTATATTATGCATTAAATGAAGCAACTGGTGGAGCAGTGAGAAGATATTTTGAGGCAAAAATTCCTGGCACGTCCTTAACATATGCGTATGGTATTTCAGCTGCTAATCTGACAAGTACAAGTTATGGTTCTAAATTATCAAGAGCGGCAGATATGACACCAGGGTGTACTATTAGATTCGATAACGGCGGTCATGTACTTGTTATAACCGATGTAATTAAAGGTTCTGATGGTGTAGTTAAACAGATTAACTACTCTCATTCTAATGGTAGTAAGGGACCACATACCGGTTATATTACAATTAGTAACCAGAGTTCAGATTTAGGCAGCTCTTCACAAAAATGGGTTGATAAAGCATATACAGACTCTCAAGCCAAGAATTATTATAATCATACAATTCGGTTAAACTTCTTGTAATAAAAATGATAGTATTGCTTTAATTAACATTAAATGAGTGCAGACTCCCAGATTGTAAATATTTCTGGGAGTCTGTCTTTTGAAAATAAACGGGAAACCATTCGCATCTTTATAATAATGCCGCCATTACTGGCGGCACGTATTTTATTATTTATTAACTACTGTTTTAAGGCATTCTTTTGGAAGTGAATCTGACCATGGAAGTAGGCCTTCGCGCGAAGGTCTGCCGCCCATTTTGAGTTAAGGCCGCCTGCTAAAAACCGTCCGCGCCCTACCCGCCCACCGAGAGGGGAATTTTCAGACGGGGGTGATCCTTCGAAGCAGGGGGTTATCGTCAAGATTTGTGAGATTGCCGTAGACGCCCCGGTTATCCCTGATCAGAGCAAACGCAATGTTTAAGTGCGTAAGCATGCGGACAGACTCCGCTGAAACGGACGGCAGCGTATTGTCCAAAACATAAGCGGTAATAATCGCGCCAGATTTTCCCACGTTTCCCTCATACAGCATGTAGCCTGCCCCTTCCCCGAAGACTAAAGAATTCCCTGGATCACAATTGAGACTTTCTCATAAAACGCAAAGGCAGTTTTTGTCAAAAAACAGTCTGAATCTCCGCCGCCGTACGTTGTCTGGAAAGCGCCGGGCGTCACGGGAAAGTCTGTGGAAGAGGTGCCCCCGACCACATAAACGCCGCCGTCGCCCCCGATCACGATGCCGTCCCCGTAGTCCGATCTGCTTCCAACAAGATAATAGGAAACGAGAAGCCGCCTAAGGTCCGGAGTGAGGATACTCACAAAAGCATCCGAGTCTCCCTGCAGCTGGGAGGGTAGTACCGCGGGAGTTGTTGGGAAATTATCGGAGTTTGTGCTTCCTGCCACATAGACGTGGCCCCGCATATCCACGGTGATGGCTTTGCCTGAATCAATTAAGCTGCCTCCCAGGTAAGTCGAGGCTAGGAGGCTTCCGCCGCTGGGCGCCAGCTTAGTAATAAACGCATTCGCGTCTCCGGCGATTGCCGTCTGGAAGGCTCCGGGCGTCACCGGGAAATTGGCGGAAGAAGTAGATCCTGTCACATAGGCAATGCCCTCCGCGTCCACGCAAATGCCAGAGCCGGAATCCACCAGATCGCCACCGAGATACGTGGAATAGACGAGGCTTGTTCCGTCGGCTGAGAATTTCGTGACAAACGCGTCGTCCACGCCGCCGCCGTACGTCTTCTGGAAAGCGCCGGGCGTAATCGGGAAGTCGGTGGAATTCGTGTTTCCCGTGAGATAGGCGCAGCCCTGTAAATCCACCGCAATGTTGAGACAGGCCGCGTTCTTGCTGCCGTTCAGGTAGGAAGAGTAAACGAGGCTTCCGCCGTCGGCCGCAAGTTTGGTGACAAACGCGTCGCCCGTACCGGTGTATACCATCTGGAAAGCGCCGGGCGTAACCGGGAAGTCGGCGGAATACGTGAAGCCTCCCACATAAGCGCACCCCAGCGCGTCCACCGCGATGTCGTTGCCCGAATCGTAGTCTATGCCGCCCAGATAGGTAGAGTAGACGAGGCTTGCGCCGTCGGGCGCGAGCTTCGTGACAAACGCGTCGTCCGTGCCGCCACCGTAAGCAGTCTGGAAGGCGCCGGGCGTCACCGGGAAGTCCGTGGCGTTGGTATAGCCCGTGACATAGGCGCAGCCCTGCGCGTCGATGGCGATTGAGAACCCGATATTGCTGCCATTCCCGCCGAGATACGTGGAATAGACAAGACTCGCGCCGTCGGCTGCAAATTTTGTGACAAACACGTCGGTTCTGCCGACGAGCGTCGTCTGGAAGGCGCCAGGTGTCACCGGAAAGTCTGCGGACAAAGTCGAGGCGGACACATAGGCGCACCCCTCTCCATCCACGGCTATGCCGTTGCCGAAGTCAGTGGCGCTGCCGCCGAGATAGGTGGAGTACTGGATTACAGGATCGATTAATAGTGGCGCTGTGGGATCGTGCGGACCGCGAAGCTCAAAACTGATCTCAGTGCCGCCGTTAAGGCAGTATGCGCAGTCGACGGGCATGGATTTACCGCCAATCTCCTGCCAGGCGGCAGGCTTTGGATCCGTAAGCGCCCCGAGGTCATGCCTGATGCACAGGCTGCCGTCGTCCAAAATACTGAGGCTCTTGGCGCCCTCCCAGCGGAGACGGATCGCACCAACCCGGTCGGCTGACTGAAGCAGCCAGTTGAATTTGAGACCCTCGGCGCTTCCCTCAAGCTCCAGATCCACTCCGTCCCAAACGGCCGCGTATTTCAGTTTTCCGTAAGCAGGCAGATGTGTGCGCCATTTCGTGGAGTCACCGCCTGTGAAATAATTAAAATGTCCCGCACTTTGCTCATATCCCTCCGGTGCTGTCCCGGCATTTGCATCGATAAACGACAGCTCCAACGCCGCGCCCGCGGCGGATTTTCCTGAAAACCCGGCGTATTGGACGGAGGTGATCCGGTCATCCTGAAAAAAGAAGTTGCTTCCGTGCACTGCTGCGCAAAATCTCGCGCGGGAATCCGCCTGCCCTTCATTAGGGATAAACAGGAGGCTATTATTAAAAGTTTTTATCGCTGTGTCTGGCATATAAAACACCTCATGTTCGGCTTATAAGCCTATTTTATTTTTGAAATAAATTAATCTATCATATGTCGCAAAGGCGCATCTTGTCACACCGCAACGCCCGTGGCATAATATAATTATAGGAACAGGTGACATAATTTTATAGCCGGAAGGGGCGAGAGGGTAAAGTTTATGGGTAATACTGCACTGCAATTGGAGCTGAATACCTCGACATCAGTGGATGCTAATGCCAATGTGCTCTTTGATGCCATTGTTTACAAAGCCGGAAATATCGATTACGAGCCGGTCACAGGTGTTATCACCTTTCAGGAGAACGGCAGATATCTCATAAATTGGTGGCTTGCGACCCAAGCATCCCCCTCCACGAATGGCACGGCTTTTGCGCTGTCCTCCTCCCAGGGGGATTACCTGGCCGGCTCTTCTCCCATCAAGACGGGCGAAGTGTACGGCACTGGGATCATTGATGTGATAAGCGCTCCGACTTCGGTATCCCTTGTGAATATTAGCACGGCGGTTGTCTATTTCTCAGCCCAGGTACCGCTCAAGGGCTCTCTGGTGGTTTCCGAGGACGACGTCGGCGGGCCGACGGGCCCCACCGGTCCGACAGGACCGACAGGCCCAGGCATCACCGTTTATGGGTATTTATACACTCCGTATACCGCCCAATCGGAATCAGCGGTTTTGCTGCCGGGAGATATACCGTTCACCAATAACGGGCCGCTTGTCGGTATCAGTCATACCCCGGGGATAACGGAAATAACAATTTTGGAAACCGGGAATTATATTATCGACTATACGACCGTCATCTCGAATAACGTCGACGCGGTGATTTCTCTCGCGGTCAACGGAGTCGTGGCCGTCTCTACGTCCGTTCCCACACTGTCGGCTACCGGTGAATTTTCGGATTCATGTATCTTATCCCTTTCTGCCGGTGACGTCATTACTTTGAGGGTGGAATGAAAATCCCGCGATGGAATCAATCCGGCGGAGGATATAGCGATTCAGAGATGAAAGTCAAACCAATAAGCGAAAGCCAGTCACAATTCGTGACTGGCTTTCGCTTGTGTGCCAGGCATGGTACTAATCTAGCTGGTGTAAGACCAGTCACGGGAGACAAACTTAAGCCCAAAGGACAGCCGGGGCTTTCGGAAGGAGATAGCAGAAATCGCAAAGGAGGTGTTGGGTGTATCAGAAAAGAACCCGTACAAACACATATCCTGTTGAATCAAAGAACAGACGGTAATTGGGAACTATTTTTTTCTGCGGAAGGGTGGATCAGAGAATTCCGGCAGGTGCTGAAAGAGGTAAAGTCCTATATTTCCTGCAAATATGCAACGCTTATCACCGACGGAGATATTATAACCGATAATTGCCAGGATAGCAGTCCGCGAGAAAGGAGGAGTATGCTGGCCGCCGTAAAGTGGAGGAAGAAATTATCCGTCGAAATGCCGCTTTTGGACCAAAGCCTGAAGAGAGAAAAGATAGGGTATCAGCTTCGGGAGGAATTGTAAATGAAAAAGAGAGCAAGTCACCCTAAGGCGTAAAAAACATCCAGACTATTATAAGCAATCCCAAATTATGGATAAAATAGCAAGTTTATAAACATATTACGATTACCTAATTGTGGTTAGTTTCGAAGGGGTTTCTCTTTAATAAGAAGTGACTCTTATTAGTACATATTGATAATATATGAACTACGCCAAGGGGAAATTATGAGATTTGTGTCGAAATTTGTTGAGTAAAATAACAAATGATAATATACGTTATGGCCTCTATATGGTAAAATAAAGGTAGCTACAATAAATTAATTTAAAAGAATTGATATAATTGAAAATATTAGTTCAATTTCTGATTATGCCGATATAGATTAACATCTTAAGTAAATGAATATATTGAAGAAGTATTGACTCTCAGAATTTTTGCAGAATATTCTGGGAGTCTGTTTTTTAAGGCTTTTTAGTATTCACAAATGTAATCCTAAATAAATATCCAATCAGAGAGGGTGTGATAGATGGCCAATCAAACAGAGGAAATCAGAAAGTATATTTTTCATCTTCTTCAGCAAGCCAAAGAAGATGGACACACAATAAAGGATATTCGTTTGTTTTCATTTTGGAGATGGCAGCGAATCTCATGTCAAAAAGGCTTATGAAGTGTTGAAAAATGGAGCAACTATTTACTTTCCTATTGGACCATGTGATTATAGCACATGAGACAGGAACGGATGGAGATCATATTTTCGGTAAAGCGGTTCTCTTGGAAAACAGTGAACCTGATGATATTATATTACATTGAGATTTTCATAAATATTGGATTCTAAGAAAGGATGTATATAAATATGGAAAATTTATTTGATTTATCTGGAAGAGTAGCTGTAGTTACAGGAGCAAGTTCAGGGCTTGGTGCAGATGCAGCACTAGCATATGCGAAAGCAGGAGCAGACGTTGCATTACTGGCAAGACGTATTGAAAAGTTAAACGAAGTAAAAGCTGAAATTGAGAAAACTGGCAGAAAGGTAGTTGCAGTTGGCTGTGATGTTACAAATGAGGCAAGTGTAAAAACAGCAATGCAATCCGTGCTTTATACCTTCGGTCACATTGACATTTTGTTAAATAATGCAGGAGTTGCTGTTCGTGGCGGCGTAGACAGCATGACCATGGAGGATTGGGATAAATCTTTTGATACGAATGTGAAGGGAATATTTTTAGCAAGTAAATATGTAATTCCACAGATGAAGGAAAGATGCTATGGTAAAATTATTAATATTGCATCCGTAAATGCAGTTGTTGCAGATAAGTTTGATGTATTTATCAGACATTCTTATAATTCATCTAAAGCTGCAGTGGTTGGATTAACAAGAGGTATGGCGGCTTCTTATGCAAAATATGGTATCACTGTGAATGCCATTGGACCGGCTCTTTTTGAAAGTGAAATGACGAGTGAAACTTTATTTAAGTCAGAAAATTTTTTGAACCAATATAATACGTTGAATCCGGCAGGACGTCCAGGAAGGAAAGGGGAATTAAATGGTACAGTTCTTTATCTATCCAGTGATAGTTCCAGTTATGTTCAGGGCCAGTTCATAATTGTAGATGGCGGTGGGGCTCTTGTATAACAATGATTAATGTTATTTTTGGATTTTTCTTCATGCCGGAGAGTCTGAATAGTTGTATTATGGGGAGTGACCCTGTTGAGCAAGCGTAACGTGCAAAATATTAACCATGAGAAAGTTTAATTAACATACCGGCAAAAATTGATGCTTAATCGATAAGTATTAGCTAATATATCGCCTACGCCAAGGATTAAATATGGTTCAAAACATTGACAAATTAATTGTCATTAAAGATGGCCAAATTTTTAAGAAGGATGATGACGTATAATTAGTTTTGCAAATTAATTGTAATAAAAATAGACATGGCCTAATTATTCTACGGCAGTTTATAAAGACTCGAAGAAATTTCAGAAGGTATTTCGTTCCATTGTAGAGAGTATATTGTTTTAGGAACAGATTTCTACGTAAAAGAGATATGTAGAGAACAAAAAAGTTTATTGGAGATTGTGGAATTTCAATGCAAAATATTCATTAGGATGACAAACCTGAGGAATATGGAATTGAGAAAAGTACAAAGACAAGCATGTATTCCATTACTAGAGCTAAAATTTATGCGACTATATAAAATAAACAGAATGTAATTTGTCAAACAATCTGAATTTGTAGGGGGTATACAGCATGTTAAGGTCAATGATGCAAGTATATGTAAAGGGAAGTGTTGAAGCAGTAATTCTTTATCAAAAAGCTTTAAACGCTGAAATTCTTGGTTTATATCCTGATGATAATGGTGGATATTTGCACTCCGAGTTAAATGCCCATGGTCAGATATTAGCTGTTTCTGAGATTACAGAGAATCTTGTTATCGGAAATACCATGCAATTTTGTTTCCATTTTGGAGATGGCGGCGAAGTTCATGTTAAAAAAGCTTATGAAGTGTTGAAAGACGGAGCAAATATTTACGTCCCTATTGGACCATGTGATTATAGCCCATGTATGTTCTCTCTAATTGATAAATTTGGTGTTTACTGGTGCCTTTTTGTTTAGATTACCATTATAAATATGCATCGTCAAAATCCTGGAAGATTGCAAACTATCATTTTGCGCACAGGAGCTATTATGCTGGGCAAATCGGAAGAGGATGTCTTATTTATATATGGAAGGATTGTGTGTAGTGAATGATGAAATTAGTGAAATTATCAGACAAAGTTTTTTATTTGCCTGGTGTAGAAGAACTTGATCGACCATTCTTATATTACATAAAAGGAAGTAATTATAGTATTGCAATAGATGCAGGAAGCTGTAAATCTCATGTTGAAGAATTTTATCAAGAACTAAAAAATCAAGGGCTGGAATTGCCAAGGTATACAGTTATTACACATTGGCACTGGGACCATACTTTTGGTATGCCTTATGTTCACGGAAAAACCATTGCAAGTGAGTTAACGAATAAAAAATTAAAAGAAGTCAGCCATTGGAAATGGACATTGAAAGAAATGAAAATGCGTGAACAAACTGGAGAGGATATTGCATTTTGCAACGAGTGTATTTGTAAGGTGTATGAGGATGTATCACAAATACGTGTGATACCATCTGCTATAGAGATTGATAGCATAACTAAATTAGTTTTGGGTGGTGTAACACTTTCACTTATTCCAAGAGATTCAACTCATTCAAGAGATGCTTTATTCGTGTTCTTTCATGAGGAAAAAATGTTATTTGTCGGTGATGCAGATTGTGAAGATCATTATGAGGAAAATGGAGCTTATAATAAACAAAGACTCCAGTCATTAATAGCATTTATAGAGGGGATGGACTTTGAAATCTATTTGTTAGGACACGATCATCCGTCGAATAAAGAAGAAACATCGGAGTATTTGAACAAAAAATATCAGGAGTTGATCAGTAATAGCAATTGATTGGGCTAACGGAAATGCCTTTTGAGGAACCAGGAGATCAACTGCAAAATGGCAAATAAATATACTGGCTCCTTTTGCTTCAGAAGACACCCAATATAACAACAGTTCAGGCTAAAAGTATCGCATAGGTTGATTTATTCTACCATAATCAACTGCAAATCCATTGATTTCCGTCTGCTTACCAACTAAAATATAGTCAGAGGTGATTGATATGAAGGAAATTAATATTGCAAAAGTGCTTATAAATAAGCGCAAGGAAAAGAGCATCACCCAGGAAGAGCTTGCAAATTACATTGGCGTGTCCAAGGCATCTGTTTCCAAATGGGAGACGGGTCAAAGTTATCCAGACGTAACCTTTCTTCCACGGCTGGCTGCATACTTTAACATCAGCATTGACGAATTGATAGATTATCAACCGCAGATGACAAAAGAGAATATTCAAAAGCTGTACCGAAACCTGTCGGCTGATTTTGCGTCAAAACCGTTTGATTCGGTGATGGAAGAGTGCCGAAAAACAATTAAAAAATACTATTCATGCTTTCCGCTGCTGCTGAATCTGGGAATACTGATGATCAACCATGTAGAATTACTGAAAGACCCCCGAAAAACGGCATCTTTGACTGAAGAAGCCAAGGCTCTTTTTATCCGGATCAGAGAAGAATGCGATGATGTATCAATTACCAGGCAGGCTTTGTTTATGGAAGCCCTGTGTAGCCTTATTTCCGGTGATGCCAATACCGCGCTGGAGCTGCTGGCTGGATCAGTTGCGCCTGCGCTGCCCCCTGAATCGCTTTTGGCTTCCGCTTACCAAATGACGGGGCGCACCGAGGAAGCGAAATCCGTTTTGCAGGTCGGAATGTTTCAGAACATCGTCGTCCTGTTCAACTTCTTTCCCGCATATCTTACCCTATGTGCGGATGATCCCTCCAAATTCGACGAGGTACTGCGGCGCTCGCTTGTCGTAGCGGAAACGTTTGACATGAGGCATCTGCACCCCGGTGTCCTGGTCGGCCTTTATATTTCAGCCGCGCAGGGATTTATTGCTCAGAAAAATCATGATAAGGCGCTTGAAATGCTGCAAAAGTACACCGATATCGTAATAAGCGATATTTATCCCCTGCGCTTGCATGGCGATGCTTTTTTCGACCGTCTGGACGGATGGCTGGTTCAGCTTGATCTGGGAACAGATCTTCCGCGGGATGAAAAAACAATCAGGAAAAGCATGTCTGATGTGATTGTTAGTAATCCGGTGTTTTCGGTTCTCTCAGATGAGCAGTGTTTTCAGAGTTTAATTAAAAAGCTTCAACATAACTGCGAATAATATAAATAGGGGGTAATGTTACTATGGAACACGAAAAATTGGCGGCAAAAAAAAGACTGATTATATTTATTGCGCTTACAATCATCCTTGCCTGGATCGTTTTTCTGCTGGTACCGATATGTGGGCTCACCTATGGAAACGGGGCGTCAGTAGTAATTTTGACAGTCGCTATGTTTATGCCTGCACTATCCAATTTATTAACACGGATTATAACAAAAGAAGGATTTGGGAATATGTATCTTCGCCCTCACTTCAAGGGGCATGTGAAAGAGTATCTGCTATTGTACTTCGGTCCGACAGTCTTGTTGGTTCTGAGCGGAGCGCTTTATTTCCTGATTTTCCCCGGTTCATTTGACCCGGAGCTTACAACTTTAAAAGGGATGGTTGCTTCACGTGGTAAACAGGGACTTGACGTGTCCACACTGCTAATTGTTCAAGTTCTGATTCTTGTTTTTATCGGCCCAATTGTAAATATCATACCCACCATGGGTGAAGAACTTGGCTGGAGAGGGTATCTGCTCCCTAAACTGCGCATTTTTTTATCTGACAGGTCCGCGTTAATTATAACAGGGGCAATATGGGGCATTTGGCATTTGCCCGTTATCGTGATGGGTCACAATTACGGAACCGGTTATTGGGGCTATCCATGGCTCGGCATTCTGGCCATGATGGTTTTTTGCGTTGTGCTTGGTATTATCGAAGGATATATATCAATAAAACTGGAAAGTGTCATTCCAGCTGCCATGATCCATTCAACGGTGAATGCTGGCGCTGCACTGCCAATCATTTTCGCAAAGAGCGGATATAACCCACTACTTGGCCCGGCAATCACCGGCTTTATTGGAGGACTACCGTTTATCGTTTTAGCTGTCATATTGCTAATAAAGGCGGGCCGTAAAATGACGTTGGGTAAAAACGAAGCGTATCGGCAGGAAGAGGGGCCGTTGGAGTAGAAATAAGGTTTTGCTCCGTTAGAAGTCTGCAACTAATTTGAGTAAATGACACAAGAAAGACATAACTCTTCGCCAAGAAGGTGTTATGTCTTTTTTGTGCTAAAAAGCGTGGTATCATGGATTTTGAATATATGACCTCCTATAAAATAGTTTGAGATTCTATTTTATAGGTTTACCACAGGAATTTGAAGTAGTAGAATAGAGAAAGATTAAAATGAATAAGTACTAAACTATTGGTTGACGAACCACTGCGCTGGCAGTTTAGTGCTATATTTTAAGCAGTCATTTTTAAAAACAGGGGATACATAGGTGAGGTGAAAATATGCGCTTAACGATATTACATACAAACGACATACATAGTAATTTCGAGAACTTTTCTAAAATAGTAAACCAAATTAGCGAATGTAAGGATAGCAATACTCTTGTACTTGATGCCGGAGATTTTGCGGATTTTAAAAGAATTGAATTGCTTGGAACCGACGGATTGGCAGCGATGGAATTGCTTGATTCTACTGGGTACGATGCTTTGGCAGTTGGAAATAATGAAATATTTCAAGGGTTGGATGTGTTAAAATATATGGCTGCAAATGCGAAGATACCGTTGCTGAGTTGTAATCTGCGCTGTCTTGGAAATTTAGAAATAGAAGAAGTAAAAAGAAGTATTATAATAAATAAAAATGGGTTAAGAATACTAATCATTGGGGCATCACCGGACCTTGGACCTTTTAACGAATTGCTTGGCTTTACGCTTATCGATTACCTGGAAGCAGTACAGCATGAAATCAATGAATCTCAGGATCAGTATGATTTGTGCATACTGCTTTCACATCTTGGGATGGACAAGGATAAGGAAATAGCAGTAAAAATAAGTGGTATTGATATTATAATAGGCGGTCATTTCCATATATTAATGGACCAGCCGGAAATAGTAAATGGAACGATTATCCATACTTCAGGAGCACAGGGAGAACATATTGGAAAGCTTGAAGTCGAAGTAAACAGGAATCAAGTGCAACTGATAGAAGGAATTAATATCAACATCCTAAATT
This sequence comes from Hungatella sp., assembly GCA_009712635.1. GTDB lineage: Bacteria > Bacillota > Clostridia > Lachnospirales > Lachnospiraceae > Lacrimispora. The sequence goes on along the minus strand of WASS01000020.1, from coordinate 1,353,565 downwards.
CAGAAGAATCTACTATAGTTCAAGAACTAATTAAACAGAACAAAAAAAAGGCTATTGACAGACTCAGTGAACCATTCTGCAGAATAAATAAAAATCTATGGCATGATGTTGTGGAAGAGAACCCTATGACGAATCTCCTTGCGGATGCCTTACAGGACTTCCTTGTGTGTGATCTTGCAATTATAAATAGTGGCGTGATAAACGGGGGGATTAAAAAGGGTGATGTTTCAAGAAAAAAGATCATAGAACTTTGTCCATCTCCTTTAAATCCCACCAGCTTTAAGATACAAGGAAAAGACTTGTGGGAAGCCTTGCAAAATTCCTTGGATACGGATTATTGTTATGCGGATGGGAAAGGTGCGGGATTTCGGGGGAAATATGTGGGGAGGCTGCATGTATCAAACGCAGTAATTGAACATGATGGCAGGAATATTTTGAATATTTATATTCATGGCGTCAGCCTTAATATGGAGCAGTGGTATACGGTAGCTTCCTCTGATTATCTTCAAAGGGGAACTGGCTACCAAACATTAGCCAGGAATCAGGACGAGCAATATAACAAAGAATATTTGAGAGATATAATACAAGAATACGTTATGAAAGAAGTCTTTGTTGAGAAGGCATTTGTAGAACGGTGGTTATTAAAATAATCAGAGTTTTGGGAGATAGAGAGGCGTCAGTTTGAATGACTTATATAATATGATTAAACCATTCCTAAATCAAACTATATTATCTAAATATAAGTTCGGTTTTGCCGGGGAGGTGTATATTGAGGCTGATAGGTTTGAAGAAGAGTACAACCAAAATCTTCCGATTTTAGAGAAGTATTTTAGTCTGAAAAAGCCGTTTTACTGTAACAGAAATTATACTTATTATTCAACGGATTTAAATGAAACAACAGATTTAGTAAAAAATATAGCTTTTGATGCACCGATAATTTTAAATTTAGAATTATCCTACGATAATAAAAGATATATTATATTCTCGCTCACGGAATATATGTTGTCATGTATAGCAAAATTAGTTGGTGTTATATTCTCTTATACGTCTTTGGATGTTAATTATTATAAAGCACTCAAAGAATATCTAATAGATTTGACTGACTATATAACTCAAATTATTTTTGATGAAGAATTAAATCAATTCCCACCACTATCTTTTGACTTAATTGATAGTATAATATCAGATATGAAGGATCTTAATATTTCCGATGTCCGTGAATATTCAGAGATGGATAATATTCTTATTATGTTTATTACTTATTTTGCATTATGTGATTATATTGGGGAACACGATATTATCATTTCACCTTTACAAGGGGCTGCACTAATACCACCATTTTTTATATCTATGCAAAAATATACCAATAGCATGAATCGATGTTGCGGTCTGGCAGGGTATGAATATGTTAGGTTTTCAAAATATGATAATAATCATTATTGTGAATTATCCTTGATTGACCAGGTGCATTTATTAAGTGCTCAATATCCAGAAAGTACAAATATTTTATTGATAGATGATAATACAGGTACTGCAACTACGATAAAATCTATTAAACAAGAATTGTTAAAATATTTTAAAAACATCTCAACTTGTGCATTAGAGTATTATTGGGAGGGGAAAATTTTCAATGCTGATTACCCGGCGTTTCAATTAGATGAAATAGATTTAATTACGCCCCTTTGCTACAGATATTTTAAAATACTTGAGGAACATTTAAAATTCCTGAAGAATAAAGAAGATATTAACTTTCGGTATGATTTAGTCGAGTTTAGTAAAATAAATATGATTTACGATAAAATTGACTATAGTTTATATATAAACAATAACTGTATAGAAGCTTCAACAAAAACAAGAATATTCAGCGTTTATGAGAGAATTAAGGACGTAATGGAAATGCTTTCAAAAACTAATTCGTAATTTAATATGAATTTATTTATGAGAAAGGTCTGGTTTATGAAAGAAATTATGAAATTGTATTAGAATTTGCTCGTGATATACTTTGTCTTCCAGAAGTTAAGCAAACAGATTTTGACCCATACATATCGAATTTGTTTATATCAGCTATTAAGTTCAACACCAGAAAATCCGCATAAGTTTATCCTTGCTTATTTGAAAAGCGCAGAGGAGTTTAAAAAAATGCAAATATAGCTAGCAATCCGAAATTATGGATAAAACAGCAAGCTTATAAACATAATGGCTGATATAATAGATGATTCTTATTATTGCTTGAAGTGGTAAATTAATTATAATATTTTATGAATGGGGTGCTAAAAGTGAAAAGCAAAAAAAAAGAAACATTAAATGACAAGGTAGTGTTATCTGTTAATTCATACACTATCAATACTAAATTACGCAGACTTATTCTTATAGGAACGATTGTTTATACAGCTTTAATTTTGTACTTTATATTCCTTGGGTTTAATAGATTAGAAAAGAATCCAGATTATAATAAATATACATTTATACTTTTACCAGAAGGTATTCCCCTGAGGTTTCCGGAACTATCGATGTCATGGTTATTCGATTTTGGGAACATTGCTGCTTTTATCCCTTTTGGAATTATAATTCCGTTGCTGTATCGTATCCGTTTTAGAAAGTTTATCACATTGTTTATATCAGTGATTTGCTTTCTGGAATTGTTTCAGTCTTTAACTTTTCTGGGTACGTTTGACATTATGGATATCATATCGAATACTTTGGGTGCAATTATAGGCTTTATTGCTTATAAAGTAGGATTTTCCTCAGAGATTACTTTTAAAAGGCTTGCTGCCTCGGTAGCATCTATGCTTATACTATTCATTACGATTATGACTGTTTCTGAAATAATTGATTATGTCGTGCATGTAAATGAAAGAATAGGAACTGTTGTAGCAATAAATGAACTAAGTGCAACCGCGCCGGCTACCGAAAAAATTTCGTCTTTTAGGGTACAAGGTGAAAACATAAATCCTACATTAAACGTGTATAGCAGCAATGACGGAACAAGCAGGGAGTACCTGTTTCATGTAGGCAAGAATAATCCCTGGATCTATGCCCAAATTGGCATTCCTGATGATGAAGAATATAAAGGTTCGGTTACGATTGTAGCTAATGGGGATGAGCTGATATTATTTAGTGATAAAGACGAAGATAAAAATGCACAAAAAGTGAAAACATTTTTTAATGCAAAATTAAAAGATATAAAAATTATAGTCACCGGAAACGCTAAAGTGTGGGATGTTGGCATTGCAGAAATAAAGCATTGGTGGGAATAAGTGCGGTATAATTAGTAAATTATAATTTCCATAAACGACTTATAATTCCGGTTCATCACCGAGGTGAAAGTGTGAGGGGAAACATGGATAATCTATTGTTTGGGATATCAGGCTTACCAATAGGAAGTGGATTAAAGAAGTTAAACTATGCTTCTGGTATTGTTTATCTAAAATCAATAGGACTTGATGCTATGGAACTTCTGTTTGTGAGAAGTGTGAATGTAACAGATAAGAATAAGAACATAATATTAAAAACTAAGCTAGACAATGATTTTTATTTGTCGGCACATGGATCACATTATATAAATCTAAACGCAGATGAATATGAAAAGCAAGTACAGTCAATGAAAAGAATAACAAATGCAATGGAAGCATTGTCGCAGGTTAAGGGAAGAAGTCTAATATTTCATCCAGGCTTTTATTTAAAGAAATCAAAGGAAGAAACCTATAATACTATAAAAGAAAACTTATTAAAGCTTCCGTATAAAGGGATAGATTATAGGCTTGAGACTACAGGAAAAAAAACTCAGTTTGGAACGCTTGAGGAATTAGTGTCTCTTTGCAAAGAAATAAGTTCTTGTAAGTTATGTATAGACTTTTCTCATATACACGCAAGACAGAACGGCTGTTTAAAAAAATATGATGATTTTGCAAAAATATTGCAATATGTGATGAATAAGCTGGGAAGATCTGCTCTAGAGGATTTGCATATTCATATGGGAGGAGTAAATTACAATGAAAAAGGTGAGATAAACCATCTTCCCATATTGCAAAGCGATTTTAATTATCTAGAGTGTTTAAAAGCAATAAAAGATTATGACGTTAGAGGCTGTATAATTGCAGAGGGACCATTGGTGGAGAAAGATGCATTGTTACTAAAAAACACATATGAAAAATTATAAGTATTGATTCAATCGTTGCGGATACAACGGCTTAAATTGCCTCTTTGAAACCAGCAGCCCATCTACACAAAAGACAAGAACTTCCTGTACTCCGCGACAATCTAAATATCTTAATTTCCATAGAAAAAGCTTCCTTCTGAAAAAGAATTATTTATCTAATCATTTCCAGAAAGAAGCCTTTTATTTTCAGAGACACAGGATTTATTACACTACCGGAGATATTTCATAGCAATTATTTCTCTGTTGGTACTTTATTTTATAGATTTAGATTCAGCTTCAGTCAATATATCCACATATGCATTTCTAAGTTCTTCCTCTGCGGCGCAATTCTGCATATAATACCAATCCGTTACTTTTTTCGTAATTTCTTCATCGCTTCCTTCTGCCTTAAAAGGATATATTACGATTAATTTATCTGTTTCTTTATTTCTCAAACCAATTGCTGTTGCACTTTCAAATTTTCCCATATTATTTTCCTTTCTACAATAATCCAGTGAGGACCTTGCTTTTATTTTTAATTATGTTATTATAAATCACTTATTTTTAGATGTCAAAGGTATTATATGTATACACGAAAAGAGACGGATATATGGGATCATTATGTTGTTTATGACTACGATTTGACAACCTTGTACAGATTTCAATATTAATTGGTAAAGATACGTGTTATTATAAAATACAAAAATATATAAAACTATTTTGAGTAAATGAAAGAAGGTTTGTAATGATTAGACCAGTAATGAGGGATGTCGTTTTTCTGAGTCAGAAGTCAGAACCGGCGACGGTAGCGGACAAGCAGGTGGTTCAGGATTTGCTTGATACTCTAAAAGCAAATGAAGAAGGCTGTGTAGGAATGGCGGCTAACATGATTGGTATCAAGAAGAGAATAATAGCAGTGAGTATAGGTTTTGCCAATATTGCTATGATTAATCCAGTGATTGTAAAAAAGTCTGGTGTGTACGAGACGGAGGAAGGCTGTCTTTCTTTGATTGGAGTTCGCAATACCACCAGATATAAAGAAATAGAGGTGGAGTTTCAGGATATAAATTTTAAGAAACAGTGCCAGAAGTTTTCCGGATGGATAGCACAGATTATACAACATGAGATAGACCACTGTGATGGCATAGTGATATAGAAGTATAGGTGTTGATGGAAGTGAACAAAGCGCCAGTATTGACATTGCCTGGTAAATTTGATACTTATTTGGCTCATATATAAATGGTAATTTGTAGGGGATTGTTTATTAACAATGTAATAAAGTCATGATGCGGAGGATGAAAAGAATCAAGGAATGCACGTTGTGGTTGCTAAACAGAACTTTCAAGTTGGTAGAAATATAGGATGATTATTGATATTATATTGTTGTCTAATTAGAAAGGGGTAATAGCAATGAAATTATCTGAAAAAATTCAATGCTTAAGGAACAAGAATGGAATGTCACAGGAAACGTTAGCTGAAAAATGTTTAGTTACTAGGCAGTCTATTTCTAAATGGGAAATGGACATTTCACTACCAGAGACAGAAAAATTATTAGAATTAAGCCGTATATTTGGAGTAACAATTGATGTGCTATTGAAAGATGAGTTATCAATCGATGGAGTAAAAGAAAAGAAATCATGTGGGAAATCACTTGCTAATGAAAATGAAGGAATATATGAGGGAATTCTCATTAAAGAAAGTATTGATAATGAAGAAATTCTAGACTGTATTAATGTAAATAAAATTGAATTATGGAAGACGAAATGTTTTCCACGTTACTGGACTGCAATCACATTTTCATCAAATGTAATAGATTTACCTGAAAAGTTATCTAAGGTTTTGATTAATGATGAGAACAAAGGTGGCAATTGGTTTGTTGATTTCAAAAAGAATAATATAAAATATATTGTTTTTCGAGGACTTGTTTTAAAATATACGATTGGAAATATTGAAGAAAAGAATAATGTTATTGAAAAATGTCGTAGTCAAGGTATACCAGATTGTCAGATGGATTGGTCGGAATAGAGATTGGAAATTATATGAACATAATAGGAAGCTGAAGTGATAATTACTTATATGGAGGGGGATTGAACTTATGAAAAGTATTGTAAAAGCAAGTGAGCTTGAAAAAATATTGGAGAATATATTTAATGAAAATAAGAATAAACGAATTATAGTTATTGGAACTACTTGTAGTGGTAAATCAACTATTGTTAAAAAACTAGCATATGCACGTGACATGGATAAAGAAATCTTTCCATTATTATCAAAAGAAGAAATAGATTATGTTTGTCAAGAACCGTGGACTAGAGAAATAGGCGAAAAAATGAATCAATTTGTTAGAGAACGTATTAATACAATTCCAGGTAAACCTTTGTTTGGAACAGTATGTGTTGATGCCGACTTAGTAGTATTTCTAAAACTTGATAAGTATCTACTTGAAGAACGATGTGACTTAAGAAATGTAAATATTATAAATGCAGTTAATATGCAAGATACAATAGAAAATGATGTGTATCAAAGTAACATTGAATATATAACACTAAATATTTATGATGATTCAAAGTTTCAAATATATACCTGTGGAATCATTGAAGAGAGTTTAAACTGCACAAAAATTTTAGATAATATCTCTTCATACATAATAAGAAAAAGAGTTGTAGATATGCCTATGGAAAAAGATGGCTTATTAGTTGGAGTTGATAGAAAGTGGACTGAAAATATTTCATTATCTGTTTAATAGCGCTAATATGAAGAAATGTAAGTTAGTGGCATCAAATGTGTAACTGGTTATCTGACAGGAATGAATTCCTTACTCTACTGTGACAGGTAGGGTAAGGAATTTCAACGTTTTCGGTATTCCCGAGGCGAACATCCTGTAAGTTGTTTGAATTGCTTATTAAAATTAGACAGGTTGTTAAAGCCGCAGTTGCAGGAGATTGTTGATATGTCATCTTCTGTTTCTGTCAGTGCTGCGCATGCAGCTTTAATCCTTAGATGGGTCAGAAATTCAATTGCACTGCAGCCAACGGCTTTTTTAAAGGAGCTCATGAAGTGACTTGAACTAATAGCGCATTGAGCTGCAAGCTCATTAATCGTAATGGAATCCATATAGTAATAGGTCATATACTCCAGAGCAGGACGAATTAGAGCGGAATAACTGATATCATCGTCCCGGGAGGAAGATAGATTTTCTTTTTTTTCAAAATACCAGTACAGCTGCAATAGATTACTTTTTAGTAAAAGGTCATCATAAGGATTGTTTTTGTTTGCATAACTTATAAGTGTCTCTGTCAGGGAACGGATAACCGAATAATCAGGGTGGCTTAAGTCATATTTCAAATTTACACGCAGTTGTCCAGTAATTAGCGGTCGTATACAATGGGTGCTGCTGCGATCATTGCTTTCGAGTCCAAGCATACTCGCATGAAATACAAAGGCTATATAATGCAGATTCATGTTGTAAGAAGGATAGGCGGCATGCAGCATATTAGGAGATATCATAACCACATCCCCGGAGCTTACAGGGAAATGTTCGTCTCCACAGATAAAATCGCCCTTTCCCTGCAATACATAATCAATTTCAAATTCGTTGTGCCAGTGCATGGGTACGTTGGGAAAACAATCCGGTATATTGCAATCATAAATACTGTAGGGAACCAGTGACGAACTGTGCTGGCGCTGCTCTTTATTATCTTGAGATGCCTCAATTGAAAACTTCATATTTATACCCCGTGCATATCGCATGCTTGCCTGCGGTTAGTTTAAAATGAATAATAATCTGAATAACAACTTAAATCATAGAATAGTATCAAAAATATATAGTATTTCAGAAGAAATGTAACCATCTATAGAGTATTATATCATTGTAATCCCAGAAATCAATTGATCGATAGGAGGATGTGCTATGAAATTTTTAGATGACAATGGGGCATTGGTATTTCACAATAATGGCGAAATGGGGCGAATTGAAGCCTGGGGCAAGGATTCTGTCAGAATACGAACCACCATGCTTGGCAAATTTAATGGAAATGAATGGGCATTGACAGAAAATATTGAGACTATACATAGCAGTGTAAAGATTGAAAAGGAAAATCATTGGGTAGGAGATGGAACGATCGATCAAAGGGAATTTGCTTCAATTACCAATGGTCATATTAAAGTAGTAGTGAATTTTGTGGGTATCATTTCATTTTATAAAGACGACAAGTTGTTCCTTCGTGAATATTACCGTATGTATGATGGAACCATTTCTAAAGAGAGCCGTTGCTTGAAATTGATTAACCGACAGTGGAAGGGAATCATTGGTGGATCCGACTATTCCTTGAATGTAAAATTTGAAAGTAATAAAGGTGAGAAAATTTTTGGTATGGGCCAATATCAACAAAATGATATGGACTTAAAGGGCTGTGTCCTGGAACTGGCACAGCGTAATTCCCAGATTTCGGTTCCTTTTGCTGTATCTTCCTTCGGCTATGGCTTCCTTTGGAACAATCCGGCTGTTGGCAGTGTAACCTTTGGTAAGAACTATACCGAGTGGATTGCCAGATCTACAAAGGAGATGGATTACTGGATCACTGCAGCAGATACACCGAAGCAGATTCTGGCAAACTATACCGCAGTTACCGGTCATGCTGATCTGTTTCCGGAAGATCTGATGGGGCTATGGCAATGCAAGCTGCGCTACAGAACTCAGGATGAGGTTCTGACAGTTGCCAGGCAGTATCAGAAGGAAGGCATAAAGATTGACCAGATTGTAATTGACTTTTTTCATTGGACCGTACAGGGAGATTGGAAATTCGATACGCAGTACTGGCCCAATCCTAAGGCTATGGTAGATGAACTTCATGCTATGGGAATCAAGGTTATCGTATCTGTATGGCCTTCTGTGGACCGCAAGAGTGAAAACTTTGGCCCGATGATGGAAAGAGGTCTTCTGATTAAGACAGAGCGTGGTGCCGCTCAAACCTATGATTATCAGGGAGACTGTGTGGAAATAGACCCTTTCAATCCCGAGACACGTAAGTATGTATGGGAAGTGTGTAAGAAAAATTACTACGATTTAGGCATTGATGCTTTCTGGCTGGATAACTCTGAACCCGATTATGGTGTGTATGATTTTGAGAATTACAGATATTGTGATGGACCGGCACTTAGTATCAGCAATATGTATCCGCAGATGTACAGCCGCTTATTCTATGACGAAATGAGTAAGGAAAATAAGCCTGTTGTAAATCTACTGCGTTGTGCATGGGCCGGCTCCCAGAAGTACGGCAATGTGGTTTGGTCCGGTGATGTGCCAAGTACTTTTGAGGCCTTTGCAGACCAGTTACAGTGCGGACTGAACATGGGACTTGCAGGAATTCCCTGGTGGACTACAGATATTGGTGGTTTTATGACAGAGGATGTTAATAATCCAGATTTCAGAAATCTACTGATACGTTGGTATCAGTTTGCTGTATATTCAGCTGTACTGCGCATGCATGGAGACAGAGGCCCTTACAACATTCCACCGCTGGATAACAGAGACTGGGGTGGCGGCTACCTTCATACAGGCCAGCCAAATGAGCTTTGGAGTTATGGAGAAGACAATTATAAGATTATGAAGAAATACTACGATATCCGTATCAGTATGCATGAATATATCAAAAAGCTTTACGAAGAAGCGCATAGGAATGGCTCACCCTTGATTCGTACTATGTTCTATGAATTTCCGGAAGATGAGAAATGTTGGGAACTTCAGGATCAGTATATGTTTGGTGACAAATATCTTGTAGCGCCGATTCTTCATCTAAATGAATTCAAGAGAGACGTATATCTCCCTGCCGGTGAGTGGATATTGACCTCAACCGGAGAAACGTATACCGGCGGCATAACGGTAGCAGTTGATGCGCCAATTGAATACACTCCGGTATTTGAGCGTAAGGCAATCAGTTTATAAAACTCAAATCCATTGCTGTTACACTGAAGAAGTTACTGATGGAAAACAGAATAGTCCTTGCTAAAAAAAATAGTTGGAGTTTTACAGTATACTCAATCGTAGAGTACAGACTCCCAGATTTTATATCAATAATTTTGGGAGTCTTATTTTTAATTCAGAATAATTTAATGACAATAGTAAAACAGGAGGAAAAGGAAATGGTACTGGAATTTAATTTGGAAAAGTATCTGACAGGGGGCGTTGAAAATATCGTGAAGGGCGCGATAAAGGCCACCTTATCCAATCCGCAGGAGAGTATCTTTATGGCAAAATATGCATTTAGCAGCATGGAAGCCTCAAAGAAAAGGGCACAGGCCGAGGAAAATGGTGAGCATATTCCTCCATTTTTAATTGCGAGTATTACAAGCAAATGTAACCTGCATTGTACAGGATGTTATGCTCGTACGAATCAGGCTTGTGTTGATTCGGCCCCGGTTTGCCAGCTGACGGATGAGGAATGGAAAAGAATATTTATAGAATCCCGTGATCTTGGAGTTGGATTTATTCTATTGGCAGGTGGAGAACCAATGATACGAAAGGATGTAATCACAGCAGCAGGTGAAATACCAGAAATACTGTTTCCTATTTTTACAAATGGAACAATGATCAATGATTCTTACATAGTTTTACTGAAAAAATATCGCAACCTTGTTCCGGTTCTCAGTATTGAAGGACGTGAGAAGAAGACAGATGAACGACGAGGGGAAGGCGTATTTCGGAAGCTAACTTATGCAATGGATTTAATGAAGAAGAATAGAGTGCTGTTTGGTGCATCGGTTACTGTGACAACTGCGAATTTGAAAGAAGTGACATCAAAGGAGTTTCTTTACCAACTTGAAGAGAAGGGCTGTAAAGTCGTATTTTATGTGGAATTTGTACCTGTTACCAAAGATGCAACAGAGCTGGCACCAGGAGATGAAGAACGAGAATATTTGAAAGACAGACTGAATGAGATCAGACAATCGTATGACAAGATGGTATTTATTTCATTCCCCGGAGATGAGAAGACATCTGGCGGATGCCTTGCTGCAGGAAGAGGATTCTTTCACATTAATTCCCATGGTGGAGCAGAGCCATGTCCGTTTTCACCATATTCGGATATTAATGTCAGAGATACATCAGTTAGAGAAGCATTAAATTCTAAACTATTCCAAAATTTACAGAGGGAAGATGTTCTGATGGGAGAGCATGTTGGTGGATGTGTCCTATTTGAGCGAAGAGAGCAGGTAGAAGTACTGTTAAAGATTTAAGCTTCCATTGGACTTAATTGGTTTGCGGAAACTTTTATCACCATTTAACCTCTGCGCATATTTGTAAAAATGCTTCTAAAGAAGGAGAGAGCCATTTATCTCTATGGTGTACAACCTGAGTAAACAATTTTAAATTTCCCCCCTTCCAATTAATCATAGATAGCTGATTGGATTCCAGTTCCTCGTTTACGGCATACAAGGGCAATACTGCTATTCCAAAGCCACGTACAGCAAATTGCTTCAGGTCAGAAATGCTGGCCGTCTCCAACATAATTCTAAATGGTTCATTCGCTTCTTCCATAATCTCCTGAAAAATATTCTTCCAGCAACTACTGTTCGATACTAAAAGCATGGGATGACTTGATACATCGTGAGGAAGTACGTTGTCTGCACCAGCTAAAGGGTGATCTGGTGAAACAAAAAGACATAATGGTTCTTCTTGACATAATTGTACTGTTATCTCTGGAACATTCCATTCCTTGTCCAATAATACGGCCACATCAATTTGATTTTCTTTTAACCACGATTCCAATTCATTCGCAGAACCGATTTTTATATAAAAATTAACCTCTGGATACTGTTTGCGATATTCTTCTAATAATTTAGGCAATTTAACAGAACAGATAGATTCATTCACACCTATCGTTAAATTACCATGTGGAGACTTTAATAAAGAGAGAGAGCTTTTTGACTTTTCCCATAAAAAAAGAAGTTGCCTTGCATCTATAAGGAATTGCTCGCCTTCGGGTGTAAGACAGATCTTCTTGCCCAATCTATCAAATAATTTCACCCCTAATTCTTTCTCCAATAGTTGAATTTGAGAGGTAATAGATGATTGAGCATATCCAAGCCGGTCCGCTGCCTTTGTGAAGTTATGCAGCGTAGCCACAGTTACAAATGCGATAATTAAACGTATGTCCATAATGTTACACCTTCCATCTGATTTTTCGATTGTATCAATAAAAACAATTGATTTTACCTATTAAACAAATCGTGTTAACATAATATCACATATCAATAAAAAACACAAATGGAGGTAGTATTGTGAAAGAAATATTTATTCGTAGAAGTATTCGGGAATTTAAAAACATACCTGTGGAAAAAGAAAAAATAGATAAATTGCTACGGGCAGCTATGCAAGCACCTTCAGCAGTAAATCAACAGCCATGGGAGTTTATTGTTGTTGAAAATAAAATATCTCTACAGAAACTATCCCAGGCCATGCCGGATGCGAGACCGGTTTTTAATTCTGGGTTAACACTTATTTTAGTGGCTAATAGCAAAAAATTCAGATATGAACCAGATTGGATGTTGGACATGAGTGCTGCGGCTCAGAATATTTTATTAGAAGCTGTTTATTTGGAACTAGGAGCAGTGTGGATGAGTATCTCATCTGTAGATTCTGCTATCAGTTATGTGCGGGAGATGTACCAACTACCATCAAATATTAAACCGTTTGCATTGATTGCGATTGGTTATCCAGAGAGACATAAGAATCAATTTATAGATCGATATCACACGGAAAAAGTCCATTACGAAAGGTGGTAATATTTTTATTATCAAGCCATTGAAAGGAGAGTTGGAAATGTCTAAAAGAATTGTTGTATTAAATGGAAGTCCAAGAAAAAACGGGAACACGGAGTTTTTAATTGATGCATTTATTCAGGGAGCGGAATCTGGCGGGAATAGCGTTACTAAATTTAATGTGGGCAGAATGAAAATCACTGGATGCACCGATTGTAAGTATTGTTTTACTCATTTGGGAGAATGTGTAATAAAAGATAATATGCAAGAAATACACCATGCTTTATATCGCGCTGATATGTTAGTATTAGCCAGTCCTGTTTATTGGCATGGCATGACAGGTCAAATAAAATCTGTAATAGACAGAATGAATGTGGGCACAGCAAAACCGATGCCTATAACAGCTGCAGCAATGCTTTCCGTATATGGCGATACGGATACGGAGGCGGTAGAACCAACGATTAGCCATTATAAAGCCATAACCAAGTATATGGGGTGGAAGGACTTCGGGATCGTGACTCAATCTGAAGTCATGGAAAAAGGGGACATTAAAGGTCTTTCAAGTCTGGAGGCAGCAAGAGATTTAGGTAAGAGCATTCAATGAAGTAACTTGAGCCTGCTGTTTGGAATTGCCAGATCGTTGTAGAAAATTAAAAGACAATAAAAGTTTGTGGTAAATAAAAATATTAATTCACAAAATAAAATAACAACAGAAAGTATTTTTACGGCACTTATGCTTTTGATGGAACAAAAGAATTTTAAAGAAATCTCTATCACAGAGTTAACTAAAAAAGCTGGTGTGTCACGAATGGCATTTTATAGAAATTATAACCAAAAGGAAGATATTATTATTAGTTATCTTAATGAATTGTTTGACGAATACTCGAAACAAATATTAGGTTGGCAAAAAATTGATAACTATGAGAGTTTACTCTTGTATTTTTCTTACTTTAGAAAACATGAGAGACTAATTACGAATTTAATCCATTCAAATTTGGAGAATTTGATACTTGAGAGGGGGATTGAATATTTTCATTGGTTATCTCATCAAAGTATAAGTAAAAAATCTTACTCTCCAATAAAAGAGAGATATACCATTGAATTTATAGCAGGAGGGCTTTTTAAAGTATTATTGGAGTGGGCTAAGAGTGGTATGAAAGAAAGTAATGAGGATATAGCAAAACTTGTATGTGATATTATAAATACTTGATGATACAATAGTCGCAGATGTCCGGCTTTATAAAATCTGATTAATGAAGGAGTGTACAGGATGAAACTAGGAGCAACCTTATATATAAAAAATACCATTGAGGCTGTAGCACTTTACACAGAAGCATTTGGACTAACCTTGGGATACCATGAGAAATTTCCGGATGGCACATTTATGCATGCGTCATTACTTAAAAATGGACAAGAGATATTTGCTGTCAGTGAATCAGATAATGATAACTTTGTTAATATCATGCTCACATCATCATTAGAAGGATCTCGCCCAACTATGAGCTATGGGATTAACTTTGAAAGTGAAGAAGAAGTAAAAAGGGCATATGAGATGTTAGCGGAGGATGGAACGGTGCTATTAGAGTTGGGGTCCCTTCCATGGAGTTCCTGCTGTGCGGAAATCATTGATAAGTACGGCGTATACTGGTATATCTCAGTATAGAAAAAAAGAGTGTTGCTTAGCATATGTATCTCGGGTAGCCGGAAGGTGGCTGTCCGGGATTTTTGCATACAAGGGATCTAATACACCACTGGGACTAGTATGGCATAATTTATATTATCAAAGAAACAAGGGGGATACAAAATGATAATAGGAAGTGAAGTTAATAGTGATGTAGTAAAAAGTTATCCGCAGTATGTAAAAGAACCAAATATAACACCGCTTATTTTATCTAAGGTAGCCATGCAGCAGCTGACGGCAACCGATTCCAGAGGAGATTCGCTTCAGATGGCCGCTACAAAGGCTGTCAATGCCATGAAGAATGAGTATGGACAAGGAGCGAGCACATTGGTAATGATATTCAATGCCAGTGGTGAGACACTAAGGTATCAGGCCAATAGGAACTGGTCAGGTGAGACTGAAAAATATCCCTTTGATACAACAATAGCCAATGGAGAATACAGCGTATTTTTGCATGTAAAGGCAGGAATCTTTACTGGTTCGGTGGGAAGTGTGGTTTTTAGAGGAGATTCAGGCTCAGACTTTTTGTTTGCCTGGGATAATCCGTATATCGGAAGCAATAGTTCTTATGTTGATGTTCAAAGCAAAGATTACTGGCCGAGTGTACAGTCATGGAGTGAGGTGGAGAGTAAGCTGACATCGTCAGGTATTAGTTCTAATGCTGATAACGGCACCTATGTTGTCAGCTCTATGATAGGGTCAGCTACGTCTCCCATTGCACAATATAAGGTTACAAGAAAGGCCTGATTTATAGAGGCAGCTAAAGATTCTGCTATTTCTGAACTGAGAAATAGCAGAACCTTTCTTAATATAAGTTCAAAATATACAGGAGCTATATGCTCTTTTAGATAATAAGAAAGGAATGGAAGAAAATGAACTATACCTTAGATTTTGATGACACTCAAACATTGATTGATGCTTTGTATAACAATGAAGTGAACACCATAGAACGGTTCCGGTACAGCAAACCACAGGCGCAGATTGATGATTTGAAGAATTGTGCTAAGGCATATGAAGAAGCCAACAATCTGCTGCAGATGGAGAAACAGCAGTCTGGGAGTCCAGAAAAAGATAACTCACAGGTACAGAATATATGGCAGGCAGCCAGAGCAGGAGTTGTATTTTCCTATGAAACCATAAAAAATTTTAAGCTTAGGGCTGAATATCTAAGTAAAATAAGTGATTCTATAAAATTATTTGATTACGATCCTGTAATCAGGACATATAAAAAACCTTTTTTTAGTAATGACATTATAGATCCCAATGAGGACCTCTATGATATGATTAATGATTCTATTAAAAAATGGGCGAATAAAACATCAGATGTATGGGGAAATACGGCTGCTTACAATAAAAAAACATATGATGATTTTATAAAAGATAAGAATTTTAATCTGGAGCCATATGTGGTAAAGTATGCAGGGAAGGATCAACTTAAGATTTTGTCATATATGCGGTATTTTGGTACCGCTCTTATTGTCTTCACACTGGGAATTATTACCTGGCAATTGATAGAAACACAGGATAAAAAACAAGCAGGAGCAGAGATTCTGGTGAGTGTGGGAGGAGCTTTCGGAGGAGGCCTGTTAGGAGAAATGGGTGGTACTTTGCTTTTTGGCTGGATCATGGGAGACCTGGGAACTGTGATAGGTGGTATACTTGGAGGGCTGGTTGGAGCTTTTGCAGGAGGTATTGCGGCAGAATGTCTTTTTGATGCCATGATGCAAGCCTTTTTTTACACACCTAAACTTGACCGGTTGACAGGCACTCTGTTTGGCGGTCCGATTATGTATGAACTGACGCTGCCGGATAATATGTCCTTATCTGGCAATTTAACAGGCAGCTTATGAGCTTAGAGCACCAATATTTTATATTCTGAACGTTTCGCTGTTTGATGTTATAAATCATAAGCCCTGGGCTTTGCCAAGGGCTTATTGATGATAAAATTCTGCGGCAAGCCCTTAAGGCTTGATTTGGCTAACTTGTTTTGAGTCCTTCATTGTAAATGACTTTTTACTCAAAATATAAATACCACTCCAGCCTGCCAATAGTAACACCTGTGCCAGGACAACAAGCCATAATACTTCCATGTATCCACCAATAATACAAAACAAGGTATTAGCGAAAGGAAAACCCAGGAAAGTAAACATGATAGGAAAATCCTTTCTGTAATCCAAGGAGCTGACAAACCTGCCATCCCAGTACTTGACTAAGGCTAAAACTAAAATTCCTACTGAAATTAAAGAAAGTGAGACAAGCATTACCCATTGCATATTAGAAGTTCTGGTGAAAAATGGTCCCATAAAATTAAAGAAATTGGATATAGGTGAAACCAGGCATATCAGAGCAAGAATGGAAGCCAAAACCGGATATAGATAACCAATCAGCTTACTGTAACCACTTCTTTTATGCCACCATTCACCAATTAAGATAAATGCAGTCCAGTATCCGGCTATATAGATCCAACCCGTAAAATTCATGACAGGTTCCCCATAGATGACAGGTTCACCAGGGAGCGGGTAATAACTCCACCTGCCAATGATTCCTTCTGAAGTTTGAAAAATCTGTTTTACTGCCACCGGATCCAGTGAAAAGTCAAAAATCATAGCACTAAGTCCAGCAATGAAAGGTTTAGTCCATGACGGTATATTTATCGTCTTCAAAACACGTAACGTTGAGTAAACGATAAGAAACTCGATAATTGGAACAGTTAATGGTACATTGAATATCATTAGGATACTGTGCCCATAGGAGTAAAAACCTTCTTTTCCTATAGATCCCATAAACACAGCAACATTTTCAAAGGCCGAGGCGTAAAAAAAGACAAAGCATACGAATTGCATTAATACAATCTTTGGACGCTCTTCATTATCTATTATATAAAAAATCATTAAAGTGGCAATAATTAAAACTAAAATATCTTGAATCATCCATACAGGAACTATGGTTATATTTCCCATTGTTTTACCTCCAGTTAAAATTATAATTGAGTTGAACGTTCATATATATTATACTGATACAGTGTTACTTAATCAACAGTCAGTACAATAACAAAGCGTTCGATATCTTACAAATCATATAATTATTGTTCGTTTACTGATCTATTTAGGGAGAATATTATGGCATACGAAAAAGCGGACCAACGAGTAAGATACACAAAGATGGTTATAAAAAACAGTTTACTGGAACTAATGAAAGAACGTCCGATCAGCAAAGTTACAGTGACAGATATATGCAGGAAAGCAGATATAAACCGAAATACTTTTTACTCACATTATGCAAATCAGTTTGAACTTTTATCAAGTATTGAAGATGAGTTATATGAAGATATCAGACAGGTAGTGGGGCGTACTATGGACCTTGAAGCTTCTGGAAAACTATCATATGAAATTTGCAAGTATATAAAAGCAAATAGCAATATATGCAAAGTATTATTCTCAGAGAATGGGAATAAAGATTTATTAGAACGTATTCTTTATATCAGCCATGATTTTAATATTGAAAAATGGAAGAATGAAGCAATACAGATAGATTTAAAGTTATTCGATGATTGGTATACATTTACCGCATATGGCAGTATAGCCATAATAAAAAAGTGGGTCAATAGTGGTATGAAGGAAAGTCCCGGTAAAATTGCTGCTTTTATTGATAAGGCGACAGACGCAGTACCGAAAAATTAATTAATAACCATTGATTATGAAAAAAAGGGAACATATACGCATGATAAATAGCAACTATCCTTTGCTTGATTTACCTTTGCATTCAGGATATTCTGAATAAAAGGAGGTATCTTTGATGTTTGATATAAAAAAATTTGGTGCATATATATCAAGGCTTCGTAAGAAAGCAGACATGACACAATCGGAACTTGCTGAACAACTCAACCTGACACGTCAGGCAATATCAAAATATGAATGCGGAGATAGTTTCCCCGATATATCTATTTTAATTGAAGTTGCAAATGTTTTCGGCATCACTCTTGATGAACTTATAAGCTCTGGCAATCCAACTGAAAAGGAAGTCGCCATTCTTGAAAGTGCACTGGAAGGGCAAGAGTTATGCTGTGAATTGGACAAGCAATGCATATCTGATATTGTAAATATCGCACCGTTATTAAAGCCAAGTCTGCTTGACAAAATGGCTAAAGGTCTTGCAAAACATGGAATAGATATTTCAAGCATTGTATCACTTGCGGAATATATAAATGATGATGCAGTTGTCAAACTGCTGGAAAACGCAATGTATGACACAATCAATGAAAATTTGCTTGAGCGATTAATTCCGTTTCTTGACAGCAATTCAATTTCTATTATTTTTCAAAAAATCCTTAAAGGTGATCTTGATTATAGATTAATCAGGATTATGCTACCGTACGCAGAATATATCTATCCTCAGGTTGAAGCTGCAGTTTTATATGGTGTCCTTAATAAAAATGCGCTTCATATTCTAAGAGATTATGAATCTGAAAGTGATAGATTAAACATTGCAAAGTAATGAAATAAGGAGAGATAAATGATGCATTCAGAGTTAAATGAATTTAAGAAATATCCAATATCTGAAGATGTTGATAAATGGGTAGAGTCAATATGGAAAATGGCTAATTCAATAAAATGTGATGTTGAAATTCTTTCTGACAATGGATTCTCTTTTAGTTTTGGAATCAGACATGTAAAAAACGAGTTTAGATATGTAAAATTCAAACCTGAAGGTATGGATGCGTTTTATGGGTACTGGCAGCCAGTAATGTCCGGACCAGCACCATTACTGATCCATACTCCTGGATATAGTGCAGAAATCAGTACTCACCCGGAACTTGTGTCACAAGGATATAATGTTCTTCACATATCACCACTGGGATATGCCACGCCTAATGGACCAGATGAAAGCAAACAACGGGATCATACCTGGCCTGTATTGGCTGACACAATAACAAGCCATGCCGAAAAAGGATATAAACTATGGCTTGTTAACTGTATTTTAGCAGTAAAGTGGGCAATGGAGCAAAGTGAAGTAATAGAGAATAGAGTTTCATTTTTTGGAACAAGTCAAGGCGGAGGCTGCTCTTTGTTGTTAGGTTCCATTTTTAAAGACAAGGGAGTAAGATGTGTAGCAGCAGATGTACCTTTCCTTACTAATTTGCCTATGGCAAAGAGTGTGGGTGCTATTTCTTATAATTACGAACCACTTTGTTCAATTGATAATATAGATGATGGCTGGCAAGCTTTGGGATTAGTCGATACCATCTCTCATGTTAACAGATTAAATTGTCCTGTATTACTTACCGCAGGTGGAAAAGATAATATCTGTCCTGCTGAAGCTATAAAATCTTTTTCTCAATTGTATTCTGGTACTTGTTCTTATAATTATTTTGATAATTTAGAGCACAGATGTTCAAGAGAGTTTACAACTCTTTTATTATCCTGGGTACGTATGTATGCTTGACATACTATGCCATAATTACATAAATAATCCATGTTTGTGAATGGGAGACTCTGTTTAAGCGAATAAATAGTTTGCATCTTCCCTCAACAGAACAGGGCCTCCTGGCATAGTTATTATTCTACGACAGGAGGTCCTGGTTTATTGCTCCTTAATTAAGTTTTCTACTTCGTAAAGCCGTGGTACCTTGACTCCGTACTTTCTCGCAGCTGTAATAATTTCCTGTACTGAATAGCCAACTTTAAAGTGGTTATGCGCCATAAGCGCATAAGCCATGCTTTTTGGAGAAAATACTACCTGAGTCATAATAAAACTTACTACTTTCGGCGGCAGACTGCTCAACACGATTGTCAAAAAATCAAGTTTTGATCCCCTTGCTTTTAAAACAGGGGTTATTTCTTTCAAGTTACGGCCTACTCCATCCAGTGCTTCTCGTGAAGAAATTACTACTTTAAAACTACCGCTTTTTAAAACTTCGGCTTCCATTGCAGCGTTGAACGCGAAATGATTCCAGAGCCAGCTTTTTATATCTTTTTGAACCATGATCTTGAAACCTGCCTGAACAAAAAGCTTACGAACCTCTAAATCCCTTTTGGTGGGCTGGGATTCAAAAGTTCCAAACTGAACTGTTTTGTAAAACCCACCGTACAAAGTGTTCCCTTCAAATCCGCCGCCTCCACCGGGGAAGCCATAAACAATCTGATTGCGCGGAATTGGCGAAACAGCCAATTGGGGGTCTTGCCAAAAGTTGCTGAAAAAAAGGACTGTTGCATTTCCAACTCGCGGTGCCAGGTACTTAACAACACTTGATATCTGTTCCGGGTTGACGCTTATAAAAATCAGGTCATAGTCGTGATTTTCCTTTATCTCTTCGTGCATAACAATATCCCATTTTTCTTTTACTATGGGGTCTTTTTTGCTTTTTCTTGTATCCCATAGTTCCAAATTTACATAGGAACCATATTGCGCCTTCCTACCTTCCCGAACATAGAACTCAACCGTGTGGCCTGCGTTTTCCAATGCCCAGGCATACTGTGTTCCTATAACACCGCGGCCCCAAATTAGTATTTTCATAAAACAACCTCCTGACGAATCATATGTTGACTTTTCAACACGTGTTTGGTACTGTTAGTGTACTGATTCGTGATTGGAGTTACAATGGTTATGTTCATTCCAATTGTTGAAAACTCAACATAATATATTGATTTGTTGAATACCTGAAGGAGAGCGCTGTGGATAGAAGAATTAAAAAAACAAGGCAGTTGATTATGGATACCTTTATCGACCTTTTATCTGAAAAAGAATTTGAAAAAATAACTATTAATGATATTGCAGAGCGTGCAGATATAAACCGTGGGACTGTTTATCTGCATTATATGGATAAATACGACCTACTTGACAAGTGTATTGAAAAATATATTGAGCTGCTGGTAAATCACTGTGCCAATAGTTCCAATACCACTTTAGATAAGAGTGCAATTCAAAGTGTTTTTGAATATTTGGAAAAAAATTTTACAATTTACAAGCTGCTTCTTAACAACGAAGGATTTGGATTTTTCCGTAGCCGCTTATATGTGATTATTGCTCAAACAGTAACCGAGGTCATAGGGAAAAAGTCAGAAGACAACAAATTATCAAATGGTATTACTACTCACTTTTTGACCTCCGGGTTTATTGGAGTATTGGAATGGTGGATCAATAATTCCATGCCTTGTAGTGTACAGGAAGTTACGGCACAGCTCCTGTTCCTGCTGGAACCATATACCAGGCACCTTGCATTACGCTGACCTACGGTTTTATTATAGTAATCCTATATCTGCTAGAATGCTTAAAACACTTGACGGGATATGTTTTCTGGCTTATTATAAAAGAAATATAGTATTTTTAAACGAGGAAAGGTAATAACAAACATGAACTCCACACTTAAATGGGCAAAATTGGAATCTATTATGATCGCATTATTTCAGGTTAAGGCTAGAAGTGCGTCCAAATTTAATAGATTTAAAGTTAACCATATAAGATTTTTGGAGTATTCAGATTAATATCATTTGTTATTACGGTGATAATTATAAGAATTACGACCCAAAGCTTATTGGCTTTGGGTTTTTTGCGTTCATTTTTAAGAAAAAGCAGAATCAGGTTTTAACTAAAAGAAAGGTCAGGCAGAGTTATGATAGAATTAAGTATTAATAATTTAACGAAATTTTATGGAGCAAACAAGATATTTGAAACAATCAGCTTTGAGGTAAAAACCGGGGAGAGGATTGGGTTAATTGGTAAGAATGGGTGTGGGAAAACCACAATTATGAAGATTATTATGGGTAAGTTTAAGGAAAGTAATTTAAATTTACAGGGAACGAATGAGAATACGGAGCAGATGAAGGCTGGAGAGACTTCGTATATAGAGGAAACCTTTGAAGATTATCAGGCTGGTGAGGTAAATCTTCGTAAAGGGGTTAAGGTAGGGTATTTAAACCAGATACCTGTTTACAGTGAGGATACCAAAGCCATTGATGTAATCCGCATGGCATTTGAAAAAGTTTCTGATTTAAAGAGACGGATATCAGAGCTTGAAGAAAAGCTTCAGACTTTTTCAGGTGAGCAACTTGAAAAAGCACTGTTAAGTTACGGACGGCTCACCCAGGAGTATGAGATAGCCGGAGGATATGAGCTGGAAACGAAGATAAACAAGATAACAGAAGGACTTAAAATTAATGATAATTTAAAACAGCTGCCATTTCACAGTTTAAGCGGCGGTGAAAAAACCAGAGTGATTCTGGCAAAGATACTTCTTGAGGAGCCAGACATCCTGCTTCTTGACGAACCAACCAATCATTTGGACTTAGAAACTACAGAATGGCTGGAAAGTTTTTTAATGGATTATAAAGGTTCTGTCCTGATTATTTCCCATGACAGATATTTTCTGGATCATGTTGCTATGAAAATCGTGGAGTTGGAGTTTAGCCGGGCCAATATTTATCTAGGTAATTATAGTTATTATGTACTGGAGAAAGAGAGACGGTTCTTAATTGACTACAGGAATTATATTAATCAGCAGAAAAAGATCGAACAGATGGAAAAGCAGATTGAGCGATACCGTATCTGGGGAAATATGAGAGACAGTGAAGCGATGTTTAAGCGGGCAAAGGAATTGGAAAAACGACTGGAAAAGATTGAAGTATTGGAAAAGCCGGTTCTTGAAAACAGGAAGGTTCGCCTTAATCAGGAAAGTGCGAAACGTTCCGGTAAAATGGTATTAGAAACTGAACACCTAAGTAAAAGTTTTAGTGATGCCGTATTGCTAAAAGATATTGATATGAAAGTTTATTATCAGGACAGCGCCTGCATTATAGGGAAAAATGGCTGCGGCAAATCCACTCTGCTTAAGTTGATATTAGGAGAATTAAAACCAGATTCCGGTACAGTAAAAATCGGCGCGCAGGTGAAAATCGGTTACCTGCCCCAGCAGGTTGTTTTTGAAGACGAGGACCAGACCATACTTGAGTACTTTTCAGGTTTTCACAATATTACTTATGAAGCTGCAAGAAACCAGCTGGCAAGAGTTCTATTCTTTAAAGACGATGTTCATAAGAAAATAAGATTCTTATCCGGTGGGGAGAAGAGCCGGTTAAGATTATGTTCTTTAACCTTTGAAAAAGTGAATTTTATGATTCTGGATGAGCCGACCAATCACTTGGATATTGATTCCAGAGAAGTACTGGAGGAAACTTTATCCGCATTTGAAGGAACCCTGTTATTTGTATCCCATGACCGGTATTTTATCAATAAAGTTGCAGGTAAAATCATGTCATTTGAAAATAACCGTCTTATCACTTATCCGGGAGACTATACTTATTATCAGGAAGAATTGCAAAAGGCGGGAAAATGTGAGGAACTGTCAAACGAAAAGACCAGAGCTCTCTCTAATGAAAAAAAGACGTCCATTGGGACGGTAGTAAATCAATACAGCAGAACGGAAAACAGATCAAGAAAATTGAATACGAAAAAGGCAGATATTCTTGAGAGTGAAATTGAAGCCATAGAAGCTGGATTAAAAGAGCTGGAACAAGAGATAAATGATAATAGTACCAATTTCGCATATTTACAGCAACTATTCTTGAAAAAAGAAACTATGGAAAAAGAGCTGAATTGCCTTTATGATAAATGGGAGAACTGTCAGTAATTCGATGGCACTGAACTTCCTTGTAAAGGTCCTGAATTTTTATATTCATAATAACGGCTTTCAATAAGGAATAGAAAATACAGAGTTGGAGAAATTTATATGAATAATAAAATAGAAAATATATTAACACAGATCATACACGCCTTTGCCGGAGTTGCCGGTATTGATGCCATCGTTTTGGGTGGTTCCCGCGCTACGGGTACGGCGAATAATGATTCTGATATAGATATAGGAATATACTATGATGAAGCATTGTTTGACCTTACATCATTCAGACAAAAGGCTGTCTCACTTGATGATGAACATCGAATAAATATTGTAACCGATCCCGGCCAATGGGGACCGTGGATTAACGGCGGAGGCTGGTTGAAAATTGATGGTATTGCCGTAGATATTCTTTTCAGGAATACCCAAAAAGTGATTACTGTAATTGATGATTGTATTGATGGAAAAATCACCATTGACTACCAATGCGGTCATCCGTTTGGGTTTGTGAATTCTATTTATATGGGAGAGGTCGCATATTGTAAAGTTTTGAGCAGCAATAACAGCTTTATTACAGAACAGAAAAAAAGGCTGATAGAAATACCTAAAAGTTACCAGAAAGCTGTAATAGAAAAATTTTTATGGGAATGTGAGTTTTCAAAACAGTGTGGTACGAAGGCAGTTGGAAAAGGAGATGTTCTATATGCTGCCGGTTCATTGTTTCGGTGTGCAGTCAGCTTACTGCAAGTTCTGTATGCTATAAATGGGATGTATATACTTAATGAGAAAGGCAGTTTGGGGCGATTACAAATGCAAAAAGAAGCATTTATCCCCAAAGGTTTTGCCAGCGACGTGGAAGCAGCATTATCTGGATTAAGTAAAAATACAATACAAGATTGTTTTGACAGAATTCAGGTTCAATATAATGAAATATCTAGTTACAGCAGGCAAAGGGGCTTTAAATTATTATAACTGGATTCTTGACATATATATAAAAAGGATGCATACTTGATATATAAAATAGGTTAGTATCAACTAACATGTTAACGGAAGTGAAATAGTGTATCAGTTAAAAGTAAATTTCGTAGGAGATAAAGGAGGTTATGTATAACATGAAATCAGAACAATTAGAACGAATGAAGTATGGTGCAGGTTTCATTGCAGCGTTGGATCAGAGTGGAGGAAGCACACCGAAAGCTTTGAGAGACTATGGAATTGAGGCGTCAGAATACCATACAGAGGATGAAATGTATGATCTGATTCAGCAGATGAGAAGCCGGATTATCGTAAGCAAGGCATTTTCATCTAAACATATTTTAGGGGCAATTCTGTTTGAAAAAACAATGGAGCGTAAAATTGACAACCTGTATACTGCCGATTACTTATGGGAGAAAAAAGGAATTGTCCCATTTCTGAAAATTGATAATGGACTGGATGAACAAAAGGACGGGGTTCAGTTGATGAAGCCCATTCCTAAGCTGGATGAGCTTTTAAGCAGAGCGGCCGCCAAAAACATTTTTGGAACAAAGATGCGTTCCGTTATTCATGAAGCGAACAGGACCGGAATTCATGCGATTGTAGAACAGCAGTTTGAATTAGGTCAGAAAATATGTGATGCCGGATTTGTACCAATTCTGGAACCAGAGGTAGATATTCATAGCAGCAATAAACAGGAAGCAGAGGAAATGCTGGTTGCGGAAATTATAAGCCATCTGAAAAAAATGGATGATTCAATGAACATTATGCTTAAGGTGTCTATTCCTTCTGTGGCTGGAACGTACAATGATTTAATGAATGATCCGAGAATTGTGCGGATTGTGGCACTATCCGGTGGTTACAGCCGTAAAGAGGCAGATGAATTGTTGAAGCAGAATCCAAAACTGATAGCCAGCTTTTCCAGAGCACTTCTTTCTGACCTTTCTGTAAAGCAGACACAGCAGGAATTTGATGCGGCATTATTGAATTCAATTATTGAGATTTACGAAGCATCCTTATAGGAGGGATTGAATATGAGTCATCAATTAGTATTACTTCGTCATGGAGAAAGCATTTGGAATTTAGAAAATCTGTTTACTGGCTGGACGGATGTTGACCTATCAGAAGCCGGCAAAGAGGAAGCAAGAGAAGCTGGCCGGTTGTTTAAGGAGCAAGGATATGAATTTGACCTCTGCTATACTTCCTATCTGAAACGTGCAATCCATACGCTGAATTTTGCATTAGAGGAAATGGATGCGGAATGGCTCCCTGTAATAAAGACGTGGAAGCTTAATGAGCGCCATTATGGAGCATTACAGGGATTAAATAAGTCTCAGACGGCTGAAAAATATGGAGAAGAACAGGTGAGAATCTGGCGGCGCTCTTTTGATATAAAACCACCTTCTTTAGAACCCCAGGATCAAAGAAATCCGGCGCATCAGAAAGCATATCATAATGTAGCAGAAAACGAATTACCGTTAGCAGAAAGTCTGGAAGATACTATTGCACGGGTTATTCCTTACTTTGAAAAGCAAATCAGACTACAGCTTATGGCAGGAAAAAGGGTACTGATTACAGCTCATGGAAATTCCCTGAGGGCACTGGTAATGTATCTGGAGCATCTTTCCAAGGAGGAAATCGTGGAGCTTAATCTGGCTACGGGAATCCCATTGGTATATGAGCTTGATGATACACTTTCGGTAATAAAAAAACAGTTTTTAGGAAATCCTGATGTGATAGCCGCAAAGATGAAGAAGGTAGCAAATCAGGGAAAAACAAAAAATTAAAAGCCAAGAAAGCCATCGAAAGTGTCACTCTGACCTCGGTGGCTTTCTTTTATACTTGCCATAACCATAAGTTAGTTTACAATATTATTTTTAATTCCTTTTTAGTGTATGTAAAATGTTAATTACAAGGAGGAAATAAAAATGAATGTGAATTATAACTACGGAGAAGCATTACAAAAAGCAATCATGTTTTATGAGTTCCAGCGTTCAGGAAAACTGCCAGATACCATTCGGAATAACTGGAGAGGGGATTCCGGCCTGACGGACGGAGCAGACGCCGGACTTGATCTGACCGGTGGCTGGTACGATGCAGGAGATCACCCCAAATTCAACCTGCCGATGGCGTACACGGCAGCGATGTTAGCCTGGAGTGTTTATGAATCAAGGGATGCATTAGAACAGAGTGGACAGCTTGATTATCTGTTGCAGGAAATTAAGTGGGCAACCGATTATCTGATAAAATGCCATCCATCTGCCAATGTATTCTATTACCAGGTAGGTGACGGCAATGCTGATCATTCCTGGTGGGGACCTGCCGAGGTGATGCAGATGGTACGTCCGTCCTTTAAGGTGGATTTATCAAGACCAGGTTCTTCCGTAGCGGGCGGGGCGGCAGCAGCTTTAGCCGCAGCAGGAGCTATATTTGCTGAAAGCAATCCGACTTATGCCGCAGAATGCATCCGTCATGCCAAAGAGCTTTTTACTTTTGCAGATACCACTAAAAGTGATGCAGGCTATACCGCAGCCAATGGTTTTTACACCTCTTACAGCGGCTTTTATGATGAACTTAGCTGGGCAGGTACCTGGCTGTATCTTGCAACAGGTGAAACCACTTATTTAAACAAAGCAGAATCCTATGTGGGAAACTGGGGAACACAATCCCAGACCAATACCATTGCTTACAAATGGGCTCATAACTGGGACGATGTACATTATGGTACAGAAATCCTTCTTGCCAGAATCACAAACAAAGCAATCTATAAGACATCCGCAGAAATGCATTTGGATTACTGGTCCACCGGTTATAACGGAGAACGTATCTCCTATACACCAAAAGGTCTTGCCTGGCTGGATAGCTGGGGAGCTTTGCGATATGCCACTACCACAGCCTTCTTAGCAAGTGTTTATGCAGACTGGTCCGGCTGTACAGCTTCCAGGGCAGCTGTTTATAATGCTTTTGCCAGGCAGCAGGTGGACTATGCACTGGGCAGCGCAGGACACAGTTTTGTAGTTGGCTTTGGTGTGAATCCTCCAAAGAGACCTCACCACAGAACTGCTCACAGTTCCTGGGCTGACAGTCAGACCGTTCCCACTTATCACAGACATACAATCTACGGTGCTTTAGTTGGCGGTCCCGGAAGAGATGACAGCTACACCGATGATATAGGTAATTATGTAAATAATGAAATTGCCTGTGATTACAATGCAGGATTTGTAGGTGCCCTTGCTAAGTTATATGGAAGATACGGCGGAATGCCTATTGCTGATTTTAAAGCAATTGAACCGGTAACCAATGATGAGTTTTTTGTGGAAGCTGGAATCAATGCCTCCAGCAGTAATTTTATAGAAATCAAGGCACTCCTTAACAATCAATCCGGCTGGCCTGCAAGAATGGGAGATAAGCTGTCCTTTAAATACTTTATCGATATTTCTGAAGTAATAAAGTTGGGATATAAAGCTTCTGATATTACAGTAACCACTAACTACAATAACGGTGCTGTTGTATCCAAATTACTTCCCTGGGATAAAGGGTCCAATATCTATTATGTCAATGCAGATTTTACCGGAACCAGGATTTATCCAGGCGGACAGTCTGCTTACAGAAAAGAAGTTCAGTTTCGGATTGCTGCGCCAGCTGCAGTAACCTGGAACAATTCCAATGATTTTTCCTATAAGGATCTTTCTGGAGTAAACTACGGAAATACAGTAAAAACCCCATATATTCCGGTATATGATGCAGGAGTTAAAGTATTTGGTTATGAGCCGGGCAGTAATGTATAGGCTGATGTTCTTGTACAGAGTAAGAGGTTGGTTAATTTAATTAATCGACCTCTATTTTAGTAGTAAAATTTATATACGGTATTGATTAAACGCCAGTGGATTCACACTATTTGAGACAGAATATCGCTAATTAATAATTCTGTTAAATGTACACAATTGATGAAAAGTATGATATGATATTATTGTCGTTTTTTGTTGCAGATTCTGTCCTGATAACGTGGTTTGATATTTAAGAATGCCAAACTGTAACGAATTTCCCCCTCAACAGTTACCCCCACAATTACAAAGAAAATAAAAATAACCATAATACGTTCGAAAAAGAGGTGCTGTTTTGAAAATAATAAAATATAAATCTGTAATTCCAATTTATCTAACTGGATTATTGTGGTTCCTTTATTCTTTAATGTTTCCCTTATATCGCTTATGGGATTATTTCATAGTTCTTATTTTATCTGTCTTCATTCATTTATCAGCATCTGTTATATCCTCCCTGCTCACTAAAAAAAGATATCAGGGTATTGATACCGGAGATTGGAATTTGAATGATGTGCTCTTAACCGCTATGACTGATCTTGATAAAATGAAGCAGATAAAAAGTACCATTCAAAATGAAGAGATAAGAAAACAGATACAAAGCTTTGAAGACGATTCCAGGCAGATTATTGAATTTATCAGAAACAATCCTCAAAGATACTCCAAAGCCAGCCGCTTTTTTGAATATTATCTGCCGGAGACAATAAAACTGCTGCACAATTATGCCGAGATGGAGATAGAGGGAGAAAAAGCAGAGAACAGGTCAGCAGGCCTTCAAAACATCGCAGATTTCCTAAAGCAGCTGGTAACTATTTATCATAAAATCAGAGTTAATATATATGAAGATAAAGTTTTGGAATCCTCCATCGACATAGACGTCATGGAGACGATGCTCCGACAGGATGGCTACTTAAATGATATGGCACCTTTATCTTTAGAAAATGGGGGAACCGATGGAATTTTTAAAGAATAGGAAAACGGCAAAAGGTATCACTGCATTAATTATTCTGTTTTCCATACTGCTGGGAGCTCATCTTTCCCTCACAAAATTAAAGGAAGAGACACTGTCTGTTTTTTACCAGGGGGAGAACAAAGGGGAAAAAGGAATACAAAGCGATTTGGAGTACATATCCGATCAGTGCTATAATCTGACGGTAGTAGCACGCCGGTATATGAACCGGGAAGAGGAAGAAATAAAAGAAATATCAGAGCGTCTGGAGGCACTGAAAAAGGCTGATACTCCGGGGGACAAATATCAGGCAAAGGAAAACTTGATCAAAGCTTCTATGGAACTGCATGAAAAACTGAATTTGATGAATCTATCAGAGAAAGACCGTTATTATTGTGACAGTTTTCCTGTCAATTTAAAATCCAGAGAACTTATCATTTCTCACAACAGTTACAATGAAAAGGCAGCTTCCTATAACAGATGCCTGCAGCGTTTTCCTGCCAATATCTTAAGCAGGATAACGTTTGTAAAACCGTTGGAATTATACGAATAGAGGGGGATATTATGAAAAAAAGTATTTGCTATTTGCTGCTGATTTTGTTATTGGCAGGTATGTTACCGTTTCAAACAGCTGCGGCAGAAACACTGGAGCCTTCCAATGCATTTTACGTCAATGATTTTGCCGATGTGATCAGCGAAGATGTAGAAAATGAGATAATAGAATACGGCAGAAGACTGGAGGAACAGACCGGGACTCAGGTAGTTCTGGTAACAATTGACTTTACAAATGGGGAGTCCATGGAAAATTATTCTATGGACCTGTTTAATAAATGGAAAATTGGTTCAGAAGAAAAAAACAATGGATTGCTGATCCTGATGTCTGTTGGCGATGATGACTATTGGGCGATGCAGGGAACAGGACTGGAAGATACGCTATCCAGTGGAAAGATATCCAGCATTTTAAATGAATATCTGGAGCCTGATTTCGCAGCAAAAGACTATAGCGCGGGTGCTGAAAAGGTTTATGGAGCATTTATTCAGGAACTGGGAGGGCAATGGAAAAATGCTTCCGATAATGGAGGAACCATCAGCCATAAAGCTGGTCAGTATGTCATTGATGAGGTTGGTATAATCAGCGAAGATACCATCAATTACATTAATAAGAAAAGTACCCAATCAAAAAATAAGTATAATGCAGCCGTTTATGTAGTGACTAAAGAGTATTGTAAAGAGGGAATCAGTTTTCAGGAAGACACAATCAATACCTTTGAAGAGATTAATGCCGGAACCCGGGATGCAGTATTGGTATTATACAGAGGGGATGATAATTATTGGCTCCTTCCTGGGAAAGAATCAGAAAGATTTGTAAAAGATGGGGTGTTAAGAGGAATATTGGATCAGGTCCTGGAACCGGAGTTTGCGGCACAAAATTACAGCCAGGGAGCATCAGCGACGGCTGACCACCTTTATTTACTGTTTCAAAATAATTTTGAAAGAGTGAAAAGTACAGTACCAGTAAAGGAAGTAGTTAATACAGATAAGATCGGACAAAAGCCTATTCCAAATCCAGCGCCATTACTGATGATAATTATTATAATATTATTTGTTAGAGGAAATAGAAGAAAACTTTATAGGCAAGTGTATGGAATTCCTTTTAACCCTTATAAAAAAAGGTATATTAGAAAATATGGCCCCCAAGGCTATTGGGGACGTCATGGTTATCCCCACAGAAATGATTTTATAGGCGGAATGCCCCCCATGGGTGGTAATTCAGCTTCGTCAGGTAGCTTATGGCGCAGCAGTGCAGCAGAAGATTCCACTCCCAAAAGCAGCAGTTGGGGAAGCAGTGGTGGAGCAGGTCGATCCAGTAGCAAAAGCAGCAGTTGGGGAAGCAGCGGTGGAGCAGGCCGATCCAACACTAAAAGCAGCTTCTGGGGAAGCAGCAGTAGTTCAGACTCCAGCACCAAAAGCAGCAGCTGGGGAAGCAGCGGTGGAACAGGCCGATCCAGCTCTCAAAGCAGCAGCTGGGGAAGCAGTGGTGGAGCAGGCCGATCCAGCTCTCAAAGCAGCAGTTGGGGAAGCAGTGGAAGCGGGGGTTCCAGCTCTGGTGGTGGAGCAGGCCGATCAAGTGGAATGAGTTCTGGTTCAGGTGGAGGCCGCTCAACATCAGGAGGTGGCGGAAGCACAGGTGGTGGCGGAAGCACCCGTGGAGGCGGGGCAGGAAGAAACAAATAAACTTAAAAGATCCATGGCAAACAGGAGGAGATAATGAGTATTGAATTTGGTATGCCCACATTAATCGAACTGGTCAGTTTGGAGGAAAATGCAAGACTTTGTAAGAGCCTTGGCCTTAAATTTATCGAATTAAACATGAATTTACCACAATATCAAGTGGAGATTTTGAAAAATTTCAGAGTGATTCAGGATATATCTAAGGAATACGAAGTCTATTACACGATCCATCTTGACGAAAATCTTAATATAAGTGATTTCAATTATGCTGTAGCCAAGGCTTACTTAGATACAGTTAAACAGTCTTTATTAGTTGCGAAAGAGCTGAGAATTCCACTTTTAAACATGCACTTGAGTAGAGGTGTTTATTTTACGCTCCCAGATCAAAAGGTATTTCTATTTGATAAATATCGTGATATATACTTAAAAAATATTCAATCTTTCAAAGTTATGTGTGAAACTGTGATTGGTAAAGAAGGAATAAATATTTCCATAGAAAATACAGAGGGGTTTACAGAATTTCAAAAAGAGGCAATTGAAATTTTACTTGATAGTTCCATATTTACACTTACCTGGGATATTGGGCATTCCTATTCGGCCAGTAATGTTGATGAACCGTATATTATGCAAAATGAAACTAAGTTAAAACATTTTCATATACACGATGCTATGGGAAAACAAAATCATATGACTCTCGGTAAAGGAAATATTAATTTACTTGAAAAGCTTAATATTGCCAGGCGCAATCATTGCAGGTGTGTGGTTGAAACAAAAACAGTTGCATCATTACAGGAGTCAGTAGATTGGTTAAAGGCGTATTATGCCTAGACAGGACTTCTGGTTCTAAGAGAAAGCTAAGAAAACTTAGATTTAAAGGTTAAATAGAATAATGGTACACCATATGTGAAGTGTAAGAGCATACCAATGGACAATAAAGTCAGGAGGTATGCTCCTTTTCCATTTGTAAGTAAATGTTCATAAACACTTGCATGTGACGTTACGTAATGTGATAAACTGAAATGCGTAAGGAGGTGTAGAATGGATAATCAAAAAATGAAATTTTTCACAATAGGTGATCTGGCTGAAAAAGCCGGGGTTTCCGTCAGGACACTGCAATACTACGATAAAACAAATCTGCTGAAACCAGTTCTCAGCGAAGGCGGACGTAGAATGTACACGCGTGACGATATTTTCAAGCTGCAACAGATTTTGTTCTTTAAGTCCTGTGGATTCTCTCTTGGGCAAATAAGAGAAAGAATATTGAAGTTTAAATCAGCTTCAGATCTTGAAGACGCATTTGTGGAGCAGCGTGATATTCTGTCAGGGCAAATTGAGAATCTGAATAATATCGCTAAAATACTCGATTCAGTGATCTGTGAAACCAGGAAAGGCAAGGAAATCAGCCTGGATAAGCTCATGGCCATCATGTACCTGATGAGGCAGGAAAGTCCATATGCTTTCATGCTGAGTTATTTTGGCTCCGAACAATTGAAAAATATATCAGAGAGATTCCAGAAAACTGATTCACAGGATAAAAGCAAGGTTATTATTGAAAATACAAAAGAACTTCTTGCTGAGCTGAATTTACTGTACCCAAAAGGCGCTGATCCTGCATCACGTGAAGGACAGGAGTTGGCAAAACGCTGGTGGGAGATGGTTACGAATTTCACAGACGGTGATCTGGGACTACTGAAAACGCTTGTTAGTGCGGGGATGGATATTAGGAATTGGCCTGATGAAACAAATGATTTCCGGGAAGCAATTGAACGCTTCCTGGGGCCGGCACTAAGAATATACTTAGGCGGCGAAAATATAAATCTATTGGAATTGGGGGGGTGATATGAATGAGTGAATGTGCTGTAAGTATAAAAGGATTAATAAAACGCTACGGATCGATTACGGCAATAAAAGAAATTGATTGCCTCCGTGTGGTAGATTGTGAACCACGTGCAGATGGCGGATCTCTCCGACGGAAACTTGGTGTTCAGCTACAGTCATCATCACTGCCAGATAATATTCGAGTAGATGAAGCACCGTTGTATCTTTTAAGCATAGATATATAAAATGTTTGACTCCCGGAATGTTTGAAAAATATTCTGGGAGTCAGTTTTTATACTGCAGAAGTCATTAAACCGGTTAAATTCCCGTAAGTCTGACTAGTGCTTTTCCGCGTATAAGTTGGTAATCCTTTTGCACATCATTGAAAAAGCATGTATTTCTTCCGCTGTTAATGCTTCTTCAATCAGGTTCATAATTTCATTGCCAAAATCCTCAACACGATTTAAAAAAGCCTTTCCCTCTTTGGTAAGAACGATATTATAAGAGCGGCGGTCATTCGTCTGCCTTTCCTGAATAATATAATTTTTTTCCATCAAACGTTTTGTTAATTTTGAAATTCCAGATTGTGAGATTCCTCTCATTTCAGAAAGCTCTTTCGTGGTTTTCACACCTTGCTTGTTCAATGTATCGAGTATATAATATTGTGCTGTAGATACACCCTCAACATTGAAACGATTTGAATCTGATACAATCATGCATTGAAAAGGAATATAACTTTCTTCTAATTCTTTGGCAGCCATTCAGTGCACCTCCTGTTTTTCATTAATATACTTTTTCAGATACTTCCCAGTTAAAGAATCCGGACAGTTGATTAAATCGTTCGGTAATCCTGTAAACATTATTTTACCACCATTCTGTCCAGCATAGGGACCTATGTCAATGATCCAATCTGCCTGGCAAATAATATCTAAATTGTGTTCTATAACAATAAGAGTGGAATTTTGTTGGACAAGACGATTCATTACACCAATTAACTGTTTTATATCAGCCATGTGCAAACCTGTTGATGGTTCGTCCAAAACATAAATCTGACCACCGTTTTCAAGTTCGGAAGCAAGTTTAATTCGCTGTAATTCACCACCTGAAAGCGTACTTAATGGTTGTCCTAAAGAAACATAAGTGATACCTACGTCTGAAAGCCGTTTTAGTACTGTAACGATTTCTTTTTCCTGAAAAAATTCTAAGGCTTCCGTGACCGTCATTTTAAGAACATCGTTAATGCTTTTTCCTCTTAGCTGATAGGCAAGTACTTCGTCCTTATATCGGTTCCCGTGACACTCTTCACATACCGTAACAATTGTATCCATAAACGCCAAATCTGTATAAGTAACTCCCAGACCTTTGCAGACAGGACAAGCTCCTTGTGAATTGAAACTGAATAGAGAGGCGCTTACACCATTCCTTTTTGCAAATAATTTTCTGATTATGTCAAAGATACCAGTAAAGGTGGCAATATTAGAACGTTTTGATGCTTGAATTCCTTTCTGGTCAATAAAAACTGTTTCTGGATAAAATCGTGGTAATACACCATTAATAAGCGTACTTTTTCCCGAACCTGCAACTCCTGTTACAACAGTCATTACTCCTTTTGGTATATCAACCGAAAGGTTCTTTAAATTATGCAAGGCCGCATTTTGAATAGAAAGCCAACCTTTCGCTGCACGAATATCAGATTTTAGTTTGGGGCAGCAGGATAAGTATTTTCCCGTAAGAGTACCCGCTGCTTTCAGCCCATCTAAATTTCCTTGATATACAACTTCCCCTCCATGGGTTCCCGCGCCTGGTCCCATATCAATAATATGATCTGCAATTTTTATCATGTCTGGATCGTGCTCTACGATCAGAACCGTGTTCCCTTTGTCACGTAACAACCTCATAAGCTCGTTGATTTTGCTTATGTCATGAGGATGAAGCCCTATACTAGGTTCGTCAAAAATGTAAGTAAGGTCAGTCAGACTGCTGCCAAGTTGGCTAACCATTTTAATTCTTTGAGATTCCCCTCCCGAAAGTGTAGATGTTTCTCTATTTAAACTTAAATAGCCCAGACCTATAGATATCATGTGCCTGGTTCGATTGACAAGTTCCGAAACAATTGTAGCCGCTACAGGAGCATGAACTGACCCCACAAAATCTAAAAGCTCATTAATTTGCATAGCTGCACATTCCGCAATATTTTTACCGTTCACTTTACAAGACAGCACTTTATCATTTAATCGTGTTCCGTGACAGTGGGGACAGTCCTGTTTTACAACAAATTGTTCAATTTCTTTTCCATATCTGATCTTTTCGCCATCCTCTTTTTTAAGAAAACTCCGCTCAATACGTGGTATTAATCCCTCATACAAGGAGGTTTTATGCCATTCGGGTGTTGGATTTTTAATCCTGATTCCGTCGGCATAAAGTAACAGCTCAATTTCCTGGGCAGAATAGTCTCTCAATTTTTTATTATTATCAAAAAAGCCTGAATGAATATAGCGGGTTAATCGCCACCCGCCGGGTTCAAAAGTTGGAAAACGGATGGCTCCCTCATTTAAGGATTTATTTTTATCTAACAGTCTTTCAATATTTATGGTTTCGATTTTTCCTAAACCCTCGCAATGTTCGCACATTCCAGCAGGATTGTTGAATGAAAATACATCTGAATAACCGACAAATGGTTCTCCAATTCTGGAAAACAATAAACGTAATACAGAATAAATATCTGTAATAGTCCCAACCGTTGACCTGGCATTTCCGCCTATTCTTTTTTGATTGATAATAAAGGCTACAGACAGGTTCTCTATGGTGTCCACATCAGGTTTTCCGTAATGTGGCATACGATGGCGGATAAAACTAGTGTAGGTCTCATTTAATTGTCTCTGGGATTCCGCTGCTATTGTATCAAAAACCAAAGATGATTTCCCTGAACCGGAAACACCTGTAAAAACTGTAATTTCTTTTTTGGGTATCAGAACATTTATATTTTTTAGATTTCGTTCCCTTGCACCTGATACATTAATATAATTATCGGACATACTTTACCCTCGCTGTTGATTATATGATATGGTTAATATATGAGTGGGTTAACTATATTTTATCACCATTATTAATTCATTGCAATAGCTAAAATGTATGGGATTATAGTACCAGTAAGCAACCACATTTAATTACAATACCAACAGATTGGAAAAATATTTAAAATTTAGCCTTTATTCCAATTCAAACGCACCCGTATAAAGCTGATAATAGGTACCTTTTTGTTCGATCAGGCTTTCATGGGAACCCCTCTCCATTATTTTCCCATGATCCAGAACCATAATCGCGTCACTATTTTTTACAGTTGAAAGCCTGTGTGCAATGACAAATACAGTTCTTCCTTTCATCAGGTTATCCATACCTGCCTGAACCAGGGCTTCTGTTCTTGTATCAATGGATGAAGTCGCTTCATCTAAGATCATGGCTGGGGGATCAGCAACGGCTGCACGGGCAATTGAAATCAGCTGTCTCTGTCCCTGGGAGAGACTGGAACCATTTCCTGTCAGAATTGTTTCATAGCCGTCTGGAAGTCTTGTTATAAAATCATCCGCATTTGCTAATTTTGCAGCAGCAATACATTCCTCATCTGTGGCATCCAGGCGGCCATAACGGATGTTATCCATAACAGAACCGGTAAATAAATTCACATCTTGTAATACTACACCCAGCGAACTTCTAAGAGCTGGTTTTTTTATTTTAGAAATATTAATTCCGTCGTAACGAATCTTACCTTCTGAAATATCGTAGAAACGATTGATCAGATTTGTAATGGTAGTTTTTCCAGCACCGGTTGCGCCGACAAATGCAATTTTTTGTCCTGGCTTTGCAAACAGGGATACATCGTTCAGCACCAGTTTTTCAGGTACATAGCCGAAGTCAACATCTTCCAGTCTGACGTCTCCAGTAAGCTCAGTAAGGGTGACTGTTCCATCCTGATGAGGATGTTTCCAAGCCCACATTTCTGTGCTTTCTTTCGTCTCTATTAAGTTGCCTTCGGCATCCTTTTTCACATTTACCAGAGTCACATAGCCATGGTCCTCCTCAGGCTGTTCATCCATTAACTCAAATACACGGGTTGCCCCGGCAAGTCCCATTGCAATCATGGAGACCTGCATAGATGCCTGACCAATGGTCTGGGAAAGCTGTCTTGACATGCCTAAAAACGAAACAATAATACCAATTGAAACAATGCTGACACCAGTAAGACAGATGTTTGGTGCCTTTAAATAGACCATAAGTCCTCCAATGACTGCAAGAAGAACATACATAAGGTTTCCTACATTACCCAGAATCGTCATCAGAACATTTCCGTTCTGGTTCGCTTTTTCTCCGTCATTAAAAAGCTGTTCATTCAATTTTTTAAATGCTTCTTTATTCTCTTCTTCATGGCAGAATACTTTAACAACTTTCTGCCCCTGCATCATTTCTTCAATAAAGCCTTCTTCTTTTGCTAAAGATTTTTGTTGCTGAATCATGAAGGCTGCAGTGATACTACCCAGTTTTTTTGTAATCTTCAGCATCAGGAAGATTACGATCATCACTACTAGGGTAAGCCAGATACTGTAGTATAACATGGTAAGAAACATTACCGTTATAGTTAAAGCAGACTGAAAAAGCGTTGGAAGGCTCTGTCCGATGAGCTGTCTTATGGCATCGGTATCATTGGTATAAGTACTCATGATATCTCCATGTATATGTGTATCAAAATACTTAACTGGAAGTGTTTGCATTTTATCAAACATATCATTTCTTAAATTTCTAAGCGTTCCCTGTGTGACAATTGCCATGATCTGATTATAGATGATTGATGCAATGGTGCCGCAGATATAGATGAAGCCCATGGTTAACAGTATTGAGGTAAATTTGCCTGCTATCGCTTCAAATCCCTGATTTACGCCAGGAGTAATACATTCATCAATTAACCTTTGAATAAAAATCGTTGCAATTGAAGAGGAGAATGAACTGATCACAATACAGATTAAAGTTACAATTAACTGGAATTTGTAATGTGAAAATAAATAGCGGACCAGGCGCCCGAAGCTGTGTTGTTTATTCTGATTCATGGGTTAGTCCTCCTTCTTTCCATTAGTCTGTGACTGATAAACTTCCTGATAGATTCCGTTGTAAGCCAGCAATTCTTCATGAGTTCCCTGCTCCGTAATCCTACCGCCATCCATTACAATGATCTGATCTGCATCTTCCAAAGATGATGTTCTCTGTGCAATAATGATTTTAGTTGTATCTGGAATCTCTTCACGAAGAGCCTTTCGAATCATGGCATCTGTCTTTGTATCCACTGCAGAGGTAGAATCATCCAGAATCAGAATCTTAGGTTTTTTCAGCAGAGCTCTGGCAATACAGAGCCTCTGTTTTTGCCCTCCCGAAACATTGGTTCCGCCCTGCTCTATATAGGTATCATATTTTTCAGGAAACTGCTCAATGAATTCATCTGCCTGAGCCAGCTTGCATACTCTCACAAGCTCTTCATCACTGGCGTCTTTTTTCCCCCAGCGCAGGTTTTCCTTAATTGTACCGGAGAATAAGACATTTTTCTGTAATACGACTGCAACTTCATCACGGAGGGATTCCAGATCATAATTTCTCACATCAATTCCGCTGACAGAGACCTTTCCCTCTGTGACATCGTAAAGTCTGGAGATCAGCTGGATTAACGATGTTTTCGAGGAGCCTGTTCCACCAAGAATACCTATGGTTTGCCCCGATTTTATGTCCAGATTGATATTCATCAAAGCGGGTTTCTTACTTTTGTCTGAGTATTTAAATGAAACGTTTTCAAACTGTATGCTTCCGTTCTTTACTTCCGTCACCCCATTTTCAGGGGAGGTTAGCGTACTTTCATGATTTAATACCTCACAGATACGATTGGCAGATTCTGTAGCCATGGAACAGATAACAAAAACCATGGACAACATCATAAGAGAGGAAAGAATCTGTACCCCGTAGTTAATCAGTGAAGATAGCTGTCCCGTAGTTAATTCGGTTGCACCGCTGTTAATAATTGTCTTTGCTCCTATAAAACATACAAGAAAGATGGCAAGGGAAATACAAAACATCAGGATCGGATTGTTCAGAGCAATAATTCTTTCTGCTTTTGTGAATTCTTTGCACACATCAGCGGCCGATTTGTGAAAGTTCTCCTGTTCATAGTCCTCTCTTACGAAAGATTTCACTACACGGATTCCCTGTATATTTTCCTGAACAGAATTGTTCATAGCATCATATTTCTCAAAAATCCGTTTAAATATAGGGAATACTATAAATACAATTGAGAATAATGCAGCTGCTACAACGGGAATCATAATTAGAAAGATAAGGGACATTTTCACACTGATGGTCAGACTGATAATGACTGAGAAAATAAGCATAAGTGGTGTTCTAACTGCGATTCTGATAATCATTTGATATGCATTCTGCACATTGGTCACATCCGTTGTCATTCTTGTCACCAGAGATGATGTGGAGAATTTGTCAATATCAGCAAAAGAAAAGCCTTGTATCTTATAAAAAACATCCTGTCTTAAGTTCTTGGCGAACCCGCAGGATGCCGTAGCACCAATCCTTCCTGACATATATCCAAAGAATAGGGATAACATTGCCATAATAATTAATATAACTCCATAGCGTATGATTGGTGTTAACGATGAACCGGTCATTTTGTCAATTAAATTAGCCATCACCAATGGTAATAAGCATTCTAATATTATTTCCAAAGTTATATATATTGGTGTTAAAATAGAGGCTCTTTTATATTCTCTAATACTCTTCATCAACGTTTTTATCATATTACTTTCTCCTTTACTTTTGTTTTGTGAGCGAGTATTATTTTATTGAACTATAGTTGATTAGTCAATCATCAATGATTATATATGGTTCAATAATAAACGATTTCTTGAATTCGTTGATTAACCCATGGGAAAAGAATCTGTTGAATAGAAGATGAGGTTTTTATGAAAGAAGATTTGAGAGTTATTAAAACAAAAAGAAATATTAAAAGTGTTATGATGGATTTGTTGAGGAAGAAGCCCATAGAAAAAATCACGGTTACGGAACTTGCCTCCCATGCTTTGATAAACAAGGGAACATTTTATCACCATTACTCCGATATCTATGATTTATATCAGGAACTTGTATCGGATTTTATTGAGAACACCATTGGTTCCCTGAATTATTATGAAGAGTTCTTTACTGAACCTGAAAGTTTCTTACAAAAATTTCTTCATGATTTCAGAGAAAATGATATCAAAGAAACATTTCCTTTTTTTAACGAAGGAACTCATAGTCTTTTTTTACCATATTATGTAACTGAATTACTTTTAGACAGACTTATGTCTGTTAACTATGTGGAAAATACAATTGAAAATCGTGTAAGAGTACAATGCTGTATAACGGCCGTTACAGCCTCAAAGTCTCATTTTGATGAGTCGTATAATAACATTATTGTGCAAGTTGCAAGTAAGATGATTCATTCAACATTTCCTCAATTAAAGTGAATAAAATTAAAGCAGCCATATTCACAAAAAATGCACCCGTGTGAGCAATCTTTTGCTTTCACGAAGTGCATTTATGCTTTCCCTACAGGGTTAAACACCTTTTTTTGTGTGCCTTTAGCTTTTTAATGGCCCAATCGTAATGACTTGCTGTAGTGCTGACAAAATACGAACCTAACGTACTTCCGCCAACCCATTTATAAATATCTTTCGAAAACAGCTCTTCATTAGAAAACTTTTCCGCTAACTTCATCACATCGGCATGTGATTTTTCATACAAATTCTTTGCATCGTCTAATGATGTGTTTTGATGCTTTTTCCAAAACTCCACATTCATGGCTCCATAAGTTTTCCAGTTATAAGGCTCTGGAATAAATGGTTTGTCTTCTCCATTTATATTCGTCTGAACCCAATTAAGCAGCAGCTGATGCCACTCATAAAGATGAATCAGAACATCTCGAAGATTTTTATCCCTGCCCCAATGCGCTTCTTTCTTTTTAATGTCTGCTGTAAAATCAAATGGAGCTGACAATTCTTTCTCTGTCAATCCGGAAATAAGCATGTTCAGTTTTTCAAAATTGCTATTTGCCGATGCTATCAGATCTGACTTTGTTGCTGCTCTGCCCATGTAATAATCCTCCTAATATTATAGTTTGTGTCGCTATAATGAAATAATAGCACATAAACTCTGACATCATCTGTCAAGGTTTATATTTTTCGTAAATTTTCTTTGCTTCATCAGACAAAATCTTCCGTAAATAACCAGGCTCAATCACTTCTACATACACACCATAGGAAAGAAGATATCCAATCAGCCATGTATCCTCCGGCATATAGGCAGCCGCAATAAAATCGCCGTTTTCCTGTTCTGTAATTTCATCCTCAGTAAACTCGTCATAGACACGGTAAGCCATTTCCTTCGGGAAGCGAAGTACAATTTTGTTATAGCCATTCTGCTCTGCATCTTGTAATACAGGAAATTCAACAGGTATAAAATCCTCATCCAAAATTTCACAATCGATAATACGATTTATTTTAAAGAGACGAAAATCATTCTTTTCTGTACAATAGGCTTTTACATACCATTCTTTGGACTTGTAATAGAGTTTTAGAGGATGGATATTTCTCTTTGTTTTTTTTGAGTAGGAACTTACATAAACAATTGTCACAACTTTGTGGTTGATAGCTGCATTTTTCAATTGCTCAAACTTGGCATTATCCTGTGTTTTGCTGCCCCAGCGGCTAAAATCTACTTCAACCCAGTTTTCTGGCTGTGTGTTAAAAAGTGCAGAGAGTTTTGTTAACAGCTCTCGTTCATAGGTGTTATCGATAACGGAAAAACTTTGCAAGGCGGATAGGATATCGTGCTTTTCTTTATCCGAAAAAAAGGCTTTATCCAAAACATAGTTGTCAAGAATCTGTATTCCACCACTTCTGCCGGTTGTAACGTAAATGGGAATACCAGCACTACTAATCACATCTACATCACGATAAATTGTTCTGACGGAAACCTCGAATTTTTCTGCCAGTTCTGGAGCAGTAACCCGTCCTTTTTCTAAAATAAAGTAGATAATCTTAAACAGTCGACTTTCTTTCAAACAACCACCTCCTGTGTCATAATTATAGTATATGAACCATGACAATGTATGTCAAGGTTTACGCGTATACAAAACCCCTTCAATCTGGCCTATTTTTCTCTCATATATTCTTAAGCTATCTTTATTTTTCTATCAGAGTTATGATAAGATGTTGGTGTAGAGGACAATGTAGGTCGAAATTATGATTATACCATTATAGCAAGACCTTTTTTGCTCTATGAAGAGAGGAAAATTGAAAGATGAAGATATTGTTGGTAGAAGATGACAGGGAAATCAGTGAGATGCTGATTGATTTTCTCCAGATGGAGGGCTTTGAAGTTCATGGCTCCTTTGACGGAGAACAGGCGGTAAAGACATTTTTCAGCGGTTCCTATGACCTGGTGATTTTAGATCTGATGCTGCCCAAAATCAGCGGACTGGAGGTTATGAAGCGGATTAGAAAGGAAAGTGTGGTTCCGATTATAATTCTGTCCGCTAAAGACACCGAGTCAGATAAGATTTTTGGATTGGGACTGGGAGCGGATGATTATATTACAAAACCATTTTCCCTAACTGAGGTGCTTGCCAGAGTGAAGGCAAATCTGCGGCGTACTACCCAGTATTCATCCGTAACAGAAACCCCTGAGGTTTGTTTGGGTTTGGGAGATCTGGAAATGAATCTGGAAAGTCAC
Organism: Hungatella sp.; assembly: GCA_009712635.1. Lineage (GTDB taxonomy): Bacteria > Bacillota > Clostridia > Lachnospirales > Lachnospiraceae > Lacrimispora. The sequence goes on along the minus strand of WASS01000020.1, from coordinate 1,309,777 downwards.
ACAGTGCATAAAAATGGGCTGACAGTGGATCTGACGGCAAAGGAATATGAAATCCTTCGTCTGCTTCTTTCCAATCCCAAAAAGGTTTATACCAAGGCGCAGCTTTATTCTTTTATATGGCAGGATGATTATTTAGGTGATGAAAACGCAGTCAATGTTCATATCAGCCGCCTTCGTACAAAGATTGAGGATGATCCCAGGAAGCCGCAGTATATCCTGACCGTTTGGGGAATTGGGTACAAGCTGGGAAGTGCAAAGGAGTGAAACCATGTCTCTGTTAAATAGAAGGACGTTAAAACAAATTCAAACTGTCAGTGATGAACTGGAACGTATTTTAGATGAGGATACCAATGAAAAAGTGATGTTATTTACAGAAGATAAGGAAATCAAACATCTATTGGAACAGATTAACCGTATCCTGGAAGACAGGCAGAATGCAAATGCCGGTTATCGCAGATCGGAACTGAATATCAAACGGATGCTTTCCAATATATCCCATGATCTGAAGACACCTTTGACTGTTATTATCGGATATCTGGAAATGCTTTTAATGCAGGAAACACTTGAAAAGAGTATGATAAAAAAGGTTTCTCATAAAGCAAATGAATTAAAGGACCAAATTGACCAGTTTTTCACACTGGCAAAGTTAGAAGCCGGTGATACAATGCTGACGATGTCCAAAATAGATTTAAATGAATTCTGCCGGGAGATCATTGTTGATTTTTATAATATCTTAACAGAGAAAAAATTTGATGTGAACATCCATATTCCTGAGTCTCCTGTTTTCGTTTATGCAGACAGGGAAGCGTTGGGACGCATTCTTAACAATCTGATCAGCAATGCAATCCGTTATGGGGATGCAGGTCATTACCTGGGACTGACCCTTCGCAAGGAAGACAACTTTGTGTTTGTGGATGTGGTTGATCATGGAAAGGGAATTGCATATACGGAAATTCCCCGCGTATTTGACCGCCTCTATACGTTGGAGGATTCCCGGAACCGGGAGATTCAGGGCAATGGATTAGGTCTTACCATAGCAAAAAGTCTGGCAGAAAAAATCAATGGTACACTGACATTAAGGAGTATTCAGAATGAGGAAACCGTATTTACTTTAAAGCTCCAGCAGCTGGATTATTAATTCAAGAAAGAAATTCGTAAGATTTATTCAAGAGTTTTGAAGAAATCACTTGCTAGAATTATGGGTATGAAAGGAAGTGACAAAATGCAGACGATTTTAACAACCAATCATTTAACCAAACAAATTGGAGCAGAGACCATTGTATCCGATTTGAACATGCATATTGCCAAAGGAGAGATTTATGGCTTTCTTGGACCCAACGGTGCGGGAAAAACTACGGTGATGAAGATGATCACCAATCAATGGAAACCAACTTCAGGAGATATTGTTTTATTTGGTGAGAAACTGCTCCCTGATTCCTATTCGTTTTTAAAACGTATGGGCAGCATGATTGAGTTTCCAGTGTTTTACAATGAGCTGACGGCGGAAGAGAATTTAAAGCTGCACTGTGAATACATGGGGTATTACAGTCCTGACAGTGTAGAAAAAGCATTGTCCCTGCTGTCTTTGTCAGATAACAGAGGAAAAAAGGTAAAAGAATTTTCACTGGGAATGAAGCAGCGGCTGGGTATTGCAAGAGCTGTTCTTACAAAGCCGGAATTTCTGGTGTTAGATGAACCAACGAATGGTCTGGATCCGGCTGGTATGAAACAGTTCCGCGATCTGTTCCGGATGCTGTGTAAAGAGTATGAGATGACCATTCTTATATCAAGCCACCTGCTCTCTGAAATTGAAAGCCTTGCACATACCATAGGAATCATTCATAAAGGCAGACTGATAAAAGAAATTTCTATGAAAGAGCTTACGGATAAGGGACTTGAGTATCTGGAAATCAGAACATCAGAAATAACCAGAGCCTCCTATGTTTTTACAGAGTGCCTTAATATTTCCAATTTCAAAGTTTTAAATAACAATCTGATCCGGGTCTATACAAAAGAAGCTACGTCACGGGAGATTATGAAGGCGTTAACGGAAAATCAGATTGAAATTCAGGGATTTCATTCTCAGACAGAATCCCTGGAGGAGTATTTCCTGAAAGTCACAGGAGGTGAGAGCGAATGTGGAAATTAATCAGACTGGAATGGAAAAAGTATCATACGAAAAAATATATAATCAAACAGGCAGTTGTATTTGTAGTCCTTGGAATTCTTTTCTTTGCAATGTGTTATTACGTTCCCATTGATGCTGAATTAGGAATATCGGAATCTGCACCTGAGGCTGCTAATATGAAAGAGCAAATTGAATTGCTTACCAATCTCGTGTTTTTAGTTTTTACCTCTTCCATGTTGTCTTCCTTTATCATCAAAGCGTATAACAATAAAACTCAGAGTCTGATGTTTTGCTATCCCATCTCCAGAAAAAAAATAATACTATCTCAGATGATGGCAGTATGGATTTTCTGTGCGGTGGCTCTTTTCCTTGGGAAACTGTTTATTTGCCTGCTTCTGGCCTTATCCTCTGAGGTGGGGACCGGCTTACCGCTGGGCTATGATATGCTAAGTGCAAATTTCTACTTGCAGATCATTTTAAAGACGGTTCTTACTGTGACCCTGGCGTTTATCCCTTTATATATAGGAAAATTGATGAAGTCATCGAGGGCAGTTATTATTACTTCATTTTTATTGTTTTCAGTTATGAATGGAAACATAGGAGACCTGACTTTAAGGGCAAATATGATTCTTCCGGTTTTTTTATTTGGTGTTTCCCTGATCTGCGGATTTCTTACTGTGCATAACGTTGAAAAAGAAGATGTGATGTGAATTAAGTTTAGTTTAACAGCAGTGAAAATTGAATATGAGAGTTGTATATATTGTACAAAATAGTATTTGTAATTTTATGAAATATATTACATTGACATAATAACTCTTTTCCCCTATACTAATCACATGATAGTAACAAGAAATTAATCTAAGGATTGTCACTCGTAATGGAGGCATAACCGAGGGTAAACGCACTAATATTGTGCGTTCCCTCGGTTTTTTTATTTCCTCGGAGTTTGAAAAGGAACACAAAAAAAGGAGAACGGATATGTCAAAAAAAGAAAAATATGATGAACTGGCTGTAAACGTGTTAGAGTTAGTTGGTGGAAAGGACAACATCAGCTATTTGGGCCATTGTATGACACGTCTTAGATTTCAATTAAAGGATAAAAGCATTATAAATCTGTCTGAAATACAAAAGCTTCCGGGTGTTGTTGGAGCACAGTGGTCCAACGAGCAATTACAGATTATTATCGGACAGTCTGTTGGTGAAGTATACAGCATTGTTGCTGCAAAAGCTGGTCTTGAGATGGAAAAAGCCATTGATGAAAATTTAGATAAAGGGAAAAAGAAAAAAATCAGCTTTGCTGCAATAATCGATGGTATTACAGGCAGTTTAATTCCTCTGCTTCCTGCCATCATTGGTGCAGGTATGCTGAAGGTTGTTATTATCTTAGGTGAGCTGACTGGATTATTAACTCCGGATATGCAAACTCACGCAGTACTTACTTTTGCATCAGATGCAGGTTTTTATTTCCTTCCCATATTTTTAGGTGCAACATCTGCTAATAAATTCAAAGCAAATATGGGACTTGGTATGCTTCTTGGTGCAATTATGATCCATCCTACCATGGTAGCAAATGTAGCAGGTTCTGTACCTATGAGTATTTTTGGGATTCCTGTATACGCAGCAACTTATACGAGCACCATTTTTCCCATTATTATGGCAGTCTATGTGATGTCCCATGTGGAACGGTTTTTCAAAAAGATAGCACCAGAATCTATAAAGGCAATTGTAGTACCTCTTGGAACCATATTAGTTATGCTTCCATTAACCTTAGGTTTAATAGGCCCCGCTGGTGCTTTCCTTGGAAATTATCTAGCAATAGCAATTATGTGGCTGTATAAAACAACCGGTTTCTTTGGTGTGGCAGTATTGGCAACCATTTATCCACTATTAATTCTTACAGGTATGCATGGTGCATTATTTCCATATATGTTCAATTCATTAGTTACCTTTGGTTATGAACCAATTGTTGCGACAGCAAATGTTTTATCAAATATTAATCAGGGAGCCGCTGCAGCAGCAGTCGCATTTAAATGTAAAGATAAAGCTACAAAATCAACCGCAGGATCCAGTGCAATAACTGCAATTTTTGGCGGTGTAACAGAACCGGCTATGTTTGGTATTAATATGAAATTGAAGAAGCCATTATATGCTTCTATGTTTGGTAATTTTTGTTCAGCAGCTTTTGCAGGTTTAATGAAGGTATACATGTACAGTTTAGGCGGAAGTGCAGGAATTCTTGGTATCACTGGCTTTGTGGGACCAAATAGCTCTAACTTTATATTTATGGTGATTAGTATTATTCTGGGTATCATTGTAACTTTTGTAACTACTCTTGTTATATATAAAGGCGAGAGTATATATCAATAATTAGGAGGAATCACGATGAGTTTTCCAACGGATTTTTTGTGGGGTGGAGCCACAGCTGCCAATCAGTTTGAGGGAGGCTGGCTGGAAGATGGGAAAGGGGATAGCGTTTGCGACCATATTACAGCAGGAACAGTCAGCACACCACGTTATTTCACCAATGAGATTAAAAGCGAAAACAATTATCCTTCTCACGAAGCAATTGATTTTTACCATAGATATAAAGAAGACATCGCATTATTTGCCGAAATGGGCTTTCGGGTATTTCGATTATCTCTTAACTGGACCAGAATTTTTCCAAAAGGTGATGAAGCAGAACCAAACCAAAAAGGTCTGGATTTCTACAGGGAAGTTTTTGAAGAATGCAAAAAGTATGGAATAGAGCCATTGGTAACGATTTCTCACTACGAAATACCATATTATTTAATGGACAGATATGGTGGCTGGTTAAGCCGTGACTGTATTGATTTTTATCTGAATTTTTGCCAGACAGTATTTAATGAATATAAGGATCTGGTTACGTACTGGCTTACTTTTAACGAAATAAATTGTATGATGATGGGAGTCGGTGATATTCTGTCCGGGGGAATTAAAAGCGAAGACGGTCCATTACAGGATTTTTCAGCTGTTCCTACAAGAGAACAGAAGCAAAAAAGATTCCAGGCAACTCATCATCAATTTGTCGCCAGTGCAAAGGCAGTTGTTCTTGGCCATAAAATTAATCCTGCATTCAAAATAGGCTGTATGGTTGCAGGAGGAGCGATCTACCCCTATACCTGTAATCCGGACGATGTTGTATTAGCCCAGAAGGAAATGAGAATGAACTACTTCTGCGGTGATGTGCAGGTAAGAGGCGAATACCCATATTACACAAAGCGTCTATTTGAAGAGATGGGAATCTCAATTGAAATAAAAGACAATGATTTAGAAGTATTAAAAAATGGAACCGTTGATTTTTATAGCTTTAGTTATTATATGAGTACTTGTACAACAGCAGATGAAGAAGCTAAGAAAACCTCTGGCAATGTCATTATGGGGGTAAAAAATCCATACTTAAAAGCAAGCGACTGGGGTTGGCAAATTGACCCACAGGGTCTCCGTTACCTCCTTAATGATTTATATGGCCGCTATCAGATTCCAATGATGGTAGTTGAAAACGGACTGGGTGCAGTTGATGTATTAGAAGAAGACAAGACCATTCATGATTCCTATCGAATCGATTATCTCAGAGAACACATCAAACAGATGGAAGAGGCAATCAGAGATGGCGTTGACTTAATCGGATTCACTCCCTGGGGCTGTATTGATTTAGTTAGTATTTCAACCGGAGAAATGAAGAAAAGATATGGTTTTATTTATGTTGACAAAGACAACGAGGGCAATGGAAGTCTTGAACGATTACGGAAAGATTCTTTTTACTGGTATAAAAAAGTAATTGCATCCAATGGGGAAGATATTGAATAGGCATTTCTTGCGAAGAGCGATCACAATAATTGTGGTCGCTTTTTTTAGTTGCATTATTTCATAATTTTAAGTTTATGTGATTGAAACTTAATATTTTATCGTATTTATAACCTTTATTTACTAATAATAAAGAGCATGATAAGATTAACTGTTCTGGTGTTTTTTGGAATAAAGCCGTTATTAATCTGTTTAAGACATTAACATAGGATTCGCAAGCTCTGGTAATAATAAAAAGTATCAACTTCAACATGAGGGATTAATTATGCGGGATAAAATAATCAGTAAAAAAAATCAGATAAGAAGCATCTTAGTTATGACCTCTTTAATGGCCGTCACTATTTCAGTTCTTTTAAAAGAGTATTCCATTAAAGAATTAGTAAAAGTGGCTGGAAGTGTCCATTTTTTATATCTTATTACCGGAATTGCATTGATGTTTTATTATGCAGGGTGTCAGGCCATGAATTTCTATATGATTATGCATCGATTAAAACAGGAGGTTTCCTATAAAAATTGTATTGATTATGCATACATTGGAAATTATTTTAGCGCAATAACTCCTGGAGCGTGCGGAGGGCAGCCCGCCCAGATGTATTATATGAATAAAGATAAGATCTATGTTGATATCTCTGCCATCACAATATTTTTAATGGTTTTTGTCAGCCAGATTGTAATTGTCTTGATGGGGGGAGTATTTGCGTTGCTGAGATTTAATATATTAGCTAAATCAGCACACTGGTTTATCTGGCTGTTACTTGCAGGAACAGGTGTTATGCTCTCCCTGACGGCTGTTTTATCAGCATTGATGTTTTCCAGAATTGTTATCCCTTTTCTTATTGACCTTGTCTTAAAACTTGGCAAAAAACTTCATCTGTATAAAAAACCAGAGGAGATAAAGGAAAAGTTTGATCTTTTAATAATTTCTTACCGTGAAAAGTCCAGATTGATTATAAAAAACCCGGATTTGTTTTTAAAGGTATTTGTGATCACAGTATTTCAATGGATTGCATACTGTCTTGTATCATACCTGGTATACTTAAGCTTCGGTTACAGGAAGAATGATTGCTTTGATCTGATGGCAGGTCAGTCATTTATTAATATTGCAGTTGCTGCAGTTCCCCTTCCAGGTTCAGTGGGAATTGCAGAAAAAGCATATTTGAACGTGTTTGGTCAGTTTTATCAGGGGGATCAGCTCCCCTCGGCTATGGTCTTAAGCAGAATTATTAATTTTTATTTTCCTCTATTAATCAGCTATGTTGTATATGCTTTTGCACATCACAGAATTATGAAAGAACAAAGGCGTATTGGTTAGTTGCAACAATGCCGGTATATGGAAATGGAGAAATAGTTTTGTCAGGCCATTACCTCTAATTCCTCTATTTTAGAGATGGTGCTAATATCTATTTCTTTTCCAAACTTTAATAGAACTTTTGAATCAGTAAAAGACTGGATGACAACATCTTGATAATCATCATTGCGAAAATCAAAAAATCCTTTTATGAAACCTTCTTTTACAGCTAATTCAACCAATACATGCTTACTGCAAAAATAATTTTTACCTATTACCTTAATATCTTTTTGTACAATATCAGATGGTTTTGACGCTTTTAACGATGTAATATATTTTTTTCCAATCAGACCAAACACATTTTCCCTTTTTAATGGCTTTTGGTAGAATAAAAAATTTTCATCTTCATTAATAATAAGAACATCTTCAACCCCATCATTCCACCCATTTAGTTCGATATCATAAAAGTTACCTGCATACTCCGAACAATCTGATTTTTTTTCAGCTTTAACATCTGTTTTATCAATCACTTTTGTATCATCCACCAGCTCGTCAACACTAACATTGAAAATTCTTGATATCATTATAAGATTACTAACTTCTGGGACACCACTATTTGTTTCCCACTTAGCAATAGCAGAACGAGACACATTAACTTCTTCTGCCAGTGTTTCCTGCGTAATTCCCTTTTCAGTTCTCAGGCGTTTGATTTTTTCTCCTAATGTCATATAATATCCTCTTTCCTAAACGTTTTACAAAAGCATACAACAAAGGACCATATTAGTCCATACACACATCGTAACTCCACTGTCACTTATCGTAACAATGCCGCAACCACAGTTAATTTCAGTATTTGGCAAAGGAATATAGGCTGCGATCTATTTGCGCAATAATTGCTGCACAAATTTGACAATGAGAAATTCAATAACTGACTCTAAATACGAATCAGATAGTCGTTCAGAGACTATCTGATTTATTATTTTATAACTCTTATTCTCGCCATATTCTATCCTGATTTTCATAATTTTTATCATATGAAATGTAATAATATATAATTTTTAAGTAATGATTTAAAATAACTTGACAAAATACTAAAATAAGAGTACTGTTCAAATAATATATGTCTAAACGACATATTAAACTTAATCCAATAAAGGAGTAATTGCATGATAGAACTGATCATATTAGGATTTTTATCTAATTATCATCCTCTCACCTTATACGACATAAAAAAGGGAATGGAAAGAAGCACCGAATATTTCGCAAGCACAAGTCAGGGAGCAATCCATCCGGCCTTAGTGAAACTTGAGAAGAATGGATATATAACTTCAAAGGAAGAAGTCAAAAATAACAGGACAAAAAAGTTATACAGCATTACAGATTCCGGAAGAGAACGATTTAGCATGTTAATGAGGCAGGATTGGGGTTCTGATAAGTATAAGTCCACACAATTATTGAAAATGTTTTTCTTTCATGAGTTAACCAAAGAGGAACGGCTGGAATCCATAAAGATTCATATTAATAACTTTAAGAATATGCGCAGAGACCTGGTAAATATAAGAGATGAGGGGAAATTACGACTTGAAGGAATGGGGCTAACGATAGAAAATCATAAGCCGTCTAAATATGAAAATGATGCTCTGGAATTTGGTCTGGCGTATTCTGATTTCGTTACAAAGTGGTTTGAAGATTACATTAAAAGGATTGAGGAGGAGTCATAATGGTATCTGTATTTGATTTGGGAATATGTAAGAATAAGGAATTACTGGCTCAGGAGATTAAGAAATATTATATGGAAACAAAAAGTGAAGCGGAGATAGTTGTCCATGATGCTATGGATACCGAAATAATGGATTGCATTGGATGCTGGAGCTGCTGGTGGAGGACTCCCGGTACATGTGCTTTGAACGATGGTGCTGATAAATTATATAAAGACTATATAAACAGTGATGAAGTGGTCATTCTTTTTCATACGGAGAATGGTTTTATTGATGGCAAAGGAAAAACATTTCTGGACCGATTAATACAACATTACTTACCCTACATCAAGTTAAGAAATGGTGAATGCGGACACTTAAAAAGATATGATAAATATCCAATTATTAACTTCTATTTTGAAAAAGACGGATTAAGTAAAGAGGAAGTAATGGTCATCAATAATTATCTTGCGCGGATGGCATACCATTTTCAAAGTCCCTGTAAAGAATTGTTATATGAAAACAACAGCATAAAAACAGCTGACGTAGAAAACCCAAAGCCAATGGCAGAGGTTCTGTCAAAGGAAATTACTGAAAGAAAAGCAACCGGTAAATGGGTGATTTATAACGGCTCTCCAAGAGGGAATCATTCCAACAGTAAACTGATCATAGAAAAGATAATAATAGGAATGAGAGAACAAGGGGCAGAAAATATCGAGGTAAGGAATCTGATCAATATAAAAGAACATAAAATGTGGGCAGAAAATTTTAGCTCTGCAGAAAATCATTTATTTGTTTTTCCGCTCTATGTTCATGCTATGCCAGGCTCGGTAATGAAATTTATTGAACTGTTAAAGCCAATTAACAACAAAGAAGTGCATATGGCATTTTTCGTTCAGTCCGGATTTCCTGAGACCAGTCAGTCGTATTATTTGAGACCTTATCTTGAGTTAATTACAAAAAGGCTGGGAGTATCCTTTGATGGAACAATCATAAAAGGCGGTGTGGAGGGCATTCGGATGAAACCTGAAAAAGCCATTAAAAGGTTACTTGATCAGATGGAGCAAATAGGGAGAACGTATGCTGGCAAAGGAATTATGGATTTAAACTTGAAAAAAGAATATGAAAAATCGGAATACCTGTCTAAAGGTACACAATTATTATTTTCAATACTTTCATTAACTGGATTAACAAACTATTATTGGGACTTAAACCTTAAGAAAAATGGTGCTTTTAAAAAAAGATTTGCCAAACCATATACGGAATGAAAGAAATAGAAAGTTGTATTCCTGATCCTTTTGCAAGGGTTTTTTCCGCTTTATAGATAAACTTTAAATAATCTACATAAATATTAAGAAATAATCCCTTGATTTTCATCTTTATCCCGAAATATACTGTAATGGATATGTTATTTATTGGTGGTCAAGTAATGGAATAGTTAACAGTTAAGGAAGCTGGAGAAAAATAGGGACTACAGCAAGTCAGGCAGAAAAAAGGAGATAAAACGAATGAATAATATTCTTATGGTGGAAGATGATCTGAGCCTGATTGAAGGCCTTGAATTCTCGCTTCATAAGAGCGGGTTCAGGGTTGATGTAGCCAGGACAGTTCAGGAAGCTTTATCGAAAATTTTGAAGCTAAGATATGACCTGCTGCTTCTTGATCTTACGCTGCCGGATGGCAATGGGTTTGAGATATGTAAAAAAGCAAGGCAGACATCATCTGTCCCCATTATTTTTCTGACTGCTTCCGATGAAGAGGTAAATATTGTCATGGGCCTTGATCTGGGCGGTGACGACTACATAACCAAACCTTTTAAGCTTAACGAGCTTATTTCCAGAATCAATGCACTGTTGCGCCGGGCAGGATTATCGAGTTCCTCCAATATTGAATTGAAATGCAATGGAATAACCATTAAACTAGATGAAAACCGGGTGCTAAAGGAAGATCAGGCAATAGAACTTACTGTTGCTGAATACCGGCTCTTATGCCTGTTCATGCAAAACCCCAATATTGTCTTAACAAGAACGCATATACTGAACAAACTTTGGGACCAAAGTGGCAGTTTCGTTGATGATAACACCCTTTCGGTCTATGTTCGCAGGCTGCGAAGTAAGATTGAGGATAACCCGGAAAGTCCATTATTTTTATTAACGATGAGGGGGCTGGGATATAAATGGAATGTTGTAAAGTGAGGACTGAATATGCAGATTCTTAACGATAAAAACGTCAAAATTCATGCCATCATAATTGTATCAATCTTATTGGTCCTTATCTTTATAAATCAAATAACCGTAATGCTGATGGTAAATGGATATAAAGAAACCATGTTTGCCCATGATAATGCAGTTGCCGGGTATCTGTCCAGGAACGGCATAGATAATCATCAGATTATTTTGGCCTTTACCTCTCAGAAAACAGATAAAGATGCGGAAGCAGGCTCAGTTTTACTGGCTGCTTCAGGATATAAGCAAAGTATAAAAAACAGTCTGTTGCCTGAGACTGAGAAGCTCCATCAAAAATATTCGCTGACGGTACTTGTATTTTCAGTATTATTTTCTCTCGTTCTTCTTACTGTATTCTTTAGCTTTGAGCTGAAGTGTGACAAAAAGCTTAAAAATGCCGGTGAAAAGATCCGGCGCTTCATGGATGGGAATACTGCCATCCGTCTGGAGGACAGCAAGGAAGATAATCTTTCCAGGTTCTTCGCAGATGTCAACACTATGGCAACCTCACTAAATTCCCATATAGAAAAGGAAAAGCACAGCCGGGAGTTTCTAGTGGATACAATTTCCGACATATCACACCAACTAAAGACCCCGCTGACTGCGTTGCAAATGTATAACGAGATCATTATGGATGAAAAAACTGGAAATGAAGTAGTGGAAAACTTTACGTTTAAAAGTAAGCGTGAGCTTTCGCGTATGGAAAACCTGATTCAGAACCTTTTAAAGCTTGCAAAGCTTGATGCAGGAGCTATAGAGCCGGAAAAGAAATTACACAGGCTCAATGACTTTTTGGAGAAGTGCCTGGGTGCTTTTATCACGCGTGCTGAAATGGAGGGTAAGAGTATAAATCTCCAATGCGATAATTCCACTTCGCTTTGCTTTGATGAAGTATGGCTTGGTGAAGCGGTTTGTAATATAATCAAAAATGCCCTGGACCACACAGATGCAGGAGATCAAATTGAGATAACCTGCGCGGAAACGGTGATATCGACTGAAATTATTGTCAGAGACAACGGTACCGGCATTTATCAGGAGGATATTCATTATATTTTTAAAAGGTTTTATAGAAGCAGGTATTCAAAGGACAGGCAGGGTGTGGGTATCGGGCTGGCACTTGCAAAGGCTATTGTTGAACAACATGGAGGCACTATTACCGTCCAAAGCGAATTGGGTAGAGGGAGTGCATTCCATTTTATATTTCCCAAGCTTTCAACTTTGTAAGACTAAATTCACTTGAGGGTAAGTTTAGTATGCTATCATCTCAAAAAAGACATGTGAGGTGTGAACATTGAATATTTTAACGTTACAAAACTTATGCAAAACATATGGTAAAGGAGAAACAAAGGTTGAAGCATTAAAAAATGTATCCTTTTCAGTGTCAAAAGGCGAGTTTGTTTCCATTATCGGACCATCAGGCTCAGGAAAAAGTACTCTGCTTAATATAATTGGAGCGCTGGATTTTCCAACGTCTGGAAAAGTGACAATTGACAGCAGGGACATTTACACAATGAAGGAAGAGGCACTATCGGTATTTCGAAGGCGCAATATTGGATTTATTTTTCAGGCGTTTAATCTGGTTCCCGAACTAAATGTGGAGGAAAACATAATCCTGCCGATACTACTGGATTATCAAAAACCAGACAAACACTACGTTGCTGAATTGCTGGGTATTCTTGGATTGACAGAGAGAAAACATCATTTGCCAAGCCAGCTTTCAGGCGGTCAGCAGCAGCGAGTAGCGATCGGCAGGGCCCTTGCAACTAAGCCTGCTATAATTCTCGCTGACGAGCCGACCGGAAACCTTGACAGTAAAAACAGCAAAGAGGTAATTAATTTACTTAAGCTGTCTGTCGACCGGTATAACCAGACCCTGATTATGATCACCCATAACCAGGATTACGCATTGTTTGCAGACCGGGTACTTCATGTGGAGGATGGAATGGTCAAAGAGCTGGGGGGTGGAGCGAGATGAACAGTTATCTTGCTATCGCGCCTAAATATCTGTCCGGACACAAAAAGAAAACAAGACTTACCATAGTGAGCGTTGTAATGGCAGTAGCTCTTGTCGTCGGGATATATTCCATGCTGGATGCACTTATTAAATTCGAAAAAATGCAGGTATTAAAGAATGAGGGCAATTATCATATACTGATCCGAAATCCGGCCCAGAATGAGATCGAGTCGATCGGGAGCCGTATAGACGTTGAAAATTCCGGAGTACTTAATGACTACGGCTATGGGCTACTAAATAATGTGAAATGTGCTTTAGGAAGCATTGACGCCAATTTCGCTGAAAATCTTAATTTTAAACTTGCAAAAGGCAATGCTCCGGTTCATGCTAATGAAATTATGCTTGAAAAATGGTATATGGAGCGATCGGGCTTAAAAGTTGGAGACAAAGTAACGGTTTCTCTTGCGGCTGGAACAAGCAGCAGTTATATTATCAGCGGAATAATGAATAACTGGGGTGCTACAAAGGCCGCAGCCATTCCATTTGTATTTTTATCTAAAGAAGCATCTAAAACCCTGGATGCTGTAAACAGTCAATACTTTATTTTATTTAAAGACGGCGTCAATATTCAAAATGCGAAGGTGGAAATTGCATCCTCATTACAGATTCCTGATCGCAGAATTGGTTACAATGAAGGCCTTTTGGCGTTCATGCTGCAAACAAATAACAATCGTGTGATAAAATTATACGCAATAGGAACGGTGCTGTTCGGCCTGGTGCTGGTAACTGCAGTTGTCATGATATACAACACCTTTAACATTTCCGTTATGGACAGAGTGCGGCAATTCGGATTATTACGATGCATCGGGGCTTCGAAAATACAAATTAAAAGACTTGTCAGGAGAGAATGCCTTATAATATCCCTTAAAGCAATCCCTTTCGGAGTGCTTGCAGGCATGTTAATAACATTTGCCTGCTCCGCCGTATTAAAGTATTATAACAAAAATTTATTTGGAGATATTTTGATTTTTAATGTCAGCCCAATTGGTATCGGTATGGGGGTAATGACTGGATTTCTTACGGTGTTTACAGCTTCGCTGTTACCTGCAAAAAAAGCCGCAAAGGTTTCTCCTGTTAATTCGGTTACCGGAAGCGGGCAATATGAAATTTCAAATAAAGAGAAACAAGGTTTTCTCACAAAATGGTTTCATATTGAAACCGCAATCGGGATTAACAATGCTGTAAATAAAAAGCGAACTCTTATACTAATGTCAAGCTCTATAGCAATCAGTATAATTTTGTTTTTTGCATTCAGCGTCCTTGTCAATCCGGCGTTTATGGGAATGAATACCACAAAATCATACACTGCCGACATTAGTCTTTCATCGGATATTGGAATAAGCAGTGATTTAATTGAGAATCTGTCCAGTATGGGTGGAATAAAAAATGTATTCGGCAGAATGAGCAGTTTTGCCAGCGCTGCCTTTGACTCTTCCAGACTTACGGATACGTATAAGGCTTCTATCGGATCTATAAAAACAACAGACAATGAATTAACTGCCCCACCCGAAAAATCATGGTTCGTTTCCTATGATAAGACTCAGCTGAAATGGGCGAAAGATTATTTGTTGGAGGGGACCTGTGATGAAAACCAGCTTAATAAGCTGGATGGGATTATAGCGGTTCGAAAAATTCAAAGAAACGGTGAGCTGATAAAAACTACGGATTTTAAACCTGGTGATAAAGTATATGTTAAATCAAAGACGGGAACAAAGGAATTTACAGTAATAGGAATCATAGATTCGGCTCCATATTCAATAGATGAGCTTACGATGACAACATTTATCACCACCGAAAAACTATTTAAGGAAGTATCAAATGATACCTTATATAAGACGATTGATATTCAGCTTGATGATAAAAACCAGGAACAGACTATAGGCAAAATTCAAGGGATAATTGATAAATCAGTAACTTTTCATGATAAACGTCAATTTAATACCGAGGCAGACAATGCCTTTATGACAGTTGCAGTTTTCATTTATGGCTTTTTAGGTGTGATTGTGCTGATCAGCGTGCTGAATATAATAAATACCATGAATACAAGTATCGAAGCTAAGATAAATTATCTGGGAACTATGCGGGCTGTTGGCATGTCGGGTAAACAGCTTAATAAAATGGTTTTGGCTCAGGCGATTACTTACAGCTTAACGGGCTGTATCACAGGCTGCATTCTTGGGATTTTTCTTCAAAAAAAACTTCTTAATATTCTTGGAACCGACTGGACATTTCCTATATGGCAGGTAATACTGGCATTGTTAATATGTATAATAACAGCGGCGATCTCAGTTATAAGTCCGTTGAAACGGATAAAGACCAGGAGTATTTCTGAATCCATAACATCCTTATAATTGCTAGTATTTTTAAAACGGGGGGCTTCAACATGAGATCAAACTATGAAAAAACAGAAGATAACAGAGACATCTTCTCAGAGGTTTACGCATCTATTATAAATGGAGTAATCTGCTTTTTTACAATATTATTAATAATGATATTTCCACTGATATATAACAACTCGTATATAGATATTCTGGTTTTTAAATATCAGTTCTATTGGGGGTGTGTAGTAGCCATGTTAGGGCTGTGCCTCATTCTTTCTATTATCATGCTGGTTATTGATGTCTCAAAGAATGGGGGGAAACGTGCAAAAATGTTTTTTTCCAGGCTGCTGCCTAAGAATTGGAGGAAAACATTTTGCGCCGCCGACATATCGGTTATAATTTTTTGGGTTATTCTGGTTATTTCAACGTTGCAATCAGATTATTTTTATGAGTCATTCTGGGGGAACGAAGGACGGTATTCCGGCCTGTTTCTATTGACACTATATGTAGCAACATATTTCATGATCAGCCGTTTTTGGAAAGCAAAGGTATGGATTCTGGATATGTTCCTGATCAGTGGAATGGGGGTATGCTATGTGGGAATTACCGATTATTTCAGAATGGATATTTTAAATTTTCGTTATATTATTGCGCCAGAGCATTGGGATATATTTACTTCGACGATTGGAAATATTAATTTCTATACAGCTTATATTGCTATGATACTGGGTGTTGCAGCTGCGTGGTTTGCCATCACAAAGAGTAAGGTAAGAGCAATCTGGTGTTATCTGTGCATGGTGGTTTGCTTTTTTGCAATTATCATGGGAAGCAGTGACAATGCTTATCTGGCATTGGCCGCTTTATTTACTTTCCTGCCTCTGATATTATTTAAAAGTAAAACCGGGATCAGGCGATACCTGCTGATGATTGCTACATTCGGCACTGTGATACAATGCATTGACTTTATTAACCAGGCCCATGCGGATACGGTGATTGGTCTGGACGGTTTATTTGAGATATTGACTAATTTTAATGGCCTGATATATGTAGTGACAGGCCTGTGGCTGGCTTATATTGTAGTCTGTTTACTGAGTAAAAACAGTAAGAATTGGGCTGACCCAGTTGGTTCGGTGCTGGTATATGGCTGGATTGGCTTTCTGTCGGTTTCAGTGTTGCTGGTGGGATTTCTGATGTTTGATGCAAACGTGGGAGGCAATGCAGAAACGTATGGTGCATTAGGGAAGTATCTGGTGTTTAATGACAGCTGGGGAACGAACCGGGGCTATATATGGAGAAAATCCTTTGAATTATATAGAGATTTTAAGCCAATGCATAAATTATTCGGGCATGGGGCAGACACATTTGGAATACTTACCGTTAGCAAAATTGGGGCAGAGATGCCAGAGCGTTTTGAAAATGCCCATAATGAATATTTACAGTATTTCATTACGATTGGGCCCATGGGTTTAATCGCTTATGTTACTTTCCTGGGTTCTGCAGTCACCCGTATGTGGAAAAGTGTAGAAACAAAGCCTTATATAATAGGCTGCTGCTTTGCCATAATCTGCTATATTACACAGGCGGTGGTTAATATAAGTGTGCCGATTACTTCTCCAATTATGTGGCTGTTGCTTAGTATCGGAATGGCAGGCTGTAATAAAAAGGACCCTGCTCTCTTGACTGAGCAGTAGCATAGCACTTAAATTTAGAGACTTTTTAAGGAGATTTCATATGACACAGTTCACTGAGGAAGTGCTTGTAATAATAAAGAGAATACCATACGGGAGAGTCATGAGTTATGGACAGGTTGCAAGGTTTGCAGGAAATAACAGAGGTGCCAGGCAGGTAGCCAGGATACTCCATTCTATGACTGAGAAATATGATCTTCCATGGCACCGGATCATTAACTCCAAGGGCAGGATATCAATCACGGATGCCAGATATGCAGCGATTCAAAGAGAACTTCTTATATCGGAAGGTGTAGAAGTATCGGAAGAGGGATACATAGATATTTCCATATATGGAATATGACTATATTAATAATACAAAAGTGAGGATGAAAAAATGGAACTTAAGCCACAAACTGTAATAAAAATGACCGTAGTTAAGAAGAATAATTATTGCCCAGTTTTTAAAAAAGGCGATGAGATCATTATCAAGAAGCATTGTTTTGATACTACGGTCAATAAATTAGACAAATATTGCTATGCCACCTTGGCAGACATATACCCTAAATGCAATAATTTAAGAAAGCAGGCGGTAGGAGATAAGGATTATTTTGTATGCCGTGATAATGGAATTATTGAAATTGAACTGGAGCGTATGGAAGATGAACTTTATAACTTTGAACAGGAAAATCAGTAAATATATCGGTTATGCTTTTAACGGTCTAATCGGCAGGTAATCCACCTGCCGATCAGATGGTTAAAATAATTTTTGACCATTTAAAATATTAATACCAAATTCTTTCGCTTTCGCTGTTTGTTTAAACGGATTTATTTTTTCTACTATGCCCTCTCGCTTAAAAAATGAGCCAGTATTTTTGAACCAAAATGTTTTATTGGCTTTTACGCATTGTTCACGGATATTAAGAACCCATTCATAGTCACATTCACGAGCTTCCCGCCCGGATTCACCACCAACGGTCACATGCTCCACTCCGTGAAGATACGGGGTTAGATCTATCGGTTCTAAAAGCGGAGCACATGCGATAAAGCGGCGCTTTATCGGATAGGACAAAAATAACGGAAGCCGGTAATCGGCTAATTCCTGATTTTCCACAGTACAACCGATATTCACATTGTCATACCCTGTGCCCCAATCAGATGGAAGCGATACAGGGAAACGGTCAATCCGCTTTGTCAAAATTAAAAATTCTATATCAGTTCTTTCTTTGATGACAGCCCAAACAGCTTTACGCCATTCATCTGCTTCTGGAAGAAAAAAATCAGTTGCAAAACAGGTTGCAAGGATTTTATTCCCTTTAATGTTATATTCTCCTTTCCCATTTCTTCTTATGGGCCAATCGAATTCATCTGTTTTCTGTATGGTGTTTTGACCATAGCGTTTCCCATACGGTCCGTAAAAATAACAATTTGTACAACCATCACTTGTTTTATAGCAACCTGTCCACGGCTCCCAATTCATAAGCTTCCTCCTCTTTTCCCCCCTCTTTGAAATTCATATCTAGTATACCTAATATAACATAGTTATAAATCTGTTTTCAATTATAGCATAATTGACAAGTACAAACAATGAAACAGCTTGCATTTCACCGTTGGATAAGCCCTGGCATATAATGGTTATATGCCAGAATGAGTTCGAAGTCTTTTCAAACTTTAGTATTATTGAGCAAAATGAATCCAGTTCAACATGGGCTGGCGCCCCATACTGATGCCAGTTACAATCTGGCACTTCGAAACATCCTGGTATGCAATAAACCGGCGCTATTGATACAATATTAGGAAAGGTGGCCAAAAGTATGGATTATATATATGATAAGATCAGAAAAGAGCTTGAGGCAAAAAAAGATCTGATTGCCCAAGTAGAAGCTATTCATGCTGATCCTGAAAAACAGAAACAGACAGAGGAGCTTGTACTGGGGATATTGAAGGAACAATTGTCAAAAATGAAGGAATACCAGCAAGCTCTGGAATCTGTGTTAACTTCATCAGAGGAACAGACCAAAGAGGAGCAAGACTCCTGATCATGGACAAAGGTCTCTGTTCTACAACACATCAAGATAACATATGACACTAAAAATCCTCCTTCTGCTATAGGGGGAGGATTTTTAATTATGAGGGATTTTCACGGTAGCCATTCCCTTTTTTAACATAGTTCCAATACTTTGATTATGTGCCCTGCGTATTCTTTTCAGACTGAACAACGTATCGGGATTATCATTTATCACATTTACCCCAAATTTGCAAGTTACAGTTGCTTTAAAACCAAGTTTTTTAATTATATTTTCCAGATTATCGTTATATCTGCCATATGGATATGTAAATGTATTTGGGCAGCTTCCTGTTACTTCCATTAATTTTTTCTGCAGCATATTCAGATCATTCCTTATAAATTCTTCATAGTGTTCCTGAGTTTCATTTGCCATTTGACTGCATCCATAGCGTTCTTTTGAAATTTTATGCAAACCATAGGAGTGGTTTTGCATTTCAACCAGTCCGGATTCCTGCATTTCTTTTACTTCATCCCATGTAACATGAGAATATTCAATATTTTCATCCGTTACCTTCGAAAACTCATCCACACTTTTTCCAATGATAGATAGAACTATTTTCATATTGTATTCTTTTAACATTGGATAAACTTTTAAATAGGTACTAAGATACCCATCATCAAAGGCCAGGATGACTGGATTTGGGGGTAAATCTTTCTTATCATAAACATAATCTATTAATTGTGTCATCGTGATAGTATTGTAATTATTATCTTTTAAATACTTTAAATCACTTTCAAATTCAGAGGGGCTAATGACATCATTGCCGAAACCACTGTCTTTTACCTGATGATACATAATGATCGGAACTATAATTCCATCAACGGTTTGTACGGAAGAAACCGCGTTGATTTTATAAATACTTTTGATGATAGAGATTGATAACAAGCTGTAAGTTATGACTAAAAGTAATTTTTTTAAATAACATCTATAATTTTTTGAGGACCCCATATTTCTTCCTTCCACTTATTTATAATAATTGTATGCTCATCAAACTAATGGTATACTATATAGAAATTAAAAACCGGATAGATTATGCCAAAGATCGGACTTCAAAAATGGTTAATTGACTCTGTTTTTACACAGGGAAATTATCAATTACTTCCTAAGCTGCTTATATTTATTACAATTGCTTATTTGTTAGGAGCAGTTACCCCTTATTGGTCGGAGTGGATACTTCATAAGATCGGATATGGAGTGAGGGTTAATGTTGGAGAAGTATTAATGAAGGCATTGTACCGTATGCCCATTTCAAAGTTTCAAAATGAGAGAATTACGAGATATGTAGACTATTTCACAAATGATGTGGAATCCATTGGCGAGAATGTTTACCGCTTGCCCCTTACCCTTCAGGATCTGATTAAATTAATTGTTCTAATCGGCATTATGGCATATTTAAGTCCTTCGGTACTAATCATACTGACTGTCATGATAGTTTTATATTTTATCATAGGCAAAAGCTACAAAGAGCGCATGAAGTCCAAGTCAAAAGAGGTGAAGGAAAGTAGAACCAATCTTTTGGTTCATATTGAGGAGGGAATCTCTTCCACAAGAGAAGTAATTGCATATGACCGAATGGGATGGGAAGAGAAAATTTACCATCGGTTATTTAAAAAGTATTATACAAAAATAATGGAAGAAGTAAAAATAATAAATGAGCAATTGTTTTTGACTGCTCCGCTGCAATGGGGAACCAATCTTGTAGTTTTAATATACGGCGGATATCTGGTATTGCATAATCAGATGACTCTTGGTACATATTTGATTTTATATCAGTATTCATTAAATATGACCACCTCTTTACAGGCAGTTTATGAATTTCATGTACGCTGGACCTCTTTCGAAGTCAGCATTGAGCGTGTCAGATCGGTAATCGAAAGTGCTGAAGCGGAGACCGGAGAAAAATCCCTGAATCAGATTGATGAAATTGCCTTTGATAAAGTTTCTTTTCAATATTCAGAAAGTTCTCAAAAGGTGCTGGATGAATTAACATTCTCAATTCCAATTGGTAAAAAGGTAGCAATTGTTGGGTCCAGCGGAAGTGGAAAGTCAACCGTCGCAAGACTACTCCTTCGGTTCTATGAGCCTTCAACCGGTGCAATCCGAATCAATGGATTGAAATTGAAAGAGATAAAGGAACATGACTACGATTCCTGTTACAATATTGCTTTTCAGGAGCCTTACTTTTTTCCGGATACCATTCGAAACAACATATTGTTTGGAAGAAATCGGATAACCGATGAAAAAATGATGAAAATCTGTAAGCTGGTACAGATTCATGAAGATATTATGAACCTGGAGCTTGGGTATGATGCTATGATAGGGGAACGGGGAATCAGCTTGTCGGGCGGTCAGAAGCAACGACTTTCCCTGGCAAGAGCTCTTGCAGCAGACCCGGATGTATTAATTCTTGATGAGGCAACATCTGCATTGGATCTTGAGACAGAGCGTCAGATTCAACGAAATATGGATGAATTACGCCAGGGGAAAACCACAATTATTATTGCCCATCGTCTGTCCACAGTTCAGAACGCAGACAAGATCTATGTTTTTGAGAATGGAAAGGTGGCGGAAGCAGGATCACATACGGAACTGATGAAAAATGGTTCCGTGTATACCAGCCTTGTACATGCCCAGACAGAAATAATTTGATGCCGCGGTATCATTAATTCGGAGGTAAAATTAAATGAATATAAAATTTGATCCTAACAACAACGTGATTAAACTCTGTGTAATAGGGATGAGTTTAGAAGATAGTGGAAATGTTGAAGAAGCGAACAAGACGTTTCAGCAAGCATGGGATGAGGCGGCAGATGACTATGAAAAATTTATTGCGGCGTATCATTTTGCCCATCGACAAAAGAATATTACAGATAAATTGAAATGGCTGGAAATATCCTTACAGTGTGCACGAAATATAAATGATGAGAATGTAAAGAGTGCATACACAACATTATATGCAGATATTTCCGGGTGTTATGAGGAGTTGCATGATTCTGATAATGCAAAAAAATATACTGAATTAAGTGAATCATATAAAGGAGCCCCTTCTGATAAAGGCCCATTTTATCATGGGACTAAGGCAGATTTAAAAGTAGGTGATCTTCTTACTGCGGGTGGAATTTCAAATTATAAGCCTGAGCTTCAAATGAATCATATATATTTTACTGCGAATATCAATGGTGCGGGACTTGCAGCGGCATTGGCAAAAGGGGAAGGAAGAGAACGGGTTTATATAATAGAACCAATGGGGGAATTTGAAAATGACCCCAATGTTACTGACAAAAAATTCCCAGGTAACTTAACACGTTCCTACCGTTCAAAAGAACCTTTGAAAATTATTGGTGAGGAGACCGGGTGGAACAAAATTACTACTACAGAATTAAGTAAATGGCGTGAAAATTTAGCAAAAAGCAAAGGGGAAATTATCAACTAAGTAAATATAATTTATTAAATAACCTGACATGCAGTTGTCAGGTTATTTGTCTATAATAAAGTTGGAGGAAGGAATATGCAGATAAACAGACTTTTCGAAATAATATATCTTTTACTGAACAAAAAGTTTATGACTGCCAATGAACTGGCAGAGCATTTTGAGGTATCGGTCAGAACTATATATCGTGATATAGATACGCTGTCTTTAGCAGGGATACCAATCTATGCTCTTCAGGGAAAGGGCGGAGGCATTTCCCTGCTGGAACACTATGTTCTTGATAAATCGGTTTTATCAGAGAGAGAGCAAAATGAGATATTATATGCGCTGCAGAGCCTGACCGTCACACAGGTTCCTGAGGCAGATAAAGTTCTTGCCAAACTGAGCAGTCTGTTCAATAAGAGCAGAACAAACTGGATTGAAGTGGATTTCAG
The DNA here is from genome assembly GCA_009712635.1 of Hungatella sp. Taxonomy (GTDB): domain Bacteria; phylum Bacillota; class Clostridia; order Lachnospirales; family Lachnospiraceae; genus Lacrimispora. Next base: position 1,286,679 of record WASS01000020.1, on the reverse strand, counting down.
TCCATGGGGAAGTGATGATAAGGGATTCAGTCAATTTACGCGAATAAAGGATGCCATCCTGAGTCATAAAATTATTGAATTTAATTATTTCGGTTCTTCAGGTGAGAAAACCTCCCGAAGAGTTGAACCAATGAAACTCATATTTAAAATAAATGCCTGGTATTTACAGGCGTTCTGCCTGACCAGGAATGAATTAAGAATGTTTAAAATTGTAAGAATGGCAGATGTCCAGGTGACAGAGGATCCTTTCACCCAGATGATCCCCGAACCATTGCCAGGCGGCGGTAAGGTGCAGGAAACTCAGAAGTGGATTGAACTATGCTTAATTATTTCTGCTGATGGAGCCTACCGCGTATATGATGAATTTGAGGAGAAAGAAATTACTAAGAACACGGATGGCTCGTTCACCATTATGACCACTTTGCCTGAAAGTGATTGGCTGATCCGGTATATTCTGTCTTTTGGCTCCGAAGCTGAAGTAAAAAGCCCACAGCATATACGTGATATGCTTCAGTTTGAATTAAATAAAATTACCATGAAATATAAAACATAACCTGACACGATGCTGTCAGGTTATATTTTATATAATCAAAGTGTTGATAAATTCTTACAAATCAATCAAAGGAGGTTCATTCATGGAGAATTTTAGCCATATATCAATTGATCCCAAGGAACTCCAGGCAAAGCGCGTTCTTGTAACTGGAGGTACGAAGGGCGGAATGGGTGAGGCTATTGTTAAACGCCTTACAAAAGCTGGTGCGACTGTCATTACAACAGCGCGAACCACTCCGGAAGAATTAGAGAAGCCGGAATTATTTATACAAGCTGATATCAGCACACCTGAGGGCACTGCAAAAATTGTGGAATATATTATGGAACGTTTTGGAGGTGTGGATATTCTCGTTAACAATGTCGGCGGTTCTTCCACTCCTACCGGCGGCGTACTCAGGCAATCAGATGAGGACTGGCAGCGTACATTCGATACCAATCTTTTTGCAGCGGTTCGGTTGGATCGCGGATTGTTGCCGCCAATGCTGAAACAAGGCAGTGGCGTAATCCTTCATATCACTTCCATACAGCGCCGGTTTCCAGGAGAAAACACCATGGCGTACTCGGCAGCAAAAGCAGCGCTTGGTAATTACAGCAAGGCACTTGCGACAGAACTTGCGCCAAAGGGAATCCGTGTTAACAGCATAGCCCCAGGGTTTACGGAAACAAAGGCAGCAGAAAGGCTCATTGAGCGGATGGCCCAGGAACGCAGCTGCAGTTATAACGATGCAAGGCAGATTTTAATGAATTCTTTGGGAGGAATCCCCATAGGACGAACAGCACGTCCGGAGGAAGTAGCTGAACTTGCAGCGTTTCTTGTGTCAGACAGAGCGTCCTACATTGTGGGTGCAGAACATACAATTGATGGCGGAATTGTCCGCGCAGTATAAAGGAGAATGATGACTATGACAAACAATCAATTTCAATTACCAAAAGCAGTTGAGACACATTTCCAGGCAACGAACGCGGGTGACCCAGCCGCCTTTCTTTCTATTTTTGGAGAGAATGCCGTTGTAATCGACGCAGGAAAAGAATATCATGGAAAACCGGACATTAAAGAGTGGAGTGACCACGATTATTTTAGTGTGCATTTGAGACTGGAAGTCATAAATGCCGTTCAAGATGGCAAAGAAATTGTTGTTACTGCAAAATGTGATGGTGAATACAACAAGGCTGGTCTGCCTGATCCATTGTATCTTGATTTTCATTTTACAATGGAAGGGGATAAAATCACACGGCTTTGTAATGTACGTTCCTCTAACAGCAGGGCCATTCCACTGCCGCAGCCGATTGCAGCCTATTTTCATGCCTCAGATATATTTGATGAAAACCTGCTTGCCGGATGCTTTGCAGAGGATGCAATGCTGGTAGATGAGGGTGAGACATATCATGGACCAGTAGCGGTCAGCAGGCATATTATAGAGGCAAACAGGGGCGCAAAAGTTATGACCGAAGTCACCAGTTATGCAGAAAAAAATGGTGAAATGGTTGTCACTGCTGTCATTTCAGGTGATTTCGATGGAAGCCCCATTCCATTGGATTTCTGTTTTACACTTTATAATGGAAAAATTAAAAACTTAATTATTACAGTATCCGGTGAATAATTGTACTGCCAGATAGCTTAATAGTCCAAAGAAACAGCCCGGGTTTAAAAGGCTGTTTCTTTATGGTTTAATTTCCATAATCTTTTTCAGATCTCCACTGCACAGAACATCAAGATGTTCAAATATTTTTTCTGCAGGCCAATCCCACCATTTAATCGTGAGAAGATGCTTGGTAAGTTCATCATCAAACCTTTTTTTCAGTATTTTACACGGGTTTCCTCCTGCAATGTGATAAGCAGGAACATCTTTTGCTACAACAGAATTAGCACCGATAATTGCCCCGTCTCCAATATGAATACCAGGCATTATGGTTACATTCTGCCCGATCCATACATCATTGCCAATTACAGTATCGCCTTTTAACGGCAGGTCTGCCAGTGCTGGTGTTGCTTTTTCCCAGCCGCCTCCCATAATATTAAAGGGATAGGTGGTAACGCTGTTCATTCTGTGATTTGCACCATTCATTATAAATTCAATGCCCTTTGCTATGGCACAAAATTTCCCGATAATGAGCTTGTCCCCTAAAAAATCATAGTGGTGCGTCACATGTTCTTCAAACGATTCAGCACCGTTTTTGTCGTCATAATATGTGTAATCTCCGATGATTATATTGGGACGTGTCACCACATTTTTAATATAGCACACACTCTTAATCGCCTCATTGGGATATATGGCATTGGGATCTGGTCCATACTGCATATAAAACCCCTCCTGTATTTGATAGAAATTGTATTATTAAATTATCAGCATACCATAGTCTGCTGTATATTTCCAGTGCCTAAACAGCGTAATAACAAAAAGTCTCATTGACAAATAAATATATTTCAGTTATAAATATATATGACTATAAAAATAAATATAGTCACAACAAGGAGGAAATATGCCAAAAGGATTTAGTGAACAGGAAAAAAATAATATACGTGAAAAGCTGATTGAGGCATGTAAAGAAAATTGGGAAAAGTATGGCTATAAAAAAACCAGCATTGATGAATTGTGTTTAAAAGTCGGTATCTCAAAAGGTGCCTTCTATCTCTTTTTTGGATCGAAGGAAGCTCTTTTCCTGGAAACTTTAAGTGTGATTCAAATTAAATTATATGACCTGATTGAATCGATTTTATTAAAAGAACAAAATAAATATGGAGTAGCAAAGGCATTAAAGGCAGTTTATGCGGAATATGATAAAAGCCCTTTTTTATATGACACTTCACAAGCAGACTTTACAAGTTTTATCAACAAACTTTCTGAGGAAGAAAAGCAAAGTATATTTTTTGACAGTCTTTATGGAGCAAAGCAAATGATTGAAAAACCCTTTTTGAAGCTCCGTATCAGTGAAGAAAAAGCATTATCTGTCATGGCGTCATTGCTATTTTTAATTACGGGCAAGGATAAGCTGGTATGTAATCATTTTGATGTCTTTGACTTTATGCTGGATCATTTAATTGACGATATATTTGAATAGGAGAATACGATGAAAAAATTTGATTTAAAAGAACACAACGCAAAAGTATTTGAGTTTTCGAAAAATGCTGCGAGAGGAGTCTATCCGTCGAAACGGGTAGCAAAGACAGGTTCTGTTATTGGATTTGTTATAGGTATTGCATTGGTGATAATTGGAATGGCAGGTTCATTTTGGGGCAGTATATGGGGGATTGGAAGCTTGCTTGCTGGTGTAACTACTGTGATTTCCAATGTGTTGAATTTAAAGCGTATAAAATGAGGAAACGTGTATGAAAATCAGGGAGAATTATACTTGCCCACTGGAGATTGTTCATGATTTTGTAAAAGGAAAATGGAAAACAATATTGATATTTCAACTAAGAAAAGGGACACAGACATTTTCGCAATTGAAGTATGGAATCCAGGGTATTTCAGAAAAAATGTTAATTCAGCAATTAAAGGAGTTACAGGAATTTGGAATTGTTCATAAGACATCTTCTGTGGGGTATCCTCTTCATGTGGAATACTCTCTGACAGACCGGGGAACGAAACTATTAGACGCTGTTCTGATTATGCAGGAGATAGGAGTGGATTATATGATAGAACATGGACAGACAGAGCTGCTTGAGCAAAAAGGTATTATCTGTACCAATCAGATACCTACCAAAAAGTAAGTAATTTACTTTTTATTTTGTAAGCCGTAAACTTTCAGTAAGAAACTAAATAATTATGAGAAAAGAGGCAGTTATTATGAACGTAGGTCTGATTCTGGTAGATATTCAAAATGATTATTTTAAGGGTGGAAAGTATGAACTGGTTAATCCAGAACATGCGGCATTACAGGCGAGTAAAATTCTGACATTTTTTAGAGAGCACAATTTGCCGATTTACCATGTGAGACACATCAGTATAAACCCGGGTGCAGTATTTTTTATACCAGAGACTGCTGGTGCTGAATTTTATAAAGAGTGCAGTCCTTTGAGCGGAGAAGAAATCATAATTAAGCATAAACCTGATAGTTTCCAGGGTACGGACCTGAAAGATAAGCTGGAGGAAAAAGGGATTGATACGCTGGTTGTGTGCGGTATGATGACGCATATGTGCATTGATACAACCGTCAGATCTGCCAATAATTACGGATACTCTGTTGAATTAATTGAAGATGCCTGTGCAACAAGGGATTTGGTATGGGGAGAAGTTACAGTTTCGGCAGAATTGGCTCAGTGTGCATATATGGCAGCACTGGACAGGACATTTGCCAAGGTACAAAAGGCAGATGTCTGGATCAAAGATCAAAAGTAAAAAAAGAGCAGACACGGTTAAGCAATTTTTCCCAGTCTGTGGTAAATTGTTTGGAGAGAGGTAATCAATATGCACGCATGGGAATCCATTCAAAAAACTCTGAATCATATTGAAGAAAATCTTGGGGAAGAAATTGAAATTGATACTCTGGCTGAGATTGCCGGGCTGTCACCATTTTATTATCAGAGATTATTCACACGATTGGTAAAAACTTCTGTTCGGGATTATATTAAGCTGCGTCGTTTAGCAAAATCAACAGTGATGCTGCGCACCAGGGAAAACCGCATTATAGACATAGCGCTGAATTACGGTTTTGGAAGTCATGTAACCTATACACGCGCCTTTACAAAGACCTATGGGATCACCCCATCCGAGTATCGAAGCAACCGTATTAGTCTTCAGAATTTTGAAAAGCCTGATTTATTACTTAGTTATCTTGTAATCAATGAAGGGATACCGCTGATCAGCGATGGATTAGTTCTTGAAATGAATCGAAAATTTCTTGATGAACCAATAGATTTTCTGGGAGTAATAGGCTATTATGCATTTCGTTCTGGTAAAATGCTTGGCGAAAAGACCGGTATTGATATGGTTGGCGATATTTGGCGCAGATTTTATAAAGAACTTTCCAATATTCCCCGTTTTCCGGAGGGGCGTCAGATTGGTGTTTCGTTTAAGGGAGACGCGCCGGAAGGCTATTCCAGCTACTTTATCGGAGCGGAAATTAAAAAGGAAGAGACCGACCATAATTTTATTCGCTGGCAGCTTCCATCACGGGAATATGTGGTATGTGGATTTGAATCAGAAAACAAGGATCAGATGGTGGCTAATATGGGGAAAGCAATGAAATACACCCGGTTCTGGCTGAAAAAGCACGGTTTAACTGCCGACGGTTTCTTTCCTGAAATGTATTATAAAAGCAAATCTGATATCGTTTATACGGAATTATGGATTCCGTTTAAAAAACGAGGATGATATATAATTTTTAATTATGGAGGAAAAGAATATGAGTATGTACCAGGAAGGACTAAAGCTGCTGGAAGAAAAATTTGGAAACGGGAAAGACAATTTGATATCACTGGCTACCGTAGCACTGGAGCCTGGCGCCAATGGAAAACCACGTCCTGTTGTCCGCAGTGTGGACGCTTATTATGAAGACCGTACATTCTATGTTGTTACCAATGGACAGTCACATAAAATGCAGCAGATCGCTGAAAACCAGGAGGTTTCGGTTGCGGGATGTCTGGAGATGTTTACTGCCAATGGAGTAGCTGAAAACCTGGGCTGGGTGCTTGACCCGAAAAATGCTGAATTAAGAACGAAATTACGCAAGGCTTTTTCTGAGTGGTATGACATGGCAAATAATGAAAAGGACGAGAATTGCATCTATTTAGCAATTCATCTCACAAAGGGAACATTAAACATTAATCATTGGGAGAAATTATACCACATGGATTTTGTTAATGAGACTGATATGAAAAACGGGGGAATTAATTAAGCTGATTTACTGAAACAGGGGCGAACCGATCGCCCCTGTTTTTACTTCATCAAATTCCTCTGGTTATTGTCTTTTGTTAGTATCTTTTATTGAAATATATAAATCTACGCCGCCAATGTGATCATCTTTTTCTGAAAATCCAAGATGTTCTTCCAGATACTGGCTTCCTCCCCACAAATATTTGCTTTCTCCAATCCATAAAACGAACCGCTTCCAGGCAGCAATAATGTTACTGCCAATATCACCTGTATCATCACGTTTCACAGACATAACAGCGTACTTACCGCCGCTCAGTATCCGGCGTTTTACTTCATCGTATGTACCCTTTACAAAATCAGCAGGAACGTCATTCAGTCTCAAAAACTGCTCATCTGATATGGTTACACAGACTTCATAACCGTAAATCTCCTGGGAATCATCTACGTTTGACGGATCTGGATGATTGTATCCAAAGATTCGATAGGACGCATCATGGAAGTATACATCATTTTCATTCGCCCATTTTTTCATTGTCTCAAACGCATGATGTTCGGGATCTTTCCCGTAATAAGTAAAACAAGCGACTTTCATATCTTCCAGTTCTTTGATTACCTTAATATCCGGATATTTTTCTTCTAACTCTTTATTCCCTGCCTCAAAATACTTCTCCATAATATTTAACCTCACAAATTCATTGATGCCATGTTGTGAAGTAACAGATTTTACCTTGGAGGGCAACATACCAAATTGTTTTTTAAATGCTCTGGTAAAGCTGTCAGCAGAATTGTATTCATACTTAATGGCGACTGAAAGAACCCCTTCCTCTGTCTGCAATAAGTCGTAATATGCGGCTGTCAATCTGCGCATCCGAATATATTCTTTGGCATTGTAGCCAACCACCGACAGGAACATGCGGTAGAATCCTGAAATACTCATGCATGCTTCCTTCGCACATAATTCTATGGTAATCGCCTGATCTAAATGATCCTCTATGAAATCAATTGCCTTTTGGATCCTTTGGTAATAATTCATATCTGTTTACTCCTGTTCCTATAACTTGCAAGTTATATTTGTATTATAGCTTATGGGTAAAAACATTACCCGACTTTTTTTCCAAACATTGGTTCTTACAAAAAATCTTAGAAAAGCTTATTGTTACTATAAGGTTTTTGAAATATAATTGTATCATGGGGGGGAGGTAAATCATGCGGCTAACAATCGGACAGATGGCAAAACTTAACAATGTTACAGAACAGACACTTCGGCTATATGATAAAATGGGGCTTTTGGTTCCTGTGAGCCGGGATGACGAAAACGGCTATCGATTTTATGATATTAAGCAAAGTGCCCAGCTTGATATGATTCAATATATGAAATCGCTGGGGATGCAGCTGAAAGATATTAAGGAACAGCTTGATAACCTGTACATTCCAAACATTAAAAATATTTTGAGGCAAAAACAGCACCAGATTGAGGAAGAAACTGAAAAACTTAAATACCAGAAAAGGGCTGTGGAACGTACCATCGAGAGCCTGGAGCGATACGAAAGCGCTCCTAAGGATGGGACCATTCTTTTAGAATACATCGGAAGCAGAACCATGTATTATATTGATTCCCAAGTAAATATTTACGATTATGATATTGATACCTATGAAAAGATATTGCGGGAATTTAAAGAAAGTCTTATTGCGGTTCATCTTCCTCAAATCTACTTCTGTAATGCTGGTACAATATTAAGGCAGGAGAATCTGATTCAGAGCCGGTTTATTTCAACCGAGGTATTTGTCTTTGTGGATCATGATGTTTTAGCAGATGAACTCACTACAAAAATCCCGGCCAATAATTACCTTTGTATTTACTGCGATTCCTTTCAAAAAGAGGAAGAGTATGCAAAGCGTCTTTTAGAGCAGATTGAAGCAAAAGGCTACCTGATAAACGGTGATTATTTATGTGAAGTGATTACGGAGCTTCCCATCATCAGCCATGAGGAAAGAGGGATGTATTTGCGGCTGCAGATCCCCATAAAATTTTGTTAATAAAGTATCAATTGGCTATTGACATTATAGTAATTATAACCTCTATACTTTTGACATGGGATTCATATAATCCTCAAAAAATCATAGGAAAGAGGTTATCATTATGTATCATGAAAAAGTTCGTGTTGTTCAGTATGGCTGTGGAAAAATGTCAAAGTACATCCTGCGGTATTTGTACGAAAAGGGTGCAGAAATTGTTGGCGCAATTGATGTAAACCCAGATGTTGTGGGTATGGATGCAGGAGATTGGGCAGGACTGGGTGTTAAGCTTGGTGTACCCATTCGCAGTGATGCAGATGCAGTGCTGGATGAATGTGATGCTGATATTGCAGTGGTTACATTATTCAGTTTCATGAAAGATGTCTACCCATATTTTGAGAAATGTGTAAAACGTGGTATCAATGTAATCACCACCTGTGAAGAAGCAATTTATCCATGGACCACATCGGCTACTCTTACCAACAAATTAGACAAACTCGCCAAAGATCATAATTGTACAGTTGTAGGTGCCGGTATGCAGGATATTTACTGGATTAATATGATTGGCTGCGTAGCTGGCGGTGTACACAATATTGAGCGGATTGAAGGAGCTGTAAGCTACAATGTAGAAGATTATGGACTTGCACTTGCAAAAGCTCATGGAGCCGGACTAACACCGGAAGAATTTGAAGCGCAGATTGCACATCCGGAAACGTTAGAGCCAAGCTATGTATGGAACTCCAATGAAGCTCTTTGTTCCAAGATGGGCTGGACCATTAAGTCACAATCACAGAAATGTGTACCTTATTTTTATGACACCGACTTATATTCCCAAACATTAGGAAAAACCATTCCTAAGGGGAATTGTATCGGTATGAGTGCGGTAGTTACGACAGAAACCTTTCAGGGACCTGTCATCGAAACACAATGCATAGGTAAAGTATATGGACCAGAAGACGGGGACATGTGCGACTGGAAGATAAAAGGAGAACCAGATACCACATTTTATGTATCAAAACCCGCCACTGTTGAGCATACCTGTGCCACGATTGTAAACCGAATTCCCAGTGTTCTAAACGCCCCATCCGGGTATGTTACCGTTGATAAATTAGATGAGTTGGAATACCTGTCGTACCCAATGCAGCTCTATGTGAAATAGGAAAATCCCCTGTTTGTTTACTTGTTAAAAGTATGCAGGCAGGGGATTTTGTTTGGATTACTTAATATTACAGTATGCAAATGAGATAATATTTAAAAGCCATATAAGCTTGTAGAAACTTAATAAACAGGTTTATAATACAAGGTAGGCAAGAACCAGGGAAGAATTGGAGAAACCCTGGCACAACAGCTTATAGTGGAGTTCATCTGACTTAATTGTATGGAAAGAAATACAAGAGTATTAGTTTTATTCAATTATAAAAGGAGAATAAATTATGAACCAGAGAGAACGAATGTTAGCAGGATTACCATACAAAGCATGGTTAGATGGATTAGATGAGGATAGATTTGCGTGTAAGCAGAAAATCTATGACTTTAATAATCTTTCACCGAATTTAAATGAATCAGCTACTTTAATGTTAAAAGATATTTTAGGAAAAACAGGTGAGAACATTTGTATAGAAGCCCCTTTCCCTTTTCATTGTGACTACGGCTGGAATATAGAAGTAGGAGAGAATTTCTTTGCTAATTATAATCTTACCATTCTGGATGTGGCAAAAGTTACGATCGGGAAAAATGTTCAGATGGCTCCGAATGTATCAATTTATACAGCTGGGCATCCCATCCATCCGGATACCAGAAATACTGGCTATGAGTACGGGATTCCCATTACGATTGGAGACAATGTCTGGATTGGCGGTAATGTGGTAATTCTTCCTGGTGTAAAAATAGGGGATAATGTTGTGATTGGTGCAGGCAGTGTTGTGACAAAGGATATACCAGAGAATGTAATTGCAATGGGCAATCCTTGTAAAATAGTGCGAGAAATTACAGAAGAAGACAGAACTTATTATTATAAAAAAAATAAATTTGATGTACCGATCGAATAGCCAGATGAAATGGCAGCATAATCAGAAAGGAAAATAAATGCCGCTTCGAAAACTTATAACCTTTACACTTACCATACCATCCATTGTAATAGGTGTGCTTGCAATGTACCACAACCATGTTCCATTTGCTATCTGGGGTCAGAATATTGGTTGTCTTATTTTAATGAGCGTTATTTCCTTACTTCTGATAACACATAAATCAAAGATTACAGGAAATAGATACAATCGATTATTATTACCCGTCGCCATATGTGCTATAATTCTTTCATTTGCAAACCCGGGTATGGAGGGGGTTCACCGATGGATATCCATAGGGGCAGTAAAATTAAATGTTGCCATGATTGTACTGCCCATGATTCTATTAGAACTATATCAAGTATTAAAAATCAGAGGTTTAATGTATGCAGGTGTCAGCGCGTTCATCATATTACTGGCGCTGTTTTTTCAGCCGGATGCCTCACAATTAACCGGATTTGCCATTCCGATGATGATTATGCTAAGCCTGAATACGCGTAGTAAAAAGATACGTTTTTTTATCACAGGTGTATCTGTTTTGTTCATTGTTTTATCCTGGATTCGTCTGGATCATTTGCCGCCAGTTAATTATGTAGAAAGAATTCTAGTGATGGTGGCAGATATGGGATGGTTCTGGTTCGTTTCAGGCGTTATTTCTTTAGCAATATTACCAGCTCCATTCATATTGCTTCCACCGAAAAATGCAGTGTCAGTTTCAAGATATATTGGATGTTACTATATCGTTATACTGTTATCTACTTTATTTGGAAATTTTCCTGTCCCTCTGATGGGATATGGAATATCACCGATAGTTGGCTACTATTTATCACTAACCTGGTATTTTAATTTAATTAATACTCCTTAAGACGGAAAGTGTTTTCAGAAGTTCAACATACTGCTCCTTCCCCACAATCTGCTCTAACTTGGATTGTGCCTCCTGCCAATGGGGCATGGCAAGTGCAAGTTTTTCCTTCCCTGTTTCACTGACTGTAATACACTTTTTTCTGGAATCGCCGTCCTCCGTATTAACATCAACGTATCCTTTTTTGCGCAGAATTTCCACATTTCTTGTCACCGTTGTCTGATCCATCATTGCCTGATTTGCCAGTTCATTTACGGAGATTCCATTTTCTCTTGAGCAAATGTCATTTAACAGGGAAAATTGAGGGGATTTGAGTCCGGAAACACGTAGGGCTTTATCGTAATACTGTGTGATTACCCGGGTGGTCATTCGGAGGCTTCGGCATGCGCATTCCGACAGATTTAAGTTTTGATCGTTTTGTTCTTCCATTTTTATTTCTCCCATGCAGATGTATATGCATATAAGATAGTTAAAAAAAGAAACTTTGTCAAGTGTGTAGTCCATGCTTTGTGGAGATTAAGCCTGCCATCTCACGAACCTGCTCATATTTGCTTTTCTGAGCCTTTATAATAGCCGGGGCGAAATGATCTTCATACCGGTTATCCATAAAGTTTAATACATTTACCTGCCATTTCCATAATTCATCTGGTGACAGGTAGAAAAATTTAGGCTGAATGTTCTGACGATAAAAGTCTTCATCCATTTCTAAAATATGCTCCATAGTCAGGTAAGGCTCAAGTTCTGAAAGCCCAGGAAATTCGTTCTGTCCAGTCCATTTGTTATGATTCATTGGACAGGCATCCTGGCACATATCGCAGCCATAAATCCAGTCACCAAAATCAGAAGCCAGAGGTTCATTGGGTAAGTTTCGCCCTCCAAAGGTTGTTAAAAAGGAAATGCAGCGAAGGGGGTTCATGGTATAAGCATCGGACAGAGAAGCAGTGGAACAGGCTTTCATACAGCGGTTGCAATTAGGCGGACAGGGAGGAAGATTTGGTTTTTCAATCAATTCCATTTCACAATCAGTTAAAAATGCTTCCAGGCTGATCCAGGAACCGGATTCTGTATAAAAAAAGTTATTCCGCCTTATCATGCCAAGACCTGCCTGTAATGCAGCCCAGCGCACTCCCACTATTCCAAACTTACGATTGGTCGCAGTGCGTAAACCCAGCTCTTGCATATATTGTTCCAGAGCGGTACTGTTTTGAAATTCTTTTGTACTTTCATTTATGCGGGAATCCGTTAAATAATGCTTTGCAATGTGTCCCCTTAATGATTCCGGAATGTGGTATTTGGAATATCGCTTGACCAAAACTACGATGGACTTTGCCCAATCAAAATCTTCCTGGAATCGGATAAGACGTTGCTGATTTTGATAAAAGGGCTGGGATTCCGGTACTTTTTGTGTCCGCTCATTAAATTTCTCCTCATAGCCAGTCATCATTTCAACGGGAATAATGCCGCATTTTTCATAACCTAAACCAAGTGCTTTTTGTTGGATCAGCTTAGCGATGGAATTATCTGAATCAATTTTTTTATTCATCATATTGATACCTCGGTTTTTTTTGTCTTTGCTGATTAAAATATATGTATATACATATAATATCAGGCGCTTAAACGACTGTCAAGAGCCAGATTATGTTTAAAGTAGTAAGGTAACTCAATTGGGGGTATATTAGAGTTTAAGCATAAATGAAAGGAGAATTTATCTGTGAACAAGTTTATATTCAATGATTATTATCATGTGCCTCAGGGAAAAATCGCAAAGCGTATGCTTTATAAAAGTGATAATGTAATTGCTTTTGTTCTGAATATTGCAAAAGGGGAAATACTGCCAGGGCATACACATATGGAATCAACCCTTCTTTTGCAGGTCATGGAAGGAGATGCAAAAGTTGTTACGGATGGCAATGAGACTCTGCTTCAGGTGGGAGAATTAATGCAGGTTGACGGGCAGGAAAGCTTACAGGTTATCAATATTGGCAGCGAAGTCTTACGTCTCTTTGTAACTATTTCTCCAATGGGTTCCGAGGCATTTGCGACAGACGCAAATGTCTGATCATTTTTTCAGGTATATACTGAATTCTGCTAAGATAAAGACCCTCAGTTCGCTGGGGGTTTTCGTTTTAGTACGTAATATTTATGATACGACTAAATAATGCACGGATTATCGGATCTTTCAATATATCCTATGTTATTATGTTTGATGAAAGGAGGTTGTTTTATGGATTCAATCAGTAGTATGAATGAAGCATTATCATACATGGAAGAACACTTAACGGAAGAAATGGATTATGCTGAGGTAGCTAAAATTGCCCATTGTTCCGAATATCATTTTAAACGAATGTTTTCACTTCTGGCAGGTATCAGTTTATCAGAATATGTCAGAAGAAGGAGATTAACATTAGCCGCGCTTGATCTGAAGGATAAGAATTCCAGAATCATTGATGTTGCGGTGAAATACGGTTATAACGCAGCTGATTCTTTCTCCCGCGCTTTTCAAAACATGCATGGTATTCTGCCTTCTGAGGCAAGGGATGAACAGACAAAACGAAAGGCTTATCCCAGAATGACCTTTCAATTATCAATTAATGGAGGATGTGAAATGAATTATAGAATAGTGGAGAAAGGATCGTTTAAATTAGTGGGAATTAAGAAAAGAGTTCCTATTATTTTTAATGGTGTAAATCCTGAAATCGCAAAAATGTACCAACTTATGACACCTGAAGTGATAGAACGGCTAAAAACTCTGTCCAATATTGATCCGACTGGTATCATCAGTGCATCAACAAATTTTTCAGAAGAAAGAATGGAAGAACGTGGAGAACTTGATCATTATATTGGCGTAGCAACCACAAGCAGTGAAACTACCGGATTTGATGAGTTAAGCGTTGACGCTGGCACCTGGGCCATTTTTGACTCAGTTGGACCATTTCCTGAAACACTTCAAATTGTGTGGGGCAGGATTTACTCAGAATGGTTTCCGTCTTCGGGTTATGAGGCAGTAGAGGGACCGGAGATTCTATGGAATGAAAGTAAGGATACGGAGAACCCCAAATATAAAAGTGAAATTTGGATTCCGGTAAAGAAGAAAAAATAGAGATATGGAATATAACATTTCTAGGCGCTCCCACAAGGAGCGCCACTATTTATTTTAGCATTGTAAATCAGTTTTACTTGATATGTGTTATAAAAAATAGTATAAATAATTAGATAAGCTAACCGCCAATTCCCATACATAATTACTAACTGACAGATATTTACTGCAATAAATTGTTTTGTATTTAACCGCTTCTTTTAATTTCTTATGTACTCATTACAAGTAATACCAAATCAGGGGGGAAGTATGTATTCATTAATTCATAAACTGAATATCAGTCTTTTCAAGAAAATAATCAGTGTTTTTTTAATCGTAATAGCACCCATTTTTATACTTGGAATCTATATCCGTAACTGGGGAGCCAGTACAGTACGGGAAGAGCTGTCGAAATCATCAACCGCTCAGATTGAATTTTACTTAAACCAGCTGGAAAAGGAAATCGAACGACTTAAAATATTACAGTACACATGCTTAAATGACGAATCTCTAAACCGTCTCGCAGTCCAGTATAGTATTATGAGTGATTATGAAATAGTGAGTAATTTAAAACAGCTGCAGTCTCGTCTCATAACAATTGCTTATAGCAGCAGCTATGTCAAGAATGTCAGCGCCCATATATTTTCCATTCATAAAACAGTTTCCTCTACCAGAGGGGTTGATCCATTGGATGCCAAGGCTTATGAGCGCACGAAGGATGCTGCCGGTTTATCAGGTGCTCAGATTATCAGATACAAAGATCGGTTATATCTGACAACCGTTTATCCCTCGGATAAAACAGGCTCAAACAGCAGCTATGTCATAGAAATTGAGTTAAATCAGGAGGCATTTAAGGAGGATTTGGAACAATTTAATCTATATCCGGACAGCGGATCCTATTTGATTGATTTAACCAATGGGAAAGAAATCGCAATGGCCAATACGGGGAAAATTCTGCAGTCCGGTTCAATATTGGAGGATTTTGGCACCACTCTTCAAAGCGGGACCAGCCTTAGAAAAATAGATTCGTTCCGTTATTACTCTGTGTATGCCAGGTCTGACTATTTAAATATGCTTTTGCTCCGATATCTGCCGGAAAATCTGGTTTTTACGCCCATGCGTAATTTTACCAGCTGGATCTGGATATTTATCATGGTATCAGTTCTGGTAATAGTAATTTTCGCATTAACTATGAACCGCTTTATAAACAAACCAATAAAAAAACTGGTGGAAGTCTTCCGACAGGTGGAAAAAGGAAATCTGCAGATTAGTTTAAATACCGATGACGTAGAATCAAAAGAATTTGCCTATCTGTACGCCAGATTCAACAAAATGGTTGACAGTCTGAATATGCTGATCGATCAGGCTTATAAACAGAAAATCCTGACTCAGCGTGCAGAACTTAAACAACTACAGGCACAAATTAAACCCCATTTCCTTTATAACAGCTTTTTTATCATTAATACCATGGCACAGACTGGAGATGATAATTTAATTGAGTTCACCAATCATTTGGGTGAATACTACCGCTATCTTACCAGAAATGCAGCAGATATAATTCCGCTTCACGAGGAAATTGAACACGCACGTACTTACACCAGTATTTTGTCCATGCGTTTCACAAAGAATCTGACGGTGGAATTTGGTTCCTGCCCAAAGGAATTTGAACAATATCCCGTTCCCCGGCTCATTATACAGCCTTTAATTGAGAATGCGTTTGAGCATGCGGCGGAAAAAAGAATGAAGGACCGGATCATCTCCATTTCATTTGAAGTACGGGAGGAGAGACTGCATATAACAGTGGAAGATAATGGAACCAGCCTGTCAGATGAGGAACTTAATAAACTGCAGAAAACATTGGTATTACAGCCCGATGATGGAGAAGTAACGGCATTGATTAATATCAACAGACGTTTGAAGCTCCAATATGATGAGATCAGTGGGGTAGTACTAGATAGAAGTCCGTTGGGAGGACTTGGGGTTGAACTGATTTTAGGCCCCAGAAGGGAGTAATATGTATCGACTTTTAATTGTTGATGATGAGGAGATCATTGTAAACGGGTTATATGATATTTTTTCAAGTATGGAGAATCTGGATCTGGATGTTTATAAAGCCTATTCAGGAGAAGAGGCAATTCAGTGGCTGGGTCGAACAAGAATGGATATTGTACTGACTGATATTAATATGCCGGAAATAGATGGTCTGTATCTGTTGGAGGAAATAAAAAAACGCTGGCCATGGTGCCGTGTGATTTTCCTCACAGGACATAGTGAATTTAACTACGCATATAAAGCAATTCAGTTTAGCAATGTGAGATACATATTGAAGACAGAAGGATACGGTAAGATTATTAAATCAGTTGAAAGCGTGATACAGGAGTTAGTGGATGAAAATCAGACAAATGAATTAATACAAAATGCAAAGAATCAGATTAATATTGCCCAGGATTTGTTTTGCCAGAAGTATTTCTATGCACTGCTTAATAACGACCGTTCGTTAAAAATAAATGGGGAAGAATTTGAACGGCTCTTTATCCATTTAAACGCAGATGAACCGGTGATGCTAATCTTAGGTGAAATATTAATTTTGCCTAAGTCAGTGGATTTCTGGGAGAAGAATCAGATCATGTATTCCATAAAGCAGCTGATCGTCAGGTATTTTGCAATTCATATCAACAGCCTGGTGGTTCCCCTTAAGGATGAAAAACTTGCAGTATTTGTACAACCACAAAAGACACAAACTTATTCTGAAAATCCATATGGAAGTATGAATGTATTTTTAAAAGGGACTTTGGAAATCGTTCAGTCTGCCTGCCGGGACAGACTACAGGCCCCAGTCAGTTTCGCCTTGGCAGAAAAACCGTGTAGTTGGGGAGAAATTGCAGATAAGTATGTATCCCTTATTGATTTGCTGAATTATCATGTCAGCAATGACATGGAAACAATTATTGATGAAAGAGATTTCCGGAAACAAAAACAGACATTTATTCAGTCTTCTGCATTTAGTTCAGACAATGCCACTACGTTATTGCAGGGACTTCTGTACCGGAAGGATTTAAGCAATCTGCAGCATTCTATTGAGACTGGTGAGGAGCAGGATTTTTATAATTCCCTGAAAGACTGGCTGGACCCACTTGGGGAGATACAGGACAAAGACAATGTAATTGCTTTGGAAGCCTATCAGACGATCCTTACTTTTTTTCTTTCCTGTATCAACCGGTTTCAACTGAGGGGGAGGTTTACACAATCCAATCACATTAATGATCTGTACCATAGTGGAAATTACAATACCTGGAAAGAGGCAGCCAGGCATCTGTTCCAATTGTCTCAGATGCTGATTGAATTAAAAAAAGAAGAAGAGAGCAAGAGAACAAATGATACCATCGATTTTGTCCAGCGGTATATTGAAGCTCATATATCTGAGGATTTATCATTGACCAGTCTGTCGGAAAAAACTTATTTGAATCCCTCCTACCTTTCCAGGCTTTATCATCAGACAACCGGACACAAGCTCTCCAGTTTTATCGAGAGTTCAAGAATCAGAAAAGCAAAGGAATTACTTGAAAATCCCAATGAAAAGATATATGAAATCGCAAAGAAAGTGGGGTACGATACAGCAGCCTCATTTACCCGCTTCTTTAAAAAAGCAGAGGGAATATCCCCCCAGGAATATCGTGATTTATCAATTGCAGAAAAAAGACGGATCAGTAATACATAATCTGTAAATGTAAATAAAGGATAAGACAGAAATTGATAATGGTAAATAAATGCCAAGAAAATCAAAAGATGTTTATGGAAAATGACGAAAAATACCCGTATAATATGAGAAGGAGTTGGTTATAAAGTATAAAAACAAGGAGGATCTTATGGAAAAACGTATTATTCCCACTGGTTTATCTGCCATACTGATTGGGGGCCTGCTGCTCACTGCCTGCAGCAGTCAGACTGGGGTTTCATCATCAACGGTAAGCAGTACTGGTGAAACAGGCTCTGTTGTTGAAACAGGCAATTCTGCGGGGGCAGAAGATGCTGATCCATTCGGCAAATACGAACCATCTGTTAAGATGACGTTTGCCAGAACGGTCGATAATGATTTAAACGACAACATACTGCCAAAAACTCCGGGTGAAACAATTGACAAAAACCGGTGGCTGGATTTGTATTCAAAGGATTTAGGTATTGATATCAGCTATGCCTGGAGTGTCAGGGGCGGACTCAATGACGATGCTTATACACAGAAGTTAAACGTTACAATTGCTTCCGGAGATTTGCCAGACGTACTGATTGTAAACCGTACCCAGTTAAAGCAGCTGGCTGAATCAGATATGATAGTTGATATGACAGATTATTATGATCAGTATGCCAGTAAGCTTACAAAGGAGGTTTATAATTCTGAGGGACCTGGTATTCTTGAGTCAGCTACCTTTGACGGGCGTTTAATGGCAGTGCCTTATGCAGATGCATCGGTTGAAAGCACCCAGTATCTATGGCTTCGTAAGGACTGGCTGGATAAACTTAATCTGGAACCACCTAAAACAATGCAGGATTTAAGGAAAATAGCCAGTGCATTCATTACCCTTGATCCAGATGGAAACGGCAAAAATGATACTTATGCAATGGCAATTACAAAAAATTTATATAACGGAGCCATGGGTGTAGAAGGTTTCTTTGCAGGATATCATTCTTATCCCAATATGTGGGTGAAAAAGGACGATGGTACTCTGGCATGGGGCAGCGTACTCCCAGAAACAAAAGATGCCTTACGCGCACTGTCTGAAATGTATCAAGCAGGGGAAATCGATCCGGAATTCGGAATTAAAGACGGTGCAAAGATGGCAGAACTGGTTGCAGCAGGAAAACTGGGTATCGACTTTGGTGAACAGTGGAATCCCATGTATCCCCTGATCAGTAATTACCAAAATGATCCGACGGCTGACTGGGTAGGTTATCCCATTGTATCTGCCGATGATAAATTACCCAAAGTTCCCCAGAAATTCCGTACTCAGTGGTATTATGCCGTTCGTAAAGATTATGCCAATCCCGAAGCCGTGGTTAAATTAATTAATCTTCACCTGGAGAAAAACTGGGGCGAAAATAACGAATTTGATCATTATTATATGCCTGCTGAAAATGAAGGCGCGGGTGTGTGGAAATTCTCACCGGTTACTCCGGCTCCTACCAATAAAAACCTTGAGGCATTTAATGAAATTCAAAAAGCCCGCAAACTGGGAGATATGAGTATTTTAAAAGGAGAACCGGCTATTATTCAAAAGAATCTGGAAGCGTTTTATGCCGGTGACACAACTCAATGGGGATGGGAAAAGATATACGGACCTGACGGGGTTTTCAATGCTTTAAACGGATATATTGAAAATGGCCAGGTCATGAGAGAAGAATTTGTAGGTGCGCCTACGCCTACTATGGTAGATAAACAGTCCTCTCTTCGTACCATGGAGCTTGAGATGTTCGTGCGGATTATTATGGGTGATGTGCCCGTAGATGAGTTTGATAAGTTCGTTGATAACTGGAATGCGTTAGGCGGTGCCCAGATGACAAAGGAAGTAAACGAATGGTATCAATCTGTTAAAAAATAGAAAATGATTGATGAGAGGAGAGGTTTGACAGAAACTAATCCTCTCATTTTTATTCATAGAAGAAAGGGGTCTGTTTATGAAACATAGACGTAAGCGGGAACTGCCATTGCATCTGATGATTTTGCCCAGCATGATCTTGCTGCTGTGCTTTAGCTATTTACCAATGGGAGGAATTATCATTGCATTTCAGAAGTTTATACCGGCAAAAGGATTATTTGGGAAACAGAAATGGATTGGCTTTGATAATTTTATTTATCTGTTTCAGCTGCCGAATTTCGTAAGTGTTCTTTGGAATACTCTTTTCATTGCGATCATGAAAATAATATTAGGACTTTTAATCCCAATCGTAGTAGCGATTCTTATTAATGAAGTGAAAAACAGTGCTTTAAAAAGAAGCATTCAGACAGCAATCTATCTGCCGCATTTTTTATCATGGGTAGTATTAGGTGGTATTTTTATTGATATACTTGCTCCAGGCGACGGATTGATTAATCAGATTATAAAAGCATTTGGGGGTCAGCCCATCTTCTTTTTAGGTGATAATAAATGGTTTCCATTAACGTTAATCGTTACGGAAAGCTGGAAATCCTTTGGTTATGGCACGATTGTGTATTTAGCGGCAATCACAGGTATTGATTTAAGCTTATATGAGGCAGCGCAGGTTGACGGAGCAAACCGATGGAATCAAATATGGCATATTACCCTTCCGGGGATGCGAATGGTAATTGTTCTGTTAATGGTATTAAGTCTTGGTAATGTATTAAATGCCGGATTCGACCAGGTATTTAACTTATATAGCCCGCCTGTGTATGCAAGCGGAGATATTATTGATACGTTCGTTTACAGGATTGGTATGTTAGAAGCTCAGTTTGGAGTTGCCACTGCAGTAGGTTTGTTTAAATCAGTGATCTCCCTGACCTTAATTTCAGTCTCCTACTGGTTTGCATATAAGTTCGCAGATTATCAGCTGTTTTAAGAAAGGAATTGTATATGAAAAGGAATAAGAAAATAAAGTGGTTTCCGGTAATCAACACTGCCATTCTTCTCACGCTGGCATTGATCTGCATAATACCGCTTATTCATGTAGCTGCTGTTTCCTTTAGCTCCAGTGCGGCGGCCTCTGCAGGAAGTGTATCCTTATGGCCCAAGGAATTTACAACAAATTCTTATGCCTTTGTGGCGAAGCGTCCTGCATTCTGGCGCTCGATGAAAGTCTCAATCATACGGATTATCCTTGGCGGTGGTTTAAGCATCCTGCTTACGATTACGGCAGCGTATCCATTGTCTCAGCCAAAGGAAAGCTTTCGGTTCCGTACCGTTTATGCATGGTTCTTCTTTATTACAATGATTTTTAATGCAGGAATGATTCCCTGGTATATGGTAATCCGGCAATTTGGCCTGCTGGACAGTATCTGGGCTTTGATCCTTCCGGGTGCGGTACCTGTTTTCAGTGTAATACTCTTACTTAACTTTTTCCGTGAGGTGCCCAAGGAACTTGCAGAGGCGGCATTTATTGACGGGGCAGGGCATTGGCGCACTCTATTAACAATCTATGTACCTTTGTCAAAACCAGCTCTTGCTACACTGCTTCTTTTCTCCCTGGTAGCAAATTGGAACAATTGGTTTGATGGTTTGATTCTCATGAATAATCCAGACAATTATCCGTTGCAGACTTATATCCAGACCATTGCCGTTCAGCGTTCCTTCAGCATGATGACGAGAGAGGAAATTCAGCAGATGGCAGCAATATCAGACCGGACACTTCGATCCGCACAGATATTTTTAGGCTCCCTTCCCATTGTAGTGGTATATCCGTTCCTGCAGAAATACTTTGTGAAAGGTATTGTGTTAGGAGGAGTGAAAGGATAATTTAATTTTTGAGGTACTCTGATGGGGAGTACCTCTGTTTTTGTGTGACATAAAAAAAAATAAATGATAATAAATGGGAGAAAATGTGATAATATATGAATGAAATTAAGAACAATATAGAAGTACAAATTATAGAAAAGATGGAGTAAGGATAGAGATCATGATACTTTTAAATGATGAAAGAGTTATGAACGTTACTTGTGTTGACAACAAAGAAGAAATGGTAACCCTGAGAAATATACATAAAGATATATTTATTGATGAGTCAAGAAGTCAGATATCAAGTAAGTCCGACTTATTTTGCTATGCACGGGAAGAAGTAATAAACAGACTGAAAATGGCAGTTCACAGTTTACCAACCGGTTATCAGTTTTTGGTGAAAGAGGCATATAGGCCTCTTTCCCGTCAAAAAAAGTCTTTTGAAGAAGCGTTTGAAAGCTATAAATCTGAATATCCATTAAAGAGCCAGGATGAAATCTATGGTTTAACCTGCCAATATGTTGCCCCAATTGAAGTGGCAGGGCATCCTACGGGAGGAGCAATCGATATAACATTATTAAAAGATGGGATTGAAGTGGACATGGGAACAGAGTTTAACGATATTCCTTATGAACCGGAAAACTTAACTTATTTATATTCTCAATTTATCAGCGAGGATGCGAAAGCAAATCGTAATATCCTGATTGAATGTATGGAGAAAGCAGGATTTATCAATTACCCAACCGAATGGTGGCACTGGTCATATGGGGATTGTTATTGGGCTTGCTTAAATCATTGTGATGCCATATATTCCGGTGTCAGGGAAGAGGATATAGTAATGGTTCGTGAGCAAATATAAAAGTTATTATCGTTTAGTAAACTTTTTCACAATATGACCATCATCTTTAAATAACAAAGCGATAATAAGTCCTCCCAGCACCATGCAACCGCCTATAATATGGTGGACAGTAAAGGCCTCACCCAGGACAATTACGGCAAATACAGCAGTAAGTATGGGCTGAAGCAATGTAAGTATTGATACGGTGGATGAATCAATGTAGCCAAGAGCATAATTAATTGAAAAGTATCCGCCAACCTGTGTGATCAGACCCAGGCATAGCAAATAGACCCAGGAAGGCAGGGAAAAACCATATAATGTGCTTCCTGTAGCGATACAGCAAATCAATAAAGTAATTGTGCTCCCAAGAAATGTGAAAAAGATGACCTGAATCGTGCTGTTTTTTTGTCGGACTTCTTTTACCGATAAAATGTATAGAGCGAGAAACATACTGGCTATAATGGAGAATAAAAAACCGGTATCAATTTTCATATGTATGATATTATTAATCCCAATGATGATTGCAACCCCAAGAATCGCTATCATATTTCCCGCCCAATGGAAGCGGTTCAATTTTTCCCGGAACAGTAACATTGCTCCGATCCCGACCCATACGGAAGAAAGGTTGACTATCAATGTAGGAAATGTTGTGTTGGATATGATTACAGCAGTATTCCAGAAGATCAGTTCAAATGCGAAAAACACACCTCCCAGTATTGAAAGGCAGATACTTTTCAAACTCATATTCTTATTTTTTACCTGAATATAAAAGGGTAAAATGAATAACGTTGCAAAGCACACCCTGTAAAATGAAACGGAAATGCCGTTAACGTTAGCCTTCTTCACAAAATAAGCAGATATAGAAATACATACAATTCCAAGAAATAATAATATCCATGGCAGTTTTTTGGGGTTTCCTTCATTCATATTTTACCAACCGTTTCCCTTTCATCATATAAAGTCAAAAGCTTCTTTTAATTTTGAACATACTAAATCAAGAGCATCCCGTGCTTCACCAACCGTTCCCTGCATATTAAAAAAGCCATGAATAATTCCATCATACCTTTTAAGACATACGTCAGCACCAGCTTCTGATAAGTTTTTTGCATAATGCTCCCCTTCATCTCTTAATGGATCATATTCGCATGTGATGATGCATGCATCAGGAAGATCTTTGAAACTCTCTGCAAGCAATGGGGAAGCAAGAGGATTTTTAGCTTCATGTAAGTCATTTAAATATTTAGGGACATACCATCCTTCAATTGCATGTGTTTCCAGTCTGTATCCCTTTGCGTTTTCTACTCTGGATAAAGGCTTTGTTACACCAAGCAAATCAAACATGGTATTAATCAATACCTGATAAGTAATTGTAAATTCTTTTCTTTCTCTTGCCATCTGAGTAACAGCTGCCGTGAGAGTTCCGCCCACACTGTCACCGCCTACTGCAAGTTTATCTGGCCGAATATTTAAATCCTCAGCATTTTCATGTACCCATCTAATTACGGAATAACATTCTTCCCCGGGATCTGGAAATTTGTGTTCGGGAGACAGACCATAATTGATGGATATTACAGTGCAGTTTACATTATTTGTTATTTTACGGCATATGGAATCGTAAACCTCCATGCTGCCAAAAATAAATCCACCTCCATGTATCCATATAAATGCAGGGTGGATTCCCTTGGTTTTTGGATTATAAATTCTGATTGGAGTATCTCTTTTAGCCGTTTTAAGGGTGCGATTGATTACAGTTCCTACATCTATAATCTCTCCTTTAAAATCATCCCAGCTTTTTTCGTAATAGTCTCTCAGCTCCTCAAGGCTAAGGGAATACATATTGTCAAAATCGGTTTCCAATAATTTTTTAAATATTAAATTTAGTGGCATAATTAAAAACCTTCTTTCTTATTCATGAACTTATATTATTGACGGTTGATGCTATTATAACAATAGTAGTTGAAAAAATCTACTATTATAAATTTGAAATTATTTAAGCTTTTATTAAAAAATCAATCAAAAACTATATATATGCTGTAATATTATAACGTAAAGTTATAATGTGACCAATCAACATTACGACGATAAGTTGACAATACGGGCCAAAATACATATAATATAGTTGGAAAATACAACTAAATATCCACCTGGTATTTATTGGTAAGAATTATAATGGGTATAAGACTAGGCGGTATAAATAGTAAAAAGAAAGGAATATATAATTCAGTCAACTTAGAAACGGTTCATTGGGTTATATGAGAGAGAAATGAATATAAGACATGATGCAAGATTTTTTGGGATTTTAAACAGACAACTTCATAATTATATTAATGTTGCTTTCAAAGCATTGGATTTAGATTACTGGGAGTGTATATTTATTGTAAATTTATATGAGAATGAGGGGATTAACCAGGAGAGGCTTTCTTCCATACTTTTAATGGATAAATCAATTACAGCAAAAACGATAAATTCACTGGTGAAAAAAGGCTTTGTAATAAGAAAAGTTTGTGAAACAGATAAAAGAGCTAAAAACCTTTATATATCAGATAAAGGAAAGGAACATAAAGAACATATTTTTAGCCTGATAGAAAACTGGTTTGATTATATATCAGGTGGAATAGATAAAGAAACTCAGGAATTTGTACTCAATAAGCTTCGTATTATGGCGGAAAGAGCCAGAGATGCTGATTTTGCTGAATTGGTATCTAATAGCTGACACTCGCTTACTGGGTTTACTATGTTGTCTTAATTGGCATAAATAAAAATGTACTATTGACAGTGCATTTTTTTTGTGGCAATATAGTTAATGTAATTTAATTAAATGAATTTAACCAACTCACGCAGTGCAATCGGAGGTATGAATGGAAGACAAATTTGCCAGTCTTGTTAATTTACTTTGGGAAGAATGCATCAGAAATCTTAATGAAACACTAACAGAGGATGAAGCAAATAAATTTTCTAATAATGACTATTACTATTTGCTGGTAATCCAGTCACTGCAGAGGCCAAATTTCTCACAGATAGCAGAGCGGTTATCTGTGACAAAACCAGCTGTATCTGCAATCATAAGAAAGTTGATTCATATGAATCTTGTTGAGAAATTGCAATCAAAAGAGGATAAACGTATGTATTACGTTGAACTTACGGAAAAGGGAACTCACATTCTGCAAGGCGATAAAGCAGTTTATAAATGGGTTACAGATACCATCAGAAATATTGCAGCGGATGAAAAGGAATATGCAATTGTCGAACATATTATTTCTGAATTAGTGGATAAATTGGAGAGTAAAACATATGGAATGTGAAGACGGGAACAGAAAGAAGGTATATCGTATTATTGCAATTAGCTTAATTGTAATGTCTTTTGTGTTATACGCAATTATGCCTTTTAACGCCTGTTTACCATTTTCAGTGTGTACAATTGCAGGAATAACAGGAATAATGATGGCAATAAGTGAAGTTATATTTTGGGTGGGCAGTCTGATGATCGGTCGGAATGTAGCATTAAAAATAAGAAAAAAATATAGTATCAGAACAATCGTCAATCATATAAAAGATCGGAAGCAGGGGTAGTACGATGATATTTTATTTTAGCGGAACAGGTAATTCGAAACACATTGCGGATAAAATAGCAAATAGCACAGGTGAAAGAATTGTATCTATCTGTGAACGTGCAATAGAGAAAAATGAAACGTATGAAGTTGGGGAAGATGAACGAATTGGATTTATTTTTCCGGTATATTGGTATAGTATGCCAACAATCGTTGAGAAATTTATAAATCAATTGAATTTATGGGGGTATGAGAAGCAATATGTCTATGCTGTAACAACTTATGGGATTGCTGCCGGTAATGTTATGGACAGATTGACCCAGATCTTAAAGCAAAAGCAAGTGAAGCTAAGTGGAGTATTTGGGGTAAAGATGGTAGACAATTACGTGGTGGGCTATGATATTGTGGACATAAATAAACAGAGAATTATACTAAATAATGCTGAGCTGGAGATCGACAAAATTATATCTATGATTAAACGCAGAGCAAATGCCCAATATATAAAAAAAGGTGTAATAGCTTTTGTCACTCCAGTTACCAGATACGCCTATAGAAAAACGGATCATACTAAAAAATTCTTTGCTACTCAGCAATGCAATGGTTGTAAAGAATGTGAGAGAGGTTGTCCATGCAATGCCATACATATGAGGAATGGGAAACCTGTTTGGGAGGGAGAATGCACCTTTTGTCTAAAGTGCATTCATAACTGCAGACAATCAGCCGTACAATATGGAAAATTTACTGCTAAAAGGAGTCGATATCAGTATAAAGAGCCGTCTCAGTGATAATTAATTATTTTAGCTGTGTATGCAGTCGGGTAATTTGTTGTTGACTTCTAATATTTTATTAGATATAATTTAACAAAAATAAATAAGAGCTTATGCTTTCATCACCGGATGATTGCATTATAAGGCATCCAAAAGCCAACCGTAGGTACGGTGTGTTATCACACTATAAGGTTAGCTTTTGGGTGCCTTTTGTTTTTAAGGAGGCCAAAATGATTATTAAAGAGTATAACCACTTACCAGAAGAAGCTATAAAAATAAGAACTGATGTGTTTGTAAAAGAGCAGGGATTCGTTGAAGAGTTTGATGAAATTGATGGCATTGCCAAGCATATAGTTTTGTATGAAAAAGAACAGCCAATCTCAACATGCAGAATTTACTTTAATAGCGAAAAACAATCATTTGTCATAGGAAGAATCGCTGTCGTAAAGGAATGGAGGGGGAAAAATATTGGGACGAAAATAATAAATATTGCAGAAGATTATATAAAAACAGAAGGTGGAAAAAGTGCAATGTTGTCAGCACAAGTACGAGTTGCAGAATTCTATGAAAAGCAAGGGTACAAAAAGCAAGGAAAAGCCTATCTGGATGAAGATTGTCCGCATATTTGGATGAAAAAGAATTTGGGGGATATGGATAAATGAATATAAATTATCTCATGCCACTTCTTGTTGTAATCATATGTAATGTTTGTTATCACTTGATTAGTAAGAATATTTCGAGTACTACAAATACATATATGGGTCTGATTATAACATATGGAGTTGCTTGCTTAATAAGTGCTCTTGCATTTTTTGTTACTTCAAAAAATGATTTTATTGAGGAAGTTACAAAAGTAAGTATATCCAATATTCTATTAGGACTGGTTGTAGTTGGTATTGAAGGTGGTTATATTCTTATGTACCGCAGTGGTTGGGAAATCAGCAAAGGTTCATTGATATCAAACATGTGTATAGCAGTTATTCTTCTTATTATTGGTGTATTAGTATTTAAAGAGGGAATCACAATAAAGAAGTTAGTGGGTGTTGTTCTATATATTATGGGATTTTTTTTAATTAATAAATAGTGCCTATTTTAGTTGACAGTGCAGATCCCGTATGATAGCATTAATTAAACTTAAAACAAAAAGGCTATGATGTGAAATAGTAAGTATTAGGGATCTCACAGAGAGAAGATGGTTGGTGCGAATCTTCATTGATCTAATATGGAAGCAGTCACGGAGCTGTGAACCGAACAGAAAGATCTAAGTAGGCTTCAACGGAGTTCCACCGTTATTTGGGAAGCAATATCGGAAATAACCCGTATTGACAGAGTGCAGAGAAATCTGAAATTAGGTGGTAACACGGACATAATTGTTCGCCCTAAGTTGACAACAAGTCGGCTTAGGGCTTTTTGTTTTGGGTAAATAAATGAAAGGAGTATTATTAATGACAGCAAGTGAGTTAAGGAAGATGTACGTGGATTTTTTTAAAGAAAAGGGGCACAAAGTAATCGCGTCTGCTTCACTTTTGCCAGAAAATGATCCTACAGTTTTATTTACCACAGCGGGAATGCATCCCCTGGTACCCTATTTATTAGGGGAAAGCCACCCACAGGGAAGACGTCTTACCTCCATTCAAAAATGTTTGAGGACAGGGGATATAGATGAGGTAGGTGATGATACTCATTTAACATTCTTTGAAATGATGGGAAACTGGTCCCTCGGGGATTATTTCAAAGAAGAAGTTATCTCCATGAGTTTTGATTTTTTGACAAATGTTTTGAATATTCCTGTTGAGCGAATCGCAGTAACCGTGTTTGAAGGGGATTTGACTGTACCTCGGGATACCGAAACAGAGACTATATGGAAGAACAAAGGATTAAAGCAGACTCAGATATACTCTTATGGCCGGGAAGAGAACTGGTGGGGACCCCCTGGCCAGACAGGACCATGCGGTCCCGATACGGAAATATTTTATGATATGGGGAAGCCAAAATGCAGTGATCATTGCGGGCCTGCATGCAAATGCGGAAAATACGTTGAGATATGGAACAATGTATTTATGAAATTTAATAAAGAGGCAGATGGAAGTTTCACAGAACTTAAGCAGAAAAACGTGGATACAGGCATGGGGCTGGAACGGGTCCTGACAATATTAAATGGAAAAACCAATGTTTACGATACAGAGCTGTTTATTCCGGTTATGACACAGTTAAACAACATTATTGGAGAATTAGACGCTAAAATGTCTATTAGAGATAAACGGATTATCTGCGAGCATATCAGAGCAGTCTGTTTCATTTTGGGTGATCCTCAAAAGATATGCCCATCCAATACAGAACAGGGCTATATACTAAGACGTCTGATCCGAAGAATGATCCGGCTGTTTAAAAATGCGGGAATTAATCAGAATTATTTATGTGATCTTGCAGAAGTGATGATCCGGCAATATAAGGATGCATATCCTGAATTAGCTGATAACCAGACATTTATAAAAGAGCAATTACAAAATGAAACTGATTTGTTTCTAAAAACCCTGGATGTGGGATTAAAAAAAGCGGATCAATATCTGGAAAAAACAGATGAAAACACCGCTTTAAGCGGAGAGTTGGCATTTAAGTTATATGACACATACGGCTTCCCAATTGAGTTTACCTGTGAATTAGCCCGGGAAAGAGGGCGTTCTGTTGATATGGAATCATTTCGGGAAAAGTTTACAGCCCATCAAAACAAGTCCAGAGAAGGAGCAGCAGAAAAATTCAAAGGAGGGCTGGCGGATCATAGTATGGAAACTGCCAGACTTCATACAGCAACCCATTTGTTAAACGCTGCGCTAAGAAAAGTACTTGGTGATGAGGTTTCCCAACGGGGCAGTAATATAACCCCTGAACGACTTCGGTTTGATTTTTCTTTTCATAGAAAAGTGACACCAGAAGAACTGAGAGAAGTAGAAAAGATTGTTAATGAAGCAATTGATAAAAAAATAGAAGTATCCATGAAGGAAATGAATCTGAATAAAGCTTATGCATTAAATGCGGTGGGAGTATTCGCAAATAAATACGAAGAAACTGTTAAAGTGTACTCCATACCCGGTTATTCATTGGAAATCTGTGGTGGTCCTCACGCGGGCAATACCGGGGAGTTAGGCTTATTTAAAATTGTTAAAGAAGAGGCTTCTTCGGCAGGCGTAAGGCGAATAAAGGCAGTTTTAAAGGAGGGGAAACATGAGCAATGATTTTGTAAATCTGACAGCAGAAAACCTTGAAAAAGAGCATTTATGCTGCATTATCCGAAGTAAAAAGACACATCCCGGAATTGAAGCGAAGAGGCAATGGCTTTCAGAACGGTTGAAAGAGGGACACGTTTTTAGAAAGTTAAATGAAAAGGCAACAGTATTTATTGAATATGCTCCTCTGGAAACCGCCTGGGTTCCCATAACTGGTGACAACTATTATTATGTGTATTGCTTATGGGTATCAGGAAGCTGTAAAGGAAAGGGGTATGGGAGAGCGCTGATGGAGTATTGCGTTGCAGATGCCAGGGAAAATGGAAAATCTGGTATTTGTATGCTTGGATCAAATAAGCAGAAAGCCTGGCTTTCTGACCAGACTTTCGCGAAAAAGTTTGGTTTTGAAGTTGTTGATACTACTGAACAGGGATATGAATTACTTGCCCTTTCCTTAGACGGAACATCTCCCAGGTTTTCCCAAAGTGTAAAAAACAAGGGGATTGAAAAGAAAGAGCTTACCATTTATTATGATATGCAATGCCCCTATATCTATCAAAATCTTGAGACGGTAAAGAAGTATTGCGATATAAATAAAATTCCGGTTTCTGTCATTCCAGTGGATACGCTGCAAAAAGCAAAAGAACTGCCCTGCGTTTTCAATAACTGGGGCGTGTTCTATAAAGGTAAATTTCAGACCGTAAACTTATTAGATGCGGCCAGCCTGGAACGAATACTGAAAAAAGAGTAATTGAGATAATAAAAGGCAAGAACCCACGAAAGATGGTTTTTGCCTTTTTTATATGGACGTATAGTTCTGTACATGTGGACAAAATTTGATAAGAATAGTCGAGAAAAAATTCAAATAAATGTTATTATTATAAGAGGAGGTGTCAGTTTGCCGAAGGAACAGTCTCTTCAAAAAGCCATGGATTATATTGAGAAAAACTTGACCAAAGATATCAGCTATTATGATATAGCACGGGAAGCTGGAATTTCAGTACCGCATTTTTACCGGCTGTTTAAAAGATTGACGGGGGATACCGTGGGTGCTTATATATTAAGGCGAAAGATATCCCTGGCTGCAAATGATTTGGTGGATAGTAATAAATCTATTGTAAGGATAGCATTTGAATATGGCTTCGAATCCCACGATGTATTTACCAGGGCATTTAAAAGAGTGTATGGAATGTCTCCAAGCAAGTACCGTAAAAGTAGTACTTTAGTGCCTCTAAAAAGATTGACAGCGATAAGCGATCAATCTGTGATAGATGAACATCAAATGAAGTTCAGTCTGTTGCATACGGAAGGCTTTACTGTTGCCGGACTTGAGTGTAAGGCTGTGCAGTGGGATAGTGACGGAGCCATAGGCAGATTGTGGAGTGAATTCTTAGAACGTCTGGAAAAAATCCAGCTGACACAAGATAAAGTGACCATGTATGGTATTTGTGAACATGAAACCTGCATTAATGGAGGATTTACCTATATGGCTGCCATTGGTATGGATTCTGGAACTGATATACCGCCTGGTATGACTAAGAAATTCATATCACCCCAAAACTTTTTTCAGGCAAGTGTTCCTGATCGTATCAGCACGCCGGATGCTTATGCTGGAGCAATTGGTTATGCGAGAAGTCTGGGTTATGCCTTAAAAGACAACGATATTATTGAGGCATATGATGGAATCTTTCAGAATCCGGATGTGAACAGATTCCGGTTATTGATTCCAATTATGTAATATAAAAAATGGAAAGGGGGGTGTTGCCATGGCAAATATATTTAAAAATATTGACTGTATTGAGTTTTATGTTTCTGATATAAATGAAGGAATACAATATTATTGTGACAGCATGGGTTTAAAACTTCTCTGGCGGAATGAGGATATGGTTGGACTGGGAATGGAGAATGATATTACTGAGATCGTTTTACAATCCCAGAGAAAACAGGTTCTTGTTGATATAAAGGTGGAGTCTGTGGACGAATCCATAGAAAAAATCAAGGAAGCAGGCGGAACAGTGGAATATGGCCCGTTTGATGTTCCCATCGGACGCTGTGCAGTGATCCTCGATAAATGGGATAACAAATATGTGATACTGGACATGACAAAGGGCAGATATGTTACAGACGAAGATGGTAATGTAACCGGCGTAAGGAAAGAGTAATGGCGGGATATGAGGTGAAAAATATCGATGAATCAAGTGATTATAGATGTAAATGAAGGTCTGAATGAGATTCCTTTGTCTTTTATAAAAAAACCAATCATAATAGGCGGCATGGCTATGGAATATTATGGAATGCGTAAGGCAGGCAGGGATATTGATTTAATCATTTCACAAGATGATTATCATGTACTTTCAAAACAGTATCCGGATAACAAAAAAGATCTGTATGGTGATTTGGGATTTATCATAAATAAATTTGAGATTTGGCGAAGCATTGTACTGATTGACTATGATTTTTTTCTAAAGAATGCGATTGATGAAGGAAATGTTTTAATTGTATCCATAGACAGGCTGCTATGGATGAGAGTATGCGCCATGGAGGTTGAGAAGTACAAAAAGGATTTGGGATTAATGAAAGAATATTACTATAGACATTTTAGAAATCAATATTACCTGCAGGAATACAGGGTAATTAATTCAACGAATTAATTGTGAAGAAAGAGGGGCGCTCAGATGCTTCTCTTTTTTTACATTTTGCTCTTTCCATACTTTACAAAATACGAAAGAAAATTAAGAAAATAAATTAAAATCTCTAAAAATGGATTTTAAATCATAAAAATATCAGGAAATTGGGCAGTATATATAGTAGTAAGCTTTTTATTTGTAAATTTATGGCATTTTGATACAGAAAAAATTTTACAAGAATTTTACGTATAATTCACATAGATAATGCTTTAACTTTTCTTAATTCATGTATAATTAATAGCGGATGTAAAGAAGTTGTAAAATCAAAGTATAGTAAAGGATAAACGTATGGATGATCTTATATTAAAGTCTGGGCAGAGAGCCAAGATAAAGACAGATTCAGTAAACCTTTTTTATGGCAGCTTCCAGGCTCTGAAAAATGTTACCATGGATATTCAGGAATGTGCTATTACAGCAATCATTGGTCCTTCAGGCTGCGGTAAATCTTCACTTCTGCGTCTGTTTAACCGTATGAATGACCCGATACCGGGAGTCAGGGTAGAAGGAAAAATTTTGCTTGATGATACTTCAATCTATGATAAAAGTATGGATGTTGTTGCACTGAAAAAAAGAGTGGGCATGGTTTTCCAGAAGCCGAATCCATTTCCCATGTCAGTCTATGATAATATGGTTTTTGGCCCCAGACATCATGGGATAAAGCAAAAAGCACGTCTTGATGAGATTGTGGAGAGTTACTTAAGTCAGGTGGCTTTATGGGACGAACTTAAGGACAAGCTGAAGGGATCCGCTTTTGACCTCTCCCCAGGACAGCAGCAGCGGCTTTGCATTGCCCGTGCACTGGCTGTAGAGCCTGAAGTTTTGTTAATGGATGAGTCATGCAGTGCGCTGGATCCGGAATCCACCATGCAGGTTGAGGGATTAATGGAAGAGCTTGCTAAAAAATATACAATTCTTATCGTGACTCATAGCATGGAACAGGCAGCGAGAGTGTCTCATATGACTGCGTTTATGATGATGGATGAGGACAGAGCAGGAACCCTGGTGGAATATGCTCCTACAGAACAGATTTTTGCAAATCCCAAGGACAAACGCACTGAAGATTATATTACAGGCAGGTTTGGTTGAAAACTGGTTTTTCTATATTCAGAGAAATGGAGGAAATCAGGCATTGGAAATAAATGTTTGATTTTTGCAAAATATGAAAAAAAGGATTAATACAAGCAAATTATTAAAAAGAATAAAAATATCTGCCTGTGCAGTAATACTGACCCTTTCTATGGGCTTACTGTCTGGCTGCACCCAGGGGACGGAGTCAGACACCATCGTTGCAGGATCAACTTCGGTACAGCCATATGCTGAGATTTTGGCAGAAGCTTTTATGGCCAAAGATCCGGAGGCTGTGATTGATATTCAGGGAGGAGGCTCCTCCGCTGGTATAACGGCAACCCAGACTCATAGTGCTGATATTGGTATGTCTTCCCGTTCTCTGGAAGAGGGTGAGAAGGACCTTTGGAGCGTAGAAATTGCAAAGGATGGTCTGGCAATTATTGTAAATCCAGAAAACCCTGTAAAAAACCTTACCTCTGACCAGATCCGTGATATATATGCGGCTGAAATTACGGACTGGAGTCAGGTGGGAGGCACAAAAGCCAAGATTAATATTATTGCAAGAGAAGAAGGGTCCGGTACACGAAGTGCTTTTACTGAACTGCTTATGGGGAAGAAAGAGATAACTCCCAAAGCCATAGTTCAGGACTCCAATGGAGCAGTACGCCAATTGGTTGAAGATGACCCAAATGCCATAGGATTTATATCGTTAGGGCTGGTTTCCAAAGAAGTAAAAGCGGTTAGCTTAGACGGCGTTGAAGCCACACGGGAAAATATCATGAATAACAGCTATAAACTGTCCAGACAGTTTTTGTTTGTTACCGATGGTGAGCCAACAGGAATACAAAAGAGTTTTATTGATTATACCCTTTCTTTGGAGGGGCAGAATTTACTTAGCAAAGAGGGACTTATCCCGTCAGCAGAGGGGGCAGCAAAATGAAAAGTTTTAAGGAAAAATTAACGGAGCGTGTGTTTCTCTTAATCGCTCTTTCGACTTTATCGGTATTGGCGCTCATCACTGTTTTTATATTTATAAAAGGTATGCCCATCATTGCCAAGGTAGGCATTATCGACTTTGTTTTTGGGATGAAATGGGCACCCAGCCAGGGCTATTACGGTATTTTCCCAATGATTGTCGGATCAGTATCGGTTACCATAGGAGCAGCTATCGTAGGAGTACCCATCGCCATATGCTGCAGTATATTTTTGGCTGAGTTTGCGCCTGTAAAGCTTCGGAATATATTCCGGCCTGCTATTCAGTTACTGGCCGCCATACCTTCCGTTGTATATGGATTCTGGGGAGTTTTATTCGTTGTGCCTGCGATCCGTAAATACCTGGGAGGACCGGGCCTTAGCATACTGGCAGGTTCCATCATTCTGGGCATTATGATTTTGCCTACCATAATAAGCATTACCGAAGTATCCCTTCTTGCACTGCCGCGCCACTATAAGGACGGCGCACTTGCACTGGGACTGACACAATGGCAGACAATTCGTTCCCTGTTGCTGCCGGCTGCCAAGTCTGGTATAGTAGCTGCTGTTATTTTAGGTTTAGGTAGAGCAATTGGTGAAACAATGGCTGTAATTATGGTTCTGGGCAATGCGGTTGCGCTTCCCCATTCCGTTCTTGACCCAGTCAGAACACTGACTACCAATATCGGTATTGAAATGGGATATGCATCCGGTGAACATCAGCAGGCGCTTTTTGCCACGGGTATTGTATTATTTGTTATTATCATGATTTTAAATGCCACTGCCCAGTACATTACACGAAAGAGGTGAGGTCACTATGAAAATGAATGCAAACACTTCTCAAAAGATAGCCAAGTTTACCATTTGGGCGGCAGCTCTTTTTGTTATTGCCATTCTTTTTTCCATCATTGCATATATTCTGGTAAAGGGCATCCCGATGCTCAGCTGGGAATTTTTGACGGATATTCCCAGGGACATGGGCCGTTCCGGCGGTATTTCCTCCTCCATTGTAGGGACACTGGTTGTAACTGCGGTGGCAGTAATTGTGGCAACACCATTTGGAATTGGAACAGCAATTTATCTTACGGAATACACAAGAGAGGGAAGAATCACCCGGATTATCCGTTTCAGCGCCGAATCTCTGGCGGGGATTCCTTCTATTGTGTATGGACTTTTCGGATTTATCTTTTTTGTGATATACTTAAATATGGGCTGGTCAATATTGTCAGGTGGATTAACTATGGCGATTATGATTCTGCCAACGATTATACGTACATCGGAAGAGTCGATCCGTACGGTTCCCCAGCTATACAGGGAGGTTGGCTTCTCTCTGGGATTGACGAAATTACAGACAATAACCAGGACAGTACTTCCATCAGCCCTTCCTGGTATTGTAAATGGTGTGATATTAAGTATCGGCAGATGTGTAGCTGAAACAGCAGCTGTCATATTAACGGCTGGTTCCGCACTTCGTATGCCTGAATCACTGTTTTCCCCGACCCGGACGATGGCAGTACATTTTTATATATTGGCGAGAGAGGGAATATCCATGGATAACGCTTACGGAACAGCAGCGCTACTCATTATTCTGATTCTTCTGCTTAATGTAGGATTTAATATGCTGGTCAATCGATTTATAGCGAAGGGCCGTTAAGAGGTGAAAAATGACGCAGAAAGCAAAAATAGATATAAAGGGATTAAATTTCTTTTTTGAACAAAAACAGGTCATTAAAGAATTAAACTTAGAAATACCCGAAAACCGGATTCTGGGTGTTTTTGGCCCGGCAGGCAGTGGTATTACCACACTGCTTCGCACATTGAACCGTCTCAGTGATTTAACAGCAGGAGCCCGTCAGGAGGGTGAGATACTGTTAGACGGGAAGAATATCTTTGATACTAACGTTAATGTAACAGAACTGCGCCGCAGAGTAGGTATGGTCTTTGATGTACCAACACCGCTGCCTATGTCCATTTTTGACAATGTGGTTTTGGGACCCCGTATGGGAGGAATGAAGTCAAAGACAGATCTGGAAGAAAAAGTGGAAACGTCACTTCGGATGTCGGCTCTGTGGGATGATGTCAAAGACAGACTGGATACGCCTGCAGCCAGATTATCCGGCGGTCAGCAGCAGCGCCTGTGCATTGCCAGAGTGCTGGCACTTGAACCAGAGGTAATTTTACTTGACCGTCCATGTTCGGCTCTTGACCCTATATCAACAGCCAAAATTGAAGAATCTTTAGTACAGCTGAAAGAGCAGTACACGATTGTTATAGCTCCACACACGGTTCAGCAGGCGGGACGTATTGCAGACCGGGTAGCGTTTATGCTGATGGGAGATTTAATAGAACAAGGTTACACCCAGGAAGTTTTTTCATTTCCTAAGGATAAGAGAACTAACGACTACCTCACCGGTAGATTCGGCTAAAAAGGAGACGAAAATTTTGGTTAGAGAACATTTTACACAGAAGATAACTGAAGTGAAGCAAAAAGTATTAGCAATGGGAGCTCTCGTTGATAATATTATTGATTCGGCAGTGACTTCCATACAGACACAGGATCTTGACCTTGCAAGGACTGTTTATAAACTGGATGATGAAATAGATCAGCTGGAGATGGATATTGAAAAGGAGTGTATTATGCTTCTTGCCCTTCAGCAGCCCCTTGCAAAGGATTTAAGAACAATTGCATCCGTTTTAAAAATCATAACGGATCTGGAAAGAATGGGTGACAATGCAGTAAATATTGCCAAGGTCACACTTGAGATTGGAAAAGAACCAATTATTCAATCCATTATTGATATACCAAAGATGGCAGAGATCGGCAGAAAGATGCTGAAGATGAGTCTTGATGCGTTTGTAAATGAGGACATTTCCCTGGCGCAAAGGGCGGCTGAGAGAGACGAAGAAGTTGACAGCCTCTATGAATCAGTGATCAATGATATCCTGAATGTTATTACAGAAAAAAGGGAACTTACAAAACAGGGAACGAAGCTTCTGTTCCTGGGCCGGTATCTTGAGAGAATAGCGGATCATTCCACCAATATATGTGAAAGAACTATCTATATGATTACAGGCGAATTAAAGGAAATAAATTAGAGGCCTATGCCTCTAGTTTATTTTTTGCTTTTTCATGACTGCATATTCCATATTTCTATCAATATCTGATATAATCTCAACCAGCTTATCTGTTGGATATACAAAGCCCGAATTAACCCATTTGCTGATAATCGCCAGGCAGCCCTGAACGTGGTAACGGACATGATAGGTCAGCTCTTCACCGATTTTGGAATGCTCCCAATCCTTACACCATGTTTCGATGCATTTTTCCTCAAACAAATCATTGAGACGTACAGCAAAGCTGCCTTCTCCATTGGTGCTGAACAGCATGCGGCATAATTGCCTGTTCTCTAAAATGTATTCAAAAATTACTTTATAAAAATAGGTGGCCGGCTGTTCATAGTTCTGAATAATCAGATCATTGAGTTCTGCGGTAACCGCATTCTCCATCTGTTCATAAAGATCATAGATATCTTTATAATGAGCATAAAAAGTGGCTCTGTGGATATCTACTTGATCCGTTAATTCCCGTACTGTTATATTACGAATATCCTTAGTTACCATTAATTCAGCAAGTCCATCCCGCAACGCTCTTTTTGTTTTTCTTACCCGCCTGTCATCTTGATCATTAGCACCCATTGAGTTACGTCCTCCTGTATTGTATATTAGTATAAAAAACGACTCTGGTACAATTATATTACACATATATAGTTAAAACAACTGATGCCTAATATAAATAAACAATTATTTATTATTGTTTCAGATAAAGTGAGGCATCGATAACTTTTTTTTACCCCTCTGCCTCACATCACTGATTTTCAATCTTCTCTATCTCTATTTGTGGCAAAGCGGCAGTCAGTTCATTACGGATGCCCCGCCATTATGTAGTTTGCGGGGCATCAATAAAATATTGTACCTATATATGTCCTATTTCTCCATTTTTGAGATTCCATCTATATCATTTGAGGCAAAGCAACAGATATTTCTTTGCCTATGCCCCCAGACAAGGTTACTATATTTGTTTAAGTCAGCTAAATTTTGGTAATGCGACATTTAGACCACATTTTATCGCTTAGCAGACATTTAGGCCAGGAATTGATTGTAGAAAAGCAACTGTAGTTTATATATAATACAATTGTGCAGATAAATGTACTGACGTCTATCAACTAAATTAAAAAAGGAGAGAAAAATGATCAATTATAGAAGACCAAAAAAGGAAGAATTAAAGGAGATAGCAAGAATGTGCGCTTTGACATTTATTGACTATCCAATGTGTAACGATATAAAAAGAGAATTTAGAGAATCTGGCCGGTTTCTTGATTTTATGTGTGAAGTTTATTACGTTTATATAAAAGCGTATTACAAAAAAAGCGAATTCTTTGTAGGCGAGGACAATGGAAGAATAAAAAGCTTTGCCATTCTGGTACGCCCTTACAGCGAAGACGTCTGCCTGCTTGATTATTTTCGGGCTGGTGCATTTAAACTGTTTAAAAAAGCGAGCCTTACCGGAATCCTGAAGTTTTTAAATGTTCTTGAAACAGGACACAAACCCGGAAGCGGTATAAAAGAACATTCATGGCAGTTAGAATCGCTGGCAGTGGATCGATTTTGCAGAGGTCAGCAACTGGGAAGTAAGATGATAAATGAATGTATAATACCCTATATAAAAGAACAGTCTATTGGGGATGAACCGGAGACATTTATTACCTTTACGAATACAGAAATAAATAAAAAATTTTATCTGAAAAATGGATTTACTGAATTTGATTATACAACCATTCAGATGTCTGATTCGGCAGTTGGTAACTGGAGCTTCCGCATGAATGTGAATCCCACTTAAAAAACAAAGCTTTCCCCAAAAACCCGGGCTACCGCCCGGGTTTTTCGTTCCTGGTATTTAAGAATCAAAACTGGAAAGAGAATGATCGGACAGGCGGAACATAAGCTGGGCTAATTTTTGGCTTGAAAGATCAAAGTCTGATTTTATCCACTCTATAAGAATACAAATACTTCCATGCATAACATAATCAAATACATAATTGTAATACTCGGTTGGACAATTAATGGAAATGATACCCTTAATCCGGTCCATTGCGATATTAAGAAACATAGTTTGAAAAGGGATATTATCCTGCCTGCAGCGCCCAGCAGAGGTAACCAGCTAAAGCATTTTGGGAGCCTGAAGCTTTCTGTATTCTCCCGGCGTCATTGTAACATACTTTTTGAAAAAACGCTGGTAGCTTTGCACGTTATTATATCCTACCTTTTCTGATATTTCAGTTAAGGTAAGAAACGTGTCCATAAGGTACTCTTTACTTTTGTCAATTCGTATACTATTTAAGTAATCGGTTAAGGTCGTTCCGGTCCGTGCCCGAAAAATTTTACTGAGATAAGAGTAGCTGATTTCCAGATAGTCAGCTACATCAGTTATATTCATGTCATTCATATAGTGCTCATTTAGATATTGCTTGGCCATTTCACAGTAACTGGTTTCTTTTATATCGTTGCTCTTATAATGTACGCTGATATTCATGAGAAGCTCTCTGCTGGAATGAATCATATCTGCCAAAGTTTTATACTCATATAAAGAATCTAAAAGGTTGGTACCCATCAGTCTGGTAAAATGAAATTCGTGATCCAGTTCTACCAGTATCCGGTTAAATACATCCCTGACCTCGGATGCATTCCTGATATTTCCAAGTTTATCTTCCAACTCAAGTAACAGCCGTTCTGTTTCCTGTTCGTTTTGAGAGACAATGCTACGGATAAACGATGTATTAATATTTAATAACATCGTATATGCTTCATCAGAATCCAGACTTTTCTCAATTTTTTTGACTGTGGTAAGTTTATTTTTCCACTTAAAAAAATATGAGTTTTTGACTGCTTCAAGACATTTAGGGTACTCTTCTAAAATTTCTTCCGCATGATGTATGAGCTGACTGATCCCGAAATATGCGTTCTGGTTTGTCAGCTTAATTACCGTATCAGCCAGAACTGTTCTTGTCTGCTCAAGACTCTCCCCTTCATTACCCTGGTAGAGCAAGACCAGAGTCTCTTCCTCGGTTTTGGCTAAAACTCCTTTCAGGGAAGACTGAAGATAGCTTCGCAGTACTTCCTGCAGGTTCAGACGGAATAACAACTCATCATCAGGTGACAATTTCATATCGGTGATATCAAATTTTACCAACAGCATTTCGCAGTGGCAGTTTCCGTTTTTATCAAACAGATAGGGATGGTCATTGGTAAATTCAGTTGTATACTTCCAGTTTTCCAGAAAACTTCTGAAATTAAACGCCTTACTTAATTCATCAAATCGTTTTAATTTTAATCTGGCATTGTAATTAAATGTGTTCATCTCTGAAAATACTTGTTTCAGCATATCGATTTCATCAGTGATATGTTCCTGTGGAGTATTCCTGGTATCTTTTGCAACGTCTGAATATAGAATATTAATCGGCCTGTATAATCGTTTGGCCATATAGAAAGAGATGATCAGGGAAAAAAGGATTAGTCCGATACAAATCAGAAGTATGTACTTTCCCAGATAAACAGCTTCCTGATAAGAATCGCTGAGCGGATAAGAAGTAACTGATAAAGCGTTAAAGTTAACGGATTTCATAAAATATATACGATTATTGCAGACTATATAAGTTACACCATTATCCAGCTCTCTGGCAGGCTGACGGATCAGTTCTTTCCATTCCGCATACCGGCTGTCTCCCTCAATAAGCATGCCATCTCTGTCCAAAATAAAAAATTCCATATGATTATCGGTCAGATGGTAGGAATCAACAATCTCATTGTATAAGCTCTTTATACTGAGGTTAGTTACCAGATAGAAATCCGGTCTGCCCTTTAAAACCAGAGAAAGGACAAGATTATTCCGCTTATTGTATAAAAAACTGTACTTGTCAAACAAAGATTCATCATCAAAGATAAGACGTGGAGGCAGCTGCTGTATGCTGTAGATATTGTCGTTTATATCATTTAACCATTTGGTATCATAAAATTCCGAGAAAAGATACCTTCCGGTTTTTGAATTATAGATTTT
Source organism: Hungatella sp. (assembly GCA_009712635.1). GTDB lineage: Bacteria > Bacillota > Clostridia > Lachnospirales > Lachnospiraceae > Lacrimispora. Next base: position 1,244,637 of record WASS01000020.1, on the reverse strand, counting down.
GCCGGTTGTCTTGTCGTAAAAGTATACGGAATCAATTAAGTAATATTTCTGTGTCATGGCGGACAGCCTTTTTGAAATCATGGATAAATCTGTATTGTAATCGTTTGAATAGGTGTAGGTACTGTATCTCTTTTCGCCGATTTCCGTAGCTGTTTCCATCTTGATGCTTTTAATTCGCTGATTGATCCCGGAAGTGATTTCATTTAAATCAATGGATTTCTGCTGATAAAATTTCTGTTTTGCCTGCTGTGACATCATGTGGTACCAGAAGAAGCCCAGGACACTGATGGGAATTAAAATCAGAAGGATATTAGATAGAAGAATTCGGTACAAATATCTGCGGAATCCTATTTTCTTTCTTCTTTTCCAATTCTCATTCGAAAACAGATTCATAAAAGCCTCCTACACAGTAATATTCTCAATACGGCGGTTCCTTGCTCTTAGGCTAACTTTAACTATAGCACAGGATAAAGATTATTTTCAAGTGAATCCATAATTGTACACAGAAATGATAGATTCTGATACTCCATGATAGTTATTCATACTTCCAAATAGAAATCTACCGTTGTATATGAGGAGAGGGTTGGGTAAATTTAAGTAAATAAAAGAGACCGAAGGGAGAACTTGAAAATGAAGTGGGCAAAACAACGTCAGGCCGGATACCGATCCAGGCATTCAGGCAGTAAAAATATCTGGTTTTATATATGGAGAGATAAATGGCTGTATTTGATGCTGGCACCTGTCATTACCTATTATATTGTATTTAAATATGTGCCTATGTACGGCCTCGTCATTGCCTTTAAAGATTATAATGTTTTTAAGGGAATTACAGGGAGTAAATGGGTTGGTTTCCTTAACTTTAAACAGGTTTTCCAGACGGATCTGTTCTGGCAGTCCATTAAAAACACCTTAATACTTAATCTGTCTACACTGGCAGTGAATTTTCCATTAACCATACTGGTTGCATTAATGCTGAATGAAGTTAAATATCCTTTGTTCCGGCGCGTATCCCAGTCATTTCTTTATCTGCCTCACTTTATGTCATGGGTGGTGGTGGCAGGCATTGCAACCAATCTTTTTGCGCAGACGGATGGAAGCGTAAATCAGATGATCAAACATCTTGGATTCAATGCGATTCCTTTCTTAAACAGCAGCGGCTGGTGGGTCTTCACTTATGTTATATGCAATGTGTGGAAGGAAATTGGCTGGGGAACAATTATTTATCTGGCGGCTATAACCGGTATTGATGAATCCCTGTATGAAGCAGCCTACATAGACGGTGCAGGCAAAGTTCAGCGTATCCTCTATATCACCCTTCCTATGATCCGGTCAGTGATTATAGTCATGCTGATTCTGTCTATCAGTAAAATGATGAGTATCGGTCTGGACGCTCCTTTGCTTCTTGGCAACACCAAGGTTATCAATGTGTCAGAAGTGATCAGTACCTACATTTATCGTCTGGGCATTGTAAAGGCAGAGTACAGTTTATCTACAGTAATAGGTCTGTTTCAGTCAGCCGTTAATATTTTCATACTGATTCTTGCAGATCGTTTTGCTAAAATGATCGGAGAAGAGGGAATCTTATAGAGAGGGGGTCATCGTGATGAAGAATATGGGTGTAAGTAAAAAGATAAAAATCAATTGGGGAACTGTGATAAACTATTTTTTGCTGACTATTTTGGTAGTTATATGCTTTTATCCATTTTTAAATGTAGTTGCTTATTCTTTTAGCAGCAACCGTGCAGTTTTATCCGGAACGGTTACTTTTTTCCCAATTGAAATGCAGCTGGATGCCTATAAGGAGATTGTACATAGAGGACAGATCTGGACAGCAATGAGAGTAACCATGCTGGTAACCTTGTTAGGGACTGCCATTGGCCTGATACTTACTGTATTTGCAGCCTATGCACTTTCAAAGGATAAATTAAAGGGACGGAGATGGATATCAGGAATGATCCTGTTTACCATGTATTTTAACGGAGGTATTATTCCAACCTTTCTGGTAATAAAAAATCTGGGAATGTATGACCAGCTTACGTCACTTTATATTCCCTCTGCTGTTAATGTTTTTAATTTCATAGTGATGAGAACCTTTTTCAGGGAAATCCCAAAAAGTCTGGAAGAGGCTGCTTATCTTGACGGAGCAACGGACGTACAGATTCTCTTTAAGATTGTTCTTCCTCTGTCCATGCCGATTATCGCTACCATCGGACTTTTCTATGCTGTTTATTACTGGAATGATTATTTTAATGCCCTTATTTATATTCAGTCCCCTGAAAAGTATACTCTTCAGCTTCGTCTGAGAAGTCTTCTTTTTGCCGGAGAGCTGGGGGCGGCAGGCAACGAGGGACTGGCACAGCAGGTTATGGCAGAATCGTTAAAGATGGCATGTATTGTAGTTGGAACAGTTCCAATACTGGCTGTCTATCCATGGCTTCAGAAATATTTTGTAAAGGGTGTTATGCTGGGCTCTGTGAAAGGCTGATAAGTCCGGAATTTTAATACACTAAATTATATGATTGGAGGAAGGTATATGAAAAAGGTAAGGCGTTTTCTGGCAGGGGGATTGGTTTTCGCAATGGCAGTCAGTCTGATTGGCTGCAAAAGTACGGGAGAGGTTTCTAAAAATGCAGACACAAAGGGTACCGCGGTATCGGAAGCAGCGGGAGGAAAAGAGGAATTTAAAACCACCTACGGATCTAAAAAATTTGATGATGTAACGATAACGGTTGAAGTGTTTGACAGAAGCAACGCACCGGAGGGAAGTACAGTAATTGATAACAGATGGACAAAATATATTAATCAGGAGATGAACAAAGTAGGAATTACTGTTAAATTTGTGGCGGTTCCAAGATCCGATGAAGTGAATAAAGCCCAGCTTATGATGGCATCCGGCACTGGTCCGGATATAATGATCTGCTATACGTCCTCTATTGTGGAAGGATTTTATAAGGATGGAGGAACCTATGACCTGTCACCCTATGTGGATGGAGAAGAACAGGCAAAAAACTTAAAAGAATACATTGGTAAGGACTGTATGGATCTGGGACGGAATCAGCAGGGAGAGCTGTGGGCGGTTCCGGCAAGACGATCCACTACGGCCTCTACAAATCTCTTTATCCGTAAGGACTGGCTGGATGAGCTGGGTTTACAGGCTCCCACAACAAAAGAGGAGATGTACCACGTTTTGCAGGAATTTAAAAAATATAAGCCCGATTCCTTTGCAGCCAGCTTTTGGGTATGTACCAAAGCCAGCGATATTGCGGGGGTAATGGCTACCTCATTTTTAAAGAATGCAAAGGATGAAAAAGCTTATGCAATCGAAGCAGACTCTGCAACCAGCTTAATTTATATGGATCCGGGCTTTGGAGAGTATTTCAGATGGATGAACCAATTGTATAATGAAGGACTGATCGATCCGGAATATTATGTGGACACTACGGAAAATGCCTTAAAAGAGGATTTTGTAAACGGGAAAGTCGGCTGTTTTGAATCCAATGTAAACTATAATGTAGACAGTCTCCGTGGAAGCTTATTAAAGGTGCTTCAGTCAACGGACCCCAAAGCGGATGTCATTAGCATTCCTCCGATAAAAAATGTTAATGACGGGGAAATTTATAATAAGAATTATCCCATTAACGGTGCCTATCTCTTTGTTCCTAAATCAGCAAAGAATGTGGAAGCAGCTGTAACTTATCTGGACTGGCTTGCTACCAAGGAGGGGGGATTTACAATTTTCCACGGATTTGAAGGAGAGCATTTCAAGTATGATGATGCAGGGGTTCCCTGTGTTCTTGATGCGGGTTATAATACAAAGGACAAAGACTGGACCAGACATGATCTGTTTATAATTGGAAACCAGGGTTATTATAAAACTGCCGATGAATTCGCACTAGCCACCTCTAAGGAATGTCCCGGATATGAAAACTATGTGCTCGACAATTTTAAAAATGCTTCTGTTGGGACAATAAGACACGATCCAACGTTTACTGCACCGACTGCTACAGAGAAAAATACGGAGATTAGTGTAATCAGGGAAGAGTATTTCGTAAAATTAGTTACCTGCCAGCCGGATAAATTTGATGCCACATTACAGGAGTTTAAAGATAAACTGAAGAAAGCAGGATACGACCAGATTATCAAAGAACGAACGGATTATTATGATGGTGTATTTGCCGGGAAGTAAGTTTTGCGGGAAACAGACAGAAAGTGAGAGGAGACACGAAGATGTACAGTAGAAACGATGGCATGAATTATGCGCCGAAAGGAAAGCCAGAGCCTGTGGTTGAAAAAGGGGATTTTTTCATAGCAGCGATTGCTTTGGACCATGGACACATTTATGGGATGTGCAATGGTTTAACTGAGGCAGGGGCGGTACTGAAATGGGTATACGATCCCGATCCGGTAAAAGTGGCTAACTTTGTTAAAGTCTTTCCTGAGGTAAAAGTGGCAGAATCTGAGGAGCAGATTCTGAAAGATCCCATGGTGCATATGGTCTGTTCCGCGGCAGTTACAAGCCTGCGCTGTGCACTGGGTCTACGGGTAATGAAAGCTGGAAAAGATTATTTTACAGATAAAGCACCTCTTACCACTCTGGAGCAGCTGACAGCCGCAAAGGAAATGGTGAAAAAAACCGGGAAGAAATACATGGTATATTACAGTGAGCGGATCCATGTGGAGGCAGCAGTATTTGCCGGACAGCTGATTGAGCAGGGAGCAATTGGAACACCCATACATATTGACGGTTTTGGTCCACACAGAGTGGGTAACCCTAAGGACAGACCGGACTGGTTTTTTATAAAGGAAAAATACGGCGGCATTTTATGTGACATTGGAAGCCACCAGATTGAGCAGTTTTTATATTACTGTAAGGTACAGGAGGCAAAAGTACAGTATTCCCAGGTGGGCAATTTCGGGCATCCAGAGTATCCTGAACAGGAAGATTTCGGAGATGCGGTACTTCTGGGAGACAATGGGGCAACCCAGCATTTTCGTGTAGACTGGTTCACTCCAAAAGGACTTTCCACCTGGGGTGACGGAAGAACCTTCATTCTTGGTACAAAGGGCTATATCGAATTGCGCAAATACGTAAATATTGGAGCCGGTGACGGAAGCTCAAACCATGTCTTCCTGGTCAATGAGGAAGGGGAGCAGCATTTTGAAGTGACCGGAAGGGTTGGATACCCGTTCTTTGGTCAGCTGATTTTAGACTGTATGAACCGGACGGAGAATGCCATGACTCAGGAACATGCTTTTAAGGCGGCAGAGCTGTGTGTCAGGGCGCAAAACCAGGCTGTCAGTATACAAGAGAAAGCGGGGAGGCAGAAACTATGTTAAATATCGCGGTTGTTGGAACGGGAAATATTGCCCCGTCCCATATCGAAGGCCTTCTTACGTTTCCAGACAGATGCCGTATCGTTGCTATGTGCGATATTTTTCCGGAGAAGGCGGAAGCTTTAAAGGAGAAGTATCATCTTGATTGCAGAATTTTTGATGATCATCAGAAAATGCTTGATTCCGGTCTTAATATTGACTTGGTGCACATATGCACGCCCCCTTACGTACATGGGGAAATCGCCATTCATTCCATGGATGCCGGCTGTCATGTGGTGGTGGAAAAACCTATGGCTGCCTGCCTTAAGGAGTGTGACGCCATGCTGGAGGCGGAAAAGAGAAATCATGTAACTATGGCGTGTATTGCACAAAACCGTTTTCGTAACCAGATCTACAAATTAAAAAAGGTGGTTGACAGCAAAATTGCCGGAAAGATCTGCTGTGTCAATGTAAACTCCAGCTGGTGGAGAGGACATTGCTACTATGATTTGTGGTGGAGAGGACTTTGGGAAAAGGAAGGCGGTGGTCCTACCTTAAATCATGCGGTACACCATATTGACATGCTTAACTGGTTGGAAGGAAAACTGCCGGAAGCTGTCATGGCCATGCTGACAAACGTGATGCATGACAATTCTGAGGTAGAGGACTTGTCTCTCGCCATGTTAGAATACCAGGACGGAAGTCTGGGGCAGGTAACAAGTTCTGTCATTCATCACGGAGAACAACAGGGGATTGAGCTGCAGTGCGCTGATGCAAAGCTTTCGGTTCCATGGGATTTAAAAGCAGAAATATCAAAGGCCAATGGCTTCCCTGAGAAAGAGGGAAATCGGGAGCTGCTTGACAAAATCCAGACCTTCTATGAGAAAATACCGGATCTTTTATATGAAGGGCATACCGGAGAGATTGATGATATCCTTCGTGCAGTTGAGACCGGAACCAGGCCTTTGATTACCGGGGAAGACGGGAGAAAGACTGTGGAGCTGATCACAGCTATCTACAAAGCCGGCTTTTTAAAAGAAAGGGTAAAGATTCCGATCATGCCGGAAGATGTATATTATTCTTTTGAGGGAATCTTAAAAAATGCGATCCGGTTTCATGAAAAAAGTGTATCAGTTGAGAATTTTAGTGACACTGTAATAACACTTGGAAATTATGAGAAATAATTAAAATCAGAGCTTATAAAAATCTTAAAAAATGTCACAATATTGTATTGTGGCATTTTTTTTGTAAAATCAGGCAAACTATGTAAAAAGAGATGCCATCATGGGAAGGATTCTTAAATAAGGAGGAGCGCTTCTATTGCAGATCTTAATGGGAAAAATTAATTTTAATATAAATTCACCGTTTCTTCCGGTGGCTTTAGTAATTCTGAGTTTGTTAATCTGCTTTATTTTATTTATGCTCTATTACCGGTTTTATCATTTTGACAAAAATGTATGTTTTCCCTCCTGCTTTCAGGTAACGGGAGACAAACCGGGACCCGGGGAATGGGAGAAGCAGATGCTTGACCTGGCTAATGGGAACAGCCAGGTCCGGCTTACTGGAAACAGTTTTGTATTGAACGATTATAATCAGGCTGCTTATAAAAAACTGAATCGGATCAGAGACAGAATTTCGGCCCTGTCTCCAGGCATTATTTCCCTGATTCCTGCTGCACGCTGGCTCTATGATAATTTCCAGCTGATGTACCGGGAGATGAAAAAAGTACGTACTTCCGGAACCAGCTATGCCGTGCTGCCAATTCTGAAGGCAAAAAAATACCATAATTTCCCACGGATCTATGTTGTAGCAAAAAAGATGGTGGCTCTTTCCGGCGGACATCTAAGTGAAGAAAACATCTCTGTCATGTTAAATGCCTATCAGCAAAAGATTGCGCTAACGGACAAAGAAATCTGGGTTTTACCGGAAATGCTGGGCTTTTGCATTCTGGAAGAAATCATCGCAGTTGCGGATGAAATACTTCATATGATCGATGTAAAATCAAAGGCAGAAAAATTTCTCACGGAAAAGCTGGAGCGAAAACGGGGATCTGCTGATTTATCAGCCCTGCTTTGCAAAACAGAGGATAACTTAAAGCATAACTATTCCTTTCATGCTCACGTGATCTATCTGATGAAAAACATGTCCTTTGATGAGGCTTCCATTCAAAAATATTTAAAATATCATTTTGCTTCAAAGGACAAACAGATGAAGACTTCTTCCGTATACCAGGAAGAAGGGAGAATACAATCCTTTCTCGAAACAAATATCAGGACGTTAATCGTCAGCTTAAGAGATATCAATGAAGTCGATGAGGAAAAGTTTTTTGAAACCTATTCTGCACTGGAGCAGATTTTATCCCAGGATCCTGCAGGTGTTTATTCAAAAATGGATCTGGAGTCCAGAGGAATGTACCGAGGAGTAATCGTTAAATTATCTCTCCGCTACCGGCTGCTGGAAGAAACGATTGCTAAAGACTGTCTGGAGCTGGCTGTCCGGGGGCAGGAGGGTCTCCATTGTTCTCATCACGTGGGAGCCTATCTCCTGGGGAAGGGGTATCCCCTTTTAAAAGCAAAGGCATTAGGAAAACCAATTCCCCAAAAGATCAGGAAAAAATGGAATGCAGTAGGATTTCTTTATTTCTTATGCCTGAGTCTCCTGTTTCTGGGACTGGAAGCCTGTTTGCTTTATCTGTTCAGAAATATTGGCGTCATCCGGTCTGCTGGAAGGTCTGTGATTATCGTTTTGACGGCTATGCCGCTGTTAATGGGCATCTCCATGGAAATAATTAATTTTATATTCACCAGGAGAATAACGGTGAGAAAGATACCTGCTCTTGACTATCTGGATGAAATTCCGGAAGCTGCAAGAACCTTTGTAGTCATGCCGGTTATTGTATCCTCAAAGGAGCAGGGACTTCAATATATGGAACGTCTGCAGAAGCATTATCTTGCGAATCGGCAGCCAAATCTTTTTTTTGCATTGCTCCTTGATTATGAAGACTCTAAGGAACAGTCCATGCCAAAGGATGATGGAATCCGGAGTGCCCTTGTGGAGCGCATGAAAGAGTTAAATGAGCTGTACCCGTCAAAGGAACAGCGTTTTTCCCTGTTTTTTCGCTGCCGTAAATGGAATCAGGCAGAGAACTGCTATATGGGCTGGGAGAGAAAACGAGGAAAACTGGAAGAGTTTAATAACCTTTTAGACGGGGAAGAAAAAGACAGTACCACATTTACAGACGTTTATTGTGATGAGAATCTACTCACCACCTTCCAATATGTGATTACACTGGATGCAGATACCAATCTCATTCGTGACAATGCGGCAAAACTGGTGGGATTGATTGATCACCCCTTAAACAGACCGGTTCTTGACCCGTCAGGCCGGAAGGTAGAGGAAGGCTATGTCATCATTCAGCCCTCCGTCAGAAATCATATAGCGGATAAGAACGCCAGCTGGTTTACAAAAATATTTGGCGGAGAAACCGGACTTGCTCATTACGGAACTGTGATATCAGATATCTATCAGGATATCTTCAACCAGGGAATCTATATCGGGAAAGGAATCTATGACAGGAAAGCCTTCCGTACGGTACTTCATAACAAGGTACCGGAAAACAGGATTCTCAGCCATGACCTTTTTGAAAGCTGTTATGCAAGAACGGCTTTTTCCAGTACAGCCAGGATTATGGATAATTTCCCAAACAGCGTTTTATCTTTTACAAAAAGAGAACACCGCTGGCTGAGGGGAGACTGGCAGCTGGTACCTTGGCTGTTTATGAGGAAAACTGCAGATGGCAGAAGCCTAAGCCCTTTATCCAGATGGAAAATTTTCGACAACTTAAGAAGAAGCCTGGTTCCGTTCAGTAAAACCTTGTTTATACTCCTGAACTTTTTGTGGCTGCCAGGTGCATATTATCTTTGGCTGCCACTTGTTTTCTTCAATGATTTATTTAATCTGATTATTTTATTGCTGGCCGTGATCACTCAAAAGCTCATCCGGCCAAAGCTTGCGTTTGTATATAAAGGGTTTTTAAAAGAGCTGTCGGTGATGTTTGTAAGAGCATTTCTGGAATTTACAATTATGCCCTACCGCGCTTATGTGGCACTGGATGCAATTGTCAGAACTCTGTACCGGTTAATGATCAGCAAGAAAAATCTCCTTCGCTGGAATACGGCTGAATCCGTGGATGCCTCCGTAATTAATACCAGAAAAGGTTATTTCCTCACGATGTGGAGTTCTTTTCTCCCGGCATTTTGTCTTTTATTACTCTTGTTATGGGGCAATCTGTCCCTGGCAGGAATGTGTCTGGCAGCGCTTATCATGGCAGACTGGTTTCTGGCATTTGAAGCCGCTTACCGGATCAGCCAGCAAAAAATGATACACCATCAAAAGGATCAGGCAGAGACTCAGGAATTTCTCATGGATACCGCCCGCAGAACCTGGCAGTTTTTTAAGGATTTTTCCACAAAGGAGACGAACTGGCTCTGTCCGGATAATTATAAAGCCTCAAAAGCTGAAAGAATCAGTGATAAAACATCTCCCACCAATATCGGGCTTCAGTTTCTGTCAATTCTTTCAGCCATGGATCTGGGATTTGAGACGTTAAGCTCCACAGTAGGGTCAATCGAAAACCTCATGGAGACAGTGCAGAAATTGGAGAAATGGAAGGGACATCTCTATAACTGGTATCACATTGAAACATTGGAGGTGCTTAACCCTGCCTATATATCAACCGTAGACAGCGGTAATTTCTGGGGGCATATGATTGCACTGAAAAATGGTCTGCTAGAGCAGCTTGATAAGCCGGTAAGCCCGGATGAGATGCTGGCAGCCCGAATCAGAACCCTATGCAGTAAAATAGACAGCATGCTGGCAAATGTTGATTTTCGATTTTTATTTGATGAGAAGAGAATGCTGTTTCATATCGGATATCATGTATCCTCCCATACGTTAGACGATGGCTGCTACGACCTGATGGCATCAGAATCATCACTTACAAGTCTGCTTGCCGTGGCAATGGGAGAAGTACCATTAAAACACTGGTATAAACTGGGAAGACCGTTAACGGTAGTAAAGGGTATTCCATGTTTCGTATCCTGGAGCGGTACCATGTTTGAGTATCTGATGCCCAATCTTGTACTGAAGGAATATGAAGGCTCTGTCTATGAACAGACCTCTAAAGCAGCAGTGCTCCAGCAGATGAAGTATGCAAAAGAAGCAGAAATCCCCTGGGGAATCTCAGAATCCCAATATTACCGTTTTGATTTAAATGCCAATTACCAGTATAAGGCATTCGGCGTTCCAAAGATAAGGCTTCAGCCGGTCCGTAAAGATTCCCTTGTAGTGGCACCTTACGCAACAATACTGGCACTTAATACAGCAGAAAAGGAATGCATCAGCAATTTAAAGAGGCTGAAAGAATTAGGTGCTTATGGCAAATATGGTTTCTATGAATCCATTGATTTTGATGTGCCTAGTTCCGTGGATTTAAAACCTTACTGCATTGTGAAATCCTATATGGCCCATCATCAGGGGATGAATCTGGCTACAATTAATAATTACCTGAATGAAGGGATTCTGAAAGAACGGTTCCACGCGGAAATGATGATAAAGGCAACGGAAGTTCTGCTGGAAGAAAAACGCCAGTCTTATTTGATTTCCATTGCAAAACAGGGGTATACCATAAAAATCGGAAAACCTCTTTTTACAGAAGACCGTTACAATAACCGGTATATCAATCGTACAGGTTTAACCGCACCCATTGTAAATTATTTATCAAACGGGAAGTATTCTCTGATGATTACCTCAGACGGGGATGGGTTCAGTCAATATGAGGACCGCATGCTTTACCGCTGGAGATCCGATGTCTATGCAAATACTGGGAACTATATCTATATCAAGGACAAGAAGCAGGGAAAATACTGGAGTACTGCCTATCACCCCACCCGGATCGAGCCGGAAGAGTATCAGGTGATTTTCAGCCCCCACCAGGCGGAGTTTAAACGTAAGGATGGGGATATTTCAACTCATATGATTGTCAGCCTGAATGCAGATCGCAATTTTGAGATTCGAAAAGTCACACTGACCAATCATGGAAATGAGGAAAAGCAGCTGGAGGTGACCAGTTATATGGAAGTAGTAGACGATACTCATATGGCAGAAATCAGCCACCCGGCGTTTAATAAACTCTTTCTTGAAAGCGAGTATGTGAAAGAACAGAATATTTTCCTTGCGAAAAGGCGTCAAAAGAATGAGGCCGACAATCCTTATGTGATGCATATGGTAAAAACTGATGAAAAACGGTGCAAGAAGGTTGAATTTGAAAATGACAGAAAACGATTTATCGGCAGAAACAATACGTTGGAAAATCCGGATTGTGTAGTAAACAGCATTGCCTTTTTTAATGATCCAGGTTTTTGCAACGATCCCATTATGAGCATCCGGGTACAACTATGTATCGGTGCAGGAGAATCAGCTAATCTGACTTTTATTACCGGTGTATGCAGCAGGAGAGAAGAGGCGGTAAAAATTGCGGAGGAATTAAATGTAAGTTACCGGATTGATGATCTTCTGGAGAAATTCCGGCTTCAAAGCAATCTGGAGTTAAAGTACCTGGAGATTACCAAAACTCAGCTCAACTCCTTTCAGGATATGATCAGTCCCATATTTTATCCTTGCGGTATTTTTCGGGGACCTCATGAGAATATCCGTCGAAATTTTAAGAACCAGAGTTTCTTATGGAAATTCGGCATTTCCGGAGATAATCCCATTCTGCTTTTTGTAGTCCGTTCCATTGAAGAAGAGCGAATTATCAAGGATGTATTAAAGGCGTACGAATATTTAAGAGTAAATCTTGTAATGGTAGATCTGGTTATCCTGGTGGATTCCAAATATGGTTATCTTCAGGAGGTGGATCAGTTAATCAATGATCTGACCAGTTCTCTGCGTATCTATGATTCCGGAAGCGGTAAGACCAGCTTCTTTACCCTGCATACGTATGAGCTTCTGCCGGCAGAGATTGATTTGCTGTATACGGTTGCCCGGGTGGTATTTTCGGAGAAAACAGGTATTTATTTTACAAAACGGAACAAAAATCAATTGGAGCTGCTGGAGGAATATTAGGACTTATGGAGAATTATGAGTTTTTTAATGGCTTTGGAGGATTTGTCTGTGATGGCAGAGAATATGAAATTCTGCTGGACGGAAATAACAGGCCGCCGGCACCCTGGATTAATGTGATCTCAAACAAGGATTTTGGTTTCCAGATATCGGAGTCGGGGGCAGGCTTTACCTGGAGCGTCAACAGCCGGGAGAATAAGCTTACACCCTGGTCCAACGACCCGGTCAGTGACAGGGCGGGGGAGGCAATCTATATTCTGGATGAAATAACCGGAGAGGTAATGACGCCCATGTCTCTGGGCAGATCTGACAGAGGCATATACCGGGTAAGGCATGGGTTTGGATACAGCCGGTTCCTTCACGAGGAATCAATGATTGAGCAGGAGCTGACTGTATTTTGCCCTCTTCATGAATCATTAAAACTTTGGAACTTAACCCTTAAGAATCAGTCAGATAAAGTGAAGTATTTAAGCCTGACCTATTATGTAGAATGGGTGTTGGGAACCCAAAGAGAGCAGACCGATCCCTATATTCTCACCTCCTATGACAATGAACATGAATATTTGTATGCAAAAAATATTTACACCATGAACTTTCAAAACAACTATGCCTACCTGTTTTCCAATGAGACAATTGTGGGTTATACCGGAGACAGGCAGGAGTTTCTGGGACAAAAGGGCAGTATCAGGGAACCCAGGGGAGCAGAAGTCAAGCTCACCTGCAATACAGGGGTGTGCTATGATTCCTGCGGCGCAATACAGGTATCCATAGCAATTCAGCCTCAGGAAAGTAAAACGGTGGTATTTGGACTGGGACAGAGCAGCAGCTTAAATGAGATCAATCAGATCAGAAACAGATATAGAGATGTGACTGCGTCAGAGAAAGAACTGGAACAGGTCAGAGCCCACTGGGACAAATTATTAGGAACCATTCAGGTTAAGACAAATGACAGGGCAGTTGATATCCTGGTTAACGGCTGGCTGCTCTATCAGACAGTATCCTGCCGGATTCAGGCAAGAGCCGGATTTTATCAATGCGGTGGAGCTTATGGATACCGGGATCAGCTACAGGATACCCTTTCTCTGCTTTTTACAGATCCGGGTATTCTGCGCAGTCAGATACTCACTGCCTGCAGCAGACAGTTTGAAGAAGGGGATGTCCAGCATTGGTGGCATCCTCCCATGGGAATCGGGGTAAGGACACGAATCTCCGATGACTTGCTCTGGCTGCCTTATTGTACCGCTGCTTATATTCTAAACACGGGAGACTATTCAATTTTAAAGGAAACAGTGCCTTACATTAAAGGTCCGGTACTAAAAGAGGGACAGCATGATGTAATGTTTACTCCTGAAGTATCGAAACAATCCGGAAGCGTCTATGAACATTGCAAAAAGACCATTGACCGGACATTTTTCGGAGAGCATGGACTTCCCCTTATGGGCGGAGGTGACTGGAATGACGGTATGAATGAGGTGGGAATACAGGGAAAGGGCGAAAGTGTATGGCTTGCCTGGTTTTTGTATACCGTATTAGGGGATTTTATTCCTTTATGCAAACAGGAAGGGGAAGAGGCCTATGGAAAGGAACTGGAGCAGAAACGGGAGACTCTCCTGCAAAGCATCGAAGAACATGCCTGGGATGGGGAATGGTATCTGCGGGCCTTTTATGACGATGGTTCCAAGCTTGGATCAAAGGAAAATGATGAATGCAGAATTGATTCCATCAGCCAGTCCTGGAGTGTAATCTCAAAAGGAGCCCGTGCAGAGCGTGCCAGGACAGCAATGCAGTCGGCATGGCGTTATCTGGTACGGGAAGAGGATGCCCTTTCCTTACTTCTTGCACCTCCTTTTCATAAAACAAATAAAAATCCGGGCTATATCAAAAATTATATACCAGGAATCCGGGAAAATGGAGGTCAGTATACTCACGCAGCGGTGTGGCTTGCGATTGCAACAGCAATGGAGCACGATTATGATATGGCACAGACTCTGTTCACCATTCTGAATCCTATCTATATTACACAGAAAAAGAAAGAAGTTCTTCGTTACGAAAAAGAACCTTACGTGATGACAGCTGATATATCATTAAGCCCGCCTTATACTGGAAGGGGCGGCTGGAGCTGGTATACCGGTTCCGCAGGCTGGATGTATCAGGGGCTGTTAAACTGGTTTCTGGGAATACGAAAAGAAGGGAACGAACTGGTGATTGATCCGGCAACGCCTGCAGATTTCGGAGATTTTACCATTGAATATAAATATGGAAGCTCTTATTACGAAATCAGGGTTGAGAGCAGAAGCAAGGGGAAACTGACAACGGAATCCATTATTTTAGACGATAAGCCGATTCAGGGAAACAGAATTATACTGGAAGATGATGGAGAAAAGCATCATATTATGGTATGATTAAAAAGGCAGTTAATAGGAAGAAAGGCAAATTTCATGTCAGACAAAGAATATGGGAAAGAGCAGTTTCTTAAGATAGATGATCACCTGCTCCATGATAACTGTCCATCCGAATATCTGGAACAAATCAGCAGGGAGCCATGGTTTTCTGAGTATCCGTTTTCCATGCTGTTAAAACTAAAGGATACACCCCAGTCAAAACGCTACCATCCGGAAGGCAGTGTGTGGGCTCATACGATGATGGTGGTAAATGAAGCAGCAAAGCGGAAGCGGGAGAGTCAATCGGAACGAACCCTGATGTGGGCGGCGCTGCTTCATGATATTGGCAAACCGGGGACCACAAAAATGAAGAGAGAGAAAATCACCTCCTATAATCATGATCTTGAGGGAGAACAGCTGACAGAAGATTTTTTATCCTGTTTTACCGGTGATGTTTCCTGGATTAAGTCCGTGGCAAAACTGGTTAAGTATCATATGCACATTTTGTATGTTACGGAGAAACTTCCATTTGGAGATGCCAGCAAAATGAAACAGGAGACGGATGTCAATGAAGTTGCGCTGCTGGGGCTTTGTGACCGCATAGGCAGGGGAAACAGTGATCCGGATTACGAAAAAGAAATAGTAAGAAAATTTCAGAAAATGATGTTGAGATAAAAGCTATTATATAAGGAGCAAGCCATGATACAAAAGAGCAGATTAGATTCAGAAGAGGCTATGAGGAATGAAATAGAAATAATGAATGGGTTTGGCAGCCGGGCAACCGGCTCAAAAGGTCATCAGGAATTTATTGCATGGTTAAAGCAGCAGCTGAATGATATGGGGCTTTCAATTTATAGCGCCCCCTATACATTTGAGCGATGGGAAGAAAAGAGAAGTGCTTTAACAGTAAACCAGGAAGATATTCCTGTATCCTCAGTATATCCATATTCCGGAGAAACAGATGAAAACGGAATAACAGGAGAACTGATTCATGTAAAACGCGGTGATTATACCAAGGCAACAGGTAAAATTGCAGTTGTAGAAATTAAAATGATTAAAAAGCTTCCCCTTGGTCTGATTATGAACAAACGAAGGGCATTTCCGGACGGCACCAGGATTGCCACAGGTGATGGTGATCTGGTACTTACCTCTGTGTTAAGAAATCCTGGTTTAAAGAAGGCAAAGGAGAAGGGAGTTAAAGCGGTTATATTAATCTGGAAGGGAGTGGCAGATGAAAAGGTAAAAGATCAGTATCTGCCATTTACCGATGAATATATGGGAATTCCGGCCCTATGGGTGAATGAGACGGAGGGTAAAAAGGTAATTGCGGCTGCGAAAAGACAGGAACAGGGAACTGTGATATTAGAAGCAGACAAGCAGGTCAACGCTCTAACTGAAAGTTTTCATGTAATACTGGAAGGGAAAAATAAGGATGAGACTATTCTCATTAATACACATACGGACGGAATTAATGTGGTGGAGGAGAATGGTGCAATTGGTATGCTTTCCATGATCCGGTATCTTAAAAACAAGCAGCTGAATCGTACCATGATATTTTCATTTGTTACCGGACATTTTCGTTTGCCGGTATTTAAAGGAACATCACAGGCTACTTCAACCTGGTTAATGGGTCACCGGGAACTATGGGATGGGAAAAACGGTAATAAAAAAGCCGTTGCAGGAATTACGGTAGAACATCTGGGCTGTATGGAGTGGAAAGAGAATGAGGACGGACAATATAAGGCAACTGGAAACATCCAGACAGAGTACACATACGTGGGAAATGCCCGGCTGGGAAAGATCTGGGAAAAAGCGGTGGAAGACAGAAGTCTGACTCGTACTGTGACACTCAGAGGCCACAACAAGTTTGAATTTGGGGAAAGCCAGCCTCTGTTTGAAGCAGGGATTCCAGTCATTGGATTAATCCAGATGCCAGATTATCTGATGACGAACAGCAAGGACAGAGAGATAGACAAGTTTAACGTCAGTTTAATGAGGGAACAGGTGAAATCTCTGTTAAAAGCAACAATCATGGTGGATAAAACGCCGAAAAAACAACTTGGAAAATCTGACGGGTATTCATTCTTTTATGGAAGAACATGGTGAATGGTTTCAAAAACTGGGGGAGTTGGGTATGATTGAAATCAATAAAAATTATCGTTCATTTGACGCGCTGAAGCTGGCATTGGCAGCTTCTCCTGTCTGTATGGTTACTGATATACTCTTGTCTGTTACCCAATCCATTATGCAGACGGGGGCTCTGGCTCTGGTCACAGCTGATTTTGTGGACACGGCATCTGCTATATTAAAAGGTGTCCGTCCACGTAATGATATTTATCTGCCATTGGTACTGCTGTTAGTGACGCTGGGGGTGACTACCATCATTGGTGCGCTGATCCAGCTTGTCAGCTCTCGTATCCGTTTAAATCTGAAACGCAGACTGATCCCGTCTGTGGTGAAGATTTATGCAGCATTGGACTACAGGCACATAGAAAATAATACCAGCTGGGAGTTGATTTCACGGGTATCCAGAGACCCGGTTAATTCCATTATGGAAGGTGTGGAGGCGTATATTCAGTCTTTGAAGATTATCATATCCCTGGCTTCCGTTCTGATATTGATTGTAACCCGGGTGTGGTGGGCTGCAATAATTATCTTATTTTTCTCTGCTCCCATGTTCTGGTTGTCGGTGCGAGCGGGTAGAAAAGTTTACCAGGCCGGGCGTGAGGCTGAGAAATTCAACAGGCGGACGGAGTATCTGGGAGAAGTGCTGACGGGACGGGATAATGTGGACGAGCGTACCCTGTTCGGCTATAGCGATGAGATCAATGGTAAATGGCAGAATCAGTATGAAGCCGGGCGTAAATTACAGCTTAAGGTGACGGCCAGGATGTTTCTTTTTATTAAGGGGTCCAGTCTGCTTCTGGTTCTGATTTCTCTGTTGGTGGCATTGACACTGATCGGACCTGTGTTGACCGGTCAGATGACAGCGGGTTGGTTTATGGGTATCGTAAGCGCAGTATTTGGAATGATTCAGAAGCTTGGCTTCCAGATGTCCCGTTCCCTTGAAAACATATCACGTGTCGGGGAGTATATGAAGGATTTAACTGCATTTGCGTCAATGAGTCAGACGAAAGACTCATTAACTGAGCCGGATGCCGAACCTATGGTATTTAAATCACTGGAATTTCGCAATGTCTGCTTTCGATACCCGGGAAGTGAACGGCTGGTATTGGATGGAATGTCTTTTAAGATGGAGGCAGGGCGTCATTATGCCTTTGTTGGTAAAAATGGTGCAGGCAAAACAACAATTACCAAGTTGTTAACAGGTTTATTTCCGCAATATCAGGGTGAGATACTGATAAATGGGAAGGAACTAAGGGAATATTCTGCCAGTGCGGTCAAGGCTCTGTTTTCTGTGGTATATCAGGATTTTGCCAGGTATTATATACGATTGAAGGATAACATAGCTCTTGGTGATTTACATAGAAAAGGGAATGAGATGGAGGCAGCACATCTGGCTGGGTTAGATGAGACGGTGAACAGTCTGAACCATGGACTGGATACGCCGCTGGGGAAAATTATGGCTGGCGGACAGGATCTTTCCGGCGGTCAGTGGCAGAGAGTGGCAATTGCCCGTTCACTGAACAGCCGTGCTCCCGTTAAAATCCTTGATGAACCTACCTCCGCGCTTGATCCCATCAGTGAGAGTCTGTTATACAGAGATTTTGAGAGGCTAATGCTGGGCAAGACTACGGTATTTGTCAGTCACCGTCTTGGTTCTACAAAGCTGGCTGACGAGATACTGGTCATTGGCAGCGGGAGGATTATAGAGCGAGGAACCCATGATGAGCTGATGGCAGCAAACGGGCCGTATGCAGAGATGTTTGAGGCTCAGAGGGGGTGGTATCTATGAACACAGAAAAGAAGAATGATACGTTTTTTCAAGTCATTACCCGTATTATACCAATGCAGTTTCAGGCAGCACCATTTAATTGTATCCTTGAAAATATACTGGCTGTCATGCACGGGCTGTCATTTTCCCTGACAGTTGTGGCAACCCAGCATCTTTTTGATACGATTTCCAAAGCGTCTGCCAGCCAAGCGGACTTTTCGGATTGTATGTTTTCTCTGTTCTTATTAACTGGAGCAACGTTCGGGCAGCAGCTTTTAAACGGGATTCATAACTTTCACGGAACCGGCATTCTATTTCCCAAATCATCAGGAAAAATGACTGTTTTGCTTCACAAGAAATTAAAAAATATCGATCCTGCCCAATTTGAAAACACAGATTTTTTAGATGATCTTAATAAAGCCAGGGAGGGAATCCAGGCGATTCCTTTATGCTGCATGATTTTGTTTTTGTGTGTCTCTTTTTATGGAGTGTATTTCCTGTCAATCGGAACCTATCTGTTTACATTAAAGCCCATGCTGTTAATTACACTTCTGTTAGCTTTTATACCTGCGATAATGGCACAGACCATAAATATCCGGGTGTTCACAAGGCTGGAAGAACAGAGCGCACCATTGCGCAGGGAGCATGAATATTACCAGAAGGCAATCTGTGACAGAGAGTATTTTAAAGAAACCCGTATACTGGGAGCATTTTCATTTTTCAATCAGCTCTTTACAGACACATTGGAGCTGCTTACCAGTAAGATATGGAGGGCAGAGCGGAAAATTGCATTGCTGCAGCTGGTATTAAACATAACCACATTTGCAGGTATGGGAACATCGGCTTATCTGCTCTTTACTGCAACCATGAATGGGGAAATTACGGTTGGCATGTTTGCCGCTGTGTTTGCGGCTCTGGGGCAGATATTCGATATTATGAATGAAATAGTAAGCAAACACATAGGCAGTATGAACAGGGATATCGGCAAGATTAACAACTTCCTGCATTTGCTTGAAATGCCGGATCGCACCGGTTCTTCAGGCATACCGGATTTTACCATAGGAGTGGCAGCTTACGGAATCAGTTATACCTATCCAGGAAGGGAGAATCCGGCGGTGAAAGACGTAACACTGAACCTGGCAGAGGGGGAGACCATTGCCATTGTTGGGGAAAACGGTGCGGGGAAGAGTACCCTTGTACGTTTGCTGACCGGGATTTACCGCCCGTTGGAAGGCAGGGTTATAATTGGCGGCCTTGATACCGCAAAGATTGCTCCGTCCTCCTTATATAAAGGCATATCTGGGGTATTTCAGAAGTATCAGCGGTACAAAATGACCCTTGAAGAGAATGTGGCTATCAGTGACAGTCTGGCAAAAGCCGGTCTGGATCAGGCGGAATCGGCACTTCGTGAAGCCGGTTTTGAGAAGGGCAGTATCCGGATGGAGGATATGCTTTCACCAGAGTTTGGCGGCATTGATCTATCAGGAGGACAATGGCAGAGGATCGCCATTGCCAGAGGGTTATACCGGGTGAATGACTTTATTGTATTGGATGAACCCACCTCCGCCATTGATCCCATTGAGGAGATTAGAATTTACAAACAATTTCAACGGCTGGCAGAAGGTAAATGTGCCCTCGTGGTGACTCACCGTCTCGGTTCTGCAAAGCTGGCGGATCGCGTCGTAGTGCTGGAGGCTGGAGAGATTGTTGACATGGGGACACATGACGAGCTGCTTTCCCGCCCAGGCAAATACGCTGATATGTGGGCGGCACAGGCACAGTGGTATGAAAGGGAAGAGAAATAATTATGAAGGTAAACGTATATCAATTAAATTCATTTGCAAAAACTGATGAAGGCGGTAATCCAGCAGGCGTCGTACTTGACGCAGATTCATTATCGGAAAAACAGATGGGGAAAATTGCTGCAATTTTGGGATTCAGTGAAACTGCTTTTGTAATGAAGTCAGAGAAAGCAGATTTTAGAGTGAGATTCTTTACGCCCAAGGAAGAGGTTGATTTATGCGGTCATGCAACAATTGCAGCCTTTTATACCATGTCATACCTGGGTTTACTTAAACCCAGCAAGTATAAACAGGAGACAAAAGCCGGAATACTGGGAATTGAAATAAATGAGGATCACTCCGTCATGATGAATCAGTCAGCTCCTGCGTTTTCTGAAATAATAATGAAGGATGAACTTGCGGACTCATTAAATATTGATGTATCCAAGATGCAAGAAGATTTACCGGCACAGATCGTATCTACAGGACTTCGGGATATTCTGATCCCTGTAAAAAGCATAAAGATATTAAATGCAATGAAACCGGATATGAAAAAAATCAAATTGATTAGTCAAAAATATAGTGTAGTTGGTTACCATGTTTTTACCCTGGAATCCCTGTACGGCGCAAACGCTAATTGTAGAAATTTTGCTCCGTTATATGAGATTCCCGAAGAATCAGCAACGGGAACTTCAAACGGTGCTCTGGGATGCTATCTTTACCACTATGGCAAAATTAACGCCGGGCAGGAATCCAGCATTGTGTTTGAACAAGGGTATTCCATGAATAGACCCTCTGAAATTCTGGTATCCCTGACAGTGAAGGAAGACGAAATTCATGAGGTCAGAGTGGGCGGAACTGCAAGGAATCTTATTTTATCAGAAGTTGAATTGTAAAAAAATATTATTTGAAAGAAGGGTTAAAATGAGCGTATTTTTTTATGGCTGTATTACTCTGGATGGCTATCTGGCTGATAAAAATCATAACCTGGACTGGCTTTACCAGACTGGAGATGCAGAAGAAACAGATTATGAGAATTTCTATCATTCTATGAATGTTACTATTATGGGAAAACGAACGTTTAATGAAATTGAAAAAATGGATGGTGCTGACAGTATTTACTCTACGACTGAAAATTACGTAATAACACATTCAAAAAGTGTTCCAGTAAGGGGATTTACTCCTGTCAGTTGTGATGTTGTGGAATTTGTAAAACAGTTTGATAAAGAGAAAAACATATGGATTGTGGGAGGAGGCACAATCCTGGCTCCTTTGCTGGATAATGATATGATAGACAATATGATAATACAGATTGCTCCAGTATTATTAGGAAAAGGAATTCCGTTGTTTTCCCAGGAGGAATCATTAAAACGTTTTTGTTTGAAAGAAGTAAAACAATACGGACAATTTGCCGAACTAATTTATACTAAAATACAATCCTGAGGGGATATGAAAAACAGCGTAATTTGAAAACGCTGTTTTTTCATATTGCTATCTAAAATTACATGGTGCAAAATCGGATGATAAAATAAAAAAAACAGAGTAAACTGAATTAATACCAACAAAGGAGGTTGACTTTATGAAAAATACAGTTGTATTTCAGACAATCCTGGGCCCAGTTGTGATATCAGAACAGGATGAAGCGATAACGGAACTTTTCTTTGCTAAGGACTCACCGAACAGGGAAAATAACCAGATCACACCCTTGTTAAAGGAAGCTGAAAAGCAGCTTTTGGAATATTTATCAGGAGACCGCACAAAATTTAATTTAAAGCTTGCAGCCCAGGGAACGGAGTTTCAGAAGACGGTTTGGAATACATTGCAGGAGATTCCCTATGGCGAAACCCGCAGTTATAAGCAGGTTGCTGAAATGATTGGCCGGCCGGAGGCTTCCCGCGCTGTAGGCATGGCCAATAGCAAAAACCCCATACTTATTTTGACGCCCTGTCACCGTATTGTCGGTTCAGATAGTAAATTAACAGGTTATGCCGGTGGTCTGGAAAGAAAGAAAACCCTGTTAGAATTGGAAAAAAATCATGTCAGCTATTGAATATAAGTATTTTCATTATGGAATGAGAGAAACAACTCATCTTGCCGCAGCTGATCCTGTGCTTGGTGAAGCGATGGTAAGACTTGGGCATGTAAAGCGCGAGGTGATTCCCGACCCATTCGCAGCACTGATTAATGGGATTATTGGTCAATTGATCTCAACCCGCGCTGCAAAAACTGTATGGGAACGAATGCAGGAACTTTTAGGTGACATCACTCCGGAGAATCTTTCGGGTTTTACTCCGAAAGAGGTGAGACAATGCGGCATTACTATGAAAAAAGCCATCTGTATCTGCGACCTGGCGAAAGAGATTGCGGAGGGAAATCTGTGCCTGGATTGTCTGCAAAAAAAGCCGGACAGCGAGATCATTCGTATTCTCACGAATTTCAAGGGAATAGGCCCATGGACTGTACAAATGCTGCTTATTCATATGGAGCGGCCTGACGTAGTCAGCTTTGGTGATATTGCCATTCGCCGTGGAATGGAAAAACTCTACGGCAATCCCAAACTGACAAAAGAGCAGTTTGATTCCTATAGAAGTAAATATTCTCCTTATGGGTCAGTAGCTTCCATATATTTATGGGAACTTTACTCAATGTCAATTGAGAAAAAGGAGGTGATAAAATGTCAGAAGTGAAATTAACAGATGATGAAAAATGGCAGGCTTCCCAGACCTGTAATCCTGCTTATGACGGTAGATTTTTTTATGGTGTGAAAACAACTGGGATTTACTGCCGGCCTTCCTGTAAGTCAAAAAGTCCAAAGCGGGAAAACGTTCTCTTTTTTGACACGGCAAAGCAGGCTGCAGAAAGTGGACTGCGCCCCTGCAAACGCTGCCGCCCGGATTTGCTGGAATTTCAGCCGCTAAAGGATTCAGCAGATAAAATTAAGGAAGTATGTGACCAGTATTTTACAGATCGCAGCCGTCTAAAAGAAGAACTTGCGGGACTGGGTCTGAGCAGGAACCGTATGATACAGCTGTTTCAGGAGCAATATCAGAAAACGCCAACAGAATATTTAAACCAGCTGCGCATTGCCAGTGCAGAAGATCAGCTTGTCCATACACAAAATAGTATTCTGGAAATTTGCCTGCAAAGCGGTTTCGAGAGTCTTTCTACATTTTATGCACAGTTTAGGAAGGTGACAGGAGTTTCACCAAAAGAATACCGTAAAAAAGCTTGACTATCTGAATTGGAATGGATATATTAAAACAAAAAGCAGGATATGGATATTAAATATTCATTGTTGGATATAAAAGGGAAAGGAGTTAACGTTATGTCTAAAATGCCCATGATATTTGCAGGCCATGGATCACCGATGAACGCCATAGAAGATAATCGGTATACAAGGGAGTGGAGGGAAATGGCAAAGAAAATCCCAAGACCTGAATCAATTGTATCAATCTCAGCTCATTGGTATACGGAAGGTACAAAGATTATGAATGAGGAAAATCCAAAGACAGTTTATGATATGTATGGATTTCCTGAAGAGCTATATAAGATTTCATATAATGCACCCGGTAACCCCG
Source organism: Hungatella sp. (assembly GCA_009712635.1). Taxonomy (GTDB): domain Bacteria; phylum Bacillota; class Clostridia; order Lachnospirales; family Lachnospiraceae; genus Lacrimispora. Next base: position 1,220,567 of record WASS01000020.1, on the reverse strand, counting down.
GACTTGCAGGTAATGTAAAAGATATGATCAGCAAACAAAGCGTATATGACAATAACTGGGGGATTGATCACGGCACATGGTCTGTTCTGACCCATATGTACCCGCAACGGGATATCCCGGTTTTTCAGATCAGTATCGATGCGTTTGCCCCGCCCCAGGTTCATTATCAGATAGGAAGAGAATTGAAATCCTTAAGGGATCAGGGCGTTCTTTTATTTGGCACGGGAAATATTGTTCACAATCTGAGAATGCTGGACTGGGGAATGGAAGATGATGGTTTTAAATGGGCCTATTCGTTTGACGATTATATAAAAACAAACATTGAAAACAGAAATCACGATAATATCCTCCACTACATGAGTCAGGGTGAGGCGGCTAAATTAGCTGTACCTGCGCCGGATCATTTTAATCCGATCTTATATTTGCTGGGAGCATCGGATGAAGAAGATAAGATAACTGTATATAACAACAGCTGTATGCTGGGTTCCTTATCTATGACCAGCTATTTATTTGAATAATTTTAATAGAGTATCCAAAAGAAAAACGGAGGAAATGCCATGCTCCGCATTGCAATTTGTGACGATATACTGCAGGAACTGGAAACTCTTGTTTCACTTACAGAGGAGTTCCTTGCTGCCCATAGTCTTGAAGCTGAGATTGTAAAGTTTTCCCATCCAGACGTACTGCTGGCGGCTATAGAAACAGAAAGTTATCACCTTTATATACTGGACATCGTCATGCCAATGGTTAGCGGTCTGGAATTAGGTAAGGAGATAAGGCGTCTTGATCTTGAAGCGCAGATCATTTACGCCACAACAGAACCTCAGTTTGCCCTGCAGGCCTATGCTGCAAGTCCTGTCAATTATCTTATTAAGCCAATCGAAAGACAACAGCTGTTTGATACGCTGACTCTTGCCATCTCAAAGGCAGATCTTTCCGAGGAAAAGACATTTGCTGTAAAAACCGCTGACAGTCTGCGGGTGATGAAGCTGTCGGATATTATCTCCTGTGAATACCGGGATCATGCGGTTATTTTTGCACTTATCAGTGGGGAGGAGCTGGTCAGCCGGACAATGCGGGAAAAATTTTCTGAGTATTGTTCCCCCATTTTAAAAGACAGGCATTTTCTGCAATGCCACATTTCCTATGTAATCAATATGCGCCGTGTGGAGCGGTTTGCAAAGGACAGCTTCACGCTGTATGGCGGCAGGACAGTTCCCATTGCTGCAAAGCAATATCCAGTGGTGCGTGATACCTATATGGATTACTTAATGGCAAAGGGAGGATTGAAATGAGTTCGCATTTTCATGAATTTCTCAGGGCGTCCATTTCCACCACTGCCAATGTCCTGCTGATGATGACGCTTTTGCAGCCAAAATACTCAAAAAAGATTACGACACTTACCATGCTTGGTATTCTTGCTGCTGATCTTGGAACAGCTGTTTATTGCTATCTCAGCGGGAATATAACCCTTCTCTCCAAGCTTGATATTGTCTTATTTGCAGTGCTGTGTTTCGCTGTCCGGCCATTGTTTAAAGATACATTCATGCAATGGTTGTTTTCTTATATCACCGTTCAGAATATTAGTGATATTGTAATCGTTTTAAGCTTTTTCGGTTCAAGAAGACTGCCATTTCCGCTTTATGCAAATTCAGTACTTCGAATTATTTTATTTGGAATTTTTCTGCTTATTTTATCCCGTTATGTGCGCCCGCTTTATCGGCAGGCAGTTGAGCATTGGCCGGCATATTTTGCTGTTGCACTGGGAATTTACATCACATTTAATTACTATGTACTGACTGCGGATGACATTGTAGTTATGCTGACCGAAAAGGAAATTCCATTACTTTTGGTTATTTTCATTGGGCTTGCGTCCTATGGTTCCATTATCATATCTCTCAAAAATCATCAGCGTGAGTTTCAGGCGAAAGAGGAAAACCATAAAATGCAGGCAGAACGGGAATACCTGGAGCTGGCAGCAGGCAACATGATGCAGAGGCTGGAACTGATGGAGGAAATATCGGCGCAGAACAGCCGTTCCGCCCATGATCGGCGCCATTTTAACAATGTTCTTCTGGAACTTTTGGAGAGCGGGCAGACCAAAGAGGTGTATACATTACTAAAAAATCAAAATGAAACTGTCCATAAAATTAACCGGGTCTACTGTCAAAATCCGGTTGTCAACGCTGCTGTCTGCCACTATGCCGGTCTGGCAGAGCAGGCGGGCATTTCTACACAGATTACCCTGGATATTCCAGGCGATGTGAACGTAGATTCACTGGAGCTTTCCATGGTAATTTCAAACCTGATGGAAAATGCAATTCAGGCTTGTAAAAAGCAGCCGGATAATCAAAGACCGTATATTACTTTTAACTGCAAAAACGTGGGAAGGCTTCTGTTGGAAATGGTAAATCCCTGTTCCGAAGCCCCTCTTGTTGATGAAAATGGTTATCCCATCTCACGGTATGAAGGACATGGCATTGGCAGCAAGAGTGTGATTGCTTTTGCAAAAAAGTATGAGGGTGAGTTAATATATAAAATTGAGAATGGAATTTTTCAGGTACGTCTTCTGGTTTAAAATTCATGAATCGATTAATAGTAAATTTTTTAAGTGCAAAAATGAACCTTTTAAGTGTAACGGCTCATTTTTGCACCTTTTTTGTATATTCTTAGGACGTAAGCTTACACAGAAACAGAAAGCTGATTTTACAAAGGAGGAAAACATGAAAAAAAGAAGACTATCGCTACTATTGGTGACCAGCATGGTAATATCAGTATCTTTCCTTAGCAATGGCTGCTCATCAAAGACTGCTGCATCAAAAACGGCTGCTTTGGATACTGCCGCAGCCAATACTACAGAAGCTGACACTACAGAAGCCAACACCACTGCATCAGGTGCTGATGCCCTTAAGGGAGGAGCACCCTTGTGGGAAGCAGGCGAGAAACGAGACAAGATTGTCGTTGTAAGCGACATACATCTGGGTATAGAGGACAAATACACGGAAACTCTAAAAAATCTTCCGCTGCTCATTGATTTTTTACAGCGCGTGCAAAATACCAAGGATGTACGTGAACTTGTAATCGATGGTGATTTTCTGGACGAGTGGTTTCTGCCAGTCTACTATCCTAGCTATACAGACCAAAAACAGTTTTATAAAGGTATCATTGACAACAATCAGGATGTATTTAATGAATTAAATAAAGTGATTGAAAGTGGAGTAAAGCTGGTTTACGTGCCGGGGAACCACGATATGACTCTGGAAGCTGATGTTTTGCAGGAAGCAATTCCAAAGCTAATCCAGGCAAGGGATGCAACCGGGCTGGGCCGTTATCAGACTGGTGACAGAAATGAAATTGTAATCGAACATGGACACCGTTATGATGTATTTTCCGCTCCGGATACGGTCACAAATAAAGAATTGTGCGGCAATCAGGACACCATCCTGCCCGCCGGATATATCTATGCCAGATATGCTGCCACCTGGGTACTGGAGGGTCGTCCTTCCGTAAAGAAAGATCTGCCGGTGATAACAGATGTACCGGATAAGTCTGATACAGATCAGTATGGTGCATATCTTTATTACGCTCTGCTTAAAAACATATCTGAACGAATGACACCAAATGAAGATCTTAATGAAAAAATATTTGATCTGCATATCTCCGGATTTAATGATGCATATACTTATCTTGATTTTTATCCGGCTAAGCAGGCAGATGGAACCATTTCCGCACCAGCACTTTACAAAAACATACAACGGACATGGGACGAGCGTCAGAAGATAAACGGTGTTAAGGTACCGGTCAGCTTTATTGAAGCATTAGCGGGAGCAAATGACTGGAGTTACTATGTAAAGCAGGCAAAGGCACAGTATCTGGATAATCCCGGCGAGAATGTGGATGTAGTAGTATTTGGTCATACTCATGTACCGGAATATCACGATTTGAGTGATGGGAAATATTTCTTAAATGATGGAACCTGGATTGATCATAATACGGACTACCCGGAAGCAACCAGAACCTTTGCAGTCATTACCACTGCTGACAAGGATACTGCTTCCCTTTATCAGTATGGAGAGGACGGATCTGTTGTTGATATAGCAGCCAGCGTAAGTAAATAAATAAAACTCAGGGTGTCAGGCGCAATGTGGGCCAGGCACCCTGAGTTTTATTTTTGCAGAATACTGATAGAAATTATATTCACTTCTTAAAGCATCTGGTATAATAGCAGATATCTAATTCTGGATAATGAAAGGAAAAAAATGACAATTGATAAGACAAAGAATGGAATCGGAGTAATATTAAAACTTCCCCAAGAAGCAGACGCTAAAGAAATAATAGAGTTTTATAAGCAGGTTGGAAAAGAAACAACATATCTGGGATTCAGTGAGGGAGAATACCAGGTATCAGAAGAACAGCAGTCAGCGATGATTAAAGAGATCAATGCATCAGGGAATAATATAATGATACTTGCAATGATAAATTCTAAAATAGCAGGCATTGGAACCATTTCTTCGAATAATAAGCGGTTAAAAATCAAGCACGTTGGAGTGCTGGGGATTGTTATAAGTGCAGAATATTGTAATGCAGGTCTTGGAACCATCATGATGGATTATTTAATTAAATGGTGTAAAAATAACGGAGAAACAGCTAAAATAAGTCTGACCGTTAGAAAAGATAATCCCAGAGCGATTGCATTATATGAAAAATTTGGTTTTGAGACAGAAGGTATCCTGAAAAATGAAACGTATATTGATGGAGTTTATTATGATTCTGTAGTTATGGGATTAATGATAAAATAAAAAGTTATGAAATGGTAAAGACAGGAGAAAAACAATGTGGTTTATACTTTCACTGATAGCAATATTATTCTGGAGTGGTTCAGACCTATTTTCTAAAATAGGTTCCAGGCCAGATGATAAATACAGCCATTGGAAAATGATTATGGCAGTTGGTACGATTATGGGAATACATGCTGTAATTGAACTCAGCAGAGGTGCAGAGTTTCAAATATCAGATATTATTACTTATTTGCCTGTATCATTTCTATATATTCTAGCAATGATACTTGGTTATGTGGGTTTGCGGTATGTGGTCCTTTCTGTCTCCACACCAATTTGTAATTCATCAGGTGCAGTTGCGGCTCTTTTGTGTTACTTTATTTTGAAAGAGAAAATGAGCGGGTTACAGTTTTTTGCAGTGGCATTGGTATGTATCGGTATTTTCTCTCTTTCTGTTTTTGAGAAAAGACAGGAGGATGAAGAGCGTATGCAGGCCGGCATAGTTCCGGATCGGAAATATACACACAGCTTCATTGCTGTTTTCTTTCCTGTTTTTTACTGTATCATTGATGGACTTGGTACGTTTGCAGATGCATTGGTTCTTGACCGGTATATCGGAGAAGGATCAGCCAACATTGCATACGAATTTACATTTTTGCTGATGGCTGTTTTTGCCTTTATTTATGTGGTGATTGTTAAAAAACAGAAAATCAGACTTTCGGCAGAGAAACCAAAGGTACTTGCAGGTGTATTTGAGACTGCAGGACAATTTGCCTATATTTTCGCGTTAGGAGATAATGCAATTGTTGCAGCTCCGTTAATTTCATCTTACTGTATCTTTTCACTTGTCTGGGCAAGAATTATATTGAAGGAAAAGCTGTCATGGAAACAGTATCTTGTCATTGCAATAGCTGCTGTCGGTATTGTAATACTTGGTATGGAAGGATAAGATAAGGAGGTAAATCTATTATGTGGCAATGCCCAAAATGTGGACGGGAATTTAAAAATCAGGATCAAAATCACTTTTGCAGTGAGGCGCCAAATACCATAGACGCCTATATTGAAGCTCAGGCAAATGAGGTTCAGCCACTTTTACATCAGGTTCGGAATACAATCCGAACCGTATTGCCGGAGGCAGAGGAACGTATTTCGTGGAAGATGCCCACATATTGGAAAAGGCATAATATCATTCATTTTGCAGCTTTTAAGAAACATATAGGAGTGTATCCCGGTGAGAATGCAATGGTCCATTTTGCAGGACGGCTGACGGAGTATAAAACAAGTAAGGGTGCGATACAGCTTCCTTATGATAAACCGCTTCCGCTGGATTTAATTGCAGAAATTGCAAAATGGAGTTATGAGTGGTTGTCATGAAATAACCATAACAGTCTGAGCTATGCACGAAAATGCCAGATATCAAACTTGACGTAAGGGAGTGAAGATGCTAAAATGTGAATGAATGATTTTATTTTCATTCACATTTTAGGTGTTACGGAAAGGCTCTATATGAAAAAGATTACTGCATTGATAGGAAGTGCCCAGAAAAAAGCTACTTACGAAGCAGTCCGTGAATTTGAGAGAAATTTGAAATTGCTTACAGAGATTGAATTTGAGTATGTTTTTTTAACGGATTATCAAATTGAGTTTTGCAGGGGGTGCAAGCTGTGTTTCAATAAAGGAGAAAAATTCTGCCCCTTACACGACGACAGAGATTTGCTGATCGAGAAGCTGACCCATTCTGACGGGGTAATATTTGCTACCCCCAATTATGCTTTTCATGTTTCTGCATCCATGAAGAATCTGTTGGATCGGACAGCTTTCTTCCTGCATCGGCCTTACTTTTTTGGAAAAGCATTTACATCCATTGTTACTCAGGGAATTTATGGGGGAAATTCTATTATAAAGTACCTCAATAATATGGGTGAGAATTTGGGATATAGTACAGCAAAAGGATGTGTATTAAAAACTCTGGAGCCGGTCACAAAAGCTGTACAGAAAAAAAACTCACTTGAAATAAAAAAAGCCGCTGCAAGGTTCAACAAGGAGCTGATGCGTCAAACGGCGCCAACCCCATCTTTTTTCAGGCTGATAATGTTTAGAATGTCCAGATCAAGTATGAAAGAAATGCTGAACGATGAATATTATGATTACCAGTACTACAGTAAAAATGGCTGGTTTGAATCGGATTATTATTACGATGTATCCTTAAATCCCATGAAAAAGCTGATGGGTCGGATCTTTGATTACATAGGACATCGAATGGCAGGTATGGATTAGACGCCATTCGTTATTTAATATAGGATTTTGGGAGGACTTTATATTGAAAGATACAAAAACGATTTTATTTAATTGCGGAAAGGAACTGTTCAGCCGGAACGGATTTAAGGATACCAATGTTTCGGATATTACCAAAACATCAGGAATAGGAACGGGCACATTCTATAATTATTATTCCTCAAAGGAAGAACTTTTCATGGAAATATATCTGGAAGAAAACGATAAGCTTAAGAAAAAAATTATGAAATCAGTTAATATGGACCAGAATCCCGGGAGTGTAGTTAAGGAATTGATGCTATTAAATCTAAAAGGTATGAAATCAAATCCGATTCTGAAAGAATGGTATAACAAGGAGGTATCCGTTAAAATAGAGAATTATTTTCGTGAACAGAAGGGGCTTAACCGGCTTGACTTTATGTATCAGGATTTTTTTGAGATCATAAAAAAATGGCAGGAAGAGGGGAAGATAAGGAACGATATTGACAGCACAATGATTATGGCAATATTTACATCTATCATTACAATTGAGATCCATAAGGAAGAGATTGGATTACAGTATTTTCCGGAGATTTTGGATTACCTCACGGATTTTACGATGAAAGGCCTGACTGGGTGAAAAATGAAACACATTGCAATTATATCGGATACTCATGGTATTCTGAGAGAGCCTGTCATGGCTGAACTGGATGCAGCCAATTGCATAATCCACGCCGGAGATATTGATACCCCGTCCATTGCAGATGCTGTCCGAATGTTGGGAGAGACCTACATGGTGCGCGGCAATAACGACATGGATTGGGCGAAAGAGCTGCCGACCAGCATTTCTGTTACTATTGAAGGTGTCAGATTCTTCATCGTTCATAACAGAAAAGATGTCCCCAGACATTTGTCAGAAGTGGACGTAGTGATCTATGGGCATTCTCATAAATACTTCTCAGAAGTGATAGATGGTGTTTTGTATCTTAATCCTGGCAGCTGCGGTAAGCGGCGTTTTAATATGGAGCTTACAATGAGCCGGATGACTGTGGATGGGGGGCAGTATCAATATGAAAAGGTGATAATTCCCCATGACTAGATTGAAGGGACGGAGGAACAGACTGTGGACAAGGATGAACAGGTGATGTCAGAGCTTTGGGATTTATTTAATAAGAAGATGTGGCTTGACAGCTTCAAAATGAAAACCAGACTGAAAGGGTATAATCCTTCAGAAGTACATTGTATCGAATACATTGGCGGAAATGAAGATTCCAATGTGACAAAACTTGCTGAGACGTTTTATATGACAAGAAGCGCAATCAGCAAGCTGACCAGGAAGCTTATTGAAAAAGGCCTGATTGAAAGTTATCAAAAACCAGATAACAGAAAAGAAGTATATTTCAGGCTTACAAAACAGGGCCATAAGATATTCAGTGTACATGAGGAATTGCATAGGGAATATAAAGAGCGGGATAAAGCGGTATTTGATAAAATAACAGAAGAACAGTATGACAATATGCTTGGTTTTGCGGAAAAATTTAACCAACATTTAGATGAAGAGATAAAAAAGCTGGGGGTGGATATTACGTCTGGCTGGTGTGATAAATTATAACTGATGGAGAGGCAGCCCAAATGAAGAAAAAGAGGGCTGCTTTTTATGATACCATTATTGTTGACAAGGACACAAAAAAGTATTACCATGTAATTATGAGTCTTAGGACACAAAAAGACAAAGCGAATGATATTTCAACTCAGAAGGAGGAAAAATGAATATAATAGGAATTATCGCCAGTGAGCGAAAAGATGGCAATACTGCCTTTATTGTAAATAAAATGCTGGAGGGTGCCAGAGAACAGGGTGCTCAGACCCAGTTGTTTGGTTTCAGCGATCTTGATATAAAACCTTGCAGGGGATGCTGGGCCTGCCATAAGGGTGATCAGGGCTGTGTTATCAATGATGATATGCATAAAATATATGATGCCATGGAGGATACAGATGTTATCATCTTAGGCATGCCAATCTACATGGGACAGATGAGTGCTCAGGGAAAGATATTCACCGATAGGCTGTTTGCACGTTTTTCACCAAGGTTCTCTCCCTACTATAAAGAAAATGCTGTTAAGAAACAAATGGTTCTTTCTTTTAACCAGGGCAATCCCAATGCAGATCTGTTTAAGCCGTATATCGATTATACGAATCAAATGTTTAAAACTCTGGAATTTAACGTGAAGGAGGTTCCTGTTGTCACTGATTTACGAAATGGATCAATCCATGACAGAGAAGACTTATGCCAGGAATTAAAACATCTGGGTTCCAGTTTAGCAATGATTTAATTGTATTATTTGCCAATTTGTCATACAATGATGTTAAATGCAAATAATCTGTTTATAGTTTGGGAGGTAGTGTATGAGACTTGAAAAAGCGACACCAGAATCACAGGGAGTTCATTCTCAGGCGATTCTGGAATTTTTAAACAAAGTAAATGAACAGGGATTAGAACTTCATTCATTTATGCTGCTAAAGAACGGTAAAAATATTGCTGATTGCTGGTGGAAGCCCTATGGACCCCAGTACAGACACCAATTATTTTCGTTAAGCAAAAGCTTTACATCCATCGCAGTCGGGCTGGCAATAGAGGAAGGACTGCTGACAACAGATACGCTGATTGCTGATATTTTTACAGCTGAAATGAAAGAACTGGGAGAAAAGGTTGACGAAAAAATCAAGAAAATGACCGTGAAAAACCTCCTGACTATGGGAACCGGAATGACATATGAGAACTGGAACTGGGATGATGAAAATTATAATAACATTCTGGGATTCTTAAGCTCTCATGTGAAAAATGAGCCGGGAAGCGCGTTCTATTACAATACCATGGCTACCTACATGTGTTCTGCGATTATTACAAGATTAACCGGGCAGAAGCTTGTAGACTATCTTATGCCCAGGCTGTTTGAACCACTGGGAATTGATCCCATTTGGGAAGAAGATAATCTGGGTATCAGCTTTGGAGGCTTTGGACTGAATATTAAAACAGAGGATATCGCCGTTTTTGGACAGATGCTTCTGCAAAAAGGTGAATACAATGGGCGGCAGCTGGTACCTGCAGCATGGATCGAGGAAGCAACCTCCAAACAGATTAGCAACGGAGACGAAGCTGATAATGACTGGGCTCAGGGTTATGGATACCAGTTCTGGAGATGTGTGCCCGAAGGAGTGTACCGCGCAGATGGTATGTATGGTCAATACTGTATCGTTATGCCTGAATATAACTGCGTTGTTGCAGTAACAAGCAATTTAGACATGGGTAAATTTATGAAACTGGTCTGGAGTGACCTTCTTCCGGCACTTGGTGGGGAAGGGGCTCTGCCCCAAAGTGATGATTTCAGTAAACTGGTTGAGTTTGTGTCAGGCCAGACACATCTGAAGGTGAAGGAAAATGCAGAATCCTATCCCGTATTTCGGGCATCCTACCAGCTTTCTTCTGACACCCCAGAGGAGAAAGATTTCAAAATAAAAAGAATCAGCTTTGATTTTGAAAATGGTGAATGTCTGCTTGCTTTGTATAACGGGGAAAACTCTCAACCTTTATCTGTGGTTCGTTTTGCAGAGAAAGAATGGGTCGAGAACACAAAGCCCTTCTGGGAAGCCGAAGCTTTTTACAGAGCAGTCTGCTACGGGGAGTGGAATCATGAGAAGTTCGCTGCCTGCATCTGGCATTATGAGACACCACTGAATACAAAACTTAAGTTTACGTTCAGTGAGGGAAGGAAACATCTGGTTTTACAATTGACTGCACAGCAGGAAATGACTCTCAATTACGTGAAAATATAAAAAGTGGAATTGGTGGTATGAGGAGACAAAAATGGACGGAACAGTAAGAAAAAACATTAAAATTGGTGACCGCGTTATGGTGGTGCAAAAACAGGATCAGAGAACAGGCAAGCTGACAGAGGGTGTGGTCCAGAGAATACTAACCAATTCTCCCAATCATCCAAGAGGCATTAAAGTAATGCTGGAAGGTGGAATTGTAGGGAGAGTGCAGGGAGGCGTAGACCAGTAACAGGAGGACTCAATTATGAATTTAAGCAGGGAAGAAAAATCATGGATACTGGTTGACTGCGGTAATTCAGCTTATTCCATGGCTGTCACAACCGCGCTACTGCCGATTATGTTCGGAATGTTTGATCATGTGAAACGCAGCATGGATCTGGGATATTTCAACTCCATCGCCAGTATTCTGGTAGCGGCTTTAAGTCCCATTTTGGGAGCTGCTGCCGATTATAAGGACAAAAAGAAGCGTTTTTTTGTATTCTTCACCTGTCTGGGAGTCCTGTCAACTGCATCACTGGCGTTTATCCCTCCTTCCAGCGGGCAATGGCAGCTTTTAATTCTGTTTTTTATTCTGTCAGCAATTGGTTTTGCAGGATCTAATATTTTTTACGATGCATTTATTGTGGATGTCACCAGTGATGAAAGAATGGATAAGATATCCTCCCTTGGTTTTGCATTCGGCTACATATCCAGCGTCATCCCCTTTGGTATTAGTCTGATACTGATCTTTCTTCTGGGAATGGAAAAATCCATCGGATATCAGATTGGATTTATTATTACAGCTTTATGGTGGGGACTTTTTACCGTTCCCATGATAAGAGATGTAAAACAGATTCATTATGTGGAACCCGGTAAGGATACCATAAAGAATAGTTTTAAAAGGCTGGCAGAAACATTTAAACAAATAAAACAGTATCAGACTGTCTTTATCTTTCTTGGTGCCTATTTCTTTTATATTGATGGTGTGGATACCATTATTAAGATGGTAATTCCTTATGCCACCGCAGTTATGGGGAACGATGCACTGGATACCTTCTCCTTGCTGGCGATTTTGCTGATTATTCAGATTATTGCTTTCCCATGTGCAATTTTTTATGGAAATATGGCAAAACGTTTCTCTGCCAGAACCATGATTATCATAGGAATATTCACTTATATCATTTCCTGCATTGCTGCATTTTTTATATCCTCCGTGTGGCACATCTTCATTCTTGGTGCCATGATTGGCTCTGCACAAGGCGGGATTCAGGCACTGAGCCGGTCCTATTTTGCTAAAATTATTCCAAAGGAAAAATCCAACGAATTCTTTGGGTTTTATAATATTTTCGGTAAATTTTCAGCGATTATGGGACCCACTCTGATGTCCCTTACAACAGCAGTTACAGGCAATGCAAGATGGAGTATTATTGGAATTATACCTCTCTTTTTAGTTGGATTTATTATATTTATCAGGCTTCCTGTGGAAGAAAAATAAGATGAAGGATGGGATGATGAAAATGAGCAGTGGAAAAGCAAAGCATCTGATCGTAATCTCTTATGATGCATTTTCTGAAGATAACTGGGAGAAAGCAAGCCGGCTTCCCAATCTTTCCCGTTTAATAGAAAACGGGGTTTTCAGTACAAAATTAAAAAGTGTGTATCCGACTCTTACCTATGTTGTCCATACCACTATGATGACGGGAGTTTATCCGGATAAACACGGAATTTATCATAATAACCCGTTCCAGCCTTTTGTTGAAGAAGAAGAGCAGGCATGGTTCTGGTTCAGAAAAGATATCAGGGTACCCACCGTGTATGAAGCATTAAAAAAGCACAGGATGAAATCTGCCGCAATTTTATGGCCTGTCACAGGAAAGGCCTCCATTGGTTATAATATGCCTGAGATAAAAGCAATTGGTGGTGAAAATCAGGCTCTTAAAATACTAAAAAACGGAAATCCCCTTTATTGTATGGGGCTTGAAAGAAAATACGGAAAAATAAGAAAAGGAATTGAGCAGCCCTACCTGGATGATTTTACGGTTATGTGCGGCACAGATACGATATTATCAAAGAAACCGGAGCTTTTAATGATTCATTTCATTGATCTGGACGATGCAAAACATCATTATGGGACAGACAGTACTGAGATTGATCAGGTTCTTCTTCGCATGGATGGGCGAATCGGAAAGATGATGGATGCGGTTGCTGAGGCAGGTATTAAAGAGGAAACAGTCTTCATGGTACTGGGTGATCATGGTCAGAAAAATGTCAGATATAAGGTGAGGCTGAATCAATTACTCAAAGAAGACGGTCTTATTTATGAAAAAAATGGGAGCATGCATTGGAGGGCATATCTGCAGTCCACAGGCGGGTCAGCTTATTTGCACGTAAAGGAAAATGATGACGAGGCGAAGCAGCGCGCGCTGGGGATTCTTAAAAAAGCGGCAGAAGAGGAAAACTTAGGTATAGAGAAAATCTATATGGGGGAAGAACTGGAACAGTTCCATGCCTTCCCGGTTTCTGGCTGTATGCTGGAAGCAAAACTGGGATATAGCTTTGATGACAGAATTACGGGTCCTCTTGTAACGGATCTAAAAAAAGAGAATAAAACCTATGCGACCCATGGATATTCTCCGGAGAAACCAGAATATAGCTGCTGCTTTGTCGTATCAGGAAAAGGGATTAAAAAAGGATACCAATTAGGAGAAATCCATATGGTAGATATTGCCCCAACAATTGCTTCCATCCTTGGTGTTGAATTTGGACCTTGTGACGGAAGAGTTCTGGAAGAGATGTTTCTCAATACTTAAGGAAACATAATATCTGTCATCGACAGATTACGTAACTGATTTCCTGATGATGAGATTGGTATTCACTTCAATCTTAATGGGATGATGTTCGGGTTCGTGTAATAAGGAAAGCATTCTTTTTGCGGCAAGCTGACCTAAATATGCCTTTGGTACGTTAACAGTCGTTAATGGAGGTTCTACAAAGGAAGAATATGGATTATTATCAAATCCGATAATAGCTATATCACCTGGAATCTGATATCCCTTTTCTTTAAAAGCCCGCATTGCACCGATTGCAATATCATCGTTATCGGCAAAGTAACAGTCAGCCAGCTCTTCTCCCTGCTCAATGACGGCCAGCATATCAGCGTAAGCGGAATCGATAAAGGGGCTTAAATAATGAACGACAGATTTGGAGATTGACATTCCATTTTGCCGTATGGCTTTATAAAAACCGTCAGCTCTTTCATTAAAATTACTGATCGGACAGGAAGAACGAAGGTATCCCGGCTGAGTATGCCTTTTCTTAATCAGATAATTGGCAGCAAATCTTGCACCTTCTACATTGTTGATAAGAATACAATCCATTTTTGATGAATTAAAATAGGAATCTAATAAAATGATGGGTAAGTCAATAAACGAAAACGGAGCGAAATCTTCTTTTAACATTTCGGTTCCAAGCAGTATAATGCCATCACACCCTAAGTTTATAATATCTTCAAGCTGCTTCTGTATATCTTCTGTATCATGAACATGATTAATTATAAGTTTATATCCTGTATCTTTAAATTCATTCTCTACTCCTGCTTTCAGCTCGGTAAAAAAGGGCATTTCAAAGATGCGGTTTTTATTATAAAGAATAAAGCTAATGACTCCGGCAATATTTTTGGCTGGAGTTATTTTTGTAAAATCATAATTTAAGCTTTTTGCCGTTTCGACTACCTGGTTCCTTGTTTTTGTACTGACGCCTGGTTTATTATGCAAAGCCAGGGAAACGGCGGATTCGGATAATCCCAGCTGCTGTGCAATTTGTTTTGCTGTAGCGGACATGATATCACCTCTTTATCTTGAATACATAGGATTGGTTATATGCCATATTATAGTGTATCAGCTTTCGAAAATCAATTGTTTGCTCAATAAAATGTAAACTTGAGTAAAAACTTGAGTAAATATACTAAATAATATATTGAACTTAAGTGAATAAAAATTTATATTAATCTTATGAAGAGAGGAAGGGAGAGTTGACATGATTACGAAAATAGAACAGATACCCATTACAGAGTTGAATTATCCATTTGCAAGTGCAGAGAGATATTGCGATTTGTCTTCAAAAGGTTATGAGGAATCCGAGTATTATATGTATGGAACAGCGAATGTTTATCAGACAGCAGATGAAGATGGAGGCGTTGAAATTAAGGTATCAGATGCACCATACATAAATCGTTTTATTGTAAGGAAGCCAAAGAAAGCGGAAGAATGCAGCGGTAATGTAGTAATTGAGATTATAAACCCCACTTCATTTATGGAAATAGACCGTATGTGGATATTGGGGCATAAAGAATTTTTAAGAAACGGTGACATCTATATAGGTATCACCAGTAAACCAAATACGATAGCAAAGTTGGTGGAATTTAATCAGGTAAGATACGAGCGGTTATCATGGAAAAATCCTACTCCTGAGACGCAGTTTTCGTTTGCTGTGGAGGAAATTCTGAAAGATCCGGGTATTTTGCCGGATATTGACATTTCTTATGAAACCGGATTGTTTTGGGACATGCTTACTGATCTGGCATGGTTAATCCGCTCTGACAATGAGAAGAATCCGCTTGTTAATTATGCGAGAAATTTCCTTTGCCTTACCGGCTGGTCCCAGTCAGCCTGTTACCTTTACCGCTATGTCAATAGTTTTGCGTATAGGCCGGAAATTGCAAAAGGAGCATGTGTGTTTGACTGCTATCTGGCAGGTGGCGGGATCCGGTCCCTGGTTGTGCCGGTGAGCCAATACGAATCAGGCAGGAAATACAGTCGTAAACTGCATTATATTGAGAAAATCAGCCAGCCATTTATATCAGTCCAGACAGAGAGTGAAAATGGAAGATATGATGGCTGCCGGACAAGGAGTGATGACAGTGACAGAATCGATTTCAAACACAGGCTTTATGAAGTGACAGGTGCAAGTCATGATACGATGTCCAGTTATGTGGATTACTATAAAAAAGATCCGGACTTAATGCGAATTAAACACCTGCCTGAATATGCAGGAAAGCATGAACAGGGGAATGATTATCCGTCTCATATTCTTTTTTCAGCAGCTTTCCGCAATTTGTTTTCATGGGTACGATGCGGGGCAGCACCGAATCGCTGTCAACGTATTTTAGTAAATGGTGATGGAGAGAATTGTAAGGACGCATTTGGCAATACAATTGGAGGACTTAGAACCTGCCTTTTGAATTATCCGACCGGACGTTATTTTAATACCAGCAATGTGGATCCGGGAATGAATGCAATTGATCCGGCTGCAGATAAAGATGGATTATTTGGATACCAGGAGGCATTTTCTGAGACAATGATCCGTGAATTATACACTTCCCTTGCCAACTATAGAGATCTGGTGACAAAAGATACCCAGGAGCAGGTTTCGAAAGGATACATCTGCAGGGAAGATGCAGAGGCATTAATTGAACTGGCAGTCGGCCTAGCCGGAAAGAGAGGCTTAAAATAAAGATAAAGGAGAGTGACAGGATGAGGCAGCGCTCAGAGCTATGGCGGCAGGTTATTTTAAATTTTCATAGCAGATACGAATATAACAATCCATTTCTTGATGTAAGCATTCAGGCTGTATTTACCGGACCATCCGGGCAGCAGATAAGAAGGGAAGCTTATTGGGATGGGGGCAACCATTACAAGATATCTTTTGCTCCTACAGAATTGGGAAGATGGTCATGGGTAATACAAGCTGATGACAGGTCAGGGCTTAGCGGTCAGTCTGGAGAAATAGAATGTGTGGAATATACCGGTACTCTCCCAGTTTACCAACATGGTTTCCTGCGGGTTCATCCTTCTAAAAAATATCTAGTGTATGATGATGGTACACCGTTTTTCTGGTTGGGAGATACCCACTGGGAATTTGCTTACGGAGAAAGATGGGATGAATCGAATCACCCGGATATGAGCTGTATGTTTAAGGGAATGGCAAAAAAGCGTATGGAACAGGGATTCAATATTTATCAGACTAATTTACGCAGTGACGCTCTTATGGGGGGAGATAAATATTACTGGCTGGAGGGAAGTGACGGTAAGCTGCCCAACATAGCTTTCTATCAGAATGAATTGGACAGGAGAATGTATTATCTTGCTGATCTGGGATTTGTTAATGCATTGGGCTTTGCCTGGTTTATTTCCATTACAGATAATGTGGAGCTTCAAAAGAGTCTGGCAAGGTATATAGTGGCTCGTTATGGCGCCTTGCCTGTTATATGGACACTGGCAGGAGAAGTTGCAGGATATAGCGGTGGGGAAGACAGAAAATCTAGAATAGACGGATGGAGGGAAGTAGCAGAATATGTAGAATCCATAGATGGCTACGGAACTTTACAGACGGCCCATTATACAAATGAACGGCCATTTGCCGATTATTACCAGGATGAAAGCTGGTTTGATTTTACGTTAAATCAGGCAGGCCATGGAGATTTTCCAATTAGTCCGGCTCATTATCGTGAATTTCTTAAAAAGTTTCCCCAGCATCCGTTTATCGAAGGAGAATGTTTTTATGAGTTTTGTTCAACTTTAGAAGAAAACGGTACTCGTATGTGTACAGCTGATATGCTGCGAAGAGTTGCATATATGTCCATTCAGCTGGGAGGGTGCGGTTATACCTATGGTGCACAGGGAATTTGGGATAATGTGTGGGAAAAAGGCCAGCCTAATCCGATGAAGCTTTTTAATCAATACGATATTACCTGGTATGAAGCGATTGATGGGGAGGGCGGAAAGCAAATGGGGTATATGAAAGCTTTTTATGAAAAGGTGCGTTTCTGGGAACTACGTCCCTATAAAGAAGAGGGGGAAGAAATAACCGGAAACCCATTTGGAAAGAAGCTTCCATTAATTACAATCAGTGAAGATGCAAAAAGACTGGTGCTATATTACAGCGATTCGGTGAGAAAACAATATGAAATAAAAGACCTAAGCAAAGGTAATTACAGTGCCCGATGGTTCGATCCAAGGGAGGGTAAGTATTCAGAGGCAGAGGAAGTCTTTTATGCGGATAACGGGGTGTTAGAAACGCCGGTAAAACCAGGAAAAGGAGACTGGCTGCTGGTAGTTGAACAGATATAATGTGCAAAAGCAGGAGGACGCATATGAAAAAAAATTACGATCAATTAGCGCGGGATATTGTTAATTTAATTGGCGGGGCAGAAAATGTAGTATCACTGACACATTGTATTACGCGGCTTCGCTTTGTATTAAAGGATGAAAGCATTGCAGAAACGGATAATATTGAGAAGCTGGGCGGAGTAGTATCTGTGATAAAAGCAGGTGGCCAATATCAGGTGGTAATAGGAAATGAAGTGGATGATGTGTTCCAGGAAGTAGGGAAAATAAAAGGAATACCGATTGATAGTGGGCAGAATGATTTAAGTGAAAGCGGTAAAATGAATTTAGTAAACAGGTTAATTGATACAATATCTGGAATTTTTATGCCATGCATGCCAATTATGGTGGCAGCAGGTATATTAAAGGCAATTGTTATTATGCTGTCCACTTTTGGCTTATTATCCCAAGATTCAAGTACTTATACCATATTATTCGCAATTGGTGACGGATTCTTTTATTTTATGCCTTTTTTTCTGGGGGCATCTGCCGCTAAAAAATTTGGCAGCAACATGTATCTGGGCATGGGAGTTTCGGCAGCGTTCTTATATCCCAAAATTCTCTCCCTATATGCGGCTCATACTGCTGTAACCTTTATTGGAATACCGTTGAAGTTACTGGACTATTCAAATACGGTTATACCGATTATATTTGCTGTCTATGTAATGACAAGAATCGAGAGAATATTTAAAAGAATTATTCCGAAGATTGTAGCTGGTGTTTTTGTTCCGTCATTTACATTGTTAGTAACAATACCTGTATCACTGATTATAATTGGACCTGTTACCAGTCAGCTTAGTTCCTGGCTTGCATCCGGAATTACGTTTTTGATTGGAATATGCCCGCCTTTAGTTGGCTTTGTTTTTGGAGCTTTTTGGTCCGTGTTTATTATGTTTGGTTTACATTGGGCAGTTATTACGGTTGCTATAAATAATTTGATGGTTTTGGGTATTGATAAGATTCTTCCAATTACTTTTCCGGTTACATTTTCTCATGCAGGGGCTGCCCTTGGCGTTGCACTTAAGACAAAAGACAGAAAAGTAAAGGAGATTGCAACAGCTGCATTCTTTTCAGCATTTGTAGGCAGTATTTCAGAACCGGCAATATACGGTATTAACTTAAAGTATAAGAAGCCCTTTATTGTGGCATGTATTTGCGATGGTATTGCCGGAGCAATTATTGCATCAGCCGGAGCAGGATTTACAGATGCTGTGGGTATCAGTATTTTCACATTACCGGTGACAACAACCTGGCCGGGCGGAACTGCAATGTTAATTGGTATTGCAATCGGATTTTTCGGAAGTATCATAGGAACCTACTTTTTTGGTTACAACGATAATATGCTGGTTAAAACTACATCGGTAAACGAAATAGAGGATGAAATAATAAAAGACGAAATAATAGCAGCACCGGTAAATGGAAAGGTGCTTTTATTAAATGAAGTGGCAGACGACGCATTTTCTTCTGGGAATTTAGGAAAAGGAATTGCTGTTATTCCAGAAGACGGAACCATATGTGCACCATGCAATGGAAGAGTTGTTACCGCGTATCCGCATGCAATTGGAATTGTAACAGGGAGAGGGACAGAGGTTTTGGTTCATTTCGGACTGGACACTGTAAAATTAAACGGAAAATATCTGGATGTAAAAGTCAAAGCAGGTGATATTGTAAAAACAGGTGATGTTTTAATTCAGGCAGATTTGACAGAAATTGAAAAAGCGGGATACGATGTCACGACTGTAATCCTTATTACAAATACAGCGGCATATGCAGACGTTTTGCCGACAGAAGAAAAAACTGTAAAAGCTGGAGACGAGATTTTGAATTGCATTTCAAAATAGGCTAACCTGGGCTTTATTGACAGTTATGACGAAATGGAATATTAAAAATTTATAAAAAATCTTAGAAATACCCCCAAGAATCCGATAAACTTATTAAGAGATCCAGCAGGCTGGTTGCTGCCAGTCTCTGAAAAAATCAGAACAGGGGGTATTTCTATGAGTAAAAACAAATTTTTAAAAATTCTTTTCAGCGCTTTATTAGTTATAACAATGGCATTTACAGCAACTACCTCAGCATATGCTGCAACAGGAACGAAGAAGGTGACTTCTTCCGGTACCATGAGTCTTGCATTAAAAACGGGTCAAACCGGCAATTCCAGTGAAGTTACATTCCGTGTTTCCGGTCTTCCGGCAAATGCTGTTATTACAAAGCTTGAGGTTAATCCTGGTTCGCTGAAATATTCAGGAGCTGTACTTACCAATTACCTGACAGTTGCCAGCAGTAACAGGAGTTCAGCAGAGAAAGTGACTTGGAACGGTAAGGAAAATACAACGTTGAGTACAAACGGATTTTTGGCTTCCAAAGCCAATGGAACGTATACAATTTCCTTTAACGCTACCTGTATCAGCGGCGCGATTTCCCATGGTATGATATTAGATATTGGATCTAAATCATATTCCAATCCTTATATTACGATTTATTGGGATGACTCCTTTTAATTTCTAACCAGATATCGAAGTATAAATTACGGGAAGGATTTTCATATGACCAGCCCATATGGAAGTTTTTCCTGAAAAAGATAAGGAGCAGAGAAAAGATGCGCGTAGGAAATGATAAATCACTGGTGCAAAGCCGCCAGCCTTCCGGTACAGAAAAACGGGGGAGTGTATCTTCCCCCGATTATACCGATTTTCATTTTAACACAAAGACAGCACCTGCTATGAGCGATGAAAAGTATAAGACAGCTATTATCGAGCAGGCAAAAAAAGATCAGGCGGCCGGTAAATTCCAATCCGATTCAGCCGGATTTAGGAATCTGGTAAAAAGTTACGTTTCTGCGGTCTCCCCTGACAGGAAAAATATTATTTCACAGGGCTTAAGAGCGATTTATAAAAATACCAGACAGGAACCGAAAACCTTTAATCTGTTGGATTATATGTTTGGTTCCGTGAAGTATAGCAAGGAAGCAGATGATGTTTCTTATGCTGAATTTTACGACAGCAATGGAGAGATGGTAGCTTCATTTTCCAATGGCAGATGGATTTCCTATGGAACGAAAGCGGAAGATGCCAGAGAATCACAGCTATGGGGAATATACAATCAGGCATGGAACAGCGCGGCAAGAGCAAATGGAGGAACCACGTCTTCCATTGATGTTACAGGTTAAAAAATTACAGAGGTGTATATATGACAGCTGGTATAATGAAATTTTGGGGGCTGAATGAGGAGCCAGTTGCCGCTACGCTCACAACCTGGGAAGTAGCGGGGAAGTTTATTTTAAAATCGGTGGGTACAGAAAATGCTGCACTTAATAATATAAGGCTGACTAAAGCACTTAACTTCCATGGGGTTCCAGTGCCTCATATTATGAAAACTACAGATGGCAGGGATTATATATTGGCAGAAGAGGGTTGTTATCTGTTGATGGAAAAACTTGCAGGCAGGCATATAAAAGAGGTGTTTGAACAGGACTACGCATCCATTGCTTATGAAACCGGCATTGTCATTGGAAAAATTCATTGTGCCTTTATGACAGTATCAGATAATAAGATTGGAATTAATCCTTTTCATCAGGAACTTACGGGCTGGATCAGCAGGGAGCTCTCCTGCAGCAGCCTGCTGACAAAGGAAGAATGGTCCGAACCAATGGAAGCATTGTGCAGAATTTACCCGCAGTTACCCAGGCAGCAGATTCACCGGGATCTGCATTATGGTAATTTACTGTTTGAAGGAACAACATTAACCGGGGTACTGGATTTTGACTTAGGTAAACAGGATGCCCGCTTATTTGACATCGCTTATTTCCTGGCAGGGCAATTACTGGGTTACAAAGATCTTATGGCAATTAAACATAAGTGGATCAGGTTTATCAGTCAGTTTCTAAGTGGTTATGAATCTATGATTGTTTTAGAAAATGATGAGAAGAAAGCACTGCCCCTTATGATGCAGTGTATTGAACTTTTATTTATCGCGTTTTGGCAGCAGCAGGCAAATCAGGAAGCAGCGGCGGAAACGTTACAGATTTTTAAGTTTGTGGAGCATGTGTATAGTCAGGAATAAAATAGAAAGAAAATGGTGAATTGTGTTAAAGAGATTTATAAGAATGAATATTCTAAAAGAGAAGCACAAGAAAACTTCGTGTTTATTTGCACTTGCAGCAGGAGCAATGTTATTGTTATCCGCCTGCCAAAATAAAACGCAGCCAGAATATCTAAAAGCAGAATCGTCATCTCCAGCAAATGAGACATCGATACAAGCAGAAACATCGTCGTCTGCAATCGCACAGTCATTACCCCAGATAAACAGTTATTCCAATAAAGTAATAAAATTTAATTATCCGGCAGATTGGACATCTGAGGAAAACCCTGGGGAAGATATATCTTATGTTAATTTTTTTGATTCAAAATCAGGGAGTGATCCTGTTTTTTGGTATTCCAGAGGGGAAGCCTGGCTCACTGATTTTAATCGAACAGAGGAAGATTACAAAGCACTTTTGTCAGAGAGCTATTCAGACGTGGTTATAACAGATTTAACTAAAACAACCATTGATGGCAATGAAGCGATTAAGCTTGTATTTCAATATAAGGCCGATGATGTGGAATATACTATGACACAGTATGAAACCATAGTCGGACCTGTTTCTTTTCAATTCAACTGTACCTATAAATCAGATTTAAGCAATGATTATGAAAGCATATTGAATTCAATTATTTCATCCATTGAATTTATCGGCTGATTTAAACTGACAGTACTTTACGTTATATAGCGCCCTGATTCAGGAACATGAAACAGGGCGCTTTTATTATTCTCAATCAAAGGTGGATACAGAAGTGGTTGTCCCGTTTTCTACTTTAGCAAAATATTTTGATGTTCTTGTATCTACATGCACAAAACCGCTTGTAATATACTGCATGATTCCTTTCATACCAAGGTCTTCTGCTTTTCTGGCTACATTTAAAGTGGTTTTACCGCTGACTACAATATCAGCAGCCTGTCCTTTCACATGATAAGAATTGGTTGCGCCGCCAATGGATTCGTTGTAACTTTTTGTCCGGTAGCCGCTGTTAATTGTTACCGCTGTTCCGGCCCAGTCTCTGATCTTCTGTAAATAGGCAACCAAATCTCCGTCAATCAGAATCTTATCACTTCCATCCTTACATGCAAATTCTTTTACCTTAAAATTGGTGCTCAGACGAGTCTCGCCGTCTTTGGATAGCGAATAGGTTTTCACTGCCATACTTCATCCTTCTTTCTTATATTTTTGAGGTGTTTATAAGATGCCGCGGCCATCTTATGTGTGCCTCTGAATATAAAAAAGTGGCAATCCTTCATTTTGTAAACGGAAGATAAGATTTTTGTTGTGTTTTTCTAAAATAGATGATATTATATGCCAGGTGCGTTTTCGCATATACAATAACGAAAGGATTTTCAACTAATGTCAACCAAAACAGCTTCAGTAATTCAATCAACACCAACAGCCCCATCCACTCCTTCTATTGCCAATCCGGCTCCTCTTGGACTTTTAGGATTTGGAATGACTACCTGCCTGCTAAATATCCATAATGCAGGATTGATTCCGTTATCCATTGTGATTGTAGCAATGGGATTTGGATTAGGTGGTGCCGCTCAGATCATAGCTGGTATCATGGAATTCAAGAAAAACAATACATTTGGTGCAACAGCATTTACAGCCTATGGTTTCTTTTGGTGGTCTTTGATTTTAATCTGGATTAACCCGTTTAAAGGAATCGAAGCTGCTGATCCCATAAGCATGGGATTTTATTTAGGCTTATGGTGTGTGTTCACACTTTTTATGTTTATCGGAACTTTAAAACATAACCGCGCCAGCCAGGTTGTTTTTGGCTCTCTGACCGTTTTATTCTTCCTGCTGTCACTGGCTAACTTTACAGGAGCGGAATCCATACATACAATTGCAGGATATGTTGGGATTTTCTGTGGTGTATCAGCTATCTATAATTCAGTGGGACAGGTTTTAAACCAGGAATTTAAAAAGACGATATTACCTTTATAATTAAAAATCAGGCGGAGTACAGACACCGGTTTCCTATTGCTTCATATAATATTCAGAGTATATTCTCAGGAGAGAATTAATGAGTAATTATGAATACGGTGGCTACGTTCCCTATAATTATGGTTATGCAACTCCATATACGTCCGTAATGAACGCATCAAACATGCAGGGAGTACAACAAACTGCTGATATATTTACATTTCCCCAAAACCTGCCCAACGCACTGGATTTGATTCAGCAGGCACTTGCAGGTGAAACCGAAGACAGACTATTTTATTCATGGTTAATAGAAAATGCCCCTTCGGATGAAGACATACAAATTATATCTGGAATTCGTGATAATGAGATCGGTCATTATGCTTTGTTTAAGCAGTTATTTAACGAAATTACCGGAGTAATGCCTCAACAGGTTCAGGGAGAGCAGTTCGTTATACCGGAAAGTTATTGTGCAGGATTATCACGTGCTCTTTTAGGAGAGCAGAATGCTGTAATAAAATATCGTAACATACTCTATGCTATGGAATTTCGTGAGCATATTAATATGATGATTGAAATTATAACAGATGAACTCAGACATGGGATTTTATATAATTATCTTTATACCAAAAATGGTTGTAGAGGTTAAACCAAAACGGGGCGGTTGATTTCTCTTATATTTTTAAGAGAAACAACCGCCTCATTTTTTTATATCTGATAATTGCTAAGTTTCATTGTTGCTGATATCGACTTTGTATTTCAGAGACTCTGAAAGATGCTTCATTACCTGAATGCTCAAGGTATCGGGTGCCATATTTTTATCGTTTAATATCCAGACTTCTAAAATTCCCATAATAACATTGGAGCGTATGGTTAAACTGTATTCATAAAAGGGGTCTTTGTCAGGGCTGGATTTTACTCTGTCTATTAATTTCTTAACCAGGTCTGATATATTGCTATATAATATTTCTTTGTTATTGATTCTAATTAACAATTCAATAATACCGGAATCCAGATACCAGAATCTTAAAAAAGGTTTTAGCAAGTCCAGTGGATGAGTATTTCTTTCTGTCTTGTGATTCAGATAATATCCAGCAATATATTCTTTTAATGCAATAAACTTTTGATCACATTCGTATCTTAAAATATCTTCCAGTGTATCGTAATTTCTGTAAAAGGTCGCCCGGCTGACTTGAGCCCGCTCTATCACCTCTGTTATTTTGATATCGGAGTAGTTTTTTTCATAGAGCAGAGATTGAAAGGCACTGAAAATCAGGCTTGATGATTGTTTGGAACGTTTGTCTTCTTTTATATGATACAAAATAAGGCCTCCTGTCTCTTATCTTTTAACTTTATTTACTTTCATTCGATTATATCATATAATCAATTACGATACAAATGTATATTAAAATATTTTTATAAAAACAATGTATATTAAAAGGAGGAAAAACAATGATACAATCAAAGACTTGGAAAATAATAATATTGGCATTACTAATAATTGCCATTGTATTGATTTATTTGTTTTGCGGCAATATGAAAGAATTTGAAGACAGAATCCCTTCGGTTGAAAAAACACAGTTTATGGATCCTGGCAGCGATTGGAGAAATCACCGCTACGGGGAAATTATAGCTGTTTACCGAAAAGGGGCTAAGCTTTCTATGGAAGTGTACAATACCGTCAATTCCAATGAACTTCCCGAGGATCTTTGGGAGAAGATTGATACAGATGCCCTGGCAAAAGAGTATGGTGCAATGGCTGTACTGGCAAATGGACCGAGACATTGGGTGGTAAATAAAATTGAAGCAGGGCAAATGTCAAAGGATGGGAAAATAGCAAACTTTGGTGGAATTGAAATGACCCAGAGAGCAAAGCTTCATACAACAATATTTCAAGGTTCCCTGGGAAGTAAAAAGTATACCGAAAATGTGGTAAACAGAGAAACAATATACTATTATCTGAAAGGAAATATGGTATATGAATTAACCTCCCCCACTGGTGATGTGTATAGAATGCAGTCCTATTCCCAACAGATAGATCCAAACTTAACCATCGATGATCTGGAAACCTTAGGTGATAAACTGGATCTTCCTGCTGGCTGGTCCTATCGCGCGCGGGTATTAGACGAAGATTCCAAATTGACTGCAAATGGTAAGGCATATATAATTAACGATGAGTTACTAAATACCTATCAGAAAATGAGGTAGAAACCGATGACAATTTATGTAGATGCAGATGCCTGCCCAGTGGTTCGGATTGTGGAAAAAACAGCTAAGGATAATAAAACAGCTGTTTGCCTCCTATGTGATACCAATCATGTATTACAGTCTGATTACAGTGAGATCAGGATCATTGGCGCAGGAGCGGATGCTGTGGATTTTGCGTTAATAAACCTGTGCAAAGCCGGTGATATTGTGGTGACGCAGGATTATGGAGTAGCTGCCATGGCACTTTCAAAAGGTGCATATGGAATTCATCAGTCAGGTAAGTGGTATACCAATGATAATATTGATCAGCTTCTGATGGAACGGCATATCGCAAAAGAAGCAAGGAGAGCAAAGGCAAAAAATCATCTTAGCGGACCTTCAAAAAGAACAAAAGAAGATGACAGACATTTTGAAGAGTCGTTTCGTAAGCTGATCACTTATGCAAGCGAAAGGGCTGATTTGAAAAAGTAAGTTCTATGCTCCGGGGATAGATAAATATTGCATATCGCGATTAACAAGAGTAAACTTGTTGATAGTGGTATGCAAATTTATTATAAGGGGGATTTAGTGATGAGAAGTGGCGTGACAGGGGCATGTCTGGTTTTCATGATGGTATTATCAGGCTGCGTGGGTACTCAGACAAGTAACACAAGCCCAACGGTAGTAAGTACTTCTGCTGAAACGGAACACGAGGCTGACAGCACATCGGTGGAAAACATCCTGAACAGATTAACACTTGATCAAAAGGCAGCTCAGATGGTACAGGGAGCGGTATATAATATGCCGGATAATCTGATGAAGGAGAAATGCTACGGGAGCATTCTATCTACATTTGGTGAGAATTTCTTAAGCGCATCACAGTGGAAGAATATGATCCTGAAATATCAGAAGGAAGCCATAAGTTCTGAGGCAGGCGTGCCCTATATCTATGGAAATGATCAGGTTCATGGCCTTGCTGGATGTAGAGGTGCCGTCATATTTCCTCATAATATAGGGATCGGAGCCGCCAATGATAAAGAACTGACTTATCAGATGGGATTGGCAGTGGCAGACGAAGCAAAATTCACAGGTATGCTCTGGAGCTTTTCTCCGTGTTTATCTGCGGCACAGGACCCCAGATGGGGACGTACCTATGAGAGCTTCTCCTCTGAAAACGGTATGGTTGCAGAACTGGGAGCATCGTATACCAGGGGATTGATTGATGGAGGGCTTCTCCCTTGTGCAAAGCACTTTTTTGCAGACGGTAATGTTTTATACGGAACAGGTGAAAATTCGGACGGAGAAAAGCGTTTGATTGACCGTGGTGATGCCAGGCTTTCAGAGGCGGAGATTCAGGATTTATTAAAGGTTTATCAGGCACAAATCGATGCTGGTGTTAAGACTATTATGATCAGTCACAGCAGTGTAAACGGTATAAAAATGCATGCGAATGAAAAATATATATCGATCTTAAAAAAAGATATGGGCTTTCAGGGTTTTATAGTAAGTGATTGGAATTCCATACATAACATACCGGGGGACAACTTAAAAGATCAGACAATTACAGCAGTCAATGCAGGGATCGATATGCTGATGGAAGACTCCAATTTTGAAAATTGCCGGAAATATATTGTTGATGCAGTCAATGAAGGCAAGATTCCAATGGACCGTGTAAACGATGCAGTCAGCCGGATTCTTACGGTTAAAAAGGAAATGGGAATTATAGATGATCCTATGATGGAGAAGGTAACCACGAAAGAGAGCAGTTTGGGATCACAAGAATACAGAGATTTAGCCAGAACATTGGTAGAAGAGAGTCTTGTATTATTAAAAAATGACAATAACATACTGCCAATTAAAAAGGGAACCAAAATATATGTTACGGGGCCAGCCGCAAATGATGTAGGGGTTCAGTGCGGTGGCTGGACGTTTACCTGGCTGGGAAGTACAGATGCAGACAATCATGGACGCAAATGGATCCCGGAAGGAAAAACAATTCTGGATGGACTTAATGAACTTGCAGATGAATATAATCTGACCATTATTACTGATCCGGCGAAAGCGGCTGATGCTGATCTGACCTTATTGTGTCTGGGAGAAAAGACATACACAGAATGGAAAGGTGACAGTGCAGACATCAATATAACCGGCAGTCTGGGTCTGACCGATAATAAAAAGGCAATTGACCAGGCAAAAAGTCTGGGGAACCCCACAGTGGCATTGATTGTGTCCGGCAGAAATGTTATCATCAGCGACTATATGGAACAGTGGGACGGTATCGTTATGTGTTATCTTCCGGGAAGTGAAGGAGATGGTATCGCCAATGTGCTTACAGGGAAGAAAACCTTTAAAGGGACTCTGCCAATGCCTTACTACTCAAGGGTTGAGGATATCAGAACAGATCAGGTTCTGTATCCAGTGGGTTATGGATTAACATATTAGTAGCGAAAAAGCTCTTCCTGATACAGATCTGAAACAGATCACCAATCAGGAGAGCTTTTCTTATTCTAAAATGGCTTTAACAGTATGGCAGTCGTAAGCAAGTCCGCAGCTGCATCTGGTGGAACCAAAGTGGAAGGAATATAACCATGCAGAATTACGCCATCCTGAATGTTGGTATTGGAACCGATATGAAACGGAGTCCCCTCATCAGCTCGTATGCTCACATTAGGTGCTATGAAAACATTTTCCCCGATTGAGACATCTCCGATAATTGATGAGAATGGTCCTACATAAGCAGTTTTGTGTATGCGGGGGTAGATGCTTCTGGGGTTAAAGGAGGTAGGCGGATTCGACGCGATGAAGTGGGCGTTTATGTGAAAGGTTCGAATGGGCCTGCCTGAAAAATCATTGAGGTTATGATACACATTCTGCATTTGTTTTCCTCCTGGCGTTACAGTCGCAAACAATGCCGTTATGATCATAAATAAACAAGCCTCAATATAGTATATGAGACAGGGACAAAATGGTGTTGGACGAAATCTCTGTGTATTAGAAAGTATTTCTTCTGTTGGAGAATCTGTCTATTGCAGTTTTTATCTCCTCATCGCTAAACGTATCTGGTACATTTACATTCTCTTCCAGCCCATCAAGTTCTACACCGTCAAAACGGTATAATTTTTTCAGCAGCTTCCATAGAGTCTTAAGTTCTTCTTCATCAAAAGCTTTAAACGTGTCTGCCATAAAATCAATGGATACACTGACACCACAGTCTGTTAAAGTTTTGAGACCCGATTCAGTTAAATGCACGTTCACGGCTCTTTTGTCTTTGGGACTGGGGATAATCTCGGCAAAGCCCTTCTTACAAAGACTGTTTACCAGCTGGGTCATATTTTGTTTGGTCGCCCCTAATTTACCGGCAATATTATTAATTGTTGTTTCGTCCTCCGGTAAATGAAGGATAGCGAGCGCAGTCATATATTGCCTGGATGTTAACGGTTCGCAATATTTATCACCGGTTGCCTGCAGCTTGTTTGAAACAGAAATCAAACAGGAATAAACCTGTTCCATCAGATATAACAGATTGAATTCTTTATTGTAATCCATGGCACTTATCATAACCTCACTAACATTTTTTATGGTATATAATCAATATGTTGTCTATTATTATATAGCCATGGGAGATAGCGGTCAAGAATTCTGTTGAAAGAACTCAATTGTTCTTTGAAAGGACTCATATTGGCCTTTGGCATTTCCTTCGAGAGTTCCGCCAGAAGAAAAAACGCCTCCATCCATTGGTATATTTAAAGTATAGTTTAATGGAATGATATAAGGGATGGGCAGGGGATGCCCCATATTTTCAAAGGACATTATTTCGTAATGGTGAGAGTAATCACAGTTTTCTAAATGATTGTTAATTTCCACGCATGCTTCATGGCTGTTCCAGATATTATCTTTTTCTCCGCAGATCAAAAGAATATCTGCCTGTGAATTTTCGACTTTTATACGTGCTTCCCAGCGGTTTTTCGCTTTTTCAATACTTTTTCTGTAAGTGCTGGTAAAACCGAACGGAATTCCTTTTTCCATTTCTTTTTTCCGGTCCTCAAAGAAAATATCGTTATCCACCTGAATAAATGGAATTGATTTTCCGCGATAGGACCAGGAAGATACATTTTTTCCGTTGGTTAATCCGTCAAGAGCCTGGAAACAATAGGTATGTGGCTCCACTGCAACGACTTTTTTAATCTGTTTATATCTGGAAGCCAATAGAAGAGCCAGTTCGCCCCCCTTGGATGTACCATGAATAAAAATATCTTTTGTATCAGTAATTTCACTGGTCTCTAACCAGTTGAAAATCTTCTCGAAATATTCCAGCGGAACTTCCTCCAGTTTTTCCGGCAATCCCTCAGAATTAAAGTAGGATACAGTCAGTACATTAAATCCTCTTGAGGCAAGCGGCGCTGCCATAAGAAACAGGCTTTCCATATGTCCGTCAGATCCGCCAAGCATTAAAATAGTTTTATTTCCCCAGTCCTTTTTATAAAAAAGCTGACCCGTAAAATCGCCGTGAATCGGTTTAATCTGAATATCATCTGTTTTAAAACACCTTTTTAACTGTATCTCTTTCTTTTCGGCAGAAGTTTCAAATAGCAGGTTCATAAGAATGGGATTATCTACTGAGATATGTTCACCAATATTCTTTTCTGCAGATTTATTTAATTCTAATGAATAGATAAGTCCCATACTGTCAGCTGTCTTGTAGGTGCCTTCTATAGGTATTGCGGTATCCAGGTCAATTTCTCCAGATTCGTCAGCAATAAAAACAGCATACGAAGAGAATTCTTCCCCACTGCACCAGGGGAGTTCCATTTTTAAACTTACCCTTAACTGACTGCATGGGAGTAAATCGAAAATTCTGATCCTGACTTTTTCATCTGCCAATGCTTCCTGATTCTCTACTTCTACTTTCATGATAAATCCTCCTTATGATAAAAAGACAATATAATGTCTATTTATCATAAGGATACTCCTGTAATAAAATAAAGTCAATATATTGCCTAAATATTCATGGAGTTACTGAACATTTACTGCATGGTAAAACGCTTTCCCATATCATAAGCCATGAGACAGTCCTTTGGAAACTGGTTTTCTCTGACCATAGCTTTATGATGCTCATCAAAAACGGTCACAACGTATTTCTCATAATTGTCGAACTGATAAGTATCATAGGAGAAAAGTGATTCACTATGCCCAAAGGCCCTTTTAATGAAACTTTCAATACCGTCTAATGTTGAACGAAAGCCCCGTTCCTCCATCTGTTCGGCAGTTACATTCATGGTATAAATAATCCCGGTCTTGATTTTTCGTTCAAAGAGGCTTTTGTAACCCTCCGTATAAGTGACATAAGGGAAAATAAGGCGTTCCAAAAAGGCATGCATTTGTCCGGTTATATCACAAAGATAAATGGGTGATCCCAGGATAATGGCGTCAGCCTCTTTGATTTTCGAAAGAACAGGGCTTAGATCATCCTTCCAGGCACATGATCCATAACTTGGTCCATCCTTTCTCTTACAGGCGAAACAGCTGGTACAACCCTTATAATTTAAATCATATAAATTGATAAGTTCTGTTTCGGCTCCATTTTCATGCGCGCCATCCAGTGCTTTCTTAAGCAGAATAGCCGTGTTGTGATTCTTCCGGGGACTTCCATTGATTGCAATCACTTTCATATTTATATCCTCCTACTTGATTTTTACAGATAAATTATATATCCTTATACTCATCAAGAGAAGTATGCACATTGTTGTTAGATACTAACTTTTTTGTTAGCAGGGAGGAAATGAATGTCGGATTTTAAAAGAAATTACAGCAGCTGTCCCATGTATTACACCATGTCGGCTGTAGAGGGAAAGTGGAAATGGATCATTTTGTGGAAGATTTATGAGGCGGGGATAATTCGATATAATAAATTGTGGGGAGAACTGAATCCGATTGCACATAAAACATTAAGCGCGCAGCTAAAAGAACTGGAAGCCAGCAGTTTAATCCACAGGGAGCAATACAACGAGGTACCGCCCCGTGTGGAATATTCTCTGACGGAAGAAGGACGTACCCTGATCCCAATATTGGAGCTGATGTATCAATGGGGGCAGGAGCATATGAAATAAAAGCGTGGCAGTAATTTATAGGAGCTCAATAATAGCTTCCAATTCTTCGGATAAACTCTTTGCCAGTTCGAAATCGGTGTTTTTTAAGGCCAGCTCGATTTTTGTCTCCACTGCCTTTTTCTTTTGCTCTAATTCTAAATAGTCTTTATCAAAATGTCTGGCATAAATCATTTGCCTGAATTTTCGCATGCTCATTTTCCGGATTGATTTATCCTCAATGATTAAGACATAGTCCGCGCAGTTTACGATTGTATAAAAATCGTGAGAGATCATTAAAACTGCACCCTTGTAGTTTGCAATGGCATCTTCCAATGCTATTTGTGAGTAGGTGTCCAGATGGCTGGTAGGTTCATCAAGAAGCAGCAGGTCTGCTTTACCAGCACAGATTTTGGCTAATTGAAGTATATTTTTTTCCCCGCCGGACAGGGCACCAATTTTTTGATGAAGAACCGATTCATCAAATGTATAGTTCGAAAGATAAGAGCTGATTTCATCGTAGGTTTGAAACCCGAGGCTGAAAAAATCATCCAATACTGTTTCAGACTCATTTAGCATTTCGCCCTGAAGCTGGGACAAAAAGGCTGTCTCAATGGTTTCATTGATCTCTATGGAATCCTTGCTGTTTTTATAGATATCACGAAGTAATGTGGTTTTTCCGGTTCCATTGGGGCCGATCAGGGCAACTTTATCTGTGGATTTGATTTCAAAGTTAACATTGCTCAGAAGAATTTCATCAAATGCCACACTGTAATCATTCACAGTTAATACGGTTGCATCTTCCAGCTCATTGGCAACGGTGAAGTGAATATCCGGCTGTTTGATCTCCACAAATGGTGCCTGAATTCTTCGGGCGATTAACCGTTCCTGGATTTTCTTTCTCGCTTTTAAGGATTTTCCTCTGGCAGCTTCTGTGTGTGTGGTAGCCAGAGATCTTAAATTATTAATAATAATCTGATTTCTCTGGATTTCTTCTGTGTCAGCCACAGCCAGCTCCTGTAATTCGATTTTCTTTTGCAGCAAAGTGAAGTTATAATCAATATACCGTCCGTCAAACTCCTGCAGCAGTTTATTTTCCAGGTGAATAATTTTGTTAAAACAATGATTTAATAAATACCGATTATGTGTAATAACCAGCATAGTGCCCTTATGTGAATTGATCAGGTTTTTAAGAGAATTTAAATTCTCAAAATCCAGAAAGACATCAGGTTCATCCATAATAATTAAATTAGGCTGAGTCAGCATCTCCTTTATTACCTGGACCAGCTTGAACTCGCCCCCGCTGAGCTGGGAGACAGGCAGATTCTCCAGCTTTCCTAAGTCTGCCAGACCTAACTGCTTATTCATGTTGGTCTCAAAATTATCTCCGTCAATTGCCTGGAAGGCATCCAGAGCCTGTTGGTATTTTTCCAGGAGATTATCAATGTCTGATGAAGTTTCCATCTCAGTACAGATGGATGTTATTTCGTTTTGCAGCTTTGTAAATTCCGCACCAATATATTGGGCAACCGTTATATCCTCTGCATCGTCACGTTCATAGAACTGGCTTACATATCCAATTCTGCAATTGGGAGATATCTCCAGTTTTCCATCAAACATATATTTATCAGGATCCATAAGGATATGAATCAGCGTACTTTTTCCGCTTCCGCTGGTTCCGATAAAGGCGCAGTGCTGGCCGTCTTCTAAAGTGAACGAAATGTTATGATATAAATCCTTCTGCGGAAATGAGTAAGACAGGTTATCAAATTTTATCATGTAAGTCCTCCATGTAATATGCGGCATCCCATCACTGTATTGTTAATATTGTTTCCACTAATAACAGTTTTTGAGATTACCTCTGGTAGCATACCATCTTTTAATAATTATTTCAATTATTTCGTTGGAATGGTATGATATTGAATGTATCTCAAATGAAAATGAATAGAGAGTAAATGGAATGAAAAAAACAGAAAGACAGAATGGAATTATTCATTTGTTACGAATGCGGAAAAAAATGACCGCCAAAGAGCTGGCGGATTATTTTGATGTGAGCGAGCGGACGATCTACAGAGATATTGATGGGCTCAGCCAGCTTCATGTCCCCATTATTTCCTACGAGGGACTGGGAGGGGGGTACGAGATAGATTCTTCCTATTTTCTGCCAAGTATAAAACTTAGTGAGCAGGAAATATTAATGCTTTTGATGGTGTTAAAGGCTGGAGAAGAGTTTCGTATCCCCAACATGGCTGCCGATTATAACCTGCTAAGCGGCAAGCTGCTGAATGTTTTACCGGATGATGAAAGGCAAAAGGCTTCCCAGGCTATATCACACATAAATTTTGATATATTGCGGATAATACCAAAAGGCTACGCAGATGATGTTCTAAACCCCATATTAGAGGCACTGTTTAAATCCTGCGATCTGCAGCTTAGTTATTACCATCCAGAGCGGAATGCCACAGAATCCAGGCGTTTTTCACCTATAGAGCTGCAATTTGGAGATGGAGGATGGTATATTAACGGCTACTGTCATTTAAGAGAAGAAAAGCGGACGTTCCGGCTTGACCGAATTGTATCAATTACATGCATGGATGAAGAAAATCATTTTATAAACAGGGAACTGCCCGTACCAGAGCACGATAAGTTTCGGTGGAATACGTATGAACTGCTTATTGATCCGGCTCTTTACAGGATTATCAAGGATGATGTTTATCTTCAGAATGCCGTGGCCCGATCCATAGACAGCAAAATGCATCTGACAGTCAGTACTCCTTATAAGGATGAAATATGTAAATTGGTTTTATGTCATCCTAAAAAGGTGACTGCTTTAAGACCGGAAGAATTCATGGATGAAATAAAGCAGCTAAGTAATGCATTATCCGAAAAGTATCAGGATGTATCACAAAGGAGCATATCAGATGAAGAAAGCAATTAGAATAACCGGGAAAATAATACTATGGTTCTTTATAATCATTGCTGGCCTTTTAATTATCTCAGCGTTAACTCATAATATTCTTACATCAATGGAAAAAAAGAAATACACAATCGGAAAAACCATTGATATAGATGGAAAGCATATGCAGGCATATGTGACCGGCCAGGGAGAAAAAACCATTGTTTTATTAAGCGGATTGGGAACGGCATCACCCATCGCAGATTTCATGCCCCTGGCAGATCGACTGAGTACGGATTACAAAGTTGTAATTCTTGAATACTTTGGTTATGGTTTCAGTGATACAACAAAAGCAGAGCGTTCCAATGAAAATATTGTAAATGAAATCCGGACTGCGCTGAACCAATTAGAAATAAAGGGACCATATATTTTAATGCCTCACTCAATATCCGGGATTTATTCCATGTATTATGCGATTAAATACCCTGATGAAGTGGAGGCAATCATTGGAATTGATGAGTCAGTGCCAAATCAGACAAAAGTTAGTAAAGATCCCGATATGTCTCACAGCTTAACTTTGCTTAACACATTTGGCATCATAAGGGACATCACGTATCTATTGCCGGAGGCTGAGGATACAAAGAATAAAAATAAGGATTACACGGAAGATCAGATTAAAATAAAAAAAATGGCCACAGCGTGGAACAGTGTAAATGTATCTGTAATAAATGAATTTAACAGTGTAAATAAAAACACAGAAGAATTATATGATGTAAAATATCCGGATAATCTCCCTGTTCTTGCTATTTTAGCCAAGGATTCCGAAGATACCGATCAAAACTGGCTCCCGCTTCATCAACAGTTAATAACCAATCCTTCCATACAAAAAGTAGAAACGCTTGCCGGGGAACATTATCTGCACTGGTCCAGTGCTGATAAAATAGCTGAATTGTCAAAAGAATTTATATCCGATCATTTAAAGAAATAAAAGAAATACAAAATATTGAACTATCTATTTAAACTCTGACACTCTTATGTCAGAGTTTATTTGTTATGCTGATGTAACAAAAAGAAATGCCGATACAGGCAAGCGGGAGGTATCTATATGATTTTTACGGCAAGAGGACCTATTTATAAAGAAGAACTTGGAATTACATTAGGGCATGAACATATTAAGTGGGAGGCAGATGAGTTTTTAGCAAACACCATGTACTTTGACAAAACGTATCAGGTGGAAAACATGGAATCAGACAGGAACTATATTGTACCTGTTATGCTTGACATTAAAGCAAGAGGCGGAAAGAGTATTGTGGAAACGTCACCTCCAATTGGAGGGCAAAATGTCAGATTGTTAAAATTATTATCAGAACAGACAGATATGCATATCATTCCGTGCACGGGCTGGAACATGACAAAACAGCTTTACGATGTGTTTCCGGATCATTTTGAAGAACAGCTGGCAAACCGATGGATCAAGGATTTTAAAGAAGGTCTGGATACCATAGATGGTATTGTGATACGTCCGGGACATATCAAACTGCTGCTTGACAAGGGGAAATTGTCTGGTGCCGATAAGGCCATGCTGATTGCGGCGGTGAGAGCCAGCAAAGAGACAGGTATTCCTGTTCACTGCCACCTCCTGGAGGCAGAGATGGTTCATGAAGTGATACAGGTCATGGAAGGGGTAAATGCAGATTACAATAAATTTCTTTGGGCGCATGCAGATCGGGATGCGAACAGAGAAACAGTGGAAGTGGCAGCAAAAAAGGGTATGTGGATTGGCATTGATAATATAAGGAAGGGAACAAGTGCCCGGGAGTTTGAGCTGTTAAACTATATTATATCACTTAATTACAGCCATAAGGTGCTTCTGTCCCAGGATTACGACTTCTATTCAGAAGGGAAAGAGTCCCTGGAACATCATCCCTGTACATCCATCTTTGATGAATTTATTCCCTATTGCTCTGCCAATGGAATAAGCCGGCAGGAAATAATCCGCATGATGACAGAGAACCCTGCTAATTTCTATGATGTGGATAAGATATGAAATGGTAAAAAATCAACCGGTACAATCAGCCAAACGGTTGATTTTTTTATTGCAGCAATCCTGTATGATATCCGTAGCAAATAAAAAGGAGATAAATGCTATGGATCATCTAATGACAGTCAGCAATTTGAAAAAGAGTTTTAAAGATCATATTGTTTTAAAAGGAATCAGTTTTGAGATACGCCAGGGAGAGGTGCTGTGTTTTTTAGGTCCCAATGGTGCAGGAAAAAGTACTACCATTAACATTCTCACCGCTGTACTTGGAAGTGATGAGGGGGAGATTCGCTTTAAAGGTGATAGAATCAGTAAGAAACTGCGCAGCTACAAACAATCCATCGGTATTGTCCCTCAGGATATAGCGCTTTACGAAGAATTAAGCGCAGAAAGCAATTTAAGGTTCTTTGCTTCTCTTTACGGACTTTATGGCAGCAGACTAAGCGATGCGGTAGAGGAGGCACTTCTCTTTGCTGGTTTGCAGGACCGCAGAAAGGATAAGGTGAAGACATTCTCAGGGGGAATGAAGAGGCGTCTTAATATTGCATGTGCCATCGCCCACCATCCGGAGCTGGTCATTATGGATGAACCCACAGTTGGAATTGACCCACAAAGCCGGAATCATATTCTTTCTTCCATTAAAAAGCTTCAGAATCAGGGAATGACAGTTATTTATACGACTCATTACATGGAAGAAGTGGAAGTGATCTCTTCCAGGATCATTATTATGGACCATGGAACCATTCTTGCTGAAGGGACCAAAGAGAGTTTAAAAGAGGATATTCAGAATGAAAAGAGATACATCATAGAGGTGGAGGAAAACGGAACCATGGAACATGATGATTTTTTTTCAGTGGAAGGTGTTAAGTCTGTAAAAATTGATGGTAATACGTTTGAGATCACATCTCTAAAAGGGGTAGAAAATCTTGACCGGATCATCGCCCTGTTGAGTGATCACGGCGAAAAAATACGCAATATTACAAGCGAAGCAGCAAGTCTTGAGACGGTTTTCTTAAAGCTGACAGGACGCAAGCTGCGCGACTGAGAAAGGAGAGTTTCCATGCGTCGTTTTATAACAATTTTAAAAATGGATCTGGTCAATTTATTTAAAAATCCGGTTCTGGTAGGGTATAACACTGTTTTTGCAGGTTTGTTAATATTGATTCTTGGTTATTTGTGCGGAGGGGATTATTCTGAGAGTAAGACTGCTTATCAGTACTATACCGTTTCTCTTATTGTCTATGGCATGTTAAATGGGGCAATGACTGCCTCAAACTGTTTCATGGAACGGGATATCAAGCGGGCTAACCTTCGGATTATTTATTCCCCAGTGGGTAGTTTCTGCGTTTATTTTTCTAAAATGGCAGCGTCCTTTCTTTTTAATTATGTCCTGCATACATTGCTGCTGTTAGTTTTGTGTCCGCTTGTTCATGTGAGCCTTGGAAGCAATCCGGTATTTTTTGTTGTTTTAATGGCGCCGGTAGAATTAGCGGCATCTGCTTTTGGAATCTTTTTTTGCTGTGTGTTCCATTGTGAAGAGACTACCAGCACATTGCTGAGTACCGTAATCAACCTGCTTTGTTTTTTGGGAGGTACGTTTTTCTCGCTTGACGGAATGGGAAGTCTGATGGCTTTTATTACGAAAATATCACCGGTAAGATGGCTTAATGAAGCTTTCTTTACCTTGTCCTGTGACAGCAGTCTGAGATATTTCTGGCCGGTCTTTATTACTGCGCTGGTGCTCTCTGCACTGCTGACAGCAGGCTGTAAATTATGTTTCAGAACGGAGGATTATATATGAGAACCTTTTTCACCACCATTAAAAATATTTATGAGCGGACGATTACCCGCCTGTCTATGTTTGTTTTATTAACAGCATTTACCCTTGCCTCCATGGTGCTGGCAGTTCATCTGACGGGTGTACAACAGGTGAGAGGTCATATTGTTTTGGTAACAGACAAATCTGACGGGGATTTGCCTAAAGGTTCTAAAGAATTTGATATGGTGGTTTCGGCAGTAAAGCCCCCTGATTCCGCACTGGTAGAGAAGAAATATGATGCTTATGTGACAATTGGCAAAGATGGTGATTATGAGATCGAAACACTTCGGAGTGATGATTATAAAAATATGGTTGAGGCAATGCTGCGTAATCCGGACGCCCCCTTAAAAGGGAGTAAACCCGCCCGTGGTGTTGGCGCTAATATAATTGGATTTATGATGATGTTTCTTTTGATGGAGGTTTTTGCCAATCTGTTTGCGTTTGCAGATGATAAAGAGCAGGGGCAGTTACGCCGGATCACAGCAGCGCCCGTTTCTTTTGGCGGTTATCTGGGGGCTCACTGCATTTTCTGCCTGTCCATGTTTCTGCCTGAATATTTCCTGCTTGTTTTACTAAAATTTTGGGGATTTAACATTGGTTTTACCCTTTTCCAGTACGCAGGTCTGATTTTGGTAATGAGCTTTTTTGGTATTTCCTTCGCCCTGCTATTAAATACACTGATCAGTAAACCGGATAATGCTTCCATGCTTGGCAGATCCATTATCGTCTTATCTTCCATGCTTGCAGGAACTTTTTATTTCTTCGGTAAAAAGAATATAGTATTGGATACAATCATTAAATTACTGCCTCAGAAGCAGCTGATGGATTTTGTTGAATACCTGGAACGGGGGGAGGCATGGCGTCACAGCTTCAGTATTGTATATGTGATTGCTTTTTCTATGGTTTTATTTGTGATTTCCTGTGTCAGTTTACGGATGAAATATATAAAAAGGGTATGATTGCCAGACATTTCTTGTCAAAGCGGACGACCTGGATTACAATAATAGGAACAAATACATGACAGGTGAATAAACAATGGAGCATTCCTCAGACATATTACTTCTTACTACAAAAATAAAAATACCGGCCCCCCGGAAAAATTACATCGTGCGTCAGGGGTTATTTGAACAGCTTTCCAAGTGTGGGGATATGAGTATTATTTTTTTAAGCGGCGGTGCCGGTACAGGCAAAACAACTCTGCTTTCATCCTTTATCCAAGAGAAGAAACTGAAAAATATATGCTGGCTGTCACTGGATTCTACCAATACCAATGTGTATTCTTTCTGGCTATATTTTACAGCAGCAATCAGTCCCTTTTTAAAAGATGAAGGAAGTCTTTTCAATCTGTTAAGAACAAATCCGGATACCAAGTATATGGAGAATCTGCTGATTCCCCTGATTAACCAGCTGTGGGGTGATGAGGAATATTACGTGGTGCTTGATGATGTCCAATGCATTGGTGATGAGGCCCTTATTAAAACGTTTGAGTTTTTTATTGAAGCAATGCCTGCCAATTTTCATTTTTTCATGCTGTCACGGGAGGACCCGCCTGTCTATTTAGGTCCGCTGGCAGTATCCGGCCGTTTGCTGTTTATTGACGGGAAACAAATGCAGCTGACCATGGAAGAGGGGATGGCTTTTCTGAAAGATACCATGAAGCTGGCAGGCAGCGAGGAAGAGCTGAATCAGTTAAATCATTTTGCGGAAGGCTGGATCGGAGGTTTGCAGCTTGCGGCGGCAGCAAAGGCAGCCGGTAAATATTCCGGGCAGTTGCTGCGTGCGGGAGGAGGAATTGCTTCTCAGTACCTGACTCGTGAGATTATCGATGCTCTGACGAGACCGGAGCAGGAGTTTTTGATTAAAACAGGATATCTTTCTTATTTTGATGCGGAGATTTGCCAAAAGCTGTTTCAGAACCTTACAAAACAGGATTTTAACCAGCTGATGGAACGATTCATGGAAAAAAATCTGTTTATCATCTGCCTGGACGAGCAGAATGGAATCTATCGTTACCACAATATTTTATCAGAATATTTAAAGCAGCAGTTCTTATGCCTGCCAGAAGGACAAAAATCTGAATGTTACAAAATAACTGCAGAAGCATTTGAGAAAAGAGGCGATTATGAGGAAGCCTTACAGGAACAGTGTGAGGC
Source organism: Hungatella sp. (assembly GCA_009712635.1). Classification (GTDB taxonomy): domain Bacteria; phylum Bacillota; class Clostridia; order Lachnospirales; family Lachnospiraceae; genus Lacrimispora. Next base: position 1,179,371 of record WASS01000020.1, on the reverse strand, counting down.
AGGTAATTATAATGAAGTCCTTCGTATCACCAGATTAATGGAAGGCAGGATAGAAGCATGGAGTTATCTTGACCGTGTTCCCATCGAGCTGCTATTTCAGGATGCAGATCTTGCTGCCCAGTGCTTTCTTTATAATCTGGGAAATATCAATACAGAACGGTGTCGTGTTATTTACGAAAAATTCAAAGAACTCTATCAGGATTCTGACTTATTTCGTTTTGTTGACTTTGCTCAAATCTATTTTACCACCAAAGACGGAATTTTACCTCAGTGTCCTGCGCTGACGGATGAGCAAATGGAACAAATTCCGTTTGGACCCGTTATGAAAGCGGTGCTGCTCATTGAAAATGCGGGTGCATTATTGGATCGAATGAAATATGAGGAAGCGGAAGCCTGCATCTTAAAAGGGATTAAAATAGCTGCCGGATTAAATTCATTTATCGTTTTCTTCGCTTATAATCAGCTGAGTCAGGTTTATGAAGAAATGGGACGTTTAAATGACTGCTTTCCCTGCTATGCCAAATCCAAAGAGATAATGAAAACAGTCAGTGGTTTAATGGGAATTGATACCAACTATTATTTCGGACTGGCAGGAGTTTATATACGCAGGATGGAACTGGATCAGGCAAAGGACGTTTTGGAACAAACCGTGCAGATACTGACGGAACGCCATATTCATGCGGGTATTACCGATATGACATTGGCCTATCATCTGGCGGAAATGAAGTTCCTGTGCGGTGAAAATGATACAGCGGTTTCTTATGTAGAAGGGATTTTATCGGAATATCCCAACTATAGTGTACTCTCGCTGGGACGTTTGCTCTATGAGCTTGCCTGTATTGACAGGCTATCGGAAGATCTGTCTGAACGCTTTTTAAATGAGCTGGAAGTTTCAAAGAAATACAGGCAGCAGCCGTTCATGAAACTGATCCGTGCCCGGATCCTGTTTCAGCGGGGCGAAACTGAAGTGGCTTTCAAAGAAACCGAGGACATACTGGCGGCTTCCCGTCTCCATCATAATATGCTTCGTCTGACAGAAGCTGACATTCTGAAAATAGTGATGCTTTCCCATATGCCAAGAGGAGGGAGTCAGCGGGAAATCAGCAACCTGCTGGTTGAAGCAATTCATTATTCTTACAAAGACAGGATACTTATGCCATTTTATCTTGATCGTGCAACTCTTCTGCCTATGCTAAAGGAATTATATCAGAAATCATATGGCAGACAATTAATGGGTCCGGAGGAAGTTTCATTTTTAATTGACATTATAATGATCTGTGGAGGGCAGACAGTTAAGGAAAGCAGTACAGAGATGCTGTCTGCCCGTGAACAGGAAGTATTAAGCCAGCTGTCTCTTGGTATTACCAATCGGGAGATTGCAGAGAATCTCTGTATATCCCAGGCCACGGTGAAGACCCATGTACTCAGTATCTTTGGAAAACTTGGAGTCTCCTCTCGTATGATGGCTGTAGAAAAGGGGAGGAAAGACGGGTTAATATAATCGTTATATTAGTACTTGCAAAAATAGATTTTTTAAAGTAGAATGAAAACAACATTTTTGAGAGGAAATAAACTATGAAGACATTTTACATGAACAGCTTAAGACGCAGAGAAAGACGTAAATTCTTGTAACTGATGCAAAGAATACTCGCACGGTTGCAGGATTGATACGTCTTGTTTCTGTGCGGTTCATAGTTTATAGCAGAACCGTAATTGTTTCAGCATATGCTGATCTGTTGCGGTTCTTTTTTTATTCTTTTATAAAAATGAAAAAAAGGAGGTCAATTATGAAAGAAGAAATCTGCAAATGGATTGCAAAAAGTCTGGAGAATGTAAGTGAACAGGAGGTGATAGCAATTATGGATATTCCTCCTGAGGAAAATATGGGAGATTTCGCACTACCATGCTTTTCTTTTGCGAAAGTAATGCATAAAAGTCCAGTCTGGATTGCACAAGAACTGAAAGCTTCCATGGAGGAAGTACAGGAAGAACTGGGGATTGAAAAATCAGAGGCGGTAAACGGGTACCTGAATCTGTTTATGAAACGTGATCAATACGTAAAGCACTGGATAAATAAATTGAAAGGTCCGGATTTCGGACTTACAAAGACCGGAACAGGCAAGACCATCTGCATGGATTATTCATCCCCCAATATAGCAAAAAATTTTCATGTGGGACATTTACGCACCACAGTCATTGGCAATTCCCTGTACCGGATTTATGAAAAACTGGGATTTGACGTTGTGCGTATCAATCATCTGGGCGATTGGGGAACCCAGTTTGGGAAGCTGATTGTGGCATATAAAAAATGGAGCGATGAAGAAACTGTAAAAGAAAAGGGGATAGAGGAATTACTGCGGATTTATGTGAAGTTTAATGCAGAGGCAGAAGAAGATCCGGAATTGCTTTCTCAGGCAAGGAACTGGTTTGTAAAGATGGAACACAACGATGAGGAAGCAATGGGAATATGGAACTGGTTTAAGGAGATCAGTTTAAAGGAATATTCCCGTGTGTATGATCTGCTGGGAATCACCTTTGATTCTTATGCCGGCGAAAGCTTTTACCGGGATAAAGTACCTGCTTTAGTAGAAGAGCTGAAACGCAAAGGGCTGTTGAAAAAGAGTCAGGGAGCAGATATCATTGATCTGTCAGAATATGAGATGCCCCCATGTCTCATAACCAAAAGTGATGGCAGTTCCATCTATCATTCCAGGGATATAGCTGCTGTTTTATACCGGAAAGAAACGTATCACTTTGACCGTTGTGTGTATGTGACCGGATTGGAGCAAAGTTTACATTTTAAACAGGTATTTAAAGCAATTGAAGTGATGGGATACAACTGGGCGGATACTCTCGTTCATGTTCCTTACGGATTAGTAAGCCTGGAAGGAGCGAAGTTATCAACCCGAAGCGGCAATATTATTTACGCAGAGGATATCCTGAATGAATCCATGGAACGTGCATTACAGGCAATTCAGGATAAAAATCCGGATTTACAAGAGAAGGAGCAGGCAGCTGAGAAAATAGGAATTGGCGCAGTTATTTTTCATGACCTGTTTAATCAGCGGATTAAAAATGTTGATTTTTCCTGGGAGGCTGTGTTGAGCTTTGATGGAACTACCGGCCCTTACGTTCAGTATACCTATGCACGCGCCAAAAGCATAATAAGAAAGAACAAGAAAGAAGCTGATTATGAGAATATGGATTTTCATGCACTGACGGAAGATAAGGGATACGCCCTGATAAAAGCACTTTCCGGCTATGAGGAAGCTGTGTTAAAGGCGGCAGAGCGTTATGAACCTTCTGTTATTGCAAGGTATTTAATAACTGTTGCAGTGGCATTTAATCAATTTTATCACGAATGTCCTATTTTACAGGAAGAAGAAAACACAAGGCAGGCAAGGATTGTTCTGGCAGATCTGACTCAGCGCGTCATATTGGATGCCTGCGGTCTGCTTGGCATGACATGTCCCGAAGAAATGTAGAAATTAAAGAACAGAACTCAAATTACGTGGTATAATCAGGAAAAAGAGCATATACAAATATAGGAAGTCCGATGAAAGGGAAATTACGAGGTAACGGCAATGAGGGAAGCGCATGTTCGGTATAAAGTTGAAGCGTGGGACAGCTTACAGCATCTGTTTCAGATAAAGAAGATAAATGACCACATATTACATTTTCTCGTATCGTTTGAAGGTAAATTAGATATGAACCGGCTGCGTAAATCCGTTGCTGTATCAGCAGAAGCGTTCCCTTTGCTCAAATGCGGTTTTAATGAAGAGGAAAGACGCCCGTATTGGGAATACCGCAGCAATACTACAAATGAAATGCTGACTTTAATTGAAACGGCAGATGGTGAAACGGCGGTAAACCAGTTCCTTGTTTCAGAAATTAATACATCCACAGGGCCTCAGATAAAGCTGGGTGTGATCCGGAATGGAAAAGCGGATACTCTTGTCATACTAATGAACCACATGCTTTGTGATGCAGCAGGATTTAAGGATTATCTGTATTTGTTAAGCAGTATTTACAATAAAATCAGGGAAGATGCAAATTATCATCCACCGGCATTGGGAAGCAGAAGATTATCCCAGATCACTAAGATGTTTTCGTGGAAAGAAAAAATTAAAATTCTATTTTGTAAGAATGATATGTCCACTCATGATCCTGCACATTTAAAACTGGAGGGTGACTTAAAAAGTCCATTTATTGAGATCAGAAGTATTCCCAAAGAAACTTTTTTGAATCTGAAAGAATATGCCAGGAATCATGATGCTACCATAAATGACATGATACTTACTGCATATATCCGTACTCTTTATGAAACTTTTGGTTATGTTTTTGCAATTCCCAGCACTGTGGATTTAAGGAAGTATTTACCCGGTCATAAAGCCGAAGGGATCTGTAATCTCTGTACTAATCTTAACTGCGACATCGGATCCGATATTGGAGCATCATTTGAAGATACTCTTTTAAAAGTCAGGGAAAGTATGAAGAAAGAAAAATCCAGTATTGCCTGTATAAAAAGTATGTTCATTCTGGAGAACGTGTTTGACCGATTGCCTTATCAACTGGCAGAACGTATGGTTAATAGAAGTTTTGATAATGCGTTGATTGCATTTACTAATATTGGAATCATTGATAAAACACAGTTCTGCTTCGATGAGCTGCAGATCACAAAAGCTTTCATGACCGGTTCCATAAAGTATAGCCCCTATTTCCAGCTGGCGGTTTCTACATTTGATGATAATCCTGTGTTAAGTGTCAATCTTTATGGTTCGCAGGCTGATCGGGATACGATTTCTGCTTTTCTTGATAAGGTTGTTCTGCAATTGAACCTTAACTATAACTGATTTGCAATGGGAAAAGGAAACATATGGACTACGAAAAACAAAAACGATTTATAGTGAATCTGATTTACTGTGGATTGATCCTTTTGTTAGTTACCATTACCATCCGATATGCATTGGGGCTTGTTTCTCCCTTTTTAGCAGCATTTTTAATTGCTTACATCTTAAAAATACCAGCGGAATGGATCTCTGAGAAAACAAAGCTTTCCTACAAAATGATTGCCATGCTGTTAGTTCTTCTGTTTTACAGTACAGCAGGTATTTTGATTGCCCTGCTTGGGATTAAGCTGGTAATGGTTACCGTTGATATGGTAATGGCATTGCCATCAATCTATACCAATCAGATAGAACCTGCTTTTGGTTATATATTTAAAGGGATTGAGCGGACTGTTTCTCATATGGATGCTGCGCTTGTAAAAACGCTTAATGGTTTGTTTTCCCAGTTTGTCCAGTCTGTGGGCGAACTTGTTACCAGCTTATCCGTCAGGATAGTGGAGGAACTTACCGGCTACGCTTCCCTGTTGCCTGGAATGTTTTTCAAAATCCTGCTAATGATTATTTCAACCTTTTTTATTGCAGCAGATTACGATCTAATGGTTGAATTTATTACCCGCCAGTTACCCCATAAGACAGTGGGATTGTTGTGGCAAATAAAGGAATTTATGGTAGATACATTGTTTGTATATATCCGTTCCTACGCCCTCATTATGGCAATTACATTTGTGGAGCTGTCCATTGGACTTACAATGATACGGGTGTCAAATGCAATCCTAATTGCTCTTGCAATCTCAGTTTTTGACATTCTTCCGGTGCTTGGGACCGGCGGGATTATGCTGCCATGGATGATGATTGCAGCGATTCAGGGGAATGGTACGTTAGCAATGGGACTTCTTTTGGTGTATCTGGTTATTACCGTGATTCGTAACATTCTGGAGCCTAAAATTGTAGGCAGCCAAATTGGTCTGCATCCCATTGTAGCACTGCTCAGTATGTTTGTAGGAGCTGAGCTGTTTGGTATTATGGGAATGATCAGCTTTCCTATCTTTTTTTCCCTGCTCCGTCATTTAAATGATACCAATACAATAAAGTTATACAAATAAATAAAATTATCAGGAACAGTTGCAAAACCAGTGTGGTTAGTTGAGCAGCTGTTCCTTTTTTGTGCGTTAATCTCATGTCTGGATTACGTGTCTGGATTATGGCCGATTCGAAATTTGTTCGGCATATGGGAATTACTATTCGGTATATGGGAACAATATAGTTGAATTATATTTGTTATAATGTTATGATAAAAACATAAAAAACAACATGATTTTAAACATAATTAACAAAAAAGTAAAGAGAAAGGCATTGATGAGCAATGGAGAACAGTAAACCTTCGGAAAAGAAATCATCACATGTACAATCGGTAGAGCGGGCACTTCTCTTAATCGAATTACTGGCGAAAGAAGACAGTGAGATGACGCTGACAGAAATTGCAACCCGGTTAAACTGGCCTAAAAGCACGGTTTACGGATTGATTTCCACTCTTCGTGATTACCGGTATGTGGACCAGTCAGAGGAGACCGGCTGCTATCGTCTGGGAATCCGTTTCTTTGAACTGGGGAATCAGATTGGTCATTCCTGGGATATCCGTTCCATTGCAAAGCCGTTTATGCAAAAGCTGAATAATCAGCTGGGTGATATGATACAGCTTGCAACAGAAGATCAGGGTGAAGTGCTTTATCTGGATAAAATTGACTCCAATCACCTGATACGGATTGTATCGGAAATCGGCAGACGTCTTCCCATGCATTGCAGCGGCCTGGGTAAATCCATACTGGCGTACTTACCGGCAGGTAAAGTCAAGCAGATTATGCGTCAGCATGGAATGCATTCCTTTACAGAACGAACCATAACTACACTGCCAGCTCTTTTAAAGGAATTGGAACAGATCCGCAGCCAGGGTTATGCAGTGGATGATCAGGAAGTTATGATGGGGCTGAGATGTGTGGCAGCACCTATTTTTGACAGCAGGGGACAGGTGAAATATGCAGTCAGTGTATCTGGCTTATGCAGCCAGATGAACGGGGAACGAATGGAACGTGTGATTGTTCTGGTAAAAGAAACAGCGGACTCTATATCGTCTGCAATGGGCTATAGAAAACCTCAACAGGATTAAAACAAAAAGGAGAGTAGATTGAAATGATGGAAAAAAGACCAGAAATTGCAAACTCAATTATTACCGGAGGATTTCAAACAAATTACCATGATGTGGGAGAGGGGTTTCCTCTTGTTATGCTCCATGGTTCCGGACCAGGAGTATCCGCTTGGGCAAACTGGAACAAAGTATTTCCCCTTCTTGCACCGAATCACCGGGTACTGGCGCCGGATATGGTTGGCTTTGGTTATACTGACCGGCCGGAGGGAATTCATTACGGTATGGATGTGTGGGTAAAACAGACCATTGATTTTCTGGATGCGCTGGAAATCCAACAGGCGGATTTGGTGGGAAATTCCTTTGGAGGAGCACTGGCTCTTGCTGTTGCAATAACCCATCCTAAGCGGGTTCGCAAACTGGTGCTGATGGGAAGCATGGGAGTTACATTCCCTATTACTTACGGTCTTGACCGGGTATGGGGATACCAGCCTTCTCTGGAGAACATGCAGGAACTGATTGGCATTTTTGCCTATAATCAGGCAATGATGCCGAAAGAACTGGCAGGAGCAAGGTACGAAGGTAGTATCCAGCCTGGATTTCAGGAGAGTTTTTCTTCCATGTTTCCGGAGCCCAGACAAAAGGGCGTGGAAGCAATGGCAAAATATGAAATTTACTTAAGGGAGGTGCGCCACCAGACTTTAATTGTCCATGGCAGAGAAGACCGGGTGATTCCGCTTGAAACTTCCATGAAGCTGACCCAGTGTCTGGAGAACAGCCAGCTTCATGTGTTTGGCAAATGCGGTCACTGGACACAGATTGAGAGGACAGAGGAATTTGCTGCTCTGGTACATAATTTCCTGACGATTGATCCTCTTTATGCCAGACAGTGAGAAGATGTGAAAGGATATGGAAGAAAAAATAATAAAATTTGCTGATGACCTGTTTAAGGCTCAGGTGAATGGGATTCCCATTCAGCCTCTTACACAGACAGACCCCTCATTAAGTGTTGCCGATGCATATGCCATCCAGCTTGAGAATGTGAAGCGTCAATTAAGCCTTGGCCAGGTTATATCCGGTAAAAAAATAGGATTAACCTCTGAGGGAATTCAAAAGCAGCTGGGTGTGAATGAACCAGATTACGGGCATTTATTTAAAAGCATGGAGTATTCGGTGGAAGTGCCCTTTGACCGGCTGCTGCAGCCTAAGATAGAAGCAGAGGTAGCATTTATATTAAAGGAAGATTTACAAGGCGGAAAAGTCGCACCGGAAGATGTTCTTCGGGCTACGGATTATGTGGTATGTGCCTTTGAGATTGTGGACAGCCGTGTTGAAGACTGGAAAATCAAACTTCCTGATACCATTGCAGATAATGCCTCTTCCGGCTGCTACGTTCTGGGTAAGAAAAAGGTTTTCTTAGATCAGGTTGATTTATCAGCCGTTAAAATGGAACTATATAAAAATGGAGAAGAACTTGTTGGAAAAGGAACCGGAGCAGCAGTTCTCGGCAATCCCATTTATTCCGTGGCGTGGCTTGCTAATTGTCTGTGGAATTATGGTGTTGCTTTAAAAAAAGGAGAGGTGATTTTATCCGGAGCCTTCAGCGCAGCTCCAAAAGCAAAACGGGGAGATGTTTTTGAAGCCCATTTTTCAACCCTTGGATCAGTGAAAGCCAGCTTTATCTGACTTGATAAAATGCTGCTAAGAAAGGAGGAAGGACTTGGATAAGATTAAAGTTGCGGTGATCGGACCGGGAAATATCGGCAGTGATCTCATGTATAAAATATTTCGCAGCAGGAATTTAGAGATGGCGATGATGGCTGGAATTGTGGAATCGGAAGGGATCAAAAGAGCACGCTCCCTTGGAATACCGGTTACGACAGAAGGCATAGCCTGCGTAGTCCGGCAAAAAGATATTAAAATTGTATTTGATGCCACCAGTGCTGCTGCCCATGCCAATACAAACAGCGGATTATTAAAAGAAGCAGGTAAAATTGCCATTGATCTGACACCAGCAGCAGTTGGTCCCTACTGCGTGCCCAGTGTAAATCTGGAGCAGTTAAAGCATGAGACGAACATTAATATGGTTACCTGCGGAGGCCAGGCGACAATTCCCATCGTTCATGCAGTAGCGAGTACTGCAGGGGTGGCTTATGCAGAAATTATTGCAGCCATCTCATCAAAAAGTGCAGGTCCCGGCACAAGAGCCAATATGGATGAGTTTACAGAGACTACCAAAAAGGCCATTGAGACAGTGGGAGGAGCCGATGAGGGTAAGGCAATCATCGTTCTCAATCCAGCTGTTCCGCCTATCATGATGACAGATACCATTATGATGAGAGTGAAGGATACCAGTGTCACAATAGATAAAATACGGCAGTCCATTTATGATATGGTGGAGAAAATGAAGCAATATGTACCGGGATACCAGCTTCTGGTTCCTCCAATTCAGCAGGGAGACAAAGTGACAGTAGTTGTGCAGATTGAAGGACAGGGAGATTTTCTTCCCAAATACTCAGGAAACTTAGATATCATCAATGCGGCCGCCATAGCAGCTGCGGAGAAAATCGCGGGAGATATGCTGATGAAAGGAGGCGGTTGACATGGAACAGCAGATACAGATTGTAGATACCACCCTAAGAGATGGGAGCCATGCTGTCAGGCACAGCTTTACGGAAGAACAGGTGTCTGCAATTGCTGCCGGACTTGACCGCTGCCATGTTCCCCTGATCGAATTATCCCATGGAGATGGGTTAGGCGGCTCCAGTTATACCTATGGATTTTCAAAAAGAGATGAATTTCTTCTTTTAAAAGCGGCAGCAAAGCAGATAAAAAACGGAAAACTGACGGTACTGCTGCTTCCGGGAATCGGAACCATTGAAGATTTAAAAAAGGCTCATGACTGCGGGGCAAAGGCTGTCCGGGTGGCAACCCATGTAACAGAGGCAGATGTAAGCGCCCAGCATATCGAAGCAGCCAGAAAGCTTGGTATGATGACGGTGGGATTTCTGATGATGACCCATATGGCAGAACCGGAGGTCATAGCTGAGGAAGCCAAAAAAATGGAAAGTTATGGGGCGGAATATATCAATCTGGCGGATTCAGCAGGATTTCTTCTTCCAGAAGATGTGGCAGCCCGTGTAAAGGCAGTAAAAGAGGCTGTCAGTATTCCGGTAGGTTTTCACGCCCATAATAATTTAAATCTGGCAATAGCCAACTCCCTGGCAGCTGTGGAAGCTGGAGCCAGCTATATTGACGCCACCCTCCGGGGATTGGGGGCAGGTGCCGGAAATACTCAGATTGAAGTGCTGGCAGGGGTGCTAAAGCGCAAGGGAATAAATACAGGCTTGGATTTTTACGGGTTAATGGATCTGGCAGAACGCAGTGTGGAACCATTAATGCAGCGCCCTCAGACAGTGGATAACGGATCTCTTATGCTGGGTTATGCAGGAGTCTATTCCAGCTTTCTGCTTCATGTCTATGATGCAGCAAAAAAGTACGATTTAGATCCAAGAGATATTATGATTGAACTGGGGAAAAGAAGAATGGTAGGAGGACAGGAGGATATGATCCTAAGTGTGGCCTATCAGCTGAAACAACAGGCAGGCTGAAAATAAAATGCCTGCGCAGAAGATTGGGGAACGTGTAGCAAACAACAGATCATGTATGAAAGGAAGGTATGAAAATGGCACTGAACAAAACGTTAAGACCAGGTTTAATACAACTTCGGGTATTGGATTTAGACCAGACGCTGAATTTCTACAAAAATATTCTTGGACTCAATGAGGTATGCCGTACCGAAGACGGGCGTGTATGTCTGAAGGCATACGATGAATTTGACCACCACTCTGTCACGCTGAGACTGGCAGAGGAACCCGGCTTTGATTATGCCGCATTTAAGGTGGATTCTGAGGAAACTCTGGAAAAAATGGCAGAAGCAGTGGAAGCATTTGGCTATCAGACAGATGTGGTTCCGGCCAATTCCAATCAGCCAGGGTTTGGAAAACGGATCGGCTTTACCATCAGCACCGGACACCGCCTGGAAATCTATGCAGATGTAGAACTGGCACCCCAGATTCCTGAAACACGCAATCCCAATATCTGGACAGAGGAACCCAGAGGAATGCGGGCTCAGAGACTGGATCATTTCCTCCTTTACGGTCCTAATATTGCAGAAGCAGAACGTTTCTGCAAGGAAGTGCTTGGAATGTTCGTGCCTGAGGTTTGCAATACTCCTGACGGAAAAAGGCTTGCAGCCTGGGTGACCAGCTCCAACAAACCCCATGATCTGGCTTTTGTGGAATACGATAAACCAGGAAAGATGCACCATGTAGGATTTCTGCTTCAGGACTGGAACGATGTTGGTCATGCGGCAGATATAATGGCAATCAATCATCTGAAGCAGGACATCGGACCTACCCGGCATGCGATTACACGGGGGCAGACCATTTATTTCTGGGAACCGTCAGGAAACCGGATTGAAGTTTATGCAGGCGGATATACCGCTTATCCAGATAACCCACAGAGAGTGTGGGATTCTGAACAGCTGGGACGGGGATTATTCTATTATGAGGGAGAAATGATACCAAGCTTCTTACAGGTTATTACATAAGTATGGCTTTAAAACCAGGAGAGTCCGGTGCTTTATCTGACTCTCCTGGTTTTTTTATAGGATTGATCTGCTACGAAAATATTTTACGAAAATTGTATTATTTACAAAATTTTTGTTGAAACATTTCCTTTGCCGACATACAATAATAAGCAAAACATCTGAGGGGAATACTTATGGACAAATTTGGCACATTGTATGAAAAATGGAGAAAGTCATTTATTCAGATCGCGTTTTTTATTACTTTTGTAAATCTGGTAATTGAAATCGTTATGTCGTATCTACTTATGGTAAAGTATCCGGGGATGATAAAACTGGATTCTGTACCATACCTGCTGCTGTATATTGTATTGCCCTCTTCCCTGAACTTTGCCATCTGTATGTTTGGTAAATTTAAAGTAGAATCCGATCATATTTCGGAACAGTCTAAAAACTATATTTCTGTTTTAACGCTTACCGGAATTTGTTTTGTTATGTCCAGTGCGCATAATGTTTACGCAGTTCTTTCCTGCAGTCTTTGTTTCCCTGTTTACATAACCATTATGTTTTCAGATAAAAAAATGACAAGAAATATTACGGTCATCTCTTTTTTTCTCATATGTATCAGTACTTATTTCGGCTCCATCGACGGCAGAGCAGATGATAAACTGCTATATGTTGATTTATTTATCACCCTGGATCTGCTCATAAGCTCTTATTTTATAGCAAGATATCTCTTCCGGCTGGAATATGAAAAAAACATGCTGATAAAAGAAAGTTTTATCAAACAGTCTCAGCTTGAGGAACAGTTAAAATATGATCCGCTGACAAATTTATATAACATGAGTACTTTTTTCAATCTGTTATCTATGGCAATCGAAAAAGAACAATTTCCGCTGGCAGTGGCAGTGATCGATATTGATAATTTCAAAAGAGTCAATGACACGTGGGGTCATGACAATGGAAACATAGTACTGATTTATTTATCCCAGCTTCTTCGGGCTCATTGCTCGGCTATGGGGCAGGTATGCCGCTATGGCGGAGAGGAATTTTCTATTATTTTTCCGAACAAATCATCGAAAGAGGCTAAACTCTTAGTGGAAGATATACAGCGTATATTCGAAACCCATCGGTTTGAGTTTTTTGAAAATGGAAGCATTACATTCAGCTGTGGAATTGCAGAGACATCTCAGAGCGAATGCAAACCCAGAGATTTATTTCATATCGCTGATCAGGCAATGTATCAGGCCAAGTCTACCGGTAAGAACAAAACAGTTATTTATGGAGATGGAATGTAAAATAAAAATGATTTCAGTTTACATTTTCAACATATTTCACTTTCTATTGAGCGAATGCATTCAAGCAGAAAATGAAGGAGGAGTGTTTATGTTGAAAATGAAAAGAGTGTTGGCCTTTGTACTCAGTGTTATGCTGGTATTATCCATGATGCCGGAAATACCGGCACTGGCAGCAAATTCAATGACAGTAGACTGTGCCAATGTACTCAGAGAAGTAACTCATTGTGCCAACGGATCTCTGTATGGGATGACAGAGAGTATTCCGGCAGATGTAAATGGTCTTGTAGCACCATTAAATCCCTATGTTTTACGAAATCCCGCCAGAGGCGGAAACGGAAATCAGCATCCCTTCGGAGATGCAATTCTGGTTTCCCAGAAGCTTTCATCTGTACCCAGTGCCAGAGTCTCCATCGATTTGGCAGATATGCTGCCAGGCTGGCCTTACCGGTGGCCTGGAATGACCAGCTGGCTTAATCAGGTGAAATCATTTATTAAGGATAAGAAAGCATCTGGCCGCAATAATTATTATGGTTATGAAATCTGGAATGAGCCGGGAGGAACCTGGAATACGTCCAACGGCAGTTTTAATGACATGTGGAAGCAGACCTATGATGTAATCCGTGCCAATGATCCAGGTGCCAAAATTATAGGCCCTTGTGAGAGCTATTACAACAATTCCCGCATGAAAGAGTTCCTGACCTATTGCAAAGCAAACAATTGCATTCCGGATATCATGAGCTGGCACGAACTGTCTGGTGGGCCGAAGACAATTGCGCCCAATATCAGAACATACCGGGCATTAGAGTCTTCCCTTGGTATTGCGCCGCTGCCGATCAGCATCAATGAATACTGCGATCCGGATCATAATCTGGAAGGTCAGCCGGGTTCTTCAGCCCGATTTATTGCAAAATTTGAGCGTTACAAGATCGAAAGTGCCTGTATCACCTGGTGGTTTGTACCGACTCCCGGAAGGCTTGGCAGTCTTCTTGCAACCAATACGGAAAAAGGTGCAGGCTGGTATTTTTATAAATGGTACGGGGATATGACCGGAAACATGGTTTCTGTTACACCCCCAAATGATGAAAGCGATCTGGTAGATGGAGCAGCCTGCGTTGATTCCAATGGAAAATACGTAAGCCTTATTTTTGGAGGTCCTAATGACGGAACTGTTAATACAACCTTTAAAAACATTCCTTCCTTTATCGGGTCCAATGCTTCTGTGAAAGTTGAAAAGATTGATTGGGTGAGCAAAGATACTGTATCCAGAGGTCCAGTTGTTCTGTCCACTTCTAATTATCCGGTTGTAAACGGGCAGATTACTGTGAATTTATCCGGCTTAAACAATAGCTCCGGTTATCGGATCTATATTACTCCTGGTACCGGAACCAATACTGGAATAGTTTCTGGTGAAACTTATAAACTGATCAACAGGGGCAGCGGGAAAGCCCTGGATGTAACCAACGGATCAACCGCTGATGGAGCAGATGTGATCCAGTGGGGCTATAGCGGTCAGAATAATCAGAAATGGATTATAACCAATACAGGAAACGGATATAAACTGAGCAATTCAAATAGCGGTAAAGTTCTGGATGTTTATAAGAGTTCCACTGCAGACGGGGCAGACGTGATCCAGTGGACAGACAACGGGCAGAATAACCAGAGATGGAATTTAATCGATCTGGGAAACGGCTATTACAATCTTGTAAATAGTAACAGTGGAAAGCTTCTGGATGTGGAGAAGGGCTCTGTAGATGATGGCGGAAATGTAATTCAGTGGAGCAGCAACAACGGGTATAATCAGCAGTGGCAGATTACAGCTCCATAAGAGACAAATTTAATAAGCACCCTGTTCCAGATGATGGCAGGGTGCTTATTATTTATGGCGTTCCTAATTAATTATTTATGGCATAAATTCTAAATCCCTGATCATTAAACTGATCAAACCATATTTCACCATCCCCAAGCATTACTCCCATACTATTGCTAAAAAGATACTTCGTATAGCTGTTTGATAACTTGTTTTTAAAATCAGATGTAATAATATCGTTATAGTGTTGAATAAATTCCTCAGAAGAATTGATGCTTATTTTCTTATTATTTATGGTTACGTTGATTGGATAATTGATGAGATCTGCAAACTCCTGTCTTTTATCTTCCATTATGTTCAACTTTATTTGTTTAGCGAAATTTTCAACGTCTGCTGCATCTGCATCAACTAGGGGATAACGTCCCTCCAGGGGGCTGCCAACTGAATGAGACAGGGTTAAGTGGAATTCAGTTTCTGATTGATCCTTAGTGTTTTTAAATAAGCCTGTCAATCGGTCGCCTTTTGAGGTATCTGGGCTTAAAGATCCTTCAAACGTGATACTGCCGTCTTCGCTGGTCAATACAAAAGAGGAAGTATCCCTATTCAGCGTGCCAGGTAATTTGATTTCAGGATCTTCTTCATTCGCTGTAAAAAGAGAAGCTGTTAATTCGCTGCCGTTTCTATAGATCGCCATCCCAATATGCTGTTTACCAACCGCTCCGTCAAATACGCTTGTAGTCTGGTCACTGATAATATCTTGAATCTTTGACGCATCGCCAGTCGCTTTTTCGGTAGATTCCACAGGTATTCCGGTAGTAAATTCCGGCACGGCAGAATCTGACGCAGCAGATTCTTGAGCAGAAGAAACCTCTTCCTGTTCAGCCCTTGTGCTGGCAGATTCTTCTGCAGGTACAGAATTATTATTGGAAGTTATAAATTTTGTTGTTATGACGTAACTGGTGCAAATAAGACATAAAACGAATAAAGGTACAATAATCAACATCTTTTTATTTGATTTCAAATTTAGATTCCTGCTTTCATTTTTGCTCTATAGGAATTATACCATATAAAATGCTGTAAATACAGAATTTTTATAAAGGCTTAAGTTACAGTTGTTAGTTCCCCTGTAAGATGATAGAATGTAACATGCGGTCCTAAGATTATGTGACTGCACCGTATGAATGAAATGAGAGGAACAATAATGATTCATAACAATTTCAGCAGTTTTTCTTTGAGCGACGATATTCAAAAGGCACTTTGCGTTTTGGATTATAAAATACCCACGGAAGTTCAGGAACGTGTGATTCCACAGGCATTAGAAAAAAAAGACCTTATTGTGAAAGCAAAGACAGGCAGCGGGAAAACCGCTGCCTATGCAATTCCCATCTGCGAGATGATCGACTGGCTGGAAAACAAACCCCAGGCACTGATTCTCACACCTACCAGGGAACTGGCGGTTCAGGTGAAGGAGGATTTCACCAACATTGGCAGATTTAAACGAATAAAGGCAGCAGCAATTTATGGCGGTCACCCATTTGCCATTGAAAAAACAGAATTAAAGCAGAAGACCCACGTGGCAGTGGGAACTCCCGGCCGGGTGATGGATCACATCAGAAAAGGGACTCTGGCATTAAGTCACATCAGCTGTCTGGTCATCGATGAGGCTGACCGGATGTTAGATATGGGATTCATCGATCAGGTGGAGGAAATTATAAAGGAACTTCCGGAAGACAGAGTCACCATGCTGTTTTCAGCCACAATACCTCAGGCGATAAAAGAGTTATCACTAAGTGAGCACAAGGCGCCGGTTCAGATCGATATTCATGAGGATAGTAACACGGCAGCAGATATCGGTCATTCTCTTTTTCTGACGACTGAGGAAGAAAAGTTTGAACTGCTTACAGATATTACAATTATGGAAAATCCAGACAGCTGTATCATCTTTTGCAGCACGAAAGACCGGGTAGACCTTGTATGGGAACGGCTGAAACAGATGGATTACCACCCCCAGAAGCTTCACGGCGGCATGGAACAGACAGACCGGATCTCTGCAATAAAGCGGTTTAAAAGAGGGCAGTACCGGTATCTGGTGGCTACGGATGTTGCAGCCAGGGGGATTGATGTGGATGACATCTCCCTTGTAATTAACTATGATATTCCTTTGGAAGCGGAAACCTATGTCCACCGGACAGGAAGGACCGGCCGGGCCGGGCGGAAAGGAAATGCGGTTTCGCTGGTAACTTCCTCACAGGCGCGTTTCGTGCGGCAGATTGAAGAATTCATCGGATTTCCAATTGAGGAACGGGCAGGATATGAGAAAGCAGAGGTATCCCAGGCAAGGCATAATTTTGACAAAAAAATAAAAGCAGCTCCTGAGATTAAACAGTTAAAAAGCGATCAGTTAAACAAAGGCATTATGAAACTAAGATTTAACGGTGGTAAGAAAAAGAAATTAAGGGCAACCAACTTCGTAGGAGTACTGTCCAATTTAGAAAATATGTCGGCGGAAGATATCGGAATCATAACAATTCAGGATACCCTTACCTATGTGGAGATATTAAACGGAAAAGGCCCCATGGTGCTGGAAACCATGAGCCACACCCCGATCAACGGGAAACAATTAAAGGTAACAAAAGCATTGGATAAATATTAATGGCGTGTTATAGTAAAGCTAAAATATAAAATGAAACACAAAAGGGGCTCCTATGGAAAATATTGATATATTAAAGAGATTAAGATATGCACTGGATATCAAGGACAGTGATATGGTGGAAATTTTTAAACTGGGCGGAGTAGTTCTTACAAAAACCAATGTACAGGATATGCTGAAAGCCAATGAAGGCAATGATGAGAATAATCAGATATGTAATTATCGTATGCTGGAATCATTTTTAAATGGCTTTATTATCTTTAAACGGGGAGCAAAGGAAGAAAAACCAGGGGTATCCGGGGATAATAAGAATTTTATGATCAATGATTATAGAAATGTAAACAACATTTTTCTAAAGAAAGTTAAAATAGCACTGGCTTTTACCGGTGATGATATGCTTGCAATTTTTAAAGCCGGGGGAGCAGAACTGTCAAACGGGGAATTAAGCGCTCTGTTAAGGAGAGAAGGTCAACGCAATTATAAGGTATGTGGGGACCGTTATATCAGAGTTTTCTTAAAGGGTCTTGCAGAACGCTCCAGGAAGTAATAATAGAAGGTAAAATGCCATGGTGACATTAAAGGAAATAGCAAAAAGATGTGACGTATCCGTATCCACAGTATCCAACATTTTAAATGGGATACCAAAAGTAAGTGAGGATACAAGGCAGAGAGTATTACAGGTGATAAAGGAAACCGGTTATCAACCCAACTATATTGCTCAGGGTCTGCGAAAGAAAAAAACCAAATTAATTGGGATCATTGCCGAAGATATCTCGCTTTTTTCCGCTCCGATTATCATTGAAAGCATCATGTCTTATTGTGAGACGAAAAATTACAGAACAATTATGGTGAATCTTCGTCTGTATGCCAGATGGAATGAACAATGGTATCAGGATGAAGAGGAATATTATTCTGTCTTAAATCCGGCAATTCAGGAGCTTTTGTCAATTAAAGTGGATGGGATTATTTATGTACCGGGGCATGCTAGAAATATGCGGTGTTTTGATGACGATTTTAGTATTCCGGCAGTCATGACCTACGGGTATCCCCATACGCCCAGATTCCCTTCCGTGGTAATTGATGATGAGAAGGGTGGATATGACATGACAGAATATCTTCTGAAAATGGGGCACGAAAAAATCGGAGTGATCGGTGGAAGAAAAGATAACATCCATATGGATAAACGGCTTCTTGGATACCAGAGAGCCTTATATGACAGAAAAATCTTTTACAATCCAGATCTTGTATGCTATGGAAACTGGGACCGTGAGAGCGGCTATGAAGGGGCTGACACACTGATCAGGAAGAACGTTACAGCCATTTTCTGCTTTTCGGATGTAATCGCAGGCGGAGTCTATGATTATCTGGAAGAGAATGGTCTGGAAGCACCGGAGGATGTATCCGTGGTGGGATTTGATGATCAGGTGATAGCTGAGTATTTCCGCCCTTCGCTGACTACGGCGGCCCTTCCACTGAAAGAGATTGGGAAAAAGGCGGCGGAGCTATTAATCCGGACATTAGACAAGGAAGAGGAACAGACAGAGCAGCAGATGAGTCAGATAGCGCTGCCATGTACAATGGTACTCAGGAAATCAGTTAAAAAATTAATATAAGAGACAGATATCAGCACAGATAAAAAGCAGATGCCAGGACATTCAGACGGCATCTGCTTTTTTGATTTAATGTAAAACGTTTTATACATAAATAAAAAGAAAAAAACATAGTAATTAAGTATAATTATATGAATTAATAGTTGTTTAATACATACAAATGATACAAAAGATGACCGATATTAGTTGACTATATACATGGACTGGAATATAATTTTATTCAATAGGTAAAACGTTTTACAAAGGGGGATACAGATCCTTAACATGTTAAGAAACTGTAAGAACAGGAAAGGATGATTTCATGAGAATGTTTAATGACAGGAAGAAAGCTAGGGCATTCAGAGAATTTATGTACGTGTTACCGTTCCTTATTTTAGTTGCTGTGTTTTCGTATTATCCGTTATATGGCTGGGTCTATGCATTTTTTGATTATAAGCCGCCATTTCCTCTTAGTATGAAACAGTTCGTGGGCTTCAAATGGTTTACGTCTCTTTTAACCAATGACGTAAAGCTAAAACAGCTGCTGGCTGTTTTAAGAAACACCTTTGCCATCAGCGGACTCAGTCTTTTGTTTTCCTGGTTCCCCATGATTTTTGCAGTCTTTCTCAATGAAATTAAATGGAAACCATTTAAAGTTTTTGTACAGACTGCGACTACATTGCCGAATTTCATCAGCTGGGTTCTGGTGTATTCCATTGCATACTGCGTATTTAGCAGTACCGGTGTTATAAACAGCCTGCTATTGAATCTGGGAATATTAAAGACGCCCCAGCTGTTTCTCCAGTCTGCAAATCATATCTGGTTTAAAATGTGGCTGTGGCTTACCTGGAAAAATGCAGGGTGGGCAGCAATTATGTATATTGCAGCCATATCAGGAATCGATGAACAGCTGAAGGAAGCTGCCAGAGTAGATGGAGCCAACAGAATGCAGGTAATCTGGCATATCACAATCCCTGGTTTAATTCCCACATTTTTTGTGCTTGTGATGCTCAATCTCGCTAATTTTCTGACTAACGGATTGGAACAGTACTACGTTTTTCAAAATGCATTTAATAAAGATTACATTCAGGTATTGGATTTGTATGTTTACAATATTGCGATGGGAAGCGGGGGATATTCCCTGTCAACTGCCATCAGTATGTTTAAAAGTATTGTAAGTGTATTGCTGCTGTGTGCGACAAACCAGATTTCCAAGATGGTAAGAGGGGAAGGGTTTGTTTAATGAAGCAGAAAGGGGAAGAAATGAGAGAAATCATTAAAAAGCATAAAAGAAAACGAAGTATAGAAGATTATGTGATTGATACCATTACCTGTATTGTCTATTTATTTTTCACATTTATATGTGTTTATCCCTTTTACTACATATTTATTAATACCATCAGTGCCAATAATTTAAGCGAAAGAGGGAAGGTTCTTTTTTGGCCCATTGGAATCCATTTTAACAATTATATTTCTGTTCTTAAGATTCCCGGATTGTTTTCGGCTCTTAAGATTTCTGTTGCCAGAACGGTGATTGGGACGTTTGTCACAGTATTTATTGCAGCCTTTCTGGGATATATGTTTACAAAGGAATCCATGTGGAAGAGGAAATTCTGGTATCGCTTTGTGGTAGCAACCATGTATTTTAATGCAGGGATTATTCCCTGGTACATTACCATGCGGAATCTTCACTTAACCAATAATTTCTGGGGTTATATTTTGCCGCTTGCAGTATCACCCTTTTACATTGTCTTATGCAAGACCTTTGTGGAATCCCTTCCCGCAGAATTGCAGGATGCGGCGGAGATTGACGGGGCCGGCACGCTTAAAATATTCTTCCAGATCATTACCCCATTAATAAAACCCATCCTTGCAACCGTGGCAATCTTTACCGCAGTTACCCAATGGAATGCATTTCAGGATACATTGCTTCTGGTAACGGATAAACGTCTGTATACGCTTCAGTTTACCCTTTACCAGTACATTAATCAGGCAAGCTCTTTGAAGTCACTTGCCAATAGTAATGCTTCCTCGGCACAGATGGCGGCAAGCCTGGCTCACGCCCAGACTTCAACCTCCATTCGTATGACCGTTACGATTGTAGTAGTGGCACCGATTATATTAATTTATCCAATTTTCCAGAGATTTTTTGTAAAAGGAATCATGATCGGAGCTGTTAAAGGATAATAACAATGCAAATAAAAGAAGGGAGCAGTGTATGAGAGTAAAAAAGAGGGCGTTTCAGGTGCTGTCGGCAGCTATGGCGGCAGTTATGGTGGCAGGTTGTGCGGGGCAGACAGCGACGGAGGCAACAAAAACAGCAGCGGCAGCTGGAACAGGAAACTATGACGAACCAATGACATTTGATTTTTATGATGTTGCTGCAAATTATCAGGGAACTCAGGCTGGGTGGTTTGCAAAGGTAGTAAAGGATAAGTTTAACATCGAACTGAATATGATATCGCCTCAGGTGGCCGGTAACGGAATTTACCAGACCCGTTGCAGTACGGGGAATTTAGGTGATATTGTTGTGCTGGAACGCACGGATTTCACTGACTGTGTAAAAGCAGGATTAATTAAAGATATTTCGGCAGATATCAAAAATTATCCTGATTTAATGACATATAACGATCAGATTACTGTATTAAATAAGGCTCTGCCGGAAAATAAAGATGGTAAAATCTATGGAATTCCATGCCAGATGACCAATACATCCCCCACATCCTATTCTCAGGATGTAATTAAATCAAGCCCCCTTTTAAGATGGGATCTTTACTCAGAACTGGGTCGCCCGGAGATAAAGAATACGGATGATCTCTTAGATATTCTGGAAAAGATGATGAAGGCACATCCCACCAACAATGCCGGAGATCCGGCCTATCCTCTGTCTTTGTGGAAAGACTGGGATGGCGGAGACGGGATGCTGGGAATCGCCAATGTTACACAGCTGACAACCTGGTATGGTGAAATAATAAAAGGCTCCAATATTTTAAAACCGGATAATACATTTATCCCTGTAAACAGCAAAGATGGTGCCTATTATAAGATGCTTCATTTCTTAAATGAAGCAAACAGAAGAGGAATCGTAGATCCTGATTCCGGTACCCAGGACTGGAATACAGCCTGTGATAAGATGAAGACCGGAAGAGTCTATCTCATGTGGTATAACTGGCAGGTTGGATTCTGGAATACACAGGACCGGTTAAAGGATGGCACAGCATTTATTTATACACCGATTAAGGATCAGATCTATTATGCAGATGCAGATACCTATTACGGCAGTGGACGTGTTTTTGCCGTCGGTTCCCAGGTGGATGATGCCAAGTATCAGAGAATTATGGATTTCCTCAATTGGTATGCAAGCCCGGAGGGGTTAAACTATCAGCACATTGGCTTGAAAGGATTTAACTATACAGTAGGCAGTGACGGAAAATATACATACATCAATGACAATGCGTTAATGGATAATGTCACCGTACCAGACGAATTCGGCGGCGGCGGATTCAACGACGGAAATAATGCAATTAATCAGTGGATGGTGGATGCCATCAGTACAAATCCGGCTACAGGAGAACCCTATAACAAAGATTACTGGAGTACCTATAAGGCAGCCACAATGACGCAGATGAAGAAAGACTGGGCAGCTAAATTCGGTGCAGCAGAACCCGTTGATTATATGAAGAAGAATAATATTCTTTTAATCAGCCCCAATGTCAGCGTATCCCTACCAAGTGATCCGGCTGATATATCCATTATCCGCAAACAGTGCAGTGATTTATTCAGTGATTATTCCTGGAGAATGATTTATGCAAAGGATGATGGAGAGTTTGATTCTCTGTGGAGTGAGATGTGTACCCAGATGGACGGAATGGGATTCCAGGAATTGTCTAAGTTTGACAAAGATAAGTACCAGATTGAGTTAGATGCGAAACTGGCAGTCAATAAAAAATAAAGACTCATGAAAGAGGAGAAATCATGGATATTACGTCAATACTTCCGGAGGGCAAAAGCTTCGCGTTCTGGGAGCAGGAACAAAGATATGAGCAGGAGCTGCATGTCGACTGCAATCAGGATGGAGAGGTGGGGGAACGTGACGGAAGTATCCAGAAACCCTTTCTGACGATAAATGAAGCGGCATCTGTTGCAGTTCCGGGAACCAGAGTATGGATTCATGGCGGTGTGTACAGAGAATGCGTACACCCTGCCATGGGCGGAACTGGTCCGGATCAGCTGATCTGCTACGAGGCGTGGCAGAAGGAACCGGTATGGATTAAGGCTTCTGTGGAGGTAAGGGATTTTACCCGGAGCCAGGGCTGGAGGCTGAACCATTTTTCCACTGATGCGTTAGCGGAAAGGATATCTATCTGGGAATTAAAACTGAATCCGGAGGATTTTAAGGGATACAATCCGTTCTGCGCTGTAAATATTCTTCATGACAGACTGTTTCTGGAATATGATAAAACCGATATGACTACGTATTTAAACAGGCGGGGAATGGTGTTTTGCGATGGAAAGCCTCTGTTACAGGTACAGCTTTATGGTCAGCTGGGAACACAGGAGAATGCGTATTGGGTGGAGGCCAATGGTCAGACTGTTCATTTTCGGTTAAGGGGTGACCAGGATCCGGGAAAACATCTGATAGAGATTACATGCAGGGAACAGTGCTTTGCACCTGAGATTCCATTTTTATCCTATATAAAGGTGAAGGGAATTACCTGTGCACATGCAGCTGGCGGTGCGCCGGTTCCCCAGAGAGGTTCTATTTC
The DNA here is from genome assembly GCA_009712635.1 of Hungatella sp. Taxonomy (GTDB): domain Bacteria; phylum Bacillota; class Clostridia; order Lachnospirales; family Lachnospiraceae; genus Lacrimispora. The sequence continues at coordinate 1,155,686 of WASS01000020.1, read as the reverse complement.
CTGTTTCAGAGGACATCACTGGATCATTGAAGACTGCGAAGTGGACTGGGCTAATGGTGTTGGAATTGACATTGGTAATGAATGCTGGCATCATTGTGTGCCGGAAGATCAGATCATTGGAAACACCATCATACGCCGCTGCAGGATTAAAGATGCAGGAGTATGCGGCATTGCTGGATTATTTGCCCAGAATCTTCTGATCGAAGACAATGTGATCGAAGGAACAGGCTGGCAGAAGATGGAGCTGTCCTGGGAAGCCGGGGGCATGAAAATTCATAATTGCACAAACAGTCTGATCAGAAGGAACATTTTCACAAGGACATTTCGGGCAGATCATTTGTGGCTGGATTGTAACAATGAAAACAACCGGATTACACAAAATTTATTCTTAGACGGAATGGAACAGCGAGAGGCTGTTTTTATAGAATGCACCAGAGATGGCGTTAATTTAATTGATAATAATATATTCTGGAACGTGGAAGGCAGGTTTGATGCGGGGAAAGTCCAGGAAGAGACTGGTTCTTCGGCATGGTATAAGATGGAAGAAGACGGTATTGTGAATGGATATGCAATTTACGCCGAGGGAACGGACCATTTATACATCGCTAATAATTTAATCGGGAAATGCCGGAGTGCCGGATATTTTGCCAAGGCAGTTGCCTTTCGTATGCATGGCAATCTCAGGGGAGGAACGTCAAGAGACGCTCATTTCATAAATAACATGTTTTATGAATGCGGAGAAGCTGCCATTAAAATGCCCACGGAAAAGAATCAGGCAGAGGGAAATCTCTATGTTTCCATGAATGGGGGGTATTTAAGAATTCTATATCCGGCTCCCCCCTGTTGTCTTGACCTTCCTGCATGGCAGGAATTTTACGGGTTTGATAAAGAGGGGCAGGAGGGTATCTTTCAGATCGATGTGGATACGGAGCAGTATACACTTCAGTTCCATTCTGCTAAGAAGTATCCATGGGATACCATGAGGGGAAGAGGGCGGCATCAATACGTGATGAAAATAGAGGATATTAAAACGGTGAAAAAAGATCCTCAGGTTTCCAGTGATTTCTTCGGAATGCTGCTGGAGGGGGATCAATGCAATCCTGGTCCCTTTGGAGATCTGGTACCTGAAAAGATCTATCACATTGATCCAAGGAAACTGTAAAGCCAGGAAGGGGGGCTATTATGATACGTATAGCAGAAACGGAAAATGGTCTGGTAAGAGGAATTGAGGCAGCAGATCCCAGAATCACTGCATTTAAAGGAATTCCTTTTGCAGCACCGCCGGTAGGAGAAAACAGATGGCGGGAGCCCAGGCCATGTGAGAACTGGGAGGGAGTCCGGGACTGTTTCCGGTTTGCGCCCATATCCATGCAGGGAGTGCCAGGACTTAGTGATAATATCTATGACAGAGAATGGCATGTGGATCCGGAGATAGCAATGAGCGAAGACTGTCTTTATCTGAATATCTGGACCGGAGCAAAGAAAGCGGATGAGAAATTACCTGTTCTGGTATGGTATTTTGGAGGCGGGCTGCAGTGTGGATATACCGCTGAGATGGAATTTGACGGAGAGCGGCTGGCAAGGAGAGGGGTCATTGTGGTTTCCGTTAATTACCGGGTGAATTTGTTTGGATTCCTGTCCCACCCGGAACTGACAGCCACACAGCCTGAGGCTCCGGCTAATTTTGGTCATCTGGATCAGCTGGCGGGATTAAAATGGGTTGTCAGAAATATAGAAGCATTTGGAGGCGACTCTCAAAATATAACCATAGCAGGGCAGTCAGCGGGGGGCGGCAGTGTAATGACCCATCTGACTACGCCGAAAAGTGAAGGCCTGTTTCAAAAAGCTATCGTGTTAAGCGGAGTTTTCTGCCGCCCATACGACAAAAATCCCGATCCGTTCAGCCACACACTTGCCGATGCAGAAAAAACAGGTGAGAAATTCTTTGAATTTATCGGTGCAAAAGATCTGGCTCAGGCAAGAGCCATGGACGGAAAGCTGCTGCATGAAAAGTATGAGCAGTTTGGCGGCTTTATGGGAACGGTTATCGATGACGTGTTTTGTTTAGGTAATTCCTTTCAGCGTTTTATGGAAAACAAGAGAGCCATGGTTCCTGTCATGGCGGGTAATACCTCGGATGAATTTTTTGATTCCATTCATTCAGATTCCGATGAGGAGTTAATGGAAAAGATAAAGACGCTGTTTCCCGGACGGGAAGAGGAATTTCTTCGTATGTTGGGAGACGAAAAGAGAGATGAAGAAGGAAATGCCGGTTCCGTAAGCAGTATTGAGTTTGCCGTAAGGGGATTATTTCATAAAAATGCTCAAAGTGGCAATCCAGTTAATTGTTATTATTATACCTTTGATGCGGATATTCCAGGATGGGATCATCCGGGTAACTTTCATTCCGTGGATTTATGGTTCTTTTTTGAGACACTTGCTAAATGCTGGAGGCCTTTTAAAGGAAAGCATTACGATCTGGCAAGATGTATGGCAAATTACTGGACGAATTTCGTTAAGACTGGCGATCCAAACGGAGACGATGCAGATGGAACGCCAATGACGTTGTGGAAGCCATTTACAAAAGAAAGTCCGGATGGAATTTTGTTTTCCTCAGAGAAAATTGTTATGAATCAGCAGAATGAGCAGGAACTGATGAAATTTTTGTTAGACAGGCTGAAAGAAAAATTCGTATAGCAACAGGTGATTGCAGAAATGGAGATAAGATGAAAAAATATGCAGTGAATCCCTATTTGCCCTCGTGGGAATATATTCCCGACGGGGAACCATATGTGTTTGGGGACAGAGTGTATGTTTATGGTTCCCATGATTTTTTTAATGGTTACGTTTTCTGTCTGGGAGATTACGTCTGCTGGTCAGCACCAGTGGATGATCTTGGCAACTGGCGGTATGAAGGCGTGATTTATCCAAAAACAAGTGATCCCATGAACAAAGAGGGAAAGATGTGTCTGTATGCGCCGGATGTGGTCGTGGGATCTGACGGCAGATATTATCTTTACTATGTCCTTGACAAGGTTCCGGTAGTATCAGTTGCAGTTTGTGATACTCCGGCAGGCAGATATGAGTTTTACGGATATGTGAAGGATCGCAGTGGAGGGCGTCTGGGAGAGCGGCCGGGTGACCAGCCCCAGTTCGACCCGGGAGTATTAAGAGAAGATAATAAAATATATCTCTACTGCGGTTTCTGCGGCCCCCAGGATGACACCAGATATGGTGCCATGGTGACGGTGCTTGCAGATGACATGGTAACCATTTTAGAAGAACCTGTTGTGATTGCACCAAGTAAGCCTTATAGTGCAGGTACTGGTTTTGAGGGTCATGAATTTTTTGAAGCACCCTCCATCAGGAAAAAAGGAAGTACTTATTATTTTATCTATTCCTCTATAGCTATGCATGAACTTTGCTACGCAGTCAGTGACAGTCCGGTAAAAGGATTTACTTATGGAGGAGTAATTGTCAGCAATTGTGATCAGGGAATTGATACATATAAACCAGCCAGGATGCACACGGCTTTTGCAGCCAACAATCACGGAAGCCTGGTAGAAATTCTGGGGAAATGGTATATTTTTTATCACAGGCACACCAATGGAACCTGGTACAGCCGCCAGGGCTGCGCAGAGCCTGTTACGATTCTGGAAGACGGAACGATCCCCCAGGTGGAGATCACGACCAGCGGTATGGGAGGTATTCTGCCGGGGAAAGGAACATATGGTGCCTATCTGGCATGTAACTTATTTCAGACAGAGCAAAAATCGGAAGCCCCCATTCCAAAGATCATGCAGGATGGCAGAGATGGAGACGAAGAGCCAGGATACATTGCCAATATAACAGATGGAGTTACGGCTGGATTTAAATATTTTGACTGTGGAGATTGTAAGCGTATTACCATTACAACGAGAGGTTATGCAGGCGGGTATTTCGAAGTAAAACATGCATGGGATGGAAGAATTCTTGCCACGATACAGATAAAGTACACCAATGTGTGGGAAGATTACTCTGCTGATTTAGAACTGGAAGAAGGGAAACAGGCAATTTATCTGACTTACAGAGGAAATGGAAATGCAAGTTTATTATCCTTCTCATTAGAGTGATTTAAATTATTAATTAAATAACAAAAACTGCTGCAGAACGGTACTTAACCGGTCCTTAATTGCAGCAGTTTTTTCTTTGTTAATAAGTAGGAATAACGGGTACAATAAGTGTAAAAAGAACTTAACTGATTGAAAGGAGTAGCGATGAAATCATTAATAAAAAGAACCATTGTTACCGGTTTTTTGGTATTATGTGTGGGTGCATTGAGCGGCTGCGGAAAGAACAGAGTAAAATCACCGGATGAGACAACTGCTCCCGCAAAAGTATCAGCCAGTACCGAAACCGAAATCATAACCGAAACCGAAACCACAAAAGCTCCCTCCACAGCTGCCCAATCCACTGCTATCAGTGATTCTGAAAATGCAACAAAAGAATCGTTAAAGGAGCTGGGTTTCATTTACAATGGAAAAACAATTACCCTTCTGGACTTTACAGATGACCAAAAGATGGAAGCAATGCTTGGAAAAGCAGAAGACACAAAAACCCACACGTATTCCTCTTCAGATGGATTAAACATGGATCAGCTCATAGGAAAGACAGAGAAGCAGTACCTTTATCCAGGCCTTGTAATTAAAACCATTGATGCAGGAGAAAATAACAAGTCATATATTTATCAGATTGAAATAACCGGTACCCAATATACGACTGTGAGAAACGTCAAGGTGGGAGACAGCTTTGAAACATTGAAAGAAGCTTATCCGGAAGGTAATTTAATAGGCGGAGAATTAAGCAATGAAGAAGACGATTTCCGCTTTGAGGAAGAAGATTACGCAAATGTAATGAACTTTCATATAAAGAATAAGAAGGTGTCAAGTATTCAGATCTATTCTCTCATTGATTAATTGATTGTTTTAAGAAATTGACGTATTTCTTCATAATATTCTTTATCCGCAAGCTTTCTTGGAGCGAAGAGGGCAGTTAAGACAGTCATAGACTCTGAATTAACGAGTGGAGCTCTAAGCATGGAATGATCGGCAGTGGGAATCAGAGTAACGCTTAAAAGACTGGCTTTTATTTCCTTTTCATATACTGCTTTTGTATTCTGACTGTCTACGTTAATATCCATTCCACCCAGAAAGAGTTTCACCGGGCTGTAAAAGTGCCGGATGTCTTCGGTAGAATCGGATTTATAGTTTTTCAGGATAAAATTCCAGCGGTCTTTTGTCATTTTTTGATCGGCTCCTTCACTGCGCAGATATTCCTCATAGGAAGCATTCTGCTCTAGCAGGGACAAAGCTTCTTCATACCTTTTCTTTGCCTGTTCTTGTTGATCTGAAGATCTGCCGTCTTTTTTCATCTGGGCAAGGGTATTGTAAAGCCCCTGATCAATCCAGTTTACAGCCGGTGCTACAAGAATATTAAATGCGATATGATCGTCCAGCTGAACAATTTTAGGAATTACCCAGCCGGCTTGGCTTGCACCCCATAGTCCTATTTTGTCACCATTAATTTCAGGAAGGGTTCTGGCCCAGCGAATTATCTCGAAAGCCTCAACGGCCCGGTCCTCCATTGTCTGATCCAGCCAGTTGCCGGAGGAACCGTAGATTCCTGGCTTATTCCAGGAGAGGGAGGCATAACCCTGATTGGCCAGTTCTTCCCATAATGGCTTATAATGTTCGTGATATGATGCATCAGCAGGGCCGTCGCCGTGGATAAATACCACTAAGCCGGCTTTGCCTTTTAAATTCTTTGGTAATACAAGGTTACCTTTCAAGGTTCCTTTTGATGTTGGAATATCAACGACAGTCACTGTCATATGGTAATTATTCTGATATAAGATAACCGAGAGGCATATTCCGATTATAGTAAATATACCAACGATTGTCCTTATTAAGACCCGGCTCATTCTTGTTTCTTCCTTTCAAGTTTTTAATTCAAGCTTTTTTTCATCAGAATCCATTCATTGATTCCTAGAAAGTATCCCTTAAAGCGACTGTTTAGATACTGTACTTCTTTAAAATTTTTTCGTATATAAAGATGTCTGGCTGGGTTTTCTTTTGCCACTGCCAGAGAAAGAGATGAGCAGCCCCTCTCCTTTAGTGCGGCTTCTGCATGGGACAGCAGCATGTCTCCGATTCCTCTGCCCCGCATGGTCTCATCCACTGCAATATGTTCGATATAACAGTTGTCATGTTTGAAGACCTCTAAAATTCCCAGCTTATAAATTAGCAGCATCATATTGAAAAAACCATATTTGCGAATAAGATCGTACAAAGGAATCCTTTGCTGGCCTTTGTTTTTATGTGGTTTGTCACATTGGATTAAAATGTCACCAACTATTTTATCCTCCTCTTTCGCTACGAAATGTAACAGACTTTCATCTTTTGCACTGAGATCCCATAATATAGACAAAAGGTTTTTTATATCAATTACGGACAGGCTCTGTCTGTGACAGAATTTACTTTCAAACGAACTGACTAATAAGGTGATTATTTCCTCGAAATATTCATCCTGATACGTTTCGATCTGAATCATAATAAACGCTCCTTTACAAAGTATTTTAATTGACATATACTGATCTTAAACCCTTGAGTGGCTCAAGAGTCAATATCGGTTATAGGAGATAAAATGGAAGATTTATTAAGAATAGGTCAGGTATGTAATTTATATGGAATATCTCTGGATACTCTGCGCTATTATGACAGAAAGGGTCTTTTAAAGCCGTTGGTGGATAAGGACAGCGGTTACCGGTATTATACACTGGGACATCTTGACGTATTGGAAATGCTTTTGATCGGCAGATATCTGGAGATTCCACTGGATCAGATGAAAGAAAAGATAGATCTGGAAAGCATAGACGGATACTTAGATGTCATGGAAGAACAAAGCCGGTTTATTGAAGAAAAATGCAATCAACTAAGAAAATTAAGCATTTATACACAAGAGATGATAAACCTGTTTAAGTCCCTGCAAGGATTTGAAAATGATATGAGTTTAAAAAATATAATGACGGAGGAAAATTTGAATATTACCGTTTACTATGCTGAACTGAAAAATTTACTGAGTCATGAAGAAAGTTCCAGGATTCAAGGTATAGAAGCGTTTGAGCAATGGTTTTCTTACTGCGTAGGTCAAGACGGATTGATAACAGAAAACAGCCAGACAGTTGGTTTATCCATACAGGAACACATTGCTGGTTCTGATAAAATACTTGATTATCTTGGGAGTATGGCAGAGGCGGGGAAAGCGAAAATCATAAAGATTTCAGGAAGCTACAGGCATATCAGCTTTCACGGTAAGGAAGAAGAGCTAAAAAAGTATCTGTACTTGCTCTGCAGCCATTATCATCTGAGTGATACTGTTCTTCATATCAGATATAAATTTGCCTTACTTCATAAAGATATGGAACACGAATATTTTGCTGAAATTTATTTTCCCCAACAAGGCAGAAATTAAATTTTTTAACGTTCTCATTTATATATTGTACAGAACCGAAAAAAGGTTACTGTGAGGACGTATGTCCCGGACAAGAAAGGATGAATTTATTATGAAAAAGTTATTTACTATGATCTTATGTGCAGTTATGGTTTTGTCTTTTGCAGCGTGTTCCAGAAAATCTGATAACACCCAGATCCCAAATCCCTTTTTGGATTGTAAAACATTAAAAGATGCAGAAAAAATTGCCGGTTTTAAAGTCACAGCGCCGGATAAAATTCCAGAAGGCTATACAGAGAGCGCGATTCAGGCGATTAAAGGCGATCTGGTTCAGATTATATATAAGAATGGAGAGGATGAAATAACCTTCCGTCAGGCGAAGAAAGGCAAAGAAATGGAGGACATCAGCGGCGATTACAATGTATACGACGAAAAAAACACAATCATGATTGGTGACCTGGAAGTTGTAATTAAGGGAAATGGCGGCAAGGTAAGTAATGCACTCTGGACCAATGGGGATTTTATATTTTCTATTACGGTGACTCCTGGAGAAACCGGGATTGATAAAACGGATATGATTCATATGATCGAAAGTATCAGGTAATAAAATTAATGATTGTTACATAGAAGGAATAATTAAAGAAGGTGGTGCCGCAAAAATAACAAATGAGCGGCACCACCTTCTTTTAATCCTGTGATACAACTTCAATGGCAATCTGTATAATATATTCGGAAGGATCTTCTGCAGCCAGATAACTGAGTATTTCCTGTTCGTAGGCATTTCCCGCAATCTTCAAATTAGAATTGTTAATATAGTCTGCCAGAGTTTCATAGGATTTAGGCAGCGTGTCATATGGGCCCTTATGATTAATAACAGCATATTTGCCGCTGGGTTTTATGTGTACCTTTTCTCCGGTACATTTTTTCCCTAGTTTGTTATAAAAGTATGCAGGCCTGTCATAAATCTGTTTTTCTAAATCTGATTTTATGGTGATTGTACCAAATGGATAAGTGAGTTCAATGTAATGAGTGGTACAATATTCATAATGCTCCCCCATTTTTTTTATATCTTCATTTTCGGCACCGTTGCTGGACAAAGGAGCTACAATAAAATACTCCTCTTCCTGATTTTCTGTATAAGGGACATTACAGGTAACACTTAGCGCATTTTTCGTCATATCATAGGTGGTTTGAAGCAGTTTCTCCATTCTTTTCAGCTTCTTTTGTTCTAATATCAGTTGCTTCCTTTTTTCTTCCACAACCGAAAGAAAACGTGCCGGACTTTTATGTTCTAAATATTCTTTGATTTCGCTCAGGGGCGTCCCTGCTTTTTGCAGCACCTCAATAATATCAAATGTTGCAAATTGTTTTAAAGAATAGAAGCGGTAGCCTTTCTCATTCACATATTCCGGTTTCAGAATGCCGATTTCATCATAGTGAAACAGCGTATGTTTCGTTACTCCGCAGGCTTTTGCGAATTCACTGGTCGTAAGATATTGCTCATGAATCATTTTTATTTCTCCTCTTGACTATCGGGTTACACTATACGTTATAATGTCACACGATAAGGAATTTGTCAATGACGTGAACGTTAGATGATGAAAGTTTAAGGGAAAGCAGGAGTTTATATGAAAAAATTATTACATTTGATGAAGCCTTATAAGTGGACAGCAGTGTGTGCGGTACTTTTTACCTTGATGAACAATATCTGTGTGTTGTATCTGCCGGGAGTATTTGCAAAGATCATAAATAAGGGAGCTTTAAAGGGTGATATGCCCTATGTTTATAAAATGGGAGGACTGATGCTGCTGGTCGCCGTCCTAAGTGGTGTAACTTATATTGCATCGGCGATATATGCATCAAAAGTTACCTCAAGTTTTGCCAGAGACTTACGCCGGTCAGTTTTTGTAAAGGCCCAGGAGTATTCCATAAGCGATTATCAGAAATTTGGATCAGCATCCCTGATCACCCGCTGTACCAACGATATTACCATAATACAGCGGTCTTTCATGATGATATTGCAGATGCTTCTTCCTGCCCCCATCATGGCTGTGGTAGGTCTGGTACTGGCGTTTCGCACCAATGCAACTATGGGACTGGTAATGGCGGCAATCATTGTAATAACAGGCGGAATTGCTTTTTCCATAGGAAGTAAGGCGATTCCTCTGTTTCGCCAGCTGCAGGTGAAAATGGATAATCTGACAAGGATTCTTCGGGAGATAATTTCTGGTGTCCGGGTGATCCGGGCATTCCACAGGGAGAAATATGAAGAAGAGCGTTTTGGCAGTTCCTGTAAGGATTATTGCGATATTGCAATTGAGACCAATAAGATTTTTGCTGTTCTTTTACCCACTCTGACATTGTTAACAAACCTTGGGATTATCTGTATTCTGTTATTCGGGGGAGTGAAGGTCTCTGAGGGGATGATGCAAATCGGCAGTATTTTCGCGCTGATTGAATATCTCACCATCATTCTGTTTACAGTGACCATGGCAATACTGGTATTCATGGAAATACCGCGGGCACAGTCCTGTGGAGAAAGACTTAGTGAAGTATTGGATTTAGTGCCGGAGATACAGGATAAGGAGAACGCTTTGGCGCAAGGCAGTGCCTTGACCCCGATTCGGGCACAGCTTGAATTTCGTAATGTATCATTTCGTTACGCAAATGCGGAAGAGGCTGTATTAAATAAGATTTCCTTTACCTCAAAGGCAGGTGAAACCACTGCCATAATCGGAGGCACAGGATCGGGAAAATCCACTATTGCAAATTTAATTCCCCGGTTTTTTGATGTAGAGGAGGGTGAGATCTTAATCGACGGTGTTGATATCAGGAACCTGTCTCAAAAGGAATTAAGATCCAGGATTGGTTTTATTCCTCAGAAAACCTTTCTTTTCCGTGGAACAATTGCAAGTAATATCCGTTACGGAAAAGAAGATGCCTCTGATACGGAAATGATTCAGGCTGCTAAAACAGCCCAGGCTCATACCTTCATATCTTCCATGGAAAAGGGATATGATTCTTTTGTAGCCCAGGGAGGAACCAACCTCTCAGGAGGCCAGAAGCAGCGTATTGCAATTGCCAGAGCGCTGGTACGAAAACCGGAAATTTATGTATTTGATGACAGCTTTTCTGCTCTTGATTATAAAACTGATGCATTACTCAGGAAAGCTCTCCGGCAGGAAATTAAAAATAAAGAGGCTTCACTTATCATTGTTGCACAGCGGATCAGCACCATTCTTGATGCAGACAGAATTATTGTTCTTGATCAGGGAGAAATTGCAGGGATTGGTACCCATCAGGAGCTGATGAAGAATTGCCTCGCTTATAAACAGATTGCGGCATCCCAGTTAAGTGAGTCGCAGCTTAAAAAGGAAGTGGTATAATTATGAAAAAGAATACTGGAAAACGGTTGATATTGTATTTATTTGGGGGGCAGAAAGGAAGAATGAGTGCCGTACTGGCTTCCATCGTTCTCAGTACGCTGGCAGCCCTGGCTGCACCGTTTGTACTGGCAAAAGCAATTGATCATATTTTTATTGGTATCCAGGAAGCGGCTGCACATGGTACACGATTCCACGTCAATGTTCAGACAGTGGGCAGTTATGTTGGCAGTCTAATGGTTCTTTATCTGATAAATTTTATTTTGAAATATGTAGAGCAGTACATTATGTCATCCGTATCTGAGACTGCGGGACTTCAGATGAGAAATGATTTAAGCAGAAAGCTTGGCCGTGTTCCTCTGGGGTTTTATGATGCAACCGAAAAGGGAGAGGTGCTAAGCAGGACGACCAATGATATTGAAAAGGTGGTGGAAGTACTCAGGGAGGGAGCCGGGCAGTTAATCACCGCGCTTTTGACCGTTGCAGGTGCAGTTATCATGATGCTTCTCATCAGTCCTCTGCTTACCGTTGTCTCCCTTGCCGTTGCAGGAGCTGCAGCAATTCTGACATCCTGGATCACTACCAGATCCAGAAACAATTTTGCAAAATATCAGGCATCATTGGGGCATATGAACGCCAACATAGAAGAGTCTTTTACAGGTCAGCTTGTCATTAAGGCGTTTGGGCATGAGAAAACAGCAATTGGGGATTTTGATATCATAAACAGCGAATTATGTGAGGACAGTCATAAGGCTCAGGTATCCACCTATATTGTGGCACCTGTAGTACGTTTTATCAGCAGCTTTGGATATATTTTCATAGCGGTAATGAGCGGCCTGTATATTATTCAGGGAAAGCTTTCCATTGGTACGGTACAGGCATTTGTCCAGTATTTTGATCGTTCCTCCGAGCCGATCATTGAATGTGCCCATATCATGAATGTGATGCAGTCCGCCATTGCTTCCTCAGAACGTTTTTTTGAGATCATGGACATGGAAGAAGAAATTCCGGATACAGCAGGACAGGAAAAAACAGAGAATATTAAAGGTGACATCGATTTTAATCATGTGAGATTTGGCTACCAGGAAGATTCAATTCTGATGCAGGATGTAAGTCTTCACTTAAAAGCGGGAGATAAAGTGGCGATAGTAGGCCCGACTGGTGCGGGTAAGACGACTCTGGTCAATCTTCTGATGCGTTTCTATGAGACTAATGGCGGTACGATCACACTGGATGGGATCAATATTAAGGACTTAAGCCGTTCAGAATTAAGAAAACAGTTTGGTATGGTGCTTCAGGATACCTGGCTGTTTGGCGGCACGATCAGGGACAACATCGCTTACAGTGTACTTGATGCCAAAAAAGAAGAAATAATTGCAGCTGCCAAAGCGGCAAGAGTGGATCATTTTATCCGGACTATGCCGGATGGGTATGATACGATTCTGGAAGAAGAGGGAAGTAATTTATCTCAGGGGCAGAGGCAGCTTTTAACCATAGCCAGAGTGATTCTGGCCAATCCCCCTCTTCTTATTCTGGATGAAGCCACTTCCAGTGTTGATACCCTGACGGAGCTGGAGATACAAAAAGCAATGGATCATCTGATGAAAGGAAGAACCAGTTTTATTATTGCTCATCGGCTTTCCACAATTCGCGATGCAGACTGTATACTGGTGATGAATCAGGGTACAATTATCGAACAGGGAACTCATGAAGAACTGCTGTTAAAAAAAGGATTTTACCAACAATTATATAACAGTCAGTTTGCAGATCAGTGCGGTTGATATAATAATCTTCAGAAATGTTAAGATTTATTTAGCTGATTTTTTTTACAAAGTTAGTATAATGAAGTTTGGGATGAATGTTCATCTATTTTAGTTATTAAAGGAAAAGTGGAGCTAAAATGAGAAACTTTGGAAAAATTGTGGGATTCTGGGGGATTCTTCTCCTATTATTAATTCAGTGTTCAATTTTGTTTGTACCGAAACGGAATACAGTGAAAGATGGAATAGCGAGCAGGGATAGTCATGCATATGGTGTATTGGCAGAACCTGCAAATTCGCTGGATGTGATTGTTGTGGGCGATAGTGAGGGATATTCCGGAATTTCGCCCATGGTAATGTGGAAAGAGCGTGGAATTACATCCTTTGTCTGCAGCCAGTCCGGGCAGCGCTCTGCGGAAGCCTATTATATGCTTAAGAAGGCGTTAAAACGGCAAAATCCAAAGCTTGTAATTTTGGAAACAGATTTATTTTATCACAACCGGAATATACCTACGGAAATAAATCATGCACTGGAATATATGTCACAGTATTATCTGCCAGTTTTTAAGTATCATGACAGGTGGAAATCACTCACAGCCCGTGACTTCAGTCCGAAGCAGGACTTTAACCAGATAGATGTTATGAAAGGGTATTTTCATAGTAAAAAGGTAGCGCCTTATCAGGGCGGAGAATACATGAATCAATCAGATGGGCGGGAGTCAGTAGACCAGACAGTGACATTTTGGACAGACAGAATCATAAGTATGTGCAGAGATAAAAACATCAGTCTGCTGTTAGTAGGGGTTACTTCCCCAAAAAACTGGGACTATAGCCGTCATAATACAGTCAATGATTATGCAATAAAAAATAACGTTCCGTTTCTTGATTTAAACCTCTTTACGAAGGACATAAAGATAGACTGGAATAAGGACAGCAGAGACGGTGGTGATCATTTAAATACAAGCGGAGCCGAAAAGTTAAGCCAGTATTTAGGTACTTATCTGGCTGCCCACTATCCACTCACAGATCATCGGAATGATAAAAACTACAGTGAGTGGAACAAGGAACTGGAGCAATACTTATACAATATATCTGTAAAGGATGCTTCCAGTTAATCCATCCACTTTTCAGGGGCAGCCATACCTGATTGAAATTTATCCAGAAATAAGCCCACATGATACCCATCTGCTACAGCATGGTGAACAGTAATGGATAGCGGCATTCGTTTTCTGCCGTCTCTGTCAATAAATTTTCCTGCTTCCAGAACCGGGAAAAAGGAGCTGCTGTTTGCATAAGGAACCGGTGTATAACTTGTAAACTCAATCCATGGAAGCATTCCTATCATAAAACTGTTCTGAGGAGGCATATCCGGCTTTGCTAAGATCCCGTGGTTATGGGCAAAACGGTTCTGGTCCGTAATGTAATTATTATAAAAAGTATGAAAGTCGGAATTATACTCCGTCCACATATTAGACATGGTCTTGTCATCCGGATGGAAGCATGCATAAGAAGGGTGTAAGACCTCATAACAACCAAGCGTTCCATCTATAGAGGCAATCCGAAACTCCTGCTGTTCTGTTATCAGCTTAGAAGCCAGATACAAATAAGCAGGGAAAAACTTTTTGTTTTGCTTTTTTATCATGTTGTAGGTATTGGTAATGTCTGCCTCAATGGTAATGGAAAATCCGGTAGGCAGCATTTTTGTAAAGTAATAAAAATACTGTTTTCTGTCCCAGCTGTCAAATTCAATGGGAGTAAAGGCAGTGTTTATGTCTGACATTATAATCTCCTTTGTTTTATTCTGATTCGGGCTTCCAATACCTTGAACCATCTGGTTCCCTGCATAGAAAGCCGCTGTCAATCAGTTCTCTTCGAAGCAGGAAGTAATCTCCAAAAGTATGCCATTCCTCACAGATGGAGTTTACTTCTTTCTCTGTATAGCTGCGGTCATTAAGGAATTTTCCCGCCAGATATTCAAGGATTTCCGTTCTTAAGCGATTCTTTTGGGATAACCTGGTTATCTTTCCGGAATCATCAAGAAAGTTGCTGATATCTGTTTTTTCTTTCATGGTTATTGTTCTCCTTCCATTCTTTTTTCATTCCACAGTTCCAGTAGTGTGTTTAAATCATCTGAAAACTGTCGTTGAGTCTGCGTCTCTTTTTTTTCAATTTCTTCCACAATTTCAAAGGAAAAGGAAACTGCCCCATATTGCTTCCAGGTTTTGAGCATACATATTTCGGGACAGGAGTCGGTTGCCTTGGAAAACGCAAACCGGTTTTTTGAACCCTGCATATCTAAACTGGTTCGTAACCAGTATGACCCGTCTTTGCTGCATTGTATGCGGTAGATTCCTCCAGTCATAATTCTGTTTTTGTACTGGTCTTTTAATGCTTTTTTCGCTGAACTTTCCATTTAGTCACCTCCTGATGTCAGGCTGCCAGTAGCCTTTTTCCACATTATTGTAGCTCCTGGTCATCATCTTTTCAATAAACGCTTCGTAGAGTTATAAGCATAAAATGGAAACAGAGACAAATACTAATGAAATAATCGGCCTATGACAGAACAAGGAGATTCTTTAAATGGCAAATATCATTAACTATGCAGAACGCGAATTATCAGATTTTAACAGGAAACCATTTCATTCTGTAGACAGTCTTATTTTTTCTAAATTTTCCTACATTGGTTTTTCTTCGTTTGTGCCGGGATTTAAGCCTGATAAAACCCTCCCTACCATTGGCTCTCTTCTGAAAGCAGAGCATTTTAGAGAGATGTTTTGCCGTGTATGGGATGAGGAAAACAGCTTACGGCTTTTGTTTGCCATGGCTGCAAGTCCGCGTTACCGGAATCTGACACTTGGCTTTTACAGGGAAGAACAGGACTGTATTCTGGAAAAACAATTTAGCGCTGTCACCATTTTTCTGAATGAAGATACGGCTTATATTGCATTCCGGGGGACAGATGCAACTCTGGTCGGGTGGAAAGAAGATTTTAACATGGCGTTTAAATACCCGGTTCCATCTCAGGAGGAGGCAGTCCGCTATGTTGAAGAGGTGGCTGCAAATTTTAAAGGAAAGCTTTTATTAGGAGGCCATTCCAAGGGAGGGAATCTGGCTGTTTATGTTTATGCAAAATTAAACAGGCAGTTAAAGGACCGGATTATAAAGGTTTATTCCCATGACGGTCCGGGTTTTAAGGAAAATGCCATAGATGCTCTTGAACTGGAAAGGGGTCAGGAAATTGTGGAAAAGACCGTTCCCCAGTCCTCTGTGATTGGTATGCTGTTAGAGAGCCAGGAACAATATTCTATCGTAAAAAGTAATAGAACCGGCCTTTTGCAGCACGATCCGTTCTCCTGGATTATCGAAGGGGATCATTTCGTTTTTGTGGAACGGCTGACCAAAAACGCCAAATACATGGACAAATCACTGCATAACTGGCTGGAGGCAGTCTCCGATGAAGAGCGGGAACATTTTGTCAATGCGCTGTATTCCGTTCTGGATACAGGAGACACACAAAATATCAAGCAGATCGGATCGGAATGGCAGAGAAACATTCCGCTGATGATGGGCCGGGTAAGAAATCTTGATGAAAATTCCCGGTTCTTAATTCATAAAATGTTGAAAACCATGGCCTCATCTGCATTAAAAAGCATCACAGAAAAGGGGGAGGATTGACAGTTTTATTGGATTAAAGTAATATGAAAACAGCAGATGAATGGGAAAAACTGGAAGCGGTTTTTAAAAGGGGAATAAAGCATGAGGTTACTGATTGTTGAGGACGAGATACGAATCAGAGAAGGGATCCAGAAGCTTTTAGGAAAAATGAGACAGGATTACCATATCGTGGGAGAGGCGGAGAACGGGGAAGAAGGACTTCGGATGTTAAAAGAGTTAAAGCCTGATATTGTAATAACAGATATCAGAATGCCGAAGATGGATGGTTTGGATATGATGACCAATGCGGTGAAAGGAGGAATCACTTCTAAAGCCATTGTTTTAAGCGCCTACTCCGAGTTTGAATATGCCCGACAGGCGATGAAGCTTGGAGTGACAGAATATTTGCTAAAACCTATTTCTCTCAATGATTTCGCACAGGCACTGGAGCATGTGGAACTGCAGGTGGAAAAGGACAGGCAGGAAAAACCGGAAAAGATTGGTACGCTGGAGCAGATACTCTATGATTTTATGAACGGCCGCATGGAGATGGATGCAGATATCAATACTTATTTACAGCGCAATTATCAGATGAAAGAAGCTGAGAAACTGATTTTAATTTATGTATATCTGGGCAGCCGCTATGAAGAAGAACGGGATGGCGCGGTGAAACAGTTACGACATGTTTTCTCCATGTATCCGGATCTGTCATTTTGTATTCTGGATCTGATGTACAGAAAATCACTGGTTGTGGTTCTTTATCATTACAAGGATGCCCATGATCTGGAGCGTTGGCTGCAGCAGCAGATTTTAAAACAAAGACCCAGGTATATGACCTTTGGCTGGACAGAGGTTGGGGGAGTGGCACAATTAAAAAAGGGACTGGACAGTCTGAATCCCTATATGGACTGGAATCTGTCCTTTGATGAGGAAATACTCATTTCCTACCCGAAGATTACCCACGTTCAGACAGTGCCCTGCATCTATCCAATTGAATTGGAAACAAGAATAAAAGTTGCCATCTGTTCCGATAACTGGGATAAGGCAAAAGCCCTTATGGCTGAATTCCATAACAGTTTTCTTGATGGTAAGATTTATGCCCCCAAGGAGATTAAGGAATGCTATGTCCGCTTTTTATGGGCGGTCATGGGAATTGCCAAGGAACTGGGCTGTATTAATTTTGAGTCATTGAAGCAGCAAAAGCTCCTGGAAATGATTATGGAGGCAAAGAGGAGAGAAGAACTGGCGGCAGCGGCGGATTTCCTGTTTGATTATATAAAACCCCGGGAGGAAGAAAAAGAAGTTACCCATCTGACTGTACGGCGGGTCAGAAGTATGATACAGGAATTCTATCAAAGCGGTATTACACTGGATGAGATTGCGTCCAAGCTTAATGTTACTCCTGAGTATCTGGGAACCCAGTTTCATAAGGAGATGGGGCTGACCTTCAGTACATATATGAAAAATTTCAGAATTAATAAAGCCAAGGAACTGCTTTGCGGGACCCATATGAAGCTGTATGAAATAGCAGCAAAGGTAGGCTATTCCGATCCAAAATACTTCAGCAAGGTATTTAAGGAGATGACAGGCCAGCTTCCGGCAGATTACAGGAAGACTTTAAAATAGGGAAAACGTTTAGGTTTTTCCTCCTTTTCAAGGTTTCCCGTATTTTGAGAAACGGTGATACAGTGTAAGATGGTTTCAGTGGAAATAATGAAAAGGAGGACTATTTTCAGTGAAACGAATCAAAAGCTTTTTCCGATATGACAATATCGGGCTGCTGTATGCGCTTCCGGCGTTTCTTTATATGCTGTTTTTTGTGGGATACCCCATTGTCAGCAATCTTATTTTAAGTCTTCAGAATGTTACGGTCAGGAATCTGGTCCGTGGATCCAGAGACTTTATTGGTTTTGATAATTACATAAAACTGATGCACGATCCAGTATTTTTAAGGGCTATGTTCAACACGCTGCTGTTTACGGTCAGCTGTCTGGTTGTTCAATTTGTCATTGGCTTTGCTCTGGCACTTCTGTTTCAAAAAGATTTTTCCTTTGCCAGACCGGTGAGAGGGCTTCTTATGATACCGTGGATGATTCCCATGACAGTGACTGCCTTGATTTTTAAGTTCATGTTTTCTACTGATGTGGGAATTATTAATTATTTCCTGAAAAGCGCGGGGTTGATTACAGAGAATATTCAGTGGCTTACCAGCCCGTCAACTGCGATGACCGCAGTGATTACAGCTAATATCTGGATTGGAATTCCATTTAATACAATTCTGATATCAACAGGACTTACCACCATTCCCCTGGAGCTTTATGAAAGTGCAGCCATTGACGGTGCAAACGGAAGGCAGAAATTCTTTAAAATTACGCTTCCCCTGATGAGAACCACCATTGAATCACTTCTCGTTCTTGGATTTATCTATACCTTTAAGGTGTATGATATGGTCTATGTAATGACTGGGGGAGGACCGGTAAATTCCACTCATTTACTGTCCACCTATTCCTATAAGTTATCCTTTGAGATGTTCCAGTACAGCCTTGGATCTTCCGCTGCCAATGTACTGCTTGTAATTTTGCTTCTGGTAGGCGTAGTCTATTTGAAAATTACAATGAAAGGGGAGATGGAGTGATGGAGAAAGGAAATAAAAAGGGAAAAAAGGAATTTCTGTTATGTCTGGTGTCGGTGGTTATCCTGTGTCTGCTTCTGTTTCCTCTTTTTTGGATTTTTATTACCTCATTGAAAACGGAAAAGGAGATCTTTCAGATTCCACCCACCTTTTATCCCCATGTTTTAAATACAAAATCCTATGCCGCCCAGGTTGGAAACGGAGATTTCAATATGTTCCGTTCCTTTGCAAACAGCCTGCTTATCTCCGCTGGAGCCATGGCAATCGCGGTAATTCTGGCTGTTCCGGCTTCCTATGCCGTAGCCAGATATCGTTTCAAAGGGAGAAACGGTATGCTTTTGTGCTTTCTGGTAACCCAGATGCTTCCGGTTTCCGTACTATTGACACCTATGTTTATTATGTTTAAGGGAATGCATATATACAATACCAGACTGTCTGCCATTTTATCCGATGCAACCCTTGGCATCCCATTTTCCGTTCTAATTTTGAAAAATTATTTTGCTTCCGTTCCAAGAGATCTGGAGGAAGCCGCCTACATAGACGGATGTACCCGCTTTCTGGCGTTTTTAAGAATTCTGCTTCCGGTCGCCAAGCCGGGAGTGGTGGTCTGTGCCATCTTTTCGTTCCTGTACGGCTGGGGGGATTTAGCCTATGGAATGACATTTATTCTGGACCAGAAGAAACGGCCCATTACAGCGGGAATCTTTAATTTCATGGGACAGTATGGCACAAAGTGGAGCTATTTAACAGCCTTTGCCATTGTTACGATTATACCCGTGGCGCTGATTTTTTTGTTTATGCAAAAGTACATTATATCGGGAATGACAAGTGGTGCAGTGAAGGGATAATCTGTTTTAAATGAGAGGGAGCCTTATGAAAAAAGTGAGTCTGAAGAAAAAATTAATCCGTCTTTTCTGGGCGACCTCTACAATTCCCATTCTTGTATTAAGTTTTTACTATTTTTACAACATTTCAGTTACTTTAAAGAAGAATACCCAGGAGCTGACCAGTGTAAGCCTGATGCAGATGGATAATAATCTGACCATCAGGCTGAAATCCTATGAGGATCTGTTGTTCCAGATTTATACCAATGATGATGTGGTGGCATGGGTGGACCGGCTGGATCAGAAACAGAATGCATCGGTTGCAAAAAACCAGCTTCGAAGATATTTAAGGGGACTTCTTAATACAAAAGAGTACATAAAGTCCATAACCATTATTACCCCTAAGGGACTTAGCATTACTTACAACCAGCTGTCTGCGTCTACCTATGAGAATTCGTGGATGAACAGCTTCAGCCTTTCCCAGGAGGAACTGTATGGGAAGGTTTCTTCGGATAATCAGACCCATATTTTCCCCACGGAATACGGAACCAGATTTGCAAATGAGGATTACTATCTCCTGCATCTGGCTCACCGGATTATCGATTACAGAAATCTAAATAGAGAAAATGGAATTGTGATTGTCAGTCTTGATAAGGAATTTCTTCAAAGCGTATGCAAAGTTCAGGCCCAGGATCAGGAGAAAAGTTTTAATTTCATCATTGATGAGGCGGGGCGTATCATTGCTTACCGCCAGCCGGAAAAGATAGGTAAAGTACTTTATGGGAAGGGGACATCCTTAGAGACAAAAGTGGAAGCCTGCAAAAAGTTTATCCGGGAAGAGAACCTGTACGAGGAACGCTATACCTCGGTCTGGCTTTACCACGATGATTCCTTGGGCTGGGATCTGGTGAATGTGATGGATCAGGGCAGCTTAATGAAGAACCTGAATAATCAGATTTATCTGATTATAGCCTTAAGCCTCCTTCTTCTTATGGTCACTGTGCTGCTGACACTGGGGGTACTGGACCGACTTGTGGACTCCGTAAAGATGGTGGTGGCCTCCATGCAGAAAGCACGGGAGGGGGATTTGAAGGTACGGGTGGAAACAGACAAAAAAATGCCTGTGGAAATCGAAACGATAGCGGTTCAGTTTAATGACATGCTGGAGAAGCTGGAAACTGCGCTTAAAAAAGAAAAGAAGGCAGGGCAGATGCAGCGCCAGGCGGAGCTTAAGGCATTGGAAGCGCAGATTAACCCCCATTTTCTCTATAACACACTGGACACCATCAACTGGATGGCAATCGATAAGGATGAATTCGATATCAGCAATGCAATTAACTCCCTCGCGACCATACTCCGCTACGCCATTGCGGACAGCAGCGGGGAGGTTTTTGTGCGAGATGAGATTGATTGGCTGAAAAAGTACATATATTTACAGCAGTTCCGGCTGAAAAATAATTTTACCTGCAGAATCAATGTAGATCCTGATGTGATGGATCTGCGGATTCACAAACTGTTGCTTCAGCCATTTGTTGAAAACTCCATTCTTCATGGCTTTGAAGGAACAAAAAACAATCACGTTCTGGAAGTAAGTATGTGCAGGGAGGGGAAAGAAATACGGATTCTGATTCGAGACAATGGAAAAGGTATGGAACGCCACAAACTGGAATTAATCAGAAGGGGGATCTTTGGGGAATCAGATGCAGCGTCTCACATTGGTATGGAAAATGCCATTACCAGGCTTCAGATGTATTACGGAGATGAAGTTAAAATTGAGATTAACAGCACAGAAGGTTCAGGAACTGAAGTTGTTTTACGAATTCCTACTTAAGAAAATTTTCCCTTTCTAAGATTTGTTGAGTTTTTTCCTGTTTGCATTGCCGTTATAATGAAGTCGTTGAAACAAAAAATAAAAGGAGGAAAAACATGAAAAAGTTAATGACAGCCTTACTTTTTGCGGCGTTGCTTGGGGGAGCGGTGACTGGATGCAGTTCTGGCAGCGGAGCGGTGTCAGCGACGGAAAGTAAAACGGAAACAGCGAAAAGCAGTGAAAAAGCGGCAACGACCGCGAGTGAAAAAGCTTCGGAGACAGAAAAGAGCGAAGCCGCAGGTGATGTGACAATCTGGTACTACTGGGAGACAGAAGGTCATCAGAAAGCACTGAATCATATCATTGAAGAATTTAACGGATCACAAAAAGAAGTCAAGGTACAGGCAAAGTACGTACCATTTGCCGATTTTAAAAAGCAGCTATCCATCGGTGCATCGGCTGATGAACTTCCGGATCTGGTAATTCTTGATAATCCGGATCATGCTTCTTATGCAGCCATGGGAATCTTTGCAGATTTAACCGGAAGATTTGATGTAAGCACCTATTATCCCGGTCCTGTCAATTCCTGTACGTTAGACGGCAAATTGTATGGAGTTCCATTCGGAAGCAACTGTCTGCTCCTTTTCTATAATGAGGATATGTTAAAGGCAGCAGGATGCAAGGTTCCCACCACATGGGATGAACTGCTTACCACGGCGAAAGCCTGCACAACCGGCCAGGTTTCCGGATTTGCACACTGCAGCCTGCAAAACGAGGAGGGGACCTTTAACTTCCTTCCCTGGGTATGGTCAACCGGTGCCACATCCTACGAAATAAACTCAGAAGGAGGAATCAAGGCACTGACCATGGTGAAAAGTCTGGTTGATTCCGGTGCCATGACAAAGGAAGCAATCAACTGGACACAGGGGGATACCATGAACCAGTTTATCTCCGGAAACTTAGCCATGATGATTAACGGAACCTGGCAGGTTCCTACCATGAGGCAGGAAGCTCCTGATCTGAAATGGAACGTTGCTCCTATTCCAATGGATAAAAAACAGGCCTCTGGTCTGGGCGGAGAAAACTATGCAGTAATTAAAGGCGGCAATGAAGAGGGTGCTGTTAAGTTCCTCAAATATGCTACCAGCGAAGAGACCTGCCTCTATATGATGAATGCAATGGGATATATTTCTTCTGATTCCGTTATTGCTAAAAAGCAGTTTAAGGGAGATCCGGTATATGACGCATTTGTTGAGGAAATGCAGTATGCAAATGCAAGAGGTCCGTTACCGGAGTGGCCGGATATCTCTGATGCGATATCCCTGGCATTTAATGAGGTAATGACAGATACAAGCACGCCAGAGGAAGCTGCAGCAAAAGCCCAAGCTGTGATTGATGGTATTATTAAAAAATAAAAATACATATAATTTAAAAGAAGTGGCGCCGGCTGACAATGCCGACGTCACTTTGCAGGGTAAATCAGGAGGTGCAGTATGAATCAGGTAGAAATTCAGGACAGTTTTTTCAGCAGATACAAAGAATTAATCAGAACAGAGATGGTTCCCTATCAATGGAGTGTTTTAAATGATGAAATTGAAATCAACATTGAGAGGGAGCGCAACGACGATTCCATTCCCAATGAAAAGAGCCATGTGATTGAAAATTTTCGAATTGCGGCTGGAAGAAAAAAAGGAAATCACTATGGCTGGGTGTTTCAGGACAGCGATCTTTATAAATGGCTGGAGGCGGCTGCCTATTGCTTACGGGAGAAGATAGATGAAGAATTAAAGTGTCTGGCTGATGATGTTGTGGACTTAATCAGTGATGCCCAGGAAGAAGATGGATATCTGGATACATACTTTACCATTGAGGAACCTGATCAGAAATACAAACGCCTGTGGGAGAGCCACGAGTTATATTGTGCCGGACATTTTATGGAGGCCGCTGTGGCTTATTATGAATCCGTGGGAAATAAGAAAGTTTTGGAAACCGCATGTAAACTGGCTGACCACATTGATGCTGTATTTGGTAATGAGGAAGGAAAGATTCATGGCTATGACGGTCACGAAGAAGTTGAGATTGGTCTGATGCGGTTATACAGGCTGACACAAAATGAAAGATATCTAAAACTGGCTCAGTACTTTTTACTGGTACGGGGAACAGAATGTGAAGCGATGAATTCCAAACATCTTCCCCTGACCTATTATCAGGCTCATCTTCCGGTGCTTAAACAGGATACTGCTGAGGGACACGCGGTAAGACTGGTCTATCTTTGCACTGCAATGGCAGATGCTGCATGGGAAACAGGAGATGAGAAGCTTCTTCTGGCGTGCAGGCGGTTATGGAAGAGCATTGTAACCCGGCGCATGTATATTACCGGGGGAATCGGTTCCACTGTTTCAGGAGAAGCATTTACTCTGGATTACGATTTACCCAATGATACCATGTACTGTGAAACCTGTGCATCAGTAGGTCTGGTGTTCTTTGCATACCGGATGCTGATATCAGAAGAAAAAGGAGAATACGGGGATGTAATGGAACGTGCACTTTATAATACAGTGCTGGGCGGAGTGGCTCTTGATGGAAAGCATTTCTTTTACGTGAATCCACTGGAGGTAGTTCCTGGTAAATCATCAAAGGATCCCGGAAAGAGCCATGTTAAATGCGTTCGCCCCCAGTGGCTTGGCTGTGCGTGCTGTCCTCCCAATCTTGCAAGACTGTTAGCTTCTGTGGAGCAGTATGTGTTTGTACAGAAGAAAGATAAGCTTTTAGTAAACCTCTTTGTGGAATGCAAGGGGAGATTTGAAATAGGGGATGGCATTCTGGAGATAGAATTAAAGACCGGATATCCTTGGGATGGCTGTGTGGACATAAAATTAAATTACAGCGGAACCGCCAGTGTCTGCCTGGGAATCCGGGTACCGTCATGGTCCGATTCCTTTGATGTGGAGCTTAATCAGGAACATGCAGCTTTTGAGGAAAAAGACGGATTTATCTATGTGAATCAGGTATTTTTTGAAGACACAATACGGCTGAAACTGGATATGCAGGCAAAGCGCTGGTATGCTAATCCCCTGGTGGAAAACGATCTGGGAAAATTTGCAGTTTCCAGAGGTCCCCTTGTGTATTGTATGGAAGAAGTGGATAATGGTACAAACCTGCACCTTTTGTCGGTGGAAAAGCAAGAGGAGCTTGAGTACGAATATGACGCAACCTTGCTTGGAGGCGTGGGAGTACTTACTGCCTCCGGCTGGAAGACAGAAGCAGACAGTGGGACAGAATGGCTATATAAAAAGAGTAATGCAGCAGAAAAGAAAACAAAGACGAAAATCAAATGGATTCCTTATTACAGCTGGGCCAACAGAGGCGAAAATGAAATGCGTGTGTGGGTAAGAGAAGATAATTAGTGTTATATGAAATAGCCCGATAAAACCGGTAAAATTACCAGTTTTATCAGGGCTTATTTTATTGACAAAAAAATCTACTTGTGATAGCATTATTATCAACAATACTAAACCGGTTTAGTAAAAGCGCGGGGGGACTTTTATGGCACTGACAATTAAAGATATCGCCAGTATGGCGGGAGTATCAAAAGGGACTGTATCAAGAGTCATCAACAACAATCCGGAAGGGGTTTCAGAAGAAACGAGAGAGAAGATTCTGAAGCTGATTGACGAGGTAGGTTACGTACCAAACAAGATGGCAAGGAGCATAACGGTTGCTGAGACAAAGACCATTGGCCTCATAATACCTGATGTCCAGAATCCTTTTTTTCCCCAGGTAATCAGGGGGGTGGAGGATTGCGCCATGGAAAATGGATATACGGTATTTTTGTGTAATTCAGATTCAGATATAAAAAAAGAACAGAAGTATTTATATACCTTTTTAGAAAAAAGGGTGGACGGAATCATCATCAATACCAGCGGCGATTTAAATGACAAAAAGCTGACTGCACTGATACACAAAAGTAACATCCCTATTGTTATACTGGACCGAAAGATAAAGGAACTGTCAAGGTATCCCGGCGTCTATGTTGATAATGCCAGGGCTGCCAGAGAAGGTGTGTCTTATCTCATTGAGAATGGCGCTTCCAATATCGCATATATTGCAGGTGTAAAAGATGTTTATACAGTGGAAGAACGGCTGAAAGGTTATTGCATGGCACTTGAAGATGCGGGCATTATAATAAATAAACAATATTTAAGCTATGGCGGTTACAATATACAGTCCGGATACGAAAGAACCAGGGAGATGATTTCTGACAATCCGGAAATAGATGGGATCTTTGCCGGATGCGATACCATAGCAATCGGTGTATTAAGGGCTTTGAGAGAATTAAACAAAAAGGTTCCGGACGATATCCAGCTGCTGGGGTTTGATAACATCACCATGAGTGGAGAGATGGTACCGCCTATCACCACAGTATCTCAGCCAATGTATGAAATGGGCTATCAGGCGGCCAGAATGCTGCTGGCGTCCATTCAGGATAAAACCATACATCAGGAAGACCAGTATCTGGAGACAGTTCTGATGATCAGAGAGAGCACCGAAAAAAAACAGGTAAGGGAAGAGATATGAAAAAAATACTGGTAATCGGAAGTTTAAACATGGATATACAGGTGACTGCAGACCGTCTGCCGGGTGTGGGAGAAACTGTACTTGGAACGGATTACTCCTATAACTGCGGCGGAAAGGGAGCTAATCAGGCATTTGCAGCAGGAAGGCTGGGCGCAGACGTGGTTATGCTTGGCTGTGTAGGACAAGATGAGTTTGGAAGAACTTTGATCCGGGGGTTAAAGGATAACGGTGTCTGTACGGATTATATTTCTGTCCGTGAAGGTAAGGATACGGGAACAGCAGTGATTTTAGTTGATTCCCTGGCAAATAACAGCATAGTGACCATTGCAGGAGCTAATGGAAGCTGTGATATTTCATATTTAGAGAAGACAGAGCCCCAAATCATGGATTATGAATATCTTCTTGTACAGATGGAGATTCCTGCAGATGCAGTTTTTCATGCCATTGACCATGCAAAGGAAACGGGAAAAACCGTTATATTAAACCCGGCACCGGCTCCAGATGGTCTGCCGGAAGAGATCATGAGGAAAATTGATATTATAACTCCCAATGAAAGTGAACTGGCGAGGCTGAGCCGCCATAAGACAGACAGCCTGGACGGGATCATGGAAGGTGCTGGAAAGCTGTTGTCCCAGGGAGTAGGACATGTCATAGTAACAATGGGAGACAAGGGAGCCTTGTGGGTCAGCCAGGAGGGCTGCCGCATGTTTGAAGGAACCAGGGTGGATGCACTGGATACTACCGGTGCAGGAGACTGCTTTAACGGAGCACTGACTGTAAAGCTGGCAGAAGGAAAATCAATGGAAGAAGCCATTTGTTTTGCCAATGCAGCGGCAGCTATCAGCGTTACACGAAAAGGCGCCCAGGCGTCTATGCCTCTCAATGAGGAAGTTTTAAGTCTGATGCAGGAGGAATGACATGAAACGAAAGAAAGTAATCATTGATACAGATCTGGGCGATGACGTGGATGATGCCGTTGCCATAGCTCTTGCTGTTTTGTCTCCTGAAATAGAAGTGGCAGGAATTACCACTGTATTTAAAGATACGAAAGCGCGGGCAGAAATGGTGAAGGATCTGCTGGAATTTTACCAGATGGGCAGGATTCCTGTTTATATTGGTCAGGGACTGCCATTGATTGAACGGCCCAAGATGGAGAAACCCATTCAGTACAGCATTTTAAGAAACCAGTATGAGCCAGAACAGAGCCTGGATGCGGTTGATTTTATGATTAAGACAGCGGCGGAGAATGAAAATGTCTGTATTGTTGCCATGGGGCCTCTGACCAATCTGGCACTGGCATTTTTAAAGGCACCTGAGATAATGAAACCAGTGGAAATCATCGGAATGGGCGGTGCCTTTTTAAACTCTTATCCGGAATGGAATATCATCTGTGATCCGGAGGCTGCCCGGATTGTTACTGATTTTGCTGAAAACTTAACCATGCTGGGACTGGATGTTACAAAGTATACAAAGCTTACCGCAAAAGAGATGGAGGATGTTAAAAACTCCATTCAGCCAGCCGTTCAATATCTTTATAAAGGCATGGAGATATTCATGGATAAAACAGGATTTCCCATTACCCTTCATGATGCGCTGCTGATTGCCTGCCTGATTGACAGGGAAACAGTAACACTGAAAAAGGGAGATTATACAGTTGAACTAAAAGGGGAACTGACAAGAGGGACCATAGTTCACAAAACCAATTATTACAATGCAGTATGTGAAACAGAGAAAGATTTTTTTTACGCAGTTGATTTAGATTTACAGCGGTTTAAGAATATAGTGATGGAACGGGTTTTCCGTTAGTAGTACAGAAGTAACGCAATTATTCAATGTCTTTCTACCAGACATTGTGATTGGCATAAATACACATCATTTATTTTTAGGAGGAGATCAAATGAAAAAATTCAGAAGAATCACAAGCGTATTGTTCGCATGCTGTCTGATGGCTGTCAGTGTGGCTGGATGCGGAAAAAGCGGTGGCAATGCAGGAAAAGAAACAACTGCCGGTAGTGCCGCAGCAACAACCGGTGAAACAAAAGCAGGAGAGACAAAAGGTACGAAGGAAGGGGCTAAGAAATTAAAAATTGCTTTATTAATTCCAGGTAATTTAGGAGACAAATCATTTTTTGACGGTTCCAAAGCTGCTATGGATACCATTAAGGAAAAACTGGGTGCCCAGACAGATGTTGTAGAGATGGGAACTGATACTACCAAATATCTTGCAACCTATGAAGATTACTGCGAAGACGGCTATGACTTAATTATGACTGTTTCCACAGCCGGCGATGATGTTTTAAAACAGGTTTCCGCACAGTATCCGGATCAGAAGTTTATTAACCTGGATACAGACAGCGTTGGTTTTGGAGACAACGTTCTTGCTGTAGTTACAAAGAGTAATGAGATGAGCGCTCTGGCAGGTGCAGTGGCAGCTTTAAAAGCAAAAGAGGCAGGAAGCAATACCATCGGTTTTATCGGAGGTATGGATATACCAGGTATCAACTATTTCCTGGTGGGATATATTGAAGGCGCTCAGAGCGTAAATCCTGATGTGAAAGTAAAAGCTTCCTATGTAGGTGATTTTACAGACAGTGCAACTGCAAAGGAACTGGCACTGATTATGTACAACTCCGGAGTTCCCATTATTTATCAGGCAGCAGGCGGTGCTGGTTTAGGTGTGTTTGAAGCAGCCACAAGTCTTGATAAATTAGCCATAGGTGTTGATTCAGATCAGGCTGCAAGTCTGGAAGCCAGTAACCCGGATCAGGCAAAGCACATTATTACTTCAGCAATGAAAAAGGTATCTGTATACGCAGTGGATTTAGTAAACCAGTATGCAGACGGAACTCTTACCTTCGGCGGTAAATCTCTTGCTCTCGGTCTGAAAGACGGCGGAGTTGGCCTGGCAGAAAACAAATATTATGATGCGTTAATGTCTGATGAACAAAAGAATAGCGTTAAGGAGTTAGAGCAGAAAATCATATCTGGTGAAGTGAAATTATCCGATGTACAGTCTATGTCTACCGATGACATTGCTGCAATCCGAAGTAAAGCTGCTCCAAACTAGTATGTAAAAGCTTAATGCCTGGAGGATAACAATGGAATACCTTTTGAGAATGGAGAATGTGTCCAAGATATACGGCAATGGTATTGTGGCAAATAAGGATGTCAGCTTTTCCTTAAAGGAAGGGGAAATCCATGCCCTTGTGGGAGAAAACGGAGCGGGAAAAACAACCCTGATGAAAATTCTCTTTGGCATGGAAAAACCCTCTTCAGGTAAACTGTATTTAAGGGACAAGGAATTGGATATCAATTCCTCCAACGATGCCATAAAGCATGGGATCGGCATGGTGCATCAGCATTTCATGCTGTTAGATTCCTTTACTGTAGCTCAGAATATTACGCTGGGGATCGAACCCGCAAACCATCATTTTGTGGATGAAAATGCTGCGGTTGCATTTACCGAGCAATTAAGCACACAATATAATTTTGCAGTAGATCCAAGAGCAGTTACCGGCACTCTGCCTGTAGGAATCAAGCAGAAGATTGAGATATTAAAAGCACTGGCAAGAGGAGCAAAAATTCTGATTTTAGATGAGCCCACTGCCGTACTGACTCCTCAGGAAACAGAACAGCTATTTGAGGAACTTGTGAAGCTGAAAAAACAGGGATATACCATTGTTTTTATTTCTCACAAAATTAAAGAGATTAAGGCAATCAGTGACAGAGTGACCATTATGCGGGCGGGCTGCTCCGAAGGAGTTTTTAATACCAGTGAAATCTCGGAACAGGAGATATCCAATAAAATTGTAGGCTGGAAAATTGACACCTCCATTCATAAAAAGGAGCATGCCTTTGGTGAAGCCAGAATCAGTGTAACCGATTTGTCCTACTATGGAGGAGAGAAAGTTCCTATTTTACAGGATATAAACTTCCAGGTGAAATCCGGTATGATTATGGGAATTGCCGGTGTCCAGGGCAATGGGCAGGTAGAACTGGCTGAGATTTTAACCAAAAGCAGGCGTGTGGAATCAGGCAGCGTGGAGATCAACCAGGCTGATATTCAGTCCATGACCATTAAGGAGATGAGGGAGAAAGGGTTTGGCTATATCCCGGAAGACAGACAGCGTCAGGGCGTAGCCCTGACTGCCGCTGTCAATGAAAATCTGATTTCCAACAAATATGATACAGAAGAATTCTGCAATAAGGGAATTCTGAAAAAGAAAAAAATCAGTGAGTATGCCAGACAGATGATCGCGGAATATTCCGTGAAATGTTCGGGAGAAAACGGCAGAATCGACGGTTTGTCCGGTGGAAATATGCAAAAGGTGGTTGTTGCGAGAGAATGTATGGAAGAGACAAAGGTTCTGATTGCCGAGCAGCCTACCAGAGGTGTCGACATCGGAGCTGCCCATATCATTCATCAGAACATTGTAAAGCTGCGGGATAATGGCTGCGCCGTGCTGCTGTTTTCGGCAGATATGGCAGAACTGATAAAGCTGTCGGATGTGCTGGCAGTCATGTATGAAGGCAGGTTTGTGGCTTATTACGAGAACCTGTCAGATATTACAGAAGAAGAACTTGGACTTTATATGCTGGGTATTAAAAAGCAGGATGAGAGTCAGATCAGGAGGATGCGTTATGAGTAGGGAAAAATCCTTTCATCTCTTAAGAACAACTGTGGCTCTGGTCATCGCAATGCTTGCAGCATTTGCAGTCATCTTTATGGTCAGTGACACACCCATAGAGTCCATCCGTTTATTTATACTGGGACCTTTCAGTAAACCAAGATATATTGGAAACATAATTAATACGGCAATTCCTCTTATATTCTCAGGTCTGTCCATGGCAGTTGTTTTCCAGGCCAGCCAGTTTAATATGGGAGCGGAAGGTATCTTTTATTTCAGCGGAGCTGTTATTTCCCTGATTGCTATCTGGGTTCCCCTCCCCGTTGGTGTTCACCAGGTGGTCATCATTCTTGCTGCTGCTGTAATTGGTGCCTTAATTATGCTGATTCCAGGATATTTAAAAGCAAAATACGGTGCCAGTGAACTAGTTACCTCCCTGATGATGAACAGCATTTTGCTGGGACTTGGTTCTTATCTTATGACCAGAGTGCTTCAGGATCCCATGGCATCAAATGGTTCCTACCCCTATCTGGACACTGCCAAAATACCGGTGATTATTCCGGCATTTAAAGTACATTACGGACTGTTTATTGCACTGCTTTGTGTTGCAGCAGTCTATGTTTTTCTATATAAGACCAAATGGGGATATGAGATCCGTATGGTAGGCATCAATGCAAAGTTTGCAGCCTATTCCGGAATCAATATTGTTAAAACCATTATTATCGCTCATCTGGTATCCGGAGCAATTGCGGGTATCGGCGGTTCGGTGGAATCCATTGCCATGCATACCCGCTTTGAATGGAACGGGCTTCCCGGCTATGGATTTACAGGGGCATTAATAGCCATGCTGGCCAATAATAATCCGGTAAGCGTGATTTATGCAGCCCTGTTTGTGGCGTATTTATCTACAGGAGCGGACATCGTTGCAAGGTTATCTGATGTTCCTGCTGAGATGTCAACCATCCTTCAGAGTCTGATTATTCTGCTGATTGCTTCGGAGCGTTTTCTTCATTCCTTTAAGCAGCGGTGGATGGAAAGGGGGATTGCAAAATGAGAGAATTGATCAATATCATTTTCACAGCACAATTCCTGCATTCCGTATTCCGGGTGACCACCCCCATCCTGTTCGCTTCCCTTGGGGCAGTGATTGCAAACCGGGCAGGTGTCGCCAATATCGCTCTGGAAGGAATTATGCTGATCTCGGCTTTCTTTGGAGTATTTGGCAGTGCAGCCACGGGTAGTGCTCTGGGCGGATTCTTAATTGCCCTTTTATCCGGGTTAATCTGTTCCGGAATACTGGCGCTATTTACTTTATATTACCGGGCAAATGTTATTTTAGGAGGTATTGCCATTAACTCCTTAGCATCGGGAGGTACGGTGTTTTTGCTTTACTTATTTACCGGAGATAAAGGAAGTTCCACCTCTGTTGCCAGTAAAACACTGCCGGAGATCGCCATCCCTGTGTTAAAGGATATACCGTTTCTGGGTGACATCCTTTCCGGACAGAATATCATGACATATCTGGCATTTATCATGATTTTAATTGTAGCTGTTTTTCTTGGAAAAACTACCCTGGGTTATCATATCCGGGCAGTGGGGGAAAACTTAAAAGCAGCAGAATCGGTAGGAATTAATGTGAAGCTTACCCAGACGATTGCCCTCCTATTAAGCGGTCTTCTCTGTGCATGCGGCGGTGCCTTTATGTCAATGGGCTATCTGTCATCGTTTACCAGAGATATGGTATCGGGAAGAGGATGGATTGCAGTGGCAGCGGAAGCTATTGGCAGGTCTAATCCCATCATAACAGCTGGGGCATCCATTGCCTTTGGTTTTTTCAATGCCATATCCACAGCGGCATCCACGGTGGGCTGGGCCTCCAGTCTGGTGCAGACAATTCCTTATGTTTCAACACTCATCGGACTGTTTGCATTTTCCTATAAAGAGTATTTAAAGCTGAAAAAAAGATAATGTTCAGGCGGCGAAGTATGTATTCTTCGTCGCCTGAAATAGCATATCAGTCGGAATAAAATATGCAGAAAGCAGGTTATTGGTATGGTGGAACGCTATTATGAAAAAGTATATGCAGGTTTTTTAGGCATGAATATCGGAATCCGTTTAGGTGCGCCCATAGAGCCGGATGTCTGGACAGAGGAACGGATATTTCAGACTTACGGTGATTTAAACGGTTATGTGAAAGATTATATTAATTTTGCTGCAGATGATGATGTAAATGGCCCGGTTTATTTCTTAAGAGCACTGGATGACAGGAAGGAGACGGGAACACCGGTAACTCCGGAAGATGTGGCGAAAGCATGGTTAAATTATACGAGATATCTAAAAGGGATGTTTTGGTGGGGCGGATATGGAATCAGCACAGAACATACGGCTTATATGAATTTAAAGATGGGAATTCCGGCACCTTTATCAGGGTCAGTTGAATGTAACGGAAGTACGGTGGCGGAGCAGATTGGCGGACAGATCTTTATTGATACCTGGGGGCTGATTCATCCCGGAGATGGGAAAAAGGCTGCAGATGACGGAGCGGCAGCAGCCAGTGTTTCCCATGACGGGGAGGGGTTAAACGGAGCCAGATTTATTTGCGCCTGTATTGCACATGCATTTACGGCACAATCAATAGATGAGATTGTGGAGGCAGGTTTAAATCAGATACCGGGAGAAAGCCTTTATTATCAGGTAGTTAAAAGTGTGGAGAGATTCTACCGCAGCAATCCCGGCGATTTTAGACAATGCTTCCATATGCTGGAAAAGGATTGGGGATATGACAAATATCCGGGTGCATGCCATATTATTCCAAATGCAGGTGTGTGTGCTCTTGCCTTATTTTATGGAAATGGTGATTTCTCCAGAACAGTGGAGATTGCCTGTATGTGCGGCTGGGATACGGACTGCAATGCAGGCAATGTGGGAACAATAGCGGGCGTGTATTGCGGTCTTTCCCAGATTCCGGATAAATACCGCAGGCCCATCAACGATTCAGTGGTTTTATCAGGAATATCCGGCTATCTCAATATTCTTGACATCCCGACCTACGCCAAGGAGATCGTTGCCCATGGATATGCTGCAATGGGAGAAGAATTGGAAGATGAACTTCGAATGAATCCGGAAGAAATAAACTTTGACTTTCTTCTTCCAGGCATGACACACAACATGAGAGTGTCCAATCCCTTCTATGGTACTATCAATCCTTCTGGAAGTAAAAGTTATGCGGATGGGAATGGACTGTGCATTCTCATTGATGATATTGGATATGATTCCTGCCGGATTTATTATAAAAGTTTTTATGGAAGAGAAGATTTTTCAGATGAGCGATATTCTCCGGTTTTCTCACCAAAGGTTTATTCCGGGCAGAAGGTTACCATGGAACTGTCTGTGCAATGGCTGAAAGGGCAGAAGCTGGATCTGGTGCCGTATATAAAGACGTTTGGGAAGCATGATATCGTAGAAATCAGTTTTGTTGATTATCCGGAAAATGAATGGTTTATGGTGGAATTTACAATACCTTATACAAAAGGAGATCTTGTAGAGGAAGTTGGATTTATTGTCAGGGGAAGCAGCTTTCCGGAAGGAACTACAACCGGTTATATTAATATGAAAAAATTCCAGATAACAGGACTGGCAGATTATGAAATTGATATAACAAAGCAAAAAGAAGAATTTGGAACAGTGACTCCATTTTCAACAGACGGCGGGAACTGGACAAAACAGGGAGAATTTCTTCATTTCCACCGGGCCGAAACAGGATTTGCTTATACAGGAAATTATTACAGTAAAGACTACCGGGTGAGTGCTCTTGTAAAACCACTGTTTGGGGAGAACCACTTAATGACAGTCCGGGCAAAAGGTGCGATGCTTGGTTACGGGGCAGGTTTTTCCGGGCAGAACAGACTGGCAATTTATAAAAATGAGTATGGATATTATATTTTGGCGGAAACTGACTACCCATGGAATATGGAAAGCACCTATTTATTAGAAATAGAAGTAAGGGGGCAAAAAATAATTTTATCCGTAAATGGTGTAGTGATTCTGGAAGCAGAGGATTCCTCTTTTGAATCGGGAATGTTTGGATTTGGCTCTCTGAGCTATGGACGAACCTGTTTTAGTGATATTAAATTCACCGGGCTGGAAGGATAAAATTATAGGATCTTGCTATGAAGCAGTCCTTGTAGTATGATGAAATTACTGATATACAACCGTCAAAATCCATGGAAATTTGAAAGGAGAAGGTATTATGAATGGGGAAAACAGAATGCAGGAGGAAAGAATGATTATTTCCTTCGACGGAACAAAACTGAGATTTAAAAAAGATGCAGTGGAGAATCCAAAAGCACTGATCGTCATTGCCCACGGCTTGTGTGAACATTTAAACCGGTACGATTATTTCACGGAAAAGCTTAACGAAAATGGCTACAGTGTTTACCGGTATGATCAGAGGGGACACGGAAAATCAGAGGGGAAAAAGGTTTATTTTAAAGATTTTAATGAGATGCCTGACGATCTGGAACAGATTCTTGCTCTTGCCAGAGAGGAGAGCGAAGGGAAAAAAGTTTTTCTCTTCGGACACAGCATGGGCGGGGAGACAGTAACACTGTTTGGTGCAAAGAATCCGGGAATGGCAGATGGAATAATTACTTCTGGTGCGCTGACCCATTACAATCACCCCGTTATGGGAGATCAGTTTCCAATTGAGGCTCCGGATGATACTTA
Source organism: Hungatella sp. (assembly GCA_009712635.1). Classification (GTDB taxonomy): domain Bacteria; phylum Bacillota; class Clostridia; order Lachnospirales; family Lachnospiraceae; genus Lacrimispora. The sequence continues at coordinate 1,120,204 of WASS01000020.1, read as the reverse complement.
TCTGCCCAATCAGCTTGGAGACGGAGTGTGCAGCGATAAAAAGGTGATTGAAGCGTATGTTTCGGATCCTCTGGTGGAAAAGGAGATCAGCACCGGACTGATCAACCAGATATATGCTGGCGTACAGTGGCTGAAGGCCAATATAAAAAGCTTCTCTGACCCGGTTCTGATTCTTCATGGAGCTGATGATGGTCTGGTGGCAGCAAAAGATTCCCTGGATTTATTTGAAGAAATAAGTTCTAAGGATAAAAGCCTGCATGTCTATGCAAACCTGTTTCATGAGATATTAAACGAGCCGTGCAGAGATGAAATTATTGCGGATATATTACTGTGGCTTGGGAAACATATCTGATGGAGTTGAATATACATTTATAAGAAAAGGAACCCTGCTTACGTTGTATGTAAGCAGGGTGTTCTATTGTATGCGGTAGAAAGTAATTGCACATTAATATGGTATATGCTACCATAATGTTATGGAATAATCGTGTTACAGGGTGTGCTGACCTCATTCTCTATTGGAATGGGGGTGATGCTTATGAAGTTTGACTTTAAGGATCTAATGACCTTTGGTCTTTTTCTTCTGGCGTTACTTACATTCGTTTTTACGTTTTGTAAGTAGTAATACATAGCAAAAACCACCCTGGTTAACTTGGCGGTTACGGGGGTGGGTATGCTACTCATGTAATGGTCAACCACCTTGTGGACGGTTGTTCCTTTTATAATTCTAGGATATCATTCCTGTTTATATCTGTCAAGATTTAGTTATCATATTCTTCTTCCTATAATTACTCGGCGAGATCCCATAATACTGTTTAAATGCATAGGAAAAGTGCTGAATGGAAGAGTAGTTCAGCCGGTCGGAAATCTCCGATATATTAATGGTTTCATCATTTAAATAAATCTTCGCCATAGACATCTTGGCTTCTGTTTTTTTCTGAAGAAAGGTTCTGCCGTAATAATCCTTTAAAAACCGTTCCGTCTGTCGTATACTTAAACCAAGTCTCTCCGCCAGATTTTCCAGCGTTATGGTTTCATATTCATAAAGAAAGCATTCTTCCACAATAATATATTTACTATCCACCAGATTGGATGGCGAGAAATGAACCTTGGACTGGGCCTTATATTCGTAATTCCGTACAATCTTAACTACGCATTGCTGAAGAAGTGCCTCCACTAAAATCATGTACCCCGTATAACGGTGTTCCAGTTCAAAAAAGATCTGCTGCATCAGCGGATACAGCTCCTGGGTATCCTGTCCGAACCAGAAATGGGTTTTCTCGAACTTATAAGCCACCGTATCCACCTCAGGCTGGATGTGGGTATTATTTTTTTGCAGTTTAAAATAAATACAATATTCCGCCATGGGATCATTCTTTAAAGGTATCTGTTCATGCTCCACATGAGGGCCTGTCATGTATAGGGTATTGGGAGTAATATTATAAATCTGGTCATCAATATTTACTTTGCCATGACCGTAGGGAATATAGTGGATCTCATAACTGTTATTGCCATGACTGTGTCTTGGCATGGAACGAAGAAACCGCTCAAAAACGATGTTTAAGACCAAAAATGTGGTATCATCGATCCCTATTTTTATATTTAAATCTTTATATCCCGTCCTCATGGTATCCCCTCCGATCTCTATCCTATATTTTACTTTATCAGCATTATTGATGCAAGTCAAGGAATGTTCGATAACACGACATACAGTCCCGCCTTCTGTCTGGTTCCCCTCTAATTTTCTAAAATAAAAACGGTATAATGGTAAGTGTAAAGAACCAAATGATCGTAAAATTGTTAGGAGGAAACTATTATGTCACTGGTTACATCGGAACAAATGCTTTTGGATGCTCAGAAAGGCGGATACGCAGTAGGAGCTTTTAATGTTGAAAATATGGAAATGCTGAAAGCTGTGGTGGCTGCAGCTGAGGAGCTTCGGGCTCCGGTTATGCTTCAGACCACACCGTCAACGGTGAAATACGGAACACTGGAAACATACTACGCCATGGCAGCAGCCGAGGCTGAGAAGGCAACCGTACCGGTATGTCTCCACTTAGATCACGGCAGCAGCTACGAGCTGGTTCTCCAGGCAATCCGTGCCGGATATACATCTGTTATGATTGATGGCTCACACTTAGACTTTGAGAGCAACATCGCCTTAACCAAACGGGCTGCAGATGCGGCAAGAGCCTGCAATATCACAGTAGAAGGCGAGCTGGGTAAGGTTGGCGGCAAAGAGGATGATCTGGAAGCAGAAGCGGATAACAACACAGATCCCATGCAGGCAAAGGAATTTGTAGAACGGACAGGAGTTCATTCCCTGGCAATCGGAATCGGAACTGCCCACGGCTTTTATGCAACCACTCCTGTTTTAGACAAAGAGCGGATCAGTGAAGTCAAAAAGCTGGTGTCTGCTCCCCTTGTTCTTCACGGCGCATCTGGTTTAAGCGACGAAGATGTGAGAGAATGTGTAAGCAGAGGAATGTGTAAGGTTAATTTTGCAACAGAGTTAAGGGTTGCTTATACCGATGCCGGAAAGAAGCTTTTAAAAGAGCATCCGGACACCTTTGATCCAAAGAAATTAGGCACGGTGGGAATGGAAGCAGTAAAGCAGTTCGTCAAAAACCGAATTCTGGTCTGCGGATGTGACCATAAAGCGGACTGATTTTATCAGGAGGAAAACATGAAACCATATTTATTGGGGATTGACGTAGGGACCAGCGCCTCTAAGATCGCCGTTTTTGATAGAAATGGCACCGTATTAGAGACTGCAACCGGGGAGTATGAGGTTTATTATCCCCAGACAGGCTGGGCGGAACAGGACCCGGACGAGTGGTGGCGGGTGATCTGCAGCACCATGAAATACATATTTTCCAAATCACAGATAAAGCCGGAAGAAATCGCAGGAATTGGAATCGACGGACAGAGCTGGTCAGCCATAGCGGTAGACAAAGAGGGCAGCGTGTTAGCCAACACGCCCATCTGGATGGACACCAGGGCCGATGACATTTGCAGGGAGCTCAGTGAGAAGGTGGGGGAACAGCGGATATTTGAAGTGGCAGGCAATTCCCTGCAGCCTTCCTACAGCACGGCTAAAATCATCTGGTATCAGAGAAATATGCCCCAGGTGTATGAGAATATTTATAAGATACTGCAATCCAACAGCTACATTGCTTACAGGCTTACCGGTCAGATGACCCAGGATCTTTCCCAGGGATATGGTTTTCACTGCTTTGACATGCATACCGGAACCTGGGATCAGGCAATGTGCGAAGCACTTGGCATTCCCATGGGGATACTTCCGGACATCCATCCCTGCCATGAGATCATTGGCACAGTGACCAAAGAGGCAGCTGCCCAGTCCGGACTGGCAGAGGGAACGCCTGTAGTAGCCGGTGGTCTGGATGCAGCCTGCGGGACACTTGGCGCCGGAGTAATCCATGCCGGGGAAACCCAGGAACAGGGAGGTCAGGCTGGCGGAATGAGCATCTGCATCGACAGCTACAAAGCCGATCCAAGGCTGATTTTAAGTTGTCATGTAGTACCTGGCAAATGGCTTTTACAGGGCGGAACAACCGGAGGCGGCGGAGCCATGCGCTGGCTTGAGAAGGAGTTTGGCGCATTTGAAAGAGAAGAAGGCAGAAGAACAGGGAAAAGCTCCCTGGATCTGTTCAATGAAGAGGCTGGGAACGTTGCTCCAGGCAGTGACGGACTGATTTTCCTTCCCTATATGGCAGGGGAGCGTTCCCCCTTATGGAATCCCTATGCGAAAGGCGTATATTACGGAATGGATTTTGGAAAGACCAAAGGTCATTTCATACGTGCGGTCATGGAGGGGGTTGCCATGTCTTTAAGGCATAATCTGGAAGTGGCGGCTGAGGCAGGCGCATCCGTTGATGTATTAAGGGCCATGGGAGGATCTGCAAACTCTCTTTTATGGACCCAGATTAAATCCGATGTGACTGGCAAGCCTGTGATCGTTCCATCATCCGATACAGCCACAACCTTAGGCGCGGCAATTCTGGCAGGAGTGGGAGTTGGCATTTATGAAGATTTTGAAGAAGCAGTAAAACTGACTGTGGAAAATAAGCGGTATCACGTTCCCAATCAGGCAGACCGTAACATCTATGACCGGAATTACCGGAAATATTTAAGCTTATATGAGCATTTAAAAGATATGATGGTTCAGGAAGGAGAAAATGAGTCATGAAAGCAGCAGTTGTATGTGCAAATGAGGACGTAAGGTATATGGATTATGAGGAGCCGAAAGCAGGCCCCGGTCTGGTAAAGATCAAAGTTAAGGCGTCTGGTATATGCGGATCTGATATTCCAAGAGTTCTGCATAACGGAGTTCATTTTTATCCCATCGTACTGGGACATGAATTTTCCGGAGATGTAGTGGAGGTCGGAGAAGGGGTTACATCAGTAAAACCGGGAGACCGGGTTTCCGGAGCACCTTTAATTCCATGTATGAAATGCGATGACTGCCAGAACGGAAACTTCTCTCTTTGCAGACACTATAGCTTTATTGGTTCCAGACAGCAGGGAAGCAATGCGGATTATGTGGTAATTCCGGAGCAGAATGCGGTTGTATTTGATAAAAGCATTTCCTATGAGCAGGGTGCTATGTTTGAGCCTTCTACCGTTGCCCTTCACGGTCTGTTCCAGAATGATTACCGGGGCGGTGAGTATACAGCCGTTTTAGGAGGCGGAACCATCGGCATGTTTACCATGCAGTGGGCGAAGATATTCGGAGCAAAAAAAGTAGTTGTATTTGATATCAGCGAAGAACGTCTGGAGCTGGCAAAACGTCTGGGCGCAGATGAAGCAATAAATACCTCCGAGGAAGGCTTTAAGGAAAAAGCAATGGCTCTGACAGAAGGAAAAGGCTTTTCCTATGTATTTGAGACAGCGGGACAGGTGCCGACCATGCAGATGGCATTTGAACTGGCGGCCAATAAAGCCAGCGTCTGCTTCATCGGAACTCCCCATGTTGATTTATCCTTTACCCCCTCCATGTGGGAAAATATGAACCGGAAAGAATTTAAGTTAACTGGATCCTGGATGTCTTACAGTTCCCCGTTTCCGGGTAAAGAGTGGAAACTGACCGCTCATTATTTTGCAACTGGGCAGCTGAAATTTGATCCCGGATTCGTTTATAAAAAAATACCTATGAGCCAGGCGCAGGAGGCGTTCCAGCTGTTTAAGACACCGGGTCTGGTAAAAGGAAAGATCCTTTTGGTAAACGAATAGGAGGTACCTATGATACTGACCGTAACATTAAATGCTGCCATTGACAAACGGTATGTAGTTGAGGGGTTTTCACAGGGAGAAGTAAACCGTGTGAAATCATGTTCCTATACGCCGGGTGGTAAAGGCTTAAATGTCTCAAAGCCAGCAGTCATTGCAGGAGGCAGTGTAGTGGCAACCGGTTTCGTGGGAGGCCATGCAGGTAATTACATTGAAGAAGCCTTAAGCACCTTTGGGATCACCAGCGCATTTTACCATTTAAAAGGAGAGAGCCGTTCCTGCATTAATATCTGGGATGAAAAAAATAAGATCCAGACAGAATTTCTGGAACCTGGCTTTGAAGTAGGAGAAGAAGACTTTCTTCAATTCCTGGATCATTATAAAAAGCTTGCAAACGAAGCAGAAGTGATTGCCATATCAGGAAGCGTGCCAAGGGGACTTGACGGAACTGCTTATCAGAGAATGGTTAAGATCGGAAAGGAAGCGGGGAAAAAGGTGATTTTAGACACCAGCGGTAATCTGCTTAAAATGGGCATCGAAGCCGCTCCCTCCATGATTAAGCCCAATTTGGATGAGATCCGTATGCTGACAGGAAAAAGCTGCGACAGCCTGGAAGAGATGATCGAAGCTGCGAAGGATATTCATAAACGTGGTGTGGAGATCGTAGCCGTTTCTCTTGGTTCAGAAGGTTCCTTCGTGGTATGCAGCTCCGGTATTTACAGAGCCAGAGTACCCAAAATAGATGCAGTGAACACAGTGGGATGCGGAGACTCCATGATAGCTGGTTTTGCTCTTGGTCTTTCCAGACAGCTTCCCATGGAAGAGATATTACGCAATGCAAGTGCTGTCTCAGCAGCTTCCGCACTAAGAGAGGAAACAGGCTTTTTCCTCATGGAAGACATGCAAAGACTGCAGCCGCAGATAGAAATCACAAGAATCGGGGGTTGAACATGAAATATTTATTAAAGAATGAGCGGATGGAAGTGGGTTTCACCTCTCTTGGTGGCGCTCTCACCTCCATAAAAAATGAAGCTGGTACGGAATATCTATGGCAGGGAGATCCTGAGTACTGGAGCGGGCAGGCACCTGTTCTGTTCCCCATCTGCGGAAGTTTAAGGGACAACAAGGCGGTCACAAAAGATGGAAAGCAGATTCAGATGCCAAGGCATGGGATTGTCCGAAAGGAAGAATTTAAGCTGGAGTCAGAAAAAGAGGACAGCATCTGTTTTTCCATTTCAGAAAATGAAGAGATGTTGGGAAAATATCCTTATCCATTTACCCTCACCATGGAATACAGTCTGAAAGAGAACAGCATTCTTGTAACCTATGGAGTTAAAAATACAGGCACAGAGGATATGCCTTTCTTCATAGGAGGTCATCCGGCGTTCCGGTGTCCTATTTTACCAACAGAGAAATTTGAGGATTATCAGGTTGTCTTTGATGCAGAAGAAGAAAAAACTGCTCCCACACCGGATTTGAAAACAGGACTGGTGGATATGGGACACAGGAAAGAAAATTCACTGGAAGGTACTGTTTTACCTCTTGCCCACTCCCTGTTTTATCAAGACGGCATAATATTTGACCGGCTGAAATCAAAAAAAGTAACACTCTGTCACAAAGAAACGGGACATGGAGTAGAACTGGAGATGGGATCATTTCCCTATCTGGTCATCTGGTCAGCAGCAAACGACGGACCATTTCTTGCATTGGAGCCCTGGACAGGGCTGTCCACCTGCAATGATGAGAACGATATATTTGAAGAGAAACGAAATGCAGCAATTGTAAAGCCAGGGGAAGAAAAACGGCTGAGCTATCAAATCACAATCCTATAAAAAGAGAAGGAGAATATGACAATGAATGAATTTGTAAATCCGGCAATAGTGCCAAAAGTGAAATTATACACAGGAGAGGAGATTCCATGTGTAGGTATGGGAACCTTTGGCTCCGACCGCTTTACTCCTGATGAAGTATCGGCAGCTGTAGGAGGTGCAATCCGCTGCGGATACCGCATGTTCGACTGTGCTGCCTGCTATGGAAATGAGGATCAGATCGGAGAAGTATTCCATCATGCATTTGAAGAGGGAGTCGTAGAGCGTAAAGACCTTTTCATCATGACAAAGGTATGGAATGACATGCATGACAGAGTAGAGGAATCCTGCAGAAAGAGCATTGCTGATTTACAGTGTGAATATATGGATATGTTCTTCATTCACTGGCCGTTTCCAAATTACCATGCACCTCACTGCGATGTAGATTCCCGCAATCCGGATTCCAGACCATTTTCTCCGGAAGAATTTTTAAAAACCTACCGTCAGTGTGAGGAACTGGTGGAAAAAGGACTGATCCGCAACATTGGCATCTCCAACATGACTATTCCAAAGCTGGAGGCCGTTCTGCCTCATATGAACATAAAGCCGGCTGCCTGTGAAATGGAGCTTCACCCCTGCTTCCAGCAGCAGAAACTGTTTGACTATCTGGTGGCCCACAATATTCAGCCCATCGGCTTCATGCCTTTAGGCTCTCCCCAGAGACCGGAACGAGATATGTGTCCGGAGGATGTGGCAGATTTACAGACACAGGAAATGAAGGAAATTGCAGCGGCTCATGGCGTTCACCCTGCAGTTATCGCTCTTAAATGGGCACGTCAGAGAGGACAGATCCCCATTCCTTTCTCCATTCATGAGATGGAATACGTAAGCAATTTAAGGGCAATGACAGAAGATCCGCTTACAGAAGAGGAAATGAGCCGGATCGCAACCCTGGAAAGGAACAACCGTCTGGTGAAAGGGCAGGTATTTCTTTGGGAGGGTGCCAATGACTGGCACGATCTCTGGGATGAGGATGGGTTTATTGTAAAATAACCGGGTACTTATGAAACAGCCGGAATTTTTGAAGCACAGGAAAACAACTTCAGAAATTCCGGCCTTATTGCTATTTTCTTTTCTGGAAACTGCGCATACTGACTGTAGTGCTTATTGGAGATATGAGGGGATAGTTATATGTATAAGGTATTGTTGGTTGATGATGAAATTTTGATAAGAGAACGGATTTCACAGAGAATACCATGGGGATCACTGGGTTTTGAACTGGCAGGAACCTGCGAAAACGGAAAAGAAGCCATCAGCTTTATGGAGAAAGAGCCGGTGGATCTGGTGCTCACCGATATCTGCATGCCTTATGTAGATGGTCTTGAACTGGCGAAGTATTTATATGAAAGCAGGAAATGTACAAAAGCGGTAATTATAACCGGCTACGACGAATTCGAATATGCCAAAAGAGCGGTGGAATACCATGTACTTTCCTATGTGCTGAAGCCGGTTACTGCAGGGGAACTGATTGAAAAGCTGAAGGAAGCAAAAAATATCCTGGATGGAGAAGCGGAGAATCTCCAGGTCAGGACTTATTATGAAGGGAGTTACCCCCTTTTGAAAAACCAGTTTCTGCTTCAGCTTGGGCAGGGACGGATTCATGAGGATCAAATCGGGGAAAAACTAAAAGAATTTCACATTGATTTTACCGGTGAATGCTACTGTGCAGCGCTCCTTTGTCCCAGGGATCAGGCGGAAAAAAAGGAAATTTCCCAGATGGCGGAATTAATCCGGGAAAAATGGAATGAAGATGTGCTTGTGACAGAAGATGATGACGGTCAGCTGCTTCTTTATGTGAAGAAGAAAAACAGCTCCCAGATGAAAAAGGAGATTGCGGTGATCTGCAATGAATCTGCAGACCTGATTCTTAAGATAATGGGGAAAACGGTTTACTGCCTGGTGGGAACCTGTGTATTTAATTTAAGCGGACTCAGCTTTTCTTATGAAAAGGCCATGGAGATGAAAGAGTATCTTTATCTGGAGCGGGAGCCGGGAATCTATGAATGGGACAGGTTTCAAAAGTACAGGCTCAGCGCTCAGGGGTTACTGAGTGAAGGTGAACGGGAAAAACGGATTGTACTTGCAGTCAGGAGTAATCTGGCAGAAGAGATTAAACTGGAGATTGCACAGATCCGAATGGAATGCCAGGTTAACTGGGTTACCAGAAATAAAGTTGTGGTGATCTATCAGAGTCTGATCCTTGCAGTCATGAACTTTCTGGAGCGGCTCAATCTTGTGGAAGACCAATTCTTCTTAAAAGAACAGGAGATTATATCCGGACTGTTTGGCTGCACTTATATTTCCCAGATGGAAGAAAAAGTGCTGGATTTTTTTCATACGGCACTGGAGATTGTAAACAGCAACCGGGGTAATTACGGGGATCATCAGGCGGTAGCAGCGCTGGAATACATCAACAGCCATTATTCGGACTGCAGCCTGTCTCTCCAGGAGATATGTGAGAAACTGGCCATTAGTGTCAGTTATTTCAGTTCTGCCTTTAAAAACTATACTGGGATGACCTTTGTGGAAGCATTGACAAAGAAGCGGATGGAAAAAGCCATGGAGCTTTTGGAAAATACATCCCTAAAGACTTACGAGGTTGCGGAAAAATGCGGATACAACGATGCCAACTATTTCAGTGCCATCTTTAAAAAGGCAACGGAAAAGACACCAAAAGAATATGCGGGCTTAAGAAGGAACCGGAAAGGCGGCTATGAGAATTGAAGTCAGGTTTAAAAGTATACGGACTAATATGATCATTTATTTCTCTCTTCTGGTTCTTTTAACCGTAACGGTTTTCCTGTTCTTCTCCATTCGGTTTACCAAAAGTAATCTGATGGATAATTCGGAAAAAAACAGCAGACAGCTGATTGAGCAGGTCAACTTTAACATTGAAAACTATATTGACTACATGGAAAACATCTCCCAGGTGATCATGAACAACCGGGATATAACCGGATATTTGTTCGATGACGGAACAGAAACAGGAGAAGGCTTAAAAGAAGCCTTTCAGACCATCCTCCATGCCAGGACAGATATTTATAACATTGCTGTTCTTGGAGACAATGGGAGATATTTTATCAACAATGGAAGTGACAGCTTAAACTTACGGGCACGGCTTAAGGACAAAGAGTGGTATCAGGATGCAAAAACGGCGGAAAGTAAGATTCTTATTTCGTCCTCACACGTACAGAATCTGGTAAAGAACGATTACAAATGGGTGGTAACCTTAAGCCGGGGGATTACCAATCCGGCTACGGGACGTGTGGAAGGACTGCTGGTCATAGATTTAAATTATGACGTAATCAATGATTTATGCGAGTCTATCAGCCTGGGAAATAAGGGGTATGTGTATATCCTTGACAGGAAAGGCGAAATTGTCTATCACCCCCAGCAGCAGCTGATTCTAAGCGGGGTAAAAAAAGAACTTTTAAGAGAAGTATCAGCCAGCAAAACCAGTCTTACCCATATTGATGAAAACGGAGAGAATAAGATTTATACGCCGTTTCATTCCCAAAAAACAGGCTGGACCATCGTGGGCGTGAATTACACCTCAGAGCTGGCAGGCAACGAAGTGGCAATGAAAACCATGTATACGGGAGCCGCATTTCTGCTGATTTTGCTGGCATGCCTGTTTGCAGTCTTTCTGTCGGCCAAAATTACGAAGCCCATTAAACAGCTTCAGGCAGCCATGAAAGAGGTGCAGGAAGGAAAATTCCAACCGGTAAGTATTGAAACGGCAGGAGAAGATGAGATTTCCAGCCTGACCCATTCCTTTAACAGCATGACGGAGCGGATCGATGAGCTGATGAAGAAAAACAGCAAGGAGCAGGCAGAAAAAAGAAAGAGCGAGTTAAAAGCGCTGCAGTCTCAGATTAATCCCCATTTCCTCTACAATACATTAGATTCCATTATCTGGCTCATCGAAACGGAGGATTCCGAACAGGCTATTAATATGACTTCAGTTCTCGCCAGATTTTTCCGCCAGGCAATCGGCAATTCCAACATCTATGTGACGGTATGGCAGGAGCTTGAATATACCAGAAACTATTTGCTGATCCAGCAGATGAGGTATAAGGATAAGGTGGCTTTCGATATCCGGGTTGACTCAGAGGTTATGGAGTGTGCCATTGTCAAGCTGGTTTTACAGCCACTGGTGGAAAACGCCCTGTACCATGGATTAAAGTACAAAACAGAGCAGGGCAATATTCTCATCTTCGGATACAGGCAGGATGAAACCGTAATATTAAAGGTCATGGATGATGGTGTTGGCATGACAAAGGAAGCCCTTAACTGCATTTTTCAGAAGAAAACAGATCAGAAGCATAACGGTGTGGGAATGAAAAATATTCAGGACCGCCTTAACATGTATTACGGACCCGGATATGGTTTAAGCGTGGACAGCAGGGAAGGGGAGGGAACGACTGTGACCATCACCATCCCTTACCGGCAGATGGAGGATGTGAATGAAGAAACATAAAAATGCACTATTAGGAATTCTGTTCTTAACTCTGGCTGTTTCTTTCCTTTCAGGCGTTTTTTTACTGGATGAGTTCGGTGAAAAGAAAACGGTTAAAATCGTCTTTATACCCAAGGTCCAGGACAAGACAAATGATTTCTGGATGTCCATGATATCCGGCGCAAAAAGTGCAGGTAAGGAATATCAGGCCAATCTGGTGATTCTGGCTCCAGATGAAGAAAATGATTATGAGACTCAGAAAAGATACATTGAAGAGGCAGTGAAGATGAAGCCCGATGCCATCGCACTTGCTCCCATACGGTATTCGGAAATGACGGACTGCGTAAAACAGGTGACAGATGCAGGAATAAAACTCATTCTGATCGATTCCAAACTGGATCAGAACCTTGAGGAAACCTACATTGGTACAGACAATCGAAACGCAGGTCTTCAGATGGGGCAGAAGATGCGGGACTATGTGGGACCGGATACAAAAATCGCCGTTGTTTCCCATGTAAAAGGCTCCTCTACTGCCATAGAACGGGAGGAAGGGCTACGGGAAGGGCTGGGGGAGGATCAGAGCAAGATCAAAATGGTCCTGTACAGCAATTCCGACTACAACCAGGCATATGAAAAAACAATAGAACTGATGAAGACAAATCCGGACATTACGCTGATCGCCGGGCTTAATCTGTATTCTACTGTTGGGGTTGCAAGAGCCATTCGGGAGATGAATTTGAGCAAGAAGGTGCATGTAGTAGGCTTTGATAATGATATTGAAGGAATTCAGTATTTAGAAGAGGGGATCATTGATACCCTGATTGTGCAAAAGCCTTTTAACATGGGATATATCGGGATCCAGACTGCGGTAGAATCCGTGCGGGGGAAAAAGCCTGATAAAAATATATACTGCGATACGGAGGTGATCACTGCAGACAACATTTATACCGATGAAAACCAGAAGTTGCTCTTCCCATTTTAAGAAAGTAAAATCTTCTTCTTTTTTTGTAAGATCCTCTATATTAGAAATTTTCTATTCCGATATAATGGACTCATGAGAACAAAACAAAGTGTTCCAGACAAAAAGAAGCGGAGAGTGAGAATGTGGGCAGGGTTATGCTGAGAATGAAGGGAATTGACAAGTCCTTTCCTGGGGTACATGCTTTGGATCACGTAGATCTGGAGGTAGAAGCAGGAGAGGTTCATGCACTGATGGGGGAGAACGGAGCAGGGAAATCCACTCTGATGAAAATCCTTACAGGCATCTATTCTAAAGATTCCGGTACCATTGAATTTGAGGGTCAGGAAGTGAATTTTACCACTCCAGCCAAGGCTCAGGAAGCCGGAATTGCAATTGTCCATCAGGAACTGAATATGATGAATCACTTAACAGTGGCCCAGAATCTGTTTATTGGCCGGGAAATAATGAAAAGTGGATTTATCAGCGATTCCATGATGAATAAAGAGGCAAAGAAGTTATTTGGGCGTCTCAATATTGAGATCGATCCTTCTGAGGTAATGGGGAATTTAACCGTGGGGCGGCAGCAGATGTGTGAAATAGCGAAAGCAATTTCCAGAGATGCCAGGCTGATTGTATTTGATGAGCCGTCCGCAGCGCTGACGGAAACAGAGATAGAAGAGCTGTTTAAAATTATCCGGGATCTGCGGTCCAAGGGGATGGGAATCATCTACATATCCCACCGAATGGATGAAATTAAAGTGATTACAGACCGGGTAACTGTTATGCGTGACGGAACCTATGTGGGCACATTGACAACAAAAGACTGTACCAAGGATGACATCATCAATATGATGGTAGGCCGGGTAATTTACGAAGAGCCGAAACAGGCTGGCAGTGTAAAAGGGGATGCCCCAGTCGTTTTAAAAGTGGAACATCTTAGCGCAGGTAAAATGGTAAAAGATGTGAGCTTTGAATTGAGAAAAGGTGAAATCCTGGGATTTTCCGGATTAATGGGAGCGGGCAGAACAGAAACAGCCAGAGCTATTTTCGGAGCGGATAGAAAAGATGGGGGAGAGATCTTCATCAATGGCAGAAAAGCAGAGATAAAGACAACAGAGGATGCGGTCAATCAGGGAATCGGATATCTGTCAGAGGACCGGAAGCGCTTTGGACTTGTGGTGTTTAAATCCGTTGCGGAAAACTCCACCATGGCTTCCCTCTCGTCATTCATGAAAGGCGCATTCATCGATAAGAAGAAAGAGCATCAGCAGGCAGAGCATTATGTTCATCTGCTAAATACCAGGACTCCCAGCGTAGACCAGATGGTAGTGAATCTGTCGGGAGGGAACCAGCAGAAGGTGGTAATTGCCAAATGGCTGATTAAAAACTGCGATATTCTTATATTTGACGAACCCACAAGAGGAATTGACGTCGGAGCCAAAAGCGAGATCTATCAACTGATGAACGAACTGGTAAAACAGGGGAAATCCATCATTATGATCTCGTCGGAGATGACTGAAATTTTGCGTATGAGTGACAGGGTCATCGTGATGTGTGAAGGACGCATTACCGATGAAATCCCAATTGAGGAGGTGTCGCAGGAGCGTATCATGGCTTCTGCTACCATGAGAAATCAGGAGGTCAGCAATGGAAAAACTGAAAAATAACCCGCTAATAAAGGCGATAGGAACCCAGAGGCTGGTAGCATTGCTGGCGCTCATCGTAATTTACCTGGCATTCGGAATCATGAATCCCAGATTTGCAACCTATAACACCATGGTGAACATATTTGATGCCTCCTATTATATTGGATTTATGGCAATCGGCATCTGTTTTGTAATTGCAACCGGCGGAATCGATTTATCCATCGGAACCGTGCTTACCATGTCCGGTCTGGTGGCAGGATACTTAAGCGTAAATATGGGATTTCCCATATGGCTGGTGATTATTATCTGTATTTTAATCGGAACTGCCTTTGGTGTTGTAAATGGCTTGCTGGTGGCAAAAATGGGGCTTCCGCCTTTTATTGCAACCCTTGGAACTATGATGCTTTCAAAAGGAATCGGCTCTATTATCACAGGAGCCCAGTCGGTCACCTGGAAATCAGGTTCTGATCCGGAAGGCTGGTACCGCGCTATATTTAAAATTAAAACAGAGAGCGGACTCTTAATTCCAACCGGATTTTTATTCCTGATTGCAGCTGCCATTGTCATGGCAGTGGTAATGAACAAAACCAAAGCAGGACGATATATCTTATCCCTTGGAAGCAACAAAGAAGCAACCCGGTTATCCGGAGTCAATGTGGATAAATATTTAATCATTGCCTATATCATCAGCGGTACCTTTGCAGGAATTGCAGGTTTAGCCTATTCCACCATTTATTCCACGCTGCTGCCGGGAGGCGGAGCCGGATTTGAAATGGATGCCATAGCCGGTGTGGTAATTGGCGGAACTTCCATGTCAGGCGGAATCGGAACCATAGCCGGAACCATGATCGGTGTATTCATTATTTCTGTATTAAAGACAGGGCTGCCATTTGTGGGACTTCAGACCCACTACCAGCAGGTTGCCACAGGTCTGGTCATCATCGTTGCTGTATTTGCCGATGTGTATCGTAACAGGAGAAAGAGCTGAGCGCAGTGTAATTCGCAAGAATTCACATAAAAAACAGGAGGAAGCAAACAATGAAGAAAAATGTATGGGGCGTTTTAATCACAGCAGCTATGATGGCATCACTGACTGCCGGCTGCGCAAGCAATTCTTCTACCAATGATGTGAAAACCACAGCAGCGGCAGAAAACAAAACAAAAGAGGCAGGTACCCAGGCAGCTGCCAAAGCAGCAAAAGGCAAGGAAGATATGACCGTTTACATGGTGGCAAAGGGCTTTCAGTCCCAGTACTGGCAGGCAGTTTATAAGGGAGCGCAGAAGGCATCTGGGGAACTGGGAGTTCATCTGGAATTTCAGGGACCGGATTCAGAATCAGATATTGCACAACAGGTTCAGATGATGAACAATGCAGTTCAGATGAAACCGGCGGCAATCGGACTGGCAGCTCTTGATGTTTCAGCCCTTAACGACAGCATTAAATCTTCCCAGGATGCAAAAATACCGATTATCGGATTTGACTCCGGTGTTCCGGATGCACCAAAGGGTGCTGTGGTTGCCAATGCAGCTACAGATAATTACAAGGCAGGTGAAGTTGCGGCAGAAAACACCTATCCGCTCATTAAAGACTTAATTGCAAAATCATCAAAAAGCGTCCGCATCGGTGTACTGAACCAGGATGCAACCTCAGAGTCTATTATCAGCCGTGGTCTTGGATTTATTGACAAAATTACAGAATTAATAAAGGCAGACGGAAAATCCGTATGTATCACCGGCAATGATAAGTTTGTAACCGACTCTAAGACAGACAAAGGAAACTCAGCAGATGTCATACTTGATGTTGCTGTTCCTTCCAAGGTAGAAGCTTCCTTAATGACGACTGATGCACAGACCATTTTAAACAAAGAAGATACCATCTGTATCTTTGCTTCCAACCAAAAGACCGGTGAAGGTCTGATTACCGGCGACGAGAATTTAGGAAGATTAGGAAAAGATGTGATCGGAGTTGCATTTGATTCAGGAACTATGATTAAAGATGCAATCAAATCCGGTAAACTGGCAGGTGCTGTTACCCAGGCACCGGTAGAAATCGGTTATCAGACCGTAAAACTGGCGGTTGCAGCTGCAAAGGGAGAATCCGTTGCAGATGTTGATACTGGAAGCCAGTGGTACAACAAAGACAACATGGACAGCAGTGATATTTCACAAAACTTATACGATTAATGATGCAGCGCTCTCCTTGACAGGGGAGCGCTCTTTGAGAAAAGGAGAAAAATATTATGTTAAAAGGAATTCCATCAATTATCAGCCCCGAGTTATTAAAGATTTTATGTGAAATGGGTCATACCGATGAGCTTACCATAGGAGACGGAAACTTTCCGGGCCATACATACGGCAAAAAGGTGATCCGTCTGGATGGCCATGGAGTGCCGGAAATACTGGACGCAATTTTACAGCTGTTTCCCCTTGATACCTATGTGGATCACCCGGTTACGCTGATGGGAGTGGTTCCCGGTGATGACGTTAAGACTCCGATCTGGGACAAATATAAGGAAATTGTAGCGAAGCATGATGAGAGAGGGGCTGCCTGCTTTGAAGAAATTGACAAGTGGGAATTTTACGACCGGACAAAGAATCACTCCTCCGTCGTGATTATGACAGGTGAAAGTGAACTGTATGCCAATATCATACTGAAAAAAGGCGTGGTAAAATAATTATATATTCCTGAAAGGATCTGCTTGCTATCATAGCAGAAAGGATTATAATAAGAATAAAAATCCCATTTCAGGAGGATAAGGCATGAAGTATCGGATCAATCCCAAAAATCAGGACGAACTTTCCACCCTTGGTTTTGGCTGTATGAGGTTTAGCAGGGATGAAAAGGAAGTGGAAAAGCAGATCATTTATGCCATCGAGCATGGCGTTAATTATTTTGATACTGCATATATCTATCCAAACAGCGAAGTAGTTTTAGGAAGGGTGCTTTCTAAGGGATACAGGGAACGGGTGAAGATTGCCACTAAAATGCCTCCTCACACCATTAAAAAATATGAGGATTTTGACCGCATCTTTTTAACCGAGTTAGAACGGCTTCAGACCGATTATATTGACTATTACTTAATCCATATGCTGCCTGATATAACGGTATGGAACCGGCTGATAAAGCTGGGGATTAATGAATGGATCGAGGAAAAGAAGAAAAAAGGTCAGATTAGGAACATTGGTTTTTCCTACCACGGAGGGAGAGATGAGTTTTTCCGGCTGGTAGACATTTATCCATGGGAATTCTGTCTGCTTCAGTATAACTATTTAGATGAGAATAAACAGGCTGGCATAGAGGGAATCCGGTATGCTTCCAGTAAAGGCCTCCCAGTCATGGTTATGGAACCACTGCGTGGTGGAAAGCTGGTGACAAATCTCCCCAAAGAGGTGAAGTCCATCTGGGATAATGCCCATGTGAAGCGTTCACCTGCAGAGTGGGCATTTAAGTGGCTTTGGAATCAGCCAGAGGTCACGGTTGTGCTTTCAGGAATGAATTCTATGGAGATGTTAAAGGAAAATATCAGAGTGGCTTCCGAGACGGAGGTTAACGCCTTTACTGATGAGGATTTTCATTTATTTAAACGGGTTAAGGAAATTCTTGACCAGACAATAAAGGTTCCTTGCACCGGTTGTAATTATTGTATGCCGTGTCCAATGGGAGTGGATATCCCAACCTGTTTTTCCTGTTATAATGATATGGAGATAGAGGGGAAATTAGCTTCCAAAGGCAAATACATCATGCAGACCAGCATTAAGAATGAACCCCGTAATGCATCGCTTTGTGTAAAGTGTAAAAAGTGTGAATCCCACTGTCCCCAGCATATTAAGATCAGCGAGGAGATGACACAGGTGGCAAAGTCCCTGGAAGGGGTTACCTACAAACCCCTGCGGTTCCTGATTAAAAAGGTTATGAGATTTGATAAATAAATTACAAAGAAAACCGGCTTTGGATTCTATGAACAGAACCCAAAGCCGGTTTTCGTATCTTCAATTATCTCATACTGAATAATAAATCAGTCAGGGTCTCAATCGGGTAGAGTTCCTGCATTCCTGCCATTTGGATTGTACGGAAAATATGGGCGGCAAGCTGATCGATCCCATTTTCCGGAATGTGAACCTCTTTTAGCGAGACAGGAGCATCGATCTTCACAATCCAGTTACGGAATGCTTCCACACCCTCTTTCCCACTCTGTACTCCAAAGACATTACGGGCAAAGCGCTCGTATCTTTGTGGATTCATGGACCTATGCCAGCTGGTCCATGCAGGCAGAACAACAGCAAGACCAGCACCGTGAGGTATATCATATAAAGCTGACATGGAATGCTCAATTAAATGGGTATCAAAACGATTACCCTCCACACCAATGCGGGTACTGCCGTTTAATGCCTCAGAAGCCGCCCAGATAAATTCACTTCTTGCTTCATAATCAGACGGTTTTTTCAAAAGAATATCGGTGGTGCGAATAACTGTCTTTAATATATTCTCTATGTGATCCGCTGTCATTTCCGGAATATAGGATGCTGTAAAATATAAGTCAAGGCAATGAGAACAGATATCAACAGCTGAATAAGCAAGATAATGGCTGGTAACGGTAGACTGTAAATCCGGGTTAATCACAGAAACGCTTGGATAGGCTGCAGGACTGGAAAAACCGAATTTTTCTGTAGTTTCTTCATTGGTAATAACTGCGGAACAGTTCGTCTCACTTCCGGCTGCGGACAATGTGAGGATATCAAAGATCTTTAAGGCAGCATCAGGAGAATTCTGATAATTGCATAGATCCCATATATCACCGTCATAAACTGCGCCTGCAGCAATTACCTTGGCTGAATCGATCACAGAGCCGCCTCCAATGGCGAGAATTGCATCAGCATGGTTTTCCTTAGCAATTTTAACACCTTCTCTTGCTTTGGAAATTACCGGGTTACTTTTAATTCCGCCAAGTTCCACATAGTCTATCCCGTTAGCTGCCAGAGATTTTACTGCAGTCTCAAACAGTCCGGATGATTTCACCCGCTCAGAACCGTACAGGATCAAAGCTTTCTTTACGCCAAATGGTGCCATATAGCTGCCGATCAGTTCCTCCTTACCTCTGCCAAATTCTACTTTTGTTGGATTATAAAATGAAAAGTCCTTCATATGGTTCTCCTTTTTTATTTTGATGACTCTTATTTTATGGCTTTTAACCCATTTCGTACATATCTTAATTCCAGATGATCTTGTCTGGATCCCAGATTATTTTATCTGTAATTACAACAAGTTTCCCTTTGATTTGGATATATTCTTATACGGTAAAAAAGTATATAATAGGGAATAAAGAAAAGAAAGGCTGACAGGGCTGATTATGAAAACAATAGATTCCATTTCACTTATGCATGAAATGCTGGGGTATGATAAACCAAAGCATCCGTATATATCTTTCATTGATCTGGAGAAGATAAACCCAGTGAATGATTATATGAACGTATCATTTCAATTAAACTATTATATGATTTCTCTGAAAAACAATCTGGACTGTGAGTTAAAATATGGCAGAAACTATTTTGATTTTCATGAGGGTAGTCTGATATTCACTGCACCGGGACAGGTACTTACAAAAGAAGAACGTCAGGGGATCGGAAAGACAAAAGGCTGGATGTTATGTTTTCACCCGGATTTAATCAAGGGGACTGCTCTGTTTAACAAGATATGGGAATACAGTTTCTTTGGATATGAAGCCAATGAAGCCTTACAGTTATCAGATCATGAGAAAGAGATCATAGAAGGGATTGTAGCAAATATCCAGTCTGAATACAGTGGCAATCTGGATGTTTACAGCAATGATTTAATTGTATCTAATCTGGAGGTTTTGTTAAACTATGCAAGGCGTTTTTATGGAAGGCAGTTTATAACAAGAACAGTAGTCAGTAAAGAATCGGTTGAAAAATTCAAAGAAATTCTAAAAAAACAATGCAGTATGGAGAACATTGAACAAAATGGAATGCCCAGTGTAAAAGGGCTGGCTGAAGCTATGGGTTATTCCCCCAATTATCTTTCCGATATGTTAAAAAAAGAAACGGGGAAAACAGCCCAGGAGTACATTAAATTACAAGTACTAGATGCTGCCAGAGAGCTGCTGTTAAGAACAAAAGAACCAATTTACCAGATTGCGGGTAAGCTTGGATTTGAGCAGCCCTCCAGTTTCACCAAATTCTTTAAAATACAGACTGGAGTCAGTCCTTTGGATTATCGAAATCAGCATATAGTCTGATTTCTGTTAGAAGTAAGCCATAGATGAAGAACCATCATTTATGTCTTACTTTTTTTTATTACACACAACTTTAATTCAGCTTGACAATCTGACGATAATATCATTAAACTATTTGAAATAGTCCAATGAAAGAATACGTATGATAGAGGTGATGGTATGCTTAGCCATATTCGAATGAAAATGCTTCTGATCGTTATTCCCGTATTATGTATGGTCCTTATACTGAGTTATAATGCCAGTGTAAAGACAGCAAAAAGGCTGGTTGATCATGAAACCAGTGAACGAATATCTGCAGAAAAAGAGATACAGAAAAACATCATCGAAAAGAACATGAATGATGCAGCTGAAATATCCAGAGCTCTGGCTGTGTTTGCAGGAAATGGCTGCAAAGATTATTCACCCGATTATTTCATTAATATTTTAAAACCCATTGTCCGGGATAATCAGTTTATACTGGGGGCTGGGTTCTGGTATGAGCCATATGCATATGACAAGTCTCAAAAATATATGGGACCCTATGTGTACCGGGATGGCGGCCGGATTATACCAACATTTGATTACAGTAACGCTGACTACGATTACTTCTCTCAGGATTACTATGCTCTTGCGAAGAAAACAAATAACATTGTGTGGACGGATATGTACTATGATCAGACCAGTAATCTATATATGATTACCTGTTCCCAGCCTGTCTATGATGGTAACGGTAAATTTATAGGCTGTGTAACTGTGGACGTAGGACTGTCTTCCATGCAGAAATTTATCTCCGATTACATTGCCAGTCATGATGGGACAACCTATATTATCAATAGGGAAGGAACCTATCTTGCTGCGGAAAGCGAAGCTGCAGTGAAAGTAAAAAGCAGTGTATTCTATTCCAATAATCAGTCCTATCTTGCTGCTGTTTCAGAAATAATTTCAAGTGACAATGGAATAACATCTTATATTAAAAATAAACAGGAAATTACTGTGTTTTATAAGACACTGAATGACCTGGGCTGGAAAATTGTCTTTGAAATTCCGGAAAGCTCCATTAATAAACCCATACGGCAGCTGTCAGATACGTTCATATGGATATTCGGACTATCTCTTCTGTTTATGTCCCTCACCGTTTTTATTCTCACCGGCAGAATCATTGACCATCCGGTGAAAGCTATTTTAAGAGAAATAAAAGAGATAGGAGATCGCAGATTTGACCAGGAAGTCAGCAGAGAACTGGTAAAAAGAAGGGATGAATTTGGATTAATTGGAAAATCTCTGGATGAAATGAAGCAGCAGTTAAAACAAAGCAATGAAAAGCTGGAGTATTCTCTCAAAGAGAATGTGGAATCCCAGAAACAATTAATCTTGCAGAATCAGATTTTAACAGAGCGGGAAACCCAGATGTATCACAGCCTTAAATATGCTCATTCGCTGATGGAAGCGATTCCTGACACAGTATTTGTCATTTCTCAGGATGGGGTATTTTTAGACTGTATTGGAGATCTGGATCATCTGTTTTTTAAGAGGGAGCGGTTTATTGGTAAAAATATTACCGATGTAATGCCACAATCAATTGCTAAAAAGGGCAGGGAGCTGATCGATCAGGTTTTTCTCACTGGAGAAAACCAGAAAATTGAGTATGAGTGGACCAGTGCACGGATTACAGAATATCATGAACTGCGGATTGTAAAATGGTTTGATGACAAAGCCATTGCAATTGCCAGAAACATCACAGAAACCCATAATTATATAAAGGAAATCGAAGAGATCAGTTATCATGATCATATAACAGGGCTGCACAACAGAAGGTATTTTGACCAGGCATCAAAGGAACTGAACCAGTCTGAAAATTATCCCATCAGTGTCATTTTTGCAGATCTCAATGGACTGAAGATGGTAAACGATTCCTTCGGTCACGAATACGGAGATTATATGCTGAAGCGGTTTGCCCAAATCCTGGCGGATTCAGGAAAGAAAGAGGAATTAATCAGCCGTGTAGGCGGAGACGAATTTGCGATTATTTTAAGAAGGACAGAAAGAGGGGAAACAGACCGGTATATCCGGGAATTAAAAGAAAAATGTGCGAAGGAAACCATCAACGGAATCGAGCTTTCGGTTTCGTTCGGATATCACATGATTGAGGAATCCGGGATGTCGATTCAAAAAGCGGTAAAGCTGGCAGAAGATGAGATGTACCAGAATAAATTATATGAGGCCAGTAGCAGAAGAAGCAAAACCATTGATATTATATTAAATACCCTTCATGAAAAGAATCCAAGAGAGGAGCAGCATTCTCAGAGAGTGGCAGAAATCTGTGAGACAATGGCAAAACAGATGGGGATGCCTGACAGCGATGTAAATAAGATTAAGGCAGCTGGTCTCCTTCATGATATTGGGAAAATCGGAATTCAGGAAGAGGTGCTAAATAAACCCGGAATCTTAACGGATGATGAATATCAGGAGGTTAAAAAGCATTCAGAGATCGGATACCGTATCTTAAACACTTCTCCTAATATGTCGGAGATAGCGGAGATTATTTTATGCCATCATGAGCGGTGGGATGGCAAAGGATATCCCAAGGGAAGAAGCAAAACAGACATTCCGCTGTTTGCAAGAATCATCACCATAGCGGATGCTTACGACGCCATGACAAGTGACAGAAGCTACCGGAAGGCACTGCCTGCCGCTTATGCGAAAAACGAGCTGGTTAATGGTTCCGGAAAACAGTTTGACCCGGAGCTGGTTGAGTTTTTTGTGAACCATATGAAGGGATTGAATTGACAGCATCTGTCCCTTATGTTAAAATCGAGAAAATTCAATAATGTTTTGGGGAGCTGGTGACCCGGCTGAGAGGAAGTAAAGAACTTCGACCCTTATAACCTGATTTGGGTAATGCCAACGTAGGGACAGCCACTCTTACTAACTATCATGAGATATGTCTTTATGGGCATATCTCATTTTTTTCCCTCAAAACAGGAAAAGGAGTAAGGAAAATGTTTGAACAAATTATTACCAACGTAAGAAACAATGTTCCACTGGTCCATGCAATCACAAATTATGTGACTGTAAACGACTGCGCCAACATCATTCTGGCAAGCGGAGGATCTCCGATTATGGCAGATGACATCAATGAAGTTACTGATATCACCGCTATTTCTTCCGCTCTTGTACTCAATATGGGAACTCTGAATGAACGTACCGCCATATCCATGCTGGAAGCAGGTAAGAAGGCAAATCAGTGCGGTTTGCCAGTTGTTTTTGATCCTGTGGGAGCCGGTGCATCGGCATTTCGGAAAAAAACAGCGTATCAGCTTCTGGAAGAGATCCGGTTTTCTGCAATAAAAGGCAATATATCGGAAATTAAATTCCTGGCAGCAGGAGAAGGAAAGACTGCAGGTGTGGATGCCTGTGAAGGGGATAAAGTAACGGAGGACAATTTAAAAAATGTGGCAGACTTTGCAAAAGAGTTCTCAAAAAGAACCGGTTCCGTCATTGCGATTACAGGAGCCATTGATGTGGTTGCTGATGAGAATCATTCGTATGCAATCAGAAACGGTCATCCCATGATGAGCAGAATCACTGGAACCGGCTGCATGCTGGCTGCTGTTACCGGAAGCTTTGTGGGAGCCAATCCCGGCAGTATTTTAAAGGCCTCTGCAGCTGCTGTATGCGGGATGGGACTATGTGGGGAATTGGCATATAAAAAGCTTTGCGAGCTTCACGGAGGCACCGGTACATACCGTATGCTGCTGATTGATGAAATGAGCAGACTGAATGAACAAATGCTGGAAGAAGGTGGAAAATATGAATGTATCTAAAGAAAATATGCTTTTATATGTGGTGACCGACAGGACCTGGCTTAACGGGAATAAACTTCATGAACAGGTGGAGGAGATTATTAAATCAGGCGCTACGTTTATTCAGCTTCGGGAAAAAAATCTTGATTACGACAGCTTTGTCGCAGAGGGAAAAGAGATCAGAAGAATCACTGAAAAATATAAAATACCCTTTGTAATAAATGATAATATTCAGGCAGCTCTTGCTGTAGGGGCAGATGGTGTTCACGTAGGGCAAAAAGATCTGGAGGCAAAAAAATGCAGAGAGCTGATCGGAGAAGACAAGATACTTGGAGTATCGGCCCAGACAAAAGAGCAGGCACTTCTGGCTGAGAAAAACGGTGCAGATTATATCGGGGTGGGTGCAGTCTTTGAGACCTCCACCAAAACTGATGCGAATCCTGTTACCTTTGAGACTTTAAAAGAAATCTGCAGCTGCGTATCCATTCCCGTAATAGCCATAGGCGGAATCAATGAGGATAATATTTTAAAACTAAAAGGAAGCGGGATTGACGGAGTAGCAGTTATTTCTGCAGTTTTTGCTGCCAAAGATAAGGAAAAAGCAGTAAAGACTCTTTTATCATTGGTGAAGGAGGCGGTTTCATGAAAAAAGTATTGACGATTGCAGGCTCTGACTGCAGCGGCGGCGCTGGTATTCAGGCAGATTTGAAGACAATGACTGCACACAAGGTATATGGAATGAGTGTAATTACAGCGCTTACTGCCCAGAATACCACAGGTGTTACATCCATAATGGATGTGACACCTGAATTTGTAGGACAGCAGATGGATTGTATTTTTACCGACATTTTT
This sequence comes from Hungatella sp., assembly GCA_009712635.1. Lineage (GTDB taxonomy): Bacteria > Bacillota > Clostridia > Lachnospirales > Lachnospiraceae > Lacrimispora. Next base: position 1,095,135 of record WASS01000020.1, on the reverse strand, counting down.
CCCGATGCGGTGAAGATCGGCATGGTATCAAACAGCGGAATTATCGAGACGATTGCCACGAAACTGAAGGAATATAAGGTGAAAAATCTGGTTATCGATCCGGTTATGATATCAACCAGCGGTTCTAAGCTGCTTTCTGAAACTGCAATGGATGCGCTGATTGGCAGACTGCTGCCTGCAGCACTTCTTGCCACGCCCAATATCCCGGAAGCAGAGGCCCTTTGCAATATAAAAATCACCAGCAAAGACCACATGGAAAAAGCGGCAGAGGCAATCTTCCAAAAGCTAGGATGCGCAGTTTTAATAAAAGGAGGTCACCTGACAGAGACTTCTGATGATCTTCTCTATACCAAAGAAAACATGGTATGGATGACTGGAAAACGCATTGATAATCCCAACACCCATGGGACTGGATGTACGCTGTCTTCCGCCATTGCCTGCAGTCTTGCCAATGGCTGCACGCTGGAAGAGAGTGTTAAAAATGCTAAAGCGTATATTACAGGAGCTTTAAATGACCAGTTAAACATCGGGAAAGGCAGCGGTCCATTAAATCATATGTGGGGATTGACATAATCTGTAAACTGTTATAAAATAAGTAAACTACCAGTTTACTTATTAAAATGATGGGATACAGGAGGTATTACAATTGGGAGCGGAAGAACGGAAACAACAGGAAAAGGAAATTAAAAGAAAGGATATCATAGACGCAGCGGAAAAAGTTTTCTTTGCAAACGGTTATGAGAATTCTTCCATGGATGCAGTTGCAAAAAAAGCTGAATTCAGCAAACGGACCGTTTATGTATATTTTAACAGTAAGGAACAGATCTATTTTGAAATTATGATCAGAGGTTACAGACAGCTGTTAAAAATGATGGAGGAAGGGTTTGGAATAGAAAAACCAGCCAGTGCGCTAAATGAGCTTCACTGCATTTTTTACACCTTATTCTCTTTTCGGGAGAAGCATGCAGATTACTTCAAGGCAATCATGGAGTATGAAACCAAGGATGATGGGTATCAATGCGGCGTCACAGATGACTCCAAAGAAGAGTGTTACCGCCTGGGTGAGGAAGTTCTTTCCTTTTTGATAGAGGCGCTGAAAAAAGGGAAAAACGATGGAAGCTTTAAGCGGGATATGAACTGTGAGAAAACTGCGTTGATTTTATGGGCATTTACAATTGGAGTTTTTAATGCAGGTGGAAGGAAAAAGGAATATCTGGAGAATTATCATCATACATCCGTGGAGGATTTCTTAGAGGAGTCCTTTCAGTTGATGATACAGCTTGTTTTGGCATAGGAGACTGGTGTATGAAAGTATTTTTAAAGATAATTGTCTGTGCAGGCAGTTTCATTATTTTTCTATTGTTTGTATTATTTATTCTGGGCGGAGGATTTATGAAGCAGTCATATTTAGAACCATGGAACAAAAATTATGCATCAAAGTATACAGATCCCCGGGTCCGCCTGACTGCTGCCGGACTGCTGGCAGCAAACAACCATAATATGCAGCCGTGGAAAGTGAAACTGGATAAAGAAGATTCCATGGTATTTTATTTATATGCAGACAGCTTAAGGACTACCAAAGAGGTAGATCCTCTTTACCGGCAGATGATGATTACTCAGGGGACATTCTTAGAGTATGTAAGAGTGGCAGGAGAAAAGGAAGGATATCAAACAGACATTGCCATCTTTCCAGAAGGTGAATATGAGGAAGACGATATCTTAAGCAGTATGGATAAAAAGCCGGTAGCTAAGATTACTCTGATACCTGTCAAACAGGAAGAAAGTCCTCTTTACAATGGGATCTATCTGGCAGATACAAACCGGGGAAATTATAAGATGGAAGCTCCTGATGCTTCCCAGATCTCCCAATTATTAAAATTACCAAATCAGGACAGTCTGTCCATAAAGCTTTATACCGATCAGGCTGATCTTAATAAAATTGGCAATTACGTTATGGAAAGTGCAGCAATCGAAGCCGGAGTTACCAGGGCAATGGATGAATCCAATGCAATCTTCCGTGCAAATGAAAAGGAAAAAAACAAATACCGATGGGGTTATTCGGTGGAAGGACAGGGAGCTTCCGGCTTTAAACGGTATCTGCTGCAGGGATTAATCACCATGTTCCCCTCTATTAATGAAGGAAAAGGTGCATCAGAAAACTTCATTCATTATACAAAAACAGCAGTCGATCATACTGCTGCCTATGCCGTAATAACAACCAGCACAAACACACGGACAGACCAGGTTCTCAGCGGTATGTTATATAGCAGGGTGATTCTTACGGGGCATACCATGGGTCTTGCCATGCAGCCATTAAGCCAGGTGCTGGAGGAATATCCGGAGATGAAACAGCCCTACGATAATTTCAGAAACGATTATGCCGGCCAGGGTCAGACCGTACAGATGCTTTTACGAATAGGGGTACCGGAAACAGCTGCTCCTAATTCCATGAGAAGAGATATAATGAGTTTCATAATGGAATAAATTGTAAAATTTAGTCGTTTTTTGAAATAGATATTTGTAAAATAAACAATCCCAATGTATAATAGATTTAACTACTATGACAGGGGGGATATGTTTCTATGAAGACAATAAAAAGCAAACTGTTTTTTGTTATATTTCTTTTGTTATTTGCGACCTCAGCGGTCAACGTGATTACAGGCATCGGCGCCAGTTATTACAGTATTACAGAAAACACCAAAAGTGATATGAATGCGATGGGAGAGATTGCCAACACCGCATTGGCTGCGGAGATTAGTCTGTTAAAGGAACAGGCAGAAAGTCTTGCCAGTCAGCTGGGAACGGTGCAGTCAGGTGATATGGGTAACAAACTGAATGCTCTGGATATGGCAATGAAAAATACGAAATTTAAAGCACTGGCAGTTGCAGGTCCGGACGGAAAGCTGTCCAGTACGGATCAAGCCCTGGATGGGCAGGATTTTTCATCCAAAACGTTCTTCTCAGACAGCTTAAAGGGAAATACTACAATCTCCTCAACGGAAGCATTGGACAGTCAGATGGTATTTTACGTCTGTTCTCCTCTGCCTTCTCAATCAGGTGTGGTGATCGGTGTTCTGGACAGCCTTTACTTCAGCCGGATTATTGAAAAAATTGTAATTGGTAAGACAGGCAATGTATTTATGCTTGACAGTACCGGTACCTTCGTAGCCAACAAGAGACCCAATCTGGTGGAAGAAAGACAGAATTTTATTGAAAAAGCGAAAACAGATCCTTCCCTTGTAAATGCCTCCAAGGTATATGGCAAGATGATAAAAGGGGAAAAGGGAGTAGATACATATGAATATGAGACAGGTGCCAGAATCTGTGCATTTGGTCCTGTGAGCAATTCCGATGGCTGGTCCTACGGAGTGGTGGCGCCTGTTAAGGAAATGACCTCCTCCATTATATACACAATTGTTTTGCTCCTGGTTTCCTCTGGTGTTTTAATCATTGTTGGTATAGCTGCAAGCTTTATGCTGGCAAACGGTCTGTCGAACCCAATTAAGAAAATTACCAGACGTATGGAGCTTCTGGCTGAGGGGGATTTAGAAAGTGAAGTTTATATCCATAACAGCAAGGATGAGATTGGCATATTGACTAGAAGTATCGCCGATATGGTAAGATCCCTTAAATCCTACATTCAGGAAATTGCCTGTATTTTGCAGCAGGTATCTGCAGGGAACTTAAGCGTGTCATCGGATATTGAATATAAAGGCGAATTTATAGAAATACAGACATCATTAAACCAGATCACAGATCAGTTAAACAAAGCTTTTGGTGAAATTATAATCTCGGCCAGACAGGTAAACAGCAGTTCAGAACAGGTAGCGGAATCCGCCCAGCAGTTATCTCAGGGCGCCACAAGGCAGGCAAGTTCTGTGGAAGAAATAGCCGCAACCATCTCCGATATTTCACACCACATCAGTTCCAATGCCGATAATGCGGAACTGGCCGGAACCAAATCGCTGCAGGCGGTAGATCAGGTAAGCAGCGGGCAGCAGGAGATGGATAAACTGGTAAGCGCAATGAATGAGATCAATGAAACATCAGCGGAAATCGGGAAGATTATAAAAGTAGTGGAAGACATTGCTTTTCAGACCAATATTCTGGCACTGAATGCAGCAGTGGAAGCTGCAAGAGTTGGTGAGGCCGGAAAAGGATTTGCTGTAGTGGCAGACGAAGTACGGAATCTGGCGGGAAAAAGTGCAGATGCAGCCAGGGATACGGCTGCTTTGATTCAAAAATCCATTGAGGCTGTGAAAAACGGAAATGAAATTGCAATAGAAACCTCCCATTCCCTGGAACAGATTGTTACAAGTACAAGAGAGGTTTCCCAATTGGTCAACCAGATCTCCAATCGTTCCTTAGAGCAGTCGGAGGCCGTTTACCAATTAAAAATCGGCATAGAGCAGGTTTCCGGAGTGGTTCAGTCCAATGCTGCCACTGCAGAAGAGAGTGCGGCGTATGCACAGGAGCTGTCCGGGCAATCCTTAATTATGACCAGTCTGGTTTCCAAATTTAAATTGGCCAGGAGAAATAAATAAAATGAGCAGGGGGTAAGGGTTTGGAGTTTGGTGAAAAACTGCAGTTGCTGAGAAAACAGAACAATCTGACCCAGGAACAGCTTGCAGCCCAGCTGTATGTTTCAAGGACTGCGGTATCAAAATGGGAAAGCGGCAAGGGCTATCCCAATATTGACTCCCTTAAATGCATATCAAAGCTGTTTGGTGTAACCATTGATGATCTGTTAATGGGAGAGGAGCTCATTACCCTTGCTGAAGATGAAAATCGCAGAAATCTGGGGCAGATTTTTAATCTGGCGTATGGAATTTTTGATTTCATGGCAGTGTCTTTCCTGGTACTTCCGCTTTTTACGCAGGAAATAGGGGGACATTTTTTCTCAGTGCCATTCTTTAAATTAACAGATAATCCCATATGGGGGATATTGCTGTCTGCCGGTTTTATTCTGTGCCTGACACTGATTGGCGTGATAGAACTGATTGTACAGAGAAAGGATCATGAGACATTAAGAAAGAGAATGAACCAGTTTTCCCTGTTGGTCCATTCCATGGCAGTACTCTTTTTTATCGCATTCCGCCAGCTGTATGTAGCGGCATTTCTGTTTCTGCTTCTCATGGGCAAGGTGGTGCTGTTAATAAAAGGCCCAGTCAGATAAAAGTAGCTTATACGAGGTTTCAGGCCTGTGACACCATTCGTGTCACGGGCTTTTCCTTTTAAGTTACGTCAGGTGTCTTGCTTTTTTCTGCATAAAAGAGGAAGATTGGGGATAGAAATAAAAAAGGTAAAGCAGGAGGAATGAAACCAATGGGTTCCATAGTAACAGAGTTTTTAAAGGTTGTATTTTTGGGAATTGTAGAAGGTATTACGGAATGGCTGCCGATCAGCAGTACCGGACATATGCTCCTTGTGGATCAGTTTTTGCAGATCAGCGGGAGTGAGGGGTTTAAGGAAATGTTTTTTGTTGTGATTCAGCTGGGGGCAATCCTTGCTGTAGTAATCCTGTTTTGGAACAAAATGTTTCCATATCAGTGGAGTGACAAAAACAGCCCTTTTCTTATAAAAGAAACATTTCTTATCTGGATTAAGGTAGTCATTGCTTGTGTGCCGGGAGCAATTGTAACCATTCTTTTTGATGATTATATTGACGCCCGGTTTCAGACACCACAGGTAATTGCAGCAGCTTTGATTTTTTATGGAGTTGCTTTTATCCTGATTGAAAACTGGAATAAGAGTCGTACACCAGCTATAACTAAAATAGCAGATATTAATTACCAGACAGCATTTATTATCGGGTTATTCCAGGTGCTTTCCATTATTCCTGGCACCTCACGATCCGGTGCAACCATAATCGGTGCTTTGCTCATCGGAGTATCCCGGACAGCGGCAGCTGAATTTACGTTTTTTATGGCAGTTCCTGTGATGTTTGGCTTAAGTGCTATCAAGATACTTAAATTTGGATTGACCTTTTCCGGGGAAGAACTATTTATTCTGGTAACAGGAATGGCTGTTGCATTTGCCGTTTCAATCCTGGTTATAAAATTTTTGATGAGTTATATAAAGAAACACGATTTTAAGGTTTTTGGCTGGTATCGCATAATACTTGGCATGATTGTTCTGCTTTTTTTTTCTGAGATAATTTTTTGAAAATTACATGTTTATTTTTTGCAGCCCCTGACGTTGTGTCAGGGGTTTTTGCCGGTTTAAAATCAATTTTGATTACACCTTTTTTATTTTTAAAAGAATTTCTTGTAATTGTTGCGTTCATTTATTAAAATGGAAGGAGAAATACAACGGGATCAGGACATAAGATATTTAGATATATAAGAAGGGGAATCATTTATGTATACCATATTCCTGTGTGACGATATTCAAGAAACCCTTGATGAGTACGCAAGCCTTATTAAAACAATTGCAGAAAAAAATCAAATCCAAGTCACAATCTCATCGTTTAGTTCTGGAGAACAGCTCTTATTTCATCTTTCTGACAGTCCGGGGCAGGCGGATATCATTTATATGGATATACTCATGCACCAGTTAAATGGGATTGAGACTGCGAGAAGATTAAGGGATTCCGGCTGCCAGTCAGAAATTATTTTTCTGACTACCAGTGACGAATATGTATTTGAAGCATTTGATGTCACTCCTGTGCAGTATTTACTAAAGGGAGAAACAACTCCGGAGCGATTTGAGAGCGTATTTCTTAAGGCAATTTCCAGAATTCAAAAGAAAGGCAGCGATATATTTTTGTGTGAATCACAGGGAGTGCAAAAAGTACTGTCTGTAAGCAGTATTTCTTTTTTTGAAATAACAAAACGAATTGTAACGGTTCAATATAACGGTTCAGAGGAATTCAGCTTTTACTCTTCTATGGAGAATATAGAAAATCAGTTGTCTGGAAAGGGCTTTGTACGCGTACACCGGTCCTATATTGTAAATCTGTCTTATATTGTAATGTTTCAGCAAAATGCTGTTTACTTAAAGACAGGAACGGTAATCCCCCTGGGGGTTACGTACATAAAGCAGGTAAGGAAGGCTTTTTCTGATTATATCAGCCGAATCAGCCTCCATGTACCAAAGTAGAGGATAAAAGTACATGCAATATTTTATTTATATTTCATTGATGATGCTATATGATATTTATATTTTACATTATTTCAGGCGGATGTTTCATGCCAGACACGAAGGATTTGGTTATTATTTTGCAGCAGCTGTATTCAACCTGACCGTAACAATTTTTGCTTATCGCTATCTGGATCATCGGATTGCAGTCTTTTTGATGATGTTATCGGTTAATATAATTATCTGCGTCCTGTTTTACGTGAACTGGCTGCAGATGACGTATGCGGGAAGTTTATATATATTTTCTTTGTATAGCAGCAGAGGAATTGTTTGTTCCTTGTATTCTATTTTTTTAAAACAAAGTATTATTCAAGTACTGTCTAATCCTGTATATTACATGTGGATATTTGTTTTCTCCATAATTCTTTCCTTACTAATCTTTCAGATTACAAGAAAGATGACTGTACCGGATTCTAAAGCCAGACCAGCACTTTATAACATGGGACAGCTTCAGTTTGTGGTTGTTTATATTATTTTTCAGCTGTTATTTCTTATGTTGGTTAACGATGGACGTTCTTATGAAACGGTTCAGCTATGGTTTACGTATTTGTATCTGGGTGCGTGTATCATTGGCAAGCTGTATCTGGAATTTGCATTTCACCATACTGCCAGGGTATCGGAGCTGCTTGAGCATGAGCTAAACACCAATAAGATGAAAGAGCAGCTTTCCCGTCAGCTTCGTCATTACCAGTCCTACAGCAGGTTTACGGAAAGCTTTAAAATATTTCGCCACGACTATGAAAAATTAATGGGATCCGTTAATTTTCTGCTGAACCAAAAAGAGTACGACAAAGCAGCAAAAATGCTTGATGATATACATGTAACCATGAAAAAAGAAGTTCTGGTTCATAAAACATATTCAGACCATGTACTTTTGGATGCTATTTTACAAGATGCAGCCAATTCCTGCGAAGATCTGGAGATTCAATTTACGGCCTGTGCCTGTCTCCCCTCCGATATTTCAGCTTCTGACATGGATGTTGTCTGTATTTTTTCTAATATCGTAGACAATGCCATAGAGGCCTGCAGTCAATTAAAGGAGGAAAAACGATTTATTGAAATAACCAGCCAGGGAACCAGGGAATGGGCAATCATAGAAATTGTAAATTCTTTTGATGGAAAACTGATTGAATCTGCAGGAGAATTAAAGACAAGAAAAGATAATAAAATTTCTCACGGATTTGGTCTGCAGATTATAAGACGTACAACCGAAAGTCTGGGAGGACTGCTTTACCTGGAACCGGAGGCAGAAAATAGAATTTTTAAAATAAAGGTTTGTATACCCAGATTGCTCCAATCATAATGAATTTTACTGCATTGGGAACGAAAAGAATAGTATTGAGTACAAACTACAACAACCTGGGAATGATATATTTTATATTTAAGTACATGTATGAATGGGACACGCTGCCAAAACCAGTTTGTCTGGAAAGAAGGGATTATATGATTAAAATACTAATAGTAGATGATTCTGTTTTTTCACAGAAAATCACTGCCAATATTATAAGAAAGCATGTAGAACAGTCAGAGATCTATTTTTCTGCTGACGGCTGGGAGGGACTTAAGAAGTATCAGGAGCTGAAACCGGATTATGTTTTTGTGGATCTTCTGATGCCTGGACTGGATGGACAGAGCCTGATCAAACTGATAAAAGAATCTGATTCCACTGCGAATATCATTGTAGTTACCGCTGATGTTCAGAATCATGTCAGGGAAGAGATTGAAAATCTTCATATTATGTCATTTATTAATAAACCGTTTACCGATGAAAAGGCCCAGATCATCTGTAATATAATGAAGGAGAAGGACAATGGGAAACAGTGATATGACACAGGATATTTTAAAGGAGCTGTTTAACATCAGTGTCGGTCGTGCAGCTGGTATTTTATCGGATATAGTTGGACAAAAAATACATCTAAACGTACCTAATGTTAAAATTTTGAAAGCTTCTTCCGAATCCTATGCAATTGACGAGTATATTTCCATGAAGAAGAACGGCACACTTATGGTATCTACTCTTTCATTTAAAGAAAATTATACAGGAAAAGCAAGTCTTATATTTTCAGCGGAAAAGATGAAAACATTTATCAGTCTCTGTCTGCAGGAAGAGCAAAACGACAGTGACGATATGGATTTTAATGATGTTGATTTTGATATTATTAAAGAAATTGGCAATATTATATTAAACTGCATTATAGGAGAGACGGGAAATCTTTTAAATATCAGCTTTAAATATACGCTGCCGGAGGTCAGGCTTTTTAATGCCATGGAATTTAAGTATGACTATCGGAATACTGATAATGTATATGTGTTGATTTTATATATAACCTTTGTTATTGGGGATACAGAAATAGAAGGGGCAATTATCGTTGACTTATCCCTTCATTCAATCAATGATTTATTAACGAGGATTCACAAGCTAGAGGAATCATTATATGAATAAATTATTATATCAGGTACTGGACAACCTTAATGAGGGGATTGTTCTGTTAAATGAGGAACTGCAGATTATTTACTGGAATTATTACATGGAAGATATTACAAATCTAAAACGGTATGATATTCTCAATCAGCCGATTGTTGATATCCTGCCTAATTTTAGTATGAGATATTATCTGGATGCTTTTTATGATGTGATAGAGCAGGGAACGATCCGTTTCTTTTCCGGTGCAATCCATAAGCAGATGTTAAATAATTCCGATCACTTTAATCTGAAAATGAGCAGAATTGAAAATGAAGATAAACATTTTATACAGTTGGAATTCATGAATGTTACCAGTCAGTTTAATCAGATTAAGCAGTTAAAATCTTATGTAAATAAATTATGGGATACCAACAGGGAACTGAAGGAAAAGGAAAAGATCATACAAAAGCTGGCATATCATGATAAATTAACGGGCGCTGCAAACCGAAGTTTATTCTATGAAGTCTCATCCAGCTTACTTCTCCAGGCCAAAAGGAATAAGACTCTTTTGGGGCTGATTTTTTGCGATGTCAATAAATTCAAATCCATTAATGATACCTATGGTCATGAGTTTGGGGATAAGGTACTGATTCATATATCCCAGCTGCTTGAGAAGTCAGCACGAGAAAGTGATATGGTATGCAGGTATGGAGGAGATGAATTTGTTATTCTTCTGCCCGACATGAAAGATGTTGACAATTATAAAGTTGTTGCCTCCAGAATCGTGAAACTTACCAAAAAACCGGTGAAGATCCAGAACATAACCATCTCTCTGTCCATAAGCGGAGGAATCAGCTTTTATCCAATTGATGCAGAAACCATAGACCAGCTGCTTGTAAAAGCGGATGCCGCCATGTATACGGCAAAGCAGCAGAAGGGAACAGAAACATATTTTTACCGTATGGAATAAAAAGGAAAATCCGGTCACTTCCTCTCTTGTGAGCATATATTATACCGTATATATAAATCGAGAGGTATCATATGGATCAGTACACAACCAGACCGTCAGATGAAGTACAAGTAGGCTATGTGCGTGTCATGCACACAGTTCCCAATGCACCGAATGTTGACATATACGTGGATGATGAGATGATTATTGATAATCTTGCTTATGGAGATTTTACAGATTACTTACCCGTACAGGAAGGAACCTATAAAGTTACTCTTTATGTGGCGGGAACTCAGGATAATCCCATTGTTGCCAACATGCTTCCTGTAGAGCCGGATGTCATGCTCACTGTAGCAGCAGTGGGAACTCCTGATAATATCAGCCTGCTTTCTATCACAGATGGGGGCAGTGATGTCATTCCAGGAAAAGCCATGGTTCGTTTTATACATCTTTCTCCAGATGCGCCAGCCGTAGATATCACACTCCAGGACGGAACTGTGATCTTCCCCAATGTCGCATTTAAACAGATCACCCCCTACATCGCCGCTGACCCCATGGAACTTACTTTACAGGTCAGACCGGCAGGGTCATCAGACATAGTGTTGGAAATCCCCAATGTCCCATTAACGGAAAACAGTCTTAATACAATTTATGCAGTCGGGTTGCTCCAGGGAGATCCTCAGTTGGAGGTTCTCTTGACAATGGATGAAATTTAAGGTATAACTTTGAATTAGTAAGGGAAAACAGATAGCTCTTTGTGAGTCACACATCAGAGTTATCTGTTTTTTTAATAAATCGAAGAACAAAGGAGTTAGGAAAATGGTAAGAGACTTTCAGGCGGAAGATTTAAACCGGATAATGGAGTTATGGCTTGAGACAAATGTACAGGCTCATGATTTTATTAAAAAAAGCTATTGGCAGGATCACTTTGACGAAGTAATGGAGATACTTCCAAAAGCATCTGTTTATGTGTATGAAGACAATGGAAGCATAGAGGGATTTATTGGTCTGATGAACAATTACATTGCTGGCATTTTTATTTCTAAAGACAATCAGTCCAGGGGAATCGGAAGGCAGCTGCTTCATCATGTAAAAGAAAATCACAATGAATTATCGTTAAAGGTGTATGAAAAAAATCAACGTGCAGTAAATTTTTATTTAAGAGAAGGTTTTCTTGTAACTGAAAAACAGGAGGACATCGAAAGCGGGGAAGTGGAGTATGAGATGGTCTGGAACAGGACTTAATTAAGCTTTGCTGACAATAAAAACTTTGTGTCAGAGTCCGGTTGAATTATGATCTTCCCGTATACAAAATTACGGGAAACTGGTATGATAATAAAGACAAATCAGACAAGAAATAATGGCACAAAGGATTCGTAAAATATTATGAAACAATTAACCATAGGAATACTGGCTCATGTCGATGCAGGTAAGACCACGCTGTCAGAAGGAATTCTTTATGCAAGCGGAAAGATCGGAAAGCCAGGAAGAGTTGACAATAAAAATACATTTTTAGACACCTATGAGCTGGAAAAAGCCAGAGGGATCACCATATTTTCCAAACAGGCAGTTTTTGAGATGGGAGATCTTAAAATTACCCTTTTAGATACTCCGGGGCATGTAGACTTCAGTGCGGAGATGGAGCGGACCCTTCGCGTGCTGGACTATGCCATACTGGTAATCAGCGGCGCAGACGGAGTACAGGGACACACCAGAACTTTATGGCGTCTTTTATCCATGTACCAGATTCCTGTTTACCTTTTTATAAATAAGATGGATCAGCCGGCTGCCGATCAGCACAGATTAATGAGTGAGGTCAAAAAGCAGCTTCATGACAGCTGTATCGATTTTTCTCTGAATGATACCGATGGCTTTTATGATCAGCTTGCCATGTGCAGCGAAAGCATGATGGATGAATATTTAGAGACCGGCCTGGTAAGCGGGGACAAGATCCGGCAGGGAATTAAAAGCCGGACTGTATTTCCCTGCTTTTTCGGTTCTGCTCTAAAATTACAGGGAATAGAAGCACTGCTGAAAGGAATCAGCGATTATGCCCTGATTCCTGAGTACCCCCAAGAATTGGGAGCAAAAATATTTAAAATAACAAGAGATGACCAGGGAAACCGGCTGACGCACTTAAAGCTTACCGGCGGATCCCTCAGTGTAAAAAATACCCTGACCAATGGAGTCTGGGAGGAAAAAATCAACCAGATCCGCATCTATTCCGGAGAAAAATACGAGGCAGTGAATGAAGTTACTCCCGGCTGTATCTGTGCAGTAACCGGGCTTACCCAGACCAGACCAGGCGAGGGGCTTGGTTTTGAAGCAGCCTATGAATCACCGGTGTTAGAACCCGTTCTGTCTTATCAGATTGTATTACCGGAAGGCTATGACCCGAGACAGATGCTTCCAAAGCTCCGCCAGTTGGAAGAAGAGGAGCCGGAGCTTCATATTGTATGGGATGAACACCTACAGGAGATTCAGGCTCAGATCATGGGAGAAATACAGATTGAGATATTAAAAACTCTGATCTTAGAACGGTTTGGAGTGGAGGTGTCCTTTGATACCGGAAGAATTGTGTACAAAGAGACCATTGAAAACCCTGTGGAAGGTGTGGGACATTTTGAACCCCTGAGACATTATGCGGAGGTTCATCTTTTGCTTGAGCCTGGGGAACAAGGCAGTGGTATGGAATTTTGTTTAGCCTGCAGTGAGGATCTGCTGGCCAAAAACTACCAGAAACTTGTACTGACTCATCTGGAGGAAAAAAATCATAAAGGCGTACTCACCGGATCTGCAATTACAGATATGAGAATTACCCTTGTGTCGGGGAAAGCTCATCAAAAACATACAGAAGGCGGAGATTTCAGGGAAGCCACATACCGGGCGGTGCGGCAGGGCTTAAAAGAAGCACAGTCGGTGCTGCTGGAGCCCTATTATGGTTTTACCCTGGAACTGCCGGAAAATCTGGTTGGAAGAGCTATGACAGACATCGAAAAGATGTCTGGAACCTGTGAGATTACCCATACAGATGGTGTAACCGCAATTCTTACCGGCAGTGCTCCGGTATTTACCATGAGAAATTACCAGAAAGAGGTATCTGCATATTCCAGAGGGATGGGAAGGCTGTTTTGTACGTTAAAAGGCTATGAGCCATGCCATAATGCGGAAGATGTAATAAAGTTATCCGGTTATAATTCAGAAACCGATCCGGACAATCCCTCCGGGTCCGTATTCTGCTCTCATGGTGCTGGATTCGTAGTTCCCTGGGATCAGGTAAAAAACCACATGCATCTGGAACCATTTTTAAAACTGACCCAGTCAGCTGCGAATGAGGAGACAAGAGACAGCCATACAGCCAGCCGGGAAGCACCACTTATGAGTCTGGAAGAAATCGACCGGATTATTGAAAGCACCTTTTATGCAAACAGAGGGAAGCGGACAGAATGGAAGAGAAAACGGTCTGTGTATGAGGTGCGCCGGGAGCCTGTCTATCATGAACCACGGCAGGCAGAGCATCGGGAAGAATACCTCCTTGTAGATGGTTATAACATTGTATTTGCATGGCCGGAACTTGCCGAACTGGCAAAAGATAATATGGATGGTGCAAGAATGAAGCTTCTGGATCAGCTGTGTAATTATCAGGCGATCCGCAAATGCCGAATCATAGCCGTATTTGATGCATATCGGGTAAAAGAACACAGGGAAGAAATGATTGCCTATCACAATATCCATTTAGTATATACGAAAGAAGCGCAGACAGCCGATCATTATATAGAAAGATTTGCTCATGATAACAATGGAAAATACCGGATTACGGTAGCTACCTCCGATGGTCTGCAGCAGATGATCGTAAGGGGAGCCGGATGTGCCCTGTTATCTGCCAGAGAATTAAAGATTGAGATGGAAGCGGCAAATAAGAGAGTGGCAGAAGATTTTCAGGAATCCAGACCAAGTCAGCGAAATTATCTGCTTGATTCTCTGTCAGAAGAAACAAAAGAACAGTTAAAAGAAGTGGGCAGGAAAGAATCATAATTGCAAGGACCCTTTCTGCAGATAAAAAATCGATGACTGCAGGAAGGACCCAGCGAAATTTATTTATATCGGCCTTTGGATGAAATAGAAAGTTCATATTGATCGCCCAGAATGCATACATCATCAGAAAAGATTGGTTGCTCTCCCTTATAGCAGATCCGCTGGATGCACAAAAGCGCAGTTCCCGGCAGAACCGCCAGCATCTCTGATTCTGCAAAGTCAGCAGATTTTGCAAAGATTTTGTCGTCAGCAGATTCGATCTCCAAATGATATTGCTGCTCTAAAAATTCATAGAGACCGTTGAATTTGTTTGTAAACTGCTCTATATTGGGAACCAGAGCATAGGGTAAGTAATCTTTAATGATGGCTATTGGTTTTTCATTAATCAGTTGAATTCGCTGTATTCTGGCTATTGGGGTACCTATAGGCTGATTAAGCTCTTTTCCCAGCCTTTCTGTGGCGTGAATAACATCAATATACATGCTTTTAGTTCGGACATCAAATCCCCTGTTGCGAAGACATTCAGTGACTGAGGTGACTTTGTTTAAAGATTGAATAGCTCTGGAGTCCAGTACGATTGTACCCCTCCCCTGCCTGATTTCAACAAGACCTTCATCCTTCAGGATTTCCATGGCAGTTCTGATAGTAGTGCGGCTCACTTTGTATATCTTTTCAAGCTCTGGTTCTGTAGGAAGGAATTCTGAAACAGGATAGGTTCCATCTTTAATCTTCAATTTAATTAAATCATGAACAACCATATAAGCCGGAACTTTCCCCATAGTAAAGTAATTATGAAAATCACAGGGCAGCAATTGATTTTCATAATTCCTCCTTTCTTTTAACATAATCATTTAACTGACACTAATTATATCATATGTTTCATCTATAGGAAATAAATGTTAAAAAATTTAGTATATTAATTACTATTTTATGAATAAAAAGTAATAGATCCTATTTTTAAGGAGAATTTATGTGTATCAATAAGAAAAGAAAAAACGATGGTTGGCTCCATGCAAAAACGGCAGTTTCAGTGACAATTGCATGGAGTGAGTTCCGTCACTGAAATAATGCCGGTTTTGCCTTCTGACTTAAAAAATAGGAGGAAGCCAGCATGAAATATATCAATGCAAAAACAATTCTTCCTGAAGAACTGATCAGGGAATTACAGAAGTATATTCAGGGAGAATATCTCTATATCCCTGCTCTTTGTGAGCAGAGAAAACAATGGGGAGAGAAGACCGGGTACAGAAACGAGTTAAAACAGAGAAATAGTGAAATCAGGAACAAGTACCAAACGGGCAGTTCCATGGAAGTCCTGGCAATGAAATACTGCCTTTCTCTTTCCGCAATCAGAAAAATTATATATGATCAATAAATGGGCGGGGCTGCGGATGCAGCTCCGTTATTTTATATAAAATAATACAGAAACAAACGGTACATTGAATTCTTAAGAAGACAAGGATACAATAACTTTAAAAGCCGTAAGGGGAGGAAATAAAGATGGATCATACATATATGGGATATGAGGAACGAATCATAACACCGGAAAAACCGGTGCAGATGGCAGGATATGACGCACGGATTGACAACTGCTCAAGGGGAGTCATCAAGGATTTAAAGACCCAGATTCTTGTTATGAAAAAAAACGAGGAACGATTCTGCTTTATAACAATTGACAGCCTGGGTTTTACCGTCGCGCTGACCAGTTATTTAAGAAAGATGGTTGCAGAGCTGTTAAACGTCAAAATGGACCAGGTCATGATATGCTTTTCCCATACACACGCCGCTCCCAATGCTGCAGCGGAAAAAGAGTATTATGATTATGTGTGCCAGTCAATTCTTTCAGGAGTAAAGAATGCGGAGGAATCCATGGTTCCCGTATACGCAGGGTGGGGAATTGCTGAAAATACGGTTGGAATTAACCGAAGGGGAAGTGGCCAGCCAATTGATCCACGAATTGGAATATTAAAGGTATGCGGAGAAAATGAGGAAAAAATAAAAGTTCTGATAGTCAGGATAACTGCTCACTGCAATGTTCTAATGGCAGATAATTACCTGATATCGCCGGATTATTTCGGGGAGGCAAGAGAAGCTCTGGAGCGAAGATATGGCTGTAATGTAATAATGGTGCAAGGGGCTTCCGGAGATGTAAAGCCCAGATACCGCAAGGAAAATGCAGACTATCTGGAAACCCATCCGGCAGAGGAACATTTAATGAACATCAGTGTTCAGATGAAAGAAAGATCTGACGCACAGAGCCAGAAGGCATTGCATGATATGGCAGAGGCCGTCTGTGAATCCCTTCATCCGGTTGTAGACCTGATAAAACCAAAGCCTGTCTCCAGAATATCCATGTTTTCTGTAAAGTCGTCTTTTTATGCTGATGTTCCGGACTTGAAAAGGGCAAGGGAAATCGCAGCCGAAGCATGGGAAATGGCGAGGATTGATGGGAACGGGTGGTTAATGGAAGTGGAGAGATTACGGAACAAGGGAGAAAAAAGGCAGAGGGCCGAAATTGAAATACAGTTTTTCACAGTCAATGACGGCTGTCTCTGCGGTGTTCCAAGTGAAGTCATGTCTGATATTGCAGTTAAAGTCTGGAAGAAAAGCAATAATCCCATGTTATTTTTCAATGGTTATACAAATGGATGCTCCAGTTATCTACCGACAGCAGCTGAATATGACAAGGGTGGGTTTGAAGTTCTCTGGTCAAACCTCCTTTACTATCAGTACCATGGCAGAGTGATGCCCTTAAACCGGGATACTGCAAGCCGGCTGGAGGATGAGGTAGTAAAGGAATGGAAGGAGTATTAAGTGTATGGTCAGACAGCGACTGAAGACTTTTGCAGATTCTGTCTTCGTCTTAGCTGGTCTTTTTTATATTTCCTGATCCTTAGAATCAGATAAACTCCAAATACAATCGTGTATACCAATACGGATAAAACATAGTTTACCTGATAGAGCATTTCCACGCCAGAAGCCGGGTTCAGGGATTCCAGCATGCCGGGAATTAATAGCACCATCAAGTAAACGTAAAGGATGGCAAACCAGGGGTAGGAAAGCCGCTGTACTTTTTTCCAGGTCCTGGGGTTCATCCTTTTTCTTACTGCCTTAAAAGATGTGACCATTAAAACAATCATAATTAAAAAGAGCGGTACCGTCAGAATTAATGCCAGGATATACGGAAGTTCCAGTTCTTCTGGGGTTTTAAAAATAGCTGCTATGTAATAGACCCCGTAAGCAAAGGAATGTGCTAATGTAATCAGGCAGGCGATTATGGACAAATAACCTCTGATGGGCATCAGCGCCCGTACTGTTTTTCCTTTTGGATTTAAAGCGCCAATATACATAACGATGACGAATAGTGCAGTGGAGAAGGCACCTCTGTAAAAGACAGAAATAATATAGAGGTAGGTCCATTCCGGTAAGACTTGGTATAGGTTTAGTTTTGTGTAACATACAATAAATCCGATGATTGCTACAGATAGTACATAGAATACTGCCGGGTGTTTGCGGATGGCATTTTTGAAAAAGAATACAAACAGGATGGCTTCCAGTAACGCAATTAAGAAAATCATGTAAATGTGCCGTTTAACCTTTCTTGGTAGTTTTGGAGTTGGGGGTAGATGGTTGTACGATGGTTAGCAAAAACTAACCATCACGAACTATATCATAGGAAATAATAGGGTGTCAAGATTGCTTTGTGGTGTATTTTTATCAGTTGATTGAATTATCCTACAATTTATCGTAGAATAGGAATAAGTGTTTTAAAATAATTAAAAACTAAACTAGTTCCAGATTTTTTATTATTAGATTACGGATTGGAGATAAATGTTTATGGATAATATCAGCCAAATAGTGACAAACAATCATGAAGCGGGTCAAGTTGAGCTTGAAATAGCAGGTATTGGAATGAGAATTGGTGCATTTATAATCGACCATGTAATTATAATTGCGGTTTTAGTGTATCCATCAATATTATTTATGTTTAGCCATATTCAAAGCGATCCTGAAAAAGTATGGACTATGTTTCCAATATTAATGTTAATGGCATTTTTAGTTTACTGCATAAAAGATATTATTAGTGGGAAAAGCCTGGGAAAGCGTGCATTGGGATTGGCAGTAAGAAGTAATGTGGATACATCGGATATACCATCTGTTCCAAAGCTTTTTTTGAGGAATATCCTTACGTTTGTATGGCCGATTGAATTTCTCGTTCTTGTATGCGGTGTGAAGAAAATGAAACTAGGCGACCAGATAGCCGGTACAAATGTTTACAGGGTTTCTAAGAAACCACCATTAGCGATTATTGTTATCCCGGCAATTTTGACAGTAGCAATTTTTGTAACTTCACTTTTAATTGGAGTAACATCAATGATTAAAAATGACGACTCTTATAAAATGGCAGTAAGCTACATAGAAGAAAGCCCGGAAGTTACAAATATAGTTGGAAACATTGAAGGTTATGGGCATATTCCTACTGGAAGTCTTAATTATTCCGGAGGTTATGGAAAAGCGCTTTACTCGATTAAAGTCATAGGCAGTAAAAACACTGCTTATGTTCATATAAAAATGGAAAAAAAACTTAATAAAAGTTGGGAAATAGTCTACTTGGATTATAGTAAATAGGCGTTTATAAGGAGTAAATTATGATAAAAGTAAAACGAGCGCTATTAAAAGATGCAGAAGCAATAACAGAAATAAAGATTAAGGCTTTTAATAAAGAAATAAATACATACTTAGGTAGAAATGGAGGTCCTCCTGGTTATGATAAAGTAGAATCTGAGAACAAAATCATAACTGATTTTATAGCGTACAAAATTGTCTTAGATAATAACATTATTGGTGGATTATTCTTAATTCCAATAGAAGGAAACAAAATGAGATTTGAGGATTTCGTAATTGATCCAATATATCAGGGAAATGGCTACGGATTTAAAGTGATGCAGTTGATTGAGAACATGCACCCGGACATTAAAGAGTGGAAATTATCAACGCCAGTATTTAGCGTAGGAAATCAGCATTTATACACTAAGTTTGGTTATAGAGAAATTTCAAGAAATGATGATGAGATAGAATATGTGAAACTAACGTAAAGCTTTTAAATGTGTGGGGGGGGGGAAAAGGATGGTTCAAGGAATTGCTGTTTTCGGGCTGAATGGAGGGGGGAAATCGACTCTAACACATGCGTTAGCAAAACAAATAGGTTATTTTGAGATGGATGTGGAAGATTATTATTTTCCTCAGCAAAGAGAATCAAGAAAATGGGCATTAGAAAATAACTCTGTAATTGATACAGACCAGTTAGACGAATTACCTTTTTCTAACCCTAGAACAAAGAGTGAAGTACAAACTGCAATAATGGAGAATATTAAGACTCATCCCAGGTTTATCATTTCTGGAGTTACAATGAACTGGAGTGATGAAATCCTTTCTTGCATTGATATTGCTTTTTGGGTTCAAACACCACTTGAAGAAAGATTAAAGAGAATTCAGACCAGGGAAGAAAGAAGGTTCGGAGCAAGAGTTCTTAATGGTGGTGATATGCACGCACAGCAAATGGAATTTCGAGAAATGGTAAAAAATCGCGATTTAAAAGAAGTTGAAGAATGTGCAATGAAACTTGGTTGTCCTGTTATTGTAATTGATGGAACATTATCCGTGATACATAATCTTGAGAATATCCTGAATTGTATAATTTAGAGCAAAGCGTTATGATAAAGCACCTTGAAGATAATTGTTGCCGAAGCAGTATAATAAGTTCTGTGTATCAACTTCCTGATTCTGTTTTATTTGATGAAACCACAAGACCTTCTTATAAAGAATGTGAAAAATTAAAACAAATGATTAAGAGTGAAATAGAACGATGGATTTTTTAGGGGGATGAAACTATGAAAATAGCAAGTATCCAGTTAAATGCGGAATTCGCTGATGTAGCATCTAACTTGGAGCAATGTGAAGACTATATCAGTCAGGTGGCTTCGGCAGGTGCTGAATTCGTTGTATTGCCTGAGTTTTTTTCTTCTGCTATGGGTTTTTCCGATCAAATGTTGGATGTTGCCAGGCAAAATAAAAATGTGGCAAATTGGTTAAATCAGTTGGCAGCTAAGTACAAAATAATAATTGGTGGTTCTTATATTAGTTTTGATGGACACAACGCATATAATTTATTTCAGCTTACATTTCCCAGTGGGGAAATTTATGTACATAAAAAAGACATTCCCACACAGTTTGAGAATTGCTATTACACAGAGGGCGATAATGTTAATGTGTTGGTTACTCCTATTGGTAACTTCGGAGTTGCTTTGTGTTGGGAAATGCTTCGATATGATACTTTAAAGCGAATTGCCGGTAAAGTTGATCTCGTTTTATCTGGCTCCTGCTGGTGGGATCTGCCTATAGATGCACCTATTGAACGGGAGCCACTACGACAATACAATCAGAATCTTGCGTGTGAAGCCCCTGTCACTTTTGCGAAATTGTCAGGGGCTCCGGTTGTGCATGCAAACCATTGTGGCATAGTAACCGGGTTTAATTTTCCGGATGCTGATAAATTACAAACAAGGAAATTCGTAGGGGCTGCACAAATTGTGGATGGAAAAGGCCAGGTACTTGCAAAAAGAAATTTTTTTGAAGGAGGAGGATTTGTGGAGGCTGAAATCTTATGGAATACTTCCAAACGAAATGCAGAGCAAGTTTTTCCAGATAAGTATTGGATTCCTGATCTGCCAGATTCCTACATTCATGCTTGGGATACTATCAATCCTAAGGGAAGGCAGTATTATAAAATGGTTGCACTGCCGTATTATAAAAGTTGCAGGTAATATTGAATCTATCTCAGGTGTATTAATTAACATCTGCACTTTAGGCTAAAACAATTTTTTATATATAAGAACAGGTAATTCCTTTTCTAATGATGAGAGTTGTCCAACTAAGGTGATAAAATGTGGCGTCTTAGTATGACATTGCAATGCGTCCATATCCTCCCATTCTTCAATTAAAGTTAGATTATTGGGATTATTTAGTTCTTGAAATAATTCATAAGTGATGCATCCAGATTCTTTTACTGTTTCAGAAACCAATAGCTTATAGATATGTAGAGCTTCATTTAAATGGTTTTCCTTTATGACACTTCTTGCAATTACTTTAATCATATTTCTCTCCTTATAGAGTTTATTTATTTTAAGCTTAACATAAAAGGTAACTATAATATACTCAAAATTAATTAAACTGAATTTTAATGATCATATAACTTTGAAAACTTAATAATGATAGTTTGTAGATTATTATATAAAATACCAAAAAATGAATCTGTAAGGAGGCTGTATAAATGCTTGAATACAAGCTGGAGTAAATCACAGATTCCGGCCAGAGCGCAGAACAGGTGGAGATGTTGTGGATGAGTTTTGAGCAGGCAGAGTAAATGACGCTGATAGAATAGTACTATTTATTTTTATTTGAAGGGACAAGTATTATCCAGAGATCAACAAAAAAACCAATTATATCTACAAATGTATTAAATAAGCTATAGATTTTAAAATCTCCTTTTTTTAAGTATATAATAGATTGATTGAAAATAATAGCATGAGTGATATTAAGATTCTTTTACAAAATTAGGATTTAACGAAATTCTCTTTCACAATTTGGGCAACGATGTGAATTCCTGAAACCTAAATATTTGTGACAATAAGGACACCTATCTAAAATAACTGAGGCAATAAGCCAAATGCCACTAACAATCAGACTCGTAACGTCACCTGGAAGTGGCTTATCAAGAAGGTAATTTACTAAAACAGCAAGCAATGTAGATATAACCAGTATTATATAGATAATTCGTCTTTGTTTTTTAACTTTTTTTCTCATATGGTGTCTCCTGCAAGGGGTGTAGATGCTTTATTGATTATAACATTTTAGCAGGGAATATCAAATTATATTTAAATACAAAACTGAAATTTAATGAACCACTGGCTTTGAAAACTTAATATTGATAGTTAGTAGAAGATCCTGTATGCTAAATGTATAAATCAGAATTGAAGAAGAAAGGGTGGTTTGATTTGGAAGACATACTATTTCTTGGCTTGTTATTTGTTTATTTGGGATTTCTTTTATGGGTAAAAGAGAAGATAAATATTATGCATGATTATCATTATACTAAAGTTAAGGAAACTGATAAAAAGGCATATACACGAATTATGGGAATTGCGATGATAGTGATTGGTATTGGCTGCTTATTAACTGACGTGGCAAGCCTGTTTATTGGAGGTGCGAAAAGCGGTATCGTATTTGGTGGTTCCTTTACAATTGGTATCCTCATGATGTTATACGGGCAAATAAAATATAATCATGGATTATTTTAAATATACCTTTGTCTGTAGGCGGGTAAATAGGAATTATGAATTAATAGAAAGGAAAAAGGTTAGAGGTGAGTAATTTGCAATATGCGATTGAATTATATTACGATAAAAAAACGGAACAGAAACTATTTCATTTGGCAAAACGAGTAGCTGATGAAAAATTGAGTTCAAAATTTTTGGAATGGAATACAAGACCACATCTGACATTAGCTTGTTTTAATGATGTGAAGGAAGAAAAATGTATAAAGCAATTAAAAGCATTTGCTCAAAGTCATAAAAAAATGCCGGTACATATTGGATCAGTAGGGATGTTTAATGATACAAAGACTATTTTTGTTTCACCTGTAATGAATAGTGATATGTATCAATTTCAGCGAGAATTACACGATTATCTTAGTGACTTTGATAATAAAGGTTGGGAATGGTATTGTCCCAATCATTGGGTTCCACATTGCACCGTAGCTCTTACTGGGGAAGATGATGAAAGCGTTTTTTATAAGGCAAGTAATTTGATATTGCATGAATTTGAAAAAATGTATGGTGAGTTTATTTCTATAGGATTAGTAAAAATAACGTATCCTGTGGAAGAAATATATACTATTCAATTAGATAGTTAAGCTTGGATTTCGGGTGTGTCAGCCGTATTATAAAAGCAGGTACATTGAATCTATAAGAGGTGTGTAAATTATGACAGTGAATGAAGTAAAGAAAAAACTCTCAAAAAAAGCTATTCTCTTTAAGACTGGAGGGAAACGGCCAACAAGTGAATTACTGGAAAGCTGGATTGGAAGTGTTCGATGGCAGCATGAAGGCGAAATAACTCCTAAAGATAAAAGAGAAAATGATATGGTTCCCATAGCAACAATTTTCTTAAAGTATCTGCCTTTTATACCGACAGAATTGACTGATACTGAACTTGTTACAATCTTCATGTCAAAAGATGTGTGGGATAACCTGGTATCAGAAGATTTGAGTCCATGGTTTTGCATTCGTACATATAGCTCATTAGAACAATTAGTCCCTTGTGATTATCAAACTGATATGATAAAACCATTTCCTCTTACGCCTAATTTGGTGGAAAATGATTTTCCCTGTTGGGATGGTGGAGGAATCCCGGAAGATATTGAAGATATCATACTTCATTTAGAGACAACGGAAGGAATCGAATATTTTGATGATATATGTGAAGAAATATATGCGGGGCACAAGGTTGGTGGTTACCCTTCCTTTTGTCAGCCGGGTTTTTATTTTGATAATGGATAAGAGTTCGTTATGCAAATTTCTTCAGATGAGAAAGCTAAATTCAATATTGTAGACAGTGGGAACTTCTATTTTTTCTACAACTCTCAATTATCTGATTGGAAAGTGTATTGTGACTTCTATTGATATATGTATAAATAATGCGATTAATTAAAGATGTTAATTTAAATGATTATAGCCTTGTATCGGAGGAGATTATGACGATTGTTTATTTTATACGACATGCACAACCAGACCATACATGGACTGCTGATGACTGTACCAGACCTTTGACAATAGAAGGTCAGGAAGATTCAAAAATTGTATATGAGTTTTTGAAAGAAAAGAACGTAGATGTCTTTTACTGTAGCCCATATAAAAGAAGTATTGATACGATTAGGGAATCAGCGGCGTTTCATAAAAAAGAAATTATATTGGACGAACGGCTTCGTGAAAGAAAAAAAGGTACTGATGGTAACAATTATGGAATGTTTCAGAAACGTTGGCTTGATAAGGATTTCTACGAAGATGGTGGGGAATCCATCAATATGGTTCAGAATAGAAATATATCGGCATTAGAAGAGATAATCAGTAAAAGTGAGGGTAAGACTATTGTAATTGGAACTCATGGTACAGCACTTAGCTCAATTCTTAATTATTACAATCCAAACTTTGGTTGTGATGATTTTCTCCGAATAATTGATTGGATGCCATACATTATTGAATTTCAATTTGATAAAACTGTACTTGTTAATTTAAAAGAACATATTTATATTCAGAAAGATTTTAAAGGAAAAAAGCGAGCTGATAGAAATATTATTGAACAAAACCTGTAAAGGAATTCATATGAAAATAATGTTAGTTATACCTGAGAAAGATAGTATAAGCGAGGTGTTCCCATTATTGTGGACCAATTCCAATAGCATTTGCATTTTCTCCATCAGGGAAGTGTATTAGTCTTAAGAAAAATGCTCCTGGAAATATTGTTGTATGTCATGCTTACAAAAGAAATAAAGGAGATTGCGATAAATGTTATCAGCCATCATAAACAGGCGTAGTATACGGAAATATAAAAGCGTAGATGTACCCAGATACATGATAGAGGAAATTTTACAGTCAGGGATCCTTGCACCATCTTCTAAAAACCGACAGCCATGGAAATTCATTGTAGTAACTGGCGATGCTAAGAAGGACATGCTTGCAGCTATGGAGAAAGGATTAATAAGAGAGAGGGAGCTTCCATTTCTTCCGGAAAGCGCGCAGTATCTCGGTGGTGCAGAATATACTTTAAAAATTATGGAACAGGCACCTGTTGTCATTTTTATTGTCAATTCGCTTGGATTAAATATTTATTCATCTTTAAAACCTGAAGAACGCATTTACGAAATCTGTAATGCTCAGTCAATCGGTGCAGCAATTGAGAACATGGCACTCACAGCTTCTGAACTTGGATTGGGTAGCTTATGGATTTGTGATACCTATTTTGCGTATAAGGAATTAAGCGATTGGTTGAATGCTGAAGGTGAGCTTTTTGCAGCAATGACAGTAGGATATGCAGATGAAAACCCTTATACGAGACCCAGAAAAAGGTTAGATGATATTGTTGAATGGCGTGATTGTGGAACAAAGATATTGGATTAGTATTAACTAATTAGGATTTACTAACTCATTCATGGTACGCATGAGATTGGAGGAATAGATATGAAAAAGTATTGGAACGTAGGTATACTTCTTTTTAACGAGGTTGAATTGCTGGATTTTGCTGGACCATATGAAGTTTTTTCAATTGCTTCATATCCAAATTGTCAACAGAAGCCCTTTACAGTAAAGACTGTCGCTCAAACAACAGATTTAATCAGTGCTCGAAATGGTCTAAAAGTTCAACCCGATTTTGATTTTAGTAATAGTCCTCATTTTGATATATTAATTGTACCCGGGGGGTATGGAGCAGAAGAAATTGAAATTCATAATGAAGTTCTTAAAAATTGGATTAAGATCAGAGCGGGGGAATGCGATATTATCGCATCTGTGTGTACAGGCTCATTTTTATTGGCTGAGACTGGGTTATTAGATGGAAAAAGAGCAACAACACACTGGCTGGATATAGATAGGCTGGAAAGTGAGTATAAGGAAATAAAGGTTCAAAGAGGAGTAAAATATGTTGATGAAAACGATATAATCACATCTGGTGGTATTTCAGCCGGAATTGATATGTCTTTTTATCTTCTTAATAGACTTGTTGGAAAAGAAATTGCCATTACGACAGCTAAAAGAATGGAATATGATATAGATCTACATATTATTTAAATGTACCTTTGTCTGCCGTTGGGTAAATATCAATTTAATGAATTAAGAAGATTATTACATAGGTATTATGGAGGTGATAAAAATGTCTATAACTATTTCTAATGATTGCGATGAACAAGAGTTTTTTAACTCAGTTCGTATAAATGGTTTGCTTGAGCATAACATAAAAAAAACAAACGGTAAATTAAAAATACCTAATATTGAGTTTTCGTATATAGCACGAAATGAAAAGGGAGTTATTGTTGGAGGTGTATCAGGATCTACTTATCTCTCCTCCTTAGAAATAGAGGTTCTTTGGGTGCAGGAAGCTTATAGAGGTCAAAATATTGCATCACGTTTATTGGAAGTGGTTGAACATCAAGCAATAGCCGCTGGATGCCAGATTGCCCATCTGACAACATATTCTTTTCAAGCTCCACTCTTTTATCAGAAACAAGGATATGTTATCTGTGGGGAAGTCGACGGTTTTCCGGATGACATCAGACTATATACATTAAAAAAACAGTTATAATCGATAGTAAAGATTATAGGCAAGAGATAGGCCATCAAAATTGAATATGTAAAGAGAATTTCTAACTATCAGTATAAGCTGGTAGATAAATTCAAGTATTTACTGTACAATGGAAATTTAATATTGAAAGTTGGTAGAGTTTGAAGTAATATAATATCACTGAATAGGAGGTATTTTATGATACGTTTTGCAAAAAGAGAGGAATTGGAAAGGGTTAATCAGATTAGAAAACAAGTTAGCGACTTGCATGCGAATGGGCGTCCGGATATCTGCAAGAAAGATTTTAGCAAAGTATTACAAGATGAAATTTATAGTCTGTGGGAATCAGATAATTGCGATGTGTTAGTGGCAATTAGGAATGATATAATATGTGGTTTTGCCAGTGTCGAATATATCGATAAACCATCATCTCCATATATGAATGCGAGAAGATATTATCACGTAAAAGAATTTGGCGTAGATGAAAAGTTCAGACGTCAGAAGATCGCTACAGAGTTATTTGAGTTTATAAAAAAACAAGCAAAAGAAAGAAATTTTGATAAATTAGAATTAGACGTGTTCGAATTTAATGAGGCAGCAGTAAAGTTTTACGAGTCAGTTGGATTTTGTACATATCGTAGATATATGGAATATGAATATATATAAGTTCAACAGTATTTGAGATAGCAGATAATACAAACTACTAGCAATAATATTAGGTTAGTAGTTTTTTTGTACAATAATTTACTCTTTAAATTTAGGTTTTGATGGAAGCAATGGGGGAGGAGAAAGCAAAAATGGAAGAATACAATAGAAATATTAAGACAAAGCAATTTCAGATATTAACAGACATTAATTTAATCTGGGATTTCATGGTGGAAATCTATGGACCCAATTTCAGCAATGGTGTGGCGGCTCCTTTTTATGAATATGCCATCACATCAACATGGATGGACATTTCATATCAGTACTTGAATCGTATCTGGTTTGATGGGGACAAAGTTGTAGCATTTGTTTTCACAGAATCACCTGTTACTAATATATTTTTTAATCTTCGTCCCGGATATGAAGATTTAGTGGAAGAACTATTAGATTACGCTGAAGAATATATGCCGGATTTTGATAATCAGAGACAATTCATTTTATTTAAAGGACAAGGATCTCTGATTGATGCAGTGGCAAAGAGAGGATATCGTAAGGTTTATGAAGAGCATGACTTCATTTTCGACTTTCAAAATGAACTTTCCTATCCGCTGCCGGAAGGTTTCCATTTCGTAAAGGAGAGTGAGGTTGATCCTGTAAAACTGGCCATGTGTTGCTGGAAAGGATTTGACCATGAGCAGGATAAAGGTCCATTTGAAAAATGGGATGATGCAGATTGCGGAACCAGCTGGAATCCACAAAAGGGATATAATGGTGTGAGAAAAGGTGTCATGTGTCCGGCTCCTCATGCAACTCCCCAATTTGATATAATCATTGCAAACGATGAAGGAGAGTATGTTTGTTACTCGGGTATGTGGTGGGTTAAGGAAAACAATTTAGCTTATATGGAACCCTTATGTACCATACCAGAATATAGAAACAGAGGATTGGCAGCCAGCGCATTATCAAAACATTATGAACGAATGAAGAAGCTTGGTGCAACTCATATGACTGGCGGAGGGAACGAATTTTATAAGAAAATTGGTTACTCTGACGGAATTGTATGGACTTATTGGAAGAATGATCTCCTCTGAGTTCTTGAAAAACCAGACAATTATATAATAGGTATCAGTGAAAATAGAAACAACAAGAAAGAAAAGAGATAAAAATGATTGAAAATATTAAACCGATACGAACATCTGTATTAAAAGAAGGGTTTGATGGCATTTTTTTTCCTGCATTACATAAGGAAAATGTGATTATTTTTATATCAGGTTCTGAGGGAGGACTTGGTACAGGTGAAAAAATGGGATCTTATTATCAAGGGCTTGGGTATTCTACACTGGCACTTGGATTGTTTCATACAAAACAAACAAATAAATACCTCTCCAAAGTGCCGATCGAATATATGGAACGGGCTGTTGACTGGCTTAAAAATCTTGGTTATAGTAAGATTGTTGTAGATGGAATTTCCAAGGGATCAGAATACGCATTATATGCATCAGCTGTCATATCAGAAGTTGCGGGTGTAATTGCCAGAGTGCCATCCTACTTTATTAGTGAAGGACTGGCTAATAAAAGTCCTTCCGGCAATTCCTGCTGGAGTTATAAAGGAAGAGAACTCCCATATACACCATATAAAATCAGAAAGATCAGCAAGATAAAAATGCTATTAGCCGAGAGACAGTTTTCTTTACTGTCTATAAACCGGGATAAAAATGTTACGGAAGAGTCAATTATTCCAGTAGAACGAATCCACGGACCAATTCTATTAATGTCTACCAAAGCGGATACCATATGGCCTTGTGATTTATACGCAGAGAAACTTAAAGAACGGCTTAGGATAAATCATTTTCCATATGAAGTACAACATATTTCCTTTAATTATATGGGACATTTTCTTTTACCAATGACTGATAAAAAATCACTCAATTTGCTGCGCATACTGTTTCGGTCTGAGCGTCAACATCAGGAAAAATGCGTACAGGAGCGACAAAAGATGGAGAAAGCAACACTGCTATTATTGCAGAAAATATTTGTATAAACATTCAATTTATATCAGGCATATAGAGAGGATACAGTGATTGGCAATGATGTATTTCAGTTTTCTCCAATGCCATGGGTATCGTACACCCATATTTCACATACAAACTCCGGTAAAAAAGATAATGCAACCCCTTTATTTGATTGGGGGAAATATTTTGATAGGGATGGGAAAAAGATCCTTCCGTTTTCCGTTCAGGTTCATCACTCTTTTGTAGATGGAATACATATTGGGAAACTGGTGGATTCGTTACAAAATTATTTAAACGGGATACAGGACGAAAACTTAAATTTATGTAACTATGAGGAGGTATTATGGAATTTAGGATAATCTCATTACCCCCATTCCAAGCAGCATCATCTGGGGTAGACAAAGATTTTGATTTTTCTTCTGAAGGAGTCTTAGGCAAATTTGATATATATTTTTCTGCTATGAACCTGTCGGACAGAGACCGGTTTTTACCAAGAGATTTTCTTTACTATGATGAAGAACAACAGGGAATGGTTTGGATATGGGCGTTGAGTGAAGAAATGGATGATGGTGGAAATGAAGTAATTCATTTTGATGGTGGTTATTATTTGACTTATTCTTACAAAGATGGAGATGAAGAAACCAACGGAAAGCTGTGTAAGGAGGCTCTAAAATATATTGAAAGCTCGGATTATTTAGAATTAGATATCCGCCAAAATCATTATCCAATGGGACATATCATAACGCCTGCTGAAATTATACAAGCCCAAGGCTGGGCTCAGATGGAAACATTTATTCCAATTAAATTGAAAAATCAATCTTAATTTTTGAAGACAGGAAAGGATTATATGGAAGATTATTGTCAACAAAATAAAAAAGCATGGGAATATAATGCATATGATTTTTGGATTAATAATTCAGGTGAACCCAAAGACAGGGCAAAGAAGGATTTGGAAGACCCAAGGGGGATGCTGAAACGGTATGCAGATTATTTTGAGACTGATAAAGATATAAAAGTAGCCAATATATGTGGGTCATGTGGAAAGAAAGCAATCCCTCTTGCAATTCTGGGATCAGAAGTAACAATTTTTGATATATCAGAAGACAATAAAAAATACGCACTTGAGGTAGCAGATGCCGCAAAGGTAAAAATTGATTTTGTTGTTGGGGATGTTTTGGAAATTGACATGAACAAATATGGAGATTCTTTTGATGTGGTATTTATGGAGGGCGGAATACTTCACTATTTTCATGATCTTGACCAATTCATGAAAGTAATGTATCAGCTCCTTAAGTCAAATGGAAAGCTTATATGCAGTGATTTCCATCCCTTTCAAAAGATAGCGGATATGTTAGGGCTAGAACAGCCTGCAATCAATTATTTTTCAAGTGAGGTATTTGAAGGTGAGATGGCTCATGCACGATTTTTCCCTGATGAAATTCGGAAACAGATGCCTTTATGCAGTTATAGAAAATACACGATCAGTGAAATAATTAATGCAGTTATTACGGCGGGATTCACATTGTCCCGATTTGATGAGCACCCTGCATGGGAAAATAAAAGTGTACCAGGAGAATTTACATTGGTTGCAAAGCGGTGATTTTTATGGAATATATAATGATCAATAGGCAAAACAGGGAAAAAGTAAATTCCTTTGCAATCCGATTTTACAAGAAGCGCGGATTTGACTTGGCTGGATTTTATCATAATTCATTGGATATTTCGAGAAAAATAAAACCTGCTATCCCGCTTTTAGGTAATTATGATATCCCGTTAAAACATGAAATTGAGTTTGAAATGATTTTACTAAATGAGCGGGACGTGGAATAAATTAGGGGAGAGATAATGACTAAATATATTATAGAAACAGATCAGATTGCATTAAGAGAGCTGACAATGGCGGACTTTGATGCCTGGCATCAGATATTATCCGATAAAGAGACGATGCAGTATTATCCAAGTGAATTTGATGAGAACCAGACAAGAAAGTGGATAAACTGGAACCTTGATAATTATAGCAAATACGGCTTTGGATTATGGGCGGTTATCTTAAAGAAAACCAATGAGTTCATTGGTGATTGCGGCATTACCATGCAAAATATCTATCGTGATGGCAATTTGTTTCCTGAAATCGGCTATCATATTAATAAGAATTTTTGGAATAAAGGATATGCTTCCCAGGCATCAAAAGCATGTTTGGGCTATGTCTTTAAGAACACTGATTTTAACGAGGTCTTCTCGTATCAGAAGTCTACTAATATTCCATCAAGAAAAGTAGCTGAAAAGATGGGGATGTCTTTGCGTGAGGAGTATACCGATCAGATCAATATAAAAACAAGTGTATATTCCATTACCAGAACAGAATTTTATACATAGGTTAGGAGTGATATAAATCATGATTTCAAGAACGTGGCACGGAATGGTTCCTTTAGATATGAAAGATGAGTTTGAAATATATGAATATGAGACAGGTGTGAAAGAATCTCTTGCTATAAAAGGCAATCAGGGAGCCTATTTGGAGATAATCGAACAGGATCAATATGCTCATTTTTTCTTGTGCACTAAATGGGACTCAATGGATAGCATGATCGCATTTGCCGGAGATAACCCTCGAATTGCTGTTACATATCCAGAGGATGACAAATATGGATTAATATCTGATCCCATTGTGATTATACAAGAGGTAACGGATAGCGGGAATCCTTTTAAGGAAAAAAGCAGTGATGTGGGAGGGGATTGGGAATGCAATGTAACATAAAGGGACAAGCATATAATTATATTGATCGTGTTATGGAAGATGAATTTACAAGAAACCGTTACTTTCAGCTTTCAAAAGATATATACAAACTAAAATATGAAAAGTGGTATCAATCCGGTTATATGGATAACCGTTATATCCCATATATTATTATGCATGGGGATACGGCAGTCTCAAGTGTGGCGGTATGTGTGAATGATATAAACTGGAAAGGCCAACAAAAGAGATATGTACAAATCAGCACGGTTATGACTCTGCCTGAGTATAGAAACAAAGGATTAAACCGCTATCTGATGGAAAACGTTTTAGCCGATTGGGTGAATAAATGCAATGCAGTTTATCTATTATCTAATGATTCCGTTGTTGATTTTTATCCTAAGTTTAATTTTGAGGAATACAAAGAATTTGAATATAGTAAGAACATCTTAAAATCAGAGGGGATATATAGAAAGCTTAATATAGAGAATCCGGAAGATTGGGAATTATTAATTAAAAGTTATAGGAAAGGAAATCCATTTTCCGAACTAAAAGTGGATAATCTGAGTCAGTTCGTATTTCATTGTATACAATTCAGAGCGAATGATATTTATTATATCCAGCAATATGATGCTGTTGCAGTGGTTAAACATGAGAAAAACAGGCTTATTTGTTATGATGTTTTTGCCGATGCTAATAACAGTCTGGATGATATTTTAGGTATTTTGGCTAATGATGATACAGATTATGTGTTTCTGGGATTTACACCAGAATTAAAATATGGCTATACAATTGAAGAATCCCAGGAGGAAGACAATCACTTATTTGTGCTAAATGGAAAAGATAATATATTTAGGGACAATAAAGTGATGTTTCCCATGTTGTCACGTGCCTGAAAAGGAATCTATTAAATTATAAATTATACAGGGGGAAATATTAATGAGTAAGTTAGTAACAGAGGCTTTGCGTAATCAGTTTGATTCTACATTTCATATGGCAGTTATTCTTGTGGACATTTGTCCGGAAAAAATATGGGCTTCATCATATAATGAAGTGCCCTTTTGGCAGCAGGTTTTCCATTATGTTTATTATATTGATTTCTGGATGCGTGAGAAGTTTGACGACAGTGAGTGGCGTACAATGGTTTTTGATGATGCCTATACGACTGACTTATATGCAGACGATTATGATGGATTATTTATATCAAAAGAAAAAATGCGAGAGTATCTTGATGCAATTCAAATAAAGTCCACAGGAGTATTTGATCATCTGAATGATGAAAAACTGGGGACTTCCGTTTTTGGCAACAACCCGCAATACACTTATGCAGATGTTATTATTGGGCAAATAAGACATATTATGTATAATATCGGCTACCTGAATGGCATATTGCGTGAAATGGGGTTGCCGGAATCGGACTGGTATGCCTATAATGAGCCAGAAGGTTCATAAATAAAAAAATTATTTTATCAGATGCAGTGCAAATTCAAAATCCTTTTTCTTTACATAAAATGTATAGGATAATTTTAGTTTGTTAGTACCTATTCCAGCATAAGGTAGATCGAACGTATTTTTAATGGATAAGTCCTTTACACTTAATTTAAAGGGAATATTGTTTTCGTAAAGCGTTTCCTGAATCCGATTTTTATCATCTGTAGTATATACACATGTCAATGAAGACCAACGAAAGTAGTTAATCATCTTTACAAAAACCTCCTTATTTATTTACTTTTTAAGTACTTTATGCAGCATAGAAAAAACGTAAAGTAGACGACGTATTTAAATAATTCAAGCAAATTTAATAGCAATGGGAAATAAGCGATCATAGGAAACCTCCATTTTTTATTAAGTATATAATAAATGATTTCACAATAATAGTAGACTGTTTATTAATGTTTTATTACAAAAATATGGATGTTTAGCAGATTTGGACTGGATAAAGTTTTATTGGTATGTAATAAAAAGAATTTGTTGCATTTTTTATTCAGACAGTAAAGAAAGATAAGGTATCAACAAATGGAATTGTTAAATGTGGCTTTATACTGGATAGGAAATTTATGCTTTTAGAAAATCAGAACAGGGCATAAGGGGAAAGAAAAAATAAATTCAGGGGGAATTATGGTAGAAAAATACAAAGTTGTGACACTTTGTGGAAGTACAAAATACAAAGATGAATTTCTAAAAATACAGAAGGAACTTACCTTAAAAGGGTGTATCGTGATTTCTGTGGGATTCTTTGAATTCAGTGAAAAAGATGAGGTTTGGGCAAAGGAAACAAAGGAACTGCTTGATGATATGCATAAAAGAAAAATTGATATGGCAGATACTATTTTTGTTATTAATAAAGATGGATATATTGGTAAAAGCACAGAATCCGAAATAGAATATGCAAAAAGTCAAGGTAAAAATATTGCTTATCTGGAAGGTTATGATGGCAATCTATAGAAAGAGGGGGTTACTTATGAATTATCAGGATTTAATAGGAAGTATGGAACGGTTTGGGTCAACGAAGAGTGATATCTGTATTCACAGCATAGGAGTAAATCTAGACCAAATACATGAAAATGTAATTATCGCACCATGGTGGGAACCATCTACTTTCCCCAATTTTGGAAATTTTGAATATTTAAGTGAATCAAATTATTCTTCAATAAAAGTATGGAATCTTATGGTTGAAGACTTGAAGATTAGTTATATAAAAACAGGAATAGGTGCACCTGTATTAATGGATGTTATTTTGGCATTAGGCGTCACTTTATGCAAACAAATTATTTTTATAGGGTCCGTAGGAGCTTTGGATAATAAAATGGGTATTGGAGATATTGTGATTCCTAATTATTCAGTGTGTGGTGACGGCGCAAGCCGGTACTTAGCTTCGGAGAAACTTGCAGATGGGGATGTATTTGGAGAAAAACAATATCCAGATAAAATCATGTTTGATCGCCTAATAGAAGCAACCAGCCATATATGTGAAGAAAACCGCGTAAAATGGCATGTTGGAAATAATTTTAGCACTGATACAGTATTTGCACAGTTTGTGCATATAGACGAAATTATTGGCATGGGCTGTAATGTTATTGAGATGGAGACCGCAGCGGCTTTTCGGGCAGCTGCATTTACTGGCATACCAATGGCAGCGCTCTTTAGTGTTTCAGACAATACGGTGGTCAATAAATCTTTAGTAAGTGGTCGCACATCAGAAGAGATGGAATATCGGAAAAAGGTACGTAGTGAGCTTTTTCCCCAGATTATTACAGAGCTCTTTCATAATAGATGAGAGGTAAGAGGTATATCTATGGCAGTCAGTATTTTGACAAGTATGTTCCATAATGATTTTCCCAAAAAGTTTGCAGAACGGTTGAATGAAATTATTATAAATCGGAAGAATTTTGTATTTATCGCATCAGAATTTCATGATTTTCAGGAGATTAATGATAGATATTTCAAGCTGTTTTTAAGTAAGTTTCAGAATGCCGGTATAAGGTTTTCTGACTGCTGTATTGTTGATGACAGGATGACAAAAGAGGAAGCACAGCGAGCGGTTAAAGATGGGGATGTTATTTGGATTTCCGGTGGAGACACACCGACTCAGTTCGAATATCTTAAAGAATACGGGTTGGACAAGGTCCTTACTAATCACAATGGGGTAATTATAGGTATGAGCGCAGGTGCAATTAACATGGCTAAGATTGCTATTTGTACCACCACCTGTGATCATCACGAGCAGAAAATATATAGAGGACTAGGTCTTGTGGATATTTCAGTAGAGCCTCATTTTGATTGTATTCATGTAACTGATGAATTACTGGAACTATCTAATGACTATTGTATTTATGGATTATGCGATGATGCGGCAATAATATGTAAAGATGGAGATGTTGAATTTTTGGGTGATATTTTTATATTAGATAAACATGCGGTTAAACAGATATCAACTTAGAAGCGATTAATAAAAGAGAATATGGAGGAGGAACAAAATATGTCAGCAAAAATTACAAAGGTTACAAAAGAGCACTTACCATCCCTTCGCTTTATCGGGAAACGATATACCAATGCGGACAGAATCGGTGGATTCGGACACAAATGGGGTGAGTGGTTTGAAAATGGCTGGTTTACATCCCTTGAAAATCTGGGAGAACTTAAAGACATTGAAAATGGTTATATTGGTTTCATGCGCTGCAACTTTTCCAGTATTGAAAATACCTTTGAATACTGGATTGGTATGTTCCTTCCGGAAAACACAGAAGCTCCACATGGATTCGCTTTCATAGATCTTCCGGAAAGTGATGTTGCCGTTTGCTGGATAAGCGGTAAGGAAAATGATGGGATTTACGATATGCATGGGGATTGTATATCTAAATTCCAGGAAGAAGGCATGGGAAACTTTAAACGTGATAATGAAAACAGAGCCTGCTTCTTTGAACGATATAATTGTCCACGTTTTACAGAACAAGATGCTGGGGGAAATATAATATTGGATTATGGAATCTATTTAGCAGATTAGGTGGAGGATTTATATGAAGAAAGATAATTATATTCATCCTGTTTTATTTGTTTTAATTATTTATTTAATATGCTTCTCGTTCAGGGCTCTTGAATATCTGCTTTTCCGAACGGACCAGTCAATGTTTGGAGAAGCATTTATCCATAAACTGCTGGGGATTCTTGTGCTGGGGATAGCATTACATTATGTATCATTTAAATGGTCAGAAATTGGATTTACGAAACATGCAGTTGTAAAAAACATACTCTATGGTTTACTGCTTGGAGCGACCGTGTACCTGATCGCCTATTGTACCGAATTTTTTATGCAGATATGGAGAAATGGCAGTCCTTCTTTGAAAATATATGTGACCAGCTATGCGATTGATGGTAATCAGGGTATGCAGACCGGTATCCTGTTTTTCCTGTTTTGCATTGCTGGGAACATTATAAATGTGGTTATGGAAGAGGGAATCTTCCGTGGACTGTTCGTCAGACTTCTGGAAGCAAAGAACTCGTTTATAAAAGCAATGGTTGTTTCTTCTGTCCTATTTGGCTTATGGCATATTGCAGCACCTGTTCGGAGTTTTCTGGATGGAGATATAAGCCCAATGGGGATGCTGCTGACTGCTATTATTCTTGTTCTAACCACTGGAATCACTGGCGCAAAATTTTGTTTGCTGACTAAAATCACCGGGTCGCTTTGGATGTCCATGGCGGATCATTTTTTTAATAATACCATCATTAATCTTTTACATATCACAACTATATCAGGTGCAGATCAATTACAGGTAATTCGCATTTCCGTTGCTCAGACTCTCTCATTTTTGATTGTTCTCTTTATCTACTTTAAAAGTGGTGCTGGCAAAAAAAAGACGTTTCGCAATTAAATATAAATACGT
Source organism: Hungatella sp. (assembly GCA_009712635.1). Classification (GTDB taxonomy): domain Bacteria; phylum Bacillota; class Clostridia; order Lachnospirales; family Lachnospiraceae; genus Lacrimispora. The sequence goes on along the minus strand of WASS01000020.1, from coordinate 1,057,442 downwards.
TTCCAGTAAGCGGTTCAGATCTTATAATGGAGGTACTAAGATGGCACAGATTGCAGTATTAATAGGCAGTCCCAGAAGAAATGGTAATACAGAAATTCTTGCAAATGCGTTTATTAATGGTATAAATAAACAGGAGAACAGCGTAGAAGTTATTTCTGTAATTGGAAAAAAGGTTAACGGCTGCACAGGCTGCGATTTTTGCTACAGAGACGATAGTCATAATTGCGTACAAAAAGATGATATGCAGGAAATCTACGAGAGACTTGCTGGTGCGGATGTTATTGTAATTGCAACTCCCGTTTATTTTTACGGTGTCAGTTCCCAATTAAAGTGTATGATTGATCGGCTGCATAATCCTATACGCAATACGTTCAGAGTGAAAAAACTTATGTTGTTAGCTGTTTGTGCAGATGAAATACCAGCCGTTTTTGACTCTCTGATCACTATGTATCATTCTGTACTAAGCTATTTTTCTCTGGAAAATGGGGGAGTAATTACAGTTCCGGGCTTATCCGGAAAGGGAGATATTTTAGGACATGCTGCACTTTTGGAGGCACGTAAGCTGGGAGGAAAAATTTGATGGAAGAATATTATTTGGAAAAACCCTGTAATTCTGATGAAGAGGCAGTAAGACTTTTGACTGATAAATGGCGGTTGTTTGGCGGTAGAATGAATCCAGGGCTTCTTAGACACTTTACCGGAAACTATACGGAATGGATGGAATATATTGATGACCAGAGTGCCGGTAGAAATATTGGAGATGAAGTACCTCAAACATTATTCTTTCTCAAAAATAGCAATGGAACGATTTTAGGGGCAGTGTCTTTAAGACATTTTTTAAATCACACAAATATTGTGGATGGCGGTCATATTGGATATGGGATATGCCCGGAATACCGGGGAAATGGATATGGCAGTCTGATTCTTAGTCTGGCTTTAAAGAAATTAAAGGAGATGGGGATTACAAAGGTCCTTGTAACTTGTGATTGTGATAATATCCCTTCGCAAAAGGTAATTTTGCATCATAATGGGGTTTTAGAAAATCAGACCTTAGATGAAGATGGAATTGAGATTAACCGGTACTGGATAGACTTTATAGCAGGGGAGTAAAATTAGTATGGAGATATGGGACGGCTATTTAGAGGCTGGTTCTCTTGCAGGCTGTGATTTAATCCGTGGAAATCAGATTCCTGATGGTCTGTTCCATTTAGTATCTGAAGTAATTTTGTCAGACATAAAGTGGCAAAGCAGTGCTTATTATGAGGAAACAGTTAGACAAAGGGGTAAGTAAATGAGAATTCTAATTTGGGGTGTAAGCAGTTATGCTGGTCAGTCAATTGCGAAAGCACTTATTAATAAATATGAGGTATACGGAACCTATTACACACAAAAAACTAGCTGCCTGGATGAAAATAAAATGTTTCAAATGCAGCTTGGTGATACTGATTCCATAAAAAAAATATTGGATCAGATTCAGCCGCAAATAATAATTTCCAGTTTGAGAGGAGATTTTCAATTACAGCTGGGGTTACATACTATAGTAGCTGATTATTTATTGCCAATGAAAGGTGGGAAAATAATTTTTATATCTAGCTCCAATGTGTTTGATGGAGCAATGGAAAAACCTCATTATGAAACGGACAAAACCTATTCACAATCGGATTATGGAAATTTTAAAATTAAATGCGAACAACTGCTTCAGGACAAATTAAATGAAAGATGCGTTATTGTCCGAATACCTCAGATTTACGGAAAAAATTCTCCCAGGATTTTAAAGCTGGTAGAGGACACGAAAAATAATACACCAATTGACGCCTACCCCCAATTTTATGTAAATTATACAACTGATATTCAAATCGCAGAATGGATTGCCTATATCATTAAACAAGATCTTGGTGGAATATTTCACATTGGAACAAAGGATACTTGTGATTATATGAGGTTTCAATTGGAGCTTTCTAAAATATTGGAATTAAAGGAACCTATTTTTCGGAAAGAAGAAAGTTTAGAGAAGTGTTTTCAGGCAGTGATGCCGGGCAGAACGGAAATACCGGATCAACTGCATTGCAGTGTAACTGAAGTGTTGGAATATCTGGGGCATGTACAGGAATATACCAGGTGACTACTGATTGACAATGAATTTAAAAAACAAAATAATCATTGCATTTTTTTAATGATGGGTATATAATATTCATTGAACAGGTGGTGAATGAAATGAAATCGATAAAAGATGCAACAAATCTTACCAGCCGCGATCTTCAGGCAATTGAGAGAAGAGAACAGCTTTTGGAGTCAGCAAAAGAATTATTTGCGTTAAAGGGGTTCCACGCGACTACAACCAGAGAGATTACAAGAAACATTGGAATGGCAGACGGATTAATCTATCATTATTTTCCGGAAGGAAAGAAGCAGATGTTAGACATTATCCTGAAGGAATTTTTAGATGACCGGTATTTATTAGTGGAAGCAGAAATTGCAGGATTAGAAGAAACGCTGTCACTTAAGGAACTGCTGATTTCACTTGGGAATATATTCTTTGCTTATATTGCAAAGGATAAATATGTTCTTCAAATTCTTTTAAAAGAAAAAAGTGTATTCTCAGATGAATATACAGAGCGTTTCAGCCAGCATGTGAGTTTACTTCTGGGACAAACCATGAAGCGGGTTCAAGTTTTTGTTGACAGAAAAGAAATTCGTTCTTTTGATATCTTTATGATGGTCAATCAGTTTTGGAGCGCGATTTATTCCTACATTTTACAGGATGTATTTTTTGGTAATCACAGTTTTTATCACAGTGACCGGGAACACTATCTGATTCAGGTCGTTGAATACACACTTTCAACCTGGGAACTATAGTAATATAGATTCCAGGTATTCATTATAAAACTTAATTCACCGTATGATCAGTGAAAATAATAAGGAGGTACAAATCATGAAATTATTTTTTAAAGATCAGGCATTTTCTTTTGAATTATTAAGAGCAGCATCTTATGCCGGATATCAGGGTGCAGAGATAGGAGAATGTCTTGCAACAGCAGCAAAAATTGAAGAGGGAAACTTTGAAAGCTGGTTTCAGGAGTGGAAAAAGACGGCAGACAGAACTTATGAGACAGCAACAGATTGTTTCAATAAGCATCATAAAGTAAGCGCCAGAGAAGCTTTTTTACGGGCTCATAATTATTACCGGACTGGAGAATTCTTTTTAGACGGAACAGATGAAAGACGAATGGATAATTTTGATAAAAGTGTAGAATCATTTGAAAAAGCGATGGATTTATTAAACAGCCATTTTGAGATTGTAAAAATTCCTTATGAAGGAACGTATCTGAAGGGGTATTTTTACGGTGCGTCAGATGACAAGAAGGAAGAATTAACGAAGCGCCCGGTTCTGATAATGATCGGAGGATATGATTCTACCCTGCAGGAACTTTATTTTTGTGGTGCAGCAGCTGCAATCAAAAGGGGATATCACTGCCTGGTCTTTGAGATGCCTGGGCAGGGAGAGGCACTTCGCAAGCAAAACCTCTTTATGCGTTACGATGCGGAAGTGCCGGTAAAAGCGGCTCTTGATTATCTGGAAACGAGAGAAGAAGTGGATCAAGAAAAGATCGGGCTCCTGGGCATGAGCCTTGGCGGTTATTTTGCGCCAAGAGCAGCAGCCTTTGATCAGAGAATTAAGGCCTGCATCGCATTTAATGTATTTTATGATACCTTTGATTCTACATTGAATCAAAATCCACAGTTGGCAGAGGTATTAAAGCTTCCCGTAGAGAAACGAGAGCAGATGCTTGCCATGGCAGAAGAGCATAATTCCAACTTAAGATGGATGTTAAACAATGGTAAATGGGTATTTGGCCTGAAACACCGTTACGAATTGTTTGAAGAGATGAAGAAAGCTTCATTGAAAGGAATTGCAGGAAAAATAAAATGTCCTGTATTGCTCACTATGGGTGAAACCGATCATTTTGTGTCCCAGGATCAGCTGGATTCTTTGCTTGAAGAGATAACAGCACCCAAGACCGTAAGGGTATTCACAATCCAGGAAGGCGCAGAAGAGCATTGTCAGGAAGGCAATCACGCATTATTTCATCAAGTGATGTTTGACTGGATGGATGAAGTGTTTGAGTAAAAAAATAGTCAGATTTCAGGAGGAAATGCTAATGAAAGAAATAAGAACAGAGATACGAATTCATGCATCTGCCAGTGTAGTATGGAATGTTTTAACCGATTTTCGTGCTTTTCCCGACTGGAATCCATTTATGGTATATTTAAAGGGGAAACCGGCAGTAGGAGAGAGAATAGAAGTTAAGATGGTTCCGCCCGGTTCAAAAGGGATGGTTTTTAAACCAACAGTCCTGAAATTTCAGAAAGACAGAGAATTTCGCTGGCTTGGGCACACTGGTTTTCCAGGATTATTTGATGGTGAGCATATATTAGAATTAATCGAAAATTCCGATGGCACTACGACATTTATCCAAAGAGAGAAATTTAATGGTATCTTATTGCCCATGTTAAAAAAGTCTTTGGATAATGGAACAAAAGCGGGTTTTGAAGCGATGAACAAAAAATTAAAGCAGATTTGTGAAACAAAATAAAAAAATTATTTTATTCTATTCCTGTTTTATGGTAATATAAAACTATTAAATCATATAGGTTAATAGGAGAAAAACATTGAAGGAATACAATAAAAAATTAAAAGAGGAAATAGCTGAATTCAGAGAAGCCGGTCATAAGTTCGTGAATAAGGAAATTACGGCCGCTGAATTTAAGGGAAAATCCGGAGGCATGGGGGTTTATGCCCAAAGGGGCGGCAAAGCTTTTATGATTCGTTTGAGGATACCCTGCGGGATCTTATCATTTTCCCATTTGAAATTAATTCATAAATTTGCCGTGCAATATGGTTTAGAGAGAATTCATCTTACAACCAGGCAGGCGATTCAGCTTCATGATCTGGATATTGATTCTGTCTGTGATATCATGGAAACGGCCATTGAACATGGTTTGTATACAAGAGGAGGCGGCGGCAATTATCCCCGTAATGTCGCCTTGTCTCCCCTGTCTGGCGTGGATAGAACGGAAGTTTTTGATCCCACTCCCTATGCGCTGCAGGTGAACCGGTACGTCATGGAGCGGATTATGGAATATCATTTGCCCCGTAAACTGAAAATAGCATTTTCCAACAATGAAATGGATACAGCCAACTGTACCATTAATGATTTAGGCTTTATGGCTGTCATGGATCAGGGAACCCCTTTTTTTAAAATGTATCTGGCAGGCGGATTAGGCAATAATCCTGCTGTGGCTTTACCATATGATGAATTGATTCCCCCAAATCAGGTTCTGTATCATGTGGAAGCTGTTACAAGAATATTTGCGGCAGAAGGAGATTATGAGAACAAGGGAAAAGCAAGACTGAGATACATCCCAAAAAGGATGGGGGAAGAAGCGTTCATGGAGTGTTACAAAAACCATCTCGCCCAGGTGAAGGAATCCATGGACTTAACTATAAATGTGGAGGCAGCCGGAACATGTAAGGCAGCAGATAAACTGCAATCCGCAGATAACCATACAAACACCAGTAATCTGATCGCCCAAAAACAAGAGGGATTCTATACAGCTGTCATTCATCCCCAGTGCGGACAGCTGCCTGTAAAAGCCCTTGAAGAAATCATTACATTTTTGATGGATAAACAACAGGACATTCGCCTTAGTATGACGGAAAGCATGTACATCCGTAACCTGTCCAGAGAAGAAGGAGAAAAGCTTCTTGGAAGAATGGATGAGTACAATCAGATTACCAGAATTGGCATGAGTGTGAGCTGTGTGGGAGTGCCAACCTGCCAGATCGGCGTTTTAGAGAGCCAGACATTATTAAAAGAAATAAACAGGGCACTGATGGAAAATAACATTAACACAGATTATCTGCCTTGTGTTTCCATATCAGGATGTTTTAATTCCTGTTCCAGGCACCAGGTAAGCGAATTTGGATTTGCTGGCTGTAAAAAACGTATTTCCGATGCTCCGGCAGAGGCATTTGAACTTCATGTAGGTGGAGCAGTGAATAAAGATGACACTCATATGGGGAACTGCATGGGTGCATTAAGAAAGGAAGACATTCCGGATTTTATGGTGAAGTTATCCCAGGAATTAAATACAAAAGGACTGTATTTTATGGATTATCTGAAAGAATACCAGAAAGAGTTTGCGGATTTGACGAAACCATATCTGATTGGCTAACTTGTTCCTGCTGGTATTCTTAGGCTGTGTTCTTTGCAATAATAAGACTCAGGATGCATAAAGTAAGGTAAGATGCAACTGCGTGGGTAATTCCTGAGGGGATGTTAAAATGGGATTTCTGGTCAGACTGCTTGAGAAAAGCAGCTTAAAAAAACCGCTTCATTTTACCCTGGATAAAATTGTGGATGAATACATACCTGCCGGAGAAGTGCCTCCATATGCACAAGAACTGAAAGGTCTTGCCTCTAAAAACAATCTTAAATTAAAGGATATTGCTGAGCTGGCTGTCTTAGTAAGAACTGAGATTGACCAACTGAAAGATGAAGTGGAAACATTTGTGATTGTCACAGAAAAGGCGAAACGAGTACAGGCAAATCTTAACTTATGGAATGAAATTCTAAATGAATTGATTTGGGATTATTCCTATCAGGATGAGGTGACTGACACCGATACGTTTGTCCATTCAAAAGCGGTGGAGGAGATTCCACGGATGCACCATGCAATCACTCAGCTTCTTGGGGAAAAAGAAGCCCTGCGGTTGGAATCACAGCTTGTTCTTCAGTCAGAGATTCTGCAAAGCAGCATATTTAACTTAGAGCAGACACTGCTGACCATGGTACCTGAGATCGGGAATCTAAAAGAAAAGAAATTGAAACTGGAAGAAGAAATCAAATGCTTTCAAAGAGATGCAGAGGAGTTAAAAAAAATGGGGGAAGCTGCGGATCTGAAGCAATCCACACAATTATCGGAAAAAGGCAAGGCGCTGGTGATCAGAAAGAAGAATCTCGCAGCCAGCGAAAAAGAGATGAATGCCTATATGGAGGCAGTACAGAAAACGGCGATCCAGATATTTAATGTCTTTAAAGAGTTATCCCGGTCTGCCGCAGATGGGGTAAGAACGGCAATTAACAGGCTGACTGGGGAAAACAGAAAAGCATTAAGGAAAGCAGAGGATACTCAGGGCTTTACCGAAGGGAGAAAAAAACTGTCCCAGCTTTATACACTCCTTGAACTGCTTGAAGACTGTATGAGGATTCATCAGAAATATGACCGGCTAAAGTCATAATCTGACATTGCCGGTCTTACTGGTTTTCCAAGGATGAAAGAAGTTTCTTCAATAACTGGTCCAGCTGGGCCAGTTCTTCTTTTGTCAGCCCTTTTAGCAGGGATTCTTCTGTCTGGGTATGGGATATGACCGCCTGGGAGATTAATTCATAACCTGCATTGGTCAGCTGAACATAGATCGTTCTTCTGTCTTCACTGTCATGAACTCTTTTAACCAAATCTTTTTTCTCCAGAGTATCAATGCGGTTTGTAATGGCTCCCGAAGTGATCATAAGTGACTGATACAGATCCGTGGGTTTTAATTTATATTCTCCGCCGGAACGACGCAGTGTTGCCAACACGTCAAATTCACCGCTGTTTAACTGATAGAGGGAAAAATTATCCGCCAATCTCCTTTCTGAATGCTTGACAGTTCTTTTAAGTCTTCCCCAAACCGCCATCGGTGACGCATCAAGATCCGGAAGCTCATGAGCCCATTGATCGATTATTTTATCAACATTATCTTTTTTCATATTTTTAGTGTAACACCTGGAATTAAAAAGTACAAGGTAATTTTAATGTAAAGTTTCTTAATTCTAAATATCTTAACATTAAAATACTTGACAATCAAGATGACAAGCGATACACTTAATATATCTTAAAGTTAAGATACTTAAACATGAGATAAATAATAAGGAAAAGAGGATAAAAAAATGAAGCAGACGAAAGATATATTACTTACAATGCTGACTCCCATGCTATGGGGATCCACATATATCATTGCCTCCGTATTGATCCCCATACAGCGCCCGGTGTTTGTTGCATTTATGAGAGCATTTCCCATAGGACTGATTTTACTTTTATGGTACAGGAAACTGCCGAAGGGAATCTGGATTTTAAAATCATTGATACTTGGAAGCTTGAACATTGGAATATTCTTTCTGTTTTTGTTTATTGCGGCTTACCGGCTGCCTGGAGGAATCGCATCCATCATAGGAAGCGTACAACCGGTATTTGTAATATTTTTCAGCTGGGTTCTTCTAAAAGAAAAACCAACCATGCGGTCTTATGCTGCAATTGCCATGATGGTGACGGGAGTCATATTACTTCTATTTAAGCAGCAGATGGCAATTGACATATGGGGTGTGTTAGCTGCTTTATGCGGTGCAGTGGTAATGGCTCTCGGCGTGGTACTGACCAAGTACTGGGGAAAACCGGAAGGGATCAGCCAGATGGTGTTTACTTCCTGGCAGTTGTTTTTTGGCAGTCTGATTCTGATTCCGGCTGTGTTTATCATGGAGGGCAGCATACCTGCACTCACTCCTGTTAATATTGCAGGACTTGCCATACTTGGAGTAGTTAATACCGGACTTGCCTATTATTTATGGTTCCGGGGAATTGAAATCCTTTCCCCTGTCCGGGTATCACTCTTAAGTCCGGTGAATCCCTTAACTGCATTTGTTTTAGGCTATGTGGTGCTGGGGCAGAGCATCAGCCCCATTCAGCTTGCTGGTGTTGCAATCATTATAGCCAGTATTTTTGTCTCACAGAAAAAGCCAGCAAAAGCAGAATAATTACCTTCTAAAATGATCCTTTTATGACAGATAGCTAATAAAAAACCGGCACAGGCCGGTTTTTTTGTATCAAAAAGGATGGTGGGAAATGTGATACTTTTTCAAAGGGATTCATAGTATTTTATGAACATGCATTTTGGAAGGAATCAGGTGGAACATTGGCTGAAAACAGAGATGGTTTAAAAGATGGATTATGGGATGAGAATTCAGTCTACGATTATGTGGTCAATACAATAAAAGCCTATGCAGATGCCATGGTGCCCCATTCACCAGATCTGGCAGAGCTATATGGAAGGATTCAGTTTTACGGAGCAGTGGAATCCTATACAGCAGAGTATTTAATTATGTCTCTTGACAGCTATCCCACACCGTTTGCAGTCGCGGCAGCGGAACTATTAAATATGGCAGCAAAACAGTATCTGATGGAAAAGGGAGAGGACCCGGATCTGCCAAAAGATTCAGGAGGACTTTATTTCTCAAAATTATCCCAGGAAGACAGGCTGAAGATTGTTGACCGGATCAGCAGCCCGGGTGGCATCATTTATGTACCTGCAGGACTTACCATGAAACAGGAAGACATCGTTCCAGTCATGTCGGCATTAAACCGGCTTACCATGATGGGATATTATTCTGAGTGGTCTGGCTATGGATCCACAAGATTTATGTCTCCGGATAAACGCATGCTGGAATATCAGCCAATCGGCTGGGAACAGGTGGGGTATCCGGGACCTTCTAAGGGATACCGCATAGCAGGAGCTTTTAACTTTGCACAGAAAAAGTGAGGAATCAACATTGACTGGAGGTGCGTATGGATAACGGATTTGATGCGGATGTAATTGTGATAGGGTCAGGAGGCGGAGGAGCGGTTGCAGCAAAAGAGCTGGGGGAAAAGGGATTAAAGGTGCTGATTCTTGAGGCGGGACCCTGGTATGGCAACCGGAAGTGGCCGGAGCCCAATACCAGTGCAGGTGCCCAGGAAAGTTCAAGCAACGATGATCTGGATATTCAGCTGCTTAAAACCAACTTTACTGATTTAGAGGATGACATGAATGATGCCATTACAGGAAAATTCAGATGGGGACCAGCGGACAGAAGTATAAGTCCGTGGCGCAGAATCATTGAGAAGGGCGGTTTCGTCTGGCAGAGTGCAGGAGTAGGGGGAACCACACTTTTGTATTTTGCTAACTGTCCCCGTGCTTACCCCGCTGCATTTGAACGTGACTGGCCAATCAGTTATGAGGAGATGATTCCCTATTATGAAGAGGTGGAGCAGACTCTTCCAGTCCGGGAAGCTACTGCCACATCAAAAGAAGATCTTTTTCTCTACGGTGCCAGAAAGATGGGATTTACATATACCAGTGAAATAAATTTAACCAAGCCCGGATTTCGCCTTCAGCCTAACGGAATTCTTGGCATTAATCCCATGTTAAATAATCCGGATTTTGATCTGGAAAACAATCAGGCGGTGGGTTGTACTCTTCGTGGCCACTGTATTAATGGCTGTTGCATTGGCCCTAATGTGGGAAGTGTGGCAAAGCGTTCCACCCTGGTCAGCTATATCCCCTATGCTTTGGCGACAGGAAATGTAGACATTATGCCAAATTCATTTGTGACTGCTATTCATACCGGCCAAAATGAGGAAGAAGGATTGTTTGCCAACAGCGTAACGGTGAGGAATACATGGACTGGAGAAATCAGGGAGTTTAAGGCAAAAGTGATTGTTTTGTCTGCCGGCTCCATCGAATCCCCCAGACTCTGGTTAAATTCCGGTCTTCCTGAAAATGAATGGGTGGGAAAAGGATTGACTACCCATATGATTGACTGTGTATCCGGAATTTTCGAAGAAAAAGATCTGATGAATATTCTGGGTATGTCTGAAGTAAAGCCTTATGTTGGACAGAATTCGGCTGCCAGGATGGATTATCCCGGACTTGGAGCTTTTGAACCCTTTGGAACCAGTCCCGGTATTAATTCCACCATGATATACGGAACAAGCCAGAAGGGGTACTATTTCCAGAATCAGACCAGGGAAGAAGAGGCCTGGGACAGAGAAGGCATTATTGCAGGAGAACTTTTAAAAGAATTTATGCGAAATTACAACAAGACTCTCAGTATCGTAGTGTTTTCCGACGACGATGTAAGTAAGAAAAACGGGGTGACACTGGATCCGGAGCGCAGGGATGAAAATGGTTATATACCGGTGATCAGCTATGAGATCAGTGATGCTGACAGAGAGAGAAGAGATCAGCTTGTGGGACTTGCGGCGGAACTGTTAAAGAAAGCAGGAGCAAAGACCGTCAGCCGGGCTAACTGGCCGCCAGATGTATGTGCTCATATTATGAGCACCATGAGGATTGGATTTGTTACAGATACAAATTGCGAGGCATTCCAGGTAAAGAGGCTGTTTATAGCAGATAACAGTGTTTTATGCAATGGGCTGGGCGGTCCAAATCCCACCCTTACCACCCAGGCTCTTGCGGTAAGGACTGCAGAGAAAATTGTGGAGAAATATTTTCCATCAGCAAAGAAAGCCTGACAGAACCATAAAAGATGCGCCTTAGACCAAGGCGCATCTTTTATGGCTTTACTCAGCTTCCTGCATACATAAGATAGATAAAATGATTTGCCTCCCTCAGAAGGTGATCGGTATAAAGTGCAAGCATAATTGCCTGAATCTTACAGGTAATCAGTCCGTTCGTGGTATCTGACTTAAAATCGCTGATTGCAATGGCATCGGAAAGAATTTCCCGGTCGGAAGGGAATGTATCCGGATTCATTTCGGCTGTGCTCAGCTGATCAAAGGTATTGGCAAACTGGTTGGCAGCTTTAAAATATGAAGTTTCCGTAGGATCTAACTGTCCCCGCATTACCTTTGCATGATCAGCCATATTGTGTGACCAGAAAGATTTATAATCAGACAGGAGTGAATCATCCCGGCTTTGAAGCCGTTTCAGAATTTCAAGGTAACGTTTGGCTTCCATTAGAATATGTAGGATGTCGGCGGTATACATCATGGTGAAAAGACCGCAGGATACACGTTTGTTTAAGAGATCTGCCTGAAACTGGACGAAGGAAGTGGTCAGGTTTAAAAGATTCTGGTTCAGCATGAATACATCCTGTTCATTTTTGTTGGTTGCGGTGTAATCGGCGGTGCAGGGTACAATGTCATAAGCCATGCGGGTCAGCTGGGAATTGATTGTAATTCCGGTGTTAAGCTGTGCAAGTCTCTCTGCTTCTTCCGTATACTGGGTATAAAACTGGCCGGATTCAAGAACACTTAAGGGGATGACTCCGTTTGACAGCTTAATGGCTACTTCTAACAGCTGGTCGTATTGCTGTTTGTATGTATCTGCCTGATCTGCATATTCTTTTCCAGGCGGGGGCATAGTAGCCTCAATAAATATGGCGTGCTCTTTTAATATGCGGATCCAGAAAAGATGGTACTGGAGAGAGCATTGTATATAGGATTCTTTTGAGGTCATAAGGGTTGCTCCATTATTTTTAAATTACTGCATTCTATGCTAATTGGATAAGAACTATTCGTCCATATCCATTCCTCATATTGTGAGACGCAAAAAAAGATGCTATAATTGCTCATAGCAAAAAGGAGGTGGCGTTTTGGACAGGCAGACATTTTCCCGCAGAAAACCCGGAATGGTTGAGGAAGAAAAGTACAGGAAGTATGCGGTACTAATACCCGTTCTGACAATTGATGGAGCAAAGTATCTTTTGTTTGAAAAGCGCTCCAGTAACTTAAAGCATCAGCCTGGGGAGATTTGCTTTCCAGGAGGGAAGCTGGAGCCAGGGGAGACACTGAAAAAATGTGCAGTCAGGGAAACCATGGAAGAGTTAAACGTCACATCCGGGCAGATTAAAGTGCTTGGACCTGGAGATATCTATATTTCTCCCTTCCGGCTGATTATTCACTCCTTTATCGGTGAACTAAGAGATTATCAAGATACCTTCAGCACCGATGAAGTGGAAGAAATCATAAAGGTGCCTCTTGATTATTTAAAAAGCATAACACCGGAAACATACGAAAGCATGCTGATTACGGAGACTCCTGAAGATTTTCCCTATGAATGGATTCCAGGAGGCAATCAGTATTCATGGACGAAAGGAACCCGGGATATTTTGTTTTACCGGTATGAGAACTGGGTGATCTGGGGGATGACAGCGCAGATTCTTCAGTCGGGTCTGGAACTGATGAAGCAATATCATTTATTTGATTCTATGAAGGAAGAAAGGTGATACCATGAAAAAAGAGATTTATTTAGCAGGCGGCTGTTTTTGGGGAACAGAAAAATATTTGGAGAATATTCCTGGAATTATAAGCACAGAAGTGGGATATGCCAACGGAACAACGGAAAATCCCACCTACCAGGAGGTATGTTATAACAATACCGGCCATGCGGAAACCGTGAAAGTAGAATACGAGGATACTGTCATAGGGCTTCCCTATATTCTTAAGCTTTATTACGATGTGATCAATCCAGTCAGTGTAAACCGTCAGGGCGGTGATACCGGTACACAGTACAGAACCGGCATTTATTATACCGACCAAGGGGATAAGCCGGTAATTGAAAAATCAGTAGAAGAACTTCAAAAGAATTACAAAGAGAAGATTGCAATCGAGCGGCTGCCACTTACCAACTATTACAGAGCAGAAGAGTACCACCAGAAATATTTAAATAAGAATCCTCAGGGCTACTGCCATATATCCGGGGATAAATTTGAAAAGGCAAAACTGGCAGTGGATAAAAGCAAAAAATTTCCTCCAAAATCCCAGGATGAACTTAAAAATGAACTTACTACAATCCAGTATCAGGTGACCCAGAACAATGCAACAGAAGCTCCTTTCCAGAATGAATACTTTGATGAATTAAGAGAGGGAATCTATGTGGATGTGACAACCGGAGAGCCTCTTTTCTTATCCTGTGATAAATTTGAATCCGGCTGCGGCTGGCCAAGCTTTTCCAGACCGTTGACACAGGATCTGCTGCAGGAGCTTGATGATAATACCCTTGGCAGACACCGCACAGAAGTGCGAAGCGCATTAGGCGATGCCCATCTTGGTCATGTTTTTACAGATGGTCCTCAGGAGATGGGTGGACTGCGCTATTGTATCAACAGTGCAGCTTTAAGATTTATCCCCAAAGAGCAGATGAAAACGGAAGGGTACGAAGCATATCTGCCATTACTCCATGCAGATGCAGCCAAACAGGATTGATATTTTACGGCATGATGAATATAATAGTAAAAAATACCAGGTGAAGTGAATGTTCCGTGAGAATAACGGCAGCAGGATTCACACTTGTAATGACGTTGATCCTGCTCCCAGGCGATATTTAAACCCTGCTGATATTTATATTGTAAAAGGGTATGGGATAGAAGTGTTTTTAGAAAATCTCAATTCACCGGCAGGCATTGTTTTTGATGAGGAAGGAAGTCTTTATATTGCTGATTCCGGTCTGTCTACAGGCAATCCCCAGGTTTTGAAATTGGTGAATGGGGAACTTGAACTGATAGCGGAAGATTTTGTTACTCCTATTTCGGGAATTAATTATTTAAATGGGGTTCTTTATGTATCCCACAGAGGATTCGTCACCAGAATATTCCGGGATGGGAAAAGACAGAATATTATTATGGGTCTGCCAAGCAACGGTGATCATTACAATGGTCCGGTTGCTTTTTCGCCGGACTATAAGATCTATTTTGGGCAGGGAACCGTTACCAACAGCGGCATCGTAGGAAATGATAACGAGTGGGTACCGGTTTCTCCATTGCTATGTGATTACACTGGAGATTATGTCATTCTGACTGGTCAGAATTTTACAACAGATAATATTCTTACGGAAGCTGTTACCGATGATCCTGCATATACTGGTGCCTTTTCTCCCTATGGGATTCCTAATATTGAGTTTGAAATAAGAAAAAGATATACCAAAGCGTCAGGGAGTATCTTACGGGCAAACCTTGACGGTTCTAATTTGGAACAGGTAGCCTGGGGGTTTCGTAATCCCACGTTTCTGAAGTTTAATAACAGCGGTCAGTTGTATGCTGTGAATAACGGGTTTAATCCGGTAGGAAGCAGACCCATAGAGAATGCAACCGATGATTTCTATTACATAACCCCTGATCTCTGGTATGGCTGGCCTGATTATTCAGGCGGAGAACCGGTAAATTCTCCAAGATTCACACCTACAGGCGGTTATCAGCCTACTCTGCTGTTAAAAAATCAGCCAAACATTCCTCCAAGACCCTATGTAACCTTTCCGCCCAATTCCACTTTGATGAGTTTTGATTTTAATTATAATCAGAAATTCGGAGAATACGGAGATGTTTATGTGGCAGAGTATGGCAGTACCATAAAAACGGCAGTTGGTGACGGTTTATCCTATGCCGGTGCCGGTCACCGGATATCTAAAATTGATATGAGGGCAAGAACCATCAGTACATTTGCCATCAATATGACTGGATTTCCTGCGTCCCTTTCCAAGGGAGGAGGATTTGAGCGGCCAAGTCATCTGATGTTTGGCCCCAATGAATCCATGTATATCGTTGATATGGGTCTAAATATCGAAGGGGATCCCAATATCTTTATTCCCGGAACAGGAGTGATCTGGAGAATCTTTCGTACCAATGATGAATGACTCATGTAAGGAGAAGGACAAAATATGCTTGAAGAGATACTGGAATATAACAAAGAATTTGTTAAGAATAAAAACTATGAAAAATTCATTACCAATAAATATCCGGAAAAGAAAACGGCTATCGTGTCCTGTATGGATACAAGGCTGACAGAGCTTCTTCCGGCTGCACTGGGTTTTAAAAATGGAGATGCAAAGATCATTAAAAACGCAGGAGGGGTTATTTCCCATCCCTTTGGAAGCGTTATGAGAAGCCTGCTAATTGGAATCTATGAGCTGGATGTCAGGGAAATTCTGGTAATAGGCCATACGGACTGCGGAGCCAGATATACAGACAGCAGCAAGTTGATCGAGCTGATGAAGGAACGGGGAATCAGGCAGAAGGATATCGATTTAATCAAATATTATGGAATTGATTTTGAATCCTGGCTGGGTGGATTTAAAGACTTAGACCAATCCATCAAAAAATCAGTGGAATTGATCCGAAACCATCCATTGGTTCCGGAAGAGATCCGGGTTTATGGACTTGTGATTGATTCTGTCACAGGTGAGTTAAGTAACGTTGAGGAGAAGGGACTATGAAGCTTGGAATTGTCGGTTCAGGAATTATTGTAAAAGATTTTTTATCCATTGCCCACCATCTGAAGCATACCACAGTTTTATCTCTTTGCAGCACAAAAAGGAGCGAAGATGATGCCAGAGCCCTTGCAGAGGAACATTTAATCGGGCAGGTTTATACGGATTATGAAGATTTTTTAAAGAGCGAAGCGGATACGGTATATTTGGGATTACCCAATCATCTTCATTTTTCCTATGCATACCAGGCATTGCTGGCAGGAAAGAATGTAATTGTAGAAAAGCCATTTACTCCTACCATAGAGCAGGCCACAGTTTTAAGCAGGACAGCCAGAGGGAAACACTTATTTCTGTTTGAGGCTGTAACCACTTTATATCAGCCGGATTACAGGAGAGTAAAGGAGCTGATTCCTTCTCTTGGAAGCATAAGACTGGTCCGGTGCAATTATTCCCAATATTCCAGGCGGTATGACCGTTTTAAAAATGGGGAGGTGCTTCCAGCCTTTGATCCTGCATGCGCCGGTGGTGCCTTAATGGATATTAATATTTATAATCTTCATTACGCTGTCGGTCTTTTTGGAATGCCTGAATCGGTTCATTATTTTGCGAATATAGAAAGGGGAATTGATACCTCCGGAGTGCTTTTACTGGATTACGGAAGTTTTCTTTGCACTCTGACTGGAGCCAAGGACTGCAGTGCACCGAATTCCTGTATCATTCAGGGGGACAAAGGTTATCTGATACAGGACAGTCCGGCGAATATCTGTGAGGGGGGCCGTGTGATTTTAAATGATGGATCGGAAGAGACAGTAGCTGATCATTCCTACAGTCATCGAATGATCGGCGAGTTCCTGGAGTTTGAAAAAATCATTCTTTCCGGTGATTTGGATACTTGTTATGGCTACCTGGATCACAGTCTGTGTGTGTGCAAAATTCAAACGGATGCAAGGCAAATGGCCGGGATTGTGTTTCCTGCAGAGATAGAAGCAGTACAGTGACAGCTATTATAAAAAACGAGTCCTGACAGGCAATTGCCCGGTCAGGACTCGTTTTTATATGAGGATCTTAGAATTAAATATCCAGAGCAGCATGATGTCCCTGATAAACAGCAGTTGTAATAGTGGAAGCTTTTACGCAGTCTCCGATGGTCTTAACAATGGGAGCGCAGTCAATCAGTTCATCAACAACATCTCTGCGTGGCTTCTGACCAAGAGCGCATATCACGGTTCTGCCTTCAATCAGTACCTCTTTGCCCTCTGCATTCTGGCATATAACGCCTTCGTCCGTCACTTCCATACCCTTATGGTTTTTATAAACCCGAATGCCGCATTTCTCTATTTCCTGCAGCATGAGAGGGCGATGGCGGATGTTTGCATCTGGAGCCAGTTCTCCGTTCATTTCAATCAAGGAAACCTCTTTTCCTTCCCGGGCAAAATGAATCGCGATTTCGCAGCCGGCCAGACCGCCGCCTAATACAGCCACAGATTCCTTCACCTGGTCTGCTTTGTGGTGGTAATCGTTGACGATAATAACATTGTCGCCGTTTAACCCCTTAATTGGAGGAACGATAGGAGCGGAACCGGCTGCAACGATGATCACATCAGCCTGCTCCTTCTCGGCATATGCTTTATCTACCGTTGTATTCAGTCGGATGTCAACCCCTTCTTCCTTAGCCAGTTTTCCTAAAGTCACACCCAGCTGATACATCTCGTATTTAAATGGGATTGCCTGTTCTCCAATTAAGATACCGCCCACTTCATCATTCTTTTCGCACAGGATAACTTCGTGGCCTCTTTTGGCAGCAGTGACAGCAGCCTGAAGACCTCCGGGACCGGCTCCTGCAATCAGAACCTTTTTCTTCTTCAGAGCCGGCACTATCTCCATCCCATCCATCTCGCGCCCGATCACCGGATTCACGGTACACCGTCTTGTGGAAGTAACGGCACGCTCCGCCATACACACAAAGCAGCGTAAGCAGTGAATGATCTTATCATCCTGGTTTGTCAT
This sequence comes from Hungatella sp., assembly GCA_009712635.1. Classification (GTDB taxonomy): domain Bacteria; phylum Bacillota; class Clostridia; order Lachnospirales; family Lachnospiraceae; genus Lacrimispora. Next base: position 1,039,354 of record WASS01000020.1, on the reverse strand, counting down.
TACTTTACTCGGAAGCTCCGGATCTGCCAGAAGGGCGCGTGCCATCTCCACAACATCCGCTTTCCCTGAAGCAATGATTTCTTCCATCATGGCAGGGTCATTTAAAGCGCCGACAGTAGCAACCGGTATACTGACATGCTTTTTAATCTCTTCCGCCAGATACACATTGGGACCATGAGGCAGAAACATGGATGGGTGGGTGATTCCAAAACCACGCTGGTATGTACCTGCTGATACATGAAGCAGGTCAATTTTATCCTCTAACAGCTGCGCGATCTTACATCCCTCTGTAAGATCGTAGCCGCCCTCAAACAGCTCAGAACCGCTCATACGGAATTCGATGGGGAATCCCGGTCCGACTGCTTTTCTGATGCTGTCAAGCACCTCTCCTGCAAAGCGGACTCTGTTTTCCAGGGAACCTCCGTACTCATCCGTTCTCTGGTTAAAGTAAGGGGATAAGAACTGGTTAATGAGCCAGCCGTGTCCTCCGTGAACCATAACCATTTCAAAGCCTGCCTTCTTTGCAAGAGCAGCTTTTTCCCCATAGGATTCCACGATTTCTTTTATAAGATCATGGGTCAGCTCTTTCACTTCCCGTCCATCCGGTCTGGTGCCGGGGCTTGGCCCCCACTGGGAGATACTATCCTTCTTGTCCTTATCCACCAGATACGTTCCCGCATACTGACCGGAATGAGACAGCTCCACACTTGGAATGGCGCCGTGCCTTCTTATGGCATCTGCGGTATAGGTGAAGCTTGCAAGTGAATCCACCGTCTGTAAATCCAGATGAAACATGTGAGAAGCCTCTGTTTTGGGATGAACGACCAGTTCGCTGACGGTCACAGTTGCAGCTCCGCCTTTTGCCCTGTTCTCGTAAAATGCCTTTGTTTTCGGACCGATGGTGCAGTCCTTTGTGATATCAGTGCCGCCCATAGGCGCTCCAAACATGCGGTTACGGAAATATACATTGCCGATTTGGATCGGTCTGCTTAAATTTGGGAATTTTCTTTCCATGATGCGGTTCCTCCGTTGTTAATTTTTTTTGCTTTTTTGAAGATGTGTATAAACAAATGTCAGACCAAGTCCCATAATAGAAATGGCCATAGCTGTTAAGAACGCATTCTTATAGCCTCCGGTAGCTGCATAAATATTGTTTAAAATGGTTGGTCCCACATAGCCTGCCAGAGCAAATCCGATGAACATGATTCCATAATTGACACTATTGTTCTTCGGTCCGAACTGATCAGCAGTAAAGCCCGGGAATACACCCATAAAAGATCCAAAACAGATTCCGATAATGGAGATTGCTATATAGAATAAAACCACATCTCCCTCACCGCAGAAATAAAGCATGATCAGACCGATGACAGACAGCACACAGGCAAGAGCAAGAGTGTTGATACGTCCGATTCTGTCAGAGATTGATCCTGCAAGCACTCTTCCCAGAACGTTGAATAAAGCCAGAGTGGAAACAGCGGCAGTTGCAGAAGCAGTGGACATTCCAACAATGTTCTGAGCCAGAGGAGAAGCCATTGGAATAAACATCAAGGCTGCAAATGCGCCGCAGGTGAGCAGTAAAATCATGACGTAGAAAACAGGTGTCTGTAACATTTCTTTCCAGTTTTTATTAATCGCTGCCTGTTTGTTTGCGGCAGGTGGTGTGTAACCTTCCGGTACGAAATCGGCAGGGCATTTCTCCATGATCAGAGCGCTTAAGCAGATAATAACCGCAAAAACAGCGCCGATGACTTTAAACGCGGATGTGACCCCTGTCTTTGAAATAATCATGGCAGCAATGGGTGGTATAATGACAGAACTGATACCGAAGGTAGCAGTGGTGAGCCCTCCCACAAGACCTCTTCTGTCTGGGAAAAACTTAATAGAGGTGCTGATTGTCGCACCGTATACCATTCCAAGACCAAGTCCCAGTAAAAGGCTGTAGGTTCCGATTAAAAAGCTTACGCTTCTTGCGTAGCCGGATAAGAACATACCGCCGCCAAACATGATTCCTCCGATTAAGACCACGAGTTTCGGTCCCAGAGTATCATTAATGGTACCTCCGGTGATCATAGTGATAGGACCTACCGAGTTGGCAATGACAAATACAATAGATAAATCTCGTGCTGTCAGTGTGGCTCCTGTTAACTGACTTAGATATTCCGCCATTGGTACGGAAAGAACGCTCCAGGCATACAGAGAACCGATGCATAAGTTGATGAAGCAGCTGGCGATCAGGATCAGCCATCTTTTTTTGTTGTAATCCATGTTACCCCTCCTAATTGTTATTATTATAACAATGTTTATACCACGTTTAAGAGAACATGTCAATGTATACATGTTTATTTTTTAACATTTCCAGTTTCACATTGCTATATTGACATATTTTCCATATTTGCTATAGTTATAACAGAAAGAAAAAATTTGAGGAAATTAATTATGAAAAGTTTAAAATATGCCATATTAGGGCTGTTATGCCGTCACCCAATGACAGGTTATGAGATTGCAAAGGAGTTTAATTTTGAACTGGCTGAATTCTGGTATGCCAATCACAGCCAGATCTATCCGGAGCTAAAACAGTTAAACGAAGAAGGACTGGTCAATTATGACATTGAAATCAGCGGAGAGATTCTGGAATCGAAACGTTATACCATTACGGAAAAGGGGCATAGTGATTTTATAAAATGGCTTCATAAGGATGAAAAGATTCAAAAGACTCCCAAAGACGTGTTCCGTCTGCGGATGTATTTTTCAGGCAATCTGGATATGGAAACAAGAATCCATCTTTTAGAGAATCAGCGAATGCAGCATTATAAGCGTTTAAACTCATTAAAAAAGACATTTGAGCAGTATCCTGAAGTTCCGCCTCGCAATTCAGACAGGTTCGGGGATTTTATCGTGCTTCGCGGTGCGATCATGAGGCAGGAGAACATCATAGCCTGGATTGATGAATGCATTGGCTACAGCAAAGAAGATGCCGGGGAATGAGACGGGATGATGCAATCCATTGCTAAAAACTATTGACATTTCCATACGGGTATGGTATTATTTCGAAAATAGTGAAAAGGCAATGAAGAGGAATAGTACGTATACGGAGAATTTCAGAGAGAAGGTGGCTGGTGTGAACCTTTATTGAAGTATATGGAAGCAGTCTCGGAGCTTTGAACCCAACGGGAAGATTCCCTAGTAGGCTTCAACGGAATTCCCACGTTACAGGGAAGCGGTATGTCAGTACCGTATGGAGTGCAGAGGATTCTCTGAATTTAGGTGGTAACACGGATTGTATATTCGCCCTAAGCGTATTAACGCTTGGGGCCTTTTTTTATGCAAAAATCAGGAAAGAAGGAAATTATTATGAGAAAATTTGAAAAATCAAAAAAACTGGATTATGTGTGTTACGACATCAGGGGACCGGTTATGGACGAAGCAAACCGAATGATCGCCCAGGGAGTCGAGATCTTAAAGCTGAATATAGGAAATCCTGCTCCATTTGGTTTTCGCGCGCCAGAAGAACTACTGATGAAAATGAACAGTAATCTGGTCCATACAGAGGGCTACTCCGATTCAAGAGGGTTACTCTCTGCCAGAGAAGCTATTGTAAAGTATTGCCGGAAAAAAGGAATTGAGGAAGTGGGAACAGATGATGTTTATACAGGAAATGGAGTCAGTGAATTAATTACACTTTCCATGCAGGGCCTTTTGGACTCTGGTGATGAAATCCTGGTTCCTTCACCGGATTACCCGCTGTGGACCGCATCCGTAACACTGGCAGGAGGTACAGCCGTTCATTACATCTGCGATGAAGCTGCAGACTGGTATCCGGATATCAATGATATTAAAAGCAAGATCACAGAACGAACAAAGGGAATCGTTGTGATTAATCCCAATAATCCCACAGGAACCCTTTATTCCAAAGAACTGCTGGAAGAAATCGTTAAGCTTTGCCGGGAAAATGGTCTCATAATTTTCGCTGATGAGATCTATGACAGACTGGTTCTTGACGGCCTTGTCCATACATCCATTGCTTCTCTGGCTCCGGATCTGCTAACGATTACATTTAACGGTCTGTCCAAGTCCCATTTAATTGCAGGATACCGCTGCGGCTGGATGAGTCTTTGCGGGGACAAATCCTCTGCTAAGGGTTATGTGGAGGGAATCAATCTGCTGTCTTCCATGAGGCTGTGCTCCAATGTTCCTGCTCAGTCTGTCATAGAGACAGCTCTTGAGATGGAAGAGGAGACAAAGAAACTTCTGGTTCCCGGCGGGCGTATTTACGAGCAGAGAGAATACATATATGAGGCATTAAACCAGATTCCGGGTATTTCAGCAACGAAACCAAAAGCGGCTTTTTATGTATTTCCTAAGATTGATATAAAACGGTTTGGAATTTATGATGATGAAAAGTTTGTTCTTGATTTCTTAAGAGATAAAAAGATTCTTCTTACCCACGGCGGCGGTTTCCACTGGGAGAAGCCAGATCATTTCAGGGTGGTTTATTTACCGGAGATGGAACAGTTAAAATCTGCATGCATCAGGCTTAACGATTTTCTTACTTACTACAGACAGGAATAGGAATAAAAAAAGGTCCTGCAGCAGTTTCGCATGCAGGACCGGATTTTATTTGGAACCTTTTATAGTCTGTGTCTCATAGGTTTTAAACTCATTATTCCAGGACTCAAACCGGGGATCCTGGCGGTGATCGGTCAGGAGGTTTAAGCCGGATAAGTAACTGCCCATATAGGCTGAAACTTTTTTAGCTCCGTAATAGTTGATATGATCTCCGCCGTCTCTGGTATCCGTATTCCAGTCAATGGATAACTGGTCTAAAGACAGATTTAGATCGATGTAATCCAGGTCATTTTTATCAGCAAACTGTTTTACTGCATTATGTTTTGCATAAGTCCAGCATTTTGGAGAAGGAGAGCTGTATAAGACCAGCCGGATTCCTTTTTCCTTACATAACTCGCTGATTTTTGTCAGATAAAGATAGGGCTGATCCTGTATTACCTCAACCTCATCCGTCTCTTCTGTGTAAGGCCCCCCGATATAAGGTTTGCTGTTAATATTATATTGATAGCCCTTATACACAGGAGATGGTTTTTCTGTTACATCAGCGCTTAAATTTTTCAGCATATAGAAATGGAAATATCTCCAGTTATTATGGTACTGGTAAATAGGGAATATTTTTTTCGTTTTATCATCAACAATTGTTTCCAGAGCGTTGATGTATTTAAAATCCCGGAAGCAGGCATTGGTTTCCAACAGCACAACCTTTGGAGACTGTCTATTTAACACCTTTTCCAGAAGATAATAGGTATCCTGAAGTCTTTGTGCGGGTACACCGCAGTTAAAGCCAGTATATCCGTAGGTATTCCAGATCTCCATGGGAGAGATGCTGGTGGTACTTTCACTGTCTCCGATGGATAAATATCCGATGGTATTTTTCGGCTCTTTATAGATTCCTCCGGCTTTTTTGTAAAGTCCTTCTGCTCCCGTATTTGCTGGCAGGAACAGAAAGGACATGATATATAAAAGCAGCGTAAGCCCGGTAATAAAGGTTAATGTTCTGATTTTGTTTCCTGCATGCATTCCGTCACCTCTTAAAATCCGGCATAGATAAGTTTTGCCGGTATATATCCGTCACCGTATGCACCGAGGACGATTACAAGTAGAATCGCACCATAATACAGAGTCCATCGTACCGGAATCTTATATCCGGATATTTTATCTCTTATGGAAATTCCACGTTCGTGAATGATACCAACTGTCAGTACTGCCAGAAAGCCCAAAAATACGGCTGTATAATCAGCGTAAGAAAGCCCAAGCTGCAACAAAGTGCCGTTGGTCAGTACCTTTGTGTCAAAGTCTGTAAATATAGACCGGAACATGGATAAACCGGCTGTCATGGTTTCCGCCCGGAAAAATAACTCACCAATGAAGACGATGATTAAAAGCTTCACAGACTGGAAGATGCGGTATAATACATTATTCCGGTTGATCTTTAAGCCTTCAGCTGCTTTTATCACATAAGGCTCGGTCAGGTTCTCCAGTAAAATAAGGACAAAGTAATAGATACCGAAAAACAGATAATGCCAGCCTGTGCCATGCCAGAAACCATTGCAGATCCATACACCAAAAAGTGCCGGAGCGGAAGCAACTACCTGCCCCACATGCTTCCCTAATTTTGCTCTGGAATTTTTTCCGAATTTCTTTACCGGAGCAGTTAAGGAGATGGGATAAAAGATATAGTCTTTCAGCCAGGTACCAAGTGTAATATGCCAGCGCCTCCAGAATTCGGAAGGGCTTTTGGAGAAAAATGGCTGCCTGAAATTCTCCGGAATTGTAATTCCAAAGATTTCCCCGGTTCCGATGGTCATGTCAATGCAGCCGGAGAAATCTGCATAAAGCTGAAATGTATAAAGGATGGCACCGAGTATTACCACAATACCCCCATATTGTTTATAAGATCCAAAGACTGTCTCCACAAGCAGATTCAACCGGTCTGCAATAATCAGTTTTTTAAACAGTCCCCATAGAATTCGCTGAAAGCCGTAGGTAACATTTTTGTATTCCAGAGGTTTTCCTTCAGTCAGCGCATTGGCTGTCTGGGAATAGCGGCATATGGGACCTTCCATTAATATGGGGAAGAAGGTCAGATAAAGAGCCAGTCTGCCCAGATGGTCGTCAGCCGGAATTTTCTCATAATATACGTCAGCCAGATAGGAAACAGCCTGTAAGGTATAGAAGGATATCCCTATGGGAAGGGCAAATTTCATGGCAGGCAGTAAGTTAGGATAAGAGACTGCCTTTAACAGATGATTGACATTATCGCTGAAAAATCCGGAGTATTTCAGTACTACCAGCATGCCAAGCTGAATTCCCAAACCCAGCCATAAGATTCTCCGCCGTTTGACGGCACAGGCTGCTTTCAGAGATTTTTTCTCTTCCGCAGATACTCCTGTTAGATCCAGATCCTTTTTACAGGAAGAAAGCCACAGGCCGATATGATGAACGGATACAGTGGAGATCAGGAGGTAAATAATTAATTTTCCGCTGAGGGAAAGAAAAAACAGCCAGCTGCCTGCCAGCAGAACTTTATACCGGTGGCGTCCCGGTGCCAGCTGGTAAAGAAGCATGACACCGGGAAGAAAGATGAACAGGTAAAGGATAGAAGTATAGGTCATAGATTAATCCTCTTTCAGCCGGTTAATCATGCTCCAAATCGCATTTGCAGAATTAAAGTTAACTGGTATCATATCAGCCGGAGTAATGGAAATGTCAAATGCATCCTCAAGCTCAGGAATCAGTGAGAGAATGGAAAAGGAATCCAAAAGTGCGTCGTCAATCAGTCTTGTTTCTGTCTCATAGTCAATCCCCGGGTTAATCTCATTTAAAATCTCTAATAATTTGTTCATATGTTTATCCCCTTTCTGAATGAAAAAAATTAAACTGGTCGGTTGCAAAAGAAGCTCTTGCAATCCGGTACTGCTCATGTTCTGAATAAAGAAGTACCAAAGGAAGGTCACGGCTTAAGAACATGGACATTCCTTCCGTAACAGAGTAAGCACCTGTTTTTCCAAAAACAAGGTGGTCACCCTGTTTTAAGTCCTGAAACGGGTACTGCCTTACCAGCACATCACTGGAAGTGCACAGAGAACCACAGACGGTCCATTCCCTGACTTCCCCATCCTGGCTGCCGTATTGTGTGATAAAAGGTTTTTTCATAGCCAGCATCTGTCCGTAATAATTCAGTTGATGAATGCCTCCGTCAACGATGCAGTATGACTGATCATTGTTGGTTTTTAAGTCTACTACGCTGGTTGCGTAAACTCCGCAGGATGCGGCGATGAAACGTCCCATCTCCAGTGTGACCTGACCTTGAAAGGACAGTTTCTCAATGGCTTTTGACAACGCAAGAAGCATGGCTTCTTCCTCATCTTTTTCCCCTTCAAAATAGCACACCGGAAGGCCGGGACCGTATTCCAGTTTTTGTACCGTAAACTGATACTGATTCTGTAAATCTGCACAAAGCTGGTCCAGCATCATTAATTCACTTTCAAGCTTTGCACCTGATTTTTTCTGGGTGCCTGAAAAATACTGGAGACCGAAAATCTCTACGTATTCACAGGAATTTTCCATGATAATCCGGCGGATGGATGACTCATCCATTCCAAACTGATTTCCGCTGGTGAGGCGTAAAAGTACACGGATATTTCGTTTTTCTTTCTGAGCGCAGGAGGTAAGAATCTTCCAGTGTTCCATGGACTCCACGGTAAAGATAATATCTTTATATCTGGATATGGCATACTCCATATCCTGCTGTTTCTTATATACGCCTGACATCACAATCCGTTTTTCATCAATCCCGGCCCGTTCACAGATATGAAATTCACCGGGAGAGCAAACTTCAAAATAATCCACATGCGTCTCCATGTCCTTTACTAAAAACGGATTCGCCTTCATGGCAAAGCAAATCTGAGTTTTCGGCGGGAGCGCTGATCGTATGTCCGCTATTCTGTCTGCAAGAATGTCTGTATCAAAGAGATAAAATGGTGTTTTATAATTGTCAAGTGCAGTCTTGAGTTTTGATTCGTTTACTTCTGATTTCATAAACACATCTCCAATAATTTTTTTCTGTCCATCTTACCGTTTGCAGTAACGGGGATGTGAAGTACGGGAATGCACAGGCTGGGAATCATATAGGAAGGGAGTGTTTCCCGCATGCGTTTTAGCAATTCCTTTTTATCTAAATCCCCGCAGTAAAATGCAGCAAGGCGGTTTTTTTCGCTGTCAAATGCACAGCAGGCGCGGCTGATTTCCGGATAGCTGTTTAAAATCAGTTCAATCTCCTCCAGTTCAATCCGGTGTCCCATGTGCTTTATCTGAAAATCCTTACGTCCGGAGAAACAAAGTTCACCGAGACTATTATAAAAAGCAAGATCTCCAGTCCGGTAAATGGTCTCAGGATAGAGATCATTCAAAGGATTCTGAACGAATGCTTTTTTTGTCTGCTCCGGGTTGTTATAATAACCAAGGGCAAGAGCGGTTCCTGCCACGCAGATTTCTCCAATTTCCCCTTCGGATGAAATAAGTTCATCATCCGATCCCAGGAGAAATACATGTTCATTGGGAAATGACGTTCCAATGGGGATTTTTTCTTCCGGTTCAAATACTCTTAAAACAGGATAATACGTACAGTTGCAGGTAATTTCAGTTGGTCCGTAAAGATTTACGAATCTGGCATTTGGAAGGTTCTTTTGCCAGATAGCCAGGTGGCTTGCCGGCATGGCCTCTCCACTGAATAAAACCTTATTTACATGTTCTGGCACTTTATAAGTGAAGCCTTTTAACTGAGTCACCATACAAAGAGCTGAGACAGCCCAGATCAGTGTTGTAATCTGATACTCACACAGGCAATCCAAAAGCATGGTGGGAATAGAAAAATATTTTTTGGGTATCAGAACAATGGAAGCACCGGTTTTAAAAGCAGAATAGAGGTCTTTTACCGATACATCAAAGTCCAGAGGTGCCTGATTGCCAAGAATATCATCTGTTGTAATTCCAAACAGATCAGGGAAATAATCCATAAAATCAATCACTGACCGGTGGCTTACTAAAACTCCCTTTGGAACTCCGGTAGATCCGGAAGTAAAATTACAATACAATGGCTGAGTATCCAGTGATTTCTCTCTGACAGCTTTTAAGCGTTCCGGATCAGCGGGGGCAGTAATAAGTTTGTGGTAGTCTAAAATGGTGCCTTTAAATGAAAGCTGTTTCAGTTTTTCGTCTGTCTCTGAAAGAGCAATAATGCAATCTGTTTTTAATACATCAAGAATCTGACTGATACGTGCAGCTGGCTGGTCGGGACTTATAAAGGTATAAAAACAGCCCGCATAGACGATTCCCATAAATGAGGTCACCGCTTCCACACACTTATCCATAAAGACCACAACAGGTTTTCCTGTTTTAGTATGTTCGGATAAAAAACTGCCGATTCGTTTTGCCCGGTCATTGAGCTCTTCGTAGGTACAGCTGGTTTCCGGATCAATAACTGCCTTTTTTTGAGGAAATTCTTTTGCAGAATGTTCCAGATATTCTAAAATATTATTCATGATTGTGTTTCCTTTCCTGCCGGTTTTATGGGAAAAGTGGCGCAGGCTGTAAAAAGTGATTCCGTAGTCAGAATTTTAAAACTCCCGTCCATCTGCTGGGCAATTTTTTCGCATGTTTTTAATCCGATATTCGTGCTTTCCTGAAAAACCAGGTCAGTGCGGATTTCATTGGTAATGCTGATAATCAAATTATCACCGTCTCTGGCTCCTTTCACTACAACAGGAGTGCCGTGGCCAGCATATTTTCTCACATTGGAGAACAGGTTATCAAAGAGACGTTTTAAATACTGAATATCAATGAAAATGCTGCAGGGTTCATTCATAAATTCGGTCTGTACTTCAAAACCAAGGCTGTTCAGATTAAATACATGTTCGCTTAACAGCTGTTGAAGGAGAATTCTTGCATCAAAGGTTTCCATATTCATAAGGATGGTATCCTTACCAAATACGAGGAAATACTGAAACAGTTTATCAGATAAATCTTTCAGCTGTATTGACTTTTCCTTACAGTTTTTAATGTATTTTTCCAGCTGCTCTTCAGAATGGTAATCTTTGGAATCTAAAATCTCAAGATATCCGATTAAAGAAGTTAAGGGTGTGCGGATATCGTGGGACATGGAGGTAATCAGTTCGCTGTTTGCTTCCCACGCATCTTTTTCACTTTTGTATCTTGTGATAATGGAATGGCGCATATTATCCGCGTTTTTAGCCAAAAGTGAAATTTCATCATTTCCTTTATGAAAAATCGGCTGTTCCAAATTACCCTGTTCAATTAAAGATACTTCTTTTGACAGAAGAACAATCCGGTCAATGATCCGTCGGTTATAAAGAATAATAATAATAAAAAATACAATAAAGAACATAATCCAGGAACAGTAAAGCACTACATCCAGCCATTTAATCTGAGAAGAATCGATGATGGAAACGGAGTAGGTCCCATCTGTAAAGGCAATATCACGTTCCTGCTGGTTGCAGCTTTCCACAATGGTGGTTGCAGTTTCATAGGAAGAATAAGAGTCATTCCAGTAACCGGATTCGTAAAGAATTTCATCCCCGTTATATATGGTTAGATATACATATTTATGATTCTTGACCCATCTGGAGATGGCTCTGACATCTTTTACTGATATTTTATTTTTTAATACGTAATTTTCAAAGGAATTCTGATAGGTGTTTAGCCGACTCTGTACCGAGTCTTCATCCATGTGTTTCTTTGAAACCATGTAATCACCCAGGGTTCCAACAATCAGATACACGGCGAAGCTTAAAAATGCTCCGAACAGAAGCACAAGTATCTGCTTATAACGAAGTGAGGATAATGTTTTACCCTTCATCAATCTGATATCCCTTTCCCCAGACGGTGCGGATAATTAACGGATTATTAAAATCCAGTTCCAGTTTCTTTCTCAGCTTTAAAATATGAACCATTATGGTGTTGGTGGAGGAAGGAAGAAACTTTTCATTCCATACCCCCTCATAGATGGCCTGAGCATCTTTTGCGCTTCCTTTATTTTTGACCAGATACATCAAAACCAGATATTCGGTATCGGTCAGCTCTATTTTCTGATTTTCCCGATATACCCAGTGGTTTACCGTATCAATCACGATGTCCTGAACATGGACCTCTGAAAGATTAACTGCAGACTCCGATTTCCCTTTGTAGACAACGTATCTTCTTAAGAGAGAATGGATTTTCATAAAAAGTTCTGCCTGGGAAAATGGTTTCACCAGATAATCATCGCCGCCGTTTTCGTAAGCATCATTTTTATCTGTTTCTTTAGATTTTGCAGTTAAAAACAATACCGGAGCGGAATGAAAGGTTCTGATTTGTGCACATGCCTCAATCCCGGACATACCTGGCATCATGATATCCAGTATAATCAGATCGATATCAGGATTTTCTCTAACTGTATTTACCGCGTCGTTTCCGTTAGCGGCTTCTAAAACGAGATAGCCTTTGTTCTCCAGCTGTATACGGATCACTTCCCGGATATCTGCGTCGTCATCTACCACCAATATCTGCTGTATGGAACTCATGGACAGATGCCTCCTTGATTGATTTAATCAAGTGAATTATAGCACTTATAGATGCAATAACAAGGCGATATAGCCTGATTTAAGAATTATTAAGAAATAGTGAGACATTATTTCCGTAATTGTTTTAAAATTTATTTAGATATTTATAATCAAAAAAACCGAATATGTCATTGGTTATATGACATATCCGGTTTGGAGTTAATGAATAACGGGATGGTTAACCCACTGGCGCCATGAGAATCTTGCCGGTTCCCCGGTAAACATTGACAAGGCCTTCCCCTGAGACTGCGGAACCAATCAGGGATTTGGAGGAACGTTCTACTGTGAATTTTAAGGAATTAGACCAGGCAATTGCCATGTTTCCGTCAATTTTAATTTCATCGTCTTTTAATTCAAATTCAATCAGCTCTTCTCTGGGCACAGGGCTTTCTAAAACTGCGATTCCCTGACCGGTCAGACATAGATTAAAGAAGCCTTCCTTACCGGCAACGGCTGAGGTCAGTGTGGTTCTTGCAACTACATTCTGTTTGATGTCGGAATCACAGGCCAGGAATAATCCGTCTTCCAGCACCATACTTCCCCATTCTGAAACCTCTTCCAGAAGTATGTGCTTGTAAGTTGGCTCCAGCATCAAAAGACCGCTGCCTTTAAATTCCGGCTTTGCAGAAGATTCTTTTGTCACCTTGGAAGCCAGTGCCTTACCCAGAAAATCGCCTACGCCCTTTATTCCGGAAGTCATGGCAACGGAGCCGGAAGTCCACTGCATGGCACCAGCCTGAACCGTGTAGGAATTGCCATTAAGTTCAATTAAAACCTGCCTTTTTCGAATATTCATCTTGGAAGCATAATAGGAAGCGATGGCAGAGCCGGATTCAACACTTAAGTCTTTCTGATGCTCAAATACCTTAACGCAGCCACGTTCATTAATCTTAAGCATGTTTCCATTGTCATAAAGATTTTTGTAGGTTATCATATGTTTTCTCCTTTTATTATTTCTCCTTAGAATGTCGTCAGAATTGCCTTATGTAATAAGAAAAAAAGGGGAAAGATTAGGAAAAATAAGTTTTTTTCATCACGGGGAAAAGCTATGATACATAGGATAAAATATGAGAAGAAGTATTTCAGAACAATTAATATAGCAAAGTTATAAATATGCTGAAATTATCTTAAGCATGCACATAGTACTGCCGGGCTGTTAATGCAGCCCGGCATTTTCTGATATGGGCAGGTTGCATCTGGAAGAATCTGTGGTATGATAATTTGTGAAAGTAAAACATGGAACCGGAGGCGGATTTAAAATGAAACAGCAGTACATGGAAACCGCGAAAAGCGGGAAAGACTTAATTGCAGAAATAAACGAGACAGTACCAGAGGAAGGACAGGCAGCGTTCTGGTGGCTTGGGCAGCTGGGGTATGCAATAAAGCTGGGTACGGTTACAATCTATATCGATGCATTTCTCTCTGAACGTCCTGACAGAAGGATTGCACCGCTCTTAGACCCCAGTGAGATAACCAATGCAGATTACATAATTGGAACTCATGATCATCTGGATCACATAGACCGCAGCGTCTGGCATCAGCTTTCCGTCAGCTCGCCTGGAGCCACATTTCTGGCACCAATGAAGCTGATTCAATCCCTGAGTTCGGAGCAGCAGATTGATGAGAGCCGATTTCTGGGATTGGATGATGGAAAAAAACTTATTCTGAAAAATGGAATAGAAGTGACAGGGGTTGCCTCTGCCCATGAGTTTCTGGATCAGGATCCGGTTACCGGTCAATATCCGTACACAGGAGTTGTGCTGGAAGGAATGGGAGTTAAGCTGTATCATTCAGGCGATACCTGCATTTATGAAGGGCTGTACAGCAAATTAAGAAGTTTTGGAGATATGGATGTGATGTTTCTTCCCATTAACGGAAGGGATGGAGTACGCTACCGCTCCAATATCATAGGAAACATGACGTATCAGGAAGCAGTGGATCTGGCAGGAGCAATGAAACCAGGGCTTACGGTTCCCGGCCATTATGAGATGTTTTCCAGCAATCAGGAAGACCCCGACCGTTTTGAAGATTATATAACCATTAAATACCCAGGCTTGAAATACTGGCTTGGAAGGCATGGAGAAAAGGTTCTTTATTCATAAAGTACATTCAAAAATATACAAAAAAGTCCAAAATATGTAGCATTTACCATTTCCCCGAATATATTTATTATAGTGAAGATGGAAAGGAAATGCGAGATGGCAATTAAAATATTTATTGATCAGGGACATAATCCCAGCGGATATTTTAACAGCGGTGCAGAGGCCAATGGATTACAGGAATCAGAAATTAATTACCAGGTGGGAATTTACTTACAAAACCTCTTAAACAGTGATCCCCGGTTTGAGGCGAGAGTCTCAAGGCCACAGCCGGATACCGTTCTGGGTACCAACAATACTACCAGCCTGGCAGCCAGGGTTGCCATGGCAAACCAGTGGCCGGCAGATTATTTTATCAGCATCCACTGCAATTTAAATCCTAATCCCGAAATTAACGGAACGGAAGTATACATTTATCAGTATTTTACCCAGGGACAGTGGCTGGCGGAACAGATTATGGGCGGGATTAATGATATGGTTGGAACCAAAAACAATGGAATCCGGGAAAATCCTTCTTTGTATGTACTTAGGAATGCAGATATGCCCGCTAATTTAATAGAACTGGGATATATAAGCAATCCATCGGATGCAGAAAAGCTTAAAAATGACCAGTATGGATTTGCTTACGGAATTTATCTGGGGCTTTTACGGTATTTTGGATTTGCTTAGGTCAGAAAAGTTTTTGAGTGATGCTTTCTTTGAGGTAAACGCTTCAAAGAAAGCATTTTTTATGGAGTTGTTGTAAAAATACAAAACAGGTTGCTGAATCCGGGGCTTGTGACTTATAATACTAATATTAGCTTGGCGACTGCCAATGATTCTTATCCTGGTAGGAACCGGGATCTATTTAACGGTTCGTTTACCTGGAATCAGAAAAACAGATGAAACAGGATTAGTAAGAGGTGACTGGTTATGACATTGTTTTCCCGTCAGGTGATGGAACAATTTGGGGAACTGGACTACGAGGTTTACAATTATATATTAAAAAACAGTGAGAAGATACCGTATATGACAATCCGTGAGGTGGCGAAGGAAGCTCATGTGTCTACCACCACCATTACCCGGTTTTGCAGGAAAACCATGTGCAGCGGTTTTTCGGAATTTAAGGTGCGGTTTAAGCTGGAAAAGGAAAAGAAGGGATCTGTGAAAAAACGGTTTGATCTATCCTCCATCACAGATTTTTTTGAACGGGTCAACTCAGATGCATTTCAAAAACAGCTGGATACTATTGCGGAAGTGATTGCAGGAAAACGGCAGATTATTTTTATTGGAACCGGTAATTCAGGAATCATGGCGGAATATGCAAGCCGGTATTTCTGCAATATCGGAATATTTTCAACCGGGATTAACGGTCCCATGTTTCCCATAAATCTGGAGTTTCCAGAGGAAAGTATCATTATTGTTTTGTCTGTGGAAGGGGAGACCAATATTATTATAGAGAATTCTTCTATATTGAAGGAGAGCAGCAGCACTCTGGTTTCCATTACAAACAGCAGGAACAGCACTCTGGCAAGAATCTCAGATTACAACATTTCCTACTATATTCAAAAAGAAAGAAAAGAGATGGAAGAGATGAAGGTGGATATCACGTCTCAGATTCCGGCAGTTTATATTGTGGAAGCCTTAGCAAGGCTGACCATGGAAAAGAAACAGGGATAAAACACCCTGTTTTTTTTGTGGAACAAATGCCAAAATCTCCATGCTTGTTCCCAAAGAAAGCAAATCCATTCCATTTCCCGGATTTTTGGAGTATGCTTTTTTTATCAAATACCAGGAGGTAAGCAGATGAAAGGAAAAATTAAAATAGTAACCATCGGAGGCGGGTCCAGTTATACCCCTGAACTGATAGAAGGCTTTATCAAACGGAAAGAGGAACTTCCCATTGGAGAAATCTGGCTGGTGGATATTGAAGAGGGAAAAGAAAAGCTGGAAATTGTAGGAAACCTTGCAAAACGTATGGTGAAAGCAGCAGGTCTTGACTGGGAGGTTCATTTAACTCTGGATCGGAGAGCGGCTTTAAAGGATGCAGATTTTGTTTCCACCCAGTTTCGGGTAGGACTTTTGGATGCACGGATTAAGGACGAACGGATTCCATTGTCACACGGAGTAATCGGGCAGGAGACCAACGGTGCAGGCGGTATGTTTAAGGCGTTCCGTACAGTTCCAGTCATTCTGGAAATTGTGGAGGATATGAAGGAACTCTGCCCGGATGCATGGCTTGTAAACTTTACAAACCCCTCTGGTATGGTGACCGAAGCAGTGATGCGTTACGGCAAATGGGATAAGGTAGTGGGGCTGTGCAACGTTCCCATTATGTGCAGAAAGATTGCGGCAGGCGCTTTGCAGGAAAAGGAAGAGGATTTGTTTTTCCGTTTCGGCGGCTTAAACCATTTCCACTGGCACAGAGTATGGAATCATGAGGGTGTGGAAAAAACAGGCGAAGTTCTTGAGTCGGTATATACAAAGCCGGATGGTCTTAAAAATGCCATGCAGGGGCTGAAAAGCTCCGGAGTTCAAAACATTCCCAATATCGCCTTTTTAGCAGATCAGATCAGAGATCTTGGAATCATTCCTTGTATGTATCACCGGTATTATTACATTACAGATGATATGCTGAAGGAAGAGCTGGAGGCGTTTGCAAAAGGGGAAACAAGAGCAGAGCTTGTAAAGAAGACGGAAGCAGAGCTGTTTGAACTTTATAAGGATCCGGATTTAAATGTAAAGCCGGTTCAGCTGGAAAAGCGGGGCGGTGCATTCTATTCCGATGCTGCCTGTGAGCTGATCGCATCCATTTATAATGATAAGAAGACTACCATGGTTGTGAGCACAAGAAACAATGGAGCAATCTCCGATCTGCCGGATGACGTGGTTGTTGAAGTCAGCAGCATTATTACAGCAGGCGGTCCGGTGCCCATTTCATGGGGAAGCTTTGATTCTTCCACCAGAGGTCTGCTGCAGCTGATGAAGGACATGGAACTGACTACCATAAAAGCAGCAGTAACCGGTGATTATGGTACTGCACAGCAGGCATTTACCTTAAATCCACTGGTTCCAAGCGGTAAGATAGCGGGAACTATCCTTGATGAACTTTTAGTGGCTCACAAAAAGCATCTTCCTCAGTTTCAGGAGAAAATTGCGCAGTTAGAAGCAGAGGGAAAATAATCAGCCGGACAGCCGGAGTGCCCTGTTGATAGACAAACTCATATCATACAGTATGATTCTGAATCTTTGAGAAATGCTGGTGATAAAAGTGAGTCTGTATCAAGATGGTTTAACGGGAGTAATTATTACTCCCAACCAGAAAGAATATGAAAAGGCAAGGCAGGAGTGGAATCGGGCAGTTCAGAAATTCCCGGAGGTAATTGTTTATTGCAGCCAGATTTCTGATATACAAAATGCAGTACATTTTGCAAGAAGACATGAGATGGGAATACGAATCCGGTCAGGCGGTCATCATTATCAGGGTTATTCCACCGGTAACGGGGTCCTGGTGATTGATGTGAGTCCATTGAAGGACATCCATCTTTCTGGTTCCGGGCAGTATGTTGTTATGGAAAGCGGTGTTCAAAACCGGGAAGTGTACAATTTTGTAGGAGAAAAGGGATATCCCTTCCCGGGAGGAACCTGTCCGACTGTGGGAGCAGCTGGTTATACACTGGGAGGTGGCTGGGGATATTCAAGCCGTTTCCTGGGGCTGGGCTGTGACAGCTTAAAAGCTGTGGAGATAGTTAATTATGAAGGAAAGGTTTTAACTGCTGATGAAACCTGTAACCCAGATCTGTTCTGGGCTTTAAGAGGAGCTGGCGGAGGCAATTTTGGTGTTGTTACCTCTTTAAGATTTCGGCTGCCGCCAAGGATAACAGCAGTAACTCTGGTGGAGCTTGAGTATACCAAACCTGGTCTTGAGGAAATGGCGGGATTTTTAGGAGTCTGGCAGAAATGGCTGGTGGGTTTAGATCCGCGAATTACCATGAATATCAGTATGTACAATTCGCCGCAAGACGGACTTGGGATTTTCGGGAGAGGTTTGTTTTATGGTTCAGCAAAGGAAGCCGCGGCCATATTAACCCCTTTTAAAAGGGACGGGGCAGTTTTATCTTATGAGGAACTGTCATTTTTTCAGGCTATGGAAAAAATACAATCTTCCTATCCGGATTCTGAAAAGTTTCAGTCCACTGGACGATTTGTTCAAAGAATGTACGGAGCAAAAGAGCGGATGCGGATTGCCGGTCTGATTGCAGAACGGGCGGAAGGCTCGGTTTATGCGGCAGTTACCGTCTATGCACTTGGCGGTAAGATCCGGGAGGTAAGCCCTGTCAGCACCGCTTATTTTTACCGGGATGAGTCTTATATCATGGGGATCCAGTCGGTTTGGGAAAATGATTGCTATGGGGAGATTAACAGGCAGTGGCTTTATCCCAGATTTCAGTATTTAAAGTCAATCACGGAGGGCTCCTATATTAATTTTCCTTATAACCGGCTGACTGATTATGAGAAGGAGTATTACGGCGAGAATGTCTGCAGATTAAGACAGACAGAGAGTCGGTATGATCCTTACCATGTATTTAGTTTTCCTCAGGCAATCCGGTAATGTAACACGCTCCTTAACTTGACGCAAGGAGAAAACGGTGTTATACTTTTATCCGCATAGAAGACAGTTCATTAGTACCATCCTGTCTATAAACAAAACTAGGGCTGATTTTAATATTGTTGGAACGAAAAGTTATCGCAGTTATTATAGCTTTTTTTCGTGCAGATAGAGAAAGCAGGCATAGTCATATGTCTGCTTTTTTTGCAGTGATACGGCAAAGTTAAAATTCTGCCTCTGAATTTCGAAAGGACAAAGAGACAATGTACTATCTGGAAACAGAACAAAGTTTTGACTCAGCTCATTTTTTAAAGGGCTATGATGGAAAATGCAAAAATATCCACGGTCACAGATGGCGGGTTGTAATTGAAATTGAAAGCCCCACACTTCAAAAAGAAGGACAGACACAGGGGATGATCGTTGATTTCTCTAAGCTGAAACAGGATTTAAAAGAAGAAACCGATTATTTCGACCATTCTCTGATTATGGAAACAGGCTCGTTAAAGCCTAAGACCCTTACGGCTCTAAAAGAAGAGGGTTTTTTACTGGTCGAAGTAAATTTTCGCCCCACAGCAGAAGAATTTTCAAGATACTTTTATGAAAGAATAAGCCAGAGAGGTTATGACGTGAAATCTGCAAAAGTGTATGAGACTCCTGCAAACTGTGCTTCTTATGGGGAGGATAGCCATGGCAGATTATAATGTGGCGGAAACCTTTGTAAGCATCAACGGAGAGGGGGTATATGCAGGTCAGCTGGCTGTATTTATCCGTTTTTATGGCTGCAATCTTTCCTGTTCTTACTGCGATACCGCCTGGGCTAAGGATGCCATGGTACACGGAAGAACAATGAGTGAGCTTGATATTTATGAATACATAAAAGAAACTGGTATAAAAAATGTAACTCTTACGGGAGGTGAGCCTCTGATCCAGCCTGGCATTGGAGATCTTCTTTCTCTTCTTTTATTAGACGAGGAACTTCGTGTAGAGGTTGAAACAAACGGAAGTGCAGACCTATCAATTTATCAGAGAGAAACAGATGCACTTACCTTTACCATGGATTATAAACTTCCGGGAAGCGGTATGGAGGCTGCGATGCAGCTTTCTAACTTTAATTATTTAAAACAGAAGGATACGGTAAAATTTGTTGCAGGAAGTATAACGGATCTGAGAAGGGCTGTGGAGGTGATTGAACGCTATCAGCTTTCCGGCCGGTGCCATCTCTATTTTAGCACCGTATTAGGCAGACTTTCATTGCCTGATGTGGTGGAATTTATGAAACAGAACCGGTTAAATGATGTGACGCTTCAGCTGCAGATGCATAAAATCATCTGGGGATCTGATGCAGTGGGCGTTTAATCAGAAGGGAGAGATGCGCAGTGGCTATTGATACAGAGGCAATCCAGACCCATGTGAGGGGAATATTAAAGGCATTGGGCGAGGATCCGGACAGGGAAGGCTTAAAAGAAACGCCGTCCAGGGTTGCCAAAATGTACGGGGAAGTTTTTGAAGGGATCAATTATTCAAACCATGAAATTGCACTGATGTTTGGAAAAACCTTTGAAGAGGATATGGATACAAATAGTGTGGGACACGATATGGTGGTAGTAAAGGACATAGAAGTGTTCAGCTTCTGCGAACACCATATGGCGCTGATGTACGATATGAAAGTTGCCGTGGCTTATATACCAAATGGGAAAGTGATTGGATTAAGTAAAATTGCCAGAATTGCCGATATGGCAGCCAGGAGGCTTCAGCTTCAGGAAAGAATTGGTTCAGATATAGCTGAAATCATGGCAGAAGTTACTGGCTCAGAGGATATAGAAGTTGTGATCGAAGGTAGCCACAGCTGTATGACTGCCAGAGGAATTAAAAGTTCTTCCGCCAGGACGAAAACAGTCACCTTAAGAGGACGTTTTAAGTCGGAGCCGGAATTACGCATATGAAAATTATATAAGAGAAAAGAAATGGAGAGAACGATGAAAGCACTGGTATTATTAAGCGGGGGTGTTGACAGCGCCACCTGTCTTGGTATGGCAATTGAAGAATATGGAAGAAAGAATGTCTGTGGTCTGTCCATTTCCTACGGGCAAAAGCATGCAAAAGAGCTGGAAGCAGCAAAAAAGATTGCAGATTATTATGAGATAGAATTTATAAGTCTGGATTTAAGCAGAATATTTGCTTACAGTGACTGTTCCTTATTAACCCAGTCTCAGCAAGAGATACCAAGGGAAAGCTATGCAAAGCAGCTTGAAAGCAGCGAAGGCAAACCGGTATCAACTTACGTTCCCTTCCGCAACGGATTGTTTCTTTCCTCTGCAGCCAGCATCGCCCTGTCAAAAGAATGCAGCGTGATCTATTACGGAGCTCACAGTGATGATGCAGCAGGGAATGCCTATCCGGACTGCAGCAGTTCTTTTCAGGAAGCAATGAGCCGCGCCGTCTACATTGGAAGCGGAAATCAGCTTACCATAAAAGCACCGTTTGTCTTATGGACCAAAGCAGAGGTTGTGGAGCGGGGACTGATGCTTCATGTCCCTTATGAACTGACATGGAGCTGCTATGAAGGCGGAGAGGAACCATGCGGAAAATGCGGTACCTGTATAGACCGTGCAGAGGCATTTGCAAAAAACGGAGTCGAAGACCCGGCATGGAAGAAAGGGGAGTAAGATGACAGGAAGAAAATCAGAGGAAACAAAAGGGCTGACCCATCTGGGAAGCCAGGGCACTGCTTACGAGACAGATTATAATCCGGGAGTTTTAGAGACCTTTTTAAACAGGCATCCGGATAACGATTACTTTGTAAAAATCAACTGTCCGGAGTTTACCAGCCTTTGCCCTATCACGGGACAGCCTGATTTCGCCTCCATAACCATCTCTTATGTTCCCGGTGAACGGATGGTGGAGAGCAAGTCCTTAAAGCTGTATCTGTTCAGTTTCAGAAACCACGGCGATTTTCATGAGGACTGTATGAATATTATCATGAAAGATTTAATTGCTCTCATGGATCCCAGGTATATTGAAGTGTGGGGGAAATTCACTCCCAGAGGCGGTATCTCCATCGATCCCTACTGCAACTATGGTAAGCCGGGGACCAAATGGGAACAGGTGGCATGGGAGCGGCTTTCCTCCCACGATCTTTATCCGGAACGGGTAGACAACCGGTAAAATTAGCTGCTGTGGTTTAGAATAAATTCCCGTTTGATTAAAAGAAGCCTGTGCAATTGTTTCAGAATATAAAAGAGTATGGCCCTTGCTTCAAATTCTTCTCTTGTCAGGGGGAGCTCATGATCTTTTAAATCCAGCAAAAGCAGATTTAAATCCTTTAACAGTCCCTCCACCGTGTTATCTCTGTGGTAGCCCTGCTCAATTCTTGCTAACAGCTCAGAAACTTCCATTGCTTCTTTTGGAAGACAGGAAATTGAGCGGATATTTTCATAGATTTCATAAAGCAGGAGGCTTTGCTGCCTGCGCATTTCAATATAATCAATTTCGTAGGTATCTTTTTTAAACAGAGCATTGTTATAATTCGTTAAGGCACAGGCTTTGGCTATGCGGAGGGCCTTTTGCAGAGACAGAAGGTCCGCCGGTCTGCAGCTGTCTTTGTCTTTCGTATCAAGAAAACAGGACATCTGGCTTAAGGTGTCTTTTATACGGGTATCCACTTCGTCAGAAAGCTTTTTAAATTCATCTTTCCTTCTTCGAAGGTGCAGATTCACTAAAATCCCAACTGTTGTACCGATCAGAAAGAGAGCCGCCTCATTGGCGACCAGTGCAGCAGTCATAGACCGCTCAGTCAGAAAATGGGTGATAAGTACGGAATCCATGGCTATGGCTTCGCCCCAGTCTGCATAGAAGCACAAAAGAGCGAAGAGAAATAAATATCCCGCAAATGCAGGAAGGGTGAAGCCCAGAATTCCAAAAAGGAAACGGGCGATCAGGAGAGCACACACAAAAGCCAGTGTCCGGTTTCTGGCACTTTTTAAGGTTTCTTTCTTTGTATTCTGAATGCTGAGCACAGTGATGATTCCTGCAGTAGCGGAATAACGAAGCCCCAGTTCACCGGCAATTGCGATGGAGAGCACGGCGGCTACAGCAATTTTTAAACTTTTTATAATGGTATCCTTATTCATGGCTCCTCCTTTCTGGATTCCTTCTGTTAATATCCCCGTTCTTTCAGCTTATGTATCAGATCTGTATAGAATCCCATCACATCAAAGCCTTCTATGTTCTTGCGTGTTAAGTCAATGACATCTCCATGAGAAATTCCTTGTTTTCCTTTTGGTTTCAGTACTCCTAAATCATTTCCCCAAACCATGGAACTGGTAGAAACCAGACCGTCATTCTTACCGCCTCCCAAAATACGGATGATCAGATAACCCAGATTCAAAGGAAACATGGCACTTTTTGCAGAACCCATCTGAGATCCTGTACTTTGACAGTATACACCGGGAGCATCAGTCATAATCCCATTGAGCCGGGCACATTCCCTGTCAGTTAAATCTCTTAATCCACTTAAAAAGTCAGGATTGTCATCACCAAGAAGAGTAAACACGGATTCATATTTTTTTCCTACAAATTTTACAAATTCAGGAGAGATACGATCAAGAATCCGGCATACATAATTGCAGCCGTAGTGAGGGGTATTGATGGTAGTGATGGATGCGACGTACCGGTCCATGCCAAGACAGCTGACGGCATACCGGCTGTCAAGCCCTCCTTTTGAATGGGCGATGATATTTACCTTTTCACAGCCGGTTTCTTTAACAATCTTTAAAATACAGGCTTTGATTTCTTCTGCACATTGTTCCACAGAAGCAGAAGACTGATGGTTGCTGTAAAAAATGGTGGCTCCATGACGGATTAATTCGTCAGGAATTCTTCCCCAATAGTTAAAGTTTTTCCAGTCTCTGAAAAATATACCGTGAACCATTAATATGGGGTATTTGGTTTTGCATAATTCTTCTTCTTTCCATTTCTCGTAGAACTGCTGCTTTTCCATTGAGAATTCATATTCTTTCCTCGAAACTTGAGTGAAATTGTAAAGCAGAAACAGATTCAATCCCGGAACCCACCAAAACAGCAAGAGTGCAATCCTTTTTAAAAATCCAAGCTGCCCGGAACAGGTAAAGATTCGTATAATACCATTCATAAACAGTAAATAAAGTAGAATGGCGCAGATGATACCATTTGTAATAAGAAGGCGTGCCGGTGTAGCTGTTTTGATAATCAGAAATAGATAAATTGCTGTTTCAATCAGAAAAGTCACGATTGATGCAAGCACCAGCTCATAGCCGCCATGGAGAATTTTAAGTCTTTGCCCCTTGCAGCTGGTATTCACAGGTATAATATGGCAGTAAAGATAAAAAAGCATCAAACCAGTACAGGATAGAACACGTATCTGTATATCTGGCATCATGGGAGACAGCAGCACCAGATTATATAAAAGCATGAGGAAAAAATAACGGATGGTTCGTTCTATGTAAGTCAAAGCAATTCCTCCTTTTTTTGACTTCGATTGTACCACATTTTCCCTGATCTGAATAGAGGAGTATGCTCCAGCCTTTCACCACCGTCCGATTACCGTTTCTAAATAGGTTTTCGGCGTAGTGCCCATTCGTTTTTTGAATACTTTAAAGAAATATGCGTAATCCCAGAATCCGGATTCCGCTGCGATTTTAC
This sequence comes from Hungatella sp., assembly GCA_009712635.1. Lineage (GTDB taxonomy): Bacteria > Bacillota > Clostridia > Lachnospirales > Lachnospiraceae > Lacrimispora. Next base: position 1,014,803 of record WASS01000020.1, on the reverse strand, counting down.
GAAAGTCCCGTTCGCCAAGCTCCAGCATACTTACGGCTGATGCAATCCGGATGGAGTTTAAGTATTCGGTAAAACCCTGTCCTGTTTCGTTTTTAAAAATAGTGCTTAAATATCCGGCGCTGATTCCGATTTCCTCTGCCACACTTTGCAAAGAGACAGATCCCGTATAATCCCGGTTGATGGTTCCGATTGCAGCTTTTACATAGCAGGAATCACCTGGCATCTGACGATTAAGTTCCCCGCACATGTTCATAAAGCAGTCAAGGAACCACTGACAAAGCTGGGGCAGTGTATTAAGCTGGATAAAAATCTGGTCAGGGGCTGCTTTGCCGGCAATGATTTTTCCCAGATCCAGTTGATTCTTTTTGGAAATCCGGGTGATAATGCTGAGCAAATCCGTGCATTTCATCTGCACGTTGGAGCGGGTTTCTTTCTGGTCAATCATAGTTTGAAACAAATCTTTAATGAGTGTCTCCGTTTTTATAGTCTCTCCCTTTAGAACCAGGGTAAGAAGAGTCTTTTCCAGAGAATAATCAAGCCCGGTTAATTCTGATGGCTGGGGAATCAAGTGACTGGAATGAAGAATGGACTGCTTTCCAGAGTAAAAAATAAGCCCTGTGGTCTCCAATGCTTTTGCATAGGAATGTCCGACTCCCCATATCTGCCGGGAAAGTTCCCCTACACAGAAACTAACGGATATGTTTAAATAATTTTTGTAATTAGATGAAAGCTGGTGCAGAAGGCTATGAATGGTTTCCTGTCTCTTTGCCTCGCTTGCTTCGTGGGCAAAGGAAAGGAGAATGCAGTAGATTCCCTGTTCCATATGCGTGAGGATACCTGCGGGGTAGCTGCTTAGTATTTCATTGCCGATGTTGCAGATAGAGAAACTTAAAATGTTTCGTTTCTTCATATTGCTTTCCTGTTCCAGTTTAACATAATCGTCTATGGAAAGTATAATGGGGATGACTTCAGTCATATCCAGACGGATTCCAAGAATTTTTATATTGGCTTCAATCTCTTCTTCCGACAGGAAAAGCTGACCCAGTAAATCCGCCACAAACTTTTCTCTTAAAGCAGATAAGCTGCGGTCAGGAAATGCCTTTGTGTCATTTTTTATATTGAGAGTTTTCTTTAAATCTTCCAACAGAGACAAAAGTAATTCTTTGCTCAGCTTATGTTTTAGCATATAGTCCAGGGCTCCATTTTTTAAAGCGCCGCGCACATAGGTATAATCGTCATAATTACTCAGTGCTATGAAGATAATGTCCGGATACTGTTCCCTCACCCGCTTGCATAGCATCAGTCCATCCATATCGGGCATTTTCATATCTGAAATAATAATGTGGGGCTTCGTCTCCCGGATTTTATCGAGAGCACTTACGCCATCCCCAGCTTCTGCGCATATGGTAAAATCACTGGATAAATCGGTAAACAGCAGCTTTAAATGGTTGCGTACCAGCAGTTCATCATCAACGATTAAAATTCGGAACATAGTGGGATACCTCATTTTCTGTAATAATAGGGAGCAGTATTTCAAACCGGGTAAAAACTCCCGGCTGACTGATGATTTCCATTTCATAATTAGTGCCGAAGTACATATGTAAGCGTTCTTTGATGTTGTGGATTCCAATATGTCCTGCATTCTCGTTCTGGCTGTGATTCATTATTTCATGAATTCGTTCATCATCCATTCCAAGACCGTTGTCTTCTACAATAATCTTCAAAAACTCCTCATCAAGCAAATAATCCACAAGCAGAATACCGCCGGATGCCTTGTCTTTTAAACCATGCTTTAAGGAATTCTCAACCAGTGGCTGGACCAGAAGTTTTGGAACCATACAGCTTCTGGCTTCTTCTGAAACACGGATGCGGGATTGAAACGCATTGGTATAACGGTAATTTTGTATTTCCAGATAGGATGTTACAAATTCCCCATCTTCCTCTGCTTTTAAGAAAGAACGCCCATCCATGTTGATATGCATGAGAGATGACAGGGACTGTGCCACATTTCCTATATTTTCTGCTCCCTGAAGAGAGGAAAGAAATTTAATGGTGTTTAACGTGTTATATAAGAAATGAGGATTCATCTGAAACTGAAGTGCCGCAATCTCTGCCCTGCGTTTGCCTTCTTCCTCCTTTTTCACCTCCAGAAGCAGTAGCTTTATCCGCTTAAGCATAGCCTGGAACTGGCTGGACAGTGCGCCGATTTCGTCTTTCGTCTGAATGGAAACATTAAAATCCAGATAATCACCATCAATCTGCTTTACGGCATTGGCAAGAATACGGATCTGCCTGGTGAGTAAGGTGGTGATGAAAAAAACGGTTCCGATTAACAGGAATAAAAGAATCAGCGTAATCAGGATTATATTGTGCAGAGTACTGGTAAATGCGGTAACGATCTCTTTTTCCGGAATCACACTTAATGTGGTCCAGTTTGTCAGGGAGGAGGTGTGGTACACCACAAGCATCTTTTCCTCTTCCGGGCCCATCATAAAAAAATGGCCTGCCGCAGACGAGATATTACTTGTAATTTCAGGAAGAACCTCTTTGTTCAGCTCCATATTCAGCAGATTAAAAGAGGGACAAAAAAGCACCCTGCCATCATTTCCATTGATTACATACAAGGACGAGGGGGAAGGAGAACTGGTATCAAAGCACTCCTGAAACAAATCGGAGTTGATGTCCGCAATTACAAAGCCAATTTTCTGATTGTTATAATCGAAAACCGGTTTCAAAACGGAAAAAGCCATGTCCTTCGGGGTGTTATACCATTGACTTGGGAAATGGGGCGGTATTAATATAAGTGATTCTTCGCTGTCTCTGATTAAGGAGATCCAGTTGTTCCGGACCATCGTCTCATAGGAAGTGGGGATTCCGTAAGTAATGGTATTTCCGTTGAAATCACTGAGCATCAGACCATTTAAATTACTTTTGAAACTGCATAAGCTGATTAAATAATCAGAAGCGATTTTCCGATAGCTGACAATCTCTGCTCCCGTCAAATCGTTTCTTGATAATATGGTCAGGATATTGGCGGAGAGAGAGTTGCTGGAACGGACTGAAGTTAAAGCTGCCACATTGATGATATCCTGTACCTGGTTTTCAAATATAGTATTGGAAACTTCTAATAAGTGTTCGGAATTGCGTATGGCAGTAGAAGCCGCCTCCTGCTTTAACGCCTGATACCAGATTCCCAGTACAAGGAAGGAAAAAAGCAAAAAGACAGCTGTCATGGATAAAATAAATTTATATCGGATACTTCGAAACCGTTTCTTCATGGTGCCTCCGTATTTGGTAATCTGTGATAAAATCATCATAGTTTTTCGGGGAATATATGTCAAGTTATATAGAAAAAGTGTAAAAAAATCATATGAAGTGGAAAAAAGTCCAATGCCGTTACCTGAAAATTAATGGTATGATTAGAACAAGAAATAACCGGTTAATTCAAGTGAAAATGAGAGGAAGGATATGTAATATGAAAAAGAGTAAAAGATGGATTGCCATGGGGCTTTCCATTCTGCTGACAGCCAGTATGGCAGGGTGCGCAAAAACCAATACGGATTCGGTCTCCAGTAAACAAGCGGCTAAGACGGGGGGAGATGTGAAAACCCTCACTGTTTTAATGTACACAGACTGGTACAAGGCAGGCTGGCAGGCACTGGAGCAGTATATCAATGACAATTCCGCAGAACTGGGATTTAAGCTGGAGATATCAAAGATTCAGGGAGGATCTCAGGGAGATCAGGTTTTACAGACTAAATTTGCCACCAATGATCTTCCTGATCTCATTCAGGTATATAAACCCCAATGGGTAAAATCCTACGCCAACGGTCTTGATAAGCTGGTAGATTTAACCGGACTGGAATGTGTGTCGGAATATGATCAGGCAGCCTTAAACGGAACATTTGTCTACGACGGCAAATTATATGCGGTTCCCATTGATTCGGTGGTGTTATCAGGAATCTTTTATAATAAAAAAGCATTCGAAAAAGCAGGAGCAGAAATTCCAAAGACCTGGGATGAGTTTCTTGCCGTCTGTGAAAAGCTGAAAAAAGCAGGAATCACTCCGGTTTATTATTCCGCAAAAGATGCGTGGAGTGTCCAGCCGCCTGCAATCAGTGGAATCTTAAATGATGCGGCAAAAAGGGGAACCGATACGTTTGGGTTAATGGAGCAGATCAATACAAATAAACTGAAATTTGCCGACTGTGAGAACTTTGTTGCTTCCATTCAGCGGACAAAAGACTTAATTGATCTTGGCTACGTGAATGAAACCTATTTATCAGATACCGTTGACAATGCCCATCAGGCGCTGGCAAACGGGGAGTGCGGTATGTACATCAATGGAACCTGGTGTGCAGATAACATCAATAAGAAGTTTGCTGATAAAATTGATGACATCGGAGCATTTGCAATTCCTACACCGACCGGAGACAACTACATCAATATGTTTACTCCCTATTCCCTTGCCCTGACAATCAACTGCAAGGATCAGGAGCTGGGAAAGAAAGCATTAAATTTCATTGCTTCCAAACAGGCACAGCAGATTTATGCCGATGCACAGCCTGGTGTTTATTTAAATAAAAACGTAACCAGTGAGATACCTAAGGCAACTGCAGACTTAAAAAAGATCATGGACAGTGGAAAATCCATGACGGACTGGGAAGAAATTAATCAGTATTCCTATGGAAATTTAAGTGAACCACTGTTAAATTACTATACCGGTACATTAAAAGAAGCTAAGGATGTGGCAGAGGCCCTTGATGCAGAGACAGAGCGTAACGCAAAAGCACAGGGTGACGCCAATTGGAAATAAGGAAGAAATTATGAATTCATTAAAATGCAGGAGATACTCCTATACCCTTGCGATTCCGGGATTGGTCCTTTATCTGATCTTCTTTATTATTCCCGCCGTACTGGGACTTGTTCTGTCGTTTGTCAGAATACTGGGATTTGATTTGTCCTCAGCCCGTTTCGGCGGACTGGAAAATTATATTGATGTTTTTACTCAGCCCAATATGAGGAGGGCAATCACAAATTCATTTATCTTTGCAGTAATTACTACTGTTTTTAAAATGGGAATCGGATTGTCACTTGCAGTCGCATTAAACCGCAGGATGGCGTTTACCAATGCACTGAGAACCATATTTTTCTTACCGGCTGTGATCAACACAGTTGCAGTAGGACTGATTTTTTCCTCTCTCATGCATCCGTCCAACGGTCTGATTAACGCTTTTCTTCGTGCCGTCGGTCTTTCTGCCTTAACAAAATCCTGGCTGGCAGACCCTCATCTTGCAATTTTTTCTGTCTGCGCAATTGAAATATGGAAATGGTCCGGCTTCACCATGGTAATACTGCTCTCAGGCATGCAGACCATAGGAAAGGATTTTTACGAGGCGGCTGAAATTGATGGAGCCGGAGAGTTTACAAAATTTCGTTATATCACCTTTCCCCTTCTCTTGCCTGCATTTAATAACGCTCTGATCTTAAGTATTATCGGAGGTTTAAAGGTGTTTGATCTGATTCAGGCAACCACTCAGGGAGGCCCTGGCTCGGCAACGGAAGTATTCGGAACCCTGATCTATAAGTCCTTTGGTGCGGGAAGATTTGGAGAAGGGTGTGCAGCCAGTATGATTCTGGCATTGGTGATAGCAGGAATTGCACTTCCAACTTACCGTTATATAGCAGGTAAGGAGGTGGAGATGTGAAAAAGAACAGATGGATTACAATTATCCTGAATCTGGTGCTGTGGCTGTGTGCCTTTCTCATTCTGATACCGGTATACATGGTGATTATTAATTCCTTTAAAAATCAGTCAGAAGCGGCTAAGATGAATATGATGCTTCCCACCCAGTGGCAGATTTTTAAAAACTATCACGATATGATAAAAGAGGGAGGGATATTGAGGGGATTTGTCAACAGCACCGTAATAACCGTAATCTGTGTTTTATTTCTGATCCTTTTATGCTCTACGATGGCATTTGTATTGGAGAGAAGAAAAACGGTGTTATCACGCATGGTGAATATGGCGGTGATTTTCGGGCTGGTACTCCCTCTTCAGATCATACCAACTTATTTTGTCTGCAATTTTCTTCACCTCACACATGAGACAGCGGCAGTCTTTGTACTGATTGCAGCAAACATGTCTTTTACCGTTTTTTTATACACAGGCTTTATTAAAAGTATTCCACAGGAGATTGATGAATCTGCCTGGATCGACGGAGCAGGTCAGACAGAGCTTTTTTTCAGAATTATATTTCCACTGCTTCAGCCTGTTACGATTACTGCAGTCATCATTAATTTTATGGCTGTGTGGAATGATTTTGGAATATCCATTTACTTCTTAAACAGTGCAAAAAATTATACATTGCCTTTGACCGTTTATAATTTCTTTGGAAATCACAGCTCAGACTGGCAGCTGGTCTTTGCAAATGTGGTGTTATCCACCCTTCCTGTGGCGGCAGTTTATTTACTTCTTCAAAAATATATTATACCAGGCATGACCTCCGGAGCAGTGAAAGGATGACTGATACTGAATAATCCGGGAGAATTTTGAAACACTAAAAACGAACGGTTATGTTTAGAAGGAGGCGAATAACAATGACAGAAAATAAGACAAAAGGAGCTGGAGCTGATCTCGCCATGATGGCTCTTGATGATATCCCGTCACCCAAGGCAGATGCAAAGGAGATTGTTGCTCTGGTAAAAGAAAGTGGCCGGGTAACCGGATATCAGTTATCTGACGGCAGAACACTGAATAAAGAAGAAGGTGTCATGCTTGCCAGACAGGGTGAGATAAAGGGTGTTGGTGTAGCGTCCAGAAACGGCAATGAGTACTTAAAATCACTTCCTGACGGAACAGAGAATAATAATTTAAGTAATCTGCCATCTGTAAAAAATTAACAGAATGATTGAAAAAAGGTTCAGCCCTCTGAGGGCCTGGACCTTTTTTCATTTCGGTGTTAAAAATCTGAAAGGAAAAAAAATACTTATTGACACCGGAACAGGAGAAGAGTAGAATGATGAACGTTGGTAAATGTTAATAGTATTAAGTAATTAAAAGGGGATAAAAAATTTTGTTGGATGAAAAAGAAAAATACATAAAAAAGGTAAAAACCCACCTGGCAGTCATGATGGGGAAAGGGAGAAAAGTGGATAAAATTCTGCTGTCCCAGGGACTGACCCGCCTTGAATTATTTGCGATTCAGCAGATATATGAAGCAACGAACGGAGATCAGGAACAAAAGGGCATTTATGTATCGGCACTGGCAAAAAAAATGGATATTGTCTTGCCTTCTGCATCACGGACTTTAAATTCTCTGGAAAAGCGGGGACTGATATCCAGGGAGATTGATCCTGACAACAGAAGGAATATTTATGTCATGCTTACGGAAAAGGGATATTTCGTAAGAAAAAAGTGCCTGGAAAAAGTCAACCTGCTGGTGGGAAGAGTTGTGGAAGGCATGGGAATGGAAGATATGGATCAGCTGATCACATTATGGAACCGCTTTATTGATCAGATGGAACGTGCAGTGAATGATATGACGGAAGAAATTGACGAAACGACAGATTGATGAAACAGAAAAGAGGGAACTGACTTGAAGGTATTTTTCCGATATTTCAAACCCCATTTGATATCGTTAGCAGCGGTCATGCTGCTGCTGTTCGGGCAGGCTGCCTGTGATTTATCCCTTCCGGATTATATGTCTGATATCGTAAACAAAGGTATCACTTCGGGAGACACGATGTACATAGTCAAAGCCGGATTTCAAATGATGGGAATCGCCTTTTTAAGCGCGTTCTGCACCGTAATCGTGGGACTGATCGGTGCGAGAATGGCAGCAGGCATCTGCCGGAATCTGCGGCAGGATGTATTTACCAGAATTGAGAGTTTTTCCAGTGCGGAGATGGAGAAGTATTCCACTTCTTCGTTAATCACCAGAACCACCAATGATATTACCCAGATCCAGCAGCTGATTGTTATGCTGATCCGTATCGTGTTTTATGCACCCATACTTGGAGTCGGCGGTGTCATTCATGCCCTGGAAAAGGATAAATCAATGTCCTGGATTATAGCCTTATCTGTGGGATTACTGCTTGTGATGATTTTTTCCATGATGATGGTGGTTATGCCCAGGTTTCAGTATGTGCAGAAGTTAATCGACCGGCTGAACCTGGTCGTCAGGGAAAGCCTTGACGGAACTCTGGTGATTCGTGCATTTAATACCCAGAGATTTGAAGAAAAGCGGTTTGATAAGGTGAATGCCAGGCTGACAGACACAAATTTATTTGTTAACAGAGTTACCTCCGGCATGATGCCGGCCATGATGCTTATCATGAATCTGACCAACTTATTAATCGTCTGGGTAGGATCAAAGGCAGTATCCAGCTTTAAGATGAAGGTAGGAGACATGATGGCATATATGCAGTATGCCATGCAGATCATTATGGCTTTTTTAATGATGGCAATGATGTTTATCATGATACCAAGAGCCATTGTATCCATAAAGAGAGTGGTCGAAATACTGACTACGGATTCAACCATCACAGATCCCAAGGTAGCTGCAGTTATCTTAGAAGCACCCAAAGGAACTGTGGAATACCGGGGAGTATCCTTTCAGTATCCCGATGCCGATGAAGCGGTTCTTCACGATATTACGTTTACAGCGCTGCCAGGTCAGACAACTGCTTTTATCGGAGCAACCGGAAGTGGAAAAAGCACACTGGTCAACTTACTTCCCCGCTTTTATGATGTGACAGGGGGAGAAATCTTAATTGACGGCATTGATATCAGAAACTGGCCGTTAAAAAAGCTGAGAGACATGATTGGATTTGTTCCACAGAAGGGAATCTTATTTTCCGGAACAATCGAGAGCAATTTAAAATATGGTGACAGAGAAGCCAGTAAAGAAGTGGTGGAGGAAGCAGCCAAAACCGCTCAGGCAGAGGAATTCATTGATTCCAAACCCGAGGGCTTTTTAACAGAAATCGCCCAGGGAGGCCAAAACGTATCAGGCGGTCAGAAGCAGCGTCTTTCCATTGCAAGAGCACTGGTTAAACGGGCACCGGTTAATGTGTTTGACGACAGCTTTTCCGCTCTGGATTTTAAGACAGATGCAAAGCTTCGAGCTGCGCTGAAAGATAAAACAAAAGACAGCGTCACCATTTTAGTGGCTCAGCGAATCAGTACCATTATGAATGCGGACCAGATTATTGTTCTGGATCAGGGAAGAATTGCCGGGAAAGGGCCACACCGGGAGCTGATGAAAACCTGTGAAGTATACCGGGAAATCGCGCTGTCACAGCTGAGTGAGGAGGAACTGAAATGAGTGAAGAAAAATCCTCAGGCGGACCCATGGGCCGGGGCGGCGGACTTGGCCAGAAAACTGAAAAAGCAAAGAATTTTAAAGGCACCATGCTCCACCTTGCCGGGTATCTGAAGCATTACAAGGTTTCCGTCATTGTTGTAATCCTGTTTGCGTGCTGTTCCTCTGTATTTTCCATTGTAGGACCTAAAGTATTAGGAAAAGCGACCACCAAGCTTTTTGAAGGGCTGATGGCATGGGCAATGGGAACCGGACTGCTTACAGATTTTCGCTACATCAGAAACCGGCTGCTGCTGTTAGTTGTCCTGTATCTTGTATCGGCTCTCTTTTCTTATCTGCAGAGTTACATTATGTCAGGGGTCAGTATGAAGATCACCTATGAGCTGAGAAAAAACATTTCGGAAAAGATGAACCGCCTTCCGTTAAATTATTATGACACCAGAACTCATGGAGAGATTCTTTCAAGAATTACCAACGATGTGGATACGGTAAGCCAGACATTAAATCAGTCTCTGACCCAGATGATTACATCGGTGACAACCTTAATTGGTATTGTAGCCATGATGCTTTCCATCAGCATACGAATGACTCTGGTGGCAGTTCTGGTATTGTTTGTATCCATGGGATTAATCGTTACCGTAGTGAAAAAGTCCCAGAAATATTTTTCCCAGCAGCAGAAAAGCCTGGGAAATTTAAATGGTCATATAGAAGAAATATATGCAGGCCATAACGTAGTCCAGATTTTTAACGGAGAGAAAGAAGCCATTGAGAAATTCCGGCTGATCAACGATAAGCTCTATGGATCTGCGTGGAAATCCCAGTTTCTATCGGGAATGATGATGCCCATCATGTCTTTTGTGGGGAATCTTGGATTTGTGTGTGTCTGTCTTTTAGGCGGATATTTAACGGTAAAAAAGGTAATTGAGATCGGTGATGTTCAGGCATTTATCCAGTACATGAGATCCTTCATGCAGCCAATCTCCCAGATTGCCAACGTTTCCAATACTCTGCAGTCAACAGCTGCGGCAGCAGAACGTGTATTTGAGTTCTTAGACGAAGAGGATGAAGTCAGTGAGACAGAAAGCCCTATCGTGCTGTCTGAAGTTCATGGAAATGTGGAATTTAAAAATGTCTGTTTTGGTTATCAGCCGGACACCATGATTATCAATCATTTTTCTTCCAGCATAGAGGCAGGTCAGACGGTTGCCATTGTAGGCCCTACAGGAGCCGGAAAAACTACCATAGTCAAGCTTCTCATGCGTTTTTACGAGCTTAATTCCGGGCAGATCCTGATTGACGGCCATGACAGCCTTACATTTACCAGAAGAGATTTACGTGCCATGTTCGGCATGGTGCTTCAGGATACCTGGCTTTACAATGCCACGGTAATGGATAACATCCGCTACGGAAATTTTGATAAGACAGATGAAGAAGTGATAGCGGCAGCAAAAGCGGCTCATTGCGATGAATTTATACGAACTCTGCCGGGAGGTTATCATATGGTGATTAATGAAGAATCCAGTAACTTATCCCAGGGGCAGAAACAGCTGTTAACCATTGCAAGGACCATTCTGGCAGACCCCAAAATCCTGATTCTTGATGAAGCAACCAGTTCCATTGATACACGGACCGAGGTCTTTATCCAGCGAGCCATGGATAAATTAATGAAAAACAGAACCAGCTTTGTCATTGCCCATCGTCTTTCCACCATCCGGGATGCAGATATGATTCTGGTTATGAAGGATGGCGATATCATAGAACAGGGAAATCACGAAACATTGCTTGAAAAGAAAGGATTCTATTCCGATCTGTATCACAGCCAGTTTGCAGAACAATCATAGCGGAGGATAATGATATGCAGGAGAACAAACACATCAATATTGAAGATCAGGAGATCAGTAAGGGAACAGGAAAACTGAAAAAAGTACTCATTCCCCTTTTGCTGGCAGTCATCCTTTTGGGAGGAGCCGCCGCAGGATATTTCTATTATGTAAGCACAAATTTTTTTAAAACCGACAATGCCAGAGTGACAGCAAAGCTGTATTCGGTAAAAGCCGTAGCAAATGGAAAGCTTTTATCCTGGGAAGTGGAAAATGGTGATCTGGTGGAACAGGATCAGGTGCTTGGACGTGAGGAAACCCTTCCTTATATCACATCACCCATAACCGGAACCGTAGTAAAAAATGAGGGAGCTGCCAATCAGGCAGTTGCCATGGGCTCTGAACTGGCAGTGGTGGCAGACACTTCAGATCTTTATATCGGGGTAAATGTGGAAGAAACTGATATTATGAAGATAAAGCTGGGACAGAAAGTGGATATTAAACTGGATGCCTATCCAGGAAAACTGTTTAAGGGGCAGGTAATTGAGATCGATCCTGCAACCCAGACTTATTTTTCAGGAGGAACCAGTTTTACCACCAGCGGCGACTATACAAAGGTGACACAGCTGATACCGATTAAGGTAGCGATTGAAAATCAGCAGAATCTTCCTCTTGTTTTTGGAATGAATGCTTCTGTGAAAATTCATTTAAAATAATAGTCTGAGAAGGAGAAAACGGATGAAGAAGATAACAGCAGTTTTAATGGTAACAGCAATGCTTTCGTCGGCTCTTGCAGGCTGTGCGGGAGCTGGAAAACAGACAGAAGTAACGGTTGCTGCAGCGAAAGAAGGAAAAGATTTATCTGCCATGGTATGGCAGGGGACAGTAGAGGCTTTAAGCAGCGTTGATATCATTCCCGTTGCAAGCGGTAAGGTGACCCAGATCTTAGCCAAAGAAGGCGACCATGTGGAAGCGGGTGCTCCCTTGTTTCAGATCGACAATCAGGATGCCAGTCTGCAGTTAGAGCAGGCAAAAGCCAGCTTCCAGGCAGCCCAGGCTTCTTATGACAGCGCACAAAAAGCAAATCAGTTAAATACAGTGGTGAAGCCAGCCCAGATCACCTTCACCACAGCAAGTGATAATTTTAACCGGATAAAAGTCCTTTATGAAAGCGGTGACGTATCCCAGGCAGACTATGAGGCAGCCAAGGCTCAGGTGGATGTGGCACAGGTTCAGCTTCAGGCAGCACAGAACAGTCAGACGACCACCAGTGAAGTGACAAAAGCCCAGCTTGAAAGTGCCAGGGCAGCTCTTAATATTGCCCAGAAAAGATACGATGACTGCATGGTATCATCGCCAATAAAAGGTCTGGTAACAAAAATAAACGTGGAAGCAGGCCAGACGGTTTCACCTCAGATCAAGGCCGCCACTGTTATCGATGACAGCGGTAAAAAAGTGGAAATAAAAGTTGCTGACATGGATATTGACCAGGTTAAAACAGGAACAGAGGTACAGGTAAATCTTCAGACTCTTGGAGAGAATTTAAAGGGCAGTATCAGCGATATCTCTGCTGTCAGTGATTCCAGTACCGGAATGTTTCTTGTGACGGTCACGTTGGGTGAGGAGAGTACAAACAGCGCAATCGGTCTTATGGCAGATATCCGGCTCTCCGATAATAAAGAAGAGAATTCTGTCTACATTCCAGCTAAGTCTGTTCAGACCGACGATACGGGATCCTATGTTTATAAAGCCGCTGACACCAGTGCGGTGAAAGTTCCCGTTACACTGGGAAAGAAAAAGAATGCTTATATTGAAGTGACCCAGGGACTTTCTACCGGTGACCTTGTTATTTTACAGAGCAGTAAACCATTGACAGATGGGGAAAAAATCAGTATATTGACTGTGAAGTAACAGGGTAAAACTGGAAAAGGGGAAATTTAATATGAAGCTATTCTACGCTGAACCGGCGAATAAGTGGGAAGAAACCCTACCAATCGGCAACGGAAGTCTGGGTGCCATGATATGGGGGAGTATAAAGAGAGAGTGCCTTGGTCTCAATGAGGAAAGTCTCTGGTCAGGTTACCGCCATGACAAAAACAATCATAATGCATTTCCTTATCTGGAACAGTGCCGCAGACTGGTGGAGCAGGAGGAGTACGTGCAGGCAGAGGAATTAATCCGGAGTCATATGCTGGGGGAATATAATGAATCCTATCTTCCTCTGGGTAATCTGTACATGGACTTTGATCATGACGGGGAGACTTCGGATTACAATCGTGTCCTGAATCTGGATCAGTCAGTCAGCAATGTAAGCTACAAGGTAAACGGTGCAAGCTATTCCAGAGAATACTTTGCAAGCTATCCTTCTAAAGCTGTATTTATAAAGCTTGATTGTGACAAAAAGGCGATTAATACGCTGATTTCATTCGAATCCCAGGTACCATATAAAGCAGAGTATGAGAAAGCGGGAATTAAGATCAGCGGAAAATGTCCGGAGCATGTAGATCCTTCCTATATCGATTACAGCAAGAATCCTGTAATTCAGGGAGAAAAAGGAATGGAGTTTCATGCTGGCTTACATCTTCTTTCCTGTGACGGGGAAGTATCCGGTGAAAAGGAAGGGCTCCGCATTAAAGGCGCTTCTACGGTGATACTGGCACTCTATGCAGTAAAAGAGCCTGCTTTCGACCATTCGGCAGCGTACGAAACCTTAAAAGAGCAGCATGTCAGTGATTATAAATCTATTTATGATAAAGCAGAGCTCTACCTTGGAGAGCAGTTAGAGATCCCTACCAATGAAAGACTGAAACGGCTTCGTGACGGGGAAAAGGACAATGCACTTTACGGTCTCTATTTCCAATATGGAAGATACTTACTGATCAGTTCCTCCAGAGAGGGCAGTCTTCCCGCTAACTTACAGGGAATCTGGAGCTGGCAGTTAAGAGCTCCCTGGAGCTGTAACTGGACGACCAACATCAACGCACAGATGAATTACTGGCTTGCACAAAGCTGTAATTTACAGGAGTGCCTGGAGCCTTATTTCGAATTTGTGAAACGGATTTGTGAGGAAGGAAAGAAAACAGCTAAAGTCCACTATCAGTGCCGTGGTTTTGTACATCACCATAACGCGGATTACTGGTGCAACACCAACCCGGTAGGAATGGCTCATGGAGAAGAAGAGGGAGAACCGGAAAGCGTTACCTGGTCTATGTGGCCCATGGGCGGCGCATGGTTAACCAATGAGCTGTTTAAGCATTATGAATACAATCCGGACCGGAAATTCCTTGAGGAGACAGTGTATCCAATTTTAAAAGAAGCAGCTCTGTTCCTGGTTGACTGGCTGTATTTGTATCAAGATCAGTATGTAACCTGCCCGTCTACATCGCCTGAGAATAAATATAAAGTTCCAGGCAGCGAAGACAGCACTGTGGCAGTGGCAATGTCAACAGCAATGGATCTGGAAATTATCCGGGAAGTCTTTGGAAACTTTGAAAAAACCTGTGAAATTTTAAAAATCGAAGATGAAGTATTACCGGAAATTGCTGAAAGACTGAGCAAACTCACTCCTTTTAAAATCGGAAGCAAAGGTCAGCTTTTAGAGTGGCATAAGGAATTTGAGGAGCCAGAGCCCGGCCACCGCCATGTTTCCCATTTGTATGGATTGTTTCCGTCCGAGCTGTTTGAAGGAGACGAAGAATTGACAGAGGCATGCAAAACCTCTCTGCTTCTGCGTCTGGCAAACGGAGGCGGATATACTGGCTGGAGCTGTGCCTGGATTATCAACCTCTTTGCCGCACTGGAAGATTCCGAGCATGCCTATGAGTACTTAAAAACTCTTCTGACCAGATCTTCTTATGACAATCTCTGGTGTGCTCATCCGCCGTTCCAGATCGATGGTAATTTCGGAGGAACTGCCGGAATCGCCAACATGCTGGTACAGGAGCGGGGCGGCAAGGTAAAAATACTCCCGGCTCTTCCTGCTGAGTTTGAGAATGGCTGCGTAAGAGGTCTTAGAATCAAAAATGGTAAGACAGTAGATATCAAATGGAGCAATGGAAAATTAGAAGATTATAAAATATATTAAAATGATTCATGAACGCAGTCACTGCCGGTTTATTCCGGTGGCAACTGCGTTTTTTTGCTGCAAAAAGGATTTTTGCTTTTCTTTCTGGGAACACTTTTTTATGTAAGGAACAAATTTCCAGTGCTGTCTGTTCTGTATGTATTGACAAATGGATTGCAACAAAGTACAATAAAATACATTAAAGTACAATAAAGTATAATGTAAAAAGTTATGTAATAAATATTAATAAAAAAAGGAAAATACCATGGAAGAGAAATATTATACCATCACCCAGGTGGCGGAGAAGCTGAATCTGCATCATAAAACCATACGGAATTTTATAAATAGCGGCAAACTAAACGCATCAAGGATGGGAAAGCAATGGAGGGTAACACAGGAGGACCTGGATTTATTTGTACAGAGCCGGGAATCATCGGAGCAGAATGAATCTTCGGATTCTTTTACGATACTTAAGCAGCCGGAGATTTTAAGAGGGGGCAGATGTCAGGTTTCCTCCGTTATTGATTTGGCAGATATTGCAAAGAATCAGTATATGAGAATATCAAATCTGCTTTTGGCAGTTATGAACGGCAGGGATCCGGAGTTTCAGGAGGCTTCTATTAATATGAAATATTATGAGGGGGAGCAGAGAATGAGGATTTTCCTCTGGGGTGGGCTGAAGTTTATGGAAGAAATGTTAAATACAGTTGGTTTGCTGACTGAGGAGGAGAAAGGGAACGGTGAATAATATGAAAGCGAAAAGCGGATTTCGTAACCAGGAAGGGAAGAAAGAGATTTTAGATTTATATGATTCTTTTATAGAACAGTGGAAATTTCCCCACGAAGAACAGGTGGTAGAGACCCGTTTTGGTAAGACTCATCTTATTACAGCAGGTGATAAGGAATGTCAGCCTCTGATTCTGCTTCATGGTACTGGAATGAATTCGGCAATGTGGCTGGAAGAAATAAAAAGCTATGCAAAAGAATATCGGGTATTTGCCGCAGATATTCCAGGGGAACCAGGAAAAAGCGATGAGAGACAGCAGTCACTGAAGGGGAAGGCGTATGCACTCTGGCTTTCAGATCTTTTAGACTCGCTTCAGATAGAGAAGGTAATTTTAATTGGAATCTCACTGGGAGCCTGGCTGGCGGTGAAGTTTTCCATTCATTACCCGGAATATGTGGAAAAGCTGGTTTTAATCGCCCCATCCGGAATCAGTCCGGCTAAAAAATCCTTTCTCTTTACTGCCCTGTATTATGGATTTTTTGGAGAAAAAGGGACAGAGAAGCTGTATATAAAAATAAACGGAGGCAGGAAACTGCCTGAGAGAATGCTGGCACTTCAGAAGCTGATTAAGAAAGGCTTTCGTTATCGAATGGAAGAAATCCCAATTTTCCGTGATGATGAAATTAAGAGACTTTCCATGCCTGTGGCTTTATTTGCGGGAGGAAAAGATATTATGCTCCATTCTTATAAAACTGCGGACAGGCTTCATAAACTGCTCCCCCATTCCCAAATTAACGTTTTACCCAGGGAGGGGCATTCGATTACCAGGTTATCCGCAGAGATCATGAGCTTTTTAAAAGGAGATTAAGAGTTATGAAGATCGATATCGTTACCCAAAATGGAATTCCCATTGCAGTGATTTCAGGAGAAGAGCTGTTAATTCAGGATGTTGGTTCAGCCCTTGATTTAATGGCGCAGGTAAAATATGAGTCCGGAAGCAGCAGATTGGTGGTTTCAAAGGAAGCCATTACAGAAGATTTCTTTTGTCTTAGTACCCGGCTTGCCGGAGAGGTCTTACAGAAGTTTGTAAATTACGGTGTGAAGATGGCAGTGATCGGCGATTTCTCCGGTTATACCAGCAAGCCTCTCAAGGATTTTATCTATGAAAGCAATCACGGTTCAGATTTTTGCTTTGTTTCAGATCTGCAAAAGGGAATTGATAAACTGGCAGCAATGTAAAAAGGAAAGGATCAATGCGAACAATGCACGGATCCTTTTTTATTGCTTAATCCATATAAAATATTTATAGATTCAGGCAAAACAATCAATTTGTTTTCTAGTAGAAAACCATATATAATGAAAATATGTTATGAAATTAACAATCATTTTTTAATATCAAAGGAGAGCGGATCATGTCAGCGAAACACCCAATAACAATCAGTTCCTGGACGTTAGGAGATCAGATTTTGTTTGAAGAACGTGTGAAAGCTGCCAAAGAGGCGGGGTATGAAGGAATTGGACTTCGGGCAGAGACCTATGTGGATGCATTGGCAGAGGGACTGCACGACCAGGACATCCTGGCAATCTTGGAAAAGTATCAGATTGCCTGTACAGAAGTAGAATACATCACCATGTGGGCAGAAGAGAACAGAAGCTATGAACAGATGTATAAGGAGCAGATCTGTTTCCATATGTGTGATTTATTTCATGTGACTCATATTAACTGCGGTCTCATGGAGAATTACTCTGTGGAACATACCGCACAGAAGTTAAAAGAACTCTGCCAGAGGGCAGGGGAACGCATCATCGGTGTGGAACCTATGCCTTACAGCGGGATTCCTGATCTAAAAAAGGCCTGGGCAGTGGTTAAGATGTGCGGCTGTGACAATGCTAAAATCATACTGGACACCTGGCACTGGGTCCGGGCGAACCAGCCCTTTGATCTTTGCGGTGTTCCGGGAGATGCCATTGTTTCCATACAGATCAACGATGTCCATGACAGAGCATATGCCCCTTCCGTCTTAAGGGACGAATCCATGCATGACAGACTGGCACCCGGAACCGGTTTTGGCAATACAGCCGGTTTTATAAAAATGGTAAAGGATGCCGGCGTATTGCCAAAGGCTGTAGGTGTAGAAGTTATTTCCGATTTCTATATTGCAAAGGGAGCAAAAGCTGCCGCTGAGGAGACCTATGCCGGTGCAGTCAACGTTTTAAAAGAGGTATGGCCGGAACTACTTGACAACTAAAGGGGAGAGATACAGTGAAATTTGAAAATATGTTCACACCGGTTACCATCGGTCCTGTTACGGTTAAAAACCGTTTTGTAGTTCCTCCCATGGGAAATAATTTTGCAAATGGGGACGGAACCCTCAGTGACCGCTCCAGAGATTATTATGAAGCCCGTGCAAAAGGAGGGTTTGGCCTTGTTACCGTAGAGGCAACCGTGATTGATAAGACAGCAAAAGGGGGACCAAGAAAGCCCTGTCTTTATGACGACAGTGTGATACCCAGTTTTAAACTGGTGGCAGACGCCGTTCACGCCTGGGGGGCAAAAATATCCGTTCAGCTTCAGCATGCAGGTCCGGAAGGAAATGCAAAACTGGCGGGATATCCGATTAAAGCGCCAACCTCCATTGCCAGCCATACCGGAAAGGATGTTCCAAAGGAAATAACAGCTAAGGAACTCTATGCTCTCATTGAGGAGTACGCAGATGCTGCGCTCCGGGCTAAAAAAGCAGGCTTTGACTGCGTGGAAGTACATATGGCACACGGCTATCTGGTCAGCAGCTTTATATCCCAGAGAACCAATAAGCGGGTAGATGAATTCGGCGGAAACTTTGAGAACCGCATGCGCCTGTCCCGGCTGATTCTGGAAAATATCAGGAAAAAGACAGGAGACAGCCTGGGCATTATCTGCAGAATTAACTGCAGTGATGATACACTTGGCGGGATATCACTACAGGATGCGGCAACAGTAGCCGCGTATTTAGAAAACTGCGGAGCTGATGCAATTCATGTATCCAGAGCAGTCCATATCCGCGATGAGTTTATGTGGGCACCAACCTGCATCCATGGAGGTTTTAATGCGGATTATGTTACTGAAATTAAAAAGGCAGTTCAGATTCCGGTTATTATGGTAGGACGGTTTACAGAGCCTTATTATGCAGAACTCATGGTGAAAGAGGGAAGAACCGATCTTGTGGCATTCGGACGCCAGAGCATTGCTGATCCGGAATTGCCGGTAAAAGCATTTAAGGGAGAAATGGAAAGTCTGACACCGTGTATCGCCTGTCTTCAGGGTTGTGTAGCCAATATGTTTCAGGGAAATCCCATCGAATGTCTGGTAAATCCCAGAACAGGCAGGGAAGCAGAACTGAAAGCTGCAGCTGTTAAGAAAAAGGTTCTGGTGATTGGCGGAGGAGTTGGGGGTCTCTATGCTGCTTACATTGCCGCACTAAGAGGTCATGAGGTGACACTTTGCGAAAAGAAAGAGGTGTTAGGAGGCAATATGCGCCTTGCAGCCTATCCGCCGGGAAAAGGTGACATCGTGGGTATGGTGCGAAATTACATTGTACTTTGTCAAAAGGCAAATGTAACGCTTTTAACCGGCATTGAGGTAACAAAAGAGTATATAGAGGAAAACGCTCCCGATGCTGTCATTGTTGCAACCGGTGCCAGCCCTCTCATTCTCCCGATACTGGGAATCAGGGATTCTTCCATTCTATCAGGAGATGATGTGTTATCAGGGGAAGCACAGTGCGGACAGAAGGTACTGGTTGTAGGCGGCGGAATGGTTGGGTCGGAGCTGGCGGCGTTCCTTGGAGAAGCAGAGCATGAGGTTACCGTGATTGAACTGAGGGATAAGATAGGAGCAGATGTAATCAGTGAACACCGAAAATATTTAATGAAGGATTTCAGTGATTACAATATTACTGCCATAACCGGTGCAAAAGTCAGTGAATTTCATAAAGACGGAGTGTCCTATACACTGGAAGACGGCACCCGGAATTGCATAAACGGATTTGACTCAGTGGTTCTTGCCATGGGGTATCGGAATTACAATCCATTTGGAGAAGATGTTGACAAGCTGGCAAAAGAAGTGTATGTTATCGGTGATGCAGTGAAAGCAAGAAGAGCGCTGGATGCCACAAGAGAAGCATACGAGGCAGCAAAAAATATCTGATAATAAGGAGAGCAAATATGGATAAGAGAATTTCTGGAAGAACAGGTTTAATGGGATTAATTGGCTCACCGGTAGGACATTCCGGTTCCCCCGCTATGTACAATTACAGCTTTGAAAAGCTGGGACTGGACTATGCATATCTTGCTTTTGATATCAAGGTAGAAGAGGTAGAACAGGCAGTTGAGGCCGTAAAAACCTTAAAGATGAGAGGCTGCAACGTAACCATGCCCTGCAAAACGGAAGCGTTAAAATACATGGATGAGCTGTCTGATGCAGCCCGTATCATTGGCGCTGTGAATACCATTGTAAATGAAGACGGAAAGCTGATCGGGCATATAACAGACGGACAGGGATTTGTAGATAATTTAAGAGATCACGGCGTTGAAATAAAAGATAAGAAGATTACCATATGCGGAGGCGGAGGCGCAGCTACTGCCATACAGGTGCAGTGTGCCTTAGAAGGAGCAAGGGAAATCTCCATTTTTAATATTAAGGATGCATTTTTTGAAAGAACTCTGGAAACAGCAGAAAAAATCAGACAGGAAAGACCTGGCTGTACAGTCAGCGTATTTGACATTGCTGATATGGAAACCATGAGAGAAGAAATGAAAACCAGTGACATTTTTGCCAATGCCACAATTGTAGGCATGAAACCCATGGACAATGAGAGCGTGGTAAAAGATGTGACCATGTTTTACCCGGGTCTGGTAGTGACAGATGCGGTTTATAATCCAAAAGAAACGAAAATGCTTAGAGAAGCCAGAGAAGCAGGCTGTACCTGCATTGACGGGCAGGGAATGCTTGTCTGGCAGGGTGCAGCAGCCTTTAAGCTTTATACAGGACAGGAAATGCCTGTGGAAGGTGTAAAGGATCTGCTCTTTCGCTAACAGAAAGAGAGTTATAAATGAATAACAAAAGATACTATCCGACTGCATTTGCCTTATACTTTTCTTTTTTTATCCATGGAATCGGAGCTTCCATACTGAGTCAGTATAAGACGAATTTTGCCAAAGCCTGGGGTGCCGGACAGCTGGCTGACGGAAGCTATGATGTAAGCACGGTTGTTACCGTTATTGCAGCTCTCGGACTTGGAAGGCTGCTGGCACATTTTGTGGCCGGACCATTTTCAGACCGCTATGGAAGAAAGTTGAGCGGACTGATCGGGGTGGGATTATATGTCATATTCTTTGCAGGAATTATCCTGTCACCTAACATGGCAGCAGCCTATTGCTTTGCCATTCTTGGAGGAGCGGCAAATTCCTTTTTAGATACCTGTGTCAGTCCAACCTGCATGGAGATCTTTGTAAATAACGGCTCCATAGCCAACATGTTTACAAAATTCTCTATGTGTGTCAGCCAGTTTCTCCTGCCTTTTTTCATTCTTTTTGTAGGAAATGCAGGACTTCCGTACACCACACTGTTTATCATCTGCGGTGTGGCGATTCTTGCAGATGGCTTATTAATCCTGCTACTCCCATTCCCGGAAAGGGAGAAGAAAGGGAGAAACGGTGTAAAAACGAAACAGGAGCGGATGAAATTTACGCCTGTTTCCATAGCTGCAATCTTAATCGGTTTTACCAGCTCCTCCACATTTATGCTGTGGTTAAACTGCAATAAAGAGCTGGGGCAGCTGTATGGGATGACTAATCCATCACTGATCCAGTCCTATTATGCGGCTGGCACGGCTGTTGCAATTATCGTAACGGCATTTCTGATTAAAAAGGGGTTAGGCGAGAAGACGGTTCTCATTCTATATCCGGCTGTTTCTACCGTCATGCTGCTTTTGTGCTATTGGATCAGAACACCGCAGGTTTGTATCATCGGGGGTTTTGTAATTGGATATGCAGGAGCAGGCGGTGTTCTTCAGCTGGCTGTGGCAACTACCATACAGTTCTTCCCTGAGAATAAGGCAACTGCAACCTCCTTTGTGATGATTGCCTCTTCCGTGGCTAATTACACCATCTTGTCTCTGGCAGGATATTTAACGAGAATCGGAGGAAGCGAAGGACCCAGAATGATTCTTCTACTGAATGCAGGTGTTACATTCCTGGGCGTTATGCTTGCGGTTTTTGTAAAGGTAATGGAGAAAAGACAGAAAGCAGGATAGAGATAAAAAAGACTCTGTCAGGAGCAGCAGTGCAGCGGTTCCTGACAGAACCTGAAAAATGAAAAGTATGTGTTCAATTTCAGACACATTCTTTTTTTAACCTTAAATGTTAAAAAAATAACAAAATACAGGAGGTAATATGATTTCGGAGAAGAAAGAACTGGCATTTATTAAAATGGGGATTTTTAAACTGAGAATTCCTTTTATCCATTATAAACTGGAAAAGGTAGAATTCATTCAGGGATTGATCGTAGGAGCGACTGCTCTCAGCGCGATCCCATATATGACAGAATATTTAGGGCTTCCATATGAACTGGCGTGGAGCTGCATTATTTTGGAGGCATTTTTATACATACTCCATGCAAACCTGGGCGATCCTGTAATTCCTGGCTGGATAACAGCAACTTTGCCTCTGACGCTGGCTTATTTAACTTCATATGAAATGGGGCCGGAGAGGATTCAGGCGATGATTGCCCTGCAGCTGCTGGTTGGGCTGGTATTTATATTTATGGGAGTAACAAAACTGGCTGAAAGCTTTATTGTAAACATTCCTCCGTCTATCAAAGGGGGAATCCTAATGGCAACTCCCATTACGGTTTTACAGGGACAGCTTTCTCCGAATGGACAGCTTAGAAATTTTCCGGTAGCAGTTGGGGCAGGTGCTTTGCTCCTTGCAATCATCAGCTTTTCCTCCTCTTATCAGGAGAAACGGAAAAAATACAAAGTCCTTGATCTCATTGCCCAGTACGGAAACTTATTTCCCTATCTGATTGCCATGGTAATCGGAATTGCAGCAGGTGAGCTTGCCATGCCTCATGTGGAAATCGGCACATTTATCAAAATACCCATGTTTAAGGAAATGCTTCAACAGGTGGGAGTGTTTGGAGTAGGTTTTCCGGGAATCCGGATGTTTTTAAGTGCACTTCCTCTTGCACTGATCTGCTATGTAATCGCATTCGGAGATTTTGTAACGTCTGAGAGTCTGATTGAAGAGGCAAAGGCAGAACGGGACGATGAAATCATTGATTTTAATTCCAGCAGATCCAATTTAATCAGCGGAATCAGAAATATAATTCTTGCCATCTTTGCTCCGTTTCCCCCACTGGCAGGACCTTTGTGGGTGGGAATGACCGTTTCAGTAAGCATCCGTTACAAGGAGGGAAAAGAGGCAATGAAATCTCTTCTTGGTGCAATGGGCTCCTTCCGCCTTGGAACGTTAATCAGTGTTATCTGCATTCCTGTGGTTACACTATTAAAACCGGTATTTCCGGTTGGTGCAGGAATCACTCTGATCTTTCAGGCATTTGTCTGCGGAAGAATTGGAATGGAATACTGTGAGACAGATCTTGATAAAAGCATCGCAGCCATCATGGCAGTGGTTCTCGCCATGCAGGGCTCTGCCTGGGCGCTTTTGGTGGGATTTGGACTTAACATTGTTCTGAGCAACTGGAGCATTCCGGGAGTGAAAAAAAGGACAGTAATTGAATAAATAAACGAAGATGCCGGTAGGTTTTCCCAACCGGCATCTTCGTTTTTTACAGGAACTCTTTGCGCTCCAGTGTATTTAATAAATTGCGTCCTTCCTGAATTCCGTCTATGATTCTTCGAGCCCGGACGCTGTCTCCGATGTTGATGATCTCTGCATCAGTATCATCAAAGGCCTGATGGAGATCATTGATGACCGGCGTATTGGCTCTCATGCCAAGGCAGACAAAGCCATAGTCAAAGGGAAGCTCTGTTTCCGTCCCGTTCTGGCTGATGAGGAAAGAAGACTCTCTGACTTCAGTCAGTGTAGCTCCTGTTAACTGGACTACTTCATATTTTTTCATCATTGCATTGATTCCGCTTTTTGAAACGGGATCTAAGTCTTTTCCGATATCAGGCATCATTTCCACGATGAACACCTTTGCACCTCTGGGCGCCATATATTCTACCACATCAAGACCAACGGCACCTCCGCCTACCACAACGACCTGTTTCCCAGTCAGATCATTGGGATAATCAGGAATGTGCCCGATCATACCGGTTATGGAAGAAATGCGGCTGTCATCTTTGTCTATGTAATCAAAGAGTCCCTTAATGGGTGGAAGAAGGGGATTGGAGCCAGTGGCGTTTACGATAATATCCGGATTCAGACGCTTCACCCGATCCACTACGGCATCTTCTCCAGTAAAGAGATACAGGTTATGAAGATTTTTCGCACGGTTAATTAAGTAAGTTGGGAAATCATTCAGTCTTACCTTATCGGGAATTCTGGAAATTTCGGCTGCCAGTCCACCCAGATAATCCTTTTTTTCAATAAGAAAAACATTACAGCCGACCTCTGCTGCAGTGCAGGCGGCCTCAAGACCTGCCGTCCCTCCTCCGATTACAACCACATTGCAGGGTTTCTTTACTTTGTTTTTCTCATAGGATTCCCCTTCATTCACACTGGGATTAACAGTACAGCGGATGGGGCGGTTGATGCCGATACGGTTTCCTGCACAACCGATGTTACAGGAGATACATTTATTAATAAACTCTTCTCTGCCGGTATAGGCTTTGTTTGCCCAGGAGGGATCTGCAATCAGACCTCTTCCGATTCCAATTAAATCCGCATCTCCTTTTAGCAGAATTTCTTCAGCGATCTGGGGATTTCGTATGTTTCCCATGGTAATACATGGCTTGTGATACCGGTCTTTTACTGCTCTTGCCATATAGGAGCGCCAGCCATCCTTTAAGTAATTGGCATCAATCTGAAACTGAATGGAACCGTTTAAACCGCAGGATACATCATATACATCTACAAATTCATCAAAGTACTGTAAGTAATTCAGTGTGTCTTCCAATGTGTTTCCACCCTCTAAAAGTTCATCAGCACTGATTCTTGCGAAGATGGGATACATAGATCCCACTTGTCTGCGCACTTCCTCAAATACCATCCGTGGCAGGCGTGCCCGGTTTTCTGCAGAGCCGCCGAATTCATCTGTCCGTTTATTGGTGAGAGGGGAGAGAAACTGACTGAGTAAGTAGGAGTGGCCTGCGTGGATTTCAACCGCATCAAATCCGGCAATCTGAGCCCGTCTGGCTGCCTGTCCGAATTTGATCACGATATCATCAATCTCTTCCCTGCTTAGGGGGCGTGGTAATTCACCGCCTGTCTTAGAAGGGATATCAGATGCAGACACTGGCTGCATACTGGTTCTTGCAGACTGTGCGGAAGCTCCCGCATGATTGATCTGTATGGCAGCACAGGCTCCCTGCTTATGAAGTTCTTCACAGAGCTTATAATAGCGAGGAATATAATTATCATGATCAATCCGGATCTGAGTGGTTCCATTGGAGCCTGACGGGTAATCTACGTTGGCATTTTCCACGATAATCAGCCCCGTTCCGCCCATTGCTCTCTGCCTGTAATAATTGATATGCAGAAAACTCATTTCTCCATTCTGCTCTCCATAGTTGGTTCCCATGGGCATCATGGCAATCCGGTTTTTGATTGTCATATTTTTAACAGTTAAAGGACTAAAAAGCTGTGAATATTTGGATTTCATATAATTTCTCCCTTTTCATATAAATAAAAGTGATCTTAGATTCTCCTTCTATTATAAGCGTTGGGGAATGAAAAAACTAATTGATGAATTTATGAGAATATATAAAAAATATTTATGGATTCTTCATGGAATTTTCTCTGTTTTCCTTTATAAATTGGATAAATCGGGAGACAACTGGTGTCTGATACTGATTTTTTAAATAAGCCATATAAAAGCGGCGCTCCCAGCTGGGATTTTTAATGGATATTTTTTTAACAGACAACTGGTTTAATTCAAACATATCCGGGACAATGGCAATTCCAAATCCTGCAGCAACAAATCCTGCAATTACCTGATCTTCCTCGATCTCCAATGCGATATTGGGTGTGGCGTCTATTTTTTGAAACAGGTTGTCCACAATGGAACGAAGTCCGCTTCTTGAGTGGAAAAAAATCTGGGGATAGGGCAGTGTTTCTGAAAGATCCGCTTCGGTTCGGTCTGCCAAAGGGTGGTCTGTGGGAACGATAAGAACCAGATCCTGGGCAGCCACTGGAACGAATTCAATATCCGGTTCATCCTTGGCATAAGAACAAAATACCACATCACAGGTTTTATCTTTCAGCATGGGGATTAAATCTGCAGTGATGCCGTCATGAAAATGAAAGGCGGCATTATTCCCCTCCTCCGTCTTTAAGTAGCTGGAAAGGGTAAGGGGAATGTAATTGATTCCCAGAGTTCTTAAAAATCCGATCTCAATCAGACCCTCTCCCCGTCCGATCAGCTGCATCTTTAATACACCGGAATCCAGAATGGATAAGGAGTGTTCCACATCAGATAAAAAATCCTTTCCGCATTTTGTAAGGACAATATTTCGTCCGTCTTTTTCAAAGAGAGAAACACCAAGTTCGGCTTCCAATGATGAAATGGCATAACTTAAGTTGGGCTGGGTGGTGTTCAGCTGTGCAGCAGCCTTAGTATAGTGTTCCAGGTGCGCAAGTGTAACAAAATAGCGTAAATGATAAAGGTTCATGGCATTCGTAATTCCTTTTCTGGCCATTGCCGGCCCGTGTCTCAAAATAGTAATATTAATGAAATTATAACATAAAATTGATAAAATCGGGCATATCTTCCTGAGTCAGGATTTAAAATTTAAAAATACACAAAAAGTATTTACATAATTGGATAAATATGGTAACATTTACTTAATTAATAAAGACTGTATTGATTTAAAAACAAATTAATAACTAGGTGTTACTGTATCAGCAGATACAGGCATGACTGGTGATATTTACATGTTTGCTAAAGCAACGTGTAAGTATGATCAGTTTTTTTATTTTTAAGGGTTATTAAACCATGGAACCATTGGGGAGAAGGCCAATCCCGTAATGAGTATAAATACATTTAAAAGGAGGATATACATGAAAAAGATCAAGTGCACCAGAAGATGTCTGCTTTTATCTATGGTGCTGATGCTGAGTAGTACTGCATTTATGACTGCTGCAAGTGCAGATACAGGAAAGGCATCCGATGCAGAGCCTGATAAGGCAGTTACGGTGGAGAATGTCACTCTCCATACATATGTGGGGGATGATGGTCAGGAAGTACAGTCCATCACCTATCGGCTCAAGGATATTTCTGCGTTAGGCAGCATTGCACCCGATGATTTCAGCATAACGATTGGAAGTGAAAGCTATCTGGTCAATGATATTAAGATAATGGGTAACAATGTAAAACTTTACGTTGATCCATTCCGGTATCTTGGTAAAACGGTATACAATGAAAAAATGCAGCCAACCCATTATGACTTTTCCATTAACAGTACCATTGCTGGGCTGGACTTGAAAAAGGGAGATCCCTGTCAGATTAAAACAAGAACAGCAGATGATTTTGTGAAAGGAACGTTTAAAGGCAGCAACGGAATGGAACTTCCCTATTGGCTTTATATGCCTGCCGGTTCTGCAAAAGTGCCGCTTATGCTGTGGGAACATGGAGGCGGGGAAGTCCTTTCTTCCTCCTTTGAAGGAGCTAATATTTTAAATAACAGGGGAGCTGTTTCCTGGATAGAGGACGGATACCAGACGGCGGTTCTATCCTTTCAGTTTCCGGAAAACTACAGTTTTGGGATCTCAGAAGAACCGGACCAGCTTAAGAAAATGCAGGATTATAATGATGTGATACACGAGTTTATTCAGGATCTGATCAATAAGGGAAAGATTGACTCAAAACGGGTTTATATCAGCGGGGCTTCGTCAGGAGGCGGTGCAGTTTTGCGTTTTGTTATGCAGTATCCTGACTTTTTCGCAGCAGCCCTTCCCATTTGTGCAAAGGATACCTTAATACCTATATCCAAGCCCTATGGACTTGCATATAAGTTTGAAGGCAGTCTGGCGCTTACGGAGCAGGATTATCAAAAATGCTATGAGGATATCTCTGATTTAATAAGTCATACTGATATAACCAATGTTCCCATGTGGTTTGTACAGGCGGAGAATGATCCGGTATGCACCAGCTATACTTCCAAAATTTTGTATCAGGTATTAAAGGATAAAGGAGCCGAAAATAATAGAATCACCATGTACAGTGATGAAGAAATGAAACAGGCGGGGCAGATGATATACCATAGTTCCTGGGTTCCTGCATTGAAAAGCAGAGAAATCATGGACTGGGTTTACAATCAGAAAAAGTAGTAGGGATGAAACCTTACTAAATATAAAAGGAGAAGGAAAATATGGCAAGCAAGTACGATGGATTAGCAAGAATCATTATTCAGAACGTCGGAGGAAAGTCCAATGTTATCAGTCTGACCCATTGCATTACCAGACTGCGCTTCAAATTAAAGGATGAGTCAAAAGCAAACACGGAGATCTTAAAAAACACCGATGGGATTGTAACAGTCATGAAAAGCGGAGGACAGTATCAGGTAGTCATTGGCAATCATGTACCAGATGTTTATGAGGTAGTCTGTAAAATTGGCGGGTTTGGAGAAGATTCCCAGGGAACAGACGAAGAAAAACCGGAAAAGCACCAGAAGCTGTTTTCTGCCCTGATTGATACCATATCAGGAGTATTTCAGCCGATCCTGGGCGTGTTCTGCGCAACCGGACTTATTAAGGGTATTCTGGCAATACTAACCTTTACCGGAGTGCTCACAGCAGAAAGCGGAACGTATCAGCTCCTTTATGCAGTAGCAGACGGATTCTTTTACTACCTCCCGGTAATTCTGGGATATACCGCTTCAAAAAAATTTGGTTTAAATCCATTTACAGGTATTGCACTTGGCTGTGCCCTGGTTTATCCTAAGGTAGTGGCACTTACTTCCAAGGATGTAATGGAAGTATTGTTTGCCGGATCCATGTTTGAATCCAATATTTATGCTACATTTATGAAGATTCCTGTGATTATGCCCAAAAGCGGTTATCCGTCTTCCGTAGTACCGATCATTCTTGCTGTATATGTAGCATCTAAGATCGAGAAATTCTGGAAACGGGTGATACCGGATGTAGTTAAGAACTTCCTGGTTCCTACACTGACCTTGATGGTTGCAGCACCTTTAACCTTTGTTGTAGTAGGTCCTCTGGCAAATTCCATTGCAGCAGTCATTGGTTACTTTACCCAGGCTGCTTACAATGCAAGTCCTATATTAGAGGGTGCAATTGTAGGTGCATTCTGGCAGGTACTGGTAATTTTCGGACTCCACTGGGGACTGGTTCCTGTCTATATTATGAATCTTAATACGCAGGGATTTGACAGTTTTATGCAGCCCTATTTTGCAGCTTCCTTTGCACAGACAGCAGTCGTAATGGCAGTTATGTTTAAAACAAAGGATAAGAATTTAAAGAGTCTTTGTATTCCGGCAACAATTTCCGGTATTTTCGGAGTGACGGAGCCTGCTATTTATGGAATCTCTCTGCCAAAGAAAAAGCCATTTATTATTTCCTGTGTGGCAGCTTCCATTGGCGGTGCAATTATCGGAGCCGGGAATGTTAAGAAGTATATGTCCGGCGCTTTAGGAATTTTTGGTTTTCCTGCTTATATCAATCCTGCAAACAATGATACATCCAGTATACCCTGGGTAGCAGCTGGTGTAGTCGTTGCAATGGTGATTGCATTTGCAGCTTGTTTCATTCTCTACCGGGATGAAGAATCAAAGAAGGTTTCTAACTGAGTCCCGTAATATAACAGATGGAAAGGAAAGATAAAAACGATGAGAAAAGATTTTTTGTGGGGAGGCGCAACCGCAGCCAACCAGTGTGAGGGCGGTTATCTGGAAGGTGGAAAGGGTATGGGTACAGTGGACGTTGTGCCATGGGGTGAAAACCGTTTTCCCGTTATGTTAGGTGAGATGAACTATAAGGATCTGCCTGACGACTCCTATTATCCATCGAGAGAAGCCATTGACATGTATCATCACTATAAGGAAGACATTGCGCTTTTTGCAGAGATGGGTTTTAAATGTTATCGTTTTTCTCTTTCCTGGTCCAGAATTTTTCCCACTGGGGAAGAGGAAATGCCTAATGAGGAAGGTCTTAGATTTTATGAGGAAGTAATTGATGAGCTGTTAAAATATAACATCGAGCCGGTGATCACCATCTGTCATTTTGATGTGCCATTAGCTTTGGCAGATAAATATGGCTCCTGGAAAAACCGTAAACTGATCGATTGTTTTGTTCATTACTGTGATGCAATTTTCCGCAGATTTAAAGGAAAAGTCAAATACTGGATCACCTTCAATGAGATTAATATGCTTTTGCACCTGCCATTTATGGGAGCAGGAATACTCTTTGAGGAGGGGGAGAATGTTAACCAGGTCAAATATCAGGCGGCTCATAACGAATTGGTGGCATCGGCTATGGCAACCAGACTTGCTCATGAGATTGATCCGGAGTATAAGGTTGGCTGTATGCTGGCAGCAGGAAATTTTTATCCCTACAGCTGCAATCCGGATGATGTCTTTAAAGCCATGGAAAAGGACCGGGATAACTATTTCTTTATCGATGTTCAGGCCAGAGGCCAGTATCCTGCCTATGCAATGAAATTTTTTGAAAGAGAAGGAATTACCCTGAATGCAGAAGAGGAAGATTACCGGATACTAAGAGAAAATACCGTTGATTATATCTCATTTAGCTACTATTCTTCCCGTTGTGCCTCAGCAGATCCGGATATCCTAAAGAAGTCAACAGCAGGAAATGTAATGAAGAGCATTAAAAATCCCTATTTAAAGGCGTCTGACTGGGGTTGGCAGATCGATCCCCTGGGACTTCGTATTACCTTAAACACGCTGTATGACCGTTATCAGAAACCACTTTTTATTGTGGAGAACGGACTTGGCGCAGCTGATCTGATGGAAGCAGACGGCACTGTGTCGGATGATTACCGCATTGATTATTTACGGGAGCACATAAAAGCCATGATGGATGCAGTGGATATAGATGGAGTGGATTTACTGGGATATACTCCATGGGGGTGCATTGACCTGGTAAGTGCATCAACGGGAGAGATGAAAAAGCGGTATGGATTTATCTACGTAGATAAAGACAATGAGGGGAACGGAACCTTAAAACGCAGCAGAAAAAAATCATTTTACTGGTATCAGAAAGTAATTGAAACAAACGGAGCTTCATTAGAATAAAACACATGCCTGGGCAGAAACAGTGCCCAGGCATGTGTTTTATTCAATTAATCACAGATATCTGATTTCTTCCTGCATTCTTTGCCTGATATAGGGCAACGTCAGAACGTTCCATCAGACTCTCCAGAGTATCGGTATTCAGATGGAAAAAAGTCACTCCTACACTGATGCGAAGGGGAATCCGTTCCTTATTTTCCGTATAAAATTCCAACTCCTCAATTCGTTTGCATAATAGTTCAGCAGCCGCCACAATTTCTCCTTCACTAAAGCCAAGAACCAGTGCGGCAAATTCCTCTCCGCCAATCCGTCCCAGTAAATCCTGCCCTTTCATAAATTTCTGGCATTCTTCTGTTACCATGCAGATTGCCCGGTCCCCTATATTATGTCCAAAAGAGTCGTTAATGGTTTTAAAACGGTCAATGTCGATCATGAGAAATGCGGCTTTCTGACCGTGTTCTTTGATAGATAAAAGCCTTTTATGGGCTGTCTCCAGAAAGCTTCTTCGGTTCATAATACCCGTTAGCATATCGGTTCTTGCCTGGATTTTAAGTTCCTGTTCCGTTCTTTTGCGGTCGGAGATATCTTCTAAAGTGGAAAGAAACTGAATGATTTCCCCATCTTCATTTAAAATAGGAGTAAGAATTATATTCTCCCAGATAAGATCCCCATTCTTTTTCTTATTTACAATTTCACTGCTCCATTGTTTCCCTGAAAGAATTGTATTCCATAAAGTATGATAAAACTCCCGGTTGTGATAACCAGATTTTAAGATTCTTGGGTTTTTTCCTAAAACTTCCTCTAACTCATATCCCATAAGCTGTAAAAAAGTCGGATTTGCATATTCAATTTTTCCCGATGTATTAGTAAGAATAAAAGACATGGGACTCTGTTCCATAATTGCCTGAAACGTATCCTCACTCTTTTTCAGCTTCTGTCTTAATTCCTTATTAGAGGTGATATCACGGATCACACTGATGATGTATGTACTATTTTGAAATCGGGTAATCTGTGATGAAATCAGAGCAGTCAATTCTTTTCTTTCCTTGGTAAGAATCGTGATTTCCAGGTTCTTGCAGCTCCCATTCTTATTAATGATATCAAAAAATCGGTCTCTGTCACCAAGGCTTTTCCAGAATTTTAAATCAAGTGTAGTTTTCCCCAAAGACTCCTCTTTCGAATATCCAGTTAATAATGTATAGGTTTCATTTACATCAATTATCTTTCCGGTGGGAAGCTCAGAAATAAATACGGTATCAGGGATTGTTTTAAATATAAGACCAAAACGTTCCTCTGCATACGTTCTGTCCGCATGTTCTCTCTGGACAGTCATGACAATGAAGCAATAAGTCCATAAAAGGATACCGGCAATGGAGAGAAAGTAGCTCATAAAGGAAAAGAAGGAAGAAAAGTTATAATTTTGTGTTTCTTTAAAAAAGGTCAGTAAAGCGCGGATGACAAAAAAGGTTCCATAAGGAATACATGCTGCGGCGATGAGTCTGGTGGCAGGACGGACAGAATCAATGGCATGGCTGCTTAAAATCTTTCCATTATGAAAGGAAACAATAGCGAAAGTGAGGCAAAATACAACAACCCGATAGCTTTTGTTGTTATAGATAAAGGAAAACCAGAAATAACCAGCAAAAAACAGTATCGAAAGTAACAGCAGTTTCTTTTTCGCTACAGGTAAATCTAAAAACCTTGAAAAGCCAATATTCAATGCCAATATGGAAAAATAAAAGAAAATATTGGAAAAGAATACCAATAAATTTCCATAGTGGGAAATGTACTGGTATGCATAAAGCAGTCCGCAGACGGCTGAGAAAATACAGCTGAAAAGTAAATAATTCATACCAGGATATATTTTAATAATACGGAAAACAAACAGCATAATCAGAACCTGTATGAAGCTGATATAGAAATAAACAATGGCGATTGTGGGGATATCCAGAACCATGGCTGCTGCCTCCATTCTAGTTTAATTAAAACAATTTTAATATGTTTTAATATAAAAAGCAACTGGATGTATGGGATTAAAAAGTTCTTAAATTCTAAAATTTCAAGTTCACGCATATGAATGGAGAAGGGGAGGTGGAGTAATGAAAAATACTTTAGTTCTATATGAAAGCAAATATGGATTTACCAAAATGGCCGCATGGCAGGCGGCTCTCGTACTGGGACCCGGGAAATGTATGCGGTTTTCTGAATTTAACAACAATAAACAGGAATGGGACCTTATTGTTTTATTGATTCCAGTCTATTATGAAAAACTGGATGAGGAAGCAGTTGAAAACATAAAAAATAATCTCGACCGGCTAAAAAGAGGAAAAATAGTACTTTTTTGTACCTGTCTGGTGAAAGAATATGCAAAAAAATATCTGCAGCCAGTGAGCGATCTCCTTGGAAGCAGCGTTGTATTTCAGGAAGGGATCCCAGGGAATCTGATTTTAAAACAGCTGGATCAGGAAGATCGGGTGCGAACGGCATCATTTTTTAAAACAGCAGGACTTAAGGAGCAGGATTATCTTTGTTTTGATCAGAACTGGTATGTTGACACACTGCTTGGCATAAAGGAGTGGAAGGACAATCCCACAGAGGCAATGGATGAAAAAAAAATTCTTGAATTCTGTGAAGAATTCCTGTTAAACCATAATACCTGTTCATTATCAACCGGATATGGGAAAAGGGTTCGTGCCACACCCATCGAGTATCGGTATAAGAATGGATTTTTATATATTTTAAGTGAAGGCGGAGAAAAGTTTGCTAATATTCTGCTGAGTCCCAATGTCTCTGTGGCAGTTTTTAATGAGTTTCAGGGAATGAACCAGTTAAGAGGGATGCAAATCAAAGGCACATCGGAAATAATAGAAACGGGAAGCGAAGAGTACTGTGATTTTCTCACTATGAGAAAATTAAAGGTTGAAAACGTAATGAAACTTCCTTCCTCTCTTTATTTAATAAAAATTACCATAAAAAGAATTGAATTTTTATGGTCTGGCTTTCGGGAAATGGGTGTAGACGTAAAACAGTTTTTAACCTTTTCTGATCCGTCTAAATAAAAATATACAATAAGTATATACTAAGTACAAACGATTAAGGATGAAGGAGGCAAAAAAGATGAAACAGTTAATTGACTGTGCAGATCAATATATCAGGCAGTGCAGAATCAAGGATTTTGCATTATTAAAAATTTGTCTTTGTGCAGTGGGCATAATAATTGGACTTTCCATACCGGAAAAAAAGAGGAAATGGCCTCTTGCAGCGGCAGGTTTTGTATTCGTCATCAGTTATGTCATGCTTATGGCAGAATTCATAAAGATCTATATGGATGAAAGGTGAAAGGAATCAGATAGAATGCCGGTTATATTAGTTCTTAGGAAAGCTGATATAACCGGTATTTCTGTACATATTCAGTAATATATTTCCCGATGACCATCGATGCTTTCTGACAGGGAACGTTTCAAATATTCATCGGCTCCTTTAAAGTTCCTTTCTTCTATCATGGTACACAGCTCGTTTGTGTTTTCATAAAGAGCTGGAATTCCATATAAAGCGCAGAAACGAAGCCAGAGCGTGCAGGTCAGGGATTTGAATGAGCGGAATATCAATGGAAGAAGAGTATTCCCGGAAAACAGTGCCAGATGATGATGAAAGTCAAATGCGGATTCTGCCGCGTCCTGTGAACAGGAGGCTCTGCCAATGGCTTCCGTAAGACTCCGCAGTTCTGAAAGCTCTGCATCTGTGATGTCTTTCGACCCAAGATCGATGGCAAGAGTATCAAGGGCAATTCTAAGCTCTAAAATAGACCGGATCTCTTCTTTTCGCAGCACCCCTCCATTGTAATTGACAATAGATAGAAAGGTATTTATAGTTCCTTCTTTTCGGTAGTCCGCTATAAAAATCCCCTGCCTCTGGCGAATGTCAAGAAATCCTTTTTCTGCCAGAGCGATTACGCCCTCGTTGACTACGGATCTGCTGATCTGCATGGTGGCCGCCAGCTCCCGTTCCGGAGGCAGCCTGGTTCCAATTGGGAGCCGTCCGGACAGGATTTGAGATTCCAGTTCCTTTACGAACAGTTCTTTTAATGTAGGCGCATTCAGCTTTTTAAATTCCATATCATAGTTCCCCCTGTTTGTATGTGATTGTTCCTGGTTCAGCCAGTAACCACAATTCTAATTATATGGTAATTTTGTATAAAAAGCAATGAAAATTACTGTGAAAAACCCTAGTTTTCAGTTAAATATTAGGAAGATTTTGACAAAAGTGAAAACAAAGTGTTAAAATATAGACAAAGAAATAAAATTAATTGGGGGTAGAAACATGTTTGTATTTCAATCAGCGAAGGGTGGAATCCCTGTCACTTATCTTCTCATGTGGTTTTTGGTATTTGCTTCGCTATTCTTATTAAATGAGGTGTCACGGCGCTATAAAATGATTGGTCTGCTTTTCTTTTTCGTCATGCCTGCCGTATTATCCGTCCTCTGGTTTACAGTGCTGAAAAAGAGTACATATACGGACTGGTTTCATCTTGCAAAGGTCTATTCTGCCACGGCAGGCTGTATCGGTTTCTGGTTAATCAGGCATTATGAAAAAACAAGAAAAGACAAAACCGTATTCCGCCTGTGTGACAGCCGGATTGCTCTTTGTTTTCCTCCGTTAATTCTGGCGGTTAATATTATGGAGGCAGTGACAAGGGATATCGAAGTTGGAATGACGTACCGTACCATAGCTCAGGATGCAACAGCGGATGTCTCCGTACTTTTAATGGGAGGTCCCTGGAATTTTATGAATGCAGCGGCAGGGATCTTAAATATTATTACCATAACCGGCTGGTTTGGTATCTGCCTGAGGAAAGTGACTGAGAAAGACAGGAGTAAGGATATGCTCTGGCCTGACATGCTCTGGTTCTGGATCGCAGCCTATGATATATGGAACTTTGCTTATACCTATAACTGTCTGCCTCACCATGCCTGGTACTGCGGTCTGGCACTTTTACTGGCACCCACTCTTTGTGCATTTACGGTAGGAAAGGGAGCATGGCTTCAGCATCGTGCCCAGACTCTTGCACTCTGGTGTATGTTTGCTCAGACCTTCCCAGGATTTCAGGATGTGGGACAATTCCGGGTGGATTCGTCTTATAAACCGGGTATTTACTTTGCAGTGAGCCTGATCGCGTTGTTAAGCAATGCAGCAGTGGCAGTCTATATGGGTATTAATATCTGGAAAAAGCACAGAAGCCCCTATGGACCTGAACTTTATACAGATTTGAAATCGTATCAGGAAGTGAAAGCATTAGCAGAAACAAAATCAGCCGTATAACAAACAGAGCGGGAGGATTGGTATGCATGAACTGGGAGTCATGACGGAAGTAGTCCGGATTGTGGAAAATGTAGTCAGGGAGCAGAATCTGACTCAGGTTGAAAGCCTTGTGCTGCAAATCGGTGAAATGGCTTCTGTGATCCCCTATTATGTAGAACAGTGTTATCCTGCCGCTGTTAATGGGACTATACTGGAAAACGCCCGTCTTACTATTGAAATTCTTCCTGCCAGCGGACGCTGCAACGAGTGCCATAAAATGTTCCATGTTACAGAAGATTATTACAAGTGTCCGTTCTGCCAGAGTTTTTCCTGGGAACTGTTAGAAGGAAGGGAATTTCTGATAAAGGAGATTGCGGCATTTTAACTCCATATGATTCACATCAGTAAGATTGTATTGGAATTTATACCTCGTTAAAATATTGACATTTCTTTGTGACAGGCGTATATTTGACGTAGCATAAACGATAAATTTTTACTGATTGATGAGAGGAGACTACTATGCTGAAATTAATGAGATCACCTTTAAAATACGTACAGGGACAGGGGGCTTTGTCAGCCATTTATGAAGAAACAAAGAACCTTGGAACATCATTCCTGTTTATCTGCAGCAACAGTGGATATAAAAACTGCCATGAAAAGATTGAAAAAAGCTTTGAGGGAAAAGAAGCCGGATTGAAATTTGAGATATTCGGCGGAATCAGTTCCATAGGCGAAGTAGAGCGGATGCAAAAAATAGTCAGAGAAAATCAGATTGACTGTGTGGTTGCAGTTGGAGGCGGTTCTGCCATTGATACCGCAAAAGCAACGGCTCATTATGAGAAGCTGCCGGTGGTAATCATTCCTACCGTGGTGGCGACAGATGCACCATGTACCGGCTTGTCCGTAATCTATAACAATGACGGAAGCTTTTCCCATTACATATTTTATCCCAAGAATCCTGATGCAGTAATTGTAGATTCTGATATTATTGCTCATGCACCTGTTAAATTCCTGGTTGCAGGAATGGGGGATGCACTGGGAACTTATTTTGAAGCGAGAGCCTGTGAGAAGGCAAAAGCACCCAGCCTGGAAAATGGGGGAATTACAAAATCCGCCATGGCTCTTTGCAAACTTTGTTATGAGACTCTTTTAGAAGATGGATATAAAGCACTGAAGGCGTGTGAGAATCAGATTGTAACACCTGCCCTGGAAGCAATTATTGAAGCCAATACCTATTTAAGCGGTGTAGGTGCAGATAATGGCGGTCTGGCAGTATCTCATTCCGTATACAATGGATTTACAGCCCTGGAGGAATGTGAAGCCACGATGCACGGCAGTGTGGTAGCTTTCGGAACTCTGGCTCAGCTGGTATTGGAAGATGCCCCGAAAGCAGAGTTTAATCAGGTGCTGGAGTTCTGCGTCAGTGTAGGTCTTCCGGTAACCTTAAAAGAAATTGGTGTAACAGATAAAGAGAGAGTTCACATCGCTGCTGAAAATGCATGTGCCGAAGGCGAAAGCATTCATAATATGATCGGAGATGTAACTCCTGGGCAGCTTTACGATGCTCTCATCGCTGCCGATGTGCTTGGTCAGGAATATCTGGCGAAAAGAAAGTAAAAAATCAGAGGAATAAAAAATGAAGATCCTGCAGTCAGTCCCACAAGGAAAGGGCTGGCTCTGGATCTTCTTTTTATTTGAATATTTTCAATAAAAATTACCAACAATAAAAGTGCATTCAGGGTCAAAGAATGAAAGCTGTCCCCGGGACAGAACAGAAAGGAGTTAGAAAATGGTAGCAGAAGTAGATAGAGAGGGCTGCATCGAATGCGGGCTCTGCGCTTCCGTATGTCCGGAGGTATTTCGTATGGGTGATGATGGTCCGGCAGAGGTATACGTTGACACCGTCCCAGAGTCATCAGAATCATCGGCGGTTGAGGCACAGGAAGGCTGTCCGGTCTCTGTAATTAAAGTAGAAGAATAATCACTGAAGGCACCTCTTTCTGAAACGAAGCAAAGAATCAGACTGAGGTGTTTTTATTACTTCATTATAAATGGAAAAGGAGAACTGCAATGAGTGAATACATCAATAACCGCCAGATGAGACAAAAGACAATCAAAGACATTATCCGGCAGCTTCATGAGGGCAAGACTGTAGATCAGGTGAAATCCCAGTTTGAACATGTATTTCATGGAGTATCTGCCACAGAGATTTCAGAAGCGGAGGGCGCTTTAATTGCGGAGGGGCTTCCCGTGGAAGAAGTGCAAAAATTATGCGATGTACATGCGGCTGTATTTAAGGGGTCGATTGAGGAAATCCATCAGCCGGAAGAGCCGGCACTGATTCCAGGTCACCCCCTCCAGGTACTGGTCCGTGAAAATAAGAAAATTTCTCATATACTGGAAAAGGAAGTCCAGCCATATCTGTCTCTGACAGCACTGGAGGGATCGGGCGCATTAGACCAGTTAAAGGCAGGTGTGGAACAGCTAAAGGATTTGGACGTCCACTACAAAAAGAAAGAGAATCTTTACTTTCCCTATATGGAGAAATATGGAATTACAGCGCCTCCCAAAGTCATGTGGGGAGTGGATGACGAAATCAGAGCCCAGGTGAAAGAAGTTTCTGCCCTTCTTAACAATGATTCCATACAAAAAGAAACTCTGATACAAAAGGCTCAGGATATGGCGGATAAGATTGAAGAGATGATATTTAAAGAAGAAAATATCATGATCCCAATGCTGATGGAGAACCTGACACAGGAAGAATGGAAAACCATTGCAGATGGAAGCGGAGAAATCGGCTATATAATTGAACATGTGCCAACGTGGGAGCCAGGAGAAGTGAAAAAGGAAGAAGAAGTTTCAGTCTCTGGCGAAGATGGAATGGTAAAGCTGCCTTCCGGGGAAATGAATACTGAAGAACTGACTGCCTTGCTTAACACACTTCCTTTTGACATCACATTCGTTGATAAAGAGGACAAAGTAAAGTATTTTTCAGAAGGAAAGGACAGGGCATTTCCAAGGACCAGAACGATTATCGGAAGAAATGTATCCAACTGCCACCCACCTGCAAGTGTCCACATTGTTGAAAAAATAGTAGAGGATTTTAAAAATGGGGTGAAGGATCAGGAGGATTTCTGGATCAGAATGGGAGAAAAATATATCCTGATCCGTTATTATGCCGTTCGCAGTAGAGATGGTGAATATCTTGGAGTATTGGAAGTCACTCAGGATATTGATCAAATTCAGAAAATTACAGGAGAAAAAAGATTGATGTCTGAATAAATGTAAAAAATAAAAGAGTACAAGCCGTATTTCGTTTGAAAATTGCGGGATGCTTGTGCTCTTTTATCAATTAAATAGGAGAAAATGCCACAGTATATTTGGTACTGCGGTTACAAAAATATGTATTTTTCGACAATATATATTATATAACTAATATATATTGTTTGTCAAATAGGAAGTAATTATATAAATTAAATATTTAAAAATATAAAGTAAAATAATTGACAAAATAATTATTCTGCAATTAAGCTTATATCGATAAGAACGCCGTCATAAATTACGTCATAAAAAATGTAGATAACTTGCTCCTATCTATCAAAACAGGCTTCTGCCAGGTATGGGGATCAGATAATAGTTTGATAAGATCGCCGTCTATATCTCCGTCATTAAGCTGTTAATTGTATGTATAACCTGTATTATCCATAGAAAACCGCAGTACCAAATATACTGCGATCAGTGGTCTGGTACTAGCTGCAAAAGATAAAACAGGGAGGAAATTAAATGAAGAATTTTAAGAATTACAGCATTTCCCGAAAACTGCGGACCGGTTTTTTATGTCTGACTCTGATTATGCTTGTTGTGGGAGGGGCAGGAGTTGCCGGACTTTTCAGGATCAGCGCAATGGATACATATTTGTATGAAAAGCAGACGGCGCCAATTGAGAATCTGATGGAAGCCGTTGAAGGACTGTATCAGTTTCGAATTGATTCAAGAACCATGGTGATTGTAGCAGGTGACAATGGGGAACTGGACAAGCTGGAACAGCAATTTAACAGCGATAAAGAAAAATTTCTTACGAATATAAAAGAGTACCGGGAGACACTTACGAATTCGGCATCTTTTGCACTTCTTGATGAATCAGTAGATCTTTTTAATAATTCTTTTGAGCCGGCTATCCAGAATTGCCTCGTAGAAGCAAGAAATGGAAAAAGTAAGGAAGCATATGCCGAACTTTTAAAGGAAACCGATAATATTCAGAAAATGTTTGATAATTTTGATTTACTCATTGATAACCGCATGGCGGAAGCACATAAAACAAACAATGACAATCGTTTAACTGCTGATGTACTTATTGTGGTTTTGATCTTTACGGTTATATTTGGTGCAGGTTTCGGAATGTTTTTAGGAAACAGAATCTCCGGAATGATCAGTCGTCCCATCACTCAGGTTGTGGAAGCTGCGGATCGTATTGCACTGGGTCATATTGATGTTGATCTGGGAAATATTGATTCAAAAGATGAGACCGGGCAGCTTGCAGATGCTTTTACCCAGATGACTGGCAGTATAAAAAGACAGGTAAATGCAGCAGAAGACATCAGCAATGGTGATTTCACCATAGAAGTTCCTCTTCGCTCTGATAAAGACGTTCTTGGCCTTGCACTACAGAAAATAAGAAACGATTTAAGCCGGACTCTGCTCTCCATCAGCGTAGCTGCAGACCAGGTAAATGAAGGTTCTGCCCAGGTGGCATCAGCAGCCCAGGCACTTGCATCAGGAACCACAGAACAGGCCGCTACTGTGGAAGAATTAAGCGCATCGGTAAACAGCATAGCAAAGGAAGCAGAACAAAATGCAGAAAATGTAAAAAAAGCTACAATTTATATTGCAGATACCGGAGAAGGTCTTAAAGAAGGCAATGTATATATGCAGAAGTTAAACTCTGCAATGAAGGATATTGGAACTTCTTCAGAAAAGATATCCAGTATCACAAAGGTCATTGAAGATATTGCTTTCCAGACCAATATACTTGCGTTAAATGCGGCAGTGGAATCAGCCCGGGCAGGAGAGGCAGGAAAGGGCTTTGCCGTTGTAGCTGATGAAGTGAGAAACCTTGCAGGCAAATCAGCAGAGGCTGCAAAGCAGACTGCAGATTTAATTCACGATTCTGTAAGAATTGTATCAGAGGGTGAAAAGCTGGCAGAAGAAACAGCCAGACTGCTCCTTGGAGTGGGAGAAAAATCGGAGCTTGTAGGAAGGTCAGTTGGAGAAATCGAGCAGGCTTCTGCCAAACAGGCATTGATGATTGATGAAATTAACCAGGGATTGTCCCAGGTATCTTCTGTCATTCAAACCAATGCAGCAACTGCGGAGGAAAGTTCTTCTTCCAGCGAAGAACTGGCGGCACAGGCTCACTTACTTACTCAGGAAGTGGAGAAATTCCGATTACAGTAACAGAAGACTTTTTTTAAGGAAACGGCAGTTTAACAGCTGCCGTTTTCCGTTATGATTTAGAACGTAACAACTTTCGGCTCGGAAGTGAATGAAAAAATGGTGGCAGTTGCATTCTTTAAATATAAAACTGCAAAGATTCCATCATCTACGGAATACAAGCGGCTGAGTGCAGCCTTATTGTCATCCATCATGGCAACTTTTGCTTCTCTGCGGTCGTCCCATACTGCTTCGGCTTCCAGTCTGATCCATGTTCCCTTATTCATAGCGGAAATTTCAATTTTTGGATTTTTCTGCATCTGATCAAACACTTTTTTCTGATTGTTGGTTGTGATGTAAAGTTTGTCTTCAAACTCGCATACAGCGCCAAAGGGACGGACACGGGGCTGATCTCCCTCTGTGGTTGCCAGGTAAAATGTTCCGCATTCTTTTAAGTAATTGAGTATTTCGTTCATCGCTCTTGCTCCTTTCGTGTGACCATGATATAATTTGTTTACGAGATTATTATATCGAGTATGAGATTTTTGTAAACTACGATATTTTATGATACCTAGTATCAAGGAGGATACCTATATGGATAAAAAAGATTTATTTGGACTGTGTCCTTTCGTTACCTCTCAGAAAATCCTTTCCGGCAAATGGTCCATATATCTTCTCTATTTATTAAAGGATGGGCCGGTGCGTTTTAATGAGCTGATGCGAATGATGCCAGAGGAGATTACTCATACAACTCTTTCCAGACAGTTAAAATCCCTGGAAGAGGAGGGACTGATTGTCAGGAAAGAGTATTCCCAGATTCCGCCAAAAGTAGAATACTTTTTAAGTGAAATCGGCAATAAATTTGATAAAGTTCTTCTGGCAATGGGAGAATGGGGAGAGGAATATATTGAATTTCTAAAAGAAAAGGCGTAAGAATTGCTTTACAATCACCCATAGCTGTATGTATAATGTAAAAAATTATACTAACGGATTATTTAGGGAGAAGAAAAATGAGAGAACTGAAAGAAATTAGAAACGATTTAAATCAATGTGACCTTCAGATTCTGGAACTTTTAATGAATCGGCTTTCCTGCATCGAGGAGATCATAGAGTACAAGAAAGCATACGGCCTTCCTATTTTTCAGCCGGAGCAGGAAGAGGTTCAGCAGGAGACGCTTATCCAGGCTATTGGTAAACATGGTTATAAAGAGGAGCTCCTTGGAATTTTCCGTCAGATTGTAGAAGAAAGTAAAAGTGTGCAGAGTAAGAGTCTGTTTCATTATAATATCGCCCTCATAGGTTTTATGGGAGCAGGTAAAAGTACGGTGTCCAAATATTTAAAAGATATGCTGGCGATGAACGAAGTGGATGTAGACACAAAAATCGTGGAAGATCAGAAGATGGCTATAAAGGATATTTTTGAAAAATACGGAGAAGAGTATTTTCGTAACTGTGAGAGCAACGCCATCATCAGTTTAAAGGATTGTCAGCAGACGATTATTTCCTGCGGCGGCGGTGCGGTAATCAGAGAAGAGAATGTGAAGAACCTAAAGAAAAACAGCAGAATTGTGCTTTTAACTGCCAGTCCTGAGACGATCCTGGAAAGAGTGAAGGATAGTGATGAGCGCCCCATTTTAAATGGAAATATGAATGTTGAGTATATTAGGGGACTGATGGAGAGACGGGCTAGCCTCTACCAGAGCGCAGCTGATATTATAATAGAAACAGACGGAAAAGATATTGTAGATATCTGTGAGGAACTCATTCAGTCACTGATGAAACTGGAAGCAGGAATTTAAACATTATTTCACGGAAGATAAGGAGGAATTTAGATGCTTTGGAAAGAAAAATATGAACTTGGAGTACCGTTAATTGATGAGCAGCACAAGGAATTATTTAAAAGAGTAGAATCTTTCATGCAGGTACTGCGTATGGCGTCTTCATGGGAAGACAAGGTGGAAAAAGTAAATGAAACCCTGGATTTTATGAATACATATGTAGTTGAGCACTTCCGTGATGAAGAAGCCTTTCAGCAGGAAATCGGGTATCCAGGCGAAGAAGAGCATAAGAAAGTTCATGCTGATATGGTAAATTACGTGATTGCCGTAACAGAGGAATATAAAAACAGCGGATACGATGAACAGCTCATACAGAAGTTTGCAGGAAAGCTGATGGCCTGGCTGATTAATCATGTGGCATCAGAAGATCAGCGGATTGCTGCCTATGCAATTTCGAAAGGGGTGGACAAGCATGACTGATTTGTACACTCCCTTTTTAGAAGCGACCCGCAATGTTTTTCATTTGATGCTGGATTTATCCAATATCTCTGACCAGCCGGCAGAGTGGTTGGGGAATGAGGAAGAGTTAGATGTTTCCATCGGTTTTATCGGTGATTTAAAAGGAGAGGTCATTTATCGTCTTCCCCATCAGACATCTCTTGGGATTGTAACCATCATGAGCGGCATGGAGTTTGATGCAGTGGATGAATTTGTAACCTCTGCCATATCAGAAATAGCCAATATCATCAGTGGAAATGTACTTACCATGCTTGCAGAGAAAGATTTGACCTGTGATAT
Organism: Hungatella sp.; assembly: GCA_009712635.1. Classification (GTDB taxonomy): domain Bacteria; phylum Bacillota; class Clostridia; order Lachnospirales; family Lachnospiraceae; genus Lacrimispora. Next base: position 970,132 of record WASS01000020.1, on the reverse strand, counting down.
CCTTCCCCCTGTCTTAAAAAGCCTGGACAGCGGAGAAGATTATGAATTTCAAACAAACATTTTAATCACTTCAGAAGTAGGGGAAGTCTGCCTGGATATCAGACTGGAACCGGCTGAATAATGAATCACTGCATGTTGTACACGTGTATTTCACTTGAACCAATGAGATACACGTGTTTTTTTTGTGTCCAAAAACCATCTACACAACTTCTACATATGCTCCTGTTATTCTTCTATCAGAAATGAAAAAGGAGGATGCGTAATGGGAAATGCAATCAGAACGAAAAAATTGCGTATCGGCGGAATGACCTGTATCAACTGCCAGAATAAAATTGAAAAAAAATTACGTAACACAGCTGGAATCGAAAAAGCCGAAGTGAGCTATAACACGGAAACGGCTCTGGTTACATTTGATACGGATATTATTTCCTATCAGAGTATAACGGGAATCATTGAAAATTTAGGGTATAGCGTGAAAACGGATGGGGGGCTGGAAAGAAAAGATTCAACCAGAACCATAGGTATTTTACTGATTATTGCTTCCCTGTATCTGCTTTTAGAACAATCCGGTCTATTAAATCTCCTGGTCCCCAGTCAGCTGGCAGATAAAACAATGGGATACGGAATGCTCTTTATAATTGGTCTTATTACCTCCGTTCATTGTGTGGCAATGTGCGGCGGCATTAACCTTTCTCAATGTATTCCAAAAAGCGGACAGGAAGAATTAAATCAGGGTCGGCTTGCAGCTTTACGACCTGCGTTTTTTTATAACCTTGGGCGTGTTATTTCCTATACAGCCGTGGGTTTTCTGGCAGGAGGTCTGGGAGCAGCCGTAACCTTTTCTAATACCTTTCAAGGTGTTTTAAAGCTGGCAGCAGGAATCTTTATGGTAATTATGGGGATTAACATGCTGGGAATCTTTCCCTGGCTTCGCAGACTAAATCCCAGAATGCCAAAGTTTATTGCAGTAAAAATTCAGAAAGAAAAATCAAAAAGCAGCAGTCCGTTTTTTGTAGGCCTGTTAAATGGACTGATGCCCTGCGGACCACTGCAGGCAATGCAGATCTATGCTCTGTCAACCGGAAATCCATTTTCCGGTGCACTTTCCATGTTCTTATTCAGTATTGGTACTGTACCCCTGATGTTTTTTCTTGGAGCTTTATCAACGGTTCTTTCAAAGAAATTTTCAAGCAGAGTCATGACTGCCGGAGCCGTTTTAGTGGTGGTACTGGGACTGTCCATGTTTACGCAGGGAGTCAGTCTGGCGGGAATCAGTCCATCTGCGATCTTACCTGGACTGGAAGGCATCAGTGGAAATCAGCAGGAAAGTTCAGGCCAGATAAAAATAGAAGACGGTGTGCAGGTGATTAACAGCACCTTAAGTCCGGGACGGTATCCAAATATCAAGGTCCAGGCAGGAATTCCTGTAAAATGGATTATAGATGCGCCTGCAGGAAGTATAAACGGCTGTAATAACCGGATGATTATAAGGGAATACGGCATCGAATATTCTTTTCATACAGGAGAAAACGTGGTGGAATTTACGCCGGACAAAACCGGAAAAATCCCATATAGCTGCTGGATGGGTATGATACGTGGTTCTATTAATGTTACAAAAGTGGGAGAGACAGATGGCGGCCAGCAATCAGAAAGTCAGGGAGTATTAAAAGAATATGCACCTCAAAAGCCGGTTCCAGCCGGTTATACCATACCAGTTGATGATGTGGTTGTTGCTCAGGAATCCACAGATGAGAATGGAAAGCCTGTACAGAAAATCACTCTTGAACTCACCAGTCAGGGATTTAAGCCGGCGGTTGCGGTGGTAAAATCCGGAGTGGATACAGAATGGACATTTATTGATAACCGTCAGGATATGGACTATGGGACGAATCTTCTGATTCCTGATTTTGCTACGGAACTATATCTTGAAAAGGGAGAAAACACCCTTTATTTTGTACCAGATAAAAGCTTTGACTTCTCTACCGGGGACAATTCCTTTTATGGATATATAAAGGTGGTAGATGATTTAGAGAACGTGGATGTAAACGCAGTAAAGGATGAAGTGAGTAAATTTCAGACGATGATATGGCCTGAGGAGACGTTTCAGGGCTCCGGAGGATCATGCTGCGGATAATCATGCTATAGATAATCAGGTTCTGACAGGAATGGGAAAGGAGATTAGTGTATGGGATTATTATACAGTCACTGGCACTGCATACTGCCGGCAGCGGCTCTGATCGCAGGATTATTTTTTATGAGAAGAAATGAAAATAAAGGTGAATAACAAGGAGAATAAGGATGAAGACAAAAGGAATATTAATACTAAAAACAGCGGTGGTGGCTGCAATGTCATTGCTGGTACTTACTGCATGCAGCTCCAATACTGCAACCAAAACACAGGAAACGGCAGCTGTAAAATCGGAAAACAACAGTAAAAGTGCACAGGCAGATACAGATCTTGTAATACCAGTTTCAGATATCTCAGAAAAGGTGAGCTTTTATCCGGTCGAAGCAGATGGAACAAAGATGGAAGTTCTGGCAGTAAAAGCGCCTGACGGTACCATACGAACTGCGTTTAATACCTGTCAGGTATGTTACGATTCCGGGCGGGGATACTATAAACAGGATGGAAATGAGCTGGTTTGCCAGAATTGTGGTAACAGGTTCCCTATGAGCCGGGTGGAAGTGGAAGCCGGAGGCTGTAATCCATGGCCTATATTCGATCAGAATAAGACCGTGACGGATGAATCAATCACGATCTCTTCTGACTTTTTAAAGGAATCCAAACAGATATTCGCTAACTGGAAAAAAACATATTAAATTAATCAGGACATTTCATGGAGCAGTTTACGGTAACACCATTCTGGGTTAAGTAATCTGCTCCCCATTTATACATGGTCTCAAGAATGGGGCGTATGCTGTTTCCCAGATCCGAAAGAGTGTATTCTACCTTTGGAGGAACAACCGGATACACGGTTCTTATAATCAAATTATTCTCTTCCAGTTCTCTTAACTGCTGGGTCAGCATCTTGGGTGTGGCCTGGGGAATCAGTTTCCTCAGTTCTCCAAATCGTAAGGTGTGATCGATCAGATGCCAGAGAATCAGGGCTTTGTATTTTCCTCCGATCATATCCAGGGTAGCATCCACCGGACAGTTGTAGCCGGCACAATCAATTGGGGGCATAGTGAATCCTCCTTTAGTATCATTTTGGGTACTATATCACTAAAAAGTGCATACTTGCAATAATTGCGATATCTGCCATAATAATATCATGAGTACTCAAAAACTTCAAGAGGCATCAGCCAATTAAAAGAGGTGAAATATATGGAAAATAAAACTTTAGATATAAGAGGCATGACCTGCGCGGCCTGTGCCCAGAGAATTGAAAAAACAGTAAAGAAACTTCCAGGAATCAGTCAGGCATCTGTGAACCTTGCAAGTGAAAAGCTTTTTGTGGAATATGACAGCAGCCTGGATTTATCTGATATTAAAGCCGCTGTTTCTAAGATTGGATATGAAGCAGCAGAAAAAACCGAATATTCAGACGTAACCATTCCCATTGGCGGAATGACCTGTGCAGCCTGTGCCAGACGGGTTGAAAAAGCCGTCGGAAAGCTGGAGGGTGTGGAAAGCTCCTCAGTAAACTTTGCAACAGAAAAAGCAACCATAGCCTATGATCCCCGGAAAGTAAGATTATCCGCCATTAAGGCAGCCATTGAAAAGGCAGGATATCAGGCACTGGAAGTGAATAAAGCGGATGCTGCGGACGAAGACCGAATAAGAAAGCAGAAGGAGATCAAAACACTGTGGACGAAGTTTATTACTTCAGCAGTATTCTCCCTTCCATTATTATATATTGCGATGGCACCCATGATCAGCTTTATCCGCCTTCCATTTCCATCAGCCATTGAGCCCATGAACTATCCCCTTACCTATGCTCTGATAGAACTGGCTCTGACAGCTCCTGTCATTGGGGTTGGATATAAATTTTACACCATAGGTTTTAAAGCACTTTTTCAGAGAAGTCCTAATATGGATTCACTCATTGCAATCGGAACAACAGCAGCTGTTTTATACAGCATTTATAATACATTCCAGATCGCTGCCGGACATTTTATGGCAGTAGATGCCCTTTATTTTGAATCAGCGGGTGTTATTATTACCCTGATTTTACTGGGCAAATCCTTAGAGGCTGTATCCAAAGGAAGAACCAGTGAAGCCATTAAAAAGCTTATGGGTCTTGCACCAAAAACAGCCGTAATTCTGGAAAATGGTCAGGAAAAGGAAATCCCCATTGACGAAGTGGAAATCGGCGATGTAATTCTGGTAAAGCCAGGTGATAAGATTCCGGTAGACGGAACTGTTACAGGCGGACACACATCCATTGATGAATCCATGCTCACTGGAGAAAGTATGCCGGTAGACAAAAAAGAAGGAGATCCGGTTTACGCCGCTTCCTTAAACACCACAGGTGTGATCCAGTTTAAAGCTGAAAAAATCGGAAGTGATACAGCGCTTGCCCAGATCATTAAACTGGTAGAAGATGCCCAGGGCTCAAAAGCACCCATTGCCCAGATGGCAGACATCGTTTCCGGATATTTTGTACCAGTTGTCTGTGTCATAGCCCTGCTTGCAGGAATTGGCTGGTATATCGGTACAGGAGGAGATTTAAAATTTGCACTTACCATCTTTATTTCCGTACTGGTAATCGCATGTCCCTGTGCACTGGGTCTTGCAACACCTACTGCCATCATGGTAGGTACGGGAAAAGGAGCGGAGAATGGAATCTTAATTAAAGGCGGAGAAGCTTTGGAGACCGCTCACAAAATAAATACCATTGTATTTGATAAGACAGGAACCATTACAGAAGGTAAACCAAAAGTGACAGATGTACTTCCGGCAGGCAGTGTTTCAAAAGACCGTCTCTTACAGCTTACCGCATCGGCGGAGAGAGGCTCTGAGCATCCCCTTGGTCAGGCAATTGTTCTTGGGGCAAAGGAATCAGGACTTACCCTTTTGGAAGCGGAGCAGTTTGATTCGCTGACGGGACGGGGAATTAAGGCCCGTCTGGAGGGAGAAGATATCCTTGCTGGAAACAGAAAACTGATGGATGAACAAAACATCTCCCTTGCTGGTATGGAAGAGATTTCAGACAGGCTGGCAGAAGAAGGCAAAACTCCTATGTATGTAGCAATCAATGGAGAACTGGCAGGAATTGTAGCGGTTGCCGATGTTGTGAAGGAATCCAGCCGTGCAGCTATTGAACGGCTTCATAAGATGGGAATCGAAGTTGCCATGATTACCGGAGATAATAAAAAGACGGCTGCAGCCATTGCAAAACAGGTAGGAATTGACCGGGTTCTTGCTGAGGTTCTTCCCCAGGATAAGTCCAATGAAGTAAAAAAGCTTCAGTCAGAGAACCGGAAAGTAGCCATGGTGGGAGACGGAATCAACGATGCACCTGCGCTGGCTCAGGCTGATATCGGAATCGCTATCGGTTCCGGTACGGATGTGGCTATGGAATCTGCAGATATCGTATTAATGCGGTCTGACTTAATGGATGTGCCGGCAGCGATTGATTTAAGCAAGCATACCATTCGTAATATTAAACAAAACCTTTTCTGGGCATTCGGTTATAATGTAATCGGAATTCCCATTGCAGCAGGTATGTTACATTTACTATTTAACGGTCCTCTTTTAAACCCCATGTTTGCAGCAGCAGCCATGAGCCTTAGCTCTGTATCGGTGCTGACCAATGCGCTGCGGTTAAAGAGGTTTAAGCCAGACACAGGAAAGAGGTGACAGAACCATGTTAGAGAACAAGAAAGTGATAACCGCAATAGCCGCCGGTGTACTGGTGGTTGCAGCAATTATATTTCTGACGGTAGAAAGTGCCGGAGGTACCCTTGATGTAGTTGGTAAAAAGTCAGTACAGTCCTTTGATATGGTATTGAATGCCATTCCTGATCAGGTGAGTAAGGAAGATGGGGGCAAAGGCTTTGCCCTGACTGCGACCGACGGGGGAGCCCGCTTTATCTGGAGTGGAGAAACAGATGAAAGTTCCCGTTTTGACGTAAAACTTCAGGCAGATGCAGCACCATTTATCCAGGCAGGCCTGGATACCGGGAAACTTCCTGAGAATTACGAGATAAATGACGATGTTATAACTGTTGGCGTGAAGCTCAATGATGGAAGCTTCACTGGTACAGAAGAATCCGCCCTTTCCTCCTACGAGGGACTGGTGAAAAATGGCCGTAACCTGATTAATTACCATACGGATATGGATCATTTTGGAGTAAAGCTGGGCGGCGGAAATATGTTTGAATGGGCAAAAGACTTAGAGATCAGTGCTGCAACGAAACAGGCACAGGATAAGGACATTGTGTTTGTTCTGTCACCAGAACCGTTGATCGCGGCTGGCGTTGACCCTGAAAAAGTGGAAGGCTGGCTCTATGCACCGGTTCCCGTAATGGAAAACGGAAAGAAAATGCAGGTCAATAAGTTTTTAAAGCCTTTTAATATTAAATAAATATAATCATGGAGGAAATTGAAATGGCAAAGACAGTAATAAACGTAGATGGAATGGCATGTGAGCATTGTGTAAAAGCAATAACAGGAGCAGTAAGCGGGTTATCCGGCGTATCGGGAGTAGCGGTTGATTTAGCTGCTAAAACCGTGACTGTAGACCATAACCCCGATGAAGCACCGGTAGAAAAAATAAAAGCGGAGATTGAAGACCAGGGATATGATGTAGTAGAATAAAGAAAGACGGGAACCGGAATCTGACCGGTTCCCTCTTTTCATACTTAAAGTTATTATAATGAGGTGACAGGAAATGAACAATAACTGCAGGCACGTGCTGGTAGTGGATGATGAGCCTAAAATTCTGGAAGTAGTATGCATGCTCTTAGAAAGCAAAGGATTTAAGACATTCCCCGCCGAAACTGGGAAGAAGGCACTGGAAATATTTGATACGGAGAATCTCTCTCTTGTCATACTGGATTTAATGCTGCCTGATCTCTCAGGAGAAGAAATATGCTCCGCCATTCGTAAAAAATCACGGATTCCAGTCATTATGCTGACTGCCAGAGTGGAGGAAGAGGATGTGGTAAGCGGGCTGGAGCTGGGAGCCGATGACTATATTATGAAACCCTTTGGCTTAAAGGAACTGTATGCCAGAGTGGAGGCGGTATTAAGACGCACAGAAGGGGATCTGGTACCTCTTGTTAAACGAAACTCGTGGAGAGACGGTGATCTGGTAGTTGATTTTGAAAAAAATGAGGTAAGAAAAAAAGGATCCGGTCTGACTCTCACACCAAGCGAACTGAAGATATTATCTGCCCTCATTAAATATCCCGGTAAGGTATTTACCAGGGAGGAACTGATTGATACTGCTCTTGGCAGGGACTTTGCCGGTTATGACAGAGCAATTGACAGCCACATTAAAAATATCAGAAAGAAAATAGAGGATGATCCTAAAAATCCCGACTATGTCTTAACGATTCCCGGGCTGGGCTATAAGTTCGGAGGCTGATGCATATGAAAACCTTAAGAAAACAGCTTTCCCTGACCATACTTTTAACCCTCCTTATTACCATTGCACTGATCGGGCTTGCCTCTAACCTGCTTATTAACCGGGAATTTGAAAAATACATTGCCAAAACCGGTCAGGAGCGGCGGGATAATATTGCAGATGAACTGGAAAGCCAGTATGATGAGTTCAAGAGAAGCTGGAAACTGGATTACGTTCATGCAATCGGAATGAATTCCTTATATGACGGATATATCATAAAGCTTTACGATGCAGATGGGAACATGGTGTGGGATGCGGAGAATCATGATATGAGGCTTTGCGGCCAGATCATGAACGATATTTCCGCACGCATGAAAGAACGGGGAGCGAAAGGCGGTTTTGTCGATCATACCTATGAGCTGACTCAGAATGGGAAAAAGACAGGTTCCGTTTCCATTAAATATTACGGACCGTTTTTCATGAATGAAGCCGATTTTAATTTTATCCGTGTGATGAACATCGTTTTACTTGTCATTGGAGTTTTATCCAGTATCTGTTCTGTCGTAGTTGGCTGTGTATTAGGAAGCAGGATTTCCCGTCCAGTCACCAAAACTGCCTATATTGCCAAGCAGATCTCCACAGGAAATTATGAACTTAAATTTGAACCAGGTACCAGGATAAAAGAGATTGACGATCTGGGCATTGCCATAAACCATTTATCCGGAGCTTTAAGTGAACAGGAGCGGCTGCGCAAACGGCTGACTGCCGATGTTGCTCATGAACTGCGGACTCCTCTCACTGCTCTTGGTTCTCATCTGGAAGCGATGACAGAGGGGCTGTGGGATGCCACGCCGGAACGCTTAAAAAGCTGTCATGAAGAGGTAAAACGGCTTGGAACTCTGGTAGCAGATTTAGAACAGCTGGCAAGGATTGAAGGGGATGGCTTTTGCCTGAAGAAAGATTCCATGGATTTATATTCGGCAGTCTGTCAGGCAGCAGAGAATATGACGGGGGAGATCAATAAAAAGAAGCTGGCTCTCAGTATATCAGGAGAACCGGTTTTTGTGGATGGAGATAAAAACCGAATGGGACAGGTATTTTCCAACTTACTTTCCAACGCCGTCAAATACACGCCAGATGGCGGCAGTATCCGGATCATCGTATCTGAAACAAAGGAGAACGGAGTCGTAACCATAGAGGATACGGGAATCGGAATCAGGAAAGAAGAGCTTCCTCTTATCTTTGAACGCTTTTACCGGACGGATCAATCCAGGAACCGGAAAACCGGAGGTGCCGGAATCGGTCTGACCATTGTAAAATCCATTGTGGAAGCCCATGGCGGTACCATAGTGGCAGAAAGTAAAGAGGAATCGGGAAGCTGTTTTACAGTCTCGATTCCCAAGTCAGGAACATAAATTATAAATATCCTTCCGGTCCCTGCTCTTTTAAAGTAAACCGGTTCTTATTAAAATTCAGAATTTCTTCCGCCTGGAGTTTACTCAGTTCATTGGACAGGGCACTCCGGTCTACGGAAAGATAATCGGCCAGCTGCTGTCTGTTAAACGGAATATCAAATGTGGAAGAATTGCTCTTTAAAGACTCTGCAGAGAGGTAGGAGAGCAATTTTTCCCTGATTGTCTTTTTTGACATGTGCTGCATCTTTTTCGTCAGAACCAGATTTCTGCCGGCAATCGCCGATAGAAAATTCTGGATCAGCCGGGTGTGAAAACCACAGGCAGAGGTGCATACAGTTAAAATCTTATTAAAATCCAGGAACATAATTTCGCAGTCAGAATCTGCAACTACGCTCATTTCTATGGGAACGGATGAGATGCAGGCATAGGTTTCTGCAAACAGCGTTCCAGGCATCACTTCTGAGATGATACTTCTCTTCCCCCAGAAATCTTCCTGTATAATAAGAGCGGTTCCGGAAAGAACCATTCCCACGGAATGAATGTAATCACCGCTTCTTATAATAAATTCATCTTTTTTATAACACTTCATTCGTGCAGATAAGCATTTTAACATGCCTCTGATTTCATCAGACGAGACACCCGAAAACAAGCTTGATTTTTTTAAAACAGGCAGAAATTCTTCCATATGATTGCCCCTCCTAGGTATGTGAATGGTACTTTCCATATATCCATTTTTCCATTTTTAAATAAAATTTTTAAAATGTTGTTAAAACAACAGAAATGATGATAATATTATATTATAATCGCTATAGAAAGACAAGAACAAAATAAGGAGGGAGACAAATGTCAGAGAAACTCTTAAAAAATATAGCACAGGAAGAAATTCTAAAGTTAGCAGATTTAGTCGAGATTCAAAAGGGCCAGATCGTAAGTAAGACTCTGGTGCAGAATCAGTCAGTCAGCGTCACACTGTTTGCCTTTGATAAAGGAGAAGAGATCAGTACCCATGAATCCAATGGAGATGCCATGGTTACAGTCTTAGAAGGAACAGGAAAATTTACGGTAGACGGAACCGAGTTTATTTTAAACGAAGGGGAAACCCTGGTTATGCCGGCGAAAAAGCCTCATGCTGTGTATGGGCAGGAAAGTTTTAAGATGTCTTTGGTAGTAATATTTTAAAGAAAGGCAGTACAAAGAAATGGAAAATCAAATGTCCGGTTTCATAAATGAGCTGACTGGATCGCTCATCGGTCTGGCAAAAGCGTGTAAGATGAATATCCGCCAGACAGCCGTAACCAGACTTCTGATGGAAGGTTTAATCACAACAATTGCCGATGCAGGCTTTCATGATCAGGCACTGTCAGACATGCTTTTAAGGGTCAGAAGGGAAAAAGACAGAATCGCACCGGGGTGTGCCGTTTGTAAAAGTGTCTGCGGTAATACGTCTGATTATGACATAAAAAACATCTGGGCAGCTGATGAAGACATTCGTTTTTTAAAGTTCCTGATTTTATCCTCTATTAAAGGAATTGCAGTTTATGCTCTTCCTGCCTTGGTAAAGGGAGATCAAAATGAAAAAATAAATGAATTCTTTTACAAAGCTTTGTCTATCATAAGCTATGACTTAACAATGGAAGATCTTCTTCCGGTTGCAGAAGAAGCGGCAGAGATGAATCTTATCTGTAAAGAAGCACATATAAGCTCCCAAAGTCCCTTTATTATAATACCGGATTATGAATCCATGATGAAGCTTATTACACCTAATATACTGGCAATTCTGGGAGAAGATCATAAAATTACCCTGATTCCCATGCCAGAGGAAGATTTAAGAAAAATAACTGAGAAATTAACAACATTCAATTAACAGGAGGAAGAAATAATGATAACGAAAGAAATGTATATTGGAGAAATTTTAAGAAGCAAACCGGAAGCAGCAGAAATTTTAATGGGCTGCGGAATGCACTGCCTTGGCTGCCCGTCTTCTCAGATGGAATCCCTAGAGGATGCCTGCATGGTTCACGGACTTGATGCGGACGAAGTATTGGAACAATTAAACAAATAGAGAAAAGAGGAATGAAATGAGTGCATTTTTAGGACCAATACACACCTGGTTATATAATAAAATCCTGCTTCAGAATGCAATGACAGATGCAATTGCGGCTTACGCAGAAGAAAAGGGCTGGACAAAGGGATTAAACGAGAAGCTGGCTTCCAGATACGGAACTCTGGAAACAGGTAATTTAGAGGATAACATTAATACAGATAACATTCACGGATGGCTTCAGGAGCGGGTAAGCCTGGTGGAAAACCGCCTTGCTTATGCTGTTACAACTCTTTTAGAAGAAGATTCCACACGTCTTGATGAAATGAAACAGGCAGTAAAGGAATTCGGAAAGAACCACAGTGCAAGTGGGAATTTATCTGTAAAACAGGCCTATGATCATCTGGAAAATACGTTATTAAACGGTATGCCCTGTGACAGAGTGAATCAGCTTGTAAAGGAAGAACCAGATCTTCTGGCCTATCGTCAGGCAGTGGAAATACACCAGCCATACTGGGATATGATCCACGGAGATGTAAGCAACTACTATGAACTGAGAGAAGCCCTGATCCAGGGAATGTTTGAAGGTTCAAGTGTACAATTTCATCATACTGGAAATCAGGAGTATGAATTAAGGAGCCGCTAATGAATGGAATCGATATTTTAATGAAGGAACATGAAAATATTCTGGCTTTCAACGGTTTTTTAAGAAAGATCTGTGCCGGTATTGTTGAGGGCGGAGAAGTAGACGGAGCTCTGCTTAGAGAATGCATTGACTTTGGCAGAAATTATGCAGACAAGCATCATCATGGAAAGGAAGAAAAAATCCTGTTCCGTATTATGATGGAGAATATGGGCCCTGTTGCCGATAAGCTGATCCGTAACGGAATGCTGGTGGAACACGATCTGGGAAGACTGCATCTTACCCAGCTGGAAGCGGCAATCGAAGAATATGAAAAAAATCCCGTCACAGACCATAAGCTGGATATCATTTCCAATGCTGTAGGGTACGGAGCATTGTTACAGCGTCATATAGACAAAGAAGATCAGGCTGCCTATGCCTTTGCTGCCCGCGCTCTTCCCGCAGATAAAATGAATGATGTGGATACAGAGACAGAGAACTTTGAAATTCAGGCAAGAAAAGACGGAGTACAGGACCACTACGAGAACTGGCTTCGCAGCAAGCTGGCATAATATTACCCGGCTTCTATCATACAAAAGAGGGGAATGTTACCCATGGAATTAAAGCATTATTTAGAGCAGCATGACAGAATCAGAGAAGAGCTTGCAGAACTGAAAAAACTTCTGGCAAAGCAGGATCTGGAGCAGAATGCCACAGAGCTGGCATTTCACGTCAGCGGCCTTGCCGGTAAGTTAAATATTCATCTGACTTCCGAAGATCAATATTTATACCCTTCCTTTTTCCGGGGGAGCGATGAAAATCTGGTGAGAAAAGCCCATGAATACCAAAATGAGATGGGAAATCTTCTGGCTGTGTTCACAGATTTTAAAAACAGCTTTAATACAAAAATAAAAATTCTTGCTGACAGAGATCGATTTTTAAATGAATCAAGAGGAATCATACAGTCCATCGAGCAGCGTATGGAGAAAGAAGAAAAAGATCTGTACCGGCTGGTATAAAAAGCGGAGTGGGGTAAAATAACTGGGATCAGTTATTTTATTCCATTCTTTTTTTGTGTTTAAAAATTCATGCTGCAATGCATTATTTTTGATATAATGGATTGATACAGGAGGTAATGAAATGAAACGGAGACAGGAAAGCATCATCTACCAGCTGGCAGTCAGCGATGGTCCGTTAACCACAGATGAACTGGCCAAAAGACTGTCTGTCAGTGCCCGCACTGTAAAGTATGAGATGATAGAAGTAAAATCCATTTTGCCAAAGTATGGAGCAGAACTTTTTGCCAAGCGTAATGAGGGATATTCCATTCTGGTGAAGGACCGGGAATTGTTTGACCGGTATTTTGAACCTCTCTCGCTTCAGTCCAGTCTGACCAATAACTTTGGTTCCGATGACAATGCAAGATTTCTTTATATTGCAAGAAAGCTGGTTTCTTCCTCCCGCTTTGCAAAGCTTGAGGACATTGCAGATGAGCTTTATTTATCAAGAAGTGCCATAAGAGAAGCGGTCAACAATGTAATGAATTTTTTAAAAAGCTATCACCTTGAGACGGAAAGCAAGCCTGGCCTGGGGATACGTGCTTTTGGTACGGAATATCATATGCGGATTGCCATGACAGAGTTGTTTGCTGTCCATTTTCATAAGGTACTGTTAGACAATGCCGGAATGGAGTATGCAAAGTGGACGGAATGCGGATACGAAGAACGGCAGGATATCCGGCACGTTTTTCTTAAAGTATTAAGAGAATCCCGCATTAAAGTGACAGACACCAATACCCAGCGCCTCGCCATCTATTTTATTATCGTCAGGAATCGCTGCAATGCGGGTTATCGTTTAAAGCTGCCGGATGTCTGGAAAGAAGAGGTGAAAGGATCAGACGAGTTTGCAGTAGCCAGTGAGATTTATAACAAATTAAAAATCAGCTTTCCGGGTTTTGATTTACCGGAAGAAGAGACGGTATTTCTGGCAGTATATCTGATGTCCTGCAGGGATATGTGGAATGTAGAGCAGCCTCGGGAGGAATACGCTCTTTTTTATGAAGATGCTCTGAATATGATGACAGAACTTGAGGAATATATGAAACGTAGCTGCGGAATCGATCTTCTTCGTTTTCCCTGGGCAGAAAAAGAACTGTTAAGCCTTTTGATCTCCCTTTTCATCAACATTCACTTTGGACTGGAGGGGCAGTACCGTTTCTGGTATGATTACGAAAATCAGGCGTTTAACAGTCCTGTATCAGCCGCACTGGCCTGTACAGCTGCAGGATTTTTGCAGGATCGTCTGAATATTACCATTTCGGTGTCATTTTATTCCCAGATGGCTTCCCTGATATTTAAAAGGGCATCTCTCACCGAATATGACTTAAAGCCCCAGAGACTGCTTTTAGTCAATTCCAATGGATTAGGCCTGAATGAAATTATTCAAAAAAGAATTGTAAAAAGATACGAACATCTGGTAGAGTCTTTTACAATCGCAGAACTCTATGAGATACGTGGTATGAATCAGAAGGAGTATGATGCTGTATTAACGGATACCAGCGAGATCGCCTATCACTATGATCTTCCCTGCTGTGTCATTCATACCTTAAGCAGCGAAAAGGAAATGGACCAGCTCTTTAACCGGCAGCTAATCAGGTCATATCAGACGGAAGCACTGATTCCGCCTTCCAGTCAAATTGAAATCAACAAAAATTACCGTTATACCGATGAATTGCAATTCCTTCAGTTCCTTGCATTCCGTCATGGAAAAACTGCTTTGGAAAGGGAGCGGATTCAGGAATATTTAGAGAAAGCAAGTCTTTACGACAACGGATATTTATCGGCGAAATCTGTGATGCTTTATCTTCCTTCCTCCCTCTGTGAAAAAGAGTGTATGGAACTGTACTGTCTGACTGAATCCGGTACATGGAGAGGAAAAGAAGTGGAGTATCTGTTGTTCATTTCTACAGACTGGAAGGGTGATTGGAAGAGAGTGAAGGCGTATGAGAACAGTTTTAGAAAGCTGTTTTCTGAGAATACTAATATGAAAGCATTTTCTGAACGGGGTAGGCCTGTATTGTTTGAGATGATTGAAAAATGCATCAAATATGAATAACAAATCCATGCTAAAAATTGCACTAATTCCATTCGGTAATTAGTGCTTTTCACTTATTTGGAACAAATGTGAGCATAGAAAAAAGGAAGTTTAAGTATTATAATAAAGCTATCAAAGGAGGAGAGAGAAGATGAAACTATTCGTATCGTCACATGGTCATCTGGCAAGCGGTTTAAAAAGTTCCATGGAGATTTTGTATGGCAGATGTGACAACATTACTGTTTTTGACGCATATGTGGATGAACGTTCCGTTCAGGAACAGCTGGAGAAGTTTTTTGAAACGGTTAATGAAGGAGAACAGGTTTTACTTATCTCTGATCTTTACGGAAGCAGTGTGAACCAGGCCATGAGCCTGTTCCTTGACCGGCCGGATACAACGTTAATTGCCGGTGCAAACCTGGCGCTGATGATCGGGCTGGCTGGCAGAGAGTGTATTTCAAGAGAAGAACTGAATGAATTGATCGCACAGAGCAGAGAAATGCTTTGTATTGTAGATCTGGAAAAAGAAACGATTTCCCAGGAAGAAGATTTTTTTTAAAAGGAGGGTGAAATTATGATCGTAATGATTAGACTGGATGAGAGACTGATTCATGGACAGGTAGCAATTAAATGGTCCCAGCATACGGGAGTGGACAGGATTGTGGTGGCTGACGATGAGGCAGCAGCCAATCCCCTGATTCAAAAATCCTTAATGATGGCGGCTCCGCCCACAGCGAAAACCGCAATTAAAGATGTGGACGCAGCCATAGAACTGTTAAAGAATCCCAAGGCAGCAGATCATAAGATTCTTGTAATTGTAAGCAATCCCTCTGCACTTTTAAAAGTAGTGACACAGGTTGCTGATATTCCCCTTGTAAATGTAGGAAATTACGGAAGGGTTGCACCGAAAGCGGACGGAGAGCAGAGGAAAACCTACCGGAAGAATTTATATGCATATGACAATGAGATTATGGATTTAAAGAAGGTGGTGGAAACAGGCATTAAATGTAATTACCAGACCGTTCCGGATGACAATCCGGAGGAACTATTAAAAGTACTTAGCTAAGGAGGGAAGGATTATGTCCGTTATGACAGTTGCAATCATTGGTACTCTTACGTATTGGTTTTTCTATGTTATGGATCCTTATATTTTATCATGGCAGTGTTTGAACCGTCCCATTGTGGTGGCTCCGATCCTGGGACTTTTACTGGGTGATTTTCATACCGGCATTATCATGGGGGCATCCTTAGAATCTATATTTATGGGGATCTCAGCCATCGGAGGTTCTGTTCCGGCAGATGCGCTATCTGCCAGCATTGTTGCCGTTTGCTATACCGTATTAACCGGCTCTGATGTGGAAACAGGACTTGCCATTGCCCTTCCCATCGGAACTGTTATGGCTTCCTTATCAAGTATTTTCTTATCGGTCAGCTCCGCGTTGGCACCTTATTGGGAAAGACTTGCAGTATCCGGGAAACCAGGCAGCTTTCTTGCTCAGAACCTTGTATTTTCCGGTCTGATTTATCCGCTGCCCAATATTATTATCATATTCCTTGGCATTGCTTATGGAGTAACCGGTTTAAACCAGGCTTTAAATGCACTTCCTGCATTCTTTATGACAGGTCTTACAGCTGCCTCCAGTATGATGGTTGCAGTGGGATTTGCAATCCTGATTTCCATGATCTGGTCAAAAGAAGTAGCCAGCTTCTTCTTTGTAGGATATATTATGGCGAAGATTTTAAAAATGGATTCCTTATCAATTGCCATTATCGGAGCTGCCATCGCAATTACCATGTTCTTCTATGAAAAGCAGCTGATCGATATGAAAAATATGAGGGTGGCTGCTGAGCAGAAGCCATCTGAGGAAGAGGAGGATTTCTTCTAATGGAAAAGAGATTATTGGACAATACAGAAAAGAAAGTATTAAAATCCATGTTTATCCGTTCTCACTTAACCTTCCTGTCTTTCAATATGACAAAGATGGAGGCCAATGGCTTTACCACTACTATGCAGCCAGCCATTGAAGAGGTTTATAAGGACGATCCGGATGGAAAAAAAGAGGCATATGCACGCCATCAGAACTTTTTTAACACCCACGCAGTTCCTTTCTCCTTTATCGCAGGGCTATCCTATGCCATGGAGAAAGAGCACAAAGAGAAGAATTCCGTTGATGGTAAAACCATTGAAAGCATCAAGGCGGCTTTAATGGGACCAACGGCTGGCATGTTCGATTCCCTGTTCTTTAACTGTCTTAGAATCATTGCAGCCGGAGTAGCTATAGGACTCTGTTCACAGGGAAATTTCCTGGGAGTTCCGATTTTCATTCTCCTTTATGGAGTGACTCAGTCTGTATTAAAATATTTCTGTGTGAAATTCGGATATATCTATGGTACCTCGTTTATAGACCAGGTTTTCAGCTCCGGATTAATGCCCGCTCTTAGAAAGTCAGCTTCTATTTTAGGAGTCATGATGGTAGGAGCCATGACAGCGGGAATTGTCAATGTTCCACTGAACTGGACGATTCACATGGGTCAGACTTCCGTAGTGGTGGCAGATGTGTTAAACTCCATCTTTCCAGGTATTTTAAGCATCATTCTGGTACTGTTTTTAATGAGTCTCATTAAAAAGGGAAGACGTCCGGTGCAGCTGATCGTTGGAATCTTCGCCATTGCCTTTATCGGAGCCTTTATTGGGATTTTCTAATCTGGAAAGGACAGCCAATGATAATCAAATCAAAACGAATTTATATGGAGGATGGCTTAAAGGATGGCTTCCTTGTAATTGAGGAAGGAAAAATAAAAGAATTTATAAAAAGCACTGACGCAGAGGACGTGATTGATTATGGCAGCATGAGGATTATACCGGGTATTTTTGACACCCACAATCACGGAACCTGCGGCTACGGGCTTATGGATAAAGGAACAAGGGATACAATAGCCGGATATTTAAAAGGCTGTGCATCCCAGGGAATCACCGGTGTATTCCCCACCGCCGGTCTTACCATGATCTCTGCTGTCGCCGACGCGGCGGCAGAGAATTTAGAAGGAGCTCAGATACTGGGAATACACAGCGAAGGGCCATGGTTAAACCGCACAGGAGAAAAAGGTATTAAGACTGGCTGGCCGGAGGTGTCAATTGATACTGCAAAGCAGATGGTTTCTGATGGAAAGGGACTGTTAAAGCTGGTTGCCCTTGCTCCAGAGATTCCGGGAATTGATCCGGTGATCGAATATTTTTTGTCACAAGGAATTACCCTTGCTCTTGCACATAGTGACGCTAATTATGAAGATGCGAAAAGGGCATATAAAAAAGGATTTTCCGTATCGACTCATACAGGCAATGTCATGACTGGCATGCACCACAGAGATGTGGGAGGGCTGGGAGCAGCGCTTTTAAATGATAAGGTGTCAAGTGAAGTAATCTGTGACGGAATGCACATTTGTCCGGAGATGCTTCAGATTTATTTCAGGATTAAGAAACCGGAACATTTCATGATGATATCTGACTGTACGCCGTTTTCCGGTGCTCCGGAAGGCAGCTACCTGGGCTTTGAACAGGGAATGACAATTAATGTATCAAAAGACGGGTTTGTGTTAACAGATACCGGGCGTCTGATGGGTTCCAGCCAGCCTGTTCTATACGGGATAAGTGTGCTGACAGAAAAACTGGGAATGCCCATGGAAACCGTTTGGCCCATGTTTTCCTTAAATCCCTGCATAAAGTATGGCTTTGAAAAAGAGAAAGGTTCCATAAGGGCAGGGAAAGATGCAGATTTTACTGTCATAACCGATGATTACCGGGCGGCTGCAACATATGTAATGGGCAGGAATGTATACGATATGAATGAAGGGCCTGTTTTTAATCCGGATTTCTTAAAGGAATGGGGACGGGAGGAGATACCGCATGAGTAAAAAACTGATTGTATCAGCCGATGATTTCGGCTTCAGCAAAGGTTATAACTACGGGGCAGTGAACGCTTACCGGGAAGGGATCGTTACGGTACTCTCTCTTATGAGTAATATGGAAGCAGCGACTCACGGAGTGGAGCTTGCAAAGAAAGAGGTACCGGAGGCAAATCTGGTTGTCCATACCAATTTTGTTCAGGGAAAGCCGGTGAGTAATCCGGATTTGATTCCATCACTTGTGGATAAAAACGGGGAGTTTTACCGCTCTTACAAATGGAAAGGAGAGGATGAATCAGACCAGAAATGTGTGGGAGATATTGTGGTTACGGCGGAGGATTGTTATAAGGAAACAGCAGCCCAGATAAAACGGTTTGAAGAACTGACCGGACATCTGCCCAATCATTTTGAAGGTCATTCAGTCATTAATAAAAACGTTTGCAAGGGATTTCATCAGGCGGCAGCAGAGTTCCAGATCCATTGCATGACAGAGCCGGAGGTGGAGACAGACCGGTGGTATCCGGTTCATGAGATTATGACGGGCAATCCTATGGCTATGGAAATTTTAAACAGAGGCTGTACGCCCCAGGATTTTTTTGAAGACCGGTTTGGGATTTTAACCAGCCCCTTTGAATTTAACATCATTCATCTCCACCCGGGATATGTGGATGCCTACATTCTCGATCATTCTTCCCTGACAACAGCAAGATGCAGGGATTTGGAAACAGCCTGTGATCCTGCTGTAAAACAGTGGCTGAGGGATCATGATGTGGAGCTGGTGGATTTTACGGCCATATATAAGTAAAGTAAACATATAAAGATCATCTGCAGACAGAGGTTTCCTGTATCAACGGGAAAGCCTCTGTCTGCAGATGATCTTAATTTATGATACCGCTGGTTTTATTCATTCGATATTCCTTCGGACTGCAGCCGTAGTGTTCCTGAAATTTCTGATAAAAAAAGCTGATATTCTCATAACCGGCTTCATTTGCAATTTCCGTTACTGACATATTTGTATTTTTTAAAAATTTAGCAGCGTATTTTAGTTTCTGTGACTGTACCAGCTGTTTGTATGTCATTCCGGTATGCTTCTTAATAAGAAAAGTGAGATAGTTGGGGCTTAAATGAAAAAATGCGGCAACGGAATTTAACGAACAGCTTTTAAAATTTATTTCTATAAACCGGATGATACTAAGGATAGAAGGTGTATCAGATTCTCTTTCCTCCTGAACCAGCTGGTTTTTATATACATTAATCAGCTCAGCGATAATCAAACTGAACAGATTTTTTATAAAATCCGTGGAATTGACAGAAGGGTCAAAGCATTCACATAAAAGTTCCTGGGTAAATAACTGCGTTCTTCTGCTGTTTTCCGATTGAAACAACAAGTATTTGTTTTCATGGCTTTTTTCGTTCATGACATTGATAAAAAAGTGAGACAAGATACTGTCTGTGGAAAAATGATCCAGAAGATTTTCCCGCAGATATTTTTTTGATACCATGAAACTGATCATAATATCATCCTCGCCTGTCTCTTTTATGGAGTGGGGAACATTTGGTTCAATGATCAGCACCTGCCCCTTCTTTAAGGTGATATCTGTGTTTTTAATAGTCTGAGGGCAAATGCCGGAATAGACGTAGTTAATCTCAACATAATCGTGAACGTGTACTGGTACCGGAATAAACCGGGAATTTTTTTTAATGCTGATATCCAGAGAAGTGGATTGCCATCCGGATAAAATGCCCTGTTTTCCTAATCTGTTATTTTTTTCTTCAAAGTAGATGCAATTGACGTTTTCTCCGCCGATCCTGATTTTCGGCATGTGGTCCCAAAAGTCCGGAATGTATCCGCTCCTATATTTTTCCTCACTTGAGCTCAGGCTTCGAAGAGTCAGATCAAGGCTGTTTAAGTCCATATGATTCTCCTTAAGGGTGACAGAATGATAAAATAGTGTACAGGACAAGTATATGCTCCATCGTTAGTTTGGTCAATAAACAAAAGTGGTTTCGTTATTATTATAAGCATTCACGTATGGTAGTATAAAAATACAAAGTACCCAGACACTATTTTAGAGAAAGAAGGAGAAGATGATTATGGGAAAAAACAGCTATACTCAGTTGGCATCAGATCTTGTCAGACTGGTTGGCGGCAGGGATAATATAATCAGTGTCACCAATTGCATGACCCGGCTGCGGTTTGTCTTAAAGGATGAGAATGCTGCAAAAACAGATGAGATAAAAGCAGTTAAGGATGTAAAAGGGGTAGTCAGGCAGGGAGGACAGTATCAGATTATAATCGGAACTCATGTTAACGCAGTGATTTCAGATGTAAAAATAGAGGCGGGGATCTCGGAGGGCGATGAAAAAACTGATATGAAGCTTTTAAAGGAAGGCAATGTGTTTGACCGGATTTTTAAAATTATCAGTGGTTGTATTATGCCCATGATCGGAGTTATGGTCGCTTCCGGTATGATTAAAGGTCTGCTTGCAGTTCTGACAACTGCTAAAGTGCTTGAGGCCACAGACGGAACATATCTGATTTTATATGCAGCTGCCAATTCTATCATGTATTTTCTGCCAGTCGTTGTAGGCTTTAATGCAGGAAAGGTATTTGGCTGCAATCAGTTTGTTACTGCAATCATCGGCGCTTCTCTGATTTATCCGGATATCATTGCAGCCCAGACAGCGGGCACAGCGCTGACCTTTTTAAAGCTACCAGTTACGCTGATTAATTATAGCGGCAGCTTACTTCCTGTTGTGGCGGCTTCCTGGGTTGCCTCAAAAATCGAGAAGGGAGCAAAAAGAATCATTCCCCAGATGGTACAGCTGTTTTTTGTACCGACAATCGTTCTTATGGTTACGGTACCGCTGTCCTATCTGGTAATCGGACCTGTTATGACCTATGTATCCAATGTCCTGAGTGCCGGAGTAATGTTCATATTTAATCATGTTCCGGTTCTGGGTGGGGTGCTGTTCGGCGCATTCTGGCAGCTCATTGTTCTTTTGGGATTACACTCTGCTTTTATACCGGTATTGATGAATAATTTATTTACCTTGGGAAGTGATCCCGTCAATGCTGTGTTAGGTCTTACTGTCTGGGCACTGGCCGGCGTATCACTGGGATATGCGTTAAGGTCAAAGGATAAGGAGAAGAAATCTCTGGGGTTTGGAAATCTGGTATCCTGCTTATTCGGTATCACGGAACCCACCATTTATTCCATTGCACTTCCCAATTTTAAATTATTTATTGCAGCTTTTGTGGGAGGAGGCGTTGGAGGCGGAATTATGGCAGGACTGGGAGGCAGAATGTATTCATTCATTGGAGATGGAATCTTTCGTTTTCCAGCAATGATTAATCCAAAGGGTCTGGATATCAGCTTTTATGGTTTTGCCTTATGTGCAGCCATATCTTTTGTAATATCAGCAGTCCTGGCATTTATACTGGCTGGAGAGGATACAAATAAAACAGATCGGAGTAAATGATCATGTACAGCAAAATAGACGATATTTTAAATGGGAAGGTGGAAAACAGTTTTTATCCATTCTTCTGGCAGCACGGGGAAACAGAGGCTGTGCTCCGCCAATATATGGAAAAGATACAGGAAAGCGGAATGAATGCAGTGTGTATCGAAGCCAGGCCACATCCGGATTTTCTGGGTGAAAAATGGTGGACTGATTTAGATATTATATTAGATGAAGCAAGAAAGCGGGATATGAAAGTATGGATTCTTGATGATTCCCATTTTCCAACAGGATATGCCAATGGTGCCATAAAAGAAAAATATCCGGAACATAGAAAATGGTATCTTTACATGCGCCGCTTTGATGCTCCAGGACCTGTGAAAGGAGCCAGAATTAACATCAGTTATCTCGCAGGACGGCCATGGGATGGTGTCAGTGAAGATATCAGTCATGTAATTGGAGTTTACATGGCAAAGCGTGTGAGTAACCGGAATACTGGCAAAGAAGAGATTATGATTGATACGCTGAAGGATATAACGGATGCGTATAAGGACGGTATTATAACCATTGATATTCCAGAAGGCGCTTATCGCATATTCACAGTATATTATACCAGAGACGGTGGGGAGGAATCGACAGCTGATTACTTAAATCCGCTATCTGCGGCAGCCACGGAAGTTCTGATCAAAACGGTTTATGAACCTCACTATGAAAGATATAAAGAAGATTTTGGTGAAATAATTACAGGATTTTTTTCTGATGAGCCAAGGTTCGGAAATAAAAAAGGATTTATGGCGGGCATAGGACAGGATATGGTTCTTCCATGGAGACCTGGACTTGAAAAGGAGCTTCCTTTTGAGATGAAGTATCTTCCTTTACTCTGGGTGCAGGGAGAGGAAATGGAAGGGGAAATCCGCTATCAGTACATGAATCTTATTACTAGACTATATCATGAGAACTTCACAGGCGTGCTGGCAGCATGGTGTCATGATAGGGGCATCAGCTACCTGGGGCACAATATTGAAGACAACGGTGCCCATGCCAGGCTGGGATACGGAACCGGTCATTACTTCCGAGGGCAGACAGAACAGGATTTTTCAGGAATCGATGTGATCGGAACCCAGATTGTTCCGGGAATGCCGTATCATCATGATTCATTTTCCACTGGCGGTTGTGACGGGGAGTTTTATCATTTTGCCCTTGCAAAGCTGGGGGCCTCCGCTGCACATCTGGATCCGGTGAAAAATGGCCGTGCAATGTGTGAGGCATTCGGTGCGTATGGCTGGAATGAGGGGCTGAAGCTGATGAAATGGATTACCGATCATCTGGTTGTGAGGGGGATTAATTATCTGGTTCCCCATGCATTTAGTCCCAGGGAATTTCCGGATTGGGACTGCCCACCCCATTTTTATGCCCAGGGGAATAATCCGCAGTTTCGGTATTTCAGTGTTTATAGTAATTATGCAAACCGTCTTATGAACCTGTTTCAAAATGGAGTTCATAAAGCACCTGCCGCGGTTTTATATCCGGCAGAGCAGGAATGGGCAGGGAACTATATGCCGGTGGAAAAACCGGTGCGGGTACTGTTGGAACATCAGATTGACTGTGATATTGTGTCCGGGGATTATCTTTTAGATGCTGTGGTGGAAGAGAATAGGCTAAGGATTCATAAGGAGTATTTTAAGACTTTAATTATTCCTTATGGTGAGGCGATCCCTGTAAACGTAGTGAGGAAAGCAATGGAATATGCCCAGTCAGGATTGCGGGTGATATTTCTTCAGGATTATCCGTTAAGAACGCTTGGAGGGGAGCTGTCAGAGGAAGAATGGCTTACGCTGAGGCAGGTCTGCCTGACAGGAGCTGTCAATGATTTGGCGGACCTGTGCAAGGATCTGGCAGAGATAAGGCTTGGATCCCCTTATCGTGAATTGGTCTATTATCATTATGAGCAGGGGACAGAGAATTGGATGTTTTTTAATGAACATTTGTCAAAAACTGTTGATACAACGATTGAGATGTCGGAAGCTGCTTATGCATACTCTTATGATGCATTTTCCAATACGCTTTATCAATTGGAGAAGGAAGAATCCGGTTATCGGCTTAAACTGGCTCCTTATGAATCCTGTGTCTGGATTTTTTCGGAAGATCCTATTGAAGATGCGAAAGAAAGGGTAAAACCAGTGTGCCATGGAAAACCACAGCAGTTGATGGCGGAGTGGAAGGTTTCTTTTGCTGACAGCTTTTCCTATCCGGATTTTAATGAGATGTTGCAGGTTAGAGAAGCGGTAACGGTAAATACGATTGATGGATATGAGGATAAGTGCGGGACTGTATCGTATGAGACGGTTTTTAGCGTTGAGGAAGCAGATGGTGATGTGTTTCTGGATTTGGGGACTGTTTATGAAATTGCGGAAGTATTTGTAAATAACAAATCTGCCGGGGTGAAATTGTGCCCTCCCTATGTATTTGATTTAACCAGATTGGTGGAACAGGGGGAGAATTCATTGAGGGTGGAAGTGACAAATACTTTGGGGACACAGATTAGGGATGGCTTGTCTCAATATCTGGTTATTGAACCATTTGGTGTAGAGGGGCCGGTTACGCTATATACTTAGACTTTAGTGGTCGGAAGATTGCTGTTGTAATATGATTGGTTTTGTTTTTTTTGAATTAATTGCGTATATTATTAGTTTTGTCATAACTTAATTGTTCTATTGGCGGGTGTTTTTGCACCCGCCTTTTAATGTTTTAGACAAATGTAATTAAGCGGTAATTTAATAATTGAAATTAGTCATCTACTTTAAACACTAAAGTTAAAATAGAACGTATGTTCGAAATAACATTGACAAATGTTTAATAGTGTACTATGATCTTTGTGTCGATGGATAGAACATATGTTCGAAAATAATAAAATTAAAAGAGGAGAAATAATATGTCAAGTACAAACAAAACACCATTAGGATTAAATATGTGGGAAGCATCAGACAAACCAATGAGACAAGATTTTGTCAATGATAATAGTATTATTGATGATAAGATAACTCAGTTAAATCACAATTTAGATAAAGTAAATAGCAATTTAGATAAAGTAAATAGCAATTTAAGTGATAGTGATTGGCTGTCAAATGGTAGTTGCAATTATCGTAAAAAAAATGGGTATGTTACGGTGACGCATAAAACCCTTTTATCTCCTACCACTACGCTAACGCAAGTTGCAATGTTACCCCCAGAATATAGACCTAATGTATCTTTGCTTTTCACAGGCGTATGTGACTTATTCGGAAGACACACTATGGGCGTTACAATATATGATAATGGTGAAGTTAAAATAGAATCAGATGCAAGTTACTATTACGGCAAATTTACAGCTATATTTCCTGTGTAATTTGATCTAAATGATCATTTAAGTAGCATACTGGATTGTTTTACAAGAGACGCTCCATATTGACTGCCCTAAAATAAATCGCAACATTTGAATATCCAAAACCTCCAGTTAATATACCTCTTTCAGTTATCATTTAAGTGATATCAGCTAATAGGGTGGCACTTCCACCCGAACCATTAAAATCACGTACACGTGGTATAAAAGAAGTTATATAAGATAAATCATTTGTTGACTTACTTTTTAACTCAGATAGATTGCTGATACTTCTTTTTCCCATCTATTCAAAAGGAGGAGTATCAGCATAAATTACTAAAAGTATGAAAGGAGGAACCTATTATTTATGAGCCGACCAGAATGTTTACATATCCCCACCCTCCACGAGGGAGAACAAGCGCAAATCAGCTGGGGAGTGGTTAAAGCAGATACAAATTATATTGTGGAACGAGTATTTAATGAGTCTTTTTTACAAGCCCTGTCCGGATGTACTTGGGAGAATTTAGACAGCACCAAAGAATCATGGAGCAGGCACGATCAGTCTGATCTAAACTGGCAGCAAATCGAATCCAGAACAGGTAAAGGTCAAAACTGGGAACGCCTTGATTATGAACAACTTAACTGGTTACAGCTTGAAAATCATTCATATACCTGGCAGCAGTTAGAAAGCCTGGAAATCAGTTTTGAAATATTTAAAGGTCTCGGTACCAAACGTCCAGGAATTGAACAGGGTTGTACATGGCTGGAACTGGACGAGTTGAATAAAGATTGGATCAGCCTGGAAAATTTCGAACAGACATGGGCGGAATCGGAGAATATGACGTTGCCTGGTATCTCTTGGGAGAGTATTAACTCCAGATGGCTGACATTTAACGAATGGGAAGAAAAAGGGTGTACTTTCCGTGAATTGGATACACAGAAACAGATAGAAGAACACCGAGGAATGACAGATTCTATTCCAATTGGGGTGTCCAATGCAACGTATAGGATCAAAGAATATGACATGAAAGGTGATGAATCTGATTATTTATCAACCGAACAAATGCCAGTTATCCCTATTTTTTACCGCAGCAGTACTATGGAATATTCAGTTAAGGATGGTAAACGCTACGTGGTACTGTTAAAAGCCCATGAAGTCATCGGTTTGGAGAAAATCCGCATGAACCTTCGGTATAATCCATATTTACTCGAATTAACCAGCTTCGCAGCCGGTAGTGAAAAAAGGATAACAGAACCAGGAAATTACCCGGAAGAAAATTTAAAAATATATTCCAGTATTCCTGGAAAACTGTGGTTTCAGTCAACCAGACAGCTAAGTAAGAATGAATGCTTTAGCGGTTCCATTGCACTTGTAGAATTTGTCGCCAAGGGAACCGGAAGCGCAGAAGTATCATTACATTAAGATGAGAAGGGAATAGATGGACGATAAAAAAATTATAAAGGATAATCTAGAGAAACATGAAAGTGATGCACTAAATACAAATACGGGTGAGGAAGTAACAAACGCAGAAGATAGTGAAGAAAAAATCCTGAAAACACAGTTGAGTCGGACGATGTTGTCATCAGAGGAGGACGGTTTTACAAATATTAAACAGTATCCGGAATCCCCATTTACCTATTTTGAATCAAATCAGGTAAATGTTCAGTTAAACACCGGCAATGTCCAATATGAGACAACAGATTTTGTCCTGCCCGGTAGAGACGGTTTTGATCTAACCATTGCAAGACGCTATGATTCTGGCTGTGCAAATTTAGTGGATATGGCTCCATATGTTATAAATTCAATGCTATTTACAGGTTCTATAGATAACAGTTTTTATACAAGGACTTATGGACTGGGGTATGGGTGGTCATTTGTTTTACCGTCCATTGAGACTGTGCAGAATCTTAGGTGGGCCTGGCGGCCATATTTAACCGGAACCCGCAGCTATGATTATATTCTGCATCTTGAAGACGGAAGAAATTTACAGATAAGCCGGATCTCAGATAGGTTTGAGGATTATAGCTTAAAAGATGTGAGCATTGTCACCAGAGCAGGTACGATTCGGCACCCCTATGCGGGTGAAACCACAAAACGTTATAACCTAATAATTGAATACAAGAATGGAAATAAGGACTATTTTCAAAGCTCATATGAAGATGATGGCGATCGGGATATACCATATCCTATCGATTTCACACTGGTAGCTCGTCAGGATAAGTTTGATAATACTATTTTCTACGATGTAAGGAAATCTGGTGGGATGAATATTGTGGACACCTGGGGACGTACAATTAATCTGGAGAAGACTAATTATGGACTTGTCTGGAAATTACCAGAAAGTACAGATGGAAAAAACTGTGAGATTTCCTACAATATCGATAGGGGCAGTACTCATAAACTTACTACAGTCATAGACCCTGTAGGCTGTATGACCCAGTACAGCTACTATAATCCGGAAGATTACAATGGTTCTATGAAATGTGCTTCCCCGGGAGTGGCAGGAAACAACACTAAAACTCAAGCGCGTAAGTATCTGTTACTAAAGAATGTTACATATCCCAATAATTCCTCCACACAGTTTACGTATGATAGGAGTATTGGTATTGAGAATAATGCTGGTGGATATATTACCCATTTTGCATTGACAATGAAAAGGGATATTTTTGACGGAGTGGAATACAACAGAGGGGAATACAAGTATACCCTTGAACCGGAATCTGTAAGTAATGGTGAATATATCAAATATGCAGAAGTAACAAATCACCAGGACATTCTGGAAAACCATCAGTTTAATAAAGAAGGCCAGCTATTAGTTAAGGAGGTCCGGCACCAGAAGTCTCTTATTTCAAAAGGTGTTTACCGATATAACAATGAACTAATGGTGTCAGCCGTTGAGCAGAAGTTTGACAGGAACAATGAATCAATCTACCTGGAAAAGAAAAGCTCTTGGAGATATTCCTCAGATCAAAAGGCAAATGTTATTCAGTTTATTGAAGAATATCCTGCTGATACTTCCAGTAATCAGGAGATTAATACAAGCTATGGTGACTACAGCATCATTCTTGAAACAGAGAGAAAAAAAGGTTCTGACCAGATAAGAGAAACATATGAGCTTTTTACTGAGTTGGGTAATAAGGTTGTTAAGTTTCACCGGATATACTTTAATGGAGTCTTAAAAGAAAAGACTGGATATGATTATAAGGATGGAGAGAATCCCTACTGTGTGACTAATGAAAAAAAGTATTTCCTTGCAGATGGTGGGAACTTGGAGCAGTCAGGTGAGTACGCAGAAATCATTTATAAATACAGCTCTCTTTCCAGTACTACCAGCAGATATACACATAACGTTATATTAAAAGAACAGATCGGAATTATGGATGCAGACGGCAATCCCTGTAATTCAATCAGGGAAGAATTCCAATATGATAATTGGGGACGACTCATCTCCAAAAAGGATTTCAGAAATCAGGTAACTACCTACCGCTATGACGAGATAGGACGTATTATAACAGAGACGCTGCCTACGGTAGACGGAAAGCCGGCAATTAATGAAACCTATTATAATGACCGTTTAAATTTTATCACGACAACAGATGCAAACCACCAGAAGAAAAGAATTCAATACACACCCTTTGGACAAATTAGGCAGGTCTGCCTGGCTATATCCAATGAGCCGGCCGCCGGCGACATTGTTCTTCAGGATTTTAAGTATAATACTTGGGGAGAACTGGTAGAAGCGATCAACTATGATGGGAACGGTTGGACTGCGGACCATATAAGAAAGACGGAACATTATACTTACAACTCTTTTGGCAGGGTATTGTCTCGTGGAATTGCCCAAGTAGGCTATGAGGAGAAGTATGAATACTATGAGGTTTTTACCGATCCTGTGGATGGAAGAAAATACGATCGAGAAAAGAAAATAATCATGGGAGACGCCTATACCCCGGATATTGTGACGGAATGTTATAAAGATCAAAAAGGTCAGGTTCGGAAGGAGATTTTAGCGGGAGAAAAGGTATTTACCTGTAAATATGACAATGCAGGTAATAAAATCCAAAGAATTGATGCCAATAGCAAAGCGGAATTCTGGGAGTATGATTATGTCGGTCGTATCGTAAAATCTATACGCATGGATTCTGGTCAGGAACGAATTACCAGCATTCAATATGATGGGTTAGGCAATAAAAGGTTCCAATGGGATGAGGCAGGAAAGAGAACCGAATTCCAATACGATAAGGCAGGACATCTGGTCAAAATCATAGCACCATTTGATCACCGCAGTCAGATTACTAAATATTACTATGACTGCGCCGGTAATATCATAAGAGAAAAGAAGGCACAAAAAGATGGCTGGCAGGAAATTCAGTATGTTTACGATGCCAGGAACCGTTTAACTGATATATACCAGTACTTAAGCCCGGAAAACTGGATTAAGACCACCTGCCAGTATGATGTGATGAATCAGGTAATTCTAAGGAGAACCGGGGATACCCCGTTCGGCAAAGGGAGAGAGGTAGTAACACACACCTATGATCGCTTTGGAAATGTTACGACAATGACAGACGCCCGCGGCTTTACAGAATATTATGAGTATGACAAGGCTGGCAGGCTGCAGAAGAGAACAGACAGGAATAAAGATCAGACCATTTATCAGTATGATGCCCTGGAACGTGTGATAAAAGAAACCGTACAAAAAAGAACTCTTGACGGACTGTTAGTCAGCCAACGGGAATATGTCTATGGCAAAAATGGAGGGAGAATCCGGGATTCCATTCGGGAAAATGTAGACGGAAAGCAAATCAGTTTCCTGGAGACAACGTACCGCTATAACAATAAAGGCCAGCTTATCCACCAGGAAGATCCGGGCAATGTGGTGAAGAATTATGCTTATGATATATATGGAAATCGTCAGTCTTTTAAACTGATCTGCCAAGGAAAAGCAAATATCAGTTTGTATTATCTGTATGATGACTTATACCGTTTAAAGCAAGTTAGAAAAGACAGTGTAGCCGGAGTGGTACTGGCGGAATATGAATATGACGGAAAAGGCAACCGTAAAACTCTTCGTTATCCGCAGACTGGTATGGAAACAAGTTATCAGTATAATGATGGCAAACGGGTAACGGTCTTGGAAAATAAACGGCAGGGAACTGTGATCTCCTCATGGGTATACAACTATGATGTAGACGGAAATATTTTAACTAAGATTAATAGAGCCGGCTCTGTCCCAGTCACAATTTCCTATTGTTATGACCGGCTGGGTCGTTTGACAGAAGAAGTCTATTCTGACTGGAAGCGGACGATTTATACTTACGACGCCTATTCCAACCGTATGAAAATAATGGTAGAAGGAAGAACAAAGAATGAGTTGGTCAGTGTTACCAGCTATGAGTATGGTTTAAACAACCGATTGGAAAAGGAGACAAAAAGACAGGGAAAAATAACAGAAATTTATCAATATCGCTATGATGATAATGGAAATGAAACTTTCCGGATTTGGGAGAAAACAGCGCCAATACCAGATTATCCGGGAAATATCAAGCTATCAGGTACCTATCAAAAAGAGGCTCCGACAGTTTACGAGTGGAGACATTATGATGGATTTAACCAATTGCTCCAAATCAATCAAGATGATAAAGAGATTATATATCTGTATCGTGGAGATGGTCTGCGTTACAGCACTCAGGTAAGGAAATTGGCTGAAAGCCAGGGGAGAACAAATTTATATTGCTGGGATGGGAGCAATATCGTAGCGGAACATACTGATGGCGAAAAGATTAAAACCTATTTAAGAGGATTCAATTTGATTGCCAGTGTAATAGATCAAGAGGTATACTTTTATATATTTAATGAACATGGGGATATAACCCAACTATGGAGCCAAAGTGGAACTTGTAAAGTTTTGTATGAGTATGATGCATTTGGAATTGAAAGAAACCTCGTTAGAGAGGACGAGAACCCGTTCCGATATTGCGGAGAGTACTTTGATTCGATTAGTGGTAATTATTATTTACGGGCAAGATACTATAATCCAGTAATGGGACGCTTTTTTACAGAAGATACACATTGGAATGTAAACAACATAATTTATGGGGATAATCCTCAAAAAATCAACGAACACACAGACGCATTAGGGTTAAATGTATACAATTACGTACCAAACATAGCAGCTATACGCCAAAGCTCAAATCTATATGTATATGGACTTAATAACCCTATTTTATATTGTGATCCGAGTGGAGAAATAGTATGGCTGACTATGGCGGCAGGGGCAGTAATAGGTGGATTAGTTGGAAGTGGATCAAATGTACTAGCGCAAGGTTTAACAAAGGGTTGGGATAACATTAATTGGGGAGAAGTCGGAATTGCAGGGGGGAGCGGAGTTCTTTCTGGTGCTTTGGCTGGTTCCGGTGCGGGCTTATTTTTGGTTATAACTGGAAACTCCGTGATAGGTGCCGGATCATATGCCGCTACTCAAGCTATAAATGGTGAAAAAATAACTATAAATGGATCGGTTGTCAATGCTGGCGTAGGTGCAATCTTTGGAGCCATTGGTGGTTCAAGCAAGTTGCAAATTAACGAATTAACAGCTTTACACCAAGCATATAAAACAGCTATGTTTAAATCTGGAAAAGAAATTAATAAAATGTTATTCCGAGAACTATTTATGAAAGAGATGGTAAAATCACCTATATTGCAAGGTGTAAGGGATGAGGTGATTCATTTTTTCCTTGATGAACTGCTTCAAACTAATTTTTCAAAAGAGGTTTTGAATGATGTTGATACAGAATTTAAAAGAATAATACAACGCAATTAGGCATTTAACATAACGGCGTTACTTTACAATAAGTTAGGTAACAAGTCCGACTTTAATGATTTGATTCTATATTTAACGAGAAACCGCCCCAGGCATTGCTTTCGGCGGTTTCCATTTGTGTTGCCCAATGACTGAAAACCAGCCATTTTGCAAATGCCCTTTTATTCATTCATATCATGGTTCAATAATACCATATGAAGGTGATCTTCCCATTTCCCATTAATTTTTAAGTACTGTGGAGAAAGCCCCTCTTCCTGAAAGCCAAGCTTTTGCGTCACCTTCAGGGATCTGATATTCCGTGGCATAATACTGGCTTCAATCCGGTGAAGACCGTAGTCCTGAAACATAATTTCAATTCCTTTTTTCACAGCTTCTGTCATATAACCCATATTAATTTCATCTTCATCCAGGTTATACCCAAGAAAGCAGGAAAGGAATACTCCTTTTACAATATTGCTGAATGTCAGGGCGCCGATCACCTTGTCTTCTTCTCCTTTTTTGGAGATCCACAATTTTAATGCATTACTGTCTGCGATTTGGTTTTCCAGCTGTTTCTCCTGATATTCCGTGGTGTAATATTCCTCGGGTCTTACTGGTTCCCATTCCGATAAAAATTCCCGGTTTTTTATATAATAGTCCGTAATCATGGGTGCAAATGACAGTTCCGGTGTTCTTAGTAAAAGCCGTTGGGTTTCATAAAATGTTGACATATTTTCCTCCTATTGTATTAAAAATTCGGAGTAAAATCATAGCATGATTGGGTGGATATGTCAAGAAAATTTAAAAAATGACCCAGATGTCTTAAAATATGAATTAGAAGAAAATGATACAACTATTCGTTATGCAATGGCTCATGAGCTAACGTCAAAAAGTTTAAAGAGAAGAAGGGTTATTATTTAACTGATAATTTCGAATTTCTTACCAATCATATTAATCTCTCTTTTTATTTTATTAAAGAATTTAAAGTATAATCTTACAAGAATTCCCCTTCCATATTGTGAAAAAACAAAATTTAGAGTACAATAGAGAAGTATGGAGGAGAGTAGCAAATATGAACGATAACATGGAATTTCACACACACAAGGCAGAGGATGGAACGGAATACACCCATTCCCATTTACCCGGACACCCCCATAAGCACACCAATACAAAGGTGGTTATGAATCGGCTGTCCCGTGCGATCGGACATTTAGAATCTGTGAAACGTATGGTCAGTGAGGAACGAGACTGCAGTGAGGTACTGATCCAGTTGTCAGCTGTTATATCAGCGTTAAATCAAACTGGAAAGGTAATTATCAAAGATCATATTGAACATTGTATTGTGGATGCGGTGGAATCAGGAGACAAACAGGCAATTGAGGATTTGAACAAGGCAATTGACCGTTTTATTAAATAAAACAAATTCCTGTCGGCAGGAAACCTTATCCAGTAAAAATGAATTGCCCAAACACACTTTTCGAAGTATAATTACTTGAAGTGTGTTTTTTTATACCAACAGGCAGAAAATGTAGAAAGAGGTAGATTCATTTGTTAAATCAGTTTTCCAGAACCCAGCTGTTACTGGGGGAAGACGCTATGAAGCGTCTGTCAGAAGCGAAAGTTGCAGTATTTGGAATTGGCGGAGTGGGCGGATATGTGGTGGAAGCTCTGGTAAGAAGCGGAGTCCGTTCCTTTGTTCTTGTTGATGATGATAAGGTATGTCTGACCAATATTAACAGGCAGATTATAGCCACCAGAAAAACGGTTGGCAAATATAAGGTTGAAGTAATGAAGGAGCGGATCTTAGAGATCAATCCTGATGCTGAGGTGGAGATGCATAAATGCTTCTTCTTACCGGAGAATGCCGGAGATTTTTCCTTTCAGGACTATGATTATGTAGTGGATGCGGTAGATACGGTAACAGCCAAGCTTCAGCTTGTGATGCAGGCAAAAGAGGCGGGCGTTCCGGTCATCAGCTGCATGGGAGCAGGAAACAAATTAGATCCCACCAAGTTTGAGGTCGCTGACATCTATAAAACATCGGTTTGTCCCCTTGCAAAGGTTATGAGAAGAGAGTTAAAGAAGCGGGGAGTGAAAAAGCTTAAGGTGGTTTATTCAAAGGAAATACCAACCAGGCCCATTGAGGATATGTCCATCAGCTGCCGGACAAACTGTATCTGCCCTCCTGGCGCTGCCCACAAGTGCACAGAGAGAAGGGATATTCCCGGAAGTCTGGCATTTGTGCCGTCTGTTGCAGGTCTGATCATCGCTGGAGAGGTCATTAAAGACCTTGCAGGCGGGCAGCAGAAAGCGTAAAAGGAATAGGAGATAAGGATATGGATTCAGAATACATGGATACTTGTGAATGCAGTCTGTCATTACAGCAGCTGGAGCAGATGGATCAGTCAGAATATGTTCTGGTGGATATCAGAGAGGAACGAGCCTATCAGCACGGGTTTATCCCCGGTGCCATTCACATGGAGATGGAAGCAGTTTCAGCGGATGATTGCAACCTTCCCAAAGAGAAAAAGATTGTATTGTATTGCTTAAAGGGTGTGATCAGTGAGGAAGCGGCAGAGACTTTAAGGGAAAAAGGATATACGGCCTACAGTCTGGCAGGAGGCTATGGAGCATGGCTTATTCAGACCATGAAGAAAGAAGAACAGGGTCAGGGCAGGCTGGAAGAGATTGAAAAGAGTATCAGAAAGAAATTTCACAAGGAATTATTCAGTAAATTTGCCAAAGCAATTAATGAATATGAACTTGTTAAGGAAAATGACAAGATAGCTGTGTGTATCTCAGGCGGCAAGGACTCCATGCTGATGGCGAAGCTGTTTCAGGAGATCCGGCGCCATAACAAATTCCCTTTTGAACTGGTATTTCTTGTTATGGATCCGGGCTATCACGAAACAAACCGTCAGGTAATTGAAAACAATGCCAGACTTTTGAATATTCCCATTACCGTATTTGAAACGCAGATTTTTGATGCAGTCTATGAAGTGGAGAAATCCCCCTGCTATTTGTGTGCAAGAATGAGAAGGGGGCATTTGTACAGCAAGGCGAAGGAACTGGGCTGCAATAAGATTGCACTTGGTCATCACTATGATGATGTGATTGAGACCATTCTTATGGGAATGATGTACGGAGGTCAGATCCAGACTATGATGCCAAAGCTGCACAGCACCAATTTTGAAGGTATGGAGCTCATACGTCCGCTGTATCTCATCAGAGAAGATGACATCAAACGGTGGCGGGATTACAATGACCTTCATTTCATCCAGTGCGCATGCCGGTTTACTGATACCTGCACCACCTGCAGGACAGATGGAAATACCGGTTCCAAACGGGTGGAAATTAAGAATCTGATTAGTCAGCTGAAGGAGACCAACCCTTATATTGAAGGCAATTTATTTAAAAGTGTGGAGAATGTAAATTTAAGCACCATTATTGCCTATAAAAAGGATGGGGCAGTCCATCATTTTCTGGATGATTATGATGAAAAAAAGACTGGTAAAAAAGAAAATCAGGAAGAAAATTAGAAATAGGCTTGAAAAACATATTAACCTTGTGGTAAATTATGAATAGGAGGTTATGCATATGAAAATTTCAACGAAAGGCCGTTACGCCATCAGACTCATGATTGATCTGGCAGAGCACAATAACGGAGAATTTATCACGCTGATGGACATTGCCCAAAGGCAGGAGATATCAGAAAAGTATTTGGAATCCATAGTCTCTATTTTAAGTAAGAATAATCTCCTTATCTCTTTGCGAGGAAAAGGCGGCGGCTATAAGCTTGCCAAGGACCCTGAGCTTTATACCGTAGGAAGCATTTTACGGCTGACAGAAGGATCTCTTGCGCCAGTCTCCTGTCTGGAAGGGGAGACCAATAACTGCAACAGAGCCGGTCAGTGCCAGACTCTGGAGATGTGGGAAGGACTTAATAAGCTGATTAATGATTACTTTGACGGGATAACAATTGCAGATTTAATTCATAAGAATGATTATATGAATAATTATGTGATATAGGAGAATACGGATTTTATGAGTCAGAAACAAGTGTATCGTTCTTTGGGTGAGCGATACACTTGTTTTTTGCCTTTCTATACGAATAAGCAGACTAAAAACAAGACATACACATGTCCAATTACTATGTTATAATAGGACAGGGGTGTGCATATGAAAATAGATCGTTTAATCGGTATCATTACAATCCTTTTGCAAAAGGAAAAAGTAACAATATCCCAGCTGGCGGAGCGGTTTGAGGTTTCAAGCAGGACGATCCAGCGTGATATTGAAAATATATGTAAAGCTGGTATCCCTGTTGTGTCCATGCAGGGATATGGCGGGGGACTTTCCATTGCAGATGGTTATAAAATCAATCAAACAATACTGACCCAAGAAGAATTGAGTGCAATATTTACGGGTCTCAAGAGTATAGACAGCATTTCAAAATACACTTATACCCAAAGTCTTATGGAGAAATTCGCTTATGAAAAGCGTGCTATTCTCTCTGACCAAAATAGAATTATTATTGATTTAGCCTCATTTTATCAAGTGAGCCTGACTGAAAAAATAGAGTTGATAAAACAGGCGATTAGTAATCGGGAATTAATTAAGTTCCAATATTATTCTGAAAAAGGAGAAAGTGAACGTACGATAGAGCCGTATTTCATCATATTCAGGTGGTCTGCATGGTATGTTTATGGGTACTGTCTAACCAAACAAAGTTATAGACTCTTTAAATTGAACCGTTTAAACAAATTGCAAAATCTTAAAACATGTTATGAGGAACGAGTTATTTCAGAAAAAGCACTTGATTTTGACCAATATATCTGGCGCGATGAGATAAAGCTGACAGCCCTTTTTGACATAAGTGTTAAATACAGACTAATTGATGAATATGGCCCCGAATGTATAACATTTGATAATCAATCCGGCAAATTACTATTTGAAAACAATTTTACAAATCGTAATTACTTACTACAATGGATATTAAGCTACGGGGATGACGTAAAGGTCATAGAGCCTCTTGATTTAGTAGATGAAGTTTGCCTGAAAGCAGAAAATATATTAGATCAATATAAGTAATTTGACATACAGTTGTCGTATTGTACTTGTTACTCTATGCATAGATCAAATAAAAGGGAGGAATTCAGTATGAAAGAGGAAATTTCAATTTTTGAAAGGCCGGAGAGTCTGTCAGGATATGACACGAAGCAATACCTGGAAGCCTGCGGTAATTTGTCTTGGTATGATTTAGTGACAGCCATGCCGTCGTTGGTATTCGTGGTTACAGGTTGGAAATCCAACGGTAAAGAAAACGCATGTCTGCATTCCTGGTCATCCTTTGCGGGCAGCGGAACTGATAACTTCATCTGTATCATGGGAAAAGTTGATAAAGGCGGGCATATGTATCAATCACTGAAAGAAACGAGTGTGTGCGTGTTAAATTTCCCTTCAAAGGACATTTATGACCGCTGTATTAAAACCATTGGAAACAATGCGTTTGAAACAGATGAAATCACCGCTTCCGGTTTAACGGCAGAGAAAGCCTCAAAGGTAAATGCGCCACGAATTAAAGAATGCTTTTTGAATATCGAATGTGAGTTTCTATGGGAACATGAGCTTTTCGAGGGAAGCAAAGAAGTGGTAGTTGGATTGAAAGCCGTCAACATTTGTATGGATAGCGAACGCTACGACCAAAGTAAGTATGGCAGATATGGAAAAAACGGATATTTATTTCAAATTGACCAACCGACCAATCCAAAAACAGGAGAAACCACGTTCATAAGTTACGGAACAGTGGAGGCAGGTTGTTAAAATCCATATTCGATGTTGTATTAAAAGAGCTAGAGACGTAAGGACTTGCGAATGCTTGTATATTTTGGATACTTCCAAGAAAAATCACACACATTGTAAAAATAGCAGGATATCTAAATATCTTCTTCATGATAATTCCTTTCTTAAAAAGTTATTTTGAGATAATTATCTATGTACTGGCAGTTTAACTAGACAACCAGGGATATCCTGCATAGTCACAACATACATTCATCTAATATATCTATTTATACTTATGCTTTTTCCATTCTCTGCAATATCTGAAGCAGTCATAGGTTTCCCCATGCCCCAGAGAACCAAAATAATATCTTTTTCCCGGCCGCTTAATTTAGGTTTATCATCACAGTTCTCCTCGTATGTAATAGATTATTATTAATATTACAACAATAATAAAATAATGTATCAATATTTATACATCAAATGATCATTGACATGTCTTTTAAAGAGTATTATTGTTAAGGTAGTAAATAAATACAGAGTCAATATAAAGTTACATAGATGGGAGATATAACCTTGAAAGAATGTGAGTGGATTTCTATTGCTGCAATGGATATTAATAGAGTCATTGGAAGTGAAAATAAGTTACCTTGGAATATTCCCAAAGATATGAATTGGTTTAAAACTGCAACAAAGGGGCATATCCTGGTAATTGGCAGGAAAACATTTGAATCTATGAAAAAGATATACTCAGAGAATGAGTATTATATATTAACAAGAAATAGAAACTATACTTCAGATCAAGTAAATGTGAAGGTTATTCATCAAATTGAAGAAATACCGGATACTGGCTCTGAGGGTAAGAAGGTGTGGATATGCGGTGGAAGTGAGATATACAAAGCTACAATTGGGAAATGCAAATATCTTTACATAACACAGATAAAAAGGACTTTTGAAGGCAATAAATACTTTCCTGAGTTTGAAAGTGATTTTTATCTGGAGCAGGTATTTTATGAAGATGAAGAAATAAGTATTAAAAAATATATAAGGGTTACAAAGGGGGTTTAGTCATGGATAAAGAACGAATTAAATTTGCTGTAAGAGAGCTGCTGATTGCAATAGGCGAAGATCCTGACAGGGAAGGGTTGAAAGAGACACCGGAAAGAATCTCTAATATGTATAGTGAAATATTTGCAGGATTAGAGACGTCTCCACAAAGTGTACTGAAGTATTTCGGTGAGAGTTGTACTGAAGAGATGGTGATTGTAAAAGATATACCATTTTATTCAATGTGCGAACATCATTTATTGCCTTTCTATGGAACTGCAAGTATCTGTTACATTCCAGCACCGGGGAGACTGTTAGGGTTAAGCAAACTGGCTCGTGTGGTAGATATATGTGCAAAAAAACCGCAGTTACAGGAACGGTTAGGAGCAGAAATTGTTAATATATTAGAAAATGATGCACAGGCAATTGGAGCAGCAATACTTATAAAAGCAGAGCATTTGTGTATGAATATGAGAGGAATTAGAAAACCTGGCACTAAAACGGTAACCACTTGTTTTGCAGGAATTTTTAAGACGGATGATAAAGCAAGAAAAGAAGCATTGCAGTTATTATCACTAGATACAGATTGATCAGGGAGAGAATAACAATGGAACGCATCAGTAATATATTAAATAATAAAGTTTTTAAAGAATATTTAAAAAGAAATGAGATTGCTGAAAAAGAAAGAGTGTTCTGCAAGCATAATCTAAACCATTCTATAGATGTGGCAAGGATTGCATATATTTTAAATCTTGAAAATAAATGGGGGTATGATAAAGAATTA
Organism: Hungatella sp.; assembly: GCA_009712635.1. Classification (GTDB taxonomy): domain Bacteria; phylum Bacillota; class Clostridia; order Lachnospirales; family Lachnospiraceae; genus Lacrimispora. Next base: position 930,312 of record WASS01000020.1, on the reverse strand, counting down.
ATCTATGCGGCTGCATTAATGCACGATATAACAAAGTGGCGGCAATATGAGGAGGGAGTGCCTCATCACATATCAGCAGCTGAAATAGCAGATAGTATACTCGCTTCATGCAAATTTAACGATAATGAAATAGAAATTTGCAAGAATGCGATAATGAAACATCGCAAATTAGAAGATGAGAATGATTCCTTCGCAAGTTTATTATATAAAGCAGATAAATTATCACGCTTGTGCTTTCTTTGTGAAGCTAAGGATATATGCAATTGGAGTCAGGAAAAAATGAATGAAAAATTAGTTTACTAAATTTTGGAGGTAGGGGAAATGATTATTGGAAATACGAAATTTGATATTGGAGCAAGAACTTATATAGTTGGTATCGTAAACGTAACGCCAGATTCCTTTTATGATGGAGGAAAACACAATTCAATAAATCAGGCAATATCGTATGCAGAAAAATTGGTTAGTGAAGGGGCTGACATTATAGAAATTGGAGGGGAATCTTCACGGCCTGGAGCAATACCAGTGGAAGAGGAAGAAGAGTTGTCAAGAGTTCTGCCAGTCTTAAAGGAACTGAAAAAACATATAAATGTACCCATATCGATTGACACAAGAAGAGCTTCAGTTGCAGAACAGTCAATTTGTTTAGGGGCATCCATGATAAACGATTTCGGCTGTATGAAAAAAGATGAACATATGGCGTCCGTGTGTTCTAAATACGATGTGGCATGCTGCATAATGCATAACAGAGACAATATGAATTATAATAATTTTATTTTAGATGTTATATCTGATTTAAATGAGGCATTGGATATAGCACTAAATGCAGGCATACCTCATGATAAAATCATCTTAGATCCTGGAGTCGGTTTTGCAAAAACAGTTGCGTTAAATGTTTCCGTTATTAAAAATCTGGAGGAATTTTCAAAATTAAAATATCCGGTTTTAATAGGTACATCAAGAAAATCATTTATAGGAAATATACTTAATCTTCCTCTGGAGGAAAGACTGGAAGCCACTTTAGCGACGACGGCATTAGCAATATCCAAACACTGTGATTTTATAAGGGTTCATGATGTAAAAGCGAATAAAAGGGTATGCATTATAACTGATGAAATCGTGAGAGGACGCCATTAGGAGGTAATTGTTTGGATACTATAAGTATAACAGATTTAGAGATATTTGCTTATCATGGAGTTCTGGAAGAAGAAAAAAAGTTGGGACAGAAGTTTTTGATATCCCTGCAATTGTCATTATGTGTCCGGAAAGCGGGAGTAAATGATCAATTAGACTCCACAGTAAACTATGGGGATATTTGTAACCTGGTTTCTGATATATTCTGCAGCAAATCCTATGATTTAATTGAAAGCTGCGCAGAAGTAATCGCAGATGCAATTCTTCTTAAATATCAGATGGTTAAGGAGATAGTGGTAGAAATAAAAAAACCATGGGCACCGATCGGATGCATTGTAAATTATGTATCGGTAAAGATTAAGAGAGGATGGAGTACAGCATTTTTAGGATTAGGTTCCAACATGGGTGACAAGAACAAGAACATTGCTAAAGCACTGGAGATGATTAGTGATTCCAGAAATATAATAATAAACAAATCTTCTTCTTATATTACGTCACCTGTGGGAGGCGTTGAACAGGATGATTTCCTTAATTGCTGTGTAGAACTTAAAACACTACTGACAGCTGAAGAACTGTTAGCCCATGTTTTGGAGGTTGAAAACAAATTAAAACGTATCAGGACTGTCCACTGGGGACCAAGGACAATAGATATTGATATCCTCTTATTTAATCACGAAATATATGAAAATGAAGACTTAATCATTCCACACCCCAGATTGCATGAAAGAATGTTTGTTTTGAAACCACTTTGCGAAATGAAAGCTAATTATGTACATCCTATTTTACATAAGAGACTGCAAGAATTAAAAAATAAATTGGAAAAAGAGCAGTTGGAGGGAATTAAATCATTAGAAATTATTACATTGGCGGATTAAAAAGGGGGGTATTTAAAGCAATTATGGATTTATATAATGTGGTAAATACAAACAGCCAATATCCTGTTGTTGTAAGCTTTCCACATAGTGGTACATATCTGCCTGATTCCATTCGGAACAGGATGAAAAAGTCAGCAGTGATGACCAATATGGATTGGTTTTTGCCGGAATTATTTGATTTCTTAAAGGAATATGGGGTAACACAAATCATTTCCAACATCAGCCGGTATGTGGTTGATCTAAATAGAGCATCCAATCAGTTTAAATCAGATAATTATGTACAATCAGTTGTTTATGAAACCAATACCTTCGGAACACGATTATATGAAAACTCTTTAAGCAAAACGGAAATAACTGAGCGGATAGAAATATTCTATAAGCCTTATCATGAGGAATTGAAAAAACAGCTGTCTGAGAAGATTCTACAATTTGGAAAGGTATATTTAATAGATATACACAGCTTTTTTCAGCAATATAATGAGGATATTTGCATTGGAAATTCAGATGGAGCCACTTCTGACAGAGAAACCGTAAAAGTGTTTGAAGAAAATCTGCAGTTGTATGATTTTTCTACTAACACTGATTCAATTTTTAAAGGTGGAAATACAATTAAGTATTATCGATCGCTGTATGGTGACGTATTTCAAGGGTTAATATTCGAAATGAATTATAGGGCGTATATAGATAACAGGTATTTTGGAGAGGAGGAAGTTTCTGCCTATAATGAGAAATTATTTAAGAGTGCGAAAACCAGATTAGAAAAAGCTTTCGTAGAGACGTTTCATATTTGGAGTAAACTTTGAAGGGTGGATAAAGATGATATATGAGGAAGCAATAAAATTTATACATAGCAAGTCATGGAAAGGAACTAAACTGGGATTAGAAAGAATTATAGAGCTTAATGAGTTAATTGGTAATCCACAAAAACAACTAAAATTTGTTCATGTTGCAGGTACAAATGGAAAAGGTTCAACCTCCAGAATGCTTGCTAATATACTAAATGAATCTGGTTATCGTGTAGGACTGTTTACTTCTCCATTTATATCTACATTTAATGAGTATTATCAGGTTAATGACCGCTGCATTACAGATTCTGAATTGATTGAAATCGTTGAATTTATAAAACCTTTTGTTGAAAAAATGAAGGAGGGTCCGACTGAATTTGAGCTGATTACAATGATAGCAGTTGAATATTTTAAACGAAAATGCTGTGATATTGTAGTATTTGAAGTCGGAATGGGCGGAAGACTTGATTGTACGAATTTCATTGAAAATACAGAGGTGGCTGTAATAACTTCAATTGGTCTGGACCACATGGAACAACTTGGAAATACCATTTCTGAAATCGCAAGGGAAAAAGCAGGAATTATAAAAAAAGGTTGTCAGGTTGTTTTGTATCAGCAAGGGCAAGAGGTGGTTAATGTTGTGGAAGAAGCCTGCAAAAAAGTAAATGCAGATTTATTCATTGCAGATTTCTCAGAATTAAATCCTGTAAGTTCAGATTTAGATGGTCAGATGTTTGATTATAAAAATATGAAAAATATTTTTATTAAACTTTTAGGATGCCATCAGCTTAAGAATACCGCTGTTGTCTTAGAAACGATAAGTGCATTACAAAAGCGGGGGTGGAGAATCAGCGAAGCTGATATTAAAGAAGGCTTGAAAAAAACCACATGGCCAGCCAGATTTGAAGTGTTGCAGAAGGATCCGGTTGTAATTTTAGATGGCGGGCATAATCCACAGTGTTTTCAGGCTCTGAAAGAAGGTTTGATCCAATATTTTTCTGGAAGAAAAATAACTTTTGTATTTGGCGTTTTAGCTGATAAGGATTACATTTCAATGATTGATATAATCGCACCATATGCAAAAAAATTCTATACGATAACCCCTAATAATACCAGAGCTTTAAAAGCAGAAGATTTAGCCAATTATTTAAAAAAATACAATTCCCCTATTGTAAATTGTGAAACTCCATTAAATGGAATAAAAACAGCGCTTGAAGGAGCAGAAAAAGAGGATGTTATTTGTGTAGTAGGTTCATTTTCAATCGCGAGTGAAATACGTTCATTTTATGGACGTCAGGATACAATATAAATGTAAGCCATATATTTGGGGTGAAAAGCATGAAAAAACATGTCGGGATACAACCGTTAAAGATGTTTTTCTTAGCGGTCTTATTAATGCTCTTTAATAATGTTTCAGTTTTTGCCAGCGATGATAGCGGAGCTATCAGAAACGGAGGTGTCGTTTCCAGTGCCAGCGAATATTCATCGCAAATAGGGATAGATATATTAAAAAAGGGCGGAAATGCTGTGGATGCCGCAGTGGCAACTATTTTTACAATTGGTGTAGTCGAACCTAATTTGAGTTCAATTGGGGGGAGTGGCATTATGACAATATATACGAAAGAAAATGATCAGTGTATAGTCATTGAGTATATGGAGACGGTTCCATCTAATATGAAAGCAGGCTGGTTTAATCCATATACAGACAAAAATACTGCTAAAAATGCTGCCTTACCAGGTCAGGTGTATGGAATACTTACCGCACTTGATAAGTATGGAACAATGAGTCGGGAAGAAGTTATGGCACCTGCGATACAATTAGCAAGAAATGGATTCATAGCTGATAAAAGATTAGCAGATTCAATTAAAAATAACTATGATATCTTATCTCAAAACCCTGATTTTGCAGATATTTATTTGAATAATGGAAAGCCAATGAAAGAAGGAGATATAATAAAAAATAAATTATTGGCAGATACCCTGGAAAAACTGGCAGAGCAAGGTATGGAAGGTTTCTATAAAGGTGAACTGGCTGGTGAGATTGTAAATGGATTGCAGAATGGAAACAATTTAATTACTTTAGATGATATGTCAAAATATAGAGCGATTGAACGGGTTCCTATTCAAACGTCATATCATGGCTATAACATTATAGTGCCTTCCATGCCATCCAATGGAGGAGAGTGGTTGTTAGAATCTCTAAATATATTGGAAAACTACGATTTAAAATCAATGGGAGTCAATTCTTCTGAATATTTATTTACACTAAATGAAGCATTGCGTTTGGGAATGGCAGATGCATTCACTTATTTGGGAGATCCGGCTTTTTTTAATATTCCGACAGACACCATTGTATCTAAAGATTATGCGAAGAAAAGAATTGCCAGTATGCCTGTTAATAAAGCTATGATTAATCCGCCCCACGGTGACTTAATAACAAATCCTGTAAAATCAGGTGGAGAAGATAGTAAGGAAACAAGTCATATTTCTGTAATGGACAAATATGGGAATTTAGTTTCAACAACCAATACGATCGGGAGCGCCTGGGGGTGTAAATACATGGCTCCTGGTTTAGGCTTTTTTTATAATAGCCATATAAGTAATTTAGAACATGATCCTCAGAAAGCTGATAGTCCGGATTATGTTATACCAGGGAAACGGGTCAGAAGTACCATTACACCGGCGATTGTTTTAAAAGATCGTGATCCAGTTATGGCAATCGGCTCACCGGGCAATAGTTCAATTCCACCTGCTATATTAGCAGTTTTAAATAATGTGTTGATTTTTGATATGAATATACAGCAGGCTATTGATTTGCCCCGCGCATTTGTTCTGGATTTATATAATCCAATACTAACAATAGAAGGAAGCTATTTCGAACCAGACGTAAAAAATGAATTATTAAATTTAGGATATGAGTTTAATGATGTAAGCAGATATAATTCCGCCTTAGGGGGAATTGCAGCTGTATATTATGATACAAATACACAAAAATACTATGGTGGCGCTGATCCGAGAAGAAATTATAAATCTATTTCATACGAAGAAGTGACGAAAAAATATAGTGAATACGAGAAACTGCTTCCAGCGGCTTAGAAAGTGAGGGTAAGAAATGCGAAATAAAATAGTAGTAACATCAATGCTGACAGCCTTGCTGATCGTATTAAAGAGTTATCTGGCAATTACAACTCCTATCATGCGGATCAGCTTTGCCTTTTTCCCATTGGCTTTGACTGGGATATTGTATGGTCCGATGTGGGCAGGCATAGCTGGAGGGGTAGGCGATGTAATTGGCCTGTTGCTGTATCCTGTTGCGGGATTTCATCCAGGTCTTACTCTGTCAGCAGTTCTGTCTGGAGTCGTTTACGGAGTCATATTACATAACAAAACCAGGCAGTTATGGAGAATAATATGTGCAGTGTTCATTAACAATTTTATAATAAGCTGCGGCTTAAGTACCATATGGGTGTATCAAATGACAGGACAGGCGATACGCGCTCTTCTTCCCATAAGAATTGTTCAGAATATTCTTATGGCACCTATTATGATTGTTATGATTTGGGTACTTGGATATAAAATTATTGCATTGAGAAATAACAAAAAGATGATCAGCGGAGATGAATAGAATTGTGAGTGTTGAAAAGAAAAATTTTTTGAAATGTGATGATGTTTCATTTTATTATAAGAATTCAGAGCAAAAGGAAACTATTTTAAATCATATCAACTTAGACATACCCCCAGGAAGCATAATTGCTATTTTAGGACATAATGGATCTGGTAAGTCTACGCTGGCCAAGCATTTTAATGGAGTCCTGGTATCAAAAAGCGGAGATTTATATTTTAAGGACTCAAAAATCAGAGATGTGCGGATAGAGATAAAAAGACATATAGGTATGGTGTTTCAAAATCCAGACAATCAGATAGTAGCGTCAACAGTTCAGGAAGATGTAGCGTTTGGCCTGCAAAATTTGGGGTTGGCATCAGAAGAAATACGCATTCGCATTGATGAGGCGCTTGAAGCTGTTTCTATGAAAGATTATGCAAATTGGGACACTCATAAATTGTCAGGCGGTCAAAAGCAGCGAATTGCAATAGCGGGCATATTAGCTATGAAACCGGAATGTATTGTATTAGATGAGCCAACCTCTATGCTGGACCCGCAAGGCAGAAAGGAAGTAATGGATGTCATACAGCAATTACGTAAAAAATTTGGTATTACTGTAATCTTAATCACGCATTTTATGGAAGAGGCAGTGGAGTGTGACAGGGTAATAGTAATGAAACACGGAACGGTGTTAATGGATGATATTCCGGCAAAAGTTTTTAACAGGGACATGGAACTTAAAGATGCAGGTTTGAAAATTCCCCAGTCAATCCAATTAATGCAATTATTGAGAGCAGAAGGAATTGATATTTCTTTCGATTGTCTTACAGAAGCACAATGCATTGATGAACTATACAAGCTTTTGGAGGTGTAATAATATGCCTATCATCAAGACGGAACATTTAAATTATGAATATTCCTCAGGAAGTGTTTTTCATAAGACTGCAATTTCAGATATTAACATAGAGATCGAACAGGGGGAATTTGTTGCATTAATTGGACATACCGGCTCAGGAAAATCAACGTTGATTAAACATTTAAATGGGCTTTTAAAACCTACATCAGGTAAAGTTTTTATAGACGGACATGACATTTGGTCCGATACAAAAAATATTCGAAAATATAGATTTATGGTAGGGATGGTTTTTCAATATCCCGAATACCAGCTGTTTGAAGAAACTGTGTATAAGGATATTGCCTATGGCCCGATAAATATTGGAATACCGGAGTCAGAGATCGATGAACGAGTAATGAAATCGATTTCCTTTGTTGGACTGGATAAAACAATCTTATCTAAATCCCCTTTTGATTTATCTGGCGGGGAAAAAAGAAGGGCAGCCATTGCTGGTGTTGTCGCAATGAATCCCAAAGTACTTATTCTGGATGAACCAACTGCAGGATTGGATCCCCTGGGAAGAGACAGGATATTAAGAGAAATAAACGAATATCATCGAAAAAATAATGTTTCAATCATATTAGTTTCACATAATATGGAAGATGTTGCGAATTATGCGGATAGAATATTGGTGATGAATGATACAAAAATAGTATTAAGCGGAAGTGCTTCAGATGTATATTGCCATGCAAAAAAGCTCAAAGAAATAGGTTTATCCATCCCTCAGATTATGGAGATCTGCCTGGGTTTAAATGAAAGAGGAATTCCTATCGATCCATTGACAACCTCAGTTGAAGATGCTGTGCATCAGATAATTGATCTGATCAAACACAGAGAAAAGGACGGACAAGAATGTTAAGAGATATAACGATTGGTCAATACTTTCCGGGTAATTCGATTGTACATAAAATGGATCCGAGAGCTAAAATTTTAGTTGGCCTTATATACATCTTTATTTTATTTGCAGCGTCAAATTTTCTTTCACTATTATCAGGTGTGGTTTTTATTGTTGGAGCTGTTATATTATCAGGAGTATCATTAAAATTATTGAAAAAAAGTATAGATCCTATGATTCCCTTATTAGGTATCTCACTTATTTTTAATATTTTTTTAACAGATGGCAATGTTTTGTGGAAAATCGGAATTTTAAAAATTACTGACAGAGGTATTTGGGCGGCAATTTTTATGTGTATCAGACTTGTCTGTCTGGTTATCGGTACCTATATCTTTACATATACGACATCTATAATGCAGATAACACATGGGTTAGAGCAGCTTTTAAATCCCCTGAATAAATTAAATTTTCCTGTCCAGGAGATCGCTATGACAATGACGGTAGCTTTACGATTCATACCTACTTTGGTAGAAGAAGCGGATAAAATTATCTCCGCGCAGAAAGCAAGAGGGGCTGATATGGATTCGGGTAGTATAATAAAGCGGGTAAAGAGCCGCATTCCAATATTAATCCCCTTATTTATGGCATCCTTTCAACGTGCTGATGAACTTACATTAGCAATGAGCTGCCGTTGCTATGACAGCAGAAACACTCGTACTTATTTAGAAACACTAAAATATAAAAAATGTGATCTCTTCCTTTTTGTAAGTACAGGGGTAACAGGAGCTTTGGTTATATATATAAACACAATAATACCTAAAGTTTTTTATTGATTTGTATAGGAGGAGGTAACAGATATGATAAAAAAAGTCACTTCACTTTATTCTGAAGACCGACCCATTATTTTCATGGAAGATTTCATTGGTTTCTTAGTACTGGGATTTTCAGATAATCGATTAGAGATATATAACCCTCAATTTTTTGATAGAGAATATTTGGGATTCTTTGACTCCCGTAGCTTTTGCGGGATCCGGAAAGAAAAACAAAAGTTAACTCTGATTTTTAAACATTATACTATTCATGTTTTATATGAAAATAATTGTTTAAAAATAGAACAAAATATAGGGAGAGCCTCCATACCACAAAACGAAAAAAAGGAAGAAGTAAACTCTGGAACGAAGATAAGGAAGCAGATATACATCTCAGAGAATACTTATATGAGAGCCTATTATGGAAATACATTTGACATTTTTGTAAAGAAAGAAGAAGGAGAGGAGAAAGCGTTTACAGGAAATCACACCAACTGGGTAACTGATGCCTGTATAGTAGGAGATACTTTATTCACATCGGGCTATGATGGATATATCAGAAAGTGGAATCTAAAGTCAGGTATTTATACAGGAGGGTATCCAGTGAAAAAAGGCTGGATATTGTCAATTGCTTTTATAAAAGATAATTTTTATATTGGTACAGAGTATGGTGAACTATACTCAATTCCCTACAATGACATTGAAAACAATCAAATAAACGGCGGGGCAATATGGAATCTTTATGTACACCAGAATATGTTATATTCTGTATCCGAGAATGGCGAAATTGTGGGATATAATCTGACCGAAAATGTATCAGATTACCTGAAATGTTCAGTGGGGTGGCTGAATGCCATTGCAGCCGTTTCCCAGGATCGTTTAATTGCAGTTACCAGCAGAGGTGAAATAATTAAAATAGATAATAATTTATTAAATACTGAACTATTGGAAAGAGTAAAGCTGTGGTTAAATAATTTATGCATTATAAATGTAACCGTATATGCTGTGGCGGCAGAAGGTATATTTTTATTATATGATCTGAATACCAGAAAGATAGAAACATTTAAGATCAGCTGCAATCAGTTAATTGATATTTGTTCTTTGGAATCACAGCAAAAAATAGCCATTCTCAGTGTTGAAGGAGAACTTATAATCTGGGATCGGCAGCAAAATATGATAGAGAAGATTATAAAATGCAATGGTTATCATTTTACCTCCATGGCTTATAATAGTTCAAAGGAATATATCTATATTTCCACATTTGAGGGTACTATCCTGATAGTGAATATCAAAAAGGATTATGAAATTTGTTATAGGAAAATAACAGAAGGCCGTATTTGGAAAGTATCTTATTGTTCGGATAATGGCAGGGTGGCCTACATATCTACGAGTCTGAAGATTGGAATATGTGATGAGTTAATTCAAAAAAGCTTTACTTCCATATCGGTCAATGAATTAGCAACTACCTGCCTGTTGACCAATGATTTATTATTCATAGGAAATGAAAAGGGAGAGATGAAACGATATCCAGTGGTTATGGAAGAAGAACATAATATGCTGTCTCTAATAAGTGAGCCAGAGAGTATAATGGAACATAATTTTTTTGAGGAAAATGTTATTCTATTTATAGATGACAGTAAAGAATGTACTCAATATTATATTGAAAGAGACAGTATGCTATTGGAGCATTATAATCTTCCATATATTAAAATTGATCTTACTAATAATGCTGGAATGAGAAAAATGGTAGTTAAAAGAACGGGCTGGAACAGGTTTCCGCAGATTCTAATTTGGGGAGATTTTATCGCTTCAGGAAGTGTACTGCCGGAAATGTTGGATTCAGGTACTTTAGATAATATTATTGAAGAAAAGCTACAGGTTAAAGGGGGCAAAATGAGATGAAAGAAAAATTTGGTCAGAAAATAGCTGTTTTAGGTGTTCTGTTAGCATTACAGATAATTGCAGGCAGGTTTTTAACTATCTCTACGTTATATATGAAGATTGGATTCGGATTTGTTCCTCTTGCGTTAACCGCAATTTTGTATGGTCCTTTCTATGCGTCAGTTAATGCAGCTTTAGGGGATATTATAATAGCCATGCTTAATCCATTTGGATATTTTCCGGGATTTACAATATCTGCATTGCTAAAAGGAGCTTTATATGGTTTGTTTTTGTATCAGAAACCCAAAAAGACCTGGCGTGTGTTGGGGGTAGTAGCATTCGCCAATATTGCTGTTAGTATATTTCTAAATTCATTTTGGTTATATATGTTAACGGGACAAGGATACCTTGCTGTACTTCCAACAAGGGTATTCCAAAATGTAGTCATGATACCAATCGAAGTGATTGTAATTAGACTGGTTGTTTATCCTATTGCAGAATTAAGACAAAAGACTGCAGCCAATCGATTAGAAGATTAAGTAGATTTATTGTGGATGGGATTGTTTATGAAGAAGAATTTGAGTTTTATAAGGTTTCTGTGGCAGAGATAAGGTAGATGGCAGGCGGTCATCACAAAATCAGCAGGAAATCCCTACAATGAAAAGATCGCCCAGGGATTTCAAAAGGTCATTGAAGCGGAAGGAGGGACGTGCATCGTAAAGCACCCCGAGTCTGCCACGGCTGATGCACAAGTATCCGTTATCCAGTCACTGATTTCTCAGGGCGTGGATTCCATCTGTATCGCTGGGAATGATGAAAATGCCCTGCAGGCGGCATTAGAGGACGCAATGGCAGCAGGAATCAAAGAAATCGGTCAGGCATTGATGGAAGCAGTCAATGATATCTCCGGCGGTGAGGGAGATTGGGCCATTCTTTCCGCCACCTCTCAGGCCACCAATCAAAATGCATGGATTGAATCCATGAAAGAGGTGATGAAAGAAGAAAAGTATTCGAAACTCAATCTGGTTGAAGTTGCATATGGAGATGATGAACCTCAGAAATCCACAGATCAGACACAGGCTCTTTTATCAAAATATCCGGATTTAAAGGTGATCTGCGCTCCTACTACAGTCGGAATCAATGCAGCAGCCAAGGTCCTTCAGGACGAGAAATCAAAGGTAAAGCTGACCGGTCTTGGACTTCCTTCTGAAATGGCAGAATATATAGGGGATGATGAAGCACATTCCTGCCCATATATGTATCTGTGGAATCCTCTTGACGTAGGTTATTTGGGAGCATATACCTCTATGGCTCTGGTAGAAGGAAAAATCACAGGAAAAGCCGGCGACAAGTTTAAGGCAGGAGAAATGGGAGATTACCAGGTAATAGAAGCCTCTGATGGCGGTACAGAAATAATACTCGGACCTCCGTTGCAGATTTGATTCATAAGAATGATTATATAGATAATTATGTGATATAGGTATGGATTTTTAATAGGAAGCTCCCATCAGGGATGAATTAGATAAATAATTCACCTCTGATGGGGGCTTTTTTTATATACATCTTTTATCATTCAAAGCGGCAAACTTGTGTTTTTAAGTCTGCTGATTAACATTTATTCATCTTTATAAATGTAAAAAATTGCCATTGACAGATGCAGTATGAGCCACTACTTGTGGCTGAATGGCTTCAGCCATTCAGCCACTATAATGAAATAGTAAGTAGAAAGTCTACTTATAAAATATTATAAGGAGGAAAAATTTATGTCAAGTATTAATGTGATACTTTTGGATGATCAAAAATTTACGTTCTCGGCAAGTAGCATTGATCCGCCAAAAAGTATTAAAGGAGGCTTTCAGATCATCCTCAAACAACCGGTAAAAATCAACAATAAGCCACTTCCAAGCGAGGGGAGAATATTGTATGGTGCTGGCACTGTATGCCAAATGGCAGATGGACAAACCTTGGTAGGAAGAATGGAGCTTACTATCACAAAAGAAAAAGTAACCCTAAATATTTATACGGCTTAAGGAGGAAAAATTATGTCAAGAATTAACATGATACTCGTAGATGGAACTGAAATGGAGCTTTCAGCAGGCAGTATTGATCCGCCTGTGCAGTTTGTATGGGGGTTCGGTATAGTCCTGAATAAACCGGTAAAGCTTAACGGCACTGAACTGTTGTCGCGGGATAGCAAAACCTTCGGTGATGGCACGGTATTACAGATGGAAGACGGTCAGACTCTACAGGGGAGAGTGGAGCTTACTGCAGATGAAAAAGCTGTAACCCTGCGTGTTTATTCACCGGAGAGCAATGAACCAATGCTTCAGGCAACTTCCAATAAGAAAGACAATATCAGTGAAATCAACGGTTCAGTTGGACCATTTAATTATATGGTCGATATTCATTTGGACATGGAAAATCCCATTGCATCTCAGTTTATTGTGCAGCTGTCCTGCATGGGTATAAAGCTGGCAGATGTTCATCTGGATGCACAGAATCCTACTGTAAAACTTGGTGCCACCATAGCCGGGGTTGGTGTCACTGGTTTATTAGGTGTGGATTTTGATGAGAAACGAATTTATGTTTCTGCAACTGTGGAATATATAGTTGGCAAAAAGAAATATGATTTTGATCTCTACCACTGGGGCAACACGAGTGTACAGATGGTGCCTTTGTTACAAAATACAGCAGAAGGGGGCAATGGCGTTGCCTCAGCCATGCATGCGCTGCAAAGCGATAATGTAGGGGGCAGTATTACCGTTCGAAATACGGGGGGCTATGTTGCGAAGTTTAAAATTACTTTTACTCTCAACGGACAGCGTATTGAAAAAGAGAGCGGAGACTTTACGGCAGGTGTGAACAAGCAGTTGGATATTCCGGCAGGTTCTACAGATATTCAGGTAGAAGCAATGGCAGCATGGTTTATCGGCTCATGGTCCAGTATTTTTACTGTTGGATTTAATGCTCCTGTACGCAAAAGCTATGAGGTTTATGGAACGACATTAAATACCAAATGGAAAGAAATTTCCTAATTTATAATTTTTTAGGGGAAGCGTTTGAACCTTTCATTGAAAGTGCTTTTATTTTAATATGAACTTCTGATTTTTTTGTTTTAGGTGGCAGGCTCTTATTTTTTGTCTGCCACCTTTTTGCTCGCTGCTATTGCTATAAAATCCCCAGTACTAACTCCATCATAAACACAACCCCGCAAGCTGTCAGGGAAACGAAAATCAACGACTTCCCCCTATAAGCCATCACCACAGCCGCAATCAATGCCGCTGCTGCAGACCAGATACTTCTGGTAGCTGACAAAATTGCCGGAAACGTCATTACGGACAAGGTTACATAAGGGACATAGAAGAGAAAAGACCGTACCCATGTATTTTTTATTTCCCGCCGGATCAAAGTCAGGGGAAGTACGCGGATAGCGTAAGTCACGACAGCCATTACCAGTATATATACATAGATACGGTCATTCATAACAATCCTCCTCTTTGGCTGGAAATGGAAATAAAAGTGCAGCTGCACCTGCAATTACAACTGTCGAAAGGATAAGCCTCATACCAGAGGAAATCATACGCAGCCATGGAAGCCAGGAAAACAGGAAGCTGAGAATCATGGAAATAACCACAACCCACGCCAAAGTATGGTTATCTCTTGCGGGAGGTACGATAATCGCAACAAACATGGCGTATAACCCCACGCTTAATGCACTAATAATCCGGTCTGGAAGCAGGCTTCCTGATACAGCTCCGATTGCAGTTCCAAGTGTCCAGCCAGGTACGGCTGCAGACAGGAGCCCATAACAGTAGGGGGGATCTAATTTACCGGATTTGCAGACTGAAACACCAAAGACTTCATCTGTTATACCGTACCCAATAAGAAGACGGTGGAAAAAAGGAGTATCCTCTTTAAATTTCTGGGACAGGGAACAGGACATTAAGCTGTATCTTAAATTGATCACAAACTGGGCAAGAGCCAGTTCTCCAAGGGATGCCCCTGCTTTAATAATCCCAAGTCCTGCAAATTGTCCTGCTGAGGTTAAGTTGGCTAATGACATCACGATGGCCTGCCATGGTGTAAGACCCGTATTAGCCGCCATGATGCCAAAGGTAAAGGATACTGCAAGGTACCCAAGTCCGATTGGAATTCCGTCCTTTAGTCCCGAAGTATATTGTAAGCTGCGATCATTCATAAAAATCCTCCGTAACAGGGCATGTAACCCTTTGGTAAACTAAGAAAAATATACCACGGTTCTTTACATCAGTAAAACAAATGTTTATAATGGAAACATTAGGAAAACTGATGGATAAGGGGGCGGATGAATGAACCGATACCGGGCAGTCGTTAAAATTGCAGAATGTGGAGGATTTACAAAGGCGGCCAGAGAGCTGGGCTATACACAATCTGCTGTCAGCCAGATGGTTCAGTCTCTGGAAGAGGAACTTGATACAGTTCTTTTTGTCCGGTCAAAAAAAGGTGTAACACTGACTCCGGACGGCGCAGAACTTATGCCTTACATAAAAAACATCTGTCATGTATACAGGGAATTGATGGAAAAACGAAGTGAGATAGAAGGAATTCAGAATGCATCCATCCGTATAGGAACCTTTGCCAGCGTATCCTGTCACTGGCTTCCGGGACTGATGAAAGGATTCAAAGAAAAATATCCTTCTGTCAGCTTTCAGCTTTATCAGGGAGACTACACGGCAATCGAGGAGCTGGTGAAGGAAGGAAGCGTGGACTTTGGTTTCGTTAATCCCCAGGCAGTAACGGATCAGGAACTGAAAACCATTCCTTTAAAAAAAGACCCCATGCTTGCAGTTCTTCCCATTAACCATCCCCTGGCGGCAAAAGATAAGATTCCTATTGAGGAATTGGCGCAGGAGCCATTTATATTGCTGGAAGAGGGAAGCTTAAATGAGCCCATGGAATATTTCCAGCATCATGGAGTCAAGCCCAACATTCAATATATTGTTCATGATGATTATACAATTATGGCGATGATTGAAAAGGGACTGGGTGTGGGGATTCTTTCCGACTTAATTTTAAACAGGGTGGATTACAAAAATGCTGTAAGAAATATGGAACCGCCGCTTAACAGAACCATTGGAGTCGTATTTAAGGATCAGAGGATTTTACCTGCTGCAAGCAGGCATTTTCTGGACTTTTTGACAGATGCATACAAAGAATTGGAATGAGTATGGAAAATACCTTTTTCCGGTTCTGGGAATCTGGAAAAATAATTACCATGTATTACCACTGGAAAAATGGAAGTGAGAGTGCTATCATATTCTTGTAACACAAATGTAATAAAATTGTAACAAACCCAAAAGGAGGAAATAACATTGAAGAAACTAAAGGCAATTGGATTGATTACGTTAACCTTAACAAGCATGCTTCCATTAACAGCAAACGCAGCGGTGAATAACTCTTACAAACAGTGCTATGGTGGAAGAAACGTGACTGCAATTTATGGCTCCTGCAATGCCAGTGATTTAAAGGCGAAGCTTCAGCAGCTTGGGATCAACTCAAACAATTTGGACTGGTCAAGTTTAATCAACGGCAATGGTAATAATAATACAAATTGCAACAATGGTAACGGAAGCAATACCAATAATGGAAATACAAACAACGGCAATACCAACAACGGTAATACTAACAACGGTAATACCAACAACGGCAATACCAACAACGGTAACACAAACAACGGCAACACAAACAACGGTTCCACATCCAACAAGACCTACACTCAGCAGGTTGTTGATCTTGTCAATGCAGAAAGAGCAAAAGCTGGACTTGCACCTCTTACCATCGATGCTAACGTAGAAAAAGCAGCGAATGTAAGAGCCAATGAAATTCAGACCTCTTTTGATCATGTACGTCCTAACGGCAGCTCCTTCTCCACTGCATTAAGAGAGCAGAGCGTTAACTTCCAGGGCGCAGGCGAGAACATTGCCTGGGGACAGAAGACACCGGAAGAAGTTATGAATGCATGGATGAACAGTGCCGGACACCGCGCTAACATCTTAAATAAGAACTTTACACATATCGGTGTTGGTAATTTACAAAACAGTGCAGGTACACAGTACTGGGTACAGTTGTTTACATATTAATAAAATAAGTCCTCACCGGACTCCATACATTAGGCTCCCCTCCAGACGTTGTGTTTGGCGGGGAGTTTTTGCTGATAAGCGATCATATGATGAAAAACTTACTCAATCATTCCATCCCGGACAGTAATTACCCGGCTGCTGCTTTTGGCTGCTTCTGCTGAATGGGTAACCATGATGATCGTCTGTTTGCTTTCCTGATTGATCTGGTGCAGAAGGTGCATAATTTCCGATCCGGTTTTACTGTCCAGATTTCCGGTGGGCTCGTCTGCAAAAAGTATTTCAGGGCTTCCAATCAAAGCACGGGCAATTGCCACACGCTGCTGCTGCCCACCTGACAATTCACGGGGAGTATGCCTTTGCCTGTCAGATAAACCTGTTAATTCTAAAATGTAGTTTAATTTCTTTTTATAGTCCTTCCTTTTCCGGCCATCTAAAAGCAAAGGAAGCATGATGTTTTCTTCCACATTCAGATTCGGGATTAAATTATAAAACTGAAATACAAATCCTATTTTCTGCCGCCGTAACCGGCTCATTTGTTCATCTTTCAGGCTGGATATATCGGTACCATTAAGACGTATGGTACCCCTTGTGGGAGAATCAAGTCCGCCAAGTATATAAAGCAGCGTACTTTTCCCGGAACCGGAAGGTCCCATAATGGATACAAATTCCCCCTGCATTACTTCCAATGACACATCTTTTAATACATTGGTTATCGTATCGCCAAGCCGAAAATCTTTTACAATATGTTTACCCTCAACAGCAATGGTACCGGCTAATGGTTTCATTTGCAAAACCTCCAATTTTTCTTTTTAAAATTTAATCTCTTCTATTAGTTTCATCTTTCGGCTTTTTAAAATCGGAATGACAGAACCGCATAAAGTGATTAAAATTCCACTTGCACCTGCCATTAAAAATGTTCTGGCACTAAGTGCCGGTGCCATAGTGATTTTCGGTCCAGCCACAATAAAAATAGTTTTTATTTCCATATAGGAAACGAATATAGAAATTACCGCGCCCAACATACCGCAGGAAAAACTTTCAATCAGCGTCATTCTCCTGTTTTGATTGATACTTAGCCCAATGGAATGATACATGGCAATGGTACGGCGTTTCTGCATATAGTTAATGAGCAGATTATTAATAACACCAATGGCAGCAAGCAATAAAATAAAGTAAGTCAGGCTGTGCATGGGTTTTAAAAAGGCTCCCACTGTAGAATGGGCGTCTGTGTTAAATTCTTCCACCGTCCGGCTCCAGTTTGGTGTATTGCCAAACAGATCACGGATTTGAATCATGACCACATCAGGATCAGCAGCAGTATAAGCTAAAAAGCCGTAGTTTTTCATGCCAAAATCAATGGCTGCATAAGACTCTGGAATCACGGCTTCCACATCAGTTGCCCTTGATTTAAAACTGCCGGTTATAACATAAGAGGCAGCAGTTCCTGTTCCATTGGACAGTGTGAGAGTATCTCCCACAGTAAATCCTGTCCGCTTCAGACAACTCTCGCTTAATAGGATGGATCGATTGGAAGCAAATGCAGAAACAGCCTGCCCCTGCATAAAGGGTTTTGTATAATGAAGTGCCAGCATGGAATTATACCATTCCAGGTTATTTGTCGCCTCAAGCCGTGAAAAAAGAACGTCGTTCCCCTGTAATTCATTCTTGTACACAAAGAGTGGAAGCACCTTATCAACGCCCTCTATATTTTCCACCTGATTTACAAACTCTGGCGTCATTTGCCCGTCTGCGAAGCCTTGTAATTCTGCGCCTTTAAATACGTCACTGATATAGGTATTCACGAAATCCCCCACAACACTGATTGCGATGACTGCCGAAATACTGATAAAAAGCAGTGTAATGTTCTGTGTGATGTTTTTGTTGTCCCGCATATTTCTGGCAGCCAGTCTGCCTATATTATAAGAAAGCAGACCGTAAATCCATTCAAGCCCCATGGAAACCAGATTTGTCAAAAGGGGAATGATTAAAATTGTTGCTCCAATCAGCCCCAATAAGGAAAAACCGCCAGCCAGATTCAACATGTTTTCAGGAACAAGCTTTGGAAGAAATATTGATATTAGAAACAGAATACTTCCTGATCCAATGATTAAGTGCCGGGGTGGGGAGGGCTCTTCAACAGTCCCAAGAACAACCTCCTTAATTGGAAGGCGGCTTGCACGGCGAACCGGAATCCATGCGCTAAGGAGAGAAATGGCAAAAGCTGTAGTGAAAGAGGCTATGATACTGAACGGCGTGATAACAACGGGAATTTCAATTCCCTGTGGCAGAGAGGTTCCCATTCCCTGTAAAATCAGTTTCAGCACAGCCATTCCAGCTGGAATGCCAAATAGTCCGCCTGTACTGCCATATAACAGGCTTTCCAACAGAAGAATACGGGTAACTGTTTTTTGAGTCGCTCCTATGCTTCGAAAGGTTCCGATCACGGGCAGTCTGTCCAGCGTTATTACCTTGTAGCTGCTGTAAATGATAAAAATACTGATTGTGAGAGAGAAAAAGCTGATCAGAAAAAAAGGCATGGATTTTTGCCTTGCGTCGGCTTTTATTTGTGCTTCATTTATAATTTCAGACACCTGAAATCTGCTGTCAGGCAGCACGGACTCCAACCCGTTTATCAGATCTGCTGTAGAGACACCTTTTGCAGGTTTTATTAAAATCTCGTTGTACCCATCTGTTTTATTCATAAGTACGGATAATGTAGAAAGCGGCAAAAGAGCGGTTGCCCCCCTTGTTTTCCGCAGAAAAACAGTATCATAAGCAGCAATTTCAGCCACTTTAAAACGAACAGGATTTCCCCCGATTTGCAGGGTGATCTGATCGCCCTTTTTAATGCCGTACTTTAAAGTAAACCGGTCAGGAAGAATAATTTTCCTCCCGGAGAAGTCTTTGATTTCTCCTCCATCCAGGAGACGAGGCTGATTAATCGCATCAAGCTGTGACAGATCTGCTGCAATTAAGTCCACGGTTTCATAATAGCCATTTTCGTGATAGAAACAGCTTTCTTTCAGCATCCCGACTTTTGCGCTAATCAGGGGTAAGTCGGGAATATCCTCAATTTTTAAGGAATCTGATTCCCCTTTAGCATGAATAGAAACCGTTGCACCTCCTGACATACCACGTGCCATTTTCTGCTGGGCACTTTCATAGGAAGAAGCAAGAGAAAAAGACACAAACAGTAATGTGGAAGAAAGAAGGATTGACAGAAGCATCACTACAGTTCTTGCTTTGTGCTCTTTCCCATTGATTAAAATGTATTTTAATATTATTTTCAACAAAACACCTGCTTTCTGATTAAATGGCATAAAAATAGGCTGACAGCTATCATAATGAAATGATAGACTATCAACCTTAATCTGCGTTTCAGGCAACCTTAATTAACCTTAACCAATGGGAAATTGTATAAGAAAAGATGTTCCAACTAAAGGCGTGCTGGACACGGTAATGATTCCTCCATGAAGCTCTGTAATGCTTTTTGCAATGGCAAGTCCCAGACCCGTTCCATCAGACTTGCGTTCTGTATTCGTTCCCCGATAGTAGCGCTGAAAGAGAAAATGGGTTTCCTCTTCTGACATTCCCTTTCCATTATCAGTTATGCTGATCAGAAGCATGGTATCAGAAACGGATATCTGCAAAGAAACCGCAGTATTTTCATCTCCATGGACAAAACTATTGAGAATGATATTTTGAAATGCTCTTGTTAATAGTACAGGATCGAAAGAGAATAAAAATGTTTCCACGGAAGTTTCAAAGCATATGGTCCGTTGTTCATATTCTGGATTATTTAAGATATCAATCACCAGTTCTTTCAGGAAGCGTATAAAATTCTGTTCCTGCAGATTCAGAGGAATCATACCATTATCCAGCTGATAGGTTAATTTGAGATCATGGATCAGTGATTCCATAAAGGAGGCATTTTTTAAGATAACCTGTGAATACTGTTTGCGTTGTTCCTCTGTTTTAATGCCGCTTTCCTGTAATAGTTCCGCATAGCCTTTTATAGGGGATAACGGTGTTTTTAAATCATGGGTGATATTGGCAATCCATTCTTTCCGCATTGTTTCCGTCTGTACCCGCAATCTGTCGCTTTCACTAATTTCTGAATTCAAAGTGTTGAGACTAAGGTACAGATCCTTATAAGCACCATTAACATGAACTGGAAGATAGTTACGGGATGAAATTTCTCTGATAGAGGTTGTTATGCGGTTCATGATGTGTGTTGTCCAGAATCCATAGAGAATACCGGAAATTAAAACAACAGAAAACAGCATTCCCAGGATAAGAAGTACAATTGTTTTTCCGTCTGTAAATCTGTCTCCATTGAGATACATAGTTATTTTGGAAATCTTCATTGGAAAATAGAGAATATAGGCATAGTCATTCCCATTGTCTGTAACTGTTCCCACAAAAGCGGTTGTTTTGCTGCCATTTAATCTTCCTGTCTGGTAAAGCTTAAGAAGCTCAGGAACGGAGTAACTGGGATCAGCCTGATCCGGCTTTTGACAGCTGAACCGTTCATTGCCAGAATGATCGATAATCTGAAGTCCGATCTCATTTTTCTGAAGCAGTTCCAGTCCCTCCGGCAGGATTTGTGGGTTTCCATCTATCAAAGCAATGTATTCTTTGAAATTCTCCGTAATTGTTTTGGGCCAGTCGCTTCTTTTATTTATGCCGGCAGGTGTTTTAACGGTGATTAATAAGCAAAAGAGGGATGCAGCTGTGATAACCGTTCCAAGCAGCGATAGAAAGAAAATCAGATAAATATGAAAAATGGTACAGTATCCGGATTTTTTCATTAATCAGTCCTCTTCTTTAATTTGTATCCCAAGCCTTTAACAGTAATCAGCTGCCGTGGATTTGAAGGAGTGTCTTCGATTTTTTCTCGGATATGACGGATATGAACCATAATGGTATTATCACAAATGCTGCTGTATTCACCCCAGACTTTTTCGTACAGTCGCTCTTTGGTGATGATTTTATCCGTGTTTTCCATCAGATAAGACAGTAGCAGAAATTCACGTCCGGTCAGATAGATTTCCTGTCCTGACTTGTAGACACGGCAGCTTTCTTTATTAAGAGTAAGAGACCCGGCATTTAAAATTTCCATATCCCCCAGGCAGGAAGAAGCCTGATACTGCTGACGGCGAAGCTGCGCTTTGATGCGGAAAACCAATTCTCTTGGACTGAATGGTTTTGTAATATAATCATCACCTCCGCAGGAAAGCCCCAGAATCTTATCAATGTCATCATTTTTGGAAGAAAGAAACAAGATGGAGCAGTAGGAGAATTCCCGAATTTTTTTGCATACCTCAAGGCCGTCAAGATCCGGGAGCATCACATCCAGCACAACTACGTCAGGCTGGAACTCCCGGCAGATTCGTAATGCTTCAAGTCCGGAATACGCCCGCTCAATGACACGAAAACCATCCTGCTGCAACACTTCCTGTATTAAATCAACAATATCCCTTTCATCATCGACCAATAATAGTTTGCTGTTTATTTCCATATTATCCCCCGTGTTTATCCTGATAGAATCATCATAAACGGTCAGACAGATAATAGCAACAGAGATTTAATAACTGGCTTCGTTTATGGTAATGATTTACTTTTTACCAGCTCCATAAAACGCAGCATTTCCGGGTTTAAATATTTATTCTGATGGTAAATTATCTGGTACTCCCGCTTCAGTTCAATTCCCTTAAGGGGCAGGGCAATAAGTGCTCCCTTTTCTAAGTATTCGGCCACCTGGCGTTCTGGCAGTATGGCAATTCCAAGATTTGTATGGACTCCCCATATGATTGCTTCGTTGCTGGTGCTCTCAAGGACAGGGCGGAGAATGAAATCCTGGAGGTAAAAGGCAGCTTCAGCCAGCTTTCTGGTCTGGCTTCCGGTTTCTCTCAAAAGAAAACGTTCTTCCCTTAAATCTGCCAGCGTAAGGTTCTCCTTTTGGGCAAAAGGGTGAGAAGGGCTGCATACCAGTACTAACTGTTCTTTGGCAAATGGTTCCGTCAGAATTTTATCCGAGCTGCTGACTCCCTCTGTGAGAGCCAGATCCAGCTGGTTTTCCAGAATAGCTGTTTCTATTTTGTCTGAGGTGTCAACTTTTAAGTAAGGCATGGGAATCAGATTGTCTTTCGTGAAATAATGAATAAGCTCAGGCATCAGACAGGCTCCGATGGTGCTTGAAAATCCGATGCGCAGCGGAGTGGTTTGATTCTGCTTTTTAAATTCCAGATCCATTTCCATATAAAGAGAGGTAATGTGAGACGCGAATTCGTACAGATGACGGGCTGCGCTGGTTTTTTGAATGCCCCTTCCAACCCGCTCAAATAACTGGAGGGAATACTCATTTTCCAGCTCCCGGATTGCAAGGCTTACGGCAGGCTGGCTGATATTCAGCTTATTGGCAGCGGCAGTAATGCTTTCTTCCTTATAGACGGTGACAAAGATCATTAATGTTTTAATGGACATGACTTCCTCCTGACTGATATCATATTTACATACCGGTGATATATGATATATAAGTAAAAAAATATGGTTTTAGGGGAATAGATAAGGAAATTCTACCATATAGATAAAGAAAAAACAATAACATACTTTACAAATATGTAAATGGGGATTAAACTTCCAGATAACACACGGAGCATGCGGAGGTTCATAAATGAAAAAACGAGGAAAAAAGCGGGCAGCAGCCCTTGTGCTGATGATAGCGGCAGCAGGAATACTGGCAGGATGTGCAAAGCAGACGGATTCCGGAAAAGACGGAACTATTACAATTACCAATGTTTCTTATGATCCCACCAGAGAGTTTTATCAGGAGTACAACAAAATCTTTGAAGACTATTACAGGGACACCTATAAAACCGGAATAACGGTGGTCCAGTCTCACGGAGGATCAGGGGGTCAGGCACGTTCTGTTATTGAAGGAGCAAAAGCGGATGTGGTGACTCTGGCTCTGGCTCATGATATTACCATGATTGAAAAGTCTGGTCTGATTGATTCCGGGTGGATTAAGGAATTTGAGGGTAATTCATCACCTTACACCTCTGCAATCGTATTTCTGGTGAGGAAAGGAAATGAAAAAAACATAAAAGACTGGTCTGATTTAATCAAACCAGGTGTTGAGGTTATTACTCCGGATCCCAAGAGCAGCGGCGGTGCCTGCTGGAACTTCCTGGCTGCATGGCAGTATGCAAAGGTCACATATCAGGGAGATGAGGAGAAGGCGAAAGCCTTTGTGTCAGACCTTTATAAAAATGTTTCTGTCATGGATTCAGGTGCCAGAGGAGCCACTACCACATTTGTGGAAAATGGGCAGGGAGATGTGCTGATTGCATGGGAGAATGAGGCTATTAATACGGTGAAGGAGTACCCGGACCAGTATGAAATAATCACCCCCAGTATCAGTATTCTTGCAGAACCCAGTGTGGCGGTAGTGGATGAAAACGCCCGCAAAGACGGAGCAGAGAAAGCCTCAGAGGAATATTTAAAATACCTTTATTCCGATAAAGCCCAGAGGCTGATCGGGGAATATGGATACAGACCCTCAAATAAAAAGATTCTGTCTGAATTCTCTGGAAAATTTGATCTTAATGTAAATCTTTGCACCATTGATGATTTTGGCGGCTGGGATGCTGCTTATGAGACCTTTTTTGCAGACGGAGGAATCTTTGATGAGATTTACGATAATTAGAGGGAGGAACCACACATGACGAAACAGTTAGTTCGGGCAGGAAAAAGCCAGCGTGTCATACCAGGATTCGGACTGAGTATGGGGATTACTCTATTCATGCTTTCGGTGATTATACTCATTCCCCTTGCTTCAGTCCTGGTATATTCCTTCCAGTTATCACCCCGGGAATTTTTAGAACTGATTACAAAGACCAATGTGGTAAATGCGTTCAAGACCAGCTTGCTATGTTCCCTTTTTGCTGCTTTTGTCAACAGTGTATTTGGCCTGATTCTCGCCTGGGTTCTTGTCCGGTATGAGTTTCCCGGCAAACGGATTATGGACGGAATCATTGAGCTTCCCTTTGCCCTTCCCACTGCAGTAGCAGGAATTACACTGTCTAAGCTGTATTCCGATACCGGGGTTATGGGCGGATTCCTTGGACTGTTGGGGATAAAAGCGGCATATACAAAGGTCGGTCTTACCATTGCCCTGATTTTTATCGGAATCCCATTTGTGGTCCGGTCCATTCAGCCGGTTCTGGAGACACTTGATCCACGGTATGAAGAGGCAGCGGCAATTCTTGGAGCCGGGAAGTTCCACACCTTTCGAAAGGTAATTCTGCCGGAGCTTGGACCTGCGCTTTTAACTGGTTTTGGTCTTGCCTTTGCAAGAGGAGTGGGGGAATATGGCAGCGTAATCTACATATCAGGCAACAATGCCAGAAATCAGACACAGGTGGTTTCCTATGTGATCATGCAGAAACTCAATTATGTGGATTATCCCGGAGCAACAGCAATCGCTCTTGTGATGCTTTTTTTATCCTTTCTGGTTTTGCTGTTCGTAAATATGGTTCAGGTACATCAGGCGAAGCGTACCAGCTGCTTATAGGAGGAAATATGTATGAAGATAAAAAGCAAGTGGATTCTCATAGGAATCAGTGGGGTATTTCTTTTTTTCATGCTGGTTCTGCCTCTGATCTCCGTAATTACTAATTCTCTGAAAGAGGGAATAGGCTTTTACTTTCAATCACTGGCTACCCCTACTGTAAAATCGGCATTTGGAGTCACTGTGCTGGCAGCTGTGATTGCAGTCGCCGTTAATACCATCTTCGGGATTGCAGCAGCGTGGCTGATAACCAGATTTTCTTTTAAAGGAAAACAGATTCTCTCAGCAGTCATTGACATTCCATTTTCCATTTCTCCAGTCATTGCAGGTCTTGCCTTTTTAATGACATTTGGAAGAATGGGCTGGGCAGGCGGTCTGCTTGCCAGACTAAATGAGGCTCTTGGAACGAATATCCAGATCGTATTTGCCGTTCCGGGCGTGGCGCTTGCTACTGTATTTGTCACATTTCCATTTGTATCAAGGGAGATTATACCGGTACTTCTGTCTGTAGGAAAAGAAGAGGAAGAGGCTGCAGCACTTATGGGGGCAGATGGCTTTACCATATTCCGGAAAATAACCTTTCCTCATATCCGCTGGGCCCTTCTTTATGGGGTAATTCTCTGTACGGCAAGAGCACTTGGAGAGTTTGGAGCTGTCCATGCTTTGTCAAAAACCAGAGGGGAGACATTTACCCTTCCTCTGGAAATCGATGCCCTCTATCTTTCCAATTCATCGGAGTCCATTACCTCGGCATTTGCTGTTTCATCCATTCTGGTTCTTATGGCAGTAGCAGTGCTGATCATACGAAATATAGCAGAGCACCAGGCAAAAAAGAATGAGGAAAACCATTAATGTGAAGTCAGGAGGGTCTTATGTACATAGAAATGAGAAATATTGAGAAATCATACGGAGATTTTAAGGCTTCCAAAGAGGTGAATTTTGGACTGGAAAAAGGAACACTTGCAGCCCTTCTTGGACCCAGCGGAAGCGGGAAAACAACAATCCTGCGCATGATTGCCGGTTTTGAAACACCGGATACCGGTGATATCATAATCGATGAGAAACGAGTCAATGATCTGCCTGCTGCAGACAGAGGAATCGGTTTTGTATTTCAAAATTATGCACTGTTTCGGTATATGACGGTCTATGAAAATATCGCTTTTGGACTGGAAGTAAAAAAAATTCACAAAAAGCTGATAAAAGAACGAGTGATGGAACTGCTTTCCTTAACCGGACTGGAAGGGTTAGATAAACGCTATCCCAATCAGCTTTCCGGCGGACAGCGTCAGAGGGTTGCATTTGCCAGAGCACTGGCACCAAGCCCGGGACTATTGCTCCTTGATGAGCCATTTGCGGCGATTGATGCAAAGGTGCGTCAGGAACTTCGAAGCTGGTTAAAGGAGATGATTCATAAGGTGGGGATTACCAGCATCTTTGTCACCCATGATCAGGATGAAGCGGTGGAAGTAGCAGATGAAATTATTGTCACCAATCAGGGGCGAATCGAACAGATTGCAAATCCGTTTGAGATCTATAAAAATCCCGCCACTCCCTTCGTAGCTGAGTTTATCGGGCAGTCCGCCAGAATGGAAGGATATCATAAGCTCAAGGGCTTTGAAAAGGGTGATTTTACAGGGGCAATTATACGGCCGGAGTTTGTGGAAGCATTTAAAAGTGACAATCTGAAATTTCAGGATGTGATGAGATGTTCGGAAGAGGGAATCATTGAAGATATTTCATTCCGCGGAAATTATCTGGAGGTTCGTCTGAATGTAAATGGGATCTCCCTGACAACCCGCAGATCCTTAGAACGGCGTCCTGTTTCCGTTGGAGAAAAAATGCATGTGATTGTTTACCGGATTTATGCTTACGATGACAAGAAAGCGTATCTGCTGGAAAATTCACTGTTAAACGGAGCCAATATCGTCACATTCTGACATAGAAAACAGAGATCATACAGAGGAGTCAAAAATGAGTATAAGGTTAAAAAGGGAAGTTATGGCGGCAGATGTCCTGATCATAGGGGGAGGGACGGCTGGCTGCTATGCGGCGCTGACTCTTTCAAATCATTCAGATTTAAAGGTTATCGTTGCCGAAAAAGCTGGGATCCGGCGGAGCGGCTGTCTGGCAGCAGGGGTAAATGCCATTAATGCCTATATTACTGACGGGCAGACCCCTGAGGATTATGTGGACTATGCAATGAAAGATGCGGCGGGCATTGCCAGAGAAGATCTTTTGTTAACGGCAGCAAGGAGATTTAATAAAGTAACAGCTGATTTAGAACGGCTGGGGCTTGTGATCCTAAAGGATGAAACGGGCAACTATGTGACCAGAGGAAAACGTAATATTAAAATTAACGGAGAAAATATAAAGCCCATTCTTGCCGATGCCGTATTGCAGGCACCAAATGTCACGGTATTAGAACACGTAAATATGACTGATCTTCTTGTAACTGACAATGAAGTAAGAGGAGCGGTAGGGTTTCATATGGAAGAGACCACCGCTTATGAAATCCGGGCAGCAGCAGTTATTGTGACTACCGGAGGTGCGGCTGGTCTTTATAAACCCAACAATCCGGGATTTTCCCGCCATAAGATGTGGTATCCTCCTTTTAATACAGGTGCAGGTTATGCCATGGGAATTAAGGCGGGTGCAGAAATGACCTCCTTTGAAATGCGGTTTATTGCACTCCGCTGTAAGGATACCATAGCACCTACCGGAACCATTGCACAGGGAGTCAGAGCAAAACAGATCAATTCAAAAGGTGAGATTTACGAAGAAAAATACGGAATCACCACCAGTGAACGGGTGTATGGAACCGTAAGGGAGAATCAGCTTGGCAATGGCCCCTGCTATCTTCACACAGAGGGAATTGACAAAGATACAGAGGAGGATTTACTGAAAGCATACTTAAATATGGCTCCCAGCCAGACTCTTCGGTGGCTGCAAAGCGACAGGACACCTGGAAAAGAGGATGTGGAAATAGCCGGAACCGAGCCTTATATCGTTGGAGGGCACACTGCAAGCGGTTACTGGATTAATACCAACAGGGAAACCACTGTAACCGGTCTGTATGCAGCAGGTGACGTAGCAGGCGGCTGTCCCCAGAAGTATGTGACCGGAGCACTGGCAGAAGGGGAAATCGCCGCACTTGATATTATTAAAAAAGACCGGAGAATGACTGGTTCCTATGAAGTTTTATCCTTTGCTGAGGAAACGTTCCTTAAGTATGAACACATTTTAAATGGCTCAGAAGCTGTTTTTACAGCAGAGGAACTGGAAGAAGCGATGCAGAAGGTGATGGATGAGTACGCAGGAGGGATTTCGGTCAATTATCAGTATAATGAAAAGCAGCTGAAGCTTGGGGAAGAAAAAATACTGGAACTCACGAAACTGACCAGATATATTAATGCCTCCGACATGCATGAGCTGATGTTTGTCTACGAGCTGCTGGAACGCCTGGTTGTATGCCGTTCAGTGATTGCCCACTTAGGTTTCAGAAAGGAGACCAGGTGGCACTCCTTCCAGGAAAATCTGGATTTTCCCAGGTCAGATGAGGCTTACCATAAATTTGTTAACTCCACGATGAAAGACGGAGCACTGGTTTTAAGACTCCGTGACATAGGAAAGGAGGCCGATTATGAGCATACGGATATCTAAAGAAGCATGTGTGGGTTGCCTGGCATGCACAAAAGTGTGTCCGGGGAGTCTGATAAAGGAAAAAGACGGGAAAGCATTTATAAAATATTCCAGAGACTGCTGGGGATGCGCTTCCTGTGTGAAGGAGTGTGGGTTTGGAGCCATTGATTTTTACTTAGGAGCTGATATGGGAGGAAATGGTACTGTGATGAACGTATCAGAACATGGTGATCTCCTTCTTTGGAAAGTTACAAGACCCGATGGTACCGTTCGCGTAATTGAGGTCAACGGTAAGAATTCGAATAAGTATTAGAGGAGAGATGATTATGAGCAGATTAACCCATCTGGATGAATTGGAAGCAGAGGCAATATATATTATCAGAGAGGTAGCCGCCCAGTGTGAGAAGCCGGTTATGCTCTATTCCATTGGAAAGGACAGTTCCGTTATGCTTCATCTGGCGTTAAAGGCTTTTTATCCGGAAAAACCGCCTTTTCCATTTCTCCATGTGAACACCACCTGGAAGTTTAAAGAAATGATTGAATTCCGGGACAGAACAGCCAGGGAACTTGGAATCGAACTGCTGGAATATATCAATGAAGACGGCGTTGCACGGGGAATCAATCCATTTGACCACGGTTCATCCTATACTGATATCATGAAAACACAGGCATTAAAGCAGGCATTAAATAAGTATGGATTTACTGCAGCTTTTGGCGGAGGCAGACGGGATGAGGAAAAAAGCAGGGCAAAGGAACGGATCTTCTCCTTTCGGAATGCTGCCCACGCCTGGGATCCTAAAAATCAGAGGCCGGAGATGTGGAAGCTTTACAACACAGAGATTTATAAAGGAGAGAGCATCCGGGTATTTCCTATTTCCAACTGGACGGAAAAGGATATCTGGCAGTACATAAAACAGGAAAATATCCCCATTGTTCCATTGTATTTTGCAGCGGAAAGGCCAGTGGTTTATCGGGATGATGATATTATTATGGTGGATGATGACCGTATGCGCCTATATCCCGGAGAGGTTCCCCAGCTTAAAAAGGTTCGTTTCCGGACCCTGGGCTGTTATCCCCTTTCTGGCGGCGTTCTTTCAGATGCGGTTACCATTGATCAGATCATTGATGAAACCTTAAGTTCCGTAGAATCAGAACGGACCAGCCGGGTGATTGACAAAGACGGCGGAGCCGCCAGTATGGAAAAGAGAAAAAGGGAGGGGTATTTCTGATGAACGGATTGCTGAAATTTATTACTTGCGGTAGTGTGGACGATGGAAAATCCACTTTGATCGGTCATATACTCTACGATTCCAAGCTGCTGTATGCAGATCAGGAAAAAGCGCTGCTGCTTGACAGCAAGGTGGGTTCCAGAGGCGGTGAGATTGATTATTCCCTTCTTTTAGACGGTCTTATGGCAGAGCGGGAGCAGGGAATCACCATTGATGTGGCATATCGGTATTTTACAACGGAGAAGCGAAGCTTTATTGTTGCGGATACACCGGGACACGAAGAATATACAAGAAACATGGCGGTAGGAGCTTCTTTCGCCCAGCTGGCAATCATTCTGGTGGATGCGAAGCAGGGGGTTCTGGTACAGACCAGGCGCCACTTAAGAATCTGTTCCCTTATGGGAATCCGTCATTTCATCTTTGCAGTGAATAAGATGGATTTGGCAGATTACAGCCAGGAGCGTTTTGAAGAGATCAGCCGGAGCATCAGGGTTCTTACTGAGGAGTTGTCTTTAAAACATGTGACGATTATTCCTGTCAGTGCGACAGAAGGAGATAATGTAACGGTAAAATCAGATCATATGCCCTGGTATCAGGGAGAAACCCTCCTTTCCTGCCTGGAACAGACAGAAGTTACCGAGGATGCTGGAAGCGGTTTTTATATGCCAGTCCAGAGAGTGTGCCGGCCTGACCATGAATTTCGCGGTTTTCAGGGTCAGGTGGAATCAGGAACCGTCACGGTCGGACAAAGCCTTACGGTACTTCCGGGAAGTGAAACTGCAAAAGTAAAGAGTATCCTGGTGGGAGACCAGTCAGCGGATCAGGCGTTTGTTGGTCAGGCAGTTACCATACAGCTTGACAGAGAAGTAGATGTAAGCCGCGGAAACGTTCTGACGGATCAGGAGCAGCTGCCTGTAAGCAAAGAAGTAAAGGCTTCCATTCTATGGATGGATGAAACTCCCCTTAAAGAAGGAAACGATTATCTGCTGAAATTGGGAACAAAAATGCTTCCGGCAGTGGTCAAACGCATTGAGTACCAGGTGGATATTAATACAGGGGAGCATTTACCTTCCCATGAGATTGGTAAAAATGAAATTGCGTCCTGTCTCCTTGAGTTTTCCCAACGGATTCCGGTTGATGAATTTAAAAGAAATAAAACCCTTGGAGAGCTGATATTAATAGACCGGGTCAGCCATATGACATCAGCCTGCGGAGTGGTGGAGCAGGTGGAAAGCGGGGACGAAAAACCATACTTTGAAAAAGGCGGATTACGGGCTGGCGGATATATTTTTGAAGAATTTTATTTTAACCTGGAAAATGCGTTCCTCTCCAGACAGAAGACAAAAGAGACCACCTATCGTCAGGGTGACGTCGTTTCTGTTTCGGGAGACAGCTTCCATTATCCTGACTTTTTTGATGTAATATCTTTGGATGACTCCGTGGCAGTTCTTGTGCGAAACCAAACAATCCTGGATATCATTAGTCTTGATGATTATAGTTATTCGGGATTACCAATACTTGATGAAAGAGGCTTTGCCTTAAAAATCAGTTCCAAAGAAGATCTGTCAAACTGTCTCCGTGAATTTAATAATCTGGGAGCTGATAATAAAATTGCTTTCCATAATAAATGGTCTAAATTCGAAACGTACAGACGGATTGTATGTAACGAAAATTTCTGGATTATTTAAAATATAGTAAAAAGAATAGCCTGCAAACTTAGAATTTACAGTTTGCAGGCTATTTTCACATTTAAATATGAAAGGATTATTTACATATTTTTTTAATAGTTTAATTGGACATATTGTACAAAAATGGCGCAGTATACTTGATACTGCGTGGTGAAAATTTGTGAAAATATAATATTTTTTTATTATACATCACAGGAAATTATTTGTCAAATATTAGTATATTATGTAGAAATATGTATATTATCAAAATTATTGCAGCGATTTCAAGCCTGAACTGGAGTATTTTTTTAAAAACAACTAGTTAAGCCGTCAAATCATTGGTCATTTTAATTAAAAGTTTTATATACTAAATAGAGAATAAATATATTGAAAAAATTTATATGTATACATTGAACTATATTTTAATTCCGTCATTCCACGCGTCTGGTTCAAGAATTATACTGATAATTAAAGGGTTTTCTCTGGTATTACGCAGTATCAAGTATACTGCGAATATTATAGGCGTTCATTTTATACATCAACTCCAATCATGGTTACGCAGTAATTTTCTAAATAAAACCGGATTAGATAAAGCCTGAGCGCCCAGAAATAAGTTGAAAAAAAGGAGAAAACTATGTCGGAGCACACTTCTGAAAAAAGCGGGAAAAAGGTTCACAAATATGGTTTAAAAAGCCTGCTGACTAAAATACTTTTTTTTGTTGGAATCCCTGTCATTTTATCTTTTTGCATCGTTGGTGCTGTCATCTTATTTCTGGTTAAATCCAGTGTGGAAGAAATGACAGAAAAAGAACTGACTGCAAGAACACAGGCAGCAGCTGAGGAGATGGAAGGTTATTTTAATCAATATAAACATAAGGCCGGACAGCT
The DNA here is from genome assembly GCA_009712635.1 of Hungatella sp. Lineage (GTDB taxonomy): Bacteria > Bacillota > Clostridia > Lachnospirales > Lachnospiraceae > Lacrimispora. The sequence goes on along the minus strand of WASS01000020.1, from coordinate 897,383 downwards.
GTCAGATACAACGGCATTTCAAAAGTTCTTTGAGGATCTAAAGCCTGGGACAAACATATCATCAGCACCCGGATTTGATGATGTCAAACAGACTATGGTCCGGTCTTACGAGAAAGATAAGGAGTCTGTCGTAGCATTCTGGGTTGCAGATATTGATTCCAGCCAGCTGGCACAGTCAGATGGTTTTGTTTCAGATCAGACCTATCGTGTGAAAGAACGTCCGTGGTATCAGCTTCTTGAAAATTCCGGAAGTACGATTATGACGGAGCCTTTTGAGGATTTTGCTACCAAGGCTCAGATTGTAAGTATTATAGCGCCTGTCTTTGCAGCAGATGGGAAAGAAATTATCGGAGCGGTAGGAATTGACTTTTCTCTCGATGGTCTGGTGAATACCATTGGTTCCTACCAGCTTGGAGAAACCGGATTTTACATACTGACATCAAAAGAAGGACAGGTGATCTTTCATCCGGACAAGGATATGGTAAATAAAAAGATTGCAGATCTTAATATTTCCCAGAACATGAAAGAAGCCCTTTCTTCTTCCACAGAAGGATTTCTTTCCTTTACTTCAGATCAGTCTGAGGCTGAAGGATATGTACGTAAGGTAGGGGATACCGGCTGGACAGTAGCCGCAGGTCTTCCGGTAAAAGAGTTTTATGAGGGATACAGGGCGATTACGGCATCCATGATCGGAGTTTTTGCGGTTGCATTACTTGTGGTAATTGTCATGATTCTGATTATTTCCAATATGATTGTTGCTCCTCTTAAAAAGCTGACGAAAACGGCTAATCTGATTGCAGACGGCAGACTGGATATATCGGCAGACGTAAGTTCCAATGATGAAACAGGACAGATGGCTCTTGCACTTAACCGCACCGTGGTCCAGTTAAACAGGTATATCGGATATATCCATGAGATCACTCAGGTGCTTCAGGTAATGGCTGACGGAACTATGCAGATAGAGCTTCATCAGGATTATAAAGGTGAGTTTGCTCCGGTAAAAGAAGCGCTTTTAACCATTTCCCAGTCTTTAAACAGGACATTAAAGCTCATTCAGGCCAGTGCAGATGAGGTGGGAATCGGAGCAGATCAGGTATCTCAGGGAGCCCAGACCCTGGCCTCCGGTTCTGCGGAGCAGGCGGCAACCATTGAAGAATTAAGTGCTTCCATTGAATCGATGTCTGAGCAGGCACAGCAGAATCTGGAGCAGGTAAAGAAAGCTGCGGGTTCCGTTTTAGTATCTTCACAGGGACTATTAAAGAGTAATGAATTTATGGAACAGTTAAGCTCAGCTATGAGGGAGATCAGCAGCTCTTCCGATAAAATAAACAGCATTACAAAAGTAATTGAAGACATTGCTTTCCAGACCAATATTCTGGCGCTGAATGCAGCGGTGGAAGCTGCAAGGGCAGGAGAAGCAGGAAAGGGATTTGCAGTAGTGGCGGATGAGGTCCGCAGTCTTGCTGAAAAGTCAGCCGAAGCAGCCGGACAGACGGCAGCTATTATTGTACATTCTTCAGAAACCGTATCAAAGGGAGAAAAACTGGTGGCTATTACTGCAGAAACGTTAAATGATGTTGCGGAAAGCTCTGGTTTTGTAGAGAAGGTTATTGGAGAAATTGAAGCTTCCTCCAGATCACAGGCGGAAGCAGCAATCCAGATGCACCAGGCCCTCAGTCAGGTATCATCAGTGGTACAATCCAATGCTGCAACTGCAGAGGAAAGCTCTGCTTCCAGTGAGGAACTGGCAGCTCAGGCACAGACACTTCGGGATGAAGTGGGAAAATTTAAACTTAGCTGAGAATATTACTAATGTGAGGTTACAAATGAAAAAATTTAAAAACTACAGTATTTCAAAAAAACTCATTACAGGCTTCCTGACCGTTACTGTTATCATGCTTTTAGTTGGCGCAGTGGGTCTCCTTGGTATGGCGCGTATTGATGCGATGGACACCTACATGTATCAGGTAAAAACTGCTCCCATGAATGATTTGATTCTTGCCATCGAGAACTTATATCAGATAAAATCTGATTCCAGAGATATGGTGATCCAGACAGGAGACAGCCAGAAACTAAGTGAACTGGAGCAGAATTATAAGACACAAAAAGAAGAATTTTTAAATCATGCAGCGGCATACAAAAAATCCATTGATCCGGCGGATTCAGAATCTCACGGAATTATTGACGAGGGTGTGAAACTGTTTACGGATACTTACGATCCGGCAGTCATAAAATGCCTGGAGGCTGCTAAGGGAGGAAATCAGAAAACTTCATCTGCCGCGCTTACAGAGAGTTCTGATCAGATCCAGACCATTTATGATAACTTTAATACCCTGATCAGCAATCGTATGGACGGAATCCGTTCTACCAGTGAAAATAATGACCGGACTGCCGCATTTGCCTCTTTTATTCTGATCGCTTTCGTAATCATGGGAGCCGCAGCTGCCATATATCTTGGAATAAGGATTTCCAAAATGATCAGTGAACCAATTGGTCATGTGGTGGAAGCAGCAGACAGAATCTCACTGGGTTATACAGATGTGAATCTGGGTGACATCGATTCAGAGGATGAGACAGGAAAACTGGCAGATTCTTTTAAACGTATGTTAGAAAGCATCCGCAGCCAGACCGCTGCAGCAGAGAACATCAGCCGGGGTGATTTTACCCGGGAAGTTCCCGTAAGATCAGAAGGTGATGTCCTGGGACTTGCACTGGAACGGATTAAAAATGATTTAAACCAGACATTGCTTACTATCCGCACAGCTGCCCAGCAGGTTCACACCGGAGCAGAACAGGTATCTTCCGGTGCCCAGGCGCTTGCTTCCGGTGCTACGGAACAGGCTGCTACCATAGAAGAGTTAAACGCCTCTGTGACAGGTGTGGCCAGACAAGCAGAACAGAATGCCGAAAATGTGGAGAAAGCCACTGTTTACGTCCGGGAAGCAGGGGATGGTGTAAATGAAGGAAACATACATATGCAGAAACTCAATGATACGATGAAAGAGATCGGAGCTTCTTCTCATAAGATTTCCAGTATTACAAAGGTAATTGAAGATATTGCGTTTCAGACCAATATACTTGCTCTCAATGCGGCAGTTGAATCTGCCAGAGCGGGAAGTGCGGGAAAGGGGTTTGCAGTGGTAGCGGATGAAGTCCGCAATCTTGCGACCAAATCTTCCGAGGCTGCAAGACAAACGGCAGAACTGATTGAACAGTCTGTTAACAGAATTACAGATGGGGAAAAATATGCATCGGAAACAGCCGTAATTTTAAAAGTAGTATCCGAAAAAGCATCTTTAGCGGTTTCCGCCATTCATGAGATCTCAGAGGCCTCATCCAGTCAGGTTCTGGCAATTGAAGAGATTAACCAGGGTCTTACTCAGGTGTCCTCCGTCGTTCAGACCAATGCCGCAACTGCTGAAGAAAGTTCTGCTTCCAGTGAAGAGATGGCGGCACAGGCAGAAATGCTAAACCAGACAGTTGGAAAATTTTATCTTAGTGACGGTGAACCTGTAATAAAACGGTATGAGAATCCCGCTTTTGTGGCCTCTGCAACGATTGATTATAGCAGCGACAAGTATTAAATCAAATGCCTGCCCTCTTTTGTTGATAGATATTATTAATAAATTTGTCGAAAATTGTAAAACCATTTTGACACAATTGAAAAAAAGGAATATACTGGATGTAAAAAAGAAGGGTGAGTGATCGCCCTCTTTTTTGCTCCGGAGATTTAAAACACCAACATGTTTACTTTCCGGATTATTTAACGGAGGAGGCGTAAGTATTTATGAAATACTTAAAAAGTAAGCTTATAATTTTTGTTTCATTGTTATTGGTTTTAACAGTTGGATTTCTAACTGCTCTCACTTCTATTTTTCATTATCAGAGTTCTATTGAAGAAGCGAAGAAAAATTCATCCTATCTGGCAGCATCGTATCAACAGGGAATTGATTCTGTACTTGACATCTACAGGAACCAGATTAAGATTACTGCATCAAAGAGTTTTCTGACAGACGGAAAAACTTCTGCAGCAGAGCAGAAGCGTCTTCTGGAAGAAGAAGCACAGGTCTCTGGTTTTAATTATATTACAATTGCTGATTCCAATGGGAACAATGATAAAGGAGATCAGATTGGAGATCAGGAGTTTTTTAAGCAGGCGGTAAACGGAGTTACCTGTATTTCCAGTCCATTTGTTAAGGGAGATACTGATATTGTGTTCTATATCGGGGCTCCCATTGGCAGCACTGGAAAAGTGCTTTACGGTCTTCTCCCTTATAAAGCGTTCAGCGATGAACTGACAAAGATTAAGATTGGAGAAAGCGGATATGCATTTGTTACAGATAAGGAAGGAAAAACTGTGATTCATCCAGATGCCGGCAACGTAAGTAATCCAAAGGATTACTTTGAAATGGCAAAGCAGGATCCCTCATATGAGCCAACCGCTAAGATTTTTAAGGCCATGATGGATGGGAAGACAGATACGGGATTCAGTTATTACAACGGGGTCCGCCGTCTGGTGGGATATACTCCTCTTAGTGGTCCGGAGGGCTGGTCTGTGGCTGTGACAACTCCATTGACTCAGATTGAAGGAAATGTCCGCCTTACTCTGCTGATGAGTGTGATTACCGGTCTGCTTCTACTTGCAGTATCCATTCTGATTGTAAGAGTCTTTGCACAGCGGATCACGAAGCCGATTCTTGAGGCAACCCAGCGCCTTGAGCGTCTGGCTCATGGCGATTTACAAGATGATGTGGAACTTACCAAAGGAAAAGATGAAAGCGCCCGTTTAATTCTTGCACTTCACAATACCATCAGAGAGCTTCGTTCTTATATCATGGATATATCCCATGTGCTGAATGCTGTGGCTAATAGCGATCTGACGGTTACAAGTTCGGTGGGGTACATGGGAGATTTTGTTCCTATCCAGACAGCCCTTAAAAAGATCCTGTCTTCCCTTAACGCCACGTTGAAAAACATTGCCTGTTCAGCAGAACAGGTTGGTGCAAGCTCCGCCCAGGTCGCTTTGGGAGGACAGAATCTGGCTGCCAATTCCACGGAACAGGCGGCTACCACAGAGAGCCTGGTTTCATCTCTGGAGACGGTCTCCAGTCATATAAAGGATAATGCCCAGTATACCCTTACCATTAAGGATATGACGGAGTCAGCAATTCTTGAGACCAGACAGGGAGATGAGGAGATGAAGAAGCTGCAGGAATCCATGGTAAGCATTGATTCTTCCTCCAAGAAGATCCAGGAGATCATACATATTATTGATGATATTGCATTCCAGACCAATATTCTGGCATTAAATGCCGCCATAGAGGCAGCTCGTGCAGGGGAAGCAGGAAAAGGATTTTCCGTTGTTGCAGATGAGGTGAGAGAGTTGGCTGGAAAAAGTGCAGATGCTGCAAAGCAGACTACGGATTTAATCCACAGCACCATGGAATCCGTTGCCCAGGGAAAACGAAACACAGAGTCCACTGCTGTAGTATTTGAAAAAATTGTGGAGCAGACCAATACAATCGATACACTTGTATCCAAGGTATACCAGTCATTAAAGAGACAGGCGGACAGTGTGGCTCAGTTAGAAGATGGTATGCAGAAAATATCCATGGTTACCCAGTCTAACTCAGCAACAGCGGAAGAAAGTGCTGCCACCAGTGAAGAATTATTAGGCCAGATGCAGATGTTAAAAGAACTGATTATGCAGTTCCAGCTTTCTGATACAGGTGACCAGCTTTAAATTCTTTCTAAATGAATAAGATGTACCCTGATAAGCGGCTGATAGCTGCTTACCAGGGTATTTTTTGTATCAGTCATTTTCCGATAAAAAATAATTGACAAATAGTTTCCATCATAGTATTATACATATATAAATAGTATGTTTATAGGGAGAATGAAAATGAATCATTTATTTATGGTTGTACGGGAAAATATGAGGCTTTGTTGTTTTTGCTGTAGATGCTTCGCAAGAAGAGATACGGTTTTTTCCGGTGCGCGTATCAATATCTGATTTCCTGCAAATTCCTGTGACAGACCAGACATGGAAAAAAGGGGGCAGATGGGCGTTCATCTGCTTCCTTTTTTCATGAAATCAAAGGAGATAACAATATGGACTTTGAATTTATACGTGCGTATGCGCCGCTTTACGCCAGTGCCGCAGGCTTAACGCTGACCATTGCATTTTTTGGAATTTTGCTGTCAGTTGTGATCGGTCTGCTGTGCAGTCTGGTAAAGATTTTTAAAATACCGGTATTAACAGTCATTGTGAACGGGTACATAGAGATATCAAGAAATACACCGTTGTTAATCCAGCTGTTTTTTCTGTATTTCGGTTTGCCTAAGATTGGAATTGTACTAAGCTCAGAGACTTGTGCCATTACAGGTCTGGCATTCCTGGGAGGAAGTTATATGGCGGAGGCATTCCGTACCGGAATTGAACAGATTCCAAAGATTCAGACAGATTCCGGTTTAAGCCTGGGTATGACGGGGCTTCAGATATTCCGTTTCATTCTACTTCCCCAGGCGATTGCAACTTCCGTTCCGGTCTTCTGCGCCAATATCATTTTCCTGATTAAGGAAACCTCTGTATTCAGTGCAGTTGCTCTTGCAGATCTTATGTTTGTGGCAAAGGATCTGATTGGTATTTACTATAAGACAGATGAGGCTCTTTTCATGCTGGTCATCTCGTATTTACTGATTCTTCTGCCAGTATCCGCTTTTTGTACCTTGTTGGAAAGGAGGGTGCGGTATGCAGAATTTGGGAATTCAAATCCTGTTTCAGGGAAATAATTTTTTAAGGCTGTGGGTAGGTTTATGGGTTTCGCTGAAGCTGGCGGTTATCTCAATGTTTTTTTCTATCTGCCTTGGAATGCTGTTTGGCATGGTAATGACCAGCACCAATAAACTTGTACGTTTTTTCTGTCGTCTGTATCTTGAGACAGTACGGATCATGCCCCAGCTGGTACTTTTGTTTCTTGTTTATTTTGGGGCAGCAAAGCATTTAAATGTGAATTTATCAGGAGGAACCGCCGCAGTGCTGGTATTCACCTTCTGGGGAACCGCAGAGATGGGAGATTTAGTCCGAAGTGCCCTGGAGTCCATTCCTGTTCATCAGTATCAAAGCGGTTATGCCCTTGGCTTTGGTAAGATTGGTGTTTACCGCCATATCATCATACCCCAGACCATTCGCCGGCTTTTACCGTCCATGATGAATCTTCTTACAAGAATGGTTAAAACCACATCGTTAGTAGTTCTGATCGGCGTAATTGAAGTGGTTAAGGTGGGAAAGCAGATTATTGACGCCTCCCGCTATACAGTTCCGGATGCAGCTCTTTGGGTTTACGGCGTTATCTTTATCATGTATTTTGCAGTCTGTTACCCATTTTCCAGAGCAGCGGCTCTGTTAGATAAGAAATTGAGGGATTGATTATGAATGTGGAAGAAATTTTAAAAACGGAGCAGCTGAATAAATCCTATGAAAATGGATTAAAGGTACTAAACGATATTACATTTTCTCTGAAAAAGGGAGAAGTGGTTGTAATAATTGGCCCTTCCGGCTGTGGAAAAAGCACCTTTTTACGATGTTTAAACATGTTGGAGCCAGTAGATTCCGGCACCATTCGTTTTAAAGACCGTGTCATTGACAGGGCGAATAAAGATGTTTATGAGTTGAGGCAAAAAATTGGAATGGTATTTCAAAGCTATGATTTATTTCCTCATCTGACCATTCTGGATAATATACTTCTGGCTCCCGTTAAGGTTCAAAAGAGGGAAAGATCAGAAGTGGCAAAAGAAGCTGAGGATCTTTTAAAACGGGTCGGTCTGTCAGATAAAACAAATGTCTACCCAAGACAGCTGTCAGGCGGGCAGAAACAGAGAGTTGCCATTGTGCGGGCCCTTATGATGCATCCGGAGATCCTTCTCCTCGACGAGATAACGGCTGCTTTGGATCCGGAGATGGTCAGGGAAGTCCTGCAGGTAGTACTGGAGCTTGCCAGAGAGGGAATGACAATGGTAATTGTAACTCATGAGATGGAGTTTGCAAGGGCAGTTGCAGACCGAGTTTTGTTTATGGATCAGGGCGTTGTCGTAGAAGAGGGAAGTCCGGAGGAGTTTTTTAACTCACCCCAAACAGAGAGAGCAAAGCAATTTTTAAATATGTTTCATTATGAAGCTCGATAGAAAAGGAGGATATTATTTATGAAAAAGGGATTATTAAGCGCATTACTTGGAATCACCATGGCAGCGGGGCTTTTAGCCGGCTGCAGTCAGGCAAAAGCACCGGCAGGAGCACCGGCACAGGAGGCTTCTCCTTCCGCAAAAGCCAGATCTCTTGATGAGATTAAGAAAGCCGGTACCATCCGCATCGGAGTGTTCAGCGATAAAAATCCATTTGGGTATGTGGATTCCAACGGTAAGATCCAGGGATATGACGTTTACTTTGGAAAAAGAATTGCAAAAGATTTGTTTGGCAGTGAAGATAAAGTGGAATTTGTCTATGTGGAAGCTGCCAGCCGTGTGGAATACTTAAAATCAGCAAAGGTTGATGTCATACTGGCTAATTTTACAGTGACTAATGAAAGAAAAGAACAGGTAGATTTTGCTCTTCCTTATATGAAGGTAGCACTGGGAGTGGTATCACCGGATAAGGCTCTGATCTCTGATGTTTCCCAGTTAAAAGATAAAACCTTAATTGTAGTAAAAGGCACGACTGCAGAGACTTATTTCTCCCAGAATCACCCGGAAATAAAGCTGTTAAAGTTCGATGAGTACCAGGAGGCATATGATGCTCTTGCCGATGGAAGAGGAGATGCATTCTCCACTGATAATACCGAAGTTCTTGCATGGGCAATTCAAAACAAGGGATTTACAGTAGGAATTGAATCCATTGGAAATCTTGACACCATCGCTCCCGCCGTGCAGAAAGGCAATACGGAACTTTTAGAATGGCTGAATGGGGAAATTAAATCTTTAGCAGGGGAGCAGTTCTTCCATCAGGATTATAAAGAAACCTTAGAACCTGTGTACGGAGATGAAATTGATCCGGAGAATCTGGTAGTGGAAGGCGGTCAGGTTTAGAACTGGCAGATGATAATTTTTACCGATGAGAGAAGAAATGTTCGTTATTGAGAAAAAATAACCGGCAGGGCGTGTTGACGCCCTGCATTTTTTGTATGATAATAACATCGTTATATAACAGTGTTATAAAGGAGAACAAATGGGTACTCAGGGAAATGGAAATGATACACGCCTCGCTATCCTGGAAGCGGGGAAACAGGAATTTTTAAAGTATGGTTATGAAGGTGCTTCCTTAAGACGGATTGCAAAAGAGGCCTGTGTGACAACAGGAGCGATTTATGGGTATTTTCCAGGTAAGGAGGCGCTTTTCGAGGAACTGACCGGAGATGCAGCAGACGGACTGATGGAAAAATACAGAGCAGTACATCTGGATTTTGCTGCGCTGCCTCCGGAAAAACAGGCAGCAGCCCTTGATGTGATCTCCGATGATAATGTTCCATGGATGGTGAATTATGTTTATGACCGCTTTGATCTGTTTAAACTGATCTTCTGTAAAAGCAGCAAAGAATACTGTGACAGTTATTTAAGTGAGCTGACGGAGATTGAAGAAGCCTCAACCTGGGAGTTTGTAGAGGCAATGAAGGAATTGGGGCATGATGTCATGGAGATTGACAGCACCATCATTCATATTTTAGCACGGTCGTTTTTCCAACAGCTCTGGGAGTTTGTAGCTCATGATGTTCCCAGAGAGAAGGCTCTGTCTTATGGGCTGGTACTTGGAACCTTCCAGCATGCGGGCTGGAAAAAAATTATGGGGCTTTAATGCTCCATATTATTTTGAATAAGAATTAGTTTAAGCTAACTAATGGCTGATTAAATTCAGTCAGAGGAGGAAAAAAGGTGGAAGAGAAAAAGAATCTAATGACAGAACTTCCGGTTGCCGGAAAGGTCACGCTCCTTACATTTGCAGGGAATTACAAATATTTAACGTGGCTGGGGTGTCTTCTGTCCGGAATCAGTGCCGTAATCGGACTGTTTCCCTATGTATTTATGTGGAAGGCGGTAAAAGCTGCAGTAACCGCCTGGCCGGATGTCCGGGCAGCAGGAGAAATGATCACTTATGGCTGGTATGCTGTTGGGGCAGCACTTGGCAGTATGCTGATATATTTCGGCGCACTTTTGTGCACCCATTTGTCTGCATTCCGTACAGCCAGGAATATGAAAACAGTTGCACTTCATCATTTAACAAGGCTGCCTGTGGGGTATGTGAAACGTATGGGCAGCGGGAAACTGCGCCGGATCATTGATGATGGAGCCGGACAGACCGAGACCTATCTGGCTCACCAGCTTCCTGATCTGGCGGGTGCAATGGTGACACCAGTGGCTGTTTTGTTTCTCCTGCTGTTTTTTGACTGGAGATTTGGACTGATCAGTCTTTTGCCTATGGCAGTTGGGCTTTTTGTCCTAACCAGAGTGCTGATGGGAGATATGGAAAATTCCATGGCACAGTACCAGAATGCACTGGAGGATATGAACAATGAGGCCGTGGAATATGTAAGAGGAATTCCGGTTGTAAAAACATTTCAACAGAGTATTTTTTCCTTTAAAAACTTTCATGATTCCATACTCCGTTATAAAAACTGGGCAGTTAACTATACCGTTTCTTTACGGATTCCCATGTGTGCCTATACTGTAAGCATCAATGGTATTTTTGCTTTTCTCATTCCGGCAGGTCTCATTCTGACCGCAGATTTAAGCTATGGAACTTCCTATCTTAAAGTAGTCCTGGATATATTGTTTTATGTTTTATTTACACCAGTCTGCGTTACCATGATGGATAAAATCATGTGGACCAGTGAGAATACGTTAAAAGCAAAGGATGCCTTAAACAGGGTGATGCTTATAATAGAAGAACCGCCCTTAAAAGAACCGGAACATGCAGGACTTCCAAAAGATTCATCCGTGGAATTTAAGAATGTTACCTTTTCCTATGAAAAAGGAAAGGAAGCCGCTTTGCAAAATGTATCGTTTTATATACCTCAGGGCGCTACTGTGGCAATTGTGGGACCTTCGGGTGGAGGAAAGACCACAGCAGCCAGTCTCATTCCCCGGTTTTATGACGTTGACAGCGGAAGTATCTGTGTGGGTGGAGTGGATATCAGGGAGATAAATACGGATAATCTCATGGAGAGGATCAGCTTTGTTTTCCAGGACAGCCATCTTTTTAAAGATACAATACTTAATAATATTCGGGCTGCAAGGCCGGAGGCTACAAGAGAGGAAGTAGAACAGGCGGTGAAAGCAGCCTGCTGTCAGGACATTATTGATAAATTTCCGGATGGATATGAGACTGTGGTGGGTACCAGAGGCGTTTACTTATCAGGCGGAGAATGCCAGAGAATTGCCATAGCAAGAGCTGTGTTAAAGAATGCCCCCATTGTTCTTCTTGATGAAGCCACGGCATTTGCTGATCCTGACAATGAATATCAGATCCAGAAGGCATTTGAAACCCTGGTGAAAGGGAAAACAGTTTTAATGATTGCCCACCGTCTTTCCACTGTCCGCGGAGCAGACAAGATTTTAGTAATGAACCAGGGACGGATCGAAGAGGAAGGAAGTCATGAGGAACTGATTCAAAAACAAGGGCTGTACGCGTCTATGTGGAAGGATTATCAGACCTCAGTTTCATGGAAAGTAGGTGAAAAACATGAGTAAGTATTTACAGAGACGGTTTGCTCTCAGTGAACAGGGAGGGAAAGATCTGACTAAGGCAGTATTTGCCTGCACAGCAGCAAATCTGGGACTTATCTTTCCAATGGGACTTTTAATTCTATTTCTTGAGAAACTGCTGATGCCTGTAACAGGAGGAAAGGGAGTAGAAATAGGGCTTTTTGGCTTTATCGGGCTTAGCCTGCTCTTTCTGATTCTTATTTTTATACTTCAATACAACCAGTATAATAAAACCTTTCTTGCTTCATATCAGGAGAGCGCCAATTTGCGCATTCGACTGGCGGAAAAATTAAGGAAGATACCGCTATCTTTCTTCGGAAAAAGAGATCTGGCAGATTTAACCACGACCATAATGGGGGATTGCGCATGGATGGAGACCGCATTTTCACACTTTATACCGGAACTCTTAGGTGCCCTCCTTTCCACCGCTTTAGTGGGACTGGGAATGTTTTTTCTGGATGTGAAAATGGCACTGGCACTTTTATGGGTGATTCCTGCGGCATTTATGCTTTCAGCGGGGACCAGACCTCTGATTGACCGAATGGAGCGGAAGGAAAAGACCAAGAAACTGGCAGCTTCCGATGGAATTCAGGAGTGTATTGAAAATATTCAGGATATAAAAGCCAATAACCAGCGGGAAACTTATTTAAAGGATCTGGATTCAAAAATCATTGCGGTGGAGAAAGGGACTGTCCGGATGGAAGTATTAAACGGCAGCTTTGTGACGGCCTCCCAGATGGTATTACGCCTTGGTATGGCAACCACCGTTCTTACAGGTGCATTTCTCATGACAGAAAGAAAGCTGGATCTCATGGTATTTCTTATGTTCATGGTTGCAGCTACCCGGATCTACGGCCCCCTCACCGGCTGCCTGAATAATTTATCGGCGGTCTATTCCACCCTGCTGCAGGTAGAACGAATGAGAGCCATTGAGGAGGAGCCGGTACAGGAGGGGGAAGAAATCAGGAAACTGAGTGGATATGATATCGTGTATGATCATGTGGGATTTTCCTATCACCAGAATGAAACTGTTTTGGAGGACATTTCCTTTTGCGCCAGACAGGGGCAGGTTACTGCGCTGGTTGGTCCTTCCGGCGGCGGCAAAAGCACGGCTGCAAGACTGGCAGCACGTTTCTGGGACGTGGATAAAGGAAGCGTTACCATTGGGGGAATGGATGTAAATGGGATTGATCCGGAATATCTTTTAAAGCATATCTCTGTGGTATTTCAGGATGTGATGCTTTTTAACAATACGATTATGGAAAATATCCGTGTCGGCAGAAAGGATGCGTCGGATAAAGAAGTCATGGAAGCAGCGAAAGCAGCTCAATGCATGGATTTTATCCACCGGATGCCGGAAGGGTTTCAGACCAGAATTGGTGAAAACGGGTCAGCACTTTCTGGTGGAGAAAGGCAGCGTCTGTCCATAGCACGAGCGTTATTAAAAGATGCACCAGTTATTATACTTGATGAAGCTACGGCCTCCCTCGATGTAGAGAACGAATCTCTCATACAGAGCGCCATATCAAACCTGATTCGGAATAAGACCGTTCTGATTATCGCCCACCGGATGAGAACGGTTGCCCAGGCAGATAAAATAGTGGTATTAAAAGACGGCAAAGTGGCAGAAGAGGGAAGTCCTGAGGTTCTATACAGGAAGAATGGAATCTACCGTCATATGACGGACTTACAGAATCAGAGTCAGAACTGGTCAATCGGATAGAGGAGGATTGTGTTGTAAGATTGTGGGATTTATGGTATAATTACCATGCAAAATCACAGCAGTCAGAAGAAAAAGGAGGGTATTCACATGAAGTTTTTAAAGTGTAATCATTGCGGAAATATTGTAGCGGTTGTAGAAGAAAAAGGCGGCACAATTACCTGTTGCGGAGACAACATGCAGGAGATGAAAGCCAATACCACAGATGCAGCCACTGAGAAACATGTACCGGTTATCGAAATTGATGGTCAGAGCATTACGGTTACGGTCGGTTCTGTAGAGCATCCCATGCTGCCTGAACATTTCATTGGCTGGATTGTATTGGAGACAAAGATGGGCAACCAGAGAAAGATTTTAAATCCTGGTGACAAACCAGTTGCCAAATTCATGATGTGTGAAGGCGACGAGGTTGTTGCAGCCTATGAGTACTGCAATCTGCACGGATTGTGGAAAGCAGAGAAATAAATAGAATTAAAAAGCTCACAGACCTTTGGTCCGTGGGCTTTTTGGTCGTATCCAAGGAAACAGACAGCGTTAAGACAGGAGAGTACCTTTCATGAACAAGAAAGAAGCAAGCGAATTAAAAAAGCTTTTTACACCGGCGAACTGCGCCATCAGCCGGATCTGCGGCTGCTATGTAGACGCAGAAAAGAATAAACGGACAGAATTAAAGGAGGCCTTTCTTTCTCTTCCAGAGGAGGAGGCATTTAAATATTTTACTATTTTTAAAAGCGCCCTTTCTGGTACATTGGGAAAAAATCTGGTGAATATGGAATTTCCTCTCCATACAGAAGAAGAGGGAGGAACACAGAATTTTCTGTTAAAACTAAGGGACAGCCAGTTAAAGGATGACGGCCTGATTGAAGAGTTTTACGATAAGGTGATTGCAAGCTATGATTACGGCGAGAACTATTACATCATCCTGATTCACTGTGCCTATGATATACCGGCAAGATCTTCCGATGGACTGGAGATGTACGATGCCTCTGATTTTGTTTATGAATTTATCCAGTGCACCATCTGTCCGGTGAAGCTGTCAAAGGCAGGCCTATGTTACAACTCCCAGGCCAATGTAATCGAGAACAGAAACAGAGACTGGATCGTGGAAGCACCGGAGACCGGATTTTTATTTCCTGCATTTACAGACCGTAATACGGATATTCATGGACTTGTCTATTATTCCAAGAATCCGGAACTGCTGCCGGAGCGCCTGATTGACGAACTTTTAGGCTGCGTGATTCCAATGACAGCAAAGAGCCAGAAGGAGACCTTCCAGACCATAATTGAGGAGACTCTGGGAGAAAACTGTGATTTTGAGACAGTAAAGAACATTCATGATACCATCAACGAGATGCTGGAAGAGACAAAAGATGAACCGGCGCCCTTTACCATTGATAAATACCAGATGAAGAAGCTTCTGGAGAACAATGGCGCAACCCAGGAGAAGCTTGAGGAATTAGAACAGCGGTTCACTCAGGAAGAACAGGAGAAAAGTCCGGGATTTCTTGCTTCCAATATAGTCAATGCAAGGAGCTTTGAAATCAAGACCACAGATGTGAGTATCAAGGTTGCTCCGGATAAAACTTATCTGGTGGAAAACCGCATGATCGAGGGGCGCCCATGTATCGTAATCGGGATCAGTGAGCATGTGGAAATCAACGGTATAACTGTGAGACCAATCGCAGCCCAGCATTCTTACGAAGGAGAGGCAGAAGAATAGGGACAAAATATTTTGCCTATCTGTTCTGCCTATGCTATACTGTAAGAAAACTACAGTGAGGAATAAAACGTGGCTGAGAGAACATTTGGCTGGGTACAGGAGGCCTATACCCTGGACAATTTGAAAAATGTGGTATCCGTATTTGTACCGGATTCCAGAATAAACCGGCTGCTGAAAACGGACAAGATTCCACGACTTATAAAGGATGAGGACAAACGGGAGGAATTTATAAAGGAACTGGATCATGAGGAAATCCGCATTCCCTATACCCATTTAAAAGGAAAAGGTACACCGAAAGGTTACACCAGAAGCAATGCGCCCTGTTCCGGCATCATACAGGCGGTACTTCCCGGACAGAGAAAGGAGTATCAGTCTGACTGGCCGGCAGATTCATTTATAAGATGGGCGGTCAGCATTGGTTTTCTGGATTATGACAGGGCGGCTGATGAATGCTCCTTATCCGTTTTAGGCAGGCAGTATGCTGAGGCAGAGGAAGGGAGTGAAGAGGAAGAGGAAGTATTAAAAACAGCCCTTCTTTCCTATCCTCCGGTATGCAGAGTGCTGTCCCTTCTGATGAAGGAAGGGCATATGACCAAATTCGAGATAGGAGCCAGGCTTGGTTTTATCGGAGAAGCCGGTTTTACTTCCATTCCCCAGTCCATGATTTTAGAGGGACTTGCAGCGGCAGAAGAGAAGGAAGAAAAGACAAAGCTGCTTCAGGACACGGAAGGAACCAGCGACAAATACGTCAGAACCATTTGCAGCTGGCTGATTTCTGTAGGGTGGGTAAGGAAAGTTCCAAAAGAGATACCCGGTCTGTACGGGCACAAGGAAGAGACAGAGGTAATTCCCCAGTCGTATCAGCTCACACTAAAGGGAAGAACCATATGCAATCATATAACAGGAGTATCCAGATACAAAAAAGTACCAAAGCGGGTAATGTGGGATATGCTGGCGACCAAAGCAGCAGACCGGGAATACTTAAGAAACCGGCGGGCTCATATTATATTGTGTCTGGAAAAGTCGCCCCTCACTCCTATGCAGATTCAGGAGTATTTAAAGCAGAAGGGGATAGAGGAAGAGGCAGATACCATACTTGATGATATCAAGAGTCTGGAAAATATCGGGCTGCAGGTCCAAAAGACCAGAGATACATATCGGATTACAGATGAGATTACGGGACTTTTATTTCCGGAAACCCAGTCTTTCCTCCCAGTAAAATCCCAGGTATCCATACTGAAGGATTATTTACGATCCTGCTTGTCACATGTGGACCATAAGTATTTAATTCTGCTGGATTTAGGCTTTGACGGCACCTCCGACCGGGATTACGAGATACAGACAGCCCAGCTTCTTACAGCGGAGCTGTCCTTTCTTGGTGGAAGACTTGGAGATACCAGAAAGCCGGATGTCTGCATTTACTATGAAGACAACGGTCTGATCATCGACAATAAGGCTTATGGAAAGGGGTATTCCCTTCCTATCAAGCAAGCCGATGAGATGTACCGATATATAGAAGAGAATAAGGAACGAAGTGAGCTGCTTAATCCTAACTGCTGGTGGAACATCTTTGATGAGGGTGTGAAAACATTTCGGTTCGCCTTCCTGTCCGGAGAATTTACCGGAGGTTTTAAGGACAGATTAAATCATATCTCCATGCGTTCCGGTATCAAAGGAGCAGCAGTGAATTCGGCAAATCTGCTTATTATGGCAGAACAGTTAAAATCAGGTACAATGAGCTATGAGGAATTTTTCCAATTGTTTGATCATAACGATGAGATTATATTTCCACACCTATCATTACAGGGAGGTTTGATACTATGACACTGGGAGATTATCTTCCTTTTTGGAACAAACTTACAGAGAAACAGAGAGAAAAGCTGTCAGCCAAATCCAAAAAATTAAGATTCCAAAAGGGAATGCTGGTACATGGGGAATCCGATGAGTGCAGCGGTTTTCTTCTTGTAACAGAAGGTCAGTTAAGAGTGTTTACCATATCGGATGAAGGCCGGGAACTGACTTTATACCGGCTGTTTGAGCGGGATATCTGTCTGTTCTCAGGATCCTGTATGGTGAAGAACATTCAGTTTGATGTAACTGTGGAAGCAGAACAGGATACGGTAGTGTACCAGATTCCAGCTGATATCTATCGAGATTTAATGGAAGAATCAGCCGTAGTCTCAAACTTCACCAATGAACTGATGGCATCCAGATTCTCCGATGTGATGTGGCTGATGGATCAGGTGATGAACAAAAAGATGGATGGAAGACTGGCTGCATTCTTACTGGAAGAGTGCAGGCTCAATGATACGATGGAGCTTTCCATTACCCATGAACAGATCGCCCGCCACTTAGGCACTGCCAGAGAGGTGGTAACCCGTCTGCTTCGCCTGTTTCAGGGCGAGAGTCTGGTGAAGATTACAAGAGGGACCGTAGAGCTTCTTGATGAAAAGGGTTTAGAGGTGCTGGCAGCCCATAGTTTAAGATGAACTTGTATGTACTATTTAAAGAACATGAAAAATAAACTTGCTTTCTTTTATCTGGAACGTTATATTATAAAAAGTTTATAAAAATTTTATAATAGACAGAGGATGAAGAAATGAAAGATTTGGTACCTCAGTTTTTTTTATCAATGAAGCATTATACGAAGGAACAGTTTTTTAAAGACTTCGTTTCCGGAATCATTGTAGCGATTATTGCCCTTCCGCTTTCCATTGCCCTGGCATTAGCAAGCGGTGTTACACCGGAGCAGGGGCTTTACACCGCCATTACCGCCGGTTTTGTGATCTCTTTTCTGGGAGGAAGCAAGGTCCAGATTGCAGGTCCCACCGCTGCATTTGCATCGATCGTAGCGGGGATTGCAGCGAAAAACGGTTTTGACGGGCTGGTTATGGCAACCATTATGGCAGGAATCTTTCTGCTTATCATGGGATTTCTGCGTATGGGAAGCCTGATCCGCTTTATTCCATATACCATTACCACGGGATTTACCACAGGAATCGCTGTTACTATATTCATTGGTCAGATCAAGGATTTTATGGGACTTACCTTTGGGCATGCCCCAATCGAAACTCTTGGAAAAGTCAGTGAGGTGGTACACAGCATTGGTACCCTCAATCCCATGGCTCTTGCAGTGGGATTTACAGCGCTCATTGTTTTGATTGTATGGCCCAGATTTTTTAAGACCATACCGCCGTCACTGATTGCCGTTATCCTAACGGCGGGTCTTGTAAAAGTGTTTCACCTTCCGGTAAATACCATCGGAGATTTGTACACCATATCATCGGATCTTCCCACCTTTCATCTTCCTGTATTTTCTCTTGCCATGGTACAAAAGGTAATGCCGGATGCAATGACCATAGCGGTTCTGGCAGCGGTAGAATCTTTATTATCCTGCGTAGTTGCAGACGGAATGGTAGGAAGCAGACATAATTCCAATATGGAGCTGGTTGCCCAGGGAGCCGGTAATATCTGTTCCGCTCTTTTTGGCGGAATTCCAGCAACTGGAGCCATAGCAAGAACTGCTGCTAACATAAAAAACGGCGGAAGAACACCTGTAGCAGGCATGGTTCATGCAGTGATGCTTCTTCTGGTTCTAGTATTTTTAATGCCTTATGCGGCTTTAATTCCCATGCCGGCTATCGCTGCTATACTCTTTATGGTAGCTTATAACATGAGTGAGTGGAGGGTCTTTCTTTCCATCTTGAAGACAGCACCCAAGAGTGACTGGTCCGTGCTTCTTGTTACTTTCGTATTTACCGTTGCTTTTGATCTGGTGACAGCCATTGCAGTCGGAATTTTATTTGCTTCTCTGCTGTTCATGAAACGTATGGCTGATGTGACAGAAGTAAGCAGCTGGAAGTACTTAGAGGATGAAGAAAACAGCAGCGAATCCATAGACTTAAAACCTGTGCCAAAGCATGTTGCTGTTTTTGAAGTAAGCGGTCCCATGTTCTTTGGGGCAGCGGAAAAGATTTCCCAGCTGATAATAGAAGAGGGGAAACGAGTTCTGATTCTTAGAATGAGAAGTGTTCCGGCTATGGATGCGACTGCATTAAAAAGTCTGGAAAAATTAAATCAGAATTTAAAAAGAAAGCATGTGACCCTTATTTTATCCCATGTTAATGACCAGCCCATGTCCATGATGGAACGGGCGGGCTTTTTGGAGTCCGTGGGGAGAGAGAACCTGGCAGGATGCATTGATGAGGCGCTTTTGATGGCAAAAGCCATGTGATTTGACTATTAGGATTATAAACCAGAGGAGTAAAGCAGAATATTCTGTCTTTGCATCTCTGGTTTTTCTTTATTCTGCTTATTAATGAGAACCAGTGAAGCGATGCGAGAAAATAAAAAATAAAAAAAAGATTGACAACTTAATCAGATAAGATTATAATTCAAAGCATATTAACATATAACTTTAATAGGGAATGCAAAGGAGAGGTAATAAGCATATGAAAAATTCTGTAATTAATACAAAGAATTTTCAATTTACATATCAGATGAGTTGTTGTTGTAAAGCTGAGTTCGAGTGTAAGAATACAGTTTGTTTTTCTATGCATTAAAATACCTGAGTCCGTTACTGAGGGGGTGGCAGGTACTTCAATTGTACCTGTTTTTTTTATAAAAAAATGTTAATGAGAAAATCAGATCATCAACATTTGCATACCGCCCGGGGCTAACACCAGTCAACCATTATGAAATGAGAGAAGGTGATTCCTATACCCTATGCAGATTCATCAAAGTCGGATAAAGATTACCTGCATCTGATCAATGAGATGGCGAGAGATGTAAAATATGGTTCCATAACCATAACCATTCAAGACGGGAAAATCGTACAGATTGAAAAAAATGAAAAAATCAGATTAAAGGACTGACTGGACAACCGGAGGTTCTGATAAGCAAAATCATGCATATCAGACGAAGGTTGTCTTTTTTGTTATCAATTTTTGAAAGTGAGGTAAAGATGGCCGATACATATCAGAAACTAAAAAGTTTTCACCCATGCTTTGGAGGAAACAGAAACAATACCGGAAGAATTCATCTTCCCGTAAGCCCTGGCTGCAATATATCCTGTAAATTCTGTGACAGAAAGATCAATGATCATGAGGAAAGACCAGGAGTAACGTCACAGGTACTTACACCCCAGGAAGCCATGGAAGTTCTTGAAAAAGCATTAAAGCTGTGTCCGGAAATTACAGTTGCCGGAATTGCAGGACCAGGGGATACACTGGCTACGGATTATGCACTGGAAACATTCCGTCTGATCAGAGAAAAATACCCAAGGCTGATTAAATGTATGAGCACCAATGGACTTCTTCTTTCCGAACGGGCAGAAGAAATAATAGAAGCAGGAGTGGATTCTTTAACTGTTACGGTGAATGGCGTAGATCCTGAAATCCAGGCAAAGCTTAACCGCCTGATTGTCTACCATGGAAAAGTATACATTGGAGTCGAGGCCGCTGCCATCTTAATTGAGAATCAGCTGAAGGGGATTGAAAAAATTGCAGCTGCGGGAATTACAGTCAAAGTAAATACCGTGCTGGTTCCAAGCATAAACGGAGAGCACATTGAAGACATTGCCAAGGCTGTAAAAGAAAGAGGGGCACAGATTTATAATCTGATTCCGCTGATTCCCCAGTCAGATTTAAGAAATGAGCAGGCTCCTGTATGCAGTCAGATTGAGGAGGCCAGAGCCCTGGCTGGAAAGCATATTGATGTCTTCCGCCATTGCCAGCATTGCCGTGCAGATGCGGTAGGGCTTTTGGGTGGAAAGGATTATGGAGATTTAATATATCAAAGAAGGATTGTGGGAAGTGATACATTTTCTCATGGCTGATAGTGAAAGAGGGTTGGATTTCAATGATTTACAAAATTGCAGCAGCATCGTCAGACGGAAAGGTAATCAATCAGCATTTTGGAAGAACAGAAGAATTTCACATTATAAAAGCAGACAGTTCCGACAGAACCTTTTGGTACCAGGAGACCAGAATGACGGCTCCAGTCTGCAAACAGCAGGAGCATGATGACAGGGAACTAAGAACAGTGGCAGATTTGCTGGGAGATTGTGATTATGTTCTGGTAAGCAGAATTGGTGAAGGAGCCAGATCCGCTCTTGCAGAAAATGGAACATGGGCCTTTGAATTGCCCGGACTGATAGAGGATTCTGTTCAAAGACTTCTTTCTTATATAGAAGTCCAGAATTTATTTAAGAAAGAAGAGAAAGGATGAAAGAGCATGAGTGAAAACTATTCAGGAATCCGGGAAAGCCGTCCAAACCGGTATAACGATCTGGGTTCTACAGGAAGTCAGGCAGAGAAAGATTTTAAAAACGGCTGTTTAAAAAAGGCAGACCGAAGCTTTGCCCAGGGTCTTCAATGTCAGCAGATTAACAGCATGGCAGCACTTATGTCACTGGAGGATTCAGTTTTTATTGCCCATTCCCCACAGGGGTGTGTGGGCTGTACCTCTCTGGCAGTGGACCAGTACCGGGTGGGGCAGGCGCACCGGGGAGTAAAAAACATCAAAAATCCGCGGATCATAGTATCAAATCTGGATCAGAACAATGTAATCTTCGGAGGTGAAGATAAGCTTAAAAAAGCGGTTGGTGATGCAACCCTACGCTATCATCCCAAGCTGATTTTTGTATTTGCTTCCTGTGCTTCCGGTATTATCGGAGATGATATTGATGCCATTTTAAAAAAATTGCAGGAGGAGACACAGGCTCTTCTCATTCCCATTCATTGTGAAGGATTTAAATCCAAAATATGTGCTTCCGGATTTGATGCAGCGTTTCTTTCCATTAACCAGTACATTTTAAAAAAGGAAAAACTGGAGAAGAAAAAAGGATTGATTAATTTATTTGCTCCCGTATCCATCAGTTATTCCGATCAAAAGGAGATGGAACGTATGCTGTCCCTTCTGGGGCTTCAAGTAAACTATATTCCATTTTACAGTTCACTGGAAAAAATAAAGGAAATTCCCGCTGCAGAGGCATCTACCTCCATCTGTAAGGTCTTTGCAGATGAATTTATGAAGACTCTTTATGAGGATTATAAGATACCCTATTCCCACACGGTTATGCCCATTGGAGTCAGAAACACGGATATCTGGTTTCGGGGAATTGCCGGAATTGTAGGAAAAGAAAAAGAAGCAGAAGAAATTATACAGAGAGAACATGAAAGAATTCTTCCCTTAGTGGAATCCATAAAAGACCGGCTGAAGGGCAAACGGGTATTTATCTGCGGCGGAACGGGCCGGTCATTTGCAGCGGCGGCCTTGATTGATGATTTTGGTATGGTGCTGGTAGGGCTTGAGACACCGACTTACGATGAAGATGCGCAGGCAGATATTGAATATTTAAATACCATACATTCGGACTATGTGATTGATATTGCCAATATGCAGCCCTTCGAGCAGGTGAATCTGGTGAAGCGGTTAAAACCTGATGTCTTTATCGGTGTACCGGAGTGGGCAGCAAAGCTTGGAATCCCAACAACCCATGTTCTTGATATGAAACGTCCTACCATGGGCTATGACGGGCTTTTGTTTTTGGGTAATAAAATAGCAGACCAGCTGGAAAATCCAGGCTTTAACGTAAAACTTTCCCAGCATGTAAAGCTTCCATATAAAGAGAGCTGGTATGAAAAAGATCCATTTCAATACATAATCGGAGGTGAATGAGATGTCTCAGGTGATAGAAAATCCCAGAGGGGGCTGTGTGCTGGCTGGTATTAATTCCGTTTTGGGAGCCCTTAACCGGGTATGCCCCGTTTACCATGCTGGGCCGGGCTGCTGTATGCAGACAACTGCTTCCGATCCGGGACAGTCCGGGAATAAAAGTTCCAGTTTTGTAAGCAGTGTTTCCATTCCGTCCAGCAATATGCTGGAGCGTGAAGTGGTATTTGGAGGAACTCAGAAACTGAAAACCACCATTGAGGGGGCGGTTGAAATTATCGATGCAGACGCCTACTTTGTACTGACTGGCTGTACAGCGGGTATTATAGGAGATGATATTGTGAGCGTGACTACTGAATTCAGAGAAAAGGGTATCCCTGTTTTTCCCATCGAAACCCCGGGATTTGCAGGAGACAGCAATTTAGGTTATGAAGTAATATGGAATACCATGATTGACCAGGTGATTGAACCGACGGAAGAAAAGGAAGAAAATCTTGTTAATCTGTTTGGAATTATTCCATACCACGATCCTTTCTGGAGTGGAAACTTAGAAGAAATTTCCCGCATTTTAAAAAAGCTTGGACTAAAAGTCAACACTTTTTTTACAGAACAGCAGGGGATGGAAACCATAAAGTCCTGTGCAAGAGCATCGTTAAATATTATCATCCATCCCTGGATATTAAAAGGCCCTGCAGAAAGATTTGAAGAGAAATTTCATGTTCCTTATATCCGTTATCCCGGACTTCCAATCGGAGCCAGCGATACCAGACGTTTTGTTTTGAAAGTAGCAGAAGCATTAAAGCTCGATGACCGGCTGGTAAATCAGGTTCTGGAAGAAGAGGAGGTTTATGTTTACCGGTATCTGGCTCAGGCCATTGGAACATTGAGCTGGAAGAAATTTGCAGTAGTTGCCGACGGATCTACGGCAGTGGGTATTACCCGTTACTTAGCCAATGACTACAGTTTCACGCCGGTGCTTGTCATTATTTCAGAGCCTCTTTACAGACAGGAAGACAAGGAGAGAATTGTTACAGAACTGATGACACTGGAATATGCCAAACCGCCCAGAGTTGTATTCTGTGCGGATCAGTATGAGATCAATCAGGAACTGTTAAAGCAGGAGGATATTTCTCTGATTATCGGAAGCAGCAATGAAGAGGAGGTCAGTTCTTTAAAAGAAGTTCAAAATATTGTTGCAGCGTTCCCTATAAAGGATCGTTTGATTTTTAACAGAGCCTATGCCGGTTACAGGGGAAGTTTAACATTGATAGAAGATTTATACGACAATTTATAATTGAGAACAGGAAAGAGAGGTCAGAGCAATGGGACAGATCAGACAGATTGCCATCTATGGGAAAGGGGGAATCGGAAAATCCACGACGACACAGAATTTAACAGCAGGATTGGTGGAACTTGGGAAAAAGGTTATGGTTGTTGGGTGTGATCCAAAAGCAGATTCTACCAGACTGCTTCTTGGGGGGCTGGCGCAAAAGACCGTGCTTGATACCTTAAGAGAGGAAGGAGACGGAGTGGTTCTTTCCCGAATTTTAAAAGAGGGGTACGGGGGAACCAGATGCGTGGAATCCGGAGGACCGGAACCTGGCGTTGGATGTGCAGGAAGAGGAATAATAACCTCCATTGGGCTCTTGGAGAATTTAGGCGCCTATACTGAGGATCTGGATTACGTATTTTACGATGTGTTGGGAGACGTTGTCTGCGGCGGTTTTGCCATGCCCATAAGAGAAGGAAAAGCAAAGGAAATCTATATCGTCGCCAGTGGAGAGATGATGGCACTGTATGCAGCAAATAACATTGCAAAAGGCATTAAGCGGTACGCAAAAACAGGAGGTGTCCGCATTGGAGGCATTATCTGCAACAGCAGAAATGTTGACAGAGAGCTGGATCTGCTCCGGGCATTTTCAAAGGAGCTTGGAACAAAGCTTTTGTATTTTGTTCCAAGAGATAACATTGTGCAGCATGCGGAAATTAACCGAAAAACAGTGATTGAATACCGACCGGATTCCAATCAGGCCAATGAATACCGCAGTCTTGCCCAGGCAATTATCGATAATCAGGATTTCACCATCCCAACTCCCATGGAGCAGGAGCGGTTAGAAGAGATTCTGCTGGAATTCGGACTGATGAATATCAAGGATGATTATAAAATCTAAAAACGTTTACGAGCCCTGAAAGGAGAATCTATATGGCTGCCATACATCAATCAATTACGGAACTCATTGGAAAAACACCCCTTCTGGAACTGGTCAATTATGAAAAAAAGCTGGGACTAAATGCAAAAATTATTGCAAAACTGGAGTATTTTAATCCCAATCAGAATGTGAAGGACAGAATTGCCAGGGCAATGATCGAGGATGCAGAGGAAAAAGGATTATTAAAACCCGGTGATACCATTGTGGAAACAACCAGCGGTAATACAGGGATTGGTCTGGCAGCCATAGCGGCCAGCAAAGGCTATGGATTCCGGGTATACATGCAGGATCAGGTAAGTGAGGAGCGGTTTAAGAATATCAGAGCTTTTGGAGGAGAAACCATTAAGCTTTCAGAAGTAAAAGAAGTGAAAGCGGTTCTTGATGAAACAGGCGGCGATTTTGTAGCGGCGATTAAAGCTCTTGAGGAAAAAGTTTTGTCCAAAGAAAGCAATATCTTCTTCGTAAATCAGATTGAGAATCCAGCCAATCCGTCCGTTCATGAACAAACCACAGGTCCTGAAATATGGGAAGATACCGATGGAACTGTGGATATACTGGTAGCCTGCGTGGGCACAGGGGGAACCGTGTCAGGAGCAGGTAAGTATCTAAAGAAAAAGAATCCGGATCTTAAGATTATTGCAATCCAGCCGGGACCAGGGTCTCTTCCCAATGAGTCGGATCCATTTCCTCCCGACATAACCGGTGTTCACCCGTTTGAAGGAGTACCGGAGGAACGGATTCCAAAGAATATGGATCGTTCCATCTACGATGAAAAGGTGGAGGTGGAAACGTACCAGGCATATGAAACCGCCAGAGACGTGGCAAAAACCGATGGGATTTTAGTTGGAACCTCTTCTGGAGCAGCTATTTATGCGGCGGTTCAGATTGGGAAAAGGGAAGAAAACAGAGGAAAAAATATTGTGGTCATTCTGGCTGATACCGGTCTTCGCTACCTGTCAACCAAACTGTTTGAATAAAGTATAAGGCTAAATGGAGGTTTAAAAATGGCATTTCAGTTATCAGGTTCCAATCTTGGAACCAGAGAGAACCGGTTGGGTTCCATAACCGGGTATGTGGGAGATTTAGAAGACCTTGCAAGTCAAAGCAAATGCGGGACCCTGACTGGATGCAGCCGCTGCTTTTCCCAGTCCAGCACCTGTTTATCCGGCTGTGCACTAGGCCAGCTTGGAGGAATCCGGGATGTGGCGATCATTCATCATGGCCCGGCAGGCTGTTCGGCAACAGCCAGTTCCCAATATATTGTTACCAATCAGGTCGCAGCAAAACGAGGCGTAGTTAACAGCTCTGTGTACATCGGAACGGATATGGATGAGAATGATACCATCTTTGGATCCACAGATGCATTGGCGGAAATTATTCTAGAAGTAAACAGACGGTATCATCCAAAAGCAATTTTTGTCAGCAGCTCCTGCGCAACAGGAATCATAGGAGAAGATATTGACAGCGTGGTGGATGAAGTGAAAGAAGCAATTCCTGTGCCGGTTATTGCAGTCCACTGTGAAGGCTTTAAATCCCGGATATGGGCTACCGGCTTTGATATTTCCGATCACGCTGTTCTAAGCGGAATTGTTGAGCCTCCCAGAAAAAAGCAAAACACCATTAATTTTAAAAATTTCTATGAAAGTGCCAGAAACGAAATCATAGAAATGTTTCAGAATTTTGATCTGGAACCGGTTTTCCTCTATGCAAATGCTACGGTAGAAGAGCTGAAGCATCTATCAGAGGCGGTTGCAACCACCTGTATCTGCGGGACGCTGGGAAATTACCTTGGAAATGGTCTGGAGGAAGTTTATGGAGTTCCCTATATCAGGACGATTAACCCCCTTGGAATCACCGGATTTGAAACCTGGCTTCGTGAAATCGGAAGAGTTGCGGGAAAACAGCCCCAGGTAGAACGCTATATTGAGGAGCAGAGAAACATTTACATCCCTCAGATTGAGGCGGTGAAAAAAGAATTAAAAGGCTTAAAGGCAGTTCTTGGAATGGGACCCGGTTATACCTTTGAAGTGACCAGAGTGCTGAACGAACTGGGAATAGAAGTGGTATGGGCATTGGCGTGGCATTATGACAAACGGTATGAAAATGGGGAGATCCCGCCTGCCATGAGCTATCTTCTGGAAAATGATATTAATTTCGAAGCCAGCGTGGCAGATCAGCAGAATTTTGAAGTTATGAATATTTTAAATAAATTCCGGCCGGATCTATACCTTTCCAGACATCCGGGTTCCACAGTATGGGCAATCAAGCAGGGAACACCGGCTGTTTATGTTGCAGATGAGTATATGATTTTCGGTTATAAACATACTCTGGAATTTGCTCATGCAATTTTAGATACCATTCGCAACCGAAGCTTTGAACAGAATCTGGCAAAGAGGGTGAAGCTGCCCTATACCGACTGGTGGTATCAGCAGGAAGTAGGAAAATTTTTAGAGGAGGCGATCAGCTGATGGCAAAAATTCTGGATAAACAAAGATATAAATGTGCAATGAGTGCAATGCAGACAGTTCAGGCAATAGAAAGAGCAATTCCTGTTCTTCATTCAGGACCCGGCTGTGCCCAAAAGCTATCAGGTTCCACCGGAAGCTCCGGATATTTCTCTCCTAATATTTACCCCTGTACCAGCATTAATGAGCGGGATGTGGTCTTTGGCGGAGTAAAGAAGCTGGAATCGACCATCCGCCACTCCCTTGAAGTGATTGATGCAGACTTATATGTGGTATTAACCGGCTGCATTCCGGAGATTGTGGGAGATAACACAGAGGAAGTGGTATCTGGATTCAAGGAGGAAGAAAAGCCTGTGATATATGCCTTAACTGCCGGATTTAAGGGCAATAACTACAAGGGTCATGAACAGGTCATTGATGCGCTGACGGAACAGTATTTAGAACCATCTAAGATCAGGATTAAGGGCCTTGTTAATATCTGGGCAGACGTTCCTTATCAGGATGAGTTCTGGCATGGAAATTATAAGGAACTGGAACGTCTGGTGAAAAAGCTGGGATTAACCCCCAACATTATATTCGGATACAATCGGGGAATTGAGAATATCAAAAAGATTCCTGCGGCTGAGTTTAACTTACTGATCTCTCCATGGGTGGGGCTTACCAATATGAAGAAGATGGAGCAAAAGCTTGGAATTCCATATCTGCATTATCCAACCCTTCCAATTGGTGCATTTGAAACCAGTAAATTCTTACGTGAAATCGGAACATATGCGGGAGTGCCGGAAGAAAAAGTGGAAGCAGTTATATCAGAGGAAGAGTCGTCTTACTATTACTACATTGAACGCTATGCAGATCTGTTCCTGGAAACCAGAGTCATGTCAAAACAGTTTACCGTAGTAGCAGATGCCCAGTATGCGCTGGGAATAACAAAATTTCTGGTTAATGACCTGGGGCTTTTCCCGGCTAAGCAGTTTGTTGTAGATGATACACCCAGGGAGTATCAGGAAAAGGTCCGCTCCTATTTCAAAGATTTAAATTACATCATAGAGGCAGAAGTCAGCTTTGATACCGATGGATTTAACATTCACAATGAAATTAAAGCCCATGACTATCATGGATACCCCCTGATTTTAGGGGGGCATTGGGAAAAGGAAGTCGCAAAGCAGACCAATGCTCATTTTTTAAATGTATCATGGCCGGTAAATGAACGCTTGATCATGAACAGCTATTACGCAGGATATGAAGGCGGTCTTAAACTCATTGAGGATATCTATTCCGTTGCAAAAACAAGATTCAACTAGTTTAAGAAGGGGAGGAAATGATATGTCCTATAAAATTGCAGCAGCCTCAGAAGATGGTGAACAGATCAATTTAAATTTTGGAGCGGCGCAGCGATTTCTGATCTATGAAGTAAATGAAGATGGAGTATGGACGCTGTTGGAAGAAAGAAGCGTACCGGAGGGACTGGAAGATGTTTCTGGTTGTGGCAGCCAGAGCTGCAGCGGCGGGGGAGGCGGCTGTCATGGATCAGGAGCTGTCAGTCTGAAAGTGGATCTCCTTTCAGACTGCAGATGTATTGTGTGTAAAAAAATAGGGTTTCCCATACAGAAGCAATTTGAAAAAAAGACGATCAGTACATTTGAAATATCAGGAAACTTAGAAGAGGTTCTGGATAAAATAACCCTTTATTTTTACAGATCCGATCATCATCAGACCTTAAAAGGCATCGCAAAACAATGAGCAGTAAGAAAGGATGAGGACAATTATGAAAAGAAAGAAATATGTTGTGGCAGTATCGATGCTTACCATATTAAGTGTGGCAGCACTTGCCGGGTGCGGAAAAAAGGAAGCGGCATCTGAGAGCAAAGTAAAAAAGATCGTGGTGGGAACAGGTAATTCCTACGAGCCTTATTGCTATCTTGATGACAAAGGAAATCTTGCAGGCTATGAATATGAAGTATTAAAAGCAGTGGATGATCTGCTTCCCCAGTATGAATTTGAATATAAAACATCAGATTTCGCCAATGTGCTGATATCTCTTGATGCAGGAAAAATCGATCTTGCAGCCCATCAATATGAGTGGAATAAGGAGCGGGATGAGAAGTATCTCTTTGGAAAGGAGCCTTACACCACCTATGTCACATACATCACTGTGGCTGAGAATCATCCGGATATCAAGTCACTTGATGATTTACAGGGGAAAAAGGTAAAGAGCTCTGCCGGCTCCAACACTTCCTACATACTGGAGACTTATAATAAGGATCATAAGGATAATCCCATAAAGATTGAATATGTCAATAACTCCACAGATGAAGAGACCATAACCGGACTGTTAAACGGAGTATGGGATGCTACAGTTATGACAAAGAGGGATGCAGATAAGTTAAATAAAAATTATGGAAAAACAGCTCTTAAAGTAACAGGTGATCCCGTTCAGACTTCTTCTACATATTTTGTTTTTTCCAAAAAAGACACCGAATTGCAGGGAGCAGTTGACGGGGCATTAAAGCAGTTAAAGAAAGACGGAAAACTAAAACAGTTATCCATAGATGTAATCGGCGGTGATTATACAGAAAGTGAGTAAGAGATATGGGGAAACTGTTTGAATGGAGCCGCTTTTTTGAAAATATTCCTAAAATACTTCCATATCTGACTGTGACCTTTTCCATTGTATTTTATGCGACCTTCTTCGGAGTCCTTTTGGCGGTATTCATTGTGCTGATCCAGATTAAGAAAGTACGGGTGCTTTATCAGATCAGTAAGGTCTATATTTCTTTTATGCGGGGCACCCCCATGCTGGTTCAGCTGATGCTTATTTACTACGGTCTGCCCGCTATCATTGATCCCCTTTTGGGTACCAGTATCAACCGGGACTGGAGTGCAGTTGTGTTTGCTTATGTGACGTTTATTTTAAACCAGGGAGCATTTCTTTCTGTAATTTTTTACAGTGCGGTAACGTCAATCCCCTATGGTCAGACTGAAGCTGGTCTCAGTGTAGGTCTGACTCATTATCAGACATTTATAAGAATTATACTGCCTCAGATGATACGGGTCGCCCTGCCGCCCTTTGGTTCAGATCTGGTGGGATTGTTTCAGGGATCTTCACTGGTTTTTTTAATCGGTGTCACAGATATTATGGGAAGGGCTAAAACAATCGGATCAGCCACGAAGCATGTTTTGGAAGCGTATGTGTTTGATGTAATCATTTATATCATAATCAGTCTGGCGGTCCGGCTTTTGTTCTGGTATTTAAACAAAAGGCTGGATTACACAAATGGAAGAAAAACAGGCGGAAAAGAGGGGATTCCATGGATTTCAACATAAATAACTTTTTGGAAAGTTTTATTTACGGAATGAAATATTTTCCCAATACTCTGCGCCTGGTGTTTATTCCCCTTAGCGTGGGTCTGGTACTTGGAACGGTGGCAGCCCTGATACGAGTTTATAAAGTGCCGGTGCTTTGTAAAATTCTTGCTATCGTGATTACGGTATATCAGGGAGTTCCAATTATCGTAGCACTAATGATATACAATTTGATTTTTATGATGAAATATAATGATTTGGCAGCATTCCTGCATTTAAAAGGAACAATTGCAGATGTAGATCAGATCTGGATCGGAATATTCGCCCTCAGTCTGACGGCAATATGTTCCGTATCAGAAGCCATAAGAGGGGCTCTGCTATCCATCGACAAAGGGCAGGATGAAGCTGGATATTCGGTAGGTCTGACAAAGATACAGACGATTTACCGGATTGTCCTTCCCCAGATGATACCCGTTGCAATTCCAATGCTTACCAATCATGTGGTTGGGTTAATTAAGGCATCTTCCGTAGTCATGGCAATCGGGATTATTGAAATCGTTGCAGGAGCTACCATTCCAAGCTCAAGAACCTATTCGTTTTTTGAGGGATATGTGGCTGCTGCGCTGATATACTGGATATTTACAGTTATGATTGAATATTTAGCAAAAATATTGAGAAAGCATACCGGAAGATTCAGGAGGAATCTTTATGATTGAAGTGAAGCATGTAAAAAAAGTATTTGGCAAACTGGAAGTTCTAAAGGATGTTTCTGTTGAGGTAAAAGATGGTGAGGTGGTAGTAATCCTGGGACCAAGTGGTTCCGGGAAAACCACACTGCTGCGCTGTATTAATTTTCTTGAGAACGCTGACAGCGGGGAACTTACTGTGGGAGATATCCAGGTTGATTTTAAAAAAGCCTCAAAAAAAGAGATTCTTGCCATAAGAAGAAAAACTTCCTTTGTTTTTCAAAACTACAATTTATTTGCAAATAAAACCGCAATTGAAAATGTAATGGAAGGGCTGGTAACTGCCAGACGTATACCAAAGGAGATTGCACAGAAGCGGGCAAAGGAAGCGTTAAACTGGGTAGGGCTGTCAGATAAATATGATTATTATCCTTCCCAGCTTTCCGGAGGCCAGCAGCAGCGTGTTGGAATCGCCAGGGCATTTGTCCTTGATCCGGAAGTAATTCTCTTTGACGAGCCCACATCCGCCCTTGACCCGGAGCTTGTGGGGGAGACACTTGAGATTATTAAGAAAGTGGCTGAAAAGGGAATAACCATGATCGTGGTGACTCATGAAATGTCGTTTGCTCAGGAGGTGGCTGACAAGGTGATCTTTATGGATGGCGGTGTTGTAGTAGAAGAAGGGCCTCCAGAGGAAATCTTTACAAACCCAAAAGAAGAGAGGACAAAACAGTTTTTATCCAGAATCATTTCACTGGAACCCACTTATTCCATATAGTGGCGGGAAAAGTACCTGCCGAAAGAAAGGAGATATAAATGCTGCAGATTAAAACCCCTGATATTTATATAAGTGAACCCGGCGCCATAGAATTCCTTGGCTCTTATGTCTCAGAATATGGAAAGCAGGCACTTATTATCTGGTCGAAAACTGCCAGAGAGGTTACGAAGGAAGCTGTGACGGAAAGCCTGGAGTCACAAACCATTGACCTGACAGAGTATTTGTTTGAAGGATATCCCACTCTGGAAAAAGCAGGTGAGCTGGCAGAACTGGCAAAAGAAAACGATATATCAGTATTCATAGCCATAGGCGGCGGTAAAGTCATGGATGTAACAAAAGCTGCCGGAGACCTGGCCAATATACCAGTTATATCAGTCCCCACAATTGCTGCCACCTGTGCAGCCTGGGCAGCGTTATCTGTTCTTTATACAGACGAAGGTAATTTTGATCAGTTCTGGCGTAATAATCATTCCCCCAAAGCAGTAATTGCAGATACAAATATTTTAGCCCGTGCCCCCAGCCGGTATTTAAGGGCTGGCATTGTTGATACCCTTGCAAAATGGTATGAGACAACAGTTTCTTATGACAGCAAAATCCTTGACTTTTCCAACATAAATTCCATTAATACTGCGCGGCTGGCATTTGAGTTTTTGAAAGAATACGGAACAGTAGTAATAAAAAATGCAGAGGAAAATATCATTGATGATTACACCGTTAAGACTGTAGATGCAATCATCTTTCTTGCAGGAAATGTAGGAAGCTATGTGGGAGAAAAAGCATTTTCAGGATTTGCCCATCCATTTTACCACTCATCCCGTATCATTAAAGAGACCAGAGATACGCTGCATGGGGAATTGGTGGCGTTTGGGCTTATCATGCAGGCCATACTGGAACGAAAGAGTGAGGCTGAAATTGCTGAAATTGTATCAAGATTCCAGGAATTAAAGGTTGCATTCACCCTGGAAGAAATCGGCATATACGAACAGACCGAAGAGAAGCTGCAGATCATATCGGACAGAATATATGAGTTATTTGGAGACATTCGTATACTGGCAGATTATGAGGATGAACGGGCACTGATAGATGCAGCCTATCAGGCTGACGGATATGTAAAGTATGGAAGGGAGGGGGCATATGCCAATGGTTAGGGAACGGTCCGGAGTGGATAAAATAGCTCCATATCAGGCTGCTAAGTCACTGGAATCAATAAAAAGGGAGTATGACCTTAGTCAGGTTATAAAACTTGCCGGTAATGAAAACCGTATGGGCTGTTCTGCCAGAGTGGGAGCAGTATTAAATGAGCTGAACAGCCAGTATGCTTTTTATCCGGACCCCAACTGCACCATATTAAGAGAACGGTTAAGCGCTCTTCATCATGTGTCATCTGAGAATCTGATTTTTGGAAACGGCTCTTTTGAACTGATTTCACTGGCAGCACATGCGTTTCTGGGAGAAGGGGAGGAGTCTGTAATACCAGATCCATCCTTTGGCTGGTATCGTAATGTTACGCTGCAGATGAATGGAACGCCTGTTATGGTACCTTTAAAGGATTTTACCATTGACACAGACCGGATTTTAGAAAACATCAGTGAAAGAACCAAGATCATCTGGATATGTAATCCCAATAATCCAACGGGAACCATTTTAGGGGAAGATCAGCTGAACGATTTTATTGACAGGGTTCCAAAGCATGTACTGATTGTACTTGATGAGGCTTATATCGATTTTACCGAAGAACCTTATTTTAATACCGTTGATCTAATTAAGGAGCATAAAAATATAATCCTGCTCCGCACGTTTTCAAAACTGTATGGCCTGGCATCCTTTCGTATCGGATACGGAATTGGAGACAAGGAATTAATTGAACGGATCAACAGGGTAAGAAGTCCCATCAATGTGAATTTTTCCGCGCAGAAGGCGGCAGAGGTAAGCCTTGATGATGAGGCGTTTAAAAATTCTGTACTGGAAAATAACAGAAAAGGTCTCAATCTGTATTATACAGAGTTAGAGAAAATGGGATTTCCCTATATTCGGTCAAACGGAAATTTTTTACTCATTCAGACAGGAAAAGAGCCAGTAGATAATACGTTTTTGCAAAATGGAATTATTGTGAGAAATGCCGGTGAGTTTGGGCTTGACGGCTGGATCCGCGTCTCCGTTGGGACGTATGAAGAGAACGAAAAAGTAATTGAAGTACTGAAATCAATAGCGGAGAGTCAAACAGGCAGGAGGAAGAACGATTATGAAACAGGGACTTAGAAATGGACTATTGGGAGTTATGACGGCTTTGCTGGCAGTAGGTTTAACTGGCTGCAAAGCTGCTTCAGCTGAATCCGTACCGGCATCCTCGGAAAAGATTCACCTTCGCTATGGAATTACCGGGTGGAAAAACTACGAAGCATTATTAAAGGCAGCAGGACTGGATGATTTTAAAGGATATGACGTAGAATATTTTGTTTTTCAGGGAGGGAATCTCTGCATGGAGGCATTGGCAGCTGATCAGATTGATTTTACAGGCAGCAGTGAAATTCCCCCCATTTCTGCATCCATGGCACAGAACGGCGGTAATTTTAAAATCGTATTGATTAGCAGCAGCAGTCCGCAGAATCAGGAAGTGGTTGCTCTGGAAAAATCGGGAATAAAGTCAATTGCTGATTTGAAAGGAAAGAAGGTGGGCTATATTAAAAACACAACAGCTCATTATTTCCTGAATGAAATGTTAAAAAAAGAAGGGCTTTCCTGGAAGGATATTGAACCAGTTGAAATAACAACGGCTGATGGTGTCACCGCTTTAACAGGAGGCCAGATAGATGCATTTGCCAGCTATGGAAACTCCATTAACGCTTCTAAAACCAATGGTGCAGTTACAATCGCTTCAGCAATTAATATTCTGTCCGGTAACTTTCCTTTTGAGATATCAGATGTTGTGTTAAAAGATGAAGCAAAAGTGGAGGCAATTGCAGACTATTTTGCAAGAGTGCAAAAGAGCTATGAATGGGCAGAGGATCACCTGAAAGAGTGGGCCAAAATTCAGGCGGAGCCAACCGGAAACACGTATGATGAGGCCTATGATCTTTTAAAGAGAACCTATGATGACAGAGGCTATTTATATCATTTTGTGGGAATTGACGATCAGGTGGTACATTCAGAACAAAATATTGCAGATTCCCTTTATGAGCTGAATGTACTGGATCAAAAGGTTGACGTGTCATCATTCTACGAAAAAACATTTTATGAGAAATATAAGAAGGCGCTGGCAGATTTAAAATAAAACGGAGAGTGCATATGGACTGGAAAAAGACAGGAAACCTACTTAAGCCGCTGGTCCCTTGGCTGATACCGGCGCTGATCATTATTTTGTGGTATCTGACAACTCTGCCTGGCATGAATAATACACTGATGCCATCACCCGATAAAGTTCTAATACGTACGGTGGATATGATTGGAAACGGCCAGCTTTTAGAATACATAACGGTCAGTGCAGGACGTGCAGGAAAAGGACTTTTACTTGGCGGGTTAATCGGACTTTTGCTTGCATTTATGACAGGATTAAATCGTGGATTGGACTTAACGCTCAACACTACCATTCAAATGCTTCGGACAATTCCGGTTCTTGCTGCCATATCATTAATGATTATCTGGTTTGGAATAGGCGAAAGAGTCAAAGTTTATATGGTTGCTTTCGGCGTGTTTTTTCCAATCTACATCAATACTTATCATGGTATTAAAACAATTGATAAAGGGCTGATGGAGATGGGCAGGGTTTACGGTCTTTCAAAAGTTAAGATATTGACTGAAATTATCCTGCCAGGAGCTCTTCCTTCCATATTAGTCGGCTTTAAGCTATCCCTTGGAACCATGTGGCTTTTACTGATTGCCTCGGAGCAGATTGCTACTGATGCAGGAATCGGTTATATGGCAATGTCTGCACGGGAGTTGATGCAGATGGATAAGATACTCCTTTCCATTATTTTGTATGCCATACTGGGAAAACTGTCTGATGCAGCAGCAGGATTCCTGGACCGGAAACTCATTCGCTGGAGGGAAGTATAAAACATGGAAGAAAAACAAAATGGATATGGAATTAAAATAGAGAATTTATCAAAAAACTATGGACCTTTAATGATCCTTAATGACATTAATTTAGAGATAAAACCAGGAGAATTTGTCGCAGTTGTAGGTAAAAGCGGATGTGGAAAAAGTACGCTTTTACGGCTCGTTGAAGGTCTGGAAGTTCCTTCTAACGGGAGTATTACAGTCAATGGTGTGGCAAAAACAGGAGTGGACAGCAATATTCGGTTTGTGTTTCAGGAACCAAGGCTTCTTCCCTGGAAAAAAGTGTCAGAAAACGTCCGCCTTGGAAGTTACGGGCATGACCAGGAATTAACCCAAAGGGCTTTAAGCAGTGTGGGACTAATGGATAAGAGTGACTGCTGGCCCCATGTATTAAGTGGAGGTCAGAGGCAGCGTGTTTCACTGGCAAGAGCTCTTGCCGGTCAGCCGAAGGTACTTCTTCTTGATGAACCGCTAGGGGCATTAGATGCGCTCACAAGGCTGGATATGCAGCAGCTTATTGAAAAACTATGGAAAGAACTTGGATTCACTGCAATTATTGTAACCCACGATGTTGGGGAAGCAGTGAAACTGGCTGATCGTGTCATAATCATTGATGAACATAAAGTCAGGCAGGATATAAAAATCCAGCTGCCTCGTCCAAGAGTTACCGGTAATGACAGCAGCTATTATGAAAAAATTATTCTCTCCCATATAATGAACGAAGATGAGACGTCAAAAGATTATTCTATCTAAAAAAGGAACGGAGGTAAACGATACCCTCATGGGAAAGGGTATCGTTTACCTCTGTTTTTCTATTGCTGTGAACACAGCTCATCTAAAGACTTAAACTGATACCCCATCTCTTCCCATTTGGTCAGCAGTTCATCAAGAATCTGTGCATTGGTACTGGAAGTGCTGTGCAAAAGTACGATGGCACCGGGGTGAATCCGCCCTAACAGCTTTTTAAAGGCTTCATCCTTTGAAGGCTGCTTATCCTGATACCAGTCCACATAAGCCAGGCTCCAGAAGAATGTTTTATATCCCATATCCTTTGCCATCTGCAGATTGGATTCACTGTATTTGCCCTGCGGCGGACGGTAATACTTTTTCATCTTCTGACCGGTAGTCTGTTCAAATAAAGTTTCCAAGTCTCCCAGCTCTTTTTCAAAAGATTCCTTTGAACTCATCTTTGACATATCTGGATGATGATAGGTGTGGTTACCTACTGTATGACCTTCTGCAATCATCCGCTTAACCAGTTCTGGTGCAGTTTCTATGTAGTTGCCCACAACGAAAAAGGTTGCAGGTGCATGATGCTTTTTCAGTGCATCTAATATCGCAGCAGTATTTCCGTTTTCATATCCGGCGTCAAAGGTGAGATATAAGACCTTATCCTGGGTTTTTTGTGCATAATAGGCATTAAACTGCTTTAAATAATCCATGGTGGCATTGGCAACAGGAGGCTGCCCTTCCTGTTGGAAGCTTAATCCCCAGTTTCCTTCTGCAGCAGTTTCCACAGCGCGATGATGCTCAGTCAGCATTGCCCCCAGACGCCCGGCAAAAAAGGCACATAGAAGGAACAGAAATATCTTCAGGCCTTTCTTTCCATTTTCCGGTGAAATGGAAAATGTTCTGATTTTCTCCGCCAGTCTTAATCGGTTGAACCATTTCATAGTAATACTCCGTCGAGTCCATTTGTTTCAATATATGACGGGGTTTCGGAAATATATGCTGTTGGATTAGCGTTCAGACCATTTTTCTCAGTTTTCAAAACGGAACTGGTATTATAATAGAAAAAAAGGATTTCTGTCCCGGGCATTCCCCGCCGGACAAAAATCCTTTTTATACTTATGCTTCTGTTATAATCGTACCTGCTTTTCCCACAAGGCTTTCTTCCGCCTTTTCCAGGGAAGTAATGATCGCTTTCCGATTCCTTCCATGATCAATGAAATCAAGGGATGCTTCAATCTTTGGAAGCATGGAAGAGGATTCGAACTGATTGTCCTCAATATAAGAAACGGCATCCGTTTTGCTCATAAGGCTGATGGGTCTGGCATCCGGCTTTCCAAAGTTTAAGGTTACGTTATCCACATTTGTTAAAATCATCAGCACGTCCGCATCGATTTCCTTTGCCAGCAGTCCGGCAGCCCTGTCCTTCTCAATCACAGCGCTGGCTCCTTTTAAGTAGCAGCCCTGTTCCATAACGGGAATACCGCCTCCACCACAGGCTATTACAATCTGATCTGCATCCATAACGGCTTTTATGATATCAATCTCAACAATGGAAACTGGCTTTGGAGAAGCAACGACTCTGCGAAAACCCTTGCCAGGAACTTCTTCTACATAGTTCCCCTTATCCTCTTCTTCTTTTGCTTCCTCTGCAGTCATGAAACGGCCGATGGGCTTCATGGGAGTATAGAAAGCCTCGTCATATGGATTTACCATCATCTGGGTTAAAATCGTAGCTACGGACTTATATATGCCCCGTGTCATAAGTTCTGCACGGATTCCGTTTTGTAAGTCATAGCCGATGTATCCCTGGCTCATGGCAGAACAGACAGACATGGGAGCTGAGGTATAACCGTCATGCTGTTTTCCGAATTCATTCATTGCAGTGTGGATCATTCCAACCTGGGGAGCGTTGCTGTGAGTAACGGCCACCTGCCAGCCAGACTGAATAAAATCTGCAATTACTTTGGCAGTTCTGGCTACTGCCGTCTTTTGTTCCGGAAGGTTAGTTCCCAAAGCATGGTGTCCCAAAGCTATCACAATACGTTTTTTTGCCATATTATTTCCTCTCAGTTTCATGTAGTTTTAATCAGAAAATATAAGGATATTATATTATCAGCAGATAAAAAAAGCAACCGCTTTTGGGCATCAGGGGATATGAGAAAAGATTTCATTAGTTTTTAGAAATAATTTTAAAAAAATTAAGTGGATATCCTGAAATCAGGTGGTATAATGTTTAAGAAGATACAGAAAATGAAAGGACAGGTACTTATGATAGTAATGATTCTGCATCTGATTCTTCCTTTGTTTACCTACACGTTAGCCACCACGTTCCTGTATTTGGCGGTGCCTCTGGAACCACTTCTGGCTACGGGAGTATCTGCATTACTGAATATTCCGGTTCTGCTGTGGTTTTATTCTTACGATCAAAAAAACAGAGGATCTTCCATGACAGAGAGTTTGAAACCTGCAGACAGCCTGATTGCGATCTGGCTGCTTGGAGCAGCTCTTTGCATTCTGGGAAATTCAGCTGTGGAAGTTATGGGACTGACCAGAATATCCAAGACGTACCAGGAAGCGGCCAAGGCACTGTATTCTCCGCCATTTGCGCTTCAGCTTCTGGCCTCCGGACTTATCATACCTGTAGCGGAGGAACTGATATTTCGAGGAATGATTTTTGCTTCTATCCGGGACAAGTTTTCTTTTGTTTTATCGGCTGTCGTATCAGCCGGCCTGTTTGCCCTTTATCATGGAAATCTTCCCCAGGGGGTTTATGCATTTATCATTGGTCTTACCGCAGCATGGCTTTATGAGAGAACAAAAGCCCTGTCGGCACCTGTCATGCTTCACATCTCGGCTAATTTACTTTCGCTTTTTATAACCAACACGGAACTGTCCGGGCTTCTGTTTCAAAGAGAACATACAGGAGTGACTGCAGCTGTAGTAGTGTTATCATTCGTTGTAACTGTAATATGTATTATCCGGATTTATTGGAAAAACAACCTAAAGGAGGATATTGTGTGAAACTCTTATCTGTAGCAATTCCATGTTATAATTCAGAATCCTATATGAGGCACTGCATCGAATCCCTGCTGCCAGGCGGAGATGAGGTTGAGATCCTTATTGTAGATGACGGTTCCACAAAAGACCGTACAGCCGAAATTGCAGATGAATATGAACGGAATTATCCGGGAATCTGCAAGGCGATCCATCAGGAGAATGGCGGGCATGGAGAAGCAGTTAATGCAGGATTAAGGAATGCGTCCGGGATTTATTTTAAGGTAGTGGACAGTGATGACTGGGTGGATGAATCCGCTTATATGGAGATTCTTAATACCCTCAGACGTTTCGTTTACGGTGAAAAGACACTTGATATGCTGGTAAGTAATTTTGTATATGAAAAACAGGGCTCCAATCGCAAAAAAGTAATGAATTACCGGACTGCACTTCCGGAGAACCAGCTGATTGACTGGGATGATGTAAAGGTTTTTATTCTGGGACAATACATTCTGATGCATTCTGTTATATACAGGACAGAACTTTTAAAGCAATGCGGACTGGAATTGCCAAAGCATACCTTCTATGTGGATAATATTTTTGTTTATCAGCCTCTTCCTCATGTGAAAACCATGTATTATTTAAACGTAAACTTTTACCGATATTTCATAGGCAGAGATGATCAGTCTGTCAATGAACAGGTTATGATCGGACGGATTGATCAGCAGATCCGGGTGACAAAGCTGATGCTTTCCTATTATGACGTAATGAAGATTAAGCAGCGCAAGCTTCGGCGTTATATGGTGCGGTATTTAGAGATTATGATGGTCATTTCCTCCATTCTGGCTATTAAGTCCGGAACAGAGGAAAATATGGAGAAAAAGGAAGAACTGTGGCAGAGTCTTAGAAAACAGAATTTAAAGCTTTATTTAAGGCTTCGCTACGGATTCTTAGGACAGGGAGTCAATCTGCCTGGTAAGAGCGGAATGAAATTCCCCATTGCTATTTATAAGATGACTCAGAAATTTTTTGGATTTAATTAGAATCGGATGTAAAAAAGACCTTCCCGTCAGGGAAGGTCTTTTTTTAACTGATTGCTTTTTCGGAAACCTTTTTTCTGTTAGGAACAAGGGAATCAGAATAAACAAACTGATACATGATATATGCCATAGCTAAAGAACCAAGTCCGTCAAAAGCAGAATGCTGTTTTAAGAACACAGTGGCCAGACAGATTAAAATCATTAAAATAAGAGACCCTGTTTTTAACTGTCTGCAATTTTTAAGACGTTCACTTCGGCATACGGCAATGTGGACACAAATGGAATTATAAACGTGTATGCTTGGAAATACGTTGGTACAGGTATCTGCAGAGTAGAGAAGATTAACAATTGCAGCACAAATATTCTTATTGGCATCAACGACAGGTCGAAAGTCCGTTCCGTTTGGAAAGACAGTACAGATCACCAGACTAATGGTCATTCCTGTAAACAGCATGGTGCAAAGCCTGTAGTATTCTTTTACATCATGAAAGAAAAAATAGGCGACAGAGACTGCCACATAACCAAACCACATCAGGTAGGGAATAATGAAATATTCATTAAACGGGATATAGTCATCAATGGCTATATGCATGATGTGGTAGTTGCTTGTCACTGTTTTTTCAAGGTACACGAACCATGGCAGGTAAATGAAGGCGTAGCTGAGAATCCAGGCATGCCTGTACTTGGTTAAAAACTGTTTGATATTCATAAAAAGACACCCTTCTTAACGATTGCGTGGGATGATAATAATCAACTTTTGAGGATTATATCACACTCGATTTGTCAGTACAATAGTATTTCAGAAATGTTAATATTTTATTCAGGAAAGGTTTGGAATCATGTATGTAAATATAATCTTTTTATAAAATAGTTGATAGACTGTCCATCTTTGTGTATAGTATAAAGGCAGACTTTTATTATGAAAGGAATGGATGATGTTACAAAAATATATAACAGTGTTTTTTATTTCCATGGTTCCGCTTATTGAACTAAGGGGAGCGATTCCCTACTCAGCAGTAATGGGACTGCCTTTGGTTCAGTCTTATATTGTTGCCATATTGGGAAACATGCTTCCGGTACCTATTATCTATCTCTTTGCCAGAAAAGTACTGGAGTGGGGAGTAGATAAGCCGGTAATAGGCGGCTTTTTTACCTGGTGTCTGGAAAAAGGAAAACGCGGCGGAGAAAAACTGCAGGCGAAAGCCGGAAGGGGATTGTTTATTGCTCTATTGATTTTTGTTGGTATCCCACTTCCAGGCACCGGTGCCTGGACTGGCACATTGGCAGCCAGCCTGCTTGATATTGATTTTAAATCCAGTATTTTAGCTGTGATGGGCGGAGTTATAATGGCAGGAATCATTATGGGACTTGCCAGTGCAGGTGTTCTTGGAGCGCTTCAGTCCATTGTATTTTAAAAAACTGGTAGGAAGAAGGGCAGAATGGAACGAAAGAATGAAGAAGGGCTGACGGAAAAAGAGTTTCTTTTACAATACCGTCCGGGAGATTACGAACGCCCGTCGGTAACGGTGGATATGCTGATATTTGCATATGACCAGGAAGAATCAAAGACAGATATTCTTCTCATTAAGCGGAAAAACCACCCCTGCATCGGTCAGTGGGCGATTCCGGGAGGATTTGTTAACATGGATGAATCCCTGGAGGAAGCAGCAGCCAGAGAACTGTTTGAAGAAACCGGATTAAAGGGAATCTACATGGAACAGCTTTATACCTGGGGAAGTGTAAAAAGGGATCCCAGAACAAGAGTGATTTCCGTTTCTTATTTAGCGGCAGTTCCCAGGGAAGAGTTAACCGTAGAGGCCGGTGACGATGCCGGTAAGGCGTGCTGGTTTGAGGTAAAGAAAAAGAAGCTTTCAGACCTTGAGAATGGGGCAACATATGCACTTACCATTGAGAATGAGGAAGAACATATATTTATCAGCTATCGGATTACGGAAACCTTTGAACGGGATGGCATGATGTGGAAGAGAGACATTGACATTGAACTTCTGCCTGCAATTGATATGCTTGACCAGGAGAAGCTGGCATTTGACCATGCGGAAATTTTAAATATTGCCATGGACAGGCTGGAAGAATTGGAAAAAGAAGATTAATACAGTCGTTTTAGACGATGCATCACTTATATGAGTGATGCATTTTTGATTTGTAAGAAAATTTTAAGCGGTAATTACTGGATTTTATGTTATACTGATGGAAGAACTAACTGGCAGAAAAATACAGGAGATAATTGGCTATGACAAAAAAAACTTGCAGATTAATCAGTCTTATCATTGGCTTTTCCATGTTGGCATCAACGGTTTCTTATGCAACGGATATACCCACGGTTTCGCCCTTTCCGGGTTCCACTCAGGAGACTCAGGCAGCAGCCGGACCAGGTGCTTCTATAAGCGGACAGGCAGACCAGAACAACGCAGACAGTAATAAAACCGCAGCGGATTCCACAGCGGCCTCTACCTCCACAACGTCCGCCACAGTAAGTGTGCCCCAGATCTCTTCCGAGGGTGCTGTATTAATGGATGCTGATACCGGAGCGCTTCTTTATTCTAAAAACAGTGAGACGAAGTATTATCCGGCCAGCATTACCAAACTGATGACTGCGCTTCTGGTGGCAGAACGGACGAACCTTTCAGATACCGTTACCTTTTCCAAGGCAGCTACTACCAATCTGGAAGCAGGGGCGGTGACCTTAAATATGACAGAAGGTGATAAGCTGACGGTGGAGCAGAGTCTCTATGGTCTTATGCTTAAGTCTGCCAATGAGGTGGCCAATGGTC
The DNA here is from genome assembly GCA_009712635.1 of Hungatella sp. GTDB lineage: Bacteria > Bacillota > Clostridia > Lachnospirales > Lachnospiraceae > Lacrimispora. The sequence goes on along the minus strand of WASS01000020.1, from coordinate 853,462 downwards.
TTGCTGAGCATGTATCCGGCAGCGTCAGCTCCTTTGCCCAGCTGATGAATGCCAAAGCCAGAGAACTTGGCTGTACCAATACAAATTTTGTCAATCCCAACGGTCTTACTAATTCCAATCATTATACAACACCCCATGATATGGCGCTGATTGCAAAAGCGGCTTTTCAAAACAGTGTGGTAAGAAAAGTGTGCTCGACTCTCAGCTACCAGATTCCGGCTACAAAGAAAGCGGGAGCCAGAACGGTAACCATGGGACATAAGATGATCAATTCTTCCGACTCCCGTTATTACCCTGGAGTGTTGGGAGGAAAGACCGGCTTTACCTCTGCGGCTGGCAATACCCTGGTAACTTATGCAGAGAAGAATGGATCACGCTTAATCGTTGTGATTATGAAAAGCAAGTCCACCCATTATGACGATACCAAAGCGCTTTTGGATTATGGTTTTGCCTTAAAGGGGTCAGGCGGCAGCAGTGTAAAAGCCAATGCTTCCTCAGGGTGGATGCAGTCAGGGAATCAGTGGTATTATTACCGGGAAGATGGAACCAAGGCATGTAATTACTGGGTGAAAACCAATGAGAAGTGGTATTATCTTGGCAGTGACGGTGCGATGTTAAAAGATACGGTAACACCAGATGGTTACCGACTGGACAGTGCCGGTGTCTGGATATCCTAAAAGGAACATAACATAGAAAAAGAGCCTTGCGGCTCTTTTTCTATGCCAAATCCTCTGAAGGAAAAGCCGGTTATTTATTTTCCTCAGGGTCAGTATTACAGGTCACACTTGTTGCCTCGCAAATATCGGCCCGATATTCCATAATTTCATCTACGCTGCAGTCTAGAATTCTGCACAGCATATCAATCGTATGAGTAGATACGAAATTGTTTTTCTTAAGCCGTCCGATTTGTCCGGCACTGACCTTGCAATATTTGATCAGATGATACTGGCTGACGTTTTTCTTTTTCATGGTCTCCCACAGTCTGTCATAAACAATCATAGTTAGTCACCTCACACTCTTATTAAACCGTGATTATCCAGTATTGCATATTATCCATAATTGGTTTCCATTATACAAAAGGAGAAGGTAAAAGAGAAAGCCTTTTACTTGACGGGGACAGGTTCTTCATTGTATGATGGAGGGACAGCAAAAGAAGGAATGAGAGAAGATGAGGTATAAACAGATGTGGTTTGCTGCCGGAGTTTTTTGTGCTGCTGCAGGCGCAGTATCCTTACTGCGGTCTGAATACGAAAGAGAACAGCTTTCCGTAGAGAGAACTGTTATAGAAAGCAGTAAGATCGGAAAAAACTTGAGGCTGGTATTCCTTTCGGATCTTCACAGTCATTGCTTTGGAGAAGACAATAAAAGACTTCTTAAGGCGATTGACCATGTGAATCCGGATGTGGTGCTTGTCGGCGGTGATATGATGGTTGTAAAGAAGACGGCAGATACCGGGGTCAGTTTAAAACTGATGGAGAAGCTGACAAATCGTTACCCGGTTTTTTATGGAAACGGAAATCACGAAAACCGGATGGACCGGGAACGGCTGGTCTATGGTGATCAGTATGATACGTATGAAAACAGCTTAAAAAAGCTTGGAGTAATAGTGTTAAGAGACCGGACGGAATTATACCGAAAGGATATTGCCATTACCGGTGTGGATTTAAAAGAAGGCTGTTATAAGGATTTTATACCTGACCGCCTTCTTCCCGAAGAACTGGAGCAAAAAGCAGGGAAGGCAGGAGAAGAGCGGTTTCAGATACTATTGTCCCATTCCCCCCTTTATTTTAACACTTACCGGGACTGGGGCGCTGATTTAACCTTCTCCGGTCATTTTCACGGGGGGACCATACGCCTTCCGTTTCTGGGAGGAGTGATGACCCCGCAGTACCAGTTTTTTAATCCCTACTGTGCAGGGACGTTTCAAAAAGATGAAAAATATATGATAGTAAGCAGAGGCCTTGGAACCCACTCCATTAATATCCGGCTGAATAACAAACCGCAGCTGGTAGTTGTGGATTTAAAACCCAAATCCTCAAATTGAACCTTCCATATATTTACAGATCGGTCTCAATTTGGTATACTGCTTTTTGGTATGTTTTAATCTGCTTTGGAGGAATATATGGGAATCTCTTATAAACTGGATAATTTTGAAGGACCGCTTGATCTGCTTCTTCACTTGATTGATAAAAATAAAGTGAATATCTATGACATTCCCATTGTGATCATTACGGAACAGTATTTAGATTACATGAATCATATGGAGACCGAGGATTTAAATATCGTCAGTGAATTTTTAGTCATGGCGGCAACTCTCATTGACATCAAGGCACGTATGCTTCTTCCCAAAGAGGTCAATGAAGAAGGGGAGGAAGAAGATCCAAGGGCAGAACTTGTTGCCCGCCTTCTGGAGTACAAATATTTTAAATATATGGCATCGGAACTAAAAGACCGGGAAGTAGGAGCAGACCGCCTGTTTTTTAAGACTCCTACCGTGCCTTCCGAGGTGGCGAAATACGAGCCGCCCGTAGATTTGGACAAGCTCCTTGACGGGCTAACCCTGGCAAAGCTGCAGGAAATTTTCCGTGCGGTGACGAAACGGACAGAAGACAGGGTGGATCCCATCAGAAGCCGGTTTGGCAATATCCGTAAGGAAGCGGTAAGCCTGGAAGATAAGATAAAATCAGTGATGGATTTTGCCAGACGAAACCGGAAGTTTTCCTTTCGCAGGATGCTTGAGGGACAGCCTGACAAGATAGAAGTAGTAGTCACTTTTTTAGCGCTTCTGGAACTCATGAAGATCGGCAAGATCACCCTGACCCAGGAGCATTTATTTGATGATATGATGATTGAAACCCTGGAGCCGGAAGGCGAGGAAGGGGAACTGGATTTTTCGGATCTGGGAGAGGAAGAAAAAGTTAATGGATAAAGAAACTCTGACAGCAGACGGGTCAGCAAAGAGCGCGAAAGAAGAAAAGAAATGGGAAGCGGTCATTGAGGCAGTTCTTTTTACCATGGGAAATTCGGTGGAGCTTAGCAGGCTGGCTGCAGCCATCGACCAGGATGAGGAGACCGCCAGGGAAGCAGTTCTTCGCCTGATGAAACGGTATGAGACAGGGAAAAAGGGAATGCAGATCATTGCACTGGAAAACAGCTATCAGATGTGTACCCGCTCAGAATACTATGAGAATTTAATCCGTGTTGCCTGCGCTCCGAAAAAGCAGGTATTATCGGAAGTGGTTCTGGAGACACTTTCCATCATTGCATACAAACAGCCGGTAACTAAGCTTGAGATTGAAAAGATCCGTGGAGTAAAATCCGATCATGCAGTAAACAAACTGGTAGAATACAATCTGGTGTACGAGGTCGGAAGGCTGGATGCACCGGGACGTCCGGCACTTTTTGCAACAACAGAAGAATTTTTAAGAAGATTTGGCATTGGCTCCACTCAGAATTTACCGGCTGCAGATCCTTTGGTAACAGCGGAGATTCGTATGGAAGTGGAAGAAGAACTTTCCGGAAGCGGAATACTGCTTACGGAGGAAGAAAACAGCGACATGCATCAGGAGGACATACAGTGACAGCAAACATTAAAATTAAATACTTTACAGACGAAATAGAAAGACTGAGATACATAGATGGAAAATCCGACTGGATTGATTTACGGGCGGCGAAGGAAGTGGAGTTAAAAGCAGGTGAATTTAAACTGATCCCTCTTGGCATTGCCATGGAACTTCCTGCCGGTTATGAAGCCCATGTGGTTCCAAGAAGCAGTACCTTTAAAAATTACGGTATCATTCAGACCAACAGCATGGGAATTATTGATGAGACTTACTGCGGGGACAATGACCAGTGGTTTTTCCCTGCGTATGCACTTCGGGATACGGTGATCCGTGTTAATGACCGGATCTGCCAGTTTCGTATTATGGAGCATCAGCCAGCCATCTGTTTTGAGGCTGTTGACTCGTTAGATCATGAAGACAGAGGCGGACACGGCAGCACTGGAATACAATAACATTTATAGTTTTGTTAAAAGTTGGAGATATTAAAATGAAAAGAAAAACCGGATATGGAACACTTTTAATTGTTCTGACCCTGATTCTTACCATGTCAGCGGGCTGCGGCAAAAAAGAGAATCGGTACACTTACCGGGATGATGGAATTAAGGCGCTGAGTGAAGGAAATTACAAAGACGCCATACAGTCATTTGACCAGGCAATTGATTCAAAAAAGGGCCTGGTAGGAAAATTTGATATGGATGTATTAAAATACAGGGCAGAAGCGGAGTATTTATCCGGTGATTATGAGGCAGCTGTAGGATCCTATGACATCCTGATCAAAGTAGATGGGGATAAACCGGAGTATTATAATATGCGGAGTGCTTCAAAAGCTGGTGCAGGAGATGATGACGGAGCCATAGCTGATTATAACAAAAGCAATGAACTTGATCCGGATGGCAAAGCCCCTGGAAGAACAAATGCTCTTATGGCAGCAGGTGCAGCCATGGAAAAAGCAGGACAAGCCTCGGATGCCATGACACTGTATGAAAGTGCAGCAGCTGGAGGAGAGGCCGGACCCATGATCTACAACCGAATGGGATTGTGCAAGATGGCACAAAAAGACTGGGATGGAGCCCTGGAGTCGTTCCAGAAAGGACTGTCGGCACCTGAAGCGAATAGCGTACCGGAGCTGTTATTTAACATTGCCGTGGTTTATGAACGAAAGGGAGAGTTTAAGAAAGCACTGGATACCATGGAACAGTATGTTTCAGCACATGGACCGGATGAGGAAGCACAACGGGAAATTACATTTTTGGAATCTAGATAGTTTGGAGAGGGAATGGCAGAACTGATCGAGTTAAAAGAGATAGAAGAAAAGGTTATTTTAACAGCAGTGAGTACGGGAGACGGCACAGATGTAAGTGCCTCCTTAGATGAGCTGGAAGAGCTGGTTAAAACAGCAGGGGCTGTTACTGTGGATAAGATCATTCAGAACAGGGAGAGGATTCATCCGGGAACTTATCTGGGAAAAGGTAAGATTGATGAGATTCGGGAGAGAGTCTTCCAGCTTGGAGCAACGGGAGTGGTGTGCGACGATGAACTTTCCCCTGCCCAGATGCGCAATTTAGAGGATGCCCTGCAGATTAAGGTAATGGACCGGACCATGGTGATTCTTGATATATTTGCAGCAAGAGCTACCACAAGAGAAGGAAAGATACAGGTAGAGCTTGCTCAGTTAAAATATCGTTCTGCAAGGCTGGTGGGGCTAAGAAGTTCCTTATCAAGGCTGGGCGGAGGAATTGGTACCAGAGGACCGGGTGAGAAGAAGCTTGAGATAGACCGAAGACTGATTCATGACCGGATCAGTGTTTTAAAGTCTGATTTAGAAGATGTGAAGCGTCACAGAGAGGTGGCCAGGCAGCAGAGAGATAAAAACCATATGCCTGTAGCTGCAATTGTGGGTTATACCAATGCGGGAAAATCCACATTGTTAAACCGTCTGACTGATGCCGGGATCTTAGCGGAGGACAAGCTGTTTGCCACTCTGGATCCAACTACAAGGAATTTAAGCCTTCCAGGCGGTCAGCAGATTCTGTTGACTGATACGGTAGGATTTATAAGAAAACTGCCTCATCATCTGATTGAAGCGTTTAAAAGTACTCTGGAAGAAGCCAAATACAGTGATATTATTCTTCATGTGGTGGACTGTTCCAACCCACAGATGGAGATCCAGATGCATGTAGTTTATGAGACGTTACGGGAGTTAGGGGTTACAGACAAGGTGATGGTTACGGTATTTAACAAGATCGATGCCGCCGAACCTGATACTACGCTGAAAGATTTCTCTTCGGATTTTCAGGTGCGGATTTCCGCGCGTACGGGAGAAGGGATCGACGAACTGGAAAACCTGTTGGAATCCATTCTTAGGAGCAGAAGGATTTATCTGGAAAAAGTCTATTCTTACAAAGATGCAGGAAAGATTCAGCAGATCCGTAAATACGGTCAGCTGTTAAAAGAAGAATACTTAGAAGATGGAATACTGGTCAACGCTTACGTGCCTGCAGAATTATTTGCTGGTCTGGCGGAAAACCGGGAATTTATTGACGAATGACAAAAACACAATATCTAGATTTTTGGACAAAAACAAAATCTAGATATTGTGTTTTCATTTTTGTTCTGCTATAATACACCTGTATGCTAAAAAAAGTCGTGGCGGTTTTTGTGAAAGGAGTAAAGGTTTAATGATCCAGGTAGTGAAAAGAGATGGGGAAGAAGCTGAATTTAGTTTGGGGAAGATCACGGAAGCCATTAAAAAAGCATTTAAGGCAACCGGAAAGGAGTACAATAACGAAATTTTAGAGCTTCTGTCTCTGCGTGTGACGGCAGATTTTCAGGAGAAAATGAATGAAGGTATGATTACAGTGGAACAGATCCAGGACAGTGTGGAACATGTACTGGAACATGCAGGATATACAGATGTGGCAAAAGCCTACATATTATATAGAAAACAACGGGAAAAGATACGGAATATGAAGAACACCATTCTGGATTATAAAGATGTGGTGAACAGCTATGTAAAAGTTGAGGACTGGCGTGTAAAAGAGAACTCAACCGTTACTTACTCTGTAGGAGGGCTGATCCTAAGCAACTCTGGTGCAGTGACGGCAAATTACTGGCTGTCAGAGATCTATGATCATGAGATAGCAGAAGCTCACAGAAATGCAGACATTCATATCCATGATTTATCCATGCTTACCGGTTACTGTGCAGGCTGGTCGTTAAAACAGCTGCTTTTAGAGGGCCTGGGAGGGATTTCCGGAAAAATCACTTCGTCCCCTGCAAAGCATTTATCTGTACTCTGCAACCAGATGGTTAACTTTCTTGGAATCATGCAGAATGAATGGGCAGGTGCACAGGCATTCTCTTCCTTTGATACCTATCTGGCTCCCTTTGTAAAGAGTGACCAGTTATCTTATCCGGAAGTGAAAAAATGCATCGAGTCCTTTATTTATGGTGTGAATACTCCAAGCCGCTGGGGCACCCAGGCACCATTTTCCAATATCACTCTGGACTGGACCGTTCCTTCTGATATGGCTGAACTAAATGCCATAGTGGGCGGAAAAGAGATGGCTTTTAAATATAAAGACTGTAAAAAAGAGATGGACATGGTTAACAAGGCATTTATAGAAACCATGATTGAGGGGGATGCCAACGGAAGAGGATTTCAATACCCGATTCCCACTTATTCCATCACCAGAGATTTTGACTGGAGTGACACAGAAAACAACCGCCTGTTGTTTGAGATGACCTCCAAATACGGAACACCTTATTTTTCCAATTACATAAACAGCGATATGGAGCCAAGCGATGTAAGAAGCATGTGCTGCCGACTCAGACTGGATCTGAGAGAATTAAGAAGAAAGACCGGAGGTTTCTTTGGATCAGGAGAGAGTACAGGCTCTGTTGGCGTAGTTACCATTAATATGCCAAGGATCGCTTATCTGGCAAAAGACGAAGCGGACTTTTATAAACGCTTAAACCGTATGATGGATGTGTCTGCAAGATCCTTAAAGACCAAGAGAGAAGTGATTACAAAGCTTTTGGATCAGGGACTGTATCCTTACACCAAACGTTATCTGGGAAGCTTTGAGAATCATTTTTCCACCATCGGGCTGATTGGTATGAATGAAGTAGGTTTGAATGCAAAATGGCTGGGAAAAGATTTAACCGATACAAAGACACAGCAGTTTACAAAAACTGTTTTAAATTATATGCGGGAACGGCTGTCTGATTATCAGGAGCTGTATGGAGACCTTTATAATCTGGAAGCGACTCCGGCGGAATCTACCACCTATCGTCTTGCCAAACATGACAGGAAGTACTATCCGGATATTAAGACGGCCGGTCATGAGGGAGATACCCCTTACTATACCAACAGCTCCCATCTGCCGGTGGATTACACAGCTGATATCTTTGACGCACTGGATATACAGGATGAGCTGCAGACGCTTTATACTTCAGGAACCGTATTTCATGCATTCCTGGGCGAAAAGCTTCCTGACTGGGCAGCGGCTGCAAAGCTGGTTAAAACCATTGCAGATCATTATAAGCTGCCATATTACACCCTGTCTCCCACCTATTCAATCTGCGCAGATCATGGATATCTGGCAGGAGAGCATCATGTCTGCCCTGTCTGCGGCAGGAAAGCAGAAGTTTACAGCCGTATCACCGGTTATTACCGCCCGGTACAAAACTGGAATGAGGGAAAGACCCAGGAGTATAAAAACCGTACTGTCTATAACATTACCGGTTCCGTTTTGAAAAATGCCACTGAGGAGCAGAAGTCTGAAAAAGGTACAGATAAGAAATCAGAGATGCCGGCAGGCGCATATTTATTTACTACGAAAACCTGTCCCAACTGCAAGCTGGCAAAGCAGTTCCTTCAGAATGTGGATTATGAAACAGTAGATGCAGAAGAGAATGCAGAACTGGCTCATAAGCTGGGAATTATGCAGGCGCCCACGCTTGTGGTCGTTAAGGATGGCCTGATCCAAAAGATCACCAACGCTTCTGATATCCGTAAATTTGCAGAGAGCATCCCTTGTTGATAAATAGTAGTCAGTCAAAAGATTCTGTGTTATAATAATACAGAATCTTTTGGCGTTTCAGACAGAAAGGGGTATCGCAGATGGAATATGAGAATACGTGGGTCCTGTATGGCGATGGGGGAGCAGCAGCCAGAAAAAGCATTGAAGCAGAACATCACTATATCAGCCTGCAGATGCAGACGCATGGAGACGGTGTTTATATACTGGTAATAGAGGCTGGAATTGAAGCGGTGTCTGTAGAACTAAAGTCAGAAACACTAAAAGAAGCTTTACGGGAAGCCGATGAATTTGCAAAAGATTATTTTCGTGACAAGGCCCGCTTATATGAAGAGATTGCAGACCGGATCTGACAGATAAATTAAAATCCGTTGAATTGCAGAGCGATAATGCTTCTGTAATCCAACGGATTTTTTTGTTGATCACGGATTAGTCAGTCTTCTATGCCTTCCAGCCGCTTCTGTTCTGTGACAAGGTCGGCAAGTGTGATACTGTCCACCACATCAGAGATTGCCTTATCCAGTTTCTTCCAGACCATCATACTGGCACACGTATCAGCTTTGCTGCAGGAATTAATCTCTTCTTCCATACAGGATACTGGTACCAGGCTGCCTTCCGCAAGCCGCAGGATCATGCCTACGGTGTATTCGGAAGGGTCTTTTGAAAGATAATAGCCTCCCTGGGCGCCCCGGCGGCTTTTTACATATCCGGCACGGCTTAAAATGGTGACAATCTGCTCTAAGTACTTGTCCGATATGTCCTGACGCTCTGCGACATGGTTGATCTTCGTGCATTCACCGGGACGAAGTGCAAACTCAATCATCATGCGGAGTGCATAACGTCCCTTGGTAGAAAATTTCATCACTGTAAATCCCCCCCCCCTGATTATTCTTATCTGTTTAGTAGGATATTAAAATATTTTACACGATTGGGATTAAAAAGTAAACCTTAAATTATCCGGCTTCCAAATTGTCGAAAAAGGATGTATACTAATACTCATTGGGAGATTGGAAAAAAGTAGGAGGATTATTTGTGAGTAAAAAAATGCATGCGAATCAGGTGATCATGACAGAAGGCGTAATCTGGAAACAGCTTCTTGCCTTTTCCCTGCCGCTCCTGGTTGGCAATCTGTTTCAGCAGCTCTATAATACGGTGGACTCAGTCGTAGTGGGCAACTTTATCGGCAGTGATGCACTGGCAGCCGTAGGATCCAGCAATTCACTGATTAATTTAATTATCGGTATGTTTATGGGAATCGGCACCGGAGCAGGAGTGATTATATCTCAGTATTACGGTGCAGAGGAAAAGCAAAAACTTCATTGGGCCGTACATACCACCATGGCATTAAGCATTATCGGGGGCTTATTACTGATTGCACTTGGAGTACTTTTATCCCCGCTTATCCTTGTTTTAATGGGAACACCGGAATCGGTTATGCCGGGCGCTGTTGCATATCTGCGGATCTTTTTCTGCGGGTCTTTGTTTAATCTGGTATATAATATGGGGTCAGGTGTACTGAGGGCTGTGGGAGACTCAAAGAGGCCGTTGATTTTTCTATGTATTTCCTCTGTCGTCAATATTGTTCTGGATCTTTTGTTTGTGGTTGTTTTTCACATGGGAACTGCAGGCGTTGGTTATGCGACTGTAGCGGCCCAGGGAGTATCCGCTCTTCTTACAGTCAGAGCACTGGTTCGGACCGATGACAGTTACCGGCTGGAACTGAGTAAAATAAAAATTGACCGGCGCATGATGGCCAGGGTTTTAAAAATTGGAATTCCAAGCGGTATACAGCAGTCAATTATATCCCTTTCCAACGTAATCGTTCAGGCTAATGTAAACAGCTTCGGCGCTGCTGCCATGGCAGGTTTTGGATCCTATAGTAAGATTGACGGATTTGCCATGCTGCCCCTTCAAAGTTTTTGTATGGCAGCCACCACCTTTACCGGACAGAACATTGGTGCCAAAAAGTCCAGGCGTGTGAAGCAGGGTGTATTTCAGGGCCTTGTAATCAGTATGATTTATACCATTCTTATTTCCATCATTCTTTATCTGAATGCGGAGCGTATTTTAAGAATATTTTCACCGGATCAGGATGTAATCGCATACGGTTATTCCTCCATGCTGATTCTGCTTCCGTTTTACTGGACCATGGCAATACACCAGATCTTAATGGGCAGTATCCGGGGAAGCGGAAGAACTATGGTGACCATGCTGATCGGAGTGGGAAACATGTGTATCCTCCGTATGATTTATATTAATTTACTGGTTCCATTTTTCCCCAGTTTTGAAGCGGTGATGTGGTGTTATCCTATAACATGGCTGACTACTATGGGAATGGACTGTATTTATTCATGGAAAGCAAAATGGATACCAAAAGGGAAAGAAGAACAGATAGGAGAAAAAAGTCAATGAAACATGGATATATCAGGGTTGCAGCTGCGACTCCGGATGTGAAAGTTGCAGACCCCCAGTTTAACAGAGAAAATATTGTAAGGCTAATCCGGGAGGGAATAGAAAGAAATACAAAAATCATGGTATTTCCTGAACTTTGCCTTACTGCCTATACCTGTGCAGATCTCTTCGGACAGGACGCTCTGCTTACAAAAGCAAAAGAAGAGCTGAAGGTGATTGTGAAAGAGACTGAGGGCAGTGATTTACTTGCTTTTATCGGTCTGCCGTGGGAAAGAGACGGAAAGCTTTATAATACGGCTGCTGCAGTGCAAAACGGCAGAGTACTTGGACTCATACCGAAGACAAATCTTCCTAATTATTCTGAGTTTTATGAACTGCGGTATTTTGAGCCAGGAAATAAAAGGCCGGTTATGGTCTCCTGGGAAGGATATGAGATCCCCATGGGAACAGATCTGCTTTTTGTCTGTGAAGAAATCCCCGGCCTTGTAATCGGAACAGAAATCTGCGAAGATGCATGGGTTCCAAATCCGCCGTCCATACGCCATGCAGTTGCAGGAGCTACTGTGATTGTAAACTGCTCTGCAAGTGATGAAACCACTGGAAAAGATCTTTACCGGAGAAGTCTGATTACCGGACATTCTGCCAGTCTGGTCTGCGGTTATATCTATGCCAACGCAGGAGAAGGAGAATCCACTCAGGATCTGGTATTCGGGGGACAGAATTTAATTGCAGAGAACGGGCTTCTGTTAGCAGAATCAAAACGTTTCGGTAATGAGACCATTTATGCAGATATGGATCTGGAACGGCTCATACATGAGCGGAGGCGAATGACCACGTTTCCGGCAGCTGACAGGGAAAACTATCTGGTGGTTCCGTTTGCCATGGAACAGGTGGAGCTGGATTTAAAAAGAAGGATTGATCCAAGGCCGTTCGTTCCCGACGGAGAAGCAGAACGGAACCGAAGATGTGAAGAGATTCTGTCTATACAGGCAATGGGCTTAAAAAAGAGACTGGCGCATACCGGCTGCAGGGATGTGGTAATTGGTATATCCGGTGGTCTTGACTCCACGCTTGCTCTTTTGGTGACTGCCCGTGCTTTTGATATGCTTGAAATTCCAAGAAACCGCATTCATGCAATCACCATGCCCTGTTTTGGCACCACAGACCGCACGTATCAGAATGCCTGCATACTGACGGAAAAGCTTGAGGCAGAATTGACAGAGGTCAACATCAGGGAAGCGGTATCCATTCATTTCCGTGATATCGGACACGATCCGGGTCAGCACGATGTTACCTATGAAAACTCCCAGGCAAGGGAGCGAACCCAGATCCTGATGGATCTGGCAAACCGGTTCGGAGGTCTTGTCATCGGTACCGGGGACATGTCGGAACTGGCACTTGGCTGGGCCACTTACAATGGAGACCATATGTCCATGTACGGAGTCAATGCTTCAGTTCCAAAGACTCTGGTCCGCCATCTGGTCCGTTACTATGCCGATACCTGTGAGGAGGAAGCATTAAAGGAAGTGCTTATGGATGTTCTTGATACGCCTGTAAGTCCGGAGCTGCTGCCTCCAAAGGATGGAGAAATCGCACAGAAGACAGAAGACCTTGTAGGACCATATGAGCTTCATGATTTCTTCCTCTATCAGATTTTAAGATTCGGCACCCGGCCTTCAAAAGTTTACCGTATGGCCCTTGCTGCCTTTGCTAAGCAATATGAACCGGAAGTCATTTTAAAATGGCTGAGGGTATTTTACAAACGATTTTTCAGCCAGCAGTTTAAACGGTCCTGTATGCCCGATGGTCCGAAGGTGGGCTCTGTGGCAGTCTCTCCAAGAGGGGATCTGCGTATGCCAAGTGATGCAGTCAGCCGCCTGTGGCTTTTAGAACTGGATAATTTATAAAGAGAGGTACCATATGATAACAAGCAGTGCCAATGGGAAAGTGAAACAGGTGATGAACCTGATAAAGAAAGCCAAAGCCAGAAATGAAAGCGGTTTATTTGTGGCAGAGGGGCTTCGTATATTTAAGGAGATTCCCCGTGAACAAATTGACAGTATCTTTGTTTCGGAAAGCTTTCTAAAGGATGAAGAGAGAAAACACCTGATCGGCGGAACGAAGTATGAAGTTCTTACCGACGAGGTATTCCAGGTGATGTCAGATACAAAGACGCCTCAGGGGATTTTAGCTCTTGTAAAACAGCATGCTTATACCCCCGAGGATCTTATTCGTGTCCCCGGTCCTGCTTTTTTAATGATACTTGAAAACATACAGGATCCGGGAAATTTAGGGACGATTATAAGGGCAGGAGAAGGAGCGGGAATTACCGGAGTGCTGATGAACAGCACAACTGCAGATATCTATAATCCTAAAGTGATACGATCCACCATGGGTTCTGTTTTCAGGGTACCATTTGCCTATACAGATGATTTGTCTGCTTCCATTCTTCAGTTAAAGAAGAAGGGAATTAAGCTGTATGCAGCACACCTAAATGGCAGGAATAATTATGAAAAAGAAGATTATACTGTTGATACAGGGTTTTTAATTGGCAATGAAGCCAATGGTCTTACTGAAGATACCGCAGAGCTTGCAGATGCTTACATTAAGATTCCGATGATGGGAAGTGTGGAATCTTTGAATGCGGCAGTGGCTGCATCAGTTCTGATGTTTGAAACCGCAAGACAGCGCAGAAGTTAGTTTTTGAAAAAAACAGGCTTTTTACTGCGGGAATGTTGAGAAATGCCTGAACATATAGTATGATAGTGTAAACGGATAGATTTGCCGTGGTACTTTGCCTATCATGGCAGGGAAGGGGATTGAGATAATGGCAGCGATCTATTGGCTTATAGGTTTTGTGGTACTCCTTGGAATTGAAGCAGCTACGATGGCGCTCACCACCATCTGGTTTGCAGGAGGAGCACTGGTAGCATTTGTATTAGCCTTATTTGGTGTTAATACCCAGGTGCAGCTTGCAATATTTGTTATTGTATCTTTTATACTTTTATTTTTTACCAGACCCTTTGCCTTACGATATGTAAACCGGTATACAGTGAAGACCAATACGGACAGTCTGATTGGCAAATATGCCAGGGTTACGGCAGAGATTAACAATCTGGAAAGCAAGGGAGCCGCGGTTTTAAACGGACAGGAATGGACTGCAAGGGCCCAGGATGATAACAGTATCTATCCGGTTGGGGTTATGGTAGAAGTAAAGGAAATTAAAGGTGTCAAGTTGATTGTAAGCAGGAAACAGGAGGAAGATTAAGATGGGATTTATAGCGGTTATTATTATTTTGGTTATTATTCTTGTGGTATTGTCGTCTTGCGTGAGAATTGTTCCGCAGGCGAATGCCCTTGTTGTGGAGCGTCTGGGAGCATTTCTTGAGACATGGTCAGTAGGTGTGCACATTAAGCTACCTTTTCTTGATCGTGTGGCTAAGAGAGTGAATTTAAAAGAGCAGGTAGCGGATTTTCCGCCCCAGCCGGTTATTACCAAGGATAATGTTACCATGAGAATTGATACAGTGGTGTTTTTCCAGATTACAGATCCTAAGCTTTATGCCTACGGAGTGGAAAACCCGATTATGGCCATAGAGAATTTAACAGCAACTACTCTTCGTAATATCATTGGTGATCTGGAGCTTGACCAGACTCTGACCTCCAGAGAAACCATTAATGCAAAGATGAGAGAAACTCTGGATATTGCAACTGATCCATGGGGAATCAAAGTAAACCGTGTGGAGCTTAAAAATATTATGCCGCCGGCAGCCATTCAGGATGCAATGGAAAAACAGATGAAGGCGGAGCGTGAACGGCGTGAATCAATCTTAAGGGCAGAGGGAGAAAAAAAATCAACTGTTCTTGTGGCAGAAGGTAAAAAAGAATCTGTAATTCTTGATGCTGAGGCGGAGAAACAGGCTGCGATCCTTCGGGCAGAAGCCGAAAAGGAGAAGAGAATCCGTGAGGCAGAGGGTGAGGCAGAAGCAACATTAAAGATTCAGCAGGCGAATGCGGATGGTATCCGTATGTTAAAGGAGGCTGGAGCGGACCAGGCGGTTCTTGTTATAAAAAGTCTGGAAGCGTTTAAGGCTGCAGCTGACGGCAAGGCAACTAAAATCATCATACCGTCTGAAATTCAGGGATTGGCAGGACTTGTTTCCTCTATTACGGAGATACCCAAAGAATGAGTTAACCGCAGCAGATGTCTTATGACTTCTTGCTGCGGTTTTTGCAGACAAAGACGGGAATTCGGAGGTCTTTATGGAGCTTAAACTTGATTTGAACCGGGAATACGGGCTTGTACTGGAAGGCGGAGGCGCCAAAGGTGCGTACCAGATCGGGGCGTGGAAAGCACTTCGGGAAGAGGGAGTAAAGATAAAAGGGATTGCAGGTGCCTCTGTGGGATCTTTAAACGGTGCCTTAATCTGCATGGATGACTTAGACCGGGCAGAGGAGATCTGGAAGAACATCGATTACTCCCAGGTGATGTCGGTGAGCAACGAAACCATGGAAGCTCTGAAAAAGAAGGATTTTAAATCCCTGAATTTACAGGAATTAATCGCCAAAGGTTTTCAGCTTGTTAAAGACGGCGGATTTGACATTACGCCCCTGAAGGACCTGATTGCCAATGTGGTTGGAGATGAAGCGAGAATTGTCGATTCTGACAGAGAACTTTATTCTGTCACTTATTCCGTTTCTGACAGGAAAGAGCTGGTGGTTGATTTAAGAAAGGGGGAAATGGGCACAGTTAAGGATATGCTTCTGGCAAGTGCTTATTTTCTTGCTTTTAAAAATGAAAAGCTTGGTGGAAAGCGGTATATGGATGGGGGGGGATTTAACAATGTCCCCTTAGATGTGCTGATTGATCATGGCTATGAGGACATTATTGTAATCCGGATTTATGGCTGGGGGGCTGATAAAGAACGGGTGGTTAAGATACCCGATGGAACCAAAGTCTACCATATTGCTCCCAGACAGGATCTGGGCGGAATATTGGAATTTGATAAGAAGCAGGCTAGAAAGAATTTAACACTGGGTTATTACGACGCCAAGCGGTTCTTATATGACCTTTCCGGACGGATCTATTATATTGATGCACCAAAGACAGAACCTTATTATTTTGATAAGATGATGTCAGAGATGGAGCTTTTAAAACTGTATATGAAGGATATGATTGGTGAGGAGGGATTGGAGGCGCTCAGTGGATACCGGGTATTTACAGAGACGCTTTTTCCTAAGCTTGCTCTGGATTTTAAACTGAAAGAAGGCTGGGATTACAAGGATATGTACCTTGGACTTTTAGAAGACCTGGCAAAGCGGTTAAAAGTGAAACGTTTCCGGATCTATACCGTAGAAGCACTTCTTTTTGAAATCCGAAAAAAGATTCATTCCCTGGGAGAAGGGGCTACCTTTTAGTAAATTTGTATTTTTAAAAATATAGCTTGCATGAATATACATGATATACTATAATAATGAATAAAAATACAGTTAACGGAGGAAATCATATGAATCTGAAGGGAAGAAATTTTATTACATTAAAGGATTATACACCGGAAGAGATTCAGTACTTACTGGATCTGTCTGCAGATTTAAAGGCTAAGAAAAAGCAGGGAATCACAGGAGACTCTTTAAAAGGGAAGAATATTGCACTTATTTTTGAAAAACCATCCACCCGTACCAGGTGTGCATTTGTAGTAGCGGCTGTAGATGAAGGAGCTCACCCGGAATATTTGGGGAAAGACGATATACAGCTGGGACATAAAGAAAGCGTGGAGGATACAGCAAGGGTTCTGGGCCGGATGTTTGACGGCATTGAATTCAGGGGCTTTAAACACAAAACTGTAGAAGCTCTGGCTGAATATGCAGGTGTTCCGGTTTGGAACGGTCTGACAGAAGATTATCACCCCACTCAGATTCTTGCAGATCTTCTGACCATCAGGGAGCATTTTGGTTCTTTAAAAGGACTGAAGTTTGTTTATGCAGGTGACGGACGCAATAATATGGCAAACAGTCTGATGATCGGTATGAGTAAGATGGGAGTTCATTTTACTATTCTTGCCCCCGAATGTCTCTGGCCAAACAAGGAACTGGTGGAGCTTTGCCAGGGATATGCAGATTTAAGCGGAAGCACCATTACCTTAACAGAAGACTGTGAAAAGGTAAAAGATGCAGATGTTATTTACACCGATGTATGGTGCTCCATGGGAGAGGAAGAAAAGGCAGCAGAGCGTGTTGCTCTCTTAAAACCATATCAGGTGAATCAGGAACTGATGAATAAAACAGGCAAGGATACTACTATATTTATGCATTGCCTGCCGGCAGTAAAAGGCAACGAAGTGACAGAGGATGTCTTCGAATCCGGCGTATCGGTAGTATTTGATGAAGCGGAAAACAGAATGCATACCATTAAGGCAGTGATGGTAGCGACGTTAGGAGAATAGAGATGTATTTACAGGAACGAGGAAAAAATTTGAGAAATGCTTCCATGATGATAGATCTTGTACACATTGTGGTAGGAATCTTAATTGTGGTACTGGCGGTTATTTCTTTTTTGAATCCGGAAGACAATATGCTGATGTTCCCGGTCATATTTTTTCTGGCAGGAGCTTTGAATTTTATAAACGGGATCTTTAGAATCAGGCTCAGCGGCAGGGAAAAAAGGAAAAAAGCGGCTGGCGTCGCCTCCGTAATTGCAGGGTGCCTGCTGTTTGCCCTTGCAGTGATCAGTGCAGTAAGCATCTGGTGGGGGTGATTACTTGAAAACCGAGATTTTAAAACTTTTAAAGGAAAGTAATGAATATATCTCAGGTCAGGAAATTTGCCAGCGCTTTCATGTTTCCAGGACGGCTGTATGGAAGGTGATCCGTCAGCTTCAGGAAGAAGGATATCAAATCGAAGCAGTGCGAAATAAAGGATACCATTTACTCGAATCCTGTGATATAATGACGAAAACGGAGATAGAAAGCTGCATCAGAGGAAAATTTGGCCGGATTGTGGATTTTCATGATTCCATTGACTCTACCAATCTAAGAGCCAGGCGACTGGCAGAGGAAGGTGCAGGAAGCGGGACTCTTGTGGCTGCAGATGCCCAGGAAGCTGGGAGAGGCAGAAGAGGCAGAAGCTGGGTATCTCCTCCGGGAAAGAATATATTTATGAGTCTGATATTAAGACCCGATATTCTTCCTGCAAAAGCTTCCATGCTGACTCTTGTGGCTGCATTGGCTGTTCGAGATGGCATTGAATCTGTAACCGGGCTTTCTCCAGTAATCAAGTGGCCCAACGACATCGTTTCAAGTGGGAAAAAACTCTGTGGTATCTTAACTGAGATGAGTGCGGAGCTGGAAGGCATCCATTACGTGGTTGTTGGAATCGGAATCAATGTGAACCTGGAAGAGTTTCCCCAGGAAGTCCGTGACACGGCAACCTCTCTGCTTCTTGAAACGGGAGGGAAAGTGGTCAGAAGTCAGCTGATTGCAGCAGTTTTAGAAGCATTTGAGCATTATTATGAAGAATTTATCAGCCAGGGTGATTTATCCCGGCTGATAAGTGTCTATAATAAGAATATGGTCAATGCAGGAAAGGAAGTAAGAATTCTTGAACCATCAGGTGAATACAAAGGGAGAGCTTTGGGAATTAATGAAAAAGGAGAACTCCTTGTTGAAATGCCCGATGGAGAGGTCAGACATGTGATTTCAGGTGAAGTGTCTGTCCGTGGAATTTATGGATATGTATAATGAATCATTCCCTCTATGATAAATTACAGGTTTTAGAGCCGGCCGGTCAGGCTATGGGCAAGGAAGAACGTCTGAGTGCAGCCGGCCGTCCCCTGTTAAGCTGGTACCACAAGAACAGAAGGATTCTTCCATGGCGGGAAAATCCAGAACCGTATCGTGTCTGGATATCGGAGATCATGCTTCAGCAGACGAGGGTGGAAGCGGTAAAGCCGTATTTCGACCGTTTTATGGAAGCATTACCCGGAGTGGAAGCGCTGGGGGAAGTGTCAGAAGACCGTCTTTTAAAGCTTTGGGAAGGTTTGGGATATTACAGCAGGGCAAGGAATTTAAAAAAAGCGGCTGAGCTTCTTGTAGAGAAGTACGGAGGAAAGCTTCCGTCATCCTATGAGGAGCTTAAAGCACTTCCGGGGATCGGTTCCTATACAGCCGGAGCCATCGCCTCCATCGCTTTTCATATCCCAGTTCCAGCCGTAGACGGCAATGTACTTCGTGTCATATCAAGGCTGACCGGAAGTATGGAGGATATTACAAAGCAGTCTGTAAAAAAGGACATGGAAGAGCTGATAAAGGGCGTTATGCCCAATGAAGACCCAGGATCCTATAATCAGGCGCTTATTGAGGTTGGAGCCATTGTGTGTGTACCCAATGGCGCTCCTCTTTGCGGCAGCTGCCCTCTTTTTTCCTTATGCGTAGCCAGGCAGAAGGATCTTACAGGAGTCATACCTGTAAAAGCTCCTAAAAAGGAACGAAGAACAGAGTATAGAACCATTCTTATTCTGACGAAGGACCAACGGGTGGCGATTCGCAAAAGAGATGACACAGGACTTCTGGCATCCTTATACGAACTGCCAGGACTTGATGGATGGATTCCCCAGGAACAGATAAAGGAAACGCTTGGGGTGAAAGAGGCAAAGATTACGCCTCTTCCTGAAGCAAAGCATATTTTCAGCCATGTAGAATGGCATATGACTGGTTACCGGGTGGAACTGACTGAAATACCAAAAGGAGACTTTCTGTGGGTCACTCCTGAAGAAATAAAAAAAACATATTCCCTGCCTGGGGCATTCAAGGCGTATACAAAGTTAATTAGGTGATAATAATGAAGAAGATGCTTTTTATATTTAATCCCCGTTCCGGAAAGGGTCAGATCAGAAATAAGCTGGTGGATATTCTGGATATTTTTACGAAAGCCGGTTATGAACTGACAGTTCATGTAACACAGCGTCAGGGAGATGCCAGGGAAGCAGCTTACCGCTATGGGAAAAACAAAGATCTGGTGGTATGCAGCGGTGGAGACGGAACTTTAAACGAGACCATCAGCGGCCTTATGAAGCTTCCCCAATATCCGGAACTTGGTTATATTCCTGCAGGTTCCACCAATGATTTTGCCTCCAGTTTAAAGATCTCCAAGGATATGCTAAAAGCAGCGGATGCTGCTGTATCCGGTCAATCCTATCCCATTGATATCGGCGGCTTTTGTGAAGATCAGTATTTTATTTACATCGCTGCCTTCGGAGCCTTTACAGAGGTTTCCTATCTGACTCCCCAGGATAAGAAAAATGTTCTGGGTCATCAGGCTTATATGCTGGAAGGAATGAAGAGCCTGACCTCCATTAAATCCTACTCCATGCGGGTTGAATCTGAGGAACTTACGCTGGAAGGAGAATTCATTTTTGGTATGATTACCAATACCATCAGTGTGGGAGGCTTTAGAGGTCTTGTCACCCAGGATGTGGCTCTGGACGATGGTGAATTTGAAGTCCTTTTAATACGGTCACCCAAAACTGCTCTTGATTTTACCAATATCATTAATTATATGTTTTTAAAAGAAGAACCCAACGAATACGTCCATAAATTTCGGACACGGTCCTTGAAACTCATCTCCGATGAACCGATAGACTGGGTGCTTGACGGAGAATTCGGGGGTGCGAAAAGAGAAGTCTCGATCACAAACTTAGAGAAGAAAATCCATATTATGAGAAAACAGCCGAAATAACAACAAAACTGCTTGTTTCGGAAGAAATATGTTGAAATATGGGGTCTGGTAGTATATAATGAAAAGTTGTGTGGGCTTTATGTATACTTCTTAGCGAAAGGACGTTATTAAGTGGAAAAAGATAATTTTTTAGATAAGCTGGGTAAACTAGTCGAACTTGCAAAAACAAAGCATAATGCTTTGGACGTTACAGAGATTAATAACTTCTTTATAGGAGAAGAACTGACTACAGAGCAGATGGATCAGATTTATACGTACCTGGAGAATCGCGGCGTTGACGTGATCCCGGTCATGGATGATTCCACTTTAACTGATGATGTGCTCATGTCAGAAGATCTCCTCCTTGATGATGATCTTGATGACGGTTTTATTAAAGATGTAGATGAAGAAGATATTGATTTAGACGCCATTGATTTATTGGAAGGCATCGGCACAGAAGACCCTGTCCGCATGTATTTAAAAGAAATCGGCACTGTACCGCTCTTAAACGCAGAGGAAGAACTGCGCCTTGCCAAGAGAAAAGCGGATGGTGACGATGATGCCAAGGAGCGTCTGATTGAGGCCAATCTGCGCCTTGTTGTCAGCATTGCAAAACGTTATACAGGCCGTGGTATGAGTTTCCTTGACCTGGTACAGGAAGGGAATTTAGGTCTGATTAAAGGTGTTGAAAAATTTGATTATACCAAAGGCTATAAATTAAGTACATATGCTACTTGGTGGATTCGTCAGTCTGTAACCCGTGCTTTGGCAGACCAGGCAAGAACAATCCGGGTTCCTGTGCATATGGTAGAGACGATTAATAAGATGTCCAAGATGCAGAGAAAATTAACCCTGGAACTGGGATATGAGCCTTCTGTTGCAGAACTTGCAGAAGCGCTTGACATGTCTGAGGACAAGGTTATGGAGATCATGCAGATTGCCAGAGAGCCGGCATCCTTAGAGACTCCCATTGGTGAGGAAGATGATTCTAATTTAGGCGATTTTGTGGCTGATAATAATGTGGTAACACCGGAAGGCAACGTTGAGTCTGTCATGTTAAGAGAACATATCGACGCGCTTTTAGGTGATTTGAAGGAAAGAGAACGTCAGGTAATTGTTTTGAGGTTCGGTTTGGAAGACGGACATCCGCGCACATTGGAAGAAGTGGGTAAAGAATTTAATGTTACCCGCGAACGCATCAGGCAGATTGAGGCGAAAGCACTTAGAAAGCTGAGAAACCCAGTTCGCAGCAAGCGAATCAGAGATTTCTTATAAGACAAATAAAAGGCGCGGCTGATAATTATCTGCGCCTTTTTGTCATTTCTGAAGACGGCAGGGAGGAAGACATCATGAACCCAAGAAATTATCAGAAGGAATTGGATCAGATTATTGAAGAAATAAAAGAACTAAATAAAGTTCCCAGACTTCTGATACATAGCTGCTGTGCTCCATGCAGCAGTTATGTACTGGAGTATTTGTCCCAATATTTTGAAATTACTGTTTATTTTTACAATCCCAATATATATCCTCCTCTGGAATATATAAGACGTGTGGAGGAACAGGATCGGCTGATTCAGGAGATGAATTTTGTTCATCCGGTTACCTTACAGACCGGCGCGTATGAACCTCAGGAGTTTTACCGGATTGTGGAAGGTCTTGAGAAAGAGCCTGAAGGCGGATTACGATGCTTTCGCTGTTATGAGCTCCGTCTTCAGGAAGCCGCCAAAATCGCCCAGGCGGGCAGATTTGATTACTTTACAACCACCTTGTCTATCAGCCCTCTTAAAAATGCAGATAAGCTGAATGAAATAGGTGAAAAGCTGGGGAAAGAATACCGGGTGGCTTATCTGCCTTCCGATTTTAAAAAGAAAAACGGGTATAAACGCTCAGTGGAACTGTCAAAGGAGCATGATCTTTACAGGCAGGACTACTGTGGCTGTGTATTTTCACAAAGAGAGAGACAGACAAAAGAATCTTCCTGCTGACTGTGACCTTACTTTGGAAATATCTCAAAGACATGTTGTGTTTGGCTTGACACAAAATGGATATTGTAATAAAATTAACAACGTGGAGTATAAAAATTTGAGGATAAAGGAGTGAATTATATGTTAACAAAATCACTGACTGTTGTAAATCCATCCGGACTTCATTTAAGACCGGCAGGCGTTCTGTCTCAGACAGCTATGAAATTTAAATCTGATATAATTATTGAATACGGAGAGAAGAGGATTGTTGCCAAGAGCGTATTAAACGTAATGGCAGCCGGAATCAAATGCGGCGCTATGATCAATGTGATCTGCGACGGCGAGGACGAAGAAGCGGCAATGAAAACCATGACCGAAGCAATTGAGAGCGGTCTTGGCGAGATGTAATCCGTATCTGTTTATCGTATAAAATTCAACAGTGAAAGGCCCTGGATCGATACTGATTCCGGGTCTTTTTTATTTGCAGTAATTTATATATTGTTTCTATGATCCCTGGAACTGTTACAAAAATGAAGGATACTAAGGTAATTTCATGCAGGATGCTTAATGAAAAAAATATGCACTTAATAATAATAAGCCGAGACTTAAATAAATTAGAAATTTATGCCACTTGAGGAAATACCAACGTAAATTGTATTATAACAACAAAATATTTTTATACAAAAAACAAAAAAACAGATAATTAATTTTAAAATTAAATATATTCAAATTATCTGACAATATAAAAATAAAACACATTTACAAAGTGCGAAAAATGTAGTATTATCAACTAAAATTACTGTTACACTTTAGCACCTCAAAGCAGAGGAGCAGTCAGGAAAGGAAGAGATTATGGATAAGAGTTTACAATCCCCTAATAAAACAGGTACTCCGGGACTATATGATCCCCGCTTCGAGCATGATAACTGCGGTATCGGTGCAGTGGCAAATATGAAAGGGATAAAGACCCATAAGACAGTGGAGCAAGCTCTTCATATCGTGGAAAATTTAGAACACAGGGCAGGAAAAGATGCAGATGGCAAGACTGGTGACGGTGTTGGTATTATGCTTCAGATCTCTCACAAGTTCTTTAAGAAAGTGACAAAACCATTAAACATCGGGATTGGTGAAGAGAGAGAATACGGTGTGGGCATGTTTTTCTTCCCCCAGGATGAGCTTGCCAGAAACCAGGCAAAGAAGATGTTTGAAATTATTGTACAGAAGGAAGGCCTTGAATTTCTGGGCTGGAGAGATGTACCCATTCATCCGGAACTGATTGGTGCCAAAGCAGTGGAGCGTATGCCTTATATCGCTCAGGCTTTTATTAAAAAGCCTGCTGATGTGAAGAAAGGCCTGGATTTTGACCGGAAACTTTATGTATCCAGACGAATCTTTGAACAGAGCAATGATAATACCTATGTGGTCTCTTTAAGCAGCAGGACAATTGTATATAAAGGAATGTTTCTTGTAAAGGAATTAAGACAGTTCTTTACAGATCTTCAGGATAAAGATTATGAATCAGCAATTGCAGTGGTTCATTCACGTTTCAGTACAAATACCAATCCAAGCTGGATGAGAGCTCATCCAAATCGTCTCATCGTACATAACGGCGAGATCAACACCATTCGCGGTAATGTGGATAAGATGATGGCCAGGGAAGAAAACATGGAATCTGAGTATTTCAGCAGTGATATGCACAAGGTTCTTCCTATTATTAACCAGGAAGGCTCTGACTCTGCCATGCTTGACAATGCCCTGGAGTTTATGATGATGAGCGGCATGGATTTACCTCTGGCAGTGATGGTAACCATTCCTGCACCATGGGAGCATGATAAATCCATGCCTCAGGAGATCCGGGACTTCTATCGTTACTATGCAACGATGATGGAACCATGGGATGGTCCGGCTTCCATCGTGTTCAGTGACGGTGATTTAGTAGGAGCTGTGTTAGACCGGAACGGTCTCAGACCTTCCAGATATTATATAACCGACGATGATCATATGATTCTGGCATCTGAGGTAGGCGCAATTGACATCGAGCAGAGCCATGTGGTGAAAAAGGAACGCCTTCACCCAGGAAAGATGCTTTTGATCGATACGGTAAAGGGATGTCTGATTACCGATGAAGAATTAAAAGAATCTTATGCCCAGAGAAAGCCTTACGGTGAATGGCTGGATTCCAACTTAATTGAGTTAAAGGATCTCCCGATCCCCAATAAAGGTGTTCCTGCCATGACCAGAGCGGACCGCGCAAAAATGCAGAAAACCTATGGTTATACGTACGAAGAATATAAAACCATGATTCTGCCTATGGCATTAAACGGAGCGGAAGCAGTTTCAGCCATGGGTGCGGACAGCCCGCTTGCTGTATTAAGCAAGAAACATCAGCCACTTTTTAACTACTTTAAGCAGCTGTTTGCCCAGGTAACCAATCCCCCCATTGACTCCATTCGTGAGGAGATCGTGACTTCCACTACGGTTTATGTGGGAGAAGAGGGTAATATTTTAAAAGAAGAAGCGGAAAACTGCAAGATCTTAAAAGTGAACAATCCCATTCTTACCTGTACGGATTTACTGAAGATCAAACATATGAAGAGACCGGGATTTAAGGTGGAAGTCATTCCCATTACCTATTATAAGAACACCTCACTGGAAAAAGCCATTGACAGGCTGTTTTTAGAGGCAGACAGAGCTCATCGGGATGGCGCTAATATCATTATTTTATCAGACCGTGATATTGATGAAAACCACGTGCCAATTCCCTCTTTACTGGCGGTTTCTGCACTTCAGCAGCATCTGGTAAAAACCAAGAAAAGAACCTCCGTTGCCCTTATATTAGAGAGCGGAGAGCCCAGGGAAGTTCATCATTTTGCAACACTCTTAGGATATGGAGCCTGCGCAATTAATCCATATCTTGCTCAGGAATCCATTCATAATTTAATTGAAAATGGTATGCTTGACAAGGACTATTACGCAGCAGTGGAAGATTATAATTCTGCTGTTTTACATGGCATTGTAAAGATTGCCTCTAAAATGGGTATTTCCACCGTACAGTCCTATCAGGGAGCGCAGATCTTTGAAGCCATTGGTATTTCAAAGAAAGTGGTAGATACGTATTTTACCGATACAGTAAGCCGGGTGGAAGGTATTAACTTAGAGGATATTGCCAATGACGTGGATACACTTCACTCCGCAGCATTTGATCCCCTTGGTCTTGATGTGGACTTAACTTTAGACAGCGTGGGAAGCCATAAAGAAAGAGCGGGACAGGAAGAGCACCTTTACAATCCACGTACCATTCATCTTCTGCAGCAGGCTACCAGAACAGGCAGTTATGAGACATTTAAGGAGTATACACACGCGTTAACGGAAGAAGGCCAGATGGTCAATTTAAGAAGTCTTTTAGACTTTGATTACGCAAAGACCAAAGAAGTTCCGGTTGAAGAAGTGGAAAGTGTGGAATCCATTGTAAAACGTTTTAAGACAGGTGCCATGTCTTATGGTTCCATTTCACAGGAGGCTCACGAGGCTCTCGCCATTGCCATGAACCGGATTCACGGAAAATCAAACAGCGGAGAGGGCGGCGAAAGTCTGGAGCGTCTGACAACAGGACCAGATGGAGTAAACCGTTGTTCTGCTATTAAACAGGTTGCTTCCGGACGATTTGGTGTGACTTCCAGATACTTAGTCAGTGCAAAAGAGATTCAGATTAAAATGGCACAGGGTGCAAAGCCAGGAGAGGGCGGCCAGCTTCCGGGACAGAAAGTATATCCATGGGTGGCCAAAACAAGACATTCCACAACTGGAGTGGGATTAATCTCTCCGCCACCTCATCATGATATTTATTCCATCGAGGATCTTGCCCAGCTGATTTACGATTTGAAAAATTCCAATACCAGTGCCAGAATTTCCGTTAAGCTGGTTTCAGAAGCAGGAGTGGGAACGGTAGCTGCCGGTGTTGCCAAAGCAGGTGCCCAGGTTATTTTAATTTCCTCATTTGACGGAGGAACCGGTGCAGCACCCAGAAACTCCATTTATAATGCAGGACTTCCATGGGAACTTGGCGTGGCAGAGGCTCATCAGACCCTGATTATGAACGGGCTTCGTGATAAGGTAATTCTGGAAACAGACGGAAAGCTGATGACTGGACGGGATGTGGCAATTGCCTGTATGCTTGGAGCTGAGGAATTCGGCTTTGCAACAGCGCCTCTTGTGACCCTGGGCTGTGTTATGATGAGAGTCTGCAACTTAGATACCTGCCCGGTTGGAGTTGCCACTCAGAATCCGGAACTCCGTAAGCGCTTTAAGGGTAAACCGGAATATGTTGTGAATTTCATGTATTTTATTGCAAGAGAGCTTCGGGAATATATGGCGAAGCTTGGAGTCCGCACAGTGGATGAGCTGGTTGGAAGAACCGATCTTTTAAAGAAAAAGGATCAGATTTCTAACGAAAGAGCGAAGAAGGTAGATTTCTCTGCAATTTTAGGCAACCCATATGTGGGCGGCAAAGTAGCAGGCTACGACAAGAAGCTGGTTTATGACTTCGAGCTGGATAAAACCATTGACGAGAAGATTATTTTGAAGAAATTAAGGCAGGCCCTTGCTGCCGGTCAGAAGAAAGGACTTCAGATTGATGTTTCCAATACAGACCGTGCACTGGGTACCATATTCGGGTCAGAGATAACCAGACTGTATCCGGAAGGACTGGCAGAGGATACCTTTACCATAAACTGTACAGGAAGCGGCGGTCAGAGTTTCGGTGCATTTATTCCAAGGGGGCTGACTCTGGAACTGATCGGCGACAGCAACGATTACTTTGGCAAGGGACTTTCCGGCGGAAAGCTGGTGGTTTATCCTCCTCAGGGAATTAAGTTTAAACCGGAAGAAAATATTGTCATTGGTAATGTGGCTCTGTACGGCGCAACCAGCGGAAAAGCCTTTATCTGCGGTGTGGCAGGAGAACGGTTCTGTGTTCGAAACTCCGGCGCAACAGCAGTGGTAGAAGGTGTTGGTGACCACGGATGTGAATACATGACAGGCGGCCGCGTGGTGGTACTTGGATCGACTGGCAAGAACTTTGCGGCAGGTATGAGCGGTGGAATTGCTTATGTATTAGATGAAAAGAGGGATTTATACAAACGCCTCAATAAAGAAATGGTTTCTTTTGAAGAAGTTACCAACAAATATGATGTTTTGGAATTAAAGGATATGATCAAGGAACATGTGGCTTATACCAACTCCGCAAAGGGCAAGGAAATCCTCGACAACTTTGGAGAATATCTGCCTAAATTCAAGAAAATCATGCCTCATGACTACAGACGCATGATGAATACCATTGTTCAGATGGAAGAAAAGGGTTTAAGCAGCGAGCAGGCACAGATTGAAGCATTTTATGCCAATACAAAGAAGTAAGGAGGAGCGAAAATGGGTAAGCCAACAGGATTTTTAGAATATAAAAGAGAAACAGGAAGAACGGTAGATCCCAAGACCCGTTTGAAAAACTATAACGAGTTCCATCTGCCCCTTTCTGAAAAAGAACAAAAATGCCAGGGTGCGCGGTGTATGGACTGCGGAGTACCATTCTGTCAGTCAGGAGTTATTTTA
This sequence comes from Hungatella sp., assembly GCA_009712635.1. Lineage (GTDB taxonomy): Bacteria > Bacillota > Clostridia > Lachnospirales > Lachnospiraceae > Lacrimispora. The sequence continues at coordinate 825,166 of WASS01000020.1, read as the reverse complement.
AATGGAATGGTTTCTGGCTGTCCCTTAAACAATTTAATACCGGAATGGAATGATCTTGTCTATTCCGGTACCTGGCAGCAGGCATATAACCGTTTAAAAAAAACCAACAGCTTTCCGGAATTTACTGCCCGGGTCTGCCCGGCGCCCTGTGAAGCGGCATGTACCTGCGGATTAAACGGTGACCCGGTTGCGATTAAGGAAAATGAGTATGCCATTGTTGAACGTGCCTATGCTTCCGGAATTGCAGGACCAAGACCTCCTAAAATCCGTACTGGAAAGAAGGTTGCAGTCATTGGTTCCGGTCCTGCCGGTCTGGCAGCTGCGGACCAGTTAAATAAACGGGGACACAGCGTAACTGTCCTGGAACGGGAAGATCGTGCAGGCGGACTTCTGATGTATGGAATTCCCAATATGAAGCTGGAAAAGCATGTGATTGACCGAAAGGTTGAGATCATGAAATCAGAGGGAATCGAGTTCCTTACCAACGCTGACGTTGGAAAGAATCAGAAGGCGAAAGACCTTTTAAAGGAGTATGACCGCATTATCCTTGCTTGCGGAGCATCAAATCCCAGGGATTTAAACGTTCCTGGAAGAGATGCACAGGGAATCTATTTTGCAGTTGATTTCTTGAAATCCACAACAAAAAGCCTGTTAAATTCTGACCTGCAGGATAATCAGTATCTATCTGCAAAAGGGAAACATGTGATTGTAATCGGCGGCGGAGATACGGGGAATGACTGTGTTGGTACGTCACTGCGTCATGGCTGTGCCTCTGTGACTCAGCTTGAGATGATGCCAAAGCTTCCTGAAACAAGAACAGAGGATAACTCCTGGCCGGAATGGCCAAAAGTGCTGAAAACTGATTACGGTCAGGAAGAGGCAATCTCTGTATTTGGCAAAGACCCAAGAGTATATCAGACAACTGTGAAGGAATTTATAAAAGATAAATCAGGCAAGCTGGTGAAAGCAGTTTTAATGAGCCTTGAGCCGAAAAAGGATGAGAAAACCGGACGGGTAAGCATGGAGCCGGTAGCAGGCAGTGAAAAGGAAGTTCCTGCTGATTTAGTACTGATAGCAGCCGGTTTCTTAGGCGCCCAGAATTATGTTGCAGATGCCTTCGGTGTGAAGTTAAACGGCAGAAGTAATGTTGAAACCGAAGCGGGCAGATACAAAACCAATGTGGATAAGGTTTTCGTGGCAGGAGATATGCACAGAGGTCAGTCCCTTGTGGTATGGGCAATCAGAGAAGGTCGTGAAGTAGCGAAAGAAGTGGATATCAGCCTTATGGGATATACAAATCTGGTATAATAAGAAGGAAGAGAGGCAGTGTCTGTCTCTCTTCTTTTAATACAGTCTCCTCTATTTTTTATGCCCGTTTATATAATAATGTTTACAATCTAATTTTTCATTATTTATGTAGCAATAATTGGTATGGCATATTTTTTCCATGTGGAAATTATGGAATATGCTTAAAATGTCTTCAGGATCAGCGTAAAAATGTGGAACATTATTTTCTGGCCCCTCTTCCTTATTTAACACGGTATTTTCATCAATTTTAGGAAATCCAGACTTACTAAAATCCCATGATTCTTTCGAACACATAGATGTGTAAAGTTCTCCGCCTTTCTTTAGAACGCGTTCTATTTCACCTATAATTTTATAGATCCCTACTGTATCTGCATGAGAGATAGAGTGATAAGCAAATACACAATCAAAATAGTTGTCCTTGTATGGTAATGCAGCCATATCCCCCACTTTAGCGTCAATATCCAGATTTTCTTTTTTTGACCATTCCTCTAAATGATCAATACCATATTCTGATATGTCTATAGCTGATACATCAAATCCCTGTTGTGCAAAAAATACAGAATGCCTCCCTAAACCAGAACCCAGATCCAGAATTTTTTTATACCCTGACTCTGACCATTTATGAGCGAGATAATAAACCTGGTCAGTTGGTTTTAACCATGGCGACAGGTCTGCTTTTTCCCATTCCCATCCTTTTGATTCTACCATTTAAAGAACCTCCTAAAAATTAGCTATAAAATTGGCATAATTTTGTCTTATAAATAATATTCTGTCTACATTATACCATAAATTTATAATATATAATTAACTGATATAAATGATTTAATAACAATAATATACAACAATACTTAACATGCAACATTAATGTTGAAAAAAACGTCGTAATAAGTTATAATTAGTAAAAAATAAAAGGAGGTAAACCTATGTACAATATTCTGATTGGTGGCGCTGCCGGTCAAGGCATCGATACCACAGTCTCAATTTTAGAAAAGCTGCTGAAGCATTCCGGCTATTATATCTTTACAACCAGAGATTTCATGTCTCGGGTGCGGGGAGGTCATAACTTTTCCCTTCTGCGCTTTGGGACGGAGGTCATAACCTCCCACAGTTATTGTTTAGATGGAATCATCGCTTTGAACGAGGAAACTATTGATTTACATAAACATGAATTGAAGGAAGAAGGCTTTGTCTTATGTGACAGCAGTTTTGATTATCCTGATACAGACTTAAGAGTTATGAAACTTCCCATGAACAAGATTGCAAAAGAACTTGGGAATGGGAAAGCTTCTGCAAGTGTGGCAGTCGGAGCGATATTGAAGCTTTTCGGTGAGCCATTTACATATGTTGAGGAAATAATGGCTGATGTCATGAAAAAGGAAATTCTTGAGGTTAATGTAAATGCAGCCAAAGCTGGATACTCTGCCGTGGAAGCAAAATTCAACCATCTGGAAGGTGGTTATAAAGATTACATGCTTATTTCAGGCAGTGAGGCTTTGGGTCTTGGAGCGGTGGCGGGTGGACTTAAATTCTATTCTGCCTATCCAATGTCTCCGTCTACGGCAGTTTTAGAATATCTGGCATCTGTAGGACATAAGGCAGGAATCGTGATGGAACAGGCAGAAGATGAGATTGCTGCTGTGAACATGGCACTGGGCGCTTCCTTTGCCGGTGCAAGAGCTATGACTGGAACCAGCGGGGGCGGCTTCTGCTTAAAGGTGGAGGCGCTGGGATTCTCCGGCATTGCAGAGATTCCCCTTGTAGCCGTAGATGTGCAAAGGCCTGGTCCGGCGACCGGTCTGCCCACCCGCACAGAGCAAAGTGATTTGAAATTTGTTATTTCCGCATCCCAGGGAGAGTTCCCCAGACTTGTGATAGCTTTAAGAAATCAGGAGGATGCTTTTTACCAGACATTCCGTGCTCTTAATCTGGCGGAAAAATACCAGATTCCTGTTATACTGCTCAGTGACCAGTATCTTGGAGATTCAACAGCCTGTGTGAAGCCCTTTGACATTTCGGGACTGAAACAAGTTAGTCATGCAAAGGAAGCAGAAGGAGAGTATCTGCGTTACAGGATAACGGAAGACGGTATCTCCCCCAGGCTTATTCCAGGACTAACAGACCATATTGTTGCTGCTGACAGTGATGAACATGATGAAAGAGGCTGGATCACGGAATCTGCAGAGGTCAGAATCCAGATGGTGGATAAGCGGATGAGAAAATTAAAGGGTCTGATAGAAGAGTTGTCAGAACCAGAGTTTATGGGAGAGGAGAACTGTGAAACACTGTTACTTGGCTGGGGTTCTGCTTACGGTCCCATTAAAGAGGCGGTCTCCCTTTTAAATAAAAATGGGAAAGGAAGCTATGGTGCCCTGGTGTTTGGAGATATTTATCCCCTTCCTCAGGAGAAATTAAAATTTTATGCCAATGGCAGGAAGTTAATCAACGTAGAACAAAATGCTACAGGTCAGCTGGCTTCCCTAATCAGAGAGCAGACGGGAATCCAATGCCATAAGAGTATTTTAAAATATGACGGCAGGCAGATATCAGGTGAAGAGATTATAAATAAAGTGCTGGAAGGAGGTTCCAGGTAGATGGATAAATTTAAAACTTATGAAACAGCATGGTGTCCGGGGTGCGGAAACTTTTCCATTTTAAACAGCCTGAAAACAGCGCTGGAGGAACTGGGCATTGAACCAAATAAAGTATTGATGGTTGGAGGAATCGGCCAGGCGGCGAAGACGCCCCAGTATTTAAACGCCAATAGCTTCTGCGGGCTTCATGGAAGGGCGCTTCCGGCTGCGATTGCCGCTAAAATCGCCAATGAGGAGCTTACTGTTATAGTAAATTCCGGAGACGGTGACTCTTACGGTGAGGGAGGCAATCACTTTATTCACAACATAAGAAGAAATGTGAACATTGCACATTTTGTTCATGACAATCAGATCTATGGTCTGACCAAAGGGCAGGCATCACCCACCAGCGGGGAAGGTTTTGTTACAGGAGTTCAGACAGATGGAAACTTAAATACGCCTTTAAATCCAGTACTTCTGGCAATTGCTTCGGGTGCGGGATTTGTAGCCAGGGGCTTTAGCGGTGATTCAAAGCAGTTGGTAAATATTATGAAGGAAGCAATCCTTTATCCGGGATATGCCTTCGTGGATATTCTGCAGCCGTGCATCACCTTCAATAAAGTAAATACCTTTGCTTACTATAAAAATATGGCAGCCCCGCTTGGTGATGACTATGACCCTGCCAATCGGCTGGAAGCCATCAGGATGTCAATGGAAGTAAGTGAAAAAATCCCCACCGGCATTCTGTATCGGGAAGATAAACTGGATTTTCACAGAAAGAACGGAATTTTAAATGACGGCACACCCCTGATAAAACGGGAAACACAAGATCAGGTTCTTAAAGATCTGATCAGCAGCTTTATATAATAAAACAAGGGCAGTAATCCATACAATGGGGATTTCTGCCCTTGTTACTGTGGGAATCATACCTGTCAGGAATGTGCAGGTGATCCCTCTTCTTTTAAATATTTCTTTGCCATGGGAATCAGACAGCCGCCTGTTAAGTTTCCGGCGGAAATCACCAGAATATATAAGAATGCTTTTGCACTCCAGGCACCTGCCATGGTGAAATAAAACATATCTGCAATACTGTGCTCATATCCGGAAAGGATGAATACCATGACCGGAAGAACCAGAGCAAAATATTTCCCAACCCCATCCTTAATGGTTTGAAAACCGATGACTGCAATACACATCATCACGCCGCATAATATGGCCATGATAAAGGTGCTGAATAAGGTGTCCGAAAGCTTCATGCTGACAATATCTGCGGCGTGGGCTGTTAACTTGGAGAGTTTTGTATGTCTGAATATGGTTCCCATCCCTGTGGTTCCCATAAAATTACCTATGTACACCAGGAGAACGGTCAGGAGATAGGAAGGTTTTTCATCCACAATATAGCATACCTTGCCTGTAAATAGATGGAAGCCAAAGGTGTATATGGTAAATAACCCGATGGTAAATAAGAAAGAACCTGCAATATGGTTCTCCAGGGTTAAATAAATGATGCCCCCCGTGCTGATAGCGATCCCTGCAATTACTGCTTTTATTAATGTTTTCATCTGTGAGGTAACTCCCTTTTTTATTCTGTTGTGTTTCGGTTTCTGTCTGACTTTTCAGAGCCATGTCATATTATAACATAAGAAAAAGAGTTTACAAGAGCAATTAACATTTTGACAAAATTTATCAGAATTTGCATAAAAAAACCGCCGGTTTCATGCCGGCGGCAGTAACATATTTATACATTAAAACGGAATAAAATTACATCTCCGTCTTTCACCACGTATTCTTTTCCTTCCAAACGTACCAGACCTTTTTCTTTTGCGGCGGGATAGGTTTTACAATCCAGCAGATCCTGGTAATTGACAACCTCTGCGCGGATAAATCCACGTTCGAAATCGGAGTGGATCTTTCCGGCTGCTCCAGGTGCCTTAGTCCCTTCTTTAATGGTCCAGGCTCTGGTTTCGGTAGGGCCGGCTGTTAAGTAGCTGATTAAGCCCAGTAAGTGGTAGCTGGCGGCAATCAGTTTCTCAAGACCTGATTCGGTCAGTCCAAGATCTTCTAAAAACATCTTTTTTTCGTCTTCTTCCAGCTCTGCAATTTCCTGTTCAATCTGAGCACAGATGACAAAAACTTCACTATTGTTTTCTTTTGCAAAAGAACGGACTTTTTCCACATAAGCATTGGAAGCGCCGTCATCGGCAAGGTCATCTTCGCATACATTAGCGGCGAAAATTACCGGCTTATAAGTAAGAAGATTAAGACTGTTGATAAATACAGCTTCCTCCTCATCCTCTGTTTCTAAGCTTCTGGCAAGGTTTCCGTCTTCCAGATGTGCTTTGATTTTCTTTAAGATGGTTAATTCCTTTGCCAGGGATTTATCATTCATTGCGCCCTTTGTGGATTTGGCAATTCTCCGGTCAAGGATGTCAAGATCAGAGAAAATCAGCTCTAAATCAATGGTCTCAATATCCCGGAGCGGATCTACGCTTCCGTCTACGTGAATGACATTGGGGTCTTCAAAGCAGCGTACTACATGGACAATGGCATCAACTTCACGGATGTTGGAGAGAAACTGGTTACCAAGTCCTTCTCCTTTGGATGCTCCTTTTACCAGACCTGCGATGTCTACGAATTCGATGACTGCAGGTGTGATTTTAGCGGAATCATACAATGCTGCCAGCTGTCCCAAACGTACATCCGGAACAGGAACAACTCCTACGTTTGGATCAATGGTACAGAAAGGATAGTTGGCAGATTCTGCCCCAGCCTTTGTGAGTGAATTAAACAAAGTACTTTTCCCTACGTTCGGCAAGCCGACAATACCTAATTTCATATCAAATACCTTCCTAATATTGTTTATATTCATGGTTGATTTTTTTCTACAACTAATATAGAATATCATATTATCCACGAAATTAAAAGAGAAAAACAAAAAGAACAAAGGGCTTGTCGAAATATAGTTGAATATGTCGGGCGATAATGTTTGATTTTTGTGTTTTAGCGGGGTAAAATAAAGAAAACATCGAAAGGAGAAGACGAATGGCAAATACGGCAGATATTAGTTTTGTGCATTTGGGAATTACCATTGACCACTTGCAAAACAGTATCTCGATATTTGGATTCCGAATTGCATTTTACGGTATTATCATAGGAATTGGAATCTTGGCAGGTCTTTGGGTTGCGTCCAGCGATGCAAAACGCAGAGGGCAGGATCCGGATATTTATCTGGATTACGCACTGTATGCAATCATTATTTCTATTATGGGAGCCCGCATCTATTATGTGATTTTTGACTGGGACACTTATAAAGATGATCTGCTTCAGATATTCAATACCAGAGCAGGAGGGCTGGCAATCTACGGTGGCGTCATAGGAGCTGTCATTACCCTCACGGTTTACACCAGAGTGAAGAAACTTTCCTTCTTTTCTTTGGCGGACACTGGTTGCTTGGGATTAATTACCGGGCAAATTATAGGAAGATGGGGAAACTTCTTTAATTGCGAGGCGTTCGGCGGATATACAGACGGCCTGTTTGCTATGAGAATCAGAAGGGCGCTTGTTAATGAGAATATGATATCTAAGGAGCTATTAAACCACTTAATTGTAAAAGACGGTGTGGAATTTATTCAGGTTCATCCCACATTTCTTTATGAATCAGTATGGAATTTATGCGTTTTGATTTTTATGCTTTGGTATCGGAAACGCAAAAAGTTCGATGGTGAAATGCTTCTTATCTACCTGCTGGGCTATGGATTGGGACGAGTATGGATCGAAGGACTCCGTACGGATCAGCTGATCTTCTTTAGTACTGGCATACCGGTGTCTCAGGCGCTGTCATTGATTTTGGTAGTGATATCTACTCTTGTGCTCTTCTGCAAACACAGACAGATACGAATAAAGAGCAAAGGAGAATCATGAAATGATAATGTCAAAAGAAGAGTTAATACAGAATATTGAAGTTGCAAGGGAAAGATTAAATACAAGTATTGATCACGAGGATGGCGAAGTGATTTATCTTAGAAGTGTGGAGTTGGATAAATTAATTGAACAATATATCGAAGCAGGATATTGAAGAACGAATAGAAAGCAATTGTTTTAAATCGTGTTTTTTCGAAGAACAGAATGTGTAGAGATACATATCCTGTTCTTTTTTGGCTTATTACTTTTCATCAATTTAAAGAGGTGGATTATGAAAAACAGACTAAAAAGCGTTATTCGACATTTATTTCATTCCGGTACCATATTTACCCAGCTTGTTACCTTTACAGCTGTTGTAAGTATCGTCCCCATCCTTTTTATCAGTTCTCTGATGCTTCGAAAGATCAGCCATATGATAACAGAGGAGCTGATTGCCTCCCATAACCAGCTGGTTGCTCAGTACACAACGTCTCTTGAAAGTAAATTAAATCAGTATCAGTACAGCTTAAAGCAGCTGTCCAATAATACCATTGTTTTAAATACCCTCCAGGGGAGAACCGGGGAGAAAAACCCCTACGTCATGGGAAATGATGTAAGCATTGAGGTGAATAAATCCTTTCATCTGGATGGATATGAAGTCCGGAATTGTATGATCTATTCAAATAATCTGGATAATAAAATTTATGGAACCAGAGTTGCGATGATTACAGAGGCCAGCAGGGAGATCTGGTATATAAGCAAGGAAGCAGCCAATCAGTATTATTTTATTTATGCCACTGGAGACGGTAAGAAAAGCAAGGTACTGTCTCTGATTAAAAATATTGTGGATGTAGATGTCAACAGTTATGAGAGCAATTATGTGGGTTTTGTAAAACTGGACTTGTATACGAAAAAGCTGTTTGAACCGGCAATCGGAGAAGATTATTCTTATGCCTATGACGTGATTGTGCTGGACCGGAAAAATCAGATTGTATATTCTTCGAATCCATCGTACAATGACATCCTACAGGAACAATCTTTTGAAGAGCTGAAACAGAAGGGGAATTATGGGAAGAATACCATGATCGGTACCAGCACAGAGGAGTATTACGGGCTGAAGCTGATTTTTCTCTTCAACAACAGCCAGCTGGATCACAAACGGCAGGAAATACAAAACTCCATATTGCCGGTACTGGTACTGGTTATGCTGATAATTGCACTGACAGCTTTTTTATTTACCAGAAGCTTTGCAAAAAGGGTATCCAGATTAATTGATAAGATAAAAATTGCGGAAACCGGAGATCTTACCATTAATGAGGAGATCAGGGGCAGTGACGAGATTGCAGTCCTTGATAAACAGTTTAATCAGATGCTTTTAAAACTGGACCGTCTGATTAAGAAAAATTACGTTCAGCAGCTGGAAAACAAGGAAAGCCAGGTGCGCAATCTTCAGCTGCAGATTAATCCCCATTTTTTATACAACACGCTGGAAACCATCAGCTCTATCGCTGCCGTAAACGGAGTTTTTCTTATCTGTGATCTTTGCGAAAAACTGGGTGAGAATTTCCGCTATAGTCTGGGCAGAAATTACGGGGAATTTGTTACTGTGGAACAGGAGCTTTCTCATACTCAAAATTATATTTATATACAAAAAACCCGCTTTGGGAATAAATTTGAAGCGTATTACAATGTGGAACCGGGACTGGAGAAAAATCTGGTCTTAAGGTTTATTCTGCAGCCCATTGTGGAAAATGCTATTGTTCATGGTCTGAGTGTGATGGAACAGACAGGAACTTTGGAAATCTCCATTTACCAGGAAGATGACTATCTGATGATTAAGATTGCAGATGATGGAATCGGCATGTCAGAAGAGATGGTGGAGGAGATCAGGGATCATATTGAGACCAGGGGCGATGAGGAGAGGAAAAAGCAGAGTATCGGAATACAGAATGTAAATCAAAGAATTAAGCTTACTTATGGTGAGGAATATGGAATCACCATTGAAAGTGGGGAGAATAAGGGCAGCATTTTCACCATATGTCTGCCTTTCATGCAATAGGAGGGGCATAAATGGATAAAAGGGTTTTAATTGTAGACGATGAAGACTTAATCAGACAGGGGATGATTGCCAGACTTCAGTATTTGAATCTGAAGCCTGTGCAATTGTATGAGGCGGAAAGCGGACTTGCGGCAATTGAAATACTTAAAAATCAGCCAGTGGATATTGTAATTACAGATATCCGTATGGCGGATATGGATGGTTTGACCCTGATTCGAACGGTGAAATCATTTTTACCTGATATCCATTTTATTATTATAAGCGGCTACGCGGAATTTGAATATGCGGAACAGGCGATCCGGCTGGGGGTGACAGCTTATCTGTTAAAGCCAATATCCAATGATGCCTTAAAAAAAGCGGTAGAAGAAGCGGCAGATCGGATTGATGAGAAGAAGAAGGAAAGGCAGATGATACAAAAGGGCATCCGCTCTATGGAGGAGAACCGGACTTATCTGTTTGAAAAGACAGTGAATGATCTGCTCATAAACCAGGAGACCAAAGTGGCAGGCACTTCCCTGGAAACAGCAGTGTTTCAGAAGTTTCCTATTCTTAACCGTTATGTGATGGTGATGATCATTCATATTGACGGAGACAGCTATGACCAAAATTATTTTGAATGTAAAGACATTGATTTAATCCAGTTTTCCATTAAAAATGTATTCATGGAGCTTTCTTCCCCCTGCGGGAAACTGATCGTAAGCAATCTGGGCAATAGCAACCAGCTTTACGCGTTGACCAGTCATGAAAATAAAAATCAGCTTCGCCTGGAAACAGAACGGCTCCTTACTATATTTTCTAATGTCATGCGTAAAAGGCTTCGGATTTCTCTTACGGTTGGTGTCAGCACAGCTCTTTTGGAAACAGTGAAAAACGGGGTGGAAGAGGCGAGAGAAAGCCTGACTCAAAGAGTCATTCACGGAAATTCCAATCTGTATTTTTATGATGATATCAGGGTTCTGTCTGCAGACCAGTTTCCTGTATCGGAACTGAACATGCTGCGCCGGTATATTGAACGTCATGATCCAGAGCATATTGAAGTGATGATACAGGATATATTTTCAGATGAGAACATAAAGAAATACAATACTTCTTATGTGCGGATTCTATGGACCAGAATTACAAATATGATTTTAAGCCTTTCTAATACCGCAGCCGTAGATCCGGATAAGATAGAAAAGCTGGTAATGAAGCCGGAACTTTTCGCTTCCTTTCACTCATTAGAGGATTTACGAAGACATCTTTATCTGCTGATCATGGACTGTATGAATGCAGATGCCGACCCGGATGGCAATGCAAAAAACAAGGTGAAATTAAGCATTAAATACATCAGGGATAATTATAACAGGGATATTTCAGTAAATGAGCTGGCTGAAAAGTATTCCTTAAGTCCCAATTACTATTCCACCATATTTAAGCGGGAGACCGGGCAGACGACGGTTAATTACATTAAGGAGCTGCGTTTAAATAAAGCTTGTGATTATCTGGTGAATTCGGGAAAAAGTATCGCTGATATATCCAAAGAGGTGGGCTATGAGGACAGCCAGTATTTCTTTCGTGTCTTTAAAAAGACCACTGGCCTGACTCCTTTGGAGTACCGCAAAGCCCACCGCAGATAATTACGAATTAACAGACGGTTACAATGACAGGTGCCACTGCAACCAGATTTTCAATGGCTGTATTATTTTGATACAGCTTCGGAATGAGAACGGACCGGGTATTGGAATCCGGATACAGCTCATTGATCGGGATTTCCAAAGACTGGCAGTCCGGGAATTCTTTTACAACAGTTCCTGTCATACTTCGCAGGGTAAGGATATAACGGTCACTGTCTGAGTGAAGGAATCCCGGTTTTTTTGTATCACAGATGGTGAATAACATTGTCTGCTTCTGGGAGTTATATTGAGATTCTAAAATCGGACCTCTGGAAACCCAGGTTTTTTGATGTCTGATGGCATCTTCCAGTTCTTTTTCAATATTGCCGCCGTTTACGCCTTCTATGAAGGTGGCATACTGATTATTCATGTCCCACCTGCCGTGTAAATCCATACCGCAGGTGGCGGACAGCGGAAACCCTTTTAAAACAAGATCTTCCCACCACAAAAGTGCGGGTTCATTTACCTGGTGAAGGGGTTCCGGATTATTAAATATTTCAATGAAATCAAAGGAATTAAAATCTGTAATTGTCATATCAAACCGGCAGCCTCTGGCAAATGGATGTCCATAGGAAAATGGATGGGCAACTCCAACCAGGGCTCCTTTTTCTTTCAGACTGTGAAACAATCGCTCCGGTCGATGGTAATCTATGGATTCCCAGGAAAGGTATTCTTTTAAATTCAGGCACAGGATGTGTCCGTAATAGGTGGTATACTCCATTCCGTAAATGGAAGAGATACTGCTTTTTTTCTGTTCCAGCAGCCCTTTGATTTTACTGTGACCGGAAATGGTATTGTGGTCTGTAATGGCAAACCCATCTACAAGTTTCTCCTCCATAAACTGGATCAGCTGGGAGGGGGTCAGTGTACCGTCTGATTCTGTGGTGTGATTGTGAAGTTCCAGTCGCTTATACATAGGCACCTCCATCTGGGGAAATCTGCTTTTCCTCATTTCCTGCGGATAACTTCAGGCGATAGTTTGTTCCGTCAAGAAGCACATTAAAGACTGCCAGAGTTACCTTAACTACTCCGGAAATGCGCTCCTGGGGGATGCAGCCGTCGCTGGTGAAATCCTTTGAATAAACCATGTGTCTTGTAGTGAGCTGTTTGTGTACGCCCCCGATAAAGGTATCATTCATGGTTACAATGGTATGTATTTCAGTCTTCATTCCTCTCATGGCATCCATAAGTTCCTCCTCCGAAGCATGTTCGTATTCAGTGCCACGGCAGGACTCTCTGGTTTTTTTCCCCATTTCTTCTGTGATAGTCTGATAATGCTGTTTGTCAAAGGTAAATTCAATGTCCATAGCATCGTAAACTTTGTCCAGGCAGACAGTATATGAGATCTGTCCTACGAAACCTTCGTTTAAAATTCCCCCTGTTTCATAGATTAATTCCATAAAAAACCTCCATTCTCTTCTGTGTTAAGCACACTATACTACTGCTGCAATCAGGAAGCAATACAGGTAGTTAAAGTTTAACAATTATCCACTAATAAGCGGAGAAATGTCCATTGTGGAGAAATGAATTTTCCGATATCCTTATATCAGAAACCAGGAAGGGAGTGTTTATAAGTGAAACTGGTTACATTTAATATCCGGTGCGATTATGGTCAGGACGGGGAAAACAGCTTCTGTTTCCGCAAACCGTATATATTACAAAAAATTAAAAAAGAGTCTCCTGATGTAATTTGTTTTCAGGAAGTTCTGCCTCATGTGGCGCTGTGGCTGAAAGAAAATTTAACCGATTACAACATCGTAGGCTGCGGGAGAGGGAAAGACTTAGAGGATGAGCAGACTGCAGTTGCCTATCGGAAAATGAAATTTGATATTCTGGGACTGGAAGTTTTCTGGCTATCAAATACGCCTGAGGTTTTTGGCTCCCGTTATGAAAATCAAAGCATGTGTCCAAGAACCTGCACAAAAGTTTTACTGTGGAGTCTTGAGGAAAGAAAGCTGATTCGCATTTATAATACCCATCTGGATCATGAAGGCAAAGAAGCAAGAGAGGAAGCGTTATCTCAGATACTGAAAAAAATCCGGGATGACAATTGGGATCAGGATGCCCCCGCTGTCATTACAGGAGATTTTAACGCCTGTCCGGATTCTCCGGAAATGGAGGTCATGAAAAATGCCAGGGAATTTACAGATTTAACGGCGCAGATCGATGGAACCTTTCATGATTACGGAAGACAGGAACTGGAGAAAATCGACTATATTTTCGGGGACAGAGAAGTTATCTGTCAGGAGGTAACAATCTGGGATGAATCATGGGGAGGTGTTTATCTTTCCGATCATTACCCGGTTTGTGTAAGGCTTAAATTTGCGGCAGAAGGAAAAGGAGAGAGTTAATATGTCCATTGCAAGAAAGATGATCCGGTTCTGGCCTTTGTATCTTATGCTGGTGCCCTGTATCATTTATTATGTACTCATCTGTTACGTACCAATGGGAGGTGTCTTACTGGCTTTTAAGGACTATTCCTTCCGAAAGGGGATATGGGGAAGCCCCTGGGTGGGTCTGCGTTATTTCCGCATGTTTTTTAGCAGCTATGATTTTCCCAGATTATTGAGAAACACACTGATTGTGGGAGTGATTAAATGTATCCTGGAATTTCCTTTTGCAATTATTCTTGCGCTTCTGCTTAATGAGTTTAAGAATGAGAAATTCAAAAAGATCAGCCAGACCATTACGTATCTGCCTCACTTTTTATCCACAGTTATTATTGTGACCATGCTTCAGAGGATCCTGGCACCTAACATCGGTGTGTTAAATCAGTTTATCGGCAAACTGGGAGGGGATTCCAGTACATTTTTCTTAATGGAACCAAAGTATTTCTTTCAGCTGTTGTTCTCCATGGATTTATGGAGAAATATCGGCTGGGATTCCATCATATATCTGGCAGCAATCAGCGGCGTAGATGCGGCTCTTTATGAGGCAGCAAGCATTGACGGCTGTTCCAAGTTAAAAAAAATCTGGCATATTACATTGCCGGGAATTCGGGGAACCATCGGCCTGCTTTTCATTATGGGAGTAGGAGGACTTTTATCCAGCGGTTTTGAACAGATTTATTTACTGCGGACCCCCGGAAACATGTCGGTTGCAGATACACTTGATACTTTTGTTCTGCAGATGGGACTTATGAATGGACAGTTTGGCTATGCAACAGCAGTGGGACTCATTCAGGGTATTGTAGGGCTTATTCTGGTAATTGTGTGCAACCGGTTATCAAAACGATTTACAGGAGTCAGTCTCTGGTAAATAAAAGATGAAAGAGGAGGTATTTTTATGAGGAAAAGTATTGGAAAGCGGCTGCTTGCGGGAGCATTAGTGGTCGCAATGGGCGCAGCGGGAGTGACAGGCTGCAGCTCTAAAGCAAATGAGGGGGCAAAAGGCGAGGAGAGCAAAACTTCTGACAATTCCGGGAAACCGGATACGTGGATTGCAGACAGGACCATTACGGTGCAGGCTTATGTTGACGATATCGGTAACAGTCTGCCAAAGGATCTGGCCAATACAGAGGTTATGAAGGAGCTGACAAAGCGCACGGGTATTAAGCTGGATATCCAGTATACTCCTGGCGATAAAGATTCCAATGTTATGGCAGCCCAGCTGGCATCTGGAACCATTCCGGATGTGATTTTCTCTTATATGGACGATTCCACGAGAAAAGAATTCCCTATTCTTTTAAAGGCAGCAAAGGAAGGTATGTTTGCTGATGTATCCGGATTGTTAAAGGACACAAAAGTTTACAGCCATTACCTGGAAGATAAATATTTACCTGATGATTCAAAGAAAAACATTACTTTCCGGGAAGATTTTAAAGGTGCTGCTTATATTCTGCCTTTGTCGGTTGATTCCGAGGACAGATCTTTACTTTATGATCCGCAGACTGCATACAGAGGCGGGATGTACATCCAAAAAGCAATTGTAGATAAGCTTGGAATTGATCCATCTAAGATCAGAACACAGGATCAGTTCTATGACCTGCTGGTACAGATTAAAAACGGAGATTTTAAAGATGACAACGGAAATCCTGTTTATCCACTTGGACCGAAATACTGGGGTGGGTCTCCGGATACATTGCAGTACATTGTACCTGGCTTTACCTGGGGTGTCAGTGATGGCTACAACTTAGACAGTAACGGCGTGATTAAGCACGAGGCAGATACGGATTACGTATTTGAAAAAATCAATTACTTAAGAAAACTGCTGGCAGAAGGCCTGATGAATCCGGAGTTCTTCACCATGGATGGCACCAGAGCGGAAGAAGTGTCCAGATCTCATAATTCCGCAATTATGGCAGATGTACACAATTATCAGGATATTATATACGCTTCCGAAGACTGGGTTCCCCTTGGACCGTTAGATGATATTACTGGTAATAATGCGAAAGTAGTTCATGGAAAAAAACAGAACGGCGTGTGGGCTATTTCTGCAGATGCAAAGAAACCGGAAGAAATATTAAAATTCTTTGATTATTTATCCACTCCGGAAGGCCAGCTTCTCTGCCAGTATGGCGTAGAGGGAAAAAGCTATGAGATGAAGGATGGAAAACCCGTACTGACTGATGAGGCATTAAAGAAATTAAATGATGGAGACAAGGATTACCTGGTTAATAACATCGGTGCCGGCTTTGGATATACAGGCTGCGTATTCTTCAGCTTTGCTTTGACCAATTTGGACAACATGAATAATTTCGGCGAAAACCGGCCAGGTTCCAATTCCAGCACAACCTTTAAGCGTGCGGTAGAGGTAGCAAAGGATTATCCCATTACCTACAGACTGGTTCCGGGACTGGATGCAACCGGATATTTATCAGCCGATTCCATGACAGAAGTAAAAGCACAGATGTCTCTTCTTAACTATAAGGAAATGATCGTTCAGGCAGTTTATGCAGGAACAGACGACGAGGCAAAAAAGATTGTGGAATCGTTCCGCCAGCAGTTAAAAGCAGCTGGTAATGACAAGTTTGTGGAGTATTTAACAGAGCTTTACAAAAAAGATCCTTCATCCATTGACTTTGACAAAAAATAAAATGCAGTGAGAAAGAAAGGGCAGGGTGCTCAGACATGAAAGCAAAAGAGGCTGTGAACAGACGCAGTAAAATAAAATCAGGCAGATCGGAACAGGTGATTCAGGTTTTAATCTATTGCGTGGTCATAGGGCTGTGCCTTGCCATCATCCTGCCCTGTTTAAATATTGCCGCTCTGTCTTTTAATGACGGAAAGGATGCGGCAAAAGGAGGCATTTATTTCTGGCCCAGAATGTTTACCCTGGATAATTATAAACAGGTATTTAAGGATGGAACCATAACCAAGGCTTATATGATTACCATAGCAAGAACTGTGATTGGAACAGCTGCCAGTTTAACCGTGACCTCCTTTGCCGCCTATGCGTTAAAGGAGAAGGAACTGCCGGGCAGAAAAATCCTTACTATGCTGATTACCTTTACCATGCTGTTTGGAGGAGGTATGATTCCCACCTATATTCAGTACAATAGACTTGGACTGGTGGACCATTTCAGTGTTTATGTTGTTCCTGGTCTGGTAAGCGTTACCTACCTGTTGATGATGAGAACCTTTTTTGAAAGCATACCGGAGAGTCTGGAAGAATCAGCAAAGCTTGACGGCTGTGGATATTTTGGGATTTTTACCAGAATCGTACTGCCTTTAAGCAAGCCGGTCATTGCGGTCGTGGGGCTATATACGGCAGTTAATCACTGGAATGACTGGTTCTCCGGCGCATTTTACATGAGAAGCAGCCGGCTGTGGCCGGTACAGACCGTTTTACAGCAAATGCTGACAAGGGCCATGGCAAATAAAGAGATAACTTCGGTGGCTCAGGCAATTGCCCAGAATACCAATTCTGTCACCTCGGATTCTCTTAAGATGGCGGCAGTTATCATAACAACAGTTCCTATTTTATGTGTGTATCCCTTTGCACAGAAGTATTTCACAAAAGGAGCCATGATCGGAGCTGTAAAAGAGTAATCAGGCTGACAGACGGAGGATTCCATGACAGGAAAAAAGTGGGACGTATTTATTTATGGAGATATTAATGTGGATATAGTAATACCGGGAGTGGAGCAGTTTCCCGGCGCCGGTCAGGAGCATGTTGTAGAAGACATGAATGTTTATCCGGGCGGCGGAGCAGCACTGTTTGCTTTAGGACTTGGGAAGCTGGGGTTAACCCCGGCTTTTCAGGGAAGTGTGGGATCTGACTGCCATGGAGACTGGCTTCGTGAGGAGCTGAAACGCAGTCACGTAGACTGTACTTTTTTGGGTACATCACAGAAGTATAAAACAGGAATTTCTTTAAGTTTTACCAATGAAAAGGATCGTTCCTTTCTCACCTACAGGGGAACCAATGAGGAATGGAACTTAGGGGCCATTGATTTTGATGGAGTAAAAAATGCGGGGCATGTTCACCTGACTTCTTATGCTGGTAGCCGCAATCACCATCAATTTAAAATGCTGCTTAAAAAGATCAGGGAAATCAGTTCTGCCACAGTCAGTTTTGATGTGGGCTGGGATGAAACAGGGGAGTGGTATGAGGGGATTTATGAACTGCTTCCTTTCATAGATATCTTGTTTATGAATGAAACGGAAGCATTACATTATACAAGTGGGCTGAATGCCACAGAGGCCGCTTTGGAGTTTTCAAAGCAATGCGATACGGCAGTAATCAAGCTGGGAAAGAGCGGGTCTATTGGTGCGAAGAATGGTGTGCTCACAAAATCTCATCCCTATAGGGTAAATGCAGTTGATACCACCGGAGCCGGTGATTCCTTTAATGCAGGCTTTGTTTATGGATTTTTAAAGGGCGGGACTATGGAAGAATGTTTGAAAATTGCCAATGCCTGCGGTGCCATGTCGGTCACTGCATATGGAGGTAATACAGCCTTTCCGACGAAAGAGGAGCTGTATCATTTTATAAAACAACAGGATGAAAGGCAGGATGACTAAATGAAGATCACAGTAATCGGTGGAGCAGGAGTAAGAACAGTCATTTTTATTAATGGTCTTCTTGACCGTTATAAGAAATTAAATATAGATGAAGTGGTGTTATATGATACTGACAGGGAAAAACTGGAGATCATAAGCCGTCTGTGCCGCCATGTTGTGGTCAGACGGGGACAGGGGTTAAAAGTCAGTACTTCTTTTGATGCGGTTGAAGCAATTTCGGGAGCGGATTATATCGTAACCACAATCCGGGCAGGGGGAGATCATTCCAGAGTGGTTGATGAAGAAATAGCCTTAAATGCCGGAGTCATCGGTCAGGAAACAACAGGAGCCGGAGGTTTTTCCATGGCTGTGCGCACCATTCCTGTTTTAATGGAATACTGCGAATTAATCAAAGTCCATGCTCCCCATGCCTGGATCTTTAATTTTACCAATCCTTCCGGGCTGGTGACACAGGCTTTAAAAAATGCAGGGTATGAGCGGATCATAGGAATCTGCGATGCTCCCAGCAGCACCAAATTCCGGATGGCTAAGCAGCTGGGTGTGACTCAGGATCAGCTTTCTGTGGAATTTTTTGGACTGAATCATTTATCATGGATACAGAGTGTGAAAGTGGACGGACGGGAGGTTTTGCAGGAACTTTTGTCTGATGATTCCTTTTTAAAGAGTGTGCAGGAATTTTCTATCTTTGATCCTGAACTTTTAAGATCAATGGGATATCTGCCGAATGAGTATCTCTACTATTATTATCATAGGGAAAAGGCTCTTAATAACATCAAAAAGTCTGATGAAACCAGAGGAAAGTCCATTGAATCGGTAAATTGCCGGATGATGGAGGAACTCAAACAAATGGATATAGAAAAGTCCCCGGAGTCAGCGCTTCAGGTATTTCTGTATTACATGGCACTGAGGGAAGAATCCTATATGAGCATTGAAACCGGACACGATAAAAAGGAACCCATTAAAAAGGGGGAACTGGAAGTGCCGGATGGTATGGGGTATGCCGGAGTCATGCTGGACTGTATTGAAGGTCTTCAAAGCGAAGAAGGGCGGGAACTGGTACTGTCTGTCCAGAATAATGGCTGCATTGAGGGACTGGAGGATCAGGACGTCATTGAGGTGACCTGTCATGTATCAAAAAATGGGATCATACCAGTGCCTGTAGGTAAAGTGCCGGAGCATTGCTACTTACTGATCAGACTGATTAAGATGTATGAAAAACTGACTGTAGAAGCAATTAAAAACCATTCAAAGGAAACTGCAGTCAGGGCGCTCACATTACATCCGCTGGTTAATTCTTACTCACTGGCAAAGATTCTGGTGGAGCAATACGACTTAGCATACGGAGGAATTTTAGGAGGCTGCCATGCCATTTGATTTACACAACAGAGACAGGATCTGCCATCTCATTGAAGAACTGGCAGAGTTACGTTATAAAAATTTGAAGAGTTTTGACCATATTTTCTGGTATGAGGACAACGGCGCAACCGGAAACAGAACGCCGGCTGGTGAACCGGTGGAAATTGAACAGGGCTTTCGCTGGAAAGGCTGGGATCAGTATAACTGGCTTTGTACCAGACTTACTGTGCCAGCAGAGCTTATGGAGGAAGAGGTTGTCGGCATTTTTGATTTTGGAGTTCCAGAAGGAACCGGTAATAACAGCCATTTTGAAAGTCTTCTTTATTTAAATGGCAAACCATATCAGGGAGTGGATGGAAATCACAAAGAGGTCTTTTTTCAGGTAAAAGAAAACGGGGCTTTACTGGATTTAAAATTCCGCCTTTGGTCAGGCTTAAACGGAGGCGGAGTTCCAAAGGATATGGTTATGGAACTGGTTCGTGCCCAATATGGGGTGCTTGACCATGATACCGATGATTTCTACTTTCTGGCGAGAAATGTGCTGGAAACTTATGATATTTTAGATTCGGGCAACGAGTATAGAGAATGGATGCTGAATATGCTTGTAAAAGCCTTTGGTTTCGTTGACTATACAGAACCGGGTACGGAACGCTTTTATGAAAGCATCAGGAAAGCATATGAATACTTAAACGGGAAGATGATAGGGCAGGGAAAACCGGACATACAGGTCAGTATGCTGGGACATACCCACATTGATGTGGCGTGGCTGTGGAGGCTTCGCCATACAAGAGAAAAGGCAGCCCGTTCCTTTTCCACGGTAAATCGGATGATGGATCGCTATGACCATTATCATTTTCTCCAGTCCCAGGCCCAGCTTTATGAATTTATCAAAGAGGATTATCCGGATATATATGGCTCCATCAAAAAGCGAGTGAAAGAAGGCAAATGGGAACCTGCCGGAGCCATGTGGGTGGAATGCGACTGTAACCTGGTAAGCGGCGAGTCTATTGTAAGACAGATCCTTGTGGGTAAAAATTTCTTTCAGGAAGAATTTGAATATGAGAGTGAATTCCTCTGGCTTCCGGATGTCTTCGGGTACTCCTGGGCACTTCCTCAGATTCTCAAAAAGGCAGGAGTGGATGCATTCATGACTACCAAGATCAGCTGGAATGATACCAACCGGCTGCCCTTTGACACCTTTCTTTGGAAGGGAATTGACGGGACGGAGATTACGGCTCATTTCGTCACCACGACCGATCAGGATTCCGATTCCTATACGTACAATGGAGATACCAGACCCTACGCTGTCAAAGGAGTATGGGATAACTATAAAAATAAAGATTTAAACCGGGATCTTCTTATATCATATGGATATGGAGATGGCGGCGGCGGACCAAACCGTGATATGATAGAGACACTGAAACATTTAAATAAAATTCCCGGACTTCCCCAAGTACAGTTTGAGAGTGCAACGGAGTATTTCAGAAGGCTGAGAGAAACTGTAGAACGAAATGAAATGGAAGGAAACCTCCCGGTCTGGGATGGGGAACTTTATCTGGAGTTTCACAGAGGAACCTACACCTCCCAGGCATACAATAAGAAAATGAACCGGAAGATGGAATTTTACCTTCGGGACACAGAGATGCGTTCTGTTCTGGCAAAGGAGTGGGGCGGAATTGCCTATGACAGAGACAGGCTGCAAAAAGCCTGGAAAATCGTTCTTTGCCAGCAATTTCATGATATTCTGCCTGGTTCATCTATCAGGGAGGTGTATGAGGACAGCCATGTGGAATACGAAAAGGCCTGTCAGCTTCTTGCTGAGGTAGAAGACGAAATCACCCAGGCGCTGTATGTAGAAAAGACAGGGGTTTATACGGTATGGAATAATTCAAACTGGAAGAGAACCTCTGTTGTCAGGATTTCTGAAACTTCGGACAGTGACCGCTTCCGGGATGAAAATGGACAGCTTCTTGACAGCTATACAAAGGATGGGGTCTCACAGGTTCTGGTTAAGGACATGGCTCCGTTTTCTTTTGTGACACTGTACCGGGATACGGCTTCTTTGGAAGCGGATCATACCAGCCAGGATTCCAGTCGTATTAGCACGCAAGAAAGTTTTCGTCAGGCTGAAACCAGATATTACCGCGTTGCCTGGAATGAGTGGGGGCAGCTGACGGAAATTTATGATAAAGAATCAGGCAGAGATATTCTTTCAAAAGGGAAGAGGGGCAATGTCTTACAGGTGTTTGAAGACAAGCCAAGATGCTTTGACGCATGGGAGCTGGAACCGACGTATGGAAATAAGATGGAAGAGGTCACGGATCTAAAAGAGGTTCGTACAGAAGTAAATCCGCTTGGTATCTGGATTACATTCTCCTGGGACTATCACAAATCCACAATCTCACAAACCATGTGTCTTTACCATGAAAAGAAAAGGATTGACTTTAAAACCAGGATTATGTGGGAAGAGCGCCAGAAACTGTTAAAGACGGCATTTCCTGTAAGCATCAGAAGCATTGATGCCAGATTTGATATTCAGTATGGAAACATCAGGCGCAGAATAACAAGAAATGACAGCTGGGAAGCCGCCAGATTTGAAGTGGTCGCCCATAAGTGGATGGATTTCTGTGAAACGGGATACGGAGTGGCACTATTAAACGACTGCAAGTATGGTCACGATATCTATGAGGACACTATGCGCTTAACTTTAATTAAATCGGCAACAGATCCAGATTATGCCGCAGATTTAGGACTGCATGAATTTACCTATTCTCTCTATCCACATAAAGAGGAGTGGTATGATTCCGGACTGGAACAGGAGTCCTTTGATCTAAATAATCCCATTACAGCAGTCTCTGGTGCACCAAAGATCACGGCAGGAAGTCTGTTTCATCTTGATAGTGACTATGTTGTTGCAGACTGTATCAAACAGGCAGAGCATTCTTCTGATATCGTCTTACGGTTCCATGAATTTGCAGGGGCAAGAGTGAGTGCAGCA
Source organism: Hungatella sp. (assembly GCA_009712635.1). Taxonomy (GTDB): domain Bacteria; phylum Bacillota; class Clostridia; order Lachnospirales; family Lachnospiraceae; genus Lacrimispora. Next base: position 802,358 of record WASS01000020.1, on the reverse strand, counting down.
CTGACAAGCGCACTCAATATCTCTTCCTGGTGCCAGTGTGATTTAATGGAACGGCCCACAGAAGATTTTAAACGCGGACCGGTCAGCCTGGAATTTACGCCTTACGAGATAAAAACTATTTTAGTCAGATTTAATTAACAACGATAGGACAGGAGGCAGTATGAAGCTGGAAGAAAAACAGAGATTATTAAACCAAGCGGTGGAAGAGATTGCCGAAACTATTAAAAACAAGCTGCCAGTGAATGAGGATTTACTTCAGACTTTCGAAAAATGTTTTCAGACCACAGCCAAAACAACAGTCCGATTTCTGGAGAATGGAGAGGTGTTTGTAGTTACCGGGGACATCCATGCAATGTGGCTTCGGGATTCCTCTGCTCAGGTGATCCATTATCTGCCATTTTTAAAGAAATACCCCATACTGGCAGAACTGGTACGAGGGCTGATTAAAAGACAGTTCCGTTATATTCTCATCGATCCATATGCCAATGCGTTTAATGAGGAAGCAAACGGGAACTGCTGGGATGAGGATATTACCGACTCCACACCCTGGAACTGGGAAAGAAAATACGAAGTGGATTCCCTCTGTTATCCGGTGTGGCTGCTTCATGAGTATTTTAAAATGACTGGGGATCAGGAGATATTTTCAAATGAGGTGAAGCAGGGGCTCTTGCAGATTGTTTCCTTATGGAAGAGAGAACAGAATCACGACAAAGACTCCACGTACCGCTTTGAACGAAGAAACTGCCCGCCGTCGGACACACTCCCGGAAGGCGGAAAAGGTACGCCAACGGCATATACAGGTATGACCTGGTCCGGTTTTCGCCCCAGTGATGATGCATGCAGATACGGTTTTTTAATCCCTTCTAATATGTTTGCTTCAGTGGTACTAAAACATATAGAGGAGTATTCCATAAATATATATCAGGATTTAGACCTAGCAGATTCTGCCCGCGGACTGAGAAATGAAATAGAAGAGGGAATACGCAAGTTTGGTATTGTTAAAGACTCTGAATACGGAGACATTTATGCATATGAGACAGACGGGTATGGTAATTATAACCTGATGGATGATGCCAATGTTCCCAGCCTACTCTCCATTCCGTGGCTGGATTATGAAACAGGAGAGAGTGAGATCTATGAGAATACAAGAAGATTTCTGTTAAGCAGCAGGAATCCCTACTATTTTAAAGGAATGTATGGACAGGGAGTAGGAAGTCCTCATACGCCGGACCGCTATATCTGGCATATCGCACTAATTATGGAAGGTCTGACGGAAAAGGATCCCATAAAAAGAGAAGAACTCCTGTCCGATATTTTAAATACCCGCGGCGGAACCAGAGTCATGCATGAAAGCTTTTTTTGTGACGATCCGTCTGAATATACCAGAGACTGGTTTGCGTGGGCCGATTCACTTTTTGCGTTGTTGGTGATGAAGAACTACGGGGTGGAATTATGAAGAACTACACCTTTGATACGGTAATTGAACTGGAAGTGCTTAGAAACTATCTTTCCAGAGCGGCATCGGCAGCCTTTTTTATTCATACCAAAACACGGAATGATGATTTAAGAGCCATTAAAAATCTGGGTATCAAGTTTCTGGGAAGGGCATCTGGTTACTGGTATCCGGATTCGGATGAAGAAGAGCATTTCAGAAAGTCAGAGGAACTGGCGGAAAAGGTTCATGAGATTGATCCGGAGATCATTCTGCAGGCCTGCATTTTTGAGGCAGTATACAGACCTTTAGAAACCATTCCCATCCCAGCCTGTGTTTTTAAGGCTTTTAGATTGAAACCTGAAAACAGATGCTTTTCTTTCGAGCAGATGCGTTTCCCAAAGGCCCCCCAGGGGTTCTGGTGGGAAGATGATGGTGCGCTTCCGGATATTACCCAGCTGGAAACAAGGCTGTGGTTTTATTACCGTGCAGTCCGGTATATTGACGCGGGCTATGAGGCACTTCATATGGGTCAGATTCATTTATACACAGCAGATGACCGGGGAATGGTGAAAATGGGTGAAGTAATGGAAATGATTCGGGATTACGCCAGAAAAAATGCCAGGAGACACCTGGTGTTGATGGATGCACACAGCCATGGCATCAGCATAAGAGGGAAACTACTGCTGGATTATCACGCCATGCCCTACACCAGATATCCGGTGACAGACCGGGAGGGGGACAGACTGGTACTGGTAAAGGAAGGGTTTAGTGAAGGCGGATTAAATCCCAATGGATTTGAAGTAAAATCCATGCCATATCTCATGGAGTATGATAACTGGGGAGGAAAGGTGATAGACGACTTTGCCAGTGTGACAAAAGAGGAACGTGCATGGAGCGACTGGTGGGGATATGATCAGATTGGCTGGTTTGCCAACCAATCCCGGGAAGCCCAGGGTAAGTTTCTGGAATATACCGCTTTATGGTCAGCTGTTAATCACGCTTTTTTTGAAATACCCTTCCGCCGTACCTTAGATGCGGCGGCCGTAACCATGAAGCGGGGCGACAACGATCAGATGGACGTGCAGGATTATTATAAGATCAATGAGAAAAGTCCGGACTGCCCCATGGGATTTAGTCAGGAGGAGACCATAAAAAGGATATGGGAATCGGAGGAAGCCTTAAAAGAGGTGGAAACGAACCCGGAAAATTCCGCTGACTATGGTGCAAAAGATGTTTACGATGAGGAGACCGGAATAAAACTTCCAGAGAGAGTGGTTGTTTATGGAAGCTTTCAGCCGTATGTGGGAGCGGTAAAAAATGATTCCAACAGCGAAGTTACCCGGATGTATTATATAGGAAACAACACCTATGCACTCAGCGTTGTGATTCCCTTTGCCGGAGAATATGATTATGGGGTTTCTACTTATGGAACGTTATCTTCTACATATAGCCATGACACTTATCCCAGAAGCGGGTCATCGAATAAAGGATATTTTTCCGTATTAAATGATAATACTGTAGTCCGGTTTATTTTTCATTTTATGAATCATACTGTTACCATAAGACAGTGGAATTATAATCTTATGCTAAAGCCAGAATCACAATAATGTGAATCAAAACTGGCATACAATCAGGTCTATTACGTATCAAAAGCCCTCCAATGACATAACTGCCATTGGAGGGCTTTTGATGATTCAATGTGTTAAAACGTTTGTATCACTAAGGAAACAGCACAATATCCCAGTAATGCTGCTAAAATAACAGTTACAATTTTCGAGTGCTTTACAATGAATATCTGAAATACTGCACCAAATACAGTCCAGCATACTGTACAAAACAAGGAAACGAAAGAAAGTAAAATACAAAACAGGATTAAAATCAAAGGTGATTGATATTGTGGCAGAATAAAGGTTGAAAAAGCAGTTATCCCGTATAAAATCGTATTGGGATTTAAAAACTGCAAAACAACACCTTGCAAAAATAAATTACCACTGTCTTTATGGTACTTATTTTCTCCGGCAGGCTTGCTTAGGAGTGTATTCCAGGCTAACCACAATATATATGCGGCACCAACCCAAACCATGATCATCTGAAAGGCAGGGAAAATATCAAATATAATCCTGCTAAAAAGGCTGCTCACGGATAATACAAGGAACGCTCCCACAGTTACGCCCAAATTAAACAGAATACTTTTTTTCAATCCGAACTTCCCGGCGTTGGACATTGATATGATTGCATTTGGCCCTGGGGAAATATTTGATACAAAAACATATGATAAAAATTGCAGCAGATTTGCCATGATAAACGTACCTCTCTTTACTTTGAAATTACAGAATGATATACTGTATATCATACAATATGTGTATTATACTGCCTGTGCAGGATAATGCTATCATATGTGCAGCATACTGTCAACTATTGGGAGGTGTTTTTTTGGATGATCTTAGCCGTATAATTTCTGAAAACCTGAAGAGAGTAAGAGAAGAAAAAAAGCTGAGCCTTGATACCGTGGCAAAGCTTTCGGGCGTTAGTAAAAGTATGCTGGGTCAAATTGAACGTTGTGAAGTGAACCCAACCGTATCAACGATGTGGAAAATTGCCAATGGTCTAAAAGTATCTTTTTCACAATTGATCAATCAAGTGGAAACGAATATCGAATTGATAGACATTAACAGTCGTGAACCATTGCTTGAGGATGAAGGGAGGGTGAAAATTTACCCGACGTTTTCTTTTGACAGCACTCGTCGGTTTGAAATATATTCTTTGGAATTTCAAACCAATGGGTATTTATCAACAGAGCCCCATTTACAAGGAACACAAGAGTTTTTAACCGTATTTAGCGGGGAAGTGACAGTCACTGTAGGTGAAAAAAGTTTTGTTGTCAATGCAGGAAAAGCTATACGTTTCAAAGCCGACGAGTTCCATAGTTATGAAAATACAGGAGGGGAAAATTGTAAGCTTAATCTGGTTATTTTCTATCCGGATTAGATTTTTTGGGGGGGGGATCGGATAGTGAAATCCCTACTTAAAGTCATAAAAAAAGTTACGGCAAAACGTAGCAAAAATCAGCATAAAATCAGTTTGTAATGAAAAAGAGTAATCACCCCAGCCCTGTATCCCAGCAGTGTCTGGGGTGATTTCGATTTTTGTCGGATTATGGAAAATATTGGAAAATGTCTGCAAACCCCAGTAAATAAGCCAAATTAAATTGAAATTAATTCTAAAATATCCTTGCGTTTTTGAATCAAATGTACTAGAATTAGAGTACAAGTGGTGGAAAGTGGTACGAAGTGGTAGGAAATGGAGGAAAAGTGGTCTGATTTTCCCAAACCGAAGTACAAGCAGGTGATTAGTATGTTCATGGGCGAATACAATCATACGGTCGATGCGAAGGGACGTCTTATTGTCCCATCCAAATTCAGAGAGCAGCTAGGAGAAGAATTCGTCGTGACGAAGGGCTTGGACGGCTGTTTATTTGTGTATGACAATGATGAGTGGAGAGCCCTGGAAGAAAAATTAAAAAGCCTGCCGCTGACTAACACCAATGCCAGAAAGTTTTCCAGATTTTTTCTGGCAGGAGCCAGTTCCTGTGAAGTGGACAAGCAGGGAAGAATTCTGCTTCCGGCGGTATTAAGAGAACACGCCGGAATCGATAAAGACGCAGTATTAGTAGGAGTTGGAAGCAGGATTGAGATCTGGAGCAAGGATGCATGGATGGCAGCCAATACCTATGATGATATGGAAGAAATCGCGGAAGCTATGGAAGGACTAGGTATATGATGTTTGAACACAAATCGGTGCTGCTTTATGAAACCATCGACAGCCTGAATATAAAACCAGACGGGATTTATGTTGATGGAACCTTAGGAGGCGGAGGACATGCTTTAGAAGTATGCAGGCGCCTGGGGGAACACGGAAGATTAATCGGAATTGACCAGGATGCGGATGCCATTGCTGCTGCAACTGAGCGGCTGAAAGAATATAAAGACAAGGTAACCGTAGTCAGAAGCAATTACGAAAATATACATGGGGTTTTAACGGAACTTGGAATTGATAAAGTGGATGGAATTTATCTGGATCTTGGTGTTTCCTCCTATCAGCTGGACATGCCGGAGAGAGGATTTACCTACCGGGAGGAGGATGCTCCTCTTGATATGAGAATGGATCAGAGAAATCCACAGACAGCCGCCGATATTATCAATCAGTACAGCGAATTTGATTTATATCGGATTATACGGGATTACGGAGAAGATAAATTTGCAAAGAATATTGCAAAACACATTGTAAGAGCCAGGGCTGTGAAGCCAGTTGAAACAACGGGAGAATTGTCAGAGATCATAAAAAACGCAATTCCTGCAAAGATAAGAGCGGTAGGAGGCCACCCTTCTAAGCGAACCTTTCAGGCAATCAGAATCGAACTCAATCATGAGCTGGATGTGTTGAAAAACTCTCTTGATACCATGATCGGGCTTTTAAATCCTGGAGGAAGGCTTTCCATCATTACCTTCCACTCACTGGAAGACCGAATTGTAAAGACCAGATTCAAGGATAATGAAGATCCATGTATCTGCCCGCCTAACTTTCCGGTCTGCGTATGCGGAAGAAAAAGTATGGGTAAAGTCATCACAAGAAAGCCCATTTTACCATCAGAAGAAGAATTATCAGAAAACAAACGCTCAAAGAGTTCAAAGCTTCGTGTGTTTGAACGAATCTAAAAAGGGAGGAAAATAAGAGTGGCTGCAAGAAGAAATGTGCATTCCTATCGGAACTCTGCCTATGTGCAGGGGAATACGGTTCGTAAAACCATGCCGGTCAGCAGACCGGTTTCTACACCGGATGAAATTCGCCGTCCCGTGCCCCATCATGTAAGACGGAACCGCGAGAAAGCATTACAGATGGATTTACCTTATGTAATTATGCTGACGATTGCTGCAGTCATTACCCTTTGTTTGTGTGTGAATTATTTGCATTTACAGTCCTCAATAACAACCAGCATTCATGAGATTGAAACCCGGGAAGTACAGCTGGAGAAACTGAAAACCGAAAACGATGCATTGGAAATGAGCATTAACACTTCCGTTGATCTTGATCATGTGTATAAAGTTGCCACTGAGGAACTGGGTATGGTCTATGCTAACAAAGATCAGATCCTTCACTATGATAAAACGGAAAGTGAGTATGTAAGGCAGAATGAGGACATTCCGAAACAATAATAAAAACAGGAGCAAAAGAAATAAAGTATTTCCTCGTTATATGCAGGAAAAGCTGGCGATTACGGTTTTGGTGATAACGCTGGCTTTGTTTGCATTGGTCATGGTTCTTTATAATATGATGACGAAGAAAAAAGAAGATTATAACCAGATTGTACTGTCCCAGCAGGAGTATGACAGCAGAGTGATTCCTTTTAAGAGAGGGGATGTACTGGACCGAAACGGCACCTATCTGGCAACCAGTGAGAAAGTATATAATTTAATTCTTGATCCAAAGCAGATCATGAGTGATCCGGAAGCCTATCTGGAACCAACCATCAATGCTCTGACTGAATGCTTTGGATATGACAAAACTGAAATCACCAATCTCATTCAGGAGAAAAAGGACAAGCAGTATATCCGTTATGCGAAGCAGCTGACTTATGATGACAAGGATAAATACGAGAAGTACAAAGCAGAAAAAGCAGAGGAATTGAAAAAATCCAGAAAAGACATAAAAGGAATCTGGTTTGAAGATGAATATAAGCGTGTATACCCTTATAATTCCCTTGCAAGCAAGCTGGTCGGTTTCGCCAACGGGGACGGTATGGATGGAACCGGAGGAATTGAACAGTTTTACAATACCACTCTCATGGGAGTCAACGGAAGAGAATACGGTTATTTAAATGATGATTCCAATTTAGAGAGGGTAATAAAACCGGCTTCAAACGGTAATACAGTTGTATCTACGGTAGATGTCAATGTACAAAAGATCGTGGAAAAATACATAGCTGAGTGGGAAGCACAGACCGGAAGCAAGCGGGTGGGTGTAGTTGTAATGGATCCCAATAACGGGGAAGTTCTTGCCATGGCAGATGACAAGACCTTTGATTTAAATAACCCCCGTGATCTGCGTCCTGAGTTTACCGCAGATGTACTCAGACAGCTGGGGATAAAAGAAGCCATGGATGATTATAAAAGGAAGAATAAGGATGCCCAGCCTCTCACACCGGAGACAGTATCCCAGCACTATTCCGATGAACAGATCATATCTCTTGGCACTCAGGTAGCGTGGAATCAGACCTGGCGTAATTTCTGCATCAGTGACGGCTATGAGCCAGGATCTACAGAAAAAATATTTACGGTCTCTGCAGCATTAGAGGAAGGCGCCATTACAGGAAATGAAACCTATGAATGCAATAAGTTTCTGGAAGTAGGCGGACATAAGATCAACTGTGTCAGCAGATACGGACACGGACTCATTACTGTACAAGAAGGTCTTATGAAGTCCTGCAACGTAGTTATGATGCGGATTGCCCAGCAGATGGGAAAAGAGAAATTCTATAAATACCAGCAGATCTTTGGATTCGGTTCAAAGACCGGTATCGATCTGCCAGGAGAAGCGGATAATAAAACCGTTATGTATACGGCAGATACCGCAGGTCCTACGGATCTTGCAACTAACTCCTTCGGACAGAACTTTAACTGTACCATGATTCAGATGGCAGCAGCTTACTGTTCCGTTATAAACGGGGGATCCTATTACGAGCCCCATGTAGTAAAACAGATATTAAATGAACAGGGATCTGTCATGAAAAAAGTTGACCCCGTACTGGTGCGTGAGACTGTTTCTGAGTCTACCACCAAGTATATCAATGAGGCATTATTTAAGACTGTCAATGCTGAGGGCGGAACAGGCGGCGCTGCCAGAATTGCCGGATATAAGGTTGCCGGAAAAACTGGTACAGCGGAGAAGATTCCAAGAGATAAAACAAACTATGTAGTATCCTTCTGCGGATATGCACCATCCGATAATCCACAGGTACTGGTTTATGTGGTTGTTGATGAACCTCATGTTGAGGATCAGCCTCACAGCACATACGCCAGCCAGATTTTTGAAAAAATTATGGCGGAGATTCTTCCTTATTTAAATGTATTCCCAGATACAGAGACTCAAGGGTCACTTTCTTCCGAAGATGCAGCTACCCTTCCCCAGCAGGAGGGCATTACCACTGAGACACAGCCATCTTCTGAAAGTAGTGAGGCTGGAGCAGAGACGACGGAACAAGAGCCTTCAAAAGAAGCACCAACCATGGAAAATGGAGAAAAAGTTCCGGATGAATTACTGAATCCCACTGAAGAATACGTAAACCGGCAGGAAGGAGAAGGCGCGGATTTACCGGCAGCCCTTCCGGGAGATACCGGTGGAGCCTCTCAGGATACAACAGAAGGGGATGAAACCCAGGCTTCAGAATAAACTTTAAGGCAAACTGACTCATAAAAAAAACCGAATTTCATATACTGTAACAATGATGACGATGGAGCAGCTTATGAATTCGAATAAAACACATCACAGAGAGAAAATAGCCCTCCTGTTTTTCCTGTTGTTTCTTGCCATGACAGGATTAATGGGACGGCTTATTTTTCTAATGATTTTTCGCTCTGAGCACTACAGCGCCATGGCCTCTGATCTTCATGAGAGAGAGAGGACCATTAAAGCTGCAAGAGGCAATATTATTGACGCCAGTGGGACTGTCATTGCTACAAACCGCACCGTCTGCACCATATCGGTCATCCACAATCAGGTAAAAAAGCCGGATGAGGTGGTTGCGGTTCTGTCTAAGGAGTTAGGGCTGAATGAAGCAGAGATCCGCAAGAAAGTGGAAAAGTACAGTTCCAGGGAAATTATTAAAACGAATGTAGACAAGGCTATGGGAGACCAGATAAGGTCCTATCATCTGGCAGGAGTCAAGGTAGATGAAGATTACAAACGGTATTACCCTTATGATACCCTTGCATCCACCGTACTTGGATTTACAGGAGGAGACAACCAGGGAATCATCGGCCTGGAGGTAAAATACGAGCAGTACTTAAAAGGACTGAACGGTAAGATTTTAACCATGTCAGACGCTGCAGGAATAGAAATTGAAAATGAGGCGGAAGACCGGATAGAACCAATTGCAGGACAGGATCTGCATATCAGTCTGGATGTAAATATTCAGCGTTACTGTGAGCAGGCGGCCTATCAGGTAATGGAGAAAAAAGGTGCAAAGAGAGTGTCCATCATTATAATGAATCCTCAAAACGGGGAAATTATGGCAATGGTTAATGCACCTGAATTTAACTTAAATGATCCGTTTACACTAAATACCACAACAGAAGTTCCTGCAAATGAGAAGGAAAAGCAGGATCTGTTAAATAAGATGTGGAGAAATCCATGCATCAACGACACTTACGAGCCAGGATCTACTTTTAAGATTGTAACAGCTGCAGCCGGACTGGAGGCTGGAGTTGTAAAGCTTACGGATCAGTTTTCCTGTCCCGGATTCCGGGTAGTAGAGGACAGAAAAATCAGATGCCATAAAGTGGGCGGTCATGGATCAGAAACCTTCCTTCAGGGCATGATGAATTCCTGCAACCCTGTACTCATCGATGTGGGGCAGAGGCTTGGAGTGGATAATTACTACAAATATTTTGAGCAGTTTGGTCTGAAAGGAAAAACCGGAATCGATCTGCCTGGAGAGGCCTCCACGATCATGCATAAAAAAGAAGATATGGGACTGGTAGAACTGGCAACCGTATCCTTTGGACAGTCATTTCAGATCACCCCCATGCAGTTAATTACGACGGCTTCTTCTATTGTAAACGGGGGAAACCGCATTACTCCTCATTTTGGCGTGAGTACAGTAAGTTCGGATGGAAAATCTGTGCATACGTTTAACTACCCGGTAAAGGAGGGGATTGTATCAAAAGAAACCAGTGAAACCATGCGTTATATTTTAGAGCAGGTAGTTTCCGAGGGAAGCGGAAAAAAAGCAAAGATTGAAGGATACCGGATCGGAGGAAAAACTGCAACCTCTGAAAAACTTCCACGAAGTTTAAAAAAGTATATTTCATCCTTTGTCGGATTCGCTCCCGCCGATAATCCAAAAGTAATTGCCCTTATTACCATTGATGAACCGCAGGGCATTTACTATGGCGGAACCATTGCCGCACCAGTGATTGCTGATATTTTTAAGAACATTTTTCCTTATCTGGGAATAGAGCCAGAAGAGGAAAAAACTGTTTCTACGTTTCGAATCAGTGGTTGATTATTCAGGCAAAAAGACGTATACTACTAACTGTGTACTTTTGATATACAAATACATAAAATATTGAGGTGTGACATGATAAACGAAACGATTCTGGCAATTATCATAGCTTTTGCAATTAGCGCTATGCTATGCCCCATTGTAATACCATTTCTCCACAGACTGAAATTTGGCCAGGAGGTCCGAAGAGAAGGACCTGAGAGTCATCTAAAAAAACAGGGAACTCCGACTATGGGGGGATTGATTATCCTGACCAGCGTTATTGTCACATCCTTGTTTTATATCAGGGATTATCCGAAGATCCTTCCTGTGCTTTTCATGACAGTCGGTTTTGGTATTGTTGGATTTCTTGATGATTATATCAAGATTGTGATGAAGCGTTCCGAAGGTCTTAAACCTTTTCAGAAAATAATAGGGCAGTTAATCATAACAGGAATATTCGCCTATTATCTGATGCATTCAAAAGATGTAGGTACCGGCATGCTGATTCCTTTTACTGGCGGATTTGATAAGGGACTGTATTTAAATCTGGGTATATTCTTTGTCCCTGCTGTGTTTTTCATTGTGATCGGGACAGATAATGGTGTCAATTTTACAGATGGCTTAGATGGATTATGTACCAGTGTAACCATTCTGGTTGCAACATTCCTGACGGTAGTAGCCATTGGTGAGAAGGCTGGGATCAGCCCAATTACTGGCGCGGTGGTCGGAAGCCTTTTGGGATTTTTGCTTTTTAATGTTTATCCGGCAAGAGTTTTTATGGGAGATACAGGATCTCTTGCACTTGGAGGTTTTGTTGCTTCCAGTGCATTTATGATGCAGATTCCAATTTTTATAGCAATTATAGGATTTATTTATTTACTGGAGGTTTTATCTGATATCATCCAGATCGCATACTTTAAGAAAACAGGCGGCAAGAGATTTTTTAAAATGGCTCCAATCCATCACCATTTCGAGCTTTGTGGCTGGTCAGAAACACGTGTGGTGGCTGTATTTGCCATTGTAACAACAGTTCTTTGTCTGCTTGCATACATTGGATTATAGGAGAGAAACCATATGAGTCAGAAAATTTTAGTTGCAGGAAGTGGAAAAAGTGGGATCGCCGCCTCCAGGATGATTTTAAAAACCGGCGATGAAGCTGTTTTATATGACAGCAATGATGCTTTAAAAAAGGATGAGCTGTTAATTCAGTTTGGTGAAACAGATAAAATCTCCGTAATTCTTGGAGAACTGAAAAAAGAAGATTTAAAAGATATATCAATTTGTGTGATCAGTCCGGGCATCGGACTGGATGCACCGTTTGTATCTGTTTTAAAGGAAGCGGATATTCCTGTCTGGAGTGAGATACAGCTGGCATATCATCATGCAAAAGGGAAGCTGGCTGCTATTACTGGAACCAACGGAAAGACCACTACCACGGCACTGACAGGCGAAATCATGAAAGCATTTTATGAGCATGTCTATGTGGTGGGAAATATTGGAATTCCTTACACCCAGGAGGCGCTGAAAACCACGGAAGATTCCGTTACGGTAGCGGAGGTCAGCAGCTTTCAGTTAGAAACCATCACTGATTTCCACCCGGATGTCAGCGCGATTTTAAACATTACGCCGGATCATTTAAACCGTCATAAAACCATGGAATGCTACATAAAAGTGAAAGAAAGCATCACCGTAAACCAGACAGAGAAGGATTGCTGTGTTTTAAACTATGATGACCTTGTGTTACGAGAGTTCGGAGAGTCCATGAAACCCCGCGCAATCTATTTCAGCAGCAGGAATTCTCTGGCTGAGGGCTATTGTATTGATGGAGATGTCATTATACGCAATCACAGGGGAAATCGGGAAGAAATTGTAAATATTAACGAATTAAATCTTCTGGGGCGCCATAACCATGAGAATGTGATGGCCGCCATTGCCATAGCTTCCGAACTCAATGTTCCAATGGAAGTAATTAAAAAGGCTGTCTGTGAGTTTCAGGCAGTGGAACACAGAATTGAGTTTGTCGCTGAGAAAGCAGGAGTGAAGTATTACAATGATTCCAAGGGGACCAATCCCGATGCGGCAATCCAGGCGGTGAAAGCCATGCCCGGCCCCACCATTTTAATAGCAGGCGGATATGACAAAAATTCCGAATACGATGAGTGGATTGAATCCTTTGACGGAAAAGTAAAACATATGGTGCTTCTTGGCCAGACCAGGGAGAAAATCGCGGAATGCGCGGCAAAACATGGCTTTACCAATGTGATGTATGCGGAGGATATGCAGGAAGCAGTAAAAGTCTGTGCCTCCTATGCAAACATAGGAGATTACGTACTACTCTCACCGGCATGCGCAAGCTGGGGTATGTTTCGGTGTTACGAAGAGCGGGGAGAGATTTTTAAAGAATGTGTCCGCAGCCTTTAAGCTGAACGGGCATTGTAATTTGAATGGCGAGGAGGAATGGTATGGCGGAAAAAAGGCCAGTAGTGAAAAAAAACAGGCCGCGCCGTTTTTATGACTACAGTCTGCTGTTCACGGTTATATTTCTGTCTGTTTTCGGTTTGATTATGATATACAGTTCCAGCTCTTATGCCGCTCAGTTAAAGTTTGGCAGCGCCTCATTTTTTATGATGAAGCAGGCAAAGATCGCTTTGGGCGGATTTATCCTGATGATCATTATTTCGAAGATGGATTACCACTGGTATGGGAAATTTGCGGTGTTTGCCTACGTGCTTTCTTATATTTTGATGATCGCCGTCTCTCTGTTTGGTAAAAAGTTTAACGGTAAACGAAGATGGCTGGGAGTAGGAAGCCTGACATTTCAACCTACGGAGTTTGTAAAAATAGCTCTCATTGTTATGCTGGCTGTTATGATTGTACAGATGGGCAAAAACATCAATACGAAAAATGGTGTGGCGCTGATCATTATAACAACCCTGCCTATTGCGGGGATTGTTGCTGCCAACAACTTAAGCTCCGGTATCATCATTGTAGGAATTGCGTTTGTCATGCTGTTTGTGGCGTGTAAAAAGAAATGGCCGTTTTTTGCCTGCGGGTTTGCAGGAGTAGGGCTTCTGGCGTTTGCCGGCCCCATTGCCACGGTTCTTGAGAAGTTAAACATTCTTCATGATTATCAGCTGGGACGAATCCTTGTCTGGCTGGAGCCGGAGGCTTATCCTTCTACGGGAGGGTATCAGGTTTTGCAGGGACTTTATGCCATTGGCTCCGGGGGCCTGGTAGGAAGAGGCCTGGGAGAGAGCATACAGAAGATGGGATTTGTGCCTGAGGCACAGAATGATATGATTTTTTCCATAATCTGTGAGGAACTTGGACTTTTTGGGGCGGTATCCGTGATTCTTATTTTTCTTTTCATGATATACCGTTTCATGCTGATTGCAGACAATGCACCGGATCTGTTCGGCGCACTTTTAGTGGTAGGCGTTATGGGACACATAGCCATACAGGTTATCCTAAACATCGCTGTTGTAACCAATACCATTCCTAATACCGGAATCACACTGCCCTTTATCAGTTACGGGGGAACCTCGGTCCTGTTTCTTATGGCTGAAATGGGCATGGTTCTAAGTGTTTCCAATCAGATTAAACTGGAAAAATAGCTGGATATGAAACCATTCTCTCACTTATAACATAGGATAGTATATAAGAAACCATGGGAGGTACCGGTTTGTCAGTCATACAGGTCCAGGGGTTACGATCCTTAAAAGGTGAGATAAAAATTCAGGGTTCCAAAAATGCTGTTCTGCCGATAATGGCAGCGGCGGTTCTCCATAAAGGTACTACAGTGATTCATAATGTCCCCAGGATACAGGATGTGTTCTGTATGCTGGGGATACTTGAGCGTATCGGGTGTATTTACAGTCTTGACGGACATACGCTGACCATTGATGCTTCTGACATCAAATGTGCAGAGATTCCGGAAGAGTATATAAAGAGCATGCGTTCTTCTATTATATTATCAGGTCCCCTGTTAGGGCGGCTGGGTGATGCAGTTACCAGCTTTCCCGGAGGCTGCTCCATCGGGCAGAGACCCATTGACCTGCATCTGGCTGCATTCCGCACCCTTGGCGCAGTGATAGAGGAAAAGGATGAGAAACTGTGTGCATCTGCGAAGGCACTTGTGGGCGCCGATATTTACTTCCCGTTTCCCAGTGTGGGAGCTACGGAGAATGCCCTGATGGCAGCTGTTTATGCGAAAGGATCCACTGTCATACATGGAGCAGCAAAAGAACCGGAGATCACTTCTCTCTGTGAATTCCTAAATAACATGGGAGCAATTATTCACGGGGCTGGAACCTCCAGACTTGTTGTGACCGGTGTGACAGGTTTACACGATTCTGAATTTATTGTCGCAGGAGACCGGATTGTGGCAGGTACTTATTTAACGGCAGTGATGGCAGCGGAAGGAAATGTGCTTCTGGATGGAATCCGTCCGGGTCATCTGACTGCAGCTCTCTCTCTGGCAGAACGGATGGGAGCTGAATTAAAGCTATATAAAAATCAGCTGGAGGTTTCCATGAGAGGCCGTCCTGACTGTGTGAATGTTGTAACCGAACCTTACCCGGGTTTTCCAACCGATCTTCAATCTCAGGTGATGGCAGTGATGGCATCGGGATCCGGCTGGGGAAGAGTGGAGGAAACGATTTTTGAAGGCAGGTTCGGAGCAGCAAATGAGCTTAAGAAACTGGGAGCAGATATCGTCATAGAGGGCAAACGGGCCATTGTGCACGGACTGTATCCTCTGAAAGGAAACTGTGTAACTGCTCCTGATCTAAGAGGCGGAGCTGCCCTTGTGGTAGCAGGGCTTGCAGGCGAAGGCGTGACGGAGATTTCTGAATGCCACCATATCGAACGGGGGTATGAGGACATTTGCCGGGATTTAAGCAGTCTTGGAGCTGCAATCAGAGGTAAGGAATGAGAAACTTCAAAAAAAGCAGAAGAAAAGTGATCGTTGCAATCATAGCAGTATTCCTTCTGGCCGGATCGGCAGCTTTTTTGTCATTGCAGATCAGAAACATTACTGTAACCGGCAACAAGAAATATACTTCAGATCAGATCATAGACTTATTATTTAAAGATGGCTGGGACCGGAATGCGATTACCTGTTTTTATAAGGACCGTTTTCGAGAACACGAACAGATCCCTTTTGTGGAAGATTACAAAATCGTATTCCTAAGCCCGGTCAGCATAGAAGTGATTGTATATGAAAAATCCGTGGTCGGTTATGTTTCCTATATGGGCAGCTACATGTATTTTGATAAAGACGGGATTATTGTGGAAAGTTCCAGCGGAAAACTGACAGGAATTCCATGGATTACGGGGCTTAAGTATGGGCATATCGCTCTGCACCAGCCCCTCCCCGTGGAGGATTCCAAAGTATTTGGCCAGATCTTAACACTAACCCAGCTTTTATCAACCCATAAAATCCCAGTGGATGAGATCCGTTATGATTCCGGCGGGAATGCAACTCTTGTTATGGGGACCATCAAAGTGTACCTTGGAAGCAATGATCAGATGAACGGAAAAATCTCAGAACTGAATGATCAGCTTCCGGTTTTAGGCGGTCTGGCTGGCACTCTGTATCTGGATACATATGACGAGGCGGAAACTGTCACTTCTTATCGGTTTGTGAAGGATAAGTGAATTTACATAATTTGTCTGGAATTTTGTTAAAAAAATGGTTGATATTTTTTACAAAATAAAATATTATATTAAATAGGTTTATACAGTAAGCTGTATATGGTTAAAGGAGGATATAATCTTGTTAGAGATTAAAATAAATGAGGCGGATAACGCTGCTAGAATTCTGGTAATCGGTGTAGGCGGTGCCGGAAACAATGCAGTGAACCGC
Source organism: Hungatella sp. (assembly GCA_009712635.1). Taxonomy (GTDB): domain Bacteria; phylum Bacillota; class Clostridia; order Lachnospirales; family Lachnospiraceae; genus Lacrimispora. The sequence continues at coordinate 785,795 of WASS01000020.1, read as the reverse complement.
ATGATTGATGAGAATATAGCTGGCGTGGAATTTTTTGGAATCAATACGGACAAGCAGGCGTTGCAGTTTTGCAAGGCTCCTACAGCTATGCAGATCGGTGAGAAACTGACCAAGGGACTTGGTGCAGGTGCGAAACCTGAAATTGGCGAAAAGGCAGCGGAAGAGAATGCGGACGAGCTGGCTCAGGTCATGAAGGGTGCCGATATGGTATTCGTTACATGCGGTATGGGAGGCGGAACAGGAACTGGTGCAGCTCCTGTTGTGGCTAAGATTGCGAAAGATATGGGAATCTTAACTGTTGGTGTTGTAACAAAGCCATTCCGTTTTGAAGCCAAAACACGTATGTCCAATGCAGTGAACGGTATTGAACGTTTAAAAGAAAGTGTTGATACACTGATTGTAATCCCTAACGACCGTCTTCTTGAAATTGTGGACAGGCGTACCACCATGCCTGATGCTTTAAAGAAAGCAGATGAAGTACTTCAGCAGGCAGTTCAGGGTATTACGGATTTAATTAATGTACCAGGACTGATTAACCTGGATTTTGCTGATGTTCAGACCGTTATGACGGACAAAGGCATAGCTCATATTGGTATCGGTCACGCAAAGGGCGATGAGAAGGCTTTAGAAGCAGTGAAACAGGCAGTTTCCAGCCCGCTTCTTGAGACAACCATTGAAGGAGCAACTCATGTAATCATTAATATTTCCGGAGATATCAGCCTGATTGAAGCCAATGAGGCAGCAAGCTATGTTCAGGAGATGGCAGGAGATGATGCCAATATTATTTTCGGTGCCATGTATGATGAGAATGCACAGGATGAAGCAAGCATTACAGTAATTGCAACCGGACTTGATATGCAGCATGAAACACCGGTAGCCAAGGTTATGACCAACTTCTCCAATCCAAACTATAAGCAGCCAAAAGCAGCACCACAGGCAGCAAGCCAGGAAGCAGCAGCTACAACTGCAGCTAATCCTTCATACAACCAGAACTTTAACCAGAATTATAACAATGCCAATAACTACTCCGGACAGCCTTATCCCAATAACCAGAATGCCGGAAATTACAGCAATCCTAATTATAACAATCCAAATTATAATAAACAGCCTAATTATGGACAGGGAACTCCCCAGAATGCACCACAGGGGAATGGTCAGCCTTACCGTCCGACTGTGAACAAAGAAGTACAGATCAATATTCCTGACTTTTTAAGAAATAAAAGATAATAGATACATAGCAGGCAGGTTCTCATGAACCTGCCTCTTTTTGAAAGGAGCGCCTTATGTTAAAAGAGGATAAAGACTGGGAATTATCAGAAGATTATTATACGGAACAGGACAGCGAGAAAAAGCTTTCTTTGGAGGATTTCATTACGGAACCAGATTTAGAGGGAAATTCACTTAATATTTCCCCTCAGTCTGACGAACTACTTAAAAAGACCATTGAAGACGTGCATCAGGTTCTGGTACTTGCAAAAGATGGAATGAGCATTGAAAAAATCGCTGAATTAACAGGTTTGGATGAAAAGTACATTTATGACATCCAGGTTTGCGCACAGGGCTTCAGGGAGGATGACGAGATCGCAGTGGCTCATCTGGTTCTTGGTTAAATTAGGGGGAAACAAAAGATGATGAGAAAGATTTGTCCGGTTTGTGATCTGCCGGTGAATGAGATCAATTACTGTCCCAGATGCAGGCGTGTTGTTAAGAAGCCTGTTTACTGGGATGCAGATTATTTATTAAATGAGAAGAGAAGCGAGACAGTTATTCCTGTAAGTCAGCCGTCTGCCGCCGCAACAACCGTAAATCAGCCGACTGTCCATACTCCATTGCCTGGAAAGGGAAGATCCAATGTGTTGCTGTTTGCTGTAATTCTGTTTATTGTGATCACGACTCTGGCCAGTGTGATTATCAGCTGTGCTGTGAACGCCACCTCTTTGGAAAGCAAGTATGACACAGCGGTGGGATATGATGACTATGGATATCGGGATATAGATGAAGCCGAGGTAGTAGCGGCAGGGGATCATTGCAGCGGATTCGATCACTTTGATACGGATGGAAGAGAAATTTCCAGTTCTATGATCCAGTTTTTGGAAAAAGAGGAGTACGGCTACACCATTATTTCCCAGGAGACTTATGGGGATAATTATGAGTTTAAACAGGATGGCGATCCGCTGACTTTTTATGAGACTGTGGAAAGCGTTTATTTAATTCCTAAAGCAGCCCAAGAAGCTGGTTCTGATGTGGATTCGTATGAGTACGTGGATATAAACTATGATACAGCTACGGGAGAACTCCACCGGTATGTTTCCTATCTGGAGGATCAGGAAGCGACTCTGGCATATCTGAAACAGTTTTTACTGGATACAGAAGCAGGGTGTAAGGCTGAGGCAGATCAAAGCAGCGTTGACTCGATTATAGAACAGGCACAGGCAAGGATTAACCAGCGGGAAGGAGCCTACATCCTGGAAGGTATCTTTAATGTAAACATCTATATCTATGAAGACCGGATACAGGTTTATGTATCCTATAACAATCCTGAGACTGTAATAAATCAGGAAACTTAACCGCTAAAACCTGCTATTGACAGAAAATAATCGTTCTGATATAATAGTCCCAATCGCAAAAGGGAGTAGCTTCCACCGAAAGGCTGGATAAGCGTGCGTCAGAACGATAAAGAGATTTATCCGCATTCTTATGAAATGTCAAGACTTTTACTGATACCGTCAGGTACCGGCAAAGGTCTTTTTTTATATCCTTTTTTGCGAGAGACCCCCAAAAGAAAGAGAGGAAATAAAGGATGGAAACAGTTAACCCAAAAGGAACGGAGCAATTAAGAAAAATCCGGAAAGTGATAAAGAAATCCGGAATAGCGGTTTTACTCGCTGTTGCGGTTCCTGTGATTGCATTTGGCTCTGTCTATAATGTGCAGGAGCAGGAACAGGCGGTAGTGACCACGTTAGGGATTCCAAGAACGGTTGCAGAGCCGGGACTGCATTTTAAGATCCCCTTTGTACAGAATGTGCATAAGGTAAATACCACCATACAGGGATTTGCCGTCGGCTACGATCCCAGTGACAATGAGAGCAAGGAAGAAGATTCCCTGATGATTACAAAGGATTATAATTTTGTAAACGTGGACTTTTTTGTGGAGTATAAAGTCACAGATCCGGTAAAGGCAATCTATGCTTCCAGGGATCCCCTTATCATCCTGCAGAATGTATCAAGAAGCAGTATCCGAACAGTCATCGGCAGCTACGATGTGGACTCTGTGCTGACCAATGGAAAAAATGAGATTCAGTCCAAAGTAAAGGAAATGATCACGTCAAAACTGGCAGAACACAATGTAGGCCTTACAGTGATCAATGTCACCATACAGGATTCAGAACCGCCGACAAAGGAGGTAATGGAAGCCTTTAAGGCAGTGGAGACAGCCAAACAGGGAAAAGAGACTGCCATCAACAATGCAAATAAGTACCGCAATGAAAAGCTTCCGGAGGCAACCGCCCAGACAGATCAGATTCTTCAGGAAGCGGAGTCTTCCAAGGCAAAAAGGATTAATGAAGCCAGTGCAGAGGTAGCGAAATTCAATGCCATGTACGAGGAATATGTGAAAAACCCGGAAGTGACTAAAAAAAGAATGTTTTATGAAACAATGGAAGATGTGCTTCCAAACATGAAAGTGATTATTGACGGTACGGATCAGACCAGTACCATCCTCCCCCTTGACAGCTTTACAGGAGGAGCGGCCAGTGATAAGAAGGAGAATCAGGAATGAAGAAGATAAAAACAGCCATAGGAATTGTGATTGCGGCAGCTGCTGTAACGGTGCTTTTCGGAGGGGTAGTGGTAACAAAGGAAAATGAATTTAAGCTGATCAGACAGTTTGGAAGAGTGGAGAGAGTCATTGATTCCCCGGGCATCTCTTACAAGATACCATTTATCCAGACAGCAGATACCCTTCCAAAGCAGATCTTAATTTACGATCTTGCAGCTTCTGACGTGATTACAATGGATAAAAAAACCATGCTCAGTGACAGCTACGTGCTCTGGCGGATTGAGGATCCTCTGAAATTTGCCCAGTCACTGAATTCATCCCTTTCTGGTGCAGAGAGCAGAATTGATACGGTGGTTTATAATTCAGTAAAGAATGTGATCAGCAGTATGGCACAGAATGAAGTCATAAGCAGCCGTGATGGGGAGCTTTCTCAGGCGATCATGGATAATGTAGGAGAAAACATGGGCCAGTATGGAATCCGTCTTCTGGCAGTGGAAACAAAGCGCCTGGATCTTCCGGCAGATAATAAAACAGCCGTATATGAAAGAATGATTTCAGAGCGTGCCAAAATAGCTGCAACATTTACAGCAGAAGGCCAGGCAGAGGCGAAAAAGATACAAAATACAACAGACCGTGAAATAGCAATCAGTATTTCTGATGCTCAGGCAAAGGCAGCATCAATCACATCAGAGGGAGAAGGAGAGTATATGAGAATTATGGCGGAAGCTTATCATGATCCCCAAAGATCAGATTTCTATTCCTTTGTGCGGTCGTTGGAAGCAGCTAAGACATCACTTGCAGGAAATGGGAATACCTTAATCCTTCCAGGAGGCTCTCCCCTTGCCAGGATTTTTACCGGCCAGTAAAATTTGGAATACTACCTGTTGCGGGAAAAAGTTTTTTATGGTAAAGTGTTAAAATAAAAAGAAGCAGAGGATAGGAGATTGACAGAATGAAGATTACAGATATATTGAGCCAGGGAAAGCCGACCTTATCTTTTGAAGTGTTTCCGCCTAAGACAGAGGACAAGTACGATTCTGTTGAAAAGGCGGCTGCTGAGATAGCAAAGCTGAAGCCTGCCTTTATGAGCGTCACATACGGCGCCGGCGGAGGAACCAGTAAGTATACCGTAGACATTGCTTCTGCCCTCCATCATGAATATCATGTTACGGCTTTGGCCCATTTGACCTGTGTATCTTCAACGAAGGAAAAGGTGGGTCAGGTGTTAGGTGAGCTAAAGGAAGCAGGGATAGAGAACGTGCTGGCATTAAGAGGTGATATCCCGGCAGATGCCCCGGATAAGCGGGAATACAACTATGCATCAGAGCTGATCAGGGAAATTAAGGAAACCGGTGATTTCTGTATCGGAGCTGCCTGTTATCCGGAAGGTCATGTGGAATCAGCAAACAAAACCATTGATATGGATTACTTAAAGCAGAAGGTGGAAGCAGGATGCGATTTCGTAACCACCCAGATGTTTTTCGATAATAACATCTTATATAATTACTTATACCGGATACGGGAAAAGGGAATTACAGTCCCGGTTGTTGCAGGAATTATGCCTGTAACCAATGTGAGGCAGATCATACGCAGCTGCCAGCTGTCCGGAACATATCTGCCCACCCGGTTTAAAGCGATCGTTGACCGGTTTGGGGAAGATCCGGCAGCCATGAAGCAGGCAGGAATCGCCTATGCAACGGAGCAGATCATTGATTTAATTGCAAACGGTGTCAATGCCATTCATGTTTATTCTATGAATAAGCCTGATGTGGCATTAAAGATCAAGGAAAATCTTTCTCAGATACTGTAATCCGTAAAGCAGCAGGTCCGTTTCTGAAAAGAGCGGACCTGTTTTATCAGGAAAAATCGGAGGGATAAGGATGGAGATCAGCCGGAAGGAGATTCTTAGATATTTAGGATATGGAAATAAGGAAAGCGATGAACAGATCAGTGCTCTGGTCGAGGAAGTATTGGAAGAACTTCTGGCTGCAGCATCACCCAAATGTATATACAGGGCATTTCCGTTAACACTGCTTCCTGAGAATGAGATTGATTTTACGGTCTTTCGAACAAAAAGCCGGAATTTAAGTAAAAATCTGGCGGATTGTGAAGAAGTTCTGTTATTTGCGGCAACACTGGGAACCGGGGTGGATGTGCTGCTTCACAAATACACCAGACTGCAGATGAGCAGGGCTGTCATTATGCAGGCAGCTGCGGCTGCAGTGATTGAAGAATACTGTGACCAGGAAAACCGCAGACTGAAACAGGAATATGAGGCCAGGGGCTTTTATTTAAGACCCAGATTCAGTCCCGGCTACGGTGATTTTTCCCTGGAATGTCAAAAAGATATAACAACAGTTTTGGAAACACCCAAGCGAATTGGCATTATGCTTACGGAAAGCCTGCTTATGACTCCCTCCAAATCCGTGACAGCAGTGATGGGAGTCAGTAAGAAGCCTTACCGGTGTGAGATAAAAGGGTGTGAATCCTGCGGGAAAAAGGACTGTGCATACCGGAGATAAGATAGAAACTGAGTGGAGATGGAGGAATGTATGACAGCGATACTAGAGAAATTGAAAGAAAGAATCCTTTTTTTTGACGGCGGCATGGGCAGCCTTTTACAGGCCAATGGCTTAAAACCCGGTGAGCTGCCGGAAACCTGGAATGTAACCCATTCAGATTTAATCGTAAAGCTTCACAGAGAATATCTGGAAGCCGGTGCAGATATGATTAAAACCAATACCTTTGGTGCGAATGGTTTAAAATATAATAAGGACAAGGAATTTGATTTAGAGCAGATTGTGACTGCTGCCATGAAGAATGCCAGGGAGGCGGTGGATACCGCCGCATATACCTCTGGAAGGTCAAAAGGAGCAATAGCCCTTGATATCGGTCCTACGGGCAAACTTCTAAAGCCTCTGGGAGATCTTGATTTTGAAGATGCCTATGAGTTGTTTTCCCAGGTGGTTAGAATTGGTGAACGGGAAGGGGCAGACCTTATTCTTATTGAAACCATGAGCGACAGCTATGAAGCAAAAGCAGCGGTTCTGGCTGCAAAAGAAAACAGCAGCCTGCCTGTTTTCGTTACAATGATTTTTGATGACAAAGGAAAGCTTTTAACCGGGGGAAATGTGGAGTCTACGGTAGCTCTTTTAGAAGGGCTGGGAGTGGATGCCCTGGGAATTAACTGCGGTCTTGGCCCTGTTCAGATGAAAGGCATTCTGGAAGACATTATGAAGGTGGTTTCTCTTCCTGTCATTGTAAACCCCAATGCCGGACTTCCAAGAAGTGAGGGCGGAAAGACGGTTTATGACATTGATGCCGATGAATTTGCCAGAGTCATGAAGGAGATCGTGGAGGCGGGAGCCTGTATCATCGGCGGCTGCTGCGGAACCACGCCGGAGCATATTGAAAAAATGGCAGCTCTGTGTAAGGATCTGCCGGTCAGACTTCCGGAAAGAAAGAATCGGACGGTGATTTCCTCCTATGCCCAGGCTGTTGTTATAGATCAGGATCCGGTTATTATTGGAGAACGGATTAACCCAACGGGAAAAGCTAAATTTAAGCAGGCGTTAAAGGATCACAATCTGGAGTATATCTTAAAAGAGGGCGTTCTCCAGCAGGATAACGGAGCTCATGTGCTTGACGTGAATGTGGGACTTCCTGAGATTGATGAACCAGCCATGATGGTAGAAGTAGTGAAAGAACTGCAAAGTATCATTGACCTGCCTTTACAGATTGACACCTCCAATATGACTGCCATGGAACGTGCCATGAGAATCTATAACGGTAAGCCGCTCATAAATTCCGTCAACGGAAAGAAAGAAGTGATGGAAGCCATTTTCCCTCTTGTAAAACGGTACGGAGGAGTGGTGGTTGCTCTTGCTCTTGACGAAGACGGTATTCCGGAAACAGCTGAGGGAAGAATTGCAGTATCGAAAAAGATCTATGATACCGCAGCAGGATATGGAATCGGCAAAGAAGATATCATCATTGACGCTTTGTGTATGACAGTGAGCTCTGACAGCAAAGGTGCCATTACAACCCTTGAGACCGTAAGACGGGTAAGGGATGAATTACAGGGAAAAACCATACTTGGAGTATCCAATATTTCCTTTGGTCTTCCCCAGAGAGAGATTGTCAATGCAGCATTCTTTACCATGGCTTTGCAAAACGGGTTAAGCGCCGCCATTATAAATCCAAACTCAGAGGCCATGATGCGCTCTTACTACAGCTTCCGTGTGCTTGCAGACTTAGATCCTCAGTGCAGCAATTATATCAGCATCTACAGCGGGAATGTGGCTGTTCTTGGTGAGGTGAAAAGACAGTCAGGGGATCAGAAAGCTGCCGGGGTAAGCGGAACGGATTTATCCTTAGGGGAGAGTATAAAAAAAGGATTAAAGGACAGAGCGTATGCTGCAGTTTCTGAACTTCTGGAAAACAGGGAACCTCTTACCATTATTAATGAAGAGATGATTCCCGCCCTCAATGAGGTTGGAAAAGGTTTTGAGAAGGGAACGGTATTTCTTCCCCAGCTCCTGATGAGCGCAGAGGCGGCAAAGGCAGCTTTTGAGGTTATTAAGGAGAAACTGGCACAAAGCGGTGCAGAGGAAAAGAAAAAGGGAACTGTCATACTTGCCACCGTAAAGGGAGACATTCACGACATCGGCAAAAACATTGTTAAGGTGCTTTTAGAAAATTACAGCTATGAAGTACTGGATCTTGGAAAAGATGTTCCGCCTGAAACCATTGTAAAAACGGCAATTGAACGGAATGTGAAGCTGGTGGGGTTAAGCGCTCTTATGACAACCACAGTTCCCAGCATGGAAGAGACCATACGCCAGCTTCGGACCCAGGCGCCTTTTGCAAAGGTTATGGTCGGAGGCGCAGTTCTCACAAAAGAGTATGCAATGACAATCGGTGCAGACCAGTATTGCCGGGACGCAATGGCATCCGTAAATTATGCCGAGGATATATTTGAAGTAAAATAAGGTGCCTCATTGACAAATAACGAATGAATGGTACAATAAAACTTGATAATATATCTGGAGGTACAAAATGGGAAAGATAATTTTAACGGGGGACAGACCCACCGGAAAGCTTCACATCGGACATTACGTGGGTTCGCTGAGGCGCAGGGTGGAATTGCAGAATTCCGGCGAATTTGACGAGATTTTTATTATGATAGCGGATGCCCAGGCATTAACGGATAATGCAGACAATCCGGAAAAGGTTCGTCAGAACATTATTGAGGTAGCGCTGGATTATCTCGCATGCGGACTGGAACCCAGTAAGAGTACGTTGTTCATCCAGTCTCAGATACCACAGCTTACAGAGCTTAGCTTCTATTATATGAATCTGGTTACCGTTTCCAGGCTGCAGCGCAATCCTACTGTAAAATCTGAGATTGCCATGAGAAACTTCGAAACCAGCATACCCGTGGGCTTCTTTACCTATCCAATCAGCCAGGCAGCTGATATTACGGCATTTAAGGCCACTACGGTTCCCGTGGGTGAAGATCAGGAGCCTATGATTGAACAGACCAGGGAGATTGTACGGAAGTTCAATTCCGTTTACGGGGAGGCTTTAGTAGAGCCAGACATCCTGCTTCCGGATAATCAGGCGTGCTTACGGCTTCCGGGAACAGACGGCAAGGCAAAGATGAGCAAATCCCTTGGCAACTGCATCTACTTATCGGATTCAGAAGATGAGGTTAAGAAAAAGGTTATGAGCATGTACACCGATCCCAATCACCTGATGGTTTCCGATCCCGGACAGGTGGAAGGCAATACTGTATTTACCTATCTGGATGCATTTTGCAAGGAAGAGGATTTTAATGAATATTTACCGGATTACAAGAACCTCGATGAGTTAAAAGAGCACTACCAGAGAGGCGGACTTGGAGACGTTAAAGTAAAGAGATTTTTAAACAGTGTGCTGCAGGCAGAGTTAGAACCCATCAGAAAAAGAAGAAAAGAATACGAAGCAGATATCCCTTACGTATATCAGATCTTAAAAGAGGGAAGCCAGAAAGCAGAAGCAGCAGCTGCCGCTACCTTAAAAGAGGTGAAGGAAGCGATGAAGATCAACTATTTTGACGATGTGGAACTGATCGGAGAACAGGCAAAGCGGTTTAAAGGCCAGGAATAGGGGTTGTCATGAAGATCGTGTCCATTCATGAGATACTGGAATGCAATCAGCTTTTAAAAGAAAGCGGATTGGAATTTAAGCTTCATTTAAGAGATGCCTGCGGGAAACAATCCTGCTTTGTGGAATCCCTTAGTGAAAGCAATGGAACAGCAGAGTATCAGGCACTTTATGAGATACTGGAAGCGTACTTTAAGAAACTGCGTTTTCAGCTGGAGTATAATGAAGATAAGACAAACTTCTGGATGATTTAGCTCCGGAAACTGGAATGCCGGAGTGGCTGCAAAGGAGAAAAAACCGTTGCGCTTCTCCGGTTTTTTTAACTTAATAATAAAATAATAATTATTATCAATATTATTTATTGAATTTTCTGGGAATCTATGCTATGATTATACCATGAATTAGTAACAACTAACTCATAAATTTAATCGAAACAAGCCATATTAATTTAGTATAGCCATCAGGAAAGGAGATATATTGTATGTCATTCATTGGAAAAGAGATCAGTGATTTTAAAGTACAGAGTTTTATAAATGGAGAATTTAAGGAAGTTGTTAAAAAGGATGTTCTGGGTAAGTGGTCCGTATTCTTTTTTTATCCGGCGGATTTTACGTTTGTCTGCCCCACGGAACTGGAAGATCTTGCAGATAAATATGAGGATTTTAAAAAGGCGGGCTGTGAAATTTACAGTGTATCCTGTGATACCCATTTTGTACACAAGGCCTGGCATGATGCTTCAAAGACAATAAAAAAGATTCAGTATCCCATGCTTGCGGATCCTACAGGCGCACTGGCAAGAAGCTTTGATGTTCTGATTGAGGAATCCGGCATGGCGGAGCGGGCAACCTTTGTTGTGAATCCGGAAGGAGTCATCGTAGCTTATGAAGTGATTGCCGGAAACGTCGGAAGAAATGCAGAAGAACTGTTTCGAAGAGTGGAGGCTTCCCAGTTTGTTGCCAAACACGGAGATGAGGTTTGTCCTGCAAAATGGAAACCAGGTGAAAAGACATTAAAGCCCAGTCTGGATTTAGTAGGGCTTCTGTAAAGGCGGGATCCTATGGCTGAATTTTATGACGTAATTATTGTAGGCGCAGGTCCTGCAGGTCTCTCCGCAGCCATTTATGCAGCCAGAGCCAGATTTAAGGTTCTGGTACTGGAAAAGGAAAAAATCGGCGGTCAGATTACCATTACATCGGAAATTGTAAATTATCCCGGAATCGAGAAAATAGACGGCACAGAGCTGACAGAAAAGATGCGGGCCCAGGCACAAAGCTTTGGTGCTGAATTTCAGATAGCAAAAGTGGAAGACTTTGATTTATCCGGAGATATACGAATTGTGAAAACCGATAAAGGTGATTTTAAGACCCTTGGAATCGTTCTTGCTCTTGGTGCAAACCCCAGAATGCTGGGGTTTGCAGGAGAGAAAGAATACAAAGGCAGAGGAGTGGCTTACTGTGCAACCTGCGACGGTGAATTTTTCACCGGAATGGATGTATTTGTAATTGGAGGCGGATTTGCAGCAGCAGAAGAAGCTGTATTTCTTACCAAATATGCAAGAAAGGTCACCATCATTGTCAGAGAAGAAGATTTTACCTGTGCCGCCTCCGTAGCGGATAAAGCGAAAAATCACGAAAAGATTGAAGTTCATTATCAGACTGAGATCGTGGAAGCTGCTGGTGACAGGCTTTTACAATCTGCCAGATTTCGGGATAATCAGACTGGAAGAGAATGGACTTATGAAGCGCCAGAGGGAGAATCCTTTGGTATATTCGTATTTGCAGGCTATGTACCGGACACAGAGATAGTGAAAGGGAAGCTGGAACTTGACAGCCACGGTTATCTCATAACAGATCACAATCAGATGACGGGGATTGACGGAGTGTATGGAGCTGGTGATGTGTGCGTAAAGAATTTAAGACAGGTGGTAACCGCTGTTTCCGACGGTGCAGTTGCCGCCACGTCCTTAGAAAAATATGTGGCTGATGTTTATGAGAAGTTACATTTGTCTCCGCGGGAGCCTCTGGCACAAGCGGATCACAAAAGTGAGAATAGAAAGCAGCAGGATGAAACAGGGGAAGAGAATTTAATTACTTCCGAAATGAGACAGCAGTTAGAAGTGCTGTTTGAAAAATTTCAGAAAAAAGTTGTTGTAAAGGCACTTTTGGATCAAAGTCAGCTTTCCGTTGAAATGGATTCCTTTTTAAAGGAACTCTCTGGCATCTCAGATAAAGTGGAATGTCTTACAGAGCAGGTATCTGATAAGTCAGAAACCGATGAGATAATTCCCGCCCTGTTGGTTTTAAGGGAAGATGGTACGGAAACAGGAATCCGCTTCCATGGAATTCCAGGAGGCCATGAGTTTAATTCCTTTGTTATCGGATTATATAATGCAGCGGGGACGGGACAGACTGTTTCTAAGGAAGAAGAAGACAGAATACACAGGTTAGACAAAGAACTTACCATTAAGATTGCGGTTTCATTATCCTGTACCATGTGTCCGACCACTGTTATGTCAGCAGGCAGAGTTGCGGCGGTAAACGGCAGAGTAAAGGCATGGACTTATGATCTTGCTTATTATCCGGAATTAAAGAAGCGTTATCAGATTATGAGTGTGCCCTGTATGATTATCAACGATACGGTTGTTGAATTCGGAAAGAAATCCGTAGAGGAGCTTCTGACCGTTTTGGAAAGTATAGAATAGAAAAGGAGAAATCATGATGAATTATCTGGAAATTGAAAAGGTCATTGGAAGGGAAATTATTGACTCAAGAGGTAATCCTACTGTTGAGGCGGAGGTTCATTTAGCGGATGGCACCATTGCCGCAGGAGCCGCACCAAGCGGAGCGTCTACAGGCGAGTTTGAGGCGCTGGAGTTAAGAGACGGAGATAAGGCGCGTTATGGCGGCAAAGGCGTTTTAAACGCAGTTCACAATATTAATACCGTGATTCATTATGCTTTGGTAGGAATGGATGCATCTGATATTTACGGAATCGATCAGGCGATGATTACAGCCGATGGAACACCGGACAAATCAAGACTTGGCGCCAACGCCATTCTTGCAGTCTCCATTGCCTGTGCAAGGGCAGCAGCAGTGAGCATGGGAATTCCTCTTTACCGGTTCCTGGGAGGTATTACAGGCAACCGCCTTCCGGTTCCCATGATGAATATTTTAAATGGTGGAGCCCATGCTGCCAATACCGTAGATGTTCAGGAGTTTATGATTATGCCGGCAGGAGCACCAAGCTTTAAGGAAGGCCTTCGCTGGTGTACCGAAGTATTCCATTGTCTGGCATCTATTTTAAAGGCAAAAGGCCTGGCAACCTCAGTAGGAGACGAAGGCGGCTTTGCTCCTGACTTAGAGAGCGACGACGCAGCGATTGAACTGATTCTGGAAGCAGTGAGAAAAGCAGGATATGAACCTGGACGTGACTTTGTGCTTGCCATGGATGCAGCCTCCAGTGAGTGGAAAGGAGAAGGCAAGGGACAGTATCTTCTGCCTAAATCCGGGAAGCATTATACTTCTGCAGAGTTAATTGAACACTGGAAACAGCTGTGCGAAAAATATCCCATCTACTCCATTGAGGATGCACTTGATGAAGAGGACTGGGAGGGCTGGAAGCTTTTAACCAAAGAACTTGGAAACAAGATCCAGCTGGTAGGTGATGATTTATTTGTTACGAATACAGAACGTCTGAAGAAAGGCATCACAGAAGGGTGCGGTAATTCCATCCTCATTAAACTCAATCAGATCGGTTCCGTATCAGAGACACTGGAAGCCATAAAGATGGCTCACAAGGCAGGGTATACTGCCATTGCTTCCCATCGTTCCGGAGAGACAGAGGATACTACCATTGCAGATCTGGCAGTGGCTTTGAATACCTGTCAGATTAAGACCGGAGCTCCAAGCAGAAGTGAGCGTGTGGCTAAATACAACCAGCTGCTTCGTATTGAAGAGGAACTGGGTGAGAGTGCCGTATATCCGGGAATGGATGCATTTCATATCCGCCGTTCCTGATTAAGAGTGAGTAAGACCTGCAGTCGAAGATAAGACTTGCAGGTCTTTTTTTGTATTTTGCGAAAATGTTTGATGTGAGAAGAAATAAATGATATGCTTAAGAAATTGGTGGAATATCCGAGATACTTTCTCAATAAAATAAACAGTGATACCCGTTATAAAAGAGCAGTAAGGGGAATGTATGAGAAAGTGGGAGAAGGATAGATGGCGGAAATAAAGAGGATCAGGTGCGGAAGTGAAAACTGTTATCTGATAGAAAAAAAAGAGAGAGCCATTCTGATTGACACCGGTAGAAAAGGCTTTGAAGAAAAGATTCTTAATCATTGTAAAAAGAGCAGGGTAGAACTCATTATTCTGACTCATGGTCATATAGAACAGGTACAGAATGCGGCCCATTTATCCAAAGAGTTAAAAGCCCCTCTGGCAATCCACAGAGATGATCTGGGGATTCTTAAGGATAATTTTAAGGAACCTGTCTCTTATCAGGGCCTTTTAGGGATGGTTGTGGCCGATGTTGCTGCAAAAAACTTTGAAGAATCTGTTATTTTTGATTTTACACCTGATATTTTTTTGAAAGAGGGAGACAGGTTGGATGAATACGGCATTGACGGGACAATACTGGAACTGCCTGGTCATACCAGGGGCTCCGTCGGGCTGGAACTGGAGAAACGGGCAGTCTTTGTGGGAGATGCCCTGATGAACTTATTTTATCCCGGACTTCCCATGATTTACTGTGACCGGGAAGCCATGATCAGAAGTGCGGAAAAAATCAGTGCTCTTGGGGCGAGAAAAATTTATTTCTGTCACGGAAATCCAGCAGAAAACAGAACGTGGAGCCAGATAGAAAAATAAACAAAGGAAATTTCAGTATGATAAAAATTTACGCGGAAGAATTTAATTTAGCAGCGGGAGAGAGTAAACGGGAAACAGAACATCTTAAGGGGGAGCTGCTCCTTCGGAAGGGATTAAAGAGGGATTATGGAATCGATTATGGTGAGAACCATCCTGTTCCGGTTATAAAGGGAGAACATGGCAAACCTCAATTAAAGGAATATCCCCATATCTTTCATAACATCAGTCATACATCAGGACTGGCCGCGTGCGCAATTGGAGATGCACCCATGGGGATTGACGTAGAAGAAATCCGCCCTTTTTCAGAGAATATTATCCGCAAAGTGATGTCAGAACAGGAAAAGGAGCAGTTTTATAAGCTTAAGGGAGAGGAACAGAATGCCTTCTTTTTTAAGATCTGGACACTGAAGGAGAGTTATGTAAAAGCCGGGGGATGGGGAATTACCATTCCTCTTACGGAGTTTTCCTTTGAACTGGGGCCGGATGGTATTACATGCTCTGTTCCCGGAGTGCAGTTAGTCCAGTATTGTCTGAAGGAAAGATATATGTTATCTCTGTGTGCGTTTGAGAAATCGGAGATCTGTTTTGACGAATTATTATAAGATGGAAATAAATGGGCAAGAATCTATGTAAGTGGTTATCACTGAAATGGAGGAAGGCCCATGAAACTTGTATCGGATCAATATTTAATTACGTATCTTCAAAGATTTGACCAATATCCGTTTGAAGTAAAAATTCACGGAAAAACCCATTTAATCGGTGAGGGGAATCCAGTATTTACAGTCAGTATGAAAGATGAGATTGACAACAGTGAGCTGCTGTCAAGTACATCCCTTGCACTGGGAGAAGCCTATATGAAGGGAAATCTGGATATCGAGGGAGATTTATTCCAGGCACTGGATCATTTTATGGGACAAATGGCTGCTTTTACAGCAGATCAGAAAAAACTGAAAAACCTTTTTTTTACTTCTCTTTCCAAGAAAAATCAGGAAAAGGAAGTCGCTTCTCATTATGACATCGGAAATGATTTTTACAGTCTCTGGCTTGATGATACCATGAGCTATTCCTGTGGTTATTTTAAGACAGAAAATGATACCCTTTATGAGGCTCAGTGCAATAAAGTGGAACGCATTTTAAAGAAGCTTTGTTTAAAGGAGGACATGACCCTTTTGGATATTGGCTGCGGCTGGGGTTATCTGTTAATAAGGGCGGCAGAGGAATATGGTGTAAAAGGTCTGGGGATTACCTTAAGTGCAGAGCAGAAAAAGGAATTTGAAAGGCGGATTGAGGTTCTGGGTCTGTCTGATCGTATTACGGTAGAATTAATGGATTACAGGGATCTGCCTAAAAGCGGAAGAACCTTTGACCGGGTAGTCAGTGTGGGAATGGTGGAGCACGTTGGGAGAGAGAATTATGATCTCTTTATTAAAAGCGCTGAGTCTGTTCTAAAGCCGGGAGGGCTGTTCCTGTTACATTTTATCAGCGCACTGAGGGAGTATCCGGGAGATCCATGGATGAAAAAATATATTTTCCCGGGAGGCATGGTACCCAGTCTCAGAGAAATGATAAATCTTTTAAGTGAGCATAAATTTTATGTTTTGGATGTAGAAAGTCTCAGACGCCATTATTATAAAACTCTGCGTCACTGGGATCAGAACTTTAACGAAAACAGGGATCAGATCGAAAAAAAGATGGGAACTGAATTTGTGAGAATGTGGGACTTGTATTTAAATGCCTGTGCTGCAACATTTCATAACGGAATCATCGATCTGCACCAGATTCTTATATCAAAGGGAATTAATAATGAGCTCCCTCTTACAAGGTGGTACTAACGTGAAACACCAGGGTTGCTCCTGCATAAAAAACATGGTATGATTCCATGGGAAGAACCAGAAAGGATCTTTATGGAATCAGATGAATAAGCGAAAGAAGAATATACTTCTGGTTTGTATCTATGCAGTTATGCTTCTGCTGTGCTTTCTCATTGTCCTGTTGCTGCAGAAAGTTCACTCTCCTCAAACAAAGGACGGAGATGATAACAAGGCGACGGAAAGCACAGCAGTACCTTATACAGAGGAAGAACCGGAGACAAAAGACAACAGGGAAACGTTTTCTGCAGCTGAGACAGAACAATGTACGAAAGAGGCCATACGCCCTTCTCTTCCCCGCCGCTCTGAAATGGCAGTGGAAGAAACGAAAGAAGAGGAAAAACCGTACCAGCCTCCGGTTATTGTAATTGCATCGGACGTTCATTATTTTTCACCGGAGCTGACGGATTACGGGGAAGCTTTTGATGGGTTGGAGAAGCTGGACGATGGTAAGGTAGTCCGCTATATTCCACAGATTATGGATGCATTCACAGATCAGATGGAGAAAAAGAAGCCTGCCGCGGTGATTTTAAGCGGTGATTTAACTTTAAATGGAGAGAAAAAGGGACATGAAGCACTGGCTGAAAAACTAGCGGTTCTGGAAAAAAAGGGAGTAAAGGTTCTTGTAATACCTGGGAACCACGATATTAATAATCATGCGGCAGCATCTTATTTTGGTAAGGAAAAGGAACCCATACAGGAAGCAAACGAAAAGGATTTTTATGATATATACCGCAGATTCGGATACGATCAGGCCAGAAGTCTGGATCAGAACTCTCTTAGTTATGTCTATGAACTGGACGAGAAAAACTGGCTTCTTATGGTGGATTCTGCCCAGTATGAACCTTATAACAAAGTAGGGGGAAGAATTAAAGAGAAGACTCTTGACTGGATGAGAATACAGCTGGAAGAAGCGAAAAAGCTGGGTGTAACGGTTGTGGTAATTGCCCACCATAACCTTTTAAAAGAGAGTATTTTATATCCGGAGGACTGTACCCTGGAAAACAGTCAGGATGTGGTCCGTTTATTGGAGAGCTACCGGATTCCTCTTTACATAAGCGGTCACCTGCATTTGCAGAAAACAAAGACTTACAAACAGGAACCGGGCGAAAAGGGGGCAGATTACCACATCAGTGAAGTGGTTGCAAATTCCTTTGCCATCAGTCCCAATCAGTATGGTGTCCTCACCTGGACCGGCGATAATCGTCTGGTTTATACTACGGAACGAACCGATGTGGAGGACTGGGGTAAGAAAACCGGAACTACGGATGAAAATCTTTTAAGTTTTAACGGTTATGCAGAAAAAAGCTTAAAAGAAGTGGTGTATGAGCAGGTGAGCAGCCAGATTAAAAATCTTCCAAAAGAGCAGATTGAGGAAATGGCAAAGCTGTATGGGGATTTAAACAGTGATTATTGCGCCGGAAGACCCATCGATGCCAGAGAGATTAAATCCACCGCAGCATTTCGCTTATGGCAGAGGAATCTGCCGGACAGCCGGCTGTTTGCCCAGATTGACCAGATATTAAGAGATACGGCTTCAGACCATAATACATGGGAGGGCAGGACAGAAGAAACGAAAGAGGAAGACAGCGATGAAGATGACAGAGAACAAACGCCTTAAGCGGGGAAGTGTTCTGACCATAACTGGCGGAATATTATGGGGAATATCGGGAACCTGCGGGCAGTATCTATTGCAGGTGAAAGGAATGGCTTCCGACTGGCTGGTTCCGGTGCGATTACTTTGTGCAGGAATTCTGCTGTTGGTTATCTGCTTTATGAAACAGGGAAAGCAGATCTTTGCACCGTTTAAAAATGGAAGGGATATGAGAGATTTATTCATATTTGGCATGGTTGGCATGTCCATGTGCCAGTATACTTATTTCACCGCCATTGGTTATTCCAATGCAGGAACCGCAACGGTACTTCAGTACATAGGTCCTGTTCTGATTATGCTTTATGTTTCCGCACGGGCGGGAAAAATTCCTGAGAAACACGAACTGCTTGCGGCAGCCCTTGCCATGGCAGGAACTTTTTTACTGGCAACCCATGGAAAACCGGGAAGTCTTGCGATTTCAGACCGTGCACTATTTTGGGGATTGTGCTCTGCGGGAGCCCTTGCAGTTTACACCACCCAGCCGGGAAGACTTTTAAGTAAGTATGGCTCCATGGTAATAACGGCATGGGGTATGCTCATCGGCGGAGTTTTACTTGGTCTGATTTTCAGACCATGGGAGAAGAATGTGCTCCTTGATGGGGCGGCCGTTACGGCAATGGCACTTATTATTGTGTTTGGCACAATCATTGCATTTGCCTGCTATATGGAAGGCGTCAACTGTGTGGGACCTAAAAAAGGGAGTCTTCTGGCATCGTTAGAGCCAGTGTCAGCCACTGTGTTTTCTGTGATTTTTATGGGAGTTAACTTTGGACTTATGGACTTTGTGGGGTTTGTGTGCATTCTCTCCACGGTATTTCTTCTGACGTCGGGGAAAGATTAGTCCATGCTTTACAATTTATTTCATATCATATATAATGATGAAATAAAATTACATGAATTAGAGGTAAACCATATATGCAGGAAAACATAAGTGTGTCCGGAGTTCTCTGCTCATCCTATGATTCTTTTTTTGAAGCAGAGAAAAAGATTGCGGATTTCATACTCTCAAATAAAAGTGATATCATAGACATGACAGTAGCAGAGCTGGCTCTGGCAAGCGGAACAAGCGATGCCACAGTATCCAGATTCTGCAGAAGATGCGGATTTAATGGCTTTCATCATCTAAAGATTAATCTGGCTAAAGAGGTGGCGGAGGAACGGGGCAATTCCATTGAAGTTTCCAATGACATCAGCCGTGATAATATCGGTCAGTCTCTTCAGAATATCCTTGCCAATAAGGTGGCGGAACTGACCCAGACCATTTCCATGATGGAACCGAAAGAGCTTGATCAGATCTTAACCATGATAGAAAAAGCCAGAACAGTCCAGCTGGTGGCAGTGGGCAATACCATTCCTGTAGCACTTGACGGCGCTTTTAAATTTAATCAACTGGGAATTGCCACTGTATCTGGAACCATTTGGGAGACCCAGATGGCATATACATGCAATATGGGACCCGAGGATGCAGTCATTATCATATCCAATTCCGGTTTTTCCAAACGGCTTATGACTCTGGTGGCAGTAGCCAAGGAAAACCACGTTCCTACCATTGCAATCACCAATAATCCGTCTTCGCCTCTGGGACAGGCCTGCGATCTTCACATCACTACGGCAACCAGGGAGAAGCTTCTTCTGGGTGAATTTTGTTTTTCCAGAGTATCCGCCACAACCGTAATGGAGATTTTATATCTCTTTTTATCGGTCAGTAAGAAGAATTCACATGATCATATCAGACGTCACGAAATTGCAATATCCGATGATAAAAAATAAGGAGAGCCGTAAGGTTCTCTTTTTTTGATTCAAAGGGATGAATCTTAGCAGTTTCTTTGGGGAACAATGGTATATGGAGAAATAGCACAAAAAACAGGGGTGCTATAAGGGTCGTTTTATTACAAATTGTGCAAAGCGACGAAATGATTGGAGAAATAATATTTCTTGCATAAACTTATTGACGAAATAAAACAATCGTATTATAGTATAGACGAGGGATGAAATAAAATTTTATATAAAGAAGGAGCAGTGATATATGATTTACACAGTAACATTTAATCCGGCTCTCGATTATGTCGTAAAAGTAGATCACTTCACACTGGGAACCGTTAACAGAACCGAGCAGGAAGACATTTACTGCGGAGGGAAAGGGCTGAACGTATCAACCGTTCTGGCTACTCTGGGATACGGGAATACTGCGTTAGGCTTTGTCGCTGGATTTACCGGAGACGAGATTGAACACAGAGTGAAAAATCTGGGATTTCGAAGTGATTTTATTCATGTTGAACAAGGAATGTCAAGAATTAATGTAAAGCTTAAATCCGGTGAAGAGACAGAAATTAACGGAAGCGGACCAAAGATTACGAAAAAAGATGTGGAAAAGCTTTATGAAAAGCTTGACTGCCTTTCAAAAGGGGACGTCCTGATTTTATCAGGAAGTATTCCAGCATCACTGAATGATGATATTTATGAACGGATTATGGAGTTTTTGGATAAAAGAGGAATCCGCATTGTGGTGGATGCGACCCGGGATTTACTTTCAAATGTGCTTTATTATCATCCGTTTCTGATAAAACCCAACAATCATGAACTAGGGGAGATGTTCGGTGTAACGCTTAAAAGTGTTGATGAGATTATCCATTATGGAAAACTCCTTCAGGAAAAGGGTGCTGAAAATGTACTGGTTTCCATGGCAGGAGACGGTGCAGTTCTGATTACGGAAAAGGGAGAGGTCTTTACTATGGGAGTGCCCTCCGGAACCGTGAAAAACTCTGTTGGAGCCGGAGATTCCATGGTAGCAGGCTTTGTTGCAGGTTACTTGGAAAACGGCAGTTATGAACATGCTCTGCGTCTTGGAAGCGCCGCTGGAAGTGCCACCGCATTTTCCGACGGCCTTGCAGGGAAAGAAGATATCAGGAAGCTTTACAATGAATTATTAAAGGAGGGGTTTTGATGAAGATTACAGACTTACTGAAAAAAGAAAGTGTGGAGCTTGGGGTTCGTGTTTCCAGTAAGGAAGAGGCCATCGATCGTTTGGTGGATTTGATGGATGCTGCCGGAAGACTGGGGGACAAAGCAGCCTATAAGGAAGGCATTCTGGCAAGAGAGGCACTTGGCAGTACAGCGGTGGGAGATGGAATTGCCATTCCCCATGCAAAGGTAGCTGCAGTAAAAGAGCCTGGTCTTGCAGCAATTGTAGTACCGGACGGAGTGGATTATGATGCCTATGACGGTTCACTGTCCACGATCATTTTTATGATTGCAGCACCAGATGGAGAAGCAGATGTTCATCTTGAGGCACTTTCTAAATTATCGACTCTGTTAATGGATCCTGATTTTAAGGAATCTTTGATTCATGCAGGTTCCAAGGAAGAGTTTTTACGTCTGATTGATGAAAAAGAAGCTGGCAGAACAGCAAAACCAAAAGAAGTAAAGAGCGGCTACCGTGTTCTGGCAGTAACAGCCTGCCCCACCGGAATTACACATACCTTTATGGCAGCTGAAAACCTGGAACAGAAGGGTAAAAAGTTAGGAATTCCTCTTAAAGCAGAAACAAACGGCGCAGAGGGGATTGGAAATGCACTGACAAAGGACGAAATCGCTGCAGCTGACGGTATTATTATTGCAGCAGATAAGAATGTGGATATGTCCCGTTTTGATGGAAAACGGGTAGTTGTAGCCACCGTTTCTGAAGGAATTCAAAAAGGTGAGGAACTGATCAAACGTGCAGTGAGCAGTGAAACTCCGGTTTACCACTATAGTGGTTCTGTATCTTCCGGAGAAGATACCAGGCAAGAGGGTGTCGGTCGTTCTATTTACAAGCATTTAATGAACGGCGTTTCTCATATGCTTCCCTTTGTTATAGGCGGCGGTATCTTAATTGCACTTGCATTCCTGTTTGATGATTATTCCATTGATCCTTCCAATTTCGGTAAAAACACACCGCTTGCGGCTTATTTAAAAACAATCGGAGAGCAGGCATTTGGAATGATGCTCCCGGTTCTGGCAGGATATATTGCCATGAGTATTGCTGACCGCCCTGGTCTGGCAGTTGGTTTTGTCGGCGGTTTGATTGCTAAAATGGGAGCCACCTTTGCAAATCCTGGCGGCGGAAGCGTAAACTCCGGATTCCTGGGAGCATTGCTTGCTGGTTTTATCGGTGGTTATATTGTTCTGTTTTTAAAGGGTGCATTTAAAAAACTTCCAAAATCCTTAGAGGGAATTAAACCGGTTCTTCTTTATCCGTTAATTGGTATCCTCCTTGTTTCCGTAGTGACTACATTTATCAATCCGTTTGTGGGAGCAATTAATGACGGACTGACCAGTCTGTTAAACGGTATGGGCGGAACAAGTAAAATTATACTTGGAGCAGTTGTTGGCGGCATGATGTCAGTGGATATGGGCGGTCCGGTTAATAAGGCAGCTTACGTCTTTGGTACGGCACAGCTGGCTGAAGGAAACTTCGATATTATGGCAGCAGTTATGGCAGGCGGTATGGTTCCTCCTATTGCAATCGCGCTGTGCACCACATTCTTTAAAAAGAAATTTACAGATAAAGAGCGTCAGTCTGGTCTTGTAAACTATATCATGGGACTGTCCTTTATCTCTGAGGGTGCAATTCCTTTCGCAGCAGCGGATCCTCTTCGTGTGATCCCCTCCTGTATGATCGGTTCTGCAATAGCAGGCGGACTTTCCATGGCACTTGGATGTACCTTAAGAGCACCTCACGGCGGAATCTTTGTTCTTCCAACAATCGGCAATCCATTTGGTTATCTGATTGCAATTATTGTCGGCTCTTTTGCAGGCTGTCTGGTTCTTGCAGCATTAAAGAAAAATCTTCAGTCTGAATTATAATAGGAATCAAATGCCCCTGTCAGTCACGACGGGGGCATTTGAGTTTCTGCCATAACGTTATCTAAATTACGGTTAACCTCTACAGCAGGAAGGCTTTCCGGAGCTGCTTTTCTGATCTTGTACCAGTTTACGGCTGTAAAGACGGCAATCATCAGAAAAGCAAATGCCAGGATTAACCCGATTGCCCAGTATCTGTAATGTTTATTCATAATAGACTCCTGTTTTATTTATATGGGATATTGAAAGTATGGACGGATAAAGGCCTGATATACGAAAAAGTACGAAAAGTGTTGATTAAAAGCCGGACAGGAAGTACAATTTTTATATAGAAGAATGGAAAAGACAAACAAAGTACTGCAGCCAGGAGGTATAACATGTATAAAAGCTGTATATTTGATTTAGACGGAACTATCATTGACACAATCCAGTCCATGACTCACAGCATCAGCCTGACTATGGGAGAATTTGGCTATGCTCCCATTGATGAAGCTCATACCAAAAAATTTGTTGGAGATGGATACCGCAAACTGGTGGAACGGGCGCTTTTATATTCAGGCGATAACCAACTGGTTCATTATGAGGAGGCACTGGTGATCTATGACAAGACCTTCCAGGAAAACTGCCTTTATCAGGTGAAGGCATATGACGGTATGCCAGAATTATTAAAGGATTTAAAAGCAAAGGGGATTAAATTAGGTGTGCTGACCAATAAAGGACACGACCGGGCAGTTGAATGTGTGGAGAGTGTTTATGGAAAAAACTTTTTTGATCAGATTATTGGAGAAGGAAATGGAATAAAGGTAAAACCTGATCCGGCGGGAGCACTTTTAATGGCAGAACGTTTTTCGCTGCAGCCATCGTCCTGTCTGTATTTTGGCGATACCAATACGGATATGAAGACAGGCAGAAATGCAGGAATGGATACGGTAGGAGTGACATGGGGATTTCGGGACAGGCAGGAGCTGGAAGCATTTGAGCCTAAATATATCATCAGTCATCCCAGAGAGATTCAACATGTTTTTGAATAAAAATCCGAAATGATGGAAAATTAAGGGGAGATACGTAAATGGATCTCTTCTTTTTTTGTGAAGAGGATGGAGGAAACATGGCAAATTCAAAATATTTAAAGTGGGGATTGGTTATCATAGCTTCGGTCTGGGCTTCTTTAATCGGAACAATGATTGGATATGCATGGAACATCACTCATATGCCTCAAAAACTGCCGGAAGTGGAAATGCCTAAAATTCAAAACACCAATATCAGCATTGAGACCCAGGAGAAGATGGAAGGATATTGGACTGTTGCCGTATTTGGAGTGGATTCCAGAGATGGAACATTGGGAAAAGGAACCAGATCCGACATGCAGATGCTGTTTAATATAAACCTGGGAACAGGGGAAATAAGAGCGGTTTCCGTTTACCGGGATACTTATTTAAAAGTAAATGACAAGGGCCGGTTTGACAAGATTAATGAAGCCTACTTCAGCGGAGGCCCCGCGCAGGCTCTGGAAGCACTGACGGATAATCTGGATATTAATATTGATGATTATGCATCTTTTACCTGGAAAGCGGTTGCTGATGCCATTAATATTCTGGGCGGAATCGATGTGGACATCAGTCACGATGAATTCCGGCTCATCAACGGGTTTATCACAGAGACTGTGGAATCAACAGGTGTGGGATCTCATCATTTAAAGAAGGAGGGCCCCAACCATTTAGATGGGGTTCAGGCAGTTGCTTATGCCAGACTTCGAAAGATGGATACGGATTTCAAACGGACAGAGCGGCAGAGAGAGGTTGCCAATCTGGCACTGAAAAAAGCCAGGGAGGCTGATTTACCGACTTTAAACCGGTTGGCCAACGCTGTACTGCCCCAGATTTCTACTAGTATTGGAATGAAAGATATCATTCCAATTATGAAAAATATTAAGAGATTTCATTTAACGGAAAACCAGGGATTTCCCACTAAAATGATTGATGCTAAAATTAATAAGAGGGATTGTGTCATACCGGTTACACTGGAAGAGAACGTGAAACTCCTTCATCAGTTTTTGTTTGATGAGGACCAGTATGAGCCTTCGGAGCTAGTGAAAAAGACCAGTAAGCAGATTCAGGTAAATGTTAAAAATAAGAAATGACTTTCATCTTTTCCTTCCGTGGGAAATGTGCTATACTAGGCAGATGGAATTAGCCACAAGAAAGGGAAAGGCAGCAACACAATCATGGATAAAAAACAAAAGAAACGTTTTAAGTGGAACATTAGCCAGACTCAGTATCTTGCTTATGGTTTCTTAGTAATTATATTGGCAGGGGCACTTCTTTTAATGCTCCCTTTTTCCAGTAAGGACGGGCAGTCGGAGAATTTTATTAATTGTCTGTTTACAGCTACCAGCGCTTCCTGTGTGACCGGCCTGATCGTCAGGGATACATGGACCCAGTGGTCTCTTTTTGGACAGATTGTGATCATGACCATGATACAGATTGGGGGACTTGGCTTTGTAACTGTGGGAGTGTTTATCTCCATAGTACTGAGACGTAAAATCGGTCTGAGGGAACGTGGACTTTTGCAGGAAAGTGTGAATACACTTCAGATCGGTGGAGTGGTAAGGCTGGCGAAAAGGATTATAAAAGGAACCTTTTTATTTGAGGGTGCCGGAGCAATTTTATTATCAATCCGGTTTATTCCTCAGTATGGATTTTTCAGAGGCGTATTTTATGGTATTTTTCATTCCGTATCTGCGTTCTGCAATGCGGGATTTGACGTAATGGGACATATAGAGCCTTATAATTCGTTTGTTTCTTACTACGATGACTGGCTGGTGAACCTGGTTATTATGTCCCTGATTGTTATCGGCGGTATTGGTTTTATCGTATGGGACGACATTTATAAGAACCGGCTGCATTTCAATAAATATATGCTTCATACCAAAATTGTACTGGTTACTACGTTCACCCTTGTATTTGGAGGAGGACTTCTGTTCTATTTGCTTGAAAGAAACAATCTTTTAGTGGGAATGAACCCAAGTGGTCAGATACTGACTTCCCTGTTCAGCTCTGTAACAGCAAGAACAGCAGGCTTTAATACGACAGATACCCATGCTTTGACTGATGGCAGTAAGCTTCTTACCATCATACTTATGTTTATTGGAGGAAGCCCGGGCTCTACTGCCGGAGGTATTAAGACTACAACCTTGTTTGTACTTCTTATGTGCGTTCATTCCAATATCAAACAGTCTTATGGAGTTAATGTATTTGGAAGGCGTCTGCAGGAGGAGGCTATAAAGAGGGCAGGAACAATTTTAACAATCAATCTGTTTCTTGCACTTACCGCATCTCTGGCGATTATGGCAAATCAGTCTCTGGGCTTTTCTGATATCCTGTTTGAGACATTTTCGGCCATAGGAACTGTTGGCATGACCACCGGAATCACCAGAGATCTCAGTACATTTTCCAGAGTTGTTATCATTTTATTGATGTACTGCGGTAGAATCGGCAGTCTTTCGTTTGCCCTTGCATTCGTACAAAATCATAAAATAGCTCATGTGGAACAACCCGCAGAAGCGATTAACGTAGGATAAAGAAAAGGAGTATATTCATGAAATCAATTTTAATTATTGGCCTTGGCAGGTTTGGGCATCATCTTTGTATCAATATGGCAAGTCTGGGCAATGATGTTATGATCGTAGATCAGAAGGAAGAGTGCTTAGAGGATTTACTCCCCTACGTAACAAGCGCGAAGATTGGTGACTGTACCAATGAAACCGTGTTAAGAAGTCTTGGTATTTCCAACTTTGATATCTGCTTTGTGTGTATCGGCACCAACTTCCAAAGCAGTCTTGAAATCACCAGTCTGGTGAAAGAACTGGGAGGCAGACGGGTAATCAGTAAGGCAAACAGGGATATTCATGCGAAATTTCTTTTAAGAAACGGTGCTGATGAAGTAATCTATCCTGACCGGGATATTGCTGAGAAGACGGCGGTTCGTTACAGCACTGATCATGTTTTTGATTACATTGAACTGACTCCAGAGTATTCCATTTATGAGATCCCGCCTCTTCCGGAATGGGTGCATAAATCCATCAGGGAAGTGGACATCCGAAACCTGTATCATATCAGTGTTCTTGGAATTAAGAGGGATGGAAGGGCACAGCTTATGCCACCGGCAGACTATATTATTCAGGCGCAGGAGCATTTGATGGTGATTGGCAGGAGAGAACATATTGACAGTATATTAAAAGAGATGAAATAGGATATTCGGAGGTATGATGTCTGTTTGGCTGTCTGAGAACTGGGTAACTATTATAATATTGATCATAATTCTGATACTGGTATTTTTGGCTGTACGCAGCTTACGAAACAACAGAGGCGGCTGCGGATCCGGTGGCTGTGAAAACTGTATGGGTTGCAACGGGGTCAGAAATAAGAATAAAAAGAACAGGAAATAAGGCTGAATAGAAAGAAGGAAACGGGAAGAATGATTATGATCTGCCGTTTCCTTTTTGGTATTCTTATTTTAAGTCCAGTTTTAAGTCTCCAGATTTAATCCAGCCTGCTTTTCTAAGGAGTTCTCCAAGGGGCAGTGTGATCGCTGCCGGCAGAAGAAAGCAGACAAATAAAATACCCAGCCACATGCTTTTTCCGCCGCCCATGGCTGTATAAACACCAATGGGACCCACCAGTCCGCAGGTTCCCATTCCTGAGCCGGCTGGTATGTTTTTTAATTGGAACACCATGGTTGCAACAGGACCGGTAATCATGGATGCCACAGTAGGGGGAATCCAGATTTTTGGATTTTTCACGATGTTTCCCATCTGCAGCATGCTGGTACCAAGACCCTGAGCCATAAGACCGCCCACTCCGTTTTCCCGGAAGGAGAGAACGGCGAATCCCACCATCTGGGCACAGCATCCGGCTGTTGCAGCTCCGCCTGCCAACCCGTCCAGGGAAAGGGCAATACAGATGGCAGCACTGCTGATGGGAAGGGTAAGAGCGATTCCGATGAGAGCGGATACCAGTATACCCATGTAGAATGGCTGCAATTCGGTGGCAGTCTTTACAAGGCTGCCGAACCAGCTCATAAATCCGGCTACACCGGGTCCTACAAACTGAGCCACTAAAACACCGGAAATAATCGTAACGCCCGGTGTTACAAGGATATCCAGCCGTGTTTCCTTAGAAACTATTTTCCCCAGTTCCGTTGCAATTACTGTTGCTGCCAGTGCGCCAACTGGTCCGCCAAGCCCATTGCCCGCGATCCCTACAGTAGCTGCAGAGAACAGTACCAGGGCCGGGGCGTGAAGAGCATAGGCGATGGCCACGCCCAAAGCTGCACCTGTGGCACTTTTTGCAAATTCTGAGATCACGTTAAACAGTTCTAAGTTGAACTGTTTGCCCAGGGTCCCGAAGATGGTTCCGATCAACAGAGACGCAAAAAGGCCAAATGCCATAGCACCCAATGCGTCAATGAGATAGGTCTGGACTGTGATAGTGACGTTCTTCCTTTTCAGGAATTCTTTTACGCCGCGTTTTTCCATTGTTAAAAATCTCCTTTTTGTTTGGTGCACACATTTGACCTTAAGCCAAAGCAGTTGCATGTATTTTACCATAGTATAACCAAAATTCAAGTTTTTTTTATAATTATATATGAAATTGATAAAACGATAACAATATGCAGAGAAAAACCATGGGGCCTCTGCTTGACTTTGTCCTTTGTTTGTGACACAATAAGTAGTTGTAGTTCCTGTTAAACTCTGGAAAGAAAAGAGGTATTGATTCGTATGACAAAGATTGATATTATATCCGGTTTTCTTGGAGCCGGAAAAACGACTTTTATTAAGAAACTACTTCAGGAGGCTGTATCTGGTGAGCAGGTTATCCTGATTGAAAATGAATTTGGAGAGATCGGAATTGATGGTGGATTTTTAAAGGATTCCGGCGTGGAAATCAGGGAAATGAACTCCGGCTGTATCTGCTGTTCACTGGTTGGTGATTTTGGACAATCCTTAAAAGAGGTACTTACAACCTATCATCCAGACCGTATTATCATTGAACCTTCCGGCGTGGGTAAATTATCTGATGTAATGAAAGCGGTTAAGGATGTGGCTGCTGAGATCCAGGTAACGCTTAACAGTGCAGTTACCATTGTAGATGCCCAGAAGTGTAAGATGTACCGGAAGAATTTTGGTGAGTTTTTTAACAATCAGATTGAAAATGCCGGAACAGTGGTATTAAGCCGTACCGATATTGCACCCGCTGACAAAGTGGATCTTGCAGTTGAAATAATCAGAGAACTGAATCCAAAAGCAGCAGTTGTTACAACTCCCTGTGATGAGTTAACTGGAAAACAGCTTCTTGAGATTATTGAAAAACCAGATACGATGGAAGAAGACCTGTTAAAGGAACTGAAAGAGCATCATGACCATGATCATGACGACGACGGTTGTGGCTGCGGAGGCCATCACCATGACCACGATCATGACCATGAAGAGGGAAGCTGTGGCTGCGGAGGTCATCACCATGACCATGATCACTACGATCATGACCATGAAGAGGGAAGCTGTGGCTGCGGAGGCCATCACCATGACCACGACCATGATCATGATCACGGAGAAGGTTGCAGCTGCGGCCATGACCATGACCACCATCATGCTGATGAAGTGTTTACCAGCTGGGGACTTGAGAATGTGTCTGCTATGAGTAAGGAAACACTTGACCGGATTCTTGACGAACTTGCTTATGGAGATGGTTTTGGAGACGTACTTCGTGCCAAAGGCATGATTCCTGGCATGGATAAGGGAACATGGCTCTATTTTGATCTGGTCCCGGAACAATATGAGATCAGAGATGGTATCCCGGAGTACACCGGTAAAGTTTGTGTAATCGGGGCTAATTTAAAAGAAGAAGAATTAAAACTTGCCTTTGGCAAATAATTGGACTGGAGGAAATCATGAGTAATATCGACGAAATAGAAGATGATTTTATGCCGGTTTTCCTGATCGATGGATTTTTGGAGTCAGGAAAGACCCAATTCCTTCAATTCACTATGGAACAGGATTATTTTAAGGCGGAAGGGAAGACACTTCTCATTGTCTGCGAAGAAGGAGAAACAGAGTACAGTGACGAGCTGCTGAAAAGAACAAAGACAGCAGCTGTATACATTGACAGTCTGGAGGAATTAAGCCAGGAGAGACTTTTGGAACTGGAACTTTTATATAATCCGGAGAGAGTCTTAATTGAATGGAATGGCATGTGGAATTTAGATGATTTAAAGCTTCCGGATGACTGGAACGTTTACCAGCAGATAACGCTGATTGATATGTCCACTTTTGATCTGTATGCCGCCAATATGAAGTCCCTTTTATATGCAATGGTACGCAATTCTGAGATGATCATCTGCAACCGCTGTGATGGAATCGAAGATCTGTCTGGCTACCGGCGTACATTAAAGTCCATGTGTCCACGAGGAGAAATCGTATTTGAGGATTCAGAAGGGGAAGTAAACGAAATTGCAGAAGAGGACTTACCTTATGACATCAGTGCTGATTTAGTGGAGATATCACCGGAAGCTTATGGAATCTGGTACCTGGATTGTATGGAGCGGAGGGATCGCTATGAAGGAAAGACGGTGGAATTTACCGCAATGGTTTTAAAAACTCCCGAATTTCCAAAGAATTACTTTGTTCCGGGGCGCATGGCCATGACCTGCTGTGAGGATGATATGACATTTCTGGGCTTTATCACCAAATCCAGAGAGGCCAAAGATCTTGAGACAAAACAGTGGGTTCGGGTGAAAGCCAGGATTGCATATGAATACTGGAAAGATTATGAAGGGGAAGGGCCGGTTCTTTATGCCGAGTCTGTGGAACCTGCAAAGCCTGTGAAAGGGTTTGTACAATTTTAATAGAAAAGACGTGCAGAGTAATAAAAAGGACGAGTTGCTGTATACCAGTTAAGGTTATACAGCAACTCGTCCTTTTAAAGTTCTGTTATTTCATCGGCGGAACCGGTGTAGGTCTTGCCGGATCAAATACATCAGGTACATTAAATAAATCATTCAGGCTGTCAGGATAGTAAAACATCCGATAACCATCTAGATTTCTTCTGGCCTGTCTGAAGTAATCAGGTCCAAGCTGCATCCACACAGGCTTGCTTGCGTCTACATTACAGAAGTAGCGGAAGCCCTTGGATTTTAAATATGTAAAACGTTCGTTGCTGTCTGTGTAAGGAGTCCAGCTTCCGATATCACTTCCAAATGGAAACAGGATGATATCAGTAGGGCCGATAATGGATTCCACATTTCGCTCCCATTTATCCGTATCTGTCTTAAAGTGATTCATAGAAATCTCACCCATGTTCCGGTGTCCCCAACTGTGAGAAGACAGTTCCCAGCCGTGATCCTTTAATGCCTGTGCAACCTTTGCAGCCTCCTGACGGTCAGCTTCATAGTTTGGGTTGGTATCTTTATAAGCTTCGTCAGTGCGATAGCCTAAAATTCCGTTGTATCCGGTAAAAGCAAGAATTCCCCTTGCTCCCTTATAAGAAAAACCTGGATGGGTTTTTATAAAATTCTCAAGGATTGGTACTAAATCATAATCGCCTACAGATACACTTCCGTCATCCATCTGCATCTCACAGGTGGGATAACCGTCCTCTCCGATGATGATTCGGGTTGCAAAGCCATCGCCTTTCATATATTCATAATAACATACATCATCCTGTGATAGTACAAAAGCCTTCTTTCCAGGAGGCAGCATAATGTCTCCGTATACAAATTTTGTATTACCGTTCTCATCCTTCTTTTCATATGCCAGATCATGAATTTTTACAAGAACATAACCTTTATCATACATGGATTGCATCATCTTAATAAATTCATCTTTGGTCGTCATCATCTGGTTATAGCCATCCTGCTTGGAATCGCCGTCAAAAGCCTTTGAGGTATCCATAATCAGTGAATGGAAAAATATATGGGTGACTTCCTGTGGATTAATACGGACAAGAGCAGCTTTGGCTGTCTCATAATCGGAAACCGCTTTCGTTACCTCTTCCTTTTCCACAAATCTGGTGTCTGATTTTAAAAGATTAATGGCTCCGTCATAATCGTATTGGGAAGCAAGCTGTTCCGCATTTGATAAAATAGCCTTTAAATCTGCTTCCGATGTATCGGCTGGGGTAGTTTCCTCAGTAGAAGGCTGTGCCTCGCTTTCAGAAGAAACAGCAGCCGATGAGCCAGCAGGTATCAGCTTGTGATGCAGCTTCTTATTGATAACAATTCCACAGAGTACCATAACCATTACAATCAGCAGACCAGTCAGGATAATTGCAAACATGTTTTTTGAGTGTTTTGGCCCTTTTCCAACATTCCATTTACGATAATCATTTTGATTCATAACGAAACCTCATAATTCTGTTATATTTTTGGTTGAATCTATTACTAAAATAACATTCCCTGTCCAAGTATAGCATACTTTGTAGAAAGATGAAATGAAAATGGGGTAATTTTTTTTGGGAAAAGTGGCATATGTATGGGAAGCAGTCCCATACAATGATATAAAGCTATAGATCAGAGGAACGTGTATAACATGAAAAGAGTTACAGCATTTTTATTAAGCTTTTTTCTGCTATTTTCCTGTTTATGCCAGACGGTGGCAGGGCAGGAGCCGGATATAGCGGTTGCCTCGGACATGATTGTAAAAGCAGAAGAGGCCCAGGCGGTTAATACAGAAGGCGGCCCTGCCCTGCAGTCTCCAAGTGCGATTTTAATGGAAGCATCTACCGGGCAGGTCATTTACGAAAAAGATGCGGATGAAAAAAGAAGTCCTGCCAGCATCACAAAGATTATGACGCTCATCCTTATTTTTGATGCCCTGGAATCAGGTAAGATCAAGCTGACCGATGAGGTTGTGACCAGTGCCCACGCAAAATCCATGGGAGGATCTCAGGTATTTCTGGAAGAAGGAGAAGTACAGACGGTTGAAACCATGATCAAGTGTATTGTTGTCGCGTCAGGTAATGATGCATCCGTCGCCATGGCGGAGTACATAGCAGGAACAGAGGATGAATTTGTAAAGATGATGAATGAGCGGGCGGCAGCACTTGGGATGACAAATACTCATTTTGAGGACTGCTGCGGTCTTACTGAATCCCCCACACATGTAACAACTGCCAGAGATATCGCAACCATGTCAAGGGAACTGATTAATAAGTATCCACAGATTCATAACTATTCAACTATCTGGATGGAAAACATCACTCACGTGACGAAGCAGGGAACGAAAGAATTTGGTCTGTCAAATACCAATAAGCTTTTAAAAATGGCAACAAACTTTAATGTAACGGGCTTAAAGACCGGATCTACTTCCATTGCAAAGTACTGTCTCTCTGCAACTGCAGAAAAAGATGGTGTCCGTCTCATTGCATCCATTATGGCTGCGCCGGATTATAAGGTGAGGTTTGCAGATGCCCAGACCCTCTTAAACTATGGCTATGCAAACTGTAAACTATATGAAGATAAAGAGATGCTGCCCCTTCCGGATATGATTGTAGATAACGGTGTGGACGAGAAAGTTCCTTTAAAATACGGCGGTTCCTTTTCCTATTTAAGCTTAAAGGGAGAGGATTTTACCGCAATAGAAAGGAAACTGGAGCTTGCTCCGTCAGTGTCTGCACCTATTGAAGAAGGCCAGCCTGCAGGAAACCTTGTATATAGCCTTGGCGGAAAGAAGATCGGCGAAGTTCCGGTTCTGACAGCAGGAGCTGTGCGGGAAGCAAAATTTGGAGATTATTTAAAACGACTTCTTCATGCGTTTAGTTTGTAGGTGGATTGGTTAAAAAGAGTAAGGAGCAGAATTTTTCTGCTCCTTTCCTGACTTTGTGTGCATGGGCGTTCAACAGAGAGTTTTGTGTTACGAGACACTCATTTGTTTTTTTCGATATTCTCCGGGAGTCATATGAAAGGTCTCCTTAAATATCCGGTTAAAGTGCTCTGGATTTGTATAGCCAATAATTTCGCAGATGGAAGCAATGCTTAAATTTGTAGTCTTAAGTGCCCGGCAGGCTTTTTCCAGTCGTATGTTCCGGATAAGCTTAATGAAGGTCTGGCCTGTATGTTCCTTGACCAGCTTGCTGAAATGGGGGACCGAAAAGCCGAAATGTTCTGCAGCAGAGGAAAGCGTAATATCCATAAAGTGTGTCTGAAAGTAATTCAGGATATCAGGCAGGGCAAGGTTTTTATGGGTGGTATTTAAAAAGCTTTCCAGATGCTTTTCATGCCGGCGCAGCAGGATCGCCCAGAACGTGAGAAGATAGCTGTCAAGTAAGGGATCAGAGTACTTTTCGTGTCCATAGAATTCAATATAAATGTCTTCGATCACATTGCAGATTAC
Organism: Hungatella sp.; assembly: GCA_009712635.1. GTDB lineage: Bacteria > Bacillota > Clostridia > Lachnospirales > Lachnospiraceae > Lacrimispora. The sequence goes on along the minus strand of WASS01000020.1, from coordinate 751,252 downwards.
CTCATCTGACCTGGTATGAAACAGCAGGTAATTGTTTTCCGTTTTTTTATACAAGGTATAGGCAAAAAAGTGGGACAAGGCATTGTTGTTGGCAAACAGTTCAAAAAAGGTTGAATGGAAGGCATTGGATTTAATCATGATATTAATCACGACACTGTCATCAAATACGGCAATGCTGTGCCTTGTTTTAGGAGGAATAATACATAAATCTCCGGTTTTGCACACTCTTTTTCTTCCCTGAATGGTATTGGAGCAGGCGCCGGAATACACGTAAAAGCATTCATAAAATTCATGCTCATGAATAAATTCCGGAGTATAGCGGTTATGTTTATTAATGTAAATATTCTGTGAGGATGATTTAAAAAATGCGTTTTCAGTGATATATGGATGCCAGATTGGGTGCAGGCAGGGAACATATAGCTGGTGCCGTTCAATATATTCCTGGTCCAATGAATTTACATATGAGGAAAAAGTCTGGGGAGAGCGTTGTTCCGCCTCAAAAAGGCGGTGGTAAAATTCTTCATCTTTATTATATGAAACAATAAATTCTTTAAATTTATTCTTATTTATTTTCATGACAGCTTCCTCCGGTCGTTATCTTTTTATTAGTGTACCATCTTAAAAAATATCAAGTCAATAACATAAATTAGTCATTAGTAAAAACCTTTGTCTGATGATAGTATACAACTATCAATAAATAAGGAGAGGTAAATAAGATGGATACGTTTGAAAAAGAGATTAAAAAAAGCAAGTGGAGGCAGCGGATTGGTTATGGTTCTTCTGATTTTGCCTGTAATCTGATCTGGCAGGTGATTTCATTATATTTATTATATTTTTATACAGACGTGATGCATTTAGATGCAGCGGCAGTAAGCGTCATGTTTCTGGTAACTAAAATTTTTGATGGATTTACAGATCTGGCGGTGGGAATTCTTATTGACAGAACCAATACGAGGTGGGGGAAATCCAGACCATGGATTTTTGCAGGTGCGGTGCCGTTTGCAGTGACTGCATTTCTGGCATTCAGCGTACCGGATATTTCACAGAAGGGGATGCTCATTTATGCATATGTAACCTATATGCTGTTATCTCTTGCCTATACCATTGTAAATATTCCTATGGCTTCCATACTGCCGTCTCTGACAGCGGATCCTCAGGAGAGAACCAACCTGGCTGCCAGCCGTGTGTTTTTCTCTTATATGGGCTCTACTGTAGTATCTGCCTTTGCTCTCAAAATGGTAGATCGTTTTGGCAACGGAAATGAAGCCGTAGGATTTCGAATCGTAATGATGATTTTTGGTATTGTAGGCTGTCTGGTATTCTTCTTCTGTTTTTATAACACAAAAGAGAGAGTGCGTATCAATGAAGAAAAGGTAAGCCTGAAAGCCAGTATAAACTGCCTGATTCACAATAAGCCGTGGTTATTGTTTGCTGCCAATATTATCTGGTTTTTTGGCGGTTTTATAATTCAGGCAGGGGCCATCATATATTACTTCACCTACAACTTAAATAATAAAGAGCTTTCAAGTGTGGCGGCGACGATTACAACTTTAATCCCTGTTGCTACAAATCTCAGCGTTCCGTTTTTGGCTCGTATGACTTCAAAAAGAAATCTGATGATAGCAGGCTCTGTATTTCATGGTGCAGGACTTCTTATTGTTTTTGCTGGAGGAACCTCAGTTCCCGTTGTGATTGCAGGCGTGACAGTTGCAGCTCTTGGATATGGACTGAAGGGAAGCATGCATTTTGCCATTCAGCCTGATCCGGTGGATTATGGTGAATGGAAATCAGGAGTTAACATTGCAGGAACCATGTCAGCCGTAAATGGATTTATAGGTAAGGTGGGAATGGCAGTGGCAAGCTCAGTGGCAGCAGCACTTTTGGCATCCAGCGGCTATGTGGCAAACGCACAGGTTCAGACAAACTCTGCTTTAAATGCCATCAGTGCTATGTATATATGGATCCCCCTTGCAACCAATATATTAACTATCATTACTTTTCTGATGTATGATCTGGATAAAAAGCTTCCGCAGATCAACAAGGAGTTAGAGGAAAGAAGATTGGCAGAACGTTAAGAAAGGAATAATTATGGCGGCAGTCAGTATTGATTTGGAGATGAAGAGAGTTACCAATGAGTCATTTATAGAAAAGGCAAAAAAGCTGGAGGGAAAGCTGATAGAAAATCTGGTGAAACCGACAGGAATTGTAACTGTAGATGATAAAGGGAAAATCCATCCAGGGGCAAAGCTTAAAGATTTACCTGGTATGTTACTGAAGAAAGGGGATTCTGTTGTTCTGGATTTTGGAGATCATCAGGTAGGCTATGTCAGCTTAAAGTTAAAATCAGTGGGAAGCCCTCAGGATGCACCTGCATACTTAAGGCTGAAATTCGGTGAAATTGCCAAAGAATTGATAGAAAAATCCGAGGAATACAATGGCTGGATCAGCAGGGGATGGATTCAGGAGGAGTATATACATATTGATGTGCTTCCCGTATGTCTTAAGCTGCCCAGAAGGTATGCATTCCGCTTTCTTGAGATTTATGTGGTGGATACCTCTTTAAAATATCAGGTGGCGGTAGAGGAAGTTGTATGCAGGGCTGTTTCTGCAGTTAGTATGGAAGGAGTGACTTGTGCTGCTGATCCGTTTATGAGTCAGCTGGACAAAGTCAGCTTACGGACTCTTCAAAACTGTATGCAGTCTGTGTTTGAGGATGGTCCCAAACGTGACAGACGCCTTTGGCTGGGAGATTTAAGGCTGCAGGCACTTACCAATTACGAGACCTTTAAAAATTATGATATGGTCAAACGATGCCTGTATCTGTTCGGCGGCCTTACCAGGGGTGACGGAGCCATCGGTGCCTGTCTTTTTACAGAGCCGGAGTATATTGTAGATGATACTTTTTTATTCGATTATTCTCTGTTTTTTATATCCACCTTAAAGGACTATTATGAGGCTTCAAAAGATATGGAAACCTTAAAGGATCTCTGGCAGCCGGCTTACAGGCAGATTGAACTGGCAAGAGAACGTTTTAATGATAACTATATAATTGAAGGCAGCGATAACTTCTGGTGTTTTATTGACTGGAAAGAAGGACTTGACAAACAGGCCAGTGCTCATGCAATCTATATCTATACATTAAATGCAGCAATTGAACTTGCCAAGATCCTGGGTGAAAAAGAGATTGTAAAGCAATTACAGGAGGAAAAGGGGTATTGCATCAGTGCGGCTTTAAAGTATTTATGGGATGAAGAGCTTCATGTGTTTATCAGTGGAGCCAAACGTCAGGTTTCTTATGCAAGCCAGGTATGGATGGTACTGGCAGGTGTAAAAAAAGAGGAAGAGGCCGGTGCGCTTTTAAAACGTATTACTAAGATGAATCCTGATATGGGAATGGTAACACCTTACATGAATCATCATTATGTGGAGGCACTGATTCTGTGCGGAGAAAAGAAAATGGCAGTGGATTATATGAAATATTACTGGGGAGGTATGCTCTCTTACGGGGCAGATACTTTCTGGGAACTGTATAATCCGGAAAATCCGGAAGAATCTCCTTATGGTTCATCGGCTGTAAACAGCTATTGCCATGCGTGGAGCTGTACTCCGGCCTACTTGCTGCGAAAACTAAAAAAGGAGGAAAGGACCAATGGAATTTCTTGTAATTGATGCAGGAGGTACATTTATTAAGTATGCTCTTATGAATGCAGACGGGGAATTTATTGAAAAAGGCAAGGTTAAGACCACGGTTAGTGAAAGTGAGAATCTGGAGAATTATCTGGAAACCCTGTATTCCATTTTTAAAAAGTATGAAGGCAGGGCAGAGGGGATTGCCATGAGCGCTCCCGGGATATTAGACAGTGAAACAGGATACTGCTATACAGGCGGGAGATTAAGCTGCGTGACAGGTCATAATATGGTTGAACTGCTTCAGGAGAAATGCAAAGTGCCTGTTACAATTGAAAATGACGGGAAATGTGCGGCTTTGGCAGAAAAATGGCTGGGGAGTCTGAAAGATGTAAATAACGGAATTGTCCTTGTACTGGGAACTGCTGTAGGAGGCGGCCTGATTATCGACGGTAAGATCTATAAGGGAAACCATTTTTCAGCAGGAGAATTCAGCTACATGGCAGTATCAGATGAAAATCTGGATCAGATGAGCGGATATTGGGGAACTGCAGGAGGAGCGACAGCCCTGATCAAAGCAGTATCAGAAGAAACTGGAATTCCTAAGGAAGAGCTTGATGGTATCCGCATCTTTGAGATGGCAGAGCAGGGAAATCCGGAAGTGCTAAAGGCATTGGACCGCTATACGAAACAGCTTGCAGTCCGGATATATAATCTACAGGTACTCTTTGATGCGGAGCTGGTGGCGATCGGAGGCGGAATCAGCAAACAGCCTCTTTTGATTGAGTATATCAGAAAACATGTGGAAAAATTCTGCAATGAAAATCCTCTGCGTAAACTGTCTCCTTATTTACCAAGACCGGAGGTTGTTGCCTGCCGTTATTTTAATGATTCGAATCTGATTGGAGCCCTGTATCATTATAGGAAGAAAAAAATATTGATTTCCTATTACACTGACCGGCTTTTAAAAGACACCTTTCACGCGATCTCTGGCGTCAAAGGTGTCTTTTATATTTAAAGTTTTTTCTAATGGGTGTTGACAACTAATATTATATCGCATATAATAACAATATATTATACAACATATAATATAAAAACATAAATAATATTATAGATGAAAATTAAAAGTCAGAGGAAAGGTGGTCAATCGTGGGAGCAAAGCGTTTGTACCGTTCAGTAAAGAACAGAGTTTTATGTGGAGTTTGTGGAGGAATTGGTGAGTATCTGGCCGTGGATCCGGTTATGATAAGGCTGATATGGATTCTGCTTATGCTGTTTCAGACATGGAGGCATTTGTTTCACCTGGTAACCGGGGCATCCTTAATCGGCGGAAGTATTGCCATTTATATACTTGCAGCAGTGATCATACCAAAGGATCCTTCGGGAGGCGGAGAGTAAAGGAATACCCAGGCAGAAAAGATAGGAGTGGACGTATGGTTTTTAACACAGGAGCAGCATTATTGGACGCCATTGTCCTGGCAGTCGTATCAAAAGACCAGGAGGGAACTTACGGCTACAAGATCACCCAGGATGTAAGAAATGTTATTGAGATTTCAGAATCAACCCTTTATCCTGTTCTTCGAAGACTTCAGAAGGAAGAATGTCTGGAAGTATATGATCTTGCATACGATGGAAGGAACCGCAGGTATTATAAGATTACGGAGAAAGGGCGGATACAGTTAAATCTCTATAAAAGCGAATGGGCAGGTTATTCGCAGAAGATATCCCGAATTTTTGAGGAGGCACATATATGAACAGGGATGAGTTTATGAGAGAGCTGGAATATCTGCTGGCGGATATTCCTGATGAAGAAAAAGAAGATGCTATTGAATATTACAGAGATTATCTGGAAGAAGCGGGACCGGAGAATGAGGATTCTGTAATACGGGAGTTTGGTAGTCCGGAACGGATTGCAGCCATGATCCGGGCGGATATGAACGGTCATTTAAAAGAAGGCGGTGAATTCACGGAAAGTGGTTATCAGGATGAGCGCTTTCGGGATCCCAATTATCAGATGGCAAAGCGCTATGATCTCCCGGAGGTTACGGTGCAGCCGGAAAAAGACAGCGGGTTTTATGAACAGGAGAGGGAACCCGTCCGAAAAAAACGGGGGGATGACAGACGTAAGATTAAAATTATTTTATGGATTGTTCTGATTATTGCAGCTTCTCCCATGCTTTTTGGCATTGGAGGAGGGATACTGGGCATATTGGCAGGTCTGATAGGAGTGCTGTTTGCAGCAGTGGTTGCAATCGGAGCGGTCACGTTCGCCTTCCTGGCAGCAGGATTTGCCCTGGCGGTAGCTGGTTTTACTACCATGATCATTCATCCTCTGGACGGAATATTGCTGCTGGGTCTGGGGATACTGATTCTTGGCCTTGGTCTTGTTTCGTTGGCCGTTTGCGGTGTGTTTTATGGAAAATTTCTACCGTTTCTGTTTCGCAGCTGTATCGATCTGTTTAACCGGTTGTTACACGGAAGGAGGGCGCGGACATGAGCAAGTTTATGAAAAAATGTGTGATTGCAGGAATAATCCTTGTAGTTGCGGGCGGTATTATGGCTGCTGCAGCGGTAACCTATGGAGCTGATCTACGCGATATTATTCCAAGGGGAAGCGGCTTCTGGAAAGATTCATTTTCTGATTTCTCATTTGAGGATCTGGATTATGAAAACCAGCCGAAAGGGACTGAAAATTATTATGATTTTGATTCGGATCTTGAAGTTCCGGCAGAAAAAGGCCAGCAAATTTATACCACCGGTACTGCAAAAAGCCTGAGTGTAGATATCAGGGCTGGAAGGGTTTTTATCGTAGAGGATCCATCAGTAAGTGAGTTAACCATATATTCCAACAAAAAGGATGGGAACTGGAATCTGAAAGATGAGAATGATGAGATTGATCTGACAACCGGGAGCGGGTTCCTGTCAGATGAAACGGATCTTGTGATGACGATCAGCGTGCCCCAGGGGTATCATTTTTCAGATGTTGATTTATCGGTTTCCAAGAAGAAAGGGGTGCATGGCATGGATCCTATTATAGCCTGTCGGTCCATATCTGCTGATGACATGAGCCTTAATGTAAAGGCGGGTGCACTTTCCGTGAGACAGGGTAATGTAGGCGATTTAGACATTAAATGCAGCGTTGGAGCCGTGGAGTATACCGGTACAACCACCGGTGATATTAACGGAGAATGCAAAGTAGGTGCAGTCCTGCTGTTTCTTTCAGGCCAAAAGGAAGATTACAATTATAAGATTCAGTCTAGGATTGGAGGAATAAAAATCGCAGATGAACAGATGGCAGCCATTGCCGGCAAAGATAGCTGGGATTATTCCGCCAGTAAGGACATGAATTTAGATTGCAGCACAGGTGGGATAGAAGTAAAATTTTATGAATAATAGATTAGCCTGGTGACAACAAGAGAGGAGATTAAAACATGGAGAAAAAATTATACCGTTCTGATACGGACAAAATGCTGTGTGGTGTATGTGGTGGAATTGCAGAATATTTTGATGTAGACCCTACAATTATCCGCCTTTTATGGGCGATTCTTGCCTGTACGGGCTCCGGAATTGTAGCCTATATCATTGCAGCCGTGATTATACCAAAAAGATAACGTAAAACGAAGAAGAGAGAGGCTTTTTTTGCTTCTTTCTTTTTTGTTTTCGTTAAATGGAGTTTATTTCCATTTGAAACGGGCATACTCTTTTTAGATTTATGAAAGGAGAACGACAGTATGCCAAAAGGAAAAAAATCAGAACCCTTCGATCCCCGTAATTTAAAACCGGAGGAGGTACTTAAATTTGAAATAGCCACAGAGCTTGGCCTTGATGAAAAAGTAATAAAAGGAGGCTGGCGCTGTTTAAGTGCAAAGGAAAGCGGCCGCATCGGCGGTCTGATTACCAAGAGAAAAAGAGAATTGAAGAACGATGCAATGGAGAAAAAAGAGGAAGTATAGGTAAAAAGCAGGAAATTCCTTGCACCGGAAGCAAAAATCTTTTATAATATTTTTCGAAGAGGAAGAGAAATATGGATAAAAGAGAATTGCGATGCGGATTTACCACTGGCACCTGTGCGGCTGTTGCTGCCAAAGCGGCAGCAGCAATGCTGCTTATGGGAAACCAGTTACAACATATGAAGCTAATGACGCCAAAAGGGACGGAAGCTGATCTGCCCCTTTTTCATGTTGTCATGAAGCCGGACAAGGTGTGGTGTGCGGTGAAAAAAGATGCAGGTGACGACCCTGATGTAACAGACCAGGCGCTCATCTACGCATCTGTGGAATTATTAGATGAAACTGGAGATGGAGCATCTCCGGCCGGCTGTTCTTTTGTCAGAGAAAAGACCGGAGAATTCGGGCAGCTGATTTTAACAGCGTCGGAAGGTGTGGGCCGGGTAACCAAACCCGGCCTTTCTTCACCTGTGGGATATCCGGCTATCAATCCAGTACCCAGAACCATGATTTTTGATGAAGTGGATGAAGTAAGAAGAGCGGCAGATTATAAAGGCGCCCTGCTCATCTGTATCTGGATACCAGAAGGCAGGAAACTTGCAGAAAAGACCTTTAATTCAAAACTGGGAATTATAGGCGGGCTGTCTATTCTTGGAACAACCGGAATTGTAAAGCCTATGAGTGAAGAGGCCCTGACTGCCACCATTTCGCTGGAGCTTCATATGAAAGCGGTGGCTGGTCTGAAACGGGTGATACTGACACCTGGCAATTATGGGGAGTCTTTTATAAAAGATCAGTTAAGTCTTCCGGTCGGGGAAGGTGTCACCATCAGTAATTTTATCCGGCAATCCTGTACTATGGTAAAGGAAGAAGGGTTTGAACAGATCCTTTTTGTGGGGCATATCGGGAAACTGATTAAGGTCGCGGGAGGGGTGGAAAACACCCATTCCAGATACGGAGACCGTCGTATGGAGGTGCTTTGGGATTGTGCCAGTGAGTTTTTAAGCAGTGATAAAAAAGAAGTGATTCTGCAATCCAACACCATGGAGACGGCAGCTGGAATATTAGAAGAGATGGGCGTCCTAAAGCCGGTAATGTCTGAGGTGGTAAAAAGAATAAAGGCATTTATGACAGAGTGGACAGGAGGAATTCCAGTGGAAGTTATCACATTTTCCAATACACTTGGTATTCTTTCCATGACGCCGGATGCTCTTAAGATGATAAAACAATAGATAAGTAATTGGACACAGGAGGATAACAAATGGCTGGAATCATGTATGGTATTGGGGTAGGGCCGGGAGATCCGGAACTGATGACTTTAAAAGCGGTACGAAGAATCCGGGAAATGGATGTAATTGCCATCCCTCACAGCGATAAAAATAGTTGTACGGCATACCAGATTGCAAAAGCGGCAGTTCCTGAAATTGAGGAAAAGGAATGCCTTTATCTGCCTATGCCCATGACAAAAGATAAGAAAGTTTTAAAAGAAAGCCATGATTCTGCGGCAAAGGCGGTGATGGAACGGCTGGACCGAGGGGAGAATGTGGGATTTATTACCCTTGGAGATGTGACCATTTATTCCACCTGCAGTTATCTTTTAGAAAGGCTGTGGAAGGAAGGATATGCCACCCGGCTGGAAAGCGGTATCACATCATTTTGTGCCGTTGCCGCCAGGCTTGGTATTCCTCTGGTAACAGGAGCGGAAGAGCTTCACGTAATCCCAGCCTCTTATCAGATAGAAGATGCATTAAAACTTCCTGGTGTTAAGGTTCTTATGAAAGCAGGAAGACAGATGAAAGCGGTTAAGGATGAGATCCGTGCCGGGGGTTTTGAGGCTGTTATGGTGGAGAACTGCGGCATGTCAGATGAGCGGGTCTATCATTCCCTTGTGGAGATACCCGACGAGGCAGGTTATTATTCATTGATCATAGTGAGGTAAATATGGTACATATAGTAGGAGCAGGTCCGGGAGCACCGGATTTAATAACAGTTAGAGGAAAAGAACTTCTAGAAAAAGCGGATGTCATTATCTTTGCAGGTTCCCTGGTAAATCCCGCTCTTCTGGATTATAAAAAGCCAGACTGCGCTGTTTATGACAGTGCTAAGATGACCCTGGAAGAGGTGATTGAAGTAGTGGTACAGGCAGAGTCAGGCGGGAAAATGACAGTACGCCTCCATACAGGAGATCCATGCATTTACGGTGCTATCAGAGAGCAGATGGACGAGCTTGATCACAGGGGGATTTCCTATGAAATCTGCCCGGGTGTCAGCTCCTTTTGCGGCGCAGCTTCTGCAATGAAGATGGAATATACGCTTCCTGAGGTAACACAGAGTGTGATTATTACCAGAATGGCAGGGCGTACTCCGGTGCCGGAACGGGAATCCATCGCGTCTTTTGCATCTCATGGTGCAACCATGGTGATTTTTTTAAGTACAGGAATGTTAAAGGAACTGTCAAATGAGCTGATTCGCGGCGGATACTCACCGGAAACACCGGCAGCCATTTGCTATAAGGCAACATGGCCAGAGGAAAAGACCGTTGTTTGTACCGTTTCCACATTGGAAGAATGCGCCCAGAGGGAGCAGATAAAAAAAACAGCTCTGATTCTGGTGGGAGATGCGGTGTCACAAAGTAATTACAGCCGCTCTCTTCTTTACGATCCATCGTTTACCACTGAATTTCGGAAAGGAACCGGGGAGACGGTATGAGAATTGCTGTCATTTGCTTTACGGAGGCAGGAGCCAGTACAGCTATTAGGCTGATGGAAGGACTTCTAAAAGAGGGAGAGCATTGTGAGGGCTTTGGAAAAGGACCGGGATTAAAGCCTCTGACTTCGTCTTTGGGAGAGTGGACAAAAGAGCAGTTTATTGATAAAGACGGAATTGTGTTTATTGGAGCCATGGGAATTGCAGTCCGTTCCATTGCTCCCTATATAAAAGGAAAAGCAGTTGACCCTGCAGTGGTGGTATTAGACGATCAGGGGAGATTTAGTATTTCCGTGCTTTCCGGGCATTTAGGGGGAGCCAATGAACTGGCAGAACTTAGTGCTCAAATTACGGGAGGTCAGGCGGTAATTACCACTGCTACCGATATACATGGAAAATTTGCGGCAGACTTATTTGCCAAAAGGCTGGGACTTGCCATTACAGAACTTGACATGGTTAAAAAAGTATCAGCAGCTGTTTTAAGGGGAGAAACGGTTGGGTTTCACAGTGACTTTCCCATAGATGGAAGGCTTCCGGAGGAATTATGCTTAGATGCAAAAGCGGATACCGGCCTGTATATCACAATTGCAGATTCTGGGGAGAAGGGGAAAACGGACCATTTACTCAGACTTATTCCAAAGATTCTGATACTGGGAATCGGATGCAGGAAAAACACCTCTGTTACTGCCATAAAAGACGGGGTGACCCGTGTATTAAAGGAACATAATATATCCTCTCTTGCCATAGCGGGGTGTGCAAGTATTGACTTAAAGAAAGAGGAAGAAGGACTCTGTGAATTTGCCAGAGACACAGGCGTTCCTTTTTATACATATCCGGCAGAGATTCTTGCTGGAATCGAGGGGAAATTTACCCCTTCTTCCTTTGTAAAGCAGATTACAGGAGTGGACAATGTATGCGAGCGGGCAGCACTTTGCTGTGTAAAGGAACTGGGGGGCGGAAAACTGATCGTTAAAAAAGAAGCGGCTGCCGGCGTGACAGTTGCTGCGGCAGTCTTGGATTGGAAGGTAATGATATGAAAACAACAGGTAAATTATATGTGGTAGGAATCGGCCCGGGATCTTATGAGGATATGACAATCAGGGCGGTGAATGCGTTAAAAGACAGTGAGATCATTGTGGGATATACGGTGTATGTAGATCTTTTGCGGGAACATTTTCCGGAAAAAGAGATGCTTACTACCCCTATGCGCCAGGAGCAGGAACGATGCCAGATGGCTATTTTAAAAGCCCAGGAAGGTAAACGGGTTGCTATGGTATGCAGCGGTGATTCCGGTGTCTATGGAATGAGCGGACTTATTCTTCAGCTGGCAGAAGATTCACCAGACTTAGAAATTGAAGTGATTCCCGGTGTTACAGCAGCCTTAAGCGGCGGAGCTGTACTTGGCGCTCCTCTTGGCCATGACTTTGCAGTCATCAGTTTAAGCGATCTTCTTACTCCTATGGAGCTGATTGAAGACAGACTGAAGAATTCTGCCCGTTCTGATATGGTGATCTGTTTATACAATCCTTCAAGCAAAAAACGGGCGGATTATCTGAAAAATGCCTGTGAAATTGTGCTGCTGCACCAGAAACCGGAGACGGTCTGCGGGCTTGTAAGAAATATTGGCAGAGACGGGGAGGAGATGGAGGTATTAACTCTTTCCCAGTTAAAAGATACCAATGTGGATATGTTTACAACCGTTTACATAGGAAATTCCATGACCAGAGAGATTAATGGACGAATGGTCACACCGAGAGGATACAAAAATGTGTAAAATACTGATTTTTGGAGGGACAACAGAGGGGCGGCTTCTGGCCGAATTCTGCCATGAAAACCAGCTTGAAGCATGGGTCAGTGTTGCTACAGGATATGGAAAGATGCTCCTTTTGGAAAGCCGGTTTCTCCATATTCACAACACCCCCATGGACGCAGAAGAGATGGGGGCATTTATCAGGGAAAAGAGGATCACCCTTGTATTAGACGCCACCCACCCCTATGCAGCAGAGGTAAGCAGGAATATTCTTCTTGCGTGTACTCAGACAGGAGTGAAACGCTTAAGAATACTGCGGGAATCATTAAAAGACAGTGGGGATGGAGATCATGTAGTCTGGGTGGATTCCATGGAGGAAGCCATCCGATTTTTAAACCAGAATACAGGCAATGTGCTGGCAACTACAGGAAGCAAGGAACTGGACTGGTATACAAAGGTTGAGAACTGGGATGAACGGGTCTATGCAAGAGTGCTTTCTTCTTCCTCCGTTCTGGCTGCCTGTGAACAGCTGGGATTTAAGGGAAACCGGATCATTGGGATGCAGGGACCATTTTCTCTGGAACTGAATCAGGCTATGATCCGGCAGTTAAATATCCGTTATCTCGTTACAAAGGAGGCTGGTCATGCAGGAGGGTTTTTAGAAAAGCTGCAGGCAGCTTCTTTATGCAACATTACAGCCGTTGTAATCGGACGCCCCATTGACGAAGAGGGTGTGGGATTGGATGAAGTAAAGGAAATTTTAATAAAGAGGAAGATCTCAGAGACCTCTTTTTGTAAAGGGGCCATTTATTTAATAGGAACCGGAATGGGCGGGCCGGAGCAGATGACGGTAAAGGCATTAAATACTCTAAAGAGCTGTCAGGTTGTATTCGGGGCTAAGCGTATTCTTCATGATATTGGAGACTTAAACCCTGAGATATTAAAGCTTCCCTACTATTTAAGCAAGGATATCCTTCCCTGGCTGAATGAACATGGAGAGTATCAGCGGATTGCCGTTCTTTTCTCTGGCGATGCCGGTTTTTACAGCGGTGCGGAGAAAATGGCAGCAGTCCTTTTAGAAGAACCCTATTTCAAACTTTATGAGACGGAGATTCTTCCTGGAATTTCTTCCGTGTCCTATTTATGTGCAAGACTGAAAACCGGATGGGAGAACGTGCGGCTGATCAGCCTTCATGGCAGAGACTGGGATCTTCTGGAAGAACTGAAACATCACCAGAGAATATTCGCCCTGCTGGATAAGCGTAATTCCGTAAATGCCTTATGCAGTCTTTTGGAAGAGAATGGATATGAGCATGCACGTTTATCTGTTGGCGAGCGGTTATCCTACGAAGATGAGCGGATTACCACAGGTACACCTGTAACGCTTAAGAACCAGACGTTTGATATCTTATCGGCAGTATTGATTGAGAGGTAAAAATGAGAGATGAATTGTTTATCCGAGGCGATGTCCCTATGACCAAAAGCGAGGTTCGGACAGTCTGTGTATCCAAACTGGAACTAAGTCCGGACTCCATTCTTTATGATATCGGAGCAGGTACTGGCTCCATATCCATAGAAGCATCAGGGTATTTAACCAGTGGGAAGGTTTATGCTGTGGAAAAGAAGCCGGAAGCACAGGTTCTCATAGAGGCGAATAAAGAGAAATTCGCGGCGGACTGTGTTACCGTGGTAAAAGGAACTGCGCCGGAAGCATTATCCGGGCTGGAAGCTGCAACTCATGTATTTCTGGGAGGCACATCAGGAAATTTAGAAGAAGTTTTGGATCTTGTTTTAGAAAAGAATCCCAAAGTCCGGGTTGTCGCTAATTTCATTGCTTTGGAATCCTTATCTGAAATGTTATTGTGGCTGAAAAAACATTCCACAGAAGCAGAGATCGTTCAGATGCAGGTTTCAAAAGCAAAGACAGCAGGCAGCTATCATATGATGATGGGGCAGAACCCGGTTTATATCATTTCCTTCGGAGGGGAAGGAGGAATGTCTTTTGAGTCAGGAAAATAAGAGAATCATGCTTGCTGCACCCAAAAGCGGCAGCGGAAAAACCATGATCACCTGCGGACTTTTGCAGGCGTTACTTTTAAGAGGCATTGCCTGCCGTTCCTTTAAGTGCGGACCAGATTATATTGATCCCATGTTTCATAAGGCGGTTCTTGGCATAGACGGAGGAAATCTGGATACATTTTTCCTGGATCAGGAATCGGTGAGAAAGTTTTTTCTCAGGGAATCAAAAGTTGCTGAAATATCTGTAATAGAAGGTGTCATGGGGTATTACGACGGAATGGGAGGAGACAGTACGTGGGCAAGCTCCTATGAAGTAGCCTGCGCAGTGAATACACCGGTGGTACTGATTCTTGACTGTAAGGGTGCCAGTCTGTCTCTGGCTGCTGTATGTAAAGGTTTTTTGGAATACAGAAATGACAGCCGGATCGAAGGCGTGATCTTAAACAGGATCTCACCTGTTATGGCACAACGGCTGACTCCTCAGATAGAAGCGCTGGGAATCCGCGTTTTTGGATATCTTCCCCAATGCGACGAGGCGGATTTTTCCAGCCGCCATTTGGGACTGGTTCTTCCGGGGGAAGTAGAAGGACTGAAAGACAAACTAAAGAATCTGGCATGTAAAATGGAAGAAACAGTTGATATAGACGGACTTCTCCAGTTATCAGGAACTGCCCCTGAATTATCCTTGGAATCTGGAAATGAAGAATGGGAAGAACCAACCACATACGTTGAGAAGATACCGGTGGGAATTGCCGTTGATGAGGCCTTTTGCTTTTATTATCAGGAAAATAGAAAGATGTTAGAGGATATGGGGGCACAGCTGATCCCTTTCAGTCCGCTTCGGGACAGCCATCTTCCAGATGGAATCTGTGGGCTGATTCTCGGTGGAGGTTATCCGGAGCTATATTTAAAACAGCTGTCTGAAAATCAGAATATGCTGAAGGAAATAAGGGAGGCCAGCGAAAACCACATTCCTATACTGGCAGAATGCGGTGGATTCCTCTATCTCCACGAGGAACTGGAATCACAGGAGCATGATGTATTTTTGATGGCAGGGATTATTCCGGGCAGAGCATTTCCTGTAGGAAAATTAAAACGGTTTGGATACATAGAAGCGGCGGCGAAAGAAGATATGCCATTTTTAAAAAAGGGTGAGACCATCAGAGGGCATGAATTTCATTACTGGGACAGCACAAACAATGGAGAACAGATGCAGGCACGAAAGCCTGGCAGGGATGTGAGCTGGGATTGTGTTCTGACCAGAGATCATGTAATGGCAGGCTTCCCCCATTTCTATTACCCTTCCAATCCCGGGCTTCCCAAACGGTTTTTAGAAGCTTGCAGACAGGTTATAACACAACAGAGGAAGAAATCATGAAGGAATTTACCATAGTACAGGGAAGTTCAGAGGATATAGAGCAGATTGCGGATCTTTACGATGCGGTAAATGACCACCTGGAAAGTCATATTAATTATCCGGGCTGGAAAAAAGGAATTTATCCCACAAAAGAAGATGCACAGGCAGGTGTGAAAGAGGGAACTCTTTATGTGCTTTGGGCAGAAGATAAAATAGCCGGTTCCGTAGTCGTTAACCAGTTACAGGAAAAGGGATATGAAACAGTGACCTGGAGTCAGGAGACGGAACCAGAGGATGTTGCAGTGATCCATACCTTTTTAGTCCATCCAGATTTCCTTGGAAGAGGGTTTGGGAAAATATTACTGGAATTTGCAGAAGAAAAAGCCAGAGAGCAGAAAAGAACCGTAATCCGCCTTGATGTAAATGAAAGGAATACGCCTGCCATTCAGCTGTACAGGAAGCTTGGCTACTGCTTTGCCGGAAAGGCGGATTTAGGTTACGGAGAGTATGGAATCCCATGGTTTGAACTCTATGAAAAGATCTTAACCAGAGAGGCATAAAGAATGAATGAGGAACTAAAGGATTATTTATCAGCGATACAGCCGCCTGATAAGAGAGCAATAGAGACAGCACGTTTGCGCTGGGCTCATGTAGCCAAGCCCTTAAACAGCCTTGGTGTGTTGGAAGATGATATTGTAAAAATAGCGGGAATCAGGGGAAACTCACTGGTAACGTTAAAAAAACGCGGACTTCTGATTCTGTGTGCAGATAACGGAATTGTGGAAGAAGGTGTTACCCAGACCGGTATGGAAGTTACTGCAGTGGTCGCAGAAAATATGACACGAGGCAACAGCAGTGTGTGTATTATGGCAAAACGGGCAGGAGTGGACGTATTTCCAGTTGATATGGGAGTTGCAAGAGATCTGGAGTCCGGTTCCACCTATCCGCTGATTAACAGAAAAATTGCATATGGAACCAAAAATTTTAGTAAGACCAATGCAATGACCAGAAATGAAGCTGTGCAGGCAATCAAAACAGGAATCGAACTAATGGGCGAACTCTCAGAAAAAGGGTATGATCTGGCGGCAACCGGCGAAATGGGAATTGGTAATACAACAACCAGCAGTGCGGTTGCAGCACTTTTATTAAAGCAGGACTCAACGCGTCTGACCGGAAGGGGTGCCGGGTTAAATGATGCCGGTCTGATAAAGAAGCGAAAGGTGATTCAGGAGGCGGTAGCCAGATATAGTCCCAATTGCCAGGATGAAATTGATATCCTGTCAGCAGTGGGCGGTTTTGATCTGGCTGGTATGACGGGAGTATTTTTAGGAGGAGCCATTTACCGCATTCCTGTACTTTTAGACGGCTTTATATCAGCAGTTGCAGCACTTTTGGCAGAACGGATTTATCCGGGGTGCCGGGATTTTATGATTGCTTCCCATGTATCAGCAGAACCCGCAGGACACATTCTGCTGGAAGAACTGAAATTGTCTCCTCTTATTCAGGCAGGTATGTGTCTGGGAGAAGGGACGGGAGCGATTGCGGCAGTTCCGCTGCTTCAAATGGCGGCAGATGTATATAGTACCATGAGCTCTTTTGAAGATATTGAGATCGAGGCTTATAAGCCCATGGAGGATCCGTCATGACTGCCCTGATTATTGGAGGAAGCGGGAGCGGAAAATCAGAATATGCAGAAAATCTGGCGGTTTCTCTGGGCGGAGACAGGAAAGTCTATATTGCCACCATGAAACCGTGGGATGAGGAGTGCAGAAACAGAATCTTAAGACACCGGAAAATGCGGAAAAAAAAGCAGTTTGAGACGGTAGAATGTTACCGAAGTTTAAAAAATCTGGTTTTTGAACCAAGACCTTCCGTTGTCCTTCTGGAATGCATGTCCAATCTGGTTTCCAATGAGCTGTTTGGCCTGTGGGAAGAAGGAGACTTACCGGTTCTTGATAAAAAAACAGCTGTAGCAGAGATTACAGAAGGAATCCTTAATTTAGAACGTCATACCGATCATCTGGTAATTGTGACAAATGAAGTTTTTTCTGATGGAGATCATTACAGCCCCGAAACCAATGAATACCGCAAGGTTCTTGGAAACGTCAATCAGCTTGCAGCAAACAGGGCTCATATGGTGGTGGAAGTAGTGGCAGGGATCCCCATTAAAATCAAAGAAGGAATTAATTGAAAAAAATCCTCAAGTATGTTATATTTATCACATAGTAGCATCCTGATACCAAAAACCAGTTTTGAGGTAGAAGGTTCGGCAATTGAGGAATTGTTTGTTTGCCGCGCCTGATTGGCGCGGCTTTTCTTGTTCAGATGAGAAAAGGAAGACGGAAAGAAGGGGATAAGCATGGAAACAAGAATTGCTGTGATCGGTATTGTTGTGGAGGAGGAAGATTCTGTAGAAATTTTAAACGATATTCTGCATGAATACCGACATTACATCATTGGACGTATGGGAATTCCATATCCGAAAAAAGGAGTGAGTGTCATCAGCATTGCGGTAGATGCTCCTCAAAGTACCATTTCCGCACTTACCGGAAAGATCGGGAAGTTAAGCGGAATCAGTTCCAAAACAGCCTATCAGAATGTGAATGCTTAGAAGTACAAAAAAACACTGACGGGAAAGCAGATGCTGACCCAAAAGAAAGGGTGAATTACTATGTATGATCCAAAATCGCTGAAAGCGGAAGAATTCATTTCTCATGAAGAAATTCTGGAAACTCTTGATTATGCGGAACAAAACAAAAACAATGTGGAACTCATTGATCAGATTATTACAAAGGCCAGAGAATTAAAGGGGCTTACCCACAGGGAGGCTTCCGTTCTTTTAGCCTGCGATATCCCGGAAAAGATCAAAGAACTGTACGATCTTGCAGAGGAGATCAAAAAGAAGTTTTATGGTACCCGAATTGTTATGTTTGCACCTCTCTATCTGTCCAATTACTGTGTAAATGGCTGTACCTACTGCCCCTATCATTTAAAGAACAAACATATTGCAAGAAAGAAACTGACACAGGAAGAACTGGCAAGAGAAGTGGTTGCCCTTCAGGACATGGGGCATAAACGGCTTGCCCTTGAAGCAGGAGAAGATCCTGTTAATAATCCCATTGAATACATCCTGGAATGCATCAATACCATTTATTCCATCAAGCATAAAAACGGTGAAATCCGAAGAGTGAATGTGAACATAGCAGCTACGACTGTGGAGAATTACCGGAAGTTAAAAGATGCCGGAATCGGAACCTATATTTTATTCCAGGAAACATATCATAAGGAAAGCTATGAAAGCCTTCACCCAACAGGACCAAAGCATAATTACGCTTACCACACAGAGGCCATGGACCGGGCTATGGAGGGCGGTATTGACGACGTGGGAATTGGAGTTTTATTTGGACTGGAACGGTACAAGTATGAATTTGCAGGCCTGTTAATGCATGCGGAGCACTTAGAAGCAGTTCATGGAGTAGGCCCTCATACCATCAGTGTCCCACGTATTAAGAGCGCTGACGATATTGATCCCAATGCTTTTTCTAACGGAATCAGCGACGAGATTTTTGCCAAGCTGTGCGCTCTGATCCGTGTTTGTGTTCCTTACACTGGCATGATCGTATCCACCAGGGAAAGCCAGAGTGTGAGAGAAAAGGTGATTCGCCTTGGAGTTTCCCAGATCAGCGGCGGTTCCAGAACCAGTGTAGGCGGTTATGAGGAGGAGGTTCGTCCTACCGATACAGAACAGTTTGATGTTTCCGACCAGAGAACCCTTGATGAGGTGGTACACTGGCTCATGGATTTAGGCTATATCCCTTCTTTCTGTACGGCATGTTATAGAGAAGGAAGAACTGGCGACCGATTTATGAGTCTTTGTAAAAGCGGTCAGATTCAAAACTGCTGCCAGCCAAACGCATTGATGACATTAAAGGAATATTTAATGGACTACGCTTCCGAAGATACACGAAAAGTAGGCGAGGCATTAATTGCTGCTGAATTAAATAATATCCCCAAAGAGAAGGTACGGACGATCTGTGAAGATCATCTGGAAAAGATTGAAGCTGGAATCCGGGATTTCCGGTTCTGATACCCCGCAGACGACATAAAAGAGGAGATAAACATGGGATTAAATGAGACGCCGTCATCTGAGAGAATTCATATCGGCTTTTTTGGCCGCCGCAATGCAGGAAAATCAAGTGTAGTCAATGCAGTAACCGGACAGGAGTTGTCTGTGGTATCAGATATTAAAGGAACCACAACAGATCCCGTTCATAAATCCATGGAACTTCTTCCTATGGGGCCGGTAGTAATTATCGACACACCAGGATTTGATGATGAAGGTACCCTGGGAGAGATGCGGGTGCGCAAGACGAAGCAGATCTTAAACCGTGTAGACTGTGCAGTTCTGGTGGTGGATGGAACTGCAGGAAAGACAGAAGTGGATCAGCAGCTGATCGGATTATTTAAAGAGAAGAATATTCCTTATGTAGTTGCTTATAACAAGTCGGATCTTGTAGGAGAAGGCGATTATGAAGATGGTCTTTCTGTCAGTGCCCAGACAGGATTTCGGATTCATGAACTGAAAGAACGGATCGGAGTTCTGGTTAATACAGGAGACATGAAGATGCGGATTGTAGGGGATTTGCTAAAACCCTGTGATCTTGTAATTCTGGTTATTCCCATTGATTCTGCAGCTCCCAAAGGCAGAATTATTCTTCCGCAGCAGCAGACCATGAGAGACATATTAGAGGCCGGAGCGGTTGCCATATCCGTAAGGGATACGGAGTTAAAGGAGACCATTGAAAAGCTTGGAACAAAACCTTATCTGGTTATAACAGACAGTCAGGCATTTGAACAGGTGAATAAGGATACGCCGGATGACATTCTCCTGACCTCTTTTTCTATTCTCATGGCACGGTACAAAGGCTTTTTAGAGGATGCAATCAAAGGTGTGGCGGCAATCAGCACACTAGAGGATGGAGATAAAGTCCTCATATCAGAGGGCTGTACCCACCACAGACAGTGTGATGACATCGGTACGGTTAAACTTCCCCGGTGGCTGAAGGAATTTACGGGTAAGGATCTGGTGATTGAAACGTCTTCAGGCAGAGAGTTCCCAGAAGAACTTTCTGACTATAAGCTGATTATTCACTGCGGCAGCTGTATGTTAAATGAAAGGGAGATGGTTTACCGCAGAAAGACAGCGGCGGATGCAGGAGTGCCCTTTACCAACTATGGAACTGCCATTGCTTATATGAAGGGGATTTTAAAGAGAAGCTTAGAGGTGCTTCCGGATCTGGAAAAACTGATTTAGGCAGAATTATTAGCAGGGCTGCCGCATCAAGGACATGGTGTCTTTGTATGCGGCAGTCTGTATGTTTTAAGGAGTTGTTAAATGATCGGTTAAAAGCTGTCGGAATGCGCTGATTTCATTTTCCGATGCAAAAATGCGTTTTGGTATTAAGGTGTAGGTACGCTTTTTCTGGATAATATAAAAATAGTCCTTGTTTTCCATATAGTGCTTGTAGACATCCCAGGATAAGGTAGAATGGATGGCGTGTGCATCAAACGTGATTTTATCGTCTTCAAACAGCAGCTTATAGGGATGATGGAATTGTTCATACTCCTGATAAAACATGTAAGGACGAATGAAAAAGACTGTGGCGAATGTAATATTAAAAAAATATATGACGATAGCCAGTATGATATAAACCCTGGTGAAACCGTATTGATAGAATAAATAGAACGGAATCAGTAAAGAAAATGCCATAATGACCAGATCAAATTTCCTAATTACTTTTGTCAGGAAAATAAATTTCCTCCAGCCGTCTGCATACTCATTTCTCGTATAAGTGAATTCCAATAACATACATTTTCCCCCGTATAATTGATGATATAAGTTTATCATAAAAGTTGAAAAAGGAAAAGAACCATGATTGAGAGTTGAAAAGTTTAAAGCACCGCTGTTTATTTTTGCCCCGCGGTCTTCTTGCGAGGTGCAGACCGTTCTCTTTCTCCGGTCTAAACTGGATCATGATTAGGAAATGACATTTACCAGATTTTGTGATATTATATTTTTTAATGGCTGTAAGATGACAAAATAAAAAGCTGTTTAATAGAAAGAAAGGGGCAGTGCCATGAATCTTCCCGGCAGTATGATGATAGCGTTTTCCATGTATTCCCGGATTCCTGTACCCCAGGTTCAGTGGACAAAAGAACGGATGAAATATGCCATGTGCTTTTTCCCGCTCATAGGGGCCGTGATTGGTTCGCTGGTATATGGTGTCATTCTCCTTTTACGTACCCTGGGATTTCCTTTTTTAGAACTGATACTGCCTGTCGTTATCCCTGTAGTGGTTACAGGCGGAATCCATATGGATGGATTATTAGATGTAATTGATGCAAAATCTTCCCACGGTGAAACAGAGAAAAAACTGGAGATATTAAAAGACCCCCATACAGGAGCCTTTGCGATCATTGGATGCGGAATCTATTTCCTTTTATATCTGGCATTTTTTATTGAAATGAGACCAGTTATGATCCCTGCATTTTGTATTACGTTTGTTATAACCAGAGCGCTAAGCGGGCTCTCTGTTGTTACCTTTCCCATGGCGAAAAAAAGCGGCCTGGCTGCAGCTTTTTCAGATGGAGCTCATAAAAGAGTGGTTGGAACTGTTATGATTCTTTATCTTATTATTTCTTTGCTTGCAGTATGGCTCCTGACAGGAGCTCCGGCAGTCTTATGCGTTTTTGCCGTATCGTTTGCGGTGTTTTTATATTATTATCACATGTCAAAACGGGAATTTGGGGGTATTACAGGAGATCTTGCAGGATACTTTCTCCAGGTCCTGGAGCTGGCTCTTGTAATGGGACTGGCTATTCTGTCCCACATGAAATGATATCGGCATCAGAAAGGAATTGGAATGAAATTAATTATCGGAGGAGCATGGCAGGGGAAGCTTGACTATGCCCTGCAAATCGCAAATATAGAAACGAAAGATAGTGAAAAGGTTGCAGAGGGCGCCACAGATCCCTGTGAGGCAGCTCTTGAATGTACAATCATTCATAATTTTCATGATTACGTCAGAAGACTGTTACAAGAAGAAAAAGACCCCGACCAGATGATCCAGGAAATTGTGGATCATAATCCGGATGTGATTATTACCATAAATGAGCTTGGCTGCGGGATCGTACCCGAAGATCCATTTGACAGGCGGTGGAGAGAAAGTGCCGGCAGAGCGGCAGTGAAGCTGGCAAAACACAGCGGCGAAGTTTACCGCATGGTATGTGGGATACCTGCCAGGATAAAATAGAAGAGAAAAAGGACTGACTTATGTTTAAATATCATATAATAGCGGTTCTGATTGGCTGCTTTCTGGATGCGTGCTTTGGAGATCCTTTATTCTTGTGGCACCCCGTTTGCGGAATTGGAAACCTGATAAGCTGGCTGGAGAAAAAATTAAGACCCCGGTTCCCGGAAAATGATGCAGGGGAAAGACAGGCAGGTGTATGGCTGGTTTTGTTGGTCCTGCTTGCAGCAGGAGGAAGTTCCTTTGCGCTCTTAGCTGTTTCTTACGGCATTTCTCCCATCGCCGGAGTGGCTCTGGAAAGCATTATGTGTTTCCAGATGATGGCGTGGCATTCCTTAAGGAAAGAGAGTATGAAGGTATACCATGCATTTTTAAAACAGGATACGGAAGAGGCAAGGCATGCGGTATCTATGATCGTGGGCCGTGATACGAAAACTCTCACTGATATAGGTATAACAAAGGCAGCGGTGGAAACTGTGGCGGAGAATACCTCTGATGGTGTGATTGCACCATTGATTTTCATGACCCTCTTTGGAGGAACCGGTGTATTCCTATATAAGGCAGTGAACACCATGGATTCCATGGTGGGTTATAAAAATGACCGGTATCTCTGGTTTGGACGGTGTGCTGCAAAACTGGATGATCTGGTTAATTTTATTCCTGCCCGCGTATCCGCTTTTTTTATGCTGGCGGCAGGCTATTTATGCCAGCTGTTTTTCGGTAATAAATTTAATGGGAATAATGGTTTCCGGATCTGGAAACGTGACCGTTTTAATCACAAAAGTCCCAACTCCGCTCAGACAGAATCTGCCTGCGCCGGAATTCTTCAGATAGAACTGGCTGGAAATGCATGGTATTTTGGAACCTTATATGAAAAGCCTGTGATCGGAGATCCGGTGAGGGAAGTGGAGTATAAAGATATAGTAAGGGCTAACGTCCTGATGACAGTTACTTACATACTGGCGCTGATTCCCGTTGGAATCCTGCTTTTAATCACATTTTAGAAGATACACATAACTGGGAGAAATAAATATGGAATATCAGCATGGAGGAGACATTTACACCAATCAGGTTACCATGGATTATTCAGCGAATATCAATCCCCTTGGGCTTGCGAAAGGTGTTAAAAAGGCATTATTACAGGCGGTTGAAAACTGTTCCTGCTATCCCGACAGCCGCTGCAGCAAATTGATCACGGAACTTGGAACTTTCCATGGTTTTTCCAAAAAGCAGCTTATCTGTGGAAATGGGGCGGCAGATTTAATTTTTCAGATTGTACAGGTTATAAAACCCAGAAGGGCTCTGTTAATCGCCCCTTCCTTTCTGGAATATGAGCAGGCTTTAGAGACGGTTTCCGCAGAAATTATATGGTATGATTTAAAAGAGAGTGATGGATTTCGCTTATCTGTAAAAGAAATAACCAAATGGCTGAAAGAAAACAATCAGGAAATAGAAATGTTATTCCTGTGTAATCCCAACAACCCCACCGGGTTTGCCCTTTCCAAAGATGAGATGAAAGAACTCCTGGATGTCTGCTCAGAAAAAAGAATCTATTGTGTAATAGATGAATGCTTTAATGAATTCCTAGATAATCCGGAATCTTATTCCGTACTGGAGCTGATTTCAAAAGGCAGCTATGACCACGTATTTGTTTTAAAAGCATTTACAAAAATTTATGCCATGGCAGGAGTCCGCCTCGGATATGGGATAACCACAGGCGAGAAAACAATAGAACTCATGAACCGGATCCGCCAGCCCTGGAGCGTGTCTGCTCTTGCTCAGGCAGCCGGTGAAGCAGCTCTTGGTGAAACGGAATATGTAAAAGAAACAAGGCAGCTGATTTCCAGAGAACGAGAATATTTAAAGAAAAACTTAAAAGACTTAGGCTTTCTGGTATACGATTCCATGGCAAACTATTTGTTTTTTAAAGACACAAGAAAGAACGCCTGTAATGTGGAAAAGCTTTTATACAATGAATTGCTTGACCGGCAGGTACTCATAAGGTCCTGTTCCAATTACAGAGGGCTTGATCATACTTATTACCGGATCTGTGTTAAGCAGAAAATGGAAAATGATGCATTTCTTGCGGTATTAAAATCCATACTGACAAAAGGAGAATGAGAACATGGCAAAGACAATTATGATTCAGGGGACCATGTCCAATGCAGGCAAAAGTCTGATTACGGCAGGACTATGCCGGATTTTTAAGCAGGATGGATACCGGGTTGCTCCTTTTAAGTCCCAGAATATGGCACTTAATTCTTTTATTACAGAGGAAGGGCTTGAGATGGGGCGGGCGCAGGTAGTGCAGGCTGAGGCAGCAGGCGTTAAGCCAGTAGCAGCCATGAATCCTGTTTTGCTGAAACCCACCAATGATACCGGTTCCCAGGTAATTGTCAATGGTGTATCCATCGGCAACATGCCTGCAAAAGAGTATTTCGCCTATAAAAAGAATCTGATACCGGAAATAAAAAAAGCGTTTGATACATTGTCAGAGGAATACGACATTATTGTAATTGAAGGCGCAGGAAGTCCGGCAGAGATCAATTTAAAGCAGGAAGACATTGTCAATATGGGTATGGCAAAGATGGCGGATGCGCCGGTGCTGCTTGTGGGAGATATTGACCGGGGCGGAGTATTTGCTCAGCTTTATGGTACTGTTATGCTTTTGGAGCAGGAAGAGAGAGACAGAATCGGCGGTCTGATAGTTAATAAATTCCGTGGAGATAAATCCATATTAGAGCCCGGTCTTGATATGATAACAGAACGGCTTCAAATTCCCGTGGCAGGAGTGGTTCCTTACATGGATGTGGATATCGAGGACGAAGACAGCCTTGGAAATCATCTTTCTCTAGCTGCAAAAACAGAGGGGGCAGAGGTAGAGATAGCGGTCATCCGTTTTCCAAGAATCTCTAACTTTACAGACTTTTCTGTATTCTCTATTATACCGTCTGTGTCTCTTCGCTATGTGGATTCTGTATCGGCTCTTGGGAAACCGGATCTTGTGATTTTACCGGGAAGCAAGAACACCATTGAGGATCTTCTCTGGATGCGTCAGAATGGCCTGGAGGCTGGAGTATTAAAGCTGAGTTCATCAGAAGTGCCGGTGTTTGGGATCTGCGGCGGCTTTCAGATGCTCGGTGAACAGTTAAAGGATCCGCTGGCAGTGGAGTCTGATTCCGGTCTTTCCTCTGTACGGGGCATGGGGCTGCTTCCCATACGGACAGAATTTGGAGCTGAAAAAACCAGAACAAGAGTGACTGGTTCCTGTACGGCAGTGGAAGGGATCTTTGAAGATTTATCAGGAATGAATATAGAAGGCTATGAAATCCATATGGGTCAGACAGAACGTGCACTTCCGCCCTTATCCTATGTGATGGAAAGCCAGTCCGGTTCCCATCTGGCAAAGATGGACGGCTGTCAGAGAAAGAACGTATACGGAACCTATATTCACGGTTTCTTTGACAGTGAGCAGATTGCAGATACCATAATAGGGGCTCTGAGAAAGAAAAAAGGGCTGCCCAGCCAGCCGGGCACGGCTTTCAGCTACCAGGATTATAAAGAAAAACAGTATGACAGATTGGCAGACCTTTTGCGGGAGAGCCTTAATATGGACCGGATTTACAGCCTGATGGGATTAGCCGGTGACAACGGAGGAAAGAATGGAATTTAGAGAACTGGAACGGGTTCGCCCTGAAGAAATAGAAAAGAGAAGCTTTGAAATTATAACACAGGAACTGGGAGACAAGAAACTTGATCCGGAGCAGGAACTGGTAATTAAACGGGTGATTCATACAACGGCAGATTTTGATTATGCAGATCAGCTGATATTTTCGCCTCACGCGGTTAAGCTTGGAATAGAAGCATTAAAAGAAGGAATTCCGGTAATTACTGATACCAACATGGGAAAAGCGGGAATCAATAAAAAAGCGCTGGAACGGGCAGGCAGCAGCGTCCACTGCTTTATGTCAGATGAGGATGTGGCAGAGGATGCGAAAAACAGGCAGACGACGAGAGCTCATGCCAGCATGGATAAAGCGGCAAGATTGTCAAAGGAATGTATTTTTGCCATTGGCAATGCACCCACTGCCCTGGTTCATCTTCATGAGCTGATACAGGAAGGAATCATAAAACCCAGATTAATCATCGGTGTACCAGTGGGATTTGTCAATGTAATCCAGTCCAAAGAGATGATTTTATCTCTGACCGATGTGCCCTATATTGTGGCAAGGGGAAGAAAAGGCGGCAGTAATGTAGCAGCAGCGATTGTCAACGCAATGCTTTATCAGATTTCATAACAGTAAGGTTTCTTAAAGGGGTAAAACGGCATGGATCTATACAGTATCATTTTAGTGGATGATGAAGAAGAAGTCCGCAAAAGCATTATAAAGAAAATTGAATGGCAGTCAGCTGGCTTTAAAGTGGTGGGTGACGCAGAAAACGGGGAAGATGCAATAGAAAAAATAGAGGTGCTGGAGCCGGATGTGGTGCTGACGGATATCCGGATGCCTTATATGGATGGTCTTGCACTGGCAGAGAAAATAAGACTGCGTTATCCGTCTATGAAAGTTGTTATTTTTTCCGGATACGACGACTTTGAATATGCCCAGAAAGCAATTAAGCTAAATGTGACCGAATACATTTTAAAGCCTGTTAATGTGGAGGAGCTTACCTCTATTTTAAAAAGAATTAAAAGCAACCTTGACCGGGAAATTGAAGAAAAACGTAATATTAACAGGCTCAGGGAAAATTACAGAAAGAGCCTTCCTGTATTCCGGGAGCAGTTCTTTAATGATCTGGTACACAAGAATCTTTCCAATGAAATAGCAGAGCAGAAGCTGAAAGAATACGATATCCCCATTGCAGGCGCATGGAAATGGATTATAGCAGCCGTTTCAGTTGAACGGAGTGAGGTAAATGAAACCCTGAGCCTCCACAGTGAGGAGGAGCTGATCCCTGTATCCGTTATGCAGATTATCAGGGAAAAGCTGGAAGGATATTGCAGATTTGCGCTGTTTCAGTCTGTTTTGGAAGCCGAGATGGTAGTGGTGGTAGCCCTCGATGACGATTTCATCACCGGGCTGATCGATGTATTTGGAGATATCTGCAAGGAAACAAAGAGGATTCTGGAGGTTCCCGTTACCATTGGAATCGGTCACAGCTGTGAGGAATTATCCAATATCCCGTATGCATACCAGTCGGCGATTGATGCTCTTGGCTATAAAGCCATTGCAGGAAAAGGCAGTACCATCTATATCAATGATATGGAACCAGTGGGAAGCGGAAAACTGGAATTTGACAGTGTTTTGGAGGCAGATCTGATTTCTGCCATCAAGTTTGGCCCTGATGGAAAGATTGAAGCTGCTGTGACACAGATTATTCGGAAAATGGAATCTGCAAAAGTACATTTCAGACAGCAGCAGGTTTATATGTTCGGAGTATTAAACAGTGTGATACAGATGGTACAGCAGTATGATCTTGATCTGGAAGAAGTCATGGGCTGGGATCTGGAGTCCATGACATTCTTTGACAAGATTCAGAAAGGGGAATTTGGCACCTGGCTTTACAAGGCTGCAGAAAAAATCAATCAGGCGATTAATCAGGAACGTGATCTTACCACAAGACAGGTAATTCAGGAGGCGAGACAGTATATTATGGATCATTATCAGAATCCGGATTTATCCGTTGAAATGATCTGCCGCCATCTGCATATGAGCCCGGCTTATTTTTCCACACTGTTTAAAAAGGAAACAGGACAGGCCTATATCGCCTATTTAACTGATCTCAGGTTAAACAAGGCAGTGGAGCTGTTAAACAAAACCGAGGATAAAACCTATGTTATTGCGGCAAAGGTGGGGTATCCGGAGCAAAACTATTTCAGTTATGTGTTTAAAAAGAAATTTGGAGTTTCACCTACTAAATTTCGCGGAGTGAGGTAATGGAAAAGAAGAATAACAGCATTCGTTATACCATTTTCGTATATTTTACCATAACGGCGCTTGCCGCAGGTCTGCTTATTTCCCTCTCCTTATACCAGCGTCTTTCCTCTCAGGTTGCAGAGGTGGTACAGGAGGAAAATCAGAGCCTGATTAATCAGGTGGCACGGTCTGTGGAATCCTACTTACGAACCGTTATGAAACTATCTGATTCTCTTTATTATGGAGCTGTGAAGAATGCAGACCTTTCTTCCCAGTCCATTAATAATGAGATCACTCTTCTGTATGACAACAATAAGGACAATGTGGATAACATTGCCCTTTTCACCCAGGACGGAGCAATGGTGGAGTCTGTTCCTGCAGCAAGACTGAAAAAAAATCTTAATATAACAGGGGAGAAATGGTTTTCCAATGCTCTTGAAAAAACGGAAAATCAGCATTTTTCCGATCCCCACGTCCAGTATATATTTGAAAACAATGAAAACCAGTACCGATGGGTGTTCTCCCTGTCCAGAGCGGTGGAGTTGACGGAAGGAACGTCTACCACCCAGGGCGTTCTGCTGGTGGATTTAAGCTATTCCAGTCTGGAGCATCTATTTGAAGGAGTTACCACAGGTAAAGGCGGTTATGTCTATCTGATCGGAAGTGACGGAGAGATTCTGTATCACCCAAGAATTCAGTTAATTGACTCAGGACGGCTGAAGGAAAACAATAAAGCGGCATCCGGATATAAGGATGGAATTCACCGTGAAGTTTTTGAAGGGGATAACCGAATCATTACGGTTAAGTCAGTGGGCTATACAGGCTGGAAAATCGTTGGTGTTACGCCTAATAGTGTGGTTTCCTTAAATACCATCAAAACCAGGCTTTTTATTGTATTCATGATTACTCTTATCTTATTTATACTTGTACTGATCAACTCCTATATCTCATCTCGTATAACAAATCCTATCAAGGAGTTGGAAAAATCCGTAGGAATCCTGGAAGAAGGGGATTTGGAAACTGCAGTTTCCATCGGAGGCTCTTATGAAATTCAGCATTTGGGTAATTCCATTAAAAATATGGCAATTCAGATCCGCGTCCTGATGGATGATATCGTAACGGAACACGAGGCCAAACGGAAACAGGAATTTGATACCCTGCAATCACAAATTAATCCCCATTTTTTATACAATACTCTGGACATCATCGTCTGGATGATTGAAAATGAACAAAAGAACGAAGCAGTTAAGGCAGTTACTGCACTTGCCCGGTTTTTCCGGATCAGCTTAAGCAAAGGAAAAAGCATTATTACAGTCCGGGATGAACTGGAACATGTAAGAAGCTATTTAATGATCCAGCATATGCGTTTTAAAAATAAATTTTCCTATGAAATTCAGGCAGAGGAAGAATGTATGGAATTAACCAGTTTAAAATTGATTCTGCAGCCGCTGGTGGAGAACGCCATCTATCACGGCATGGAATTCATGGACGGGGAGGGGGAGATAAAATTATCGGTGATGCGAAAGGAAGATAATCTGATTATCCAGGTTTCTGATAATGGTCTGGGTATGACAGAGGAACAGGTGAAAAGCCTCTTTGCCCATGAGGTTCATGTCACCTCTAAAAAGGGTTCCGGTATTGGAGTGAAGAATGTAAATGAAAGAATCAAGCTTTATTTCGGGGAAAATTACGGGTTAACCATTGATTCCGAACCTGATGAGGGAACCACCATTACCATTCTCCTCCCTGCTGTTCCTTATGATTCCGTTTTAGAAAAGGAGAAGCGATCATGACAAAACAGGAAAAAATTTTATGGGTTATTTTGCCGGTAGTACTTGTAATCCTGTTTCTTTTGTCCTCCACGGATTTGATCATTAAGGAAAAAAAGACGGTTATTTATCCGATTTCCATTATTATCAGCGATACCTCTGATGATTATTTTGCTAATTTCAGAAAAGGTGCGGATAAGGCGGCGGAAGAATATAATGTTGACGTCAGCTTCATTACCCTTTATGAAAAGGGAGATCAGGATCAGCAGCTGGAACTGGTAAAACGGGAAATTAATGACGGAGCGTTAGCGTTTGTATTAGTTCCGGTAAAGCCGGAAGAATGCGCCAAAAAAATGGATGATATGGTTTTGAACAGTCCTGCTGTCATTGTTGGAAACTTAATTCCCAACGAGAAGGTAAAAAGCGGGATTGCTCCAGATTATGAAGAGGAAGGGCGTAAGCTGGGACAGGCTATTGCAAGAGAGAATTCTCCTGGTAAACCGGTATGGATCTTTATGGAAGGGTTAGACTATGGATACAACCGGGATATCTATGCAGGTGCAGAAAGTGAACTGAAAAATGCCGGTTTTACTGTTGAAATTTATAAAAAGACCATGGAAGAGACCTTTCGCAAAGCCATAGAAGGACTGGTCTATCCAGGGAGCGAAAAAGTGATTATAGCAGCGATAGATACGAAAAGTCTGGATGAAACGGCAGAAATTATTGCAGGAAGTCCGGTTTATGGCAGTTATGTGGATGGTCTTTACGGGGTAGGAAGTACCACCAGGCTGTTGACTGATCTGGACAACGGGGTGATAAAAGGACTGGTGGTAAGTGATCAGTTTGATGCGGGGTACAGGAGCATTGAAAAAGCGGTTGAGTCAGTCCACAGAGGATTTCAAAAGGAGCAGATTGTACTGGATTCTTATTATATCCGAAGAGAAGATTTAAGAGAGAGCAAATTTGAAAAAATCTTATATCCGATTGACTAAATGGGGGAATAGAAATGAAAAAAAAATATGGAGTGCTGGCAGCGGTTATTCTTATGTTTGTTGTTGTACTGGGCTTTTTTTATCAGAACTATAAAACCGGGAAAAAAGAAGGGAACAAAGCAGTTCGGATTGGGGTGACTTTATACCGGGGAGATGATTCATTTATTAATACCATAAGGGGAAAATTGGAAGATCAGGCCAAGGAATATGAAAAGAACACCGGGATAAAGGTTGTTATGGAAATTGTGGATGCAAAGGGAAACCAGAATACCCAGAACAGCCAGGTAGACCGTTTTATTTCTTTGGGATATGATGCAATCTGTGTCAATATGGTAGACCGGTCCGCTGCATCAAATATTATCGGAAAAGCAATGGATGCAGATACGCCGGTAGTATTTTTTAACCGGGAGCCGGTGGAAGAGGATATGCGGCGCTGGGAAAAGCTATACTATGTAGGGGAAAATGCAAAAGAGTCCGCTACGCTCCAGGGAAATATGCTGGTAGAAGCTTATAAGTCTGACCCAACTTCTCTGGATATAAACGGAGATGGTAAGGTGAGCTATGTCCTTTTGGAGGGAGAGAGCAGCCATCAGGATTCTCTGATCAGAACCGAATGGTCGATCCAGACACTAAAGGATGGAGGGGTACCTCTGGAAAAGATTACGGGCGCCATAGCAAACTGGGACAGAAGCCAGGCTTCTGCCTGGATGGAGCAGTGGCTGACCCAGTATCCGGATGAAATTGAGGTAGTGATCTGCAATAACGATGATATGGCACTGGGAGCAGCGGACGCCATTGAACGCAAGGGAAGTT
This sequence comes from Hungatella sp., assembly GCA_009712635.1. Taxonomy (GTDB): domain Bacteria; phylum Bacillota; class Clostridia; order Lachnospirales; family Lachnospiraceae; genus Lacrimispora. The sequence continues at coordinate 719,044 of WASS01000020.1, read as the reverse complement.
CCAGGCCAGTCAAGGTAGTTGGTATTGACGGAACTCCTCAGGGAATTGAAGGTGTCCGGGAAGGAAAACTGTTTGGTACCGTACAATGTGACAGCGATGAATATGCCGGAGTGATTTTTAAAATTGCGGCAGCGGAGGCTCTTGGTAAAAATGTACAGGAAACAGTGAATTTAAGCCGTGATAAATATTATGAATGCAGACAAAATACCCTGACTGCCAAATAGGAAAACAGGAAAACTGGTATTTATCAATAAAAAATTATATAAAAATTGAGTGAATCATGAAAAATCTAAAAAATTCGATACATATACCAAGAAAATTATATGGAATAGTGCACAAAATAAAGATATAATGTGCATGTCGATGAGGTAAAAGTACCAATCGAACACAATTATATAATGATAAGGGAGGATTTATCATGAGATTACTCAAAAAAGTAGTAGCAGTAGGTCTCGCTTCTGCAATGGTATTTTCCATGGCAGGCTGCGGTTCCAGCTCAAAGGCCACAACAGCAGCATCTGAGGCAGCGACCACTGCAGCAGAAACAAAGAAGGAAGAGACCAAATCAGCAGAAACTACTGCAGAAGCCGTTAAGAATGCAGTAGGCGGGGATTTAGCTGATAAGAAAGTTGGTATTTCCATTTACAAATTCGATGATAACTTCATGACACTTTATCGTACAGAACTTCAGCGTTATTTAACTGAGGACCTGGGCTTTAAGAAAGATAATGTGGTAATCCAGGATGGTAAGGGCGATCAGGCAGAACAGACCAACCAGATCCAGAACTTCATTACCCAGAAATATGATGTACTTATTTTAAATCTTGTTCAGGCTTCTTCCGCTCCAGAAATCACAAATATGTGTAAAGAAGCAGGAATCCCTGTTGTTTACATTAACCGTGAGCCAGATCCAGAAGAAGAGCAGAGATGGAAAGATGAAAAAATCAATGCAACTTATGTAGGATGCGATGCAAGACAGTCCGGAACCTATCAGGGTGAAGAAATTCTTGAAACTTCCAACAAGGGCGATATCAACGGCGACGGCGTAGTTAACTACATCATGATCCAGGGTGACCCGGAGAACGTAGATGCTCAGTACAGAACCGAATTCTCTGTAAAAGCACTGACTGACAAGGGCGTAAAAGTAAAAGAGCTCTTAAAACAGCGTGGTGACTGGGATCAGGCGAAAGCACAGCAGATTGCTCAGGATGCTCTGACACAGTATGGCGATCAGATCGAAGTTATCTTCTGCAACAACGATGCTATGGCACTTGGTGCACTTCAGGCAATCGAAGCAGCAGGACGTACTGTAAACAAAGATATCTATTTAGTAGGTGTTGATGCGTTAACAGAAGCTGTTCAGAACGTTATTGATGACAAACAGACCGGTACCGTATTTAACGATCATTTCTCTCAGGCTCAGACAGCAAGCGATATGGCTGTTAAGTTCTTAAAGGGTGATTCTGTTGACAACGTTAACATGGTAGACTATATCAAGGTTACCAAGGCAAATGCTCAGGATACTCTTGACAAATTAAAAAAATAATATCCAGCAGCCGAAATTGCGGGTGTGTCGGTAAGGCACACCCGATTTTTAAAAGTTGAATGAAATACCTTAACAGGTATCCCTTTATGTCCTGAGAAACGGACGAATCAATGAAATACCTTAACAGGTATCCCTTTATGTCCGGAAAAACGGACAGATTAATGAAAGGAGAAGCGGGATGGCAGAGAATTACAGACTGGAAATGGTTGGAATCAGCAAATCCTTCCCTGGCGTCAAAGCGCTCGATAAAATCAATTTAAAAGTACGTCCCGGTACCGTTCACGCTCTGATGGGAGAGAACGGAGCAGGTAAGTCAACACTGATGAAATGCCTGTTTGGCATATACAAGATGGATGAAGGTGAGGTTCTGATTGATGGTGCGAAGGTGAGTATTGCCAATCCGGATGATGCACTTCACAAAGGCCTTGCTATGGTACACCAGGAACTTCAGCCGGTACCGGCTCGCTCTATTGCAGAGAATATGTATCTGGGACGGTTTCCAATATATAAAATAGGACCGCTTAAAGTAATCGATCATAAAACCATGAATGCAGAAGCAGAAAAGTGGTTAAAAGATGTTAAAATGACGTTCAATCCCAAAGCAAAACTTGGGACCTTATCAATCGGACAAATGCAGTCAGTAGAAATTGCAAAGGCAGTCAGCCAGAATGCAAAACTGGTGATTCTGGATGAACCTACTTCATCACTGACTGATAATGAGGTAGAAGCGCTGTTCCGTATTATCAGGGACTTAAAGTCCCGCGGAGTTTCTATGATATATATCAGCCATAAAATGGCAGAGATCAGACAGATTGCGGATGACATCACCATCATGCGGGATGGAACTTACGTTGGTTCATGGGAAGTGGCAGATATCTCTGATGAAGAGATTGTAAAACAGATGGTAGGAAGAGAACTGGGAAATGTTTACCCTCCAAAGGATGATTACCGGACGGAAGAAACCGTTTTAAAGGTAAGTCATTTGAGCAGTATTCATGAACGTTCTTTTCAGGATTGCTCCTTTGAACTGAAAAAAGGAGAGATTCTGGGATTCGGCGGTCTGGTAGGAGCTCAGAGAACCGAATTAATGGAAGCCATATTCGGAATGAGGAATATTTCCGGGGGTGAAGTTGAAGTCCTTGGAAAAAAAGTTGAGATTAAATGTCCCAAGGATGCCATCGGCGATTCAGTGGGAATGATTACAGAAGACCGAAGAGGAAACGGAATCTTTGGATGCTTAAGCATTTCTGACAATACAGCCATTGCCTCTTACCGCAATTATACAACAGCGGGAGTGATTCAGAAGAAGAGAGTAGCATCGGTTGTAAAGGACAGCATTGCAAAGCTAAGTATAAAAACTCCCAACGACAGGACCCAGATCCAGTCCCTTTCCGGTGGAAATCAGCAAAAAGTAATTATTGCCAGATGGCTGGCAAGCAATCCTGAAATTTTAATTATGGATGAGCCGACAAGAGGTATCGACGTAGGCGCAAAGTATGAGATTTATCAGATTATGATTGACCTTGTAAAGCAGGGCAAATCCATCATTATGATTTCCTCTGAAATGCCGGAGTTAATCGGTATGTCTAACCGGATTATCGTAATGTGCGGCGGACGAATTACAGGAGAAGTAGAGGATAGTGAGGCAACCCAGGAGAAAATCATGGCATATGCCACTAAATTCGATATAAACAAAACGGAAAATAATTCCAAACAGGAGGTTAAGTCATGACAGCTAAGAAGATAAATATGAAGGATTTCCTTATAAATAATGGAATCATCGTTGTCCTCGTCCTGCTTGCCATTTTTACGGCAATAAAGCAACCATCATTCGCAACACCTGACAATCTAAAAAATATTGCCTTAAATGTGGCACCCCGTTTCATCATTGCCTGCGGTGTATCAGGCTGCCTGATTACCAGAGGTACCGATCTTTCTGCGGGACGTATTGTAGGCCTTTCCGCCTGCCTTGCAGGGACTCTTTTACAGAAACCAGGCTACAGCGGCAAGTTTTTCCCCAATCTTCCGGATTTTGGTATCTGGTGGGTATTTGTAGTATTGTTAATCTGTATTTTAGTTGCCTGCCTGTTTGGTCTGATCAATGGTCTGGTGGTTTCCTATCTGCAGGTTCCTGCTTTTATCGGAACACTGGGTATGCAGCTGATTGTATACGGTGCCTGCCTTGTTTATACCAATGCAACACCCATCGGTGGTTATCGTCCGGCCTATACAGAAGTGGCAAAAGGAAGACTGTTTGGTTTCATGCCTTACCTGTTTTTAATTGCCCTTGCAGTAGGGCTTGTGATCTGGTTCGTTTATAATAAGACTCCTCACGGAAAGTACATGTATGCCATCGGCGGTAATGAACAGGCAGCAGAAGTATCCGGTGTTAACACCAAAAAGACAAAGATTATTATCTACGTGACAGCTGCTGCACTTTATGCACTGGGCGGCTTCCTGGTAGGTGCAAAATCCGGTGGATCTTCCGTTAACATGGGTATGGGCTGGGAGCTGGAAGCAATTGCAGCATGTACCATCGGAGGTGTATCTGTAAATGGTGGTATCGGTAAGGTATCCGGCGTTTTAATTGGTGTTCTTGTTTTCGAAATTTTAAAAACCTGTCTCCAGTATTTAGGAGTTAACACCAACTATCAGTACATTGCTCAGGGTATCGTTATCGTAGTTGCGATTGCACTTGATATCAGAAAATATATTGCCAAGAAATAAATACTTAAAAAAAGCGTCTTGTCCGGCTAAAATGCCTTTCAGGGCGCTTTTTCGTACATTCACGACTGTTTAAAAATTACGGCATCTGGCTGAGCCGGCTGTTCTGATATTCTCCGGATAAGGTGACATCTTTCCCGAACCAGGAAGGAGGAGTAAAGGAGTGTGCTTCTTCCAGGCTTTCAAATTCGACCTCAGCAAGCATCAGCCCTTCATAGCGGCCTTCAAAAACATCCAGTTCGATGGTGAGATGATCGCAGTGTTCCACAGGAATTAAATATCTTCTTTTCGTAAGAACACAGCCGTCTGTTTTGCTGATCAAGTGGTGATAGGAGTCTTCGTTTAAGGGAAGATTGTATTCTTCTCTTGCTAAAAGACCTTTGGATTTATAGGTTAGAATATATGACTCATCCTCTTTTCGGACCCGCACAACGGGGTCTGTCGATAAATATCCCTGTTCAATGAAATGATGGGGAAATGACTCATAATTTTCCGGCGGACTGGTGACCAGATATTTGCGCTCGATTTCCATGAAAAACCTCCTGATTCCATGTATTGGACTATAAAACAGGGTTAGTATACCACAATAGGATAAAAAATAGAAGATAGTGGCAAAAAGAAGAAAAACGTGGTAATATGGAAAATACAGTAAAAATCAGGAGATTAATGATATGAAATGCTTGATAAGGCGGACAGCTTCCTTTTTTCTGATATTGGCAGTGGTTTTTGCAGCAGGCTGCGCAGGAAAAAGTGCTGATCCAAAATCTGGGGAAAGTTCGGACAAGGAAGCTGGTACGGAAGGAATTGAAGCGGCAGAAGGTCCTAAAATCGGCATAAGCATCTATCGCTACGACGATACATTTATGAAGCTTTACCGGTCTGAATTAAAACAATATCTGGAAGAGACCTATCATGCCCAGATCATCATGCGCAATGCAGGCGGGGATCAGAATGAACAGAACAGGCAGATAAAGGAATTTATAGATAGTAAATGTAACGGAATTATAATTAATCCTGTGGAGACCTCGGCTGCAGGAACAATCGCAGATACTTGCAGCCAGGCAGGTATTCCGCTGGTTTTCATTAACAGTGAGGCGGATGAATCAGAGCGAAAACGATGGGAAGACCATCATATGGCGGTTTCCAGTGTGGAAACGGATTCAAAGCAGGCGGGGACTTATCAGGGACAGATTATTCTTGAAACCCCAGGCAAGGGTGACAAAAACAACGATGGAATCGTCTCTTATGTGATGATAAAGGGAGAGAGTGGCAGTGATGCAGCCCGGTACCGGTCGGAGTATTCCATCAAAGCACTGACAGAGGCAGGAGTAAAAACAGAAGAGCTTTTTTCTGGTATCGGAAACTGGAACAGGGAAGAGGGGAAAAAGCTTGCAGCACAGGCATTATCAACTTATGGTCCCAGAATTGATGTGATTTTCTGTAACAACGATGCCATGGCAAATGGAGCGCTTGAGGCGGTAGAGGAAGCCGGTATGATACCCGGAAAAGATATATCTCTTGTAGGCGTGGACGCACTTTTAGAAACCGTGGAATATATAAAAGAGGGTAAGATCACCGGAACGGTTTTAAATGACCATCAGGGACAGTCTCAGACTGCTGCCGATACGCTGATCCGGTTGATTCGGGGAGAGAATGCCGAGACAAGGTATCTGGTGGATTATATAAAGATTACCATGAACAGTACATTTCAAAATTGGAAAGGAGACGATTGATATGGGGAAGGTTTATGCGTTTTTAGCAGATGGGTCAGAAGAGGTGGAGCTGCTTGCAGTCGTTGATGTCCTGCTCAGAGGGGGGCAGGATGTGAAACTTGTTTCAGTAACTGGTAAAAAGAATGTAACTGGATCACACGGAATTAAGCTTCAGGCAGACGTTTTAATGGAGCAGACCAATTTAAAAGATGCAGATGTGCTGTTTCTTCCGGGAGGTATGCCGGGAACCAGGAATCTGGGAGCCAGCGAGGAATTAGTATGCGCACTGAACGAAGCGAATCAGGACAATCGCAGAATCGCTGCAATTTGTGCAGCTCCAAGTATTCTTGGAAGACTAGGAATGCTGGAGGGAAAAAAAGCTACCTGTTTCCCTGGATTTGAAGAGGAATTAAAAGGAGCTGACGTGGTAAGACAGGGTGTTGTGACTGACGGTAATATTACAACAGCCAGAGGGCTTGGATATGCGCTTGATATGGGCATTGAGCTGTTGGCATTGCTGGTGGATAAAAATCATGCACGTAAAATAAAAGAGGCAATTCAATACGACCAGAACCCCATGTAACAGGCAGGTGAACTTATGAAAAAGAATTGGATAGTACCAATCGCTTTCATTTCCTGCTTATTTCTGCTTGCCGGATGTGAGAAAAAGGACCCCTATGGACTCTCTCCCAAGGATCCTGTTACAATCTCAGTCTGGCATTATTATAATGGTGTCCAGAAAGAGGAATTTGACAATCTGGTCAGGGCATTTAATGAAAATGAGGGCAGGGAAAAAGGAATTGTCGTGAAAGCTTATAACAAAGGAAGTATTGATGAACTGAGCAATACCATCAATGAGAGTATTGAACACAGAGTTGGTTCTGATCCCCTTCCTGATGTTTTTTCTGCTTACGCAGATAAAGTTTATGAGGTTGACCGGATGGGTCTGGCTGCAGATTTAAGTGATTACCTTACCTCCGATGAGATATCTGAATATGTGGATGCTTACATGGAAGAGGGGAGATTTGGCGATAGTGATTCTGTTAAAGTATTTCCTATTGCCAAATCCACTGAGATACTGACTGTGAACAAAACGGACTGGGATAAGTTTGCAGCTGCTACTGGTGAGACAGAAGATGCATTCTCTACCTGGGAAGGGATCACCAGAGTATCCCGATCTTATTACAAGTGGACGGACAGTCTGACAGAAACTCCGGGTGATGGAAAAGCGTTTTTTGGCAGAGATGCATTTGCCAACTATATAATTATTGGAAGTCTGCAGCTGGGTCATGAGATATTTTCCGTGAAGGACGGAAAAACAGTTCTGGACTTCGACAAAGATGCGATGAAAAAACTATGGGATAATTACTATGTCCCGTTTGTAAATGGATATTTTGGGGCTTACGGCAGATTTAGAAGTGATGATGTAAAAACCGGACAGCTTGTGGCGTTTGTAGGAGCAACCAGTGGAATCTCTTATTTTCCTACCTCTGTAACCCTTGAAGACGGAACAAACTACGAGATTGAAAGCAAACTGTATCCTCTTCCCGGATTTGCAGGCACGGTTCCCTGTGCTGTTTCCCAGGGAGCAGGAATGATGGTTCTAAAATCAGAGGAAAAGCGGGAATATGCAGCTGTCTGCTTTTTGAAATGGTTTACCGATACAAGTCAGAATATGAAGTTTGCCATTGGTTCCGGTTATCTGCCAGTAAAAAAGGCAGCGGCGGAGCAGTCACTTCTAAAGCCTTTTTTACAGGAGGCTGGAGAAAACAGTGCGGTGTCACAGAACCTGATTATTGGGCTTGATACAGCCAACAGGTACAGACTGTATACATCCAAACCCTTTCAGGGAGGGGATCGTGCAAGAGAGATCCTTCAGACTTCCATGGTTTCAAAGGCAAGAGAAGATTACCAGAAGATTGAGGCACTGGTGACCCAGGGGACTGACAGAGAGAGGGCGGTTGCTGATTTCGTGACAGATGAGAATTTTAATCAATGGTACGAAGACACCAGACTGCAATTGGAAACAGTCATCGGAGAGTAATTTATGAGAGAGAAGAAAAGTGAGTCCATACGAACCCGTTTGCTTGGACCGCTGCTGATATTGCTGGTTGTGCAGGCTGCTGTGATTGCCGGTACCGTGCTTTTCGGCGGAGTTTCTGTTAAATTAAAAAATAATGAAATCCACATATTAAGCCAGAATACAGAGAATATCAGGGTTGACTTAGAGAAGGAGACTCTCTATCACTGGATTGTTATGCTGAATCATTCATCCTTCGTTTCTGATGAAGTAGAGCAGATTCTAAAGAAAAACGGGAGCAGTCCGCTTGATATTTCAAAAGATTACAGGCTGAACCGGGAAATTGTGGAACAGATTATAGAAAAATCCATAGATATGCTCCATATGAGTTATGCGACCGGAGTTTATTTTGTTCTTGACGGTCCGGCAGCAGCTAATAGTTCCAATGATATAAAAGCGGGATTTTACATAAGAAACTCCAATACAGGAGGATATTTAACAGACAATTCTTCTCTCTTAATGGAGCGGGGATTGCCCTCTGTGGCAGAAAAATATAAGATACCACTGGATTCCTTCTGGGAAATAGGCTTTGGTAACGGAGGAGATTTAAAAAACAGTGAATTTTACCAAAAGCCTCTTAACCTGGCCTTACAGACTGGGACCAATAAGGCGGATGCCTTAAATCAGGCTTATTTAAGTCAGCCTTTTCGCTTAAGTCCCAGAGATATGCCCGTAATCACCTATTCAGTCCCTGTTATTTTAAACGATGGGACAGTTGCTGGAGTATGGGGACTTGAGATGACCTTAAACCAGCTGGGACAGATATTATCAGAAAAACAGACCAACAGCAGTTTTGAGGAATGCTGGCTTCTTGGAATGCGGGATAAAGAGACAAATACAATTGTTCCGGTGATTGATTCCGGTTATCTTTACAATCAATATTTTAATGATGTCAAAAAACTGTCTTATACAGACAACGATAAGAAATTAGTAAGCGAAATAGAATCGTCTGACGGAACAAAGTGGTATGCCAGTATTAAAAGCCTTGATGCTTATGCCAATAACGGAGTAATGGAAAAAGAAGACTGGGTGCTTGTGGGAATGGCGAAGCAAAAGGATCTTCTTGCATTTTATAATGCCATCCGACGTATGTTGTTCAGTACCATGCTGGTTCCGATTTTATTCAGTTTTCTGGGAACGTTTGTTATTGGTAAGATTGTAACAGAACCTATCCGCAGACTGTCTTTTGAGTTAAAGGGCAAATCCGGTAACAGAGGACTGTCATTAAAAAGGGTTTACATCCGTGAGATCGATGATCTTACGGAAACAATTGAGCAGTTAAGCCATGACGTGGAGCAATCCTCTTCCAAGATTTCCAGTATCCTGCGCCATGCAAACGTTATGATCGGTGTTTTTGAATATGCCAAAGGAGACGGCCTGGTTTTCTGCAGCCAGTCTCTGTTTGAGATGCTTGGCTGGGGGAATATTGAGGAGCCGTACCGGTATCTGGAAGTTGACAGATTTGAGAACCTGATGGAACAGACGTTTACCGGTGTGAAGATGAAGGGGGACCGGGTCATTCAAAGCTTCCAGATGAATGGCAAAACGAGATGGGTACAGGTTATTTTAGATGAGTCAAAGTCCGGAAATATTCTTGGAGTCTGTTCTGATGTGACTGCAGATGTGCAGGAGAAGGAAAAGCTTGAATGGGAACGCAATTTTGATTTACTGACCGAATTGTATAACAGGAGGGCATTCCGGGAACAGGTGGAATCCATGATGGCATCCCAGAGGGAGAAGTACGGTGCAGTCATCATGTGGGATCTGGACAATTTAAAGTATATCAACGATACATATGGGCATGATGAAGGAGACCGTTACCTGATTCTGTTTGCAGAATGTTTAAAAAACAGCTTTGCCGGAAGAGGGATTTTAGCCCGTTATTCCGGTGATGAATTTGTGACCTACTTATATGGAGATGACAAAGAGAAAATCCGAAAAGATGTCCGTGATTTTATAAAGTACATTCAAAAGGCAGCTCTTACCATGGAAGGCGGATACATGCTTCCGGTCCGTGTTTCAGGAGGATTGTCCTGGTATCCCGATGATGCCCCAGATTTTGAAACCCTGTTTAATTTTGCTGATTTTGCCATGTACATGGTCAAACACAGTGTGAAAGGCAATGTAAGGGAATTTGATTTTGATGAATATTCCCAGAATTCTTATATGCTGACAGGCAGTGAAGAACTGAACCGAATGCTGGAAACCGGAGATGTAAGCTTTGTTTTTCAGCCAATCGTAACAAGAGAAGGCAATATATACGGATATGAGCTTTTGATGAGACCTCATTTCACAAATTTGAAAGGGATCGGTGAAGTCTTAAATCTGGCAAGATCTCAGGCAAAACTGCCTCAGATTGAATCACTGACCTGGTTCGCCGGTTTAAGGGCTGCAGCAGCCGAGAAGGAAAAAGGGCATTTAGGAGAGTCAGAAAAGCTGTTTATTAACTCCATTGCTTCTGTATGTATTACCGAAGAGGAACAGGGACTGCTGGAAGATAATTTTGGTGATCTTTTAAGCCGGATTGTTATTGAGATGACAGAAGGGGAGCCTGCCAGCCGGGAATATATGGCCCGTAAGATGGAGATGGCAAGAAAATGGCAGGGACAGACGGCAGTGGACGATTTCGGTACCGGATATAACAGCGAATCCGTTCTTCTGCATATGCGGCCGGAGATTGTAAAGGTGGATATGAGTCTGGTCAGGCAGATACACAAAGATGCAAAAAGGCAGATGATATTAAAAAATCTCCTTGAATTTGCTATAAACAACGATATCTGTGTGTTGGCTGAAGGTGTGGAAACAGAAGAGGAACTGGTGTTTTTACTGGATTGCGGTATCTTTTTATTCCAGGGATACTATATCGCCAGGCCCCAAATCGAGATCCGTCCCCTTGATCCTTACATTGCCGGGAAGATGAAGGCGCTTGCAGGAAAAACCTGATTTTATCATAAATAATACTGGAATTTAGGGGACGAGTATGGTATAATGCTAAATTGAAGTGTAACGCCCTGTCGGTAAGGCGGTTCACATATATCTCAAGGAGGAACCCATTAATGAGTTTACAAGTGGAAAAATTAGAAAAGAACATGGCAAAATTAACGGTTGAAGTGCCGGCTGAGGAGTTTGAGAAGGCTCTTACCGCAGCTTACAATAAGAATAAGGGCAGATTTAACATCCCTGGTTTCAGAAAAGGCAAAGCACCACGTGCCATGGTAGAAAAGATGTATGGAGCAGGTGTCTTATATGAGGACGCTGTCAATGAAGCTCTTGATGCAACATATGGCGATGCTGTAGAGGAAAGCGGACTGGATATCGTTTCCAGACCAGAGATCAGCGTTGTTCAGGTAGAAAAAGGTCAGAACTTAATTTACACTGCTACTGTAGCTGTTAAGCCAGAAGTGACTTTAGGCGAGTATAAAGGAATTGAAGTAACCAAAGCAACTGCTGAAGTAACAGAAGAGGACATTGAAGCAGAATTAAAGAAAGTCCAGGAGCAGAACTCCAGACTTGTTACTGTAGAAGACAGAGCTGTGGAAGACGGCGACCAGACAGTCATCGACTTTGAAGGCTTCGTTGACGGAAAACCGTTTGACGGCGGCAAAGGAGAAGATTATCCACTTACCATTGGTTCCCACTCCTTTATCGATACATTTGAAGAGCAGCTGATTGGAAAGAACATTGGAGAAGCTTGTGAAGTAAACGTAACATTCCCTAATGAATATCATTCTACTGAGCTTGCTGGTAAACCAGCTATGTTTAAGGTTACAGTTAAGGAAGTTAAGAGAAAAGAACTTCCAGAGTTAAACGATGAGTTCGCTGGTGAAGTTTCTGAATATGATACATTAGAAGAATACAAAAATGACATCAAGGAAAAAGTTGCTGAAAGAAAACAGAAAGCAGCAGCTACTGAGAATGAGGATCATGTTGTAGAGAAGGTTGTAGAGAACGCAGCTATGGATATTCCTGAGCCAATGATCGACAGCCAGGTAAATAACATGGTGAATGACTATGCAAGAAGAATGCAGAGCCAGGGACTTTCTCTTGACCAGTATATGAAATTTACTGGAATGACTATTGAGACATTAAGAGAGCAGATGAAGCCACAGGCATTAAAGAGAATTCAGACAAGACTGGTTCTTGAAGCAGTTGCCAAGGCAGAGAACATTGTTGTTTCTGATGAAGCAGTAGAGAAAGAAATTGCAACTATGGCTGAAAGCTACAAGATGGAAGTTTCACAGATTAAAGAATATCTTGGTGAAAGCGGCATTGTGCAGATGAAAGAAGATCTGGCAGTACAGGAAGCTGTTGATTTCCTGGTAGCAGAAGCGAAATTAGTTTAAGAGTTTTATTCCCGGTAGATTCCAGACATCCTGTCCGGAGTCTATTCGGTTTTGAGTGAGAAGGAACAGACAGGAGGAAGAAAGATGAGTTTAGTACCTTATGTCATTGAATCAACCAGTAAGGGGGAACGCTCTTACGATATTTATTCCAGACTTTTGAAAGAGAGAATTATTTTTCTCGGTGAAGAGGTGTCTGATGTTTCAGCAAGCCTTATTGTGGCACAGCTGTTATTTTTAGAGGCAGAGGATCCCACAAAGGATATCAATCTTTACATTAACAGCCCGGGCGGTTCTGTAACTGCAGGAATGGCAATATATGATACCATGAACTATATCAAATGCGATGTATCTACTGTCTGCATGGGTATGGCGGCTAGTATGGGAGCATTTCTTTTATCAGGCGGAGCAAAGGGCAAACGTTTTGCACTTCCTAATGCTGAGGTTATGATTCACCAGCCTTCTGGCGGAGCAAAAGGTCAGGCAACTGAAATTCGCATTGTTGCAGAGAATATATTAAAGATTAAGAAGCGTTTAAATGAGATTATGGCAGCAAATACCGGTCAGCCTTACGAAGTGATTGAACGTGATACAGAGCGTGACAATTACATGACTGCTGATGAAGCAAAGGCTTATGGACTGATTGATAATATTCTTTACAGTCACGACCGCTAAGATTGAGCAGAAGCCACAAACAAGGAGCACCCTTCGGGTATCCCTTTATGCTCAAAAAACGTGAGCCACAAACAAGGAGCACCCTTCGGGTATCCCTTTATGCTCAAAAAACGTGAGCCACAAACAAGGAAAGTATGAGGTGTGTATATGCCGGTCAGAACAGACGACAAGATCCGATGCTCTTTTTGCGGGAAAACCCAGGATCAGGTAAAGAAACTGATTGCCGGTTCTAATAATGTCTATATTTGTGATGAGTGCATTGACTTGTGCGCAGAGATATTAGAGGAAGAATTTGACGGCCATGATGAAGAGGCACCTGATTTCAGCAATATTAATCTGATGAAGCCAAAGGAAATGAAAGCTTTTTTAGATGAGTATGTCATTGGGCAGGACGAAGCAAAAAAGGTGTTGTCCGTAGCAGTATATAACCATTATAAGAGAATTACATCCGGTAAAAAACTGGATGTGGATATACAAAAGAGCAATATTCTGATGTTGGGGCCTACCGGTTCCGGTAAAACTTATCTTGCGCAGACTCTGGCTAAGGTTTTAAATGTACCTTTTGCCATTGCAGATGCTACTGCCCTTACAGAAGCCGGTTATGTTGGTGAAGACGTAGAAAACATCCTTTTAAAATTGATCCAGGCAGCTGAGTATGATATCAGCAGAGCAGAATTTGGAATCATTTATATTGATGAGATTGATAAAATCACCAAGAAATCGGAGAATGTGTCAATCACCAGAGATGTTTCCGGTGAAGGTGTTCAGCAGGCTTTATTAAAGATTCTGGAAGGTACGGTTGCCAGTGTTCCGCCTCAGGGTGGAAGAAAGCATCCACACCAGGAACTTTTACAGATCAATACCACCAATATTTTATTTATCTGCGGCGGAGCATTTGATGGTCTGGAGAAAATCATTGAGCGCCGTTTAAGTGCAGGATCCATTGGTTTTAATGCGGAGATTGTAGATAAGAATAAGACAGATATTGATGATCTCTTAAAGAAAACCCTGCCTCAGGATCTGGTTAAATTCGGGCTGATTCCTGAATTTATCGGACGCGTTCCCATCACTGTATCACTGGAACTGTTAGATCGGGCAGCTCTGGTTAAGATTTTATCAGAGCCGAAGAATGCGCTGATTAAGCAATACCAGAAATTATTTGAATTGGATGATGTGAAGCTTGAGCTGACCGCTGATGCGGTGGAACGGATTGCAGAACTGGCTGTGGAAAGAAAAACCGGCGCCAGAGGCTTACGTTCCATTATGGAAAGCGTTATGATGGATTTAATGTATGAGATACCATCAGACAGCAGCATTGGAATCTGCAGAATCACCAAAGAGGTTGTGGATAAAATTGGAGAGCCGGAACTGGTCTATCGGGACACGGCAGTTCCCAGAAAATCACTGGCTCAGAAATTGAGAAAAGATAAGACAGGCGAGATCGCATAGATCCCTGCATGAGTCGGGAAGGTGTTACAGCGAATCAATCTGCTGGAACACCTTTTTGAATGCAAAGGAGAGAACCAAATGGTAGATAAGACAATTACAATGCCGGTTATTGCCCTGAGAGGTATGACTGTTCTACCCAAAATGATGCTGCACTTTGATATCAGCCGGGAGAAATCCATCGCGGCGGTTGAAAAAGCCATGGTAGGGGATCAGAAGGTATGCCTGGTAACCCAGAGAAATCCGGAAGAAACCGATCCTGGAATAGAAGACTTATATCAGGTAGGAACGGTTGCTTTAATCAAACAGCTGGTGAAGCTGCCTAATAACGTGATCCGTGTCATGGTGGAAGGTCTGGAGCGGACAGAGCTTCTGACTCTTGAAAGCGAGGAACCTCATCTTGTAGGTGAGATTGAAGAACTTCAGGTGCCGCTTGATATATTAGACCCGGTTACCATACAGGCAATGGCTGAAATCGTGAAAGAAAAGCTGGATGCCTATGGCAAAGAAAATCAAAGGATCGCGAAGGAAGTTGTCCCCGGACTGCTGGTTATTCCGGATTTGGGGGAACTTCTGGATCAGGTTGCAGTTCAGCTGTCTTGGGATTACCGTCTCCGCCAGCAGGTGCTTGAAAGTGTACTTCTGGAAGAACGGTATGCTCTGGTTATGAAACACCTGATTACTGAAATTGAAGTGACTAAGGTGAAAAAAGAATTACAGTCCCATGTGAAAGAACGGATTGACAAGAATCAGAAGGATTATATTTTAAGAGAGCAGATGAAAGTGATCCGGGAAGAGCTGGGAGAAGATAATCCGCTATCAGACAGTGATGAATATGCCAAACGTCTGAAAGCATTAAAAGCAGACAAAGAAATAAAAGAAAAGATTCAAAAAGAGATTGACCGCTTTAAATCCATGCCGGGAGGAAGCCAGGAAGCCAATGTTGTCCGGATGTATCTGGATACAGTTCTTGATTTTCCCTGGAAGAAGATGTCAAAGGACAACAACAGCATCGTTCATGCTCAGCAGGTACTGGATGAAGAACATTATGGCCTGGAGAAAGTAAAAGAACGGATTCTGGAATATTTAGCAGTCAGGATCCTTACAAAAAAAGGAACCAGCCCCATTTTATGCCTGGTTGGACCTCCTGGAACAGGAAAGACTTCCATAGCAAGATCTGTGGCCAAAGCGCTGAATAAAGAATATGTAAGAATCAGCCTGGGAGGTATCCGGGATGAGGCGGAGATCAGAGGACATAGAAAAACATACGTGGGCGCTATGCCTGGCAGAATTGCAGAGGCTGTCAAACAGGCAGGTGTAAACAACCCATTGATGCTTCTTGATGAAATTGACAAAGTCAGCAGTGACTATAAAGGCGATACATCTTCCGCACTGTTAGAGGTGCTTGACAGTGAACAGAATGTAAAATTCAGGGATCATTATATTGAACTTCCCATTGATTTATCCAATGTTCTCTTTCTTGCAACAGCCAATACCATAACAACCATTCCCGGTCCTCTTCTAGACCGAATGGAAGTGATTGAAATAAACAGTTATACTGAGAATGAAAAATTCCATATTGCCAAAAACTATCTGGTGAAAAAGCAGCAGGAACGAAATGGTCTTACGGGAAAGCCAGTTACCATAACGGATCAGGCGATTGAAAAGATTATACACAATTATACCAGAGAAGCCGGAGTCAGAAACTTAGAGCGGCGGATCAGTTCTGTTTTCAGAAAGGCAGCCAGAGAATTCCTGGAAGACAAAAGCCGTGTCATTGAGGTGACAGAGTGTCAGCTGGAAAAGTACTTAGGAAAAGAAAAAGTATCCTATAACAATGTTAACGAGGAAGACCAGGTAGGAATTGTGAGAGGTCTGGCATGGACCAGTGTAGGCGGAGATACCCTGCAGATTGAAGTAAATGTAATGCCAGGCAAAGGAACCCTTCAGACCACAGGACAAATGGGAGACGTTATGAAGGAGTCGGCACAGACTGCATTAAGCTATGTCAGGTCAGTAGGACCGGAATATAACGTGCCTGATGATTATTTTGAGAAACACGATATTCATCTTCATATCCCGGAGGGAGCAGTTCCAAAGGATGGCCCTTCAGCAGGAATTACCATGGCGACTGCCATGCTTTCTGCGGCTATCAACAGGAAGGTATGCGCAACCGTTGCCATGACAGGAGAGATAACCTTAAGAGGCCGGGTTCTTCCCATCGGAGGCTTAAAGGAGAAAATTCTTGCTGCACGTATGGCACATGTGAAAAAAGTTCTGGTTCCGGATAAAAACCGGCCGGATATAGCAGAATTATCAGAAGAGATCACAGAAGGCCTTACAATTGTATTTGTAAAGGAAATGCCGGAAGTATTAAAAGAGGCTTTCGTCCAGGAATAGAAAGGAAATTACATGATTATTAAAACCGTAGAACTGGAGACTGTATGCGGAATTACCAGCAAGCTTCCGGAGAACACAAAACCGGAGTTTGCATTTGCAGGTAAGTCAAACGTGGGCAAATCCTCTCTCATCAATGCACTTATGAACCGGAAGTCCTTTGCAAGAACTTCATCCTCTCCAGGTAAAACACAGACCATTAATTTTTATAATATTAATGATTCGCTGTATTATGTGGATCTTCCCGGCTACGGTTATGCAAAGGTGTCCGTAGAAGTAAAAGCAAAATGGGGAAAGATGATTGAAAATTATCTTCATAATTCACCTATGCTGAGATGCGTGTTTTTACTGATTGATATTCGTCACGAACCATCAGACAATGATAAAACCATGTACGACTGGATCGTTAGTAATGGATATCAGCCGGTTATTATTGCCACCAAGCTGGATAAGCTGAAAAGAAGCCAGGTTGCAAAGGCATTAAAAGTAGTGCGGACCGGACTGGGAATCGGACCGGATGTGACCGTAATACCGTTTTCAGCGGAGACAAAACAGGGCAGGGAAGAAATCTGGGATTTGATTGATGAATCTGTAAATAGTCTTGACAAGGAGTAAAAATCTTTTTATAATGAACCTATTTATTACATAGAGTTCATTATGGTAGAAAGAGGAGAAAACAGTTATGAAAAAAACTATGAAGAAAATTGTATCAACTCTCATGGCAGCAGCTCTGGCAGCGGCAGCATTGACTGCCTGTGCAGGCGGTAACTCCACAGCGGGCACTTCCGGTACAGGAAAAGAAGCAGGAGACAAAAAAGTATTAAAAGTTGCCATGGAGTGCAGCTATGCTCCTTACAACTGGACTCAGCCAACCGATGCAAACGGAGCAGTGAAGATCTCAGGAAGCTCAGATTATGCATACGGTTACGATGTGATGATGGCGAAAAAGATTGCGGACGAGCTGGGCTATAACCTGGAGATTGTAAAGCTGGACTGGGATTCTCTGGTACCTGCTGTTCAGTCCGGAAAGGTTGATTGTGTCATTGCGGGACAATCTGTTACTGCAGAGCGTATGCAGTCCGTTGATTTCACAAATCCATATTATTTTGCAACCATCGTAGCTTTGGTAAAAGCCGGCGGTAAGTATGAGAATGCTAAAAGTGTTGCTGACTTAAAGGGTGCAGTTGCTACATCCCAGTTAAACACCATCTGGTATGATAACTGTCTTCCACAGATTCCCGATGCTGACATTCAGCCGGCTCAGGAATCCGCTCCTGCCATGCTTGTTTCTTTAAGTTCTGGAAGATGTGACGTGGTAGTAACAGATAAGCCAACTGGTCAGGCAGCTTTAATTGCATATCCTGATTTCAAACTTCTTGATTTCACCGGTACAGACGGCGAGTTCAAGGTTTCTGATGAAGACATTAATATTGGTGTCTCTGTTAAAAAAGGCAATGCTGAGTTAAAAGATGCCATAAACGGAGTACTTGGTAAGATGACTAAGGATGATTTTAATAAGATGATGGAAGAGGCGATTAAAGTACAGCCGCTTTCAAAATAATAATAAGATGAATCGGAGCTTGCAGGCACGGGATTGGAGTTTTCCGTGCCCCTTGTTCTGTTTTAAACAAGCTGTGAAAGGGAGAGGGTAATATATGTCTTTGCCATCAGATTTTTTTGGAAGAATGATATTTATTCTGCAAAATTATGGTCCGTCCTTCTTAGCAGGGGCTGGCAAAACAATGGCGATTGCCATTGTAGGCACATTGATCGGTTGCGTGATCGGATTTGCAGTAGGAATTATTCAGACCACTCCGGAATCAAAGCAGGATAATCTGTTTAAAAAGATACTGATTAAAGGAATTAAATTTATTTTAAATGTTTATGTAGAGGTTTTCCGCGGAACCCCCATGATGGTTCAGGCCATGTTTATTTTCTATGGTTCTTCCGCACTTTTTGGAATTAATATGTCCATTGTATTTGCCTCCTATTTTATAGTTTCAATCAACACAGGAGCCTATATGGCAGAGACGGTCAGAGGTGGAATCCTTTCTATTGATCCGGGCCAGACAGAAGGAGCGAAAGCCATTGGTATGACCCATTACCAGACCATGCTGAATGTTATCATGCCCCAGGCACTTCGTAATATTATGCCCCAGATTGGCAATAACTTAATTATTAATATTAAGGATACCTGTGTACTCTCTGTGATCGGAGTCGTAGAACTGTTTTATGCGACAAAGGGTGTGGCAGGAGCTTACTATACGTATTTTGAAGCCTTTACCATCACCATGGTCATTTACTTTGTCCTGACCTTTACCTGTTCCAGAATTCTCCGGCACTGGGAGAAAAAGATGGATGGACCGGACAGCTACGATCTGGCTACAACAGATACCTTAGCCTATACCAGTGGAATGGTGAAATTTCCGGACCCGAAAGAGAAGGAGGATAAATAAATGGCTGAAAGCAATGTGTTAAAAATTCGTCATTTAAGCAAGACATTTGGAACCAATGTAGTATTAAGAGATATTGATTTCAATGTAAATGCCAAAGATGTGACCTGCATTATAGGAGCATCCGGTTCAGGAAAATCCACTCTTTTGCGCTGTATCAATCTTTTGGAAACTCCCACTACCGGTGAGATTTTATATCATGATGTGGATATTACAGACAGAAAGATGAATGTTCCTGAATACCGCACCAGAGTTGGTATGGTATTTCAGAATTTTAATCTCTTTAATAATATGACTGTGCTGGAAAACTGTATGGTTGGTCAGGTGAAAGTTTTAAAGAAAGATAAGGAAGAAGCCAGAAAGAAAGCCATGATGTTTTTAGAGAAAGTTGGAATGGCGCCTTATATCAATGCCAAGCCAAGACAGCTTTCAGGCGGTCAGAAGCAGAGGGTAGCCATTGCAAGAGCACTTGCCATGGAACCGGAGATTCTTCTTTTTGACGAACCAACTTCCGCCCTGGATCCCCAGATGGTTGGAGAAGTTCTTGCAGTTATGAGAACGCTTGCGAAGGAAGGACTCACCATGATCATTGTGACCCATGAGATGGCGTTTGCAAGAGATGTGTCCAACCATGTGGTTTATATGGCAGGTGGTGTGATTGAAGAAGAGGGAGCACCAGCTCAAATATTTGGTAATCCTCAGAAAAACTCAACAAAGGAATTTTTAACCCGGTTTATGCAGGGCTAGAAGCAGACGGAGCTGTCGCAAAATAACTGAATGATCAGTTGTGGAGCAGGCTCCTTTTTGATATACTGGTAAAAAAGCGGATAACGAAAAGGGGTACTTATGAGAATTGTCTTTATGGAAACGGATACTTTGGGAGATGATGTGGATTATTCGCCGTTTTATAATCTGGGAGAGGTGATAAAATATAATAAATCAGAACCAGAATATAACCAGGAGCGGGTAAAGGATGCAGATGTGATTGTGGTAAATAAGATTCCCATGAATGAGGAAACCCTAAGGTATGCCCAGCATGTAAAACTCATCTGCCTGACAGCTACCGGAACCAATACCGTTGACTTTGATTATGTCAGAAAAAGGAACATCGCAGTCACCAATGTAAAAGGATATTCCACCCAGTCTGTGATACAGCATACCTTTGCATTGTTGTTTTATGTATATGAGAAGCTTTCCTATTACGATCAGTTTGTGAAGTCGGGAGAGTACGCTGACAGCGATATATTCAGTAACTTTGATATAAAATTCAATGAACTTTACGGGAAAACCTGGGGGATCATCGGACTTGGAGAGATTGGGAGAGGAGTGGCGAAGGTGGCAGAAGCCTTTGGCTGCCGTGTAATCTATTATTCCACCTCTGGTAATAACAGTAATCCTCTCTGGGAGCGGGTTGAATTTGATACTTTATTAAACGAGTCTGATATCATATCAATACATGCCCCGTTAAATTCGGCTACAGAATATTTAATAGATGAAGATGCATTAAGGAAGATGAAAAAAACTGCTGTTCTTCTGAATCTGGGAAGGGGAAATATCATAAGAGAAGAAGCGCTTTTAAAAGCTCTGGAAACAGGTGAAATCGCAGGAGCAGGACTGGATGTAATCAGTGCAGAACCTATGATGCCGGATAATCCTCTTCTTAAGATGAAAGACAGTACAAAGCTGATCATTACTCCCCACATCGCCTGGGCTACGGTTGAGGCCAGAAGAAGGTGTCTGTATGAAGTGTACCAAAACATCGTTTCTTACCTTGGCGGAGAGGAAAGAAATCGAATCAGGTAAAAAGGGGCGGCTGATGACAGCCGCCTTATGTGATCAGTCCTTCATTCATTACGGGAAAAAATATCACGTATCTTGATCCGTAAGAATGTACGGAGCACTTCGGCTCCCAGCACCAGAATCAGAAACGGCAGAAAAACAGTGAGAAACAACTTGGCTTTTAGCCGGAACATCTTCTTTTTGTGCTGTAATTTTAAAGTCTGATAATGGTCTGATATAGAATAATACCATGTTTTTTTTACCGGAACTTTTTTCAAACGAATTCCTCCTTACTCCTGTCTGCTGACAGCATTTCTAAGATCCGCTCATCAATGATTTCATGGCAAATGCATAGATTTCCTGACTTTTTAACTTCCAGTGGTCACACATGATTTCTGCCTGATCTTTATCGGGAACAGATAGTTCCAGATTAATCAGACAGTTCTTACCTTCCCTTACTTCGCAGTGAACAATGTAATCCTGGGCTGTGGATTTATAGTAATCTGCTGTTACACCAACTTCGTTGCGGAGACGGAACTTGTTTTCTTTTAAATATTCATCCATGTCATGGACAATGGCCGGTGATATCTTATTGCCAAAGAAAGAAAGGGTCTCCTCCCCTTCTCTGGTAATGTCGTACCGGCTGCTGTTGTGATTGGTCTCCACATGCAGCAGTCTTGCCTCTAACAGTTCATTCAATGCCTGATTCAACGTAAAATATGTGGTATACTCATGCTCCAGAAAAAAGTTAGATAATTGTGCACTGGTCAGGGGAAAGTTTACCTGCTTCAGCATGTATAGAATCATCAGCTTATATAGTGTCATAGGTTCTGAGAGCATCGTATAACCTCCATCTTTCTATTACCGGATATGGTCTTTTACCGCCCGGCTGACAATATCTGCCACACGGGGATCAAAAGCCTCAGGCAAAATATTGTCTTCATTTATTTCCGAAGGCGCTACCAGACCGGCAATGGCCTCAGCAGCAGCAAGCTTCATCTCTTCTGTAATGGCAGCAGCTCTTCCCTCCAGTGCACCTTTAAAAATACCTGGGAAAACTACTACGTTATTCACCTGATTTGGGAAATCAGATCTTCCTGTACCAACAACTCTGGCGCCGGCCTTTTTTGCCAGATCCGGCATGATTTCAGGTACCGGGTTTGCCATGGCAAAAAGAATGGAATCAGAATTCATGGAAGAGACCATCTCTTCTGTTACAATTCCCGGAGCTGATACTCCGATGAAAATATCGGCACCCTTCATGGCGTCAGCCAGGTTTCCTGTCTGACCTTCCAGGTTGGTGCAATCCATCATCTTTTCCTGCATCCAGTTTAAGCCTTCCATTCCTTTAAAAAGGATACCGGCCCGGTCACAAAGGACGATATGCAAAAATCCGTAAGACAGCAGAAGTCTGGTAATCGCGATACCGGCAGAGCCAGCGCCGTTTACTACTACCCGGCAGTCCTCTTTCTTTTTCCCTGTTACTTTCAGGGCATTGATCACTCCGGCAAGAACTACAATGGCAGTCCCGTGCTGGTCGTCGTGAAAGACTGGAATGGTAAGCAGCTTCTTTAACCGCTCTTCAATCTCAAAGCATCTTGGCGCTGAAATGTCTTCCAGATTAATTCCGCCAAATGCAGGAGCTATGGCAACGACGGTTTTAATGATTTCTTCTGTATCCTGTGTGTCTAAACAGATGGGAATGGCATTGACACCGCCGAATTCTTTAAATAATACGGCTTTGCCTTCCATTACCGGCATGGCTGCAAGGGGACCGATATTACCAAGTCCTAAAACAGCGCTGCCATCGGATACAACAGCAATGGTGTTGGATTTTATGGTATATTGATAGGCAGCTTCCGGATTGTCCGCGATTACCTTACATGGCTCCGCTACTCCGGGGGTGTAGGCAAGGGCTAAATCTTCCCTGCTTTTTACTGCTGCTTTGGAAGTAATTTCCAGCTTTCCGCCCCATTTTTCATGAAGCAATAATGCTTTCTCGTTGGTTGTCATAATGAGTTTGTCCTTTTTTCAACAGTTTTTATTTATCATACCAATTTTAGGGTTTTAAATCAATAGAAAATATGTTAGAATATAGAGTAATTCAAATGAAGCAAACGAAAAACATTAGGAAATTGAAGATACAGGTGGTACTATGAGAGAACGAATCAACAGGCTGGCAAAGGGCATCATTGATTCAGAAATTCCAAAGATAAAGGTTACCCCATCGGGAATTGATGATGTGGTGCGTTCGGGCGGAGCCACGAGGCGGGAACTTGTCGTTACCAGTGAGAATAACCTGCATATAAAAGGGCTTGCATATTCCTCTGATTACCGCGTTCGTATGATAAGCGGGTCGTTTGGAGGTACATACAACCATCTGGTCTATGAGATTAACAGCAGTTTCATGGAAGATGGGGACGTAATTAAGGGATCTTTTTATCTGGTTACCAATGGCGGCGAGAAGGAAGTCCCTTATTCGTTTCGGGTGGAGCTTGGCACGTCAGGGAAAGCACTGAGTGATTTAACGACAGCAGAGAATTTTGCAGATACTGCAAAAAAAGATATGGATACGGCTCTTCGCTTGTTTGAGTACCGCGATTTTGTTACGGCCCCGTTTATGAAAGACCTTCATGTAAGAGCAATTTATGACGGATTAAAGGGCCGGCCTGACAGAAGAAAGGAACTGGAAGAGTTTCTTGTGGCGTTAAAGGTAAAAAAGCCGGTTGAACTATCGGTGGATACCGGAGAACGCAGATATGGAGAACTGGAGGATGTTGTTAAGGACTGGGTTGAGTTAAGGCGAAGCAGCTGGGGCTATATCAATCTGGAAGTGACGACAGACTGTGATTTTATAGAGCTGCCAAAGAAGACCATTGGCGAGCAGGATTTTACAGATGACAGATGTGAGCTGCCCTTTCTTGTACACCCGGATCGTATGCATCAGGGAGAAAATTATGGCAGAATTCAGATAAACGGAGTGGAAGAGTGTTTTTTGGTACCAGTAACATCAGTATGTAACCCCGGAGGAGGAATATCGGCGGAGGACGCCTTTGCAAAAGAGGCATTCGGCCGATTTTTGCGGCTCCGCCTGGAGGCAGAGACGGGAAAAGAACCGGCTGATTCCCTGTGCAAAGAGATGGAGAAGGCGCTGGATGAAATCGAACTGATGAAGGGAGAGTCAGGTCTTATTAAACTGCTACGTGCGCAGTGCCGTCTGTTTGCAGGAAAGAAATCAGAAGCTGCTCTTTTCCTGGATGACAGCCGGGATGAGATTCTTTCACAGAGACAGGAAAAGAAAGAGATTTACTGTTATTACCAGTATTTAAGACTTGAGATCCAGCCTGATGAATACCAGAGAGAATCTCTTGTCCGTCTGATGAAGAAATATCTGGAAGAAGAGCAGCAACTGTTTTATCTGTTTGGACTTCTGACTAAATCAGACAGCCGGCTGCTTGAGAATCCTCCGGCATTACTGGCAATCCTCAAGCGTCAATATGAAGCAGGGGTAAGAAGCCCCTTTTTCTATGTGTGGGGATGTCGTGTTTTAAACAGCGCTCCGGAACTGATGCGTGTCATTGGTCCCATGGAGCTTCAGATCCTGTTTTCCTCTGCAGGAAAAGGGATTATAGAGAAACGGCTGATCACACAGATCTGCAGGCTCACTCTCACAGCCAAGCATTATAACCGGCTGCATTACCGGATGCTTTGCAGGCTGTACAAAGAGACATCTGAAAAAGAGGTGTTAGAAGCCATCTGTTCCCTGTTAATCAAAGGGGAGTGCCGCAATTCAGAAGCTTTCTCCTGGTATGAGAAGGGAATCAGGGCGGGAATCAGCCTGACCAGGCTTTATGAATACTATATTTATGCATTGCCAAAGAACTACTGCTATCTGCTTCCCAAGGAAGTGCTGCTTTATTTTTCCTATGGTGGAAGCGAACTGGATCTTTACAGCAGAAGTGTTTTATATAAGAATGTTCTCGTATATTTAGAGCCGGCTGACCCTCTTTATCAGGCTTATGAACGGGTCATTGAAAAGTTTGCGACAGAACAGCTTTTTGAATCCAGAATTGATAATTACCTGGCTGCCATCTATGAACGTATTTTATTAAAGGAAGTAGTGGATTTATCCATGGCAAAAGTGCTTCCTTCTATTCTGCGCTCTTACCGTGTGGAGTGCAGCAATAAAAAAATGAAATATGTAATTGTCTGCTATGAAGAGATGACACAGGAAGATGCATTTCTTTTAAATGACGGAGTTGCCTATGTACCCCTGTTTTCCGAACACAGCATTCTGCTTTTCCAGGATGCCTATGGAAACCGGTACGCCAACATTCCATATAAGAAGGATCCGGTGATGGAACGGACCGAGCTGGAAGAACGGTGCTTTGAACTGTATCCGGAGCATTCCATGCTTCGGCTTCGTGTTTGTGACCAGATTCTGGCTGACGGAGCGAAAGATGCAAAAGAGGTTCAGATTCTGGAAAGCACACTGGAAGATCCCAATCTGCGGCCGTTTTACCAGAAGCTGCTGCTTTCCAGAGTTATTGAATATTATCAAAAGCAGTCAGAAGCTGCGCCAGAACAGGGAGAAGGAGCCGGGTACTTACTAAAGCTTGATAAAAAGGTACTAACCAGGCAGGAACGGGCAGGAGTCTGTGATACGCTGATCCGCAACAATCACATGGAAGAAGCTTACAAGATGATCCGGGATTTCGGCGCGGAAGGGATCAGTTCCAAACAGCTTCATAAGCTTTGCACGGAGATGATTCTTAAGAATCTCTTCCGTGAGGATGGGCTTTTGCTCCATCTGGCATATACTGCTTTTTTAGAAGAGGAGAACGACAGTGTTCTTCTGGATTACCTGTGTGAACATTATAATGGCCTCAGCAGCCAGATGTACCGGATTCTGCTCCAGGGAGTCTCCCTTCATGTGGAGACCTATGACTTAGAAGAGCGTCTGTCCGCACAGATGATGTTCAGCGGCGATACCCTGAGACTGGATAAAGTTTTTCATCTGTACCAAAGCAGAAAAGAGCCTGGTGAGAGCATTGTAAAGGCATATTTTACCATAAAGTGCACCGACTATTTTATGAATGAGAAAGAGCCGGAAGAGTGGGTGTTTTCGTATCTGGAAGGGATCATACAGACGGCGGCTCAGAAAGGCCGTTTTCCTACCATCTATTTACTGGCTCTGACCAGATATTATTCTCAGCTGCCGGCCATTGATGAAGAGCAGAAAGAATTGCTAAAAAGCATGGTATCCCTTTTGCTGGAAGAACGTCTGGTATTTCCATACTATAAAAAACTGGCAAAATATATGGCCATGCCAGAGGAGATCATGGATAAAGCCATGATCTCCCACTGCGCAGAGCGGGATTCTAAAATTGAACTTGAGATCAGGATTCTTCCTGATGAAGAAGAATATCACAGTGAGGATATTACCCGTATGTATCAGGGCGTTTTCGTAAAACAGAAGATACTGTTTGAAGGCGAAATCATGGAATACCGGGTAAAAGAACTGGTTGACGAGGAATGGGTATTAAAGGAAGAGGGAAGCGTCAGCTGCGAGGCAGGCGTGACACCGGAAGATTCGGACAGCAGATATGCCTGCTTAAACGAAATGAGCCTGTCTCTTAATCTGAAGGACGAGACCGGGCTTAAAAAACGGATGCAGGAGTATTTAAAGAAAAATGCTGCTGCGGAAGAAATATTTTCACTGATGTAAGATAAGGGGATGTCAATGGACGGACTGATAATAGGGCTTGATCTGTGTGATGCCTATACCCGGATATGCTGCCATGACAGAGAAAAATCATGGAGTATTCCTACGGTTATCTGTAAGAAAAAGGATGAGGAAGCCTGGTACATAGGAGAAGAAGCATACGCCTATACTCTTGTGGGAGAAGGCATCATTGTGGACAAGCTGATAAAGATGGTAAGAAAAGACGGTACTGCAACACTTGGCGGTACAAAATATGAAGGTCTTGACTTACTGAAGCTATTTTTGAAAAAAATAATAAAGCTCCCTATGGAAGAATTCTTCTGTGAGGAGATTAAAGAACTGGTAATTACCATGCAGAAAGTGGATACAAAACTGATGGATGCGCTGATGTATTGTGCGGACTCCCTTGGAATTGAGCGGGAGAAGGTTCATATTATCAGCCATACGGAAGGCTTTGTTTACTATGTGCTGAGCCAGAAAAAAGAAGTCTGGGGCAATCAGGTGGGCGTATTTGATTTATCAGAAGACTCCTTTCATTATCATGAACTTAAGGTCCAGAGAGGACTTCGGAAAATGATGGTGATTGCAGAGCATGAGGCTTTGGAAGAAAGCTTTAATCTGGATATATTAGATACCCCTTCCGGAGGAAAACTTGCTGATAAAATCTTAAGCTCCTGTGCAGACCGGCTTTTGCAAAAGAAACTCTTTTCTTCTGTATTTTTAACAGGGAAAGGGTTTGAACGCCATGACTGGGCAAAAGATTCCATGAAAGTACTCTGTTCCCGAAAAAAGGTTTATATGGAACCGGAGCTGTTTGCCAGAGGTGCTGCCTTTAAAGGGATGGATTATCTGCAGGATAACTCCGCTTATCCCTTTGTCTGTATCTGTGACGGCCATCTTCATTCTACCGTATCCTTACGTGTACTTCATAAGGAACGGGAGAGTCAGCTGGTAGTAGCTGCAGCAGGGGACAACTGGTATGAGGCAAAAAGCAGTGTTGATTTAATCGTGGACAAACAGGATTATGTGGAGTTTATGGTAACGCCCATGGATCCCAAGCAAAAGAGGATGGTAAAGATACCGTTAGAGGGATTCCCCAACCGCCCGGACCGGACAACCAGACTGGGAATCAGTTTTGGCTTTTTGGATGAGAAAACCATGGCGGTGGTATTAAAAGATAAGGGATTTGGGGAATTGTTTCCTGCTACCGATACGGTGATCAGGCAGGAGGTTATGCTATGAGCCTGATTCTGTGCCGGCAGGAACCGGTAAAACGGCCCTTTTATTTTGAATATCTGGGAGTGCGTATTTTTTCCTCCCAGGAACTTTGTTATGTGATTTATAATCATCCCCTTCTGGTACTGGATGGCTTTGTGGATGAAAGCCTGCTGGAGTTTATCCGGGAAGATCTTGATATGGCGTTTTTTGCAGCAAAGCTGGAAAAATGGCAGAAAAGCGGAGAAGAGGAAGATGAGCTTCTGGCGATGATTCTTCACGAATGTGATTATTACAGCGCGGTGGAAGTGGGACGGTTTCGTCAGCAGCTGGCTGCATTTCGCAGACTGCCCCAGTCTGAACTGCTAAAGCAAAAAGCGGATTTCCTTTTTCAGAAGAATCAATACGGCAAGGCGGTTTCTATCTATATCAGAATTCTTGATATGGCAAGAACAGACCGGGGCAGTGACAGTTTTACCGCAAAAGTCTATCATAACTTAGGTGCTGCCTTTGCCCGGCTGTTTCTCATGGATAAAGCATGCAGAGCCTATGAAAAATCATATGACCTGGTAAACAATGAGGAAGTATTAAAAAAGATCTGCCACTTAAGCCAGTGGAACCCATCTGTAACGCCGGGAGAACGTTTTATGTCTTTGATAACGGAAGAATTAAAGGAAGTTTGCAAAGAAGAACGGGCGGTGGCAAACGAAAACGCAGGGAAGGCAAAAAGCCTGCTTGAACTGGAAAACTTATTCCAGAAAGATCCAATCAAGCGTTTTCATGGAGCAGGAGAACTGGTTTCCAAATGGAAGAAGGAATACCGTAATATTATGTCTTGACAAAACGGCAAAAAGCTTCTATCATATACTAGATAACAGGAAAAGGTATTGATGAAGAGGAGTACGCACATAACCCTGAAAGAGAAAACCGTTCACTGGCTGAAAGACGGTTAAGGTAGTGTTTGCGGAAGGTAGCTTCGGAACTGGAAAGCTGAAGTTTTAAGATTCAGTAAGCTTTCACGCGTGGCCCCGTTAAAGGCCGTAAAGATATGGCAGAGTCTGCCATAATAAAGGTGGTACCGCGTTTATACGCCCTTTGTGTCTTCGGATGCAGAGGGCTTTTTGTTTTCCCAAATAACGAGCTGACAAAAGGAGTAGATTATGAAAGAGTTGGAAAAAACCTATGATCCGTCAGGGATTGAAGGCAAACTTTATCAGAAATGGCTGGACAAAAAGTATTTCCATGCCAAACCAAATAAGGATAAGAAACCATTTACCATTGTGATGCCCCCACCCAATATTACCGGTCATCTTCATATGGGACATGCCCTTGATAATACCATGCAGGATATTCTGATTCGCTATAAGAGGATGCAGGGCTTTGAGGCCTTATGGCAGCCGGGAACGGATCATGCAGCCATTGCCACAGAAGTAAAAGTAATTGAAAGCTTAAGAGCCCAGGGAATTGAGAAAGCAGATTTGGGACGGGATGGCTTTTTAGAAAAATGCTGGGACTGGAGAAAAGATTACGGAAGCAGGATTATTAACCAGCTTCACAAGATGGGATCTTCCGCTGACTGGGACAGAGAGCGTTTTACCATGGATGACGGATGTTCCGAAGCAGTCCAGGAAGTTTTCATTCGGCTGCACAAAAAAGGTTTTATCTATAAGGGTTCCAGAATTGTAAACTGGTGTCCCGTGTGCAAGACTTCTATTTCTGATGCAGAGGTAGAGCATGAAGACCAGAATGGCTTTTTCTGGCATATCAACTACCCTATTGCCGGTGAAGAAGGCAGATTCGTAGAAATTGCAACCACCAGACCGGAAACCCTCCTAGGCGATACGGCAGTGGCAGTCAATCCCGATGATGAGCGTTATCAGGATATCATCGGTAAGATGTTAACACTTCCCCTGACTGGAAGAGAGATTCCAGTCATTGCAGATTCCTATGTTGACAAAGAGTTTGGTACCGGATGCGTTAAGATCACTCCGGCTCATGACCCCAACGACTTTGAAGTGGGAAGAAGACATCAGCTGCCTGAACTGACAATTATGAACGATGATGCTACCATATGTCTTGCAGGAAGCAAATATGACGGTATGGATCGTTATGAAGCCAGAAAGGCAATTGTAAAAGACTTGGAGGAGCTGGGACTTTTGGTTAAGGTAGTTCCCCATGCCCATGCAGTCGGTACCCATGACCGCTGTAAGACTACAGTAGAGCCAATGGTAAAACAGCAGTGGTTCGTGAAGATGGAAGAGATGGCGAAACCGGCAATCGAAGCATTGAAAACCGGCAAGCTGAAATTCGTTCCGGAACGTTTTGATAAGATCTACCTTCACTGGCTGGAGAATATCAGGGACTGGTGTATCTCCAGACAGCTCTGGTGGGGTCACAGAATACCGGCATATTATTGTGATGAGTGCCATGAGATTATTGTTTCCAAGGATTCACCTGATGGTTGTCCCAAGTGCGGAGGCACTCACTTTACCCAGGATGAAGATACCCTTGATACCTGGTTTTCCTCAGCACTCTGGCCATTCTCAACCCTTGGCTGGCCCGACAATACAGAGGATTTAAAATATTTTTATCCCACCAGCGTTCTTGTAACCGGCTATGATATTATTTTCTTCTGGGTAATCCGTATGGTATTCTCCGGAATTGAACAGACAGGGGAGCTTCCGTTCCACACCGTGCTGATTCATGGTCTGGTAAGAGATTCAGAGGGTAGAAAAATGAGTAAATCTCTGGGAAATGGGATTGATCCTCTGGAGGTTATCGATAAATACGGCGCAGATGCTCTTAGAATGACACTGATTACCGGAAATGCCCCTGGAAATGATATGCGTTTTTATTGGGAGCGGGTAGAGGCAAGCAGAAACTTTGCCAATAAAGTCTGGAATGCTTCCCGTTTTATTATGATGAATATTGAAAAGGCTCCTGATGCAAAGGCAGAACTTTCTGAGCTTACCATGGCGGATAAATGGATCCTGTCAAAAGCCAATACTCTTGCCAGAGATGTGACAGAAAATCTGGATAAATATGAGCTTGGAATTGCTCTTTCCAAAGTTTATGATTTTATCTGGGAAGAATTCTGTGACTGGTATATCGAGATGGTGAAACCAAGGCTGTGGAATGAAGAAGACACCACAAAGAATGCTGCCGTATGGACCTTAAAAACTGTTTTAATTAATTCCCTGAAACTTCTTCACCCCTACATGCCGTTCCTGACGGAGGAGATTTTCTGTAATCTTCAGGAGGAAGAAGAGTCAATCATGATCTCAAACTGGCCGGAATACAGGGAAGAATATGCATTTGAAGCGGAAGAACTGGCGGTAGAAACCATTAAGGAGGCAGTAAGAGGAATCAGAAATGTCAGAACCTCCATGAATGTTCCTCCCAGCAAAAAAGCAAAGGTGTATGTGGTTTCTGAGAACCAGGAAATACTTGATATCTTTGAACACAGCAAAGTATTCTTTGCAACCCTTGGTTATGCAGGAGAGGTGTTCATTCAAAAGGATAAGACAGGAATTGGCGAGGATGCGGTTTCAGCAGTGATTCATCAGGCTGTCATCTATATGCCATTTGCAGAACTGGTCGATATTGAGAAAGAAATTGACCGTCTGAAAAAGGAAGAAGAACGTCTGGAAAAGGAACTGACCCGTGTGCGTACCATGTTAAGCAATGAAAAATTTGTAAGCAAGGCGCCTGAGTCCAAAATCGAAGAAGAAAAAGCAAAACTTGAGAAATATGCTCAGATGATGGAACAGGTGAAGGAACGTCTTTCCCAGCTCTCTTAAAGTTTTAAAAAATCGACAATTTAATATTGTATGAAAAAACAGTCGAACACGGAACTTACTCGTGTCCGGCTGTTTTTTTGCTGTCCGGGATTGGTTTAGAATCATTCTCAGCCCTGCCGCTAATTTCCGAATAAGTGAGGGTAAGACAAAAATATCAGATTGGGACTGTAAAATACTGTCGGTAAGTGACATAGCAGGTTGGAAAAAGACGATGAAAAAGTGGAATTTTTTCCGTGGTTTTGACAAATTCTGAATGGATAACTGGCTATAATGTTCCTACAGGGCGGGAGGTGAACGCAGCAACGGAACTTAACCTGTACATAGATGTATTGTTCTTTATTAATTTTACCATGGATTTTCTGGTATTGTCTATCGTAAGACGTGCAATGAAGTACCGTCTGATCCGATGGAGGCTGATTCTGGGGGCAGTTTTAGGAGCAGCGTGGGCCGTGTTTGCCGCTGCTTTTCCATATTTGCCTGTTTTGCTTGAGATGGCAGTTACTTATCTGGGAGTCAGTACCCTGATGGTAATGACGGCTTTCGACTTAAAGAGACCCAAAGATATCGGAAAAGGATTAATAGCCCTTTATCTGGCTGCTGTGGCTGTAGGAGGAATTATGGAGTTCCTATATCAGCATACGAAGGCTGGCTATTATATAGAACAGATTCTTAGAGGAAATACAGGCAAGGCCATACCTTTTTACCAGTTGATTTTTTTGGGAGCCGGGTCCTATTTTGGAATCCGGGTCATGCTTCGATGGCTGCCGGGACTGTGGAAAGCAAAGAGTAATTTTTATGAAGTCACCATGCATTACAGAGGAAAGGAAAAGAAGGTGACTGCTCTTCTTGATACCGGAAACCGCCTTTATGAGCCGGTAAGCCGACGCCCAGCCCATGTTGTGACCTACGAAGCCGTCCGGGAACTCTGTGAAAGCGTTTCAGAAGTGGTCTATATTCCATTTGGAAGCGTTGGAAAATCAAACGGAGTCATGCCCGGTATTTTTTTAGACGAGATGGAGGTACGTCAGGGAGATGATGTGAGAATAATTGAAAAGCCTCTGATTGCTGTCTGCAAAAAGGCCCTGTCCTCAAGCGGAGAATATCAGATGCTGCTGCACGATGAGTGATTGTTTGATGTAAAGGAGAGAGTGTCGATATGATTATAAAAGTGTCTGTACCAAATCGTTTTCAGTTTAAAGCAATTCCTACATTTAGAACATTGATGATGCCGTCTCAGGGGGAAATCCATTACATTGGAGGTGCGGATATCCTGCCAGCGCCCCTGGATAATGAGAGAGAAGCCCAGATTATTGCACTTCTTGGAGGAGACGACGATCAGAAAGCGAAATCAGAATTGATTGAACACAATCTCCGCCTGGTGGTATATATAGCTAAAAAATTTGATAATACAAGTGTTGGTGTGGAAGATTTAATTTCCATTGGTACCATCGGATTGATTAAAGCAATTAATACCTTTAACCCGACTAAAAATATAAAGCTGGCTACTTATGCTTCCCGTTGCATAGAAAACGAAATACTCATGTATTTGAGAAGAAATAACAAGACAAAAATGGAAGTTTCCATTGATGAGCCTTTGAATGTGGATTGGGATGGAAATGAGCTCCTTTTGTCCGATATTCTTGGCACAGATGAGGATGTAATATATAAAGACTTAGAAACAGAGGTGGAAAGAAACCTTCTTAACTCAGCAATCAGCCGTTTAAGCCCAAGAGAGCGCAAAATTGTGGAACTGCGGTTTGGTCTTTCCGATGAGGACGGGGAAGAGATGACCCAGAAGGAAGTGGCGGATTTACTTGGAATTTCCCAATCTTACATATCAAGACTTGAGAAAAAAATCATGAAGCGGCTGAAAAAAGAAATTGTGCGATTTGAATAAATGTGGTTAAAATAAGGAAAGACTCAAAAGGGTCTTTCTTTTTTTTATGTACCTGAAACTTTTACTGCTTATCATTCGTCTAATAAACAGAAGACGAAAAAGGAGGAAGAGATGAAACAAAAGATTGAAGAACAGGCAGAGAGTCTGCTTCTTAACAATTATGAGAAATATTACAGGCTGGCATACAGCTATGCAAAAAATGAATCCGATGCTTTGGACATTGTCCAGGAAAGCGCTTATAAAGTGCTGAAAGATATAAAAAAGTTAAAAGACCAAAGCCTCCTTTCCACCTGGATTTACAGGATTGTAATCAATACTTCCATCGATTTATTAAGAAAGCGGAACAATGAAACGGTAAGTATTTATGATCTGGAAATTCCTCATGAGGATCAGTATCAGGGTGATGATCCCAAAGAGATGATTGCATTTCTAAATGAAGAGGAACGAATCATTGTCATATTAAAGTTTTTTGAAGACTTG
Organism: Hungatella sp.; assembly: GCA_009712635.1. Lineage (GTDB taxonomy): Bacteria > Bacillota > Clostridia > Lachnospirales > Lachnospiraceae > Lacrimispora. The sequence continues at coordinate 684,775 of WASS01000020.1, read as the reverse complement.
AAACTGGAAGAGATCGCAGATGCACTGAATATGAATGTCAATACGGTAAAAACCAGGCTGTACCGTGCACTGAAAAAGATCCGGGTTACACTGGAAACAGAACACGTCTGATTAAGAAAGGGGCTGAAAATTTGGAAGACAAAGACAGACTGAATGAATTAAAAGAAGAATATTTTAGTATACCAGTACCAGCAGCGGCATACGACCGCATGAAACAGGGAATGAAAAAGGCAAAAGAAGAAAAGAGAAGGAGAATCATTATGAAATCATTGAAGAGAACAGGGGCTGCAGCTGCAGCAGTATTACTTACCGTTGGAGTTATGGCTAATTTAAGCTCTGTGACAGCAAGCGCCATGGAAGATATCCCTGTTTTGGGTGCAATCGCAAAAGTTGTGACATTCCGGACCTTTGAAGATGAAAAAGGTAATTACGATGCAAAAATAGATATTCCAAAGGTATCCATCGGAAACAATGACAGCGGTCAGGTTAACCGTTCCATAGAAGATTATGCAAACCAGCTGATTAAAGAATATGAAAAGCAGGTGACGGCTGATCTGGCAGGAGACGGGCATTACTCCGTTACCTCTTCCTATGAAGTAATAGCGGATAATGAAACGTATTTATCCCTTCGGATCAATACTACCGTTGTTATGGCAAGCGGTGCAGAGTCTGTTAAAATATTTAACATTGATAAAAAAACAGGAAAAGAAGTCACTCTTAAGGATCTGCTGGCTGATAAGCCGGGATATCAGGAGGCAATAACGGATAGTATTAAAACACAAATGAAAGACCAGATGTCAAAGGATGATTCACTGACCTACTTTGTTAAGGAAAAAGACGGAGATGGATTTGACCGGATTACAGGAGAAGAGAATTTTTATTTTAATAAAAACGGAGAACTGGTTATTGTATTTGACGAGTATGAAGTAGCTCCCGGATATATGGGTTCTGTGGAATTTACCATACCGAAATCTACAGTGAAATTTTAACTATGTAAGCTAAGCCTGCCTTTAAAAAAGGTGGGCTTATGCCATGTGAGTCACACATAAAGCTTTATGAAAGATAATTCTTCATAGTTTTAAGAGCATTTTTTTCCAGCCGGCTGACCTGAGCCTGACTGATATGGATCTCTTCCGCAACTTCCGTCTGGGTCTTGCCTTCAAAGAAACGCATATCAATAATATGCCGTTCCCGCTCCGGAAGTCTTCTCATGGCCTCGTTTAAAGAGATATCCTCCACCCAGTTTTCTTCCAGGTTTTTCTTATCACTGATCTGATCCATGACAAACAGAGGATCTCCCCCATCCGAGTAAACCGGTTCATATAAACTTACCGGACTCTGAATTGCATCAAGCGCATAGGTGATATCTTCCTTGCTGACCCCGATTTCATCTGCAATTTCCATAAGTGTGGGTTCTTTTAAGTTCTTTTTCATCAGGTTTTCTTTGGCGTAGATTGCTTTATAAGCAGTATCACGCAGGGAACGGCTGACACGGATGGAGTTATTATCCCGAAGATAACGCCGTACCTCACCCAGAATCATAGGCACTGCATATGTGGAAAACCTTACATTCTGAGTGATATCAAAATTATCAATGGCCTTGATCAGACCGATGCAGCCGATTTGAAACAAATCGTCCACATTTTCACTGCTGCCGGAAAAACGCTGTATTACACTGAGAACCAGTCTTAAGTTTCCCCTGATGTAATCTTCTCTGGCTTTTTTATCTCCGTTAAGTATCCGCTTGAAAAGAACTTCCTTCTCTTCGTTGCTCAGAAGAGGCAGTTTGGAAGTATTGACGCCGCAAATCTCTACTTTGTATCCAGACATATCTTTCCCTCCGCATCATTTTAATCTCTTACATAGAAATGATGTACTTATTCGAGGGCTTTTATACGATTGCCGAATTAAAATTTATTTCCAGTTTTTGGGCGGATCTGTTTTACCTGTTTTTTTCGTATAAAATCTGCAGACCTTTTAACAAAAGAGCATCGTCATAGTGGATTTTGTGGCGGCAGAGGGAGACAACAGAAGAAGCCAGTCCGCCAGTCGCCACAAGACTGGCTTCCATATGGATTTCTTCCTGCATCCGGTCTATGATACCATCAATCATGGCTGCGTTGCCGTACAGAATGCCGTTTTTCATGCTGTCGATTGTGTTTTTTCCAATGATTTTTCCGGGCTTATCCAAACCGATATAAGGAAGCTGGGCGGCCCGGCTGCTTAAGGAATCAAGAGAAACCCGAAGTCCTGGGAATATGATCCCTCCGGTAAAATTCCCATGTTGATCGATGACAGATACGGTAGTGGCAGTTCCCATATCAATGACGATAATGGGAGGTGTAAAATCCTTTAACGCAGCAACTGCATCTACAATTAAGTCACTTCCTACCGACTTGGGATTATCCATTTTAATATTTAAACCGGTCTTCATTCCTGATCCTACGAGAAGAGGTGTGCTGCCTGTCAGTTTTCTGACTGCAGAAAGAATGACCTCTGTGAGAGGAGGAACCACGGAAGAGACAATGGATCCTTCGATGAAAGAAATTGAAAAACCGTTGAGATCCATAATATCCTTTATATTCACGGCATATTCCAGCTCTGTCTTTCTGTGGTTGGTGTTGACTCGCTCCACAAAATAAGTTTTGCTGCTGTCTATGCCTCCTATGACAATGTTACTGTTTCCAATATCGATGGCTAAAATCATGGAGAGAACTCCTTTCCAACTTTTTTTTCTTGTGTTATACTGTAGAGTATCATATTTTTAAAGGAAAAACAACGGGAGGCGATTATGCTGAAAGGAAAAAATATAATTCTGGGTGTTACAGGAAGTATCGCAGCTTATAAAACGGCGGGGCTTGCCAGCATGCTGGTGAAACAAGGCTGTAACGTCCATGTAATCATGACGGAGAATGCTACTAATTTTATAAATCCAATTACGTTTGAATCACTGACCGGCAATAAATGCCTGGTGGATACCTTTGACCGCAATTTTCAGTTTCAGGTTGAACATGTTTCCATTGCCAAGTTAGCGGATGTGGTGATGATTGCTCCGGCCAGTGCCAACGTAATTGCAAAGCTTGCCCATGGTATGGCAGATGACATGCTTACCACAACGGTTTTAGCATGTAAGTGTAAGAAGATCATAGCTCCTGCCATGAATACAAACATGTATGAAAATCCCATAGTACAGGATAATATAAGAATCTGCCAGTCCTATGGCATGGAAGTGATTACTCCGGCAGTGGGTTATCTTGCCTGCGGAGATGTTGGAGCAGGCAAGATGCCGGAACCGGAGACTCTTTTTGAATACATTGAAAGAGAAGCAGCCTATGAAAAGGATCTGGAAGGAAAGCGGATTCTTGTTACTGCAGGACCAACAAGAGAAGCACTGGATCCGGTGCGGTATCTCACTAATTTTTCTACTGGTAAGATGGGATATGCAATCGCCAAAGCTGCAGCTTTAAGAGGAGCCAGCGTCACACTGGTGACTGGAAAAACGGAGATTAAAAAGCCTTCTTTTGTAAAAGTCATAGAGGTGGAAAGCGCTGCAGATATGTTTGAAGCTGTGACAAAAGAAGCCAGGGAGCAGGATGCGGTGATCAAGGCTGCAGCGGTTGCGGATTATCGCCCCAAAGAGGTAAATACAGAGAAGACCAAGAAAAAAGACGGAGATTTAACTCTTTCGCTGGAACGGACGGAAGATATTTTAAAATGGCTTGGAGAACACAAAACGAAAGGCCAGTTTCTCTGCGGATTTTCCATGGAAACAGAGAATATGCTGGAAAATTCCAGGGAAAAATTAAACCGGAAAAAAATTGATATGATCGTAGCCAACAATCTAAAGGTGGAAGGGGCCGGATTCGGAACTGACACCAACGTAGTTACCATCATTACAAAGGACAGAGAGATTGCTCTCCAAAAGATGACAAAAGAAGAAGTAGCACACCGCCTCTTATCTGAGATTTTTTAGGCACAACAGGAAAAATTCCGTATTCCAACTGCCGATGAGAATCTTGACTTATGGTTGGAATCATACTACAATAGACGAGACCCAGACGTATAATTGGAGGAATTATTTTTGTGAATATTGCAGAAGAAATAAAGAAGAGAAGAACATTTGCCATCATTTCCCATCCAGATGCGGGAAAAACCACACTGACAGAGAAGTTTCTTCTATATGGAGGAGCCATTAATTTAGCAGGCTCTGTAAAAGGAAGAAAATCATCAAGACATGCGGTTTCCGACTGGATGGAGATCGAAAAGGAAAGAGGTATTTCCGTAACCTCCTCCGTGTTACAGTTTAATTACGACGGATTTTGTATTAACATTTTGGACACCCCCGGACACCAGGATTTCTCTGAGGATACGTATCGTACTTTGATGGCGGCAGATTCTGCAGTCATGGTTATTGATGGTTCCAAGGGCGTGGAAGCACAGACGATTAAGCTTTTTAAAGTCTGTGTGATGAGGCATATACCGATTTTTACCTTTATAAATAAGATGGACCGGGAGGCAAGAGATCCCTTTGAGCTGATGGATGAGATTGAATCCGTTCTTGGTATCAGAACCTGTCCGGTGAACTGGCCTATTGGCTGCGGCAGAGAGTTTAAAGGTGTTTATGACAGGTTTAAGGGTACAATTACCACCTTTAAGGCAGCCATGAATGGACAAAAAGAAGTAGAAGCCACTGAAGTTCAGTTAGGAGACAGTCACGTGGATGACTTAATTGGAGAATCCTTCCACAGACAGCTGATGGACGAGATAGAACTTCTTGACGGTGCCAGCGATGAACTGGACATGGATCGGGTTGGCAGAGGAGATTTATCTCCTGTATTTTTCGGCTCTGCGCTGACCAACTTCGGTGTTGAAACATTTTTACAGCATTTTCTTCAGATGACCACCTCACCTCTTCCGAGACTGACCACCACAGGTGTGGTTGATCCTTTTGATGAGGATTTTTCTGCGTTTGTCTTTAAGATCCAGGCAAATATGAATAAGGCACACAGGGACAGGATTGCTTTCATGAGAATTGTTTCCGGTAAGTTTGATGCAGGAATGGAAGTAAATCATGTTCAGGGCGGAAAAAAACTGCGCTTATCCCAGCCACAGCAAATGATGGCCCAGGATAGAAAGATTATAGAAGAGGCATATGGCGGAGACATCATCGGTGTATTTGATCCAGGTATTTTCTCCATCGGAGATACCCTCTGTAAATCCAATGAAAAATTTGAATTCGAAGGAATCCCTACGTTTGCACCGGAGCATTTTGCCAGAGTGCGTCAGATCGATACCATGAAGCGCAAGCAGTTTATTAAAGGTGTGAATCAGATCGCCCAGGAAGGTGCGATCCAGATTTTCCAGGAATTTAATACCGGAATGGAAGAGATCATTGTAGGCGTGGTGGGAGAACTGCAGTTTGAAGTTCTTACCTATCGTCTGGAGAATGAATACAACGTGGAAGTGAAGCTTGAAAAGCTGCCATATGAGCATATCCGCTGGATCGTAAACAGTGCGGAGATTGATGTGGCAAAAATTCAGGGAACTTCCGACATGAAACGTATTAAGGACTTAAAAGATAACCCGCTTCTGCTATTTGTAAACAGCTGGAGTGTCGGAATGGTTCTGGACCGTAATCCGGATCTCAAACTTTCAGAATTCGGACACAACTAATTAACAATTGCAGAATCTGGTCATGTATAAAAACAAGGAGGCAGCAGACAATGAGTAGAATTGATGAAGTAAGACAGGCGATGGTAGAAGCGATGAAGGCAAAGGATAAGCAGAGAAAAGATGCGTTATCCATGCTTCTTTCCGCTCTTAAGAATTTTGAGATTGATAAGAAAGACCATACGCCAATTACGGATGAAGAAGCAGATGCAGTTGTGAAGAAGGAACTGAGACAGACTCAGGAGACATTTGAGCAGGCTCCGGCAGACCGTACTGACATAAAAGAAGAGGCTACTTTCAGAATAGCAGTATACAAAGAGTTCGCTCCAGAGGATATGGGTGTGGATCAGATTAAGGAGATCATAAGCGGTGTGCTTGCTGAGCTTGGAATTGAAACACCCACTGCTGCGGACAAAGGAAAGATCATGAAAGTTCTGATGCCTAAAGTTAAGGGAAAAGCAGATGGCAAGGTAGTGAATGAGACACTGGCTGCCATGATGAAATAAAAAGACAGTAAAGCAGAAAGGGGTGCGGATTTATGTATAAGAAAGAGATTGGCCAGTACATTGATTCTCATAAGGAGGAAATGATTGAAGATATCTGCAGGCTTTGCAGAATCAACAGTGAGAAGATGCCTTACAAAGAAGGGATGCCTTATGGTCCCGGAGCATTTCAGGCGCTGGAGGAAGCGCTTGATATCGCGGACTCTTATGGTTTTACCATCACCAATTATGATAACTATGTGGGAACAGCCGATTTAAATGATAAGGAACACCAGCTCGATATTCTGGCCCATCTGGATGTGGTGCCGGCAGGAGAAGGCTGGAAAGAGACAGAACCTTTTGAACCAGTTGTAAAAGGGGACAAATTATTCGGAAGAGGAACCTCCGATGATAAAGGACCTGCAATGGCAGCTCTTTATGCCATGCGTGCAGTGAAGGAATTAAATATTCCGTTAAAGAAGAATGTACGCCTGATCCTTGGAACCGATGAAGAATGCGGCAGTTCCGATATTGCCCATTATTATTCCATCGAAAAGGAAGCGCCTATGACCTTTTCTCCAGACGGAGCATTCCCGGTTGTCAACACGGAAAAAGGCGGATTAAACGGTCATTTTACAGCTGACTGGGAGCCGTCAGCTGCACTTCCAAAGCTTGTAAGCATCAAAGCAGGCGTTAAGGTAAATGTCGTGCCGGGTAAGGCCAATGCTTCTGTTGCAGGCTTTGACAAAGAGGTATTAACCAGTATCGCCGCAGATTGTGAGCAGGAGACTGGAGTTCGTTTTGAATTGGCGTTCGAAGGCGACCTGACTCATATTACTGCTGTGGGAGAAAGTGCCCATGCCTCCACACCAAAAGAGGGCAATAATGCATTAACCGGTCTTTTGGTTTATTTAACAAAGCTTCCATTTGCAAAATGTCCTCAGATCACCATGATTGAACGTCTTCTTGAGCTGATTCCTCACGGTGATACAGAAGGGAAAGCCCTTGGCATCGCCATGAGTGATGAACTTTCAGGTGGATTAACTCTGGCATTCAGCCTTTTGGAAGTGACACAGTCCGGCCTTTCCGGAACCTTTGACAGCCGCTGTCCTATCTGTGCAACAAAGGAAAATGTCCTTGATGTAGTAAGAAAGAATATGGAAGAAAAGGGATTTACCCTGCATAATGATTCCATGCGCCCGCCTCACCACGTTGACGGTAATTCAGATTTCGTTAAGACCCTCTTAAATGCCTATGAATCCTATACTGGTTTAAAGGGAGAGTGCATTTCCATGGGAGGTGGAACCTACGTTCATGAGTTGAATAACGGTGTCGCCTTTGGAGCCTCTTTGCCTGGAACGGATAACCGTATGCATGGAGCCGATGAGTTTGCTGTCATAGACGAACTACTGGTGAGCGCAAAGATCTTTGCACAGGTAATTGTAGATCTCTGTTCATAAATAATATTTCCGTATATCAAAAAAACTATTGACAAATGAGATAATAGAGCGTAAAATACGCCTCATAAAGATATACCTACTATCTCTGTAGGGATTAGGGAAAGGAGCGGCTGCCATGAGACGGTTAACAGCTATGCAGATGAATATGGATCAGATGAACGGCATGTGTATGATGATGTGTTGTTTCTCTGAATGCGTAAAAAACCGATAAAGGAATTCATTTGTATAGATTGTGATAGGAGTTCTCTGGAAACCGCATATGCGGAATTTTCAGGTCGCAGGTCTGTGCAGGGCTTGCGGCCTTTTTGTACATAAAAAGAAAGGAAATGACACATGCAGTCAGAAGAACCTATTATACAGCTGGTTGGGCTGGGAAAAGAATTTTTTACCTCAAACGGTCCCATTAAAGCATTGGACGATATCAATCTCTCTATTGAACGAGGAGAGATATTTGGAATTATTGGTTTAAGCGGTGCTGGCAAAAGTACCCTTGTCCGTTGTATCAACTATTTAGAGGTCCCCACATCCGGTGATGTGTTATTTGAAAATCAGAGTCTGGCAGCCATGAGCCCCAGAAAGCAGAGACGGGCAAGGCAATCCATGGGCATGATTTTTCAGCAGTTTAATTTACTTGCACAAAGGAATGTACTGCAGAATGTATGCTTCCCTCTTGAAATAGCCAATGTGCCAAAAAAGGAAGCAGTAAAAAGATCCATGGAGCTTTTAGAACTGGTTGGTTTAAAGGAACGGGCAAAAGCGTATCCTTCCCAGCTTTCCGGAGGTCAGAAGCAAAGAGTGGCCATTGCAAGAGCCCTTGCCACAAATCCCAAGATTCTACTTTGCGACGAAGCCACCAGTGCCCTGGATCCCAACACAACGAAATCCATACTGGGTCTTTTAAAAGAAATCAATAAAAACATGGGTGTTACAGTGGTGGTGATCACCCATGAGATGTCGGTTATTGAAGCGATCTGCGACAGAGTTGCAATCATCGATCAGAGTCACATTGCGGAAGTGGGCTGCGTCGCTGACATCTTTTCCGGACCAAAGTCCAAGATCGGAAGACAGCTGATTCTGGGAGACGCGGCAGAACAGGCAATACGGTTTGGCAGCAACAGAAGAATCCGCATATCCTTTGACGGACGTTCTTCCTTTGAACCAGTTTTATCCAATATGATACTTGCCTGTAAAGTACCGGTAAATATTATGCATGCAGAAACCCGTGATATCGGAGGAACCGCTATGGGTCAGATGGTGATTCAGCTTCCGGAAGAAGAGATTGACCAGAACCGTATCTTAAATTATTTGAAAACAGCAAACATTAATTTTGAGGAGGTGAAGGATTATGACCTTTGATGCTGCAACTATAGCGATGTTAAAATTAGGTGTCTGGGAAACCCTCTTCATGACTTTCACATCATCCTTTTTCGCTTATTTAATCGGAATACCCTTAGGAATCATTCTGATAGTTATGGATAAAGACGGAATCTACCCGATTCCCTGGCTTCAGAGAATTCTGGGACTGATCATCAATCTGCTTCGGTCCGTACCTTTTATCATTCTGCTGATTATGGTAATGCCCATTACCAAGATTATTGCTGGCACGACATTGGGAGCAAAAGCTGTCATCCCTCCTCTGGTTATCGCATCGGCACCGTATGTTGCCAGAGTAGTGGAATCTTCCTTTAAAGAAGTGGATGCTGGAGTGATCGAAGCGGCCAAATCCATGGGAGCTTCCGCTATGCAGATTATTTTAAAAGTGCTTCTGCCGGAAGCAAAGCCTTCCCTTTTAGTGGGAGCAGCTTTATCCGTTACCACCATCCTTGCTTACTCTGCAATGTCTGGTTTTGTAGGAGGAGGCGGTCTGGGAGATATCGCCATCAAATATGGTTATTACCGGTATCAGACTGTGATGATGTTTATTACAGTTGCCATTCTTGTTATCATTGTCCAGATAATTCAGGAAGCAGGCATGAAGCTTTCCAGAATGAGTGACAAGCGAATTAAATAGTAACTGCCACTGGCGTTATTAAATAAATTTTCAGGAGGAAAACATTATGAAAAAATCTTTTTATGCTTTAACCGCAACCCTGCTTTTGGCAGGAGCATTGACCGGCTGCGCAGGAAGCAAAGAAGCACCGGCTACCACGGCTGCAGCAGAGTCCAAAACGGAAACAACGGCTGCTGAGACAAAGGCAGAAGCAGAGAGCAAGACAGAGGCTTCCGGCAAACTGGAGAAAATTGTGGTAGGAGCAACACCTGCTCCTCATGCAGAGATTTTAAATGCTGCAAAAGATATTTTAAAGGAAAAAGGATATGAGCTGGTTGTAAAAGAGTATACTGATTACGTTCAGCCAAACGTTGCACTTGACTCCGGCGACTTAGATGCCAACTACTTCCAGCATCAGCCATATTTAGATCAGTTTAATCAGGAAAAAGGAACCGATTTAGTCAGCGCTGGCTCCATTCATTATGAGCCATACGGAATCTATGCAGGAAAGAGCAAATCTCTGGACAGTCTTGCAGAAGGAGCACAGATCGCTGTACCAAATGATGTATCCAATGAAGCAAGAGCATTAAATCTTCTGGCTGACAAAGGTCTTATCCAGTTAAAAGATGGTGTGGGTCTGGAAGCAACCAAGAATGACATTGTAAAGAATGACAAGAACTTTAAAATCGTTGAGGTAGAGGCTGCCCAGCTTCCCCGCTCTCTTGGTGATGTGGACATTGCCGTTATTAACGGAAACTATGCAATTGATGCCGGATTAAAAGTTTCTGATGCACTTGCAGTAGAAGATGCTTCCTCAGCAGCAGCAACCCGTTACAGCAACATCGTTGCAGTCCGTAAGGGAGATGAAACAAACGAGAAGACAAAAGCCCTGGTTGAAGCGTTAACCAGCGATACCGTGAAAAAGTTCATTGAAGATACTTACAACGGAGCGGTCGTTCCTTCTTTCTAATAAGTGAATAGGGATAAAAACCATCGTGCAGCAGGAATGAAAAGCCCTGCTGCATTTTTTGTGCAAATTGAAAGAAAAACTTCATTTTACATACAATGGAAAATAATGTATAATGCCTTTATTATGATTAAAAGGAGATGATAATTCATGGATCAGGATAATCAAATGAATTTGGATGATATTTCTACATACCAACAGCCTCTGAAGACTAAACAGAATAATATGGCACTTGCCTCGCTGATAATGGGAATTATCGGAATCGTCACTTCCTGCTGTTGCTTCGGAGGCCTTATCTTTGGAAGTCTGGGAATTGTATTCGCCCTGCTTTCCAAGACCCAGGATCGCTTTGAAGGAAATGCATTGGCAGGACTGATTACTTCTATCATTGGTCTGGTGTTTACTGCAATTGTGTTTATTCTGTTTGTAGCATCGGGGCTGATGAAGGAACTTGCTGCAGGAGGTGGATTTTAGTGAAAATTTCATCAAAAGAATTGAAAAAACGTGCAAAACAGAAACTACAGGGCAATTACGGGCTCTGCGTTGGTGTTCAGTTAATTATGAACGCTATTATAACAATTGTTTTAGTAATCATGTTTTTTGCAGGCCTGATCGCCGGAATTCTGGGATCTGGCAGTATATACGGATTAAGCGGCAGTATGGCGGAATATATCATCATCATAGCAATTGTGGTGGTATCCATGATATTTTTGGTTGTTCTCGTGTCCCTGTTTACACCTGGAAACTTAAAGATCTATTTAAATATAAGTGAGAATAAGCCGGTACATATATCAGATCTGCTTTATGGTTTTAAAAACAAGCCCCATAAATTTATTGGTCTGAATCTGATCATGTTTCTGATTTCAATGGTTTGGTCCATTCCTTATTATGTGGTAATGGTGGTGGCAGAAATTACAAATTATATTCCAGTTATGATCGTTCTCCTGATCGTTACCTATCTGTTGCTTTTAATCGGAGTTACGATCACATCTTTGTATCTGGCCCAGGCTGCGTTTATATTTGTGGAAGCGCCGGATAAAGGGATTTTCAGATGTTTTAAAGAGAGTGTAGAGATGATGAAAGGGCACAAGGGCAGTCTTTTCTATATTAATTTGAGCTTTATGGGACTGGTTTTACTTGGATATTGTTCTTTTGGAATCGCATATCTTTGGATTATGCCGTATATGACCGCAACATTAACTGAATACTATAATGAACTGAAACCGAAGCTGATTCCCAATCCTAAAGTGTATCTTTGCGATTCTTCTTATGAATCCCTTAAGAAACAGGAATTTTAATTTGAAACCGTGTCACAGGATTTGCATGCGCATAGAATACACTATAGGAGGTGTGTCTTATGCGCATTTGCGATCTGAAGCAAAAAGAAGTGATTAATATCTGCGACTGCAGACGTCTTGGTTTTGTTGGAGATGTGGATTTTGATATGGAAACCGGCTGTCTGCTGGCTATCATTGTGCCAGGTCCCGGATGCTTTTGCGGCTTTCTGGTACGGGAAAGAGAATATGTAATTCCATTTTGTGATATCAGACAGGTAGGCCCTGATATCATACTGGTTAACGTGGATTTGGAAAAAGCAACGGAAAAATGCGGTATTTAATGGAAGATGGGCTTGCGAATCTAAGGATTGTAAGTTATGATATACATAATAAAAGTTACAGTCCGAAAGACAGGAGGATCCGAGGCGTGAAATGTCCATTTTGCAACGAGGCAGATACAAAGGTCATTGATTCCAGACCGGCAGACGACAACAGTTCGATCAGACGCCGCAGACAATGTGAAAAGTGCGGTAAGAGGTTTACCACTTATGAAAAGCTGGAAACCATGCCGCTTATGGTTATTAAAAAAGATAATTCCAGAGAGGTTTATGACCGATCCAAGATAGAATCAGGAATTCTTCACTCCTGCCACAAAAGACCGGTTTCTTCCCAGCAGATCGCTGCCATGGTAGATGAGATTGAAACCCAGGTATTTAACAGGGAAGAAAAAGAAGTAGAAAGCACCGTCATTGGAGAGCTGGTTATGAAAAAGCTTCAGGAAGTGGATGAAGTGGCATATGTAAGGTTTGCCTCTGTTTACAGAGAGTTTAAAGATGTGAATACCTTTATGGAAGAAATAGGAAAATTATTAAAGAAATAGGAGAGCCATGTTTCAGAAATTTTATCCAGATGAAGACGTAAATTCCACGTATGAAATACCCTTTGAGGATTTTTATAAAAAAGGAATCAGGGGTATTATTTTTGATATTGACAATACCCTTGTTCCCCATGGGGCACCGGCGGACAACCGGGCAAAGAAGATGTTTTTAAGGCTTCATGAGCTGGGAATGGAAACCTGTCTTTTATCCAACAACAAAGAACCGAGAGTGTCCGCTTTCGCTAAGGATGCAGGCAGTCTTAATTTTATTTTTAAAGGAAGAAAGCCTGGAGTGGAAGGGTATCAGCGGGCCATGAAGCTTATGGGTACCAATTCTTCCAATACAATATTTGTAGGAGACCAGCTTTTTACCGATGTATTTGGCGCAAAGAGGGCTGGGATCTACAGCATTCTGGTCAGCCGGATTCATCCAAAAGAAGAGATTCAGATCAGACTTAAGAGGCTGTTGGAGTTCGTTGTTTTGCATTTTTACCGTAAAGATAAAAAAAGAAACATATAAAAGGCTGCTGACTGGAACTACGGGTAGATTTAATCTTTTCCGGTTATAATACCTGATGAGAAAATTGTTCTATGGGACATGCAGACCTCTTTTTTAGTTGCAATTGACTATATTGCTAAGAAAAAAGGAGATATTTGCAAAAAAACGGTTGAAAATGAATTTATTTTAGTATAGAATATAAAAGGTTAAGAAGAGAATTCAAGGAGGAATATCATTTATGATATCAGCGGGTGATTTTAGAAACGGTATCACATTGGAGATCGATGGTACTGTATATCAGATTATGGAGTTTCAGCACGTGAAACCTGGTAAAGGTGCTGCTTTCGTAAGAACAAAGATTAAAGATGTGGTAAACGGCGGCGTTGTAGAGCGCACATTCCGCCCGACAGAGAAGTTTCCCCAGGCAAGAATCGACAGAGTAGACATGCAGTATCTGTATGCCGATGGAGATCTTCATAACTTTATGGATACCAGCAGCTATGAACAGGTTGCATTAAGCGATGATGTCGTTGGAGATGCATTAAAGTTTGTGAAAGAGAATGATACAGTAAAGGTATGCTCTTACAATGGTAAGGTATACTCTATAGAGCCTCCGTTATTTGTGGAACTGGTTATTACTGATACAGAGCCAGGATTTAAGGGTGATACTGCTCAGGGAGCAACCAAGCCAGCTACCGTAGAAACCGGTGCAGTGGTTTACGTACCTTTATTTGTTGAACAGGGTGATAAGATTAAGATTGATACACGTACAGGTGAATACCTGTCCAGAGTTTAATCAGATTAAAAGGGCCGGGATATCCGGTCTTTTTTTCTTTCTGTCTTAAATGGTTTGATTTTTTTTTGTACTTGTAATATAATTGTTATTTAGCTTAGAAATTTCTGGAATAGAAAAAAGGAGATCATAAAACCGATGAAGAAGATTCTTGATTTAATTACGGCAGAGATGAAGACAGCTTTTGCAGATTGCGGATACGATGAAATTTATGCAAAGGTGACTTTATCCAACCGTCCGGATCTTTGCGAGTACCAGTGCAACGGAGCCATGGCGGCAGCCAAAGCTTATAAAAAGAAACCGTTTGATATCGCATCGGAAGTGGTGTCAAAACTTTTAGCAAGTCACGCTTTTGAAACGGTGGAAGCGGTGATGCCTGGTTTTATTAACTTAAAGATCAATGCCGGTTATCTGGCAGAATATATGAACAAGATGGCTGGAGAAGACCAGTGCGGCTGTGAAAAAACAGATGAGCCTATGACCATCGTAGTAGATTACGGCGGTGCCAATGTGGCGAAGCCTCTTCATGTAGGACACCTGCGTTCTGCTGTTATTGGAGAGAGCATTAAGCGCATGGGCCGTTTCCTGGGACATAACATCATCGGTGATGTTCATCTGGGAGACTGGGGTCTTCAGATGGGCCTGATTATAGAAGAATTAAGAGACAGAAAGCCGGAGCTACCCTACTTTGATGAGTCATTTGAAGGTGAATATCCAAAAGATGCCCCATTTACCATTACAGAGTTAGAAGAGATTTATCCTGCGGCCAGTTTAAAATCCAAAGAGGATGAATCTTTCAGTAAGAGAGCCCATGAAGCAACCTTAAAGCTGCAAAATGGATATGCTCCCTATCGTGCCATCTGGCAGCATATTATTCATGTTTCCGTTGCTGATTTAAAGAAGAATTATGGCAGCCTCAATGTCACCTTTGATTTATGGAAGGGCGAAAGTGATGCGGAAACCTATATTCCCCAGGTGATTGAAGAACTGACCGAAAAAGGACTTGCCTATGAAAGTCAGGGCGCTCTTGTGGTTGATGTGGCTATGGATGGAGATTCCAAGGAACTGCCTCCATGTATTATCAGAAAGTCCGACGGAGCAGCGTTATACTCCACCTCTGATCTTGGTACTATTATCGAAAGGGAGAAAGAGATAAAGCCGGACTGGTATATCTATGTAACAGACAAACGCCAGGAACTTCATTTTACCCAGGTGTTCCGTGTTGCGAAAAAAGCAGGCTTTGTTCATGCCGATAAAAAGATGTCTCATCTTGCCTTTGGTACCATGAATGGCAAAGACGGAAAACCATTTAAGACAAGAGACGGCGGCGTGCTGCGTCTGGAAACTCTGATTTCCGATATCAGCCAGGCTGCCTATGAAAAGATTATGGAGAATCGTTCTGTTTCGGAGGAAGAAGCCAGAGAAACTTCAAAAATCGTGGGAATGGCAGCTTTAAAATACGGGGATTTATCCAATCAGGCTGCAAAGGATTATATCTTTGATATGGACCGGTTCGTATCCTTTGAAGGAAATACAGGTCCTTACATCCTCTATACCATTGTACGTATTAAATCCATTCTGGCAAAGTACCAGACTTTGGAGGATAAGTATCAGGGAGAGGAAAAGATTCTTCCCGCTGCTTCAGATTCTGAAAAAGATTTAATGCTCCAGCTGTCCAGATACAATGAAGTGGCAGAAAGCTCTTTCCTGGAGCTGGCTCCTCATAAAATATGCCAGTATGTCTATGAATTAGCCAATTCATTTAATCGCTTCTATCATGATACAAAGATCATCTCTGAAGAGAATAAAGAACAGCAGGCCTCATGGATCGGTCTGATTGGTCTGGCAAAGGATGTGCTGAATGGCTGCATCGGAGTACTTGGTATTGAAGCACCGGAACGTATGTAAATGGAACGGATGTGAGGGGTTATGAAAGTATCACAGATAACTGCCAATGCATTTTGGAAGGGTGAAACCGGAGTTAAGGCATTGGTGGAAGATCAGGGAAAAGAATATAAAGCAAGTCTTCATATCAAGGGTAGTCAGGTATTTGACTACTCTTGTTCCTGCGCTCAGGGAAATTCCTACCGCGGGATGTGCCCTCACTGTCAGGCTCTTTTTAAGGCTTATAAAGAACAGGAATCAGGGAATCAGGGAAAGCCGGTTACCACATCTGCCCAGGCGAGAGCCATGATCCGCGAGTATACCAACGGGGAAGTTGCCAGAATTATGAGTGAGGGCCAGGAAGAACAGATTTCACTTCTGGTCTCCGTCCTGGTTAACCGCAGAGAGGTAAAACTGGAAGTAAAGCTTGGCAGAGACCGCCTTTATCTTGTTAAGGATTTAGCGGCGTTTGCAGATGCCATGGATCATGGAACTTATGTGGAATATGGCAAAAATCTTGCTTTTTATCATAACCGCTCTGTCTTTGTAAAGGAGAGCCGTCCACTTCTGGACTTTTTGCTGGAATCCATTAATGGATACTGCGAACAGTATGAGCAGATGCAGAAAAGCTCCTTTTCTGCACGTCCGGTCATGCGCTATTTAAACTTAAGCAAGACGGCAAGAGACCGGTTTTTTGGAATTATGAAAGGCACGACTCTGGAATTTGAGGATCACAGAGGGGAGAAAAGACAGCTGAAGATCTCCGGGCGTAATCCGGATCTGACTGTGACGGCGGCCCGTGAGGGCAGAGATGGAGTCCGTATATCCATAGATAAGAAGCTCCTGGTTGTAAAGGGGGAAAACCGTCTGTACCTAGGAGATTTAAAAAATCTGTCTTGTTGTGACCAGCCTTGCAGTGAGACCCTTGGCGTTTTTTTAGACCAGATGATGAGCGGTTATGGCGTGGAGTGTGAAACAGTTATTAATAATAACGATATGCCTCTTTTTTATGAACGGGTATTAAAAAGGATCGCTTCTTACTGTACCATTGATTCGGGCAGTCTTGATCTGGAGTCTTTTAAGCCGGAGGAACTAAGAGCCAGGTTTGATTTTGACAGTGATGATCCCAGTAAACTGATTTTACGTCCCACCCTTTCTTATGGCACCTATTCCTTTCAGCCCGTTGAAGATGAAAAACTGCCCCGAACCGTCTGCAGAGATGTGCCGGGAGAATTTCGCATCAGCCAGATGATCACAAAATATTTTAAATACAGGGAATATGAATCAGATTATCCGGCGATCAAGGATGACGAAGAAGCAGTATACCGTCTGCTTACAGAAGGAATCAGAGAATTCATGACTGTAGGAGAGGTTTATTTTTCGGAATCATTTAAAAAGCTGAAAGTGCTTCCGCCCCCTAAAATTTCTGTGGGTGTGAAAAGTACAGGAAACTGGCTTGAGCTGGATGTGGATGCAGGTGAATTAACCGGTCAGGATTTAGCCAGGCTTTTATCTGAATACAGCAGAAAAAAGAAATACTACCGGCTAAAAAGCGGAGAATTCGTGAATCTTGAGGATAATGGTCTCATTACCATCGCAAAGCTTGTTGAGGGATTGGGATTAAATCCAGGTGAGCTGGAGAATAAAAATTTCCGCCTGCCGAAATACAGAGCTCTTTATCTGGATGGTCTTTTTAAAGAAGAAAGCGGCATAACATTATACAGGGACCAGCTGTACAAAGCAGTGGTACGTGGGATGAAATCCGTAGAGGACAGTGATTTTGAGATACCGGATTCCCTTAAGTCTGTGCTCAGAGGGTACCAGAAGACGGGATACCGCTGGCTTAAGACTCTGGACAAATATGGATTCGGCGGAATACTGGCTGATGATATGGGACTTGGAAAGACTATACAGGTCATAGCATTAATCCTTGATGAGGCCCAGAGAAATCCGGATGCCAGCTTTCTGGTGGTCTGTCCGGCTTCTCTTGTCTATAACTGGGAAAATGAGATCCATCTCTTTGCACCGTCGTTACAGGTAATAACTGTTACTGGTACAGCACCGGAGAGAGAAGAACAGTTAGAGAATTTAGAGAAGGGAACTGTGGTTGTCACTTCCTATGATCTGCTGAAACGTGATATAGACCTTTATGAAGGAATACCATTCCGTTTCCAGATCATTGATGAGGCCCAGTACATCAAAAACGCATCTACCCAGAGTGCAAAGGCGGTAAAAACAGTGGATGCCGTGTGCAGGTTTGCCTTGACCGGTACCCCCATCGAAAACCGTCTTTCTGAACTTTGGAGTATCTTTGATTTCCTGATGCCTGGTTTCCTCTTCCATTACCAGAAGTTTAAGAAAGAGTATGAAATGCCGATTGTAAAGAACCAGGAGCGATGGGTACTGGAAAGCCTTCACCGCCTGATCGGTCCTTTTATTTTACGAAGACTGAAAAAAGACGTATTAAAGGAGCTGCCTGACAAGCTGGAGACTGTGGTATACTCTGCTTTTGACAGAGAGCAAAAGGATTTATATACAGCCAATGCCTACCGTTTAAAGACAGAACTGGAAGGCAGGGAAGGCAGAAGCGGAAGAGATAACATACAGATACTGGCAGAGCTTACAAGGCTGCGCCAGATCTGCTGTGATCCCCATTTATGTTATGATAATTACAGAGGAGATTCGGCAAAACTGGAAACCTGCGTTGATTTAATTAAGAATGGCGTGGAAGGAGGACATAAAATCCTTTTATTTTCCCAGTTTACCTCCATGCTTGAGATCATTGAAAAAAGACTTAAGGGAGAAGGGATTTCCTGCTATATGCTCACAGGGGGCACACCCAAGGAAGAACGGCTTCATATGGTTAATTCCTTTAAAAATGATGAGATTCCCCTGTTTCTTATTTCCTTAAAAGCAGGTGGAACCGGCCTTAATTTAACTGCTGCAGATATGGTGATTCACTTTGATCCCTGGTGGAACGTAGCAGCACAGAATCAGGCGACAGACCGGGCTCACAGAATCGGTCAGGACAAACAGGTGACGGTATTTAAGCTGATTACAAAAGGAACCATTGAAGAAAATATTTTAAAACTACAGGAATCCAAACGGGATCTGGCAGAGCAGATTATAACAGAGGGTACAGTTTCCTTAAGCAATCTGACGAAAGAAGATTTGCTGGGGCTGCTGGATTAAAGAAAGGACAGGGTGAGTCATGAAAGTATTACTGTTAAATGGAAGTCCTCATAAAGAGGGCTGCACCAATCGGGCCTTACTTGAAGTGGAAGGGGCTTTACATGCAGAGGGTATTCACACAGAACTGGTTCATTTGGGTAATAAAGCCATTCACGGATGCATCGCATGCGGAACATGTATGAAAATTGGTGCCTGTGTATTTGAGGATGATCCGGTCAATGAGTTTATTGAAAAGATGAAGAAGGCAGATGGCCTTATCGTAGGCTCACCGGTTTATTACGCATCTGCCAATGGAGCTTTATTTTCCTTCCTTGACCGTCTTTTTTATGCAGGGGGCAGAGAGTTTGCTTACAAGCCGGGAGCAGCCATTGCTTCTGCCAGAAGAGCGGGTACAACTGCAACCCTTGATGCCTTAAATAAGTATTTTACCATTGCCCAGATGCCTTTGATTTCCTCTTCCTATTGGAATATGGTACATGGAAGAACTCCTGAGGAAGTGGAGCAGGATTTAGAAGGTCTTTATACGATGAGAACACTGGGAAAAAATATGGCGTGGCTTTTAAAATGCATTGAGGCTGGAAAGTCAGCAGGAATCAGTCTTCCGGAGAAAGAGGAGAAGGTCTGGACTAATTTTATCCGTTAAAATTCCAAAAATCTCCTTTACATTTCTTCTGGGTGGTGTATAATTAAAAAGCACTATATGTAGTGCGAAGAAATAAAAATACACAAAATATTGAATAGGTTAGGGTGACAGGAATGATAAAAGTACAAAAGCGCGACGGCAGAATTGTGGAGTATGACAGAGATAAGATCATCAAGGCGATACTCAAAGCGAATGCTGAGGTGGAGTTTACTGAGCAGGCTGGCGAAGACATGATAGATGCCATTTTAGATGATGTGGAAAGCCGTTCAGAAGATGTGATGAATGTGGAAACCATTCAGGACATGATCGAAAGCGGTCTTGTAAACAACAACAAATATACATTATCTAAAAAGTATATCATTTACCGTTACCAAAGAGCATTGTTACGGAAAGCCAATACAACGGATGAATCAATTTTAAAACTGATTAAGAATGAGAATAAAGAACTGGCTGAGGAAAACTCCAACAAGAATACCATTCTTGCATCGACTCAGAGAGATTACATTGCAGGAGAAGTATCCAGAGATTTAACAAAGAGAATGCTTCTGCCGGAACGGATTTCACTTGCTCATGAGCAGGGCTCCATTCATTTTCATGATGCCGATTATTTTGTTCAGCCGATTTTTAACTGCTGTCTGATCAACATTGGTGATATGCTAGACCACGGCACTGTGATGAATGAAAAGATGATTGAAAGCCCCAAGAGCTTTCAGGTGGCCTGTACCGTCATGACCCAGATTATTGCGGCTGTTGCCAGCAATCAGTACGGAGGCCAGTCTGTGGATATCCGTCATCTGGGAAAATATCTGCGGAAAAGCAGCAATAAATTCCACAAGCAGATCAAAGAGGAATTTGGTGATTCCGTATCGGAAGAGATGATAGAGAAGATGGCTTCCATCCGTTTAAGGGATGAACTAAAGTCTGGTGTTCAGACTATTCAGTATCAGATCAATACTCTGATGACCACCAATGGACAGGCACCTTTTGTGACACTGTTTTTATGCCTGGACGATCAGGATGAATATATTAATGAAAATGCCATGATTGTGGAAGAAGTTCTCCGCCAGAGACTGGAAGGCATCAAGAATGAATCCGGTGTCTATGTAACGCCGGCATTTCCAAAGCTGATCTACGTTCTTGATGAGAACAACTGCTTAAAGGGCGGAAGATACGATTATATCACAAAGCTTGCTGTTCAGTGTTCCTCCAAGCGCATGTATCCGGATTATATTTCCGCAAAGAAGATGCGGGAATACTATGAAGGCAATGTGTTCAGCTGTATGGGCTGCCGCAGCTTCCTTTCTCCCTGGAAGGATGAGAACGGAAACTATAAGTTTGAAGGCAGATTTAATCAGGGTGTGGTTAGCTTAAATCTTCCTCAGATTGGAATTATAGCAAAGGGAGATGAAGAAACCTTCTGGAACCTTTTAGAAGAACGGTTAAGTCTTTGCTATGAAGCGCTGATGTGCAGGCACAAATCACTGGAAGGAACCGTATCTGATGTAAGTCCGATTCACTGGCAGTACGGAGCCATTGCAAGGCTGAAAAAGGGAGAGACAATCGATGCACTGCTTCAGGGCGGGTATTCCACCATTTCTCTTGGATATATTGGTTTGTATGAGACCACAAGGCTTATGAAAGGGGTCAGCCACACCACACCTGAGGGTGAGGAGTTTGCCCTTCGTATCATGAACCACATGCGGGAGACGGTTGACAGATGGAAAGAGGAGACAGGTCTTGGTTTCGGTCTTTACGGAACTCCGGCAGAATCTCTCTGCTACCGTTTTGCCAAGATAGACAGAGAACGTTTTGGCAGTATTCCTGATGTAACGGATAAGGGTTATTATACCAACTCTTATCACGTAGACGTAAGAGAACATATTGATGCATTTACGAAATTTAATTTTGAAAGCCAGTTCCAGAAGATTTCTTCCGGCGGCGCTATTTCCTATGTGGAAGTTCCAAACATGCGGCATAATTTAGAAGCCATGGAAGATGTGGTTAAGTTTATCTACGATAACATTCAGTATGCTGAATTCAATACCAAGTCAGACTATTGCCAGGCATGCGGTTATGACGGAGAGATTATTATTAATGATGACATGGAATGGGAATGCCCTCAGTGCCATAATAAAGATAAAAACCGCATGAACGTAACAAGAAGAACCTGCGGTTATTTAGGAGAAAATTTCTGGAATACAGGAAAGACGAAAGAAATTAAATCCCGAGTACTGCATCTGTAGGAGGC
The DNA here is from genome assembly GCA_009712635.1 of Hungatella sp. Lineage (GTDB taxonomy): Bacteria > Bacillota > Clostridia > Lachnospirales > Lachnospiraceae > Lacrimispora. Next base: position 662,793 of record WASS01000020.1, on the reverse strand, counting down.
CGCCATGTACTATGCGACAATAAAACCCACCGATGTTGCCAATGGACCTGGCGTAAGAGTGTCCTTGTTTGTCAGTGGGTGTACCCATTACTGTAAGGGCTGCTTTAATGCAGAAGCATGGGATTTCCACTATGGGAAAGAGTATACAGAAGAAACCAGAGAACAGATCATCCGCAATTTAGATCACAGCTATATAGCAGGGCTCACCCTTTTGGGAGGGGAGCCCATGCATCCGGAAAACCAGACAGAAGTCCTTAATCTGGTAGAAGAAGTGCGCCGCCGGTTCCCCGATAAAAACATCTGGTGCTATACAGGATATGATTTTGAGGAGGATATTTTAGGAGATATGGTTAAAAATATTCCCCAGACCCGAAGAATATTAGATTGCCTGGATGTATTGGTAGATGGTAAGTTTGTGGAAGAAAAAAAAGACTTGAAACTTCGTTTTAAAGGATCCTCCAACCAGCGGATTATAAAGGTTCGGGATTCGCTGACTCATGAAAAAGTTATATTGTGGGAATAAAATAACAGGGTGCCATCCGTTGTCGTAAGGACAGTGGCTGCACCCTGTTTTTGACAGTTATCAGTTTGCTTCTGGCTGGAGGAAACTGCCAGTAAGATGATACTCCAGGCAGACTCTGCGGATTTCGATGATGCCGATGATAAGAGCAAATAATCCGGTGCAGATATTGCTGACCGCCATGACCACACCAACGCTGGAACTTCCCATTTTCGTAAAGTTCTGCAGATACCACAGAACCGGAATGCGGAATACAAATACCCGGCAGAAATTGATGGCCAGTGTAATTTTTGTCCTGCCAAAGCCGTACAGAAGTGCAAGAACGGATGCATTAATACCAAGGGGTATTGCTCCATAGGCCTCAAACCGGTAAATCGATGCAATCATATCTGCAAATTCTCTGTTGTCACCAGCAAAAAGCCTGCTGATCTGCCCTAAAAAAATCAGGGATAATGACATTAGGACAGCTCCCAGAACCACATTAATTACAAGAATACAGCCAAATGCTTTCAGGGCACGTTCTGGCTTGCCAGCTCCCATGTTCTGACTGATAATGGCGGAACCGCCTTCCTGAAATCCGTTTTGTGGCATGGTTGTGATTCCGCCGATATTATTGGAGATTCCAAGAGCTCCCACAGTCAGTGCACTGTAAATCGTACTCATGGAATTAATGACAACTTTTCCAAAAGAAAAGGCGATTTTCTCTATAATGACAGGTATGGACAATGTGAGCATGGGTACAATCACTGCAGATTTTAAACGGATGCTGTGAAAGGAAAAGCCAAATGCATTGTCTTTCTGGTTCAGATTTTTAATTGCAGCTGCCAGGATAAAAATCTGTGAAATAATGGTCGCAATGGAGATCATATTGATTCCTCCTCCCATCACATAGACGAAAAAAGCTGTTAAAGAAAGTTTGATAACGATGACTCCCATATTTAAGTTTAAGATTCTGCGGGAATTTCCTCTGGCTCGTTCAATGGCAATATAAACGTTGTTAAAAAAGCTGATGACCATACCGATCAGCTCCAGGCGGAAGTACTGGGTGCCCTCTGCAATAAAGCTTTCCGGCGTTTTCGCAAGTCTAAGAAACTGGGGAGCAGCAGGCATTAAAACAAGAAGAATGACTGCTCCTAATAAGCCGCACATGGCAAACAGGCTGCTGACTCGTTTTTTCACCAGGTTAAAATCTCCTGCACCGTAAGCCTCACTGATTTTTATACTGGATCCGATAGCAAGACCGCCGCCCAGTGCAGATAGTGTTAAGCCGATTTGGGAAAGATAGGCGACTGCGGAAACCGAGGATGCGCCGATATGGGCAGCCATCATGGAATCAAATATTTTAAAAAGCTGATTTAAGCTTTGATAAAGAGCCAGCGGTGTTCCCACATAGAGAACCACCCTCCACATGTTGGCATGAAGTGCAAAATTACGAAATTTTTCATCTTTTGCAGACAATGTTGCTTTCTCTGACATGGTATATCTCCTCTTCTGTTCAATCATTTTTCGCGCTCTACTAGCATAAGGCAAAGAAAAAATAAAATCTACTAATTTTATGATATATTTAGCCAATACTACAGATTTTTTGTTCACTTTTGGCTGCTCTTTATTTTCAAGCAGAAAAAGATGTGATATAGTAAGTTTTGGAAAGGCAGGTGATGGAACATGTTCCTGAATAAATTGGAAGGACAGATGTCGGAAGCTGTGTCAACGGGAATCATACTTACGTTGTCCGGCGGCTTGCAGGATGCATATACCTACTTTTACAGGGGAAAGGTATTTGCCAATGCCCAGACAGGCAATATAATTATTTTTGCCCACAATATCATGAATGGAAGCTGGCAGACAGCGTTTCGCTATCTGATGCCAATACTGGCGTTTGTTGCAGGAATCTATGTTTCTGAGGTGATCAGAGGAAAATACAGAGACAGTAAGAGGATACACTGGCGGCAGATTGTCGTGGTTGCGGAGGTATTGCTTTTACTTCTGGTGGGATTTTTGCCAAATACCATGGATCTGGCAGCCAATGCCATGGTATCCTTTGTTTGTGCCATGCAGGTAGAGGCGTTTCGAAAGATGAAGGGCAGTGCCTTTGCCAGTACCATGTGTATCGGTAATTTAAGAAGCGCAACTGAAATGCTCTACCGGTACCGTCAGACCAGAGACAGGGAGAATCTTGAAAAATGTCTCCGTTATTATGGTGTGATCCTGTTTTTTGCCGTGGGAGCTGGTGCTGGTAGTTTTCTGGTACCTTTATTTGCAGAAAAAACCATTTGGTTTTCCTGCATCCTTTTAGTTTTTGCATTTTGTATCATGTTTGTAAAAGAGAATCATGAAACAGTTGAAGCAGGTGAAACAGACAGGAGGTAGATAGAAATGGAATACAGAAAATTTGAACATACATTTGTAATTCGGCTGGATCCGGGAGAAGAGATTTTGACCAGTCTGACCCAGCTTTGTAAAAAAGAAGGGATCAGGCTGGCATCGGTTACCGGTCTGGGCGCAGCCGGCTCCATTCAGCTTGGAGTTTATGACACGGAAAAGAAACAGTATTACAGCCATGAGTACAAGGGACTTTATGAGATCGCCTCTCTTATGGGCAGCATTACTGAAAAAGACGGCGAACCTTATCTCCATCTTCATATGGTGATTGGAAATCCACACAATGGAGAATGCCACAGCGGTCATCTGGGACGTGCAGTTATCAGCGCGACTGGAGAGATCATCGTTACGGAAATTCCTGGCAGTGTTGGCAGAAGAGCGGATGAGACAGTGGGATTAAATTTATTCGAATTTATGAATCAGGATTAATAATTAATAACCCCAATATTCCCCTGCCAATCGGATGAAATACTTAGATGCCCTGGTTAAGTAGCTGTTTTTCCGGTATGCAGCCACTACATCCCATACGGGGTGGGAGGGGAGTGAAAAGCATGTAATTCCCTCCGGCTTCGTCCGGAAATAGGACATGGGAATCAGCCCGCAGCAAAGACCGGCCTGAATCATGGTGATAATTGCACTGGTGCTGGAAGTCTCAAACAATACATTGGGGATAAAACCCGCTTCCTGAAAGATCCGGTCTATGAGATAACGGATGGTGGATTCCTGGTACATGAGAACGAAAGGGTCTTCTGACAGAAGCTTGATATCCAGTTCCGGATAGACCTCTTCGCTGTTTTCTTCCAGACTGCTTAAGGGGTGTTTTTTGGGAAGAGCAAGAAGAATTTCTTCTTTTCCCAATTCTATATATTCATCGCCGGTTCGCTGGCCGGGACATAATGTCTGAAATCCAATATCCAGTTCTCCTTTTACTATCATCTCCTGCTGGTTTTTCACACTGCGTTCTACAGGAATGATATGGATGCCGGGGAACTTTTGATGAAATTTGGGATACACTGCGGAAAACATGGCGATTCCTCTCCCTGGTGTAAGCCCTACTGAGAGAGTACCCTCTTTATCTGACACCATATCGCCGATGATGCGGTAGGTCTCCTGTTTAATCAGTAACATTTTTCTGGCGTTTTCAAGATAGATTTCTCCGGCCTGAGTCGGCCGCCAATTGGTCCGTGAGCGATGAAAAAGCTGAGTGCCCAGCTCTTTTTCCAGGCGAAGAAGCTGCTGGTTCAGGGCCGGCTGGGTGAGAAAAAGCTTTTCTGCTGCTTTTGTGATGTTGTTTTCTTCTGCAATTTTTAATATATATTCAATCTGTTTGGTATCCAAGCATATACCCCCTATATCAATGTTGTATTGTCAGTATAGACTATTTCCCTGAAAAGCACAATAATTACTCAAAGAAAAAATTAGAGAATTCTTAAAACTATTAATTTTACAAAAGCTTCCTGTGTAATTAAAATGAAAACAAACAGAAATAACCTGTTTTTTGTGTAATATTACAATGGAAAGGACCATTCAGGAATGAGTAAACCACTGTTTGTTAAAATGAAAGAAGAAGATAATGTGGCGATTGCAGTTGAGGCTATTAAAGCAGGCCAGGAGATTATGCCAGGAGTGGTTGCCAGACATGAGATTCCCCAGGCCCATAAGATTGCGCTTTCGGACATTGAAAAGGGAGGGCCTGTCATCCGTTATGGTGTTGCGTTAGGCTATGCAACAGAGGCGATTAAAAAGGGAGACTGGATTAATGAATATATGCTGGAGCTTCCCCAGCCGCCGGATGTGGATCATATGGTATTTTCCACTAATGTGGTGACAGATCTGCCCCAGCCGCCTGTTACCACATGGGAGGGGTATGAAAACCCATGGGGAGGTCCGGGAGGAACCCGTAACATTCTGGGAATCAGTACAACGGTGCAGTGTGTGACCGGAGTTTTGAACGTAGCAGTGGAACGTATGAAACGGGAACTCCTGCACAAATATCCCAATGTGGATGATATTGTACCCATCAATCATGCCTATGGCTGCGGAGTTGCCATCAATGCACCGGAGGCAAAGGTTCCAATCCGCGCCCTTCGGAATTTATCCAAACATCCGAATTTTGGCGGACAGCTGATGGTGGTAGCATTAGGCTGTGAAAAATTTACAGTAGGGATGCTTTGCGATTCTGCTGATATTAACAAGGACAATGTGATCATTCTTCAGGAAAAAGAGGGCTTTGAAGATATGATTACATCTCTGATGGAAATGGCAGAAAAAAAGCTTCAGATTTTAAATAAAAGAAAACGGGTGACACTTCCCCTTTCTGATTTGCTCATTGGAATGCAGTGCGGCGGAAGCGATGCATTTTCCGGTGTTACTGCCAATCCGGCAGCGGGATATGCCTCCGATATGCTGGTGAAAGGCGGAGCAACTGTTTTATTTTCCGAGGTGACTGAGGTAAGAGACGGAGTCTATTTATTAGCGGAGCGGTGCATCAATGAAGAGGTTGGAAAGAAGCTTGCCAGTGAGATGAATTGGTATGATCATTATCTCCAGGAGGGTGAGGTAGACCGCAGTGCAAATCCGACTCCAGGAAATAAAAAGGGAGGACTTGCTAATATCGTAGAAAAAGCCATGGGATCCATTGCAAAATCAGGAACTTCTCCCATTGTGGAAGTGCTGTCACCTGCTGAGAAGCCCAGCAAAAAGGGATTGATCTATGCCGCAACGCCGGCAAGTGATATTGTCTGCGGTCCCTGTCAGCTGGCAAGCGGAATCGGGCTCCAGGTATTTATGACGGGGAGAGGGACTCCTTACGGCCTGGCGATTGCTCCTGTTATCAAGGTCTGCTCCAGAAATGATATGAAGGCACAGTGGCAGGATTTAATTGATATCAATGCTGGCACCATTGCATCAGGAGATTCCACCATGGAAGAAATTGGAACCCTGCTGTTTCATGAGATCATCGATGTGGCCAGCGGACGTAAGCAGACCTGGGCTGAAAAATACCGTCTCCACAATGATTTGTGTATTTTTAATCCTGCTCCAATCACCTGATAAGATTTTCATCAGCAATATTCACAAAAAGCTCCTGCTGTGATAGAATAGAAATCAAATATACATGACAGGAGCGGAACATGGCTGATTATCCCAACAAGAGCGAGAAGACAAAATACCGGCTTGCTGATTCCATCAAAGACTGCATGAAAACCAGACCGGTGGATAAAATCACGGTTCAGAATATTGTAGACGGCTGTCAGATGACAAGGCAGACATTCTATCGGAATTTTAAAGATAAGTATGATTTGATTAACTGGTATTTTGATAAACTGGTGCTGGAATCCTTTGCCCAGATCGGAGTGGACAAGACTGTCTGCCAGAGCCTGAATGAAAAGTTCCAGTTTATTCAGAAGGAATCGGTGTTCTTTACCGGTGCATTTCGTTCCGATGATTATAATTCATTAAAGGAACATGATTTTGAACTGATCATGGGTTTTTATACAGATTTACTGATTCATAGAAGGCAGGAGCCTTTATCGGATGAGATTTTATTTCTATTGGAGATGTATTGCCGCGGATCTGTGTATATGACTGTTAAGTGGGTTCTTTCCGGAATGCCTCAGGCACCGGCGGAGATGGCCAAAAGTCTTGTAGAGGCCATGCCTCCCAAACTGTTTGCAGTTTTTGAAGAAGCCAGGCTGGTTTAAAATATGGTACTTATGCACATAATTGAAGTTACAGTTTGAAGTTGATGTAACATTTGTTACAAAAGGATTAAACTGTAACTTTATTTTTTCAGGTCTGGTTGTTAAAATTATAACAGCATGAAACGGCTTCCTTCTATGGGAGAAAAGAAAAGGAGAGATTACCATGGCAAACAGAATTATTTTAAATGAAACATCTTATCACGGGGCAGGCGCGATTCACGAGATTCCTGGTGAAGTGGCAAAAAGAGGGTTTAAAAAAGCATTTGTCGCATCAGATCCTGATTTAATTAAATTCCAGGTAACATCAAAGGTGACAAAAATACTGGAAGAAAACGGTCTGGAGTATGAAATTTATTCTGATATCAAGCCAAATCCAACAATTGAGAATGTTCAGACCGGAGTAGAAGCATACAAAAAGTCCGGCGCTGATTATATCATTGCAATTGGCGGCGGCTCCTCCATGGATACCTCAAAGGCAATCGGTATTATCATTGCAAATCCGGAATATGAAGATGTAAGAAGTTTAGAAGGTGTTGCACCCACAAAGAATCCTTCTGTACCGATTATTGCAGTGCCCACCACAGCTGGTACGGCAGCAGAAGTAACCATCAACTATGTAATTACAGATGTGGAGAAAAAACGTAAATTTGTATGTGTTGATCCTCATGACATTCCTGTTGTTGCAATTGTAGATCCGGACATGATGGCCAGCATGCCAAAAGGTCTGACTGCAGCTACCGGTATGGATGCACTCACCCATGCAATAGAAGGTTATATCACAAAAGGAGCCAATCCCATTACAGATATGTTTAATTTAAAAGCAGTGGAGCTGATTGGGAAAAGCTTAAGAGGCGCTGTTGATAATACTCCGGAAGGCAGAGAGGGTATGGCTTTGGGACAATATATAACTGGTATGGGATTTTCAAACTGCGGCCTTGGAATTGTACATTCTATGGCTCATGCACTGGGTGCCGTATATGATACTCCTCATGGAGTGGCCAATGCAATTCTTCTTCCTGCAATTATGGAGTATAATGCAGAGGCAACAGGAGAGAAGTATCGTGATATAGCGAAAGCCATGGGAGTGGAAGGAACGGAATCCATGAGTCAGGAAGAATACAGAAAAGCAGCTGTTGCAGCTGTAAAAAAGCTTTCTGAGGATGTAGGAATCCCTGCTGATTTAACCAGCATTGCAAAAAAGGAAGATATTCAGTTCCTGGCTGAATCTGCAGTCGCAGATGCTTGTGCTCCCGGCAATCCAAAAGAAGCCAGTCTGGAAGAAATTATCCGGTTATATCAATCCCTCATGTAAGTTTTAATGTCTATTGTGGGGCTGTTGCAAAAATAGATGAGTAATCTATTGGAGCAATAGCCCCACTTTTTTACTTTGAAAAACAGGATGCAAAATCAGAGTAATCATGCTATGATTAAAAAAGTGCTTTAAAAAGGCATAATCTATCACAAAGGGGGTGAGCAGATGGCAGACACGAAAAATGACTTTTCAAAAGGCAGTATTGTAGAAAACATAATGAAACTGGCAGTACCCATGACATTTGCCCAGCTCATTAATGTTCTTTATAATATTGTAGACAGAATTTACATAGGCAGAATCGCAGAAGATGCAACACTGGCATTAACGGGACTTGGGCTCTGTCTTCCCATCATTTCCATGGTAATCGCCTTTGCCAATTTATTTGGAATGGGAGGGGCACCTTTGTGCTCCATTGAAAGAGGCAGGGGTAATAACGAAGAAGCGGAAAAGATTATGGGGAATTCCTTTGTATTACTTGTGATATCCGGTATTATTCTAACTGCTTTGGGACTGATTTTTAAAAAGCCCATGCTGTATCTGTTTGGTGCCAGTGATAAAACATACCCTTTTGCCGATCAGTACATCAGTATATATCTTCTTGGTAATATTTTTGTTATGATGGGACTTGGGATGAACAGCTTTATTAATTCCCAGGGGTTTGGAACCATAGGGATGATAACAGTTCTGGTTGGGGCAGCAGCTAATATTGTGCTGGATCCCATCTTTATTTTTGCCCTGGATATGGGGGTAAGGGGAGCTGCTCTTGCGACAATTATATCCCAGTTTCTCTCAGCACTCTGGATCGTGCTCTTCTTAAGAGGGAAAAAGACCATACTGCGGCTGAAGTTTTCCGCTTTCCGCTTAAAAAAACACCGGGTTCAGGCGATTACGGCACTCGGTATGTCCGGTTTTACCATGTCCATAACCAACAGCCTGGTTCAGATCATGTACAATTCATCTCTTCAGCGTTATGGAGGGGATTTGTATGTAGGAATTATGACAGTCATTAATTCTGTCAGGGAAGTAATATCCATGCCTGTCAATGGGCTGACCAACGGCTCTCAGCCGGTAATAGGCTTTAATTACGGTGCCGGTGAATACAAACGGGTGAAACAGGCTATTAAATTCACATCAGCTGTAGCTATCATATATACAACTGTTATGTGGGGGCTTGTCCATATCTTCCCGGAATTTTTTATTCGGATTTTCAATCAGGATGGGGAACTTTTGAAAGCAGGAATTCCATCTATGCGGATCTATTATTTTGGTTTCTTCCTCATGTCGCTTCAGTTTGCCGGGCAGTCTGTTTTTGTGGCACTTGGAAAGGCCAGAAGAGCCGTGTTTTTTTCCATTTTCAGAAAAGTTGTTATTGTAATTCCTCTCATTCTTATTCTTCCTGTAATTATGGGAAATGGAGCAAGTGGAGTTCTTATGGCAGAGCCGATTTCCAATTTAATCGGGGGAGGCGCCTGCTTTATCACCATGCTGGTTACGGTATGGCCGGAACTTAGCAAAAAGACAGACTCCGGAAAGGAAGAGTAAGATGAAAACTATAACCAGAAATTATATTACCCACATGCTGTCAAAAGACAATCCTCCCTGCGAACGGATCAGGGCAGGAGAGACGGTTGCATTTGAGACATATGACTGCTTTACCAATCAGTTTCTTCCAGAAGAAGCAACCTTTGAAAATGTTGTCCGTAAGCCTGGGAATCCGGCAACAGGACCACTTTTTATTGAAGGTGCCATGCCTGGAGACATGTTAAAGATTGATATTCTGGATCTCGTGCTGGGGCCTGTGGGAGTTGTTATGCTGGGACCGGGAAGCGGCAGTGAAAAAGAATTTTTTTCACAAAAAACATTAAAGAGGATTCCGGTAATTGACGGATTTGCCCATTACAGTGAGCAGCTGAAACTGCCCATAACACCAATGATCGGAGTGATTGGTGTGGCTCCGGCAGGAGAGGGTGTCTCCACCATTACTCCCATGGATCATGGCGGAAACATGGACTGTACACAGATCAGAAAGGGAGTCACTCTCTACCTTCCGGTTTTTACAGAGGGAGCTCTTTTATCCCTGGGTGATTTTCACGCTATTATGGGTGACGGTGAGGTGGAAGACTGCGGTCTGGAGATAGAAGGAAAGGCGGTTCTGCGGGTTAATGTTGTGAAAAACAGAAATTGCGTCCCATATCCTATGATTGAGACCAGTGAAAAGCTGATTACCATTGCATCCGCAGAAGATGTGGAGGCCGCATGGAGAAAAGCAGTCAGACAGATGTATGACTTCCTGAAAGAAAAGATCGGCCTTGATGATAACGATGCCGGAATGCTTCTGACTCTGGCAGGAAACCTGGTAATCTGCCAGACGGTGAACCCTATGAAGACGGTAAGAATGGAATTTCCCCGTTATATAACCAGAAGTTATGGATTTGATTCCATTTCGGCAGACTAAAACAGGCTGAAAATTCTTGACATCAGCAGGCTTTTGGAAGATAATGATAAACAAATTATAAAAGCTGACGATATGCCGGTATGGGAAAGGAAGAGTATAACATGCACACTATAAGAATTGAGAGAACCGCTTGCCCGAAAGAAAAACCAGGCCAAGAAAATCCTTTGACATTTGGTACCATATTTACGGATCATATGTTTGAGGTGGATTATGAGGAAGGAAAAGGCTGGTACGATCCAAGAGTTGTGCCTTACCACAAGCTGGAACTGGAGCCCTCCTCCATGGTATTCCATTACGGTCAGGAGATGTTTGAAGGATTAAAGGCGTATAAAACGGAAGAGGGAAAGATCCTGTTATTCCGCCCTGACAAGAATATTGAGAGAGCAAACAGAAGCAATGACAGACTCTGCATTCCTGAGATTCCGGATGAACTCTTTTTAGAGGGGTTAAAGACAGTTGTAAGCGTAGATCAGGACTGGATTCCCACAAAGCCTGGAACTTCTCTTTATATCAGACCATTTGTGATTGCCACTGATCCGTTTCTTGGAGTGAGACCTTCTCATACTTATAAGTTCATGATTATTCTATCTCCGGTAGGTGCTTATTATGCCAGCGGACTGGATCCGGTTAAGATCTGGATCGAAGATGAGTATGTAAGAGCAGTAAAAGGCGGAATCGGTGAAGCAAAGACCGGCGGAAACTATGTTGCTTCCCTTGCTTCCCAGGTGAAAGCCCATGAGGAGGGATACTCCCAGGTGCTCTGGCTAGACGGTGTACATCGCAAATACATTGAAGAAGTAGGCGCTATGAATATTTTCTTCAAGATTAATGGTGTTGTGATTACTCCGGAGCTTAACGGCAGCATTCTTCCCGGAGTTACAAGAGATTCTGTCTTATCCCTGTGCAGAGAATGGGGAATTAAGGTAGAAGAACGGAAAATCTCTGTAGATGAAGTTGTGGCAGCTGCCAGATCCGGAGAGATGGAAGAGTGCTTTGGAACCGGAACGGCAGCAGTCGTTTCACCGGTAGGGGAACTTCGCTTTGAGGAAGAGAGAATGGCGATCGGGGGTGGAAAGATCGGCGAACTCACCCAGAGATGCTATGATACCATTACCGGTATCCAGCTTGGCAGATTAACGGGACCAGAAGGCTGGAGCGTAGAGGTAAAATAATAGATAAAAGAATGACCGGCGGGGCTTATAAGCACCGCCGGAATTTTGCCTGGAGACAAAAAGGAGTATTTATGACAGCAGTACTAATGAGGGCAACAGCCTTTGTAGCAATAATTTTAATGGGCTACTTACTAAAACGGGCAGGATTTTTTCAGGCGAAAGATTTCTATCTGATTTCCCGGGTGGTGATTAAAATCACTCTTCCGGCGGCCATCGTTTCCAATTTCAGTAAAATCACCATGGAGCGATCCCTCCTTGGCATGTGTGTGATCGGTCTTTTATGTAATTTTGTGACAATCGGGATAGGATATCTATCCAATATTTCCAGATCCGGAGACAGCAAAGCATTCGCCATGCTGAATATGTCTGGCTATAATGTTGGTAACTTTACCATGCCTTTTGTTCAGAGCTTTTTAAGCCCTGTAGGCTTTGCGGCAACCAGTCTTTTTGATGCAGGAAATTCCATCATGTGTACGGGTCTGACCTATTCTCTTGCAAGTATGGCAGCAGGGGCAGAAGAACAACCTTCTTTTGGCAAGGTCATGAAAAAGCTTTTTTCCTCGGTACCATTTGATTGTTATATGATCATGACAGTTTTAGGTCTTCTAAAGATCAAGCTTCCCGGCATGATAGTCAGCTTTGCGGATACTGCAGGAGCAGCCAATGCATTTCTGGCTCTGTTAATGCTTGGAATCGGATTTGAAATCCGTATGGATAAAGAAAAAATTAAAAGAATCATTGAAATACTTGGAATGAGGTATGCCATTGCAATCACAATGGCTGTTGGCTTTTATTATTTCGCTCCTTTTAATCTGGAGATTCGTCAGACACTTGCCATTGTAGCACTTGGTCCGGTTGCAGGAATATCGCCGGCATTCACAGCGGAACTGAAAGGTGATATTGAGATGGCTAGTGCCGTTAATTCACTTTCCATTATAATCAGTATTGTGGCGATTACAGCGGCGCTTCTGATCCTTTTGTAAGAAAATATTTTATGACGCTTGACAAAACGTTTTTGAGTGCTATAATTTAGGCATAGAAATGCAAATAAGAGAAAGCGGTGACAAGACCAGTATCCTGACAGGAGAGCTCAGAGAGAGGCACATACGGTGAAAGTGCCTTGCCGGAATATCAGGAGAAGACCAGCTTGGAGCGTCCCTTAATCGGGAACGGTGATTCCGTTATCATCAGTATAAGTGGTTTGAATGAGTGAATCATTCTTTCAAGTAGGGTGGAACCGCGATTTATTATGTTAGAATCGTCCCTTTCTGTATGGAAACATATGGAAAGGGGCTTTTTTTATTTGATCCATGATTTAAAAAATTGGTAAAGGAGATTAGAACAATGAAGATTACGTTAAAAGATGGTTCAGTCAAAGAGTATGATCATGCAATGTCAGTCATTGATATCGCTTCCGATATCAGCGAAGGACTGGCAAGAAATGCCTGTGCAGGCGAGATAGATGGAGAGGTTGTGGATTTACGGACTACCGTGGATAAGGATTGCAGCTTAAGCATTTTAACTGTCAGTGATCCTGCAGGTCTTGCAGCTTACCGTCATACAACCAGTCATATCCTGGCTCAGGCAGTGAAAAGACTTTATCCTCAGGCCAAACTTGCCATCGGACCGTCCATCGAGAACGGATTTTACTATGATTTTGAAAATCCTTCTTTCTCCAGAGAAGATTTAGATAAAATCGAAGCAGAGATGAAAAAGATCATCAAAGAAGGAGAAGCGATCGAGCGTTTTACCCTTCCAAGAGAAGAAGCAGTTAAATTCATGGAAGAAAAGGGTGAGCCTTACAAGGTAGAGCTGATTTTAGATCTTCCGGAAGGAGAGGAGATCTCATTTTATAAGCAGGGAGATTTTACCGATCTTTGCGCAGGCCCTCATCTGATGAGCACAAAGTCCATTAAAGCATTTAAGCTGACTTCATCCTCTGGTGCTTACTGGAGAGGAAGCGAGAAGAACGCAATGCTTGCCCGTATCTACGGAACTGCTTTCTCAAAGAAAGACGAATTAAACGAATATCTGGAATATTTAGCAAATATCAAAAACCGCGATCATAACAAGCTTGGCCGTGACATGGAATTATTTGCTACTGTAGATGTAATCGGCCAGGGCCTTCCTCTTTTAATGCCAAAGGGTGCCAAAATCGTCCAGACAATGCAAAGATGGATCGAAGATGAAGAGGAAAGACGTGGTTACATGAGAACCAAGACACCTCTTATGGCAAAGCGTGATTTATATATTATCTCTGATCACTGGGATCATTACAAAGAAGGCATGTTCGTTCTTGGTGATGAGGAAAAGGATGATGAGGTATTTGCTCTTCGTCCCATGACATGTCCGTTCCAGTATTATGTATATAAACAGAGCCAGAAATCTTACCGCGATCTTCCATGCAGATATGGTGAAACCTCCACTCTGTTTAGAAATGAAGATTCCGGAGAGATGCACGGTCTGACACGTGTTCGTCAGTTTACTATTTCCGAGGGCCATTTAATCGTTCGCCCTGACCAGATTGAGGATGAGTTTAAAGGCTGCGTGGATCTTGCAAAATACTGCTTAACAACTCTTGGTCTGGAAGGTGATGTAACTTACCGTATGTCCAAGTGGGATCCTGACAATGCCAGCCACTATCTTGGAACTCCTGAGATGTGGGATGAAGTACAGGATATGATGCGTAAGATTCTGGATCACATTGGAATTGAGTATACAGAAGCAGCAGGAGAAGCGGCATTCTATGGTCCAAAGCTGGATATCCAGGCGAAGAATGTATATGGCAAGGAAGATACGATGATCACCATTCAGCTGGATATGTTCCTGGCAGAACGTTTCGATATGAGCTTCGTAGATAAAGACGGAACAAAGAAACGTCCTTATATTATTCACAGAACTTCCATTGGCTGTTATGAAAGAACTCTTGCATGGCTGATTGAAAAGTACGAAGGTGCGTTCCCAACCTGGTTATGCCCGGAGCAGGTTCGTGTACTTCCTATTTCCGAAAAGTATCATGAGTATGCAGCAAAAGTAGTGGATCAGCTGAAAGCAAACGGAATTCTTGCCACAGTCGATGAGCGTTCTGAAAAAATCGGCTATAAGATTCGCGAAGCACGCCTTTCCAAACTGCCTTATATGCTGGTAGTGGGACAAAAAGAAGAGGAAGAAGGCGTGGTTTCTGTCCGCAGCCGCTTTAACGGAGACGAAGGACAGCGCCCGATTGCAGACTTTATCGACGATATCTGCAAGGAGATCCGTACAAAAGAAATTAAGAAAATCAATGTAACAGAAGAATCCAAATAATCATGTACCATTCTGTGGGAGAGGAACTATCTTTGAGAATATTTTCCTCTCCCACAGTGCATAATATCTCCTGAAAGAAAATCTCAATAAGAATTCCAGGAGGAAATAAATATGACAAAATTGGACTGTAATGTAACCAGTTGCCTGCATAATTCTGATAATTACTGCTGCAAATCTGCAATTATCGTGGAAGGTTCTCAGGCCAAGGATACAGTTGATACCTGCTGCGGCAGCTTTGATGAGAACAGAGACGGTTCTTTCCACAACTTATTCAAAACTCCAGAGAGCAGACTGGAAGTGGACTGTGAAGCAGTTAACTGTGTGTACAATGAAGGACGTCACTGTTCCGCTGAGCATATTGGCATCGCTGGTGATGGCGCCAGATCTTCAGAGCATACGGAATGCGCTACATTTAAGACGAGATAAGAGTAAAAAAGACAAAGACAGGCTGACAGAAATATGGCAGGTCTTTGTCTTTCTTCTATATTAATTATAATATCATAAAAAACGTACCGGCTGTAATCAGTAAGATACCAATCAGCTTTTTCCATACAATCTGTTCATGGAGGATGAGAAATGCCAGAATGATAGTGAAAACAATGCTGAACTTATCCACGGGTACAACCCTTGATGCTTCTCCAAGCTGCAGTGCCCTGTAATAGCAGAGCCAGGAAATTCCGGTAGCACATCCAGAAAGAATAAGAAAAATCCAGCCTTTTGAACTGATCTGGCGGATTCCATCCTGGGAGCCTGTTATAAAGACAATGAACCACGCAAGAAGAACCACAACAACAGTACGTATGGCAGTGGCCAGATTGGAATTAACGCCTTCCATTCCCAGTTTTGCCAGTATGGAAGTGAATGCAGCAAAGATAGAAGAGAGCAGTGCGAAGACAAACCACATAATAAAATACCTCCCTGGGCAGTTTTGCAATTTAAATTTTTGTAACTAAATTGTATCTCTGATTTCATTGATTCGCAACTGGCATTTTGCAGTATTTGTAAGTAAAAAGGGGACAGAAAGGTATCATCTATTCTGGTACAAATTAAAATGAAAAAACATTGACATATCACAAATAGTGTAGTATTATAATATAAGTTGTGGAAGCAACAGACAGGAAAGTAGGTATCCGCCTCACCACGGCACGAGTAAGTGTCCCTGGTTCATAGCCTTTGATACATAGGTGTACTGTGTAGAGACTTTGGTGGTGGATAGCGTTTGTCTATCTACTTTTTTTATGCCTAAAGGCAGCAATGTAATTCCGACCAATACACACAATATAATGGAGGTGCACGACAATTAGCGATTTAATGATTAATGAACAGATCAGAGATAAAGAAATTCTGTTGATTGGTGAAAACGGAGAAAAGCTTGGGGTTATGTTAACCAAAGATGCCATGCAGATGGCTAAAGAAGCAGAGCTTGATTTGGTTAAAATTGCTCCTACCGCGAAACCACCGGTTTGCAAGATCATCGATTACGGTAAATATCGTTATGAGCTGGCAAGAAAAGAAAAAGAAGCTAAAAAGAAACAGAAGGTAATCGAAATAAAAGAAGTTCGCTTATCTCCCAACATTGACACTAATGATTTGAATACAAAGATGGGCGCCGCAAGGAAGTTCCTCGAAAAAGGAGATAAAGTAAAGGTAACCTTACGTTTCAGAGGTCGTGAGATGGCGCATATGTCAAAGTCCAGATATATTTTAGAGGATTTCGCTGAAAAGTTATCCGATATCGCCACAATTGACAAACCATCGAAAGTGGAAGGAAGAAGCATGGTTATGTTTTTAACCGCAAAACGCTAAAAGAACATTATCAAGGAGGAAAATACAATGCCTAAATTAAAAACAAGCAAATCAGCTGCAAAACGTTTCAAAGTTACAGGTACAGGAAAGCTTGTAAGAAATAAAGCTTACAAATCTCACATCTTAACTAAGAAATCTACTAAGAGAAAAAGAAATCTTAGAAAAGATATTGTTACTGATGCAACCAATGCAAAAGTAATGAAAAAGATTTTACCATATTTATAGAATTCTAAGTTGAGAAGGAGGAAAGACCGATGGCAAGAATTAAAGGCGGTATGAACGCTAAGAAAAGACATAACAGAGTGTTAAAAATGGCTAAAGGCTATAGAGGCGCTCGTTCCAAACAGTATAGAGTAGCAAAGCAGTCCGTAATGAGAGCTTTAACAAGTTCTTATGCAGGCAGAAAAGAAAGAAAGAGACAGTTCAGACAGTTATGGATTGCTCGTATCAATGCAGCAGCACGTATTAACGGCGTATCCTACAGCGTATTTATGCATGGATTAAAGTTAGCTGGCGTTGATTTAAACAGAAAAGTATTAGCTGACATGGCTGTTAATGATGCAGAAGGCTTCGCAAAATTAGCTGAGCTTGCAAAATCTAAAGTAGCTTAATCGCATATTCAAACCTCGGAAACCTCGTGTTTACGGGGTTTTTTTATAGGATTCAATGCTGAAAGGAAGCAAAAGTGATATTTTTGCTTCCTTTCATTGTAAATCCGGTCATACGATACACGAATCATAAATGCTTTCTTCCCACCAGCCAAAAGCTATTCTGCCAGAAGCAGAAGATGTAGGAGATTCTGGCGTAGAGAGGAATATCAATAAAGAACCTCCCGGCGGGAATATTAGTTTACCATTTTCACTCTCTACCAGAGTTGTTTCAGGTTGAGCCCTCCGGACAAATGCTTTTATGCCTCCCGTTGGATCGCCTTCCACATTGGAAGCATATTGTAACTTAATTATTGGTTCCGGCAAAGGAATAATAGCGGTATTGGTAGGCGTTACCAAATCTGAATTCATCGGCGTGCCAGGTGGAGTTGCATTAAACCAAAATTGAGCGCGGTAAGGAGCTTCGGAAATATCTGTAACAGTCCATACATTTACATATAGGTTTACCTGTGAGTGGCTGGGATTATATAACCTGGCCCAGGCGCTGGTATTGTTGCCAAAAGACAAGTTATCCGCGTAACCGATAAAATATTTTCCTTGCAGCGATTTGTAGAGTTCTATTGGTACATCTGCTTTTTTGGGTAATATGCACGTATCGTAACGGCATGAATATTGATCCATATTACCATATACCTTTCTGAATTGTTATCGTTTAACGGTCTGGCTGGAGTTGTTTTCTCTACCAGGAGCAGGTGAACATATCAATCCGATTTAACGATATTCCTGTGTATGACCAACCAAATCTTCTGTCCCAGCGGAAGCCTGAGACGCTGTCACGCCAGATCTGAATAGGAAAGAACCAAAACTCCTGTCCGTTGCTCAACCATACATAGGTAAATCGTCCGATACAGTTTTGCATGGAACCGGGGCTGACCATTTTGGTAGCTGATCCAGAACGGGCCTGTGAGGGCTTTGGCGGCGCGGATGATGGTGGAGGACCCATAGGCATTGGACCGCCTGGAGGGTTACCGTAAGGTGGGAATGGGGGCATATTCTACACCCTTTCATTTTATGTTATTATTATTATATGAGATTTATGGATTGCAGTTAACAAAATCTGAAAAGGAAAAAAGGGGCGGAAGTCTACAGGAGATTGAGACTTCCGCCCGGAAATGCGGGTGCAAAAAGAAGCACCTAAGTACCACCTTGACAGGTATGTACAGTAATATATATGATGGGAAATGAAAAAATATGTTTTCTTAAAAAGACAATAAAAAAATCACACATAAAGTGTGATTAAAAACTCCCCGAGTAGGACTTGAACCTACGACCCAACGGTTAACAGCCGTTTGCTCTACCGACTGAGCTATCGAGGAATATACGACCTATTATACTCTAAAAGTGAAATATGTCAAGAGAAAACTCTCTTTTATTATTGAAAATGCGGGAGATGGGACTTGAACCCACACGATCATACAACCACAAGATCCTTAGTCTTGCCTGTCTGCCAATTCCAGCACTCCCGCACAACGAAAGTAATTTTACCATCTTTACGAAGAATTGTCAATATTATTTAAAAAATATATACAAAAAAATAATTTTAAAAATAATTGAAATTCGTGTTGACAGAACCAGGCTTGTATACTATAATAGCTATTGTCGCTGAAAGAGATAACGACGAATTGCAGAAGTGGCGGAATTGGCAGACGCGCACGGTTCAGGTCCGTGTGGTAGCAATACCTTGAGGGTTCAAGTCCCTTCTTCTGCACGAATCTTATAGAGTGTCATGGCTGTAAGGTTTTATATAATATGACATGCGGGAGTGCTGGAATTGGCAGACAGGCAAGACTAAGGATCTTGTGGTTGTATGATCGTGTGGGTTCAAGTCCCATCTCCCGCATTGAAGAGCAGTTTTTCACTGATGAAGAACTGCTTTTTTATTACAATTTATTATAGTAATAGAAAGATATTGTTCCAGGAGAAGGAATAAAAAAATAAAAAAGTGCTTGCTTATTTTGGAAAAGTATAGTATTATAATTGTACGAATTGATTCATCAATTTGTGCAATTGCGAAAGCAGAAGTGGCGGAATTGGCAGACGCGCACGGTTCAGGTCCGTGTGGTAGCAATACCTTGAGGGTTCAAGTCCCTTCTTCTGCATTATGAAGATGTCCTGCATGAAAACTGCAGGGCAGTAAAAAAGAGAGGAGCACCTCTCTTTTTTATTTACTCACTATTGGCCATGGACATCCCAGGTTCATAAACCGTATACTGATTTCTGCCATGTTTTTTCGCCTGATACAGTGCGATATCTGCTTTCTTATATAATTCTTCAAACGTGACCCCGTCCTCCGGGTAGGCGGCAGTTCCCAAGCTTCCTGATATATGTACTTCCGGTTCCAGAGCGCTTCCAATTAAACTGCATAAGTTTTCCAGTCTGGAATATAGATCCATACTGTAAGATACATCTTTTAGAAGAATGATAAATTCATCGCCGCCTAAACGGCCAAAGACGTCCTCTCTCCTAAGTGCAGATTTTAGCCTTGATGCAGCCCGATGAAGCGCCTTATCCCCAAACTGGTGACCATAATTGTCGTTTAACTGTTTAAACTGATCAATATCCAGCATAATCAGGATATGATGTCCTTTCCCGCTGTTTAAAATATGACGGATAGCCCGGATAGCGGCTGATCTGTTTAGCAGCCCTGTCAGACAGTCCTGCTGGGACAGTTCATGTAAAGTCAGAGCTTCCCGCTTTGAGGCATCAATATCCTTAATTAGAATAAAAGCCTTGATGGTGTCCGTATAAGGGTCAGTGACAATCTGTACCATACCAAGAGTCCAGCAGACGCTGCCATCAGCCCTTAAACGGCGATGTTCCAGCCGGAGAGAGCGGTTTCCCTGATAATACTGGAAAAGCAGGTGCTCTTTATTGAAGAAACTTAAATAAAGCTCTTTGTCTTCTTCGAAAATCTCATGCTCTGCAATATAATTCATGATATCGGCAAAAGAATTTTTTGCTTCATCCGGAACATTGCTGGTCATTTCTCCGATTATCTCTTCAAACAGATCTGATTTGGTATTGTACTCATAATAACCGATACAGTCTTTTTTCTGTTCCCGCATATACTCAGCCCAACGTTGATATGCCAGTTCTTTTTCGTATTGATCTGTAATATCCTGATAGGAAATAATTCCACGCAGTGGCTTTTTTTCTTCCGTATATACCAGCGAAAAATGCTTGGAAAACCAGTGATATTCCCCGGATCCGGTTTTTAGCCTGACTGCGCATTCACCTTCCGGAGTACCTCGCTCCATTTCTTCGTAAAAGTCCAGAAAATCTTTAATGCTCTCCTTATGTACAACGCCATTTTCTATTAAATATTCCGGGGAAAGAGGCGTGTTAAATGAGGCTGGAAAACATCTGGTAAATTCTGAGGAAGGAGAAAGGGTTCTGTTTGGTATATCGTAGATGCATACAATACAGCCGGAATGACGACTTGCAAGGCGGTATTGCTCCTCCTGAGCTCTTAGGCTTTCCATACTCCTCTTCAGGCAGGTGATATCCGATACAGAACAATAGAATAACTCTTCTTCTCGTATAAAATTAAAATCCATGGAAAACCAGCTGTGGTTATCCATTGCTTTGGATCTGAATTCCAGCCTGAACGTACTGGATTCCATTTCCATATGACTGTGAATTCTTTCTTCAATTTCGCTGTACTCAGAATCACAGATCATATCCTCAAGGCAGGAAGGTGACTGAAACCAGTTCTTAATCATTTCATTTGAATAAGAAACTGGAAAGTGTTCTTCCGTCTTAAGCTTTAGTATGCCGCATGGTATGCGGTCTAAAAAAACATCTCCGTCCATTGTTCACTTTCTCCCATAAGTGCGTTAGAAAATAGAAATATCTATTATTATAAGCATATGAGGCAAGCATGCAAAAAATTACTTATTTAACAAAAATAATAAAATAAATATAAAACATGTAATTCGTATAGGGAAAAAGGGTAAGATGTAAACAGAAAAAAGAGTAGTTGAGAAAATATATCAGGAAAAGAAAAAAGGCTGTTTCAAGCCGATCCGGTGTCGTCAGCTTAAAACAGCCTTTTTTTCTGAAAACCCCCTGATATTAAGATCGGTACAGGTAGAGGGGTCTTCCATCCTTTATGATCCTGTCTGGCTCACCCTGAATTAAAGGCAGCGCATAGGTAAGAAAATCTTCTGTAACATTGGTACCATGATCGCAGATCCAATGGGAAGGGAACAGTTTTTCTTTGTTGCATACTTCATTTACATCAACTGTAACGCATTGGATCTCATAAGGGGAATCAGAAATACGTTTGAAGGCGATCATAATACCTGTGGCTCCGTTTAGGGAAGCTTTGATTCCTTCCCTGCCGGCAGTGACCGCCTCTTCGATATCAGTTGCCGATGCAAGCATGCCGCTGCAGCGCTGATTTACGTTAAGCTCAATGGAGCGAACCTTTACACCAAAGCGATTGCGGACAAAATTCTCTAACATTTTACCGCTTCCAGTCAGCATCTTGTGGCCAAAAGTATCGGTTCGGACTTCGTCTGCGTACTCACAAATAAATTTTCCATTTGCATCTGAAATTCCTTCAGAGATGCAGACAATAACGGAACTTTTTTTAGACAAAGCCTTTTCAACATCCGCTGCAAATTGTTCAAATTCAAAGGCAGCTTCCGGAAGATAAATCAGGACAGGATTATCTCCTTCAAATTTTCTTGCGAGAGAACTGGCAGCGGTGAGCCAGCCTGCATGACGTCCCATCAGTTCAATAATCGTCACAGACTTTTGCTGATAAACACAGGAATCCAAAACAATTTCCCGTACCGTGTCAGCCACATATTTTGCAGCACTTCCAAATCCGGGAGTATGATCGGTATGAATCAGATCATTATCAATGGTCTTAGGAATACCGATAAATTTGATGCTGCTTTTGTGATGAGAAGCGTAACGGGAAAGCTTGCTTACGGTATCCATGGAATCATTACCGCCAATATAAAAGAAATAACCAATCTCCATTGCACGGAATTTTTCAAACAGTGCAGGGTAGAATGGTGATGACAAATCATCGGGCAGTTTATAACGGCAGGAGCCAAGGTATGCCGCTGGTGTCAGTTTCAGCAGCTCCAGTTCCTCCTGTGTTAAATCATTGGTCAGATCCATATAATTCCCGGACATGAAGCCTTCTATGCCATTGATCATGCCGTAAACCCGGCCGATCTCTTCGTGAGCCATTCCTTCTATTATAACGCCGTAAAGGCTTGCATTAATCACAGCGGTCGGTCCGCCAGATTGTCCTACGATTACATTTTTCTTCATGTATAATTTCCTCCAAATCTGCATATGCCAGGTGCACGTTTCCTATTCTATAATAGAAACTACATCTTTGCAACCGAATTTAAAGGATATAAGGGAATTGGAAAGGAATGGAAATGGAAAAAAGAGGATAAAAAGGGAGGAGCCGGTGAAATGTGGGTTTCACCGGCGAGTTATGAAAAAAAGTTTTATAAAACAAGTTTGGAGTAGTTCTTGTTTCTATAACTTAGTATATAGGAGAGATGTGAAGTAAGTTTGTAGAAGATGTAAATAATTTTTGTACGGCTTGTGAAAATTGTGTGAATGAATAATGGTGGTGTAATATAAGCGATTATAGCTGATATATGCATATTAACTGATTATAGATGAATAAATATTACCTCATTAAAGGTGGGATCACCGATACAGAGAAACAGCAGATCCTGGCAACTAAAAAAAATAAGAAAAAGTGAACTGCTTGTCCTGGCATGGGAGAGCCCAATTATTAAGTGGAAGCAAAGTCTTTAGTAGCAACTGATTTTTTTATTTCATATAATTTTAGTAGTTACTGTTAAAATTCCGTGCGCCAGAGGGCAAAGAGGACTATTAAATATGAAATATAAGGTAGCAATTTATTCTGACAAGCTTTATGCAGGCGATATTTTATGGGGATTTACTGCAGCAGGTCATGAAGCGCAAATAATAACACCGGCTTCTATAGAAAATTTTGATAAATTAATGGAATTAATAAATCCTGATTTATTAATTCTTTCCTCCCATATGGGTTATTTTCAACATTCTATGCTTAATCATATCGGTTCCAGAAATTTACCAAATTATAAGTGTGTTTGCTGGGATACCGAAGGAGTTGGCCAATTCGTTTTACAGATGACAGGTTTTGAATTATTAAAGCCCGATATGATATTTTCGATTTGTCCTGAAATGCTTGAAAAGCTTAAAAGTAAAAGTATTCCCTGTGAGAGACTTGATTTTGCTTATAATCCAACCATTCATTATCCAAAATCAACATCTGTAAATGAAAATAATACCATTAGCTTAGTTGGAAATGCATGGTTATGGTATTCAAGTCAAAATCCTGATCATTTCCGCTATAGTAAAGCAATTCCTATTATATTAAAACCCTTAATTGAAAATAATTATAAAATAGATTTTTATGGTACTACAGAATATAAGCAGGTTATAAAAAATTTTCTAAATCTCGATGTACCAATTGAATGGTTCAAAGGCTCAATTCCCTACGAGAAGACCTGCGATATATATAATAATTCCTTTATAAATTTAATCACACAAAATCATGATCAAACTATAACAAGACGTACCTTTGAAATTTTAGGCTCCGGAGGTTTCGGGCTTTCTTGTTATAATACTGCTATAAAAAATATGTTTGGAAATAGCGGTGCATTAGCTATTGCTAATACTTCTGATGAGACTCTTGAATTATTGGAATATTATAGAAAAAACATGGATGAATATATGAAAGTTCGTAAAAATGCTGTTATAAGCGTACAAAATCACACATATAAAGAAAGAGCTGAAGAAATAATCAATAAGATATTTATAACAGCGAAATAGATGAAACGAATCCAAAATGACCACGAAAACCGGGCCGGTCAGGGCAGTCAAGACATTAATTTTTTCAGTTGCGCCAATCACAATTCCGGGTCTCGCAAGTGCTCCGCCGTGCATTAGACGGCTGGACACTGCTAGAAGGGCTTTTGTACATGATAAATCCGACAGTCAAAATGCCTATTCTTTAATTAAAAATGGGCTTTCCAAAGAAACGGCAGAGGAGATAGGCGTGTTTATTCTGATTGCGATTGAAGGGGCTATCATGTTATCTGTTACTAAAAAAAATCCATAGACCTATTAGCCGTTAATCATCAAATTGCTATTTAATTAAGCTAAGACATAGAGAAATGTCGAAAAGAGCGGTCGAATAGTCATTGACATACAGAAATCGCTAAGCTAAACTTAAAGTATATAGGGAGAGGGGGCCGAATAAAGTAATTAAATCTATATTGTAAATAACATACTGTGTATAAATATTTAATAAGGGGGAATATTTATGAGCTTGAAAAAATTAATCTGTACTACGTTTATTGTAACTTTAATTATGTCAACAAATGTATTAGCAGCTGAAGTAAGTCCAGATCCATATGAACCAAATAATACTGTTGATACGGCTTATCCATATGCGGCGACAACTGTACTTTCTGGCAACATATATATAGATGGATATCGTAACTCAAATATTCACGTTGATGGTGATGAAGACTGGTTTTATATAACGCTGTCTAGTTCTAGGACTTATGATGTTATATTGAAGAATATTTATGATAGTGATATACATATATATATTTGGAAAGAAAATAGTGATGGAACATGGAAAAAATGGAGATATGCTAATCAAAAATATGCAGAACCAGAACACTATACTTTCACGCCACCAACTAGCGGGAAATATTATATTCAAATTGCAGGGTTTTCAGAGCCTGAAAGTCTTTATTATTTCTTTGCTGTAGAACCAGTAGGTAAGCTTAAGAACTTAGACTTGCGTTGGAATGGACCTTATAATAAATAATTTTCTAGTATAAATAATAAAAAAGCATCCTTCTGGGTGCTTTTTTATTTGTAAAAATTAGGGTCTAAAGATCTGGTAAATTGCTATAGACAATATTCCCACATTTCCCACTCATAATATGTTATTATGATATCAGTGAAAAGTATATCAACATGCGCTTGGCTTAGGCTGGGTGCATTTTTCGTGGGTGAATTTATGGAAAATAAAACTAATAAATCTTTGAGGAATAAAAAAGAATCAATATGGAGAGACCGGAATTTTTTCAGTTGCGCCAATCACAATTCCGGGTCTCGCAAGTGCTCCGCCGCGCATTAGACGGCTGGACACTGCTAGACGGGCTTTTGTACGGGGCTATCACGTTATCTGTTACTAAAAAAATTCCATAGACCTATTAGCTGTTAATCATCAAACTGCTATTTAAGAAAGTAACCTGAACATATGAAAAGAAGGAGATAACATGATGGTAACTAACCGGGTTCAAGAGAGTGGAATGACTGCTCTGAATTAAGTATTGGATATGTGTTGTACATTATATCGATGATTTATATTGTTCAATGATTTCCCCAATAAAAAATGTAATAAGGGTGCCTAAGGAAAGAATAAGAGTATCAATGTTCGATATTGAATCAAAAAACAATGTAAAGGTTAGTGGGAAATCACAATACATATATGTGAAGATTTCTTTGAGGGAACCAACAAATATCATAATTATATAAGATATTACAGATAAAAAAAGGCATATTCTAAAGTTATAAAAACCAAGATGTCTTAATGTGATTTTGCCAATAAAGAACCCAAAAAAGAAAGAACCGCAATATATGTACAAATATATTAATAAGAAACCTAGATAAGCCATTGGTTCATTATACTTTGGCAGTAAATAAAAGGTGATGAAGTATGAAAATATTACACACAAAGAATAAACGATAAATGGGAAATAAGCTTTTATTAAACTTTTCATATCATGTCCTCTCATTAATCAAATGACAATTATAAGGCAAAGAGGCTGCTTGCGTCAAATGGAGAGTACCTTTATAAGCTAAAGATATATTCATTTTTGCCCTGCTGCAATATCCAAATACGATTGATAACATTGTTCATAAACAGCGGATAAATCATATCTCTTTAAGGTGTTAAAATTCTTTATTCCCTCTTTGTACATCTCGAAAAAATTGCGTCTGTCATGTAACGTCATCTGACCGCTTTCAAGAGGGAGAGAGGACATTTTCATAATGCCATGATATACATGATTATGGGCTTCCAGTGCTCTCATTTCCACGTAGGTGGCATTGGAAGGGGCTATGCTGTTAACTGATACGGTCTGTTCAAATTCATTCCCCTTTTCGTCAACCCCTTTTGCATAAATAACCGGGTTATCTGTGGTTGATTCCTCTGCGTATTTAAGGAAAAAGGATAAACCCGTTCCATTCCCACCAGAATAAAGCATGTCTGGAGTTTTTAGATAAACTTTTATAGACTTGCCTGAGGCAGATGATAAATTCGAACTATTTTCCCAATCATTTTTAAACATAGATGATTTCTTATCGATGTTAAAATTTACTGGACTGCCAGTGTGCTGGCTGCCGTAATCATATGGTGTTATAAACATATTTTCCTCCTAAAGTTAGATATAAATCTATAATAACAAAATAATACGTTTGATTCAAGATAAATGTCAAAATAAGACGAATTAAGTGTCGGAATTTTGTGAGAATTATATAGTTGATTAGGATTAGTTAGAATGAACTTTTTGAGTGTATATTATATATATTCTTTTTATGGTATGATAAGTAAATCATTGAACATATTCACATAAGAAAGGTCATGGGATTTGACGTAATTATATCCTCATAGGACATATGATAAGACAAGCGAATAATACTGATATAACTAATATTGAAGAGATCTTACTAGATGCAGTGATTTGGATGCATGGGAATGGTTTAGACAATCTTTGGAATGAGTCAAATATAAAATGGAACCAACTTTCAAAAAACTATAATATAAGTGATTTTTATATTTCATATGATAATAATATACCAACAGCATGTATGGCTTTAACCGATTATGATTCTACTTATTGGCCTGATATTCCGAAGGGAGCTTCGCTTTTTATACATAAGTTAGCTGTGAAGCGTGAATATGCGGGCAAGGGTATATCAGAAGAATTAATTAATTTTTCTAAAGCTTTCGCTGCTGAATGTCATATAAATGAAATACGTCTTGATTGTAATCAAAAAAGAGAGAAGCTAAGAAAACTTTACGAAAAGAACGGATTTATATGTGTAAAAGAATATGTTTGTCGTGAAAATTCAAATTTTGCTCTATATGTTTATAAGCTTTAAGATGCAGCTTTTGAAGCGGCAATGGACTCTTCAGATAATATCAGTAAATAAAAAATAACCGCTTCGTAGTGTAAGAAGCGGTTAAAACTCTGTTATATTTAATCTTGTGTTTTAGAAAGCTGAGTATTTCCGTTATGGTTGCCGCAATAAACTCCTTTTTTTATTGGTGCAAATACAAAACCAATAATGATACCTAATAAAAATGCTGTTGATACGATGAGCTTTTTGTCAAGAATATTCCATTCCTCATTAAAAAAATCTTTCATAGCAAGCTCCTTTCGATTATTAATGTCTTATTATATCATAAAACTTTTAAATTAATAAGTGGTTTTTCTATTGTATTCAATATTATTAGTTTGTATAATCCAATGTATTAAACAAAATTTAATAGGAAAAAAAGGGAGGTATTTATGATAGATAAAAAAGTCGCAGTTGTTACAGGCGGAAGCTCGGGAATGGGACTGGCTATTTCAAAAAAGCTTCAAAATATGGGAATGCAAGTTATAGTTTTTGACAAACAAATCCCGCCGGAGGATTTTGAATTTTATCATGTAGACATCAGTAATGATGAGGAGATTAAAGCAGCGCTGTCCCATATCCCGCATTTAGATATTGTTGTAAATAATGCAGGTATCTACTTTGAAAAGTATCTGGAAGACACTACAAATGAAGAGTTAGATAGAATGGTGGATATTAACATTAAAGGGACTTATCTTATGACGCGTAATACAATAGAAAAAATCAAGGCTTCAAAAGGTTCCATCGTGATTATTGCCTCCTGTCTGGGACTTGTGCCGGAATTAACCTCACCACTCTATTGTACAACGAAAGCAGGACTTATAATGCTGACAAAATGCCTTGCACAGCAATATGCAGAGCTTGGAATCCGGGTTAATTGCGTCTTGCCCGGTCCGATTAATACCCCTCTTTTACAGAATAGTTTTCCTGATCAGGAAACAGCTGACCGTTGTGCTGACCGCATTCCGTTAAAGCGGATAGGAGAGCCGGAAGATGTAGCAAATATGGTGGCTTTTCTTGTAAGCGATGAGGCTGGTTATATAACCGGAGGGGCTTTCCCGGTTGATGGGGGAGTATCCTCTACCAGTATGTATTCAAAATAAATTAAGAAAGCAGAATGGAGAGTTTTATGAATTATATGGGAGATTCCACCTGGTGGAGAGACCGGTTTAAGGGCAGAAAGCTGGAAATTATGGGTCATGAAAGATGCCTGGAAGAGGATATGTCTTATTTTCCTTTAAACGGGAAAATTCTTGATGTTGCCTGTGGAGATGGAAGAAATTCCATTTATCTGGCTCGTCTGGGTTATGAGGTACTTGCCGTTGATTTTTGTGAAGAAGCGATAA
This sequence comes from Hungatella sp., assembly GCA_009712635.1. Classification (GTDB taxonomy): domain Bacteria; phylum Bacillota; class Clostridia; order Lachnospirales; family Lachnospiraceae; genus Lacrimispora. The sequence continues at coordinate 633,892 of WASS01000020.1, read as the reverse complement.
ACAGATTGAAGTACTTTGCTAATAGGGAAAATCTGAACATCAGGACCAGGATAGTTGATCTGTCACAAGAACGCTTAAATACATTAGAGGAAAAGTTTGATGCGATTATAATCAATCATTATAGACCAACCCCGCGGCTGTTAAAAGATTTCGAAGATATACTGAATAAAAATGGTTTGCTGTGGGTAAATGGTTTTCGTACAATACCATTTGATAACCCGGATGTAAAAGAGAGTGATATTATGCTGGACGAGGAATTTGAATTATTAGATAAGAACATACTTTTAGACAGAAAATTTTATGAAATTAGCCAAAGAGAATTTGTCAGATATATATGGCGTATCCAGCTGTAAAACTGGGGCGGACGCTAGAAGAAATCAACAGTACGTTAGCGTTCTCATTCTTGATCATTTGAAAGGAGGATTTTCTTCCAAGCTATCGCTCAGAAGAAGATCCTCCTTTTTCGTAGAGACTTATTTCAAAGCCCCTTTGATTTGTTAAAGCATTATAGTTGCTAAATTAGATTATTGTTCCAGTGATTGTCCTGTTATTTCGCAACCAATTCATGAAAAACTCCTTGTGATTTAATCATTTTTCTGGACATTTAAGGCGCTTAACCCTTTCTCATCCTGTCTGATATCAAAGTTAACAGACTCGCCTTCGTGAAGGTCTTTTTTATGAGTCTTTTCTTTTACTTGTGAATGATGTACGAAAACATCCTGACCATCATTGGTTGAGATAAAGCCATAGCCTCTTTCGTTATCAAACCATTTAACAACACCGGTGTAGTTAGACATGGTTAAATCCTCCCATTCTTATCTTTTTGAATTATCTTCTTTTAAACCAAAAACAGCTCTTGCACTTTCCGCCTGAGGATTGTGATTGATATGTTTGGAATGAAAGGTGCCATCTTCTTTTTTATGATTACTTGTGCTTTTTTTAGAATTATCTCTGCTCATTATGTTTCTCCTTTTTTGATGTTTTTTTTAGTATGCTTCAGATGTCAGAATAAAATCATAAGATCAGCCACCATATAATGGCAGCGATTCCTGCTCCGATCATGCAGCAGATTGTGTCGTTCATAGTATCAACAAGACCGGCTGGTTGAATTGCATTTTCCGGCATATGGTTTATTGAGGCATGAATTTTCTGCCAGCGCTGGGCATTTCCATGTGTCAGACAATCACTTATATATTCAAGGACTTCCCATATTACATGAAGTGTTACGGAAAATGTAAAACCAAACAGAAGAGATATTATTTTTTTTGTATCGGGATTTATATTAATGATTGCTGTTCCAAACCCGGTAAATCCAACCCCGGAAAGAAAATGAATGGTTCTGTCCCACCACCAGTACCGATCGTAATAACCCAGGTTACTTCCAAGATATAAAGCCATAAATAAAACAATCAGGTAGATCGTGGTGCTGTAGGGATCTATGACTATCCCCAGAAAACGGTTTGCCATGCCTGGCAGATAAGAAAATATAAACATCAATATAAGAGAACCGATAATTTTGTATTTTTTCTTAATTAAATAGTACAATGCCAAAGCAATTGATAAACAGCGGAAAACAAGCTGAAACAAATTTATAATATGCATATAGTCACCTCGAAATGAAGTATGTACGATTGTAAGAGGAGTATGCAAGTTAGTTTTAAAAAAGATAGGCTCTTCTTTTACAACAGACTGGTATTAAATACAATTTCCAGAACATAAAATGATATGATCCCAGTGCATTGTAAAAGTGAGGATGAGCTGTTATGAATTATGAAAAAATGAGCGCTTGTGAAAAGCGGGAGGCCATAGAACTCCTGGGAATCATAGTGGCAGCAGTGTTGTTATTGTATTTACTCATTTCTCTTTACTTTACCAGTCATTTCTTTTTTTTCACGACCATAAACGGAGCAGATGTATCTTTGAAGAACGAAAGACAGGCGGATCAAAGCATAAGAAGATACACGGAGAATTATAAGCTTCATCTGATTGAACGAGAAGGTAAATCAGATGAGATTACCGGACAGGAAGCAGGACTGGAATACAAGAATAAAACATATGTAAAAGAAGCACTTAATGACCAAAAATCACTTCAATGGATTGGTTCTTTATTTAAAAAACAGGAGTTTCTTTCGAAAAATTTATGTTCCTATAATGAGAACAAGCTAAATTTAACGTTGAACCAGTTAAATTGCTTGAAACAGGGAAAAATAGAACCTGAAAACGTGTCTTATCAATATACAGACGGACATTATCAAATGGTAAAGGAAATTTACGGTAATCGCGTTGATATAGAAAAACTGAAAGCTGCTGTAACTGACAGCCTTTTTAAAGGAGAGACAAAACTTGATCTGGAAGCAAACTCCTGTTACATAAATCCAGTATATACCATGAAATCTCCTAAAGCCTTTAAAACCCTCAGACATTTAAATAAATGCGCTTCTACTCATGTCACCTATCTTTTTGGCAGTAAAAGAGAAGTGGTTGATGGCAATGTGATACAGTACTGGATTGCAGTAGATGAAAATCTGGATATTATACTGGATAAAGATAAAGTCAGGGCCTATGTGAAAGCGATGGGAAAGAAATATGATACGGTAGGAGTGAAAAGAAGTTTTAAAACCTCTCTGGGAACAATGGTGGATATAGAGGGGGGAATCTATGGCTGGAAAATTGATCAGGAAGCGGAAACATCCGCGCTGGCAGAAAATATCAACTCAGGGCGGATTCTTATAAGAGAACCTGCTTATGTTCAAAAAGCAGTATCCAGAGCCGGTAATGAAATCGGAGAAACTTATGTAGAGATAAATATAACCAGACAGCATATGTGGTTCTACAAGGATGGCAGACTCATTGCCCAGGGCCCGGTGGTTACAGGAAATCCAAACAGAGGTAATGCTACAGTAACCGGAGCTTACATGCTGAATTATAAACAGGAAGGTGCAGTTTTGTCCGGGCCTGGCTACGAAGCCGGTGTCCAGTACTGGATGCCCTTTTATGGAAATATCGGAATTCACGACGCGAAATGGAGGCATGCGTTTGGGGGAGAGATTTATAAAAAGAATGGAACACATGGCTGTGTAAATGCCCCCTATTATCTTGCTAAAACAATATACAAATATATAGAATCCGGTATTCCCATCATTTGTTATCAGGAGAAAAATTGAGTAATAATAGACATCCAACCCGGTCTATGATAAAATGCAACTGGCGGATTAACGCTTTTACTTCATTTAAGACAAAGGGGATAAAGATGGCTAAATTATATTTCAGATATGGGGCGATGGGCAGTTCAAAGACAGCAAACGCACTGATGACCAGATATAATTTTATAGAAAAGGGAAAACAGGTTCTGCTGGTAAAACCGGATATTGAAACCAGAGATGGGATAAACAAGATCCGATCAAGGATTGGCCTGGAGGCTGAATGCATTGTATGGTCTGAGTTGGAGAAATATGATTCGGAGCAGCTGAAAAAATCCGATGTTATTATCATAGATGAAGCACAGTTTCTTGCAGAAGCAGATATTGATAAGCTGGCTTATATCGTAGACCAGTATGAAATTCCGGTTTTTTGCTATGGCCTTCGAACGGATTTCACTTCACATCTTTTTCCAGGCTCCAAACGGCTCATGGAACTGGCTGATGAGATCACGGAATTAAAGACCGTCTGCTGGTGCGGCAATCGCGCTGGAATGACAGCAAGGATCGATGGAAGCGGAAAAGTTGTGAGAAACGGAGAACAGATCCTGATGGGAGCTAACGATAAATATGTGTCTCTGTGCAGGAAACACTATAATGAAGGAAAAATCAAGCCGGACTGAGAGCATGCTGGTTGATCGGTTGTTATTTTAACAAATGATAGAAACTTCTGATATCAGGATTATAATTGTCTGCTTTAAGTAAGATCATGGTTTCTTCCAAGGAAGAAATTAAGGGGATAAAAATAACCCAGAGAGGTATGTACCCAAGAATAACAGCTGCGGGGCATGCAAAAAAGAAGATGATTCCGGATAATTTATTTCCTATGGTGTGGAGGATGCCTGGCATACCGAATTTTTTTCTTGTGAGATACAAATTAAAAAATCGGATCAGTGCGATCAGGATTGCTCCTGATATAATGGGCGCGGGTATCGTGAGTCTGTAAGAAAGCAGCATTCTGAAAAATGCGGCAAAAAAGAATATAAAATCAGCCAGGCTGTCCAGTCTGGCTCCTGTTTTGGTTTGCCACTTATATTTCCTTGCAAGAAAGCCGTCAAGGACATCGCTTATTCCGCAGACAAAATAGATCACCAGAAAAAGAATCCAGTTATTCGTTATAAAAAATAAAAGGACAGACAGGATCAGGCGGACCAGTGTAATATAGTTTGGAATATTTTTCATCATAAATCTCCATAGCAGGGAAAGTAACTTTCATCTTAACTATGGCACAGAACGCTTTTGTTGTCAATCATATGGATAAACGAAACCTGATGGTATGTAAGGAGTCGTTTATCCATATTTACTATTTCAGGATAAAATATTTATTCCCATCGGAAAAATCGAAGGGAGAGGGCGGCACATATAAATCCAATCCCTGCCAGTAAAAAAACAGGCATGGCATACTCTTTTACAGGAGATCCCAGTACTGCAGCTTTCAACAGTTTAATCCCCTGAGTAAGAGGCATGAGATCCGAATATTTTTGAAGTGCAGATGGCATGATTTCGTATGGAAGTGTCGCACCGGAAAAAATAATCATAGGAAAATAGAGAATGCTGGCGGCTGCGCTGGCTGTTTTTATATCTGGCGCAATTCCCCCCACTAAAAGTCCGATGCTAAACATGGATACCATCACCAGTAAATATGCTGCTAAGAACGTCAAAATGGACCCTTTTAACTGAAAGTCGAAAAATGTTACTCCTGCAGTGTAGAGCAAAACGAGAGAAGCAAAGGAATATAATGCATAGATGGAAAGCTGCACGGCGAGTATTAGTAAAGGACTTGCAGGTGTTACTTTAAAACGTTTTAAAATATGTTTTTTTCGGTAATCAGACACCACAAGAGGCAGACCCATGACACCTCCCGCACAGATTGCAATCGTTGATACTGCCCCAAAAGACTGTTCTACAAAGGTATAACCTGCACCTTCAAAAGCGGGTTTGTCCTTGTAAATAATTCCTAAAAGAATAAAAATTGTTACTGGCATACAGATTGCAAAGATAAACATATCCAATCCTCGAAGGGATAATTTACACTCTGTTTTAAATAGTGTTCTAAATGCTTTCATTTTTTCTCCCCTCCTCTGCAAAATAGAAGTAAGCATCCTCCAGCTGGTCATAAGGACTGTTTTGTATGGCTTCATTTACGGTTCCTTTAAAAACGGTTCTTCCATTTTTTAAGATCATAATTTTGTCACACAGAGTTTCTACTTCGTCCATAAAATGGGAAGTTAAAAGCACAGTTAACCCGTCTTCTTTCAGTTTCAGGATACTGTTCCATACATCGCGGCGTGCCCGTACGTCCAGCCCTGTTGTCAGTTCGTCTAAAAAGATCACTTCCGGATCAGCGATGAGAGCCAGTACGATAAACAGACGCTGCTTTTGCCCGCCGGATAAGTCGCTTACCATCACCTTAAGTTTATCAGAGAGTCCAAACTGATGCAGCAAAAGCTTCGGATCTCTGGGCGCCTTGTATAAAGAGGCAGTGACTTCGCAGAGCTCCCATACCCGTATTTTGTCCTGATAACTGGTTTCCTGAAACTGGACCCCCACCCGTTCAAATAATTTTTTTCGATTTGTGCAGGGATTCATACCAAGAATTTCAACTGTTCCATAGTCTGGCTTTCTGGTTCCAAGTATACATTCCAGTGCGGTACTTTTTCCTGCGCCATTGGCCCCCAGCAAACCAAATATTTCACCTCTGCATACTGTTAGGTCAAATTGGTCAAGTGCCTTTAAACTGCCATATGATTTTGTCAGCTTTTCTGCTGTGATTGTAACTTCCATCCTGTTTTCCTCCTTTTGTTGATAAAAAGAGAATAACACCAGAAAAAAGTCTGGTGTTATAATGTAGAGTTGTCAGGATAAAGTTTTTTCATTTTAATCAACTGAATTTCCATGGCATTTGCCAGTGCTTCTGCTTCCGATAGAGAAGTGAGCAGTTTATCACAGACTGAAATAATATCTTCTGTCTCTGCCGGTGTATCAATTACCTGTCGAATATCGGCACCGGGACTTAAGGTATGGGCATTGAGCATACGAAGAATTGCCGAAAGGGAGTAATTAGCACTACGCAGCAAACGGATGATTTTTAAACGGACAAGATCCTCTCCGGTGTAAATACGATAACCATTCTGCCTTCGTTTTACCGATAAAAGTCCGTTCAGCTCCCAGTTTCTTAATGAATCAATGGAAATATCAAGATAGTCGGCAGCCTCTTTTCGGGTATAAACTTCATTCCCCCATTCTTTTGGTTTACCGGATAATAGCTTTTGCGCGATTCTAATGGCTTCTTCTGAATTCCTCTGCTCCTTTTTGATCTGCTGTAAATAATTTTCTGTCATTTTAAGGGCACTATCGTATTTCAGGCATGCGGCTTCCTTTATAATGTTTATAGCCTGTTTTCTCAGACCGTTTAGAAGAATTTCCGCTTTTAAAGCCATTCTGGCAAATATTATCTGCTCCAGGTGCAGATCTGTGAAAACACGATAGCCGTTGGGGAGGCGTTTCGGTTCTGTAATCAGATTCAGCTCTTCATAAAGTCGTACTGTGTTGGGATGAATTCCTGTCTTATGCGCAATTTCAGCAGTTCGATACGTATTCATAAGCAATGACACCTCCATTTGGCAGCTATAGTATACCACAGATGGAAAGTCTGGTGCTATAGTGGAGGGTTTATTGTTTGGAATACATCTGCTCCATCCCATGGATCTGAGTGACCAGCATGGAGTTGCAGGGAGCAGCGATTTTATACTGGCTTCCCAGATCGGCAACAACACCATTTATTCTGTCAATTTCGGTTATCCGCTGATTCTGTCTGTCCTGATACATGCTGGCATAACCGTTGGCATCATTGACACATACTTTTGAGACCGCCAGAAGAGCTTCCTTTCTGTCAAGATAAGTGCCGTCTGCTTCTGCGATTAATACGCACTCATAAACAATTCTTTTGCATAAATCCCACAAATAGGGATTGGTATAAATTTCTCCGATCCTGCACTGCATCAGTGTGCTTAAGGCGTTGATGCCGCAGTTTATAACCAGCTTCTGCCATAGGACGTATTGGATATTTTCCATGATATTAACGGTAAGCCCGCTTTCTTCCATAGCCTGTGCTGCTTTTTTTACATCCCGTAAGGATTCTTCACAGGGAAGGTCTGGACCGATGTTAGTGGGACCGCACCCGGAGTGATAAAACTTACCAGGCTCCAGGGAAACACTGTTGTGGCTGCTGGTGCCTACAATAATCCGTTCTCTTTTAACAAACTGTGCGATATCCCGGTTATTGCCCGCACCGTTTTGAAGCGTCATGACGATTGTATCCGGTCCTAACAGAGACTGGTTGTTCTTTATGGCTTCATAAGTATGAATTCCTTTTACAAAAACAATAACCAGATCCTGATAGTCAAGACTGGTTCCGCTTAAGACTGCTTTTACCTGAAATGGGATTTCTGTATGGTCATGGCTGACTTTAATCAGTCCTTTTGTATTAATGTGTTCTACTAAGGGAGCGTAGCTGTCCAGCAGTGTAACTGAATGATAGGGCGCCAGATAGCTGGCATAGAGGCTTCCCATGGCTCCTGCACCAAGTATTGCTATGTTCATTATGTCCTCCGTAATTGGTACGTTTTTCTTGATTTTACCATGAATTATTTTCTTAATATAATGCTAAAATTTCAATAGTATCATGAAAGATATTCATGTATAATAAGAGAAGGTAAAAGCAGAGAGGATAATCATATGGACGTAAATAAATACATGCTGTTTGTAAAAGCAGCAGAAACCGGGAATCTTTCCAAGGCGGCAGCACAGCTTAGTTATTCTCAGACTGCGGCCAGCCACATGATTTCTTCCATGGAGGAAGAACTGGGAATTAAGCTGCTTTACAGAGGAAGAAATGGGGTCTCATTAACGGAAGAGGGGGAAAGAATTTATTCGGTGGCGAAGGAATTAACAGAAAAGGAAGAAATCATAAGGCAGCTGGCAGGAGAAGAGAACATACAGCATGGAAAGATCCGCATCGGCGTTATCACAAGTGTTGCAGTCAGATGGATGCCTCAGATGATTATTGAATTCAGAAAAAAATATCCTCAGGTGGATGTATTCCTGAACGATGCCATTAATTATGAAATCATGAAAGACTGGTTCTCGAAAGATGTAATTGACTGCGCCATCTCTGCAGAATCAAACAAAAAGGAGAATGAAACCCCGCTGGTAAAAGATCCCTATTATGTCATTTTGCCAAAGGACCATCCTCTTTGTGACTATGAAACCATTACTCTCACTCATTTAAAAGGAGAAACCTTTATTATACCAAGCGAAGGAACCAGCTATTCCGTGGGAAAAATGCTTCGTCAGGCAAAAGGGAATTTAATGGAGCATAGTGGTTTTTTAAGCGATCAGGCAGCCATATCCATGGTATGCGGAGGCTGCGGAATCAGTATTTTACCAAAGCTGGTTCTGGATTCTTATGGGAGCGGGGGGTATGTAAGGAAAGCTCTGGATCCGGAAGTTTACCGTATCATATATTTCATCGTTCCTTCCGGCAAGACACTGCGCCCAACAGTCAGAATATTCTCAGCTTTTGCCAGGGAATGGGTAAAAGAGAATGCGGAAAATGTAATCATTAACTGATATACAGGTATATTCTGACAAAATTTCACCAATCCTAAAAGTCAGATAGGAGAAAGAATTTTAAGGAAAGAGGAATGTTTCTATGAATAATAAAAAGTCAATTACAGCTGAATTTAAGGAATTTGTCCTGCGGGGAAATGTAGTGGATCTGGCAGTCGGTGTAATAATTGGCGGAGCCTTTCAGGGAATTGTAAGTTCCCTGGTGAAAGATGTGATCTCCCCTTTAATCGGTGTGATAACAGGAGGTGTGGATTTTTCCAATCAGTTTTTGCTGCTTTATAAAGTCCCGGAGGGAACTGTCATTCAAACCCTTGTGGATGCTCAGACACAGGGCCCGGTTTTTGCCTATGGTGCCTTTATAACTTCTGTAATAAATTTCCTCATTATGGCCGTGGTAATATTCCTTATCATTAAGGCAATTAATGTTTTAAGAGGAACGAAACAGGCGGGTGGTTCAGCTGCGGCAGAGGATAAAAAATGTCCTTATTGCTATCAGCCTGTTGATCCCAAGGCTACCCGCTGTCCTCACTGCACCAGTCAGCTGAATTCTAAAAGTCAGACATCGTAAAAGAGAATGATGATCTTTGCGTAATACGGGGATCATCATTCTCTTTGCGTTAAAGAAACTCATAAATTTTTATAGAGTTGGTTAATGATTCGGTAAACATCAAGTATCCCATAACCCCAGATATTATTTGGATAATGGTAGGCAGGGCTGCGCTGCGCACTTCGTATTAAAAGTTTGTTTGCCTGTTCTCCGGTTATAGAAGTCAGATTTCCTTTTCCCTCCGACCATTCAAACAGAATTGCCATTGCACCGGCAGCCTGTGCTGCAGAAGCGCAGGTACCCGTTAATGTTCCGTATTTACCGTTTGGAACAGCACAGGTGATGTTGTAGCCTGGAGCTGCCACGTCAGGCTTTACCTGGCCGTTTCTTGTATACCCCCTGCTGGACTCATTTAAGATATTACCTGTCTGCTGATTATAAGCGGTTACTGTAAATACATTTTTGGTATTACCAGGTGAAGTAATGGTGGTATCAGGATCCGGACTGAGAAAAAACGTATTTTCAGAAATTAAATTTCCTGAGGGAAGCCAGGCATTAAAAGAGAAACGCTCATTTTCCGTACTCCTTAAATGAAAGTTCCATGTACCGGGAAGAGGATGTTCAAAGCGCAGTAAGATAAGCTGATCACCGGTTTGCTGCTCAAATGTTATATTATTAATCCAGAGTATGGTATCACTTTCCTGGAATTGATATTTTACGCAATCATTGAAGGAGGGGTCGGTCTGAGGAGCCTTTTCCATATTTGGGGAAGTAACCTCGATCGAAAGCTGCCCTGGGGGCTGAGACCATATTTCCATGGCAAATTTCAATTCTCCCTGACCGACGTTCAGCTGGAAATCCCTGGTATAAGGCAGTGATACGACAGAGTTAAAATGATGTCTTCCGTTATTTCCTTCGTTACCAGCCGACGTAACAATTCCAACTTCTGGTATTTGAACCAGATCATCAATATATCTGGATAGAACCCCTTTTCCGTCATGGCCTCCCTGGCTGCTTCCCAGAGCAAGGCAGATCACCAGGGGGCGCTTTAACTTTTGGGCAAGGACAACCAGATAACGGATACCAAGTATAATGTCACTTTCCTGGTAGCACAGCCTGTCATCGGGAATTGCATATAGCATTTTTAAATTTTGCTTTGCTTCCTTAAGCTTAACAACTGCCAGTTCTGCATTTGTGACAATACCCTGGAAAGGAGGATCCTTACTCTGGCTTCCGGCAATGATACTTGCGACAGCAGTTCCATGCCCGATTAAATCCTGGGTTGGCACTGTAAGTAAAGGGTCCTCAGAACTGAGAGCACTGTTAATTGCTGCTTTTGTGTATTCCGTGCCAAATGTAAAACTCTGCGGAGCAGGACCGTTTTGAATGGTCTGATCCCAGATAGACAGGATTTTTGTTGTTTTATCCCTGTTTAGGAAAGCGGAATGCTGATAATCAATTCCGGTATCCACGATCCCTATGATCGTTCCCTGGCCTGAGAGGGAAAAATCAGGGGGCTGCTGGGTATACCGTAAAGGACCAGAATAATGCTGGCTAATGGCTGAAGTTAGTGTATAGACAGTGGGAAAGAAATGATATGGATTTAGTCCAAGATCACAGAGATCTTTATTTTTTTTTGATACATGGAGCAGGGAAAAATATCCATTTAAAAGAGTAATATCATCACCAGCGCCGAAATTGGGCACCATGTAATTATTAATTATCATATCATAATAATTATTGTCCAGTATTTTCCCCATAAACTGTTCTCCTTTAATCCGTTTCTCCAGGCATATGTTATATCTTATGCAAAAGTCTTTCCATTATGAGTGGTCTGCTTCCAACACAACTCATAATAAGTGCCTTTTAGCATAAGATATATCATATGTACTTCAAGTGATAGACAGGGAGGCCTGCTTATGCAAAAAATACTGGATGAAAATTATTATGATATCATTATCAGCAACGTGATGAGATCCACTTATGATACAGGAGATAATATCACTTATATGAATTTAAGGCATTCCCTGGCTCATATACCCATCCCCAATATTCCACCGGATCCATGCGATTTGGGAACCTATCCTTATAATGCTTTTCCATCTGTTCTGACCCTTAGTTCTACGGTCAGTCTGGAAAAATCAGGAATTGGAACGGTTCAGAGAAATCCATATCTGGCTTTATTTGGGAGAGGGGTCATAGTAGCAGTCATTGACACTGGCATTGATTATCAGCACCAGGCGTTTCTCTTTAACGATGGAACAACCCGAATACTATCACTTTGGGATCAGACGATCCAGACTGGAACTCCTCCGTCAGGCTATACATATGGATCCGAATATACCAGAGAGTACATTAATGTGGCTCTCCGGTCGGAAAATCCCCTTTCGATTGTACCTTCTGAGGATACCAACGGACATGGAACTGCAATCGCCAGTGTTCTGGCAGGCAAGCCAAATGCAGCCCAGTCTTTCAGCGGTGTGGTACCAGAGGCAGATCTGGTGATTGTAAAGCTGAAGCCCGCAAAAAATACGCTGAAAAATATATTTTTTGTTCCTGAAAATGTGGAATGTTATCAGGAATCTGATTTGATTATCGGACTCAGTTATGTAACAGAATTTGCCAAGAGACTCAACCGGCCCATAGCTGTGTGTATCGCTATGGGAACCAATCAGTCAAGTCACGATGGACGGGGTGCAACCAGTTATATTACCAATTTTCTGGCTGAACAGCCCCAGACCGGAATCATAATCTCAGCAGGAAACGAAGGGAATAAACGAAGACACTATTTTAATAATACCGTTGCAGATCCCTTTATAAATGAGTTTGAAATGAGGGTAGGGGAAAACGATAAGCTCTTTTCTCTGGAAATCTGGCCATTCGCTCCAGCAAGGCTTTCGGTTGAAATTACAGTGCCAAACAGGGAAACCACCGGACAGATATTTCCTACACTCGGCGAATGCAGAAGATTTTCTTTTGTATTAAATGAAAGTGTCATATACGTAAATAATTATATTTTTGAAGAAGAGACAGGAGATCAGTTGATACTGATCCGATTTCAGAATCCAATACCGGGGATATGGACCATTAAATTACAGAATCTGGAAAATGAAGCTTTCTCGTTCCATTCCTGGCTGCCAGCGGGAAATCTGATCAGTGAAAACACATTCTTCTTAAATTCCAATCCGGATACAACCATAACTGCTCCGGGTACATCAACCCATCCCCTTGCCATAACCGCATACAATGGGGAAAATGACAGTATATTACCGGAGTCAGGAAGAGGGTATACAAGAACCGGATATATCAAACCAGACCTTGCGGCACCAGGGTATCAGCTTACCTGTGCGGTACCAGGAAATCAATATGGTACTGTAACGGGGTGTGGGTGTGCAGCTGCACAGGCCGCAGGAATAGAAGCTATGGTATTTGAATGGGCAGTACCCAGAGGAAATTATACGACCATAACAGGAAATGATGTGAACCGGCTTCTGATCAGAGGAGCCAGGCGGAATCCAACCAATACATATCCCAATAATGTGTGGGGGTATGGACAAATTGATATTAACACTCTTTTTGAACGGCTCACCAATATTTAAATTCAGGACATCCCGTTGTCCAGAAGTAAGGGGATGCCGAATTTTATGGAAATAATAGTTGAGGTCAGAGGGTTGTTCCTGTATAATCAATGGTATTGCAAAAGAAAGGAATGGAGATACGGTATGGAGCATGAGGAAGAGATTGGACTGGAATCCTTAAACGGTCTGGTGACAAGTGAATTGAAGTGGTATGTATTAGATCTGATTATGGAACGATTAAAACTGGATAAAATAGATGAGTGCAGATACAGCTTTTATATTAAAGATGGAACCATTGTGGTTTCTGGTAAAGATGGTGGGGATTTAAAAGTCTATGAAAATTTATATCTGGCAGTCTGCGACTTTTTCAATCGGGTATATCAGGATGAGACAAAGACAGAGGAAGCCATTTCCCGTTTTCTTACCAGGACACTTGATCTTCCGATCCTTATGAAAAAGCCCAGCAGATCCTTACTTCAGGAGCAGATAACGGAATGTGAGGAACGGATTGCAGCACTTGATGAGCAGCTGCAAAAGGAAGATGTGAAATCGTTAAGGTCGAAACGCAAACTGGATGGTATCTATCTGGAAGGGCTGAAAGCAAAACTTTCCGGACTTCATTAAAATTAAATTTATTTATGTGAATAAAAACAATCGTATGGGTGATAATAGAATTATACCAAAGATAAGTGAATACTTATCCTCCCCTTTTTAATACCCCATGTGCGGCAAAGGCGTCGCATGTGGGGTATTTTTTGCAGTTTGTATTTTTCTTAAAAGCTGCATTGCAAAATTTTTCAATATGTTATATACTGTTTGATGGAGTATTACAAGAAAGAACAGACAAAAGGATGGTTTTAATCATGACTATTTTAGAAAATTGGAGAAATCTGGCATACGGCGAAGGTCTGGATGATAAAGAAAAAGAAGAATTATGGACCCAGTATTTTAAGGTTGAAAAGGGAATTTACGAACATATTCTGTCTAAGCCGGATGAAGTAGTGGAAGGAACCGTTGAAGAACTGGCTAAGAGATATGGCACAGATGTGCAGACTATGACCGGATTTTTAGATGGTATCAATGAAAGCTTAAAGGGTTATGAGAATCCTGTTGAGACGATGGACGAGAATACCGTTGTTAAAATTGAGATCGATCCGGAAAAGCTTTATTATAATATGGTAGAAGCAAAAGCGGAATGGCTCTACAGCCTTCCCCAGTGGGATCAGATCCTGACAGAGGATAAGAAGAAGGAACTCTATAAGACTCAGAAAGCTTCCGGAACCATTGTAAAGGGTGCTAAAATCGGAAGAAATGATCCATGTCCATGCGGCAGCGGCAAGAAATATAAAAAGTGCTGCGGGCAGAACCTGTAATTGTAACGGTTGCTGCGATTGCAGTGAGACAATGAGACAGGAAAGCAGGTACCTCTCCGGGGCTACCTGCTTTGTTTTTCCATTGGGAGAAATAGAGCTATAAAGAAAGGAACTCATAAGTGGAAGCGTATACAAATTTTGCGGAAGTCTACGATCTGTTTATGGATAATATTCCATACGAAGACTGGTGCAGTTATGTGACTGGCCTTTTAAAAGAGCATGGGGTGAAAGACGGCCTGGTTCTGGATCTGGGCTGCGGAACAGGAAGTCTTACAGAGCTTCTTGCAGATGCAGGCTATGATATGATTGGAGTGGACAATTCGGAAGACATGCTTCAGATTGCCATGGATAAGCGGGCAGAATCTGGTAAGGATATTCTTTATCTGCTGCAGGATATGAGGGAGTTTGAACTCTATGGCACTGTGAAGGCTGTTTTAAGTATCTGTGACTGTATCAACTATATTCTGGAATACAAAGATCTGGTGGAAGTATTCCGGCTGGTAAATAATTATCTTGATCCCGGCGGCGTTTTTATCTTTGACTTAAATACTGTTTATAAGTATGAATCGGTGATGGGAGATACTACCATTGCAGAGGACAGGGAGGAATGCAGCTTCATCTGGGATAATTTTTATGATGAGGATACAAAAATCAACGAATACGATCTTTCTCTCTTTATCAGAGAAGAAGGGGATCTGTATCGGAAATATATGGAAACCCATTACCAGAGAGCTTATACCATCGATGAAATTAAGAAGGCATTAAAGGAAGCCGGACTGGAGTTTTTACAAGCATACGATGCTTTTACCAGGGAACCGGTTAAGGATACCAGTGAACGAATTTATCTGATTGCGCGAGAGCGTGGAAAGGAGCAGAAAAATGGCTGATTATATTGTAAGGGCGACAGCAGGGAATCATCAGATCAGAGCTTTTGCAGCGACTACCAGGGACTTGGTGGAGCATGCAAGACAGGCTCATAATACCAGTCCTGTGGCAACGGCTGCGTTAGGAAGACTTTTAACAGCAGGCGGTATGATGGGGATTATGATGAAGGGAGAAGAGGATTTACTTACAATTAAGATCCAGGGCAGCGGTCCCATAGAAGGTCTTACTGTAACTGCGGACTCCAAGGGAAATGTAAAAGGATATGCGTATAATCCCGGTGTTATGCTGCCTCCCAATGAGTTCGGAAAACTGGATGTGGGCGGTGCTGTTGGAGAAGGCGTTTTAAGCGTGATCCAGGACATTGGTTTAAAAGAGCCATATGTGGGACAGACCATATTGGTAGGCGGAGAGATCGCAGAAGATCTTACCTATTATTATGCCAATTCAGAACAGACTCCTTCTTCCGTAGCACTTGGCGTTTTAATGAACAGAGATAATACGGTTAAGCAGGCAGGCGGTTTTATTATCCAGCTTCTTCCGGGAGCATCGGAAGAGATGATTGAATTGCTGGAAAAAAGACTTGGTGAGATCCATTCAGTGACTTCTCTTCTGGAAGAGGGGAAAACTCCGGAGATGATATTGACCTATATTCTGGGCGGACTTGGACTTGAAATCATGGAGCAGACGCCGGTTCAGTTTACCTGTAACTGTGATAAGGCGCGGGTTGAAAAGGCATTAATCAGTATTGGAAGGAAAGAACTGGAAGAGATGATTGAGGATGGAAAGAGCATAGAAGTAAACTGCCATTTCTGTAACAAACATTATGAGTTTACAGTGGAAGATTTATCAGATTTATACGAGAAAGCGAAATAATCGAAACGATAGCAGCGTCAAAAAGAGCCATCCTGGGGATGGCTCCAATCGTAATCATGTGAAACAATATAACTTCTTCCTATATTGAAAAAAGGTACACTGATAAGTCAATGATTATATTTTGATAACGTTTGTAGCCTGAGGACCCTTAGCTCCATCTACTACATCGAACTCTACAGCAGCGCCTTCATCTAAAGATTTGAAACCATCCATGTTGAGACCTGAGTAGTGAACGAAGACATCGTTACCCTGTTCGTCGGAAATAAATCCGTAACCCTTTTGGTTGTTAAACCACTTAACTGTACCTTTCATTATGATACCTCCAAAACGACTATAAATTGTACTGTTACAGGATATCTGTAACTTCCCTAAGAATAGCATAAAATGGGTAAGGTGTCAAACATTTTCCACCATAAAAAACAAGAATTCTCTTAAAAAAATGAAACCGAAAAATATGTGGTAAAATCATAGGTATTTGTGATAAAATGGGTGAAGATTTTACGTTGGGACAGGAAGGATAAATATGAAATTTAAAAATTTTTGGGGACATTTTTGTACCATTCATATACACAAAATCCGGGTTATGAAAAATTGCTTTCGGGTAGGGCTGATAAAACAGGGCCTGCTTCACGATCTTTCCAAATACAGTCTGGAAGAATTCATACCAGGTGTCTTATATTATCAGGGGAACAGAAGTCCCAATGCTGCAGAAATAGAAGAAAAAGGCTTTTCCAAAGCATGGCTTCATCACAAGGGGCGAAACAAGCATCACTGTGAATACTGGATCGATTTCTCCATGGATCCGTCAAAAGGGATGATTGGTTACAAAATGCCCCTTAAATATCTGGTGGAGATGGTCATGGACCGGATTGCAGCGTCTAAGACCTATAAGGGAAAAGATTATACGGATGCATCTCCCTGGGAATATTATGTACAGGGGAAGGCATATATGATTGTTGCGCCTGAGACGGAAAGACTTTTAGAAACCCTTCTTATCATGTTAAAAGATGAGGGAGAGAAAAAAACGTTTTCCTATATCAGAGAATTGTTAAAAAAAGGGGACTATTAAAGAAATTATGGAATTTCAAATCAGCAGGACAAGACGTCCTTATGAATTTAATATGTGGAAAAGCCATTGGCACCCTTATTACGAACTGTTCTACCTGGTATCGGGGCACTGTAAAATATTTATAAATCACAGCTTATATTATCTGGAACCAGGTGATATGGTATTCATCACACCTGGTGAAATCCACCGGACTACTTATTATTCCAGTCCGGTCAACGAAAGGATCACTTTAAGCTTTGATAAGGAATACTTAAATGACATGACTCAAAGCTGCGGTTCCCATCTGACAGATTCTTTATTTCAAAGTTCAAAAGTCTCCATACCGGCAGGCAGCAGGTCCTACGCGGAAGAATTAATTCAGAAGATGGTTTATGAGGGAGCTGGTCAGGATGGATATTCTCCCATGATGATGAGAAATTATCTATATGAATTACTGATTTTTCTTTCCAGGTGTCAGGAAGCCAGGTCAGATGTAGGGAAGATGGAGGTTGGAGAAAAAGCCATAGAAGAAGCGGCGGAATATATCTATCATAACTACGGAGCACCACTGACTCTCAATGAAGTCGCAGAAATGATTCATATGAGTCCTGCCTATTTTTCCAGAAAATTTAAATCAGTAACTGGATTTGGATTTAAAGAATATTTAACCAATATCCGGATTCGGGAAGCCGCCCAGCAGTTAATTAATACTGGAAAATCTGTGACAGATATCGCGCTTGAATGCGGGTTCGGTGACGGAAATTACTTTGGAGATGCCTTTAAAAAAATCAAAGGAGTATCTCCAAGAGATTTCCGTAAAATGCAGGGGATCCGATAAACGGCTTAAGAAGAAAGATGATCGAATAGATGGCGGATATAAGCCTGAAGCTTCTCCTGATCCTGAAAGAACTTTGGATCATAGGCAAAATAGGTGATCTTATCTTTCCACTGATACTGAAAAACGGGCGTCCATAAAGGAGAAAACTGAGGTACATAGCAGCCAGTCTGCCGGATATAGCAGTTTTTTGCAGCTGCCTTCACCCGCGCTTCTTTGTCCACATACTCTGCTACACTTTTATGAATGGCTCTGTCTTCATAAATGAGATAATAGTAATTTTTATAATCCGGGTAAAAGTATTTCAGCTCTCCCTCATACAGGTCGATGAGAAGGGTGAGCTCTCTGCCGTCTGCTGTTGCCCTGACCATGGAATTGGCCCTTGAAAATCCCACAGGTACAGAAAAACCATTTTCAAGGGTCAGTTTAAGAAGATGCTGCTCCCGTCCCAGTAAATCAGGATTGATGATAAGCTCCTGGTCTGACAGGGAAAAATCGTGCTCCAGAAAATCCGGGTAGTTTAAAATGGGGAGAATTAAAGGCATACCTTTTAAATCGTCTTCATTATGTAGGATCAGCAAATCAAAAAGGTACTGGTCTCTGGAGAATAAGTAATCTTTATAAACTTCAATCAGCTGTCCGCCGGAATAAAGATCCTTCCGTTCCACACCCAGGAATGCTTCAATGGCTTTCTGCTTCATGCTTGAAAGACCTAAAAGATTCCGGTATGGACGGATTTTTTTATAGATGTCCAGACTTTCGGTGTCTGAAAAATTATAGTCAAACCCGTAGGCGCGGCAGCGCTTTAACAGATAAGGAATATCAAATCCATCCCCGTTAAAATGAATTACCTTTTTAAAGCTTTTAAGAAATTCGAAAAAGGTTACAAGAAGCTCTTTTTCCGAATCCAGAGTATCGGCAAACCATTGAACCAGATTCCAGACCCCGTTCCTGTAATAGACACATCCAATTAAGTAGAGAGTGGAATATTCCCCTGAAAATCCGGTAGTTTCTATGTCAAAGAACAGAAGTTCCTCCCGGTTTCCCAGACGGTGAAGGGGATAGGTTTCTTCAAAGGCTATTTGTTTTTTTAGAGTGATCATCAGCAGTTTCGTCCTTTCTTTTCCCTTCTTATTATAGCCAAAGCTTTCTGGTTCGTCAACGGAGTACAGAATATTTGTTCGATCAATTACTTGCATATCAACTGGCAGTATGCTATGATAAAAATCAAAGTAATGGTTTTACAAAAGTATTTGCAAGGCATAAAAGGAGAACTGCAGAGTGATTTCTTTCGTAAAAGGACCGATTGCCGAGATGACAGGAGACTGTGTCGTAATTGAATGCGGAAACGTAGGGTATGAAATTTTCATTCCCCTGTCTGTATTTGAGAAGCTTCCGGGTGTCGGCAGGGAAGTAAAGTTATATACATATTTTCAGGTGAGAGAGGATGCCATGTGTCTCTACGGCTTCTTGTCCCGTCAGGATCTAAAGATGTTTAAGCAGCTGATCAGTGTGAATGGAATTGGCCCCAAAGGAGCACTGGGAATTTTGTCTGCCATGGATCCGGATGATTTAAAAAGAGCGGTGATATCAGGAGATGCAAAGGCTATCTCCAGGGCGCCTGGCGTAGGTGCGAAAACTGCTCAGAGAATTATTCTGGACTTAAAGGATAAGATTGATATAGAAGATATGATCCCAGCTGCCTTTAAAGAGGCGGTCAATGATCTGGGAAAAGAGACCGGAGTCACTGGCGAGGCCATTGATGCGCTCACTGCACTTGGTTATTCTCCTGCGGAAGCCGGACGTGCAGTACGTCAGGTAGAGGTAACGGACACCATGTCTGTGGAGGATGTCTTAAAGGCTTCCTTAAAGCATTTGGCATTTATATAGAATATAACAGGGTATGGCGAAGATGGAGCGTAGAATAATAACCACAGAGTTAACAGAAGAAGATAAGAAGATTGAACCGAATTTAAGACCCAGAAGTCTGAATGAATATATCGGACAGGAAAAGATCCGGACCAATTTAAAAGTATATATAGAAGCGGCAAAAGCCAGAGGGGAATCCCTGGACCATGTATTGTTCTATGGTCCTCCTGGACTTGGAAAGACCACTCTTTCCGGTATTATTGCCAATGAGATGGGCGTGAATATGAAAGTTACTTCAGGTCCCGCCATAGAAAAGCCAGGTGAGATGGCAGCTATTTTAAATAATCTTCAGGAAGGCGATGTCCTGTTTGTGGATGAGATTCACCGCTTAAACCGGCAGGTGGAGGAAGTGCTCTATCCCGCCATGGAGGATTTCGCTATTGATATCATGCTTGGAAAAGACTCGGCTGCCAGATCCATCCGGCTGGATCTTCCTAAGTTTACCCTGGTGGGAGCCACCACCAGAGCAGGGCTTTTGACAGCCCCCCTTCGGGATCGTTTTGGAGTAGTTCAGAAGCTGGAATTTTATACACCAGATGAATTAAAGATTATTGTATCCCGGTCTGCAGATGTTCTGGGAGTAGAAATCGAAGAAGAGGGAGCGGCAGAGATTGCCAAGCGTTCCAGAGGGACACCAAGACTGGCAAACCGCCTGTTAAAGAGAGTGCGGGATTTCGCCCAGGTTAAGTACCATGGAGTGATTACCAAAGAAGTGGCTGATTTCGCTCTTGATATACTGGATGTGGATAAATTCGGACTGGATTATAACGACCGCGCAATTCTTACCACAGTAATTGAAAAATTTGCCGGAGGTCCCGTAGGTCTTGATACCCTTGCTGCTGCTCTGGGTGAGGATGCGGGGACACTGGAAGATGTATATGAGCCCTATCTTCTGATGAATGGATTTTTAAACCGCACGTCCAGAGGGCGGGTGGCAACGGAACGGGCTTATGGGCATCTTGGTATCCCCATGGAGTCATAACTGCCTGAATTTTAGAACTTTCCTAACTGTGTAAAGTATGATATAGTAAAGAAAGAGCAAATGATAACAGGGAGAGAACAACATGGATTCCAAGCAATATACAGAAGTTTTGATTGATGGCAAGATTTATGCACTTGGCGGCAGTGAAGAAGAGGGGTATATACAGCGCCTTGCCAGCTACATCAATGAGATGATCATAACTTTAAAACGTCGGGAAGGATTCACGAAGCAGAGTGCAGAATACCAGAACGTTATGATAGAGTTAAATATGGCAGATGATTATTTTAAGGCCAGAGAACAGATAGCAAGATTGGAGCAGCAAAAGACTGAGATGGAGAAGGAAACCTACAGTTTAAAGCATGAGTTGGTCGCAACTCAGATGAAGCTGGAGGCAGTGAAAACAGAACTGGCTGGACTAAAGAAATCTTCTGGTTCAGACAGGAATGAATAAGGCAGGAGGGGGTGTTTCATGGATTTTCCGTGACCTCCTCCTTTTTATCAATCAGAATTTAATTACTGAAAATTTTGGAGGCAGATGTGAAAAAAATAGTTGAGATCCTTGCCCCGGCAGGCTCGTTTGAAAGCATGAAAGCGGCAGTAGCCGCAGGTGCAGATGCAGTATATATTGGAGGAAGCCGGTTCGGAGCCAGAGCATTCGCAGAAAATCCAGGAGAGGACAAGCTTCTGGAGGCCATTGACTATGTCCATCTTCACGGTAGAAAACTCTATTTAACTGTCAATACTCTTATGAAAGAACAGGAGATGAAGGAACTTTTTGAGTATCTTCTTCCTTACTATCGTCAGGGACTTGATGCTGTTATTGTTCAGGACTTAGGAGTGCTTTCCTTTATAAGAGAGCATTTCCCCGATCTGCCCATTCATGCCAGCACACAGATGACGATTACCGGAGTTTATGGAGCCGGGCTTTTAAAGGAGCTTGGTGCAGAACGGGTCGTAACTGCCAGAGAACTGTCTTTAAAAGAGATCCGCCAGATCCACCAGCAGGTTGATGTAGAGATTGAAAGCTTTGTCCATGGCGCTCTCTGCTATTGTTATTCCGGTCAGTGTCTTTTCAGCAGTCTCATCGGGGGCAGAAGCGGTAACCGCGGAAGATGCGCCCAGACCTGCCGTCTTCCGTTTGATGTAAAAGATAAGGGAAAGACTCTTGGGAAAAAAGAGGAGCGCTACTGCTTAAGTCTGAAGGATTTAAGCACACTTGATCTTATACCGGATATGATTGAGGCTGGAGTCTATTCCATGAAGATCGAGGGCAGAATGAAAAGTCCCAGATATACGGCAGGAGTGGTAAGCATTTACCGCAAATATGCTGATCTCTATCTGGAAAAAGGCAAAAGCGGTTATAAAGTAGAAGAAGGAGACAGAAAAGTACTTCTGGATCTGTTTGACAGAGGCGGACAGACAGACGGTTATTATAAGAAACATAATGGCAGAGATATGATAGTGTGGAAGGAAAAACCGTCTTTCAGGGAGGGGAACAATCAGCTATTTGATATGCTTGACCGTGAATATGTGGAAAAGCAGTTAAAAGTACCCGTTACCGGTAAGATTTTACTTTCAGAAGGAGAAAAGGCTTCCCTGATCCTGGCGTCACAGGAGCATCGCATTGTGGTAGAAGGAGATCTGGTGATGACGGCTTTAAACCAGCCGATGTCAGAAGAAAAGGTGTTAAAGCAGCTGAATAAAACTGGAAACACTCCATTTTTATTTGAGAACCTGGAGGCAGAGATTAATGGCAACGTCTTTGTTCCCGTTCAGGCACTGAATGATTTAAGGCGCAGAGGTCTGGAAGAGCTGGAGGCAGAGATACTCCGGGAATACAAAAGGGAATACCCGCAAAAAGATACTTCCGGTGAATGTAATGATGTTTTAAAAACCCAGGCATCCCAACCATCGAAACTTACTGTCTCTCTGGAAAAACCTGAATGTTTTGATGCAGTGGTGTATAATTCCAATGTAAACAGGCTTTATATAGAAGCAGCACATTTTGAACCGGAACGGTGGAATCAATATGTGAATGCGTGCCATGAAAAGGGGAAAGAGTGTTATCTGACCATGCCTCATATTTTCCGTACAGAAGCCCAGCAGTTCTTTGAACGTCATCAGAACTATTTAAAAGAAGCCGGATTTGACGGTTTTTTAATCCGTTCCATGGAAGAACCGGGCTATTTAAAGAAGACAGGCGTAAAAGGAAATCTCATTTTTGATTTCGGCGTATATGGAATGAATAACCAGGCACAAAAGATGCTTAAGAACCTTGGTGCAGATGAGATCACCTGGCCAGTGGAATTAAACAGCAGAGAATTGGAAAAGCTAGAGATTCCAGGAGAGCTGTTAATCTACGGTCGCCTTCCCATGATGGTGACGGCACAGTGCATTCACCAGGGAATGGAACGGTGTGATAAGACACCGGTTGAATTAAATTTAAAAGATCGTATGGGAAAAGAATTTCCTGTAAGGAACCATTGCGCATTTTGCTACAATTCCATTTATAACTCGGCACCCCTTTCTCTTTTGGGATTAAGTAATACCGTGAGTTCTTTATCACCCGCCTCTTTAAGACTTCAATTTACAACTGAGGGTCCAGGAGAGACAGAAACTATTATTAGGGCTTTTTCAGACGAGTTTCTAAAGGGGAAAAAGGCAGAAATCAATCTGCCGGAATTTACAAGGGGACATTTTAAACGCGGTATAGAGTAGGTGATTTATGATTAATCTGATAATAGATGTATCCCGGTATCTAATGATACTGCTGATCGCTTTATACACATATTTAAATTTCAGATATTTTTCTTTTCAGGATGATAAGAGAAAAAACAGCATTTGCAGGCGGCAGAACATTTTGATGTTTCTGATTCATCTTCTGGCGTATGGAATCATCTGGCTGGAGACAAAAGATGAACGGATGCTTGTTTTCTATGGAGCACAGGTCCTGTTCTTTTTTGGTTACCTGTTTTTATACCGGCTGTTTTACAGAAACTTATCAAAGCTTTTGGTCAATAATATGTGTATGCTTTTATCCATAGGCTTTATTATGCTTACCAGATTGTCATTTGATAAAGCGGTGAAGCAGTTTACCATTGTAGTTGTGGCGGCGGCAGTAACCTGTATTATACCATTTATCATTGACAGGGTATGGCAGCTTAGCAAGATCCCATGGGTTTATGGCATAGGAGGTGTAATCCTTCTTGGAATCGTGTGTGTCGCCGGTACTACAAGTTATGGAGCCCAGCTTTCCATCGGGGTAGCTGGATTTTCCTTCCAGCCGTCTGAATTTGTAAAGATCAGTTATGTTTTTTTTATCGCTACCATGTTTTACCGATCAGTCAGCAACCGGTCAATTCTTTTAGTCAGTGGTATTTCTGCGCTTCATGTGCTGATACTGGTACTATCCAAAGACTTAGGCAGTGCACTGATATTCTTTATCACCTATGTGTTTATGCTTTTTATAGCAACAGGCAAATGGCGATACTTACTTGGAGGAACGGTGGGAGGAATTTTAGCATCTACACTTGCATTCCAGTTATTTAGTCATGTAAAGACCAGGGTTGCGGCGTGGTTGAATCCATGGGCTGATATTGCTGGAAAAGGATATCAGATCAGTCAGTCCCTGTTTGCCATTGGAACAGGCGGCTGGTTTGGGATGGGGCTTTACCGCGGAATGCCAAGAAAAATCCCGGTTGTGGAAAAAGATTTTATATTTTCCGCCATATCAGAGGAAATGGGTGGAATTTTTGCCCTCTGTGTCCTCTTAATATGCCTTGGCTGCTTTCTACAGTTTATGATGGTTGCAGGGAATATGCAGGCGGTATTTTATAAACTTATCGCCTTTGGGCTGGGTATGATCTATGCAATCCAGGTCTTTTTAACAGTGGGAGGAGTGACCAAATTCATCCCTTCAACTGGTGTCACCCTTCCTCTTGTCAGTTATGGGGGAAGTTCGGTGCTAAGTACCTTTATTATTTTCGGAATTATCCAGGGACTTTATATTCTAAAGCGCAATGAAGAGGAAGAGGACCAATATGAAAGCTAATGCGAATCCAAAAGCAAATCATCAGATCTTAATTCTAACCTATGGAATTGTTTTACTATTTATAGGTCTGGTGGTTTATTATGGATACTTTCTTCAGGTGAAGAGCGACAGTGTAATTAATAATTCCTATAATGCAAGACTGGACAGCTTTGCAGACCGGGTAGTAAGAGGAGAGATCAGGAGCAGTAACGGTCAGGTCCTTGCCCGGACTGATGTGGACGGGGAAGGGCATGAGACCAGGGTTTACCCATTCGATTCCATGTTTGCCCATGCAGTGGGATATTCGGTTAACGGAAAGACAGGGCTGGAGGCCCAGTCTAATTTCTATCTGCTTACCAGCCATGTCAATATTATTGAACAGGTAATTAATGAATTGTCTTCAAAGAAAAATCAGGGAGATAACGTGGTGACAACCCTGGATGTGGATCTTCAGAAAAAGGCGTATGAAGCACTTGGAAAAAGAAATGGGGCAGTTGTTGTAATGGAACCTGATACGGGTAAAATACTTGCTATGGTATCAAAGCCTGATTATAATCCCAACACGATTTTAAGTGACTGGAATAGTCTGGTTGCAGAAGAAAATACATCAGGACAGCTGTTAAACCGGTCAACCCAGGGACTATATCCGCCAGGCTCCACATTTAAGATTGTTACGGCTCTGGAATATATTCGGGAAAATCCTGAAAATTATAAAGACTATGTTTTTGACTGTGACGGGATTTATGAAAATGGGGATTACTCCATTAAATGCTATCATGAGACCGCTCATGGGCATCAGAATTTTACCCAGGCATTTGCCAACTCCTGTAACGGAGCCTTTTCAAATCTTGGCCTTATGATGGATTTAAACGGGTTAAAGAACACATCGGAGCAGCTGCTGTTTAATACAGATCTTTCTTTGCCGTTTCCTTCCAACAGAAGTTCTTATATTATGGCACAGGGGGCAGACACGTGGCAGATACTTCAGACTGCCATTGGCCAGGGTCAGACCCAGATTACTCCTCTTCATAATGCCATGATTACTGCTGCCATTGCCAATGGGGGAACTTTGATGAAACCTTATCTGATCGACCATGTGGAGAATGCCGGAGGAGATATCATTAAAAAATTTGTGCCCCAGGCTTATGGGAATATTATGACTGCGGAAGAATCAGCCAAAATGACAGAACTGATGCAGGCTGTGATCACGGAAGGAACCGGATCTGCGCTTCGGACAGATGCCTATACAGTGGCAGGAAAGACAGGGTCAGCGGAATTTGATAAAAACAAAGAGACTCATGCCTGGTTTGTGGGATATGCTCCTGCAGAACACCCAAAGATAGCCGTCAGCGTGATTGTAGAAGAAGGAGGATCTGGGGGAAAAACTGCCGCACCCATCGCCAGATCGCTTTTTGATTTATATTTTTCCAGATAAGGTCAGCGATTACACACTTGCATATCATTATAAAAAGAGGTATACTATAGCCAGTCTGTGAGACACACCAAAATCGGGATCCGTATGGATTCACGGTTTCACTCTGGAGGAATTGCAATGATAGAAGCAACGAGTTGTGGCGGTGTGGTTATTTTTCGAGGTAAAATTCTGGTTTTATATAAGAATTACAAAAACAAGTATGAAGGTTGGGTTTTGCCAAAGGGAACAGTAGAAGCGGGTGAAGAGTATAAAGAGACGGCGCTTCGGGAAGTTAAGGAAGAGACCGGAGTAAGTGCGTCCATTATCAAGTACATTGGTAAGAGTCAGTATTCTTTCAATACGCCTCAGGATATGGTGGAAAAGGATGTATACTGGTATCTCATGATGGCCGACAGCTATTACAGTAAACCACAGCGGGAAGAATATTTTATTGATTCAGGATACTATAAGTTCCATGAAGCGTATCATCTTCTGAAATTTTCCAACGAAAAACAGATTTTGGAAAAAGCATACAATGAATATCTGGATTTGAAGAAGAGCAACCTTTGGGGTAATAAAAAGTATTTCTGAAAGAAGTCAGAGCTGTTTTCCTGACTGTAAAAAGAGCCGGAAAAGCTTCTGCCAAAACTTTTCCGGCTCTTCTCTATTTTATTGTTAAAAAGTTAATTCCAGATCTCTGAATTTCGCCATCAGTGTCTCAGGGTTAAGTTCGAAGATCAGTCCTTCCCGTTTTTCACTTTCCATAACTCTGCCTAAATAGGAACAATGATTTACCATAGGGTCTTCGTGACGCTCGGAGATAATATCCAGATCCTCAACCGCCACGATTTCGTCTACAACCATACCCCACTGGACACCATCGAGTATCAAAACCATCTCTTTATAAATGGTGGAACGGAACAGATCCTTTGTCTGATCCAGAAGTTTTAAAATAACTGGCATGGATTCGCCTTTTACCCGCTTTAAGACCGTTTGCAGACATTCAGATTCCTGACAGTTTTCACAGTCCCTTTTGCAGTCTTCTGCCTCAGCAGCTGCCTTATGGAGTTTCTCATGAGGCTCTTCTATTTTTTTTAAATGATTCATAATTGACTGGTTATCAGTAGTAAAATTATCGTACCATTTTCCAAATGCACACTGGTGGGAATCTTTAGCCAGTGTAAAGGAGCCGCCTTCCTTGATATATCTCTCAAGTTCATTAACCCAGTAGATATGATCCTGTTTTCTGGCATCAATCATCTGTTCAAAGTCTTTGCATTCTTCTACAATGGGCTTTAAACCAAACGTAATGCGCAAATCCATCATATTTATAACCTGGTTCCGGTACTTAAACATTCCGGTGACATTCGCTGGCGCGGCAGGAATGGTGCTGTATTCCGGCAACTGTAAAATTGTGGATATGTATTTGCTGTTTATGCAGTATAAAGAACCTGCAATTTTAAATATAATGTAGGGGCATTTAATCTCTTTTTCCATTCTCTTACGTACCTTACCTTTTTTATTTGCTGTTAATGTTTATTATAAATCTTATTTCCCTATACTTCAACGGGTTTTTGGAAAATATATGTTAAAACTTGAGGAATGTACTATGAATAACTGGAAAATCAGGGTATAATGAGTTAGGATATCTGATTAGATAAGCTTGGAGGAATGAATTATGCTAAAGTATTTCAGCGGAGATATCTTTAATTCCGATGCGGACATTATCTGCCATCAGGTGAATTGCCAGGGAGTATTTGGACGGGGAATTGCCGGGCAGATTAAAACGATGTTTCCTGAGGTAGAGAAGACATATCGGATTATTACAAAACAGTGGCAGGAGCAGGCCGGCGGAATCACCTCCGGTTTATTAGGCAGGGTTTCAGCGCAGCCGGTTGAATTAAATGGCCGGTGGTTTCTGATTGCCAATCTTTACGGACAGGATAATTATGGAAAGAATGGAATTTATACGGATTATAGAGCGCTTTTGCAGGCTGTGACTGAGATCCGGGATTTTGTAGATGTCAGAGGTAAACTGGAAAAAGTGGCATTTCCTTATGGAATCGGCTGTGGGAATGCAGGTGGAGACTGGAATAAAGTGGAAGAGATTATTAACAGCTGCTTTTCGGATTACCAGGGTGAAGTTCAAATTTGGAGAAATGATTCACAATCATAGAAATATCATTGCAGCATAAAGTCAGCAAAAATATCCGGGAGGAACGAATATGGCAAAAGTCAGCTCTTTAAGCCGCAGTATCACTGCTTTTTATGTGGAATGGAGTGCGCTCAATCACTATTTATCATCTTATGAATGCGATCGGAATGGTCTGCCCTATGTTGGATTTTCAGACCCCCGCGTTCAAAAGCTGTGGAAGGGATTGTCTGCTCAGGAGCGGAAGGAAATCATGAAACGGCTGGGCGCAAAGAATGAAACGGAATTGCAGAATTATTTTACTTAATTCCGTCTGGAACGGAAAAGAATGGAGTTTATAGATGTCAGAAAATAAATTTGTGGTTGTAGATGGCTCTTCCATGCTGTCAACCTGTTATTATGCAGTTTTGCCCAGAGAAATCATGTTTGCCAAGACAGAAGAGGAAAAACTGAAGCATTATGATAAGATTCTTCATGCAAAGGATGGAACGTATACCAATGCTATCTTTGGTATGCTTAAGATGATAGTATCCCTTTTGAAGAAACAGCAGCCCGACCACATCGCCTTTGTATTTGATAAAACCAGAGATACCTTTCGCAGAGAACTGTATTCCCAGTATAAAGGGACAAGAGGGTCAACACCGGATCCGTTAAAAGAACAGTTTGTACTCATGGAACGAATTTTAGAGGAAGCAGGATTTAAAGTGCTTTACAGCGATCAGTATGAAGCAGATGATTATGCGGGAAGTCTGGTTATGAAATTCAGGGAACAGATCCCCATGATTGTTTTAACCAAGGATCATGACTACCTTCAGCTGGTAAGTGATGAACATAATGTCCGTGCGTGGATGGTTCAGTCCCGCCAGGAGAAAGCGGACGAGCTATATAAAAAATATTATTCTTTTTACGGCTTTGGGAAAGAAGAGATTAATCTTCCGGAAAAAGTATTCGAATATACTTCGGATACGGTTCTGCGTGAGGAAGGCGTGATGCCAGAGCAGATTCCGGATTTAAAAGGAATACAGGGTGACGCTTCTGATAATATTCCAGGTGTGAAAGGGGTCAGCAGTGCAGCACCCTTACTTCTTCAGGAATATGGAACTGTAGAGAATATTTATGCGGCCATACACGAAGCGGAATCAGACAAAAAGCGGTTAAAGGATCTTCAGGATTTCTGGAAAAATGATTTGGGTATTTCAAGATCTCCCTTTAAAGCCATGACGAAGATCAGTGAAGAGGAACTTTGCGGTGAAAAGGCTGCCTTATTGTCCAAACTTCTTGCCACCATGAAAACAGATATAGAAATTGACCTTCAATTGGAAGATTTTAACGTTTCTTCTTATATGGAAGAGAAGATCCGGGAATGGCTGATAAGACTGGATATAAAAGAAGCTTCCATCTTTGGCAACGGAAAGTAAATTCTCTTCGGTATTTTTTTAAAATGGTTTGGAGACAATCATACAGAATGTCCCGATTTTTGTAAAGGAGAAATAAAAATGAATAAAACTTATGAAAACCTGTCTTCCATATTAGAAAAGACAATGGCTCTGCAGACTGCTCTCGTTCTTTTTGAGTGGGATAACGAGACACTGGCTCCGGAAGAATCAGGATCTTATACGGCCAGAGTGATTGGTACTCTTTCTGAGGAGTATTACGGATTTATGACTGGTGATGAAATGGGAGACGCGATAGCAGCGTGTGAAAAAGAATCTGATTTATCTGAGATACAGCAGGCAGTTTTAAAAGGTGCAAAGGAAGCCAGAGAGGAACTGATCTGCATCCCAAAAGCGGAATACAGAGAGAATGCCCAGCTCATAGCAGAAGCAGCGAGAGTGTGGTTTAAGGCAAAAAAGAATGATGATTACGATTCTTTTCTGCCTACATTAGAAAAGGTGATTAATTATAAAAGAAAAGTCGCCTCCTATCGGAAGAAAGAGGGACAGAAGCTTTACGATGTCCTTCTTGCCGAATATGAGAAGGGCTTTGATACAGAGCTTTTGGATGAATTCTTCGGCAGACTAAAGGAAGAGATCATTCCACTTTTAAAAGAAATTAAAGAGAATGGAAAAGAAATTGACGATTCCTTTCTCACCGGAGGCTATCCCGTAGAAAAGCAGGAGGAGATGGCTCGTTTCCTTGCTGAATATATCGGGTTTGACTTTAAGAAAGGTGTATTGTCTGAGAGCGCCCACCCATTCACAACTAATCTTCACAATCATGATGTCCGCATCACTACCAGTTATCACGACAAGATGGACAGCTCCATGTTCTCCGTGATCCATGAGGGCGGTCATGGACTTTATGAACTGGGAATTAGCGATGAGATTACTCAGACGCCTGTGGGACAGGGAACATCTATGGGTATGCATGAATCACAGTCCAGATTTTATGAAAATATCATTGGCCGTAATCCCAACTTCTGGATTCCTCTTTATGATAAATTAAAAGAGCTTTATCCGGACAAGCTGAATTCTGTGTCCATCGATCAGTATATGGAAGCCATTAACAAGGTTGATCCCGGATTTATCCGTACAGAAGCAGATGAACTGACTTACAGCCTCCACATCTTGATCCGTTATGAACTGGAAAAGATGATCATGGAAGAAGATGTGGACTTAAAGAAACTTCCTGAAATCTGGGCTGATAAATACGAAGAATATTTAGGAATCCGTCCAAAGCAGGTCTCAAAAGGTATTTTGCAGGATATTCACTGGTCACAGGGACTTTTTGGTTATTTCCCATCCTATGCATTAGGGAATGCTTTTGGAGCACAGCTATATTTCCATATGAAGAAGGAAATGGATTTTGATCAGCTTTTAAGAGATGGGAAAATGGATGTCATTAAAGAATATTTGCGAAGCCATATCCATCAGTACGGAAAGATGAAGACCAGCCGTGAGATCTTAAAGGCCGCAACTGGAGAAGACTTTTCCCCGGAATACTTCATTGATTACCTGAAACAAAAGTACCGTAAGATTTACGGATTATCATAAAAATACATCACTGCAGATAAAATAGAACCAGGACACATACGCAGTTTGATAAACGTATGAGAAAAGAGGTTGATTATGGGAAATATCAGAAAAAGTGCTATGGAACTCATTGGCAGTACTCCTTTGCTGGAACTTTCCAATTATGAAAGGAAGTATGAGTTAAAAGCTTCTGTCATTGCTAAACTGGAATATTTTAATCCGGCAGGCAGTGTGAAAGACAGGGCAGCATTGTCTATGATAGAGGACGGAGAAATAAACGGCACAATTAAACCGGGTGCCACAATCATTGAGCCTACTTCCGGAAACACTGGAATCGGAATTGCCAGTATTGCCGCCATGAAAGGTTACCGCGCCATCCTCACTATGCCAGAGACCATGAGTGTGGAAAGAAGGAATCTTTTAAAAGCGTATGGAGCTGAGATTGTGCTTACAGAAGGAACAAAAGGAATGAGAGGCGCAATTGAAAAAGCAGAAGAACTGCAAAAGGAGATAGAAGGTTCTGTCATCCTGGGACAGTTTGATAATCCAGCCAACCCAAGAATTCACCGTGAAACAACCGGACCTGAAATATGGGCGGATACAGACGGGAAAGTGGATGTATTTGTTGCAGGAATTGGCACTGGAGGAACAATCACTGGTGTTGGAGAATTTTTAAAAGGCAAGAACCCAGACATCAGAATTATTGGAGTGGAACCGGCAGGATCGCCCATTCTGTCAGGCGGTAAGCCAGGCCCTCATGGAATCCAGGGAATTGGAGCTGGTTTTGTTCCAATCGTACTCAACAGGGATGTATACGATGAAATTATTCCGGTAGAGAATAATGACGCATATGAAACCGGAAAAGAGATCGCTAAGGCAGAAGGAATTCTTGTGGGTATCTCCTCAGCCGCAGCTGTATGGGCTGCAAAAGAAGTAGCGAAACGGCCTGAATTCCAAGGCAAAACAATCGTAGTGCTTCTTCCTGACACAGGTGACAGATATTTGTCAACACCCCTTTTTTCTTAGATCGCCCGTATCAAAAAGCCAGGATTCCTAAGGGAATCACTGGCTTTCCTAAGTTATGTTCCATCTTTCCAGTTCTCTGAATAATAATAATTGATTTCGGCTCCGAAAAACAGGATGGAGATGCAGGAATAAAGCCATAACATCAAGAGGACGATGGCAGTCAGGCTTCCGTACATCACTGAATAGTTGCTGAAATTACTAAAATAGATAGAAAAAGCAAAGGAGAAACCGATCCAGCCAAGGGTAGAAAAGATGGCACCCGGAACCTGTTTCAAAAATTGCTGTTTCTTTTCCGGTACATAGGTATAAAGCATGGCGAAACACAAGGTGAGAATAAATAAAAGCATGGTGCGAAAGCTGATAACATAACGGGTGATTTCACCAAGGATGGGAAAATGATGGTTCATAAATGACTGTATAGAACCTCCCAGTACCAGAAGTACAAGCGTCAGAAGACAGATGATAATGAATACAACCGTATAACAGGCACAGACAAAACGGGTCATTAGATAGCTCCGTTTATTCTCCTGACCAAAAACCCGGTTTAATCCACGCTCTATGCTCAGCATGCCTCTGGAAGCAGACCAGACCGCGGCAATGGCAGTGGCAGATAAAATTGCCGCAGGAGTATGAGTATAAAGATCTTCAATTACGGTAACGATGACGCTGTCAATCTCTAAGGTGCTTGGAATGATTGTGATTAAAACCTGGAGCAGGTTTGCTTTTGTAATAGATGGGATAAACTGAATCATTGCTAATAACAGCATAATAAACGGAAAAGCAGCAATTATGGTAAAAAATGATGCCTGTGCTGCATAGACAGTCATTTCATCTCTGGTAAATTTGTCGTATATCTGCTTGCAGCGCAATAACAAACGTATCATAATAAACTCTTCCCTTCTTATCTCGTATAAGCATATTAACATGGAAGAAAGAAAATATCAAGGGATCACCTTTTTGGCAGAAAAAGAAAGAGAGGACGGAGACATGGAGCTCATTCCTGCAAAGACAATTGTAACAAAAACAAAGGATTCCGGGTGGTTCGGGATTGATTATAACATGAACATCTACAGGGGTTGCAGCCATGGGTGTATTTACTGTGACAGCCGTTCTGACTGTTATGGAATAGACCGGTTTGATCAGGTTCGGGTCAAAGAGGATGCCCTGCGGATTATCCGGGATGATTTAAGACGAAAGGTAAAAACCGGAGTGGTGGGTACTGGAGCTATGAGTGATCCTTATAATCCATTGGAAAAGGAATTGGGACTTACCAGACATGCACTGGAATTGATTGATGCCTTTGGTTTCGGCGCAGCGATAGCCACAAAAAGCAATCTTCTTACCAGAGACATTGATATACTGGAAAGTATAGCAGATCATTCTCCAGTATTATTAAAAGTTACGGTTACAACCACTGACGATGCCCTGGCGGCTAAGTTAGAGCCAAGAGTCTCCAGACCCTCTGACCGGTTGTCTCTGATTGCGGCATTAAAGGACCGGAGGCTGTTTGCGGGGATTCTCCTCATGCCAGTGCTTCCTTTTCTAGAGGATCATGAGGAGAATATACGTTCAATTATAAATGCTGCAAAAGAAACCGGCGCCGATTTTATCTACCCGGCTTTTGGAGTCACACTTCGTAACAATCAAAGAGAATGGTATTACGATTGCTTAAGGGAGTTGTTTCCCGGGGAACATCTTGTGGAAAAATATATGAAACAGTATAAGAATAATTATCAGTGTACCAGTCCCAAAGCACGTAAATTATGGCAAATATTTTCTGAAGAGTGTGAGCGTAACAGGATTCTGTATAAAATGCCGGATATTATTCATGCTTATAAGAAAAACTACCAGATGACCCAGTTAAGCCTGTTTGATTAAAGCATACCGTTCTGACAACCAAAACTATTTACAAATTCTCTGGCTATGTTTGAAACATAGCCATTTTTTTTATAAACTGCTGCAATCTGAGTAACTGTATCAGGAGAATCAATCTCCTTAAATATAAGGTTATCCTGCTCCGTGATATCACAGATGGATTGAGGCACCAGTGCAATCCCCAGTCCGGCTGTTGCCCATTGAAGACAGGTTCTTGCATCGTCATTACGGCAGAATATATCCGGTTCTATGCCGCTGTTTTGAAATGCAAGAGATATGATGGAATCAAATCTACGGTAATATATCAGCGGCTTTCCCGTTAATCCGGTGATACTTACTTTGTCATCTGTTATCTCCGGAAAAAAATCTGGAATTCCCACTGCCATAATCGGTTCTTTTTTACCATACACACATTCCAGCCCTTCCGGATTAAAAGGTGTCCGTATGATAGAGCACTCAACCAGTCCGTTTTTCATCTTCTCCAGCAGCTCATAGGTATTTCCCTCTGTCACTTCAAACCGGACACCTGGATGATCTGCTGTAAAATGTTTCAGAAAATCCACAAGAACTGTTCCTGCTGAGGAGATTACTCCCAGCTTTAACAGGCCTCTGGCAGAAGAGGGGAAGTGTTTTAAATCTCCTGATACGGAGTCCATCAAAGATAAAATATCTCTTGCTTTAAAATATAAATAAGTTCCTGCCTCTGTAAGCTCTGTTTTTTTCGCACCCCGCTCAAAAAGTTTAACCCCCAATTCCTCTTCCAAAAGCATGATCTGCTTGCTTAAAGGCGGCTGGGATATTCCCAGTTTCTTTGCGGCAGCTGTAAAACTGCCGGTTTCTGAAATGACTGTAAAATAATAAAGCTGTTTTGAATTAATCGGAACCATATGGTACATCCTCTATTCATGAGATTTTCAATTTGTGCTTGTATTATTATATCAAAATGGTATAATAATACAAGGCATTATTCTAAAAAAGTATTGATTACGGAGGAAAAGGAAAATGAAAAAGCTCCTTAAATATTTAAATGAGTATAAGCTGGAAAGTATCCTGGGGCCTTTGTTTAAACTTCTGGAAGCCAGCTTTGAGCTTTTAGTGCCTTTGGTTATGGCCAGAGTCATTGATATTGGAATTAAGAATCACGATCTGCACTATATTCTTTCTATGGGCGGATTGCTGGTACTGTTAGGTATTATAGGGCTCGCCTGCTCCATTACTGCCCAGTACTTCGCAGCAAAGGCAGCAGCCGGGTTTGGTACCTCACTGAGAAATGATTTATTTGCCCATATCAACAGCCTGTCTTATCAGGAACTTGATACCGTAGGGACTGCCACTCTG
Source organism: Hungatella sp. (assembly GCA_009712635.1). Taxonomy (GTDB): domain Bacteria; phylum Bacillota; class Clostridia; order Lachnospirales; family Lachnospiraceae; genus Lacrimispora. The sequence goes on along the minus strand of WASS01000020.1, from coordinate 598,207 downwards.
ATTACACGAATGACCAGCGATGTAAACCAGGTTCAATCAGGGGTCAATCTGTTTTTACGGTTATTTCTCCGTTCGCCATTTGTGGTATTCGGTGCAATGATCATGGCGTTTACCATAGATTTTAAGGCTGCTCTTATCTTTGTGGTATCCATACCTGTGCTTTCTGTAGTCGTATTTGGCATTATGATAATAAGTATGCCATTATATAAGAAAGTACAAAAACAGCTGGACCGGGTTTTACTGACTGCAAGAGAAAACTTAGGCGGAGTCCGTGTGATTCGCGCCTTTAACCGCCAGAATGATGAAATCCGCCGGTTTGATGAAGAAAACGGCATGCTGGTAAAATTCCAGGTGTTTGTAGGAAAGATCTCTGCACTGATGAATCCTCTTACTTATGTTATTATTAACCTTGCAATCATAGTTCTGATTAACACTGGTGCAAACCGGGTTGAATCGGGTATCATCACCCAGGGACAGGTTGTGGCTCTGGTGAACTATATGTCGCAGATTCTGGTGGAACTGGTTAAACTGGCAAACCTGATTATTACCATTTCAAAAGCTCTGGCCTGTGCCAACCGGATCAGTTCCGTATTTTCCATGGAACCGGGAATCAGGGAAACAAATCACGATATTGTGAACGAAGAAGCAGATGTACCCAAGGTGGAATTTGATAAAGTCAGTCTTTTTTATCAGGGTGCAAAAGCAGAATCACTGGCTGGAATTGAATTTCAGGCTATGAAAGGTGAAACAATTGGAATTATAGGCGGAACCGGGTCGGGTAAAACCACACTTGTAAATTTAATTCCCCGATTTTATGATATATCAAAGGGAAATGTTAAAGTGGGAGGCATTGACGTCAGAAATTATCCTCTCAGCCAGCTGAGAAATATGGTTGGAATCGTTCCTCAAAGAGCTGTATTATTTAAAGGAAGCATCAGGGAAAACATGCAGTGGGGAAAAAGAGATGCCTCTGACGAAGAGATTTACCGTGCTCTTACCATTGCCCAGGCTAAGGATTTTGTTGATGAGAAGGGCGAAGGTCTTGACTTTATTATAGAGGCAGGAGGTAAGAACTTATCCGGAGGGCAGCGTCAGCGCCTTACCATTGCCAGAGCGGTTGTCAAAGATCCCCAGATTCTCATTTTAGATGACAGCGCTTCCGCCCTGGATTTTGCCACAGATGCCCGCCTTCGTAAGGCAATTAAAGAAGAAACAAAAGACATGACAGTATTTCTGGTATCCCAGAGAGCTTCCACAATCAGAAATGCAGACCGAATCGTCGTTTTAGACGACGGACAGATGGCAGGCTGCGGAAAGCATGGTGATTTAATGGAATCCTGTGAAGTCTACCGTGAAATCTGCCTTTCCCAGCTGTCTGAAAAGGAGGTGCAGTAATATGAATTTAAAAAAGCACAAGTCCACAATCAAGCGGATTTTAAATAAGATTGCAAAGTATAAATGGAGTGTTATGGCGTCCCTGTTCTGCGCTTTTCTAACCGTGGTTTTCACTTTGTATGTTCCCATATTAATAGGTCGTGCAATTGACTGTATTGCAGGTGCAGGACAGGTAGACTTTAGCGCCATGGGTATGATACTTTTGCAGATTGCTGTTGTTATACTGATTACTGCTGCAGCACAGTGGGTGATGAGTCATATTAACAATCAGATCACCTACAGAGTTGTAAAGGATATCAGAACCCAGGCATTTAACAAACTGGAAATTCTTCCTTTAAAGTATATCGATTCCCATGCACACGGGGATATCATCAGCAGAATTATTGCTGATATAGATCAGTTTTCAGACGGACTGCTCATGGGATTCACCCAGCTTTTCACTGGAGTTTTAACAATCCTTGGAACATTGTTCTTTATGTTTTTTATTAATCCGGTAATTGCTGCCTTAGTTGTGCTTGTTACACCGCTTTCTCTGTTTGTGGCCAGCTTTATCGCAAAAAGAACTTACAGCATGTTCCGGATGCAGTCTCAGACCAGGGGAGAGCTGACTTCACTGGTAGAAGAGATGTTAGGAAATCAGAAAGTGGTGAAAGCCTTTGCTTATGAGGACGAGGCCCAGAAAAAATTTGAAGCCATTAATGAAGACCTTCGTATATGGGGGCTGAAAGCGACATTTTTCTCTTCCATCACAAATCCGGCAACCCGGTTTGTAAACAGCCTTGTATATGCGTGTGTAGGAATTGCAGGAGCATTTGCCGCAGTCAATGGTCTTCTGACAGTGGGACAGCTGTCCAGCTTTCTGAGTTATGCCAATCAGTATACTAAGCCGTTTAATGAGATTTCAGGCGTGGTAACAGAGCTTCAGAACGCACTTGCTTCTGCTGCCAGGGTATTTGAATTAATTGATGAAGAGATAGAGGTACCAGATGACAGCAATGCGATTGTACTGGAAGATGCAAAGGGTGAGGTGGTACTGGAGCATGTTGACTTCTCCTATAATCCCAATGTACCTTTGATTGAAGATATGAATCTTCATGCTGGGCAGGGAAAGCGGATCGCCATTGTTGGTCCCACCGGCTGTGGTAAAAGTACTGTCATCAACCTGCTTATGCGTTTTTATGATGTAAATGCCGGATCCATAAAGGTTGATGGAAACGATGTCCGGCACATAACCAGAAAAAGTTTAAGATCTGAATATGGAATGGTTCTTCAGGAAACCTGGTTAAAGACAGGTACCATAAGAGAGAATATTGCATATGGGAAGCCGGATGCTTCGGAAGAAGAAATTATTACAGCAGCAAAAGAAGCCCATGCCCACAGCTTTATTTCCCGAATGCCACAGGGATATGATACAATCATATCTGAAGATGGAGGTAATTTATCCCAGGGACAGAAGCAGCTTTTGTGCATTGCCAGAGTTATGCTCTGCCTGCCGCCCATTCTTATTCTTGATGAGGCGACTTCATCCATTGATACCAGGACGGAATTAAAGATACAAAAAGCGTTTGCGAAAATGATGGAAGGACGGACCAGTTTTATTGTTGCCCATCGTCTTTCCACTATCAAGGAGGCAGATGTCATACTTGTCATGAGAGATGGTCATATTATTGAACAGGGGACTCATGAAGATCTCCTTTCTAAAAATGGTTTTTATGCTCAGCTTTACAATAGCCAGTTTGCGGTATAATTCGGCAGGATAATTAAGGATAGGCACCGGGAAAATATGAAATTTGTATTTTTCTGGCGCCTTTTCTTGTATTATTGACATATTTCTTATAAAATAAGAGAGATAGTACGATATCTAATAGAAAGAAATTTAGTAAGAGGGGAAAAAGTATGTTTGAAATTGCTATTTGTGATGATAGTATCGGCGACAGAGAGCGTTTAATAGAACGAATTGGAAAAAACATGTCGGAAAGCGACAAGTTCCGCATCCATGAATATGATTCAGGAATCAGTCTTCTGGCAGCCATAAAGAATATCAGATTTTCTATTATATTTTTAGATGTTCAGATGAACGAAATGAATGGAGAAGAAACAGCAGTCAGGGTTCGTCAGCTGGATAATAATGTGATACTGGTCTTTTATACTGGTTTTGCAGAACCTTCACCGCGTAGTTTTGAAGTTCAGCCATATCGGTATATTATGAAGAATATGACTGATGAAGTTATGGACCGGTACATAAGGGATTCTCTTGATAAAATGATTGAATTGGGACAGGCACCCCTGCTTTCTGCCAATGTAAACCGGGAGCGTTTGTTTCTAAGAGCAGATGACATTGTTTACATTGAAAAATATAAGAAAAACACCAGAGTCCATATCTCTGAAAATTCGATCAGAATTTATGGAATTAAGGATCTGGATAGCAGTGATATTCCGGATATCCGCGTTTCAGAAAGGCTGGAAACAATTTACGAGCGCCTTAAAAAATATGGTTTTGGCTATCCTCATGACAGCTATATTATTAATTTTAAATATTTGATCTGCTGCACCAGTAAGATATTGAGGCTGAAGGATGTTGACACCATGTTTCAGATAACCAGAAGCAAGGCGCAGGAGTTTCACATGCTGAAGGAAGAATTTATGTTATCAAAATATAAGGATGGCATTTGATATGGGAAATGATTTGTTGTCAATAAGCAGGCTTTTCTTTTGTGGTGCGGATGTTTATATGCTATACAGGTTTTTTGCTGCGATTTATGCTTATAAAACTATAACCAAGAAACGCTTGATATATGGAATCGTTATAACTTTTTTAATATTTTTTATTAATGCAATTGGAAGTCCTGCTCTGAATTTTATCACAGTCCCCTTGGTCTATTATATTTATGTGATGATGTTATTTAAAGTTTCACTTACCAATGGAATGGCGTACACCATTATTTATTTTACCTTTGTGGGAGGCAGAGAAGTTCTGTTTGAACTTTTATATCGTTTGATTATACATAATCTCCCCATTTATATCCCTCCCTGGTTTACAGCTGGAGGCGTGTATTTTTTGACTGTTGAATATATTATTGGATATCTTTTTTTGATGTATATAGAAAAATATATGAAAAGAATAAACATCAGCAATAATAATGTATTTTCCTGGTATTTACTGATTGTACCTATATTATCACTTATGATATCAAGCAGCTTCTTATATATGGATTTTCCAAAACCTGTTTCTGTGCAGTTATTCATGTTTGGTGGAGCTGTTTTACTATACTTTTCTAATGCTGCAATCTTTATTATATTAGAAAAATATACTGATATGATGAATAAAATAAAATATGCAGAACTGTATTCGGTAAAAAGGGATATGGAGACGGAGCATTTCCAGAATATACTTAAAATAAATGATCATTATCGGTGCTTTATGCATGATGTTCATTCTTATTTTAGCAGCTTTCGTTTACTCGCATTAAATGGGGACAACAATAAAATTGTTGAAATAATTGATGAGTTAAAAGGGAAAATTCAAAAAGAAACGAATGTGGTTATTTATAGCAGTAATCCGGTTTTTAATGCAATCTTATCAGAACGTGTATCAAAAGCAAAAGAACATGAGGTAGAGTTATCTTTATTTGTTGAAAATAATATTAATCTGGATTTTATATCGGATGCTGATATGATCTCTATGTTTGGTAATCTTATTGACAATGCAATAGAGGCAGCTGAGAAATGCGAATCTGGGAAACGCAATGTTAAAATAAAAGTATTTATGGGCACAAATTATTTTCTAATATTTAATATAGAAAATAGTTACAATGTAAGAATAAAAAAGGATGGGGATAGATTTTTAACATCAAAGGCAGATTCTAAACACCATGGTTTGGGAATTGGGATTGTAATGTCTTTGGCTGAAAAATATGGCGGTTCATTAAATCTCGTGCAAAAGGAAGAAGTTTTTGTTACAAATTTAACAATATCCGCTTATTCTGGAGATCAGAATGCAAATTTTGGCACTCAACGTGTATAATTTTGGCACATGACTTGAATTCTGTAAAATATTGTTATAGTATGTAAGAAAAAAAGGAGTGATTAAAATGAAAAAAATGTTAAACGTTTTAAAGGGAAAAATGTCAATGGTGAACATGATGAATGTATGTGCATTACTGGTCGCAGCTTATACGATCAATGTTACCTGTGCATGGGCTCATCATCAGCCGGAGGTTCCTGAAGAGGCTAAGATGCTCAGGAAGTTCTAATGTTACAGCGGATTTCAGAAGACATAGTCAGCTGGCAGATTAAAAAAAATCTTTTAAAAGATGATCAGCGCGCGTTGTATCTTTACGCTTATGAGATCTTACTCAATCAGATTATTAACATAGTCGTGGCTGTGTTCATAGCGGTAATCATGCGTGCACCTATGCCAGTGTTTGTGTTCCTTGCCAGCTATATACCATTAAGGTCATATTGCGGCGGGTATCACGCAAGAACCAATGGAGTCTGTACTGTAGTTTCAGCAATCCTTATTCTGGTTGTCTGTCTGCTTGAGAAATACATAGTCGGGACAGCGGCTCTTATTCTGCCATTTGCAGGGTTTCTTATTTCAGGAATTTTGATCTTTATGTTTGCACCTGTTCCTGACAGGAACAAGCTTCTCGATGAAGAGGAGACAAGCCGTTACCGGTTAAAGAGCAGACAGTTCTGGTTAACGGAAGTAATTGTAGGTACAATTTTCTGGTTTGTCAATATGAGAGTCTGTGTTGTACTAGCCATAAGCCATATGCTGCTGTCCGTGATGCTTGTATATGGAGTGCTGAAGAATAGTAAAGTGAAATAGAAGGACGAGACTGCTGCCTGGCAGAAGTCTCGTTTTTCTATTATAGCTTCTCTGGTTTTTAACTAATTAAAAAAATGATTATCCTTCAGCCATTGTATAGATTTCTCCGTGTCTTCTATACTATTTGTTTCAATTAGCCATGTACTATTTTGAGAATACTTTTCCAACGCCGTACATATCTCTAGAAAGTCCATAGTTCCACTAGAAAAATCCAAATGTTGGTCAGAAAGCCCATTATTATTGTGTAAATGTACAAAACTTATTTTTTTATTTAAGTGTTCTATCCATTTTAATACAGGAGTACTAGAATTACAGTTGGCATGACCCACATCCAAACAAATACCTAACCTTTTATCATTTACCGTTGTAATAACTTCAGAAAGTATATCTGGTGAATGTTCAAATTGATTTTCTAAATGAATTGTAATACTCTCATCTTTTTCCCTTAGAAATTCGTCAAAAAACAATGCGGCTCTTTTTATCCAATTAGACTGTATACTTGTTCCAGGTATATAACCATGATGTAAAATAATATTAGGGCATTTTAATAATTTTGAAATATTGTATGCATTTTCAAATCGCTCCATAGTGGCTGAGCTTATTAGTTTATCTTTACTGCCCAAACACAAGTCTTTATATGGTCCGTGCATTGAGGTAATATTAATATCATGATACACCATTAAATTTTTATTAACCTCTTCACAATAGACATCATAAACATCCGTATCGGAAAAAGCATCAATATTTACAGATATACCATATTTTTTACATAGTAATGATATTTCTTCAGGTTTAGATCCATCACATAAAACTATTTCTTTCATAGCTTATGACCTCTTTCTCTTATTATTTACCCCAATATTATAAATGATATCTATCAATACTTTTCCTTAAGGAATAAAAGCATTTTCATTCATAATCGGTATTATTATACCACCAAAGGCACTGAGATAGAATCTATATATTTATATTCATGTATCCCCCTGTATTTTTAAATATAACAAAATGTTGCTATTTTTAAATAAACGGCTGTTTCAACTGGTCCGGCATGCAAATTTTGGAGCTCAATGTGTACAATTTTAGCACTTCGGTTGAATTTCTTTCAGTTATATGTAGAATGTAAATTATAAGTGATATAGTTCTCGGAACGAAAGGAGGGCTGATGGTGCAGAATAAAAGAAACAATGAAAGCTATTACCAATACAGAGCTAGCTGCTCAATCCGTAAAGAGGATGGAACAGAGGAAATAAAAAATTACGAATTGGAAACAGATATTTTATACGGAGATCTCCATTTTTGGAATCGTCTATATTATCTGAAAAAAAGTCAGAATATGCTGTTCGACTTTGCATCCCGTGAACCAGGAATTGTAAAATGCAGAATCTTACAGGAAAGGCTGGTCTTAATTCCAAGATTTACTTATAAATCACAAAAGACTGTATGCAGAAAAGGATCATTAATCAAAAGACTGCTGCTGGTAATTGAAGTGATTGTATTACTGCTTTTAGTTATGACCAGAGCATCTGCTGCAGGAGAGGAAGAGCTGGGTATTTACGCAAAAGGTCAGGAACTGTCTTATATTGCAGGCCATGGAGAGGAGAACATGGGACAGTATATATTTGATAAAGATTGAACATACCAGAGAGGAAGAATCATGTGTGAAGAAGAGAAACTGATTAATGACAGGCATCTTGAACGGATTAACCGGTTTACCAGTATTGAAACAGGGATTTACGTGGAGGGAGAATTGCTTCAATTTCGTGAAGCAAAGATGTTTGATAACGAAGTGGGTATTTTTCTTCCCTCCAACTTTAAGGATATGAAACCGGAGGATGCAAAGAGAAAGTATTTTTCTGAGCAGCGTCCTGAAATTATAAAAACAAATGAAGATGGTACTGTTAATTTCTCCTTCAGTATGGTAGAAAGAGAGATTAAGCCAGAACAGCTTGCAGATGTAATACAGGAATTTTATCTTGTTTTAAAGCGATTTCAACCAATGAGTGTCTGCCTGGAAGATGGGACAGAGTCAGCTCATAAAGTGCCTTTTGCATGGATGGAATTTATCAGTACAGCTCTTGATGATAATCTATTTAATACATTGATTATTTACCCGGTGGGCAGAAAGCTGCTGATGGTGATGTTTAGCTGTCCGTTTGAGAAAAGGCTGGACTGGAGCCGCTGCTTAAGCGAAATCCGCAAGAGTATTACGATATATAGTAAGGAGAATGAAATTGGAGCAACTTAGAATCTATTTGGATTCCGGGGGGACGTTTTATCCGACACAATGTTTTATTGATAAAAGAGTAAACGAACATTTTACAGCGGTTATAACCGGAGCGGTAAGATCAGATAAAGATACTCTGAGTCTTAGAGGATCAAAGGAGATTTTGCTGACGATTACTTTTATTAACGAGGAAAAGAAAGAAACACCTGTTTTCAAAGGCAGAATCGAAAGAAGATACGAAATTGAGGCAGATGGGGCTGTTTACTGGAATCTGTTTGCAGTATCCCTGACTATGGATCTTGACAGAGAAAAGCATATAAGGACGTTTCAGGGAGAGGGACAGAATTATCTTCAGATAATTGGATCGGTACTTGCCGGATACGAGAATACAACTGTGGTTTTAAGTAAAGAAATGCGGGAAATGTCTGATGGTCTGGCTGTACAGTATATGGAGACAGACTGGCAGTTTTTAATACGTCTGGCTGCAAAGAAAAATCAGATTCTGGTGGCAGACAGCGTTCATAATAACATCTGTTTCCATTTTGGAAGAATAAAAAGAAAAGGAAGAAAGTGTTTTAATTCCGACCAGTACCGTATTAAATGTTACGATGACCATGAGAAAGGCGAGAATGTTGAATATCTGATTAAAAGCAGAAAGTGCCTGCACTTATGTGATTGTGTGATGATAGAAGACAGCGCTTATTACATATACTCCATGAGTATGAATTTCAGCGGGGATAAGGTGGAATTTGATTATGTACTCCGCACACGGTCGGGCTTTCTGGTTCCGGCAAAGGAGCTTTTAAGTCTTGCAGGACTTATGATCATGGGGAATGTTAAAAATACAGGAGAGAACGCAGTTCAGATAAAGCTGCTGAGTGAGAAAGATGAGACCTATGGAAAGCCCATTTGGTTTCCGTTTTCTTCTGTATATACGTCACCGGAAGGAACGGGCTTGTATGTTACGCCCAAACCAGGAGATCCCATTCGGTTATATTTACCAGATGGCTGGGAAGAACATGCATATGCAATTGGTTGCGTTCCGGCTGGAGATACGGCTGGGGAAAGGAAGGAGATTATATGACAAAAGATCAGACGTTTCAGGATTTATACGGATATTTTTTTGGAATGCTAAACAGAGGAGATCTGGATGAATTATATGTAAGGGCTTTGGAGGCAATTCCCTCCATTGTTTCCCTGGATGAGATCAATGATGTTAAAAATTCATCTGGTATCAGCAGTTTAAGAACATAAACAGCGCGGCCCTTTTGTACCTCAAAATCCCCGTACTTCTGCACGGGGACGTTGAAATGATCTGTTATCAAAGATTTGTTTGCGCCTATTTGGACTGAAGCCGGTTGATCATGGTTAAGATCAGCAGTAAATCACTTTCCGGCAAAGATTTAAGCTTGTCTATTGTATCCCTGACTAAGGGCGGGTTGGGATTATCATTATCGAAAAAATCTTTCGGCGTTACGCTTAAGTACTCGCAGATTGCCAGAAACTCCGCCATGGAAGGGAGACTTCTGCCACTGGAGATACTTTGTACGTAACTTCTGCTGTGCCCAAGCTCCAGGCTCATCTTATGTTCTGCCACTCCCTTTTTAAGACGTAATTCTGTAATTCTTTTATTGATATAGTCTTGATCCATTATAGTCACCTCTCGTACTATATTTTATGATAATAAAATTTGTAAAATACACGATTAAAATATGTAAAATTCATATATTGCATAATTTGAATACCAATAGTATAATTAAAAACTGTTAATATTATGTAAAAAGTGCAGGGAGGAAAGGAGTTTGTATTAATATAAAAGTTCTGATAATCAGTTTATATGTACATAAGTAAAAATGCAATAGAAAAAGCGGAATCAGGCTTACATAATATTAGCAAATGTAATTAGTAAATTTTACCTTGGTGTGTTATGATGTTTTTAACTAAAATGTCGAAACATGCAGGATAAGGTCGAAGTCCGAACTACAGGAGATAAAATTATGAAAAGAAGAGTAGGAATCAGAAGCATTGGGATAAAGATGCTCCTTGGCATTTTACCCGTCGTAGTGCTGGCACTGGCACTATTAGCGAAGCTCAGTGAGTCTACAAGCAGAGAGTTGATTGAGCAGCAGAGTAATTCCACTATGGAATCAGAACTGAAAGCCAATGTAAACGGCATTGACAATTATTTGAATGCGGTAGAGACCACAGCGATGAATATTTCTCATATCGTAGGGGCCTCTTATCAGTCTACGGATCTTGATACATACGGCAAAGCGATATCAGATATTATATCTGGCAATGAATTAATACTTGGCAGCGGTATCTGGTTTGAACCTAATGTATATGATCCCCAGCAAAAGTATGTAGGGCCTTACTGGTATAAAGATGGGAATAAGGTGACTTTAACCAATGAATACAGCAATGAGAGCTATGACTATTTTAATCAGGCGTATTATAAATCCGTATCAGGAGGGACAAAGGATGCAATTATAACTGATCCTTATTTTGATCCCACGCTCAACATGATGATGGCAAGCTGCACAGCTCCTATTTATGACAGCAGCAACCGTTTCATTGGAGCAGTTACGGTAGATATGCAGCTTAGTGACATTGATGAACTGATTAAATCTATTAAAGTTGGTAAGAACGGAACTGCAGTACTAATTTCCGGTGAAGGTGTTTATCTTTGCGGTGCTGACGCAGAAAAAGTGAGTAAAGGTGTCAATATGACTCAGGATGAGAATGCCACACTTTCCGCAGCAGCTGCCCAGATGGTGGCAAACGATAAGGGAAAGACGGTTTATACAGAGGGTGGGGAAACTTATAACCTCTATTATGATACGGTTCCGGGTGTGGGGTGGATCATTATGATTAAGATGCCTCAGTCTGAACTGGCAGAGCCCATTGTTGCCTTAAATGAAAAGCTGGCTAAAATCAGCGCAGCAGCTTTGGTTTTATGTATCATCGCAGTTCTGTTTCAGGTTGGAAGTATTACATCAGGCCTTAAGAAGGTCCGCAAATTTGCAGGTTCACTTGCAGACGGTGATTTTACGGTACAGCCGTTGAAATCCAGACGCAAAGATGAACTTGGTCAGATGAGCAGCTCATTAAATAATATGTTCCAAAGTAATAAAGGAGTGATCGAGCAGATTTCCGACCAGGCTGGTGATATTACGGATGCCAGTATTCATTTAAATAAAGTATCGACTGGTCTGCTTGTTCAGTTCAGCGATGTGAAAACATATATGAGTGATGTAGATAAGGCGATGATGTCTTCCAGTGCAGCAACAGAAGAACTGAATGCATCTCTTGCAGAGGTAAACTCATCGGTAGGAGTACTTGCCAGTGAGACGGAAAAGAGCAGCAAGATGGCCGGCGAGATCATGGAACGGGCAAAAGACATTGAGAAAAAAAGCAGAGAAGCTTATGACAATGCCCTTGTGATTTCACAGGAAAGAGAACAGGATCTCCAGATGGCTGTCCAGCATGCAAAGGTCGTGGAACGGATCGGCGATATGGCTCGTCTTATTTCCAATACGGCATCCCAGATTAATCTTTTGTCACTGAATGCCTCTATTGAAGCGGTAAGAGCAGGAGAGCAGGGCAGAGGCTTCGCAGTCGTTGCCAGAGAAATCGGTAAACTTGCCAAGGACACTTCTGAGATTGTAAAGGAAATTGAGGGCACCATAACAGATGTTCAGAATGCATTTTCCATGATGTTAGACGGATCGCAGTCTATGCTGTTGTTCTTAAGAGATACCGTTACTCCTGATTATGACAATTTTGTAAATGTAGGTCAGCAGTATGGCAGGGATGCAGTTACTGTTGAAGAAATCTCCAATGAAGTGGAGGAGATGGCGACCAACATCAGCCAGGTAATGCAGGAAGTGCGGGATGCCATTCAGAATGTTTCCGAGTCCGTCCAGACTACGGCAGGCAACAGCAGCATGGTTCTTAGTACGATTGAAAAAGCATACATAGTTGTACAGGACATGTCAAAGATGTCAGAGAAGCAGGAGCGGATTGCAGAGGAGCTTAAGACGGTGGTTTCCGGCTTTAAGTTAAAATAAAGTTTTCATATTATTATTTTTCGACATAATGGGTATCCTTTTCTTATGCAGTTGTTTATAAAACAATTGAATAATGGGGGATACCATGGAAGGAAAGAAAAATTATGTAATTATACCGGCTTATGAGCCGGACTGGCGTTTGATTCATCTGTTAAAAGAGCTGAATGAACGGCTGAATGCAGTGTTTGTTGTTGTAAATGACGGGAGCAGCCGGGATAAAGACGAGATATTTAGCGAAGCAGAAAAATTAGCTGTTGTACTGCACCATGATAAAAACTACGGAAAAGGGAGAGCGGTGAAAACCGCTCTGTCTTTTATTAAAAATCAGGAATACACAGGAAGAATAGTCATAGCAGATGCTGACGGGCAGCATACTCCGGAAGATATTGCTCTTTTATTGACGATGAAAGAAGGTGAGAGGAATGTGCTGATTACAGGCTGCCGCAGTTTTCAGGGCGAGATACCTTTTCGAAGCAGGCTGGGCAATCAGTTTACAAGAGCTACGTTCTGGATTCTGTCAGGAAAATGGCTGAAAGATACCCAGACCGGACTAAGAGCATTCGATAGCAGCTTAATTCCAAGGTTTCTTGAGATATCAGGAGACCGTTATGAGTATGAAACGAATATGCTTATGACCTGTGTAAAAGAGAATATCCGGATTGTGGAAATTCCCATAGAGACGATTTATCTGGAAGGGAATAAATCTTCCCATTTTCGGGCGATCAAGGACTCTGCACGCATTTATATGACCATGTTTAAATTTGTTTCTTCCTCATTCCTCAGTTTTTGTATCGATTATCTGCTGTTTGGCATACTTTTATCTCTTACTTCCGGACTGGGAGTTATTACTGCAGATGCTGTCAGCAACATTATGGCAAGAATTGTGAGCGCTACATTTAACTTCTATGTAAACCGCAATTATGTATTTCATTACAAAGGAAACCTGTTGCAGTCTGCCCTGGGCTATGCCGCTCTGGCTCTTTCCATACTGGCTGTCAATACTGCCATGCTTTTGTGGCTGGTAAGAGATTGGGGAATAGGTGGTTTAGAAGCAAAAATTGTGGTGGAGGTCACTATTTTCTTTGTGAATTTTCTGATTCAGAAATTTTTCATTTTTAAAAAGAGACCAGTTCATACCGCTTTATAGGAAAAACAGGTTTAAAAATGTCTTGACATTTTAATTTTATCTGATTATAATGGTGACAATATTACATTAAAATATGAAATGCTATGAAAGTGCAAGTAGAATCTTAATTTCTATCAGAGAGAAAGGGTCACCGGCTGAAAGCCCTTTTAAGTTCAATTAAGAGTTCGAATTTCCCACTGAAGCAGCATGGCTGAAACCTGTGAATTTATTTATTCCGCAGGCGGGTAGGTCATGACGTCCTTACACGTTACGTATGCCGAGTGCCTGCTTTTGATGCAGGAATCAGGGTGGTACCGCGAACACAGCTTCGTCCCTTTACAGGGATGGAGCTTTTTTTAATGTATCAGGGAATGAATCAAAGAAGGAGAGCATGATGAAAGATCAATTAGAAAAAATCAAACAAGAAGCGTTAAAGCAGATTGAAGCTTCCGATGCGCTGGAAAGATTAAACGACATTAAAGTTGCCTATCTTGGAAAAAAGGGAGAACTGACCAGCGTGTTAAAGAGCATGAAGGACGTTACTCCGGAAGACAGACCTAAGATTGGACAGATGGTGAATGAAGCCAGAGAAGTAATTGAAGGTAAGCTGGATGCGGCCATGACTGCACTGATGAAAAAAGCAAGAGAAGAGCAGTTAAAGAAAGAGGTTATTGATGTCACTCTTCCAGCGAAGAGAAACCGGGTTGGGCATACTCACCCTAATACCATTGCATTAGAAGAGGTGGAGAGAATCTTTGTGGGCATGGGGTATGAAGTAATTGAAGGCCCGGAAGTAGAGTATGACCATTATAACTTTGAAAAACTGAATATTCCGAAGAACCATCCGGCAAGAGATGAGCAGGATACGTTCTATATCAGTGACAGCATTGTTTTAAGAAGTCAGACCTCTCCCGTTCAGGTTCGTGCCATGGAGGAGGGAAAACTTCCCATCCGAATGCTGGCACCAGGCAGAGTGTTCCGTTCTGATGAGGTAGATGCAACCCATTCTCCTTCGTTCCATCAGGTTGAGGGACTGGTAATCGATAAGAATATCACATTTGCAGATTTAAAAGGTACTCTGGCTGAATTTGCAAGAGAGTTATTTGGACCTGAGACAAAGGTAAAATTCCGCCCCCATCATTTCCCGTTTACTGAGCCGAGTGCAGAAATGGATGTTACCTGCTTTAAATGTGGAGGAAAGGGCTGCCGTTTCTGTAAAGGATCTGGCTGGATTGAGATTTTAGGCTGCGGAATGGTACACCCCAACGTCCTTGCCATGAGCGGAATTGATTCCAATGAGTACTCCGGATTCGCATTCGGAGTGGGCTTGGAGAGAATCGCCTTGTTAAAATATGAGATTGATGACATGAGATTATTATATGAAAATGACATCAGATTCTTAAAGCAGTTCTAGAAACAGGAAGGGAGATAGATTGATGAATACACCATTATCATGGGTTAAAGCATATGTACCGGATTTGGAAGTGACACCTCAGGATTATACAGATGCCATGACACTGACCGGAACGAAGGTTGAGGGCTATGAATGCCTGGATAAAAATTTGGAGAAGATCGTAGTTGGTCATATCTTATCGATTGAACGCCATCCGGATGCAGATAAGCTGATTGTCTGCCAGGTGAATGTAGGTTCTGAGACCGTTCAGATCGTAACCGGCGCATCAAACGTTAAAACAGGAGATATGGTACCGGTTGTTTTAGACGGAGGAAAGGTTGCAGGAGGCCATGACGGCGGTCCTCTTCCGGAAGATGGAATTAAGATTAAAAAGGGCAAGTTAAGAGGCATTGAATCCTGTGGGATGATGTGCTCCATTGAAGAACTGGGATTTACAAACGAAATGTATCCGGATGCTCCAGAAAGCGGAATCTATATTCTTCCCCAGGACTCCGTGCCGGGAACCGATGCAGTAGAGCTTCTTGGTCTTCATGATTCTGTTTTTGAATATGAAGTAACCTCAAACCGTGTAGACTGTTACAGCGTGATCGGTATTGCCAGAGAGGCAGCAGCTACCTTTAACAAAACCTTTGTTCCTCCGGTAGTAACTGCTACCGGCAACAGCGAAGATGTTCATAATTATCTGAAAGTAACCGTAGAAGACAGCCGTCTTTGTTCCCGTTACTGCGCAAGAATGGTAAAGAATATTAAGATTGCTCCTTCTCCTGTCTGGATGCAGAGAAGACTTGCAGCCTGCGGAATCAGACCAATCAATAACATTGTTGACATTACCAACTATGTAATGGAAGAATTCGGCCAGCCGATGCATGCCTTTGATTATGAACAGCTGGCAGGTCATGAGATCGTTGTCAGATGTGCAGAAGATGGAGAGACCTTCCAGACCTTAGATGGCCAGGAAAGAAAACTGGACAGCACCGTGCTCATGATTCGTGACGGAGAGAAGGCAGTGGGCATTGCAGGTATCATGGGAGGGGAAAATTCTAAAATTACCGATGACGTTCAGACCATGGTGTTTGAAAGTGCCTGCTTTGATGGAACCAATATCCGTCTTTCCTCTAAGAAAGTTGGCTTAAGAACCGATGCTTCCGGCAAATTCGAAAAGGGTCTTGATCCCAACAATGCAAAAGCTGCAATCGACCGTGCATGCCAGCTGATTGAGGAGCTTGGCGCAGGTGAAGTAGTCGGCGGCATGATTGATATTTATCCGGAGAAGAGAGAGGAAAAACGTGTTGCATTTGAACCGGAGAGAATGAACCGTCTTCTTGGTACAGATATTACAGCAGAGACAATGCTTGGGTATTACAAGCGTCTGGAACTGGAATATGACGAAAAAACCGGAGAGATCATTGTTCCTACATTCCGTCAGGATTTGGAATGTATGGCGGATCTGGCAGAGGAGACAGCGAGATTTTATGGTTATGATAAGATCCCGGTTTCCCTTCCTACCGGTGAATCGACAACTGGTAAACTTTCCTATAAATTAAGAGTGGAGGAGCTGGCAAGAGAGGTTGCAGAATTCTGCGGATTCTCTCAGGGAATGACTTATTCCTTTGAAAGTCCTAAGGTTTTTGACCGTCTGCTTCTTCCTCAGGACAGTCCTCTTCGGGTTACTGTGAATATTTTAAATCCTCTTGGCGAGGACTTCAGTGTAATGAGAACAATTCCTCTTCACGGAATGTTAAATTCACTGTCTACAAACTACAACAGACGTAATAAAAATGTCCGCCTTTATGAGCTGGCGAATATTTATCTGCCAAAGAGCCTTCCTCTTACAGAGCTTCCAGATGAAAGAATGCAGTTTACTCTGGGCTTTTACGGAGATGGTGATTTCTTTGACATGAAGGGTGTCGTTGAAGAGTTCTTTGAGAAAACCGGTATGAATTTAAAGCCTCATTATGATCCAAAGGCAGGAAAGACGTTCCTTCATCCGGGAAGACAGGCAGACATCATTTACGATGGAGTAAATGTCGGATATTTAGGAGAGGTTCATCCGGAGGTAGCCGATAACTACAAGATCGGAGACCGGGCTTATGTGGCAGTAATCGATATGCCGTCTATGATACCATTTACAAGTTTTGACCGCAAATACACCGGAATTGCCAAATATCCGGCAGTTACCAGAGATATCAGTATGGTAGTTCCAAAGAATATTCTTGTTGGTCAGATTGAGGAAGTCATTGAACAGCGTGGAGGAAAGATACTGGAAAGCTACGAGCTGTTTGATATATATGAAGGCGCACAGATTCTGTCTGGTTTTAAATCTGTAGCCTATTCCATCACATTCCGTGCAGCAGATCATACTCTGGAAGAACAGGAAGTTTCAGGAGTTATGAAAAAAATACTCAACGGTTTACAGGCACTTGGTATTGAGTTAAGAGCATAAAAATGTTTTTATAAAAAGATGTCAGGAGAAAAGCAATATGCTTCCGGCATCTTTTTTTGTTTGCCTGCATGGAACTGA
Source organism: Hungatella sp. (assembly GCA_009712635.1). GTDB lineage: Bacteria > Bacillota > Clostridia > Lachnospirales > Lachnospiraceae > Lacrimispora. The sequence continues at coordinate 580,626 of WASS01000020.1, read as the reverse complement.
AAAATCCCGTCAATCCTTACGGTAGAGGAATGTTTGAAAACAGGGAGGCAAAACAGATGCTTGATGATCTTGATATTAAACTCATAAGAGGGAGAATGCTTTTAGATTCGGGAGGAAATCCGGCTGTGGAAGCAGAAGTGATCCTGGAAAACGGTGCACAGGGAAAGGCTGTGGTTTCGGTTTTTGATGAAATGAGCGGAGAGGAAGAAGCAGATTATATCAGGGAATGGCTATCGGAAGCGATTTTATTTGAAGATGCTGCAGAACAAAAAAATATCGATAGTCTGCTGATCAGACAAAGAGAGGCAGACGATGGGGATCATAAAGAAAACGGCAGAGGAAAGGCCGGAGTGTTAGCGCTGTCCATGGCAGCAGCAAGAGCCGCGGGAGCAGGACTTGGACTTCCGCTATACCGCTATTTAGGTGGATCTACGGCTCCGGTTATGCCGGTTCCGGTCATGAGCATGATCGACGGAGGAGACTGGGGAAAAGGAATCGATTTTAAAGAAATTATGATTATACCCTTAAACAGGAATTCATTTGCAGAAGGACTTCGGCTGGGTGGGGAAGTATACCAGACATTAAAGCGGCTTTTATCCTTAAACGGAATTGATACATCAGTGGGGGAAAGCGGCGGTTTTGCAGCAGACGTAAAAAGTGCAGAGGAAGCGCTTCATTATATAATGGATGCAGTCAGTCTTTCCGGATATAATCCGGATACTGATGTGGCCGCTGCTATTTCCGGATATGCAGATCATCTTTATGTAAAAGAAGAAGGAATTTATCATTTTGATAAAGAAAGCCTGAATAATGGAATTCTGGTACACAGGAATCAAAAAGATATAATATCCTATTATTTAAGGCTGGCAGACGGATTTCCTCTGGGACTTGTGACAGAAGGACTTTGGACAAAAGATCTTGAGGGAAGAAACCGGATGTATCAAATGTTTCAGCATCGTTTCACCATAGCTTCTGATGATTTTTTCGCATCCAATGGGGTTGAGATTCAGCTGAAGAAAGCAGGTACGGTTACAGCTGCACTGGAAATGGCTGAGAAAGCAGGAAGGCTTGGGAATAAAGTGATCTTTTCAAACAGTTATAAGGAGACAGAGGAAGTGTTTCTTAGTGACATGGCAGCGGCAGTTGGAGCTGATTATATAAAATGCGGTGCACCCTGCAGAGGAGAATGCACGGCAAAATACAACGAACTCCTAAGAATTGAGGAATTCTATAGCAGACAGCAGTGAAAAATAGAAAAAAATATTGTATTTACTGAAAATTTATGGTATGATAAGCGTTGTTTGACTTAAGGAGGTGGGAAAATGATCCGGATTATATTATCAATTGTGTTCGTTATTATATGCGTTGCTTTATCAGCGATTATCCTGTTACAGGAAGGAAAGAGTCAGGGTCTTGGTTCTATCGGTGGTATGGCGGATACTTACTGGGGCAGGAACAAAGGACGTTCCATGGAAGGAAAACTGGAGAAGTTTACAAAGTACGGAGCAATCCTGTTTTTTATCCTGTCATTAGTACTGAATCTGAATATACTGTAGCGATTAAACACTCTTGTGGTATAGCGGCAAGGGTGTTTTTTTCGCTTTAAGGAAAAATTCTGTCATACCATCAGGTGAAGTGCAGATAATAAAAATAGAAAACAATTTGTTAGTAAAATAGTGAAAAGAGAGGAAAATAATGACAGAAGAACAGTTAATGCAGCGGAAAGCCATGTTTATGGAACTGTTTTCAGATCCGACTTATAAACCGATGAAATTAAAGGAACTTGCCATGTTATTTGGGGTTCCCAAACATCAGAGAGATGAATTAAAACAGGTACTGGATGCTTTGGTGTCAGAAGGAAAAATCGGAGTATCCCAGAAAGGAAAATATGGAAAGCCGGATATCGGTTCCATGGCAGGAGTATTTTTCGGACACCAAAAGGGCTTTGGTTTTGTGTCGGTAGAAGGTTTTGAGAAAGACATCTTTATCCCGGAGGATAAGACTGCCGGCGCTCTTCATGGAGACACCGTTCTGATATCTGCAGAGGCGGAAGGCTCTGGCGGCAAGAGAGCAGAAGGCCGGGTTATTAAGGTGCTTCAGCATGCAAATGAAGAGATTATTGGATTTTATCAGAAAAATAAAAATTTTGGTTTCGTTATTCCGGATAACCAGAAGATTTCTAAGGATGTCTTTATTCCCCAGGGAAAGGACATGGGGGCAGTAAACGGACATAAGGTAGTGGTGAAGATCACTGATTTTGGAGGAGAAGGGAAAAAGCCGGAGGGCGTGATCAAGGAGATCCTTGGACATGTCAATGATCCGGGAACTGACATTCTTTCCATTGTGCGTGCTTACGGGCTTCCGGAGGAATTTCCTGACAGTGTGATGAAGCAGGTAGAGTCAGTTCCTGATTCTATTTCCGGTAAGGATATGCAGGGGCGTCTGGATTTGAGAGATTTACAGACTGTCACCATAGATGGGGAAGATGCAAAGGATCTTGATGATGCCATCACCATTTCAAAAAAAGACGGGGCATATACTCTGGGAGTACACATTGCCGATGTAACCAATTACGTAACAGAGCACAGCCCTCTTGATGAAGAAGCTTTAAAAAGAGGAACCAGCGTTTATCTGGTAGATCGTGTTATCCCCATGCTGCCCCATAAGCTGTCTAATGGTATCTGCTCTTTAAATCAGGGAGAGGATCGTCTGGCGCTGAGCTGTATCATGGAAATCGACGGAGACGGAACGGTAACCGGTCACAGGATTGCAGAAACGGTGATCAATGTGGACCGGAGAATGACTTATACGGCGGTAAATGCAATTATAACCGACCATGATGAAGCAGCCATGAAAGAATATGAAGCCTTTATTCCCATGTTTGAACAGATGAAGGAACTGGCTGATATTTTAAGAGAAAAAAGGAAAAAAAGAGGTTCTATTGACTTTGACTTCCCAGAAACAAAGGTAATTCTTGATGAGCGGGGAAAGCCATTAGAGATTAAACCTTATGACCGGAATTCCGCTACTAAGATCATAGAAGATTTTATGCTTATGGCAAATGAGACGGTTGCTGAGGATTATTTCTGGCAGGAAATCCCATTCCTTTACCGGACTCATGATAACCCGGATCCGGAGAAAATGAAAAGTCTGGCTACGCTGATTAACAATTTTGGTTATTCCATTCGCTTCCATAACGGAGAGGTATATCCCAAAGAAGTTCAGAAGCTGCTTGCCAATGCAGAGGATACTCCGGAAGAGGCATTAATCAGCCGTCTTGCTCTTCGATCCATGAAGCAGGCAAAGTATACAGTAGGTAACACCGGACATTTTGGTCTTGCTGCAAAATATTATACCCACTTTACTTCCCCGATTCGAAGATATCCGGATCTGCAGATCCACCGTATCATCAAAGAGAATCTAAGATCCGGACTCAGCGAGAAGCGGGTCAGTCATTACGACAAGCTTCTGATGCAGGTGGCGGTTCAGTCCTCTTCTCTGGAGAGGCGGGCAGATGAAGCGGAGCGGGAAACCATTAAGCTGAAAAAATGTGAATATATGTCCAGATATATTGGGCAGGAGTTTGAGGGAGTCATTTCAGGAGTAACAAACTGGGGGCTTTATGTAGAACTTCCCAATACGGTGGAAGGTCTGATCCATGTCAATGATCTTCAGGATGATTATTATCATTTTGATGAAGAACATTATGAACTGGTGGGAGAAATGACCAGAAAGACTTTTAAACTTGGTCAGCCCATTCGGGTAATTGTATCGGGTACGGATAAACTGCTTCGTACCATCGACTTTATTTTAGGAAGAGATTTTGACGGGGAATAACAAATACCAAATTGGCAGGATGAAAATAATTTGTTTTTATCCTGCCGAGAATTTGTGCCTGAGATATGGAGTTTAAAGCCATAGATCATTCTACTTTATGGACCTGGAATATATGGTCTTTTTTCATTTGGAGATCCCACTAATTAAAACATTATATCAGGGAGTTGCTAGGTATGAAAATAAAATATTTAATTAATGCATGCATGATGGCAGCATTGTTGTTTACCATGACCGGATGTGCAAAGGAAAGAAATAAGATCACGGTTCAAGAGCCCGAAAATACTAAAACAATCATTGATGAACCAAAGATTATAGTTGATAAAACTGAGCGTTTGGAACATATAATGATTAGTGACTGGTTTGATGATGATACTGCAATTGTTTCAAAAGATAATGAGTCATTAGAAAAAATGAGCTTATCGGAACTATCAGACCAGTATCCAAAGAGTCTGTATTTACTGAATATTAACTCAAAAGAATATCAGCTGGTCAAGGAACAAAAAGATGTATTGCTTGGGGGAGCTGTGTTCTCCAGGGATAAAAAATATCTGATATACGATGAATATGTTTTAGGGGATCCTGCTTACTTCATTATGAATATGGAGAATCATGAGAGCATTGGGCTTATGGGAGAACCGATTGGAGGAGCGAAAAGTGCGCACTGGGCTGATAATGAAACTGTCATCGGTTCAGCATATAGCGGTGGTGTTTATCTGGCTGACAGAACTGGAAATATGAGCTTGATTGATGAATTAAAAGAGGAAGGAATATTTCTTGCTGAGAAACTGGGCAACAATATTTATTATAATACACAATCAGATTTAATTTTAATGACCTTAGACTTGGCTACAAAGGAAAAGACCAGTCTTAATCTGGGGGAAGTATCTGAAATCTTACCGTCTCCTGACAATAAAGAAATGATAATCTTACAGAATAATGGTTCCAAAAGTTCCATGATTATTTATAGTCCCGAGCAGGATAAAAAAATTACAATTGCAGAGAATGCTGAATTGTACGGAGTATCCTGGTCACCTGATCAGAGAATGATTGCTTATGGCATGAAAGAGGATAAAAATAATGCATCAGATATAAATCTGTATGTATATGATATACTTACCGGAAATTCCATGAAGATTGCTGTGAATACGGAACCCATAAGTACGAACTGGAGTCCTTCTGGTAAAAGATTATCCTATACGGAATGGGCTGGAAATCAGTATACCAGCAGTATTATTTATTTTAAATAGAGCCTTTGCTGATTTTCTTATCCTTTACGAGATATAAATAATGTAGTATGATTGTGTAAAGTTTTAATAAGGGAGATTTATTAATATGGGAGAAAATTTTAAATTAATCGCCAATAACAAAAAGGCGTATCATGATTATTTTATCGATGAAAAATATGAAGCCGGTATTGAGCTGTTTGGCACAGAAGTAAAGTCCATACGTATGGGCAAATGCAGTGTAAAGGAGTCTTTTGTCCGAGTTGACAAAGGTGAGGTTTATGTATTTGGCATGAACATCAGTCCTTATGAAAAGGGGAATATTTTTAACAAAGATCCACTTCGTATCAGAAAGCTCCTCCTTCATAAATCGGAAATTCAAAAGCTGGATGAAAAGATTGCACAAAAGGGATATACTCTGGTTCCTCTTTCCGTATATTTTAAAGGCAGTCTGGTTAAAGTGGAGATCGGACTGGCAAGAGGTAAAAAGCTTTACGATAAAAGGGATGACATCGCAAAGAAAGACCAGAAGCGGGAACTGGAACGTGACTTTAAAGTGCGCAATTTAAAGGTGTAATGGCTGTATGACGAAGAAATTGCCCGTCTGTACAGAATATCGATTGGATGGTAAAATAGGGGTATAAAATAATGGGAGGAAACTGCGGATGGCACTATATGATTATGTAGGGGCGTTAAGAAAAGGGCGAAGGCAGTACCAGGCATCCGTATCAAGAGGTGAGTATCCGTATCTGCCAGTGCTTGATGATATCTTATCTTATTCTGATATCGTTTCTGAAGTCAATTTAGGAATTATGGATATTCCCCTGGAGAAGGTAATCGGTACCAAGACAGAAGGACGTACCAATGCATTTGCCAGTAATTTCATGCCCCTTTTGTCGGAAAAATCCGAATTTGGAGCGAAGTGGGCCTACCTGTATGATCATCAGATTCAGGAAGGAATTCATGATCCGATTGTTGTTTATGAATTCATGAATCAATATTATGTTCAGGAAGGCAATAAAAGGGTCAGCGTATTAAAGTATGTGGGAGCGTTTAGTATCGCTGCTTCAGTAATCCGGATGATTCCTAGGCGAACGGATGATTTAAACAACCGGCTTTATTACGAATTCCTTGATTTTTATCAGGTTTCCTTTAACTGTGATATCTGGTTCAGCAAGGAAGGCAGCTATGACAAGCTTTTAAAGGCAATGAATAAAATTCCGGGAGAACAGTGGAGCGAAGATGACAGGCTGATATTTAAGTCTGCATATGACCGGTTTTCCAAAGCATTTCACGCATTTGGCGGTGATGATTATGACATGACCTGTTCCGATGCATTTTTAGTCTATATGGAGCTGCTGGGATACAAGTCGGTGAAAGACCGGGTGGAAAAGCAGATTAAGAAGGATCTGGTTAAGATTAAGGACGAACTTCTTCTGTCTTCCAGAGGCAATAAGATTGCGCTGGTTGAGCAGCCGGAGGAGCCAGGCGAAGGATCGGATAACACCACAATGAAGCTGATCAACTGGCTGCTTCCCAATCCAGGCCTTGATCCTTCCATGCTTAAAATAGCATTTATACACGCGAAGACAGCGGAGACTTCCAGCTGGACTTACGGTCATGAACTGGGCAGGATGTATCTGGAACAGGCATTTGACGGAAAGACAAAAACCATGGTCTTTTTCCATGCAGACTCGGAAGCGGAGACGGCGAAGGCTTTTGATGCCGCCATTGCAGCCGGCTGCAACATGATTTTTACAACAGCCTCCCAGATGATTAATTTAAGTGTAAAGACTGCCATTGATCATCCGGAAATCAGAGTTTTCAACTGTTCGGTCAATATGTCCTATTCTTCTGTCTGCACCTATTATGGAAGAATGTACGAATCAAAGTTTTTAATGGGAGCTTTAGCTGCTTCCATGTCACGGGATGACAAACTTGGTTATATTGCAGATTATCCCATATACGGAACCATTGCCAATATCAATGCATTTGCTTTGGGAGCAAGGATGATTAATCCTTATGCGAAGGTTTATCTGGAGTGGTCAAGGATAACAGGGCGGGATGCTCAGGCGGAGCTTGAGAAAGAAGGAATCCGCTTTATATCCGGTGATGATATGATTACTCCTCAGGCACCTACAAGAGAATACGGTCTTTATCAGAAAGCTGCAGATGGAAGCCTGAGAAACCTGGCTACTCCAATCTGGCATTGGGGAAAGTTTTATGAAAGGATCGTAAATCTCACCTGCCACGGTTCTGTTGACAGGAAAGAAATGAAAGGGAAGCAGGCGATTAACTACTGGTGGGGAATGTCTGCAGACGTCATTGATGTAATCTGCTCCCAGAATCTCCCTCACGGCACAAACCGGCTGATTACATTTTTGAAAAATTCCATTCGGGCAGGAAGCTTCCAGCCATTTGTTGGAACGATTTACTCTCAGGATGGCACAATTCAGTGTGAGGAAGGGTTAAGTCTCACACCGGAGGAGATTACTACGATGAACTGGCTTACGGAAAATGTTGTAGGGCAGATTCCTGATTTTGAAGAGTTAACAGAAGAAGCCCGGTCATTGGTTCGTCTTCAGGGTCAGACAATATACGAGAACATGGATACGGAGGAACTTCAGCGTGAAAATTCTGGTACTGGCGGATCATGAGTCCAAGTCGCTCTACGAATTCTATACACCGGAGAAGCTAAAAGATATTGATTTAATCATTTCCTGCGGAGATTTGAGAGCAAATTATCTGACGTTTTTTGCCACCTGTTCTCACGCACCGGTTTATTACGTAAGGGGAAACCATGATTGTCAGTATGAGAGATGTCCTCCGGAGGGGTGTGTCTGCATTGAAGATGAGATTGTTACCTTCAATGGAGTGAGAATTTTGGGGCTGGGTGGTTCCATGGAATATATTCCGGGTTCCCCCAACCAGTTTACAGAAAAGAAAATGGAACAGAGAATTAAGCGCATGTGGTGGAAGTTAAAGAAAAATAAGGGGTTTGATATACTTGTTACCCATGCGCCTGCTTTTGAACTGAATGATCTGCCGGATCTTCCTCATCGCGGTTTTTCCTGCTTTAAGATGTTAATGGACAAGTATGCACCCAGGTATTTTCTTCACGGTCATATCCATGCTAATTATGGCAATGCTTTTAAGAGAGAAGATCAGTATGGAAGCACCGTTGTGATCAATGCATATGAATATTGCATTATTGATTATAAGTAATGGTAACTTTTACAGCAATACGTTCATATCCTATTACAGAAGCCCGTTTACGGGATTAAACTCTTTGCACTGCACATGACTCTACAGTACAAACTGAGCAGGCGTCAGCTTAACAGTTGTAAGCCGGGTTGCTTTCGCAACAGCAGATGATCTGAAAGCATCTGTGGGACAGTAGTTAACTCTAATTGTTCCACAGGTGCATTTTTTATTAATAAGCTGCTGCAGGGGTTTAAAAAAAATTATGGGCAAACTGATCAAACTGGGGGACCTGGTATGAAACGTATTACTGGATTAATGAAAGAAAAAGATGGAAAAAGTCTTGCCATGCATGTATCGGTGGTGAGCATAGTCATTAATTTAATGCTTTCTGCTTTTAAACTGGCAGCAGGCATACTTGGCCATTCTGGAGCAATGATTTCGGATGCGGTTCATTCTGCCTCCGATGTGTTCAGTACTTTTATTGTTATGATCGGTGTGCAGCTGGCAGATAAAAAATCTGATAAAGAGCATCCATACGGTCATGACCGGATGGAATGTGTTGCTTCTACCATACTTGCTTCTTTGTTAATGGCTACGGGCGTTGTAATTGGCATCACTGGTATTAAAGTTATAATAGGACAGAATGGAAAGACGGCTGAAATACCCGGCTTGATTGCTTTTGTTGCGGCAGTTTTATCAATTGTGGTGAAAGAATGGATGTACTGGTACACAAGAGCAGCAGCCCAAAAGATAAATTCAGGTGCCGTTATGGCAGATGCCTGGCACCATCGCTCTGACGCGTTATCTTCTGTGGGAGCTATGATTGGGATTGGCGGTGCAAGAATGGGGGTTCCTGTTTTAGATCCTCTTGCCAGTATTGTAATCTGTATTTTCATTGGTAAGGCGGCTATTGATATATTTCGTGATTCCATGGACAAAATGATCGACAAATCCTGTGATGAGGATACAGTTCAAAAGATGAAAGAGTTTGCAATGTCCGTTATGGGGGTAAAACGGATTGACGATATCAGAACCAGAATGTTTGGAGCAAAAGTATATGTAGATATAGAAATTGCAGCGGAAGGAAAACTGGAACTGGTAATGTCACACGAAATTGCAGAAAAGGTGCATCTGTGCATAGAAGAACACTTTCCTGATGTAAAGCATTGCATGGTTCACGTGAATCCGGTTCTTGATATGGAAGAAAATGATTAAATATGTCTATAGGTATAACTCCAGATTATAATACACATTCCTATTATTTAGTTGACAAATAACAGTTACATTGTTATCATTTAAATATTATACAAAAAGGCAGGGATGTGAATGGAAAGAATCGTATTATCATTGTTGGTTGATAACACTGCCGGCGTTTTAAGCCGTGTAGCCGGACTGTTCAGCCGCCGTGGCTATAATATTGAGAGCCTTACGGTAGGAGTAACTGCGGATGAGAGATATTCGAGGATGACAGTGGTTTCTGTGGGTGAACAGGAGATCTTGGATCAGATTGAAAAGCAGCTGAGAAAGCTGGAGGATGTCAGGGACATTAAGGAATTGAAGCCCGGACGTTCTGTTTACCGTGAACTTATTCTTGTGAAGGTCCGCGCCAATGCCAGTGAGCGTCAGGCGATCAGTGCCATTGCAGATATATTCAGGGCTACCATCGTTGATGTGGGAAGAGATTCTTTAACCGTCATGCTGACAGGCGACCAGTCAAAACTGGATGCACTGATTAACCTCCTTGGAGATTATGAGATTTTAGAGTTGGCAAGAACTGGTCTGACAGGACTTTCCAGAGGATCAGATGATATCCGCTATCTGCCATAGGCAGTTTTTGTTGTTAGCTAGAGGTGTTGCCAAAGGCGGACAGTGAGTCGTCGGCATAGTTCCTTTAACAAAATATATTATGAGTCAGTATATGAGGAGGAAAGAAAGATGGCAAAGATTTACTACCAGGAAGACTGCAACTTATCTTTATTAGAAGGTAAGACCATTGCAGTGATTGGATACGGAAGCCAGGGTCATGCCCATGCGCTTAATTTAAAGGAGTCCGGATGTGATGTCATCATTGGACTTTACGAAGGAAGCAGTTCCTGGGCAAAAGCAGAGGCTCAGGGTTTATCCGTTTATACTGCAGCTGAAGCAGCAAAAAAGGCAGATATCATCATGATTCTGATCAACGATGAGAAACAGGCTGCTATGTATAAGGAATCTGTAGAACCCAACTTAAAGGATGGCGACATGCTGATGTTCGCTCACGGTTTTGCAATTCACTTCGGACAGATCGTTCCTCCTAAGAATGTTGATGTTACTATGATTGCTCCAAAAGCACCGGGTCACACAGTTCGTAATGAGTATCTGGTAGGCAGAGGAACTCCCTGTCTTGTGGCAGTTCATCAGGATTATACCGGTAAGGCAATGGACAAGGCTCTGGCATATGCATCTGCAATCGGCGGTGCAAGAGCAGGCGTTTTAGAGACAACCTTCCGGGTTGAGACAGAGACGGATCTTTTTGGTGAGCAGGCTGTATTATGCGGCGGTGTATGCGCACTGATGAAAGCTGGCTTTGAGACATTGGTGGAAGCAGGATATGCACCGGAGAATGCTTACTTTGAGTGTGTACATGAGATGAAGCTGATCGTTGATCTTATCTTTGAAAGCGGCTTTGCAGGTATGAGATATTCAATCTCCAATACAGCTGAGTACGGAGATTATATTACAGGACCAAAGATTATTACAGATGAGACCAAAAAGGCTATGAAGAAAGTGCTGACAGACATTCAGGATGGTACGTTTGCAAAAGACTGGCTGCTTGAGAATCAGGTTGGCGGTGCTCACTTCAAAGCTATGAGAAATGCAGAAGCTTCTCATGAATTAGAGAAAGTCGGAGCAGATCTGCGTAAGCTTTACAGCTGGAACAACGGCGGAAAACTGATCGATAACTAAATATAATTTAGAATATGTAAAAAGGCTGATAAAAAGAGAGTGTGGTTAACACAATTACTCTTTTCTATCAGCCTTTTTATGCCTATCAGCCTCTGATTCCGGCTTTCTGCATTGCTTCAAAGAAAATTTCCATTGCTGTGGATACAGATCCCGGGTTATAGGCAAATCCAACCGTTCGTTTTTTAATACCAGCTATCATGGGAACTTCAATCAGTTCCTTTTTATCCAGCTCGTCCTGGACAAATTCTTTAATCACACAGCCGATCCCCAGACCAATTTTGGCGAATTCTATCAGTAGATCCATCGTAGTAATTTCCAAAAGTTGATTGGGAATGATCTGGTTTTCATTTAAATATTCGTCAATATACTTCCTGGTCATATTATTTTTGTCCAATAGAAGGATGTTGCCTGTCTGAAACAAATCGGCATTCTTTCCCTCTCTTAAGTATAAATTTTCCAGATAGGCACTGGTTGACACAAAGATGTCCTGAATCTCCATAACTGGATTAAATAAAAGGGGACGGCGGTTGGAGGGCTCAGCGATCAATCCTAAATCTATCTGCTGCTGCTCTAACATGGCAACCGTATGGGTGGTGGACTGGCTTTCTATGGTAATTTTAATATGAGGATACTTTTCAATAAATCCCTTTAAATAAGGAAGAAGAATGTATTTACACAGGGTATTGCTCACACCAATTCTTAAGTGCCCGATATTAAAATCCTTTACCCTCTTAAGTTCCAGTTCCCCTCTGTTTATGGCTTCGAATGCTGTTTTTGTGTGATGAAACAAAAGTTTTCCCTCTTCCGTCAGCTGGACGCCTCTGGAATTTCGGGTAAATAATGCCACACCTAAATTGTCCTCCAGCTTGCTGATGGACTTACTGATTGCGGGCTGACTGATGAAAAGTTCTTTCGCAGCTTTGGAAATATTACCAGCTTTTGCTACTTCATAAAAAATTTTATATTGGGAAAGATTCTGATCCATATTAAAAATCCTTTCATTTTATAACCATTCATTATAATAATACACAATACTATATATTGATATTATATCAGGTGAAATATCGGAATGTAAAGCAGGAAAATCAAGGAGACAAACAGCCTAAAGCCTGCAACAGCTTTTGCTGGACAAACAGAGTTTTTCTTATTATGATGTAATTCATAAAACAAAAGGACAGGAGTGATCTGATATGATAAAAACAAATGTAATGAGAATGCTTGATAAAGCGGGGATTGCCTATGATACAAGGGAATATACCGTTGATGAGCAGGATTTATCAGGAAGCCATGCAGCGGATATGCTGGGTGTGGACCATGGGAGTGTATTTAAAACTCTTGTATTAAAAGGCGATAAAACAGGTTATTTTGTCTGCTGTATTCCTGTTGATGCTGAGCTGGATTTAAAAAGGACAGCAAAGCTTACAGGCGATAAAAAAGTTGAAATGATTTCCGTAAAAGATTTACAGTCTGTCACCGGTTATATCAGGGGCGGGTGTTCTCCAGTGGGAATGAAAAAGCAGTTTCCTACATGGATTGATGCATCTGCGGAAAATTATCCTGAAATAGTAGTAAGCGCCGGGATCAGAGGTCAGCAAATTGTCATTGCTCCTCAGAAACTGGCTGTCTTTATTAAAGGTAATTTTGCCCCAATTACACTGATTTAGTTTACATAAAACATTTAAACAGTAAGACAGGCCATCAGTGCACAGGTGAATAATTAACAGAAATGTAATACTATTGTAAAAAGTTAACACATGTTTAATACAAAAAAATCACATAAGTACAAGATAAAATAGTGTATAACTAACAAAAAAATAAAAACGGGAAAAAATTAAGAAGTTAAATTATCACAAAAATGTTAAATGACCATTGACTTTTTTAACGGGATTCTTCTATAATTACGGACGACACAAAGAAACGGGTACGGAACAGTCCGAAGCCCACGCAAATGAGATTAGAGAAAGAGGAGTATTTATGCTTACACTACGCTCTATCCTTCAGCAGATTAGTCAGTTCTTCAGAGGAATGTCCGTAAGGGTCACGAAGCGAATGTATCGTTCCTCAGCAGTTTTTATGGCAGGTGCCGCAGTAATTACAGTGATTGCTTTTACTTCCACAGGTTTTGGAAGCAGCGGAAAAAATGCATTAACGGCATTTGCAGAAACACGGGCTTTAGAAGACGCTACCGATGATGAGAACGTTGAAGAAGAGGAAACAGCTTCACAAGCAAAAGTACAAATTAACCTTACCGATCCCAAGATGCAGGCACAGCAACTTGCTGGAAATCTGTTGGAAAAAGAAGTCATACAAAAGCAGGAACTGGAAAAAGAATCCTTTACCAGAATCCAGCGCATGAACGAACAGATTGCACTGGAGGAGGAAGCAAAGAGGCAGGAGCAGATAGCCGCAGAAGAAGCCAGAAAGGCAAAGGAAGCGGAAGAAGCAGCAGCTAAAAAGGCAGAAGAGGAAAAAGCAGCACGTGCCACGTCTCTGTCAGATGAAGACTATAATGTCTTGTTAAAGATTGTGCAGGCAGAAGCCGGAGTTTGCGATGATGAAGGAAAGATTCTTGTAGCAAATGTGATTTTAAACCGTGTAAAAAGCGGTAAATTTCCAAGTACAGTGAAAGGAGTTGTTTATTCACCCTCCCAGTTTTCCCCGGTATCCAACGGAAGCATTAATTCCGTAAAGGTTACCAGCAATACCATTGAGTGTGTGGACAGAGCACTGGAAGGTGAGGACTATTCAAACGGAGCTTTGTATTTTATGAATCGAAGGGGCTCAAGAAGCGGTGCGATCAGCTGGTTTGATTCCCATTTGACTTATTTATTCCAGCACGGAAACCATGAATTTTTTAAATAAAAACATTGTTAAATATTCTGCCTTTGGTGTATACTATAGTTTAATAACAGGAATTACCATCCTCTGTTATAACTATACCGATACATAAAAGGAGAGTATTCATATGATTTTTGACACAGCAAAAAACCTTGATTTTTACAGAAACCTTGGTGTGGAAGACAGATATGCCAAGGCAGTAGATTTTCTTAAGAATACTGATCTGGAGAAACTGGAGCCAGGTAAATATGAGATTGACGGCAAGAACGTTTTTGCCAATGTAGTAGAATATACAACAATTCCATGGGAAGAAGCGAAATATGAAGCTCACCATAATTATACAGATATTCAGTATGTGATTTCTGGTTCTGAGATTATGACTTATGCAAGAATTGATGAACTGAATGAAAAAGTACCATATAACGATGAAAAAGATGTTGTATTTTACGACAATGAAAACCCAGGCTTAAAAGCAGTAGTAAAGTCTGGAGAATATATGATTTTTAATCCCTGGGATGGTCATAAACCAAAGGCTGCAGCCGGAGAACCAGCTCCAATTAAGAAAGTAATTGTTAAAATCAAAGAAAATTAAAAAACGGGATTCTGTTCTTTTCCAAGGAACAGAATCCCGTTTTTTAAAACTTCCAGCCGTCAGATCCGGATAGTACGGCATCCTTTGTATATTTGACAAGATCAGTATCCTTCAGTCTGTAAATCCAGTCGGGTCTGTGAGCTAAGTCACCTTTGGGACCATAGCTGCCATATTCGGCATAGAAGGCATTTTTATGAGCGCCCTCTTTGTTCCAGTCATGCCAGCCTTCCCGGCAGATGTGATCGCCAATGTAGCAATTGATTAAAACCGTCTTTGCATATTCTCTCCACGGACGTCCCAGATAAGCATTATCCGGAGGACAGTTTCCTTCAAAACGGCAGTTTTCCATTACATAACCGTATTCCTGGCCTTCGGGAGTTGATGCGGCAGTTACATAGCTGCTGATTTCTTTTCCCGTATATTTGGAGAAGAACGTGCAGTTCTCAAAGTAGGCAGTAGCGCTTCCAAAAACGAAATCAATATCACCTTCCAGATAGCAGTCCTTATAATAATGTCTGCCATTCATTCTTGGATCATGCTGCTTTGGCCCGATAAATCCGTTTGGTTCGATTTCCTTTGGCGGGAGCGGACCTGTAAATATGGTATCCTGATTGCCAAGAAAACGGCAGTTATCAAAGGAGAGGCGATCGCCGTCTGCATAAACAGCAAGAGCCTGTCCCACATCAATTCCTTTTCCGGCGCTGTTTTCAAACGTAATATTTTTTGCTGTAAAATCATAAGTATCGATTAAACAGGAATAGGTTCGAAACGTTCCCCGCTTCATACCGTCTTCCATAAGCATACGGGCATATAAGCCATAGGTGAGAATGGTGTTGTTCTTATCTTCGCCAAGAAAGGTTACGTGAGGAGTGGTAATTGTGATCTGCTCCTCATAAACTCCTTTGTGAATGAAAAGGGTATGTTGGGCAGTGCCGTTTTTTGGCAAAGAGTCAAGCGCTTTTTGTATGCTTTCAAAATCTCCGGTGCCATCTTTGGAAATGTGTATCATATTTGACCTTCTTTCTAATGTTGTATACATGATGCATAATGCACATTAAATATAAACAATTTTTGTGGAAAATGCAATAGAAAATATTGACTTTTTCTTAACAAAATGAGATAATGAGAGCAAATTTGAATTTTATAAGGAGGATTTTTATATGTCAACAAAAGCTTATTACCCAATTAATGAAATTGGAAAAGGGAAGCCTGGCTTTGCAACGACACGTTCAATTATCGAGGCACCATTCTATGGGAATAATGTAATTAAAGTTAATACGCTTCGTGAGGCATATGAATTGGCAAAAAACTCACCAGGAACGATTGTCACAGATATGCCGGTTTATAGAGGAGAAGAATTCGGTCTGGATAAGGATGCAAAAGTACTTTTGTTTAATGATGGCGCAATTACCGGACGGTATGCAACAGCCAGAAGAATTGCAGGAGAACCTGGAGTAAACTGTGCTGCTCTTGACAAAGTTGTTATGGATGCTGTTTATGAGACACGGTGGAAAACCATGTATCATGCAGAGGTATACGCTGGCCTTGATCCGGAGTATATGGTGAAGGCGCATCTTCTCATTCCGGAAGGCGAGGAGAACATCTTATATAACTGGATGCTGAACTTCCAGTATATGTCTGATCAGTATGTCAACATGTATAAGGCTTCTAAACCGGTAGGAGATGGCAAAGAGCCTGATATCTATATCTTCTCTGATCCCCAGTGGAATGGTTCTGACCGTCCTGGTGTAGATCTGTCCTGTTTAAGCGATCCTAAATGTCTTTGTTATTTTAACACGGAACAAAACTGCGCTGCAATTCTCGGCATGAGATATTTTGGAGAGCATAAGAAAGGTACTCTTACCATGGTATGGGCCCTTGCAAACCGCAACGGCTACGCTTCCTGCCACGGCGGACAAAAGGAGTATACCCTTTCTGATGGTTCCAAGTATGTTGCATCTGTATTTGGATTATCAGGATCCGGTAAATCCACCATTACACATGCAAAACACGGTGGCAAATACGGCGTTACCGTACTTCATGACGATGCATTTATCATTAACACCGATACCTGCGCATCCGTTGCAATTGAACCTACATACTTTGATAAGACACAGGATTATCCTACCGGATGTGAGGACAACAAGTACTTACTGACTGCACAGAACTGCTCCTGTACCCTGGATGAAGACGGAAAGATCCAGCTGGTAACAGAAGATATCAGAAACGGTAACGGACGTGCAATTAAGTCTAAATTATGGTCACCAAACCGTGTGGATAAGATTGAATCTCCTGTTAATGCTATTTTCTGGATTATGAAGGATCCAACCATTCCACCAGTAGTTAAATTAAAAGGAGCATCACTGGCATCCGTTATGGGCGCAACTCTTGCAACCAAGAGATCCACTGCAGAGAGACTTGCTCCGGGAGCAGATCCTAACGCACTGGTAGTTGTTCCTTATGCGAACCCATTCAGAACCTATCCTCTTGTCAATGATTATGAAAAATTCAAAAAACTGGTTGAAGAAAAGAACGTAGACTGCTATATTATTAATACAGGTGATTTTATGGGCAAGAAGGTTCAGCCTAAGGATACACTTGGAATTCTGGAAGCAATTGTTGATAAAAAGGCAGAGTTCAAACAGTGGGGACCATTTACAGATATTGATATCTTTGAGTGGGAAGGATTCGTTCCGGATCTGAATGACCCGGCTTATGCAGAGCAGTTAAAGGCTCGTATGCAGGATCGTGTGAGATTTGTTGCCAATATGTCAGTTGCAAAAGAAGGATATGATAAGCTTCCTGATGATGCGTTAGAGGCAATCCAGAAGGTTGTTGACCAATTGAAGTAATTGTCACAGAGACGAAAAAGGAGAACTTTTTCGTCTCTGTTTTTTAAGGTAGTGGAGGAGATATTATGAAAAAAGATTATTTACTGTTTGATTTAGATGGAACGCTGACCGATCCCAAAGAGGGGATAACAAAATCGGTCCGCCATGCTCTCCATGCTTTTGGCATTGAAGCGGAGAATCTCGATGATTTATGCTGTTTTATCGGACCACCTTTAAAAGACAGCTTTATGGAGTACTATGGTTTTACAGAATCAGATGCCCAAAAGGCAGTGGAGATCTTTCGGGAATACTTCTCCTCACAGGGGATTTTTGAGAACAAAGTATATGAGGGAACCAGAGAGTCTTTAGACGCACTTGTGAGATCAGGGAAAAGACTTTATGTTGCTTCCTCAAAACCGGAAGTCTTTGTAAGAATGATATTGGAACATTTTGAACTGGATTCTTATTTTGAGTTTATGGGAGGAGCGGATTTTGAAGAAATCCGTGTGAAAAAAGCAGATGTGATCCGTTATGTTCTTGATACCTGCGAGATCCGTGATATATCAAAAACAGTGATGATCGGCGACAGAAAACATGACATTTTGGGTGCAAAAGAGTTTGGAATGGAATCTGTCGGGGCATTGTATGGATATGGGAGCAGGGAGGAACTTACGAAGGCAGGAGCAGATTTTCTGGTAGAATCAATTTTTGATTTGCAGAATCTTTTCTAGTGTGCTATACTAGGGCTTTAAACAGGAAACAGTCCTTTTGATATCGGTATTTGGAAGACGAAGCACCAGCGGAAGGAGAATTATTGTGATTGAATTGGAAAGAGATGAGAGACAGATTGTAAGAGAACTTTGCAGCATGAGCAAAGAGGTGATTCCCTCTGCTGTTGCAAAAGGGCGTATCGGAAAAGTCTGGGTCCCGGAGCGGGATAATCCGTCCTTTTGTTTGATTCATTCGGGTAATTTTGTATATCTGGCCGGAATTTGTCCCAAGGGAGAGCAGGCTCTTGAGCTCAGGGAACTTTTAATTAAAAACTGCAGTAAGGGTTTTATTACCCCTTCCGACGAACGCTGGTCTGAGTGGCTGGAAGAGACGTTTGGAGGCAGTTGCCGGATTATGTCCCGTTATGCCATGAGAACAGATGAAGATCTTTTCTCTAAGGAGACGCTGAATAATTATTTGAACTCCATTCCTGAAGGAATTCAAATTAAAAAAATGAATCAGAGTCTTTATGAGAAAGCCATGAATTCAGAGTGGAGCAGAGAAATCTGTTCTGATTTTGAAACCCAGAAGGATTTTATCCATCGCGGTTTTGGATTTGCAGCACTGGACGGTGATAGACTGGTTTCCGGTTGTTCTGCCTATCCGATCAGTGAAGAGAAGATTGTGGTAAAAGTTGCGACACACAAGGAATATAAGCGCCGGGGTCTTGCTCTGGCATGCAGTGCAGGATTAATCTTATCCTGTTTAAAACAGGAGATTTTTCCAACCTGGGATGCGGACAACATTCCTGCCGCCGGACTGGCGGAAAAGCTTGGCTATATTTTTGAAAAGGAATATCAGGTATACAGACTTGGAAATCTGGAGAATGGGCTGTATTAGACGCAAGAAAAATCAGGAGGATTACAGCAGATGAAAAAGGTTAGGATCGGTTTCTGGGGCATGGACTCCATATTGGAATTTGTGACCATAGCCGGTAAATGTAAAGAAAAGATGGAATTGATGAATGGAGACTGCATTGTAAATGCGAAATCACTCTTATCTGTTCTTTCCCTGGTAACTGCTGAAGCGGTTGAGCTGATTATACAGGAAGAATCCTGTGATTCCCTTTTAAACCGGCTGGATTTATATGTGGAACACGGAAGACTTCTTGGCGGTAAGAATATTGTTTTCTGATCAGTAAAGTAAAAACTGACAGGAAAAGGAACTTGAAAATTCTCTGGAATTGTTGTATACTGAAGCCATAGAAAATAGAGACTGTAATTCCTGAGATGTGCGATAATCTTACCTTTTTTGAACCTACATTATGACATAAGGGATTCCAATATTTTCAGGCGGATGTCAGGCCTCCGTTGTAGTGGAAGGCAGATGCCTGAGTGAGGTTGCCCACCTAGCTTAGCTAGGCGTCAATAAGTAAGAACCGGCATTTTGGGGTTACAAAAGAAAAAAGCAGCGAGAAATCGCTGCTTTAACTTTATGGAAAAATATGGTAAAGTATGATAAGACATATATTAATTTCAGCCATAAAGGAGATGAAGATGAAGGATTTTAAATACCGCAGTTACGTTTGCTGGGGAGTAACTGCTCTTGCAGTCATTGCATTAAGCATAGCATTTGCTTTTTTTCTTTCCCGGTTTGAATCGGTTAAAGGTACTATGGGCTTGATTGTAGAAATATTAATGCCTGTCATTTACGGCGCAGTTCTGGCATATCTTTTATTGCCGGTCTATAACAAAACAAGAGATATGGCAGCCCGTATGCTGAATAAGGTGTTTCACAACAAGAAGACGATTCGCTCCATTTCAAGAGCTCTGGCGACTCTGGTCAGCCTGATTTTTTTGTTTGTGATTGTCATAGGACTTTTCTCAATGATTATACCCGAAATTTATACAAGCATTATGGGGATACAGAATAATTTCGGAGATAACATCAACAATATTGCACTTGGACTTCAAAAGCTGTTTCAGGATAATCCTGCTTTTGAAAAAGCCATTATCCCTATCTATGATCAGGTTGCCAGCAGGCTTCAGAGCTGGATGACCACTGATTTAGTCCCCAACATGACTTCCTTAATCGGCAGCTTATCCAGCGGTCTGTTAAGTGTTGTACTGGTTTTTAAGAATATATTAATCGGCGTCATTGTTATGGTATATATTCTTAATATCAAAGAGACGCTTTCTGCTCAGGGGAAAAAAATAATTTATAGCATATTTTCTTTAAAAACGGCGAATCAGGCAATTGAAGAAATTCGTTTTGTTCACCGTGTATTTGGCGGATTTATTACTGGTAAGCTACTGGATTCTTTAATTATCGGAATTATGTGCTTTGTGCTGCTCAATGCAATGAATATGCCTTATGTACTACTAGTCAGCGTAATTGTGGGAGTTACTAATGTAATACCATTTTTTGGTCCTTTCATCGGGGCGATTCCCAGTGCATTTTTAATACTCTTAGTCAGCCCGATAAAGTGTCTCTATTTCCTGATTTTCATTTTGCTTTTGCAGCAGTTTGATGGAAATATACTCGGACCTAAAATTCTTGGACAATCCACCGGCCTGCCCAGTTTCTGGGTACTGTTTTCCATCCTTTTGTTTGGCGGCTTGTTTGGATTTGTGGGAATGATTATTGCCGTGCCCACGTTTGCCGTGATCTATAGTGTGATTACCAGACTGGTAAACGGATCACTTTCAAAGAAAGATCTTTCTTTAAAAACAGAAGATTATCTGAATTTGGATCGGATTGAAGAAGAGAAAAAAACATATATGAAATAAGAGGAGCGCATGAATAAAAAGTCATTGATTGGATTTGTCGTCGGAATTCCTCTTCTGGTTATCATTCTTATTATCATTATTCTGATAAATGAGCCGGAACCAGAGGGGATCTCAAGGGGGTTGGCATGCAAGTCAGCAGCTCTCCTTCTTACAGACAGAGAAAGCTTGGAAAAAATGCCGGACAATCAAAAACAGCAGTATTTCTCCAAACAGGATCAGAGCCTCTGGTATGCAAAATATATGGATTACTTATATGCCAATGGCTATCTTGATGCTGGGCTTATGCCTGCAGACAAAGAAACTGCACAAGGTTTTTTAACTTACCAGGAAGCAGAAAGTCTGGCAGAAGCGCTGGTTCCTGGTTCTGGAACCAACATTCATGCAGGAAGAAAGAATAAGAGCAAACACATAACCGCTGATGAATGGTGGAATTTGTTTGACGATTTAAAAAAAGCACTTGATAAAGAAGATCAGATAAAAACAATGGATGTACTTCTTTATGGAACACCTTCTAACATAAACCCTTCTTCCGTATGGACTGCCTACACCAGTGAAGGTACATTCGGGTTTGAAGGCATCAGTCTGGATTCTTACATTGACTGGGAAATAAAAATTCTTGTAAAAGGCAATGAGATCATTGCGCTAAAAGAAGTGGTAAGTGATTCTGTTACATATAAGAATGTCTGGCTGACTGCTGGGGATAATCAGACATTCCAGGTGCACTTTGGTTCTGTTATCAGAACCTTCCCTCTGGATACATCATTAGGGCAGACGGAGGATCTGGTTAATAATCTGGCAGATATCAGTCTGAAACGGGGAAATTTAGAAAAAGTTACTTTGAAGAAAAAAAGAATATCCGGGAAGGTACTTGCCATTACCGATTCTTATATAGAAATTGAGAATTATGGAAAGCTGAAGTTTGATAAGGACTTTAAAGTATACCGTCTGTATGGTCAGTTTGAAGAACGGACTGTTACCGATATTTTAGTCGGCTACGACATTCAGGATTTTGTTGTAGCCCATGGAAAGCTTTGTGCAGCTTTACTTGTTCGTGAATTTGATGCAAAGACCATACGGGTGCTTTTAATGAATACGAATTTTCAGTCAATCTTTCACCCATCGGTCACACTCTCCTCTGACACAGGTCTTACACTGACTTACGATAAAGAGACCGTCCAGGTACCGCCAAAAGCGGAGGTGATCATCGAACCCTCCGATGAAAGGTTAAAGAGCGGCAGAATAGTAGCAGCTCCTCTGGAAAAAGGCGGATCCATAGAGGTGAATTCCATAAGCCGTTCCTATGGAACACCTGCTTATGGAGGAACCATTGAGATCAGAAAGGATTCGGATGGATTACTTCTGATTAATGAACTGTATCTGGAGGATTACTTGACAAAAGTTGTACCAAGTGAGATGCCAGACAGCTATGAAAAGGAAGCGCTGAAAGCCCAGGCTGTGTGTGCAAGAACCTATGCATACCGCCAGATCCAAAGCAATACCTACAGCAAATATGGCGCCCATGTAGATGACAGCACACGTTTTCAAGTGTACAATAATCTTCCTACTGCGGCAAAGACAGAAGATGCGGTTCGGGAAACTTACGGGAAACTGCTGTTTTATGGAGATACTCCCATTGAAGCATTTTATTTTTCCACCTCCTGCGGCCATACCACAGATGGCAGTGTGTGGGGAGGAGATCCAGCCCAGTATCCTTATTTAGACGGGAGTCTGCTTCAGGATGGAGGGGCAGTGTTAAATCTGTCCACCAATTCTGATTTTGAACAATTTATAAAGAATAAGGATTATCCGGCTTATGATTCCTCATTTCCCATGTATCGGTGGGAGACGACAGTTACCAACCGGCAGCTGGAAGAAGAAATTACTGAGGTGGGCTCCATCTTAAACATTACAGTGGTTGAAAGAGGAGTTGGGGGTATCGTAAAGAAGTTAAGAGTCGAAGGCTCAGAGGGCGTTATGACCATAAGCGGAGAGGGTCAGGTCAGAGCCAAACTCGGTAATAAATATATGACACTTACAAAAAAAGACGGAACCCAGATGAAGAATTTTGATTCCCTTCCCAGCGCATATCTGGCCATAGAAAATCAGGGCGTTGATGAAAAAAACATCACTACGTTTCATATCTATGGCGGCGGCTTTGGCCATGGAGTGGGGATGAGTCAGAACGGAGCCCAGACAATGGCAAAGGAAGGAAAATCCTTTGAAGATATCCTGCAATTTTTTTATCGTGGTGTAAAGGTATGCGAGGCGGACAGCGTAAAGGAATGAGAGAGCGTCTTCCTGCGTACAATGTAAAAAAAGCACAGGATGTTTATATGCAGGATCAGAAATTGGAGAATCTGCTTAATCTCGCTCTCAGTGCAACTCCGGAGGAGCGGGAGAAGTCAGGTAATTTAAATGTAGGATATAATCCCGTAGAAAAAACATGGGATGTGATCGTAAAGCATTCCGGTGATATCAGTTTTCTTACCCAGATAGGAATCAAGGTGGAGCCAATGTTAAATGAGTATGCCATCTTGAATGTACCGGAGTCCCTGATTGACCAGTTAAGTGATCTTCCCCAGATTGAATATGTGGAAAAACCAAAGAGGCTGTTTTTTGCCATAAATCAGGCAAAAGCGGCCTCTTGTGTCAATCTGGTCCAGCAGGGAACCAACAATCTGACCGGAAAAGGTGTTCTTGTAGCCATTATTGATTCCGGAATAGATTATTATCATGATGATTTTCGCAACCCGGATGGAACAACACGGATTGTAAAGCTGTGGGATCAGACTCTGGACAGAGTATTTACAAAAGAGGAGATTGATGCGGCTCTGGCAACAGGAAGCAGAGCAGAGGCCAATAAACTGGTTCCGTCCGTTGATATTACCGGTCATGGAACTGCGGTAGCTTCCATTGCAGCAGGAAACGGCAGGGAAAACCGGGGTCAGTACAGAGGGATTGCATATGAAAGTCCTCTGTTGGTGGTGAAGCTGGGAGTGCCACAGGAAAACGGGTTTCCAAGGACTACAGAGCTTATGCGTGCAGTGAATTTTGCAGTGAAAGAAGCCGTCGATATGCAGATGCCGGTTGCTGTTAATTTAAGCTTTGGCAATACTTATGGATCTCACGACGGAACCAGCCTTTTGGAAACATTTCTTGATGATATCTCTAATTATGGAAAAACTGTAATAGTGGTTGGTACAGGAAACGAAGGGGTTGGTGCCGGACATATTTCAGGAACATTGACCATGACAAGTCCTCAGGAGATCGAACTAAGTGTGGGGAATTTTCAGCAAAGCTTCAGTGTACAGCTCTGGAAATCTTATGCGGATTTGTTTGATATCAGCATTATAACCCCTTCAGGAGAAGTGATAGGCCCTATCAGCAGCAGGCTTGGCCCCCAGACAATCCGGTACGGGAATACGCAGATTCTTCTGTACTACGGAAAACCGGGACCATATAGTGTAGCACAGGAGATTTATTTAGACTTTCTTCCTGCGGACACATATGTTGACAGCGGTATCTGGAAATTCAGGCTGACGCCCAGACAGATTGTTGAAGGGAAATATGATTTATGGCTTCCCTCCTCTGGTGTATTAAATCAATCCACCCGTTTTTTACGGGCAACACCGGAAACCACATTGACCATTCCCTCCACAGCTTCAAAAGTTATTTCGGTGGGAGCATATGATGATACCTACCAATCCTATGCCGATTTTTCAGGAAGAGGTTTCACCAGAAGAACCAATCAGGTAAAGCCTGATCTGGCTGCACCGGGAGTAGGGATTATTGCCGCATATGCAGGAGGTGGTTATGATTCGGTTACAGGAACTTCCTTTGCGACACCATTTGTCACTGGCAGTTCCGCGCTTCTCATGGAATGGGGAATTGTGGATGGAAGAGATCCGTTCCTTTTCGGGGAAAAAATAAAAGCATATCTGATCCGCGGGGCCAGAAAACTTCCCGGAATCACCCAGTATCCCAATCCGGAACTGGGATATGGGGTTTTATGTGTCAGTGACAGTCTTCCTGTGTAATACAAAAGAAAATCCGTTGGAAAACAGACAGAAATGTTTTATAATGGATACAGTACTTTACGGAGGTGTGAAATGGAAATCAGGCATGAGCTGGTAATTCCCAATAATGATCTTCCTTTCCGGCTGTTTATTTTCGAGGGCAGAGAAGGGAACTATAAAGTGACAAAGCACTGGCACCATTCGGTAGAGATTTTTCTGGTACTGGAGGGAGAGATTGATTTCTTTATCAATAACAACCATCTTAGGCTTACCAGAGATGAGTTTGTACTGGTCAATTCCAATGAGGTGCATTCCATCGAATGCCCCAATCCCAATATTACCATTGTCTTGCAGATTCCGGGAGAGACCTTTGAAGATTATATGGGAGAAGATTCCTATGTGAACTTTGAAAGAAAAGGAGAAGAGGCAAACCGCAGGCTGAAGGATCTTGTGACTTCTCTTTTTTTTACTTATGACAAACAGGAATATGGGTATAGCTTTCAGGTAAAAAGCCAGTTCTATCAGCTTTTGTATCTTCTGGTAACAGAGTTTAAAACAGAAAATATGGATAAAGAGATCATCCGCCAGAAAAAACAGCTGGATAAACTTTCTGATGTAACCCAGTATATGAGGGAGAATTATGATCAGGATTTAAAACTGGACTCGGTGGCATTGCGCTTTGGATTCAGTCCCACCTATTTATCCAGAATTTTTTTAAAGTATGCGCAGGTTAATTATCGTACCTTTTTAATTGACCTGCGTGTCAAATATGCAGTGCGTGAACTCATGGGAACGGATCATGAAATCGGGGAAATTGCCATGAAGCATGGATTTCCTGACAGCAGGGCATTTGCCAAGGCTTTTAAGAAACGATTTGGCTGTCTGCCCAGTGAATACAGGAAACACATCAACAGCACCAGATGAGCACAGTGCAAATAATTTAATATAGGGTGTTAAAATTACTGAAAATATGATATAATGTACCATAACTTTGCGAAGGATGTGATCGAATGAATATCAGAGAATCCACTGAACAGTGGGAGGAAGCTTATTTAAGTCCTTATGCTGCTTTTAGCAAGAATACCAAAGGCAGAGAACGGGAAGAAGAACCCTGTGATATCCGCACCGCTTACCAGCGGGACCGTGACAGAATCATTCACTGTAAAGCATTTCGAAGGCTGAAGCACAAGACTCAGGTGTTTCTGGCACCGGAGGGTGACCATTACCGGACAAGACTCACCCATACACTGGAAGTTTCCCAGATAGCAAGAACCATTGCCAAATCCCTGCGCATGAATGAGGATTTAACAGAGGCGATTGCGTTGGGGCATGACCTTGGACATACTCCGTTTGGCCATTCCGGAGAAGCAATTCTTAATGAGATCTGTTCCCAGGGGTTCGCCCATTACAGGCAGAGCGTGCGGGTAGTTGAAATCCTGGAAAAGAACGGATTGGGTTTAAATCTCACATGGGAAGTGAGAGATGGAATCTTAAATCACCGGACCAGCGGTCATCCCTCCACGTTAGAGGGCGCCATTGTCCGGCTCTCTGACAAAATTGCCTATATTAATCATGACATTGATGATGCAATCCGGGCAAAGATGTTTGTAGAAGAGGATCTTCCCGGCTGCTATACCGATATTTTAGGGCACAGCGTCAGGGAGAGACTGAATAATCTCATTCATGATATTATCAATAACAGCTATGAGAAGAATGAGATCATCATGTCTTCTGATATGGAAGCGGCCATGCAGGGACTTAGAACCTGGATGTTTCAGCATGTTTATAAGAATGAGATTCCAAAAGCAGAAGAAGGAAAAGCACAGAAGATGATCGCCATGCTTTTTGAGTATTATATGGATTATCCGGATAAGCTTCCCCAGGAATACCGGTATTTAATGGAAAAAGGTACTGCAGACAAGGAACGTGCTGTCTGTGATTATATTGCCGGCATGAGTGACAGCTACGCCATTGACCGGTTTGAGGAACTGTTTGTACCAAAGGCATGGAAAGCAATTTGACAAATAAGCATTTTATCATAAATCTTTGTGAAAGGAGGCTGATGGCTTTATGCGATATTCGGAAGACATAATTGAAGAAGTCCGCGTAAGGAATGACATTGTGGATATCGTATCAGGGTACGTGAAACTGCAAAAAAAAGGCAGCAATTATTTTGGCTTATGCCCGTTTCATAATGAAAAGTCTCCCTCCTTTTCCGTGTCACCAGCCAAACAGATGTATTACTGCTTTGGCTGCGGTGCAGGCGGTAATGTTATTACCTTTGTTATGGAGTATGAGAATTATTCCTTCTCAGAAGCGTTTAAGATGCTGGCAGACCGGGCAGGAGTAAAACTGCCGGTGGAAGAATACAGCAAGGAGGCAAGGGAGCAGGAAGATTTAAGGGCCGCTCTACTGGAGATGAATAAGCTGGCTGCCAGCTATTTTTATTATCAGCTGAAAAAGCCTCAGGGCGAAGCGGGTTACCGGTATTTGAAGGACAGGCAGTTAAGTGATGAAACCATAGTCCGCTTTGGACTTGGTTACTCCAATAAAACCAGTGACGATTTATACCGCTACTTAAGAGGCAAGGGGTATGATGACTCTGTATTAAAGCAGTCAGGGCTTGTGACAATTGAGGAAAAGGGAAGTCATGATAAGTTCTGGAACCGGGTGATGTTTCCTATCATGGATGTGAATAACCGGGTCATCGGTTTTGGCGGAAGAGTTATGGGGGCAGGTGAGCCTAAATATTTAAATTCACCGGAGACAAAGCTGTTCGATAAAAGCAGAAACTTATATGGACTGAACTATGCCAGATTGTCACGGGAAAAATACATATTGATCTGCGAAGGGTATATGGATGTAATTGCCATGCATCAGGCAGGCTTTACCAATGCGGTGGCTTCCCTGGGAACAGCCTTTACCACCCAGCATGCTCAGCTGTTAAAGCGGTATACGGACAAAGTGATCCTTACCTATGACAGTGATGGAGCAGGTCAGAAAGCGGCACTGAGAGCGATTCCAATTTTAAGGGATGCGGGAGTTTCCATTCGTGTTCTGAATATGGAGCCTTATAAGGACCCGGATGAATTTATAAAGAATCTGGGAGCGGAAGAATTTAAACAGAGAATTGAACAGGCACAAAACAGTTTTCTCTTTGAGATTGAAGTTTTGAAAAAGAATTACAAAATGGATGATCCGGAACAGAAAACAGAGTTTTATAATCAAACGGCAAGAAAGCTTCTGGAATTTCCGGAAGCGCTTGAGCGGGAAAACTATTTAGAAGCTGTTTCCAGAGAATTTTTCATTAATTACCAGGATTTAAAACGCCTGGTTAACCGGCTGGGAGCCACTCTCGGACCTGTCCGGTCCTCAGTAAGGGGAGAAGAGGAAGAAAACGGGAAGAATCAGCGGAAAAAAGAAAAAGAAGATGGGGTTATGCAGTCTCAAAGGCTGCTGCTTACCTGGCTGATTGAAAATCCTGTACTATTTGATAAGATTAAAGGGGTCGTTACTCCTGATGATTTTATAGAAGAACTGTATCATAAGGTGGCACAGATGGTTTTTGACGGACACGCTGCCGGAACACTGAATCCGGCCGAGATTTTGAATCATTTCATCGATGATGATGATCAATACCGGACTGTCGCTGGTCTTTTCCATGCGAGCTTAAAAGAGTCTCTTGATAATGAAGAACAGAAAAAAGCGTTTTCGGAAACAATAATGAAAGTGAAAAAAAACAGTCTGGATCATGCCAGCCGTCATGCAGCAGGGATAGAAGAACTGCAAAGAATTATAAAGGAACAGGCTGCGCTGAGGGATTTGAATATTTCGCTGGATTAGGGTGTACACTATAGGCAGGCTGTGGAAGGATGGAAAAACATGGACGAGAATGTTAAGAAGACAGCAGATAAGATGGTGGGTTCAGGAAAGACAGAAGAGGAACAGGTTTTTGGCAGCAGGCAGGAAGAGTCAACAGCGGCGTTTGAGGAGAAGTTAAACCAGCTCCTCTTATTGGCGAGAAAAAAGAGAAATGTCCTGGAGAACCAGGAAGTACTTGATTTTTTTATTGGAGAGAGTTTAGATTCAGACCGTCTGGATCAGATCTATGATTTTCTGGAGAGCAGCAAAGTAGATGTGCTTTCCATGGGTGGGGAAGAACTGGATTTAGACGAAGATCTGTTTTTGGAAGAGGACATCGAGGAAGAGGAAGAAATCGATATGGAAAGTATCGATTTATCTGTTCCGGAAGGTGTCAGCGTAGAAGATCCGGTCCGCATGTATCTAAAAGAGATCGGTAAAGTCCCTCTGCTATCCAGTGAAGATGAGATTGAACTTGCAAAAAAGATTGAGCTTGGAGATGAAGAATCCAAGCAAAGATTAACAGAAGCCAACCTCCGGCTGGTCGTCAGTATCGCCAAACGCTATGTGGGCCGGGGGATGCAGTTTTTGGATCTGATACAGGAAGGAAATTTAGGTCTGATTAAAGCGGTGGAAAAGTTTGATTACCGGAAAGGCTATAAGTTCAGCACCTATGCAACCTGGTGGATCAGACAGGCAATTACCCGTGCCATAGCAGATCAGGCCCGTACAATCCGGATCCCTGTTCATATGGTTGAGACCATTAACCGTCTGGTACGTGTATCCAGACAGCTTTTACAGGAACTGGGAAGAGAACCTGTGCCGGAAGAGATTGCGGCAAGGGCAGATATGCAGGTAGAACGGGTACGGGAAATTATGAAAGTTTCTCAGGAGCCGGTTTCTTTAGAAACACCTATCGGCGAGGAAGAAGACAGCCATTTAGGTGATTTTATCCAGGACGATCAGGTGGCGGTTCCTGCAGATGCGGCAACCTTTACCATGCTTCATGAACAGCTGATGGAAGTTCTTGATACCCTGACAGAGCGGGAACAAAAGGTGTTAAAACTTCGGTTTGGTTTAAATGACGGGCGCCCCAGAACCTTGGAAGAGGTTGGAAAAGAATTTAATGTTACAAGAGAACGGATCAGACAGATTGAAGCGAAAGCTTTGCGAAAACTGCGCCATCCCAGCAGAAGCAAAAAGCTGAAAGATTATCTGGACGATTAAGAAATAAGACGGAGTTTACTATGAAATTATCAAAACGTTTGGGAATGATCGCTTCCTTTGTACCTGGTGGCAGCCGCGTGGCTGACATCGGTACCGATCATGGTTATATCCCGATTCATTTAGTACAGGAGGGGATTGCAAAATCTGCAATTGCCATGGATGTGAGAAAAGGGCCTCTTTTAAGGGCCCAGACTCACATAAAAGAGGCAGGTCTTACCGATCTGGTTGAAGTCCGTTTAAGCGACGGGCTTTTAAAATTAGAAAAAAATCAGGCTGACTGCGTTGTCATTGCTGGCATGGGCGGAGAACTGATCATACATATATTGGAGGAGGGACGGCATTTATGGGACAGTATCTCATACTGGGTCCTGTCACCTCATTCGGAGCTTTATAAAGTCCGTAAGTTTCTTGCAGAACATGAATTTTCTATTGGAAGAGAGACTATGATAAAAGAGGACGGAAAATATTATTCCGTTATGGGTGTTACCAGAGAATCTATGATCTCGGAGGATAGGGATCCGGAACTGGGTTACCGGTACGGAAAAGACCTGTTAGATTCAAAAAATCCTATTTTAAAGGAATTTTTACAGAAAGAACAGATACAGATTGGTGAAATTCTAAAAGGACTTCAGTCAAGCGGAACAAGAAACGCAGAGAGCAGAATCGAAGAACTGAAACTGGAACTGAAGTGGAATAAGGAGGCACAAGATGCAATGCAGCAAACTGATTGAAATACTGGAACAGCTGGCGCCTGTTAAATGTGCCTGTGAATGGGATAATGTAGGACTTCTTGTGGGACGGAATAAAAAAGAGATAAAAAAAGTATTTATCGCGCTGGACGGGGATGAGAGAGCAATAGAAGAGGCAGTGCAGTATGGAGCTGATCTTCTTTTGACCCATCATCCCCTGATTTTTAAGCCTGTAAGCAGAATTACTGACAGTGATTTTATCGGTGAAAGACTGATGAAGCTGATGAAGCATGATATCTGCTGTTACGCCATGCATACCAACTTTGATGCAGCACCCGGATGTATGGCGGATGCCGCTGCGGGAATGCTGGGGTTAGAAAAAACCCAGGTATTGGAACAGGAAGGGATTGTTCCGTTTGAAACACCGGAAGGCATAAAAGAACTTCCATATGGAATCGGAAAGACCGGTTATTTAGAACAGCCCATGACAGTGAGGGAACTGGCTGGTCTGGTAAAAGAACGGTTCAGACTTCCCTTCGTTACCATATATGGAGAACAGGATATAAAAGAGCCGGTAACCTTTGTGGGCATCAGCCCGGGCGCTGGTTCCAGCATGATAAAACCTGCGTTAAAAGCAGGAGTGGAAGTACTGATTACCGGTGATATCGGTCATCACAGCGGAACTGATGCAGCAGCAAATCATATGGCAGTGATTGATGCAGGCCATTATGGGCTTGAATATCTTTTTCTGAAATTTATGGAAGATTTTCTAAAGGCTAATACAGGGGAAGAGCTGGAGATTGGCAAGGCAGATGTGAGATTTCCTGAGACATTTTTATAAGGAGGAAAAGAATGGCGATTGTAACAATAGATGGAACTAAGAAACAATATCCAATTGGAACCACTTATCAGGATATAGCAAAGGAATATCAGTCCCAGTATGAAGATGAGATTCTGCTGGTGGGGATCAACGGTAAATTGAGAGAGCTTCATAAGACCGTTCAGTTTGATTGTACGCTTCAATTTTATACCGGAAAAGATCAGCCGGGAATTCAGACTTATCACCGAAGCGCAATTTTTCTCATGATGAAAGCATTCTATGATGTGGCTGGTTCTGAAAATATTGAAAAAGTGACAGTTGATTTTTCTCTGGGAAAGGGATATTACATTCAGCCCCATGGAACTGTAGAACTGACGGAAGAACTGTTAAACCGGGTACTGACACGAATGAGGGAATACGTGGATCAGAAGATCCCCATTATGAAGCGAAGCGTCAATACAGATGATGCCATTGAATTATTTCATAAGCACCGTATGTATGACAAAGAGCGGCTTTTCCGCTACCGCAGAGTATCCCGCGTGAATTTATACAGCATCGGTGGCTTTGAAGATTATTTTTACGGCTATATGGTACAGAACACAGGATATATTAAATATTTTGATATCATTCCTTATGATGAAGGATTTATGCTCATGCTCCCTCAGAAGGAAAATCCGCAGGAAGTACCTGTTTTTGAGGCAGAAAAAAAGCAGAAGCTTTTCACGGTGCTAAAGGAAAGTGTTAAATGGGGAGAACGTCTGAATGTTTCCCATGTCGGAGCATTAAACGAAGGCATAGCAGCAGGTAATATCAATGAACTGATTCTGATTCAGGAAGCGCTTCAGGAGAAAAAGATTGGTGAAATTGCAGCACGGATTGGTTCTGACAGAAGCAAAAAATTTGTTATGATAGCAGGTCCGTCTTCTTCAGGAAAAACTACATTTTCTCACAGATTATCAATACAATTAAAGGCCCAGGGGATGATTCCACACCCCATAGCAGTGGATGATTATTTTGTAAACAGGGTTAACAGTCCGAAAAATCCGGACGGAAGCTATAATTATGAAGTACTGGAATGTCTGGACATCGATCAGTTTAATAAGGATATGACGGCTCTTTTAGCTGGCGAAACGGTAGAGATGCCAAGATACCAGTTTAAAACAGGAGAACGGGAATATCGGGGAGATTACTTGAAATTGGGTGATGACGATATTCTGGTAATCGAAGGAATTCACTGTCTGAATGATAAGTTATCCTATTCACTTCCAAAAGATAGTAAATTCCGTGTCTATGTCAGTGCACTGACCCAGTTAAACATTGATGAGCATAACCGGATACCAACCACGGACTGCCGCCTGATCAGGCGCATGGTGCGGGATGCCAGAACCAGAGGTGCATCAGCCCAGGATACCATACGCATGTGGCCCACTGTAAGAGAGGGTGAGGAAGCCTATATTTTCCCATTCCAGGAATCTGCAGATATGATGTTTAATTCTGCCACAGTATATGAATTATCTGTATTAAAGCAGTACGCAGAACCGCTTTTGTTTGGAATACCAAGAGAATCGCCGGAATACATGGAAGCGAAACGGCTTTTAAAGTTCCTGGATTATTTTTTGGGAGTTAATAGTGAAGACATTCCCCGTAACTCCATTGTACGGGAATTTATTGGAGGAAGCTGTTTTAAGGTGTAAGTAAGATATCTTAAAAGGCAGCTTTACAAATGGCTGGAACTATGATAAACTTATATGGTTTTGAGTAAGACAAATGGCCGCAGCTGCAAAGCCGAAAGGCTGCAGGTGAGGAAAGTCCGGGCTTCACAGGGCAGAATGCCAGATAACGTCTGGCGGAGGTGACTCCAGGGAAAGTGCAACAGAAATAAACCGCCGCATCTGCGGTAAGGGTGGAAAGGTGGTGTAAGAGACCACCGCTCTCCTGGTAACAGGAGGGGTCCATGTAAACCCCATTCGAAGCAAGACCGAACAGGAAGCATAAGGCGGCCCGTCTGCTTCCGGGTAGGTCGCTTGAGCCTGCTGGCGACGGCAGGCCTAGATAGATGGCCATTCAACGACATAACCCGGCTTATCGTCTTACTCAAAGCATCTAATATTTAGACAATTAAAAAAAGGATACCGCCTTATCACATTTCCTGTGATTTTGCGATATCCTCTGTTTTGTTATCTGCTATATTTTTCTTCACAATACATGCAGCGGTATGTTTCCTTTTCTGCATCTGAGAGATAGAAAACATGGGGAAGCCCCTGCTCGATGGAAGTGATGCAGCGTGGGTTTTTGCACTGTATGATATTGGTGATCTTTCTTGGAAGGCTGAGAGACTTCTTTTCTACAATTTCATTATCCCGAATAATGTTTACTGTGATGTTGTGATCAATATATCCCAGGATCTCCAGGTTAATATGATCCATACCGCCTTCTATTTTGATAATATCTTTCTTTCCCATTTTATTGCTTTTTGCATTCTTGATTATAGCTACCTGGCAGTCTAACTTGTCCAGTCCAAGATTATAGTAGATTTCCAGACTCTTCCCTGCCTCAATATGGTCTAATACGATACCTTCTTTTAATCCGCCGATATTTAACATGGTTTATTTACCTCCAGTAATGTCATGATAAGAGCCATACGTACATAAACACCATACTGTGCCTGCTTAAAGTAGGCGGCCCGTTTATCATCATCAACCTCTACAGAGATTTCGTTGACTCTGGGAAGGGGGTGAAGAACATACATATCTTCCTTCGCCAGCTTCATTTTTTTCTTATCCAGAATGTAGCAGTCCTTTAAACGGATGTAGTCTTCTTCGTTGAAGAAACGTTCTTTCTGTACCCGTGTCATATACAGGATATCAAGATCCGGCATGGCATCGTCAAGACTGTCCATTTCAATAAATTCAATGTTGTTGGCCCTTAGGACATCTTCCCGGATGTATTCAGGTACCCTCAGTTCAGGGGGGGAAATTAAGATGAATTTGATGTTTTCGTATCTTACAAGAGCATTGATAAGAGAATGAACAGTACGGCCAAATTTTAAATCACCGCAAAGACCAATAGTTAAATCGTTCAGACGGCCTTTTAAGGAACGAATAGAGAGTAAATCGGTAAGTGTCTGTGTTGGATGCTGGTGTCCGCCGTCTCCTGCGTTAATGACTGGAATACCGGAGTAGTTTGCAGCAACTAATGGTGCGCCTTCCTTGGGGTGTCTCATTGCACAGATATCTGCGTAACAGGAGATGACCCGAATGGTATCAGCGACGCTTTCTCCTTTAGAAGCAGAACTTGAATCGGCAGAGGAAAAGCCAAGTACGCTGCCTCCTAAATTAAGCATGGCAGCCTCGAAACTCAAACGGGTTCTTGTACTTGGCTCATAAAAAAGTGTCGCTAGTTTTTTTCCATTGCACACATGAGAATATTCCGGAAGATTATCTTCAATATCTTTTGCCAGATCAAGCAGTTGTCCGGTTTCTTCCAGACTGAAATCTAACGGGTTAAGTAAATGTCTCATAAGAATCTCCTTTATCCACTGAGTTATGGTTTAAAATTCTATCCCATTATAAAGCATAGTTTAAAATATTTCTACTCTTTTTTAAAATATTTTTTACGGGGCAGTAAAAGACTTTTGGGCGTGTAAGGAATATGTAAGGAAGATTAAGAAAATAAAGAATATCGGATTTGCCAATCCTGTTGTATAATGTGATTGCGTGAATATTTCAAGGAGGAAGCTGTAGTGGTGGAAAACAGAACACCCATGATTCAGGTTAAGGATCTGTATAAGGTGTATAAGGTGGGAGATACCAAAGTCTATGCACTAAACGGTGTAGACTTTACGATATATAAAGGCGAATTTTGTGCCATTGTGGGTCCGTCCGGCTCGGGAAAATCCACACTTTTAAACATGATGGCGGGGTTGGAAAAACCGTCAAAAGGGGAAATTGTCATTGCAGGTAATCACATCGAAAAACTTTCGGAGAATCAGCTGGTTGCATTTAGAAGAAAGCATGTGGGTTTTATTTTCCAGTCCTATAATTTGATTAAGACATTGAATGCGGTAGAGAATGTTGCACTTCCCCTGTCATTTCGTGGTGTGCCAAAAAAGATCCGGAATGAAAAAGCAAAAAAATACATAAAACTGGTAGGTTTGGAAAAACAGATGAACCATATGGCCAATGAGATGTCAGGAGGCCAGCAGCAGCGGGTGGGAATTGCCAGGGCACTAGCCGTGGATCCCAAGATTATCTTTGCTGATGAGCCAACCGGAAATCTGGATTCCAAAACCACAAAAGAGGTTCTTTCATTGATGCAGAAGATTGTAAAAGAGCAGAACCAGACCCTTGTCATGGTAACCCATGATAATTATATTGCCAGGTTTGCAGACAGACAGTTCCACATAGTAGATGGAAAGATATTTAAAATTGAAGAACAGCACCACGAGGATACTAAGGGGGATATGGAAGATGTACAGAGTTAAGAGAAAGATTGTAGGGCTGCTGGCTGTAATTATGGCGGTAACTGCCATACCGGCAACAGCGTTTGCACAATATGATTTAAGTAAAAACACATATATTGATGTGAAAAAAACTCCATCAGGAAAGACGGGGGAGAATATCACCATCAATATGGTTTTTACCAATAATACAGGTAATGATTTAAAGGATGTGGCTGTCAGATTTGACAGAGATATACCGGAACAGGAGTACAGGGCAACCGAAGATGCAGAAGAAACTACAACATACACCGGATCTGTTTTTCCTTTCGAGATATCTTCCAATACATTTGACAATAAAAAACTGGGTGATGTAAAGAGCGGAAGCTCTAAAACCTTCAGCCTCACTGCAAGAATCCGGAGAGATGTATCCGAGGGGTATTATCTGGTACCGGTAGAGGTTGTTACTGATGCAAAGAAAAAGGATGATGGTGCTCATGCGTCCTATGAAAAGGTGAATATCTGGATTACAAAATCGTCCGCAACAACCTCTTCCGGGGCCAACGAAGGAACCATCAGTTTCGAACTTGGCGAGGGTCAGAACACTCCCTTCGGAACTTATCCGGAAGTGATGAATTATAGCATGAATGTCCGTAATTCTTCTAATTTAACCGCCTTTGACGTCAATGTCCGAATGGGAGTAAACCAGGACAGCACAAAGTTCCCTTTTGATATCAACGATGGAAATTATACCAAACATTTTGACCGGATCGGAGGCGGGGAGACGATTTCCATTCCTTACAGCATGATGATCCGAAAGGATGTGTACAGCGGTTATTATCCCATCACATTTAACATCGAATACCGGGACAGCAGCGATGGAGACATTCAGAAATCTGAAGAGACGTTTTTTGTAAAGGTACAAAACAAAGAGAAGGAAGAGTCGACCAAAGAGTTTAATATCAACGACAGAACCAAAGCCAGGATCGTTGTTGATGGTTTTGAAACCAATCCGGAGAAGGTTTTTGCCGGTGAGGAATTTGAGCTTACCCTGCACATGAAGAATGCATCAGAAAGCGTTCCTGCAAGCAACATTCTATTTAATCTGGAGTCTGAGAAGGTAACAGATAGTGCCGTGTTTACAACGGATGAAGGTAGTTCCTCCGTTGTTGTGAATTCCCTTGGAGCAGGTCAGACGACAGATGTCAAGGTGAAGCTTCGTGCCGGTGCATGGGTAGATCAAAGAACTTATGGTCTGACAATTAATGAGAAATTCGACAGCCCGGAATATAAAAATGCGGAAGAAAAAATAACTGTGAATATTCCGGTAAAACAGGTGGCTCGTTTAAATACAGGTACTATCGACATCATGCCGGAATCAATTGCAGCTGGTTCAGAAACCAACATTATGTTCCCGGTCAATAATACAGGAAAGGTTCTTCTCTATAATGTCATGGTAGCATTTGTGGGAGATTCCATACAGCAGTCCAGTACCTACATAGGAAATATTAAGCCTGGTGAAACAGGTAATGTGGATGCCATGATTACCGGAACCACACCCACGGCTGATGACGGAAAAATAAAGATTTTAATTACCTATGAGGATGAAAACGGAGTAGTCTCTGATCCTATAGAAAAAGAAGTCACATTGATGGTAACCGAGCCGGAAGAAACAGGAGCAGATAACGGAAATATGGGTGAAGCGCCTGTAGATGCTGAGCCTGCAGGGTTTGCAAAGTATGGTAAGATCCTGATCCCTTCTGTTGTTGTTCTGCTTGCGGCAGGTGCAGGTGCAGCCTTTTTTATCTGGAAAAAAAGAAAGCAGAAGAAGCTGGCTGCCATAGAGGAAATAAACGATGAAATTTAGTGATTTGCTTTCCATGAGTGTGAACAATTTAAGACGAAGAAAGATGAGAACATTTTTAACTGTTCTTGGAGTTTTAATTGGTACCGCTTCCATTGTTGTTATGGTATCTCTGGGTATCGGTTTTAATGAACTTACCATGGAACAGTATGCTTCTTATGGAAGTCTGACTGAGATCACTGTGTATTCCAATCAATCCTACGGGGGAGAAGGAAAAAAAGAACCTAATTATATGACAGATAATGTGGTTGCCCAGTTTGCCGGTCTGGATCATGTAAAGTCGGCCTCTCCGCTTTTGCAGACAGACACAATCATGAGCCAGGGGGCATATCAGGGCAATATCACCGTGATTGGAGTAACCCCCGAATACATGGATAATATATCACTAAAACAGGGGCATCTTCCCGATAAAGGGACGAAAGAACTTCAGATGGTGGTTGGAAATATGGTGCCCAGGCAATTTAGCAATCCCAAAAGCAGAAATCAGGATTATTACGATGACCCAACCAAGATTCCGGATATTGATTTTATGAACAGACCTGTATTTGTGGTATTTGACACCGATGCCTATTACCAGTCTCAAAACGGAGGCACAGGAGGAGATGGAAAAACTCCTGTGAAGCCGCCTAAAAAATATCTGCTGAAGACAGCAGGGCTGGTAGCAGGAGGAGTAGAGGACTGGAGTAATTACAGCTACAATGTCTATGTTGATTTGGATGCACTCAAATCCCAGTTAAAACAGATTTATAAGAAAAAGCCAATTCCCAACCAGCCTACCAATAAAAAGGGGAAGCCTTATAACTACTTTATCTATGATCAGGCAGTGGTAGAGGTGGACGATATGGCTAATGTAACCGCGGTACAGAAGGCGATTACAGATATGGGATATCAGGCAAACAGCAATATGGAATGGCTTGAGCAATCTCAGAAGCAGGCAAAGATGGTTCAGGCTTTGCTTGGAGGAATCGGAACAGTATCCTTATTTGTCGCAGCCATCGGTATTGCCAACACGATGATGATGTCCATCTATGAGAGAACCAAGGAGATCGGAATTTTAAAGGTACTGGGGCTTGATATGAATCATATCAGAGACATGTTTTTGATTGAATCCGGATTTATTGGTTTCCTTGGCGGCATTACGGGTATTACTTTCAGTTACGGGGTTTCTTTTCTTATAAACCGGTTTCTGGCAGGCCGTTTTATGCCCGATATGCCAGGAGATTTATCCAGAATACCTTTGTGGCTGTCTTTGGCTGCTGTAGGATTTTCTGTTTTTGTAGGTATGGCTGCGGGATTTTTCCCTTCCCTCAGAGCTATGAAACTCAGTCCTCTGGCTGCCATTCGCAACGAATAAAAACAGGAACAAATAAAAAAGACCTTGCAATTTATTGGAGAATCATATATTATGTTAGACATGGTACGTGCAACTGGCGGATAAGTGGAGAAAACCACGGGGAGCACGTTACGTTTTGAAGCCGACCGCCTGGGCACCGCTATGGGATGCCCAGGCGGTTTTTTGCGTCTTTATTGAGAATGGAGGACTGAAAGTCATGTATTTGGTTTCTTTGAAGGATGAATTAATAAACAATTCCTATCCTGGAAGGGGGATAATTATTGGCAAAACCCCAGATGGAAGGAAGGCAGTAACTGCTTATTTTATCATGGGAAGAAGTGTGAACAGCCGTAACCGCGTATTTGTGGAAGATGGGGATGGAATCCGTACCCAGGCTTACGATCCTTCAAAATTATCAGATCCCAGTCTGATTATTTACGCACCAGTGCGTGTCCTGGGAAACAAGACCATTGTAACAAACGGAGATCAGACTGACACCATCTATGAGGGCATGGATATTCAGCTCACATTTGAGCAGGCTCTTCGCAGCAGGGAATTTGAGCCGGACAGCCCCAATTATACACCCCGAATCTCTGGCATAATGCATGTGGAAGATGGAAGATATAACTATGCCATGTCTATATTAAAGAGTAATAACGGGGATCCGTCCTCCTGTAACCGCTTTACCTTTGCCTATGAGAATCCTGTGCCTGGAGAAGCTCATTTTATCCATACTTACATGCATGACGGCAATCCTCTGCCAAGCTTTGAAGGGGAGCCAAAACTGGTGGAAGTCCTGGCTGATCCGGATGAGTTTACTTCCCTGATCTGGGAAAGCCTGAATGAAGAGAACAAGGTATCGCTGTTTGTACGTTATATTGACCTTGAAACAGGTGCCTTTGAGACCCGGATAATAAACAAGAATGAATAGCAGGAGTACAAAAGATGAATGAATTAGAGCTGAAATATGGGTGTAATCCCAATCAAAAACCATCAAAAATCTATATGGCAGACGGATCAGATCTTCCTATAACCGTATTGAGCGGAAAACCCGGTTATATTAATTTTCTGGACGCATTAAACGGCTGGCAGCTGGTAAAAGAATTAAAGGAGGCAACTGGATTGCCTGCGGCAGCTTCCTTCAAACATGTTTCTCCTGCTGGTGTGGCAGTTGGACTTCCCTTAAGTCCGGTTTTAAAAAAGATCTACTGGGTTGAAGATATGGGAGAGCTTTCCCCTCTTGCCTGCGCTTATGCCAGAGCCAGAGGCGCAGACCGGATGTCTTCCTTTGGCGATTATATTTCCTTATCGGATATTTGTGATGAAGATACAGCGAAAATTATTAAGAGAGAGGTTTCGGATGGTGTGATTGCACCTGGCTATACTCCGGAAGCTTTGGACATATTAAAGTCTAAGAAAAATGGCAATTATAATGTGATTCTCATTGATCCGGAATATACTCCGGAGCCCATAGAGAAAAAACAGGTTTATGGAGTTACCTTTGAGCAGGGAAGAAATGAGATTAAAATTGGTCGTGAAGTGTTGGAAAACAGAGTGACTGAGAACAAGGAGATTCCTGAAACTGCTGAAATAGATTTAATCATCTCTTTGATTACCTTAAAATATACCCAGTCCAATTCCGTCTGCTATACAAAGAATGGACAGGCAATTGGAATCGGGGCAGGACAGCAATCCCGTGTTCATTGTACCAGACTGGCAGGCAGCAAGGCGGACAACTGGTATTTAAGACAGGCACCTAAGGTGCTGGAACTTCCGTTCCTTGATGACATCCGCCGCGCAGACAGGGATAATGCCATTGATGTATATATCGGTGAAGATAATATGGATGTATTGGCAGACGGCAGATGGGAGCAGGTATTTAAGGAAAAGCCTCCGGTATTTTCAAGAGAAGAAAAAAGGCAGTGGCTTGATCAGCTGACGGATGTATCTCTTGGTTCTGATGCATTTTTCCCATTTGGAGATAACATTGACCGTGCATATAAAAGCGGTGTGAAATATGTTGTTCAGCCAGGTGGTTCTGTAAGAGATGATCAGGTAATTGATACTTGTAACAAATATGGTATGGTAATGGCATTTAATGGAATCCGGCTGTTCCACCATTAATATAAGATGGGATGGAAAGGATCGGACTGTTGTCCGGTCCTTTTTCGTGAAAGTTACTTTACATAAAAATATTATGTAAAGTAACAGAGAGAATTTTGTAAATAAATAAGTACCAGCCAATATTTTTTGTAAAAGCACTTTAAAGATAAGGGCGGCATAAAATAGGAGTAAGTAAGTTTAAGGTGGCTTTCTTTGAAAACTTTTCCCAAACCTTTAACTGCGCGAGAGGAACGAGAGTGTCTGGAACGATACCAGGAAGGGGATCAGGAGGCGAGAGCCACACTCATCGAGCGTAATATGCGTCTTGTAGCCCATGTGGCAAAAAAGTATCAGAATACAGACTATGATATGGAAGATCTCCTGTCAGTAGGGACTATCGGTTTAATTAAGGCTGTTAATACCTTTCATCCAGACAGAGGATCAAGGCTGGCCACTTATGCGGCGAAATGTGTGGAGAATGATATACTATCATAACGGCTTTTGCAGACCATTATGCCGGTCTCTGTATTGCGCAGGTGAAATCCCCATATTTTTCCTGAAAACCTTTGAGAAATAATTGCTGTTGGAGTATCCGCATTCTGCCGCAATGACTTCAAGACCCATTGACGTATTTAGAAGAAGGGATAATGCATGTTCCAAGCGCAGACTGGTTAAATACTTTATGGGAGAGAGTCCGGTCTGCAAATGAAACTGTCTTGTTAAATGGGGAAGGCTCACGCCAAGCTCCCGGCACATCTGAGAGAGCCCGATCTGATATTTATAGTTTTTCTGCATCCATTTTGCGGCATCTTCCACACAGGCATTTTTAACTGATTTTTGCGGAGTTTCCAGTTCTCTCATAAGCAGGATCAGGAATTGGTATAAAAAGATCCCGCTGTCATAACGTCCGTATTTCTTCCCTGATTTTACTGCCTGAAATTCCTCTAAAAACAGTAAGATTGCCTGACTGGTATTAGGTATGGAAAAGGTTTTTCCTGTCAGAGCCTGTATCCGCTGAAAAAAATATTGCCCCATTTCGCCGTCAAAATGGATATAAAAGTATTTCCATGAATTATTTTCAGCCAGATAATATCTGCTTCTATCTGGAAATGTGATAAAAAAAGCATCTCCAGGAGACAGAATGGTTGTCTGCCCCTCTGATTCAAACATTCCCATCCCATCTAATGTGTACTGAAGCAGATAACCGGAATAACTGCCTCGATTATTATTTTGAAAATCATAGGTTTCATTTTTTCTCTGCTCCATTCCAAAATCCAGGAGAAACAGTGGTGCATTCCATTGTCTGTCAAGGTCCAGAAAACCAAATGTCTGGCAAACTCCGTTGATCAAAAAATTACCCTCCATGTATCGTGTTCTTACTCTTGTAATAGATTGTTCAGTTGCTATAATGATATCAGATTTATCAATAAATTACCAGGAAAGGATATGAGATGAGCAGATATTTATCATCAGGAAAACCCCCTATGGGGTGGAACAGCTATGACTATTATGATACGGCAGTAACAGAACAAGAGGTTCGGGCCAATGCTGATTATATGGCACAGAATTTAAAAGAATATGGCTGGGAATATATTGTGGTTGATATACAGTGGTATGCTCATAATGCCGGAACAAGACGGCAGGAGTGCCAGTATATTCCCTTCGGTCAGGTTGAAATAGACGAATATTCCAGACTTTGGCCGTGTCCGGAACGCTTTCCTTCTTCTGCGGGCGGTCATGGTTTTAAACCACTGGCTGATTATATCCATGGGCTGGGTTTAAAATTCGGGATTCACATCATGAGAGGGGTTCCCCGTATCGCAGCTCATAACAGGATGAAAATATGGGGTACAGATCGTACGGCCGATGGCATTTCCAATCCTTATTCCATTTGCTCATGGAATCCGGATATGTATGGAGTGAACCCTGAGGCAGAGGGAGCACAGGCGTATTATGATTCTATTTTCCAGCTGTACGCCCTGTGGGGAGTGGATTTTATCAAATGTGATGATATCTGCCGCATGGATGCAGCGTCTGCAAAAGAAGAAATTCGTATGCTTCATGAGGCAATCAATAAAAGCGGAAGGCAGATGGTACTTAGTCTTTCACCGGGACCTGCCCTTCTGAAAGAAGCATGGCATTATGAGACTTATTCTAATATGTGGCGGATTACCGATGACTTTTGGGACGACTGGAATTTGTTAAAGCAGATGTTTGAACGGTGTGAGCATTGGCAGAACCATGTGGGGCAGGGAAGTTATCCGGACTGTGACATGCTTCCTGTGGGTATGTTGGGGAAAGGCTTTGGAGAGGAACGTCTGACCCGGTTTACCAGGGATGAACAGATAACAATGATGTCACTCTGGTGCATATTCCGGTCTCCTTTGATGATTGGAGCGGAGCTTACCCGGTTGGATGAATGGACAAAAACTCTGCTTACAAATCCGGAAGTTTTAGCGCTTCTTTCTGATGACTGCAAATCCTCTCAGCTTGCCCGGGACGGGAAGCATTCTATCTGGCACAGCAGTGACCAAAGGAATGGTTTCAATTACCTGGCTGTCTTTAATTTAATGGAAGAAGAAAGAGAAATTGAAATTTCAGCCAGTCTGTTGGATAAAGAAGAATTAAAGGGAATTTGTTTCAAAGAACTCTGGACGGGTGAAACATTCACCAATCCATCAAAGGATCTGGTAGTAAAGGTGCCTGGGCATGGGGCAAGGATATGCCGTTATAAGGAAACCTGATTTTAAAAGACATGGGAATGTGAATATTCCCATGTCTTTTTCATATATTTAAAAAAATAGGACAGGGAGGGATGAGTAACGAAACTGATCGCTGTTGGCAGCCGGCTGATGAAGGATGACGGGATTGGACTTTTAATTGCAGAAGAACTTGAAAAACGGTTCCTACGCTCGGAACTTGAAATAATTTATGGAGAAACGGATAGTGAGACGTGCTTTTATTCTCTGAGTCCCAATGATTTTATACTGATTATAGATGCCACGTCATTTGGGGATCGGCCGGGTTCTGTTAATATAGTTTCCTTAGAGGAGATTATGGAACGGATATCCAATCCCGCTTTGCAGCATGATATGAGTTTTATCGACATGATAAAATTGT
Organism: Hungatella sp.; assembly: GCA_009712635.1. Classification (GTDB taxonomy): domain Bacteria; phylum Bacillota; class Clostridia; order Lachnospirales; family Lachnospiraceae; genus Lacrimispora. Next base: position 536,184 of record WASS01000020.1, on the reverse strand, counting down.
ACCGATTCCCAGTAAGAGGATACTTAATTGGAATTGAAGCTGCCATAATTGCACCAGGACTTGAATTAAGTACTGTTTTAAAAAGGCAGTTTCCCCATATATGCAGAAAGATAGAAGATATCATAATAGAAATCTTGTCAAAAGAAGCAAAAAAAGATAATTAAACCGGGTTACTTTTATAAATGCCCTGGAAAATGGGCTTAAAAACCAGGCTTGCACATATATTCTAACAGATTAGCCAGTAAAAAAGGTAATTTAGAAATGGATAAGGAGGTACCATTATGGATTTGGATTTACTCATGACGTATCTTGGCAGCAGTTTAAAGAGATTAAATGCTGATGTGGAAAAGCTGCGCTCCAATCTATACAACAGCAATGATGTGCTGGATCATTTAAGCAGTGAATTGATTATGCTTCAGAATCATGTATACTATTTCGGACAATTGAGCCAGATGCAGGAGAATGGGCTATATGCCAGTCAGATGAATGGCCAGACAGGCGGCGGAGTTGGGAACCCCACCGGAGGAATCACTGGTCCTGCTGGAGGAATCACTGGCCCCACTGGAGGAATCACTGGCCCCACTGGAGGAATCACTGGTCCCACAGGAGGAGTAACTGGTCCAACCGGAGGTCCAACGGGCGGTTCCACAGGGGGAGCAACGGGCGGGGCAACCGGCGAGCCACAGCCACAGCCTCTGACCTATTTTACTCTGGAACAACTGGCACAATATGATGGGAAAAACGGAGCCCCAGCTTATGTTGCAGTGAATGGGGTGGTTTATAATGTTAGTAATAACCGGCTATGGGCAGGAGGCAATCATTTCTGGGGTCTTTCAGCAGGCAGAGATTTAAGTGCGGAGTTTGCATCCTGTCACCCGGGAGCAATGGTACTGAGTGTATTGCCAGTTGTAGGATATTTGGTTCAGGAATAGGGGGAGCGATTACCTTTGGAGAAAAAGCATGCATTTTGTCCTTTTCAAGAAATGAAATGGAAGGAAACCAGACAGCTGGTAACCAGAGCAATGGAAGAAATCGAAACTCAGAAACGTACCAAACCCAATCTGGTCTGGCTGGAATTAAACGGGTGTACAGGAAATACCATTTCCATGCTGGATGGTCAGGATCCGGATTTCCAGTATCTTATGACGCAGATGACCAACTTTATCTACAGCAACAGCCTGATCGCATCTGAGGGGGAACAGGCGATGGATCAGCTGTTTGATATTATTGGGGATGAATACATACTGGCAGTAGAAGGTGCTGTTTCCAGAAAGGACAACGGACTCTATCATATCATCGGACGTTATGAGGGACGAGAAATAACAGGCCTTGAAGCTGCAATGCGGCTGGGAGAACGTGCTGCCCATGTGATATCTGTTGGTGACTGCGCCTCCTACGGCGGAGTATCGGCGGCAAGACCGAATCCGTCAGACTGTACCGGAATTTCAGATGTTGTCAGCCGGAAAGTAATTAAGCTTACCGGATGTCCCTGTCATCCGGACTGGCTTATGGGAACCGTGGCTTATTTAATTCTGTATGGGGAACCTCCCCTGGATGAAGTGGACCGGCCACTGATGTTTTATGGCATAACAATTCATGACCGTTGTCCAAGAAGATCCTATTATGATTCCGGTATTTTTGCAACAAAGCTGGGAGAAGAAACCTGTATGTACATGCTGGGGTGCCGGGGACCTGTGACACAGACAGACTGTCCCATCCGCAAATGGAACGGGCACGTAAACTGGCCCATTGGTGATGATTCGCCCTGCATTGGATGCGCCCAGTTTGGATTTCCAGATGCCATGGAACCATTCATCACTTATGATACCATGAGGAAGGAGTAATATGGCGGACACAATTATCATCAATCCAGTTACAAGAATTAACGGATTCATGGAGATAGCAGCAGAAGTAGGAAATAATGTCATTACTGATGCACGCACCAAAGGCCTTATGTTCCGGGGCTTTGAAAAAATGCTGACAGGCAGAGCGCCTTTGGATGCGGTTTATTTTACTCAGCGGATCTGCGGAATCTGTTCTACTGCCCATTCTATGGCCTCTGCCCTTGCCCTTGAAGATGCTCTTGGAATTGTACCTTCAGAACAGGGAAGATATTTAAGGGATCTGCTTCATGCATGTGAGTTTCTTCAGAATCATTTAAGACATCTCTATCAGTACACGCTTCCAGACTATGTAAAGCTGCCGGAAGGCTACCCCCTTTTTAAAACGGATCACAACGATTACCGATTGCCTGACAATGTTAATGAACGCATGGTAAATGATTATTTTGAATCAATGGAATATAGCAGGAATGCACATAAAATGCTGGCAATTTTAGGAGGAAAGGCACCTCACAATCATGGCGTTTTTATAGGAGGAATCACATCTCCGGTAACGGCTGATATGATTATAGCCATTAAATCCATACTATTTGGAATTGAAAAATTTATTACTGAAAAAATGCTGCCGGATGTATACGAAATAGCTGCTTATTATTCGGAGTATTATCATTTTGGCGGAGGCTATGGGAATCTTTTAACTTATGGCTGCTTTCAGCATTATAAGGAGCTGGGGACTTTATATGTAGATCCATATATTTATACAGATGAACAGTATTCCCATTTAGATCCGGACCTCATTACCCAGTCAGATGAATATGCCTGGTTTAATGAAGCCAATGAGCCAGACAGGGAGAAACCAGAAGCTTATTCCTGGATCAGGGCTCCCCGATACAATGGCGTACCTTTTGAGGTGGGACCGTTGGCAAGACAATGGCTGTCAGGAGAGTACAGACATGGAATATCTGTCATGGACAGAACCATTGCACGGGTTCTGGAAGCGAAAAAAATAACCCAGATCATGAATACTCTTTTGGAGAATCTGATTCCAGGTGTGCCTATGCAGCAGGAATATGTGGTACCGGCTCAGGCGAATGGAAAAGGACTCATCGATACAACCAGAGGATCACTTGGACACTGGCTGACAATTGAGGATGAAAAAATCCTGTTCTACCAGGTTATCACTCCATCTGCATGGAATTTATCCACTCAGACAGGAGAGAAAAAAGGAACAGCAGAACAGGCGCTTATGGGTGCACCGGTGAAAGATGAATCTATGCCAGTTGAAATAGGAAGAATTATCAGATCCTTTGACCCTTGCGTTTCCTGTGCCACTCATGTAATCATCCCCGGAAAAACCAATAAAATCATTCCGGTTGTCTGACTGCCTGAGTGCTTTCTGCTTTTATCGCATCTAAAAGCGATTTCTTTTGGTCATTTGGGCAGTGAAGCAGGCGGACTGACTGCATTAGCACCTGATTGTGAATGACTGCCGCCCTTCTGCCCAGTTCTTTTTTATCTTCTTCCGTTTGAGGATTATATACGATCATGTTCATAGAGAATACCTTGAAATTCAGGGTTACTATATTTGTATGTTATTCTGCGTGTCCGGTATGTTTGAGGACGCGCTTTCCATGTGAAAACAAGGAGGATTTGTGTGATGGAAGACAGAAATCAGCCGTTTGCCATATATTCAAGAAAGTCCAAATTTACCGGCAAGGGGGAAAGCATCGGCAATCAGATCGAGCTTTGCAGACAATATATCTTAACTCATTACGGAGAATCCTTTGCAGACAGTGCCCTGATTTTTGAAGATGAGGGTTTTTCCGGTGGAAATTTAGAGCGCCCCCAGTTTCAGCAGATGATGAAAGAAGCAAAGAAAAAGAAAATTTCAGCGATTGTATGCTACCGTCTTGACCGGATCAGCCGTAATATTGGAGATTTTGCAAATCTGATCGGAGAATTGAACCATCTGGAAATTTCATTTATTTCAATTAAAGAGCAGTTTGATACATCATCTCCCATGGGAAGGGCAATGATGTATATTGCTTCTGTATTTTCCCAGCTGGAAAGAGAAACCATTGCAGAACGGATCCGGGACAATATGCATGAACTTTCCAAAAGCGGAAGATGGCTTGGAGGAAATACTCCAACCGGGTATCAGTCTGAACGGGTAACTTCCATAACCATTGACGGGAAGCAGAAAAAGGCATATAAACTGAAACGGATTCCCCAGGAAGCAAAGCTGGTAAAGCGTATTTATGAAAAATTTCTGGAAACCGGTTCCCTGACACAGACAGAGACTTATCTCATACAGAATGGATACAAAACAAAGCAGGGACGTTTATTCAGCCGTTTTGCAATTAAGGCCATTCTTTCAAACCCGGTGTATATGATTGCAGATCAGGAAGCCTATCAGTATCTGAAAGAAAAAAAAGTGGAACTTTTTGCTGACCCCGCTGATTTTAAAGGAACCCATGGTATTATTGCATATAACCGGACTTTGCAAAAGCAGGGCAAGGCCCATGAAATGAAAGAGATGGAAGAATGGATTGTGGCAATCGGCAAACATGAGGGGCTGATTCCCGGAGCGGAGTGGGTCAGTGTCCAGCGCCAGCTGGAACGGAATAAATCAAAAAATTACCGCAGACCCAGAAGTAATGTGGCGCTTCTTTCCGGCATTCTTGTATGCGGGAATTGCAATCACTATATGCGGCCCAAGCTTTCCGGCAGATACAATGACCGGGGAGAACAGATCTATTCCTACCTCTGTTCCATGAAGGAAAAAAGCCGCATGAAGTGCTGTGCAATAAAAAATGCCGATGGAAATCTGTTAGACAGACTGGTGATTGAGGAACTTAAAAAAATTTCTGAAGACAAAAGAGAATTCACCAGGCAGCTGGAGGAAGGCAGGAAGCTGCTTAAGGAAGAAAAGCAGGATTATGAACAGGATGTCAGCCGCTTGGAAGAGGAGTTGTCTCAAACCGAAAAAGAAATTGATGGTCTTGTGACGTCAATCAAGGTTGCCGGGGGAACGGCGGCATACGACTATATAGTCAGACAGATTGATGAGCTGCATAAAAAGAAAGAACAGATCCTGGCCCAGATAGAAGTCTGTAAGGAAACTGCCATGGGAAAAGAATTGACTGTTCTGGAATTTGATCTGTTAAAAGAAACCCTTTCTAATTTTGAAAAGACTGTGGATTTTATGGATGTGGAACAGAAACGGGCTGCAATCCGGATTCTGGTAAATCGGGTTGTCTGGGATGGGGATACGGTCCATCTCTATCTGTCTGGCTCTAAGGAGCCGTCTTGTGACTCTAGCAAATGAGATCCTAATGCTCCTTCGTGCTAATAAAAAATATTCAAAAGAGGTGTCTTTATATGAACCCATCGGTGTAGACAAGGATGGAGAAACAGTAAGCCTTCTGGATGTGATCGAAATGGAGAATAAAGAGACGTTAGAGACCATCATACTAAAACAGGACATCAAGGAACTTTATGAAGTATTCGATTCCTGCCTGAAAGACAATGAAAAAACAATTATAGGAATGCGCTATGGACTTCATGGCGGCAGGGAATACACCCAGAGGGAAATTGCAGATCTCATGGGAATTTCGAGATCCTATGTATCAAGACTGGAAAAAAAGGCACTGGAAAGGCTGAGGACAGAATTAAAAAGAAATGGGATATAAAACGTTGATTCTGCCCTGTCCATTTGATACAATAATAAAAAACAGTCAAAGGAAAAAATATGAGCGTAAAAAAGGACAATAAAGTGGAAGAGCCTCTTAACTTAAAGAGGGAGTTGTTTGAATGGCTGAAGATCATTGTCATTGCGGCAGCGATTGCATTTTTTATTAATACGTTTCTTATTGCCAACAGCAAGGTGCCAAGCGGATCCATGGAGACCACTATTATGACAGGTGACCGGTTAATAGGATCAAGGCTGGCCTACCGGTTTGGCGGAGAACCCCAAAGGGGTGATATCATTATATTTGACCATATGACCGGGCCTGGAAATGAAGAGATTCATCTGGTAAAGCGGATTATCGGGCTGCCGGGAGAGACTGTAGACATTAAGAATAACCATGTTTACATCAATCAGTCCCAGACCCCTCTTGAAGAACCATACTTAAGGGAACCCATGGAGTCCGGGGATTATCACTTCACCGTGCCAGAAGGCTGTTATCTGATGCTGGGGGATAACCGGAATAATTCAGCTGATGCCAGATACTGGAGTGACCCCTATGTGCCGGAAGATAAGATACTTGCAAAAGTTTTGTTCCGCTATTATCCAGGAATAAAAAAAATCAGTTAGTAATTATAAGGTGCCAAACCAAAAGCCTGTGAATATATTAAAATAAAAAGGGTAGTTCGATAAAATATGCGTAATATTTTCATTTTGGTTCTGGCGCTGAGTACAGATACATTTGTTGCCAGCATTGCCTATGGTGCAAACAGGGTAGGCATTTCATGGATAAAGGTAATTGCGGCTAATGCAATCTGCAGCGGCTGTCTTGGTGCAGCCCTGTTATTCGGCAACGTAATCGATGATTTTGTGCCGGAAGCATTCGCAAAAGGGGTAGGGTTTTCCTGCTTGTTCTTTTTGGGAGTCATGAAGCTGCTGGACTATACCATAAAAAAATACATCAACAATCACGTTCATGTTCACAAAGACCTGACTTTTTCTATTTCAGGACTTAGCATTATTATTAACATATACGGGAATCCTATGGCAGCTGACTGGGATGATTCAAAAACGCTGTCTTGGAAAGAAATGATTATGTTTTCACTTGCCATGTCCATTGACAGTCTGGTGGCTGGCGCCCTGTCCGGTTTTCTTATGATTAATCCGGGGTATGCAACTCTGGCAGCTCTTTTAGTAGGGATTGCCGTGATGTATGCCGGACTTTTCCTGGGAAAACGGCTTGCTGCATTAAAAGGCTGGGATTTGTCCTGGCTCAGCGGCGTTCTGTTTTTATTTCTTGCTTTTAGTAAGCTATAAAAATATTGACATTTAAATAAAAATTTGCTATAGTTAGGGAAATGAATATTAAATCGGATTGTTACTGGAAAGCAGGCAAAACCAATTTTGATTAAGAAAATAACAAGTTATTTTCATAGTCAAAGTTGGTTTTTTTATTGATAAGAGGTAATTTATGAATATTGATAAAATCATTAATAACAATATTGTAACTGCTATTGAGCCTGATGGTAAGGAAGTAGTCATCATGGGCAGAGGAATTGGTTTTGGCACAAAGGCGGGACGCCCGATTGCAGAGAACAAAATTGAGAAAACCTTCCGGTTAGACAGCCAGAACAGTCTGGATCAGTTCAAAGAACTGCTTGTGAAGCTTCCTCTTGAACACCTAAAGGCATCGGCAGAAATCATTGCCTATGCGAAAAGTGTACTTAACAGGACATTGAATCAGAATATCTATATCACACTGACGGATCATATTAATTTCGCCATTCGCCGCTTTAAGGAGAATATGGTTTTTTCAAATCCCATTCTCAGCGAGATTAAGACATTTTATAAAGAAGAGTACTTAGTGGGCGAATATGCAATTGCACTGATTGAGAGAAGTGTGGGAGTACGGCTTCCTGTAGATGAGGCTGGATTTATAGCAATGCATATTGTAAATGCAGAACTTAATACAGCTATGAATAAGACCATGGATATGACAAAGCTGATACAGAATGGAGTCAAAATAGTAAAAGAATTCTTTTCCATGGAACCGGACGAGGGATCTTTAAATTATCAGAGGTTTATTACCCACCTGCGATTTCTTGCCCAGCGCATTCTGACTGGAGAGCTGTTAAACAGCGGAAATACAGAATTCAGTAATATCATAGCGGGAATGTATCCGGAAGAGTATGAGTGCAGTTTAAAAATTAAGGAATTTATTTTTGAATCATATCATCATGATGTAACAGAAGAAGAGACTGCATATCTGGCAGTCCATATCAAAAGAATGAGGCTTTAGAAGAAAGGGGTACCAGTCGGCATGTTTGAAGCGTGGAAGAAGCATTTAAAAAGAGGGGGCGGTAAAAAGGAGGAAATTCTGGCGCCTGTGGAAGGATTGGCAGTACCGTTAAGTGAAGTGAACGATCCTGCGTTTAGTCAGGAGATCCTGGGAAAAGGAATGGCTATCATTCCTTCAAAAGGCAGAATTGTGGCACCGGTAAGCGGAGTGCTGTCAGTGCTGTTTGAAACAATGCATGCGGTCAGTATTACGGCAGATAACGGAGCGGAAGTAATGATCCATGTAGGCCTTGATACGGTTCAATTAAAAGGAGAGGGGTTTCAATCCTTTAAAAAACAGGGAGAGCGGGTAAAGGAAGGAGAACTTCTGCTGGAATTTGATTTAGAAGGAATTAAGGCAAAGGGGTATGACCTGATTACTCCGGTCATTATATTAAATACAATGGAGTATCCCGATATGAAATGTTATGTTGGAAAGCAGATCATGGAGCTGGAACCAATCATTGAATTATAGGTGGCTGAATGAAAGAGTATCAATATGTAGTGGAAGATCCAATGGGACTTCACGCCAGACCGGCTTCCGTAATTTTTATAGAAGCAGGAAAATACATGTGTTCCATAGAAGCTTATTGGAATTTACAAAAAGCCGATTGCAAAAGTCTTCTTGCCATCATGGGACTTGGAGCAAAAAAAGGGGATGAAGTCATCTTCCGCTTTGAGGGAGAGGATGAAGATGCTGCATACTACGCAATACGGTCTGTGTTAGATAAAAAGTGATCGTAACCTGCTTACTTGCAGGTGAAGATAAAAAATGTCCGGCAGGACAAAAAAAGAAAGGGGTTTCTTTTTATGATGAAGTATTTGCAAAAACTAGGTAAGTCGTTGATGCTTCCGGTAGCGTGTCTGCCGGCAGCAGGGATCCTGATGGGAATTGGTTACTGGATTGACCCAACGGGATGGGGGGCAAACAGTGCCATTGCTGCCTTTTTGATTAAGGCAGGCGGAGCCATTATTGATAATATGGCGATTCTATTTGCCATCGGTGTTGGCGTAGGCATGTCAGACGATCATGAAGGTACGTCCGCTCTGGCAGCTCTGGTATCATGGCTGATGATTCAGACAATTCTTTCACCAGCAGTAGTTGCAATGTTAAAAGGCATTGATGTCAGTGCTGTGAATCCTGCATTTGGAAAAATCAATAACCAGTTTATTGGTATTGTTTCCGGTTTAATTGGCTCCAGCTGCTATAACCGGTTTAAGAGCACAAAGCTTCCTGATGCACTGGCTTTTTTCAGCGGAAAACGTTCTGTTGCCATAGTTACGGCACTGTTTTCCCTCGTTGCATGCCTGGTACTGTTTTTCGTATGGCCGGTAATTTATACCGCATTGGTAATATTTGGTAAGGGTATCCTGGGTCTTGGTGCAGTAGGAGCAGGTATCTATGGCTTCTTTAACCGTCTTCTTATACCATTTGGTCTTCACCATGCCTTAAACTCTGTTTTCTGGTTTGACGTTGCCTCAGTAAATGACCTTGGAAACTTCTGGACCGGAAAAGGCGTGCTGGGTCAGACTGGCCAGTATATGACAGGCTTCTTCCCGGTTATGATGTTTGGTCTTCCGGCAGCGGCCCTTGCCATGTATCATACGGCAAAACCGGGAAGGAAAAAACAGGCTTATGGTCTTTTGCTGGCAGCAGCAGTCTGTTCATTTTTCACAGGAGTTACAGAACCGCTTGAATTTGCATTCATGTTTCTTGCTCCCGGATTATATTTAATCCATGCAATCCTGACCGGAATCTCCTTAACCATCTGTGCAATGCTTCCGGTGCGTGCCGGATTCAATTTCAGCGCTGGATTTGTTGACTGGTTTCTTAGTTTTAAGGCACCTATGGCTGTTAATCCTCTGCTTATTATTCCGATTGGTCTTATCTACGGTGGGATTTACTATGCAGTGTTCCGATTTGCTATTGTAAAATTTAATTTTAAAACACCGGGACGGGAAGATGATGATCTGGATGAGTCTGCTGCTGTATTAAAGAACAACGATTTTACATACGTTGCGTCTGTTATTCTGGAAGGAATCGGCGGTAAAGAAAATGTTGTAAGCATTGATAACTGTATCACCAGACTCAGACTGGAAGTAAAGGATTATACCCTGGTAAATGAAAAGAAGATAAAGTCAGCAGGTGTAGCTGGAGTAATCAGGCCTGGAAAAACCAGTGTGCAGGTTGTGGTTGGAACTCAGGTACAGTTTGTTGCGGAAGAATTTGAGAAACTTTGTAAATAAACATAAAAAACGGGGATGCACTGCATTCCCGTTTTTTATGTTTAACCGTCATATGGCAGTTATTACTTCGTATCTTCTTCTGTATTAGGGAAAGAACCATGGAATACAGTCTGTGAAAGATCCAGGCGCTCATAATGTAATTTGTTGGGATCTGCATCATCTGCCGGATGGCCCATCAGCAGGATTGAAACAGGCACAATGTATTCTGGTATGTGATATGTTTTTTTTACTTTTTCCGGATCAAAATGTCCAACCCATGTAGAGCCAATTCCCAATTCAGATGCCTGCAGCATCATATGGGTTGTAACAATGGCGGCATCGATTTCCCCCTCATCTTTCCCATCAAATTTTCTTTTCCAGCTTATGTTTTTATCGTAACAGGTGAGAAGTGCCAACTGATGGTTAAATTTAAAAGGCATACAAAGACTGAGCCCGGCCAAATCAGTTTCATTATCAAGCACAAGAATTCTCTGTGGCTGGTAATTGCAGGCGGTAGGCGCCGTACGACCTGCCTCCAGGATGAGATCCAGCGTCTCTTTTTCTACTTTCTTATCGCTGAACTTTCTGACAGAGTAGCGATCCTTTGCCAATTCTATAAATTTCATTCCAAACCTCCGTTGACTGATATTTGACATTTACATGGAAAGTATATATGATTATAACACATACTTCAAGTATGAACATTTATGTTATATACTAAACTATTGGTTAGTATTGAGGAGAAGACATGGATTTTAATAATAAGTTTGGAAATTGTCCTATATATTATACAATTTCGAAAATTGAAGGAAAATGGAAGTGGGTCATATTATATAAACTTTGTAAATGCGGCGTATTAAGATACAACCGGTTATGGGAAGAATTACAACCCATTGCCCATAGAACCTTAAGTAAACAGCTTAAGGAGTTAGAAGCGGATGGATTAGTCCATCGGGAACAATATAATGAAGTCCCACCCAGAGTAGAATATTCCCTTACAAAAGATGGCGAAACCCTTGCACCCATTCTTAATATGATGTCAGAATGGGGAGCGCAGCGCATCAACCAGGAAATTCTGGGATTGGAGTAGATTATGCAGTTTACAATACCTCACTATTATCACAGTTTTCATTGTATTGCAGCCCAGTGCAGTGACACCTGCTGTGCAGGCTGGGCAATTATGATAGATGATCAATCGATTAAAAAATACAGGGCTCAAACCGGCACCCTGGGCGAAAAGCTTTTAAATGGAGTGGATTGGAAGAAGGGCTGTTTTAAACAGAAATCTGGCAGATGTGCTTTTTTAAACGAAGCAAATCTTTGTGATATTTACACCGATGCAGGGCCTTCCATGCTTTGCAGAACCTGCAGGCAATACCCCAGACATACGGAAGAATACGAAGGTGTACGAGAACTTTCCCTCTCAATGTCCTGTGAAGAAGCGGCAAAGCTGATCCTGGGGCTGAAAGAACCGGTCCGTTTTATTACAAAGGAAGATGACCGGGAAGAGTCTTATCCTGAGTTTGATTTCTATCTTTTTTCAAAGCTCATGGATGTAAGAGAGGAGGTTATTTCTCTTTTACAGAATCGAAACAGGGATATCCCGTTAAGGGCGTCTATGGTTTTGGGTCTGGTCCATGATTTACAAAGAAGGATCAGGGAAGGAAAACTGTACCAGACGGAGGAACTGATTGCCAGATACAGGAATACTTCATGTGAAGAATTTTTCCGTATAAAAAAGCGGGAATATAGGGTTTCTGACAGGGAACGCTATGAGATAATGAAAAATTGGTTTTCGATATTAGACAAGCTGGAAGTTTTAAACCAGGAATGGCCGGTTTATATTGGGGAGTTAAAAGCCCTGCTTTTTGATAAGGGACCAGAGCATTATGGAAAAACAAGAGAGAAATTTTATGAATATCTGGATTCTGAGCCAGAAAGAAAGATGGAGTGGAATCAGTGGATGGAGCAGCTTCTGGTTTACTTCATTTATACGTATTTTTGCGGAGCTGTTTACGATGAGAAACCCTATGTAAAAGCGAAGATGGCTGTTATCTGTACCATATTCCTATCAGAACTGGCTCAGGCAGTTTATATTCAAAACGGAGGCAGTCTTACTTTTAACGAGTTTGTACGGCTGGTTCATCGGTTTTCCAGGGAAGCTGAGCATTCGGATCAAAATCTTAATGCACTGGAGAATGCCTTTCGAACAGAAAAAAACTATAGGCTGAAAGAAATACTCAGGGTATTATAAGAATCATATTAAAATAAACTTTTAGTTCGCCCAGCCTGCGAAAGGTACATGGACAATGGACCCTCTTGCAGTGGGCGATTAAACTGGAATTGCATAGTTAGATAAAATTAGCAAAAATAGAAGCGAATACAACTGTACAAAGCCCGGAAGTGGCAATAGCAAGACTGCTCATGGCACCTTCAATTTCACCAATTTCCATTGCTTTTGTAGTGCCTACCGCATGTGATGCAGATCCGATGGCAATGCCTACTGCAACCGGGTCTGTAATTTTAAATATCCGGCATATCGATTCTGCGATAATGCTGCCTAAAATACCAGTTACAATAATACTGGCAACCGTGATTGTCACAAATCCTTTCATTTCCTCTGAGATCCCCATTGCAATGGCAGTAGTTATGGATTTTGGTAAAAAGGTTACATATTCCTGATGGTTTAAGCCAAACACTAATGCAAGAAGCAATACGGTACACATGGTAGTGAGTACGCCTGTCAGTGTTCCTGCAATAATTGCTTTGGAATGCTTTTTTAACAGATTTAACTGACGGTATAACGGCACAGCCAGGCAAACGGTTGCGGGAGTTAACAGATAACTGATGTATTTTGCACTCTCATTATAGACCGTATAATTAATCTTAAAGACGGACAGGAATGCCATTACAATTAGAATTGAGATTAACAGGGGATTAAAAATGGCCAGTTTAAAACGTTTCTTAAGCTGAACCCCCATTTCATAACTGACAAGGCTTAAAACCGAGCCGAAAAATAAAAAATCACCGATTGTCTGATTCATGATCCGTTCCTTTCTTCTTTTTATCGGTTTCAATAAAAAACTGAGTTACTTTTCCTGTCATTATCATAACAATAACTGTGGAGAAAAGTGTTATAACAAGAAAAGGTATGAGAATTGGCCGTAGGGAGCCCCACGAATCCAAAAGTCCGACTGCCGCAGGTATAAAAAGCATGGGCATAATTTCCAGTAAAAAATCACTGACATCCTCAACTGCTTCAAGGGGAATCAGTCCGGTTTTTAAGCCTAAAAGCATAAGAATAAGACCATAGATACTGGCAGGTACGGGAAGTGGTATAAACAGATGGATCACTTCTCCTGCAAGTGAGATAAATAAAATAATGCCGAATTGTCTTATGTGTTTCATGACAAAGCCTCCTGTATTTCCTGTCGAAAATTCAACTATGCTTAATCCTATACGCAATTCTTTCCGTTGTCAAATGATTTAAGAAAAATTAAGATTGTAAATAAATGTGGGATTTTCCATAACAAAGGAGTATGAATCGATGTTATATCAAATAGAATTTGACGTTTTATATGCACTGCAGTCTCTGCATAATCCATGGCTTGATGTGATCATGGTCCGTATTACAAGTCTGGGAGATCATGGATTTATCTGGATTTTAATAGGTGTGGTGCTGTTTTGTATTCCCAAAACCAGAAAAATGGGGATTGGGGTATTGCTAAGCCTGGGGATAGGACTTTTTCTTGGAAATATGATACTGAAAAACCTTGCAGAAAGACCAAGACCCTGCTGGATTGATACCAGTATTCCTCTATTAATTCAGAATCCCAGGGACTTTTCCTTTCCTTCCGGTCATACGCTGGCTTCCTTTGAAGGAGCGGTCAGCATCTGGCTCTATAATAAAAAGCTTGGAATTCCCTTTCTGATCCTGGCTGTACTCATTGCATTTTCCAGAATGTATTTATTTGTACACTTTCCAACCGATGTGCTTGGAGGCGCTGTTCTTGGAATTTGTATTGCCTTATTGGTACATCATTTAATAGAAAGAAACACTTGTGTTGAAAAAAACACTTGATTTCTTAAGAATGTATGTTATACTGATGGCGATACAAAACTAAATAAAAGTCGCAGAGTAGACTTGTGTGCGTTAAGTGCCAGCTGAACAGGGAGTTGTCAGCAGGACGAAAAGATTTTCTTGCGGTACACGAGTCGCATCCCGCTGCACCAGAAGATAGGTGTCTTATCTCCGGTCGTAGTCTGAGGTCTGCAAAGGAGGTATTTTTTTATGAAAAAATTCGTCACTTTGTTCACCGATTCTTACAGAGAGCTGAAATCTGTAAGAACAATCACTGCCGCAGCCATGTTTGCTGCAGTTGCCATTATTTTGGACATGTTCTCCATTCAGCTGGGAAGCTACATTAAGATTACGTTTTCATCTATTCCCAATGGAATCATTTCCTATCTGTTCGGTCCGGTAGTGGGCGGACTGTTTTCCGGAAGCCTTGATGTGCTGAAGTATTTATTAAAGCCCACCGGCGCCTTTTTTCCTGGACTTACCCTGGTTACGGCCCTGGCAGGAGTCCTGTACGGCATTCTGTATTATAAGAAGCCAATTACCTTAAGAAGAATTCTCATATCCAAACTGGTGGTCATGCTGATCTGCAACGTGATATTAAACACCCTTTGCCTCTCTATGCTGTATGGAAAAGGCTTTATGGTGTTGCTGCCGGCAAGAGCACTGAAGAATCTGGTTATGTGGCCCATCGATTCCATGATTTTTTATACCTTACTGAAAACCATGGATTCCATCGGTATTTTCCGAACCATTCGGAGTGTACATCTGCTTCATACAAAATAACGACAAAAACCCCGGAGTATCAATGTGATGCTCCGGGGTTTCTTGCAGGTGAAATAATTGTCATATTTTGATACCTGTATTGTGCACATGTACATAAGCATTCGTAAAATACATAGACATAAGATCAATTTCGTAATATAATCTTAGGTATATGTCTGTAAATAACAGTTTTAACAGGAGGAATGAATCATGAGTGAGAGTTGTACTCATAATTGCAATACTTGCGGTGAAAGCTGCGGGAGCAGGGAAGAGGCGCAGACCAGTTTCTTAGAGCCGCTTAATCCTTCCAGCATAGTAAAAAAGGTAATTGGAGTTGTAAGCGGAAAGGGCGGCGTGGGAAAATCGCTGGTTACTTCCATGATGGCAGTAAGCATGAGTGGAAAGGGATATAAAACGGCGATCCTGGATGCGGATATTACAGGACCTTCCATACCGAAGGCATTCGGTTTATCAGATAACGGTGTAGGAATGACACCAAACGGACTGATGATCCCTGCTGTCAGTGCAACAGGAATCGAAGTTATGTCAGCAAATTTAATTCTGGACCAGGAGACAGATCCTGTTATCTGGAGAGGACCGGTCATAGCAGGTGCTGTGAAACAGTTCTGGCAGGAAACTCTTTGGGAAAATGTGGATTATATGTTTGTGGATATGCCTCCCGGAACCGGCGATGTACCACTGACTGTATTCCAGTCACTGCCTCTTGATGGCATTATTATTGTAACCTCTCCCCAGGAACTGGTATCCATGATTGTTGGAAAAGCAGTGAATATGGCAAAGAAGATGAATATCCCCATTCTTGGGCTTGTGGAAAATATGAGTTATTTAAGCTGTCCTGACTGTGGAAAGCAGATTGCTGTATTTGGTGAAAGCCATATCGATGAGGTGGCTGAAAATTACGGTGTTAAAGTACTTGCCAGAATTCCCATTGATCCTAAGATTGCTGCTTCCGTGGATGCAGGAACCGTAGAGTATTTAGAAGCGCCATGGCTGAAAGAAGCAGTTGACGCAGCAGAGGCGGTTTAACCGGAACTGCTTTTTGAGGTATAAGAATGAATATTAATATGAATCCTAACAGTGAACTGAATCAGTCGATTGTAAAAGTCCCAAATCTGGTTTCAGTTCCAGACCCCCTGATTAAGCAGGCGTATCAGTTCCAGGAAGCTATGATGATGTATACCTGTGCCATTCGTGAGGTTAAGACAAAGCTGGAAGTATTAAACGATGAACTATCGGTTCGTAACTCCAGAAATCCCATTGAACTTGTTAAATCCCGAGTAAAAAAGCCGGTTAGCATTGTTGAAAAATTAAAGCGCAGAAACCTTCCTGTCTCTCTGGAATCCATGATGGAAAACTTAGATGATGTGGCTGGTATTCGAGTCATCTGTTCCTTTTTAGACGATATATATGCAGTGGCGGATATGCTGGCAAGGCAGGATGATGTCCATATCATTGCTATAAAAGATTATATCAGTCAGCCTAAAATAAATGGATACCGCAGTTACCATATGATCATAGAGATTCCTGTTTTTTTCTCAGATCAGAAAAAATGGATGCGGGTAGAGGTTCAGATTCGTACCATGGCGATGGACTTTTGGGCCAGTCTGGATCATCAGCTGAAATATAAAAAGGAAATGCAGGATTATTCCCAGGAGATCAGTGATGAGCTTCGGGAATGTGCAGATGTAATCGCCCAGACCGATGAGAAGATGCTTAATATCAGAAAGCGGATTGAGGAACAAGGGATTACTGTTACGAAATAAATGGAATAAAAAAATAAGGGGCAGGCTGTTACGGTTTATCATCTCCGTAACAGCCTGTCCCTTATTTTCATTGTACATGAGAGATGACTGGTAAAGTAACGGTAAATCTGGTTCCGGCTTCTGCACTGCTGGCAACACTTATCTTCCCTTTGTGCCGGTCAACAATTGTTTTTGCAATAGAAAGTCCCAGACCGTAGCCGCCTTCTTTGTGGACTCTGGATTTATCAGTCCGATAAAACCGTTCAAATATGTGTTCTTGTTCAGTTGGTGATATGAGTTCTCCCGTATTGATAATTGTGAGAACTCCGTGACCGGCCTGTTTTTTAAGAAAAACGGATACAGAGCCATTGATTCCGGCATACTTGCAGGCATTATCCAGAAGAATGGTTAATAACTGTTTTAACTGGGTTTCCATTCCTTCTATAAAAATATCAGTCTGAATGTCGTTTTCCAGAGTAACCTTACTTTCAAAAGCAACCGATTCAAAGAGTAACACACCATTTAAAACCAGTTCACTGAAATCAAGAGGAAGCTTTGAGATCTGAACTGCCTCTACGGACTCCGTATCCGAACGGGCAAGGAAAAGAAGCTCTTCCACCAGCTGTTTCATCCGGTCTGCTTCCTCCTTTGTATTCATTAGCCATTTTTCCTGCTCTTTGATGGTGCGTTCTTTATGGGTAGAAAGAATCTGTAAATTCGCCAGTATTACAGTAAGAGGAGTTTTTAATTCGTGAGATGCATCGGCTATAAACTGATTTTGCTGATCCCAGGCTTTTTTTACAGGTTTTAAAGCCAGATGAGAAAGAAACAGGCTTAAAATGAAAAATAATATGATCGCTGTAAGGAAGACAAGAATACAGTTAACCAGTAAAACCTCTAAGGCGTCCCGTTCATAGCTTTGATCTGCAAATCCGATTTCCGTTCCGTTCCTTCCAGGCATTTTCATATAACGGAGAGAGTAATCTTTTAAAACTCCTTCTGTACTGTCTGTGCCATTGACCAGCTTTATTAAGGAGGAGGCTAATTCATCAGATACTGTAATGTTATTCTCCTCGATTTTTTCAATGGTATTATCGGATTTTAATGTGATTATAAATACAGGGATGATAGGAAGCGGATTTTTTCTTGGCCGCCGGCCAAATTCCACCTTGTCCGGCGGCATTTTAAAACGTTCATGACTTAAGGACTGGATGAGAGCCATGGAGGTATCCCTCATGATCCGTTTCCGGTTTGAGACGTAAAATGTACCCATCACTACGGCAAGTATACTGATGACAAAGCCCATATTAATGAGTATAAACTTGATTCTTAACTTCTTAATCATTTGGATTCCTCCAGGCGGTATCCTACTTTTCGCACAGTCGTAATCTCTGCCTTTGAACCAAGAAAATGAAACTTTTTACGTAAAAATGAGATATAAGCTTCTACGTTATTATCCTCCGCATCAGAGTCAGATCCCCATACCCGGTTGATTAATGTATCCTTTGATATAATTTTTCCGATATTGCTCATAAGGATTCTTAACACTTCGAATTCTTTATAGCCCAGATGAATGGATTTGGTTTTACAGCACAAATCATTGGTTGACAGATTTAATTTTAGATCTCCAAACACCATCTCTTCTACGATTACTTCCCCCTGTCTGCGGGAAAGCGCACGGATGCGTGCCAGAAGTTCTTCCGGAACAAATGGTTTTGTCATATAATCATCGGCACCTTTATCCAGTCCGGTTACTTTATCACTTACGTTGTCACGGGCTGTAAGCATTAGGATAGGAGTCTGTATTTTAGCTTCCCGAAGTTTCTCAACAATCTGAAAACCATTCTCACCAGGGAGCATCACATCCAGAATTATCACATCATATTCTCCTGACAGACCGCAGTATAAACCATCTTTTCCGTTAAAAACCAGATCGGTCTGATAATGCTGTTCCTTCATAATCTGTCCTATGGCTTCGGCCAGTCTGACTTCATCTTCCACAATTAACAGCTTCATTGTTAAACTCTCCTTTGCTTTATTTATTATAGCCTTAAAAATTCATTTAAGCAATCAAATGCCTGTTTTTTCATTATAAGGGTACTGCCTTAAAATAAGCTGAAATACTAAAAACCAGACAGTTCATAATTTCAGGTTAATTTCAGTTTACCATCACAAAGCCATCACAACGATTTGTTAAGATATTAAGAAATCTTATAAAGGAGAGGAGAAACTTAAATGAATGCACGAAGAGCGGCGGCTTCACTTGCAGTTGTTTTGGCTGCGACGGCGATTACACCGATGAGAGCAGAGGCATCAGCCAATTTTGATTTAAGAAAAAAAGTCATCGGTATATCGGGTATTATGAATATAACCAATACCTCTATGTCTGTCACACGCGGAGAATATGCCGCCATGCTGGTAAATGCTTCTTCTTACCGAAGCACAGTAAGCAGTATAAGCAATACTTCTGTATTTGCGGATGTGCCAAGAGACAATGAATATTCGGCTCAGATCAGGATTGCGGCAGAGCAGGGGTGGATGAGTGGTTATCTGGGAGGTGTATTTAAACCAGATGATTACTTAACACTTCAGGATGCAGTAAAAGGGGTTCTGGCATTATTGGGATATAAGAATACTGATTTCACAGGTGACCAGACAGGATCCAGACTTTCCAAATACCATTTCCTTGAACTGGATGAAAATATTAACAAGGAAGCCCTGGAAGTAATGAATAAGGATGACTGCATCAATCTGTTTTATAATCTGCTGAAAACAAATAATACTTCCGGCAGCATGTATGGAAAGATTCTGGATTGTGAATTGACCGAGGATGGTGAAATTAATCCGTTTACCATGGTGGACAATAGCCTAAAGGGACCGAAGGTCGTTAGAAGTAAGAGCAGTCTGAACAATTATCTTCCCTTTAAACTCAAAGATGCCAATGTGTATCTGGACGGGGAGGCAGTGTCCAATTCCAGTGATGCGATTACTGTGGCACTGGAGAGTTCCGATGGAGTTCTGGTTTATTATCATTCATTATCCAAAACGGTATGGCTTTATACGGTTGGAACTGAAAATGAAAGCGGACGGTCCGCGGCATTTGGTGAAATTACAAACATAATTTATAATTCCACGGATTTAATGAATCCGAGTGCCATTATTCTGGATGATGGAAATACCTATACCCTTACCAGCACCGAGATGCAGTTTGCATTTTCTTCTTATGGGGATTTGAGAGTCGGAGATACCGTAAATCTTGTTTATACCCTTTCCACCAATAGCAACGGAGATGAAACAAGGACTGTCATTGATTATATAGAAGATTAGCGGGAGAGGCCGGAATGAAAAAAATCATCCAGAAAATTTTAAAAAGTGATCAGAAAAAAAGAAATGGAAAGCGGAAAAAGATTATCATTATTCTGCTCCTGATCGTGACTGCATTTGCAGGGATTTTTTTTGCTTTCTCATATAAAAAGACGAAGGAAGCAAATGCGCAGGCAAAAAAAATCAAAACTGCAGTTGTAACAAAGAGAGACATCTCATCAAAATTGTCTTCTTCCGGAACTATTTCTCCGAAGAATACCTATGATATCACTTCGCTGGCGGAAGGAGAGGTGACGGAAGCCAACTTTGAAGAGGGTGATGAAGTGGAGAAGGGTCAGGTTTTATACCGGATTGACAGTTCTTCCGCAGAAACTCAGCTGACCTCAGCAAACAATTCTCTTGAACGGGCACAGGAAAGTTATCAGGTGGCATTGGATAATTATAATGATGCTTTAAAGGATTACAGCCAAAATACATATAAATCTACGGAAACTGGTTATATCAGCTCTTTATCCATAAAGGAAGGAGATAAAATCGGTGATAAGACGGAAATAGCCTCTATTGTTGATGACAGCACTATGAAAATCAAGCTTCCCTTTCTTTCTGGAGAGGCAGTCCAGATCCCCGCTGGAAGCGCAGCAGTTTTAACCCTTTCAGATACAGGCGAGCAGGTAAATGGAACGGTTGTTTCTGTGGGAAATATGGATGTAACGCTGACTGGAGGCAGGATTGTCCGCTATGTTACGATTGAAGTTCCAAATCCCGGAGGTCTGACAAAGGATATTTCTGCGACGGCAACAGTGGGAGGTTTTGTATGCAGTATGGAGGGGACATTTGAAGCAAAGCTTGAGACCACGATGAAAGCGGATCTTCCGTCAGGAGTTGAGGTCAGTGCATTGCTTGTACATGAGGGTGACTACGTGACAAAAGGAACTCCGGTTTTTACCATAGAAAGCAAAAGTGCAGCAGCTCTCATTCGTACCTATAAGGATGCCCTGGATAAAGCACAATCATCTATGGAGTCTGCAAAAAATTCTCTGGATAATACTCAGGAAACCTACGATAATTATACGATTACTGCTCCTATATCAGGTAAAGTAATCACAAAAAGCATCAAAGTGGGAGACAAGATTACAAAAAGCACCAGCGGCAGCACAACACTTGCAACAATCTATGACATGTCCAATTATACCTTTGAAATGAGCGTGGATGAGCTGGATGTCAAATCAGTAGCAGTGGGGCAGAAGGTGGATATTACTGCTGACGCTGTAAGCGGAAAGACATTTTCCGGTACAGTGACCAATGTAAGTCTGAAAAGCACCACAACCGATGGAGTAACAAATTATCCGGTTACCATTACGCTAAATGATGGCATGGATGACCTGCTACCCGGCATGAATGTGGATGGAGTCATTGTATTAAATGAAGCTTCTGACGTGCTTACCATTCCGGCCGATGCACTGATACGGGGAAATCATGTTTATATAAAGGATGATACGGTAAAAGAGGCAAAAGGAGCTATTCCGGCAGGATTTAAAGAGGTTGAAGTAAAAACCGGATTAATCAATGATGATTATGTGGAAATAACTTCTGGTCTTGAAGAAAATCAGGAAGTTTATGTTGCTCAGACAACCGTAAGCAATACCAGTAAAACCACCGGCATACCAGGACAAATGGGAGGTCCTCCAGGAGGAATGGGCGGTTCCATAGATCGAACAGGCCGAAGCGGAAATAACAATAACAGAGGTAACGGTGGTAACGGGGGTAACAGCGGAGGCGGCCAGTCCCGGTCGAAATAATGAGGAGGAATGGAATGTGGCAGAGCCCTTGATTGAATTAAAGGAGATCTACAAGGTATATCAGATGGGAGAGGAAGAGGTACGTGCCAACGACGGAGTGACTATGACCATATATCGGGGAGAATTTGTCGCCATCGTGGGAAAGTCGGGAAGCGGGAAATCCACTCTTATGAATATTATAGGCGCCCTGGATATTCCAAGCGATGGTCAGTATCTACTGGGCGGAGAAGATGTGGGAAGTATGACTGACAATCAGCTGGCACAGATACGGAATAAAATGATCGGATTTATTTTTCAGCAGTACAATCTGCTTCCCAAATTAAACCTTCTGGAAAATGTGGAGCTGCCCCTGCTCTATGCCGGAGCCGGAAATGAGGAACGAAGAGAACGTGCCATGGCATCTTTGGAACGGGTTGGACTGGCAGACAAGTGGAAAAATCTCCCGAACCAGCTATCCGGCGGACAGCAGCAAAGAGTATCCATTGCCAGAGCACTGGCTGGCAATCCTTCTCTGATTCTGGCAGATGAACCAACGGGTGCCCTGGATTCCAAAACCAGCCGGGATGTACTGGATTTCTTAAAGGAACTAAATGATGAGGGCAATACCATTGTAATGATTACTCATGACAGCAGCATTGCTTTAGAAGCACGGCGGGTGATAAGGGTACACGATGGTAAGATTAATTTCGATGGAGACGTAAATGAATATTCTGCAATCCTTTAAAATGGCTCTGAAAAGTATCTGGGGGAATAAGATGCGTTCTTTTCTCACCATGCTGGGTATTATTATAGGTGTGGCATCGGTGATTATTCTGGTCAGTATTGTAAACGGTCAGATGTCTTATATGAAGGACAGCTTTACCAGCATGGGTACCAACCAGATGACGGTTCGCTTAACCAACTTAACAACCAGATATGCAGATGTAGATGAAATGTATCAGTTTTATAACGACAACAGGGATTTATTTTCCCATATGACACCAAGCGTATCGGTAAGTGCCAAGTTAAAATATGGAACAGAATCTCTGGAAGATACCACAGTAACAGGAGTCAGTGAAGATTATTTAGGCATGAAGGATCAGACTCTTGAAGCAGGACGTTTTATTTCCTATTCTGATATTGCTTCCAGACAGAAGGTGTGTGTGGCAGGATATTACGTAGCCTGGAAATTATATGGAAGCGTGGATAATGCCATTGATAAAACTATTAAAATGAATGGCAGCGCTTACCGGATTGTGGGAGTCATATCCAGACAGGATGACGATGAGCTGGAAGCGGGCGGAACGGATGATATTTTGTATCTTCCATACAGCAGCGCTGCAAAAATGAACAATACGGCAAAAATCAGCAACTACGTGTTTGCAACATCAGATACAGACTACACGGCAAAAGCCAAAGAGTCTCTGGAAACATTTTTAATGGGAATATATAAAGATGACACTCTGTTCCGCGTTACTGCCATGAGTGAGATGCTGGAATCTTTAGATTCCATGATTGCCATGATGTCCATGGTCCTTGGCGGCATTGCCAGCATTTCCCTTCTGGTGGCAGGTGTGGGAGTCATGAATATTATGCTGGTGTCGGTATCGGAACGAACCAGGGAAATCGGAATCAGGAAGGCTCTGGGAGCAAAAAAGAAACACATCATGCAGCAGTTTGTAATTGAAGCGGCTGTCACCAGTTCTCTTGGAGGAGTGGTTGGGATTGTAGTAGGCTCAGTAGCAACCACCCTGGTTGGAGCTGCCATTGGAATCAATGCAACACCTACACCCAGCGCTGTGATTGTGTCCTTTAGCGTATCGGTGGGAATCGGACTTTTGTTTGGATACATGCCAGCCAGCCGTGCTGCCAACTTAAGCCCCATTGATGCACTTCGAAGTGAATAACAAAGGAATAATTTCTTGCAAATGTGTCATAGGAGTGATACTATTTGCATAGGTACCAAAGGAGTAGCTCTTTTACGGCTACTCCTTTTCGGGCGTAAGAGAATCTTTGTGATAGGAAAGGATAATGAAAATGAATGTTGCAGATATGCATTGTGATACCATATCGGAGCTTTATTACAGAAGGCAGGCAGGAAAAGAAGGTTCTATATTAAAAAATGATTGCCATATTGATCTGGAGAGAATGAAAAAAGGAAATTACTGTCTGCAGAATTTTGCCCTGTTTACAGAACTGACAAAGCACGAAAGACCGTTTGAATACTGTATGAAGCTGCTGGACTTATTTTATACCGAACTGGAACTGTATGGGGATTTAATTGGAATTGTCAGAACATATGAAGATATTGAGAAAAACCGGAAGGAAGGCCGGATGTCTGCCATGCTTACCATTGAGGAGGGCGGTGTCTGTCAGGGGGAAACGGCATTTTTACGTAATTTTTACCGCCTGGGAGTCCGTATGATGACGCTTACCTGGAATCACATCAATGAACTGGCATATCCAAACCGAATCCGCATTGAGAAAGAGGAAGCATTTTTTGAACCGGAAACCGAGCACGGGCTTACCGAAACAGGTATTGTTTTTGTGGAGGAGATGGAGCGGCTGGGGATGATCATTGATGTTTCCCATTTATCCGATGCAGGTATTTATGATGTGTTCCATCACACGAAAAAACCTTTTGTGGCAAGTCACTCCAATGCAAGAACCATAGCATCCAATCCGAGAAATTTAACCGATGAGATGATAAAAATGCTTGCAGAGCGGGGCGGAGTTACAGGAATTAATTTTTGCGGGGATTTTCTTCATGACTGGAAGAAAGGAGAGAAGTCCCTCAGCCGCATTCAGGATATGGTCTCACACATAAAGCATTTAAAGAAGATCGGAGGAATTGGCTGCATTGGCCTGGGATCGGATTTTGATGGCATCGGAGGAGAACTGGAGATGAAATCTCCGGAAGATCTGCCGCTTTTAGAAGCATGCATGAAAAAAGAAGGCTTCTCCGATTCTGAAATTGAGGCTGTTTTTTACGGCAATGTACTTCGTGTGTATAAGGAAATTTTACAGTAAGACAAAATTTTACATAAATTTTACAATTGCATGCATAATACTTTACATAGATTTGATATGATGCTTACATAACATGACTTGTCATGAAATACAGGAGGATGATATGTCAATTACGGATGTACAAATGCTGTTTCAGTTTATCGGGGGGCTGGGGATGTTCCTTTACGGAATGGATGCCATGGCTGATGGACTACAGAAATCTGCAGGACATAAGATGCAGCAATTGCTTGGAGCATTAACAAGCAACCGGCTGATGGGTGTTTTGCTTGGAACGGGAATTACCGCTATCATTCAGAGCAGTTCCGCCACGACTGTAATGGTGGTTGGATTTGTCAACGCTGGTATCATTAATCTTCAGCAGGCAGTGGGCATCATTATGGGTGCAAACATTGGTACAACTGTTACCAGCTGGATCGTCTCCATGAGTGAATGGGGAGAAATGTTAAAGCCGGAATTTTTTGCTCCTGCACTGGTGGGCGTTGGCGCTCTTTTTAACTTATTTGCAAAGACTGAAAAGAAAAAACAAATCGGTCAGATTTTAGTTGGTTTTGGTGTCTTGTTTATTGGTCTTACTTTTATGTCTGTATCCATTACCCCTTACAAAGATGCTCCCATATTCGGACAGGCATTTTCTGTACTTGGCAGAAATCCCCTCCTTGGAATTCTGGCGGGACTTGTGGTAACCGGCATTATACAAAGTTCTTCTGCTTCAGTCGGTATTTTACAGACACTTGCACTCAATGGAATTGTTAACTGGCAATCTGCTATTTTTATCACATTGGGGCAGAATATCGGTACCTGCGTAACTGCATTGCTTTCCAGTCTGGGAGCAAACCGGACCGCCAAACGTGCTGCTGTGATACATCTTCTCTTTAATGTAGTCGGTGCATTTATTTTCGGAATTATCATGTTTATTCTATTTAAACTGAATCCGGTACTTGCATCCTCTTCCATTACCAGCGTAGAGATATCCATATTCCATACGGTATTTAACGTAACGAATACGATTATCTTATTTCCTTTTGCCGGTCTTCTTGTGAAAGCTTCCGGAATTTTTGTGCGGAGTAAAGAAAAAGAAGAAGAGCCTGATCCTGAAAGCGAAATGAAACGTCATTTAGATGAGAGAATTTTGGAAACGCCTTCTTTTGCCATTGAAAATGTAAATCATCAGGTGGTGAATATGGGATATGCTGCACTTGAAAATTTTGATGTGGCAGCAGACGCGCTGCTGAGCAGTGACGTATCCGAAATAAAACAGGTGGAGAAGCTGGAACAAAAGATTGATCATTATGAGAAACTGCTGACAGACTATTTAATAAAAATCAATAATCAATCCTTAAATGAAGAACAGCATATGCTGGTTAAAAACCTCTTCTATACAGTCAGTGACTTTGAACGGGTCAGCGATCACTGTGAAAACTTATCAGAGCTTGCAGCGGAAAAAGCCAACCGTAAGATTATCTTTTCCAAGGAAGCA
The DNA here is from genome assembly GCA_009712635.1 of Hungatella sp. Taxonomy (GTDB): domain Bacteria; phylum Bacillota; class Clostridia; order Lachnospirales; family Lachnospiraceae; genus Lacrimispora. The sequence continues at coordinate 509,877 of WASS01000020.1, read as the reverse complement.
GAAAGCGAAATGAGAGAAATGCTGAACGCTGTCCGCTCTTCTTTGGAACATGCTGTGAAAGCAAGAGAGACCTCTGATATGTCAGAAGTACGTGCGGTCGTTCATAGTGAGGAAAATGTAGACAGCCTGGAGGAAGAATTAAGAGAACGTCATATTGAACGTTTATCTGCCCAGACCTGTAAACCGGAAAATGGAGTTATCTTTTTGGATGCATTAAGTAACCTGGAGAGAATTTCTGACCATGCACATAACATTGCAGGTTACGTAAAGGAAGAAATATAAGAAACATACTTAAACTTTTTCAGACAGAAAGGAGAATGTATGGAACGAATCTATGTAGTAGAGGATGATGACAATATCAGGGACTTAATTAAAATTGCCCTGGAGGGTTTTGGATATGAGGTGTCTGCACATGAACTGGCAGAGGAAGCCTTAAAGTGTATGGAAACGGACAAACCCGCACTGGCTGTCTTTGATCTTATGCTTCCCGGTATGGACGGATTGTCGGCGATACGCAAAATCCGGAAAAATGATTCATTAAAAGACATTCCCATTCTTGTCCTGACTGCCAAAGACCGGGAGTTTGATAAAGTGGCCGGTCTGGATGGCGGTGCAGATGACTATATGACAAAGCCTTTTGGTGTTATGGAACTTGCAGCTCGGATCCGCAGTCTTTTGCGCCGGAGTACAAAAAATCAGGGATCTGAGGATGAACTGGAACAGTATTGTCTGAACTTAAACAAGAAGACCAGAGAAGTTTATTGTGACGGAGTAAAGGTTGAACTCACATTAAAAGAGTTTGAATTGCTGCAATATCTCATGGAAAATCACAATAAAGTAGTAACCAGAGACGAACTGCTGAATCACATCTGGGGATATGATTATGATGGAGAAACCCGGACTCTTGACATGCACATCCGTACGCTGCGGCAGAAGCTGGGAGAAAACGGCGGTTCCTGCATTAAGACGGTTCGAGGGGTGGGATACCGCTTTATTAAAACCGAAGAATGATGGAAAAAAGCAGGCGGTTTAAAATGGCAGAGGGAGGCACTATGAAACAGGCGATCTTTTTAAAATTTATTCAGATTATTCTTGTAGTACTGGTATTAAGCAGTTCTATCTTTTATATTGCCTCCAGCAGTGCTTTGCTTAAAAATTCCAGAAAAGACATGAAATATACATTAAAGGCTATGGATGAGGTTCTTGATTACAACGGGGATTTAGAAAAGGAAATCGGAGACCTAAAGCCAACATTAAGTGAAAACCGTAGCCGTTTCACCGTCATTAGCCTTGATGGAACCGTAGCGGCCGATACTGGAGAAGTACCGGTCGCTTCTTTGGATAATCACGGAGACAGGGAAGAGGTGAAGGAGGCGCTTGCAGAAGGAGTGGGGACTGCCAGGCGCTATTCAAAGACACTTAAGGAAAGTATGCTTTATGTAGCCATCCGTTCTTCCAAATCCGATTACATTCTGCGAATGGCAATTCCCTATACCGGTATGAAAGAAAATTTAATACTTCTTCTCCCGGCGGTATGGCTTAGTTTTCTTGCTGCAATCATGTATTCGGCTTTTTCAGCAGATAGTTTCGCTGAGTCAATCACCCGGCCTCTTAAAGAAATATCCCAGGAAATGTTAAAGGTAAACGGTGATTATACAGACCTTTCTTTTGAGCGATATCAGTATCCGGAAATTAATATCATTGCAGAAACCACCACCAGGATGTCAAAGAATGTAAAAGATTATCTGACTCAGATAGAACGGGAAAAGCAGATCCGCCAGGAATTTTTCAGCAATGCTTCTCACGAGTTAAAAACCCCAATTACCTCGGTACAGGGCTATGCGGAACTTTTGGAAAGCGGGATTATACAGGATGAAGCACAAAAGGCGGATTTTATAAAACGCATTAAAAAAGAAGCGGGAAATATGAATAACCTGATTAATGATATTCTTATGATATCCCGTCTCGAGACAAAAGAGGCAGAGGTTTTAAAAAGCGATGTGCGCCTTTCCATACTGGTAGAGGATATCATCGAATCCCTGGAACCCCTTGCAGCTTCCCACGAAGTTCTTCTTCATATGGACTGTAAGCCGGTCTGTATCTATGCCAACGGCCAGCAGATGAAGGAATTAATTGGCAATCTGGTCAGCAATGCGGTAAAATATAATAAACCAGGAGGAGAGGTATGGATCACAGTTCGTGAGGAAGACCGCAATATAATTATCCGGGTAAAAGATAATGGGATGGGGATTCCAAAAGAATCGTTAGGGCGTATATTTGAACGGTTCTACCGGGTTGATAAGGGGAGAAGTAAAAAACAGGGCGGAACTGGTCTTGGTCTTTCCATTGTAAAGCATATTGTAAACTTTTATCATGGCACCATTACAGTGGAATCAACGATTGATGTTGGAACGGAATTTATGGTTAAAATTCCGGTCCAGGGAAAAACACTATAAAAAAGCCGTTTCAGGCAGGAGGTGTACGGGTATGGGAAATTTTGTTTTAACCTGTTGTTCTACGGCAGACATGAAAAAGGAATTTTTTGAAAGCCGCAAGATTCCATATGTCTGTTTTCATTACACAATAGATGAGGTAACTTATCCGGATGATTTAGGGGAGAGCATCCCATTTGAAAAATTTTATGAGCGGATTGCCAAAGGTGCAGCACCTTATACCTCTCAGGTAAATGTTGATGAATACTGCAATTTCTTTGAACCGATCTTAAAAGAAGGAAACGATATTCTGCATCTGACTCTGTCTTCCGGGATTTCCGGTACTTATAATTCCGCCTGTGCGGCAGCAAATGAGATGCGCCAGAAATATCCGGGAAAGACCATTATCATACTGGATACACTTGGGGCCTCCTCTGGTTATGGACTTTTAACCGATGCAGCAGCGGATCTGCGGGATAATGGAGCGACATTAGAAGCGGCTGCAGAATGGGTTATGAATAACCGGCTTTCTGTACACCATTGGTTTTTCTCCACGGATCTTACCAGCTTTAAGCGGGGAGGAAGAATATCTGCCACCTCTGCCATGCTTGGAACTGTTTTAAATATCTGCCCTCTCATGAATATAGATGATACCGGACATTTAATTCCAAGGCAGAAAATAAGGACAAAAAAAAGAGCCATTCAGGAAATGGTAAAAATGATGGAACTCCATGCCCAAAATGGCTCCCGCTATAACAGAAAATGTGTGATTGCCCACTCTGCCTGTGAGGCCGATGCAAAAGAGGTGGCAGCACTCGTTGAGAGCCGCTTCCCCATGCTGTCAGGAAACGTGATTATTAACAGCATTGGCTGCGTAATCGGTTCCCACACAGGTCCTGGAACGGTGGCACTATTCTTTTTCGGAGATAAAAGAACGGATTAGTTGTTTAATTACCTATAATCTGGGCAATCATACGATTGGGCAGGCAGACAATGCTTTCCCCTGTCTGTTCAATTGTGCCCTGATGGATACAGATTTTGTCGGGGCAGGTTGCATCGGAGACGTGTACCTTTCCGCCTTGAATTACAATGTGGTTGGTTCCGCTGAGATATCCGTTTACTAAAATCTCTGTATCATGGTTTAGATCCAGCTTTTCTACAACGTTCCCATCTACGGTGATCTCAAGATATCTGGCAGGCTTTGAAAAAATGATCTTGTTCACAATGAGGAGAATACAGGATATTGCTATAATAATAACAATTAATATAACTTCTTTCTTATGCTTTTTGATTTCCATTCTAACAGATCCTCTTACTTATTTTCTATAATTCATAAACAGAAGGGCTTAATAACAAGCCCTGTTTTATTATAACATAAATTTCCCATTCCTTCCAAATATAATTAAAATTTCATAAAGTCGTTGCCGTAACCGTTAAGAGTGTGTTAAAATAAAGTCAAACTTTATAAAACAGGAGGAGATATGAATAAAAGTAACGCAAATGCTAAACGAAACGGATATATTGGGTTAGGAGCCATGATTTTACTGGCTGGCGCTACTGTTTTTGGAACAGATCCACTTTATAAGGCGATTGACAACAGTGTTAGACCCGAAATCTATGTTCCGGGTACCTATACAGGTACTGCGAGAGGCTACGGCGGGATCGTCACCGCAGATGTAACAGTATCAGGAAAGACCATTGACTCTATTGTTGTAAATGGAGAGAAGGAAACTCTGCTTAATATGGTATTGCCGGGGTTAACAGATTCCATACTTGGAAAACAGTCCACAGAGGTGGATGCAGTATCCGGGGCAACACTTAGCAGCAATGCCATAAAGGAAGCGGTGGATCAGGCTCTTGCCAAGGCAAGAGGAGAAAAGCCGGAAGATGTGCCGGAGACAACAAAAGAGGCTTCTGAGACTTCATCTTCTTTAAAGGATGGAACCTATACTTATGAATCACCGGAATTTGATGAGAACGGATTCAAAGACCAGGTGAGTATGACCGTTAAGGGGAATGCAATTACAGCCCTTACCTGGGACTGTATAAAGGAAGACGGAACTAAAAAGAGCCAGCTTTCCATGGATGGAAAGTATGTAATGACCGAGAAAGGCCCCAAGTGGCATGAGCAGGCAGAAGCAGTGGTAGGTTATGTTTTAGACCACCAGTCCCTGGACGGATTGGTGAATGAAAAAGGCTATACCGATTCCGTATCATCTGTCAGCATCAACTTAATGG
>WASS01000020.1:0-505197 GCA_009712635.1 Hungatella sp. | reverse complement strand
GTGAATGAAAAAGGCTATACCGATTCCGTATCATCTGTCAGCATCAACTTAATGGGATTTGTAAACGGAGTAAAAGACTGTTTATCTCAGGCAGCCGGTGAAGGTGAGAGTCAGGCATCATCGTTAAAAGAAGGAACCTATACTTATGAATCACCCAAGTTTGATGAAAACGGATTCAAAGATCAGGTTAGTATGACTGTTAAGGGAAATGCAATTACAGCTCTTACCTGGGACTGCATAAAGGAAGATGGATCGAAAAAGAGCCAGCTTTCCATGGATGGAAAGTATGTAATGACCGAGAAAGGTCCCAAATGGCATGAACAGGCAGAAGCAGTGGTGGGTTATGTTTTAGATCACCAGTCGCTGGACGGATTGGTGAATGAAAAAGGTTATACCGATTCCGTATCATCTGTCAGCATCAATTTAATGGGATTTGTGAACGGAGTGAAGGACTGCTTAACCCAGGCGTCAAAACAGTAGAATGTATAATCCCGGAAACCGGCAGGAAAAGCCCTTTTCCGGGATTTTTCTTTTTACACAGGTGGGCAAGTGTGATAAGATAAAATCTGCAGGTTAAAAAAAGGAGATTTAAAATGAATAGAAAGAAATCGGCACACATGGCCGCACTTTACGGAATGCTGATTGCCCTTGCCTTTGTTCTCAGTTTTGTTGAAAGTCTCATTCCTATTTCCCTGGGCATTCCGGGAGTAAAACTGGGGCTGGCAAATCTGGTGACTGTTGTGGGTCTTTATACGGTGGGAACCACAGGAACCATAGTCGTTTCTCTTCTTAGAATCGTGTTGACAGGATTTACGTTTGGTAACTTATTTGCCATGCTCTACAGCCTGGCTGGCTGGGGGCTGAGCATTGTCATTATGATCCTTTGTAAAAAAAAGAAATGGTTTGGAACTTCGGGAATCAGTATCCTTGGCGGAATCGGTCATAATATCGGACAGATTACAGTTGCGGCATTTGTGGTAAAGCAGGCGGGAGTATTCTTTTATCTCCCAATGCTGTTAATAGCAGGTACGGCAGCAGGGCTTGTCATTGGCATACTGGGGTCGATGATTATCAGCAGAATTAGAATTGTTATAAAAAAATTGTATTAAATCAGAAAGATATTATATTGTGTTAAGGCTTTGTCAAAGGTATAATGGGAGAGACAAAAGATGGAATGAAATCCAGGAGGAATAGCAGAATGATTGATAAGGCAATTAAGAAACTGGTAACTTATGGGCTGGATACAGGGCTGATCAGTGAGAATGACCGTTATTATGCAGTAAATCAGATTCTCGACGTATTGTGGATGGACGAGTATGAAGAACCCCAGGATGAACCGGGGGATATAGATTTGGAGGAGGTGTTAGCCGAATTGCTGGACTATGCCTTTGAAACTGGTATCATTCCTGAAAACAGCATTACATACAGGGATTTGTTTGACACCAAGCTGATGAACTGTCTGATGCCAAGACCAAGTGAAGTGGAAACCAGATTCTGGGGATTATACAATCATCAGTCACCTCAGGCTGCTACTGAATATTATTATAAGCTGAGCCAGGATTCGGATTATATCAGGCGGTATCGGATTAAGAAGGATATGAGATGGGTGACTGCTTCCAAATATGGAGATTTGGATATCACCATCAATTTATCAAAGCCGGAAAAAGATCCCAAAGCAATCGCGGCTGCGAAGCTTGCAAAACAAAGCGGTTATCCCAAATGCCAGCTTTGCATGGAAAACGAGGGGTATGCAGGGAGAACAGATCATCCCGCCAGAAACAATCACAGAATCATTCGTTTAAAAATCAATCACAGTCAGTGGGGATTTCAGTATTCTCCATACGTTTACTATAATGAACACTGTATTGTTTTCAATGGAAAACATACACCAATGAAGATCGAAAGAGATACCTTCGTAAAATTATTTGATTTTGTAAAGCAGTTTCCTCATTATTTTCTGGGGTCCAATGCAGATCTTCCCATTGTAGGAGGATCCATTTTATCCCACGACCATTTCCAGGGCGGCAATTATGATTTTGCAATGGCGAAAGCCAGGGAGGAAGAACTGTTTTGTATCAAGGGGTTTGATCATGTGACAGCCGGCATTGTGAAATGGCCTATGACTGTTTTACGTACAAGAAGCAGGAACCCGGAGGATTTAATAGAACTTGGAACAAAAGTGCTGGAAGCATGGAGAGCCTATACCGATGAATCGTTGTTTGTATTTGCAAGCACCGAAGGACAGCCTCATAACACCATTACTCCTATTGCAAGAAAACGTGGAGATGAATATGAACTTGATCTGGTACTGAGGAATAATATTACAACGGAAGAATTTCCTTACGGTGTTTATCATCCTCATGAAGAACTGCACCACATTAAGAAAGAAAACATCGGTTTAATTGAAGTAATGGGACTTGCGGTGCTTCCGTCAAGATTGAAGGCTGAGTTAAATCTCATATCAGAATATCTGCTTGAAGGCAAAGACATAAGAAGCAATGAATTGATTGAAAAACATGCTGACTGGGTCGATTCATTCCGTGCAGGGTACCAGTCTTTTACCAAGGACAATCTGGATGAGATATTAGAAAAAGAGGTTGGTCTTGTGTTTGAGCGGGTGCTTGAAGATGCAGGCGTGTTTAAATACGATGAGGCAGGAAGAGCCGGATTTAAGCGTTTTCTTACCAGTATAGGGTTTGAACCAGTGTCACAATAGAAAGACTGTGAGACTATCAGAGAGAATCATGTTTGTAATTATCTTCCCTTTGAGTTATATTCTAGTGGGAACGGATGGAAAATCTCCGTTCACTGAATACGGAACCGGACTGATGAGCCGGAGGGGGACATATTAACAGTCATGAAGCAGATAGAAAATAAAACACTGAGAACGCTTACGGAGTATGGACTGATTACGTTCAGTATCTGGATTATGGTGGTGGGGATTTACTTTTTTAAATTTCCCAATAATTTTGCTTTCGGAGGTGTGACCGGGCTTGCGACTGTGATCAGCGCATTAACCCATTGGTCAGCAAGTCAGTTCACGACGATTGTGAACATGGTACTGCTTGTACTTGGATTTCTGTTTTTAGGAAGAAGTTTTGGTGTTAAGACTGTTTATGCCAGTGTCCTGATGTCGGTTTTCTTATATATTCTGGAAAAGGTTTGCCCGATTTCCGGACCACTGACAAAAGAACCGCTGCTGGAATTGATTTTTGCCATACTTTTGCCAAGTGTTGGAACGGCGATCCTGTTTAATATCGGAGCATCCAGCGGAGGAACCGATATTATTGCCATGATATTAAAACGATATACCAGCTTTAACATCGGGACAGTGTTGTTATTAGTGGATGTAACCGGAGTGATTATGGCTTATTTTGTTTTTGGACCGGAAACAGGACTGTTTTCTTCCCTTGGTCTGATGGCAAAATCACTGGTAATTGACGATGTCATTGAGAATATGAATCTTTGCAAATGCTTCAGCATCATCTGTGATGATCCAGCTCCCATTTGTGATTATATTATTCATGGCCTCAATCGAAGCGCTACGGTATATGAAGCCCAGGGGGCTTTCAGTCATCATAAAAAGACGGTGATTCTTACTACGATGAAGCGATCTCAGGCACTGAAGCTGAGGAATTATATTCGAAATGTGGAACCGTCAGCATTTGTGCTGATTTCTAATTCAAGTGAAATTATTGGTAAGGGATTTCTTGCCAGTTAAAAGATAAAAAAACCGAAGGACCAATGTTCTTCGGTTTTTTGTATAATAAATGCTGCTTATATTGGTAAAAATAAGTTTAAAATGACGAAAATGCACTTTAACACTTTAAAAACACATAAATTTAAAGTAATAAAATTGACGGAGGTTATTTTTTGTAGTATGATACAAATTAAGTTCTTAACAGGACAAGTTTTAGAAGGAAGAGGAGAGAAATTATGAAAAAGAAAGCGAAAGCATTATCCCTGGCTCTTGCAAGTGTTATGATGTTATCCCTTGCTGCATGCTCCGGTAAGGCGCCGGAAAAAACGGAGACAACGGCTGGCACAACCGCAGCACAGAGCTCTGAAAAAGCAAGCGAGGCAACGACCACTGCAGCGGCAAAAACAGCAGATGGAAAACAGTATAAGATCGGAGTTCTTCAGCTGGTTCAGCATACAGCTCTTGATGCTTCTAATAAAGGATTTATTAAGGCCCTTGATGACGCTGGATTAAACTATACCGTTGATCAGCAGAATGCTTCCGGTGACCAGCCAACCTGCCAGACCATTGCAAGCAAGCTGGTAAATGATGGAGATGATTTAATTCTTGCCATAGCAACTCCGGCAGCTCAGGCTGTAGCAGGCGCAACCAGTGAGATCCCGGTTCTTATAACCGCTGTAACCGACCCGGCTGCTTCTGACTTGGTTGAAAGCAATGAAGTTCCAGGAGGCAATATTACCGGTACCTCAGATCTGACTCCTGTAAAAGAACAGATCTCACTATTAAAGAAGATTCTTCCAGATGCCAAGACAGTCGGTGTCCTTTACTGTACTGCAGAATCCAATTCTGAGATCCAGGCAAAGATGGCAAAAGAAGCAATTGAAGCGGCTGGAATGACCGCGGTGGATTATACCGTTTCAAGTTCCAATGAGATTCAGACCGTTGTTACTTCCATGGTTGGAAAAGTAGATGCCATTTATGCACCCACAGATAACACCATTGCAGCTGGTATGACTACGGTAGCGATGATTGCCAATGAAAATAAAATTCCTACAATCTGCGGAGAAGAAGGAATGGTAAAAGCAGGCGGACTTGCTACTTATGGTATTGATTACTATGAGCTTGGTTATTTAACTGGCAAGCAGGCAGTGAAAATCTTAACCGAGGGTGCAGATGTTGCTAAAATGCCGATTGAATACCTTCCGCTTGAGAAGTGTAAACTGTCTGTAAATGAAGAAACAGCAAAGACTCTGGGAATTGATTTATCCGGTCTTAAATAAGAAGAATAATAGATGGAAGAATTGCGCAGGCGGTCTGGAAAACGACCGCCTGTAATCCATAGATGCTTTACATAAAAGATGAATCAGACATTTTTTATGTAAGGCATTTATGCCTGTGAAAAGAAAATATACGGAGGAATCATAGATGAGTGGTTTACTGGTATCCCTTCAGGACGCGGTAGTTCAGGGAGTTTTATGGGGGATTATGGTATTAGGAGTTTATATTACTTATAAGTTGCTTGATATTGCAGATTTAACTGTAGATGGAAGCTTTGCATTAGGCGGCTGTGTCTGCGCCGTAATGATACTTAACTTTCATGTAGATCCCTGGGTTGCCCTTGCAGTGGCGGCGATTGCAGGAATGATGGCTGGTGCAGTTACGGGATTGTTACATACAATCTTTGAAATTCCCGCTATTTTGGCTGGAATACTGACCCAGATCGGATTATGGTCCATTAACCTTCGGATCATGGGAGGGAAGAGTAATGTTCCCCTTTTAAAAACAGATACAATTATGTCCAGATTTATTGATTTTACCGGACTGAATAAACAGATCGCTTCTCTTGTGATCGGCATTGGAATCGCAGTGATCATGATTGGGCTTCTTTACTGGTTTTTTGGAACGGAAATCGGCAGTGCCATGCGTGCCACCGGAAACAACGAATCCATGATCCGTGCCCAGGGCGTTAATACCAACTGGACTAAGCTTCTGGCTCTTGTTATCAGCAATGGACTGGTGGGTATTTCAGGCGGACTGGTCTGCCAGAGTCAGAAATATGCAGATATCGGTATGGGTACCGGAGCCATTGTTATTGGTCTTGCTGCCATTGTTATCGGTGAAGTACTGATGGGAAGGCTTCGTTCCTTTGGAAGCAAGCTGACTTCTGCAGTGGTAGGCTCTGTAATTTATTTTGTAATCCGTGCTGTAGTATTAAGAATGGGTATGAATGCCAATGATATGAAACTGTTGTCAGCAGCGATTGTCGCAGTGGCTCTTTGCGTGCCTGTTGTGGTAAGAAAGCTTCGTTTGAAGAAATCTTACACAGAAGGAGGAGAATAATCATGCTTGATATTAAGAATGTAAGAAAGACCTTTAATAAGAATACAATTAACGAAAAAAAAGCGCTGAATGGCATTAACCTACATCTGAATGAGGGGGATTTTGTCACTGTCATCGGCGGTAACGGAGCTGGAAAGTCTACCATGTTAAACATGGTTGCCGGTGTCTATCCCATTGACTCCGGAAAGATAGAAATTGACGGAATTAATATTTCCAGATATCCGGAATATAAAAGAGCACAGTATATCGGCAGAGTCTTCCAGGACCCTATGATGGGAACAGCTGCCGGAATGGAGATTCAGGAGAATATGGCGCTTGCTTACAGAAGAGGAAAGACAAGAGGCTTATCATGGGGAATTAAATCTGAAGAAAAGGCATTTTATTATGAAGCGATTCAAAAGCTTGGGCTTGGACTTCAGGACCGCATGACCAATAAAGTGGGACTTCTATCCGGAGGCCAGAGACAGGCGCTTACACTTTTGATGGCGACTCTCCAAAAACCAAAGTTGCTGCTGTTAGACGAGCATACCGCTGCACTGGATCCCAAGACAGCAAGAAAAGTTCTGGATATTACCCAGGAGATTGTGAAGGAACAGAATCTTACTACACTCATGATTACACATAATATGAAGGATGCCATTTCCATTGGCAACCGGCTGATTATGATGCATGAAGGCCGTATCATCTATGACGTTTCCGGAGAGGAAAAGAAAAAACTGGAAGTGGAAGATCTGCTGAAAAAATTTGAAGAAGCCAGCGGAGAGGAATTCTCCAATGACCGTATGATTCTGGCAAAATAAAATGAATAACAGGACTTAGGAGGAAAGAAATCCTCTGGTCCTGTTTTTTAATTGGTTCGTAACACAATCTTAATAAATTTTTGAAACTCTGTTGTCGCAAAATGTAATAAATTGTGATATACTGTAGCAGATAAGCTCATAATCTGAATCGGTAAAACGACGAATATATGAGGATGGAGAGAGAATACAGAATGGAAAATAACAACGAGAAAAAAGACTACATAATCCGTTTGGATAAAGCCAAAAAAAACCGTAATAAGAATGATTATAAAAAGATTTTAATACTCGCAGGTTCTGCAATTCTTCTGGTGTCTGTTGCAGGTGCAGCAGGAATAACTGCAAACAGGCAAAAAAGTGCAAAACCCGCAGCAGCCACAGGTTCGGAAGCACTTGCAGCTGAAACAAAGGCTGCTGATGATACGGCGGAAAAGGAATCACAACAAAGCGCTCAGGAAGCAAAAGAGAAGGAAGATGTCATTAATTCTTATAAGAATCTGGGTATCGTCCAGGTAAGCGGATATTTAAATGTCCGAAAAGAGCCGGGGACAGACGCAGATGTAATTGGAAAACTGCAGGGAGACAGTGCCTGTGATATTTTAGAGGATAACAAACAGGGCTGGTACCGGATTTCCTCCGGCGGAATTGAAGGTTATATTACTTCCGAGTTTGTAATTACCGGAGATGAAGCTAAGAAGAAGGCGCAGGATCTGGTGAAGTTAAGAGCGGTGGTGCAGACTGACAATTTAAATATCAGAAAAGATCCGTCTAAGGACTCAGATGTGGTAGGACAGGCTCTGACCGATGAACGATATGAAGTAGTGGGTCAGACCGATGGCTGGGTGCAGATTCCTACGGGATATCTGTCTTCCGACTACGTAAAACTGGAATACTCCATGAATGAAGCCAGAAAGCTGGATTTAAAGGCCATGGTCTTTAACTTTTATAAAAATATTGGTATCTCCGATGTGGATAATTACTTAAACGTCAGGGAAGAACCAAGTGAGAACGGAAAGATTATTGCCAAGATGCCAAGTAAGGCAGCCGGCAATATTCTGGAGACGACCAATGATGGCTGGTATAAGATCCAGTCCGGAAAAGTAACCGGTTATGTGAAGTCAGATTTTATTCTCACCGGTCAGGCAGCAAAGGATGAGGCCATGCAGGTGGCTGAACTGATGGCAGTGGTGAATACTGACATGCTCAATGCCAGAACTGAACCATCTACCGATGCCAAGATCTGGACACAGATATCCAACAACGAGAAATATCCTGTATTAAAGCAGATCGATGGCTGGATTGAAATTGAGCTGGAAGAAAACAGCAGTGCTTTTGTATCTACCGATTACGTTGATGTACGATACGCGCTGCCGGAAGCGATCAAATTCTCGCCTCTGGAAGAGAAAGCCAATGCCCAGTCTTCCTTAAGAACCCAGATCGTTAATTATGCCCTTCAGTTTTTAGGTAATCCCTATGTATGGGGAGGAACAAGCCTGACCAAAGGAGCGGACTGCTCTGGATTTACCATGTCCATCTATTCAAAATTCGGCGTAGGTCTTCCTCATTATTCCGGATCCCAGGCAGGTATGGGAAAAGCGGTGAAATCAGGAGAGATGAAGCCTGGCGATTTGCTCTTTTATGCCAGCAGCGGCGGAACGATCAATCATGTTGCCATGTATATCGGTAACGGACAGATTGTTCATGCTGCCAGCAGGAGAAGCGGAATAAAGATTTCCACATGGAATTACCGTACTCCTGTGAAGATACGAAACATGGTGGGAGATTAATAGAATCCCGGAACGAATTAAAGTTCGTTCCGGGTTTTTTTCGTCTTTTTCGGGTTTACAAATATTTTCCAATCAATTATAATCAGGATAGCGTATTGTTTTTAAAAATATAACGGTAGGGGGAATTGGTTTGAAGACAGGTGCTGTTATTACCGCAGCAGGCAATCATCATTCTGCCAATGGATTTAGTCCGTTGCTGCCAATTGGTCATACTACAGTGATCAGAAAGATCATAGTGACATTAAAGCGGTGCGGTGTTGATCCCATTGTGGTGATTACCGGCCAGGATGCAAAGGAAGTAGAAAAGCACATTTCCAAATTACGGGTGATATGCTTAAGAAATGAGGAGTACGAAAACTCCCAGATGTTTGACAGCGTTGGAATGGGTCTTCGCTACATAGAAGATCTGTGTGACAGAATTTTAATTCTTCCACCCAAATTCCCATTGCTTCTTCCTGAAACAATTAAAACGATTATGAAATGCAATGGGAAAGCCTCCTGTCCCGTATATGATGGAAGAAGGGGGCATCCCGTTATGATTCATAAAGAACTGATTCCGGTCCTACTCTCATACCGGGGGGAAAGAGGACTGGGAGGGGCTCTGAGACAGGAAAAAGTAGATAGGCTGATGCAGGAAATCCCGGTGGACGATAAAGGAATCATCGAAGCAGTTGAAACACATCACGATGCTGTCAGATATCCAGCTGTAGGACAGACTGTAGTCCATCCCGCAGTCAGTCTGTCTTTTGAATTAGATGAAGCATTTTTTGGTCCCGACATGGCACAGTTTCTCAGGCTGATTGAGCATGCAGGGTCAATGCAGACCGCATGCCGCCAGATGAATATGTCTTACAGCAAGGGTTTTAAACTGTTAAAAAATGCAGAAAACCAGCTGGGGTATCCACTTTTGATTACACAGTCAGGTGGATCGGAGGGTGGATTTTCCCAGCTTACGCCCAAGGCATTGGCTTTGATGGAAAACTATATGGCACTGGAAAAAGAGTTAAAAGAGAAGGCAGAAGAACTGTTTTTAAAATATTTTAAGGAGGGCTTGTGATGAAACAGGGAAAAAGTCTTTTTTTAACAGGAGATTCGGGAGAGGGCAAGACCACACTTCTTTTTCAGTGCCTGAATCCATATCGGGCTGTTACAGGCGGATTTTTTTCCCAACGGCTGGTGAATGAAAGTGGGGATACCGTTGGTTTCCGGCTGGCATCTGCAAAAGAGGAGTGGGAGCCTAAAGTCTGTTATGAGGAGGGGCTTACCAATATCTTCCTTAGACGTACGATAGAAGGAATGGTGTCATATCCGGAAGTATTTCAAAAGGAAGGCAGAAAACTTCTTACCAGCCATGGAGATCATAAGCTGATTTTAATGGATGAGATTGGCGGAGTTGAACTTTTGATTCCTGGGTTTATGGAAGCGGTTTACGCCTCCATAAATGGTCCAAAGCCCTGCATTGGGGTCATTAAGAGCCGGAATAATCTTGCAATGATGATGGCCCGCAACGGAGGAAACTTTTCTGCTTCCCATCTGCGTGATGAGCTGGAAGAAGCCGTTAAAATGAGTCCTCACAATCAGCTGCTGACCTATCACCGTAAGGATGAGGAGGCAGTCAGGGAGAAAATATTAAAATATCTAAGAGAAGGGATTTAAAAGTGGAAGACAGGGAGAAACGTTATAACAATCGGCTTTTTATAATCGGTGGGGTATTTGTGGTTTGCTTTTTTGGTTCGTTCCTTCTGGGACGTTATCCTGTTTACCCGGCGACGCTGGCGAAAGTCCTGCTGTCACGGGTTTTTTCCATTGAAGTAACCTGGCCGTCACAGGTTGAAACGGTTATTTTTAATGTCCGGCTTCCAAGAGTATTGATGGCGGCACTGATTGGAGCAGGACTTTCCTTTGCCGGAGCAGCTTATCAGGGCATTTTTAAGAATCCCATGGTTTCGCCTGATGTCCTGGGAGCATCATCAGGCGCTGGATTTGGCGCGGCTTTCGGATTGTTTTTTTCTCTGGGATATGGAGGCGTTTCCTTATGCGCATTTATCTTTGGTTTAACTGCTGTGGGGATTGTGTGTATTGTAAGCAGCCGTGTTCCTTATAATCAGGTGTTGGGACTGGTACTTTCCGGTATTATGGTAAGTTCTCTTGCCAATGCGGCGGTTTCCTTCATCAAGCTTGTAGCAGATCCAACCAATACACTTCCGGTGATTACATACTGGCTTATGGGGAGCCTTGCGTCCATTCGCCAGAAGGATGTTTTCTTTGCGGCTCCATGGATTATATTGGGCATTATCCCTATTTATCTTCTCAGATGGAGAATCAATATATTAAGCCTGGGGGATGAAGAGGCAAGGAGTATGGGTATTCATACAGGGCGGCTCAGGCTGGCAGTTGTACTTGGAGCCACCCTCATTACATCTGCATCCGTATCCGTAAGTGGTTTAATCGGCTGGGTGGGACTGGTCGTCCCTCATCTGGCCCGTATGCTGGTTGGCAGCGATTACAGGCGGCTTTTACCAGCCTCACTTTTAATGGGAGGAAGCTTTCTTCTGATTGTTGATAACGTTGCGAGACTGATTACAACCAGTGAGATACCCATTGGGATTCTGACCGCGTTTGTAGGCGCGCCATTTTTCCTGTATCTGATTTTAAAGGAAGGGAACAGGCTTTAGAGGGAGGACATTATGGAACTGATGATTAAGGATCTGGAATTTTCCTATCAAAAGCATCCGGTCTTAAAAAGAACCTCTTTTACACTAAGAGGGGGACAGTTAATCTGTGTTCTTGGAAAAAATGGGGCAGGTAAGAGTACCTTGTTTCGTTGTATCCTGGGTTTTTTAAAGGGCTTTCAAGGGACAATTCTCATTGATGATATAAGTCTGAACGACTATTCGGAACGGGAGCTTGCTAAAAAGATTGCATATATTCCACAGAATCATAATTTTGTATTTGCTTATCCAGTGATTGATATGGTCATGATGGGAACCGCAGCCTCTCTGTCTCTGTTTGGTTCTCCTGGAAAAAGGGAGAGAGAAAAAGCCCTGGAGGCACTGAAAATGATAGGAATTGAAGGGTTAAAGAATCGGATTTACAGTCAGCTAAGCGGCGGTGAGCAGCAGCTTGTACTGATAGCAAGGGCAATTACTCAGAAAGCCAGAATTCTATTGCTGGACGAGCCTTGTGCCAGTCTGGATTACGGAAATCAGATCAGAGTTATGAGGGAGTTAAAGAATTTATCTGAAAAAGGATATCTGGTTGTAATGTCCACTCATAATCCGGAGCACGCCTTTTATTTTGCTCATCAGGCTATGGTCATGATGGAGGGAAGTGTGAAAGCGTTGGGAGAACCTTCGAAAGTATTGACAAAAGAGCTTCTTGAGAGCCTTTATCAGGTGCCGATTGATATTTATAAGGATGAAGGCAGCGGCAGAAAGATATGTATGCCTGGAAAGGAGAACCAGATATGTGGGAATTGTACGACTGTCTCATAGACCCCATTCCGGACGATGTAAAGGTGAGCGGTTATCTCACCGGAACTTACTGCACACTGGTAACAGCAGGAGGGGGGATGGGAGCAGCTGCCACCAATCCTTTGTGTACCATTAAGAGTATTGGGAAAGATGTGAGAGAGATGTCCTGGAAAGAAGCGGCGGGCTTAATAAAATCCTGGAATTTCACAGAGGCCAGTATTGGTGCAGCAGCAATAAATGCTTATTACAATCAGCAGGAGTCATTGAAACATCTTGAAAATACAGGTAAGATTATCATGCTGTCCGGCGAAGATACATTTTTGGCACATAAATCAGATTTCAGGGGTAAAAAGGTTGCAACGATCGGTCATTTCCGTTATGCCGAGGAATATTTAAAGGAAACCGGTACCTGCATTGTCCTTGAACGGGATCCGGGAGAGAATGATTATCCCGATACTGCATGTGAGTTTCTCCTTAAGGACATGGAATACGTATTTATTACCGGATTTACACTGGTAAATAAAACATTGCCGAGATTACTTTACTTAGCCCGGAATTCCAAAATAATTTTAGTAGGGCCAAGCATTCCCCTGGCACCAGGGCTTTTTGATTTTGGTGTCAGCGAGCTTGCCGGAACTTTGATACGGGACAGAGAAAAGCTGGAAGAACTTGTTAAAAACAAAGAGCGGAAAGCAGTGGTCCGCGCCGGTACTCCGGTTCGTATCACTAAAAAATAAACATTGCTTCAAAGGCAGAATGGAGGATTTATGAGAACGTATAAAAGGGGTTTAGTTCTGACAGCGGCACTTTGTACTACATTTCTGATTTACGGCTGTCAAAAGACAGAAATCAGGGAAACAACTGCTGTGCAGACTGAAATGACTGCCACGGTACCAACATCAGAGAGCACCGGAGAAAAAACACGGGTGTTTACCGATTCGGCAGGACGGGAGGTAACACTGCCGGAAGAAATTCAGAAAATTGCGCCATCTGGTCCGCTGGCTCAGATCGTCCTTTACACGATTGCTCCTGACAAGCTGGCAGGTCTGGCATCAGATTTTTCAGATGGTGCCAGGAAGTATATTGATGAAAAATACTGGGGGCTTCCCAAGTTCGGACAATTTTATGGGAAGAATGCCAATCTGAATATGGAAGCTTTAATAGCCGCAAAACCAGATGTGATCATTGATATCGGTGAGGCAAAAAAGACCGTTAAGGAAGATATGGATGCATTGTCCAAACAGCTTGGAATACCCGTGGTATTTATTGAGGCAGACTTAAATTCCATGAGTTCAGCCTATCAGATGCTGGGAGAAATTACAGGTGAGACGGCTCAGGCTGCAAAACTCGCTGATTACTGTAATAACACAATGAAAAAATCGGAAGAAGCCAAGGCCTCCTTAGGAGCAGACCAAAAGAAATCCGTTTATTTTGCAAGCGGAGACAATGGACTTCACACCAATGCAGAAGGATCCATACATGCCCGTGTAATAGAACAGATCGGTGCTGAGAATGCGGCTAAGGTGGAGAAAACGTCAAGCGGAGGCGGAAGTGAAGTGTCCATGGAACAGCTTCTTCTCTGGCAGCCGGATATAATTCTGGCAGATTCAACCGCCCTCTATCAGACGATTACAACGGACCCCGTCTGGTCAGAATTAAATGCTGTGAAGGAAGGTCATATTTATCTGATTCCGTCAGCACCTTACAGCTTTATGAGTAATCCTCCTTCCGTCAACCGAATGATCGGTATTCTCTGGCTGGGCAATCTGGTTTATCCCGAGCAGTATCAGGAAGATATAACGGCTGACATAAAAGGATTTTATGATCTTTTTTATCATGTACAGCTTACCGATGCCCAGGCAGAGGATATTGTAAAAGCAGGAAATTAATTTAAAAGCAGGTCAATTTCTATCATTTGTTCCCGGGTGAGCGCACCAAATTCCATCGCTTTGGCATTTTCCATTATCTGTTTCGGTGTTTTAAAGCCAGGGATCGGAATGGTCGCATTACTTTTTGCCCAGATCCATGCGAGAGACCCCTGTACCAGGGTTCTTCCGTTGCTGGTAAGAATTTCCCGTACTGCATTTAGTTTCTCTAAAACTTCTGGTGCAGGCCTTCCATTTTTAAAAATATCTTCGGTCCAGGAATGGCCTGCACCTCTTACATCATCAGAGGTGAGTACAGAGTCTTGATTAAATTTTCCACTTAAAAAGCCCATGGCAAGAGGACTGCGGTTGATACTTGCAAGATTTCTTTCTTCGCAAAGCCGGAGCATTTCAGGGGCATCCTGAAGGATATTTAACTGATGCTGAATGGCAGAACAATTTAAGTTTTCTGAAAAAAGCCCTGCTCCATTTACTAAATCAGTACTCCAGCCGTACGTTCTGATTTTTCCTTTCTCTACCATACGATCCAGGGTCTCTGCGACACAGTCTATCTCTGACAATCCGATTTCCCAGACATGAAGCTGATACAAATCAATAATATCTGTTTTTAAACGCCTCATGGAGGCTTCACAGGCTCTTTCAATATATCCGGGAGCCACATTATAACCTTTCAGCGTTCGGGTGGCCTCATTTCCCATATAGCCAAATTTTGTTGCAAGAACCACCTCATTTCTTCTTCCTTCCAATGCCTTTCCAATTACTGATTCACTGTGACCAATCCCATATGCATCCGATGTATCAATAAAATTGATCCCAAGATCCAGGGCAGTCTGAATGGCCTTTATGGATGTTTCATCGTCTGTCTGTCCATAGCCGTCAATTTTTTCATCCATGTAAAATTGCCCCCCGATTGCCCAGCTCCCAATTCCCATGGGACTTACCTTAATACCTGATCTTCCTAAAATTCTGTATTCCATTGAATTACCTCCTTATTAATATACCAAATGGTTGGTAGGTTATATGATAAAAATAAAGGGGTTATTCACCCTTTTATTCCATTCCAAAAAACATGAAAGCATAAATCCATTTGAAGAAGTCCCTGTTCTAAATTCATTAAACCGGTCGACAATGTGATACAGGTGACCAGATAGTAAAAAGTGGCTGCCATATCAGCCGGATTCAGAGGCTGGAGTTCTCCGTTTTTAACGCCTTTTTCCATAACTGAAGTCAACTCAGCAGTAAAAACATCATAACTGTCCTGAGTAAAATGCATAATTTCCTCTTTCATCTGTTCCGGAGGGTAGTAGTATACCATGTTCCAGAAATCCATCTCTGTATTACCCCAGTGATATTCCAGATAGTCTTTGTAAAGAGAGGACAGAAGCTGCCTGGAAGGCAAATCCTGATATTTGCGAAAAATGCTGGTTAAATAAGCATAATGTTTTTTTACAATGATATCAAAAAGTTCCCGAAACAGCTGTTCCTTACTTTTAAAATAAAAATAGAGGGAAGCTTTATTGATACCTACTTTCGATGCGATTTTTTCCATACGGGCGCCTTCAAAGCCATGAAGAGAGAACTCTTCTAGTGCCGCCTGCATAATCCGTTCTTTTGTGTCTGCTCCCTGACCCATGGTTCACATTCCCTTCTAAATAACTAAACTAACGGTTGGTAGATAAAATATAACACAACAACCTCATACTGTCAATATCCAAAATAATGCAAGGCCGCTGCTTACAGGAAAACACAATCCTGCAAGCAGCGGCCCTGTCAATTATAACTGGCTGCTTTTGTTTCTGTTGTAATTAATGAGACAACCGGCTTTTACGATTTCCCGTTCTTCTGGTGTCATATCTGCAATATGAAGCTGGATTTCATGGATTGGATTTCCTTCTTCATTCTTTACCACGTAAGCTGGTATGCGATCCATGGCACCGTCAAGAGCAGTACGGATATCTGGTACATAAATAAAGTCACCGATATCAAAGGAAGGATCTTCATCCAGTAAAAATGGCAGCATACCCCAGTTCATTACATTGGAACGGTAACGCTTGGTTGCATACTCGTTTGCAATATTGGCAAGACCGCCAAGAACTCTCTGGCAGCTTGCCGCCTGTTCTCTGGCAGAACCGTCTCCCGGCTTCACAGCGTAAATCATACTTCCGATTTCTGTTTCGCTGGCTTTTAAATCCGGCTGATTTAAATATTCCTTCAGAGCGTGGAAGGCGCTTTCCAGTTCATGATCTGCCTTAAGCGGGCAGGCGCCGGATTTTCTTACCTTTTCAAGCTCATTTACTTCCTTGGAACGTCCTACGTACTCCGGATCACGGCGGGATAAGGTAAATTCCGCAAGTCCCAGAGGATTGGAACGATAGGAGGAAGTCTCACCGGAAGGAATCAACTCATCGGTGGTTGTAACAGGGTCCATGATCTTAGAACATACCCGTAATAAAATATTGTCAGTGAGAGCGCTCATGGAGGGCCAGTCTTTGATATTCGGTCCTAAAATTAAGGATTCGTCTTCCTTTGCCTGTTTGTATCCCTGATAAACACGTCTGTCATAGGAAGAAGAGTCAAACTCGTAAGCTGGAACGATATAGTCATCTGCAAAACTTTCGGCTGAAGTAAGATAACCGCCGTTTGCAGCAGTGGCTGCTATTGAGCGTGCATCCATTAATGCCACACAGGATATCTGGCCGTTACCAGGCTTGGAACCTTCCCGGTTGGGGAAGTTTCTGGTAGTATGGCGGATGCTTAATGCATTGTTTGACGGCGTATCACCAGCACCGAAGCAGGGACCGCAGAAAGCGGTACGTACTGTGGCACCGGCAGCCATCAGCTGGGAAATGGCACCCTTTTTCACCAGATCCATATAAACCGGCTGGGAAGACGGGTATACGGAAAGGTTAAAGATATCGTTGCCGCAATCCTTTCCTGACAGCATATGTGCCGCAATCATCACGTTGGAATAATTACCTCCGGCACAGCCGGCTATGACACCCTGCTGAACCATCAGCTTTCCATCTATAATTTTGTCCGTAAGGGAAAGGCTTGCTTTCGCCGTTCCCAGAATGTGAGCTGCTTCTTTTTCCACAGTTCTTAAAATATCACCCAGATTATCATTCAGTTCATCAATCTCATAGGTGTTGCTTGGATGGAAGGGGAGAGCAATCATAGGCTTAATGGTACTTAAATCCACATGAACAACGCCATCATAATAAGCTACTTCTCCGGGATTTAATTCCGCATAGTCAGATTCTCTGCCATGAAGTTTTAAATATTCCCTTGTATCCTCATCTGTAATCCAGACAGAAGAAAGGCAGGTTGTTTCCGTAGTCATGACATCCACACCGTTTCTGTAATCCGTATCCATGGATGAAACACCGGGACCTACAAATTCCATAATTTTATTTTTTACATAGCCATTTTTAAATACAGCACCGATAATGGCAAGCGCCACATCATGAGGACCTATGTGGGATGCAGGAGCACCGGTTAAATAAATGGCAACGACTCCAGGATAAGCAACATCATAGGTGTCTTTTAACAGCTGCTTTACCAGTTCTCCACCGCCTTCTCCGATTGCCATGGTACCCAGGGCACCGTAACGGGTATGGCTGTCAGAACCCAGGATCATGCGTCCGCATCCTGCCATCATTTCCCTCATATACTGATGAATAACTGCGATGTGAGGAGGAACGAAGATTCCTCCGTATTTCTTTGCTGCAGACAGACCAAATACATGGTCATCTTCATTAATCGTTCCGCCAACGGCACACAGGGAGTTGTGGCAGTTGGTCATTACGTATGGAATAGGAAATTCTGTAAGGCCTGATGCACGGGCAGTCTGAATAATTCCTACAAATGTTATGTCATGGGACGCCATGGAGTCAAAACGCAGCTTTAAATGCTCCATGTTTCCGGATGTATTATGTTTTTCTAATATGGAGTATGCAATGGTACCCTTTTTCGCCTCTTCTCTTGTAATGGGAGTACTTCTCTGGGCGTTTACTTTGGACAGTTCCTCTTCAGGAATCAGCTGAGTACCGTTTACAAGATATGCTCCTCCGTCATACAACTTTACCATAAGTTATCGTTCCTCTCTCTTTTTATAGGGAATGGTTTCCCCCACGTATTTTGTAGCCGGACGCATGATTCTTCCGTCGTACATCTTATTCTCAATGTTATGTGCCAGCCAGCCGGCCATACGTGAGCACACAAATAATGGGGTGTACATGTCTTCGGGTATCTGTAACATATTATAAGCGAAGCCGCTGTAGAAGTCCACATTGTTTGACAAAGACTTGCCGTTTCCAGCGAGACAAGATTTGGCAACCTTTTCAAATTTTGTCAGAAATTCATATTCGTCTTCTCTGTTTTTCTGTTTTGCAAGATTTTCACAGCAGATTTTTAATAGATCTGCACGGGGATCTGACACGGTATAAACCGCATGGCCAAGACCATATACCAGACCGGAATTATCATAAAAATCCTTTGCCAGTATTTTTTGGATGACCGATTTCATCTGTGCTTCCGTTGCTTTTAATCCGATTTCTTTTTCGATTGCAGTAATCATCTCGCTGCAGCGGATGTTGGCTCCGCCATGCTTGGGACCTTTTAAGGAACCGATGGAAGCGGAAATGGAGGAGTAAATATCGGTACCGGTAGAGGAAATGACAACATTTGTAAATGTGGAGTTGTTGCCGCCGCCGTGATCAGCATGAATCATCAGCATAATATCCAGAAGATCGGCTTCCTGCTGGGTAAAGGCTCCGTCTTTCCTTAACATATAAAGAATGTTCTCAGCCATGGAGAATTCCGGCTTTGGATAATGGATCACAAGACTTCCCCGGTCATAGTGATGTATCTTGCTCTGATAAGCATAGACAGCAAGAGACGGAAGCTTTGCCAGAATATTAATTCCCTTTAACAGAGTCTGATAGGGGTCAATGTTATCAGGATCCTCATCATAATCGTAAAGAGCAAGAATGCTTTTCTGGAGGCTGTTCATTAAATTGCGGGAAGGAGTACGCAGCATGTTTTTCTCGAGGAATTCGTCAGCAAGGTTGTAGTGCTCACCAAGCAGGGTGGTAAACTCCCGCAATTCTTTTTTAGATGGAAGATATCCAAAAAGGAGTAAAAATGACGTTTCCTCGAATCCGAAACGGGAATTGTTTTTTCCGTTTACCAGATCGCTGATTTCAATACCGCGATAATAAAGCTTTCCTGGAACATTTACCTTTTTTCCATCCTCAATTTCATAGCCAACTACGTCGGAAACGCGGGTAAGTCCTACTCGGACTCCGGTACCGTCTTCATTGCGGAGTCCCTTTTTTACGTTGTGTTCTTTGAATAAGTTGTTCGGAATGTCCGTGTAGTTAGAGGATTTACCAAACGTCTGTGCAATGAAAAAGTTGTTCATGAGATAAGTTCTCCTTTTTTCAGATTTAACCACAGGGATTCGTTTAGACAAAAGCAGCGCATAGGGATCTCTCCGGCGCTGCCTTCGTTGGCAATGGAATGTGGTTTTTTATTGTTTCGTAGTTTATCATGTAAAAGCATCAAAGTCAATACCTTGTTGCAATCACAATGAAATTATTGTTACTAGCAGGGAAAAACAGAAAAATCACAGTTGTACGTTTGGTTTACAAAATAAGGCATATTTTTACTGTTTTTTTCACATCATATGAAAGCGATTCAATATTATCAGCAAACAGGAGGTTTTCTTACGTGAAAGAATCTGAAGATAGAAATAACCGTCAGGAAGAGAATGAAGCAGCCAGTGCAGAAGTGAAAAATGCAGAAGGAACCAGAAAGGAAAATCTGGAAGAGAAAAAAACGGAAAAGGATATTGAACAAAAGGAAGATCAGAAGCTGGAAGAATATGGTCAGATGACCCTTGATGATAATGAAGGGAAACGTAAAATACATCTGCTGACCATTATCGGAGAGATTGAAGGACATGAGAATCTTTCCAGCAACAGCAAGGCCACCAAATACGATCATGTCCTCCCAAAGCTTGCAGAAATAGAAGATGATGACTCAGTGGAAGGATTATTGGTTCTTTTAAATACTTCAGGAGGTGATGTAGATGCGGGATTAGCCATTGCGGAGATGATTGCATCCTTAAGTATTCCCACAGTCTCACTGGTTCTTGGAGGCAGCCATTCCATCGGAGTTCCTCTGGCAGTAAGCACCAATTATTCCTTTATTGTTCCCACCGGAACCATGATGATTCACCCGGTGAGAATGACCGGTATGGTAATCGGAGCTTCTCAGACCTATGAGTATTTTGAAATGATACAGGACCGGATTTTAAGTTTTGTCTCCAATCACGCAAAGATTGCTTACGACCAGTTAAAAAGACTTATGCTTAATACGGAAATGCTTACCAGGGACTTGGGAACAGTACTGGTGGGAGAGGAAACAGTGAAGGAAGGTCTGATTGATGAAGTAGGCGGAATTAAAGATGCGTTAAAAAAATTATATGAACTGATGGAAACTGCTTCCTCTTAGCCGTTGCAATTCTCCCGTTTTTTTTGTATACTGATACCAATGGATAGAAGGGGGAAGTATTGTGCCTGAGACAACAAAGAAGAAGACAACAGCAAAAAAAGGGACAAAAACAAAAAACGGGAGAGCAGGAAACACCAGATCAAGGAAGAATGTGGTTTTGCCGGAACCGGAATTTATCCACTCAGAAGTCGTGATTATTATGTCATTTGCCGCTGCGGCCATTTTGTTTTTAAGCAATTTTCACTTGTGCGGAATGGTAGGTGATTTTTTCCGCAGCGTGCAGCTTGGTATATTTGGCGGAATTGGATACATTGCACCGGTACTTATGTTTGCAGGAATCGCATTCTATATTTCAAACCAGGGAAACCCGAGAGCAGTATTTAAACTGGTCTCATGTGTTTTGGCGCTGGTTTCTTTGTGTGGATTTTTGCAGCTGCTTTTTGGTGTGAATACAGGAGAGAAAACGGGACTTTTGAATATTTATCTGGAAGCTTCTGTCAGCGGAAAAGGAGGAGGCCTGATCGGCGGTTTACTTGCAGAGGGGCTTGTTTCCATAATCGGAGTGGTGGGAGCTTATCTGGTTACTCTGGTTCTGATTATCATTTCACTGGTCTGCATTACAGAAAAATCCTTTGTGAATATTGTAAAGACAGGAAGCGGAAAGGCGTATCACCATGCGAAAGAGAACGTGGACATGCATATGGAGATTCATGCCCAGCGCCAGGAACTTAGAAAACAGCTGAGAGAAGAACAGAAACTGCGTGGAGTCAATTTAGATGCCACCAGGCTTTCCGCTGTCCAGGAAGAGGAAATTCCGGATAAGCCAGATTTTGAGCGGGATCTCTATGAGGAAGAAGAAAATACTGGTATCGGTGATATTGCCGATGAGATTGACTCACAGACTAATAAGCTGACAGCAGTGACAGCCGTTGAAACAGAAGAAGAAAACCCGGCTGACGTATTCAGAGGAAGCATTTCACCGGAACCGGATGAGGATGACGATGATTCTGTTCCCTTTGAACCAGATGATATTGTGGCTCCGTATAAACGAAGTTCTGATGAGGCTTCTTTCTATATGAAGAAGGATGTGAGAACTCTTAAGGAAATGGAACTTGTGGAGGATGATTTCTATCCGGAAGAGCCAGAGACGGGGGAGCCGGCAATCAGAGAGACATTCTCCATACCGGAGGAGCCCAAACAGGTGGTAACTGCTTCCGGCAAGATCATTGAGACCGACACAGAGGCTCTACAGAAAAAACTGGAGAAGAAACGGGAAGAATCGCTAAAAGACGACGATTTCAATGTAAGTAAACAGATGATTCCCAAAAAGGAAATTGTGAAACTGGAATATAAGTTTCCACCTCTTTCGCTGCTTAAAAAAGGCAAAGCAGCGGTTTTTTCTGACCGGGAATATAAAGAAACAGCCATTAAGCTGCAGAAAACACTGCAGAATTTCGGTGTGGGTGTGACTGTGACCAATATCAGCTGCGGTCCTTCCGTAACCAGATACGAACTCCATCCGGAGCAGGGAGTAAAGGTAAGCAAAATCGTAAGTCTTGCTGATGATATTAAGCTAAGTCTTGCAGCTGCGGATATACGTATCGAGGCGCCCATTCCTGGAAAATCAGCAGTGGGAATTGAAGTACCTAATAAAGAAAACAATATGGTGTATTTAAGAGACATTCTGGAAGCGGACGGCTTTCAGAAGCATTCTTCCAACATTGCTTTTGCAGTGGGCAAGGATATCGGCGGACAGGTAGTCGTAACTGATATTGCCAAGATGCCCCACTTACTGATTGCAGGTGCTACGGGCTCAGGTAAGTCTGTCTGTATTAATACCCTGATTATGAGTATTATTTTTAAAGCGGATCCTGAGGATGTGAAGCTGATCATGGTGGACCCCAAAGTGGTGGAATTAAGTGTTTATAACGGAATTCCCCACCTGCTCCTTCCGGTTGTCACTGATCCGAAGAAAGCATCGGGAGCCTTAAACTGGGCGGTTGCAGAGATGACAGACCGTTATAATAAATTTGCCCAGTATAATGTCAGGGAAATTAAAGGGTACAACGCGAAAGTGGAAAGTTTAAAGGACATTGAGGATGAAAACAAACCCCAGAAGATGCCCCAGATCGTAATTATAATCGACGAGCTTGCTGATTTAATGATGGTAGCCCCAGGGGAAGTCGAGGATTCCATCTGCCGACTTGCCCAGCTTGCCAGAGCAGCAGGAATCCATCTGGTAATTGCCACACAGCGTCCGTCTGTCAACGTTATTACCGGTCTCATTAAAGCGAATGTGCCGTCAAGAGTGGCGTTTGCCGTTTCTTCCGGTGTAGATTCCAGAACCATCATAGACATGAATGGTGCAGAGAAGCTTCTTGGAAAGGGTGATATGCTGTTTTATCCTGCCGGTTATCCAAAACCCATGCGTGTGCAGGGTGCATTTGTATCCGATTCGGAAGTTTCCAAGGTTGTGGACTTTTTAACGGAACAGGGAATGACACCGGATTACAATCCGGAAGTGGAGAACATGATTGCCTCTGCACCGACAGCTGCAGATTCAAAAGGCGGCGGAAGTGACCGGGATGAATATTTTATCCAGGCAGGCAGATTCATCATTGAAAAAGACAAAGCTTCCATCGGCATGCTGCAGAGGATGTATAAAATCGGATTTAACAGGGCTGCAAGAATTATGGATCAGCTTTCGGAAGCCGGTGTGGTAGGAGAAGAAGAAGGGACCAAGCCCCGTAAGGTGCTTATGACCATGGAAGAATTTGAAGAGGCGTTTTAGCAAGACGGGAGAGTAAAAAACCATTGCTTACATATAAGGAGGATGATACGTATGAAAACAGATATTGAGATCGCACAGGAAGCAACGATGATACCAATTAAGGAAGTGGCAGCATCCTATGGGATTGCAGAGGACGATTTAGAGCTTTACGGCAAATACAAAGCAAAACTTTCCGATGAATTATGGGAGCAGGTAAAGGACCGTCCGGATGGAAAACTGGTTCTTGTTACAGCAATCAATCCCACACCAGCAGGAGAAGGGAAAACTACCACTACGGTAGGGCTTGGACAGGCATTTGGAAAGATCGGCAAAAAGGCGATTATCGCCTTAAGAGAGCCATCCTTAGGACCCTGCTTTGGAATCAAGGGAGGAGCTGCCGGCGGCGGATATGCCCAGGTTGTCCCCATGGAAGATTTAAATCTTCATTTCACCGGAGATTTTCATGCTATTACCTCAGCAAACAATTTACTTTCCGCCCTTCTTGACAACCACATTCACCAGGGCAATGCTCTTGGGATCGATACAAGGCAAATCCTCTGGAAGAGATGTCTGGATATGAATGACCGGGCATTAAGAAATATAGTGGTAGGGCTTGGTTCAAAAGCGGAAGGATTTGTAAGAGAGGATCATTTTGTTATTACGGTGGCTTCTGAAATTATGGCAATTCTCTGCCTTGCAGATGATATGAATGATTTAAAAGAACGGTTGGGACGAATTATTGTTGCATATAATTATTCCGGAGAGCCGGTGACTGCAGCACAGTTAAATGCAGTAGGTGCCATGGCGGCTCTGCTTAAGGATGCGCTGAAACCTAATCTGATTCAGACTCTGGAGCATACCGGTGCAATCGTACACGGAGGTCCATTTGCCAATATCGCCCACGGCTGCAACAGCGTGCGTGCGACTAAGACAGCTTTAAAATTAGCGGATGTAGTTGTGACTGAGGCTGGTTTCGGTGCGGATTTAGGTGCTGAAAAGTTTCTGGATATCAAATGCAGAAAAGCTTCCTTAAAACCGGATGCCATAGTTCTGGTAGCCACTGTAAGAGCGTTAAAATACAACGGCGGCGTACCAAAAGACCAGCTGAAAGATGAGAATCTGGAAGCTTTGAAAAAAGGAATCGTAAACCTTGAAAAGCACATTGAAAATATGCAGAAGTACGGCGTTCCCGTGGTCGTAACCCTGAATTCTTTTGTGACAGATACAGAAAACGAATATCAGTTTGTTAAGAATTTCTGTGAGGAAAAAGGCTGCGAATTTGCTTTGTCCCAGGTTTGGGAAAAAGGCGGGGAAGGCGGAATAAAACTGGCAGAAAAGGTTCTTGAAACACTGGAAAACAAAACCAGCCATTTCGCACCCATCTATCCTGACGACATGAGTCTTGAGGATAAAATCAGTACAGTTGCCAGAGAAATTTACGGGGCAGACGGAGTGACTTATGCACCATCCGCTTTAAAATCCATCAGAAAGTTTGAAGAGATGGGTTTTGGCAGCCTGCCGGTGTGCATGGCTAAAACACAGTACTCTTTATCTGATGATCAGACAAAGCTGGGCCGTCCCCAGGGGTTTGAAATTAATGTACGGGATGCTTACGTCAGCGCAGGTGCTGGATTTGTTGTTGTTTTAACAGGCGCCATTATGACGATGCCTGGACTGCCGAAGAAACCGGCAGCTGATAGTATTGATGTAAATAATGAGGGAGTAATCACAGGATTATTCTGATTTGGAGGTTTTTATGAAGTTTAGTCAGTGGCTTAAGGATCTGGATTATGAATTATTGCAGGGGAATCCTGATGTGGAAGTGGAAGATGTGGTCTATGACTCCAGAAAGGCCAGAAGCGGTGCAGTATTTGTCTGCACCGTAGGCACCAGAGTCGATTCCCATGATTTTATAGCGGAAGTGGTGGAAAAAGGAGTGACTGTTCTTGTTCTGGAACGCAGGGTGAGCGTACCGGAAGGAGTGACTGCCATATTCGTACATAGTGCCAGAGAAGCACTGGCTGTTTTGTCTGCCGCCAGATTTGATTACCCAGCCAAACGTATGGTAACCATTGGGGTGACCGGCACAAAGGGAAAAACTACCACCACCCATATGATAAAGGCCATTTTAGAGGCATGCGGAAAGAAAGTGGGTATGATTGGAACCACAGGGATTGTCATCGGAGAGAAGGTTACTCCCACGGCGAACACCACACCGGAATCTTATCAGCTTCACCAGGCGTTTTATCAAATGGCAGAAGAAGGCTGTGAGTATATGGTTATGGAAGTATCCTCCCAGGCGTTTAAGATGCACCGGGTGGATGGTCTGACGTTTGACTACGGCTTATTTACCAACATTTCCCCCGATCACATCGGACCAGATGAACACGAGAATTTTGATGAATATTTATATTACAAGTCATTGATTTTTCAGCGTTCCAAAGTGGGCATTATGAATGGGGATGACGAACATTTTAAAGAGGCTGTTAAGGATGCTTCCTGCAAGCTCTATTCCTTTTCCCTTGACCAGGAAGGAACCAGCTTTAAAGCTGAGAATATCCGTTATGTAGCCCAGTCTGATTTTGTGGGACTTGAATTTGATGTAAAGGGAATTTATGAACTGGCTGTCCGCGTCAACATTCCTGGCAGATTCAATGTTGCCAACGCTCTGGCTGCAGTCAGTGTTTTGAGTTTTTTAAACCTGCCCAAGGAAAAGATCTGTCATGGACTGGAACATTTAAGTGTAAACGGAAGAATGGAAATCGTTTATTCCTCTGAAAGATGTACCGTAATTGTAGATTATGCCCATAATGCAGTCAGCATGGAAAGTCTTTTAAAGACGCTGAGAGATTATAATCCAAAACGTCTGGTCTGCGTTTTTGGCTGCGGAGGAAACCGCTCCAAAGACCGCCGCTATTCCATGGGCGACAGTGCGGGCCGTCTTGCAGATTTTTCCATTCTGACAGCGGATAACTCCCGTTTTGAGAAAACAGAAGATATCATTGCGGATATCAGAAGCAGTATTTCAAAAACGGAGGGAACTTTTATTGAAATCCCCGACAGAAGAGAAGCCATTCGTTACAGTATTTTACATGCAATGCCTGGGGATATGATTGCTGTGATTGGCAAAGGCCATGAAGACTATCAGGAAGTGAATGGGGAACGCCATCATTTCTCTGACAGGGAAGAAATTTTAAACGTTGTGCAGAGTACTGAATTTCTTGACAGACAGAATAAATAGAAATTGCCATAAGAAAAAGAATGCCGGAGGCCGTTGAGGAAATGTGGCTTTCGGCTTTTCCACGGAAGATGGCAGGAATGTGCGCAGGAAGCGGACATGGAACGGAGGAATTATGGTAAATATGACAGGTAAGGAAATACTTACAGCTACAGGCGGAACGCTTCTTTGCGGAAGAGAGGATACGGTTTTAAAACACATCAGTATCGATTCCAGAACCATGAAGGGAAATGATTTATTTGTACCAATTATCGGGGAAAAAGTGGATGCCCATCGTTTTATTGATCAGGCATTTGAACATGGCGCAGCAGCTGTTTTAACCAGTGAGCATGATGTTATGGAATCAGAAAAGCCCTGGATACGGGTTGACGATACGAAAAAGGCACTTCAGGCAGTGGGGAGTTATTACAGGGATCGTTTATCTCTTCCCCTCATCGGTATTACAGGAAGCGTGGGTAAGACAACTACCAGAGAGATGGTGGCATGTGCGCTTTCTTCCCGTTATCAGGTTTATAAAACTCCAGGTAACAGTAACAGCCAGGTTGGGCTTCCCATCACCCTTTGCGAAATCACACCGGAAGATGAGATCGGCGTGATCGAACTGGGAATGAGTGAACCAGGAGAACTCACCGTGATTGCCAGAATCGCCAGAATCCATATGGCTGTCATTACCAACATCGGAGTGGCGCATATTGAACAGCTGGGATCAAGGGAAAACATATACAGAGAAAAACTGACTATCCAGGATGGCCTTTGTGAAAACGGAATTCTCTTTTTAAACGGAGACGACGATATGCTAAAAGATACAAAAGCAAAGGAAGGCTGTAGAACGGTTTTCTACGGAACTGGAGAAAATAGCGATTACAGAGCGGTTGACATCCATTTGGAAGATGGATTTCCTGTGTTCACAGCAGTGCATAGCCAGCAGAAAGTCTCTGTACGGCTGTCTGTAATGGGAAGCCATAATATTTTAAATGCCATGGTATCTTTGGCAGTTGCAGCAGAAAACGGGATTCCCATGGAAGAAGCGGCAAAGTCCCTGATGGGCTTTCATGGATATAAGAACCGCCAGCAGATTTATGATACTGGTACATTCACCGTAATTGATGATACTTATAACGCCAGCCCGGTTTCCATGAAAGCGGGACTTGAAGTTTTAAGTTCTATTACCAAAGCAAAAAGAAAGATTGCCGTACTTGCTGATATGAAGGAGCTGGGAGACCGTTCTCCGGAATATCATTACGAAATCGGTACATATATTGCAGCACATCCGGTTGACTGCGTAGTGACACTGGGAGAACTGGCGGGAGAAATCGCCAGGGCAGTAAGGGAGAATGCACCAGAAATCACAGTAAAAGAATTTATGGAACGGGAACCGTTAACAGCTTATTTAAAGGAAGAAATAAAGACGGGTGACTGTGTGCTGTTTAAAGGATCTAACAGCATGAAACTGGGGCAGGTAGCAGAACAGTTTCATTAACCAGTCCGCCTCTGGAGGAAATGAATGTCAGGAACATATGCCAGGATCATCATTGATATTTCTCACGAAAAAGTAGACAGAACCTTCGATTACCGGATTCCCCAGCATTTGCGTCAGGAGATTACAGTAGGAACCAGGGTTCTGATTCCTTTTGGCAAGGGGAATACCATGCGTAAGGGATATGTGGTGGGAATTACGGCCAAGGCCAGTTATGATCCGGATAAGATAAAAGAAATCGGGGGAATTGTCACGGATGGAGTATCGGCGGAATCGAGGCTGATTACTCTTGCGTGGTGGTTAAAAGAACAGTATGGCTCTACCATGAATCAGGCACTGAAAACTGTGCTTCCGGTCAAACAGAAGGTAAAGCCAAAAGAAAAGAAAATCATAAGAAGTCTTTTAAACCGGGAACAGTTAAGCAGTGCATTAAAGGAAGCGGAAAAAAAGAGTTACAAGGCAAGAGTCCGGCTTTTTTCTGCACTGCTTGATAATCCTGTGATTCCTTACGAAATCGCGGTAAACCAGATGAACCTTACTGCATCGGCAATAAAGCCATTGATTGAAAAGGGTGATATTTGTCTTGAATCGGAAGAAATTTACCGCAATCCCATTCAGATAGACAGTCAGGAAGAAAAAAGGCTCCGCTTAAATGCGGGGCAGCAGATCATTGTGGACAGTTTTAACCGGGACTATTCAGAAGGCAAACGGGATACGTATCTGATTCATGGAATTACCGGCAGCGGCAAAACAGAAGTCTATATGGAATTGATTCAGCGCGTGATTGAAGAGGACAGACAGGTTATCGTTCTGATTCCTGAAATCGCGCTGACCTATCAGACTGTGATGCGGTTCTACGGCAGATTTGGAAACCGGGTTTCCATTATTAATTCCCGTTTGTCAGCAGGAGAACGTTTTGATCAGTTTGAACGTGCGAAAAATGGCGATATTGATATTATGATCGGTCCAAGATCCGCTTTATTTACCCCGTTTTCCAGATTGGGACTGATTCTTATTGATGAGGAGCATGAAGGTGCCTATAAAAGTGAGACAGTACCCAGATATCACGCCAGAGAGGTTGCGGGGAAGAGAGCGCAGATGGAAGGGGCATCTTTGGTGCTGGGATCTGCGACTCCTTCTCTGGAAGCTTACACAAAGGCCCTGAGGGGAGAATACCAGTTATTTCGTCTCACGGAACGGGCAAAGAAGGACAGCAGCCTGGCAGAAGTATCAGTTGTGGATTTGAGGCAGGAGTTAAAGGATGGAAACAAGTCCATATTCAGCAGAAAATTGCAGATGCTGATGGAAGAACGGCTGAAGAAAAAAGAGCAGATCATGTTGTTTATAAACCGCAGAGGCTATGCTAATTTTGTTTCCTGCCGTTCCTGCGGGGAAGCCATACGATGCCCTCATTGTGATGTAACGCTGACACTGCATAACAACAGCCGGCTTGTCTGCCATTACTGCGGACATACCATTCCCATGCCGTCTAAGTGTCCCTCCTGCAGTTCCCCCTATATTGCAAACTTTGGAGTGGGAACACAAAAGATTGAGCAGATGACAAAGAAGATGTTTCCGCAGGCCAGAATTCTGCGTATGGATTTGGATACCACCAAAGAAAAGGGCGGACACGAAGCCATACTTTCAGCCTTTGCCGAACATGAGGGAGATATCCTCATTGGTACCCAGATGATTGTAAAAGGTCATGATTTTCCTGATGTGACCCTGGTGGGGGTATTGGCAGCTGACTTATCCTTAAACACGCCGGATTACCGTTCTGGAGAGCGGACGTTTCAGCTTCTTACCCAGGCAGCCGGCAGAGCTGGCAGGGATGCCAAGGCGGGAGATGTGATCATTCAGACCTACAGCCCGGATCATTACAGCATTGTTACTGCTGCCAGTCAGGATTACGAGGCGTTTTATAAGCAGGAAATGGCGTTTCGCCGCCTGATGAAATACCCTCCCGCAAGTGGTCTTTTAACCATTCAGTTCTCATCACGCAATGAGTCCGTTCTCACGGAAACAGCCGCTGCTGCAGGGACCTTTGCAAATTCAATCGGAGAACCGGAGCAGGTTCAGCTGATCGGGCCGGTAGAGGCATCTGTATACAAAATTAATGATATATATAGAAAAATTTTATACTTGAAACAAGAAAACTATGATATACTAATTAAAATCAGGGATCAAATTGATGGTTTTTCAGAAAATCATCCTGAATTGTTTGAACAAGTCTTGATCCAATATGATTTTTCGTAAATGAGAGGACAAATAAAATGGCGATTAGAAAAATTAGAACCATTGGAGATGAAATTTTAAGAAAAAAATGTAAGCCTGTAAAGGAGATCACCCCAAGAATTACCGATTTGATCAAAGACATGTTCGAAACCATGTATGAGGCCAATGGAGTAGGACTTGCAGCTCCCCAGGTAGGAATATTAAAGCAGATAGTCGTCATTGATGTGGAGGATGGCAATCAGTACGTTCTCATTAATCCGGAGATTATTGAGACAGACGGAGAACAGACCGGACCAGAAGGCTGCTTAAGTGTGCCAGGAAAATCCGGAACTGTTACCAGACCAAATTATGTGAAAGTCAAAGCATTTGACGCCGATATGCAGGCCTTTGTACTGGAAGGTGAAGAACTCCTTGCCCGTGCCATCTGCCACGAATGCGATCATTTAAGCGGTGAGCTGTTTGTGGATAAGGTAGAAGGGGAAATTGAAGACGTGACTCTGGACGAAGAGGAAGAGGAGGTTGAGGAGTATTGATGAAAGTTATTTTTATGGGAACTCCTGATTTTTCAGTTCCTGCCCTTTGTGCACTGGTAGAGGCAGGGCATGATGTACTGGCTGTAGTGACCCAGCCGGATAAACCAAAGGGCAGAGGGAAAGAAGTTTCGACGACCCCGGTAAAGGAAAAGGCGCTGGAATATGGAATTCCCGTGTATCAGCCGGTGAAGGCAAGAGACCCTGAATTTGTAAAGATCCTCAAAGATTTAAACCCGGATGTGATGGTGGTCGCCGCTTTTGGACAGCTTCTTCCAAAAAGCATTTTAGATATTCCTAAATTTGGCTGTATCAATATCCATGCATCCCTTCTTCCCAAATACCGTGGTGCATCACCAATTCAATATGTGGTAATAAACGGGGAAGAGGTAAGTGGTATCACCACTATGATGATGGCAGAAGCTCTGGATACTGGAGATATGCTTGATCAGGAAGTTGTTGTTTTAGACAAAAAAGAGACTGGCGGAAGCCTTCATGAGAAGTTAAGCCATGTGGGTGGAAAGCTTCTTATTAAAACGCTGAAGAATATAGAAGATGGAACTGCTGTTTTAAAAAAGCAGGATGAGTCGCAAATGTGTTATGTGGGAATGATTAAGAAAAACATGGGGGATATCGACTGGTCCATGGATGCCGTCTCCATCGAACGGCTGATCCGTGGATTAAATCCCTGGCCGAGTGCTTACACAGACTGGGATGGAAAAGTAATAAAACTCTGGGATGCAGATGTGGTGGATCAGGATTATGAAGGCGTCTGCGGCCAGGTAGTGGAAACCGGAAAGGATCATCTGGTGGTAAAAACCGGCAAAGGCGGACTATCCATTAAAGAACTTCAGCTGCAGGGAAAGAAGCGGATGGAGATCGGTGCCTTTTTACGGGGATACCAGATCGAGAATGGAACTGTTTTTAAACATATGTAAGGAATACAGACAGTATTTTCGGGAAAGGAGAATCTGATTATGTATTATGGTGGAATGATGGGGTATTATATGGACCCCACCTGGATTTTTGTAATCATTGGTGCGTTGTTATCCATGGCTGCATCTGCCAGGGTGACCAGTACTTTCAACAAGTATTCCAAAGTAAGAAGTATGTCTGGAATGACAGGGGCAGAGGCAGCAAAGCGCCTTTTAAATTCCCAGGGTATTTATGATGTGCAGGTAAGACCTGTCAGCGGAAGACTGTCCGATCATTATGATCCCAGAACGAAAACCGTTAATTTATCCGATTCAGTCTATGATTCAACTTCAGTCGCAGCAATCGGTGTGGCGGCTCATGAATGCGGACATGCCATGCAGGATAATACAGGATATGTTCCTTTGAAGTTACGAGGTGCCATTGTTCCTGCCGCTAATATCGGATCTCAGGCTGCGCTGCCCGTTATTTTACTGGGATTTTTTATCAGCGGTGCAGGCTCACCTTTGGTGAATATTGGTTTAATATTGTTTTCACTGGCTGTTATATTTCAGCTGGTTACACTCCCTGTTGAGTTTAATGCTTCCAGGAGAGCAGTGGTTTTACTGGGACAGGTGGGGATTCTTGGAGATGAAGAACTGTCTCACACAAGAAAAGTGCTTGGAGCAGCGGCTCTTACCTACGTGGCAGCACTTGCGGCAACGGTACTTCAGCTGCTGAGACTTGTTATATTATTTGGAGGAAGAAGAGATAATGACTAAAGACACAGACAGCAGGGAGATTGTACTGGATGTTCTCATGGAAATATTAGAACATTCTGCATACAGTCATATAATCCTGCGTCAGGCCTTAAATAAATACCAGTATCTGGATAAAGCAGAACGTTCCTTTATAACCAGGACTGTTGAAGGAACAGTGGAATACTTAATACAAATTGATTACGTCATTGACTTTTTCTCTTCAACAAAGGTAAAAAAGATGAAGCCGGTCATCCGCACCATTCTGCGGATGTCGGTTTATCAGATTTTATATATGGATCGGGTTCCCGATTCCGCTGTGTGCAATGAGGCTGTGAAACTTGCTGCCAAACGGAAATTCGTTGGCCTGAAAGGATTTGTAAATGGTGTTTTGAGAAACATTTCAAGAAATAAAGAAACTCTGGTCTGGCCGGATGACAGTGTTCGTTATTCTGTTCCTTCCTGGATTGTCTCCATGTGGAATCAGGATTATGGTACGGAAACCGCAAACACTGTTATGGCTTCATTTTTAGAAAACAGTAAAACCATAGTACGCTTAAACAGTTCAAAAGCGGGGAAAGATGAGATTCTTTCCAGTCTGAGGAAACAAAACGTACAGGTGGCAGAATCGGGTATTTCAGAAGATATGGTCATTTTAGAAAAATTTGATTATATGGAAGGTCTGGAAGCCTTTCAAAAAGGATACATTCAGGTCCAGGATATCAGCTCTGCTCTTGTGGGAGAAGCGGCAGATCCCAAAGAAGGAGATTTCTGCATTGACGTCTGCGGTGCACCAGGAGGAAAGAGCATCCATCTGGCAGATAAGCTGAATGGGACCGGTATGGTTGAGGTAAGGGATTTAACGGAATTTAAGGTGAGTCTGATACAGGAGAATATTGACCGGTGCGGCTTTGATAATATCAGGGCAAAGGTTTGGGATGCTCTGGTTCCTGATTCTGATTCCACCCAGAAAGCGGATATTGTGCTTGCTGATCTTCCCTGTTCCGGTCTTGGTATTCTGGGAAGAAAACCAGATATTAAGTACAGGGTCAAGCCTGAGAATTTAGAAGAACTGGCTTCTTTGCAAAGGGAAATCCTCACGGTTGTACAGACATATGTAAAACCGGGCGGAAAGCTTATATTTAGTACCTGTACCATAGATAAAAAAGAAAATGAAGAGAATTTTGCATGGTTTTTAGAGAACTTTCCATTTCAGGCGGTTGATCTGGAGGAGAAGTTCAAAGACCAGTTTCAGATAGATACCTTGAAACATGGATACATGCAGCTTTTGCCGGGAATTCATCCATGTGACGGATTTTTTATCGGTGTATTACAAAAAAAGGTAGAATAAGATGGAAAGAACAGATATTAAATCTCTTAATCTGGAAGAACTGACGGCTTTCCTGGTTTCTGCCGGAGAAAAGGCCTTTCGTGCGAAACAGCTGTACGAATGGATTCATCAGAAACTGGCGGCCAGCTACGATGAAATGACCAACCTTCCAAAAGCTCTGAAGGAAAAACTGTCTGAGATGGCAGAGCTTCCTTCTCTTACTGTTGTAGAAGAAAAAATTTCCCAGATAGACGGAACGAGAAAGTATTTATTTGGCCTTTCTGACGGCAATGTGATTGAAAGCGTACTGATGAAATACAAGCACGGCAATTCCGTGTGCATCTCCTCTCAGGTTGGATGCCGCATGGGCTGCCGCTTTTGTGCATCCACACTTGATGGGCTTGAACGGAATTTAAGCCCGGCTGAGATGCTGGATCAGATTTACCGGATTCAGAAGATTACTGGTGAACGGGTATCCAACATCGTAGTCATGGGTTCGGGAGAACCACTTGACAATTATGAAAATCTGGTGCAGTTTATCCGCCTTCTCACCGATGAGAATGGCTTAAACATCAGTCAGAGAAACGTAACGGTTTCCACCTGCGGAATTGTGCCTGGAATTTTAAAACTGGCTGAGGAGAAATTTCAGATTACTCTGGCCCTTTCCCTCCATGCTCCAAATGATGAGGTGCGTAAAAGCCTGATGCCGGTAGCCAACCGGTATCCTCTTGCTGACGTACTTATGGCGTGCCATACTTATTTTGAAAAAACAGGAAGAAGAATTACATTTGAATACAGCCTGGTAAGCGGCGTCAATGACAACTTAAAAGAGGCCTCTGCACTGGCAGCTCTTTTAAAAGCCCAGCATGGACATATCAATCTGATTCCGGTCAATCCCATTAAAGAACGGGATTATGTACAGTCTGACAGGAAGGCAATTGAGGCATTTAAAAATCTCCTTGAAAAAAACGGAATTAATGTTACTATTAGAAGAGAAATGGGCAGGGATATTAATGGTGCCTGCGGACAGCTTAGGAAAAGTTTTTTAAATCAGGAGTAAAAGGAAGTGAGAATATTACGATGAAGGCTTGTGCTATGACGGATACCGGAAGAGTCCGTTCGGCAAATCAGGACTATGTTTTTTCCTCAATTGAGCCTGTGGGTGTTCTGCCCAATCTGTTTCTTGTTGCAGATGGCATGGGGGGGCATCAGGCTGGAGATTATGCTTCCAGATTTATTGCCGAAAATCTGGTGGCTCATTTTAAGACGGCAAAAGACACCGGAACGGTAGCGGTACTGAAAGATGGAATTGAAAAAGTGAATCAGTTACTGTATCAGGAATCTAAGAAAAAGCCGGAATTAAACGGTATGGGTACCACTCTGGTCGCTGCTGTAGTTGAGGATTCAACCATGTATGTGGCAAATGTGGGAGACAGCCGCCTTTACTTAATCCGTAATCAGCTGAAACAGATTACAAGAGACCATTCTTATGTGGAAGAACTGGTATCATTAGGTCAGCTGGAACGGGGAAGCAAGGATTATCGGGAAAAGAAGAACATTATAACCAGAGCTGTTGGGACGGAAGATAAGCTGGAGATTGATTTTTTTGAAGTCAGCCTGGAGCCTGGAGATTATATACTTTTATGTTCTGACGGGCTTAGCAATATGCTGGAAGATGCTGAAATAGAGGAAATCATATGCTCGGAACTGGAGCTGCCGGAGAAGGCAGAGAAATTAATTACAGTAGCCAATGATAATGGGGGGAAAGACAATATTGCAGTTGTTTTGATGGAACCTCAGCTTGGCAGGGAGGTAAGCTTATGATTTTGAGACCGGGGACATTTTTACAGGACAGATATGAAATACTGGAACAAATCGGTTCCGGAGGTATGTCAGATGTGTATAAGGCCCTGTGCCATAAATTAAACCGCCTGGTTGCCATTAAAGTATTAAAGGAAGAATTCAGTTCTGACAGTAATTTTGTCGGTAAGTTTAAAATGGAGGCCCAGTCAGCGGCCAGACTTTCCCATCCGAATATTGTTAATATTTATGATGTTGTGGATGAGGGTGATCTTCATTTTATTGTGATGGAATTAATTGAAGGAATTACGTTAAAAAATTATATTGTGAAAAAAGGCTGTCTTGATATTAAGGAAGCCATCGGCATTGCCATGCAGGTTGCACAGGGAATTGCGGCAGCCCATGAGCAGGGGATCATTCACCGTGATATCAAACCCCAGAATATTATTATTGCACGAGATGGGAAAGTCAAGGTGGCAGATTTCGGTATTGCCAGAGCGGCGTCTTCCCAGACCATGAGCGCAACAGCTGTAGGGTCGGTTCACTACATATCGCCGGAACAGGCGCGTGGAGGTTACAGCGATGTGAGAAGTGATATCTATTCACTTGGTATCACATTATATGAGATGGTTGCCGGCAGAGTGCCCTTTCAGGGAGATAATACTGTAACAGTAGCCCTGGCGCATTTAGAATCTGTAATTACGCCGCCCAGTTATTTTAATGAGATGATTCCGGTGGCATTAGAAAATATCATATTAAAAAGCACAGAGAAAAAGCCGGAATACCGTTATTCTAATATGTACGAAGTGATTTCAGACCTGCGTAAGGCACTGGTTAATCCAAATGGGGATTTTGTACAGAACCATCCGCCTTTGGATGATTCACAGACCGTTATTATTGGGAAACCGGAACTGGAGCAGATCCGTTCCGGCCGCAAGCCTCAGACAGAGCAGCCGGTAAAACGTGCACCAAAAGGACAGGAATACGGTCAGAAATACCAGTCATCGTCCAATTACGACCAACAGCCGGGATCTGGCAGAAACAGAAGAAATAATAATGACGAGGATATTAATCCCAAGATTGAAAAGCTTTTAACTGCAGCAGGAGTGGCGACTGCCATTATTATTGTTGTAATTCTGGCAATCGTATTTTCCAAAGTGGGAGGATTGTTTCGTTCCGGATCTGGAAAAGAATCGGTTGCAACTACAGTCGCCCCTACGGAAGAGACTCTCAGCGAAAAGCAGGTGAAAATGCCTGATGTCAGCGGTCTTGATTCTGAAACTGCAGAGAAGAAGCTAAAGGACAACGGCGGTCTGTATATGAAAATCAGTGAATATGAGTATTCCGAAACAGTCGATAAGGGAGATGTGATCTCCCAGGATCCAAAGGCGAATACAATAGTGGATAAATACTCTGCTGTCTATGTGGTAATCAGTAACGGACCAGAGAAGGAATCCATTGACCTTAAAAAACTGGAACTTGAATCTATGGATACCGCTTCTGCAAAGTCTCTGCTGGAAGGCAAGGGACTGGTTGTCAATGTAGAACAGAAAAACAGCGATACCGTAGCGGCAGGTAAGGTAATCAGCTATAGCCCGGGTGAAGCAAAAGAGGGAGAAACCATTACCCTGTTTTCCAGCAGCGGCCCCGCACTGGTCAATCCGGTTGTTGTGCCAAATCTGGCAGGACAGACACAGGAGGTTGCAGTAGAGATGCTTGCTGACGTTGGTCTGGTTCAGGGTACCGTCACCGAAGCTTCTTCTGAGACTGTGGCAAGAGGCAATATCATCAGTCAGTCTGTTGCAGCGGGAAGTCAGGTAGAATCAGGAAGTGCTGTGAATTTTGTAATCAGTACAGGAAACGGACAGGAATCCAAGTATAAATATCTGGCTTCCATTGACAAATCCTTCTCCCTCCAGAATATCATTGGTCCGGGATCAGGAAGTACCCAGCTGACATTAAAAATCCAGCTGAGACAGTCAGTAAATGGACAGGATACCGTTCGGGAACTCATGCAGCCCACAACATTAAAAGGGGATCAGATGCTTCCGGTTTCGTTTAAAAATATAGAGGGCGCCTATAATGTAACAAGCGGGTCAGTAGAAATTGTAAATGTGGAAACAGGTGAGGTGGTTAATTCTTACGCAATCACCTTTGTAGCTGTTCCACAATCCTAAGGAAGCGTATATGACAGGAAAAATATTAAAAGGGATTGCTGGATTTTATTATGTCCACAGTAAAGAAGGGAATCTTTACGAATGTAAGGCCAAGGGAATATTCCGGAACAGGAATGTAAAACCTCTTGTAGGAGATGATGTGGAGATCACCGTTCTTGATGAAGCAGAGCGGAAAGGAAACATTGAAGAGATTCTGCCCAGAAAAAATGCCTTGGTGCGCCCTGCGGTTGCCAATGTGGATCAGGCACTGGTTGTGTTTTCCATTACTCACCCGGAACCTAATTTCAATTTGCTGGATCGTTTTCTGGTAATGATGGAATCTCAGGATGTGCCCGTTCATATCTGCTTTAATAAAATTGATCTGTCAGAACATGAAAAAATGGCAGATCTGCGTAAGATGTATGAGGCAGCCGGTTATCCCGTTTATTTTACAAGTATTTATGAGAATAAAGGAATTGGAACTGTGAGAGATATTCTTGCAGGAAAAACTACGGTTCTGGCGGGACCATCCGGTGTTGGTAAGTCGTCCCTGACCAATCTGCTTTATCCGGAAGCAGAGATGGAAACTGCACGGATCAGTGAGAAGATCCAGAGGGGAAAACATACCACCAGACATTCGGAGTTATTTGGAATCGGAAACCAGACCTACATGATGGATACACCCGGCTTTAGCTCCATGTATTTAGAGGACATGGAGTGTGGCCGGTTAAAGGAATATTTTCCTGAATTTGAACCCTATGAGCCAGACTGCCGATTTTTGGGCTGTGTGCACATTGGCGAGAAAGTCTGCGGCGTAAAAGATGCCGTCACAGAAGGAAAAATCAGTCAGAGCCGTTATGATAATTACCGGCTTCTGTATGAGGAACTGAAAGAAAAAAGGAGATACTAACATGCTTATACTTGCCCCCTCAATCTTAGCGGCAGACTTTAAAAATCTTGGACAACAGGTGACCGATACTGCAAATGCGGGAGCCCGGTATATTCATCTCGATGTAATGGATGGAGCGTTTGTACCCAGCATTTCATTTGGAATGCCTGTAATTGCCAGCCTTAGAAGCTGCACAGATCGTATATTTGATGTTCATATGATGGTGGAGGAGCCGGGACGATATATTTCAGATATCAAAGCGGCGGGTGCAGATTTAATCTGCGTTCACGCGGAGGCATGCAGACATTTAGACAGGACAGTTAACCAGATTAAGGAAGCCGGATTAAAAGCCGGGGTTGCGTTAAATCCTGCCACCCCACTGTCTGTCCTTGACTGTATTTTGCCAGAACTGGATATGGTACTGATTATGACGGTGAATCCAGGATTCGGCGGACAGAAATTTATACCGTACACATTGGAAAAAGTAAAGAATCTGCGCTCTATGATAAAACAGCGCGGACTGGATATTGATATTCAGGTTGATGGCGGTGTTACCTGCGATAATGTGAGAGATCTCATTGAAGCAGGTGCCAATGTTTTTGTAGCAGGATCTGCTGTATTTAAAGGTGATGCAGCAGCCAATACCAGAAAATTTTTGGATATTTTTGAGGAATATGAAAGGTGAAAGAACGTACTGGATTAATCGTTACGGGAGGAACCATAGATTTTGATTTTGCCAGGACTTTTCTGGCAGATCAGACCTTTGATAAGATCATTGCAGTTGATGGCGGACTTACAGCCCTGTCACAGCTTAATTTAAAGCCGGATGCGGTAGTGGGTGATTTTGACACCGTGGAGGAATCGGTTCTTTCCCAATACCGGAGTTTTTCAGGAGACATCACATGGGACATACACAAGCCGGAAAAGGATGAGACAGATACAGAGCTGGCCATTTCTACCGCTATGAATTTAGGGTGCAGGAAGCTTGTGCTTCTGGGAGCAACGGGAGGCAGGCTTGACCACTTTATGGGCAATCTTCATTTACTTTATTTCTGCTTAAAGCAGGGGGTAGATGCTTCCATAATAGATCCTAAAAACTGGATTACGGTCTTAGATAAAGGAAGAGTATTCCAAGCGGAAAAAATGTGGGGGACCTATATTTCCTTTCTTCCGCTGAGTATGGAAGTAAAAGGGATTACTCTTACAGGATTTAAATACCCTCTGACGAAAAAAGATATTTCCATAGGGACAAGCCTTTGT
The DNA here is from genome assembly GCA_009712635.1 of Hungatella sp. Lineage (GTDB taxonomy): Bacteria > Bacillota > Clostridia > Lachnospirales > Lachnospiraceae > Lacrimispora. Next base: position 465,343 of record WASS01000020.1, on the reverse strand, counting down.
ATCAGCAATGAACTGACAGGAGAGTCCGGTTCCATTGAATTTGATTCCGGTGTACTGATCTGCGTGGAATCCCACGATTAGACTGGTATGGCTTAATAAGTCAAAACTGGATATTTATATCATTCCACTTGCGTGCTAAGATTAATTGCAATAAAAGCAGCAAGGGAGGAATCATTCATGAATCAAACAAATAAGACCATTCACAAAGTTTCACTGACCGGGCTTTTTGCCGCCATGTCTTATGTGGTTTTCACATTTCTTCAGTTTAAAATAACACTTCCGGGAGGAGATGCCACTTCCATTCACTTAGGTAATGCGGTCTGTGTACTTGGAGCACTGCTTCTTGGCGGATTATATGGCGGTCTTGGGGGTGCCATCGGGATGACCATCGGTGATTTATTCGATCCGGTTTATATAATTTATGCCCCAAAGACATTTGTTTTAAAATTGTGCATCGGACTGATTACAGGATTGGTTGCCCACAGGATTGGCAAGATCAATGAATCCAATAACAGCAGGCATATCTTTAAGTGGACTATACTGGCGGCAGCCGCCGGACTTTTATTTAATGTGATTTTTGATCCTTTAGTGGGATATTTTTATAAGCTTCTTATTCTTGGAAAACCGGCAGCAGACCTGGCTCTGGTTTACAACGTTGCTTCCACTTCCATCAATGCGGTCACATCGGGAATTGTATCTGTTCTGATCTATATGCCCCTTAGAAATGCGTTGGTGCGGTCAGGATTATTTTCCAGAATATCTTAGGAGCATTCGTATGACAAAAGAAAGTAAACAGAAAAAAATAGCCGCAATTCATGACCTTTCAGGCTATGGCCGCTGCTCCTTAACAGTGGCCATGCCAATTATATCTGCATTAAAGGTGCAGTGCTGTCCGGTTCCAACTTCCATATTATCCAATCACACCGGTTTTCCAACCTGCTTTTTCGATGATTATACCGATAAGATGCCTTTATATCTGGAGCAGTGGAAAAAACTGAATCTGGATTTTGATGGAATTTTTACTGGATTTTTAGGTTCCGAGGCTCAGATTGATATCGTTACTGATATGATCCGGAATTTTAAAACAGAAAAAACCATGGTTATCATTGATCCCATTATGGGAGATAACGGGAAGGCCTACCAGACCTATACAAAAGAGATGTGCAGCCGCATGAGAACCCTGGTGGAATTCGGAGATATTGTAACTCCAAACCTGACGGAAGCCTGTATTCTTACGGGAAGACAGTATCGCCAGACTGGCTGGACCAGAAAAGAACTGGCTGATATGGCACAGGAAATAATAAGCATGGGTCCTGGCTCAGCAGTCATTACTGGAGTAAGAGAAGGAACTTTTGTCACCAATGTGGTGGCGGAAAAGGGCTTGGAGGTAAAGTATCTTAAGTCTTTAAAAGCTGGTAACGACAGACCTGGTACCGGAGATGTATTTGCCAGTATCATTGCAGCCCAGGCTGTAAAAGGTGTACCTTTGACGGAAAATGTAAGAAAAGCAGCCCATTTTGTAAAACAGAGTATTCTTGTTTCGGATGAGCTGAACGTACCCATAGAGAATGGTGTTTGTTTTGAAGAGATCCTGTCTTTGCTTATTCGTCAGTAAAATCGGAAGAGAGATGGGGAATTTTAGGAAAAGGGCTTTTCTTTGCCCTTTTTTTGTAGTATAATCAACGGCAGATTATTATGCGGATTAGATTCGCAGAAAATATTGAGGAAAAACCAGGAGGAATACCATGTTAGATTTAAAGTTTGTAAGAGAAAATCCTGAAATTGTAAAGCAGAACATCAAAAATAAATTTCAGGACAGCAAGCTTGTGCTGGTTGATGAAGTGATCGATCTGGACGAGCAAAACCGCGCAGCAAAGCAGGAAGGAGATGCTTTAAGAGCGGAACGCAACAAACTTTCCAAACAGATTGGTGCCTTGATGGGACAGGGTAAGAAAGAAGAAGCAGAAGAGCTGAAGCGACTGGTAACCGATGCTTCCGACCATCTGGCTGAACTGGAAAAGAAGGAAAGCGAACTGGATGAGAAAATCAAAAAGATCATGATGACCATTCCAAACATCATAGATCCCAGTGTTCCGATTGGTAAGGATGACAGCGAGAACGTGGAAGTGCAGCGTTACGGTGAGCCTGTAGTGCCGGAGTTTGATATCCCATACCATGCAGAAATAATGGAAAGCTTTGACGGTATCGACCTTGACAGTGCAAGAAAGGTTGCAGGCAATGGTTTCTATTATCTGATGGGTGATATTGCAAGGCTTCACTCCTCTGTCATTTCCTATGCAAGAGATTTTATGATTGACCGTGGCTTTACTTACTGCATCCCTCCTTTTATGATCCGCAGTGAAGTAGTGACCGGAGTTATGAGTTTTGCTGAGATGGATGCCATGATGTATAAAATAGAAGGGGAGGATCTGTATTTAATCGGTACCAGTGAGCATTCCATGATCGGAAAATTTATTGATACCATCCTTCCTGAATCAAAGCTTCCTCAGACACTTACCAGCTATTCTCCATGCTTTAGAAAAGAAAAGGGAGCTCATGGACTGGAAGAGCGCGGTGTTTACCGTATTCATCAGTTTGAGAAGCAGGAGATGATTGTTGTCTGCAAACCGGAAGAGAGTATGGACTGGTATGAGAAACTGTGGCAGAACACCGTTGATTTATTCAGAACTCTGGATATCCCGGTAAGAACCTTAGAGTGCTGTTCCGGTGATCTTGCTGATTTAAAGGTAAAATCTGTGGACGTAGAAGCATGGTCTCCAAGACAGAAGAAATATTTTGAAGTTGGAAGCTGTTCCAATTTAGGAGATGCACAGGCAAGAAGATTAAAGATCCGTGTATCTGGTGAAGATGGTCAGAAATATTTTGCTCACACACTGAATAATACAGTAGTAGCACCTCCAAGAATGCTCATCGCTTTCCTGGAGAATAACTTGCAGGCAGATGGAACTGTAAAGATTCCTGAGGCATTACAGCCATATATGGGCGGTATGAAAGCACTTGTTCCAAAGAAGTAATAACGTTTAAGTCCGGCTTTTTATAAGGTCGGACTCTTTTTGAAAAGGAGAGAACCGTATGATTACCTTCAATCACTTTAATTTTAATGTACTTGATCTGGAAAAAAGTCTGAAATTTTATAAAGAAGCTCTTGGTTTGTTTCCGGTACGGGAAAAGACAGCAGCCGATGGCTCTTTCCGGCTGGTTTATTTAGGAGATGGAAAAACTGATTTTACACTGGAACTGACTTATTTAACGGACCGTACGGAACCTTATAATCTGGGGGAATGTGAATTCCATCTTGCCTTTCATACCGATGAATATGAAGCGTGCTATAAAAAGCATAAGGAGATGGGTGTAATCTGTTTTGAGAATCCAGGAATGGGAATTTATTTTATCAGTGATCCGGACGGATACTGGCTGGAAATAGTTCCTGCTAAGTAAGGAGAAATCAGGTGTTTATAACAGTAAACGGGATCCGGCTTCATTATGAAGTATCGGGCAAAGGACCGGCTGTGATTCTGGTCCATGGAAACGGGGAAGATCACAGGATCTTTAAAGAGACTGTTGATCTGCTGGTGAATGATTTTACAGTATATGCCCTGGATTCCAGAGGACATGGAAAAAGCTCCGGAAAAGAGAATATCAGTTATGATAAAATGGCAAAGGATGTGGCGGAGTTCATCCGGCTCTTAGAACTGGACCGTCCCATTTACTGTGGATTCAGCGACGGAGGAATTATCGGGCTTGTGGCAGCTGTAAAGTATCCCAGGCTCTTCTCCAGAATGGTAATTTGCGGTGCCAACGCCTATCCCGAAGGGATGAAACGCAGATGGCTGATTCTGTTTGGACTTCTTGGTTTCCTGTTTCGTGATCCCAAGGTGTTTATGATGTTAAACGAACCACAGATTTCCGGTAAGGAACTGGAACAGATTTCCATTCCAACTCTCATACTGGCTGGTGAAAGGGATATGGTACTTCCATCTCATACGGAGTATCTGGCATCAAAGATTAAAACCAGCTATTTAAGGATTCTGCCTGGAGAAACCCATGGAAGTTATGTAATTCACAGCAGAAAGCTTTATTATTGTATGAAAAAATTTATCATGAACCGGAAGCAAGCGGAAACCTGATTTTTTGAAGGGTGTAAAGAAAAAATACTTGACACCTTAAAAAAAGTATTGTATGATATCACAGGTGATGATATGGAGAAGATTGCAAGACAGGGACTTTTGTATGATTTCTACGGAGCTCTGCTGACAGAGCATCAAAGAAACATCTATGAAGATGTGGTATTATACGATTTATCCCTCAGTGAGATTGCACAGGAACAGGGAATCAGCCGTCAGGGCGTTCATGATCTTGTAAAGCGATGTGATAAGATATTAGAGGGCTATGAAGAAAAGCTTCATCTGGTAGAAAAATTTGAAAAAACCAAGGGACTGGCAAGAGAAATCCGGAATTTAACGGCACAGTTTGCCGATACAAAGGATATGAGTCTGATCCATCGCATCGAAGAGATATCGGGCGAAATCATCGAGCTGGAAGCTCATTAGGAGGGCGTTAGATGGCTTTTGAGAGCTTATCCGATAAGTTACAGAATGTGTTTAAGAATTTAAGAGGCAAAGGACGTTTGTCCGAAGCAGATGTAAAGACAGCCTTAAAAGAAGTTAAGATGGCTCTTTTGGAAGCAGATGTTAACTTTAAGGTAGTAAAACAGTTTATCAATGCTGTGCAGGAGAGAGCCATTGGACAGGATGTCCAGAACAGCCTTACTCCCGGCCAGATGGTAATAAAGATTGTAAATGAAGAACTTGTGAAACTCATGGGTTCTGAAACAACAGAAATAGAACTGAAGCCCGCCAGTGAGATTACAGTCATTTTAATGGCTGGTTTGCAGGGTGCAGGTAAGACAACGACCACAGCCAAGATTGCCGGTAAGTTAAAAGCAAAAGGAAGAAATCCACTTTTGGTTGCCTGTGACATTTATCGTCCCGCAGCGATCAAACAGCTGCAGATCAACGGTGAAAAACAGGGCGTTCCCGTATTTTCCATGGGAGAAAACCAGAAGCCGGCTGATATTGCCAAAGCTTCCATGGCTTATGCAGCAAAGAATGGCCAGAATGTTGTGATCCTTGATACAGCAGGCCGTCTTCATATTGATGAAGACATGATGAATGAGCTGATTGAAATAAAAGAAAGCGTTGAAGTTCATCAGACGATTCTGGTTGTTGATGCCATGACAGGTCAGGATGCCGTGAATGTAGCCAGTATGTTCCATGATAAGATTGGAATTGACGGTGTCATCATAACAAAATTAGATGGCGATACAAGAGGCGGTTCCGCATTATCCATCCGTGCTGTTACAGGTAAGCCGGTACTTTATGTTGGTATGGGTGAAAAACTATCCGATTTGGAGCAATTTTATCCGGATCGTATGGCTTCCCGAATTTTAGGCATGGGAGATATCCTTTCTCTAATTGAAAAGGCAGAAACCCAGGTGGATGAAGAAAAAGCCAGAGAACTTTCCCAGAAGCTTAAAAAAGCAGAATTTGATTACAATGACTTTTTAGAGCAGATGACCCAGGTGAAAAACATGGGCGGTATGGCAAGCATTATGAGTATGATGCCTGGCATGGGACAGATGAAAGATATGGATATTGATGAAAAGGCCATGGACCGGGTGGAAGCAATCATCCTTTCCATGACGAACAAAGAACGGACCAATCCCGACTTAATGAAGAACGCATCGAGAAAACAGCGGGTAGCAAAGGGTGCAGGGGTTGATATCAGTGAAGTGAACCGGATTGTAAAGCAGTTTGATCAGATGAAGAAGATGATGAAACAGCTGCCTGGAATGCTTGGCGGAGGTAAACGCCGCGGTGGCGCAGGACTCCTTGGAAAACTGAAATTACCGTTTTAATATTACTTTGATGTTAGCAAGGCAGGTTCCTGCGTCGCTATATATAAGTTTCACAATTTAAGATTTAAGGAGGTGAATTAGAACATGGCAGTAAAAATGAGATTAAAAAGAATGGGTCAGAAAAAGGCTCCTTTCTATAGAATTGTAGTTGCAGATTCCAGATCTCCCAGAGATGGCAGATTCATCGAAGAAATTGGATACTATGATCCTACCACAGAACCAAGCGTAATCAAGTTTAACGAAGAGAACGCTAAAAAGTGGTTAGCAACAGGTGCTCAGCCAACTGAAGTTGTAAGCAAGCTTTTAAAGATCGCCGGTATCCAGTAGTGAGAGGTGAAGCATATGAAGGAATTAGTAGAAGTAATTGCAAGAGCACTGGTTGATAATCCAGATCATGTTGCTGTTACGGAGACTGTAAAAGACGATGAAATCGTCCTTGAACTTACGGTAGAACCTTCCGATATGGGTAAGGTAATTGGCAAACAGGGCAGAATAGCGAAAGCCATCCGCTCTGTTGTAAAAGCAGCAGCTTCCAAAGAAGATAAAAAAGTTACTGTTGAGATACAGTAACTTTTAAAAGACCGCCGACCTGTCGGGAAGACGGTCTTCTTTTGCTTTCAAAAACCAATGGTTTACGAAGCAGCGTCCAGAATTAAGCCGGATAGTAATATCCGGTTTCTTTTATATGATATGGAGAGACAAATGGATAATTTACTGAGAGTCGGAGTGATTTCTTCCACCCATGGGGTAAAGGGAGAAGTAAAGGTGTTTCCAACAACGGATGATTCCGCCCGTTTTAAACAGTTAAAGAAAGTGATTCTCGACACAGGCCGGGAACAGATTGATTTGGATATTGAGGGAGTAAAATTCTTTAAAAATATGGTGATCCTGAAGTTTAAAGGATATGATTCCATTGAGGAAATTGAAAAATACAAGGGTAAGGATCTTTTAATCACAAGAGATCTGGCAGTAAAACTGGGCCCTGATGAGAACTTTATTATTGACCTCATCGGTCTTTCCGTAGTAAAAGACGATGGGGAAGAGCTGGGGACATTGACCGATGTGATTAAGACAGGCGCCAATGATGTCTATGAGGTCAAGATGACGGATGGCAGAGAGGTACTTCTGCCTGCAATTAAAGAATGCGTTCTGAATGTGGATCTGGAGAAGAAAGTTGTAACAGTTCATATGATGGACGGGCTTCTGGACTAAGGATAGGGGTAGAAATAAAGAATGAATTATCATATATTGACACTTTTTCCTGATATGGTCTTAAACGGTCTGAATACCAGCATTATCGGCAGAGCTGCAGAAAAAGGTCTGTTATCCATAGAAGCAATTGACATCAGAGACTATTCCGCAGATAAGCACCACAGTGTGGATGATTATCCCTATGGAGGCGGTGCCGGAATGGTGATGCAGCCCATGCCCATATGCGAAGCTTACGACGATCTGTGTAATAAGATTGGTAAAAAGCCCCGTGTGATTTACATGACCCCCCAGGGAACTGTATTTAATCAGACCATCGCAGGGGAACTGGCCAAAGAAGAGGATCTGGTTTTTCTGTGCGGTCACTATGAGGGAATAGATGAGAGGGCATTGAATCTTGTTGCAACGGACTTCCTTTCCATCGGAGATTATGTGCTGACTGGCGGGGAGCTTCCTGCCATGGTGATGATTGACTGCATCTCCCGTTTAATACCAGGCGTATTAAAGAATGAGACATCTGCCGAATTTGAATCCTTTCATGACAATCTACTTGAGTACCCTCAGTATACCAGACCAGAGGAGTACAGGGGGCTAACGGTTCCGGAGGTTTTATTATCCGGGCACCATAAAAATATTGACATATGGAGGCGGGAGCAATCCATTAAGCGGACTCTGGAGCGGAGACCGGATCTTTTAAAAGAAGCGGTACTGTCAAAAAAAGAAGTGGAATATTTAAATAAGCTTTTAAAAGAACTGGAAGACAGGGAATAAACCAACGGTTCTATTGCGGAGAATGCTGTTATTATCAGCAACTCCGCATTTTTTATGGAAAAAAGAGTAATGATTACTACACTTTCCCTTTTACACTTAATATAACAATATGTGAGACCGATATCATAAAAGGAGGCTTTAGCCAATAAATAAAGGAGTTTAGAAAATGCAGGAAGAACCAAATGTACCAGAATTAGATAACGGACAAGAGGACCAATGGGAAACTGAAAATCGGTGCGGAGCATGTGGACATGGGCTGATCGACCGTACTGAAAATCCAGATTCCGTATTGTGCAGTGCCTGCCGGGAACGATTCATCCGCTACCCGGTTCCAAAACTTTTTATTGTTTTTTCAGCGATTATTGTTGTTTTGTTGGGATTCGCTTTCATTCGCTTTCCCAAAGTTATAAAATCCTATAAAATATATGTAAATGCAGAAGCCAAAGCTGCCAATGGGGATATCGTTGAAGCGATCCAGGGCTTGCATACTGTTGTGGAGCAATATCCAGGTTCCGTTCCTGTTGCAGTCCGGTTGACTGATATTGCCATGGACGGCGGATTTTATGATGATGCGTCGTATGTTCTTTCCAACAATTTATCCGGGAAGAAAATGGAGGCGAGTACCGTTACCAGAATGAACCGGTACATAGATAAATTAGACAGGTTCTTTCATACTTATGACACTGTTCAGAATATGCAATCGAAACTGGAGGAGGCCAAGTCTAAAGAGGAAGTATTAGAAACGGGCTATGATTATTTAAATCAGCTGCTGAGTGACCCGGAACAGGATAAGGCGTTGGTTTATTATTACATGTCCATGTTTGCCGGAGATGCTGGCGAAGCCAGGAGCTGTCTTGAAAAATCCATTCAGGAAGATAATAACATGTTAGACGCAAAGGTTCAGTTAGCAACTCTGTCGCGGCGGCAGGGAGATTTACAGTATGCGGAAAACTGCTATAACGAGGTGCTGCTTGCGGATAAAACCTACAGCTCAGCTTCACGTGGACTTGCAATTATCAGGCTTTTGGAAGGAAAGAAAGAAGAAGGTCTGGATCTGGCATCAAAAGCATATGAGCAAAATCCGGAGGGGGACTATGTGTGGGAAACATATTTAATTGCGCTGAAAGAAAACGCAAAGAACACGGATGCAGATGCACTTGTTAAAGAGTATGTTTCTAAGGGAAATGAATTAGATGCAGATTTTAAGAGTTATCTGGATGGGAACTTATCTCTCCATGACTATTATATAGACGAATAAGGAGGAGGCCTTGCTATGTTTTTTGTTCCAGGTATCATTGTATCAGTTGTCACATTTCCGGGTGTGATTATTCATGAACTTGCGCATCAGATTTTTTGCCGCCTGATGAGGGTTCCGGTATATGAGGTGAAATATTTTCAGTTTTCCAATCCTTGTGGATATGTGTTGCATGAAGCAACACAGGATCCTCTCAAAACCTTTTTAATTTCTACAGGACCGTTTTTGATCAATACACTGATCGGTATGATCATTTTATCGCCAGCTGCCATAGATTTAATTATTTTTAAAGATTACTCAAATCCATTAAATCTTTTATTGGGCTGGATCGGATTTTCCGCTCTTATGCATGCATTTCCCAGTACTGGTGACGCTAAGGTACTGGTAAATAATATACTGAAAAATAAAAATGTTAATATGCTGGTTAAATTGATTGTAGCACCTGTAATTGGGCTGATCTATGTAGGAGCAATTGGCTCCGTTGTATGGTTAGATGCTATCTATGCTGCAGCCATTGCCATGATTATTCCCAACTTGTTCTTATTATTTTAAACAGGCTGAAGCTGAAACCACCCGGCATGTTTAACTGCATAGACTTAAGGGAATAATATTCAATAAAAAAGGTTGCATTCGACAATCCTTTATGTTAAAATACAAAATGTTGTGATGAAAAGGCGATGGTCCTCTGTTACGGATTCCAGTATGAAGTATTAAGAACATCAAATAAAAATCAAGGAGGTTCACACAATGAACGAAATTATTAAGAATATTGAAGCAGCTCAGTTAAAGCAGACCGTACCGGTTTTCCACGTTGGTGATACTGTAAAAGTATACAACAAGATCAAAGAGGGAACCCGCGAAAGAATCCAGATTTTCGAAGGAACCGTTATCAAGAGACAGAACGGCGGAGCCAGAGAAACCTTTACTGTAAGAAAGAATTCTAACGGTATCGGCGTAGAGAAAACCTGGCCATTACATTCCCCTTCCGTAGACAACGTTGAAGTTGTAAGAAAGGGTAAAGTAAGAAGAGCAAAACTGAATTACTTAAGAGACAGAGTTGGTAAGGCTGCTAAGGTCAAAGAACTGGTTAAATAATTCCGGAACATTTGAGAGGGACAATGTAAATTGTCCCTTTCTTTAGTAGGTGGGGTATCATAATGGATTTTTATCATAGTGAAGATAATAACAGGCTCCGCCATTTTGTCAACTGGATCGTTGACATCGTTGTAGTGATTGCATTTGCATTGTTTCTGGTCTATGCTTATGGAACTCAGATCGTTATTGCGGGACATTCCATGCTCCCCCTTTTTGCGTCCGGCGATGTTGTTTTAATGGATCGCCTGTCCTATGATTTCGGGAAGCCGGACCGGTTTGATGTTGTTGTGTTTCAAAGAGAAGACCAGAAGATGAATGTAAAGCGTATCGTTGGACTGCCTGGAGAAACGGTGGAGATTAAAAACGATGAGATCTATATCAATGGCGAAAAGTTAGAAGAACCGGCAGGACTTGGCCGGATATCCCTGGCGGGGCTGGCTGAAAAGCCAATGAAGCTGGGGGAAGAGGAATATTTTTTATTAGGAGATAACCGGGACAGCAGTGAAGACAGTCGTTTTTCCAATATCGGGAATGTTAGCGGCAGTCAGATCAAAGGAAAAATATGGTTACGTATGCTGCCCCTTGTAAAGTTGGAATTAATTCGTTCGAAATAGAGGAATGTTATGAATATACAATGGTATCCAGGTCATATGACCAAAGCCAAAAGGGCAATGAAAGAAGATATCAAATTAATTGATTTGATTATCGAACTGGTAGATGCAAGAGTGCCTTTAAGCAGCCGGAATCCGGATATCGATGATCTGGGTGCGGGAAAAGCCCGTCTGGTACTGCTGAATAAATCGGATCTTGCAGATGAACGGTGTAACAATGCATGGGCGTCTTATTTTGTAGAAAAAGGCTGTCATGTTGTAAAAGTGAATTCAAAAAGCGGTGCAGGCTTAAAGTCAATCAATGGTGTTGTTTTGGAAGCCTGTAAGGAAAAGATAGAACGGGACCGGAGAAGGGGTATTTTAAACCGACCGGTACGTGCCATGGTAGTGGGAATCCCCAATGTGGGAAAATCCACATTTATTAACTCATTTGCAGGCAAGGCTTGCGCAAAGACCGGCAATAAACCAGGTGTCACAAAGGGGAATCAATGGATCCGCCTGAACAAAAGCCTGGAACTTCTTGATACACCCGGAATCTTGTGGCCAAGATTTGAAGATCAGCAGGTGGGAATCCGTCTTGCTCTCATTGGTTCCATTAATGATGAGATCTTAAATAAAGAAGAGCTTGCCATGGAACTGATCCGTTTTTTAAGGAGCTCCTATCCTCAGGTATTGTCGGAGCGTTATGATCTGTCTGCGGAAGATCCCCTGGAGGGCCTGATGCAGATCGCCAGAGCCAGAGCCTGTCTTGCAAGAGGCGGAGAGCTGGATTTAAACCGGGCATCCAATCTGCTGATTGAGGATTTCAGAAGCGGTAAATTAGGACGTCTCACTCTTGAGACTCCGCAGCAATCATAAGAATACATCAATGGGCCGGCTCGTTTTTCAGAGCAGGTCCATGTTTTTAATGAAATTACTGGAGAGAATAAGATGAGAAAATTAACGGAAGAGAAACGGTTAGAAGAGCTGAAGCGATTGGAAGTAATGAAGGAATTTGAACGGGAATATGAGGCTCATGTACTGGTTTGCGGAATTGACGAAGCCGGAAGAGGACCTTTAGCCGGACCTGTGGTTGCAGGGGCGGTTATATTACCCAGAGATTGTGAAATCCTTTTTTTAAATGATTCAAAAAAGCTGTCTGAAAAACGCAGGGAGGCTTTGTTTGAAGAGATACAGGAGAAAGCTCTGGCAATTGGGATTGGTGTGGCAGGCCCGGACCGGATTGATGAGATCAATATTTTACAGGCAACTTATGAAGCCATGAGAACAGCAGTATCCAAACTGGGAATGGTGCCGGAGGTCTTGTTAAATGATGCGGTGACCATTCCAGGTCTTAATATACCCCAGATTCCCATTGTGAAAGGGGATGGAAAAAGCGTGTCAATCGCAGCTGCCAGTATTATGGCAAAAGTAACCAGAGATCATATGATGGAAGAGTATGATAAACTTTTCCCCCAGTATGGTTTCGCAAAGCATAAGGGATATGGTACAGGAGCCCATATCGCGGCGCTGAAGGAGTTTGGCCCCTGCCCCATACACAGACGGAGTTTTATTAAGAATTTCGTCTCTGGGGAGAAGTGTGAATAAGAGAGAGACCGGATCCAGGTTTGAAGAGATCGCTGCGGATTATCTACAGCATGCCGGCTATGAGATTCTGGAGCGGAATTACCGGGACCGGTCAGGAGAAATTGACTTAATAGCGAAAGATGGAAGCTATTATGTTTTTGTAGAGGTGAAATACCGGGAAAATGCAAACATGGGTGACCCTGCCGAAGCGGTGGATGCCAGAAAGCAGCTGAAAATCAGGAACACAGCGAGACGGTATTTATATAGGAACCGGTTAGGGGAATCTGTGCCTTGCAGGTTTGATGTAGTGGCCATCTTAGGTCAGGAAATCCGATTGATTTCCAATGCATTTTAAGGAGGTGCTGGAATGAGTGTTATATGGACGCGTAAAAATATAAAACCGGGAATGAATTATATGGAGTCAGATCCGGTGCCTTATTTATCCTTTCCTATATTGGAGAAGACAGGAATGGTGATTCAGGGATTTTCTACAAAGCTTGGGGGAGTCAGTCAGGGCAAATTTGCAACTCTTAATTTTACATTTACAAGAGGAGATAATCCGGATCACGTAATGGAGAATTATAGAAGAATGGCTGCTGCACTTGGGGTGGATGAAAAACGGATGGTTTTGTCTTATCAGACTCATACCACCAATATCCGCCTTGTTACGGAGGAGGATGCCGGCAAGGGAATCGGTAAGGAAAGAGATTATAAAGACATAGACGGACTGATTACCAATGTCCCTGGCATTACTCTGGTCACTTTTTTTGCAGACTGTGTTCCGTTATATTTTCTGGATCCTGTACACAAAGCAATCGGGCTCAGCCATTCGGGCTGGAGAGGTACTGTAAGCCGTATGGGGGCAGTGACGATTAATAAAATGAAGGAAGCTTATGGAACCAGAGCAGAAGATTTACTTGTCTGTATAGGCCCCAGTATCTGCGTGGACTGTTATGAGGTGGGGGAAGAGGTTGCCCTGGAGTTTAAAAAGGCATTTGCAAAAGATAACTGGAATCAGATTCTTCGGGAAAAAAACAATGGCAAGTTCATGCTGGATTTGTGGAAGGCCAATGAGATCCTGTTAAAAGAGGCAGGAGTGAAGCCGGAAAACATACAGACAACCGATATCTGCACTCATTGCAATTCAGATTATCTGTTTTCCCACCGTACCTGTGGAAATGAAAGAGGCAATCTGGCAGCATTTCTGAGTTTAAAAGAATAGAGATATAAAAATCCGGAAGAACATTTGGATTCTTCCGGATTTCTATTCCATAAAACAACTTGCTTATGCTTTGTATTTTTTCAGCAGCTGCTGAATCTTATCCGTTGAGGATAATGCTGTACTAATAGATACATCGTGGTTTAAGGAATTTACAATTGCGGCGATATACTTGCTGATGTCGGCTTCTACATACCACTCTCTGTTAAACAGCTCATTGGGACGGTAATTTAAGTTTGTGGTCACAACTCTGTCGATGTATCCTTTTCTGTAAAAGTCATCAAACTTATCAAGTCCATTGGTAAACAGGCCAAAGGTGCAGCATACAATGACCTTGTCTGCTTTGCGCTCTTTTAATTCCCTGGCGGTATCCAACATGCTTTCTCCCGATGAAATCATATCGTCTACGATCAGCACTGTTTTTCCTTCTACGGAAGCACCGAGGAACTCATGTGCTACGATGGGGTTGCGTCCACCCACAACCTTGGAATAATCTCTTCGTTTGTAGAACATACCCATATCCACGCTTAAGTTATTGGCAAGGTATACAGCACGATCCATGGCACCTTCATCAGGGCTGATAACCATCATGTGTTCTTTGTCAATCTTTAAATCAGGATATTGTCTTAATACTGCTTTAATAAACTGGTATGTCGGCATGAAATTGTCAAAGCCGCTTAAAGGGATGGCATTCTGCACTCTGGGGTCATGGGCATCAAAAGTAATAATATTGCTTACTCCCATATTCACCAGCTCTTCTAATGCCATTGCACAGTCAAGGGATTCCCGTTTCGTTCTCTTGTGCTGGCGGCTTTCATATAGAAATGGCATAATTACGTTGACCCTGTGGGCGGTAGCTGTACTTGCACCCAGAATACGCTTTAAATCCTGAAAATGATCGTCAGGAGACATGTGGTTTGTATATCCGTTCACTGTATAGGATATGCTGTAATTAGTTACATCTACCATTGCGAAAACATCGGTACCCCGGACGGATTCCTTGACGATTCCTTTCGCTTCGCCACTTCCAAAGCGAGGACAATCGCAGCTTAGAAGATATGAGTCGATATCGTAACCGCGGTAATGAAGATCAGCCTCACGGCGTTTTAATTCCTCGATATCATTTCTGCGAAAACCGACAATATGGTCATTTACCTTCCTGGCCAGTTCCCCGCAGCTTTCCAGCGCTGCGATCTTTAGGGGAGCAACAGGTAGCTGGTCGTTAAATACATAATCATTTGCCATGACAAAGATTCCTCCATAATAAATGAACAGCCAGTCGTAAGACTGCCTGTTTTATAATCTTACATCTTTTTATACCATTGAATGACAGAATGCGTCAATAGTCTTTCCAGTATTTCAGTGAAAAAAACAAAAAACGCTTCCTTTACAAAGAGTGACAATCTTGCTATGATATAAAAGATAGCTGCAGAAAGGTAAATATAGAAATGAGCAAAAGAGGACATGTTATTAAAGCTGTAGACACCGGTTCTATTGCAGAAGAACTGGAACTGGAACCAGGAGATGAAGTTCTATCCATCGACGGACATGAACTGGAAGACATCTTCGATTATGAGTATTACGTAAACAGTGAATCCATTCTTATGACCGTAAGGAAGAAAAATGGGGAAGAGTGGGAATTAGAAATAGAGAACCAATATGAAGATTTAGGACTTACTTTCGAGAATGGTCTGATGAGTGAGTACCGTACCTGCAGGAATAACTGCATTTTCTGCTTTATTGACCAGATGCCTCCTGGAATGAGGGATACCCTTTATTTTAAAGACGACGATTCCAGGCTTTCATTCTTACAGGGAAACTATGTCACTTTAACCAATATGAGCGAACACGATATTGCGCGGATCATAGAGTTTAAACTGGCACCTATTAATATATCGGTACACACCACAAACCCCGAGTTAAGATGCAGGATGCTTCATAACCGGTTCGCGGGAGAAGCCCTTTCAAAGATTGACCGGCTTTATGAGGCAGGGGTATCCATGAATGGACAGATTGTGCTCTGCAAAGGGGTGAATGACAAAGAAGAACTGGAACGAACCATAAGTGATTTGTCAAAGTATCTGCCCCATATGGAAAGCGTCTCGATCGTGCCGGTAGGTGTATCCAAATTCAGAGACGGTCTGTATCCGTTAAGTCCCATTGAGAAAGAGGATGCCGTATCCGTTTTAGAGATCGTGGAACGATGGCAGAAGAAACTCTATAAAGAATATGGCAGCCATTTTATTCATGCCAGTGATGAGTTTTACATTTTGGCTGAGAAACCCATGCCGGAGGAAAAAAGGTATGATGGCTATATTCAGCTGGAAAACGGCGTGGGTATGCTGCGACTTTTAGAGACCGAGGTGAAAGATGCCCTGAAAGAAGAAGCGGAAGTTAATACAGCAGAGGAGCTTTCTATTGCCACAGGAACCCTTGCTGCCCCATTTATTGAGCAGCATGCAAGGCTGGTTTGTGATAAGTTCCCGGGACGGACCATTCATGTCTACCCCATCGTCAATCATTTCTTTGGTGAACAGATTACCGTTGCGGGTTTAATTACAGGTCAGGATTTAATCGCCCAGCTGAAGGGAAAACCTCTTGGGAAGAGACTTCTCCTTCCTGAGTGTATGTTTCGCAGCGGAGAAGAGGTATTTCTTGATGATCTGACCCGTCAGGATGTACAAAATGCTTTACAAGTACAGGTAGATATTGTAAAATCAAGCGGTCAGGATTTCGTTAACGCTGTTTTAGGATACGTAAATAATAAAAAACCTTCTTATGACGGATATGAATTAAAGGAGATATAATATATGAGTAAACCAGTAGTAGCCATCGTAGGCCGCCCGAATGTAGGAAAGTCTACGCTGTTTAATGTTTTAGCCGGTGAGACCATTTCCATTGTAAAGGATACACCGGGAGTGACCAGAGACCGTATTTATGCTGACTGTACCTGGCTGGATATGAATTTTACCCTGATTGATACAGGCGGAATTGAACCGGACAGCAGCGATATTATTCTTTCCCAGATGAGGGAACAGGCAGAGATCGCCATTGCTACAGCAGATGTTATCGTATTTATTGTAGATGTACGCCAGGGTCTGGTTGATGCGGATTCAAAAGTAGCAGATATGCTTCGCAAATCCAAAAAACCGGTTGTCCTTGCAGTGAATAAGGTAGACAGCTTCCAGAAGTTCGGCAATGATGTATATGAATTTTATAATCTGGGAATCGGAGATCCCATTCCGGTATCAGCAGCTTCCAGACTGGGATTAGGTGATTTACTTGATGAGGTTGCCAAGCATTTTGGCACATTTCAGACAGAAGAGGAAGACGATGACCGTCCAAGAATTGCCATCGTCGGAAAACCAAATGTTGGTAAATCTTCTATAATTAATCAGCTTCTGGGTGAAAACCGGGTTATCGTATCCAACATTGCGGGAACCACCAGAGATGCCGTAGATACGGAGATCGTCCATAATGGCACGGAATATGTATTTATTGACACGGCCGGACTGAGAAGAAAGAGTAAAATCAAAGAAGAACTGGAACGTTACAGCATAATCCGTACCGTAACAGCAGTCGAGCGGGCCGATGTGGTGGTAGTTGTAATTGACGCAGAAGAGGGCGTTACCGAGCAGGATGCCAAGATCGCAGGAATTGCCCATGAACGGGGCAAGGGAATTATTGTGGCTGTAAACAAGTGGGATGCCATTGAGAAAAATGACAAGACCATTTATGAATACACCAAAAAGATTAAAGATACTCTTTCCTTTATGCCTTATGCAGAATTTATCTTTATCTCAGCTAAGACCGGACAGAGAATGAGTAAATTGTTTGAATTGATCGATATGGTCCGTGAGAATCAGACTCTTCGTGTAGCAACCGGAGTTTTAAATGAAATTATGACGGAAGCAGTCGCTCTTCAGCAGCCGCCTTCTGATAAAGGCAAGCGTCTCAGACTTTATTATATGACCCAGGTAGCCGTTAAGCCGCCGACCTTTGTCATCTTTATAAACGATAAAGAACTCACCCATTTCTCCTACACAAGATATCTTGAGAACAAGATCAGGGATGCGTTTGGATTTAAGGGAACATCCTTAAAATTTATTTATAGAGAGCGGAGCGGAAAGGAACAATAATTATGGAAAGAATGATCTGCCTTATTGCAGGATACCTTTGCGGACTGTTGCAATCCGGTTATTTTTACGGGAAAACACATAAAATTGATATCAGAAAATACGGAAGCGGGAATTCCGGCACCACCAATGCACTGCGGGTTATGGGACCAAAAGCAGGTGCTGTGGTCTTTTTCGGTGATTTTTTAAAGTCGTTGCTTCCCTGCCTGGCAGTCCGTCTGGTGTTTCAGAATCAGCCGGAGATGATTTATCTTTTGATTTTGTATACCGGTTTTGGTGTCATTCTGGGTCATAATTATCCCTTCTATCTGCAGTTTAAAGGTGGAAAGGGAATTGCGGCCACTGCAGGTCTTATTATGGCGGCAGATTTAAGAATGACGCTCCTGTGCCTGACTTCTTTTATATTAATTGTGTTAATTACGAGATACGTATCTCTTGGTTCACTGGTTGTAGCAACTATATTCCTTATCTGGATGTGTGTGTTTGGATCCATAGGCGCATACGGAATTGGTCAGAATCTTCTGCCGGAATTTTACATAGTTGCGGCTTTGATCAGCGGTCAGGCGTTCTGGCGCCACCGGGCGAATATCGGCAGACTGATTCATGGCAAAGAAAACAAAATATCTTTTGGATCCGGAAAAACAAAATGAGGTGAGTCATATGGCTAAAATTGGAATCATCGGATCAGGAAGCTGGGGTATGGCATTGTCTGTACTTCTATATAATAATGGACATGAGGTAACGGTGTGGTCTGCTTTGCCGGAGGAAATAAGGGAGATGCAGCAGACACACCGCCATCATACGCTTCCAGACCTTGTTCTTCCTGATCATATGGTATTTACAGAGGATCTGGAAGAAACCATGACAGGAAAAGATCTGCTGGTCACAGCAGTTCCTTCTGTTTATGTGAGATCAACGGCAAAGCGAATGAATCCATTCTGCCGTTATGGACAGGTGGTTGTAAATGTAGCAAAAGGAATTGAAGAATCCAGTCTGATGACATTATCAGAGATTCTGGAAGAAGAGCTGCCTATGGCTGACGTTGCTGTGTTATCCGGCCCAAGCCATGCAGAGGAAGTAAGTAAGAGTCTTCCTACCACATGTGTGGCAGGTGCAACAACGAGAAAGACAGCCGAATACATTCAGAGCCTCTTTATGAGCGAGGTATTCCGGGTCTATACAAGTCCTGATATTTTAGGAATTGAGCTTGGCGGGTCTTTAAAGAATGTAATTGCACTGGCAGCGGGTATTGCAGACGGACTGGGTTATGGAGATAATACGAAGGCTGCTTTAATTACAAGAGGCATCGCTGAAATTTCAAGACTGGGTACTGCTATGGGTGGAAAGATTCAGACGTTTGGCGGTTTATCTGGCATTGGTGACTTGATTGTAACCTGTGCCAGCATGCACAGCCGGAACCGGAGAGCAGGAATCCTCATGGGACAGGGAAAGACAATGGAAGAGGCGACCAACGAAGTAAAAATGGTAGTGGAAGGTATTTACTCCGCAAAGGCTGCACTTGCCCTTTCAGAGAAATATGAGGTGTCCATGCCTATCGTGGAGCAGGTAAACGCGGTGCTTTTTGAGGGCAAGTCTGCATCTGAGGCGGTGCGGGATTTGATGCTGCGGGATAAAACGATTGAAAGTTCTGATATTCCGTGGGAATAATCCAAAAGTAGACTTTATTTTATTATTTTAAAACAAAATTAGATTGACATTTTTTAAAAGCCATTCTATTATAAAGACTATGTATACGTTACAACGTTAATGTGTCGTATATAAAATTGTTTCATGAGGAGGAATGGATTGTGAAAAAATCTATGAAAAAGTTACTGAGTCTTGGTTTGGCAATCGCCATGGCGGCATCATTAACTGCCTGCGGAAGCGGTAAAGCTTCAGAGGGCACAACCGCAGCTGGAACAGAAACCAAGGGTGAGACACAGACCACCGCAGCCGGCGGCGCAGCAACAGGAGAGGGCACAATTAAGATCGGCGGGATCGGCCCAATCAGCGGTAGTACTGCAATTTACGGACAGGCTGTAAAGAACGGCGCAGAACTGGCAGTGAATGAAATCAATGCAAACGGTGGTATTAACGGAGCAAAGATTGAATTTAATTTCCAGGATGACGAGAATGATACGGAAAAATCAGTGAATGCTTACAACACCTTAAAGGACTGGGGCATGCAGTTACTGGTGGGAACAGTTACTTCTGCTCCATGTATTGCTGTAGGAGCTGAATCAAGCAACGATAATATGTTCCAGTTAACTCCATCCGGATCTGCAGTAGACTGTACCAAGTTCGAAAATCAGTTCCGTGTATGTTTCTCAGATCCAAACCAGGGTGCCGCTTCCGCACAGTACATCGGTGAAAACAAACTGGCGACGAAAGTAGCAGTTATTTATGACAGCTCTGATGTTTACTCATCTGGTATTCATGACAAATTTATATCCGAAGCAGCAAATCAGGGCATTGAAATTGCATCTGATGAAGCATTTACAGCAGATAACAACACAAACTTCTCTGTACAGCTTCAGAAAGCACAGGATTCCGGTGCAGAACTTGTTTTCCTTCCTATTTACTATTCCCAGGCAGCTTTAATTCTTGCCCAGGCAAAACAGATGGGATATGCTCCTGCATTCTTTGGCTGTGATGGTCTTGACGGACTTCTTACAGTAGAGAATTTTGATACAAAACTTGCTGAGAATGTAATGCTTTTAACACCTTTCGCAGCTGATGCAAAGGATGATCTTACTCAGAAATTTGTAACTTCTTTTAAAGAGAAATACAATGAGACTCCAAACCAGTTTGCAGCAGATGCATATGATGCAGTTTACGCTGTAAAAGCAGCAGCTGAAAAAGCTGGTGTTACAGCAGATATGGACGCTTCCGCAATCTGTGATAAGTTAAAAACTGCAATGACTGAAATTTCTATCAACGGTCTGACCGGTGAGAACATGAAATGGTCTGCAGACGGAGAACCGGATAAGGCTCCAAAAGCAGTAAAAATTGTAAACGGCGTTTATACAGCAATGTAAAATGACCCGCTGGAGGGCCGTCCAAGGGACGACCCTCTTCTTTGATATAAATATCTTGAATAAAGACGAATGAGGTGCGTTGGTATGATGAGTTTCATATCCTATTTTATTAATGGTTTAAGCCTTGGCAGTGTTTATGCAATTATTGCTCTTGGTTATACCATGGTATATGGCATTGCCAAGATGCTTAACTTTGCTCATGGCGATGTTATTATGATTGGAGGATACGTGGTGTTCACAGTTGTCAGCACAATGGGCTTAGGTCCTGTTGCGGGCATTCTCCTTGCGGTTATTCTATGTACTGTATTGGGCGTGGTCATTGAGGGCGTCGCTTATCGTCCTTTACGTATGGCAAGTCCTCTGGCAGTTCTGATTACGGCAATCGGTGTGAGCTACCTGCTTCAAAACATCGCACTGCTTGTTTTTGGTTCCAATCCAAAGTCCTTTACCTCTGTTGTAACAGTTCCGGCATTAAAGCTGGCAGATGGAAAGCTTACGATCTCCGGAGAGACCATCGTTACAATTATCAGCTGTGTTGTCATTATGATTGGTCTGACTACATTCATTAAGAAGACAAGAGCAGGACAGGCCATGCTGGCAGTATCCGAAGACAAGGGCGCAGCCCAGCTGATGGGAATTAATGTAGACGGCACCATTGCACTTACCTTTGCAATTGGTTCTGCACTGGCTGCCATTGCAGGTGCACTTCTTTGCTCCGCCTATCCAACCCTTACCCCATATACCGGTTCCATGCCTGGAATTAAGGCATTCGTAGCTGCTGTATTTGGCGGAATCGGTTCTATTCCCGGTGCATTAATCGGAGGCCTGCTTCTGGGTGTGATTGAAAACTTAAGCAAGGCTTACATTTCATCCCAGCTTTCCGATGCCATCGTTTTTGCAGTTCTCATCGTTGTCCTTCTTGTGAAGCCTACCGGTATTCTCGGCAAGAAGATCAACGAGAAAGTATAGGTGGACGAAATGGAAAAAAGTACAGCAAAAAAGTTTCATATTGATAAAACATTTAAAACTAATTTAATTACTTACAGCATTGTAATTGCGGCATTTATCATTGTACAGATATTAATTTCAGCTGGACAGGTCAGCAGTCTGATGAAGGGTCTTTTAGTGCCTCTTTGTATTTACAGCATTATGGCAATTTCCTTGAATCTGACTGTGGGTATTCTGGGCGAGCTCAGCCTTGGTCATGCAGGTTTTATGTGTATGGGAGCGTTTGCCAGTTCTATATTCTCCATCTCCATGATGGACTCCATACCCAGTGCAGGCGTTCGCTTTTTCTTTGCAATTCTAGTGGGAGCAGCAGCTGCTGCAGCTGCCGGTATTGTTGTTGGAATCCCTGTTTTAAGGCTCAGAGGTGACTATCTGGCAATTGTAACACTGGCTTTTGGCGAAATTATTAAGAATGTTGTAAATGTACTTTATCTTGGAAAGGATTCAAACGGATTTCATTTTTCCATGAAAAATGCAATGGCTCTTAAGATGGAAAAAAGCGGAACAATCATATTAAATGGCGCACAGGGAATTACCGGTACACCGAAAAATTCCACCTTTGCCATAGGTGTAATTCTTACCTTGATTACCCTTTTCATTGTTCTAAACCTGATCAATTCCAGATCCGGACGTGCAATCATGTCTGTCCGCGATAACAGAATTGCAGCAGAATCCATTGGAATTAATATAACCAAGTATAAACTTATGGCATTTACCATCTCTGCCTCCCTGGCAGGAGTTGCAGGTGTTTTATATTCCCATAACCTTTCTTCCCTGACAGCCACTCAGAAGAATTTTGGCTATAACCAGTCCATTATGATTCTGGTGTTTGTAGTACTCGGAGGAATCGGGAATATCCGGGGATCTATGATTGCGGCAGTTATTCTGACGCTGCTTCCTGAGCTGTTAAGAGGATTAAATGCTTATCGTATGCTGATTTATGCCATCATTCTGATCGTCATGATGATATTTAACTGGAGTCCGAAGCTGATCGATTTCAGAAAACGTTATTTTCATTTGAACAGGGCGAAGAAGGAGAGGGTATAATCATGGCTTTACTTGAAATTAATAACCTTGGAATTTCATTTGGCGGTCTTCGGGCCGTGGATAATTTCAGCATTACCATAGAAAAGGGACAGCTGTATGGTCTGATCGGACCAAATGGTGCAGGAAAAACCACGATTTTTAACCTTTTAACCGGAGTTTATAAACCAAATGCCGGTACCATTTTGTTAGATGGCAACAATATTACCGGAAAGAAAACGGTAGATATTAATCGTGCCGGGATTGCGAGAACATTTCAGAATATCCGTCTTTTTAAGGATCTGACGGTTCTTGACAATGTAAAAACAGGTCTTCACAACAGTCATCCCTATTCCACCGTTGCCGGAATTTTAAGGCTTCCTAATTACTATAAAGTTGAGAAGCAGATGGATGAGAAAGCGGTTGAGCTTTTAAAGGTCTTTGATCTGGATAAAGAGAAGGATACCCTTGCGTCCAATCTGCCTTATGGAAAGCAGAGAAAGCTTGAGATAGCAAGAGCACTTGCCACTGGTCCAAAGCTCCTGCTTCTTGATGAGCCGGCTGCAGGTATGAATCCCAATGAAACGGCTGAACTTATGGATACCATACGTTTTGTACGGGATAATTTTGATATGACCATTCTGTTAATAGAACACGATATGAAGCTTGTCTCCGGGATTTGTGAGCGTTTGACGGTGCTGAATTTCGGTCAGGTGCTTACCCAGGGTAAAACAGCGGATGTGCTTCACGATCCGGAAGTCATCAAAGCATATCTGGGAGAATAAGGAGGCTTTCTACATGGCAATACTTGAAGTAAAAAATCTGGAAGTATATTATGGCGTCATTAAGGCGTTAAAAGATATTTCCTTTGAAGTAAAAGAAGGAGAGATTGTTGCATTGATCGGTGCCAATGGTGCTGGTAAAACAACCACTCTTCATACAATAACCGGACTGATTAAAGCAGCATCCGGCAACATCCAGTTTGATGGTCATGATATTACCAAAATCAGAGGGGACAAAATTGTAGGCATGGGCATGGCACACGTTCCGGAAGGAAGAAGGGTTTTCGCAGCTTTAAGCGTTTATGAAAATCTGAAACTGGGTGCCTATACAAGAAGAGACAAGAACGAGATTGAAGAAACTCTTCAGATGATCTACAAGCGTTTCCCCAGACTGTTAGAAAGAAAGAACCAGCCTGCAGGTACATTAAGCGGCGGCGAACAGCAGATGCTCGCCATGGGACGTGCCCTCATGAGCCACCCCAAGGTTATCGTTCTGGATGAGCCGTCTATGGGACTATCACCAATTTATGTGAATGAAATCTTTGATATTATACAGGAAATCAATAAATCAGGAACAACCGTACTTTTGGTAGAGCAGAATGCGAAGAAAGCATTATCCATCGCAAACCGTGCTTATGTTTTAGAAACAGGCTCCATTGTATTAAGCGGAGACGCCAAAGAACTGATGAATGATGATTCGGTTAAGAAGGCATATTTAAGTGAATAAAACAGGTTAAACAGATGCCGCAGCAAGGCTTTTCCTTGCTGTGGCATCTGTTTTTGTGGCTTAGGAGCAAAATTTTGTCCCAAAAATCAAGAAAGCGATGGCTGATTATGGTAAAATAGGTTCCGGGTATTCCAAAACCAAAGGAGGAAGGATATGTACTGGGTACTTATAAAATGCTGCTTCCGGCAGCAATTTCAGTATAAATGGAATCTGCTTTTTCAGATGGCTGGTGACTGGCTTGGTATCTACATAAAAATCTGTATCTGGCAGGCAATTTTAAATGCCGGCAGTATAAAAAACATTAATTTCGAAACATTAGTTTCTTATTCAGTTATAGCTGCCATGGTCAGTGGGCTGTTGTATTCAAGGATAGCAGAGGAACTGGCAGATCGTTTCCGGACGGGGATGATTGCGATTGATTTTATCCGCCCCATTTCTTTAAAATGGTATTATTTCTTTGGACAATTAGGAGAGAATTTGTATCACGTTCTGTTTGAAGGAATTTTCATTGCAGCAGTGTCATTTATGATTTGGAAACTGCCCATTCCGGTGCCGGGAACTGTTTTGATTTTTCTGGTCAGCCTGATTTTGGGACTGCTGATTATGTTTTTTATCCAATACACGATAGGGCTGCTGGTCTTTTGGATGAAAGACGGCACTTATACGCGCATGATAGCAGATGGGTTATTTCTTCTTTTTTCAGGAATTGATATTCCTCTATGGTTTTATCCTGACTGGCTGAAATCCTTATGCGATTTTCTACCTTTCTCCTATGTGGCATTTAAGCCTATTTCTATATGGCTTGGTATGCAGGAGGCAGAACAGTGGAAAAAAATATTGCTCATTCAGCTTTTCTGGGTACTCCTTCTGTTTATGGCAGAACGGTTTTTATGGAAAAAGATTCAAAGCAGTGTAGAAATTCAGGGAGGTTGATTGTTTATGTTTGGTTTGTATGGTGCATTTGCTAAAGTCGCTTTCCTGACACAGCTGGAATACAGAGGACAGTATTTTATGCGTATGATTGCTAAATTGCTGGGATGGTCTTCCGGTTTTATTCTGCTGGTTATTTTACTGAATAAAGTGGGACCTGTGGCAGGCTGGGGGTTATATGAGATTCTTCTTTTATATGCCTTTGATGTTCTTTCTTATTCCATAGCAGGAACGTTTTTTATGGGAGGTTTCGGTAAGCTGCCACGATTAATTCGAAGCGGAGAGCTGGATGGAATTTTAACCAAACCGGTGAATCCTCTTATTTATCTGATCTGCACGAAAATAAGCGCCGGGTATACCAGCAATTATGTGATAGCCGGAGCAATGATAGGAATCAGTCTGCACAAACTGGGGATCACTTTGTCCCTTTATCAGATGATCTGGCTGATTCTCGATATAGCCGGAGCTTCGCTGATACAGGCTGCTGGTTTCATGGTAACAACAGTTCCTGCATTCTGGTTTTTAAAAAGCGACGGGCTGTATCGCCTTTTTTATAGGAACCTCACCAGCTTTCTCCAGTATCCCCTTACGATTTACCACGGTGGTATCCGGTTTTTGCTGACTTTTCTGCTGCCATATGGATTTATAAATTTTTATCCTGTCCAGTTATTTGTTAACAGACAGGAGGGGATGCCATCACCGATTTTTTTGTTTCTCACACCTTTTGTGGGAGCCGGTGTATTCTTTATTGCTTACAGATTCTGGAAAAAAGGGCTTAATGCTTACCAGAGCACGGGATCGTAAAATGATAGCGGAGGGTAACGATGTCATATATTACAGTTGATCATGTAACCAGAGAATTTAAAAGCTTTAAACGTCCTCAGGGATTAAAAAAAGCTCTTTCCACACTGTTAGATCGCAGCTATGATGTTAAAAAAGCAGTGGATGATTTATCCTTTACAATAGAAAAAGGAGAACTGGTGGGATACATCGGACCAAATGGAGCCGGGAAATCCACGACCATAAAAATGCTGACAGGAATCATTACGCCTACAAGCGGAACCATAACAACCGGCGGATTGGTCCCCTGGGAAAACAGAAAAGAAAATGCAAAGCACATTGGTGTTGTATTTGGTCAGAGATCTCAGCTCAACTGGGACCTGCCCATGGAGGATACCTTTGAGCTGTACCGAAGAATGTATGGTACTGATAAAGTACAGTTCCGGAAAAATACGCAGATGTTTACAGAACTTTTAGAGATGCAGTCTTTTTTAAATAAACCGGTACGGCAATTAAGCCTTGGGCAGAAAATGAGAGCAGAGCTGGCGATTGCTCTTTTGCACGATCCCGATATTTTATATCTGGACGAACCAACCATCGGACTTGATGTAGTGGTAAAGGACAAAATAAGAAAGTTTGTAAGAGAGTTAAACCGTGAGAAGAAGACAACGGTAATTCTTACAACCCATGATATGGCTGATATAGAAGAAATCTGTGACCGGATTATTATGATTGATCATGGAACACTGATGCTGGACCAGACACTTGCCACGTTTAAATCACAGAGGGCAGACCAGTATTATGTGGAGGTTGCATTCCAGTACTTAAAAAAACCCTTGTCTTTTAATGGTGTGGAGCTTGTGAAAGAGCAGCCTTTTTGTCATACTTACAGCATAAATCCCAGACTTGTTTCCATGAATGATCTGCTAAGCAGCATTTCGGAACTTTTTGAAGTTACAGACATTACAATTAAGAAACCAGAAATTGATGAAATTGTACGAAAAATATACACCTCTCAATCAGGAGAAAAAAGTGGACAGTTATAATATATTAAATGTTGCCATTCAGTATGTGGAAGATCACATCAAAGAAACAATATTACCAGAAGAGATTGCAGAGGCCTGCAATTATTCCGTTTCCAATTTAAAATACTTATTTCATAAAGTATTCCAGTATGGGATGATGGAATATGTAAACAGAAGAAAGATTTCAGAAGCAGCATGCCGGCTGATAAAAACCCAGGATTCGGTCTGTTCGGTAGCCTTTTATTATGGATTTGGGTCCCAGGAAGTGTTCACCAGAGCATTTTATAAGATATGGCAGGAGACTCCGGGGGTATACAGAAAGAAAAGGCATTTTTACGGACTTTATCCAAAACAGGAGTTTATTTGCGATGAATGCGGTGTTTTTCGCAGACGGTTTGATTTAATCGGCCTGATAGAAGAATTAAATGCAAGAGAATGCTCAACGATTGTTTGTTTTGATATTGTAGGAATCCGTTTTATTAAAACCTGCTATGGAAAAGATGCCGGAGAGGCCGCCGCTTTACACGCCCTGCGGCGAATGGAAGAATTAATGGGCACAGATTGCAGCATTTACCGGCTGGCAGGTGATAAGTTTGCAGTGAACTTAGGAGGAGCAGGGTATCCGGCAGCCAGGAGCGCAGCATTAGAGGTTCTAAAGGCCAATGGCACCAGTTTTATTTTTAAAGGAAATGAAATCTTCTTATCCATGTTTGCGGGAGTGACTCATATTACTGCCAGGGGAATTACTTCAAAACAGCTGTTTGATAAGTTAAATCTTACCATAGAAGAGGCTCATAAGCGACTGTTTCGGAATTTTACCAGCCCTTACGGATTTCCCGCTTTTGGACTTTTCTACGATGATGCTTCCGGTCTTTACAAAGGTGAGGTCAGTCATGCTCACAGGGATACGCGAAAAGGCAGTCATGGATTTAGCTGCAGGATCCCCTGCGAGGAAATAAACTATTTCTTTTCTATTGATGACGAAACAGAACCGGTTCGCTGGAATACAACAGAAAAAGAGTACCATCTGTTTTTCCCGGATGGTGAGGACTGGTATCGGAAGACCGTTTTTAACAGCTGCAAAGAGGTGGTGAGGGAACATTATTATATCATTAGAAACTTACGGTATCATAAGGATCAATCCTTAACTTATACCTTGCTGCATTTGGAAATTACGCTTACGGCAGATAGCCGGGTGATGACGCTCAATGGCGGTGAATTAAAGGAGGTCCTCAGTCAGGGAATCATTTCTAAAAAGGAGTATCGAGAAATTATAAACACCGGTAAATCCATCCGTAATCGGTTGGAAAAGAAAAGGGAATAATCTTTTCACCCCCGCATATTATGTAACAGCACAGAAGGGGGAATCTTTATGGACAATTATAACGTATACAATGATATCAAAGCCCGGACCAACGGAGAAATCTACATTGGAGTTGTTGGCCCCGTCAGAACAGGAAAATCCACCTTTATCAAGCGTTTTATGGAATTGATGGTACTGCCGGGCATGGAAGACGAACACCAGAAAACTCAGACAAGGGACGAACTGCCACAAAGCGCAGCCGGCAAGACCATTATGACGACGGAACCTAAATTTATTCCCAAAGAGGCCGCAACCATCCGCCTGGGAGATGAAATTGAAACCAAGGTCCGCCTGATTGACTGCGTGGGATTTAT
Organism: Hungatella sp.; assembly: GCA_009712635.1. Classification (GTDB taxonomy): domain Bacteria; phylum Bacillota; class Clostridia; order Lachnospirales; family Lachnospiraceae; genus Lacrimispora. The sequence goes on along the minus strand of WASS01000020.1, from coordinate 436,553 downwards.
GGTAGACGGAGCAGCCGGGCATATTGAAAACGAAGAAGAACGTCTTGTAAAAACACCGTGGTTTGATTATGAGATTCCATTTACGAAAGCGGCGGAAATCGGAACCAGGAAAGTTATCAATGATCATTCCACCATAGGAGTTGTTGTTACCACAGATGGTTCTATCGGTGAACTGAAGCGCCCCAACTACATAGCTGCAGAAGAACGTACCGTCTCGGAGCTTAAGAATCTTGGAAAACCATTTCTCATACTGCTGAATTCTGCAAAACCATATTCAGAGGAAACCGTTGCCCTGGCAAACGATATGAATCAGAAATATGGTGTAACAGTAATGCCCATTAACTGTGAGCAGTTAAAGAAAGAAGATGTAGGAAATATTCTGGAACGGGTATTAAAGGAATTCCCTGTAACGGAAATGGATTTTTACATTCCGAAATGGCTTGAAATTCTTCCTGCCACTCACTGGTTAAAGGCTCAGGTAATTCAGGCAGCAAAAGACATGGTAAAAAAGGTTACACAGATGAGGGATGTATCTTCCGGGTTATTTAACGGAGAAACAGAAAGTATCCGCGGGATTAAAATCCAGAACATGAATATGGCAGACGGAAGCGTATCCGTTGATATGGATGTGGATGACAGCTATTACTATCAGATTTTAAGTGATTACGTGGGAATTCCCATTGAAGGGGAATATCAGCTGATGCAGACCTTAAGTGAGCTTGCAAAAATGAAAAAAGAGTATGAAAAGGTCAATCAGGCCATGAGCCAGGTCAGACTGAAAGGTTATGGAGTTGTGACTCCGGAACGTTCGGAAATTATGCTTGATGAGCCTGAGGTGATTAAACATGGAAATAAGTACGGTGTAAAAATGCGTGCGGAAGCCCCTTCCATTAATTTAATCAAAGCTCATATTCAGACTGAGATTGCCCCAATCGTAGGAAGTGAGCAGCAGGCAGAGGATTTAATTGCCTATATTAAGGAAAATGCAAGGGAAAGTGAAGAAGGTATCTGGAACACCAATATCTTTGGAAAATCCATTGAACAAATTGTAGAAGACGGAATTCAGACAAAAGTATCCCAGCTTACGGAAGACTGTCAGATGAAGCTGCAGGACACCCTCCAAAAAATTATTAACGATAGTAATGGCGGTATGATTTGCATTATTATCTAAATTAATGGTATAATAGGAAAAACAAATACAAAAGGAGGGCTTTTATGAAATTGACATTCATCGGCGCAGCCCACGAGGTAACCGGAAGCTGTCATTATCTGGAAGCGGCAGGGTTAAGGGTTCTTGTGGACTGCGGAATGGAGCAGGGGATTGACCGATTCGAAAATGCCAGCCTGCCTGTCAGCTACGCCCAGATTGATTATGTGCTGCTGACACACGCCCACATTGACCATGCAGGGTTGCTTCCTTTTATTTATGCCAGAGGCTTTCGGGGAAAGGTGATTTCAACCGATGCCACAGCTGATCTTTGTGCAATTATGTTAAAGGACAGCGCCCACATTCAGGAGTCAGAGGCAGAATGGAAAAATCGGAAAGCAAGGCGTGCAGGTCTTCCGGAAGAAGAGCCCCTTTACGGAATGAATGATGCCATGGGGGTATTGGAACTGTTCCGGTCCTATCAGTATAACGAAAAAGTAGAACTGGAAGATGGCTTCACCATTCGGTTTACCGACGTGGGTCATCTTCTTGGTTCCGCTTCCATTGAAACCTGGATCAGAGAAGAAAACTGCTCCAGGAAAATTGTTTTCTCCGGCGATATCGGCAACAAGAACAAGCCGTTAATCCGGGATCCACAATATATAAAGGATGCCGATTATGTAGTGATGGAATGTACCTACGGGGATCGTCTCCATGGCAAAATACCGGATCATGTGAGTGTGCTTGCAGGCATTGTCCAAAAAACCCTTGACCGGGGCGGGAATGTGGTAATACCTGCTTTTGCTGTAGGAAGAACCCAGGAGCTGCTTTATATGTTCCGGCGGATTAAGACCGAGAAACGGATTACAGGACACGATGGATTTGAGGTATACGTTGACAGCCCTCTTGCCGTTGAGGCAACGCAGATTTTTAAAGACAATCTGGCAGATTGTTATGATGAGGAAACCAGGGATCTGGTTATGAATGGGATTAATCCCATATCATTTCCTGGTCTAAAGCTTTCCGTAACCAGTGAAGATTCCAGAAACATCAATTTTAATTCAAAGCCCAAAGTTATTATATCGGCTGCAGGAATGTGCGATGCCGGACGTATCCGGCACCATTTAAAACACAATCTGTGGCGCCCGGAGTGTACCATTGTCTTTACGGGCTATCAGTCCATAGGGACGCTTGGCAGAAGCCTGATCGATGGAAGCACCGATGTAAGGCTTTTTGGTGAAACCATACAGGTGGAGGCCCATATTGAACAGATGGGTGGGATGAGTTCCCACGCAGATATGGAAGGATTGATTGCCTGGTTGAATGCATTTGAAGAAAAACCGCGACAAGTATTTTTGGTTCATGGCGATGATCTGGTCTGCAATTCCTTTGAACAGCTTTTAAGAAAAGAGTATGCTTACGAAGTGAGCGCACCCTATTCCGGTTCCATCTATGATCTGGTTCTTGGCAGATGGGTGGATGAAACAGAAGGAATCGCAGTGGTCAAAGCGCCTGAAACTGCTAAAAAACCGGTTGGTGTTTACGGCCGGCTGTTTGCTGCAGGTGAGCGTCTGCTGCAGGTGATCCGTCATAATGAAGGCGGAGCCAATAAAGATCTGGCTAAATTTGCGGATCAGATTAATTCATTGTGTGATAAATGGGACAGATGAGAATAAGGAGAACGTGAGAAATTGACAAAGGTACAATTATTTACAGATGGAGCTGCAAGAGGAAATCCTGACGGACCGGGAGGTTACGGCGCGATTTTGCAGTTTACAGATTCCGCAGGGCAGCTCCATGAAAAATCCATGTCTGCAGGATATGTGAAAACTACGAACAACCGGATGGAGCTGATGGCTGCCATAATAGGTCTGGAAGCGTTAACACGCCCATGCCAGGTGGAGCTGTATTCAGATTCCAAATATTTAACAGATGCATTCAACCAGCACTGGATTGATAACTGGGTGAAAAATGACTGGAAAAGAGGAAAGAGCGGTCCTGTAAAGAATATTGATTTATGGGAGCGTCTGCTGAGGGCAAAAGAGATGCATCAGGTAACCTTTCACTGGGTAAAAGGACATGCTGGTCATCCGATGAATGAAAGGTGTGATGTTCTGGCGACCAGTGCAGCTGACGGACATGATCTGCTTACGGATGAAGGCATTTCCTAAAGAGATAAAGTTGTGATAAAACTTACATATCTCTTACAATCTCTTACTAAATCCAGTTTCCTATTTTCTTTCTTTTTTATTTGTGATATGGTAATTTTATTAAATCATGTTAGGATGAAAAGTCATGAATAGAAACAGAGGGATTTGGTTTGTAATAGGAAGTATACTGGTCATCGGTATATTGGTGACCTTTGCTACCTTCAGCTTTGTAAATGGTAAAGACAGCACAACGAATTCTTCCGTAGTTTCAGGATATTCCGAGGACAGCCCGCTTTCAAAAGAAGAAAAAGCAGCAGGAAGCGATACTGTCCGGGAGATCTCTCCGGATATCATGATGCAAAAAGAAGTACAGAAGAAATCAGCTGTCGTTGAAACAGAAGCATCTTCGGAATCAACCACCTCTGAAGAGAATAGCGATACTGCCCAGCTTCAGGATACCCAGGGTCCGATGATGAAGCGTGCACTTATGGCAGAGCCGGCTGCAGGAGATACAGAACCATCCGAAGAAAGTGAAACCCAGTCAGTAGGTCCGGAACCAGTCATTACACCGATTACTCCGGATTCAAAGGCCAAGACAGCTCAGGCGGCAGCTCCTGATGAAAGCGCCGATTATTTCAGAAAGCATTTCAAAGAGCTGGATGCCCAGATTAAAAAGATGAGAGAGGATTCTGCAGACTCTAACACATATTCCATGAAGGCCCTGGCTGACAAGGAACTGAAGCTATGGAACCGGGAGCAGAATACCATATATGAGGTGATTTCTGAAAGCCTGCCCGAAGACTCAAAAAGAAAGCTGGAAGCATCACAGCAGTCCTGGATTAAAGACAGGGATTTGAAAGCGGAGGAAGCTGCGAAGAAGTACAGCGGCGGTTCTCTGGAAGAACTGGAATATACTGCTTCTCTCGCCGAATCCACCAGAGAGAGAGCTTATGACCTGATCACAGAGTATGAGGAATTTCTTTCTCCATAGAAGGAACTAAAAAGTACGGTTTTTGCCGTACTTTTTTCTATTGTGTAAAAAAAATAACAAATGAATATCTTGCTAAATAAAATTCCTTGTGATAGGATAATAAAATGAGCGATATTATAATAACTTTCGGGAGGAAAAAATAATGACAGAAATATTTGCAAGTTTCCTGGGAACCGCTATTAAATTCCTGTTTTTCCTGTTTATTTCCTGGGGAGGAATTGTATGCGGAAAGAAATACAGAGATCATAAAGACGCCGCCAGTGCCGCAGCTGGTGCGAATGAGACTAAATAACAAACGGAGGACAGTAACGTGAATAACTACGGTGTGAATGAACTGAGGAGAATGTACCTGGAATTCTTTGAGAGTAAGGGACATTTAGCGATGAAAAGCTTCTCCCTGGTTCCACATAATGATAACAGCTTGTTATTGATCAACTCGGGTATGGCACCCTTAAAACCTTATTTTACAGGTCAGGAGATTCCTCCAAGAAAACGAGTAACAACCTGCCAGAAGTGTATCAGAACCGGTGATATTGAGAATGTTGGCAAGACTGCCCGCCATGGCACATTTTTTGAGATGCTTGGCAATTTTTCATTCGGAGATTACTTTAAGAATGAAGCAATTCACTGGTCATGGGAATTTTTAACAGAGGTAGTCGGACTGGATCCGGACAGGCTGTATCCTTCCGTATACTTAGACGATGATGAAGCATTTGAGATCTGGAACAAAGAGATCGGTATTGCGCCAGAACGTATCTTCCGGTTTGGTAAGGAAGATAACTTCTGGGAGCACGGAGCAGGTCCTTGTGGTCCCTGTTCTGAGATTTATTATGACCGCGGCGAAAAGTATGGCTGTAAAAAGCCAGGCTGTACCGTAGGCTGTGACTGTGACCGTTATATGGAAGTATGGAATAACGTATTTACCCAGTTTGAGAACGACGGTCAGGGAAACTATGAAGAATTAAAGCAGAAGAATATAGATACAGGCATGGGTCTGGAACGTCTTGCAGTAGTGGTTCAGGATGTGGATTCCATTTTCGATGTAGATACAATTAAAGCGCTTTTAAACCGCGTTGCAACCCTTGCTAATACAGAGTATAAAAAGGATGGGGATGTTGATGTATCCCTCCGTCTCATCACCGATCATGTTCGTTCCTGTACTTTTATGATTTCCGATGGAATTATGCCGTCTAATGAAGGAAGAGGATATGTACTGCGCCGTCTTTTAAGAAGGGCTGCCCGTCATGGAAGACTGATTGGGATTGAGGGCAAATTCCTTGCCGATTTATCGACTACTGTGATTGAGCTTTCAAAGGATGGCTACCCGGAACTGGAAGAGAAAAAGGCCATGATATTAAAGGTTCTTACACAGGAAGAAGATAAGTTTAACAAGACTATTGACCAGGGTCTTGCCATTTTAAATGATCTGGAAGAGGATATGGTAAAAAAAGGCATCAAGGTTCTTTCCGGAGAGGATGCGTTTAAGCTTTATGATACCTATGGGTTCCCTCTTGATTTAACTCTTGAGATTCTGGAAGAAAAGCAGTTTGGTGTGGATGAAGCAGGCTTTAAGGCAGCCATGCAAAAACAGCGGGAGACTGCCAGAAACGCAAGAAAGACCACCAATTATATGGGCGCAGATGTAACGGTTTATCAGTCCATTGATCCATCTCTTACCACGGAATTTACAGGCTACAACAGTCTGGTTTGTGATACGGTAATCACTGCACTTACCAGTGAAAGTGATCTTGTGGAAGCTTTAACTGACGGAGAAACCGGAACAATTGTTACGGAAAAAACTTCCTTTTACGGAACCATGGGCGGTCAGCAGGGGGATACCGGTGTGATTGTCTGTGAAACCGGAGAATTTAAAGTAGAAGATACCATTCACCTTCAGGGCGGCAAAGTCGGCCATGTGGGAAGAGTTGTAAAAGGCATGCTTCAGACCGGTGATAAAGTTACCTGTAAGGTATGCGAAAAGAATCGTCAGAATACAGGAAAGAACCACAGTGCAACTCATCTTCTTCAGAAGGCATTAAGAACTGTACTTGGAAACCATGTAGAGCAGGCGGGATCTTTCGTAGACGGAGACAGACTTCGTTTTGACTTTACTCATTTTTCAGCGTTAACACCGGAGGAGATCCTTAAGGTTGAGACTCTTGTGAATGAAAAAATCAAAGAATCTCTTCCTGTACAGACCGAGATCATGACTCTGGAAGAGGCGAAAAAGTCTGGCGCCATGGCGTTATTCGGCGAAAAATATGGTGACAGTGTCCGTGTAGTAAAAATGGGTGACTTCTCAACAGAACTTTGCGGCGGTACTCATATTTCCAATACAGGAGTGATCGGATCCTTTAAGATCCTGTCAGAAACTGGTATTGCGGCTGGTGTCCGCAGAATCGAGGCATTAACCGGTGACGGCTTAATGAACTATTATAAAGAGACAGAATTAACTCTGCATGAAGCAGCAAAAACTGCAAAGACCACACCTGCTTCCCTGACGGCAAAGATCGAATCTCTTCTGGAAGAGATCAAGGCTCTTCATTCTGAAAACGAGAAGTTAAAGAGTAAGCTGGCCAATGACTCCCTGGGAGATGTTATGGATCAGGTAACAGAAGTAAAGGGAATGAAAGTCCTGGCTGTAAAGGTTCTTGATGTGGATATGAATGGCCTTAGAAACTTAGGCGACCAGTTAAAAGACAAGCTGGGAGAAGGGGTAATCGTCATCGCATCTGTTCAGGATGGAAAAGTTAATTTAATGGCTGCTGTTACAGATGAGGCTCAGAAAAAAGGAGCCCATGCAGGCAACTTGATTAAAGCCATTGCTTCCCTTGTAGGAGGAGGCGGCGGCGGACGTCCAAATATGGCTCAGGCTGGCGGAAAGAATCCGGCAGGAGTAGATGCATGCTTATCCAAAGTAGCTGAAGTAGTGGCTGAACAACTGAATTAATAGCAGGATTAATTGAAAAAATATAAAAAATTTTTCTTGACGTATGGCAGAATTATGCTATAATCATATCAGTGCTATAAAATACCCAAACAGTTGTATTATGCACAAGTACACAACTGGAGGGAGGTTAGGTGTGAGCTATGTCAAATGTAATCGTTAAAGACAACGAGAGCTTAGATAGCGCTTTACGCAGATTCAAAAGAAACTGTGCAAAAGCAGGTATCCAGCAGGAAATTCGTAAGAGAGAGCATTACGAAAAGCCAAGCGTAAGACGTAAGAAAAAGTCTGAAGCTGCAAGAAAACGTAAATATAACTAATTCTTAAAAGATGAATCCCTGGTCTCTTTTCGTGACCAGGGGTTTTTTCGTCTTTTTATGAGCGATAGAATTTTCCCTGTCTCGATTGCATATAGTAGAAAAGAAGAAATCAGAGAGAGGCGAAAAAGTCATGCTGGAGGAAACAAAGGTAAAAGCAGCTTCCGCCTTAAGACTTCCAAAGGATGTGGTTCTTGGAGAGGTGCTTGTGTCGTTTTTGGGCCGCCATAGTGTTGTGATCGAAAATTACAGAAGTATTATTTTATATACCGACTGTTTAATCAAGATTCAGGCAAAAAACTGCCGGGTTATCATCGGTGGAAGCCGCCTGATGATCGAGTATTACACCAATGAGGAAATGAAAATTAACGGTTACATTAAGTCCCTGGAATTTGATTAACCGGGAATAATGGAGGTGTAATTACGTGCTTATATGGTTGAATCATCGCTTTTTTGGATATCTTTTAGTTGAGATGACCGGTTTTTCTCCGGAGCGCTTTTTTAATATGTGCAGCGCACATGAAATAGAGGTTTGGGATGTATTTCATATTGGTCATACATACCGGTTTTTTATTACGGTACCGGGATTTCGTAAAATCAAGCCTCTTGTCCGTAAATCGAAGGTCAGACTTAGAATTTTGAAAAAGTTTGGACTTCCTTTTTTTTTATACCGAAACCGAAGAAGAAAATTTTATGCAGCTGGATTTTTGGGCTTTCTCATGATTCTTTATGCTCTTTCCCTGTTTATCTGGGATATTGAATTTGATGGAAATCAGATGTATACATACGACACTCTTTTGAAGTTCTGTGAATCAGAGGAGATCCGTTATGGAATGAAAAAATCTAAAATTGACTGTGATGTGCTGGAAGAATCTCTAAGAACCCGTTTTCCGGAGATCACCTGGGTTTCTGCAAGGGTATCAGGTACCAGACTTTTGGTTAAGATAAAAGAAAACGAGGTGCTCTCTGATATTCCGGTCAGGGATGAAACTCCCTGTGATCTTGTTGCCCAGAAAGACGGCACGATCACCTCCATGATTGTCAGAAGCGGAGTTCCCCAGGTGAAAATCGGGGATCAGGTGAAAGCCGGAGATGTGCTGGTCAGCGGTACACTTCCCATCATCGGAGATAATGAAGAAATTGTGAATACCCATTATGTACACTCTGACGGGGATATTACGGCAAGAACGGAGTATCATTATAACAGGAATATTCCTCTTTTTAAAACCATTGATGTAGAGACAGGAAAAGTGAGAAAAGGACGATATGTAAAAGCATTTAAGTTTTCATTTCTTCTTATGAGACCAAGACCGGAAGGAACCTCGTGGAAACGTACCATGGAGGAAACCCAGCTTCATTTATTTGAAAATTTTTATTTACCCATCTATGTGGGCAGGATAACCGGGAAAGAATATATATCATATGAACGTCCTTACACAGAAGAAGAGAAGAAAGAACTGTCTGATCAGATGAATCAGAACTTCCAGAAAAAATTATTGGAAAAGGGGGTACAAATTCTGGAAAATCATGTTAAAATACTAGATAATGAATCTTTGTGCCGGGTTACCATGGATTTTGTGACGGAAGAACCATTAGGAAAACAGCAAGCACTGGAGATGCAGACAACTGAGGAACCGGAGGAGACAAATAATTCAAATGAGCGTAATTGAAACTATCATAGATATCCCCATTGAACACGAGAAGAATGTATGCGGACAATTTGACAGCTACTTGAAAAAAATAGAACGGACCCTTCATGTTACCATGATTGCCAGGGATGGAGCACTTAAAATTATCGGTCCGGAACAGATGGTACAAAGAGCAAAAAGTGTATTCAGCAATCTGATTGAGCTTTCCAAACGGGGGAATGTGATCGCAGAGCAGAATGTGGATTATGCTCTTTCCCTTTCCTTTACAGAAAGCGACAATCAGATTCTTGAGATAGATAAGGACATTATATGCAGAACCATTAACGGAAAACCGGTTAAGCCAAAGACTCTGGGACAGAAACAGTATGTAGATCAGATCAGAAAAAAGATGGTGGTATTCGGAATCGGTCCGGCCGGAACCGGTAAGACTTATCTGGCCATGGCGATGGCAATTCAGGCGTTTAAAAACGGTGAGGTAAACAGAATTATTTTGACCAGACCTGCAATTGAAGCCGGGGAGAAGCTGGGTTTTCTGCCCGGTGATCTTCAAAGTAAGATCGATCCCTATTTAAGACCGCTTTACGATGCGCTCTATCAGATCATGGGTGCTGAAAGCTATCTCCACAATGCAGAAAAGGGGCTGATTGAGGTGGCTCCTCTGGCTTATATGCGCGGCAGAACTCTGGATAACGCATTTATTATCCTTGATGAGGCTCAGAACACCACGCCAGCCCAGATGAAGATGTTCTTAACAAGAATTGGTTTTGGTTCCAAGGTGATTGTTACCGGTGACCAGACCCAGAAGGATCTTCCGGCAGGAGCTGTTTCAGGTCTTGATATGGCCATGAGAATCTTAAAGAAAATTGATGATATCAGCTTTTGCCAGCTGACCAGCAGTGACGTAGTCCGCCATCCGCTGGTTCAAAAAATTGTACAGGCTTATGATGAATTTGAGTCAAAGAAAAAGACCAGTGACAGAAAAGTGAAACCAGTCACAGGAAGAAAGGCACATTATGACGATTAATATAGAATACGAAGCGGAGAAAAAGCTGAAAATTCCCTATGAAGAGATTATAACCAGTGTAGCAGAGGAAGCCATAGACTATGAAAACTGCCCTTATGAGGCAGAGATTAATGTCTTGATTACTGATAACGAAGATATCCGACAGATCAATCAGGAATACAGAAACATTGACAGTCCTACAGATGTACTTTCCTTTCCCATGATTGAATATGAATCACCATCTGATTTTGATCATCTGGAAGAGGAATCCTTTGATTCATTTAACCCGGAGACAGGAGAGCTCCTTCTGGGAGATATTGTGGTTTCTGTTGATAAGGTTGAGGAGCAGGCAGAAAAATACGGGCATTCCATAGAACGGGAGATGGCATTTTTAATTGCTCACAGCATGCTGCATTTATTCGGTTATGACCATATGCAGGATGAAGAGCGCCTTGTGATGGAACAAAAGCAGGAAGAAATTTTAAGCCGGAGGGGATACGTAAGATGAGAAAAGGGGTATGGTTTGGTTTTGCAATAGGAATGCTGTCTGCTGCCTTGTTAACTGGCTGCAGTAAAAAATACGAGGAAGTATCTGTTACAAATCTGCAGTCAGAATCACAGAAAGAACAATCGACAGAAGAGATCCGCATAAACAGCAGTACAGAGCAATCCTCCGGTGAAGAGACTGAATCCGGTGAATACTATACCAATGAAGAACGTATCGAAAAAGATGGAAAAATCCGCAGTTACTTAACCGGGGAGATGGTGGATGCATCAATCGGAAACCGGAGACCGGTAGCGGTGATGATGAGCAATGATAAGGAGGCTTTGCCTCAATATGGAATCAATCGTGCAGGAGTTGTTTATGAAGCTCCGGTAGAAGGCGGAATGAACCGGTATATGGCTATTATAGAAGATTATGATAATCTTAAAAGAATCGGTTCGGTCAGAAGCTGCCGGACATATTATACATACTTTGCACGTGAATTTGATGCTGTTTATGCCCATTTCGGGCAGAGCACCTTTGCTAAACCTTATTTGTCCAACTTAGATCATATCAATGGTCTTGAGGCCATTGGTTCTGTGGCATATTTTCGTTCTTCTGACCGGAAATCGCCTCATAATGCCTATACCAGCGGAGACCGTTTAAACAAGTCCATAGAAAAGCTGGGCTTTAAAAAGGAATATAATTCTGAATATAAGGGACACTACCGGTTTGCCAAAACAGGTAAAGAGGTAACCTTAGAACATGCAGAGAATGTAAAGGATGCTTATAAGGTTTATCCTGGCTATGTTTATAACAAGCCATGGTTTGAGTATCATGAGGATGACGGGCTTTATTACAGATATCAGTATGGAAAAGCTCATCAGGGAGACGAAGGTCAGATCAAAGTGAAGAATATCATACTGCAGTATTGTCCCTCTGCTCATTATGCAACAACCGAATATCTTAACATTAATGTTCACAATGATTCGTTCGGAATGTATGTGACCGGGGGCCGGGCTATTCCGGTGAAATGGTCTAAGGATGGAGAATTCGGGCCCACACATTATTACGATATGGAGAATAACGAGATCATCCTGAACCAGGGGAAAACCTGGGTTTGCATTGTTTCGGCACAGGATTCTCCCAAAGTAGAAATTTATGGAAAACAGTAAGACAGGCAGAAAAACAAATAAAAAGGGTGCTTCCAACTTCCTGGTTCAGGGAATTATACTTGCGGCTGCAGGTATTATAGTCCGGATAATCGGAATGTTTTACCGGATCCCCCTTGCAGATATTCTGGGAGATGAAGGGAACGGCTATTACAGCTCGGCATTCTCCATCTACTCCATTTTATTGATTGTCTCCTCCTACAGTCTTCCTACTGCAGTTTCCAAGATGGTTGCTGTAAGGCTGGCGAGAAAGGAATATATTAATTCCATAAAGGTGCTGAAAGTATCTTTGTTTTATGGAACGGTGGTAGGGGGTCTGGGAGCCGCAGTTTTATGGTTTGGAGCGGATTTATTTGCCAATGACTTTTTAAAGATGCCCTATACCAGCTATGCCCTCAAAACATTGGCTCCCACGATTTTGATTATTGCGTATCTCGGGGTCTTCAGAGGATATTTTCAGGGAATTGGCACCATGCTTCCAACAGCCATATCCCAGATTTTTGAGCAGATTGTCAATGCTGTGATCAGTATCTATGCAGCAGCCATGCTCTTTCAGGAGGGAGTCCGTTCCAATGCGCTCTACGGGTCTACCCAGTATTCCTATGCGTTTGGTGCGGCAGGTGGAACCATAGGTACTGGAGCAGGTGCACTTGCCGGGCTTTTATTCCTTTTATTTATCCTGCTCAGCTACCGGCCTGTTATGAAACGGCAGGCAAGAAGAGACCGCTCCGGATATTTGGAGACGTATGGAAGTTTGTCGACTGTACTGATTATGACGGTTCTTCCCATTGTATTCAGCAGTGTGGCGTACAATATCAGCATTGTTGTGGATAACAGCATTTATGGTATCAGCATGGCTTCTATGGGAATGGGAGCTCCTGAAATTGCCGCTAACTGGGGAATCTATTCCGGTAAGTACCGGCTTCTTTTTAATATTCCGGTGGCAATAGCCAATTCTCTTGCTTCTGCCTTAATTCCATCCCTGTCACAGGCGGTGGCAGAAAGAAGCAGACCCCAGATTATTAGAAAGATATCCATGGTAATTCGTTTTTCCATGATCATTGCAATTCCATCCACAGTGGGACTGACTGTCCTTGCAGGACCGATCTGTAATCTGTTGTTTAGCAGAAGTGATAACGTTTCCCTGATTAAGATGATGATCTATGGTTCCTCAGCCGTTGTATTTTTCTCCCTGTCAACGGTAACCAATGCAGTCCTTCAGGGCATTAATCATATGAAGACACCTTTAAAGAATGCAATTATTTCCCTGATCCTTCATGTAGGAATCCTTTGGGTGATGCTGTATCCCTTTAAGATGGGGATCTATGGAGTTTTATATTCCAATATATTGTTTGCGCTCACCATGTGCCTGCTCAACGGCCTTTCCATCCGGAAATATTTAAATTACAGACAGGAGATTAAAAAAACATTCTTTCTTCCCACTCTGGCAGCGGGAATTATGGGTGCTGTCTGTTATGGTGTCTATTTCCTGGTACATGCTGTCTTAAAACATAACATATTGGGAGTTTTAGCAGCTGTCGCTGCAGCAGTGATTGTATACGGAGTTTTACTGTTAAAATTCCAGTGTGTTGATGAATCAGAGTTAAATGGCTTTCCAGGAGGAAGAAAATTGGCAGGTATTGCAAGAAAATACCATCTTTTGTGATTAAAATGTAAGAAGAAAGCAGATACTATACTTACGTGAAGGAGGTATTAACTCATGAAGAAGTATATGTTCTGCTTTCTATTATTTGTTGCGGCATCTGCGATCTGTCTGGGAGTCGGCTTTGCCATTACCAAAGACAGTGTACGACCGGAGGAGGCCCTCCCTGGGGCAACCATAGAAACCGAAACTGTGACGGAAGCGCAGATAGTCATAAATCAGGAAGAGGCAAAGCCTGCCAATGCTGAAAGTAAGGATAAGTATTATCTTGTATCAGAGGATGGGTATTTACTCGTCCTCTATCAGGATAAAACAACCATCTGTCTTTACACCCATATGCCGGTGACAGATTTTCCGGAAGAAGAAAGAGGAAAGCTGATGGACGGAATCTGGTTTTCTTCCATGGTTGAAGTATTTAATTATCTGGAATCCTATACAAGTTAAATGAAATGTGATTGATATTTTACCATAAAGCAGATACAATAGGTCTGACTGAATGTAAGGAGGACAGGATGAAACAACAGATCATAATTATAGGGGCTGGAGCTTCTGGTCTGGCAGCGGGCATTTCAGCAGCCAGAGAGGGAGCTTCTGTTACTATTATGGAACATACAGCCAGGCCGGGAAAGAAACTTCTTTCAACCGGCAACGGGAAGTGCAATATTACGAATCTCCAGGTTCCCAAAGATGCTTACAGGGGAAATCAGCCGGATTTTGTATTTCCTGCACTTCATGCAGTCACGGTAAGCCAGACCATGGATTTTTTTAAAGAGCTGGGAATCGTTCTGACAGAACGAAACGGATATGTGTATCCAAACTCGGGACAGGCATCCACTGTTTTGGAGGCAATGCTTTTTGAACTGGAACATCTGGGTGTCCGGATTAAGACGGAGTGTCCTGTAAGAGAAATCAAAAAGGATCTGACTGTAATTACGGATCATGGAAAACAAAGATGTGACAGGATTATTCTTGCAGCTGGTTCCATGGCAGCTCCCAAAACAGGATCTGACGGCAGCGGTTATAGCCTTGCAAGAAAGCTGGGGCATCATATTATAGAGCCTCTGCCGGCTCTGGTTCAGCTTCGCTGTAAGGAAAAATGGTACAAACAGGCGGCAGGAGTCCGAACGGATGCGCTTGTGACTCTTAAGATAGATGGGAAAACGGCGGCCTCAGACAGAGGAGAGCTTCAGATCGCAGATTATGGAATCTCCGGAATCCCTGTTTTCCAGATCAGCAGATATGCGGCAAGAGCCCTGAATGAAGGGAGAAAGGCTGAGGCACAGCTGGATTTTCTTCCGGAGCTTTCCCTTACTGACTTAGAGAAGCTTCTTTTAACCCGGCACAGACAATTTGGATACAGACCGGCAGATGAATTCTTGCATGGTGTCTTAAATTCAAAGCTGGCAAAGATCCTTTTAAAAGAGTCTGGTATTGGCAGAGAATCCTGGGTGAAAGAGATACCAGAGAAAGAGATTAAAAATCTGGTACACTGTATCAAGGAGTTAAAAACAATCATCGTTTCTACCAACACCTTTGACCAGGCTCAGGTATGCAGCGGAGGCGTGGATACAAGAGAGGTAGATCCAGTTACAATGGAATCAAAACTGACCAGGGGACTCTATTTTTCAGGAGAGATTCTTGATGTAGACGGAATTTGTGGAGGTTACAACTTACAGTGGGCATGGTCCAGTGGAATCACGGCTGGAATCCATGCAGGAAGAGGATAAATAAAATATGATAAGAATTAGTCAATTAAAACTTGGAGTGAATCATACCAAAGAAGATTTACTGGTAAAGGTTTCAAAATTACTTCGAATTCCGGTAACTGGGATGACATTTTATGAAATAATCAAACAATCGGTGGATGCCCGTAAAAAAGATGCCATTCGTTTTATCTACACCATTGACATTGAGACAAAAGACGAAGAATCAATTGTACATAGAGTGAAAGATGCCAATGTTACACTGGCAGTGAAAAAGGAATATCAGTTTCCGCAGTGCGGGACAGAAACGTTGGCAAACCGTCCGGTTATTGTAGGGTCAGGTCCAGCAGGATTGTTTTGTGCAGTTATGCTGGCAAGAAGCGGATACCGTCCCCTTGTTCTGGAACGGGGAGAAGATGTTGATAAGAGACAGCAATCAGTGGATGGTTTCTGGAATGGCGGAGCATTAAATCCAAATAGCAACGTACAGTTTGGAGAAGGCGGAGCAGGAACTTTTTCTGACGGAAAATTAAATACTCTGGTTAAGGATCCTGTGATGCGGAACCGTAAAGTTTTGGAACTGTTTGTGGAATTCGGAGCAGATCCATCTATTTTATATGTGAACAAGCCTCATATCGGTACGGATGTACTTAGCAAAATCGTAAAAAATATGAGAGAAGAAATTATTCGTCTCGGCGGAGAGGTCCGTTTTAACAGTCTTGTTACTGACATACTGATAAAAGACGGGGATATCTCTGGTGTAATGGTAAATGAAAAGGAAGAAATTCCTGTGAATACTTTAATTCTTGCCATCGGACACAGTGCCAGAGATACGTTTCATGTGCTGGAACGAAGAGGGGTTCCCATGGAAGCCAAAGCATTTGCTGTCGGACTCAGAATCCAGCACCCCCAGGAAGAAATTAACCGTTCCCAGTATGGGAAAGACGCTCCGGAGGTTCTTGGGGCAGCGGATTATAAACTTACCCATCAGTGTAAAAGCGGAAGAGGGATCTACACATTTTGCATGTGTCCCGGGGGATATGTGGTGAACGCTTCTTCAGAAGAAGGACGGCTGGCAGTCAATGGAATGAGTTATCATAAGCGGGATGGAGAAAATGCAAACAGTGCGCTGATCGTTACTGTAACTCCTGATGACTTTGACGATGACTCTCCTCTTGCAGGAATTGCTTACCAGAGAAAACTGGAAGAGGCGGCTTATCAGCTGGGTAAGGGTAATATACCAATCCAGCTTTACGGAGATTTTAAGAATAATTGCAGTTCAAGCACCTTTGGAGACGTGAAACCGGCATTGAAGGGCGGATATGAATTCACCAATATGAGAGAGATGCTTCCGGACTATATATCGGAATCCATTATAGAAGGCGTCGAGGCTTTTGAAGGAAAAATCCGAGGCTTTCGCAGACAGGATGCCATACTGGCAGGCGTGGAAAGCAGGACTTCATCTCCGGTCAGAATTACCAGAGATGAGGCGTTGGAAAGCAGGATCAGAGGAATTTACCCATGTGGCGAAGGCGCAGGCTATGCAGGCGGAATCACATCCGCCGCAATGGATGGGCTGAAAGTTGCAGAAGCCATTGCCAGCCGGTATAAAAGCTTTTCATTCTAAATTGACGTATATTAAAAAATGATGTAAGATATCAGATAAAAAGTAATTTAGAAAGCGGATGAAGAAGATGAATATTGAGGAACGTATTAAGCTGAAGGATAAAAATCGAATTGTAATTAAAATCGGATCTTCTTCCTTAACCCATACTCATACCGGAGACTTGAATCTGATGAAGATTGAAAAGCTCATCCGGGTAATTTGCGATTTAAAAGGACAGGGGAAAGAAGTGGTTTTGGTTTCTTCCGGTGCAATTGCAGCAGGACGGCAGGCTCTTGGCCGTCACACAAGACCTGTTACCATATCAGAGAAGCAGGCGTTTGCAGCTGTGGGGCAGGCAAGGCTTATGATGGTGTATCAAAAGCTGTTTGCAGAATACAACCAGATAGCAGCACAGGTGCTTCTTACTAAGAATACCATGGTCAGTGAAAACAGCCGTTTTAATGCACAGAACACATTTGATGAACTTTTAAAACTGGGAACGATTCCGGTTGTGAATGAGAATGATACTGTTTCAACCTCAGAGATACCCCTTGTGGATAATTTCGGTGATAATGACAGGCTCTCAGCAGTGGTAGCTGCCTTAATCGGGGCAGATCTTCTCATCCTTTTATCTGATATTGACGGACTTTATTCCGATGACCCCAGGCAGAACCAAGACGCCCGGTTTATCAGCCTTGTAAGAGAAATCACACCGGAGCTGATGGATATGGGAAAATCATCATCAGGCAGTGATGTTGGTACAGGAGGAATGTCTGCCAAACTGGCGGCAGCCCGGATTGCAACTGACAGTGGCTGTGATATGGTGATTGCCAACGGAGATCATGTGGAAATCATCAGCCAGATTTTAGATGGGCAGGAAAAGGGAACGCTGTTTCTGGCCCACCCCAATCATGATTTTGATTTAATGACCTATATTAATTACGAGTATTAAGGAGAGCAGGATGAATCAGGATAAGATCGATCGGATTAACACACTTTATCATAAATCAAAAGCAACCGGACTGTCGGAAGAAGAAAAGGCAGAACAGGCAGCTTTGAGAAAAGAATATATTGAAGCCATACGAGGCAGCTTACGAGGAAACTTAAACAATATTTCCATTCAGGAAGCAGACGGCACTGTTACAGATCTGGGAAAAAAATATGGTAATGTCGGAGAAGAATGAGATTCGTAAATGGGTTAAGGAACATCGCAGTGGTCTTAGCGTGTCACAGGAAGCCAGGTGGGATGATGAGATCTGTCTGAGACTTCTGGAACTGGAGGAGATTAACAGAGCTTTCTGCATTTACTGCTATGCCTCCATGCGTCATGAAGCCGGTACCTGGAAATTCATGGAGCATTTATTAAAACAGGGTAAATGCGTGGCAGTTCCCAAAGTATCAGGAAAAAATCTGGATTTTTATGTCATTACAGGAAAATCAGATCTGGAAGAAGGTACTATGGGGATAATGGAACCCAAGGCTGCCTGTTTAAAAATCAATGATACCCAGGCGCCCATGGTAGTACCGGGAATTGCTTTTGATAAAAACAAAAACCGGCTGGGGTACGGAGGCGGATATTATGACCGGTTCTTTGAAAAGGAACCGGATCATAAGAGAATCGCCATTGCTTACGATTTTCAGATATTTGACAGGATCCCTGCAGATCCTCATGATAAAACAGTAGATATGATTATTATTCCTTAAAAGAAAGGCAGGTTCTTTATGACTATAACTGAGATAGGCAGACAGGCGAAAGAAGTGACAGGAATTATAGGAATCATTGGCTCTGCAAAAAAAGAGGAAGGACTGAAAGCGGCCGCCGCCGCCTTGCTGGAAGGAGAGGCGGAGATTCTGTCTGCCAATCAGGATGATGTGATCAAGGCAACGGCAGCAGGAATGAGCCAGGGCCTCATAGACCGTCTGGAGCTGAGCCCCAAGCGGATCGAAGATATGGCAGAGGGACTTTTGGCAGTGGCAGCTTTAGAGGATCCGGTGGGGGAAGTTATTTCCATGAAGATGCGCCCCAACGGTCTTACTATTGGACAGAAAAGAGTTCCGCTCGGCGTTGTTGGAATTATATATGAGGCAAGACCCAATGTGACTGCCGATGCTTTCGGACTTTGTTTCAAATCTGGCAATGCAGTGATTTTAAAAGGCGGAAGTGATGCACTGGAGTCCAATAAAGCAATTGTTAAATGGTTAAGAACCGGGTTATCCCGTGCAGGGCTGCCAGAGAATATTCTTCAGCTCATAACGGATACGGACAGAGAAAAGACGAAAGAGTTTATGCGTCTTCGTGAATATGTAGATGTGCTGATTCCCAGAGGCGGAGCAGGGCTTATAAAGAGTGTTGTGGATAACAGCACCATACCTGTGATTGAGACCGGTACTGGGAACTGTCATATCTTCGTAGATCAATCGGCAGACTTTGACATGGCTCTGGATATTATCTTCAATGCCAAGACCCAGAGAATCGGCGTTTGCAATGCCTGTGAGTCCCTTTTGGTACATCGGGCGATTGCAGCCCGGTTCCTGCCTCTTTTAAACCAGCGCCTTTCAACAAAATCAGTGGAAGTCAGGGCAGATCAGGAAGCTTGTAAGATTGTGAAGGACTTTATACCTGCAGCGGAAGAAGACTGGGGTACCGAGTATTTGGATTATATTGTTTCCTTAAAGCTTGTTGATTCAGTGGAGGAAGCCATTTCTCATATTAACCGTTATAATACCAAGCATTCAGAAGCGATTATCACTAATGATTATAATAATGCTCAGAAGTTTTTAAATGAGATTGACGCAGCCGCTGTTTATGTGAATGCGTCGACGCGGTTTACCGATGGATATGAGTTTGGATTTGGGGCTGAGATTGGAATCAGCACTCAGAAACTTCATGCAAGAGGTCCTATGGGGTTGAAAGAACTGACTACCACCAAATATATTATATATGGAAATGGACAGATTCGTCCATAATTCTTCTGTGTCAGAAATGACGGTTACGGTTTATTCTGATATATGCCAACAAATTGATATTTTGAAATTAATATTAGCAATATTTTAGCATCTATGTTTTACAGCATATGGTAAAATTATAGCTGTAATCAATCGTTGGACATAAAGGAGAATAATATGGATTTTTCACTGATTATTGGTATTATAATTGGAGCGGCAGCACTTTTAACAGGCTATTCGCTGGAACATGGAGTTATTTCGTCCCTATTTTTATTAAGCCCTTTTATTATTGTTTGCGGCGGGACAGTAGGAGCTGTTGTTGCCTCTTTTTCACTTAACGATATAGCGATGGCGATGAAGGCTATGTTTAAAAGCTTTAAACACCCCCATTCTGCCAGTATGGAAAAAATGATTAGTAAGATTTCCATGATAGCAAACCGTTACAGAGCAGATGGAGTAACCTGTTTAGAGGATATCAGCCGTGATCCTGAATTGAATCAGGAAGAATACTTGCTGCTGAAGGAAGGACTGGTACTGATTCAGGAATTAAAATCTCCTGAATCCATTCAGTACACGCTGGAGTCGGATATCAGGGCATATGTTCAGCAAAAGAGCATTGAAGTCAGTGTATTTGAGGCGGCCGCAGGATATTCTCCCACTATGGGCGTAATCGGAACGGTTATGGGACTGATTATGGTTTTAGCCTCTGGCTTTGATGATCCATCGAAGCTTGCCGGATCCATTGGTACTGCATTTATCGCTACTTTGTATGGTGTATTTCTCGCAAATATTGTATATCTTCCCATTGCAACCAAATTAAAGACACAGTTGAAACGAAAGCATATCCAGAAGGAAATGATTGTTGACGGTGTATGTATGATTGCCAACGGAAACACCTCCAGAAACATTGAAAACGAACTTGCACTTTATTTTCAGGCCTTTTCTGATGGCGGAAAACGCTATAAGCAGGGAATTGATAATTAGGACAGGGGAGGTATCAAGATGCGAAAAAGAATGATGGACACAGATGATGGAGAGAAAGACAACTCTGACCGCTGGCTTCTTACATATTCTGATATGATTACTCTGCTTCTGGCTCTGTTTATTATTATGTATGGAATGAGTTCGGTTGACACTGTTAAGGTAAAACAGATGTCACAGGGGCTGGAGCAGGTATTAAACCATACCTCACAGACTTCAGATGGAAGCTCAGGCGGAACAGTAACGGGAATGCAGCCGGCAGATAATCTTGAGAAAGTATATAAAGCACTGCAGAATTATATATCTGACAATAACCTGGGGCAGATGATAGATTTAAGTTCCACTGGCTCCTCAGTTACCATCCATTTAAAGGATGCCATGCTGTTCAGTCCCAATACGGCAGTTATTCTGCCGGAAAGCAAACCGGTTATTCAGGAAATAAGCAGCAGCCTGCAGTCAATTTATACCGATATCAACCATATTACAATTACAGGAAATACGGCTGACTTAGGCAACCGCGATCAGGCTAATGAAGCGGACTCCTGGCAGTTGTCGGTAGACCGTGCAGTTTCAGTTTTAAATCAGATGACAGCCATGGGTCTGGAAGCTGACAAAATGTCCATTGAGGGAAATTCTCATTATAATCCGATTGCGTCAAATGACACGGAAAGCGGCAGGGCTCAAAACCGAAGAGTAGAAATTACTATTACGGGAAGGGCGAATTGACGTGATAAAACAGAGTATTATTGTTTGACAATTTAATTATTGTATGATAAACTACCGTCATAAGAAATGGAAGGGGTGAAAGGATGAAGAAATAATTCTTGTAAAGTAACTGCATGATGATTAGGATATTTTTATATCTTTTTTTATTGTGCCTGTTTTTGCAAGAATATTACTTCATTCTCTAGCCCTTTTTGTGTCCCCAAATAGACACTATCTGCAAGGAGAACGGCCGTGCCTGTTCTTTTTGACCGATTCGGCTGTGAGAAATATGATTCTTGCAGCTGTTTTTTATGCAGAAATTTATTTTCTGCAATATTTGGAGGGATGTCTATGTCATTGATTCAGGTTACAGATCTTTCATTTACTTACGAAGGAAGCAGCGATCCGGTATTTGAACACGCTACGTTTCAGCTGGATACAGACTGGAAGCTTGGTTTTACAGGAAGAAACGGGCGGGGGAAGACTACATTTTTAAATCTTCTTATGAACCGGATGGAATATACAGGAAGTATTGTATCAAGCGTTACATTTGATTACTTTCCCTATGAAGTGGAGGACAAGGAAGCACAGACCCTTGATATAATCAATTCCATTCTGGGCGACTGCCCATACTGGGAAATAAAAAGAGAGCTGACAAAGCTTAAGGTTTCAGAAGATGTGCTTTATCGGCCCTACAATACTCTGTCAAATGGAGAACGAACCAAGGTTTTACTGGCTGCGTTGTTTTTACGGGAGGGCAATTTTCTGCTTATTGATGAACCCACCAATCATTTGGACAGGGAAGGAAGAGAATTGGTCAGTCAGTATTTAAACGGCAAAAAAGGATTTATTCTCGTATCCCATGACCGTAAGTTTTTAGATGATTCGGTCGACCATATTTTATCCATTAACCGCGCTGATATTGAGGTTCAAAAAGGCAATTTCTCCATGTGGTACGAAAACCGCCAGAGAAAAGATCAATATGAACAGTCGGAAAATGAACGTTTAAAGAAGGATATCCGACATCTGGAAGCAGCAGCCAGACAATCAGGAGAATGGGCGGATAAAGTCGAATCCACAAAAATAGGAAAAAAATCGATGATTCACGAAAAGTCCATTGATACAAGAGCCTATGTGGGTGAAAAGTCAAGGCGCATGCAGATGCGCAGAAAAAGTCTGGAGCGCAGGCAGAACCAGGCAATTGATGATAAAAAGGATCTGTTAAAAAATATTGAGGAAGCAGAAGATTTAAAGCTGTATCCATTAAAGCATCATTCCGGCATACTTCTTGTATTAAAAGATGTTATCCCGTTTTACCAGGGACCAGTGTGCGATCCGGTCAGCCTAAGCCTTGAACAGGGACAGAGAATATCCCTTCAGGGAAAGAATGGCAGCGGAAAAACAACCATTCTGAAATTGATTTTGGGTAATAAAGCAGCGGGTGATCCCATTGATTACCAGGGGACCATTGAAACTGCAAGCGGAATGAAGATCTCCTACGTTTCCCAGGACACCTCCTTTTTAAAGGGAAGTCTGACAGAATACGGAATACAGTGCGGTGTAGAGGATTCCCTGTTTAAAGCACTGTTAAGGAAACTGGATTTTTCAAGGGAACAATTTCAAAAGCCCATGGAAACATTTAGTGAGGGACAAAAGAAAAAAGTTTTAATTGCTCGCAGTTTATGTGAGCAGGCTCACCTTTATATATGGGATGAACCATTAAACTTTATCGATGTATACTCCAGAATCCAGATTGAAAACCTGATACTGAAATTTCAGCCGGCCATGTTGTTAGTAGAACATGATGAGTTCTTTACCCAGAATGTGGGAGCAGAGCCTGTTACGGTTCGGTCGTCTTACTAAAAAGGCTGTTGGCTGCGGTTTCAAAAAATCGGGAGAACTGTCTGGCAAAGTTGACATTTTATGGTGTTTCATGTAAAATGCTTTTGATAAAGGGTTTAAAAACAGAACGAATGAAAGGGATTTTTTCAGATGCAGATTGATATAGATCAGATAGATTTAACAGGGGAAGTACCGGTAAGAGAACCTGAGAGACAATATTATTTTATGGCAAAAGTCAGTGGGTATGTAAAACGCCGCAGTGAAGAGCTTGGACGCCCCATGACCTTTTGCACCCAGACATTTGGCTGTCAGATGAATTCCAGAGATTCCGAAAAGCTTGAAGGAATTTTAGAAGCTGTCGGGTTTGTACAGACAGATACCGAAGAGGCGGATTTTGTTCTTTATAACACCTGTACGGTAAGAGAGAATGCCAATCTGAAGGTTTACGGAAGACTTGGAGTTTTAAACAGCCTGAAAAAGAAGAACCCTGATATGATAATCGCCCTTTGCGGATGTATGATGCAGGAAGAGGATGTGGTAGAAAAGATTAAAAAGAGCTACCGGTTTGTAGACGTTATTTTTGGTACTCATAACATCTATAAGCTGGCAGAGCTTTTATACCAGCGTCTGGAGGCCAAAAAGATGGTGGTTGACATCTGGAAGGGAACAGACCAGGTGGTGGAAGACCTTCCGGCAGACAGAAAATATTCGTTTAAGTCCGGTGTTAACATCATGTTTGGCTGTGATAATTTCTGCAGCTATTGTATCGTACCTTACGTAAGAGGAAGAGAACGCAGCCGCAGCCCCAAAGACATTATTACTGAAATTAAAGGACTTGCAGATGACGGTGTGGTAGAAATCATGCTGCTGGGACAGAATGTTAATTCCTATGGAAAAACACTGGAAGAACCTGTCAGCTTTGCGGAACTTCTTTCCCAGGCAGATGAGGTGGAAGGTTTGGAGCGCATCCGTTTTATGACATCCCATCCAAAGGATTTATCCGATGAACTGATTGAGGCGATGAAAAATTCCCAAAAAGTATGCCGCCACATTCATCTTCCTCTCCAGTCAGGAAGCAGCCGGATCTTAAAGCTTATGAACCGGAGATATACAAAAGAAAAATATCTGGAACTTGTGGATAAAATTCGTACTGCCATGCCGGATATTTCCCTTACAACCGATATTATTGTAGGATTTCCAGGGGAAACTGAGGAAGACTTTTTAGAAACCTTAGACGTAGTGAGAAAAGTACGTTTTGACAGCGCCTTTACCTTTATCTATTCCAAGCGCACCGGAACACCGGCAGCGAAAATGGAAGACCAGATACCGGATGAAGTTGTAAAGGACCGGTTTGACCGATTGCTGTCCTTAGTTCAGCAGATTTCATCTGAAGTTTGCGGCAGGGAAGTTCATACGGTTCAGAAGGTTCTGGCAGAGGAAGTAAATGACCATAAAGAAGGCTATTTAACCGGACGGTTAAGCAGCAACACAACAGTCCATTTTAAAGGAGATCCTTCTCTGATCGGAACAATAGTGGACGTATATCTAGATGAATCAAAGGGATTTTACTATATGGGAACGTTAAGACCATAAACAGAAGAAAAGAGGAAACAAAAGAGAATGGCTGGATTATCGCCAATGATGGCTCATTATTTAGAAACAAAAAAAGAATACCCGGGCTGTCTTTTATTTTACAGACTGGGTGACTTTTATGAAATGTTTTTTGAAGATGCGATTACGGTATCCAGAGAGCTGGAAATAACTTTAACAGGAAAAGAATGCGGATTAGAGGAACGGGCACCTATGTGCGGCGTTCCTCATCATGCTGTTGAAACCTATTTAAACCGTCTGGTTCAAAAGGGATACAAAGTCGCCATCGCCGAACAGATGGAAGATCCCAGACAGGCGAAGGGACTTGTAAAGCGGGAAGTAATCCGTGTGGTAACTCCCGGAACCATAACCAGCGCGCAGGCTCTTGATGAAACAAGAAATAATTATCTCATGGGGGTTGTTTACATCGGAGAAGCATTTGGAATCGCCGTGACTGATATCAGCACCGGAGACTTTCTTGTGACGCAAGTGGAATCGGATCGGGAGCTGATCGATGAAATCAATAAATTTTCACCTTCTGAGATCATTTGCAATGAAGCCTTTTACGTGTCAGGCGTGGACATAGAAGACATAAAAAACCGGTATCAAACTGTTGTTTCATCTCTGGATCATCATTATTTTTCCGACGAAGTCTGCAGAAAAATTTTACGTGAGCATTATCAGGTAGGAACCCTTACCGGGCTTGGGCTTGATGATTACGATATGGGTGTAATTGCAGCCGGTGCAGTGATGCAGTACATGTATGAGACCCAGAAAAGCAGCCTGTCCCATATCACGACGATCACCCCTTATTCCACCGGGCAGTACATGATAATCGATACTTCTACCAGAAGAAACTTAGAGCTTCTTGAAACCCTTAGGGAAAAGCAAAAAAGGGGAAGCCTTTTATGGGTTCTTGACCGCACCAAAACGGCTATGGGAGCCAGAATGCTGCGTACCTATGTGGAACAGCCTCTGATTCACAAATCTGAGATTATCGGGCGTCAGAATGCCATTGAAGAGCTGAATATGAATTACATATCCAGAGAAGAGATTGGTGAGTATTTAAATCCCATCTATGATCTGGAACGTCTGATCGGAAGGATCAGCTATAAGACCGCAAATCCAAGAGATTTAATTGCATTTAAAAGTTCATTGGAGATGCTTCCCCATATTAAGACGCTGCTGAAGGAATTTACCAGCGAACTTTTAACTGATTTATACAACGAACTGGATCCACTTGATGACATTAAGGATTATATCGAGCGTGCAATTATAGAAGACCCGCCTGTTTCCATCAGAGAGGGCGGAATCATACGGGAAGGTTTTCATGAAGAGGCGGATAAGCTTCGCAGTGCAAAAACAGAAGGAAAAACCTGGCTGGCAGACTTAGAGGCAAAAGAAAAAGAAAAAAGCGGAATCAAGAATCTGAAAGTAAAATATAACAAAGTATTTGGATACTATTTTGAAGTGACCAATTCCTTTAAGGACCTTGTGCCGGATTATTTTATCAGAAAGCAGACGCTGGCCAATGCAGAGCGTTATACCACCAATGAGCTGAAAGAACTGGAAGACATTATACTGGGGGCTGAAGATAAGCTTTTTTCCTTGGAATATGACTTGTTTTGTGAAGTCCGTGATACCATTGCTTCCAAGGTACTGAGAATTCAAAAAAGCGCCAGAGCCATTGCAGGCATTGATGTGCTGGTTTCCTTATCTTCTGTTGCAACAAGAAATAATTATGTAAAACCCCAGATTAATGAAAAAGGTATCATTGATATTAAAAACGGACGCCATCCGGTAGTAGAAAAGATGCTTCGGGATGATATGTTTGTATCCAATGATGTTTATCTGGACAATGGCAAAAACCGGCTGTCTATTATAACCGGACCTAACATGGCAGGAAAATCAACTTACATGAGGCAGACGGCTTTGATTGTGCTCATGGCTCAGATTGGCTGTTTTGTCCCTGCAGATGAAGCGAACATAGGAATCTGTGACCGGATCTTTACCAGGGTGGGAGCTTCTGATGATCTGGCCTCCGGTCAGAGTACCTTTATGGTGGAGATGACAGAGGTTGCCAATATTCTTAGAAATGCGACTAAAAACAGTCTGATTGTCCTGGATGAGATTGGAAGAGGAACCAGTACCTTCGACGGCCTGAGTATTGCATGGGCGGTAGTGGAGCACATCAGCAACCAAAAGCTTCTTGGTGCAAAGACACTGTTTGCCACTCATTATCATGAACTAACCGAATTAGAAGGAACCATGGGCGGGGTCAATAACTATTGCATCGCTGTGAAAGAGCAGGGCGATGATATTGTTTTCTTAAGAAAAATTATTAAAGGCGGAGCCGATAAAAGCTATGGAATCCAGGTTGCCAAGCTGGCTGGCGTTCCGGATACTGTCATAATCAGAGCAAAGGAACTGCTTGCAGAGTTAAGCGATGCGGATATTACAGCAAAAGCAAAAGAAATTGCGGAAGCAAATGGCGGCATAACCCAGCGAAAGGCTGTTCCAAAGCCGGATGAAGTGGATTTACAGCAGATGTCACTGTTTGATACGGTAAAGGATGACGATATTATCCGGGAATTAGGGGAACTTGAACTGGGCAATATGACACCCATAGATGCCCTGAATACGTTATACCGTCTGCAGACTAAATTAAAAAATCGCTGGCAATAGGAAAAAGGAGCAGGTGCCATGGCAAATATAACCGTACTGGATCAAAATACGATTAATAAAATAGCAGCAGGAGAAGTGGTTGAGCGCCCTGCTTCTGTGGTAAAGGAGCTTTTGGAGAACGCAATTGATGCAAAGGCAACGGCTGTTACGGTGGAAATCAAAGAAGGGGGAACCACATTTATCCGTGTGACGGATAATGGCTGCGGTATCCCAAAGGAAGAGGTTTCCCTTGCTTTCCTGCGCCATTCCACCAGTAAGATTAAATCCGTTGAGGATCTTTTTACTGTGTCCTCATTAGGGTTTCGAGGTGAGGCTCTTGCCAGTATCGCATCTGTTTCCCAGGTGGAAATAATTACGAAAACCAGTGTGGGATTAACAGGTACCAGATATCAGATTGAAGGCGGTATTGAACGCTCCATGGAAGAAATCGGAGCCCCCGAAGGGACCACCTTCATTGCCAGAAACTTATTTTTCAATACTCCGGCAAGAAAAAAGTTTTTAAAAACTCCGGTTACGGAAGGTGCCCATGTGGCTGATCTGGTAGAAAAGCTGGCATTATCCCATCCGGAGGTATCCATACGTTTCATACAGAACAATCAGAACAAGCTTCACACCTCCGGCAACCATAATCTGAAAGATATTATATATACGGTATTTGGCAGAGAGATTGCATCTAACCTTTTAGAGGTTTCCGTAAAAAAGGGAGAGGTAACCGTCCATGGTTTTATCGGAAAACCGGTGATTGCCAGAGGCAACCGCAATTATGAGAATTATTTTATCAATGGAAGATTTATTAAAAGCAGTATTATTTCACGGGCCATTGAAGAAGCTTACCGGCCTTTTATGATGCAGCACAAGTATCCATTTACCATGCTTCATTTTACCATAGAACCGGAACTGCTTGATGTAAATGTTCACCCCACCAAAATGGAACTTCGTTTCCGCGACGGTGAAATGATTTACCATATGGTTTATCAGGCGGTGGCCAATGCTCTTGCCCATAAAGAATTGATTCCGGAGGTCAGTCTGGCTAAAAAAGGGGAAGAAACCAAAGAAGCAATGCCTGGAAAGAAGTTTCAGCCCACACCGGAGCCTTTTGAAAATCACAGGCTGATGGCGTTAAACCAGACGGCTGCTTCTCAGGAAAAAAAGCTTTCTGAAGGAAGCCCTTTTCCTAAACGACTGATTCCTCCCCAGCCTGAAGCAGTGAAAGAAGCAAATACCCTGGAAGAAAACTGGCTTGCACCGCCGGCTTCCGTGCCAGAGGAAATCCGTTCTGTGAGTTGGTCGGAGCCTGTGAAGCAGAGTGAAATGATACATGGTTCAGAACAGGAACAAAAGCAGGAGCAAAAACAGGAACCAAAAGCAGAACAGCTGGATTTGTTTGACGGTAAGCTATTAGAAGCAGAGTCCCGCAAAAAGCATAAATTAATCGGTCAGGTGTTTGATACTTACTGGCTGGTGGAATTTTCTGACCAGCTTTATATTATTGATCAGCATGCAGCCCATGAAAAGGTTTTATATGAGAAAACCATGGCAACACTTAAAACCAGGGAATATACTTCCCAGGTAATCAATCCTCCCATTATTCTGACCTTAAACCGGAATGAAGAACTTTTGCTGAACCGGCATTTATCCGTTTTTACAGATATGGGCTTTGAAATAGAACCCTTTGGCGGGAGAGAATTTGCAGTAAGAGGGGTGCCGGCCAATCTGTTTTCCATTGCGAAGAAAGAACTTTTGATTGAAATGATTGACGGTTTGTCCGATGATATGTCATTTAACAATCCGGGTATTATTTATGAAAAGGTGGCTTCCATGTCCTGCAAAGCGGCAGTAAAGGGAGGAAATACCCTGTCATCAGCAGAAGCCAATGAACTGATTGACCAGCTTTTAAAACTGGAAAATCCCTATGCCTGCCCCCATGGAAGACCGACCATCATTTCCATGAGTAAATATGAACTAGAAAAGAAATTTAAGAGGATTGTCTGATGAAACCATTAATTATTATTACCGGTCCTACCGCTGCAGGCAAGACAGATTTGTCCGTTCGTCTGGCACGAGCTATCGGAGGGGAAATTATCAGTGCAGACTCCATGCAGGTTTACCGCCATATGGACATTGGATCTGCTAAAATCACAGAAGAAGAGAAAAAAGGAGTTCCCCATTATTTAATTGATGTCTTAAATCCAGATGAGGAATTTAATGTTGCAGTTTTTCAGAAAATGGCCAAGGATGCAGTGAATACTATTTACTCTCATGGAAATATTCCTATTGTGACAGGCGGTACCGGTTTCTATATACAGGCACTTCTTTACGATATTGATTTTACCGATAACGGCGAAGACTCCTCCATTCGGGAGGAACTGGAACTGTTGGGAAACGAAAAAGGCGGGGAATACCTACATGAACTGCTTCAAAAGCTGGATCCCGATGCTGCTGGGGAAATTCATCCCAACAACAGAAAGCGGGTAATCCGAGCCATTGAGTTTTTCCGGCAGACGGGAGAAAAGATTTCAGAACATAACCGCAGGGAGAGGGAAAAAGCTTCCCCCTACGATTTCCTTTATTATACTGTAAACATGGACCGGGAGACGTTGTATCAGAGAATTGACCGGCGGGTGGATTTAATGATGGAACAGGGGCTGGTTGAAGAAGTGAAAATGCTGAAAAAGATGGGCTGCACCAGAAATATGGTGTCCATGCAGGGGCTGGGATATAAGGAGATACTGGATTATCTTCAGGGAGACTGTACCCTTGAGGAGGCAGTTTATATTCTGAAACGGGATACCAGACATTTTGCCAAACGGCAGATCACCTGGTTTAAACGGGAACGGGAAGTCAGGGATTTGTATCTTCCTGAATTTGACTATGACCTGGAACAGGTGTTGAAAAAGATTGTGCAGGACACAAATGAGATCATTGGATTGGAGAACGATTAGATCATGGAAATTGACAGTATATATGAAGAGCTTGGCATCAGCCGGAGTGTGCTGGATTTTGGAACAAAAATTGAAGGGAAATTAAAAGCCAGATTTGAAGAGATTGATAAAAATGCAGAATTCAATCAGATGAAGGTCATTAAAGCCATGCAGGAGAACCGGGTCAGTGACATTCATTTTGCAGCGACCACTGGTTACGGTTACAACGATCTGGGGAGGGATACGCTGGAAGCAGTATACGCCAGTGTTTTTCATACGGAAAGCGCGCTGGTAAGACCGAATTTAATCAGCGGAACTCATGCACTTTCTATTGCATTATCGGGAAACCTTCGTCCTGGAGATGAACTGTTATCACCTGCCGGTAAGCCTTATGATACTCTGGAGGAAGTGATTGGAATCAGGGAGAGTGTTGGTTCCCTGAAAGAATACGGCGTCGTATACCGTCAGGTAGATCTTCTTCCCGACGGAACCTTTGATTATGAATCCATTGAAAAAGCAATTAACGAAAAAACACGTCTGGTTACCATCCAGCGTTCCAAGGGATACGATACCCGTCCCACATTTTCCGTTTCACAGATCGGCGAGCTGATTGCATTTATTAAAAACATAAAGCCGGAAATTATCTGTATGGTAGATAACTGCTATGGTGAGTTTGTGGAGCGTATGGAACCTTCTGATGTAGGAGCGGATATGATCGTTGGATCCCTGATTAAAAATCCTGGCGGCGGTCTTGCTCCCATAGGAGGATATATTGCAGGAAGAACCGACTGCATTGACCGTGCGTCTTACCGTCTCACTGCACCCGGACTTGGAAAGGAAGTTGGAGCCAGTCTGGGACTGAATCAGTCATTCTATCAGGGTCTGTTTCTTTCTCCTACTGTAGTAGCAGGCGCGTTAAAGGGAGCTGTTTTTGCAGCCAATGTGTATGAGAGCCTGGGCTTTGCGGTTGTACCTGACGGCCGCCAGTCACGTCATGATATTATCCAGGCAGTCACCTTTGGAAATCCGGAAGGCGTAATCGCTTTCTGCCAGGGAATCCAGGCAGCCGCACCGGTGGACAGCTTCGTTACTCCAGAGCCATGGGATATGCCCGGATACGATGCCCCTGTCATTATGGCAGCCGGGGCTTTTGTACAGGGATCTTCCATTGAATTAAGTGCGGATGCCCCAATTAAACCTCCTTATGCAGTATATTTTCAGGGCGGTCTTACCTGGTATCACGCAAAGCTTGGAATACTGATGTCACTCCAGAAGCTTCTTGATGCAGGTTTGATTGTATTGTAAAAAGGGGTGTACACAGCAGTAAAATTATGCTAAAATATTTTGACAGGTATGGGCAATCCTGCCAGGAAACAAAAAGGAGTATCATAACAGATGAGAGGTAAAAACTACTGGGTAATGCTTCTTCTTATGCTTGCCGGTGTTGTGCTTGGCGGCTTTGTCGGAGATCTGACTAAGACAATCCCATGGCTTTCCTGGCTGAATGCTGGCCAGTCATTCGGGTTTGATGCTCCGTTAATTGTTAATTTTGGTGTTCTGGTCATAACCTTCGGCATTAACATTAAAATTACCATGGGCGGCATTATTGGAATGGCTGCAGCTCTGGTAACATATCGATTGATTTAAGATTCTACATATGTCTGTTGCGTACCTGGAGAGTAACCGTAGGAGGCATATGGAACGTATAACGATGAAAGACATCCCAAAGGATGAAAGACCCTGTGAAAAGTGTCTGAGAGAAGGACCGGAAGGTTTAAGTGATGCAGAACTTCTGTCCATTATTATCCGGACAGGTTCCAGAGAGGACAACTCTCTTGCACTGGCACAAAAGATACTGGCCTTAAACTATCCGAGGGAGGGTATTTTAGGGCTTTTGCATCTTTCCATGCAGGAACTGATGCAGGTTAAGGGAATCGGCCGTGTGAAAGGCGCCCAGTTATTATGCATTGGGGAATTGTCCAAACGAATCTGGAAACGGACGGCCAGTTTAAAAGGAACTGATTTTCATCGTCCACAGGATATTGTAAATTATTTTGTGGAGGATATGCGCCACAGAGAACAGGAGCTGGTTTTTGTCATGCTCTTAAATACAAAAGGTGCCCTTATTAAGGACATTATGATCTCTCAGGGAACAGTGAACACTTCTGTTGTTTCTCCCAGAGAGATTTTCATTGAAGCGGTTAAGTATCATGCAGTCAGCCTGGTTCTGGTCCACAATCATCCAAGCGGAGATCCGGCGCCCAGCAGAGAGGATCTTTCTATTACCCGCAGGGTGAAGGAAGCAGGAGATTTAATTGGTATCAGACTGTTAGATCATATTATTATAGGAGATAATTCCTATATCAGTTTAAAAGAACGGGGAATCGTATAGATGGAACCAAAACGCAGTAAATATATTCTGATTGCATTAACAGTTTTTTGTGTCCTGCTCATCGGACTGACATCCGTTCATGATGAGTGGCTTACACCGTTGCGTACAGGTGTGGGATATGTTCTCATCCCAGTACAGTCCGGAGTTAATTCAGTGGGGTCGGCTATTTATGATGAGTTCAGGGATTATTCCAAACTCAGGAATGCAATGATTGAGAATAAAGATATGAAAGATCTTATCAACCAGCTGACTGAGGAAAACACCAGGCTGCAGTCAGAGGAATTTGAATTAAAACGATTAAGAGAACTTTACAGTCTGGATCAGCAATATGGCCAGTATACAAAAGTGGGAGCCAGAGTCATTGCCAACGATTCAAGCAACTGGTTTAAAGTGTTTCGAATTGACAAAGGTTCGAAGGATGGAATTGCCACAGATATGAATGTGGTGGCAGGCGGCGGTCTTGTGGGCATTGTTACCGATGTAGGTGCCAATTATGCTACGGTACGGTCCATTATCGATGACTCCAGCCGGGTCAGCGGTATGGCCATGCAGTCTGGTGACAGCTGCATTGTTGCCGGTGACTTAACTCTCTTTAAAGATGGCAGGTTAAGAATTACCAATGTATTAAAAGACAGCGATTTAAAAGACGGAGATAAGATTGTAACCTCCAATATCAGTTCTGTGTATTTACCTGGAATTTTAGTGGGATATGCTTCCGATATCACCAACGATACCAACAATGTAACTAAATCCGGTTATTTAATTCCTGCCGCAGAGTTTGGCAGCCTTCAGGAGGTACTTGTAATAACCCAGTTGAAAGCTGATATGATGAAGGAAGGGGAGTCTGCTCCGGCTGCAGAAGGAGGAGACACTGCAGAAACCACAGCCCAGTCAACCCAGGCTGCAGAGAGCGAAAGCGCTTCCCAATAGTGAAAAGGAGTAACATGAGACGGATTTTATTCAACGTACTGCTTATTATACTGGCATTTACCATCCAAAACTGTATATTTCCCCTGCTTCCGTTTCTATCGGCTACACCCAACCTGCTGTTAATTCTCACTTTTTCTTTTGGATTTATACATGGGAAAGAAGCAGGAATGTACTATGGTCTGTTAGCAGGTCTTCTTATGGATTTGTTTTACAGCGGTCCCTTTGGATTTTATACCCTGATTTTTATTATTATGGGCTATGTTAACGGAATCTGTACCAGATATTACTATGAAGATTATATAACACTGCCGTTAATTATGAGTGTGCTGAATGAACTGGCCTATAATTTTTATATCTATGTGTTCCGCTTTTTGATTCGACAAAAATTACGGATCGGTTTTTACTTTATTAATCTGGTTTTACCTGAGATTATCTTTACTGTTGTGACTACGCTTCTGCTTTACAGGGTATTCCTGATTATGAACCGCCATTTGGAAGAGATTGAAAAAAGAGGTGATTCTACGATTGTTTAGGGATTTAATGGAGATCATAAGAGATGTATTCAGGAAAGCTGCTTCATCCCGTCTTTTTATTCTTGGAATCATCTGTTTGGCCATGTATACCGGACTGGTTCACACACTTTTTAATATGCAGATTATTAATGGTGAAAAAGCCTTAAGCGATTACCTGCAGATTACAGAGCAGACCATTACAACTGCAGGCTCAAGAGGAAACATCTATGACAGAACCGGAAAGGTGCTGGCATATAATAAACTGGCTTACACAGTTATGGTACAGGATAACGGTGCCTATAAAAAAACAGATGATAAAAACCGCATGTATTTAAGACTGGTGCAGATTCTTAAAAAGCATGGAGAAAACGTAGAGGGTAAATTTGAAATAGCCGTTGATTCCAATGGCGATATGGTTTATACTTCTTCTTCTGAATCTGCAAGAAAACGCTTCCTCAGGGATTATTACGGACTGAAGAAGGTAGAGGACTTAGATGATGCAAAAGGTCTTTATCCTTCCAATTTAAGTGCCAGAGAACTGTTTGATCGGATCTGTGAAGATAACGGCTTAAAGAGTTTAAAAGATTCTGACGGGAACCCCGTTGCCCTGACTGATCAGGAGGCACTGGATATTATTAATATTAAATATGCCCTCCGTCTCATGCTGTACCGAAAGTATGAAACGACTGCGGTGGCCACA
Source organism: Hungatella sp. (assembly GCA_009712635.1). GTDB lineage: Bacteria > Bacillota > Clostridia > Lachnospirales > Lachnospiraceae > Lacrimispora. The sequence continues at coordinate 401,517 of WASS01000020.1, read as the reverse complement.
GAAGTATCGGACGATACGGTAGCCGATATCCTGGAACATATCGGAGATCTGCAGGGGGTCACCGTGGAAGAGACCACAATCCGGGCTTATAACGACAGTATTCCCTTTGCCCCTGTTATCGGATATACAGGAAAGGTTCCAGAGGAACAGCTGGAGAATCTGCAGAGCCGGAAAGATGACTATGATATCAATGATATTGTAGGGCGGACAGGCATTGAGTATACCATGGAGCATGAACTTCAGGGAACCAAGGGGAAAAAGACAATTTATAAAGACAGTGTGGGAAGAATCCGGGAAACCAAGGATCAGACGGATTCTCTTGCCGGCAATGACGTTTACTTAACATTGGATGCAGATCTGCAAAAAGGCATCTACCATTTGATTGAACAGTCTCTCGCTGGGGTTTTAATCAAAACCATTGTAAATGGAGATTACCAGACGGGCAGCACGACAGACGGATCCAATATGAAGATTCCCGTAAAAGATGCTTATTTTCAGCTGATCAATAACAATGTCCTGTCTTTAAAGGAGATTGAATCAGAGGAAGCATCAGATACAGAAAAGAACATATACCGGAAGTATGAAGCTTCAAGGAAAGAGATATTAGACCAGCTTCGCAGTGAACTGATGAGTCCTCATGCAACAGTTATGAAAAATCTTCCGGAAGATATGAAAGCCTATCTGTTTTATATTTACAGCTATCTTTCCGAGCCTACTGTGGGAATCGTAAAGGCAGAGGCCATAGACGCATCCAGTGACGAATTTCAGGCATGGAAATCAGATGAAATAAGCCTGAGGGATTATCTTTATTATGGAATCGCAAACGGCTGGATTGATACCACGAAACTGGAAACAGACGTTAAGTATTCCAGTGCAGATGATACCTTTGAAGCGTTGGTAACTTATGTGTCAGCCAAGCTGGAACAGGACAGGAGCTTTACCAAGAAGATCTACCGGTATTTAATTAATAATGATACCATAACCGGGCAGGAATTATGCCTGGCTTTATACGATCAGGGCGTAATAAAGGAGAATGAACAGGACATTGCCGAATTAAGAGCGACTGGTGATGCATATACGTTTCTTTTAAAAAAGCTGTCAGCACTGGAGATCACTCCTGCTCAGTTAGCCCTGTCCCCCTGTAATGCAGGAGTGGTAGTGACCAATGATAAAACCGGAGAAGTGCTTGCACTGGTTTCCTATCCGGGGTACGATAATAACAGGATAGGGGATGGCTCTTATTTCAGCCAGCTTCAGGCGGATTTATCCCTCCCCCTTTATAATAATGCAACACAGACGCGAAAAGCACCAGGGTCCACATTCAAACCGATTACAGCAGTTGCAGCTCTTGAAGAGCATGCGATCACCGCCGAGGAAACCATTAACTGCTCCGGAATTTATACTGACGTGGAACCTCCCATCAAGTGCTGGATCTATTCCGGCCAGCATGGTCCGCTTAACATTGTTGGCGGAATTGAAAACTCCTGTAACTATTTCTTTGCAGATTTAGGCCACCGTCTTTCTACAGATGGAAACGGAATTTATTCTCCTGATTTAGGACTGGAGGTTTTACGAAGCTATGCATCAAAATTTGGACTGGATCATAAATCTGGTGTGGAGATTGGCGAGCTGGATCCGCAGATTTCCAAAGAAGCGCCGGAACGTTCCGCCATGGGACAGGGAAGCCATGCTTATACCAATGTCCAGTTGTCAAGGTATGTTGCTGCCATAGCAAACAGGGGAACTGTTTTTGAACTCAGTTTACTTGATAAAACAACGGATTCTGAAGGTAATCTGATTAAAGATTATACCCCTGAGATTTCTTCTCATATTGACGCGGCGGGCTCAACGTGGGATACTGTACAACAGGGAATGAGAGAAGTGATTGCTAACGGTTCGACTAAGAGATTATTTGCGGATCTGGAAGTGGAAATTGCCGGTAAGACCGGAACTGCCCAGGAAGCCCGCAATAAGCCGAATCATGCGTTCTTCATTTCTTATGCGCCATATGACAATCCGGAAATCTGTGTAACAGTGAATATTCCGTATGGCTATTCATCATCGAACGCCGCTAACATTGCGAAGAATGTCTATAAGTATTATTATGGCTACATAGACTTAGAATCCATTGTAAACGCAGGCGCCCTGGATGCAGCGAAGGTCAACATTCGCGATTAACGAGGATAAGAGGTGATATGATGCATGATACCGTAGTAATAAAAAGCAACAAAGCAGGTATGACTGTTATCCTGGATCCGGACATCCCCTTCCCTCAGCTTCTTTCTGACATTGGGAAGAAATTCGGAGATCATGCCAAATTCTGGGGATCCGCACAAATGACTCTGACAATTGAAGGCAGAGAGGTTACTCCTGCGGAAGAATTCTCTATCATAAACCAGATTACGGAAAATTCCAATGTGGAAATTATTTGTCTGGTGGATACTGATGCAAACCGCATGAAGCGATGTGAAAAAGCACTGAATGAGAAGCTGATGGAACTATCCTGCCAGACGGGACAGTTTTTCAAAGGCAATTTACAAAATGGAGAGACTTTGGAATCAGAAGCAAGCATTGTAATCATTGGAGATGTATTAAAGGGTGCAAAAGTCCTGGCAAAGGGCAATGTAATCGTTCTTGGCAAATTGTCCGGCACCGTATGTGCAGGCGTGGCAGGGAATAAAGGCGCACTGATTACAGCCCTGGAAATGGCACCTTCCCAGCTTCGGATTGCAGACTGTACTTCAGGACTGGACGGCAGAAGCCGCCGCCTTGGGCGGGGACCAATGAAGGCGTATCTGGAGAATAATAAAGTCCTTATAAAACCAATGAAAAAAAGTGTGGAAATATTCCGAAAATTAAGGTAAAATAGAATGAGGTATAAAAAACAGGAGGATATGGTATGAGCGAGATCATCGTAATCACTTCTGGAAAAGGCGGGGTAGGCAAGACGACAACTTCTGCCAATGTTGGTACCGGACTGGCGATTCTGGGTAAGAAGGTAGTCCTGATAGATACAGATATCGGACTTCGGAACTTAGACGTGGTTATGGGTCTGGAAAACCGCATTGTCTACAATCTTGTAGATGTGGTAGAGGGAAACTGCCGTATGAAGCAGGCCCTGATTAAAGACAAAAGATACCCGAATTTATTTTTACTTCCATCAGCCCAGACACGGGACAAGACCGCAGTTACACCCGGGCAGATGGTAAAACTGGTGGATGATTTAAGAGATGATTTTGATTACATTCTGTTAGATTGTCCGGCGGGAATTGAACAGGGCTTTCAGAACGCAATTGCAGGTGCTGACAGAGCCATTGTTGTAACAACTCCGGAGGTGTCCGCAATCCGGGATGCAGACCGGATTATTGGTCTTTTGGAAGCTGCTGATATGGGCAGCATAGAACTGATTGTTAACAGAATCCGGGCTGATATGGTAAAAAGGGGAGATATGATGTCTCTTGATGACGTCATGGACATTCTGGCCATTGATATTATTGGTGCGGTTCCGGATGACGAGGATATTGTCATTTCCAGCAATCAGGGAGAGCCTCTTGTTGGCATGGGGACTCCAGCCGGACAGGCCTATATGGACGTATGCAGGAGAATTATCGGTGAGAATATCCCGATTCAGAATCCGGCAGTACGGGAAGGTCTGTTCTTTCGACTCTCGCATCTCTTAAAGAGAGCATAGGAGGGTCTGATATGAACCTGTTTCCTGTATTCCGTAAGAAGAATTCAGGAGAAATTGCAAGAAATCGTCTGAAACTTTTGCTGGTTGCGGACAAGGCTGACTGTTCTCCTGAGATCATGCAGATGATAAAAGACGATATGATCCGTGTTGTTTCACGATACATGGATATTGATTCCGACAGAATAGAGATACAGATGAAGAAATTAAAGCAACCGGATTGTGAACGTTTTACACCGGTGCTTTATGCAAACATCCCTATTCGCGATGTACCTGATAAGGGGATATACTGACTATGTTTACTGACTACAATTTTAAATATTATAATTACCGGTTAGTTTTGTACATGCTGTCGCTGGCAGTGATTGGAATTTTAGTGGTGGCTAGTGCCTCCAACCAAAATTCAGGTTTAGTGACGAAACAGATTATCGGCGTAATGGTGGGGATTGTAATGGCAATTGTACTTTCCATCATAGACTATCGTAAAATCGTAAAGCTTTATGTTCTGGTTTATGGACTATGCATCCTATTGCTGGGAGCGGTTCTTGTCATGGGACATACGGCAGGAGGTGCGACCAGATGGATAAACATCATGGGCATTGGGATCCAGCCCTCTGAATTTGCGAAAATAGGGCTTATCGTATTCTTTTCCTGGTATTGGAACAAATACCAGGAAAAGATGAATACGCCTGTTATGGTGGGACTGGCTGCTTTGCTGGCGGCGTTCCCCATAAGTCTTATCTTTGCAGAACCCAATTTATCTACCAGTCTGGTTGTTACAGTCATCATACTGTGTATGGTGTTTTCAGCCGGTATCAGTTACCGGTGGATTGGTGGCGTTCTGGCTATTGCAATACCGGCAGGTATGCTGTTTATCTATCTGCTGACTAAGGGCTTAATTCCGTTCATACACGATTATCAGGCGCGGCGTATCCTTGCGTGGATTTATCCTCATGCGGAACAGTATGCGGAAAACTTATACCAGCAAAAGAATTCAATTATGGCAATCAGTTCCGGACAGCTACAGGGAAAGGGACTTTTTAATACAACCATTGCTTCTGTGAAAGACGGAAACTTTTTATCAGCCGGTGAAACGGATTTTATCTTTGCCATTATCGGTGAAGAGATGGGATTTCGAGGCAGTGTGATTGTCATTGCTCTTATTGGACTGGTTGTATTTGAATGTCTTTATACTGCATCCAAAGCAAAAGACATGTCCGGCAGACTGATTTGCACCGGTATGGCAGCCCTGATCGGGTTCCAGGCTTTTTCTAACATCGCGGTGGCGACACAGATCTTTCCAAATACAGGTCTGCCGCTTCCCTTTGTCAGTTCGGGAGTGAGCTCTCTAACCAGTATTTTTATGGGAATGGGCCTGGTACTGAATGTTGGACTGCAACGCAAAATCGGTAATTAAAAGGAGGTATATCGTTATGAATATAGGATTAGTTGCCCATGATTCAAAGAAAAAACTGATGCAGAATTTCTGCATTGCGTACAGAGGTATTTTAAGTAAGCATATGTTATATGCGACAGGAACAACAGGACGTTTGATTGAGGAAGTCACAAACTTGAATGTTCATAAATATCTGGCAGGTCATCTGGGAGGAGAACAGCAGTTGGGATCTCAGATCGAGCACAATGAGATTGACCTTGTGATCTTCCTGCGGGATCCTCTGACACAGAAATCCCATGAACCGGATATTGTAAATATTATGAGAACCTGCGATATGCATAATATCCCTCTTGCAACCAATCTGGCCACAGCAGAGTTGTTAATTAAATCTCTGGAACGCGGCGATCTGGAATGGCGAGAGATGTATAAATAGCAGAGGTAGATATAAGTGAAGAGAAAAGTTTTTGTGACATCAGGCTGCATCATCTTAAGCGCATTATTCCTGACGGGCTGTGCTGGTCTTCATAAACTTGACAATCCTTATGAATTTTCTGAGAGGACCGCCCTTTACCAGTCCGCTTCTGTGGCTGGTAAATCGGAAACCTTTGCTCATGATCTTTGTGTGGTATCGAAAGATACTGCTGATTCGGATAGTTCAGTGACAGCAGAAGCTGCCGCTGTATTTGATTTATCTGATAATAATGTGATTTTTGCGAAGAATCCTTTTGAAAAATTATATCCCGCAAGCATTACCAAGACGATGACTGCACTTCTGGCAGTTAAGTACGGAAATCTGTCCGATGAGGTGACAGTGACGAAAGATGCTGTAATTAAGGAGTCGGGTGCCAGCTTATGTGGCATAAAACCAGGAGATAAGCTGACTATGGAGCAGCTTCTTTATGGTCTTATGATCCCATCTGGTAATGATGCAGGTGTTGCCATTGCAGTTAATATGGCGGGAAGTGTTGATCAGTTTGCCCAAATGATGAATGACGAGGCAAAAAAGCTGGGAGCGACAGGGACACATTTTGTAAATCCACATGGTCTCAGTGATGAAGATCACTATACCACGGCGTACGATCTGTATCTGATATTTAATGAAGCTTTGAAGTATCCGGAATTTCGTAAAATCATCGGTACGGCTGAATATAAAACCTCTTATCAGGGCGGTGACGGGAAGACAGTAAACGCAATCTGGAAAGGTACCAACTGGTATATGACGGGAGAGCGTAAGACTCCTGACGGACTAACGGTACTAGGAGGTAAAACCGGGACCACTCTTTCGGCAGGAAGCTGCCTGATTATGGGAAGTTCTGATTCATCAAAAAATGAGTATATATCAGTGGTTTTAAAAGCCAGGGATCATGCCGGACTATATGATAACATGTCAAATATCCTGAATAAAATTGTAGAATAGTGATTGCCTTTCTTATGAATTTGTACTATAATTATATTAATCTGAATAGACTTTTTATACAAATCATATAACGCAAGGAGGAGAGTGCTATGGTGCAGATAATAGCAGGAAAAAAGGGTAAGGGGAAAACAAAGCATCTGTTAGACAGAGCTAATTCCGCCGTAAAAGACTCAAAGGGTTCTATTGTATATTTGGACAAAAGTTCGAAGCACATGTATGAGTTAAGCAACAAGATCCGCCTCATTAACGTCAATGAGTATCCGATTACTTCAAGCGAAGGATTTATTGGTTTTATCTGTGGTATCATATCTCAGGATCATGATTTGGAGATGATGTTCTTTGACAGCTTTTTAAAGCTGGCATGTCTGGAAGGAGAAGACATATCAGAAACCATAGCGACTTTGGAAAAGATTGGTGAAAAGTATCATATTACCTTCGTTCTCAGCGTTTCTGTAGATGCGGAGAATATACCGGGGAACACCAGGGCTAATGTGGTTGTTTCATTATAATCATAGATAGGAATAGGGGACTGGGTGCCAGTCCCCTTTATTATTTGCATAAAATAAATGGAAGGCTGTACCACACCTTCCATATTATGCTTGAATTTTTTAAATTTTCCTTTTATAATAGCTAGAAGGGAAAGGAGGCGTCAGGTTGGCTAAACAAAAGGCAACACAGCCATCAAAGAAGGCTGTACATCCTAAAAAAAGCAAAAAGATCATCCGCTATCGGCGGCCTCTGAATATCAATGTTGGTATGATTATTTTTGCCCTGATTTTCATCTATATGGTCTTTAGTGTAATCACTTACGCGAGAAGAGATAAGGTACAGTTCTATGAAGTACAGGAAGGCAGTATCGTTAACAGCAAAGACTATACGGGGATTATACTTAGACAGGAAGAAGTAAAGAATGCAGACCGTTCCGGCTATGTGAATTATTATGTGCGGGAAGGAAAGCGGGCAGCGGCTGGGACAAGGGTTTACTCCATTGATGAAACCGGAAGCATTACTTCGTTTCTTGCAGACCATTCACAGGACAATGTAACATTGACTTCAGAAAATCTGACTGAATTAAAAAAACAGCTGACCGCATTCAGCCTTACTTATGACAATAATCAGTTTCGCTCAGTATATGATATAAAATATGCTCTGGAATCTGAAGTAATGGAATATATGAATCTTAACGCACTGGATAATCTGGGCAGTATGATGGATGAGGCCGGGATCAGTTTTGAACAGGTGAAAGCAGATCAGGCAGGAATTGTATCCTATGGTGTGGATTCGTTTGAAGGTTTGCAGCCATCGGGTATTTCCGAGGCCTCATTTGACCGCAGCAGCTATGCAAAAAACAAGACTCAATCAGGAAAGCTGATTGAAAAAGGAGCGCCAGTCTATAAAACCATCACCTCAGATCAATGGTCAGTGGTATTTCCCATGTCAGAGGATGATATAAAAGCATATGGGGATAAAAAGAATCTGACTGTGGGATTTTCAGGTCGTGATTTAAAGGCAACCGGAAGCTTTTCTGTCATTACAGGAACCGATGGAAAAAGCTTTGGCAAGATTGATTTAGACAAATATATGGTACAGTTTGTTTCGGATCGTTATGTGAATTTTGAAATTGTATCCGACCGGGTAGACGGGCTTAAGATTCCTGTGACAGCTGTAACAAAGAAGGATTTTTACCTTGTTCCCATGGACTATATGACTCAGGGCGGTGACAGCTCTAATACTGGTTTTAATAAAGAAGTCTATTCGGACTCAGGGACCTCCGTGGTATTTGTTCCCACGGAAATTTATTATTCTGAGGGGAATAATTATTACATAGAGATGGATCAGGCTGACGGCTTTAAAGCTGGGGACTACATTGTAAAGCCTAACTCTACAGAGCGGTATCAGATCGGAGCCAGCAATTCTCTGCAGGGGGTATATAATATCAACAAGGGTTATGCCGTCTTTAAGCAGATTGATGTTCTGGTTTCCAATGATGAATATTATACTGTGAAAAAGAATATGACCTATGGACTTGCTGTATATGACCATATTGTCCTCAATGCACAGACTGTTAATGAGGGAGAATTAATTTATCAATAAGAGGTGATAAACTTGGTGAAAGAAAATCTTTTAATCGTGGAAAACAGGATAGAAGAAGCCTGTAAAAGATGTGGGCGGGATCGCAGTGAGGTTACTTTAATCGCGGTCAGTAAGACTAAACCTGCTGATATGATTCGTGAGGCTTACCAATCGGGAATCCGGGATTTTGGAGAGAACAAAGTTCAGGAAATCTGTGATAAATATGAGCTGCTTCCCGATGATATACGCTGGCATATGATTGGCCACCTGCAACGCAATAAGGTGAAACAGGTAATTGATAAAGCTGTGTTGATCCACAGTGTTGATTCAGTCAGACTGGCAGAACAGATCGAGGAAGAAGCAGCAAAGAGAGGGATCTGTGTGGACATCCTTTTAGAAGTAAACGTTGCAGACGAAGAATCCAAGTTTGGCTTTCGTTTGGAAGAGGCAGAACAGGCAATCCGTGATATTTCTGTTTTTCCCCATATAAGTATAAAAGGACTCATGACTATTGCACCTTTTGTAGAAAATTCTGAGCAAAATCGTCCTGTTTTTAAAGAATTAAATCAATTTTATGTTGACATGCAAAGGAAAAACATTGATAATGTTAATATGAATATGCTCTCAATGGGTATGACCGGAGACTATGAAATTGCCATAGAGGAAGGAGCTACTCTGGTAAGAGTCGGTACCGGAATTTTTGGTACAAGATATAAGATTGGAGAGAATGAAGTATGAGCATTTTAGGCAAATTGATGGATAGCATGCGCTTGAATGATACAGATGATGAAGATGATTACTATTTAGATGACGACTATGAAGATGATAGCGATAAACATGCGAAGAAACCCCTCTTTTCCAAAAAGACAGAAGATGAGTACTATGAGGAAGAGGAGTATGAACAAAAGCCACGTTTCTTATCACGCTCTCCTAAGGTAGTCCCCATGAAGCAGTCTCGTACAATGGAAGTTTCCATGGTTAAGCCTACCTCAATTGAGGATGCCAAAGAAATTTGTGACCATATGCTTGCCGGTAAGGCAGTTGTACTGAATATGGAAGGTATTCATACTGAGGTAGCTCAGAGAATTATAGATTTTACATCCGGTGCTACTTATTCCATGAATGGTAATTTACAGAAAATATCCAATTATATTTTTATAGCAACTCCGGAATCAGTTGAGCTTTCCGGTGATTTTCAGGATTTATTAAACAGCGGAAGTCTGGATATGGGCGGTATGAATTTACGCCTTTAACAGATTTTTTCAAAGAAATATTGGTTTCTCTTAATGGGACAAGCAGGCATTTTTCCAAATCAGCATTATCTTTTTGCTGACAATGGAAAATTGTTTGCTTTCTTCCATATTATCGTCCACGGCTTTTGGACATAGAGTAAAGATGCAATGGAGGAAAAGCAGCATGGGAAGCAGAATGCCGGTACATATGGATGGTACCTTTATTTACGATATCGTGATGGAAACTTCGTTTGATGGGCTGAAAGAAGAACTTGGTAAAATGAACTTAGGGGAGCGGAAGGTTTGTATTGTTACAGACACCAACGTGGCTCCTCTTTATCTGAATGAAGTTGAACACATTATTTCCAGCTGCTTTCACAAAACAGAACATTTTATTTTTCCTGCAGGAGAAGAACATAAGAATCTGAACACAGTAAGGGATTTATACGAAACACTTATCATGAAACAGTTTGACAGACACGATTATCTGCTGGCATTAGGCGGCGGTGTTGTGGGGGATCTTTGCGGTTTCGCAGCCGCCACTTATCTCAGAGGAATTTCCTTTATACAGGTGCCTACCACCCTTCTTTCTCAGGTTGATTCAAGCATTGGCGGAAAGACCGGTGTTGATTTCGATGCTTATAAAAACATGGTTGGTGCATTTCATATGCCAAAGCTGGTTTATACTAACGTAGCTTCCTTAAAGTCATTATCACAGGAGCAATTCTCTTCCGGAATGGGAGAGGTTATTAAACATGGTCTGATCAAGGAGGCTTCCTATTACCAGTGGCTGACAGAACATGGCAGTGAAATACAAAACCGGAATCTTGATATTCTAAGTGAGATGGTGACTGTCAGCAATCGGATTAAGCGGGATGTGGTTGAAAAAGATCCTACCGAACAGGGAGATCGGGCACTTTTGAATCTGGGACATACACTGGGACATGCAATTGAGAAACTTTGTGATTTCAGCCTTTTGCATGGGCACTGCGTTGGTCTGGGATGTATAGCCGCTATGGCTGTCTCCGTCAAACGTGGATTTCTCCACGAGGATCAGATTCCAGCGCTGTTAGATGTGATGAAGCTGTATCATATGCCGGTTACAGTCTCTGGTTTATCCCCAGCTGAAATAGTAAAGACTACAAAGAGTGATAAAAAAATGGATTCGGGAACCATACGCTTCATTTTACTGGAGCAGATAGGCAAAGCCTTTGTTGATAAGACCGTTACTGATGAGGAAATGGCAGAAGGGCTGTCCCAAATTTTAATCTAAGGAGAACTCATGAAACAAAAAACAAATTTAATCATAGGAATGTTCATTGGCTTTTTTTGTGCCATAGGATTGGATCAATGGACGAAATTACTTGCAGTGAGGCATTTAATGGGCCAGAAACCCTATTCTGTCTGGAACGGTGTGTTTGAATTATACTATTCTGAAAACCGTGGAGCTGCGTTTGGCATGCTGCAGGGAAAACAGTTCTTTTTTCTTTTGATTGCAGTATTGGTGCTGGGATGTGCCGTTTATAGCATCAGCCGGATGCCTGCCACAAAAAAATACATTCCGTTACACCTGGTTGCCATGTTTTTATCAGCAGGTGCAGTGGGAAATATGATAGACCGGTTCACCAGAGGTTATGTGGTAGACTTTTTGTATTTTAAATTAATTGATTTTCCTATTTTTAATGTGGCTGACTGTTACGTTACGGTTTCCATGTTCATTTTTCTGCTCTTATTTTTATTTTATTATAAAGAAGAAGACTTACAATGCCTGTCTTTTCGTAAAAAGGAGGAACAGGCTTGAATCAGGAATATTTTGTAGAAGCGGGCGAATCAGCAATCCGCATTGACCGGTATTTAAGCGATCGAAACCAGGACATATCCCGGTCTTATTTGCAAAAACTTTTAAAGGATGAAAAAGTTCTGGTAGATGGTAAACCAGTAAAAAGCAATTATAAAGTAAGTACTGGAGATAAAATTCAGCTAACCATTCCGGATGCGGTTGAACTGGAGATTGAACCAGAAGAAATGGATCTGGACATTCTTTATGAAGATAAAGATATTATTCTCATAAATAAGCCCAAAGGCATGGTGGTTCATCCAGCTGCCGGACATTTTAACGGTACGCTGGTAAACGCTCTGATGGCCCATTGCCGTGATGACTTGTCAGGAATTAATGGAGTGATGCGTCCGGGTATCGTTCACCGCATTGATATGGATACCACAGGCGTTTTAATTGTGTGCAAAAATGACAACTCTCACAATTCCATTGCACAGCAGCTGAAAGACCACTCCATTACAAGAAAGTATTATGCAATCGTCCATGGTGTTCTAAAGGAAGAGGAAGGCACTGTTTCTGCCCCTATCGGACGTCATCCCGTTGACCGGAAAAAGATGAGTGTGAATGAAAAAAACGGAAGAGAAGCAACCACACATTTTCGTGTTCTGGAACGATTTAAACAGTTTACCTATGTGGAATGCCAGCTGGAAACGGGGCGTACCCACCAGATCCGCGTTCACATGGCCAGTATCGGTCATCCGCTTTTAGGGGATGTGGTTTATGGTCCCTCAAAAAGTCCGTACAAATTAACCGGGCAGACTCTGCATGCAGGAGTATTGGGAATTGTTCACCCCACCACAGGGGAATATATGGAGTTTCATGCGCCATTACCCGATTATTTTGAAGATTTATTAAGAAAATTACGTGCCACCTAGATCACAAGATCCAGGTGGTTTTTATTTCGATAATAACTGTTAAATATGGATAAAATATGGATTTTTCAGAAATTTAGTTGTATAATAGTATTATAAGATAACTGGAAGGAGTGATCGATATGAGTGAAAACTTAGTGATTGCGATTGGAAGGCAGTGCGGAAGTTCTGGTAAGGTTATTGGTGAGAAAGTGGCGGCAGCCCTTGGTATTAAATGCTATGATAAAGAGTTACTGGCACTGGCTGCCAAGAACAGTGGATTATGTGAGGAATTATTTCAAAGCCATGATGAAAAGCCTACCAATAGCTTTTTATATTCTCTGGTTATGGATACATACAATGTTGGATTAACAAGTTCTGGTTATATGGATATGCCCATTAATCATAAGATTTTTCTGGCACAGTTTGATACGATTAAGAAACTGGCAGAAGAAGAATCCTGTGTTATTGTCGGAAGGTGTGCGGACTATGCACTGGCAGACGATCCCAATCTTGTTTCTGTATTTATTACATCAGATGACAAAGATAAGATACAATCCTTAAAAGAGCTGTACCAGATTGATGATGCAAAGGCAAAAGAAGTTATGGTTAAGACAGACAAAAAGCGTTCCAGTTATTATAACTACTATTCCAATAAAAAGTGGGGAGATGTAAGAAGCTACGATTTATGTATAAATCGCAGTCCCATTGGAGTGGATGGAGCAGTAGATATGATACTGAAGTATATTGAAGTAAAAGGTAAGGGAAAAGACAAACAGCAGTAAATAAATAATAGATTTAAAAAGCGGACATTTCTTTAAACAGAGGAAATGTCCGTTGACATTTTCCCGTGAATGTGATAATGTTTGAATATACAAAATAATGTAAATTGATGAGAGCGTGATTGGATGAAAGAAAAGGACCTGGGGTATGGGAGTTTATATCAGAAAACCGGAGTAACAAAAAGCCTGCTGGCTCTTGATTTAATGTCCAGAAATGTGGGAGACAGACTTCTTCCCATATCGGAGTATCAGGAAAAATTCGGAGTTTCCCGTGGAACGATACAGAATGCGTTTGCTTTTTTGAAGGATAGTAATGCGGTTGTTTTAGAAAATCATGGTCATCAGGGAACTTATATTACATCACTGGATCATAAGAGGCTGCAGGAGAACTGTATGCCCAGAGGGGTTATGGGAATTATGCCTCTGCCTTATTCTGTAACGTATGAAGGGCTGGCTACTGCCATGTATGAACAATTTTCTGCTTTAAACTTTAACATGGCTTATGCAAGAGGAGCAGTGGGACGTATAGAGCTGGTGGAATCAGGAACCTATCATTTTGCACTATGTTCCCAGTTTGCTGCTGAACAATCCATAAAAGATGGAAAACAGATTGAAATAGCAATGAATTTTGGTCCTGGAAGTTTTCTTTCCAGGCATGTACTGCTTTTGGCTGATTCCGGATATGACAGTATACAGGATGGAATGAGAGTGGCTTATGACAGCAATTCCCTGGATCAAAGCTGCATTACAAGAAACATCATTCATGGCAGGAATGTGACGCTGGTTCCCATCAGAACACAGCAGACTTTAACCGCATTAAAAGAGGGAATCATAGATGCGGGTGTCTGGAATTATGATGACATTCTGGAAAATAAGCATGATTCCGTGAAAGTGGCATTTCTTGCAGACTCTGATTACAATAATCTGTTTTCTACGGCTGTTCTTGTGATTGGAAAAGAAGAGGAGTACTTAAAAGCAATGTTATTAAAATATATTCATGCAGCACAGGTTACAGCTATCATACGTGATGTAAGAGAAAAGAAAAGAGAACCCTTTTTTTAATTGGGTTTTTAATCTATCAATATACAAAATAATGTACATTAGACTTGGGGGAAATCATGAATCTAAATGAACTTTTAATGGAACGTCTGAACATTCTGGAAGAGAATCATGTAATTTGTAAGGAAGCAGCCAGTTTCTCAAAAATAGCCGTGGTGCGTATTCTGGCTGAAATACCGGATTTGGAAGAATCAAAAGCGGTGATGTTCATTACCCATCTTGCCATGGCAGTGCAGAGAATTTTAAGTGGTGAAGATGAGACTGCGTTGGACAGTGAGGTTTTAAAAAGTGTAATGGATGAGCCGGTTTTCAGGCAGGCGCAGGAACTCAGGGATGAACTTTTGCAGGAAACTGAAATTCAGTTTCCACAATCAGAAAAGGATTTTTTAGCCGTTCATCTTTGTAACCTGCTTACATAACAAGGTGTGAATGCGAAATCGCATTTATATAAAGGAGAAAAAAGGAGGTAGCAAAATGAAAATTGTGGTTGGGGGCCAGATTGACAAGGAAGAAATCGCTAAAATTGTGAGTCAGCTGATGAATGGAAAAGCTGAGATCGAAATTAAGGGTGACCTTGATGGTGCCATGGGAGTCAAGGAAGGGAAATATGATTATTATGTGGGGGCTTGTAATACAGGAGGGGGCGGAGCCCTTGCAATGGCACTGGCGCTGTTAGGCTCTAAATCCTGTTCCACTATTTCCATGCCAGGCCAGATTAAAAGCGAAGCATTTATACGGGAAGAGGTAGAAAAAGGGAAAAAAGCCTTCGGTTTTACAGCCCAGCATAAAGATGAGGTTCTTCCGGTTCTGTTAAAGGCAATCAGCGAAAAAGAGGGGGTATAATTATATGAAATATATTGTAATTACATTAATTGGAGCGTTGGCTTCTGTTCTTTCTAACCAGGGAATTGCAGTATTTAATGATGGTTTCCGACCGATTGCAGGTCAGTATTTTAATGGAGAAATCAGCCGGAAAGAATTAGCAGCCATGAGTTTCGCCATCAGCTTCGGACTGGTAATTGGATTTGGTATTCCCACTTCCATAGCAGCAAGTATTATTCTCATCCACTGTTTACTGCTGACCACAGATATGATTGGTTCCTTCTGTAATAACAGCAGAAACGGTATGATACTATCGGCAGCTATCGGAGCGGTTTATGGTGTTGCCATTCTGGCAGGACTGGAATTTATAGTTAAATTCTTTGGTTATCTTCCTTATAATTTTACTAGTGATTTAGGAAGTGTATCTGGCTATATAACAGTGGCATTTGCCATATTCCCTGCAGTTGGCATTGCTTATCAGCATGGATTTAAGAAAGGTATGACAGCTGGAGGGGTAACGATTCTGGTTTATTATCTGATTAAAAAATTTGGAGTTTTTACATTAGGAGCTGGTAAGGTTACTTTAAATGCAGAAGGCATGGCAATGTTAGCAGGAATGATATTAATGATTGTTTTTGCTGCACAGCGCAAAGGAACTGAAAATACCAATGAGGTACTTACCCAGGGCTTTGAAGGCAATATTCTCCGGATTCGTAAGAAATGGCTGCTTCTTGCAATTATGGGCGGACTGCTTGCGGCAGGAACCAGTCTCTCCATCGTAGCAGGTGATCCGGCATCCCTGGCATTGTTAGCAAAACAAGAGTACAGCAACGCCGGTCTGACCGCTCTGGCAAGAGCAATCGGTTTTATTCCGCTTGTATTTACCACTGCCATTGTTACTGGAGTGTATGGTGTGGCAGGATGCACATTTGTTTTTGTAATTGGATTGTTTTTCCATGGCAATCCCATTGTTGCCTTTATTCTTGGTTTTGCAGTTATGGTTGCTGAAATTTATCTCATTAATATATTCGCAAAGGGCATGGATCGTTTCCCTGGTGTGAAAGACATGGGTGAATACGTCAGAACTTCCATGAATAAGGTGCTTGAGGTTTCACTGCTGGCAGGAGGAATTGTGGCAGCTGAAAAAATGTCTGTGGCTGCCTCAGGATATACAGGAATTGGAGCACTGTTTGTAATTGGGGCATTTCTGTTAAATAAGAAAGCAAAAAAACCAATCGTAGATCTTGCTGTTGGACCGGTGGCATGTATCGTATTTGGTATACTGATGAATCTGCTTTTACTGATTGGACTCATCGCAGTTCCTGTTGCGAAATAAGGTCATTTTATGGATAAGATTGTACATTATGCAAAAAAGACATTTCTTGCTCTGAAAGATCCCTATCATACCGTTATTACCGTAAAACCAGGTATTATTGACAGAGCGGCTTCTTTTTTGGAGAACCAGGGTGAGGTCTGGTATACGGGAATTAAAAATACAGACGCCATACCGGCAGAACTAAAAGAACGGCTGGAGGATAGGGGATTCCTGATTCATACAACGGATCAGATGGCTTTAGGAGGAAGGGCTATTGACTTACAGCTTATTAATCCCATCACTGGGAACTGGATGACCGGATCCAGCAGCGGTACTGCCCTAAATGTATTTTATGGAATCAATGATGCGGGTATTGGAACGGATGGCGGGGGCAGCGTGCTTGCCCCAGCCGCCGCTCTCAATCTTTACGGTTTTATCTCTCCCATGATCGAGCAGGAGAAAATGATCCGTTATCATAGGATTTCAACAGATGGAATCGGGTTTCAGCCTGCCATAGGCGCCATTACCAGAGATCTTGATACCATGGAAAAGCTGTTAAACCCTTTGTTTGGATACGACATAACCAAGTTTCAGCCCAAGGAAGACACTTACACAATCGTTAAGACGGAAAAATGCCATGACCTGCCAGACATTTATGGAAGCCGGGAACCATTGATCGAATATTTAAAAAGTGTTGTGAAGTCACGTACTATTGTTATATCTACGGAAGGTCCGGTAGATGTGAATGCTCCTGGTGACAGTATATTTGGACATTTCGATGAAGAAACGGCAAAATGTCAGAGCCGGTCTGGCAAAGGGCTGATGCGGGTTGTTAATATGAGCGGAAAAACAGCACTGACCGTTCCTGCAAAAGGACTTGGCCGATGCAAAGTTCTTATTTGCGAAAGCAGGCCGGAGGATGTCGCTTACATGTTTCAGCTGGCAAGGTCATACCAAAATCAGCCTTCCCCATTAATTCAACGGTATTTCATGAATTTTGACATGTATTATCACCAGTAAAGAGAGGAGGAGCTTATGAAAAAAGGATATACACTGATGCATGAACACATCACCATAGATTTATCGGGAATCAAGAATGATGAGGACTGCCGTCTGGATTGCTTTGAGGAGTCACAAAAAGAACTGTGCCGACTGTATGAACTTGGGGTAAGAAGAATCCTCGATGTAACCAACATTGGCATGGGACGAAACTCCAATTACTGCCGCCTGATGGAAGAAAACACCGGAATACAGATTCTTTCAGCGACCGGGTTTTATAAGGAGCCCTTTCTTCCGGAATTTGTTTATACCATGTCAGTAAGGGAACTGGCAGAGCTAGCGGTAAAAGAAATCTCAGAAGGGATTGTAAATACAGGAATTAAGGCAAGTGTAATCGGGGAATTCGGCACCAGTAAGGATACCTTTACTGAAATGGAACGGAAAGTTTTTGATTCCATGGCTCTTGCAGCCGTACAAACCGGTGCAGTTGTCACGACCCATACTACCCTTGGAACCATGGCTCTGGAGCAGGCAGAATATTTAAAAGCCGAAGGAGTAAAGCCGGAAAACATTATTATCGGGCATCTGGATCTGTCACAAAATCCAGATACCATTATTTCGGTATTGAAAGAAGGCGTAAATATTGGATTTGATACGGTAGGAAAAATTAATTACTGTCCGGATACATTCCGCGCCCAGATGTTGAAACGAATTGCCAAAGAAGGTTATCTGGATCAGGTGGTGCTATCCATGGATATTACAAGAAAGTCACATTTAAAGAAGTGGGGAGGACCGGGCTATGCATATTTGATAGAAACATTTCTTCCCATGCTTTTGGAATATGGATTGTCTGAGGAGCAGATTGAGCAGTTGATGATTGATAATCCCAACAGGATATTAAAACAGGAGGCGTAACATGAATACCAGTCCACTTAACAGTTTATCCGTTCAGGAAGCAGCCAGACTGCAATTTAAAATCATAGACTGCATTACGAAAAGATTTGAAGGACATGAAATACTGACACAGGGAGATTTAGGAGTCACTCCAGGGATCAATAAACCTGTCATAACTCAGAAAGCAGAACAGGTAATTGCAGATATTTTTGATGCTGAAGCCTGTATTCTGGTGAGAGGGGCAGGAACGGGAGCCATTCGCCTGGGACTTCACAGCATGTTAAAGCCAGGTGAAAAAATACTGGTTCACAAAGCGCCTGTCTACAATACTACGGCTGTTTCCATGGAAATGATGAACATTTCGGCGGTTGAGGCAGATTATAATGACTTAAGTGAGATAAAGCAGGTAATAAAAGAGAACCCGGGGTTAAAAGGCGCACTGATCCAGTATACAAGACAGAAACCAGAGGATGCCTACGATATGGCGCAGGTGGTGAAAACAATAAAAGGAAGCGGCGGTCTGCCAGTTCTCACTGATGACAATTACGCCGTCATGAAAGTCAGCCGGATTGGAATTCAGTGCGGCGCTGATCTTTCCTGTTTTTCAGCGTTTAAACTTCTGGGACCGGAGGGGGTCGGCGTAATTGTTGGAAAGGCCGTCTATATTGAAAAGCTGGTGAAAGAAAATTATTCTGGTGGTATGCAGGTGCAGGGACATGAGGCACTTGAAGTACTCCGTGGTTTTGCATATGCGCCGGTGGCTCTTGCCATACAGGCAGAGGTAAATGAAGAATGTGTAAAACGGCTGAATTCAGGTGAGATACCTTGCGTAAAGCAGGCGTTTCTTGCAAATGCACAGTCAAAGGTCCTTCTGGTGGAGTTTAAAGAAGAGATTGCTGAGAAAGTTCTTAAAGAAGCAGAAAAATTAGGAGCAGCGCCCAATCCGGTGGGAGCAGAGTCAAAATATGAGATTGTACCTATGTTTTACAAGATATCCGGGACATTTCAGAATACAGATCCGGCACTTAAAAAGCGCATGATTCGTATCAATCCCATGCGTTCGGGAGCTGATACCATTTTACGTATATTAAAAGAAGCAGCGGAAAGAGTGATATAGATGTTTTTAGAGCAGACAGTAAAACGAAACAGGGATTTAGCAGAGGTTTCCTTTCAAATGCATCAAAGCGGACAAATCCAACCGGATTCCTATGTGATAGACGTGGACACATTTCTGGAAAATGCTGCTCTGATGCTTAAGGAAGCAAAGAAAATGGGAATCCGGCTGTTTTTTATGCTGAAACAGGTGGGAAGGAACCCATACCTTGCGGGAAAACTGATGGAACTTGGCTTTGAAGGAGCCGTGGCAGTTGATTACAGGGAAGCCAGAATTCTGATGAATCATCGGATTCCCATAGCCAATATCGGTCATCTGGTGCAAATCCCCAACTCCCAGATTGAGGAGTTTGTGGCCTATCGCCCAAAGATGATTACGGTTTATTCGGAGGAGAAAATCAGCCGGATACATGAGGCAGCCAAGAAGCTGGGAGTGATTCAGGATGTGATTTTACGTGTTTACAATGATTCAGATATGATATATTCCGGGCAGACAGCAGGGTTTCATCTGAATGAGTTAGAAGCGCTTACGGCACGGATAAAGCGTCTGTATCCCTGTGTCACTATTACAGGTGTAACGTCTTTCCCCTGTTTTTTATATGATGAAACTGCTGGAGATCTAAGAGCCACCGAAAATATGAATACAGTAAAACAGGCAGTGGAAATTCTTAACAGAAACGGAATTGACTGCAGTGTTATAGATACTCCTTCCGGAACCTGTATCCATGCTTTGGAAAAAATAAAGGAGCAGGGCGGCAACTGCGGAGAACCAGGTCATGGGCTTTCTGGAACAACTCCAATGCATGCAGTAAAAATGATGCCGGAACTACCATGTGTAACATACGTAAGTGAAGTATCCCATAATTTTATGGGGCAGGCTTATTGTTATGGAGGCGGCTATTACAGGCGTTCCCATTTGCAAAATGCATTGGTTGGCGTATCCCTTGAAGATTCGGTAAAAATGGGCGTAACCCCACCGTCCGATGAAAATATTGATTACTATATTGGATTGGAAAAGGAGTGCTCAGTAGGGGATACTGTTGTAATGGCTTTTCGTTTTCAGATATTTGTAACCAGGTCTGATGTTGTATTGGTAGAAGGCTTAAAAGAGAAAAAACCGTATATTGCCGGGATCTATAACAGCATGGGGATGAAAAAATGAAAAAAAGGTTTATTGTTATCGTTTTAGATGGATTTGGTATTGGGACAATGGATGATGCTGCAAGAGTCAGGCCGGGAGATGAAAGGGCCAATACCTTAAAAAGCATTTTAAAGGATTACCCGGATTTAAAGCTTCCAACCCTTGAAAAACTTGGTCTGATGAATGCATATGGGGAAGAAAGTGAACGGATGAAATTTTCTCCTGAGGCAAATTACGGCAGCTGCCAGCTGATGCATTTTGGTGCGGATACTTTTATGGGACATCAGGAAATCATGGGGACACTTCCGAAAGAACCCAGGATTCATCCGTTCCAGGAGAAGGTGGATGAAATAAAAAACCATCTTAAGGCAAGTGGGCATGACGTTCAGATTATGGAAAATCAGGGTTTGCGATATCTTCTTGTGGATCAATATGTAACAGTAGCAGATAATCTGGAAGCAGATCCTGGCATGTGCTACAATGTAACGGCTCCACTGGATTTCATATCATTTGAAAAAGAATACGAAATTGCCCGAAAGGTAAGAGAAATTGCCTTAGTTGGCCGTGTCATTGTATTTGGTGGAAATGGAAATACGATGGAGGATCTGTTTCAGGCAGAAGAAGTAAAGCAGAATCGCTTTATTGGTATCTCCTCAGTAAAATCAAAATCCTATGAGCGTGGATATCAGTGCAGACACTTAGGATATGGAGTAGACCAGAACGTACAGGCTCCTACAATACTGACAAACGAGGGCTATTCCTGTACATTAATCGGTAAAGTGGCGGACATTGTTGCAAACGACAAGGGATTAAGCATTTCCTGCGTACCTACAAAAGAGGTTATGGATCTGACAATTCGTGAGACAAAAGCCATGACTCAGGGATTTGTCTGTACCAATGTACAGGAAACAGATCTTGCAGGTCACTCTCAGTCTACCAAAAACTACAAGGAGATTCTGGAGATTGCTGACAGGGGAATCGGAGAATTGATTTCTGAACTGACATCGGATGATATTCTAGTTGTAATGGCTGACCATGGAAATGATCCTTTAATTGGTCACAGCAGACATACGAGAGAATGTGTCCCTCTTCTGGTATACAAAAAAGGGGTGACTGGCAGAAATATCGGACGAAGAAAAAGTCTTTCCGATGCAGGCGCATCTGTCTGTGATTATTTTAATACAATGAAACCACAAAATGGAGAATCTTTTCTAAATGAGCTATCAGACAGAAGATAGGAGAGAAGGCTGGAATTTTCGTATATTAGTGAAAATTCCAGCCTTCCCCATTATTCCATACCATTTATTTTTTTACCTATTCTTTTACAAAAACCAATCATACCATCCTGGTACTTAATTCCAATGATACCTAACACGGCAGTAAAAGCAAAAACAGAAGCACTCATTATCCATTGGCCCTCCCGTATTGCAGATCCGATGATAGTGGAGGACAGGACAGAAGGAAGGCGTGCAAGAGTTGAGATAGCCAGGAATGGAATTAACTTCATGGAACTGGTTCCAACTACATATGTCAACATATCCTTTGGAGTTCCGGGAATTAAAAACAGAATAAATACTATGGTTTCTAATTTCTTAGTATCTTTCAGAAATGTAAATTTATCAAGTCTGTCTGTTCTGATCAGGTTTTCAGCAAAGGAAGTTCCAAACCTTTTGGAAATTATAAAAATGCCAGAGGAGGCGATTACACACCCTAGAAGACAAAGAAAAACTCCGCCAGCCCATCCATACAAGGCTCCTGCCAGAATTTCGACGGGTTCACCAGGTATAAACGCAATCACTATCTGGATTATCTGAATGCATAGAACAAGAAGCCAGCCCATCAAGCCAAAAGAAGTAACCTCCATTTTTAATTTCTGCTGTATCTCAGGCTCTGATAAAAGAGTGATATAAGGGAATGATAGGAAAGCAAGAGCAAGCATGAGAGAGAAAAACAAAGCAATTACAAGTACCCATCGTATTACAGAACCATTATTTTTTTTCATAGGATCGCCTTGATACTTTCATATCTCCATTTCGAGTTTCCAATGCAATGGTTTTATCAGGATAAGCTCCTACAGATCCCAAAGCAGTGTGATCCGTAAATGCAAGCTGCTCTGAAAAAGAGGTTTGAATAGATCCTTGTTTGGTTACAGCTGAAAATTGAAAAGCAAGTGAATCAGGAACAGTTAACGTAAGCGTACCATTTTTTGAATATGCAGAAATATCGCCTGTTACATCGACATAGGAAATGTCAAGGGAACCCTCTCCTGAAGCGTGAAAGGAACCGGAACCGCTAAGCTGGGATGCGGTCAGTTTTCCTCCTTTTGATAGATAGAGGATTGTTCCGTTTATCTCATTCATTAAAGTTGCGGCGTTGGCAGTCTGTACGTCAATTTTCTCTGCATCAATATTTTTAAAACTCAGACTTCCGTTTGCACTGGCAGCTTTTATTGCTGAAGCCTTTACATTGGAAATTTCCACGGTGCCGCTGGTCGTATCAACGGAAAAATTACCTGGTACAAGCAGAACAATTTCAGAACGAATGGTTCCGCTTGTTGAATGCAGGGATAAGTTTTTTGTATTATTTTTTGGAATGTAAATTTCTATATAAGATTCAAAACTGGAACGCCTTGGCCTTTTTCCCTCTGTAATCAGAAGTTCACCGTTTTTTGAGGAGGTTTTGGCGTAATAGCTCTCTTTGTTTTCGTTCATATATTCTTTTAATACCACGTTGGCTTGATTACTTTCTAAAACATAAATATCATCTGCATCATAATCAAGCCGAATGCTGTTAAAATCATCAGCATCGAAGGTAAGAGTGTTTACCAGTGAAGTTGTTTTTTGCCCTCCGCAGCTGGTTACTATTACAAAGAGGAAAAAAGC
The DNA here is from genome assembly GCA_009712635.1 of Hungatella sp. Classification (GTDB taxonomy): domain Bacteria; phylum Bacillota; class Clostridia; order Lachnospirales; family Lachnospiraceae; genus Lacrimispora. The sequence continues at coordinate 378,016 of WASS01000020.1, read as the reverse complement.
AGCACAGGCCAATGATATTGAATTGCGTTTCATAACATTATACTCCTTTTCAGAATCTGACTAATTGAACCATTCATTCAATGAAACTATATTTTTTTACGGAGCAGCAGCCCCGTAAAAATTATCTTTTATAAGCGTGAATCAAGCTATCCATGCAAATACTTTTCGCTGTTTCAACAGAAATATCTTTTTGGATTTCGTAGGCATCATTGGTAATATGCATTCCCCACCATGACATTGTTTCTATGATTAAGCGTGCAACGTATTGTGGATAATCAATCTGACGGAAAGTTCCGTTTTGAATATACAGTGTGATGTATGATAAAACCTGATTGTAAAATTTTTGCCGGTATTCCTTATAATAGGCAGTGAGTTTTCCCAAATCATCAGGATTTTTTTCAATGAGTAAACAGCCGATCCCGTACTTTGAAATGACATCAAATGCGTTGGACAACATTTGCTCCAGGGGATAATTGGTAATATCATCTAAATGTGCAGAAAATGATTTAGTATTTTGTTCAAATGCTTCCATAATTTCCAGATCCAAGTTATCGAATAGCTGGGATTGGATAGGCAACTCAAACTCCTGAGTAATAAATGATGGATCTATGGTTGCTTTAAGTAGAAAACTTAATAGTTCTCTCTTTCCTGTGAAATATATATAGAGCATACCGGTAGATAAACCAATTTCCTTTGCGATGTCCTTCATTTGTGTCCGAGAATACCCCTTGTTGATAAATAAATGACTGGCTGTGTCAAATATTAATTTCATTCTGTTTTCCATTCATTCCACCTCACTTATTGAACCATTCATTCAATTACCATTATAATCCTTTTTATCTGATCCGTCAACCATGGATTAGCAGGATACAAGTTAAAACAGGCATATCGCCAGTTTAGAGCGATACGCCTGTTTTAATGTTTCATGAAAATAATTCTATTCTACAGTCACGGATTTAGCCAGATTCCTGGGCTGATCCACATCTAAATTTTTCCCTACAGATGCATAATAAGCAATGAGCTGTAAAACCACTGCAATGGGAAATACTGTGAAACGATCTCCGATATCCGGAATATTAATCTGGATATCTGCAATGCCGGGATCTACATTCAAACTTTCTTTTGTAAGCAGAATAACAAAGGCACCTCTTGCTTTTACTTCCCTGATATTGGATATGGTCTTTAAAAAGACATTTTCCTGGGTGGCAATGGCAATTACGGGTACATCCTGTGTGATAAGAGCAATGGTACCGTGTTTTAATTCGCCGGCAGCGTAGGCTTCCGCATGAATATAAGAAATTTCCTTTAATTTTAATGCACCCTCAAGAGAGAATGCGTAATCAAGTCCACGCCCAATGAAAAAGGCATCCGGCTTATTGATTAAATGGGTTACCAGTGCTTTCACCATATCCTTTTTTTCTATCATGGCTTCCATGGCAGGAATGGAGTCAAGGAGTTTCTTCATGAAATCCTCTGCCTCTGCCACGCTGTATTTTTCCCTTACAAGGGCCATACGGCAGCAAACCATATAGAGGGCAGCCAGCTGAACGGAGTAGGCTTTTGTGCTGGCTACTGCAATCTCAGGGCCTGCGTGGGTATAGAGCACATAATCGCTTTCTCTTGCAATGGTCGAGCCTTTTACATTAACGACCGAAAGGGTTCTGGAACCATAGCTTTTAGCCAGACGAAGAGCTGCCAGGGTATCGATGGTCTCACCGGATTGGGAGATAATAATAACCAGGGTTTTATCATCAACCAGTGGATCTTCATACCGGAATTCTGATGCGATGGATACTGTAACCGGAATTCGAAGTAGGGGTTCCATTAAGGCTCTTGCAGCCATACCGGCATGCATGGCAGTCCCGCAGGCCACAATCTGAACCTGGTTACAGTCTTTAAATATATAGTCAGGTATCTGATCGTCGGTAAAATCAGGCAGCCCCTTTGCAAGACGGGGGAGTATGGTGTTTTTTAACGCGTCCGGCTGTTCGTGTATTTCCTTCAGCATGAAATGAGGAAAACCGTTTTTCATGGCAGCATCCATATTCCAGTTCACTTCCAGAATTTCCGGTTCCTGCTCCTTTAAGTCCAGGTCATATAAATGGACTTTGTAGGAGGTAAGTCTTAAAATGTGATCCTCAGGCACTACAAAATATTGTCTCGTATAAGGAATCAGCGCAGTCAGATCCGATGCTACAAAGGAACCTGAGTGGGTATATGCAGCCACAAGAGGACTTACGTTCCGGATTGCATAGATTTCCCCGGGATGATCTTCAAACATCATACAGAAGCTGTAAGACCCTTTTAAATGGGTAACCAGCTTTGAAATAGCTTCTGCCGGATTTCCGTCATAAAGACTTTCAAGAACCCATGCTGCAACTTCGCTGTCTGTTTCAGAGAGAAGCTTTCCTTCCAGGTGAAAGTCAGTGGTGAGCTGATGATAGTTTTCTATAATTCCATTGTGAACCAGTATTACCCGTCCTGCTCTGTGAGGATGGGTGTTTTCCGTAGTGACACCACCGTGGGTTGCCCATCTGGTGTGTCCCAGTCCACAATGGGATACCTGGCTTATGTCCTCACAGCCCTTTTTCAGATTAGAAACTTTTCCGGTATGACGTACTAACTGAATTCTGGAATTTTCCATACAAAGAGCAATTCCTGCACTGTCATATCCACGGTATTCCAGCTGGGAAAGTCCTTCCAGCAATATTTTCTTTGAATCCAAAGGTCCTGTATATCCTATAATTCCACACATAATATAATCTCCTTTTTCAATGCTCTATTAATTTATGATCTGAATCTGTCAATTGCGCACACAAAAACAAGCTGTCTTCCATCGTTTGTAAAAACGGACAGCAATTTGTCTACCAGGTTTTCTCCTGCATATACCGGTTCCAGAGTGGTTGTTTTGCAGTTACCTGCATATTTCACAATGGATACACGCCCGGCTGGCATGGAAGGGCATCCGCCGAATATTCGATAACCCTTCACCTCGTTAACCCTGGATACCGTTTTCATGCGAAAACGTTCACGATCGTATCCTCAGGTGCATGGCGCTTAGCTTTGCTATTTGTATTTATGCCTCCTTCATAAATTTAGTTTATTATAACTTTTCTTTCTTTGTGCGTCAATAGCATGATTTACATTCATTTTACTAAAAGATTCTTTTTCATTTTACATGGGTTCTCTAAAATGAAGTCAGGATATAAGAAAGGAAGCAGCATCATATGGCAAGTCTATCTTTGGTAAATGTATGCAAAACATTTAAAAATGGTCAGATTGCGGTGAAGAATTTCAATCTGGATATAAGAGATCAGGAGTTTCTGATTCTGGTAGGTCCATCGGGCTGCGGAAAATCTACTACACTGCGGATGATAGCCGGGCTCGAGGAAATATCCTCCGGGGAGCTATGGATAGACGGAGAATTAATGAATCTGACTGTTCCCCAAAAAAGAGATCTATCCATGGTGTTTCAGTCCTATGCTCTTTATCCTCATCTGACTGTTTATGAGAACATGGCATTTAGTTTGCGAGTACGAAATGTTGTAAAAACGGAAATTGATCAGCGAGTGAGAAAAGCGGCAGATGTTTTATGCATCAGCCACTTATTGGTCCGGAAACCCCACGCTTTATCCGGCGGTCAAAAGCAGAGAGTGGCCATTGGGAGTGCGATTGTCCGTGAACCCAAAGCTTATCTGATGGATGAGCCACTGTCCAATCTGGATGCAAAGCTGAGAACACAGATGAGGGTTGAATTATCTAAGATACACAAGGAGCTTGGGGCAACCATTATATATGTAACTCATGATCAGGTAGAGGCAATGACTTTGGGCACAAGAATTGTGGTTATGAATTCCGGGGTTATATTACAGGCTGCTGAACCAAAAGTTCTATATACGAATCCAATCAATAAATTTGTAGCTGGCTTCATCGGATCCCCTTCCATGAATTTCATTCCAGTCTGGGTGGAGAGAAGAGAAGAACGGATTTGTGTGGAGTTTTCAAAAAACAGATTGTTTGTAAATGAGGAATGCGCAAAAAGGCTTATGGATGGTGACTATCTGGGTAGAAGAGTATATCTGGGTATCCGTCCCGAGGATTTGCATGAAACTGGTTCCAAAGATCAGGAACTGAAATTGAATGTGGAGATAAAAGAAGTTCTGGGATCTGAAATCCTACTTCATGGAAAAATAGGAAGAAGCCCGGTATGTGCCAGACTGAAACCGGATTTTCCATCTGAAGGGGGAAAGGAAATATCCATCTTTGCAGACATGAGCCGTATTTTGCTGTTTGATATGGAGACAGAAGAAAACATATTATACCGTTAAGGAGTAATCCAATGAATTATAAATTAGTTACGAGAAAATTAAGTCCATATGGATACATCGCTCCAGCCATGGCAATTTTTGCGATTTTTCTGTTTTTCCCATTTTTCAAAACTATTTATTTAAGCCTTTTTAAAACAAATAAAATGGGTCAGGCAAAGTTGTTTGTGGGTGCAGGAAATTATTCCGAGCTTTTAAGCTCAGCGTCTTTTTTTAACAGCCTTTTTGTAACGGTTGTATTTGTACTGATTGTAGTAAGTGTCAGTATGCTTCTCGGTCTTATCACTGCCGTATTATGCAATCAGTCTTTTCCAGGGATCCGGATATTCAGCACTGCTTATGCGCTCCCAATGGCAATCGCTTCCAGCTCAGCCGCTATGATATTTAAAATCATGCTTCATCCGGCTATTGGAATCGTTAATAAGATCCTGGGATTACATATTAACTGGATCAGCGACCCCAGATATGCACTGATTTGTGTGGCACTTTTAACAGCGTGGCTTAACAGCGGCATTAACTTTCTTTACTTTAGCGCTGGTTTAAGTAATATTGATGAAGTTATTTATGAGAGGGCGTCGGTAGACGGAGCCAATTCATTCCAGAAATTTTTCCGCCTGACACTACCTGGTTTAAGCCCGATTTTGTTCTATACGCTGGTTGTGAATATTATTCAGGCGTTTCAGTCCTTCGGCCAGGTTAAAGTATTAACCATGGGAGGACCGGGTGAATCCACCAATTTAATTGTTTATTCCATTTACCGGGATGCATTTTTTAATTACCGTTTTGGCAGCGCAGCAGCCCAGTCTGTGATTTTGTTTGTCATCATTATGGTTCTGACTTTATGTATGTTTCGATTGGAAAAGAAAGGAGTACACTATTGATGGAAACTGTTATTTCCAGGGCTGTAAAAGATATCAGCAGAGAAGAACTTGAGAATCTGAAAAGAGAGGCATTAAAGAAAGCGGTTTTTCGCCGCAGGGTTGCCAGACTGGCTTTGACCGGGATTAATCTTCTTATGGCTTTGTTTCTTCTGCTTCCGCTTTTATATGCCGTCAGCATAGCGCTTATGCCTTCAGGTGAACTGTTTACAACCAGTATGAATTTAATACCGGCAACACCAACACTTGATAATTTTCGTCAGGCAATGGTTAAAATACCTTTAACCCGTTTTATTATTAATTCATTTTTAGTAGCAGGCTGTATCACTGCAGGGCAGATCGTATCCTGTTCACTGGCAGCATTCTCATTTTCCTTTCTGGAATTTAAGGGCAAAAATCTGCTGTTTATGCTTGTGATGGCGACCATGATGATACCTGGAGAAGCGACGATTATATCCAATTACTTAACGGTAAGCGGATTTCGGTGGCTTGACAGCTATAAGGTTTTAATTATTCCTTATCTGACATCTGCTATGGGTATCTTTTTATTCCGGCAGTTTTATAAATCGTTTCCCATATCATTATACGAATCGGCCCGGATAGACGGATGCTCTGACTTAAGATTCATTTACAGCATCCTCATACCTCTTACGAAATCAGCCATAGGTGCCATGGCAGTATATACCTTCATCAATGCCTGGAATATGTATTTGTGGCCCCTTCTTGTTACAGGTTCAGATAAAATGAGAACGGTTCAGATCGGAATCGGGATGTTAGACAGTGTGGATTCCCAGTCGATTTCCATGATGATTGCGGGAGTCGTAATGATTATTATACCATCTATTTCCGTATTTATCTTAGGACAAAAGCAGCTGATCAGAGGAATGTTTTCAGGAGCCGTAAAAGGCTGATCTGATTCAGAATAAATCTTACATAAAATTTGGAGGACAATCATGAGAAAGAGAGCAATTTCCTTTTGTATGGCGGCTATCATGGCTGCAGGACTGTTATCCGGCTGTTCCAGCCAGACCGAATCCGGAAATACCGCTGTATCTGAAACAAAAGAAGAAGTAACCACAAGTGCAGCACCTGTTGCCGCAGAAACTTCAGGAAATACACAAAAGACTTCCATTACATTCTGGCACTCCATGGGCGGCGTCAATGGGAAAGCAATTGATGCACTTGTAGAAAAATTTAATAAGGAAAATACTTCCGGGATCACAGTTGAGGCTCAGTATCAGGGCAGCTATGACGATGCCATTAACAAGTTAAAAAGCGCGCAGATCGGTAACATGGGTGCAGATCTTGTACAGATTTACGACATAGGAACCAGATTCATGATTGATTCAGGCTGGGTTGTGCCAATGCAGCAGCTGATTGATGAGGACAAATGGGATCTCTCTCAGGTTGAACCAAATATTGCTGCATATTATACAGTAAATGGTACTTTATATTCCATGCCCTTTAACTCATCGACTCCTATTCTATACTATAACAAAGATATTTTTAAGAAAGCCGGAATTAAAGAGGTTCCAGACAGCCTTCCGGGAATTGAACGGGTGGGAGATGACCTGCTTAAGAAAGGCGGAGCCGGAGAGGTTATTTCTCTCGGAATTTATGGCTGGTTTTTTGAGCAGTTTACCTGCAAGCAGCAGGCCAACTATGCGGACAGCGGCAATGGAAGAGAAGCAGCAGCAACTGCCGTTGATTTCGATAAAAATGGAGCCGGTGTAAAAACACTGACTGCATGGAAAGAATTATCAACCAAAGGATATGCACCAAACGTGGGCAGAGGAGGAGATGCAGGGCTTGCAGACTTCAGTTCTGGAAAATCTGCCATGACACTGGGTTCAACTGCATCCTTAAAACAGATCTTAAATGATGTAAATGGAAAATTTGAAGTAGGAACCGCTTACTTCCCCAAAGTCAGTGATGAGGATAAGGGTGGCGTATCCATCGGTGGCGGTTCTTTGTGGGCATTAAATAATAATGATGCAAACAAACAGAAAGCGGTATGGGAATTTGTTAAGTTTCTCGTTTCACCGGAAAGCCAGGCATACTGGAACTCCCAGACAGGATATTTCCCAATCACCACTGCAGCTCATAATGAACCAGTATTTAAAGATAACATAGCAAAGTTCCCGCAATTTCAAACTGCCATTGATCAGCTTCATGATTCCACACCACAGTCAGCAGGCGCTTTATTAAGCGTGTTTCCAGAAGCAAGACAGACGGTGGAAACAGAAATTGAAAACATGATTAACAACAATGGTACACCAGAGGATGCCGTTAAAAAGATGGCTGATAGCATTAATAAATCCATTGCAGATTATAATTTATTAAATAAATAGTTTCAGAAAGGATATTAGCAGATGAAAACAAAGGTTTGGGCTCACAGGGGAGCTTCCGCTTATGCGCCGGAAAACACACTGGAAGCATTTGAACTGGCAGTCAGGCAGCAGGCAGACGGAGTGGAGCTGGACGTTCAGCTTACCAAAGACGGGAAACTGGCAGTAATCCATGATGAAACAATTGACCGGACCTGTAACGGTTTGGGCAATGTAAAAGATTACACCATGGCAGAACTAAAACAATTTTCCTGTAATAAAACACACCCGGAATATACAGCTGCAGTCATACCAGAGTTAAAGGAAGTTCTTAAGCTGTTAAAGCCAACTGATTTAACTGTTAATATCGAACTGAAAACCGGTGTATACCGTTACAAGGGGATTGAAGAAAAAGTTTTAAAGCTGGTAAAAAAAATGGAGATGGAAGAGAGGGTAATCTATTCCTCCTTCCATCATCCCAGCATTATAAAAATCAAAAGGCTGGATCCGGAAGCAAAAACCGGTGTTTTATATTCAGATGGCTGGATTCATGTGATCGCTTATGCAAAGCTGATCGGAGCAGACGCTCTTCACCCGTCTGTTAATAACCTGCGGTCAGAAAAATTAATCAAAGAATCAAAAAAGAAGAAGATTCCTCTTCATGTATGGACTGTCAACGAGGAAGCATTAATGGAATATTTGGCGGAGCAGGGGATTGGAGCAATTATTACCAATTATCCTGACGTCGCAAGAAGAATAGTGGATAAGAAAGGATAAAAATTATATGATACGATTAGTAGCCTCCGATATGGATGGTACACTGTTAAACCGTTATGGTAAAATTTCTTTAAAAAACCAGGCTGCTGTTCATGCCTTGAACAGAAAAAATATTGGTTTCGTAGTCTGCACAGGACGAAATTATGCAGATGCTTATGCGCCTTTAGAGGAAGCAGGAATCTCCTGTGATATCATTTGCATGAATGGCGCTGCTGTTTACAACAGTATGGGGGAACAAATCCGCAAGCAGACGTTATTTAAAAATCAGGTTAGCCGCATTCTCACCATATGCCGGCCATTTTCCGTACTTTACGATTTTATGACAGATGAGGGCAGTTATACCACCTCAGGTTTTAAGGAATTTAAGGAAAGCTTTGAAAACAAAATATTTCTTTCCATGGTTTCCGATGAACATACCTTTGAAACCATTGTAAAACGTTTTCAATTTGTTTCGGAAAAGACTTTGCTTCAATCTGATAATGATATTTATAAGATGTCTATTGTACATGAGGATCCTAAAGTCCTTTCTTATATCCGTTCCTGTCTGGAGAAGGAAGAAGGGATATCCATTGCATCCTCAGCCGCTACCAATCTTGAAATAACACATTTCTATGCTCAAAAAGGAAATGCACTGCTTGAATACGCAATTAATAATAAAATTCACCCCAGAGAGATCCTTACCATGGGGGATAGTGAAAATGATTTATCCATGCTGGTTCTTCCGCTGGGTTACACCGTTGCCATGGAAAATGGATCTGAGAAAATCAGGAAAAGTGCACGGCTCATTACCAGATCCAATGAAGAGGATGGGGTAGCAGCAGCAATTGAAACGCTGGTTTTGTCGGATGCAGCTTTAGCAACCGGTTAATATACTATTATTATTCATTTAATTATCTGATATCATATCTGAATCCTCATCTTTTCCCTTATATTCTACCTTTCAAACTCATTTCTCAACATTCAATTTCTACTTCACCCCGGTTTTATCCGGATCTTTTGAAAGATTATTGATTGACCGATAAAATTAAGAGAAAAGCAAGAAATAAGAGTTGAATTTCTGTTAGAATATGTGGGGTTGTCTAAGACAACATGGGAAAGGATTGAGGACAGAGTCATGGATCATGAGGATGAATTAGATCGTATGAGGGCCCGGAAGAAAAGAAGCGATAACGGCAGAATGCGTGAGAAGCCTATACAACATACGCCGGAAAGAAAAAGTCAGGCACAGGAGCCAATACAGGCTTCCCATGGTGACAGAACTTATTACAGTACTGGTGACGGAAGGAATCCACGGGCCAGATACAGTGGTCAGCAGACCAGTACAAACCACAAAAAGAAAAAAAGGCATCATAAGAAGCACAAAATTATAGTTAAATTAGTTATCATTGCAGCATTGCTGATTGCAGGAATATTTCTTTTTAAACAGAAAACCCATCAGAAAGGTTATTGGACAATTGCCGTTTTCGGCGTGGACTCCAGAGATGGAAACTTAGACAAAGGCGCCTTGTCGGATGTGGAGATGCTTTGCAATATTAATAAGGAAACTGGTGAAATCAAGCTGTTGTCTGTTTATCGCGATACCTATTTAAAGATTAACAGCAAAGGCACTTATCATAAAATCAATGAAGCATATTTTAAGGGCGGACACAAACAAGCCATGGAAGCCCTTAACGAGAATCTGGATCTAAATATTGACGATTATGCAACCTTTAACTGGAAGTCTGTAGCAGATGCCATTAATATCCTCGGAGGGATTGATCTGGAAATCACAGACTCAGAATTTGCTTACATAAACGGTTTCATCACAGAAACAGTAAATTCCACGGGAGTTGGTTCTCACCAGCTGAAACATGCAGGAATGAATCATTTAGATGGTGTACAAGCAGTTGCTTACGCAAGGCTGCGTCTGATGGATACTGACTTTAACCGAACCGAACGTCAGAGAAAAGTGGTAAATCTGGCGATGGAAAAAGCGAAAAATGCGGATTTTGCCACCAGAAAAACACTGGTAGCAACTGTTTTCCCGCAGATATCCACAAGTGTGGGCATGAATGATATTCTGGCGATTGCAAAGGGCATCAGCAAATATCACATTGGCGAAACTGCCGGCTTCCCATTCTCACGTACTACCATGAAAGTTGGGAAAATGGACTGTGTAATAGCAACCACCCTGGAGAGCAACGTAGTGCAGCTGCATCAGTTCCTCTATGGTCAGGAAAGCTATGCACCGTCATCAACAGTAAAAAAAATCAGTGCATCCATTTCAAAAGAAACCGGACTTACAGAACCCGGTAAAAATACACCGACAGGAGGCAGCTCCAGCGGCAAAAAAGGTAAGAAACAAACGGAAGCTGCTGTAGAGACAGCTCCGGCACAGACAGAGGCTGTTGTTGAAACGACGGAGGAAACCAAAGAGACGGTAAAGGAAACAACGGTACCAGAAACCAAAGAGCAGGAGAGTGGGAAAGCACCAACCAATGAAGACGGAAGTCTGATCGGACCTGGAGCAAAAGTTCCTGATACAAAAGAAGAAACAAAGAAAGAAGAAACAACAAAAGAAACGAAAAAGCCAGTCAGCTCAGAGAAAGCTTCAGAGGAAGAAGTACCCACAGAACCAGAGACAAATGCAGGTCCAGGGGCATAAATATAATTAACTTTATAGATTATATAATTAAAAATGACAAAACGTTAAAATGCCAAAATAAAAGGGTAACGTTTTGCCATTTTTTTATTTATGCAAATAATATTACCAAATATTTGTAAATTATCTTGCCGTATGATATATTTAAAGAAAATAGGTAAGGGGGAAGTGTTATATGAGTACAGAGAAAAAAGTCACCAAAAGAAACTTCGGATTAAAGTTGAAAAAAGGGAAGAAAATCGCATTATTTCTCGCTGCATTCCTAATTCTTGGCTGTACGCAGACAAAATATGGTAATAACGTAATTACCGCCCAGGCGCATTCCGGTAGGACAGATTCCCAGGGAGGACACCGTGACAACAAAAACAAAAGCGGTTTAGGCAGTTACCATTACCATCACGGGTATTCTGCCCATCTTCATCCAGGCGGAGTATGTCCATATGATAATAATAGTAACAGTAATGCTACATCCACAAAGCAGAATTCTTCTGCACCTGAGACAAAGTCTGAAGCAGCATTAAAAGCGGAAGATTATAAATTGATATTTGAATCCACCTATTATTATAATAATAATCCTGACCTTCAGACCACAATCGGAAGCAGCGGTCAAAAGTTATTGGAGCACTTTGTAAACAATGGCATGGCAGAGGGAAGAAAAGGCTGCAGTACCTTTGATGTAAAGGTTTATAAAGATAACAATTCGGATTTGGCAGCTTTATATGGAGATGATTTAAAGAAATATTACGAACATTATATGAATTGTGGGTACAATGAGCAGCGTGTGGCTTATTAATGGCGACAAAACAGTAGCGGAAGGTAGAAAAGCGCCTAATAGTGGGAATATCTATTCAAATTTATTGGAAAATAATTGTAATGAAGGATTTAATATGATATTATGGAAAAAAAAGGAGGTATCTTGTATGAAGGGGTTTTTTAGAGTTATATTTGCAACAATTATACTTGCTGGTTTGATGATTATACCTGCAAGTGCTGCAGAAGACAAGGCTGTTAACTGGGGAGATGAAAGATATCAGATTATGGTTCCAGGCTTTATTGAAACAAGAGACATGACAATAAACGGAGAGACTACAACAGTAGTCGTTGTTCAGAAACCTGAAAAAAATGCTGAGAATAAGTATCGTTTTTTTGATGTTGTGACAACTGATACAAATGCAGTATCCATAACTTCAACTGTTTTTAAGGTAAATCAGGAATATGCAGGCGATTTAATGATTGATCTTGATAATGGCCGCGTCAGCTACGTTCCATTTTTAGATGATGATTTTGAAAACTTATCCAAAGAGCCAATTTATTTCGGATTCTCATTTAGGGATAGTAGTTGGAATAAAATTTATGATTGCCCACTTTGGGTAGTGTTTGAAGATAAGAAATAAATTTTTATAAATATAGTTATTTTGGTGCGGGACTATTGGTAAAGTAGAGAAATCTATGGTAACGAATAGTCCCCATTTTTATATTCTAAAGTAGTGGGACATATCAGTTGATATTAAGTTTCGTATTTATGAAGCTCTTAATAAGATAAATTTTATGAGTGGGGGAAATATGGGTACTAAATTTGAACATATTCAAATCAAATCAAATCTAAGAATAAGCAAGAAATATATCCTTATTTGGAGCCAGGTGATACAATATGTCACGTAGCAGAGGACTGGCTGGCGATATTACCAGAAAACCTGAATTATACAGTAACACTTAAGCGGGCGAAAAAACTATCCAAATATTATAAAGAACACTTACCAGGAGGAGCGGCAGTTGTAAAAAAAGATAAGAATGGTAAAATCTGTGCCAGTTTTATATTCTCCGAGTATATCAATGACTTTTCTCTTTATCTCAATGGAGTAGTTGACACCGGAAGCTATGTTGTTTGTTTTGGTGAGATGAGTGGAAATGAAGAGTGTCACATGATTATATTTGTTCTTAATTACGATCTGGAGTTGCTCCGTCAAACCTTAGTTCCAACCAGGTTAAGAAACCAAGAATTCCTTGCAGACAAAACTGGACGGGTGATATATATGCATGATTATGGAAATAAAAATATCAGCAAATACAATATAGAAAAGGACATGTTTGAGAGTAATTACCTAGGAGTCGGGGGATATTTCTGTGACATGAGTCCGTGGGGGCATATCGTGCTCAGGGAGAGTTCAGCCACTCTTTTATTTATTGGAGAGGATTTGAAAATAGCTTCCAGACACCGGTTTAAGGGAATGATCTGCCAAACCTGGATAAGTAAAACAGGTGATTTCTATGTGTTGACTACGGACGAATATCAATATGACCTAATTGAGCCCAATCCTCCTCTTAAGACATATGTGTACCGGATAAATTTGAACGGAAAGTAGGAGAAACCATTTTAAATATAAAGGAGTATCTATATGAAATTTATACAGAAATTATGCTTTTCAGGGGAAACAGAGGAAGCATTGGAGGAATACAAGAAAGCCTTTGGCTGTACGATAAAAAATCTATTACATTATTCCGATGCCGTAAAAAACGGCTGGGAACGGCCAGATGAAGCAAAGGAATCATTGGTATATCATTCCGAGATTATGTTTGGGGAACAGGAGGTAAGGATGAATGATCTTTCCGATGTAGCGGAAGTGGAACTTACTAGGAAAGTGATTCATATTATCGGTTTTGATACAGTAGAAGAAGTTGAAAAGGCCTTTTCAGTACTTAGTGATGGGGGAGAGGTAATAAGGCCACTTGAAAGACCTCCGTACATGTTAATAATTGGTACTGTAAAGGATCGCTTTGGAGTTAAATGGGAGCTGATGTGTGACTTTTAATTTTGGAATATCCACATTATATTGCTTGTAATCGAAGTTACAATCGGTGCCAACATTTCTTCTGTGATAACAAAAGCAGCACCTGTAGAAGCAGCAGCTAACATATAGTTTTCCTCCTTTCTAAAGCCGTCACCTTAAGAAGTAAAACACTGGCTTTATGATGATATATACAATAATCAGAGCAAATCCAACGGTAACAGTGAATCCAACGTATGTATTGATTTGCGTCAGGTTATTGTTAATCGAATAAAGTAATTCTTGGGAGGTCTGGTCAAAATCCTCGGAAACCTCCAAGTCCTGAAGTGATTCCCATTCCATGTCAGAGGAATCTGCATCAGAAGCAGTAGCGATGTAGAACTGCATATAAATTTCCTCCCGAACATAAAAAAACCAACAACTTGTAAAAGATGTTGGAATCATGATATAATAGTATGTGACGGTTTCAACTATTCGCGAAAGTCTAGTTTAACGAATAGTTAAGCCAAACTTTCGCGATAGAGGTTCATTTGTAGTTAATCAGATATTTTTATTTCTCCATGTACATTCTCAAAGTCTTTTATACTATCTTCTATTATTTGACTTAGATACTGCGACATGGACAGATCGTTGTACGCTGATACTACTTTGAATTTTTTTACAGTTATGTTATCTGTATAAGTGGCAATCCTTGGCTTATCAGATGGCATTGTATTCACCTCTATTCTTTTGGAAAAAGATAAAAAAGACTTGACAGGTAACGTTACCTGTGTTACTATATATACATAAGATTTATATATATTTTTTTAACCATCGGTAACGTTACCAATGTTACCGACCACACTACCTATTGTATCATGAATTGGTACTTATATTCAAGCGGTTTGTTAGTCAGTATTCTATGGAGAAATCTGATAGTCGGCGTGTTGGGGTTCCCCCTCACATCGGGAAATACGTTCCGGTGTGGTACGTTGAAAATTAAATAACAGACCCGATTTTTTATTAAGGAGGAAAACAGAAATGAAGGCAAAAGTATTAGGTATCCAGAAGGTGGATTATACGAGCAGGAAAACCAATAAGCAGGTTACAGGGGTTACATTACATATCTCTTATCCCTCAAACAATGTTGATGGTCAGGCAGTTGAAACAGTCTTTATCAGTGAGCGTTCTAATGTTTCTTTAGATGGCGTTGGACTTGAATCAACGGTTGAATTATCTTATAACCGTTGGGGTTCCGTTGACAATTTAGCAATATGCAAGTAAGCGGATATTCTTCTCTTGCAACAACTTCGGAAGCAGATTTTAGTGTTGAAGATGAGGAATTAGAAAGTACTGATTTTGACCAGACTTCCGAAGAATTATTGTATTCCATTAACAATAATCTGACGCAAATTAATGCTAATATTAGCTTTACAGTCTCCGTTGGTTTTGCGTTGCTTATTGTATATATCATCATGAAGCCTGTGTTTTACTTCTTTAGGTAATGGCTTGCTTGGAAAGGAGGAAATTATATGTTAGCTGCTGCTTCTACGGGTGCTGCTTTTGTTATCACAGAAGAAATGTTGGCACCAATTGTAACATCTATTACAGGTAATACCGCTGTTTTAATTCCGGTCGGATTAGCGATCATGGGAATCATGGTTGGTATTGGTTTGATTCCCCGTATTATTTATAAGTTCCTGTAATGGCTGTTGAGGGTCTTTCGATTATCGGAAGTCCCTCTTTTACTTCTCTGGTGTATGGAGGTATATATGATTGTTCGTTTGGTATTGGCTTTCCTGATCTCCGCTTTCTTCTGCTTCCCTTGCTGTGCTTCTTCAACTTCTCCGGCTTCTCCCTCTAGTGCTTTATTAAAAGGGTATGATATACCGGATTTACCGAAAAGTGATAGCTATTCAGATTACGCTATCATAAAGAATACAGTATCATATTCCATGAATAAAGATTATGCGGATTATGTTTTGTTTGCGTTCTTCTCTTCACCTGTTGTCACTTATGGTGGTTATGGTTTTCAAGATAATACACTTCATTTTACAGGGCATTTGGGTTGGAATTATGATGCTTTTTTATACTCTCTTTCCTTGGAAAAATGGGTAAAACTTGGCGGTGAATATGGTCTGCTCAATAATTATGACTTAGAGCGAGATAAACTCATTATGAGTACTACAACAATCGTTTATAAGGATAAACTTAAGGTATTTTATTATTATTTTCCTGTGACTTCCACGTTTGAACAGCAACCCATGTTTTCTGATCTAATTCAGCTTATTTACAGGGTGGTTATTTCCCTTATTGTTGTAATTGTCCTTATTATCAGTATCCGCATTATCTTGAAGATAATTTATAGAGTTGTTTTCTTTTATCTCAGAAAGGGGGTTCTATGAAACGATTTCTGATTTTATTTTGTATGATTCTTGTTATGACTTTTCCGTCGTATGCTGATGTGAAACAGATCCCGGCAAGACCTAATATGAATGCAGAGTTTTACCAATATTATGCATTGTTTTACCGTAGCAATAACTCTTCCTATTATTTGTTTTATTCTCCTACTGCAATTGTTTATCCCTCTACTAGTAGTACATATGTTGCTTTCATTTGGATTCCGGAGACTTCTGAAAATTGGGAGCAGTTATCGTCTTTCCCCAATATTTGGGGGTATTTAACTTATCTGTCTGCTAACGGTGATATTATGACAAGTTCGGGTACAGTTAAGTACACCTCGGCTTCCGACACGGTATTTACAGAACATGCAAAAGCGAACTTCTCCGCTTACTCGGATTATTGGGATAATTCTGGTGGCGGTGATGATGATCCAAGTCCCGGCATTATTTCCGGTCTGCGTAATGTAGTAAATGCAATCTCTTCTCTTCCCGGTAAAATCGGCAATGCGATTCTTGATATTTTAAAATCACTCTTTATCCCGGCTGATGGCTATTTGGAAGAAAAAATCAATTATCTTGTAGACCGTTTTAAGGGGGCTTTCGCTGTAACTCCGTATGATATGTCAAGCGTGTTCTCGTCAGAAAAAGAACTATCCGATATAACAGTTACCATGTATGGAACTACTGCCACAATTGTAAATATGGATTATGTGATTGAAGCATTGACAATGTTCCGTAAAGTCATACGTGGGTTTATTACTCTCCTGCTTCTCTTCTACAATATCAATCAGTTTTTGGCTTTTATTGGTCAGGCTCCTATTACTTTGGGGGCTTTGATAGGGATTAAGAATCACATGGAACGATCAGAGGATACATAGGGGGTGATGGTGTGATTGTTGAGTTTTTTATCAATATGTTCGTGGCTTTTTTAGACACTCTAATCAGTACTGTTTCTATGGTCACGTTGCCGATCGACATGATATCGGCGCTTTCCACGGTGTCAGCGTATGGGAGTTGGATTGTTGGTTCTGATCTACTCTTGTTATTTGCTACCTGTGTATTTACCTGGACAACGATCAAGATAGGGATAGGCTTGGTTCTGTTTGTCTGGCGGTTATTACCCTTTACTTAAATCTAACTTTATGGAGGTGTTATGATAATTTTAAAAATGTTCATAGGATTTATTTGTTTCGTATTTCTTTGCCTGAAGCTTCCGGCTATGATTGTCTGGTTTGGTCATTTTGTAGTATTCATTAGGTGGAAATTGATAGATTTACGAAAGGAATTAAAATTGAAAAAACAAGGTGTTGTCGTCTTCCGCCCCTTTGGGCTTAAAATGTTTTGTGGCAGACAAGGAGCCGGGAAAACCATGGCTATGGTCTGGTATTTGGATAATCTACGCAGGAAATACCCTAAAGCGTGTATTTATACCAATTTCGCATACAAATACCAAACTGCGCCATTAGAAAGCTTAAATGATCTGCTGAAATACCGTAACGGTGATGATGGTATTATATTTGCTCTTGATGAAATTCAAAACGAATTTTCTTCTGCTGTTTCAAAGGATTTTCCGGAAACTCTGTTAAGTGAAATTACGATGCAACGTAAGCAGAAAATAACCATTTTATCTTCTTCGCAGGTGTTTACCCGTGTTGCAAAACCTCTCCGGGAACAATGCTATGATGTTATGGAGTGCCGTACATTCTTTGGACGTTGGACGCGGGTAAAGTGCTATGATGCGGATGACTATTGCTCTGTTATAGATAATTACAGTCCAGAAAAGAAATTCAAGCTTCCGAAACGTTGGGTACGTTCATTTATCCAGACTGATGATCTCAGGGATTCCTATGATACCTATGAGAAAGTCCAACGCCTGTCCAGACAGGGATTCGCACCTAAAGTGATGCATTAGCCTTAACTCCTGCCATGTGCCGGAATTTGCCCTGCGCGGTGCGCGGGCAATCCGGCATGGCAAACAATACAATTCGTTTTCTGTGATGGTCTAGCGGTGGAAGCTCAACCGTTTTTCCTTGATTACAGCCGTAGGCTTTTACGAGCGTTAAGCGCCGACTTGCGTGCCCCCCGTGAGTGGGGGTCGGCGTAGTGACTGGAATATGTCATTTAGTGGGGGGCATACTCTTTGGGTTGCCTGCGTCAAATTCAATAATGTAGTGGTTTTCGGAAGTCTGGGGTTAGTATTACCCCAGACTTCTGTAACATAGCCAACAAACCCTTATAAACACTGGGCTAGGCGGTATGTTACAGCAAGTTGTAACATCTGTAACATGTAACAATCAAATTTAGGAGGTTTTGAACATGGAGAAAGATTCAATGTCTCGTAAGTGGCAGATAACAATTAACAATCCTGCTGAAAAGGGATTCACACATGAAAGAATCCGGGAGCACTTATCTACAATGGGAAATGTGGTTTACTGGTGCATGGCTGATGAGGTAGGAGAAAATGGTACGTATCACACACACCTCTATTTGCAAGGGAAAAATGGTATCCGCTTCTCTACTATCAAAAATCGTTTTGATGGTGGGCATTTTGAAATGGCAAAGGGTACGGCACATCAGAATATGGAATATGTCAGTAAGACAGGGAAATGGGAAAACG
Source organism: Hungatella sp. (assembly GCA_009712635.1). Classification (GTDB taxonomy): domain Bacteria; phylum Bacillota; class Clostridia; order Lachnospirales; family Lachnospiraceae; genus Lacrimispora. The sequence goes on along the minus strand of WASS01000020.1, from coordinate 359,284 downwards.
ATCCTAAGTCAGATACGCGTGTTGGGGGAACCTTTGAAGAATGGGGCGATATGCCAGTTGAACGGCAAGGAAAACGGAATGATATTGACGATTTATATGCCATGATTAAACAGGGTTTAGCAGATTATGAAATATTAGAACAAGACCCCTCCTATATGCTCCATATGGATAAAATAGAGCGTGTCAGACAGACGATCTTACAAGAGACTTATAAGAATGAATGGCGAAATCTTGAAGTAACCTACATATACGGCGACACCGGGTCCGGCAAGACAAAAGGTGTCATGGAAAAGTATGGTTACTCCAATGTATTCCGCGTGACTGACTACCTGCACCCGTTTGATAGCTATAAAGGACAGGATATCGTCATTTTTGAAGAGTTCCGCGCTGGCTTCCGTATTTCTGATATGCTCAACTATCTGAACGGTTACCCTTTGGAACTTCCATGCAGGTATGCAAACAAATACGCTTGTTATACCAAAGTTTATCTTATCAGCAATGTCCCCCTAAGTCAACAATATACACAGTTGCAGATAGAAAATTACGAATCTTATCTTGCATTTCTTCGCCGTATACATAATGTGCACCATTATACAGGCGGTTCTATAGAGGTTGGAAAGATAGAACTTCTCTCCCATGGTTTCCATGTCATACCGTTTGAGGAGGTTCCCTGATGGTCGTAAAAACATTGTTAAAAGATATGCATTTTGAGGGGCAAGTTTCACTCCGGCGTAAGGGCAAAAACTGGTTCGAATATCTCGCCGGGGGTTCTCCTGCCAATGTTGTGAAACGGTGTGGATATTATACCGTATTAAAGACTTGTATTATAGATGGTGTTTTGGTAATATATGTAGAGTAGTTCAACTATTCGTTAAATTTAACTTTTGCAAACAGTGACAAGCACTCGCGCTCCGGAAAAATGTTATGTCGCGCTCGTGTAACTATTCGCAACAAGTGGAAAGTTTAACGCATAGTTATATGAAAATCAATATATATCATTTATATAATTAATACATTCCAATGTAAAGCTTCAATTCCTATATTATCTTATTTACCACATCACTGCATCTACATTACTGCTGTTATATGTATTCAACTGTAAATGCGGTCTATATGCTATAATGACTAATTAATTTTATAGGTTTTGCTTGTTTCTACATAAGCTCTGTGAAAACAAAATTAAGATCTTATTTAATGAATAATAAGTAAATAATACAAGAGGTGATTTCATGAAAGCTACACTCTCCTACCATCAGCAAAAAGATATTGAAAATGTTAAGCATCTGCGTGAGCTCATCAAAGAGCTTCCTCATTTCTGCGGCGATTTTTTTCGTGGCATTGAGCCACGTACATCTTCCCGTACCAGGATCGCCTATGCTTACGATTTAAAGGTATTTTTTGACTTCCTGCAAAAGGAAAATCCGGTTATTGGTAAGATTGATATGAAAGAAATTCCATTAGATTTTTTAAATACTCTCAGGGTTGTTGATATAGAGGAATATATGGAGTATTTAAAATACCGGTTTAATGATAGAAATCAGGAAGTAACTAATAAAGAGCGTGGAATTATGCGGAAAATCTCCTCTTTAAAAAGCTTCTATAATTATTATTACCGCAATGAACGGCTTCAAAACAATCCAGCAGCCTTAATTCAGTTGCCCAAGCTGCATGAGAAGGAAATTATACGTTTGGATGTTGATGAGGTTGCTTTATTGCTTGATGAAGTAGAAAAAGGTGAGTCTTTAACAGAGAAACAAAAGGCCTATCACGAGAAAACGAAGGTTCGGGATTTGGCACTGTTAACACTTTTACTTGGCACTGGTATCCGGGTATCGGAATGCGTAGGCCTGGATCTTAATGATATTGATTTTAAAAACGGAGGAATCCGGATACATAGAAAAGGGGGAAAAGAAGTTACTGTTTACTTTGGTTCTGAAGTAGAGGATGCTCTCCTGGATTATCTGGAAGAACGAAATCAGATGATCCCTGAAGGCGGCAGTGAAAATGCCCTTTTTCTCTCTATGCAGAAAAAGAGAATTGCCGTACGCAGCGTTGAGAATCTTGTAAAGAAATATTCCAGGCTGGTTACTCCTTTAAAAAAGATTACTCCTCATAAGCTTCGCAGTACCTATGGCACCGCACTTTACAAAGAAACTGGTGATATCTATTTGGTGGCGGATGTTCTGGGACATTCAGATGTAAATACTACAAAGAAACATTATGCTGCATTGGAAGATGAACGTCGACGCAGTGCCAGAAATAAAGTGAAATTGCGTGAAGATTAAAATACTAATAAAAACTAAAAATTTGTTACTGTGATTTCAAATCACAAAATGAGCTTTATTTTATCTGAGAGAAATAGCACTCACATAATTTATGAGTGCTATTTTCCTTAATTTTCTCCAACAAATTTGAATGAAATATAATAAAATTGTTGCTCCTCTGCTGCTAATTTTAGATTTACGACGTGCTTTTTCTTCATTGTTTTCATTCTTGCCTTCTCACAATGATATTCTGTTATAATGCCCTTTTTCGCTAAACTGTCTAAATTTAATTTAACAAGCTCGTGAGTATAAACATAGTATGTAATACCTGGTATTAATTTCTTTTTTATACTATACATATCTTTTTTTAACCCATATACAGATTCACCTTTAATAGCACATAATCTTTGATTTATCCACGATTTTTTAGTAAAAATAGCAGGTACAAATTTCAAATACTTTGTACTATATTTTCTTGTATATATGAGCCTTTTAATTAATACAGATACAAAGACCAGAAATGATATCATAAAAACAATTATTTTTATGATATCATATTCACTTGTAATGATTACAAAGAATAATGCAAATATAATTATTTCTAATATAATATAACTATTTGGTTCATTGTATTTAATATATTTCATTACATTCTTTATCTTTCTTTTCACTGTAAACTCCTTTGCTTATTTACCGTAATATTTTTCATGATTTCAGTATTCTTCTTTCGTTATTCTTGTAACGGAGAGCAGTTTTCAATAAAGATAGAAAAATATCTTTTTATGATATCTTTCTTTTTTATTCCTGTACCTTTTTTTGTTTCTCTCTCCTTTTTTCAATTTTTACTTTAAGTCGGTCCATTTGTACTGGCAAGGTATACAGATATTGGATTATTGTTTTAAGAAAATCTATTGTTTGTTCAACATCCGACTTATATATTCGGATTTTTCCTGCATGTGCGGCATCATTTCCTAACTGTCGAATGATCCAACAAGCATCATTCATAACCTCTGGTAATATTCCCTTATCTAGCATATTTTTTATCATACTATCAAGATTTTTCCCTTCAGCACCTTGCTCTTTACATATAGCCTCTAATACGCGTCTTAATGATAGTAGACATATGGAAATATCTATATTTTTAACTTTTAAAGCTGCTTCAAAAGCTGATTTAATCTCCTCTGGAACACCTAAATAATTAACATTACATTCAGGATAAAGTAAATCTACATACTCCCCATATGTTTTTGTATTAGGATTATATTCACATTCATTACTATACTTCTGTACTAATGAGACTTTTTTACAAACAGGGCAGGATAATAATATCCAATCAAAATACTCTTGCATATCTATATCTATTTCTTCCCCGTACTTATTAAATATTGGACCACCATATGTATGCTGATGTTTTACAACAATCTCCATTAACCCCTGGTTACCGCAATGATAACATTGTTGTAACAAATAATTATCCTTCTTTTCCATATAATTATACTCCTAAAGCGTTATTATTAAACAAAAAGGTTCCTTCAATTAACATTATATAACATTTATAATAATTTACCAAGTAACATAAATAGAGTGCCAGAGAATTGAAAATTGAAAAAGTAAATTTGGATCGGCTACAATTAACTAGACAGAAATTTAAAGGCATATATGATAGTATTAATAAAGAAAGGATGATGCCCTATGTCTCAAAACAGAGAACCAAGACCACGTCGTACATTTACACCTGAATTAAAACAACAAATCGTTGATCTCTATCGAGGCGGAAAAAGAAAATGCGATATTATCAGAGAATACGATATTGCGAATTCACTCCTTGATAAATGGATTGCCCAGGCAGATAACAGTGGTTCCTTTAAGGAAAAAGATAACCGTTCTACAGAAGACGCCGAGCTGATCAGGCTTCGCAAAGAAAACCAGCAGCTTAAGATGGAGAACGATATTTTAAAACAAGCAGCGCTGATCTTAGGACGAAAGTAAATGTGATCCCTTAAAAAAGTTGTCTAGAAAACTGTTGACAATCCAATTCCACTACCATTTATCCAGGTAGAGTTTACCTCTGCACAGTTTATATTTACTCTTTCATACATACATGGTATCTTTATAACTCCTTCTGACAGCAGTAGAAGGAGATTTTATGAGTAAATATATTCCTGGTAACCAGAAGCATCTCACTCTGAAGGATCGTGTTTTTATTGAAAACTCTTTAAATCAAAATCATACTTTTAAAGATATTGCAAAATACCTGTGCAAAGATCCAACCACCATCTATAAGGAAGTGAAGGCCAGGCGTTCCTCTGACTGGTATCATAAAGGCACCTTTTACAATGCTAAGAACTTCTGCATTTACAGGTTTAGCTGTCGAAAAGTAAATGTCTGCAAAAAGATTCTTGTCTGCGGGATCAAATGTGCTTCCTGTCCGACCTGTAATCAAACCTGCCGGGATTTTGTGAAGGAACGCTGCTCCCGACTGGATAAAGCTCCCTACGTTTGCAATGGCTGCGACAAAAAGATCTCTCACTGCACCATTGCTCACAAATACACATACAATGCACGGTTTGCTGACTGCAAATATCATGAGTTACTCACCAATTCCAGAAACGGTATCTGCATGACAAAGCACGAACTGCATCAAAAAGATATGATTGTTACTCCTCTAATTGAGCAGGGGCAGTCCCCCTATCAGATCTCCGTAAATCATCCGGAACTGGATATGTCTGTCCGCACAATCTATACCTACATTGACAATGGATATATCCAACTCCAGCCAAGTATTCTATGGCTGCTTCCGCTCTGAATTGTGATATATATGGTGGCTTTGACATAAAAAAATCCCAGTAAAATAACAGCTTTTTATATTTAAACTGTCTACTTTAGTGGGATTATATCACGTCTCTGAACAGCGGTTTTATGTTCTTTCTAGGACAATTGAAGACACATATTTTACAACCGATACATTCTTCTGAAGGTGAATATTTCATACCTGCAATAGGCATTAATTTTGTAAATAACACTGCAGTGATATGATATAAAATGCTTCTGGACCAGGTTACTCTCTCTTTGTACTCTTTTTCAAGAAAAAAACTATCTAACAGAGGATCAATCTACGACTTTAAAATCCATTTATTTTCCTTTAAAACTTCCGGAGTGGTTAAACCAAACATAGAAAAAATCAAAAGATTGTTGGCATAAGGAAAACTCTTAGATGTAATCAGGCGGTGATTCTTTTTCCTTAATAATCGTTCTAATCCTGAAAAGTCGGTTAAGGAATGTCCTGCCTGTGTGCAATACGCCAGAGTTGGAATGACATGTCCCCTCTTCTTCAGATTGTGTTCTAAATAATCCAAAGCATAAAGTACAGGATATTCATAATATTTAGGAAAGCCAACGATAAGAAAGTCATATGGATATGATGCAGGATTGAACTTTTCTTCCATTGAATGAACTTCGACTGAATAATCTCTTAAAATCAAGTCATGATAAAACTCCTCTGCGACTGCTTTGTATTCCCTGTTCCACTGAAGTAAAGAATTAAGACATTCATAATCAATCTCTCCCCTGTGATAGTATGGCAGTTTGCTTAGAAAGGATGGACATCAACATTAAGTTACACCTGATCAGCAATGATTGCTTCTTAAGCTAATAATATCAGCTGTGAGGTATATATTCAAGTCCTCATTTAAGCGGAAATACCGGATCGGTACGGAGCCAGATTACTGATCCTGGCTCTGTACAAAATATGCTACCGTCAGATACTGGCCGGAATGAATGGTGTCTTCCCTTAATCTGTTCATACTTCTTAATTCCTGCACATATTGGGCAGTGGACATACCACTGTTCTCCACATACTGATCTGCAATGCTCCAGAGACTGTCTCCGTTCTTGATCTCTATACTGGTATAATACTTCTCTATTATCGGTGTTCCCACCTCGCCGGCCAATGAATTCATAAGGGAATGTCCGCAAAAATGAGCTCCAAGCATGACTGCCAGGGTTAACATGATCAATTGTTTCATATTATGCATACCTCCTCAAATACAAGAACATACGTTCCTTTTTCTGAATTCATCATATCACTAAGAACATATGTTTGTCAATCTGTTTTGCATTTTTTCGAACAAAGGTTTGCATTTTTACCGAACATATGTTACTATAGTTTTAATGAATAGGAATGAGGAGGCTGTGTTATGGCGCAAGAAAAAATTACACCCAAACAGCAGGAAATTTTAGAATATATAAAAGAGACTATTTTGAAGAAGGGATATCCGCCTGCAGTCAGGGAGATTTGTGAAGCGGTTCATCTTAAATCCACATCTTCTGTACACTCTCATCTGGAAACACTTGAGGAAAAAGGATATATAAGAAGGGATCCGACCAAACCCCGTACCATTGAGATTATTGATGACTGCTTTAACCTTACCCGCCGGGAAGTTGTGAACGTTCCCATACTTGGTACGGTTGCTGCCGGACAGCCTTTATATGCAGAAGAGAATATTGAAAATTACTATCCCATTCCCTCCGATCTCCTGCCTAACGCAGAGACTTTTATGTTAAAGGTAAGGGGCAATTCCATGATTAATTCAGGTATATTAGAAGGGGATCAGATTATTGTGGAGCACTGTTCCACTGCCCAGAATGGGGAGATCGTTGTAGCACTGGTAGATGATTCCGCTACGGTAAAGCGCTTTTTTAAAGAGAACGGACATTATCGTCTTCAGCCTGAGAATGATACTATGGATCCTATTATAGTTGATCATGTGGAGATTCTTGGAAAAGTAATTGGTTTGTTCCGTTTAGGGATTCACTAAGAAGTAATCAGGCTTAAAGTTAACATAATTATTTTATGTTAACTTTAAGCCTAAAAAAAACGGCTCACAATATTTGTTAAGCCGTTGATTTCTAATTTAATTATATTCAAATCTATTTTATATCTAAATCTTCCACTGAGATTGTCTTTCCATCTCTCCAGATTCGTTCCAGATCATAGAAAAGACGGTTCTCTTTATCAAAGACATGTACGATGATATCGCCATAGTCCATGAGAATCCAATTGGCAGTCTGATAGCCCTCTACCTGCTTGCAGACATATCCCTTTTTACCCAGTTCCTCTTCCACGTTGTCTACCATTGCCTGTACCTGGTTTGAGTTAGTACCGCTGGCAATAATAAAGTAATCAGCAAGAACTGATACGTTACGAATGTCAATGACGCTGACATCCTCACCTTTTTTATCAGATAAAGCCGCATAAGCTGTTTTTACCATATCCATGGATTGATTCATCTTGTTTCTCCCTTCTTTTCATTGTGAACCTGTTTATAATAAGCATATGCCTGGTTAGAAACAGAATCCACAAAACTTCCTTTGCTTTCCAGATATTCAAGAGTATTCTTAAGAATCTGATAAACACATTCATCCAAATCTGTAAATGCAAGAGAACGAATATGAAGCAGATCAGGCGCACGCTCCCGCCTGGGTTCAATATAATCTGCCGTAAAAACGATTTTTTCAAGCAGGGACATTTGGGGTCTTCCTGTTGTATGCCACCGAATGGCACTTAAAACCTCCTGGTCAGTTACATTATATTTATTCTCCGCCAGCCATGCCCCGTATTTGGCATGAAGCACGACTGGGGCCTTAAGTTCATCATCAGTTAGTTGAATATCCTGTTTCCGGCATTTTTTAATGATTTCTTCGTTTCCGTAATGCTTTGCACAATCGTGAAGCAGACCTGCAAGCTCTGCCTGATCTAAATTACAACTGTAACGCATGGCCAATGCGGTACAGATAAACGATACACTTAATGTGTGTTCATATCTTAAAGGGTTCAATTTTTCCTTTAAATCATTTCTCAATTCCATTATAACATCTATCATGCTTTATCCTTCTCCTGATACAAGCCTTGATCTTTAATATATGTCAGTACCTTAGCGGGTACATATTCTGAAACAGAAAGACCGCCTGCAATTCGTTCCCGCAGCATGGCGGAGGAAATATCCATCTCTTTACAATGAAGAATGCGGATATCTGCCTTGTACCTGGTGTCCAGGTAGGCAATCTGCCGTTCCATGGAACGGTGCGCATCTTCGTATTCCCGCCGTGCGGCTAATATCACGGCTTGAGACAGAACCTGATCCGGTTCATACCAGTTTTCAATTTCATAAAGCGAATCAGCTCCAATGATAAAAAAGTATTGATGCTGTGGATAAGCTTCCCGCAGCAATCTTAAGGTCTGAGCGGTATAGGTACTTCCGTTTCTTCTGACCTCGAAATCAGAGCAGACCAGACCGGTTTTACCTTCAATGGCAAGTTGTGTCATCGTAAGGCGTATGTCTGGATCGGTTATTTTCTGATTTTTTTTGTGAGGTGGATGCCCGGATGGCATAAACCATACCTCATCCAGCTGGTATTCTTTATAAGCCTGTTCTCCAAGCATCAGATGACCATTGTGGATCGGATCGAATGTTCCACCCATAATCCCTATATTACCCATAATTATCGACTCCCTGGCCTAATGATAAGACCTGTTATTTAGGAAGAGCAATTTTTCTCTTTGTTTCGTCTTTTGCCTGTTTGTAAAGGACAATTTTTCTTCCAATGACCTGAACTACTTCAGAACGTGTCCGTTCAGATAAAATAGAAGCAATACTGTTACCGTCATCGGCACAATTTTTTAAAATGGTTATTTTAATTAATTCTCTTGCTTCTAAAGCCTCTGCGATCGCATTTGTGATCTCAGGAGTCAGGCTGGATTTGCCAATCTGAAAGATTGGATCTATATTCATCGCTAATCCTTTTAAATAGGATCTCTGCTTACTTGTCATATTATTCTCCTTGTTACTTGTAATAGTCAAATTCAAGACCATACATGCGGACCGTATCGCCTTCCTGAATGCCGGCATTTTCCAGTTCTTCCAATATACCGTTGTCTTTTAAGAACTTCTGGAAGAAAGTAAAGCCTTTCTCAGATTCCAGATTTGTATAACCGAGCATCTTCTCAATACGGGGACCTTCTACCACATAAACTCCGTCTTCCGTTACTTCTACTGAATAAGGCAGCAATATGCCTGACAGACTCTTTAAGTCGAATTCTTTTTCGAAGATCAAAGGACTTAAATTAACGGTTTTAAGCAGTTCATATACTGCATAGAGCAGCTCTTTAATGCCCTGGCCGCTTACTGCAGAGATCGGGTAAACTTTAATGCCCTGAGGTTCAAATTCAGCTTTCAGTTTATCGATTGGACTCTCACCATCTTCATAAATGGCATCAATCTTATTTGCAGCTATAATCTGAGGCCGCTTTATTAATTCTGGATTATAGGCTTCCAGCTCTTTATTAATGGCTTTGATATCGGCAATGGGATCCCGTCCTTCTGTGGAAGCAGAATCTACTACATGAACCAGTACTCTTGTCCGCTCAATATGGCGAAGGAAATCGTGTCCAAGTCCTACCCCTTCAGAAGCACCCTCAATCAGACCGGGAATATCTGCCATGACAAAGCCTTTTCCTCCATCGATATCAACTACTCCAAGATGGGGATTTAAAGTAGTAAAATGATAGTTGGCAATTTTAGGTCTTGCATTGCTGACACGTGATAAAAGAGTTGATTTTCCTACATTGGGAAATCCTACCAGCCCTACATCGGCAATTACTTTTAATTCCATCTGCACCCAGAGTTCCTGAGAAGGCTGTCCAGGCTGTGCGTATTTCGGCGCCTGCATGGTAGGGGTTGCAAAGTTCATATTGCCCTGTCCGCCTCTGCCGCCTTTTAAAATAACTTCACGGCGGTTATCTCCTGACATATCAGCAATTACTTTTCCGGATTCAAAATCCTTTAAAACAGTTCCTTCCGGTACTTTTATGATTAAGTCGCTGCCGTCTTTTCCGTGACAACGGCGCTTTCCGCCTGGTTCTCCGTCCTGTGCAGTATACTTGTGAATGTGTCTGAAGTCACTTAATGTATTAAGTCCTTCATCCACTTCAAAAATAATATTACCGCCCCGGCCGCCATCACCGCCGTCAGGACCGCCGCAGGGAACATAAAGTTCTCTCCGGAAGCTGACATGACCATCGCCGCCCTTACCGGATCTTATATATATTTTTGCTCTATCGGCAAACATTCATTCACCTGTTTCCTTTCTTGTGATAAAAAAACGGAATCCCATTATTCTATGTTCAGATTAATGGGCGTATCGTAAAAAACGGCTCCATACGTCAAGGTATGAAGCCGGTCCAATTATTCGTTAATTGCTTTTGGATAAACAGAAACCTGCTTTTTGTCTCTGCCTTTTCTCTCAAATTTCACAACGCCATCCACTAAAGCGAATAATGTATCATCACCGCCGCGGCCTACGTTGATGCCTGGATGAATGTGAGTTCCACGCTGTCTGTAAAGAATGTTGCCAGCTAATACGAACTGTCCATCAGCTCTTTTGGCACCTAATCTCTTAGACTCGGAATCTCTGCCGTTCTTTGTAGAACCAACACCCTTTTTATGAGCGAAAAATTGAAGGTTCATCTTTAACATCACTTACACCTCCTTAAATCGGATTTTAATATATGGTTCTCCATATTCTTCCTCAATATTCTGTAATCCGAATACCAGAGAATTCATAAGGAGCTGCGACCCGGAACTTATGTCAGAGGTAAACCGAAACTGAAAAGATCCTGTCTTTTCTTCCTGGTTTACTTCGTAAGAATCCTCTGTGAATTGCTCCACACTGTTGGCCATATTAAAAGTCAGAGCTGAAACAGCGGAACAGACAAGCTCTTGTCCATCCTGATGATCATCAGCCAACCCTGCATGTCCTAACATATCAATTCCTGTATAACGTTGTTCTGAATCAACAAATACGGTTACTCTTATCATGATTAAGCGTTGATCTTTTCGATCTTAACCTGAGTATAAGACTGTCTGTGACCATTCTTCTTATGGTATCCAGATTTTCTCTTATACTTGTAAACAATAACTTTTTTAGCTTTGCCTTCTTTAACAACTGTACCTGTTACGGTAGCACCTGCTACTGTCGGGCAGCCTACTGCTAATTCACCATTGTTTACAACAAGAACCTGGTCAAATGTGACAGCTTCACCAGCGTCAACACCAAGCTTTTCAACTTTAATGATATCGCCTTCCGCTACTTTGTACTGCTTACCACCTGTTGCAATAATCGCGTACATATGGCACCTCCTATTATCATTACTCGCCAACTATGGTGCTCTGAATAATCAGAAACTTTTTAACCTCATTGTGCGGCATACTGTATAAATATAGCATTCCTTAACGGTTATGTCAATAATTTTTTCTGGAAATTTATTAGAAAAAACGAGGGTTTTATGACTTCTCCTTGTATTTTTCCATTTCTCTTAGTATAATGGTCAATGTTTGATCAAAAAAGGGGGTAATACCAATGAAATCAGATCCAAGAAATTCAATATTCATTCGATGCTGCTACGGATATGCGGTCAGCGGTATGGCTGTTTTAGTTATAGGGGCCATACTTCCATCCATTATTAAAGAAGCTGGAATCAGCTTTCTTGCAGCTGGAGGACTTTTATCGGTCATGGCAATCGGCAACCTTTCATCCAGCTTTATTTTTCCTGTTATGGTTCCAATTATGGGAAAAAAGAGGGCTATCACTCTGGTTACACTTTTTGTGCCGACGTCTCTGATGGTTTTAAGTCTATTGCCTCCTCTTCCAGTCATGTACGCAGTTATGCTGCTCTACGGCTTTACCAGGGGATGCATTACAATTTTAAACAATGCGGCAGTCAATGATATTTATGGAGATTCTGCCACAGGAAAGCTTAACATTCTTCACTGTACGTTTGCGATCGGTGCATTTCTTGCACCTTTACTTACTGCAATGATGATGAAACTGGGATTTGGATGGCGTGTGACACTCTATATGATTGTAGTTCTTACTATTATATCCGCAATTTCATATGGGACCATGAATTATAATTTAATAAACCAGGCTCAGAAAGAAATCGAAGAAAGGAAAAGCAGGACGAAAAGCACAGTGGCTGGAGACAAAGGATTTCTTCGTTCCTTTGCATTTTACTGTATTGCCTTTATTTTGTTCTTCTATCTTGGAGTAGAGAACTGCATCAATGGGTGGTTTGTCACTTATCTTCAGAATACAGGTGTTATGAGTGCAGAATTTGCCACAACCCTCGTTTCACTTACCTGGCTTGTTATTATGGGTGGACGGTTACTGTGTGCCGCCATGTCTAAGAAAGTACATAGAAGCACTATTTTACTGATTAACTCTATTGGCAGTGCTGTCTGCTTTTTTATATTAATCAAAGTTAACAGTTTACCTCTGGTTACAGCTTCTCTCCTTGGACTTGGTTTCTTTCTTTCAGGTATTTATCCAACCTGTATCGCCAATGCCGGACCTCTGATTCAGGGTTCTACCCTGGGAATGTCACTTCTTACAGCAATATCTGCGATGGGAGGAATCATAACGCCTCAGATTGTAGGCGGTGTGGCTGACCGTGTGGGAATCGTTGCTGCAATCAGCATCCTGGTTTTCAATGTGATATTTGTAATAGTTCTTTCGGCAGTTAATTTTAAGATCTGGCACCAGAAAAAGAAAGCCTGATTTCTGCTTTTATAAGATCGCAAAACCCCCGGAGTTTTCTCCGGGGGCTTTTTCTACTTAACTCTTCTTCCATGTAGATGGTGCAAATAAAAGAAGCATAGGGAATATCTCCAGCCGTCCTGCCAGCATATCAAACATCATGACATACTTGGATAACGGTGAAAACAGGGAAAAGTTTTTGGCGGGACCAGCACCTGCCAATCCTGGGCCAATATTATTAAAAGTTGCCGCAATAGCGGTGAAATTTGTGGTAAAATCAAAATTATCCAGACTGACAATTAATACGGAAAAGATAAAAATAACGATATAGGCACCAAGAAACGTATTAATTGATCTCATTACCTGATGCTCTACCGGTTTTCCCTCCAGCTTTAAAACTTTTACGCTTCTTGGGTGAATGAGAGAATCCAGCTCTTTTTTAACAGCTTTTAATAATACAACAACTCTTGATACTTTAATACCGCCGCCCGTACTGCCGGCACAGGCTCCGATAAACATAAGTACTACCAGAATTCCCTTGGAAAATTCAGGCCAAAAATCAAAATCAACCGTGGAGTAACCGGTGGTTGTAATGATGGAAGCTACCTGGAATGCAGCATGATGAAATGCAGCAAAAACACTTCCAAATCCCCGGTGAATGTTGATTGTAATTAACAATATGGAGATGCCGATGATCCCTAAATAAGCCCTCGCCTCTTCGCTGAATAAGGCATCTTTGGGATGGCGTGTTAAAAAAAGATAGTATACATTAAAATTCACACCGAAAAGAATCATAAATACGGTGACGATGCCCTGTAAATAGTAGCTGTCATAGAATGCCATACTATTATTTTTAATACCAAATCCACCAGTACCGGCTGTTCCGAAACTGATCGTCAGGGAGTCAAACAATGACATCCCGCCAATCATAAGCAATATTACTTCCAGTGCCGTCATAAACAGGTAAATACCATATAGAATCTTGGCAGTAGTTTTGACTCTTGGAACCAGTTTACCAACAGAGGGCCCCGGACTCTCTGCCTTCATAATATACATATTGTACCCACCAGCCAGGGGCAGAATGGATAAAATAAATACAAGAACTCCCATTCCTCCGATCCAGTGGGTGAAACTGCGCCAGAAGATCATACATTTGGAAAGTGATTCCACATCAGGAAGAATACTTGCACCAGTTGTAGTAAAACCGGATATGACCTCAAACATGGCATCTTCAAATACTGGAATTTCTTTGCTGAAATAAAATGGAAGCGCCCCGAAAAAACTGAGAACGATCCAGCTTAACGCTACTGAGACAAAACCTTCTTTTGCAAAAAACACCATATTAGCCGGCTTCCTGCGGGTACATAAGAATCCGATTCCACCACACACCGATGCTACAGCAAGGAACCAGATGCCGCTTGTCTCTTTGTAAATCAATGCAACCACACAGGGGGGAAGCATAAAAATGGCTTCAATGTTTAAGATCCACCCCAAAACATAAATGATAATTTTTTTATTCATTACTCTATCGCCTTTTCCTACCTTAGTATATCTTTCAAATCATTCAGTCCGGTTACCGTTGTAACAACGATGACCCTGTCCCCCTCTTCTAAGGTATCCTTTCCGCGTGGGCTGATAAAACGTCCTTTGCGCATGATATAAGCTACCAGAAGATTATCTTTTAGTTCCAGCTTTTCCAGTGGAATTCCTACAATGCATGGCTCATTAACCACTTTAAATTCCAATGCTTCCGCCCGGTCCGCCACAATTTTATAAAGTGTTTCCACATTGCTTCCCATGGAGTTCTGCATGGCGCGGACATACTGTAAAATGGTTTCTGCAGTTATCAGCTTCGGATAAATAATACTTCCCAGGTTCATGGAATCTATGACATTCTCAAATGCAATCCTGTTTATTTTAGTAATCAGCTTGGCTTTCGACTGACTGGCTGCATAAAGGGACAGCATAATATTTTCTTCATCAAAGCCGGTGAGGGATGCAAATGCATCAGTCTGGCCAATCCCCTCCTGTAAAAGCAGTTCCTGGTCAGAGGCGTCACCATTTATTACCATGGCTCTTGGAAGCAATTCACTGAGTTCATTACAGCGTTCTGCGTTCTGCTCCAGAATCTTTACTTTAATTTTTGTGTTTTCCAGCATTTTAGCTACGTAATAAGTAATTTTGCCTCCGCCTACCAGCATGGCTGTTTTAATAACATTGTTGTCAATTCCAACCTGTTTAAAGAATTCATTGGATTCAACAGGAGATGCAATGAAAGATATCTTATCTCCCGCACTGATTATGGAATCTCCTCCTGGTATAATGACCTCTGAATTGTGCTCAATGGCACAGATCAGGACATTGCACTTTAGTCTAATCAGAACATCTCTGACTTTCATATTATTAAGAACAGAATGATCAGGAACAATGAATTTTAAAATTTCTTTTTTCCCTTTTGCAAATGTATCAATCTTAATTGCAGAAGGGAAACGCAGCAATCTTGCAATTTCCATGGCTGCCGCCATTTCAGGATTAATCGCCAGGGAAAGGCCTAATTCTTCACGAATGTAGCCAATTTGGGAATCATATTCAGGGTTTCGGATTCTGGCAATTGTATGGCAGTTACCTGCTTTTTTTGCAATCAGGCAGCACAGCATATTCAGTTCGTCAGAATTAGTTGTTGCTATTAAAAGATCCGTATCTTCGATCCCTGCCTCCATCTGTACCTTGTTTACTGCACCGTTTCCAACAACACCCATGACATCGATTCTCTCCGAAATGGAATTTACCACACCGGCATTTTTATCGATAATGACGATATCATGCTGTTCTTTGTTTAACTGTTCTGCCAGGGTTGTCCCAACTTTTCCACAACCCACTATTATGATTTTCATAATGAAATCTTCTCCTTCATTTGTGACGCCTGCTCGCAAAGGGGCTTTCTTATTTTTTTTCTTGTAATTTCAACCAGATTTAATTTGGTTATTTCAACAACTGTGGTTTTAACGGGATCTTTTGAGACGATTTCTTCAAGTCGTTTTAATAGGAACTTTTTATCTTCTTCCCGTTCCATATCAATAAAATCTATGACAATAATACCTGATAAGTTTCGAAGTCTGATCTGATGTCCGATTTCCTCGGCAGCTTCCAGATTGATTTTCATGATGGTTTCACGAAGTGCCTTTTTACCTGAATATTTACCGGTATTTACATCAATCACCACTAAAGCTTCTGTAGGTTCAATGACTAAATATCCTCCGGACTTCATCCAGACCTTTTTTCCAAGGGCTTCACTCATGGTTTTTTCAATCCGGTACAGCTTTTTAAGAGGAAGCAGTGAATCTTCATAATAAGTCAGCAAATGGAGATCTTCCTGCTGGTGTTCGCTTAAATATTCTTTTATTGCATCATAAATATCCTGTTCATCGGTTACCACCGACTCCAGAGAAGACTGAAAGCTGTCACGCAGACCACTTAAATAGGAGGGCGCGGAACCGTATAGCAGGCTGTAGCAGGTCCTGTGACCGGCATGAGTAAGGATATCAGATAAACGGCCTTTTAACAGTTGGAGTTCCTCTTTTAAGGAATCCATGGGGGCGCTGTAAGCGTTGGTCCTGACAATGATACCCCAATCCTCTTTTTCACCTTCCAGATATTCCTTCATTTGCTGCTTCCAGCCTGAATCCTGGATTTTGGCTGAAAAACCGATCTGCTTCTTTCCCGAAGTGAGAACAAAGTATCTGCCGGTAATATTTAAATTCCCTGTTAGAACCGGTGCTTTCGTCTTTACCGCATCCCGCTCCACCTGAACAACAATTTCATCTCCCTGGCGGAGTTTCCCTTCAAACATACGGCCATCGGCAAAATGAACAGATGAGTCACCAAGACTTAAATAACCCATCTGCCCGTTCCCAATGTCTACAAATGCAGCATTGATATTTTTCACAATGTTATTTACTTTGCCTATATAGATATTTCCTAAGAAAGAATGGCTTTCTTCCGGCTCAATATCAATTTGCAGGGTTTCCTTCCCTGACTGTAAAAGAGTGATAATACACCCATTCCATCTGGTAATGATCAATTTATTCAACGGATTCTCCTATGAGACCCAGAGGGACAAGAACAGGATTTGCTTCATCACCTGTATTCCCGTAAACTTCTTCTCTCTGGATACAAAATGCAAATTCAGGGCTGGCTTCCCCTCTCCACTGGTCATAAGCTTCCATTACCAGTTCGGGTTTTAAATTATCTGCACTTCCTGCTGATATTTTCATAAAAATCTTATTATCGGAGACAGAAAGCTGGTAGATGTAATTTTTTAGATCTACTTCTCTCTCTCCCTTTTTTGATTTTTTCACAATCAGTATGTGATCCTGATCTTTAAACTTAAGAAGACCCTCAAAAAATCCATTTATGTCTTCTGGCTCTTTTCCTTCCCGGAATGTGACTGTGTAGTCAGCGGCAGCAACAAGAGACATGGCATTTTTGGCATTATCATTTAACCGGTGGCATTCAGTAACACAAATTCCTTCTGCCATCACATCATTTAACTGCTTCATCAGGGTGTCACAGTCTGTCATGGAATGAACTTCTATATCCATGTATTCCCCATTGCTGGTAAGACCCACTCCAAGAGGTGCTGCAAATGACATGACCTGATGAGGACTGAAACCTTCGCTGTATTTAATATCCACGTCCGCTCTTCGCATTGCCTTCTGGAAATAACGCATTACGTCAAGATGACCAATAAATTTAACTGGACCCTGTTTGGTAAATTTAATTCTGATTTTCATAGCAGACACCTCCTTTAAAACTCATGGCACCACAGCCAATACACTGCATGCGGCAGTTGGGGGTGACTTTCTCTCCAATGGCATTTTGCCATTCTCTCTTTAAAAATTCTTTGGAAACTCCGGCATTGATGAAGTCCCATGGGAATGTTTCATCTAAGCTTCTTTCCCTTATGGTATAGAAATCGGGGTCCAGCCCACAGGTTTCAAAGGCCTTCATCCAAACATCATTTTTAAAGTGCTCAGACCATGAATCATAGAGAGCACCATTTTTATAAACCTCTTCTATGAGAGCCGATATCTTTCTGTCACCTCTTGCAAGGACACCTTCCAGAACGGTTAAATCAGCCTCGTGATAATTGTACTTCAAGCTCTTCTGATTCAGCATGGTACGGAATTTATCTTTCACAAGATAAGCTTTCTGTAAAAACTCATCCTTGGTGCTCATTCTTGCCCACTGAAAAGGGGTAAACGGCTTTGGTACAAAGAAAGAAGAACTGGCAATGACCTGTACTTTTCCGTTTCGCTGGTCCTTGGGGATCTCATAATAGACTTCTGCCACTTTTTCTGAAAGTTCTGCGATTCCTTCCATATCTTCTACGGTTTCTGTAGGAAGCCCAAGCATGAAATAAAGCTTAACCCGGTTCCAGCCGCCCTGGAATGCTTCGCTTGCACCCTTTAAAATAATTTCTTCAGTCAGCCCTTTGTTGATTACATCACGAAGTCTCTGAGAGCCTGCTTCCGGCGCAAAGGTCAGACTGCTCTTACGGATATCCTGGACTTTACTCATAACATCCAGAGAAAATGCATCAATTCGAAGAGACGGAAGGGAAACGTTCACGCCTTTCCCCTTGAATTCATCAATGAGGAACGTAACGATTCCTTCCAGTTCACTGTAATCACTGGAGCTTAAGGAACTTAAGGAAATTTCTTCATGTCCGGTATTCTTTAGCAGCTTATATGCATAATCTTTTAAATATTCCAGGCTGTGTTCCCGCATCGGCCGGTAGACATTGCCTGCCTGGCAGAAACGGCATCCACGGATGCAGCCTCGTTGAATCTCCAAAACAACACGGTCCTGAGTTGCTTTTATAAATGGAACAACCGGTTTTTCAATGTAGGTAGCATCATCCATATGAACAACCAGCTGTTTCGTTACGGTTGCCTTTGCATGGGGATTGTTGGGAGTCATGCTTTTGATGGTACCATCCTCATGGTAGAATACATCATAAAAAGAAGGAACATAGATTCCTTCGATCTCAGCTGCCATCTCAAGAAATTCTCTCCGGCTTCCTCCCTTTTTCTTATTCTCCTTATAGCGGTCCATCAGTTCAAAATAAACGGTTTCTCCCTCTCCAATATAGAACATATCAAAAAACTCTGCAAGAGGCTCAGGATTATAGGCACAGGGACCGCCACCGATAATAATCGGATCGCTCTCCTGTCTTTCGCTGGCATGGAGGGGAATCTGACCAAGATCAAGGATCTGCAGAATATTTGTATAACACATTTCATATTGAAGTGTAATTCCAATAAAGTCAAATTTCTTAATAGGATCCTGTGATTCCAATGCAAAAAGAGGGATCTTTTTTTCTCTCATGATCTTATCTAAATCGGTCCATGGAGAAAAAATACGTTCACAGTAGATATCCTCTCTTCTGTTAAACATATCATATAAAATCTGCATTCCAAGGTGAGACATCCCAATTTCATAAACATCAGGGAAACACATTCCAAAACGAATGTCTACAGATTCAGTGTCCTTTCTTACCATATTGACTTCATTCCCAATATATCGGGCAGGCTTTTCAATACTTAATAGTATTTCATCAGATAAAGCTAATTTTTTCATATTTATTCCTTTTTAAATTGTGCCAGATGCACATTATTATTAATTCTGTGTGATTGGAATCGTAAGTGTAAAAATGGAAAAATAGTATCAATCACCACAAAGTTTAATTATAAAATACTTTATGGGATTAAGCAACACTATTTGCTAAAACTGCAGAAATTGGAACAAAATCTGACACCCTGCGCCATATCTGACAGAAAAAGGCGTTGATTCCCAATAAGAATCAACGCCCGAAACTATTCCAGATTAAGTTTTTTCTTGAAAATATAATCGGTAATCCCAAAAAGGATTATCTGAGTAAAGACAGCGAGAAGGATGGTTACTGGGAAGAAGAAATTCACAAAAAAGGATAGCATGGAGTTTGCCGAATCACTGACCCTGTCACCATAAAAACCAACCGGTACCATTAAAATAACACTTATAATCTGTGAAACAACCTGGATAATAAAAAATCCGATTATGGAACCTAATATTTTATTTTTGCTGATAACCTGGCCGATTGCGATAGAAGCATAGTAAATCAGAGGGGCTGTAAATACCCCCAGTATTACTATAAAAATAATTTCTATAATAAGCAGGGCCATCAGTGAACTGTTTACTGTGGTGTTAAAATAGAACCAGGCATACGAAAGCTTATCGATTAACAGGGATAAACGATCTGGTGTAAAAAACATACCGAATATTGAGATAAATATAACAAGCCAACTGCTGACGGTCCATATACTTGCCACAGCCAGCTTCGATAATATATGGCTTTCCGAAGAAACCGGGAGTGTATGCATTAAATATCCTTCGTCAGTTACCATGCTTTTATAAAAACGATAAATAATCAGCAATATACTTGCACTGGCAACCATAATCAGGGAAGCTACATATACAAAAACAATAACAGTTGGGATGAATTGTAAAATCTTAGGGTAATTTCCGATCCAGAGTGTAAATCTGGTAATTGGCGTCAGCACAATTGCAATTAAAAACAAAGGTAAAAAATAGCGCGCAGTTGCCTTTAGTTCGTGTTTAATTAATTTTCCTAACATTTATATACCTCCCTGAAATATGCATCAACGGATTTTCCTTCTTTCATACGGATATCATCCACTGACGATTGAAGGTTGATGCGGCCATTTTGAATGAAAATCACTTCATCCAGTACATTTTCAACATCTGCAATCAGATGGGTTGAAATGAGGACGGTTGAATTTTCATTATAATTGCTGATAATGGTATCCAGAATATAATCTCTGGAGGCTGGGTCTACACCGCCGATTGGCTCATCCAGAACATACAGGTCAGCATTGCGGCTCATAACAAGAATCAACTGTACTTTCTCTTTTGTGCCTTTGGACATTGTCTTTAAAGAATCATTTGGATTAATATGAAGTTTTTCCAACATGTCATAAGCACGCTTTTTATCAAAATTATAATAAAAATCTTCAAAGAAATTCAACAGATCTTTCACTTTCATCCAATTGTTTAAGTAAGTCTTATCCGGCAGATAGGATACTACTTTTTTTGTCTCTGTTCCAGGTGCTGTGCCATTGATTAAAAGCTGGCCCTTTGACGGAACCAGTAATCCGTTAATAAGCTTGATTAATGTGGTTTTACCACTTCCATTGGGTCCCAGAAGACCTACAATTTTACCTCGTTCCAATGTCAGATTGATATCTGATAAAGCAGTTACATTGCCATAGCGTTTGCTTAACGCATTGCATTCAAGTAATGGATTCATACTGATTACCTCCCATATATGAATTTAATTTACTGTACCGATTCCAGGATAAACGTTTTAACCTCTTCATCGCTGAAACCCAGTTTTTTTAATTGTTCCATAAAGTTTTCCAGCTGTTCTTTTGCCAGATCCAGCTTCATTTTTTGTATCATTGATTGATCCTCCGTAATAAAACGCCCACTGGTTCGATTGGTGACAAGCAATCCGCTGTGCTCCAGTTCCGAAAGTGCTTTTTGCATCGTATTGGGATTAACAGAAGCTTCAGCAGCCAAATCTCTGACACTTGGAAGCTTGGAACCGGATTTGTATTCTCCGGATATGATCCGAAAATGAATCTGCTCAATTAATTGAATATAGATAGGGCGGTCATTCTTAAGTTCCCATGACATTCTTTATTCCTCCTCCTGGTCAAATTGTATTACTGTACTAATGACTTAATACAATAATACAGCTGTGAAATTTATTTGTCAACTATTTTTTATAAAAAAAGAGCTGCTGTACCAGTAAATAAATTATTTACCCTTACAACAACTCTATTCATATACAATCTGCTGATCACAGCAGATTATTTCTGCTGCTGCAGATATTTACTCACAGTCCGCTGAAAGATCTTCATACTGCTGTCCACATTTTTATTTTCCTGCAGTATTTTGGAGACTTCTCCATCCGCCAGATTCATGACCTGCTGATACTGGAGAAGCTTGGGTTCGATAATTCCGTTTTCAATGACGTGGCATAAGAGGGTGCTGCTTATAACCTGTTCCCCTTCATCCATGTCCTCCTGAAGGCAATCCACCCCTTCCTGGGAAGATGCCACTGCTCTCAGCGCAGGCACTCCCTGGGAATAGCGGTAAACATCCATCTGCATTTCACCGGTATAGGTCAGTTGTTTTAAAAATTCCCAGGCAAGGGCTTCATGTCTGGTTTTGCTGCCGATTCCGATTAGCAGTGCATCTACCTTGGATGTATTCCCGCCTTCTTTATCTGCCGGGAAGGTGATACAGTCCCACTGAAATTTGGTATATTTCTTAATCCGGTAAGGATAGGTTTTGTAGGTTCGGTACTCTGCAAAGGTGAGAGGCATAAAAGCCACTCTTCCAGCATTGAAATCTTCCTGTGTTACGCTCTGCCCCTGATTAATATCATTCAGGCGTTTGATGTATTTAACTGCATTTAAAACCCGGCTGTCAGTAAAGGATATCTGAGCCTGATTGTTCTCGTATAGATTGCCCCCGCACGTATATAAGGCATCCCGCCAGCTGTAATTATAAGTCCCGAACTGATCTAAAAGCCCATCCTGATCCGTATCCTTTGTAACCCTCTGACAGATCTCAGCCATATCTTCCCAGGTCCAGTCTTCCTTTGGCATATCAATTCCTTCTTTTGCAAGAAGAGACTTATTTACAAACATCAGGGTGGGAACCACTTCATAGGGAAGGGCATACTGATGCCCCCCGTTCCGTCCGGTATCCAAAGCAGTTGTGAAAAAGTCCTCTTTGTGAAAGCTGTCATCAGAGGACATTAAATCCTCCAGATTCTTCATTACGCCAAGTGAAGTAAACTTATCAAAATCAGAATCCAGCACCATGAATACATCCGGCGTTTTCCCCTCTAAAAGCTTTCTTGCACACCACTCGGAGTAATCCTCTTTTGCAATTCCGCTGTAATAGTGAATCTTCACATTGGGATGATTTTTTTCAAAATCTGCGATGGCCCGGTCAAATATTTTAAAGCTGTTGGCACTGGCCACATCCCAGTTGCTGCCGGTAAACATACCAAATTCCAGGATAACGGGACGGCTGTTTTTATTGTAAAGAAAGAAGCAGGTCAAAAGCAGAAATAAACCCATCAACCCGATTAAAATAAAGCGCCTTTTTTTCATAAAGCCCCCTCTGTTTCCAAGGGCCGTCCTTCCACCTTATTTCTCACGTTAGTCTGAACTGCCCAGATTGCAAGCTGGGTCCGGTCTCTTAAATTCAGTTTATTTAAAATGGTGCTTAAATAATTTCGTACGGTTCCCTCTGATAAGTTTAAAGTCCGGGCGATTTCACGGTTGCTTGCTCCTTTTTCGACCTGGGCAATGATCTTCCATTCTGCTCTCGTCAGCTCATCCATATTCTTTTCTTTGACTGTAATGGAGTAATCGGCTTTTGCCATCTGGGAGAACAGCCTTAAAACCTTTGCTGTTATATCCGGATTAATCATTGCCCAGCCATTGTAAACTGTCGTAATCGCATTGGCCAGTTCCTCCATGGAAACTCCTTTTAATAAATACCCGCTGGCACCGTATTTCAGGGCATTGTATACATATTCATCATCGTCAAAGGTGGTCAGGATGATAATTTTAATCTGAGGGCAGCTTTCCTTAATGAGTTTCGTGCATTGTACCCCATCCATTTTAGGCATACGCACATCCATTAAGATCACGTCCGGCTTATTTTTGCGGATGCACCGCATCACTTCCTGGCCGTCTGCCGCCACATCGGTAACGGTCATATCTTTCCTGCTGTTTAAGACAATCTGCAGACTCTGGCGTATCAGTTCCTGATCATCGGCAATCAATACTTTAATCATAGGTCTCTCCCCTCCGGATCGGTATTCTTGCATTTACGATAAAACCATCACTTCCATCAAATGTAACAGCTCCGTTCAGCATACGAATCCGCTCTTTCATATGCTTGGTGCCAAAACCGCTTTTCATTTCTTTACACCCAATTCCATTATCTTTAATCTGTATCAGAATATCTTCTTTTTCCATTTTCATGGTTACCCAGATCTCTTTTGCCTGCCCATGGCGTATGGCATTGGTAATCCCTTCCTGAACCACACGGTAAATGGCATTCTCCTCGTCCTCGCCGAATTTTAAATTACTTACCCTGCAGTCAAAATAGACTCTTGCTTCGGATACTGCATTAATGTCAGTTACCATCTTATTAATGGCAAACTCCAGACTGAAGCGGTCCAGTGCATCGGGTCTTAGTTCGCTGACAGAACGGCGGATGTCCTTAATCCCGTCTCTGGTGACTTTACTTATCAGCTCCAGCTGCTTTTTTGTCTGTTCCGGTGAGATGCTGATTATCGCAATACACGCATCAATCCCGGCTGAAATCCCTGTGAGTGTATGCCCCAGCGTATCATGGATTTCCCTTGCCAGGCGGTTGCGTTCTCTGGTCTCCGCCATTTTTTCTGCCATAAGAGAATACTTTTGCAGCTGTTCGTTCACATCGTGGAGTTTTTCGTTTAATCCGTGTATTTCATCGATATTTCCCTGCTGCTCATTGATTATATTGACACAGTAAGCAACGAACAGGATTACATTCAAAGATATAAAAATGTTATAAACACTCAGAAAATACTGCTGTTTCGAGGCACTGTAAAAAGCGATATAATCCTGTATGGAATACAGCCTGTAAGAGATTGACAGCAGTTCATAATCGGCAAGAATAAAGCTTCCAATGGCAACAGCTGCCAGTATATATCTGGATTTTCCATTTTTTACATACAGAATAACATTGGAAAAGACCAGCAGCAGGATTCCGTTATAGTTGAAATTCAGTTCAATGATGATGGCAAAGCAGGCAATAAAATCTGCAATAAGACTGGTTAAAATAACCTTGCTGTTATTGGGAAATAGCCGGTCTCTGATCACCATGCTTAAAGTTAGAAAACCTAATAGCAGGGCACAGAGCCAGATTTTTGCATAAGGATACCAGACGATTGCCTGAATTTCATTTAAAAATTCCCTGGCATCGTAGGCTCTTCGGATTTTTTCGATGGTAGCGTATATAAAAATACTGATCCCCATTACGGATATAATATTAATAACCAGGATTGCGGTCTGCAAAATCCTGATCCTGCCGTTAAATTTATTATCTTCCATCTCTCACCTACTGCCAGCCGTCGATTTCGTATTCAGCCAGATTATCCTTTGTAATGAAAGTACTGGACAAGCTGATATATGGGTCCACCGATTCTCCGTTTAAGTACCGGTAAGCGGTTTCAGCAGCAACCCTTCCAATGGCTTTGGGGCTTTGGGCACTGGTTCCGGTCACATACCCCATATCCAGAATCGCCTTAAAGTCAGGAGAACCGTCTATTCCGTAGATCAGGACTCCATCTTCCTTTCTGGCCTGCTGAAGCGCTGCCAGCGCGCCAAGAGCCGTAGGGTCGTTGCCCCCAAGAACCACATCAAACCCTTTATTCTGGTTTAAAAACTCTTCCATGACTTTGGATGAAACCTCGATTTCCCCTGCTGCCGCATGCCGGTATACTACCCGGTAACCCGGATTACCTGCAATGGCATCGGTAAACCCCTGTGCCCGGTAGGTAATAGACATCTGAATGGGATTATCCAGTATTACAATATCTGCAGCTTTCCTTCGCTTCATCATATCCAGGGCGCAAAGCTGACCTGCCTGATAGTTGTCCGTTTCAATCACAGATATAACCAGATCCCGGTCCTTCACCACAGTATCTACGTTAATCACTGCCACACCTGCTTTTTTACAGGCGAGTAATGCCGGACGGACCTCCTCCCAGTCCACCGGATTTAAGAAAAGCATGCTGATTCCTTCGTCGATGAGTTCCTCAATCTGTTCATTCTGCTTCTTCTGATCCTGCAAGGGATCTCTGGTTAAAAGAATATCTCCATTGGCTTCCACCACTTCTTCAATCCCCTGTCCCAAAACATTAAAGTAGGGATTATTCCGCGTCATATAGGTGGCACCAAATATGAGAGCTTCGTGAGGAGGTGCTTCGTCCTTCCTCCTGCTGCAGCCGGTAAACAAAGCTGCAGTCAGTGCAATTAAGAGAAATACCCCAGCCTTTCTCTTCATGTATAAACACCCCCGTGTTTTTTTATTTATTATACCACAAAAAGCGTTTCACTGTTAAGGAAACGCTCCCTGCTCTCTTAAGAATTCTACCCCTTTTTCTTGTTCCGCAAGTAGTCTACAAATACCGCCAGAAGAATGACAATCCCTTTTACCACATACTGCCAGAATGAGTTGACATTCAAAAGATTCAGTCCGTTGTTTAATACACCAATAATCAGTCCTCCGATAATGGTGCCTCCGATTTTACCGGAACCGCCTGCCATGGAAGTTCCTCCAACCACAACTGCCGCGATGGCATCCATTTCTGCTCCGTCTCCTGCAGTGGGCTGGCCGGAATACATACGGGAAGCGAGAACAACACCTGCAAGACCTGCCATAAGTCCGGAATAAGTATGTACCAGTAATTTTACTCTTGCCGTGCTGATTCCGGAGAATCTGGCGGCCTGGGAATTACCTCCCACTGCATAGATGTGGCGTCCCAGCTTTGTCTTGTTCATAATAACTGCAGTAATGATTAACACAAATACCAGGATTATAACAGGGGTAGGGACTCCTCCAATGTAGCCGGCACCAAGAAACTGCCATTTCTTCGTAACGACTCTTACAGGAGAACCGCCGGTATAAACGTAAGCCAGACCTTTCGCCACATTCATGGTGGCAAGTGTGACAATAAACGGCGGAATGGTTGTTTTGGAGATAACCACACCGTTTGCCATACCAACTGCCGTACCAATGAGAACGCCTATTAAAATAGCGGCAAATATGGGAAGATTGTAACGTGCCACACAGCCTGCTGCCACACAGCCGGACAGGGCTATAATGGAACCTACGGAAAGGTCGATTCCCCCTAAAATAATAACCATGGTCATTCCGCATGCAAGGAATAAGTTGGATGAAATCTGCCTCAGTACATTAAATATATTTTTATGTGTCAGAAATACACCGCTGGTCTTTGGAAATATGGACAGGAAAATACACAGAATCAGCAGTGCACCGATAATTCCGATGTTATCTTTTAAATACTGTTTTACATTTTTTTGAATTCTTGTTGTCATCTGATTTCTCCCTCTTTCCTACTTGGCTGCCAGCTTCATAATCTGTTCCTGGGTTATGTTTTCGCTATGGTGGAAACAGCCGGTGGTTCTACCGTCACACATGACATATACCCGGTCGCTCATGTTAAGAATTTCCGGCAGTTCGGAAGAAATCATGATAATTGACATTCCCTCTTTGACCAGTTCATTCATGGTTGCATATATTTCAGATTTCGCCCCTACATCCACACCTCTGGTTGGCTCATCAAGAATCAGGATGTCAGGTGAAGTGGCAAGCCATCTTCCGATCATGACCTTCTGCTGGTTTCCACCGGATAAGTTTCCAATCAGCTGTTCCTGGGAGGGAGTCTTCGTATCCATCATTTCAATATATTTTCCGGTTATTTCTTCTTCTTTTTTCTGATTGACCAGTATCCCTTTGATAAAAGATTTAAGCACTTCTATGGTGGAGTTAAAGCGCACGCTCTGTACCGGATAAAGGCCTTCCTGCTTCCGGTCCTCCGGCACCAGTGCTATTTTGTAGTTCATGGCATCTAAAGGAGATTTAATCTTTGCCGGTTTTCCGTTTACATAGATTTCCCCGGACAGACATGGGGTCAGACCAAAAATACATTTCATGGTTTCACTTCTTCCTGCTCCCACTAATCCGGCAAAGCCGATGATCTCACCCTGACGCAGTTCAAAGCTGACTCCTTTTACCATCTTGCCGTCTGTTATGTTTTCACATTTTAAAACAATATCACCCGGTTCTTTATAATCCCGGGTATAATATTTTGTCAGTTCCCGCCCCACCATCATGGAGATTAACTGGTCTCTTGAAGTGTCCTTCACGACTTTTGTTCCTACATAGGTGCCGTCCCTTAAAACAGTCACCCGGTCGCAAATCTGCTCTAACTCATCCATTTTATGGGATATATATATAATTCCCACACCTTTTTGGGTCAGCATACGCATGGTCTGAAACAGGAATTCCACCTCTTTATCTGATATGGAGGAGGTAGGCTCATCCATGACCAGTATCTTTGAACGGTAGGAAATGGCTTTTACGATTTCTACCATCTGCTGCTGGGCAATGGTTAAATCCTTGACAAAGGCTCCCGGAGAGATGCTCATATGATAATCATTTAAAAGCGTTTCTGCTTCCCGCTCCATTGTTTCATGATCTATAAAACCGCCTTTCCCAGGTTCCCGTCCAAGAAAGATATTTTCTGCTACGGTCATATGAGGGACCAGTACCAGTTCCTGATGGATGATGGAAATTCCGTTGGCATGAGAAGTATTTACTCCGTCAATGACCACGTTCTGTCCTTCAATGAAAATTTCTCCCTCTTCTGCTATGTAGATTCCGCCTAATACCTTGATTAACGTGGATTTTCCAGCCCCGTTTTCACCAAGGAGGGCATGAACTTCCCCAGGGAACAGTTCAAAATCCACTCCCTGCAATGCATTGACTCCCGGGAAGGATTTGTGTATATTTTTCATTTGAAGCAGAATTTTTTCACTCATATATTCACCTGCCTGTTCGTTTTCCATTTTTGACGTCAGTCTGGAAAAAAGGCACCGCCTCCCGGTGCATGTAACACGCTTGTTCAGGAGGCATGGTTCCTCTTATCTGTATTTACTGCCAGCCGTCTGTGCCATAATCCTTTACATTCTCAGATGTAATGAGGAATGTTTCCACGGGATACCGGTCAGCAACTTCTTCCCCGTTTAAGTATGAGTACATAATGTTAACTGCGGACTGAGCAATTTTAACTGGTGACTGAGCGCCGCTTCCTTCAATAAGAGAAGTACCGGAAGCCATTTCTGCCTTAATATCAGGAGAACCGTCTACACCATAGATTTTGCAGTCCTTAATTCCTGCTGCGTTAGCAGCTGCCAGTGCGCCCAGTGCAGTGGGATCATTTCCGCCGAAGATGGCAACTACATCACCATGTGCCTGAAGTAAGTCTTCTGCAATTCCCATGGAGACCTCTAAATTTCCCTTTGCATCCTGCTGGGCAACAATATTGAAGTTGTGGTTTTTAATGGCATCCAAAAATCCGTTTGTTCTGTCTGTTACAGAATTCATGGTTGGGGAATCAAGAACGATGATATCTCCGCCATTGGGACATTTCTTTACTAAATCTTCTCCGCATACGAAACCTGCATTATAGTTATCAGAGCCGGTGTAAGAAATCAGATAGGACATATCAGCTACTTCTGTATCAAAGCCTACCGTTGGAATCTTTGCTTCTTTTAACTGATCCAGAGCGGGAAGGATTCCTTCTGCTTCTGCCGGATTCATAAACATGGCATCAATTTTCTGTGAGACTAAATCCTCAACCTGGGTAATCTGAAGAGTTACATCATTGGCCGGATCCACAGATACCAGTTCGTCTCCCTGGGCTTCAATCATTTCCCGCATGGTCTTTTCGATTGTTACAAAGAATGGATTGGTACCGTCCATACAGGTATATCCGAATTTATAATGCTTACTTGGATCTTTCTTTTTTACATTTGCGTCTGCCATGTTTACGGCAGATTCTGATTTTACCGCAGCTTTGGTTTCAGCCTTTGTTTCCGCTTTTGTGGTTTCAGCTGCTTTTGTTGTTTCAGGCGCCTTTGTTTCTGGTTCCCCATTGCTGCAGCCTGCCACAGACATTCCGGCAAGAGCTGCGCACATCAGAATTGCGGCAAGCTTTTTTGTGCTTTTTTTCATGGTAAATTCTCCTTATACATTATATAATTGTGTTATATGCTGCATAAATATCATATCACTCTGTGAATTTTAAAACATGTGCACAATGTAATTAGTTTTTCATTACATTTGTCATATTTAATATGCTGTATTAAGCGAATCTGGATTGCCCATGGCTGAATTTTCATCACATTGCACAATTACTTCGCCTTAGGGTATTCATTACAAAGGAGACGGTAAGGTGGCTCGTCTTCTTCTATTTCGGGGAAGCGGCCGATTGGCTGGTAAAATCGATTGTCTTCCTGATCATCGTTGCACATGGATACTTCACCAAGCAGCACCGGACCGGAATGGGGTTCCACATGAAAATCATGGTAGAGATAAGGATAAATGGTAATGCTCTCCCCAGGGCGCAGTGTTACCACTGTTCCGGCAGGAACCATATAAGTTCTTCCATCCCTGTTAACTGTTACGTCAGAATCAGAAAAGCCTCCGTCTGGGTCGGATTGGTAAACACGGATCTGCACATTGCCGCCCCCTCTGTTTATAATGTCCTCCATTTTAGTCCAGTGAAAATGCATGGCGGCTGACTGTCCTTCTTTTAAGAAGAGCAGTTTTTCTGCATAGGTTTTTGTATATTTCTTTTGCTTTACATTCCCATTTCGAAGAGTAATCAGTGAAAAACCGGTCCGGTCAAAATCTCCAAGTCCGAAATCCGTAATATCCCAGCCAAGCATATTGTCACGGATTTCATCGTATTCATGCCCTTTTTTCCCCCATTCCTCAGGAGTGAAGCTGCTAAAAGGCGGAAGGAAAAATCCACATGTCTGAATCATCTGTTCCATATCCTTTAAGGCTTTGTTAACTTCAGAACGTTTCATAGCCTTCCGCTCTCTTTCTGTTCCATACCAGAAAATACCTTAATGGTATGAAGCACGTCTCTTTTCATCGCCTCCACTCCCCAAAGGGTCACATCATGGTAAAATACCACATCTTCCGCATTGGCAGCTTTTTCTTTTACATACATACCGCCGGCTTTTGCCAGGTAGGTATAATAATTAATCTTACGGACCCCCCGTTTGATGCACTGATAAAAATCTTCATCGCTGATTCCGGAGCCTCCGTGCATGACAATGGGGAGAGCCACTTTGTCCCGAATCCGGCTGATTCTGTCAAGGTCCAGATTGGGCTTTTTTAAATAGAGTCCGTGTACGGTGCCAAAGGAACAGGCCAATGCGTCGATTCCGGTAAGTGAAGTAAATGCTTCCGCCTGATCGGGATCTGTGTAGCAGCTTTCCGCTGCTTCATTTCCCTCGTCTTCGCCTACGCTTTTAAATTCTTCTCTGCCCATTGCACCGATTTCTCCTTCAACAGAAGCTCCATATGCAGCCGCAAGTTCCACTGCAATTTGAGTACCTGCTGCATTTTCTTCAAAAGAAAGGGCGGAACCATCGTACATAATGGAGGTAAATCCCATGTCCAGGGCCTGTTTTAACTTCTTAAAATCGTCTCCGTGATCTAAGTGCACTGCTACGGGAACGGCAGCATGTTCTGCCATTATAACCATAATGGGTCCCATTACGGTAAGGGGGATAATTGTTTCATGGACAGGCGCAAACTGTAAAATGACCGGCTGTCCGGTTTCCTCCGCAGCTCCTAACACTGCCTGGATTCCCTCCAGAGAAGTAATATTAAAGGCACCTACAGCGATGTTTCTGGCTTCTGCCAGGTTAAGAATTGATTTCATGGTAACAAGCATATGTAATTCCTCCTTTTCATTTATGGCAGGATTCGTCTCTGTTCTTCCCACCCGTTTTTAATTTTTTCCTCTAATGTTTCAAAAGGCAGCAGCCCGCTTACTGTATCATAAGCAGTCACACAGGAAGCACCTGTTGCCGCCGCAAGTTTCACACATTCTTCTGGAGGACGTTTCTCCAGCATGGCTTTAATGAATGCGGCAATACTGGTATCTCCGGCTCCGGTGGCAGAAAGAATCCGGTCTGGCAGAAAGCTGTTCTGGAAGTAAGAAATATCTGACCAGCCTTTTAAGATATCCGATCCATCAGCAAACGCCTGTTTTGAAGCTGTCTTTAAGAACATTCCGGCTGCACCACATTTTAAAAGAACTGCCTTTGCGCCCAGCTGCAGGGCCTGATCTGCAATGGTTTCCACGTCTTTCTTTAGAGAGAGAATGGAGGTAATATCATCGCCGTCTGCAATTTCCTGCCATTTCTCATAGAGAGGGCGGTTTAACAAAAACCCCAGTTCTTCGATACTGGGTACAAAAAAATCCACATAGGGAAGCACGGAAGCAAAAATCCGGTCCCAGCGGCAGGATGCAGCTTCCGATTCCGGATCTACCGCCGCCAGATCCAGTGAAGTGGTAAGTCCGAGCTCTTTAATGCGGCAAAAAAGCTCTTTTAATTCCTGTCCGTCATTCTGGTAGAACCGCTTCATCAATGTAGGATAACCAAAGTGAAAATGAGCTGCTTTTGCCGCTTTGTTAAAATCTACATGCTCAAAGCCAAAGGTGTCATTACAACCGGGATTATGAAGAAATAACCGGTCAACCTCCTTTGGTGCCAGAACAATTGTGTAGGATGTATCCTCTCCGGGAATAACCGTAATACAGCTTTCACACCCTCTTTCCTGTATCTTTCCTTTTAGGATCTTTCCAAAGTCATCATCCCCTGTGTTTGCCATCAAAAGGACATCTGCTCCCAGTGCATGCAGCCCAAGCCCTGTGTTAAAAACCGCTCCGCCTCCGGATATGCTGGCATTTCCCACTTCTAAAAGTTTACCTGGCTGGAAGGACTTTAAAATCTTCCTTCCGTCACTGCTTTTAAAGACCGGTGTAATATCCAGGGAAATGTGTCCGGCAACAATTATTTTTTGATTTCCCGCCTCATCTGGCATATAAATACCCCCTTTCCTGTCTTCATCATAACAACCGCAGGAGGAAAGTCAATAATATTTATGCATATATCACTATGTGGCTTGTCCATATGACAATTGTCATGTGAATATTGCACAATGATTTTTTTCTTTCCTACTTAAGATTCTAACGATATAAAAACTTTTTCATTTAACTGTTGACAAATGAATACAAAGTCCTTATATTAATTGTTAATATAAAAACTTCATACGAAATATGAAAGACGAAGACGTTTCCTGCCAGGAAATCCCCTTCGTCTTTTTTATTTGTTCTTTCGTTTGTGAAGCTGCCGGAAGGAGGTATCTAGTTGTACAGTATTGGCGTGGATATAGGAACCAGTACAACGGAAATTATTATCAGCAATATTAGGATCTCAACCAGGCTGGGGCCTTCCCTTCTTCCTACGACTAAAATTGATGAGACTGAGGTTATCTATCGAAGTCCGGTTATCTTCACACCACTGATATCAAGAGATGCCATAGATTTTGAACAGATCCGGGAACGGGTAAAGGCGGCTATGAAAGAAAGCGGAATTGATAAGGAGAACATAGAAACCGGAGCCGTTATCATTACGGGGGAAACAGCCAGAAAGGAAAATGCCCGGCAGGTGAACATCTGGTTATCAGAGTATCTGGGTGATTTTGTTGTTGCTACCGCAGGACCCAGGCTGGAAGCGGTTTTAGCCGGAAGGGGAGCCGGAATCAGCGAAGAATCAAAAAGAAGGAGCAGAAAAATCATTAATCTGGATATCGGCGGGGGAACCTTAAATGCAGCTCTGTTCGACTGCGGTATCTGTACGGATTCCTTTGCAATGGACATTGGCGGAAGGCTGATTAAACTGGATGACACTGGCAGCGTAACCTATATTTCAGACCGGATTCTCCATATAATCACCACTCATAAACTGGAAATCAGACAGGGAGAAACTGCTGATATCAAAGTGCTGGAACGTTTCTGTGATTATCTGGCAGACAGCTGCCTTCAGGCACTTGGATTACGTGAAATGAATGAGGATACTCTCCCGTTATACATCACAGATTTCACCATTCCAAAGAATCTTGATTTTATATCCATATCCGGTGGAGTGGGCGAATACGTGGGATCATTAAAGGAAAGTAAAGACCAGGCAGAATGGTTTCAGTATGGAGACATCGGTCCTTTACTTGGGATCAAAATTACTCAGGCTCTTACACCATATAAGAGCAGACTTATCATTCCAGAGGAAAAAATAAGAGCAACCGTAATCGGAGCAGGAAGCCACTCTCTGTCCGTCAGCGGAAGTACGGTAGGTGTGGAACCCTCTATTTTACCTATGCGAAATATTCCTATAGTAAAATGCCCGGCAGCTGCCAGCCAGTGGGAAGATGTATTCAGAAGTACCAGACCTCTTATGGAGCTTTACGAGGATGAGGTTCTTGCAGTGAGTATAAAGGGGAAAAAAAGTCCCGGATACGGAGAACTTAAACTTCTTGCAGATCAGATTGCCAGACTTTATGAGGGATTAAAAAGTCCTGTAATAGTGCTTTTAAAAGAAGACTTTGCAAAAGCGCTGAGTCAGATGATCCGGATTCATACGCCGTGCAGCAAACCGGTTATCTGCCTGGATCAGATCCAGTTTGAAGCCGGTGATTACATAGATATCGGATCACCGGTTGGAACCGCGGTACCCGTTGTGATTAAAACATTAGTGTATCAATAAAAACAAGAAAAATCAGGAGGATTCCATTATGGAAGAAAAAAATTTAAACAAAGCTCTTACACCGGTTAAGCTATGGGCGATTATTGTAGGTGCAGTTGTATCTGGTATGTATTTTGGC
This sequence comes from Hungatella sp., assembly GCA_009712635.1. GTDB lineage: Bacteria > Bacillota > Clostridia > Lachnospirales > Lachnospiraceae > Lacrimispora. Next base: position 324,734 of record WASS01000020.1, on the reverse strand, counting down.
TGGAATTACCTGTTTGAAAAGACTAATTTTACAGGAGCTTTAATCGCAACATTCATCGTCACACTTTTCTATGTCTCTTTTGTCTTTTGTTACTCTGAGCTGGCAACAGCCATCCCGTCTGCAGCTGGTCCGACCGCATATGCAGAAAAATCATTCGGCAAGTTTGCCGGTTTTATAGCCGGTTTTTCCATACTCCTTGAGTATATCTTTGCAACTCCAGGAATTGCACTTTCCATTGGTGCATATGTTCATGGACTGCTTCCTGTTATCCCGGCGAATATCGCCGCTATTACTGCCTTTTGTATCTTTGTTTTTATCAATATAAAGGGAATTGAATCTGCCGCCATCGTCAGTGTGATTGTTACGGCAGTGGCAATTCTTGGAGTAGCTGTTTATTTTATCCTTGGAATTCCAACTGTAGATGTACACGGTCTGTTCTCTTCCGGAGCTTCCATGAACGGCATGCATGGCATATTTGCTGCCATTCCATTTGTGGTCTGGTTTTATCTGGCTGTGGAGTCAGGAGCAATGGGGGCGGAAGAATGTAAAAACCCGCAAAAAGACATACCAAAAGCATTTATATCCGGAATCGGCGCACTGGTTGTTATGGCAGTTGCTGTCCTTATCGTTACTGCCGGTAACTCTGCCACGGATTTATCTGCTGTTGCCTCCACCGACAATCCACTTCCGGCGATTTTATCAAAAGTCTATGGTGAAAATTCATTCCTTGTAAAATTAGTGGGATTTTTTGGATTATTCGGCCTGGCGGCCAGTCTTCATGGAATTATGATCGGATATTCCAGGCAGGCATACGCCATGTCCAGAAGCGGTTATCTTCCAAAAGCACTTTCAAATCTTGATAAAAATGGAACTCCGGTCTTAGCTCTTGTGAGCACCAGCCTGATTGGTCTCTTTTTTGTAATTACCGGAAATGTTGGAAGTCTGGTTGTTTTCTCCTGCATCGGCTCGTCAGTTATGGCAGTTTTATCCATTGCCTCCTGGTTTGTACTCAGGAAAAAAGAGCCGGCACTGGCACGTCCATACCGACTAAAATCCCCATTGATTCCAACCATTGCAGCAGTTACCTGTGCAGTAGTCGTAGTTGCCCTCGTGGTTTCTCAGGCCTCTCTTTTGTCCCTGGCTGCCATTGTTTATGCAGCTGCTATTCTTTATTACTTTATAAAAGACAAGGTTTTTGCAAATGGATTTGTATCCACAGAAAATGAAATGGAAGCATAGGAGGCCGGAACGGTGAAATTAAAGACAAGATTATTCGGTAAAACCTACGAATTTCGATCCGTCAGGGAAGTCCTGGCAAAAGCGAATGAAGAAAAATCCGGTGACACACTGGCTGGAATTGCCGCGGCAGATGCAGCAGAACGCATTGCTGCCAAAGTTGTACTTGCCGATTTATCCGTTTCTGATTTACGAAACCATCCGGTAGTTGATTATGAAACCGATGAAGTCACAAGAGTCATTCAGGATGGAGTGGATGAGGAAGCCTATAAAAAAATCAAATCCATTACCCTTGGAGAATTGCGGGAATTTATTCTGGCATCTCCTGCTGCTGCCATTGAAGAGATTCGTGATGGCCTTACTGCCGAGGTGATAGCAGGTGTGACAAAGCTGATGAGCAATCTTGACATCATTGTGGCCTCTAAAAAGCTGATTGTTCCGGCTACCTGCAACACAACAATCGGTCTTCCGGGAACCCTGGCCTCCAGGCTGCAGCCCAACCATCCCACAGACAGTTTTGAAGGGGTTATGGCATCTGTGTTTGAAGGGATTTCCTATGCAAACGGCGATGCATTAATCGGTTTAAATCCCGCCATAGATACCGTGGAACAAACGGATAAAATTCTGCGGGCTTTCCGTGATTTTATGGATAAATGGAAGATTCCCACTCAGAACTGCGTACTCTCCCACGTTACCACCCAGATGGAGGCTTTGAAAAAAGGCAGCCCTATGGATTTAATGTTTCAATCCATAGCTGGTTCACAGATCTCGAATACGGCATTTGGTATCAGTACAGCCTTAATGGATGAGGCTTATGAGCTGATGAAGGAAAAGAAAAGCTCAAAAGGTCCCAACTTCATGTATTTTGAAACAGGTCAGGGGTCTGAACTTTCCTCAGAAGGTCATCACGATGCGGATCAGCTGGTAATGGAAGCACGGTGCTACGGATTTGCCAAGCGTTACCACCCTTACTGTGTCAATACCGTAGTAGGTTTTATCGGACCAGAATATTTATATGACGGAGCGCAGGTAATCCGGGCGGGACTGGAAGATCATTTTATGGGAAAACTGACCGGTATCCCCATGGGCTGCGATGTCTGTTATACCAATCATATGAAAGCCAGTCAGAATGACCTGGAAAACTTAGGTGTCCTCCTTGCCAGCGCCGGTGTCAATTATGTAATGGGAATACCGGCAGGGGATGATATTATGCTGATGTATCAGTCATCCAGTTATCATGACGCGGCAGCCTTTCGGGAAACAAGCGGAAAACGTCCCATGAGAGAATTTGAAAAACGCATGGAGGAACTGGGGATTATGGAAGACGGACAACTGACGGAACGCGCCGGTGATCCCTCAATTTTCACACAGGAGGTGAAGTAAATGGATCAGGATCTGGTAAGGGATATCTCTTCCCTTGATTTAACAGAACGTGTAACAATTAACCAGCCGGCTGATCTTCAGTCCTGTGTTAATTTAAAGAAGACTACGGCTGCAAGAATCTGTGTGGGCAAGGCAGGGACCAGGCTGAAAACAGAAACCTATCTCCGCTTTCGTGCTGATCATGCTGTCGCCATGGATGCAGTCTGGTCAGAGGTGGATGAAAAAGTGGTGGATCAGCTGGGGTTTTTAAAGGTTCAGAGCTTATGCAAAAATAAAGATGAATATATAACAAGACCGGATCTTGGAAGACGTTTTTCCAATGAAACCCTGAAATTAATCAGCGAAAACTGCAGGCACGATGCAGATGTGCAGATTATTGCAGGTGATGGTCTTAGTTCTCCTGCAATTACCAGTAATCTTCCGGATATTTATCCCATGCTTATGGATGGACTGAAAGAAAAAGGTTATACGACAGGTGATCCGATTTTTGTTAAATTTGCAAGGGTTGCGACAATGGACCGGATCAGTGAAGCATTACATGCGAAAATCACCATTATTCTCATAGGAGAAAGACCTGGTCTTGCAACCGGAGAAAGCTTAAGTGCCTATATGGCATATGAATCAAGTACGAAAAAGCCGGAATCCCAGAGAACGGTGGTTTCCAATATTCATAAGAACGGAATGCCGCCGGTAGAGGCCGGAGCGCAGATTATATCGATTGTAGATGCAATGATGGAAGCAAAAACCAGCGGGATTGATTTAAAATTATAACTACATTTCTACATTTAAGGCGGGGTACGGATTCCTTTTAAGGAACTCATACCCCGCCTGACGTTCAGATTATTGTAAATAGTCACTAACGCCCTTCCAGGCACCTTTTAAATGAAACTCAGTCTGTTTCAGACTCATATCGTCTGACTCCTGTTTTTTATACTTCTGTACATGAAAACCGTCTATTAAAACTGCAGAGGTTAAGATTCTGGGTTTCAGTACATGGACCGGACAGGAATAGATGCATCTTAAGCAAAAAATACAACGAAAGCCGAATTTGGGAACTCCCTGTTCCATTTTAATGTTCCGGGTCGGGCATATTTGCGAACATTTCCCACAGTGAGTGCATTGTGAAGAGGGGTGGATGGAAGCGCCGAAAAATCTTGCACCCAGATGCTCTCCTTTTCCAAGCATTGCAAGGAAACGATCCTGGGGCTTTGCCATCAGAAAATGATGTTCTCCGTTCAGAATTTCTTCAATCATCTCTTTTGTTTTTTCAGGTAATATGCGTATTAATTGCTGATTAATTTCATCCCCCGCATTGATACCGAAATTAGACGGCATTACAATCATTTTTTCATAGATCAGATGATACCCCTTTTTCTTTAACATCCGTCTGCTAAAAATGGTGCATGCTGTATTGGGTGAGATATCCCCTCCTCCCGACACAGGTACAATTACAACCATGGTGTGGCTGGATCCTGGAAGTCCTTTGACCCATTTTTCAGTAATGGAAGCCAGACGGAAGGCATATACAGGCGAAAATATCACCAGGAGATCCGGCGGTTTTAAATTTCCCGGATTATGATTTTCCAGACTGATGGTTTTGCTTTCCAATCCCTTCTTTGCCAATTGTTGTGCGAAACACAGACAGACTTCTTTTGTACAACCAGTCCCTGAAAAATAAGCCAGGGTGATTTTTTTTGGTTTTAACAATGGTATTCCCCCTCTGCGAATCAAATTTTTATGAATTCATCATACTATCTCAGTGATGAAAAAGATAGTGCCTTAACAAGAAATAATATCAAAACTATTTGAAATAAGTTGTTTTTACAACAAACAAAATAAAGAAACTATGATATGATAAACGTAATTTCAGAAACCAACTTACAATTAACATAGAGAAAGGAAACATTATGTCAAATTATTTTAAAGCTTCTGATACGATCTTTCATATCACGGAAACCTATCCGGAAACCATTGAAGTATTTATTGCCAATGGTTTTGAGAATTTAAGCAATCCCGTTATGCGCAGAACTCTTGGTAAAACCATTTCTTTAGAAACAGCATTGGCTATGAGAAAGGTAAACCAGGAACTTTTTATAAAGAAACTGGAGGAAGTAATCGGTCAGAAGGCGCCCAGCCTGACGGACGGTCTCACTCCCGCACAATCAGAGAATAAAGGGGATATCCGTATCGAGGGCGTACTGCCCTGCCCCATCCGAATTCCTCTGTTAGAGAAATTCGAATCCTGGCTTGAGGAAAATAAGGACTCCCTTGGATATGAAGTGGAGTATCATTTAAAATCTGCAAACCTGGGACTTGATGATGTAAAGGATCGGGTTATTTCAGCAGATGGAAATCCGGATGGTCTGTCAGACCTTTATCTCTCGGCTGGTTTTGATTTATTCTTTGACAAAAAGATGATTGGCGGTTATCAGGATTTAGGCGTATTTGAAGATCTTTCCGGTATGGATCATTTAAACCCTGATCTTGACAATGAGAACTTATCACTGAAGGATCCAAAAAACCAGTATGCCATCATCGGAATTGTTCCTGCAGTTTTCATGGTTAACACCAATGTGTTAGGAGACCGCCCATTCCCTGAGAGCTGGGCAGATTTAATGAAACCGGAGTTTGAAAACAGCATCAGCCTTCCCATGAAGGATCTGGATATGTTTAATGCATTTTTGCTTCACATCTACCGCTTTTATGGGGAAGAAGGAATCGAAAAGATGGGGAAAGCCCTCTTACAGAGCATGCATCCGGCTCAGATGATCAAATCCCACAAGTTAAAGGATGGAAATAAGATTCCCGCCATTACAGTTGCACCCTATTTCTTTGCGAGCATGACAGATGAGAAAAGCCCTATGCGCCCGGTGTGGCCAAAGGACGGAGCCCTTATCAGTCCGATTTTCCTGCTGGCAAAATCAAAGAATAAGGATAAGGTGAAACCTTTCGTTGATCTTTTATATTCAAAAGATATTGGAGATATTCTTTCCTCTAACGGAAAATTTCCGTCTACCAATCCCATGGTGGACAATCAACTGAAACCCGACCAGAATTTCATGTGGATCGGCTGGGATTTTATACACAACAATGATATTGGAGAATTAATCAAAAAAATAGAGAAGCTGTTCTTTGCAGCTGCTCAGAAGGAGTTCTTATGAATCTGATTGTATTTTCAGGTCCGCCCTCTTCCGGTAAGACTTCGGTAATTTTAAAAACAATTTCATCCTTTCGTGATAAGAACATTAAAGTGGGCGTGGTGAAATTTGACTGTCTTTATACAGACGACGACGTTGCCTATGAAAAAGCGGGAATCCCTGTGAAAAAGGGGTTATCCGGTGCTTTATGCCCGGATCACTTCTTCGCTTCCAATATTGAAGAGGTGGTTAACTGGGGAAATGAAGAAAAGCTTGATCTGCTAATTACGGAATCGGCAGGTCTTTGTAACCGGTGTTCCCCTTATTTAAAAGAGGTAAAGGGAGTTTGCGTGATCGATAACTTATCCGGTATTAATACCCCTAAAAAAATCGGTCCCATGTTAAAATCCGCCGATTTTGTGGTAATTACCAAAGGTGATATTGTTTCCCAGGCAGAACGGGAGGTATTTGCTTCCTGTGTCAGCTCTGTAAACCCAAGAGCCATTACCATGCATGTGAACGGACTGACCGGACAGGGAGCTTATGAGCTGGCAAGCCTTCTTTATGATGAAAACCAGAACATTCAGACCGTTCAGGGAATGCAGCTTCGTTTCCCAATGCCCTCAGCCCTGTGCTCCTATTGTCTTGGCGAAACAAGAATTGGAGAAGCCTATCAGATGGGTAATGTAAAGAAAATTGATTTAGGCGGTGATAAAAAATGACAAATATAAGCATAAAAAAACTGCTGGAGGAATATCCGTTTGCTGCTGCATATTTTGAACAGAATAAGCTTACAATCACTGGATTTGAAGATCAGACATTTGAGGAATTTTTAAATCATTTCTCAGAGGAAGAGCTGGAAGATCAGGCGATTGATAAAGCAAAGCTTTTGTCAGACCTGCCTCTGTATCTGGATCAGATGCGTCAGTTTTTGGGAATGGAAAATGACCGGCTGGTGCATTCTCTGACTATTTTACCAGGTCACGATAAATCGGGAACAGTGGAAGGCTTTAAGGAACTGACTGTAGAAACATCCCAGATTATATCCATAGTGGGTCCTACCGGTTCAGGAAAAAGCCGGCTCTTAGCAGATATCGAATGGACGGCTCAAAATGACACTCCTACCGGACGCAGTATTTTGATCAACGGCGAAGTCCCTGATATGAAGTGGCGTTACTCCTCAAATAACAAGCTGGTGGCCCAGCTTTCTCAGAACATGAACTTTGTTATGGACTTAACAGTAGTTGACTTTTTGCGGATGCATGCGGAAAGCCGTATGGTTTTAGATCCTCAGTCTGTAATAGACCGGATTATTGCCGCAGCCAATGATCTGGCAGGAGAAAAGTTTGAACTTTCCACTCCGGTTACCAGCTTAAGCGGCGGACAGTCCAGAGCGCTTATGATTGCAGATACTGCCATATTAAGTTCCTCTCCCATTGTCTTAATTGATGAAATTGAAAATGCCGGAATTGACCGAAAAAAGGCATTAAAGCTTCTTGTGACATCAGATAAGATCGTATTGATGGCAACCCACGATCCCCTTCTTGCATTAATGGCAGACAAGCGGATTGTCATTAAAAATGGTGGTATTAATCATGTGATTTATACCAGTGAAGAAGAAAAACAGCTGCTTGATAAGTTGGAGAAAATGGATTCCCTTATTCAGACTGCACGCCAGGAACTTCGGTCAGGAAATACACTTTCTCCCGACCTGCTGGCAAATTAAAAAGATATTGTTAATCCTCCAATCAGGTTTAAACGGCCTGTATTGGAGGATCTTTTTTCATTTAGCCCTCTATTCCGCGGATTAAATTAACCATCTCAATGGCTCCCGCTGCGCAGTCAAACCCTTTGTTGCCTGCTTTCGTTCCCGCCCGCTCAATTGCCTGTTCAATATTTTCTGTGGTCAGGACTCCAAACATGACCGGAATTCCACTGCTTAAGGATACCTGGGCAATGCCCTTGGAGACTTCACTGCAAACGTAATCGTAGTGAGTGGTGCTGCCCCGGATAACCGCACCCAGACATATGACAGCATCATATTTGCCACAGCATGCCATCTTGGAAGCGATCAGCGGGATCTCAAAAGCTCCGGGCACCCATGCTACTTCTATGTCCTCCTCACTGATCCCATGTCGTTTTAAACAATCCACAGCGCCTCCCAGAAGCTTTGATGTTATAAATTCATTGAAACGTGCGGCTACAATGCCGATCCGAATTTTCTCTGATACCAGTGTTCCTTCAAAAACTTTCATTTTAAATTCTCCTTTATGATTAATAGTGTAAAATGTGTCCCATTTTCTTCTGCTTGGTTTTTAAATAAAACAGATCATGATCATTTGCCGGAATCTGTATGGGAACCCGCTCTGTAATTTCCATACCAAAACCAGACAGTCCATACACCTTCTCCGGATTATTGGTAAGCAGGCGCAGGGTTTTGACTCCCAATTCCCTTAATATCTGAGCGCCGATGTAATATTCTCTGGGATCGCCTTCAAAGCCTAAAGCAAGGTTGGCTTCCAGAGTATCCATGCCTTTGTCCTGCAAGGCATAAGCACGCAGTTTGTTAACCAGTCCGATACCTCTGCCTTCCTGGCGCATATAAAGGAGTATGCCCCTGCCTTCCTGTTCAATCTGGGTCATGGCGGCAGCAAGCTGCTGTCCGCAGTCACAGCGCATGGAGCCGAACGCATCTCCGGTCAGGCACTCAGAATGAACACGGCACAAAATGTTTTTCCCATCACCAATATCGCCTTTTACAAGAGCGACGTGATGCTCTCCGTTTAATTGATTAACAAAGCAGTAAGCTTTAAACTCTCCATATTTTGTAGGCATGTCGCTGATTGATGTCTGCTCCACCAGTCTGTCATGTTTTTTTCGGTATTCCTGCAATGCAGCGATGGTAATAAAGGGAATCTTCCATGTTTCAGCCAGCTTTATCAGTTCAGGAGTCCGCATCATGGTACCATCCTCTCCCATGATCTCGCAGCAAAGTCCGCATTCTTTCAACCCTGCCAGACGCATGAGATCCACGGTGGCTTCCGTGTGTCCGCCACGCTCCAACACTCCGTTTCGTTTTGCAAGCAGTGGAAACATATGCCCGGGACGGCGAAAATCTTCCGCTTTCGCTGTATCATCCACACATTTTATTGCAGTCAGAGATCGCTCTGCCGCAGAAATTCCGGTTGTGGTGTCCGCATAATCCACAGATACAGTAAAGGCAGTGGAATGATTGTCGGTGTTTTCAGAAATCATCTGGGGCAAATCCAGGCGGCGGCACAACTCTTCATTCATGGGCATGCAGATCAACCCTTTCCCATGTGTAGCCATAAAGTTAACATTTTCGGTAGTGGCAAACTGGGCGGCGCAAATGAAATCGCCTTCATTTTCCCTTCCCTCATCGTCTGTTACAAGAATGATTTTTCCCTGCTGAAGCCATTTAAGTGCCTCTTCTATAGTGTTATATTCAAACATTTTACTCCTCCTAATAGCCAGATTTTGTTAAGAATTCTCTTGTGATACCGTTTGGCTGCGGTTTATCCGGTTCCGATAATAAAAATTTTTCCATGTATTTCCCTACAAGGTCATTTTCCAGATTAACCAGATCACCAGCTTTTTTATATGACAGGGTAGTGGATTTTACAGTATGGGGGATAGCAGAGATACAAAACTCCGTATTATTTACGGTTGCCACTGTCAGACTGATGCCATCCACTGCAATGGAGCCTTTCTCTACGATATAACGGAGTATCCTGCTGTCAGCGGCAATGGTGTACCAGATGGCATTGTCATCTCTTCGGACGGATATTATCTTACCTGTTCCATCAATATGACCAGAGACAATGTGTCCGCCAAAACGTCCGTCAGCTGCCATTGCGCGTTCCAGATTAACAAAATCACCAGGATGCAGCTTTCCAAGACAGGAACGGTTTAAGGTCTCATGCATCACATCCGCCTGGAACGTATGGGATGAAAGACCGGCAGCCGTTAAGCATACGCCGTTTACTGCCACACTGTCCCCAATTGCCAGATCATCAAAAATCACCCTGCCCTGTATGATCAGCGAAGCGGACTGAGCACCCTTTTTTAATTCTTTCAATACGCCTGTTTCTTCAATAATTCCTGTAAACATCAGGCATTACCTCACTTTCAATTAAAATATCTTCGCCCCAATAGGAAACTGTAGTGTTTGTGAGAAGAATGCCATCTTTTGGGCTGGGTACACCAAGTCCTGCGACTGGTGATTTCCCGTTTGATCCTCCAAAAAGTTTTGGCGCAATGTAAGTCTGCACTTTGTTTACGATTCCTGCCTGCAATGCTGACCAGTTAAGAATACCGCCGCCCTCCAGCAATATGCTGTCAATTTTTTCTTCACCAAGCTTTGTCATGAGATCTGCTAAATCCAAATGTCCATCTGACTGGTTTACCGGGAGAATGCGGCATCCAGCGTTTCGATAGGCCTGCTGTGCCTGGAGATCGCTGCTTGATGTTGCGATTAAAGTGGGAACCTCATTTGCAGTCGCCACAATCTTTGATGTAAGCGGAAGCCGCAGGTTAGTATCGCAGATAATGCGAAGGGGGTTGCGCCCTCCCTTAGTCCGGCAGGTAAGAAGGGGATCATCTGCCATAACGGTACCAATTCCCACCATTATGGCACTGTAACGAAGCCGGTCTTTTTGTACGTTTTCCCTTGCAGCCTTCCCGGTTATCCATTTGGAGTCACCTGTATATGCTGCTGTTTTTCCGTCCATGGTCATAGCATATTTCATGACAACATATGGTTTTCCCGATTGAATAAAATGGAAAAACACTTCATTGAGCCTGTCACATTCCGATTTTCGTATTCCCTCTGTGACTTCAATTCCTTTTTCCTGCAGTTGTTTAATTCCCTTTCCTTTTACCAAAGGGTTAGGGTCCAGACTTCCCACCACGACTCTTCGGATTCCTGCATTTAAAATAGCTTCTGTACAGGGAGGAGTCTTTCCATAATGGCAGCAGGGTTCCAGTGTCACATAAAGAGTTGCTCCCTCAGGAGATTCTTCACAACTGGCAAGGGCATTTATTTCTGCGTGGGGAGCCCCAAACTTAGCATGGTACCCTGTGCCAATGACCTTTCCATCCTTTACAATGACTGCTCCAACCATTGGATTGGGATTTACAAAGCCACACCCCTTTTTTGCAAGCTCCAGGGCCATACCCATACATTCCATATCGTCCATATCTCACAACCTTTCATTCAAAAAAAATGCCTTGAACACAGGGTTCAGGGCATTTTCCGGCTATCAATCCATTGTTTATGACAATCAACACAAAAAGCTCTGAAATGAAATGATCATTCCAGAGCGTGTTAATCAGCAGATATATCATAAATATGAAAAAGCTGCATCATCTTCTTTCATCCAGACTTTACTGTCGGCTTCGGAGTTACACCGAATCATGCCTTGCGGCTCGTGGGCTATACCACCGGTAGGGAATTACACCCTGCCCTGAAGATTGTTGTTCAATTGAAGTTATAATACTCCCCCCATGAGATAAATGTCAAGTAAAAATTAAAAATCCTTTCTCTTCTGCTTCGTTTTATTTCTGCAAACTGTTCTGAAACGTCAAAATCTTCACTATTATTATAAAAAAATTTAAATCATGCTTGCAATTCATACTGTTTTGGTATAGTATGAAAACACAAAGGTATGTTAGCTGATACTAACCATTAAATTCCCATTTGGGGAATAAAGGAGGTTGATTGATATATGAGTCATTCATTACTTGAAATTAAAGATTTAATTGTTTCTGTGGAAGATAAAATAATACTAAACGGCATTAATCTCACCATAGGTTCGGGAGAACTTCATGTCCTTATGGGACCAAACGGAACTGGTAAATCCACTCTCGTATCTGCCATTATGGGCGATCCCCGGTTTCAGATTGAAAGCGGGCAGATTCTTTTAGATGGGAAAGATATCACAGAAATGAAAGCAGACGAAAGAGCAAAAGCCGGTGTCTTTCTTTCATTCCAGGTTCCGGAAGAGATTCCGGGAGTCACATTGGAAGATTTTCTACGCACAGCGAAAGGATCCCTTGAAAAACGTCCCCCAAAAATCCTGCAATTTAAAAAGGAACTGAAAGAACAGATGAAAGCATTGGATATGGATCCCAGTTATGCGGAGCGGTACTTAAATGTTGGCTTTTCCGGCGGTGAAAAAAAGAAAACGGAAATTCTCCAGCTTCTTATGTTACAGCCAAAACTGGCTCTTTTAGACGAAACAGATTCCGGTCTTGATGTGGATGCAGTCCGCACCGTTACAAAAGGGATCCGTGCGTTTAAAAACCGGAAAAACGGACTTTTCATCATTACACATAATGCCAGAATTTTAGAAGGTCTTGACGTGGATGTGGTACATGTACTGGAAGGAGGCAAAATAGCCTATACCGGCGGTCAGGAACTGATTTCAAAAATTACACAGGATGGCTTTGGCGTTCTGGGAAAGGGGGTTGGACTCCATGAAGGACTTTAAGGAGGAAAAAACAAGAGTCGACCAGGCTGACCGGACCATTTACGATGTGAAAGACAGGCTGGATCCAGCTTACCTTATGGACTCCGGTATTACCCCGGAGATTGTAAACCAGATCTCAAAGGAAAAAAATGAACCGGAATGGATGCGTCTGTTCCGCCTAAAATCATTAAAATTATATAATGAAATACCGCTTCCAACCTGGGGGCCATCTCTTGACGAACTGAATATGGATCAGATTGTCACTTATGTCCGTCCCAAATCAACCATGAAAGCTAAGTGGTCCGATGTCCCCGACGATATCAAGGAGACCTTTGAACGTCTTGGAATTCCAAAAGCAGAGCGGAAATCTCTGGCAGGCGTGGGGGCACAGTACGACTCCGAAGTGGTTTACCACAATGTCCGTGCAGAGGTAGCTTCCCAAGGCGTGGTCTATACCGATATTGAGAGCGCTCTTACCGGCCCTTACAGTGATATGATACGAAAGCATTTTATGAAACTGGTACCTCCGTCTGACCACAAGTTTGCGGCTCTTCACGGAGCGGTCTGGTCCGGAGGTTCTTTTGTTTATGTCCCCGCAGGAGTTTCGGTTGAAATCCCGCTTCAGTCCTATTTCAGGCTTAATGCGCCGGGTGCGGGTCAGTTTGAGCATACGCTTATTATTGTAGAGGAAGGAGCCTATCTTCATTTCATAGAAGGCTGTTCGGCTCCCAGATACTACGTTGCCAATCTGCATGCAGGCTGTGTGGAGCTGTATGTTGGTAAAAATGCAAGACTCCGCTACTCCACCATCGAGAACTGGTCCAAGAATATGTACAATTTAAACACCAAACGCGCCTCAGTGGAGGAAGGCGGGACTGTGGAGTGGATTTCAGGATCCTTTGGCTCCCATATCTCCTACCTATACCCCATGAGTATTTTAAAAGGGAAAAAGGCACGTATGGAGTTTACAGGCATCACATTTGCGGGAGAAGGCCAGAACCTGGATACTGGTGCGAAGGTTCTCCATGCTGCGCCGGATACCACCTCCCACATCTCAACCAAATCCATATCCCGGGATGGAGGCAATTCCACATTCCGAAGCGTAGTAACTGTAACGGAAAAAGCAGAAGGAAGCAAATCAGCGGTTTCCTGTGAATCACTGATGCTTGACAGCATTTCCCGTTCCGATACCATACCGGTTATGGATATCTCCTGCAATCAGGCAGATATCGGTCATGAGGCAAAAATCGGAAGAATCAGTGAATCTGCAATCTTCTATCTGATGAGCCGCGGTCTGTCCGAGGATGATGCAAGAGCCTTAATCGTAGGCGGTTTTGCAGAACCCATTGCAAAAGAACTGCCGCTAGAATATGCGGTTGAAATGAACAATCTAATTCATCTTGAAATGAAAGGAAGCATTGGCTGAAAGGAGGAACAGAACTATGAATACACAAATTAATCGGCTCCCCGTTCCTACCTGGAACCGGACCGGAGTAAACTGGCTGGATCAAAAAGCACTGCCTCCTGACAGAGAATATTTACAAGGAAGACACCTTCCTTATGACGGCATTCTTCCTCATGGAATCACTCTGATGGACCATCTCCCGGCGGAGGTTGCTGATATTAAAAGTGGTATGGGGGAATGGCTGGATGAATCTATCAGAAATGGGGCAGATAAAACCTGTTACCTCTTGGGGAATGGCATTGCCAGTGAACCTGTTATCATCACACAGAATCTGGATCTTACCCAGCCAGTTATCAGAACTCATTTTGCCATAAAAGCAAATCCGGGAAGTAACCTTACAGTGGTTCAGATTAATCGCGGGGATGCAAAAGACGGAGTTATTGAAAATTTAACTCAGATAGATGCCCAGACAGATTCCTTTGTCCGCCTTATTTCCATTCAGTTGCTGGGAAAGAACAGCCAGAGCTTTGATGCCGTTGGCGCACGCATTGGAAAAGGCGCAAAAATAGAACTGATCCGTGCCGTATTTGGCGGAAAGACAGCAGCCTGCGGATCAATGGCTCATCTGGAAGGTCAGGGAGGAGGCTACCAGCAGGACACTGCATACTTTACTGATGAAGATCAGATTTTTGACTTTAATGACATTGCCAGCCATATTGGCAGGGAAACAGTTAGTGAAATGCATACCGCCGGAGTTCTCTCAGGTCATAGCAGCAAGATTTTAAGAGGAACCATTGACTTTAAAGCAGGATCTGCACATTCTATCGGACATGAAAATGAAACCGTACTTCTGTTAAGCCCCAGTGCCAGAAACAGGACGGTTCCCTTAATCCTTTGCGGAGAAGAGGCGGTGGAAGGACAGCATGCAGCCACTCTGGGCCGGTTTGATGAAAAACAGCTCTACTATCTCTGTTCCAGAGGACTTAGCCTGATGGAGGCAAAGCGTCTGCTGGTAGAAGCCCGTTTTATGCCGGTGCTTAACAAAATCACTCAGGACGATCTGCGCCAGGAGATTCTGACTATCATTGAAAGGAGGCTTGATGAACATGAAATCAGTTCGTGATCAGTTCCCCATACTTTCCGTTCCGGAAAATGAAAAGAGACTGATATACTTAGATAATGCAGCAACTTCCTTCAAGCCTCTGTCCGTTTTAAAAGCAGTGGATGATTATTACCGCATGGATAATGCCAATCCACACAGGGGCGTTTACACTCTGGGTGTCCGCTCCACAGATATTCATGAAAACGCCAGACTGACCGCAGCTCGCTTTGTAAACGCCGACCCGGAGGAAATTATTTTTACCCAGAATGCCACCGAAGCTCTTAATCTGGTCGCTTACAGCTATGGTATGGAGTTCTTAAAAAAGGGGGATGAAATTCTTATCTCCGTGGCGGAACATCACAGCAACCTGGTACCCTGGCAGAGAGTTGCAAAGCAGACCGGTTCCAGGCTTGTTTATCTATATCCAGGGCCAGACGGGCGGATTGCAGAGGAAGAACTGGATTGGAAAATAAACTCACGCACAAGGTTGATTGCCATTGCTCACGTATCAAATGTACTCGGTACAGAAGCACCGGTAAAATCCATTGTGGAACGCGCTCGATTACATGGTGCAGCAGTGGTTTTAGACTGCGCCCAGAGTGTATCCCATATGCCGGTTGATATAAAAGAGCTGGGCGTGGATTTTGCAGCATTTTCCGGTCATAAGATGTACGCTCCCATGGGCATCGGTGTTTTATACGGCAAAAAAGAACTGCTTGAGAAAATGCCTCCGTTTTTAAGCGGAGGTGATATGATTGCAAACGTCCATGAACAGACATCTACCTATGCAGAAGTCCCCCGCCGTTTCGAGGCAGGAACCAGGAATGTAGGTGGAGAAGCAGGTCTTGCGGCAGCCATAGAATATATAAATTCCATAGGCTGGGAAACAATTCGTACCCATGAACACGCGCTGATGGATCAAGCCCTGAAAGGTCTTAATGCCCTGCCCTATATTACCGTATACGGCAGTACAGACAGCCGTGACCGGCATGGGGTTATCTCCTTTAATGTAGATGGAGTTCATCCCCACGATACAGCAACAATTCTGGATTCAGAAGGAATTGCAGTCCGTGCCGGCCATCACTGTGCACAGCCATTAATGGAATACATGGGAATTGGATCCTGTGTCCGGGCAAGCATTGCCATCTACAATACAGAAGAAGATATTTCGGTATTTCTAAATAGCTTAGGACAGGTAAGGAGGTGGATGGGTTATGGAGCTTAACGCTTTATACAATCAGATTATTGTGGAAAACAGCCGTTCCAATCAAAACCGTCATAAAGTATCAGATGCGACAGCCACCCTGGAAGGAGTCAATCCCAGCTGTGGCGATGACATCATTCTGGAACTTCGGGTGAATGATGGAATCATAGAAGATGCCGGCTTTACAGGAGAAGGCTGTGCCATTTCCCAGGCTTCAGCATCTCTCATGATTGATCTGATTCTTGGAAAGCCGGTAGAGGAAGCCCAGAAGCTGCTTGAGACCTTTCTCGGAATGATAAAAGGAGAAATATCAGATGAGGAGCAGTTGGAATTCCTGGAGGATGCAATTGCTCTCAAAGGAATCTCTCATATGCCGGGCAGAGTGAAATGTGCTGTGCTTCCATGGCATACATTAATGGGAATCCTTGATGAAAAGGAAGCCGAAAACAAATAATGACAGCAAAAAACGTCCGTAGCTGGTTTGGGAAGTGTATCCTGAAACCGATTCCGGACGTCTTTTTTTATTCTAACAATTACTGATACTGACAATTACTTTTTCTATCAATACTTTTTTATCAATTACTTTTCAGCAAACTTTTCAACAATTTTAAGAAGCAGCTTTACTACCTTTTCCATAGACTGAACTGGAACAAATTCAAATTTTCCATGATAATTGTATCCACCGGTGCAAAGGTTTGGACAGGGAAGTCCTTCGTAGGATAAGCGTGCTCCGTCTGTACCTCCTCTGATCGGAGTAACCAGCGGTTCAATTCCCAGATCTTCCATGGCAGTTTTTGCAATGTCGATCAGGTACATATGGGGCTCAATCTTTTCCTTCATGTTAAAATAGCTGTCTTTTAAAATCAGCTCTACTGTCCCGCTTTGGTATCTGTGGTTTAAATAATCAGCCACACGGGTCATAAATTCTTTCTTATCTTCAAACTTCTTCTTGCTGTGATCACGGATAATATAATCCAATCTGGCTTCTTCCACAGATCCGCTCATAGAATCCAAGTGATAGAATCCTTCATATCCTTCGGTATACATTGGATTTTCCGCTGACGGAAGCATATTATGAAATTCCATTCCCATTAAAAGTGCATTTCTCATTCTTCCTTTGGAAGAACCGGGATGGATGCTGGATCCATGGATTAAAACTCTGGCAGAAGCAGCATTGAAGTTTTCGTACTCCAGCTCTCCTAACCCACCGCCATCCACGGTATAAGCAACATCAGCAGCAAATCCTTTTACATCAAAGAAATCTGCTCCTCTGCCCACTTCTTCATCTGGTGTAAATCCGATTCGGATGGTTCCATGAGGAATCTCTGGATGGGCAAGTAAGTATTCCGCCATAGTCATGATCTCAGCCACACCAGCCTTATCATCTGCTCCTAGCAGGGTCGTCCCATCTGTAGTGATTATATCCTGTCCGATATATTTTAATAAATCCGGAAAATCTTCCGGGCTCATGGTAAGTCCTGTATCCGCATTCATCAGAATATTCTTACCATCGTAATTCTTTACGATCTGTGGCTTTACATTAGCGCCTGAGTAGGCCGGTGAGGTATCCATGTGAGCGATAAATCCCAGAACAGGGACTGTTTTATCCATTGTTGCCGGGATGGTAGCATACACATAGCTGTGCTCGTCAATTCTCACATCTGAGGCCTTCATAGCCTGCAATTCTTTTGCCAGTTCTTCCGCAAGTATGCGCTGCTTGGAAGTACTTGGTACAGACTCAACCTCATCCTTTGACTGGGTATCATAGGATACATATTTTAAAAAATGATTGATCACTTCTGACATTGTTAATCGCCTCTTTTTCAATATATTTCTGGTAACGGCATGTATGAATCCCGCCGGATCCAGTTCTCCTGAAGGTTCCGTATTCTCCGGTAGTATTCTCCAGATCAACCGAAAAAATTACCAGAAAGGACCATTTGGATTTCCTTATTATACCATAAGGCGCTTTTAATGTCTACGCAGCCTAAATACCATATTTTTAATTATACTGTTAGTTTCTATATTATTTCATCATCATTCATTGTAATCAATTATGAAATACCATCCTTTAAAAGATTTGAGACATTAAAGTAGCCATTGCCACTGCAATTGCACCTACCAGAAGGTCTCCAAATCGCACTAAAAAGGAAAAAATAATTGCACTCCATATAGAAGCACCTTTACATTCTACGGAATTTGCAAACTTCTGTAAAATGCTTATTTTTTTTCCAGTTTCCCAATGAGAAGCATCAATTCTCTTTTTTATCTTCCACCAGTAGATGGAATCAGCCTGTTTACCTATTATCAGAAATTCTACTATCCAAAGTAAAAATAACAATAGCCCGGCAGATTCTTTGGTATATATTATATTTGCTAAAATTAATATATAAATAATAAACGAAGCAAATAATGTGATTACAGAAAAAATTAACCATAATAAGAAACCTTCTATCCACATCATTCGATAAGCAAACCATAATGGACCAAAAAATGCGGCGGCTCCATTAAATTTTTTCTTTCTATCCATTTGTCTGAAACGATTTAAGTACTCTTCTTGATTTTTTTCCAGATATTCTGTTATCTCTAATATTGAATATCCGCCTATTTGGTTTTCATCAAAGTCCATTTTCGTCACTCCTCAATTCTCCACGCATATTTTAACATGTCTTTTCACCGACCAAATGGATCGCCAGACAGCACTCCGATAAATTTGTTAATGCACAGGTTTTTCTTCTTCCGTAATCAACAAAGCAGGATAAATTTACTTATTTATAATCTTTATAATAGGCGTAAATCGCTATTAAGAACCAGAATAAAATACATGAAAAGCCAATAAATGTCCGTTTAAACCAAACACATTCTTCACCTTCAGGAACAAAGTTTTTTGGCTTTTTTTTATCAAAACTGATCACCTTTTCTTGACCTATATGTATTAACTTTTGGGACTTTTTACAAAATGGAAAATCTTCTTCATATGTAATACCATCAACAATATAGCGATATGTTGGATAATAAAGTATCTTTTTGTATAATTTATAATATGTTACATATTCACTAACATTTATAATTTCACCAATGGTACGTCCCTTATATTTGCGAATTTTTATACTCATTATAGCAGCTTTTATAGTTAGATATATAATATAGCATATTAAGCATATATAAAAAATTAACATTATGATCATTAACATATCTCCTTGTAATCTTCATATTTACGGTATTGCTTTTTAATAATTTGTTGTAGTCAAGCATTTTGTAACATTATAATTGTCTCAATTGTCTCATAATTAAGACACTCCCCATGCTTCTTGTCACTCATCAACCGCATCTGTTCATTATAAAAATCGGTTCGAAACAATACATTTCTAAATTCAGGGATATTTACTTTCTCTTCTTCACAGATATGTCGCCCTCTCCGCACAAATAATCCTGTTACCAAAAACACGCCTAACTAATAACTTTTAGATGGTATGTATCTAATAATATTTACCATTTTACGACATTAATTTCAACCCAAGTGCCAAAATTATACACGTTAGCTTCCAAAATTGTACTTTGCATAGTGGAAAGAGCCAACCTTCCATAATGATGAGAGGTTGACTCTTTTCACATATTATCTGAATCTGTAGATCTCAGGGCATATATTATTACGGACTAAATTACGTATTGGCATTGCCATACAGTACATCTGCTGTACTCTTACAGCTCTGATGTCCTCAAAATGATTGACCATCATCAGCCTCTGCCTAATTATTTAAATGCTTTTCATATGCCTTTGAAACAGCTTTAAATGCATTTACTCTCCCATGGCCAGTATAATTATCAAAACCTTTAGCGCCAATGTCATCTGCAGTATTTCGGATTATCTCTTCGACTTCACTTGCTTTTAGTTCTGGAGCAACGGATAGCACAAGTGCTGCAACTCCTGCAACATGTGGGGTGGCTGCAGACGTACCGTTAAAATCTTCTACGTAATTATCAGAACTATAGCCGTCCTTATTCATAATATCAGTTGTGAAAATATGAACACCCGGGGCTGCTACATCAACTTCTGGGCCATAATTACTACCCCAAAAATATTCGCCGTCTCGACTTGTCTTACTTTTTCTTTCACCATACTCATTACATGCTGCAACAGTTATAACATTATCTAATCTACCAGGATAAGAAACGCTGCTATCATCATTGCCAGCTGCAAAACAAACAACACAGCCTTTTCCGTTCCGGCCATTTCGTTTGGCATAATTTATTGCATTCGTAATTGTTTGGCTGTCTTCTCCGCCTCCCCAGCTGTTACTAAGGACATCCGCTCCTCTGTCTACAGATTTAACAATTCCATCTGCAATTTTTGCATCATCAGTAACCCATAATCTTTCGCCTCCTTCCATAACTCCATATGCAATTCTTATCCCCATTATTTTACATTCCGGAGCCACGCCGGCGATTCCTTTATTATTATTACTTTTAGCAGCCGCTATGCCTGCACAAGCAGTTCCATGGGCATCAGCACTTTTAGGAGTTGGATCATTACGCTTGTAACAGGCATCATACCCGGTTACCAGTTTATCAGATACATTTAAATCTTCATGTTTGTAATCCACACCTTCATCAATGATAGCAATAATAATATCTTTATTTCCTTTCGTAATTTCCCATGCTTTTGAAATATGGATGTCTTCACCTGGAATTCCTCCAGTTTGCCCAGTATTGTTAAGAGCCCACTGCTTGTTTACATATGTATCATTACTTATTGCTGCCATAGGCTTTAGCAACCGAACAAAATTAGGCTGTGCATATATTACCTTATCGTTTTCATGATAAGTATTTGCCATCTCCAATGCACTTACTGCTTTACCTTCTGTAGTCTCAACAAGATATGAATTCTCCTCCCAATTAATATTTTCGATAATTTTAACATTATTAGAATCATTAATAATATTAATTTCTTCTCTTGTCACATCTGGTTTAAACTGGATAATAAACTGATTTGTAAGAATCATTGGTGTTTTATCTTCTGCTTCTAATACCAGAATATCATCTTCTTCTCGCTGTGTTTTGCTTGTAAATGAAGTGATTTTTGAAACTTGACTAATTGTCTCTAATATAATACCATTTTTCAAATCAGTCATTTTAGGTTTTAGGTTAGAGGTTAAAGATTTGTATTTACTTTCCATATAACCATTCTCTTTAGATGCCCGATATGATTCAGATTTTTTTAAGGTTATTTTTTTTCCATTGCTCCAATAATTAAATTCCATAATAATTCTCCTTCTATTATTTTTGAATTTGCAAATTCAATAGTAAGAAAGAAAAATTATGTTATATTTGTAAACTAGAAACATCTTTAAATTGTAAGTATTGATATAATGTAGAATTTTAGAGATATGAATCATTTTGAATTCATTGTATTTTTTTCTATTTCTATTTATAAAATTCTAAGACTAAAAAAATAGATATATGACTCTCATCACCCAAATTATTTCTCATTGTAATCACATTTATATACGTTTATAATAATTATACAAAATCTGTACATACATTGCATAGCAGATCACGCTTTTATCCTTTATGATAGGAATTACGGAGGAACGAAACATGAATAGCAGTAAAACTTTTGATGATGTAATACAATATCTTGAAAAAAGCATTACCGATGGTTCTGAAATTGATTATAACAAGATTTCCAAAATAGCCATGAGTCCGGCAGCTCTGTTCCAGCGCATTTTCATATTTGTATCAGGTATCAGCATTGCCGATTATGTGAGAAAACGCAAATTAACATTAGCCGGATATGATTTAAAAAACAGTAATATTACCGTTTTGGATGCGGCAATTAAATATGGCTTTCACTCCCATTCTGCTTTTTCACGGGCATTTAAAGAGCACCATGGAATTACACCATCAGAAGCCAAGTCTGATACTGCTAAACTGAGTAATTATCTTCCGATTAATTACCTGGAAATGAGATTTATAGGAGGGAAACGGATTATGGCAGATATGAAAAAGATTATTTACAAGGAAACAAAAGATCGGCTGATGGTAGGTCTGGGTCGAGAAACATCATTTTTTGAAGCGGGGAATGTATGGAAAGAATTCTTTGAAGGGGATGCAATCGAAAAACTGGGTTCTCTTTCCGATTCAACCTGTTGTGAAGATATTGACCCCAATGCGGGTATCGGTATGATGTATAATTTTAAAGATATGAATAATTTTGAATTCATTATTGGAGATTTTATAAATGTAAACACCAAAATTCCAGAAGGTCTGACTGTGAAACATGTTCCCGCAGGTTTAACTGCCCACATTCAGATTGAAGGAAGCAATGTCGCAGAAATACTTGATTCCGCATATTTACTAATCACGGAAGCCATTGAGAAAACCGGTAAACAAATTGATCAGGAACATTTCTACTGGTGTGAAGTATACACAAACGAACGTTATTGTGAGCCTTTAAACCGGGGCGAAAAGGTTATTATTGATTATATACTTCCAGTTATATAAAACGGTAAATGGTACCTTAACAGGTTCGCCTGCCACGGTACCATTTACCCTTAGTGATTCCTTACTAACGATTCGCCAGTTCTCTGGTAATATCTTCCCAGGTCACTCCCTTTTGCGCCATCAGAACCATCATATGATAGAGAAAATCAGAAATCTCATACTTCACTTCTTCGGAATCAGGATTTTTCGCAGCGATAATTATCTCAGTCGCTTCTTCCCCCAGCTTTTTTAAGATCTTATCAATGCCTTTATCAAAAAGGTAATTGGTATAAGAACCTTCCTTGGGATTTTCCTTTCGGTCAAGAATGACTTCAAAAACTTCCTCAAACACTTTTAGCGGATTGGAGTCCTGGTATTCTTTCTTTACCAGTTCCTGATAAAAACAGCTTCTGGAACCCGTATGACAGGCTGCTCCAATCTGATTTACCTTGGCAAGAAGGGTATCGTTGTCGCAGTCAAGTGACAGTGATTTTACATACTGATAATGACCGGAAGTTTCACCTTTCAGCCAGAGACTTTGACGGCTTCTGCTGTAATAAGTCATCAGTCCGGTTTTTAAGGTTGTTTTAAAAGCTTCCTCATTCATATATGCCAGCATAAGAACTTCACCGGTCCGGTAATCCTGGGTAATAACAGGAATCAGTCCGTCTCCGTTTAATTTAAATTCAGAGAATTCTATGGAACTATCAAATGTTTCCACTGGGATACCCTGTATCTTTAATTCCTGTTTTATCTCCATACAGCCGGTTTTTCCATCTGAAATGCCAATAATTCCTACAATGTTCTCTCTTTTTAAAGCATCTGCCAGGAAAAAAGAATCGTCTCTAAGTCCGGTAATAATAAATACCTCTTCCCGTGCAGATACTTCATCAAGCCCCTCTTCTGAAAGAGCCCCATTTCCTAAAATCATAACAGAGGCTCCCAGCTGTGCGTATTCTTCCGTATGAGACAGATAGGATATATCGGGTAAATATGCATAAATCTTATCGTCGCCGAAACGGTCGGATGCTTCCTTCATCATATCTACATTTTCTTCCAGACTCACATCAAGAAAAGCCGCTTTGGCACCAGCATATAAATATTTTTTTACATCTTCCAGACGTTTTACCTTTCCGCCTGCAAGGACAGGAATATCTGAAACTCTTCCAATCTCTTTCATCAGACCGATGGTGCGTTCATGATCTGCTTCCGTTTCTGAAATGTCATAAAGAAAAAGTTCATCTGCGCCATTATCTCCAAAAAAGCAAGCCAGAGAAAGAGGACGTTCCTCATAACAGACAGACAAATCATCAAGTCTCCATGCTTTCCCTTCCCGTATTCCGAAACCTGCAATTAATTTTTTACATTCCATCACATTTCCTCCCTTGATGGTCTTTACAGTTCAAAGGTTTTAACTGCCTCCGAAAGATCAATCCGCTTTTCATACAGGGCTTTTCCGATAATCGCGCCCTGAACGCCTGCCTCGTATAAATTTCGTAAATCTTCCATGGAAGACATACCGCCGGATGCGATTACATCAAGACCTGTTTCATCCGTCAGCTTCTTTGTATATACCACGTTCGGTCCAGAAAGCATTCCATCCCTTGAAATGTCAGTATACACAATGTGGCGGATGCCGTATTCCTTCATCTGGGAGCAGAGATTTGAGGCTGTGATTTCACTTACTGTTTCCCAGCCCTCAACCGCTACCATTCCGTCCTTGGCATCTACCCCTAACACGATCCGTTCAGCTCCAAACTTTTCAATCATATCACGTATAAACTCCGGCTGCTTTACTGCTTTCGTTCCGATAATCACCCGGGCAACCCCTAAGGAAAGCATGGAAGCAATGGCGTCTTCGCTGCGAATCCCGCCGCCGATCTCCACAGGGATCGAAACCGTGTTCACAATTCTGCGTATTACCTCCTCATTAACTGAATGTCCGGCCAGTGCGCCGTCTAAATCAACCAGATGAAGATAGGTAGCGCCCTGTTCCTGCCACAGTGATGCTATCTCTTCCGGTTTGTCAGAATATACGGTAATCTCTTTAAATTCACCTTGCTTTAAACGGACACATTGTCCGTTCTTTAAATCGATTGCTGGATAAAGCTGCATATGGATTCTCCTTATAATGTACCTTTTGTAGACAAAACTCCGGTAATCCGGGGATCAGGCAAAGTGGCATCATCAAGCGCCTTGGCAAATGCTTTAAATACCCCTTCAATAATATGATGATTGTTATCCCCTGAAAGCTTTCTGATATGAAGATTCATTTCTGCAGAATAGGATACGGCATAAAAAAACTCCTTCACCATCTCTGTTTCAAAATCTCCTACCCGCTCCGCAGTTAAAGGCACATCATACCCCAGATAAGGCCGGCCGGATAAATCCACAGCGCACAAAATTAAAGTCTCATCCATGGGCAGTATCATATTTCCGTAACGTTTTATGGACTTTTTCTCTCCCAGAGCTTCCTTAATGGCTGCTCCCAGGACTATTCCTGTATCTTCAATGGTATGGTGGGTATCCACTTCCAGATCTCCCTTAACCGTCAGCTCCAGATCAAAAAATCCATGGCGTGCAAAGCTGTTTAACATGTGGTCAAAAAAACCGATGCCTGTATGGATATTGGCGATACCGCTTCCGTCAATATTAAACTTCATCTGAATATCGGTTTCTTTGGTTATTCGAGATATCACTGCACTTCGTCCCATATATTTTCCCCTTTATTCCTGGATTTCATCCTCTTCAAACCGTATTTTTACCGAATTGGCATGGGCTGTCAGCTGCTCTGCCTGAGCAAAGAAGTCAATCTCCTTATAAACATCTGCCAGTGCCTCTTTGGAATAGTAAATAATACTTGATTTCTTGATAAAGTCGTCAACGCTGAGAGCTGAGAAGAATCTCGCCGTACCATTAGTCGGAAGAACATGATTTGGTCCTGCAAAATAATCTCCCAAAGGCTCTGAACTGTATTCTCCGATAAAAATGGCGCCTGCATTATGAATCCTTGTCATGTCTTCAAATGGATTTTTCGTTACAATCTCAAGATGCTCCGGCGCAATCTCATTGACGGCTGAAATAGCATCCTTCCTATTATCCGCCACAAGAATGCAGCCGTAATTGTCCAGTGATTTATTAATAATCTCAGATCTGGAAAGCTTTGAAGCCTGCAGTCTTGCTTCTTTTGATACCTTTTCAGCCAGCTCCATGCTGGTAGTTACAAGGATTGCAGAAGCCAGCTCATCATGCTCCGCCTGGGACAACAGATCCGCTGCCACAAACTTTGGATTCGCACTTTCATCTGCAAGCACTAAAATCTCGCTGGGTCCGGCAATGCTGTCTATGCTGGCATGACCGTAAACTGCTTTTTTCGCCAGTGCTACAAATATATTACCGGGACCTACGATTTTATTAACCCTTGGAATGGACGCCGTCCCAAAAGCCAGTGCAGCAATTGCCTGGGCTCCGCCCACCTTATACACCTCAGTCGCTCCTGCAAGATGAGCAGCCGTCAGCGTAACCGGATTTACCTTTCCATCCTTTCCGGGAGGCGTTACCATTACAATCCGTCCAACGCCCGCCACCATGGCCGGTATAATATTCATCAGAACAGACGACGGATAAGCTGCCTTCCCACCCGGAACATACACCCCTGCGCTCTCAAGAGCTGTTATCTTCTGGCCGAGAATGGTTCCATCCGGCTTGCTGTCAAACCAGCTGTACTGTCTCTGCTTTTCGTGGAACAGCCGGATATTATTCATAGATTTTTCCATGACTGCCAAAAGCCTGGGATCTACGGATTTTACCGCTTCATTAATTTCCTCTTCCGTTACGCGTATATTAGTCTCGTTCACTTCTGCTTTGTCAAATTCTCTGGTATAGGCAAAAACTGCTTTGTCTCCCTCTTCCTTTACCCGATCTACAATCTCCTGAACGGTTTTGGCATATGAATCGTATTGGTTGGGATCTCTCTTTAACAATCCGGAAAGAATATTCTGTTTGGATGTCTCATCTAATTTTACAATCTTCATTGGTTTTCCTCCTGCAGCAAAAGTCTCAAATCCCGGATCAGCTTTGTGATCCTGTCATTTTCCCGCTTCATGCTCACCTGGTTCACCACCATACGGGCAGAGAGGGGGCAGATTTCTTCCAGTACCGTAAGCCCGTTCTCCTTTAAAGTCGTTCCTGTTTCCACAATGTCAACAATCACCTCAGAAAGACCAACGATGGGAGCCAGCTCAATGGAACCGTTCAGCTTAATGATTTCCACAGTCTGATGCTTTTTATTGTAAAAATAATCCTTGGCTATCGCCGGATATTTGGTTGCTACACGGATTCGCTCATGGTGCTTTAGAAGTTCACTGGCTGACTGGGGGCCGCAAACGCACATACGGCAGTTTCCGATCCCCAGGTTCATCACCTCATAAAGCTTTCGTCCCTCTTCTAAAATCGTATCCTTTCCGACGATGCCGATGTCCGCCGCACCATATTCCACATAGGTGGGAACATCACTGGCTTTTGCCAGGAAAAAACGAATCTTTAGCTCTTCATTGGTAAAGATCAGCTTACGGGAGTCCTTATCTTTCATCTCTTCGCAGGTGATTCCGATCCGTTCGAACATTTCAAGTGACTGCTTGGCCAGACGCCCTTTTGCCAGGGCAAATGTCAGATATCTCATACGTACCCCCATTATTTTAAGTATTCTGAAAGCGGAACCACATCCATACGCTTTAAGTCAAGATTGATTACAGTTACCGATATTCCTTCCTGATCCAGATACAATAAATTCTTTAAGTCCCGCCGCATGGCATATTCTTTATAAGCTTCTATGGACCGTTCCGGCTTCTTACACTGCAGCTGAACCGGAACCTTTAAATTGCGAAAATGTCCGGCAAGAGAAATGGCATTTTCTCTTGAATCCTGCTCATAAAGAATCATTGTATTTGTCATGGAAACCTCTGTTTCAATCTTCTGTCTGCTTAAAGCCAGCAAAAGTTCATCTATAGAAATACCAAATCCCACGGCTGGGGAATCCTTGCCAAACTGTTTTAAAAGGCTGTCATACCGGCCTCCGTTTACAATATAATCCCCTGTACCATAGGTATAAGCCTTAAAAATAATTCCGGTATAGTACTGATACTGGCTAAGCATTCCAAGATCATAGGAAACGTAGTCCGAAAGCCCGTAATGCTCCAGAATCCGGTTCACTTCTTCCAGACGGCTGATGGCCCTTAACGCCCGCTCATTGGAAGTCAGCTCCCTGGCAGCCTGTATCTGTTCCAAAGAACCAAAGAGCTCTGGAAGTTTTAAAAACACCTGTTTTAACTCCTGAGAAATAGGCTGGGTCATGACTAATTCTTCCACACCAAAATAATTCTTATTTTCAATTAATTCCCGAAGAGTTTCTTCCATCTCCTCATCCATACCTGCTTCTTCCAACAGCCCTTTAAAGAAATCCACCTCTCCCAGCTCCACCTGAAATTCAGTCAGTCCGGTTGATTTCAGTGCCTGAATTACCATTGCCAGGATTTCTCCATCTGCATCCGCTGAATCATCACCAATTAACTCAACCCCTGTCTGGCTGGCTTCTTTCAGTCTTCCCTGATAGCTGGAATTGTTGATAAAGGTTCGTTCCACATAACAAAGCCTGATTGGCATATCCTCATCCAGAAAATACTTGGCTGCACATCTGGCGATGGCTGGCGTTTCATCGGGCCGAAGTACCAGAGTGTGGTTATCCCGGTCAAAAAACTTGAACATTTCCTTTGCCTTTACGCTTCCTCTTGACTCATTAAAGATATCAAAAAATTCAAAGGTAGGAGTTTCTATATCCTGATAACCGCAGAGGTGAAACTCTTTCAGCATCTTTTCCTGAATGACTGCTTTTCTCGTACACTCTATTCCATAAATATCCCGGACACCATCCGGTGTATGTAACAGTTTATTAGCCATAACAACCTCCAACCGTTCAAGAAATTAAATTTCATGTAAATCAATTTTAATCTACTTTCATATAGTAAAGTGATAATTTAATAACGTGTAGTTTATTATAGGCGAGAACTTTATTCTTGTCAATCTCTTCTGTCCAAATCTTTTTGAATCAGTTCCAGATAATGAATCAGAATATCCCTGCAGCTGGATATTTTCCAGGTCTTATCCAGTTCCTCATAGGTAAAACTTTTTCTTCCCCCTGCTTCCATTCTTTGAAAATAACACTGAATCTGGTCAAAGGGAAGGTAATAAACTTCATTTTTATGAGTATAGGATACGATAATAAATGCGATTCCGCCCTGCTTTTCAAATTCCTCCATAAAAGTAACCTGGTGCGGGTGAATATTCTGGAGCGGAAATGTTTCAGATGCACATTCCTTTGCATCAAAGCAGACAGGAATACCCTGAACTGCACCAATATAATCCACCGTACTTTTCTGGTCAAAATAGGCCAGGGTAATATGTCTGCTTTCTTTATCTATGGAAATAGGTGTAATGGGAGTGGGGATTTTCTGAATCAGAGCCAGTCCTTTCTCCCGATAACTGTCATTGCTCCGGTTAATCAGTTCCTCTAACGTGGAACCTCTTAACCCTCTTGTTTTCCAGGTACCCATCTTTATTCCTGCCTCCATTCTCTGCATATGGCAGAATAAACAGGAGGAAGGGGTGCAGTAAATTCCTTCCCTGACAGATAAGAAAGGGGCTGCGGAAGCTGGGGCAATACCAGCTGATAGGAATGGAGAAGCTGTGACTGCACGTTGTAAAGCCTCTTCGCCTCTTCATTTACCCTTTTATCTCCGTATTTATAATCTCCTACGATCGGATGCCCAATGGAAGCCAAATGAGCACGGATCTGATGGGTACGCCCAGTAATCAGCGTCACCCTTAACAGCGTGTAGTCGCCGTAATAATCTAATGGCACATATTCTGTGGAGATTGGCACGCTGTCTTTAAATTCACTGGTACGGACAGTGACCTGATTGGTCTTTTCATCCTTTGAAAGAAAACCGGTAATCATCTGTCTCCCAGTCACATGTCCTTTCACCACACACTGGTAATACTTGTGAATGGATCTGTCCTTAAATACCTCTGACATGATCTGGAGACCGGCCAGGGATTTTCCTCCCACTACAAGACCGCTGGTATTCCGGTCCAGCCGGTTGCATACAGAAGGACGGAAGCTTTTTAACTGTTCTGTGGATAACTCGCCTTTTGAAAGCAGATAATCAATCAGATATTCCACAAGAGATTCATCAGAATCCTTTGCTTTTTGCGACAGCATCCCAGCAGGCTTATTAATCAGAATAATATTTTCATCTTCATATATGATACTTAATTTAATCTTACTTACCTTGGGAACCTTAACCTGGGAAAATTTTTCAATGGTCTCATCGGAAAGAAACAGTTTGATCTCATCTCCCTGGGAGAGCTTTTCAGAACCGTCGCATTTTTTCCCATTTAAAGTGATGTTCTTTTTCCGCATCATCTTATAAAGGAAGCTTTTCCCTGCAAGATTTAAATATTTGGACAGCAGCTTATCAAGCCGCTGCCCTGCTTCATTCGTTGATACAATCACAGACTGCATAATGGTTCCCTCTTTTACTGAATTTTACATGGACAGACTCTTTAACAGGGTAACTGCCTGATCAGATCTGTCGTTTTCTTCATTTTTATCTTTTGATTTCAGACTGCTTAAACGCTTAAAAAAGGAATTTTCATCAAAAATCACTTTTACATTATAATCCAGCTTATGCTGGTTCAGCATCTGTTTTATATATTGTTCCGCTTTGCCCGAATCCGCCTTATTAGCAGTGCAGTAAGCGTAGACTTCCCCAGGCATAACCAGTATCACGTCCATTGGCAGGAGCTGTTCCTTCGATGAAATAATAAGATCATACAAAAGGACTCCTTTCTCTTCAT
Organism: Hungatella sp.; assembly: GCA_009712635.1. Lineage (GTDB taxonomy): Bacteria > Bacillota > Clostridia > Lachnospirales > Lachnospiraceae > Lacrimispora. Next base: position 294,379 of record WASS01000020.1, on the reverse strand, counting down.
AGGCAGAAGCCTTTTTTTCAAGCATTGGGGATAAAGACCGGTACTTGAAAGAGGCAAGCAGAGGTGCTGCTATATTAGCCACTGGCAGGACGGAAAGGATTGCCATCACAGTTAACGTATTCTTTAAAGCAGTACTGCCAGCAAATTCTCTGAATATTAACTGAATGATGATGAGAACTGCTCCGATCAATACCTTTAACAGTTCTTTCTTTTTGTGGTAATCCCGGTAACCTGACTGCCCTTTTAAGCATCGTTTCACTTTCGTAACCCTCTTTCTTTATCTTCGGTTGTCCACTACCCGCATAAATCCTTTCATGAAACGGAGTATGATGGAATGGGGAACTGTCTTACACAAAAGCCGGAAAAACTTCATGGTCGTTCCGTAAACAGAAACCGGCCTTCCCATCATACTGTCACGTAAGGCCAGCCGCACTACCTTTTTAGGATCAGCCATTACGATCTTTTTATAGAAAGGAATTCTGCCAGTCGCCTCGGCAACATCGAAAAATTCCGTTCTGACAGGACCTGGGCACACGGCTGTTACAAGAATTTTCCTTGGCTTTAATTCCTCATTTAAGGCTCTGCTGTAGCTTAAAACAAAGGCTTTCGTTGCTGCGTAAATGGCAAATCCAGGCTGGGGCAGAAATGCAGCCGCAGATGCAAACTGTATGATTCTGCTGTTTTCTGACATATAGGGAAGTACCATATGGGTCACTGCACAAAGCGCTCTGCAGTTTAAATCCACCATTCCCAGTTCATCATTTAAATTAATGGAACCTGCAGCCCCGATCTTTCCATAACCGGCAGCATTGATCAGCCACTTTACCTCTGGTTTTTCTTCAAATAAAACATCCTGCAGACACTCTAGTCTGCTGTCATCTGTTAAATCAATGGCAAATGATCTTACCTTCACCGGCACAAGAGGAGATAATTCTTCAATCCGCTCCTGCCTTCTGGCGATTGCCCAGATCTCTCCGATGCCGCCAAAGCGGTCGGCAATCTGCATGATAAACTCTCTTCCCATACCGGAAGACGCTCCTGTTACGATAGCTACCTTCATCATGATCCCTTCTTTCAATCAGACATTGTTATTATTTTTTAGTTGATTTCTTATGAACATTGCGAATGGTCTTTTTCTTTCGGTCCCTCTGACCTCCCACCGGGCCTTCCGTTCGTTTTCCATTTCCATTATCTTTTCCCGTTTTACCCTGGGAAAAACCAGGTTTAAAACCAGATTTGGGGCGAATCAGGCATTTCTTATCAAAACCAATTAAATCAGTTCTGCCAGCTTTCGTTAATGCCTCTTCCACCAGCTCATAGTTTTTTGGATTCCGGTATTGGATTAATGCCCTCTGCATTGCTTTTTCATGGGGATTGGTGGGAACATAAACCGGTTCCATGGTTCTGGGATCATAGCCAGTGTAATACATACAGGTGGAAATGGTAGAAGGCGTAGGATAAAAATCCTGAACCTGTTCCGGCATGTATCCAAGATCCCTGAGATACTCCGCAAGCTCAATGGCTTCCTTTAATCCCGATCCCGGATGGGAGGACATTAAATAGGGAACCAGATACTGTTTTAAACCAAGACGTCCGTTCATATCGTTATATTCCTTTACGAACTTACGATATACATCATTTCTTGGTTTTCCCATTTTGCTGAGAACATTGTCCGCTACATGCTCCGGTGCTACCTTTAACTGACCGCTGACATGATATTCACAAAGCTCTTTCAAGAATTTCTTGCCCGGATCTGCAAGCACGTAATCAAAACGGATTCCTGAACGGATAAATACTTTCTTTACCCTGGGTAAATTTCTTAACTTTCTCAAAAGCTCAATATAATCGGAATGGTCTGCCCTTAAATTCTTACAGGGTTCCGGGAACAGACACTGCTTATTGGGACAGGCTCCTTTCCCGATCTGCTTTTCACAGGCTGGATAACGGAAATCCGCAGTGGGACCGCCCACATCATGGATATAACCTTTAAAATCAGGTTCATTGGTCAGCCATTTCGCTTCCTCAATCAGGGAATCATGACTTCTGGCCTGTATAATCCGTCCCTGATGGAAAGTCAGGGCACAGAAGCTGCATGCTCCGAAACAGCCCCGGTTGCTGATAAGACTGAACTTAATTTCTCTGATCGCCGGTACTCCGCCCAGTTCTTCATAGGAAGGATGGTAATTTCTCATATAAGGCAGAGAATAAACCCGGTCCATCTCCTCTGTTGACAGCGGTTTTGCCGGTGGATTCTGAACCACGTATAAATTGTCCTTGTAGGGTTCCACAAGTCGCTTTCCAATAAAAGGATCTGTATTACCATACTGAATATAATAGCTCTTTGCATACTCCAGCTTATCTGTTTTCATGCTGTCATATGAGGGAAGAACAAGCGCATCATATACTGATTCGAGGCTGTCAGTTTTGTAAACCGTTCCCTCTACAAAGGTAATATCCCGTATGTCAATGCCGCTGTTTAAAGCATCTGCGATTTCTACAATGGATTTCTCCCCCATACCATAGGAGATTAAATCTGCCTGAGAATCAATCAAAATGGAGTGTTTCAGGCGGTCTGACCAGTAATCGTAATGAGCAAGACGCCTTAGACTGGCTTCAATTCCTCCGATTATAACAGGTGCTTTTTTATAAACAGAGCGAATGAGATTGCAGTAAACCGTAGTGGCATAGTCCGGACGCTTTCCCATGACTCCTCCGGGAGTGTAGGAATCCTGCTGACGTTTTTTCTTGGAAACAGAATAATGATTCACCATAGAATCCATATTTCCGCCGGAAACCAGAAAGCCAAGCCTTGGCTCACCAAGAACAGAAATGCTTGATGGATCTTTCCAGTCAGGCTGCGCGATGATTCCCACCTTATATCCATGTGCCTCTAACAGACGGCTGATAATGGCGTGTCCAAAGGACGGATGGTCTACATAGGCATCCCCTGTTACATAGACAAAGTCACATTGTTTCCACCCCCGGATATTCATGTCCGCCCTGGTGATCGGTAGATAGTCGTGCATCATGATTGAACTCCATTTCTTTCTAACAGCTGGTAATAATCGTAAATAAAATAATCGGCAAGTTCCCGTTTTTCTGCTTCCATTGCTTTGGAAAATCCGTCATCTATAGCACAGACTGTCATTCCGGCACGTTTCCCTGCCAGTATTCCTGCCGGAACATCCTCAAACACCAGACACTGTGACGGTATGACGTTAAGCTCCTTTGCCACCTTTAAATAAATATCCGGTGCAGGCTTTCCAGCCGCAACCTCACAGGAAGTCGCTACTACATTAAAATACTTCCCGATTTTTAAGGAATCAATCACCGCATCCACCATCTCTCTGCCGTTGCTGGTGGCAATTCCCATAGAAAGACCCTGAGATGCCAGATAAGCCAGAAATTCACCTGCTCCCGCTTTTAAGGGGACTTCATTCTTATATTTATCCAGAGACATATCTGTCCAGATCCCCTTGATGTCTTCCAGAGACTCTGTAAGCTTAAAACGCTCTTTAAAATAAAAGGCAGTTTCCGTAAAGCTCATTCCTTCAATCTCTTTTTCTAAATCTTCCGGACAGGGAATTCCCCTGCTTCCTAAAAATTCTATATCAATGGATTTCCACATCCACATGGAATCCACCAGGGTTCCATCCAGATCAAAAATCACGGCTTTTTTCTCATTTAACATCTTTTGTTTTTTCTTCCTTTCCATGGCGCTTTAATAATTCAATCTCTTCTATTGTAAGGGGGCGGTAATCTCCCGGCTGTAAATTCTCATCCAGCTTTAAACTTCCCATAGAGAGTCTCTTTAAGTATACCACACTGCACCCCAGCGCTTCAAACATTCGTTTTACCTGATGAAATTTTCCTTCCCTGATGGTAAGAAGAATGGTGGATGGATTTCCGTATTCCAGAATTTCAAGAGTGGCAGGCATGGTTAAAGTCCCATCTTCCAGTTCCACTCCCTCCTCCATGCGCTTCGCCGCATCAGCAGGAATCTCTCCGTCTATTTTTGCATAGTACACCTTATCCACATGTTTTTTTGGAGATAAAAGCTGATGAGCCAGATCTCCGTCATTGGTAATAAGAAGCAGACCCTCGGTATCAATATCCAGTCTTCCTACCGGGAATAAATCTCCCCGCTTTCGATCGGTAATTAAGTCAATCACTGTCTGGTACCGTTTATCTTCCGTCGCTGATACAACCCCCTGGGGCTTGCACAGCATATAATATTCTACTTCTGCATAGGAGATGGTTCTTCCGTCAACAGCAATGACATTCTGGTCGGGTATAATTTTACGCTCTGATTTTTTCTCTGGAATTCCGTCAACGGTAATTCTGCCTTTTCTTGCCATCTCTTTGATCTGACTTCTTGTTCCTTCTCCCATTTCAGTTAAATATTTATCTAATCGAATTTCTTTCATCACTGCCACCGCCATCCTGGATAGTATTTATTTTTAAGGGTATCGCCATTGCCTTTTGCAAATCCCAGCGGGAATCCGTCTACACAGATTAAGCACCAGCCCTTTATTCGTTCTTCCGTTTCTGTTAAAAAAACAGTTTCTCCTTTTAAATACCGGATCACTCTCTCATCTTCTTTCTGGAATGAAAGAGTTTGTTTAAATTCTTCCATTTTTAAAGACTGTGCCAGCGCCTGAGAAGGTTCAAACCGTTCTTTTTTCATCTCGCCAAGGCAAAGGCCTGTTCGCAGATAACGAAGTTTTCCTCCGTTTTCCGGAAAATATTCCGGAAGATAATACACGCAGTCATTCTTTATCTCAATGCGGGAGCTGATGAGGGGTTTTGATATGAGGGAAAGAAACTGAGAAAGTTCTTTGGGAAGCTCTTTTTCCTTTTTCCTTCCAGTCTTTGTTTCTTCTGTCTCAACAGATCCGCCCTTTTTTCTTAGAAGTGCCATAAAATGGCCCTCTCCCTTAATTTTATGAGGAAACAGACGCAGGCAGCCTGACAGACCAATTCCGTCGGATGCTCCTTCAAACATCGGCAGCTTTACCAGTTCCATATCAGTATGGTTTTTAAGGATCAGACGTATGATATCTTCGTTTTCACAAACTGAGAAGGTACAGGTGGAATACATCATAAGTCCGCCGGGAGCCAGCATATCCACTGCATGTCCAACGATTTCTTTTTGAATTGCGCAGTAGTATTCCGGCCCATGCTCTTCATAGCTTTTTACCATGTCTGCGTCTTTTCGAAACATCCCTTCTCCGGAACAGGGCGCATCCACAAGAATTTTATCAAAGAAACCAGTAAATGTGGTTTTTAACTTTTGAGGTTCCTCGCTGGTAACACAGATATTTTCAATTCCCCACAGCTCCAGATTTTTTAACAGTGCCCGTGCCCTGGAATTGCTGATATCATTTGAGACCAGGAGCCCCTTTCCCTTTAACTTTGCCCCAAGTTCCGTGCTTTTACCTCCCGGAGCAGCGCAAAGATCCAGTACCTTATCTCCCGGCACGATTGGAAGCATATGTGCCGGTGTCATGGCGCTGGGTTCCTGCAGATAATAAAGTCCGGCGTAATAATAAGGATCCTTTGCAGGACGCTGTTCTCCTTCATAATAAAATCCGTTGTTGATCCATGGAACAGGATGAAGCTTTAACGATGTCATTTCCACAAACGCTTCGGGGGAAATCTTCCATGTATTGACACGCAGTCCGTACAGCCGTTCTTCCTCAAAGCTTTTTAGATAGGCCTTGTAGTCCTCTTCTCCCAGCAAGTCCCTCATTCTGTTTAAAAATTCTTCCGAAATCTTGATTTCTTTCACTTTTTTACTCCCATTTCATCTCTATGTAAGCAATATTAATATACTAATATGAATATTTCAACCGGTATTTCTCCAGATATTTTAATACCCAGTATGGGTTAACACTCATCTCCTCGTTGTTGTCCGTCCGGATATAGATTCCCAGATGAAGGTGTACATCAAAATTGCCGGTAGTACCTTCTACTTTACTGTATCCGGTATCACCCATAAATCCCAGCAACTCTCCTGCAATCACCTTATCACCTATTTTCCACTCTTTGCTGTAACTGTAGAGATGGGCATAATATAAATATGCCCCTCCCGGAGCCCGTATCCCCAGCCGCCAGCCGCCTTTTTCCAGCCAGCCCACCTTTTCCACCACTCCGTCGCTGATACTGATGACGGGATAGGTTCCTCTTGGTTTTGTGTTCCCCATCACATCACAGCCTTCATGTCCCCGCTCTCCTCCATAGCTGCGGCTTTCCATCCAGCCGTTTTGAAATTTTACATCAGGAAAATCAGGATTGGCATTTTCAGGTACAGGAAAATACTTTAAATCACCCAATATGATTTCATATGCCTTTTTTAATTTCCGATACTCTGCAGGCTTTATTTTTAAAAGTCTGTCGGTATGTACGGTTAAATCCTTTACTTTTGTTAAATCATACTGATGCTCTACCATCAGGGAAGTCAGGGTATCGTAGTCAATGTCTTTTAAGTCAGCAACGATATTTCCAAGCTGCATACTTCTGAAATCATCACTTTCCCAGGTATAGGCATTCAGCTGATAAAACGTCGGATTATTATACAGATAATCAATCATGGTCACATGAAATACAGAAAGGATCAGGATTAAAAAAACAATCACCATCATATCAATCTTGCCTTCTCAATATAATTGTATAAAACAATCTATTCAGGTGCGTATGAAAAAATCCTTTTTCCGTTTTCTTTCTGTAGCCGCACTCTTTGCGCTGCTTCTTTTTCATGATACCGCATTTGAAGGAGCTAAAAGCGGACTGATTCTCTGGGGCAGCGTGGTAGTGCCCACACTCCTGCCGTTTATGGTCTGTTCCAATGTAATTGTTTCCCTAAATGCCATACATATTCTGATTTTTCCGGTCAGACAGCTTCTGCAACGTTTTTTTTGCCTGTCTGATGCCGGGTGCTACACTTTTGTCTCCGGACTGCTCTGCGGATATCCCATGGGTGCTAAAACCTGCAGTGAATTTATGGATTCCAACCGGATTACACAAAAGGAAGGAAAATACTTATTAGCAATCTGCAACCACCCCAGTCCCATGTTTCTTTTGGGATATGCAGCCTCTGGTCTGCCAAAGAGTGTTCCGGTCTGGATGCTTCTGCTTTGCATTTATGCCCCGGTCATACCGGTAGCACTGGCAGCCCGGTTCTGTTACAAGGTGGATCGCCCGTTCCGCTCCATGCCGGTTTCAAAAGAATCTGTAAAATCCTTTGATGAAAGCCTTATGAGTTCCTGCGAGGTAATGGTAAAAATCGGCGGATATATTATGCTTTTTTCCATCCTGGCTTTCTATATTACAAAGCTTCCTGTTCTTTGTCCCGAATATAAAGCAGTTCTACTTGGTTTTGTGGAAATCACCACAGGAATCCAGGCCGTTTCCCATGTATTCTCTGGTACTATGGGCGGTTTATGGATCAGCGGGGCTACTGCCTTCGGAGGTTTATCCGGTGTATTTCAGACAAAGAGTGTCATAAAAAATGCCGGATTATCCATCCGGCACTATGTAGCATGGAAAGCAATACATACTCTCCTGACAATTCTACTGTTTATTCTGCTGACCCGTTTTCCACTTCTTCTGCCGTCTGCATAACAGCTCCTGTCAGTTCCTGACGGTTAGAAGAAACAATATCGTAGCTTGACTGCATGGAAGTCATAAAAGCGTCAAAACGCCCCTGTGCGCCCTCCATGGAGTGACTGATGATCGTCTGCAGACTCTTTAACATATCATCTGTATATTGAACAGAGCTTTGACGAATGCCGTTTGCATCGGAAACAGCCTGTTCAACGATCTGCTGTGCCTGAACCTGAGCCTGTTCAATGATCTCATTGGCCTGAGCATAGGCTTTTTGCATAATCTCGTGTTCATTTACCAGTTCATTGGTCTGGGCATTGGCCTGGGCTAAAATGGAATCTGCCTGCTGACGTGCTTCGCCCATGATGGCATCCCTGTTGCTGATAATCTTCTGGTACTGCTTGATCTCATCCGGAATTCGAAGGCGAAGTTCCACCAGCAGCTCTTCCAGTTCATCTTTGTTTACCACAATCTTGCTGTTAGAAAGGGGCTGGTACTTGCAACTGTCAATATATTCTTCGATTTCACCGATTAACTGTTCAATTCTGCTCATCATAATACGGACACTCCTTGCTTTATTTCGTTCTATCTTCTATTTTTTTCCTTACACGTTCTGCAATCTCTTCCGGCACAAACGCGTTTATCTCACCGCCATAAGAGGCAATCTCCTTCACAATGCTGGAACTAAGATAGGAATACTTTAAATTCGTTGTCAAAAACACAGTATCCACCTCTGGTGCAATCACCCGGTTTGTCTGTGCAATCTGCAATTCGTATTCAAAATCTGTTACAGCACGAAGTCCGCGGACTACCGCATCCGCCTGATTGGCTCGTACAAAATCTATCATCAGCCCGCCAAAGGATTTTACTTCAACATTAGCAAAATTACTAGTCAGGCTCTTTAACATATTAACACGTTCTTCTACAGAAAACAACGGAGTTTTTGAATAATTATTTAAAACCCCGATAATTAAATGGTCACACATTCTTGCCGAGCGCTCAATGATATCAAGATGGCCAAACGTCACCGGATCAAAGCTTCCCGGATAAACTGCTTTTTTCATATTGTTACTTCCTTTTATTTATTCTTTTCCTGTTCTTTTAACAAACACATGCTTATTTGTTTTATAATTTTTCTCCTTCATAATCTCATAGCCCATAGAATTAAGATAATCAAAATCGGTATCCAGGGACGCTTCAATTATGATGGTGGTTTCTTCTCCAATCAGAAAGGAATCAGTAAAATATTCCAGTACTTTTTTCTCCCATTCCATACGGTATGGGGGATCCATAAATACTACATCAAACTGATAGTCTTTGCCTTCCAGCCGCTTCATTGCAGTCAGTACATCGCAGTTCATTACAACGGCATCGGTTTCCAGCCGGGTAGTTTTTAAATTTTCCCGGATGCATTCTGCCGCTTTTGGGTTTTGTTCCACAAAAACTGCCAGCTTTGCTCCCCTGCTTAAAGCTTCTATTCCAATTGCTCCGCTTCCAGAGAATAAATCCAGAAAACAGCAGTCGTAAATACTGTCATGTATCATATTAAAAAGTGTTTCTTTTATCCGGTCGGTTGTCGGTCTTGTATCCAGACCTTCTATGGTCTTTAAAATAAGCCTTCTGGCTTTTCCAGCGATTACTCTCATTATACTAAGTTCCTCACATTATTTTTCCAAACTATTATAGTATGAATACGGAAATTATACAACAAAAAAAAGAAAGGAGCTGCAGCCCCTTTGTAATCAAATGAATGATTACTGGCTGTAGCTCCTTTTGAATTGTTACAGATTATTTGCCTGCAATCTGTCTTTCATAGGCTTCGATCATTTTCTTAACCATATATCCGCCTACGGAACCATTCTGTGCGGAAGTTAAGTTACCGTTGTATCCATTTGTTAACGGTACACCTAATTCGTTTGCTACTTCCATTTTGAAACGATCCATTGCTTCTTTTGCTTCTGGTACATTTGTAGTGTTAGATTTTCCTGACATAATAAAATGCCTCCTTTTCATCTATTCACCATGTTCGTAAATCTTTTTTCATGGTGTGTTTTGTGCTACACTCCTATTATGGCTTTAATAAGGTGAAATACACTAGAAGGTTTTTCGTAAAATGTTATTTTCAGGAAAAAAATGAACCGCTTTATGTTAAATGTGATGCTGCAAAGCAAATCAGCCCTCGTTTAGTATCTTTTCAATATTGGTTTTGACCAGCTGAAAGGCCACCTCATTCATGCCGCTGTTAATAATTACGTCAGCCAGAGGCTTTGTTGGTTCAACATAAAGATAATGCATGGGCTTTACTGTGGTTAAATACTGTTCCACAACTCCTTCAATATCTCTGCCCCGGTCTTTTACGTCACGGATTACCCGGCGCAGAATCCTCTCGTCTGCATCCGCCTCAACAAAAATCTTAATATCAAACATATCTCTTAAACGCTCATCGGCAAAAACTAATATTCCTTCGACTAGTATAACCTTTTTAGGCTCTACTTTAACGAACTTGTCAGAACGATTGTGTTTGGAATAATCATAAATCGGACACTCCACTGCCTCTCCGTTTCGCAGTGCAGCCAGCTGATTGAGCAAAAGTTCTGTCTCAAATGCTTCCGGATGATCGTAATTCATCTTTTTTCTTTCTTCAAAAGGAACCCCATCCTGCCGCTTATAATAATTATCATGGTAAAGAACTGCTATATTATCACAAAATGCATCTTTCAACCGGTTGGTAAATGTTGACTTTCCTGAACCGGTACCTCCGGCAATTCCTATTATAATACAATTCATCTTCCGCAATCCTCCACTAATCTGGTTCTGTACACACAAAAATTATTTTATCAGAAAGACCGGATGAATTCAATGGTTTTTCTCTCTGTATCTGTTCTTATTCTTTTATTTCATTATAGTAATTAGCCAGGGTTACAGTCATATAGGGATATACATAAATATAAGCAAGAGTGCAGGTGACAAGCGCCAGTAGATGCCACAGGATAAAGGACAATTCCAATACAAAATATTCCCATAATCGCCCGTCCATCATATCTTTGCTCTCTTCAATACACTGGAAAATACCTTTTTCCGGATTTTCAACCATAATAAAGATTGCCTGAGAATACCTTAGTGCAGCTATAATACCTGGAATGATAAGCAATATAGACCAAAGAGTTACAAACAGTCCAATCATAAAATAAAGACCAAATGCTTTTAAAAAATAGTTAGCGCTGGAAAACAAATCACCATAAGACATGGATTCGTCACGTTTTGACACTTTTAAGCAGTAAGACTTATATCCGAATTCCAACAGCGTATCAATAATTAAATATACGATAAAGAAAACAATACTAAATAGGATATAAGACCGCCACTGATCGGCTCCTGCATGACTGCTTTCCAGTATTTTCTGCCATTTATCCAGAAACATCTGAATCACTGATAATACCGTAAGAATGATACCCATAATTACAGTAACCAGATATGGGCTTATTAATGCCTGTTTCATGGCATTTTTAGCATCTGACTTTAACACTACTCTGTTCATACTGCACCTCCTGATTAATAATTAACTCCATTAATTACAAATTCAGCCTGTCGTAACTTTTTTCCAGATATTCACTAAGCTTTCTGCTCAGTTCTGTATTCTCCTCTTTTTCCAGATCAGGATCTTCTGAAAAAATGTGTTTTACTTCCTCTGATACCGTCTTTAATAAATTGGCATCGGTAAAAATATCGCCTAATTTAAATTCCATCTCACCGCTTTGACGGATTCCAAATATATCACCAGGTCCCCTTAACTTTAAATCTTCGGAAGCAATAAAAAAACCGTCATTGGACCGGTTTAAAATATCCAGCCGTTCCTTTGTGCCGTCCTGATCCGAACCATTTACTAATATGCAGTAGGATTGATACCTGCCGCGCCCCACCCGGCCTCTTAACTGATGAAGCTGTGCGAGACCGAATCGCTCTGCATTTTCTATCATCATAACGGTGGCATTTGGTACGTTAACTCCGACCTCAACGACAGTGGTGGAAACAAGAACAGAAATTTCCCCGGAAGCAAACCGTTCCATAATGCTGTTCTTTTCTTTTCCCTTCATCTTGCCATGAAGATATTCAATACTCATACCTGGAAGTGTTTGTTTTAACGCGGCAGTATAATCCACTACATTTTCTGCTTCGATCATCTCACTTGCTTCCACCATAGGACAGATCACGTAAGCCTGACGCCCGGCTGCAACTTCTTTTTTAATAAAATCATAAGCCTTCTTCCGGTACCCGGTATCCACCACGCAGTTTTTAATTGGGAGCCGGTTGGCAGGAAGTTCATCGATCACGGAAATATCCAGATCTCCGTAAATAATGATTGCCAGGGTTCTTGGTATGGGAGTTGCACTCATTACCATAACATGAGGTTCTTCTCCTTTTTTCCCTAACAGTTCTCGTTGCCCTACGCCGAAACGGTGCTGCTCATCTGTAATTACCAGAGCAAGCTTATGATAAATGACTTTATCCTGAATCAAAGCATGAGTTCCTATTATAATGTCAGCCTCATGGTTTGCTATTTTCTCATAAGCAATTCTTTTTTCCTTAGCAGTCATGGATCCGGTGACAAGAACCGGCACCTTATTAATCTGGTATTTTAAGAACAGCTCATTCATGGATTCATAATGCTGCCTGGCAAGAACCTCCGTGGGAACCATGAGAGCTCCCTGATAACCGTTACAGGCCGCCTGAAGCAATGCCAGTATGGCTATAATTGTTTTTCCAGATCCAACATCTCCCTGTACCAGCCGGTTCATAACCAGACCGCCTGTCATGTCTGCATAAACCTCATCAAGTACTTTTTGCTGGGCAGCTGTCAAAGAATACGGCAGTCTGTTCTGAAATGTTTTCACTTCCTCTGACAACTGGATTGCAAACGGGCTGGTTTTATTCTCTCTTTTGTCCTTTAAACGTCTGACAGCCATTAAGAAAAGGAAAAACTCATCAAAGACCAGTCTTTTTCTGGCAAACAAAAGTTCCTTCCTGTCTGACGGAAAATGAATATGTTCAATTGCAAAATTATACTCTGCCAGTTCGTGCTTCCTTCGCAGATCGGCAGGCAGATAATCCCTGATCATAAGACGGGCACTGAGTGCCTGCTTTTGTGCCCGGACAATGGTCTTATTGCTTAAGCCCTTTGTCTGACCGTAAACAGGCTGCATGGAATGAATGATCTCTCCATAAGCCTCTGCCGTATAAACTTCAGGCTGCTCCATGATGAGATGGCCGCTTTTCTTAATAATCTTTCCGCGAAAAACTGCCCGCATTCCAGCCTTTAACGTAGCATGCAGATAAGGCATATTGTACCAGATCAGCTGCATGGTGCCAGATCCATCTCTTAAAACAGCTGTAACAACCTGTACACGGCTGTATCGTTTTACATCCGGTGTTCTTTCAAGCATCCCGGCCACGGTCATAACGCTGTCCGGTTTGAGTTCGGCAATTGGTGAGGGGTCCTCATACGTATCATATGCCCTTGGATAATATTCCAGAAGATCTTCTATTGTGTCCACTCCAATCTTTTGAAACAGTTTCCCGTTTTTTTCTCCAATGCCTTTCAGGGATTCAATGGGTTTTTGGTTCATCCGTTTACCCGCCTCCTTTCATTTTGTTTCCCGAATATTAAAAAACCGGGCAGACGAGAGTCACGTCTGCCCGGAATCATACAGCTTCGACTCCTTTTTATTCCACGGAAATCAGATAATAGTAAATCGGCTGACTACCGCAATGAAGCTCCACTTCACAGTTTAAAAATTGTTCTTCTGTTTTCTCCTTCAGAGCTGCGGCATCCTCTTCACTCACATCCTTACCATAATAAATGGTAATCAGTTCTGATTCTTCTTCTACCATAGCTTCCAGTGATTTCAGTGCAGTTGCTTCAATCTCTTCCCCGACAGCAAGAATACCATGGTCTCCCAGAGCCATGATATCGCCTTCTTTAATTTCGATATCATCAATGGTGGTATTACGAACTGCATAAGTAATCTGTCCCGTCTTTACGCGGCTCATCTCTTCCGTCATAATTGCTTCATTTTCCTCAGGAGATAAATCAGGTGCAAAGTTAATAATTGCAGTAATTCCCTGTGGAATTGTCTTGGAAGGAATGACGATTACTTTTTTATCCTCTACCAGACTTCTGGCCTGTTCTGCAGCCAGAATAATGTTCTTGTTATTCGGCAGAATGTAGATTGTATCTGCATTTACCCGGTCAATGGCATTTAACATGTCCTCAGTACTTGGATTCATGGTCTGGCCGCCCTGAATTAAATAATCCGCTCCAATACCGCTAAAGATCTCATCAAGCCCCTCGCCTGCTGATACAGAGATAAAGCCATAAGCCTTTCTTGGCTCTGATTTCTTTCCTTCTGCCTTCTGCTGTGCTGCCAGCTTTTCTGATTCTTTAATCAGTCTTTCCTGATGCTCTTCCCTCATATTATCAATCTTCATGCGGGACAGAGAGCCAAGGGTAAGCGCCCTTTGAATGGCAAGTCCAGGATCATTGGTATGAACGTGAACTTTTACAATATCATCATCGGATACAACTACAAGGGAATCTCCAATGGATTCTAAATATCCTTTGAAATCCTGCTCTGTTTTTTCATTATAAGGCTTTTCTAAATTAACAATAAATTCTGTACAGTAGCCGAATTTAATATCAGCTTCTTTCAGCGCGCTGCCTTCCATGGAGACAACCGGCTCCACATGTACTGCGGTTTCTACGGTTAAGTCAACTTCTTTCCCTGAGAGGAAGTTAAAAGCACCCTTCACTACCTGCATCAGACCCTGACCGCCGGAATCCACAACACCTGCCTGCTTTAATACCGGAAGCATCTCCGGAGTCTGGCTTAATACGTAATCGCCCTGTTCTACAACCTGACTGCAAAATTCAAGAATGTCTTCTGTTTCAGTTACAAGCTCAGCCGCTTTTTCTGCCATTCCTCTTGCTACTGTCAGAATGGTTCCCTCTTTGGGTTTCATGACTGCCTTATAAGCTGTCTCTGTGGCTCTCACAAAGGAATTAGCCAAAATAGTAACGGTCACCTGGTCAGCGCTTGCGATCTCTTTTGTAAATCCTCGGAATAACTGGGATAAGATGACGCCGGAGTTTCCTCTTGCGCCTCTTAAAGAACCGGAAGAAATCGCTTTTGCCAAAGATTCCATGGTTGGATTCTCTATGGCAGCCACTTCTTTTGCCGCTGACATGATGGTCATCGTCATGTTTGTTCCGGTATCTCCATCTGGAACTGGAAATACATTCAATTCATTAATCCAGTCCTTTTTGGCTTCCAGTCCTTTTGCACCTGCTAAAAATGCTTTCTGCAGCATCTTTGCGTCTATATACTTCATACCCACAGGTAGTTTCCTCCTTAATCAATCACTCTTACGCCTTCGACAAAGATGTTAATCTTATCTACCGTCATACCGGTGAATTCTTCTACTTTGTATTTTACATTTTCAATCAGATTATCGGCTACTGCAGAAATGCTGATTCCATATGCTACGATTACATGAAAATCAATGGTGATATGGTTGTCCTGAATCATCACATTAATTCCATGTGTCAGTCCTTCCCGTTTTAACAACTTAACGAGTCCGTCTTTCATGCTGACAGCCGCCATACCGACAATACCGAAGCACTCAACTGCTGTGGTTCCGGCGTACATAGCGATAACATCAGGGCTTACCTGGATCTCGCCCAGTTTATTATTGATATAACCCTTCATAGTCTCTACCTCCGTTCTTTCTGTCTGTAATGATTATACATGATTTTTCCAAAAAAAGAAACAAATTTTTATTTTTCACTTGCAAATCGCTGTAATTTCTGTTATCATACACTTGTTGTGGATTTTTCAACCAATAAAAAATCCAAGTTACTTTTAAGGAGGTGCAATCATGGCTAAATGTGCAATTTGTGAAAAGGCTGCTCACTTTGGCAACGCAGTGAGCCATTCCCATAGAAGATCCAACAAGATGTGGAAAGCAAATGTAAAGTCCGTTAAAGTTAAAGTAACCGGCGGCGCTAAGAAGATGTACGTATGTACTTCCTGTTTAAGATCCGGATTAGTTGAAAGAGCTTAATCGTAGGAAACTCCTGGCTGATATCAGTCAGGAGTATTTTTTTTATAATTATGAGACCCGGTTGATTCAATCGGGTCTCAATGATAGCAACAGTATTCGCTGTCAACAGCAAAACAGATTATATCCCAGTACCAGGCATCCAATTATAAACAGAATTGTAACGATCGTCGCCGGGATAAACAGTAGGATTGCCATACCTGCTCCAAAACAGAACAGCATAAGTCCACATACTCTTCTCATATCATCCCTCAATCCATTCAGGCTATATAATATCCTATGCGGCTTATCCCTTTCTTATTCTTCTGCTTTTTCTTTCTCTGCAGCCGCAGCCATCTCCTCTGCCATTTTAATCGCTTCCGGTGATACTTCCTTGTTCCCCGATGTAAACTTATTAACAAAATCCGGAACCATGTCAAGGATCTTTGTCACTGCATCCTGCTGTTTGATGTTGACCAGCTTTGTCACACCGTTTTGTATAATCAGGATGGCGCTTGGGCTCATCTTCGCATGCATACCTCCGGCACCCTTTTCCTTCGCATTTTCCGAGAAGGATCCGGCAGCCATTCCACAGGTCACATCCACCAAAGGCAGAATAATGGTATCATCCACCTTAACCGCATCTCCTACAACTGTTTTTGTCGCTACAAAGGCATCCATACCTTTAAACAATGCCTCTACTGTAGACGTAAAATAATTATCTGCCATTGAACGCAATTCCTCCTTTATCGTAGCCATCTCTTTAACAGAACTCTGAAATTTTTATCAAGAAGCATCCGTAAGCCGATGATCAGGACTGTTCCCAGGCGTATTCTTCCCTGAAACGTTCCTTCTGCGTGAAACACAGATTCATCAAAAACCGGATATAGATTCCAATATTTATGAATGAAGGGATACAGTACACTGGCTGCCATAAGTACCTGTCCCGTCAGTGCCGGGTCTTCAAAACCAAATGTCACGTTACCATGCCCCTTTACAGGGAAAATATGACGAATCAGACGTTTTACCTGTCTGTAAAGCAGCTTTGCGGTCTTCTGATTTTCGCTGTTGGAAAGAAAAGCCTGTATTTCATCTTTCTTCTCTTTCATGTTTTTCAGTGTATCACAAAATTTCCGGTATAAGTACTTAATTTTTTCCAGAATATGGATTATTTTCTTCTTTATCTTATTATAAAAATTCTGAAGCCAGGAAAAATGCTTTGTTTTTGTTTGTTCTGTCTGACTGCTCTCTTTTTGTACTGGCTGCCGGGACAGAGGTTCTCCCTGGACAGTTTTTTTCACATCCTGACCTAATTGCCTTGCTTCTTTTATGGTCTCCGGCTCTTTTATTTCCATTGCCTGAACCATGATTTCTTCTGCCTCTTTTAGCTCTTCATCCATTTTCTTTGGTCTCATAATTTGAAATCCAAACAGGCGTACTGCAATGACAACTTCTTCTTCATACCGAACCGTGACAGAAAGGATATGTAGCAGCCAGGAAATTTTCATATTTCCCTTCACTTTTTCAAAATAAGATCCTTCTCCACGGTAACGGACCGGTACAAACAGCACCAGAAGAACTGCCAGAATAATAAGTCCTAAAAGAATCAGGATTAGAATTCCTAACAGCTTTAAAATAAATAAAATTACATGAAGCATGAACACCTCACATCTTACCGGTCACTTTTCAAAAAATCAGACAGATTAAATCCTTCTGTTTTCCGGTATAAATCATGAATCACACGTCCAGCCACTTCCATTGCTTCCCAGTAATCAGAGGCAATGCCAAGGATAAAGAACTCTTTTTCCTTATAAAATGGAGATGATATTTCAGCAGCTGGAAAGATATCAAGTATATTATTCCCATTTGAAGCAGGTGTAATCACATAAATATCCAAACCGGGTTTCCCCTTCCTGATTCCCTGAATGATCCGGTATCGTTTCTTCTTCGCTTTCTCTCCGACGTATAAACGGTTATACCAGCTTATTTTCATAATCCATCAGCTCTTCCAATAATTCCATGCATGTTTCTTTTTCAGCGCGATCTAAGCAGCTTGAAAGACTGCCTCTTACGTATTCCTGGATTTCATCGATCGAATTAAAGTAAACAGGCAGATCCGACAATACCTTGGCCATGACAGCACGAACCACAGGTTTCGGTGCATCTGCAAAAAGTTCTTCCAGCTCCTGTATATAAGCTTGTGCCTGCTGATCTAAATAAGACCTGTCTACGATTGCGCTTTCTTCCCCAGAAAGCTGCTCTCTTCCTTCATCTATTATAAGTTCAGCAAAGCTGCTTCCAGATAACAGCCTGTCTACATTCATAGAACGAATATAGTCCCCATCATCAGCTGACTCTTCGTTCTCCTTAAGAACTTCAACTTTTAAATAACGTTCGTAGTAAACTTCCTGTCTGCCTTCTAACTGGGTAAGCTGGTCGAGAAACTCATCTTCCCCAACGGTAAAATCTTCCTGATCCAGTTTCACCTGAATGCTGCTTATTACAGATCGGTAAAATTCCTCTTCATTGACATCAATAACAGCGTCCTGCTTAGCAAACATTAATACACATAAATCATTAACCACATCCTGAAGCATCACATAAAAACCTGACTCATCTGTAAGAATCTGACTTGCATAGGACAATTTTGAGGTAGCTTCTTCGTAGCTTTCAAACGTCATATCCCGATAATCCATACGCTTAAACTGCTGTAAAATTTCGTAAATATCCTTATGACCAGCATCCATACCTTCTGGAAGAGAAACCATGGATTCCGTCCGGAGGGTGTACATCATATCCTGTAAATTCTCCCTGGGAGAACCAAGATAAACAGAAAGACCCTCCATAAGAAGACTGTAAAACTTCTGTTTTGTCAGCCGGACCGGGAGCTGTCCGATAATCTGTTTGATCCGTCCGTTCATAACTGCGGAGTCACTGGTGTCAGTAATAAATCCCATCAGCCGCTTTAAAAATGCTTCGTCTCCGTCATTTGTTTTGCCGGAAGAAATAAACTTTCGTTCCATGCGGTTTAAAATATACTCAAAAATCTGAAAACAGTCGGCATAGGAGGTCAGAACCTCTACTTCGTGAGTCATGTCCTTCCTCAGCGCCAGCAGATCCTTGTTTGCTTCGTTTCCGGAAATACATTCTCCTATCATACCGTTTAACCGTTTTAAGTAATCAGTCATCTGCAGGGTATGAGGCGCTTCTTCTGCAACGGTCTCCAGTAATGTATAGTAGTTTAATACAAGCCTTACATAAGAATACTGATAAGCAGCAGTCATCTGCTTTTTCATCAAACGGGTTTCCACGTGTTGTCTCCTCTCGGGGGTATTAATGATAATTGGATAAAATAGATCTCCTCAGGAAATCAAGGGCCTTTACAACAGACTGCTCCCTGATTTTTTCACGGTTACCTTTAAAATGGTATTCTTCCACCTTTACTTTGTCCTTCATATAGCAGGCTATATAGACTAGCCCTACAGGCTTTTCTCCATCTGCGTCCGGACCTGCAATACCAGTAACTGCGATACAGGCATCTGCATCGGAAGCAAATACGCCTCCGGTTGCCATCTCTTTGGCTGTCTGTTCACTGACTGCCCCATATTTTTTTAAAGTGCCCTTGCTGACATCTAAATATTTTCTTTTTGCTTTGTTGGAATAGGTAATAAATCCTTCCCTGAAAACCTCTGATGCACCTGGAACATTAACCAGTCTGCCAGCAATCAGACCGCCTGTACAGGATTCCGCCGTTGTAACAGTCAGTTCGTGCTTCTTTAAAAGCCGCACAACTGCCATCTCAAGAGTTTCTTCTTCCTTAGTTGTGTATACAGCATTATCAAACCGATTTTTTATCTCTTTTACAACAGGTTTAAGAAGGGTTTTTGCTTCATCCTCATTGGCAGCCTTAGCGGTTACTCTTAAATGAACCTCTGCTGTCTTGGCATAAGTGGCAATGGTAGGATTGGTCTGGGTATTAATTAAATCAATCAGCTTATCTTCCACCTGGCTTTCACCATAGCCGCATATTTTAACCATCTGGGACCGGATTACTTCCGGCTGGCGGCTTTGCAGGTAAGGGAATACCTGCTCGGTAAATAACGGTTTTAACTCGTTAGGAGGTCCCGGAAGCAGTATTGCTGTTTTCCCGTCCTTCTCCATAATAAGTCCGGGGGCAGTTCCGTTGCTGTTATCAAGCACAGTAGCCCCCTGGGGAATCATGGCCTGTTTCCAGTTATTATCCGGGATTTCTTTGTATATATTATTTTTAAAATATTTACTGATCCGCTCTCTGGTATGTTCATCTTCAACCAGATCAAAGCCCATTACCTCTGCGCATACTTCCTTCGTCAGATCATCTTCTGTTGGTCCGAGACCACCGGTAAGAATTACCACATCAGAACGATTCAGTGCTGTTTCAAGTACTGCAAAGAGCCGTTCCCTGTTATCCCCAACCGTCACCTGATGGTACATGGAGAGTCCTAAAAGAGCACATTTTTCCGCGAGATACTGGGTGTTTGTATTAACAATGTTTCCAAGAAGAATTTCTGTTCCGACTGAAATCAGTTCAACTACCATGTTTACATACTCCCTTCCATAAGAACGCCATAATTTTTTGCTATATAATCAACAAGTGATACCACTGTGAGTATTGCCGCAATCCAGATAAAGGCATTGGTAACGATCATTAGTGCAGGTATGTTTAAAATCAGAAGAACTGACATCACCATCTGGGAAACTGTCTTAAACTTCCCCCAATAGCTTGCCGCAATCACAACTCCGTTATCGGAAGCTACCAGGCGGAATCCGCTGATAATAAACTCACGGCTGATAATTACAATAACGATCCAGGCCGGAAGCTGTCCAAGTGCAGTGAAGCAGATCAAACCTGCGCATACCAGAAGTTTATCCGCAAGAGGATCCATAAATTTTCCAAAATTAGTTACCAGATTATACTTTCTTGCAATCTTGCCATCCAGCATATCGGTAAAGCTTGCAACAATAAATACAGCCGCAGCTATATAGCGGTAAGTCACATTGTTACCGCCGTCAAGCAGTAAAAAAAGAACAAAAAACGGAATCATGATAACCCTTAAAACAGTCAGTTTATTCGGTAAATTCATCTTCCAACTCTCCTATTAAATCATACTCCATCGCTCCGGTAACACGGATTTTTGCAAAATTCCCAGACATCAGTTCCTCACCTGTCTGAACAAAAATCATTCCATCCACTCCCGGACCATCCATATAGGTTCTTGCTACATATGCATTCTCATCAGCAACTTTTCCCTCAATCATCACTTCCAGGGTTTTTCCAACCATGGACTGGGAAAGATCCAGGGAAATCTCCTGCTGAAGTTCCATAATTGCATCTCTGCGATCCTCTTTGATCTCCTGTGGAACCTGATCAGGAAATTCTGCAGCCGGTGTATCTTCTTCTGCTGAATAGGCGAATACGCCAAGCCGTTCAAACTCCATCTCATCCACGAATTCCATCAGTTCTTCGTGATCTTCCTCTGTTTCTCCCGGAAATCCGGAGATCAGTGTGGTTCTCAGTGCAATATCAGGAATTTCACTGCGAAGCTTGTTAATGATATCCTTTAGCTGCTCTTTTGAGGTTCTTCTTCCCATGCGTTTTAAGATCCGGTCGCTTGCATGCTGAATCGGCATATCCAGGTAACGGCAGATTTTACTTTCTTCTTTCATAACTGCGATCAGTTCATCTGTAATCTCCTCTGGATAACAGTACTGGATGCGAATCCACTGAATCCCTGATATCCTGCAAAGCTTCTTTAATAATTCAGGAAGAGATTTTTTTCCATATAAGTCCACACCGTATAAAGTGGTCTCCTGAGCTACTAAAATCAGCTCCTTTACGCCCTTATCAGCCAGTTTCTCTGCTTCTTTGATCAGATTTTCCATGGGAACACTGCGATAGTTACCTCTTAAAGTTGGAATGATACAGTAAGTACAATGCTTGTCACAGCCTTCTGCAATTTTTAAAAAGGCATAATGGCCTCCTGTAGTAAGGATTCTGTCTGTTTCTGTCTGGGGAAGTAAATCCAGTTCATGGAAACAGGATACAGATCCCTCGCCTCCCAATGCCTTCTTTAAAACATTGGATATCTCGTCATAGGTTGATGTTCCCAGAATACCATCTACTTCCGGAATCTCATCAATAATCTCCTGCTTATAACGCTGTGCCAGGCAGCCTGTAACAATCAGTGCTTTACAGTTGCCGTCTATTTTTCGCTGTGCCATCTCTAAAATGGTATTGACACTTTCTTCTTTGGCATCGCCAATAAAACAGCAGGTATTGATTACAATGACATCTGCCTCATACTCGTCATCTGTAAAAGTATAACCGTCTCTATTTAAAAGGCCTAACATCATCTCCGTATCAACCAGATTCTTATCGCAGCCCAGTGATATGCATAATAACTTCATGTTTAAACTCCTGTCATTCGTTTTTCCTGAAAGAAAAGGCCATCTACCATAACGGAGACGGCCCTCTTCTTAATTATCGTCTTCTTCTGTTGCGTCCGCTTCGCTTAAAATCTTCACTTTGCCCTCATATAACTCTTCTACGGCAACTGAAAGCGGCTTTTTGCCGGCTCCCGGAATCTCAGTGTCTGAGCCTCCGATGATCTGTCTTGCTCTCTTTGCTGCGGCAATCACGATAGAATAACGGCTCTGTACAACCGGAGCATCTCCCGGCTCAACCTCACTGTTTACTACATTAATCAAATCTGAATAAGATGGATGTAACATCTTCCATTCCCCTTTCTCAAACCAGTTTATATATTCTTTAATTCTTCCCGGATCTGGGATAAAAATGCCATATTATTGGAAGCGCGCTTATGCTGTACCTGAATCATAAGATGCATCTCCTCCACGCATGTGTCGATCTCATCATTAATTAAAATATAATCATAAGCCTCCATGCCCTGTGCTTCTTCCGAAGCCCTGCGAAGTCTGGCATTAATTACCTCCATGCTTTCTGTACCTCTGCCGACAAGGCGGCGTTTCAGCTCTTGTGCATTAGGAGGCATAACGAACAGCAGGATTGCTTCCGGAAACCGTTCCTTTACTTTCAGCGCTCCCTGAATTTCTATTTCAAGAATAACATCTTTCCCCATTTTCATCTGGTTTAAAACATATTCCCTGGGAGTGCCGTAAGAATGATTGACGTACTGTGCATATTCAATCAATTCTTCCTTTTCAATCATATCATTAAAATGTTCTTCTGTAACAAAAAAATATTCTTTTCCATCCACTTCACCCGTTCTGGGCGCTCTTGTGGTTGCGGAAATAGACAACGCATAATTCTCATACCGGTTCAGAAGCTCTTTCATAAGTGTGCCCTTTCCGGCACCGGAAAAACCGGATACAACTACCAGCATGCCATGTTCGTTCATACTGCGATTCTCCTACTCAATATTCTGGATCTGTTCCCGTACTTTCTCAATTTCAGTCTTTAATATAATTGCCTTGTCTGAAACCTCTAAATCACTGGCCTTTGAAAGAATGGTATTGGCTTCCCGATTCATCTCCTGGGCGATGAAATCCAGTTTTCTGCCCACAATTCCTCCAGCTTCCAGTTCTGACCGTGTATGTTCAATGTGACTTCTTAAACGGACCGTCTCTTCATCCACACAGATCTTATCTGCATAAATGGTTACTTCCGCAGCAATTCTGCCCTCATCAATGGCAGCTCCCGCCAGAAGCTCTTTCACCTTATCTTCCAGCTTTGCCCGGTATTCCACAAGAATCTTTGGAGATCTCTCTTCAATAAATTCAAGAATATCATTCATCAGATTCAGCTTACCAAGAAGATCCGCCTTTAAGTTTTCGCCTTCTGTTAATCTTGTTTCCACAAAACGCTTCGCAGCTTCCTCAACTGTTTCTGAAAGAAGCTTCCACATCTGATCTTCATCTTCTGGTACTTCTTCCATAATAAGTACTTCCGGACATCTGGCGAGTGCAGAAACCTTGATATCGTTCTGAATTCCGAACTGCTCTTCCATCTTTGCAAAATATCCCATGTATTCAGCAGCCAGCGCACTGTTATACTTCAAACACAACTTGTTTTCCGTATAATCTTCATAACTGATAAAAACGTCTACTTTACCGCGCTGAATATAATTCTTTAACAGATTCCTGATCCCTGCTTCAAAGAAATTAAACTTTTTCGGCATCTTTATGCTTAAATCCAAATATCTGTGATTGACAGCCTTCATCTCGACGGAAATTTTATATTCATCCGTGACGGTTTCGTACCTGCCGAAACCTGTCATGCTCTTAATCATTACAAATGCCTCTCTTTCGCCATAGATATAAACCATTATAAGTCATAATAAAAAACAAGTCAAATGGTTTTAAATTTTACATAACTGTGTTTCTGTGGTATACTAACTCCATCTATAAACCTTACCGGAGGACACAAACAATGGCATTTGATGGAATTGTTATGGCAAATCTCACGGCAGAAATGAAAGACCGGCTGGAAGGCGGAAAGATCTCTAAAATCGCCCAGCCGGAAAAAGATGAACTGCTGTTTACTGTTAAAAATCAAAAAAATACATGGAAACTTTTAATTTCAGCCAGTGCCAGCTTACCACTGGTTTATTTCACGGAAAACAATAAGCAAAGTCCTCTGACTGCTCCTAATTTCTGCATGCTTCTAAGAAAACATATCGGCAATGGCAGGATCATGAGAATCAGCCAGCCTGGTCTGGAACGAATCCTTTGCATGGAAATTGAACATTTAGATGAACTGGGCGACAGACGGACGAAAAAACTCATGATAGAAATTATGGGAAAACACAGCAACATCATCTTCTGCAATGAAGAGGATATGATTCTGGACAGTATTAAACATATTTCTGCCCAGGTAAGTTCCATACGCGAGGTATTGCCCGGGAGAAAATACTTTATTCCCCAGACCATGGACAAGAAAGATCCCCTTACCATTACCGAAGAAGAATTTATTTCTACAATCAGACATGCGGCCGCACCAGTACAAAAAAGTCTCTATTTAAATCTGACCGGTATCAGTCCCATCATTGGCCATGAACTTTGTCACCTGGCCTCTATTGATGGAGATCATTCTGCCAATGAGCTGTCAGAGACAGAACTCTTACATTTATACCGCATGTTCTCTTTTATGATAGAAGATATCAAAAAAGGATCATTTAAACCAAATATTGTTTATAAGAACGAGGAACCGGTAGAATTTGCAGCTGTTTCACTCACCTGCTATGAAGGAAGCGAATATGAAGCCAAAACCTTTGAATCCATCAGTACTCTTTTAGAGACCTACTATGCTTCTAAAAACGCAGTAACAAGAATTCGTCAAAAATCTGTTGATTTAAGGAAGATTGTACAGACAGCTCTGGAACGTAATTACAAAAAATACGATCTCCAGGAAAAACAATTGAAAGATACGGAGAAAAAGGATAAGTATAAAGTATACGGAGAGCTTTTAAATACCTACGGTTATGAACTGACGGGAGGTGAAAAGAAGCTCACCTGCCTTAACTACTATACCAATGAGGAGCTCACCATTCCCTTAGACGACCAGCTTTCCGCCAGGGAAAATGCACAGAAATATTTTGACAAATACAATAAATTAAAACGAACCTTTGAAGCCGTTACAGGGCAGATCAGCGAAACCCGGCAGGAAATTGACCACCTGGAGTCCATCAGTGCGGCACTGGATATTGCTTTGCTGGAAGAAGATCTTGTGCAGATTAAAGAAGAACTTATGGAATATGGCTATGTCAAGCATCGCAGAAGCGGAGACAAAAAACCGAAAGTTACCAGCAAGCCCTTCCACTATATTTCATCTGACGGCTTCCATATGTATGTAGGAAAGAATAACTATCAAAATGAAGAACTTACCTTTAAGGTGGCAAGCGGTAATGACTGGTGGTTTCATGCCAAAGGAATTCCTGGCTCTCACGTCATTGTCAAATCAGAAGGAAAAGAGCTTCCCGACCGGACCTTTGAAGAGGCAGGTGCTCTGGCAGCATACTATTCCAAAGGAAGAGAAAATGATAAGGTCGAGATAGATTATATACAGAAAAAACAGATTAAAAAAGTAGCCGGAGCCGCTCCTGGTTTTGTCATTTATCATACGAATTATTCTATGGTTGCAGAACCTAAAATATATGTAGAAATATTAAATTAATCAAGTGAAAAAGCAGATAATTAAGAGGCATGCTCTTTATTTATCTGCTTTTTCCATTGCACTATCCGTTGTTTTATTCTTGATAAATATCTAAACGTTCAATAATAACCCGTCTTTCAGGAATCGTCGTTATTACTTCTATCAGATACTCTCTTGGAATGATCATTCTCTTATTATCCCTTGCTGTGTCCTCATTGAGAACAGAACAATGAGAGATTTCACATTCCAATCCAAGAATTTTTCGAAACATTTTTGTTTTCATCTGTACTTTCTCCTAGCCAATCTAACGCACAGTAAAACATTTTAATACACAACTATCAATTATATAAACACTCATAGATGACCAATTCATATGATATAATTACGGTCATACTCCCCTGCCTAATGACAATAAAATCACATGATTGAGATTATAAATATTAGGCTAATAAATAGAATTACGAAAGAAACATTTAAATTTAGTTATTCTTTGCCTCGGCTTCATGTTTCTTCAGAACCGCTTTAGGTATTTCTCTTTCATACATAGTTGCTGGAATGCTTTTTCCAACAGAATTAACAGATACCGTAAGCAATACCTTTTGTAATCCTTCAACAATTTTCTTCTTCATTTTTGTAATCTCCTTTCATAACATCTTTATTTGGAGGAAGTATGGTTAACACTTCCAAAGTAACCGGATAAATGATCAACTCTCTTAGATTCTCATTGTAAATAGCGATCAATGCCAAAAGGGTCAACAATAAAATCGATATAGCTTTTTTCTTTAATATTGCTGTACGGGTAAAGTAAGTAATATTTTTACTTTTAGGTACCAGACATATAAATATAGTCAGGCTAAACAAATAAATTGCAAGCACATTTAATATGTTTAATTTAAAAACAACCGCTCCCGATAATGACAAAAGCCAGATTATCAACATACCCATAAAGCAGCCTGCATTTGTTTTTGCATGTATTCCACCAGCCTGTAAGCGCAGAGTGCAAAATACAAATAAAACAATAAAAGTTTCAACTCCCTTACCCAATAAAATACCAAGTAATTGAATGAATAAAAGTTTTAATAAATTATCTAATATCAGTTCAACTCCGTATTGTATTGTAATACTATCATCCTCATCTCTGGGATTGATCTTATTTAACAAACAACATAGAGCTGCTGAAAATCTCGAAATAATCACTTTATCACCACCAAACAATGCCATTTTACCATAAATTCCAACTTACAAATGTTTTTGCAATTAACGTAGTTTTTTTATTCCTGAGCGTCAATTTCTTAACTTTTAAATACAATTTCACTTTACTTTTTATCATAGGAATTGTAGAATAATAGTACCCGGCAGATGAGGTGGCATAATATGACTTACTTAATTTATTCTCTAACAGGAAGCCTTTGCAGTTATTTTTCATGCGTTAATTTACTTCCTCATAAACTAAACGTTTATAAGAAATTGACTTTATTTTTATACTCATTCATGACAGTATATCTGTTCAATCGAATGTTTGGGCAAATCAGCACTTTTTTAACTTATGGAGGAATATTGATTATAGCGATGATCTTTTCAAAATTTGATTTTTTTGCTTCCTCCTGCATTCTTTTTGGTTACATATATTCAGTCACATTCAATTATATTATTATGTGGCTCACTGGCTACTTTCTTCGTATGGATATGGCAGAATTATTAGTCCGGGATAATCTGACAATTATGTTTTCCATACTTTACTGCATATTTTGCGGTGTAACTACTAAAATACTGGGTTGGTTTTTTCATAAAAAGCTGGGTTTGTCCAATTATTTAACCAATCGTCATCTTTTAAAGGCCATTTTTACTGACCTTTTTATTTTAGTTTTCTTTTATATTTTTAATTTTTCATACGGTGAGCAATTGGGATACAATTATGGTGTAATTGCCCTGAACGGGATACTGTTTTTACTGCTGTTTACAATCACTGTTTTTTTAATGTACTCCATTTATAAAGCAACTATGGGGGAACAGACTTATAAGCACCGAATGTCTCAATTTGAAAATCTTAGAACTTACACTGACCGACTTGAAATGTCTTACGGTACCATGAGAAAATTCAAGCATGATTACATGAATATTCTTATAACAATGTCAGGGTTTATGGAAGAAAATGATCTGCAGGGATTAAAAGAATATTATGGGGAAAAAATCATTCCAATCAGTCACGCTTTCACAGAATCAGATACGAAACTTGGCACTTTATCAAATATAAAAGACACTGCTTTAAAAAGCCTTCTTTCCTCAAAATTTATTTATTCCATGGAAACAGGAATAAAAGCAGAAATTGAGTTAACAGAACCTATTACAAACTTGTATATGGATTCTCTTGATTTATCCCGTATCATTGGCATTTTTTTGGATAATGCCATTGAGGCAACCGGGGAAACAGATGAAAAAGAGTTGCATTTCTGCATGTTTTATAAAGAAGACAATCTTTATATTATTATTAAGAATACTGCTCTTCCTCCTGATTATTCGTTATATGAGCTCCGGGAACAGGGGATATCAACAAAAGGGGAGAACAGAGGCGTCGGTCTGTACAATGTTTCCATGGTACTGAATCATTATGATAATGTAGTATGGAACACAGTTTATAAAGAACCATATTTTACTCAGGAACTGATTCTGATGCATTATGGTAACAAGGAGCAAGTATGATTCATATATATCTTTGCGAAGATGATAAAAGACAATTATTACGCTGGACATCAATTATAGAAAAATACTTATTAATGAACTCAACGGAGTCGCTGCTGTATTGCACTGCATCTTCTCCCGATGATTTGCTAAAGGTCAGAAAAGATTCTAATATTACCGGACTGTATTTTCTGGATATTGATTTAAGAGCGAAAAAGAATGGAATTGAATTAGCAGAAGAAATCCGGAAATATGATCCCCGTGGATATATTGTCTTTGTTACAACACATAGTGAAATGGCATATCTGACCTTTCAATACAAAGTAGAAGCCATGGACTTCATAGTAAAGGATAAAATAAGTGATCTTCCGGAACAGATCTATTCCTGCATAAGAAATGCGGAAACAAAATATCGGAATCAATTAGATTCATCCGACCGTCTTTTATCCATTAAGGTCGATAAAGCTTCACTGGTTATGGATCAGGATGATATCGTTGCCATAACTACAAGTGAAGAATACCACAAAATAGTTATCCATACACTAAATGGTTTCCGTCAGATGTCTGGTTCCCTTAAAGAACTGAGCGCATCTTTGAACTCCCATTTTTGTCAGTGTAACAGATCCACAATTGTGAATTTGAAGCATGTGATTAAATATTCAAGAGAAGATGCACTTTTGTACATGAACAATAAGGAATCTTATTCTGTATCTGTTCGGTTGTTGTCTAAAGTACATAAATCACTAAAATGCTTGTAATGAAAGAAGCAGAAACCGGATACGTCCAGTTTCTGCTTTTTATTTTGATACATTCATTAATCCCCATATGTTCCTTTTGATTTCACCAGCTTTGGCCGATACCCCTGAGAAGTAAGGGCAGCCATAATTGCATTCTTATGATCTGTACCAAATGCCTCCAGTGTAATTCTTAATTCTACTGCTGTATTCCGGTTAATACTGATAAACTGGTTATGTTCCAGACGGATGACATTCCCCTGCTCTTTTGCAAGAAGCGCAGATACTTTAGCCAGCTCTCCTGGCTTATCTGGAAGCAGAATGGAAACGGTAAAGATCCGGTCTCTCTGAATCAGTCCCAGCTGCACGATAGAGGCCATTGTAATGACATCCATATTTCCGCCGCTTAAGATGGATACAATCTTTTTATTGTCCACATCAATATGTTTTAAAGCGGCAACCGTAAGAAGTCCGGAATTTTCAACCACCATCTTATGATTTTCCATCATGTCTAAAAATGCTACGATCAGTTCGGAATCTTCAATTGTTATAATACTGTCCACATTTTCCTGGATGTAGGGAAATAGTTTGTCACCAGGACATTTAACAGCTGTACCGTCTGCGATTGTATTGACAGTGGGAAGAGACACGACTTTCCCCTGGCGTATTGACTCCTGCATGCAGTTTGCACCTGCAGGCTCCACGCCAATTACCTTAATTTTGGGATTTAACATCTTTGCCAATACGGAAACGCCTGTGCAAAGACCGCCGCCTCCGATTGGAACCAGAATATAATCAACAGTGGGAAGTTCTTTGATGATTTCCATAGCTATGGTACCCTGTCCGGTTGCAACATCTAAATCATTAAACGGATGTACAAAGGTAAGTCCTCTTTCTTCAGCCAGCTTATAAGCATAATTGCAGGCCTCATCAAAGACATCCCCTTCCAGAATTACTTCTGCTCCATATCCTTTCGTCCGGTTCACCTTCATCAGAGGAGTTGTTGTAGGCATGACAATGGTAGCGGGAATCCCGGCAAGCTTTGCAGCATAGGCAACACCCTGTGCATGATTGCCGGCAGAGGCGGTAATTAAACCTTTGGATTTTTCTTCCTCTGTCAGAGTGCTGATTTTGTAATAAGCTCCTCTTACTTTATAGGCCCCTGTATATTGCATGTTTTCCGGCTTAAAATACACTTTATTACCAGTCTGAGCAGAAAAATACTCACTGTATATAAGCTTTGTTTCCAGGGTAACCTTGCCAACGACTTCTGATGCTTCCTCAAACTTTTCCAATGTCAACATAATTTACGCCTCTTCTTTCTCTTCTACGTGAAACAATGCATTTACAAATTCTTTCGCATTGAATTTCTGCAAGTCATCAATCTTCTCCCCGACACCAATATATTTCACCGGAATTCCCAGCTCGGATTGAATTGCTACCGCAATCCCTCCTTTTGCAGTACCATCCAGTTTAGTAAGAATAATTCCGGTAATGTCTGCCACTTCCATGAACTGTTTCGCCTGCACAAGAGCATTCTGGCCGGTAGTTCCATCTAAAACCACAAGAGTTTCCCGATATGCTTCGGGATATTCTTTGTCAATAATACGGTTGATTTTTTTCAGCTCTTCCATCAGGTTCTTTTTATTGTGGAGACGTCCTGCCGTATCACAGATTAATATATCCGCCTGTCTGGATTTTGCTGCTGCAACTGCATCGTATACGACTGCAGCTGGGTCAGAGCCTTCCTGCTGGGCAATAATATCCACGTTTGCCCTTCTCGCCCACTCCGTCAGCTGTTCAATTGCAGCTGCACGGAATGTGTCGGCAGCTGCAACGATCACTTTTTTTCCATCGTCTTTCATCTGTCCTGCCAGCTTACCCACAGAAGTGGTTTTTCCCACTCCGTTCACTCCGATTATTAATAAAACAGAGCGGCGATTCTCAAATTCATATGCATTTTCTCCCAAATCCATCTGTTCCATGATACTGTCCATAAGAAGCTGCTTACATTCTGACGGATCCTTGATATTTTTTTCTTTTACTTTTTTTCTCAAGTCTTCCACAATTGATGTAGTCGTCTGGATACCCAGATCACCCATGATCAGAATTTCTTCAATTTCCTCATAAAACTCATCATCAATGGCCGAAAAACCGTTGAAAATGGAATCCACACCTGCGATAATATTATCTCTTGTTTTTTGCAGTCCAGCTACCAGTTTTCCAAAGAATCCCTTTTTTTCTCCCATTGTCGGCCTCCTTAACTTTCTAAATCTTCTTCAATCAGATTAACAGATACAAGCGTCGAGACGCCTTTTTCCTGCATGGTGATACCATACAGACGATCCGCAGACACCATGGTACCGCGCCTGTGTGTAATAACAATAAACTGTGTAAATTTTGTTAACTTATGCAAATATTTTGCAAAACGATCCACATTGGAATCATCCAGCGCGGCCTCAATCTCATCAAGAAGACAAAACGGAGATGGCTTTAAATTCTGAATTGCAAAAAGCAGTGCTATGGCCGTAAGTGCCTTTTCTCCACCAGAGAGCTGCATCATATTCTGAAGCTTTTTGCCAGGTGGCTGGGAAACAATCTGTATTCCCGCCTCCAGAATATCCTCATCTTCCACAAGTTCAAGTGCACCACGTCCGCCACCGAACAGTTCCTTGAAAACCTTATCAAACTCCACTCTGATTTCCCGGAATTTTTCTTCAAACTGTTTTCTCATTCCAGTATCAAGTTCATCGATAATCTTTAATAAAGTTCCCTCAGCAGTAATCAGATCATCATGCTGAGTCTTCATAAATTCATACCGCTCTGAAACTTCTTTATAATCTTCAATTGCATTTACATTTACATTGCCAAGCTTTCGTATCTCTTCTTTTAAGGAACCGATCATCTTCTTAATGTCTGGCAGAGATGTCCATTCTTCATTTCTTAAAGCTTCCGCTTTTGAAAATGTCAGTTCGTACTCATTCCACATATAGTTTACGTGGTTATCCATACGCTCTTCCATCTTCTCTTTCTGGCTCTGAAGGCGGAACAGTTCCTTATCCAGCAGACTGATACGCTGGGTAAGTTCTTCTCGTTTTTGGAACAGTTCTTTCTGTTCTTTTGATTTCATCTCTTTTTTAGCCAGTTTCTCATTAATTGCCTCATCCAGTGTTTCTCTGACTGAACTGATCTCTGCAATTCTGGCTTTAATAGATTCTATTTCCTTTTGTTTTTCTTCAATAATCAGTCCGGAACCACTGGATCCCTGAGACAACTTTAACAGTTCCTCTTCCAGTCTGCTAATTTCATCTTTTACCCGTCGGATATTTTCCAGCTCAAAATCATCTTTTTGCTTCAGACTGGAGGCTGCCAGCTGGGCTTCTGACAATTCTCTGGAGAATTTCTCTCTGTCGGCTTTTGCTTTTTCAAGATCAGCATTGAGCCCCTCCAGGTCACCATCTATATCCTGGCTTCGCACTGCCAGCTTTTCCACTGCAAGGATTAAATCCTGCCTGTTTTCCCCAATCTCTTTTTTCTGTACCTCAAGCTGGGTATTTTCCAGTTCCAAATCACCGTAGGATTCTACAATCTCTGCTTTTTTATCTTCAATCCTGCGCAGATTTATTTTAACTGTATTCTGTCTTAAATAAAGCTTCTGCTTCTCACTTCGGATCGTTTCAAGCTCTTCTTTACATTCACTTAAAAGCCCTTCGTTCATGACAAGCTCTGTCTCAATCTGACCGGTTTCTTTCAACGCCTTTTCACAGGCTGCTTCCAGTTCCTCCATTTCGCGCTTTCGTCCCAGTAAATTACTGGTGTTTTTGAAAGCACCACCAGTCATGGAACCGCCAGCACTTAACAATTCACCTTCCAGAGTAACAATTCTTAAAGAATACTGGAATTTCTTAGCAAGTGCGATTGCATGGTCAATGGTATCCACAACAACCACTCTGCCGAGAAGATAGTTTAAAAGTCCCTCGTACTGAGGAGCCGCTTCAACCAGAGAATTTGCAAGTCCTAAAACTCCTGGTTCACTAAGAGCTTTCTCCTGACTAAAGCCGTTTTTATTCCCAATACTGGTAAGAGGGAGAAATGTAGCTCTTCCGTATTTATTTTTCTTTAAATACTCGATCAGCTGCTTTGCTGTCTGGTCTGAATCGGTAACAACGTTTTGGATACTTCCTCCCAGTGCAGTTTCAATGGCGACTTCGTACTTTTTAGAAACGGTAATTAAATCCGCCACAACACCATGAATTCCATGTACCCGGTCCTTTACTTCCATGACCCGGCGTATGCTGCCACCATATCCTTCATACCGCTCGGCAAGATTTCGCAGAGATTCCAGCTTGGTAGAGTTGGTGTGGTACTCCTGCTGTCTGTCGTTTAGATTTTTCCCAAGACGTTTAACTTCATGCTCCAGTTCCCCGACTCTGCATTCGCTTTGTTCCTGAAGTTCATTGTACTTAAGAATACCGGCATCAATTTCATCCGCTTCTTTTTGAAGAACCAGCAGCTGCTGATCCTGTTCTGATTCATCACTCTTATATTTAAGAAGCTTTTGGAGCACTTCAGATCTTCGTACATTTACCTGCTCAAGCATGGTCTCATAACGCTGCTGTTTGGCATTTAAGGTGGCTTTTTCATTGAGAAGCTCAATAATACTACCCTTACCAGATTCAATCCTTTGTTCCAGAAGATGAATTTTTTCGTCTTCTGCCGCAAGTACCGTTTCTCCCTGCTTTAACTGCTCCATTGCAGTCTTTACTGACTCTGCAATGACAGAACGTTCCTCTTCATAGGAGGACGCCTGGGACTTTTTCATATCTATCTCGGAGTGAATGGACCTCACCCTGCCTGCAATGTGCTCCGCATTCATCTGTTCTGTATTGATCTGCTCTTTTAAAACATTGATGCGTCCCTGCAGATTTCCAGTCTCGATATCAGAGCTGTTTTTTTCATTGCGGCTTACTAAAATAGATTCATCCAACTGGGATAAATATGTATCAAGAGTCTCATACTGCTCTCTGATGCCCTCTGATGTGTTTTTTGCTTCTTCCAGATCCCGGCTGACGATTACTTCTTTCTCATCCACTTCTTTCATCTGGAAGCGCAGTCCTTCTGTTTCCATCAGGAACTGATTTACATCATACTTTTTCAGTTCTTCTTTTAATCTTAAATATTCTTTTGCTGCCTCAGACTGTTTTGCCAAAGGACCAACCTGTTTTTCCAGTTCTGAAAGAATATCACTGACACGAACCAGATTCTGTTTTTCATCCTCCAGTTTTTTCAGGGCAATGGCTTTACGGCGTTTAAATTTAACAATTCCCGCAGCTTCATCAAAAAGTTCTCTGCGTTCTTCCGGTTTTCCGCTTAGGATTTTATCAATCTGACCCTGTCCGATGATGGAATAACCTTCCTTGCCGATTCCGGTATCATAAAAAAGCTCATTAATATCCTTTAACCGGCAGGCACTTCCATTGATCATATATTCGCTCTCGCCAGACCGGTAGACTCTTCTTGATACTGTCACCTGATCATAGTCAATGAGTAGGTGGTGATCCGAATTGTCAAGCGTTATGGCTACATAGGCAAATCCCTGGGGTTTTCTCATTTCCGTTCCCGAAAAAATAACATCCTGCATACTGGAACTTCTTAACTGCTTTACTTTTTGTTCACCCAGTACCCAGCGTACCGCATCAGCAACATTGCTCTTACCGCTTCCGTTGGGGCCTACAATGCCTGTAATTCCATTGTGGAACTCGAATACTATTTTGTTGGCAAAAGATTTAAACCCCTGAATCTCTATACTTTTTAAATACATACTCCACGCTGACAGCCATCACCAGCTGCCCTTTCTTTTCCAAATTATTGTCCATGTTCTTTGGACATAAAGGGATACCCGAAGGGTGTTACCTTATTATTGTCCATGCTTTTTGGACATAGAGGGATACCCGAAGGGTGTTTCCAAATTATTGTCCATGTTCTTTAGACATAAAGGGATACCACTTATTGTCCACGCAACTGCAATATTCCGTGATAAGCTGCCACCTGCTCCGCAGCTTTCTTTGTTCTTCCAGTTCCCTGTCCAATAATTTTATCCCCAATTTTTACCTGCGTCTCAAATATCTTATTATGATCCGGGCCTTCCTCTTTTAAGAGTTCATACGTTAGCGCCTCTTCCGTCTGGCTTTGTACAATCTCCTGCAAGATAGTCTTGCTATCAAAAAAGAGCTGCTTATGTTCCAGATCATTCATGATGAAACGAAGGATAAACTCTTTTGCATTAGCAAAACCACCATCAAGATAAATGGCTCCTATCAGTGCTTCCATTGCATCCGAGACAATTGAAGCTCTCCCTCTTCCCCCTGTTGCTTCCTCTCCCCGGCCTAAGAGGAGATATTCCCCAAGCTTTATCACTTCTGCACAATAAGCAAGGGTGGGTTCACAAACAATACTGGCACGAATTTTTGTTAAATCCCCCTCTGGTTTTTGTGGATATTTATGATACAGACAATCACTGGATACCACTTCCAATACCGAATCACCTAAGAATTCAAGTCTCTCATTGCATTCTGTTTTATTCAGTCGGTGTTCATTGGCATAGGAGCTGTGGGTCATAGCCTGTGTCATAAGATGCTTGTCCGAAAAACGATAACCGATCCGTTCTTCCAGTTCTTTCATACTTCTGCTCATCTCATTCCTCTTTCCTTATTATTGTCCATGCACTTTGGACATAGAGGGGTACCCGATTCCCCCCTATTATGAAAGAAGGTGCTGCGGTCAGACCAAACGATCCTAGCAGCACCCACATCTATTAATTTAATGCATTCTTGACCTGTTCTACTGCGTCGCTGACACTTACAATGTTCTCTGCCACTTCAGTTGGAATCTCAATATCAAATTCCTCTTCAATGCCCATAACGATCTGGAACACATCAAGGGAGTCAGCACCCAGATCATCCACGAATGTGGAGTTCATAGTAACTTCCTCCGGCTCAATATTTAATACCTCTGCAATAATTTTCTGTAATTTTTCGAATTCCATTTGTTTTCCTTCCTCTCTCCTATTCTTGATTTTCTTCTTTCATTTTAAGACTTTCTCTTATCTTATCATTAATTCCCTGTTCTTTGAAGGTTACGCATTGAAGTATGGAGTTTTTTATTTCTGCTGCTTTTGAATTACCATGAGTCTTTACCACCAGACCATTCAGCCCTAAAAGCGGAGCGCCGCCATACCGGGATGAATCAAATGATTTTAAAGTCTCTTTCAAAGCAGGTTTTACAAGCAGAGCACCGATTTTGCTCCTGAAGCTACCCATCATACCACTCTTTACCTTGTTTATCAAGGTCGCGCCCACTCCTTCATACAACTTCAGGATTACATTGCCCACAAATGCCTCACATACTATGACATCTGCACCGCCATGCGGAATCTCTCTGGCCTCAATGCTTCCGGTAAAATGAATATCCTTACAATCCTTTAACAGCGGAAATGTCTCTTTCACTAGCGCATTTCCCTTTTCTTCCTCTGCGCCGATATTGACAATGGCAACTGTTGGATTCTTAATGCCTACAACATGCTCCATATATAAGGAGCCCATTTGGGCAAACTGTACCAGATGAGAGGGTCTGGCATCCACATTAGCGCCGCAGTCTATCAGCAGGGAAACGCCTTTTTCTGTTGGAATAAGGGGTGCAAGCGGTGGTCTTTCTACACCCTTGATCCGTCCGACTATCACCTGTCCGCCAACCAGTATGGCGCCTGAGCTACCGGCCGATACAAACGCATCCGCCTCTTTTTGTTTTACCAGATTCATTCCCACAACGATGGAAGAATCTTTCTTCTTACGTATGGCGTTAACCGGAGGTTCTTCCGTCTCGATTACCTCTGTCGCATTCACAATCTGTATCTGATCCTTATTATATGTGTATTTTGCAAGTTCATCAGATATCATCTGTTCCTGCCCTACTAAGAGAACCCGGATCTCTTTATTCGCGTTTACCGCCTCTACGGCACCTGCCACCGTCTGTACTGGTGCATAGTCACCGCCCATGGCATCCACAGCTACTTTTATCATCATGATTCCCCTTTCAAGTGTTTCCTAAGATAATCTATTACATAATATACTAAATATTATACTATAAATCAATAATAAATTTAGAAATTTAAAAGCAGAAAAAACAGCCTTAGCTGACCAGCTTTTTCTCAACCTTTTTTATAACGTAAACATAAGATATTCCAGTGAACAATGCAGCGCTCAGCCATGCTGCAGGATCACAGGCACAGGCAAGCGGGAAGCTTACAAGCCTTATTGCAAGCGTAGCCGTAACCAATCTGGCTACCAGTTCCACTACGCCGCCCAGCATGGGAAGTAATCCATATCCGCACCCCTGCATGG
Source organism: Hungatella sp. (assembly GCA_009712635.1). Classification (GTDB taxonomy): domain Bacteria; phylum Bacillota; class Clostridia; order Lachnospirales; family Lachnospiraceae; genus Lacrimispora. The sequence goes on along the minus strand of WASS01000020.1, from coordinate 256,697 downwards.
TATTCCGGAAAATAAAAATAGTTCCCAGAGGAATGTAAAAAGAGGCGCAAAGATAACTGTAGGTTTTTGCCCATGGTAGAATCTCCGCCAGATCTACATTACCGGAGAAGAACAGCCTCAGGGCATAAGGAAGTCCCAGAATCACAATAACGGAGCATACAATGGCATAGATTACTTCTGTTGTAAGTGCAAGGCGGACTCCCCGTTTGATTCTTCCAATATCACCTTTTCCATAGTTTTGTCCCGAATAAGTAGCCATGGTTTGTCCCATTGCCATCATTCCCTGAATCACCATACTTTGAAATTTATTGGCTGCTGTATTGGATGCAACTGCTACGGAACCAAATAAATTGACTGCAGACTGCATAATCATTGTTCCCGAAGCGGTGATTCCAAATTGAAGAGCCATGGGAATTCCCACAGACAGCTGGATCTTCGTATCATAACCATGCAGCTTCCAGTGATTCTTTTCCGGCGTGAGAACAGGTACTTTTTTTGTAATATAAATAATACATAAAAGAGCGGATATTCCCTGAGATACATTGGTTGCCCATGCAGCGCCTGCAACTCCCATCTTAAAATTAATTACAAAAACCAGATCCAACACGATATTTAAGCAGGCAGAAAGCACCAAAAATATAAGCGGAATCCGGCTATTGCCCACAGAACGTAGAAAGGAAGAGAACAGGTTATAAAATACATTTGTAAAGATCCCTATGCAAATAATAGAGATATAAGTATAAGCATCTTCCATAATATTCTGGGGGGTATTCATAATTTTCAATAGTGTTCTCATGAATGTCAGACTGATTAATGTCATAAATACAATAACAAACAATGACAGTAAAATCCCATTTGCCACCGACCGCTTCGCCCCGTTTTCATCCCCAGCCCCAAACCTCTGACTGGTAAGAACTGTAAATCCCGTACTCATTCCCTGTGAAAAACCAATTACCAGGAACATAATGGTTCCTGTTGATCCCACCGCTGCCAATGCATCCGGTCCTACGAAACGACCTACAATAATTGTATCCACCATATTATAAAACTGCTGAAAAATATTTCCGATTAATAGCGGAAGTGTAAATTTTAAAATGATGGGAAGCGGATTGCCTCTCGTCATATCGGTCTCCATAAGCCTTCACCCTTTGCTGTTTTATTATTCTGCCATACTTTACCATGCGGCACAGACGTATTTTACCATGTTCTCAACCACTTGTCACGATTCTTTTCAAACAGTTGCAAAAAATCTGCTGCCAGAAACCGGTTCATCAGGGAATCTGGCAGCAGACTGTATCTGTAAAATTTATTCTTTTGTAACCAATCCGTTTACATTTTCAGAAGTAACCAGCTCATTATCCAGAATAACATATTTTTCTACGTTCTTTCCCTCCAGATAATCATAAGCGGTTTTTAATATTGCTTTTCCAAGAAAAAATGGGGGCTCAGCAATGGTTGCTTCAACTTTTCCTGCCTTAATTGCCTCAATGGTGTCATCAATGGCATCACAGCCGATCATTGTGATTTCATCTAAACGTCCGGCTGCTTCAATTGCTTCTAACGCCCCAAGAAGCATTTCATCATTTGCAGCATACAATCCGTCAATGTGATCATTTGCCTGTAAAATATTTTCCATTACACTCATGCCCTTTGCACGGTCAAAATCCGCCACCTGGCATGCCACAATTTTCATATCCGGATTCTGGCTTATGATTTCATTAAAACCTTTGGAACGGTTCTGGGCCACATTGGTGCCCATGATCCCCTGGAGTTCTACAATATTTCCCTTTTCGCCAAGAGTATCCGCCAGATACTGTCCTGCCAGTTTTCCTGATTTAATGGCATCATATCCAATATGAGATACCACTTCTCCTCCACTGGCTTCCCTGTCCATGGTGAGAACCGGAATTCCAGCTTTATTGCAGTCCTCAATAGATGAGACTATGGCATCTGAATCACAGGTATCAATAATAATGCAATCAGGTTTCTTTGTAATTAAGTTCTCCACATCTTTCATCTGGACAGCCGGATCATCCTGGGCATCTGTAATGTATAATTCCACGCCCAGCTCATCAGCGGCTTTTTGTACCCCATCCTTTACATCCACAAAAAATGGATTGGTCTGTGTGTTCATTGCAAGACCGATTACATATTTTTTCCTGGCTCCCCCATCTGTTTTTGCTGTTGTCTCTTCTGACTTCGTTACAGCAATTTCTGTCTGGGTTGTCTCCTTCCCAGTCTCCGTAGCTGTTTTTGTACTGCAACCAGCCATCGAACATACAACAAATCCCGCCATCATTGCAGCTGCAATTCTCTTTTTCATCATAATTCTTCCCTTCCCTTCTCAAATACATTAAAATAGTTTCTATTTATTCCGCTTTTGCGGATAAATCCTTGACTTTTTTATCCACCAATACTGCAATCAGTACCACAGATCCTTTTACAATGCTGGTTGCGTGAGGATTGACGTTCATCAGAGTAAGGATGTTATCGATGATACCCATAATCATCGCACCCACCACGGTAGGAAGTACAAATCCGGTCCCTCCGCTTAAGCTGGTTCCTCCAAGGATAACCGCTGCAATTGCATCCATTTCAATTCCCTGTCCGCTGGTGGATTGCGCCGATCCAAGCCTGGCAGTCAGTACAACAGCCGCGATTCCGCTTAATAATCCATTCATGATATAAGCAGTCCATTCTGTTCTTTTAACTGAAATCCCTGACAGGCGGGCGGCTTCCCGGTTTCCTCCAACAGCATAAATGCTCCTTCCAAAGGGGGTTTGTGTCAATATGTAATGTGCTGCCAGAAAAAGAAGTATGAGTATAATCACAGGTACCGGCACACCTATGACAGAACCCTTTCCAATAAATTTATAGACCTCAGACTTTACCGGAACAGGCGAACCCTTCGTATAAATCAAAACACAGCCCCGAAGCAAAGTCATGGTACCCAGTGTTGCAATAAATGGAGGAATTCCGCAGTGAGAGATAAAAAATCCGTTGGCAGTCCCACAGACCGTGCCAATGGCTAATGCTGTGGCAACAGCCAGGAATGTGTTTCCGGTAGAAGCCAGTACCCCGGAAGCAACCACGCCGGAAAGCCCAAGTATGGAACCAACGGATAAGTCAATTCCTCCGGTCAGAATTACGAAAGTCATTCCGCAGCCAATAATACCAGCCACTGTTACCTGTTTAAAAACATTAAAAAGATTGGATATATTTAAAAAGCTTTTTGACAAAAATGCAGCAAACAGGCATATGATCAGCAGTATTAAAACCGAACGGTAAATATTGATCTGATTGATCAATTGTTTCTTAGCTTTTTCATTCATTTTCTCTCACCCCTCCAGATGCATGTGCTAAAATTATTTCCTGGTTCATGTCCTTGCCTGAAATTTCCAATACCATACGTCCTTCCCGCATTACAATAACACGGTCACTGACACCAATCAGTTCGGGTAAATCGGTGGAGATCATAAGAATACTTTTCCCCTTTTGCGTCAGCTGGTTGATAATTGCATATATTTCTGCCTTCGCCCCCACATCCACGCCTCTTGTCGGTTCGTTTAGTATGAGAATATCGGAATCTGCTTCCAGCACCTTTGCAAAAACAATTTTCTGCTGATTGCCTCCACTCAGTTTACCAGCCAGCTGAGAAGCAGAGCTAATCCGGATATTCAGTGACTGAATCTGTTGGTTGACCCGTTCTGTTTCCAATCTGGTATTTAAATGAATTCCTTTTGTAAGCTTCTTTAAGGAAGACATGGAAATATTCTCACGGATGCTTCTTATTAATACCAGCCCCTCCTGTTTCCTGTCATCAGATACAAAACCGATTCCGGCTTTCAGTGCTTTTACAGGTGCTGAGCAGTCTTTTTTTATCCCATGTACGAAGACTTCTCCCCGTTCCATTGGCATGGCACCGTATAACAGTTTTGATAATTCAATGGTTCCTGAACCCAGAAGTCCGGTTATGCCAAGTATTTCTCCTTTATGAAGTTTCAGACTCATATCATGTACATTCCGGCTGTTTATCTCTCTGGCTTCAAGCACCACTTCCTGGGCTTTATAATTACGGACAGGGTACAGGTTAGAAACGTTTCTGCCTACCATCATGGATACCACATCATCATAATCTGTCTCATTAATTTGCTTGGAAGCCACATATCTGCCATCCCGGAATACCGTCAGCCGGTCTGATATCTTAAAAATCTCATCCATACGGTGAGAGATATAGATAATGGCAATTCCTTTCTTTTTAAGTTCTTCAATAATCCCAAACAGTATTTTTATTTCTTCCTCGGCAAGTGCAGCAGTCGGCTCATCCATGATAATAATTCTGGCGCCTATGGTAAGGCATTTGGCGATTTCTGTCATCTGCGCTTCGGCAACGGAAAGATTCTTCACTTTGGTTTTTGAGCTGAATTTCAAACCCAGATGGTTTAGATTATCCTGTGCTTCCTCAAACAGCTTCTCCCAATCCACCTTCTTAAAGCTGTTTACAGGAAGCCTTCCAAGATACATATTTTCAGCCACTGTTAATTCCGGCACCATATTAAATTCCTGATAGATCATTGCAATCCCTGATTTTTCAGCCTCCCTGGCAGAGTGAAATACCACCTTTTCCCCATTTAAGTACATGGCACCGGATGTATAGGGCTGAGCTCCTGCAATAATTTTCATCAGAGTCGATTTTCCTGCCCCGTTTTCTCCGCACAGTGCATGAACCTCGCCCTCATATACTTCCAGATGAACTCCGTCAAGAGCCTTTACACCAGGAAAGCTCTTAACGATTGATTCCAGTTTTAATACTAACCTTCCTCCCATTTAAATTCCCCTTCCCCTCGACAGGTCTTAATATGCACAGCCTGAGATCAGTATTACATTGGTATAACCTGTAAACTCACCTGTGAGAATAATTGCTTTTGCTCCTTCTGTCATTTTCTTTAATTCCGTGTGGGGGACATACTCCACAGGTATTCCTGCTGGTAAAAGAGCCAGTGCTTCTTTATGTAATTCCCCGCTTACTACAAGAGCTTCCTGGGCAAAAACTGCCTTCTCCGTAACCATATATTTTTCAATTTCTTCCAGAACCTCTAAATAGCCTGGATTTCCCTGTTTCCAGCCTAAATCCACCCGTTCCACTCCCTTTGGTACAGGAAGTCCGGCATCTGCTATTACAAGCATATCCATATGTCTGATCTCTGCCATAATTCTTGATAACTGCGGATGTAAAATTCCAGTCTTTAACATGACTGCTCCTCCATTTCATGGGATTTGATAAATGCATCGATTTCTGACCGTTCAGGCATGGCAGGAGTGGTTCCAATTCTCTGTACAGAAATCGCTGCCAGTGCATTGGCAAATTTTGCTGCTTCCCATACATCTTTTCCTTCTGCCAAAGCTGCTGCAAGGCCCCCGTTAAATGCATCCCCTGCTCCGGTGGTGTCTACTGCATCTACCTGATAAGCAGGTAATAATCCCCTTCTTTTTCCGGTTGCAATATATACCCCTTTGCTGCCCATTGTAATGAGCACATTTTTTACTCCCTTATTTAAAAAATAATCCGCTGCTTTTCCGGCACTTTCCTCTTCTGTTACTGGTATTCCAGATAATATTGAAGCTTCTACTTCATTGGGAGTTATCAGCTCCACCCGGCTTAAAATACTGTCACTGACAGGCTGTACCGGGGCTGTGTTTAAAATAATTTTAACGCCCCTGTCATATGCCATTTCGACCGCCTTCCTGACGGAAGAAACATTGGTTTCCAACTGAATCAGCAGATAATCTGACTGATCCAGAAGATCGGAAACAGATTCCACTTCCTCATCGGAAATCGTATCACATGCGCCCAGGATCACTGCAATTTCATTCTGACTGGTATTTTCATCTACCATGATTAATGCGGTGCCTGTTTCTGACTGATCACTGCAAAATACCCGTTTTGTATCCATCCCCAGTCTGGTCATGGTTTCAATAGCAAGATCGGCAAAGGCATCCTTACCGACCTTTGTCACCATGGTTACGTCTGCACCTGCCTTGTGAGCTGCTACCGCCTGGTTAAACCCCTTACCCCCTGGTCCCATTTTAAAAAGGCTTCCTTTTACCGTTTCCCCCGGAACCGGCAGATGGGGGCATCTTCCCATTAAATCCACCACAAAACTTCCAAATACCGTTATCTTTTTTCCCATAAGCATCTCCTTTTTTATAGAAGGGCAATTCCGTTTCCAGCACCAATCCGGTCTGCTCCTGCTAAAATCATTGCCTCAGCCTCCTTTGGCGTACGGATTCCGCCGCTGGCTTTCACTTTCAATTTTTCTCCCACAGTTTTTTTCATAAGAGCAACATCTTCTGCTACTGCTCCTCCGGTACTAAATCCGGTGGACGTTTTTACATATTGTGCACCCGCTTCCATGGAAAGCTGGCAGGCCTTTACAATCTCCTCCTTTGACAAAAGGCAGTTTTCCAGAATTACTTTCACTAATCTTCCCTGGCATGCATCAACTACCGCTCTGATATCTTCTCTGACCAGATCATAATTCTTATCTTTTAATGCTCCGATATTAATAACCATATCCACTTCATCTGCTCCAGCTTTTACTGCCTCTGATGCTTCAAAAGCCTTGGCAGATGTGAGCATGGCTCCTAATGGGAAACCTGCTACACAACACACAGACACACTGCTATCCTTTAATTCCTGAGCTGCCAGAGGTACGTAACAGGAGTTTACACAGACAGACGCAAATCCATATTCCTTTGCCTCCTGACAATATCTCCTGATAATTTCTGCCCCGGCATCTGCCTTCAGCATTGTATGGTCAATCATGTTTGCTATACTCATATCCATCCTCCATTGTAATTTTCAATATGTAACCGGTTACATATTTGAGTAAAAATAAACTGCCTTACTGCAGCTTATTTATCTTTTCTGAACCGCGAAGCACCATCTGGTATGGAACAAAAACCTTACGGCCAGAGCTTTGACTTTCCTTACGGGTCAGTTTATCGATCAGCATTTCCATTGCCTGATATCCCTGCTTCCTTGCATCACGGTCAATGGTTGAAAGACTGTAATCAATAATTTTAAGAGACTCAATCTGATCAAAGCCAACTATGGAAATATCCCTGCCAATTTTCAGCTTATGCTCTGTTAAATATTTGAGTACACCCAGGCTGGTCTGGTTGTTGGAAGCAAATATAGCAGTTGGCGGATCCGGAAGTTCCAGTAATTCCTTCGTCCGTTCATAAGCCTTCATAATCTTAAAATCGCCTGATACCATATAATTCTCTCTTAGCCCAATCCCGTAATCCCTAAGAGCTGACTTGTAGCCCTTCAGACGGTCTTTTCCAGGCATGGAAGTGTTGGGTCCTGTAATCACTGCAATCTTCTGATGTCCATTCTGAATTAAAGCCTCAACGGCCTTGTAGGCAGCATCATGGTTCTCTACAAACACACCATCCAGACTGGAATTTCTGATGTTGCGGTCAACTAATACAACTGGAATCCCTTTGTTTTCAAATTGGATCAGCTTATCCCTGGTCACCTCATCAAGTTCTGAAATAGGAGTGATTAAAAGCCCTGACAAACGCTGGCTTTCTGCCATCATAAGGCATTGATGTTCTCTCTCCAGAAGTTCACCAGTATCAAATAAAACGATATTGTACTGATTATTGGAAGCTCTTTCGCCTATTCCGCTTATGATGCCCGAAAAAAACTCATTGGCAATATCCGGAACAATCACTCCAATACTGGAAGAATCACGTATACTGAGACTTCTGGCTATGGCATTGGGTACGTAATCTGCCTCTTGTATTGCCTCTAATACTTTGCGCTTTGTTTCCTCCTTCACATATCCAGATTCATTAATGACTCTGGAAACAGTTGCGGAAGAAACGCCTGCTTTTTTTGCTATATCCCGTATGTTCATTTCAAGCTCTCCTTATGTAACCGGTTACATGTATGATATTAACATAAAAAACATATAAAGTAAAGACTTTCTATAAATTTTAAACAAAAACACAAATACGGACTATCAGCTTGTTTGATAGTCCGTATTTGACCGTGGAATCTAGATCTCTGCCGTCAACTTCACTGGCTTACATCCCATAAGCTGTATGCTCGTTTCATCTGGTTGGCTAAAGCCTGCATATAATTCGACGTGATTTCCGTCTTTGATATACTCCCCATTTTCATTTACAACCATAAAAGCCCGCTGATCCAACTTTATTTTTACACTCTTTTTCTCCCCACAATTCAGTGCCACCCTTTTAAATCCGCAAAGTCTTGGATGCAGGGGTGCATATTCTGAATCCATAACTTTTACATAAACCTGAATAACCTCTTCAACCGCTCTGTCTCCGATGTTCTCAACGACAGCCTCAATCTCCATTTCTTCCATGGCTAAATAAGCATCACACATTTTAGCCTGGCCATAAGTCAAACCAAAACCAAAAGGATACTGTGGCTTACTTTCCAAATAACGGTAGGTTCTGTTCTTCATGGAATAATCCGTGAATTCAGGCAGATCACATTCCGGATCATAGAACGTCACGCATAATTTCCCCGACGGAGAATAAAGGCCGAATAATAGCTCTGCAAACGCCTTTCCTCCTCTTGCTCCCGGATACCATGCCTGTATAATAGCGTCATAATTCTCTTTTGCAATGCTTAAATCAATATCACTGCCTGCCATCATACACAGCACAACCGGAGTACCGGTATTAGATAATGCCTCCATTAATTTTCTCTGAGACTCAGGAAGCAGCAATGACTCCTTATCTCCAGAAGCATACTGATTGCCCTGATCGCCTTCTTCTCCTTCCAGGAGTTCATTAAGTCCCAGACAGAGAACAACCACATCGCTATGCTCGGCTACAATCACAGCCTCTGAGATACGGTCATGGTCAAATGCCAGAGCTTCCGTCTTAGGACTGCTGATATTGCAGCCATCTGAATAGAGAACCCTGATCTCATCTTTTGCAAACGCTTTTATCCCTTCCAGAATTGTAATGTATTCTGAGGAAGTACCATGATAATTGCCAATAAGAGAAGCCCTGCTGTTTGCGTTAGGTCCAATCACTCCGATTGTTTTAACCGCTTCTTTATCCAGAGGAAGTATGCCGTTATTCTTTAACAGAACCATACTTTCTCTGGCAGCCCGTTCTGAAAGTTCCAGATGCTTCTTACATTCCACTTTCTCATAAGGAATGGAATCAAATTCATTGTCATCAAACAATCCCAGCAAATATCTGGTTGTGAACAGTCTTGTACAGGATTCTGTAATCGCTTCCTCAGTTACCAGACCATGTTGGTAGGCGTTTAATATATGAAGGTAGGTATTGCCGCAGTTTAAATCACAGCCTGCATTTAATGCCATTGCTGCAGATGTTTTTGCATCAGGACTAATTAAATGACGTTCATGAAAATCACGGATTGCCCAGCAGTCAGAAACATAATGTCCCTCAAATCCCCATTCCCCTCTTAAAATATCCTGCATCAGAGTTTTGCTGGCACAACAGGGTTCTCCATTGGTCCGGTTATAAGCTCCCATAACCGCTTCTGATTTTCCTTCTTTTACTGCAGCTTCAAATGCAGGTAAATAGGTCTCTCTTAAATCCTTCTGGGAAACTTCTGCATTAAATTCATGACGCAAAGCTTCCGGACCAGAATGAACGGCAAAATGTTTCACGCAGGCAGCTGCCTTCATGGTCTCTTTTTCGCCCTGAAGTCCTTTTATATAGGATACTCCCAACCTGCTGCTTAAATAAGGGTCTTCCCCGTAGGTTTCCTGTCCTCTGCCCCATCTGGGGTCACGGAATATATTTACGTTTGGGGACCAGAATGTCAGTCCTTTATAGATATCCCTGTCATCCTGTTTTGTAAATGCATTGTATTTGGCTCTTCCTTCTTCTGCTATGACCTCTGCAATTTCATGCACCAGTTCTTCATCAAAAGCAGCAGCTAAACCAATGGCCTGAGGAAAGCTGGTTGCTGTCCCGGCTCTTGCCACACCATGAAGCGCTTCATTCCACCAGTTATAAGCTGGTATATTAAGTCTGCGTATAGGCGGCGCATCATATCGCAACTGGCTTGCCTTCTCTTCTAATGTCATGTTTGCTACTAACTGTTCCGCTCTTTTTCGCGCTTCTTTCCGATTCACTTGTCTTTCCTCCTGAAAAATGATGTCTTATCCCTTTACTGCTCCTGTGGTAAGTCCGTCTACAATCTGATTGCTGAAGATGCTGTAAACGATAATTGTTGGTGCAATTGCTATAATGATTGCCGCAAACATCTGTACATAGTTTGTAGCATAGGGACCTACGAAATAAGTCAGAGTAACGGGAAGTGTTTTTTTAGCTACGTCAGATATAAATACCATTGCCAGCAGCAGCTCATTCCAGTTACCGACAAACGTCATAATACCTGCCACGAACATCCCCACTCTGGAGAGAGGTAATGCGATTCTGATAAAGCAGCCATAGATGGAACAGCCGTCAATACACGCTGCTTCAAAAATCTCACCCGGCATACTTTTAAAGAATCCTGTCATCAAAAATATAGTCATTGGAAGTGAAAACGTAATATATGGAATAATCAGTCCAATGAGCTGATTGGTCAGATGCCAGTTGGAAAAGCGGACGAATAGCGGTATGAGAACACAATGTACCGGTATCATCATTCCAATCAGAAAATACTGCATCATATACTTAAGAAAGCCCAGTCTCATTCTGGCGATGGCAAATGCCGCCATAGCTCCGATCAGTAAGCTGATTATCAATGCGGAAGTACACACAATTACAGAGTTTAAAGTTGCCACTCCTAACTGCCCGTTGACCCATGCAAATATGTAGTTGCCCAGCTGCAGAACACTGGGAGGTGAAAATGGTGAACTCAGTACTTCCCTGTTGGATTTTAAAGAAACGCTCAGCATCCAGACCAGCGGAAGTAAATAAACAAGAGCAAGGACAATCAGGAATGCATATAAAAGCACACCGGTTACAGTGATCTTTTTCTTTTTTTTCTGTTTATCTTCTATTTTCATTATTTTCCTCCCTCTAAGACTCGTACGTTTCAACTTTTATGCATTTACTGATGAGGAATGTGGTAAAAAGGCATAAAATGAGCAGAATCATGGAAATCGCACTGGCATAACCGTATTTATAATATTTGAATCCCTGTGTATATAAATGGGTTGCCAGCACATCCGTACGATGGTTTGGTCCTCCCTGAGTCATATTATAAATCAGGTCAAAAAATTTAAGAGAACCAATGCAGTTCAAAGAAAGAGTTGTAATCAGCATAGGCTTGATTAGCGGCAAGGTTATAAAACGGAATGACTGTCCTCTGGAAGCTCCGTCAATGTAGGAAGCTTCATAGATATCTCTGGATATCCCACTGATCTGAGCCATATAAAGCATCATATTCTGGCCCACATACTGCCACAAAGCAACACAACCGATGACCCACATGGGAAGAGGGATGAATCCTTTGGTGTCAAAAAGCCAGTTGGGCCCCTGGATACCAAATGTGCTTAAAAGATTATTAATACCTATTTTAGGATTAAAAAGAAACGCCCATAAAAGTCCAAGCGCAGCTGATGAAAGTACACAGGGAAGGTAGTAAATATTTTTAAATAAGTTCCTGCCTGCCTTAATATTTGTCAGTAGAACCGCCAGAAATAAACCAACGATCTGCTGGGTGACACCAGAGAAAAGCATAAAAAATATGGAGTTTTTCAAAGCGATTTTCATGGTCTCATCACTGGTGAATAAATCGATATAATTTTTCAATCCGACAAAATCCGGTTTCGTCAGTCCCGTATAATTACACAGGGAATAGTAGATAACCTGGATAATCGGAACAAATAAAATCAGAGTAAATAAAAGGAATGCCGGCGCAATAAAAATAAAAGCCGCTTTTCTATCCTCCAATAGCCTGTTCATATGGCTGCCTCTCTTTCTATAATGAGGGTATGCAAAGGCGTTTATGCTTCGCATACCCTCATCATTCTGTCAATTATTTTTTCCAGACGTTTTTATTATAGAAATCCTGTACTTTCTGAAGTGCCTGCTGTGGTTCTGCATTACCAAGGAATACATCTACCATGGCTGCATCAAAGGTATCTCCTGCTTCTACGCTTGCCAGTGATTCATTATAAAATCCTAATGTACCAGTTACGTTCTTTAAGATATCGTTGATATAAGCAAACTGCTTTGGAGCTTTGTCATAATCGATTGACACTTTGGTAACCGGGATCTTGCCAGCTACTTCAGCTGTATATTTCTGAGCAGTGTCATCGGTAAACATCTTCATAAGTGCAAGGGCTGCTTCTTTATGCTTTGTGGTTGAACTCATAACAAGATTATCTGTTTTTACGATCATACGGTTTGGATCTGAACCACCCTCAATAGCAGGGAACTGGAATACGCCGCATTTATCTTCAAATTCCGGATTGTTTCCGTTGATCTGAGCAATTGCCCATGATCCCTGTACCAGCATGGCTGCGTCTCCATTGTAGAAGTTTGCAGTTGCCTGATCATTGGAATCTCCAGCTGCAGTGTCCTGGAAATACTGGGAAAGTTCTTTTAATTTCGTTGCTGCATCAACAAATGTTTTACTGGTCCATTCAATCTTACCTGCATTTACATCAACCAGATTATCCGGTCCGCCTTCACGGTCACAGAGATAACCGGCTATCATGGAAAGACACCATGCAGTACCTGCAGAACAGGAAATTGGTGTATAACCAGCTTCTTTAATTTTTTTACATGCTGCAAGCAGTTCGTCATAGGTCTTTGGAACCTCAACTCCTGCCTTTTTAAAGATGTCTGTATTATAGAATACGCATGCAGCTGCAAAGTTCGTAGGAACTGCCATTATCTTTCCGTCATATGTAATACGCTCAAAGATACCATCTGTAAAAGTACCATACCACTGTGATTCCTGGTTTTTCAAAATATCGGTCAAATCTGCTGCTGCACCAGATTCCACATACTGAGTTAAATTAGGCCCTGGATTGCAGATAAATACATCAGGTGTATTGCCTGAAGTAACCAGCGCATTCAATTTTGTCGGGTATTCCTCCAGATTGGTAGTTACAACATTACAGTAGTATTTCCCCTTATACTGTTCATTAAACCGGTCTATAACCTGCTTGTACCCCTTACTGATCAAATCTTCTGTCGCATTTAAATCATCCCAGAACATCCATGTAATCTGCTCTTCTTTACCCGTTGCAGTAACGGATCCGGAAGTAGTCTCTGTGGTGGCGCCTGATGATCCTGCACCTCCGCCAGTATCTGTAGATACTGAACATCCAGAAAGTGACCCCAATACAAGTGCAGCTGCCAAAAAACCCGAAACAAATCTCTTTACCATACCTTTCCTCCTTAACAATCTTCACATTATTTGAAGCAATTATGATATGTATTAACTCTAACAGAATTTTGTTCGTTTTTCTTTATAATTATTGCCTGTCTATTATCAAATATTGCTATTTATAAAATTTACACATACTTTGATTTTAAACGTAATATACATAATACACTTTGTAAACCAGGTATTTTTGTATTATTTAACTACCATAAAATTAAAATATGCCTTTTTTACTATTTTATGTTGATATTTATTGGAGTATATTTTATAATTTTTACAAACAGCAAAAGCAATTATTCATTATCATTAATATTATGGGGAGGTTTTACTTTGATAGAAAATCTGAAAGGTACTCATGAGACTGTAAATTATAAAGAATATACCAATATCCGCCTATATGACAACACCCAGGCGGAAGACTATCCATCTCACTGGCATACTCCCCTTGAAATCATTATGCCTCTTACCGGCAAATACACCATCATTTTAAGTACCCACACTATTGAATTAAAACCGGGCGATATTATATTGATCTGTCCAGGAGTCATTCACGCCTTAAAAGCACCGAAATCAGGACGGCGGATTATATTTCAGGCTGAACTTCCCATGTTTCACGAAATCAAAGAGCTGGAATCCATACTTACGCTTTTAAATCCTACGTTCCTTGTTACGCCGGAACTTTATCCCTCTATACATGACCAGCTCCATCAGTACATGCTGGAAATTTTAGAAGAATACAGGAAAGACATGCCTCTCACAGAAACAAAGATCTACTCAAGGCTTCTGGAAATGTTTGCTCTGATTGGGCGCAACCATACTCAGCAGGTCAGTTCTCTGGATATAGGCAACATTCAGCAAAAAAAATATGCAGAGAAATTCATTTACATCTGCAATTATATCAGCAGCCATTGTACAGAGGAATTGACCTTAGAGGAAGTTGCATCTCTCCTTGGATTCAGCAAATATCATTTTTCCAGGCTGTTTAAACAATTTGCTAATATTTCATTTTATAAATATGTCAATAAAAAGCGGATAGCTGTTGCCGAAACGCTGCTGATTAACCCTCAGCTTTCTGTCACTGAAGTAGCGCTGCGCTCCGGCTTTTCCAGCCCCTCCGCCTTTATACGTATGTTTAAAATTATTAAATCCTGTACACCTACAGAATTTCGCCAGATGTATATACAGGATTAATCAAAAAAGTGGACATGAAGCGGTCCAAAGACTGCGAAACGGTCAGAAGCCTCATGTATGGAAGATGCATAAACCCCTACAGTACAGCCGGTGAATCCACCGGCTTTTTGTGAGCAGAGATCCCCTATATGGAAGGGCTGCCCTGTGGCCTGATTATCAATCTCAACAGACAGTACCTGGTCATGCCCCAACAGCTTAATTTCATGAATTCTGCCGTTGACTTCTGTTCTGCTTTTCTCTTCCCAGTCATCCCCTTTTCGAATGATCGTTACTGCTTCCAGCTGTCCTTCTCTTTCACAAATGACAACTTTTACATAATGGGTCTCATTATAAAAATAGACAAGTCCCGCTTCCTCCGCCCCTTTCGGCTCAGACTCAATAGTTACCCGGATATCAAAACTTCTGGATAAAAGCCGGATCCCTACATAGGCGGGAACGGACAAATCTTCTATGGTTTCAGGAAGGTAAGGAAGTTGCAGGCTGCCAGCCCCGGTGATTTTTAAAGGCAGCCGGGATGGGTGATCTCTTAAACCAATAAGGCGCATGTCAAGGGGATCTGTCCACTCAATATCGTGCTCAGACGGTAAAACCTCCAGTTCTTTATCCAAAGCGGAAACTTCCAGGCACTCAGGAACCTTTCCCAAACCGGGACTCACCACCGGCCAGCCATCTTCCCATATTACCTCTGCGAGAAATGTCTCTCTGCCTAATTCAGCACAGCCATTTAAAGGTCTTGTACCAAGCATCACTATAAACCATTCTTTATCCGGAGTCTCAATCAGATCTCCATGACCGATACACTGCACCGGATAATTATGTCCCAGGTGACGGTGGGTCAAAATTGGATTATTGGGGCACGCCTCATAGGGACCATAAATACTTTGGCTTCGTGCCACCGTTACACTGTGATTAAACTCCGTCCCTCCCTCTGCAAGAAGAAGATAATACATGCCGCCAATTTTGTACAGATGAGGTCCTTCCGCCCATATCGTACGTTTCATGCTTCCATCAAACAATACAACTGGTTGTTTCACCAGCTTTTTCTCCTCTAAGTCAAGCTCCTGAATCCATATCTCACAATCACCGTAATAAGCCGGCTGTTCCTTTGTACGCTGTCCGATGTAATAGCAGGTATCTTCTTCGAAATACAGACTGGGATCAATTCCTGGCGCATTCTCCAGAAAAACCGGGTCTGACCATGGACCTTTTGGATCAGTGGCAGTAACATAGAAATTTCCGCCTGCGGATACATTGGTGACAATCACATAAAACAATCCTTTATGGTACCTGATTGTGGGCGCATAAATGCCTTGGGAAACTCTGGCTCCCGAAAGCCGAAGCTGCTCCTTCCGTTCCAGAACGTGTCCGATTAAAGCCCAGTTCTTTAAATCACGGCTTTTGAATACAGGGATACCAGGTGCATATGCAAAGGTAGAATGAACCATGTAGTAATCATCAGCAACTCTGCATATGGATGGATCAGGATAAAATCCTTTTTGTATTGGATTATTTATTTTTACCATGGCAGCCTCCTAAATAACCACAGCAGCAAATGGTTTTACAGGAAGATCCGCCTCGTTAAACAGATTAACTTCACAGTACCCCTCTTTTGCAAACCTGATTTTAACCGGTTCTTCTGTCAGCGTTTCAAAAACCAGCAACAGATCCTGATCCAAATTAAAATCCTTTACTTTAATTAAAATACCCCCCTGTTCTGCATACAGACTATTAATAACGTTCCCGTTTACGTGTAATTCTGATCCAGTATGGGAAAAATGGAGACGGATCTGGTTTCCATCCCGTTCGCCCCCTGTAAATTCCGGAGATTCACATAAGATGTCTTCTCCGTAGATCAATCCTCTTGCCAGAAGTGCCAGCCGTTCCCCTACTTCCTTCTTTCTTTTCGGATGGATATCCTCATACATTCCCAGATCCATAATAGAGATCATACCTGTACCGGGTACGTTTTTTAATACCCGATCCTGACTCTCCCTTACCACCGGATAATCCTCTCCTCCGATTCCAAGCCATTTACCAAAGGGCGCCAGCTGAACATAGAGAAACGGCAGTTCATCCTGCCACAAGTCTCTCCAGCAGCGGATTAGAGAAGCAAAGGTTTTATCATATATCTCACCATGTCCTGCATCTGATTCCCCCTGGTACCATAAAACTCCCTTCACAGAAAAAGGTGCAATTTCTTTCAGCATCATTTCATACAATCCGGAAGGCCGGTAGTGATGATAAGGCCCCATAGGCAGAACCGGTGCACCCGCGGTTTCAAGCATCCATCGCTCCTGATCCTGCTGGTTCATACCATACATCATTGCTCTCCAGGCAATCTGATGAAGGTAGGAATCCTCATACTCCCATGCCTCAAGGCTGAGCCGTCTCATTTCTTCCTCATCAAAAGCCCACAAAGCCTCTTCATATTCTTTTTTAAATACAGACAAAGGTTCCTCATTTAAATACGATGCTTCCATCCATGCACAGGCAGGAGTTCCGCCCCAGTTACAGCCTATAATCCCTACCGGAACACCAATCACCGGCTGAATGGATCTGGCAAAGGAATAGCCTGGAGCAGAAAAGCTCTCCCACTGATAATCCTGTTCTTTAAACCAGCTTCCACATTCTGGAAGATCCCTGTTTTGACCGGGATAAGCAATCCTTTTGCAGTTAAACATGCGGATCATATCGTTTCGCTCCCACTGCTTTATCTCATTCCAATGGGCATCGTATCTCAGATAATATTCCATGTTTGACTGACCGGCTGCTATGTAAATGTCACCAATACAAATGTCATCCAAAACGACAGCCGGTTCCTTCCTTTCGTCAGCAAAAATCTCTAATTTTTGCCCATATGCTGCTTCCTTTGCCCCTAATTCGCAATAAAACTTCCCTTCTTTTATATCTGCAAAAATGCTGTCACCACAAAAGGTGATTCTCAGCTTGTCCGTCCCCTCAGCTTCTCCCCATACTTTAATCGTCTTATTCCGCTGAATGATCATTCCATTCTGAAAGATTTCCGGTAATTTTATCTGTGCCATATAATACCCCCATAAGCTGGTTATTTTTCTTTCAGTATAGCATAGAACCCAATGATTAAAAACAAAATACTTGCGTCCTTATTATCAATATTAGCTGTAAGGCTCATCCTTTTTCCCACAACAAGAAAAGACAAGGACCTGAATAATCAGATTCCCTGCCTTTTTATGTTTTGAGCTATTTCCATACTGAAATTATTCAGCAACAGAAATGATTTCTTTCTTGTTATAAGAACCGCAAGCTTTGCATACTCTGTGTGGCATCATAAGCTCACCGCACTTGCTGCATTTCACTAAGTTCGGAGCGCTCATCTTCCAGTTTGCTCTACGTTTGTCTCTTCTAGCTTTAGAAGATTTATTCTTTGGACAGATAGACATGGTTACACCTCCTTAAACTGTTTAAAAATATCCTGGATGACTGCCATTCTCGGGTCAAGTGACCTAACATCGCAGTCACAAGTCTCATGATTGAGATTTGTTCCACATCTATTACAAATTCCCTTACAGTCTTCACTGCAGAGAACCTTCATAGGCAGATTCAGTATGAGTTCATCACAAACCAACTGGTCTACATCCAGACAATAACCAATTACATATGGCTGTTCTTCGAGATCCTCTTCACTCTCATCTCTGGTTTCACTTAAATCAACCATTCGAATGACATCAAAACTCAGCTCATTGGGGACAGGCTCCAGACAACGATCACAGGGAATCAGTAAAGTGAGTTCCACTTTTCCTTCCAGCTCCAGTTTCTTTCCACCCAGATTCATGATCCGCAGTACTACCGGTTTGGCATCTGCTATTTCATAATCTCCGTAGGGTCCATGATAAGTCTTCATCTCTATATCAAGTGTATAGGTTTTCTCTTTCCCTTCCAGGGTAAACAACTCGGTTAAATTAATAAGCATATTATAGTCTCCTAATACGCACCTATGTAATTATACATAGGGGCGCACTATTTGTCAACAAAATATTTCCATATTTCACATTATAAAAACTATAATGTGCTAATATTTAAGGAATTATACCAAAGCTTTTGTCTCTCTTGCGATTGCAAGCTCTTCATTTGTAGGAATTACACATACTTTTACCTTGGAATCAGGTGTGGAAATTATCATGCGTTCGCCTCTGTGGCTGTTAGCTTCTGCATCGATTTCTACGCCAAGGTAGGATAAATAAGAACAGATTCCTGCACGGATCGGCTTATCATTCTCACCTACACCTGCTGTAAATACGATGGCATCTACTCCGTTCATGGCTGCAGTATAAGCGCCGATGTATTTTGCAACACGATAAATATATGCATTAATTGCTGTATCAGCCAGATGATTTCCCTCTGCCTGTGCTTTCTGAACATCACGGAAATCGCTGGAGACTCCGCCGGACATACCAAGAATACCGGATTTTTTATTTAAGATATCCAGTACTTCGTTGACTGTCTTTCCTTCTTTGTTGCAGATAAACTGAATCACAGCCGGATCAATATCACCACTTCTGGTTCCCATAATAAGACCCTCAAGAGGAGTAAGACCCATACTTGTATCTACGCACTTGCCTCCGATGGAAGCAGAGATGCTTGCGCCGTTTCCTAAGTGGCAGACAATTACCTTACCATTGTTGGAATCCAGTTCGCAAAAGCCCAGTGCTTCTTTGGAAACGAAGCTGTGGCTTGTTCCATGGAAGCCATAACGGCGAATGCTGTATTTTTCATAATATTCCATAGGGATTGCGTAAAGAGAAGCCTTCTCCGGCATACCCATACCAAATGCAGTATCAAAAACAGCTACGTTTGGTGTTCCTGGCATAGCTGCTTCACATGCCTCAATACCCATTAAGTTTGCAGGGTTATGCAGAGGTCCTAAATCGAAACAGTCACGGATCACTTTTTTAACATCTTCATTTACAACGATGGAATCACTGTAAATAGTACCGGCATGGAGAACACGGTGTCCTACTGCAGAAATTTCACTGGTATCTTTGATTACTCCATGCTCAGGATTAACCAGGGCATCCATAACCAGCTTGATTGCTACAGTGTGATTAGGCATCTCTTCTTCTAATTCGAATTTGCCTTTTCCTTCTGCTTTGTGAGTCAGTTTGGATCCGTTAATACCAATTCTTTCGCATAAACCTATTGCTAAAACTCCCTCATTCTCCATATCAATCAGCTGATATTTTAAGGAAGAGCTTCCGCAGTTGATAACTAAAATTTTCATAAAACTAAATTCTCCTTCAATTATTTTACAATTTCGCCGTACTGTTCTCTGCCGCAGCCTGCTGCGTTAGATTCATCCGTATCAATGTGCATAGCCAGAGCATAGGACTCGCTTACACGTACAACTACATCTCCGAAAACAAGACTTCTGCCATTCGTATCAATTTTCACAGAAACGATCTCGCCGTTTTCAACTCCCAGCTTTTGTGCATCTGCAGGCGTTGCATGAATATGACGCTTTGCTGCAATTACGCCCTCAGTGATATCAATTTCACCTGCCGGTCCGACAATCTTACATGGTCCGCTGCCTGCAATATCTCCGGATTCTCTTACTGGTGCGGCGATTCCTGCAGAACGGGCATCTGTCAGAGAAAGTTCCACCTGAGTAGATTTTCTGACTGGTCCCAAAATGGAAACTCCTTTGAACTCACCTTTTGATCCCACAACAGTAACTCTCTCCTCGCAAGCAAACTGACCTGGCTGGGATAATTCTTTCTTCTTGGTTAATTCATATCCCTGTCCAAATAAAATCTCAAGATGTTCCTGAGATAAATGTACATGACGAGCTGATGTTTCAACGATAAAATTCATACTTATCTATTCTCCTGTTCTAATTGATCAATGCTTCTTCTTGATTCTCACTCTATTCTATGAGCATTCCCGAAAATTTTCAAGTGTTGTGACAAAATAATTTGCATTTTTTGCGAAACAATAGCATAATATAGGTTGAAAAAAAAGAAAAAGGACGTTTTTTATGATAAAAGAGAAAAATTTGCATGCTGTAGGTATTATCGCTGAATACAACCCCTTTCACAACGGCCACGCCTATCATATCAGAAAAGCGAAAGAATTGTCAAATGCAGATTATGCAGTGGTAGTCATGAGTGGAGATTTTGTACAGCGGGGAGCTCCTGCTATCTATGATAAGTATACAAGGACTGCCATGGCACTTTCCTGCGGAGCCGATCTGGTATTGGAAATTCCGTCTGTATTTGCTTCCGGAAGCGCGGAAGACTTTGCCTCCTCCTCTGTGGCATTGCTAAACGGCCTGGGGGCAGTTGATACTGTGTGTTTTGGCAGTGAAAGCGGGGATATGGAAAAACTTTCCGCTATTGCTACTATTCTCGCCAATGAACCTGCTGTTTATTCAGATGAGTTGCGTAAAGAACTGAAAAAGGGTGCTACATTTCCAGAAGCAAGAAACACCGCTCTAGTTACCAGCGGAGCTGTTGGGGAAGAAGATTCCTCGATTCTCGCCTCTCCCAACAACATTTTGGGAATTGAATATTTAAAGGCCATCTATAGACAAAACGCTTCTTTAACACCTTTGACCATAGCAAGAAATGGAAGCGGTTATCACGATCCTCTGCTTATACCCGATCGTTTCTGCTCAGCAACCGGGCTTAGAAAGGCATTAAGGGAATCAGGAGAAAATTACAATGAGGCAGGGAATGCAGTCTTCGATTATGTACCAGACCCGGTAAAATCAAAAATACAGGAAAGCAAACCTCTTTACTGCGACGATTTCAGTCTTCTTTTAAATTCCGCTCTCCTAAGGCTGTCCATGGAAGGAATCCCATTTAATAATTTTTCCGATGTGTCTGAAGAACTGGCTGCAAGAATTACAAAACAGCTTCCTGATTATCATTCATTTGAAGAAAAGATCAACCAGCTAAAAACCAGGCAATACACCTATACAAGAGTAAGCCGCGGTTTGCTCCATATTATGCTGGGGACAACCAGCCAGCTGACGGAAGATGGCAGGCGGGCAGGCTATGCTCCTTATGCCAGAATTCTGGGTTTCAAAAAAGAATCCGTATCCCTGATGGGAGAAATAAAAAAGAGAGGGAGCATCCCTCTCATCGCCAAAACTGCCGGTGCAGAAGCCAATTTTACGGGAGCAGCTGCCGCTATGCTCCGGCATGACTTCTATTCTTCTCACATTTATCAGACAGTATTACAAGCTAAATATAATATAAAAATTAAAAATGAATTTACACAATCCGTCGTCATATTATGACGGCGGATTGATAAATTCTCTGATCCTGTCTTTATATAGAAGAAACCGGGATTTGGGAACTACAATTCCCTGCTTCCACAGATCAAGAAGTTCATCAAAAGTCACAAATTTTGCATCCACAACTTCCTCAGCCTGTAACTTAAGATCATCCTCGGTTATATTCTGCCTGTTGATATAAGTATCCACAAACCGTTCCCTCTGTTTGATGCTGTGAATCAGCGTTAAATCCTCTTTTTCTGCATGAATTCCAGCTTCTTCCCAAAGTTCTCTGATAGCCCCTTCCACTGTGGTCTCGCCGGCAAGAACCGAACCGCCGGTACACTCCCACATTAAACCGTAAAGCTTATCCGGATGCCGTCTGGTCAGTAGAATGAGATTCCTGTGATTTACGGTCCAGATATCGGCGATCAGATGATATTCCCCTTTTCCCAGCGGAACACCCCGGACATGAGTCCTTCCTGTTGCCGCTCTGTTTTCATCATAGATATCCCAAAGCTCCATAAGCCGCTCCCCTGTCTGACGTGTCAACAGTTAAATTTAGAAGTTTGCTCCATTCCAGCCCCAGTGCTCTGCTTCTTCGTATTTAATATAGATCTTATCCTGGGCAATTCCAAGTACTTCTTTAAAAATTCTGGAAATCTCAGCAGTTAAGTGATCCAAGTCACGGTCAGAAGCATGCCCGAAAATCTTAACTTCTATAAACGCAAGCTTCGTATTATTCTTTCCTTTAAAATAAAGAGAATAGTTATCTTCAAAACCAACCATCAGCCAGCTTTCTGACTTTCCCTGAATCAGACTGATTGCCTGGCCAAGTTTATCCTTTATCAGTTCTTTCTCTTCTTCCGATAACGCAACATTTACTTTTGAATTAATAAAAGGCATGGATTTTCCTCCTTTAATTATTGTTTCTATCATAACATATATGACAGCAAATTTCACTCTTAATTTTATATTAGTTTATTCTTTGTAAAACAGATCATAAAGAGTCAGATTTCCATGGAGAAATTCCATAATTTCATCAATTTGATTTCGGTTATTTTTCTTTTCTCCCTGCTTAACAGCACGGATTAATATGTTCTTCGGTGTATGTTCCATATCAATAAATTCCAGAATCTGGGTTCTGTATCCCTGGTTCTCCAATATCTCTGCCCTAAGGGCATCTGTATACAGAGCTGCCATTCGTTCTTTTATCAGACCATACTGAAAAACAGGTGCCATCAGGCTGTTCTCTATGTGTTTGTTGAGCTCATGCTGACAGCATGGTACGGATAAAATGACTGATGCCCCCCATAAAACGGCTTTTGCCAGAGCGAAATCAGTGGCTGTATCACAGGCATGAAGTGTAACCACCATATCCACCTGACTGACCCCTTCGTATGATGCAATATCTCCGTGATAAAATCTGAGTTTTTCGTACCCATAGCTCTCGCTTAACCGGTTGCAGTTGTCAATCACCGTTTGTTTTAAATCAAGACCGATAATGCGGATGGAGTAACCCTTTTGCACATGAAGATAATAATACATGGCAAATGTTAAATAGGATTTGCCACAGCCGAAATCAATAATAACATTTTCTCTGTCCTTGTGAAGTCTGGGTAGTATATCTTCAATAAATTCAAGAAACCGGTTAATCTGGCGGAATTTGTCATATCTTGATTTTATGATGGTTCCATTTTCCGACATGACTCCCAAATCAACTAAAAATGGTATGGGAGTCCCTTCTTTTAAAATATATTTTTTTTGTCTATTGTGATCCGTCACTACAGGAAGAGCTGTAATTTTTTGAGGAATACGTTTCAGCTTAATACCTGGAACTCCTTTTTTGCTGATCAGAACTCTGACCTGGCCTTTTGCTGATTCCAGTTCCAGCTGCCGGAATGATCCAGCAAGTAAATCTGCAGCATAGTCTGCACATTCCTCTTTTGTCAGGTTTTTATGAAATGCCTGGTTTCCAATGAACTCTTCAGCCTGA
Organism: Hungatella sp.; assembly: GCA_009712635.1. GTDB lineage: Bacteria > Bacillota > Clostridia > Lachnospirales > Lachnospiraceae > Lacrimispora. The sequence goes on along the minus strand of WASS01000020.1, from coordinate 232,883 downwards.
AACAGTAATAAATCTTTCTGCTTAAGAGGACGGATTTTCACTTTGGACATTCCCTGTTTCTCTACCGGATTGCTGATGATCATACGAATCAGATATTCATCAAGAAATTCCCTGAGTGCATCCGTCACTTCTTTTTTATCATTCTGTTCCATGGCTAATTTTTAAAACTGTGAATAGGCGCAGGAATTCTTCCTCCGCGGCTTACAAACTTTTCACAGGAGTATTGATTAACTGGCATAACAGGAGCGTATCCTAAAAGACCACCGAATTCCACAGTTTCGCCAACAGACTTACCGATAACCGGAATAATACGGACTGCTGTTGTCTTCTGGTTTATCATACCGATTGCGGATTCATCTGCAATGATTCCGGATATGGTGGAGGCAGGAGTATCCCCTGGAATGGCAATCATGTCCAGACCAACGGAGCAGACACAGGTCATTGCTTCCAGTTTTTCAAGGTTTAATGCACCCATGGCGACTGCATCAATCATTCCCTGATCTTCGCTGACAGGAATAAATGCACCGCTTAAACCGCCTACATAGGATGAAGCCATAACTCCTCCCTTTTTTACCTGGTCGTTGAGCAGAGCCAGAGCTGCTGTTGTGCCTGGGGCACCAACCCGTTCCAGACCAATCTCTTCTAAGATTTCAGCTACACTGTCACCGATTGCAGGTGTGGGAGCCAGAGAAAGATCGATAATTCCAAATGGAATGTTAAGTCTTTTGGATGCTTCCTGGGCAACCAGCTGTCCGACTCGGGTAATCTTAAATGCAGTCTTCTTAATGGTCTCGCAAAGAACTTCAAAGTCCTTACCTCTTGCGGTCTCAATCGCCCGTTTTACTACACCGGGTCCGCTGACACCTACGTTGATAATTGCATCTGCTTCTGTTACACCGTGGAATGCACCAGCCATAAATGGATTATCATCCGGTGCATTGCAGAATACCACCAGTTTTGCACAGCCAAGGGAATCATTATCTTTGGTCTCTTCTGCTGTTTCCAGAACAATCCTGCCCATAAGAGCAACTGCATCCATATTGATTCCTGTCTTGGTAGAACCTACATTTACAGAACTGCAGACACGGTCTGTACAGGCCAGAGCTTTTGGAATAGAGCAGATCAGATTTTTATCAGACGTTGTCATTCCCTTGCTGACAAGTGCAGAATATCCGCCAATGAAATTAACACCAACTTCTTTTGCTGCGCGGTCAAGGGTCTGTGCTATGGTAACAAAGTCATCAGGAGTTTTGCAGGCAGCAGCTCCTACCATTGCAATCGGGGTTACGGAAATACGTTTATTTACAATGGGAATTGCAAAATCTTTCTCTATCTCTTTTCCTACAGATACCAGATTTTTTGCAACCGTGGTGATCTTGTTGTATATCTTTTCATTCACCGCTTTTAAATCACTGTCGCAGCAGTCAAGGAGACTGATACCCATGGTGATAGTGCGCACATCCAGCAATTCCTGCTCGATCATCTTATTGGTCTCATTTACTTCAAACATATTCAACATATCGATAACCCATCCTTTTCTTAAGCCTCACTGCAGTAATCAGATCCGATGCATTTTAGTAAAAATTTCTTCTCTCTGGCATTTTACCTTTACACCAATCTCGTCTCCAATTTGTTCCAGTTCATCCGCAAGCTCTCCAAAAGGCTTCGCTGCTTCATTGATGTCAACAATCATCATCATATTAAAATATCCCTGTACAATGGTCTGGGAAATGTCCAATATGTTTACCTGGTTATTCGCCAGATAAGTACAAATCTTTGCTATAATCCCTACTGTGTCCTTGCCAACTACTGTAATAATCGTCTTATTCATCATGCATCTCCTCTTTATATAGTGATAATTTCCGACATCTGATCCCGTTTTGCAACGGCAATGGAAAAATCAGATGCCTTAAATGGATTATCTCCTTCTGAGATTTCAAGCTTTACGGTTTCATAAGCAAGCTCTTCGTAATTATTTTCCTTGCTTAAATGGCCCAGCAGAATCTTCTTTAAGTTTTCGTGAAGAATGCAGCACAGCAGCCGTCCCGCATTTTCATTGGATAAATGTCCATGATCTCCCAATATCCTTCGTTTTAAATAATAAGGATAAGGTCCTGCCTGAAGCATATTCACGTCATGGTTAGATTCTAATAAAACAGCATCCAGTCCCTGGAGATGCTCGATAATGTACTGATTGTAATGCCCCATATCCGTTGCTACCGCAACAGATTTATGTTCATGCTGTATCCGGTATGCTACCGGATTTGCCGCATCATGGTCAATGGAAAACGGTTTGACCTCTAAATCTCCAAGGAAAAAATCCACATCCGGGCGAATGGCACAAAACAATTCCCGGGGATATTCTCCCAGATACTTCTGCTTGGAAATTTCCTCCAGAGTCTCCCTTGTTCCATAGATGGGAACGCCATACTTTCTGGCCAGCACTCCAAGCCCTTTGGTATGGTCCGAGTGTTCATGAGTGATTACAATTCCTGTGAGCTCGCTGCCCTTTAATCCAATTTCATTTAATCCCTGTTCAATTCTTTTATTGCTTATTCCGGCATCTACCAGAACATGAGTCGTATCAGAACCTACATAAATGCAGTTTCCGCTGCTCCCGCTAGCAATGCTTACCAGTCTCATCGTTTTCTATCCCCTGCTTTTTAATATTTCCGCCAATTGATCCTCTAAATCCTTAACAGAACCATGGTTTTCGATTATCCGGTCGCAGCGCCTTGCATATTCCTGTTCCGACGCCTGGCTTCTGATCATTTTTTCCGAACGTTCTTTTGAGTAGCCCCTGTTTTTTAAAAGCCGTCTCATTCTGACTTCTTCCGATGCATGTACATACCACATCTCATCATAGATGTCTTCCGCTTCTTCACCCATAATTGCAAATTCTACCACAATAAGCCCAGCTTGGGAAGCGGAAATTTTTTGTCTGATTCGTTTCCACACCAGGGGATGAATCATTGAATTAATCTGTTCTCTGGCAGATTCATTGTCAAAAATCACTTTTCCCAGTGCAGTACGGTTAATGGTGCCGTCTGAATTAAGAACGGCTTCACCAAAAGTTTCTTTTATCCGCAGATATCCTTCTTCTCCCGGTTCCATCAGTTCATGGGCAACTTTGTCCGCTTCCATCACTTCTGCATTGTATTTTGTTTTTAATATGGTGAGAACCAGACTTTTACCAGCCCCCACTCCGCCAGTAAGTCCAATTACTTTCATACGTTTCACCATCCTATTATTTGGCATCGAACCAGGATTCTCCAACATTGGCATCAACTTCCAGTGGCACAGCAAGACTGGCAGCACTCTTCATCTCTTCCACCAACAGTTTTTTTACCTGATCAAGTTCTTCTAACCGGGTTTCAATTAAAAGTTCATCATGAACCTGAAGGACAATTTTCGACTGCAGCCCCTGTTTTTTAAGAGCACGGTCAACCCGAATCATGGCAATCTTCATAATATCTGCTGCTGTTCCCTGAATCGGAGAATTCATCGCTACACGTTCCCCGAAGGAACGCTGCATAAAATTAGATGATTTTAGTTCAGGGACGGGGCGGCGTCTTCCAAACATGCTGACTGCATACCCGGTTTCTTTTGCATCTGCCACCAGTTTGTCCAGGAACAGCTTTACCCCTGGATAGGTTTCGAAATACTTTTCGATATATTCGGTCGCTTCTTTTCTGGTAATACTTAAGCCTTCACTTAAACCAAAGGAACTGATTCCATATACAATACCGAAATTGACCGCCTTGGCATTGCGCCGCTGCAGGGAACTCACTTCATTCAGAGGCACATGAAATACTTCTGAGGCAGTGATTGCGTGAATATCCTCGGCCTGCTGATAGGCACCAATCAGCCTTTCATCTCCCGACATGTGAGCCAGAACCCTCAGCTCAATCTGGGAGTAATCGGCGTCTACAAAAACACAGCCTTCCTGTGGAACAAAGACTTTTCGGATCTCTCTTCCCAGTTCCATACGGATGGGGATATTCTGTAAATTAGGCTCTGTACTGCTGATTCTGCCAGTAGCGGTAATTGTCTGATTAAAGGTGCCGTGAATCCGTTCGTCGGAACCAATATAGGCGGCCAGTCCATCGGCATAGGTGGAATTTAATTTAGTCAGCTGTCTGTAATCCAGAATCTGTTCTATGACCGGATAATCAGGAGCCAGCTTTTCAAGCACATCTGCGGCTGTGGAATAACCGGTTTTTGTTTTTTTCCCGCCTGGCAGTTTCATCTTTTCAAACAGGATTTCACCCAGCTGTTTGGGCGAATTAATATTAAAGGTCTCACCTGTCTGTTCATATATTTTCAGTTCTGTTTCCTTTATCCGTATCTTTAATCTGTCCCCGTATTCTTTCAATCTGTCTCTCTCCACACGGATTCCTGTTTCTTCCATAGTAAATAAACTGTATACCAGAGGCATTTCAATCTCATAAAACAGCCGTTCCATTTCAGCTGTTTTGAGTTCCTCTTTTAAAATGCTTCCGCACAAAAAAGAAACATAAGCCATGGAACACATACAGGTAACTGCCTGGGATTGATTTTCTGTAAGTGCCTGGATTAACGTACGTTTCCCCAGCAAATCTGTTTTGGCAGGAAGGGATAATTGGAGATAATCCTGTGCCAGATCATTGTATTCATAGGAGCTTTTTAACGGATCAATTAAATAAGCCGCCAGAGAAGTATCAAACACTGTTTTTTCATCACACACGTTCAAAAACGGAAGCTGGCTTTTCAGATCAAGAACCGTAATGTTTTCTCCGTGACTTATCACTTCTTCTATCTTTTCTTTCAGGTATTCTGATGTTAAATTCCCCTGGGCAATCAAACACCAGCACTCTTCTTTTGACAGGCATAAAGCCAGAGCTGTGATTTTTTTATCTGTTCCTGTTACCTGCAGACCAAGGCTCGTACCTTCAGTACATCTTGAAAAAATTGCCTCTGCATCAGCAAGCGCTGTAATTGCTTTTCCCATCCAGCCATCAGAAGAAATCTCCTCCACTTCTTCCGGGAAATTTGCAGGTTCAAAATCCATATCCATAATTTCTGCAATTTCTGATTCTGCAATTGTTTTGATCTCATCCAGATGAACATCATAATCTGTTTTCAGACATAGAAATTGCACTTCTTTGTTTATCTGCTGTTCATACTCCGTTAATGCTTCCCGGATCTGACCAGACTCAAGCGTCTCTTTGTGCTCATAGATTGCCTGCAGGGAACCATACTGTGAAACAAGACGGCATGCGGTTTTTCTGCCAATGCCTGCACCGCGTTCCAATGAAAACACTTCTTTTAACTGTTCCGGATCAAGACCAAACTCTTTCTTTACGGTCTCCACTGTCCAGTTTATTAACTCTGCTCCATCTTCTCCCATACCAGGAATCCAGGCAGTGATATCCTCGCTTACCGCCATTAAAAAGTTCTCATCTGCAGTTAGTACGGAAACTTCTTTTTCATCCGACACACAGTTTTTTGCAAGAGAACAAATAAGATCCAGAGAACGGACCCCCTCTTTTTCAAAAACAGGAATTTTTAGAGAAGCCATTGCTTCCTTTAATCTGGTTTCATTTTCAATTAAATCACGGGCAGCTATCCCATTCTCGTTCATACCGCCAAATACCGCTGCAATATAATCTGTCTGTTTTTCTTCTATCATACGAACCACCACATTGCGTATTCCTTTTACACAATTGGCTGGAACTGCATAATAAACCTCTTTCAGCATGCTGGTTCCGTCAATCAGTACTGTTTTTTTTCTGTTCATCTGTTCTCCTATCCAAGCAAGCCCAACTGCAGCCAGATTCTGCACTGAAGAAGGACTGTAATGACAAGTGCCATAACGCACACGGTGGATACCGCATATCTTGCTATTTTTATCAGCTGAATGAACTGAAGTCTTTGTCTGGACTGTTCCAGAGCGGCCTCCAGTGCTCCCTTGATATTATAATTCCCTGTTTCAGAATCCAGCTGCATGATTCCTGCTTCTATGGTAAAATATATTTCCAGTTCTTCCATACAATCTGAACAGGTCTGCGTATGTTCCAGAAATTCTTTCAGTTCTTCATCTGTCAATTCATCGTTTATATATGGAATGACCAGACGTTCCGCTTCCTTACATGTCATCGCCCAGACACCTCCTTAACCATAGCTTTTTACTATCATACAATATATTTTGCCGATTTTCAATTTAAATACTACTTGAGCAAGTTCAAATAGATAATTTCTAAAGTGTCCATCATTGCACACGGTCAAAAAAACAAATCCAGGATAACAAACATATACTATAAATGACTTAACTTTAGATAGGAGATCTGTGTGAATTATGTTTAAAGACAAGACTCTGCTCATAACTGGAGGGACCGGTTCCTTCGGGAATGCCATGCTTAATCGGCTCCTCGATACAGATATAGGAGAAATCAGAATATTTTCAAGAGATGAAAAAAAGCAGGATGATATGAGAAAAAAATATAATAACAAAAAAATTAAGTTTTTAATAGGTGATGTAAGGGATATTACCAGCGTAAAAAACTGTGTGAGGGGTGTGGACTATATTTTCCATGCAGCCGCCCTCAAACAGGTACCAAGTTGTGAATTCTTTCCGTTAGAAACGGTCAAGACCAATGTTTTAGGCACAGAAAATGTGCTGAGTGCCGCCGTAGAAGCAGGCGTTAAAAAAGTGGTCTGCTTATCAACCGACAAAGCCGTTTACCCTATAAATGCAATGGGCATGTCCAAGGCCCTGATGGAAAAAACCTTTATCTCCAAAGCCAGAACAGCAGAAAATATAGTGATCTGCGGTACCAGGTACGGCAACGTTATGGCATCCCGGGGTTCCGTGATACCTCTGTTTATTGAACAGATAAAAAACGGACAGCCGCTCACTGTAACGGATCCGGATATGACCCGTTTTCTGATGAATCTGGACGATGCTATTGAACTGGTGCTTTTCGCATTTGAAAACGGAAAATCCGGGGATCGGATGGTCAAAAAATCCCCGGCGGCTACCGTTGGTGATCTTGCTGAGGCACTCAAAATCATGTTCCATGCTGATAACGAAATCCATAACATTGGCATAAGAACGGGGGAAAAGATGCATGAAACGCTGCTTACCCGGGAGGAAATGGCATCAGCAATGGATATGGGAGATTATTTTTGCATCCCGGCAGATGAAAGCGACTTAAACTATGCAAAATATTTTAGCGACGGTAACCGGGATATGGGAACCATACAGGAGTACAACTCAAATAATACCCACCGACTGACCCCGGAAGAACTGAAAGAAACGTTGTCAGGCTGCAGCTATGTGGCAAACGAATTAAAGGAGTGGAACCATCTATGAAAATACTGATTACAGGTTCAAGCGGATTTATCGGGAAAAATTTGTGTGTCCACCTGGAAGCCAGGGGAGACTGCCAGCTCTTTAAATACGACATACAGACCAGCCCGGAGCTTTTAGAACGGTATGCAGCAGACTGTGATTTCGTTTTTCACCTGGCCGGCGTTAACAGACCGGAGCATCCTTCAGAGTTTGAGGAAAACTCTAAATTTACCAGTACACTGTTAAAGGCTTTGAAAAATAGCGGTAAAAATACGCCTGTGCTCATGTCATCATCTGCACAGGCAGAACTTGATAATCCTTATGGCCTGAGCAAACGGAAAGCAGAGGATCTGGTAAAGGCATATGCGCATGAAACAGGGGCCGATATTTATATCTTCCGCCTGCCGGGGGTTTTCGGCAAATGGTGCGCACCTAACTATAACAGTGTAGTGGCTACCTTCTGCCACAACATTGCCCATGGTTTACCCGTACGCATCGATGATCCCGATAAAGAAATTTCACTGGTCTATATCGATGATGTGCTCCAAGGGTTCACAGCAGCATTGCAGGGCGATATCATAAAACAGAACGGGTTTTGTCAGACGAAGCCCGTTCATCACACAACGGTCAGAGAACTGGAACAAACCATCAGGGGTTTTCGGGATGGCAGGCAGAACCTTGAGCTGGCGGACATGGCCGAACCACTGACCCGGAAACTGTACAGCACCTATTTAAGCTATCTGCCTGTTGACAAATTCTGCTATCCGCTTAAGGAATACCGGGATCAGCGGGGCGCCTTTGCTGAATGCCTTAAGTCAACAGCAGGGGGCCAGATCTCCGTAAATATTACAAGACCCGGCATGACAAAGGGCGGTCACTGGCACCATACCAAGACCGAGAAATTCATCGCCGTAAACGGTTTTGGCATCCTGCGCTTTCAGAAGCTGGGCGGCGGGGATATCCTTAAGTATCCCATATCATCAGAAAAACTGGAGGTAGTAGACATTCCGCCTGGCTATATCCATGATGTAACCAATACAGGCAGCTGTGACCTGGTATTGCTGATCTGGGCCAGCCAGCTTTACGACCCTGATCAGCCGGACACATATCCTGCTGAAATTCATGATAATTCATTCAAAAAGGAGTAAGCGATGAAGAAACTGAAACTGATGACCATACTGGGAACCAGACCGGAAATTATCAGGCTGTCATCCTGCATCAAAGCTTTTGACCGGTATTTTGACCATATTCTGGTTCATACAGGTCAGAATTGGGCGAAATCCTTAAATGACGTGTTTTTTGATGATCTTGAAATCCGTCCGCCGGATTACAGTCTTTCATGCCCTAGTGAAACACTTGGGGATACTATGGGCAATATTATCGCAGAGACCTACCGGATTTTACAAAAGGAGAAGCCTGATGCCCTTCTTGTGCTGGGAGATACCAATTCAGCACTGTCGGTCATTTCCGCGAAACGCCTCAAGATTCCCATCTTCCACATGGAAGCGGGCAACCGGTGCTTTGACTTAAATGTACCGGAGGAAATCAACCGTAAGATCGTGGATCACGTATCTGATATAAACCTGGCATATACAGAACATGCCAGGAGGTACCTTCTGTCAGAAGGTATTACAAAAGAGCATATTTTTGTCACCGGTTCTCCCATGACTGAAGTGCTTGAAAGCCACAGGCAAAAAATCAATGAAAGCAGCATACTGAGCAGGCTTAGTCTGGAACAGGAACGATATTTGGTCGTATCCGCTCACCGGGAAGAAAACGTCGATGTGGAAGGCACATTTATTTCACTTATGCAGGCCGTCAATGCCGCCGCAAAGACCTACGGGATGCCTGTGATCTTCTCTGTCCATCCAAGAAGCCGGAAAAGGATTGACAATTATGGATTTGTCTTCGATCCGCTTGTACAATGCATGGAGCCCTTCGGGTTTCTCGACTATTGCCGGCTGCAAAAAAGCTCTTTTTGTGTATTATCTGACAGCGGAACCCTTTGCGAGGAAAGCGCAATTCTCGGTTTTCCCGCAGTACTTCTTCGTACTTCCACGGAAAGACCGGAAGCCCTTGACAAAGGTTCTGTCGTCATCGGAGGAACAACTGAAAAAGACATTTTGCAGGCACTTGAGTTGTCCGTATCCATGAGAGCAAATCGGGAACCCATAGCTCCGATCCCTGATTATACAGATACCAACGTTTCCTGCAAAGTAGTCAGAATTATTGAGAGCTACACCAAAATAATCAATCAGAATGTATGGAAAAAAAATATATGAGGTGGATGAAATGAGTCTTGTGCACACTCTGCTGTTCATGTTAAGGCAGGAACAGGATATGAAATTAGCCATCAGCTGTTTAAGATCTTTGGAAAACAGTACCTATAAAACAATTGTCGTCTATAACCAGGGGAACTTGAGTAATGATAATCTGGAAAGTTTTATAAAATCTTTTAATCTTGATTGTCACATTATTGGGGACGGTACGAATGTAGGCACCACAGTTGGCCGGCAAAAATGCTTTGAATACATTTGGAAGAACATACCGGATACACTCTATATCAGCGAACTGCATTTAGACATGATCTTCTCTCAAAACTGGGAGGACCCACTGGTCACCTATCTTGAGAATAATGAAGAACCTTTGGTCAGCTGCGGTATTGTGGATAAAAAAGGGGCAATGCCCTTTTTAAATAAAAATGCTGCTCTTCCGGAGCAGTTATCACAATACGATGAATTTCTTATGGGACTTCGGACAGACAGCGTGGTTCAGGGATTTACAAATCCCTGTATTCACATTTCTGAAATACTTAAGAAGACAGGTGGCTATAATGCGGCTTTTCTAAAGGGACGCCAATGCTTTGAAGATGACAGCATGCTTCTTGGTTATTACTACTATTATGGAACCAAACGAGGCTGGTATCCAAAAGTCAATTACAATTCCGTGGTGTATCACGAAATTGCCGGGCAGAGGATGACAGCAGGTGGTAAATCCGCAGACAATTTTGACGGTCTGGTAAAGCAATACGGCACCATGGGGCTCAAAGCATTAAGCGAATTACACGGCAGTCCCTGGCACAAACATTATTTTTTAACCCGTTATCAGGAAGGAGTGAATAAATAAATGAAAGTACTCATTCTTGGAAACAGACTATTTTCAGATGATATGGCGTGGGGATTTAAGCAGGCAGGCTGCGAGGCCTCCGTCCTCACGGCTAACACTGTGAATCAGATGGAGCAGATTTTAACAAATTGTGACGCTGACCTCCTTATCACTTTGGGGGCACCTCTGGAACTTAAGCATGATGTCATGTCATTTCTAGGAAGTAACCGTCCTAAGTCTCTGAAGCATATCCACTGGGACACCGATGGCATATCCAGTACCTATTTCCTTTCAAAAACAGGAGACGGTATTGAAATGGATATCATCTATGCATCGAAACCTGATCTGGTGCTTACCATGTGTCCGGAAATGCACCAGTTTATTATTAAAAAGGGGTTCCCCTGTGAGATGATGTATTACGCCTATTGTCCGGTCGTTCATCATCCAATGGAAGGCCTTGATACAAAAGAAGATTTTATTAATTTGATCGGCAATTCTTACTTTATGATATACCCGTTCCATCCGGAACACTACCGCTATAAATCACTGCAGATACTCTTAAAACCGCTTCTGGAAAACGGATACCAGATACAGCTTTACGGAGACCCGGGCTATTTGCCCCTTATCAAACAAGTATTAGCCATGGATACGCCTCAGATACATTATCATGGGGGTATGGCTTATGACCGAACCTGCGCAGCATATAACAGCAGTTTTATCAATCTTGTAACACAAAATCACCAGCAGACGATCACCAAGCGTACCTTTGAGATACTGGGTTCCGGCGGTTTTGTTCTGTCATCCGACAATGCAGAGATCAGAAAGCTGTTTACTCCGGGACGTGATCTTGTTGTGTCCTCTTCACCCGAACAGACCCTGGAACTGGTGGAATACTATAAGAATCATAAAGATGAATGGAGGAACATACGAAAAAATGCGGCGCTGAGCGTACAGAACCATACCTACAAACAGCGGGCCGAGTATATTATAGAACTGTATAAAAAATGTTTATAATCTATCTTCTCCCTGCCTGATACTTTCCTACTCAATTACTCCAATTACACAGACAGGGAGAATACTTTTACAGTCTACTGGTTCATATACTACTGCATTCCCGTTGCTGGGAATATATTTTGCTGATTTTCAATTTAAATACTTGCCAAATGGAAAATCCTGTGATAGAATAATGAACGTTGTAAGTGCAAGCCGGCATGTCGGAATGGCAGACGAGGCGGACTCAAAATCCGTTGATGGCAACATCGTGTGGGTTCAAGTCCCACTGCCGGCACTACACCCTTGGCAGGGGCAAGACTTCCCAAAGCGGATTTATTCTGGCTTTGGGGAGTCTTTTCTCTATGTCCGCGTATTTTTCCTACAATTCCCTTAATTTTACATAATATTCTAGGAAAACCAGTTGGTATTATGATATACTAACTTCAGAAAAAACAAATCAGATCCGAGGTGATTTTATGAAACGTCATATTCTTTTCATGGCTGCACTTCTCTCTCTGTCTCTTAATGGCTGCGGTCACCGAAATTATGTAAAACCAGATTTTTCAGACATTCAGACAACAAATATCAAAGAAACAACTGCCTCCGCCGAAACGTCTGTGATAGAAGTTCAGAATGAATCCGAGAGTTCCGGAAGTTTAAGCACAGATCCCAAATCAAAAATAGCAACTTCGATATACGTTTATAAGAATGACAAGGTGACCATTGAATATCCGGTTCTTAAAGAATTAGCAGACGAATCCAAATTAGAAGCCGTCAACAATCTGTTAAAAGACAATGCACTGGAAATTATCAATGCTTATTCCATTGATCCATCAAAGGACACTCTTACTGTCAGTGCAGACATTATCTCAGCTGACAGGAACAGAATCAGCGTTGCCTATACAGGCATGCTTTCAGCTGAGGGGGCTGCACATCCCACCAATGTTTATTACACCAGCGTTATTGACTTAAAGACCGGGAAGAACATCAGACTGACGGATTACGTCGATCCAAAACTGCTGGCTCAATATGTACTGTCTGATCAGTGTAAATTTTACAACACATCTCCCGAGCTTACGGAAGCTTTGATGAGCGCGCGGACCGATATGGATGAGCAGACATATACCGACATTTTTCAAAATGCAGATTTTTCATTAAAACAGCTGGAAAAAGGGGCCTCAGAATTTCCAGAATCCTTTAGCTACGAGGATCAGGGAGTCATTATTGTCTCCATACCTGTTGCTCATGCTTTGGGGGATTTTGCGTTAATTGAATATACTCCTGAGACAAAATAACAAAAAGAGTTGCCATTTATCCCTTTCTCTGATAAAATAGGACGGAAAAATAAAAAGAAACGGGGTATTCTCATGAGTAACAACGCAAAATTGACAACCCGAGACTATCTGCTCAGCATTCAGCATCTCTTCGCCATGTTCGGCGCAACCGTGCTGGTACCCTTACTGACAGGTCTCAATCCATCGCTGGCATTATTCTCTGCAGGCGTTGGCACCTTAATATTCCACTGCTGTACTAAATTTAAGGTTCCTGTGTTTCTCGGTTCCTCCTTCGCTTTTCTGGCCGCGGTTACTGCAATTATCCGACCGGAAGGAACCGTGATCCCTGAGAACGTACCTTTAGCACAGGGTGGAATTATTTTTGCCGGTCTGGTGTATTTGATCTTCGCGTTCATCGCTTATCGCATTGGTGCAGAGAAAATCAAAAAGATTTTTCCTCCAGTTGTAACCGGTCCGGTAATCGTAGTCATCGGAATTAATCTGGCTGGTACTGCAATTAACGATGCTACCGGCAATTTAAGCCTTGCCGATGGTGTAACACCTGACATTGCCCTGAATCTGGGAATTGCGATATTTACATTATTCGTAGTTATTCTGTGTTCAATTTTTGCTCATGGATTTTTCAAGCTGGTTCCGATCCTGATTGGAATATCTGCCGGTTATCTTCTTTGTATCATATTAGGGGCATTCGGTATCTTCCATATGGATTACTCAGCTATCGTATCTGCTGCATGGATTAATATCCCTTTTGTAACAAAGGATCTTAATAATGTACCATTTATGTCTGTTCCACAATTCAGCTTGGGTGCCATTCTTTCTATCGCCCCCATTGCCTGTGTTACATTTATGGAGCATATTGGAGACATCACCACCAACGGAACTGTTGTAGGAAAGGACTTCTTAAAAGATCCCGGTCTTCACCGCACACTAATGGGCGACGGTCTTGCCACATTACTTGCAGGCTTTATGGGTGGTCCTGCCAATACTACTTATGCAGAGAATACAGGCGTTCTGGCAACCACCAAGAACTACAATCCGAAGCTTCTTCGTATCACTGCCGTATTTGCTGTTATCCTCGGGCTCTTCGGTAAAGTTGGCGCAATACTCCAGACAATTCCCGGACCTGTAAAGGGCGGGGTAGAAATCATGCTGTTCGGTATGATCGCTGCTGTCGGCATTCGTTCCCTGGCTGAATCAAACCTGGACTTTACACACAGCAGAAACTTAAGCATCGTCGGATTGATCCTGGTATTCGGTCTTGGATTTGCCCAGGTTGGCGGACTTAATGTCACAATCGGAACTATCACATTAAACATTTCAGGTCTTTTCATCGCTGTTATCATAGGTGTCTTTATGAACCTGATACTGCCTGAAACCCCTGATACAGCAAGAGATTAAGAAAGGATTAAACTATTATGGATTTATTAATGGACAATGTAACTGTTTTTACCCACCCGCTGATTCAGCACAAAATTTCAATCTTACGAGACAAGAGAACCGGAACCAATGAATTCCGCGCGCTCATAGAAGAAATTGCCATGCTGATGGGATTTGAAGCATTAAGGGATCTTCCCTTACAGGATGTGGAGGTTGAAACCCCGATTGAGACCTGTATGACTCCCATGATTGCCGGTAAAAAAATGGCAGTTGTTCCCATCCTCAGAGCAGGTCTTGGTATGGTTAACGGAATTCTGGCACTTGTACCATCTGCCAAGGTAGGACATATCGGTTTATATCGGGATGAAAAAACTCATGAGCCCCATGAATATTACTGCAAACTTCCAAGCCCGATTGAGCAGAGAACCATTGTTGTAACCGACCCGATGCTTGCTACCGGCGGTTCTGCAACTGCGGCCGTTGATTTTATTAAGCAGTACGGTGGAAAACACATTAAGTTCATGGCCATCATTGCTGCTCCAGAAGGTTTAAAACGGCTTCACGAGGCACATCCGGATATTCAGATCTATGTAGGACATTTAGATCGTCAGTTAAATGAAAATGCATATATCTGCCCAGGTCTTGGCGACGCTGGCGACCGTATATTCGGTACTAAATAAAACAAGTAATAAATCAAAACAACCCGGTATCTCCTGTCTATGACATGGAAATACCGGGTTGTTTCGCTGCTGAACTGAAATCAGCCAATTCCTTTATATACAATACTTAATATTAATACCAATGCTGCAAGAAAAACATAGAGATACTTGGCTGTAAATATAAAATAAGAGCCAAGGGGTTTCTTACGGCCACGGTTTAATTCTTTGAGAATCTCCTCTTTCTTTAATACCCAATAGATCATAACAGCGCATAAAACTGCACCGAATGGTACCACATAGATGGTAATATAATCCATCCAGGCTCCCATATATGGTTCGTATTCGATAAAAAGACCTGCAAGGAAGACAACAGCGCCTACAAAAGCAACAGCGGCCTTTCTCGGGAAATGCAGATGTGTCTGAAGCGCTTCCGCACAAACTTCAAACATATTAACCAGAGAGGTTACCCCTGCAAATAATACTGACAGGAAAAACAACACAGCTATCACTCGGCCTGCCGGGATCTGCGCAAATACCTTAGGCAGTGTTATAAACATCAGTGGGGGTCCGCTTGCCGGATCCATCTGAAAAGCGAACACAGCAGGAATAATAGCAAATCCTGCCAAAAGAGCAGCAACTGTGTCTAACAGAGCCGTTGTAACAGCAGCTTTTGGTATATCCTCATTCTTATCCAGATAACTGCCATAAATTACCATACCAGACCCTGTAATGGAAAGGGAAAAGAAAGCCTGTCCCATCGCCATGACCCAGGTTTCCGGCTTGAGCAGAAACTCCCACCTTGGCACCAGAAGATATTTATATCCTTCCAATGCTCCTGGAAGAAAGAATACCCGAACTGCAATTAACAAAAACAGAATGAAAAATGCAGGCATCATAATTGCATTCACTTTTTCAATGCCTTTTAAGACTCCGCCTGCCAATATGGCAACCGTTAATATAACAACAAGCAGATGCCATGGTACACTTCCAAAATGTCCGGTTGCCTGGGAAAAATATTCTGCAGCCTCTTCCCTCAGCATAGCCCCTGATAAGGAGCCCCATATGTATCTTAAAACCCAGCCCACTATAATTGCATATCCAATTGCAATACCAAAAGAACCAATCAGAGGAACGGCACCCAGAAAGGAACCGCCTTTTTTTCCTCTTGTTTTCAGAGCATAATCATAGGAGCCAATGGGACCTGTACCGGTGAGCCTGCCAAAAGCAAACTCTCCTGACAAGCCAACCAGACCAAATAAAAATACAAAACCAAAATACACCAGTAAAAAAGCGGCTCCTCCATATTGTCCCAGCCGATAGGGAAACATCCAGATGTTTCCCATACCAACTGCGGAACCAACAGAAGCCAGAATGAATCCAATTCTCGAACCGAATTTTCCGTTTCCTGCCTGGGCATGTTTACTTTCGCTCATGTTTTATTTATTCCTCAGTAATTTTCTTTTCTACGATTTCTCCCTGTTTTTTGTAGATGGAATTACCCTCTACGCAGCCTCTGACACAGGAAAGCGGATAAATATCTGCTTTTGGTCCGATCACTGTACCAGGATTTAAAATAGCACCACAGCCAATTTCTGCGAAATCACCAAGGATTGCACCAAACTTCTTAAGCCCTGTTTCAATATCCCCATCTTCTGCATGTACAGTAACAAGAGATTTATCTGTTTTTACATTAGAAGCAATGGAGGATGCACCCATATGGGACTTATATCCTAAAATGGAATCTCCAACATAGTTAAAGTGAGGAACCTGTACCCCGTCAAAAAGAATAGAATTCTTTACTTCTGAGGAGTTTCCAACTACTGCGCCTTCGCCAATAATTGCGTTGCCTCTGATAAATGCACAATGACGGATCTGTGCATTCTTGCAGATAATTACATGCTCGCCCATACAAGCTGTTGGCGGAAGATTTACAGACTTATGAATCCATACTGCTTTTCCCACATGAACATATTCGTCTTTTGGAAGACGCTCTCCAAGAGAAACGATAAACTCGCTGATCTTAGGAAGAATTTCCCACGGATAGGTGGTCTGTTCAAATAATAATTTGGCCACTGTATGATTGGTATCAAATAAGTCCTGGTTTGTCATATCTTCTTTTTTCATGTTAATAATCTCCTATTTTTGTTTTTTATAATTAGCTGCCGCAGCATCAAATACATTCCGCAAATCATAATGATTATTCAGCTTCAGTACCCAAGCGGTACGTCCGGCAACAAAATTCTCCAGTTTCTGCATATATTCTTCTGAGGTTATGCTTCCCTCTGAGACATAAGTTAATCCCTTTTCCCAGCTGGCTGTCAGTTCCGGATTAAGCAGCTGTTTTATGGAGGCATTCACTACATCATAGATCATCTCTCCTAGCAGCGTAGGCACAATCACCTGGGTCTTGGTATTTAATGAAAGATATTCTATATTAAAAAGCTTTTTTAATATCTCTGCTCTCGTAGCACTGGTTCCAATACCACTACCCTTAATCTGGGCACGGAGTTCTTCATCTTCAATCAACTGACCCGCATTCTCCATTGCAAGAATCATGGATCCTGATGTATAGCGCTTTGGCGGAGAGGTCTCACCTTCTTTGATAATCAGCTTTTTAACAGGCAGCTGCATTCCCTTTTTTAATGAACCAAGCATGGCAATAAAAGCTGGATTGTCCATTTGCTTCTGAGACGTTTCAGAATTATTCTCATCCTGAGTTTCACTGTCAGGTACAATTTCTTCCGTCTTTTCCTCTGCTTTTTTCTTGGAACCATCTGCCACTTTTAAGTATCCCTCTTCCAGCATTACCCGGAAATTGGAATAAAAGTGCTCTTTTTCAGCAACCAACTCAAGTGCATACTTTTGATAAATGGCCGGCGGATAGAAAATACTTAAAAACCTTCTTGAAATCACTTCATAAACCTTAGCGGCAAGAGGTGTTAAGCCTCTTAATGAGGAAAGACCCTGACCAGTGGGTACGATAGCATAATGGTCCGTAATCTGCTTATCATTGACATATCTCGTTTTATCAATTGATTTGTAGGATCCTCTGTTTAATACTTCTTCTGCTGCGTCCTTTAAAGGCTCAAAGCCTTTCAGACCACTGATGTTCTTATGGATTTCCTTTGCTACTGCAGTGGAAAGAACTCTGGCATCTGTTCTGGGATAAGTGACCATCTTCTTCTCATAAAGTTCCTGAACTACCTTTAGAGTCTCATCAGGACTGATCTTAAACATCTTAGAACAGTCATTTTGAAGTTCAGCCAGATTGTAAAGCAGCGGCGGATTCTTAGTTTCCTTCTTTTTCTCAATTGATGCAACAACTGCCTCCATGGGATCTGATGCAGAAAGTATCCCTATCAGCTCCTCGGCATGCTTTCTTTCTTTAAATCCATTCTCTTTATAGAGGTATGGTGACTCATAAAACTTAGATCCCGGGGCACTCTTCCACTCACCGTCAAAATCCAGATCTTCTCTGGTAAACGTACCGATAACCCGGTAAAACGGAGTCTTTACAAAGTCCCTGACCTCCCGTTCTCTCCGCACCACCATTCCCATAACGCAGGTCATGACCCTGCCTACAGAAATTACAGTATTCTTCCCGCTCTTTAAATAATTTGAAATATTCTGTCCATATCTTAGTGTAAGCAAACGGGAAAAATTAATTCCCATGAGATAATCTTCTTTTGCACGCAGATATGCGGAAGCCGAAAGATTATCATATTCCGCCTCGTCTTTTGCTTCCCGTATGCCTCTTAAAATTTCCTCTTCTGTTTGGGAATCAATCCAGACTCTCTTCTGCTTTTTATCATTTACTCCCGCCATCTGGGCAACCAGCCTGTATATGTATTCTCCTTCTCTTCCGGAGTCAGTACAAACATAGATTGTATCCACGTCAGGGCGGTTTAGCAGACTGCTTACAACTTCATACTGTCTGGCTGCACTTGGAATTACTTCATATTTAAATTCTTTTGGAAGAAACGGCAGGGTGGCTAAGCTCCATCGCTTATATCTGGGATCATAGCTTTCCGGATAGCTCATCGTAACCAGATGTCCCACGCACCAGGTAATAATCACCTGATCTGCTTCTATGTATCCGTTGCTGCGTTTTGCGTTAATTTTAAGCGCATTTGCGAACTCCTGAGCCACACTTGGTTTTTCTGCAATGTATAACGATTTAGACATATAACTCCCTACTGCTTTGTGATAGTAACCGTTCTATTATACCATTAAACTTCACGAATAGCAAATATTTCTGACAACTCTCACCAAAAGGCATATCAAATTTTATTATAACATTGATAAATTTTAATATCAATGGTACAATAATTAACAATTTACTTAAAATTCTATTACATGAATGCAAAGGAGTGTTTTTCTTATGTCTGTACAAAAAGTAAAAGAATACTTCAAAGAATCTGGCCGGGACTGCCAGGTTATGGAGTTTCCTGTTTCCAGTGCAACCGTAGAATTAGCAGCAAAAGCCCTTGATGTAATTCCGGCAAGGATTGCAAAAACCATGTCTTTTCATGGCTCTGAAGAAAACAGCTGTATCCTGGTGGTTACGGCCGGAGATATGAAAATCGACAATGCAAAGTTTAAAAAAACATTTGGGATTAAATCAAAAATGCTGTCCGCCGACGAAGTATCTGCCTTCACTGGTCACGAAATTGGAGGAGTATGTCCCTTTGCCAATCCTGACTGTGCCGCAACTTACTTAGATGTGTCCCTTCAAAGATTCTCTTCTGTTTTTCCGGCAGCCGGCAGCTCTAATTCAGCCATCGAACTGACCAACGAAGAACTGTTTTTATTTGCCCAGGCGAAAGATTGGGTTGATGTTTGTAAAGGTATTGAAGTTTCCAATTAATATTAAGAAGATAAAACCAGGGGGATCTTTATGACAGAAAAAAACAAAGTAACATTGCAGTTTGCATCAATTTATATTTTTGTATTACTGTTGGGTTTTCTATTGAGAAATTACGAAACAAATAACCATTATCAATGGATCATAATCTTTATCAGTATTTTTGAGATTGCAATGATTTGCTACATAACAGGAAAAGTGAATGGAGAGCCGCTTAGCAGTATTGGTTTGCGAAGCGTTTCTATTATGGATATTGTACATGGTGCAGTGCTGGGCGTTATTCTTTACCTTCTTTATACCGTTCCGGTCGAGTTATTTACTAATATGTCCGCAACTGCTAATCGCCCTCTTCCATTTAGTGAAATGCCTTATTTATACACCCTTCTCTTCATTTCATTTTTGAATAAAATTACAGATGAAGTCATATTCAGAGGATACGTTTTCACAAAATTAAATCAGCTGATTTCTTCTAAATGGTCTGTTATTCTTATCAGTTTCTTGCTTATTTATGTTATGAATCTGTCTAAGACTTTAATGTTTAATGGATTAAATATGTATGGAGCATTTATTACAACAGTTCTTTATTGCTATTACTTATACTATTTTTCAAGAAAAAGTATTATTCCATTGATCATTTCAGATTGTCTGCTAATCATACTGAGAGCAGGATATGGATATATCATATGGGAGGCAATCTACAGCTTCTTTTAAACATAACTCCCGCTGGGTTTAAGCAGCGGGAGTTTGTTTTTTGAATTCTGATAATATAACCGACAGAAACAATAAAGCACAGCCTGTGAGTAATTTTAAAGTTACCTGCTCTCCCAGCAAAAAAACGGAGAACAGCAGACCAAATACTGATTCAAAAGACAGAATAATGGAAGAAGTGTTGGGGCTTAAATGCTTCTGTCCCATATTCTGAAGCAGAAAACAGATCATTGTGCTGAAAATGCCAAGATAAAGAAGGCTGACCGCCATAGAGTGATTAATTACAGACAGATCCAGTCCTCCTTCTAAAAGTGGAGCAACCACCCAGCTTAACCCGGCCGCAACTGCCATCTGCATCACCGTTAGTATAATGGGATCATGGTTTTCAGTATAACGGTCAACAAATACAATATGAAAAGCAAAAAATATACCACAGACAAGAGTCATAAAATCACCAATATTCACTCTCAAATCACCCTCCAGGGAGATAAATCCCAGACCAATGACTGCGATAACGGCTGCTCCCACATTGTTCTTTGACGGTTTTTTCCTATTAAAAAACCAGTGCAAAAAAGGAACAAGAATGACGTATAGCGTAGTTATAAAAGCATTTTTACTGGCAGTGGTATACTTCAATCCATAGGTTTGAAAGAAATAACTGATAAACAGAAAAAATCCCAAAACCAGGCCGCAGATAATATCTGTCTTTCCCACTCTCTTCAGGCGCTTCCAAAATACCACTGTAAGTGCTGCAAAAGCAATGGTAAAACGGAGTGCCAGCAGATAGGTTGGTGATATGACATCCACGGAATTTTTCATTACCACAAATGCACTTCCCCAAATTACCGTGGTAATAATCAGCCCCATAACTGACAGTGCTTTTATCCCTTTTTCATTCGTTTTATTCATAAGTATGCAATTATGTCCTTTCACAAGCGTTCAGGGGCGCAATAATCTGCGTCCCTGAATTTATATCAATGCTTCTCTAAATTGTTGAAAACTTATATATTGTTGTTGTCTGATATTCCTGTCCCGCTTTCAGAACAGGAGAAGGGAATTCAGGAGTATTCACCGCATTGGGGTAGTACTGGGTTTCAAAGCAATAGCAGCAGCGTTTGCTGTAAGCTGCACCACCTTTGCCAGGCATCTGATCATTTAAAAAGTTTGCAGTATAAAATTGCATTCCTGGAAGATCGGTATACACTTCCATTCTAATTCCTGTCTTATCAGACTCTGAAGCTGCGCATAAAGCCAGTTCATTTGACGGATGATTTAAAACCCAGTTATGATCATAGCCGTTTCCAAAAACAAGTGCTTCATAATCTTCATTAATATCCTGCCCGATTGTTTTCATAACAGTGAAATCCATGGGAGTTCCTTTTACCGGAGTAAATTCGCCTGTAGGAATTGAAATTTCATCAGCCCTTGTATATGTATCGGCATCAATCCATACTTTCTGATCCAATGCGCTTCCGCTATCATGTCCATCCAGATTAAAATAGCTGTGGTTGGTAAAGTTTGCCACCGTATCCTCATCACAGATCATATGATAATCAATCTTTAAGCCGTCGTCTGGTGTGAGGGTATATGTTATGGTAATATTTGCATTGCCGGGATATCCCTGATCTCCATCTGGTGAAAACAGGGAGAAGCTCACACTGGTTCCCATATCATTTTCTTCTACCTCACTGTCCCAAAGACGTGAATGATAAAGATCCGGACCGCTGTGTAAGTTATTGGTGCTGTTATTAGCAGCAAGTTTATATTCTTTTCCATTAATCACAAACTTTGCACCGGCAATACGGTTGGCATTTCTTCCAATGGGAGCACCAAAGTGAGGCGGGTTGAGCAGATAATCCGATACACTATCATATCCTAATACCACATCCGTTTCCTTTCCGTTCCGATCAGGCACATTCATGGTTACCCAAACTGCACCCAGATTTGTAAATGAAGCAGATACTTTATTTTCATTTACCAGTGTATATAAATACACCTCTCTGCCATCCGGCATGTTTCCCCAAAGTTCTTTTTTGTATGCCATCTTACTTCCTCCATATACCTATTTTATAAAGGCTCTCTCCTGGACAGAGAGAGCCTCATAATCCAGTTAATCTCTGGCTTTGATATACCCTTTCGCAGTCAGAAGCTCTGCGCAGAGTACTGCGCCGCCGGCTGCCCCGCGAACTGTATTGTGGGACAAGCCAATAAATTTATAATCATACACAGAATCTGTTCTTAAACGACCTACAGAAACTCCCATTCCGTCTTCAAAATCCACATCAAGGGCAACCTGAGGGCGATTATCTTCTTCTAAGTACTGGATAAACTGCTTTGGTGCACTTGGAAGATCCAGTTCCTGGGGAAGCCCCTTAAAGTTCACCAGACGGTCTATTAATTCTTCTTTTGCAGGCTGTTTGCGGAATTTTACGAAAACCGCAGCAGTGTGGCCATTGAGAACGGGAACACGAATGCACTGGCAGGTAATTACCGGCTCCTGTGCTTTTACAATCTCTCCATTTTCAATCGTTCCCCATAAACGAAGGGGCTCCTGCTCGCTTTTCTCTTCCTCGCCGCCGATATAAGGAATTATATTTCCTTCCATCTCCGGCCAGTCCTTAAAGGTCTTTCCTGCGCCTGAAATCGCCTGATAGGTTGTAGCTACCACCTCGTACGGTTCAAACTCTTTCCATGCAGTGAGAACCGGTGCATAGCTTTGGATGGAGCAGTTGGGTTTTACAGCAATAAATCCCCGCTCTGTACCAAGGCGCTTTCTTTGATCTTTTATTATTTCAAAATGCTCTGGATTAATCTCCGGGATGACCATGGGAACATCCGGTGTCCATCTATGGGCGCTGTTGTTGGAAACAACCGGTGTCTCAGTTTTTGCATACGCTTCTTCTATGGCTTTAATCTCATCTTTCGTCATATCCACTGCGCTGAATACAAAATCCACGCCTGCTGCAACTGCCCCAACTTCATTTACATTCATGACTGTTAAGTGTTTTACTGCTTCCGGCATGGGAGTTGCCATCTTCCAACGATCCCCAACTGCCTCTTCATATGATTTTCCTGCTGAACGGGGACTGGCTGCCACAGTCACCACCTCATACCATGGGTGGTTCTCAAGCAGAGATATAAATCTCTGACCAACCATACCGGTAGCTCCCAATATACCAACTCGCAACTTCTTTTCCATCGCACTCTCCTCATTTCTTTTCATTTTGTAATACTATAATACGCTAAATTCTTAACTATCCTATAACAAAGTGAAAAAAAAATCAATATTTATTCGTCAGAAAAATACATTTGTGCGCGTCAGGGAGACATTTCTTTAAAATGTGTGTTGCAGTAAAGCATTAAAGGCGAACCTTACTGCCTTTTCCATCTCTTTTGCCTATCTTTAAACGGTTTAAATGCACTTCTTTTTCTTTGTATTGTATCACCGGTTCATCTCCAAGGAGATAGACAGCTTCCAGACTCTCGCCTGGCGACAGCTTTATTCCTCTTACGCCTCTGGCATTCTTTTTCATCTCCGGAATCTCTTCGGAGGCAAAACGCAGAAATACTCCGGAAGAAGTCTGAAGGACTACATCCGTCTGTCCCCCATATGGCAGTGCACAAATTACCATATCGTCATCCACCAGTCTGGTTGCAGCCACAGTACGGTTATTGGTTTCAAATTCCTCTCCAGGAACCATCTTAATCAAAGCCTGCCTGGTTGCAAACAAAAACTTATTCCCTTTTAATCCGCCTGCATGGGATAAATAAATGATCTCTTCCTTCGTCCCGTCATATTTACTTAAATTATCAACGGGAGTCCCCTTGTCACGAAGCTTTCCACCTGGTATATCCAATACTTTTATCTGATGTAAATTTCCAGTATTCGTAAAAATACAGATTTTATCCGTATTCAGACAGTTTACCACAAAAGGATTCTCGGTTTCAATGGTTTCTTTATTTCTGTCATAAGTATTTTTATCCAGTATTTTACAATAACCAAATCTGTCCATTACAAAGGTAACTTCTGAAACAGTTACGGCAGCTTCATCGTATACGGCTTCCTTTCCGTCTTCAATCAGAGTCTTTCTCGGGGTACCATATTCTGACTTTATATAATCCAGATCCTTTTTAATGACCTCATCCATATTTTTTCTGCTGGAAAGTATTTTCTCATACTCTTTAATCTTTGCCAGTGTTTCTTTGAATTCTTTTTCCAACTGAAGAATCTCCAGTCCGATCAGCTTATATAACCGCATCTCCAGAATCGCACTTGCCTGTTTTTCCGTAAAGCACAGTTTTTTTGCATCTTCTTCAAAGCCCTTGACCCGGAAAGATATATTTGAAATATCACCAGTCATCAGACAGTTTTTTGCATCTTTTAGATTCTTCGATCCTCTTAAAACTGCTATAATTAAATCAATAATATCGCAGGCCTTTATAAGACCTTCTTTTATTTCTTTCTTTTCCAGTTCTTTATCCAGAAGAACCTGATATTTTCTGGTTGCATTTTTGTACTGGAAGTCCAGATAATTCTTTAAAATACCTTTTAAATTCAGGATTTCCGGGCGTCCCTCCGCTATTGCAAGCATATTGACGCCATAGGTATCTTCTAATTTTGTCTTTTTATAAAGAATGTTTCGGATTTTCTCTACATCCGCATCTTTACGAAGTTCCAGGACGATACGGATTCCTTCTTTGTTGGACTGATTGGAAATATCTATTACATCTGTAAGCTTTTTATTCTCTACCAGATCAGCAATATCTATAAGGAATTTATTGATTCCGGCTCCAACCATGGTATATGGAATCTCGGTAATAATCAGCTTGTCCTTATCGGCTTTCCGCTTACCAAGCTCTACTTCAATTTTTCCCCGAAGCTTTATTTTCCCCATTCCTGTTTCATAGATAGAGGGAAGATCGCTTTTGTTGGCAATAATTCCGCCTGTAGGGAAATCAGGTCCCGGCAGGTATTCCATTAGTTCCATTATAGAAATATCCGGATTATCTATATATGCCTGAACCGCGTCCACCACTTCACCTAAATTGTGGGGGGGAATGCTGGTACTCATGCCGACTGCAATTCCTTCCGCACCATTAATCAGCAGATTGGGAACTCGAACAGGAAGAACCTCCGGTTCTTTTTCTGTCTCATCGTAATTGGGAATGAATTCTACGGTTTTATCCAGGTCTTTCAAATAAACCTCTTCGGCAAATTTTTCAAGTCTTGCTTCGGTGTATCGCATGGCCGCTGCCCCGTCACCTTCTATGGAACCGAAGTTACCGTGCCCGTTTACCAGGGGTACTCCTTTTTTAAATACCTGGGACATTACAACCAGAGTCTCGTATATGGAACTGTCACCATGGGGATGATATTTACCCATGGTATCGCCCACGATTCGTGCTGATTTTCTGTGTGGTTTATCATGATTTAAATGCAGTTCGCTCATATCGTAAAGCACGCGGCGCTGCACCGGCTTTAATCCGTCTCTAGCATCCGGGATTGCTCGAGCTGTAATGACACTCATGGAGTAGTTCATGTAGCTTTTCTGCATTTCCTCGGAATACTCTGTCTTAATAATTTTTTCTGCCATATTCCTTCTCCTTACGCATCGATCTCCGCTTCATCCGCATGCTCATAAATAAACTGTCTTCTGGGAAGTACATCGCTTCCCATAAGCATTTCCGTTATTTCTGAGGCCATCCGTGCATCTTCAATTTCAACCTGTTTTAATACACGCCGTTCCGGATCCAGAGTTGTTTCCCAAAGCTGTTCTGCATCCATCTCTCCAAGACCTTTATAACGCTGAAGGGTAAATTCGCCGGTATGTGTTCTTCTGTAACGTTCCAGCTCTTTTTCATCGTAAAGATACTGTTCCTCTCCGCGCTTTGGAATCACTTTAAACAGTGGAGGCATAGCGATATAAACATGGCCATCGTAAATTAATTCTGGCATAAACCGGTATAAAAATGTTAACAGCAGCGTATCAATATGACTGCCATCCACATCGGCATCGGTCATAAGAATAATTTTATCATAACGAAGCTTTGTAATATCAAAATCATTGCCATAACCCTCAGAAAAACCACACCCAAAGGTATTAATCATTGTTTTAATTTCAGCATTGGCCAATACCTTATCGATGGAAGCCTTTTCCACATTTAAAATTTTACCGCGAATGGGCAGTATGGCCTGGTACTGTCGGTTTCTGGCCGTCTTGGCAGAGCCGCCGGCCGAATCTCCCTCGACAATAAATATTTCACATCTGGAAGCATCTCTGCTTTCACAGTTAGCCAGCTTTCCGTTGCTGTCAAAAGAGAATCTTGACTTGCTGAGCATATTGGTTTTGGCTTTTTCTTCTGCTTTACGGATCTTTGCTGACTTTTCCGCACAGCTGATAACGGATTTAAGCACTTCTAAGTTCCGGTCAAAATATCTCTGCAGCTCATCGCCTGTCACGGTAAAAACTGCCTTTGTGGCGTCTGCGCTGGCAAGCTTTGTTTTCGTCTGTCCCTCAAAGATTGGATCGGGATGCTTGACTGCAATCACTGCAGTCAGACCGTTTCTCGTGTCAGCTCCTGTGAAATTCGTGTCCTTTTCTTTTAATATACCAAGTTCTCTGGCATAACTGTTAATCAACTGGGTAAAACGGGTTTTAAAACCGGCTAAATGGGTGCCGCCCTCCTGGGTGAATATGTTGTTACAGAAGCCAAGTATGTTTTCTTCAAAGGTATCCACAAACTGAATGGCTGCTTCCACTTCCACTTTATCGACAATTCCCTTAAAATAAACCGGGTCATGGACAGCTTCTTTTCCAGCGTTTAATTCCTTTACATAAGCAACGATTCCTTCCGGCTCATAAAATTCCACCTTTTCCTGTTCTCCTGCTCTCTTGTTACTATAAGAGATATGAAGATTAGGATTTAAGTATGCCGTTTCGTGAAGACGGCTTTTCAGCCAATCCGCTTTGAAACGTATCTTCTCAAATATAGTCTCATCAGGAAGGAAATTGATTTCCGTTCCTGTCTCTCTGGTTTTTCCCAACGTAGGAAGCAGGCCATCCACCAGCTCCACCGTTGGTATGCCCCGCTCGTATTTGTCATAATGAATCAGACCATCTTTATATACTTTGACACTCATGTAATCAGACAGGGCATTTACCACGGAAGAACCTACACCATGAAGTCCTCCGCTGGTTTTGTATGCATCGTTGTCAAACTTACCGCCTGCATGAAGGGTAGATAAAACCACTCGTTCCGCTGAAACACCTTTCTTGTGCATCTCAACCGGAATTCCACGGCCAGAGTCTTTAACTGTACAGGACCCATCGGCCTCCAGTGTCACCCAGATCTGATTACAGAAACCTGCCAGGTGCTCGTCCACTGCGTTATCAACAATTTCATAAATCAGATGATTCAGTCCCTTTGTCCCAACACTTCCTATATACATTCCCGGACGTTTCCGTACCGCCTCAAGGCCTTCCAGCACGGTAATACTGTCCGCGTTATACTGCGTTTTCGCCATGTTACTCCTCCACATCTTGTATTATCAAATCCCATTATACAATGGTTTTTCCATTTTTGGCAAGTTTATGGGGGATTTTTTACCAATTTTCAGAAAAACCTATTGTAATAATAAAGTCTATTGTGGTATAATACGGAATGTGTCAAACAACAGCATGCAGATATAGTTCATTGGTAGAACATCAGCTTCCCAAGCTGAGGAGGCGGGTCCGATTCCCGTTATCTGCTTCAAACCTTTGAAATGCTTTTCCAGATGTGCTATACTGGAATTACAAAAGGAACAACCGCCCCAATACAAGGGGTTGGCCTATAAGAAGATAGAAATCCCCCGATACCAGCCAAGTATACAAGGGGGATTTTCTATTGCCCATTTCTGGGGCTTTAGAAAACGCTACTTACAATTTACGAAAATAAAGGTAAGTAATGCGATTATGAACATACCAAAGGCCATAAGGTCTTTAAAGTCATATTTCATCCGCATCACCTCCCATCTATGTATGATGGAAGGTCAACGCCCTTGCAGTGACACGATTGCTCCATACCACTATGGTAACATATTCCTTTTTATTACTCAACAAATTTTCCCGTCAGTAATATTAATACCCCAACTCCTCATCCACAAAGATAATTTCACACTTCATACTCAACGGTACACGTTCAATTACCGATATAATACGGCAAATCCGGTTAGGGCTGTCACAATCATAACATTTATCTCCCTTAACCGCACATGGTGTTTTTGCTCCCAATCGTTTCGCATTCAAGGGGGCAGCTATATTTTTACACCGGGAATAAGCTTCGCCAATATTCGCTGTAATTTTATTTCTGCCTATAATGATATAACAGGATTGAGGTCCAAAAGCAGTCATTGCAACACGATTTCCTGTAGCGTCGATATTTACAATCTCCCCAGTCTCCGTTATTGCGTTTGCACTGGATATATAAATGTCTGCGCAATTTGCAAGTCTTCGCACAGCCATTCCTGGAACCTTGTTGTGCCATACAACAGCATTTTTCTGTTGCAAGGCCTCAAACAATCCCATTTCCTTCAGAGTTTCACTTCCACCAAATCCGATGGTTTGATTTTGTAAAAGATCAGTAAGGTAACAACAGGCATCTTCCTTTGTAGAAAAAAACTGTGTTGTAAATCCATGCCGCTCAAAGTTCTTTCTTATCTGCGAATATTCCATAAGCTCATCTCCATTTTAATTACATTTCTTATCTGTTTGTCTATAGTAACAGGATACCATCATATCTGTAAACTATCAACATTAACATTCTATGTACTTTAATAAGTCAATCCCTCTTCTGCAGGAAATTTCTGTTCCCTTAATAACTTTCTTAGTATATCGGTATCAATATCACCAAGGTCAATACCTCCTGCTTTTATACCTAATGCCGCAGCCGTACCTGCTGCCTGTCCGGTAGCAAAACAGGCACTCATAATGCGTATGGAAGACATCATGATACGATCCGCACTGATGATCCGACCTGCAACAGCTAAATTTTTAAGTCCTTGGGGGATTAAACAACGGTATGGAATCCCATAGTATTCGCCATTCTTATACTTGGAAGTCAGATAAATTTTTTCATTTTTTCCGCTTTTTTCAGGCAGCGCTGCATGAATGTCAATTGGGTAGGAATAGTAGGCGATTGCATCCGGAAAATCAGCTCTGTTTAAATAATCCTCTTTTGTCAACGTATAGCCACCCTTTATTCTTCTGGATTCCCGTATCCCAAGGCAGGGTCCACTGGAAGCCAGCACACATTTCTCCATCCCCGGGACGTATTCCCTTAAAAATGTTATGAGCTCTGGTAAGTTTCTTCTGGCTTCCATTTCAGCCTGGCTTTTATTCCATGGGTCTAAAGGCTTCAAATCATATACATGACCAAAGTTTAATCCGGCTATTCCATCTGCCTGTAAAGACATCCCTCCTACCTTGGTCTCATTTAATGGAAAACGTCCATCTTTTTTTGCTTTTTCCGATGCAACCGAAAGATTCCCGTTTTCCCCTTCTTTATCAACGTAGTCCATAAAACGATTCACATCGATGTTTGCAATACGAAAACAGAGTGTCCCTGACTGTACCCTGCCGTCCTCATCTCCATATTCCCACATCGCTCCTGCCATCGCTGCCAAATCCCCATCACCGGTACAGTCAATAAAGTAGTCGGCCTTAAACCATTTAAGTCCCCCTTTGTTGCAGACTCTGACTGCTTCGATTTTACCATCTTTATATCTGACTTCTGTGATTGTTGTGTGAAACAGCACATCACAGCCGCTGTCCATTACCAGGTCATCCATGACACGTTTTAAATGCTCCGGATCAATGGAATACCAGTCTATTCCTTCTATGCGGTCTGGCTTCCTGTCATAAAAGGGACTTTTATATCCGTCTTTTTTTAGCGCCTCTAAAATTTCCCGTCCAATGCCCCCAATTAAATCCTGTTCCCCATTTGTAAAAGGACCAAATGCAGGTACACCGGCTATGGTTGCCATACCTCCGAAATAAGCTTCCTGCTCAATTATCAATGTATTACAGCCATTTCTGGAAGCTGCTACAGCCGCTGCCACGCCTGATGGACCTCCTCCTGCCACGATTACATCATAATGCTCTTTCATGCTGCAAAACTCCTTTTCCTCTTCCAGTTAATTGATCTGCCAGATTTGCCCCCATACGTATATGACCGTTATCAGAAGGGTGAAGCAGATCCGTGCTCAAATAAGTGAAATCCTTTAATATCTCTTCCCCTTTCACCAGATGAAATCTGTGATCTCCAACATTTAATGCCGCCTGTCTTACTATTTCCTTAAAGCTGCGGTAATGCCGATAATAAGCAGAGTCCTGATCCAGTGCAATAAGTCCTTTGTTCGGAAACATATCAATCACAAAAATATCTCTGGCCCGGCTTTTCTTTAAAGTCTCCAGAAGATATTCCACACGCTTACAGGTTTCTTCCTCGTCAAAAAACAGCACCATATTCACGCCAATCTCCAGAGAAAGAACATCCACAGAAAGTTCTGCCAGATAGTCAGTCACTTCCCTTTCGCATAAACAGGAGCCAGAAAGACCTTTGTTCATCACATCCCAGCCTGCTGTCACCGCCGCCTGGTTTATGTAACTGTTGGAATACAGGTTCGTCACACTTCCGCATGTTATGGATGATCCGTAAGCTGCCCATAAAACAGCTGGTTTTTCTTCCTTACCTGGCGGTCTTAGGGTGCTATCATAAGTGTCAATATAATGAAAATAGATGGCTCCATTCATTCCAAACTGAATCCGCCAGATCCATGGAGCAAATTGTTTTCCAGTCAGCATATTTTTATTTACAATCTCATAAACAGGAGGATCTTCCACATGAAGTACGGTGCAGACTCCTGCCTTTAGTACTTCTTTTTTATGGAGTAAGTCTCCTTTATAAATGAGTACATCAATATCCTGCTCCACCGCTGTCAGCGCAACATCAAAGTATTTGGACTCGGTTGCAAACCGGAGTTCACAGCCATGGGCCCTGTCAGCCCGGAATCTTGCGTTCCTGTTTTCCTCCACTCCCAGGCTTCGGCTTAAATCACGGGGAAAGCGGCAAAGCTTCTTTCCTCCCATTCCTTCCACGTCTTCCAAATGATCCACATTGTGAAACTCGATGCCATCGTCAATCATACTATTAACTTCCTTTCTCCTCCGTCTGCCTCCTTTACATGAATCATCATAATTCCGTCTGACGCTTTAAATGATACTGCGTCCACTTTACAAGCTCCGTCGCTGCTGGTGATTACATGAGCAAACATTGCCTCTCCTCCAAAACAGCGCTCAATCCTGTAGTTAATATCCGACACCGAAGGATTATCCGGTCCTTTTGCGCTAAATACAGTCTGACCAAATCCATAACCAAATATATGAGTTGTCACTTCCCCATCCTGATAAGCAGTTACGATCGAACCGTCTGCTATGGTCTCTTGAATGGAATGAAGATGCTTAAATGGTTTTTTTATCGAAAAACCTTCTGATGGCCGGCCATTAAACGTTAACACGTTCTCTCCCGAAACATGCATAACCCAGTCAATTGCTAAATCAGGATCTGCTCCTGTTACCAGAAAAACTTCTGCGAAATAATCATCCGTCCAGGCGATTTTTCTTGTCATTTTAACAGATCTGTAATGTTCTTCCTTCCACTGTACAATAGTAAAGCTGTCAGGCATGGTATAAGGAGCAGTCCAGTCTGCTTCTGCCTCTGCATAAATCACCCCATCCAGTTCCTCATACCGCTTTAAGACTGAGTTTACCGGCGCCTGATTTTCTTCCCCAATCATCATGGTGTTGTGAGACCCTGTGTTTTTATAATAATCGTAATGCAATAAGGCACCATATCCGGTGGTACCAAGGTCAGGAGAGATCCGCTTTCCATAAGCCAGATAACTAATGTCCAGACGGTCGTAATGGTCGTGCTCCCCGCCATAGCTGTCATGCTTAAACAGCAGGTACCGCCCATTGGAACCTCTTAAAATGGTATTTCCGCTGAGTCCTTTATTTACATGATAATTTTTAAACGAAAGGCTGCATGAGGGCAGCTCATCCACACCATAGATAAACGCTTCCATATTATCCCGTTTTTCATTTTGATATAATTGGTTTAAAATATATAAAAGTTTCTCCCCTCCCATCTCACGATAAGCAAACTCATAGAGATAGAGACTGGAAGATGTATGACCGTAGTTTGTATCATTTAACATTGGAATCCGGAATCCCGGCTCTAAATAATCCACTAACAACTCCATCATGGCCTTATAATTGGGATGACTGATATGGCTGTGGGGAGTATGCAGAGCAAACTTTTCATATGCAAAAAAACTGGTTAAGGCGTAAAAATGGTAACCAAATGCCCCTTCAAACCACATATGATTGGGAAGCATTCCATGCTCCAGCTGATAAAGAAGACCGTACGGTTCATAAACGGCAAATTTAACATAGGAATCCATATGAAAAATCAGCCCGATAATGGCTATGGCAGAATTAATAATTACTTCGTGGTTATGGAGCTGATTATGGCGGTGTTCCATGAGAAATTCAGCGCCTGGAAGCAGCATGCCATCCCGGATAGAAGTCTGCTCTGCCTCCGTCATTGCGTCGGATAAAAGATCATAGGTCATAGCAAAGCTTCTGAGAAAATTGGCCTCATCAAGAGTCTGGGCCCCTGATTTCCCAGGACCATTGTAAGGGATGTCTCCATGCACCTCGTAATCTTTATAATATTTGGAATACTCTGTCATGATAGAGATTGCCTTTTTTGCATAAGTTTCCTCTTTGGTAACCAGGTATAAGAGTCCCATTTTAAATGCAGCAGTATAATTTCTGGAGTTTATAATTCCCCACCAGGTGCTGTCGTAAGGCTCCCCTGTAAATACCTGACCACAGGCCGGGCATTTATGGTAATGCCCATTCATTCTGTTAAATTCCAGCTGAACCGAGCATTTGGGACAGTAATAATAGAGAAACCAGTTTGCTATTCCAGTTTTGGGAACAAGAACCGGCTCTGCCATTACCTCACTTACTTCCTCTTTTAGCTGACTGATTGCTTCAGGCCAGAGTTCTCCTTTTTTTTGAAGCTGCGTAATTTGTGCTTTTGTAAACTGTATCATGATATCCCTCCCTTAATATAACCGCTCTTCTTCTACTGCCTTTTTAAATTCGGTTGGCGTACAACCGTAAAATTTCTTAAAACTGCTTGCAAAATACCTTTGATTCTCATATCCGCACTCTTCTGACACTTCCTGTATTTTTAAACTGGTCTTCTGAAGTAGCATTCCAGCATGCTCCATTCGTTTCCGTATCAGATATTCTCCAACCCCTTCACCTGTATGCTGTTTGAAAATCTGGCGGACATAGCTGGAACTAAAATGTACCTTGTCAGCAAACCACTCTAAATCCACCTTACTGTCTTTTATATTGTTTTCCAGTAACAGTTTCATCTGTTTTACCACTGCACTGGCTTTTGTTTCCTCTGAATAATCAGAGATCACCAGACAGCAGGTTTCTATATAGCTTTCCAGCATTTCCTTCATATCCATAAGGCTGCCATAATGAATCCTGTCCTGCATCGAGGCTGCCGGTTCCATAATCTCCCGGTCAAAACCGTCATGTTCCATATCATTTTGAATTGCGTAAATCAGTTCCTTTACCGACACACTGATGTAGTCATTTTTTTTATTGGACAGAGATGCATAGCTTTTAATTAAGCCTTTCAGTTGTAACAGCGCTTCGTCTTTTTGCCCCAGCCGTACGGAAAGGCGTATCTGATTTTTCCAGTCTCTGATTGACGAGCTGCTGCCCTCCTCCTGTTTTACATGCTCTTCTCCATAAAATAATATAGGGTGTTCTGTATTAATCATTCCCCGCCAGACCGACATTGCTTCCTGATAAGAAGCACACAGCCCCTCCCTGCTCTTGTAAGGAGTGCCTATGGCAGAAGTAAGCTGGATCTGATAATACTTTCTCAGACTGGACTGTATCTTTTCCATACCTGCTTTTATCCTGCTGGTGAAAACAGTTTCCCCGTCTCCTGTCCCGCACCAGATTACAACCAGATGAGCTCCATCAAAACTAACCGCATAAAGACGGATATCCGGTGTAAAATAACCTTCCCGAATCAGCAACAGAAACTCTTCTACACTTTCCTGACTTTTAAAATCCCAGGTTCCGCCTGCAAGACGGAGTATGCCTGCCAGATAATAGTCTCCTGATAAGTTCATACAAAGCTGCTCATAGTCCGTTTCTCTGCATTCACGCCCTTCCAGTAGATCCTTACATACCTTTTCCCTGTAAAGACCTTCTCTGATAATCGCCTGTTCCCGAAGCAGACTCATATTTTGCTGTAGTGTTTTCTGACTGTCTAACTCGTTTATCATCTTCTCTAAAACTTCCTCCAGCTCCTGGGGCAGAAACGGTTTTAACAGATAATCCTTTACACCAAGAGAAATAGCCTGTCTGGCATAATCAAATTCATCGTATCCGCTGATTACAACATATTTGCTTATAAGACTGGCTTTCTGCATCTCTTTAATTAATTCCAATCCATTCATGAAAGGCATGGATATATCCGTGATTAAAATGTCCGGTTTTAAAAGAAGAGCTGATTTTAAAGCTTCTTTTCCATCTCCTGCTACTGCAACCACTTCCACAGCTAACGAGGAGCTTCGAATGTTTTTTACAAGTAAATCCCTTACATAATCCTCATCATCTACAATCATGACCCGATACATGAATCCATCTCCCCATCTGTGACTGGAAGTGTAAGCATTGCTTTGGTCCACTGACCTTCTACACTCTCAAATTGTAGTCCGTAATTCTCTCCGTAAAATAAACGGAGCCTTTCATTTACATTATAGATTCCATAACCTTCCAAACGGTCTGTTACTCCTTTTTTTAATGTTTCATTCAGAATCTTTAACTTTTCTTCTGGAATTCCTGCTCCATTATCCCATACAATCAGTTTTAATAGTTTCTGTTCTCCTTCACCCCATGGTTCTTCATAAATCCGTATCAGTCCTTCCCCCTTCTTCTCTTTGATTCCATGATAAATCGAATTCTCTGCCAGCGGCTGTAAAATCAGTTTGATTACCCTTATGTCCAGCCACTGCTCCCCTACTTCAATCTGGTAATTCAACTTTGAATGATAGCGGATTCTTTGAATATCAAGATAACTGGTGACATGTTCAATTTCTTCTCTTAAGGTAATAATTTCCGCTCCTTTACTCAGTGAAATCCGGAAGAATTTCCCTAGAGAATTGGATAGAATACTGATTTCCTCTGCACCCTGATCCGCAGCCTGCCACGTGATGGCATTTAGCGTGTTATAGAGGAAATGGGGATTAATCTGAGCCTGCAGTGCCTTTAGTTCCGCCTTTCTCTTCTGCTTTTGTACTTCGGCTGCATGATCCCGCTCCCACTTTAATTCTTCGATTGTTTCCTCCTGCTTCCTTACCAGGTTTTGGATTTCTCCGATCATATAGTTAAAACTCTTTGCCAGACTCCCCACTTCATCTTTATACGGATAAAAAAAGCGGGTATTAAAATCTCCTTTTTCAACCAGGCTCATGCGCTTTTCCAGTCTTCTCAAAGAGTTGGTCAGCTGATAGGATAACAACAGGATGGCTGCCACACCAACCAAAAAGATCACTCCCAAAGTTTCTAAAATTACATCTCTTAAACTCTGTAAGCTGCCCAGCAGAGTTTCTCTTGATTTCAGTCCAAAGATCTGCCAGCCATTTTCGGAAAGTTGATTGCAGGTCACTAAATACGTATTGCCTTCATATTCGTAATCACTGGTGAGGACTGCTCCTTTTTCTCCCTCTTTCGGGATCAGTTTCATCAGTTTTGCAGAATCAATGCCTTCTGAGCCGATAATTGTATTACCATTCTGATCCAGAATAATGATTTTATCAAAAAACTCATATTTCCCTGCCAATATATGTTCCAGTTCTTTTTTCTTTAACTGAAGGATTAAATATAAGCTACCCTTATACCCCTCCACACTAAACCTTCTCACACAGGGAATGATCTCATCCATATCCTGAAAGATCTGATCCGTTTGTGACGGGAACCACTGGATGGCTTTCCCCGGTCCTCCTATATAGGAACTATAATACTCCGACTCTTTAAATTGAAACTGCCAGTTTCTCATCCGGACAAAATTGTCAAATTCCCGCTTGTCTGTATAAATATAGGATGAATGCAGCAGATTTTCCCCTGTCTCCAAATCCTTTAAAAATGAAGATACGGTTCCCATGGTTTTTATCAAATTCAAATCATTGGGATTGTTTAAATAATCAGAAAAGCTGACTACAAAGGTATAATTGGTCAGCATACCCTGAGCTCTCTGCCTGATCACTCCAAGCCGCATATCAAGGGTATCCACAATCTGTGTCAGTACACTTTCCGCACTGACCCTGAAATTCTCCTCGATATCATGAGACGTATAACGATAATATGAAAAACCGCTGATTGCCGTTGTTAAAAAGAACATAATGCCAAATATCAGGATAATCTTGCTCCGAAACCGCAGGTTATTATAAATTTTTTTCATCATTATTTTCCTTTTTATATCGCCTTTCCTTGTATGTACATCCTATACTATTCCATCATACCATCCGAAAGGCCGAATAGCCAGAACACAGACTGTTCCGGCTACAAAATGGAAAGGCTAACCTTTTACCGCACCGGCCGTCAGCCCTGCAATAAACTGTTTATTAGAAAACATGTATACAATCAGGATTGGAATAATTGCTATGGAAGCACCTGCAAGCATTATGTGCCATTCTGCTGCTGAATTAACGGAATACTTCAGCTGAACTACTGCAACGGTTAAAGTCTGAAGCTTTGGTATGGAAATTGTCATAATTAAACTGGTAATATAATCATTCCACGCGTTCCGGAAGGAGAATAACGCCACAACTGCAAGAATTGGCTTGCTCAGCGGAAGAATAATGCGGGAATACACTCCGTAAATGCTGCATCCGTCAATAATGGCGGCTTCATCTAATTCCTTTGGGATACCTTTGGTAAATCCCATAACCAGAAATACATTGGTGGCCTGCCCTCCGGTCAGGGCAATTACCAGCGCAAATATGGTTTTGTTTATTTTCAGCGCACGGAGCAGTTCGTAAATGGGATAGAGAGTAACGGAGCCCAGTGACACAAACATCATAGACATATAAAGTGCAAGCAGAATCTTTTTTCCTGCAAAATCTTTTCTTGCCATAACAAATCCGGCAAGGGAAGTGGTAGTCACTGCGAGAATCGTCACCGATATGCTGACCACAACGCTGTTTAACGTATATTTAGTAAAATCAGCCTGTATAAACGCTTTATAATAGTTTTCAAAATGCCAGACACTGGGGAAGAAACCGCCTCCCTGGGTCAGTTCGGCATTGGTCTTAAACGATCCAAGAACAGTATAAATAACCGGATACAGGGTAAAAACAATCATAATCCCCAAAAAGACCCATTTCGAAATCAACGCAACCCGGGCTTTGTCAGACAGATGTACTTTTTTCATTTTCTTATTCTGTGCATATGCTTCTGTCATAATCTGCCTCCTTAATAAATATCATCCAGTTTCTTAGAAACCTTTAAGTAAATCACCGTAACCACACCTGCAATAGCCGCAGAAACTACGCTGACTGCCGCACCGTATCCATACTGGGGGACCGTTGCTTCCGCAGCTGAAATTGGAAAGAAATACCGGTATCCGTAAAGAGACATGACCATAGTCGCATTATTGGGACCGCCCTCTGTAAGTACCATAACATTGGTAATATCATTGAAGGCAGATGTAATTGCAAGCATCATGATGATCTTTAGAATTGGTCCCAGCATTGGAACAATGATATACCAGATCGTCTGAAGTTTGCCCGCTCCATCAATTCTGGCGCTTTCAATGGCATCCTCCGATATCTGCTGGATTCCTGCTATAAAATAAACCATATAGTTTCCGACGCCGCCCCAGACGGCAGTCAGAATGAGGGTCTTCATGGCATGATCTTTACCAAGCCAGTTAACAGGACGGCTGATGATTCCCGATTCCAAAAGATATTTATTAACTTCACCGTTATAAGCATTAAACAATAAGTAAAATACAAGGCCCATGACGGCAGAACTCATGATTGTGGGCAGAAACATAATGCTCTGGGTGACTCCATTACCGCGTTTCTGCTGATTTAAAAGAAATGCAAGGAAAAAGGCCAGAGGGATAATAATAAGAACTTTTCCAAATCCGTAAGTAAACGTATGAAGCACACTTTCCCAGTACACTTTATCCCGAAATACTCTTGCTAAATTAGCAATACCTACAAATATCGGCTTCCCGGTTCCATAGCCGCCATATTGATAGAATACATACTTTAACGTCCATACAACCGGATACAGAGAACAGGCTGTAAAAAGAATCAGATTTGGCAGCAAAAAAGAATATGTCTGCAGGTTGTGTTTTAAAGTCTTCTTTATTCTGAGATTCCTGCTTATCGTTTCTTTCATCTGTGTACTCCTTTCTTAACGAAAGAGGGGCTGCCTCTTTTAGTGAAGTGGCCCCTCTTTTCCATTACTTACTTATTTACTGCAATTTTGGGTTCTGCGGGTCGTAACCAGGAATCTTTATTTCATAGCCTGTGTTATTTTTAATTGCATCCTGATAGGCCTTGTTATAACGATCAGTTAAATCCTTTAATGCTGCATCTGGATCTGCATCTCCATAGTAAATGGATTCACAGGTCTTATACATATCCTCACCTTCCACGACCATACCGGAAGCAAATGCTGAGTGAGGTGGCTTTGGAAGAAGTGCATCTATATCGGATATCAACAGCCATTTTTTATTCTGGAAGTCAGCACTTGGTTTTGCTTTTGCAATAACACTTGGCAGAATGCTCACACCGTAACCGCCTTCATAGTAGCCAACCAGATAATCTTCATTGGTGAAAATATCTTTGTATACTTTAAATGCCTTCTCTAAATTAGGGCTCTTAGCATTAATAACATATCCGCCGGTTCCGGAGAAATACTGTTTTCCATTGGTTTTGCCTCCAACGGTTGGAATGGGAACACAATCCCATTTATCAGAATCCATTGGGAACTGATTCTGGTATACTCCTGGCTCTGCATGGCTGTAAGACATGTACATACCGATTTTTCCTGCTGCAAACTGCGTTCTTAACGGGTCAATATCAAGGGATTCGCAGCCTGGGAATGCACTATCCTCAGAAAGCAGTTCTTTCCATAATTTGAGAGATTCTGCCCATGGTGTAAAATCATATTCTCCCTTTACAAAGTCATATCCATTTACAAGTCCTGTTTCACGTTGAAGTCCCACCATTAAGGACCGCTGTAAGCCAGAGCTTGCACTCTTCATATTTTCAGCAAATCCATAAATTCCCTCACCAGACAGCTTGGAAGTAATGAGTTTGGAATCTGCCACCATTTCCTCTAGAGTTTTTGGAGGCTCTGCAATCCCTGCACGTTCAAATATTTCTTTATTATAGAAGAGGCGGCAGGTCGTTCCAGTGGTGGGAATAAAGTAAAGCTTTTCATCCAGTTCGTTATAACCAGGAAAGATGACGTCCTTGAAATACGTCTTCATATCTTCATCCATAAAGTCATAGAGGTTTGCCCACTGACCTTCATTCACGTATTTGTCAAACATCTGATCCTGCTGAACCATGATATCAGGAAGCTCACCGCTTTGTACCGCCATATCAATGGCCTGAACGTAGTTGTCCGTATAGAGCTGGTAATTTACCTGAATATTATCTGTATTGGTTTTGTTATACTGATCAACCTTTTCCTGTACATAGGATGCGTCATGGCGATCCTTTGACCAGATGTTAATCACGGTTTTCTCCCCGCTTGCCGCCTTTGTGTCAGATGCTGCTGCTGTTGTTTCCGCTGCTGCTGTGGTCTGGGCATTTGTTGTTTCAGTCGTTGCTGTTTTGCCTGAACAACCTGCCAGCGTACCCGCTGCCATGAGTGCCGCAAGTGTAATTGCTCCAATTCTTCGTAACCTCATAAGATGTTTCCTCCCATTTCTTGTTTATGGGTTCATTATACGGGATAAATGAATGACCGTAAATGCAATATCCGTCTATCCCATGTTCAAAATCCGATGTTGCAGTTCATAGTCTGTACACATTCTTATAACACAAAAATCCCAGTATATACAAGTTTCCTTGTAAATACCGGGATTATAAGAATTTTCCATTTCATCTGACCTGAAACCCAGACTCATGCTTTACAGGTATTAAATCCACCTCGCGCTGATGAATTTCTATAAAAAGTTCCCCTTTCAATATCTCAAATAAGTGATCAATCTTCTCCCGTTCCCCCTGTACTTCCATCTCTACACGACCGTCATCAAGATTTCTCACCCATCCCGTCAGTTTTAACTGAATGGCAAATTGCATGGTTCGAAAACGGAAGCCCACACCCTGGACTCTTCCATCAACATAGATATGTTCTCTTATTATTTCTCTATGCATAGATTCACCGCCTTATTTTCATCTGTAGGAGACAGAGATATTTTTTCACTAAGAAGCCTTTCAAAATCTTCTAACGGCATCGGTCTGGCAAATACGTATCCCTGTATAATATCGCATCCAGCTGATTTTAAAAAGTCGACCGTTTCCGTAAACTCCACACCTTCTGCAATGGTTTTAATATGAAGTTCCTTTGCCATATTAATGATATTAGAAATGACGATGCGCTCTCTCCGGATATCATTGCTTTTTCTAAAAAACATGATATCCAGCTTAACAATATCTATGGAAAGATTCTTTAAAAGATTTAAAGACGAGTAACCAGCTCCAAAATCATCAAGCGAACAAATAAATCCTTTTTCATGAAGTTTTGCCACCAGACCGTTAAATACTGTATCATCTGAGAGCATAACTGTCTCAGTAAATTCCAGTTCCAGTAAACCGTCGGGAATCTCATATTTTTCCTTAATACTGCCATAGTAATCTACAAAATCTTCCCTCAGTATGCCCATTTTGGAGACATTTACAGCAAGGTTTATAGGGGAATTTCCAGACTGTAAATATTCATGAAGCCATTTACAAGACAGTTCAAACATATAGCGGTCTAACAGGATAATCTTTCCTTCCCGTTCCATAATAGAAATAAACTGTCCAGGCAGTATGGTTCCTTTACGAGGATTTTCCCATCGAACCAGAACCTCTCCTCCCGCAATGAGATTATTATTCTGAATGGAGATCTTAGGCTGGACAAAAATCCGAAACTCCTGTCTTTCTATGGCTCCTTCCATCTCTGATTCCAGTTCAGATTCATCTACAACCTTGTCCCGTATCTCCTTATTATAGAAACCAAACTGATCTCCAGGTAAGCTTTTTATGTATTTTTGCGCAATATTGGCCCGATTCACAATATTATCGATAGAAACATTCCGATCTTCCTCTTCCAGGCAATATACTCCCATACATAGTTCGGTTGCAATTCTTTTATTATTGGTTAACTCCTGCTGGCGGAAAGCCTGAACCAGTTTCTGAAACCAGTTCTTCAGTTCTGCCCGGGATTCATATTGACAGAGTCCTGCAAAATTATCCGCTGACACTCTGCAAAACAGAAAATTCTGTTTCGGACACTTTTGCAGTAAATTAGCAATGGTGATAAGAATCCGGTCTCCTTCCTCATATCCGAGCACATCATTAATAAACTTAAATTTTTTAATGTCACAGTACCATACCGCATAGCTTTTCATGTCTGCGTTTTTAAGAATACGTTCCGCTTCTTCTTTGAATGCATAAAAATTATGGCAGCGGGTAAGTGAATCAGTATAGGCAATGTTCACCAGAGTCTTCTGGTTCGCTGCAATTGTTCTGTACTGCCTGAAGTAAAACAAAAAAAACAATCCGGAGGATAATAATATCAAAATTCCAATACCAACAGTCGTTTCCATATATCGGATTTCCAAATCAGATCTGGGAAAGGTGTTTAAAAGATACCAGTCTTTGATTTCAAGCGGTATCAATACAGCATGCTCCTGCCTCCTGTCTCCAATTTTTAATTCAGAAGAAGTTTGCTGACCTTTGGAAATCATATCGTAAATTTTATGTCTTATATCACTTCCCGCAAGGTCATCATTTCTATCACCTGATGCCGCGATTAAATTCCCCCGGCTGTCAAAAACTGCGCATATTCCTAAACTTGCATAAATCTGCGTATTCAGCAGCTCATTCAGTACATGGCGTACATTTCCTGCGTAAAGATAACCCAGGGTCTGGTTTTCATTGCCCTTTATTAAAACGTTTAAATAATAATCTTCTCTGTCTAATCTTCTCCAGTCAAGCTGTCTGGAATATTCCACCCTCACACCTTCCATGGAAAGCTTCATACGGCTGACTATATCCGGCAGCTGTCTGGCATGATCAGAATCCATGCCTCCAAAACCTGCTGCTATGGTTTTAAGCAGGTAGATATCCCCTTCTATCCGGCCTTTGACTGTTAACTGGTTTTGCTTTGATACGCTATTATAATAATCATTATTTTCCAAATCATTCTTCTGCACCATATAAAGAAGAAAGCTGATGCAGCAAATAATCAGAAACAGCCATAGGAGTACAGGAATTGCCATATCAAATTTTCTAATTCTGATATTCTCCCTCACATGCATAACAGTCCTACTCCTTGTAACGAAAGCTTACATTTTGCTCTTTTATGTT
This sequence comes from Hungatella sp., assembly GCA_009712635.1. Classification (GTDB taxonomy): domain Bacteria; phylum Bacillota; class Clostridia; order Lachnospirales; family Lachnospiraceae; genus Lacrimispora. The sequence continues at coordinate 189,802 of WASS01000020.1, read as the reverse complement.
AATTATAGCTTTTTATGGAACGTTTGGCAACGATTACATAATCTAAGATTTTTTTCATAAAGGGGTTGATTTTTCACCCTGTTTTTGTTATACTGTTAAAGGTTCGGCACTATGCCGAATAGCCGGATTGCTTCCGTAGCGCAGTTGGTAGCGCAACGCATTCGTAATGCGTGGGTCGGGGGTTCGAGTCCCCCCGAAAGCTTACTTAAAAGCCTCGTGTTTACGGGGTTTTTTCTTATTTCAGAGCATAAAATTGCATTTTTAAAATTTTGTTTTTAACGAAATGACTAACATTTGACTAACGTTTATATATTCGTCCACTAGAATTTATACATGAAAAAAGCACTATCTTTGTGATAATGCTCTTCAGTCAGTAGTTATTTGCATTTGCTGTTATGTGATAACCCTTAATAATATATATTTACTTTTTTCCAACTTTCCAATATTTAAGGTACAATTTGGGGTATCCAATTCCATCAATTAAATATTCAAAATGCGTCAATTTATAATTCCTCCTCTTTTGAGTGAAAATTATAAAATCAATAAATTCTTTTTCCAATTCATTATAGCTATCCAGTGAATTTCCTTTTTTCCATTCCACATGCGTAATAGTATAAAATTTCTGGGCGATATCATCTACGCTACCCAAACAACATGCAACTTTTGGAATTAGAGATTCTTCTTTCCATTGTGCATTTTTATTTCTCTCATCTTTAGGATTCCCGACAGAATAAAATTCTTCCTTACACTTTTTTAACTCATTAAAATCCAGTGACGAGAAATTATTAAAAAATTTTGTTGGCATACAAAGCCTTGTCGAAAATTCAGCTGTTCTTCTCGGAATAGTTCCATGTGACTTTGCATAGTTAATAACTCCTAAGGATACATTTAGCACTTCAGCCAATTCTACTAAAGTTAAATCATATATCTTCTCAATTGCATCATATAGATTTACCTCTATTGGAAGTCCATTATGATCATCTTCTATTTCCTTTATAAATTCATCATACTGAATCTTATAATTCTTATATTTCTCTTTTATGTACCACGGTGCCTCTTCTGTTATTAATGAATAGTATTCAAAACCAGCTTCCCAACCGTCACACTCTTTTGTATCATCAATAATCCTTGCTCCATATTCATAGGCGTTACCTTCTCCGGCACAAACACCATCAAAGTTAAATTCACATGTTTTGCATTCCCTAATTAATCTCATTTTTTCACACTTTCTCTAAGAAAACTTTAGAATCAAAACTCTATACCTTCTATGTTCATTGTTTCAAATATCCTAGCTGTTACCAATTCTCCGACTGATAATATGTGAAAATCTTTATTTTTTTCAATAAGTTTACTGTCTGGTATAAGGATTCTATACTCATTCTGATTTTGATATGCAATATCTTTATTAAAGAATTGTCTGTAATTATGTGATGTATTGATATTACGCAAACCATATAACTCTTCTATTTTCCAATAGCTCACAACATCACCTATAGCATTTTCATCTTTCAACTTAGAAATAAGTTCATCTAATCTAAATACCACCATGTATTTACCGAAACGTCTCATTTCATTGATATAACTGCTCTTAAATTGATAAACCTTATGTTCACCTTTTTTATAAACACCTTGCAATATTTTCTCGTTAAAGAGTGTTGAACAAAATATGGGAATCTTATCGTCTCCCTGAAAACCAGCTTGTAAAACAACTTTCACACCAGGGAAAACTTCTGAGAATCTTTCAGATGAATTATCCAATTTATTATACTTTACCAAATCACTTTTAATTGGTATTTTACCATCATTATAATCACCTCTATAGTTATCTTCAAGCTTTCTAAAATAACCGCTTTCTTTCATATAGAGTTTACCAGCCTTTAAATCTTTTGCATACTCTTCTTTCTCGCATACCTTTAACAAAAAATTATTTATCTGATTTCCAAAAACTTTTGACATATATTATCCCCCACGTATGTATTTATCTATCTTTCATAATACAACAGATTAATTAAAAAGAAAATATGGCTTTTTAAATTATTTAATTTTTAATACCCATATTTTCTGTTAATGCTGGAGCGATCACTATCATATCAATAAATTGCTGATTCTAAAATTTGTCCAGGTTTGAAATTTGTGTACGACATGCACAGATCATTAAGATTTATTGATTTTCCATTGAAATTAATTACATTGATTGCTTTTAGATTGTTATTGTCCATGTGGCTTCCCTTTCTGCCACTCTACGCTACTATTCTAGCATAAGGGATTTAATAAGGAAAGTACTTTTAATGGCGGGTCCGAATACCGGATACCCGCCTCTTTTATTGTCTTGCGCAGTTTTACCACCACCAATTACAGAATCTGTTGCATCTACAACATCTATTGCATCCACAGCATCTGTTACAGCCAAAATTAAAGCAACACATAGTCTTGCCCTCCCTTTCCCTTCATTACACTATATTATATGGGACAAGGCGACAAAATGTGAAATTGTAAGATAATACTGACCTGCCAGCCCTGGATACTGTAGAGCCCCATTCTGATCCGGTGTAAGCGTCACCGGCTCCGTCATCATCTTTCCGTCAGCGTTTACAGCATAAATTTTACCGGAGCTTTCCACAAGCTTTGATTTACACATAGCCCCGTCCGGTCCCTCATTATTATGCATTCCATATTTGGTGGCACTGAAGTTTTATACTACCTGGCGAAAATACAGGGTTTTACAACTAAATTTTAGCAACGGTCACAGTCGAATAATTGTCTTAAAAACAAAAGTCTGGTAATATCTCTTAAATTAAAATCATCAAAGCGACGGCGACGGCGATTTCTATCTCTGCCATCCCTACCGCCGAAAGGTATCTGCTGAGATGAAATCTCTCCCGTCTCCTGTCCATAACAATCCTCGTAATCGAAATTACTAACATAATTATCAATCATATTGTCCCAATCCCTGAGAGACTCTTCTCCGGCCATATTGTTCGTTACAATAGTGATTCTTACAGTTTCATTTAACATTGCATATAATTCCGGAAACTCAGAGGCAAATGCATCTAATTCCATATAATAATTACTCCTTACTCAATTCTTTGCTATATTACTTTTAATATATAATATTGAGTAAATCTATAATAGTTCACGTATTTTATTAAATTATATATCACATAGGGGTCAGCAAGAAACGAACCCCAAACAGCTAGTGGGATTTATAATTATGATATTGACATAATTGGCGATCAGAAGTACACAGGGAGGGTGCAAAATATCGGATACCCACCTTAATGTTTTTAGAATAATCCTATCCCCTGTGCTCCATCCTGATCGGACACATACAGCGCGCACTCCAGATCATGCCCGGCTCTGGGTTCGAAGTAATAATCCTTGCCATCAATTACCTGCCAACCGGTAAGAGCATAACCATCTGGATTAAACCGGTATTTATGGCCGTTGATGATCTGCCAGCAGGATTTATGATAAGTGGACTTTGTATCAGCATACCACCAGCCATTTTCATCATGATTCCAGCCCAGAGTGTATTCTGTTGGAACTGCCAGTGCTGCCTTAAAATCCTCCCAGGTGTGGTCAGTATGATTATAGACATAAGGGTTCGGACAGATCTTACCAGTCACATCATAATGCCGGATTACATGATCTGCAGGTATGTCATACTTCGCCATGAGCTCCCTGGTCAATTCAATGGCTGCCTGAACTGTTGCATCTTCGAAATACCAATCCCGGCTTGTATCTGCCAGAGATCCTTTATTTCGGACGCACAGCTCAATGCCCAAACTATTAGCGTTCCGGCATTCTGGGTGTTTATATCCACTCTTAGTACCGCAATGCCATGCAATGTTTTTATCTTCTACTGACTGCCAGATCTCTCCGTCAAAATCCACATAATAATGAGCACTGGCACCAACATACTGGGATGCATAGTATTTACAATTTGCCTCTGCTCCTCCCAGGGCACCTACGTAATGAATCACAATCCATTTGATGCGCTCTACGTCCCCAGCTGAAAGGTTGTATGGGGTAAGTAATTGATGAATCTGCATATATTTTCCTCCAATCGAAAAGGCCCAGGATAATCCCAGGCCCGTGAGTTGCGATGTTGCAACAAATTATTCTGTTTTTCCAGTCTGCTTGATAATCTGATTTACGTATGTACTCAATCCGGCAACCAGCACCCCTTGAGTAATAGCCGTAAATACTGCCATAGCTATTTCCTGTCCGGTCTGGCAGCCACTTGTAGCCAGAACATAAATTCCGCAAAGAACAATTCCAACTGCTCCATTTACCAGAGGGATATGCTTGTCTTTGATAGTCTGGCTCTGTTTAATTCCCTGTCCTAAAAAGTAAAGTACCACTGCCACTACGATAAGTTCCGGTTTTACATAATTCATAATCTGTTCCATAATATCAATCTCCTTTTTCCTCTAAGTCCGCTATGCGGTGATTTGCAACTTTCATCTGTTCCTCAAGTCTGAAAGTGCGTTCAATTACAGTGTTATGTTTGTCAACTTTCTTTTCCAACTGCCCTATACGATAATTGGTCAGTTTGGAAGAAGCCACTATCCCTGCGAAAGTACCTATCCCACTTCCTGCCAATCCAATAAGAGCCACCATGATTTCCGTAGGCATAATATCCACCTCACGCTTTCCTAAATTTTAGTTGCCAGGATCAGCTGTTTTTCTATATCAGTGATCCACTCCTTTATAACCGCATTTGCCAGCATGGTAACCGTAAGAGGTCCTTTACCGGCTGCATACAATCTCATCAATGTTTCAAACATAATTATCCCTCCAGTCCTGCTAAAACTAATTTATCAACGGTTGCTCTTAAGGATTCAATCTCAGCTGTCTGAGCTGTTACTGTTTCGGTGAGTTTTTCGGTGAGATCTGGCGTTTTGAAATAGGCAATCATTACATCCGCCTTAATATCCGTTACACCGTCCGCATCCTTACCAATCACATAATCAGATTGCTCTGCCAGCCTTCCCGCATAGACCAAATCGTTACGTGACCAGTCCTGTTTATTGGATAAATTAATCTGCGTGATTTCACCGTTGGATTTTAAAAGCGCCTTGATCTGATCAAAGGAAGCCGATCCTTTCTGGAGGGTAATTGTACCCCCAGTTTCTCCCAGTTTTACCCCGTCAGGGACCAGATCAAAAGGCTGATCCCCAAACTTTATTTTTTCGATATTCATAATATAATTCCTTTCTGCCTATTCTCAGGCATAAAAATAAGAGCCGATCGGCTCCGGTTTACAAGTTTATTTAGTTTGGTAAATAGCAATCACTTTAAGGTACTATGCCCTTCTTTGATACATTCCACAACGAGCTCTATTGACTCATTTAAATTCATTCCCCTTTCCTCTGAAATCTTTTCTGCAACAAATCTGCAAATGGCAACTGTCATTGTCAACAAGTTCACTGACTTACCGATCATTTGAATCTTTGCTTTTTGCTTAATCTGAAAACAAGATATAAAATTCATCAAAGTTCCTTTCTATAAACTATTGTTATTTTTCAACTATCTGGTAAAATATTACTATAAAATTGAAAGGTCGTGATAAAATGTTAGATGGATTTGATAAGTTAGCGGATGGTACTGGTAAAATTTTAGAATCTATCCCCGAACTTTATGATGATGCAATAAAACCTTCTGCCCAGGAATGGGGAAAGACCGCCGCTCTAATTCCACAAACAATAAATGCTGCTCTCGTCCCATTACGACAGTGGATTGCACAACGAGAATATAATATCGCTGAAACAGAAAAACTTATAGCTGAAAAAATGGCTAACGTGAGTATTGAAAAAATAATTACTCCTGAACCATATGTAGCAATTCCTGCTATACAAGCTATTTCTTATTGCATGAATAATGAAGATTTAAGAAACTTGTACGCAAATCTCCTCTCCAAATCAATGAACATTGATACAAAAAATTCTGTACACCCTGCTTTTGTAGAAATAATAAAGCAACTATCTCCTACGGATACTTACATTTTTAATTCCGCTTATACATGCGAGATAACACCCTTAATAAATTTTGAAATTAAATTCCCAAAAGAAGATGGTGGTGGTACAAAACCTGCTTTTAGAAATCTTTCATGGATAACGAAATATAGCTTTGAAAAAGTTTGTATATCAATTGACAATTTATCTCGCCTTAAATTAATTTCCATCTCAGATCAATGGTATACCCATGACGAACACTATATGTTAGTAAAAAATTGTAGCGCATATAAAGTATGTCATTCAGCTTTAATTAATGCATTAAAACCAGGACAAGAGATTAAAGAAATTAAAAAAATATTAGATGTTACAGACTTTGGTAAACAGTTTTATAAAATTTGCGCTATTTAATTATTATAGAATCCCTGCAAAAATAGGGATTCTTTTTATTGTGTAAATAGCAAATGCTTTATTCATTCGGAACCATTTTAAATTCTCCACCACACTCGCATTTGTCTTCTTTGGTACATACGCACCAATTCTTATTACTCTTTTCTTTATTCCCATTAAATTCTTTCCCGCACTCTCTGCAAATGAACTTAAATGGATTTTTCTGTTTACTCATTTTTTCCTCTTTCTGCTGTTTTCGGACAGCTTCGGTTCTCAACTAAATAGCAATTTAACAGGACTAAGCAGTACGGTTACTTCACTTAATACCGATATAACAAATATAAAACCCGTTACCAATAGAACAGCAACATTTGTAACAGATGGAACAGATTATGATACTTTGAGCCAGCCTGGGTGGTATTACATTTATTCAACAGTTCATGCTCCTGCAAGTAATCTAGGCCGTGTATTAGTTAGGGCTGAAAGCATTTATGTCAATGGTAATTGGTACACAACACAGAAAGCCATTGAATTATATAGTGGAGGAGCAATACAACCAAAAGTATATGAAAGATGGTTAACTAATATAAATGGTACGTTTACATGGACATCATGGATACAAATGGGATAATGATCATTTAATGAACTACCCAGCCTGTGTCAAAGCCTTCAGTAGTGGAGAGCGCTCTGGTAACTGTAGTATTATCCCTGGCCTTTATAAATTGCAGATGTGCGATATCACTAAATACTAACACCCATTTTATAATGCCATATGCCTCGCCCAGGTAACTATCAGGCGGGGCATAGTTAACGAGTTGTATATCTCCACCCATATACCCTTGTGCAATTTTATCGTTGATAGTACCGGATATCCATCCAGAAGTCAGATGAATACGTGCATGATACTCCATATTGTACTTTGCAAAATCGCTGGCATTTGCTTTATTACCTAAATTGCTATTTAGTGCTTTAACCACTGCGGTCAAATTGGCTCCGATGTCCAGATCTTCCCCCATGCCGATCCGCGCCCAGAGGGTATGCACAAACGCTGACGTTGGGATTTTATTCTGATCATTCGCATCCATGTTGGTCAACATATTCTTCAGCAAAGCATTTTCATTCAATCCCATTGTAACTGCTATGGATTTAGCTACTTTCCCAAATACAGAAGCAATAGCTTCCCCCGCTATGATGTTGGCCAACTCAGTAGCCTGCTCAAAGAGTGTATTTACATCAATGCTGCCATCACTCGCCACCTTAATCCCAGCGCTTCCCTTTACCAGCCCCAGCGCGTCCTGTGTAGCTGTCTTTACGCTTAGACTGCCGTCAGTGCTGACCTCCGTTGTTGTTCCGTCTGGTTTTACTGTTCCTACGCTGTTTGCTGTGGCTTTACTGGTCCCTAAAGCCGACACTTGCCAATAGTCTAAATTGGTGGGTAAAGTCCCTATTGGAGGTTTTGTATGTACTACATAACTACTCCCATCATAGGATACTAAATTCAATATGTCATACTGTTTATCAGGATCAAACTCCCCATCAGGAAGCACTCCTATTGTGCCATATACAACTTCTGTCTCATCCATTATTGCAGAATCTCCTTTCCTATAAACTTACCGGCTTCCAGCCTGAAACTCATTCCCTTAGCCGCTGTCCTGCTCTTAAGTTGCATGGTTGACATATCGACAAAGAATTGAGGAATAGATATCTTAGCTGCTTGATCAACCTGCGCTTTTAAAATTTGTACTTGTTGCCAATACCACTTTGCATTATCTTCCGCATCTTCTGGCACCACTCCACCATCAGAATATCGCTTTGCCATCAATGCGCTGGCTTGTGCTGCAGCTGCGCTCTGCCCTGCAGCCGTCTGACTTGTTCCTGCCTCCGTTGCCTTATCTCTTGCCACCTGCTCACTGGCACCTGCTGCCGTTGCTTTCTGCGTTGTGGTTAAAACATCCGCTGCTGTCTGGTTCGCCGCCGCCGTGGCCGCTGCTGCCTTAGTAGAAGCTATTCCCGCCTGTGTTGTGGATACTGCTGCGCTATCTGCGGCCTGCTGTGCATTCTGGCCAGAGGTAGCAGCATCCTCTTTTGTTTGTTCATAATAGTACTTAGCGCAATCATTCTCGCTCCCCGGAAAATCCTGATCCCCCAAAGTATACCGCTTTGCAAACTTTTGATATTGCAGGGCTGCGTCCCTGGCTGACTGAGCGTCAAGCATATATTGGCGAAACTCCGTTTGAATGGCAGCGTCCAGCTTTTCCATAGTAACGGATCCGTCCACAATTACCGCCCTCATAACCCGGTCAGTGATCGTCATGGAGATTGTCGCAGTGCTTTCCACGGAATAAACGAACCTCGTCAGATCAATGACTTTCTGTGTTCCATCTGCCAGGGTGAGGACAAGCTGATTCTGATCGTTGATATCGAAGTTTGTTACAACCTTTTCAATATCCAGATCGTATGTCTTTGTAGTTCCATTCTGTAAAGTGACGGTAAGTATTCCGGTATCAGTATCCAGCGTTACATCTTTTACCATGGTATTTAATGCTGATTTATCAGCTTTATTTGCATCAATCTGGACGATCCGGTTATCAGCTTCCTTGATGCCATTCTCCATGTGCAGGAGGTTAGTTCGATTTACAGCCGTCTTTTGCGACGGTTCATTCTCCCAGTCTGTTATGTAATAATACGGTTGATAAGCCATTTAGAATCACCCCATTCCTTTTGCTGGCATAGCATTACTCTGAGCGTTACACGCTTTTGTTGCATCGACTGGTTCTTTGATATCTCCCGGCATTCCCGAATCCAAGATCTGCGCAATAACAGCTATGCTCTTTGCACTTTGAACTCCCGTTGAAACAATTCCGTTTAAAAGCGCCCCAATTTGGGAAACCTGTTCCTCTGTGTAGGTAATTACTTTTTTCATGGTTACTCCTTTCTTAAAGTGATTAACTTTCTCAACTATTGTGTGATATACTGTTTTTTGGAGGTGATGTTATGGAAAAGCAGTTCTTCGGCTTTTGTCCTGCTCAGGGAAAGGACTACGGCATTTCAGTAAATTACATAAACCAAACAACTTTATCTGATACTCGACCGGTTTATGAAATGGGACTTGCCACCTGTGAATTTAATTGATATGGTGACAAGTGCAATGCAAATGATTGCCCAATCCTGAGCAAGGCTCCTAGAACACTTTAAGGCTAAGCAAGGACGGGGACATCTCGTTCTTGCAACCTCCTATAACCATGCAGGAGCTTTTTTATTGTATCGTGTTTCGTTTCTGTCATATTCGATCCGCAATAATACCTCTGATGAAAAAGGCGATCTTGTAAAGACTAAATAAGAACAATCATAATCTCCATTTTCATTTAACTGATGAATGGAACTTAATCCATAAAACGGATGAAATTGATGCATAAATAATTTTATTTTAAATAAAAATCGTTTCACGGTTCCTCCTTTCTGTACACAAAAAGAGCGGGGAAATCAATCCTCGCTCTGTGTAATAGTTTATATTTAGTTATTCGTGACTGTTTCCTGTACCGGGACTGCTTCGCCGTCAGCAGGTACCCATACACCATCAGATCCAAGCTTGTGACCTTCAATTGTCGTATCGTGCTGCATAATACTGAAACTGTCAAAATAGTACCATTTTTCATCAGAATCTTTAAACCATGTTAGTCTTAGTGATTCTCCCTTATCTCCAAAATAATACCATTCATCACCACAATATTTCCATTCATTTTTTACATAACTACCGTTTTCATCCACGTAAAAATAAGCGGCGGAATACTTTCGTTGAAAGTCTCCATCAACAACAGAAGCAACTCTTCCTTCTCCAAATGCAAAAGTCATTGTTGAAATAAATAAACTCATGGTAATAGCAGTTATCATTATTTTTAATGTGTTTTTCAATGAAAACCTCCTTGTAATTATGTGAATTTAGTAATATACAATTATATCTTTAATATAATAATATGATACTAATCAGCTATTGTCAACCCTGCCTCTTAATTCTTGAAATTGATCCCAAAACCAATCTATTGTTTCCCCCAATCCCCACAGTCTACTGCTACCATGTGCTAATTGACATTTATTTGCATAAACATCATTACATTTTACATCTCCACCTTCAATATTTCCAAGTCCATCTATAGTCACGCCCCTATATCCCTGCCCGCCTATATAGAGAGATGAATAATCCCCGCCTGGGCTTCCATCAGGCGCGCCTTGTGAATTCACCCTAAACCAGCCGTTATTTGAGCGTAGCAAATTCGTTCCATCAGCACTCACATAGTAGTCACCAAAACCAACGGCGCTGCCATTGGCATAAAATGTTTCAGATGCCAAATTGCCAGAGAAAGAACCGTTTATAGCATTGACGTTTATGCAGGTCAGTTTTCCATCACTGGTCATACTGGAAAAATCTGAGGTCCAAGAGAACCTATTTCCCTGGATATTTACTCCACCACTTTCAACAGAAATTTCAGCCGATATATCTCCTTTACTAACCTTCGCAAGAATCTGTTCTGCTGTAACCTTAAATTGCCCTTCCGTGTAATCTTTTAAATTCTTTACAGACAAACCAATTTCATCTGCCCTTACTCTTATAGCTGCTTCTGCTATTGTAGCCCTAGTAACCTCCTGCAATATCTGGTCAGCGGTTATTACGAACTGAGCTTCCGTATATTCTTTTAAATCCGTTACCCGGACAGATACCTCCTCCACGGACTTCTTTATGATCGCCGTTTTACCTTCCAGCTGAATGATTTGAGTCGGGATTCCGAAGCTTTCCTTTCGCTCCCTGGTACCAGCAGCTTCAAACGTATCCATCATAGCCTGAATACCTTTTATTGTACGTTTCAGGCAGTAGGTTTCTATTACATCATCACTAGTGTAACAGATAATCCCATCCCCCGGCTCCACCCATGGGAGCGCCTGTGTTACGATCTTACACGGGCGGTATACCTTTCCGGATATTTGGTCATGTACAGTGATGGCTATATTAAGCAGATCCGCGGCTGATTTACCATATACGAGGAAATTTCCCTGTATGGTATAAGCGTTGGTTCCTGCGCCGTAGGAAGCACCCACGTCCCCCTCTTCCTGTCTGATCTGTACCTTATCGATACCATAGGTCAGGAAATCTTCATAAGTAGTCCCTGACGGGTTGTAATGGGATAGGGTTTCACCTTCCAGCTGTGAGGGGAATAAATCGTCAGCTGGGTGAAGCTCCTCTGACGGGAAGAGCCCTGATGATCCCAGGAAGACATACTTAAATTTGCCGGTTATATCAATCTGCCCAAAACAGCCGTTTATTTCACAGATTGCTTTCATGGCATCTCGTCCGGACAGCTTTGACGGATCAATAGATCTTGTCACCTCCATATCGTCCAGGGGAAGCGTTATATCCCGCTGCCGGATCCCAATGAATTCACACAGGGAATCCCGGTACTGTTTTAGAGTCATAGGGAAGGTAAGACCACGATACCAGCCTGATACATCAACATCAAAGTTCAGCATACGGTCATAGGCTACAATCTTTCTGAGCCTGTGGTCCGCCTGCCGTTCGAAGCTGTTCACTTTATAAATACCAAGCATCATCTCATACCCGCCAATTTCTACGGATAGAGCAAATTCTTTCCCTGTAACATCCATTGTCACATCTGCCACAATAATTTCCACTCTGGCAGCACAGCATGATCCGAAGCTTAGAGATGGTGCATCACAAATTGCCTGTGTAAGTGTAAAAGATTCAAAATTAATCCGATCCGGACCAATTAGGAGTATGGGTGTATCGTCAACCGGAAACAGATCATCAGCCGGCCATACATCATCGCCCGGATAGAGCAGATCAATGGTTCCGTCATAAAACCGGAGATTTACTTTTCTTACTGTTTCTTCTATGCTGTTGCTTCTTCGATATAGCGCTTTTATTTCTTCTGGTATGTTAAGCATCTTACCTCCTTAATACTCAATCATGGCGATTCTCACGGGCTTATATCTAATATCCCCGCTTGCCTTATCAATATCATACATATCGAATTTCAAATCAGGGCTGTAGAAAGTACCGGTCTGATATCCGCTGTTCCAATATTCAAGCGCATATTCATCTCGCCCCTGCAGAATAGTTTCCAGCTCAGCCTTATCGCTTTCATGCAGGAGCTTTGTATTAAACTCAATCTTTGTTACTTTGTGCGGGAGAATGTTTCGGTGAAGATACCCTGTACTATCCCGGTAAGAATCTTGATCCTGTCTCTGATTTGGTGTAATAGAGAAACTCCCGAACGCTATTAAGTTGTTCGGGAAGATAACTCCATTCACTTTTAATAAGTATCCCTGATAGGACATAGGCACCACTCTCCTTTACATTAATATACCATTCCAAGCTGCTGACCAGTGTCTTGCCTGTAATCAGCGGCACCAGATTTCCATAAATCTACAATATCACCTTTATTTACTCCTGGCTTGGCAAGAATGCCCCTCAAAAGCTCATTCTGCTCTCTTAGAAGTTGGTTCTGCTCCGCATTGGCTACAGTAACCGCTGTTGCGATTCCATCAGTAATCTGGTCATTGTTTGCAACAGCTGTACGGTTTCCGATCCGTCCGACAAGCTCAGGACCGGATTCTCTGGCCAGGAACATTTCACCAGTAGTCGGATATCCTCCGGAGGCAAAAGCCGGGATCTGAGGAATTGTGAACAGCTGGAACGATCCTCCTTCGATTACTGTCTTACCGGCTATCTCTACGCCGTCCCACTGGAACTTCATCTTTTCATTCAGCCAGTCAATGAACTTATTGAATAAGGATCTGGCACCATCAATGGCGTTCCGGAAAGTTGTTGTGAAAGCTTCCGGTACTTTTGCCATGATCCCCTTCCACTTCTCCAGAGTAAACCATGGACTCACTTCCTTATCCCACCATCCGGCTATATCTGACTTCCACTGACCCACCGTTTCGTCCCAGGTCTTTTTCATCTGTTCTTTGATTGTCTTATATAAGTCACTCCATTTCTGAACCGTAAACCAGGGAGCAATATAATTTGTGTACCATTCATTTAAAGCAGTGGTCCATTCTCCAAAAGTGTTTTTAAATCCCTCAACGATTCCAAGCAGGATATACCCTCCATATGGCTTCATGGACTCCGCAGGGGAGTGAATCCCAAATACACTGCAGATTCCCTCCACGATCCAGTCCAGAAGGTCCCCGATCGGCTCTAGGAGATATGCAAAAGCACCGCTGATCCCTGCGCCTATTCCAAGAAGAATATCTGCGCCTATTTCATACCATGCCTCATTACCTGAAAATGCTCTTTTAAACGCATCTTCTGCGGTCTTAAAAAGGCTCTGCATGGTATCCCAGTTAAAGATTTTATCACCAATGATCTTAAGAATACTTTTTCCGTCAATCTCAATGCCGTTTAACGCGCCTATTATTCCGCCTACAATCGCACCGGCAAGAGTACCAAGTCCAGGTATCCAAGAACCGACTACGGCTCCGGAAACAAGTCCTGAAATTAGATTGCCAAAGAATTTATTCACCCAGTCAGGAAGTAGCTTTTCAAGCGCACTGTTAATCCACCCAAGGATCTCTACTACAATTACCTCAAATGCTGCCGATCCACTTAATCCCTGTGTAAGGGCTGATAGACCGTTCCCGAATTTCAATATCGATGTAAAAAATCCAGATATCTTAGGGAAGTATACTGCCAGGGCATCACCAAATGTCCCGGCACCTGTCTTTATGACCAGAATCATTTCTGCAAAATCTTTAAAAAACTTTACTACTCCTGCGATTTTAGGAAAATAAACAGCCAAGGCTTCCGAAAAAGTTCCAGCACCTATTCTAACAACCGCTATCATCTCGATTAAATTTTTTAGTACAGAAATAATCTTAAGACCTGAAACAAAAGTGATAAATGTTTTTATGGAATCAAGAACTTCCGTTATTGCTTTAAACCCGATTAATGCTGTAGCAATTACTCCCAGGGCATATCCAATTCGCTCCGCATTGTCCGGATCAATGGAATTTAATGCTTTTGCTATTGCATTTAGTCCACCGGGGACTACTACATTAATAAAACCTGCGCCAACGTTTAGTAAATCATAGAAGAACTTTAGAAGCCCTTCTCCCACTTTTTCGGCAAATGGTTCCAACGCCCTCCAGAAGTTTCTGAGGGCTTCATTGATTACCGGCCAGTTTACCTTCATGAGGAAATTATTGACTGCATCTGCAAACATGGGGATACCGGTTCCAAGAGTCCATTTTCCAAGAGGTACTAAAAACTCATGGTAAAAATCTCTTAATCCAGTCCAGACAAAGGTTCCAAACTTTGCAAGACCTTCATTCCACAATCGTTCCAGTGCTACCCTGGTAGGCTCGGCAGCTTCTTTGATGGAATCCACTAAATCCTTAATCTTTTGCGCCGATGCTTCCAGGGCGGGATTAACTGTAACACCGGAAAACAGTTCACCATTTAGATTTCCTAAGTCCGGGACAGCTCCGCCGCTCCCTCCGTCTTTTCCATTGCTGGAACTTAAATTATTAAGCTCATCAAATGCTGACAGCTGCTTATTCATTTCCTTGGCAGACTTAGCCGCATTACCAAGATTATCGGCTACCGCTCCGGAAGATCCCGCTGCATTATCCATGGTGTCAGCCACGCCATTTCCGTTTCCGCCCCTGTCTCCAAACAGCGCAGATGTAAAGGCTTTGAAATAGTTTGCCATTGTCTGCAGCTTAGATAGTACAATATTAATTACCTGGATTACTGGTGTAAAGGCATTTATAAGTCCCTGTCCGATAGTTGCCTTTAAAGCATTAAACCGCTCTGTCAATATTCTGACCTGGTTCGCCCAGCTTCCTGATGTACGGGCGAAGTCTCCATTTGCAAAACGCAGTTTGTCCTGTACAAAGGCGTATCGGAGTGCAACTTTTTCCGCCTCTGACATTTTGGCTGTTACTTTGCCATATCCATTTTCAAGAGCCCAGGCATCAAGGGCAGCCTGTGTCATAACGACACCCAGATCTTTTAGCGTCTCAGTCTCACCTGTGAATACGGATTTTAACTTTGTAAACGCTTCTGACTGGCTTGTGTCATAAAAGGAGGCTACATCCGCAGCCAGACCGGTAAGGGTCATACCCATGGAGGCTGCTGATTCTTCCGAGAACTTAAATCCCCTTGCCATGGAAGAAAATACACCGGCATATCGTTTTGCCGATATCTCCGACATACCGAACTTCTCTATCGCATTCTTAGCAAAAGAATCAATCCGCCCCTCCATACTGGGGACCGCCTGTTGTATGACGTTATCTACCTCTGCCAGCTGCGATCCTAAATCAATGCACGACCTGCCAAAAGCAACAATGGCGGTAATGCTAAGAGCGGCAGTCACAACTGCAGCAATCTTCTTAAAAGAGGATGCCATCCGTGAGGTCTGCCGCTCCACATGCGCTGCGGTATTTGTTGTTTGCTTTTTTACTTTCTCCAGTTCATCACGGTAAGGCTTTGTATATGCCTCAATGATAACCTGAAGTTTTTCAAGCGTCATGCCTTCCAGCGTTACCACCTCCCGTCCTGGCATGGTTATGGCGATGTGCAAAGTCAATCATCTGTGCTTTGTACACCGCCAGTGCGCGCTCCTGTCTCTTTTTCTCAGAATTAGTGTCCTCTGATTCAAATAATTCCGGGAAATAATCCCATAATTCTAAAAGCTTCGTATCCTTTGAGCCATTGACAACAAGGCTCACATACTGAGCAATATCCTGTGCCAGAAAATGCTTTTCAACCAGCCTTTGCTTTGTTTTCTTTCGCTCTTTTCGTTCAAAGCTTTTCAGGGAATCCTGAATCTCTGCCAATGAAAGATTCCAAAACTGCTCTGGACTGAATCCGCAATCTAATGCGATGGGATAAATTTCATATATAAAATCCGATAAGGTTTTATTTACATGACTTCCTTTACTTCCTCCAGCTTCCGATCCATCTCCGTCTGCTGGTCCTCCGAGAAAAAACCGGACACACTGTAAATAGGCATGAGTACGTCAGTCATAAAGGAAAGCTGCGTCCCGCCTTCCTCGCAGTACTTGTCAAACATTTCCTGTACATCAGTATATTTGACTCCATGCTCCCAGGTCTTCATTGCGCCTTGTGTAATAGAGAGCATAATGGCCAGAGGTGGCATTCCTCCTGAGTTTTGCAGGATATTTAGAAGATTACACTTATATTTATCTTCCAGCTGACAGATCACGGAAGTGGTCAGCTTTAACTTATGTTCTTTTCCGCCCACGTTCCAGTATGCAAAGGGCGCGCGTTTCTTTTTCATTGTTTCTTCCCCATTAACTGAGGATTCTTTTACATTCTCTTCATCTAAATCATAATTCATTATGTATTACCTTCCTTTCCTTAAGCTATAGGATCCACAACTACAATGTCCGTCTGCAATCCAAGGGTGAGAGTATATTCAATGGCTGCATTGACTCCACCACCTCCGACCTTTACGCTGCACTGTGCGTCAAAGTGGAACTTCGTTCCGTCCGGGAACGTCTGTTCAAAAGAAACCGTTTCTTTTTCATCCGCAACATCACGTAATTTCCGATACGAAGAATTTACTTCATTCTCCCACTTGAACTTATAAGCCAGATCTCCGGGATCACCGATACCAAGTTCTGAGTGTTTCATTTTATCAGCCAGTGTCGTATTATCCACCTTTTCTGGATCCACGCCAAGCTCTGGAACTTCCTTCAGTCCTGGCAAATCTGAATAGGTGCTTTCTCCCTTCTTTTTCATTCCAAGGGTTATCCCATTTGCTAACATTTATCTGTCTCCTCTCTAATAGCTGTGATAGACCTGTTTGGTCTTTACATCAATTACCATTTCATACCGCATTTGCTTATGCTTTAAACCGCTGGGATCCTCTACGTCCATGCACTGAATGCGTTTAAGCCCCAGGGCTGCTATAGCCTGATCAACAGCAACAGCCGCCACTGAGGTGCTTCTTCTCGCCCAAATATCGATACGATACCGGCAGTACGCCTTTTGCTCTTTCATGTCTGTATATTCCATGACCTTGTTATCTTCTTCCATGTACTGGATTGCAAGATCTTTTTCCCAGTCTCTTGGATAGAAGTCCGTCACGTTGTCAGTGACAGTACAAAGAGCTGCGTATACTTCATCTTTTACATTAATCAATCCTGCACCGCCTTTTTAATTTCTCTTGCCAGATAATTCTTTATATTACGAGTTGCCCGATCTTCATTGTTTTTAAGGGCCGGATACATAAAGGGTTGCGCTGCCTGTCCGGAACTCTGATAAAAGCGTCCCTCCGGCGTATCAATATGGAACATATTATACTTTTCCGCCGTGGCTGCATCAATCTGGCTTCTGACAGCCAATAAGAGTTAAGGAGGGGCCTATTATGTTTATTAAGAATAAAAAAACAGGTCTTGTACAGGAATGTAGTAATAAAGATGTAATTAAGATCTGCCAAAAAGATGTAGAGTGCTATGATGTGACATCAGAGAATCCGATAATTATGGGTATTGAAAATATAAAAGAAGCGGAGGATCCTCAAACTTCAGATCAACCTGAAACTCCAGCAGGGTCACAAAAGAACATGGAAGATATGACCGTACCTGAATTAAAGGCACTTGCAAAAGAAAAGGGAATTGAGGGTGCTTCCTCCCTTGGTAAAGAAGATCTTCTGGCTGTCTTAAAGGAAGTGATGTAATTGGAAGAAGTTGAAAAACTGAAAAAGCTGACCGGGGAGAGTGATACAGAATTGCTCTCCCTTTTGCTTGAAGATGCGAAGGAATATGTTCTTGCTTATACCAACCGGACGGAGCTACCCCCGGCATTATTAAAGACCGTAAGGGATCTGGCAGTAATTGCCTTAAACCGCATGGGGACAGAGGGGGAGTCTGGCCGGAGTGAAGGCGGGGAAAGCTACAGCTTTGAAGATGCCCCGAAACATATTTACGGCACACTGGACCGATATCGGTTGGTGCGTGTAGGAGGTAGAACTTATGAGACTAAAACGGAACCGGCTGAAACAGTATCATCTTAGACCTGCAGAAGCCAAGAAAGACAATGAAGGAAACTCCTATATTGAGTTTGGGGAAGCAAAGCCTGTTACTGCTGAGATCTGGCCCGCAGGCGGTAAGCTGCAGGCGGAAATGTACGGGCAGAAGCTTTCCTATATTCGTAACTGCCGGATTGATGGAACGTACACAGTAGAAACCGATGAAAAAGGTCGTGTCAGTTATCTCCTGGGATCTCAGCTATTTCGTGAAGGTGATGGATTCTGTGTTTATGTACCAGGAGGATCAGATCCGGATTATAAGATCATAGTCATCCGACCATACCGGCAGCTGTACATGGAATTGGAGAAGTTATGACGGGCGGTATAAAGGGGCTTGATAGCCTCATGAAAAAGTATAACAACATGACCGGCAATGTTACGGGTCCGGGATTGGAAAAAGCAGTCGGTGCTTCCATTAAAATGGTGCAGGGCGAAGCAAAGCTATTATGTCCAGTTAATGATGGAGAATTACGGGAGAGCATTAAAACGTCTGTTTACAGTCAGGATGAGAAGGTGATCGGAGCAGCTTATACGAATAAGAAGCATGGTCCTTATGTAGAATTTGGTACCGGTCCGAAAGGAGAGGCAGATCATGCAGGAATATCTCCTAAAGTTTCGCCTTCCTATACACAATCACCCTGGTGGATTCATGAAACTGCAATACACTTAGGCTGTAATATCTTAGCGCCATACACGTGTAAGCCCTTTACGGCATCAGAGAAACGTTTTTCCGGACGGTATGCTTCAGTTTTTAAAATTTGTTCTGCGTAAGATCCCGCTTCATTTGTTCCTGCGATAATTTTGTACTTTGTTCCGGTGGCGTTCGGTACGTTGTTGGAAAGGTTTACGCTAAAACCAGCTGCCACACCGACTTCACCGCCCTCCAGAATTGCTTTATTATAATCCGTACCGTTTCCTGTAAAACGTTTGTCTTTCAATAATAATCCATGATACCATGCTGGAATAACCACCCAGCGCCCTTCCACCGGAACGTTGGCCTCCGTTAAAAGGGTGGAAAGATCTACCAGAGCATCATACGCATCTGCTGCGGTAGGAACGATAGGCGTTGTATCACTCCCTAGTACATTTCCTGCTGCCACCCCGATATAGAGTAGATTGGCTGCAAAGCGATCCGTCACATCGTTCATGCCGTAAGCAGCTCTCAGCATAGCCTTATCCATCAGTTTGGGATTGACCTGCGCTGCATCCACATCATCGATCCCAAAGTTAAAATATTTTGCCTGATCGATGGTAAGGGTGAGCTGATCCCCGCTTAATTCGTCAGGTGCTTCAATATCGGCGCCTTTTGCATAGTCCTTGATCTCCACGTCACCGATCTGATTTATCTTTACCGTATCACCAAAGTTTTTGATTTCTCCTTCATAATCACGGTTAAGAAGATTCGCATATACATGTTTCTTGTCTAAATGTCCTAGCAATCTGGCACTCCAGATCGTAGGAATAAAATTTGTTACTGACATAAATAATTACCTCTCTTTCAATGTTATTTCCATGTCGCCATGGCCTGGGAAATCGCTTCCCAATTCTTGTTAATTTCTTCCGGTGTCATAACAGCCACCTGTTCCTTTGTAAAGGATGTGTTTAGCGGAGCCTTCTTAATTGGAGTGCCGCCTTTTAGCTTCTCTTCAACTGCTGCCTGTACAGCCTCCTGGAATGCTTTCTCAACGGCAGTTATTGACTTACTGCAGGAATCTGCATCAGCATAATTTAATACCTCTGCAAGAGTGACAGGAAGCTTCTTTTCTGCCAGGGTATTCTTTGCTTCTGCCATAAGCTCCCGGCGTGTGATAGCGGATTCACGGTCCAGAAGGTCTTTCTCATGCTTCTGACGAAGATACGCTTCCTTTTCCTCTTTATTCATTTTGGAAAGCTTCTCTGCTTCGGACAGCTTATCATCCATCAACGCAGACCACTTTTCCTTGGCCGTCCCCAGGGCTTTCTGCACCCTACGGTCAAATTCTGCTTGATAGCTTCCTTCTTTCAGAATCTCATCAAAGGTCTTTGTTTTAGGAGGATCCTGCTCTTTTCCTGATCCATCTCCACCAGTTCCACCTTCGCCAGATCCTTCTTTTCCCGCTTCACCAGTTCCGCTGCCTTCGCCACCTGCTGCGCCGGCTCCGTCACCATCATGACCAAAGAAATGTAAATTAACAGGGTATAAACTCTTTTTTCTCATCTTAATTTCCTTTCCGCCCCGTCCCGTTCTTCTGCCCGGATCGTTGCTTAAACATAAAAATAACACCCAGGATTACCTGCGTGTTTCTAAGCTGTGTCGTTCAGTAGGAGGCTTCACCCCGCCGCCCAAAGGGAGATTGTGGATCACCTCCTTAATTCATATACCTGCCTTCTTTCTGGTTCTTCATGTCCATGTATGACAGTTCCATCTTTTTAATTACCACTTTTGTAATGTCATATAGAACAGCAATAAATAGGCCTGTTAAACAAAGCTGAGTCAAGGGAAGCCTCCTATCTGTTGCGATATCGCAACTTTTGGATATAAAAATACCACCGGTCATATTGCTGACTGATGGTATTAATCGACTGAATGCTGAAGCACTTTTTCTATTTGATCAATTGTAACACTGATTGTCTCCCAATCCTCTGAAGAACTCCCAATATCAACAATGAAGGCTTTATTGTCAAACGCTTCCATTACACTGGCTTCCCTTCCGTCTTTCAATAACACGGTGTCAAATTCTTTTATCTGCATTTTCTAAACCTCCTTTATATAAGTTGATGTCATGCTTGTGGTTCCGTCAGGTCTGTGAATCCAACCTACGATAACATTCGCCGGTTTTCCATCTGTGCCGTAAAGTATCATCTTTTGCTCGTACAGATCACCATATCCATTGTTCTGTTTAAAAGTTGATGGATACAGGGAAGCTCTGTGTTGAATCTCCTCCTGCAAATCTTTCCAATTCTCTGCATCATACCCCAACCGTGAATTAAATGCCTTTCCTTTTGCCAAACCACGGGGATCATCTCCGCCAAATAGGTAATTGGTAAACTTTTTATCCGGAAGTATGGGATTGTCACTGCCAGGAAGTTTTAGTTCTGGCTTATCTGCCAGCTGTTTACGGCGTTCATAATCAAGCTTGGTGAAGCTGAATGTTTCATCATTAGTATACTTCATTTTCTGGAAAGAATCCAGT
Source organism: Hungatella sp. (assembly GCA_009712635.1). Classification (GTDB taxonomy): domain Bacteria; phylum Bacillota; class Clostridia; order Lachnospirales; family Lachnospiraceae; genus Lacrimispora. Next base: position 168,208 of record WASS01000020.1, on the reverse strand, counting down.
GTTTTGGGAGCCTCTTCACCAAGAATCTCCTTATAACGTTCAAACTGCCGCCTGTCTGCTGATCTGTTCTGGATCATCTTTTCATTCAGTTCTGCCTCCCGCTTTCCTTTGACATTCTTTCCGTACCAATCTTCATAGGTCATGTTGGCCGGGACTGTATTGGTCTTTCCGGAAACCGGATCCCTGGCTCTACGCTTCATCTGTGAAAGTTCTTCATCTCCGATATCGGAAATGGTTGTGGACCTACACCACGGGTGCATAGGCGGGCAGTTAATACCCGGCTGCTGCTCTGATACCTTGAAACGCTTTCCGTCCAAGCTCCTGCATATTGATGAGGTCCTTAAATCGAGTGTCGCGACATAAATATAATACTCGATCCCGCATTCCTCATAGGAAACCATCTCCATCTGATTGGAAAGATTACAGCTTTCGGTTCGAACAATTCTCCTTGCCTGACTGGCTCCGGTGGCAAACTTATTCGCTATGATATCAGCAGTTTCCCGATCCGTTCTGCCTGTGACCAAGCTGAGGAGCAGTTCTTCTTTCAGATCCTGGGCTAAGGCTTTTGTATTATTCCAGATCCTCGCGGAATAGTTCGCCCCAGACCACTTACTATTTACCACCCGATCAACAGCTGCAGGCGATATCAGGCTGAAACCAAAGTTTAAACCACTGCGTTGCTGTATATCAAAGATGGACCGGTAATAGGCTTCGTTGGCAAGATCTACATAATGACCGGTACTCGTTATCTTCTCCTGCTGGTAAACGTTTTGCATGGTCATATCCAGTTGGTTCTGTAGCTGCTGCAGCCGTTCCAGTCTTGCCTGATACGCAGGGCTTTCCAGCTCTGCCAGGATATCCGCTTTTGTCTTATCACTGCCGTCTGACCTTAAAGCTGCTTTCAATTCATCAAGGGAAGTTTTATCTTTCATGGAGCTCAGAAGCCTGAATGCTTCTTTTTCTGACAGCTTATGCTTTTTCTGGTAACGTTCAAAGATCTCATCCAGTTCCAGGCTTATATACCGAGAACTTTTCAAATAAAGCTTCGATATTTCTTCCGCTGTTTTTTCAGCCTGTTCCAGGTAGCGAAACATTTCCCAGGCCTTTCGCTTCTCCCAGTAGGAAAGATTACTCATTTACAGCACCGGCCTTTTTCTTATCCTCTGGTAGTTCTTCTTCCGGAGGAGTGTTGCTGCCTATACCGAAAATCTCTTTTTGCTGCTTTACAGATTCCTCTGTTTCTTTATCAACTGCTGCCAGTTCCTCTTCCACATTGTTAACAAACGGCACCTGTGAAAGAAGCGTTTTCTTACTGACCTTTCCCCATAGATTTGAAATGATCTGGCTGATCTCCAGGAGGTTTTTCGGCATAGCTCGTGTAAATGTTGGAGTGATTCCGGATATATCCACATTTACTGCCCTGCTCTTCTGCAGCCAACCCGAAAAAAGCCGAATCCGCTTCCGCAGTCCCTTTTTGTAGTACCTGGTTTTTATCTTTGTGATGTTCTCCATCCCTAGTAGTTTAAACTCCATGGCTACTCCTGAAACGTTACCGCCGAAGCTTTCATCTGTCATACAGGGGATATGGGAAAACTTGTGGATATCCTGCTCAATGGCTTTCTTAAGGACCTCAACTCCATTCTCATCAAATGTCCTGGTTAAATATTCTGCCTTTGCATCTGCCGGCAGCTCCAGCAGTTTATCCCTTTTTACTCGATCCTTGGCGGTCTTACCTTCTTCGTCCTTTGCTTCAGCGTCCCCAAGCATCGCCCCGTAAATAGCAAGGATTGCATCAATAAACTGCTCCTTGTCCGTGATACGGTCTGACATCAGGGCATTGTAGGCATCAATCAGAGGGATCTGAAGTTCAAAGTCACCAATTGCCAGTTTATTATTCAAGTACTCTACCACTGGTATCTCCTCAAAGTAGTGGGGGACTGGATCCTCCATGAGCGCCTGCGGTCCGGTAATATCATCAATGTTAAGGACATATTTGTAATGCGCTGTCAATACCGTGGCAACAAATTTCGTTTGCTTTTTGTCTGAATCGTCCTTCCTGGCATAGTAGTAAACTGCGAAAAGCTCCTTCTGTTCTATGGTATCATCATATACCATGAAAGTGTTTTCCGGAGACAGGCTCTTTATGGTAAGATCCGTTTCTCCCTCTTCTGGATAGATATACTCATAGGTTCTGCCATACACAGAAAGATCCAGGCCATTGTCTCCATCCGCTTCGTCAGCTCCTGCCTGCTCAAAAGCATCTGTCAGAGCTGCTATATCCTCCTTGCTTTTGTAGGATACAGAATTTCCAATAAAGTAAGAGCTGGCTGTATCTGCAATATCCTTTGCATGATTACAAACCAGCTTTGTCTTACGATCTTCTGATAATATTTTATGCTGCCCTTCATAGTACTTCATGAGCTTCCGGAGTCTGGTTGCTTCCCTACGGTGCTTTACAATCAGTGTGCGGATTGCCTCTTTATCCGGATTCAGTTCGTCCCAGGATTCCCTGGGTATTGTGTAAATGTACGTGGTTATCACCTTCTTTCTGCTATTGGTTGAATTTTCCATTTTTTACTCCTATACTGTACTTACAGGCTCTTGCTAGAGCTGAGTACATAAGAAAGGAAAATCTATATGAAATTAAATCCTGATTGCATACGTGATATTCTTCTTGTTGTCGAAGAACATAGTGATTTTCTCCATGCTACTGAATTCAAATATAGGGTCGCCGGTTTTGAAAGCTTAAACAAATATTCCGTTGAAGAAATTGCTTATCATGCAAAGCAGTGTGAAATGTCCCAACTAATTTATAATGTTTCATTTTATGACTGCGGTAACAGCATCGACATTCGTGACCTAACACCTAAGGGGCATGAATTCCTTGCTAATATACGTTCTGATACAATTTGGAACGATGTAAAGGAGATTAGTGTAAAAGTGGGTACAAAATCTTTATCTGCCTTATCGCAAATTGCCTCCGGAGTCATAGGTGCTCTCATTCGTAATCAACTTGGTATATGAAGCAGTTTCTTAACAGCTTTTGTTGTATACTTTTGTATTGCGTTGTTATCTGGTAGTTCAATGCCGCATTCCGCGTAGTACAAAAGTATTGCAATTAATCCAATCTTCTGGGTTACAGCGTATAAAACCGCCACTACAGAAACACATCCAAAAATCCACATCCTTTATCACCTCCCCTTAATTAAATCCATAAGCAGACTTGCTCCGGATCTTGATTGTTTTATTATTAAGTATCGTATAGCAGAAGTACCTAACTGCATCCATAGCGTGATCATGCTGCTTTATCGGCTTATCTTCTCCCCGATCGGCAGCCTTGGGATCCCAAATGTAGGAAGCAAATTCTTTGATCGTATTGATACAGGATTGACTGAATGCGATCTTTTCTGTGTTCAGAAGCGTGGAAACCAACCGGATCCCGTCCTCCACATCATTGTCCGCTTTCATTGTCTTATATCCCCGGTTATTAAGCTCCGTTATGAAAGAAGCTGCCGAAGGATCCACGATGATTGCTTTGACCGGCGTCCCCTCAAGCCATTTCTCCAGATCATCAGCATATTGGGAATCAGCTTTCTGCTTTCCCTTGTCCCTGCCAGAATAGTAATACTCCCTTGTGCAGTACCACTTCTTATCAATTCCTTTGTTCCAGAGAAGGAATACCATTGCATTCTGGGTTCCGTAGTCAATGCTGACATAGCGACCACCATCAATCAAGAGCCGGGCGAAGTCTACCACTTTCTTTACATGCCGATCCACATCGAACATGTCATAGATGATACCTTCTGCCATAGCCCATAAGCCCAGAATGTAGCGCTTATAGAAAACTCCGCTATAGTTATTCCGGTATCTGGCCTTTACCTCTTCTGAAAGGCTTAAATTATCTTCCTGCGTAAAATGAACATATAGAAGTTCTTTTAAACCGTCCGGCTTATTTTCATCTTTTGCTTTCTGGCGGATTTCCTCATTAACAAGTGAAGGAAGTCCTTTAAACTGGTGATAGTACCAGATGGTTGCAAAACAAGTTTTCAGGATCATCTTAATCTCTAAATACTCTTTGCGAAATAATCGCCGGCTTTTTAGTTCTTCCAAAATAATATCTGGAGAATAACACTTCCCCTTTAGAGCCTCTGTTTCAGATGCTTCACAGTACATCTTACGTAGAGCTTTTTTGCTAGAATTTCGCAAATAAAATAGTATATTATTAAGTGCTCTGGTCACGTTATCAGAGCTTTCAAAATATTCATATATCTGCTGAAATCTTTCCGGTTCCATATATCCATTTAATATCTCACGGCACTTTTGGATCCCTTGAAGATCCATATGTAAATTCTTCTCTGATGGGTTTGCATGCATAATATGGGCTTCATCAACTAAACCAGCAAATCTAATCCTATTACAACAAGCTGGAGCATAGTTTTCAGCCCCAACATAAGCAAGAAGTTTTTCAACACTCATAAGCGGATCTTGTATCCGGTTCCCTTTTTTTATGGCAGCCAACAAAAGTTCCTTACTCTCTAAATCCATTAAACTGACCTTCCTTTTCCTTAAATTTTAAATCCAAATTTTGTTTCCAAGGCCTTGTGGTGGGTATAATATCACCTAAATTCAAGGCTGTAAATACCCCCAAAGCCACTCATAATTAAGCATTAGTCCGTTAAATCATGATTTACTGGATCTAGCAGTTTTACCCATATTGCTCCATGCGAATGGATAGAATCTCATGTTGCTTCACACTGCTTTCTCCTTAATCAACTAAATCGGTATTTACATGAGTAAAATTTCTAAATATAAAAATTTTATAAACAGCTTTCCCCGCTTGTAGGGATTCAAATTCCGTAGTAAACTCTATCCTCTGCATACTGCTGGCTGATAGTATGTCCCTACCGCAAACAGGTGACCATGAGCCGTACAGGTGCAGTTTGTAGCCTGAAAATTGGAAGAAAACACCTTTCCGCAGCACATACATTTCTTCTGAACATTGCTAAACTGAATTTTCCTCATGTGTAAATTCTCCTTTTATCTTGATTTTCTCCACCATACCGGATATACTATGGTTGTAAAATTATTAGTAATTACTTTGATTCCCTGGGAGTTGCCGCTCCTGGGGTTTCAGCTTTTCCATAAAACTTTTTGCCCCTGATCATATTACGCCCATCTTCAAGGGAATAAGCATATCCATCATTGTCTTCAACAAATTGAATCAACACACCCTCATTAATTCCATTTTCCTTACGCCAAGCTGCCATTAAACTTGCAATAGCATCCATTAGTTTCTCATTTGACTTTTCCACTTTTTGCTCCTATCCCGGCTTCTCTAAGAGCCGATACTATAATCCTGATCCACCAGTCTTTATTATTCCAGTCAACATTAACCGGCCCCTTTTCATCGATCTTGTTTAATATAATTTCTGCAATCTTATACTCGTCCAGCATAATTTATCTCCTCTCACATAGACTCTGGTAAACGCTCTCATAATTTCATAGCTGCCTTCATGGCCATAAAACCTATGTATGCTACCATGCCCACGCCAGCTGAAACAAAGATCCCTTGCAACAACCATTCCACCCAGTCAACCACAGGCGGCCGGCTATCGTCATCAAAATCATCTACCTGTTCAAATGTTCTTGGCATGCCTCGTCCTCCTCTTTGATCTCTCCTGTCGGATTCCCTGAATCTTCCCATAATGAAAGATGGCACTTAAGAAGAAGTTGAAATTATCTTTATCACTGCTTAAAGGCTTGCAACCATATGCATCTGCCATAGCCCTGCAGAAAACCATTTCTTCCAGATTTGCATTCTGACCGAGTTTAACAGCCTCTTTCACTTCTCTCTTAATTTTCATAATACATACTCTCCTTTTGTTTTAATGTTTTCGCCCACTTGTGGAGGAAAGTGACAACCTAAATAATTGCCTGTAACTACTTTACCTCTATACAATAAAACACCAGCATTTCACGGATCACAGATTCATAAACCGGCTTTAAATCCTTATCACTTTCAATAATGGAGATCTTATTAATTCCCTTAATCATTGACTGACTGGCACCAGCTTCCATTGCCCTACTACGTTCATTAGCTACTCTCTGATTTAATTTGCATGGTCGCTTTGATGTAAGGCGCTCATAGCTTTCCGTATAGACAGCCTGATACCGTTCTTCCCGGCTACCGATGTACTGAAAATTCTCATTCTCTGCTATGGCCGCTAAAGAGGTTTTTACCCATGAACGAAAATTTCCCTGAATCTCCCCGCCAAGTGCCTGTACTATCGTTTTCTGGTTCTCCTTTACCTCATTGAGTTCAATGGCCTGTCGTTCCTGTTCCTTTGCTTGTCTCTTCTGCTCCAGTTCCTGATTTGCCATGGCTTCACCCATTTGCATGAACATCTGAAGCTCCGGTGATAACTGCATTCGGTTTATCACCACTTCTTTTAACTTGTCCTCTGCCTTAGTAAAATACTCCCTTGCATCTTCTCCCCTTTTATTTTTCTGGGTCATGGAAAGCTTCTTTGCGAAATGAGCAGTAAGCTTAAAATCTTGAGTGGGATTTGGATTAAATTCCCGTTCGCCATCTGTGGCGAGCGCCCAATAATCAATCTTTTCATCTGCAAACTGATTATCTGTAATATTTGATTTTACCCACCTGGAATAATGGCTCTTATCCATTTCCAGAAATTCATACAATTTCTTTGCCGTTGTCATTCCCTTCTCGTCAATCCCCAAGGCAATTTCTATCGGGGTCAAATTTGAAGTGTCCATAGCTCTTGCACCTGTTAAATTGTTCATTAAACAACCTCCATTCCTGATAACCATAACGTCCCCGAAAATTTTCGGGTACCTTTGATCATTAAATCATTCATTCGTTTCCCACCTCACAAAAAGTCACGTCTTTAAATTTCAGAGGACCGCAATCAACATTATCAATGCCCACAACAACGGCAGCCTGATTGATTCTACGTTTTGCCATTTTCACAGCCTCATCTTCTGAATCTGCCACGATATCTTTGACCGTAATACCTATAGAATAACTCAATTCTATAGTATATTTCATCTCTTCAACTCCTTTCCTGATCTCTACCAAAGGGGGCGCCTTTTTGCCGTACCCTTAAGTTAGACTTCACATCGTCATGATTTTTGAGAACGCTTATAATTCTGATGTAAACATCTGGTTACCGCCTATATGTTGAGGTTGGTAACTCAAATTCCCCAACCCTTATAAAAACGGCCACAATTTTGTTGTGGTTAAAATACTCTAAGCTGTCTAATCACCTTTCCCCAGAATGTTGGGAAAACCTATGTCGATGCAAACCGTAAATTTTACCACTTGCCTTTGCCGCTTTTTATTAAACACACCTTTATGCCGTCTGATCCGATTTCTGTTCAGAAGCTAACTTATAAACCTCTTCACTCACAGATAAATTAAGATTATACTTTTCTTTAATTCCCATCAGTTCCACTGTACTATCAAGAAGTTCCTGGCGGTCCACCAACATTTCCGGTGTCATATCGGCTTTTTTAACCATCTTAGGATAGCCGTATTTTTTGGAAACAGCTTTATTGGCAATGACATTTGATTTTATGTAGTCCGGCTTCCCGGCCTTTTTCAATCCTCTTTTCAGTTTTGCCATTGCTTCTTTCTGATGATCCTTGTCCAACATACGGAATACTTGGAAACCTTCAAGACCAACGGATTGACGAAGATCCTTCAGAACATTAAATACCCAGCGCTTAAATTCTTTCGCCTCTTTCTTATGACTACCAAATACGGCATCGTAAATTCCAAATTCAGAAACCACAAGTAATTCCTGTACACCTCCAAGGGTATTCACTTTATGCATACCCTTGTCTTTTTTATCTAATGTTCTCGTCATGTTAGTTGTAAGCTGATATCCCAGCGCCAGCGCCACATCTTTAGCAACCGCCCACCACTCGCCGTCTTTTTCAACAAAGCGAATTTGGTATCCGTTCCAGATTTCGGTTTTCATTTAGCCCCTTTCTCTACTTTTAGTAGAATTTGTAGGTAAAAAAATATCTTCAGCTTTTACTCCATAAACACCACATAAACTGGTAAACTGTGGAATTCCAATATTTTGTTTGCCATTTTCCCAGTTAAGTATGGTACATCTTGATACTCCAAGCCTGTCAGCTACGTGTTTTTGAGTCATACCAGCGTTGACACGTGCAGCCTTCAAAGTAATTTTCACAATTTAGTCCTCCTTGTTATATTTGATTTCGATTTCTATAATGCGATTATATTCTACTTTTTGTAAACTGTCAATACTTTTTGTAGAGTATATAGCAATATTTTATTTTATACCTCTACATTTTGTTTATTTTTACTAAAAGTAGAATAATTCAACATAAAGTATTGTATTTTATTTACAAAATGTTATAATACAAGAAAGAAAGGAGGCGCTTATGGATTCATTTGATTACAAAAAAATTTTTTCAAATAACTTAAATAATCTATTACTTTTAAACAACAAAACTCAGAATGATATAGTTAATGATCTCAGTTTTAATAAATCTGCTGTATCAACATGGTGCAATGGAACGAGACTGCCTAGAATGGATAAGGTCGAAATGTTGGCAAAATACTTTCATGTGGAAAAATCTGACTTAATTGAAAAAAAAGAAGAAGATTATCATAGCGAAGAGTATAAGTTTCACACTAATTTATGCGAGATGAATTATAAAGGGGTAATGTTTTGGACTGAAGACAAATTACTTGAAGAATATGAAACAGTTATTTTACGAGCCCATTTTGATGAATTGTTAGGTCGCTATAAAGAAATCATAGAGAAAACAGCTTATGCACAGTCTGATTGGAAAAAAAATAAAGAAGAAATCATTAATTTTTACAAGGGACGGAATTCAGACATAGCAACAGAAGATATTCATCAAATCTTTATTAAGCAAACTATTGATTCATATATCGATAGCGCCAGCAAATGGCTACAGAATTTACCCAATTGGATATTAACTTTAGAATTCGAATACGAAAGCAATAAAACTCCTTCAGATAAAAACAAAAGTAATTTTATATTTAAACCAAATCTGAGCAATGGTGAAAAAACTTCCACTATCAGTAACCCCTCTTATTATGATAAGAAAGCAAAACTTACTGATAAAGCAATGGAACTCAATACTAAAAATACTGATGATAGCATAAGGTCTTTAGATGAACAATCATGTACAAGAAATTCACATTTTAGCAATCTCGCTGATGCTGTAGCATTTCTAAAATCCAGGAATACATTAGCAGCATTTAATAAAGATAAAAGTTTACTTCCAGATGAAGATATATTTAATTTAGCAAATGAAATATATGAACAAAAAATCCATCAGGAGGATTAAATGGAATTATCAAGACAACAATATCGGCTAATCAAAAAGGTTCTTGAGCAAATATATCAATATTGTGGTACTTACGATCCCTTTTTGATATCAAAAAATTTAAATATAAATGTTTCCGTAATTCCGTTAAAAGGTCTCTCTGGGATTAGTGATATATCTCCTACAGGTCATGCAACAATATATTTATCATCAGCATTAAACTCATATGCTAAAAAAATAGTATGTGCTCATGAATTAGGCCATATTTTTCTTCATAGAAATACCGAACTAAATTTATTTACAGTAGATGGAAATAAAAACAGTTTAACTGAATATGAAGCAAATATTTTTGCATTAGAGCTTCTGCCACATATTAAGCCGATTAACTATTTTCAATACTCGAAAGAGGAACTACAATCTTATATAGAGAAAAAGGTCTTTTCAAATATCTATACACTTACCGAACAAATTAATGATAATGCTTAAATTTAAAAACTACAAAAAACCGCCCCGGCTGCAACCGGAACGGCTTTCAAATAGATGTAACTTATCAACCACAAGGGAAGACGATATACACCCAATGTACATAATCAGTATATCATCTTTTCCTTACTAAGTGAACCCTAAAACAGGTGTTCGAATGTTACATAAAGAAAGGAAAGATACCATGGCAAGCATAAGAAAACGTGGAGATTCCTATCAGATTACGGTCAGCAACGGCCGACGTTCTGATGGTTCTCAAATAATAGAAACAGATACCTATACGCCAGAACCAGGCATGACCAAACGCCAGATAGAAAAAGCCCTAAATGAATTCGTTGTAGACTTTGAAAGAGACGTTAAAGCCGGCAAGAATGTAAAGGGTGAACGCATGACTCTTCTGGATCTATCCGTCCCCTATCTTAAAGACATGGCTCCTCCTGTTCTGGAAATGACCACCTATCATGATTACAAGCGCAAATTAGAACTTCGCATTCTTCCACGAATCGGGCATGTCAAAATAAAAGATGTGAATGCCCGGTTGCTAAAAGATTACTCAGAATCACTCCGAAAAGATGGTGCACGCCAAGATGGTAAAAAAGGTGGACTATCAGAAGGAACCATTTCCAAGGATCTGGCCATTATCAGTGCTATGATGAGTTTTGCTGTCGGAGAGGCCTATATAACAATTAATCCTATAATCTATTCTGGAAAGCAGAAACAGGGGCGTAAAGCCAAGAAGGAGTATAAGGTGAATTGTTTTACCATCGAGCAGACAAAGTGGTTTCTGTGGGCTCTGGATAATCCTATTCAGATAAAACGGAAAGCCCATGATCGAAAAGATGATACCGGGAAGTCTTATCATGTTCCAGAATACGCCCAGGAATGGCGCTTACCACTAAAATGGAGAGTATTTTTTTACATTGCCCTATTCACAGGTGATCGCCGCGGTGAAAATGCAGCACTTACATGGAAACACCTTGATTTTGAGAAATGTGAAATTTTAATAGAGAATTCAACTGCCTATGTAAATGGAGAAACATACCAGAAGGATACAAAGACCCACTCTTCCCGTTCTAACATCGTGCCGCCTATAGTTATGGAAATGGCCAAAAAACTAAAAGTTCAACAACAAAAAGAATCTCTGGAGCTGGGTGACAGCTGGCAAGGGTATAAAGGTAAAGATTTTGATAATAATTTTATCTTTACTCAATCAAATGGAAAACAAATGAATCTATCAAGTCCATATCACGAGTTCAAAAGAATAATTCGTATTTTTAATGATAATGTAGCCGAAGACGAAACACAGAAGATACCAGACAAGGCGACCATGCACGATCTGAGACATACAGCTGCAGCAATCCTGATTTCAAATAATCTTGATCCGCAATCCGTGGCGGGTGTTCTCGGTCATAAAGACCCTACTACTACCCTTAATATTTATTCGTATTTCTTCCGCAGCAAGAATACCGAAGCTGCCAATATTATGCAGACTGCCCTACTCGATTCTGTCCGGAAAATCGAATGATTTTTGACTAACATTTGACTAACGTTTGACTAACAAAGTTGCAAAACGACACTTTTGATAAACAAACGATACCCAACGAAAACCCTTATAAAACCTAGGAAAAATCGACATCTCCTAAAAATACCAAACAGCACAAAACCCCATTTTTTTGATTCGTAATGCGTGGGTCGGGGGTTCGAGTCCCCCCGGAAGCTGTTAGAAAACCTCGTGGTTACGGGGTTTTTTTATATTAATTAATTCTGTCAGCTCATGAATTTTTACTAATATAAATCTTAGATGCACATTTCCATTACAAATAATCTTTCATAAAAATTGTAAAATGTGTTTATGCCAGGATAATAAAAAACCTCCCGTATTTAATGTGATTTCCAATAAGCCAAACAAAAAAGTATAGCTTGCTGGTGGCATTCAATCCGCGAGGTTTTTTCTTAACACTTTAAGTGATTTAAATTTAGATCCTTAATCTAACTTATTCTACAATAAGTTCTTTCTTTTCAACTATAGCTGTAGCCGCTGAGCAAGCCGGGCAGTCACAATAGATTGCGCCTTCTGACTTGATTTTTTTTGCATGACCTGCAATATTCTTTGCGGTATCCTCACCAAAAACCTGAATCCCATGATCAGATTCTGCAAAACCAATTAAGGCATCAATGGGTAAAATATCCGCCTCCAGTTCTTTTATGTATCTTTTTGTTTCAGCCGCTTCCTCTTCTGTCCCAATTGCATCCAGCCATGTCTGTGCGGCAGCTTTTGCTTCCTTGCTGCAGGATGGTGCATTGATTAATTCATGTGATTTTTCAACTACATAATTTAATACTTCTTTTTTCATTACGATGATCCTCCTTCTTATGGATTTTGATTTATTTTACCACAAAATTTTATTTGATACAATTTATATACGGAATTTAAACAAGATCTGCTTATGCTTTTATTTTTTTATTTTTTTCTTATTATTGTATCTTTTACTTATCATATAAATTCCAAGCACGACTCCTGCGAACCAGATATAAAAGAATGTTCCACCACTTATACCTTCATCACCAGTTTTAGGCATGCTGCTCAGCCAGTTCCAAAATCCTTTTCCCTTCCGGCTGGTAATCCCAAAACCTTTTAAGTCAGATTGATATTTTGCAGTTATGATACCTTTCTTCCTACCCTTTTCCAAATTGTTAAACATAATAAAATCTCCTGTTACCACTCCGTCATCAGTTACGTAAATAGTCAAATAAGAATCAGTCTTATGATACCCCGCTGGGGCTTTTACCTCATGTACCGTATATTTTCCAGAACGAGTGGGATGGTATAGCATTATACCGTTACCATCTGTTATCCCATTAAATACGGGTTCTCCAGCTTCATTTCTAATCTCCAGTTTTGCTCCAGCTAATCTTTTCATTGTTTCAGCATCAGCCTTTTTAATTATCACTTCTGGTGAAAGGTAATTAACAACTGATAAAGTGCTGTTTTCTGATATATCACCATTCTGAATCGTAAAGGTATATGTATGGTCTGTTGCAAGATAACCAGGAGCTGTTTTCGTCTCTTTATAGTTATAGGTACCATTTTCCGGTATGGCAAAGTCAGCATACCCATCCTTATCCGTTTTTACTACCAGATGCAGCTTACCATTTGACTGATAAATGGAAAATTCCACGTCCTCAATACCATTCCCTGTTTTTGCATCAAACTTCCTGATATTCATTTTATTCGGGCCAGTATGCGGTTTTTCTATATCCAGCATTGTAACCTCCAGGATTTTTGCGCCTTTTGGTACAGTGAATGCTACATCTGAGGCCAGAAGATATCCATCTGGTGCACTTACCTCATGGAGATAATAACTTCTTTCTACTTGTAATTTACCTGTGATATCTATCGGTTCATCTGTTGATACAAAGTCTGGTATAACTATATTTTTTTGCTGATCCAATATCTGTAACGTGGCACCCTTTAAAATCTGACCTGATGAATTCACTTTTCTTATACGTATTTTAGTTTGATCATTTTTAATTTCAACCTGATCAACACTTCCCGTCTTGCTTACAGTAAAGGTAATATCTTCTGCACAGGCATATCCATCTGCTGGCTTTTTTTCAGTAAAACGGTAAGTTTCTCCGGCTATTAGTTTTCCAATAATTTCATGGGGCTGCTCCCCAGTCATCCACTCATCTATCCGTATTCCTTCATAATCTATTACACTCAGATAATTTCCAGGAAGTTCTTCGCTGCCCGTAATTGTCTTTTTAGAAAGAATCACATGGGTCGGGTTATTAATCATAACCACAGTATTCCTTTGCCCACTTAAACTTATTGTAAATGCCACATCTTTTGCATAAGCATAACCGTCTGTTGGTCTCAATTCGTGAAGCCAGTAGTTTTTTCCAGCAATCAGCTGCCCTTTTAATACTTCAAATTGGTTTCCTGTTGTGAAGATTAAATCCTCACCGGCTGTTATACCATTTCCATCACGTATAGCCTTTGCAGCTGTTTTGTCCTCATTTAGGATCTGAAGCGTGCTTCCGGATAGAGAACGTGCTGTTTCAGAAGGAGTGCTCTCCGTCAGAGACTTGGCTAGTTTTTGAATTTCTACTTCCGTTTTTTGATCTTTCATAGTGACGGTTAATGTTTCCGCTTTTTCTGGCACAGTAAATGTAACGCTTCCACTGCAGGAATACCCCGCAGGAGGCTCTTTCTCAGAAAGTTCATAAGTTCTGCCGGCGATTAAAAGCCCTGTAAAAATGGCTGGTTCTCCTGTTGGTGTAAATTCTTTAATCAATATGCCAGTATCCTTTTCCCTGATAGTGAACAGCCCTCCACTTAATATTACTCCTGATTCTGCATCCGTTTTTAAAATATTCACTTCAGTCTTCTGATCCTCCATGATAATGGTTTCAGAAGTTCCGCTGTCTTCTGCTGTAAATTTAATATTTTTTTCATAAGCGTATCCATCAGGAGAACTGACCTCTTGTACGATATATTGTTTCCCAGGTATTAAAAGTTTTGCTGGGATCTGTACCCTCTCTCCTTCCTTCGTAAATTCATAAATCAGCTTTTTTGTCTCTGCATCAATCAGCTGATAGCTGCCTCCGGTAAGTTCTTTACCAGTATCCCTGTCAATCTTGGAAAAATACAGCTGCACCGTCCGGTCTTCCATGTCAACGTTATCAACCATTCCTAAAGCATTTACTTCAAATCGGTAAGCACCGCTTATGACACTGTTCCCATCGCTGTAAGAGGTTGTCTCCATAAGTTTATAGCTTCCCCCGGCTGTCAGTATTTCCCGGATTGATTCGTCATTTCGATTATTTTCAAACACTTCACTTTGGAAGTCTTTCTGTATTTCTCCGGTCACGATCTTCTCTCCCAGTTCATATCCATCTACTCCCACATTGGTGATTTCATATCTGGTTCCATAGGGCAGACCGGAAAAGGTAATAAATTCATCTCCGGTAAGGGTGATATTACCCTCCCCCTTGATTCTTCCTGTTTTGGAACCAGCAAATGCCTGATATCCAATTAAGGCCGTTCCTGCCTGGTCTGTGAATTTCACATGATAGGTAAAGGTATCTGTCTGGCTTTTTCCTGTCCCAGTCAACTTATTAATGATACTGATGGATCCATCCGGGACAATCGGATTCCAGAGGTTCGTGGATTTTGTAACCGCTCCCACTGTCGTAATAAAGTTTGCTTTGGCTTCCGTTCCATTTTCTCCACTAACTATAGTTACCACATCCACAGTACCGCTTTCATGGGCAGCTACATTGGTAATATTCCAAGTGACGGTTCCGTTTAATTCAACGCCATAGGAGGTAGATCGTAAATAATCAAGTCCCTCTTGGAGAATTGCTTTTACTTTTATATCTGCCGGACAACTGTATGGATTGGTATAGGAAATTGTGTATTTCATAACACTTCCTACCTTTACTGCACTATGACCTCCCCCAACGCTGCTTGTCACCTTGGCAATCGGACTTTCTTTCGTAATTGGATTGGTTATGGTGTAATCGTGGGTATTATCACTGACGATCCAGTCTGCCAGTACATTTCCCTCAGAGTCGGTCAGTTCCTGCCTGGTGTCTAAATAAGTTCTGGAAGGCAGCGAGTAGGCTCCCTGTTCATCAAGATAGATCCGTCTGGTTTCTTTTCCGGATTTTTCTGTCTGGCCGTCTGAATACCTGGTATACTCGGTAATCTGATATAAATGCCCATCCGTGATCCCATCATTAGCTGTCAAGATTAGGCCGCTTCCTGTTCCCATGAAGGCTGGTAACTCTGTCCCGGTGTCTAAATCCTTTAAGGTGAGGTAGGTTTTTACCGGAACTCTTCCGGTTATGGTTAGGGCTTCTATGGTGCCGTTCTCACTTGCCAGTTTTAAAACACTGAAATTATTGGATACATTTAGGATTCCTGTTCCTGACTGATTTATGGTAAAGATTACTGGTGCTGAAAGAATGTATCCGGCTGGAGCTTTTAACTCCTCCATGATATAAACCTGTCTTGCTGACAGCTTCTTTGTCAGGGTAAAACCGTTGGGTCCCGAAACGGCTGTTGCTATGGCTTCTCCGTTCTTTTCATATCCGCCGTTTACCGCTACTGCCTTGTAAACAGCAATCTCCGCTCCTTCCACTGCCATGCCATTGTCAAAGTTTGTTTTCTTAAAAAGGATCTTTGTTGGGGCATTATAAACCTCATAATGATAGAGCACTTCACTTGCGTTCTCTGTACCGTCAAATTGGAATTTCTTGATTTTCTCGGTAATCTGATAAAAATCGGGCGGAGAAATTTCTTCTACGGTATAGGTATAAGCTTTTATTGTTCCATTTGTCTGAATCGATCCGACTGGAAGTCCTTTTAAAACGGCGCTTCCTTCGGTGCCGGTTGTCATGTACCAGACAGCTCCCGTATCCCTATTGACTATTTTGAATCTGGCTTCTTCCAAACATTCATTGGTATCGGAAGCTATTTTATTAATTTCCAGAGTTCCAATGGTCGGTTGATTTATAATCCGGTAAACTGGAATCTTTTCTGCTCCTACTTCTATTTTCATCGGATCTGCTTTCTGCATATAAGCAGGTGGGGTGATTTCAGTAATGTAATACGTTCCGTATTCAACCTTGCTGATCCGGTGAGGTTTTAAATCTCCCACTTGGAACCCTTCTATGATTTTGTCATTGAACTGGTCTTCTTTGGTGTAGCATCCGTCTGATCCTGAGATCCAGCTTTCAATAAAATAAGTCTCATCCTTAATAAAGTTTCCGGCTTCATCGGCCCGGTATAGGGCAAGTTTTGCCCCTTCCGCTGCATACTGGTTTATTCCGTCTTTAACAACTTTTAAGACGTTGATGTACTTCTCTTCATTTTGTAAACTCACTCGCTGAACATTTCCGGTTTCTGTAAGAACGATTGCTTTTGGATCAGCCTGTTCAAATCCGTCCGGGACCTTTACTTCCACCAGTACATAGGAGTCGATCTTCTTTCCGTCCTTTTCTGCATTCAGAGGCAGATAATCCAGACGGTGCAGCCCCTCTAAAGTATCATAGGATTTTATTCCGTTATTTTCCTTAAAGTTAAACTGGTATTCAAAGTTAAGTGGCAGCTTTCCATCGGGGTCAAGGGAACCGTTTGTCACGTTCCGGTAAATGGTGATTCGGATCGCTGCTCCGGTATCGGTAGTCCAGATCTGTGAACGACTCTCTCCCTTTTCAGTCGATATGTTCTCCGTCCGTTTTGCACTCCGTTCTCCGTCTTTGGTGTACCAGGTAAGATAGGTAAGGCCTTCTCCTTTTTCCCGGTAAGCGGCTTCAAAATCAGTCAAAAAGCTGGATTTATTATTGGCAAGACCCAGGAAACCTTTTATGCGATCCGCAAGCTTCGTACTCTTTTCTGTCAGCTCCGTGTATTCCGTTAAATCGTCTGTGGTCCACTGATCTACTTTCTTTGACTCATCGTACTGGGGCTTTACTCCTTCCGTTAAAATATTTCCATCTTGGTCTGTCTTTGCTTCGTATAAGGCCAGTCCAGCTGCATGATCATTTGGTAGAAGGGTTTTTACTCCCTTGCTGTCTAAGTAGTACTTATAAACCTCCAGCTTCGTATGGTCATTGGTAACGTTGATGGTCTGGACGTCACCAGCTGCTTTTACGTTAATCTCCATGGACGTTCTTACATACCCGCTTGCTGCTTCAGATTCTTCTAAGATGTAATCTCCTGCCGGGATTCCTTCAAAGTACTTGGCTTTTCCATCGGTGATCCAGTCTGCTACGATCCGTACCGGTGCATTGTCAGTAGTGTTTTCTACGGTCCACTCAGCCGGTTTGCTTTCTGTTTTGACCATATAATAGCCTTTGGGATAGGTACTGCTGTCTGTGGTGTAAATTTTCTTAGCGTTGTAAAGTGCCAGGTGCGCACCGGTGATCTGTTTATAGCTGTAAGCGCCTTTGGGTTCCGTTACAACAAGACCGTCCTGGTAATCACTAATAACTGGTATCCTGTATTGGCTGGCTGCATCCGTCTTTGTTATTTCCACCTTAATCTTTGGATCTTCCATGCCAATTGTTTGTACTTCTTTTGTTTCTTTTACGGTAATTCCCTGTGGAAATCCTTTCTTATAACCGGAAGGGGCTTTTACCTCTTCCATTATGTAGGTCCCTGGGATCACACGTTTTAACATATCCGCCTGTCCCACCGCCATATCCATTTTGAAAGGATCGTTCGGATACTTCTCTCCGGTAATCCAGGTATTTTCCATAACCCAGGCTTCGCCTTGACGATGGTAAAGCCCCGGATCGTCTGTGATATCTTCTTCAGAACCTATGGCATCTCTTCCGGAATGATTGTTAATCCGGTAAGCCGCCCGGTTATAAGCTTCCAGTAAATCATCGTATTTATAGCGCACATAATCCCCGTCAATATCGTAAATGGGATCACCCTTTTTATAGGTTTCCTCTGACTTTTGGTAATACTCCGGTAGTCCATGATCATTTAGAACTGGGTTCATACTCTTTTGAAAGGTTTTACCCTGGTACGCCCCGGTTGTATACTCCTGATCGGTATCTGCATTCACAGCTGCAGTCCGGAAGGTTTTAATCTTTTCCCTGGCTATGACAGCCCCGGTCTTATTTTGCGAAATCTTTACTGGCCATACCAGAAGCTTGTCTCCCTCTTTTGCATAAGCCATTCCGGTGGTCGGGTTTACAAATGCATCCCGGTTTCCTTCCGGATCCAGGTGATAGAGTATTGTTTCAGAAGGTAGTGCCAGAAGCTTGTCAGCTTTTATATAGCGAATCTTGGTTAAATCTCCTCCTTCAAGCTCAAAGACTGGTTTTCCTGCCTTTAACACAAAGATGGATTCCCGGTTTTTTACAGATACCTTATTGCTGTTTCTGTCATAACCATAAACTGCTCCATCTGCTCCGGTCTCTGTGACCGTAAGATCTGCCAGGGAATAAAAGAGAATGTCGGTATCCTCTCGGTCAATGGTTTCATACGCCCAGGTACCTTCCCCAGTTCCTCCAGAGAGACTTCCAGCCTGATCCTGCTTATTGATAAATTCTACGGTACTTCCAGCGTATCCTTTTTTTACTTTCACGGACTGGACGTTATTGTTCCGGTCTCTCACCACTTCTACGCCATCATATCCGTAATCTCCGCTGTCTCCATTTTCTTTAATCGCAATTGCATCGTAAAGAGCCATTCTTGCCCCGGCTGCATAGCGGTTCTTATCATCTGCGGTATCCAGTGGTTTGGAGACCAGACCATATCCGGCAAACACACCATTTAAGTAAACTAGCTCGATATTCTCACCCGCTTCTTTTCTTGCCTGAAGAGATTCTAAGGTTCCTTTAAACCAGGCATATCCTAAGTAGGTTCCGTTTTTATAGCCGAACTCCAGGTTTTCCGCCCCGTATCTCTGCTTTAAATCCAGTTCTGTTCCTTCCACTCTGGTTTCAGTCTGATAGGTAACGGACGAAGCTGAATCTTTAATCTTGGATACTTCTAAGCGAATCGGAGTATTTCCCACATAGATCCTTGCGGTATCCTCATCTAAGACTTTATTTTCATAAATGGCTGCAGCCACTCTCTCATCCCGCTTTCCGTCCTGGTAATAGGTGGTTTGATCGGAATAGATCTCAATGGCTACCGGCTTTGTTCTTACATAGCCTGCAGGCGGTCTGATTTCGCATAAGACATAGGTACCGGCACCTAACGGCTGGGGTGTAACAAGATATCCTGTATTCTGATCCTGATAGGAGGTGGAAGCCAGATTCCCTTCCTGTGCCTGTAACCCATCTCTCATTGTTGTAAAGGCTTCAAACTGGCCGGTTCTTCTTCCTTCTTTATCAGAAAGAACTACCTGCTCTCCTTCCTCACAGATCGGGGTGCCGGCTGGAACCAATCCGCTGTAGATCTCACCTGATTGAACAATCTCGGCAGCTCCCATTGCTTCTAAAAATTCCTTAGAGCCTTCGATCCAGGTATCTGTTTCATAGAATTTGACCTTACCGTCTGTATTTGCCCCTTCCTCCCTGGACGCTGCATACAATGCAAACAATGCACCATCGTGAAGGATGTTTTCCCCTGTTTCTGAATCTAATTTTTCGATTCTCAGCCTGGCTTTATAGAAAGTATTATGAAACTTCATATAACCAAATCCTTTATACGAGCTCTCCCCATTTGGAGAAGGAGCGCTGTCTGCCACCTCTGTAACTGCATTGTCAGAGGCCACTACCGTCCACGGTACAAACATAGGAGCATATTTTCCATCATAGGCAATCTGTGCACCTTGCATGGTCGTTACATTATCTTTGTACTGGATTGCAGCACCATTACTTTCTGTAATGGTTACCCCTGGGAATGGAACATCATTTGCAATACCTTTATTTTCTGCAACGGAGCTGAACCGGTAATATTTCGATACCGCATCTCTACCACTCAAGCCCTCTGACAGATAATAGGCAACATTTCCGCTTAACCTGTCATCCTGCTCATTGTAGTAGTTTTTATAAGACTTGAATTCGTTCTGACTCAGGGCAAAATAATTACCTGATCCAGTTCCAGATATGGCATTTCTGATGTTATCAATGTCCATGCCATACTTATAAACTTCAAAGTCGCCATCCGCATTTCTGCCTTTGATTATGTTTACGCTCTCTTCATTGAAGCGGATCTTATACTTACGCTCCATCTCAGGCTGTGCCGTGCCGGCAGAATAATTGTAATAATTATTAGTCACCTCCGGAGTAGCCTGGGAGCCATTATAGCCTGCATATACAGAGGGGAGCGAGACTTCTCTTGGCTTGTCAATCTGGTAATGCTTATTCTTTAAATCTCCCAGGTTACTGTATTTGGGCTGCTGTTCTGCCACCACATAGGTTCCGTATGGCAGATATTTTGATGTGGCAAAATAATAACCATCGCTGTTTCCAGCAATATCACCAAATAATGTATCTGCGGAAAGTGTCGAAAGATCCTTATCTGCCCCGCCTTCCTGTGCACTGTCCCATTTAACGGAATAAATCCGGTCAATGTCATAGGAAAGGAACGGTTTTAAATAGTTTTCTGCCTTTTTTATTGCTTCTGAAAGGGCTTTATCATAAACTTCATCGGAATACACACTCTTCCCTGCAGCGCTTTCCGTTTCCTCAGACTGATTCTTTTTCACCAGCTTTGCAACTTCGTCATCCAGATACCAGTTAATCGCAAACTGACGGACGTTGTCTGAATGCAGGGCATTATCTGCAGCTATATCTGAGGTGTTGATTTCATTCTTAATCTCCGCATTGTTATGGCCCGCAGGATATTGATTTTCTGCCCCTCCTGTTCCAAACAGGAACTTCTTTATTAGAGCAAAAGGCTTAAAGGATGTGCTGCTGTTTTCTGTATGATCCCATTTATCCGCATTGGCCACGTTTATGGCATCAAAACACTTTTCGTAATTGTAAACAGAGATATTTCTTGCTTCGCTACCGCTATCTGCCTTTACGGATATGGTTTCCAATACGGAAGTATAGCCGTTATTCTGGCTCTCATTTATGAAACCATTTGTATAGCTGTATAAGGAATCATTGCTTACAACTGCATCTTGTGAATCCTTATATAAAGGAGAGGTAAGGTGCTGGACTTTCGTATAAACCTTATTTACCAGGGCTGGAAATTTCTCATTTTGGTCGGTCACATTTATTTCATTTCCAAATCGGTCCTGCCATACGACAGTTCCATCATTATCCCGGTACAATCGTTCCATGTTTGATTTTAAGTACACCTTAAACCGGAAGTTGTCCATCTTCCTGGCCACCGTATTCCTTCCAAAATGCCCGCCAAATGTTCTTGTGAACCAGTCATCATGGGCTACGCCATAGGAGTTGGTATTTTCATATGATGTTTCATCAATAGCCTTCGTGACTTTAATTTGCTGCCCAATAATACGCTCCTGAATCGGAGTCGGTGTCTCTCTTGTGTTTCCATCCTCAATCAGGTCGTGATACCCATTGCTGATCAATCGCTGATTCTTTATGAAAGTTTTGTTGTTATCAAAATCTGCGGAAGTAAATGCCCCAGCTCCGGCACCGGAAACACGAATGACATATTCTGCATTGGATATGCTGGATCCAGCTGCGTAACCCCATACATTGTTGGATCCGATCCTGTTTATATCTTCATTGGTTACTTCACGTTTTCCGTTCTTTAGGGCTATGGTAAAGTTTCCTGATTTTACCCCTCTAAGGTCCATATCGTTTGAGCCAACATGAATGGTATACTGCTTTGCCACCTGATCATAGTAGTAATGAGTGCTGCCAGTCTGGTCAGTCACTTCTTCCATGGAACTGACCTTGGGGATCTTTGAGGAACTTACATTTTCCTCATTTACAGTAACTTCCTTGTAATTCGGCTCCCAGACTTTTCTGGTTACAGGAGCGTGACCAACATATGTATCGCCATTTAAGTACCAGTAATCGTAAAGAGTTTCACCTGCAGCATAATGAAGGTATCTCTCACTATCCGTTGGATAAATAGTTTTGTCTGTTGGTATCCCATCATCACCGACTTCAAAATCCGACGTTACATTGATTATGTATTTGCCTGTATCCTCCACTTTTGCAGCATTTAATTCATCTCCTGTGTATTTTCTTATGACATATCTTCCATAGGTTGTATTTAGTTTTGTTAAGTAAGCGGCTACCACATCACCACTGGAATTTGTCTGATACAGTAAAGTTCTGGCTGGAGTCATGCCGGCAACAATTGTTACAATTGCTTTTCCGCCACTGTATTCTATTTTTTGAAGCCCCCCATAAGTAAATACCTTTTCGTTGATGTAATAATTTAATATAGCTTCGATAACGGACTGATTGGTTGTCACATTATCAATTACAAGAACGATTTCCGGTTTTCCGTAGACGGTTTTTCCATTCACCGTCCGCTTTTGATCATAGACAGGAGTATTTATCGTAGAATAATCACTATCTTTCGGAGTTTCCATCTGCAGTGAATCACGCATCATCTGCTCCAGCTCAGCTTTCACATACTTTACGTTGCTTTCTGAATTGGTAAATGCACCGGCAAACCTTGCTGGATCACTGGCAACCGCAGTACTTTCTGTCGGAAGTTTATCTGCCTCAATTCCAGCTGCTTCGTAAGGAACCTTTACAGTCGCAGATACTCCAGGCTTTTCAATCATATTTCCGTTGATATCACGCTTATAAACAGATTGAGATTCTGCAGTATGATAATAGGGAGCATCCTTTGAATCAACCCACTTTCCTCCATCCACCTGCTGGATTACTACCGGCTTTAACGAAACATTGTTGATGTAGATATCTGCACCCTCCGGGATTCCATCAAGCACTACATTATAACCATTGGTAGCATCCTTTGATTTTGTTTCAAGAAGAAGTAAGTTTTCTTTATTTCCATATGCAGCATTTCCCTCTGGAAAGGTAACTGCATTATAAAGCTGCTTTGTGATCCAGGCGGATCCCACCGGTGCCGTTCTGGAATCAGGGGTCTCACCATAGGTCTCACGGGTACCTGGCACAGCATTTGTAACCTCCATATCTTTTCCAGTGATAGAAAGTTCGTATCCTTCAGATCTGGTAAGTTCTTTAATATAATAGTTTCCAAGAATTAAAGGTCTTCCAATCCAGCTGTCTCCATTCATGGACTTATTATCTTTATAGATCCGCCCCCTCTCTTCTTGTGGCTGCGCCTTTTCATATCCATCTTTCACATACAGGTTTTCCAGATAGTTCTTTCCGGTGTACTCAATTTTTCCGGTCTTATAATTGTAAAAGCTGTGAGGTTTTTCTGTTATTGTTAAGAAGGAACCCTCTCCATTTTTATCTGTGGTTGCCACGGCAACAAGATCATTAGCATCAAATACCACTCCAATACCGGAGGAGATATTTCCATTCTCATCTCTTTGGGTGTCTGGACCGTAAATATCATCGGCAGCGAACAAGCCATAAACAGCGCCTTCTAATGTGGCATCCCCCTGGGTGTCTCCATAGGAATCATATTTTTCGGTTTCACCTGCCCTTAGTTCCATGTCTTTTTTATTAAAATGAACCTGTCCAGGTACACGATGATCATATACTTTAAAGGTATGAGCGATATGATTATCTGGTCCTTTATCCACCTCTGGCTGACTGTCTATCTCTCCTCCTTCAAAATCACCACTAAAAGCCTTTAAACTAAGTGCTGTTGTCATAACTGGTTCTTCATCTGTGTCTTCAGCTGCAGATAAACTAATTCGCCTTGTGGCTCTTTTTTCTTCAGATATAGAGGCTTCCGAATCAGTTGCCAGGCTAGATCTCAAAGAAAAATTGACAAAGTTCTTTTTTGCCTGTGAGGGGGTTGATTCATCATCATCATCTATGGATTCATCCAGAAAGTCTTCCTCATTCTCTTCAAATTCGGTTTCATCAAACTCATCGTCAAATAGCTCTTCATTATCTTTTGCAATCAGCTTCACGGTAATTTCTTTCTCTTCCGCAAAAGCAGTGGGAAGCCCGATAAATTTAAACAACTTATTAATAATTCTTTCTCCCAGCGGTAGATCATAGGTTTCCTTCAGGATTAAATCTCCGTTTTGTTCCGAATCCTCAGAACTTTCAGAAGGACTTGCTATAAGATTTTCACTGTCGGTAAGTAACATTTTGTTTTCACTGATAAGGTCAAGATCCTCTGACTCAAAATCTGCCCTGTTTGTTAAACTCTGAACCGCAAAACTTTGGAGATCCACGGAACTTCCTTTCGTCATGTTGCGCACATATCCCGTGACTCTAATATCTGCATTACTGGAACTTTTCCATTTTGTTGATCTTTCGGCTTCCGATGCCGCTGTTGTGATAATTTCTATCGGCACATCATCCGGATGGCCCGGATCATGAATGATATAACCATCTCTTGGTTTTGTTTCCCGGAAGGTATAATCATATTCGAGATTTATAAAAGTTTCATATGCTGCATCTCTGGCTGCCTTACAACCTGACGCTTCAAATGCCTCTTCTTCAGATGGCTCTTCCTCGCTTCCACATTCCCAATGGTGAAAGGTTCCACCACTGGCTGCAGCACGGGCTTCACAGGCATCCACTCCTGCCTGCCATTCCTCCATCAGTCTTTCATATTCCTCTGCGGCTTCATCCGCTTCATCGCTGCCTTCTCCCTCTTCGCCTTCCCCCTCTTCCGGCTCCTCTATTTCCGGTTCCGGAGGAATCGGATGGCCATTGCAATAAGCATGACTAAAATCGTAAAGGCGGGTATCTTTATGAGAAATACGTCCACTGGCATCTGTAACAAGGTCATCATCAAACACCATCCAGTCCTGCCACGTTGTTGGATCTTCTCTCATGTTATCTTCAATAATTCCACCATCAGTTTCATCATTACTTAATTGACTATCATCAAACTGCTCCAATACCTGCCAAGTAGAACCCTGTAAAAAATTGCCTGTTTCATAATCTTTCTTTTCCAGTTCAACTTTGTAATTGGATTCAAAAGTTTCATCGTGCTGGTATACTTTTAATGAGACTTCTCCATCTCCCGGAGTGGGAGTGGGAGCATTAGCACTATATTTTGTAGTGAGGAAAAATTCACATGTTTTTTCTTTCACATTTCCTTTTGCCCGGTATAACTGCTGGGAACCTGGTACATTGCACTGGAAATACTCCAAGCTTCCTGTGACTTCCAATACTCTAAAAACAGTTGGATCATAACTGATCTTCATTACCGCTTCTGATGGTTTCTGACCAGCCGGGGCATTAGGGAAGCTCCAAGAAAGGTTCTGACCTTCTGTATTAATGACCATTCCTGGGGTTACTTCTGTAATTTTGCAATACTTTTTAAAGGTTTCCCAATCTTTAAGTCCTGTTAATTCATATAATTTTTTCGTATCTATTTGACCAGGACCACTTCTTAGATTGTTAATATACATAGCCTGTCCAGAAGTATTGTGTTTACTGATAAGGTCAAGGATATCCTTTGGGCTTTTACAGCCTTCCGGTACGTTTTCCAATGACATAAAGCCATCGTTGGCCATGTTTTCAACCCAGGCTGATCCACCATTACTTTTTCCTTTAGACCATGCAACTTCTCTCCCTACTTCTGGAGCAACCCGTCTATTTCCAAACTGAGTAGCAAGTGCTGTATTTCTATCATAACTGCCAAATGCTCCAATATAGGCCCAAAACATTCGTTTTTGTTCAATCGTTCCATTATTATAATCAATGTCTGCATTCACCTTAGAATAGTCATAATTACTATGAGCTGAAGCACCTTGGTTCATGCAAAAGAAATAATTTTCTCCTTTGTCGCCAGGAGCCTGACCTATCAAATATGGATGTCCAGCCTGACCAGAACTGACAAACTTTAGTCCAAACCCCCAGGAATCAAACATACCAGGCGGCAAGTAAGTAAATACAGGCATTAGCAATAAGACGATTGCAAGCAATGCAGCAATTTTTTGATTTAGTTTTGTACCTTTCTTCCAGTATGTAATCATCATTTCTCCTTATTTCTATCCATTACTCTTAATTTTGAACGCAAAAAAGCTACCGATTATATTTAACCGATAGCTTTTCTTTATAATTAGCAATTTAATATTTAATTAAACTTTATAAATGGTGACCGTTCTCCGTAAATATATCCATAGGATATGTTGGGGAACTTTCCTTCCACACTTTCTGGAATTTGGTAACCAGTTGCTTTACAGTATTCACCTAATTGTGTTAACTGTGGTTCTCCAACTAAATAATAAGATGGAGCATAAACATCTGCTACTGTAAAGTAATTATCCTTTGTGGTTGGTTCATAAGCCAACCATACACCATCTACCAAAAATGATGGATAAATATGGCTAACATAACCAAGCCCATTTGATGGTAATCCAATACATGCTGAAAGTAAATATGCAGCGTTAGTGTAACCATTGCAATTTGCCTTTCCATCTACCAGGCAGCTATAAGCATACTGGGTTCCTTCCTGATCCAGATAATCTGCTTTTGTGATTCTCTTGGCAACCTGCACTGCCTTTTCATAATCAGAAGCATTTCTCCAGTCAAAGCTGTTTAAAAAACTTTGTAACTCTATTGCCAGGCGATCAACATTTCCCTGATCTGGACTTAATCCTGTCGTTCGATAATTCGTTAATTTTGCAATAGCAGCCAATTCTTCTCCTCCAAAATAATTAAGAGAAAGTGGCTCTTTATTTTTGACCACAAGATCAAAAGCATACTGCATAGGACCAACAGGCTCATTGATGAAATTATAAGGATCACTCTTCCAAGCAGTTTTTCCAGTCACAGGGCTATTTACAAACCAGGGTTCCATATAGCCTTTTAATGGATATTGCGGATCATACGTATCCGCAAAGGATGTTATTACCGTTCCAATCACTAACATAGCCGACATCGCTGCCACTAATAAATTCTTTTTCATACATCGCCCTCCTATTACTTACTATGATGATAACATATATTAATCCACTTATCAAGGCGCTGGGAAATGCCCTAATATATGCTATCATCTATTGTGACTATTAAAATCTCACCTTTTTAACTTGCGAATTCTTCTTACTGCACTCACCGGAGCATCTATGTATTCTCCTGTATTTAACAGTATTCCAACAATATTATTACTTGTGCCTATGACAACTCCGTACCTCTCTTTATTTTCTGAAATCACCATAACCGGTATATCTCTGCTCTTTTCTCTCATTGTAAGTTTCATCTTATCTCCCCTTCTCACATTGTTTTTATTCTTATCTTGGAATTAAACAATGCTCATTCCATTCTTTCTTTATAATGCTAATATCTTCATTGGCAACCGTACTCTTTAAACACTGGGTACAAAAAACTTTATATGGACTCCCGCTACAAAAATCTTTTCCATCTGCACCAACCATATATGGATAACCACCACAAGAGCATTTTTTCAGGTCATCCCATGGGTGGACGGCTCTACCTATACCTAGTTCACCTGAAGTGAGGTAAAATGAATTTTTCACGTTATGCACCACTTCCATTTTGGGATCAATGATAATATTTAATTTATCATTTTTGTGATATAACATTAAAACAGTATCTAATGCCATCCCTATATCAATCCTATTCTTTTGATTTTTTCTTGTCATGTTTTAGCTCCTATTTATCCAAATTTCATTTTAGCAGACTAAGAACCCATTCGAGTTCCATTTTTGCATGTTCTCCAAATTCCGTTTTTGTAGCAAGCTCTAACTGATTAATTTTTTCTCTTATCTTCTTTTCTGCCATTTCAAACCTGTCATTTTTTAAAACCATTTCTTGAAGTCCTACCATGAAACTATCCCCCTTGGAAACTATGTCATATCCAATTTGTAAGGAACACTGAACATAGCCATATTCAATCAATTCTTTTTCCTTTTCTGACAAGGATGTATTATTTATTCTGACTTCATCTTCCTCATACTGTTTCGTGACTTTTCTTATGCCCTCTTTCATATCTCTCATAATTTACCTTCTTTCTGTTCTATGAACTAGATCCTAATTTTGTTTTTTTCCATGTCTGAATTGTTGTCTTTTCCTCAACTTCCATTTTAAGTTCGATGGCAACAACATTTGATTTATTAAAAGAGCATTACGTGACATCCCTGTACCAGTGCTACCAACTGCCAGCATATCTGCCATATAGTCACCTCCTTGTGGAATACTGTTTTTCATAGTAAGCCCTAACTGTTTATTCTTATATCTCTTTTCATCAGGTTTCACTTAACTCCTTATGTTCCTTTCTTTCATCAGTTCTATTTCAAGTAGAACAAGCACTTGCATGTAACAAGCTTGTTCAAAATTATTGAGGTCTGCTCTATCTGCATTAAACTTTTCAGTAAAATAATCAAGGGCCTCTTCTGTTCCCACTACACCGCTTTCCATAATCGCTGCCATTCTTATATCTCCTATTAATTAATATATCTATTGGCATATCATATAGGTACCTTACTTCTAAAACCGTATTACTACGGCAATACATTTCTGATTTCCCCTTGCTCTACAAGCCTGCTAAGTTCCCTTCTGGCTATCTTCTTACATTCTGCCTTTGTTCTCTCACTGGCTAATAAATGCCCTCTAAATATGGCTTTCCAGCCGTATATATACTCTCCCATAAACATATTCGTTGTTCGGCGGTAATCTATATCACATTGATCAAAGCTTAATTTGCTTTTGACAGCTTTAACAGGTACTGAATCTTTAATCAGATCCTCATGCCTCAAAATGACATAACGCCCGGTGTGATTTCCCTCCTTAATAACAACTTCTGCTGAAGCCTCGTTATAGTTCATCATAATCACCTCTACTTCTAAAACCTTGTTATCTATTTTAGCTTTCATGTGTAGTTCTCCTTTTTTGCTTTCGCTAATATTTATTACTCTTTGTTGATATTATATTAGCATACAGTTAAATGAGTGTCAATCTATTATATTAGCTTTTGCTAATTTTTTTTAATTGACGTTTATTTTATTTTAGTATATACTTATAAAAAAGGAGGTTTTCATAATGGGAATGAGGTATTATAAATTATTTGATCAAATCAATCGTAAAGGTATGAAAAAAACTGATTTACTGGAGATTATCTCTGGTCCTACACTTGCCAAATTATCTAAAGGAGAGACCGTGAAAACAGATATCTTATGTAAAATCTGCTGTTACCTAAAGCTGCAACCAGGGGATATCATGGAGTACGTAGAAGAAGGGGATTCTTAAAATAGAATCTCTTTTTTATTTTCCTTTATTTCCAAGGTATATAATTTTTTTCTATCGGTTCATATTCGGTTATCAAGGTGCTGTGATATTGGCCACACGGGTGGCTACTGCATTGCAGTAACCACTTTCCCGTCCTTAATCCATTGGCCTTTTTCATTTAGTTCATATTGTTTATCTATGACCATTCCAGTCATTAATTTTCCTCTTGTTCCATCTGATACCGGGTTGAGATAATACCAGGCTCCCTCTATATTCTGCCAGCCAGTGAGCATTTGCCCCTGGGTTCCATCGACAACCGTCTTTAGATAAAAAATATTCCCATCTGCATCTGTCTGCCAGCCGGTTACCATGAATCCATCTTTATCAAACCGGAACCAGGAAGCCTTTTCCTGATCTCCCGTAGCAAATGGGTTACTTATGTATGCCCATTCATCGGTATACGTTCGGTCGGAAGCAAAGATCCATTTCCCATTTCCAGTCTGAGTCCATGTGCCAGTGATAGCACCAGAGGGAGCTGCCGGTCCTTTGATATTTCCTGTAGCCGTCACTCCTACGGAACGGCTTCCACCACCGCCTCCGCCACCACCACCTCCTCCGGAGCTACCTCCAGAAGTGGTATTATCAATGACTTTTAAGTTTAATCTTACCTGGATTGGATCAGAAAGCTTTCCATCACTGCTTTCTGCATATACAATAGCGTTTGTGCTTCCAGAGTACTGTGATTTTCCCAGTATCTCATTGATCCAGCCAGCAATAACTTCCTGTTTTTCATTAATTACTATGGCTGTAACATTTCCTACTGAATCTACGGAAAGGATTCCTGAATCAGAGGACCTCCACTGGATTTTCTTCCCCCTATTTTCTGGATAAGCAGAAGTGGAAAATTTCTTGGCTTCCAAACCGCTCCAGGTATAAGTAGGACTATTTCTTCTTCCTGTTTTAGTCAGTACCAGATCAAATGTCTCACTGTTTCGGTCTGCTTCCAGGCATTCTGCCTGGAATGTAAGTTTCACCAGACAGGTGGCTGCTTTCTTTCCATCTCTTGTGGTGCCCGTAATCTCCACATTCTTTTCTCCCTGGTATGGAGCTTTGTAAAGTACCTCTTTGATCCAGGCAGCACCATCAACTGGCATTACATTTCCCTGCTCATCAACAGATAACGCATCCGGATCAGAGGAAGTCCAGATTACAGTCCGGTCATAGGGTTTATGTTCTGTTGAATCATCAAGATCCGGGAGAACCGTTGCAGACAGTTTCTTTGCAATAAATCCTTTCTTATCTGCAATCTGTGAATGGATATCTCCCACCATCTGATAGCCAAGATCATAGAATATTTCTGTTTGATCCAGGATAATTCCTTCCGGGATCACTCTGGTCTGGTCATCCGTTACAAAGTTGATAGTTACCTGGCAGACAGCGGAAGCTTTATTCCCAAGCTTGTCTTTTCCATCAACGGTAATCACTACATCCCGGCTTCCACTTCCTGATACTTTGGCATATGGATCATTGCTTTTGATTCCATTGTCAGTAGCTATGATGTTACGTATCCAAACTGCATCCTTAAAAGCGCTAACTGATGCTTCCCGGTATGCATCAATATCCTGCGCCACTTGCACCACTGCCGGATCGGAACTGGTCCATACCACTTCATCCTTAGAGAAGAAGTCCGGAGTAAACGTTGCCGTTAAGGACTGAGGGGCTGTTACTGTAATTATTTCCTGTGGATTGATCCGATCCCCAGTCAGAGTCCCTTTGATTATATAAGTAAGCGCCTGTTTATCAAGAACTGCGCCTTCCGTGGCTACTAAGGTATTGTCTATGATCTGAAATGTGACATTGATCCGGCTGTTGGCGGTACAAGGCTTTCCTTCAAAGGAAGTTGAGGGTCTGGTCTGTGCCGTTAAAACTGCAACGCCTCCCTTTTGATGCCCCGCGCCGTAAATGGTATTTGGAATCTTATATTGGTATTTTTCATCTGCCTGTTTCTTTTCTGCATCCTCTATGATTGTATGAAAGAAAGAGGAGGCTAAATTGACAGAAAGGCTTGCTGACTGTGAGGTGTATCCATCAGTATCCTCATCATTGTTCTTTGCCAGAGTGATGAGCTGAGGATCATCAATGCTCCACTTCACCCGGCTGTCTGCTACGTCATTGTTGGCATCAATCACAGCCTTTATATTTACCGGCTGCACCTCCGTTCCTTTTTCTAACACACCATTGATATATCGGGCGATCAGCTTTCCTTCCTTGTTTTTAATCTCTGTCGTTATTACCGGATTCTTCCGGTTTCCAGTCCTGGTCTGAATGACGGCAAAAGTATAGCTTTCCGGATCTACCTTTACGGATACTGCCACTTTCTTATAAAGGGCGGAAAGGGTGATGTTATCTTCTGGCATGGTAAAGGTATAGGCATGGCTGATATCTGAATAGGTGCTGCTCTTTTTGATTCCTTTGCTATTTACATAGAAAGGATAGCCTTCGATCTGAAACTTTTCCGTATCCGTATTGTTTGGTGCCGTTGTCACGGTGACTGTGGTACCAGTTGCAATGGCTCCCCGATTTTCTTTATCCATGGGTCTTGAATACTGAGAGCTTCCCCGTACTTCCAATGCGGCAATATCATAATAGTTTTGGCCGTTTGCTATTGTATCGATCTGATTGACATTTAATAGATACCCTCTTACGGGCCTGCCCAAAGAATCCGGTGCAAAGTGATCCAGGATATAATCTCCAGACTCCTCATCAAGAACGGTCAGTATACCTTTTTCCAGTTCTTCATAAAAGTACTGATCTGATATGGTCTTTTGTACTCCACCCTGAACCAGAGTATAGTATAGATCTCCGGTGTGCCAGTAACCGATATGGGCGGCGTAGGTATAATCATTGTCATCCTCAATCTCGGAACCGCAGACATTGGCGCTTATCTTACTTTCCGTATCAGCAAACAGATACGCCACATCCTCTATGTAGTTGAAATTAGTTGCAGCTCCCTGTCTGGTTCCGATAAAGGTTCCTTCTCTTGCCATGGAGCCAAGCTGTGAATTTCCAATAGCCCCCGCAAAACGTGCCACTTTTATTTTCCCGGCTGCGTATTTCCCTGTAATACCACCGATGGCGGTGGAGTGATAACCTCCAATGGTTCCGCTTACATAGGTGTTAAATACATTTGAAGCGTTCTGATACCCTACGATACCACCAATGTATCCGGTTCCCTGAATTCTTGCAGTGGTTCCTGTGCCGGTGGATACCTCGCAGTCAACGATAGAGGAATTGGAGGCAACTCCTGCGATTCCACCGGCATAAATGATTTCACTTCCTCCTTTGGCATCAATCATGACTTTTTCACAGACCGCATTTTCAATGACAGTACCACTTATCTCTCCTGCGATCCCTCCGGAAATACCTGTGGAGCTGATATCCGCATTTTTTACGGTTACATTACGGATTTCACTGTTTTCTGCATACCCTGCCACCACACCAGTCCGGTCATTCCCCTTTATGGAACTACTGTCCGGAATTATGGTCAGGTCATGGATGATCGCATTGGAGACCGATCCAAAGAGTCCTACGTTGTTATAACCGGCAAAGGAAGTCAGTTTTAAATTCTTAATGGTCTTTCCGTTTCCATCAAAAAAACCATTAAATGTGTGGGATACTTGCCCTGCCTTTTCAGAAGAATCCTGATAAAAGCCAATAGGAATCCAGTCCACTCCCTGAAGATCTATATTCGCACCCAGGGAAAAGTAACATCCGGAATAATCTCCGGCATATTTGGCTCCCTCCGCCTCCGGCACCATCATTCCCATGGCTGTAAGTTCAGATAGTCCCATAAGCTGCTCCCGGTTTTTAATCAGGTATGGCTTTTCTTCCGTTCCCTCTCCCTGGCTTCCACTTAAGAATTCATAACTGATCTTTCCAGACCAGGTATCCCAGATATCTCCCAAAAAACTGGAAGAAGGAACAGAAGAAAGCAGGGAAGCCGCTAATGCTTTTTTCACATTCGTGAAAGTAGGTTCTACTACTTCAGATGGTGTAGCAATATTAACCGGTTCCGTTGCCGGAACTTTAATCGGATCTGGGTCCGCAGGTGGAATCTCTTCGGGATCTACTTCTTGCAGATCTTCTTCTACGTCCTCTTCATTAACGGGTTCTTCTACCTCTGATTCTATGTCACGGCTCGCCTCAGAAGGCGTGGCCACTTTTGAACCGGAAACTCCTGTCCTTGATTCCGCATATACTGCCCAAGGCGGTACTGCGGTAATTGTCAGGGTGGCGCACATGATGTATGCCAGCCCTCTCACAAATTTTTTTCGCATTGTTCCTCCTATTTATTTTTCCAAACTCCATCTTCCTCTACCAGGTATCCATCTGGAGTGATCTCATCTTGATACATTGATCCATAAGGCTTACCTGGCTTTGTTGGATCATACTTCCAGCCCGCTGAATTACTTCCATAATAAGTCTGTGACTCATTTTGTCTGGTAAAGTAATACCACTTATTGTCAATGTGTTGCCATCCGGTAAGCATCTTTGTCGTAACTTTTAAATATGTATGGAGCTAAATTGTAATACTCCTCATACAAATTGACGCAGGAGGACATATCTTCAACGCTTCCCGCCTGATCTGCTACATACCAAAGAGGAAATTCCGCCTCAACGTTCACATATCCATAATCCCGGTACTGAATCATTCCATTGCGGTCCTCGAATTTCCAGAACCGTTTTCCGGCTTTTTTTATCTGGAAATAATATTCCGGGATCTCCTCCGGCTTCACCTGGACAAACTTTCTCACGGCCTCCGAAGAGGTTGCCTTATCTCCTGGTTTTTCTGCCTCTGAGGGCGTAGCCTTATCCTCAGAGCTCTCTGCCTGTGATGGGGCAGCTACCTCTGCTGCAATTTCCTCTGCATCCTTCATTCTTGAATTGACATTGCAGTAAGCGCAAAAGATGGTGGTGCATATCCCACCGCTGTTATTACAACGATGGCAGCAAGAAAGAGGCAAATAACTCTTTTTGAATTTCCTTTCATATTTCTTTCTCCCTTAATTTCTTATCTTTGTACTCTTTAATCCAATGGATTTGTTCCTCATCCTCCTGATCTTTGTTACTGAAGTATGCAACTACCACAATGGATACTGTAATGAAAATAAAAACCACAATGGATGCACAGATAAAGCCAAACAATATAAAAGGCAGTATGTTCATAAATCTCCTATCCCTGAGGAATCGTCATAACCGGTCTGATTCCGATATTTGTCTCCGAAGCAATCACCGGCTGTATATTGCCATCTATCAGGCTAACAGCGTAAATGCCTTCTCTATACCAAAAATCCTCCACTCCGTCACTTTGAGGAGTTCGTAGATAATAGCCCTTTGAGTAAGCCGAGATCTGGGAATCCGGATTATTTGTTTCACTGCCATTAAATCTCCATAGATAATCCCTATACTTTAAAGCTTCTTCCACTGACAGAATAAAGACTTTATCCTCCATAGACTGAAATAGACAATCGTAACCCATTAAGCTGCTTTCTTTTAGCTGCTCATATGTTCCTCTACCGGTTGAGCCTGTGTATGATCTGGTAATTCCTATATAGGCATTATGTAGAAATCTCGAATCTGAGGCATTCTTCTGCAGCCACTCTCTCACCTTTGAATATTTGTAGTTATTGTTATCTCCAAAATTAAGCTTTTTGGATGTCCCCATAATGTCGGACCGGATCACGCTGTCACATAGAAATAAAGCTGTTTTCTGACTGTTGTTTATGGCATCTTCATAATCCTCATCAATGCATCTGAATGAATAGGTCCTATTTCCGATGTTACGGTACTGGACATCCCCAATACTATAATGGACGGTTTCTGTTGTTTCCTGTACTGGCTGATAACAAATGTCACAGATTCCATCATAATCCGTATCTATATGTCCCATTGCAGGTAATATCACTGTTTCCTCCTTTTTGCATCTTAAGCACTGTACAGTTTCATAACCGTTATCCATGCAGGCTGGTTCCACCCGGTCGATTACTTTGTAGCTGTGATTGCAGGTGTTTTCATCATATGTTTTCTCAAACCCAACCCGTAAAATGGTATAGGTCTCATCAGCAATTGTTAATTTTTCCAAAGTAAGCTCAGATACGTTTTTGACCGCGTGGAATTTCTGACCGATAATTGCAACATTTGGGGTATATCCCTTTGCTATTACATAAACCTCTATCCGGTCTGCCCCATCAGCCATGGATACCAGGTTAAGAAGTCTCTCATTTGCTTCCGCTTGGCTTTCACTGATAAGCTGTCCGACTGATGGCGTTTCTCCTGTAATGTATTGATCCGCCTCACTGGAAACATCCAGCCAGTAATTTAATCTTTCTTTCATATCTCCATCTGAATCTGGCATTTCCGGTAAACGATCACCTTTCCGGTATTCGATATAATATTTCTGGGCACCATTTCCATTCACCAACACACTCCATGGGCTTGGAACCAGAGAATGGTAGTAATATTGATCACTTCCCATAATTGTTTCTGGAAAATCAATAAACAATTCCTTACCTTCCTCCGTCTTACCCTTATGCCCTTTAAAAATCTCCCTGTCAGGCTTCCCCTCTTCAATAAACTTTATGTCCCAGTCAATCTTTCTGGCCTCAGATGGGGAAGCTGTGTTATCTTTCTCGTAATAAATATATAAGGTAATCTGATCACTGGTTAATAAAAGGGTTTCTTTCTGGCCCTTAGATATCGTATATCCTTCTATGTCCGGTTGGATCAGTTCTATTGTTTCTCCTTCATTCCCTGTTCCAGTCATAATTTGAAGAATTGTTTTATCAGCAATACAAATATACCTTATGGTATATTTGTATTGCTTAACCGGTACATCCAGCACTTCCTTACCTCCACTTTCATCCGGATCAGTTGGCTTTACAGGTTCTGGCTTACTATCAGACTTTTCACCTATATTTTCATTATTGGAACTGTTTGAGCTGCTGTGACCTCGGCTTCCGCCACCTCCTCCAGATCCTCCGCCACCGGAACCTCCAGAAAATTTGGTTTTACCTGTTGATAATATTTTTTCATCAACCGTCTGTATCCCTTTCCCCGGAATTTCAACAACACCTCCTTCGTTAACCCATGCACCGGATTCATTAACGATGTATCCGTCAGGAGTCATACCATTCTCATACATAGACCCCTGTGGCCAGTTTCCCTCGTTTGCAGAAGATAGGAAATAGCACTTTCCATCAATCCACTGCCAACCTGTCAGCATCTTTCCTTTTGTTCCATCATCAATCGGACTAAAAAAATACCATTTATCGGAAATATGTATCCAACCGGTAGCAATATAGCCATTTTCGCTAAAGTAATACCAATTATCAGCTATCAGCTGCCAGCCATTCTTTCCAGTTACCCTGCTTTCGTTATAAATTTGATTAACATCATCTTTTATACATTCTCCATAGCTTAATATTGGAATATATAAAAATGCTAAAAGCAGACTTAATAAAACCAGCGATTTTCTCTTTTTCATTCATACCACCAATCTTCTTTTATTTAATATTATTTAGTTATTACTTAAGTCATATCACCTAATCTCCTCCTCTCTATACAAATAAATAAAAATTTCTCCTTTCATTATTTATTAAGCAGAACTTAGTTTAGTTCATACCGTATCAGGATTAAATAAGACTGCAAAAAAATGTGATTGTATTTAATTCGTTAAATCAAAAAATTGATATATGTATTTGGAATTTAATAAAGAAAGTAAGATACAAGAATTTAATTATGAGAATTATAAAAAGATTAAAAATGAATAGATTAAACAAATAAAAATGTTAAATCATAGAACTTTAAGTAAAAAAAAATAATTAAGGAATTAAGTTTGAACAATCTAAATAAATACTAGAAAAACAGAATGTTAGAGAAGGTTTTTACCTCGAATTATATTATACCATGAATTTTATATAATACCAACATATATTTTTTAAGATATCACCATTTCATCAAATTTAATCATTTTCCAGAACTATTTCTTCCGTAACCACCATATATTATTACAAAAAGCTATTAAGGATTACTTATGAACGTAAGCATTGGAATGAAAGCTCCAGACTTTTCTGCAATGACAACATTTGGACCCATAAAATTATCTGACTACAAAGGCCACTGGGTAATACTTTTTTCCCATCCCGGCGATTTTACTCCGGTCTGTACTACCGAATTTGTCGCCTTTGCTCAGGCCAATGACCAATTTGAAGCCTTAAATGCCAAATTGATCGGTTTAAGCATAGACAGCAATCCATCCCATCTTGCCTGGGTAAACCAGATCTACCTGTTGACAGGCGTCCAGATTCCATTTCCTATTATTGCAGATCGTATGGCAGAAGTGGCAGGTATGTATGGTATGATAGCGCCCGATGCCTCCAAACAGGAAACTGTCCGTAATGTCTTTTTCATCGATCCTGACCAGATTATCCGGGCAATACTTGTTTATCCTCTTACAAATGGAAGAAACATATGTGAGATCATAAGGCTCCTGACCGCACTTGAGACAACAGACCGCTGTAATGTAGTAACTCCGGCAAACTGGGAACCAGGCAGTCCTGCTATGGTACCCCCGCCCCGTACTTATGACCAGATGATAGAGCGGATTAATAATCCACAGGCTCAAAACTTAAATTGCATGGACTGGTTCTGGTGTTATAAAGATAAACCCTGCTGATCCCGCTTTAACGCAAAAAACCTTCAGGATTAATCCTGAAGGTTTTTATTATGACCTATCCGAGAATCGAACTCGGGTTTCCGCCGTGAGAGGGCGGCGTCTTGACCGCTTGACCAATAGGCCAGTACGAATATGATTCATACAAAATCGAGGCGACAAGATTCGAACTTGCGACCTCTGCGTCCCGAACGCAGCGCTCTACCAAACTGAGCCACGCCTCGATTACGTTACGTAGTATAATATAAATTTGAGACAATGTCAACCGTATTTTCAAAATTTTTTTATTTTTTAAAAATACTGGAAAAATAACAGCAGATTTCAGTTACTCTTTTAATCTTCCGCTGCAGAATAAAGAATGCTATTTTGCAGCGGAAATTGCTTTATGCCAGATCAAACAGGGAAAGCTGATTGGATTCGGGAAGATCCCCCAGAAGTCCAAGATCCCCCATAAGATCACAAACAGTTTTACTGACCTTTGTCCGGTTTCTGAAATCCTCTCTGGATAAGAATTTTCCATCCTTACTGGCATCGACAACCGCATCTGCCGCTTTCTCTCCCAGTCCATCGATACTGCTTAAAGACGGCATTAATTTTCCATCAATGATCTGAAAATGTCTGGCTTTTGCCTGGTAAATATCGATAGGAGTAAAATCATAACCCCTGGCGTACATTTCCTGGACAATTCGCATATCACGAAGAGTATCCTGCTCCTTTTTAGAAAGAGTGTCGATCCGTTTCCTGTAATCAGCCAGGTAATGCTCCAGCTTTTCTCTTCCCTGGCACATCAGCTCATAGCTGAAGCCATTGGCACGGATACTGAAAAAAGATGCGTAATAAGCCAGTGGATAAAACACTTTACAGTACGCGATTCTCCATGCCATCATAACATAAGCAGCTGCATGAGCTTTTGGGAACATGTATTTAATCTTTTTACAGGACCAGATATACCAGTCCGGAACCCCATGGGATGTCATTT
The DNA here is from genome assembly GCA_009712635.1 of Hungatella sp. Lineage (GTDB taxonomy): Bacteria > Bacillota > Clostridia > Lachnospirales > Lachnospiraceae > Lacrimispora. The sequence goes on along the minus strand of WASS01000020.1, from coordinate 128,930 downwards.
CCTCTTCCCATTCGGGTTTTAACCCTTTTCCTTTACGTACGCTCTCCATGATAGAAAAAGATAAGCCTTCTTCGATACCCATGGAAATTAAATATATCATAATATCATCTCTGGTACATATGGCAGTCTGAATGGTTGCCTTCCCTTCCTGAATAAGGGCCTGGGCATTACCAAGCCACACATCCGTACCATGAGCAAGCCCTGCAATACGGACAAGATCAGAGAAATATTTCGGCTGGGTGTCTATTAACATCTGCATGGCAAAATCGGTTCCAAACTCCGGTACTCCCAGCGCTCCCAGCTTACAGCCGCCGATATCTTCCGGCATAATTCCAAGAGCTGATGTGTCCTGAAAAAGTGACATGACTTCTCTGCTGTCCAGAGGAATGTCCTTTACCGGATCAAAGCCGATTAAGTCCTGAAGCATACGGATCATGGTCGGATCGTCGTGTCCCAGAATATCGAGCTTTAGAAGGTTATGGTCGATGGAGTGGTAGTCGAAATGGGTGGTAACTGTCATCGTCGTCATATCGTTGGCCGGTCTCTGTACCGGTGTAAAGGAATAAATCTCCTCTCCATGGGGAAGAACGATAATTCCTCCCGGATGCTGGCCAGTGGTTCTTCTCACACCCACACAGCCCTGAACAATCCGGTTAATTTCACAGTTCCTTTTTCTTACTCCATGCTCTTCATAATAATTCTTCACATAACCAAATGCTGTCTTATCTGCAAGAGTACCGATAGTTCCTGCACGGAACGTCTGCCCTTTTCCAAAAATAACTTCTGTATAATCATGGGCCTTACTCTGGTATTCTCCGGAGAAATTCAGATCGATATCAGGCTCCTTGTCTCCCTTAAAACCAAGGAATGTTTCAAATGGAATATCAAAACCATCTTTTGATAATGGGTGCCCGCAAACCGGACATATCTTATCTGGCATATCACAGCCAGCCATTCCTGTAAATACTTTTACTTCTTCTGAATCAAAATCATAGTAGTGACAGTTCTCGCAGTAATAATGAGGGCTGAGAGAATTTACTTCTGTAATTCCCGACATATAGGCAACGAAAGAAGATCCAACCGATCCTCTGGATCCCACCAGATAACCATCTTCGTTGGATTTCCACACCAGCTTCTGTGCAATGATATACATAACCGCAAAACCATTGGATATAATGGAATTCAACTCTCTCTCCAAACGTTCTGTAACTATCACAGGGAGATCCTGTCCATAGATGGCATGAGCTCTGTCATAACAGATTTTTCTTAGATCTTCATCTGAATTTTCAATGACAGGTGCACATTTATCCGGCCTCACAGGTGAGATCCATTCACACATGTCCGCTATTTTTCTGGTATTCTTTATTACTACTTCTTCCGCTTTGTTAGGACCTAAATACTCAAACTCCTGAAGCATCTCCTCTGTAGTCCTAAGATATAGGGGAGCCTGGTCATCGGAGTCTTTAAAACCTTGTCCAGCCATAATGATCCGCCGGTACACCTCATCCTCCGGATCAAGGAAATGAACGTCGCAGGTTGCGCAGACAGGCTTCCCAAACTGTTCTCCAAGGGTCACAATCCGCTTATTAATATCAATTAAATCCTGCTGGGTCTTTACCGTACTCTTTTCGTCTCTTAACATGAATGCATTGTTACCAAGGGGCTGTATTTCCAGATAATCGTAAAAGTTTACAAGTTTGGCTATTTCCGCATCCGGAACGCCTCGCAAAAGAGCCTGATATAACTCTCCTGCCTCACAGGCAGAACCAATAATTAATCCCTCTCTGTACTCATTTAAAACGCTTTTGGGAATTCTCGGTCTTCTGGCATAAAAATCGATATGAGAGCGGGAAATCAGGCGGTATAAATTAACCCTGCCCACATCATTGGCTGCAAGGATAATCACATGATAGGTGGGAAGCTTTTTAATCATATCCGCCGACATGGCACTGAGTTTGTTTAACTCATCTAACGATTCTACCCCCCGCTCTCTGAGCATTTTTACAAATGCGGCAAATATTTCTGCTGTACATCCTGCATCGTCAACGGCTCTGTGATGGTTCGCCAGGGAAATATTTAAGGCTTTGGCCACAGTGTCCAGTTTATACCTGTTTAAACTGGGTAAAAGAAGCCTGGAAAGAGCCACAGTATCAATTACCGTAGGGTTAAACTCCAGCTGGAGCTGCTGAGCATTATAAGAGATAAAGCTTACATCAAACGAAGCATTGTGGGCTACTAAAACAGAATCTTTACAAAACTCCAGAAACTGGGGGAGAATTACATCAATCTTTGGATGAGGAAGCACCATACTGTCATTGATTCCCGTCAACTGTTCGATCTCAAAAGGAATTGGTACATCCGGATTTACAAATGCACTGAATTTATCTTTAATTTTTCCATCTATAACCTTCACTGCACCAATTTCAATAATCCGGTTTCTGGAAGAACTGAATCCCGTTGTCTCAATATCAAAGACCACATAGGAATCAGAAAAGGTCTGATTCCTGGAATTTTCAACCAGCTGCTTTAAATCATCAACCAGATATCCTTCCACTCCATAAATAACTTTAAATGTATCACCTTTGTCAAGTGCATGGTTTGCATCCGGAAAAGACTGTACACAACCATGATCCGTAATAGCAAGCGCTGGCATCCCCCATTTTTTAGCACGCTTTACAAGATCCTTTACTTCAGAGACACCATCCATATCACTCATCTTTGTATGGCAGTGAAGCTCCACACGTTTCTCCAAACTGTTGTCCGATCTTTTCCCAGTAAAATCTTCTGATTTTTTAATACCCACAACAGATCCCAGAGTCAGCTCCCCATCAAACTTATCAATGGTTGTAACTCCTTTTATTTTGATGAAGGTACCTTTTACCACTGCGTTCTTCAGATCATCCAGCTGTTCTTCCCTGGCAAACATCTTCACTGTAATCGTGTCCGTAAAATCTGTTACATCAAAAATAATAATGGTCTTACCGCTTCTTAATTCCCTGCTGTCCGTCATAATAATCTTACCACGAACCACGACTTCTCCGATTTCCCCGTCAATCTTTTCAATTTCCATGGTTTCTTCTTCAAAATCTCTGCCATATAAAACATCCGGATTATCAGAACGGCGGCCATTATAGGAATTCTTCCGGTAATCTTTCCATTCCTTCTTTCCGGAGTCGGACTCTACTGCTTTACCGGATTCTTTTTTATCTCCTTCTTTTTTACCACCCATGCGTAGTGTGGCTGCAGGAGTCTGGGCTTCCTGTGTGAAGGGCACTTCATCAGAATAAGTGGCTGCCAATGCGTCCAGGGGGCCATCTGCCATGGAAGGTCCGCCATATTCGTCTGTCTGGCTTTTTTGCTGCCCGGCAAATGAAGTTCTGCTGACGATTTCCTCTACTTCCCTCTGCATCTGAAGCTCTTTTTGTTTCGCCAGGGCATTCTCCTTAGGCTCAATAAATTCATACTGAACTTCAACAGGCAGGCCGCATCTTTCATGAAAAATCTTTTCCAGCACCCGCTTTAGCTCGCCGGCTTTTTCATGGGTTACAATGGTATCTTCCACTGTCATCTTCAGAAGATCCGGTTCCGGGAACTGGTACTGTGCCTTCCGGAACATATTATACTCAATGATACTGTAATTTTTAAGTTCCGCCAGAAGACTTTCCCGATAGATCTTTAACAGCTTCTGCGGCGTATACTGTCCCGAAAGCCGGAACCGCTCAATGATTTTAATTGTGATCTGTTTGGAAGGAAACAACTGTTCTTTGATTCCTTTTTCAAGGCTGTATATATTTTGCTTGTGTATCAGCCTTGGACTGATTAAATAAACACGAATAGAGCTTCTATCCCTGTTTGATGTGACCTTTTCCACATCTACCAGATTTAAAAGCTCTTTTAATTCGTCCGTAATATGTAAGTTTGGAAAAACTTCCAAAAATTTCTTTGCCATTCTATCACCTATTGCATTTTCATAAGTTCTTCCTGAAGGGCGCTAAGAAGTTCTTCTTCCGGAACCTTTCTGATTACTTCTCCTTTTTTAATAAGAAGTCCCTCTCCGATTCCACCGGCAATTCCAATGTCTGCTTCTCTTGCTTCACCTGGTCCGTTTACCACGCAGCCCATTACTGCCACCTTAATATCCAAATGGTCGTAAGCAGAAACCATATCCTCTACCTGATTGGCCAGGGAGATTAAATCAATTCTGGTTCTGCCGCAGGTGGGACAGGATATTACCTCCACCCCTCCCCTTTTCAGACCCAGAGATCTTAAAATGGTTTTAGCTGCCTTTACCTCCTCAAGCGGATCGCCGGTAAGAGACACACGGATGGTATCACCAATTCTCTTATGAAGAATAATGCCCAGCCCAACGGAAGATTTAATGGTTCCAGATATCAGGGTTCCAGCCTCTGTAATACCCACATGAAGGGGATAATCCGTCCGCTCTGCTATCAGTTCATGGGCCTTGATACACATAAGTACATCAGATGATTTGATACTGATCACCAGATTCCCATAATCCATCTCCTCGATCATACGTACCTTATTTAATGCGCTTTCCACAATTCCCTCTGCAGTAACTCCACCATATTTTTCAATGAGATTTTTTTCAAGGGAACCGCTGTTAACTCCCACACGTATGGGAATCTGATATTCCTTTGCCTTATCCACAACCGCTTTTACACGGTCCAGTGAGCCGATATTGCCCGGATTAATCCGGATCTTATCAGCTCCTGACTCGATAGAAGCCACAGCCAGCCGATAATCAAAATGAATATCGGCTACCAGAGGTATACTGATCTGCTTCTTAATCTCCTTAATAGCTGCCGCCGCTTCCATATCAGGAACAGCAACTCTGATAATATCACAGCCAGCCGCGGTCAGCTTTTTAATCTGATTGACTGTTGATGCAACATCCTGAGTTTTCGTATTGCACATGGATTGGATCAGAACCGGATTGCCTCCACCGATGACCTTGTTTCCGATCTGAATTGTTTTCGTATGATCCCTGTTCATAAGCTCCTCCATTTATACTTTATCAGGTGAATCTGCTGATATCATTAAATACTACAAAAATCATCAGCGCCATCAAAGCTGCCATACTGATCATGTTTACAAGACCCTCTTTTTCCGGGTCCATTCGTTTTCCACGTATTGCTTCTATAATTAAAAACAGCAATCTCCCACCATCAAGAGCTGGTATGGGGAGCAGATTCATGACACCTAAGTTGGCACTTAACAGAATACACATACTGATGACATTCATAAGTGCCGCAACTACACTGACAGTAAGGCCCGCTTTTACAGAATCATCGATCATTACAACGATTCCTACCGGACCGCTTAAATCATTGACACTGGCCTTTCCGGTAAATAGCATACCAAGGCTCTTTACAGTCAGTTTAACATCGTATTCCATCTCCATATATCCATGCTTAACCAGATCACCGGCATTCGCTGCCTTTTTGTTTTCAGGCGCAATTAATATACCGATCAGATATTTTTTACTCTCCTCTGAATATTGGGGAGTAACAGACACCGTCTGGATTTCCTGATTTCCTGTCTGAGGATCTGTTCTTGAAAATTCCACCTGGTTCATCTTATCATCCGGTTTCATCAGCTTATAAAGAATATACTCCTGATACATGGAAACTTTCTCTCCGTTAATCTTTAACAATTTATCTCCGGAGCGCATTCCTGCTTCATAAGCAGGAGAACCTTCTGTTACTTCTTTTATATAAGTAATGTCATATCCACTCATACCTACCAGAACCAAAGAAAGTAAAAAGGCAAGAATAAAATTAAAGATAGGTCCTGCAGCTATGACTGACATTCTTGCAGGAATGGATCTGTTCTGAAAAGCCCGTTCATCAGGATTTTCTTCATCCTCTCCCAGCATCATGCAGGATCCGCCTAAAGGAAGCAGTTTAATGGAATATGTTGTTTCCCCTCTCTTAAAATGCAAAAGGCGGGGTCCCATTCCTATGGAAAATTCCACTACTGCGATTTTGTTCATTTTTGCAAATAAAAAATGGCCTAATTCATGAATTAAAACAATTAAACCGAATACCAGAATTGCTACGATAATACTGGACAATTTACCACCTGCTTTCTATATATTCATAAGCTGCAGCCTCTGCTTCAAGAATCTCTTCCACGGTAGGATTCTCTTTTACAGTATGCCCGTTCATCGCTCCCTCTATCATATCTGTGATAGTAAGATATGTAATTTCTCTGTTCAAAAATTTGGCAACTGCCTTTTCGTTAGCAGCATTAAAAACAGTCGGGAGCGTTCCACCGGCACATCCGGCCTCATAAGCCAGTTTTAACCCCGGAAAATTAACAAGATCCGGTTTTTCAAAATTAATTTGACCAATGGACCAGAAATCAAGACGATCTCCTTTTAAATATCTCCGTTCCGGATAATAAAGCGCATATTGAATAGGAAGCTTCATATCCGGAGTTCCCATCTGAGCCATAACTGCTCCGTCTTCAAACTCCACCATAGAATGAATGATGCTCTTAGGCTGAATTACTACCTGCACCTGATCCATTTGAACACCAAACAACCATTTGGCCTCCATGACTTCAAGCCCTTTATTCACCATGGTTGAAGAATCTATGGTAATTTTTCGGCCCATCGCCCAGTTTGGATGATTAAGTGCATCCTCCACTTTCACATTCTTTAACTCTTCTCTTGTTTTACCACGGAACGGACCACCAGAAGCAGTCAGAAGTATTTTATTTACAGATCCCTTATTTTCTCCACTCAGACACTGAAATATTGCACTGTGTTCACTGTCTACCGGTAGAATCCTGACACCCATCTTCTTTGCGAGAGGCATAATGATGTGACCGGCAGTTACCAGAGTCTCCTTATTGGCAAGAGCAATGTCTTTCCCTGCTTCCATCGCCGCAATGGTGGGCCTGATTCCTATCATTCCAACTACTGCAGTGACAACAATTTCTGAAGTTTCTTCCACAGCAGCCTCGATTAACCCCTCCATACCGGAAACAACGCGAACTGTGAGATCTCTTACTGATTCCTTCAGTTCCTTCGCTTTTTCTTCTTCGAAGACACAAACTATTTTGGGGCGGAATTTTCTGATTTGTTCCTCCAACAGGCGGATGTTGCTTCCTGCAGCCAGAGCAGTCACTTCAATATCGCCTTGGTTCTCCACCACCTCCAAAGTCTGCGTCCCAATGGATCCTGTTGACCCAAGGATTGCTATTTTCTTCATCTTATGCTGTATACTCCTTTTCTTTTCCTAAATTCCGATTTAAGGTAATACTTTGTCAGGCTCTTATCGTATAAATGTAACCACAAAATAAATAACAGGGGCAGTAAAAAGCATACTGTCAAAACGGTCCAGTATTCCACCGTGTCCTGGTATGAGTTTTCCATAATCCTTAACCTGATGATCCCGTTTTATGGCAGATGCAGCAAGATCACCAATTGGTGATATAGTTGCGGCAAATGCACATGCAAGAGTACAGGTAATCTGCGGATATTCAAGTACAGTCATTGACCCGCCAAAAATTGTTGCATATATAAATCCAAGAAGTGAGGCTCCTAAAATACCGCCAATGGCTCCCTCTATGGATTTATGAGGACTGAGCACAGGTGCAAGTTTATGTTTTCCAATGAGATTTCCAACACAATATGCGCAGGTGTCACAGCCCCATGAGCTTAAGAACACCAGCCATACCAGATACTTTCCGTCATTCATCGTACGAACCTGATATAAATAGGATAACATGACTGCCACATAAAAAAATCCAAAAAACGCTCCGGTCACTTCCTCTGTTTTATATTTTGGAAAAGCGAAAACATAAAAGCATAAAAGAAGCATCATGAAAACGATTGACATATACAATGCATACTGCTGCATCTGAAACCATAACAGCCCGTAATAAACAACTACAATGAAATATCCCATATATCCCATGGGATGATCATGGATCTTAAGCACACGATACAGCTCATACAAGCCAATCATGGATATGAAAATCGTTGTCGCAAACAGCAGGAGCCCACCACTTCCTACTGTTATCAGTGCGATCAAAACAAGAACAATTCCGCTTATCAGCCTGGTTGTAAACATCCCGCTTCCTCCCTCGTGATCACTTCACTCCTCCAAATCTCCGTTCTCTGCTATTATACGCTGTAATGGCTTTTTTCATTTCTTCCATATTAAAATCAGGCCAATAGCAATCAGATACATATATCTCCGTATATGCAAGCTGCCACAAAAGATAGTTAGACAGCCTTAACTCTCCGCTGGTACGGATCAGAAGATCCGGATCAGGGATTCCTTTTGTATCAAGATAACCGGCAAATTTATCTTCCGTTAACGATTCCGGTGAAATCTTTCCCTCTCTGGTGTCTTCCATGATCTTTCTCGCAGCCCGGACAATTTCATCCCTGCCACCGTAGTTGACCGCAATTACAAAGGTCAGTCCTGTATTATTCTTCGTCTCTTCCACCAGACGTCCGATTCCCTCTACAATATCAGAGTCAAAACGTTCTCTGTCTCCAATCATCTTTACACGAACATTATTCGCTTTCGAAACTTTTAAAAGTCTTACCATATAATAACGAAACAGCTGCATCAGCGCTCCCACTTCCTCTGTGGAACGCTTCCAGTTTTCTGTTGAAAAACCATATACCGTTAAATACTTAATTCCCAGTCTTGCTGCATCTTCAACGGTCTTCTCCACAGTGACACAGCCTTCCTTATGACCCATGCTTCTGGGAAGTCCCCGTTTTTTTGCCCATCTGCCATTTCCGTCAAGTATAATGGCAACGTGCTCCGGAATCACCATATTATTCAATTCTTTATCCATAAAGTATCACTCCTTTTAAAACACAAAACAGGACAGGCATAATGCCTGCCCCCCTGTTTATTTTATACAGTAAGAAGATCCTTTGACTTCTCATCAGTTGCTTTTTCAATCTGCGCAACCATCTTATCTGTTAATTTCTGAATCTTGTCTTCTGCATCAGCCAGTTCATCCTCAGAAATCTCTTCTGCTTTTAACTGCTTTTTAAAAGAGTCATTGGCATCACGGCGAATGTTACGGATTGCAATCTTCGCAGCTTCTCCTTTTTTCTTTACATCTTTTACAAGATCTTTTCTGCGTTCTTCTGTCAGTTCAGGAAATACCAGACGAATTACATTACCGTCATTCGTTGGATTAATTCCCAGATCAGAAGTCAGAATCGCTTTTTCGATGGCTTTTAACAAAGCCTTCTCCCATGGCTGAATCACGATCATACGCGCTTCCGGAATTGTAACGTTGCCCACCTGCTGAATTGGTGTTGGAGTACCATAATAATCCACTCTGATTTTATCCAGTACATGGGGATTGGCACGTCCTGCGCGAATGGTCATAAAATCATTCTCCAGCGCTTTTAATGTCTTATTCATTTTATCTTCATATACCTGTAAACTCTCCTGCATATCGTCCTCCTGTTTTATGCGGTCACTATTGTGCCGTTTATTTTTCCCTGCATTGCATTGGCAATGCTATCTTTTTCATTCAAATTGAATACTGCAAGGGGCATCTTATTCTCCATACACATAATGGATGCGGTCAGATCAATTACCCCAAGCTGTTTTTCTATCACTTCATCAATGGAAATTTCATCGTATTTCAATGCATCCGGATTTACCTTGGGATCGCTGTCGTAAACCCCGTCAATGGACTTTGCAAGCAAAATGCAGTCAGCATCCATCTCGATGGCACGGAGTACAATTCCCGTATCTGTTGAAAAGTATGGGTGACCAATTCCACCAGCAAAAAATACTACTTTGCCCTCTTTAAAATACTGATTAGCCCGGTCTTTGGAAAACAGTTCTGTCATGGAACCACATTCAAAGGGGGTGAGAATCTGGGTATCCATTCCTGCGTTTCTGAAAATCTCCGAAACATAAATGCAGTTCATAATGGTGGCAAGCATACCGATCTGATCCGCCTTTGTGCGGTCAATTGCATTACTGGTTCTGCCTCTCCAGAAGTTACCTCCGCCTATGATAATTCCCAACTGAACGCCAGCATCAACGGATATCTTAACCTGCCGTGCAACCTCCTTAACAGTGGCCTCCTCATAGCCTGTCTTACTGGAACCGGCAAGAGCTTCACCGCTGAGTTTTAATAATACACGTCTTGGATTCATAGCTTAAACTCTCCTGTACTTTTGTATTGTCTTAAAAGATTATAGCATACTTTTAGATGGTTGGAAAGAGGAAGTTTCCCAGCTGATGGAATGTAAGTCATAGCAGATCTTCTCATCCGGTCAAAAAAACACCCAGGAATATTCCTGGGTGTCTGTTTCATAAGAAATAAATCTTATTCCATGGTTGCATACTGGAAGAACCAGTAGCTATATGGAGAGTACCATGTGCCTTTCAGCTTTGGATTCTGTAAATAGAATTCATTCTTATAGGTAATTGGTACAATCGGAGAATCTTCAAGAAGCAGAGTCTCTGCCTCATGCAGTTTTTTGTAATGTTCTTTCACATCAGCAGTTGTATTAGCTTCGTTAAGCAGCTTATCAAATTCAGGATTATTGTACTTAGCATCATTATTACCGCTGTTAGAAAGGTTTACATTCAGCAGGTTGGAAGGATCATCAAAGTCAAATCCCCAACCGCCACGTGATACCTGATAATCGCCGGCACGACGGGTAGGTGTAAAGGTTGCCCACTCAACAATTTTGATATCCATATTGATGTTAAGAGTCTCTTTCCAGCAGCTCTGTAAATATTCTGCAACTGGCTTATTGAATCCAGCATCATTGGTCATATACTCGAATGTTGGGAATCCCTGTCCATCAGGATATCCAGCTTTAGCAAGAAGTTCTTTTGCCTTTGCAACATCTGCAGCATGATCATCAATATTAAAGAAAGTTTTTCCTTCTTTTGCAGTTACATCATTAAAGAAAGTACCGCCCTCTGCATCAGATACACCATCTGGTACAAAGTTTGTTGCTGGTGCGCTGGTACCCTGCATAACAGTTTCTGCTACATATTTACGGTCAATTGCAAGGCTTAAAGCTTTGCGGACATCAGCGTTGTTAAATGGTTCTTTCTGTGTCTGGAAATTCAGGTAGCTAACGCTCATACTAGGATCAATGTGGAAAGCATCTGTTCCCTTCAGTGCAGGAATCTCTTCTGTAGGAACATACTTGATCATCTGTAACTCGCCTGCCTGATATGCACTGTAAGCAGCGTTGGAATCTTCCATAAGAACAAACTTTAATGTGTTTAAAGTTACCTTATCAGCATTCCAGTAATTTTCATTTTTTGCAAAAGTAATGTGAGAACCTGGAACCCATTCAACCATCTTTAAAGGACCGTTGGAAACATAAGTCTCAGGCTTTAAGCTCCACTGGTCACCAGCTGCTTCTACAGCTGCTTTCTGTACAGGAACCATGGAAGCGTGAGTTGCAAGTTTGATAAAGTAAACGCAAGGAGAAGATAATTCTACTACAAAGGTTTTGTCATCAGGAGCGGAAACACCCAGAGCATCCAGGTTTCCAGCTGCTGCTTCTTCATATCCCTTTACCGGTCCTAACATATCAGCGCCATATGGAGCTGCAACGTTGGGATCTGCAAGTCTCTTCCAAGCATAAACAAAGTCATTTGCAGTTAATGGTGAGCCATCACTCCACTTTAAGCCATCACGAAGCTTAAACGTATAAGTAAGGCCATCTGGGGATATATCATAAGACTCTGCCTGTCCTGGAACAATTTTGTTCTCCTTATCTACAATCAATAAGGTTTCGAAGGCATGCATAATCATATTTGCACCATCAACTGAAGAGTTTAAAGCCGGATCAATAGTCTCCGGGTTCGGTCCAAGTTGAACTGCAAGGTCAAGCCCCGCGGAATTTCCTTTTTCAGCAGCTGTAGTTTCGCCAGCCGCAGCAGCTGTAGTTGTGTCAGCACTTGCTTTTGTTTCTGCTGGCTTATTGCTGCCACAAGCAGTAAGCATCATGCCAGAGGCTGCAAGTACAGCAAGCATAAGTGACATCTTTTTCATAACGATTCCTCCTATAAAATTATTTTAATTAACGCAGTAGCACTTTATTCGGCTACTGCGCCAATTCATTTTCTTAGCATAACATAAATGCGTTAAAAGTTCAATCTGATTTTAATTAACTTTATCCAAATGATGGCAAGCGGCATAATGTCCGGTTGAAACTTCTTTCCATTCTGGTTCCTGCGCTGCACAAAGTTCGTCTGCATAAGGACATCTGGTGCGGAAGCGACAGCCTGATGGAGGATTTACAGGACTTGGAACATCTCCTTCAAGAACAATTCTCTTGGATTTACGGCTGGTCTCCGGATCCGCGATTGGAATCGCCGAGATCAGACTCTTGGTATATGGATGAACACTGTGGAATGTCAGTTCATAGCTGTCGGCAAGCTCTACCATCTTACCTAAATACATAACACCGATCCTGTTGGAAATATGCTTTACAATAGAAAGATCATGAGCAATAAACAGGTAAGTAAGACCCATCTCTTCCTGCAGCTTTTCAAACATATTAACAACCTGTGCCTGAATGGAAACATCCAAAGCAGATACCGGCTCGTCACAAACAATAAACTGAGGATTTACTGCAAGCGCTCTGGCAATACCCACACGCTGACGCTGTCCGCCGGAAAATTCATGAGGATAGCGGTTCGCATGCTCTGAGTTAAGTCCTACCGTTGATAAAACAGAGATAATCTGATCCTGACGGTCTTTTTTGCTGGCAGCCAGGTGATGAATGTCAATCGCCTCACCAATAATATCACCAACCGTCATACGGGGATCAAGGCTTGCATACGGATCCTGAAATACAATCTGCATCTTTTGACGATAAGGAAGCATGTTTACCTTTGTAATATCCTGTCCGTCAAAAAAGATCTTTCCGGAAGTTGGCTCATAAAGTCTGAGCAGGGTACGGCCTGTAGTCGTCTTTCCACAGCCAGATTCTCCAACCAGTCCAAGGGTTTCACCTCTTTTGATTCCAAAGGAAACATTATCAACTGCTTTTACAACTTTCTTTTCAAATAATTTACCACCGGCAACAGGGAAATACTGCTGTAAATTCTGTACCTCTACAAGATATTTGTTATCCATCATGCATCTCCCTTCTGTCTCTGCTGTTTCTCAAACTCTTCTTTCTGAAGCAGCCAGCATGCACTGTAATGTATATCGGTTATATCCGTATATTCTGGCATTTCACGCAGACAAATCTTCATGCAGGCTCTGCATCTTGGTGCAAACGGGCATCCTGCAGGCGGATTCAGCATATCCACCGGGCTTCCTTCAATAGGAATCAGCTTATTATGCTCTTTCTCCGTAAGCTTTGGAATACTGCGGATAAGACCCTTGGTATATTCATGGCTTGGGTTATAGAATATATCATCTGTATTACCATACTCTACCACTTTACCAGCATACATAACAGCTATACGGTCGCACATATTGGCTACAACACCAAGGTCATGGGTGATCATGATAATTGCCATACCAAGTTTTTCTTTTAATTCCATCATCAGTTCCAGAATCTGTGCCTGAATTGTAACGTCTAACGCAGTAGTCGGTTCATCCGCAATCAGAAGTTTTGGTTCACAAGCCAGGGCAATGGCGATCATAACACGCTGACGCATACCGCCGGACAACTCATGAGGATACTGGTTTAAACGTTTCTGCGGCTCATTGATACCTACCAGGGTAAGAAGTTCTCTTGCCCGCTCGGTTGCCTGCTGTTTGTTTTTATTTGTATGGAGCATAACCACTTCTGTGATCTGGTTTCCAATGGTATAAACCGGATTTAAGCTGGTCATTGGGTCCTGAAAAATAATTGAAATTTCATTTCCCCTTATCTTTCTCATTTCCTTTTCCGTCATCTTCTCAATCTGATGTCCGTTAAACTGAAGGGAACCGCCGATGAGACGTCCTGGATAAGCCGTAAGACCCATAAGACTGTAAGCAGTTACCGACTTACCGGAACCAGACTCTCCTACAATTCCCAAAACCTCACCTTCACGAAGATGAAGTGATACATCATTAAGCGCCTTGACTTCTCCAGCCGGAGTAAAGAAAGAAAGACGTTCATTCTCAATATTAACTAAATATTCACTCATGGAATCTCTCCTCCTTTAATCTTTCAGCTTCGGATCAAATGCATCCCGAAGACCATCACCCAACAGATTGAAGCTTAAAATAATAACTGAAATCATCAGTGCCGGTGCAAATAAACGGTGAGGATAGCTTTGCAGACCATTTAATGCAGCACTTGCAAGGCTTCCCAGTGAAGGCATGGGTGCAGCAACACCTAATCCAAGGAAGCTTAAAAAGCTCTCGGTAAAGATAGAGGAAGGAATCTGAAGCGTTGTTGTTACAATTAATGTACCAATACAGTTGGTAAGCAGATGTTTTTTAATAATATGTCCGCTGGAAGCTCCCAAAGCTCTTGCAGCAGTTACATATTCCTGCTCTTTTAAAATCAATATCTGGCTTCGCACAATACGGGCCATACCAACCCAGTAAAGCAGTGCAAATACAACGAAAATACTGATTAAGTTAACACCAATAAGCTGAATCCATTGGAATCCGGGCCTTTGAGCCAGCGCTTTTAGAGGTTGATCAAATGCCACAGATAAAAGTACAATGATCAGAATATCGGGAACCGTATAAATCATATCCACAATTCTCATCATGATCATATCTACCCAGCCTCCGAAGAAACCTGCAATGGATCCGTAAAGAGAACCAATGAGCAAAATAATAGCAGAAGCTACCAGACCAACAGTCAGAGAAACACGGCTTCCCATCATAACACGGATTGCGTAATCGCGGCCCAGGTTATCGGTTCCCAGAATATGCGGAAACACACTCTCCCCTGAGTCCATAGCAGTGATTTCTTTTTGGGAATACTGCATGGGAGCGAGATTTTCACTACCTCTAATCTGCTGCTCATAGCTATATGGATAAAGCTGAGGTACAATAAATGATAAAATAAATACTAGCAAGATTACAACAAGGCTGATCATTGAAATCTTATTCTTCTTAAGACGTCTGATTCCATCTTTCCAGAATCCAACGCTTTTACGCATGACTGTCAGGCTTTCTCTTTCCGCATCACTAGCCGGGAGAAAGTCTTCCACATTAAGCTGCACTGATAATTTATTCTTTGGCATCTTCTTTCTCCTTCCTTTACTTCAGATTAATTCGCGGATCAATAAATTTATAAGCAACATCCACCAGTACATTCATGATAACCATTAAAGTCGCAAGGAAAATCGTTGTCCCCATGATAAGAGGATAATCACGTCCTGTAATGGAACCAATAAATTCAGATCCAAGCCCTGGAATTGTAAATATCTTTTCAACAATGAAGCTTCCTGTCACAGTGTAAGCCAGCAGCGGTCCTAAATATGTAACCACTGGAAGAATGGCATTACGAAGTGCATGCTTGAAAATACTTACCAACTGGGAGAGACCTTTTGCACGGGCTGTTCTCATATAATCCTGTCCCATAACATCCAACATGGATGAACGCATTAATCTTGAAATATAGGATGATGGATAAAGAGCCAGTGCCATAACCGGCATGATATAATTCTTCCACGATCCAAGTCCATACGTAGGTAATAGTCCCAGCTTCAGACTGAGAATATACATGAGTATGGTACAGACCACAAAGCTTGGAACCGCAATTCCGCAGGTACTGAAAACAATAATAATATTATCAATCAGTGTGCCTCTCTTAAATGCCGCAATACTTCCAAGGGGAACGCCAATCATAACTGCTGCTAAAATAGCCATTCCGCCAATTCTTGCAGAAACCGGGAATTTAGTACCAATAATCATATTAACAGTACGTCCGCGCTGTTTTACACTTAATCCCAGATTTCCATGCAGAATATCCTTCATATAGGTTGTATACTGTTCACTTAATGGCTTATCCAGTCCATACTTTTCATTTAATGCCGCCTGGGCCTGTGGGCTGATTGCCTTTTCTGCCATAAATGGTCCACCGGGAACCATATTCATGACAAAGAATGTTACGGTAGCAACAGCAAAAATCGTAATAATTGCCATAGCAATACGTTTTATAATATATTTCGCCATTCTCATCAACTCCTTTTGTGTTGATGTCCGCCCGACTGGAAACATATGTCAATCGGAAACGGACACTGTTTGAATAGAAAAATCCCATGGATACCCATGGGATTCCCCCCAGAATCCTGTTACAAGATTACTGCATCTGTTTTGCAACTTCTTCTGCAAAGTTCTCTTCTTTTTTCTCAAGGCCTTCGCCTGTCTCGAAACGAACAAACTTTCTGACTTCAACTTTTCCACCGACTTCTTTAGAAACCTGCTCTAAATACTTGCCAACAGTTAAGTCACCGTCTTTTACATATGCCTGGTCAACCAGACAGAACTCTTTTAATTCCTTATTCAAACGGCCAACAATCATCTTATCAAGAATTGAATCAGGCTTATCAGGATTTTCGTTCTTAGCCTGAACCTTTAAAATCTCAGTCTCGTGATCAATAAATTCCTGGGAGATTTCATCTCTCTTAACATACTTTGGATTTAAAGCAGCAATCTGCATTGCTACGTTCTTTAAAGCTTCCTTAACGGCATCGTTAACTACTTCTGCACCGGCTTCAATTAAAACACCGATTCTTCCGCCGCCATGAATATAATCAACAACTACACCATCAGTTGTGATTTTTTCAAATCTTCTGATATTCATATTCTCGCCAATAACAGAAATCTGAGCGGATAATGCCTGTGCTACTGTTAAAGAGCTGTCACTGTTCCATGACTCAGCCATGAATGCATCCATATCTTTTGCATCAGAAGCAAGAACCTGAGCTACTACATCAGCAACATATCCCTGGAACTGAGCATTCTTAGCAACAAAGTCTGTTTCACTGTTAACTTCAACGATTGCTCCGGATTTTCCATCTTCACTTACTACAGTTGTAACAACACCCTCTGCAGCAATTCTTCCTGCCTTTTTAGATGCAGCTGCAAGTCCTTTTTCTCTTAAGAACTCAACTGCCTTGTCCATATCACCATCAGTCTCTGCAAGTGCTTTCTTGCAGTCCATCATACCTGCACCGGTTAACTCTCTTAATTCTTTTACCATTCCAGCTGTAACTGCTGCCATTCGTTTTCCCTCCATCATCGATTAAACGTAATTGATATTGTAAAAAGGTCTGTTCATAAAAATATGCTTCGACCCGCCATACAGCAGACCGAAGCATACATCCGTCTGAATCTTAAGCTTCTACAGTCTCTTCTAACTCCTGAGCTGCTTCTGCTTCCTCAGCTACTGCCTCGCCCTGGTTTGCTTCGATTACTGCGTCTGCCATCTTGGATACAATTAACTTGACAGCTCTAATCGCATCATCATTACCTGGGATTACGAAATCAAGTTCTTCAGGATCACAGTTTGTATCAGCAATGCCGATTAACGGAATGCCCAGTGTGTGAGCTTCCTGAACGCAGATTCTTTCTTTCTTAGGATCTACAACAAAAATTGCATCCGGAACTTTCTTCATATCTTTAATTCCGCCTAAGTTCTTCTCTAATTTCTCCCATTCCTTCTTAAGAGCAATTACTTCTTTCTTAGGAAGCACTTCGAATGTACCATCCTGGGACATAGTCTCGATCTGTTTTAATCTTGCAACTCTGGATTGAATTGTCTTGAAGTTAGTCAGCATACCGCCAAGCCATCTCTCGTTTACGAAATACATTCCGCAACGCTCTGCTTCAGACTTAATCGCATCCTGAGCCTGTTTTTTTGTTCCAACAAAAAGAATCTTTCCGCCTTCAGCTGCAATATCAGATACTGCCTTGTAAGCTTCGTCTACTTTAACGACAGATTTCTGTAAGTCGATGATGTAGATACCGTTTCTCTCTGTGTAAATATAAGGAGCCATCTTAGGGTTCCATCTTCTGGTCTGATGACCGAAGTGCACGCCAGCCTCTAAAAGCTGCTTCATTGAAATAACGCTCATGTTATTACCTCCATTGGTTTTACTTCCGTCCGTTTCTCTTGCTTCCGGGGAGACCATAGTATGGCACCTTCCTCTGGAATCCGCAGACGTGTTTTTTGTAAGCCTTGCTAGTATAGCACAATATTTTTAGTGATGCAAGTAATTTTTTATATTTTATGTCCAAATCAGAAGATTTCTGTCTTGTATCCGCAAAAAAAGGTAATCACGAATGATTACCTTTTTTAAGCTTTTCTATGCTCTATAAATCCTTTAATTCACGGCGCTCTGCAATGATTTTTGTATTGCCTGCCTTTATCGATTTCAGCTCATCAAACACCACATCATTTAAAACCTTTATATAGGTTCCTTTCATACCGGAGGATCTTGATTCAATAACTCCGGCACTTTCAAACTTACGAAGTGCATTGACAATTACGGAACGGGTAATTCCAACACGGTCTGCAATTTTACTTGCAACAAGAATGCCTTCATTACCATCCAGTTCTTCGAAGATATGTGTGATTGCTTCCAATTCAGAGAATGATAAGGTGCTGATGGCTGATTTAACAATCTGAACCTTCCTTGTCTCTTCTGCATTCTCTTCATTTACTGACCGCATCATCTCAAGTCCCACAACGGTGGTGCCATACTCACTTAAAATAATATCGTCAATGTCATATTGTGAATCCGATTTGTAAATAAACAGAGTTCCAAGTCTCTCCCCTGCTATATCAATCGGTGTAATAATGGCCTGATATTTTCTGATGTTATCACCGGTAAAACCAAGCGTTTCCAAGTTTACATTTTCTTTTGTGGAAAGAATACTGAGCAGTCGTTCATTCAGCATAGTATCAACATAACCACCTACCTGATCTGCAATCAGTTCCTGAATCTCATCAATGTCAGGCGTAAGACCCACGCCAAGCACCTTGCCCTTCTTGCTTATAACAAGAATATTGGAATTCAGGATCTCGGTAAGCACTTCACAGATATCGTTAAATACGACCTTATGCGAATTATTGTTATGCAATAATTTGTTAATTTTTCTAGTTTTGTCCAACAACTGTACGCTCATTGCCGAAAACCTCCTTTATAATTGATGTTAAAATTCGAAAAACGCTTTTAATAATTAAATATTATCACTATTATTTTCAAATAACAATAGTTTTTTGAAGATTTTCGATTTTCTTAATAATTATTCTTTTTTCCTACTTATCTGTACTGTATCCACACTGCTCGTTTGAGCACAGTAACTTGTTGCCCTTTTCAACCATGTATGAACCGCATTTTGGACATTTCTGGGTGGAAGGCTTTTGCCAGGACATAAAATCACATTCAGGATTTGCCTCGCATCCATAATAAATTCTGCCCTTTTTTGTCTTTTTAATCACTACATCCTTACCGCACTTCGGACAGGGAACTCCTGTTTTTTCCAGATAAGGTTTCGTATTCTTACATTCCGGAAAACCGGGGCATGCCAGGAATTTACCGTGAGGTCCGTATTTAATAACCATATTACGGCCGCACAATTCACAAACTTCTTCTGTTACTTCATCTGCTATGGTAACAGATTCCAGTTCTACCAGTGCCTTATCAACCGCTTCCTTTAAGTCAGGATAAAAGTTTTTCACAACGGTTTTCCACTGTACCGTTCCATCTCCTACTTTATCAAGAAGATACTCCAGATTAGCAGTAAATGTGATGTCTACAATACTGGGGAAGCTTTGTTTCATCATGCTGTTGACTACTTCTCCCAATTCTGTCACGTAAAGGTTTTTATTTTCTTTAGCCACATACCGTCTGGCTATAATCGTTGTAATCGTAGGAGCATAAGTACTTGGACGACCAATTCCCTGTTCTTCCATTGCCTTTACCAGAGATGCCTCCGTAAAATGAGCCGGGGGCTGGGTAAAATGCTGACTGTTTTCCAGCTTCTCCAACTTAAGTATACTGCCTTTTTCCAGATTGCCAAGAAGAACATTATTTTCTTCCTTCTCTTCTTCCTGTACATAGACTGACATAAAGCCGTCAAACTGAAGTTTTGAAGCAGAAAGGGTGAAAAAATAGTTTCCCGCTTTCACCTTCACAGAAGTTGTTTCATACACAGCCGGCTGCATTCTGCTGGCTGCAAATCTCTTCCAGATGAGCTGATAAAGACGGAATAAATCTCTCTGAAGTGATTCTTTTACAATTACCGGTGTCAGTGCGATATCGGTGGGACGAATCGCCTCGTGCGCATCCTGTATCTTAACATTACTCTTTTTGTTCTGCTCTCCATTTGCCAGATAACGGCTGCCGTACTGTTTCTCTATAAACTCTCTTGCAGCAACATCAGCCTCTTCTGCGATTCTGGTAGAATCAGTTCGCAAATAGGTGATCAGACCGACTGTTCCGTGGCCTGCGACCTCCACTCCTTCATATAACTGCTGAGCTAAGCGCATGGTTTTCTGAGTTGAAAAGTTAAGAACCTTGGATGCTTCCTGCTGAAGCGTACTGGTTGTAAATGGAATGGGAGCTTTTTTAACCCGTTCCCCATTCTTTACTTCTTCAACCTGGTACTCTTTCTTCTGAAGGCCTTTCAGTATGCCGTCTAACTCTTCCTTATTATGAATGGCTATTCTGCCATTCTTATCTCCGTGAAATTTGGCTGTTAAAGTCTTCTTGCTTCCTTCCTGCTTTAAGACCGCATCCAGATTCCAGTACTCTTCCGGAATAAAAGCATTGATGTCTTCTTCCCGGTCACAGATAAGGCGCAGAGCAACAGATTGTACACGACCGGCACTTAAACCCCTTTTGACCTTTGCCCATAGAAGAGGGCTGATCATATATCCAACCATTCGGTCAAGAACTCTTCTTGCCTGCTGGGCATCCACAAGATCCATATCAATATCTCTTGGGGTTTTTAATGAAGTTTTTACTGCATTCTTGGTAATCTCATTGAAGCTGATGCGGTATACCTGTTTTTCTTTCAGTTCATCTAATTTCAATGCTTTCATCAGATGCCAGGAAATCGCTTCTCCTTCACGGTCAGGGTCAGTTGCCAGATAAATCTTATCCGCTTTCTTCACTTCTTTTCTCAGCTTTGCAAGAATATCCCCTTTTCCCCTGATTGTTATATATTTCGGATCAAAATCATGTTCCACATCGATTCCCATCTGACTCTTAGGAAGATCCCTTACATGTCCATTGGAAGCATCTACTTCATAGTTTGCTCCAAGGAACTTTTTTATAGTTTTTACTTTTGCGGGTGACTCCACAATTACTAAACAGTTCGCCATACCAAACTCCTCGCCTATTGTTTCTTACCATAATATTGATGGGATGTCTGTATAATGCTGCCCTTTAATTCCAGTTCCAGGAGGACACTCATGCACTCGCTGACAGACAATCCACTGCAGCTCACAATCTCTTCCAGATTCTTCGGTTGCAAATCTAGGCAACTATACACCATTTTTTCTTTTTTGGCAAGCCCGTTCTTATTTTTTTCATGAACTCTTAATATTTTACCGTTCTGTAACTTAAAATATTCCAGCACTGTCTCAGGAGAGAGTAAAACCCCTGCGCCTTCAGAAATAAGGCGGTTACACCCCGCACTTAAGGGATCAGTTACTCTTCCAGGAAGAGCAAAGATCTCTTTTCCCTGCTCCAGTCCCAGATTTGCCGTAATAAGAGAACCGCTTTTTTCTCTTGCCTCAATTACAAGAATTGAATCAGATAGTCCGCTTATAATCCGATTTCTCATGGGGAAATTCTGAGGCTTGGGAGCTTCATCCGGCATGAATTCCGTTATAACGCCTCCGCATTTTATCATCTGGCTGAATAATCCGTAATTTTCTTTGGGATAACATACATTGATTCCGCACCCCAGTACTCCAAAAGTCTCCTGGCCTGCCTCCAGTGCTCCTTCATGTCCCGCTCCGTCTATGCCATATGCAAGACCGCTGATTATTGATATACCTGCAGCTGATAACTCCCTTGCCAGACTCTGAGCCATCTGGCGCCCGTAATTGGTGCAGTTTCTGGCTCCTATTATGGCAGCTGCAGGTTTCTCTTCTTCAGGAAGCTGTCCATTTACAAAAAGACCCATAGGGTATCCATAAATAGACAGAAGCCGTTTGGGATAATCAGGATCAAAATGTGTAATAAAACGGATTCCCTTTTTTTCTAATTGTTCCAGCTGCCTGCGAACAGAATCCAGGTAAGACTTTCGTTCTTCAAAAAACAAAATCTCACTTTCCTTTAAAAGACCGCAGCTTTCCAGTTCTTTTCTTTCTATATTATATATCTTCTTATAACTTCCCATGTAGTCATACAGTTTTTTTATTTTCACAGCTCCAAGAAATGGAATGTGGGAAAGCCAGTATAAGTATTCCCGATCTTCCAGATTATCCATAGATACCTCCCCAAAACTTTCCCTCCCGGCTTCTCAGACCAGCAGCTTCTGCCAGATGATTTTTGGAAATATTTTCAGAACCTTCCAGATCTGCAATGGTTCTTGCTATTTTAAGAATCTTTTCGTACCCTCTCGCACTGAGTGACATAGAATCATAGATTTGTTTTAAATATAACTCTTCTGCCCCAAAAAGGCCGCAGTATTTTTCCAAATCCGGTTTTTTCATAAAACTGTTAAAAAGTATGTTCGTTCCTCTGAAACGTTCCATCTGTATTACCCTTGCCCGTTCAATACGATTCCTGATGGCGGAAGAGGATTCCCCTTTCTTCCCTTGCCTCAGTTCCTTATAACTTACAGGGCTGGATTCTGCACAGATATCAATTCTGTCCAGGATTGGTTTTGAAATTCTTCCTAAATATTTATTTACCTGGCTTTCCGAGCATCTGCACTTTGTCCTGTCTGGATAAAATCCACAAGGACACGGATTCATGGCGGCTGCCAATAGAAATTTAGCCGGAAAGAGATAAGCTCCATGACTTCTTGATATGGTAATTTCCCCCTCTTCCAGAGGCTGCCTTAAAATCTCAATGGTGGATTTTTGAAATTCAGACAATTCATCCAGAAATAAAACACCTCCAGAGGCGAGAGTAATCTCTCCCGGTCTTGGGATTCGCCCTCCTCCCGCAAAAGCCTGAGGACTTATGGTATGATGAGGACTCCGAAACGGCCGGGAATTCATAATAGGAGTTTCTCCGGAAAGCAAACCGCAAACGCTGTATATTTTTGAGATTTCCATGATCTCTTCAAAAGAAAGTGACGGCATAATCGTAGGAATTCTTCTGGCAAACATGGTTTTCCCTGTACCTGCGGGACCTATATACATGATATTATGCATACCTGCCACAGCAACTTCTGTAGCCCGTCTTAAAAACGGCTGGCCACCTACGTCTGAAAAATCCACATCATATATATCTTTCTCTGTTTTTAGTTCTACAGGATCATCTGGAAGCGGGGAAAGATTCTTACCTCCATTTAAATGATCTGTCAGATCTTTTAATGTATGTAATCCTATCACCTGTATTCCGTTTGTGAAAACACCCTCTCTTCTGTTCTCTCTTGGCAGGTAACAGATTTTCTTTCCTTGCCTTTTTGCTGCAATAACAATGGAAAGAGCTCCAGGAACGGGTTTTACCGTACCATCAAGCCCCAGTTCTCCTGAAAACACACAGTCGGACAAACCTGCAGACTGGATCATACCAGAAGCAGATAAAATGGCAATTGCAATAGGAAGATCAAAAGCCGTCCCCTCTTTCCTCATATCTGCAGGAGATAAATTAATGGTTATTTTTTTTGCGGGAATACGAAAACCAGAGTTTTTGAGGGCAGTTCTGACACGGTCCTGAGCTTCTTTCACCTGAGAAGAAAGATATCCAACCATGGAAAAACCCGGCAGCCCATCACTCACATCTGCTTCCACGAGTATGGGGACACCCTCTACGCCGATAATACCGATACTATGAACTTTACTATACAATTGAATGCTCCTTTCAATAAAGGAAATAAAAATGGAAATTTATGCAGAAATGCATTTGAAATATCCGGAATCGGATTAGATTTATGATAACTTAAAAAGCAGAAAAAAACAACTGTTTTCTCGCTTTTTCTGCTTTTTTGAATTAAGAAAGAAATCACTGTCAAATGTCGTCAGACGTCCCGTAATCCCTGAGAGAATTCTGGCATATAAGGTCTGTAACGAAGGGGCATATGATTCAGCTGGCATATGGGATTGGTACGTTCTTTGATAGAAATGCTCTTTCTGAAACGTTTAAAAAGGTCTTCATATTCATCTTCTACCGATGTTTTTACAATCTTATCTTCCCAATCAGATGGTAAAAAATCAGTCAGATACCAATGACGGTATGCCGGATGAAGGACTGCTTTTTTTCTGTTAACATCATATAGAACCCAGTTTTCACCAGACAAACGATCTGCAAAATGAGGTGCGAGAAGAACAATTACATCATTCTTAGGGCCAATTCTTCCAACCAGTAAATCCCCCTCCATCTCAGTAAAGCGAACAAATCCAGTCAAAAGGTGAGTCTCATTATCCACAAAACGGCACATTTGAAATATATCATAAACCGCCTGATTCTGAAGCATACTGACAACCCCGGCTCCCACACGAAAGCCATAGATCAGTAATCGATAAATCTTATCTGCCCGCTCCATATCATTGCTCAGAGCCGCTTTGTAAACAACTTCATAAGCTTCTTCAGAAATCTTATTCCGGATTGCCGTAATCACCTTATCCGCTTTTTGAGAATCAACGGGTACTTCTTCATACTGGCAGAACAACTCCATGGTTGCACCATCATCTTTCAGCCGGAGTTTCACATTATCATGCCCCTTTCTGCTGGCCCACGCAGTATAAACACCGCTTAAAATCCCTTCTATACTGCTGTCACAAAGATATATCGTCTTCATACCACAATACCTCCGGAATTTACCTGCGTCGACAGACTTGTATCGTCAAACAGAGACAGCTGCCGGTACGTATTGGAAGAGCTGATATCCCAGACACTTCTTCTTTCTTCTCCCACCAGGTGTCTGGATATATAATCCTCTTCAATCTTTACAGGGTACATCATCCTCCCAGAGCAGGTAATAAAATAGTGTGCTCTTTTCAGAACAACTCCCATCTTCTTTAGTGCTTCAAAATCTAAAATTCCACTTCGTCTGGCGGCAATGATCCGCTTCACAGACTTCACCCCCATACCAGGAACCCTCAGAAGGGTAAAATAATCAGCCCGGTTCACCTCCACAGGAAACTGTTCCAGATGCCGCAATGCCCAATCGCACTTGGGATCCAGAAGAACATTAAAATTAGGGCGGTCTTCTGATAGCAGTTCTCCGGCCTGAAATCCGTAAAACCGCATCAGCCAGTCTGCCTGATAAAGCCTGTGTTCTCTTAAAAGCGGCGGTCCTCCCGGAAGTGCAGGCAGGCTGCTGTCCTGATTAACTGGAACAAAAGCAGAATAAAATACCCTCTTTAAGTCATAGTTTTTGTACAATGCCTCTGCCACCATCATCATCTGGTAGTCATTCTCCGGTGTGGCACCTACAATCATCTGAGTACTTTGACCAGCCG
This sequence comes from Hungatella sp., assembly GCA_009712635.1. Taxonomy (GTDB): domain Bacteria; phylum Bacillota; class Clostridia; order Lachnospirales; family Lachnospiraceae; genus Lacrimispora. Next base: position 103,372 of record WASS01000020.1, on the reverse strand, counting down.
GAACGAAGGCAGGAGCCTTTTTATATTCCATTAATTCAAAGCGGTTGGTTACAATCCCGTTCTGAATCTGCTTCATGGGTTTTAATATCTTGTCACGGTTTTTACCTGGAGCCAGTTTTTTTAACCCTTCTGCAGTGGGAAGTTCTAAATTAATGCTCATACGGTCTGCAAGAAATCCTGTCTTTTCAATTAACAGGGGATCTGCACCGGGAATAGCTTTTACATGAATATATCCATGAAAGTGGTACTCCTCCCTCAGCTTTTTTAACGTCTGATAGATAAGATCCATGGTATAGTCTGCACTGGTCAGTACACCAGAGCTTAAAAACAATCCTTCAATATAATTGCGTCGGTAAAACTGTATGGTAAGCTGGCAAACCTCCTCAGGAGTAAACGCAGTGCGTACCACGTCATTGGAAGATCTGTTGATGCAGTATTTGCAATCGTAAATACACTGATTTGTAAATAATATCTTAAGCAAAGAGATACATCTGCCATCTGCTGAAAAGCTATGACAGATACCTGCTTTACTGGCATTGCCGATGGTACCCGCCTTCCCCTTACGGTCTACTCCGCTGGAAGTACATGCCACATCATACTTGGCTGCATCCGACAATATCTCTAATTTTTCCTGAACACTTAATGATTCCTGTATTAGCATCTCTTCACCTCGAACATTTGTTCTTACCATGAATATTATCATATATTTAAAATTATTTCAAGTACTTCCCGAATATATGTTCTCTTTTTCTGGTAATTTCTATTCTTTACTTCATACAGAAACAAACAACAGAAAAAGACGGCGAAATTCCCCGTCTCTATCTGCTGATTAAGCGCACTATTTAAATTTATATTTCAAATCCACTGGGATTATTCTTCTGCCAGTTCCAGGAATCACGGCACATCTCAATAATTCCCCGCTCTGCTTTCCAGTCAAGTTCCTTCTCTGCTTTGGAGGGGTCAGCATAGCAGGTGGGAATATCTCCTGCCCTCCGATCCATAATCGTATACGGAATCTTTAAATCATTTGCTTTTTCAAAAGCGCCGATTACATCAAGAACACTGTATCCGATTCCTGTTCCTAAATTATAAATCCGTACTCCACCTGACTGCTCTGACATGGCTTTTAATGCCTTAACATGACCTAATGCAAGGTCAACAACATGAATGTAGTCACGGACACAGGTTCCATCCGGAGTATCGTAATCCTTTCCAAACACTCCAAGGCGTTCCAGTTTTCCTACCGCTACCTGAGTAATATAAGGAAGAAGATTGTTAGGAATACCTTTTGGATCTTCTCCGATCCGACCGGATTCATGAGCGCCGATGGGGTTGAAGTAACGTAATAACATAACATTCCACTCTGGATCTGCGGTATTTAAATCTGTCAGGATCTGTTCTAACATTCCCTTGGTTCTTCCATAAGGATTGGTGATTTCTCCCTTGGGACATTCTTCTGTAATGGGCACGAATTCAGGATCTCCATAAACTGTAGCAGAAGAACTAAACACAATATTCTTCACTCCGTGCTTTCTCATAACATCACAGAGCACTAACGTTCCTGTAATGTTATTATGATAATATTCAAGAGGCTTATAAACTGATTCACCTACCGCCTTCAGCCCTGCAAAATGAATGACGCCATCGATTGTCTCTTTATTAAAAATCTGTTCCAGCGCTTCATGATCCAATAAATCGGCCTCATAAAAATTCAGTTTTTTTCCTGTTATTTCCATAACACGATTCATGGATTCCCTGTTGGAATTGCACAGATTGTCAACTACCACTACCTCTAAGCCGGCATTCAGCAGTTCTACGCAGGTATGACTTCCTATGTATCCAGCACCACCGGTCACTAATATCGCCATGTTAACTTCCTCCTTTAAAATGTCCTGAAACTATTATAAGCAGGAAATCAAAAAATAACAATGTAGAATTTCTTAAAAACCTATGATTTTTATCTTATTCTTCTATTTAAATAAAGAAGTAAAAAATCCGAAAATGTTCTTAAAAATATTTCCTATGCGGTGAAGCACATTACCATCGGGATGAAAATCTTCATCTACTTTATTATCCTTGTCTTCTTCGTCTTTTTTAATTTCCCCTGTTCTCAGTATGATCTGAATGCTCTTGGGTGAGGGGTTCTTTACCGACGTCATGGAAACCGGCTTTGCTTCTAAATCAATATTTAACAGGGTAGTATCCTCAGTGGTATATTCATCCCACTTATCATCAATCATGTTTTTAATTGTATTCTTTGCATTTCTTAGAACTTCAGTCTGATCAAGTCCGTTTCCTGCAATATCCAGGGTATCAGCCAGCCCGTTTAACGTCTTTTGTGTACTGCCGTTTAACGAGTTTCCCACCGTCTTTAACTGGCTTTCAAGAGAACGGAAGAATACATTCATGGAATCAATACTTCTTGATGCACTGTCTGTCATTTTCCCCATATCCGTCAGCGTATTAAGCATCTCATCATGATGACGGTTTAAAATTCCATTGAGCTCCTCTGCATTTCCAATCAGATCATCTGCAGTATCACAAAGCTTCCCAACGGCATCCGTAGTTTTTATTACTCCGTCTGTTGCCCCGTTAATATGGTTTCCCTCCGCATAAAGGTCACCAAGAAGTGCTTTAGTCAATCCAAGAAACTTTGACATATCGTCAGAGAGTCCTGCCCCGTTTCCTGCCAGCTGGGGTAAAAGCTGTGCCAATGGCGCCGCTGCCTGCATAGCTGCCTTTGTTGCAGCATTCGTTGCAGAACTGGGGGAAGCAATATTCCCGGCTCCCAGTTCAGAGGATAAATAATTGGTTAATACATTGATTTCTGTAACAGAATAGCCTTTCTCATTAAACAAATAAGAGGAAATCTCGTCACTGTCTGCCAGATCTTCTGCCTTGATATCCTCAAGTAAGTCTTCCAGATCCTCATCTCCAAGTGCCTGTGCCGAAGCGCTAAGTGATCCGTTTAAAGACACCATCTGGGGAAGTATCATTGCCAGCTGTTCAAGCTCCTTCGCCAGTGTCTGCTGTTGGTTTGTAAGCGTGTTTAAATGGTCTTGTGTTTTATCAAGCTGCTTTAAAACCATCTGGGTTTTCATTCCTGTTTCCGGTGAATTCACCAGTTTCTGCAATTCCTTCAGTTCATCTCTTAAATCTCTTACTCCTTCCTGAAGATCGTTTAAATCCGGAGAGAGATCACTCAGGATTTCAGTTAAGTGATTGGTCTGGCTTCTTAAATCATTTAACGCCGTCTTGGCATTCTCCGTATGATTGTAAAACGGCCGCAGTGTCTGTGACAGTCCATCCAGTGCAGTAAGGGCTTCATCTGCGTTTTGATAAACCGTTCCTTTGGAATCCGCAACAATCTGCCTGGTTTTATCAAGACCTCTGATTCCATCCGATGTGTTGTCAATGCTGTTCTTCATCTGATCCATGGTATTTAGCACCACATCCAGGCTGTCACTGATTGCATCAGCAGAATCTTCCATGGTTTCCTTTGCTTCCCGAAGATCTTTGACTTTGTCGAGCTGACTTACCGTCAGGGGAACCATGGCAAAAACAACACCGGAAAATTTAAAATCATCCGTTCCGATGCGGATGGAATAATGTCCGTCTTCGCCTGGAAGGGCAAAGAAAACAACCGTGCTTAAATTACCAACCGTTTGTACCTGGGCGCCTTCTGCTTCCAGACTTAAGTTTTTATCCATATCTACGACAACAGTGCCCATCAATGTCATATTATTTTTGTAAAAATCCGAAAGTCCTTCATTGGGCTTAAGATCCACATTTACTTCTACCAGACCTTTTTCACCCGCCAGTTCCTCTGCATTTTTCTCAACTCCGTTAAGTCTGTAACTGACTGTAATATCCCAGGGCAGTTCTTTTTTTTCTGTCTTTGTCTGCCCCTCAAAATAGAACCTCTTTTCTCCTGCTTCCGGAGTAAACGTTACCGACCCGTCTTCTCCGATTACTGGCTGAGAATGATCAGTCAGATTAATTACCTTTTCATAATTTCCATAATCTACCAGTGATTCATTTCCATCTGTTTTATAAATCTTTACAATGCTGCTTTCTTTAATTTCACCATAGGGGTCCATTGTTACATAAAGAGTTTCATCGTATGGAGGCTGAACCTGGGATGCCAGCGGCATCAGCACAGACTGCATGGAAAAAACAGCAGCCAGCCCTATGGATAATATTTTTTTATGCTTATTCATTTACATCCCCTCCTTTTAACGTTCCTCTCACGTTTGTATATTTTAAGCGACGCTTTTCTTTTCGTTTTATGGAGCGTTCCTGCTGTTTTTGTATCTGTTTATCGAACAAACTAAGAAGTGCCGGTAACAGAGATAATACTAATATCATACTAAGTAAAGCGCCTCTGCCCACAAGCCTTCCTACCTGGGAGATTGCCTGAATGGAGGAAGTAAAAAACAGAAGATATCCTACCACTGTCAGAATGCCTCCCGATGTGAGTATGGATAAGGTGCTCTTAGAAATAGCCGCCATTGCTGAGTCTGTATTATTCATGGTTTTTCTGAAACCCAGATAATTGTTGGTCATCAATATGGAATAGTCAATGGTTGCTCCCAGCTGAAGGCAGCTGACGATAATATAGCCGATATATACCATGCTGTCTCCCATAACGTAAGGCAACGTCATATTTAAGTAGATTGCAACCTCAATGGGAATAATAACAAGAATAGGAACCAGGATCGCCTGAAAAGTTACTAATACCACAAGCGCAACCCCCGCAAGCGACAGGTTAGATACCTTATTATAATCATCTGTCAGGATATCCCGGATATCAATGGTGGTGGGTGTCATACCAATCACATAAGCATCATCAGGGTAAAATTCACGTATTACATTCTCAAGCTTCTGACTGCAGTCAAAGGCATACTGACTTTCCTGAACCGTATTCATGGATATTAAAAATCTGGCATACCGGCTGCTTCTTAACTGCTTGCTCACCTTATCCGGCAGAAAGCTTTCCGGAATTCCTCTGGGTATTGTACCTGACATGGATATGGCGTAATTAACAAAATCCAGATCCTCCAGCGCATCTGTCAGTTGTCGTTCTGTTACCACCGAACCATTAGGCACAATCCCGATTATCATATTGGATTTTCCAAACACCTCATTGATTTTTCTGGTGTCCTCATAGACTCTTGTTCCCGGGCCTGCCCCTATAGCATCATCGCCATAGTAAAAGGCATTCATGTTCTGGCCAAAGTAACAGGGAACAGCCAGGAGAATTGCTATAATAAACACAGGTTTTCTTAACTTGTTCATCAGCTTTGCAAACCGGTCAAAGGGAGGTACGAAGGGCCTATGGGCTGTTTTTTCTATTATATTATTGAAATGCAGGATCAGGGTCGGCATCAGGAAAAGTACGGTTGCCAGGCTGCAGAGAATTCCCTTTGTCAAAACAAATCCCACATCCCGGCCAATGGTAAAACGCATAAACGCGATGACGATAAATCCAACAATTGTAGTCGCTCCGCTGGCCAAAATAGAACTGCAGGATTCCTTCACTGCCATTTCCATGGCTTTATGTATTTCTACTCCCGTTTTTTTTATGGCAGTAAACGTATGTAAGAGAAAAATTGAATAATCCATAGAAACCGCCAGCTGTAAAATTGCTGCTGTTGAAAATGTAAAAAATGAAATTGTACCAAACATCAGATTAGATCCCATATTCAGTATAATTGCAATTATCATAATCAAAATAAATAAAAATGGCTCCATCCATGATGTAGTCGTAAGTGCCAGTATCAGCCAGATAATAACCAGTGCCATACCAATGGCTATGGTAATCTCATGTGTAATCGATTCTTCTCTCTCTTTACTTGATATTGCACTTCCGGCAAAACACCCCCGATCCTTTCCAACAATCCGGTATATATCCTCTATACCGGAACGGGTGAGCGGATTGTCGTCTCCTTTTTTAAAAATCACATCCATCAGTGCATTTCCATCACGGTAATAATTATTCATGGAAAATGAATCAAGTGAAGTCATATCCGTCAACCCCTCATTTGCAAAGGAAGCTCCCATATATACATCTGTTGTAAGATCAGGTCCTATTACCACATCCACACCCTCCAGATCAGAGATTTTACTCCTGATCTGCTTCGCTTCCTGAAGGCTTACGTTCTTTACCATAATCCGGGCCATGCCAGGATATCCGAACTCATCCTCCATCACATCCAAAGCCTGTTTTGTCTGGGCAAACTGCGGCAGATACTTGCTTAAATCATAGTTGACTTTTACGAAAGGAAAGCATGCTGCACAGATAATGGTCCCTACAAAGAAGACGCTCTCAATCAATTTTCCTTTAAATACAACAAAATGTACAAATTTGTCAAAAAAACTTCTGTTCTTTTCCATATCCCCCTCCATTTATAATCATTAATCTACTAATGGATACTTTATTGACTTTTAAACATGTGTATATTATAATACCAGTGTACATAACATTCAATAATCAATCTATTTTGATACATCTATTAATAATCACTGAATATTTTCCAGCATAATACTCAACACCATTTAGAATATTGTCAATTAAAACCAGAGGGCGCGTCAAAGCGTAGGGGGAGGAATTGTATGGACATGCAAAAGCAGGATCGACGCATACGAAAAACTCAAAGATTATTAAAAGAAAGTCTTCTTGAGCTTATGGAGAGAAAGGATTTTAAAAATATATCCGTAAAGGATATTACCGAGCTGGCAGATTTAAACCGCGGTACCTTTTATCTCCATTACGCGGATACTTACAGTCTTCTGCAGGAAATGGAAACGGAAGTATTAAGAGACTTTCAAAATATGGTAAACGGCTATCGGGAGGCTTTTAATAAGGCTTCTCTCATGCCAGTAACAATTCCCATCATACAATATATTGAAGAAAACAAAAAGATATGTAAAATCCTTTTTGAGAACAGTTCATCCAATGATTTTGTTAATCGCTTCCATACTCTTATTTTAAAAAACGGAACTGCCATCATTAAAGAGCAATACCCCAGCGCAAAGGATGTAACTTTAAACTATTTTCTGGAATTCATAACTTACGGACTTACCGGTGTTTTTAAACAGTGGCTCAATACCGATATGCAGCAGCCCAAAGAAGAAGTTGCAGAATTCGTGGATAAAATTATAATGGGAACTGCAAAAATCTTCTAATTGTATAATTGTGTGATAAATATAAGACAATCCTTATGTTTCAACAAGTACTGACCGATATATGGTTAGTTGGATTTTGTAACTGTATCTAATCTTTTGCATTAAATATTACATAAGGACGATCATTATGCCTACAAAGAAAACGAAAGAAAAAGAACCAAAAACAAAACTTAAAAAAGCAAAAGCTGCAAGAGTAAAGAAAGAAAAGCCTGCAAAAACTGGTAAAAAATCTTTATTGCCGAAAAACAAACGAGTCGTTGTCCTATTGGTAGCGGCCCTGTTCATAGTTATTATCGGCGCCGCACAAGCCATAATTTTATTATCCATGAAAAATAAGAATACGGTAAAAGAAAAGGTGGCCAAAGCACCGGAATATTATTTTTCAAAAGATGAGGACATCTCCTCTTTCACTACAATTGTAGGTGAACGTACCTACGAAGAACCAGCACCTGTTCCTGAAAGCGAAGAGGAAACCAAAAAATCAGACGCTGAAAAGAAGGATTCCGACGGTGCAGCAAAGTCTGGTACAGAGGCAGAAGGTAAGGCAGCTTCCGAAGGTGATACAGCCGCATCTGATGAAGCAAAAGATACATACAAATATGTACATCTGGAGAATGCTTCAGCAGATCTAAAAACCTATAAGGATTACCTGGAAACAAAGAAAAGTTTTATCGATGTGACCACGGAAAACACAACGGCAGAAAGCACGGAAAGTGAAACTAAAAGCGAGAATGGAGAATGTTACAGGCTGGCCGGTCCTTCTACTGACTCTAAGACCTACCTTTCCATCACGCTGGAAACTGCAGGCGACAGTGTGACTGTAACAGCAGACAGAGGCAGCGAATCCTGGAACGATTTTTTCAAAAGCCAGTGGAATGAGCAGAAAAAAGTAATTTCCGATATCCAGAAGCAGCCTAAGTCAGAAACTTCCATTGAAATAGCAGAGAACACCGTTCGTTCCCAGGGACAGGAAAAATTAAAGCTAACAGAGAGTGCGGATTCCTATCAGTTTATAGCTTCTCCGGGAATAACTAAAATCGAAGGAAAGAACTACTATACCGTGCGGACTTACAAACGGCTGCCGGACAATACGCTATCCTATGTTGCTACCTATTTATGTGATTGCAACGACAACAGCGTAGGCTTTCAATATGACGAGATAACCGGACAGACCACCCCACTGGGGTGATAAAAAAGGACCATTGCTCCATAAGTGATTTACACATATGGAGCAATGGTCCTTTTTCAATAGCATTATGACTTGATTATATTCTGGTACCAGTAAAAGCTGTCCTTGGGTACTCTTTTCTGGGTCTCATAATCTACATAAACAATTCCAAACCGGTCATCATAACCCTTTTCCCATTCAAAATTATCCAGAAAGCTCCACAAGAAGTACCCTTCCACCTTCGCCCCGTCTGATACTGCGCGCTTCAGTTCAGACAGATGGCGCGCCAGGTAATCAATTCTGCATGGATCGTGAACACCGCCATCTAAGGATATTACATCCAGGGCTGACATACCATTCTCTGTAATAAACAAAGGCAATTGGTAAGTATCGTAAAAATTCTTTACTGCCCAGTACATGGCTTTCGGAGTAATGGGCCAGCCCATTCCGGTCTTGCCATGCCCGGCAGGAAGTTTACCCAGAATTAACTCACCTGCGTCGGATAAACAAACAGAGGTTCCCTGATAGAGATTCATCCCACAAAAATCAAGAGGCTGGCTGATTAGCAGCCGGTCCCCTTCGGACAATTCTGGTAAGTTTTCCCCGAATAATTGAGGGCATTGACGGTGAAATCTTCCTTTTATAAACAGTTCATTCCAGAATGCGGAAGAATGAATCCAGTCTTCCGCTCCTATGGAATCCTGCAGCTCCTTTGCTTTTGCAGCAAGCAATTCAGTTTCTTCCACAGGCCAGTAAGCATTGCCACAGGTAGGTGCATATCCTACCCGGCAATCTGGTACCAGCTCCCGTAATTTCTGCACAGATTTCCCATGTGCCAAAGCAATATTCCGGCACATGGCAAGGATTCTGCCGACCGGATATCTGATTCCAGGAGCATGGGTACATCTGTCATATCCAAGCCAAGTAAATATCTGCGGCTCGTTAAATGTGAAGTAATGCTTTACCCGGTCTCCAAATGCTTTTGCTACAACTGCTGTATATTCGGCAAACCAATCAGGGCTGCTGGGATTTAACCATCCGCCCTGCATCTCCAGTTCATTGGGATAATCCCAATGAAACAAGGTCACATATGGAGTAATATGATGCTTTAACAGTTCATCAATCAGATCTGAATAGAATTTAAGACCCTTTTCATTGACACTTCCGGTACCATGAGGCATAATTCTTGGCCAGGAAACGGAAAAGCGGTAAGCCCCCACTCCAAGTTCTGCAAGCAGGGCTACATCCTCTTTCATCCGGTGGTAATGATCACATGCCACGTCTCCTGTATGTCCTTCAAAAATTCTGCCCTTCTCTCTTACAAAGACATCCCATACAGACAGCCCTTTTCCATCCTCAAAAGCTGCCCCCTCTATCTGATAGGATGAAGTTGCGGTTCCCCATATAAAGTCTTTTTTCCAGTCCATCGTATCTATCCTTTCACACTTCCTGCAGTCACACCGCCAATGATGAATTTTGACAGGCACAGATAGATGATTGCAACCGGAACAATGGCAATGGTAATCAGCATATAAACCTGCCCCATGTCAAATTTTAAGAAATCTGCACTTCGCAGCTGGGCAATCAGAATTGGTAGTGTTTTTTTCGTATTTGATTTAAGTACAAGGGAAGGAACAAAATAATTGTTCCAGGAAGCCACGAATGCAAAGATACCCTGTACAGCCAAAGCAGGCTTTACAATGGGAATTACAATATAATTAAAGGTGAAAAATTCATTGGATCCGTCGATTCTGGCTGATTCCACAATTTCTAATGGTAAATTACTCTGGAAATAAGAAACCATAAAATAAAATACGACAGGTGCAGCCATAGATGGAAGTATCAGAGGAACAAAACTGTCCATAAGACCCATTTTACCAATCAGGCTTAAAAATCCAAGGGTTGTTACCTGTGTGGGAATCATCATAATCAGGATGATAAATAGATAAACCGCATTTCTGAACTTAAATTCATAGGCATGAATTGCATATGCAGTCAGTGCTGATACGTATACCGAAAGAGCTGCAGAAGCACTGGCAATAAATAAACTGTTTATGATTCCACTTACTACTGGCAGATTTTTGTTGTGCAGTACGTTATATAAGTTAGGACCAAATGATTTTCCCGGTAAAAATGAGAATCCTTTCGCTATTTCCGGATGGGATCTGGTCGCATTGATGATCAGGCAATAAAAGAAAAAAAGGCACAGAAACGATAAGAGTGTCAATACGATATAGGCTGCTGCTTTTTTTAAACTCTTTACTTTTCCCATTATCTTGATCCTCCTTTCTCTTTACCGGAACCGGTAAGTATGAAAAATACTACGAGACTGAGTGCTGCTGTCATAATGAAGAGTATTACAGATAAAGCCCCTGCCATACCGTAGTTTTTGCTGTATAAATGATTATTAAGAAACATAATTAACGTCATGCTGGTTCGGTCAGGTGTACCTTTTCCATTGGTAAGTACCTGGGGTACATCAAACATCTGCAATCCGCCGATGAGTGAGGTAATCAGCACATAAATAAATATGGGTTTAATCGTAGGCATGGTAATTTTGGTAAATATCTGAAGAGATTTCGCCCCATCAATGGCCGCAGCTTCAAACAAAGCAGAATCTACTCCTAAAATAGCCGCCATCAAAAGGATGGTCGTATTGCCAAACCACATCATAAAATTCATAAAACCGACCAGTCCCCTGGTTCCCCATACTGTGGTGAGATAACGGATCGGACTGTCGATCAGCCCCATTCTTATCAAAAGATTGTTCATTGGACCGTCATCTGAAAACAGGGCAAAAAACAGCATGGCAAAAGACGCTGCCATAATTACATTAGGAAGATAAATAATTGTTTTGAAAAAAGTACTTCCTCTTAGCTTCATTCTGAAATCAGCAAACCAAACCGCCAGAATCAGGGAAAAGAAAATCTGAGGAATAAAACCAATTATCCAGAGAATCACCGTATTGCCCAGGTATTTCAGGAGATCACTCTGGAAAATAGAAATATAATTTTCAAATCCCACAAAATTAGGTCCGATCTGGGTTAACCCTGAACGGTAATTTTCAAACATGCTGTTATAAAACGTAGTTACCAGGGGGATAAAGGAAAATACTAAATATGTAGCAAAGAAAGGTATTAAAAAAATATATCCCCATTTTGAATAGCTGACTTTCTTTCTGGCTTTTGCCTTTTTTTCTCTTACCATGATGGAGCCTCCTGTTTTCATACAGGGCGGGAAAATCCCGCCCTGTATTTTGCTGCTACTGTGTTTCTAATTCCGGATATTTCTCTTGTGCTGAAGTGTAGAAATTCTTAAGTGCTGTATCTTTGTCTACAGTACCATTAAAATAATCATGCATCGCATTCTGGAAGCTTTCATTCAGACCCTGATCATAAGGAGAAATCTTGCTCATATCGATCTTCTCTGCAGCGTCGCAGTACATCTGAAGAGGATTCTGTCCGCCAAGGAAAGCTGACTTGTAATCGCCCTTTGCAAGAGCTTCCATAACTGTCTTGTTATTAACAAAGTCATTCTTCTCTTCTACAATTTTCTTCATGGTTGCATCATCACAGCAGATTGTCTTCATGATATCTGCTACGATATCAGCGTTATCGGTACCATTTGCTGCACACAGCCAGGTTCCGCCCCAGTTATAGGATTCTGGTCCAATGGTTGCAGCCCAGTCACCATAAACACCATTTCCTACTTCCTGCTTTCCTCCGTCTGCTTCTGCTTTTGCAAGAGAGTTTTTAGCAAGAACGAAGTCTACGCCCCATGCAGGCATGAAATAACCAAATACTTTTCCTTCAGGACCCTGTCCGGAAGCCCATTCAGCTGCCCACAGTGTGGTTTTCTGATTGTAACCGCTGTCTGTGTATTTCTTTGTCTGATCAACCCATTTTTCAAGGTTTGGATCGATAGCGATCTTCTTTCCATTTACCCATGGAGCAGCTACATTGTTAGAGAAAGTACGATAGGAATCATCAAAACCGGAAAGCATGTAATAACCTTTGTCTTTCATCTTGGCAGCAGTTTTGTCAAAAGAGTCCCAGTCATTAATAGCTTTTTGAACTTCTGCAGGATCATCGGTTCCAAGTACTGCCTTGGCAATGGAGCGGCGATAGATATAAAGTCCTGGGCAGCCCTGCCATGAAATACCTTTTTGTGCTCCCTTGGAATCCTTAGCGATTACTTTGGTATAGTCATACTGCTTTGACATATCCTGTTCCGTAACACCTACATCCTTTAAATCCATGGTGTAATCGGAATTTACATACTTCAGAATGTAATCTGCTTCAACCAGGAACATATCCACTTTATCATCAGGCTTTGCGTCATTCTGATTTAACAGTGCTTCATCAAGAGCATTCTGATAGGCGTTGTTCTCACTGGGAGTTGTCACAAAATTAACCTTATAACCTGCCGGAAGCTTGGAAGCATAATAATCTTCATATCTGGCTTTGAATTCATCGTTCCAGACATAAATATTAATCACTTTTCCTCCTTCACCACCAGCTTCTTTCTGCGTCTCCGTCTTTGCCTCAGTTTCCTTGGCAGTCGTCGTGTCTGCAGCTGTGCTTCCGCTTTCGCTCGGTGCGCTCTTTGAGGAGCATCCGGCAACCAGTGAAGCTGCCATCACCGCGCATAATAATCCGCTTACAACTTTCTTCTTCATATTTCCCTCTCCTTTTCTGATATTACTATCATGAAATATTAGCATTACCAACCGATTCCCCTGTAATCAGTTCGCCTTCCACAATAATCTGTTCCGTGAAAGTCGTCTTAGGTTTATCGATCGTGCTTATCAGTTTTTTAGCGGCCTGCATACCAATTGCTGATGTAGCCTGGCGAATGGTAGTAAGCCTTGGGTTTAATATCTGTGATAATCTGCTGCCGTCATATCCGGCAATTGAAATATCATCTGGAACCCTTAAATTTCTTCTCCGGATTTCATTAAGACCGCCGATCAGTGCGGTATCATCCGGATATAAAATACAGGTTGGTGGATCTTTTCTGTCTAATAACTCACTGGTACATGCCATAGCCTGGCTGACATCCAGATAGTCTGCTTCCAATACATAATCATCTGGTACTGAAAGTTCCCGGCTTTCAAGAAATCGATAGAAGCTGGTGAGTCTGGCTTTTGTAACGGTAGTGCTCGCCTGTCCGTGTATGTAAGCAATCTTTCTATGTCCTTTTTCATAAACATATTCCATCAGGCTTTCAATGCCTTTTACGTTATCGGACAATACAGAAGAACAGTTTTCATTGATGTGATCGATTGTTACAACAGGAATATCCCCGTTCAACAGTTCAACCACTTCAGGGTTGTCAAATTTAACACAGGCAATCACCACTCCGTCCACATTTCTGTATTTGCAGTGTTCATAATAGGAAACTTTCTTTTTTCCTATCTGCCCATTAATAAACGTAATATCATAACCCTGCTTTTCCGCCTCTACCTTAAACCCTTCAAGAACCGCGGCAAAATATTCATGGGTCAGACCGCTGTTAGCCTCATCAACGAACAGAACCCCTATGTTATAGCTTCTGTTTGTCTTTAAGGACCTTGCTGCAGCATTGGGAAAATACCCCAGCTTTTCCGCTGCCTGCTTAACTCTTATTTTAGTACTCTCCCCGATGTCGCTCTGATCATTAAGCGCCTTGCTCACTGTGGCAACGGAAACCCCGCAGTGCTGTGCCAGTTCTTTCATAGAAATCATATGTCTCATCCTTTTAACTTAATCGTTTTCGTATTTTCACTATACCCCTTTCTTTGTCAAAAATCAATATGTTTTTTCTTTTTTGTCTAGTTTAAATAGTTTTTAATCATTGTTTTTGTGCATATTTACATTAATAAAAAGACTGATATATTTTTTCTCTTATAATTTCAAAGATTCCTCTTGTTTTTTTTCTCAACCCGCGTTATTATGACCGTATAACTCCCTAATATCTTTCTTAATCGTTTTCGAAAAATGTCGTTTTTAGGGATTTGGGTCATCCAACAGGAAGGAGTTATTCAACTATGAAATATGGATATTTTAATGACCAGGACAAAGAATATGTAATTACTTCCCCAGATACTCCTCTGCCGTGGATCAACTATCTGGGAAGCGAGAATTTCTTTTCGCTGGTTTCCAATACCGGAGGGGGATACAGCTTCTATAAAGATGCCAAGATGCTCCGGCTCACAAGGTACCGTTACAATAATGTTCCTCTGGACAGCAACGGACACTACTACTACATTAATGAAAACGGCACTATTTGGAATCCGGGCTGGCAGCCTGCAAAGACTCCGTTGGATTTTTATGAATGCCGTCATGGACTTGGAGTGACCCGTTTCACTGGAAAGAAGAATGGTTTAAAAGCCAATGTGACATCCTTTGTACCACTGGGAGACTCCTGTGAGATCAACCAGGTAACACTAAAGAATGAAAGCACCGTTTCCAAAGATTTTACCCTGTATTCTTATGTGGAATTTTGTCTGTGGAATGCCATGGATGATATGACCAATTTTCAGAGGAATTTCAGTACCGGTGAAGTTGAGGTGGAAGGTTCTGTTATTTACCATAAAACAGAATACAGAGAAAGAAGAAATCATTATGCCTATTATTCCGTCAATTCACAGATTCAGGGATTTGATACTGACCGGAATACATTTGTAGGTGTCTATGGCTCCAACCAGAACCCTGCTATGGTGGAAAGAAATGCTTCCGGCAATTCCATGGCAAGCGGCTGGTCTCCCATCGGTTCTCACCGGATCACACTTCATTTAGAGCCCGGAGAGGAAAAAACCTTTGTTTTTGTTCTTGGTTATGCCGAGAATGAACCAGACTTAAAATGGAGTGCGCCGGATGTTATTAACAAAGCACCATCTGATGCTGTGCTGAAAAAATACCGCACTGCTGCTGATATTGAGGCTGCGCTGGAAAAGCTGAAACAATATTGGACAGATCTTCTATCCACCTACAGCGTAACGCTGAAAGAGGAAAAAACAGCCCGCATGGTTAACATCTGGAATCAGTATCAATGTATGGTTACCTTTAACATGTCCCGTTCTGCCTCCTATTACGAGTCCGGAACAGGAAGAGGTATGGGATTTCGGGATTCCTGCCAGGATTTACTGGGTTTCGTGCACATGATACCGGAACGGGCCAGAGAGCGGATCATCGATATTGCCTCTACCCAGTTTGAAGACGGAAGTGCTTATCATCAGTATCAGCCTCTTACTAAAAGAGGAAACATGGACATTGGAAGCGGTTTTAATGACGATCCTCTCTGGCTTATTGCAGGTGTCAGTGCATACATACGGGAAACCGGCGACTGGGATATTCTGAAAGAAAATGTTCCTTTCGATAATGACGCTGACAGGAGCCAGACTTTAATGGAACATTTAAGACGTTCCTTCGGATTTACAAAATCCCATTTAGGACCTCATGGACTTCCTCTGATCGGCCGTGCCGACTGGAATGACTGTCTGAATTTAAACTGCTTTTCAACAGAGCCAGGGGAATCATTTCAGACAACCGGACCATCAGAAGGACCAGTTGCGGAATCTCTGATGATTGCAGGAATGTATGTAAAGTATGGTAAAGAATACGCAGAAATCTGCCGTATGACGGGATTGGAAGAAGAAGCCATTGAAGCAGAGACTTCTGTAAAAGCGGTTTATGACGCAGTCCTTAAATCCGGTTGGGATGGAGAATGGTTCCTGAGAGCCTACGATGCTGCTGGCAATAAAGTCGGTTCTAAAGAGTGCAGAGAGGGACAGATCTTTATTGAACCTCAGGGATTCTGCGTAATGGGCGGTATCGGAATTGAAGAAGGACTGGCAGAGAAAGCTCTTGACAGTGTGCAGGAAAGACTTGATACCACCTATGGAATCGTTCTGCATCAGCCGGCATACCAGACTTACCATAAGGAGCTGGGTGAAATTTCTTCCTATCCGCCAGGATATAAAGAAAATGCCGGCATATTCTGCCATAATAACCCGTGGATTTCCATTGCAGAAACCATGATTGGCAGAGGAAACCGTGCATTTGAAGTATACCGGAAAACAGCTCCTGCCTATACTGAAGAAATCAGTGAGATCCATAAAACAGAGCCTTACTGCTATTCTCAGATGATTGCCGGTAAGGATGCTGCTAATTTCGGTGAAGCAAAGAACAGCTGGCTGACTGGTACAGCTGCCTGGACCTTTGTCTGTATCTCCCAGCACATCCTGGGAATACGTCCCGGCTTCCATGGGCTGATTGTTAACCCTTGTCTTCCGGATTCAATCGAAGAATTTTCTGCTGTCCGTAAATTCAGGGGCGCTGCCTATCACATTCATGTAGCTAGAAAAGGGGAAACAGGCAATAAAATTTCTTCCTTCCTGGTAGATGGTTCTGCCATTGAGGGGAATGAGATCCCATTCCAGGCTGGAAAAACAGAATATCGTGTAGATCTTACACTGGAATAAGCAAAAGGGAGAAAGCCGAAAACATGGCTTTCTCCCTTCTCTTTTCTAACCTTTATTCCTTATCATACGCTTCCAGTGCAACGGGCAGCGCCTGAATTACTACATTACCCGCTGCAGGCAGTCCCACCAGAATGCTGCTGATTATTTCCTCTCTTGTGGCTCCATGGGCTTTTGCCATCTGAACGTGGAAAGGCAAACCACTCTCCAGCCGCATAACAGCCATAACGGCTATATATGCAAGTTCCTCTGTTTTTTTATCGAGACTGCTCACCGAATCCAGCTTGTGGATCATCTCCATCCATGGAGTCTGAACCTCCGGTACCTCCTGTGCAAATACTGAAAATGCATTGCTTACCTGCATACTTTTACTCCTCTCTTTCTGTATAACTCTGTTTATTCTTTAGAAAACTCATCCTTCCAGGCGGGCAGCTTCTTCATACTGCTCACTGCAATTTTTTCTGCTGCTGACTCATCAAACCCCTGTGATTCCATAATAAACTTTGTCATACCAGCTTTTGCCTCTTCAAAAGACCGCATGGTTCCGTCGGGTCTGGCACAATAAACACAGTATTCTTTCTGCTCGTCGCCCTGTGGAAAATCCGATTTCTTTTCCATAGGCATACCGCAGGCGATACATACCTTCATATTGCTCTCCTTTTCTACTTCGTAATCAGACTTATAAATGTGTGCTTCAAGTCTCCTGCATAGCGGGCTAAAACCGGTTCATCCGGAGAAAAGAAATCCTTATTCCATAAATAATAATGGATCATGCCAAGCCAGGTATTAAAAAGCATATGGACAGGAACCTCTTTTACAATTCCATTCTTAATTTCCCTTGATAACAGGAGATTGAAATGATGGGCGATTGTGGATTGATTATCCGCATACACATACTGTACCTCTTCTGGCAAAAGGCTTCTCTCCGTAATCAGACGCAGATAAAACTCCTCATGAGCAATGAGAACCTTTAAATGTGCATCCAGAAAGTCACTGACACTGGCACTGGATTCTCCCATATCGTGAAATTCAGCAGCAAGGCTGATCTGAAACTCACCAATGATGCACTCCAGCAATTCATTCAGAGACTTAAAATGGGCGAAAACAGTTCCATGTGAGACTCCGGCCTCATTGGCAATTCTTGCTGTTGAAGCGGAGAAACCTTCCGTTGCATAGATCCGGTAAGCCGTATCAATAATTTTCTGCCTGGTACTTTCTTTTTGTAGCTGTCTTTTTGATTTCATATTAATGACCACCAACTCATTGAGCGTATACTCAATATAATCTTTTTTTTATCTCTTGTCAACATTTTTATTGTAAAAATAATTATATGATCCAAACGAAACCGGCTAGCGCTTCTCGCCGGTTATACGTAAACCCATAAAATCCTTTATTACTACTCCACCTTTAAGCTTGCTGCTGTCAAGAAGTTTCTGCATCTCTTCCCGGGTATAAGAGGCATACAGGGAGGAAAGAAATCCAGGTCTTAATTCTTTTGGCTTCGTACTGAAATATATCATATATTTTTTTAAAAAACCGATATCCCGTCTCAAATCTGTGATGCAATATCTTCCACCCATACGCAGAACCCGGTAAATCTCGTCAAAAACCTGAACCGGATTTTCCCACTCATGGAGGGATCCATTGGATACTACGCCATCAAATACTGCATCCTCAAATGGCATATTCATTCCATTGCCCTGTACATAACCAGCTGAAATACCATATTCCCTGGCATTTTTCTCTGCAATACGGATCATAGCTGGGCTGATCTCACAACCAGTAAATGTTCTGGGATTTACCTGTTTCGCCAGTTCCAGACCTACGTAACCGGGACCGGGACCTATTTCCAGTATATCTCCCCCATTTATTCCGGAAGCTATCATCTCTGACACTCCATTCCAGCCCTTATCCCTCATCCCCCTTGCAAACTCATCGAATATCTCTGCTGTCACTTCACTCTGGATTCCCTCATTGGTTTCAATTATTCTTGCTGCTGTCATAACCTGCTCCTTTCTTCCGGATTGCATCTATGGATTCTTCAGCCCAGCTTAGCTCTGCCTTGTAATGCATCAGATGGTGATTAAATATTATATCAGCATAAATCTTCATTTCCTCCGGTATTACTTTTTCCATCTCTGTTCTGTGATCTTCTATTCCCATCATTACTTGTTTCAATTTACTGATATGAAGAGTCAGACTCTGTAAAAAGTCAGATGCAGTCAGGTATTCAGAAAAATAAAACGCAGCGTCAGCTTCAAAAACCGGACGGTAATTCATATCCAGAGTCTGCCTTAGCAACTCCTTAAATTTTTCTGCCCCACTCTCGCCCACAAAGTAAACCGTTTTTTCAGGTCTGGCACTCTGCTTATCTCTGATGGCTGTTAAAATACCGGAAGCTTCCATCTTCTCAAGATGGTAATACACATTCGGTAACTTGATCTTAGTAAAATCCTCCAGCTGCTCTTCCATAATTTTCTTAATCTGGTAGCCGTGCTGCGGTCCAAAACGCAGTAATATTCCAAGTATATACAATGGTATCATATAAATTAGCTCCTTTTTTAGTCAGTACTGACTATTTATAATTAGTATTATACTCAGTACTGACTAATTGTCAATGCAATTTTATCTCCATAATTCTGTTTTTTCCTGCATTCCGCCATTTGTTTGGTCTTTGGTTCCTCCATTGGCATAAAATGGTTATATACTGGATAGAAAGGCAGGCTTGTCATGAACAAAATACTGGATAATGATTATTATGACTTTATCATCAGCAACACCCTGATCCCTTCTAATGACTTTTCAGAAAATGTCACAAAATTAAACAGTGATTATTCTCTGCTTCATCTGGCAAAAAAAAATAGGCAGGCCTGCGATTTAGGCTTACATCCATACGAAAATTTTCCTTCCATTTTTACACTGACTTCCACCATATCCACGGATCCTCCCGACAGTGCCCCACTTGCTGACCAGCTTCTTTCCAATTATATGGGGCTTGGAATTGTAATTGGTATCATAGACACAGGCATTGATTATTCCCACCCTGCTTTTCAAAATCACGATGGAACAACCCGAATACTATCAATCTGGGACCAGACTGATCAGACCGGCAAGCCTCCTTCCGGTTTCGCGTTTGGCTCCGAATATACAAAGAACCATATTAATACTGCTTTAAAATCTCCTATTCCATTAAATATTGTCCCTGAAGTAGATACGATTGGACACGGAACTGCCATTTCCAGTATCATATCAGGAAGCCATAATGGAGTAAATTCTTTTACGGGAATTGTTCCACAGAGTAAGCTGGCTGTTGTAAAATTAAAGGAAGCAAAAGATAATTTAAAGCAGATTTATTTTATCCCGAAAAATTCCCTGTGTTATCAGGAATCTGATATCATGCTTGGTATCCAATATCTTCTGGGTGTGGCGGAACAGTTAAACCGGCCTCTGATTCTTTGCATCTGCATGGGCAGCAGCCAGGGGGGACATGATGGCCGTGGTCCCCTTAGTTCTTATTTAGATCAGCTGACCAGACAGCCCCGTATTGGTACTGTCATTGCAGCAGGCAACGAAGCGGCCCTTAAGCGGCATTATTATTGTTATTCTCATACACCGCCCTTTTACAGCAGCTTTGATTTAAAAGTAGGGACAGAGGACCGAATGTTCTCCATGGAAATCTGGCCATTTCCAGCTGGGCGAATCACCCTTGAACTTTACTCTCCGGATTGTGAAATAGTGAGCAGTCACTATACTTCCATTAATACCTGTCAGACCTTCAGTCTGTCGCAGGGACAGAGTTCTGTCCTAATCAATAATATTATTCTGGAAGGCTCTACAGGAGATCAGATGATTCTGGTACGTTTCAATAATCCCTTACCCGGCATCTGGCACTGCAGGGTTAAAAGCGAAGGAAATGAGCCCTTTTCCTTTCATTGCTGGCTCCCCTCGGGAAACCTTATTACTGCTGATACCTGCTTTTATCAATCAGATCCAAATACAACCATTACAGCCCCAGGTGATGCACGTGTTCCCCTGACAGTAGCGGCTTATAATCAGCTTGACAACTGTTTTCTGGAAGAATCCGGCAGAGGATTTTCCCGGTTTGGTGAGATTGTTCCAGATGTTTCTGCTCCTGGTTTTAAGATTCCCTGCGCTCTGCCGGAAAACCGGTACGGTACGCTTACTGGCACCGGCGCTGCTGCTGCTCACGCCGCTGGTGCTGCTGCAATGATAATGGAATGGGGATTTGTCAGAGGGAACCATACTCCGATCACCGGGGTGAAGGCAAACCGTATGATCATACGCTGCGCAAAACGTGATAACGCTTACTTCTATCCAAATAACATATGGGGATATGGCAGAATAGACATGTATCATTTTTTTGAACAGATCTCTACCTTTACCTGATAGAAAAAGACCTGTGAATCCGGATTTTTCCTCGTTCACAGGTCTTATTAATTGTTTTATGAAAATGCAATATTAATATCAATTGGAATATCATCTGCCAGCAGCTGAATGCAAAGAATCTGATTGGAATTCATCTTCACAGAAACCTGATCACCATAAAGCAGCGTAGGAGTTGAGATATCTACCGTAATTCCAATGTTGGAAAAAAATGTAGCAGCATTGGCTGTAAGCATATTGGCTAATTCTGAAATTGCACTCTGTGCCATTTCATTAAAATCATCCACTGGCATACCCATCATCATCGTAGATGCAACTTTTTTTGCACTTTCCAGATCCAGATAATAGACAACATTTCCTTTTATCTCGCCTACAATACCAACTGTCATAATGACTCCTGTATAAGTCAGATTGCAATCTTTCAGGCTTAAATTGGTTTTCTCAACTTTTTCAAATCCCAGCTGCGGCATAACAGAAAGAAATGCTTCAATAAAAGGATTTATGTATTTTACATCCACTGATCATCACCCCTTTGAAAACCTATATTTAATAAAATTTCCCCAAAATCGGAATCTGCCAGTATGTTTGTTGTTGTATACCCAGGAGCAGTAATATGAACACTTTCCCCATGCATAATTGTAGGTGGTGCCACACGGAGTCCATAGGCCTTATTCATTCTGTTTATGATAGAGCAGGCGTTTCCAGATACAATGTTGGTAAACTCTCCAAGTACTGCAAGCACTTCATCAATGCCAGTAGCCTCTCTTTTCATTATGGAAGCTGTCAGCTTATAAGCTGTCTCCATCTTAACATCAATCAGCATTCTTCCGGAAAACTTACCGATGATACCTACGATTACTGCCAGACCTTCTGACTGGAATTCCTGTCTGCAGACATGTTCATCCTTATACTGGATCAGCGATTTTGTAAGTTTGTTTGTTCCGTCAAGAAGTGCTTCTTTAAAAATCTTAATATACTCACTTGATAAAAAGCGAAACAGCTCTTCCGATGACATAACACGGTTTACCGCAGTCATCAGCTCCTCTTCATCAATAGGTTTCTGTACATAAGCTGAAACCTTGTTTTCTTTTGCTTCTTTCACAATTTCATCATCCATCATGGAACTGATAACAATAACTTTAATGTTTCTGTCAATTTCATGAATTGCACGGGTGCACTCCAATCCATCGGTTCCAGGCAGTGTCATGTCCATCGTCACAAGCTGAGGCTTTGTTTCCTGTATCACCTGTTTTACTTCTTCCAGTGTCCCTGCTTCTCCAACTACTTCAAGACCGTTTCTAACAAGAATTCCTTTGATAAACGCGATAGAGAAGGGAGAATCATCAACTATAACAACTTTTGTACCCGCCATAGAATAAAGCCTCCTGTAATTAATAATGATTATTACCTTTTGTATTATACAACAATATCATATAATGGCGTATTTTGTCAAAAGGTTTACTTGTCTGATTACAAAGGTTCGTTTATTAAGTCATATTTTTTCCAAATATCACCAAAAATGGTATCACTCATATTTTACAGCTCATATAATAATAGAAACGATTATATCGGTGAATGATGCTATGTTTGAAAATGACAAAACCGAATTCGATTCTGAAATGACGAATCTGCCGGAATTTCCTTCTGATTTCGGTCCAAATCCATTTATTATTGACATGCAAAAAGCAGCCAGACAAAATGACAATTTTCGCACTACATTATGGACCGGAGACCATCTTCAGGTCACGCTGATGAACATACCAGTGAAAGGGACCGTGGGACTGGAAGTCCATTCCGATCTTGACCAGTTTTTGAGAGTGGAGGAAGGCCTGGGTCTGGTTCAGCTTGGAACCTCAAAGCTTTCCATGGATTCTCAATATCTGATATTTGACAATTACAGCATATTTGTTCCAGCAGGCATCTGGCATAATATTGTTAATATTGGAAACCAGCCCCTTAGAATGACTTCTGTTTATGCTCCTCCTCACTACGAATGGGGCACCGTACATCCAACCAAGGCCGACAGCATTTCCAACGATGAAAGCTGATCCGGTTCTTAATCAGACATAAAACTGCAGCCTGCCCGTTTAAACCGGGCAGGCTGCAGTTTTTGGTTTTTAATGTGTGACATTAATGGTAACGGCTTTTGGTCTTGTCATAGCTTCTATAGAATATCTTACCCCCTGAGTTCCCATACCGGAAGCCTTTACTCCCAGGAATGGAAAATGATCTGGTCCCCGCTCTGTCTTGTTATTAATCTGAACCGTCCCCACTTCTAATTTCTCAGCAATGAGAAACGCTTTATTAATGTCTTTTGTAAATACAGAAGATTGTAAACCATACTCGGAACGGTTGGCAATTTCCACTGCTTCATCCATATTCTTTACCCGGATAATCGGCAGAATCGGCGAAAATGGTTCTTTCCATGCGATCTCCATATCCACTGTCACCTTATCTAACAAGGTGGGATAAACCAGGTTCCCCTCTCGTTTATTACCCACAATCAGTTCAGCCCCTTTATCTATGGCATCCTGAGTTAAAAATACAGCAAAATCCGCAGCCTTCTGATCAATCAGGGGCGTAACAACCGCAGATTTTCTGGGATCTCCGACAGATAACTTTTCAATTCTTGACTTCAGCATGGTGACTAACTGGTCTGCTACTTTATCTGTGGTGATAATTCGTTTTACAGCTGTACAGCGCTGTCCGGAATAGGAAAATGCGCCTTCCACAATATTATCTGCCGCATACTCCAAATCTGCATCTTCCAGTACAAGAGCCGCATCCTTGCCGCCAAGTTCCAGAAGCAGGGGCGTCATACAGGAAATCTGGGATATATGCCTGCCCACCTCCGTGCTGCCTGTAAAATTAATAAAATCAATTCCCTGGTGGGTTACAATGTAATCGCCGATCTCACTTCCTTTACCGGTTACTGTCTGTATCACCCCTGCCGGAAGTCCTGCATCCTGCAATGCCTTTACAAGGTGAAGTGCACTAATGGCGCCCTGTGTTGCCGGCTTCAATATAACTGCGTTCCCCCCCATTAATGCCGGCGCTATCTTGGAAGCCGATAAATTGATTGGGTAGTTAAATGGGGATATTGCTAATACGGTTCCAAGAGGAATTCTCTTTATATAGGACATCTTATTGCGTGAGCCGCCTGGAAAATTCTCACCGCTCACTGCGATTCCCTCCAGACTTTTCCCTGCATCTGCAGTAAAACGTAAAAAGTCCACAGTTCGTTTAACTTCTGATACGGAAGACTTCTTATCTTTCGCGATCTCCATCATGAGGATATCCGATATTTCTTCTGTCCGTTCTTCCAGGAGCGCTGCAGCCTTATAAAGGATTGCAGCTTTTTCGTATATGGGTACAGTAGCCCACTGGGATTGACCGGCTTTGGAATACCGGACAATTTCATCTACTTCTTCCTTACTGATCGCCTGTATCTTACCCACGAAAGAACCATCCGCAGGTGATGTTATGGTAATGACATCTCCTGATGCAGATTCTGTCCACTGCCCATTGATTAAATTGTTATATATAAGATTCTCATTGCATAATCCAGCCATATGATTCTCTCCTCTCGTTTCTTTATAATGACCATCTGTCTATAATATACCTAAAATATAAAATCAGATACCAATGATTTTATATGCTACCAGTATATAGAACATCCGTTCCCAATGCAAATAAACTTTTTATTAATTATTTGATAATAGCAATCATTATGATAAAATAGACCTTTAAGCGTAAATACATAATGATCATGAAAGCCAAATAGGAAAGGAGTTCTCTTTGGAGAACTCCTTTCCCTGATTCATTTCACTACTACTCCCACCCCATCGGGTATGACTGTTATGTCCGCATCTGGCCCCTTTATTTCTACAGCCCTCTTAAGTGCTTCTTCAAATGTATAAGCATGCTGCATATGCATTTTTTTAATCATTTCCGGATCACATAGATCCGAAACAAGTATGACTGTATGCTTTTTAAGTATTCGTGCAAGAATCTGGAACTCCCATTGATCCGGTATTGTTTCATTTCTTCCGGTTTTCATCACACGGTTAAGTACTTCTTCCGGACTCTTTGCATTTGCCATGTTTTCATAAAAGGATTTACCTCCATGCCCATCATTACAGGCCGAGACCATAATAATAACCCCGCCCTCTTTGCACACAGCTTCTGCTGCCGTCATTCCTTTCACAGACTGATATACATTCTGGTCAAGAGGATATCCTCCATTGGAGGTTATAGCAATATCAGCTTTTACAGCCTTAACGGAAGCCAGATTCATAACAAATTTACAGCCTTCTTCGTGTGCCAGTTCGCTGTCTCCTGCGAAGGCATTAATAATATTTTTTTCACTGTCAATCACAACATTCAGTATAAAAGCAAGCTTTGCCTGTCTGGCTGCATAAAGCATATCATTATGAATGGGATTGTTATGAATGATTCCCGTCCTGGCGTACTCGCTCGCTATAAATTCGGAGCAATGGTTTGCCATTACGGTTCTCGCCGATGCCACGCCTGGAAGTACACTCTTTCTTCCTCCAGAAAATCCCGCAAAAAAATGAGGTTCTATAAATCCTTCAGATATCAATAACTCCGTTTCCATTGCCAGCTTATTAAGCCAGAGTTCTCCGCCGGAAGGCAGCGTTCCTACTCTCACTACGCTGTTTTCATCTTCTGACAAATGATTGATGATCACTTCATTGTCTGCTATTTCCTGCCCAAACTTGTGAATCAGTTCTTCCGTTGTATCAGGTCTGTGAAAGCCGGTAGCAATTAAGATCTTAATATCAATATGGGGATTTACCGCCCTGATCCGTTTAAGAAGGATTGGCATTGTCACTTTGCTTGGAACCGGTCTGGTATGATCACTGGTTATAATCACCATGTTTTTCTTTCCCCGAACCAGTTCTTCTAAGGATGGACTTCCGATTGGGTGATCCAAAGCCCTGTTTACAATCTCCTCCTGACTGCCACTGGCGTGATAAATATGGGCTTTTGATTCTAATATTCCAACCAGATTATGATCTGGAATTTCAACCTCTAAAAGTCTATTTGAATATGGTATTTTTATTTTGGCCATAAGATTCCCTCACGATCTTTTTATCAGATTGATTTACTGAAAAATCTTCCCAGGGTTTAAAATATTTTTGGAATCAAATGCCAGTTTTATATTTTTCATCAGTTCTACATATTCCTGACTGTATTGTTCCAGCATATATGCTTTCTTTGCAAAACCAATTCCATGTTCTCCTGATACCAGGCCGCTTAGCTCCCTTGATTTACTATACATGGCTTCAAACACTTCTGAAAGTTTTTTCTTCCAGGCTTCCTCTGAAAGCTCATCCTTTAATACGTATACATGCAGATTCCCATCTCCCGCATGACCAAAACTTCTGATTCTTACCTGAAATCTGTCTTGAAGTTCGTGGGTATATTTAATAAATTCAGCAACTTTATTTCTGGGAACTACAACGTCACATTCATCCATATCTGTTGTTGATGCTTTCACCGCTTCCAGAAATGCTCCTCTGGCAGACCAGACAGAGTCCTTTCTCTCATCTGTATCAACAATAAATACATCACAGGCACCTTCCTTCAGGCAGATATCCGCTACTTTTTCATATGCCCTTTCGATTTCCTCCCTGGTATTTCCGTCAAATGTCAGTAAGAGATATGCATCGGAAGAATTGTCAGGGAATTTCTTTCCTAAGTATTCCTCAGCTGCCAGAATTACTTCTCTCTGCATAAATTCTATGGCAGTGGGAGCAGCTTTTGATTTCACGATTTCGGGAACCGTACTGATTGCCATATCCAGGCTGGGAAATGGAATTAACAGGGATATCGCCTTTTTAGGTAACGGAAGCAGTTTTAAAATGGCCTTTGTTACAATTCCAAGGGTTCCTTCTGACCCGCATATTAAGTCTTTTATACTATAGCCAGAGGAGTTTTTTACCACCTTACCACCGATTTCAAGAATTTCCCCGTTTGGAAGAACAACCTCCAGTCCTCTCACGTAATCTCTGGTAACTCCATACTTAACCGCTCTCATGCCTCCTGCGTTGGTATTGATGTTACCGGCAATCGTCGCCGATTTTTCACCTGGATCTGGCGGATAAAACAGATCATGTTCTTCCACAAATTCACTGATTTCCATCAATAAGACTCCCGGTTCCAGAGTGAGAGTCAGATTTTCTTCATCTATTTCCAGTATTCGGTTCATCTTGGACATATTGATCATAATTCCGCCGTAAACCGGAACGGATGCTCCCACTAAACCCGTGCCTGAGCCTCTGGCTACAACAGGAATTCTGTGGTTATAGGCATATTTCATGATCTTTGATACTTCTTCTGTTGTAAGAACATCCACCAGTACATCTGGCTTCCGGCTTATTCCGCCCATTTCATCATGACTGAAGTCATCATTAATTTCATCATCGGTAAATACTCTGTCCCTGCCTAGCAGAGTCACCAGATATTCCACGTCTCCGGTATCAATTTTTTTATAATCCATCACATTTATTCCCTCCTTGATTCGTAATTTTCTATCAATAAATCGACCCGCATTCTATGTATAAATTGTTAACTACGCTCCTGTACACTTTAATTCTTTTACAAGCTGGGGCACGATTTCATAAATATCTCCTACGATTCCATAATGTGCTGTATGAAAGATGGATGCGTTTTCATCTTTATTGATAGCAAAAATACGATCTGAGTGATTCATTCCTGCCACAAACTGAACGGCACCCGATATTCCCAGGGCAATGATCAGTTTTGGCTTCACCGTTCTCCCTGAAAGACCAATCTGCTTCTTTGCCGGAATCAGCCCTGCCTCCACAAGAGGTCTTGTTCCAGCAATCTGAGCATGGAGCAGATCTGCCAGATCCTGCACCATAGCCATGTCTTTTTCTGATTTTATGGCTCTGCCTACTGCAACGATCACCTCTGCATCGGATATGTTTTCTTCAACTTTTTTCTTTGTAACCTTTAAAACCTCTATCTGGGATTTTAATTTTTCCGGTTCCAGATCACATATCGTTATTGTTCCTTTTGGATCCCTCTGTCTTTCCGGTGCATTCATAATCTTATATCTTACCGTTGCCATCTGTGGTCTTGTGTTGGGACATATAATCTGAGCCATAATATTGCCGCCGAAGGCCGGTCTGATCTGAACAAGATCTGTGTTTTCCTTCATTTCAAGTATGGTACAGTCAGCAGTTAATCCGGTTCTGAACCTGGTAGCTACTCTGGGAGCGAGAGATCTTCCTGTGGTTGTGGCACCCACCAGTATGGAAGATGGTTTTACTTTATTTATAAAGTCTTCCATGGCTGCTGTATAAGTTTCAATTCTGAAATCCTTTAATTCTTTGTTATCGTATACAAAGACTTCATCCACACCGTAATGCAGCAGCTCTTCTGATTTCTTTTTTATATTGTGACCAATAAAAACGCAATACACTGGAAAATCAACAACGAGGGCAAGCTCTCTGGCTTTTCCGATCAGCTCCATTGTCACCGGATGAATGGTTCCTTCTACATGATCAACATAGACGGCAATACCTCTCCACAGGCTCTTATCGACTTTTTTTGTCTCAGTTTCAACAAATTCCATGACACCTGCCGGACCCTTTTTCACACATATCTTACACATCTTACAGCCTGCATTTACCTGTACTTTTCCGTCCGTGTATTCAATTGCTCCAAAAGGACAGACTCTTATTAATTCTTCGATATTTGACTCGTTCACTTTCTCCTGGTTACATATTAACTTGCCCATAAAATCCCCGCCCTTCTTTATATGAATTTTAACTCTTTCAGTTTTGATGCCATCTGTAAGCTGAGTTTATTGCCGGTTCCAGTCCATAACTCTCTGTCATCGTTGACAGATGGAGGGAATATTCGCTCTACCTGTGTGGGGGAACCATTTAACCCATATTTCATCTCATCTTTATCTTCAAAATCATTGATGGTCAGGATTTTGATTTCCTTGTCTTTTGCCTCTAACTTTTTCTTGTAAGATGGCAGCCTTGGCTGAAAAATATCTTTTTCCACAGTGATTAAACATGGAAACTGGATTTCGGCGACTTCAATGGTGTCCGGCATATCCATTTCTACTATGATTGATTTTTCTTTTATTTCTACAATCTTTAAAACGTTGGTAATATGCGGAATTCCAAGATATTCCCCCATCTCTGGCCCTACCTGAGCGGTATCACCATCTGTTGTCTGCTTTCCACATAAGATAAGATCAAAATCCCCCATTTTTCTCACGCCCTGGGAAATGGTGTAAGAGGTAGCAAGTACATCTGCTCCCGCGAACTTTCTGTCCGTTATTAAGGCCCCGTCGTCTGCCCCCATCATATATGCTTCTTTAATAACCTCTTTCGCCTGAGGCGGTCCCATGCTGATCACCTTAACCAATCCGCCCTGCTGCTCTTTCATTTTCAGTGCGGTTTCCAAAGCATACAAGTCATAGGGGTTCATTTTTGAATCTACACCATCTCTTTTTAAAACACCAGTTACCGGATCCACTTCAACTTTTGATGTATCCGGAACCTGCTTGATACAGACTAAAATATCCATTCGTATCCCTCTCTTTCTATGTATTAAATATAGTGTGGCAAATCATACAAACGTAATATGGATTTGTATTGCTTTATTGGTATAATGGTCTGACCACTTATTGCCATATTATCACAATTCTAAAAAAACATCTATACATTTTAAGAAATTATAGTAAAAAAATGAAAATAAAAAGGCCAGAGCGGCTCATCATTTTGATTTTAAGCCGTTCTGACCTTGTACCATCAGATTCAGATCACTTCTAATAATACATCAATAACCCCGCCGCACACCATGCCTTCCTCTTCTGCATCTGCTCCGGTCATGTCCACATGAAAAAGCTGGGACTTCTCCCTGTCACTGTGAAGCATCTGGAATGCGATCTGAAGAACCTCTGACTCCATACAACCGCCGCCAATGGTTCCAATACACCTTCCTTCCGGCGTTACCAGCATTTTTGTGCCAACCTCCCGGGGAGCTGACCCCTTTCTTGCCACAATGGTAACCAGAACATTTCGTCCAGTTTTTTCTTCCGGCTTCAAAATGGCATGCAATATATCTTTGGAATATCCGCTGGAGCGCATCTTCTTGTTTTTCACTTCAATGATCTCTGCCATAATAGCAACTCCGATTTCAACCGGAGTTTCCGCATTGATACTCAGGCCGATGGGACTGTATAACTGATCAAGGACTGCCTTATCGCAGCCGTTTAACAATGCAGTCTCTTTTACCTTTGCCACCCGTGCCCGGCTTCCAATCATTCCAATATAGGCATGTTTTTTCCTGGCAATCAGTTCCAGACACGTCTGATCATAGCGGTGGCCTCTTGTTACAATAACAAAATACGTATTACTGCTGCCCGCCACCTGGTTCAGTCCCTGCTCAAATGGTTCACAAATAACCGTTGTCGCTCCTGCCCGCCTTGCATTATCTGCAAATTGGGGGCGGTCTTCAAGCACGGTGACTTCACACCCCATCATGAGACCAATCTGTATCACCGGAATTGAGACATGACCTGCGCCGCATATCGCCAGATGAATCTCCTGGCCCAGCCAGTCGCAGTAAATGCGCCTGCCATCAAGTGTAATCATGCCTTTTTTGCATTGATCTTTGTCACTTGCCATGTTCCAGATCGTTTCAGCTTGCCCAGAAAAATAACCGGATTCTTTCGACTCACAAATAAGCATCTTATCAGAAAATAATGCCTTCTGTCCCAATGCTTCTCCATCTATCACTGTCGCAACCATATTTCTTCTATTGGATTCGCAGTCTGCAATCGCTTTGTATAGTTCCAACATGTTTTTTCTCCTTATCATCAGATCATTTTAATATACTTGTTGGTGTAATCAAGATGCTGACGCATCGCTTTACGTGCTGCAACAGAGCTGTGCATCTCAATCGCCAGATAGATTTCCTTATGTTGTAACAGTAGTTCTTTTTTCTTTTCCTGGTCCGCTATGATTAATTTCCTGGTATCTTTGATAAAATCATCTACCAGATGTGAAACGGTTCTTAAAATGTTAAAAATCAACACATTTCCTGAGTATTCTGCAATCTTATAATGCAGCTCTTTATCAATCATTGCATTCATTTTTTCATCTGTACAGTTTTCAAACCGCTCCATGATCTCTTTTAATTCGCCTAATTGTTCATCTGTTATTCTCTTAGCAGCCAGACCGGAAGCCTCTACTTCCATAATCTTTCTTAATTCCAGTATGTCTTCCGGATTGGTTCCTTCCAGCGTATACATGATTGATAAAGGTTCAAACAAATTATCCTGAAAGCTTGATTTAATAAAATTTCCTTCTCCCTGCCTGCATTCGATTAATCCAATGACTTCCAATGCCCGAAGAGCTTCCCGGATTGACGCTCTGCTCACCTGTAATTCTTCAACTAAATCTCTCTCAGAAGGAAGCTTGTCTCCTTTTTTCAAAACTCCATTGTCAATCATTTCCCTGATCTGATCCATTACCTGTTCATAAACCTTCGTGTTTTTAATTGGGCTGAACATCTTTTCCTCCTGCTTCTGAAATGCTTAGTAATATTATACAATTAAAACCATATTAATTCAACATCATCGGCAGGTCAAGCATGTATGGAGGAGAAACACCTGGTGTAACTCAATCTGCTATTATTTTCTTGCTGCTATTGTGAAAATAGGGGTAGGATTATAGAATTGGTTTATTTCACTGTAAATTCTGTCTCCCACCTGTTCATCCAGCCTGATCTCCTTAAATCCTGCAGATTTCAGAAGCTGAACGTCCCATGCAGGTCTTGGATTTGAGATGGGACGCAGTTCCGTCTTTAAATGCTCATATGCGCTCCACTGTTCCTGTGTAATCTTTGAATGTGCATGATTTTCCGGAAGTTTTTGCTGTTCATTCTCTCTGCTGTAATCTCCGTCAAAATTAATGAGTACGCCATCCTCTTTTAAAAGCTTATGCCAATTCTCATAAGCTTTTTTAAGATCCGGCAATGTCCATGCCACATTGCGGGTGACAATCGCATCGAAGCTGTTATCCGGAAAATCCGGCATCTCCCCATCCATCACATGAAATTCAGCAGGTATCCCAAGAATAGCCGATGATTTTTTTGCTTCCAGGATCATTTTCTCAGTGAGATCAATACCCGTCAGATCATGGCCTTCCGCACCAAGTAAAAAGCAGAAAAAACCTGTTCCTGTACCAATATCCAGTATTTTAAGACCTTTTTCAGCAGGAAGGTAGGTTTGAAGCTCCTTCAGCCATCGCCCGCGCATATCAGAATTCAGCTCCTGTATTTTCAGTTCATTAAATAACTCTGCCCGTGAGGACCAGTAGTCCGTCATCTCTTCTTTTATCTTTTTATTTAAGTTTCTGTCATTTACTTCACTCATAAGTAACTGCTCCTCCAAAGCCTGCTAATTGTTAATCGTTGTATTTTCATCAACCCAATAGAAATCTGCAGGGGTAGAATTAATTCCATCAACATGTTTTTTCATAACAAAATTCATTATGGGATAACAAAAATAAATTGCTGCTCCGTCATTTAATAGAACCTGCTCTGCCTGTTTGATCAGATCTTTTCTCTGTTTCGGATCTGCGCTTACATGCACCTGATCCATAAGAGAATTAAGCTCTTCGCTGTCATATCCAGTCGCATTATAGGTACCGCCTGCTTTAAAATAAGTATTGATCTGATTCTCTGGGTCTCCGCAGTTCATGATGTTAATGCTCATACAAAGCAAATCATAATCACCTGTCTTTTGCATATCCATAACGGTCTGGGTATCATGGACTTCCGGGGTGATTTTAATTCCCACCTTGGCCATTGCTGCCTGAGCTGCCTCCACAACAATCTGCTGTTCCGGACGCCCGGTATAATAGACGAAACGAAGATTGACCGGCTCTCCAGCCGGAGTTTCACGGAAACCATCTCCGTCCGTATCAGTATAGCCTGCTTCATCCAACAGTTTTTTTGCATTCTCAGGATTGTAAGCGTTAGGATCCGTCAGCGTATCATATCCATAATCGGATGCGGAAGTTATAAGTGTTTTCCCTGGAACATACTGATTTTTCAGCAAAATTTTGCAGTAAGAATCTTTGTCCTGCATTTGAAGAACTGCTTCACGAAGTACTTTATCACCCAACGGTCCGCTCTGATTCATAAAACCGATGGTGGTGCGCCCACTGGGATTTGTTTTAATTTTATAATCGCTGTTTTTTTCAAATGCACCAATATCATTCATGCTGACATTATAGACCGCATCGAAGTCACCTGACTGAAGGCCCATACTGATTGTAGACTGGTCCTCAGAATAAATGAATTCAATCCGATCCGTCTTTACTTCACCATTCCAGTAAATCTGGTTTTTAACTACCACACATTTTTTTGTGACAGTATCAAACGATTCACATACATACGGACCAGTTCCGATTGGACCGTTATCATCTATTTTGCTGTTATCAACTGATGTATCAATAATACAGAATAACGGATCAGCCAGCTTGTTGGGTAAAATGGGCTCCGGCTTCAGGGTGGTAATCACCAGCTTCCGGCCATCCGCTTCTATGGAAACAGGGGCGAAATACTCCACACCTCTTTCTCCATTCTCAAAAACATTCTCCAGAGATTTTTTAACGGCTTCTGCATCCAGCTTGTTTCCGTTGGAAAATGTCGCATTATCTTTTATGGTAAAAGTCCATACCGTATTGTCCTCATTGGAGAAATAATCATTCTCTGTAAGCCAGCCGGTTATGGAATAATCATCATTCATTTTTGTTAAAGTCTGTGTAATGCCATAACGTACCGGATACCAGCCATTATAAGCCTTAATGGGGTCCAAAGTACCCGCTGACTGACCGCTTCCGATTACCAGTGTCTTTTTACCTTCCGCTGTGCCAGTTGATGTCTCCCCAGCGCCGGCCGCCACCCCGCATCCAGACAACAAGCTGCCGCATATGGCTGCTGATACAAAAAATGCAATTATTTTTTTAACTCCTGCTTTCTTCATTGATCCTCCCGGTAATTAAAACGATTAAATTGATGGCATGCTACCAGATGATCCGGTTCTATCTCCCATAATCCTGGTTTTTCTGCCCTGCATACCTTCATACAATGAATACAGCGATTTTGGAACGGACATCCATCTGGTATATTCAATGGACTTGGTATTTCACTTTCCATGCTGACTATTTCCTTTGAAAAATCCATGTTAAGGTCGAAAATAGAATCCAGTAACGCCTGTGTATATGGGTGTCTGGCTTTTGTGCTGACTTCTTTTCCGCTTAAAATCTCAACAACATTGCCCAGATACATCACTGCTATCTGGTGTGCAAACTGCTGTACCAATGCCAGATCATGGCTGATAAAGCCTATGGATATCTGTTTCCTCTTTTGCAGATCTAAAAGCAGTTCCACAATCGTCTGCTGAACAGAAACATCAAGTGCCGATGTTATTTCATCACAAATAATTACTTCCGGCTCCAGTGCCAATGCTCTGGCAATACCGATACGCTGCCGCTGACCACCGCTCATGTCATGGGGATAACGCTCTGCAAAGCTCCCCGGAAGTTCTACCATTTCAAGAAGCTCTCTGGCTTTTGAATCCATTTGATTTTTTTTAATCAGATTATAATTAAGAAGCGGTTCACAAATTATTTCTTTCACTTTCATCCGCGGGTGAAATGCTTCCCCAGGATCCTGAAAAATCATCTGAATGTTTCTTCGGCTTAGACGCAGTTCTTCCCCTTTTCGCTCTGTGATATTTTTCCCATGAAACATTATTTCCCCGGAAGTCGGTTTTTCCAGCCCCACCGCCATTCGGATAAAAGTACTTTTTCCGCAACCACTCTCTCCAACTATACCAAGAGTCCGGTTCTTGTAGAAATTAAGGCTGACATCATCACAGGCAGTCAGAGTTCTATTCCTGGATATCTGATATGATTTTGTAAGATGCCTGGCTTCAATAATCAGATCATCCCGCTCAAACATAATTATCGCCTCCCAGTGACGGCACTGCAGATAAGAGTTTCTTTGTATATTCAGCCTGGGAATGATGCAAAATGTGATCCCTGTCACCGCTGTCTGCTATTTTCCCGTCTCTCATCACCACAATATGATCCGACATATATGCTGCAAGAGCCAGGTTATGGGTTATCATAATAATACTGGTGCCGTACTCCTCTCTCAGTTTCATCATCTGACGGATCATCTGCGCCTGCATAGTGATGTCAAGTGCGCTGGTAGGCTCATCGGCGAGCAGCAGCCTGGGCTTAAAAACCATGGAAAAAGCGATTCCAACACGCTGTTTCATACCACCTGAAAGTTGGA
The DNA here is from genome assembly GCA_009712635.1 of Hungatella sp. GTDB lineage: Bacteria > Bacillota > Clostridia > Lachnospirales > Lachnospiraceae > Lacrimispora. The sequence goes on along the minus strand of WASS01000020.1, from coordinate 67,763 downwards.
ACGGATAGGATTTCATGATGTGCTCCCCATCAGGCAGACACGCGTGTTCCAGCATCTGTACACCTTTTTCCCATGCTTCTTTTCTGGTATAAGTTCCATGGGCGCGGATATATTCAACAAACTGAGAACCGATTGTACGGATTGGATTCAACATGGCTCCTGAATCCTGAAAAATCATGGAAATTTCTGTGCCGTAAATCTTTCTCCAGTCATTTGCAGTATAGGATAAAAGAGAGTCTCCCTCAAAGAAGATGTCTCCCCGTGTTACCCTTCCCTGTCTCGACAGATTTCCCATAACTGCACGGATAACAGAAGTTTTCCCACTTCCGCTTTCTCCCACCAGACAACAGATTTCTCCCTGTTTAACAGCCAGGGAGAAATTTTCTACTGCTGGTTTGCCGCTTTTATTATAATTAACTGAAATGTTTTGTATTTCCAGCATAATTTCCTCCTGCTGCCGGTCTTTTATCAATCACATAACGGATCCAGGATATCTCTCAGACTATCCCCCAGCAAATTAAACACAGCAACAACAATAAATACAGCCAGACCTGGAAAAAACATCATCCATGGGGCGGTCTGTAAATAAGCACGTCCCTCACTCAGCATCATTCCCCATTCAGGAATTGGTGGCTGTGCCCCAAATCCAAGAAAGGAAAGTGCAGCTATTTCAAGCATCATCGTGCCAATATCTGTAGCAGCCGTAACAATCAAAACAGGCATAGTCATTTTACATATATAGTTTCTAAGGATATAACCAGTCTTCGAACCAGTCAGTACAGCTGCCGACATATAATCCTTATGCTTTATTCTAAGTACAAGGCTCCGGGCGAGGCGCGCATACTTTGTCCAGCTGACAGCTACAATAGCAATAACGGCATTCAAAAGACTGGGACCTAGAATTCCGGCAATTGCAATTGCCAGTACAAGTCCGGGAAATGAAATCATCATATCAGAAATTCTCATAATAACAGAATCGATGACTCCTCCGAAATAACCTGCAAAAATGCCAAGCGCCGAGCCAGCAAAAAGTGTAATCACCACTAAGAGCAGTGCGGAAGTCAGAGACGTTCGTGTTCCATATATAACTCGGGAAAACAGGTCTCGTCCCAGTTTATCTGTTCCAAACCAGTGTTTTGCATCCGGCGGTTGTTCTGCGTTTGCTATCACCGCTTCATACGGATTATGGGTTGCTATAAAAGGAGCAAAAACAGCTGCCCCAATAACAACAAGAGCTAAAATACAAAAGACCGTAAATTGTTTATGATTTTTGCAAAATGTAAGTATCTTCTGTATGTCTCTCACCTCACTTTCGTCCTGGGGTCCAGCTTCTCATAGGCAATATCAACAATCAGATTGATTACCATATAGATCAGGGCAACCCATAGAACATACCCCTGAATCAGCGGATAATCTCTGGCAGCTACTGCCGATACAGCCAGATTGCCTAACCCCGGGTAAGAAAAGATGACTTCCACAACCGCGGTTCCACCAAGAAGCGATCCAAAGGACAACCCCAGCAATGTGACTAACGGAAGCAGTACATTCGGAAGGACATGCCCGAAGAGAACCGTACTCTCCTTTAACCCTCTGGTCCTCGCACCTACAACATAATCCTGATGTAATTCTTCCAATACAGCAGCACGTATCTGCCTGGTATATTTGGCTGTCATGGGAAAAGCGAGAGTGACAGCCGGCAGAATCATTTTCTTAAACCCGGTGTCAGAAGATATGACAGGTAGCAACTTAAACTTCAGTGCAACAATGTAAATCAGCATTACACCAAGCCAGAAACCTGGCAATGAAACTCCCACAAACGAGAAGGCTCGTATGATATAGTCAGCTGCCTTATTGTGTTTTACTGCTGAGAGAACACCAAATGGAACGGAGACTGCAAGCATGAGAATCATTGAAAGCAGTGTAAGTTTTAATGTGGGCCACAGTCTTTGCAGCAGCACAGACACAACCGGTTTATTCAGTGAATAGGAAGTGCCCAGATCTCCGTGAAGACAACTGATTAACCAGTTGAAATATCGTACCGGAAAAGGGTTGTTTAACCCCATTTTCTCCCGCATAACATCCATCACTTCTTCACTGGGAACACTTCCATTTGCGGCATACATTGCCTTTACAGGATCACCAGGCGCAAGATAAGTAAGGCCGAATGTAAAGAACCCAATTCCAAACAATACGATGATAATCTGCAGGATACGACTGGCTATGGTTTTCTTTGTCACCTTTTATACAATCCCTTCATCAACATTTTGTGGCACAAATCTCAAATAAGGGAGACTCACCATAGAGATCCTTTTCCCATTCTTCATACACATTTTCCCCAATATTATCCTGTATCTGTACACTCATGCCCATATTCTCAAGTGCCTGTTTATCCCATACTGGGCGCAGTGTACTTGTCAGTGGAGCGGCCGCAAAGAATTCCATATTTTCAATTGCTACGACCTCTTTTTGTCCATATTTATGTAAGTAACGTACTTCTCTTTCTCTGACACGCCTGAGTTTTTCTTCATCAAAGAAATGAAGATGCCAGTTGGCGTCATAAATTAAGAGCCTTCCGTTCTTCTTTAAGATCCGCTTCCATTCATTGTAGACTTGTTTGGGATACTCCAATGTCCAAGTCACATTTCTTGTAACAATCACATCAAATTCTTCATCCTCAAACTCCAGCTGATTGAGATCCATTTTCTTAAAATCTGCTGACACTCCCAGTTTTTTTGCATTATCTTTGGCGCATGCAATCATTCCGTCCGAATAGTCAATCCCCGTCACCTGTTGTCCTTCCTCTGAAAGAATACACGCAAAAAAGCCGGGTCCTGTGCCGGCATCTAATATCTTTAACCCTTTTCTTCCATTCAGATGGTTTCCAATCTGTCTTTTCCATGCATCTTTTCGAAAGGATGCCAGTTCTGAAACTATGTAACGGTTATAGTCCTCCCCATCTCCCCATGGTTTCTGTCGTTCATCTCTGTTCATTGATTCTGCCCCCAGTTCTGTCTGTACGGTTTTCTTTCCTGTAAAACTACACAAATGTATCATTTTCACATAGTTGCAATTATACTTTAATGTGAGATTACCCACAAGCCAGGGGAGGGGATATTTTTCTGCCCGATTTTTTTATCTGTTACCTCTGAAAGCAGAAAAACCCCGAGTCTTTCCACTCAAGGTTTTCTAAAATTAACTTATTTATGTTCCTTCCACATACATTCCGTGATATCCATCTGTGTAAACACTGCTTGAAAGGATGAGTTTTCCGGGCTGCAGGCATAGATCCCGAAAGATATCTCTCCTGCACCTTCCCACATATGGCAGATTCGCATCTGCTTAAAGTTCACTCCGTCCAGACTGCATTCGATGCAATAATCAGACTCCCTCCTGCTTAACCGATACCACATCTCTTTTATGGAAGCATCAATATCTGTAGTTGCCCAATCTGAGTAGCCATGGTTTGTGACAACACTTCCCAGCCGCTGATATTCTTCATTCTCATATTCAACAGATGCCTTCAGCCAGTTTTCACTATCCAGATACATGACTACGCCGCACTGATCAAAGCGGTGGCCGCTTACAAACTCTGTTTTTACAACAAAGGAAAAATACGTTTCTTTTGTCTTCAGCTGAAGAACCGGAGCATTGTCATTCTGAAATCCATAATACGTGCGCTGCCATAAATCAGTTCCAGACTCCGTAATCATCTCAATTCTGTCATCTGAAATCTCACAGGTTTTCAGTTCTCTGATCCAGAAAAGGTCACCATCAGTAAATTTTCCCTTAATTTTTGCTTTTTCCTTCATAGAAGATTCCCCCTTACTTATAAAACATTGAAGATAACCGTTTTTTCTTTCATGGATATCTTTCCTACCTGATAGCCATATTCAGCCAGTTCTTTCTTATATGTCAAAAAAGAGTGGTCTAAAGGTATTCCTGCGATCTCGCCGATCTCATCAAATGTCAGTTTGAAGGATGGACTTCCATTTTTCTGGACGTATTCCCATAAAGCATTGTATTTACTCATTTTGTATCACCTCTTTCAAGCGTAAGTTATCTCTTTATAGTAATTAACTTATCATCTATTGTGTATAAATGCAACTATTAACCAAAATAGTGCCTTGCTGCGCGATATATTTTTAACCCACAGTTTTCAGAAAAATATCATTCAAATCATCCCACTCATGTTTTCTATCATCCGAAATGCTTTCCACATAAGTTTTTTGATTTTCTAATTCATTGATAATAAAGTCCTGAATCACTGAAATTTGTGCACCCTTTTCTTTTTCATCACTCTTTTTTTTGATTTCCAGCAACTCTTCAATTCCATTACGAAGTTCTGCCGGAATATTCATTTTCATAAGATCATCAAATAATACCGGAGGCGGACACTGAAATTCCTGTATATACTTTCCTGCAAGCAAAGGTCTTAATGCATAGAAATATTTTTTATACTTCACAGACTCTTCCTGCAAGTACTTAATATATGTGCTTTTTGCAGTACCATAATAATGGTATGCTGCTGCTTTTATTGAAAAGCAGCTTTTTGCTTCATCATATATCTGTTTCCATGATTCAGTAGTCTTATATACAATCGGGGAATTACTCCATTCAAATAAAGTTGCATTTCCCCTGTAAAACTGTTTTAATACTTTTTTTAAATCCCAGCCATTGATATCCAGCACTTCATCAAGCTGCCAATCTATCACATCCTTTGATTCATTTAATTTAAGATAATCTTCCTTTCTCCTGATATAAATAAATCGGACATCATAATCACTATCCGGCGATGCAAATCCCCATGCACGGCTTCCTGACTCCACTGCATGCAATATTTTAACCGTTTCTTTACTTTCAATTTCCAACAACTTTTGTTGGATTTCTTTGCTGATATCAAACATCAATAATCACCCTCTATCACTTTTTTGTTGATATATTCAACGAACGCCTCTACTTTATCCATATCCGGATTATCTGGTAAAACGCTCACCTTTATTGCTTTCTCAAGCCTGCCTTCATAGTCTGCAAGTATATCATAGAATTCACTGTCAAATGTTTTGTTTTCCCTTTGAAAACTGCCGCTCCTTATCTTTTTAAGCAAATCCAGGTCATTCTTCCGGCTGGTGTTAATCTCACCCTTTTCCAATATATCAATTGCCATCATAAACAGCCTGATTAAGTGCATGGCGTGCTTGTTCAGATGATTGTCGTCCTTTTTTCTGTTCCGTTTTCCTATCTTATCGTAATCCTTAACAACATTATGCATAACGGACCACATGTTTTCATAATCACGCAGCGGCAGGTGCTTATACGAGGCATCTACAAATATCTCTGTGTCAAATTCACGGTTTATGGCTGTATCAATATAAAGATGAATGCTTCCCTGATCAAAGCTGTCATAACGCCGCTGAAAATCCTCCAGTGCATTTTTGACGGAATTTAAGATATGTATCTCTTTTTCTGTCTGAGGCATAGAATCCCTGGCTATTGCATTTTGAAGACGTCTCAGCTGTGCACCTGCATATCCTCCAAAAGATTTTGCCGCTCTTTTGGAGAGAAAAAGCCCCTTATTATCAAGTAATTCCTGACCCAGTTTTGTTTTAATCAAATACTGGTCTTCATCCAGTCCAAGAATCTCACAGGTGTTTGGATTACACTCAAGCAACAATCTTACTATCTTATTAAATGAATAAATGACTGTATCTGTCTTTGTATCCTCATATTGTTCGAATTCTGTTAAGCCAATCAGATCGGAAGGCAAATTGAGAGTAATACCACGGAAATCAATATCACTGTTCTCATTGTTTGTTCCGTATGCGTAACTGCCACCCAGACCAAGCAGGATAATATTTTTTCCCAATCTTTCGTGTTTTCTAAGAAAATCATATTCAGCTGAATGAATTTTTTGAAGTCTTTCATGTTCTCTTATCTGCCCCCTACCTGTTTTTTTATTATACACCACTACCCATTAACTCCTTAAGCTGTCCCAGCAATGCGCCGCTGCCTGCTACATTGATATTACCTACTTGCATACAAATACGTTCCAGACACTCTAACTCCTTTAGTTTATAGAGAGTTTTGTTCTCATCCATTAACTTTGCCGTATTGAGCAGTGAACGGGTGGAAGCCACCTCCTCCCGCCTGGTGATAACATTGGCCTGTGCTTTCCGCTCTGCAATCAGTACAGTATTCATAATATCCCGGATCTCTCCTGGTAATATGATATCTTTTATACCGGCAGTCAAATATTCTACGCAGTAGTCCTCCTGAACCTCTTTCAGCCGTGCAAAGATAAAACCTGAGATCTCTTCTTTCTGTTCTAAAATCTCATCCAGACGATAGGAACCGATATATTCTCTTACCACCAGCTGCGCGCAGGCATACAGCTGAGTTTCCAGATTCTTTATGGTCTCAAGCATTCTTTGTGCCTGAGTAACCCGGTATGTACAAAGCAGATTAACTCTGATGCCGATTCGGTCGGCAGTCAGGATCTCCTGACCGTTTATCTCTAATGTTTTAGTTTTCAAATCAATTACCTGACATAATACATCCTTGGCATAGGTCCAGTAATAATAAGTACCTGCCGCTAATTCTCCCACAATCTGATTGTCGAAAAATAGAATACCAGTTTCACCTGTTTTAATCTCCACTTTCTTATAATATTTTAGCGGAATATGAGCCAGACAGGATTTTGCGATTTCTGATTTCATTTTCGTCTCTCTCATATCTAAAAGCTCATACTCATATTGTTTCCAGTTATTCCAATACAGATATACAGGCTCAGTCAGCACCTTCTGCACCACACCATTATATCGCAAAATGCCGATGTGCCCCTCCGGAATCTTAATATGTAAAATTCTATCAGCAAATGACTGATCCTTTAACAATACCTCTATGGGCAATATTTCAAAATCAACCATGTTTTCCATCTTTTCAATAATTACCTGATAACCGAACGTTCTGGAATAGCGATGCTTACCGTAGTATAAGGTTTTGATAAAAACACCGTTTTTCATTAAATAACCACACTCATTCTGATTAATTATATATTTCATAGTTTGTTACCTCTTATTTATATTATTTTTTGTTTGGGAATGTAAGTCTGGTATCTGCCTCAGAGAAACTGCGGACTGACCGGCCTAAGCCTGGTTTCTGATCCGGTTTCCTGCTGCCAGGAAAGCCTTCTTCGACTCTCCATCCTGCAGGAAATGGGACCGGAAACTGTACGAAAGGAAACGACCAGTACAAAGCTGCTGCTCTGCTGCCATAGTTACATCATATACCAACACCGGAAATCTCCAAAAAACTGAGAATGACGGTTTTCTGGCATTGAAAGCAAGCTGGCTGACAGATACCATATTTACATTTCATTAAGTTGGACACTTGACAGGTGTCTGTTTGATCTCTCTACCATTGAGAATCGGTTTCATAACCGGCAGGATTCGAACCTGCAAATAATCATTTGGGCGATCTTGTGGTTTTTTCCACCTCGCATTTATATAATTTCCGCGGCATACCGAACTGTATGACAGCCGGCACCATCCAGCATTTAACGCTGGTATATAGCAGATCATTATCCTTTTACTACTGCAATGGTCTTTAATTTAGATACAATCTCAACCAAATCATTCTGATTCCCCATCACAGCTTCAATATCTTTGTAAGCAAAGCGGCTTTCTTCTGCCACATCTGCCTTTTTTGTTTTGCCAAGAACGATGCCCTGTTCTTTCAGATCATTTAATACGTCTTCACAGCTAAACGCTTCCATTGCACCCTTTCGGGAATAAGCACGTCCCGCACCATGAGAGGAGGTGCAAAAGCTTTCTTCATTGCCCCTGCCTTTTACCACATAGCTATAAGATCCCATTGCACCGGGAATCACTGCCAGCTCACCGCTCCGTGCCCTGGTGGCACCTTTCCTGTGTACCCAGACATTTTTACCATAATGATTCTCCAAAGACGCATAGTTATGGTGACAGTTAATTTCCTCACCGAATACAACCTTCTGATCTGAATATTTCTGAATTTTCTCTGTCACAATATCTTTAACGCGCATAATAACACCTTGGGTGGCGATCACTCCGCCAATGGGCATTCCCTTTCCGGTATGTGTATCTGGCATCAGGCAAACCCACTTATGTATAAATGGCAGATCAGCCAGGTGATACGCCTGCTCCAAACAACCTTTTTCAATCTGATCTATATTCTCCAGCCATACCTTGATTGGTTTTCTTGTTTTTTCATTATAAATAACAAACATATTGATTCCTCCGTTTCCATTTCTTACCATGGCTATATCATAGCACTGTGAATACTTTTAATCATTTAAAAAAAGTTGCGAACTTAACTATTATCCATATATAATAGATTAAATAAACACATTTTAAACTTGCAGGAGCTAAAATACATGGCAGAATTTAATGAATTGATCAAACATTTTAATAAAGTACGCACTTATGTACGTGATTTTTATGTCTATGGGTTTAAATCCCGTATGGATTATCCGGAATCTGGCAGACGCACTTATGATAATGAACGCAGGCGGATCGAAAGCTGGTTTGCCGATTACATTCAGTATGATTATGACTCCAGCCATAAGAAATCAATTGCCATCACCATGGACAGTAACCGAATTGACAGTAACCCCTTATTTCATGTATGGAAAAGTAAAAGCTTTACAAATAATGATATCATGCTGCACTTTTTTCTTCTGGATCTGATGCAGGACGGAAAATCACGTAGTGTGGAAACAATAAATGATGAATTACAGGAACGCTACCTGACTCTGTTTGAGGTGCAGACTGTTCGCAAGAAGCTGATAGAATATGAGCAGAACGGACTGTTCTCAGTAAAAAAAGAAGGTCGTCAGCACCTGTATACGGCTTGCACGGATTTGCTGACCAGTCATCCGGATTTATATCATGGTCTAAAAGAAGCGGCCTCCTATTATCAGACTGCTGCTCCCTTTGGTTTTATTGGTAGTACCATTCTGGATTCACTGCGATGCCGAAACGACCACTTTCGGTTTCGACATGACTATCTGGCTCACACCCTGGAGGATGAGATTTTACTTCCGCTTCTTTCAGCCATAAGGGACAAACAGCGAGTACTCATGCAGATCAGATATATTCGAAGCGGTAATATCAATGAATTTGAGTGTGTGCCCTTAAAAATACGGATCAGTACCCAGACCGGCCGCCGCTACGTATGTGTGCGAAGACTGACAAACGGTCGTCTGGCTTCGTATCGGCTGGACAGCATACAAAATGTATCCCTTCTTAAATCAGATATAAATTACGACCGGTATCTGGCCGGTTACGAGAATAACAGCGATTATATCTGGGGCGTTTCGTTTGGCTGCCACAGGGAACCGGAACAAATATGCTTGCAGCTCAGTATAGAAGAAAAGACGGAAAGCTATCTAATTAACAGGATCAACCGGGAAGGCCGGCAAGGCCAGCTGAAGCGGATACAGCCAGATATTTATGAATATACCATTGAATGTTGGGACAGCGCCGAAATACTTCCCTGGATCAGAACCTTCACCGGACGAATTCTTGATTTCACCTGCTCAAATAAACAGGTGGAACAACGTTTCTGGAGTGATATGAAGAAAATGCAGCAGATGTATGTCTGGGAAAATATTGATACAATACCTTCAGGAGGACAATAACATGGAACTCTTTTCAGAAATATATAATTGCTATTATCAGGTTGTCGCCCGAATACTGGAAGAAGCGGCACATAAGCCTGTCAGCCAGAACGAGATGACGGAAATTACCCAAAGATATGGTTACGATGAAAGTGCATTGTCAATCATCCCCCATCTGATAAGTGGGGACTGGGCTTTGCTTTCACCTGATGACAGCGGTAAAAATTTCACTTCACGTCTGTGCAATCCCGTTCGTTTTCCCCTGACTTCTCTTCAAAAATCCTGGCTGAAAGTTTTGCTTAAAGACGAACGGATCAGTCTGTTTTTTACTGACGAACAGCTGGAACTGCTTCGGCAGGAATTAGCAGATACCTCACCGCTATATGATCCATCAGCCTTTCACTATTTTGATCAATTTCAGGATCACGATGTGATAAACGCCTCTTTCCGGCAACATTTTCAGCTGATTTTAAAGGCGGTGGAACAACACCAGACCCTTAAAATCTCCTATTATTCAGTCAAACAGCGGCTGATTGAGTTTACTTATCTTCCCTGCTGGATTGAGTATTCCGCCAAAGATGGCAAGTTTCGGCTTTACGCCCTTTATAGACGAAGAAATGGCTGGCGCATGGATGTTTTACACATTGGACGAATTGTTAAAATAGAAGAAACAGGATATTACATAAAAGAACCAGTCCGAATAGACAAACTTGCAGATGATACACTCTGCCAGGAACCGCTGGTCATGGAAATTTCAGATGAGCGCAATGCATTGGAAAGAACCATGCTTCATTTTTCCAGTTATCAGAAAAAAGTGGAACGGATGGATGAAACGGGAAAATACCTCTGTTCCATTTACTATGACAAAACCAGGGAAACCGAACTGTTAATTCAAGTGCTTGCATTCGGTCCGGTGGTAAAAGTGATTGGACCAGCTCCTTTTTTAAAACAGGTTATGGAGCGGGTTAACCGGCAGCAGTTACCGGTTAGGAAATGATCATTCTCACTCCGTAATGAATATTTTTATTCTTTTATCAAACAATAATAAAAATAAAAGGAGGCGTTACAATGGCCGTAGCTCATAAAAGTGCAATTAGTGTAGGAATGCTCTATATCCCCGTTGGATTATATAAAACCACAAAAGATATTTCTGTTAGTTTTAATCAGCTTTGTAAAGATACTCATGAGCGGGTAAAATACAAAAAAATCTGCCCCTCCTGTAATAAAGAGGTGGAGCCTGACGGAATCATTAAAGGATATGAATATGAAAAGGGTAAGTATGTTACATTTACGGAGGATGAACTGGAAAAAATCAAGACCAAGAAAGATAAAACAATCCATATTGAGCATTTTGCAAAATTAACAGATGTGGATCAAATTTATTATGAGAAGAATTATTATGTTGTTCCTGAGCCTGGAGCAGAGAAAGCCTGTGAATTACTGCGTCAGGCAATGCTTTCACAAAAGAAAGTCGGTATTGCCAAAACGGTAATCGGATCCACTGAGAATTTAATGGTTTTGTACCCGACAAAAGACGGAATTATTGCAAAAACACTTTTCTACCAGGCAGAAATTCAGGCTGTGCCGGTTGCAACAGCCAAGGCAGAAGTTAATAAGGCAGAAATAGATATGGCGAAAACTTTAATTGATTCCATGACTTCTACTTTTGATCCTGGTCTTTATCATGACGAATACCAGGAAAGACTGCGGCAGGCGATTGAAACAAAAATAGCAGGCAAAGAGATTGTAAACGCAGATACGGAAAGCCAGAATAATATCATTGACCTGATGGAAGCCATGAAGAGAACAGTTGAAATGGCAAAAGGTACAAAAGGATTAGCCTGATGGATCTATTTGACAGTAAGAATGTAAGTCCCATGCTGATATCTGAGATGAAAGCCCCATTTGACTCACCAGATCATATCTATGAGATAAAATGGGACGGTATCCGATGCTTGTCATTTTTAAGCGATAAAACTGATATGCGAAATAAAAGAAATAAATTAATGATACCTCTCTTTCCGGAACTGGAAGACTTATATAAACAGGTAAAAGTAAAGTGCATCCTGGACCATGAATTACTAGTCCTTAGAAACGGAATACCCGATTTCTACGAAGTCCAGAAAAGAGCATTAATGAGTAACCAGTTTAAAATCAAATTAGCTGCCAGTAAATATCCCGCCAGTATTATCGCCTACGATATCTTATATTACAAAGATAAAGATATCACCATGCTCCCACTTATGGAACGAAAGAAATATTTAGATAATGTGGTTATCGAGAATAATCTGATCTCTGTTTCCCGATACGTTGAGAATAATGGAATTATGTTATTTAATCTTGTAAAAGAAAAAGGGTTAGAAGGAATTGTTGCAAAAAGAAAAGACAGCCTGTACTGGCCGGGGAATCGATCGAAAGATTGGATTAAGTGTAAAATAATGGCTTCTGATGATTGTGTTATCTGCGGTTATATACCAAAGGAAAATAACATGACCAGCCTTATACTGGGTCAATACGACGATGATTTACTAGTTTACAAGGGACATGTTACCCTGGGAGTAAGTCTCAGGATTTTAAATGAGCATAAGTATCAGATTATTGACTATTCGCCTTTTGGTTATGTGCCTAAAGGCAATGATGACGCTGTCTGGCTGGCGCCAGAGCTGGTATGTATTGTTGAGTCTATGCCGACCGAAAAAGACAGCTTTCGCCAGCCAGTATTTAAAGGTATCAGAGACGATAAATCGGCAATCGAATGCCGGATATAAGCGGCCACCCAGGCTTCTTATATCCTGTTTCCATATAAATTTACTCAATGTATTGTTCCCATTCACCCATCTCACCTAATTTCTTTCCGATGGAAAAATAATGATAAGGTGCATAGATTGCAGGTTTCAATTCGGTTAAATCTATTTTTTTCAGATCCATGGATTCATATTTTTTATCAATTTGAATATTTTTTATTTCAGCCAGAAATAGATGGGCACCATCAAGCTCAATTATTTTGGAAACTTCACATTCATATGCCCAGTGACATTCCTCTACCATAGGAACTTCCAGGCATTTACCCCATTCATAGCTGTAAGATACTCTATTTTTCACCACATCCTCACCTTGCGTATTACCAAAGTAATCTGCAAGCCATAGATTATCCTCAGTAATCATATTAGCAGAGAACTTTCTATCCCGAAGTATGTTTGACTTGGTAAGCTTGCTTCCGCCTATCGTCATCATTAAATGTGGTGTCTTATCAAATGAAAATCCTATCCATGTGATAATGCAAAAATTTGGAGTGCCATTTTCGTTTTTTGTTCCAATGATATACATTGGCTGCGGACTAAATACCCAATCCGGATTAATATTAACCTTCTCCATATATTTAGATACCCCCTTCTAAACACTGACTCCTAAAGCTCCATATCCTTTAACAGACCTTCAAACCACTGAATATTTACCAAGTGATGAGAACGTGAATTTTCCAACATCTTTCTAAAATTATCAGAGATTGCCTCATCATGCTGAATTGATTGTTCTAAAAGAAATATTTTCTTTTTAGTTTCTTCAATTTGTATTTCTATTAATTTTTTCAGTTCATTTTCATTATACTCAGTACCAAATAACATTGTTATATAAAATGATAAATTTATATAGTCGGTTTTAGAACCATATTTAAACATCAGCTTTTCAAATTCTTTATTACCCGATTCAGTGATAATATAATTATTCGTTTCTCTCGTACTCTCTGACTGGTTAACTTTCTCAATATATTTTTTCTCTTCTAATTGTTGAAGATTGTAATAAAAGGATCCTTTGGTGAAATTAACAATATATTTATAATGTCTCTCTTCCATAAAGGACAATAATTCATAACCATGAGATCCGGGATTTTGTTTCAATAAACCTAAAATTAGTAATGGTATCAAGAAATACCTCCCCTAAAATATGATAGAATTACATAACATGGGATATGAATTCCTCATATGATATTTTCCCCAATGCAAACTCCATACTTTTCATATAACTTTTCTCTGTTTTGGTATATGTTCTGGATTGAATTAGACTTACCAATTCATTTTCATTCATCAATGGCTCTAGTACATGATGCTTATTAGTAAATGCATCAAAGTATCGTACCCCTAATTTCCTCTGAGAAATTGAATCAAAATGTATCCCATCATGATTTGATGTTAAACCTTTTGCTGTGACAAAGTAACAATTATCTTGTTCAAATGCAAATCTTTCTAATTCCTGATTAATGGATTTATATTCCGTACAATTTTTCCCAAATCCTTCTTTGCCCAAAAAATCGCCTAAGCCGCCAATGATAATTGGAATATTCGGGACATTTAACTCTTTTCTAAGCGCCTCAATGATTCGTAATAATTTATTATAATATACTTTGTAGTTGCCATTCACGCTGTCGCTTTCTCCCTGATGCCACAGAATTCCTGCTAAATCACTGCTTAGCATCGCAAATTTTGCTTCGGATATGGCATGTTTAAACAGCACCCCGTCCACAGCCCACTCATCCAGCATGCTGCCACCTTCCGCACAGGGAATCAGGCCAATTACATCTTCCTGGTTCTGACGACACCACATATCTGCGAAAGAACCTGCGAGACTTATTCCTGAAACAGGACGATCATAATTAATGGGTTCGGTCATCATCTGCCATCTGCCATTACGTAACATCTGTATTCTTTCATTATAAATAGGCGGCACCTCATGTATAAAACCTCGTCCAGCCATATTAGACTGCCCTATCATTAAAAAAGATTTCATTATCTTATATCCTCTCTTTTGTTTATAATTACTCAATACATTATTAGTCTAATTAGACTATTCCCCTGAGACAATTATAGCCTGATTAAACCAAATGTCAACTGGTATGTGATTGGTAACTGATATAAAAAAAGCAAGCCTTGAGGTGGCATACTCCCAAGGCTTGTTATAAACAGCTTAGCTTAAACGTTAAGGGGCCTGACTTGTTATCCCCAAAGCGCATTGGCATCGGTGGCACTTCGGTTGAGGCGGGAAAAATCTGTCTTAACAAAGGATATGGTTGAAAGAAGCAGGAACACCAAACCAATGGCAAGAATAACGACAAACGTCATAATCGGAGTAATTGCGAACCCATTTATTTCAACCACCAATCCTTCTTTAATCAGTTGGGAAACAGGAAGATTCCCTTTTTCCAAAACGATCATTCTAAAAAATGCTGTGGCATAAGTCATAGGATTTAGGTAAGCTACAAACTTCAGCGAGCCTGGCAGCATGGACAATGGAACATAGGCACCGGACAGAAACGTAAGGGGCATGGTTACTGCTGTTTTGACAATCTGGAAAGTCTGACCGTTGCGTACCTTCGTGGCTAAAAACAGCCCGACGCCAGAAAATACGATACCGATAAAAATCATGGATACAAGCACCAGCAGAGGAGTTTTCCAGCTGGTAAACTTTATACCGATAAATAAACCAATTACCAGGATCAGGATACCCTGTAAGGTGGCTACCGTTGCTGCAGACAGTAATTGTCCCATCGCAACATAAACTCTCTTTGCAGGGGAGACCAAAACTTCTTTCATAAAGCCACTGACCATATCATCAACCGTTGAAGACGCAAGATTCAATGCACTTTCAAATACGGTGGTGATAATAACACCGGAAAGCATGTATGCGATGGGGTTTTCAATGAAATCATTTTTAAATATTGCACCAAACACATATACAAAGAAAAAAGGAAATATGAGCGAAAATATGAGCCCTGTTTTATTTCGTACAAATGCTTTTAGCCCTCTTTTCCATAAGGCGAGTACTGTATTCATATTATCCCTCCTCCCTGATCTTTTTTCCTGTTATCTCTAAAAACACATCATTAAAGGTTCCTTTTTTAATTTCAATATTGGTAATGTGCTCCTTATGAACGCTTAACACCTCCAGCAGACGGTCCAGATACTCTGCTTCCACCTTATAATAACCATCTTTTTTTGAGTAGTTTAATTGATGCTCCGTCAGCAGGCGTTCAAACCCTTCTTCCTCATTTGTATTGATATAAGCCTTATCCTTCGTATACATTTTCTTCAATGCATAAGGGGTATCATGTGCTACAATCACCCCGCCATCCATTATCGCTATCTTGTTGCAGATCTCGGCTTCTTCCATATAGTGGGTGGTTAGAAAGATTGTAATGTTCCTTTCTTTTTGAAGCTTCATAATATATTCCCATATATGTGCCCTGGTCTGGGGATCCAGCCCTGTTGTTGGCTCATCAAGGAATAAAACCTTTGGATAATGCACCAGGCCTCTGGCA
This sequence comes from Hungatella sp., assembly GCA_009712635.1. Classification (GTDB taxonomy): domain Bacteria; phylum Bacillota; class Clostridia; order Lachnospirales; family Lachnospiraceae; genus Lacrimispora. The sequence continues at coordinate 51,798 of WASS01000020.1, read as the reverse complement.
ATCTCAACACGCCGTTTCATTCCTCCCGATAAAGCGGATACCATCTTCTTTCTTTCATTTGTTAAATCCACCAGATTGAGAACAAACTTAATTCGTTCTTCTACTTCCTTGTTTGGAATGTTATAAAATACACAGTGCATTTTTAAATTCTCTTCAATGGTCATTTTCGCATCAAGAGTGGAATCCTGAAATACAACTCCGATAGAAGACCTTACCTCGCTTTTTTGCCTGCTCACATCTTTTCCATCGATCAATAACGTACCGGAAGTTTTTTCAAAAATGGTACAAAGCGTATTAATGGTTGTGCTTTTTCCAGCACCGTTTGGTCCCAGAAATGCAAATACACTGCCTTCTTCCACATCAAAAGATATATCGTTTACTGCGACAAAGTCACCATATTTTTTTGTGAAGTTTTTAACCTGAATGATTGGATTCATAGTTTTATCTCCTTATTGCTGATTGTAGTAACGTATAATTTGATATAACTTAATATGACGAAGCAAATACAGCGTTATCATCAACGAAAAGCCTCTATTTTATGCAGTGCTCCAGTGTCACTAAAAAAATTTAAGCTGCATTTACTATGAAACGCAGCAAGAATACTGCTATATTATCATAATAAAATATCATTTACAACAGAGAAAGTGTGCCATGCAATTCCCCTGGTATCTTGTTGACCAATCATAAAAACGATATCCTGCCATTGATAATTCGAACAAATGGCAAAATACCGCTTTCCATTAAATCTATAAATATAGTTTATATCCCATTGCTTCCAGAAGCTCTTTATTTCCCGTGGAGGCAAGAATCATATTTTTCTCCTCTCTATTCCATTCCTGATTTATTTCTGAAACATTCAGGCTTACAAATAATCTTCCCATTCTTCCATTTCTCACAAAAGTCAACACTCGCTCATCGGTTTCTTCCCATAAAACTTCATAGGAAGTGTCTTCCTCTATATATTCTTTTCTTATCTTTATGATATTCTGCACAAATTCATATAGTTGTGGATTCTGGCTCCATACCATGGGATTCCTGTATTCATATTCCTTCATTCCGCAAATTGCCTGTTCATCACCGTAAAATAAGCTGGGGACTCCCGGGAACAGCATAAGAAGGATAAAAGCCAATTTCCATTTTCCCAGATCGCCCCTGCAAAGAGATAAAAATCTGGGTACATCATGACTATCCAGAAGATTCAGCTGCCCGTTTACAAGATTGGTAGGGTAACGGAGCCTCATCTGTTCCAGCTGTCTGGCAGCTGTTAATGCATTTTTATTATTACCGATGATGTGATCACGGCAAATTCGTCTGAATTCGTAATTCATGGTTGAATCAAAGATATCTCCCCGAAGCCAGCTTTCTGCATTCTCCCACACCTCACCAATGAGGATTGCTTCCTTATTTTCTTTTTTTACTGCCTCTCTGAATTTTCTCCAAAAATTCCGGTCAATTTCATTTGCTACGTCTAGTCGCCATCCGTCTATATGATACTCACGAATCCAATAAGTACCTACATTGGCAAAATACTTTTGCACCTCTTCATTTGAAGTGTTTAGTTTGGGCATCTTAGGCTCATAAGCAAAGCAGGCATAACCAGGTTTTTCTTTTTCCGACTGCGGCCGGCGAACCGGGAACTTTAAGTCATAAAACCAATCAATATATTTTGACTTTTCTCCCTTTTCCATTACATCTTCAAAGGCAAAAAATTCCCAGCTGCAATGATTAAATACACCATCTATAATGATCTTCATCTCTCGTTTGTGAATTTCTTCCACTAAGTGTTTAAATTCCTCATTGGTTCCAAAACAAGGATCGATGTGATAATAATCAATGGTATCATACTTGTGGTATTCTCCTGCGGCAAATATGGGATTGAAATAAATGCAGTTAACGCCAAGTGCCTGAATATAATCCAGATTTTTTATAACTTCTTTCAGTGTTCCTCCTAATCTTGATCTGCAAATCTTTCCATTTTCTAATACCACTTCCTTTGGCTGTGTGAGCGAACCAGATTCCTCACCCACAAAGCTATCAGGAAATATATTATAAACGACAGCCTTCTTAAACCAGGCTGGTACATCTGGTATTTCATTTCTTAATATGTAGGGGTATTGATAATACTCGCTTCTTTCTTCCATAATGTTACGTTCAAAATAATGAATTGCAAGTTCGTTTGAAAAACGTTCTGAGTAATAATAGGTCCACTCTCCTTCATTTTGCAGCTTAAAATAATAGCATACACGGGTATATGGTGTTTCAAACGTTGCTTCATAATAGTCAAAAAGTTCATCCCTTGCTTTTATTTCCATCTGAATTTCTTCAAAAACAACGGGCGTGGCAGGACAAGCGCGATCGCCATAGTATAAGGTACACGCTGAAACATTGTCTTTTTGTGTTCGTATTCTTATGGTCAATCTATGTTCCGAATTGGCAAATGCATAATTTGATAACGGAATATGCAAAACCGCCTCACGATTTATTTTCATGTTGTTGTTCATTATCCTTTCACTCCTCCTGTAGTCAGTCCTGATACCATATATTTTTGTATGGAAAAAAACAGGATCAAAATAGGTACTGATACTAAAATTGCGGCTGCTGAAAATAAGGACCAGCTTCTGTTATAATCATTGGCCTGAAGCTGATAAAGCCCGCCTGCAAGGTTATAGTTCTCCTCTTTCATTAAAAATGTAGTTGCAAACAGATACTCATTCCATACAAAAATCAATACCATGACAGCAGTCACAATAATGGAAGGTCTGGCAAGGGGTAATACGATCTTCCATATGATCTGTCCCGAACTTCCGCCATCAATTCTTGCAGATTCTTCAATTTCGATAGGAATGGTATCGAAGTAGCCTTTCATATTCCAGATACTGAATATACACATGCTTCCTGCATAAATCAGGATTAAACCGATGTAATTATTTAATAGGTTCATGTTTTTAAATAATCTAAATATAGCAAACATTGATAAAATTTGTGGAAACGCATTCAAAATCAGCAATAGCTTTAACATCTCATTTCTCCCCCGAAACCGAAAGCGGGAAAATGCATATGACGCTGTTACCGAAGTCCCCATTGCAAGTATCATGGTCCCAAGACTAAGAACGACTGAATTCTTAAGCCATATAAGAAATGGCTCCTCAACCAGGATGGCTTTATAATTTTTCAAGGTAGGACTCTGGGGGAATAAGAATCCGTTTCCAAATGCAGAACTATCACTACTTATGGAAAGCAAAAATGCGTATAAAATAGGAATTAAAGTAATAAAACATAACAGTACAAAAAATACATTTAAGATACTTAAAAGGGCGATGCGTCTTGCTGTTTTTATTCTCATACGTGTTCCTCCCGGATGCCTCGATTGACAAATAAAGAAAATAGAATAATAAATCCAAATATCACAATGGATACAGCGGAAGATAGCCCATAATTATTAGATACAAAGGCATTTTGGTGCGCATATGTAATAACAGTCTGAAGAGTTGCTCCTGTAAGAGAGCCCTTTTGCATCGTTAATAAATAGATAATGTCAAACTGCTTAAAGGTTGTAAATGTCGTCATAATAATGGAAGGAGCTAATATGGGCTTAATGGATGGGATTGTGATATATAAATTTTGAGCCCACCATCCACCTCCATCTAATCTTGCACTTTCATAATAGCTGTTATCCACACTCTGCAACGCCCCATCCATCATCATAATGAGAAATGGCAGTGCCATCCACAAGTTTAATACCATACAAGAAATAAAAGCCGGAATGTTTTCAGATAAATAGTCCATACTGGAAAAACCCAGCGCAGAACGTATTTTATTTAACAAACCATACTGCGGATTAAAAATACCTACTCTCCATAATAAAATAGATATGTAAGCCGGCATCGCCCAAGGAAACATCAGGAGTGTCTTGTATAGTCTCGCCAGTTTTAGCCCTTTTGCATTTAATCCCAGTGCAATCAAATAGGCAGCCAAAATCTGTATGACCATATTTAAAACGGTCCAAATGATTGTAGTTAATAATGCAGACATAAAACCTGAGTCCAGTTTCGTTAATGCACGTCTATAATTGTCAAAAGCTATAAATTCATAGTCCGTCCAATGATACAGATTCATATTTGTAAACGAAATATATATGGTATAAATAATCGGAAATACCACAATTAATCCGATTAACATGATTGAGGGAAAACTATATTCCCATGGAAGAATTTTATTTTTCTTGTTCATAAATTGCCTACTCCTATATACTCAATCTGCAGCAAGCTATCCTATAAAAAGGACAGGTAAGATGTCTCTACATAATTGTAAGACAAGTTTTCTTCTGTATGACCGATTAACGATTTAAAACAAGTTAACCGGTCATACACTTTTATTGCATATCTGCAATTGCAGTCTCTGCCTGTTTTTGATATTCATCCGCTACGTTGTTTAATTCTTTGCCAGATTTATTGACTGCCGCAAGAAGTGATTCTGTCGGTCCCCACATTACGCTCATTTGGGGAATGTTTGGCATTGGCTGGGCAATATCAGCAGTCTTTCTCATAGCAGCTATCATTTCATCCTTTGACACCGTTGGATTTTCATAAGATTTTTGATTCGCAGGAGCGCATCTGGAGTTTTCTGCCAGATCAATTCCAAGCTGGGGATCAGCAATTTCTTTCAGTACCTTTTCCACCGCTTCTTTTTTAGTTTCCGCTGCATGCTTCATAACACCAACTCCCTGGACACCTGAATATGGCACCAGTGCATTACCGTTCGGCAGCTTGAAATCACATAAGGATTTTATTCCATAATTGATTTTAGCTTCTTTCACACCTGATATCAGCCATGGTCCGCCAATAATGGCTGCGGCTTTTCCGTCTTTAAACAGAGCATTCACCGTATTGTAGTCCCCGTCCGCTTCTAATTCGGCAAACTTTTTATTATACTCAATTGCCTCCATGGTCTTTTTATCATTTAGTCCTGGCTTTGCCTGCTCATTGATAATGAATCCGCCAAATCCGTTTATTAAAGGAGCTACATTATAAGCAGTTGAATGTTGGTTCACTAAAGCATACGTTCCTGCAGTGGCATCTGTATGATTTTTCATATAGGAATAAAGTTCTTCTGTGGTGGAAGGCACTTCTCCCTCCCACAAATCTTTATTATAAATAAAAAGCAGCGTTTCAAAGTAGACTGGCATCAGGTATTGCGCATCCTTATAATTCCCTGCTTTCATCGTCATGGGAAGCATATCCGCATAAACGTTTTTATCAATCACATCCGTGATTGGTGCCAACGCTCCCATTTCCACAAACATTCCAAGAGAATCATGGGCATACATATAAAGATCCGGTCCATTCACCTCATCGCTCCCATATAGCTTAATCTGATCTGTTAACCCGCTCTTTTGCTCGAATTTTACAGTGATTCCATCATCACTTAGAGCCTGATTTAGATGATCTTCCATCAGCTGTATCATTGCCTTATCTCCATCATGCCAGATACGGATGGGATTCAATACTTCCTTATTCCCCTGCTTTGCTGCAACGCTGTCCGTATTTTTACTACATCCTGTAACCATTGCTGCAGTCATTGCAATACACAAAACCAGTGCCATCTTCTTCACTTCTCATGCCCTCCATTCAAAATTTAGAAACTATGTTACAAATGACTTACCAGTCTATATTGACTGTCCCTGCCCCCGATGCTGGCACCGTATAGCTTCGATTATCTCCGCTTTGCCAAATGACATTGCCTGCCGCATTTTTCTTGATTGCTTTAAACTCAATTTTCTGACCTGCCGGAATATATACGGTCAAATTCCACTCTGGATAATTGGGACAGGCTGCAGGTCCTGCTGCTTTGTTTGGATCCCAGTTACCTAGTTCAGCACAGTTCCCTAAAATATAAACATTCTGTCCCCAGTCCGTAGACGCATTGCGTATATGAATGGTTACCGGAATGGTATCACCTGCATTTTCATCAACCACATATATTTTAGAAGTGTCTCCGGTAAGTGTTATTGTTACTTTCTTATCTTGGGATACGGTTATTTTATCATTGGGATTCATTACATTTACTAACGTAGTCCCTGCCTTTATGGAACTTTCGGCACGTATTGACATGGTTTCAGTATCTGTCCCTTTGGAATTATGAAATGCACAAATTAATTCCTGTCCCGCATTTTTTCCGCTGTCCATTCTTCTTGAAAACGCATAGGTATGCATGGAAGTCCACATCTCACGTTGTGTTCCAAAGCTTAAAGCTTCATATTTTTCCCGAAGATCATTTAAAGTCCGGATAAGCTTATAGGTATTGGTGGATGTGTTAAAATAATCTTTTATTACATTGCCGTTTTGATCCTTCGTTACCATGGACCAACGATTCCAGGTATCTGCAATCCCATTGATCCCCTGACCATTGGCATTTCCTCTGTTTTGCTCTGTTCCCTGGAAGACCACCGGGGTTCCCCTTGCTGTAAATATAAACGTTAACGCATTATGTAGTTTATCAACATCTCCCCCAGCTTCTGTCAGAAAACGATTTCTGTCGTGATTGTCAATAAATGTAACCATATCATTCAGGTGAGTTCCATAAAGGTTATCCTGTGCCAAAATGGATTGAAGTGAGATTTCCGATGTGTTGTTAAAATTCTTACCATATGCAAAATCATTTACAATAGCCTGAAACAGGGGAAAGTCAAGCATACCTGTTTCAGCGTTATCTCCAACCCAATCTTTAATAAATTCCACATGCATATCAAAGTTCTCGCCAAAGGTTGCAACTCCCAAATATTCCTGTAATTCATGAATATCTGATGGTTTCATACATTTTGCCGCATCCACTCTGGCCCCATCTGCCCCCGTATAGGTAAACCAGTTTTTTATAGAGTCGAACATTGCACCCTTGGCTTCCTTATTATCAAAGTCAATATCATCCAGACCACCCAGGTCATGATCTTCAAGCATCTGTGTGCTTGTTACTGTATGAGGATGCTCTATGTCAAAGTTGATATCTCCTTTATTGTGATACCATGAGACATTATTAAACGGTGCCGCAGGCTGCAACTGAGTGCCCTCCTTTAATCCTGTACCGTTGGTATAATGAGCATTGCTTCCAATTCCCTGTAAATAATCTCCCACATGATTTGGAACTACATCAAAAATGACCTTAATTCCGTTTTCATGGCAAACATCTACCAATTCCTTTAGCTTATCCTTGCTGGCCTGAGGATCTCTCGAACCGAAATAGCGACTGGCTCGATTGGGATCAAATACATTATAGCCATGATAGGCAGTTGGCCACTGTTTGCCGCTGGAATCCGGTATTCCCCATAGCTGTGGGTCAGACACCGGTGAAATCCAGATTGCGGTATATCCCATTTCCTTAATGTAAGAAATCTTATCTATGATTCCCTGCCAGTCACCACCATGCATATAACGATAATCTTCGTCTGAGTTCTCTGCATATCGAAACGCTTCTCCAGTTGCATTATTCGTTTTATCCCCATCATAAAAACGGTCAACCATAATCTGATAAATAGACTCTCCCCGAAGACTTTCGGCCGCATTTACCTCCATTGGAGGTAACAGAGGCATTGTCATAATAAAACAAAGTACAAAGCTTACAATACGTTTTAACATCTTTTTCACTCTCATTTCCCCTTCCTTCTCCATTCTTAATATGTTGTTTACTATTTTATAAAATACCGGTATTTATAAGCAAATTATAACAATACTACTCCTAATAACAAAGTTTTTTTATACATATTGCTTGATTTTTTTAGGTAAACGATATACTATTCTAATGGAGTTTAAGAAAGGGGTGTCCAATGGCTGTAACAATAAAAGACGTTGCCCGGGAAGCCGGAGTATCCACGGCTACGGTATCTAAAATACTAAACAACAAGCCTTATATTTCAGAAAGTACGACTCAGCGTGTCATGGAAGTAATGAAACGTCTCAATTATCATCCCAATGCACAAGCCAGTAATTTCAAATGCAAACGTACTGGCAACATTATCTTTCTTGCTGTTACGGAAATACATACTGCCTTTCATAATCCTCACATGTTTGAAATTCTATGCGGTGCGCAAAATGTAATCCGAGACAAAAACTATAATCTGTCTTTCCTGGGTGTATCTGACAAACAAGATGCTTTTGATTCAGCAAATAAGATCGTTGGTTGTAACACGGCTGATGGTATTTTAGTCCATGGCTCTGCCACTTCAAGGGCATTGGTTGATTTTTTATCTAAAAACAACTTTCCACACATTATTATCGGGAGGCCCCCATTTGCAAGCCCCTCTTCCTGGATCGATACAAACAATCGCGTTTCTGGTCAAATGGCTATGGAATATTTGGAGAAATGCGGCTATTCTCAAATCGCTTTTATCGGAGGGCCTAAAAGCGATGAAATATCAAGGCACCGCCTGCAAGGTTTTGTATCATATATGAATATTAATGGACTGACCATACAGGATGATTTTATAAAATACGGTACCTATACAAAAGAAAGCGGATTTTTAATGATGGAAGAACTCCTAAGTCAACCCACTCTCCCCGATGCCGTTATCTGCGAAAATAATCAGATTGCTATGGGGGCAGTTGGGGCAATAGAAAAACATCGGTTATCCATTCCAAAGGATATGGGACTTATTACGTTTGACGATTATCCTCTCTCACAGCTCATTGAGCCTCCTCTGACTGTGATTGATATAGATGTCCATGAAATGGGAAAACAGGCGGCTTCTATCTTATTGAGGAAGATTAAGAATCCGGGACTTCAAGTTCAATCCTTTGTAACTCTTCCTAATCTGATTGTTCGTTCATCAACGAAAAATCAAAACAAGGTGCCATAATTTCTCTTTAGCCACATATATCTCAGTATAAAACAAATGCATCTTGAATGGGCTTTAAAAGCTTTCTCAAGATGCACTTGTTTTTATACTTCCATTATGTTCATTATAATTCCATGACTTTAAATAATTCTTGAATGACTGTGAATATAAAACTCTTCCTGACTTGGCTGGGATTTCTTTTCCATTTTTTCAAAATTTTTATCAAACTGCTCCGCCGCTATTTCATCTACCTCATAGACTTCGCTTTCGACATAGCGCCACTTTCTCTTATCCAGGCACCCATCTGTTAACTCCTTTACCATCATAGCTGCCGGATAAATGTCCTCTCTAACGTAAACATCAAATTTTTTACAACTTTTAAATCCACGGGATACGTAGTTATCCGGATTTCCAAAAATTACGATCACATCGTAGGACATTTCTTTTGCCTTTGCAAAGGAGTATTCAAGCAGGACTTTTCCATATCCCTTTCTTTGGAACTCAGGATGTACACTTAAGGGGCCAAAGGTCAGTATCTGCTTTTCACGGTTTTCTTCATCTATCAGCTTTGCCTTGGTGTACATGATATTTCCAATAATGCGATTATCTTTTTCAAGGACAAGATCCAGTTCAGGAATGAAATCTGGATGATTTCTCATGACATGTACCATATAATGTTCACTGCAGCCCGGAACATTTAAATTCCAAAAGGCCTTTCTGGTTAAATCCTCTACGTTCCAATAATCCTTTGCCTGTTCATTTCTAATGGTATAGTTCTCTATGTTGTTCAATTTATCCCCCTCCAAAAACTTTTTTTAATCTTCTATGTTTATTCGATACCAGTTTTCTTTAATTTTCACATCGGTTCTTTGATCATAATCATATTCCAGTAATAAATTCGTTTCAATCTGGTCGTCCTCTGAATAAACGATAAATTCAGATGCCCCGAAACGGATTGCATATTGAAGAAAAGCCACATCCTCATGTCCTTTTTGGCCCCCTACAGAATAGGCAATACCTTCCGCATCATCTCCTCTGTGGATTTTATCAACGACTTTTTGATATCTGCTAATCTGTAAATTTGTTTTATAACTTGTCAGCAGAGGTGATATGTATGGTTCTACCAGCCAGCTGCCAGCAACGAGCACGAACGATAAGAAAACAGATCCCAGACCGTTTATTAAATGTGATTTTTGTTTCCGGTTCATAATCACCTGCACGATAATTATTATAAGTAGAACGGGAACAATTATAATAGATGTAAGCAGGGTCAGAGTAGTCAGGATGGCAGCAAGTGTACTAACTGCTGCTAAAATAAGTGATATGCTATGTATGGTCGCAAAACATACCAGGAAGATTCCTGGTATGGAATATACTTTCTCTTTTTGTATCGGTTTAGTTAGAAAATCGCTATTTTGATCCATTAGTTATCTATATTCCTTATCTTAATTTAAAAGGTATTCTTCTACTTTCTTTTGGGAATCGGATAATAAAGAGCCTTGAGAGACTATACCCTCAAGGCTTCCCCTTAACCAATTAGTTAATAAAACTATAGCACTATGGTAAAACATTACCAGCTGCACAATAGATTTCATACCATTCCTCACGGGTCAGATAAATATCCGCTGCCTTCATACAATCTTTTAGCCTGCCAGCGTTCATCGTTCCTGTCACAGGCTGCATATGTGCCGGATGCCGAAGTATCCATGCTAATGCAATTGTGGTATTTGACACCTCATAATTTGCTGCTATTTTATCAATCGCCGCATTTAGTTTTGTGAATTTATCATTATTTAGAAAAACTCCTTCAAAAAATCCATATTGAAATGGAGACCAAGGCTGTACCGTAATATCATGTAAGCGGCAAAAATCAAGTACACTTCCATCACGGCTTATAGCGGTGTCATCTGCCATGTTGACATGGAGCCCTGCTGATATCATAGTAGCATTGGTGATACTAAGCTGTAATTGGTTTGCTATAATTGGTTGGTTTAAATATTTATCAAGCAACTGTATCTGCATAGGATTCTGATTTGATACTCCAAAATTACGTACTTTCCCACTGCTGTAAAGCTTATCAAATGCCTCAGCAACCTCCTCTGGCTCAACCAAAGCATCTGGGCGATGCAGAAGAAGTACATCCAGATAATCAGTTTTCAATCGTTTCAAACTGCCGTCTACTGCCTCTAAGATATGTTCTTTTGAAAAATCAAACATCCCTTTTCGTATGCCACATTTGGATTGCAGGATTATCTTTTCTCTGACAGTACTGTTCATGTGTATGGCATCTGCAAATAATTCTTCACATGTACCCCCGCCATAAATATCTGCATGATCGAAGAAATTTACTCCGCCCTCCAGAGCAGTCTGAACAAGACGTTCTGCATCGGTTGTACTCAGCTCATTAATACGCATACAGCCAACTGCAATAGCCGGCACCTGCAAATCAGATTTACCCAATTTCATATATCTCATGATAGTTTACCTCCTCATACAATTATGACAAAAATCACCAGTTTCCTAATGAATACCCCTGCCATATTTAATTTATTATAAACCTTAAAGCTAACATTAAGTCAATACATTATAATGATAAATTAGATGAAGAACATTCCCTGATTGGTTTTTCACCTTTCATGCAACGAAAAAAACAGAAAAGAAATCCGCTTCTCAGTGTCATATTTTTCGCCTATTTTTCTTTATCCTCATATTTATTATCACGATTCCAATAAAAATAGTAGTTACGAAAAGCATCGGCTAAACACACAATGATTATTACTCCCAGCAAAATCAAGCCTTCTATTGAAGAGAAAAACTGTCTAACATTATTTTTTCCACTTGTAACAATAATAAATAACGCAACAAGAATTCCCGGCAAGTAAATATGAAGTATCCGTAACCATTTTTTTCTACCATGTTTGTATTCTTCTTTCGTTTCTGCCAAATCTTTTCTTGTACATCTAACGATTGCTACCGGGAGCCCTCCTCCTCTTGCGTAATTTCTTTCAGCAATATACTCTATCCCATCAAGCGTGAATTCCGGATACATCCCCTTCTTTGTGATTTCGATCTCCATATCTCGTTCCATTGCATATTTGTAAAGTACATTTTCAAAATCATAGCTATTTATTATCGCATCATCTGGAGTAAAAGTAATCACTCTCTCATGTTCATAATCAATAACTTCCATATAATCCTTAATCCATGAAGTGAAAAAGTGCTCTTTTTCCATACTTTGTAGATATTCTTCTACATTTAATTCATCTATAGTAATCTGCTTTTTCTTTAATGCCTTGCAAAACTCAATCGCATTTTTGTCATCACTTATTCTTTTTTCTAATATTTGCTGTTGTTTGTCCAAGGAATTTGACAGGTTCTCCTTCTCACGCAATACCAGTTTAATTTGTTCTAATGGCATATCAAGCATGCGAAGCATCTTAATTACTTTTAGTATTCTGACGTCATTCTCTGAATATTCTCGATATCCATTATCAGGATTACGTTTTGTTGAAAACAACTCTGCTTTTTCATAAAATCTGATATTTTGTGCAGATACTCCTGTCCTTTGCTCCACTTCTTTAATGTTCATAGATATACCTCCTTTTTATGAGGTGATTGTAAACCCTATACAAACTATAAAGTCAATAGAAATATATAAAATACTGGCTATTTTATGTTTTCTGCATATTTTAATCGTAACGTTTGATCGTACCAGACTGGTACGACCTCCTTAAAATTTTTATAATTTTCAAAAGCAATTTCATATCTTTTCTTCATACCCTCTATTTCCACACTACCAAATTTTTCGGCCCACTTGATAGAATACAGAGATGCATGTGCAACATAAACAGCAAGGGTTTCCCAAAAGTCAATTGGAATCGTATCATTAAAATACTCATCAATCTGACCAACACAATATGGAATACTCTCTTCAATCCCAAAGCTTTCTAACTTATAAAACTCTTCATACGGATCTCCGACTTCCCAACGATTAAAGTCAATCACTCCTATATTTTCATTTTGAACATAAATCAGATTTCCCGGATGATAATCTCCATGTAAATATACGGGTGGTTTTCTCCATATTTTATTAATATTTTGTTTCACAAACCGTATTGCATCTTCATCATTTGGAACTCTAACCTTGGAATTTTCATATTTCTCAAGCTGTATTAATTTTTTATCTACTTTTGTTTTTTGAGGTAAATCTTCTTTATCAACACATATGCTATGAATCTCTTTAAGAATTTTCCCCGCCTGTCTTCCCAAAAGATATTGCTGTTGCTCTGACAATTTTCTCAATTCGTCCTCTAAATCTCTTCCTTCCACCCAAGATAAAATCATGTAAACACTATTTCCTTTATTACATATTCCAAAAGAAAGTGGTTCTGACATTGTGAATCCCGATGTTGCAAATTTACGAATTATGTCGTACTCTTTTTTCTTTATATCAAATTCACTTACATTTGAGATTCTTAATAATAAATGCTCTCCTAAATCCGTTGTTACAAGATACTTTTTATCCGTAGAATACCCTTTTTCAAGTAAAACAATTTCTTTCCATGATTTGTATTCCGGAATATCCATATATAAATTAGTATTCACAATCTACCACCTCCTTAAATAAAATCTTTGTTCTGGATATTCATTTTCAAAAAAACATAATTCTCCCTCCTCAAACCCTGCTTTCTTATAAAAAGCTCGTGGAGCAATTCCCTTTTCATCTTCTTCTCGAAATGTTTCCACAACAACCGGTCTGTTTTTGTCCATTGTGTCAAGCATAACCTTAACCATCTTCGAAGCAATATGTTTTCTTCGAAACTCTTGATGTACCGCCATACAACAAAGCATGTTATGCTTTATTGAAAATAAAAGAATACCTACAACCATATTGCCAAACAACGCACATATGGCTGTTCCCCTATCTATATTTTTCTTTACAGTATTCTTATATTCAATTATTTTTTCCTCTGTTTCTAATCCCGGGAAATTCCATTTTACAGTTTCAACCATACTCATCCATGATGAAAGATTTTCATTGTTCGCATATGCGATCTTAATTGCCGAATCTTCATTACGAAAAGTATTGTACCAACTATCCAATTCAAAAAGTTTATCTAAGAACCAATATGGTATAAAAGTACCTTCTTGCTGCATTTTTAGTACTTCTTCTTTATCAGCCCATCTAACAGCCTGTACCTCTTCCTTCTGTAATTTAATATGCGAAAGATCAACATTATTTTTTACTTTATAATAATCATCAAATCCATTTCGAAATGTTGTCGTAAACTGTGGAAGTACATCTGACAGATCCATCTTCAATCCCAATTCTTCCGCTAACTCTCTCTCAGCTGCCTGACTACTGCTCTCTCCAGCGATTGCAGAACCTCCTACCGTTAAATCCCACATATTTGGCCATCCGCTTTTAAATGGCTGACGCTGTTGAATTAACAACTGATTTTTATTATTAAAAATACATACGTGAACCACAAGATGGTATTCATCGTCAGACAATTTTTCACCTCTTTTGTGCAGTTTTCCTGTCTTCAATCGTTCTTTTGTATAGATATCCCAAAATTCCGCTTTTTCATTTTTATCACTCATTTGATTCCCTCCAATCCTTAAATCATTATGTTTGCCAGCATGATAATTTTACTATAATTTGGAAAAAAGTATAGACTTGTATTTAAAAATATAGTATACTGTAAAATGAAGTGTGCCTAAAATCGACTTTTAGGCACACTTCATTTATGCGTCATATTGTAAATCTGTAAATACTGCAAATCGTACGTATCACATTTTTCTATTAGTTAAACACATTTATCGCTTCCACGTATCTCTGAAACCCATCTGCCTTCAATGCATAAGACACACATGATATAATTCTTTAAAGGCTAAACAGAAATTTGATATTTAACCATATAGGTAGTCATTCTCTAAAAATGCAATGATTTCATCCCATTTGACCTTTTTATATTTGGGGAAATTGGTATTTCCAGACGAAAAAGTCAAGTGAATAATATAAAATTCTTGCCCCTCCCCAAATAAAACATCATCATTTCTTTCGTTCTTTGCAACAGCAATTATTTTTTTACCCTTACTATATAAATCATGTTCCGGCACCAATTCAATTATCAACCTCTTCTCAAGGGATTGCTTTAAATTGCTATTATCAGTTAACTCAAACCATGAAAAATCTTCTCCATATTTTTCTATCAATTGTTCTAGCATGATGTCCCCCACAGCTTCCGACTTATCTTTCAGTTACAAAAGCTAAGTATTTATTTCATAATGTCAATATCAATATTGAATTTTCTATTTCTTAATTATCAGTACCAAAAGAAGTACAAAATGATTTTATGCACTGCTGATACTCCGACTTTTTAAATACAAATGGACCTATGTCATCAAACCATTTTTGATTTTTACCAATATATTGGGGAAATATATCCTCTCCAGGCTCAAATTCTGTACAATCTATGCCAAACCTGTTCCAATGCACTAATTCTCCCTTATCTGTTACCTCCACAATTACAATTGTACAGCTAAAATCAAAATCATCAGGACATAGTAACACAGGTAGTACTCTTGTATCATAACATAATTGAGTTTGCTCCCAGACATATTCCTTTTCTCTAATGCTTGGAGCATAACTGCCATCATAATAGTCCAACCATGCCGGAATCAGCCCAAGATAATCTTTACTAATCCGTTCAGCCAGATATTCATCCAATCTTTTTTCGTTAACATATATTGCTAAATGTTCTATATTACCCATATGAGGTGATAAACCTTTTCTAACACTAATTCTATCCACAGTATTATCCTTTCATAGCCACTCCGCATCTATGTAATCTAATTTTTTTTTGATTCTAAGGAATTTACTCTAGAATATAATAAAGAAGAATTCCGTTTTTAAAAACCAAGCGATTTATCAGAAGAATATTAATCTAAACGAGATAACAACAGCAATGTATTAACTGTAACAAAATTTTCTTTCTTATGGTATATTTGTATTTCTTCCTCTAAAACTTAATCAGAGTCCTTTAAGTGCTCATAAAATAATTATATCACGATTCTTAAAACAATTCAGTAAATTCTCCCATATATCCTTTCTCTCTAATTTCATTTCACTCAAAAATATAGGACTTTACCATTAATATAATGCATATTTTCCTTCTTTTATAGAACAATAATAAAAAATGAGGCATTACTATGGCAGTAACTCATAAAATTGCTCTATGGACTTAAGAGTTGTCCCCAAACCGCTTACCGGCTTATTAATATATTTGTTCATATAAGTAATCCAGGCAGCCTTTAAATAGGTTGTTTGTTTATATTTAAAAAATAAATTATGTAAGGAGATTATTATGGGAATTATTGGTTGGATTATCATTGGTGCTATTGCTGGCTGGCTCGCAAGTATGGTTACTGGTAACGATAAAAGGATGGGTGCTTTCGCAAATATTGTAGTGGGCGTTATTGGTGGCCTTATCGGGGGATTCATTATGAGTTTACTAGGCGGAACGGGTATTTCCGGCTTTAATCTTTGGAGTCTTTTGGTTGCCTTTATAGGCTCATTAATTGTTTTGTGGATATTTAATAAAATCAACAAATAAAATAAAGAGTGGAGGCGTAATTTATGAATGATTCAATCATAAGTAAAACGGATAAAGTCGTAGGTACTATCAAAGAAAATATTGGAAAAGCTATGGATTCTGAGCAGATGGAACTGAGTGGTAAATTGCAAAATCTTGCCGGCGAAACCAGAGGGAAGGTTGAGGAGACTATGGAGAAATCCGTACAAATCAGTGAGGATATCAAAGAATCGATTGCTGAGAAGGCAAATGATTTAATTGATTCGGTGAGGAGAAAAAATAAATAAGTACTTGTATTATTACCATTCTTATAAATTTGCAAAAAAACCTTGATAATTTATTTGTTTGGTGTTAGGATAAAACAAATATTTAAATGCAATGAAAAGAAATAGTACATGTGATTTTGATTTCAGAGAGGGAATGGCCGGTGTGAATTCCTATGATAATAGCATGGAAGGCGTCTTGGAGCAGCGGAGTGAATTTAGTAGCTACCGCCGGATTATTCTACCGTTAAAAAGAATTCGATATAAGATTACCAGTTAATCCGTATCGATAAAGTGCAGATACTATATCTGAATTTAGGTGGAACCGCGGAGATAATCGCCCTAAGCATATTTTTATATGTTTGGGGCTTTTTTAATGCGTTTTTAATAAAAATAAAAGGAGGTTATTTTCAATGAAAAGAAAGTTTGAAATGGATGAATTAATAAGATATTGTAATCAGTATGGTTTTATATTTCAAGGTAGTGAACTATATGGTGGATTGGCTAACACATGGGATTATGGTCCGCTTGGTACACGGTTAAAAAATAACATTAAAGATGCCTGGAGATATTATTTCATTCAATCGAGAGAAAATAGCTATGAACTTGATTCAGATATTTTAATGAATCCGACAGTCTGGGAGGCTAGTGGTCACTTGGCTGGATTTACAGATCCATTATTGGATTGCAAAGGTTGTAATACGAGGCATAGAGCAGATAACTTAATAAATGAGTATAACTCCACTATGAATGCTGATTCCATGTCACAAGAAGAAATGATGATTTATATTCGCGAACACAAAGTCCCTTGTCCAAAGTGCGGAAAATCCGATTTTACAGACATTAGACAATTCAATTTAATGTTTGCAACTCAAAGGGGCGTTACACAAGACAATTCAAATACAATTTATTTAAGACCAGAAAATGCCCAAGGTGAATATGTCAATTATTTAAATGTCCTTAGAACAATGCGTGCAAAATTACCTTTTTCCATTGGACAGATTGGTAAAGCATTTCGTAATGAAATAACTCCTGGTAATTTTACTTTCCGAACAATTGAGTTTGAGCAAATGGAATTTCAGACTTTTTGTAAGCATGGAACAGATAGCGAAACTTATGAGTTTTATAAAAATTATGGTATTCGTTTCTTTGAATATTTAGGTCTCTCCCAAGAAAATCTAAGATTTCATAACCATGAAAAGCTTGCTCATTATGCTAAAGAAGCCTGCGACATTGAATACTTATTTCCATTCGGATGGAGCGAAATTAATGGGACGCATAATCGAACTGATTTTGATTTAACAAGGCATCAGCAATATTCTAGAAAACCAATGGACTATTATGATGAGATAACAGGCGAGAAATACATTCCATATATTATTGAATCAACCTATGGGCTGGATCGTATATTTCTGGCTTTATTATTCGAAAACTTACATGAAGAAGAAATTGCTGAAAACGACACAAGAATTGTATTAAATATTGCTCCTAAACTAGCTCCTATTAAAGCCAATATATTGCCTTTAATAAAAAAGAAACATTCAAATCAAGCTACTGAAATCTATCATATATTACAGAAGATGATGATGGTAAGTTATGATGAATCCGGTAGCATCGGCAAACGATACAGACGCGGAGATGCTATTGGAATCCCCTTTGCAATTACAATAGATGATAATACAATCGAAAATAATTTAGTAACTGTTCGTCATCGCGATACTATGGAACAAGAAACTATTTCAATTGAAAATCTCCCTGGTTATTTATTTACGCAACTGGAAAAATAATTGTTCCTGAAAAACTAATTATTAATAATTATATTTAGTGGTTGTACCACTGAACTTGAGACGTCCGTGACCTAAAGGAGCTCTAACATGGGCTCCTTTTATATTCATCACGTAGCGTTGATATCTTTGAAGAGGCGGCTTCCATTTGAAACTCCAGAAATTTGGTTGTCAAATGGTTGTCATCGCCCGCAATTTGAAGTATATCAAATATCGAAAATCCTTGTACATTAATTAATTTGAGACATTGTCATACCAATCTGGCTTCGGTATGTTAGCTGTCCTTCTTCCTATTCACACCTTTCACACCAAAAATCAAAAACATTAATGTGAAAAAAATATAGGCAATCTCCATAAGTATATCACTATTTCTAAAATTCATTATTGCAGCAATTAAACATATTATTGCTAAAACTATACTTACTACCGATGCTAATTTTTTCATATTTACCTTTCCCATAAATTCTAATTTATCTTTAAGCCCAAATATTTAAATACTTATCTGACAAATACAAATCTGAAATATATTGAATTTAAAACTACCATGAAAGCATATGCTTATTTCTTTTACAGAATCTCAAAAAAAATTTGATTTATTACGCTTTCCTATCAAGTAACACCACGGTTTCAACGTTTGCCGTTGAAGGAAACATGTCCACACAACACACCTTAACCACCTCATACCCTCTCATCTGAAGCACTTCCAAATCTCTCACCAGACTAGTCGGCTTACAAGACACATAAACCAGCCTGTCCACCCCAAAGTCGATAATCTTCCCCAACGCCTTGGGATGAATCCCATCCCTGGGCGGATCCAGAATAATAAGATCCGGCTTATCTTCCAGTTCATCAATTACCTTCAAAACATCCCCCGCTATAAACTCGCAGTTATCCAGACCATTTCTTGCAGCATTCTCTCTTGCCGCTTCCACTGCCTCTTCTACAATCTCCACACCCACCACTTTTTTCGCAACAGGTGCAATAATCTGGGCAATGGTTCCAGTACCGCTATATAAATCAAAAACCACCTTATCCTTTGTCTCTCCCACATACCCTCTTGTGGTTTCATACAGGACTTCCGCCCCCAGCGAATTAGTCTGAAAGAAGGAAAACGGTGAAATCTTAAACTTCAGTCCAAGCAATTCCTCATAAAAATAATCCTGTCCATATAAAATATCCGTCCGGTCACTCTTAACCACATCAGCCAGACTGTCATTTAATGTATGAAGAATTCCAACAATTTTTCCATTCAGTTTCAAGTTAAGCAGCGCATCAGCAAACGGCTTTAAATCTAGCTCCTCCTGAGTCGTAGTAACAAGATCAACCAGAATTTCTCCTGTTTTCACCGCTCTGCGCACCAGAAGATGACGCAGATATCCGGTATGCTGCATCTTCTTATAAAACCCAACCCCTAAGTCTTCAAAATAATCCTTAGCCGCCTTTAAAATATCACAAAAATCTGTATCCACAATCTTACATTCTGTCGTCGTCACCACATCATAAAAGCTTCCTCTTTTATGCATTCCAAGAGAAAGAGGACCATCCTTATATTCATCTCCAAAGGAAAACTCCATCTTATTACGATATTCATCCTCAGTCGGGCTCGGTTTAATTCCTTCAAATATAAAATCACCTGTCACAACACCATCTAACAGGGATTTCACCTGCTGCTCCTTAATCTTTAACTGTTCTTCGTAAGGAATGGTCTGATAGGTGCAGCCCCCGCAGATTCCAAAATGAGGGCAGGGATCTTTTGCGTATTCAAGAGGGGATTTCTCTAAAACCTCAAGAATCCGGCCTTCGCATTTCCCTCCTCTTTTTTTATTAATCATCACTTTCAATTTCTGTCCGGGAAGTGCGTGCTTTACACCAATTCTTCCTTCCGGTAGTTCTATCATACCTTTATCAGGAAATTCAAACCGTCCGATTGTACCTTCGTATATCTCACCCTTTTTCACTTATGCTGACTCCTTTTATTCTCTTAAATTTTCATTTAAATTATATATTCTGTCATGTAAAAGAGCGTGTCTCACTTTCTGAGGCACGCTCTCCTTTTAATGCCAGATTTTATTCTTCGGAACTAGCTTCCGACTTTTCATCCTCAAAGAAATCATCGTCGAAATCATCATCAAAATCGTCTTCAAAATCTTCCAGATAATCCGGAGTAAAGAAACGATATACGGTGTAAGCAATTCCAGCTACTGCCGCTACTGCGCCTATGATCGCGAGTATCCAGAGGATACAGTTTTTCTTCTTTTCTTCCTGTTCTCTTTTATGAAGCAATTCATTCACTCTGCTTGAGTTCATAAGATCTTCCAGTTTGCTCATAGCTTCTTTGCTCATTGCATCAAATCTGTTCATGTCTCCACGTCCTTTCTGAGAGCCCTGCTTTCATTCATATCCTTTACGGCATAGATTTCTCTCTTTGCCTGTAGCAGTTATTATACCATTATATTGCCTTTTTTACTATGGTTTTTGGTTTTTTTTAAAATTTTATGTAATTTAAATTATTCTCTCACAAGCTTCAGTTTTGCAAATGAGGCAAACATTTTTTTCACACCTGCCTGGTCAAAGTGAACCGTTACTTCGAAATCTCTTCCACCATCCTTGATTTCCTTTACCTCACCAATTCCGAATTTGATGTGACTGACCCGGTCTCCCTCTTTATAACCAAGAGAAAGCGGTTTTTCAATCGTAAATGCTTTTCCGAATCCAGGAGTTGTTGCAGGCTTTGACGTTTTTGACGCATATGCGTTGCTGCCTGGTCCAAAGCTGCTGACACCAGCTGTCCGTCCTGCTGCCCCGCTATTTCCCCATGGAAGACCGCTGTCGTCAAAATCGGACTGGGCTCTGGAAGAAAGTCTTTGTTCCAGTCTGCTGGAGTCCAATAATTCCGCTGGAATTTCTTCCACAAACCGACTGATCTTAGAATATCTGGTTTCACCATTTACCATACGCTGTCTTGCGCCAGTCATCATAAGAAACTTCTGAGCCCTGGTAATACCAACGTAGCAGAGTCTCCGTTCTTCTTCCACATCTTCTTTATTATCGGAAGAAATAGACATCATACTGGGAAATAAACCATCTTCCATACCGCTTAAATAGACTCTTGGGAATTCAAGTCCCTTGGCGCTGTGAAGTGTCATAAGCGTTACACGGTTTTCTGATTCATCCATTCGGTCTACATCGGCAACAAGAGCAACCTCTTCCAGAAACTCACTTAATTCCGGATGCTCATGCTCGCCTTCAAAGCTGACTGCTTTATTAATCAACTCTTCTATATTCTCCAGTCGGGTCTGATATTCAATCTCTCCCTCTGCTTCCAGTTCCTTCTGATAGCCGGTTTCATCAAGAATATCTTCAATCAGTTCATGAATGCTGTAGGTTTCTTCCGTCAGCCGATCCCTGAAATCTTCTATCTTTTCCGTAAATCCAAGAACTTTATCCGCTGTTTTTCCAAGTCCCGGTACGGCTTTTGCCCTGCAGAATGCATCGTAGATACCCATTCCACGTTCGGAAGCAAATGCCTGGACCTTTCCGATACTGGTTGCCCCGATTCCCCTTTTGGGAACATTAATCACTCTTAAGACAGATAAGTCATCTCTGCCGTTTGCGATTGTTTTTAAATAAGCTAAAATGTCTTTGATCTCTTTTCTCTGATAGAAATTAACACCACCCACCATACGGTATGGGACATTATGCTGAAGGCATTTTTCCTCGATCAGACGGGACTGGGCATTGGTACGGTATAAAACGGCACAGTCCTGGTAGTCAGATGAACTGTTTAATATGTCACGGACAATGGCATCCGCCTCCTCCGTTGCATTTTCAAACTGCTTAAACTGAACCATGGGACCTTCTTCATTGGACGTCCATAAGGTTTTATCCTTTCGGCCTCTGTTGTGACGAATTACCTCATTGGCAGCCTGTAAAATATTCTGGCTGGAGCGGTAATTTTGTTCCAGTTTAATTACCTTTGCGCCAGTATAAGATTTTTCAAAGTTTAAAATGTTCTCGATATTGGCACCACGGAACTTATAGATGGACTGATCGTCATCGCCCACAACACAAAGATTCTTATATTTTCCCGCAAGCAGACTGATTAAACGGAACTGAGCCGTATTGGTGTCCTGATACTCGTCTACCATAATGTAGCGGAAACGCTCCTGATAGTAGTTTAAGACTTCCGGGTTATTCTGAAACAACTCCACAGTCTTCATAATCAGATCATCAAAGTCCAGTGCATTATTCTTCTTTAACTCACTTTGGTACTCTTTGTACACAGAAGCTGCTTTCTTCTGGCGGAAATCGCCGGAAGAGTTGAGTTCAAACTCCGCCGCACTTATCAACTCATTCTTGGCTGTGGAAATCAGCCCCAGCATCGCACGATCTTTATATACCTTGGGATCTATATCAAGCTTTTTTAAAACATGCCGCATCAGAGTCTTCTGGTCATCTGAATCGTATATGGTAAAATTAGTAGTATATCCAAGACTTTCTATATGCCTTCTTAAGATACGCACACAGGAAGAATGAAATGTGGAAACCCAGATACTGTCTGCTCCAAATCCTACCAGACGATCCACACGTTCTCTCATTTCTCCTGCAGCTTTATTGGTAAATGTTATAGCAAGTATGTTCCAGGGATTCACACCCTTTTCTTCTATTAAATAGGCAATCCTGTGCGTAAGAACTCTGGTCTTACCAGAGCCCGCTCCTGCCAGCACAAGAAGCGGTCCCTCCGTTTGAAGTACCGCCTCTTTCTGCATAGAATTTAATGTATCATAAATACTCATAAATTGTACGCTTTTTCCTTTCCTTATTCCTGCCCATGTTTTCTGGGCATAGAGGGATGCCTAAGGCACCTTGTTCCTGCCCATGTTTTCTGGGCATAGAGGGATGCCGCAGGCAACCTTGTTCCCCCATATCTTCAGCTCAGCTTCAAATAGGCTTTCAGGGAATCCATATGCTCCAGTGCCAGCCGTCTTCCCTCCTGATACAGCGCCTCCAGTTTCCTTTTGTCCTGCTCCGTTCTTTGAACTGTCACATGATGATCCGGACGTATTACGTAGATTCTGCCCTCTTTTTCCAGACGGTCAATCTCCTCCTGCATCCGGTTATATCTCTCCGGAACGTCCTCCAGCGCCTTTAAAAATCTGGGAAGAGGCGCAAAATAACGCTCATACCCTTTTTTCGTCCATTTATCAAGGGGCGGTTTCCGATACCCCGGTTCTCTGGTGAGAACAAGCACAATCTTTTCATACCCCAGATCAATCGCTCTTTGATAAGCCACCGGCATGGAGCAGCCGCCATCTAAATACTTTTTTCCTTCCACCGAAATCATTCTGGAAAGTATGGGAATGCTGCTGGAAGCTTTTACCGCGTCGATGAAATTATCACATCTGCTCTTTTCAAAATATTCGGGTTTTCCAGTCTTACAGCGGGTCGCAATCACTTCAAAAATCTGTTCAGACTGATAGAATGTGTCATAATCAAAAGGAACCAATGTATTGCTTAATTCCCCAAACAGGAAGTCAAAGTTAAAGATCGAACGTTTTTCTACTAAGTTCCGGAAACTTAAAAAACGTTTGTCATTGACATAATCCAAATCCACTTTTATGGTTCTGCCTATCTGCTTGCTGACATAACTCATACCTGACATGGAACCGGCCGAAACACCGTTTACATAGGACATCTCAATCCCCTGTTCCATGAACACATCCAAAACTCCTGCAGTAAATACTCCTCGCAGGGATCCCCCTTCTAGAACTAAAGCTCCTTCTGTCATCTTAAATCACCTCGCCTACTATTTTATTTCATTTATCCAGTCCGGTCAATCCCTTTCGATGTCGTCAGGCGAACTTGAGAGTTGAAAAAGCAAATATGGGCCCCAGGAGACAGTTCATATTCACCCTTTTATATAAATGGTGTCTTTATAACTCCTTCTGACAGCAGTAGAAGGAGAAGGGGCATAAATAACTTCTTTTTCAGCCCTCTACCCCTTCTCTCCGATTTTCCTTCTCTGTCCCCATATTAGGCATGTTAGTGCCCCTAAACTAAGGAAGCTCAAAATCAAGCTGCCCTGAACAGCAAAAAACACCTGAACATCTATACTCTTTTTAAAAAGTTCATTATCAAGTCAGCCATTACGCGAACTGGCTTTGGTACAATTGATAATAAGCACCTTCCAGTTTCATTAACTCGTCATGATTTCCAGCTTCCCGAATCGTACCCTGATCGATAACAAAGATCCGGTCTGCCTTGCGGATGGTGGATAATCTGTGGGCGATAATAAAGGAAGTCCGCTCCTTTAAAAGCACTTCAATTCCTTTTTGAACCAGCAGCTCCGTATGGGTATCAATGCTGGAGGTCGCCTCATCAAGAATAAGAATGCCGGGCTTTGAGACCATGGTTCTTGCAAAAGCCAATAACTGTCTCTGACCGATGGAAAGGCCGGCTCCCCTTTCACTGATTTCCGTATCATATCCTTTTTCCATCTTTATAATAAACTCATGGGCGTTAACTGCTTTGGCAGCCTCTTCAATCTCTTCATCGGTGGCATTTAACCGGCCGTAACGAATGTTATCCCGAATGGTTCCGGAAAAGAGGAAATTGTCCTGGGTCATAATGCCCATCTGACTTCTTAAACTCTTTAACGTCACACTTCTGATCTCCTTATCGTCAATATAGATCTCTCCGCCAGTCACTTCATAGAAACGGCTGATCAGGTTTACAATGGTCGTTTTCCCCGCGCCTGTCGGCCCTACCAGAGCAATAGTCTCACCTGGTTTTACAGAAAAGCTTACGTGATCCAGAATCAGACGGTCCGGCTCATCTCCATAGGCAAAGGAAACCTCTTCAAACCGTACCTCGCCCTTTAATTCCTTTAGTTCTACTGCATTTTCTTCATCCTTAATTTCAACTTCCGTATCTATAATATCAAAGATTCGCTCCGCAGCTGAGATATTGGTGGTCAGCTTATTATAGAAGTTGGCAAGATTACGTATGGGACTCCAGAACATGGCGATGTAAGTGGAGAATGCAAGAAACGTACCAATTCCGATCTGTTCCACTCCTACCACTTTAATTCCGATAAAATAAAGCAAAAACCCGCCCATTCCCCAGGTTATTTCTACAAGAGGACCGAAAGCATCTGCAACGATTACCGCATCAATAAAGGAACGGTAATGCTGGTCTACCAGATCATGAAACACCTCTTTTGTCTCATCCTCAGCGGCATAGCTTTGTATAATTCTGATTCCCGATAAGTCTTCGTGAACATAGCCATTTAAATTAGAAGTTTTCTTTCTGTATACCCGCCATCTTTTATGAACATTGGTCTGAATAAAAAACATACCGACCGCCAGAATGGGAATTGTCAGCAATGCTGCCATCGCCAGACGGTAATTCTTAATCAGCATAATGCTGAGAACACAGATTACCGTAATGAAATCCGGAATCAGCTGGGTGACACTATCGGATAATACATCTTTTAGTGAATTGACATCACCAATAATTCTCGCAAGCACCTTTCCTGTGGGGCGGCTGTCAAAGAAGCCAAACCCCAGAGACTGGATATGCTGGTATAGTTCCTCTCTGATGTTTAAAAGGACTCGGTTTGAAACTTCCGCCATGATACGCATTCGAGCTTTCGTCCCTACTAAAAATATCAGAAACAATCCAATTGCTACAATTCCCACATAAAGAAGTCCATTGATATCCTTTTGTGCCACGCAGACATTTACTGCATACTCCATTAGAAGTGGCGCCAGCATACTGATGGTAATGGTGCCGCCCATGATAAACAGAACAAGTACAATTTTCTTTTTAAAAGCGAGCAGATAACGAAACAGACGGATTATGGTATCCTTTTTCAATACCTCTTTCTGTTCCTCATCAATTCTACTGGTATTTACTGACATAGTGCAGCCTCCTTTCCATACTGAACCTCATAGGTTCTGTAATACTGTCCCCGTTTCTCCATAAGCTCCTCATGAGTTCCGCGCTCTATAATCTTTCCGTCTTCCAGAATCAGAATCTCATCGGCTCTGCGCATAGCTGAAATCCTGTGGGCAATGACAATTTTAGAACTGTTTTTCAGTTCTGACAAATGAGATTCTATCTCCCTTTCGGTCTCCATATCAAGAGCAGAGGTGGAGTCATCAAGAATCAAAATAGGCGTTTCCTTTGCAATGGCTCTGGCTATACTGATTCTCTGCTTCTGACCTCCGGATAAGCCTACGCCTCTTTCCCCGATTACCGTATCATACTGTTCTGACAGCTTCTGAATGAAGCTGTGTGCCTCTGCAGAAATCGCTGCCTGCTGAACACTTTCCCACTCTGTAGCATCTTTATTTCCGGTTTTGATATTCTCGGAAATGCTGTCGGAAAAGAGAAATACATCCTGCATAACTACCGAAATCTGTCCTCTCAGCAAGGGAAGGGGCAGATCCTTGATGTTGATCCCGTCAAGCAGAATCTCTCCCGCTGTTACATCATAGAAACGCTCGATCAGATTGACAATCGATGTCTTTCCAGAACCGGTGACTCCCATAATTCCCAGTGTCTTTCCTTTTTCCAGTGTGAAATTAATATCATTTAAAATATCCTTTCCATCCAGCTCAAAATCTACATGCTGAAAGGTAAGCTCCCCTTTCACAACTTCCGGAAGAACTGGTTTGTCAGGATCTGCAATCACCGGCTTCTCTTCCATGATCTTTTTAATCTTCTTATTGGAAGCAAAGGCTGCCGCAAGATCATTGCTTAACCAGCCCACCATTTCCATAGGCCAGATGATATTGTTTGCATATTCGGAAAATGCTCCTAAATCACCGATTGACATCTTTCCTTTAATTACTAGAATTCCGCCAATGACAATGACTGACATCATAAGGAACTTAGACAGGAATGAGATGTTTGGCTGGAACCGGATCAGCAGCTTTGCCTGACTCATGTTTAAGTCATAGTACTGCTTGTTGTGCTTCTTAAATTTACTGATTTCATAGTCTTCTCTGGCAAATGCCTTAACTGTCCTGACTCCCGCCAGGTTCTCCTGGGCAACCGTATTGAGCTCAGCAGTCTGTTCGCTGATCTTGTCGTAAACCTCACCCAGTCCTTTTTCCATTTTTAACGCATACCAGGCAATAATCGGCAAGATGACGATAGGAATCAGTGTCAGGATGGGGCTTAACCGCAGCATACACACTAGAACAATGATGGTGTGAATGGAGCATTCCAAAACAAGCATTCCCACAAAACCAAAGGCATTCCAGATCCGCTCTGCATCATCCTTAATCCGGGCCATCAGTTCTCCTGTATTGTGGCTGTCAAAATACCCCACGGACAATGTCTGGATATGATCAAACAAATCCTTTCTTAAACCACAGGCGATCCTTGCAGCAGCAAAGTCAAAGATAAATTCCTTTGTATACTGAAATATCGCTCTGCCGAAACCAATTCCCAAAAGCCCTAAAAGCAGCCTCATAAGAATCTTCGTTTCACCACCCACAATTACATCATCAATAATATGTTTTGTAATCTGGGGGGCTGATGCATCAAGCAAAATGCTGATAATCATCGCTGCAAGGGCAAGAACGTAAAGAAACTTATATTTCCTTACATACTTCCACAAATTTTTCATACCATTTCCTCCTATTCTTTTAAAAAACTTCATGACTTTTCTCCCATATATGTAAAAAAACCGAAAAAAACTGCGTAGTGCGGTCTTTTTCGGTAAATAAGCAAAAAAATAACCGCAGTCATTCAGACTGCGGATAAACTCATAAAAAGAAGCTTCGTTCAAGAAGCTGCATTTGCCCTCACATCCTTAGACGCAAAGACAGTTTTCCATGAGGCAGACTGAATTTAGTAATATATTTCTAACTATTTGATTGATTCTGTTGATTACACGATTACGCATCATAGTTCCTGCCTCCTTTTCTTGGATTTTGTTGTATTTAATATACAATTATAAGAATACTGCCAATTCTTTATTCTGTCAAGCAAATTTTGAACTTTTATGAAATATAGGAAATTGCAGTCAATTATTCCAGAAAAAACTTAGTTCTGGTACGAATTTTCTCTTTCCATTTACAGCAGTCATTGAGATGGAGCATCACATGACGGGTTGGCGGCATCAGCAGAAGTCCTGCCACATCCTTGGTTCCCCAAAACTCCAGCAGCCAGGCAGAATCCTTTTGAGAGGTTACGCCCCCTTCTGTTTTAATTTTCATAAGGTCCGCTTCATTCACATCCCGAATCATATCTTCATAGGTTAACCGGCTTACAATTTCCCTGGTTCTCTCTCCCACAGCACTGCGGTAATGAAGCAGTTCCTCACAGTTTACCTGTTTGCTGAACGTCATAATCTCCTCATCGGTTAATGCATTTCCTGTATCCTTTATGGGAGAATTGATTTTCCTGCTCCAGTCCTCGTCAAAAAGCTGGTTTCCCCTTGCAGCCAGAATGCCCATGGTCAAATCTTCAATTCTTGCAATATGCCAGACTACCCAGGCAATTGTCTCATCATCTTTGCCAGGCATGATTGCATATTCCTGTGGTTTTAAATCTCCAAACAGGCGGTCGGTTTCGTTTTCTTCTCTATCTTTTATATTCGTTCGATGCAGCTGTTTATGAATGTCCAGAAAAATATTAATGGCCTCTTTGGTACTTTGCCTTTTCCGGATCACCTTATTTAATGCCTTATGCTCTTCACTTAATCCCTCACCAAAATATTTCATAGTCTCACCCCATAAAAGTCTGTTATACGGTCTTTTCTTCCAACAATTCTTTCTGTCTTTTTTTAGGCAGCTTTGCAAAAATAAGAGCATAAGACTTTTCCAGCATATCCTTTAACAGATCTTCCGGTACTTCTCCGTCTGCCATTACTGAATTCCAATGAACCTTATTCATATAATATCCCGGTACAATATCTTTGTACTGCTGCCTTAAAAAATCACCTTCCAAAGGGTCCAGCTTCATGGATATCAGCTTTTCCTTCCCCTGATCATCTCTGCAGACAGCTGCAAACATCTTACCGTCAATCATATACCGGTCCCAGTTCCATTCCTCTTTAAAATCACTGGTAACTCCATTCATTTCCTTTAAAAAGCCATCAATCCACGGATATTTCATAGTACCTCCTAAAATCCCCTATTTTCTGTTAGGACGTCTTTTTATCAGCAGAAGATTGATATAATCATCAAACAAAGACTGATCGTCCGCAGGAAACATGATCCATTTTCCATCATGGTATGTGGTTGAAGTATCATACAGTTCCAGTATCCGGGGTGAGAAGTTTTGTCTTTCCAGTTCAAACTTGTCCCGTTCTGCTTTGCCAAGAATTACCAAAAAACCACAACAGCCCTCTCTTGCATAGAGCGCGCAGAGGGTCTTCCCCCCTCTGCGGTATTTGTATTCGTACTTCCATGCCTTACCGCCGCTATTCCAAAGACGGTCCATGTCATATGTTTCTTCGATCTTAGTGCAGAGGGCTTCCCATGCAAGAAAAGCCTCCTCGCCAATTAAACTGATCATCTCTTCCCGGTCCGGGATCTTTTCAAGCATGAGTAACTCCTTTCGTTGATTGCTCTGTCACCTGTTTAAAGGATTATATCACCCATAACATGACAGCTGTATGTCATATTTATGAAAAATGATATTCATCATATTCTTCCATACTCATTCGTTCAATGGTAAATTCTGTTACCAGTTCCCCTTCCGCGCTAATGCAGTATTCTGGATGAACCGGTGCTCCCCAGCTGTCATCTCCGCCTACTCCTCTCATTGCCCCAAAAATGCTGATGACTGTATATCGTGGAGCAGGAAGTTCTTCATTATGAGTGGCAACTTCCAGTTCTTCAGCGGTATAAGGGAGAACGGATGCTTCAAACGGTGCTTTAACAGCCCTGAAACCGATGGAATTTCCCTTTCGGTCAGAAACCTTCAGCCAGCGTACTCCCGTCCTGTTACCGCACTCCTGGGGAACCAGATAAGGCGATACATTTCCTTCCGGAGTGTCTTTATAGATTCCAAGTCTGGCGCCTTCCTTACGGTCACAGTAATTCTCCTCTGGTCCTCTGCCATACCAGGTAAACTGTTTTGCCGCAGCCGGAGTTATGAGTCTCATACCAAAAGCAGGAAGCTCTGGCAGTCCCTCTTTTCCATGATATACGGCTTTCACATGGATGGCTCCTGTTGAATTTACCTCATACACAACCTGTGTTTCCGTCTGGGGTACAGTTGGAAGCTGATAGGTATAGGCAACGGTAATGCAGTTCTCTCCCTCTTCCACTTTGCAGTTTTCATTTCTGTAAGCAGGAAATCTGCCTGCACCGAACCACATAGAGCTTTTAACGGAGAATCGGTTTCCCTTATCATTATCAGTAGTCGCTCTCCAGTATACAGGCATGAGAGGTCTTCCCACCCACTCTTTTCCATCATAAACAATGGAAACAATACTTCCTTCCTGTCTGGAAAAGAGAATCTTAAAGCCTTCCCCTGATACTCCAATATTGACATCTCCATAAACGATGTTTAATGGCTTTTTACTGCAAGGCTGCTGCCCGCCCTTAATCTCCCGGACACTCTCACCAAACGCAGTTTCAAAACCAGAATCTGCCCATAACGTGTCCTCCTTTAAAACCGCCGACACCTGATGAACGTATTCTCCCGCTTCTTTCCATTCCGGGATTTCAACCGTGAAATATGCGCTGTTTAATGGTTCCACATCAGCCTCAAACTGCTTCTGGAAGATAGGTTCCCCATTTCTTAATACAGTATAAATGAATTCACAGTCTGAAGTATTCTCAAACAATCTGCGGTTTTCAATTTTCACTCCATTTTCATCGGGAACCAGGCGAAGATCCTGATAAAGGTACTTCACTTCCTGGGCCTTGGGAGACGCCGTGCGGTCTGCAAAAACAATTCCGTCGCCGCAAAAGCTGTAATCTGTGGGACGGTCTTCAAAATCACCCCCGTATGTCATATGCTCTTCTCCGTAAGCATCTTTTTTCATCAGAGACTGGTCAATATAGTCCCAGATAAAACCACCCTGATACATCTCATAGCGGTCTTCCAGATCCGTATATTTATTCATACCACCAAGGGAATTGCCCATGGCATGCATATATTCACACAAAATAAATGGCTTTTTCGGGTCTTCACTCAGATAACGCTCCACCTCATCCGGTTTTGCGTACATCCGGCTTTCCATGTCACTGGTCCGGTCAAACTCCCTGTTCCAGCAGACACCTTCGTAATGAACCAGTCTGCCAGGATCTCGTTCCTTGAAAAATTCTGACATGGCGAGAATATCCTCCCCTGCATAGGATTCATTCCCGCAGGACCAGATCAGAATACTGGGATGATTTTTGTCTCTCTCCAGCATGGATTTTGCCCGGTCTACCACACATTCCTTCCATTCAGGCAGACTTCCTGGAACATTCCAGGAAGGCTCACAGTCTCCCATCTTCTGCCAGGAACCGTGGCTTTCTAAATTCGCCTCATCAATTAAGTAAATTCCGTATTCGTCACAAAGCCTGTACCACAGACTCTGATCCGGATAGTGGCAGGTACGGACAGCATTGATGTTATGCTGCTTCATGAAACGGATGTCCCACAGCATATCCTCTTTAGTAATGGCACGGCCTCTTCTGACGTTAAACTCATGGCGGTTGACTCCCCGGAAAACGATTCGTTTCCCGTTGAGACACATCATGTTATTCTTCATTTCAAAACGGCGAAATCCCAGCTTCTGAGGAATTACCTCTTTTAACTGACCGCTCTCATCGAATAAGGAAATCCATAATTCATAAAGATAAGGATCCTCTCCGCTCCATAGACGGGCGCCCGGTACACAACCGGTAAACACAGCATCCGGCTTGGCTGTCTGGGCATCAAAATTCAAAACGTCATTGCCCTCTCTGTCTCTTAGAACAGCGCTGACACTTCCTTTGATTTCTCCCATAAGACTTAACTCTGCACGTAAAAGTCCATCCTTGTAATCATCAGAAACATCTGCATGGACAAATAAGTCCCTGACATGGCAGGAAGGAACTGCATATAAATACACATCACGGAATATTCCGGAGAACCGGAAAAAGTCCTGATCCTCAATCCAGCTTGCGCTGCTTCTTTTATAAACCTCCACTGCAAGACGGTTAACGCCGTCACAGACTGCGTGAGTAATCTCAAATTCTGACGGAGTAAAGGAATCTTCGGAGTAGCCGATAAAAACTCCATTCAGCCATACGTAAAAAGCTGTTTCCACACCCTGAAAAGAGAGAAAGATACGCTTATCCTTTAATTCAGTTTCTAATTCAAACTCCCGTAAATAGCTTCCTACCGGATTGTTTTCCGGATCCGTAAAAGGAGGTCTTAAATCAGAAACTCCGTCCCACGGATACATGGTATTGATATACTGGCATCTGCCAAATCCCTGTAATTCAATATGTCCAGGCACCATGATAGAGTCAAATTTATCTGCATTAAAATCTTTTTCATAAAATTCCTTTACCCGTTCTTCCGGTTTCTCTGCAAAGGAGAACTGCCAGGTTCCGTTAAGCATCTGGCGCAGTCTCATATCACCTTCCTCTGCATCTTGTTTCGTCTCGTAATACTGATGATCGGAATGGGCAGAAATTCTGTTTACAGAAAATACTTGAGGATCATTAAGCCATTCCAGTTTTGCGTTTTTTTCTTCCATTAAAAACCCCTCCTTCTTTTAAGAACATTACACTTATTATAATCGACAACGGTAAAAGAATCCATTGTATTTTTTGGTTTCTGGATGAAAAATAAGGGCGAAGAAGCTGTTATCGATCCACATCTTCTTTGCCCTTAAAATCTCTGTGGTAAAAACCGGCTCTGCTAGCGGATGGAGCTTTTCACCTGGGTTTCAATCCGAATGGTTTCTCCTTTTTTAATCCGGTAGGATACTGACGGAATCGCTGCATTGGGATATAGCACGTTGGTGTTAGGATCCGATTCAATGACAAAACCAGCTGCACAAGGACCTTCCCCTGTTACCTGACAGCATTGCTCCCGGTTTGATACAAGAGCTGTAGTCCCTGCTGCCTTCTGTTCATATTCATCCGTAAACTTCTTTACGGCAAATCCGCAGTCGTAGGCAGTACAGTCGTACTGGCTTACAATCTCATGAACTCTTAAATGACCGTATTCCTGAGGCACAATGGTGGTAGTAACCGCAATTCCGGGAAATGGATGCCAGCTGCTGATTACACGGTCTTCTAATACTTCGTACTGGTCACTGTATTTTCTCACAAAAACATAGTCATCACCGTCAATTACGAATGCAAGGGAAGAATCCGGTGCATTTTCATGGAGTATAATCTGACTCCTGGCGACTGAGAATCCAAAACGGGTGGAGTAAGCAAACTTGGAGTATTTCTCCGGTACATGACCATGACCGTATTTTTCACAAACACCTGCAGGATAGGCGATTACATCCGATCCGATCCGCTGCATCAGCATATCCGCCTGTTTTAACAGCTTTATACTGTCAAGACTGGGCAATGGTTCTGCTTTCGCAGACCAGAACGGATGGCTGTCTGGCAGTCCCAGGCACAAAAGTGTCTTCATTCCCCAATAAGGAGACCCTGGGGCGTTGTAACGCTCCGCCATAATCAGATTCGGATACGCATATCCAATGTTCAGAACACCGTCCCGGTCAAATATTTTCTGATCCAGCCACCAGTTCAAATGACGGGATAAAATTCCCTTTATAACGCCTGCGGAAATATCATCAAGTCCTGCAAATAAGTAGGCAGACCAGAATGCAGCTTCTCCGAAACGATAAGAAAGACTTCGTCCAAAGGGAAGTGCGGCACCATTTTCATCAAACCAGTAAATAAAATCTCTGGCAAAAATCTTAGCCCGTTCTTTAAATTCCCTGCACCGCTTAGAATCTTCCTCTTCCATCGCTACGGAATATAAAAGTCCGTAATAATGCATGGCAAAGGAAATGTAGTAGTCCTTCTGACTGGAGCCGCCATCCCGGTACCAGCCATCACCGATATAATAGCTTTCGATTTTATCAAGACCTGACTGAAGCTTTTCTTTGCTGTATGGATAGCCAAGCTTTTGCAGGGCAACATTTACAAGAATCATAAAAAACTGCCAGTTACAGTCCGGTATGATGTGCTCATTGATTCCATAAAGCCATTTAGCCAGATTGTCTTTTTCCCGATCTTCTAACGGCTCCCAAAGTTTTTCCGGAGTAAAGATCAGACCGCTTGCGATGGCAGCCATCTCCACAAACCTCTGGTCATAATCGTTAAAACCGCCCCAGTATTCGCTATGGAGTGGATCGGTACCATTTTTCAAACCATTTACATAGATTTCTTCATAGCCTTTTCCGCCCCCAAGCCATAAGGGTACCAAAGCCCACAGGGGTCTTGAGAAAGCCTCCATTTCCATGCTGACTGCAGGATAAGTAACACCGCTGTCTCCTAAATGCAGTCGGGCGCGGCCGTTGCTGTATAATGGCTTTAACGGATCTAACAGCTGAAACATCAGCTGCCTGTAATCCTCTTTTGTTTCAAGCTTCATGAACATTCGCCTCTTTTCAGTCATTGATTATTACCAATATGGATTCCAGTCTATAGACAGACGGATAAGCGCTTCTAAATAGAAATAATCTCCCCAGATATTGCATTCATCCACACCTTCCGGAGTGCAGGTATTGTATGGAGATTTCTTGGAATACGTACTGTGAAGAACCAGTCCGTTGGATTTGGTTCCTTCCTTCACCGCATAACCAGTTACTACCGATTCCATGATCTTCTTCGCAATGGAACGATAGTAAGCCGCTTCCGATTCAGGCAGATAATTAGCCATTTCCAGCATCCCGCAGGCTGCAATGGAAGCGGAAGAAGAATCCTTTGGCTCCCCTGATCCATCTGTAAATTCCAAATCCCAGTAAGGTACTAAATCATCGGGGAGATGGTCTAAGAAGTATCCAGTCACATGCTTAAAGTCTTCAACATATTCTTCTCTTTTCGTATAACGGTATGCTAATGCACAGCCATATACTCCCCACGCCTGACCTCTTGCCCAGGCAGACCCGTCCCGGTATCCCTGGCAGGTTGCACCATGATCCGGCTCACCAGTCTCCATATTCATAAAGAAGGTATGCCAGGTGGAATAATCTTCTCTGATCACATTGGCAATGGCAGTATGAATGTGCTTTTCAGCAATATCCCTGTACTTTGTATCATTTGTTTCTTCTGATGCCCAGTAAAGGAGAGGCAGATTTAAAAGACAGTCAATGATAAAACGGTAATTCTCCGGCTGGTTCATAGGTCCCCATGCCTGAATAAACTGCCCCACTGGCTGAAAACGGCTGATGAGCTGATCTGCTGCCTTGATTGCCGCCTTCTTTCCCGTCTCATCCCCTGCCAGCTTATAAGCTGCCACGCAGGAAGGGGAATACAGAAATCCCATATCGTGATGATCCACTTCCACCTTATCTTCAATTCTCTTTAAAAAGCTTTCAGCCTGAATGCTGCCGGCTTTGGCAAAAGCATCATCCCTGCTCCACTCATACGCCAGCCAGAGCTGACCG
Organism: Hungatella sp.; assembly: GCA_009712635.1. Taxonomy (GTDB): domain Bacteria; phylum Bacillota; class Clostridia; order Lachnospirales; family Lachnospiraceae; genus Lacrimispora. The sequence goes on along the minus strand of WASS01000020.1, from coordinate 15,745 downwards.
GTCCAGAATCCGGTGGTCCAGTTTACATTGGGAGTTGGCTTATAATAGCCGTCTTCACTATAAGCTTTTTTAAAAGAGTGGGTAAATTCCCCTAAATTATCCTTCAGCTGTCTGACAGCAAAGTCCAAAGCGTTGCGGCATTGGTCTGCCGACAGCTCCGGTCTGTTTTCAAACAATTTCTCCGTCGTTTCCTTCATTTTCCATTACCTCCTCATAAAACTTCTTCATCACTGCAAACGCAGGCTTTTCTCTCTTTCTGTCCGCACTCACCAGACCCTTTATGTTGTATCCCTTCTGATATGCGCCAAGCCTCTTGGGCGTCCGGTAATCATACAGAATCCAGGGCGCCGTGCCCTGAATGTATTCTGTTTTACCGAACATCTCTACCTGCTTTTTATAGATTTCCTCCTGTTCCTGTTCAGAGCCGCGGACATTCTTCCCGGTTTTATTTTCAGTATGGTATCCATCTGCACCAAACTCACTGATAATTACAGGTTTTTCCGGCTTAGATCCATTTAGAATTTCTGTCAGCTTCTCATAATCAGGATCATACCAGCCGTAGTACTCATTAAAACCAATAACATCCAGATGACTCTCCAGCCGGTCAGCAATTCTTAGATTTACGGAATCTACCAGACATGCAGCTGAAATCAGACGGGAAGGGTCCTTTTCTTTCGCTGTCTCTGCCAGATACTTCATAAAGTGATACCTGTCGTCTGTATCCGGGTTTTCATTTCCAACAGACCAGATGATAACACTGGCGCGGTTAAAATCCCGGGAGATTAATTCTGAAAGCTGGTTTCTTGCATCACTGAGCGTCTGAGGATTTGAAAAGTCGATCCACCAGTAAACCGGAATCTCCTCCCAAAGTAGAATTCCTTCCTCATCCGCAATCTCAGAAACCCATTGGGTATGAGGGTAATGGGCGAGGCGCAGGAAATTGCAGTTCATCTTTTTCGCTCTTTGAAATGCTTCCCGGATATCCTCTTTTGTTACCGCTTTTCCATGATCCTCGGTTTCTTCATGGAGACAGGCTCCCCGCAAGAATATGGGTCTGCCATTTAGCAGTATCTTTCCGTCTCTTGTCTCTATGGTACGAAAGCCGATGACATCCGTCACCTCATCCTTTGCCTCTCCCTTTTCCTTCAAAGTCAGAATCACATCATAACGTTTCGGACTCTCTGGACTCCAAAGAGATAAATTTTGTGCATAAACAATCTTTGAAAAGGTACCGTCTTCATTTACAGAAAAGGTTTCTTCTATGTTAAGTTCCGGAATTAAAAAAGTCAACGTATGATCTGTCAATTTCTTCTCACTCTCAATAAGAGCCTTCACTTCAATCGCTCCGGTTTCCCTGTTAACAAGACTTACTTTCATATTCTTAATGTAGACATTTGGTACAAAAAGGAGGGAAACATCCCGGTAAATACCGCCATATAGGAACCAGTCCGTATTTTCACTGGGGATCTGTTCTTTTCTTCTCGTATTATCCGCTACCACAATTAATCTGTTTTCAGCCTTTAAATGAGCCGTAATATCTAAGGAAAACGGTGTGGAACCTCCTTTGTGGATTCCAAGGAATGTTCCATTTAAAAAGATTCTGGCTTCATAGGAAACCGCACCAAACTGTAAGAACACACGCCCATTGTTTTCTTCTTCCAAAGAAAACCGGCGGCTGTATACCGCCGGTCCTTCGTAATAAAAATATTCCGGTTTAGCAAGATTCCATACTCCCGGTACTTTGATTTTTTCCCAGTCGTCAAAGGCGTAATCAAGAGGGACACTGCGCCCTTCGTCATTTATTTCCTGTTCTTGAAACCACTTTGCTCTTAAACAGTTATCGTACTGGTCCACAGAAAAGTTCCATTCTCCGTTTAAAGACCGGGTTCTTCTTCCTCCTGGAAAAATCAAGGTTTCCTCTTGTATAATGGGGATTTTATAGTTCCTTTTATAATCCCCGTTATGGATATTGTCCACGAAATTTTTTATTATTTCCATTGTTTAACCTTTCACGCCGGTAGCTGCAATTCCTTCTACGAAATATTTCTGAAGGGATAAAAATACAATTAATACGGGTATTAAGGAAAGCACTGATGCTGCCATAATCAGACCAAATTCTGAGCTGTACTGGCTGATAAACATTTTAAGTCCTAACTGAAGTGTTTTCTTGGATTCCGTCTTTAAATAGATTAACGGTCCTAAGAAGTCATTCCAGGTATTAACAAATGTAAAGATTGTTAGGGTAGACAGCGCCGGTTTTGACAAGGGAAGCATGATTTTAGAGTAAATCTGATACTCTGACATACCATCAATTCTTGCCGCTTCACACAATTCATCGGGAATACCCTGATAGAACTGTCTCATCATGAATACACCAAAGGCAGAAAACGCCTGAAGGAAAATAATCGCCAGATGGGAATCATTCAGTCCGAAATTTCTCATCATCATGAACTGGGGAACCATGTAAACCTGCCACGGAACAGCAATGGTGGCAATATAGGCCATAAAAAGGGTGTCTTTGTATTTAAATTTCAGCTTTGCAAATGCATAGGCAGCAAAGCTGCTGGTTAAAAGCTGGAGAAATGTTACGATCAATGTGATCTTTATGGTATTTCCGACAAAGGTCATAAGAGGGATTTTTGTCCAGATATCAACGTAATTCATCCAACGCGGATTTTTGGGAATCCACTGAATGGGAAAAATAAATACGTCTTTATCAAGTTTTAATGATGCCGACAGCATCCATGCAAACGGGATCAGCATAGCCGCTGTAAGAATGAGCAAAACCACATACAGGAGGGATCTGCTGATTTTATAATTTGTGCTTTTTACTTTCATGTTATATCCTCCTTTTTTTAGTTTGCATATTTTTTCTCACCGCGGAACTGAACCAGGGTGATAGCAAGAACCATTAAGAACAGCACAATTGCAACTGCACTGGAATAGCCCAGATTCCAGTTACGGAATGCTTCTTCATAAATGTGGTAAACCAAAACCATAGCCTGGGAACTTACAACACCGTTAGAACCGCCTGCAAGCATATATACAATATCGTAAACCTTAAAGCAGTTAATGGTCAGAATGATTGTAACAAAGAATGTAGTAGGCTGAAGCTGGGGCCAGGTGATATAACGGAACCGCTGCCAGGAATTACAACCGTCAAGGCCGGCTGCCTCATAGAGCTCTGCATTGATTCCCTGAAGTCCTGCAAGATAAATTACCATGTAGTAACCCATGTTCTTCCATACACTAAAGAGCACGATTGTAAACATAACCCAGTGAGGATCTGCCGACCATTTAGGCAGGCTTTTTGCATGAACACCCAGATAATATAAAATCATATTGACTGGTCCGCTTTTCTGGGGACTGAAAAGCATGTTCCATACAGCTGCCACTGCAACCAGAGAGGCTACGTAAGGAAAGAATCCTACTGTACGGAAGAAATTCCTTCCCTTTATTTTCTGGTTTAAAACAATAGCCAGTCCCAGTGCACTGACTAGTGTCAAAGGTACGGTGGCGATACAGTATACAATGGTATTGAAAAAGGCAGAATGAAACCTTGCATTGCCAAACATGTCAATAAAGTTTTTAATTCCTGCAAATTTCATGGGACTGTTGCCATCCCAGCTCATAAATGCCAGTACAAACGCAAAGATAATGGGTCCCAGCGTAAATATGGCAAATCCGATAAAGTTGGGAGCGATAAAAGAATAAGCGACTAAATTTCTTTTTTCCTGTCTGGTAAGAATCTCTCCGGTCCTCACCTTCTTAATTTTCTCATCTATTGTTTCGATTTTCGCAATCAGCCTGTCGCGCTCATGAGTACGTTTTGCGTCTTTTAACAAAAGACTGAGTGCATTTCGTTTCTCATGTAAAGCCGCGATTTTTTCCTGTTTTTGCGCTTCTGTTATTGTCTTAGCCATAGTCTGTCTTAAAGCCCGGTAAAACGGCTTATCCTCCTTTTCCAGTTCTTATCCGTCAATATCAAATCAGAAGTTTTTAAATAAGGCGGGCCGTTATATGCTGCCCGCCTGTTTTTGTTACCACGCTGCTTTATTTGCCAAGAATTGCACCGATTTTTTCATTCATCTGAGCAATGCCGTCATCAACTGACATACTTCCTGTCATGATTGCATCATGTGCTTCATTTAATACAGTTTCGATCTCAGAGCTCTTTGGATTTACAGGCATCTCCAGGTACAGCTTGGAAGTGTTTAATGCTTCAACACTGGTTCCGTCTGCTTTTGGGAATCCGTCTGCACTGGATACAAGATCAGCAACTGTGCTGTTCATAACAGCTGGAATGGTTCCGGTAGAAGCAAGAATCTCTGCTCCGTCTTTTCCGCTTACAAAGTTAATGAATTCCCATGCAAGATCTTTATGAGGTGCATTGGCAGGAATTGCAAGAGAAGTAATGGTAGCAAGAGTAGATCCTGGCTCTACGCCTTCTGCATGAGGATATTTCACGATTCCCCAGTTTTTGCAGTCTGTATATTCCCCTGTACGGATCTTATCCATTAAAGTGGAGATAAACCAGGTACCCATGTTCATCATAGCGATGTTGCCCTGTGCAAATGCGCCTGAGTAATGAAGTCCGCTGGTCTTTAACGTAGCATAATCCTGGCAAACGCCGTCTTCCTGCTCTTTAATTACCATATCATAGTAAGGCTTTAAGAAATCATATTTTCCATCAATAATGGTATTTTTTCCGTCAAGCACGCCAAATAACTGTACTGCAGATCTCCATGTATGATAATGTGCTCCGTATACTTCCTGTCCTGGTGTGTCTACTGTTAAGCTTCTTGCCAGCTTATCATACTGTTCAAATGTCATATCATTGGTTGGGTAAGCAACACCTGCTTTATCAAAGATATCCTTATTATAGAACAGTACCCAGAAATCGTTACGGAATGGAAGCTCATATAATTTATTTTCTACCTTAATCTGATCGGTAAGGCCTTTATACTGAGTTAAATCCACTTTGGAAGATTCGATGTAGCTGTCCAGAGGCTCTAAAACGCCTTTGTTTACCAGTGTCATGTATCCTGGAACATCCTTTACAGTTACCACATCAAAATCAGAACCGCTGCCAGTTAATTCTGTTGCAAGAACTGTCTGATAATCGGTAGAACCAAGATCTACCATCTCGATTTTAACATCCGGATGTGCTTTTTCAAACGCATCGATCAGAGGCTGATAATAGGTAGTGGAACTGATATCCCAAACAGACCATTTCAGTGTTGTCTGTCCGCCTGCTGATGCAGTGGTCTCTGCTGCCTTTGTCTCTGCTTTGCTTGCTTCCGTTGTTGCAGCTGTGGTTTCTTTGGTACTGCCGCCGCAGCCAGCAAGTGCAGTGACTGCCATGGTACAGGCAAGTGCAAGGCTAAGTGCTCTTTTTTTCATTGTATACCCTCCTGATTTGAAATTGTTTTCAGTAAACCCTTGTGATTTACTATGGCACTATTATAACCCGCTTCCATTGGATTTAAGAATGGAAATTATCTAAGAAAATATTCACTATTTATTCACAAATTAATTCTCTATTACTAAAACATGTATTATTTTATCATAAACAGTAAAATTTATCTTTTGTATACATATTGACCTGTTTTTATAAAAATAACACGGCTCTTTTCATTGACATTTTACAGGAAATAAGCTAACTTAAAAAATGACAGCGTTGGGTATGAATACATCTATAATAGAAAGGACTTGTCTGATATCATGTGGAAAACAATAATTCCAAAAACTATTCGAGGCAAAATCATGATTTTGACGGCAGCCGTTACGCTGCTTATCACAGTCCTTACAACCACAGTCTGTTTCTCAGTCTTTCAGTTATTTCTCAGAAGAAATCAGGTTCAGTCTGCAGAATTCAGTCTGCAGGTTGTGAGCAATAACATAGCAACAGACATGAAGGATATCATATATTTCAGTAAATGGTGCTGCTCCAATGGAGTCATACAGGACTATCTGGAAGCGTTTAAAGATGTAAACAAGCTTCCAACAGCTTCCAATGATTCCAGCAATTTACGGCCAATGGCTCTTTCCACCCATAACCGTCTGAAAGAAGAATATTATAAAACCCGTTCCTACAAATATATACGTGCAATCGTTTCTACAAATAATGAAAATAACTTTCTCCATATGACATCTTCCGTCAGCACCTCTTCTCCTTATGCTGCCAAACTAATAAGGAAGAGCGATTTTTTTGAACCTCTGTTTCATGCTGACGATTTTTTATGGATCGGGCTGATTCATGACCCATTATCATCCATCACTCAGGGAGAATTCATTCCAATTGTACGTCCCGTATATGACAAATTTAATTCGGAAATCATCGGATGGACTTATGTTGAAATTTCAACCAGACTGTTTACGGACTATCTGGCAACCTATCCCCTTCCGGATGACAGTCTGTTTTTCATTAATATGGGAGAGAAAACCTATCGTTTTCAGTCCAATACCCTGGTAGAAACGGAAAAGCCTTATGAGATTTCCGAAAATTCAGCCAGAAAGGAATCGTTCTTGGCAGGCACCCAGGTTCACTCTGTAACCATGAGTGGCGGAGAAAAGCGAATTCTTATTGAACGTCCCATAGATGGAGTCAACGACTGGAGTATATCCCAGATTTTATCAGAACAGCAGTTTAAACAGCAAAAGAATTTATATACACTGCTGATTATCGGCATCTGCTTTTTTATTGTTTCTATGGGAATCCTGCTTGCATTCTTCTTAAACCGCTTTATTATGGAGCCAATCCATAAGCTGAGTAATAAGATAGACAGTATTTCAACCGGAAATTTTTCCAGAGACAGTACCATTGAATGGAATCATGAGCTGGGTCAGATCGGCAGAGGAATTAATAACATGTCCGGCAATATTATCACGCTGATGGAAAAACGTGTGTCCGATGAAAAACAGAAAAAGGATCTGGAATATCAGATTCTTCAAAGCCAGATCAATCCTCACTTTCTCTATAACACGCTGAATTCCATCAAGTGGATGGCGACCATTCAGAATGCGGGAGGCATCGCAGACATGACAACTGCCCTTGCCCGGCTCTTAAAGAACGTATCCAAAGGAACTGCATCCATGATTCCGCTGAGAGAAGAACTGGATCTTATTAAGGACTATTTTTTAATACAGCAGTACCGTTACGGCGGCAGTGTGACCATTGAATATCAGATTCAGTCCGATGAACTATATAACTGCCAGATTCACCGGTTCTCTCTTCAGCCCATTATTGAAAATGCTCTATTTCATGGAATCGAACCAAAAGGAGCGGCAGGCAGGATCATTGTATCAGCTGAAGCGGAAGAAATTGCTGGAGAAAAAGGACTGATGATCCGTGTGACAGATAACGGAATCGGAATGTCGGAGGAAATGATCGAGAAAGTACTTCGGGAAGATACCGATTCTCATAACAAAACGGAGTTCTTCCGGCACGTAGGCATTAGTAATGTAAACAAGCGGATTCAGTATGATTTCGGTTCAGAATACGGAATTACAATTACCAGCCGGCAAGGTGAATTTACTACCATGACCATTCGGCTGCCTTACGTACTGTTTACAGAAAAACAATTGGCAGAAAGGTAATAAATATGACAAAATTATTGATCGTGGATGACGAACCACTGGTTCAGATCGGAATAAAGTCCATGTTAAACTGGACAGACTACGGGATTGAAATCTGCGGCACTGCAGTAAATGGTCAGAATGCACTGGACTTAATTGAGGAATATTCGCCGGAAATCATTATTACGGATATTCGCATGCCTATTATGAATGGTCTGGATCTTGCAAAGGCGTGCCGGGAAAAATACGGCAAAATCCCTCTGTTTATATTTCTCACAAGTTATGAAGAATTTCAGCTGATTAAAGAAGCAATGTCATATGAAGCAGTGGATTATCTGATCAAGCTGGAGTTAAATGCCCAGTCCTTACTGGAATCCGTTCAAAAAGCTCTCTCCCGGTTAGAAAGTCTTCGGGTTTCCATCGAGTATAAGGAATCCGGCCGTCCTTTGCTTCAAAGCTATTATGAAAAATTTTTCATGCGGCTTTTACACAACTTATTTGACAGTGAGGAACAGTTTGATTTGCAGTCAAAGGATTTAAAGCTGAGTTTTGCAGAGCACTGCTACTTTGCAGCATTTTGTGAAATACAGGAAAACAACCATACCAATATGGAATACAGTAAGTTAATGAATCTATATAGCAGTACCCTGCAGATGTACAGGGAAATTATAACCAGGTATCTTCCCGCCTATGTGGTATCTCTGGATATGAAGCATTTTGCAGTTGTGTTTCACCTTGATTCCTTAGACGGCTTTAAGGAAGATACGATTAAAAATGCCTTTCTCAATGCATCGGAAATGGTGAACAATTATTTTAATGTAACTGTGTTAACCGGTGTGGGTTCCCCCTTCTCCCAGCCTTTAAAAATCAGCGAATCCTACCAGGAAGCTCGTCAGGCCTTTGGACGGATGAACCGGTCCCAGTCCATCGCCTTTTTTAACAGCGGGGATACGGATTCCATCCGGAATGCATTTAATATTTCAGTCTTTAAAGGGGAAATTACAAAGGCATTTAATGAATTTGATACGGATGTACTCTCCCGCACCTTAACAGAAATCATAGAACTGTTTGAAGCCCACCCGCTGCGTTTTTCCCAGGCGGCAGACGGTGCCTGTAACATTCTTTATCTGGCATTGTCTCTTCTGCCCGATGGAGAGGCAAATATGGCGGAGATTTTCTCTTCTTATAGTGATGGTTACCGTTCGATTTACCGGTTTAGCAATGTGGAACAGATTGTTGAATGGATGACCGTTCTCCGGGACGGTTTGTGTGATATCTTAAAATCCAAACGAAAAACCTATAAGGCTCATGTCATTACAAACGTACAAAAGTATATTCACAATCATGTCGCCGAAAAGCTCACTTTAAATGAAGTTGCCGGAGTATTCGGACTAAGCCCTAATTATTTAAGTATTCTGTTTAAAAAGAACTGCCACCTGGGATTTTCCGAATACATCGCCCAGGCTAAGATCACTAAAGCAAAAAACCTTCTTCTGGAACAGGATATGAAGATTTATGAGGTTGCCGACCAGCTGGGCTTTGAAAGCGCTTTTTATTTCAGCAAGGTATTTAAAAAAGTCACCGGATACTCTCCCAGGGACTTTATTCAGCAAAACACTATGGATCCGGAAGAAGAATAAGGAGAACACATCATGATTACAGAAATTTTTCAACATTTAACGAAACCCATAACCAGCTTTAATCCGTTATTTCCTGCCTCCAACCGGGATTCCTGGGAAGGTCTGCCGGAAGAATTACGAACACGTCTGATTAAGGACGGGGAGCAATATCTTGGTTTTCCATACCCTGCCCTGCCTGCAACTGAATTTATGGAATTCTCCAGAACAGGAAACCGGAGTCATTTTCAGGATAAAATGTTTTTAAGGAGGACGGTTTTAAATTCTCTGGTTCTGGCTGAATGTGCAGAATATAAAGGACGATTTCTGGACGATATCATCAACGGCCTTTATTTAATCTGCGAAGAAAATGCGTGGCAGCTTCCTGCCCATAACTCCTATATCCGGGATACACCACAATTTATCCTTCCTGACGTAACCCGGCCTGTCATCGATTTATTCGCTGCAGAAACCGGAGCGGTTCTGTCTGTAGCAGAGTATCTTCTGCGGCAGGAGCTTCATCAGGTGAGTCCCTTCCTGTCGGCAATGATTAATAAAAATCTGGAAGAACGGATCTTTCGGCCTTACCTGAATGAACATTTCTGGTGGATGGGGGATGGCAAAAGTCCCATGAACAACTGGACGGTATGGTGTACACAGAATGTACTTCTCTCTGCATTTACAAGAGATCTTGATGAAGTGAGGAAACAACAGATTCTTGAGAAAGCATGCCAAAGCATTGATTACTTTCTTAATGAATACGGAGACGACGGGTGCTGTGACGAGGGAGCGCAGTATTATCGTCATGCAGGATTATGTCTGTTTAATTGTCTGGAGGTGCTGAACGGTATCACAGATAATTCCTTTCAAACCATATACTCAAATGAAAAAGTTAGGAACATTGCAGCATATATTTTAAACGTTCATGTTGACGGGATCTATTATGTTAATTTTGCAGACTGCTCTCCTGTGGCCGGTCGCTGCGGCGCCAGAGAATTCTTATTTGGAAAACGGACAGGGAACCAGGAACTGATGGCATTTGCTGCCTCTGATTATCAAAACGGGGAAGATCCACTGGATGTCAGTGAGCACAATTTATTTTACCGGCTCCAGACTGTTTTCACATATTCGGAAATGCTTACCTTTGACAAAACCCCTTCTATAAAACATAAGGATTACTGGTATGAAAGTGTTGGAATCTTCATTGCAAGAGATGACCATCGGTACTTAGCCGTTAAAGCAGGCGATAACAATGACAGCCACAATCATAACGATACCGGCAGCTTTACCATTTATAAAGATGGCAGGCCTCTGCTGATCGATATAGGTGTGGAAACCTATACCAAAAAGACATTTTCTCCGGAAAGATATGATATATGGACCATGCAGTCCCGTTACCACAACCTCCCATCTTTCCTGGATGGAGATATTGAAATTATTCAGAAAGCAGGAGTTTCTTTTGCTGCAAAAAATGTCTCTTATAAGTTAGATTCTACTGTATGCAGCATTTCAATGGACATTGCCGGCGCTTATCCGGACAACCGGATACATTCTTATGTGCGAAGCGCCGTTATGAAAAAGGGGAAGCAGATTGTTATATCGGATCATTACGAGGGGGAAGGTTTACAGCCGGTATTATCCCTTATGTTTTATGAGGAACCAACATTAGATGGGAATCAGATAAAAATCGGAGATCTTGGAACAGTAACTGTAACCGGCAGCTCTCATATGAGAAAGGAATGCCTTCCCATAACAGATGACAGGCTAAAAACAACCTGGAAGCATGATATTTACCGGGTTCTGGTATCAATGGATTTAAACGATCTAGTATTAACCATAGAATAGATTCAAAAAAAGAATAGGGCAGAAATCCATACAAAAGGATTTCTGCCCTGATTTTATGATTATCATCCAAACAGATTAAAGGTTAGGAAAATAGTAGCAGTCAGAGAAGCCACCAGGGATACAACCGTTATCTGAGTATTAATTGACGGACCTGCTGTATCTTTAAATGGATCTCCTACTGTATCTCCCACTACACCTGCCTTATGAGCTGGTGAATTTTTGCCTCCATTATTACCCGCCTCAATGTATTTCTTTGTATTATCCCACAGTCCTCCTGAATTGGACATGAATAATGCGAATAATAATCCGCTGACAATATTTCCAGTAATGAAACCGCCGATGGACTGTACGCCTCCGATAAATCCAACTAACAAAGTAGCAATGATGGTCATAAGTCCGGCTGGAACCAGCTCTTTAATTGCACCATCAGTGGCAATCTCAATACACTTGTCGTATTCCGGAACAACGCCTTCTTTTCCCTCTTTTAATCCAGCAATCTCTCTGAACTGGCGGTGAATTTCAGAAACCATTCGCTGTGCATTCCGGTCAACTCCAAGCATCAGCATGGCTGAAAACAATGCAGGAATTGCTGCACCGATTAATAATCCAAAAAAGACATTGGGATTAATCACATCAAAGCCTGTGATCTTATCCATAATTGCTCCTGCCGAAGCAGCATTAAGCTCATCAATCGCACCGTTCACTTCACTCATAAATGCTCCCAGCAAAGCGATTACTGTAAGACCGGCAGCCCCGATGGCAAACCCTTTTGTCACTGCCTTTACTGTATTTCCTGCACTGTCCAGGGAATCGGTTATCTCAAGCGCCTTGTCCCCAAGATCTCCCATTTCAACCAGACCTCTTGCATTGTCAACAATTGGTCCATACGCATCGTTGGATATAATCATACCTACAATTGAAAGCATTCCAACTGCAGCCATAGCGATTCCAAACATGGCATACTCCACACTTCCTCCGCCCATCGGATAGCAAAGCTTGTAAGCAGCAAGTGCTGACACGCCAATTCCGATCATAGACGGAAGGGTGCTCATTAAGCCATAGCTGATTCCTGATAAGATCGTAAATGCAGGTCCGGACTCACAGGCCTTTGCCACTGCACGAACCGGAGGCCTTTTGTCATCTGTAAAGTAATCGCTGGCAAGACCAATGACAACACCTACCAAAAGACCAATCACGCTGGCCCCCCAGATCCGCCAGGAAAAACCGAATGCCCAGGTAGCTGCTGCAGTCAGCACACCATATAGTCCTGTTGTTACGTATGTATTTGTGTTTAATGCCAAAGTGGGGTCCCCGCCCTCTTTCATTCTTGCGGTCATTACACCCACCATGGAAGCCAGAAGACCGACTGCTGCATAGCAGAATACCATGGCTGCATTGTTGGCAGTCTGACCGGCTGCCTTACAGGCCCCATCCAGGGATACTGCCATAACCAGCGCAGCTGCCATGGAAGCCACATTGGAATCAAATAGATCCGCTCCCATTCCAGCTACATCGCCTACGTTATCGCCTACATTATCAGCAATAACTGCAGGATTTCTGGGATCGTCCTCAGGAATTCCAAGTTCAACCTTACCAACCAGATCCGCACTGATATCTGCTGTCTTTGTAAAGATACCGCCGCCTGCCTTTGCAAAAAGGGCCATGGAGCTTGCACCGAAGCTGAATCCCAGAAGTGCTGTGGTATTATTTGTCAAAAGTAAAACCAGGGTCACTCCCAGAAGACTGGATCCCACAACTGCCATTCCCATAACGGCTCCGCCTCGGAATCCTGACATAAATGACTGTTTAATCCCCTTTGTGGAAGCCTCAGCTGCCTTCACATTGGCGATTGTTGCAATACTGATACCAATCTTACCCGCAATAGCGGAAAAAACTGTGCCGAACAAATACGAAGCTGCCATAATGATGTTGCCAATAATATTGCCCTTCCATATGGGTGAAGGAAGTAATATTAAAATAACAACTGCTGCTACAAGACAAAAACGTGATAAAGTCTTGTATTCTTTTGTGAGAAATGTGTTTGCGCCATTGCGGATCAATTTACTTATTTCTGCTATCCTTTGATTGGAGGAAGGCTGTGCTTCAACCCATCGGTAAAGCCAGAATGCTACGCCAAAAGCAAGCATTGAAATAATAATAGATAAGATCTGAAAAAATTGTAAATTAAGTACCAAAGAGCTCATCTCCCTTTCATTTATTAAGCAAAATTCGCTTTGTCTCCAATACTAGCATTTTAGTGCAATAAGTTCAAGTAGTAAATAAATGCTATCACACAATTCGATATAATGCACATATAGCATTGGTTCTTTAACTATTTTTATGTTATTTATTTGTATATTATGTATATTTTTCGCTATTTTTGTTATTAAATACTGATTATAATCTAAAAGTTTATGACAATAATTAGATATGAACCATTCGTTTGATTTATAAAACTTATCTGTAATATTAACAAATAATTAACAGACAAAAGTTCAAGAACGCATTGACACAAATAATGGTAATAGTTTAAAATAAAAATGTTTATTTTTATTGTTTTTTTATAAATTTTATATTATATTTATTAAATATAGTTGCAGTTTACACAAAAAGGAAACCTAGCTAAGGAGGATTTTCATTATGGAATTTTTATTGTCAAGTGTCACAGCCATTACTTGGCAGCAGTTGGTTATGTATGGAATTGGTGGAATACTGATCTATCTGGCCATAGTCAAAGGATTTGAGCCTTCACTTCTGCTGCCTATGGGTTTCGGGGCCATTCTCGTTAACCTTCCCTTGTCAGGAGTACTAAACCAGACGATTGAAGGAGTGGGGAATGTAAACGGAATAATCCAGTGGTTATTTGAGACTACCATTGAATCTTCTGAAGCTTTGCCAATTCTTTTGTTTATTGGAATTGGAGCTATGATCGATTTCGGACCACTGCTCTCCAATCCAAAAATGTTCTTATTCGGCGGTGCTGCACAGTTTGGTATCTTTTTTACAATATTGCTGGCAGTAATCTTTAACTTCGATCTAAATGATGCGGCTGCCATAGGTATTATCGGTGCTGCGGATGGTCCAACCTCTATTCTGGTTTCCCAGATCATGCACTCAAACTATATGGGAGCAATCGCAGTTGCTGCATATTCTTATATGGCGCTGGTACCCATTGTACAACCTTTCGCAATCAAACTGGTTACTACCAAAAAGGAACGTATGATCCGGATGGATTATAATCCCGCATCAGTCACAAAATTAACCAGAATACTGTTTCCAATCATAGTTACCATAGTTGCCGGACTCATCGCACCCCAGTCTGTTGCACTGGTTGGCTTTCTTATGTTTGGAAATTTAATCAGAGAATGCGGCTGCCTGGGAAGTTTATCTGATACGGCTCAGACCACGCTTGCTAATCTCATCACTTTACTGCTTGGCATCACAATTTCCTTTAGTATGCAGGCGGAAGCATTTGTAAATGTGAATACATTACTTATTATGCTGCTTGGATTAGTTGCATTTGTTTTTGACTCCATCGGCGGCGTCTTATTTGCCAAGTTTTTGAATTTATTTTTAAAGAAGAAAATCAATCCGATGGTTGGTGCCGCAGGAATCTCTGCTTTCCCCATGTCAGCCCGTGTCATTCAAAAAATGGGACTTAAGGAAGATCCGACCAATCATCTCCTGATGCATGCGATCAGCGCAAATGTAGCAGGCCAGATTGGTTCTGTTGTTGCGGGAGGCGTCGTTATAAATCTGGTTAGTCAGATTCTTAAGAATATGGCTTAGATGAAAGGAGCTTTATTATGAATACACAAAATATAATTTACGCTTTAGAGATTATGGGAAAAGGTATGGCTTCCATATTTATAGTGATTGGAATCTTAACAGCAATTGTAGTACTGCTCTCTAAGTTTACAAATACATCTAAATTGAAACAGGACAACTCTAAAGAAGACTGATCATATTATTCAGTTGGAAGAATAGGCTCCTCACGCTGTGAGGAGCTTTTTTTTGTGTGCATTTCATCCGGTTTTATAAAATGATTTGCAATGTCCAGATCCCTATGCCGTATGTCCCAAAATCCGTCTGCTAACATACTATATATAGATACTTTCATTAACAATAATCAGTATCATTATTTAACTCAATTTAAACAAGGGGGATAACTATGGCTGATATAGCTCTCCAACTGGAATTAAACAATTCCGTTAGCATAGAGGCTGGAAATAATGTTCTTTTTGACAGCATTGTCTTCACTTCAGGAAATATAGTTTACGATCCTGCCACAGGTGTCATCACTTTTTTGGCAACAGGAAGATTTTCTATTGACTGGTGGCTGGCAACACAATCTTCTCAATCTACAAATGGATCTTCATTTGCACTTGTTACCTCACAAGGTGACTTTCTAAGAGGAAATTCTCCGCTAAAGACCGGTGAAGTATATGGAGCTGGAATTATTGAAGTCGTTGGTGCTCCTGTTACTTTATCGTTAGAAAACATTAGCACAGCAACTGTGTATTACTCTCCACAGGTTCCTTTAGAAGGTTCTATTGTTATAGTACAGGAAAACGTTACAGGCGATGGGTCAACTGGGCCGACTGGACCCACGGGTGATACTGGGCCTATTGGACCTACGGGGGCTACTGGACCGCCGGGCGCTACTGGACCGACCGGGGCTCCTGGGCCGACTGGGGCCAGTGGCG
>WASS01000027.1 GCA_009712635.1 Hungatella sp. | reverse complement strand
CCTTGCCAAGGTCGGGGTCGCGGGTTCGAGTCCCGTCTCGCGCTTTTTTTATTTGCCGGAAGTCTTCTTTACATGAGGACTCCGGCTTTTTTGTAATTCTCCGAAAAGTATTTACCAAATTATAACCGTTTGTTGATTCTGACAGCGTTATAAGATTAATATTTGCTTCTTATGCCATAATGCCCCATAACAAAGTAATAAAAATTATAATGTAATCAATTGGCAGGCCCTGGCCAACTGGTTACTTTTTATTGGAGTTGTCAGTATAACAGGTAAGCTGAGAACTGTAACGGAAATGGATAAAAAATGAAAGGGGTAAAAGTATGAATGAAGTAGGAAATTGGATATTAGAGGAATTCACTCCCTGTGAATTACCGAAAGAGGTGGCTGCAGGATTTGCTCAGGTCATGGCTCATATCACTGGTGTCAATTATACACCAGTGCTCTATGCTGCAACTCAGATTGTAGCAGGAAAAAATCATATGATAATCTGTGAGTGTATTCCGGTAGTCTTAAATCCTGTCAGGAGTCTGGCTGCTGTTTATTTGTATCAGGCTTTGCCTGTTGAAGGTGGAGAGTTTCGGCTGTTATCGGTGGAACCCATTAAAATAGGTATGTGATCTGTTCCCCAGATATTGGTAAAACAGACAGAGGAGCTTTCTAAACAATGGAGAAGTAAGTAGAAGGAGGATTTTATTGTGGCATATCCCATATCAGATTTTACAGCAACAAAAATAGGTGAAAATTCAAGTGCAGAACGCAGAGATGGAATGACAGTAAATTCGGAAGTAACAATTAATGGCTCCTCAAATTTATATGACATGATTCGTTTTAATGATAATGGGTGCGTGTATGGAATTACGTTAACTGGTTCTCCTGGAATTTATGATTATGTGCTTAGCGTAGACTCACAGGGACCTGATGGATTTTTTTCTGGTTCCGGTCATCTGGCATTTACCGATAAAAGCGGCGATACTTATAAATTAAGTATTTACAGCAGTACTCGAACAGTACATACAGTCAGGTATAACAGCAAGCAGCCTGAAATTGTGAAGATTCAATGGAATAATGAATCTATTTAAAAATGAAAGCGGGATAATCATAAGCCGGAGATGAGTTTAAACTTATTTCTGGCTTTTTTAATGTTTAAATACTTGAAAATGTCATATCATTTTCTTAACTCTTATTTATATTGAAATATCTTGACACGATCTGATTACTATGAAAAAATAAGAATAAAACGTGTCTTTGTAGTTGTTATGGGAGGAGGATACTTTTTGTTAAAAGTGATTATTGCAGATGATGAGGAAAAAGTATGCCAACTACTCACTCATCTGGTTAACTGGAATGATATGGGGATAGAGATTGTGGCAGTTATCAATGATGGGAAAAAGGCTTATGACGCAATTTGCAATTTGAAGCCGGATATTGTTATCACTGATATACGCATGCCAAATTATGATGGAATTGATTTAATAAGGATGACAAAGGAGATATTACCGGAGACATATTTTATTATTATCAGTGGTTACAGCCAGTTTGAATATGCAAAAAGTGCAATTCAGTACGGAGTGGAGAATTATCTTCTAAAGCCAATTAAGAGTAAGGAATTAATCAATACGCTTACTAAAATTATTGAAAAACATGCTTTAAAACTGTCAAATAATTTGGAAAAAAATGAATTAAAGATCATGCTTCACTCATCGGAAGAAAAAGTAAAAAAGAATCTGCTGGCGGAGCTTCTTGTAGATCCGGAAAGTAAAATAACAGGGATTGGTATAAATGAACTGAATCGTGAGTTCTGCTGCCATTTTGAAAAGGGATATTATACCATATTAATTATAAAGCCATTTATGGAACCAGAAGACAAAAGTAAAGAAGTTCTTTCCCTGCTTTTAACAAAAATTTTGTGTACAGCCAAGGAGAAGCTGGAGGTATGTTGTGAAGAAGTGGTAACCATGGCCTGGGAGGGGCAGGTACTATGTCTTATTAACACAGAGGATCCCACTCTTACCGCAGTGAAAAAACAGTTAAACAAAATACGCATTGAGATTTCAAATCTGCAGGATATATTTTCAAATGTCAAAATTGTGATTGGCATCGGACAGGTCGTTGACAGCCTTTCTAATGTGCACCAGATTTTACAGCAGGCTCAAACCGCTGTGATGGACCGCCTGATTAGGAACGGAGAATGCATTATTGAATTTAAAGAAAATCCCCAATCTGGAAAAGAAGTTTTTGATGTAATCGATACACAGGTCAGAAACAGAATCCTGTCCTATTTTGAAGTGCTGGATATTGATGGAATACTCAGTGAACTGACGGAACTTTGGAAGGTATTGGAGGAGTCAAAGGATAGTCAGTTTATATATCAGTATTATAATGAGATTGTAAGCCTGTTACTATATGGAGTTAAAAATCATATGAGCCCTTACCAATTTCCTGATCTTACCTGGTATCAGAAGAAGTTCAAGTCATTTTTAACTGTTCCGGATATTTTTCAGTGGTTAAAACAGCATATCAGTGATGAATTCGATAAATTTACTGCTGAAAAGAAGATTCAGGACAGTAAGCCAATGCGGCAGGCGAAACAGTATATCAATGAGAATTATAACAGAGAAATCACTCTGGAGAATGTCAGCAGTCTTACGGGCTTTAATCCAGCCTATTTTTCCGCTTTATTCAAGAAAGAAACTGGTGAAAATTTTATGGAGTATATTATGAAAGTCCGGATTCAGAACGCAAAGTATCTGCTGATTCAGACCAATAAAGATATTGGGGATATTGCTGCAGACGTAGGTTATACGGATCTTAAGTATTTTTCAAAATTATTTAAGAAGAAAACAGGGCTGAATCCATCGGAATTTCGCAAGCTATATGGCTGAGAATGGGGTGTACACATTCATTGAAAAAAGAAAAGATAACATTTGCGCAAAGATCAGTAATACTGCTTACAGTCATGACAATGCTTATTTTTATCAATGTGATAATATGGCTTGTTATTTTGTGCACTCAGAAATCAATGGGGCAATTTGCAAAAATTATAATGACCATAATCCTCTTTTTATTTGCATTCGGTCTTGTTTTGGTTTTAAAAAACTGGATTATCCGCCCTTATCTGGACTTTACAGGATTGTTTAAAAAATTTAACAATGGGCAGATTTACAGAGAGTTTATGGACAGAGCCGGATTTGTCTTTCCGGGAATGGAAGAAGTACTTAATCGGTATGATAAGATACTGGTAAGCCAGCGTAATACAAGGAAAACAAAAAGACAGTCCGAATTTTTAGCTTTACAAAACCAGATCAATCCCCATTTTTTATATAACACGCTTGAAGCAATCCGCGGGGATGCCCTTAGCCTTGGAATGGATTCAATTGCCAATATTACAGAGGCACTTGCAACTTTTTTCCGTTATACAATTACTGATACAGGAAGTCTGGTCACTATAGAAGATGAGCTGGATAATGTAGATAATTATTTTAAAATACAAAAATACCGTTTTGGGGAGAAACTGGATATCATATATGAATTTGTGGAAAATGACCCTGATATCTGCATGCTTCTTATTCCTAAACTGACTCTGCAACCCATCATTGAAAATGCGATTTACCACGGACTGGAACGAAAATCGGAAGGCGGAGAGATCCGAATTGGCATGGAACTGACAGAACGTAACGTAATTATCCGTATAAAGGACAATGGAGTAGGGATAGACGATAAAACTCTTGCTGAAATTAATTACGGACTGGAGCATACAACAATGCCTTCTTTCTCTGAAGAAAACAAAAATAAAAGGGGAGGGATAGCACTTAATAACGTTTGCCGCAGAATTAAGTTATTGTTTGGAGAAGATTACGGCATTCATGTTTATAGTCTTACTGGGGTGGGGACAGAAGTCTCTATCATACTTCCAGTTGTCAAGAAAGAGAGTGGATTCACCTATGAAGGAAGAATACATTACCATTGAAAACGGTCGCATTGAAGAAAATGGAATTTCCGTTTTTACTGACTTAAATCTTCGCATCTATAAAAAGCATATGATTGGTTTTATTTTTGACAGTATTATGGAGCGGAGATTTTTACAGGAATTTATGAAAGGGAATCTGTTTCTTAGCGAAGGGAAGATTTATATTGAAGATAACAGATCCGATCCTCTGGAAGCAGGTAAGTATCTTAAGAACTGTGTCACATTTATAGAAAAGGAAAGTAAACTGATTGAAAATCTTTCTATAGAGGAAAATGTTTTTTTATTTACCGGAAGAGAGATGCTGATTCAGAGGAGGAAATATTTAAGCGAATTAAAAAGACTTATTCAAATTTTCGGGCTGAATCTGGAGACACAGAAAAAAGTCAGAGATGTTACGGTAAAAGAGAGAGTTATGATTGAATTATTAAAGGCTTATGCAGAACAGAAGAAGATAATAATGCTATCATACATGACAGGTTTTCTTAAAAAAAATGAACTGAGTGATATTTTTCAGTTCATAAAGCAAATGCAGAAACTGGGTATGACTTTTATTCTTGTAGAACAATTTGAAAATATACTGTTTGACTGGACTGATGAAGTGGTAGTTGTACGTCAGGGCAGAACTGCTGCCGTCTTTGACTCTGCAACAGTTAACCGCGAGCGGTTATATTCTTCATTATTAAGTCAGAATACAAAATCAATGGCAGGTACAGATTGCTTTGATATGGAAGAGGAGGAGAAAGAACCTGTTTTAAAATTTCTGAATGTCTGTACCGATGTCTTACAGGATATTAATTTTGAGATAGAAGTGGGAGAAGTACTCAAAATATACTATATGGACGATGAAAGCATTTTAAATTTTATCGCTTTACTAAAAGGGGAGAAAAAACCTGTTTCAGGAAAGATAGCCCTGAACGGACTGGAATACTCTGCAAATCACATTATAGAAGCTGTCAATATGGGGATCTGCTTTATTGAAGAGTCTCCCTACGACAACATGCTGTTTTATAATATGAGTGTAAGGGATAATCTTGCTATGGCTTTATCCAGAAAAGTGCCATTTTTCTGGTTTAAAAACAGGTTTGTAAGGAGTGTGGGACAACTGACAGAGTCATTTAACATAGAGGACATTGCACGGATCAGGCTTCGCAGGCTTGAACCTTCCACGCTGCAGAAAATTGCCTATTATAAATGGTATCTGTATGCTCCTAAAGTTGTAGTCTGTATCAAACCATTTACTGAAACAGATATCCATTTGCAGGAAATTACGGTAGAGATGATCTCCAAATTGAAATCACGGGGAATTTCCATTATCATCTTAACCCCTAATTATTCTGAACTTTATCGGGTGGATGGAGATATTATATATTTAAAAAATGGCAAAATGATTGATGAAAATGAAGTTTACCAAACCTTATATAAGAAATAGAGAATGTGCATAATAAACAAAATGACACGTTATCTGTTTCTTTTTTTATATAAAAATCATCATCTAAAAACAGACCCCCCTAATCTAAAGATGAAATGTTGTTTAAACGCATTTGAAATGATATTGTTATTGTGCAATATAAATAAAAGATCTGGATTGGGGTGCCGCATAGCGGCAGAATGGAGGTATTTATGAAAAGAAAAATGAGTGGTGCTTTAATGGCAGCAATCCTTGCAGTTTCTATGGTGGCAGGATGTTCAACCAGCTCTTCACCGGGAACAGGGGATACCGGCACAGCTGGAACAACAGCTGGAAAAACTGAGAATTCGTCAAAAGGAGAATTGCCGATTCTGGGGGCAGGCATCTATTCATCTTCTGACAACTTTAATTCCTATATTGGCAAGGCAATTAAAAACGCTTGTAACGGAGTATTTACAACCAATATAGAAGATGGACAAAATGACCAGTCAACACAAAATAACCAGGTTGATACCATGCTGGCAAAGGGCGCCAAGGTAATCGCTGTTTCCGTGGTAGATGTAACTGCAGCCCCCACACTGATTGAGAAATGTAAGGCTGCCGGAAATGTCCCCATTATTTTCTTTAATAAAGAAATAACCGATCAGTCAGTGATTGCATCGTATGATAAAGCATATCAGGTAACCTCAACAGGCGGCGATTACGGTGCTTCCATAGAAGGGCAGATGATCGTGGATTACTGGAAAGCAAATCCTAAAATGGATAAAAACGGCGATGGAAAACTTCAGCTGGTTGATCTGATGGGTGATCCCGGACATACGGCAGCTCAGCCAAGAGCTGATTTTGCTAAGAAAACCATTACAGATGCCGGAATACCCATTGAACTGCTGGAAGAAGATACGGGCATGTGGGATACAGCGAAAGCAAAGGACAAGATGGATGCCTGGATTTCAAAATACGGTGATCAGATCGAGGCTGTTATCTGCGGAAATGATGCCATGGCTCTGGGTGCCCTTCAATCCATTCAGACAGCCGGATTTAATACAAAAGGAATGGAAAGTGAAAAATACATTTCCATTATCGGCATTGATGCTTTGCCTGAAATGTTAAATAAGATAGAAAGCGGTGAAGTAATTGGTTCTGTTTTACAGGATGCAAAAACACAGGGAAAAACCATCGTAGGTATGGCAGGGAACCTGGCAGGCGGAAAAGATGTAATGACAGGAATTGATTTAAAGATGGAAGCCGGTGCTCAGGCAGTACGAGTACCCTATCAGGCCATAACAAAAGAAAATTTAGATGTGGCAAAATCAACCTATGCCGAATAATGACAGAAACGGACTGCTGCAAAAGCAGCTGACATTTGCAGCAGTTCTATTTTGAAGGAGGAGATAAGGTGGCGGGCGAGTTTATACTGGAAATGAGAAATATCACAAAAAGCTTCCCGGGAGTTAAGGCTCTTGACGATGTAACTTTAAAGGTAAGACCGGGAACAGTTCACTCCTTATTAGGTGAAAATGGAGCTGGTAAATCCACTTTAATGAAATGTCTCTTTGGTATCTATTCACTAAGCGCGGGTGAGATTTTCCTGGAGGGCAGTAAAATCAGTTTTGATAATCCCGCCCAGGCACTGGAAAATCATGTATCCATGGTTCATCAGGAGTTGAATCAGGTGCTGGACAGAAGTGTTATGGAAAATGTCTGGCTTGGCCGCTATCCCATGAAAGGCTGTCTGGTTGATCATAAAAAGATGTATGAGGATACAAAACGGATTTTTGACAGTCTGGGAATTGATGTTGATCCAAGAATAAAAGCGGGTGTATTAACTGTTTCAAACAGGCAGATGATTGAAATAGCAAAGGCAGTTTCTTATGACGCGAAAGTAATTGTAATGGATGAACCCACTTCGTCTCTGACTGAAAATGAAGTTGACCATTTATTTCAGATCATTGAAAAATTAAAAAAAGAAAATACCAGCTTTATTTATATCTCTCATAAGATGGAGGAGATAAAGCGGATTTCCGATGATATTACAATCATGCGGGATGGAAAATGGATTGCAACAGAGCCTGCAACAGAGCTAACAACGGACAGCATCATTAAAATGATGGTAGGAAGAGAACTAAAGGAACGCTACCCGCAAAAAAGTACAACACCTGGAGACATTTTGCTGAAAGTTCAAAAGCTCTCCTCCCTTACCCCTGCATTCCGGGAGGTTGATTTTGAACTCCGCAGAGGTGAGATACTGGGAATATCAGGACTGGTTGGTTCAAAGAGAACGGAAGTATTGGAAACGCTCTTTGGAATCCGTGCAAAAGGAGAAGGACAGGTTCTCTTAAGAGGAAAACAAATTGTTAACAGCACTCCCATAAAAGCAATGAAAAACGGATTTGCCATGCTCACTGAGGAACGAAGGGAAGACGGAATATTTTCCGATTTAAGTATTTCTTTTAATATGACAATTACGAACCTGGACCAGTACTCAAAGCACATTCTGCTCAGTGATACGTTAATGAAAGACAGAGTGAGCAGTATGATGAAAACCATGAATGTAAAAGCACCATCTGCAAAAACAAAGATTGGCAATCTGTCCGGCGGAAATCAGCAGAAGGTAATTCTGGGAAGATGGCTGCTTACCAATCCGGATGTACTGCTCCTTGATGAACCTACAAGGGGAATCGATGTAGGCGCTAAATATGAAATTTACCAATTGATGAATCAACTGGCAGCCCAGGGAAAAGGAATGATTGTAGTCAGTTCAGAAATGCCCGAGCTTCTGGGAATATGTGATCGCATTCTTGTCATGAGCAACGGACGCCAGGCAGGAATATTTGATGCAAAAGAGGTTACCCAGGTTCAGATTATGGAAGCATCTGCAAAATATATTTAATACTACGTGAATGGATGGCAAGTTGGAGGGTATCTATGAACCGATTAAAAAACATGTTTCATGAAAAAACAATGCTGAAAGAATTACTGGTGGAAAAGGTGATCTACATTGTATTAATTGCTTTATTTATCACTGTAGTTATCATTGAACCCAAGTTTTTATCTTTCACCAACTTTAAAAATATTTTCGCCCAGTCCGCTACAAGAATCATCATTGCATTGGCAGCAGGTATGGTTTTAATTGTCCGGGGCTGTGATTTATCAACCGGACGAATGATTGGTCTGGCAGCAGTCATATCTGCATCCCTGATGCAGCAGGCGGGCTATGCATACCGGATGTATCCGGGTTTAAATGAGCTTCCGCTTATTGTTCCGATTCTGCTGGTAATCGTCATTTGCGCTTTATTGGGGGCAATAACCGGAACTGCAATTGCAGTATTAAAAGTGCCTCCCATTATTGCAACTCTTGCTATGCAGCTGATTTTATATGGAGCCTCATCAATTTATTTTGACAGACCTCCTTATGGAGCGCAGCCAATCGGCGGTTTATCAAAAAACATCATTGGAATAGCAACCGGCTTCTTTAAGCTGGGTAAGATTGAGATCCCTTATCTGATTCTGATTGCGATTGCAATCTGTATCCTGATGTGGGTGATATGGAATAAAACGAGATTTGGAAAATACATGTATGCAGTAGGAGGTAATCCAGAAGCTGCTAAGGTATCCGGTGTCAATGTAATCCGCACTCAGATTATTGTTTATTCAGCTGCTGCCGTTTTATATGCCGTAGCAGCAGTCCTTGAGGTAGGAAGAATCGGCAGTGCTTCCAATACAACCGGTAACGGGTATGAAATGGATGCGATTGCAGCCTGTGTGGTAGGCGGAGTATCCATGTCAGGTGGTATTGGCAGTATTGGCGGCATCGTTATCGGAGTACTTATATTTACAGTAATTAATTATGGTCTGGCATTTATTGGCGTTAATATGTATTGGCAGTATATTGTAAAAGGTTTAATTATCGCCCTTGCTGTTGTTATTGATATGAGAAAATATGCAAGGAGAAAATAAAAAAGGAGATGTCATTATGCGGGAGACAGTAAAGAAAACAAAGCTGACTGAAAACTGCAGCAAACAGACAATACAGTTATTTGTGGAAGAACTGATTCCTAAGCTTTCCGTAGAGGAGAAGGTGGGGATCATGTCAGGACAGGTTACGGAGCAGAAACTGTTGGATGACCTGTTTTTGATTGAACACTATAATATAAAGCCTTATCCAACTATGGCTGTAGAAAGACTGGGAATTCCAAATGTTCGTTTCGTAGATGGTCCCAGAGGAGTTGTAGCCGGAACCGCTACCTGCTTTCCGGTATCCATGGCGAGAGGAGCGACATTTGATCCGGAGCTGGAAGAAGAGATCGGCAGAGCAATTGGTGCAGAAATCCGGGCACAGGGCGGAAATTACTATGGAGGTGTATGTATCAACCTGCCAAGAAATCCAAGATGGGGACGTGCCCAGGAATGCTACGGAGAGGATCCCTATCATATGGGTGAAATGGGTGCTGCACTGACAAGAGGTGTCCAGAGTCAGAATGTCATGGCCTGTATCAAACATTTCGCCATGAACAGTATTGAAAATGCTCGTTTTAAAGCGGATGTATATGCTGATAAAAGAACGCTGCATGAAGTTTATCTGCCCCATTTTAAACGCTGTATCGAGGAAGGCGCGGCTTCCGTCATGGGTGCTTATAACAAAGTATATGGGGAACAGGCCTCAGAAAGTAAATTACTGCTTCGGGACATTTTAAGGGATAAATGGGGATTTGAGGGATTTACCCTGTCCGATTTTCTCTGGGCTGTCAAGGATGGAGTGAAGGCTGTGAAAGCCGGAATGAATATAGAAATGCCATGCTTCTGCCATTATAACGATGAACTTCCAAAGGCTCTGGAAGAAGGAAGAATCGGAATGGAAGATCTTGATGAGGCAGTGGGCTATATTCTAAGAACCATTTTGTATTATGAAACCAGAAAAGATCCAATGGAGTATACTGCGGATGTTCTTGGATGCAAAGAACATATTGAAATTGCCAGGCGGGCAGCTGGAGAGTCTATGGTACTTCTTAAAAATGATGGCAGAGTGCTTCCATTTGATAAGAAGAGAACGGATAAAATTCTGGTTCTGGGAGTGCTGGGCGATACGGAAAATATCGGCGATCACGGTTCCAGCAGAGTTCACCCCAGCTATACAGTAACTCCGCTTAAGGGACTTATGAAAAAGATGCCCACTGCCCAAGTGTTATATAACGACGGTTCCGATATAAACCGGGCCAGAGAGCTGGCAGCAGATGCGGACGCAGTCGTAATCATAGCCGGATATATTCACAGTGACGAAGGTGAGTTTCTGGCAGACAGAAGCGATATTGCCGATATGGGCGGAGACAGACAATCCATGCGGCTGCACCAGAGAGATATTGATTTAATCAGAGGTATTAAGGGAATTTGTAAAAATACGGTAGTTTCCATTGTAGGGAGCAGTGCCATACTGATCGATGAATGGGAGGCAGATGCTCCGGCTGTTTTATTCTCTTTTTACAGCGGAATGGAAGGCGGAAATGCACTGGCAGATATTCTGTTCGGTGATGCATGCCCGGGAGGTAAGCTTCCTTATACAGTGGCAATGTCAGAGGATGATTATCCCTTCTTTGATCCTGACTGCACTTATGCGGAATATGAATATTACCATGGTTACTGTAAAATGGAAAAAGAAGACCGGAAGGTACTCTATCCCTTTGGATACGGACTATCCTATACAACCTTTGAAATAGACGAGCCAAGGATCGAGGTATTTCATAATACCGCAAAAGTGACTGTCAATATAAAAAACACCGGTGATGCTGCAGGCGCAGAGGTTCTTCAGCTCTATGGGGGCTGGGAAGGCAGCGCAGTGGACCGCCCGGTTAAGGTTTTAAGAGATTTCAAAAGAATAAACTTAAGTCCAGGGGAAACAAAACAGGTTAGCCTGTCTTTTACAAAGAATTCCATGTCTTACTTTGATGAGAAAAAGGATGAGTTTGTGGAAGAAAATATCGGCTACATTGCTTATATTGGAAATTGCAGCTGTAAAGAAGCACTGCATCAGATATCATTCCGGTTTTGATTATAAAAGCGGTAGTTTATAAGAATTGCTTTTTCAACATTAGGAGATGAAGCTATGAGGATTGGAGCAGATTATTACCCGGAGCATTGGGAAAGGGACAGATGGAAAACAGACGCACAGATGATGGTTGAAGCAAATATAAAACTGATTCGTGTAGGAGAATTTGCCTGGAGCCTCTATGAGCCAGAAGAGAACCGGTACGATTTCTCCTGGATGGATGAAGTTCTGGATTTCTTCCATCAATATGGAATCAAAATAGTTTTATGCACTCCGTCTGCAACGCCACCAAAATGGCTGGCTGATAAATATCCAGAAATCTATCAGGAAGATATTCATGGTAATCCGAAAATATTCGGAACCAGAAAGCATTACTGTTTCAACAGCAGCTTATACCGGGAAAAAACCAGAGAAATGGTGGAACAAATCGCTTCCCGTTACGGAAACCACCCTGCTTTAGAGGCATGGCAGGCTGACAATGAACTGGGCTGGGCTAATACCACCAGATGTTACTGTTCCAAATGCGAGGAAAAATTCCGTATCTGGCTGAAAAACAAATATGGATCCATTGATTGCTTAAATAAAAAATATGGAACTGTATTCTGGAGTCAGATTTATAACAGCTTTGATGAGGTGATTATTCCTAAAGCAGGAGCCTGCTATGATACATGCCATGATACACAGGGGCAGAATCCTGGATTATTGCTGGATTACTATCGATTCTCCAGCGATTCAGTAATCAGTTTTATGGATGAAACGGTGCAGGCCATTCGAACATACAGCAGCAAACCCATCACTACGAATATGTTAGATGCATCAATCAATTCAGGAACAGGTATTGATTATTATAAAATGTCTGAGAAGCTGGATTTTGTCAGCTATGACAATTATATTGAGTTTCAATGGGGAATTGCTGAGGCAGCAGGCGTATCAAAGGATCATACCCTGATGAGAAGTTATAAAAAAAAGCCCTACTGGGTCATGGAGGAACAGAGCGGACCATGTGGCTGGAGTAAAATGGGTCCCACGCCCACTCCGGGGAAACTCAGGCTTTGGACCTATCAGTCTGTTGCAAATGGTGCGGATACGGTTGTTTATTTCCGGTGGAGAGCCTGTCCGTTCGGCACAGAAGAAAACTGGCACGGAATACTAAATCATGATGGAAAACCAAACCGCAGACTGGAGGAGATTTCCAGAGTGGGAAATGAGATGGAGCGTTTAAGCAGAATTTACGGGGCACTACAGCCAAAAGCAAGAGTAGCCATTATTAAATCATTTGACTGTGAGTGGAGTCATTCCATCCACCGACACGTGGAGGGCTTCGATTATGATAAGCTGTTGTATTGCTTTTACAAACCATTTTATGAAATGGGACTGGCAGTGGATTTTGTCAGACCGGATGAAGACCTAAAGAATTATTCCCTTGTTTTGGCGCCTGCGCTTGTTATGCTGAATGAAAAAGAAAAAGAAAATTTAACGGAGTACGTCAGACAGGGTGGTAATTTGCTGATCACCTTTCGAAGCGGGATAAAAGACAGCTATAATAATATGCTTATGGATACTGTTCCAGGCTCCTTAAAAGAACTGACAGGTACCAGGGTACATGATTACGATCCGCAGTTTCAGAAACACACCAGGGTATCCACTGTATTTGGTGAAGGGGAGACCAGTCTCTGGTGCGATATCATAACGCCCGGCACAGCAGAGAGTCTTGGAATATATATTGATGATTTTTACAGCGGAGAGACCTGTTTTACGCGCAATGCCTTTGGGGAAGGCAAAGCGTATTATCTGGGGTGCGACTTAGATGAAGAAGGGATGGCCAGACTGATTAAATACCTGGGAAAGGCTGCAGGGCTGCCAGTTCATTTATACGCAATAAGAGGACTTGAAACTGTAGAGGTGTCTGATGGTAAAAATAATGCTTTATTCATTCTGAATCACAATGCATATCCAGTGGTGACAGCGATTGATGGTAATTATAAGGAGATGTTCAGTGGTCAGAGTGTTAAGGACACAATCTGCCTGGAACCGTATGGGGTGGTACTCCTTGATCGAATGGATTTAGAAAACGCCTGAGAAGAGTAGAAGAACAGTGGATCCAATTCATACAGAGAAATGATAAGATTGTGTAAAGCTCCAGACTGGATTACAGTAATAATCCGGTTTGGGGCTTTTATCATTTCCCATCTTATGAGATAATTATATATAGAAATTTTAAGGAGGTATCAGCTTGATTGTACGTGAAGAGTATACATGTCCGTTGGAACTTACCCACGATATTACACGGGGGAAATGGAAGCCTATTATTTTATGGGTACTGGGAAAAGAGCCATTATCCCTGTCTCAACTGGAACATCGTATTAAAAAAATTACTCAGAAGATGCTTTTAGAGCAATTAAAAGAGTTGATCTCATTCGGTATCATTTCAAAGCAGACTTTTGATGGCTATCCCCTGAAAGTAGAATATTCGTTAACAGACCGTGGACGTGAACTGCTGCAGGCGATCACAATCATGCAAAAAGTAGGGATTGAACTGATGCTGGAAAATGGAATGAAAGATGTTCTGATTGAAAATGGATTTATAGATTGACACTACTTACAAAAAAGTGGGTAATTTACCAAATGTTAAAAGTAGGTTATCTTAATATTAAAAGGAGGTAGGTGAAATGTTAAATGCAGAAAAAACAATTGGTAACCTGATTGATAAGCAGAGTGTTTCTTTTATAAGCTCAGTGGATCATATGGGATTTCCCAATACAAAGGCTATGCTTGCGCCAAGAAAGAGAGAAGGCATAAGAATCTTTTATTTTACAACAAATACTTCATCCATGAGAGTGGGGCAATACAGAGAAAACCAAAATGCATGCATCTATTTTTGTGACAAGCGTTTTTTTCGTGGGGTAATGCTCAGAGGCACCATGGAAGTTTTGGAAGACGAAACGAGCAGACAGATGATATGGCAGAAAGGAGATACCATTTATTATCCCCAGGGGGTTCATGATCCTGATTACTGCGTACTGAAGTTTACGGCAATAGACGGTCGGTATTACAGTAAATTTCATTCGGAAGTATTTCAGATTAGTTAATGTAATATGGTATTCTTATGGAAAAAAATGGCCGGTTCAGTACCCATTAAAAAAAATAATATTAATATCAGAAAAACTGTTGACTTTTGTCGAAAGCTTTGGTATGATATACCTCGCCGCTGAAAACGGCGG
>WASS01000005.1 GCA_009712635.1 Hungatella sp. | reverse complement strand
AAATATTTGTACCTAACTTTCCCTTTTAGACGGGAAAGTTATTTTACAATTGAGGAGTGGAAAAGAAAGAAAAGCAGCCTCTCAGCTGCTTTTCCCATATTATTACAATCCTTAAAATGATAATTTCCACGCACAGGAGCATATCCCCACCCTCTTTAAACCTGACACCACCCCATAGTTTCAAACATAATTTCTTCCACTTCCTTACGCCTGCTGCGGCTGACTGGCAGACAGGTACCATCCATTAATTCCACTACGTCATTGGAGATTCTGGCGATCTGGGTGAAACTCACCAGATAAGACTGGTGTATTCTGATAAAACGAATCTTACGGTCTTTTAATTCGTGTTCTATCTCCTCAAGACTTTTGTATAGTCTGTGACGGCCCTCTTCACATGCAATTTCAGTCAGTCGGAGCTTGCTTTCAAAATACAGCACTTTCTTTAAATATACCTGACTCTCTGTTCTGCCATATTTGAAATGGTAATATAAGTCTTTTGTCTCAATCAGATTTAATATGTGGCTGAAATTATTATTGAATTCAGGATCCCTTACGGGCTTAACAAGGTATCCGATTGGTGCTGAGCGAAAGGCCTGATTGATGTATCTCTGATGAGATGTCATAAATACAATTTGTACCATGCGGTCGTATTCACGAATTCGTTCTGCTGCCATCAATCCGTTCATACGTCTCATCTCGATATCCATATAAATGATGTCGAAACGCTTTCCTAAATAAACAGCTCTGACAATTTCATCACCGTCACAGAAGGTCTCCACATCCAGATTCATTTCTCTCTCATTCCCAATCCTGCGCAAACGCGTTTCTGCTTCCAACAGCAGCAGATGGTCATCATCACATACTCCTATTTTTAACATGGCCTCTCCTCCTATTATCCAGCAATCTCCGAAATCAGTTTTTCTACAGATTTGCTTCTTCATCAATTTTAATGGTATGCTAATTATGTATCTTAACGGTCTCAGCATATAACTATTTTCGACAACTTTCAACCCAAGTGCCAAAATTATACACGTTGAGTTCCAAAATTGACACATTCTACTTTTAAAAAGTTACTTTTTTTGCATTAAAACAATATTTTTTTATGAATTTATAATTGTTAACTTTAACATGTTCTTTATAAAAAAGTAAAAAAAGAATGAGCATCACGCTCCTAAAAAAGAAGCATACTGCTCATTCCTGTTAAATTTATAACAATCTAGGCACCAGTTCCGGAATTATTAATAACTTTATCAATGAATATAGATACATACTCTTTACAAAACTGCGTTCCTGCTCCCTTTAAAAGCTCACTGATTGCAATTTCCTTTGGCAGAGCGTGGCGGTAGCTCCGCTCACTGATCATGGCGTCATAAGCATCTGCTATGGCAATGATTCTGGACTGTATGGGAATCTCCTTTCCCTTCAGCCCTTTGGGATATCCGCTTCCATCCCAGCGCTCATGATGGGCAAGCACGTAATCCGCCATTTCTGAAAGCTCATTCACTGTACTTAAAATGCGGTATCCGATTTCGGGGTGCTTTTTTATCTCTCCCCATTCATCTACATCAAGCTTTCCGTTCTTATTAAGAATACCTTCTTCAATTGCTACCTTGCCAATATCGTGAAGAAGTCCCACTGTTTTTAACTCCTTGATGTCATCTTCCTGAAGTTCAAGTGCTTCCCCCATCTTTTCACACAATTCTGATACACGAAGGGAATGCTGTTCCTCTCTGAAGTTCTTTTCATGAAGTGCCGCCATGATGGTGTAAATGGTCTTTCCCCTCATGCTGGGACTCTCCATCAGCTTTTTCCGATACATAAAATCTTCGGCTTTCTTTAAAACCTCTGTAATGGAATCATCACTGCTGCACTTTATGCTGTATCCGAAAGAGATGGAAAGCATGATTTTATTCACAGCCTGAGCCTTTGCCATGTCACTCATGGATGAAATCATCTTTTTAATCTCTTTTTCGCCTGTACCGGGTGAAAAGATAACAAATTCGTCTCCTCCCAGCCGGCATATGATATCATGGCTGCGGGTGTTGTTCATCAGAACTGCCGCCGCTTTTCGTATGTATTCATCTCCTGCAGCATGACCAAAGGAATCATTGATCAGTTTCAGACCATTGATATCTGCCATGGTAATTACCAGCGGATAGTTAAACTCCTGGTCCAAAACTTTCAGCTGCTCTTCAAAATACCTTCTGTTATACAAACCCGTTAGCGGATCATGAAAGCTTAAATAATTCAGTCTTTCCTGAGCCTGCCTGCGCTCGGTTATATTATTGACAATCAGGGCCAGCTGGTTTTTGCCAGGGCAGAAAACAATCACCTCATAATATGTGCTTGTCCTGTTCCGGAACCGTTCATAGCGGGCTGGCTCCCCTGTTTTCACAGTTTTTGCAAGCAGCTCCCATATATCAGGATCCAGAGTGTCATGTATGTCACAAAAATATCCTCCCAGCACAGAATCTTCCCTGTCACAGGCCAGTTCCTCATAGCAGGGATTTACATCAATCAGCCTGTAATGCCTGATGTCGGTTTCATTCTCTCCCTCAAACAGTGCCATTCCAAGCTGCATATGAGCTATAATTGTCCGGTATTTTTCTTCACTTTCCATAAGCATCTGATCATAAAGACCGATCTTTTTATACTGCATCTTCAGTTCTTTATAACTTTCGCTCAGTTCTTCTTCTGCGGCACCGGCTTTGTTAAGCAGTCTCAATATCACATAATATAAAAATGCGGAAGTACAAAATACAAATAAGACTCCCTTCCCCATGCTAAAAAGCATGACTGAACGGGAATTGCTGACAATGGCAGGAACCAATCTGTCAGAACACAAAATCCAGAACAAACCAAGCAGAAAATAAGCCGCGCAGATCTTAAGTCCTTCCTGCTTTAATTCCTTTCTGCTCTTATTTAACATAAGGAAATGTTCCCTCAGCCTTTTCCACATACCGCCCCTCCTTTGATGATTTTATTATACACGATTTTCATTCTTCTGAAAACCAATAAGTGATATTTTTCTATAGTTGGATAAAACTGGTAACAAAAAAACACGGTCTGAAAATAGCCGTGTTTTTCTAACATATTATTCTAATTGATCGGACATGTTGTCAATGTCCTTTAATTCATCAGCGCTTTCTGCTTCTAAAAGAAAAACATCAGACGGATGGGCTCTTATTATTTTTTTTCCGCCTTTGTCTCCTGTAAGCTCCATCAGTTCTCTTCTGTAGCTGCCTGCAAATATGGCAGGATTGCCGGGCTCTCCTTTAAAGCACAAACAGGCAAGTCCTTTTTTGCTTTCATAAAATCCATTCACCAGTGCCTCTATGGTAGAAGACTTTAAGTAAGGCTGATCACAGACTGCAAATAAAAAATCCGTGTTTTCATGTTCCAATTCCTTTAGTGCCAGATGAATGGAATGAGAAATCCCCAGTCTGCTGTCCCTGTTTACAATGATTTTATATCCGGAGTCTTTCATCCACTCCAAAATCTCATCATATTGGGTTACTATCAGTTTTCTGAAAAACAAACCTTTGGGAAGCTGATCGATTTCTTCTATAATATAACGGTACATAGGCTTTCCATTGATCTCATAAAGCAGCTTATTGCCGTTGAATCTTACGCTGTCCCCCGCTGCCAGAAGAATCAGTGTCATATTCATATTGAAATCCTTTCCTTCTGCTCAAGATGCTTTTTTCGAAGGCTTAATACAGCTTCCAGCACTCCCCCACCAATGGCAGATGCCTTGTCTGAGATAGTATAACAGTGCCAGGTCACACATCTGGGATCGATGTCTCCAGATTTCATTCCGCGAAAAACAGTCACTCCATCCTGAAGCAGTCCTCTTACAACTCCTCCAACCTGGGCAAACACAGGCGCATCATTCACATACCCAACCACATCATTTAACTGTACGACTGTCCCTATGGTTACAGCCGGATGAAATACACCGTTATCCACAGCACGTATAATCCGTTCTTTATCATAGCCACCGATAATTCCTGGAACTCCCGTATTGGGGATGGCACTGCCGTTCCAGATGCACCGGCCCAGATCATGGCCCCGCTTTGTTTCCACCACACAGTGGCAGTCCTTCCCTGCAGTAAAACCAGGTCCCACTCCGATTACAATATCAGCATCCGTAATCCAGGTACCCAGATTCTTCTTTGCTATAATCGCATCTACAACTGCATCCGGATTCCATTTTTCACGTATTCCGCACTCCTCATCAACCACCACTGCCACCTGGTCATTTGACAATGCTTCCTCAATTTCTTTCATGCTGCGGCATAATACACCGGTAATATCCTCTACCTTTGTCCTGTTTTCATATACAGCTCTTGAAAATGCCACAGTGCGCCTTACGGTGGTAGGTACGGGTTTCTCTGTCATAACGACTAAAAAGCCGCAGCGGTGGAGGCGGCAGGCAATCCCGGAAGCCAGATCACCTGCTCCTTTGATCAATATCTTCATCCTACCAGCCCTTTCCGAATCCGCAGTTAGGATAATGACATTCCTCACAAGAGAGGCACAGCCCCCCTTTACCAAGCTTATCAAGTTCTTCTTTTGTTATGGGATCATCTGCCATCAGTCTTGGCAGCACTAAATCAAATACCGTTCTTTTGGAGTACATCACACAGCCCGGTAGTCCTGCTACCGGAATATTCTTTCCATCTTTCCGGTAATAGGATAGAAGAAACATGGCTCCCGGCAAAACCGGAGCACCATAGGATACCACTTCGGCTCCCGTATTTCGGATTGCCAGCGGAGTTTTGTCATCGGGATCCACGCTCATGCCGCCGCTGACCAGTACCATGTCCGCTCCCTGTCTGATAAATTCAAGAATGGCCTCTGAGGTATGCTCCGGCTTATCATCGGTTACGGTCTGTCCCAGTATTTCTCCGCCAAACTCCTCTGCCTTTGCTCTTAGAACCGGGCCGAATGCATCCTTGACCTTTCCGCAATATACTTCACTTCCAGTCGTAACAATGCCCACTTTTTTATTTTTATAAGGCAGAATGGAAAAAATTCTTTTTCCGCCGCAGAGTTTTTTTACTTCCTCCATTTTGTCCTTTTTAATTACGAGAGGAATAATCCTGGTTCCGCAAAGCTTATCCCCTGGTTCAACAGGAGTATTGGGATGCCTGGAAGCAATCATCATATCTCCGGCACTGTTTATTATATCAAGCAGACCGGTGTCTATTTTTAAAAGTCCGCGAATGGTGGATTTTAATTCTATTTTCCCTTCTTTTACATCGCCCCTGTCCATATAGTCGTTTCTGCATAATTCACAAAGTATTTCAGCAGCCTCATTCTCATGATACATGGTATCATCCTTTTCCCATATATACAGATGCTCTTTTCCCATTGACAGCAGTACAGGGATGTCTTCCTCTGTTACCACATGACCTTTCCGGAATCTTGCATCCTTTGAAACTCCAGGTATGATCTGGGTCATGTCATGGCAAAGAACATGACCTGCTGCGTCTTCCGTTCTGATCTCTTTCATCTTGCTGATCCCTTTCGCGTGTCTCTAATTCTGTTCCTTTTCTATAAAACTGGTTACTGCCGTGTACTTCGCCCATTGTTTTCCCATTGCATCTGCTACTGCCTGAGCACTGGACAGCCGCCTCTTATCATCTGCTTTGTTTATCAGAATCCGGTATTCCATGGATTCAACTCCCTTTCGGGTCCCATTGGTGCTGGTCAGTATCTTTGCTGCATCAGAAGGCGTAATCCGTCCGTTCTTTTTCTGACCGTCAAATACCTGTGGTGTCAGTTCATAACGAAAGCACATTTCTTCCCACGGTTCACCGATACAGTTAAGCCCCATACAGCCAATTACTGCATGAGTTCCTCCTGGGATAACCGGTTCATTTATCTTTGGTATCTTGATTGGAAGGCGCTTTGCACCATCTGCTTCCACAAGAAGAACATCACATAGCAGTGTCAGCCGTTCCAGCTCAGAAAGTTCCATTCCCTTTAGCTTTCCCTCTTCGGCGGGCAGGCCGGTAACCAGCACCCAGCCTGCCAAAGGAAAAAGCTCCTTATGACTTGTTATAAAATTACTCACTGCATTCCAGTCAGCTGCATCTGTGACGATTCGGTCAGGCGGTCGTAAAATATGGGTACTGGTCGTTACAATTACCCGCTTTCCCTGAGCTGACAGCTCATCGGCCAGACAATACATGGAGGTTGTCTTCCCGCCCCCGCCGGTAAAAGCCACAATCATCGGTTCTTTTAAGGGAATACCAAGTGCCTCCCACAGAGAATCTTTTTCTTCCAGCTGTAACATTCCATCTGACACATCAATTGCATATGCGTTTTTTAATATCATCAGGAAATCACCATTGGCTTGTTTCTGGCTACATAGGCACCTGTCTTTTCCAATAAGACTTCACCATTCTCAGCCGCCAGCCTGCCCCCTAAAAATACAAGCTCCGCTTTTCCTTCAACTGAAATTCCTTCAAACGGACAGTAATCCACACGGGCAACCTGATTCTCAACAGACATGGTCCATTTGGCATCAGGGTTAAAAACCACAAGATCAGCGTCACTTCCAGGAGCAATCACGCCTTTTCTTGGATAAACTCCGTAAAGCTTTGCCGGATTTTCTGAAAGCAGCCGGCACATCTGTTCCACAGTCAGACCATTTTGTTTTACACCAAAGCTGTAAACCAGGGCAGGACGGGCCTCCACTCCAGGCATTCCGTTTGGTATCTTCGTAAAATCTTCTCTGCCAGCTGCTTTCTGGGCGGTAGTGAAGCTGCAGTGATCGGTGGATACCGTCTGAATCTGATCCGTTTTTAAGAGCTCCCACAGCTTCTGTCTGTCTGATTCCTTCTTAATTGTAGGGGAGATTACATATTTACTTCCCTCAAAACCTGGAAGATCATAAACATCTTCATTGAAAATCAGATACTGGGGACAGGTTTCCACATATACTTCCTGCCCTCTTTCTCTTGCATAAGCAATCTCTTTATAACCAGCTTCCGAGCTTAGATGTACGATGATAACCGGGCAATCCGCTACCTGGGCTATCTTTAGAAGACGGCCTGCTGCTTCTGCCTCTACTGCCGCAGGTCTTGTCTTTTTATGGGCATTAACCGAATAATTACCCTTTGCTTTTTCTTCCTCAATCAGTGCCTCGATGATTCCCTTGTTTTCACAGTGTACACCGGCAATTCCTCCGGCTTCTTTTAAACGTTTTAAAATCTGGTATATCTTTTTGTCAGCCATATACATCTCATCATAAGTCATATAAAGCTTAAAGGAAGTCACACCCTCTGAAACAATGGTGTCAAGCTCTTCGCTTACGGAATGATTCCAGTCTGATACTGCCAGATGAAAGCCATAATCACAGGATGCGTTGCCATCCGCTTTTTTATGCCAGTTATTCAATGCCTGATGCAGACTTTCTCCCTGGTACTGAGTGGCAAAATCAATAATCATGGTAGTTCCTCCGGCTAAAGCTGCCTTGGTTCCAGACTCAAAATCATCTGCTGTCACGGTACCTGCCACATGAAGATCAAAATGAGTATGGGCATCAATAAATCCTGGGAACAAAAGTCTGCCGGTTACATCAATAACATCTGCTTCTTTCTCTTCAATTCCCGGTTCCACAGCCAGAATCGTTCCATTCTCCATAAGAACATCCGCTGCAACTGCCTTGCTTCCCGATACTACGGTTCCGCCTTTCAACAACGTCTTCACAGCAAATCCACTTCCTTTCTTCTAATCCGGTTTGCTTTTTTGCATACCGGTCTATGCCATCTATTTTCCCTTTTTCATGGTTCTTTGTCAATCCCAAAAAGACGCAGAGAATGTTTTTTCTCCTGCGCCTTTTTCCGGTTATTTTTTCTTTTTCCGATAAGCCGTCTCTTCCAAAGGCAGGGATGTCCGAAATACTCCGTCATACTTATAATAAGCGCCCTGTACCGCTGGTGCAGTAGGAATTGAGGTAATCTCTCCGATTCCAATTGCCCCGTAGGCCAGCGGATCGTGATTTCGTTCTACAATAATGCTTTCTACATCCGGTGTTTTATCTGCCCGGAACAATCCAAGCGTACCGAATTTTGCAAGTGGAACCCCCTGGTTCAAAGGAAATTCTTCCGTCAGGGCATACCCCAGTGACATGACCACACCGCCTTCAATCTGTCCTTCTACAGACAGAGGATTAATGGCCTTTCCTACATCGTGGGCGGCCAGTATCTTTTCCACGGTACCGTCTTCTTTTAAACAGGCTACCTGGGTGGCAAAGCCGTATGCCACATGAGAGACGGGATTTTTCTTCTCGCTTCCCATAGGATCAGTGGCAGCCAGATATTCCCCATAGTATTCTTTTCCGTTTAAAGCTGACAGTTCTTTTTTGCCGTCTAAATCCTGAAGGATCTGGACACAAGCCCTCCTTGCCGCTTCTCCCGTTACCAGAGTCTGGCGGGAGCCGGAGGTGGTTCCGGAATCAGGTGCCAGATTGGTCTCTGCAGCAACGTAGATCACCTGATCACCTGTGATACCAAGGGTTTCGCATACAATCTGCTCCAGAACAGTTCCAAGTCCCTGACCAATGCAGGATGCACCAGATCTGATATGAACCTTACCATCTTCCACTGTCAGCCTGCATCTTCCCCAGTCAGGAAGTCCGACTCCCACACCGGCATTTTTCATGGCACAGGCGATTCCTGCATAAGGGTGGCTTTCATAAATATCCTTTACTGCAAGCAGGGTTTCCACAAGGGCAGTTCCTTCTGCAGCAATCTGACCATTTGGTAACTCCTGCCCGGGCCGAATGGCATTGCGAAAACGGATTTCCCATGGACTGATCCCAACTTTTTCTGCCAACAGGTTTAAGTTGCACTCTATGGCAAAACAGCTTTGTGTGACTCCGAATCCCCGAAAAGCGCCTGCAGGCGGATTGTTGGTGTAGACGGCTGTTCCTTCAATGTCAATATTCTGATAGTTATAAGGTCCTGCTGCATGGGTACAGAGACGCTGAAGTACAGGACCTCCCAGGGAAGCGTAAGCTCCTGTATCTGTAATCACCACTGCTGTCATGCCGGTAAGATAACCATTCTCATCGCAGGCAGTGGTAAAATCCATAGAGGCCGGATGGCGCTTGGGATGAACCATAATGCTTTCTTTCCTGGTCAGCTTTACTTTGACTGGTTTACCAGTATGATAGGCTAAAAGTGCAGCGTGATGCTGAACAGACATATCCTCTTTTCCGCCAAACCCGCCTCCTACCAGTTTGTTAATGACATGAACCTTTGAAAGTTCAAAACCAAGCATACCGGCACATTCCTTTTGCGTATCATAAGTTCCCTGGTCAGAGGAATAGATCACAGCGTCTTCCTTTTCCCGATCTACTATGGCTATGGCGCACTCCGGTTCCAGAAATGCATGCTCTGTAAATGGAGTTTCATAGTGCATGGTTACCGAATAGGCGGAGTTTTCTATGGCTTTCTTTGCATCTCCTCTGATCAGATGCTCATGGGCTAAAATATTACCGGTATCATGAACAAGAGGTGCATCCGGCTGTAAGGCTTCCTGGGGTGAAAAGACACCTTTTAACTCCTGGTATTCAATCTCAATCAGCTTTTTCGCTTCTTCCAGAATCTCCGGGGTATCCGCTGCTACAAGACAGACGGCATCTCCCACATATCTGGTAATCTCACCTACCGGAATCATGGTATCCCAGTCTTTTTTTAAATGTCCTACTTTATTCTTACCGGGAACATCTTTAGCAGTTAAGACTGCACGGACTCCAGGCAGTGCTTTGGCTTTGGAATCGTCAATAGACAGAATCCTTGCCCGGGGGTATTTACTTCGTACCGCACTGCCGTAGATGAAGCCTTCCACTTCCATATCGTCTGTGTATTCTCCGTAACCCAGTACTTTTTCCGGAACATCCAGGCGATGAGCCCGTTGCCCCACATGCGTTACCTCTGGAGCCTTTAAATCTTTAACATCTTCACGAAACAGTCTGGCTGCAAGAAGAATGGCATCAATGATTTTCTTATATCCGGTGCAGCGGCAGACATTTCCCCGTACTGCAAATGCAGCCTCTTCCCTTGTAGGATCGGGGTTTTCATCAATGAGGGCTTTTGCACAGATTACCATGCCCGGAATGCAAAAGCCGCACTGAACAGCTCCCGCTTCCCCAAAAGCATAGACAAACACTTCTTTTTCTCTGTCAGACAGTCCCTCCACTGTCATGACAGATTTCCCTTCCATTCTGGCTGCTTTCTGAACACAGGCTTTTACAGCCTTTCCGTCTATCAGGACCGTACATGTTCCACATGCACCTTCGCTGCATCCGTCTTTCACAGACTTAAGCCCCAGATCGGTTCTTAAAACATCAATCAGCTTCCTTTCTTCCGGTACTGTAACAGTCTCTCCGTTTACCAGGAAACGAACCATTGCTCCACCCACTTTCTTATCCTAAAAGATAATCGTAGTCATTAATAACGGTTTCCACAATTTTTAAAAGCCCCTCTGGAACTGCGTCAACCGCTTCCCCTGCTTTCCCTGTATACAGACTTCCCATATACTTTAAAAGGAACGTACCATTTTCTCTGTCTGTCACAACAAAGCCCTGATTTTTACTGTTATTTAAATCAGCTTCATTGGCAAACAATGTAAATTTATCTAAGTACGGAGCACTGTCATAGGGACAGAAACTTCGGCAGTTTCCGCATTCATTGCATAAATAATCCACATGAAGGATCTGATGCTTTGTGAAACCGGGAACAACGAGTGCTAAATTTGCTCGGTTTGGACAGACTTCTGCGCAGTTTTCACAGATACTTTTACATCCAAGACACCTTGTATTTTCTTCCTGGTCACTTAGCGTTTCTTTTAAGATTCCTCTTCTGCCGTATAGCTTTTGAGGATCGGACGATGTGATGTCAAAATCTCTGGCAGCTTTTCTGCCCAGGATTGATTCAGCCGCCATCCTGGCATCTCTTATGGCTTCTACCACCGTTCCGGGACCGTACAGACCGTCACCCACTGCATAAACTCCGGGCACACTTGTTTCCAACGTTTCCTCATTGACAAGCACTCTTCCCCGGCTTGTCAATTCAATTCCGTTCTTTTCATAAAACTCTTTGGGTATTCCCTCTCCAACTGCGGCTATAACCGTATCTGCAGGTATGGAAATGGTCTCCTCTGTTTCTGTAACGGCTCTTCTTCCGCTTTCATCTGCAGCAGCAAGCTTCATCACATTACAGATTAACTGTCCATTCACCAGTTCTGAGGGAGATAAAAGCTCCATGAATTTAACACCATCCTCCATGGCAAGCAGTAATTCTTCCTCATCTGCAGGCATGTATCGTTTTGTTCTGCGGTAAACGAGAGAAACCTCTTTCACACCGTGGGTTCTGACAGCTGCTCTTGCTGTATCCATGGCAGTATTTCCTCCACCAATTACAGCAACTGATTTCCCAATATTCACATTTTTATTGGTTTCCTTGTATTCATTGAGAAAATGAAGGGCATTCATGGTCTCACCGGCTTTCAGATTCAAAATTCCGGGTTCACTTGCACCTGCAGCCAGAATAATAAATTCAAAACCTTCTTCTTTTAATGCAGCCAGATCCGTTATTTCCGTATTCAGTCTTACCTCTGCTCCGTAAGAGAGACATAAATCGATGTCATGGCCGATCACGTCCCCTGAAATTCTGAAATCGGGAATGATGTATTGAACCACGCCCCCAAGCTTTCCGCTTTTCTCAAAAATAGTAGCGGGCATACCGCACTTTGTCAGGAAATACGCAGCGGAAAGACCAGCCGGTCCGCCTCCGATAATTGCTGTCTTTTTACCGGTCAGTTCACTTTTTTGAATGGTTTTCCGATATTCCTCATAACCTTTTTCTGCACAAAGAAGCTTTGCCCCCCGTATATTTACCGGAGATTCGTAATGATTTCTGGTGCACATGTTCATACAGTTATGGGCACATATGGAACCGGTTATAAAAGGAAGCGGATTTTTCTCAGCAATCACTTCCATGGCTTCCTCGTAGCTTCCCTGACCGGAGAGCTTTAAGTATGTGGTAATATCCTGATGAATGGGACAGGCTTCCTGACAGGGAGCCGTATAACAGTCAAGCAGCGGGACTGTTTTCTTCATCTTTCTGTCCGGCAGAAGTTTTAAGGCTTTTTTATAATGAGAATCTGAAATGGAATCCTGGGCGAGGGTGAAAGCCTTATCTGCATCAACACCCTGAAATGAGACACCTGTTTCCTTCGTCTTTTCTGCCATCTGAAGAAGTCTCTGATATCCGCCTGGCTTTAAAAGGGTAGTGGCAACCGTTACCGGCCAGATTCCTGCATCAGTAATGTCTTTGATATTATGGTAATCAGCTCCGCCTGAGAATGAAATCCGAAGTGCTCCGTCAAATTCTTTGGAAAGTCTGGCTGCCAGTGCCATGGACAGGGGGAACAGCGATTTTCCGGACATGTACATCTCCTGGCTGGGGAGCTCATTATTTTTCACATCAACCGGGAACGTGTTGGTAAGCTTCACACCAAACTCCAACCTGCGTTCTTTTGCCAGTGCCATCAGCCGTTTCAACATGGGGATGGCATCCTCATACTGGAGATCATCAAGAAAATGGAACTCACCAAAGGAAATGTAATCATATCCCATCTGGTCCAGCGTGTTTCTGGCAAATTCATAGCCCAGCAGTGTAGGGTTACATTTAATAAAGGTATTCAGACCCTTTTCTTCTATTAAATAGACTGCAATCCGCTCAATCTCCTGAGGCGGGCATCCGTGTAAGGTGGAAAGGGTCACACTGTTGCAGATCCGTGAAGAGATTGACTCAATATCCTCTTTTGTCACATTCTCAAACTGATCCAGATGCTCCAGAAGATACTGCCTGCAGGTATGAAATGCCTCCGTGTCTTTTGCATCCATCATGGAGTCGATGAAAGAATTGACTTTGGGAGATTTGATTCCCTCCAGATCGTATCCCACACTCATGTTAAACTGAAACCCATCCATCTGGCCTAATCCGTATTCTTTTGCCATAAAAGAGAGCAAAAACCAGGCCTTAATATATTCTTCCTGAGCCTGGGGAACATAAAGCTCCGTAGACCACTCGCAGTTGTAGCACTCATCTTCTGCCCTGATACAGGGCTTTTCTACCGGCAGATCATCTCCGTCTAAAATCTGTACGGTCTTCAGCTCAAAGAAACGGCTTCCTGCATAGTAAGCTGCCACAATGTTTTGAGCCAGCTGGGTATGAGGACCCGCCGCCGGTCCAATCGGAGTCTCTAACGTTCTTCCAAACAGCTCCCTGTTATGTGACTCATCCGCCCGGTAGGGACGGTATACTCCAAAAACTGATTCCTGTTTTCCCTGCTCCTGCCTTACCCAGTTCATTAATTGTGAAAAAGGCATCGGTGTCATTTTGTCTCCCATTGATATCCTCCTGCATCCGGGCTCTCCCTGTGTTTGTTAAGCCCTGTATGAATATTCTGTTTTCTTATCGTCCGTTAATTCGTGCAGCAAGCGCTCCCGCCGCTTCCCTGCAGTCTGCCATCAGCTTCTCTTCG
Organism: Hungatella sp.; assembly: GCA_009712635.1. Classification (GTDB taxonomy): domain Bacteria; phylum Bacillota; class Clostridia; order Lachnospirales; family Lachnospiraceae; genus Lacrimispora. The sequence continues at coordinate 205,741 of WASS01000005.1, read as the reverse complement.
TCAACTCCCATAAGGATTCTGTCTTTCATGAGGACCTTACCGTTGCAGACAGTTGTAACTACACTGCGGCCTGTCATTCCAAACAGAATGTGGCTGTTGGCATTGTCCCCGTTCATGGGTGTTAATGGATTGTAATCCGTAACAATCACATCTGCGGCAGCACCCTCTTTTAAAATACCAAGGGGTTTCTTAAAATATCTGCCCGCAATCCTTGCATTCCCTTCAAAGAGCATCTTCGGAACCTCGCTCCATGCCGCATTGGGATCGCACAAATGATGTTTATGAAGAACGTTGGCTGTCTTATAGGATTCTAACATATCGTGGGTATAGCCGTCTGTTCCAAGACCAGTTAAAATCCCCCGCTTCACCAGTTCCATAGTTGGAGGGCAGCCGCATGCATTTCCCATATTGGATTCCGGATTGTGAACTACCATGGTGTCTGTATCAAGTATTAAGTCCATCTCATGAGGATTAATGTAGATACAATGCCCAAGAAGCGTCTTTTCCCCAAGAATCTGAAAGTCCATCAGGCGGTCAACAATCCGCTTGCCATACTTCTTAAGACAATCATGGAGATCTTCAATTCCTTCTGCCACATGAATGTGGTAGCCCGTACCATCAGGCTTATGAGCCGCTGCAAATTCCATGGTCCGATCCGATATGGTAAACTGGGCATGCATTCCCATCATGCCTGCAATCATATCGCTTTCATCGGAAAGAGCATGGCGGATAAATGCCTCATTTTCAAGAATTCCTTCCTTTGCCTTTTCCTCTCCCCCACGGTCGGATACTTCATAGCATAAGCAGGTTCTTACCCCGGTTTTACCAGCAGCTTCCTCAATCTTAAATAAAGAATCTGTGATCTGCCCAAAACTGGCGTGGTGGTCAAAGACCGTTGTCACTCCGTTTTTAATGGAATCCACATAAGTGGCCATGGCGCTTAAATAAACATCATTTAATGTCAGATTCTTATCCACCGTCCACCAAAGACCGTCAAGAATCTCCAAAAAACCATGAGGATCGTACCCATCAATGGCCAGTCCTCTGGCAAAAGAGCTATAGATATGCTCATGGGTATTGATAAAGGCCGGCATGATTACGCCTCCCCTTGCATCGATGAATTCCGCCTGTGGATATTCCTTTCTCATCTCAGCCGTGGTCAGAATCCTTTTTATGATCCCATCTTCTATCGCTGCAGCACCGTCTTTCAGAAACGGATTCTCCGGATCTCTGGTGATCATTCTTCCATTACCGATTATCAGCATGTCTCCAACTCCTTTTCATTTTTCTAAGATATGAAAGCAAATTGCTAATTTTCTTATGTATACAAACCACACAGAAGTATTTTCAGGGTCTCATACTTTATTTTTACAATTTGCTTACATTTCATCGGTTTCATTTCTTTTTTTTATGCACATTATACCATGGTTCTCTGTTAGAAACAGTGTATCATTTCATTTTCAGAAAATCAAGCATGAATTACAAAAAAAATTAGCAAACCTAAAAAATTTTTAGAAAACCACTTGTAATTAAATTTTTTTATGCTATGATGAATTTATTAATGATCCTGCAAGGAGGATAAAAAAATGGATTCAAAGCTTCAGTTACTGACACAGATTGCACAGGGAGTGGCAGTTCACTTCGGCAGCCAATGCGAGGTGGTTATTCACGATCTTCGCGGCGAAAACATGGAAAGTTCCATTGTTTTTATAGAAAACGGCCAGGTCAGCAACCGTAAAATCGGAGACGGACCTTCTGAAATTGTTCTGGAGACGTTAAAAAAGGATCCTGACCTTTTAAAGGACCGCCTTTCCTACCTGACAAGAACCGAGGATGGACGAATCTTAAAATCCAGTACCATGTACATCAGAGGCAACGATAATACGGTTGACTACATCCTTGGCTTAAATTATGACATTACCGGACTGCTTACAATTGACAATGCAGTAAAGTCTCTGATTTCCACCGGAGAGACTGCCGGAGATCACAACAAAGAACCAAAAAAAATCACCCATAACGTCAACGATCTGTTAGATACTTTAATTGAAAAGTCCGTCGCTTTAGTAGGAAAACCCGTTGCTTTAATGAGCAAGGATGACAAGGTTTTAGCGATTCAGTATTTAAATGACGCCGGTGCATTTCTCATTACCAAATCAGGCGACAAGGTCTCCAGTTATTTTGGTATCTCAAAGTTCACTTTATACAGCTATATGGATGCCAACAAAGAAAAAGCTTAGGCATCTGGCAAATGATACCCGTTGATTTTAATTTATTATAAAGGAGAATGTGCAGACATGAAACCAATCGAATGGGCTGTAAACACCATGCCAAAGACCGATGACAGACATCTGCCTGTTATGTCACAAGAGGAGATTAAAAAAGCGAGAAGCTTTCACGAAAGCTTTCCCCAGTACAAAGAGACTCCTTTGACAAAACTGCCCCATATGGCAGACCATCTGGGATTAGGTGAGATTTACATAAAGGATGAATCTTACCGGTTCGGCTTAAATGCATTTAAGGTTTTAGGCGGATCTTATGCAATGGCAAAGTATGTGGCAAAGCAGACAAAAAAGGAAGTCTCTGATCTTCCCTATCAGGTGCTGACCTCACAGGCGTTAAAGGAAGAATTCGGTCAGGCTACCTTTTTCACCGCCACCGACGGCAACCACGGAAGAGGCGTTGCCTGGGCTGCCAGGCAGCTTGGACAAAAAGCCGTTGTCTTCATGCCAAAAGGCACTACATTAAACCGTTTTAATAATATTAAGGCGGAGGGAGCCGATGTAACCATTGAGGAATCCAACTACGATGAATGCGTCCGCATGGCTGCAGATGCCGCTTCCAAGGTAAAAAACGGCGTGGTCGTTCAGGATACAGCCTGGGATGGATACGAAGAAATACCGGCATGGATCATGCAGGGCTATGGCACCATGGTTATGGAAGCAGACGAACAGCTTAAGGAATACGGCTGTGAAAGACCTACCCATGTCTTTGTTCAGGCAGGTGTGGGATCTCTTGCCGGAGCAGTCATCGGATATTTTAAAAACCGTTATCCGGAGAATCCCCCCGTTTGTGTTGTGGTAGAAGCAGATGTGGCAGCCTGTCTCTATGAAGGCGCCAAAGCCGGCGACGGCACCATCCGGATCGTGGATGGGGATATGCAGACCATTATGGCAGGCCTTGCCTGCGGAGAGCCCAATACCATATCCTGGGATATTTTAAAGAACCATACCGATACCTTTATTTCAGCACCTGACTGGGCAGCTGCCGAAGGCATGAGAATGCTGGCTGCACCGATAAAGGGAGATACACCTGTCACATCAGGGGAATCGGGAGCCGCACCGTTCGGAGTTTTGGCTTCTATCATGAAAGATGACTCCTGCCAGGCTTTAAGAGAGCATCTGGGACTTAATAAGGATTCTAAAGTTCTTCTTTTCTCAACAGAGGGAGATACCGATCCTGACCGCTATAAAGCCATTGTATGGGAAGGGAAAGATCGTTAATCATTTCATAAAAACCGGAGGTAAAAAACATGGATTACGCGAAAATCAAAGAAGCAGCAAAAAGCTACGAAGCAGACATGACAAAATTTCTGCGTGACATCGTAAAATTTCCTGGAGAAAGCTGCGATGAAAAAGCTCATATTGACCGGATTGCACAGGAGATGAGGGCACTTGAGTTTGACAAGGTAGAGATTGATCCCATGGGCAATGTGCTTGGTTTTATGGGAACCGGAGAAACTCTGATCGGCTTTGATGCCCACATTGATACCGTAGGAATCGGCAACAAGTCCAACTGGAATTTTGATCCTTACGAAGGCTACGAAACCGATGTGGAAATTGGAGGAAGAGGTGTTTCCGACCAGTGCGGCGGTTTGGTATCTGCTGTTTACGGTGCCAGAATCATGAAGGATTTAGGTCTCCTGAATGACAAATACACCGTTCTGGTTACCGGCACTGTACAGGAGGAAGACTGCGACGGTCTTTGCTGGCAGTACATTATCAATGAAGATAAGATCCGTCCGGAATTTGTAGTTTCCACAGAGCCGACCGACGGAGGCATCTACCGCGGTCAGAGAGGCCGTATGGAAATCCGTGTGGACGTAAAGGGAGTTTCCTGCCACGGCTCTGCACCGGAACGTGGTGATAACGCAATCTATAAAATGGCTGATATTCTTCAGGATGTCCGTTCTCTTAATGAGAATGATGCAGCTGATGACAAAGAAATCAAAGGACTTGTTAAAATGCTTGATGAATCCCATAATCCGCAGTGGAAAGAAGCAAACTTTTTAGGAAAGGGTACCATTACCGTTTCAGAAATTTTCTTCACTTCACCAAGCCGCTGCGCTGTAGCTGACTCCTGTTCCGTTTCCTTAGACCGCCGTATGACAGCAGGGGAAACCTGGGAAAGCTGTCTTGACGAGATCCGCAATCTGCCAAATGTTAAGAAATACGGAGATGATGTTATCGTTTCCATGTATGAGTATTCCCGTCCTTCCTATAAAGGCCTTACCTATCCCATCGAATGTTACTTCCCTACCTGGGTCATTCCTGAGGATCATAAAGTAACCAGATCATTAGAGGAAGCTTATAAATCCTTATACGGGGATACCAGAATCGGTGCCGAAGAGACTGTTTCCATGCGCCTTGCACGTCCTCTCACCGACAAATGGACCTTTTCCACCAACGGCGTTTCCATTATGGGACGCAACCAGATACCATGCATCGGCTTTGGACCGGGAGCAGAAGCCCAGGCTCATGCGCCAAACGAAAAGACCTGGAAGCAGGATCTTGTTACCTGTGCAGCTGTATATGCCGCACTTCCCACTGTTTACTGCAAAGAATAAAACTAAAATCAGGAGGCTACCCACATTATGAAAACCTTACAGGATTATATCGACAAACTGAATTCCTTAAATTTTAAGGAGATGTATGAAAATGACTTCTTTTTAACCTGGGAGAAGACAGATGACGAGCTGGAAGCAGTATGGACCGTTGCAGACGCTCTCCGCTTCATGAGAGAAAACAACATCTCCACAAAGGTTTTTGAAAGCGGACTTGGAATCTCCTTATTCCGCGACAATTCCACCCGTACCCGTTTCTCCTTTGCTTCTGCCTGCAACCTTCTTGGACTGGAAGTACAGGATTTAGACGAAGGGAAATCCCAGATTGCCCATGGAGAGACGGTCCGTGAAACAGCCAACATGATCTCTTTCATGGCAGATGTCATCGGTATCCGTGACGATATGTATATCGGAAAAGGAAACACCTATATGCACCATGTTTCCGATGCGGTAACAGAAGGATACAAGGATGGAATCCTGGAACAGAAGCCGGCTTTAGTAAATTTACAGTGTGATATCGACCACCCTACGCAGACCATGGCTGACATGCTTCATATCATTCATGAAATGGGCGGCATTGAAAATTTAAAGGGCAAGAAGCTGGCCATGACCTGGGCTTACTCTCCTTCCTATGGAAAGCCCTTATCCGTTCCTCAGGGTGTTATCGGATTAATGACACGTATGGGAATGGAAGTAGTTCTGGCTCATCCGGAGGGTTATGAGGTAATGCCTGAGGTTTTAGAAGTAGCAAAGAACAATGCAGAAAAATCCGGCGGATCCTTCCGTGTATCCAATGATATGGCTGATGCATTTAAGGATGCTGATATCGTTTATCCAAAGAGCTGGGCACCATTTGCAGCCATGGAAAAGAGAACCGATCTTTACGGCAACGGTGATATGGAGGGAATCAAAGCCCTTGAGAAGGAACTTCTGGCTCAGAATGCCAATCATAAGGACTGGTGCTGTACAGAAGAACTGATGAAGACGACTAAAGATGGAAAAGCCCTCTATCTTCACTGCCTCCCGGCAGATATCAACGATATCAGCTGTAAGGATGGAGAAGTAGAAGCTTCCGTATTTGACCGTTACAGAAATCCGCTTTATAAAGAAGCCAGCTATAAGCCATATGTAATCGCTGCCATGATCTTTTTAAGCAAGTTTGAAAATCCCCAGGAAGTCTTTAAAAAGCTGGAGGAGAAGAAAACACCTCGTAAGTTCTCAATCTAATCAAGGGGATCAGTTATATGGAGAAAAAAAAGAGAATTGTAATTGCCCTGGGCGGAAACGCCCTTGGCAATACCCTGCCGGAGCAGATGGCAGCAGTTAAAATCACTTCAAAAGCGATTGTAGATCTGATTGAAGAAGGCTGTGAAGTGGTGGTTGCCCATGGAAACGGGCCCCAGGTGGGAATGATCAACAATGCCATGAGTGCCTTGTGCAGAGAAGATCCCAATCAGCCTAACACGCCTCTCTCCGTCTGCGTTGCCATGAGCCAGGCATATATCGGTTATGATTTACAGAATGCATTAAGAGAAGAGCTGGTGAACCGGAATGTGAGAAATATCCCGGTGACCACCATGATCACCCAGATCCGTGTGGACGAAAACGATCCCGCATTTTCAAATCCCTCCAAGCCAATTGGACATTTTATGACGGAAGAACAGGCAAAGGAAGCATCGGAAAAATACGGGTATTTAATGAAAGAGGATGCAGGCAGGGGATACCGGCGAATGGTTGCCTCTCCAAAGCCTCAGGAAATCATCGAAATTGAAGCGATCCGTTCTCTGGTGGACAGCGGACAGCTGGTGATCGCATGCGGAGGAGGCGGAATCCCTGTAACCTTAAACGGAAATCACTTAAAGGGCGCCAGCGCAGTCATTGATAAAGACTTTGCCAGCGAACTCCTGGCTGAAGAACTGAACGCAGATCTTCTTATTATACTGACGGCTGTGGAAAAAATCGCCTTAAATTATGGCAGACCTGATGAAACATGGCTGAGTGATATAACCGCTGATGAGGCGCGTAAGTACATCAATGATGGGCACTTTGCACCTGGTTCCATGCTTCCCAAGGTGGAGGCAGCTGTAAAATTTGCCGAATCCAGAAAAGGGCGGACGGCACTCATCACTCTCTTAGAAAAAGCAAAAGAAGGAATACTTGGAAGTACGGGAACTCATATTCAACAGTAAAACATCTTAAAGGAGAACATTTACTATGAGACAAACTGACAGGAAGTATGCATCTATTTTTGAACTCGACGGCATCCCCAGGTTTTCTCACGCACTCCCCCTTGCAATACAGCATCTGGTTGCAATGATTGTCGGCTGCGTCACACCACCCATCATTGTATCCAATATCGTAGGACTGGAAGGTTCCGAACGGGTCATCCTCATACAGGTTGCCCTGGTGGTATCTGCCCTGTCCACCCTACTCCAGCTTTTTCCCATTGGAAAAAAGAATGGATTCCACCTTGGAGCCTCCCTCCCTGTTATCCTGGGTATCAGTTTTGCATACGTCCCAAGTATGCAGTCCATTGCGGCAGATTACGGTATATCTGCCATTCTGGGAGCCCAGATCGTCGGCGGCATCGTGGCTTTCGTGGTAGGTATCTCTGTTATGCGGATCCGGAAATTCTTCCCCCCATTAATTACCGGAACTGTAGTTTTTACCATAGGACTTTCTCTTTACCCTACTGCCATTAACTATATGGCAGGCGGTGTTTCAAATCCCTCATACGGATCGTGGCAGAACTGGACTGTTGCATTTATTACCCTGACAGTCGTCACAGTTCTCAATCATTTCGGTAAAGGAATCTATAAACTGGCTTCCATTCTCATCGGCATTATTGTGGGATATGTGACTGCATTGTTTTTTGGAATGGTGAGTTTTTCCAACATCGCTGCTGCTTCCCTGTTTTCCATTCCAAGGCCCCTTCATTTTGGAATCGTATTTGAACCCTCTTCCTGTATTGCCATCGGACTCTTATTTGCCATTAACTCCGTACAGGCAATCGGAGACTTTACCGCCACCACCAGCGGCTCCATCGACAGAGAGCCTACGGATAAGGAATTGCAGGGCGGAATTATGGGTTACGGTATAACCAATATTCTGGGAGCACTTTTGGGCGGTCTTCCAACCGCTACCTACAGCCAGAACGTTGGTATCGTGACTACGACTAAGGTGGTTAACCGCTGTGTCATGGGATTAACTGCAGTCTTTTTGCTGGCTGCCGGTCTGATTCCCAAGTTTTCTGCTTTGCTTACCACCATTCCCCAGTGTGTGTTAGGAGGCGCCACTGTATCCGTATTTGCCTCCATTGCCATGACGGGTATGAAGCTGGTGACTTCTGAAGAGATGAATTACCGGAATTCTTCCATCGTAGGACTTGCTGCTGCACTTGGAATGGGAATATCCCAGGCTACCTCTGCTCTTTCTACATTTCCTGCCTGGGTAGTCACCATCTTTGGCCGTTCTCCTGTGGTTGTTGCAACATTAGTAGCAATCTTTTTAAATATTATTTTACCTAAAAACGGGAAATAATTAATAGAATCGTGGAATAGATTATATTAATTACAGGAACAGGAGATTCCTATGAATGCAAGCAGAAAAAAATTAATTTTCTTCCTGGTACTACCTCTGGCAGTTGGCGCATTGGCTGGATTTCTTACAAAAAACAGCATGATGGTATACAAAAATTTAAACCAGCCTCCCCTTTCCCCTCCGGGGTGGATTTTCCCGATTGTCTGGACGATCTTATATCTTCTAATGGGATTAGGATCTTATATAATTGCACAGTCCTATTCTCCGAAAAAAAAGGAAGCGCTCCTGCTTTATGGGATCCAGCTGGCACTTAACTTTATCTGGAGCATTGTTTTCTTTAACCTGCAGAATTATCTTCTGGCATTTCTGATTCTGCTGCTTTTATGGTACTTTATCGTTCGCATGATCAGGGCGTTCTGGAATGTCAATCAGACTGCTGCCCTTATGCAGATACCTTACCTTTTATGGGTTACGTTTGCAGGATATTTAAATCTGGCCATTGTTTTATTAAACTGATTATAAACATGAAAAAAGCGGTGACAATCTTTCATTCAGGCAATATGCCTGGTGAATGACTTGTCACCGCCTTTATTCATAATCATTAGATCAGTACATATTTCAATACAAATAATACAGCTAAAATATACATGAGCAGACTTATTTTCTTTTTCTTTGCATTGCCTGTTACAACATTAATAAATACATAAGAGATTACGCCCATAGCGATACCCTCAGAAATGCTGTACATAAACGGCATGGCAATGATAGCAATGTAGCATGGAATGGACTCTGTAAAATCCGTAAAATCGATTTTCGTCACAGATGTCAGCATAAGGAATCCAACAACGATCAGGGCTGGTGCTGTTGCAAATGATGGAATTGCAAGGAAAATCGGTGATAAAAACAGGGATAAACCAAATAATAAAGCTGAAACTACCGCAGTCAATCCGGTTCTTCCGCCTTCTGCAACTCCGGCAGCACTCTCAACAAAGGTAGTCACTGTTGAAGTTCCAAACAATGCACCTACGGAAGTACCTACCGCATCGGAAAGCAGAGCGCCCTGAATGTGAGGAAGCTTTCCGTCTTTATCAAGCATATCTGCCTTTGATGCAACACCAATGAGAGTTCCTAAGGTGTCAAAGAGATCTACAAATAAAAACGCAAACATTACCACCAAAAAATCAATGGACAGTGCTCTGGAAAAATCAAGTTTCAAAAATGTGGAAGACATACTTGGAATCCCAAATCCCTTGGAAAAATCAGGGAGTACACTGAACATTCCTACTTCCGGATTTGGCTGGTACAAGCCGGTAACCTGACAGATGATTCCCAACAGCCATGTAATTAAAATTCCCCATAAAATATTACCTTTTACATTCTTTACAACCAGAACTGCTGTAACCAATGTGCCGATGATTGCAAGTAAAACGGTAATACCAGTGGTATGAAAGGTACCATCAGCCAGAGAAGCTTTAAAAGAGAACATGGTCACAAGCGTTGAACCATCAACCACCACTTTCGCATTCTGAAGACCAATAAATGCAATGAACAGACCAATACCAACCGATACGGCATGCTTTAAATTCATGGGAATCGCATTAAAGATTGCTTCCCGGACGCTGGTAAGAGATAAAATTATAAATATAATTCCTTCTATGAATACAGCAGCCAGAGCCATCTCCCAGGTATAACCCATATTCAATACAACAGTATAGGCAAAGTAGGCATTAAGACCCATTCCCGGTGCGAGAACAAACGGGTAATTTGCCAGACCTGCCATTAAAAGAGTTGCAACTAAAGATGACAGCGCTGTTGCGGTAAAAACTGCACCGCTGTCCATTCCTGCTGCTCCAAGAATACTTGGATTCACTGCCAGAATGTAAGCCATCGTCATAAATGTTGTGATTCCGGCTACCACCTCAGTTTTCACATCTGTGTGATTCTTAGATAAATGAAAAACTTTTTCAAAAAATCCATCATTGGTGTTTCGTTCCATACTTCTACCTCCTTAGGTGCTCTAAAAAATTCGTTTCCCTTCCACATACTTCCCCGCGATGTGTCTGTCGTCAGACAGATAGATAAAACGTTCCAGCCTTTCCCTCGTATTAAGAGGCTGGGGATGACTTAAACTGCTGTCATCCAGAATCAGAGCATCAAACTCATAACCTTCCAGAAAGCTGCCTGCTTTTCCAAAGAAAGAGCCTCCTCCCATGGTTCCCAGGTAGAATGCCTCCTCAAACGTAACAGGCTTTAATGAGGAATCCACAAGGCGCCACCGAAGCTTTGACACCGATATGGCATCTGCCATGGCACGGAATATGGACTCACTGCTTCCTCCCGCTACATCGGTACCCAGGCCTGTCTTTAATCCCAGATCCAGATATGCACGGATTGGCGCAATGCCGGAAGCAAGGTTGGTGTTGGACTGGGGACAGTGTGCAACATAAACTCCCCGCTTTTTCATCAGTTCAATCTCCTGTTCAGACGAATAGACGCAATGTGCCATCACAGTCTTTTCCTCCCCACCGAACATGCCGAACTGATCATAAGCTTCGCCGTAACACCCGGTACTGGGACATAAACTCTTCACCCATTCAATCTCACTTAAATTCTCCGACAAATGGGACTGAACCGGAAGTCTGTATTTTCTCTTAAGCCTTCCCAGCCGTTCCATGAGATCATCGGTGCAGGACGGAATAAATCTGGGTGTCAGAATAGGAGTTACATTCTTATACTTCTCTCTTGTATGGGAAAGCCATAAAAGAGTCTCCGCTTCTGACGCCTGTGCACTGGACTCGCATAGATAATCCGGCGAATTCCGATCCATATTGACCTTTCCAACCATCGTCTTTAAACCGGTATCTTCCATGAAATCCATTAACAGCTCAGTCGCCGGTCCATGAATGGTAGCAAAGATACAGGCCCTCGTAGTCCCGCTTCTCTTCATCGTTTCTGCAAATATCTGGTAGGCCTTTTTTGCATATTCCAGATCGCCATATCTGGCTTCCTCCGGAAACGTATTGGTATTCAGCCAGTCTAACAGCTCTAAATCCATGGACAGCCCCCGGAATGAATATTGGGGCGCATGGATATGAAGATCAACTAGTCCCGGTATAATCAGCTTATCGTCACAGTCAATCAGCAAAAAGTCCTGAAACTGTTCCGGTATGCTTTTGAATACTCCGGCTGACTTCCCATTCTGGCATATTAAAAAACCCTGTTCCACCGTTTTTAACGTGTGGACATCCTCACTGTAGCAAATGTTTCCTTTTAGTATAAAATTTCCATCACCGGTCATAGAACCTCCTGTTCCGCACAAACAAAAATACGGCAGCCAAATTGCAACGTTCCTAAAAACCAAGCAATAAAAAACTACCGTCTCATTCTGTCGCTCCAAACGTGAACACAAATAGCACAGCTAAATAAGCCGCCTTCCCATCACGAGGAAACTTATAGACAACTATTACGGTAGTTGGTAGAAACACTCATCCAATTATGAGCATATATAAGTTTCTTGAATACTGATACTTAACAAATTTTGTGACCTCTGACAGGTTGACTATAACATATTGTAAAACTATTTGTCAATGCCAATTTTGTTTTAAATCATTTGTCTTTAAATGCTGTCTTTTCTATATTAATACAGCATTTTTCCGACTATTTTCTTCTGCTAATAGTATATCCAGAATTTCAAACTCTAAATGAAGTACTCCCCTACAGATTCCCAGGAAAGATCTTTCTTTTCCATCCATTGGCTGATGTTTCCCACCCAATCAGCCGGCATCGCCCAGGAAAGTCCGCAGCCTGCCTTAATCTCTCTTGGTACCGGAATAATTCTTCCCGGAATCTCTTCTTTCATACATGCTGTCTCCATGGCAATCGCTTCCGTAACGGTATGAAATGTCACTACAGTCTTTAACTCTTTCTGCCTCATCCTGTCTCCTGTCAATGCCTGCTCAATTCTCTGACTGCCTTTACTGCCTGATCAATTTCCTCTTCTGTATTAAAGTGAGACATGGAAAACCGTACTGCCCCCTGCTTTTCGGTTCCCAGCGCCTGATGCATCAGAGGAGCACAATGTGCACCTGCTCTTGCATAGATCTCATAAGAAACTGCCAGTTCGTCCGCCACCTCTCCGGAATCGTAATCCCCTATATTTAAAGCGACAACAGGTGCCCGCTTATCAAGGCTCTCTAAGGAAAAATCCCCGTAAACCGTGACGCCTGGAATATCCTTTACTCCTTCATAAAACCGTCTCATCAAATACTGTTCCCGCTTACGGATATACTCCATCCCCGTCTGACCGATATAGAGGAGTGCTGCATGAAGCCCTGCCAAGCCATGGCAGTTTAATGTACCTGCTTCCAGACGCTCCGGCATCTGCTCCGGCTGTGTTCTTAAGTAGCTTTGCACTCCGCTTCCGCCTACAACCAGCGGCTGAATGTCAAGCCCTTCCCGAACACAGATTCCTCCCGTTCCCTGAGGACCTAACAATCCCTTGTGTCCCGTAAAGCAGACGACATCAATTCCTGTTTCTTCCATATCAATATCAAATACTCCGGCTGTCTGTGAAGCATCCAAAAGGAATAAGATTCCAAGCTTTTTACAAATTCTCCCAATCTTCTCCAAGTCATTGACATTTCCAGTTAAATTAGAAGCATGGGTACATACAACGGCTCTTGTATTACTCTTAAATGCACGCTCAAAATCCTCATAATTGATGCAGCCTTGTTTATCTGCAGGCAAAATGGTAAGCTCCACCCCTTTTTCTTCCATACGGTAAAGAGGACGAAGCACGGAATTGTGTTCCATCATGGTGGTAATCACATGATCTCCCGGACGAAAAATCCCTTCCACTGCCAGGTTCAGACTCTCTGTAGAATTTGCCGTAAATGCCACCTGGCTGGGGCTTTTTGCATGAAACAGCCGGGATATCAGACTTCGGGTATCATATATCATCCTGGCTGCATCAAGGGAAGCGCCGTGAATTCCTCTGCCCGGATTTCCCATATGAAGTATGGCGTCGGCTACTGCCTTCCCCACTTCCTCAGGCTTTTGCAGAGAAGTGGCTGCATTATCCAGATAAATCATAAATGGTTCCTCAGTTTTACTGATTTTTCCTGCTTCTTCGTAACTTCACCAATAATCCTGCATGTTGTCTCCATGTCCACCTGTGCAAAATCCTTCATAATCTGCTCTCCGTCTTCCCTGGATACGCTGATCAAAAATCCTCCCGAAGTCTGGGGATCACAGAATATATCAATCATACATTCCTCTGTATCTGCGTAATCCACATGATCACTGGTATAGGTGCGGTTTTTATAAGCCCCTTCCGGCACCAGGCCCATTCTTGCAAGCTCAAAGGCCTCCTTTTGTACAGGAAGATCTTTGACGGAAATAACAAGGGTCACTCCGCTTCCCTCAGCCATCTCAACAGCATGCCCAGCCAGACCAAAACCCGTTACATCGGTGCAGCTGTGAACATCATACCGTTCGATCACCTGTTTTGCCTTACGGTTTAAAGAAGTCATAACCTTTATCACTTCTTCTTTTGCCTCCTGTGAAGCTAAATCAGCCTTTACCGCTGTATTTACAATACCGGTACCAAGGGGTTTTGTAAGAATTAAAATGTCTCCCGGCCTGGCTTCGCAGTTTTTAAAAACCTTATCCGGGTGGACAAATCCCGTCACACTAAGCCCATACTTTGGTTCCTCATCCTGAATGGAATGGCCTCCTGCCAGTACAGCACCTGCCTCTAAAACCTTTGACGCACCGCCTTCTAATATCCTCCCCAGAATTGCCGGATTTAAGCAGTTGGGCCACGCCACAATGTTTAAAGCAACTTTGGGTTCTCCCCCCATGGCATAAATATCACTGAGGGCATTGGCAGCAGCGATCTGGCCGAATGTATAGGGATCATCAACCACTGGTGTAAAAAAATCCAGGGTCTGAATCAGTGCCAGTTCCTCACTTACCTTATAAATTGCACCATCGTCAGAGGTTTCAATTCCAACCAGAAGACTGGGGTCATGAAACTTCGGTAAATGTTCCAGAATTCCAGCCAAAGTTCCCGGACCGATTTTCGCGGCACAACCGGCTGTTTTCGTCATCTGGGTTAATCTTACTTCACTGTCAGGTATCATATAGCACCATCTCCATTCTACTCATTTTGTGGTCAGTTTATGACTACTTCTTTCTTCAGTGCAAAGGAATAGATAATCCTCTCCTTCACCTTTTTCCCTGTAATCTGCTCCAGAGCCCGCCTGTAATATTCCATCTGGATTCCATAACGGTCTGTAAGGACGGATTCCTGCCCTTCTTTCAAAAAGTCTGTTTTATAATCCACTAAAACCAGCTGCCCCTCTTCTTCCATATAAGCGTCAATGATTCCCTGAATGAGGATGCGTTCGTCAGAATCGGCCACATCCATCTCCCTTGCAGGAATCCCGATTACAAACTGCTGTTCCCGCTTTAACAGACCTTTCTCCTGGGCTGCTGCCAGACGCTTTCCTAACGGTGATTTTATAAATGCCAGGAGCTGGGAAATGGAAAGCAACGCAAAGCTTTCTTCGCTTAGCCGGCCATCGCTTTTAAGATTCTCCAGCGCCAGAGTTAAGTCCTGTGCCGTCTTCACCTTTGAAAAATCCAGAAGTTCCAGAGCGCGGTGATAGGCTGTACCCCGGCGGACGCCTCCCGTCTTTTCTTCTTCTATTTCCTCTCTTAAAAAAGCAGGAATTGTTGGAAGAAAATCACTTTCTTCTTCGTCTAAGTACTGCCCCTGCTTTTTCAGTTCTGAAACAGTAAGCTTGGTATGGAGTCTTATGTCCTCTTCGTAAGGATAATAGTAGGAAAGTGCCTCCTTTAAGCCTGTTTCAAAATCCTGGTCATAGCTTATTTTTGTATCCAGTCTCAGGAAACTTTCTTTCGTCAGTTTCTTGCTTACCTGTCGGTTCATTTCCCCCATAACAAGACCGGAAACTGTCAGCTCCTTCATAATTAAATTTCCGGTATCCTGCCCGTCTTCAGACAATATACCTGCAGGAGAATATTTACCAGACAGGCTCATTAAAAGCCAGTCTAAGTAAGAATCCGCCCCGGAGAGGAAGGAAAATGGGATTTGGCCCTGAGCTCTCATTACGGTTGCATAACGCTCAAATTTTTTATCCAGATACCGGTCTAACCCAGTCATGATAAGCTTTTCCTTAGCCCTTGTCATGGCAACGTAAAGGACACGAAGTTCTTCTCCAAGGGCGCTTAGTTCCGTTTTTCTCTTTAAAACGTGTTTCTTTAAGGTAGGTGCCTTGATCCTTCTTTCCAGATCCATATAATCGGTACCAATTCCCAGATCAGGATCGATGAGAAGTTTTCCGTAAGCATCCTGTTTGTTGAATTTTTTTCCCATTCCGGCCAGAAATACAACTGGGAACTCCAGACCCTTGCTCTTGTGAATACTCATAACACGAACCGTATTCTCTTCTCCCAGAAGAGAGGCTTCCCCAAAATCCGTATCATATTTTTTCAGATTTTCAATATACCGGATAAAGTGGAACAGCCCCCTGTAACTGGTCTGTTCATAGGCAGCCGCCTTTTCCACCAGCATGGCAAGGTTGGCTCTTCGCACCTCTCCTCCAGGCATGGCGGAAACGTAGTCAAAATACCCAGTTTCTTCATATATATCATAAAGCAGCTCATGAATGGACAGATAGGCGGCTTTTTCCCTGTAATGAGAAAGCTCCCGGGTGAATCTTAGCAGCTTCTCATAAAGCTCAGGAGCACTTTCATCTTCCCTCTCTTCATACTCCTTTAAATAGTGCTGCCACGCTCCGTAAATTCCACGGTCCTGTCCCTTCTTTGCAGCATTTTTCCACACAGCCAGCAGATGGGCCATCTCCTGATCGGCAATTCCTGCTATGGGAGATTTAAAGACTGCAGCCAGGGGAATATCCTGCATGGGATTATCAATAATATTCAGCATGGAAAGGACTGTCTCCACTTCTGAAGCGGAAAAATATCCTGTTTTACGCTCTGCATGGGCAGGAATCCCCTCATTCATCAAAATATTGACAAATTCCTCTGCCCAGCCGCTTAAGCTTCTTAATAAAATAACAATATCAGAGTATTGGCAGATCCGGTATCCTCCTGTCTGTTCCAGATTTTTATCAAAGACAAGAAGTCCGCTATCCGGATCTGTCAGTTCCCTGATTTTTGAAGCAATTACCTTTGCCTCCGCTTCCCTGCCAGTATAATCTGCACTATCTTCGTCAAGCTGTTTTAACTGTTCGGAAGAACCATGAATCAGAAGCAGCTCCGTCTTCTCTCCTGCACGGCCTTCTGATTCCTGAAAAACAGCTCCGGGGTGAAGTGCCGTCTCCTTTGTATAACGGATATTTCCCAGATTTTTTGTCATAATCTGATAAAATACCTCATTGATGCTGGTAAGCACTGACTCTCTGCTTCGGAAATTCTGATGCAGCTCAATCTTCTGATAGCTTCCTTCCTCACTGGAGTACCTCTGATACTTGTCTAAGAACAGCTGCGGTCTTGCCAGACGGAACTGGTAGATACTCTGCTTCACATCTCCTACCATGAAAACATTGGGACTGCCAAACCGTTCTCTCGAAATGCTGTTGATCAGTGCTTCCTGTACCTCATTGCTGTCCTGATATTCATCTACCAGGATTTCCTCAAACTGGCGGCTGAATTCGTCAGCGGCTTCTGTGGGAACCCTGATTCCGTCTTCTTCCTTTAAAAGAATCTCCAGTGCATAATGTTCCAGATCATTAAAATCCACCAGGTTGCGTTCTTTCTTTTTCTCCTGGTATCTGCGGGAATATTCTTCCGCCAGGTGAAGAAGCATGAAAACAGCTTCTTTCGTCCCTTCCATATCGGCTCCCACTTCTTCGGGAGATTCAAAGCAGTACAGATCGCAGAGTTTTCCAATACCCTTTTTCACTCTGTCCCTGACTGCAGTGACAGCGGCCTTTTTTTCCTGATCGATGTCCTTGCTTCGTATAGAGGCAAGTCTTACAAACGATACCTCTTTCAGCCGGCTGTTTAAGCACTCGTAATCCTCTGCTTCCCCAAGAGATTTAAGCATCGCTGCATCACTTGCCAGCATGGGAAGATAAGCTTCCGGTCCATTTTCCTCCTGGCAGATCTCCATGGCCGCTTCTGTCTGGATCAACAGCTCCTCAAGCAGCAGGGCAGCATCCTCCATCAGAAACCTCATCCAGGCGGTATCCTTCATGTGTTTCATATCACAGGCTGTAAGCTCCTGTCTGCAGTTATCAAGCCACTCTTCGGGCCAGGGATTACTTTGGGAAAAACGGTATACCTGCATAATAAAATCTTCAATTCCCCGGTCTGTCTTACCGGAAGCATAGGTCTCTACAAAGCATTCAAAGGAAGGATCCTTTGCTTCGTAAAATTCTTCCAGCATCTCCTTCATTACATCTCCCCGTAGAAGAATCAGCTCTCCCTCATCTCCCACACGAAAAGCAGGGTCAATGTCTAACCGGCTGTAATGCTCTCTGATGATGCCCAGGCAGAAGCTGTCTATGGTAGTAATCTGGGCATAGGGAATCATGGCTGCCTGCATCTGAAGGTGCTCATTATCCGGCTGCTCCATCAGTTTTTCATCCACCGCCTTTAAGACACGCTCCCGCATCTCATCGGCTGCTGCCTTTGTAAATGTCATAACAAGAAGCTGATCGATTTTAAGGGGATTCTCTCCCTCCGTAATCATACGGATAATGCGTTCCACCAGAACAGCTGTTTTACCGCTGCCGGCTGCTGCCGATACCAGAAGATTTCTGTTTCTGCTTTCAATGACTGCTTTCTGTTCCTCTGTCCAGGTGATTGCCATGTTCTTCTCCTTCCTCTGCTTCTCCTTCGATAACCGGCCATATTTCCTCGGATTTTAAAGCCTTGAATTTCCTGAAGCCGTATCCCTGTGTCTTTAAATCAAACCCGCAGACTGCATGGTAGGGGCAGTAATCGCAAGCCGTTTTATTCCCCTGTTTATAGGGGTTTACATCAATCACCCCTTCTAAAATCTCCCGGCCTTCCGTCTTCAGTGTTTCCTGAACGTACTGCCTCAAGGCTGAAAAACGGTTTCCTCCGGCTACCGAAGACCGTGCCTCCTGAATGATTCCATTCTTCATGGCAACCGGAATTACGTCGGATTCTGATTCAATCTCATGATCCAGATGAGCAATTGCATTTAAATCGGTGTTAACCAGACCATTCATACGAAGCTGCTTTAAAATTCTGCCTGAGATCTCTTCCTGTGTCATCTCACCGTCTTTGTCCACAACCGGATCGTTAATGTTGTAATAAAAGATTCCGGCAGGAATCACCTGCTTATCCGGTCTTTTCCTCTCTTCCATCTCCAGAGCCGCATCCATATAGACCACAAGCTGAAGCTGAAGTCCATAATAAAGGGAAGTTAAATCAAATGCTGTACTTCCCGATTTGTAGTCAATAATCTTTACGTAAACTGCCTCTTCATCCTCGCATAAGTCCATGCGGTCAATCCGTCCCCTTAAATGAACGGCCTCATCCCCAGACAATGGCAGTCTCATGGCTTTTAAATGATCGTCTGCAGAAAAGGATACTTCAAATCCAACAGGAGTAAAATCCCCTTTTTTCAGCTGCTCGGAAAGCGCCCACACCGTTCTGTCTGTGATCCGCTCCACCTTGCCTGCAAGGTAGGCATTTCTTGCTGAGCTTTTTAAAACGGTGTTGCCATACTCCTCTGTCACTTTGGTTACACATTCGTGTACCATGGTCTTTCGTTCCTCTTCTGTCAGTGTTTTAAAATCCCTGCCTTCCTCCTTCATCCGGGCAAACCACAAATCAATGGAATCATGAAAGAGATTACCGATATCCATGGCAGCCAGCTCATATTCCTGGCGTTCCATCAGTTCCAGACCGTAACTTAAGAAATGGGCATATGCGCAGGAAGCATACTGCTCCATTCTGGTCACACTTCCATTAATAACGGAGCCGTAAAGAGCCTTGGCAGCCGCTTTTCCAATGCCTTTTTGCTGATATACATAAAAAGCCGCCTCCACCAGCTGTCTGGCTTCCTCCTTGTGATCCGGCGAGGAAAGAAACGCTTTTAACAGTTCCAGAAGCCTTAAGTCCCCTCCGTTTTTACCACACTCCCTCATACCATCTGCCAGCTGGCTCTTTGCCTCACGATAGTTTAAAGGAACACCCGCTTCCCCCGGAGCCTGTTCCTTTAATCCCGGAAACAGCTTCTTACATTCTCCGATTAAGGTTGAAGGGCGCATGCTCTTCCCGCTTCCGTCCATGGCTGCATAGGATAACACCAGCTCTTTCTCCGGCTTTGTCAGTGCCAGATACAGATAAAATCTCTGCCGGAATCCTTCTTCCATGGAAGTGGGAGCCAGTTCTATTTCATGAACAGATAAAAATTCTCTCTCCCTGTCTGTAAATAAGCTGCCTTTTTCTTTCTTTACCGGAACCAGTCCATCGTTGACCCCTACAAAATAAAGAACCTTAATATGATCCAGACGGGTTCTTGTAATATCTCCCACTACAACCCGGTCCACTGCAGCTGGAATTACGCCAACTTTAATCTCAGCAAAACCGGCATCTAAAATCTCACCGTATTCTCTCCTGCTTACATGCTCGTCTCCTAACAGTCCGGCGAGGCGGTCAAATAAATCCATAACCAGTCCATAAACCTGACCGTATTCCTTGGCAAGGGCGAATTCCCCCATGTCCTGAAACTTTTTCTCAAAATCAAGCATCTTTTCTTCAATGCCAGTCTCCATTAAAAGTGCAGTCACTGCTGCAGTCATGGTTTTTACGGTAGAATCTTCTCTTTTAAATTCTTCACGCAGATGATTAAGAGGTTCCATTAATTCTGCCTTAAACTGATTTAATTCCAGAAGATTCAGCTCTCTGGCTCCCTTATACCAGCCCTCAAACTCAGCATTCCATTTTTTAAATCCTCTGATTCCCATGGCTATAACGTAATTTTCCAGCCTGTCCGCCTGATCCATCTGATCCTGTGAAACAACAAGCCCGGTTCTTATGTAGCGAAACACGGATTCATAGGAGAAATCCTTTTGAACAATCTCGATGGCGGCACGAATCAGTTCCACCATGGGATTTTTTAATATGCTCTTTTTATCATCCAGAAAAAACGGCACGTGGTTTAACTGAAACTGGTGAATCATCTCGTTTGCATAGCTTGATAAGCTTCCTGTTATAACCGCCATATCCCTGTATCGAAGCCCGTTTTTTCTAATGTTTTCTTCCATGGAGCGTATTACAAATGCAATCTCTTCCGAGGGATTGCGGGTCTGATACAATTGGATTGATTCCGGCTTGCCTTTGAATGATCTTCCTGTATAGCGATAGAGATTCTGTTCCAGAAAATCCAGACTGCAGGGTGAATGATCTGTGTCTTTCAAAAAACGGACTGCGGGATGATCCGTAAGAAGGATATCCTTTTCCCGGCTTATCCCTGTCTCCATGGCAAGATCATTTAGTTTTTTAATCATCTGGCGGCTCATGTAAAACAGCTCCTGAACTCCGGTCTTTCTGCTCATGTTCACTGCCGGATCCATGGTCACTGTAATCATTACTTTCTTACTATAACGGAAAAACAATTCCAAAATCCGATACTGGACAGGGGTGAACCCCGTATATCCATCTAAGGTGATCACACTGTTTTTGATCAGTTCAGACTTAGGAAGGACGTTGCAGAGAACGTCTAATATCTCTTCTGAAGTAATAAACTTACCTTCAATATAATCTTTAAATCCCTCATAAACGACAGTAATATCCGACAGTTTCTGAGCCAGCACAGGACTTAAGTTTTCCGGAATCTTCTCCTTTAGCATATCGGGAGTAATTCCATACTGGTAAAGCTCGGAAAGCATGGACTTTAACTGGGAGATAAACCCTGCTTTCGACAAATGCTCTTTATAAAATACAAGACTTTTTTTCTTGTCTGCGGCTACCTTTCGAAGCACCATGGATTTCCCCATATCATCAAGAACCTGGGGATTTACAACTGCCAGTTCCTCAAAGATGCGGTAGGCAAGACGTTTAAAGCTGACAATATCAATATTCATCACTCCGAAGCTTGGGTGCAGGGAGACGATCTCCTTCTGGGTCTGCATGGTAAACTGCTCCGGCACGATGGCAAAATACTGGGTATCCGGTTCATTCACCGACTGACGGATCAATTCCGTATAAAGACGGCTGGTTTTGCCGGAACCGGATCCACCCAAAATAAATTGAAGGGACATACTTTTTCTTCCTTTCCCAAAACACACGTTTGTCTATTATCTTAGCACAGATTTCCTGTTACAACAATGAAATCTTAGGAATGAAATCCCCCAATCCGTTCATACATTATAACAAAACTATACGGAGGGCTTCTGTCTTATGAGCTCAAAAACAAAAATTGTTGTTTTACGAATGAAAGAGATCATCTATACTGCGATCTTCGTTGGCCTTGGAATCCTCCTCATTACCCTGTTTCTAGTCATGTTCCGCCCGAAAAAGGATACTGTTCCCACTTCCGGCGATGCTGTGGCCTATGTACCGGGTGTATATTCCTCTGCCATTACGCTGAATAGCCAGGATATCAATGTTGAGGTCACAGTTGATTCAAAGAAAATCACTTCCGTTACACTGGTTCCTTTAAGCGAGGCGGTTACCACCATGTATCCACTGATGCAGCCCGCCATGGATAATTTATCTCCGCAGATTTTAAAGAACCAGTCAACCAAAAACATCTCCTACCCGTCTGAATCCCGCTACACCTCCAGTGTTCTGTTAAAAGCAGTGGATCAGGCACTTACAAAAGCTGAAAAAACCGACTGAGACAGGGGATTGTGTTTTTTATTACCAGACGGTATAATGAAAAATGACTACATAATTACTTAAACGAGGAAATTTTATGAAAAAGAATACAAGAAATAAAGACGAAGGAACGTCGAATCAGATTACAGAGGGAGTGATATGGAAGCAGCTTCTTCTGTTTTTCTTTCCAATTTTATTTGGAACATTTTTTCAGCAGCTTTATAATACGGCCGATGCCGTCATTGTTGGCCGATTCGTGGGAAAAGAAGCACTGGCTGCCGTTGGAGGCCCTACTGGAACTCTGATCAATCTGTTTATCGGGTTCTTTATCGGGCTTTCCTCCGGCGCAGGCGTCAGCATATCCCAGTTTTTCGGAGCCGGGCAGAAAAAACAGCTGAGCGAAGCCGTCCATACAGCCATGGCGTTTTCAGTTGTGTGCGGCTTTTTTATTATGATAGCAGGAATTATATTCGCCCCCCTAGCCCTGAAAGCCATGGATACTCCTGATGATATCCTGCCTTATGGGGTTTTATTTATGCGTATTTATTTTTTAGGAACAATTCCTAATCTGATTTACAATATGGGGGCTGGTATTTTAAGGGCTGCCGGTGACTCCAGGCGTCCTCTTTATTTTCTGATTGTCAGCTGCTTTGTTAACATAGTTTTGGATATTATCCTGGTAGTTTACTGCCATATGGGAGTTGCCGGCGCTGCGATCGCTACCATCACCTCCCAGCTGTTAAGTGCAGTACTTGTAGTGATTATTCTGGTTCGCACCAAGGAGGATTACCGCCTGTCCTTTTCTCAGTTAAAAATACAACGGGATATGCTGATGCGGATTATCCGGATTGGATTTCCCGCAGGGCTTCAATCCGTAATGTATACGTCATCAAATATAATCATTCAATCCAGTGTAAATACACTGGGAACTGACACCGTGGCTGCCTGGACTGCATATGGCAAGATCGATACACTGTTCTGGATGATGATCAGTGCTTTTGGTATCTCCATAACCACATTTGTAGGACAGAATTACGGTGCAAAGAAATTGGACAGGGTATACAAGGGCATACGGGTCTGCCTTTTTATGTGCTTTGTTTCTGCTATTGCATTAAGCCTCCTGCTTTACACATTCGGAAGTCTGGTATTTCTCCTGTTTACAACTGACGCAGCAGTCATTGACAAGGGTACACAGATTCTCCGGTATCTGGTTCCCACCTTTTTTACTTACGTGTGTGTGGAAATTTATTCCGGATCTCTTCGGGGAACCGGTGACTGCTGGATCCCCATGATCCTTACCAGCCTGGGAGTCTGTGTACTCAGAATTGTATGGATCTGTACTGCAGTGCCAATTCGTCCGGTTATTGAGACTGTAGTATTTTGTTATCCTCTGACGTGGACAGTTACATCCATTTTGTTCCTTATTTATTTTCACTGTTTCAGCCGGCTGAAGAGAAAAAAGACCGTTCTGCTGTAAATCATAATATCTGCAATTGAAAAATAGACGTATCTTCCTGACAGCCATGCTTATGATAGTTGCACCTGTTAGAAAATACGTCTATTGAATATTTTATAAATTTTTTCTGCAAAATGCTTTTAATTTTATCACAGCCTTATCTTCATCCATTCCTTCGATAATAAAAGTCACTTTTTCCCCGCACCTTACCCCAAGCGCCATTATTGGCATAAGTCTTTTCCCATCCGCTTTCTTACCATTTCTTTCTATTGTAATTGAACTTTTGTAAACAGAGACTTCCTTAACCAGCAAACCTGCCGGTATCGCATGTATTCCAGCTGGTTGTGTTATTATATATTCAAATTTCTTCATCTCTATTTCCTTTCTAACTGAAACAGCTGATTACTGATTCTATAAAATCTATATAACCAGCGCTTTCTAATACTTTCACTGCATTCGGTTTATCAATCAGCAAGACTATTAAATTATCGTATACATCATGAAAGATTGCTCTTTCCTCTCTGCTGATAGCAAACATCATTACAATACTGACTAAATTATCATTCCAGTTAATCGGCTTTTTTTCATTTAATAACACAAACATTCCAGTTTTGTTAGCATTCATATACATTGAATGGGGAACAGCAATATGCTCGAATGCGGTGGAGGACTGTTTTTCCCGCTGAAAAATCTCTTGTGCAAAATCAGCATTCACATAGCCCTCTTTTTGCATAATATCCACCATGAAAGAAATTGCATCCTCTTTTCCCTCAAATTCCTTATTCTTATAGAAAAACAATGGATTTGAGATTTGCATCAAGTGTTGTTTTAATCTGGCTTTCTTTTTTCTTAAAATTATTTTCTCAATGATACAGCTAATATCTCTGTAATCCTTCTCATTTAAAAACGGTGTAACAATAATTGATTCCATCCGTATCAGTTCCGTTATTGGAATGGTAGAAATAATCAAATCTGTCTTGTCCAGATTCTTTATCTCATTTAATGATGTAATAACGGTCTTTATTTCCAGTTGTTCCTGATAATGATTTTTTATCTCTTCCATCATTTTGTTGGAAAAATCATAATATTGGGGATACAGGATAACACAGCTGATTACTTTTCTTTTGGATTTCTGAGTTTCCAGATTACCGCCTATGTGTAATGCAATATAACCAATCTCATCCTCTGACAAATCAAAACCTGTTAGTTCATGAATTTTATTGGAAACCTCTACGGCACATTCAAAAATCAATGGACAAGTGTTTTTAATATGATTCACTAACGGATTTTTAATTCTATATCCATTTCGTAATCTGACTAACATATTTTTAATATGCAATGTGAATTTAATGATGAAATCCGCATTGTCTATATCAACAAAATAAGTGTTTTTCAGTATATCGCTTAACTGATTCACAATATTTACACATTCGCTTCCAACCATAAGTTCCAAATTTTCTTTGTTAATTGCATTAAAATCCATTTTCATCAAATGGCTTAATAAAATTATAGTTAGTTCTTCAAATTCTGTGATGCTGTAAGTGACACCAAAATGATGTTCAATTTCCGTAGCAATATTTCTTGCAAGCTCCTGTTCACGAATACCAATACGCTTATCATCCTTTTTTTCTTTTTCAAAGGTCTTTTCCTTTTTCATACGGTCTATTCCAATAACAATATCAAGAATTAAATTAATAAGAGCGTATTCATTAATGAAATAATGGTATTCCTCACATTTTGTTTCAATAATTTTCTGCAGTAATTCCAGATCATACAACGGATATATATTTTTAATAACGTCAATACTCATAACATGATCCGTGAATTCTTCATAAAGAATACTGCTTAGTGCCTTTCTTTTATCTAACTCATTTCCTTCTACAGCCACAAAGGAGTTTGTGGCTGTTAAGTATAAATCATGCTCCATAAATTTCTTACGTACTTTGTACATATCCTTTTTTATGGTTTCAAAACTAACATAAATTTCATCTGCGATACTATATAAATCCGTTTTACTCCCCTGGTCCGCATCATTTGACAGAATGCGGATTATAATAAAATTAATTCGTTCGTGGGCATTCTGTGGAATATTTCTCCCCTTACTTTGAATGAAAGCTTTTCCTCTTTTCGGATCGATCTGATATCCTTTCCTGGAAGAAAGAATCAAATCCTTCTCAAAGCTGTTAATTTCTGAAATGTAATTTTTTATACTTCGTTCAGAGACTCCCATTACATTGGCCAAATAGCCGGCATTGATCCATTCTTCATTTGACAGCATAATTTTAATAAGCCTCTTGCAATTGTCCTTCATTCTTATTACCTTTCTTCCACTAATTTTGCTTTACATTCAGTATTCCAATAGCCGCCAGAACACATGCAATACCGAAAACAGTTGATTATAATATCTCACCGTTAGATTCTATTACCTTTTTATACCACTGAAAGCTGTCTTTTCTGATTCTTTTACCCGATCCTTTTCCATAATCATCCAAATCAACGTAGATGAACCCATAGCGTTTGCTCATTTCTGAAGAAGAACAGCTTACAATATCAAGTGGCCCCCAGGCGTAATACCCTCTTAGGTCTACGCCATCTTTAATTGCTTCCTTCATCTGCACAATATGGGCTTTGTAATATTCTGGCCGATAGGAATCGTGTATTTGTCCATCTTCTCCCAGCTCATCGTAAAGCCCTATTCCATTTTCTGTAATATAAATTGGTTTTTGATAACGGTCATAAAATTCGTTTAACAGGATCCTAAGGCCAATGGGATCAATTGACCATCCCCAGGGATTTGCGGGTAATTCCGGATTTCGGTATACGCCATTGCCATTTTCAAAACTCTCTTTGCTGCAAAGTCTTGTATAATAATAGGAGAATGAAAAGAAGTCGCAGGTATTCTTTAATACGTCTTCTTCATCCGGTGTCAGCTCAATATGCAGATTGAGATCTGCGAAATATCGGACTGCATATCCTGGGATATGACCTCTTAACAATACGTCACCATAAAAATATTCCATTTGATTATGCCGCATGGCTGCCAATACATCTTCTGGTTTACATGTCGCAGCATACGCAGGTCCGCCGCACAGCATCATACCAATCTGCACATCAGGATAATTATCATGAGAATATTTTGTGATCTGAGCGCAGGAAACCATCTCATTTATAACTGCCTGATATTTGGCTTCTGTAACATGATCAACTGCATCTTCCGGCACTCCAAGGTGGTTAAAGCTTTCGTGAAGAATTAAATTGATCTGGTTTACGATGATCCAGTATTTTACTTTTTCATGATACCGATCCAGAATCACTTTCCCATATCTGGTAAAGAACTCAATCACTTCTTTTGAATACCAGCCTTTGTACTGCCGGGTTAAGTGCAACGGCATTTCGTAATGAGACATTGTTACCATAGGAACCATACCGTTTTTGATTACTTCATCAAATAAGGCATCGTAAAATTTAAGTCCTGCTTCATTTGGTTCTGCTTCATCCCCATTCGGGAAAATTCTCGCCCAGTTAATGGACGTACGATATGTCTTCATCCCAAGACCATCTTTACCTAATAATTTTAAATCCTCTTGATAGGTATGGTAAAAATCAATCCCTCTGCGTTTTGGAAAAATTCTCGTTTCACTTTCCAGCGCTTCCGTTATATAGGCAGATGTTACCTCTTCATTGTATTTTTTCTGTATATCTATATCGTTTCTAAATTCATTAATATCTGCAACACATAATCCTTTTCCATCTTCCAGATAAGCGCCTTCCATTTGATTTGCTGCAAATGCACCGCCCCACAGAAAATCTTTGGGAAATACGTCCGCTACTTTTTTCATTTCAAACTCCTTTCATATTTTCCAGTACTTCCAGACGTTTATTCACTGCCTCCATAACTTTAATCAATTGCTTTGCTATATTAATTTCGCTATAGATTGTCATGAGAGTATCCTGGGCATGAGCAAACAATAAGGTATATTCCGTCTTATCCCCTCTTGTCTCGCCCTGTATCGCATCAGTCTGTACCTTATGCGCTTCTGTAATATACTTACTTGCTTCTTTCATAAGTTCTTTTGCTTTTTCCACATCAAATTCCGCCAGCGCATCCAGAGCTTTTTTATTACATACTCTTGCATCTCCGGCATTCATAATAATTTTCATAGCATTTTCTAAAATCTTTTCATTCATGTTTTTATCTTTCTCCATTCATTATTCTACGCGATTCGCTTCTGCTTCTGTCTCCTGCTTATCATATGCCCGAAAGAATGGATACCAGATGAAGGATGCTACAGCAACTGAAATAATAAGGAAAATGATTGCCCTTAATGAACCTGTTGATATCCAGGTAGAAATCGGATATGGGCAATACCATAATTCAAATTGAATTCTTGGCATGGGTGCAAATGCAATAACTTTTACAAAAAACCATGTTAACAGCGGTATAATAAGTCCGATGATCCACATTGGAAGCATTAAAAGCGGATTCCATGCGATACAGCCAAATACAACCGGCTCATTGATGTTGAAAATACCGGGTAATAAACAAGCTTTTCCTAATGAGCTTAATCGTTTTGACTTTGCACGTATTAACATGATTACCAACGGTAAGGTACATGCCACACCACCTACCCACATGTAGGTGCAATAAACCAATCCTTCTGTATAGATGTTCATTGATGAGACAGTTGCTGTTCCTGCTGCTACCATTGCCAGGTTGGCAGTAATGCCGGCAAGCCTGACAGGTTGTCCTACTGGTGTTAATACCCATGTGGAAATCCCCATTGAATAGATAAAGCAGCTAATGAAACACATAAATGTAAAACCATACCAGGTGTTTAAGAAACCTTGCAAAGGCATAAATATGTTTACAATAATCTGATACAGATTTACATTTTTAGTCAATACAACAATCCAGCCAAAGCAAACGATAATTGCAATTGGTAACATCTGATCAAACCATGTTCTTACAAAATCCGGTATAGCCGAATCCTGTTTAAAGAAACTGAATTTAGCGAATAATGCAAAAATAAGTGATGTAATTACGCCTGTAATCATTGCTACAAACATACCACCCGCACCAAGTGCTGATGATCCGAAGCCTACTGTACCCTCCGCTTCAACTACCGGAGTCACACAGATCAAAAAGAAAATCAAACCAGTTAAACCAGCGATCAGCCTTTGTTTTCTCAGCTTCTTTTTCTCACAATAATTAAATGGTACTAAAAAAGATACAAAGAGTGACAGTTTACTCATCGTCCATCCAAACGGGGTCCAAAAACTGGGTAACCCGGGGATATAATCATTCAAAATTGCTAAGCAGCAGAATACAGAACCAAGTAAGATAAATGGCAATGTCTGCATAATGGAATCTTTTAAAATAACAACCCAGCTGTTATGACTTATTTTGTTCATTTTAGGTGCAAAGCTGCTCTCCAGCCAATTAATTAACTTATCCATCATCCATTCCTCCGCTCATTTTATTCGTATAGTGATAAAATGTGTTCTATTGCTTTTGTGCCGTCTAATCTGGAATAATATTCCGGTTTCATCAGTGCAATTTTTACAGGATATTCATGAGTATATTCCTCAAGATCATCCATAACATACTCAAGATGCGGTCCCACCATAATTAAGTCAACGTCTTCAATATAATTATCTATTTCGGAATCACTTCTTGCCTGTACTTCCATTTCCATTCCCTTTTCTTTGGCAGCCTTCCTGATATTAGCTGCCATGAACCCACTGGAAGCTCCTGAACCACAAACTAAAAGAACTCTTAATTTTTTCATTTCATAATTCCTCCTTTCTATTGATTAAGTTTATTATATCTGACTGCCCATCCGATTTCGAATAAATATTTGCACTCTGACTGTGCAAATATTTACTTGTTTTTTTCCTGATTCTTTAGGGTGTCAGACCGATACACATATAAAAAGCGGGACTTTCATTGCATACTATGTGCAATAAAAATCCCGCTTTCCTGTTCAAACATCTGCTGCAGGGAGCTTACTCCATGGGAGCACGGTAAAATCTTCCGTAAAACTGCTGTGTCTTAAACATATTCACAATCACTTGATCATCCACTTCATGAAACAGTGCAATGATATCCTCTACTTCATAAGAGGACACCACTGTGTGAAGCAGATACATCTTCTTCCTGCTGTAACCGCCTACTGCATCCACACAGGAAATTCCGTGCCGGAAGTCCTCCACATACTTCCCAGCCAGCTCCGGTCCTTTTACTGTTGTAATCTGAAGTGTCACACGTTCATACCGGTGATGGAAGGTGGATATGACCTTTGTAGACACAAATTGAAACAATATGGAATATCCGGCATAATCCCAGCCAAATATTGCCCCGAAAATACAGAGCAGGATTACATTTCCCACAAAAACAGAGGTCCAGATGGAGTTGCCGGTTTTATTGGAAACATAAAGGGCAATGAAATCTGTACCGCCTGTTGATGCATTCCCCCGAAGTGCCAGTACAATGGCAAACCCGTAAAGCACACCGCCATAAATCACATTTAATATACCGTCATCAAAGATGGGCGTAAAATGAAATACTCTTAAAAATGTACTGGCCAATAGTACCTGCAGAAGGGAAAAAAAAGTAAACCGTCTGCTGATACTCTTACTGCATGCCCATGCAACTGGAATATTGAGTACAATCATACCCAGAGAGGTAGATATATTAAATCCAAACAGAGAGGTAATCCGGTCTATTAAAATAGCAATACCTGTAAAACCTCCCGATAATAATCCAGCAGGCCTGATAAAAGCCTGAATCACATACGTCTGTAATAGCGCCGATCCCATTACTGCCAGTGTTGTCATGACATTACGGACCCGCTTATCTCTCCTCAGTTCTTTCCACATAGTAATCCTCCTTATCACACCTCATATTATATGTAAGATTTCCCAGCCTATCAATCCAAATATAAAAAAATTAGAGGACTGCCCTTCCCCCACAGAAGGCAATCCTCCGTCACGATCTGAAACCGTCACACTATGTAGTTTTTGTGCTTTGACATCCCCACATCAAAACACCGCACGCAAGGCACCCCTTGTGCTTCTCACATGGACGATAATACCATCTTTTGGCTCATAAGTCAATATTTTTAGTGTATTTTGCCAAAAAGCAACAGGATTCGACCAATTACTAATGCATATTTTCCAATAAAATAGATAAAAAAAATCCTTTGTCACCATGCAGAATTAATAAAACATATTTTTCATGAAAATGCACATACTTTCCATAACCTATGTAAGGAGATCATACCATGGAATTTACGACAAATCTTTCTGATACGATGAATTATTTAGATAAAAAGCTGGATGTAGTGGGGAACTTTGATCTGGTTTACCGAACGTTCTATGTGGCTGGCAAAGAAGCATGTATTTATTATATTGAAGGCTTTACAAAAGGAGAGGTCTGGCAAAAATTAATGGAGGACTTTGCTTCCATTAAACCAGAAGACCTGCCTCCTGACGCTCATGAATTTTCCAAAAAATATCTGCCATACAGTCAGGTAGGACTGGTGAAAGAGGAAGAAGCAATGATTAAGCAGCTTCTTGCCGGAATCTCCTGCCTGTTTATTGACGGATATGACAAATGCTTTACTCTGGACTGCAGAAGCTATCCTGTAAGAAGTGTTTCAGAGCCGGAAAAAGATAAAGTTCTGCGGGGATCCAGAGACGGATTTGTAGAAACGCTTACTTTTAACACCGCTTTAATCCGAAGAAGAATCCGTGACCCCAAATTAACAATGGAAATCATGAATACAGGTGAAAGTTCCCATACAGACATTGCCGTATGCTATTTTAAGGGCCGGGTGGATGAAAAGCTTCTTGCCACCATAAAGGAAAGGATCACTAAACTCCATGTGGATGCTCTGACCATGAACCAGGAAAGTCTGGCAGAATGTATCTATCCCTACAAATGGTTCAACCCTTTTCCAAAATTCAGATATTCGGAACGTCCGGATACTGCTGCTGCCTCCCTGCTGGAGGGAAATATAATTATTCTGGTTGATAACTCTCCTTCCGCCATGATTCTTCCCTCATCTGTTTTTGATATCATAGAGGAGGCCGATGATTATTATTTTCCTCCCATTACCGGAACTTACCTGCGGCTGTCACGGCTTGTTATATCCATTCTCACGTTGTATTTAACGCCCCTTTGGCTGCTGTTTATGCAAAATCCGGAAATGATACCCAATTGGCTGCGCTTCATCCGTTTATCGGAACAACCTCAGGTCCCTCTTTTTTTTCAGCTTATGATTCTGGAATTTTCCATTGACGGACTGCGGCTGGCTGCTGTGAATACCCCCAGCATGCTGACCACTCCCTTAAGTGTGATCGCCGGTATTGTAATGGGCGAATACTCTGTTAAATCAGGGTGGTTTAACAGTGAAACCATGTTATATATGGCTTTTGTAACTGTGGCAAACTATTCCCAGTCAAGCTTTGAACTGGGCTACGCATTTAAGTTTATCCGAATGATGCTCTTAGTTTTAATCGCTCTTTTTAATGTGTGGGGCTTCATCATTGGCTTTATTTTGTCTATATGTGCTGTTGTATTTAATAAAACCATTGCAGGTAAGAGCTATATTTATCCCCTGATTCCCCTTCATCTCAAAGAACTGAAAAAAAGGTTATTCCGGGGACGCCTTCCTCATAAAGAAAAACAGAGTTAAAAAAAGCAGGCGGAACATGAATTCCGCCTGCTTTGTATTATTCGTCAATGCTGTAGTTTGGTGCTTCTTTTGTAATATGAATGTCATGAGGATGACTTTCCTTTAAGGAAGCAGCTGAGATCTTAACAAATCTGCCTGTTTCCTGAAGGGTTTTAATATCCTTTGCTCCGCAATATCCCATACCGGAACGGAGACCGCCAAGCATCTGGAATACCGTATCCTCTACCATACCTTTATATGCAACCCGGCCTTCTACGCCTTCCGGAACCAGCTTTTTCGCATCTGTCTGGAAATAACGGTCCTTGCTTCCGTTCTCCATGGCAGCGATAGAGCCCATTCCACGGTAAACCTTATACTTTCTTCCCTGATACAGTTCAAAAGTTCCCGGGCTTTCATCACAGCCAGCAAACATGCTTCCCATCATACAAACGCTTCCGCCTGCTGCAATGGCCTTTGTTAAATCTCCTGAGTATTTGATTCCTCCGTCTGCAATGATAGGAACCCCATGCTCCTTTGCTACGTTGTAGCAGTCCATGACTGCTGAAATCTGCGGTACACCGATTCCTGCTACTACACGGGTGGTACAGATGGAACCAGGTCCGATTCCCACCTTAACAGCATCAACTCCTGCTTCTATAAGAGCCTTAGTTGCTTCACCTGTCGCTACATTACCGGCAATGACGGAAAGGGCTGGATAGGCTTCCTTGATCATTCTGACGCAGTTGATTACATTCTCTGAATGTCCGTGGGCAGAGTCAAGAACCACAGCATCTACCTTCGCTTCCACAAGGGCTGCCACACGCTCCAGAACGTTGGCGGTAATTCCAACTGCTGCTCCGCACAAAAGCCTTCCCTGTCCATCTTTTGCAGACAATGGATATTTGATCTGCTTTTCTATATCTTTGATGGTAATAAGACCTTTTAGGTTAAATTCTTCATCTACGATCGGCAGCTTCTCAACTCTTGCCTTGGCAAGAATCTTCTTAGCTTCCATAAGAGTGATTCCTTCTCTTGCTGTCACCAGATTCTCAGAAGTCATGCTTTCTTTGATCTTCCTGCTAAAGTCCTCTTCGAACTTTAAATCACGGTTGGTGATAATACCGACTAATTTTTTTCCCTCTGTAATCGGTACACCGGAAATACGGAACTTACCCATCAGCTCGTCCGCATCTTTTAATGTATGTTCCGGGGAAAGATAGAATGGATCCGTTATGACGCCGTTTTCTGACCTCTTAACCTTATCAACCTCTTCTGCCTGCTCTTCAATCGACATGTTCTTGTGAATAATGCCGATGCCACCCTGTCTTGCCATGGCAATTGCCATGCGGTGTTCGGTTACGGTGTCCATTCCTGCACTCATAAGTGGAATGTTCAGCTTGATGGTTTTTGTAAGGTTGGTCGATAAATCAACCTGATTGGGTATTACGTCTGAATAAGCTGGAACTAACAGCACATCATCAAATGTAATGCCTTCGCCAATAATTGTACCCATTATTTTCCTCTCCTTCGCTTAATTTTATATTTTCAAAATAAACATTTTTGCTTATTAGTTAAATAGTTTAGCAAACTTTGCTTTGGTTGTCAACGGACATTTTCCTGTTTTTTTCCGTCCTCTGTGGACAGTAAAATGAACATTTCTAATAAATAATTACGGTGCATAAAAAAAGACCGCAGGAATTCACTTCTGCTGATTACAGCGATGAATTCTTTACGATCTTTTCTGCCTGGGATCATCCTCTCCGGTACAGCATCACCGCGCCGAAGGGGCTTAACGTCACCCTGTCCTCAAAGACTTTTACACTTTCATAATTAGACAGCAATACCTCCCAGTCATCCAGTACCTCTTTTTGCTTCACGATCTGCTCCTGCCCGGTGAAGTTGGCAAATACCAGCAGCTTTTCTCCATACAAGGTCCTTTTATAGGACATGATACCCTGATTATCCACAA
This sequence comes from Hungatella sp., assembly GCA_009712635.1. Classification (GTDB taxonomy): domain Bacteria; phylum Bacillota; class Clostridia; order Lachnospirales; family Lachnospiraceae; genus Lacrimispora. The sequence goes on along the minus strand of WASS01000005.1, from coordinate 171,407 downwards.
AAACCGGTTCATAGCTCCCGTCGCTGATGATATCATACTGCTTTCTCAGTTCCACCAGCTTCTGATAATAGGCAAAGATGGAATCAGGATCAGCAAGGCTCTCTTTTACATTGATCTCCCGGCAGTTTTTATTGACAATCAGCCACGGCGTTCCGGAAGTAAATCCACCATTTTCCTCTCCCTCCCACTGCATGGGGGTCCTGGCATTGTCCCTGGACCGTTCCTTAAGGATCCGGTAGATATCCTCTTCCTTCTGCCCCTGCTCCTTTAAAATATCAAAGTAGTTAAGACTTTCAACATCACGGTACTGGGAAATATCTGTGAAACAGGCATTGGTCATACCGATTTCCTCTCCCTGGTAGATAAAGGGGGTTCCTCTCATCCCGTGAATCACCGTAGCCAGCATCTTGGCGGACTGCTTCCTGTAGATTCCGTCGTCACCGAAGCGTGATACCGCTCTTGGCTGGTCGTGATTGCACCAGAATACTGCATTCCACCCATTTCCCCCGGCGATGCCCTCCTGCCATGTGTGGAAGATCTTTTTCAGCCGCCCAAAGTCATAGGGCATTAAGGACCATTTATCCCCATCCTTATAATCAACTTTCAGGTGATGGAAGTTAAAGCACATTTTCAGCTGCCTTTCCTCCGGGTTTGTGTAATGAATACAATGGTCTATGGTGGTGGAAGACATTTCTCCTACTGTGACCACATCTTCCGCATCAAGCCCTGTATCCTCCACAATTTCCCGCAGGAACTCATGAATCCGGGGACCATCCGTGTAGAAACGGCGTCCATCCCCCTCCTCGTCATCTTCAAAAACTGTTGGCTTGGAAACCAGATTGATGACATCAAACCGGAATCCCCGGATTCCTTTCTCTTTCCAGAAACGGAGTACATTTTTTATTTCTTCCCGCACGTCTCGGTTCTCCCAGTTTAAATCCGCCTGGGTCACATCATATAAGTGAAGATAATACTTTCCCAGGTCTTCCACGTATTCCCATGCATTTCCCCCGAACTTGGACTGCCAGTTCGTGGGCGGACTGCCCGCTGTTCCATCCTTAAAGAAATAGTAATCCTGATATTTCTTCTCACCTGCAAGAGCCCTCATAAACCACTCATGTCTCGTAGAAGTGTGGTTGAAAACCATGTCAAGCATGAGCTTCATATCCCGGTCATTTGCCTCGGAGATTAAGCGATCCAAATCCTCCATGGTTCCGAATAAGGGATCGATCCGGCAGTAATCCTCAATATCATAGCCGTTATCATTCTGAGGCGATACGAAAAATGGAGTGAGCCAGAGGTAATCCATACCCAGCTTTTTTAAATAATCCAGCTTTTCAATAATGCCCCTTAAATCCCCGATTCCGTCTCCGTCTGTATCCATAAAGGATTTGGGATAAATCTGATACACACATGATTTCTTAAAATTCTGCATTTACGAAATTCCTTTCTTTTTGCCCACAGCCACAGTCAGCCCAAAGGGTACTGCAATAGCAATCAGCATACAGATGGCGAAAATTCCCATATACTGAGGCTGTATGGACAGAATTCCTGGAATACCGCCCACTCCGATGGAATTAGCCATTACATTCATTCCAACGGAAACGGTTGCCGCAATGGCAGAGCCGATCATAGCGGAAAGGAAGGGGAATCCCCTCTTTAAGTTCACGCCGAACATAGCTGGCTCAGTCACCCCTAAATAACAGGAAATGCAGGCTGGAATGGAAATCTGCTTTGATTCCTCATCCTTTTTCTGTAAATAGATCATGCCCAGTACTGCAGAGCCCTGTGCAATGTTGGACAAAGCGATCATTGGCCACAGCATGGTTCCGCCGAACTCCGCCATGAGCTGGAGATCGATGGCATTTGTCATATGGTGCAGCCCTGTGATGACAAGGGGCGCGTATACGAAGCCGAATAAGGTGGCAAACAGCCAGCGGAAGTTAGAAGTAAGCCCTGCGTAAACCACCTTTGATATTGCGGAGCCAATAGCCCAGCCGATGGGTCCAACTACTGCATGGGCAGCAATTACTGCCAGAAGCAGGGAACAGAACGGAACAACAATCATGGAAATAGCCTGAGGAGTGATCTTCTTAAAGAACCTCTCCAGATAAACCAGTACAAAGCCTGCTAAAATTGCAGGAATAACCTGGGCCTGATAGCCGATCATTCTCATTTTTACAAAACCGAAATCCCAAACCGGTATCTCTACGCCCGGTGCCATGGCATAGGCGTTCAAAAGCTGGGGAGATACTAAGGTCAGACCCAGCACGATTCCCAGAATCTGGGTGGTTCCCATCTTTCTCGTCACAGACCATGTGATCCCCACCGGGAGGAAATGGAAAATAGCCTCGCCTAAGAGCCAGAGGAAGCTGTAAACGCCGGACCAGAACTGGGATACGGCTACCAGAGTCTCTGTCCCGCCGTTCATGAATTTAATTTCACCGATGATATTCCGAAAGCCCAGGATGAGACCGCCTACAATAATGGCAGGAATCAGGGGAGCAAATATTTCCGCTATATCTGCTACCACTCTCTGCAGCGCGTTCATGTTGCCCTTTGCTTCCTTCTTCACTTCGTCCTTTGATACGCCTTCAATTCCTGAAATCGCTGCAAATTCATTGTAAAAAGTCTGTACGTCGTTTCCAATGATGACCTGAAACTGTCCAGCCTGTGTAAAAGTACCCTTAACGCTTTTCAATGCTTCGATCTTTTGCGTATCAGCCTTTGACGGATCTGACAGCACAAAACGCATTCTGGTCATACAGTGAGTCACAGCCCCTATATTCCCCTTACCTCCGACGAGGTCCAAAAGCTGTCTGGAATCATCTTCATATTTCCCCATATCCATACTCCTTTTCAATATGTTTTTAAAATAGTTGCAACTTGTATGTTATTATTGTGTTTTGACTATAACATATACGTATATCTTTGTCAACATATATGAAGAAATATATTCCTGCCTTTGGATATATCTTCTTACAGCTTCCTTCGGGCGAAATCCACAAACTTGAACTTGTCCGGCCTGTGGCGGGATTCGGTAAACTGAAACAGGGTGGAATCCTCCAGATAAGTATAACTCTTCACCACCACGATCATATCGTAGCTTCCCATATCCAGCAGGCGGTAATCCTCATCTGTAGCCATGTGTACCGTGATTTCCTTCATGGCAAATCCGATTTTCAGGCCAAGCTCCTTTTCCAGATATTCGTAAACAGAATCCTGAGCCGCGCGAAGCGGCAGATTTTCCACTACCTTCCGTGAAAAATAATCCTTGTCAATGATGATCTTCTCTCCCTCGATCTCCCTGACTCTCTCAAGCAAAAATGCCTCATCCTCCGGTCCGATCTGCAGGGCCGCCATCAGCTTTTTATCTCCCTTGACGATTTCTAAATTTTCCACAATCGTATTGGGCTTAGAATCAGAAAACCGGTAGATTTCCTTAAAGCTTGCGATTTCTGATACAGGGAAATTGAATTTATTCTTGTCCAGGACCTCCGCCGCCTTTCCTCTTGCTTTTTGGATATAACCGTCCTGAACCAGAAGTTCCAGAGCCTTGCGCACCGTATCCCTGGAAGCGCCGTAAGCCTCCATCAGCTCGCCCTCCGCCGGAAGCTTATCCCCCGGCTCATATTCCCGCCTGTCAATCTTATCTAAAAGCAGCTTATAAAGATGCCTGTATTTACTTTCCATAATTGTTTAACCTCCATTTTACCGGGTTTATTTTTATATTTCTGATAAGTATTGACTTTATTGTAACATATACGTATATGTCAGTCAAATAAAAGAACGTTCCCATAAAGCAAAAAAAGAATCAGGCGGTGTGTTAAAACCGTCTGATTCCTGTTATTACATCTGAGTTACAACTTTGCGTGGTGCAGTCATCTTCATACAGCGGAGCAGCTTGTCGTTTGGTTCAAAAATAATCTTTGTCCGTTCTGAACCAGACTGGCTAATCAGTGTATAAGTCTTAGCATCAGGTGTTTTGGAAGAGAAATCCAGTACTTTCATGGTGCCTGATTCGTGATCTCTGGCTTCTGTAGAACCGGTAGGTGCTACAATCTGAATTTCCTCCATCGATCCTTCCCAGCCTTTCTTACGCTTGCTTTTGCCGTAAATTCTGTCTATGGACAAGGTATTGGTCACGAACAGATACTCATATTCCACATCACTGTTTCGGAATACGACGTAGGTTGCCGCTCCGGCAGCAAACAAAATTATTACTCCAAAGATACCGAAAACCGGAGAGATGGACAGGAAAAATGCAATTACACATAGAATTCCCATCACAATTTTCAGTAACATGGTATAAGCCGGAGACTTCCTCTTTACAAGCCATTCTGCATACATTTCATTCATAATAATACTGGATCCTTTCTCATACCTGCAAGACGTCTCTTCTGTACAAATCTTACATCATATCCATTCCGCCGGGAGCCGGCATTGCGGGTGCTTTTTCCTTAATATTAGCAACAACAGACTCTGTTGTCAATAAGGTAGATGCAACACTGGTGGCATTCTGAAGTGCACTTCTTGTTACCTTGGTAGGATCAAGAATACCTGCATCAACCATATCTACGTATTCTTCTTTGTATGCATCGAAGCCTGTGCCAACTTTTGCTTCTTTTACTTTATTGATGATAACGCTTCCTTCCAGGCCTGCATTGGCTGCAATGTGGTATAACGGAGCTTCAAGAGCCTTTAAGATGATCTTTCCGCCAGTCTTCTCATCGCCTTCCAGACCATTTACAAGACCTTCAATTTCAGTGATTGCATGGATATAAGCAGAACCGCCGCCTGCGATTACGCCTTCCTCAACTGCTGCTCTAGCTGCAGATAAAGCATCTTCCATACGAAGCTTTGCTTCCTTCATCTCTGTCTCTGTTGCAGCACCAACACGGATTACTGCTACGCCGCCAGATAATTTTGCAAGTCTTTCCTGTAATTTTTCTTTATCAAATTCAGAAGTTGTTTCTTCGATCTGGCTCTTAATCTGACCAATTCTTGCATCAATGGCAGCTTTGTCACCATATCCGTCAACAACAACGGTATTCTCTTTCTGGATCTTCACTGATTTTGCACGGCCTAACATATCAAGAGTTGCGTTCTTTAATTCGTAACCCAGTTCTTCAGAAATAACTGTACCGCCAGTTAATACTGCGATATCCTGTAACATCTCTTTTCTTCTGTCGCCGTAGCCAGGCGCTTTCACACCAACTACATTAAAGGTTCCTCTTAATTTATTAACAATGAGAGTTGTTAATGCTTCGCCTTCAATATCCTCTGCAATGATAAGAAGTCTTGCGCCAGACTGAACAACCTGCTCTAATAAAGGAAGAATCTCCTGAATGCTGGAAATCTTCTTGTCAGTAATAAGAATATATGGATCGTCAAGATTCGCTTCCATCTTTTCCATATCGGTGCACATGTAAGCGGAAATGTATCCTCTGTCGAACTGCATACCTTCTACAAGGTCCAGTTCTGTCTTCATGGTCTTGGACTCTTCAATGGTGATAACGCCGTTATTGGAAACCTTCTCCATAGCGTCAGCTACCATCTCGCCAACTTCATCATCTGCTGCAGAAATAGCTGCAACTCTTGCGATGGAAGCTTTTCCTTTGATCGGCTCGCTCATCTTTGCAATTGCATCAATCGCTGCCTGGGTAGCTTTTCTCATACCCTTTCTTAAAACGATTGGGTTGGCACCAGCTGCTAAGTTCTTCATACCTTCATTAATCATAGCCTGAGCCAGTACAGTTGCTGTTGTGGTACCGTCACCGGCAACATCATTGGTTTTAGTAGCAACTTCCTTTACAAGCTGTGCACCCATGTTCTCAAATGCATCTTCCAGCTCAATCTCTTTTGCAATGGTAACACCATCGTTGGTAATTAACGGTGCTCCAAATGATTTATCAAGTACAACGTTTCTTCCTTTCGGACCTAAGGTTACACGAACGGTATCTGCTAACTGATTCACTCCTGATTCAAGTGCTTTTCTGGCTTCTACGCCATATTTAATCTGCTTTGCCATGATTCATTCCTCCAGTTTAAAGTTTAATTTGTGATCTTATATAAGGAAATCACACCTTTTTATCAAAATCTGCTGTTACCTGCCGGTACTGCGTTAATTATTCAATTACTGCCAGAATATCGCTCTGTTTTACAATTACATACTTCTCGTCGTCTTCTCCGGTTTCGATCTCTGTTCCTGAATATTTGGAGAATATTACTTTATCGCCTGTTTTCACCTGCATGGAAACTTCCTTACCATCTACAAGACCGCCAGGTCCTACTGCGATGACTTCCGCCTGCTGTGGCTTTTCTTTTGCCTGACCCGGCAGAACAATACCGGACTTTGTTGTCTCCTCTGCAACCAATGGTTTTAACACAACTTTGTCAAATAATGGTACTAATTTCATTGCAATTCCTCCTCATAACCTTCTTATTATTTCTTTCTGATTGGCCTTTAGAAAGAAGTTATATTTTATTCACATAATATGTTATATCACTCATTATTAGCACTGTCAATAGTTGAGTGCTAACTTTATATTTTTTTTACAAATTTACCATATTTAAACGGAATGAGCCGTTACTTACATAGTTTATAGAAATTTTCTTATTATATACCTTTATTTTTTTCCGGGTAAGTATTACAATAGGTAAGAGAATGAAAGGAGTGTTTAAAATGGCAAAAAGAGGTAATGGTTTTGGGAAATTCGTGGCACTTGCCACTATCGCCGGTGCTGTTGCCGCCGGCATCTCTTATTTTACAAAATACAAATCCTTCCATAAGGAGCTGGAAGAAAACTTCCATGATTTTGAAGATGACGGGAATGATGACATTTCCAAAATTGACAGTACGATGAACCGCAACTATGTTTCCCTTCATGCAAACAAGGATGAGCTGAAGACAGCAGCCTCCGATATGGCAGATGCAGCAAAAGACGCAGCAAATGCAGCCAAAAATATGATGAAGGATGCGGCTACCATCGTTAGTGATACAGCGAAGGAAGCAGCTTCCGCAGTAGCTGATACGGCAAGGGATATGTTTGATTCTGCAATGGAGAAGGAAGATATGGAAGAGGAAGATATGGATATTACCGAAGACGGTGGTCTTGACTATTCCGCTTCTGAATCCGGACAACCTGCTGCAGATGAGGCACCAGAAGATAACACAGATTCTAAAGCTTTAGAATCTTCAGATGATACTACCACCATTGTGGAAGAAGAATTACAATAAATATTCTGCTGAATGCAGGGAAAAGAAGTATAGTTTGATGGACTGCCTCAAACTATACTTCTTTTTTTATGTAATGGTTTTAATGTGCAATATACCTAAATAGTAAAATAACTTGACAAACAAGATCTACAGTTGTAAACTTAAAGTACAATCTACATCTGTAAATCTCAAAATACTGCCAGGTACGAAAAGGCGTATGAAAGGAGGTGTTAATAGGTGAACAAACTTTCAAGAATATCAGAATCAGAGTGGGAAGTAATGAAACTTCTGTGGAAATCAAGTCCATTAACATCAGAAGAAATCATACATAACTTATCACCTGAACACAGCTGGTCAGCTCAGACAATTAAGACCTTTATAACCCGGCTAAGTAATAAAGGTGTTATAAGTTACAATAAGAAAGGCAGAATTTATTATTATTTTCCTTTGTTATCAAAAGAAGAATACATTAAATATGAAAACAATTCTTTCTTAAAAAGAGTATATGATGGTGCCCTTGACTTGCTTTTAACAAATTTTCTGGCGGAAAAGGAGTTATCGGTGGAGGAGCTGGAACAACTTGAGAATATTCTAAAAGACAGGAAAGAAAATATATCTTCAGATTAATCTGACGATAAGGGGGTGAATCATTGTTGTGGAGTATTTAATTAAAATTTTTCTAAGCTATCTGGGAGCAACTCTATCAACCAGTATTTTTATAATATTGGCGATACTTTTTTTTAAACTTTTTGGCAAAAGAATTAATGTAAGAGTAAAAAACTTAATATGGGTCTTTATATTAATTAAGTTACTTATTCCTGTTTCGATACCTGTAAACACGAATTTGTTTGATGTATTAGTTAATAAATATACCACGTCTGTGCAATCTCAACAGGCTGCAGCAGCGACAGACATATCGTTAATAACCAATCAGCTGCCATTTGCCCCGATGAACAATATCACTGAGAAAAAAAGCAATGAGAATATGCAAAAACAAAGTGATATTACATATGCTCTTAAAATAGCGGCAGTGGTATGGCTGGATGGAGTCATTTTATTAAGTCTGTTTTTATTAGTCACACAATATAATTTCAAAAGTAAAATTAAAAAAACAACTGATATCTTAGATTCCCATACGGTGGAATTAATACAAGAGTTAAAAGAAAAATTATCTATAAAAACAGATATTTCAATTGTGATCAATAATCAGATTCACAGTCCATGTATTTCCGGAATTTTTAAACCAACCATTTATATTCCAGAGTATATTATTAAAGTAAGTGATACCACCCAGCTGGCTCACATTTTTCTACATGAATTGGTTCATTATAAAAGAAAGGATCTTTTCTTTAATCTACTCAGTATCATTGCACTGAACATTCATTGGTATAATCCATTGGTGTGGGTCGCAATAAAAAAAATGAAGCTTTACAGAGAGTGCAGCTGTGATGCGTTTGTTCTTGAAATTCTTGATGAAGAGGAAATCATTGGATATGGAATGACTCTTTTAAACTATTCAAGATTATATTTAAATAGGGATAAATACTCCCAATTACCAATCTATTTTGAAACAAAAAATCAAATAAAGGAGCGAATCACAATGATAAAGGGATTCCATAAAGGTTCCTATCAGATCACAGTTAAGGCTGTTTTAAGCTGCGCCATTGCAGCAAGTGTTATATTCACAAATAATCTGGAGGTAAAGGCATTAAATGCGGATAATCTTCTTAGAGTAACAAGCTCAGCCATAACTGCTCCAGGAAAAGGTGTTGGCTGGTACTGTCAGGATGATAAATGGTATTATAAACAGGTTCTCAGTAAAATTATTGATAATTGGTATAGTATGCAGGATGGTTCCAATGAGAGTGAATACTGGCTATTTGATTCTGGAAACTGGTTCTACTTTGACAAGCAGGGGATCATGGTTAATGATACAACTCTTAATATTGAAGGAAAAGACTATACATTTGCTAAAAGTGGTGTCTGTACTAATAAAACTCATTCAGGCTGGGCTATGGATGAAAGTGATAATGGCTGGTATTATTTTGATGAAGCTGGAATTATGTTGAAAGACACTACAATAGACGGAAACGTATTAGATGAACATGGTAAGTTAATAAAAGAAAAAAAGCAAAGCAGTACCAATGACAAAAGTCAGTATAAAGGCTGGTACCAGGATAATGGTAAATGGTATTGTAAACATGAAGGCAAAAATATGACACAGGCCTGGGTCAGCGTTGATGGCAATTTATACTATTTCGACAAGCAAGGCGTCATGGTCAGTAATACAACCCTCAAAATTGATGATAAAAATTATATATTTAACGAAAATGGCGTTTGTACTAATTTTGACGATAAAAGAGGCTGGAATTACGATGATGGGAAATGGTCATACTACGATAATAATGGAAATGTGCTAAAAAACACCACTGTAGATGGATACAAGCTGGATTCCAATGGAGTGAGGGTTGAACCAGTAAGCAATCTATCACTTGAAGCGTATTACATTCAAGGTGCAGATGGTTCTCTGGTTGATCTTCAATTGAAAGATTATTATGTAAGAGATTCGAGATCAACAGACGGCTGGTACAGCAAGGAGGATGAATGGTATCTAAAAAAAGATAATAAAGATATTACTGGCTGGGTAAAACATAATCATGCCTGGATCTATTTAAACAATGAGGGCAAACTGATCAGCGATACATCTTTAAAAATTGACGGAAAAGACTATGTGTTTGATTTTACTGGTGTATGTACGAATAAGCTGGATTAATAATACAATTCCATGGGTGGAAGGATTTTAATATAGCGATAATCCCTGCCCCTCAATCCTGAGGGGATTAGGGGTTATTGTTTTATTAAGGTTCAATACAATATTCAAACCCTGCTTCTTCAATGATTTTAATGGTGCTGTCAATGCTTTCTCCGCCTGCAGTAAGGTATCCGGAAGCAAATACAGAATCAACCGCATAAAACATCCATTTTTCTTTTCCCTTTAAATAAAGCTCCCTTCCTGCCGCGCACCGGATATCGGATTGCGGGTTTAAAAGTCTGGCAAGGCAAAGTACTTTTATGCAGTATTCAGAGGTAAGCATAGCTGTACTCTGATTCTCCAGTGCCGTACCTTTTATGGGAATCAGAAAATTAATGGGCACTGCTTTTGGGCTGATATCCCGGATCTCAAACAACATGTCCACTACGTCTTCCGGCTTCTCTCCCAGTCCCACGATTCCGCCGCAGCACAGCTCAAATCCCAACTCTTTCAGCATCTCTATATTAGCAACCCGCTGCTCATAGGTATGTGTCGTACAGATATTTGGATAATAGTTCCTGCCTGTATTTAAATTATGGTTGATTCTGTCCACCCCGGCTTCTTTTAAGATCATCGCCTGCTCTTTTGTGAGAAATCCAATGGAACAGCAGATAGGCGTATCGGTTTCTTTCTTCAGTCTCTTAATCTCGTTGGCAAATGCCAGTATCTCCTGATCAGAAAAACGGATTCCGCTTAATCCGATGCAGTGCCTGGCCAGCTTCTTTTCTTTTACCAGGTAACCATCTGTTGCAAGCTTCTCATAGGTGATCAGCTCATAGGTATCAATATCTGTTTTTGCCTGTCCGGATTGGGCGCAGTAAGCGCAGTTCTGGGAACAGTTACCGCTGCGGGCATTGGTAAGAAGATGGATGCTCACCATATTTCCTTTATGCCTCTTTCGTAATGTATATGCCGCTTCAAGTAGTTTTGGAATCTCTTTATCCGGCATCAGAAGAATGGATCTTGCATCTTCCCTGGTAAGATTTATGTACGGATCTGTCATTTTCTGACCTCCTTTTATTCTTCATTATCACTGCATAGTTCTTTGAATTACAGAATATAACCGGCGGACTAAAACGATGGTGATGCATGACTTTAATAAATCACCTGGCAGAAACGGAATCACGCAAAGACTAAGTGCTGCTGTAAAAGAAGTGTGGGTAATATAGGAAAACCACAGGGTTCCAAATGTGTAAGTGACCAGCCAGCCCGCCAGAATGGACAAAGCAAGGGTTTTAACCGTGCGTTTCCCAAATCGTTCCAAAACCCATCCGGTCACATAGGCTGATACAACATAACCAATGATATATCCCCCCGTAGGGCCCGCTATCCTGGTCAGCCCGCCGTTAAACCCGGAAAATACCGGAAGACCTGCTGCTCCCATCAAAACAAAGGTAAGCTGGCTTAATGCCCCCAGCCTTGATCCCAGTAACCCCGCCGCAAGAAAGGTAGAAAGGTGAGCGAAATTAACGGGTACCGGTCCGATGGGTATGGTAATTTGAGACAGGATTGCAGTCAGAGATGCAAACAACGCACATAACGTAATTTCTTTTGTTTTTGAATTTTTCATGAAAAATCCCCCTGTATAATGATGTCATTTTTCATCATTATACAAAGGGATTTTTGTATTGTCAACCACATTATCTTTTCAGGTTAACATTTCATTATTTTTCGTAAAGAAACTCTTCCGGAAGGGTAACGTTAAAATCACGGGCAAGATCTTTAAAATTCTGTGGTGTGATTGTCTGCAGTTTATCCGGACGTATGGATAAAACCTTTACCAGAATCTCCGCTGATTTTTCAACCGTATGCATTAATCCGAAGGTTAAGTCAAAGTCTTCACCGGAAGCAAAGAGACCATGATGGGCCCATACTGCCACGTCATATTTCTTCATTAACTCACTGGTGGCAACTGCAATATCCCGTCCGCCAGGTACCATCCAGCCAACGACTCCGACACCGCTTGGGAAAACAACGGGACATTCGGTGGCCATCTCCCATAACTCTCTTGTAAATACACGATCTTCCAAAGGCAGCACAAAGGTTAATGCAATTACATTAGCCGGATGAGCATGGTAAATGACCCGGTGCATACCATTGGTTGCAATCTTCTTCACTTCATGATTCATTAAATGGGAAGGCAGCTCACTGGTAGGGCGTCCTCCGTTTACAAGTCCCCAGCAGATCCTGTAATTCTCTCCGGATTCGTCGATTTCTATGATACAGGTATTGGCAGCCGGATCTAAAATCACATTGCGAAAATATTTTCCACTTCCTGTGACCATAAAATATTCTCCTGCCAGATCCTTAACCGTTGTTCCGATGGGCTGCCAGGTAGTGTTTTGATCTAATTCTTCCTTTACAGACTCCACTTCTTCTGTCTTAATCCGATAGCTTAAATTGCCTCCGTTTCTTTCATGCCAGTTCTGTTTAAAACCATCGTCACACATACGGATAAAGCCTTTTACAAATTCTGCATCTAATATCTTCATGTTTCTTCTCCTCTATTTGCGGTCTGCCAGCACTTCTTTTTCATATGCGGTAATCTGGCTGAACCAGTCTTCTTTTGCAGGTACTCCGTTTAACTCACAGAAATAATTCCATACATCACCGATTGGATAGAGCTTTAACTCTTCCTGAAGCATCATAAGCTCTGTGAAATTCCTGGATTCCTGTAAAGCAGCCAGCTTCTCATTGGGAAGCAGAAGGGCATTTAAAAGTGCTTTCTGCATGTTTCTCATTCCTACTACCCAGGCGCTTAAACGGTTGATGCTGGCATCAAAAAAATCCAGAGCCAGAAGGACACGGTCTGCTCCGCCACGCACAACCTCTTTTGCGATCTCTTTCGTCTCATCGTCAAACAGTACCACATGGTCACTGTCCCAGCGAACTGGTCTGGTTACATGAAGTGCTACTTTATCAAAAAACAGAAGCATGGAAGAGATCTTATCGGAAACTACCTCAGTGGGATGATAATGTCCGCTGTCTAACAGGCAGAGAATATCATTCTTTGATGCGTAGTTCATATAAAATTCATGGGAGCCTACGGTACAGCTTTCCATACCAATGCCAAATACCTTTGATTCCACTGCAACGAATACCTTAGACTTATCGTAATCCATGGAAAGAATCTGGTCAAGGGAATCTTTTAATCTTGCTCTCGGTGAGGTACGGTCAGCAGGAATGTCCTTAAATCCGTCTGGAATCCAGATATTCATGGTACAGGGTGTACCTAACTCTTCGGCAAAATACTGGGAAATACGGATGCACGCCTGTACATGGCGGATCCAGAATGCCCTTATTTCAGGATCTTCGCTTGATAAGGTGGCATGCTCTGCCTTTGAATGGGAAAATAAGGTAGGATTAAAATCAATGCCGATTCCTCTCTCTTTCGCAAATTCCACCCATTTTGCAAAATGCTTTGGCTCCAGCTTATCCCGGTCAGCCCATTCTCCCTCTTCAAAGACTGCGTAGCTTGCATGAAGATTGATTCTGTGTTTTCCAGGAATCAGGCTCAGCGCCTTGTCCATATCTGCCATCAGTTCTTGGGGACTGCGCGCCCGTCCCGGATAATTTCCTGTGGTCTGGATTCCTCCTGATAATGCACCAGCTCCGTCAAATCCGGTTACGTCATCACCCTGCCAGCAGTGCATGGAAATCGGGATCTGTTTCAATGCAAGAAGTACCTGGTCTGTATCAACGCCTACTGCTTTATATGATTCCCTTGCTGCTTCATATCTTTCTTTAATAGTCATGTTTAATTCTCCCTTTCTTTTTTTTCAGTCTAAATGGAATACCGGTTTTAACCCATCTGAAACAGGGCTGTTGTCAGGATTTGTTTTCATAATGTCCGCCATATAGTCCCACCATTTCCGGTTAATGGGGGTATCTGCAGATTTTGCCCATTTCTCTTCCTCTTCTATTTCAATATATCCATAAAGCACGTTGGTTTCTTCATCTAAAAATATGGAATAATTATGTCCGCCGCATTCATGAATCATTTCTTTCATTTCCGGCCAAAGCAGATTGTGGCGTCTCTCATATTCCTCCGCCATTCCTTCATTTAAATACATTTTAAATGATTTTCTGATCATATTGTTCCTCTCCTGTTCACGGCCGTTTACAGCGGCTTATATTCTTTTACAGCGAATGACTGATATACTGATTCTCTTGCTGTTTTTAAATCTTCAAATTCTCCGTATGAGATCATCTGAGCCAGCAGATTTCCAATTGCTGTGGCTTCTCCCGGTCCGGCATAAACGGTTTTCCCCGTCTGTTTTGCAGTTAATTCATTTAGGTAAGCTGCATTGGAACCGCCTCCCACCACATGAAGACTGGAATATGTTTTTCCTGTAATGGACTGAAGCTCTTTGGCTGTCTCTTTATAGCATACAGCAAGACTGTTATAAATCACTGCAGCAATTTCTCCTGCACTTTTTGGTACAGGCTGGTTATTTCTCTGACAGAACTCAGCAACTGCATTTATCATACTTTCCGGGGCCAGAAAACAGTTATCGTTACAGTCAACCAGAGATGGGATACTTTCCTTTGATGCAAGCTCACACAGCTTGGCGAAGGAATAAATTTCACCTCTCTCAGCCAGTTCTTTTTTCACTGACTGTATCATCCAGAGTCCCATAATATTTTTTAAATACCGATAACGGAAATCGTACCCGCCTTCGTTGGTAAAATTAGCTTCCATACTTTTGATGGAACAGTCGGCAGCCGGAAGTTCGGTTCCCATAAGCGACCACGTTCCTGAGCTGATGTATAGTATGTCCTCCTGAATTTCTACTCTTCCCGGAACTTTAGGAACAGCCATTACCGCAGAGCCGGTATCATGAGTGGCAGGTAATACTACAGTACAGGAAAATCCCACCTCTTTTATGATATCCTCAGTGAACTGGCCCACCTTTGTTCCAGGCATGGAAAGGGGTCTAAATAATTTCTCCGGATAGGAAAGCATACGAATCAGATCATAATCCCAATCCTCAGTTACAGGGCTGACCAGCTGGGTAGTGGTAGCATTGGTATACTCCTGTTTCTTTTCTCCTGTCAGCAGAAAATGAAAGTAGTCCGGTATCATAAGGAGCGATTCTGCTCTCTTAAGAAGATCTGGTTCTTTCTCCTTAACAGCCATCAGCTGATAAATCGTGTTGAAGATCTGTTTTTGAATTCCGGTTCTCTTATATAAATCATTCCGGGAAATGATTTCATATACCTTTTCATCCATTCCCGTTGTTCTGGCATCCCGGTATCCTGCTGCTCTTCCAAGAATTTTATTCTCCTCATCAAGAAGGACAAAATCCACTGCCCAGGTGTCAATGCCCATGCTGACGGGTATCTTACCAAGTTTTTTACACTGCTTCAGTCCCTCTTTTATTTCAGTAAATAATGACTCCACATCCCAGGATAAATGACCATTCTCCTGCTTCATGCCATTGTCAAAACGGTAAATCTCTTCCAGAATTATCTTGTTGTCCTTCACAGTACCGAGTATATGACGACCACTGGAGGCTCCAATGTCTACGGCAAGATAATATTTTTCCATATGCACCACACTCTTTCATTATATTTGCCCATGCTTTTTGGGCATAAAGGGATACCCGCAGGGTGTTTCATTATTATTGCCCACGCTCTCTGGGTATAAAGGGATACCCACATTTCTATTTATATCATAATGGATATTTAAATAAAAAATAAGGACGCTGTTTAATTAAAACTACGTCCTTATTTGCAATATAAGCAAAAAATTTAGAATTGAACAACCTGAGTAATCGCTGAAACGCTGGAGCGTGGCAATGAAAGGGCAGGAATTAGCGGCTGCTCTCTTGATTTTGATATACAGATATGCTATATTAGAATTACAAAAGGAACAACCGCCCCTCCACAAGGGGTTGGCCATTAAATGAGATAGAAATTTCCATCCTTCAACTCGCCAAAGTATACAAGGGTGGTTTTTCTATGCCTGTTTCCAGGACTTTATAGAAAAACGCTACTTACAATTATAAAAAATAAAGGTAAGTAATGCTAAAATGAACATACCAAAGGCCATAAGGTCTTTAAAGTCATATTTCATCCGCACCACCTCCTATCTATGTAAAGATAGAAGGCCAACGCCCTTGCAGTGACACGATTGTTCCATCTCACTATGGTAACATATCCCATTTCAATGTGCAATTACTTTTCCCAGGCAACAGGCGCAGTAACTGCCTTGCTGCCGTTTCTCAATTCTCCCCGACTCCAATATCCACCATGCCCGCATAAAAACAAATCTTAAAAATCAACCTCAATACAAAACGTCACGGCATACTGTAATTCAGTATTTCCGTGACGCTTGATTGTATTTAACAACATTTTCATACCATTTTGCATAAATAAGAACAACGAATAATAAATTTAACAACTGGAATCCCTTATATTTACAGCTTCACATAACCAGCTATAAGCATAGATAAATTAGCGTCCTTATTCGCATTCTCACCCAATTGCTTTTAATCTTCCTACTCAGCCTTGGAAGAAATAAGTAATTCCTTTAAGTCCATAATAGACATTTCGTGCTCGTCCAGTATTGTGGATACTTCCTTAAACTGTTCCAGCTTTATTTTATCCTGAATTTCTTTTTCCTTTTCATCCAGTGTAATAAGACTTTCCTTATACTGCTTGATTGATTCCTGCACTTCCGTTAACTCTTCCTGAAGTTTCTCAAGCGCTGTTTTTCTGACTCCTCTTGGCATATTGGTCCTCTCCTTTACAGATATTATTAAATTAACCATATATAACCAAGTATATGCAGAATCGTTTTTCATTATTACAAAAATACAAGTTATTAATAAATTATCTTTGTTTTCTTTTCTACTTTTTTAAAGATCACTTCCGGCTTTTCATCCTTAACAAAGAAGAAAAGTGATACTCCTTAATACTGTTATCTCTTCCCATCGGGAAATGGCAGGGTTACATTCTTATCCCTGTATTCTTTTGGAGACATGCTGTAGTAATTCCGGAAAATCCGATGAAAATAACTGGTATTGTCATATCCTACTGCAATCGATATATCCGTGATAGAGAGTCTGGTATTCAGAAGAAGAAAGGAAGCCTGATTCAGCCGTTTAATCTGAATGAGTTCCTTAAATGTCCGGCCGGTGAGACGTTTTACTGCTCTGCTCAGCCAGTAAATATTGTAGTTTAAGCTGGCTGCAAGTTCTGTCAGCTCCCCGTCTTTATAATTTTCATCGATAAATTTTAAAACCTGAAAAGTCAGCTTCTGGTCAAAACTTTCTGATGTATGGCTGATCTTATCGGTGTAGTGCATGAGTTGAAGAAATAAAAGCCCCATTGTAACCTGATTGATACTTCTTTTATTTGGCTGGTCATTGAGCAGAGTCCATACCATATTTTCCACCAGATTCTGTACTGGAAGAACGTCAGCCACCTGAAAATGCAGGTAACTGGCATAGCGTGGATCAAAGCAAAGACTGCCTACCAGAAAATCTCTTAAAAGGTTCTTCTCCTCTCCCATCATCTGAAATGCAGTATCAAAAAACTCCGGAAGTATGATAAAGTTAACGGCAATATCTCCCTCACCTGCAGGAAGTATTTCCTGTGTTGCATGCTGATTTAAAAACAGCAGTTCCCCGGTTTTTAATACTACCTCTTCCCCGTCAATCCGGTGGGTGGTCTCTCCCTGGCACATATAAATCACTTCTATATAATTATGTTTATGTCTTGGGAAATGAACAAATCTGGTATGAGGTCTGATGCGGATCATCTTACCATGCTCTAACATCTTTCGGCTGTCAATCACCAGCTCCTGCCCCTCTGTATACCGCTTCCGGTCGATTTCCGTCCGGCCGTTTATGATCTCCCGTTCCTCATCGGTGATCACCGCAAGGCGGTTTATAATATTCTGATTCACTGACTGGTGCCTCCTCCTTCAATTTGGGAGAACGAAATTAAATTTCTCCATCGATCCTCACCTATGGCCCGTTCATTAAGAGCATAGGCGTGGTTCTTTTCCCCATTGGCAAGGAGTTTATAAATCACTGCCCCCTTTGCATCTGTTTCTTTAATCCACCGGTCATTTAATACGATCACTCCGTCTTTGGTCTGAAACTGCCACACAGCGGTCTCTCCCTGCCTGTTGGTACTGGAATAAGTGATATCTCCCTGCATGAGGTCATCCTGAAACACTCCGCTTTTAGAGGTTTTAACAGTAATATCCTGAGTCACCCCATCGTAATAACGGTAACCGCATTCACCGCTGCCGTTCATTTTTCCATTTTTCCAGCTTCCATAAGAATAATCGTATCGTTTGCCTTCTTCCAGACTAAGGACTGAGATGGCCGAAACAGTTCCATCCGGCATTCCATTTTTAAAATCTCCATAAAATACAACGGTGGGCTTTAAAAATACAATTCCAGTTCCATCCTTGATTTCACGCGTCAGCATCTCATCTGAATACATACAGGGAAATTGGGCAATAGAATCACCATTTGCTTCTATTAATCTTGCAGCTCCTTCCAGGTCCCCGTCTTTCAATCTGCCGTTCAGCCCTTCTAAAAATTCACGATTGGCCGCAGTCAGAGAAATTCCCGTATCCGCCATTTCTATAACCGCCGTTTCTGGTGTTGGAGCGTCTTTTTCCTGAATCTGAGATATCTCTGTCTTTTTAAGCTGTTTATCCTTATTCTGTACTTCCTTACTGTTTCTAATGGTTCCTGCCACACTTAAAAGAAGCATCAACAGGGATACCAGGGCAATGGTGACGCCAATTCTTATATTTTCTTCTCTTTTGGCTTTATTTCCATCATAATTCACGAGCTTCCCCCCTTACCGCCGTCAACCGACCAGGCTTCTTTTAAAAGAGCAATCCCTTTTTGGATTTCCGTCTCAGTCAAATTTGCAAAACCAAGAATAACCGTAGGTGGATATTTGTTATGTTCTTTATGAATAAAGGATCCGGACAAACCATATACTTTTACGTTTTTCTTCTCTGCCCTTAAAACCAGTTCCTCCTCGCTTCTTCCCATCCGGTCTGTCAGCAGAAGATGCAGTCCTGCATGTTCTCCCCCAATTATAAACTGATCTTCAAAGGACCTTAAACCTGCAGTTAATACATCGTGCTTGGACTTATAAACGGCTCTCATTCGGTTTAAATGACGCTCATAATGTCCCTCAGACAGGAACTGATACAATATGTTCTGATCAATTCTTGATACGGTGGAAGCATAGAAACTGATCCGTTTCTGATAAATCTGGTACAGAGGGATGGGTAATACCACGTAACTGACACGAATGGCAGGTGCAATGGATTTGGAAAAGGTGCCGCAGTAAATCACCCGCTCCCTGTCATCCATACCCTGCAGGGCAGGAATCGGCTTTCCCTTATAACGGAATTCACTGTCGTAATCATCCTCAATTAAATACCGATTCTCCTGTTCATATGCCCATGCAAGCAGCTCCTGTCTTCGTTTTACCGGCATAATAATGCCAGTGGGATACTGATGAGAGGGCATGACATAGGCAATATCTGCACCGCTTTTCTCAAGCAGCGAGACATTCATTCCCGACTGATCCATATCGACTGGTACCACCTGATACTGCAGACTGTCAAACACCCGGTATGCCTGCCTGTAAGTGGGATTTTCCATGGCAATGGTTCTGTCCCTTCCCAGAATCTGGGACAGCAGCATCAGAAGATATTCGCTTCCTGCACCTACAATGATCTGTTCCGGGAGACAGTTGACTCCTCTGGCAGAATGAAGATAAGTGCGGATTGCTTCCCGAAACAGGTATTCTCCCTGGGGATCTCCCGCTGCGAAGATCTCTCTGTTATCATCGATCAACGTATTTTTTGATATCCGCCTCCATGTATTAAAGGGAAAATTACAAAGATCAATTCCTCTTGGGGAAAAATCCACAGCCCAGTTCTTTTTCTCCCCTTCCTCTTTTACTGTAGTAAAAAAAGAGGGCTGGCTTTTTAAAGTCTCCTGTCCGGTATGAATGAGTCCGTCGATTTTCAATACAAAATAACCACGGCAGGGAACCGACTCAATATAGCCTTCGGATAAAAGCTGCTCGTAGGCCATCTGGGTGGTACTCCTGCTGACTTTTAAATGCTCCGCCAAAAGTCTGGTGGAGGGGAGGCGGACCGCAGGCCTTAGATTGCCTTTTACAATTTCATTCTTAATGTAACTGTAAATCTGGCTGTAATAAGGCCAGCCTGACTGGTTCTTTAAAGGTATCATCAGTTCCATGGTAACAACAATCCTCCTTTACCGGATAGGAAAAAATGCCGCACGTCCCTTATCATACGGTCATGCGGCATTTTGTTCAGCTGTACTATTTTCCAATTTTAAAAGAACTCTTTAAGGAAACAATCCGGTTAAATACCAGATGCTCCGGTGTGCTGTCCTTGCAGTCAACACAGAAGAAGCCGTTTCTTACAAACTGGTAGCTGTCATATGCCCTGGCTCCTTCAAAGCTGGGCTCCACATAACAGTTCTTTAAAACAGTCAGGGAATTGGGATTTAAGTTTAAGCTTCCGTCTTCGTTTAACTTTCCTCTTTCTTCATCTACGATGTTCTCATATAAGCGGCACTCCACTTTCTGTGCAGTTGAGGCAGCTACCCAGTGAATGGTCCCTTTCACTTTTCTGCCCTCAAATCCGGAACCACTCTTTGTCTCCGGGTCATACGTGCAGTGAACAACCGTAACATTGCCGTTCTCATCTTTTTCGCAACCGGTACAGGTCACAAAATAAGCGTTCATGAGGCGGACTTCATTGCCTGGGAATAAACGGAAGTACTTTTTAATGGGCTCTTCCATAAAATCTTCCCGTTCGATGTAAAGTTCTTTTCCAAATGGAACTTTTCTCTCACCCAGTTCCGGATTCTCCAGGTTATTGGCTACATCCAGATACTCCGTGGTATCTTCCGGATAATTATCAATTACCAGCTTGATTGGGTCTAAAATCGCCATCATTCTGGGTCTTTTCAGTTTTAAATCTTCCCTGATGCAGTACTCTAACATCGCGTAGTCAACAGAGCTGTTTGCCTTGGAAACACCCACTAAATCAACAAACATACGAAGGGATTCCGGCGTATAGCCTCTTCTTCTTAATGCTGCGATGGATACCAGTCTTGGGTCTTCCCAACCGTCAACGATGTTATCCTCTACCAGCTTTTTGATGTAACGCTTTCCAGTTACCACATTGGTCAGATAAAGCTTTGCAAATTCTATCTGACGGGGAGGATTTTCAAATTCACACTCTTTTACTACCCAGTCGTACAACGGTCTGTGATCTTCAAATTCCAGTGTACAGATGGAGTGGGTGATATGTTCAATGGCATCTTCAATTGGATGTGCAAAATCATACATGGGGTAGATACACCACGTATCCCCGGTGTTGTGATGGGTCATACGTGCCACACGGTAGATAACCGGATCACGCATGTTGATGTTGGGAGATGACATATCAATTCTGGCTCTTAACACTTTTTCGCCGTCTTTGTATTTACCGTCCTTCATCTCTTCAAACATCTTTAAGTTCTCTTCCACACTCCGGTTTCTGTAAGGGCTCTCCTTACCAGGAGTTTTAAAATCTCCCCGGTATTCCCTTATTTCATCGGCAGTTAAATCACAGACAAATGCCTTTCCCTTCTTGATTAAAAGAACGGCACAGTCGTACATCTCCTGAAAGTAGTTGGAAGCAAAGTAAAGTCTGTCATCAAATTCTGCTCCCAGCCATTTCACATCTTCAATAATAGATTCCACGAATTCCGTCTTTTCTTTTGTCGGGTTTGTATCATCAAAACGGAGGTTGAATTTTCCGCCATACTTTTTAGCCAGGCCATAGTTTAACAGGATGGATTTGGCATGTCCAATATGCAGATAACCGTTTGGCTCCGGCGGAAATCTGGTCTGCACATGGTTATAAACGCCTTCTGAAAGATCCTTGTCTATCTCCTGTTCAATAAAGTTTTTAGAAATTATTTCTTCTTTGTTATCTTCCATCTTTCTTCCTCCATATCAGTCACTTCAATAATACAATATCATATCATACTTCAAACGATTCGAAAAGGGGGAAAACGTCTTATCCTATAACAGATAGCCTTTCTTTTTCAGCTCCGCCTCAATAAAATCCAGATTCTTCTCCGAGTCTGCCTCTACGGTATGATAATGGCAGCCTCCTGTCAGTACATTTAAGGGCTGGTCTTTGGAGGATTCTAAATGCTCCATAAATTCTGCCGCATCCAGACGGTTGTTAATAATTAAATCCACCTCGATCTGTCCGTATAACTGGTGTTCGATGAACACGTTCCTGATTCTCCCGCCATAATCAACAATGGTATTGAGTTCATCCAGGGTATCTTCTGTCTTATGACTGGTCCTGAAAATTCTTACAAAAGAGGATTCCTCTTCTCTCTTTTCCAGATGAAGAAGGTAGCCTTTATTGGTGGACAGGATCATTTTATTTTCCGCACGCAACAGTGCAATATCCTGTACCACCACCTGTCTGCTGACCCCAAGTCTCTGGGCTAAATCTCCTCCGGATATGGGCTTTCCTTCTTCCATTAACAGTTCCACTATTTTCTTTCTTCTGCTGCTGCCTTCCACGTTTTATTACTCCTGCCTTATTTTTCTGATGTCCTCTGTTGTCAAAAATGTGCCTTCGTATCCAAGGATCTCACAAAGCCTTGTGATGTGAGGCGGTTCCAGCCGGGCTTTTGTAAGAGTGTCTTTCTCATAAAATATCTTCTCTCCCGATCCGTCTGAAATCACCTTTCCTCCTGCCATAACGATAACCCGTTCAAAATACCGGGCAACGAAATCCATATCATGAAGGATCGCCAGTACGAATTTTCCTCTCTCAGTCATGGTTCGGATCAGCTGTCCCAGTACCTCCCGCCCCCTGGCATCCTGGGCGATGGTGGGTTCATCTAATATCAGCACCTTAGGATCCATTGCCACGACAGATGCAATTGCCACCATCTTTCGTTCAGACAAATCCAGATCATAAGGATTTTCTTTCTCCGCATGGAGGAGACCTACCATTTCAAGAGCTTCCCTGGCTCGCTGTTCCCCTTCTTTTCTTGTCATACCGATGTTTAAGGGACCTACCATCACCTCTTCTAAAACCTGATTCTTAAAAATCTGGTCATCGGGATTTTGAAATACATATCCCACTTTTTTTGCAAGCTGGGCTACGGTCCGCCCGGAGATATCCTCCCCTTCCAGAAGTACGGCTCCTGCCCTGGGTTTTAGAAGTCCCTTAAGCAGTTTAACCAGTGTGGTTTTTCCCGCACCGTTCTGACCAATCACTGCAGTTGGCCTTATATCGAGGGATAGGGTAAGATTTTCAATTATTGGAGCACCTGGTATATAATGAAAACCCAGATCCTTTATGGTAAATATATCCTGACCCGGTTTATCAGAAGTTAGTTCTCTTCCTGTTTTTGAAATGGTTACAGGAAACTGATCCTTGTGGTTTTGTATCTGTTTTAAGGTTACGGGATAAAGTAAGTCTTCCCCCTCTTTCCTGTAAACGGAAAGTGCTTTTGAAACCTGAGTATAGACAGGTGGCTCCACTCCAAGCTCCCTTAAATCATCTCTGGAAAAAATTCGTTCCGGGACATCATAAGCCACCTGAGATCCACGATGAAGCAGGAGTATTTTATCACAATAGGCTGCCAGCTTTTCCATCTTCTGTTCCACCATAATAATGGTGATTCCGGTCTTTGCCAGTTTTTCAACCACCAGGAACACATCTTCGCTGCCCTGAGGGTCCAGCTGGGATGTAGGCTCGTCCAGGACTAAAACCTCAGGTTCCATGGCAAGAATGCTGGCTATTGCCACTCTCTGAATCTGTCCCCCTGATAAATCAAAGGGATTCCTGTCCTTATATTTACTAATATCCAGAAGTTTCAGCGCTTTATCCACTCTTTTTCCGATTTCTTCCCTTGGAATCCCCAGATTCTGAAGTCCAAAAGCAATTTCCTCAAAAACCGTATCTTTCGCACCGGACAGCTGATTAAACGGATTCTGAAACACAAGGCCCACTTTCTGGCAGAGAACTGCGATTGGTACCTTTGATGCTTCAATACCGTCGATGATCACTTTTCCCCCATACGCTCCACGGAACATGGTTGGAACAAGCCCTGCAAATGCCTGGCAGAGTGTACTTTTCCCCGCCTGATTTTCACCGACAATGCCGATAAACTGTCCCTTATCCGCTTCAAAATCAATTCCGTCCAGAACCAGCTTACTGGTATGGGGATACTTATATTTTAATCCTTTTACTTCAATGAATGCCATATATGATCCTCCAGACAGCCGAGGCTGCAATCAGAAGAGCCATAAGAATCATAAACCCTTTGTCCCCTCCCGATAGCCGGTGCTCTCTTAAAAATGTCTTTTTATTTTTAGAGCCAAACCCTCTGACCTCAAGAGCGATCGCCCGTTCTCTGGTATTGATAAGTGAACTGCTGACTACTGGAGAAATCAGGGGAATAAATGCCTTTGCTCTGGTAAATAAACTTCCTTCGGTTTCCATTCCACGGCTTCTCTGGGCATCTAAAATAGTATTCATGGTTCCCATCATCTGAGGAATGATTTGAAAAACAGAGGTGATCATATATCCGAATCTGGGAGAAAAACCCACTTGTTCCAGATCGTCTACCAGATCTGCGGGTCTGGTTGTCAGAACAAACGCAGCAAAAGCCAGAAGCATATTTAAAATATTCAAACCGATCCGGCATGCATAAAGAAGACCTTCCCGGTAAAATGCCAGGGCTCCCACTCGAAACAGGATGGTTTCATTCTCTTTGTTAAACAGGCCATGGATCAAAAAAATAGTAATGAGTATGGTAAATGAAAATGCAATCAGCGGAAAAACCTTTTTAAGGATTCCTCCGCTGATCAAAAGGATCAGACTGATCGCCAGAAACAGCCCGTACATCCACAGCGCGCCTCCAATGAGAGGCACGCTGATGGCCGCCAGAATATATACCATCTTGGCAAAAGGGTGAAGTCTGGTTAAATAGCTGTCCTTATCTACGTAGAGACTGATGCTTTTCATAGGAATAAAACCTTTCTTAATCCAGAATTTCTACTTCATCATTCACATCGTAAAGAGAGGTGAGTTTTTTAGGCAGTCCTTTCATAATCGCAAAGACAATGAGGACTGTAATCAACTTGTCCGGCACATCTACAACCAGTTCATCTAGAAATGATCCTAAAAATACAGGCAGTCCGGCCGACTGGGACCAGCCAAATAAAAGATCTCCCCATACGTTGCCGGTTGCTCCGCCCCAGAAAATTACATTTAAAGGAGTGGAGATAACAACTGCTGTCAGTCCTGCAGCCACTGCTGTAAGAATTGCTCCCGAAAGCTTTCCCATATGCCCCAGCCTTGCCATAATACCCACCGCAGCTCCGATTCCAAGACTGGTGAGTGCATAGATCAAAGTAATGGAATCACCGGTGGTAAAGCCAAAAATCAGATTGTTGGCTGCCCCGCAGACAGCTCCGATTATGGGACCTCCCAGCACACCGCCGATACAGGTGCCGATGGAATCCAGCCACAGGGGGAGCTTTAAAACAGATGCAAATAGTTTTCCTAAATAATTGATTCCGATACAAGCAGGTATCAGTACAAAAGTTGCCGCGTTTAACCTGGTTTTAAATAAATGATTCATCTTCAATCCTCCGTTTATGATTCTGATTGATCCATTCGAACAAACGCTTCCAGCGCAGTCAGGATCTCCATCTGTTCCCCTCTCATCATAGCAGATTCACCGTCGGTATAGCTGTTAATCTGTTCCGTCAGCTCCTCCTCAAATTCCACCACCGTATTCAGTATGGAGGCTGTCTTTACTCCTCGTAAGCCCCCGGTTACAAATACGGCTGCCGTTTCCATGTCTGATCCGAGAACGCCTTTTCCCGACCAGTAAGCGCAGATTTTTTCTTCCTCATCAATGTAGAAGCTGTCATGACTTCTGGCAATTCCCACATGAGCCGTTGCCCCCAGTGCCTTTGCACTCTCCATACAGGCGATCAAAAGACCTGTATCCGGAATTGCAGGATACTTGGAATCCACGTAAGACGAAGATGCACCATCATCTCTGACAGCTCCGTTTACCAGAATTAAATCTCCAAGGCGGATTCCTTTCTTAAGAGCTCCGCAGCTGCCGATCCGGATCATTCCACGTACCCCGATTCTGGAGAGCTCTTCTACAGCAATTGCAGCAGAGGCTCCTCCGATTCCGGTAGAAACCGCCATTACAGGTACTCCATGATAGAACCCTTTTAGGCTTCGGTATTCCCTGTTGTAAGCAAGCTGTTCCACATCTGTAAGGTGGGAAGCAATCCGGTCTAATCGGGCAGGATCTCCCGGCAGCAGAGCATAGGGAGCTGCCTGACTTTCTGACAGCCTGATATGGGGCATAATTTCTGTCAAAACTACCATCTCCTTCCTTTTCTATTCTCTGAATTTAACACAAAGAAGCTGCCTTGTCAACCAATTGTCAGGTGACAAGACAGCTCTCTTTTCTATGCTTCTATAACTTTGTTTATTTTCTCTCTGCAGCAGCCCACAGATCCTGTTTCTCAATAAACTGCTGATTAATCCATTCCAGTGCCTGCTGCCTTCCTTCTTCTGAAAAAGGGAATACTGCTTTCGTCTTTTTTTCATCGGCAGTCGCTTCATAACAGTATGGCTGGGGGTAAACGGTGACTTCAAGTCCTTCTTCTTCCTTTTTAATCCGATACCGCATCCCATTCATGCTTCCCGTATATGCCTCTTTTTTAAAAAACTGGATTGGAACAAAGGTTTCTTTCTTTAGCATCGATCAATCATCTCCTTATTTAACGCCCGGACCTGTTTTCTTCTTTCCTGTGGAATTGGAAACACCTGGTCCCACTTCCTGCTGTGGATTGTTTGTAACAGGTGATTCCTGAGTGGCAGGAGTGGTTACCGCTGGTGTGGTAGGTGCAGCTGTGGTAGGTGCTGGTGTAGTAGGCGCCGCCGTTGTAGCAGCTGTTGCTGCCGGGGTAGGTGCTGCCGTTGTTGGAGTTGTTGTCGGTGTAGTTCCGGCGGTTTCAGTCTTTGTTGTCCCATTAGAAGTTGTCTTTGTTTCTGTACCAGGTAAGTTGTAGCAAAGCACCGGTACTTTAGACGGAATATTCTCAAAGAGAGTTTTGGCCATTGCCGGGGGAAGGTTTACACATCCATGGGAACCACTTGTTTTGTAAATACTGCCTCCAAACTGCTTTCGCCAGGTTGCATCATGAAACCCGATATTACCGTTAAATGGCATCCAGTAAGCAACCGGAGTTCTGTAATCCTCTCCTTTTAAAGTTGCATCTTTCTGCTTATATGTAAGGGAGTAAACGCCAGCCGGTGTTGACCAGCCTTTGGATTCATTGCCTGATACAAAATCTGTATCGAGTACCAGTTTGCCATCTTTATAAAAATATAAATGCTGTGCGGTAAGATTTACTTCTACATACGTATTCCCATAATCATTCTCTCCGTAGCTTGCCGCCTCCTGTTTAAAGGCGGGCACCCTTTCCTGACTTTCTCCGGATCGGATAATTTCTGCCAGCGCATCGGCTTCCGCACTCTGATTCATCTTCCAGCCATAGCTTCCTCCGGTTATTTTTACCGGTTTTCCGTAAGAAGTATTAAGAGTCTTTGCCTTTGATACAGTATCATACTTGGATGCCAGACCTTTTACATAGGCAGTTACTTCAGAACTGCTTAAATATGCTTTTCCGTCTTCCCCGATTCCCACCCATTTGGAAATAGTATCACCGTTTAATACTTCTCTCTTATCTCCAAATTTATAGGTTACCTTTACGTTGGTATATCGGTTTAAGGTCTGAACCTGATTGATTAAATCCGGATTATCTGCCGTAATCTTTGGTTTTGCATAAACATCACCATCCTCTAAGGACACTTCTGTCTTAAAGTCCGAAACAGCTGCTGCAATCAGTGATTTTACCTTCTCCGGATCCGGGCGGTTTCCATCTGCTGCAGCAACAATATGATATCCTTTCCCAGACTCATACTGAGAAATAGTGGCATCCTGGGGTTCTTTTATCTTATCTTCCTCAAAACAGGCCAGCTTTGAAACTACCTCATCAAACTGCTCCTGATTGTATTTTACCAGAGTTCCTATATCAAAATTTTGAAATTTGCTATTATGTTCTCCCCATTTCAGAGGATTCTGCTCTTCCAGAAGTTTTTCGACGCTTCCGTCAAAAACCGCTTCCATACCGATATCAGTACCTTTTATGGTCTCGGTATTATCCCCCCGTTCCTTAATTGTAATCTGGTAACCGTCAATACCGGCTGCTACCATCTTCTTAACCTCATCAATGGATTTTTTGGATGCATCCATACCGTTAATAATTGTGTTGGGGAAAAACACCTCTTTGTACTGTCTGCCCATCTGTAAATATGTAAGTGCCGCAATTAATGCGACTACGGCAACGGACCCGCCTCCGATTACAGCCAGACCCCCGATTCCCAATGACTTTTTCTTCCTGCTGTGGGGCATTTGCTTTTCCATTTATTTCCTACCTCTTTACTAGCCTTTTTATTCAGGTATTATTATATCGTAAATCAACGAAATATGTCTAAATATTTATGGTATATTTCTTGACTTTTTTATTACGATTTGACCTGACATCTCCAGAAAATTCATATTGACTTCCTGCCTTTCATAAGATATGGGTAAGAACAATCGGAAAGAACCAATTTATGGCTAATTATTCAACCGTATACGGAATTGTCGGTTCCGTTACTCCTTTTTACACCACGGTATCTGACCACAGCTGCTCCCTGATTATTTCTGTCAATACTCAAACCATGGGGCAGATTAATTTTGTTGTTTCTCCCCGAACCTTTGTTTTGGAACAACACACGTTTGGTCAGGGTGAGCCCATTATCGGCATATATGACACCAGTATTCCGGTTCCTTTGATCTATCCTCCCCAGTACCAGGCTGTTGTTCTGGCACAAAACAGCTTCGGCTACCGGGCCGCACTGAATTATTTTGATGAAGATCTGCTAAGCGTGGATCAGACAATGAAACTAAACATTCCGTCGGATGGAAGTACTCAGGTTCTTCTGGTCAATGGACAAAATTTTACTTATAATCCTGGAGATCACTATCTTTTTATTCTGTACATGTCTGATTCCATGAATCCTTCAGTAGAAGTGACCCCCCAGAAGATTATCGTATTCTGTAACCCTGATGAGTAATTGCATGAAAAAAAGCCGTCTTATCCGCCCATTTACCAGGCTGTAAGACAGCTTTTTTATTAATAATGGCAAATAACAGGGATTCCCGTATTGATTAAACCGTAAAGGGCCTTTGCCTTTTGGGGCGGAAGGTTAATGCAGCCATGACTTCCACCTGTCTGGTAAATGGTTCCTCCGAATTTACTTCTCCAGCTGGCATCATGAAAACCAATTCCTCCGTTAAAAGGCATCCAGTAATCCACATGACTCTCATATTCGTAAGTTCCATCCGGTTTTTTATCTCCCCGAAGTACCCGGTCTGTCTGCTTATAAGCAAGCGTATAGATGCCTTCCGGTGTGGTAAGCTTCTTTGACACATTCCCTGTTACACAGGGAGAATCCCATACAATACTACCATTCTGATACAGGTATACATGCTGGGCTGCCATATCTGCTTCCACATAAGTACTGCCCCAGTCCACATTACGGTCAGCTGCTGCCAGACTATACTGGGGAGTCCGCTCCTGGCTCTGGCCTGTTTTAATAATGGCCATAAGAGCCTGTGTCTCCGCTTCCTGATTCATTCGCCATCCATATGCACCGGAAAGAGAAAGATCTCTTCCATCGGTTGCTTTAAAGGCTCTGGCTTTTCCGGCCGTATCATATTTGCCGGCCAGTGACTGAATGTACTCCGCAGCTTTTGTTCCGTTTATATGGATTCCTGTCTGATCTGCACCATCAATCCAGGTACAAAGCTGTTCTCCGGTCAGTACTTCTGACTGACTGCCAAATAGATATGTGACTTTCATATCCCTGATCTGATTTAAGGCAGCGCATCTTGCTACCAGCTCTGAATCCGTGGATGTTACGGTCACCGTATCATAACAGTTTTTCTCTTCCAGACTGATCTGCCTGTTCTCCTGAGTTAACGCAGCTTTCACCGCCTCATCAAGTTTCCCTCTGTTAACACTGTTCCCCTGTACCTCAGCAATCACAGTGAAGGGCTGTCCCTCCTGCCAGGCGGAGATTCTTGCATTCTGAGTAACCACAATATCCTTGTTGCTGACACAGGCAAGAGAATCCAGCCGTTCTTTCAGCTTCTCTTCCTGGTAGGTCACCGTACTTTTAAGGACACTGCTGTTGTCGATATCAGGACCTGCCACACGTCCGTTACTATTTTGTTGCGCCAGTATATTCTGAAGTCCATCGGTAATCACCACCTGATACTGGATATCTGATCCCTTAATTACTTCAGAGGCTCCTCCTTTTGCCTTTATGGTAAGCTGATACTCTCTTCCATAAAAGCCTTCAATCTGTACCTTTGCCTCCTCTACAGTCATACCTCCCACCAAAACTCCGTTGATCTTTGTTCCGGGCACAAACTTAGAAGCATCATCTGCCAGTGCAACCACACTTCCTGCCAGCATAAAAACCGCTGTCAGAAAAGCAATTATCCTTACGGTACCTGCATGACTCTGTCTCCTGCTCATTCATTCAAATCCTTTGCTGATTAGTTATTATGGAAAAATATCCCACTTCCTCCTAGGTTAGCACGATTTTATCAGAATAACAAGTATCAAAATCCACAAATCATTCCGCCACATATTTCGTCAAATCAGCCCAATGTTCCAATGCAACAGCTCCGATCTGGGGATCGTATAGAATGCCCAGATTTCTCTTTATTTCTTCATAACAATACTTCAGTGAATATGCATCCCTGTATCCCCTGTCGGAGGTCATGGCATCGATGGAATCGCAGATTGAGATAATCCTGGAACCAACAGGAATTTCATCTCCCCTCAGTCCGTAAGGATAACCGTTTCCATCATATCGTTCATGGTGGTGAAGAACAATGTCTTTTAACTCATTCAAATGACGGGATTTACTTAATATCTGGGCACCGGTCTGCGGGTGTTTTTTCATGGCAGTCCATTCGTCCGGAGAAAGTCTGTCCGGTTTGTTTAATACTGCATCAGGAACTCCGATTTTACCAATATCATGAAGATGAGCGGCAATATGAATCCGCTCTGTCTCTTCTCTGTCAAGCTTTAAAAACCCGGAAAGGGCCAGCGCCATATCGCTGACCCTTTGAGAATGCCCCGCCGTATAGGGATCTTTGGCATCTAATGCGCTGACGATGCATTCAATAATTTCATGATAATCAATGCCGTTCCTGCATAACTCAAATCCTGATTCATTTTTCATGCTCTTTTTTACCTGCCTTACTGGTTAGCAATAGCTAACTTGTAATTAATAGCAACCGGCATTCTCACATCCGCAAGGTTTAATCGAAATTGATGCAATCTTCTGATCTTCCAGATATCCGCAAGCGGTTAAACCTGCCCGCACAACAGAATTCCAGTTTTTTGCAGAGAGATGATAAGTCGTTTCATCATCAAGCACTACCGTGCAGGCATCTTCCATGGAGCAGGTATCAGAGTAAGCAATTTTATACATGTTCTTCCTGCTGATGGCTCCGATTTCCTCTAAAACATTAACCATACGATAGACAGTAGCAGCTCCAATGCTCTCATCCACCCTGGAAGCTTTGTAATAGATTTCTTTGCAGCTGGAACATTCATGTTCCAGAATAATATCTAAAAGTGTGAGGCGCTGCTTTGTAATTCTGCACCCCTTACCCTTTAACCGTTCAATAATAAGATCCTTCTGCATCCTGGTTCTATGATAACTTCTGGAATCAGCTACTTTTCTTTTTTCAATCGTGTTTGTGTGCATTTCCATTTTGGTACCTCCATTAAGACGTATAATATAGTTCGAAAAACAGATACCAGTCTCTTAGTGGCAATGTCCGCCACAGTCCTTGCACTGTCCGCCGCACTGAATGGATTTTCCGTTTTTCTTATCCCGAATCATGCTTTTGATAATCAGTGCCACCACTCCGATGACAACTGCTGATACTGCTAATGTTCCCATATGATACCTCCTGATATCTTGAGCCTGCATAAACCATGCAGGCTCATATGATTACCGGATTATTTTGCTCCGGCGATACTTGATAATTTTACTTTCGATTCACTTTTTGCTTTTTCAGGTCTGACAAGCAGATAGATAAAGCTTGCAATCAGCGCAAAAGCCACTACTGTAAAGAATCCAAAGGATCCTGTGGTGATTAAAGTTCCTACCTGATAGACACAAAGCGCTACTATATATGCCAGAAGTGTCTGATATCCAACTGCAAACCAAAACCATCTGGTGTTATTCATCTCACGTTTGATCGCTCCCATTGCTGCAAAGCAAGGTGCGCAGAGAAGGTTAAATACAAGGAAAGAATATGCAGCAACTGCTGTCATACTGCCTGCAAGAGTACCCCAGATCTCAGAACCATCTTCTGCAACTTCAGCAAAGCCGTAGAGAATACCAAAGGTTCCAACTACGTTTTCTTTTGCTACCAGTCCTGTGATGGCTGCTACTGCAGATTTCCAGTTTCCCCAGCCAAGAGGAATGAAGAGCCAGCTGATTGTACTTCCCAGCTTAGCCAGGATGCTGTGGTCAAGTTCCATTGCTTCCAGCATTCTGAACTGACCGTCTACCCAGCCAAAATAGGAAGCAAACCATACAACGATAGTAGATAATAAAATGATTGTTCCCGCTTTCTTTATAAAGGACCAGCCGCGTTCCCACATACTTCTTAAAACATTTACAACTGTTGGCATATGGTAAGCGGGGAGCTCCATAACGAAAGGCGCCGGATCACCAGCAAACATTTTAGTCTTTTTTAAAATAATACCGGAACAGATAATTGCTGCAATTCCTACGAAATATGCACTTGGTGCAACCCAGGAAGCTCCATCAAAAAGTGCGCCTGCAATCAGTGCAATAATTGGAAGCTTGGCTCCACAGGGAATAAAGGTTGTTGTCATAATTGTCATCTTACGGTCACGATCATTTTCAATCGTACGTGATGCCATAATACCAGGTACGCCGCAGCCACTGCCGATCAGCATGGGAATAAAAGACTTACCGGAAAGACCGAATTTACGGAATACGCGGTCCATAATAAACGCAACGCGAGCCATATAACCGCAGCTCTCCAAAAATGCAAGGAAGATAAAAAGTACCAGCATCTGAGGTACAAAACCAAGAACTGCACCCACACCTGCAATAATTCCGTTTACTAACAGACCCTGGAGCCAGTCTGCACAGCCAATTGCAGTTAAAAAGCTCTCAGCAATGACTGGTATGCCAGGAAGCTGAAGACCGAAAAGATTCATCTCGTCACCGAAAAGACTGTCATTCACCCAATCAGTTGCCCAGGAACCCACTGTTGTAACAGAAGCATAATAGACAATAAACATCACGGCTGCAAAGATGGGCAGTGCCAGAAACCGGTTAGTAACGATCCGGTCGATTTTATCGGAAATCGTAAGTTTATTTTTCATGCTTCTTGTTAAACACTGATCGATGATAGAAGAGATATATACATAACGCTCATTAGTAATAATACTCTCTGTATCGTCATCCAGTTCCCGTTCAATCCTTGTGATCTCTTCCGTTACATCAGGTACACGCTTCATCTGAGACTGGATCTTTTCATCCTTTTCCAGAAGCTTAATTGCAAAGAAACGTCTCTGTTCCTCGGGAACATCATTTCCAAGTTTGTCTTCGATGGAATCCAGAACTGACTCCACTTCAGCTGCAAATTTATGTACTGGCGGTCTGTTGTTTTTCTGGTTTGCAATCGCCACTGCTTTTTCAGCAGCCTTCTGGATTCCAGTTCCCTTCAGTGCAGAAATCTCCACAACCTCACAGCCAAGCTTTTCGCTTAATTTATTTATATGAATTTTATCCCCGCTCTTTTCCACGATATCCATCATGTTAACTGCCATGATAACCGGAATTCCAAGTTCCATAAGCTGGGTGGATAAATATAAATTACGTTCTATGTTGGTACCGTCTACGATATTCAAAATCGCATCAGGACGTTCTCCGATCAGATAATTTCTCGCTACCACTTCTTCCAGTGTGTAAGGAGAGAGGGAATAGATACCTGGAAGATCCATGATAATGACATCTTTATGACCTTTTAGCTTTCCTTCTTTTTTCTCTACGGTAACGCCTGGCCAGTTCCCCACAAACTGATTTGATCCAGTCAATGCATTAAACAACGTCGTCTTTCCGCAGTTGGGATTACCTGCTAATGCAATTTTTATTGACATACTCTACCTCTTTCTGCCTGTCAGCAATTGATTTGTCTGGTATTAGTCTCACCTAACTAATATGTAAAAAAATTACTCCACAATGATCATTTCTGCATCTGCTTTTCGTAAAGACAGCTCATACCCTCTGACTGTTACTTCCACCGGATCTCCAAGAGGAGCTACTTTCCTCACAAAAATATCAACACCTTTTGTGATTCCCATATCCATAATTCTTCTTTTAACAGGACCTTCTCCGCTTAGCTTGGTTACCTTGACAGTTTTACCGCATGGAATTTCCTTTAATGTCATCGTCTTTTCTCCTTTTCTATCCCACCATGATTTTATTTGCCATATCTTTTCCTATGGCAACTCTGGAATCTTTTACATTAACGATCATGTTTCCGCTTATTTCAGAAACAACAGTCACAATTCCGCCGGTAACAAAACCCAGGTTTTCCAGAAAACGTCTTGTTTCTTCTTTGCCGCCGATTTTACGAATTACGTTAGGCTCTCCTGCTTTCACCATTGTTAAAGGCATCATTCATCATCTTCTTTCATTTTATTATTGATAATCATTCCCATTTCTCATCAGTTAGTATATTCTAACTTTCGTCAGTTGTCAATATTTTTATTGAAAAATTTTCTCATTATCAAAATGTATTTTTTCGCATACATAAATCACTATAAAAAGCTGCGGCATATAAAACCTGCTGCCGCAGCCTTTCTATCTTGTTTTTACCAGATTTTCACTCTTTTATCAGGAGCCACATACATGGCATCTCCTTCTTTTATGTCCGGATAAGCCTTGTAAAATGCATCTGTGGCGCTAAGCACTCCATTGACTCTGACTTTAGCCGGAGAATGGGAATCCGTATTAAGACGGTCAATCATCGCTTCCGGAGTATACTTGGACGCCCAGATTGTTGCATACTGGCGGAACAATAAATTTAAATCACTGCCCTTTTCACCTGCAATCGCCGTAATGCATGCCATGGAACCAAGATCTGCGATATTTTCATTCAATGTCTGGGCGCCATTTACTTTTCTCCCCTGAAATCCATCCATTCCGCTGTAATATTCTTCCACCTGTCTGGCCAGCTCATCAAATTTTTCCCGGTCTTCCTTTGTCCACCATACATGATAATTTCCATTTTCATCGTAAAGGGAACCGGAAGAATCAAATGCATGGCTCACCTCATGAGCCATTACCATTCCGATTCCGCCTAAATTGGATGCGAAGTCTGCTTTGGGATCATAAAACGGGGGTTGGAGGATCGCGGCAGGAAACACAATCTCATTGGCAGTTGGGTTGTAATATGCGTTTACAGTCTGGGGAGTCATGCCCCACTCCCCTTTGTCCACAGGTTCCTTATATTTCTTTTTATTCACCTCATTCTGTGCTTTCAGGAGAGACAGCATATTATCAATTAAGTTCCCGCCCTCTTCTGCTGAAAGCACCTTGGCATTCTTATAATCATTGGGCCATTTATCCGGATACCCCACCTTCAGATTCATATGCTCCAGCTTTTTTATGGCAGAAGCCTTGGTTTCATCACTCATCCAGGTAAGATTTTCAATCTGCTTTTTATAAGAGGCAAGAATCTGACGGATCATGGATTCAATGTCCTTTTTATCAGACTTGGAAAAGCATTTCTCAACATAAAGCTTTCCGAATTCAAATCCCAGGGTGTTCTGTGTCAATTCACTTGCCAGTTTTTCGTCTGTTTTTCTTTCTTTGATTCCTTTTCTTAAATTATTCCATTCCAGATTGGTATCTCGGATCTCGGGTGTCAGACTGGGGGCAAAATCATTTACCAGACAAAATAACGTATACTGTTTTAAAAGAGGAAGCGATTCCTGATTTAAATATCCACCGATTTTTTTCATCTGATCTACCTGAACCACAATGTATTGATCCTGTTCATTTAAATCTGCTGCTTTCAAAAAGGTCTCCATGGTTCCATCTGGAAACAGTTTCTTTAATTCTTCACCGGTATACGGATTATATATAACCTCAGGGTCTCCCTGTTTGCTAAGAGGAAGAGCACTACCGGCCAGATCCTTCTGCAATTTTAAAATGCCATCTGCCGCCTGGTCCGCTTCTTCTTTTTTCATTCCTGTATATTCCATAATCTGGGATATATAATTGCGGTAATGGTTCATCAGTTCTTCCTGGTCAGTATCCTCTAAGGTTTCTTTTCCAGGTCCAAGATCTGCGCCGTCAAAATACAGGGCATAGCGGGTAGAATTACTCATATCCTCAGACCACTGGGGCAGAATAATGCTGCTCACTCCCAGATCATTGTATATTTTTCCTGCCTGTTCTAAATATTCCTCAATGGTGGAGGCACGGCTGATCCCGTCCATATAAACAGCAAGTCCCCCAAATCCGGCAGTCCTTCTCCCCTCCATATCCATAGCTGTCAGATAGAGATCGGCAATTTTCTGTTCCAGAGATCCATCTTTTTCATTTTTCCTGTTATTCACAGATTCACGGAGCACTTCATTTAGAATTTCATAAGCCTCTCTATCCAGCTTGTAAAACTGGCTCCAGCCACTTGCATCTCCTGGAATGCTGGTATTATTAAGCATCTCCCCGTTTACAAAGTCATAATAATCATCTTCCAGGCGTATATGGTTTGCTTCCCCTGCAGAGGCCTTTCCCGTCCCACTGGCGGGCTTAGCCTGGGTCTGCTCTTCTTCCGGTTTCGGATCTGTTTTACTTTTACAGCCGGTAAACGCCAGTGTCATAATTATCATCGCTGATAGGATTGTGAAAAATACTTTTTTCATGAAATCTGCCTCTCCTTGCCATTACATAATATTTTTTGTACGAAAAAAGGAAGCGGATTTCTCCA
This sequence comes from Hungatella sp., assembly GCA_009712635.1. Taxonomy (GTDB): domain Bacteria; phylum Bacillota; class Clostridia; order Lachnospirales; family Lachnospiraceae; genus Lacrimispora. Next base: position 134,110 of record WASS01000005.1, on the reverse strand, counting down.
CTTCCCATCTGCTCATTCTTTATTATGCTTAAACTTCGTCAGAATATACAGGTGCATCTTCTGCAGCTGCTTCGTCCTGACCCTGAAGTGCTTTGATGCTTAAGCTGATCTTCTTGTCGTCTTCGTTAAAATCAACTACCTTTGCTTCGATTTCCTGTCCAATTGCCAGAACATCTGCAGGTTTCTCCACATGCTCTCTGGAAATCTGAGATACATGAAGCAGAGCATCAACGCCTGGCTCCAGCTCAACAAATGCGCCGAAATCAGTCATACGTGCTACTTTACCGTTTACTACATTGCCCACTGCATACTTTTCAGATGCATCTTTCCATGGGTTTGTCTCCGGGAATTTTAAGCTGAGAGCAATCTTGTCGCCGTTGATATCTTTGATTAAAACTTTTACTTTCTCACCAGCTTTGAATGCTTTTTTCGGGCTTTCTACTCTGCCCCAGCTCATCTCTGATATATGAAGTAAACCATCGGCTCCGCCAAGGTCAATAAATGCACCGAAATCGGTTACGTTCTTGATTGTACCTTCAACAACATCGCCTGCATGGATCTTATCAAATAATTCTTTCTGAAGCTCGGCTCTCTTAGCAACCATAATCTGCTTTCTGTCACCGATAATTCTTCTTCTCTTTGGATTGAATTCAGTAATGATGAATTCGATTTCCTTATCTGCATACTTGGTTAAATCCTTCTCATAAGTATCGGATACCAGGCTTGCAGGAATGAATACTCTTGCGCCTTCTACAACCACGCTTAAACCACCGTCAAGCACCTGTGCAACTTTTGCGGTAAGTACTTCGTGGTTTTCAAATGCTTCTTCTAACTTCTTGTTGCCTCTGTCTGCTGCTAATCGCTTATAGGATAAAGCAACCTGACCCTCACCGTCATTAACCTTAGTGACTTTGGCTTCCATCTCTTCGCCAACCTGAACAACAGTTGTAAGATTTAAATTCTGGTCATCCGTGTACTCGCTACGCGGGATGATGCCGTCAGACTTGTACCCTATATTCAAGACGATTTCATCTTCTTTTACGTCGATGACTTTACCAGTGACGATCTCTCCTGTACGTATGGTTTTCAATGATTCCTCTAACATTTGTTCAAAACTTAACTCTGACATTAGTATGAACCTCCTCGATAATATGATTCGGGGTTGAAGCCCCGGCTGTAATACCTACGCTGCGCACAGAATTTACACAATCAGGATCTAAATCACCTAGTGTCTGGATATAGTAAGTATTCTTACATTCCCTTCGGCATATCTCGTACAGCTTCTGGGTATTGGAACTGCTTTTTCCGCCAATGACTATCATGGCATCCACTTCTGAAGCTATCCGCTTTGCTTCCACCTGTCTTTCCTGTGTTGCATTGCAAATCGTATTTAAAACAAGTATATCATACCGCGTTTCAGAAATTTTTTCAACTAAATCTTGAAATTTCTTGTAATTAAATGTCGTCTGTGATACAATACACAGCCTCTCTCCTTCTGTGAGCGGCAAAGTTTCCACTTGCTCGGGTGTTTCCACCACTAAAGTATTGTCATTTCCCCAGCCTTTAATACCTTCTACTTCCGGGTGTGAATCATTACCAATTATGATCAGGCGTCTGCCCTCTTTATTCTGCTCCTGTGCAATTTTGTGAATCTTTCTCACATAAGGACAGGTTGCATCAATGATCTCAATTCCGTTCTCTTCCATGATATCATAAACCCGTTTTCCGGCTCCATGGGAACGGATTACCACAACGGCGTCGTGAATCTGTTTCAGTTCTTCTTCACTTTCAATTACTTTTACGCCCTTTTCCTCTAAATCTTTTACAACCTCTTCATTGTGGATGATGGGACCATACGTATAAATTGGCTTATCGTTTCGTTTCAGCTGTTCATATACCTGATCAACGGCACGTTTCACACCAAAGCAGAATCCGGCGGATTTTGCCACAACAACTTCCATACATTAGCTCCTCTCTTCCAGTTTTCGTTCCTCAAACAGCATTAAAATCCGTTCTATTACCTCTCTGGCACTCATCTCAGAAGAATCTAAAAGCACCGCATCCTCTGCCTGCTTCAGAGGAGAATGTTCCCGGTTCATATCCTGGTGGTCCCGTTTGATAATATCTGTTTCAATTTCTTCCAGGCTGCAGTCCTGCCCTTTTTCCTTTAATTCCAAGTACCTTCTTTCAGCCCGGACCCGGCTGCTGGCGGTTAAATAGATCTTAAGATCGGCATCAGGAAGAACGCAGGTGCCGATATCTCTTCCATCCATAATGACATTCTCCCGGGCTGCAAGACCTTTTTGCAGCTCTACCAGTTTTTCTCTCACAGATAAGTGTACGGAAGTGGCAGAAGCCATGGCTCCCACTTCCTCAGAACGGATCAGTCCTGATACATTCTCTCCGTTTAAAATCACCTGCTGCACGCCATTATCATAGGCCAGGGTTACATCTGCAGTCTTAACAGCTTCTGAAATCGCCGCCTCATCCTGGGGAGATATCCCTTTTCTTAAAAAATGCAGTGCCATGGCACGGTACATGGCTCCCGTATCTACATATACAAAATTAAGTTTACTGGCTGTTGCACGGGCAATGGTGCTTTTTCCTGCTCCAGCCGGTCCGTCAATTGCGATATTATAAACCTTTGTCATCTTTCGTCCTTCTCCTCTCCTGCCGCACTTCCTGCTGCCCAGCCGGTAGACCAGGCAATCTGAAGATTAAAGCCCCCGGTCACCGCGTCTAAATCCAGCACCTCTCCTGCAAAATACAGGCCGTTTACAAGTTTAGACTCCAGAGTGGAGGGATTTACCTCTTTTACAGAAATACCTCCCTGGGTGATAATGGCCTCATTGTATCCTCTCAGTGCAGTGAGAGTCATGGTAAATGACTTGGTTACGCGAATCAGTGCCTGACGTTCTTCTCTTGTAATCTCATTAACCTTCTTCTCAGGAGAAATTCCGCTTGCATCAATGATAACAGGAATCAGCTTGGCAGGATATAGATTGCCCAGAGCATTTTTAAACTGCTTATTCATGGATTCCTCGAAATCTCTTAAAATTCTGGCATCCAGCTGTTCTTCCGTCAAAGCAGGCTTTAAATCAATGGAAAGGGTAAGAGGACCTTTCTTCAGTTCCTTTGCAGCATAGCTGCTGGCACTTAAAAGAACCGGGCCGCTGACTCCGTAGTGGGTAAAAAGCATCTCTCCGAATTCCCTGTAAATAACCTTGCTGCCTTTCATCACCGTCGCTTCTACGTTTCTAAGAGAAAGACCCTGCAGTTCCTTAATCATGGGTTCTTCCACAACGAAAGGAACCAGTGCCGGAGATAATGTAGTTACGGTGTGGCCTGCTTCTTTCGCCAGATCATAGCCGTCTCCCGTGGAACCGGTAGTCTGATAGGAATAACCTCCGCAGGCAATGATTACGCTGTTTCCATAGAAAGATTTCTTTCCGGTACTGTCACTGACAACAATTCCTTTCACAGCACCGTTTTCAATTATCAGTTTTTCTGCCTTTTTCCGGTAATGAATCGTGACACCCAGTTCCAAAAGCCTGTTATTCAGGGCCTTAATTACATCGGAAGCCTTATCCGAAGCCGGAAACACCCGGTTTCCCCGTTCCGTCTTTAACTGGCAGCCAAGGGTCTCTAAAAGTTCCATCATATCGAAATTGGTAAAACCGTAAAAGCTGCTGTAAAGGAATTTGGAATTGGTGACTACGTTCCCGAACAGCTCCTCCGTATCACAGGCATTGGTTACATTGCACCGTCCTTTTCCCGTAATATATACTTTTTTACCAAGCTTCTCGTTTTTCTCAAAAATGTGGACGGTACTGCCCTTCATGGCTGCTGCTATTCCAGCCAGCATCCCTGCAGCGCCCCCGCCCACGATTAAAACCGTATTCATGCCCTATCCTCCTGCCTTTGTTCACTTCCTCCTACTTTACACGAAAAAAGAGGAAAACACAAGTGGTCAGGGACGATTATTCACTTCTTTTATCTTGTTTTCCAGCGCTTCCACCACAGTTTTTAAGATCTTTACCCTTGCATAATACTTGCAGTTTCCTTCCACTACCACCCATGGCGCATAGGTTGTGGAGGTGCGAACCAGCATCTCATTGACTGCTGATTCATACTGATCCCATTTTTCTCTGTTTCTCCAGTCTTCTTCTGTAATCTTCCACTGCTTTAAGGGATCTTCCTGCCGTTCTTTAAAGCGTTTTTCCTGTTCATCTTTATCGATGTGAAGCCAGAATTTCAGGACGACGGCACCTGCATTAGCCAGGTGGCTTTCCATCTCATTGATTTCCTGATAAGCCTGCTTCCACTGGCTTTCCCTGGAAAATCCCTCTACCCTCTCTACAAGCACTCTCCCGTACCAGGTGCGGTCGAATATGGCGATATGGCCTGCTTTTGGCATATTGATCCAGAAACGCCAGAGATAGTGATGAACCCGTTCAATATCGTTAGGGGCTGCAGTGGGATATACCTTATAACCTCTTGGATCCAGGTGGCTGGTAAGCCGTTTGATGGCTCCGCCTTTTCCTGCTGCATCCCAGCCTTCAAACCCCAGCACAACCGGAATCCGCATGCGGTAAATCTGGCTGTGGAGAAATTCCAGTTTTTTCTGCAGACGGTCTATTTCCTTTTTGTAATCTTCCTTGGAAATGGACTTGGTTAAATCCACTCCGGACAGAACACCTGATTTAAAGCTTTCTGAACGGACTGGCACTTCCTTTTCCTTTGGCACTCCGTTTAAGCTCTTTTTATTTAAGGCATCCGAAAGGCAGTCTGCCACACAGGACATGATTTTGGCTGCTGCATACTCTTTATCGTTTGCCTCGATTATGGTCCACGGGGCATAATCCATATCTGTATTCTGAAGCATCTCTTCACAGATCTTAAGGAACCGGTCATATTCCGTATTCCTCTTCCAGTCGTCTTTTGTTACCCTCCAGCTGGTTTCCTTTGAGCTTTCCAGCTTTTTAAACCGTTTCTTTTGTTCTTCTCTGGAAGTATAAAGGAAAAGCTTGATAATAACCATTCCGTCATCGGTAAGCTGCCGCTCAAAGGATTGTATGTCATGAAAGGCTGCGGGCAGGTCTTCATCAGATAGCTTTCCTGAAAAACGTTCCATGGTTACCTGACGGTACCAGCTTCTGTCAAAGACAGCGATTCTTCCCTGGGCAGGCAGTTTTGTATAAAAACGCCACAGGAAGGGACGCATACGCTCTTCGTCCGTCGATTTATCATTGGCATAGACATCAAAGCCTCTGGGATCAAGGGCCTGAATCAGGTGATTGATCTGAGTGCCTTTTCCTGAGGCGCCCATACCCTCAAATACGATCATAACCGGAATCCCGGCTTCCTTTAACTGGCGCTGCAAAAGCCCCAGCTTTTCACTTTGTTCTTTCTCTGTCTTTTTGTAAGTTTCCTTATCAATTTTCTTTGATAAATCAATTTTCTCCAGCATAAACAGTCCCTCCTTAATGGTTTCCGTTAAGCCTGTATCTTTTCAAACACCTTTGCAACTTCTGGCATAACCTGGCTGATTTTAATCATCTGCGGGCATTCCTTTTCACATCTGTGGCAGGTTTTGCAGCTGTCTGCTTTTATTGAAAGAGCCTCATACCCTGCTTTGGCCTCATCCTCTTTGTGGGCAGCCGTCATATTATAATAGGAGAATATCTCAGGGATCTCCAGTCCGAAGGGGCAGGGTACACAGTAACGGCAGCCGGTACAGCCAACCAGTGCCATGGAATCGAAAATTTCCTTCGCTTTCTGGTACATGGCATGTTCCTCTTCGGATACCATTCCAATATGGCTTCTGTCTGCATACAAAAGATTATCTTCCAGCTGTTGTTCATCACTCATACCGCTTAAAAGCAGGCTGACTTCCGGCTGATCCCATAAAAAGTCAAGGGCATATTCCACGCTGGATTTTTCATTGCCTAACGCTTCTTTTACATGAGGTGCAGGATTCGCCAGTCTTCCGCCTAATAACGGTTCCATAATGACTACAGCAAGTCCTTTTCCAGCAGCCTCTTTCAGTCCTTTTAAACCTGCCTGATGTGTCAGATCCACATAGTTATACTGAATCTGACAGAAATCCCATCCATCATAATAATCTAGGATATCCTGAAACACATCATATGAGTCATGGAAGGAAAAACCAATATACTTAATTTTTCCATCTGCTCTCGCTTTTTCCATCTTCTCAATAAGTTTCAGTTTTTTTATCTTTTCTTCAAAACGGTCTCTGCTTAAGGCATGGAGCAGATAAAAATCCACATGATCTGTTTTTAACTTTCTTAACTGCTCATCTAACACTTCTTCGAAATCTTCTTCTTTTTCAAGCTTCCATACAGGGCATTTGGTCGCCAGATAGGTTTTCTCCCTGTAGCCTTCCTGCAGCGCTTCCCCTACGATCCTTTCGCTTTCCCCCTCATGATAGGGATAAGCAGTGTCAATGTAGTTGACTCCCTGATCAATGGCATGACGGATCATTGCCACCGCCCTCTTCTCATCTACCTGATTTTCTCCCGAAAGAGGAAGCCGCATGGCTCCGAACCCGAGTGCTGAAACTTTTATTCCTGTCTTTCCAAAATCACGATATTGCATATTTTTCCTCCGCATGATAAGATTCGCAATTGAACTATAAGCTGCTTTAATCATTATTGTATCATATTTGTTTCCTGTCCAATAGTTTTTTTTGCAAAATATAAGCGAAAAAAGACAGACTTTGCGTCATGCAAATGCCTGTCTTTCCGCCATGAATATTAATTTTGTACTTTAAACTTCGGTTGTGATAAAGATATCGTAAATCGCTTTAATCGCTTCTTCAAAATCACTGTTTCTTACACCAATTATGATATTTAACTCACTGGAGCCCTGATCAATCATTTTTACATTGACTCTGGAATGGGCGAGAGCGGAAAAAATCCTGCCGGCAGTCCCTCTGGTTGCCTTCATGCCTCTGCCTACTACGGCTACCAGTGCAAGATCGGATTCCATCTCCACAAAATCAGGCTCTACCGCTCTGTGAATTCCGGCAATAACAGACTGCTCAAATTCCACAAACTCTGACTGGTGAACGAAAACTGTCATGGTATCGATTCCGGAAGGCATATGCTCAAAGGAGATTCCGTATTTTTCAAATACCTCCAGCACTTTTCTCCCAAAACCAACTTCCGCATTCATCATGGCTTTTTCAATATTAATAGAACAAAAGCCTTTCTTTCCTGCAATTCCCGTAATGGTATAGCGGGGCTGTCTGCAGGTGCTTTCCACAATTAAAGTGCCCTTGTCCTCGGGCTTATTGGTGTTGCGGATATTAATGGGAATTCCCTCTTTCCTCACAGGGAAGATTGCATCCTCATGGAGTACGCTGGCACCCATATACGCCAGCTCTCTTAATTCTCTGTATGTAATGGTTTCAATGACTTCCGGATCTTTAATGATTCTGGGATCTGCCACCAGAACACCGGAAACATCCGTCCAGTTTTCATACATATCTGCATGAATTGCTTTCGCCACTACGGAACCTGTCACATCGGAGCCGCCTCTTGAAAAAGTCTTGATTGTTCCATCGTGCTTTGAGCCATAAAATCCAGGAATAACTGCTGTTTCAGCCTTGCCTAAACGTTCAGAAAGCACCTGATCCGTAAGATCTGCTTCAAAGTTTCCATCTTCATCAAAAAAGATCACCTCAGCGGCATCTATAAACTCAAATCCCAGATACTCAGCCATGATCAGACTGTTTAAATATTCACCTCTTGAAGCAGCATAGTCCCTGCCTGCCTTTTCTAAGAAATTCTTTTCAATCACATTAAATTCCTCATCAAGACTCATGTTCAGTGAAAGTCCGCTGATAATTTCCATATAGCGCTCTTTGATTTTTTCCAGAATGCTTTTGTAGCTTTTTCCCGCTTCCGCCGCATCGTAACACTGATACAGCAGATCTGTTACCTTTTCATCCTTGTCATTACGCTTTCCCGGCGCGGATGGAACTACATATTTTCTGCTCTTGTCTGCGCGGATGATATTACCAACCTTTTCAAACTGCATGGCGCTGGCTAAAGAGCTTCCTCCGAATTTCACAACTTTTTTCATGGCGTCTTTCTCCTCTGATACAGGTTAATATCTACATATTTAACGGAAATAATATCTTAATTGTCACCAGCTGTCAAGTGGTTTTCTCTAAATATGTATAAATTTCCATCATCATGCATAAATTCTCTTTTCCAGAAACATATTTAAGATCTTTTCATTTGCCAGGCTGTTTCGTCTATCCGATTCTTCTATCCGCCTGTTTCCTCCGCTGATGCTGTTATATTCCCCGCAGATATCAACTGCCAGCACTGGTTTCTTTCTGCAGATGATGTCCCACGCCTTAGAAAGCTGCGCCAGTGTCATACTTCCCTGATCCCAGTCAGTCAGCAGTTCACTGGAAGAAAATACATCTTTATCCACAGATAAATACACCGGCTCCTTAAGCTGTCCGGCAAAATCCGAAACCCAGTCTTTTCCTGATAATTCCGATTCCGTATAAATCTTCACTCTGTCTTTAAAATCTTCCCTGACTGCACAGGCCAGTTCATCCGACACGCCAATTAAAATAACCCTTTTTAAGAACTTCTGCTCTTCCAGTATCTGGCGGATCCAGTTCCCGCAGGAAAGGATTCCCTCAAAACTGGATGCCATAAGGTCTGCATGATGGTCAAATACAACCAGATCATAGGGCTCTTTGTAATCTTTTTGCAGAACGTAACTGACATAATGAAAATTACCGCAGTCCAGGAACCGGAAGCTGCCCCCTGCCCTTTTTGCCCGCCGCTCAATCTCCGTTAAGGAAGCGCCGTCGCAAAAACCATGGACACCGGTTAAATCCGTACAGTCAACCCAGTCATATGGAACCTTCCTGTAAAAATCCTGTCTTTTGTAGACATCTGTGAAATTAAATATGGTGACCGGTCTTATTTTGATTTCAAAGCTTCCACCTCCTGATTTACGCTTTCCTCACAGGAACGCATGGCAAGTATGGTCTTTTCAAGCAGCTCTTCTAACGTCCAGCCCAGATATCCGGCACCGGTGTCGATGATGTCCCTGGAACAGCCTGCTGCAAATTTTTTATCCTTATACTTTTTCTTTAAGCTGGATACTTCCATATCCATCACACTTTTGGAAGGACGCATTCTGGCAGCTGCACCTATTAAGCCAGTCAGTTCATCTGAGGCAAAAAGGACCTTTTCCATCTCATGCTCCGGTTTTACCTCTGAGCAGATTCCATAGCCATGACTGCATACGGCATGAATCAGCTCCTCTTCTGCATCGATTTCTTTTAAAAGCTCCGGTGCTTTTGTACAATGTTCCTCTGGAAACTGCTCAAAATCCACATCATGGAGAAGTCCTGCCAATCCCCAGAAATCTTCTTCTGCCCCGTAGCCAAGTTCCCTGGCATACCAGCGCATCACTCCTTCCACGGTCAGCCCGTGAAGGAGATGAAAGGGCTCCTGATTATATTTTATGAGTAAGTTAAGTGCCTGTTGTCTGGTTATCTCTGTTTTCATACTGATATTCTCCTTACTGTACCTAATTAATTGTCCGTTCCGGTTATGAGAGAATGAATTTTGCTTTCTCCAATCACTTCAATTCCGTTCTCTTTAAGCAAAGCCGCGGTGACACCGCTTCCAGGAATTTTATTTCCGGTAAATGTCCCGTCATAGATCATTCCATTGCCGCAGGATGGACTGCGTTCCTTTAAAACAGCCTTTTTGCAGCCAAAGATATTTGCAAGCTTTAAGGTTTCACTGGCACCTTTTTCAAAAAAGGCGGTGACATCCTGGCCTGACTGGTTAATGACTGTTTTATCCCCTCTCCGCTCAGACGCAGGCCTGGGTGTTTCCATTCCTCCCAGCTGTTCCGGACAGACTGGAACCAGATGATACTCATCAAGCAGTGCCAGAATCTCTTTATTTTCTCCATGATTGCCATCATAGCGGCAGTTCACACCCAAAAGACAGGCGCTCACCAGAATTGTCTCTTTTTGATCCTTCATTCCTTTCGCCTCCTTTCATAAGTCCTACTGTAGCAAAAAATGAAAAGGGGTTCAATCCTTTTTTCAGATTAACCCCTTAAACATTCCCTATTTTCTTTTTTCCAGAATAGCATCAATGATTCCATAATCCCTGGCTTCTGATGCTGTCATAAAATGATCCCTGTCCGTATCCCGTTCAATCTCTTCTTCAGAATGACCGGTATTTTCCCCCAGTATCCGGTTTAACCGCCTCTTATCCTTTTGGAGCTTTTCTGAGTAAATCCATATGTCAGCTGCCTTTCCCCCGATTCCTCCGGATACTCCGGGCTGATGAATCATAATTTCAGCATTTGGAAGGGCAAACCGCTTTCCTTTTGTTCCTCCAGCCAGAAGAAACGCTCCAAAGCTGGCCGCAAAGCCAAGGCAGATGGTGGAAACATCACAGCGGATGTACTTCATGGTATCATAAATCCCCAGTCCAGCGGTTATGGAGCCGCCGGGGCTGTTAATGTAAAAGGAAATGTCTTTCTCCGGATCCTGGGATTCCAGAAATAAAAGCTGAGCGATAATCAGCTTGGCAGATTCATCATTTACCTCTTCTCCCAGAAAAATAATCCGGTCCTTTAACAGGCGGGAAAACAGATCATAGCTTCGTTCCCCTGATCCAGTCTGTTCAATCACATAAGGAACCACATTCATGCCGCACACCTCCAGGCTTTGGAGAGGTTCATTATTACCTCTTTACGCCTTAATTCTTTGTTAATTCTTGCTTTTCTGTATGTCATTGGCGTACAGCCATATACTTTTTTAAACTCCAGTGTAAATGCCTGCTGGGACTGATACAATGCATCCTGTGCGATTCTGGCAATGGATTCTTCTTCCATAATAAGCTTACCAGCCGCTTCACTGAGCCTGCGCTCCTTAATATAGCGGTGGATGGTACAGCCTGTGACATCAGAAAACATCCGGTTAATATGAAATTTAGAGTAACCGGCATACCGGGCGATCTCCTCCACATTCAGTCTTTCCGGCGCAGATAAATTGACTTCAATATAATCAATGATCTGACTAACTGTTTTTTTCTTTTCATCCATGCTTTCTGCCTCCGTAATCTGACCTTATTATAGCAGGTTTCATTTCCCCCGTATTCATAAAAAGTGCGGTTTCAAAAAAACACCGAATTCCTACTATGTTTATAGAAAAAGGTCATGACATTTTGTTAATAATATAGTATACTTTATACAAGATACTAGAACGAGCAATAGAAAGGAAGGCTGCAACATGTACTGTATCAAAAAAATAATAGACGATCTGTTCTGGGTTGGCGGAAGCGACCGCCGTCTGGCCCTGTTTGAAAATGCATACCCTATTCCCAGAGGAATTGCTTATAATTCCTACGTTTTGCTGGATGAAAAAACCGTACTGTTTGATACGGTTGACAGAGCCATCAGCGGGCAGTTTATCGAGAATGTGGAAGCAGTTTTAGGTGGACGGGATCTGGATTATATTTTTGTTAATCATATGGAACCGGATCACTGCGCAACGTTGGGAGAGATGGTAAGAAGATACCCTGATGTCAAAGTGGTGTGCAATGCAAAAACTGTCCCAATTATCAATCAGTTTTATGAATTTGGAGTGGATGACAGGGCAATCATTGTAAAAGAAGGAGATACATTCTCAACCGGTAAGCACAATTTCTCCTTCTACATGGCTCCCATGGTACACTGGCCGGAAGTTATGGTAACCTATGATGTCACTGATAAGATTTTATTTTCCGCAGATGCATTTGGTACCTTTGGCGCCATGAACGGGAATATATTTGCTGATGAGCTGAATTTTGAGCGTGAATGGCTTGATGATTCCAGAAGATACTATTCTAACATCGTGGGCAAATACGGGGTCAACACCCAGGCTTTGTTAAAGAAGGTAGCGGACTTAGACATACAGCTTCTCTGCCCGCTTCACGGACCGGTATGGCGTTCCAATATCTGCTGGTACATGGACAAGTACTGCACCTGGAGCAGTTACGAACCAGAAGAGCAGGCTGTCATGATCGCCTACGGCTCCATATACGGCAACACAGAGAATGCTGCCAATATTCTTGCTTGCCGGCTTGCAGAACGCGGCATCCGCAATATTGTGATGTATGACGTTTCCGTAACTCACCCATCCTATATTATCTCAGAGGCATTCCGATGCAGCCATCTGGTTTTTGCATCTGCTACCTATAATGCAGGAATCTTCAGCAATATGGAGCATCTTCTCATGGATATGAAGGCTCACAACGTGCAGAACCGTACCGTTGCACTGATCGAGAACGGCACCTGGGGCGTTATGGCAGCAAAAAAGATGACCGAGATCATCTCAGGCATGAAAAACATGACCATTCTGGATCAGACCATTACAGTGAAATCTTCCCTGAAAGAAGATCAGCTGTCAGAAATCGCTGCTTTGGCCAATACCATTGCAGATTCCATGTCTAAATAATAATATGATCCCCCGGAAGAAACGGCATACTGTGTACCGTTTTCCGGGGGTATTTTTTATCCCTCTGTCATTAGAATCCCTTTATTACAATTCCTTCCTCCATAAGACCTTCCCGAATTTTTTTCACAAATGCCAGTGCTTTGGCTCCATCTCCGTGAACACACACGGAATCAGCCTGTATGGTAATATCCCGTCCATCCACAGCTTCCACCTTTCGCTCCCGGACCATACGGATCACCCGCTTTACTGCCTCTTCTTCATCCTTTATCAGTGCACCCTTCTGATTTCTGGGAACCAGGGTTCCGTCACTTTGATATCCCCGGTCTGCAAAGACCTCGCTTGCACAGAATACGCCGGTTGCTTTCGCCGCACGGATCATCTCACTGCCGCTTAGCCCAAGAAGCACCAGACTTTCATCCACCTCTTTCACAGCCAGGCAGACAGCCCTCGCCAGCTGATAATCCTCTGCTGCCATATTATAAAGGGCACCATGAGGCTTTACATGCCAGAGTCTCACTCCTGCTCCGGTACAAAATGCCTTTAACGCTCCAATCTGGTATTTCACAGAGGCCTTCACCTCTTCCGGAGACAGCGCCATATTTCTTCTTCCAAATCCTGCCAGATCCGGAAATCCCGGATGGGCACCGATTCTCACTCCATGCTCCTTGCAAAGTGCTACTGTCCGCTCCATCACCATGGGATCTCCTCCGTGGAATCCGCATGCAATGTTTGCAGAAGTAACGTATGGAATCACTTCTTCATCCATTCCAATCTTATAAGCTCCGTAACTTTCCCCCAAATCACAGTTCAAATCAATGACCGCCATAATCACGCTTCCTTTCTCTAAAACCGTTTTCAGTACTTCAGCTGCGCATTCTTCACATCTGTAACAAACATATGACCGGGAGCATGGGTAATTACAAAGGGAGGACGGCTGTTCATCACCACTGCCTGTGGCGTGACTCCGCAGGGCCAGAATACCGGGACTTCCCCTTCCTTTATGGTCACCCGGTCTCCGAAATCCGGGCTTTCAATATCCCTGATCCCAATTGCCTCCGGGTATCCGATCTGAACCGGAGCCCCGTGTACCCTGGGCATGGCTGCAGTGATAGCTGTTGCAGCTGGTACCAGGCTGTGAGGAATTGGTCTCATGCTTACTACCATGTTTCCGGAAAATATTCCCGCAGGGATACAGGGAATGGTTGTCTGGTACATGGGAACATTAACGCCTTCTTCGATCTGCCTTACGGGTATTCCAGCTTCCAGCAGCTCCGCTTCAAATGAAAAACTGCAGCCAATTAAAAAACTTACCAGCTTTCCCTTATGTAACTGATACTCTTCAAAAATATCGGTCACAGCCGTGTACTCCCCGGTACAGATGCCGTCTTCATAAACCCGGTATTTTGGAAGATCCGTGGTAATGTCACTGCCTGGTGCTGTAAAGGCAAATGTCTTGCTGCCTGCATCGGAAACTTCAAGAAGCGGGCAGGATTTGGGATTTCTCTGGCAGAATAAGAGGAAATCCCATGCAAGTTCCTGGGGGAGAATCACTAAATTTCCCTGGGCATAGCCTGCACACAGTCCGGCAGTGGGAGTATCAATCAGTCCCTTTCTGATCATGGTTCTTACTTCCACAGGCGTTAATCGGCTTAAATCTGTTCCCATTATTTTCCTTCTTTCCTGTTCATATTTTACCATTTTCCCATGGCAGTCTCAATTATTTTTTTCAGCTCCAGAAGCTTTTTATTCTCTTTCCTGGCAATCTTCACTGCTTCCATGGCAGTTACGTACTGAAAAGTCACCCACTCTCCCGGACGCAGCTGAGCCAGTGCAGGAATATCCGTGCTGATGACAGTGGCAATCTTCGCATAACCTCCCGTTGTCTGATGATCAGCCAGCATGACAATGGGAAGTCCCGAAGCGGTGATCTGGACCGATCCCTCCATGACTGCATCGGAAATAATATCCGCCCTTTTCCCCATCTCTATAAAGGGTCCCCGAAGCCTGCACGCCATGCGGTCACAGTCAGCAGTCAGCTGATAAGGATTTCTGACAAAGGTATTTCTTCCTTCCTCTGTAAATACCTCTGACTGAGGTCCGGGAACAGTACGAAGGAGCACATATCGTTTATCTGCGCTGTAACGAAATGGATTGGAGGGATTTATGAACCAGGGTTCATTTTTCCCGGCCAGGGTTGTGAAATCCATTTCATACACCGCAGCTGCAAACCGCTTTATCTCTTCCCCGCTTTTACCTGATTGGAGTAGATCACCAGCTTTTAACGCCCTGCCATCAAGCCCCCCCAAGCAGCTTTTTAAGTCAGTGGATCTGCTTCCAAGTACCGGTAAAACCGCCACTCCCCCGTATACAGCCAGATAGGTTCTAAGGCCCTTTGATGCCATTCCAAGGCTCAGACTGTCCCCTCCCCTCATAACCACAGGACGATACATGGGAATAGGGACTCCGTTTTTCAGTGGCTTCATATCTGCACCAGCCAGGGCGATCACTTCATCGGAAGTAAAAGTAATCTCTCCCCCTTTTAAAGTAAACTCCAAAACTGCCAGTTCCGGCTCTGATAAATTGCCCGCAAATAAATTGGCGATTGCCATGGAATATTTATCACAGGCTCCGCTTTCGATAAAACCCTGGCTTAAATAACCCCGTCTTCCTTTATCCTGAATGGAAGTAAATGCACCCGGCAGTTTTATTTCCAGCCCCATACGGTCACCTCTTCTCCTGTTCCAGTCTGATTTTATGGTATTCCTCTAATGTGATGGGAATGAACCGTATGGTATCCCCAGCTTCATAGAGAGGACGTTCTGCCCGTTTTACATCAAATAGTTTTAAGGGAGTCCTTCCGATCAGCTGCCAGCCGCCAGGTGATTCCATGGGATAAATTCCAGTCTGTTCTCCTCCGATTCCAACAGACCCGGCAGGTATTTTTGTTCTGGGCGTGGTAAGCCTGGGCGTGTGAATTCTTTTATCCAGCCCTCCCAGGTAAGGAAAACCGGGTAGAAAACCAAGCATATATATCCGGTAATCTCTGCTGCTGTGAATGCGGATCACCTCCCGCTCCTTCCTCCCTGCATGTTCTGCCACAAAGGAAAGATCCGGCCCTGACTCTCCGCCATAACATACCGGAATCTCTACAAGCCTGCCACCTGACTTTTTTCCCAAAGTAACCGTTTTTGACAATTTCTCCAGTCTGCTGCTTAGTAAATTATAATCCGTAATAATGGGATCGTAGCATACCAGAACAGAACAAAAGGCAGGAACTGTCTCTATAATTCCTTCTATTGAGGCAGCCATTATGTTCCGGTTCAGTTCCATAACTCGGCGGTTTATCCTTTCGTCAATGTTTTCTCCCAGTTCAAGCAGCACCCCCCGGTCACCCACAGCTTTGATTTTCAACTTCCTTCCCCCCTTTTTGGAAAAAGCCCTTCCCGATAACCGGTTCAAACCACTGATCTGAATTATGGGAATACCGGACTGCATATGCCGTACACTGACGCATCAGACTTACAATCCCCGTATTCATCCTGGTATTAAACCCATCAATACCAGGCAGCAGTGATCCGGTCATATCGATCAGCCCGCTTCTTGACGCCACGCGCATCACCTCTGCCTCCATCTCTTCCCTGTGAAGAATCTCCATATCCCGCTTTAAGTAGGCAAGTGCTGCCATAAGTCCATAGCAGCCCCAGTCGGAACAGGTGGCAGTAATGATATGATCTGCACTGCTGGCTGCCAGAGTGCCTCCTTTGCAGCCGCAGATACATTCTCCCGGTCCGGTAAAAGGGACATATTGTCTGATGTGCATTCCTATGGTTCCCATCCCGATTTCATTTCCCAGATCGCCTATGGCAATGTTTAAAACGCCTCTCTGTTTTAAAAGTTCCCACAGAACATCACTTTTTGCTTCCAGTTCAGAAACATCCTTACCAACCGCATTGTGATAAACCCCCAGATGGTTGGCTCCCGGAGCTTCTACAGAAATAACTGCAGAAGGCAGGATATCCCTGATCAGCCATTCCGCTTCCATTGACGCTCTGCTGGAGTTCTTTGTAAATGCATGAACTCCCATGCTGTAGGGAAGCTCCTGTACGGTCTTTAAATCTTCGTAGATATGAAGGCCAACTACGGATGCACACTTTTTTACTGCCTTCACACAATCCTCCGGGCAGATAATGACTGGTTTTGCACCGAAAGCCAGTACCAGAGATCTGGCTAAGAGCAAGGAACTTACCATACCATCCATCTCCGGTTTCCTGTGGGGCAGAAGAACAAAACCGGTGAGAATAAAGATCAGATCCTGTTCCTTTACCGTCTCGCACAATCTCTCAGCGGCTCTCATGGCTAACGGCTCTCCCATGGCCTTTCTGCTTCCTTCATAAAGAATCCGGCAGACGCCATAGCCCCTTGGATCCAGATTCATCAGCGCATCTAAATTTTCTCCTACGTTCCATTTTTCCAGCTCTGCCCGTTCCATTTCATACTCCCTTTTCAAACAGCTGTCCTGCATGTTCAGACTGCATCATCAAACAAGCTACTCTTTCCTGTATATCTTAAATATTCTTCAATGACTTCCTTCTGAATCCAGCTTAACCTTTCCAGATCCTTTCCTCCTACAGGTATTCCGTCGATCTCCTTTGCGTGAAGGCAGAAGTTAGAAGAGGAGGTAACCAGTACCTCATCCGCCTCTATCAGCTCCTTTAAGGTAAAGGGGCGTTCTAACACCTGGATTCCAAGGCGGTAGCAGGCTTCAATCATATGAGTCTTGGAAATTCCACGCAGAATGTACTGATCATTGGGATGGGATAAAAAAATCCCGTCTTTTAATATGGAAACGTTGCTGTGAGCACACTCCGTTACAATGTCCCCTCTGTGGAACACGGTTTCCTGTGCCCCCAGCTGCTCCGCCTTCTGGGATGCCATGACAGAAGGCAGAAGGTTTAAGGTTTTAATATTGCAGTGAAGGAAACGGGTATCCTCTGCTGTGACCAGACTGATGGGAACTTCCGGATTCCTCAGCCGGTTGGGACGGATCATAACCCATAATTTCCCAGTCATTTCACTGCTATACGAGTGGTTTCTGGAAGCCGCTCCTCTTGTAACCTGCCAATATACAAAATGAGTCTCTCCCTCCACCTTTTTAAGAAGATCCGTTAAAAGCTCTCCAAGCTCCTTCTTTTCCATGGGAATCCGGATATCCAGAGCATTTGCACTGGAATAGAAACGATCCAGATGATCATCCAGCAGGTAAATACGGTGATTTCCCCCCACTGATGCATCATAAACCCCGTCACCGAAAAAATGCACTCTGTCATTAAAAGGAATCATCAGCTCCTCTGGTGCAGCAATTGTTCCATCATAATAAGCAAGTTCTTTCATAACCTCTCCTTTTTTTCCGGGCAAATGCCAAATTTCATCCTGATATACTCTTTAATCAGTTCCGCGCAGTTATCAAGTCCCAGGCTTTCCGTATCCAGACACAGGTCATAATTTCGGGGGGTTTTCCACTGTCTTCCGGTATGATACAGGTAATAGGCATTGCGGTACCGGTCCAGCTGATCGATGTAGCGCTGTGCTTCCCCTTCCCCGATTCCCTGCCGTTCCATCTCCCGTTTTATCCGAAACTCATAGGGTGCATCTAAATAGACTGACACCACATTGGGTTCCCCCTTTAATACAAAATCAGCAGCTCTTCCCACACACACATAGGATTCCTGGGTCAGCAGCTCTTTTAACACCTTTGCCTGATAATTAAATAAATTCTGGTCTGATAAGAAATTTCCGCTTTCCGGCGGGATGATCTCTCCATTATAAACCCTTTTAAATGCCCCGTACAACATCGTCTTTTTTGTATTTTCATCTGCCTGTGCAAATATGGTTTCATTAATTCCGCTGTCCTCTGCCGCCAGCCGTAAAAGCTTCCTGTCATAATAGTCAATTCCGTAATCAGCTGCCAGTTTTTTTCCTATATAGCTGCCGCCTCCGCTTCCGCAGGTGCGGGTAATGGCAATTGCAAAAAAATGATTCTCTTTGTTCATGTGTCTTCCTCCTACTGTCCCAGATATGCCTTTCTTACACGGTCATCCCTTAATAATTCTCCGGCATTTCCGGATATGGTGATCTTCCCCGTTTCCATTACATAGGCACGGCTTGAAATAGACAAAGCCATTTTCGCATTCTGCTCCACTAAAAGGACGGTAATTCCTTTCCTGTTTACTTCTTTTATAATTGAAAATATCTCCTTTACCAAAAGAGGGGACAGCCCCATGGAAGGTTCATCCATCAGGATCATGCTTGGTTTTGCCATAAGAGCCCTTCCCACTGCAAGCATTTGCTGCTCTCCTCCTGACAAAGTGCCTGCAAGCTGTCTGCGCCGTTCCTTTAACCGCGAGAAGCGTTCAAATACCTCTTCCATATTTGCTTCCATATCCTTTTTATCGGTAAATGCCCCCATCTCCAAATTTTCTTCCACAGTCATCTGAGGGAAGATGTGCCTGCCTTCCGGTACATGAGCCAGCTTCAGGGTAATAATTTTGCTGGGCTCCATCTTTCTTAAATCGGTTCCGTTAAAAAGGATCTCACCGTCATCTGCTCTTTTTAATCCGGATATGGTTCTTAAAATAGTGGTTTTACCAGCCCCATTTGCCCCGATTAAGGACACCACCTCACCGTCATGAACTTCCAGGGAAACTCCATGTATGGCTTTGATGGCTCCGTAAGATACTGCCAGATTATTCACTTTTAGCATCCGATTCCACCTCCTCATCGTCTTTTCCCAAGTATGCCTCAATGACCCTGGTGTCGTTTGCAATTTCTTTCGGCGTTCCTATGGCGATTGTGGTTCCGAAATCCAGCACCAGAATCCGTTCGCAGATTTTCATAACAAGGCTCATATCATGCTCGATTAAAAGAACCGATATTTTAAATTCATTGCGTATGAAGTGAATGATTTCTAAAAGCTCTTCTGTTTCCGTTGGGTTCATTCCTGCTGCCGGTTCATCTAAAAGAAGCAGCTTCATATCCGTAGCCAGAGCCCTTGCAATTTCCAGACGGCGCTGCTGTCCATAGGGAAGATTGCCTGCCTCATAATCTTCCTTCCCGCTTAAATGAACAATTTTAAGAAGCTCTTTTGCTCTTTCTGTTAATGCCTTTTCTTCCTTCCAGTAGACCGGCGTTCTGAAAACCGCGTGAAACAGCCCGTAGGACAGTTTGCTTTCCATAGCTGTTTTCACATTATCAATGACTGACATTTTCTTAAACAGACGGATATTCTGAAAGGTTCTTGCAATTCCGGCATCTACAATCTGATGTGTCTTCTTCCCGTTCATTCTATGTCCATTTAAGTAAAAAGAGCCCTCTGTAGGTTTATAGACACCAGTAATCAAATTAAATACCGTGGTTTTTCCTGCTCCGTTTGGTCCAATCAGTCCTATAAGCTCAGATTCTCCGATCTCCATATTAAAGCTGTCAACCGCTTTTAAGCCTCCAAACTGAATACCTAAATTCTGAACCTTTAATACCGGCTCTTTCTTTCCAGCTGCTTCCATGGCTGCACCCCTCCCTCTGCTTTCTCATGCCCCTTTTTCTCTGCCCTGTGTAATATTCTGACAAGGGAGAATTCCCAATTGCCGAAAATTCCGCCGGGTTTAAAGATCATAACAATTATAAGAACCACAGAATAAGCCAGCATGCGGTACTGGGAGAACTGACGCATCATCTCGGGAAGGGAAGAAAGAAAAGCAGCCCCGATAATGGAACCGGTTAAGGACCCGATTCCTCCGATGATTACTTCTGAAAGAAGCTCCGCAGAGTACATGAAATTAAAGTTGGTGGGGATCATGGCAGTCATGTAATGGGCATAGATTCCACCGCCCACACCTGCGAAAAAAGCGGCTACGGTAAAGGTCAGCACTTTATAATAGGTCACATTAATTCCAGCGGCTGAAGCCGCAATATAATCCTCCCGTATGGCCTTTACCGTTCTCCCGAAGCGGCTGCGGATATATAAATACATCACAGCCACGCAGGCCGCCATAATCCAGTAGCACCAGTAAAAGTCTGACAGCTTTAAAATGCCGCTCATGGTCTTTCCGCCTCCGGTTATGGAGAAATTACAAAAACAGACCCGGATAATTTCTGCAAATGCCACTGTAACAATTGCCAGATAGTCTCCTCTCAGCCGAAGAGCCGGAATTCCCACTAATACGCCAGTAATCCCGGCAGCGATGCCGCCTGCCAGGAGGGCAATGAGGAAGAGTGCCAGATCAGGCAGACCCTTTCCAGTCAGAGCACCGGAAACAATGGCAGATGCATAGGCACCAACCGAAACAAATCCTGCATGGCCAAGGGAAAACTCACCCATACACCCAACGACCAGATTTAAGGAAGCTACCATTATGATTGTATAACAGGCCGTGGTACATATTCCTTTGATATACTGGGTAGCTGCTCCAAATATCCTTGACTCAAAAAGCAGAACAAAGAGAAGAAACACTGCTAAAACACCCAGTAAATTAATCACATATGAAATCTTAACCCGTCTTTCCATGGTCCACCCCCTAAACTTTCTCGCCCGCATTCTTACCCAGAATGCCAGACGGTTTAACCAGCAGTATAATGATAAGAATGGCGTAGGTAATGGCTTCATACCACCCTGGAGCAAACAGCTTTACAAATATTTCAATGAGGCCAACTAAAATCCCCCCCAGCATGGCGCCGGGGATGACCCCGATTCCACCCAGTACAGCGGCTATAAAGGCTTTCAATCCCATCATGGACCCCATGTCATTGGTCACACGGGGATATTTGGCACAGTACATCAGGGCTGCAACTGCTGCCAGTCCGGAACCAATGGCAAAGGTAACGGTAATGACTTTATTGACATTAATTCCTGCAAGAATGGAAGCATCCCGATCCTGGGGAACTGCCCGCATCGCTTTTCCCATTCTGGTTCTTTTAATAAAAAGCTGCAGGGCTGCCATCATAAAGATACCAATACCAATGGTCAGCACAACGTTTAAAGGGAGACTTGTTCCAAACACACTGACAGAAGGAAGATCAAAAATTTTCTGTATATTTCGAGGCTTTGCTCCAAAAAGAACCATGGCAAGATTCTCCAGAAACAGGCTCATGGCAAGTGCCGTAATAAGCGCGGACATGGCGCCTGCTTTCCGTACCGGCTTATATGCCACAACCTCCACAACCACACCTGTTCCGGCGCAGATTACAATGGCCAGAAATACGGACAGCCATGGAGGCATTCCGGCATTGATCATAAGGGGAATGGTATAAAACAGGGTATAGGAACCGATCATGATAAAATCGCCGTGGGCAAAATTAATCATACGGATAATTCCGTATACCATCGTATAGCCCAGCGCAATCAGGGCGTAAATCGCGCCCTGGTTCAGTCCGTTTATCAGGCTTTGAATAAATAATGAAAATGTCATAGGCCGTTTCCTTTCTCCTTCAAATGGAAAATGTGCACCAAAGACATTTTCATGCTTTCATGCACATCTCCTGATTGTCTTTTTAATACTATTTTTTTGTTCCTTCCGGTGACAAGGTCATCAGCCATTTTACCTTGCCGCCCTCAAAGGTATTGATGGCAACCGATTTTTCAGGATCCCCGTTTTCATCAAGAGTGAAGGTTCCCCCTACACCGGTAAAGGTCATTTTCGTCATTCCCTTAATTAAGGACGGGGTGTCTGTTGCCTTAGCGTTTTTCGCTGCTTCGGCAATCATATAGACGGCATCATAATAAAGCGCCGCACAGGCATTTAAGCTTTCTGTCCCGTATTTTTCCTTATATTTGGACACAAAATTAGAAACAGCAGGAGCGGTATCTTCCGATGAATAGTGGTTGGTGAAATAGCAGTTGTCAAACTTGTCTTCCACGCCTTTCGTATCTGCACCGTCCCAACCGTCACCGCCCATAATGGCACCGGTAAAGCCTGCATCTCTGGCCGCTCCCACTAACAGAGGAACTGTATCCAAGAAACAGGGATAAAACAGGAAGTCTGCTCCCTTTGCCACCACCTGGGAGGCCTGGGAGGAGAAGTCCGTATCTTTTGTGGTACATTCTCCAGTATAGACAACCTCAATTCCATTTGCTTTGGCATTCTCTATAAATGCATCCTTTAATCCATTGGAATAATCATCGTCCTTTGCATAGATAACGGCTGCTTTTTTCCAGCCCTTTTCTTTTGCAAACTGAGCTGCCATTTTTCCCTGATAGGGATCGATGAAGCAGTCACGGAAAATGCTGGGACCTTTTAATGTAACATCTTTATTGGTAGCTCCAGTTGCAAGAAGGAGCATATTATCCTTGGAAGCCTGTTCTGCAATGGGGAGGGTTACTGATGAGAAAAAGCATCCCACTATGGCATCTGGGCTTTCCTTCATCAGACTGTTATACGCATTAATCGCCTGTTTTGCATCACTGGCATCATCAACTACTTTTCCGCCATTTACAATCTCAATCTTGTATTCCGAATCACTGGAATTGATTTCTTCTGCCGCCATGGTAATGGCATTCTGCGCCCCTTCTCCATAGATGGCGGAACCACCTGTCAGAGAACAGATCGCACCGATTTTAATGGTTTTAGACCCATCGCCTGCTGCTTTTGTCTCCCCCGAAACCGCTTTCGTCCCTGCCCCTGCCGCACTTTGCTGTGCAGATGATCCGCACCCGGCCAGAAGACTGCTGGCCATAGCCCCAATTAGCACAGCTGATAATAACTTTTTCCTCATAATCCGATCCTCCTCATGCTTTTTTTGTTATATAAAACGTTTTTTTGTCAAACAAAAAGAGGCTCTCCCGCTAAATACTGGGGAAAACCTCCTTGTTCTCCAAAAAGAAACTGGGATGCTTTAAGAGGACATCATGTCTCAAAAAGCAAAAGAAGCCGCAACTGCATTCTTGCAGTTGAGACTCCATTGTTCTCACGCTTTATATGTTGGGAGCATTATACCACTTGCAGGTAAAAAGCACAAGTAGTATTTGGGTTTTTTCCATTCAGAACTATTTTTTTCCGTGATGGCCATGCCCCTCTGATTTTAAAGAACTGTTGGGGTTGGTGTAGGATACATTCAGCGCATTGGCGACTGATTCCATAATTCCATTGCTGCTGAAAGTAGCACCGGAAACTGCATCTACCTCAGTGCTCTGACTGTTAATAATCTCAGCTGTCACCTTCTCCACTGCCCTGCTAAAATACGGCTTATCGTCTTCATAGGACAAAACTGTTATGTCGGTGATATTTCCATTCTCCACAGTAACACTTGTCTTCGTTTCTCCGCGGAAGCCCTGCCCGGTTCCTGTATAAGTACCGTCTATATAGGTTCCTTTATTGGACTGAACCTGGACTGTTACCGGAGTCTGGCTGTTCACCATCTGAGCCTGGGCATTGCCAGCATAAACCAGCCCGAACATAGCTGCTGCCGAAACAGCTGATACTGCCACCGGCGCCCCGTTGGCTCTGGCGTTGTTTCTTGGACAGACAGCTGTACACTCAAAACAGTCGATGCATTCTCCTGATGTAACTGTATCGTACTGATAAAGAGGAATTCCCATGCTGCATTTACTGGTACACAGCCGGCAGCTTCCACATTTACTTCTCTCCTTTTTAATGCGGAACAGACGGAATTTTGATAAAATAGCAAAAACAGCTCCTAGAGGACATAAATAGCGGCAGAAAAATCGTTCTATGAGGAAAGAGCCAACAATAATAAGAAGCAGAAGGAAACCTCCTATGGTAAATAAATACCGTACAGAAAGCAAGCTTCCGATTTTTGAATACATGCCAAAAACTGCCCAGGGACCCGTCATACTGTCAAGATTCCCCAGATGAAATGTCCATATACCCAATATAATAAACATTAATATCACGTATTTTAAATTTTTCAGCCACCCATCGGCCTTTTCACTTACCTTTAAGCCCTTTTTCCCTGTTTTCTTTGACAGGAACCACAAAAAGTCTCCCATTGCCCCGAAGCTGCATAAGAATCCACAGAAAAATCTGCCTGTAAGTATGGTAATTATCATACTCCCCGAGAACAGAAGCAGCTGGGGAAACATTGCAGAAAAGGAGAATGTCCCGGCAAGAATCCCACTGTAGATTTCTTTCATTGCATAAAAAATACTGGTGAACAGACCAGGCAGCGCCAGGAAGGATATGATTTGAATGATTCTTCTCCATACTCTGACTGAACCTGTTTTCTTTTTATTATCCATAGTAATTAATCTCCTTTTTTTCCATGGTGAATTTATCTTTCAATCCTGGTGTTATGTAAGTGGCACCTGACCCCTCCATAAAAATTCCCTCAATACCATACTGCTTTAAAAGCCTCAGCCCTGATTTCAGACCCATGACAAAAACAGCGGTAGATAAACCATCCAGTTCACATGCTAAATCCCCAATCAAAGTCACTCCTGCTAATCCGCTGGTGGAAGGAAATCCGGTTGCAGGATCCAGAATATGATGATATCTCTGCCCGTCTTTCTCAAAATACCGTTCATAGTTTCCGGAAGTCACAACTGCCTGATTGGATATTTTAACAGTACCGGCTGACACTCCTGTTTTAGCAAATGGATTCTGAATCCCGATTTGTTTTGGGCTTCCAAATGCTATGACCGACCCTCCGAAATTAATAAAGCCATCTGATATTCCCTCATCAAGTAACATCTGTTTTGCCGCGTCCGCCGCATAACCTTTGGCGATTCCTCCCAGATCCAGTTCCTGACCCATTTGTGACAGCCCCACCTTATCGTGGTCAATTACAATATTTTTATAGTTGATCAAATTCATGGTTCGTTTCAACTCTTCCATGCATGGCAGCCTGTTTTCCCTCTTAGCCTTTCTCCAGATTCTTAAAAGACTTCCTGATGTAATATCAAAGGTACCCTGGGAATCTTGAGAAATCTCAACAGCCTTTCCAATCACATCGATTGTCTCTTTGCTGACTTTTACCAGTTTTTTTCCTGCAGCCCGGTTAATCTCTGAAATCTCACTATCCTCTTTAAAAGCTGAAAACATATGGTCAAAACGAAGGGTTTGCGTCTTTATATGGTCCAGAACCTTTATGATTCGTTCCTCAGAAAGTTCCTGATCAAAAACAGCCACAGTGTTGGCTGTACCCAGTGCAAAAAAAGTTTTCTGTATCTGTCTCATCTTTATGACTCCTTTCTTCTTCGTTTCTGCTGTTATCATAATCTGGAAAAATTAAAACCAGATTAAAAATAAGCGGAATTGTGTGAACTTCCTGTGAAATAAAAAAAACTGCCCGGCAAAATTTTACCGACCAGGCAATTTTTACTACTTCCATATTCAATTTATAAATGGCAGACTTACGGTAAACGCCGTACCTTCACCAGACTGGCTTTTTACCGTAATCTCTCCCTTATGAGCACTTACAATCCATTTTACCATGGCAAGTCCAAGTCCCGTGTTACTTCGTCCGCTGCTTCTGGACGGATCAACCTGATAAAAGCGTTCCCATATACGCGTTAGATGTTCCGTCGCAATCCCGATGCCATTGTCTGCCACCGTTAATTCCAGATGATCCTCTTTCTTTTCCAGAGAGAGCTTCACCCAGCCTTCTTCTTTTCCATACTGGACCGCATTTTCAATTAAATTAATCAGCATTCGGATCATCATCGTCTCGTCTGCCATCAGATAAATATCTGGCTGCACATCAGTAATGACACTGATTTTCTTATCCTTTGCCATCTCATTTTGCTGTTCCCCTATAATTTCCACCAGTTCACTGAAATTAATCTGTTCCAGATTCTCCAGTTGAAACTGTCCATTGTCCATTCGGGCAAGGGTAAGAAGATTGGAGATCAGGGCAGACATCTTTACGGCCTGCTGTCTGATCTTATAGAGGGATTCTTTTGTCTCCTCCATGCTGGTGGCATGTTCCAGACCGTAATCACATTGTGCCAGAATCACAGAAGTCGGGGTCCTAAGCTCATGGGAAGCATCTGCCGTAAAACGTTTCTCATTCTCGAAATACCCCTCCAGCTTGTCAAACATACCATTAAAAGTTTTTGCCAGGGTATGAATTTCATCCGTTCCCTCTTCCATTTGAATCCGTCGGGACAGATCTCCCGCCTCTCCGATGGCATTTGCCGTATGAATCATATCCTCAATGGGGCGAAGTCCTCTGTCAATGACCAGATAACCGACCAGAGCGACTCCCAGAACCAGAAACGGAAGTGCCAGCACAAGAAGGCGAAGGAATATGTCCTCGGAGTGAACGGTATCGTGAATCGGCAGGATACCACGGATCCATAAATAAGTTCCATGTTCTTTTTTCACCTGGGTGTCATATATAAACCATTCCTGACCACCAGATTTCAGCTTTCTGGAAGCGTCCTTTGTAAAGGCTTCCTTATTTTCACAATCAGTGGGAACAATTCCCGCCAGCCGTGATCCATTCCTGTCGTACACGGAGATGTAGATATCGTTTACAGGGACCGAGATCTTTTCCTCTAACTGATTCCGGTTTAAATCTTCGATTTCATCAACAGTTTCCATTAGCTTTTTCTGTAAGGTAAGGCTGTTGAATTTTCTTTGTGAGAACACTAAAAAAACGGATACCACTAAAACAAGAAGCATCATAAATAAAGTAAACCACAGCGTAACCCGCATTTTAATGGAAAGTTTTTTCATCATCATCTCTCTACTTTCTAGGTCTCATTTAAATATGATCTTCTGTACGGAGAACGTAACCAGCACCTCTGACTGTGTGAATCAGTTTTACCGGATAATCTTCATCTATTTTTTTTCTTAAGTACCGGATATATACATCAACCAGGTTGGATTCTCCTTCGTATTCGTAATTCCATATATGCTGGCTGATCTTATCCCGGGAAAGCACAATCCCCGCATTGCGGATTAAATATTCCAATATGGAAAATTCTTTTGAAGATAACGGAATGTTTTTCTGATCTCTTTTCACTAACCTTGTATCGCAGTTTACCGTTAGATCCCCTAGTTCAAAGATATTGCTGGTATTGCCGGATGACCGTCTTAACATGACACGGATTCTTGCCAGAAGCTCCGTAAAATCAAAGGGTTTTACCAGATAATCATCCGCTCCTGCATCAAGACCTGTCACCCGGTCCTCTATACTGTCTCTTGCTGTCAGCAAAAGCACAGGAGTTTTCTTTCCCAGATTCCGGACCTTTTTTAATATCTCAAGACCACTCATTCCGGGAATCATAATATCCAGAATCACCGCATCATAATCAGTCATCTGGAAATACTCCAGACCATCCAGTCCATTCAAACAGCTGTCAACCGTATAATGTTCCAACTGAAGCTTTTTTACAATCAGTTCATTTAAATTCGGTTCATCTTCCACCAATAAAATTCTCATTACCTTTGTAGTTTCCTTCCTTCTTGTGTGAAACTGTAAAACCGTTTATTTTTTTATTATATCACAAGAGAAAGGAATGAAACATGAAAATGTAATCAGCAGAAACAGCACCATTGCATAGACAGAAGAAAACAGAAAAATAAGCACAAGTAAAAACAGCAAAATTAAGATTCCGATCCGTATCATGATATGAGGAATGAGTTTAAAACCACTTGCCAGACCCAGAACCGCATTCCCGATAAACATGGTATTTGCAATCCCTACAATATTCTGAAATGACAGCCTCCCAGAGGCATGGAGAAAGAGAACCAAATAATTCACTGCCAGAAGCATCAGGGCTGTCAGCCATTTATGGTGAAATATTTTCGGTAATCCAACATTTTTAAACCGTGCCGCAGTCTGGCGCACAACTGCACCCGTAAAAGTTGACACTGTACAGATACAAAGACCTGCAGCCAGCCCGGAAAAGACGGCTCCTGAAAATCTGCCAGCTACTGGTAGTAAAAGATCAGGCATGGAATGACTGGGGCTGTTTTGAAATGCGAAAGCGGTCAGCAGATAAACCATAATAATTGCCGAAAGACTGATCTGCATGGCACGCATCATGGTACGTTTGGGATTTTCCACATCCTCCACATAATTTCCCAGTATCTCCCATCCCACAATCGCCCAGAATATAAGAAGAAGCGTCTGCCCTAAGGCCTCCGGTCCCGGCAGGCTGTGGGGAATGTACAGAACCGGTAAACGAAACAGAGTGGCACCGCTGCCAGCAAGCAGCAGGCAGGCTGTGATACTGGATAATACCAGCATAAATTTTCCCATAAAGGAAACATCCGATATGACAATCATGGCACAGATCAAAAGTACCCCACCGGCTGTAACCCATGGACTTACGTGAAAGACAGAGGTAACTGCCGGTCCAATAAACTCTGACGCAGTAATTGCCACTGCAACAGGTCCGAAAAAGACAGCCACTGTAAGATAATTGGCTGCAAGCGTTCCAAATCTGCTGCCGAACATGTCCCCGACTATCGTACTGATTCCCCGGTTATCCGATGCAATTATTGTCATCTTTGCAAAGACATAGGCAAATAAAATATTAAGTGCCATTATGATAATCCATGCAAAAATCGCATGCTCACCCAGCATTTCATAAGCCAGAGATGGCAGAAAGATAATGCCGGAGCCCAGAATCGGCCCGGTCATCAGCCCGCTTACCGTAAAAACATTTAATTTTTTCTTCATACAAATACATCTCCCTTCCATCACATTAATCATAATAAAAAATCAAGCATTTGTATAATTGAAGTTACTAAAGATTGACTTCAGAATTATTGATGATAAAATAATGATAACACGATTTTGAAATGGATCAGAACCGAAAGGGACGAATGAGATATGATAGAGATACGTAATTTAAGAACGCTGGTTAAAATAGCAGAGCTTGGCAGTTACACGAAGGCGGCTCAGGCACTGGGATATGCCCAGTCTACTCTGACCTTTCAGGTGGGTGCCATTGAATCCTACTATAATTGTCCTGTCTTTGACCGGACTGGTAAGACGCTGAAGCTTACTGCATTTGGAGAGCAGCTTCTGGAATATTCTAATTCTGTGTTGCGGGAGTATGATAATCTGGAACAGTTGGGAAAAAGCGATGCCATTCCCCAGGGCTGCTTACGGATCGGAGCCCCAGAATCCCTGACACTGTATCGTTTGTACCCGCTTATCATTGCCTATAAATCAGCTTATCCACAGGTGGAGGTTCGTATGATCAACAGCCCGTGTGAGCTGCTGATAAAAGATTTATCTGCCGGGCAGCTGGACATCAGCTTTGTACTTCAGCCCGAGTGTATGGATGAAAATCTGCATACAGAACTGCTTTTAGAAGAAAAAATGTGCCTTGTTGCTCCAGCCGGACATACACAGCCAGACTTTTTGCCCGAATCCGGAGAAATGGTGTTCTATACAGAAAAGGAATGCAGCTATCGCCAGGAATTTGAACGATACCTGCAAAAACACCACTATGTTCCTTCCAACGTGCTGGAAACAGCCAATGTGGAGGCAATCAAAAAATATGTAACCAACGGTCTGGGAGTTTCCTATCTTCCCTATTACACCGTAAAATCAGAAAGTGAAAGCGGATTAATCCGCACAAAATTCATTGAAACAGACCCTGTTTTTTTCACCCAGATTGTGTATCATAAAAAGAAATGGATTTCTCCAGCCATAAAGGCACTGATAAATCTCAGCCGCGAATATGGCCGGAAATGGTCTGTCTGAAAATTATTGATTATTGAACTCAGATTTTAAAATCCCATATTCATAGGTATCTTTCCATATGGGATTGCCGTCCTTATCGGTAAAAAAATATACATTTTTAAGCAATGTCCCCTCTCTTCTCATCCCCACCCGCTCAAGCAGTTTCCAGGAATGAGGATTCTGGGGATCGCACATTGCAATCATTCTTCTTACACCAAGCTCATGAAAACCATATTTCATCAGTGCCAGAAGTCCTTCAGTGGCATACCCGTTCCCCCAGTACTTATCATTGAAAACATAACCCACTTCCCATGTTTCAAATTCTTCTTTTGCAAAATAGAAGTTACCGATGAGTTTTCCGCTTTTTAAGCATACGGCAAGAAACCGTTCATCACCAGCCCGCCTTTTTGCTTCTGAATAAGATTTTTCTTTCGAATATGGCTTGTATGGTTCAAACTCCAACACGTTTGGGTTAGAAAAATACTCATATAAATCTTCCCCGTCATTTTCTGTAAATTTACGTATTACCAATCGGTCTGTTATTATTTCTATCATAGGATCCCCCCAGCCTTTATTATGTTACAATTAAATATTATACAGTAACATCCATGAAATTCAAATAACTTTGTGATTCATTTCATGCAATGGCTGGCATCTTAATTACCCTCCTTTTTCAAATCGCTTATTTCCCATCAGTCTGCAGATTTCTAAACGATGCCGGTTCGGATTTTTTATACACGGTCAGGAACAGGGTAGGAATTACTGACACAATTGTGAAGCCAACAGACCACCAAAAAGCAACATTGTACGCACTTACAACATTCTGTAATCCCGATGCAGGGCGGCTGGCTAACTGATGCTCTACAATTGTTGCAAGAACTGCAGAACCGAACGCGCCTCCAATCGTCTGCAGGATTCTTGTGGCAATGCTGGCATGAGGAATCTGTTCACTGCTCAGTCCCACATAGGCAGAAACCATAAGCGGAATGAATACTCCGCCGAGACCAGCTCCTCGTATCAGCAGCGCTGCACCTAACAAAATTGCATTTGTTCCAGAATCAGCAAATGCAAATGGCAAAGTCCCCACCCCGGTGATTATAAGGCTTACCATAACAATCGGACGCGCTCCGATCCGGTCGGTCAGTTTCCCCATCTGGGTTCGTGTGAGTAACATACCAACTCCCTGAGGAATCAGCATAAGACCTGCGTAGAGAACGCTTTCTCCACGCACCTGCTGATAAAATAAGGGTAGAAGAAGCATACCGCCATTGGTGATAATGCCTGACATAAAAAGCAAAACAGACGTAGCGGAAAAATTGCGTGACTGAAACAAATGCAGATCAAGTACTGGAGATATCCTTGTATTTAAGGCGTAGAAAACAAATGCAGCCATTACAAGCAGCCCTGTTACTATTGGGACAAAAACTGCACTGCTGTTTAATCCACCGTGAGAAGCAATCTGCGCAATGCCATAAATAAGAAGGGCAAATGCCGGGGACAGCAGCAAAATGCCGATCATATCAAGAGGCTGTTTCTCCTCTGTGGGACTGTCCTCTGGGATTCCCCAAAAAGCCAGTAATAAAGCGATGATGGTTACCGGAATATTAACATAAAAGATCCAGCGCCAGCCCAGACTATTGACAATGATTCCGCCAAGAACCGGCCCCAGAATGGGTGCTAACAGCATGGGCAGGCTGACAATTGACGCCATATGGCCAATATTGTGGCCCCCTGATATTTGTACCAGCATGTTTGTCATAGTCGGCATCAGTAAACCTGCACCAATTCCCTGAAGGAGCCGAAACCCAATCAGAGTACCAATATTCCATGACAGTGATGAAAGAATAGAACCCAGAAAAAATAAAATCAGTGAAAATTGATAAAGCCGTTTCCCTCCGAACCGATTAATCGCCCAGCCAGAAACGGGAACTGCAATTGCCATTGCAAGCACATATCCCGTGATGACCCACTGTATAACTGAAACCGTACTTTTAAATTCACCCGCAATTGTCTTTATGGCCACATTGACCATAGTAGAATCCAGTAGCGGTGCAAGAGAACCAAACACCAGGATTATTGCCACCTTAAACATCATCGGATCAAGCGTTTCTTTTTTCTGCCTGGAATCATTTGCTATTTCTTCTGCCATATTGAAACCTCCTATCAATTAACTTATTGAGAACTTTACTTTATCCAACAATCTGTTGTATTATCATATTGTAATGGGATCACGATTCTACATCAACCGACAATCATGATTTAGTTGTTGGATTTTAAAAGGGAAGGAATGATTTTTTGATAAAGCAGCCTGAAATCACGATGCAGACCAGAAAAAACCTGGCAGAAGCGTTCTGGCAGATTTACTGTGAAAAACGAATAGAAAAGATTACTGTTAAAGACATTACAACAAAGGCAGGTTATAACAGAAGCACATTTTATGAGTATTATACGGATGTTTACGATGTACTGGAGCAAATTGAAGCTTCTGTATTACCAGATATTGAAAAACATAAAAAAATCATACTCAATGGGAGTATGCAATTTCCACTGAAGCATCTTGTGGAAGTGTATCATAAAAACAAGCAATATTTGATTGTCCTGCTAGGAAAAAATGGGGATCCGGCTTTTCAGGAAAAAATGAAAAATGCATACAAAGATCTGGTACGCCCTATGGTACAATCCTATGAATCAGATGATTATAAATTAGAATGCAGTCTGGAATATGCCATGTCCGCTATTATTGGTGTAATGACGTATTGCTTTACAAGGGAAGAACAGCCTGATATCGAAAAGACGGTTGTGCTTCTCAATGGCTTTTTGAACAATGGTGTAATGGGGCTGCTAAAGTGAATAAGAAGAAAAATGAGCAGAAATCAGCCCGGAAGCCCTGATTTCTGCCCATTTTTATCTTCTCACAACGCCTGGATTCCTCAAAACATATCCCACACCTCTCACCGTATGAATCAGCTTAACCGGCTGGCCTTCATCAATTTTCTTTCTCAAATACCGAATGTATACATCAATCATATTGGATTCCCCTTCATAGTCGTAGTTCCATATATGCTGACTGATTTTTTCCCGGGAAAGCACCACGCCTGTGTTGCGGATCAGATACTCCAATATGGCGAATTCTTTTGAAGAAAGAGAAATGATTTTCTGATTTCTCATTACTCTCCGTGCATCACAGTTTACAATCAGATCGCCAACCTCAAATATATTGCTGATATTGCCATAATACCGTCTTAGCATTGCCCGTACTTTCCTAAGTAGTTCCTGTAAGGCAAATGGTTTCAGCAAATATTCATCGACCTGTAATTCTGGATTGGTGCCATGGTCCAAAGCTGCGTCATCAGCAGTCATCAAAAGCACCGGAGTTTTCTTTCCCTGACTTCGTACCTTTTTTAGCAGTTCTATACCGCTGACCCCTGGAATCATGGTATCCAGAATGACAGCATCATAATATTCTGTCTCCAGATAATCCAATGCGTCAAGACCATTAAGACAGGAATCAACGGTATAATGTTCCAGTTTTAGTTTTCTCACGATCAGCCCATTTAAATCCGGTTCATCCTCTACCAATAGGATTCTCATTGTATGTGTCTTTCCTTTCATTCTTATGTGCTTTTATTTATGTCTGTACCTTATAAATATTATATCACAAGAATAATAAAAGGAATATGAAGGAAATTACAAATAATCAAAAGGCTCTTTTGCATCAATAAAAGAAACTGTTTCTGATGGAAAAAGTTTTTGCAGCCATCCCACCAGATGCTTCATACCCGATTCCTCACTTCTTTCATGACCAATAATAATCATGGACTTATTGAACCCAAGCATACCTGCATCTCTTATATAGGCACTAAGCGTCCATTCGGTAATATCTCCGCATATGACTGTGTCCAGATTTTCTCTGTGCATGAACTCCATTGTGTTTTTCTCGTCACCAAGCCCCAGGCTTCCGCCTCCCACCAGTACACCCACACGGCGGCAGATTCCCTCCTGTTTTCCAATGACTCTAACGCATTTCACATCCAGAGAATCCTTTATTTTTGCAACCAGTTCCTTAAGCTTCACCTCCGGGATCTCATAGCACAATTGGGCTTTCAGAAGTGGATTCTTCTCCTCTTCACAGATATTTTTTCTTTCTCTGTAATTACTCCAGCTCATGTCCTGATCAAAGCCCTGATAAATCATGTCATCAGACACCGCATGCATATAATCGTGGAATCGCCATATAACAAGGTGGTTATCTTCAATCAGCTGTTTCTTTTTTATATAAACCGGATCATTGGAAAGCCATTCTTTTTGATCCCTTCCATTAAACCAGGTTGGTTCATGGGTAATGATAAAATTAGCCCCCAGTCTGATGGCCTCTGTAATAACATCGACTGTTGCCATAAAGGAAGTGACAATTTTAGTAACCTCTGTATCCGGATCGCCTATTATAATCTGGTCAACGGTTTTTTCCGGGTTCAGAATCACCCCCGTTTCCCTGATGATACGATCAACTACTTCTCTTGCTTTCATCCGTTTTACCCCCTACTCAATCTGAATTACCGGGTCTTGAAAAGAATCCGGTTCCATTATTCTTACATCATGAAAATGACTTGTATTTGTCACAATAAGCATTACAGTTGTATCATATCCCGCCTCTTTTACTTTGTCAAATTCCACGGTTCCAATCATCTGACCAGAGGTTATTTTGTCTCCTTCCTTCACAAAAATATCAAAATATTTCCCATCAAGTTCAACCGTATTAATTCCAATATGGATGATTATCTCCCCACCATATTCCGTCCTGATCCCGATTGCATGTTTTGTAGGAAATACTGTAACCACCTCTCCATCTGCCGGAGAAAATATTTCATTGCTGGTTGGAACCACTCCCACTCCCTTTCCCAATGTGCCTGATGAAAAAGCTTCATCGGAAACCTGATTCAGATGAACAACTGTACCTTTTGCAGGAGCAGTCATGGTTTTCTTAGCCCCAGGAACTTCCTGTGATGAGGCCGTGCCATCAGATGCTCCGCCTGCACTTCCCCCGGATTCAAAGCCAAAAATATAAGTCAGAAGCAGGGTTCCCACAAATGCAACCGTCATGGCAATTGCAAAGTCAACTGCTGGTGTATAGGAAGGAATCACCAAAATACCGCCTGCCAGCTGAGAAGCATATACATGGAAAACTCCGCAAAGACCGCCTGCCACAGCACTCATCGACATGGCATAAAACAGCACTCTTCTGAATTTAAAGAATATTCCATAAATCACGGGCTCTGTAATACCCGTTAAAAATGCAGGCACAAATGCCGAGAAAGACAGTTCTTTTAATTTGACATCTTTGGTTCTTAGGAATACTCCAAGTGCAGCGCCTGCACCTGCATAAGCCGTCGCCTGAACGGTGGGAAGAAGAAAATCCTGTCCTGCTGTAGATAAGTTATTAATAATAACAGGTATTAACGCCCAATGAAGACCAAGCATAACCGTAGGTATCCCGATAAAACCAAAAACAATGTTGGTGAGTACTGCATTCTTCCCAAGAGCAATTGTCAGAATGTCTGAGATAAAAGTACCGGTATAAATTCCAAAAGGTCCAAATACAATCAGGGTAATGGGAACAACCAGCATTAACGAAAGCATGGGCACAACCAGAACCTGAAATGCACTGGGAATTATTTTCTTTAACAGCCTATCAACGAGAACATAGGTACAAATCGCAAGCAATACCGGGAAAACAGTGGAAGAATAATCCATTAATACAACCGGTATATGCATAAAATCTGTCTTTCCGCCAGATCCCACCAGAAGCCTGGTATAATTAGGCTCTAACAGAGCGGCTCCTATTACGCCGGATATGTAGGGATTCACATTCATCCGGGTGCCAAAGGTAATTCCAAGTATAATGGGAAGGAAATAAAACACTGCGTTGGATGCGGCAGTTAGAATCGCATAGGTTCCTGATGTTGATGACATCGCTCCTGCTGCCACAAGAATCTGAAGCAATGCCTTTAACATACCAGAACCAAGTATTGCTGGTATAATAGGTGTAAAACTTCCCGAAATGACATTGAAGATTTTTGCAGACAGCTTTTGCCCGTTTGCTTTACTGTCAGCTTTCTCACTTTTGATATCCCCTAAAACACTTATAACGTCCTCATATACCTCTTTTACATGAGTCCCAATTACAACCTGATACTGTCCGCCGCCTCGTACCACCTGCATGATATCCAGCTTCTCCAGCGCTTCCTTATCCGCCTTGTTTTCATCCTTTAATACAAAACGAAGCCGGGTCATACAATGTGTAAGACTCTGTACGTTTTCTTTCCCTCCAATATACGCAACAATCTTATTTGCTAAATTCATATCTCTCATAATTACACTCCATTCTTAACTAGACTTTGAGATCCCACTTTTGAATTACAGCCTTCACCCAGCCTTCTTTTGCTATGAATTCTGTTTCAACACCCGTCTCCCTGGGAAAGATTCTTAATGAAAAGCAGACCTCCCCCTGATTAACAAAAACCTCCAAAGAGGATTCATCGGAAAAGATATGGATCTCTTCCAATTCTCTTTCCAATCTCGCTTTTCGCAATAAGCCGTAATCCTCTGCAAATACTTCTCCGGAAATACTACGGTCAATGCAAACAGTTCTGTCCTTACTGAAATATCGGATGGTCGTCTGTTCCTGTTTATTCTGTCTTAGATTGATTTCAAACATTCCTGCATTTTGATTGAGAATCTGCACTTTCATTTCATACTGTCTGCCATAAAACCCTGGATCTTTATAGCCCGCATCTTCCAGAACAATTGTTTCACAAATAGATTCTTTTCTCAGCAATTCTAACTCCTTCACCGGATTCTGCCTGATGCGCCCACCCTTAATGGTAAGTTCTCTTGGAATTGTCATGCAGTGTGCCCACCCATACCGGTCTGTGGGGTATTGAATCTCAGGAAGTCCCATCCAGCCAAATAAAATTCTTCTCCCCGAAGGATCTAAAAAGGTCTGAGGCGCGTAAAAATCAAATCCGTAATCCAACCTCTGGTACTGGTCTGAGTCAAATACCAATGTTTCCTCATTAAGTGGTTTTCCTATGAGGCAGCCTGATTCATAGATATTGGTATTTACAGACTCCTCCGTTTCCACCCCCTGAGGAGATAGCATCAGGATTCCATTATCTCCAAGTTCAAAATAATCCGGGCACTCCCACATAAAGGCTTTTGTTTTCCATGGAACGTCCAGCTCTCCGCGGTAATCCCATCTCAATAAATCAGAACTTTGATAAATCAGCGCCGTTCCCAGCTGAGTCTGCTTCTGCGCTCCTGCAATCATAAAATAACCATTTCTGCCCTTCCATACCTTAGGATCTCTGAAATGCTCTGTGATCCCCAGCGGTGGTCCTGGAATTAGTGGCGCGGCTTCTTTTACGATTTTACCATCTTTGTTCATGGTCGCCAGACACTGGCTGCTGTGACGGATCCAGTCCTCATCTCTTTGATTTCCTGTATAAAACAGATACAGCAAGCCATCTTTTTCTATGCTGCTTCCTGAATAAACACCGTGACTGTCAAAATCCCGGTCCGGAGCCAGCGCAACCCCAAAGTCCTCCCAGTGAATCAGATCCTTCGATCTAAGATGATACCAATACTTGATTCCATGTATCGGTCCAAGAGGAAACCATTGATAAAACAAATGATAGAAACCGTTGTACCAGGCAAGCCCATTGGGATCATTCAAAAGTCCGGTAACTGGCTGTATATGATAGCACTGTCTCCAGGGACTGCTCTGTACCTTTTTTACCAGTTGGGAATACCTCTGCTCCGATATCTCGTCCAACTTGGTATAACTCGTTTCCATAAATCACCTCTTCTTTCTCCGCTTTTGGAACCGGTTCCAATCAGCCGTAAAATTATAAGGAACAGTCTCTTTTTGGAACCGGTTCCTTATAATTGGATTTTACTTCTTCTATTCTGGTTTGTCAACACTAAAACGCTCAATTAATTCAAATGGGGAAACAATGACCTCTTCCGTTTTCTCATGCCCCAGCAGCTTTAAGAGCCTGTCCGCTGCAGTTCCACCTGCTTCCCGGAAAAATAATTTAATCGTTGTGATTCCAGGATATACCAGATCAGTGATCTTATCTCCTCCCACCCCTACAATTGACAGCTGCTTTGGAACTTCTATATTCAGCAGATAACAGGCTTTTAAAACTCCTACTGCTATATTATCGGTTGCTGCAATAATCGCTGTCGGTCTGTTCTCTCTGGTAAGAACTTCTTTTGCAATACTCACCGCATCCTGGGAAGAAAACGAGGTTTCTTCTATGTTAAGAACTGTATCATCATATTCACGGGAGGCTTTTATCACCCCCTGTTTTCTTTTTATTCCAACGGAAACATCGGTCTCAGGAACTCCAAGATAAGTTACAAAACGATGTCCTCTCTGGAAAATATAGTTTCCCAGGCAATAGCCTGCCTGAACATCATCATGGATCACACAGGGGACATTGGGTGCCTGCTGACCGATGAGAACGATGGGGATTTTTATCTCTTCAAACGCCTTTTTATGCATATCCGTGATTACAGTCGCAGCCAGGATGATACCGGAAACCTTCTGTTTCGCCAGAGAATAAAGGCTTTCGATTTCTCTGGAAATATCCTGATTGGTATTGGAAATAATCATCTGATACTTATATTTCTGTAAAACATCATCAATTCCAAGCAGAGTTTCTGACATGGCATTGGAATTCAGTCTCGGTATCACCACACCGATCATTCTGGTCTTTTTTGCCTTCAGACTTTGGGCAAACTGATTGGGCGAATATCCTGTTTTTTTTATGACTTCTTCAATTTTCCCCGCCGTTTTTTCACTGACTGACCCTTTATTTAGATATCTGGATACCGTGCTTTTCGCAACACCGGACATTTCCGCTATTTCTTTAATACTTGCCATAAATGTTCCAACTTTCTGCCTGCTCTATTCCGATCAAAGGAAGGTAAGCTTCCGTGAATTGTAACTTTCACCAATCCTGTTGTGCCAGTATACATAGTAAATGTTTAACAGCTTTGTAATTGTTAGTGACCAAATGGATTCACTTACCCGCTTCTTTATTTAATGTAGTATACCATAATCTCAATCTTTTTTCTATTTTTATCTTTTTTAGCGTTTACTCAATAAGGATATAATTTAATCCACGAAGCTATGCGAGCTTCGACGGAGACACGGAATACTGGTGGAATGGACCAGGTGATTTCAATCCACGAAGCTATACGAGCTTCGACAAAGGCAGTGAATGGCAAGGGGATTTGTAAGGGAATTTCAATCCACGAAGCTATACGAGTTTCGACACATTGCAATAAGCCAGTGCATGAACGCGTACCAATTTCAATCCACGAAGCTATACGAGCTTCGACCCGGGAATAAAGTATAATGGTGGTGAGAGCTGATTTCAATCCACGAAGCTATACGAGCTTCGACAAGACTCTCGAGATACAAAATATCATGGCAATTAATTTCAACCCACGAAGCTATACGAGCTTCGACTACAAATACATATGACTTTTCAGTGATGATACTGATTTCAATCCACGAAGCTATACGAGCTTCGACTTTCTGCGAGGGCAAAGGGATACAAGGACGGATAATTTCAATCCACGAAGCTATACGAGCTTCGACAGCAAAATCATCCAATAACTCAATAAACCAAAAACAAATATTTATAAATATTGTACAATATATTTTTTTTACATACAACCATAATTCAATTTTTCATCTCAACTTTCCATTTTTCCTATATATAAAAGTGCGAATCTCCCTGGGATTTCATGTTCACTTGAGATTCGCACATGATTGCATTATCCTTTTGCATTATCTTAAATCTTCTTTTTCAACTCGAACAACCATGGTGTTTTGTCGTCCCCTACTTCTTCTAATGCATCTGGAAGTACTTTAGAAAAAACCGGCTCCATATTTGATGACTCAGGACTTTTATTTTTATTTCCATTAAACCACTGATGAGAGCTGTTAGAATTTTTATTATTACCATTATTATCTGCAAGTGGATATCTGACCAATTCTGAACTGGGATGATTATTCCAATCAGCCATTGCAAGCAGAGTTTCCTCTACTTTTTTTGATATTTTGACCTCTTTCCCCAGTAAGGCAGGTTCTCTTTTTTCTAACTTCCACAAACCTGTCCCTTCTTTAATCTCCCTGCAATAAATATTATTTATATGTATTCTTGTACTCCCAAATCCCAAAGGCTTTCCTCTGCCTATTTTATGAGCACATGAC
This sequence comes from Hungatella sp., assembly GCA_009712635.1. Lineage (GTDB taxonomy): Bacteria > Bacillota > Clostridia > Lachnospirales > Lachnospiraceae > Lacrimispora. The sequence continues at coordinate 93,647 of WASS01000005.1, read as the reverse complement.
TCCCAGTCGAAATCTAGAGCCCATTTTAACTGGGACAGTTCCTGTTCAGAGATATTTTCAAAATAGATTCTGAAATAAAATAAATTTTCACTCCCTGCCTTAAGCGGACGAACTCTCTGCCTCATTTCATTCATTTCTTTTCTATCATTTACTACCTCATTCCACCCTTCATGGTGCCAATAATATTTTCTTCCCCTTAATTCAGGAAAATAATTTACTCTAATTGGTTTCCATTTACTTCTGGTGTCCTTATTGCAGTAATAATCATAGGTCCAATATCCCTTAGAAAATTTCCACCCAGTTATTTTAGGCGGTATCTTTGTATAGAATTCTGCTGCCCCAGGTTTTGGCTCTCCTAATTCAGGAAGTACAACCGTAGACAGATAATAATCCTGTTCTTTGCCTTTTTCTCTCTTTTCATTGACCAACGCATCAGTAAAACGAACTTTTGAAGCCAAGGCACCCTTTGTACCAGGTTTTCCTGACACCATTCCGAATAAACTGCAAGAAGGACAAATTCTGTGAATATCCTCACATGGCTGATACTCTCCACTTTCTTTTAATAATTCCCCTACAGTTAATCCAGATATCTCTTTCCCTATACAGGCAGGTGACAGATATAACGGCGAATTGATCTCTTCCTGATAATATACTAGAATTTTCATCTGATTATCAATCTTATAATGACTATATCCACTATGTTTATCTTTTTTATTGAGATTCTTTTTAGAATCCCTATATTCTTCAATTGCCCATTTAAGTGCCTCTATATCTGCTGAAGAAACCGGAATTTTTTTTTCCCCTTGTATTCTAACAAAAATCGATTCATAATGTTTATTAATAAATGGCTCACCTTTATGAAGAAACCCTTCTTTCCAATTATTGGGGCATTCTTCTCCGTCGCCAGGCAAGCGCCAGCCATCAACCAAAGGAACCTCATTTTTTTTATGTGATTTGGTTTTGATATAACTATCTCTTCTTACAAAAATTCTCTTCCCTTCTATCCAGGAATCATATACCTTTTTTTCAATTTTGATCCCAAACCTAGCTTCATTGCCATTACGGGGTTTTATATTAATGCCATCAACGTAAAGCATCCATCTTTCGCATGGATACAAAACCCACCTGTTATCCTTATATTCTAAAATCCCTGGTTTTTTCGGTTTCGAAGATCTTCTTCCCATCCTACGTTTTTCCGAAACTGCAGACATACAGCCGTTAAATGCAGCCTCATAGACGCTCCTTACCGCTCCCCGAATTTCTGACCCCGGAATCACAGGTTCAAACGCTTTGGCAATATCTCCCTTATATGTAGATAAATCTTCATAGGAAAAGAAGTTAAAACTGGAAGTCTGAGTATATTTTTCACCCTCCAGTTCCTTTTTGGTATGCAACGCTTTGGAATTAGAAGTGTTTGGTATAATCATAGGTGTCAAAAGCTCTAAACTGCAATCAAAATATCCGGTAAGGGGGACAAAATCCCGACACTCAAAAGTATCTCTTGTCACCTTTCCTTCCAAAGGAATAAAATTATATGGATTGATAAACCGCTTCTGCGTCTCTTCCCAATTACTCATAGTTTTATCTTCCCCCTACTCCAGCACTTTTATTTTTGAATTCCAATCTGTAAATCCACACAACCGTTCATCCATAAGCTTGAACAGCTCCCTGTTTTCTTTGGGAAATAGCTGGTAGTATTTTTTTACCACCAATCCCTTTTCTTCGTTTAATTTTGCACTCTGAGGAAGAAGAATTCTGCTTCCCCGATCCGATTCTAAAAGGCACCATTCCGGGTCTTTAAATATATTTTTCACCTTACCCCAGATCTTCTGCGTTTCCAGAGTAGTGATCCATTCCGTATCTTCCTCCTTATCAACAATTAAGCGGACCATAAAGCTGTCATTTTTTCTCACTGCTTTAATTTCGCCATAGTCTTGAAATACACGCACTTCCCTTATAAGTTCAACAGGAAGTGACTTAATACATTTTTGTCCGGCAAATCCGGCAGTTACAATTTCTGATTTAAAAACTCCAAGTGCAATTGTATTATCAAGTATAGCATAAACATAGGACTCTCCCGGAAGTTGCTGTCCAATCCAGGAAAAGAGCTCCGCTTCTTTTACTTCCTCTACGGAAAATACCGTTTTTTCAGTTTCTGACATATGCGGCTCCTTTCCCATTTATTTTTTTGCACCATGTATATGCAGCTTGGCAGTATTCATTATCCTGAAGTAATTCATTATCCAAAGTCACGTCCCCTAATGCTTCAAATATACCTCTCCCTACGCCTCCTTCTCCGCCTATGCAAAGCAACCCTTCCTGCAAATCCTTAATTGCCCATATCAAAAGCCCAAGCATAACGCTAATCTCTTCCTTCTCTTTTGTTACCGGAAAACGTATAATCAATTCTGTAGTTCCTCCTACCCAGACTCTTTCCGTAAACAAGGCTCCGGTAACAGTACCACCGGTAAAGCGGTCAATCGAATTTCTTGTTATAGGAAGTACGTGTCCCCCAGTAACCAAAGATTCTTCAAAAACAAGACTGGATGGGATTATCGTTCTGTCTTCATCGGAAGCCTTCCAAGTGCCAAAAAAGGGGGATAGATATTCCTGTGTCCTATCCCAGTCGGATAATTCTCCCAGCCTCATAACCAGCTGTGCAATACGGTTTCTGAATGCTCCTGCCCAACTGCTCCCTGGAATAACTGCTTTTGATTCTTCACCAATTCCATATTGGATCATCTGACTGTCGGCAGAAGTATCTTTTTGAAAATCCGCACTGCTATACTGGCGAATTAAAAGAGTTCCCGGTATTTTAAGTGGAACAATAAGACAATGCTCCTGCTTCTTATGAACAGTACAGAATGCCATTATCTGCGAGGAATTAGACAGTACCTGGCTGTTTTTTCTTGTAAATGCATTTTCTTTCTGCCAGCCCCAGGAAAGCCATTCCATATATTGTTCTTTTAATATCATATAGAAAGCCGTTGTTTTAACTTCCTTGACTTCCAGTTTACCGAGTCCCCTTCTGCTTTTGGCTCCTGCACGGACTTCTCCTGATGAAATACCGGCAATACAGTATTTTATAATATTAAGATCTCTGTTTTGTGCAATCTGGATCTGCTCCAATAAAGGAACTTCTTTCTTCTGTGACATATCACTTTCTCTTTGTATGATCTCAAGTCTTAATTGAAAAGAAGCGCCTCTCTCAATTACCTGATAATCATATTTAGCCGAATATTCTGCCGTTTTATTCTGTCCCAGCCGCACTCCATCTCTCTTAATGAGCTTGGGATTAAAAATATCTGTATCGTAAACAAAGATCCGGCTCTGACGATTGGATAATACAGAATCAGCTAAATTGCCGTTGTTTTCTAGTTCTGCTCCAAACATTGAATTCACCCAATATTCTGCATCATCAGTTTCTTCCAATGCCCGCTTTAAATAGTGTCTCAGCATTCCTGCTACAGAGCTTCCCGGGAGAAATGCAGCTCCGGCTCCATTCAGAACTACGTCATTGTCTGTTTTATCATTATCTCCTGAACCGATTAAAAGCGGTGCTTTCAGGACCCCTGAAATCATAATACAAAGACGTCCGCAAATCCGGTTCTGCTCGCTGTTATCTTTCCCCACCAGATCTTATCCTCCATTTCTCCTTCTCCAGATACATTTCGATAAAATCACTGCTCTGATTTTCGCAGGGCTTTATCCATTGAAGAATTCTATTTTGCTTTTCTTTATCAGTTATGTTTAAAATTTTTTCTTCCATTTTCTTATAAACATCTGAGTTTTCATTTTGGCTGATCTCGGAAAATAGAGAAATAAGCTGTTCCACTGCTGTAGCATTGATCTCTCCCTTAGCAGCTGTCTGCAATGCTTTCATTCGAGTATTCCTAATGAATCTCTGTTCATTTAAAGCAGTTGTCAAAACCTCTGGCATGAAACGCTCTTGCTTTTTCTCTGCTGTCATGACAATCTGCCTCTTACTGCTCCACTCTGCCAACGGCACTGCCTTAACTAAACCGAAACCAATTCCAGTCATCTCACCAAATTGATTTTTTTCGAATATCTCTCTGGATACTTCCTTATCTGCAGAAACCATTAACACCGTTCCAGGTGCAAGGGCTGGCTTTTGACTTTCAGGAAGGCGAAAACTGCTATTATATCCTCCGACATGAGTGAATTTTAGAAATCTTTTTTCAATCTTTAATTCCAGATTCTCTTTTTCCATTAACAGTTTACAAAATAAATCCACATTTGCTTCAATTCTGACTGTTTCCCAATTATAAAGCACCATAGGTGTTAAGAGCTCAAGAACCCATTCCCTGCTTAAAGGTTCTTTGTCCCTTGTTTCTCTGGTACTTGTGATATCCAGAACGGTAAACTCTACACCTCCATATTCTGCAGTCCTGGAGCGACCCAGGCGGAAACTGTTGTTTCTTTTATGAGCATAGGTAAGTAACTGACTAATATCCTTATATTTTCCTGTTATGGCACCTTGAAAATTCTGCCCTTTCTTTAACGAAACGTATTGAAAAAATTGTCCTGTATCTCCAACAAGACCATTGGTGTCTCCCAAAGCATGGCCTATCCCCCTGTCTTTTGGTCTTGAATGATGAAGACGCATCTCTTTATAAGGAGAATATAGGCTAATTTCTCCTTTTTGAATTGAAGCAAGAGAGTGTATCTCTTTTCTCCTTATTTCCTGATTTTCTTCAAAAAAACGATCAAAACACATTTCCTGCTTTTCCTGATCATTATTCTTTTCTTTCGCAATGGAAGCTGGGCAGGGATAAAAAGTAGTATCGGCTACAGTTAGAAAACCATATCCAAACCGTACCCCATCTCTTAGAAAAATTCGCTTAAAATCCTCATTTTTATGAGCTTCACATCCAAGTTTCTGCTCTTCCACCATCATAGAAGCAAACGCTCCTCTAAGAGCACTGCCGGTAATCCAGTCCTGGCAATCCTCATAAAGCCCTTTCCTCCCTGCCAGCAATACCGGTTCGTTTAATCTGATCTGGTAAGACAGGCAAACCTCTTGCTCCCCCTGGAAGTGATGCTCTATTCTGTTTGTCATGTCTGTGATTGTAGTATCTTCTTCTGCCTCCATAATCAGTTCACATGTTACTTCACCAAGTCCTCTGGTTATACCTAATCCAAGATGGCGGAATCCTTGTACGCACCACTGAAATGCTTCCATCAGACATGAAACGTCTTGATCTGTTTCAAGCTCGATTCTGCTGCGAAACTGTATCCCTTTCTTCACGACTCGTACAGTACGTAAAGAACCCTCTTTTGCTGTACCCGATTTTTCCAAGGCAGTCGTACTTCTGCTTCTGGTAAACAGTGCTAACAGCTCTTGGGGGCTCCATGTTTTATTAGCTTCTATTGCTTTATGAAGATTATCGTAATCAGTAACCAGCCAATCCTCACCACTGTTAAAATTGCTGCCGGGAATCTTATAGAGAGTTGCACTTTCTATATGAAGCACTCCGCTTCTTTCATTCCCAGAAGTTCCAAAAAGAATATCCAGTATGCCTGGTTCTATTAAACCGTTATCTCTTAATTCCATTCCGGCATTCAAAAGACAGCCTTTTAACCTTTTTGCAGGAATTATAGGAAGACCATGTTCATGAGCAACTTCTACATCTAAAAGCCCCTCTATTCCATCTCCTGTAGCCGTGCAAAGATCGCTTTCCAATGTTATTTTTAAACATCCGTTTTGCTTTTTCATCCTTTCCCCTGTGCTTTTGATGCACTTTTCCTTTCATTAGGAGATAAAAGCATGTCGAAACAATCTGAATCATAAAGGTCCATAACTTCCAATGCATCAAAAATAGCATTGGCGTTACCTTCTGTCAGCGCATCAACGCTGTATCCCCTGGAATCGTATTCTAAATGCAGTGCTTTCCTATCTGTTTCACTAAGCAAGAAACTTTCATAGAGCCGTTTCAATCGATTCCTTGGCCATTTTCTATTATTACCTCCTGATTCTTTCAGCAATGAGCAGAGTAATTGATGAAAACGATCATAGGAATTCAGATTCTCCAAATTTGGATTTTGGCTTATCTGGTAAGGGCGCAGCATAATTTCTTCCCAATGATTTCCAGAACCAAATCTATCCTGACGAATTTCCTTTAGATCTCTCTCTGTAGCTCCATGGCTCAGTTCAAAATCCAGATAGCACACATTCTTTTCCTCTTTATTTTTATACCAGCTTGATTTGGCATTTGCACAGCAAGATTCCGCCAGCTCATAAGCAATTCGGAATGGAAAATGATTATGTACCAGTGCAATTCCAGCACAAGCGGAAAATTCTCCTCCCGTATTTTTTAACAGCATTTGTAAAAAAGCAGCAGAGAAAGGAATAGCTAAATCTGCACGCATCAAAAAGGTTATATCGTCTCCGTCTAAAACGGCCAGACGCATTGGCAATATCTTTTTTCCATCTGCTACCCGAAGTGAGTCCGGCTGGAATTGCACAAAATCCTTCATTAGCTTTTTAAATACGTTCCGGTAAGTATTTGATATATCACAAGACAGCTTTTTCATAGCCGTTAGACCGCCTGTAAAATCTTGATTCATGTTTTTCATTGTTTTATGAATGAAATCACCCATTCCATTCCCATCAATATGCACTACTGCAATATAACTGTTGCTTGCACCCTGAACCAAATCGGGCATCTCAACAGCATAAGAGAAGCCCTCCGGCAGCAGCGTGTTAGATATAGAGTAAATGTTATTTCTCTCTTTCTTATAAGCCTCATGCTTTTCTAATTGAACTGCTGTAAATTTCTCACCATCTTTATTTTCCACTATAGGAAAACCAAAGACAGGATCCTGTTCTGAAATGGAAAACTCCGAGATAATTGTTTGTCGGATCAGACTATTCTTCACTTCATCCAATCCTTTTTGCAGTCTTTTCCGTTCTCTAAAAAAGTCTGGACTTTCAACTTTAGAAATATAAGATGTGACCGTAAGAGAAGGGCATTTTTCCAAAACTAATTTTGCCAGTTCCTTTCTTGTAAGATAATAAATCTCTTCGTTCTCATAAGCAACAATGGCATTTCCACCTCCAATATAAATGACCTCTGCACAAACCCCGTTTTCCTTCGTCCAGTTTAATGGATAATTAACTTCAATCCAGTTAGTGAGAACTTTTCTATCTGGCAGTTCCTTTTCCACTGCCTTTAGTGCCTGAATTAGATAAACATTTAATATGTCCGTCACCAGTATAGAGGCCCCTGCATTCTCTCTTAGCCGATTAGTAGCGAATATGTAGTCCTGGATTCCGCTTATATCAAACGCTGCCAGATATATTTCAGGATATTGATTTGTGTCCATTGGATTCCTCCTTTATTTACTAAAATTTAAACCTTCTTTTTTAATAATGTCATTGATTGAATCTACATAAGCAGCATGGGGAAAAAGCATCGGATTATTGATAATCATCAGCAACTGATTCAATTGAAAGGTCAGAGACATTATTACGCTTTCATTTCCATTTCCATCTTTTACTTGTAAGTTGGTAAGAATCCGATTTTCATTATATTTGACTTCACGAATTTTATTCTTTTCTATTTCTTCAGGCTTTTCCCACTTTTTTTCTTCGTTGTAGTGATTGATAGAATAATACCAGTCGGCATAATTAGAAGTTTCATTCTTAACCACTTTTTTTAGCCTTTTTGCATTCGAATCGCAATGTAGGATAAAATCAAAATCCTCCTCGAGGCCAGATAATGCTTTATCTGAAATGGACAAAGCACATAATAACTTTAGAGGTCTGGTTGCAGTCTGAGTCCTTGGTTTCTGATCCACCAAATTATCCTGAAGATCAGTCATAGTTCTGCAAAATGAATTTGGTGAAGTTTTCAGTCTATCAATGCTCTTAGACCAGCTTAATAAAACATCTTCTTTGTTATTTTCTTCATTTTTTTCCTCTTCTTCTGCATTCTCTTTATTGTTATATACTGTTATATTGGATTTACACTGCACTACTACAGCAACTGCCTCAATTGGAATAAATTTTATTTTTCCATAGTTAAAAATATAAGGAGTATAGGTTTCATCAAAAATAGCCAGATCAACTTCTCTGGATATCTTCATATTCGAATCAATAATGAAAACGCCTTGTTCTATACAGTATTTTTTTGGAATAATCATTTCTAACAAGCTCTTCCAGACCTCTTCCCGATAAGTGCCTGAAGTGTAGTAATGATTGGATATCTTAATATTTAACTGATTAACTAATGACTCTTCCAGCTGTATGTAATTCCTTGTCAACTCTGTAATGATTTTATTAGGTGATCTTACACCTTTCTCTTCACTCATAAATGCTCCTTATTTATTGTAAAATGTCTCATAGTGACCAAAACCAATTGTTGTCCCTTTTCCTATATGAATTATCTTTCCAGCCTCCAGAATTGGACTTAGATAAGACAACTCTCCTTCATACATAACCCAGCCTTCCATAGCAGGAAGTTCCAGCTTATTGGACTCCTGGTTAATAGAAAATCTTTTAAAATCTACATAGCGCAGCATATGCCCTGTTATATTAACCTTCTCTGCTTGTTTTATTATTTCTTTATCATTCCACTGAACCTTCTGGCCTGTATAAATCTGAGACAGGAGCGAGAGTCTACGGCTGGTAAACTGCATTAGATTTGCAAAGGTTGGTAAACGGCATAGACTTTTTTGAGTCATAATTCTCAACGGAGTATCAAAGGATACCATTACAGCACTTGCCTCTTGCTTGCCGACTTCCATTAAGTGACATTCCATATTTCTTAACCACATGCGCCCTTGAGTGTAGATCAATCGTCCAGTATATGCATCAGAAACCCGGGTCAGTTTAAACGGAAGTCTGCTGGCTCCCCAGCCCTTCTTCTCCATCTCCACAATGGCATCTAAATAAATACCTGCGTTTTCTGCTGCAAATCCAAAAAGTGTTAGTTCAAAGGTGCATTCATCCCCCTTGACCCATTGAGTCTTTCCATTATTTAAAACATGAATTGTGTAAGGATTCACCGCGCCAGCTTCTTTTCCAGTATTACTGAAAAATTTTACGTAAAGGCAGTTCTCTCTGTTTTTGCATAAATAGCATTTCTCGTCTTTGCAAGCATTACAGGTAAATTCACGTATGCAGTGACCCATAATCCCTCTTATGGTTGATCCTAAATATGGTGGAAGAACTCCTTCCTCACAACACATGAATGTGATTTTTAATGTTGTTATCTTAAAATGTTCCCACATATTACCGCTCCATTTATTATTATTTTAACTATTTTACCACATTTTACCTTATATTTCTACAATTAGTACTTATATTGCTTTGGCAAAATAACTTATATTTCGACAAAGGCACCTAATCCAAAATGGTTTAGGTGCCTTGTTTTTTTATATGAAGTTTTAATAATATTATGGTTTTCGATTAAGATACTGTACAAATATTTCTACGTTGATAGTCCATATTATTTAATTTGTTATGCAATCAACGGCTTTGACTGTATGGCACACTTCCAATGCTTCAGTCATTAACAAAATCCATACATGTTTTGACGCAGTAATGGCAACGGAACTGAACCACGAAGTTATACAGGCTTTGATAAATTTGTGGAACTAACAGTAGGAGAATTATTATGTTTTAATTCACGAAGCTGCACAGGCTTCGACGCTATACTATATCGACAATGGAATTGGAACTTACATATTTCAATCCACGAAGCCACACAGGCTTCGACATTCATACGATTATGGATCAGTCATACTTAAACAATTTCAATCCACAAAGCCACACTGGTTTCGACGTATTACTGTTGAGGTAATAAAGTGTATGCCGGGATTTCAATCCACGAAGCCACACTGGCTTCGACAAAAAAGGTATTCCACTGGAAATTTTACACAAGAAATTTCAATCCACATAGCCACACAGGCTTCGACGCTATTGTGGCGCGCCAGTGGGTGCGAGAAAGGATTTCAATCCACGAAGCCACACAGGCTTCGACCAGTAGATAAGGTTACAAACCTTTTATCTAACATATTTCAATCCACGAAGCCACACAGGCTTCGACTGACGATGAGCTGGATATGTGTGATGAAAGAGCAATTTCAATCCACGAAGCCACACAGGCTTCGACTAATACTTAAAGAGCCGGCTATCACTGCGGATCTATTTCAATCCACGAAGCCACACAGGCTTCGACAGCAAAAATAACTAATTTCCCCTACCATTTCTTCTCAAACTTTGTATCTATCATACACTTTCTTTTCCCTTTACGCAATTTATTTCTATAATTCCAATTAAAATCCATCTTTTTCTACCAAAAAAAAGTGCGAATCCCCCGGTAATTTCATGTTAGCTTCCGATTCGCACTTTAATAATATTCCATTATAAAAGATTATTTCCCTCAACACAATCATACAACAGCTTTTCTTAATCATTTTACCATTTTTAATCCTTCTTTTACAACCAATATTTACTATACTGAAATTATATCGATGGTATAAAATCTGCTTTCTTAAAACTTTGCCACATATTTTGTTAATTTACCACTTCCAATTTTACGTAACAGATCTTTTTCAAGCATTTCCTTAAGCACATTAATTGCATAAGTTGTTCCGGATCCAAGCGCTTTTTCAACATCAGAGCGGGTAATTTCATTTTGTTTTTCAAATAAGCTAATTATGGGTAGATACTTTTCGTTCCTATCCGCCAAGACTCTGGCATGTATGTTGGGGAGTGAAACCCGAAACGCACCTTCTACATTTTCAAATTCAGGCTGTACTGAACATTCCTTATAGCAGCTGATGATCTTACTAATCCCTGTTCCATAAGCTTCAATAAGTCTCATCCTGTAAAACAGTGCTGCAAGTTTCTCATTCCTGGATTGAGACGCGCCTAACATCGCAGCCTCTAATGACAATCCAGACACCAGACTTCCTAAGGATATTATCTCCAATCTGTCTGAATACAGATTGATAAATGTACTTCCGCTAAAAGAATAGTCTCTGTGAACAACGGCATTTAACAATGCTTCACGAACGGCATCCTCCGGATAATCTCTTTCATCTGCTCGCAATAAATCATGAAAAGAAGCCTTTGTCCCATTGTAAAAATCAATGGTTCTATAAGCATCCGTAAGCTGGGTAAACAGGGAGCCTGTAAATTCTTTTCTGTCCCTGAAAACAAGCTTATCCGTACCTTGAAATACAGCAAATTTAATCGAATGTTTACATTGATCAGAAACAAGTAAACCCATATTTGTATAAATACCATCGGAAGAAAGTATTCCTAAGTTCTTCATTTGGATTTCGGTAAATTCCAGGCCTCTTATTTTTAACTCCTCGTCCAGCCTGTTAAAAGTCAGCTCTTGTATCAGGGATCGGTTTGATTCAAACGAATCGCCATCCGTCGTTTTTATCATCATGCGGATTGCATCTTCAGAGGCTGGAGCTGATGTAGTACCGCTTCTGACATATACACCTGTTGGTTTTAGTCCTTTATCAGACAGGTAATAAGGTCTTTTTGTCCCCTGACTCACAGTTAGTTTAATAAAGAATTTATTCTTATGCTCCAATAGCTCAATATTGGTAAACATAGACACATCAGGACGGATACTGTCTCTTAAGGAATTGGATATCTGCTGCATTACAAAGTCAGCATTCTCAAGACCGGCAACTTCGCCATTATCATCAACGCCGATATAGATTGTCCCGCCATTTGTATTAGCAAAAGCAACTATTTCTTTTTTTAAATCGGCAGTATAAATTTCTTTTAACTCAACTGTCTCACTTTCATATAATCTCATGACTCCACTCCTTCTATGCATTTTCTATCCGTTTCTATCTTTTCTATCACAATTCTAACACAAACAGTGATAGAAAGCAAGAATAACTCGTTGACAAATTGTGACAAAGGAAACCATGCCCATTCATTAATGCAATTTTATTATAGCTATGATATGATAACAGGTAATAACCACACTGAAACGCACGCATAAACAAGGAGGTACTCCTATGGACACTCGCTATCTGACCTACATCCTGACAATCGCCAAAAAAGGAAACATGACCAAAGCTGCAGAAGAACTTTTCGTCTCCCAATCTACCTTAAGCCAGTACCTCTCAAAGCTGGAAAGCGAACTGGGCACCCCTTTGTTTTACCGGAGCAAAGGCCGTTTAACCCTGACACCCGCAGGCTCTCTTTATATAGAAGCTGCACAAAAAGTCATGTCCATAAAAAATGTCCTCTATCAGAATATTCAGAATATTGAAAACCGGGGCCACATAACTGTGGGAGTCACCTCACAGTTCGGACTTACTATGCTTACCGACATCATTCCGGCATTTAAGGTCCGGTACCCGGATATTATTATAGAAATATCAGAAACCAATCTCCCCGGACTTACGAGAATGATACTGGAAGAAAGCATTGACTGCGGAATCATGGCTATGAATGAAACCGATCCGTTTACCTCTGACCAGGTGACCATACTCCGGGAAGAAGAGGTTTTATTTTCCGTTCCCATCAACCACCCCTATCGGAAGAAAAATCCGGACAAACCCATTCAAATCGGGGAATTTGCCGAGAATTTCGGAGAAGAAAACATCCTGCTTTCAAAAAAGGGTTCTACCCTGCGCCGTCTCACCGATATGGTACTGGATCATGCCAGCTGGATCCCCAGTACAGTCTGTGAAACCAATAGTATATCCACAACCAGAAGTATGGTTGCGATGGGAATCGGTGTGACATTTATCAGTGAATCCTGCGCAGTGGAACGGGAACATGTGGCATACTATAGCGTGGAACCAAAGCTTACCAGATTAAACACTCTGGTAACAAGAAAGAACTGGATTCAAAGTCAGGCGAGTCAGGATTTTTGTAATGCCATAAAGAATTATTTTCATTAGAGAACAGCCCCTGAAATTGGTCACAAACCGATTTCAGGGGCTGTTTCTTCCGATACTAATTATTTTGCAAGATCATCTGCAATCTGCTTAATTTCATTGTAAATTCTCTCGTCATTTGCTTCTGAATCAGCAGAGCTTAAGTAGTAAGGCATCATCTCAACTTTTGCAATTGCCTCTTTTACTTCCGGATCTTCGGTCATTTTCTTAACCAGCTGATCGTACCAGGCAATCACATCATCAGAAGTATCCTTGGGGAAGTAGAAGGAAAATTCGCAGTTCGGATAAACCAGATCTACGCCCTGCTCTGTTAAAGTCGGAATATCCTTAATTAACTCATAGCGCTCTTTTGTAGGAGCTCCCAGACATACAAACTGCTTTGCTTCCAGATAATCCTTACAGTTAATGTAAGCGCCCGGCATTAAATCTACCTGACCGGAAAGCATGGCTGCAATCTTATCGGAGTTGGAACCTACGTCTACCAGATCCAGATCGATTCCTGCCACTTTTTCAAATGCAAGCAGCTCATAATATGTATACGCACCTACTTCGGTACATGCTTTTAACTTGCCTGGATTTGCTTTTGCTGCCTGAATGAACTCATCAAGTGTTTTATACTTCTCCGGATTTGCATAGAACTGCTGTGCCGGATCAAGTGCAAATGTGGGTCCTAATTTAAAAGCAGTATAATTATAATCGGTTACACCAGCGATATTTGCCACGTTTACCAGGTTGTGACCATAAAGGAAGGTATGTCCGTCTGCTGCTGCAGACAGAACCTGATTTGCTGCTACGGAACCAGCTGCTCCATTGGCATTTACCACGATGAAGTCAGCACCTGTCATTCTCTTTGCATACTCCGCAAATACACGGGCAGAAAGATCTGTGTTGCCGCCTGCTCCAGCGGGAACTACGATGGATACCGTGGTAGTTGGTTTCCAGGTAGAAGCTGCTGCCTCAGTGCCTGCCGCTTCTGACCCCTTTGTAGTTGCTGCCTCAGAACCGGCCGCTGCCTTTGTTGTTTCAGCTGCTTTTGTTGTTGCCTGTGTCTGGCTGCTGCCACATGCTGTCATACTAAGAACCATCCCCGCTGCCATTACTGCTGCCAATAATCTTTTTTTCATAGTTTTTGCTCTCCTTTGTTATGATTGTTCAGATGCCTTCACCGCTTTTTTGTTTAAGTACATTTTATATTCTTTATAAACTGACCAAACCACTACTCCGATTGCCACAAAAAAGAATGCGTCAAAAATCGGTCTCTGGAAGAAAGCTCCAAATGATTTGTACTGCATGATTCCTCTTCGGAGATATGTCTCCAGCATTTTTCCTATGAGGAAGCATAATACAAACGGTGTGGTTGGCAGTCTGAACTTATGATATAAGTATCCTACCAGTCCAAAGAGAAGTATGGACTGTACGTCAAAGATCCGGTTGTTGGTTGCATAAGCACCCACACAGCATAAAACCAGGATCAGAGGCATCAGGATGTGTTTCGGTATCTTTAACAGCTGTACGAATACCTTGATTCCAAAGAATTCGATTAAAAGCATCATAGTAATACAGATCATACAGGCTGCAAAAATTCCGTATACGACATCTGCATTTTTAACAAACAGAAGAGGTCCTGCAGATAAGCCATGAATTAAAAATCCCCCAAGCATCATGGCTGTTACTCCATCTCCCGGAATTCCAAGGACCAGAAGAGGGATCATCGCTCCTCCGATCGTGGCGTTGTTGGCTGTTTCCGTTGCTACGATTCCGTCAGGGCAGCCTTTTCCAAATTCCTCCGGGTGCTTAGACATGTTTTTAGCCGTTACATAGGCAAGCATTCCTGATGTACTTCCGCCGATTCCTGGTAGAATACCGATTCCTGTTCCGATGAGAGCGGAACGAATGGCGTTTGGAATCTGATAAACAAATTCATTCCAGGTAAAGCCGAATCCTTTGATGGGTTTCATCTTAATTGTCTCCATCTTTCCATGTCCCATGGATTCTGCCGTGATAAGGATTTCAGATATGGCGAATATACCGATCAGAGTCGGAAGGGTATCATACCCTGCCATCAATGAACTGGAGCCAAAGGTAAAACGTGCGGTTCCGTCAATGGGCGCCATTCCAACCAGTGAAAAAATCAGTCCCAGCATTCCAGCTAAAACCCCCTTTAGCATAGAACCGGAAGCCAGTACTGCAACCATGGTAAGGGCAAAAAATGAGATACCAAAGTTTTCAGCCGGAGTGAATTTTAATGCAATATTTGCAAGTAACGGAGCGCAGAATGTTAAAATAATAAAGGAAAAGACCGATCCAAGAAAGGAAAATACAATTCCAAATCCCAGCGCCTTTCCTGCCTCTCCTTTTTGCGCCATGGGATATCCATCAAAACAGGTAGCGATAGAAGATGCCGTACCTGGCATATTTAACAGAATCGCTGAAATCAAACCGCCTGATATTCCTCCGATGTAAACAGCAACCAGCATATTCATACCCATGGAAGGGGACATGCTGAATGTCAGAGGCAGAAACAGCGCCACAGCCATGGAAGCTGATAACCCAGGTATGGAACCGAACACAATTCCCACACTCACGCCTGCTGCCATCAGTAAAAGAGAAGACGGAGTAAAAATTCTTACATATGCGTTACCTAATGAAATTAATGCGTTCATAGCTTCCCCTCCTATAAATTAATGGTGAAAATACCAGCAGGTAATATGATCTTGAATCCATAACGGAACAGGAAAAATACCACAAAGGTAAATATAACGGAAGTTACGGCCAGCTGTATGATATCTTTTTTTGTCTTTTTCTCATCAGGTGCCAGCGCATACATCTGGAATGGCAGGTAAAGAATTGTAGTAACAATAAAACCAACTGGCTGAAGCAGGTAAACATAAATCAGAATCAGGATAAAACTGATCAGCATCCGTTTGTAATCCAGATCCTCCTTTTCCATTTTTTCAGCTTCTTCTTTTCTGGCTTTTAAATTTTTCACATTTAAAAATGCCAGGGCTGCTGCCAGAGCAAAGGTCACAATTCCAATACACATCGGCATGAAATCCGGTCCGATATCCATGATCTTTGATTTTGGCAGCATCTTTGCCATGATCATCATTCCAGCAGATAAAACCATAAAAAATCCGCCGACAATCATATCCCCATATTTTTTAATAAACATTGACTGACCTCCTCCTTTTATCTTACCAGTGCCGGCTTTTTACAGTCATATTTCCAGCCTGGTATTAAGTACTGCATCGCCAGAGCGTCATCCCTGTCATGAGAGGGAAGGCTGTTATATAATGCATTCGCCTCCATAACCCGCTCCATATTTATGGTTACGCCAAGCCCCGGTTTGTCAGGAACTTCTAAATACCCGTTTTTAATAGACGGAGTATCATTTAAGAGATTCTGACCATCCTGCCAGATCCAGTGGGTATCAAGTGCGGTTGGATTTCCCGGTGCTGCTGCCCCTACATGGGCAAATGCCGTCAGTGTAATATCAAAATGATTGTTGGAATGACTTCCCCATGTCAGACCCCAGTCATTTAAAATCTGCGCCATTCTTACACTTCCCTCAAACCCCCAGAAATGAGGATCAGCCAGAACGATATCCACCGCCTTTAATGCCGTTGAATGATAAAACTGTCTCCAGTCTGTCGCAATCATGTTGGTTGCTACCGGCAGATTCACGGCATTTTTAAATTCTGCCATAATCTCTCTGCTGGAGAAACCGGATTCCGGTCCGCAGGGGTCTTCTACGTAAGTTAAGATTCCCTCCATCGGCTTACAAAGGTCAACTGCCTCTTTTAAACTCCATGCCCCATTGGGATCTATGTTGATACGTCCTTCAGGAAACGCCTGCTTCAGTGCACATACCGCTTCCATCTCTTCACAGCCGGAAAGCACACCGCCTTTTAGTTTAAAGTTTTTAAAACCGTATTTCTCATGAAGTACCTCTGCCTGTTCTACAATGCGTTCCGGCGTAAGCATCTCCATGCGGCGTAGGCGGAACCAGGGATCTTTACTGCCGCTCTCATCAACATATGGAAGTTCATGTAGTGCTTTTTCCTTATCGCTGACGTAGAATAAATATCCCAGTGTCTCTACCTGATTCCTCTGCTTTCCCTCTCCTAAAAGTTCACACATGGGAACCCCTAAGTGCTGTCCTAAAAGATCCAGGAGTGCGCATTCAATCGCCCATTCTGCTTTTACAACAAATTTCAGTTTGCTGATGTCAAGAGTCTGGATTCCCTCTCCATCATCTTCTTCTGCTCTTGTTCCTGCTCTATGTATTGCGTTTAAGATCCCACGGTATTTTCCGATCTGCTGGCCGACCACCAGAGGTGTGCAGCTTCTTAATGCCTCACAGGTATAATCTCCTCCGTGTATCTCACCAATTCCGGTATTCCCCGCACTGTCCTTTAATATCACCAGATTTCTGGTAAACCACGGTGCATGAGCTCCGCTTAACGTCATCAGCATGCTGTCATAACCAGCAACTGGAATGACCTGCATTTCTGTCACGATTGGCGTTCCTGAGTGCTCCATATGTTTCTTTTCCTTTCTTTGGTTATATTGCACATTTTTTAATTCATTCAATCTTGTTTTCACATGCATTATACCAACTAAATTTCCATAAATCCAATAATTAATACCGATCGCAGCAATAAGTAATGTTAATAATTCGTTAAAATCAACGTACGAGACAAGGTTTTTTCGGATTAAATTTCCAGCCTGGAATTAAATACTGCATTCCCATGGCATCATCTCTTCCTCCCAGGCAGTGGTCCAGGTACAGCTGGTGAGCCTTCTTAATCTGCTCCAGATCCGCTTCAATACCAAGTCCTGGTTTCTTTGGAACCTTCACACAGCCGTTTACAATCTGAAGGGGTTCTTTTGTAAGGCGTTCTATTCCCTCCTGCCAGATCCAGTGGGTATCAAGTGCGTTGTACTCACCTGGAGCTGCCGCTCCTACCTGAGTGAACATGGCAAGAGAAATGTCAAAATGGTTGTTGGAGTGGGAACCCCATGTATAGCCAAAATCATGGCACATCTGTGCAACCCGGACAGAACCATTCATGGTCCAGAAATGGGGGTCAGCCAGTATGATGTCCACAGCTTGGGATTGCAGGGAATGCCCCACTTCTCTCCAGTCTGTTGCTATCATATTGGTGGCCGTAGGGAAACCGGTGCGGCGGCGGAATTCGCTGACAATCTCTCTTCCGGAATAAACACCTTCTGCTCCGCATGGATCTTCACAGTAAGTTAAAATCCCCTGCATTCCTTTTACATACTCCACAGCCTCTTTAAGAAGCCAGCCGCCGTTGGGATCTAAATCAATCCGTGCATCGGGAAATGCTTTCTTTAATTCACGGATCACATCCATCTCTTCATTACCAGGAAGTACGCCGCCTTTTAACTTAAAGTCCTGGAATCCGTACTTTTCTCTGGTTGCCTTTGCAAATGCCACAATCTGATCGGCAGTAAGAGCCTCCTCATGACGGATCCGGTACCACTCGCAGTCTGCATCCGGTTCAGAATCATAGGGAAGATCTGTTTTATTTCTGTCTCCCACAAAGAATAAATACCCCAGCATACGTACACTGTCTCTCTGTTTTCCTTCGCCTAACAGCTCACATACCGGAACCTCCAGATATTTTCCCAGAAGATCCAGACAGGGAGCTTCAATGGCTGTTAATACATGAACTCCAGTCCGTAAATCAAATGTCTGGTTCCCTCTGACATCTGTTTCCCCTTTGGAATCCAGATATTCCTTAACTTTTAAAAGGGTGCTCTTGTATTCGCTGATTTTTGTACCTGTTACAAGGGGCACACACTCTGAAAGTGCATCGGTAATCTTCTTTCCTCCAGGTACCTCTCCTACTCCCATTTCGCCGTTATCCGCATACAAAACCACAATATTTCTTGTGAAGAAAGGTGCATGAGCTCCGCTTAAATTTAGTTCCATGCAGTCTTTTCCTGCTACTGGATAAACTTCCATTTTAGTTATCACTGGTGTCATTTTTTATCTCCTTTATCAATCACCATTTTTGACTTATACAGTTGATTATAACGTTCTTTTTTCCTGCCTTCTATTGACAGACGCAACAAGCATTTTGTCTTTTTTTGTCATATTTCTTATTCTTTCAAATATTGAAACAGGGATTGCAATTATTTGCAATCCCTGCGCATTGTATACAAAAAGCATTCTGATCTGTGCTATACGTCATAGCTGTTTCCAATCCCGTAACGTTTCATTTTCCTCCACAATGTAGTCGTACTGATCTTCATCGCTTCTGCTACCTCCGTCCTTCTGCCGTTAAAATGCTCCATCAACATCTCAATGCGAAGGGCTTCCGGATTCTGGTTTCTTACATTCTGTCCGCTTCCATTGTCATCTCTGGTGACGGGATAGAGCTCCTGTAACAGATTCTGAACCATCCCCTCCTCCACTTTTCTTCTGTGGGCTGTGAGGACCAGCCGTTCGCAGAAGCTCTCCAGCTGCAATAGATTTCCTTCCCAGAAGTATTCTTCCATGACACTCAGGGCAGCCTCACTGATTTCCACGTATCTGGAATAGGCAGTGTTGTATTTTTCAAGATACAGGCGGGTAAAGCGGCGGATTTCTTCTGGCTCTTTCCTAATGGGAGGAAGGGAAATTTCCAAAGCAGACAGATAGAAATATAAATCCTCCCGGAATTTCCCCTGTTTCACAAGTACTGCCAGTTTGTTTCCGGCAGATGCAATCAGTCTGACCGGCAGAACACGCTTTACCATAGAATCCCGGTCCCAGAATAACCGGTCCCGGACCCCTTTAAAAAGCAGGTACTGACACTCCGGTGACAGCCGGTCCACCTCTTCTAAATACACCGTTCCAAAGGCTGCAGCTTCCAGAGCACTGACCGGCTTTTTCCTGTTTTCCTCTCCAAAACCAAACAGAACCTGTTTCTGTTCCTCTGGTGATAATGTGCTGCAGTTGATATGGATAAACGGGCCTCCCTTTTGAGGACTGTTATTATGAATTGCTTCCGCGAAGATTTCTTTTTCCGTACCGGTCTCCCCATATATAAAAACCGGGCTTTTGGAAATGCCATAAGCTCTTGCCAGCTTTATGCACCGTTTCATCTCCACGGACTCTCTCAGAATATGATGGAAATTATGGCCTGCCAGATGACCGCCTGCCAGCTTAGCTCCTGAATCTAACGCTTCCTCCCGCTCTGCTGTCCGAACCTTATGGCAGGTCAATATGGCTCCGCTGTAATGTCCGTCGTACTGAATAGGCGCACCGATTACCATCAGCAGCTGATTTTTTATGGAAAATGATGTGGAATACAGTTCTTCCCTTCCGCTTAAAATCCCATTAATACTTTCTGTATCAATTCCGTCAAATACCTTGTCAATGGGAAAACCGATTACTTCGCTGGTTGATTTCCCCAACAGCTGCTCAATTACCCGGTTTACTGCCACAATCTCCTGATAAGCATTAATCTTAATAATTCCGCTAAAGGATGTATCAAGAATCGTCGCAATCTGAGCCTTATTGTGTTTTTCCTGTTCTGCCAGCTCCAGCATATGAACAGCCAGATGAAGTGCCTTCTGAATGGACTCCTCCCCCGTTTCCATAAACAGGCTGGGAAATCCAATCTCAATTGCTATCTGATTGCTTTTTACTCCGCCGATAATTAAGTCCACACCGTCCATAATAGCCTGACTGACTAAGTTTCTCGTATCTTCCAGTTCATTCAGGTTATAAAAGTGCAGATCAAAATCAAACAGTTCGTCCAGCTCATCCAGACTTTCAAACATGTTTTCAAATGCTACAATCCCAATGGAAGGATGATCTTTTTTCAGCA
The DNA here is from genome assembly GCA_009712635.1 of Hungatella sp. Taxonomy (GTDB): domain Bacteria; phylum Bacillota; class Clostridia; order Lachnospirales; family Lachnospiraceae; genus Lacrimispora. Next base: position 72,891 of record WASS01000005.1, on the reverse strand, counting down.
TATTCTTTGCTTTTAAAATCATAAATCCGATTTCACGTACCGTAATGGGCATTTCCACAACCGGAATATTGAAACTTTCTTTAATGATGGTAGCCTGCAGTCCTCTGGCAATGATCACACGGGCACCTGCCTCAATTGCCGCTTTTGCTTCTGTAACCGCATTGGAATTATCCACTACCTTTAAAAGCTGAACCTCTGTTTTTTCTTTTTCCAGAACATTCTGGGCATATTTTAAAATAGTCTGCCTTGGAAGAAGAATTGCAATTTGCTCCATATGTGTCCTCATTTCAGTTTTTTAAATGTTGCATATTTTAATATTGATAATTTGTATTATGTTTATTATAATTGCATCATAATATTATTTCAATTTATTGTTTTATAACTTTTGCTAATTTTTTTTAATAGATCAAGGAGGGTATTATGGACTTACGCCAGATTGATAACATCATTGCCATTGAACAGGAAAAAAGTATATCAAAAGCAGCACAAAAATTATACCTCACCCAGTCAGCCCTAAACCAGCAGCTTCTCCGTCTTGAAAAGGAGCTTGGAACACAGCTGTTTGAGAGGAAAAGCCATTCCATGGTCCCAACTGTTGCAGGACGAATTTATTTAAACACAGCACACCAGATGGTGGATTTAAAACAGGAAACTTATAAGATCATCCATGATATCTCAGGGGAACGGCGTGGGGAGATCTCTCTTGCCTATACGCCGGAACAGGGCTCCATTATGTTTTCCAATGTGTACCCTCTCTTTCATGCCGCCTATCCGGAAATCACCTTCCGTATTACAGAAGCCCGGGTTAAAACCATGGAGCAGCTTCTTCTTCAGAAAGAGGTGACTATTGCATGCCTGGCTTATTTCGATAACCGGAAGAATCCCGCTGTCGAATACGTGGACATGGCAGAAGAATTCATTGTACTTGGCCTGCCCGCCACCCATCCTCTTGCCGGCCTGGCAGGAGAAAACAGCTATAAAACCTTCCCGACAATTGACTTAACCCTTTTAAAAGAAGACAGCTTTGCATTAATCGCCCGTGATTCCAGAATGAGGGATATCGCAGATGAGCTGTTTTTACGGGCTGGCTTCAGCCCTGATATCTTGTTTGAATCAGCCTCTACCCAGACCGTTTTCAATATGGTGAGGCAGCAGATTTGTCCCGCGTTTTTCCCCCAGTCTTATGTGGATCCAGATGCTCCCATTGTCTACTTTACCGTCCCTCCAAGGTATACGTGGATGCGGTCCATTGCTTATCTAAAAGGCAGCTATTTAACAAAACCGGAGAAACATTTTATGTCTCTGGCAATCAATTATGTAAAAGGGAATCAGCAAGCTTAAGCCCGTTTTTACGTATTCTCGCAGGCTTTTAAAAGCAGCTTGATCAGATCCTTCACAGGCTTTGAAAGAACACTGCTTTTACGGTAGGCAATTACAATGTAAAAGGCGGCGGGAGGGGTTAATGGCAGGCAGACATAGTTGTCCTCTTCCTCCCTTACTGATTCCGGCAAAAAAGCAATTCCCTTGTAGCAGTTGACCATATGTTTCATCACCGTCAGATCATTGGATTCGCACAGGATAGACGGGGTGAACTGATGGCTTGAAAATATCTTATTTTCGCAGGAGCGGAAGGTACTTTTCGGTGGATTTAAAATAAAAGAATCATCGGAAAACCAGGAAAAATCCACTGCATGTTTATTTAGCTGTTTCAGGCATGGATGATTTTCCGGCACTGCCAGTATCAGATTTTCTCTCCTTAGGGGAATGTATTCCAGCATGCTGTGGGAAAGCTCTTTCGTCACCATAACTGCTAAATCCGCCATCCCATTCATTACATAATCTTTTGCAACAGATCCGTCTGCATCGATGGTATCTATAAATATATTCTCATGCAGCTCAGCAAGAGCAGGCAGCACTTCTTTTGAAATCACAGGAAGCATATCGTTGCGGTATATAATCGTGAGCCTCTTTTTTCCCACATAATTTAAATTTTCTATCTCTTTTAAAGCGTTGCTGTAAAGACTCAGGATATACTGTGCCCCATTGACATAGATTCTTCCTGCATCGGTAAGAAGATAATTGTTTTTGTCTTTATAGAACAGCTTTGTCTCAAGCTCTTCCTCCAGTTTTTTTAACTGCTGGCTTAATGCCGGCTGAGTAACAAAAAGCTTTTCTGCAGCTTTTGATAAATTCTTTTCCTCTGCAATTGCTATCACATATTCTAACTGCTGGGTATTCATGGATTTTGCCCCTCATTCTCGAATTCATGACAGATCTCTCTGATATAAGCACTATAAGCGGGGGCGTATAATGGATTATCCCTATCCTGCTTCATAACCAGATAGATAAAATACCGTTCTGCTTCCGACAAAACCTTTCCCTTTTTAATAATTGCGCCAAGTCCCAGATAATATCTGGGTGAAAGAGAAAAATAGACGATCTTTGGGTCAGAGTCTGCCATCGATGACCGGGGAATCAGCCCCACACCTGCTCCCTGCCGTATCATGTTGCTTAGAACCAGGTTATTATTCGTTTCAAAAACAACTGTAGGTTTCATATTAGCTGCAAGAAAAATACCGTCAGATATCGCCCTGATGGAAGTTCCCTGTGACAAGAGTATAAAAGGCGAATCGGAAAACCTGCTGATTTCAATTGAAGTCAGACTGTTATCGCTTTTCTTTGCCAGGCTTGCCAATTTATGAAAGGACGGTGCACTTAAAATGACCTCCTCCTGATACATCATAACAAAATTCACATCTTCTTCCTCGCTGTCATAACAGGAACCTAATGCAAAATCCACATCTCCCGCTATCACATGACTTCTTAAATCTTTCATATAACATTCTTTTATCTCTATCTTTACATTTGGATACCGTTTGCTGAACTGGGTGAATATCTGCGCCACAAGAACCGCTCCTCTAAGAGGGGTGGCACCTATGACAATTATTTCTTTTAATTCATGAGTCAGCGCACGGATTGCCAGATACGTCTGATCCTTAGCCTCAAGAATCTGACTGGCTGTTTCAATATAAATCTTTCCTGCCGGCGTTGGAATCAGCCATTTTTTATCCCTGATAAACAAATCTGTTCCAAGGCTTCTCTCCAGCCTTGATAAATAAACACTTAATGTAGGCTGGGAAATTCCCAGTTTTCTTCCTGCTGCTGAAATGCTTTTTTCCCTGGCTAACGTCATTATGTAAAGCAGGCCTTTTGTATTCATTCTGATCAGCTCCTTAAAGCTTCCATAGCTTTTTCTTATAACTTTTATAGGTATTACTGAATTGATCCTTATTAACTATTACTATATAATCCGATTTGTAGCGAACTTACAAAAGATAATATACACAATCCCGGCGCCCATTTTCATGAAGGATTAAGTACATTATACTTTTGCACGAAAGTAATGGAGGATTTTAGTAATGACGTATGAAATGATAGTCGTATTGTTAATTATGTTATTTATGGTTGTTATGCTGCTGTCTCATGCTATTCCGTACGGAGTAACAGGAATGATCTGCTGCGTGGCTCTTGTACTGACAGGAGTCGCCGATATACCAACTGCGTTTTCCGGTTTTTCCAACAGTACTACCATCATGGTCGCAAATATGCTGGTAGTAGCCAGCGCTCTGGGAAAAACCAGTTTAATTCACAGACTGCGCCGTGCCATGAACCATCTGCAGGGTAAAAGCGGTATTGTTCTGGTTCTTGCAATGCTCCTGATTACCATTGGTATGTCCCAGTTAATGGGTCAGATGGCCTGCCTTTCCATGATGCTTTTATTTGTTCAGACCCTTGATGATGAAAGCGACATTTCTCCGGCCCGCATGCTTTTTATTGTCGCCTGCGTAAATACCATCTGGACCGCAAAAATTCCAATTGGTATGGGTGCAACCATGCCGGGAACTATTAATTCATTCTATCAGGGTATGGTGGAAGCAAAAGACTTACTTGGCATCACGGATTATCTGAAAGCAGGATTTTTCCCCGCTATCGCAGGCACCATTTATTGTCTTTTTATGTATAAAATAATTCCCAACAGTAAAATTGACAGTTCTCAGGTCAAAGAAGTGAAAGAATCTGATGCAATCTCTAAAAAGCATGAGACAATTATCTTCCTGGTATTCTCTGGCGTAATCATGGGATTTATGTTTGGCAACCAGTTAGGCAGCAATATCAGCAACATTCTGCCTGCCGTTGGCGTACTGATCTTAATTATTACTGGTGTTCTTTCTGTAAAGGAAACAGTTACAACCCTGACCGGTGACATGATATGGATGATTGCAGGTATGTCAGTTATTTCTTCCGTACTTGGAAAAACCGGAGTGGGAGAACTGATCGGACAGACTGTACTCAGTTTTCTTGGTGAAAACCCCAGTGGATTATATGTTACAATCGTTTTCTGTGTTGTCACAACCGTTATGACAAACTTCCTCTCCAATCTTGGAACCATGGCTCTCATGTGCCCGATTGCAGCAGCTACTGCTTTAGCAGGAGGAATGAATGTGAAAGCAATCGTACTGGTTACTGCTGTATCCAGCTGGTTTGCCGTTGCTATGCCTACCGGCTGCTCTGCTGCCATGATGGCTTTCGGAATTGGAAATTTCAATGCATTTAAGCTGTTGAAGTTCACACTTCCCCTTGTACTTATTTTAATGGTAGCATTAATCATAGGTGTTAATCTGTTCTTCCCAATCTTTGTCTAGATACAGATTTCATATAATAGCGTCGTGAAAGGAAACTATAGATGAAAAAAAATATCAACCCTGGAAATCAGCGAAAATCATTAACTTTGATTGATAATATTGTTTATTCAAGCCAGAAAGACTTACACGGGAACTCAATGGATCTTAAAATGTCCATCCTGCTTCAAAACGGCAACAGCGAGATGAAGCTGGCAGTGGGCGAAGACGACCCAAAAGAAAACCATGATCCAAAACCTGCACTTCTCTGGATCCCAGGAGGCGGCTGGAAAGGAGTCGATAAAAACCTGATGCTTGGCGAAATGAGTCAGTTCGCAGATGCCGGCTATGTAATTGCATCCATGTATTACAGAAGCAGTGATGAAGCACATTTCCCAGCACAGATGATCGATGTAAAAACTGCTATCCGGTTTCTTCGGGCAAATGCTGCAAAATATGAGATTGATCCTGACCGGATTGGTGTGTTCGGACGTTCCGCAGGCGGACACCTTGCGGCTTTTGCAGCAATGAATACGGATACTTTCGAAAGTGAAGAATGGTCCGGCTGTTCATCAAAAGTAAATGTCTGCTGCAATATGTTTGGTCCTACCGACGTCGTGGCACTGATGAATAATGAAGAAAAAAGCTTTCAAAATCCCAACAGCCGCTGGCACCGAATTGAGGATACTCATGGCGGAAAACTCATAGGCGGAGATCCATCTACCATAAAGGAACGTGCCAAATCGGCAAGCCCGGTGAATTATATCAATCCTGACATGTCTCCCATGCTGATACTCCACGGAGACAACGATCCGCTGGTACCCCTGGAATTAAGCAGTGACGTTTTATACAGCAAAATCAAAGAGGCAGGTATGGAAAACCGAACAGATTTATATGTACTGGAAGGAGCCGGGCACGGTTCCAGAGAATTCTTTCAGGATTCCGTCAAACAGCTTATGATCTCATTCTTTGATAAGCATTTAAAATAAATTACAAAGACATGCTCCTTCCAAAACAGTTTGGATAAGAAGGAGCATGTTTTTATTATACAATATCCAGACAGGTTTTTCTTACCGGTGCAGGAAAAACCTGGTTTATCTCCATAAGTTCCTCCCCCGACAGCTCTACTTCCCATGCTTTTGCATTGTCAAGTGCGTGACCCTTGTTTCCTGTACGAGGTATGGCCACTACATTGTTTTTTCGGGTAACAAAAGCCAGAAGAATATTGGAAACCGTACACCGATGGGCATCTGCAATGCGAATCAGCACAGGGTTCTCATAAAGGCCCCGTTTTAAATCCCCCGCCTGTGCCAGCGGGCAATATGCCATGACAGGGACTTTGTGTTCTTCCATCCACGGAATTAAGTCATACTCAATTCCTCTGGAAGCTACATGATAAAGAACCTGATTCATCTGGCAGTTATTTCCTCCCGGAACACTCCAGAGTTCCTTCATATCGGCAGTATCAAAGTTTGATACTCCCCAACGCCGTATCTTTCCTTCTTTTTTCAGCTGCTCCATACATTCCACCGTTTCACTTAACGGAATACTTCCCCTCCAGTGTAAAAGATACAAATCCAGGTAATCCGTATTTAACCGTTCCAGAGTCCTGATACAGCTTTTAAATATATTCTTTCTGCCTGCATTATGAGGATATACCTTGGACACCAGAAACAGACTGCTGCGGTCAAAGCCCTGTATGGCCTCCCCAAGAAGTTCTTCTGCTTTTCCATCTCCATACATCTCAGCTGTATCAAGAAGCGTCATCCCAGCGGAAATTCCAGCCCTTAAGCTATCCAGTTCCTCGTTCCGGCTGCTTTTTCGTTCTCCAAGGAACCAGGTTCCCTGACCGAGGGAAGGGACAGGCGTTCCATCCGGAAGTATCACACATTGTTTTCTATTATCCATTTTCTCCCCTTTTTTATCTGTTCAGACTCATACCGGCTCTCAGCATACGAAATGTACGCTGTGCCGCTCCCCGATATAATTCCTCAGACCGCTCCATTGCTTCTTCAATGGGCATTGCACCCTGAATTGTTGTGGTGATACTTTCAATTCCGTATTCATAGATTTTTTCAGCTCCATCACCCATGCCGCCTACTATGGCAACGGCCGGTATTCCTTTTTTCTTACACCGCATGCCAATTCCGCTTGGAACCTTTCCAAAGGCAGACTGCCAGTCCATTCTGCCTTCTCCGGTGACGACTAAATCTACCCCTTCTAACAGGGTATCAAACTGAATTAAATCCAGGACAGTTTCAATTCCTGATTTCATATTGGCATTTAAAAATACATTTAAGGCAGCTCCAAGTCCTCCAGCTGCTCCAGTTCCCTTTATCTGGTCCACGTCAATTCCGGTCATTTCCAAAAGCTTTCCGGCATAGGATTTCATATCCATTTCCAGCTGCTCAAGTATTTCTGGTGTCCCTCCTTTTTGTTTGCCAAAGGTATAGGTTGCACCGTTTTGTCCAGTCAGTGGATTGGTCACGTCACACATAACTGTAAACTCTGTCTCTTTCACGGCGGGGTGAAGTCTGCTTACATCAATGCGGTCCACTTCTCCTAAATCTTTTCCATAACCTGCCAGCTGATCACCTGCTTTATCAAGGAATCTCACCCCAAGAGCAGTCATGGCTCCCATACCGCCGTCGTTGGTTGCACTTCCGCCGATTGCAATGGCAATCTTGCGATACCCTTCATCCAAAGCAGCTTTAATCAGTTCTCCTGTCCCATAGGTTGTGGTATAGAGAGGATTTCTCTTTTCTGCCGGAACCATGGGAAGGCCGGAAGCTTTTGCCATCTCAATGACTGCATGGCTGCCATCAAACACACCATAATCTGCAGTCGTCTCTTCCATTAGCGGACCGTGCACCAAAACGGTGCGGATCTGTCCATTCATGGCATCGATTACCGCCTCGATGGTCCCTTCCCCTCCGTCTGCCACAGATACTCCGCTGCACTCACAATCCGGAAAAATACGTTTTGCTTCCTCTGTCAGGATTCCCACGATCTCCACAGATGATAACGTTCCCTTAAATGAATCAGATGCAAATAAAATTTTCATCGCCTTCCCCTTTCCTCTTACGCCTGAAAAAAAACAGGCCGGCAGCCTATCAACAGCCACCAGCCTGCCCTCTTTCTTATATTAATATCATCTGTAACGCAATTATTATATTAATCCAGCTATTTCCATCTCTTTTCTGATCTGACCAAGAACAGGGCCTTCCGGAGTCGCAACATTTGGTTTATAGGGAAGTCCAACATTTCTTCCTCTTAAATTAGCCATATCCTTTGCTGCTACCGGGAAGCTTGCAGGATCCATGGAAAGACGGACCGGATTTAATTTAAACTGAGCTTCCAGAGAGCCTTGTAAATCCCCTGCTACAAATTTATTATAAACATCAGTAATCAGCTCCGGCATAAAGTTGGCAGCTGTACAAACTCCGCCCACTGCGCCGTGGCACATGGATGCATATAACAGCGTATCCTTTCCGCCGAATACTTTAAAATCAGTTCCGCGGGTTCTGCGAATAAATTCTGCGGTCTGGGTAATATCGCCACTGGTATCCTTCATTCCCACAATGTTATCAAATTCCTTTGCCAGACGCTCAACCAGACCAGCAGACATGGTATATCCCACACGTCCGGGATTGTTATAAAGCAGCATTGGAGTTACTGGTACGGATTCTGCAATTGTTTTAAAATGGTTATAAAGCTCTGTTTCTGTGGGCTTTAAAAACATGGGCTGAAGAACGGAAATACCAGCCGCACCGTTTTCTACCGCCATTTTAGCCAGACGGCAGCATTTTTTCGTGCTGATGGCACCGATACCAAAGTAAACCGGAACTCTTCCAGCTGCCTGATCTACCATGATTTTTAATCCGCGCTCCATCTCCTCATCTTCCACTGCATAGAACTCTCCATTGCTTCCAAATGCCAGAATTCCGAGCACACCGCCGTTTATTACATAATCAACCTGATCTCGTAATTTTGCTTCATCGATCAGCTCATTTTCGTCAATTGGCGTAAGAATTGGCACGATCACGCCTTTAATAAAATCTGTATTCATTTTTTGTCCTCTCCGTCCGGCTTATTTCAGCGGTTCTACTGTCGTGTTTGCGATTTTCTCATAATACTTCACGATGCTGGAATGATCCTCTTTGTCAAAGCCGTCTGCTTTCAGTCCCTGCATAATTTCCATTAACTGACCTGTTAAAGGAACGGGAGAACTTACATTATGGGCTGCATTCAGTGCATTGTTTAAATCCTTGATGTGAAGCTCTATACGGAAACCTGGCTTAAAGTTTCGATTCAGCATCATCGGTGCTTTTGCATCCATAACGGTAGAACCAGCGAGTCCGCCGCGGATCGCCTGATATACAAGCTCCGGATCAGTTCCTGCTTTTTTAGCAAAGGTAAGTGCCTCTGATACAGCTGCGATATTTACTGCAACAACAATCTGGTTAGCCAGCTTTGCCACATTACCTGCGCCAAGCTCACCTACATAAACAACAGATCCAGCCATAACCATAAGCATATCATAATATTTGTCAAACAATTCTTTCTTTCCGCCTACCATAACAGATAAGGTTCCGTCAATTGCCTTTGGCTCTCCGCCGGATACCGGTGCATCAAGCATATCAATTCCAAGCTTTTCAAGCTCTGCGCCGATGGCTCTGCTCTCAGTTGGATCAATGGAGCTCATATCAATGACTACCGTTCCTGGTTTCGCACCCTCTGCTACGCCGTTCTCTCCTAAAACTGCGGCTCTTACATGAGGAGAGTTAGGCACCATGGTGATTACAACGTCACACTGAGAAGCTAATTCTTTTCCAGTTTCAGCAGAAGCAGCACCGTTTGAAACCAGATCTGCAACCGCTTCTTTATTAAAATCAAATACAACTAACTCGTGCCCTGCTTTTAACAGATTTTTTGCCATAGGTCTTCCCATGATTCCCAAACCAATAAATCCAATTTTCATATGCTTATCCTCACTTTTTTCATTCTGTCTGCTGTAACCGATGGGCTATTTCCATCTCTGCTATGATTATAGATACGAATGAATGGTTTTGCTATGGGCGGAATCAACGAATGGACAGGATTCATTTATACAAACTCTCTATAGTTTCATTTTTATATCATTATCATTTCATTTTAATTTCATTCCAAATGATACTTTTTCATTTTTCTCCATAAGGTCGCCTTGCTGATCCCCAGCGCCATTGCCGTTTTTTCCCGGTTTCCTCCCTGCTTTAAAAGTGTATCTTTTATTTCTATGGCTTCTATTGGGACCAGGGCTTCTTTCTTTCCTGCGCAGGTTTGTTCTGATTCCCTCTCTTGTTCACCAGAATACAGTCCGGAAAGAAGAGTCTCTACAGCGGCTTCGTCAAGACTCCTTTTTTCTGCTGTCAGGATCAGGCGTTCGCAGAAATTTTCCACCTGGATTAAATTACCTTTCCAGGAGTAATGAAGCAGGATCTCATAAGCTCCTTTTGTCAGTACATGAAATCTGGAATAATGTTCACAGCAGTCCCGGATGGTTTCCCGGATCTTGAACTCCAAATCTTCTTTCCGATCTCTTAAAGGAGGAATGGTAACCGCCAGTCCTTCCAAAAGATAGCAGAGCTCTTTACGGAAATCTACCTCTGTTAAAAGTTCCCGTAACGGAACTGTGGAAGTCACCATGACCCGGACCTCCGCCCCGGCATACCGCTGCCCTTCTCTTCCCAGCCTGTGCTTATGGCGGATCAGCTGATAAAGTCTGTACTGGTTTGCTTTCGTCAAAGCATGTACATCTTCAATCAGGAGGGATCCTCCTTTTGCCTGAGCAGCTGCCCCTTTCTCTCCAAATAACAGGTCATACTGCGCCTCTTCATCCAGCCCGTCACAGGAAACATTCATAAAGGGACCATCTTTATGAAGTCCTGCATTATGAATGCATTGTGCCAGAAGCTGCTTTTCCGTTCCTGCTTCTCCTGTAATAAATACCGGTTTTTCCGAAAGGGCATACAGCTTTGCAAGACGGATACAGTCCTGCATACTCTTTGATTCCTGTAAAAGATCTGAAAATTCTCCCAGTGCTCCGGCTCCCCTCGCCTGACTTTTCCCTTTTAATTCCTGCCTCTTCTGCTGTTTTCGCTTCATGCGGTGGCAGGTGAGTATGGCTCCCTCCACTTTTTTCTCAATCACCACCGGCGCCACAATGGCAAATACGGAGGTGCGGTTGATCTCCATAAACAGAGAATAGGATTCCTTCCCGTATTCCAACACCTGATTGAACGGTTCTCCCAAAAGCTCAGGGAATACCTCTCCTGCCTTCTTTAAAAGGATTTCCTCTTTGCTTTTTTCCAGAATATCTTCCATGGTTGCATTGATATCTACAATATTGCCAGACGCATCAAGCCTGGCAACACCGTTAAAAGAATAATCCAGAAGCGTCTCAATCTGGGCAGCACCCCGTTTTTCCACGCCCATGGCATAATCCACGCTTTCTGCCATAGACAGGGCATTTCTCATGGAATCTTCCGTGTTTGATAAAAACAGGGAAGCGATACCTGCCTCTCCTGCAATTCCCACAGCCGTATCCCCTCCAATGATTAAATCCACTCCGTCACGGACTGCCTGCCAGGCCATATCCTCCAGAAGATCTCCCTTATCTGCAAAATATGTCCGCATTTCAATTCCATAAATAAGATCAAAATAAGACATATCACAAAACATGTTTTTAAATCCAATGACTCCAAGGACCGGATTGTCTTTTTTAAGAATCTGTTTTGCTTTGCTGACTAACAGCGCCATCTCCTGGGCAGTGATAACGATTTCCACCACTGGAATGTCCGTGTACTGTTTGATGAGAGAAGCCTGGAGACCTCTTGCAATAATAATCGAGGCACCGTTTGATATGGACTGGCGGGCCTCCGAAACCGTATCCTCTGTTTTAATCACCCGCATTTCCCCAATCTCATGTTTTTTCTCCTGAAGAATGTTATGCGCCTGATAAATCATCTCTTCTCTCGAAACAAGTAACGCAATCTTTCCCATATGGATTCCTTCCTTCCGTTTATCCTGTTTGGTTCATTTTACTATAAGAAAAAGGCGATGTCCAGCTTGTAAAAAGTGCGGCTCCCAACCTGGAAGCCGCACTGTATAAACTATTTTATCCTTAGGAAGATATCGTGATTGTCTAGCCGTAAATCGGATACATAAGGTTTGCCGCAATCGCGGATGAAATAATTCCAAGTATAATGTAAGGAACTGTAAATTTCATTACCTTTGCCGGATTGTAACCGCCTGCTGCAAAGCAGACTGCTGCCTCTCCTGAACCAGATGGGAATCCAATTGCCAGCATATTGGCAGTTCCGATTGCAAGAATAATCCCACGTGGATCCCATCCTCCTGCCAGAGCAACCGAAGCTGCGATAGGGATCAGAACGGTCTGAGTCGCCATATTGGACAGGAATGTGGTCATAATCACGGTAGCAGCAGAGAAAATCAGCATTACAAACATGGAGCTTGGATTTTCGCCCAATATGGCAAGAATAAACTGTCCAATTAAATTTCCTGCGCCGGATTTACCCAGTGCGTCTGCAACCACCAGAACACCTGCAATCATCCATACCATATCGGAGGTCATATTTTTCACTACATCTTCCACTTTTGCAATCTTTGTATAAATCAGAATGAGAATACCAATTCCAGGGGCCAGGTATAAAAGATTACCCGTCCACTGATTTAAAAGCATCATCAGCATAACCATTGCAAAAACAGCGTAAACAATTAATTCCTGGCTGCGGGTTAACATTTCAACATTCTTCCCATGTTTAAAAGCGGACTGGTCAATCTGATCATCCTTTGGCATTAACCGCCATGCAAACAGACAGTAAACTGTGAGAACAACGGTTGGAATCAGACTGTATAGAAACGGATCCAGCATCTTCAGTGCGTAATTGGGATCTGCAATAATTCCTTCATACATACCATTTAACGTTGCAAAGTTGGCTGCTCCGATTCCAATGGGAACACGGAATTTCCATGCACACAGTACACCCAGCAGAGGAAGAAGCAGACGGTTGGCTGTAATTTCTCCTGAATCATCCAGTGTAGATAAAAATACAATCAGGATAGTTACTGCTGCAGTGGAAGGAATAAACTGAACAAAAACAGCTCCTACCAGAAAGAAAAATCCAACCAGAAGCATACCTTTTTTACCCTTAAGTGTATTTAAGGTTGTACTGATTTTAGCAATCATGCTGGTTCTGGGAAGTACTGCGCTAAGAGCCAGTATTGGCGCAATTAAAACAACGATCTTATTTCCAAATCCACTGAATGCTGTCTGTAAATCTACCACACCTGTTACTGCAAGAATTGCGCAGCAGGTCATGGTTGTTACTCCAAAAGGAACCTTATGAAGGACAAAGGATACCATCATAAATAAGGTCACACCCAAAACAATGTACATCTCCATACTTTTTCTCCTGTCTTATCTAAATCAATTACTTCATCAGTGCCTTAACCTGCCGTACTCTTTCATCAATAAACTCCGCCCAGATGGTATCATCCAGATATGGCTGGTTTTCGTCTGTATACTGCCCTGCGCGGTCAATAATTTCGATCTGATTTGGATGACTTGGCAGTGCAATATCCACATGAATCTCTTTCAGTTTCTGTGCATCTGCAAAGAAACGTTCTCTAAGATCCGGAGTTAAATATTTGCTTATTTTATAATAGTCATCATTCATGGTATTGCCCCCTACTCCACCATGCATGGCAACCCGATAAGTTTCTCCATTTGCCGGATTCTGCTCCTCCCAGAAAAAGCTGGTACATCCAATGGTATGCCCCGGTGTGAGCATGGTCCGTATGGTTACATTACCAAGAACGATTGGCTGGTCATCATCATAAAAAGAATCTGCTTCAAACATCTGAGGATGGGAGTCAGGATCCAGCACCATAGTTTCCTCAGGACAGGCTTTATAAAATTCGTAATCCTCCTTTGAAATATAAAGCTCTGCCTTTGTGAGCGCCTTCATGGCAGCTGCAGCACCGCAGTGGTCAAAATGAGCATGACTGATCAGGATCTTTTTGATATCCTCAGGCTTATAACCCAGACGATAAATAGAATCCACAAGCATGTACATGCTTTCCGGAATTCCAGTGTCAATCAGAATCAGCCCCTCCCCTGTATCAATGAGGTAGCATCCCACCCAGCTCTGACCAGCCACATAATAAGTCTGTGGCGATACCTGAAATGGTTTTACTTCCAGTTTCCACGGCTCATATGCCAGATCCTTAACCGGATGAGGGATTGGTTTCGTACAACGTAACGGCATAATCATCTCTCCTTTGTGTAAATGTAATAGTTTTTTTGTTTCAAATTCACTTTTTTTGTTCTTGTTGATTATAGGAGATAACCTGACTCGATTCAACTTATTAGATTTTATACAGTAACTTAATAACTTTAAGTTTGGATTGATCATTTTTGGAACATTTTCAATTTATTTGTTAAAAAAGCACAAAAAAAAGAGGCCTAACCCGGCATATCACTGCCAGTCATTAGACATCTTTTTTTAAGACTATCCACTTATAAAACCGGTTATGGGTGATCCTTTCTTACAATCACCGTTTCATATCCATTTATTTTACCATTTTCAAACACGTTTCCAAGCAAACGTGTGCCTTCTTCCAGGCAGGTAATCGTCTTTTCTTCCAGTTTCACCGGATTTTGGCTGTAGTTCTGAATGAACAGATATTCATACTGTTCTGACTCTCTGGAAGATACTTCAAGTTCCTCCGGCAGCTGCCCCTCTAAAAGTGGCTTGATTCCCGCCCCCTGGATCAGATTACGAAAGAAATCGTCGTAGAAATCCTGACCTGCATCTGCACATACATAATAGGCGGTTCCCTTGCCATAAGAATTTTTTGTAAGTGCGGGATACCCCTTATAAAAATCTGTATCATATTCAAGAAGGGGAATTGCACCGGAAAGTCTTACCAGATCACAGAGATTTCTGCATTCAAACCGTTTCTTCCCACTGCCCGGCAGCGAAACCATATAGTTACATTCTCCCTCATAGAGACCGTCAATCTCTGTACTGCGAAGACCCAATACCTCCATCAGTCCATGGGGAACACCGCCCAGAAAGCACTGGTCCTCTTCATCCACAATTCCTGACCAGTAAGTGGCCATCAGCTGGCCTCCGCCTTTTACAAATTTCTTCAGTTTTTCATCAATACCGCTTCTGTATAAGTAGATCATGGGAGCTGCTATGAGCTGGTAACCACTTAAATCACTGTCCATGGTAATCACATCTACATTCAATCCAAGCTTTTTTATGGCGCTGTATATTTTTACACAGGTTTCGTGATAAAAGAGACCTTTGTTTCTCGGTCCCTGGGCATCTTCCATTGCCCACCTGTTTTCTACATCATAGATTACCGCTGCTTTTGCCTTCACACCTGTACCAGCTAATTCCTCCAGACAGGAAAGTTCCTTTCCAATCTGGCTGATCTCTCCAAACACCCGTGTGTCGGATCCCCCATAATGATCAATCACAGCCCCGTGAAATTTCTCTGAACAGCCCCTGCTCTGCCGTATCTGGAAATACAGAACGCTGTCCGAACCATGAGCCACTGCCTGCCAGGAAGCCAGCGAAAGAATACCAGGCGCCTTTAGCTTGCTCACCCCCTGCCAGTTGGTGCTGCTGGGACAGGATTCCATGAGGAGAAATGGTTTTCCCTTTAAGCTTCTCATAAAATCATGCTGCATTCCATTGTCCCTTGCTGTCAGAACTTCTTTTTCTTTGTGCCATAACGGATAGGAATCCCATGATATTACATCCACGGTCTGGGCCAGTCTGTGGTAATTAAGTCCCTTGAAATCATACATCAGATTTGTGGTAGTCGGCTGCAGGGCTCCTGCCGCTCTCAGAGAATTCACTTCCCACAAGGCAAAGTCAGCCGTCTGATCGGTTACAAATCGTTTCCAGTCCAGATTCATACCATGAACCATGGTCTCACCAATGGAGGATGGGCTTTCAATCTGGTCAAAGGATTGGTAGATATGGCTCCAGAATGACGTGCACCATCTGCGGTTTAAATCTTCTATGGAATCACATTTCTTTTTCAGCCAGAGACGAAAGGCCTTCTGACATAAGGAACAGTGACACTCCCCTCCGTACTCATTGGAAATATGCCACATAATCACGCCGGGGTGAGAAGCAAATTCTTCTGCTAACTTTTTGTTGATCCTCTTTACTTTCTCCCTATATACCGGAGAAGTAAAGCAATGATTATGCCTTCCTGAAAACAGCTGCCTGCGCCCCGTATCATCCACCCGGAGCACCTCGGGATATTTATCAGATAACCACTTTGGACGGGCTCCGGAAGGAGTCCCCATAATCGTATAAATCCCATTCTGATACAGTTCATCTACCCGTTCCTTCAGCCAGCCAAGATCGTATCTCCCCTCTTCCGGTTCCAGAAACGACCAGGCGAACATTCCCATGGTAACTGTATTGATTCCTGCTTTTTTCATATAATCCATATCCTGCTTCAGTATGTCCGGATGATTTAGCCACTGTTCCGGATAATAATCTCCTCCATACCAGATACCAGCATGTTTCATATCCATCTGTTCCTTTCTTAAAAACAGGCGCAGCCACCGAATTTCCGTATCAGGATTCCGGTCACTTCGCCTGTTTGTTTTCTATTACTTATTTTACAGCTCCTGTAATGCCTTCCGCAAAACTCTTTTGCAGGAGGAAGAAAACGATCACTGTAGGAATGGTACACAACAATACAGCCAGCATTAAGGTTCCATAATCGGTCACATAACCTGATTTTAAGTTAGCCACCATCATCGGCATGGTGATGCTGTTTGCATCAGACATGATTACCTTGGGCCACAAATAACTGTTCCATGCATTCATAAAAGTTATCGTCATGGCTGCTGCATAAGTGGAGCGCATGGTCGGTATGAACATCCGACAGAAAATCTGGAATTCATTTAAACCATCCAGCCTTGCTGCCTCCATAATGTCCACTGGAAACGATCTTGCACTCTGGCGGAACATCATGATTAAGAATGGGGTGGAAATACTGGGAAGGATAAATCCAAGTGTGCTGTTTAACAGATTCGCCTTCGAAAACATCTGATACAGCGGTATCATAATAGCCGCAAACGGAACCATCATTGCCAGTAATATAATGCTCATCACCCGGTCTTTCGCCTTGTCATGAAAGATTTCAAAACCATATCCTGCTATGGAGCAGATAAACA
Organism: Hungatella sp.; assembly: GCA_009712635.1. Lineage (GTDB taxonomy): Bacteria > Bacillota > Clostridia > Lachnospirales > Lachnospiraceae > Lacrimispora. Next base: position 55,935 of record WASS01000005.1, on the reverse strand, counting down.
GCGAAATCAGTGTCATGACAATGGAATATTTAAACGAATTCCCAAGGGCTGCATAAACATTCTGGGAAGCAAACAGCTTTTTTGTATTGTTTAATAATTCTGTCCCAAACATCAGAGTTCCCCTTGATACAGCCACGCTTTTGTTGGTAGCTGCCACCATCATCCAGTACAGAGGAAAAACAGAAAGCAGGGAGACAACCGTTAAAAAACTATAAGCCAGAAATTTCTTTCCTTTAGTCACGTTTATCACCTACTTTCATCTGCAAAAATGCCAGAACTGCTACCAGGAACAGAATTAAGTAAGACATCGCTGCTGCATACCCAAAATTGGGCACATATTTAAAAGATACATTGTAAATATAATGTGACATGGTAATTGTGGCATTGGAAGGCCCGCCGTAGGTTAAGTTTACAGATTCATCAAACAGCTGAAGTGTACCATTGGTTGACATAATTGCAGTCAGCAAAATCGTCGGCTTTAAAAGCGGTACCGTAATTCCCCAGAAAGACTGAATGGGAGAAGCTCCGTCAATCTTTGCTGATTCATAAATAGAATACTCAATATTTTGCAGACCGGACAGGTAAAAGACCATGTTATAACCAGTCCATCTCCAGATCAGCGCCAGAATAATAACGATTCTGGCACTGTTTGGATGTCCGAGAAAGTTATATCCTGTGGACAAAAATCCAAGTTTTATGAGGACAATATTAATCAGACCATCCACAGCAAACAGGGAACGGAAGATTACCGCATAGGATACCAGGGAGGTAGCGCAGGGCAGGAAAATTGCCGTACGGAACAACCCCTTAAACCGCAGATCTTTATTATTGAGCAAAGAGGCCAGGATCAGGGCCAGAATCAGCATAATCGGAACCTGAATGATCAGATAAATAAAATTGTTTTTTAGAGCCTGCATAAAGACAGGATCCTGAAACATTCTCACGTAATTGGTCACGCCGGTCCAGCTTAAATTAGCACCCTTCCCTGATTGAAAGGAAAGGAACAATGCCTGAATCATGGGCAGGAAGCTCATGACTGCGATAAATAAAACCGCCGGAGTTAAAAATGCCCAGCCTGCCAGGCTCTGCTTCTGGCCTAATGACAACTTTTTCTTTGAATTGTCCACTGGTAATTCCTCCTTACTGACTTACTATTTACCCATTGCGAAATTAACGGTATCCTCTGCTGTCTTAATTTCTGCATCAATATCTGCTCCGGCAACTACGTTGGTAATTGCAGTTGCAACTGCATCACGGGCTTCATAATAATAAACACCGGTGTTGTTGGAAGGAATCTTTGATGCAAAATCGGTAATGGTAGCATAAACCGGAGCATCGCCGAAAAACTTCTGCGGCTCTGCATAAACCTTACTCTGTGCAGCCGGTAAATAGGTAGAAAGTGCACCGGACTTTGGAAGAATGGTCTCATAGAAGGAAGTGCTTCCTGCAAATGTCTTTGCCATGAAATCATAGGCCAGATCCGGATTCTTACATACAGAAGTAATTGCCCAGCTGGAACCACCATTGTTGGAATAATTGGTAGCTCCATCAACACCCTCTAACTTAGGCATGTTGGTAATTGCCCACTTTCCGGACTGATCCTCAGCGGTCTGAATGCTTGCCATGATCCAGCAGCCGTTAATAGTTCCGCCTACGGTACTGTTGGTAAGAGTTCCCACGTACTGATCCCAGTCATTCACTTCGATCAGAACTCCGCTTTTTACAAGAGAAGCATAGGTTTCCATAACCTTTTTCAGTTTATCGTTTCCAACCATGCTTGGTTTTCCATCTTTATCAAACAAGCTGCCGCCTGCTGACTGAAGCATCATCATGATCAGATCTGACTCTCCTGCCTGACAGGATAAAAGTGGTTTTCCGGTTTTTGCCAGAATTTCTTCTCCCATCTGCTGATACTTGCTCCAGGTAATATCCTTGAAATCATCAACCTTATAACCTGCCTGTTCCAAAATATCGGTACGGTAGCATGCAACGACTGCTCCGTTATCAAAGGGCACTCCGTAATTTTTTCCGTTTACGACTGAATACGCTGTTTTTGCTTTTGCAAACTGGGTAAAGTCAATTCCGCTTGCTGTAATATCCTTAAATGCATCCGGATAAGTTAAAACATTCTTCTGAAATGCATTATCCTGTAAAAGAATAATGTCAGGCAGAGTATCCAGCTTTCCAGAGGTGGCAGCTGTTGTCAGCTTTGTCTGAATATCAGCCCAGGGTGTCTCCACTACGTTCAATTTAAAATCGGGGTGGTCTTTCTGGTATACCTTAGCAGCCTCATTCATGGAATAAATATTAAATGCCGGGTCCCAGCACCAGACAGTCAGTTCATTCCCGCCTTTGGCACCCCCATCTTTTCCTCCTGAAGCCTGTCCTCCTGAACCTGAATTTCCGCAAGCTGTTAAGGAAGCAACCATGGCTCCTGCAAGTAAGAGTGATACGATTTTTTTCTTCATAGCAAAACTCCTCCTCTTTCATTAAAAAATTGGCATATGAGATCAATTTCTTTTGAATATAATCCCATTATACCAATTCTATTTTTGAAAACTCTTTATATTCAATTATAAAATGCGCAAATTCAATCATATCATTCTGTTTTACCAACCTTTTTGCGCACTAATTCTGCAATAAAGCAGCTTGCTCTCGTAATTTTCAGCCGACCGCTTCCATTGATAAGGAGAAATATTGAGTATTTTTTTAAAATTACGGTTAAATGAAGAAATTGAGGAAAATCCCGAAGCAACAGCCACCTCTTCCATGGACTTTTCCGTCTTTTTTAACAGCTCGCAGGCGCACTGAATCCGGATTAAGTTGATATAATCAACGGGTTTCATATCCATACTCTCTTCAAACACCCTGCGAAAATGGCTTTCACTCATACTGGAGGCCTCTGCCAGCTGGCATATTTTAATCTCATGGGCATAGTGATCCGCCACATAGTCCAGTGCCCCGGATATCACTGCCCTGTGTGTCTTATTTCTCATGATTCGTTCTTCGTCATCAGACAGTCTTAAAAATTCCGCCAGACAGGCCCGAAGCAGGCCGCTGATACAGTCTTTGTAATAAGGTTTTTTCTGGCGTGCTTCCTCCATGATACCTAAAATCAGTCTGGTAAGTCCGGGATTTTCCTCTCCTGGCAAAAGGTATCCCACCCGCTGAATCCTTTTTAAAAGCCGTTTCTGAAACATGGGATCATAGCGGTTTAGCTCTGAAACAATCTTTTCCAGATCCACATACATCCACTCCCAGTAGCTTAAAGTCCCCTTTTCACTGTTGGTGGTATGGGGAAGCCTTGGAGGTACAATCATAATAGTGCCTGGTGAATAACAGACATGTTCCTGACCAAGAATCACTTCACCAGTTCCCCAGTGGCAGTAACCGATTTCCATCAGATTGTGAAAGTGGAGGCACTTAATTTCCTTTCCATATTCCCGGATCCAGCCTTCCCCAAGGAGTGCTAAGACCGGCTCATCTTCCCCGATTTCATAGTAACGAAACTCTACCTTTTCCCTTTGCTTTGCCACTTGCTGATTCTCCCCTTTATTTATCCGTAAAAACTCACAATATATTACTTTTTTGTTAAATCAAAGCTTATCTATAAACCAATTATATAAAGCAATGCAATTTTCTGCAACAGGAAAAGGCTTATTTCCTCTTGCTGAAATAAGCCCTGCATTCCAATCTGTCTGACTGTCAGTCGTACAGTTTTTTTCCTATATTCCTTCCATACCACCTTTGTATTACCTATCCATTATCTTTGTTTCTTTTACATCCACAGCGCCGGCTGGCGTGCTGCGATATTGCGTCTTGCTTCTTCGTCGATTGATTCCTCCGGAAGCCGGTAATAAAGTTCCACAAGCTCTCTTCTTCCAAGTGTGCAGCCTGCCAGAAGCATGAAACCGCTGCGAGCCGGAAAAGCATTAAAGTGCATCACATCAGGAGGATAAGGCCAGCTGGCTTTATCCAGTAAATACGGCGTGATAAAATCCAGAGCCTTCTTTATACTTCTACCATCGTCTGTTTCATATTCCCAGAGATTATCTTCCGGTGTCGACAGAAGATGACAAAGCGTCACCATGTTATCCACTACAAATATGGAATAATTATACGGCTTCGTCCTTCCCAGTTCTCTTGGAAAAGAACCATCCTCCTTCTGCTGCTTTAATAATTCTTCCTTATATTGCTGCCTGCAGAACTGTGCTATTTTTTCATTATCTGTAAATAATGCAAATGCCGCCGCCTGTACGAAAAAACAGACACCATGATTATTATCCTTATTCATCTCCTGAATGCCGTTTTTATCAGAAAGCATCCAGCCGAGATACCTGGCAAACCAATTTCTCAGCCCTTCATAAACCACATTGCTCATATAACGCGAATTTTTAAGCTTTTCTACAGCAAATACTACATCAACCAAATGCAGGGTATCAATAATTCCGATCCCCCTTCCCGGACAAATCCCCAAAATTGCCTGGGCATATGACAGATGAGGAGCCATATAAGTTTCGTCACTCAGAAAAAACTCATATAAATGCTGAACGGCCTTTTGTGCAAAGGCTTCTTTTCCGGTAAGCAGATAACCGGAGGTGAGAAAGGCCACATTGGTTCTCATCTGCCTCATGATAATTCTGTGGCTGTTAAAATTCCCCGGATTGGACTGTCCGTCTCTTTGAATATAAGGCAGACCGTCAGGAGTATCAGGATTGGGCCACCAGTAATCTCCGTTGGAATAATAATCGTGAGGCCCTCCTTCGCTTTTGGGACTCTGCACATCCGTGATATGGAGCACAGGAGCCTTCATAGCTGCCTGTGCCTTTTCCATAATAAATTTCTGATTTCCCCAGCCGGGAATAATCCTGTATTTTTTCTCGTATTGTATCATCTGCCCGTTACCTGCGTATCTGATTCAGTTCTGCTGCTGCGCAGTTGAGAAGCGCCTTCATATATGCGGTGCTGTAAGCCCATGAGGAGTTTTCCCCCCCGACACTTTCTCCCCAGACCGGTACATGGTCTACATGGATGGCGCCGTCGTAATCATAACGCACCAGCTGCTTCATCAATTCATACATGTCCGCATATCCGTCTTCCAGAAGGGTTTCCTCAAAATACGGCATGGTCGAACTGACATTACGGAAATGAACCAGAAATACTTTTTTATTCTCCACAAAATACCGGATGTCTTCTATTATATTGCCAAACCGTTCTCCTCCTTCCAGCCAGCAGCCAAAACACATTTTCATCCCCAGATACGGACTGTTCCCGGAAAGTTCAAAAGCATGTCTGTAATCATCGGCTGAAGTAATGAGGTTGGAGATCCCAAGGAGGCAGTCAACAGGAGGATCATTCGGGTGAAGGGCGATCTTTACATTTGCCTCCTCACAGACCGGAAGAACTCTGTCGAGAAAATATTTAAAATTGTCCCACATCTCTTCTTTTGTATAAAGCCTGCCGTGAGAGTATGGGCGGGTTTTTAATTCCTCTAAGTCCACAATACGGCCAATGCCGCCTCTCGTCTCTTTTCCTTCTCCGAATCTTGTAGTCAGCACCTGATTTGGCTCCCACGTCATATATACAACCGGGATCTGAGCCTTTCCTAAAATCCGGTTAAAACGGTTATATGCCTCAATAGCCTCATCCCGTCCGGGCAGTCCAAGATGAATCTTATCATTCTTATATAAATGGACATTTCCCGCATCTGTTACTGTTAAATCATATTTTTTAAGACGCTCAAGAAATTTCATCACGGAATCATAATCCGTATGCTCATCTTTAAATATAACATATACGTATTTTACACCCATCTGTTTAATAAATAACAGCTGCTCATCTGTATAGTCAGATACAACCTTTGACTGTACCTTTATCTTGTTTCCCAGCATGTAGGAATCCTCCTTTCAATTAAGTAATCGGTTATTTAGTCCAGTAAACGGCTTCCGGCGTCCACTGCTCCAGACTTACATCATAGATTCCGCTGTCTTTCAGACCTGGCACTGAAAATGCTTCATAATAAACAACAGACAGCGGAGTAATCATTACATAATCCGACACAAGAGCCTTAGCTGCCTTTTGTAAATTTTCCTTCTTCTCTTCGATTGTTTTGGCTGCTCTGGCTGCAAACAGCGGTGTTTCAAATTCATCCGGCCGAAGCATAATTCCATGATTTTTAATTCCTTCAGAGGAATACAGACGGATATAATTATTGGTAAAATCCATCTTACTTGCCCCTCTGTTTGCAATAAAACCATCGATATCGTCTTCCTTCTGCATTGCTGCCAGGGCGGATCCATCAAGAACCTCCACCTTCGCCGTAATACCGATTGTAGCCAGAATGGCCTGAAATACAGTTGCCGTATCATTATTCTGTGACGTGGTATAAATAGAAGTTTCAAAACCATTTGGATAACCCGCTTCAGAAAGCATCTGCTTTGCCAGTTCCGGATTATATTCATAAAATTCCTGAGGGGAATATGCCCATGAGTCTGAAGTACAAAACAGAGGGGTCGCCTCACCCAGGCCACCGGACAGCGCCTTCGCTACCTGTTCCCAGTCAATGGCATGCATAATCGCCTGACGGACCTTTAAGTCTCCCATGGGATGCTTATCGCTCTTGCTGTTCCAGATTATGTGCTTAATATCGGCACAGTTTGCATTCTTTCTGCCAATGCTTTCAAATCCCGCCTGTTTGATGGTATTAATAATCGCGTCATTTTCCAGCTTCATTGCCACGCCCACTTCTTTATTAAGAAGAGCGGACATCATGGTATTGGTATCCATGATCATATCAATTTCCAGCTGGTCAACATAAGGCTGTCCTTCTATCCTGTAATTTTCATTTTTTGTATATGTAATTTTATTGTCATCAATAAAGGAATCCAGGATAAACGGTCCGGTTCCGACGGCATTGGTTTTGCACCATTCCTCACCGTTCTTTTCGTAGGCTTCCTTGGAAATGATAAAGATATCACCGATTAAGTTATCCCAGTTGTTAGACCACTGATCATACTGAATTTCGATTCTTCTATCATCAACTACCGTAACCTTCACAGGAGAACCAAGCTCACTGGCTTTTCCGTTGTCAATATACTTTTGTATGTTCCAGGCTACTGCCTCCGCGTCGCAATCCGATCCGTCATGAAACTTCACGCCTTCTCTCAGCTTAATGGTGAATATCAGATTATCCGGGTCTGAGTAGAACTCCTCTGCCAGCCATGGATAATAATTTCCTTCCTCATCGGCACGTCCAAGGGATTCAATAACCGGCTGTGCGCCAAAACGGTCACTGGTCGAGGTCGACTGGGGCAGGAAGAATGTATTATGTGATAACGGAATGGCTATTACCAGTTTCCCTCCTTCTGCAACTTCTTTGGCAGCCTCACTTTCACCGGTCTTTGCTGCCGTTGTTTCTATGTTTTTTGCAGTTGTTGTCTCTGGGATACTGGTGTTTTTGCTCCCTCCGCATCCAGCAGTCATTGCTGCGGCCATAATTGCTAAACCTGTCAATGCCAACACTTTCTTTGCTATTTTCATTCTGTAATCCTCCTTCAATTTCATTGTTTAATTTTTATTGATTGTATAAGAAACAAGCCACCTGATGATTTTCTCCCGCATCAAGAAGTCTTGGTATCTCCCTGCGGCACCGTTCACCCGCCTTATCACATCTGTTATGGAATGGACAGCCTGCCGGCCTGTTTGTAAGACTTGGCACTTCTCCTCTGATAGGAACTCTCTCTCTGGTTTCCTCAACCAGAGGATCCGCAACCGGAACCGCACTGAGCAGTGTTCTGGTATAAGGATGAAGAGTATTGCTGTACAGCTCCTCACAGTCAGCGATTTCCACCACTCTTCCCAGATACATAACCAGAATCCGGCTGCTTATATGCTTGACAACCGCCAGATCGTGGGCAATAAACAAATAGGTCAGACCAAGCTTTGACTGTAACTCCTCAAGCAGATTAATAATCTGAGCCTGTATGGAAACATCCAACGCAGATATGGGTTCATCACAGAGAATGAGATCCGGCTGTGAGGATAAGGCCCTGGCAATGCCAAGTCTCTGTCTCTGTCCTCCTGAAAACTCATGAGGTACCCGGTATTTAAGGGCCGGATCCAGCCCGACGATCCGGAACAGTTCATCTACTCTTTTGCCATACTCCTCTCTGTTCTTCACCAGCTTATGAAGGATGAGTGATTCACCCACAATGGACTCCGCTGTCTGTCTTGGATCAAGAGACGAGAAGGGATCCTGAAAAATCATGGATATTTTTTTTCTGAAGGGATGCATTTGTCTGTCGCTAAAGCCTGCAATGTCTGTACCATTGAATACAATTTTTCCTTCCTCCGGTTTATACACACGCATGATACATCTGGCCAGAGTCGTCTTTCCGCATCCCGACTCCCCTACAATGCCCAGCGTCTCACCCTTTCTGACATAAAAATCAATGTCCTCGATTGCTTTTACGTCGCCAATCTTCTTTCTGATCATCCCTTTGTAAATAGGAAAATACTTCCTTACATTTTTAACATCAAGACAGATTTCTTCTCCTGCCTTTGATGCCGGAGCCTTTTTTATTTCCTTAGCTGCGATTTCTTCTGCCTTCATTCTCTTTTCTGCTTCCGATAAATGGCAGGCAGCAAAATGCCCTTTTTCTATCTCCTGCAGCCCAGGTTTTGAACATTCCCTGCACCGGTCCATGCGGTATTCACAGCGTTCATAAAAAGGGCAGAATTCAGGCCTTGATGCCGGATTAGGCGGAAGCCCCTCAATGGGAATCAGAATGCGCTCCTTTGGATCGTCAAGCCTTGGAATGGCTCTGAGCAGCGCTCTTGTATACGGATGCTCCGAATCTGCAAAGAGCCGTTTTGTATCCGCCATTTCCACAACACTTCCTGAGTACATTACATAGATCCGCTCTGCAAACCTGGCTACAATTCCCAGATTATGAGTCACAATAATAACCGATGTATTGGTTTTCTTTGCGATATCCCTGATCATCTCCAGAAGCTGAGCCTGAGTAGTCACATCAAGAGCCGTAGTCGCTTCATCTGCAACCAGAATCTCAGGTTCTGATGACATAGCCATGGCAATCATAATACGCTGACGCATTCCGCCGGAAAACTGCTGAGGATAATAGTCGAACCGATCCTGCGGATCCGGTATATTAACCAGCTTCAGCATCTCTATGGCACGCTTTTTCGCTTCCTCCCTGTCCACCTTTAAGTGTTCCATAATATTTTCCTGTATCTGGTATCCGATGGTCAGCACCGGATTTAAGGATGTCATAGGCTCCTGAAAAATCATACTTATTTTTCCGCCTCTCATATGACGCATTTCCTCACTATTGGGTCCATACTCCAGCATATTCTTTTCATTTCCCCGGATATAAACCTCACCGCCGGTCACCTTCCCCGGTGAGCCAATCAGCTGCAGCATGCTCATCATGGTCACAGATTTCCCGCTCCCTGACTCCCCTACAATTCCGATAATCTCACCCGGATCCAGATACATGGATACGTTGTCAACAGCCTTTACAAGCTGTCCGTCTGTCTTAAAACAGGTTTCCATACTTTTCAGTTCCAACAAGTGTTCCATTTTGTCTCCTCCCATCAAACCTCACCCCGAAGCCTTGGATCCAGTGCATCCCGGACACCGTCACCAAACATATTCAGACAGATAACCAGAACCGCAACGCAGACTCCCGGTGTGAGTGCAAATACTGGATTCTGGAGAAGGAATAAGCGGCCGTCACTGACCATACCTCCCCAGGATGCAGTCGGCGCGCTGATTCCAAGACCTAAAAAGCTGAGTCCGGCTTCTGCCAGAATGGTCTGTCCCACCTGCTGGGTCATCATGACAATAATTGGTGAAATACTGTTTGGGAGAATGTGTTTAAACATCAGCCTGAAATTTTTATTCCCCTGAAGTTTTCCTGCCATAACATAATCTGCCTGCTTGATTGTCAGCACCTGTCCTCTCATCATCCGGACATATCCTGCCATAGAAGAGATTCCAAGAATAATAGCCAGATTACGGATCCCGCTGCCAAACACAGCAGTCAGGGCCATAGCGAGAATAATCTGGGGAATTGCCCGAATGGCTTCCATGATTCTTGTAATAATGTCATCTGTGATTCCGCCGAAATAACCTGCAATCATTCCAAAAAAGGTTCCCGCAACACAGGCAATCATGACTGCAAATACACCGATAATCAGACTCACTCTGGTTCCGTATATAATCCGGCTTAACACGTCTCTCCCGTAATTATCGGTCCCTAGAAGATGATCTTTTCCGGGTCCCTGAAGATAAGAGGCAAAATCTGCATAATTGGGGTCATACGGTGCAAAAACCGGTGCGAAAACTGCCAGGGCAATAAAGAGGAGAACCACCGCTGCACTGAATGCGGCAATCTTTCTGGCAAACAAAATTTTAACTGTCTTTTTCCATCTTCCGTTGTTTTTCATCATTTTGCCTCCCTATTCAAACCTGACTCTCGGATCAACCACTGCATACAGAATATCAGTCAAAAGGTTGATGATACAGGATACCAGCGCTGTGACCAGCACGCATGCCTGAACAACCGGAATATCTCTTGACTGAATCGCTTTAACAAATAAAGAGCCCATTCCTGGAATGTTAAACACGGATTCCACAAACATGGAACCTGCCAGCATGGACCCTAGGCGCATTCCAAGGATGGTGATAACGGGTATCAGGGCATTTTTAAGAGCATGCACATAGATGACCTTCCGCTGTGACAGTCCCTTACTTTTTGCAGTTCTGACATAATCCTGCCGGATGACTTCCAGCATACTGGAACGTGTCTGCCTGGTCACTGTAGCAATTCCTCCAAGTGCCAGACAAAACAGCGGCATAACAGCCTGTCTGATCGCAGTCACCGGGTCCACATGAAACCAGGTAAAACCGTAAGAAGGGAGCCAGCCCAGTTTCATTGCAAATACATACATGACTAATAGTGCAATCCAGAACTGGGGAAGACAGGCTGTTATGTTGGCTACAAGAGTGACTGCCGTATCTGCCGGCTTTCCCCTATATACTGCGCTGATCACACCGAACAGAATTCCTAGGGGAATGCTTATGATAAATGCACTGATTGAAAAAAATAAGGTTATGGGAATCCGTTCATTTATAATTTCCAAAGTACTTTTATGAAACTGGGTGGACTGCCCCCAGTCCCCCTGGACTGCACCAGCCAGCCAGCTGAAATACCTGTGAATAATCGGCTGATCCAATTTTAATTCATGAAACACCCTCTTATATTCTTCCTGGGATACCTCCTGTCCCAGCATGGCATATACAGGATCACCAGGAATCAACGATACCAGCATGAATGTAAAGATGGATATCAGAAAAATAATCAGTATCATCTGTCCGGTACGTTTTATTATGTATGCTTTCATTTTGACTTATAGCAGGAACTTATAGCCTGCCATATTCCTCCCTCCTCGCATAACTTGTTTTTTATTCTGTTATTTTTAGTGTTTTCATTATAGACACACTCTGTTATAATGAAAATATAGATGATTTTGAATATTAAATCGCGTCATCTCCTTTTCAATGTAAATTTTAAACCACTTTCCAGTTCTAATTATATATTTTATTATGCATTTTTTCCAATAACCCCTTCCTATTTTTACTATAGTCACTGCCTATAACTAAAACTCACAACAAAAGAAAGCAGGCCTTCCATGGACATCAGGTATTTAGAATATATTCTCGCACTGGCTGAAACGGGAAATATGACGAAAGCAGCTAAAAAACTGTACATCTCACAACCTACGCTAAGCCAGTTCCTTACCAAGCAGGAACAGGAGCTTGGTTCACCGCTTTTTGAAAGGTCCGGAGGTACCTATTTCCTGACTCCGGTGGGAAACCTCTACGCAGAATACGCAAAAAAAGTAATTTCATTAACTTCAAACCTGGAAAAGGATATAAAACGTGTCTCAAATTCAAGCCGGATCCGCATTGGCACCTCTGCTTCCAGCGCCATGCAGATGCTCTCCTGTATCCTGGCTGATTTCCGTAAGTATTACCCGAAGGTAGAGCTGGTACTGTCAGATGACAATCTGCGGTCTACCAGCAATTTTATTTCAAAAGGGGAAATAGACCTGGCTTTTGTAACTGCCAATTCCATGGAACAGTACAGAGGTCAGAGTATTGAACTGAAAAGAGAAGAGGTTGTATTTGCTGCCCCCAGCAGCCATCCCTATTCCCAAAAGACAAGCGGGAACCGCCAGCGTTCTCTTACCAGCACACAGCTTCTGGAACATTTTCACGGTTCTCCTTTCATCCTTCAGCACAAAGGTTCCTGTATTCGGTATCTGATCGAAGATTTTTTTGAAAAGGAGGAATTTACCCCCACGATTGCCTGCATGACCTCTCATGTTCAGTCTATTTGTGACATGGTATCCAGCAATATCGGAGTGGGTTTTATTCCTGTTGAATATCAGCTTCCTCACAAGATGATTACCTGCTTTTCACTGGAACCGAAACTGTACAGAATTCATTCAATTCTTTACCGAAAGGATTTAATTATGACACCGCCTCATAAATGTCTGATCGATTTGGCTAAAACATATGTAAATACCAATTACAATGGTGATTTAAAGTTAATGACATTGCATTAGAACATGTGACGTCGGGCACACAAAAAAAGAAGGATTCTTCCCTCTGAAGAATCCTTCTCTTTTAAGCGTTTTTCCCCCGCCTATAGGGGTTCTGCCTTTATTTAATTACTGGACCTCAGCCTGAAAAATCAGATTACCAGCGTAGGCGGAGTATAGACTCTGGCTGCCAGCTCCGAATCCAGGAGATAAAGTCCCTTTGCATCACTACCGAACAAATCATATCTCTTAATGATCTCATCTGTATTCTTCTCTTCTTCACTCTGTTCCTTTACAAACCAGTCAAGAAACTGCATGGTACGGAAATCCTTTATTTCATAAGCAGCTCCGTAAATGTCGTGAATGGAAGCTGTTACCTTTACCTCATGTTCAAAGGCTTCCATGGCCGGCTGACGAAAATCGGTGAATTCGAAGGAAGGGGCCTTAATATCCGAAAGAACAATCTTTTCTCCGTTCTGAAGAAGGTAATCCATGAACAGCATAGCATGGTCACGCTCCTCCTGAGTCTGTATTTTAAACCAGTTTGCAAACCCGTTTAAATTCTGGTCTGCATAATAGTTTGATATATCCAGATATACATATGCGGAGTAAAGTTCAAAATTAATCTGTTTGTTTATCTTAGCAACAATCTCTTTGTTAAGCATAATTGAATCCTCCTTTATAATATAAAAATCATTTTAATAAACAAGGTTGTCCAATATTTCATATTAATTTAGTTACTATCAAATATTTCATCTTGTTTATTGCTATATTCTAACATCTTTGATGAAATTTTTCAATATGATATACATAAATTATTGACGTGTTTTATAGCTAAATATATTAATTACACTTTTCAACTCTGCCTTTAAAGCCAGCCTATCCTGTTTGCGTCAGGGTAGGCTATTTTTTTCCTATATATGTAAGCAATGCAATCAGGTAGACATCTCAATTAACCAGATATGAAAAAGAACGAAACCATAACAGTCCCGTTCTTATTTCAAAGCTATTCTCCAAATACAGCTATATAATCAGCAACAAATTTATCAATTCCCTGATCTGTCAGGGGATGGCGGATCATCTGTGCCAGTACGCCATAAGGTACCGTAGCAATATCTGCCCCTGCCTTAGCGCAGTCAATCACATGAATGGGATTCCGGATACTGGCTGCAATAATCTCCGTCTCAATTCCATGCTGTGTGAAAATCTCCATAATGTCCCGGATTAAATCAATACCCGGCATGGAAATATCATCAAGACGGCCTAAAAACGGCGATACATAAGCTGCTCCTGCGCGGGCGGCCAGCAAAGCCTGGGCAGCCGAAAATACAAGAGTTACATTTGTTTTGATTCCTTCTGAATTTAAAACCTTTACTGCTTTTAATCCCTCTGCTGTCATGGGGATTTTCACTACCATGTTGGGGTGAATGGCTGCAATTTCCTTTCCCTCGCTGATCATGTGAACCGCATCCGTTGTGGTTGCTTTCACTTCACCGCTTATGGGGCCATCTACAATCGAAGCAATCTCTTTAATTACTTCTGAAAAATCTCTTCCTTCTTTGGCAATCAGGGATGGGTTGGTGGTTACTCCACAGATAATCCCCATATCATTTGCCTTTTTTACATCTTCCGTATTTGCCGTATCAACAAAAAATCTCATGACAGTTCTCCTTTTCGCTCCGGTCTTCTCATCTATTCGTCAATTTTGCAAAATTCAATCTTTTCTCCATTTGGACCTTTAAAAAGAAAGAAACGGTTGGTTCGTGGAGCAAACATCTCATTAGATTCAATTCCATTTGTAATCATCTGGTGGCCCTGGGCCAGAATTTCCTCATAGGCTTCGTCCAGATGTTCACAGGTCAGGGCAATGTGATCGATACAGCCAGCCGGTTTTTCTTCCTGACGTCTGGGATAATATTCAATCACACAGGTCTGACACTGAAGCATTCCTCTGACGCCATGGTCAACCAGTCGGATAAAGCCCAGATTTTCATAGAAGGAAACGGTTAATTCCGGATCATCTGTGGGAATTGCCACATGGGCAATTCCTGACGGTATATTCTTTATCATCACTCAGCTCCTAAGCAAGCAGATTTTTTACATATTCAAGAATTGATCCATCCTTGCAGTTTGCAAAAAACAGTTCTTTGAACTTCTCACCGCCCAATGCACCCTTTACCAGATCCTGGTCTAGTCCTTTCAAGCAGGTAATAAGATCCTTTAAGTTGTTCTCTCTTACTCCGTCTAAAATCTTTTTATTGCGCTGTTCCGGAACTGCCCGCTCCCTTGGATAACCCTGTCCGCTCTCTTCAGAGAACAGTTTTTCAAACGCGTATTCCAGATTCAGCTCTGCCCCCCAGCCAAAGCCCTTTGCAAATGGCATGGCGATGGCATTTCCATCATTGATCTGGGCAAACATATAGCCGTCACTTGGATCCGTTACCAGACCGCAGATCACTCCCGGGAAACTATTTAATGCCAGCATGGCTCCCTGTCCGGTTCCACAGCCGGTTACTACGTAATCCGCTGCTTTGGAATTTAACAGAATTGCTGCCAGGATTCCATTCTGCACATAGGTAAGAGAGCAGCCATCTTCGGGAGAATACATACCATAGTTATCCACTTCATAGCCCTTTGTATCAGCCACTTTCTTTAAACTGGCGTAAATGATTCCATTTTTAGCAGCCTGGCTGTTTTCATTAATCAATGCAATTTTCATCTGTTTAGCACTCCTTTTATCTGATTATATACCTGTTTTTCACTGAGTCCGTACTCTTCTAAGAGATCTTCCGGTTTTCCTGACTGTCCGAAGCGATCCTCCACTCCGATCTTTTTAAATGACACATTGCACTTATTATTTAACAGTACTTCTCCTACTGCATCTCCCAGTCCGCCAATGGTGCTGTGCTCTTCTACTGTTATGACATGATTGCAGCCGGAAGCATATTTTAAAATGCAATTCTGATCAATTGGTTTGATGGTATGCATGTTAACCACCGTAATACTGATTCCTTCTGACTCCAGGCGTTTTGCACATTCTAAGGCAGTCGCTACCATAATTCCGCAGGCAAATACAACTGCTTCCTTTCCTTCTTTTAGCACATTTGCCTTACCGATTTCAAAAGGCATATCCTCTTCAAATACCGGACTTGGAAGTCTTGCCAGCCTTAAATATGCCGGACCTTTCATATCAGCAACTGCCTTTACGGCACGGTGAGTCTCATTGGCATCACAGGGAACCACTACGGTCATACCTGGAATTACCCGCATCAGAGCCATATCTTCAATTGCCTGATGGCTTCCTCCGTCCTCTCCCAGAGTGATTCCGGAATGAGTCATACCAAGCTTTACGTTAAAATTAGGGTAAGCAACTCCGTTACGCACCTGCTCATAAGCACGTCCTGCCCCAAATACGGCAAATGTACTGCAAAAAGGAATATATCCCATGGTAGACAGTCCTGCACTCATATCCACCATATTGGCCTCTGCAATTCCTGCATTGAAAAAGCGCTCCGGGAATTTTGATCCAAAGGTTGCTGTCATGGTTGCATGAGCCAGATCCGCATCCAGTACAACCACCTTTTCATTTTCTTCTCCAAGACTGGCAAGGGCTTCGCCGTATGCCACTCTGATTGCTTTTAATTCACTCATGTCTATGCCTCCAGTTCCTTAAGTGCCTGCTGTCTTTCTTCTTCATTTGGTGCTTTCCCATGCCAGCCAACCTGATTTTCCATAAAGGAGATGCCTTTTCCTTTTACCGTGTGAGCCAGAATGCATTTTGGTTTTCCTTCCATGGTACTGATGGAGTATGCTGCCAGTACTTCTTCTAAATTATTTCCATCTGGAAGCTCCAGTACCTGAAAACCAAATGCTTTGAATTTAGAAGATAAATCTCCCAAAGACATGACCTGATCATTGGTTCCATCAATCTGAAGACCGTTGTTGTCGATAATAATGGTCAGATTGTCAAGATGATAGTTGGCGGCTGCCATACATGCCTCCCAAACCTGGCCTTCCTGCAACTCTCCGTCCCCTAAAAGGGCATAAACCTTAATATCCTTTTTCTGAGCCTTTGCGCCCAAAGCCATGCCCACTGCTATGGAAATTCCCTGTCCCAGGGAACCTGTGGAGGCGTCGATGCCAGGTACTTTTTTTGCATCCGGATGACCCTGAAGAATGCTGTGAAGCTGGCGGAAGTTCTTAAACTCTGCTTTATCAAAAAATCCCATCTCTCCAAGCACTGCATAATAGCAGGGTGCTGCATGACCCTTGCTTAACACAAACCGGTCTCGGTCTTCCATATCCGGATTCTCAGGATCTACTTTCATCTGAGTATAAAAGAGCCCTGCCATCAGCTCTACTGCAGATAAGGAGCCACCCGGATGACCGCTGGCTGCATCGGCAGTCATATTAATAATATCCTTACGGATTTCCCTGCATATCTTCTTTAATTCATCTATGTCCATCATGTCCTTATGCCTCCGTCTTTTTTATGTAAGTACTTATTTTCTCATAGAGCTTTTCTTCTTTAAGTAATCCACGTATACTGCACCCAGAATTACAAATCCTTTTACCACAAACTGCCAGTAGCTGTTGATTTTAAGAAGATTCATTCCATTATTTAAAACACCTATGATGAGAACACCAACTACCGTTCCCCCTAAGGTACCAATTCCTCCATTAAAACTGGTTCCGCCAAGAACAGACGCTGCAATGGCATCACGTTCAAATCCTTCTCCAACTGACGGCTGCCCGGAGTAAAGTCTTGCTGCCAGAACCACTCCGGCAAGTGCAGCCATAACCGCACTCATGACATAGACTCTTACCTGAATCCATCTGGTATCTACGCCTGCATATTTGGCCGCCTCTTTGTTCCCGCCTGTGGCATAGACATGACGCCCAAAGGAGGTGCGGTTCATGATAAAATACAGAATAACAAAAGCTACGCCTACAAAGATAACAGGGATCGGCACTCCCAGAAAGCTTCCAACTCCCATGTTGTTAAATGCTTCGTTATTGGACTGTGCAGGCTGTCCGCCGGTTAAAATATAGCTGACACCACGGACGATAATCTGCATGGACAGTGTGACAATAAAGGGAGGCAGTGTGGTATGGGATATTACAAATCCGTTCATAAAGCCGATAACTGCTCCAAATAACAGAGGAATTAAAAATACTGCGATCAGGGGAAGTCCTCCATTTCCGCATCGTACGGCAATTACTCCGGCTGCTGCCACAACAGAACCGACTGACAGATCAATGCCTCCGCAGATTAAGACACAGGTAATTCCAAAAGCGATAAAGCAGTTCACACACACCTGTCGTAAAACGCTGAATAAATTATTTTTCACAAGAAAGGTATCGGTTGTGAATGATAATAAGACGCATAAGAAAACCAGGGCGATCATGGCTGCCATATTCCTTTTCAGCCAGATCAGAAAGGGATTGGTATTCCAGAGGCCCGGTGCTTTTAACTGCGCTGTCTCTGGTTGATTCTTCTTGCTTAGCATGTTGTATGTTCTCCTCCCACTGCATATGACATGATCATTTCCTGCGAGCTTTCCGTCACTGTCTGATCGATGATTCCCGCCAGGCATCCTTCCCTCATAACGGCGATTCGGCTGGAATTGTTAATAATTTCAGGAAGCTCCGAAGAAATCATAATGATAGAAACCCCTTCCTGAGCCAGGGTATGCATCAGTTTATAAATTTCAGCCTTTGCCCCCACATCAATTCCCCTTGTAGGCTCGTCCAGAATCAGGACCTTGGGCTTTGCAGCCAGCCACTTTGATATGACGATTTTTTGTTGGTTTCCGCCGGATAATTCTCCCGCTGTCTGTTCAGTAGAAGCCATCTTAATAGAAAGCTTCTGCTTAAATTCATCAACGATACTCTTCTCTTTCTTCTTATCTACCTGTAACTTCTGTATATATTCAGAAAGTACCTGAAAAGTCAGGTTGGTTGCAATGCTGTGCCCCAGAAAAAGCCCCTGCTCCTTACGCTCTTCCGGCACAAGGGCAATGCCCGCTGATATGGCATCCTTCGGTTTTTTGATTGTAAGCTGTTTTCCCTCCAGCCAGACTTCTCCTGACTGTATGCTGTCAATTCCGAATATTGCCAGTGCCAGCTCTGTACGCCCAGCTCCCACCAGTCCGGAAAATCCAAGTATTTCCCCTTTTTTCAATGTAAAGCTGATATCAGTAACTTTATCGGTTGTCAAATGTTTTACTTCCAGGATTACATCGCCCCCAATGACGCGCTCATTCCCGTACATATTGTTAAACTCACGTCCGACCATCATGCTGATCAGTTCGTTTTCTGATGTTTCACTGGTCTGCCTGGTTCCGATGAATTTACCATCCCGAAGCACAGTAACGGAATCACATACCTTAAAGGTTTCTTCCATGCGGTGAGAAATGTAAATCATGGCAACTCCGGCCTTTTTTAAACGGGCAATCTGGGAAAACAGATTGTCAGTCTCACTTTTTGATAAAGAAGCAGTTGGTTCATCAAGAATTAAAATTTTCGCCCCTTCGCTGACAGCTCTTGCAATCTCAATCATCTGCTGCTGGGCTACGGACAAGCCACGAATAAGCATTCCGGAATCCAGTTTAAGCCCCAGGGCATCAAGAGCCTTTTGAGCCTCTTTTTTCATTTTCCGGTAATCTACCATTTTTAAATAATTTTTCGGTTCTCTTCCAAGAAAAATATTCTCAGCAATGGTCATCTCCGGAATATTGGTGATCTCCTGATGGATAAAGCTGACGCCGAAGGCTCTGGCATCCTCTACATGTTTGATGGAAGCCTCTTTTCCGTTCATGAAAATCGTACCGGAATCTGCACTGATAATGCCGCCCAAAATTTTCATCAGCGTTGACTTTCCTGCACCATTTTCCCCCATAAGAGCCCGGACTTCTCCGGGCTTTATGGAAATACTGACTCCGTCAAGCACAACATTGCGGCCAAATGCTTTTGTAATATCTTTCATCTCAAAAACATATGCGTCTGACATGTTTTTCTACTCCTGTTCTGCATTCATCGCTTCGGGTCAAAGTGTATACGGATTACTTACCAACGTTTTCTTCCGTAATAATAGACATAGGTACCACTACCTTCTCTTCAATTGTCTTACCAGACAGAAGTCTGTATGCGCTTTCCATACAGGTAGCTCCGATTCCAGCCGGATCCTGGGCAGCAGATGCTACCATCTCACCAGACCGGATAAATCCTTTTCCTTCATCTGATCCATCTACAGATACAACCTTTGTCTTATCCAGACGTCCAGCTTCTTTTAATGCTGCAATTGCTCCTCTGGCAGTGGGATCGTTAATTGTAAATACTCCGTCAATTACTGGATTGGCATTGATAAAATCAACCATAATCGGCTGGGAATAATCGGACTTTGGTTTCTCTACGTCCTTTGTCTGAATGATTTCAATTCCAGGATAATTTTTCATTTCTTGTTCAAAACCCATCTGGCGGTTATAACAAACTTCTGTTGTACTGTATGTAATTTCAACTACTTTGCCTTTTCCATCTAATGCTTTCGCCAGTGCCTGCGCACAAAGCTTTCCTGCTTCCAGATTGTCGGAAACAACGGTACACTGAACCAGTTCCGGATTTTTTACCGCGGTATTAAATGCAATTACCGGAATTCCGGCTTCCTTACATGCTTCCAGTGTTGCCCTTACGCCTTCGGAGTTAATTGCTGAGATACAGATTACGTCACACCCCTGATTGATCATATCCATAACGTCATTCATCTGCTTATTCTGGTCTCCGCCTGCATCCTGTATGATGAGTTCATCTTCCGGATTCTGAAGAGATTTCTGCATTGCCTCTTTAATCTGAATGAAGAAAACATTGGTTAAATCCGGCGCGGAAACTCCTATTTTTACTGGTTTCTGCTTTGCTTCTGTTCCTTTTGCTTCCGTCCCCTTTGCTTCTGATGTTACAGCTGCAGTTGTCTGCGCCTCACTCTGAGTCTGGGCTGTATTGTCTGCAGTCGAACTGCAGGCAGTCAAAGAGATTGCCATCATAGCTGATAATACAATTCCAATTACTTTTTTCATAATAATCCACCTCTCAACACGTTTAGTTGTTAAATTCCATACATTTTTTGTTACATTTGTTGATAACATTGTATGATATCATTCTTTTAAGCTTCCCGGGCTCGCTTTTATTGTATGCTGTCATACAATATTGTAGATTCATAATACATCTTTACTCGAAATTTGTCAACATTATTTTTAAAATTATGCAAAACAAACAAAATGCAGTCATACACCATCATGCAAACTTGTCTTACAATCAAAAAAAAGGCCAGGAAGTCAATGAAACTGACTACCTGGCCTTCGCCTGATAACTTATTATTTACCTTTCTTTTTCTCCCACATTGCCCACAGGGTACCTGCTACACAAATTGACGAATAGCAGCCAGTCAGGATACCAAAGAACATAGGAAGCGAGAATTCCATGATGGACTCAATATGGAAATACACAGAAGCCACCATAAGAATTAATACGCAAATTCCAGTTGTTGCAGAAGTATTAATGGATCTTCCCAGTGTCTGGGTTGTACTTACGTTAACCAGAGTATCCACCGGCATCTTGGAATCATGTTTTCTGTTTTCACGAATTCTGTCGTAAATTACGATGGTATCGTTAATGGAGTAACCGATGATTGTCAGTACTACCGCGACGAACGCATCATTTAACGGAATCTGGAACAATACAAATGCGAAGAATACCACAAGTACATCATGAACCAGGGCAATCATCGCTGTTATACCGGCAGAAAGACCGGATATAACGGAGAAACGGATCCACACATATACAACAATAAAGACCAGTGACAGTATAATGGCAGCAGCGGCGTTCTTCAGCGCTTTTGCACCAATATAAGGTTCTACGACAAATGTCTCAGACAGCTTTGCATCATTTTTGCCAATGGTACTGTTAATTGTATCAGTAATGGACTTCTGTTCTTCTGGTGACATACCAGCATTTCCGGCAAGTGTAACTGACAGCCTCTTTAATCCGGTCATATTGTCTTCTTTAATCTGAACGGTTACGGGACGCTTGGTCTCTTTTTCAATGGCTTCCTGTATTTTACCAGTATCTGCCTGTTCAGAAACGGAATAAGACAGAACTGCACCGCCTGTAAACTGGGTATCCAGTTTCACTCCATAGAAGAAGCATCCAGCGATACCGGACAGTATAACAAATCCTGAGATAATGGCAAATATATATTTTTTCTGATAGAACGGTATGGTATTTTTATCTTTTCTGATTCGGAACCTTTTTTCATTTCTCCAGAAATCAGACTGAATCATTGACAGTATCATATGTTTGGATACGGATACACCAATCAGAAGATTGACCACCATACCAACCAGCAGGGTATAACCAAAGCTCAGCATGGTTCCTGATCCAAAGATCATTAAGATCACAGCTACAATGGCAGTTGTCACATTACCGTCCAGTACCGATGAAAACGCATTCTTATAACCGGAAACGACAGCTCCCTTTACCGATGATCCCTTCTTTAGTTCATCTGAAATACGCTCTGAAATAATAATGTTGGTATCCACTGCCATACCAAGTGTCAGGATAATACCTGCAATTCCCGGAAGGGTCAGGGTATACTGGGGAATGGAAACCGCCAGCATCTGAATCACCATCTGTAAAAGCAGTGTAACACATGCAACAATACCTGGCATTTTATAAAATACGATCATAAAGAGACAGATCACCATAAATGCAGCCAGTCCGGCATAGACCATAATTGAGAGAGCATTGCTTCCCAGGGATGGGCTAATGGTAGAGAAGTTAGTTGTTTTTAAGGAGAAAGGAAGAGCACCGGCATTAATTTTCTCAGCCAGAGCCTTGGCTTCCTCGTAGTTCTTCATACCAGTGATTACCGCCTGTCCACCTGATATCTGATTCTGCACCGTAGGATTGGAAATCAGATTATTATCCATATAAATTCCGATTCTTTTTCCGATCAGCTTTCCGGTGGCATCTTCAAACAGCTTTGATCCATTGCTGTTAAAGCTGAGAGCTACTACGTATGTCTTGATTCCATTGGATGTATTCGTCTGAGGAGTGGCCTTCTCAACATCCTTACCCTGGATTAAAACAGTTCCATCAGGGTCCTTAAATGTCAGCTCTGCCATCTCACCTAACTCGGATATTGCATCTTCCGGGTTAAAATCTGTTTCCCCTGATTTCCATGGGAACTGTACTATAATATAACCAGCCTCTTTATCCACAGTTACTTCACGGTCAGCAATGTTCTGGCTGTCCATTCGGCTCTCAATTACTTCTCTTGCCGATTCAAGTTCCTGAGTTGTAGGTTTACGGTCTAAGTTCTGAGGTTCGAATATAGCTTCTACGCCTCCGCGTATATCGATACCAAACCGCATATCGAAAATTCCTTTAATACTATCTCCTGCTCCAAATATAGCAATGCAAACAACGGCTGCAATTCCTAAAAATATTGCAGCAAGCATTTTCTTTCCTGGCTTCATAAGTTTTCCTCATTTTCTATATTAATTTTCAATCTGCCATAGCCTGCCTGCTGCTTCTTTTTCTCCGTCTGAATTATGAATATAACGTATCACAAACATCCGGCTTATATATCCCTCCCGCATAAGAACAGTGCGAAGTGACCATAAGGCAAAGGGTATAAATAAGAAGAATGTTTTTAAACAAATATAATTAAGGATTACGCTTTTTAAATTTGAGCGGCTTATAATATTAAGAAATACATCACTTACCGCTTCCTCTTCCAGCACATCCTTCGATTCAATCATAGCATCATATCTTTTATGGCGCAGGTTATCGCCGGAAATTCTGCCTACGGAAAAAAAGCCAGGATGTCCCAGGCTCTTGACCACATCAACGGTATTCAGTTGTGTCATTAATACTGCCGTGCAAAAAAAACATGCCAGTATCAGACGATGTATCCCAGATTTTTTCCTCCTGGTTTCCAATGTAGTTCCTCCCGCTGCAGGTATTTTTCCATTTTCCCCATACTTCTTTATACATGTTGCATTGTATCACATATTGATGAAAATGCAACGTTAATATACTGACAAAATTCCACAATTTTGGCAGAAATTTTGCCAGTTCTATTATCGTTTTATAATTACATTCATATCTGTGTTAATCAATGAAATATGGCGTTTGGCATAAAGTTCTGCTACTTCTTCATCCCGTGCCTTTAACGCTTCCACAATGTTATGGTGTGCCCGGATCGCGTTCTGGGCATTCTGAGGAACCTGAAACGTTCTCAGCCGAAAATCACGAATGCACTCATCAATTTTTTTGCTCATAAAAATGAGCATTTTGTTTTTACTGGCCTCCACAATCTGACGGTGCAGCCGTTCATCATACTTTGCCATACCCGCAAAATCATTCTCTTCCACAGCCCGGATAAACCGGAAATGGGTTCGTTCAATCTGCTCTAACTCCCCATCTGTCGCCCGTTTGGCTATAATTCTCGCACACAGGGGCTCCACTGCACTTCTTACCTCAATATAATCCTTTAATTCAACTTC
This sequence comes from Hungatella sp., assembly GCA_009712635.1. GTDB lineage: Bacteria > Bacillota > Clostridia > Lachnospirales > Lachnospiraceae > Lacrimispora. The sequence goes on along the minus strand of WASS01000005.1, from coordinate 31,741 downwards.
ATTTTTAAGAAACCACTCAGCCAGTTCTTCCTGACCCAATTCCTTTTTGCTGACCAGAAATGCTCCCCGACCAGGCTTAATCTCTACCAGCCCCCTGGCCTCCAGAATGCGGAATGCTTCTCTGACTGTCCCTCTGCCAACGGTCAGCTTCTCACACCACTCCTTTTCTGTAGGCAATTTCTGCCCAACCAAAATTCCATCTGCTGCAATAAAATCCTTCATGCTGTTTACAACCTGCTGTACAATGGGAATTCTGGAAAGTTCTTCCATTTAATTCACTCCTTTTATTTATGTTTTTAGTCTAAATCTTTCATGTTGTCATACAATCATTGTATCACATCTGATGAAAACTGCAAACATAAACGTGTTTTTTTACATTTCTTGTGCACATGTCGGACAATTATTGAGATAAATGGTGGAATCAATATTAACTTTTTCTATGGTAATAATTTCCTTAATAATCGTTCCAGCTGGTCTCTTTCTTCTTTTTCCAGGCGGGTCAGTACTTCTTTGTCTCCACCCGTTATAAATTCTTCTGCCGCTTTTGTTCCTTTATCCGAAAGAGTATACTGACATAATCCCTCTGGCTGGGTTTTCTTTTTCATATATTCCTTTTTTTCCAGTTTTTCCAGACATTCCTTCAGCTTCTCATTTTTGATTCCCGTTTCTGATTCCAGTTCTGCTACAGTCTTTCCATCTGTCTGGAACAATACTCCCATTACCAGTGCTCTTAATTTCTTACCGCCTAACTCTTTCTCCTTCTGACCAAACAGCCGGTGAAACCCAAATTTATAGGCAAGAAGAATTCTGTTAAAAGACGGTTCATCGTTTTCAGTTTGCTGCTGGCTGGCCTCTTCTTTCCGCTTTAATGATTTTGCATAGACCTTACCTTTGCTGCAGTGAAGATCATCAATGGAACAGTGACGTTTACAGCAGGGACAATGAAGATTATCTGATTTTTTATCACTCATGAATCGTTTCCTCCTATGTCATAATATACAAAAGGGCATATACCAACGTATATACCCCTGAATTTATTATATTCCTCCATGGAATCGATGTCAACGTCCCTATGGATCATATTTCTATTTTATTTTCTATCTTCCCCACAATGCATGGTTACCGGCAGATAGGCAATGCTTAACTCCCCTGTAATGGGATTGGTATAAATCTCGCACTCCACATCATAAACCTCTCCGATCAGCTGCCTGGTCAGTACCTCCATAGGAGTTCCATGGGAAATCACTTTTCCCTGCTTCATTACGTAAAGATAATCACAGTATTCAGCAGCGAGCTCCAGATCATGCAGAGCAGCCAGGGTACCAACATTCATTCTCTTTACAATGGATAAAATCTGCAGCTGGTATTTAATATCCAGATGATTGGTGGGCTCATCCATAACCAGAAAGGAGGGCTGCTGTGCCAGGGCACGAGCCAGTATGACACGCTGTTTTTCACCTCCCGACAAGGTAAGGTAGCTGCGATTTTCATATCCGGATAAGCTGACCTGTTCCAGTGCAGCTCTGACAATTTTATAATCCTCCTCAGAATCGCCCTCCATAAACTTTTTGTGAGGAGTCCTTCCCATAAGGACCATTTCCTGAACGGTAAAATCAAAGCTAAGATCATTAAACTGACCGACAACACCCATAATACGGGAAACCGACTTGGGATCTGATTTCACCACATCCAGATCACCCAGGTAAATACTGCCCTGCCTGGGCTTTATGACCTTGTAAATACTTTTGAGCAGCGTGGACTTTCCACAGCCATTGGGTCCTATTAATCCAACAAACTGTTTATCTTGTACTTTAATTGAAATATCCTTTACAATATCAGTATTGGATAACGTAACGATCATGTTATTTGCCTGAAGATCCACCTTATTTTCCTCCAAATCCATATCCTTTTTTCATTAGCATATACATAAACATGGGAGCTCCGATCATGGAAGTAATAATGCCAATGGGCAGCTCACTCTGATGAATCAAGGTACGTGAAAATACATCAGCCCAGATGAGAAAGGCAGCTCCAAACAAAGCAGAAGCCGGAATCAGTCTTTTATGATCTGTTCCCACCACCCCTCTGACAATATGAGGAATAATTAATCCAACAAAACCGATGGTGCCACAGCTGGAAACTATAATTCCCGTAACGAATGCACAAACCATCATATAAATGCGAAGATAACGGTTTAAGGAAATGCCCAGCGTGACAGCTGCTTCACTCCCTAACAGCATGGTGTTGAGCACCCGAAACTGGGTTAAGAAAAACACAACCGCTATTCCGATACTGATTGCTGCTAAAGGAAGCTTCTCCCATGTTGCTGACGCAATACTTCCCATGGTCCAGAAAGTGACTGTCTTAATTCCTTCCGCATTATTTGCAAAATAGATAATAAAATTAGAAAACGCACTACACAGCGCATTGATCACCATGCCTGTAAGCACCAGCTTGGCAGAAGTAATCTTCCCTCCCATGTGAGCGATAACCATCACCAGGACAGCGGCTCCAAATGCCCCTGCAAATGCCCAGACGGCAACCCCCATCTGGCCCAGTACTCCAGGAAAGCCAAACCCCAGTAAAATAGCAAAGGTAGCGCCTAAAGCACCTCCTGAGGAAATCCCCAATATGTAAGGGTCTGCCAGCGGATTTTGTACGGAAGCCTGCATTACCGCGCCGCATAGCGAAAGCCCGATTCCAACCAGCATTGACATCAGCGCTCTGGGCAGACGAATGTGCCATATAATATCCGCAAAAGAGGCCGTGGAAAGCCCTTCTAATGAGCCAAATCTCATTCCGGATATCTTATAAAGCAGAATCTGAAACGTATCATTAAGAGAGATAGGCACTTGCCCAATGGACACCGAACAACCGACTGAAAATACAATAAAAACGATCAGGGCGATGACCAACGGTACAAATGCCTTATGCTGGATATTCTCTTTTTTTCTATTTCCTGCAGTTATGCTGCTTCGTGTCTTCATGCTGATGCTCCTTAGTAATTAACATATTTATTAAAAATCTATAAGTTAGTCTTTTCTAACCGCATTTCAATATATCATACCTCAATACAACTGTCAACACAATCATCATTTTAACAATCAGGTGAAACCATGGAAAACAGGTTGACAAATCTAGTGTTTTTACAGTATACTTTTTTAGTTAGCTATTACTAACCAACAATCTGAAAAGGAGAAACACAATTGAATATTATTTGGAAAAAGCATTTTGCAGGCATATCGCTGTCTGTTCTTATGGTTGCAGGATTAGTTGGATGTACCTCCAGCTCTGCCTCTTCCAATCCGGAAAACACAACTCAAAAAACGGAGACTGTGGATTCTCAGTCGAACCAGCAGTCCAGTTCCGTCTCCTATCCCTTAACCGTGTCCAATTATAGCATCAATGACGGCAACTGGACATCCAGGCAGCAGGTTTTTGAAGCAGCTCCCACACGTGTGGTCGCCAACAACCAGTCCACAGCAGAACTGCTGATCCGTCTGGGTTTGACAGACACTATGGCAGGTGTCGCCGCTCTTTACGGTGAGATCTCTGAAGATATTGCCGAAGAATTCTTAAAAATCCCCGTACTGGCCAATGGTTATGTTGGAAAAGAAGTAGCTCTGGGAGCGAATCCGGATTTGATCATTGGACGTGGTGACTTGTTTGCGGATGCAGAATGGGGTGTGGGAAGCGTTGATGAATTAAACTCTTTGGGAATCAAAACTTACATCTTTAACACCTGCAAACGTGGTGCAACCGTTGACGCTTTGTTTCAGGATATAGAAGAGATTGGCAGAATATTCAGTGTACAGGATCAGGCTTCCGTATTTGCAGACAGCCTGCATTCCAGAATTAATCACTTAACCGATACACTCTCAGGAGTTGTGCCCCAGCTTACTTATGCCTATGTATCCTACAGCGATGGAGACCTTTCCGTCTATTCTGCAACCTCTGATACCTTTCAGAATGATGCGTTGAATATGATAAATCTGGACAATGCTTTTAAAAATGCAGCCGGTGAGATCACACTGGAACAGCTTGTGTCAACCAATCCTGATGTTCTATTGATTTCTCGTTACGACGGGGGCCCGGAGGCAGAAAAATCCGTGGAAGAAATTTATAAGATGCCTGCACTTCAGTCACTTTCTGCAGTTTTGAACAAGCAGATATACATTATAGACTTTAGTCAGTTCTGGGGTTATAGTTATCAGATTTTAGACGGAGTAGAACAGCTTGCATCGGATATTTACCCGGATCTTATCAACTGACGCCTCTATGGCAGTCAGTTGATAAAATCCGGGGAGATTCTATCTGACTAAAATAACAGTACCAGCACCTGATATCCCTTTAGTAATAACTTCTTTCCAGTTTCTATGACCGTATCGTAATTATTAAGCAGGATTTTACGGTACGGTTCTTCCAGATCTATTTCCTGTTCGTCCTTTTTAAAGTTTCCTATGACAAGAATCTTCTCATGTTCCCCGTTTCTATAGTAGGCCATCAGCCGTTCCATTTCTAAATATGCAGGTATCAGCTGGCCGTAAACAAGGGTATCTTTATATTCCTCATTCTTTCTTAGGGCAATCAGCTTTTTGTAAAAATGAAAAACGGAATCAGGATCTTCTGACTGATGTTGCAGATTAATGGCTGGATAGTCCTTACTGACTGGAAGCCAGGCTGTTCCTGAGGTAAATCCTGCATTCTCACTGTCGTCCCATTGGAAGGGTACCCTTGCATTATCCCGGCTGTAGCGCTTTACAGCCTCCAAAGCCTGTTCCTTTGACAAACCATTTTCAATTGCCACCTGGTATTCTTCTAATGTGGAAATGTCGTCATACTGGTCAATGCTTTCAAAGACCACATTCTCCATACCAATTTCCTGCCCCTGATAGATGAAGGGCATTCCCTTTAACAGAAAATACAAAGCTGCCAGCATTTTTTTTGCAGCATCGGAACTCTCTCCCTCAGGAATATATCTGCTTACCCCCCTTGGCTCATCGTGGTTTTCAATGATATTAGAAAGAAAGCCGATCCCCTCCGCTCTATCCTGGCTGTCAAAGCAACACTTTCTGTAATCGTCGGGAGTAACAGGGCCATTGTCATACCAGCCTTTTTCACTTGCCCCGAATACAGTCTGGCTGAAATCAAAGATGCTGGAAAAGCATCCGTCTTCCCCTATAAAATCACACAGTTCTTCCTTTTTCTCATTAAAAACTTCACCCACGGTAAAGGCATCGTATTTTTGAAAGGTGGCGTCCCGCATTTCCTTTAAAAAATCCATAACGCCCTCATTTTCATTTAGCATCAGCCTGCAGTCCGCCAGTCCGTCTTCCCGATCAGGCTCATAATCATGAAAAGGAAGAGCCTTTTTAATATTCATAATGGCATCAATCCGAAATCCTGCAATTCCTTTTTTCAGCCACCAGTTTATCATGTCGTAAATTTCTTTTCGCACCACAGGGTTTTCCCAGTTTAGATCCGGCTGCTTTTTATGGAAAAGGTGAAGGTAATAAAGGCCGGTATTCCCGATCTGTTCCCATGCACTTCCTCCGAAATAGGATCGGATATTGGAAGGCTCTTTCCCATCTTTTCCTTCTCTGATGTAAAAATAATCACCATATTCGCCTTTCGGATCTTTTAAGGCTTTCTGAAACCATTCATGTTCATCGGAGCAATGGTTTACCACCAGATCAAGAATGATATAGAGATTTCTTTTTTTTGCTTCATCAATCAGTTCCTGCAAATCCTCCATGGTGCCGAACCGGGGATCAATCTCATAGTAATCGGAAATATCATATCCCTGATCTGCAAAGGGAGACTGATAGATAGGGGAAAGCCAGATAATATCGATACCAAGCTCCTTTAAGTAATCCAGTTTTGAAATCACGCCTCTTAAATCTCCGATCCCATCTCCGTTGGTATCGAGAAAGCTTTTCGGATAGATCTGATAGGCAACCTTATCATGCCACCATTGTTTTTTCATTTCATTTCTCCATTCAGGTTATTTCTTATGCAGGTAATAGGCTGCCGCTTCATACGGTAACAGCCGGCTTTGTCTTTGTTGCAAAGAGTCATTGTAGTTATGAATCAGACACGTTGCATCTTCCTTAAAAAATTCTTCGGGTAAGGATACGGCTGCCTCCTCATCAGAAAAATTGCAAACCACCAGCAGCCGTTCATCTCCCAGACTTCGCACATAGGCAAATACCCGGGTATCCTCTTTCATAATCAGTTCATAATTTCCATAAACAATAATCTCATAATTCTTCCGAAGCTTAATCAGCTTCCTGTAATAATGAAACACAGAGTTTTCATCTTCCAGTTCTTTTTCCGCATTAATTTCAATATAATTAGGATTTACAGATATCCATGGTACTGCATCGGTAAATCCCGCCTCCCGGCCATCATTCCACTGCATGGGAGTCCTTGCATGATCCCTGCTTTTGCACCGTAAATACCTCATCATGGTTTCATGGTTTACAAGGCCTTTTCCTATAAGTTCTTTATAAGCATTCAGACTCTCAATATCCCGAAACTGAGAAATTTCTGTAAATGGATAATTGGTCATCCCCAATTCCTCTCCCTGATAAATATAAGGAGTCCCTCTCATCATATGGAGGCAGGTTGCCAGCATCTTGGCAGAAACCTCTCTGTAACGGCTGCTGTCGTCGCCAAATCGGGAAACGGCTCTTGGCTGGTCATGATTATCCCAGTATAAACTGTTCCAGGCATCGTCTCCCAGCTCCTCCTGCCATCTGGAGAGTATGCGTTTTAACCGCAGCAGATCCGGCTTTTTATCCGTCCACTTTAGCAGTTCTCCGTCTCCCTCCACATGTTCAAAGTGAAAGACCATATTTAATTCCTTTTCTCCGGAACCTGCATATTTTCTGGCTTCCTCCACTGTAACCCCTGCAGTCTCACCGACTGTCATCAAATCATACTTAGACAAAACCTTTTCATTCATTTCTTTCAGATAAGTATGAACCTTTGGTCCATGGACTGCGTAAGGTGAAAAATCCCCATAAAGCCCTCCTTTCACTTCACCGTCTGGAAAAGAGGGGGTTTTGGATATCATACTGATTACATCCATTCGAAACCCATCGATACCTTTTCTGCACCACCAGTCCATCATTTCATAAACTTCATTTCTGACAGCCTCATTTTCCCAGTTTAAATCCGGCTGCTTTGGAGAGAACAAATGCAGGTAATACATGCCGGTTTTCTCATCCTTTTCCCATGCAGAACCACCAAAGCAGGAACCCCAGTTATTGGGCGGATCTTTCTCTCCCTTTCCCTCTCTCCAGATGTAATAATCACGGTAAGGATTTTCCCTGCTGCTCCGGCTCTCCAGAAACCACGGATGCTCATCAGAAGTATGATTTACAACCAGGTCCATAATAATTTTGATTCCGTTTTCATGGGCCTCTTTTAACAAATCATCAAAATCATTTATGGTTCCGAACTCATCCATAACCTTTTTGTAATCACTAATGTCATATCCATTATCATCGTTGGGAGATTGATAGACAGGTGACAGCCAGATTACATCAATTCCTAATAGTTTTAAATAAGAAAGCTTCTGTCTGATCCCATTTAAGTCGCCGATCCCATCTCCGTTGCTGTCTTTAAAACTTCTGGGATAGATCTGATATACAATTGCCTCTTTCCACCATTTTCGTTCCATCTCAGACTCCTTTCCACTATTTGATTGCCCCTTCTACCATTCCCTGTATAATCTGCCTCTGGGCACATAAAAACAGAAGCACAATGGGAATCATGGCAAGAAATGCGGCTGCCAGGATTAAATCCCACTGCTTGACATAGGAACCTACAAAGCTGCTCACTGCAACAGGCAGGGTTTTGATTCTTCCATTAAGACCCAGCATCAGGGAAGGAAGAAGGTAATCGTTCCAGATCCAGATTCCGTTTAAAATCAGCACAGTCATCTGCACAGGCTTTAACAGCGGAAAAACGATCTGGAAAAATGTATTTTCCGGACTGCAGCCATCAATCCATGCTGCTTCCTCCAGTTCTTTTGGAATTCCCTTTATAAACCCATGAAGAATAAACACAGATAAGGAGCCTCCAAATCCCAGATAGGCAGTTATGATACCGGTATAACTGCTTAACAGAGGGATCCCAGTAAATTCAGATACCTTGCGAAACGTAGACAAAAGAGGAAGCATGACTACCTGAAACGGGATAACCATTGATGCCACAAACATCATAAAAATTAACTGGGACCATTTTGTCTTATTCCGAACCAGCACCCATGCCGCCATACTGGAAAATAAGGTCAGTAAAATCAGGCTGACTGCAGTGATGTATAAGGAACTTCCAAAGGATTTCCAATAGCTGAAATTCTGGTTGCCGATTACATTTTTTAAGTTAATAAACAGTTGTCCCCAGTCAGACGGAGGTGCAATGGGGCTGATTACAATATCTGCACTTTTTTTCGCTGCATTAAATACCACAAGAATAAAAGGAGACAGCACAGTCAGTGACAGTATGAGACCAATCAGCTCAGGAATCAGATGTTTCCACTGCCTTGCATCCCATGTCATTTTCTTCCTCCCGCTAATTTCTTTCATAGTTCCACCTCCCTTTTCTTACTGATGGAAACCTGGGTAAGAGATACGGCTGCCAGAATGAGAAAGAAAACCACTGCCTTTGTCTGCCCTTCCGCATATCTGTTTCTTGCAATCGCCGTATTATAAATATTAAGAGCCAGAAACTCCGTGGAAGCCACTGCCTTTGCTCCCAGAATCCGGCTGGGTGCTCCGTTTGTAATGGCATAGTTTAAATCAAACTGCTTAAAGGAATTGACCAGGGTAAGAAAGATACAAACCGTGAAAGTATTGGCAATCATCGGCAGCTTAATATGTAAGAGAGTTTTTAACGCTCCTGCCCCGTCTACAGCCGACGCTTCCAGAATATCTCTTGGAACTCCCTGAAGACCAGTAACATAAATCATCATAATATAACCGGCATACTGCCATGTGCTGACAATAAGAATTGCAAAAAATGCCAGATTGGGACTGGTCAGCATGGAAACACTTCCTGCCACCAGGCTTGTGAACACCTTATTAAAGATAAACTGCCACACATATCCCAGCACGATTCCTCCGATTAAGTTAGGGAGAAAAAAGGAGGCTCTGTAGAAATTTCTTCCCTTTACTCCAGAGGTACATAAAATTGCCAGGAAAAACGCAGCTATATTGACAGAAACCATATTAAAGACCGTAAATAAGAATGTAATTAACAGCGAATATAAATAATCAGGAGCATGAAACATCTGTCCATAATTCTTAAGTCCTACAAACTGGGTAAACTTAATTCCATTCCAGTCTGTAAATGAATAAAAAATGCCAAATATAAAGGGGATCAGCACGGTTATGAAAAAAGCGCCTATGAGAGGCAGCAGAAATAAACCATTTACGATCACCCTGTGCTTTTTTCCAGGAACCAGATAAAGACTAATCACAAGCAGAAGCAGCCCGCCTGCAAGTAATGGACCCCTTCCCCAAAAATCCCTGTTGTAAAAATCAAAATAAAGCCCGCAGCAAACCATCGCTGCACCTATGGCTGCCGGCAGATATGTCGTTATCTTTTTTGCTTTTCCCTCCATACGACTTCTCCTTTATCTATGCTTTGACGTTATCAAATGGATACGGGCGGCTTTTGGCCGCCCAACCCGGTTATTTTTTCACATAGTCTGCAATGGCAGTCTGCATCATGTTTACAAATCCGTCTTTGTCAATCTCTCCTTTTGCATACAGTTCAAACACTTTACCAGTCGCATTCATGGAGATTCCTTCCGGCATCTTCGTCCATTGCCAGGAATAGGTATTTCCTGCATCTACATAGGTCTTCAGACTCATGGCCAAAGGCGTCTTAGGACTAACTTTACAGGTGGTATAAGGAGAAATCATACCGCAGTCGGTTACCAGACATTCCTGTCCTTCTTCTGTCAGGGCAAGTTCTTTTAAGAAAGCCTTGCATGCATCGATGTTTGTGCCTTTATTATAAACGGCCCACCAGGATGGACAGTCTGCAAGAACACCCTTCATCTCTTCCTTTGTAAATGCCAGAGGAGCGATTCCGCATTCAAACTTTACACTATAATCAGGAAGAGATGGATCAATCCAGTTCCCCTGGGTGATAAATGCAGTCTTTCCCTGTGCCCACAGAGCCAGCTGATCGTCATATGTTCCGGAAATCAGAGTATTCTTATCCGAATAATCAAACAGCAGCTTCATGAAATCTGCAAACTGCCCAAGACGCTCTGTGTCCGTCTTTCCGGATTTTAACTGATCAATATAAGTGGTGTCCCCTCTCTTTAACCCGCCTGATAAATAGTAACCAAACAGATGGTTTCCGGTTGACCAGTACATCTGTCCGGATTCAGCCGCAACCGAGCATACAGCAGACAGTCCCAGTTCTCCCTTTTTTTGATCAATGGCCTCAAAAGCCTTCTTAAACCCGTCATAAGTGGTAAGAGATGCGGGATCGATTCCTGCTGCTTTCAAAACGTCTTTATTATATGTAATGCCATATCCTTCTACTGCATAAGGAAATCCTACGGTTTTTCCATCCTCTGACTTAAAACCAAACTCTGTCTGGGAAGCCCACTCCTCCCCGCTTAAGTCGGTCATATAATCCTTCCAGGTCTGATAATCACCTTCCCCGCCAAATACAAATAAGTCTGGCATATTGCCTGCTGCCAGGTATCCCTTCATGGTTCCATTGATGTCAACTCCGCCTCCAAGGGACTCAATTACAACTTCCTGACCGGTCTTCTCCTGATACTTTTTGGCAAATGCCTTTAAGGGCTCGTCGATTTCGATTTTTCCGTTTACAATCCGAATCGCCTGTCCCCCGGACTTAGCCTGGCTCTGGCTCTCAGCCTTGCTGTCTGCAGACTGGCTTCCTGCAGAGGAGGCCGCAGTTCCACCAGATTGTGCGCTTGTTCCACAACCTGCAAGAGACAATACTGCCGCTGCTCCCGCCATCGCCATAACCCATAAGTGTTTCTTCATAATACACCCTCCATTATAAAATATGCTGTCAAAAAGTGATATTTTAATAAATATATTGTAACTTATGCGCATAAGTTCTATATAAAGTATATTAGCACTTTATGGAGGATATAACAAGAGTTTTTTGATTCATTTTCCAAGTTATTTTTATAACGAAAAAAACTGCTTTTGGCTTTACTCTAGGAATAAGATGTACAATACCAAGCAGCTTAATAGAGAAAACGGCGATTTTTAAAACCGCCGTTCACTAATAATACATTACCGGGTTGACCCGGAGTTCAGTTCTTTTTAATTGCTATTTCATCACCGCTGACTATAATCGCTTCATGATTGCTTATGGGAGACAGGTTTAATACAGATGAATAGGTGTCCACTATTTTCTGACCGATTTTCTTAAAAGGTGAATTATTATAGTGGGGAACTGTATAAAAATCCACCAGGCCTAAAGCATCAAAATTTTCTAAGTCAGGCGCTTTTTCTGCTGAATCCATACCTTTCGCATATTCAATGTTTGCAGATGCGACCATTGCCCCGGCAGATTCGCCGATATACAGTTTTCCGGCATTCACTTCATCAATAATTATTTGATCTGTACCGCTTCTTTTCAATTCCTGCAACAAGAAGAATGTATTGCCCCCCGTCACATAAATAAAATCGTTGTTTTTAATTTTTGCGCAAACTTCAGCAGATGGAGTGGTTGATATATCCAGCTCCTCAATAATCAGCCCCATCCTTTCAAGAGCCTTTCTTCCTTCCTTCACATAAAATACAACCTTTTCCGTTTTGCTTGCTGTAGGGATAAAGGTGACGGTTTTTCCGTTTAAATCTTTCTCAAAATCTGCAAATATGTCAGCTACATCACTAAAGGATGATGTCAAAAATAATTTTTTCATAAACCAATTAATCCTTTCTTTCTGTTCTTGAATCCAGTATAATCTATAATGGTGTCAATTAGTGAAACCATTTAATCGAAAAGAGGAAATGCCATGAATAAATCCCAACGGCTTAATGATATGATGATATACCTCAATGATAAAAAGTCATTTAACCTCAAAAACATCATGGATCGATACTCTATATCCAAAAGTACAGCACTTCGGGATATTCAGTCCTTAGAAGAATTAGGTATGCCAATTTACTCCACATCTGGACGAAATGGCTACTATGGTATTCTTCCCAACCGTCTGCTATCGCCCATTGTCTTTACCATTGATGAGGTTCATGCCTTGTACTTTGCCATGCAAACCCTAAACGCTTATCAGTCCACCCCGTTTCACCTGAATGTAAAAAAACTAAAGCAAAAGTTTGAAGGGTGCATATCAGAAGAACGAGTACAAAAGCTGCGGAGAATGGAATTAATTTTTAGCTTGGGAAGTTACCAAAACAAAAATGAATGCAGCTGTTTAGAGGACATTTTAAACATGGCCGTTGAGGAAAGAGTGTGCGAAGTAACCTACCAAAAGAAAGATATTATAAATCAGTATTACGTTCAGTTTTTTGACATAACATCTGCCTATGGACAATGGTATGCCACCGCCTACAATTTTCAGTCAAAAAGACCTCAAGTGTTCCGATGCGATAAAATTCATTCTGTAAATTCCTGTGATCAATATTTACCCAAGCCACTTTCTGAATTGCTTATTCCAGTGAAAGAAATGTTCAAAGAAAAAGGTGCTGTTGATTTTGAAGTTGGGATCTCTGCAAGAGGTACGGATATATTCTATAAGGAACATTATCCGTCTATGGAGCTGTTCCATGAAAATGGGAAGAATTATATCAGAGGCTTTTATAACAAAGGAGAAGAAACTTTTATCGCAAATTATTTTATTGCCTACGGTGAGAATATTTTATCGATTCAGCCAAATCACTTGAAGATGCTGGTTTTGGAACAATTGGAAACGATAAAAAGCCACCTGCAAAAGAATTCCCCGGAATAAGGCGTCAAGGAAAGAGGGATCGGTCAATTTGATCGATCCCCCTTATTCTACAGCTCAGCCTTTCAGTATCATCTGTCAGATACAGGAAACTCTACATTTTTCTCACAGAAGAACGCTCCACGATAAAGACAGGAAGCTGTTCTAAATTTGCTCCATAATCCTCTTCGTTAATAATATGAAACAGCTTCTCCACGGTAATCCGGCTTTTCTCCGTTACATCCTGATGAACGGTTGTCAGTGCAGGCCTCACCAGACGGCTGCAGACATTATCATCAAATCCCACGATAGAAAGCTCTTGGGGAATTTTCATCCCCCGGTCCTTTAAATCATTTAAAATAAAAGCAGCATAATAATCCGATGCGCAGATAAAGGCGGTAAAGTCCCCTGCCCTCTCATAAGCCTGGGATAAAATAAGGGACAAATCAGCACCGCTTGGTTTCAGCCTGATAAAGTTGTCTTCGTTCCATGGCAGTCCCGCACTGGTCAGTGCATCCCGGTATCCCATAAACCGCTGATAGTCTACTCCCATACAGTTATCCGCCAGAAATGCGATTTTCTGGTGGCCGGACTGTATGAGATATTCTGTAATTTCTCTGCCGCCTTTTCTGTCATCGATTCCAACATTTACGTACTCAAAAGGGACATCTTCAAAATAGGCATCCACGAAAACCATTGGCTTTTTCATCTTCTGATTTAACAGTTCCCCATCTTCTTTCTGCATTCCAAGAAGAATGAGGCCATCTACATTCCAGCTGGAAACCGAACTGATAATCTCTCCTATATCGCTGGATACATAAAGCATTGTAAAATATCCCTTGGCACGTACAAACCGTTCCACTGCTCCGATCAGTTCCCCTGCAAACGGATCCTTTACAAAGTTATCATACTTATTTTCGCTGGCTTTCATTGCAAGCCCGATGATTCCGGACCGGTTACTGGCCAGATTTCTGGCATTTCTGTTTGGAACATAGTCGTATTCTTCAATCAGCTTCTTCACCTTTTCCACCATAACAGGTGATACTTCCCCCTCTTTTCCATGTATTACATTGGAAACGGTAGTTGTGCTGGTGCCGAGCATTTCCGCCATTTTTTTAATTGTAATCATTCCATGCTCCTTCCTCTCCCTGCAAACCCTCTAGAATTTCTCTTATCCATTCTATTACGGCTTGTTCATTTATGCAAGCAGGAAGGAGCATGAGCAGACTGCCTATTTCAGTTTTATTTTCCAGGTTTTAATTTCATAAGGCTTTATGGTATAGGAAACAGCGGCGTCTATGAATGGGATTTCCTGTTCTTCCTCCTCCAGCATGCTGCATTCCCAGACTCCGAGAATCTCAGTTCCAAAGATCATCTTTCCCGTTGTTCGTTGGTTTGCAGTCTCATAGAAGCGGATGATCATATCATTGCCGTTTCGTTCTTCTTTTACCACTTCGATGATTACATTGTCTGCATCCGTTTTAACAAGAGAAAATGTACCCGGAAGACTGCCTTCATCTGATTCCTTTACTCTTGCAGTCATGGGATTATTGAGAAGATAAGCCCTCTTTGGGGTACCTGCCTCTTTCCAGTCCCCCTTATGGGGATAGATGGAAAATACAAAGCTGTGATGTTCCTTGTCTGCATCAGGATTTGGATATACCGCTGATTTTAACATGGAAATTCCAATCTCTCCATTGTGAACGTGGCAGCCATACTTACAGTCATTTAACACACTGACTCCGTAATCACCCTCGGAGACATCAAGCCATTTATGCATGCAGACCTCAAATCTGGCATAATCCCACATGGTGTTATAATGGGTTTTCCGCTTCACATTTCCATACTGAATATCAAAGACAGCCTCGTCTGTATGGACGTCAACGGGTATGATGGACTTCATAAATATATTTTTTTCTTTCCAGTCGATCTCATTGCGAATAAGAATCTCAGGGCTGTCAAAGTTAAGGGAAATATACTGGCAGATAACAGAATCCAGGTATTTTCTCTTTACACAGACCGTGGCACGGACCGGGCCGTTTTCCACCAGTTCCATGGAAGCAACATCCGTAATTTCCCAGGACTTTTCCACATAATAATTATTTACATCCCAGGCATCGTAATTGTGGGGACGGTCTTCATAGGTCATCAGCACATTGGCGCATTTCTGATCCGGAAGGACTTCACGCTCCATAATCTTATCGTAGATGGAGGATATCTGCCCTTTCTCATTTAAGACAACACGGAGGTACTGGTTCTCCAGACGCTTCACGTCCGCCGTGAGGGTGGTTTTGACCCCATTTCCATTATCTTCTGTCAGAATAAAGGTGCGATAGCCCTTTGAAGGTACCCCGGATACCCCAACGAGCAGAGTTCCATCTTCTGTGAACTGAACCGGCAGCCTGTTTTCTCCGTCTGTGACACCAGGGTTTTTCATGCCTTCCGGCAGCTTTACGGTTACCAGTCCTTCCCCAGAGACACTGTTGGGATTAAAGACAGCCAGAGTGTTTTTTGTCCCGGCTATCTGTTTCGTCACTTCATCCAAAGCCAGATCCACTAATTCTTTACCGGTCTTTGTAATCTTCTCATACTCGTTTCTGGAATCCTCATATACCTCT
The DNA here is from genome assembly GCA_009712635.1 of Hungatella sp. GTDB lineage: Bacteria > Bacillota > Clostridia > Lachnospirales > Lachnospiraceae > Lacrimispora. The sequence goes on along the minus strand of WASS01000005.1, from coordinate 16,168 downwards.
TTGATGGATGAGCCTGGGAGAATATCATGGAACTGATTTCTTAAAATAACTTCCCAGCTTTCATCTATGGTTTTTTTCGGATAGAAGCTGTTAGTGAGTATCCGGTTCAGCATTCCGAAGCATTCCGCATTTTCAAAAAGGAACTCAGACTTGCGGTTGTATTTTTTATTTCTTGCCATAGAGGTATAGGTACCTCTGTGATATTCCAAATAAAGCTCTCCTACCCAGGATGGCAGATACTTTTGTTCTTTCACGTCCTGTTCCAGATTTTCAAAAAATTGTCTGGAGGTTGTCATATGGGTTTTGGGGCAGCCTGGAATTCCTTTTTCCAGCCTTCTCTGGTTTTCCAGCATATCTTTAGTCGGACCACCGCCTCCGTCGCCGTACCCAAAGGACATCAGCACTTCATCATTTAAGTATTTCTGACTATACCGTTCCCAGGCGCCTTTTACATAGGTGGGATTTAAATACGCATTATAGGTGGTAAAATGCTCTGTCTCCGTTCCCCCTAAAACTGCCGCCTTATTATATTCCCTGCTGGGGCTGAAATGAGTCAGGATTTTAGTTCCGTCAATTCCCTCCCAGTAGAAGGTGTCATAGGGCATTTTATTAAATTCATTCCAGCTGATTTTGGTTGTCATAAAATACCGGATTCCGCATTTTTTCATAATCTGAGGCAGCGCGGCAGAATATCCGAATACATCTGGAAGCCACAAAATCACATTGTCTGTTCCAAACTCTTCCCGGAAGAATTCTTTTCCGTGAAGGAACTGCCTGACCAGTGATTCTCCAGAAGATAAATTGCAGTCCGCCTCCACAAACATGCCGCCCTCTGTTTCCCATCTTCCCTCTGCCACACGTTTCTTAATCTCTTCATACACATCAGGAGCGTTCTTTTTCACATATTTGTAGAGCTGGGGCTGACTGGACATGAAGATATATTCCGGATACTGTCTCATCAGCTCCAGAACCGTAGAAAAGCTTCTCACTGCTTTATCCTCTGTAACAGCTAAAGTCCAAAGCCACGCAACGTCGATGTGGGTATGCCCCACACAGCATATAGTTTTACTTTCTCCGCCACAGTAGCGGTCATAAAATGCTTCCTTCATATAGCTGGAAGCTTTTTTTAAACTCTCATAGTATTCCGGGGAATACTCTTTTCTTAAATCCAGCAGATTCAAAGATTCATTTGCTGCGGTTAAAATGGTAATGCAGCTGCTGTCACCGTCGGGCAGCAGTTTTGCTGCTTCATAGGGAATGGATACATCATAAAAATACTGTTCCGTCTCCTGGTCGAGGATGCGGATTTTAGAATCCATCACCAGCTTAAAGTTCTGGTCTCCCGTAAAAGCAGATAAAATAATCCGGAAGGTTTCTCCTGCTTTTGCCTGTCTGGTTAAAAGCACTTCCCGATGATTCACATCAAGCCCCTGGCGCCTGACTCCGTTTACATAAATGGTAAACTGGGGATTGGTGGCATCCCAGAAGCCTTCCCTTCCTGTCCGCAGTTCATAAACCACACACTGGTCTTCCCACTCCTCTGGTATGGTAACTTCCGTTTCAAACCAGTAATACTCCCTGTGTCCACCCCAAAGCTCTTCTTTAGAAAGCTTTTCCCAGGACTTCGTATCCAGATCACTGACATGCTCAAACCGTTCTGCTGATTTAAGCATCCGATACTCTGATACCGGAATATCTTCTTTATAGATCAAAGATTGTAAATCACTTAACAGCTTGCCAATCCTCTCTTTTATTAATATCACGCTAAACTCCTCCTTTTTCTATCAGCCCTTGGCTGCTCCAGCCATACTAAAGCCTTTTGACATGTAATTCTGAGACAGAACATAAAGGACAATGGAAGGAACTGCATAAACTGCGGAATACGCTGCCAACTGTCCATAGATCACCATTCCATGCTGCCCGAAAAACTGATAAAGTGTCACCGAAGCGGGAAACTTATCCAGGGTCTGCAGCAATATATATGGCACGAAGAAATTACCCCAGCTTCCGGAAAAGGTGAAAATAAAAACCACACAAATCCCCGGAAACATGAGAGGTGCAATAATCTTTCTTAAGCTGTCAAAGGCAGAAGCCCCGTCCACCCACGCAGCCTCCTCCAGCTCCACTGGCACATTATCCATAAAATTCTTCATCAGCCAGATTCCATACGGCATGGATGTTGCTGTAAGAAATAATATGAGCCCTCCAATCTTATCATACAACCCAACGGTCAGAAACATTTTATAAACGGGAACCATCACTGCTGTAATGGGAAGTGAGGTCATAAATAAAATCGTATATAAAAAAATGTTCTTATAACGAAGTTCGTATCTTGACAGGGGATAAGCCGCAAAGCCTGCAATCAGCACCACCAGTACGGACTGCCCTAAGGAGATGAGAAGCCCATTTCCAAACGCTCTCTGATTTGCCTGATTAAGCAGTATGGTTTTATAATTCTCCATAGTCCACTGAGACGGCATCTTCACCGCCTGGGACGCATTGGCATCAAAGGAGGCAAGTAAAATCCAGAGAAGAGGCAGGGCAAATATTACAGCTAAAATTGTGAGTACCAGGTAAGGGATTGCTTTACGAAATTTCCAATACATGTGGTTGCCTCCTTAATCATTTCTCATAATTCTGGTATAAAATACGCTCAGAACAATTCCAATCACCAGGAGGATCATGGATATGGCAGTTCCATATCCCAGCTGCTGGGAAATAAATGCCTGTCTGTACATAAAGATGGGAAGAGTCAGGGTTTTTGTTCCCGGACCGCCGCCTGTCATCATATAAATCAATCCGAACACTCCAAGAGTGGACAGAGTATTTAGCATGGTATTGGTTGCAATGGTATTTTTAATGCATGGGAGGACAATCCGGATCATGGTCTGAAAAGGCCCTGCTCCATCCACTCTTGCCGCTTCCTCAATATCTGCAGGAACCCCATCCAGTGCTGACTGGAAGTTCATCATGGAAAATGCTGTTCCGTGCCAGATATTTGCCAGTATTACCGTAAGCATGGGAACTGCAAATAAAAATTCCACTTGCGGCAGATGGAAAAAAGAAAAGATCTGGTTTAAGGTTCCGCTGTCTCCAAAAAACGTGCTGCAGCAAAGAGCAACTACTACCTCAGGCATGATCCAGCCTGCCAAAAAAACGGGACCTACAATCCCTCTGAAAACCCTGTTCTTATTTCTCATATTAAGAGCGATGATAAAACCTAAAACCTGCTGCCCAATCAGACTTCCAAGCAGAAATACCAGAGTGTTTGCAATACTGATGCGGACAGTTCTGTCTTTAAACATGGTAAAATAATTACTCAGTCCGATAAATTTTAACTGCCTGGCATTCTCCCCTGACAAAGCCAGGTTTGTAAAGGAGTAATATACTGTTAGCAGAATGGGAGCGACAAAGAAAACTAGCAGAAGCAGGACTGACGGCATTAACAGTACCGATTTTTTCGCCTCTTCCAACAGGCCGCTTTGTTTTTTATTCATAGTTGCCTCCTTATGGAATGCGGGTAAAGGGAAGGGCAGGTACTGAACTAACCTGCCCTCTCTGACCTCATTTTGACTTTACTTTTCCACTACATTTTCCGCGCCTACGCTGTTGGTCACATCTGACTTATACTGTGCCATTGCATCCTCCGGGCTGGTACCGGACACGACAGATTCCACCATCGTCTGAATGTGGGTGGTAACGGTTGTATACTGGCTGTTTCTCGGACGATAAAACGCGCCTGAGAGGAAGCCGGTGCAGGTTTCCATAAACGGCTGGGATGAATAGGAAACATCTTTTGCAATGTCGGTTCTTGTGGCAATATTTCCCTGAGCAATGATGGTATCCAAGTAAACATCATAGCTCATGCAGTGTTTGATAAAATCCATTGCTGCATCTTTTTGATCAGACAGATTCGGTATGGATAATGCCCAGCCACCTGACATGGTAACGCTGCCCGGCGCCTGTCCTTCACTGGTCGGCATCGCTGCAATTCCAAGCTTATCTTTATACTCCGGCCATGGTGCAGCTCCTGTCTCCTTGTAGTTTCCTGTCATCCAGTAACCATCTAACGTAATGGCTAACTTACCCTTTGGTAAATACTCTCTGGAAGCGATATTGCCTGCCTCACCATTTAATACTTTTGATAAGGAAGGACCGTAACCATCTTTATAAATGGTACTGATAAAATTTAAGGATTTTAAAATATTATCACTTTTTACAATCCATTTGTTGTTATCTAGAAGCTGCTCTCCTGTTCCGTAAAGAAGCATCTCATAGGTCTGCATGGAAGTTGCTTCGCCGGTCGCTACACCGGAGTTGCACCAGAATGGAACTACATCCGGACATTTTTCTTTGATAACCTTGCAGGTATCAAGGACATCCTGCCAGGTTTTTGGCTGCCAGTTGGTATCAAGTCCTGCTGCCGCGAATACATCCTTGTTATACCAAAGCCCTCTGGTATCTGTACTATAAGGAATTCCATATACGCTTCCGTCGTCATAGGTAACGCCATCTACCAGTGCACCGTAGAAGGTTCCGTCATTCCACTCCTTATAATCCTTTAAATAGCTGGAAAGATTGGTTAAATATCCGGCTGCCACGTCTGAGGGCAGCTGGAAGGTATCTTCACATACGATATCCGGTGCCGTATCGGCAGATTGAAGAGCCAGAGCAACCTTTGCAAAATAATCTCCCTCTGATGCAGTGATCGGTGCAATATCCAGCTCAATGGAATCTTTTTTGTCATAGGTTTCATAGGCGTGTTCAAACCATTTTTTCAGCACATCGCTTCCGTCATTTCGAAAGGTAATGCTGATCTTTGTCTTTCCTGCTGCCGCGGTTGTCTGACCGGCTGGTTTTTCCGTCTCCTTTTGTGTGGCTGCCGCTGTACTTCCTCCCTGGGTTTCTGACTTGCCTCCTGCCCCCTGACAAGCCGTTAAGGAAAGCGCCATAACTGAAGCAAGCGCCGCTGCCTGAATCCGTTTCATTTTTTTCATAATACCCTCTCCTTTTTATTTGTTAGATGAATCATAACATATGACATTTCCCCGGTGTATTCCAAATTTTTAGAAAAGGGGTGTAATTTTAACCTCCGCCTTACCGTTCCAGAATGGCGCTGCGGATTTCTCCCTGAAGCCTTGCCCCAACTGCCTGGGGCGTCATGGATTTGTCTCCGAAAAAGTCCGACATTGCCCCTGCAATGGAATCGGAAATAATAAACCATGTGGAATAGGTGCTTTTTAAAACACTCTGGTTTCGTTCCCGTTCTACAAACGCATCCGAAAGTCCCCGCACTTTCCCTGGATTGACACACACATCAGTTCTGACAGAAAGGCTGTAGGTGTTTTTATAATAAGATTCGGCAACCTCCGGGGAAGTGATGTAATCCAGTAATTTTAATGCTTCCGCCTCATCTGCAGTCTCAGTAACCCCAATCATATCTCCCTGAAATAAAAAAGTCTGCTTTTGAATATAAGGAATTTCCGCTATCTCATAATTAACCTGGCTGGCGGAATGCTCTAAAAGTGACATGGAGCTTAGCTTGGCAACCGCAATCTTTACATATCCACTGGAAAAAGCCTGCATAAGATCTTTCTGATTCCAGTTAATCACATCCTGGGCAATGATTCCTTCATCCCTCATTTTTCCAAGTATCTCGTACAATTTCAGGCTGTTATCCGAATCCAGTCCTCGAAGATTCCCACCTGCCGAATAGACCAGCTGAAGAAAACTGGAAGCAATATCTTCCTTATTTTTCACTGCAATCCCAAAGCTGTAGGTCCCCAGACTTTTGGTCTCTCTGCAAAGATTATAAAAATCATCCATATTATCGGGTATCTCTTTTTTGTACCTGGCTAAATGGTCTTTGTTATAAAACACCACATATGGATTGCTGGTAAATGGAACGCCATAGCAGATTCCATTTACCACACAACTGCCATAGGCATGCTTTAAAAACCGGCTGATTCTCTCCCCCGTCATATAGTCGGACAGATCCCGGAGAATATCCATGGACTGGAGTGCGGGCGTCATCACACTGTCACAGATAATTAAGTCAGGAAGACTGTTCTGATCCTTATACAGGCAGAGCTGCTTTTGAAATGCAGACTGAGCCACATACTCAGTGACCACCTTGGGATTACCCGGTATGGCAGAATATTCATCCAGTATTTTCTTTAAGTATTCATCACTTTCATCCTCTTCATAAACTGCCATAATCACCAGCTTTTTTTCTGCATTTTCAGGGCGGTGTACCACATTGGTTTCCCTGCTGAAATTAACCAGAACCCCCATCAGCAAAAGTAATACAACGGTCCAGGCTAAAATCAGTAATTTACCAATTCTTCGGTTCAAGGTCTATACCCCCTTTCTGTAATCCGACGGGCAGACTCCTGCAATGGAACGAAACACCTTATTAAAATACTTGGTATCCTTATATCCCACAAGCTCCGCTACCTCATAGATTTTATATTTACCTGAGGCAAGCAGCTTTTTTGCCGTACTGATGCGAAATTCCCCTAAAAATGCAGTAAAGTTGATTCCCATTTCTTTGGTAAACAGCTTGCTTAAGTATTCCGGCGTGATTCCTACCAGCTCCGCCGCATCAGTCAGCGATATTTCTCTGGCATAGTTCTGTCTTATAAATCCAATGACATTTAAAATCATCCCGTTGTCTGTCAGCGTCGTGCTGTCCCTTTCATCTGTCACCATACCGATGATCTTCCAGTAATTATTTAAAAATACCTCTCTGATTCCTGTTTTCATCATATCGTTTAAGAGATACTGGTACAGCCCGTCTATATCTTTTTCCTTCATCAGTTCTCTTGCTGTATCAAGAATTGCCATTACAAAACGTACCGTATGGTTTTTTATTGTTTCAGGCCGCTCTCTGTGTAATATTACCTGTTCCTCAAACAGCCCTGCCATTCGTCTGATACCGTCCTGATTCCCGTTCTTTATTTCCCGCTTTACTCCATGCTCCAAATATTCCGGATAATCAATCCGCTGGAAAGCCAGCCCTTTTATAAGTTCCTGGTCAATAATACAGCTTTCAGAGAACAGGAAACTGTAAGATAAGCTGTCCTGCATCTGCCGGATGACATCCTTTAATTCTCCAATTCCATAGATGCTTTCAAAACTAATTAAAAATTCTCCCTTCTCCTTTAATTCTTTTAAAATTCTGGTCTGGAACAGATTTTTTAAATAGCGTATACTTTGTCCGTCTAATATCATCACCAGTATCTGCCTTTCATAAGGCAGCAGAAAGGTATAAAAGCTGGTCAGGCAGTTTGTTTCCAGACTATTTTTCAGCAGTTCAGCCATCTGCTTTGTAGTATCCTCCAGAATGCTTTCCGACTGTATTAAAAACAGAGAAATCTCCTGACCGTTCTGATAGCGGATTTCACTAACAAACTGCCTCATGGCTTCCTCTTTTAATTCTCCTGTCAGCAGGGAAAACAGCAGCTGCTGGGGTGAGACTGTCTTTGCCCTGGTCTTTGACAGCCTGTTTTCCACGGTCTCTAACACACTCATAATATCCTCTACGCTCAAAGGCTTCAAAAGATATTCCACCACAGACAGCTGAATTGCCTTCTGAGCATATTCAAATTCCGAATAGCCGGTGAGTACAACTGCTGCTGCCTCACATCCCTCTTTTCTCATCCGCTCAATCATTACCAGTCCATTCATCTGAGGCATGTTAATATCTGTAATAACCACATCAGGCTGTAACCGCAAAGCCTCAAAAAGTCCCGTTTCACCATCACTTGCCCCTCCCACCACCTGATGCCCGGTATAGGTCTCGATAATTTTAATAATTCCGTTTCTTGTATTGGGTTCATCTTCTACAACGAGAATTCTCATGCCTGTCCAGCCTCCTGCCTGCTATTCAAATAATATTTCTGCCCTCACTGTTGTCCCGTTTTCGTCTGATTCAATTTCAAAATAACCCTCATCACCATAGTAATACTTGATTCGCATGATCACATTCCTCACACCAATGCTTCCCTCCAGAGAGCTGGCAGAATAATCGTAATGATTGAGTTCATGAATTAATTCAGAATCCATTCCTTTTCCATTATCTTTCACCTCAAACATCAGATGCCTCTCCCCTTTTTTTCTGATGGTTATGGTGATTAAATCCTCTCCTGACTTACCTGGAAAACCATGATTAATGGAATTTTCAATGAGAGGCTGAAATAAAAGCTTATGCATCTTAAGATCCATCACTTCCTCTTCAATATCCATAATGCAGTGGAAGGAAAAGGAAAAACGCTGCTGTTGGAGAAATATGTACTGCTTCAAATACTCTGTCTCGCTTCTTACACTGACCACGCCATTGCTTTTATGGATACTGTAACGCAGAATATTAGCCAGGTTTTTTAACATCTTACTAATTAAAAACTGTTCATTTTCTATTGCAATCCAGTTAATGGCATCCAGGGTATTATAAAGAAAGTGGGGATTGATTTGTGCCTCCAGAGCCTTTAGCTCCGCATTCTTCTCCCTTAAAAGAGCTTCCTTTTCCATCCTGCCTGACTGGTCTATCTTTGTGACCATGTGGTTAAAATGCCTTGCAATGGTTCCGAATTCATCCTGCCAGGAATGGCTGATCTGGACTGTATAATCCCCTTTGTAAGCCTTATCCATGGCTGATGTAATCTTTTCCACCCTGACCTGAAGGGACTCGGCAAACCGAAGCATGATCAGAATGCTTGTGATTATAATCAGGATTGTCAACAGGATAATCACTTCAAAAATATATTTAAAATCCTTTAAAAGCTCTCTGTTATCCCGTATGGTAACCAGTACATACTGACCATTTAAAACGGGTTTAGTGTAGATACTGGAAAAACGTGCCTTAGTCGCCGTCTCAATTCTTGTTCCTATCAGCTCTGCCCGGTTACTGGAGATAATGGTTCCATTGGTATCACAAAGAAAGGAAACGGTTCTGTCCTGCTTGTCTTCCTGAGAATACGTTTCCCTGATCCGTTCTTCATCAAGACAGATTAAAATACTTCCTACCGTCCCCTGTCTGTAATTGTTAATATCCGCGATCCTGTGCCCCAGGTAAATAATATTCCTGCTGGTTCCGTTATCTTCCTTACGGTTAATCATATCAGAATAAACCGTCCTGGTATTTAAAAACGTCTCATCTGCCACTTCCAGCCAGCTTTTATCCCTGTTTGGAAAGCAGAAGCTGTTCATGGTGCTGTTAGTGACAGAGTCATACCCGATACACTCTTTTTTCTGCGTTACCACCGCAATCCCCAGAATCTCCGGATGTAAGTAAGATATATTTTCCAGATCATCTTCCAGTTCCTTCTTTATGAGATAATAATTTCTGGAATCCCAGACATTTAATTTTTCAAGCTTCAGTGCATATTGGTTCTCTGTATAGATTGACATGATAATGCTGTCATACTGGGAAAAATAATCCTCAAGTCCCTTCTGTGACAGCTTCATATTGCTTTCCATTAAAATGTCTGTCTGACGTTTTAAGGTGCTGGCAGCTATCATGCAGGTGATTGTCTCCATTATCATTAACGGTACAATGGAACCTGCCAGCAAAATAATAAGAGTTTTTTTTGCTATGCTATAGCTTTTATATCGGTTAAGTAGTTTTCTGATCAAGTCCGGCTCCTTTTATTGTGTAATTCAGATAATTTAATCGGTTTTTATTTTGCTATTATAGCACATATTACCAATAGCAGGCATGTTTATTTTAAAGACAATAAAAAAAGCCTTGAACTTTTCAAAGCTTCCTGATGAATGGACTGTTTTATGTAAAAAAGGCAGCCCGCTAAGGCTGCCTTAAAAAATATTGTATTCTCTTTTTTTACCCCCCCAGGGTCACATCCTGCCTGGAGTACCACTCCAGCGCATTGTAAACATGATCTGTTTTAAAATCCGGCCAGTAATCGTCTACCACATAAAAATCCGAATAAACGGACTGAACCGGGAGAAAGCCGGAAAGTCTTCTCCTTCCTCCCCAACGGATGATTAAATCCATTCTGGATACATCAGAGGTTTTAAGCTCAGGACCTATGGCTCCGTCTGACAGTCCCAAATCCCATTCCCAGCTGTAATTGATGAGGAAGTTGATTTTCATTCCTCCTGTACCGAAACACACCCTTTTGGTATATGGTTTAAGCTCGTCCGGAAACATAGCCGAAGAAGTTTTCCCAAGAACCAGAAGCTTTGCATTCTCTTTCGACAACACCTCCACAGCCTTTACGCAGGCCTTGGAAAATGCTTCTCTTTGTACAGACGGACGTTTGGTATTATCTGCGGTAAAGCCATAAAAGGTCATCTCTTCTACTCCCAGATCCTTACAGAGACGGTAAAGGGTCATTCCAGGTGAGATACCCTTATCATACCCTTCTTCTTTTTTTATGCCATTCTCCACAGCCCAACGTCTGTTTCCATCTGGAATGATACCGATGTGTTTTGGAATTCTCATTATCTGCCCTCCATGATTGGTTCCCTTCGAGGAAGTCCTGTTAAAATTATAGCCAACTTTTTCAAAGGATATCATGTCCTGCAGAAAATTATGTAATTATAGTTGCCCTGGTGCTTATTTCTTAAATTTCTTAAGATCCGGCATCTTCGGCTGGTGATAGATATACATGCATCTGCTCTCAGATGCCAGCTCCACAGATTTTCTAGCTACCTGTTCCATGAATTTAGCTGCGATATTACTTTTACCCTTCATTCTTTCTACCTCCATTATTATAAAGACATTAAGATAATGCAATTATACATAAACAACAGGTCTATAAAAACAAGTTGTAAAAATTACGGCTCTGCTCGTAACTATTCCCGATTTTGATACTCATGAATCCTCCCATTGTCACTTTTGAAAAAAAACATGAACAGCACCAGAACGAGACACAGCAAAATATTAACAAGATTTAGCAGGGATATAAAGCTTTCTCCCAAAAATGCGGCTCTCCTCTCAAACTGCATTTCACTCCACTCAATACAATTGGAAATGATTACAGCCATCGTCATATTTATTACATAAATTTTTCTGTTTGTTTTTCGATTATTATATTTTTCCAGTATGAGATGAATCAAATTTACAACTAAAAACACGGTACAGAGAAAAATAAGGAAAAGCAGATAGTGTTTCAATTTTGTTACCTCCAATATTAAAATGTGATATAATTTTTAGTGCAATAAGAAAATATTATATTTCCATTGAAAAAATCACACCATGTTGAAATTTCGAGCCTGCAGGTAATTTTTAATTTGTTCAATTAGACAAAATGCGACAAAAGCTCCTATTTCTCTCTTTTAATTAATGGAAGATATCGTACGATATAAAGATATAGATGTTTCATTTTTGCATAACTAAAGTAAAAAGTTTTAATGGGGAAGGGTACGTATGTTAAGAATAGCAATTTGTGATGACGACGTTCTGTTTACAGGAATGTTAGAAAATTTAATCAAAGAAGAAGCTTTGGCAAACGGTATTGAAATTGAAGTTGACGTGTTTTTTGATGGATCCATGCTGACAAAATATGTGCATCTTGGTAACTTATTTGACCTGATCTTTCTTGATATAGAAATGTCACAGCAAAACGGAATTGAGGCAGCACGCCACATCAGAGAGATTGATAAGACTGCATTGTTAATTTACATTTCCGGATACGAGCAGTATTTAAAAGAATTATTTGAAGTGGAGCCGTTTCGTTTTCTTTCCAAACCACTTGATACGGCGAAGTTCTCCCGGTATTTCAAAGAAGCATATGAGCGGATCAATGAAAATAACGTCTATTTCCAATTTAATTTCAATAAAGAAATTAAAAAAGTAGCCCTAAAGGATGTGGTCTACTTTGAAAGCCGCAACCGGGTTGTTTACATTTATTTAAAGGATGGGAGAGAGGAATTTTTTTATGGAAAGCTTAACGATGTGGAAAATGAGTTAGCCGGAAACAAGCAGCGTTACCTGCGGATACACCAATCCTATCTTGTTAATTATGATTATGTCAGCACCATGAATTTTTCCAGTCTTGTAATTGAAAACGGAGGAAAGTCAACTACACTGCAAATCAGCGAAGACAGGCAGAAGAAAATCCGAAAACAGTTATGTGATCTGGCCAGTAAGAAAGCGGGGGTAAAATAATATGAAAGTTCTTTCAACAACCGTTGTCAGCCCGTTTCTTTCACTTTTTTATATTTTAGTCATACGGAAATGCATTAACGCGTTTTTCGCGCCCTCGTGGAAGAAAACCACAACATATATAATCTGGATTGCATATTATTTCTTCCAGTTGTTTCTGGGCATTGGAAGTGGGATTCCTCCGGCACTGACCCTTTTACTTAACATGGTCTTTGTCTTTCTTGCAACCAGTATTTCTTATTCAGAAAGCCGTAAAAAATGTGCCTTGTTCTCTTTTTTAATCTGTGCAATCTGGATGCTTGTGGAAATTATCATACATATGATCTTAAATATGATGAATTTAGATGATAAAGCCGGTCTCTCCGGAGCCATTATTTCTAAAATAGTAATGATGGTTTTTGCCATTGTCACCGGACACTGTCTTCAGCATAAAAGTACTGGAGATATTTCCTTACGGTATATGGCAATTTTACTTATGGTTCCAGCAGGAAGCATTTACATTATGCATAACATTTTTCTCATCAGCAGCACGGCTGAGGATGAAGTTCTTTTCTCCTTTATATCGGGTATTTTACTGCTGTTTATTAACTATATTATTTTCGAAGTATTTGAATCTCTGGCAGCAAGTTCAGAATATCAGAAAAAAACCCTTCTCTATGAACAGCAATTAGAACTTTGCAGCCGCCAGGCTGAGGAACGGGAGATCCAAAACACGGAAATACGTTTATTGCGCCATGACATGAAGCAGCACTTAGTCAGCATACTGGGCATGGTTAATTCCGGAAAAAATGAAGAAGCTGCCACTTATCTCACTTCTTTTTTAGAAAAGGGAACCTCAAAAAAAATAAATGAAATATCCCACAGTGGTAATATAGTAGTGGACTCACTTGTGAATTATAAATCTTCCATTGCCCGAAAACAAAATATAGAATTCTGTACCAATATTTTTATTCCGCCGGTAATGCCTTTTCAAAACGGAAATCTGACCATTATACTGGGAAACCTTCTGGAAAATGCCCTGGAAGCCTGTCGCCAGATGAATAGCGGACATCCAAAAATTGATCTGGAAATGTCTTATCAGAAGGGGATTCTTTCCATTGTTGTCTGGAATACCTTTGAAGGGGATCGATACACAGACGGGCAGAAACATTTTCTTACCACTAAGAAAAATCCCGCCCATCATGGCCTGGGCCTGTTTTCCATTGAACAGGCAGTCGCTGCCTGTAACGGGGAAGCCATTACACAGGTTGAGGGAAACATATTTAAAGCGGTTGTGATTTTATATCAGGAACCGGAAAAATAACAAATTACTGATCAGGGGGATGGTAATATGGAAAAGTTATCCGTTGTATTAACCAATTATATTCTTAAAAAAGAAGTGATCTCGAAAGAAGATTATGAAATTTATTTATATGGCTTTCAAAGCTTTCTGGAACTGTTTTTAAATCTGATCTGCAGTCTCTGTATTGCGTTTTTTATTCATATGGAAGTGGAATGCCTGCTCTTCTTTTTACTATTCATTCCCCTTCGTTCCTTTAACGGAGGACTGCATTTGAAGTCTTATTTCTCATGTCTGGTTTTCTCCTGCGCCACCATGACTGTCATACTTCTGATTGTGAAATATTACAGTCTGAACGCTTCGGTTTCGTTTCTGCTTTACTTAGGTTTTATGGTACTCATCAAGCTGACTGGAGCAGTTGATCATCCCAACAGACCGGTTGACACAGACGAAAACCAGACGTTGACTCATAAAACTGACCGTACTTTATTTATCAGTTTCCTTGCCGCATTGTGCTTTCTCTTTTTGAATTTAGAAAATTATATTTTTTTAGAGGCGCTGATTTATCTATTAGTATTTATCACACTGATATTATCCAAAATCAGCGGCAGGAATAAGCAGCAAACGGAATGAGCGTTTTAGTCTTTATCTATTTTCCCACGTAATTCCGTCAGGACTTTCTGTAAAAATTCCGGCATTCTGGCGCCCATTCGTCCTGCATTTTCTAAAATAGAGATTAATTCATTAATGATGAGCCAGACAGATACCAATAATCCAAAAATAGTTTTATGCTCAAATTTGATCCCAATCTCAGTAGAAAATTTATAGATCACATAATCCGTGCTGACTGCCGCCAGAATGATGAATATATAACTGGACTTTTTATAAATTCCGATCCGGCTTTTCCTGCTGTTCCAACCATACTGATTATTATCAGGGTTGTCCAGTGCTTCCTTTTTCGAAGCCAGCATCCCCGATATGTAGTCCGTGATCATAAGTATGGTTAATAACGATATGGCAGGAAATAAAAGTCCGAATTGATCCATAATCCAGGCACTGATGATTCCCATTGCGCTTTTTTCCAAATCCAATTTTTTCTCCATAGCTGCACCTCCTGTAAAGTCCTTCACTTATTTATAATAGTTTTCTTTTAAAAGATTGTAAAAATTTCTTCTGACCCGGTTCACGTATTGGCGGGACACAGAGTGGCGTTCAGCAATTATTGCATCTGACTCCTCATGAAAGACAATATCCCACAGAATAACCGCCTGTTTTCCTTCTGTCTTTAAGAGCATAGTTTTTAGATCTTCATGAAACAGCCAGTCATCATAAACCGGCTCATCCATGCTGATCTCAGTAAAAAACTCATCCTCAACAGAAGCTTCCGCGTCAAAATGCTGCTTGCTTTTTTTATACTGTTCTAAGAACTTGTTTTTTAGGGCTCTGCTTAAAAAATAAACACATTGCCCATCTTCCTTATAATATTGCATTGAATTGATGGCCTCCAGCAGACTGAGTACGAATTCCGAATGCATGTCCTCTTTTTCGTCTTTATATAACAGGCGAACGTATTTATTAATCAGTGGAGTCATTTTATCTATTATCAGTAAGAATTTTTCTTTATTACCTTTTTTTATTTCCTCAATAATTACATGAACACTTTCTCCCATTTTCTTACCTCCTAAAAGGCAAAAAGAAAAAAAGGGTAATATTGTAAACTAAATTCTTCTGAATCTTTATTTTTTTCGCATAATATGATTGTAGATAAAAAACTCACTATTTAATGGAACACGTAAAAAACGCTGAATAATAGGGAGAAATTTCCCAATTATTCAGCATTTTTCTTTATAAACCTTATTTAGTTGAAATGTTTTTACCAAACCAGCATCGCCCAGTCTGGTATTAATTCCCCACTCTCTTTGTTATTCTTTATGAGATGCTTTCTACTTTCCTCTTTCAGTTCCGTTATATGAAATACATCATTGAACTCTTTAAACCCGGATTGTTCTCCGACTAAAACCGACTGGTCCGGATTGGAATCATCATATGTACCAGTACGATATGAGCCTTCCCCATAAGTAAATCCAACATATCCGCATCCATCTGATCCATTGCTTACCAGGATCAGGCAATTGTTTTGAATATATAATTCATGGATCATATACCAGCCCTCCGGTTCGTATAAATCGGCGACCTTCTCCAATCCATGGTTTAAGTAAGTATACACGCTTATGGAAATCCCGTCTCCCAGAATTAATTCAGGTATCCCGTCTCCATTAAAATCGTGAATTCCCAGATAAAACGATGAATTTAATCCATCTTCCCCTCTTAATTGATATGGATCTGGCAGATGACCTCCCCCCTGGTCGATAATCTCCATATATGCAGTCTGCCAGTTAATTTCCTGATCTGTTAAAGCAACTGATTCCTGTACCATATTGCTGACCTGACTTTCGTCTGGCTGCAAAACAGTCTTCCCCGTCATATTGGAATTGGTGCAGCCGGTTAAAGATAAAATCAGAATACAAAATAAGAATAAATTTTTATTCATTTGCCTTTCCCCTTTAAATTTTGAAACAAAATTGTTTTTGGTATTTCTGGGCATAATTATTTTATTTTACTATTATTAATGATTACGGATTTTACCTCGTAATAATTACGGGTTTGCACGTTGAAAAAGCCATAGTTATTTCACTATGGTTCATCAAAAGGTCAATAGCATTACGAGTTTCCCGTTTTGTAAACGAGTTTCACATTTTGAA
>WASS01000007.1:65868-242395 GCA_009712635.1 Hungatella sp. | reverse complement strand
AAAGGTACACCTTTTTGACAATAAAATTCATGGCACAACGGTTATATTAATCGAAAATAACGCGATTATAACGATATTAAGTAACAATGAAAGGGGGACCGGCATATATCCGGTACAAAACTATGAAAAGAACTTCGATGAAGAAGGCATTTATTCTGCATTTTCTTGCAATTACTGTTTCAGCACTTATTATGGTAATTTCTGTAACCTTAAGTTTTCAGTCCATTAATAAGGTGAATGGGTTGATTTCGGAATGTTATGAAGAGAAAGAATTGCTTTTGTCTGCCCAGACCGCTCACTACAAATGGGGGAGCAGTTTAAGCAATTCATTAAATTACGGAACAGAATTTACCGGTCAAAAGGATGAAACCAAGTGTGATTTTGGAAAGTACCTATACAGTGACAAAGTAAAGAATTCACAGGATATGGCTGAATTTTATACAAAGGCTGAGCCGCTGCATAAAGAGATTCATGAGCTTGCCGATCAGGTGCTGGATCTGGAAAAAACCAATAAGAGTGCAGCGATTGAACTGGAGAAAAACAGTGTTAATGTAAAAATTGAGCAATTAGTTCAGTTACTTGATTCTGCAAAAGTACAAAAGCAGGCCAATATTGACCAGCAGCTTAAGAATATGAAGGGTACCATTTCCAAGGGAGTGGCAATGTGTGCTGCTGTATTAATTATTACACTTGTACTTTTAATTTTGACGTTCCGCTATGTCAGCCGCCATATTGTCAGTCCCATACTTAAGCTTCAGGAAGAATGTAAAAAACTGAAGGCAGGTTTACTGGATGTGTCATTTAATAACCGCCTTACAAATGAAGTAGGGGATTTAGGCAATTCCCTGGATGATTCCGTTTTGGCGATTAAAGACTACATAAAGGCAATTGACTATGCCATGTCCCAGTTTGCCAATGGAAATTTTGCATGTGAATGCGCCATAGAGTTTGAAGGTGATTTTTATAACATACAGAAATCAATCGAATTTTTCCAGAATCAGATGAATCATACCCTGTCTGAAATAAAACAGGGGTATGAACAGGTTTCTACGGGAGCAGAACAGGTTTCTGCCGCTTCTCAGAGCCTTGCACAGGGTGCTGCAGAGCAGGCCAGCAGTGTAGAGGAGCTGTCTGCTGCGATAGCACAGGTGCAGATACAGGCAAAGGATAGTGCCCAGTATGCCCAGAATGTGGATACCATAGGAAACCAGGCGGGGCAGACAGTAAGAGAAAGCCTTGTTGAAATGGAACATCTTAAAAATGCCATTGGCAACATATCGGAAGTCTCACAACATATTACAGAGATCATAGAGACAATTAATGCAATTGCTGCTGAGACAAATCTTCTTGCTTTAAATGCGGCAATTGAGGCGGCCAGAGCAGGAAGTGCAGGCGCAGGTTTTGCGGTTGTCGCAGATGAGATTAGAAAGCTGTCTCAGGGATCTGCGGAAGCGGCCAAGAATATTTCGGCGCTCATAGAAAATTCCATTGCAACCATTCGTCAGGGAGAAACATACGCCTCAAGTACAAGTCAGGCATTTGCTGAGGTAGCAGAGCATGCCAATACCATTATCAGCATGGTGGGAAAAATTGCTGAAGCATCGGAAAGACAGTCACTGTCCGTAACGGAAATTTCCCGGGGAATGGATCAGATTTCTTTCGTTGTTCAGTCGAATTCCGCGACTTCAGAGGAAAGTGCTGCAGCAAGTGAGGAGTTAAACAGTCAGGCGGAGGTAATGATGAGCCTGATAAGCCAGTTTAAACTGAAAACAAGAGCAAACTCATGATTGAAGGTGTAGTAAATGACGGAAAAAGATGCTCATGTTCTTCTTGGGCAGATTCAGAGTATTATTACAAACAAACCTGTAACGGGGCAGCTGGAGGGCGATACTCCGGTTTATAAGGAACTTCAGGATTCCATTTCTTGTCTTTCCGGATATATGCTGAAAATGAACCAGCAGGTAACCAGAAGCAGGGGACTTAATTCCCTGCTTCTGGCTATTATTAACAGTCTGAAGGATTGGGTTGTTGTAACAGAGGAGAAAACAGGCAAAATCCTTTTTACCAACGATCTTGTAAAAAATCGTTTTTATAATCAGGAGACCGGACAGTTTATCTGCGGAGAGGCATGCGGATTGATGGACCGGCTTCAGTCACCAGGTAAAATAGAAGACAAACAAAAATTTGAGTATCAATGCAAACAGAAGAAATTCTTTCAGGTAGAATCCCACTGGGTGCAATGGGAAGATACGAGCGCAGTCATTCATTTAATTACTGATGTAACATTTCAGAAAGAAACAGAGGCCCATCTGGAAATAATGGCATATAAAGATGAACTGACCGGGCTTAATAACCGGAGGTGCTGCATCAGCACCATTGACGAGTATATGAAAGCGGAGCCTTTATTTGCCTTATGTATGATTGATCTGGATGGATTAAAAACAATCAATGATCAATTTGGTCACCTAAACGGAGATCAGTATTTGACATGTGTTTCACAGGAATTAAAAGAGTCTGTCAATCAGGGGGATTTTATATGCCGTTTTGGCGGAGACGAATTTGTAATTTTATACCGGGGATTAACAGAGGAGGAGGCTGAGAAACGGTTAGCCGAAGTTAATCAAAACCTGGCAGCAAATCCGGTGGGTTATTCCATGTCTTTCAGTTATGGAATTGTCTGTATTAAAAAGGAGATGGATCTGTTACCTGAGACTGCCATCAAGATAGCAGATGAAAAAATGTATCAATTTAAACGAATGCGTAAGTAAAAAAAGAAGTCTTTAGAAAGCAGCAGCTGACAGGCGTATCTTTTCTTGTGTTTTTTGTAGTTTTACATTATAATGATAGGCAGGTAAAATGAAATGGGAGCAAGAAAAGAATGAGATTTATTGGAAGCAAGACACTGCTGCTGGACCAGATTAAGTATGTAATAGATGAAAAAGCGCCGGAAGCGAAAAGCTTTTGTGATATATTTTCTGGAACCGCTGCGGTTGCCAGATATTTTAAACAGTGGTATCAGGTCTGTTCCAATGACCTGCTGTATTTTTCTTATGTTCTTCAGCGGGCAACCGTTGAGAACGACCAGATGCCGGAGTTTACCCGTCTGCAGGAAGAAACGGGGATTGCAGATCCTCTTGATTATTTTAACGGGATAGAGAAAAAAGAGATGGAAGAACTGCCGGTGGAACGGCGCTTTTTCCAGAATACATATGCGCCTGTCGGCGGCCGGATGTATTTAAACGATGACAACGCTCTTCGCATTGACTTTGCGCGCTGTACGGTAGAAGATTGGAAAGCTGCCGGTTTGTTAAGTGAAGAGGAGTATTTTTATCTGGTAGCCTGTATTGTGGAGGGAATTCCTTTTGTTTCCAATACATCTGGAACCTATGGTGCGTTTCATAAGTCCTGGGAGAGAAGAAGTTATAAGCATTTTGAACTATACCGTCTGCCAGTGACACATAACGGAAAAGAAAACCGCTGTTACAATGAAAATGGTTCGGATTTATTAAAAAGACTGGAAGGCGATATTCTCTATATTGATCCTCCTTACAATTCCAGACAGTATTTTTCAAATTATCATGTTTTAGAAACCGCTGCCAGATACGATTATCCAAGCGTGCGGGGAGTTACCGGACAAAGACCGGAAGCGGAAGGACAAAAATCTGAGTTCTGCATGAAAAACAAGGCAGTTTCTGCCTTTGAAGAGCTGATTTCCAATGCCAGATACCGCCATATCATACTGAGCTATAGTACAGACGGGCTGATGTCAATGGAAGAGATAGAAGCAGTTATGAAAAAATACGGAAAACCAGAGACCTACCACGTTTATGAAATCCCCTACCGCAGATACAAGAGCCGTAAGGTGAAAGAAACGGAACGTTTAAAGGAGCTTTTGATTTACATAGAAAAGCAGGTGCCGCCATGTACATAAAAAGTCCTCTGAACTATACAGGAGGAAAGTTTAAGATTCTGGACTCTGTTTTTCAGGCGTTTCCAGCCAATATCCGGACGTTTGTGGATGTATTTGCCGGCGGATTTAATGTAGGGATTAATGTAGAGGCCGAGACGATTATCTGCAACGATCAGATTCATTATCTGATTGAGATGTTTGAGATGTTTCAGGGGACGAATATCGGTGAGCTGCTGGAACGGATCCGAGACATTATTAACACCTATCAGTTAACTCAGCAGAATAAAGACGGTTACTATGCGCTTCGGTCAGATTACAACAAAACTGGCGATTTAACAAAGCTTTTTGTTCTCACCTGCTATGCGTTCAATCACCAGATCCGGTTTAATAACAGTCATGAATTCAATTCTCCTTTTGGGAGAAACCGAAGTTCCTTTAACGGAAATATTGAAAAGAATCTAACACAGTTTTGCCAGGCGCTTCAACAGAAAAATATCCAGTTCACCAATAAGGACTTTACAGAACTGGATTATTTAAATCTTGGACCGGAGGATTTGGTTTACTGCGATCCGCCCTATCTGATTTCAACCGGGAATTATAACGATGGTAACCGGGGATTTAAAGACTGGAAGGAAAAGGAGGAGCGGGAACTGCTTGAGCTGCTTGATAAACTGGATCAGACTGGAATCCGGTTTGCTCTGTCAAATGTATTTTATCATAAGGGACTTTCCAATGAACTTTTGATTGAATGGAGCAAGAAGTATCAGATTCATTATATTGATAAAACCTATTCCAATTGTAATTATCAGTTTAAAGAACGGGATGCTGTTACGGTTGAAGTACTTATAACAAATTATTAAAAAAAAGCGGAAGCTCTGTGTTTAATCGAGTCTTCGCTTTTTTTGTTTTGCTGGTGTTTCTGGATGTACTCTAACAGATAATTAAGGGAATTAAGGTTCTGAATATTAAGTTAAAGTGCTAAATTTGGCACTCAAAGTGTATAAAATTGGCACTTGGGTTGTTATCTCGGCAGGAGTAAGTTACACTGTAACAAATTAATGGAGGTGAAAAATGTTATGGCTATTAAACAGAAGGGTGAACAACAGTATA
Source organism: Hungatella sp. (assembly GCA_009712635.1). GTDB lineage: Bacteria > Bacillota > Clostridia > Lachnospirales > Lachnospiraceae > Lacrimispora. Next base: position 237,375 of record WASS01000007.1, on the reverse strand, counting down.
ACAATGTAGGAAGTGAATTTTCATTTTGTAATAGAATTTTAATGCTAAAGACTTCATCAAAGTTCTTGTGGACTATTCTTGTAATAATGCTTTTTTTGACATGTTACAATTTGTATTTTAACTCAAATTATTTTCTAAATATTATTTTACCTGTTTTAACGTGTATTGCAGCAGTAGCAATAATTAAAGCATATGAAAAGCATTATATATTTTGGAGTCTTGTTTTAAATTTATTTTTTATGACAATTACTTTATTACGCATTCTTAGTAACGCTGCAATTCCAATTTATTATACACAAACAATTATTAACGACTTATTAGTAATGCTGAGTATTCATTCAAAATGTTTTGCTATGGCAGTTATAGGAGGAAAAATATACATTACAGTTAAGAAAAGGAGATTTGATTTATGAAAAAAGGTGTTTTATTATTTGTGACATTTGCTTGTATTTTATCAATGAATATGATATCTTTTGGGGCTACAAGCGAAAAAAACGATAGTTTAGAAAAAAACAGAGTATTAATATCATATGATAGAGTGGATAACGGTGATGATACATATACAATAGAACGTACTTATAGACATATAAACTCACCTGAGAAAAAACTCACACAAAGTGTAGAATCAAGTTTATTAGCAAGAGGAAATACTTACGGTTCAGATAGATTTACAAAAGAAGCAAATACATATTCCTTGAGAGCGGGAAGTGGAACTCTAATATGTTCATATCAAGTTTCAGCCTCCTTTGATTGGGATGTAAATAGTAGAAAGGTAACAGTTTATGATGAAGAGGGAGAAATAACCTATTATGATACCGATGATTATTATGCAAGTTATACCAATGAAAAGACAGTAACATCTGGTAATAATACAAGTAAGGCTAGTGCAAAATTTTCTTTTACAAGAAAGCCAAAAGGTAATACTACAAAATATAATCATTATGTAACAATATCTTGCAACTATAAAGGAACAGATTCTGGCAGTTCAAGATAAGTCATTTTCCTATAACTGCAAAAAAATCGCCAAACTATTAAATATTATTAGTTTGGCGATTTAAAATATTTGGGCTTATTATTATTTATCTCCCTCTTTCTCCACCTTAATCTCCCAATGGATCAAAAAGGTGAGTGCAGCCCGAAGAACAATAATGGCAGCAACCAGGGCAACCTCAGAAAGCTCCCGAACCACAACAGTTCTTAAAATCTCGCTTCCAAGCTTAAACTCCAGTCCCAGTGCCATGCCTTCGGCAAGATGCAGGCGTATGGCAGGATTATGTTTGACATAGTTGATAATACCTTTGATACCCGATACAATGATGACAATTACTCCCATGAATTCAAAGAGAAGAATTGCCATGTCTACCACCTGCCGCAACAAAAGTTCCAGATTCCCTACCATATGTTCCCCCTCCGTCTGGTATTCATTAGTTGGATTTTACTTCTTTCCAGGCTTCGTTATAAAGGCTGTCTGACTGGTCTCCCAGGTACTTGTAAACTTCGCTGTTCTTTAACATGCTGTCATCTGGGAATAAAGCCTTGTTGTTTTTCAGTTCCGGATCAAGCAGATCAAAAGCACCCTTATTTGGTGTTGGATATGTGATGTATTCAAAGTTTTTCTTTGCAATGTCCGGGCGGCATAAGAAGTTAATCCATTTTTCCGCATTTTCCTTGTTTGGAGCATTGGCAGGAATTACCCAGGAATCAAGCCAGAGATTGGTTCCCTCTTCCGGAATTACATATTCCAGAGAATAATCAAGACCAAGATCCTTAACTTCGTTCTGGATATAAAGCATTTCTCCGGAGTAGATAACGCCTACAGCGGCTTCTCCGCCGATCATCTTATCACGAACCTGATCGATCACATAAGCCTGTACCAGCGGCTTCTGTTTGATTAAAAGCTCTTTTGCTTCTTTGATTTCCTGCTCGTTGGTGGTGTTCATGGAATATCCCAGTGATTTTAATGCCACCATAAATGCATCCCGGACACTGTCCTGCATCAGGATGTTGTCTTTGAATTTCTCATCCCACAAATCAGACCATTTGGTAGGGATGTCTTCTTTTGCCACCATTTTGGTATTATAAAGAATTCCCACGGTTCCCCAGGAGTAGGGGATGGAATATTTGTTCTCCGGGTCAAAGCTCTTTGACATCTCCAAATACTTGGGATCAATTTCCTTGTAGTTTGGAATGTTGTCAAAGTTGATTTCTGCAAGAAGGTTGTTCTGCGCCATCTTCTGAATCATATAGTCAGAGGGGCAGACTGCATCGTATTTGACACCGCCAGCCTCAATGACTGGGTACATCTCTTCATTGGTTTCAAATAAATCGTATACTACCTTAATACCTGTTTCTTTTTCAAATTCCTCAATGACGGATTCGTCAATATATTCCCCCCAGTTGTAAACATAAACCTCACCATTGCTTCCTGCCTTGGCCTGGGATTTTCCACAGCCGCTTAACAGGGAAGTGGAAAGCAGGGCAAGGGCGCTGATTGCCAAAACCATTTGAATTCTTTTTTTCATATTAATGATCTCCTGTTATTTTTTTCGCTTTGGTGCAAAGTTTGTGATTAAGAGAAGGACCAGCACCGTTAAAAAGATAATCGTGGAAAGTGCATACATGGAAGGTTTAATTCCCCTGCGTACTTCACTGTAAATTAAAGTCGATAATGTATTAATACCGGCACCCTTTGTAAAATGAGTGATAATAAAATCATCAAGTGACATGGTAAATGCCAGCAGAAATCCGGAAAGTACTCCTGGAAGAATATCCGGGAATACTACCTTGAAAAATGCGGAAACCGAGGTGGCTCCCAAGTCCATGGCTGCTTCGTAGGTACTTTTATCAGTCTGCTTTAACTTCGGCATGACACTTAATATGACATACGGAATGTTAAAGGTAATATGTGCGATCAGTATGGTCTTAAATCCCAGAGAAATCCCAAAGGCGATGAATGCCAGCATCAGGGAAATTCCGGTTACAATATCCGCGTTCAGCATGGGTATGTTGGTGATGCCCATGAGAAGAGAGCGGGGAAACGGCTTCATGCTGTTAATTGCAATGGCGGCTGCGGTGCCGATAATAACTGCAATCAGAGATGATACAAATGCAATCAGCAGAGTGGTATAAAGTGCATCCATAATCGTGCTGCTGGAAAACAATTCTGTGTACCATCTCGTAGTAAACCCTCCCCATTGGGTACGGGATTTAGAATTATTAAAGGACAGCACTGTCATAGTTGCAATGGGTGCATATAAAAACACCACAATAAGAACCAGGTAAAAATCCTGGAAAAAACGTTTGATAAAAGCTGTTTTTCGATTTATCACAGTACCGTTCCCTCCCCATTTTTATCATACTTGGCAATGAGCGCCATGCTGATTAAAATAAATATCATAAGGACCAGAGAAAGGCCGGAGCCTAAGTTCCAGTTGCTCCCTTTTGTAAATTCCTGTTCAATTACATTTCCAATTAAAAGTATCTTGCTTCCGCCTAATATATTGGAGATAACAAAGGTGGTAAGTGCAGGAACAAAAACCATGGTGATCCCGCTTACGATTCCAGGTATGCTTAAAGGAAGAAGAATCCGAATGAGCACCTGAAGGGAATTAGCACCTAAGTCTCTTGCCGCGTTTACTACATTGTCATCGATTTTCATCAGCACATTGTAAATCGGAAGAACCATGAATGGAAGGAAGTTATATACCATACCAAGGATAATGGCTCCCGGAGTGTTGATAAGTCCCTGATTTGGCAGGTGGAGTGCGGATAAGATTCCGTTAATTACACCGTTCTTCTCCAAAAGCGTCTGCCAGGCAAGGGTACGGAGAAGAAAATTCATCCACATAGGAAGGATAAATATAAATACGATAAAGCTTCCCTGCCCCATCCCTCTGGTACGGAGAATCATCGCAAGAGGATAAGCCAGTACCAGGCACAAAACAGTACTTAAAAGGGATAAACCCAGAGAGAGCCACAGTGCCTTCGCATGTTCCTCTGTAGAAATAGATAGAACATTGGAAAGTGTGAAAGCTCCGCTCTTGTCAGTCAATCCGTAAAATACGATCAGTGCAAGTGGAATCAGAATAAAACCAATCATCCACATCAGATACGGTCCGGACAATAATTTCTTATTCATTGACTCCCACGGCCTCCTCATCCTCTGAAGCCGGCTTGTTCATAATCTGGATATCAAAAGGATCTACATGAATTCCTACCTTTTGTCCCACTGGGAATAAGTCCGTACTGTGCACCAGCCATTCAAAGCCGTCCGGTGAAGTTACTTCCATTTCATAATGAACGCCTTTAAAGATTAAATGTGTTACAACTCCCTCAAGGCTGCCGTTTTCCGGAGCAACCAGGTCGATGTCTTCCGGTCTGATTACTACATCCACAGGAGCATTGGAACCGAATCCCTTATCTACACAGGCAAATTTGGCGCCAAATATTTCAACCAGCTCATCTCTTAACATAATTCCAGGAACAATGTTGCTTTCCCCTATAAAGTCAGCTACAAATGCGTTCTCTGGTTCATTGTAAATGTTTTCCGGAGATCCCATCTGCTGAATATAGCCCTGATTCATAACGACTATGGTATCAGACATGGTCAGAGCCTCTTCCTGATCATGGGTTACATAAATAAAGGTAATGCCAAGCTCATTTTTTAAACGAATCAGCTCATACTGCATATCCTGACGAAGCTTTAAATCCAGTGCCCCTAACGGCTCATCAAGAAGCAAAACTCTTGGTTCGTTAACGATAGCTCTTGCAATGGCGATCCGCTGCTGCTGTCCGCCGCTTAAGGAACTGACGCTGCGGTTTTCAAAACCGTCTAAGTTTACCAGCTTTAAGGCGTATTTAATCTTATCCTGAATATAAGATTTGGATTTATTCTTGATTTTCAAACCAAATGCAATGTTTTCCGCGATGGACATATGGGTGAAAAGAGCATACTTCTGAAAGACCGTATTCAGCTGTCTTTTATTGGGCGGGAGATTGGTAATGTTCTGACCGTCAAAGATAACCTCGCCTTTGCTGGGGCTTTCAAAGCCACCGATAATACGAAGCGTAGTGGTCTTTCCGCAGCCGCTTGGGCCCAGTAATGTAACAAATGTGTTCTCCTTTACGGAGAGATTTAAATCATCAAGAACCATAGTTCCGTCAAAGCTTTTTGATATATTTCGTAAATCAATGAGTGACTGACCCATGAGCTTTATCCTCCTGTTAAAAGCTTGGAGGTGAACTTACCCAGATTAAGGAAGCACCTGCCTTGCTGCTTAAGTAATGTTTTTTATCTGGTATAAAGTAAAAGGATTCCCCTTTTTTTGCTTTATATGTTTTATTTCCTATATGAATGGAAATGCTTCCCTGCAGTACATACCCGAATTCTTCTCCTTCGTGTGGATTGTCCGGATAAGTCTGTCCTCCTGACTCCAGAGTCAGCAGGATGGGTTCCATCATATTTTTCTGTGCGTTTGGAATAATCCACTTGATTTCATTTTTCAAATCTGCGTCGTGCTTTTCAAAATAGTCGGTTTTGCCAAATACAATCTGCTCTTCCCGGCTTTCATTAAAAAACTCTCCGATGGAGGTACCCAGACACTGTAAAATATCCATAAGAGTTGCAATGGAGGGGGAGGTTAAGTCCCTTTCCAGCTGAGATATAAATCCCTTTGACAGTTCCGCGCGGTCAGCCAGTTCTTCCTGTGTCAGTCCTTTTAATACACGCAGTTCCTTTAATTTTGTACCGATATCCATTTGCTCCTCCTTCTTATTATGTTAAGCTGAAAGTTTACTTATACTAACTGACGATAAATATAACTATAAAGTTTAGTAATAATAAACACGCAGCAAGATACATTATACTTGTTTTTCCATGTATGTCAATAGTTTTTAAGGAAGTTTTTCCTTAACAAACGGGGAAACTTATGATATGATATTTCTAGTTTATACAAGGAAGATTCAAGGAGGAAAAGTGTTATGACAGGTAAATATATGGCGTATGTAGGTTCCTATTCCTACAATGGACAGGCCAAGGGCATCACGGTGTATGATGTCGATGTGGAAAAGGGTCGTTTTATCCCTAGATGTGAGGTGGAAGTAGACAATTCTTCTTATGTAATAGCTTCCAACAATGGCAGGACACTTTATTCCATAGCTGATGAAGGCGTAGTATCGTTCCGCATTCATGAGAACGGTTCCATAACAAGATTAAACTCCGCAAATATTAAGGGTATGAGAGGCTGTCATCTATCTACGGACAAAGATGACAGATATATTTTTGTATCCGGCTATCATGACGGAAAGTGTACCGTGCTCCGATTAAATGACGATGGTTCCGTTGGTGAGATTGTAACCAGTGTGTTCCATAAGGGACTGGGCAGCGTGGCAGAAAGGAATTTCCGCCCTCATGTAAGCTGCTCCAGACGGACTCCGGACGGAAAATTCATTATGGTTGCCGATCTGGGAATTGATCAGGTGAAGATCTACCATTTTGATGAAAAGGACGAAGAGATGCTTTTGGTGGATGCCATCAGAAGTGAATTAGAGTCAGCGCCCAGATTCTTCCGGTTCAGTAAAGACGGAAAGTTCTTCTATCTGGTTCATGAACTTAAGAATGTCATCGATGTATTTACCTATGAAACAGGAGACCATCAGCCGAAGATTGAAAAGATCCAGACCATTAAGACCACCGGTCCCAAACCGCTGACTCAGTTAACCGCAGCGAGTGCTCTGCGTTTTTCAAATGACGAAACACACATGTTTTGCGGAAATGCAGGAGATAATACGGTTACAGTGTATGACCGTGATCCCCAGACTGGTCTGTTAACCTACTTATGCTGCCTGCCCATCAGCGGAAGCTATCCAAAAGATATCTGTGTATTTCCAGATGACAAGCACATTGCATCCATTAACCACGAGACTGGCAGCATTACCTTCTTTACGGTGGATTACGAAAAAGGTCTTTTAATTATGAACGGGAAAGAATTAAAAGTGAATGAACCGAACAGCTGTGTAATCGTAAAAGTCAGCAAATAAAGGAGAGACAACTATGGCGGGATCCACACTTGGCACAATATTTAAAGTCACAACATGGGGAGAATCCCACGGAAAAGGAATCGGTGTGGTGGTAGACGGCTGTCCAGCCGGTCTTTCTCTGGAAGAAAAGGATATTCAGTGCTTCCTTGACCGCAGAAAGCCGGGACAGAGCAAATTTACCACAATGCGAAACGAAGGGGATCAGGTGGAGATTTTATCCGGGGTATTTGAAGGTAAGACAACCGGAACACCCATTTCCATGATTGTCTGGAATACGGATCAGCGTTCTAAGGACTATGGTAATATTATGGAAGTTTACCGTCCGGGCCATGCAGATTATACCTTTGATGAAAAATATGGTTTCAGGGATTACCGGGGTGGTGGACGATCCTCCGGAAGGGAAACCATTGGCAGAGTTGCGGCAGGCGCCATAGCTGCCTGTTTTTTAAGAAGCCTGGGAATCACTGTAACGGCTTATACCAGATCGGTGGGGCCGTATGAAGTGAAAGAAGAACGTTTCGATTTAAAAGAGCGGGATGAGAACCGTCTTTATATGCCTGATAAGGAGACCTCTCTTTTGGCAGAACAGTATTTAGAAGAGATGATGGGAAGAAAAGATTCTGTAGGAGGCGTGGTGGAATGCATCATTGACGGTGTGCCGGCCGGAATCGGTGATCCTGTCTTTGATAAATACGACGCATCTCTTGCAAAAGCAGTGATGTCCATTGGGGCAGTAAAAGGATTTGAGATTGGAGATGGATTTTTAGCTTCCCGTGCTCTGGGTTCTGAGAATAATGATGGTTTCTGTATGGATCCAGATGGCAGAGCGAAGAAAGTGACCAATCATGCAGGGGGCATCCTCGGCGGAATCAGCGATGGATCCAGAGTGGTTTTCCGAGCTGCTTTTAAACCAACTCCCTCCATTGCCCAGCCTCAGAAGACAGTTACCAGACAGGGAGAAGAGACTGAGATTGAAATTAAGGGCCGCCATGATCCGATCATTGTACCCCGTGCGGTTGTGGTAGTTGAGGCAATGGCGGCACTTACAACGGTTGACTTGCTGCTTGCCAATTTATCTGCCAGAATGGATCGTATTATTTCCTTTTATAGCGAAGAAAGTGAATAACTTGATTATATCCGGTATTTATGCTATGTTAAATGCCGGATATATTACTGACTTATTTTAATAAAAACAGGAGAATGACAATGAAGATTGCAATGGGTAATGATCATACAGCAATAGAGATGAAAGAGGCCATTAAGGAGTTTGTGGAAAGTAAAGGATATGAAGTAATTGATTTTGGTACCAATTCCACAGAAAGCTGCGACTATCCGGAGTATGGTGAGAAAGTTGGCCGTGCGGTTACAGAAGGAAAAGCAGATTTAGGAATCGCAATCTGCGGAACCGGAGTGGGCATTTCTCTTGCATGCAACAAGGTTAAGGGTATCCGTGCCTGTGTCTGCAGTGAGCCATACACAGCAAAGCTTTCCAGAATGCATAACGATTCCAATGTCCTTTGTTTTGGCGCAAGAGTTGTAGGCGTGGAAATGGCAAAGATGATTACGGAAGAATGGCTTGATGCCCAGTACGAAGGCGGAAGACATCAGCGCCGTGTAGATATGGTAATGGATATCGAAAAAAGAAATTAACTCTGTGAAAGGGGAGGCTCATGAGTCACGAACCGGAGAACAGAACAAAACAAACCCTGGCTGAACAGGTAGCAGAACAGATCCTGAATGATATTGTGGAAAAGGGCCTGGAGATTGGTGCTAAAATCCCAAATGAATTTGAACTTGCCCAGGAAATTGGAGTGGGCAGGGGAACCATCAGGGAAGCTGTTAAGATATTGGTTTCCAGAGAGATTCTTACCATACGGAGAGGGGCGGGGACTTTTGTTTCTGAACGACAGGGACTTTTAGATGATCCCCTGGGGCTTTCCTTTTTAAAGGATAAAACCAATCTGGCCCTTGATTTGTTAAGTGTCCGTCTGATGCTGGAGCCGGAGATTGCGGCACTGGCTGCGGTGAATGCCAGACCAGAGCAGCTAAAGGAACTGGAAGAATTAAAAGGCAAGGTAGAAGAACTGATTAATCGAGGCGAGGATCATACCCACGCAGACATTCTTTTTCACCGGCAGATCGCAGCATGCAGCGGCAATCTGGTGGTGGAAAAGCTGATTCCTGTGATTAATTCATCGATCTCCCTGTTTGTGGATTTAACCAATGCCAGACTGGGACAGGAGACCATAGATACGCATAGAGAAATCACGGACTGTATTATCAGAAAGGATCCGGAGGGGGCCAGATGCGCCATGTATATGCACCTGACCGTGAACCGGAGAATGCTTAAATCTTTGGAGGGGAATTAGATGGTTATTTCAATCTGGTTCCCCTCCAGATCTATGATACAGCTTTCATAATAGCCGTCACCGGTCGTCCGGGGACCGCTGATCACTTTATATCCATCCTGCTTCAGCTGAACGGTAAGACTGTCAACCTTTTCTTTGGTTCCTGCTTGGAAGGCTATGTGGATAAAGCCAGTACGGGTGAGCGTTTTTTGTGGATCTTCCATAGCCGGTTTATTCATGATTTCCAGCCGGCAGCCGTCTTCAAAGGTTAAAAAATAGGAGCGAAAACCAGTTTTGGGATTGTGGTAACCGTCATTTGCTTTTGCATTAAAATAATAGGTGAAGAACTCTTTTGTTTTTTCCAGATTATTTACATACATGGCTACATGCTCAATTTTCATTATGAACCCCCTTATTATTCCAGATCACGTCTGATTAGAATTCCCTTCATAAATTCTGTTTCGTTGTGAGTATGAAAGATAATTTCTTTTTCTTCTTCTGTGCAGCCGATCAGAATCTTAATTTCAGAATCCCGTTTCATTAAATCAACAATACACATAATTGCATCAATTCTTTGTTTTTTCCCAGTACCAACCCAGACGTCTATGCCTTGTCCATCCATGGAAGTTGTGTTATTTAAATATCCATAATCAACTTTGTATATAAAGTCAGAATACTTTGGATGAACAGATCCCTTAGGTCTGTCAATAACAATCTCAGAATCACCCACCAGCTGTTCCAATGTTTTCCAAAAATCAGGATTCACTTAAATCGTATCCTTTCTCATTATAAAAATGATTTAGATTGGCTGATATTTCCCGCCACAGTTTCCAGACATTGTCACCATAATTACTCACTATCGTTATCAGTATCTTATTTTTCCTATCGTAGGCAGATTTGAAACTTACACCTGGATCACAGCCCTGGAAATAAGGATTAAATTCATCTTCTGCTTTGTTCAGCCAGATTCCATAGCCATAACACTGACTTTCTCCGCTGTGATACGAAAACATGGTTTCCGTCATGGCAGGGGACAGCAGTTGACAGGAGAGAAGGTTTTTCCAGAATAAACGGATATCACCGATTGTTGTAAAGGCACCTCCTGCGCCAGTTCCTTTTACATCAACACTGTATATATTTGTACGATAGTCATTTCTTTCCTGATCAAATATGTAATTAAAAGCGCATTTTGCGGGCAGTCTGTCCAGCTCATAATATCCGGTATGTACCATTTTGCAGGGAACAAATATGAATTCTTCCAGATACCGGTCAAATTCCAATCCGGTGATCTTCTCAAGAATCATTGCCAACACCACGTAACCGGTATTATTATATTGAAATTTGCTTCCTCTTGGATACATCATCGGCTTGTGAATAAAAAGCGGCAGCAGGTCTTTGTTGGAACGTATTCTATAGTTTGGGAAGTCATTCCACAAATCTTCATATTCTGTCATAACAGATTCATCGAAATAGTCTGGTATTCCAGAAGTATGGGTAAGAAGCTGCTCAACTGTAATTTCTTTGTCAATCTGCTCTAAATTAAAATCAAAAAATGAACCGATTTTATCTTCCAGGTGAAGCAGTCCCTTTTCAATCAGCTGCAGGATTCCGACGGCTACAAATACTTTTCCTGCAGAAGCTGTTGCAAATCTGGTTTCCATATCATTCAGAACCTGATTGGACAGATCTGCATATCCGTATGCCTTCTCAAATAACACCTCATCATTTTGATAAATGGAAATACAGCCTCGAAAATCAGCTGGAATTATTCTATCAATATTCATAGAGATATCTCCTTTTCAGTCCCATATAATTACTTTCATAGTAACAAAAAATTATAGTAAAGTATAGGGCTTTTATTCTTGAGATTATTAAATACATCGTATGTATTTTGAACTATAAAATTAAAAATTTGATGATAACCACTAATTACAAATCAAATATTGACTTTTTCATAATATAATGATAATTTTATATTAAAATACATCATACGTATATTGAGCGAAAAGGGGAATAAATAAGATGGAATTAAAAAGTCAGCAGGTTAGAAAGATTGCGCCCGAGATGGACCCGTTAAAAATGGGAATGGGCTGGTCCGTGGATGATTTGGAGAGGCCGCAGATTATAATTGAAAGTACCTTTGGAGAAAGTCATCCGGGAAGTGCCCATCTTCTGGAACTGGTGGATCAGGCAGCCAGCGGAATCTATGAGTCTGGCGGCAGGGGCGCACGTTATTTTGCCACAGATACGTGTGACGGCATGAGTCAGGGACATGACGGAGGAAATTATTCTCTGGTGTCCAGAGATATGATCTGCAACATGATTGAAATACATAATAACGCAACTCCTTACGATGCAGGAGTGTTTGTGGCAAGCTGCGATAAGGCAGTACCAGCCCATCTCATGGGAATAGGCAGAATTAACATTCCCTCCATTGTTATAACCGGAGGTGTCATGGATGCAGGTCCGGACCTTTTAACGCTGGAACAGATTGGAATGTACAGTGCCATGTGTAAAAGAGGAGAAATCTCTGAGGAGAAACTTACCTGGTATAAGCACCATGCCTGCCCCTCCTGCGGAGCCTGCTCCTTTATGGGAACAGCTTCCACCATGCAGATCATGGCAGAAGCTCTGGGCCTCATGCTGCCGGGAACGGCACTTATGCCTGCCACCTCTAAAGAATTGAGAATTAAGGCGAAAGAAGCAGGTGTTCAGGCAGTATGGCTTGCAAGGAATGGCTTAACTCCCAGGGAAATGATAACCATGGAGTCATTTGAGAATGCGATCATGGTCCACGCTGCCATATCCGGCTCTACCAATTCGCTGCTTCACATTCCTGCCATTGCCCATGAACTGGGGCTCACCATTGATGCCCATACCTTTGACCGGATTCATAGAGACGCCCATTATCTACTGGACATCCGCCCGGCAGGAAAATGGCCGGCTCAGTACTTCTACTATGCAGGAGGCGTACCAAGAATCATGGAGGAGATAAAATCCATGCTTCATTTAGAATGCATGACAGTGACTGGAAAGACTTTAGGGCAGAACCTGGAGGATTTAAAGAAGAATAATTTTTATGAGACATGTGATGAATATTTGAAAAAAATAGGAATTAAGCGGACGGATGTAATTCGCTCTTTTGACACTCCCATTGGCAAAAACGGAACTGTTGCCATTTTAAAAGGCAATTTAGCGCCTGACGGGGCAGTTGTCAAACACAGTGCAGTAGCGAAAGAGATGCATCAGGCAGTATTAAAGGCGAAACCTTTTGACAGCGAAGAGGAGGCCATGGAGGCAGTGCTTCAGGGAAAGATTAAGCCTGGTCAGGCAGTAATAATCCGTTATGAAGGTCCAAAAGGAAGCGGAATGCCGGATGTTTTATACCACCGAAGCCATTTCCTCTGATCCCGTTTTATCAAATTCCATTGCACTTTTAACAGACGGCAGATTCTCCGGTGCCACAAAAGGTCCTGCCATTGGACATATTTCACCGGAAGCCGCCGATGGAGGTCCCATTGCATTAATCGAAGAAGATGATTTAATTGAGATTGATATACCGGGGAGAAGTCTTCGGATTACGGGAATAAAAGGAAAGGCCATGAGCGGGGAAGAGGTAGACCGGATTTTAGAAGAACGGAGGAAAGCCTGGAAGCCAAGAGAAGACAGAATCAAATCAGGAGTTCTTAAAATCTTTTCCCAGCATGCAGTATCACCCATGAAAGGGGGGTATATGGAATAAGAAAACGGGTTGAAGGAAAACAGGAAATGATCCCTGGATTCCTTCCGCCCGTTTTTTACTGAAGCTGTTTGATTGAAGGGAAATAGCGGAACAATACTTTGGCAATGATCTTTTTCTTTTTCACGTACTTATTTTTCCACCTTCTGGCATCAGCCGAATAATTCCGGTTGTCACCCAGCATGAAGTAAGAATCGTCAGGCACCTCATAATGGGCGGCTGGTTCAGGCTCCATGGGTTCGGGCAGATATGGCTCATCAAGTGGAGTGTCGGAATTATTAATATAGACTTTTCCGTCCCGGATATCAATGATGTCGCCCGGGAGACCGATGACACGCTTTACATAATATGTCTTTCCAGTAGGATCGTCAGGAAAATGGAAGATGACAATGTCGCCTCGTTCCGGCTCTTCAAAGTAATAGGAAAGTCTGGAGCCGATAACCCGGTCGCCGGTCATAATGGTCTTTTCCATAGAACCGCTTGGAACCCTGCTGTTAGCAATAATAAAATTGTTCAGCAAAAATGCAATAACGGCAGCTGTAATAATTATTTTAATCCAGCTGATAATCTCTTCTTTCCAGTTAAATGGTTCCTGTGGCATGTTTTCTTCTCTTTTCATAATGTTCTCTTCTTTGCTTTCTTCATAGTCATGTATCAAAGTTTAAATGAGTTTGGAAAATTGTGCAAGGGGTTTCACAAAATGGTAAGAAAATATTCACAATCATTCATGAAATGTCCATAATCATGTGGTAAAGTTTATTCCATAAAAATACTCACATCTGGGGGACACTGGATATGGAAAAAAGAGGAAAAAGCACAGACAGAAAATTGATTATCAGTTCGGCAGTCTTACTTATATCATCGTTCACATTCCAGATTCTGGCCAGAACAGTATCTGGAATCGGGGACTGGTATGCGAAACTGATTTATCCGGTGATTGTAGGAAGTATAGGCAGATTATCAGGCTTATTTCCTTTTGCAGTGGTTGAACTTTTATCTTATGCACTGATCCTGTATTGCCTTATATATGGAATCCGGCACTTCAGAGAAGGAAAGCGCCTTCTGATCCGGACTCTGTTTTTAATTGCGTGTCTGTTTTTTCTGTTTACCTTCCACTGCGGGATTAATTATTACAGAACTCCGTTTTCTAAAACATCGGGGCTGGAGATGAAAAAGTCCTCAGAAGAAGATTTGAAGGATCTCTGCCTTTCTCTGACAGCGATTGTCAACGGAATGTGTGAAGAAGGAATTAACGAGCAGGTGGATACAGCTGTTGTGAAAAATGAAAGCGTAAAGGCCATGAGGAAGCTGGGAGAGACCTACCCGGAATTATCCGGATATTATCCACAGCCAAAACCTCTTATTTTATCTCAGTATTTTTCTGTCCAGCAGCTATGCGGTCAGTACTCGCCGTTCACCGTGGAAGCAACTTACAACCGTTCCATGCCCGATTACAATATTCCCCATACGGTTTGCCATGAATTGTCTCATTTAAGAGGATTTATGAGAGAAGACGAAGCGAATTTTATCGGATATTTAGCCTGTATTGGTTCGGATAATGAGGCTTTCCGTTATAGCGGATATTTAACTGGCTGGGTCTATGCCACCAACGCATTGTCTAAAACAGATCTGGTTTCTTACAGGGAGATCTGCCATATGCTTGATCAGAAAGCATGGGATGATTTAAGAGATAATAACGAATTCTGGGGACAGTATGAGGGCAAAGCGGCAGAGGTTTCCAATAAAATGAATAATACATATTTAAAAATGAACAGCCAGTCAGACGGAGTGAAAAGCTATGGAAGAATGGTGGATCTGATGCTTGCTTACGCAAGAACAAGGTGAGGAAAGCCACCTGTATCTATTGAAAAATACTTTCTGCTTTGATAAAATTACGGTACAGAATCAAAGAAGCGGGAGGAGCCAGATATGGATAAAACTTTATATGATTTAATGGATTGGGCGGGTATTGAGGAAATCGTATATTCGGAAGCCGCAGATCCCCACCGGTTACTGGGACCCCATGTGACAGGTTCAGGGCTTTTGATTCAGGCCTTTATACCCACGGCTGTAACTGTGTCGGTAAAAGGAATCAGGGACGGCATACTTCATCCTATGGAGCGGGTAGATGATGCAGGATTTTTTGCGGTGCTCTTACCTGAGAAGACGAAATTTCAGTACCTCTATCAGGTTACATATGACAACCATACCAATGAGGAACTTATTGACCCCTACAGTTTTGACCCTTACTATACGGAAACAGACATAAAAAAGTTCAGTTCCGGAATTCATTACAGCATTTTCGATAAAATGGGAGCGCACCCAATGACCATGAAAGACACGAAAGGCGTTTATTTTTCTGTCTGGGCACCTTGTGCCATGAGAGTCAGCGTTGTGGGTGATTTTAACCTGTGGGACGGCAGACGGCATCCCATGCGAAAGCTTGGTGATTCCGGAATTTTTGAATTATTTATTCCTGGTTTACATGTGGGGATGATTTATAAATATGAGATTAAGGCTATGGATGGGGGGATTCAGCTGAAAAGCGACCCTTATGCAAGCTATTGTGAACTGCGTCCGGACAATGCTTCTGTAATATGGGATATGGAACGATACTCCTGGAATGATGAGGGGTGGCTGAAAAAAAGAGCATCTTGGAATCTTACCAGAGAGCCGCTTTCTATCTATGAGGTCCATCTGGGGTCGTGGCTTCGCAAGGAAGCAGAATATAACAGTGACGGAGAGCCCTTAAATGGATCGGAATTTCTCAATTACCGGGAGATTGGTAAGAAGCTGGTATCATACGTAAAAGAAATGGGCTATACTCATGTAGAGCTGCTTCCTGTGATGGAACACCCCCTGGATGCTTCCTGGGGGTACCAGGTAACTGGCTATTATGCACCTACCAGCCGTTTTGGAACGCCTGATGATTTTAAATATTTAGTAGAGCTTTTGCACCAGGAGGGAATTGGTGTGATTCTTGACTGGGTTCCGGCTCATTTTCCAAGAGACAGCTTCGGACTAGCCTGTTTTGACGGTACCTGCGTTTATGAGCATAAAGATCCCAGGCAGGGAGCCCATCCTCACTGGGGAACTCTGATCTATAATTATGGACGCCCTCAGGTGACCAATTTTTTAATTGCCAATGCCCTGTACTGGGTGGAAAAATATCATGCAGATGGAATCCGCATGGATGCAGTGGCTTCCATGCTGTATCTGGATTACGGGAAAGAACCAGGAGAATGGATCCCCAATCTTTACGGTGGAAATGAGAATCTGGAAGCAGTAGAATTCTTAAAGCACTTAAACTCCATTTTTAAGAACCGTAAGGATGGTGCTGTTCTGATTGCAGAGGAGTCCACAGCCTGGCCAAGAGTTACCGGAGATGTAAAAGAGGAAGGGCTGGGATTTGATTTTAAATGGAATATGGGCTGGATGAATGACTTTACCGGCTATATGCAGTGCGACCCTTATTTCAGAAAGCACCATTATGGTGAATTGACCTTTAGCCTGCTGTATGCCTACAGCGAAGATTTTATTCTGGTTTTCTCCCATGACGAGGTAGTTCATTTAAAGGGATCTATGATTGGGAAAATGCCGGGTGATACGTTGGAGAAGAAGGCAGCGAACTTAAGGGCGGCTTATGGATTTATGGCAGGGCATCCAGGGAAAAAGCTTTTGTTTATGGGCCAGGAATTTGGACAGATCAGGGAATGGGATGAAAACAGAAGCCTGGACTGGGAGCTTTTAGAAGAAACGCTGCACAGCCAGCTGAGGGAGTATGTAAAAGCCCTGAATCACCTCTATTTAAGCCAGCCGGCTTTGTATGCCCTTGATTACGATCCGGAAGGCTTTGAATGGGTGGAATGTACGAAATCCGGAGACAGTATCATTGTATTCTTAAGAAAAACGAAAAAGAAAGAAGAAACCCTTCTTTTTGTCTGCAACTTTGACACCATGTTACATGAAAAGTACTGTATAGGTGTTCCATTTGAAGGAAAATATAAGGAACTGATTAACAGCAATGACCAGGCATTCGGTGGAGAAGGATACCAGAATAAGAGAGTAAAGATATCAAAAAAGAAAGAAGCAGACGAGCGGGAAAATTCCATTGAAATTACCGTGGCTCCTCTCAGTGTAGCCATTTTTTCCTGCACGCCTGTAAAAGTGAAGAACACAAAAAGCATTGTAATAAAAAAGGATAAGAAAGTGAAACAGGAGAATCTGATATGATCGTACATTTGATTGCTGCTGCAGCGTCACAGGAAACCACTGCAGCACCCCAGGAAACCATTGCAGCACTGCAGGAAGTACAGGAAAACCTGGAACAATTAAAGCCCAATGTAATGATGGAAACCATAAAAGGCTGGATGCCTTCCATCATTTCATTTGGAATAAGTATATTAATTGCAATCGTAATTTTTTTCATTGGATCAAGAGTGATAAAAATTTTGCATGGCATGCTGAACCGCTCATTTAAAAGAGTGGATATGGAGGTCAGCGTAAGGAAATTTCTTCTCTCTGTATTAAATGCGGTTATGTACTGCCTTCTGGCATTTATCATCGCAGGACAGGTGGGGGTAAATTCTGCTTCTATCGTGGCACTTCTTGGTTCTGCAAGTATTGCCATCGGTCTTGCTGTCCAGGGAAGCCTTGCAAACTTTGCGGGAGGGGTCTTAATCCTTCTTATGAAGCCGTTTCGTGTAGGGGATTATATTGTATCAGAATCAGGAGAAGGAACTGTCCGTACCATTGGTCTTGTCTATACTGTTCTTACTACAGCAGATAATAAGCAGGTTGTGATACCAAACGGGACACTTTCCAACTCTCCCCTTACCAATGTAACAGCCATGGATAAACGCAGACTCGATATTCTTGTGGAGATTGGCTATGGAGCAGATTTAAAAAAGGCGAAAGAGCTGCTACAAATGATTTTTGACAGCCAGCCTGAGGTGAAAAAGGACGAGCCGATTGATATTTTCGTCAATGCGTTATCGGCTAATTCTGTAACTCTTGGGGGAAGAGGCTGGACTTTAGTGGAAAATTACTGGACAGCCAGGTGGAAGATTTTAGAGAGGATTAAGCTGGAGTTTGATGAGGCGGGGATTGAAATCCCTTACAGCCAGCTGGATGTTCATATTAAAGATGGTGGAAGGTAGAAAGAAAGCAGCATGTTCTGAGAATGTCTCTGAGCATGCTGCTGCTTTTATTTATTTATTTAATGCTGTAGGTTACGGTTACCTGTGCCGTTACGCTGATCTGACCAGGCTCAATGGCTAAGGCTTTGGCACCTGCCTCAAGGGAAGCTGTGGCTGAGTCAGCATTATAAGTGGTATAGCGGTTCTCATTGTAAGAACTGATTTCCTGTACATTTGTAACTTCACCAAGAGATTTCCCGCTTGCAGCTGCCATAGCCTCGGCTTTTACTTTTGAGGATTCAACTGCCTTTTTTAAGGCTTCCTGATAGGACTCATCATATTTGCTGGACAGGTAAGAAATGCGGTCTACGGTATTGATACCGGCCTCGATGGAAGAGGAGAGGAGAGTACCTACCTGATCCATAGGAATATCTGATACAACAATACCAGTTCTCATCTCATATCCAGTTATTTTTTGTCCGTTGTTCCAGTCGTAAACAGGCTGAAGGCCGAAGCTGGAAGTCTGAATGGATTTTTCGTCAATGCCTGTGCTTTTTAAAAAGCTGAGTACTTTATCTACATCAGTGCTGTTTAAATCCTGAACTGATTTTGGATCTGCTGCCTGGGAAGAAACTGCAAAGCTGACTTCAGCTTTGTCGGGAACGACCTTTACTTCTTCCTGACTTTGTACCTGTATATTGTTCTGATTCTGTGCGTTTACAACTGCCTGGGGAGCTGGGGCAGCACCGGTCGTCTGGGTGCAGGCGGTTAAGCCGATTACTGCGGCTGCTGCAGCAGCTGCTGCCAGTGGTTTATTCAATTTTCTCATAATAAAATCCTCCTAATGTTGTAGTAGTTGCTGCTTTGTTGTTACACCTTTATTCTACATGAAATCTAAGGAATTAGTATTTCTTTTCTCTTAACATTCCGGGTCGAAATTCCTATGATTTATTTACAAAAAAATCCTGAGGAGGCAATGGTTGCCATTCCAATGGCTTTATGATATTGTTAACCAATAAGAACGTTAAAACATTAGGAAAAATGTATAGATAAAGGAGACTGGTTTATGCGGAAATGCGGTATGTTGCTTCCGGTTTCAAGCCTTCCGTCCAAGTACGGAATCGGAGCGTTTTCAAAAGAGGCATATGAATGGATTGATCTGTTAAAAAGGGCGGGACAGCATTACTGGCAGATTCTGCCTCTTGGACCTACGGGATATGGGGATTCTCCTTACCAGTCCTTTTCCTCTTTTGCAGGAAATCCTTATTTTATTGATCTGGAGGAACTGGTCAGAGAAGATCTGATTACAGCTGATCAGTGCAATCTGCTGGATTTTGGGGAGGATGCTTCATCTGTAAATTATGAAAAGATATATGAAAACCGTTATCCATTGCTTAAGCAGGCATATACATCCTGGAAAGAAAAAGGGAATTCTGCAGAAGCAATCACAGAAACTCTGAGTGAGGAAACGGTGTGGTATTGCTTTTATATGGCATTAAAGGATCATTTTCAGGGAAAAAGCTGGATTCACTGGGAAGAGGGTATTCGTTTAAAAAAAGAAGAGGCAGTTGAACATTATAAGAAGCTGCTTGCTGATGAAACGGGCTTTTATATATTTCTGCAGATCAAGTTTTGGGAACAATGGAAGAAATTAAAGGCCTATGCTGGTGAACAGGGAATCCGGATTATCGGTGATCTGCCTATCTACGTGGCGTTTGACAGCGCAGATGCCTGGGGACATCCAGAACTGTTTCAGTTTGATGAAAAAGGATATCCGGAGGCAGTCGCCGGCTGTCCGCCCGATGCATTTTCTGCTACTGGTCAGCTGTGGGGCAATCCCCTTTACCGCTGGGACTATCATAAAGAGACTGGCTATGAATGGTGGATGAAGCGCCTGGAATACAGTTTTTGCCTCTATGATACAGTGAGAGTGGATCATTTTCGGGGATTTGATGAGTATTACCGCGTACCTGCAGGAAGAGAAGATGCCATGGTGGGGACCTGGGAAAAAGGACCGGGAATCCAGCTGTTTACCCAGTTAAAAGAGAGATTCGGTGATCTTGACATTATTGCGGAAGATCTGGGATTTCTGACACCATCGGTACTGGATCTGCTTTCAGAGACAGGTTTTCCCGGAATGAAGGTCTTGGAATTTGCTTTTGATGCCAATGGCGAAAGCATTTATCTTCCCCATAATTATTCGAAAAATTGTGTTGTTTACACCGGCACTCATGATAACCAGACCCTGAAAAGCTGGTATGAGGACGTTTCTGAAGCAGACCGGAATTTCAGCCGCAGATACTTAAATAACTACAATACCCCTGGTGATGAGATTCACTGGGATTTCATCCGGCTGGCCCTTGCAAGTGTGGCAAATCTTGCTGTAATACCGGTGCAGGACTATCTGGGAACTGGCAGGAACGGGAGAATCAATGAACCGTCAACCTTTGGAAATAACTGGAAGTGGCGCTTAAAACCAGATGAGATAACAGAAGATCTTGTGCTTAAGTGCAGAGAATTGGCGCTTTTGTATGGAAGAAAATAAAAAAGCCGGATCCGTGCCTTTACAGGGTAACATGGATCCGGCTTTTGCCGTATAAGCAAATCGATTATTTCTTTTTGCCTGTATTTGATTTGGAAGTAGATTTCGTAGTGTCTGTACTCTTAGCAGACTCTTTCGAGGATTTGGTACTGTTTGCCGTTTTAGTATTGTTAGTTGATTTAGTAACGCTGGTTGATTTTGTATCGCTTACTGATTTTGTTTCTTTTGTTTCTTCTTCAGCATCGGTTTCTAAGGAAGTATCTGTTTCGGCAGTGTCTCCATTTTCTGCAGCTTCTTCGTTTTTCATCTCAGCATCTTCGAAACTATCTCCCTGAGGTGTAAAGGTAACATGAAGCTCGTTGCCAATCTTATCCTTGGCTGTAATGGTGATGTTCTCTTTCTTAATTTCAAAAGTCACAAGTCCGGTACTGCGGTCAATTGAAAGAGGAAGAATATCCGCATTATCCTCATCAGAGGCCGCGATAGAGGAATAATCCACACCAGACTGAGTATCTTCCAGGCGGAATGAAAGAATGCCATTTTCAAGAACATTGTCTTTCACAGCAGGAGGAGTATCGTCCAGAACATTAACTGTTTCATAGGAAACGGACTTCATCTTATTAAATCCAGTCAGCTTTACTTCCAGTGTTCCGTTATTTTTTAATGTGGTTTTATAAGTACTTCCCCCTGTCTTGGTTAATTCAATAGGGGTACTGTCCAGGGAAACTTCCATAGTCTTTATGGGAAGAAGGGATTTCACCTTTAATTCCATCGTGGTAGAAATAAAATCGCTGCTTTCACCAATGGTTATCTCTGCCTTCGGACGGGCTGTTACCAGTAAAAAGATAATCCCGTTAATAACGATGAAAGGAAGCACATAAAACAGAAGGACCGAAAGAAAACCGCTTTTTCCGTTGTCACGCCGGTATCCGGAGCTTGTCCTGCGGCGATCCGGTCTGGTTTGATTGTTATACTGAGTCATATGAATTCAAATTCCTCCTGATAATTATTCCGTTACCTAGCATAGCAGAAAATAGGGGATCTTACAAGTTTATATGATAAATTGTAATAATTTAATTTATTCTTACGAAATGCCGTGTTTATGCGTGTTTCAGGGGTATCACTTTTTCGTTTGACTGCATTTTGACTGCATTGTAATACGATTCCAGTTTATCTACTTTCACATCAGCAAATCCAAAGTGAGTGTAAGTGTCGAGAGTGGTCCTAATGTCGTCATGCCCCAAGAGGTATTGGGCTTGTTTAAGGTCCAATCCTGATTTATACAAATCGCTGGCGTAAGTGTGCCGGAACATGTGTAGAGTAATATCATCTGCAAGAGGAGCGTCTGATACCGCTTGCAGCTTTTTCAATATTTTACACCATCTAAAATCCATTGTTCCGCCAGATATATATCCGCCATTCCGAGATGTAAAAAGAATTCCCATCTTCCCGTTAATGTATTTAGTAAGAATTTCCATAAGATATGATGGGATAGGTACTTGGCGTTTTCCAGCGGCTGTTTTTGTGTATTATTGTAAGCAGAATTCCCTTGTTTTGCTAAAGACCAGAGATTTTGTAATACTTATCTTTTTCTTTTTCAGATCTATGTCGTTTACGTTCAGAGCTAAAGCCTCGTTTTTACGCAGTCCGGTATATAAAAGCAGATTAACAAAACAGTGTTCAAAGCTATCCAGACTAGCGGAGGTAAAAAGCTGTCGTTCTTCTGATGTGAAAGATCGCTTTACTAGCTGTTGCGTGTTTTTTATTGGCTTCATACCAAGAGTAATATCCTTTACTATAATATCTTTTTGTATGGCATATCGAGTAATTGCTTTGATCCGAGACAAGCAAAGATTATACTGAGCCAGCTTACCAGTCTTTAACATGGATGCTCGAAACGCTTCAACATGGCTTTGCCTTAAGTTCCTCATTTTTATATCTCCAATATGAGAATTTATCGTGCTCAGCTGACCTCTTATCATAGTTATTGACTGATCTCTTATACTTCCAATTTTTTCGTTCGTAAGCCATAATTCTGAAAATTCTCTAAAGGTCGTATTATCTTCTTGTAAAACAATACCCTTGTCCTTAAGGCTCATGAAATCCCGGTAATTTTTATGAAGGTTATTAAATAGGTGAGGTGAAAACAATGGCATGCAAGATGTGTGAAAATCAAAAAAATATTTATCAAGATCCATACTTTATTATGGAACTTCAAACCGGATATGTAATCTTAGGTTGGTTTCAACGTTTTAAAGGTTATACGGTGTTTAACTGCAAAGAGCATGGTCCTGAGTTGTACGATCTAGAGCGAAACTTTAAGGTATCATCTTGAAGAGATGGCAATGGTTGCAGAAGCAGTAAATAATATTTTCAAACCGGATAAAATGAATTATGAATTGCTTGGAAACGGTTGCCCTCACATTAATTGGCATTTATATCCAAGAAGAAAAGGTGACACTCCAATAGTAAGCTCGGTATATCAAATTCCTAATTCGGTTTTATTTGATGAAAGTACACGACCTTCCGATGAAGAAAGAGAAAAATTAAAACAAATAATTAAAAGTGAAATAGAACGATTACTTGCCAAGCAAGCATAATACGAAGTCGAAAAATAGAATATGTAACGAAAAACACTAACTATCAGTATTGAGCTGGTAGTTTTTTTATTGCCAAAAAGAGAAAGGAAACGAAGAATGAAATCATTATTACATTACCCGGGCAGTAAACGCAGGATCGCTTCCTGGATAATTAAAAATATGCCAGAGCATCACAGCTACTTGGATCCGTACTTTGGTGGAGGGGGTATGTTCTTCGAAAAGCCCCCTTCCAAGATTGAGACGGTGAATGAACTTGATGTTGATGTGGTAAATTTCTTCCGGGTGATTCAGAATCCGGAAAGCTGCCAAGAGCTGCAGGAGTGGCTTACATATACACCGTATTCCAGACAGGTGTACGATGAATCCTTTACACGGGAGCCGCAGTCACCGGTGGAGCAGGCAGGGTACTTTGCAGTCAGATCCATGCAGAGCCACGGCTTTCGCCTAACTGAGAAATGTGGCTGGAAGAAAGATGTTTATGGCAGGGAAGCCGTCTATGTAGTGCGGTATTGGAATCAGCTTCCGGAGGCACTGGCAGAAATGGCGATCAGGTTAAAAGGCGTACAGATTGAGAATAAGCGGGCACTGGAGTTGATCAGAGCGTTTGATCACGATAACGTTCTAATCTACCTGGATCCACCTTATGTACTGTCCACGAGAAGCCGGGAGCAGTATAGGTATGAAATGTCTGATCCGGATCATGAGAAGCTACTGATGACGGTGATCTTCAGCAGAGCTAAGGTCATGATTTCCGGATATGACTGTGAACCGTATATGTATTATTTGAAAGGCTGGAGGAAACTACAGATTCCGGCCAGAGCGCAGAATAGTCTTCCGAGGGTGGAGACGCTTTGGATGAATTTTTAAGCCGGTAATGCAAGAGAGTAAGTAAATGGACACTTTTTTAATAAGTGATGTCTCTATTACCAAAGTATATACCTTTTTTTATCGGAGATATTAAAAAGCCAATAATTATACCCATTAAAAAAGCTGTCAACATACCTAATTGGCTACATTCAAATTTCAAGAAATTTTTCATAAAAAACCTGCTTTCTAGGATTAATTGAAAAGACTACATTATTCACGATAAGTAACAAAACAATTATAAATGTTGAAATGCGATTTTGCAATAGGAGGGATACATTGAGAAAATCATCAAAAGACTGCAGAACAGATAGAGCCAGCGTAAACAATCGCATACAGGCCAAGGCGGACGTGGCTATAAAGGCACCGCCGGTTATGACCGGGAGCGCTATAGATCCAGCATATTTGTTCACAAGCTTGTGTCCGGATCCAAAGCGCAGGAAGCTTCCTGCAAGAAAGAAGGTGCAGCGTGAAGCTTGAAGAGAAGCAGATAATCACTGTCCAGGTTTATCTTGGGAGGAAGTACGGGACCATTATCGGCAGCAATGACGGTCTGATCGGGATCCTGCTAAACAGTGGTGAATACATAGACGTTCCCCAGGAGCGGATGAGGATCGTATCGGTGGAGATGGAGAGAGATGGAAAAGACGAGGTTTAGTGTTATCCGAAAGAAGTGTCCGTACTGTGGAAAGTATTATCCATCTGATTCGAAGCGGGCAAGCTGCAGCTGCAAGGATCACGGGAGATGTTTGCGGTAGGGACCTATTATGAGAAAAAGGCATCAAGGGGGTGACAAAAATAGATAAAAACATTTTGATTGAGTATTCTGACGCATTGGCCAGAGTAAAAATTTTAAGGGAGCAGCTACAGAAGAAAGAAGATCACCTGGACAGGTTGCGTGAACACGGATATGTGGTGGCAGATACGGTAACGAAGGGAAAGCGAGGTAAGAAGCCCCTGGGAACGGCTGTTATTATGGGTATCCAATACCAGAGTCCCAGAGAGCCGCCAGAACCTATGAAAGGAGTTACGCCATTCTGATGGACGAGGAGCAAATGCTTCTGGAATTAATTAATCAGGTGGAAGATTACATAGCAGGAATTGACAAGGTGGAGATCAGGAACATCATGACTCTGTACTACGTGGAGAATATGAACTGGGTACAGGTGGCTCATAGAATGAACGATCTATACAAGGATCAGGTCAGTAAAGGAAAGATACGGTGTTACACTGATAGTAGCTGCAGACAGAAGCATGATAGATTTTTGGAAAAAGATTGAAAATGGCGGTTACGGCGGTTTTTCTGTGATATTATTTAAGATGAGAAATCTGTAAATAGATGAATTCAATCCCCTACGATTGCTGGGTGTAACAGCCAGGTGACTGATTAACCCGGTTTATGCTCTCCCAAGATATTTTCCGGGCGTTAAGGCTCTTGGCTTATAGCTAGGGGCTATATTTATGTATATTGATTGACAAATAAATATTATAATATTACTATTTATATATATTTTATTATCATAATCATATTTGCTTATTAGTATATTCAGAGGGGGGGAATATATATGAGTTCAATAGCATTCCTATCAGGTATTCATGGGGTAGGCAAGGGGTATTTAGGAAAAAAAATATCTGAATCTATGAATGTATCAATTTATACTGCCAGTGACCTAATAAGACAGTATGGACAGCAGGCTTTAGATGGTAAAATAGTTCCAAACATAAATAGAAATCAAGATTTGTTAATATCAGCAATTCATGAAATTATTCCAAGTAATGAAGATTTTATTCTTGATGGACATTTGTGTTTAATCTCAAAAAATAATGAAATCAGTAGAATCCCTAAAACGACATATGAAAGCCTAGGATTGAAAATCATGATAGTACTTATGGACAATCCTAAAGAAATAGCAAATCGTTTGTTTAAAAGGGATAATAAAGTTTATGATGAAGCTTTCTTAGAGTCTTTTCAAGCGGAAGAAGTTAGATATGCAAAAGAGCTTTGTAATGAATTAAATATTGAATTACTGGTTTGTGAAATGGATGTTACTGAAATAGAAAATTTTATTACAAAACATTTTTTGGGGGATAAATAGACATGGGGAATAATTTAGAGTATGAACGTTTTGAGGATATTAATTTACACGATGATTTTTTTGATTCTTTAAAAGAAGATTATTGTGATTTTGAACAATGGTTTAATCGGAAAAGAAATAACAAAGCATTTGTTCATTATGAAGGTAATAAAATAGACGGTTTTTTATATTTTAAATTAGAAGATGATAACGTAACGGATGTAGAGCCACCTATTTATGCTAAAAAAATTGTAAAGATCGGAACTTTCAAGATTAATCCCCATGGAACCAGATTAGGTGAACGTTTTATAAAAAAGGCTTTGGATTTTGCAATTTCCCAAAAAGCTGACTTATGCTATTTGACAATATTTGAGAAACATGAGGCATTAATAAAATTACTTACTAAATATGGTTTTATGTATTCTGGAATAAAAATTACTTCTGATGGTAGAGAATTAGTCTTAGTTAAAAATTTGCAAACTGTAAGTGGAAATATAGTATATGATTATCCTCTTATTAATACGAATGAAAGGCGAAAGTTTTTAATAAGTATATATCCTCAATATCATTCAGCTATGTTTCCGGATTCTATATTAAAAAATGAAGATAGTAATATAATATCTGATGTCACATATACTAATTCTATTCATAAGATATATGTTTGCAGAATGAATGATATTAGAAGTTTGAGAAAAGGTGATATTTTAGTTATCTATAGGACGAAGTCAGAAGGCAGGTCAGCAGAATATTCATCCGTTGCAACTTCAATATGTGTAGTTGAGAAAGTAAAAAATCAAAATGAATTTACGGATTTTGAAGAATTTTATAAATATGCAAGCAGATATAGCATCTTTGATAAGGAAGATTTAGAGCACTGGTATTCAAAAGGTGGATGTTATGTAATTAAAATGTTATATAATGCCGCCTTAAAAAAACGTCCAACAAGAAAAACATTAATAGAAAAGGTTGGATTGAATAGAGATATATATTGGGGATTTACTGAGCTCACTGATGAGCAGTTTGAAAGAATAGTAGAGGTTGGTGAAATTGATGAAGGCATTATTATCTATTAAGCCTGTTTTTGTTGAAGAAATAATGGCAGGTAATAAGAGGTTTGAATATAGAAAAAGAATATTCAAGCAGGATGTTGACTCCGTAGTTATCTACGCCAGTATGCCAGTTGGAAAAATTGTTGGAGAGTTTAAAATAGGCGAAATTATCAATAAGTCGCCAAAAGATGTCTGGCAGGAAACAAAGGATTATTCAGGAATATCGTATCGTTTTTTTCAATCTTATTTTAAAGGCAAAAAAGAAGCTTACGCAATACAAATAAAAGAATTTGTTCCTTATGATATTCCAATAGATCCGTATAAAGATGATATTAATTTTGTTCCGCCCCAATCTTACAAGTACATATATGAAAATGACGAAAAATAACTATTATCACTTATAAGAAATTATTTAAGAGCACCTGTCGATTTTTAATGGATGGGTGTTTTCTTTTGGTATTTTTTAGATTATAATAATGTTATTGCGAGGGGGGATTAAAATGAAAAAAAATAAAATATTTAAATTTATATTATCGTTAATTGGGTATACAATTGCATTAACAGTGTTTTATTTTATTTTTTTAATTGTTGTGGATATTATAAACAAAGGAAGTTTAACTGAAAATTTTTACAAAGTGAGTTCTATAATATGGTTTGTTTTGTACCTTATATCTTGGGTTTTAATTACAATAAATTATATTAATAGTAAAAAAAGTGAAATACAGAAATTAATTGATACTGAATTTAAAGCGGAGGAGAAATATAGAGGACTTTATGCGCTTATTTTTAAAGCATTACTATCAAAGAATGTTGA
Source organism: Hungatella sp. (assembly GCA_009712635.1). GTDB lineage: Bacteria > Bacillota > Clostridia > Lachnospirales > Lachnospiraceae > Lacrimispora. The sequence goes on along the minus strand of WASS01000007.1, from coordinate 209,168 downwards.
GTATATTTCTCAATTCAATGGAATTAGAGCCGAATACATGTCAGATTTATTGTCTATACCTATCATTGGTTTGATTTTTACTATCTATTTAAGAGTGGCTGACAATTACGATACATTATATTATGGTTTAAGTAATTTGTTAACATCAGGCCTAAAATTAAAAGATATGGAAATTTTACCGATAGATACATTATATACAATTTTAATTTTAATAGTTGTATTAGGAGCAATAAATGCATTAATCATTATAGTTAACGAACATTACTTTTTAAAGGTGTATGAAGATGTTAAGAATGACTTTGCAAATAGAGATTTTAAATATGCTAAACTGATTTTTATTGATGATATAAAAAAAACAAAAGAGATAAATGACATGGAAAACGAACCAAGTACGGAATTGAATAAATGCGAACAGAGGCTCAAGGATTTGATTGATTTGGCCGATATGATTGAAGATGACATTGAGAAATTCAAAACTAGTCCTGATGAAGTAGTGAGATATAATGTACCACGTCATGAGGCATGGGTCAAACGATGTCGAGAAATAGATATACCTGAAACAGAATTGAAGTTGTTAAAGTTAAAAGAGCATTAGAGCAAATCTAATTTGAGGCGGCCAACCCCGTCTCTTTTTTGTTATAAAAATTAGCCAGATTGGAAGGTGAGGTGAGACTGATGGCATTAACAGCCAAACAGAAAATATTTGCAGATGAGTACCTGATTGATCTTAATGCTACCAGAGCTTACAAGGTGGCTTATCCTAAGATCAAGAAAGACGAAACAGCCAGAGCAAACAGCAGCCGAATGCTAACAAATGCTAACGTTGCAAGTTATATTGAAAAGCGTATGAAAGACCGGGAAAAGCGTACCGAGTTCACCCAGGACATGGTTTTAAAGGTGCTTGCCAAGATCGGTTTTGCGGATGTCACTGATTTTGTATCGATTGAAGATAAAGGAACCTATAAGGCTGTGCAGGTGAAGACAACAGATGAAATGCCGGGGGATAAGCTTGGAGCTATTGCCGGAATCAAGGAAGGGGCAAACGGCATAACAGAGGAGGTGTGATCATGAGTAAAAACTTTGAAAAGGTAAAACGATTCTATGATACTAAAGCCTGGCCATTAAACTGGGTGCAGGACGCAGTAAACCGGTGGATCACGTCGGCGGAGTACCAGGAGATCACAGGAAAAGAATATGAGAAAGAGTGAGGATTGGTCAGTTGAGTGAAATCATGAACTACATAGACATGAAATGGGTGGAGTGGTTGTTTTTAGCCATATCCGCCTTTTTAGCGTGGAGCTACCGAAAACTGGCAAATAAACAGGCAGAGGAAAGCGCTAAAAGCAAAGCTTTGCATGATGGCATACAGGCGTTGCTTCGAGATCGTATCATTGGTGCGTATAACCATTATCAGGATAAGGGATTTTGTCCCATCTATAGAAAGGAAAATGTAAAGCGCATGTATGATGCCTATCATGCTCTGGGTGGCAATGATGTTGCGACAGGGCTGAAGGATAAATTAATGTCAATGCCGGAAGAATTGGCGGAAAGAGAGGAAAGATTATGAACAAGAATTATTTGAGTAAGTGGGCAAAAGCAGCAGGAGTTAGAGCTGCAAAGACAATGGCACAGACGGCTATTGCAACCATAGGAACCACAGCTGCAATGTCAGAAGTTAATTGGGTTATGGTAGCTTCCACAGCCGGGTTAGCAGGAGTTATCTCGCTCCTTACATCAATAGCTGGATTGCCTGAATTAAAATAATTAGTTGCGACCGTCGCAACGGTTGTAATGTCACAACTTTATGGACCTGGGATAATCCTGGGTCCTTTTTCGATTGGAGGAAAATATCATGAGAGATATAACATTGTGCCACCCTCGCCTGCAGGAGCTTGCCACCAAACTGACAGCGGAGTCCGCTAAGCAGGGATTAAAGATTGCTATTGGAGAAACTTACCGGACTGTGGCAGAGCAGGACGCGCTTTATGCCCAGGGCAGGACAAAGCCGGGAAATAAAGTAACCAACGTCCCAGGCAGTACATACAGCTCTTACCATCAGTGGGGGACTGCATTTGATATTTACCGGTATGATGGACAGGGGGCATATAATAAAGCCGGGAACTTCTTTGGTAGAGTTGGGGCAATTGGTGTAAGCATTGGTCTGGAATGGGGAGGCAACTGGAAGTCTCCGGTTGATAAGCCGCACTTTCAGCTCCCAGATTGGGGCAGTTCCGCAAGTGGAATCAAACAGGTTTATGCAAGTCCGGAAGAGTTTAAGAAGACTTGGGTTAAGATTCCCACAGGCTATACCGTAGGCTGGAATCATGATGAAAACGGTTGGTGGTATGCTGATGCCAAGATCACTTAACATAAATCCTGCTGGCAGGTTATCAATGGCCATAAGTACAGGTTTAATTCAGATGGATATGCACTCACCGGTTGGCAAGAGATAGACGAAAAATGGTATTATTTTGAGCCCAGAGCCGGGCACGAACTGGAATGTGCTCTGTATGTGTCTGATCGGGAGGGAGCGCAGCTCATTGGAGAATTTCCGGATTAGTGAAATAGTGCTAAATTTGTTTGGCAAGGTTACCAATTGCCGAGATAGACACTAAATGATAATATAAATGCATTCTAAAACATTAATCAAGTGCTGAAATCCCAGAATACTATAATCGATTATATTTTTAAATTTATAAGTCATTCGTTAATCTCAGATGGCTTTCTTTTCTGCACTTTTTTAGCAATTTGGAATGTTTATAACAACTATAATTACAAAAGATAAATTTTGGAGGTACATTGTATGAGTAAAAGGGCATTGCTAAGATTAGCAACGGGCATTTCTTTTATGCTCTGTGTAATGATTTTAGGGCAGGTTACTGTTTTGGCTGATGAAGTAAAACCAGTTCATGAGTATACTTTTGATAGTGATATTAGAACAATTGTAGTAGATTCGGGAAGTGTAGTATTAGACGGTTCATCTATAGGTACGAACCATGAAACATTTTTTAATGGTTATAATGGAACGGGAAAAGCAAGATATTTTAATGGAAAGGATGATTATTTAATTTGTTCGAGCACTATAAAGTCAGGAGCAAAATCGGTTAGATTCAAAGTTAAAAAAGATCCTTTAACTGTTTCAAATAAAATTGAAGCAATCATGTCTACAAATGATGCCGATTTACAAAGAGGTTGTTTTATTGGGATTGGTTCGGACGCATTAAATAATTTAGGTGCAAATCATCCGACTTTATCAGCAAAAACAGGTACTCTTTATATTGTATCATACTATTACGCTAATAAAATAAACTATGAAATTCAAACTCCTGAAAGTATATGTGATGGAAAATGGCATGATATTTTATTCACTTGGGATGGTACGACAAAAGTGAATTCGGTTAAGTTATATTTAGATGATATGTCAACTCCAGTTGCACAGACAACAGCTGTGTCTACAAAAGATGACCTTTACACGGGTACTGCAATTGGAGTCAATCCGAGTACTTATAAAACAAATTTTTATAACGGATATTTAGATGATGTACAATTTTATAATTCGGCTATATTACCAGTAGCATCGCCTGATACATCATCAAACTTAAAAGCCGTTGGCGGAGATTCCAAAGTAGACTTAACCTGGAACGCAGTAACCGATGCGACAAGCTACACCGTTAAGCGCTCCACGACTGCAGGCGGGCCATATACAACAATAGCAACAGGCATAACAGGAACTACCTATACAGACACAGGCGTTACAAATGGAACTACATACTATTACGTTGTAACTGCAATCGTAAATGGAAGTGAAAGTTGGAGTTCTAACGAAGCCTCAGCCACACCACAAGCTTCCACTGATCCCAATCAGCCAACCGGCAACAAGGCTCTTCTTGTTATTACCATGGTAACCGGTGAACGGAAAGAATATGAAATGACTACAGAGAAAATTAATGACTTTATTACATGGTACAATAGTAAAGCAGCTTCCAGCCCAACCTATGCAATTGAAAAGGATTACAATAAAGCTTCGTTTACAGCGCGAAAAGATTATATTGCTTACGAGCAGATCTCAAACTTCGAGGTGAACGAATATAACAATTAATTAAATCATAAACAAGAAACAGGCGGGTATCCGGTATTCGGACCCGCCTTGCATTATCGTTTTTTATAGTACTGCTCGTATAGGTTGTCTAAAATACTGAGGGATACTTTCTGCGCTGGGCATTCTGTAAAAACCGCAACAGCTATTGTCAGAGTTACATTCCTGCTCCACTGGATCAAAGTGGGGGCACTTATTTAATACCGATTCAAGTTCGCATTTTGCTTTCATTTACAATCACCTCCTGGAGATAATTATAAGAACACTTGTTCGAATGGTCAAGAGAGATAAAATGGAAAATAAAAAGTGAGTACTTATTACATACAAACAGTAGGCAGGCCCATTAAGGAGCCTGCCTACATAGCAAATTAGAATTAATATATTGCACCCGGCTTAAGTATATTATTGGGTTGTCTTGTAACAACATCCCTCTCTGCAAGATTTTTGAGTTCTTTTACATAATCGGGGGAAGCCCAATATATATCGTTAAAATAAACAACTCTACCATCAGCGATCTCCTGCAGCAATGATGCCGTTTTGTCTGTACACTCAACCCAACCAACACCGGGAGCTCCTACCAAGAGTCCGGTTGTTTGACTCGTAGGATTGGAACATGTCCCATCTTCGCGGAAATTATACCATCCGTCAGAAAATTGGTAATCACCTATTTTCATATATCCTGACTCATCAAAATAATACCATGGACCGCCTATCTGTTTCATCACATTTTTTGAGTAACTTCCGTCATCATTCTGGTACCACCAGCCGACGCTATCCTGTTTCCACTGCCCGGCAAAGACTGTAATACTCATAGCTGCAGTTAATATAACAGTTGTAATCAGTAATTTTATTCTATTCATCTCAATCCTCCTTGTGTAAAGATGCCTTTATTACACTGACTTTATTATATACTAATGCCACTATGCTATGCAACCAAAAGTGGGGAATGTTTAAAGATAAAGACGGGTATCCGACATTCGGATCCCGCCTTGTAATATAGAAGATTATATCATTTTCTGACTGCATTTTGACTGCATAAGGGGTGGTTTTGACTGCATTTAGGTGGTAATAGTTGGTGAGACTGAAAGTCTCTGAAACCACGGTTTTAAGCCAAAAACTGTGCTTTTTCAATCTAATTCTCGATACGAGCCGTTAAATTGTAATAATTTAATTTATTCTTACGAAGCACTGTAATTACGCGTGTTTTAGTGGCACCATTGCTGCATGCCTGCCTTGAATTTTGGCTTATAATTGCATGTGTAGTGGTAACAAATGTTGAAAAACATCTAGGTATATGTTAAAATTAGTAATTGAAAAAGGGAGGGAGATTAAAAAGCGATTACTGCAGATGCGGTGGCATTGTAAATGAATCAATTAAAAAATTAATAGGGGAAACGAACGAATGGAAAGCTTGTATGGAACTATAATTGCAATTGCTATATTAGTAATGATTAGCTTGGCAATCATTACAATTTCAAAGTGGAAAATTTATTTAAAGGCTCATGAACCAGGTTGGGCTGCCATAATCCCATTTTATGGAGATTATGTATTATCAAATGTTGTATTCGGTAATTCTGTTTATTTTAAGATTATAATTGCCTGTAATTTCCTTGAATTGTTTGCACGCTTTACAGATATAAAAATTTTCCGTATAGTTGGAGCTTTGATAAGTATATTTATGTATATCAAATGTTCAATAAATTTGGCATATTCTTTTGGTAAAGGGAAAAAGTTTATTTTGGGGCTGATATTCCTTCCCTTTATCTTTTATCCTATACTCGCTTATGGAAACTCAAAATATGTGTTTCCAAAGATGAGGTACATTATATAACTGCAATAGCTCCTAAACTGTACCCTTTGTTAAGGACATAATAAAAGAAGGCGTTGATTCTTTTTTGGTGATCAGCGCCTTTTAGTATGGCATAAGCCCTGTTAATAAATAGGTATAATACTCATCAGGTGACATTTGCTTGAGTTCCCATTGATAGGGATAATTATTGTAATATTCCATATACTCATCAATCTCATCTTTTAAATCCCAGAAAGTCTGACAATGCTCTAAATGGAGTTCATCTTTCATATGGCCATAGAATGATTCCTGTGGAGCATTATCCCAACAATTACCTCGTCTTGACATAGATTGCGTTATATTTTCATCCTTTAGGAGATTTCTTACTGCATCGCTTGTATATTGTGAACCTTGATCAGAATGGAATAATGCATCTTTCTTTATCTGATATAGCTGGTTATTTTTAAGAATATGAATGGTATCTGTTACTAAATCCGTTGTCATTTCCTGACTTAAATGATAGGCAGAAATCTGACGAGTGCAGCCATCTTTAATTGTAGAAAGATAGGCACACTTCCCTAATGCATAATAAATATAAGTAATATCTGTCAGCAGCACCTTTCCTGGAATTCCCTGATCAAAGTTTCTTTCCAAAAGATTTTTAACAGTATGGCTTTTTATGGCTTTCCCAATTTTTCGATAAGGATTTGCTCTTCTTAACGGACATGATAAATGATACTTTTTCATTAAACGGCGTATTTTCTTTAAATTCATCTGTATTCCATACTGTCTGAATAAGACCATTTTTATTCCACGTGCACCTTTATACCTATTTTTGAAAGTATAAGCCTGTAATATTAATTCAAAATCCTTTTTGTCCTGCTCCTCCTTAAATAGCCGCCTGTCCAGATTTTTTATCCAGGCATAATAACCAGAACGTGAAACACCTGCCAATATACATAGTTGGCTTACAGTAAGCTTACAATTGCTTTTTGTCAAAGTATTATGAATAATCTGATATTTCATAACAGATTTTATTTTTTCTTGGGCATGACCTGCCTCTCTAAACGTTGTATTTCCCGCAGGAATGAGTTTTCTTGGCGTAAGTAGGCATTCTGCTGTTTTAGGTATTGGATTTCTTCATCCAAAGATAACTCTTTGTTACCCGAGAGCTTTTTCCCCGAGTGTCCTTTCTTTTGATCATAAACGCCACCCGGACGAAGAGCTTTTCTTTTCCATCGACCTGCCGCCTTATCAATTCGCCCTTGACCAATAAGTTTTTGATCGAAACCAGCCTCTATGAAAATATCTAACGGCATTTTTCCAGTCTGGTACTGTTCTAAAAAACGCATTTTAAATTCATCAGTATAATTAATTTGTTTAGCTGTAACACTTTTAACGTTGGGATTTCGGGATAATATCTCAATTTCTTCTTTTGAAAAATCTTTGTTACGATGAGCTGGAGTTATTCGCTTACCTCCCATAAAAACCTCCATAATCTTTTTACAGTATTATATAACAAAAAGTACCCCAATAGTTAAACACAGCCTCTTTTTCTGTGTCTTACTATCAGGGTACAGTTTACCTCTTTTGATGTTATCTAATAGTCAGAACATAGCTGTCTTTTGTACCAGAAGGCTCCAGCGTAATGGAGAGAGGATTCTGGGATTCAGCAACTTCCTGAGGGCACTGAAACAGGAAGTGTACCCCTAATGTCTGGAGAGGTTTGATGGACGTAATGTTGGCATAGGTAAAGCCGGTGTTTCCATCTTCAGGAACTGCTTGTCCGGAGTAGGTATAGCCTCCATTGTAATCAGCGGTTGCTTTCACTATTTCGTCACAGGGTAAATTCTGTTTACCAAGGTTTTTAACATCAAGATCAAGATGAATGTAAACATTGCCTGGATCAGCGGCATAATGAGTATAAAATCCTGAAGTATCATCTGGTAGAACATCGTATGATAATTCTGCTTTATTAACGGTTATTTCCATGGCATCCGTAGTAATTACTCCGCCGATTGCGATGGGGGTCCCGTTTTGGACTGCCTTTGTCTCTTCGACTGTGGTTTCCGGAACTGTTTCAAGCTGAGCCTTTAAATCAGCATTTTCCTGCTTTAATTCTTCTACCTGGGCCTTTAAACTTTCCACCTGGGAATTATCAGGGGCAGTTGCAGAAGCTTTACTGCCGCAGGCAGACAGGCTGATAGAAGCCATGCATAATACAGGAATTAACCATTTCTTTTTCATACTTTTACCTCTTTTATCATTTGTATTATTAAAAAGCCTAAGGCTGTTTTAATCTAAAGCATTATTATATCCTATTTTCAGCTCGAAAGCCAATTCTATTTATATTAATAGTTTAAATAATTAAGTTATTTTACAATGTGGTCTGTTAAATAGTCAAAATCTGTGTTAATATAAAAAAAAAGACAAGGAGATCAGGTATGGTGGAGAAAGCTGTTGCATTTGCGGCCAAGTGTCATGAGGGAACCTGCCGGAAAGGGACTCACATCCCCTATATTGTCCACCCTTTGGAGACAGCAGTAATTGTATCTTTGATGACTGCTGACCAGGAACTCATATGCGCTGCGTTGCTTCATGATGTGATTGAAGATGCGGGAGTTACGAAATCACAGCTGGAAGAAGAATTTGGAAGCCGTGTGGCACAGCTGGTTATGGAAGAAACGGAAGACAAAACAAAAACCTGGAAAGAACGTAAGAGTGCCACATTAAAGCACCTGGAACATGCCTCAGAGGAGATTAAGATTCTTGTATTGGCAGACAAGCTTAGTAATCTCAGATCAACTGCCAGAGATTACCTTCTAATAGGTGATGAGATCTGGAAGCGTTTCAATGAAAAGGACAAAGCCCAGCATGCGTGGTACTATCTAAATATAGCCGAACTCTTAATTGAATTGGAAAAATTTGGTGTTTATCAGGAGTATAAAACTCTGTGTGAACAAGTATTTGGTAAGAGTCACAAGTAAGAAATTTAAATATTGCGATTCATTCTATATTTTTATCTGCTATTTTCTTTTAACTGATTATCTGCGATAAACTGCCGATGTTCATCCGGTAGTTTTAAAGTCATTTCTTTTCGTATTTTCCCGTCATTAACTGGATATTGAATCCTTTTGAGAAGTCATGGATAAAGCTATTTATCAATGGTTTGGTTAAAAACCTCCTTTTTCAGGCAAACTACCACATAAAGGCTTTATGATATGATTTGTTACCGAAAGGAGTACGGCATATGAACAAACTTTGTATTGTTGTGCCATGCTATAACGAGGAACAGGCGCTTTTGTATACCAATGCAGAATTAATAAAAATTATGAACAGACTGGTGGAATCTGGAAAAGTTGATAAAACCAGTTTTATTCTTTATGTGGATGACGGCAGTAAGGACGGTACCTGGAATATAATTGAAAATTTCCGGAAACAGTCAGCCATGATCTTTGGTCTTAAGCTTGCCAGAAACACAGGACATCAAAATGCTTTGACCGCTGGTCTTTTAACAGCCATGAATTACGCTGATATGGTTATTTCAATTGATGCGGACTTACAGGATGATGTCTCTGTTATGGAAGAGATGGTGGATTTATACCTTCGGGGTAATGATATCGTGTATGGAGTTCGTAACAGGCGTGATACAGATACTTTATTTAAAAAGTTTTCTGCTCTTGGCTTTTACAGACTGATGCAGCTGATGAAGATAAAGATTGTTTATAATCATGCGGATTACCGGCTTATGTCCAAACGTGCTCTGCTGCAATTTTCTCTATATAAGGAACGAAATTTATTTTTAAGAGGAATTGTACCTTTGATTGGGTTTCCATCAGCTACAGTCATGTATGACCGGAAATCCCGGGTAGCTGGCAAATCCAAATATTCATTGGGTAAGATGTTTTCCATGGCGTTTGAAGGAATTACATCTTTTAGCATTCAACCAATCCAAATGATAACCGATTTAGGTCTTGGTATTGTGGTATTCAGTATAGGCGCAGCAATCTACGCATTTTATTCCTACATTACAGGAAAAGTGGTTGCAGGCTGGACTTCTACCATTTTATCAATCTGGTTTATCGGTGGTGTACAGCTTTTATCTGTGGGGCTTATTGGCACTTATATAGGAAAGATTTACGTGGAAGTAAAAGAACGGCCCAGATATGCCATTGAGGTAAACCATTTAACGGAGAACAGTCATGAACAGTCGTGAGGACAAAGGTCCTGTTCCATATATCAACTTCTTTATTAAACTACTGCAGGGAGTAAGAAAAAAGATAGGAAAAATCAATTCCGTTATGGATGGAAAATATTCTCCTGGGCTTCTTGCATCTTTCGTAACAGTCATTGCGGCACTGATTACCATCTTAATTCTTTTTCTGCCTAATTATCTTGGCGTTGCAAATGATGGATCTACGGATGGGATCATGAAATCTGCCGGTATCTACTATATGGAAAAAGATCCGGGCACTAACTATGGAGACTATTTTATAAAAACTTATACAGAAGTTGCATCTGGAGAGGAAGTTCAGGGGAACGTATGGAATAGTCAGCTTATTTTTTTCAGGGCAGCAAAAGCATTGGATCAGCTGTTTACGCGAGACAGTATTTTTGATATCCGATTTTTAGCCCTGATTTATTTCTTACTGTATCTTCCTGCCCTGTACCTTATAATAAGGCAGAGCTGTGAACGGGTAAAAACCTTTTCTGAAGGGGCATTGATTGCAGGAGTGGGGCTGATCATTTTCTCCGATGTAGGTTATATGACTTATTTTAATTCATTCTATCCGGAGGCAATCTGGTTTCTTGCCATACTTTATTGTGTGGGAGGATATATGTCTTTTCAGAATAAGAGGTCTGGTTACAAAGATTTGTCTGCCCTGGTTCTGATTGTGATATCGGGAAGTATACTGGTCAGTTCCAGACGACAATGTGCAGTAATGGGATTTATTCTTGCTATATCGGTTATTCGTCTGGTAATGGTCCGCAGAAGCTTTATCTGGGGAGGAGTCTGCATAGCCGGCGCTTTTTTGCTAAGCATGCTTTCCTTTGTCTGTATTCTGGGGTACCCATCTGATTTTAGTGAAACCAGTAAATTACACGCCATGACAAGAGGAGTTTTGTTCAGCTCTGCCGATCCGGCAAAGACTCTTACGGAATTTAACATTGATCCTTCCTACGAATTGCTGGCGGATGCATCAGCGTATGATTATCTGCCTTTTGTAAGATCCGGTGACAGTTCCTTATACCATGGCTTTATGGATCAATATACGATTCCCGACATTGGAATTTATTATTTACGCCATCCGGACAGCCTGCTTGGCATGATTGATGTTTCCATTAAACAAGGGATGGATATGAGAAGGAGTAATTGCGGAAACTATGAGAAAGAGGCAGGATTTCCAAAGAAAGCAAAAAGTCTTTTCTGGTCTTTATGGAGCAGCTTTAAAGAATTATCCGCACCCAAAACTGTGGGATATTTAATTCTGCTGACTGTCGCGGTTATTATCTTATTTTATAAAGGGTATTCCTTACGCAGGGGGGAAGACAGAAGAAATACAGTATTTTTGGATATGCTTATCATGGTTCTGGCCTTTTTACTTTCTCAATCCATTTTAGTAATTGTTAACAGCGGTGATGCTGAGATGGCTCAGAGGCTGTTTCTGGTGGGGCTGTCAATTGATATTATAACCTACTGTGTGTTTGTGGAGTTACTTCATAAGCTTAGAATCGTTTAGAACCAGCATTTGTGCTTGAAATGTGAGGAAAATAATGACAAATAGACATTCGTTTGGTTATCTGATGCAGGATATTGGACTGGTAATTTTGTTGTTTTGCTTATTTGCAGGAGCAATGGTAGTCAGCTACTCGGAAAAACCCACAATGTTTGAAGCGGTTATCATGCTTCTTGGAACTTTTTTTGTGATTTTATTTTCAGGGTTTAAGCTGTTTTCACTGTCCCTTGTACTTGCCGGAATAGAGGTCACTTTTTATACTGCTTACCGGTTGTATTTATTCCTATCCTATGATATTGAAATTCCTTTTTACAGCTATATCTGGATTCTCATACCGCTTATTTCTGCTGCAGCCATGTATCTGTTTGTATCAGGAACCAACAGACTGGAGCTTGAGAATGATATTTTAAGGAGACAGGTAGATGAACTGGTTGTGCTGAACCCGCTGACAAAACTCTATAATCTGAGAAGTCTTTACAATGATCTTAATGTTCTGGCCGCTTATGCTGAGAGAAACCAGATGTCACTTTCCCTAATGATAATCATGCTTAAATATGAAGCGGAGCTAAAAAGCGTATTGTCAAGGCAAAATTATGAGCTTGTAATACAGAGACTGGCTGAACTTGTGGTAGATACCGTGCGGGTGGAAGATAAGACCTATTCCATTGATAATAAAGGATCTCTGGCAGTCATACTGACCTGCGGCAAAGAGGGAAGTGAGATTGCAATGAGAAGGATCAGAAACCGGATTTCTGAACGGGACGCTTTTAGCGGTATAACAGATAAAGCAATCAAGATAGAAGTAAAAATGGCAAGTCTGGAATACAAAAAAGAGATTTATGAAAACAATATGATTCTCTTTAAACAGAGGGTGGAAAATGAACTGCAGTATGATGTATAAAAAAATCTTATTTTGTATAGTGGGATTCCTGTTTATTTCTTTTGCCAGTATGGGAAAATCTCTGTATTCCTTTGCAGAAGAGGTGCCAAAAGGAGATATCCTGATTATCTATCAGGATAATGCTGATGATAATACGAAGGCTGCGGTGGAGGATCTTGTAAAACTTCTGACCTTTCAAAGCTTTAAGATCAGCTACGGCCCGGCTTCCTGGGGGATGGAGTATATAGATGGGTTCTCCTATGTGATCTGCTATGATTTAGAACAGAGTCCGCCTGGATTTACCAGCAGACTGAGTCAATATGAAACCAAAAGCGCAATTGACGGGAAAATGGAATCACCCCATATTTTATTTATAGGCAATCAGTATTTCAAAACTTATCTTGACAGCACAAACAGGTCAGATCAGTATGAACTGTTAAACAGCACTGTGGGACAGTTGCAATATTCGTTCTATGGTTCTGAAAGTAAAAGTGGTCTGGTGCGAGAAGATTATTTTATATTTTTAAAAAAATCCTCCTACCAGAATGGCATAGTAACAGTTAATAATAAAAATGGATATTTTTGCGCAAAAGATGGCAGATTAACCCATATCCCTGTTGCTGATATAAGCAGTCAATTGGTTCGGGCGGCTGTGACCAGAGAAGTTTCAAAGTGGAAATGGCCGTATAACGGTAATCCTCACATATTCGCCCAGTACATCTTAATTGACAAAGTTTATCCCTATGAAGATCCAGAAAAGCTGTTACAGGCAGTAAAACTGATGATAGAGAAAAAAATTCCATTTGTGATCTCTGTGATGCCAATGTATGTAAATGGAGATTATCCTTCCATGACACATTTTTGTGAAGTATTGCGTTTCGCACAGGCTGGAGGCGGTGCAGTAATTATTAACGCCCCCATTGACCAGATGAATCCGCTGGATAAAGAGGTAATGCTTGATTATCTTGCCAAGGCAATGACGATATACAACAAACAGGGAGTTTATCCACTGGCTTTAGAAGTACCACAAAACTGGCTGTTTCATAAAGACACCATCGAAATTATGAGTCATTTTAAAACAATTTTTACTTCCGATGAGGTGGATTCTTATTTAAGCCAGGAAGATATGAATCAGAATGAGGTTTATAAAGACGGACATCAATGGGTGGGTGCATCAATCCCCGTCGATGATACGAAAGTTAGTTATTTATCCGTTTATTCTACTGCAGTACCCATTGGTCTGGGCGAGGATTTTGAGGAGATCAAAAGAAAAGTGGGAGTCTGTCAAAACTCCTTTGTACCCTTAAAAAGTCTGTGGGATGTGGAGCACAGCTATTGGCTGGACAAACAGCTGATGACTTATAAAAATGGGGATTTGATTCTGAATGGTAAAAAAATGGATTTAAGCTTTACCCCCACTGTTTATCCGGATCAATACAATTACCGCCGTAATATGCTTCAGCGGTTTTCCAGGGATTTGACAACCCAGAGCAGAAGGCTGGTAATTGCGGTAGGACTTACTTCCATACTTTTTGTGTTCCTGATTATCTGGGCCAGATTAAAGAACAGGAAAAATTATTTCTTTCATGATTAGGGAGAGTGCCATGTCATTTATAGATATTCTTGCAATCTATTCCATCTTTGCTATCTGGGGGCTGCTGTTTATTAATATTTTGCTCTCTATAGGCGGTTATATCTATATTATGAGAATGTACCGCACGGATGGACATCATACGGTTTTGGAGTACCCAATCGTAACGGTTATGGTTCCTGCCCATAATGAAAGTATTGTGCTGAAAAAAACCATGGAGGCCCTGATAAAATTCGATTATCCCAAGGACCGGTATGAGATCATCGTTGTTAATGACAACTCTGGCGATGATTCCGCCCAGGTCTTAAAAACCATTCAGCATAACAATCCTTCTGCAAAAATTATAGTAATCAATACAGACCGGGTAGTGGGGGGGAAAGGAAAATCCAACGCGTTAAATATCGCCCTGTCAGTGGCATCAGGTTCAGTCATTGCTATCTATGATGCGGATAATACACCGGAGAAGCAGGCTCTTAAGATTCTCGTGGAAAATCTGATGTCAGACGATAAGCTGGGGGCGGTGATTGGTAAGTTCCGAACCAGAAATAAATATGCATCTTTACTGACAAGATTTGTAAACATTGAGACTTTGGCTTATCAGTGCATGAACCAGGCGGGGAGATATTTCTTTTTCAAACTGTGCACCATTCCCGGCACCAATTACGTGATAAGGCGTGAATTAATTGACCAGATGGGTGGCTGGGATGTAAATGCACTTGCAGAAGATACAGAAATCAGTTTTCGTCTTTACAGAATGGGCTATTATATTAAATTTATTCCTCAGGCAGTCACCTGGGAACAGGAGCCGCAGAAACTGAAGCAATGGTTTAAGCAGAGAACCAGGTGGGTAAAAGGCAATTTATATGTATTAAAAAGCAATTTTAAATATGCCTTCGATCCCCATGCAGGAATCATGAGACTGGATGTAATCTATTATGCCCTGGTTTACCTGCTGATGTTCAGCTCCCTTATTTTTTCGGATATTATTTTTGTCATTGGCATTCTGGGACTTGGTCATGTGACCTTAGGGGGATTTTCCTCTTTGCTGTGGGAAATGGCAATATTGCTGTTCGTTTTAAATGTAGCAATTACCTTATCAGTGGAAAGAAATGAATTCAATTTAAATAATATACTTCTCACCTTTGTCATGCTGTTTACTTATGCAAAGATGTGGGTTCTGGTTGTAGCAAATGGCATGATTCAGGGAATCCGGGATGCGCTCTATCAAAAAGAAGTTGTCTGGGACAAGACGGAACGCTTTGAGGAAATGACAGAGAAAGCCGTAAAAAATACGAAGCAGGTTTGAAAATAAGGAGACGACTATGACAAGGTTGATGGATATAGTTAAGAAGAAAATTAAGAGGCCGGGGACAATATCCGCAGTCTGTCTGATTCTGGTTGTCCTGACGATAACCCCTCTGACAGCCTACGGTTCTAACGTCAATGCTGCGGTAGTTAGTAATACCCGGGGGAAAAAACAGGCTGAAAAAACAGATGCCAAAAAAGAGGATGAGATCCATCTTCTTCCTGTTGCAGAGCCTGAATCTGCTCCGTTACCAGATCAGAATGAGCCCGTATATGAACCGGTCAGTCATACCCAGGACAACTTTTTTTACAGGAAAACGCTAAAAGGCATTTATTCTTCCACGGATCTTTATTTTTATGTGGAAGATTACTGGGATACAAAATATGTATATGCAAAAATTCAGTATGATGTAAGCCAGCTCATTGAGAGCACTGCCTCATCTGTTACCTTTGCCATCAACGATGTCCCCCTCCAGTCTTACAAGCTGGAGTATAAAGACGGTAATTCCCAGATTTTGTATGTAAAAATCCCCATGGAGCAGGTTCGTTCCGGTTATAATTCCTTTTCCATATCTGCTTATGCAAGACTCTTTGATCAGCAGGGCTGCGTAGACGATTATTCTGATGCCAACTGGCTGGGAATTGCTGACACATCTTACATCAGATGCGGATATGAAAGCAGAGATCCAGAGCACAAGATTTCATTTTATCCTTATCCGTTTATGTCAACTTATAATCCCACTGGCAAGGGACTTTTCATTGCTGTATCTGATGAAGCTGCATCAGGAGAAGTAGCTGCTGCCATGAGTCTGATGGCGGATTTAAGTAAGCAGACCGGAAAAAGAAATGAAATTGAACTATGCCGGATCTCTGATTTAAAGTCCAATAATCCTTCCGATACCATACTCATATCGGATTATAACAATCTGCCTGCCGAGTATAAAGATAAAATGACAAAGGCGCCGGATTCGTCCGGAAATGCAATTGTTAATTTTATTGATGATTCCAATTTAAAGCCCCTTCTTCTGATTACATCAAACGATGACTCAAGTCTAAAGGAAGCTGCCGACATGCTTATGGATGAAAGCCGCCGGAAGCAGGAAACCGGAAATCTTGCAGTTGTGGAAAAGGGAAGCGGGGAGCAGGCGGTAAATGCTGCAAAACAAAGTGATCTGACTGCCTGGAATTACACCCTGGAGGATATTATGGGAAGCGGGCTTTCCTTTGTAGGACCGTTTCATCAGGAAAAATATGTCTACCTTCCAGTTTCCAGGGATTTTGTTCTGGCACAGGGCGGTAAGGTAGTTTTAAAGTTCCGTTACAGTGAAAATCTGGATTTTAAACGATCTCTGATCACCGTATTCTGGGGTGATGTTCCCTGCGCCAGTAAGCGCCTCAGCCAGGAAAAGGCGTCTGGCGATGAACTGAACTTTGAAATGCCAGCAGATGTCATAGGAACGTCTGCTGCCAGCTTGAAAATAGCATTTGACCTGGAAATTTCTGATTTAATTTGTACTCCCAGGCAGAGTGATATGCCCTGGGCTTATGTATCCAGAGAATCTGCCATATTTTTGCCGCCTGCAGCAGATATGAGATTGTCTTTTGATTCCGGAGTCTCTCCTTTTAGCCGGAATGGAAAATTCAATGATGTATTGCTGCTACTTGGTGATAACCCAACTTCTGTTGAATTGAATCTGCTGGGACAGACTCTGGCAATGTATGGGAGGGAGGCAAACCCCTATGGAACCATACTTGTGAAACGGGCTGGTGAATTTAATAAAGACGACGGAGATTATAACATCATTACGGCGGGCACACTGTCTGGAAATACGTTTTTAGCCCAGGTGAATAATAATCTGGCATTTCAGTTTTCTCAGGATGGTAATTCCTTTGAGAGCAATGATCAGCTGATTTTGTCCAGAGATTATGCAGGAAAAATCGGGGTTATGCAGCTGTTAAAATCCCCCTATTCTCTCAACCGGACTCTGCTGGTATTGGCAGGAAGCAGCCAGGATACCCTTAAGAATCTTGAGGACTATTTAAGAGACAGCAGTAAAAGAGAAGAACTGAAAAAGGACTGTGTGGTGATAGATGCAAATCAGAATATCACGACTCTTAAGTTTATAAAAGCCGAGGAAGTGAAGGAAGGTCCCACTCTGGCAGAGAAACTGGTCCGGAATAAGAAATCCCTTGTTTTTACAGTCATTGCAACATCAGCTATGTTTTTAATGCTATTTGCCGTAATCATTATTTTGCTGCGGATACGGGTATACAGAAAAAAGAATGAAGAATAGGCAGATAATTTGGAAAAGGGGTGAAGAAACGGATGAGATTAGAGAAAAACTGGTTTTATCATTTCTGTATTGCGTTATCAATTGCAGGCATGGGCTACATCCTGATTGCAGGAGTCTCCGATGCACAGGGAAATCAGGAATATCCTTATGTAATGAAAGGAATGCTCATTCTGATCTTCTTCTTTACCTGGGCAGGAGTAAACTTCTTAGCGCTGCTGTCTGCCAGGCTTTCCATTACTGCAAAGCTTAAAAAATATCATAATTACCTTTTGGCTTTGGAAGTAATAACCGTCATTCTTATTCTGGTTCTGGCATTTGCCGCCAGACTTTCCGTCATACGGAATCTGCCCATGGAACCGGAATCTGATTATAAAACCTATTACGAGATAGCTAAAATGTTAAAGGAAGGGGTTCTGCAGGAAAAGGGAGAAGGTTATTGTAACTATATTGGGATGTTTCCCCATATACTGGGTTACTGCTATATTTTAAAAACTATTTTTGTTCTATTTGGAACCAGTATCTGGAATGGACAGATAGCAAATGTCTTGTTCTCCGTAGGAACGGTTTATCTTATTTACAGGATTGCCAGAAGGCTGGGTGGGAGAATGGCAGGGCTTACAGCCCTTACAGCTTCGGCATTCTGGCCTTCTCAAATTCTTTACGTCAACATGCTTGCAGCAGAATACTCCTTTTCATTTTTCTTATATTTGTGTGTGCTGCTTTTTCTTCATCTGGTTATGGATTATGATGGCGCCACAAAGCATGGGGTCAGGGGAGTCCTTCTTCATATTGTCCTTGGCTGTCTGATTGCAGTGACTGCGGCAATCCGTCCAATGGCTGTAATATTATTAATTGCTATCCTTATATTTCTGATTCCTCTTAAGACTAAATTACCGGAAATACCGCACAACAGCATTTCTGTCTGGGTAAGATTTCTGGCCAGGGGATTTATGAGGGCAGCGTTTATGGTGTTGGCCTATATGGCGGTATCCAGTGTCCTTAATACAGATATAGAACTCACTATTAATAAATCAACACCTTCCTTTAGCCAGTCCTTTGGCTATAATCTTTTGGTAGGACTTAATCAAGAATCCGGCGGGGGATGGAATGAAGAAGATTCCAGGTATTTATATGACAATCTGGAACGGACCGGTTCGCCTATAGAAGCGCAGATTGCGTGCCGGGATTTGGCATTTAACCGGTTGACTGTTGACCCAGGTGGTTTATTTAACCTGTTTATAAAAAAATACGAATTGTTGTGGGGAAATGATAATTATGGGGCTGACTGGAATCAGGCTTTCTTAAAAGAACAAAATGAGCTGACTCCAGACAGGGAAGTATTTCTCAATCAGGCAAAAAGTGCAAGCCAGATTGTTTATATGGTGGCTGTGCTCTTTTCTTTTCTGACTTTGATTTATCTGCTGCAAAGAAAGGCCTCCTCTCTTTATGTTCTTGTCCTGGTTTATCTGGGGACAGCAGCCATGCATCTTATGGTTGAAAGCCAGAATCGGTATCACTTTCATATTCTGCCTGTATTTATAATTATTGCATCTGTAGGAATAAAATATATTTTTGAAAATGCTGTAACATTTGTAAATACTTCGGATTGGGAACGGCAGTTGAAAAAAGAACAACAGATCAGGGAAGAGACCGTATTAAAACAATTTGAATTGGAAGAACATAAAGCCATTGAGCAACGCTATAAAAGTATGACCAATGCATTTGATATGCAGTCGGCCATTTTAAACGGCAATGTTACGGTTACTGTTTCAGAAGCTTATATGCAGCCCGATCCGTTCATGAAAGAAAAAAAACAGGTCTCTGCCGCTGAGACATCTCCAAAGATATCACAGGAAAAAGAAACAGAGAAAATAACAAAGAAGGAGCCGGTCAGATTGGATCATTCCGATTTAGAGGAGCTTATTCTGGAACTGGAAGAGATTGCAGAGACAGGAAAGGTGCCCAATGAACATGAGGAAGGGGGACATACAGTATGAAAAATGTCCTCCCGCGAAGCAGAGTGGAAAAGGTTTTAATTATGATACTCTGCATCCTTACGGTATTTACTGCAGGAGGCCTTCTTTTCCTGTCTCACTATCTGAATAAGGAGGAAGACCTGCAAAATAGTCAGAGGGAAAGTGCAGATGAGACTTCTCTTGATGATATCACGGCGATTCTGCCGAAATACTGCAATATTAATGAAAAAATTCCTGATATCCGCTTTACCACTGAATCAGGAGACATAATGACAATGAAAGAGTTGGAGGGAAAGCCGGCTATTATAACCTTCTGGGCCAGCTGGTGTCCGGATTGCAGGAAAGAACTTTCTCATATCAGGGAATTTATAAATACCTCAAAGAATTATGGCGATATCAATTATATTCTTATTAATCGAACAGATAATAAAAAGGAAACCAGAGAAACAGCAAAAAAGTATCTGTCAGAACAGGGAATTACCATGGACACTTACTATGACGAAGGTATGACCGCCTATCAGAAGCTTGGCCTTCATGCCATACCAACCACATTGTTTTTGGACGAGCATGGAGTGATCCGGTCATGGAGTATTAAGCCAATGGAAAAGACCTCTGTATTTGAAGGATATCTAAAAGCTCTGACAGAAGGAAGCGGGAAGGTGACCGGGGATTTTGTCCTGAATCATCTCATGGATGACCGGGGAGGAGTTCATACAATTTATGATCCAGATGCAGACAGTGCCATAAAAAGCGATGTTCTTAGTGAAACTCAGGGTGTGATGCTGGAATATGCGTTACTGAGAAAGGATCAGCAGCTATTTGAAAAAAATCTCTCATATATCAATGGGGTAATGCGGGTAAATGGTATAACCGGCTGGAACGTCAGCAATGATAAACCATCAAATGTGAATTCGATTTTAGATGACTTACGTATTCTGGGTGCACTGATCTCGGCTGATAATTTATGGGGCGGTTATGACCAGCTGATAACCAATTATTCAGAAGAAATTGCAAAATACGGAATTCACAATGGAAATTATGTGGATTTCTATGATTCCGGTTATAAAAAATATGCAGACCGCTTTACTCTCTGCTATGGAGACTTAACGGTTATGTCCCGGCTGACGGCGCTGGATGACCGTTTTACAGAGCCTTATGAGTCAGCAAAGAAATTGATACTTGAGGGAAAAATAAGTAAAGGATTTCCTCTATATTATAGTTGGTATGATTATAATAAAAAATCTTATGCCTCTGATGATTTAAATTCTGCAGAAGCTATGGTCACGCTGCTTCACCTGGCAGAGGCCGGTTTGCTGGCGGATGATTCCATAGCCTGGCTAAAAACACAAATGGATGCAGGCGGTGTGAAAGCACGATACAAAACAGATGGAACGGTAGCGGAAGGTTATAATTATGACTCTACGGCTGTTTACGCATTGATTGCCATGATTGGGAAAATAGAAGGAGATTTAAAACTCCAGGGAAACGCCCTGAAGAAAATGGAAAAAATGAGGATTATGGATACCGCTTATCCTTATTACGGGGCATTTGGGATGGAAGATGGAAGCGGCATCACAGCCTTTGATCAGGTTATGGCTATGCTGGCTTATGAGTATACAGGCAGTTCAGTTGATTGACAGGTTTGTTGCATTTCAATAACTTAAAGGAGCTTTTTACAGTGAAGAATATCATGCTTGTATTTGGAACAAGACCGGAGGCCATAAAAATGTGCCCTCTGGTAATAGAACTGAGAGGAAGGAAAGAGGCCAATGTCTGCGTCTGTGTTACAGGGCAGCATAAATCCATGTTAAAGCAGGTTCTTGATGCGTTCTCTATTAAACCGGACTATGATCTTTCCATAATGAAGGAAAAACAGACACTTTTTGATATTACCGTAAGCATCATAAACGAGATTCGTGTGGTACTGGAAAAAGAAAGACCCGATGTGGTATTGGTACATGGGGATACTTCCACTGCATTTGCCTGTGCACTTGCCTGCTTTTATATGCAGATACCGGTAGGACATGTAGAAGCCGGGTTAAGGACTTATGATATTTATTCCCCTTTTCCAGAGGAATTTAACAGACAGGCCATCGGTATCATAGCAACCTACCACTTTGCACCGACGGAAAAAGCCAGGGAGAATTTAAAAAATGAGGGCAAGCAGCCTTCCACTATATTTGTTACAGGTAATACAGGGATTGATGCGTTAAAAACTACAGTGAGAGGAGATTACAGTCATGAACTTTTAAAGTGGGCCTCCGGAAGCCGGCTGATTTTACTGACTTCACACAGGAGGGAAAATTTGGGTGAGCCGATGAGACAGATTTTCCGTGCTGTCAAACGGATTACAAAGACGCATCCAGATGTTAAGGTTATTTATCCCGTTCACTTAAACCCGCTTGTCAGAGAAATTGCCGGTTCTGTATTTGAAGGAGAGGAACGGATTCGTTTGATAGAACCCTTAGATGTAATTGATTTTCATAATTTTTTGGCAAGAGCAACTATTATATTAACAGACAGTGGTGGGATACAGGAGGAGGCACCAAGCCTGGGCAAACCGGTTCTTGTTCTGCGCAAATCGACAGAGCGTCCGGAAGGAGTTGAATCCGGGGCGCTGATGTTAGTTGGAATTGAAGAAGAACGTATCTACGATTGCGTATCGAATTTATTAGAGGACAGGGAATTATATGCCAGGATGAGCAGTGCGGGAAATCCATACGGAGATGGGAAAGCAAGCAGAAGAATTGCAGATATTATACTTGGCAAGAATTAATCATAGTACAAACTATACACATAAAAAGTGTGTGGTTTGTACTAATTTTTATTTTATAATACAAAATAAACAATAAAAAAACACTTAATAAGTAAATATAAAACTAATTAAACAAAAAGTAAATAAAAAGCACAAAATGTAAAATTAGTGATCTTTTTATATAATGTACAAGCGAATATAATAATAACATCACCAATGACACATAAGGGGGAACTAATTATGGATAAGACGCGGGGAAGCAGTAAAAAATTTACTTCACCTGGAATCTTAAAAAACATTCACCGACAGAAATATCTGCTTTTGATGCTGCTTCCTGGTCTTTTATGGTTTGTAGTTTTTAAGTACTGCACGTATGCTGGTCTGGGGCTGGCCTTTACTAATTATGGATTTAAGAAATCAGTGGATTTTGTGGGAATGAGAAATTTTATCCGCTTATTTAAATCCGTAGCATTCTGGACGGCTTTTAAAAACACAATGATTATCAGCATATGCAACATTATTTTCTATTTTCCATTTCCAATTATTATTGCTTTGCTGATCAATGAACTTCGTTCCCTGAGGATGAAACGAACGGTCCAATTTATGATCTACATTCCATACTTCTTTTCATGGGTGGTGGTGGGAACCATATTTGTTAATCTTTTTTCCCCTTCCAGCGGACTGGTGAATCAGATTCTGAAGTTGCTGGGACAAGACAGTATCTATTTTATGGCAAATCCACAGTGGTTCCGCTTTGTGTTAATTGCCTCTTATATCTGGAGACAGATGGGATATGGGGCTGTAATTTATGTGGCAACCTTATCAACAGTGGATCCTCAGTTATATGAAGCAGCTTCCATTGACGGATGCAATAAGTGGAAGCAGGTTTTTTATATTACACTTCCTTCTATTAAAACGACAATCATTACCATGCTGCTGCTGAACCTGTCTCATGTCCTACTGATTTTTGAACAGATTATGGTTATGTACAATGCATCTGTATATTCAGTTAGCGATGTTCTTCAGACATATACCTACCGTGAGGGAATTTTGTCCGGTAACATTGCCTATGGTACTTCCATCAGCCTTTTTACAGGCTTAGTCAGTTTTATGCTGGTTATGGGCACTAACTGGATTACGAAACATTTTCTGGAAGAATCCGTACTGTAGGAGAGGAGAAAAAAGTGAATCCAAAAAGCAGAATAAAAATTAAAGAATCCAATTCAAGAAAGATCTTCAGGCTGTTTAATGCATTGTTTTTAGCGGTGGTTTGTATTATTGTAGTCATACCAATCTGGAATGTAGTGGTCACATCGTTTGCACAGGACCAGGATGTCATGGGAGGCGTCTATCTGCTGCTTCCAAAGTCATTTACACTGAAAAATTATGCAAGGGTTATGAACAGCGGTTATATGAGAGGTTTTTGGAATTCCATGTTCGTGGCAGTCAGCGGTACCGCACTGGCTATGGCTGTTACTGTTCCCATGGGGTTTGCACTGGCGCAAAAGAAACTCATTGGAAGAAAGATTATTATGCGTATCATCAGTATAACTCTGGTTTTTGATGCAGGAATCATGCCCTTTTACATATTAATAAAGACACTTGGATTAATTGATACACGCTTATCATTAATACTTCCATTTGCAGTATCTACATTTAACTTAATCATTGTAAAAAATTATATGTCATCCATTCCAGAGAGCCTGATTGAATCTGCAAAGCTTGACGGATGCAATGATTTCATGATATTAATAAAAATCGTTCTGCCGCTGGCGGTACCGATTTTATCTGCGGTGATGCTGTTTTATTTTGTATCATTTTGGAACCGTTATACCGAAGCGGTTATGTTTATCAATAACAGCTCCAGGTATACACTGCAGGTTATGTTAAGAGCATTGGTATTTCAAAGTGATGGGTCCCTGGGAGAAGGAAATGCAGTATATGATAATACCAAAATGGCAGTCATGGTATTGGGGATGCTTCCCGTGCTGATCATCTATCCGTTTGTACAAAAACATTTTGTA
Organism: Hungatella sp.; assembly: GCA_009712635.1. GTDB lineage: Bacteria > Bacillota > Clostridia > Lachnospirales > Lachnospiraceae > Lacrimispora. Next base: position 184,720 of record WASS01000007.1, on the reverse strand, counting down.
TCAGGACTGATGTTGGGTGGCGTGAAAGAATAGATAGAGAATTTCTCACAACAATTAAGGAGGAGGAAACATGAAAAAAAGAGGCTTGGCATTAATCATGGCGGGGGCCGTGGCACTGAGCTCTGCAGGGTGTCAGTCAGGAACCGGCAGCAGGGAAACTGTGGACAAGGGAGGTGAGACAAAAACAGAAAGCACAGCTTCAGCCGGTGAAGCAACAACGGCAGCAATTAGCTCAGAAAAAGTAAAATTAACCATTTGCTCACCGGATAATACCTTTGGCCTGAGCACAGACCCGGAACTTCAGCAATCGGTAATTGATATGTTGAAAGAAAATACCGGTGTGGAATTGGAAGCGATAATTCCGCCAATCAGTAGCTATAACGAGAAGCTGGAGACCATGATGGCCGGAGGGGATGTTCCGGATATATTTGCAATTTCCCAGGCAACCACAAGACTTCCCAACTATGTTGCAAGAGAGCAGGTGATGCCTTTGGATAGTCTGATCAAATCATCAGTCAAGTTATCTGAGATTGATCAGGATTACTACAACGCCCTTGCAATCGATGGTGCTGTTTATGATATCCCATATTACTATCCCAGAGTAAAAGGACTGTTTTTAAGAAAAGATATTATGGAACAATATGGAATTGAACTGAGTAACACTCCTACTACAGAAGAATTCATTACAGAAATGGGTAAACTGAAAGGAACCGGAATTATTCCCTTCAGTTTTCCAAAGTGGATTGACAATTTCCAATTCTTTATGAATTCGTTTGGAGCTTATGCAGGGATCTATAAAAATGCGGATGGCGTTTATGTGGATGGAATGCAGGAACCCCAGATGAAAGAAGCTCTGAATTATTTAAAGGAGCTTTATGATACCGGAGTTATGGATCAGGAATTCATAACAACAGAGAACAATACCATGCGTGAATATGTTTACACCGGGAAAGCGGCGGCGGATATTGACTATGTGATGAATTATTCCAACTACATTCTTCAGTCTGAGCTTGCCGGTAAAGCTACAGATGTACAGCCGATTTACATGCTGAAAGGACCAGACGGAAAAGGCGGCGGGTTAAATGAATCCATTCAGACCGCCTGGTGTATATCATCTGAATGCAAGAATCCGGAAGCTGCGATTCGTGTCATTGAGGCTTTGGTTACTGATCCTGAAATTCACGCAGCTTTCTATAATACAGGGGTAGAAGGAAAACATTATAACATTGAAGATGGGATCGCTGTTCCAACGGATAAGGCAGCTAACTCCGGATATTCCATTAAGTATAACTATCTGACAGATTCCTTTATTAAGGATTTTACCACTTTAAAATTCCAGCCGGATGAGAAAACACAGAAGGTATTGAGAATCCAGAGAGATATGATTGAAATGGCGATGGAACTAAAAGGGGACAAGCAGATGATTCCATCGGGAATATCTTCTTTATATGATGAGACTTCCGCTTCCATCACCAATACATGGAAGGAGGTTGTATCTCAGATTGTTCTTTCTTCGACTTCCATAGATGAGGGATTAAAGACATATAAGAATTTTTGGAACAGCGTTGATGGGGATACAATGCTTAAAGAATTAAATGGTCATTAAATACCCAGGGAGCTGTTCGTTTATAGCAGCTCCCTTTCTCTCTCTTTTCGTTAAAAAGTAAAAAGGATATAACTGATAGTTGCCGGTTACATGTTATAATAATCTAAAGGTGTTCCTTTAAAACGATTATAGCGGGGAGAATAAAATGAAGAGCATAAGATGGAGGATACGTCCGGTTTATATTCGGTTTTTTCTAACATTATTTACAGCAGCTGTTATCATGAATCTGGTTTATCTGGCTTATTATTCTTATAATGCAAGAAAACTGGATGAGACAGAACGGGCAAGGGTTTTAAATCAGACAGAATATTACGTAAATCGTTACATGAAGGAGGTTGAAGACGGGGCCAACATGCTGACCATTTCCACGGCAGTTCAAAGGCTTCTACCCAACCGAATCGTGAAAAATTATCTGGATTATGCAAATTGTGCAGAAGTGCTGACCCAGTATGCTATGACAATTCCGGGAGTTTACCGAATAGATCTTTATACGGATAATAATTCCACCCTTCTCACCTCTTATGAAGGTGTGTTCTATGGACTCAAAACAGAAGAGAATGAGATATATCAAACATATTTTCAATCAGAAGAGAACAGTTTCTGGGATATCCACTACGAGGGAAACGAACCGAGACTGGTATCTCAGAACAGAAACCGTCATTACATCAGCTTAATAAAACCGGTATATTCTAAATATACCGGTAAGAAATGCGGTGTACTTTGTATGTCTGTAGAACTTTCCGAACTGGAACGGCTGATTCCCATGGAAAATACGAAAGAGGAAGGAATTTATTTAAGTTACAAGGGGGAACCTCTCTCTGATATACCAGAAGACACAAATAATTTAAGACATCTGTCTGTTGCTTCCGACTATTCTCAGATGGTATTTGATTACTATTATCCCCAGAATCTATTGATGAAGAACAGTATGCCTCTCATTTTATCCATGCTGATTATTATTTTATTTTTTGTAGTTATTTTTTTCTGCATCGTAGAAATATCAGAAAAAAAGATGTTTTATCCGGTTACCACTTTACTGGATGGCTTTAAAGAAATTGAAAGTGGGAACTTTAATATCCGCTTAGATGAGGAAAGAAAAGATTTATTCAAGGAAATATTTGCGCATTTTAATCACATGGCAGATAAACTCCGGCAAATGATTACAGAATTGTCCAATGAACGGACAAGAAGGAATGAGTTTAAGTTCCGTCTTCTGCAGATGCAGATTAAACCACATTTTTTATATAATCTATTTAATAATATGATCTGGATGATGGAACAAAAGGATTACGAACATCTGGAAATATTAATTCAGTCTACCGCAGGTTATTATAAGACTGCATTGAATTATGGAAGTCAGGATATCATGCTGGCAGATAATAAAAAGCAGCTGGAATACTATGCAGAGATTCAAAAAATCCGTTTTGGAGATGTGTTTTCGTTTCAGGTGGATTTTCCGGAAGAGGTTGCATTTCTTTCCATCCCTAATCTTTTGCTGCAGCCGCTGGTAGAAAACTCCATTGTGCACGGACTGAAGGGGAAAAACGCAATCAGCCATATTAGAGTGAGTGCAGAAATTGAAAATGAAATGTTACAGATTTCAGTCTGGGATGATGGATGCGGGATGAGTGCCGGTCTGCTGGAGGATATCCAGTGTGAAATGAAAAATTACGAGGGAGATGGGAGCAAATATTTTGCCTTGGTGAATATTACTGCACGGCTCCACAATCGTTATAGAGAGCGGGCTTTTATAGGAATTGAAAGTCAGGAAGGAAAAGAAACCACTGTTGTAATCGGCATTCCAATGGACGAGGTGAGCTAAATGTACCGACTGATCATAGCAGATGATGAAACCATTGTTTTAAACGGAATTAAAAATACCATTGACTGGAACGCTTTAGGCGTAGAAGTAGCTGCAGTAGCCAGAGATGGAGAAGAATTCTACAAAAAAGCATTGGAATGTATGCCGGATATTGCTTTGGTTGATATCCGCATGCCCTACATGGATGGGCTTACGGCAATTGGAAAATTAAATCCGCTGCTGAATCATTGCCAGTTTATTATCTTTACCGCTTATCAGGATTTTAACTATGCAAAAAGAGCGCTGGAACTTGGAGTAATGGCTTATATTACCAAACCGATTCTTAAAAATGAAGTAATTGAAAAAGTAAAGCTGGCAATCAGACGGCTGGAATCAACAAATCAGGGACGAAACCTTAAAATAGAAACCGCCATGTCTTCGATCGAACAGGTGACAAGGTATATGCAGTCACATGTTGACACGGATTATACACTGATTGATGTTGCGGATTATATGCAGATGAATCCCGCTTACTTAAGCCGGTATTTTAAAGAAAAAATGAATATGACTTTTGGAGAATATGATAAGAAACTTAAGATGGAAAGAACTTCTGACTTACTTCTCACCACGAATTTAAAAATGTATGAGATTGCAGAACGTCTGGGATATAAAAGCACCCAGCATTTTTCCAGAATTTTTAAAGAATATGCCGGTATGACCCCAATGGAATATCGGCAGAGGAGGGAGTCTTGAAAGATATTTATTTGTGTAAAGAAGAGTTTAAGGATTTTTCTATTGGAGAGTTTCCATATGACCGGGATCACTCTGCCATGGGAGAGTACCAGTATGTTAAGCAGGAGGGGTATCATGGGAACTGGCTGGATCAGGTCTGCAACTATACCTATAACGGAACGGGAGCCTCCTGGCTGATCACTGAGCTTGATGGAGTCCATTATATGGAGTCCATGAGAATTGAAAAAAACCATCCTCATAAGATGTTTCCTACTTTGGAAATGGGGGAGAAGTGGTGGAAGGATTATTGTGTATCAGTAAAGCTTCGCAGATTGTCTCAGAAAGGAATGGCAGGGCTGGTATTTTCCTTAAATAACAGTATGGATACTCTGGTGTTTTCCCTGGAAGAAAAAGACAGGGCGGTAGTATCTTACCGCCACAAAGAAGAAGTTGTAATTTTAAAGGAAATCAGGTTTTTGCATGACAGTGATCATACCTATGAATTATCTGTTGACTGTGATGGTGAAAAAGCCGGATTTTATATTGATGGTACAGAAATTATGACTGTTGTGGATAAACGAATCAGGCGGGGAGGCAAAGTTGGAATCACAGCTGACTGCCCTTCCAGATTTCACTGCTTTTATGTAACCGCATCAGAAGATACATATAATATGATTAAACAGGAAAAAGAACAGCATCGAATCAGGGAGATGAAAGAACAGAGCCGGCATCCCAAAATGAAACTTTATAAAAAAATCGATTTGAAAAACTTCGGAACCAGCAGGCAGATTCGGTTTGGACATTTGACGGGAGATGAGAGCTGGCACATTGTACTGGCACAGATGCAAAAGAGGGTCAGCCGGGATGCTTATGGTTTTATCAGCTGCCTGACAGCAATTAATCTGGATGGAGAGATTATATGGCAGAAAGGGGAACCATCGCAACAGTCACAAGTTCTTGGGAAGGTTTCTGCAGACATGCCCTTTCAGGTATATGATATCGACGGTGATGGAAAGGATGAGGTTATTGTAGGCTGGGATTTCCAGATACAGATTTTAGATGGAGAGACCGGAGCGGTAAAAAAATCAGTGAGAACCCCCCTGTCAGATGACGATGATTCAACAATCATTGGAGTCCCTTATCAGACCTATGCATTTGAGCGAATCAATCCCGATGGAATCAGGATCTGTAATTTCAGAGGTATGGAGAAGCCATCAGATATTCTGATCAAAGACAGGTATTGCAGGCTTTATGCGCTGGATGGGGATTTGAATTTGTTGTGGAAGTTTAAGAGTCTTAAAAATACCGGACATTGTCCGCTTCCGGTAGATATAGATGGAGATGGAAAAGATGAGCTGTTAGCTGGTTATCATTTACTAGACAGCGATGGAAGCCTGCTTTGGAGTTATGCCATTGATGAAGACCACACAGATGAAATTGTAGCAGGAAAATGGAAACCTGGAGATGATAATGGTTATTTTGCCTGTGTATCAGGCACCCAGGGCTTTTTCATCGGGGATTTTTACGGGAAAATAGTATCCAGGGATTACATAGGCCATGCCCAGCGTATTTCTGTAGCCAATTACTGTCCGGAACGGCAGGGTCTGGAGTTTGCAGTGACCAATTTCTGGGGACACCAAGGAGTTTTGCTGCTTTACGATTGCTATGGGAACCAGATCTGGGAGATGCAGAATGAGATGAATGGAAATATACTGGCACCAGTAAACTGGGATGGAAATGGAAGTGAGCTGATACTCACCAATGCAGATCAGGAGAAAGGCGGGCTTTTAAACGGGCAGGGAATCAGGGCAGTTACGTTTCCAGATGACGGACATCCCACTCTTTGCTGTGAGGCCATTGACTTAACCGGAGATGAGCGGGATGAACTGGTGGTATGGGATTATCAATGGCTTTATATTTATACACAGGAGAATAATCCATGTCATCAGCAGTATCATCCGGTTCAATTTCCTGTTTACAACGCTTCCAATTACCGGGGGGAGTATTCCTATCCTGATTCCTCTTATCTGGAATTTCACGGGGACAAAGAAAAAATGAAACAGAAAACTGCCAAAGAAAAAATTACGGAGGTCTAATATGAAAGTGAAAGACGGAATGTGCAGTGATGTAAGAATTGCGTATATTGGAGGAGGCAGCCATGGATGGGCGTGGACCTTTTATAATGATTTAGCAAAAGAAAGAGAAATGAGCGGTGTAGTATCCTTATATGACACAGATAGTAACGCGGCTTTGCAGAACCAAAGGATCGGAGAGCAGTTAATGAAACGGCCCGATACTACCGAGAACTGGAAATTTAAAGTAAGATATTCGTTAGAAGAGCTGCTATCGGAAAAACCTGATTTTATCCTGATCTCCATTCTTCCCGGAACGTTCAAGGAAATGGAATCCGATGTACACCTTCCTGAGAAATATGGAATCTACCAGTCTGTCGGAGATACTGCAGGGCCGGGAGGACTTGTCCGGGCACTTAGAACGATCCCAATGTTTGTTGAAATAGCAGAAGCAATTCAGAAATACTCTCCTGATTCCATTGTTATCAATTACACCAACCCAATGACACTCTGTATGAAAACGCTTTATCATACATTTCCGGAAATAAAAGCGTTTGGCTGTTGTCATGAAGTATTTGGAACTCAGAAAATTCTGGCAAAGCTTTATGAGCAGGCGACAGGTGACATTGGAGTGGACCGGGATGAGGTGATTGTCAATGTTCAGGGAATCAATCATTTTACATGGTTTGATCGGGCTTCCTGCCGTGGGGTTGATTTATTTCCTGTTTACAAGGACTTTATCAGTAAGAATTTTGAGGAAGGTTATCATGACCCAGACCGAAACTGGATGAATGGAACATTTAATTGTGCCCATCGGGTGAAAATGGACCTATTTATGAAGTATGGGACCATTGCTGCTGCTGGTGACCGTCATCTGGCCGAGTTTTTGCCAGGAGATTGTTATTTAAAAGATCCTCAGATGGTACATAACTGGAAATTTGCATTAACGACTGTTGAGTGGAGGAAAGAGCGTCAGGCAGAAAAAAAACAAAAAGCGGTTCTCCTGGCAAACGGCGGGGAGGAACTGGATTTAGCTCCTACAGGTGAGGAAGGGATTCATTTAATGAAAGCTCTCTGTGGATTAGGTCGCATGGTCAGTAATGTCAATATATTAAATACGGCTGGTCAGATTCCCAATCTTCCAAGGACTGCTGTTGTAGAAACCAATGCTGTTTTTTATCGGGGTACGATACAGCCAATTATGTCCGGAGATATAAAACCTGACATACTTAAGCTCATCATACCTCATGTTGAGAACCACGAAAAAATATTAAAGGCCGCACTGGAGTGTGATTTTGATCTGGCTTTTGATGCCTTTTTCCATGATCCGCTTGTTGAGGGGAGAATATCGGAATCTGATGGAAAAGTACTGCTGAAAGAAATGATTGAGAATACTCTAAATTACTTGCCAGAGGGTTGGAAAGATTCTCTGAAAAAATTATAATCACAGATAAATAAAAATGGAGATGCTGCAAAAACGTTAGGAAAGCAGCATCTCCATTTTTATTACTAATTATTATTACAGAGTTTTTGCTCTGTCTGAGATATTCTTATTAAAATTAATTACCTGATGCTCATAGGTAGACTCCATAAGAGGAGAGGTAATAATAAAATCTGCAGTTGCACGGGTGTTAGCAATGGGAATATCATAAACCTGGGCAATACGAAGCAGTGCCTTTACGTCAGGGTCATGAGGCTGTGCAGTCAGAGGATCAGAAAAGAAGATAATCAGATCAATCCTTCCCTCTACAATCTTTGCACCGATCTGCTGGTCTCCGCCCAAAGGACCACTGTTATAGCCTTTTACCGGAAGACCTGTCTGATCTGTAATCATACGGGCAGTGGTGCCGGTACCGCACAGAGTGTGATTTTTTAAGATTTCCCTGTGTTCGGTGCACCATTCAATTAATGAACGTTTTTCATTATCATGGGCAATCAGTGCAATGTTTTTTTGTTTTTGAAGCGTCAGTGTAATAAAATCTTCCTGTAACATCATAGTCCTCCTGTTGTAGGTATTAATAAGAGTGGTAGAACCTCATTTAAAACGGCAGAACACTTTGCAAAGAATAAGTAATGGACAGATCTTTTCTGGAATATTCCTTTTTAAAATTCTGAATGATCCGCTTTAAAACCATCTCTCCGTTTTCATAGGTTGCAGTAGGAAGAAGCATCAGATACTGGCTTACGCTGTAACGGCTGTAAACGTCTCCTCTGCGAAGAGAGTTGCGGATAGAACTACCCAGTTCATCCATGGCACGGGTCTGTACCGCCGGCTTTAATAACTCACCCTTTAAATTGCTGATGGTTAGCAGGCATAAAAAGATGGAATCGCCGGTTCGCTCAATGGCTCTGGCCTCCAGCTGGTAGATATCCCGGAATACGGAAGGCTCACAGCAAAATGCTCCCTTATTAGTTCCACCCTCTAAAAGAATCTCTCTGATGGTGCTTAAATCCATGGTGATTCCATGCTTTTTATCGCTGATCATTTTATACAGCTCTTTAAAGCGGATAGATGGAGTGATGGCAAACTCGTTGTAGAACATGTCGTTTACCCGTTTGTAATGCTCCAGGGACATCATCTGGTTGCCGCTCTGGTACAGAGCATAGATCAGATAGTAATGTGCCTCCTCACCGTAAGGATCGATGGAGATTGTCTGCTGGCAGACATCTATCATCGTAGGATAATCCTTTCTGTCATCTAACATTACCAGGATCTTTTTTACTAATTTCTGATATAGGGTATGATAATAGGTGTGAATCGGGATTACCCAGGATTCCCATTCGGATTTTGGGAGAAAGTTTCCTTTGTAAAGGTTAAATGCCTCCATTGACAGTTTCAGGCGGGTCTCTTCCGGAAATTCCTTGCTATCAGCCTGCAGACAAAGCTCTTCGAACTTGTCCGTGTCGCATACGGTGGTAAGATCCCTTGTCCAGCCATATGCCTTTCTGTTTTGAAATACCAGTTCCTGAGTGGGATACCCAAGTGGCTCAAGAAGCTTACGAACGCGAAACATCAGCGTCTTTAAAGCGCCGGCAGGATTATTGCTGGCTTCATCCTTCCAAAACAGATCGATTAATTCATCAACGGGAATATCCCTGCCACGAAAAGTGATTAAATATTCCAAAAGACTCCATGGTTTTTTAGCCTGATTATTCTGATCAACAATTAATTTGTCTCCGATTGTAACGGAGAATCCACCCAGCATGTTCACATAAATGATCGTCTCTTGATTTTTCATAATTTTCTCCAAAGTAACATTTTCTTTCCTTAGTATATAGAAAAAAACGTTAAAAGTCTAGCGCAGCTTATAAAAGATTGAGATTTTTATTAAAATAAGCTATACTAAAGCAGAAGAATATGAAAAAGAAAGCAGGAGATTGCTATGAACAGAAAAAAACTGTCGACAGGAATTCTTATACTTGCATTTCTGCTTCTGGCTGTGGGAGCCGGAGTGCTTTACTTTGATTATCGTGACAGGCAGTATTCTGACAACCTGTATGAAAGCCTGGCTGAGCTGGCAAAGGAACCAGAAGAGAGCGTGACTGCCCCGTCGGAAACACAGAAAGAGAAAGAAGAACCTTACGTATCTCCTATTTCTTTTGATGAACTAAAAAAGATTAATCCGGATATTGTTGGCTGGATCCGCATTGCTGATACGAACATTGATTACCCCATCGTCCACACGGACAACAATGATACTTACCTGGATACGGATTTTGATGGAAAAAAGAATCCGTCAGGGACCATATTTCTTGACTGTGACAGTGAACCTGATTTTTCCGGAAAGCATAACATAATTTATGGGCATCATATGAAAGATGGTTCCATGTTTAAAGATATCATAAAGTATAAAGAGGAATCTTTTTATCGTGCCCATCAGGATATTGTGATCTATACACCGCAGCAGGAATTCCGTTTGCGGCCGGTCACTGTGCTTTATACGGACCCAGGCGGAATACGCAGAAAAACAAAATTTGAATCAGATGAGAGCTTTTCCCTGTATGTAGATGAGATGACAAAAAACGGCATGTTTTATCAGGCACCCCAAGAGCCGGTTAAAACTCTGTGGTCATTTGTTACCTGCAGCTATGAATTTGATGATGCAAGAACCATTCTATATGCAACATTAGTCCCTTAATTTAGAAAGGGCAGAAATGTGGTATTGTACATATCACTTTTTATCACCGCAGATTTATAAAGGAGAATAATAAAATGGGTAAATATTTTGGAACAGATGGTTTTAGAGGAGAAGCAAATGTTACGCTGACTGTTGAGGATGCGTTTAAGGTAGGCCGCTTTTTAGGCTGGTACTATGGACAGAAAAAACCGGCTGAGGTATGCAGGATCGTTATTGGAAAAGACACAAGACGCAGCAGCTATATGTTTGAGTATTCTCTTGTGGCAGGTCTTACCGCATCAGGAGCCGATGCCTATCTGCTTCATGTCACCACCACCCCCAGCGTATCCTATGTTGTCCGTACAGAAGGATTTTCCTGCGGAATCATGATCTCTGCAAGCCATAATCCATACTACGATAACGGTATTAAAGTGATTAATGAAAAGGGAGAGAAGTTAGAAGAATCTGTCATCACGGAGATCGAGAAATATTTAGACGGAGAGATGGGAGAACTGCCATTTGCTACACAGGATAAGATCGGCAGAACAGTCGATTTTGCAGCAGGAAGAAACCGTTATATTGGATATCTGATCTCTACGGCAACCAGATCCTTTAAAAATAAAAAAGTAGCACTGGACTGTGCCAACGGAAGCGCCTCCGCCATAGCAAAGAATGTATTTGATGCACTTGGTGCGGAGACTCATGTAATCAGTAATGAGCCAAACGGTCTGAATATTAATACGGGCTGCGGTTCCACCCATATGGGACAGCTGGTGAAGTTTGTGAAGGAAGTAGGAGCCGATGTAGGCTTCGCTTATGATGGAGATGCAGACCGCTGTCTGGCCGTTGATGAGAACGGGAATGTGGTTGATGGAGACGGCATCTTATACATCTGCGGTAAATATATGAAAGAACAGGGGCTGCTTAAGAATAACAAAGTGGTAACTACTGTGATGTCCAATTTCGGGTTATATAAAGCTTTGGACCGGGAAGGGATTGAGTACGAAAAAACAGCAGTCGGTGACAAATATGTTTATGAGAACATGGTAACCAATGGAAACTGTCTGGGCGGCGAACAGTCAGGACATATCATATTCAGTAAGCATGCAACAACCGGAGATGGAATCCTGACCTCGTTAAAGGTAATGGAAGTAATTCTGGAAAAGAAAGAAAGCCTTGGAAAGCTGGTTTCTGAGTTTCAGATCTTTCCACAGGTATTAAAGAATGTACGGGTTCACGACAAGACAGCGGCTCAGGATGACGAAGCGGTAAAAGCGGAAGTGGAGAAAGTGGCACAAAGCCTTGGAGACAGCGGAAGAATTCTTCTGCGCCAGTCAGGTACAGAGCCGGTGGTTCGAGTCATGGTAGAAGCAGCTGATTTAAAAACCTGTGAGCAGTATGTAGAGCAGGTAATTGATGTTATGAAATCAAGAGGTCACGTCATTTCCTGATTGTAAAAGAAAGTCATTGAAAGCCGAAGATAACAGCCGGTTTTTCAATGACTTTTTCAGTTTTAATAACGGCGTCTCATTGTAAATGAAGACAATTCATGATATCATTGTATTTATCTGCAAATTTATTTTGGGAGATCGGAAATATGGATAAAAAAGATAAATCTAACTTAGGAGAACAAATCCGCAGTACGGTGCAAAGCGCCATTGATTCCAGAGATTTTAACCAGCTGAACCGAATCATATCCGATTCCGTAAATTTTGCGCTGGATGAAGCAAAAAATCAGCTGGCAAAAGGAACGAAAAGCTGGACGCAGCCGCCGGTACGGGATAGCAGGGGCGAAACTGGTGAGGTGGAGAAGACGGTAGATGACGAGCCGGGATACCGGGCGTTTCAGACCAGCCGCACGGTAAAAGAGCGTACAGGCAGTTCATTAGCCGGAGCAGGGAAACAGGAGATTAAAATTAACCAGCAGGGGCGTGTGGGCGGAGTACTTTTAACCATTTTTGGAAGTCTTTTTCTTGGGATTGATCTGATCGGGATTCTGATCTCTCTTTTTGCTTCCATGATTTTAAAACCTGTCGCGTGGGCGGCAGCCGGTGCGTTTACCTTTCTACTGGTAGCAGGAATTGTTTCCGGCTGCATGCTTTTTTCCGGCATCGCCATAAATGGAAGATTAAAAAGAGCCAGAATCTATGCAAAACAGTCCGAAAAAAGAATGTATTGTAATTTGGAGGAACTGGCTGCAAGTATTGGCAAATCACGGGAATATGTATTGAAAGACGTGGAGAAAATGATGAGACTGGGTATTTTCCCTCAGGCACACTTAGACGAGCAGAAAACCTGCCTGATTTTAAGCGAAGCCACATATAACCAGTATCTGGAGTGCCAGAAAGCGTTAAAGGAGCGGGAAAAAGAGGAAGAACTGAGACAGATATCAGACAATGAAACTCAGGAAAATCAGGCGTTACAGGAAATGATGACTCAGGGAAGAGATTACCTAAGAACATTAAAAGAAGCCAATGACGCCATACCGGGCGAAGTGATTTCCCGAAAAATATCCATGCTGGAGGATGTAATACAGAGAATTTTTGATACTGTTTTAAAACATCCGGATCAAATGGGAGAGATGGAGCAGTTTATGGATTACTACCTCCCTACAACGGTAAAGCTGGTGAATGCTTACCGGGATTTTGACAGCACAGGCATAGAAGGCAATAATATTATCAATGCAAAAAAAGAAATTGAAGGAACTCTCGATACCATCAATCTGGCTTTTGAACGGCTGCTTGATGATCTGTACCAGGATACGGCTATGGACATTACCACGGATGCATCGGTACTCCAGACAATGTTAAAGAAGAATGGATGGGCCGAAAGTGATTTTACAGGAGGAAATAAAGAATGAGCAAAGATTTGGAAGAGATGATAAATGAAGCACCGCAGCTGACTCTTACACCATTTGATCAGACAGAAGGTGTGAAAGAGGGACATGCACTGACCGAGGCAGTACCTGTATCTGAACCTGTACCTGTTCCAGAGCTTACACCGGAGGAAGAACGTCTGGTTTCTGATTTCGCTGATAAAATAAATTTAAAAGATTCTAATATGGTTCTTCAGTACGGCGCAGGAGCGCAAAAAAAGATTGCTGATTTTTCTGAGTCAGCCCTTGATAATGTAAAATCAAAGGATCTGGGTGAAGTGGGCCAGATGCTCACCAATGTGGTGACAGAGTTAAAAAGCTTTGAAACAGAAGGAGAGGAAAAAGGCTTCTTCGGTTTCTTTAAAAAGAGTGCTAACCGCCTTGATAACATGAAAGCAAAGTATGCATCAGCGGAGAGCAATGTGAACCAGATCTGCAAGATCCTTCAGAATCATCAGATTCAGCTTTTAAAGGACATTGCCCTTCTGGATAAAATGTATGAATTAAACACCACATATTTTAAGGAACTGACCATGTATATCCTGGCAGGAAAGAGAAAGCTTGTAAAAGTTCAGCAGGAAGAACTCCCTCTTTTAATGGATCGTGCGGCAAGAAGCGGTCTTCCGGAGGATGCCCAGGCAGCCAATGATTTGTCAGCCATGTGCGGACGTTTTGAAAAGAAGATTCATGACCTGGAGCTCACCCGTATGATTTCCATTCAGATGGCGCCCCAGATCAGACTGGTTCAAAATAATGATACTTTAATGACAGAGAAGATTCAGTCCACCCTTGTCAACACCATTCCTCTCTGGAAGAGCCAGATGGTTCTTGCCATCGGAATCAATCATTCCGAGCAGGCAGCAAAGGCACAAAGAGAAGTGACCGATATGACCAACGAGCTGCTTCGAAAGAATGCAGAGGTGTTAAAAACTGCAACCATTGAGACGGCAAAAGAGTCGGAGCGTGGAATCGTTGACATGGAAACCCTGAAAAAGACCAATGAGTCCCTGATTACAACCCTTGATGAAGTGGTACGGATTCAGGCAGAGGGAAGACAAAAACGAAAAGAAGCAGAAGTAGAACTAGCCCGTATGGAAGGGGAATTAAAGACCAAGCTTTTACAGATGAGCAGGTAAAAGATTCTATGGTTTTTAAAATTTTTGTTGTAAGTCATTTTTACTCGTGCTATAATAGCATAACACTTTACCGTGGTGGTTTGTCAGAGCACGGCATGTGATTTTATTGCAAAGGAATGATGACAGATGGGGTTAGACCTTTAAAACCCACGTTGTTCATTGTCAAAAAATACAGCGTGATTTATCGACTCCAAAGCCTGAACTGATTTTTTTATGAAGAAAATACAGACAAAAAAGGAATATGGAGGAGATCAGACATGTTGAATTATGAAAGATATAAGCGGGTACCGGTAGTAGATTATCCGGAAAGACAATGGCCGTGCAGGGAGATTAAGAAAGCGCCGATTTGGTGCAGTGTGGATTTGAGAGATGGAAACCAGGCTCTTATTGAGCCCATGGTAGTAGAAGAAAAGATTGAGATGTTTAACCTTCTGATTAAACTTGGTTTTAAGGAGATTGAAGTGGGATTTCCTGCTGCTTCCCAGATTGAGTTTGATTTCTTAAGACAGCTTGTGGAACGGAAACTGATTCCTGATGACGTGGTGATTCAGGTTCTGGTTCAGTGCAGAGAGCATTTGATTAAGAGGACATTTGAAGCCTTAGAGGGAGTTAAGAAGTCAATCGTTCATATCTACAATTCCACATCTACATTACAGCGTAATGTGGTCTTCCGCAAAGAGATGGATGAGATCAAGGAGATCGCTATACAGGGAACCCAGTGGGTGAAACAGTATATGCAGGATTTTAAGGGAGAAGTTATGCTTGAATATTCTCCTGAAAGCTTTACCGGAACTGAACTTCAATTTGCACTTGATATCTGTACAGCTGTGCAGGAAACCTGGGAAGCCACTCCGGAAAAGAAGATTATTTTCAATCTTCCTTCCACTGTGGAGATGACAACTCCCAACGTATATGCGGATCAGATTGAATGGATGAATTTCCGGTTCAAAAACCGTGACAGCATTATTTTAAGTGTCCATCCTCACAATGACAGAGGAACAGGGATTGCAGCCACTGAGCTGGCTCTTCTTGCAGGAGCTGACCGTGTGGAAGGAACTCTGCTTGGGAATGGAGAACGTACCGGTAACGTGGATATTTTAACAGTTGCCTATAATATGTTTTCTCAGGGCATCAATCCGGAGCTTCATCTTGAAAATATCCGTGAAATCGTGGATGTTTACGAACGCTGTACCAAGATGGAAGTGGAACCCAGACACCCTTATGCAGGAAAACTCGTTTTTACTGCATTTTCCGGATCTCATCAGGATGCCATTAACAAAGGCATGCAGGCGATGCATGAGAAGAAGAATCCATTCTGGGAGGTTCCTTACCTTCCAATCGATCCTTCCGATATTGGCAGACAGTATGAGCCGATTGTCAGAATCAACAGCCAGTCCGGCAAGGGCGGCGTAGCATTTGTCATGGATACCTTCTATGGATTCAAGCTTCCAAAGGGTATGCACAAAGAGTTCGCCGATGTGATTCAGGCAATTTCCGAAAAGCAGGGTGAGGTTGCTCCAGAGCAGATTCTGGAAGAATTCAAAAGCTGCTATACCGAACGGAAGGAACCCATTCATTTCAGAAAGAGCCAGATTACAGAGGCAGAGGAAGATGTGGAGTTCTCAACCCTTGCCAAAGTCCGCTACACAGACCATGGTGTGGAGAAAGTATTCGAGGGTGTGGGTAACGGACCTATCGATGCTGTTCAAAAGGGTCTGGAGAAGGAGCTTGGTATTGAAATCCGGGTGCTGGATTACTACGAGCACGCACTTGCTTCCGGATCAGGGGCACAGGCTGCATCATACATCCATTTGCTTGATGTAAAGACCGGAAAGGCTACTTATGGTGTGGGAATCAGTTCCAACATTACCAGAGCGTCTATTCGGGGTATCTTTAGTGCGGTAAACCGGTTATTTTATTAATATCAGATAATGAAAGGGATCCAGTCTTTTTTGAGGCAGGATCCCTTTTAGTTATCTGATTCTTTTTTCAAAACAAACAGCTTCATCCCGCCCCTGATATTTCCCATAGTTTGGGATGATGTGAAAGCCGTTTCTAATGTAGAAGCTGCATGCGCCTGCGTTGATTTTTCTGGTTTCGCAGATCAGTCTGCTGTATCCAAATTCCAGTGCCTTATTTTCAAGGAAATTTAAGATAGAAGTGCCAACACCAAGACCCTGTTCTTTTGCATACATCCGTTTCAATTCCCCAGTGGAATCGTCTATTCGGCGTATTGCACCGCAGCCTGCAGCCTTACTTCCACTTCTTGCTATGACAAAAACAGATTTTTCATCTTCCATGTCATTGATTGAAAATGAGGATTCGCCACTGTTTCCGGTTATGTGATTCAGACTTACGGATAATTCGTGCAGCAGTGACAGAGACTCATCTCTGGTAATATCAGCTTCCATAATCTGAATCGTTGTTTTGATATCATTTTTTTCGCTCATAGTAGTTTTACGATTGCCTCCTCTTGTATTGAAAATAATTATATACCCAATGATTTAATCAAACAATCATTATTAACAATTCCACAAACAGAACCGGCGTTTACTTTTCGGATAGACTCTAGTATAATTAATTCAGTTTATAAAACGTCAGGAGAGTAAAGATGAAGAAATATGATTATGTGCTTGTCGGAGGTGGTCTCTATTCCGGCGTATTTGCCTATCTCGCCAGGAAACAGGGAAAGAAATGCCTGGTCCTTGAGAAAAGGGAACATTTAGGAGGCAATTTGTATTGCGAAGAGACAGAAGGAATCCATGTACACCGGTATGGTGCTCATATTTTCCATACAAGCAACCGTAAGGTCTGGCAGTTTGTCAATGAGCTGGCAGAGTTTAACCGGTATACCAATAGTCCCGTAGCCAATTATTTAGGAGAGATGTACAACCTGCCCTTTAATATGAATACGTTCAGTAAGATGTGGGGGGTGTCAACTCCTGAACAGGCAAAAGCAAAGATTCATGAGCAAAGACAGGTGATTACCAGTGAGCCCAAGAATCTGGAAGAACAGGCAATCAGCCTGGTAGGTACAGATATCTACGAAAAACTGGTAAAGGGCTATACGGAAAAGCAGTGGGGCAGAGACTGCAGGGAGCTTCCGGCCTTTATTATTAAACGTCTCCCTGTACGGTTTACCTATGACAATAATTATTTCAATGACTTATATCAGGGCATTCCCATCGGCGGTTATAACGTTATTACAGACAAGCTCTTTGAAGGTTGTGATGTAGAGCTTTCTGTTGATTATTTAGATAATAGGGAGCAATATGACAGTCTGGGAGAGAAAATCATATACACCGGAATGATCGATGCTTTCTACGGATACCAGTTTGGTAAACTGGAATACCGCAGTCTGAAGTTTGATACAGAAACCCTTAATACAGACAATTACCAGGGTGTTGCAGTTGTAAACTATACACACCGTGAAACTCCCTTTACCAGGATTATTGAGCATAAACATTTTGAGTTCGGAACCCAGGATAAGACGGTTATAACCAGAGAATATCCCGTCGACTGGAGTGAGGGTATGGAACCTTATTATCCAGTCAATGATGAGACCAATCAGAACTTGTATCAGGCATATGAAAAACTTGCCCAAAATGAGGATCGGGTTATTTTTGGAGGCAGACTGGCAGAATATAAATATTACGATATGGACAAAGTCATTGAGTCTGCTTTTAAAATGGCTGAGACAGAACTGGGTCTCCTCCCCTAGCCGCCGGCTGTTTACTTTTCTAATCAGATATAGTACAATACAACGATAAAATTGGTATGCGGGGAGGATATTATGAATATAGTTTACGCTTCCAACGATAAGTTTGCCAGACACCTTGCTGTTTCTCTCTACTCTCTTCTTGATCGGAATCAAAAGATTGAAACGCTTGATGTCTGGGTTTTATCCATGGGGTTGTCAAGGGAATCAAAAGACCGCTTATGCGGGATCGCACAGGAATTTGATCGTGAGCTTTCTGTGATTGAACTGGGGAATTTAAAGGAACGGTTTTCCCATGAGGTAGACACAGGAGGATTTGATTTAAGCATTATGGCCCGCTTGTTTTTAGGAGATGTGCTCCCTGAACATGTGGAACGGGTACTTTATCTGGACTGCGATACCGTGATATTGTCTTCTTTGGAGAAATTATGGAAGGCTGATCTGGGTCCGTTCCTGTTAGGCGCTGTCATGGAGCCAACCATTTATCCTTGTATTAAAGAAGAGATCGGATTAAGACCGGAAGAACCCTATTTTAATTCAGGGGTGCTTTTAATTGATTTAAACCGGTGGAGAGAAGAGAATGTTCAGAAGAAGCTTCTTGATTTTTACCGGTCCAGGGGAGGGAAACTGTTTGCGGGAGATCAGGATACCATTAATGGAAGTTTAAAGGGCAGAATCAGACCACTTTCACCCCGTTATAATTATTTTACCAACTACCGGTATTTCCATTACAGACATTTAGTCCGACTGTCTCCGGTGTACGCACTCATTACGGAAAACGGCTTCCGGGAAGCTGGCAGACATCCAGCGATCCTTCATTTCATGGGGGACGAGAGACCCTGGAAGGAAGGAAATTTAAATCACTACCGCAGAGCCTACGACAAGTATCTGGCGAAAACCCCATGGGCAGGAACTCCAAAGGAAAAAGGAAACCGGTTTTATATGGCAGCTTATCATCTTATGAATTACGGCACCTATCTGTGCCCTCCGTTTCGTGATTTTATCAGCCGCCGTTTTGGAATGAAGCTTGTAAATTCCAGAAAAGGATCTTAAAAGGAGCAGGTATGAATGTAAGTTGTATCATTTTAAACTACAATGATGCTGATACTACAATAAAGCTGGTTCAGGGGTTGAAAGCTTATTCTTCTCTTGATTCCATAGTTGTGGTGGATAATCATTCCACAGATAATTCGGCCGCCAGATTAAAGGATTTGGATGGCGGCCGGGTACACGTGATCGGCTCCTTAAAAAACGGTGGTTATGGTTATGGAAATAATCTGGGAATCCGTTATGCTTACAGGGAACTTGGCGCCACCCATGTGTTAATCGCAAATCCCGATGTCATGGTTACAGAGGAGACGATTGCTGCCATGAAGGACGTATTTCTGACGGATGAACGCATTGCAGTCACTGCTGCCGTTCCGGTGGATCAAAGGGGCAGGGAAGGACTGATGGGCTGGAAACTTACCGGTGTGTTTGCGGATTTGCTTGATACGGGGCTGGTTACACGACGGTTATTGAAACGGTGGCTCACGGATGAACCGGGGAAACGGTCATTTTATCTGACAACACCTGTGGCAACGGAACGCTGTGCGTGGGCGGATGCAGTTCCGGGCTCTCTTTTGCTGGCTGACGTAAAGGCAATGATGGCATGCGGCCTTTATGATGAGGAAGTATTTCTTTATTATGAAGAAAAGATTCTTGGATATCAGTTGAAGAAAAAGGGGTATCGTACACTCATTCTTCTTGACCGGACTTATCTCCATCTTCATTCCGTCTCCATTGACAAATCCGTTAGCTCCATCCTGAAAAAACAGGCGCTGCTTCATAAAAGTAAACTTCATTACTATAAAAAATATTTGAAAATAAACCGATTTCAGGAATTTGCTGCAAAAGTATTCCTGGATTTTCTCATGTTTGAGATCTGGTTTTTAACAAAGATTCTGGGAATGTCATGGTAAATGACATGGAAAGAGGGGATAGAATGATAACAGTACTTTTGGCTGCCTGGAACGGAGAGAGATATCTAAGAGATCAGATGGAATCACTTTTGGGACAGACCAATCAGGAATTTACCATTTTAATTTCCGATGACGGTTCCTCGGACAGTACTCCCGAAATCATCTCAGAATATGAGGGCAGGTTTCCTGACCGGATAAAAAGCTTAAAGAGTTTAAAACCGTCAGGAAGTGCCAGGGACAATTTTTTCCGGCTTTTAAAATCCGCTTCTGATGAGTACCTGATGTTTTGTGATCAGGATGATATCTGGCTGCCGGATAAAGTAGAGGTAACCTTAAGAGAGATGAAGAAAATGGAAAAGATATGGGGAAAGGATATGCCTATTCTGATCCATTCGGATTTGTCTGTTACAGATCAGGAAGGAACGGTATTTTACCCTTCTATGGCAAGATACCAGAAGATCGGAGTTAATGATAACCGCACCAGCCACTATCTGGTGGAGAATAATATCACTGGCAATACCATGATGATTAACCGGCCCTTAAAAAATCTGACGGAGCAAATTCCGGATATCTGTGTCATGCATGACTGGTGGCTCGGTCTTGTAGCAAGCTGTTTTGGAAAAATTTCCTATATTGACCGTCCGCTGGTTCGCTACCGGCAGCATGGTAACAATCAGGTAGGTGCAAAAAGCGGTATGAAACAGCTGTCCGAGAGAATGGGCAGACAGGAGAAAGTACGGGAAAATTATCGTCTCCTGTTTGAGCAGGCAAAATCCTTTCTTTCTATTTACAGACAATCCATGACTCCCTCTCAGAGAGAGTTGTTTGAAGAATTTATAACCCTTTGCTGCAAAAGCAGAGCAGGAAAAATAAAGACTATTTTAAAATACAAATTGTTTAAAAGTACCCCTGTCAGAACGCTTGGTCAGATGTTTTCTATTTAACAAAGCAGTACATGGGAAATGAGGAGAATGGTAGAATGATACCAAATGAAAAAGAAATACTGGTAACGAGGGCTTCCATGCCTTCCTACGAAGAATTTATTGCTGAGATCAAACCGATCTGGGAAACTGCCTGGATGACTAATATGGGAGAATTTCACGACAGATTGAAGGATCAGCTGAAGGAATATTTAAAAGCGGAAAATCTTCTGCTGTTTGTGAACGGACATATGGCTCTTGAGATGGCGCTGCAGGCGATGAACCTGACCGGAGAGGTGATTACCACCCCTTTTTCATTTGCTTCCACCACCCATGCGATTGTTAGAAATAATCTCACGCCAGTATTCTGTGATATCAGAGAGGACGATTACACCATAGATGCAGACCAGATTGAAGCGCTGATTACAGATAAAACAACAGCTATTCTTCCGGTGCATGTATATGGCAATGTCTGCGATGTGGATAAAATCGAGTCCATAGCTAAAAAACACAACTTAAAGGTGATTTATGATGCAGCACATGCATTTGGAGTAGAGGTGAATCATCGTGGAATCGGAACCTACGGAGATGTGTCCATGTTCAGCTTTCACGCTACCAAAGTATATAATACCATAGAGGGCGGAGCAGTTACTTTTAAGGATCCATCCCTGGAAATTCTACTTAATTATTTAAAAAACTTTGGAATAACCGGAAAAGAATCCGTGGAATACATTGGCGGAAACGCAAAGATGAATGAATTTCAGGCTGCCATGGGAATTTGCAATCTGCGTCATGTAGAGGAAAACATAGAAAAGCGAAGGCTGGTTACAGAGCGCTATCGCGAGCATTTACAGGGAGTTCCCGGAATTCGTCTTAATGCCATAAAGCATGGAATCAGTCAGAATTATGCATACTTTCCTGTATCGTTTGATGGGTTTGAACTGACCAGAAATCAGGTATATGATCTTCTCGCTTCCCATAATATCTTTGCCAGAAAATATTTCTATCCTCTGATTACGGATTTTGAATGTTACAGGGAGCGTTTTTCGGATCTTGAGCTTCCAAATGCCAGACGGGCAGCAGACAGTGTTCTTACCCTGCCCCTTTATGCAGATCTGCCTCTTGAAGATGTGGACAGGATATGCGAGATAATTTTAAGTGCCGCAAAGAAAGGGAAACAGAGCGTATGAAAGCTGCAGTTGTAACCGCAATCGGATCATTTTCCGCTGACATTGTAATTAAAAATTTAAAAAACATGGGGATTAAGGTGATTGGCTGCGATATCTATCCAGCAGAATGGATTGCTGATTCTTCTAGTGTTTCTGCTTTTTATCAGGTTCCTCTTGCAACACAGGAAGAGCAGTACGTAGAGGAAATTCTGTCTGTCTGCAAAAAGGAAGGGGCTGACGGACTGATCGTTTTAACCGATGCAGAAGTAGATGTATGGAACCGTCACAGAAACAAAGTAAAGGAAGCAGGAGTGACGTTATGTCTGTCCCCGGAAGATACCATAACAGTTTGCAGAGATAAGATGAAACTTTATGAGTTTCTTTCTGAAAGAGGGATTGGAAATATGATACCGACCAGAATGCTGGCTGGTATTTCTTCTGATTCCATTTCCTATCCGGCAGTTGTAAAGCCATATAATGGGAGAAGCAGCCAGGGGCTTTCCTATATTCAAAATCAGGAAGAAATGGAGCGGTTTCTTGCTGGAGTTGAAGCAGATGATTACGTGGTTCAGTCCTATTTTAAGGGAAGTATTATTACAGTAGATGTAGTGCATCAGGCGGACACAGGGCGATCAGCAGCAGTCTGCCGTAAGGAATTGCTTCGGACACCCAATGGTGCAGGCACATCTGTTCTGGTCTTTTCAAATCCGGCTCTGGAGACAGTATGCAAAGAGGCAGCCAGTGCCTTGGGAATTCAGGGATGTGTTAATTTTGAATTTATTGAAGGGGAAGATGGAACCTTTTCTATGCTGGAATGCAACCCACGTTTTTCAGGCGGCGTGGAATTCTCCTGTATGGGGGGATATGACTGCGTCTTAAATCATGTGAGGTGCTTTCAGGGAGAGGATATTTTGCCTTCCGGTCCTGTTAAGGAAATGTATATTGCAAGAAAATACGAGGAATACGTAACGAAGGTGCTTGATAAGGAAGGAATTAAAAAATGAAAGACGGATCAAATAGCGAAATCATGGCCAGCATTAACTGTGTCACCTATAACCATGGTGCCTTCATCCGCCAGGCTCTTGACAGCTTTCTGATGCAGAAGACGGACTTTGAGTATGAGATTCTGGTTCATGATGATGCCTCCACGGATGGGACAGGGG
Source organism: Hungatella sp. (assembly GCA_009712635.1). GTDB lineage: Bacteria > Bacillota > Clostridia > Lachnospirales > Lachnospiraceae > Lacrimispora. The sequence goes on along the minus strand of WASS01000007.1, from coordinate 161,449 downwards.
ATATCATCAGAGAATATGCAGCAAAGTATCCGGATAAGATCCGGCCTCTGATTCAGACAGAGAATCAGTATTCCCAGGGCATTGATAACATAAGCGGTGCGTTTAATTTCCCTCGTGCAAGAGGAAAATATATATTTATGTGTGATGGGGATGATTACTTTGATTCGCCGGATAAGCTTCAAAAGCAGGTAGACTATATGGAGTCTCATCCAGACTGCACCCTTTGCATCCACAGTGCGAAGATTCAATTGATGGGAAAAGCAGTGACTGAGAGCCAGATGAGACCATACCGGAAAAGCACAGTACTGACGCCAGAAGAGATCATAGATAAAACTTCCGGGTATGCCATGTCATCCATGGCATTTCCTGCAAGACTTGTAAAAGAGCTTCCTGATTACTATACGGATTGTCCGGTCGGAGATACCCCTTTGCAGCTGATGGCAGCTGAAAACGGTTATGGTTATTATATGGATGAACCCATGAGTGTATACCGGGTTGGAGTCTCCGGTTCCTGGACGGCTGAGGGGAAAAAAGGAAATTACGCCGCAAAGCAGCAGGCCTATTATGAGCGTATGAGACAGGTTTATAAAGAATTTGACAAAGCAACAGGCGGCCGTTTTAAGGCGGCCGCCATAAGTGCTTCTAAACGAACCTATTACCAGACGAAGGTCAATACCAGGGATTTTAAGGAGATATTAAATCCTGCATACCGAAAGTATTATAAGGAACTTACGCCTATGACCAGGTTCTTTATTCAGTTTCAATACCGGACTCCCGGTCTGTATGGTTTCCTTCGAAAATCATTTACCGGAAGTAAAGGTTAAATTTTACACTGCTGTTACATGTTTGGATCAGTGGGATCCCAGGTCTGTGTATCCGGTATGATCTGCTCAATGGCAGGTCGTTCATATGGTCCAGGAACAGGAGATTCGTAAATGGTCACCGTAGTTCCAAGGGCACAATGATCATAGATCCATTTGGCATCTCCCGAGAGGAGACGGATACAGCCCGCTGATTCGGCAATGCTTAAATAATTATATGTAGAGGGATCGAGAGTCATCTTATCCGGGCGGCTGTAAAGAATGGAGTGGATTAAAAAGCCCTTCCAGATGCGGGTCGCATATTGGGTAAAGATACCGTGATCCATATCCCGCCAGCGGTATTTCACCGGTGTCTGGAATGTTCCAAGTGGAGTATCCGGACCTGTAGAGGTAAGGAATGACTTTACCGGAATAATGAATCCGTTGGCGCCGTCCTTTGCAAAGACTGTCATACAGTTCATCTGCTTGTTGATGCTGATAAAAAATGGCCCCGAGTTTCCAATAATGGGTTCCAGATCAGTAAGCATCTTGCCAGAATTTAAATCAAAATAGTACTTGAAACCGTCGATGTACTGCCAGCCTACAACTGGAAGAGAGTCCTTAAAATAGTACCGGTCATTTTCAAGCCATGCCCAGCCGGTAAAAGGAGTACCGTCTCCGTTAAAGTAGCGCAGTCCGCCGTCAACAATCTGCATTCCGTCTTTTGTAGCGGAAATCAATGGCTTATCCGTCTTATATGGGAAGGCAGAGTTTTTAGCATAGAACGCCATACGAAAACCTGTGATATAACGTCCGGTTCCCATGGTGCCCGCACTGGTACCGTTCTTTGCCCAGTCAGTGGTGGTACCGTCGTCTAATTTTGCTGAATAATAAAGATTGAACTGGTTGTTTACATAACCGGAAAACCTCATCTGAATGGCTTCAATATTCACGTCATTGGGGTAATTGGTTGTCTGTTGTCCATTCATGACCCATGGGGACCAGCCAGTGCCTGATGTGTAGGTCCGGTAGAGTATGTTTCCTACGATATTCGTGAGAAATGTAGATAATCCATGAAAGCCCTGTCCATCGTTGGTGATCCAGGCATCGTTGACAAAAGGCTGAGTCCAGTTGCCGTCACCAATCATAACAGTGGTCTGAAGTCGTGGGAAATTGGCTTTTAATGCTTCCTGAGCAGCCCGTGTCGCTTCATCAACAACACCGTCTTCTCCTCCTCCAGCTCCTTCTTTTCCGATATCTATTCCTGCATTTGCCAAAGCGGTTTCTGCTTCCTCTGTAGTTACGCCTCCCTCAGTTTCGCTGGCAGCTGTGCTCTGTTTTCCAGACTTACTGCTGTCGCTGAGGCTGACGCCATTCCTGTAACCCGGTCCATATGCCTCGTCCGCCCGCGTAAGGGCAGCCTGTCCCAGGACAAGAGCAGCTGTCAGGCAGAATGCCGCCAGGCCGCGTGTCAGTTTACGCATGATAAAAACCTCCTGTAAATCATTAAAAATTTTATAGTGATTCCATAATACTTTAACATAACTAACTGGAAAATGCTATATACGATTTACATTTATTGGGCAATATAGTACAATAAGGCGGAAATGTAAATTGGATGATTGAGGAGAAAAGCCAGTATGTACCAGGAAAATATGAAAGAGAGAGTGCTTTCCGGACTGTTTTGGAAAGTCATGGAAAATGGGGGAACACAGGGAATTCAGTTCCTTGTATCCGTACTTTTAGCCAGACTTTTAACGCCGTCCGAATCCGGGGAAGTCATGCTGATTATGATATTTATTACCATCGGCAATGTATTTGTCCAGAGTGGTTTTAACACTTCTCTGATTCAGAAGCAGGAAGTGGATGAAAGAGATTATTCTTCTGCTTTCTGCGTAAGCTTTCTGATTGCCTTCGTTCTATATATAATTTTGTTCTTTTCTGCGCCTGCAATCGGGGATTTTTATGGACAGCCAGTGTTTGTACCAGTATTAAGGATTCTGTCCCTGACTTTGTTTTTCGGTGCAGTCATATCGGTACAGACCGCATCCGTTTCCAGAAATATGGAATTCAGAAAGCTTTGTATGGCCAGTCTCTTTGCTGCGGCAGGTTCCGGCATCATCGGAGTGCTGATGGCTTTAGAAGGATTTGGATTATGGGCACTTGCCATGCAGCAGTTTTTTTACAGTTTTTTTCTCATGGTTGTGCTGCATTTTTTAAAGACCTGGAAGCCAAGTCTGAAATTTTCCATTGAAAAAGCGGGAGAGTTATTCTCATATGGCTGGAAGATTCTCATGTCAGGTCTCATTGACACGATTTTTACCAATGTTTATGGTCTGGTAATTGGAAAAATATATAATTCCGCCATGATGGGGCAATACTCTAGAGGAAATCAGTTCCCTGCACTCATTGCCAATAATTTAGGGGCAGCGATCCAGTCGGTCATGCTCCCTGCTTTTTCTGCCTGTCAGGATGACAGGGAGAGGGTAAAAAGCATGGTAAGAAGGTCGATTGTGACAAGCTCCTATCTTGTTTTCCCCATGATGGCAGGACTGATTGCTGTAGCAGAGCCTATGGTAAAGCTTTTACTGACAGACCAGTATTTACCTTGTGTTCCCATGCTCCGGCTCCTTTGTATTGCCTATGCGACCTGGCCCCTTCATGTGGCTAATTTACAGGCAATCAATGCCCTTGGAAGAAGTGAGATTTTCTTAAAACTGGAGATTATTAAAAAAGCAGTCAGTGTGGTGGCGTTAATTATCAGCATTCCCTTTGGAATTTATACCATGGTGGCGTTAAGAGCGGTGACGGATTTTATCTGTACGTTTATCAATGCCTATCCCAATAAGAAGCTTCTTCATTACAGCTTTCTTCAGCAGTGGAGAGATGTATTCCCTTCTTTGCTTTTGTCGGCTGCCATGTGTGGTGTGGTATACGGCGTGCAGTTTCTGGTAAATGGAACTCTGTTGACACTGACTTTGCAGATTGTCACAGGAGTCCTGTTTTATGCAGGTTTTTCCTGGCTGTTTCGGATTGAAAGCTTCTTTTATTTATGCAGAACAGTGAAGAACATGAGCGGGCAAGATAGACGTTAGCGGTTTACTTTTTTAGGCGAATCATGTAGAATAAAAAGAACTTGTTAAATGAAATGAAATAGAGGAACTATAATGGAACGTAAAAACGTGGCATGGAATATGATCGGAAGCCTGGTTTACGCAGGATCCAGCATGCTGCTGACAGCTCTGGTTAATCATCTGGTGGGAACGGATCGGGGAGGTATTTTTGGTTTTGCCTTCAGCACATTCGGACAGCAGATGTTTCTTGTTGCTTATTTTGGAATGAGGCCCATTCAGAGTACTGATGTGAGAGAGAGCTATACTTTTGGGGAATACCGGATGGCACGTATGGCAACCTGCGGTATGGCGCTGGTTTTTGGCATTTGCTATATTCTATGGAAGGTTTTCATTTCTTCTTCCGACTATACTTACGAAAAAATCATGGTTGTTTTCTTCATGGTTCTTTATAAGGTACTTGATGGATTTGCTGATGTATACGAGTCGGAGTTTCAAAGAAAAGGAAAGCTTTATTTAACCGGACAGGCCATGACCTGGCGAACCCTGTTTTCTGTGTGTCTGTTTTTAGGCACTCTGGCATTGACACGGGATTTAATTGTTGCTTCAGCGGTTGCGGCTGCTTCTCAGGCAGTTGGAATCTGGCTGTTTGATAAAAGGACTGCAGATAAAATAACGGAAATCAATTATGTACATGCAAAAGGAAGGCACAAACAGCTTTTACAGGACAGCTTCCTTTTGTTTTTGTCCGTATTTTTAGACGGGCTTATCTTTGCAATGGCAAAGTATGCAGTGGATTCCCAGATGACTTCCGCAGACAATGCTGTATTTGTGGCAATATTTATGCCTACCTCTGTAATCAATCTTGCAGCCAATTTTGTAATCCGTCCATTCCTCACCAGACTCTCCTTATTATGGGATGAAAACAGAACTTCAGAATTTCTTGGGGTTTTAAGAAAGCTGTCTGGAATTATCCTGTTCCTTACTATAGTTGCTATTGCTGGAGCCTGGGTAATCGGCGTTCCGGTACTTTCTGCTGTCTTTAATGTGGAACTGGCACCTTACCTTCCGGGACTACTGGCTATTATCCTGGGCGGCGGATTTTTTGCAGTGATGAATTTATTTTATTATGTCCTGGTGATTATGAAGAAACAGAGACTGATATTTTTTGGATATGTACCTGTATGCCTCCTTTCGTTTGTTCTTTCCTATCAGTTTGTGAAGATAGGCGGAATCAACGGTGGTGCGTATTCCTACATGATTGAGATGCTGATTCTCATGCTGTGCTTTATGGGACAGGCGATCCGGGTGATTCGTACAGAAGAAAAAGGAAGGAGAGAGCAGAGGATATGACAGACCGGGTACTGGTAGTAATACCTGCATACAATGAGGCTTTAAATATTGAGCGGGTAGTGGGAGAAGTCATTGAGAATTATCCCATGTATGACTATGTAATCATAAATGACGGTTCTACAGACAATACCGCCAAAATCTGCAGAAAGCATGGCTGGAAGATCATTGATCTGCCTATGAATTTAGGTCTGGCAGGCGCATTTCAGACCGGGCTTAAGTATGCACACAGAAAGGGCTACGGCTATGCCATACAGTTTGACGGTGACGGACAGCATCGTCCGGAGTTTATTCTTCCCATGAAAGAAAAAATGGATCAGGGATATGATATTGTGATAGGCTCCCGGTTTGTAACAGAAAAAAAGCCTCGTTCTCTCCGCATGCTTGGCAGTCGGATGTTAAGCGGTGCCATCTGGTTTACAACCGGTGTTAAGGTAAACGATCCCACTTCCGGTATGCGCATGTTCAGCCGAAAGATGATCAAGGAATTTGCAGATGGACTGAATTACGGTCCGGAACCAGATACCATTTCTTATCTCATCCGCCATGGTGCCAGAGTTGCGGAAATACCTGTAATAATGGATGAGCGGATATTGGGAGAGAGCTACTTAAATCCCTTAAATGCGGCAAAGTATATGGGAAAGATGCTGTTTTCCATTTTACTGGTTCAGAGCTTTCGCATCAGGGACAGAAGATAAAAGAAGGGGGTACGTAATATGACGTTTTTACTTCGCTGCGTACTGATATGCGTTTCCCTGGTACTGACTGTTTATGTACTGGGAAGGATTCGCCACTCCAAAATGAGGATAGAGGATTCCATTTTCTGGGTCATGTTTTCCATGCTGTTAGTGGTTTTCAGCATCTTTCCCAAGGTGGCTGATTTTATATCCAGTCTGGTGGGAACCTATTCCACAGCTAATTTCATTTTTACCCTGATGATCTTTATTCTGCTCACCAAGGTCTTTTTTCAGTCGATTAAAATATCCCAGTTAGAACGCAGAGTGACGGAGTTAATCCAGATGCTGGCGCTTGATAAGGAGGAAGCCATAGAGAAGGAGGAGCATAAACTGTGAAACGTTTGTTAAGGACGAAAGGCTTGTGGCTTGCTGCCGGAAGCATTCTGCTTTTGATGTTCCTGTTTGTCAGAACCTATTTAAGAACCATAGTGGGGATTCCGTCTCCGGAGTTTGAACCGGTTCGCCGGTTTTACTGGTGGTTTATTGTCTTCGGTTGTGGATTTCTTGCTGCGCTGGCGTTTTTTTTGTGGATAAAAAATATTTTAAATCAGTGGCTGTTCCCACTGGTTGTAGTCGGACTGGGTGTATTTTATATGTTTGCGTTAACGCCCTTTACTGCCCCCGATGAAGCGGCTCACTTTGTCAGTGCTTATCGTCTCTCCAGCCAGTTGCTGGGAAAACAGGCGGTAGCAGGGGAGGACTATTTAAAACATGCAACGCCGGAAGAAAAAGAACGGATTAAAAAAGGAGCCAATGTTCTGGTTAGAAGCGAAGATGATGTATCAGGTCTCTATGCAGAGCCCGGTCAGAGAACGTACAACCGTATTCTGACGGAGCTGTTTTCTCTTGATCACAGTCAGTCGGTGACCGTGCGTGAGGAAGTGCCGGTGAATACCACTCCTGTGATCTATCTGCCTCAGGCAATAGGAATCACCCTCGCCAGACTTTTGCATCTTGGTTACATTCCTCTGGTATATCTGGGACGGTTAATGAATCTTCTGGCGTTTGCAGCCATGGCAGCCATATCTGTCCGCCTGATGCCTTTTAAAAAGGAGGTTTTAATGGCGGTATCCTGCCTGCCCATGACTCTTCATCTTGCATCGTCCTATTCCTATGATACTGCATTTATTGGGCTGTCCATGCTTTTGCTTTCCTGGTGTTTCCATCTGGCTTACGAAAAGGAAGAGATAAAATTGAAAGATCTGCTGGTTCTTACGCTTTTACTGATCCTGTTAGAGCCTGGGAAAATTGTTTATCTTCCTGCAGCTGGAATCTGTCTGCTGATTCCAAAATCTAAATTTAAATCTCAGAGACATTACTGGATCTCTGTTTTCGGTGTGCTTGGGGTTATGCTGCTGGCAGTTTTCCTGGTAAACCGCCTGATTCTCTCCGCCTGGGCAGGTGCTACGGAAAGCTACGTGGGGTGGAGCGAAGCGGCAGGTTATAATTTATCCGATGTATGGCAGCGGCCGTTTTACGTATTTACGGTCTTCTATGAAACTCTGGTAACCCAGTATGACTATTACCTGGTTACTATGCTGGGTGGTTTTTTGGGGAATTTAGATCCCAACTTAACGGTACCTCCGGTGTGTCTTACCCTCCTTTGGTATGCGCTCTTTATCAGTGTGGTAAAGAGAGAGGGGGAAGTGGTGAAAATGACCGACGGTCAGAAGCTATGGATCTTGTTTCTGGTATTTACAAGTGCAGTACTGGTTCTGACTTCCATGTTTTTAGGGTATACCCCCAGAAATTTAACGTATATTACAGGAGTTCAGGGACGTTATTTCATTCCCCTTCTGCCCCTGCTGTTACTGACCATATATGACCGGCGGCTGGTGATTGGTGTAGATTTAAGAAAAAGTGCATGGTATCTGGAATGCTTTGTCAGTATTTATGCTCTGATCCGTATCTGCTCCACGTCGTGTCTGCGCTACTGATAGGAAAGAAGGGAGTTTCAATGGAAGAAATGATGGCAGATCATAGAACCGTTGATGTGATTATACCGGTTTATAAGCCTGACGAAACACTGATGCGGCTTTTTCACAGACTGGAGGAACAGTCTTATCCCATACGGAAAATTATTGTGATGAATACGGAGAAATCCTACTGGAAGGATTCTAAGTATGAACATGTGAAGAATTTAGAAGTTCATCATGTGACAAAAGAAGAATTTGACCATGGCGGAACAAGAAACAGAGGAGCCGGCTATTCCAAGGCTGATATCATGGTATTTATGACGGATGATGCGGTTCCAGCAGACAAAAATTTAATCAGTGCTCTTGTAAACGCGTTTCTTAAGACAGGAAGCGGCGGGGAAAAGGTGGTCATGGCATATGCAAGACAGCTTCCAAATCCTGATTGTGCTTTGGCGGAGCAGTACACCCGTTCCTTTAATTATCCATCGGAGAGCCGGGTTAAGACAGAGGCGGATTTAAAGGAGTTGGGAATTAAGACGTTTTTTGCATCCAATGTCTGCTGTGCCTATGACAGAAGTATTTTCCTGGAAGCGGGCGGATTCACCAAAACCACCATTTTCAACGAAGACATGATCTATGCTGGAAATGCAGTGCGTTACAGAGGCGAGGCCGTGGCGTATGCGGCTGATGCAAAGGTAATTCATTCCCATAATTACGGTTGCATTGCCCAGTTTAAGCGGAATTTTGACCTGGCGGTGTCTCAGGCAGATCACCCGGAGGTGTTTGGTGGAATTCGTTCAGAGAGCGAGGGAATCCGGCTGGTGAAAAATACATGCGCATGGCTGGTAAAACAAAAAAAGCCCTGGCTGATTCCTGGAGTAATTATAAAAAGCGGATTTAAATATATGGGATATCTTATGGGAAAACGGTACCGGACTCTTCCCAGGCGGCTCATATTAAGCTGTACCATGAACCAGTCTTACTGGGGGAAGCATAAAACTGAATAAAAAATATATCAATCAATAAAGTATTTTTAACTATAGCAGATAAAAATACTTTATTTTTTTGTCTTTTTTTACCAATGAATTATACTATGGTGAAAACTATAATGCAAATAACACAATAAATAGCCGGTATTTATTAAAAAAGTAAACAAAGTGCAAAAGAGGAGGTATCAGGATGGGTAAAAACATGGATCTTGTCATTAGAAATGGAGTGGTTGTTTTCCCAGATCGTGTGGAAAAGGCTGATATTGGGGTAAGTGACGGAAAAATTGTGGAGATATCACAGGAAATTTCTCAGGATGGAAAAGAAGTAATTGATGTAGCAGGCAAACACATTTTTCCAGCAGCTACCGACGGTCATGTACACTTTGATGATCCGGGAAGAACAGAATGGGAAACCATAAAAAATGGCAGCCAGGCTCTTGCGGCAGGGGGCGGCGGTGTATTTTTTGATATGCCCTTAAACAGCTCTCCCTGTACACTGGACAGAGTTAATTTCGAAAAGAAGCTCGCCATTGCAAAAAGAGATTCCGTCTGTGATTTCGGTCTGTGGGGAGGATTATGTCCCACGAACCTGGATAAGCTGGAGGAGCTTGCGGAATGCGGAGTTGTGGGCTTTAAAGCATTTTCCTGCTTCAGCGGAATTGATGAGTTCCCTGGAATTGATGACTATACTGCTTACAAGGGTATGGAGAAATTAAAGAAACTGAACCTTCCGCTTATGGTTCACTGCGAAAATGACGGTATCACAGGAAAAGTAACCGGTTTAAAGAATGCCCAGAACAAAACCGGAGTGAAGGATTACTTTGAGGCTCATGCGCCTATTACAGAAATTGAAAGCATTTCCAGAATGATTACCTTTGCAGAAGAAACAGGATGTAAACTGATTATTGCCCATGTAAGTACGGCAAAGGGCGTGGAACTGGTTACAGAGGCAAGAAAACGGGGAGTTGATATCTCCTGTGAAACAATTGGTCATTATCTGATTCTCATAGATGAGGATGTAGAAAGACTGGGTACTCTTGGAAAATGTTCTCCTCCAATCCGTGACGCAGCAAACCAGCAGAAGATGTGGGGGAAATTATTTAATGGTGAAATCACATTTATTTCATCCGATCATTCTCCCAGTGATCCTATATTAAAAGAAAAAGAGTTTATGAAAGCCTGGGGAGGCATCTCTGGCTGTCAGAGTACGCTGCCGGCTGTTTTAACCCATGGCTACCACGATAGAAAGCTGATGCTTACAAAGGTTGCTGCGCTTACTGCATCTAATGTAAATGAAGTATTTCATATCGAAGGAAAAGGGAAGATCCAGACAGGGTTTGATGCGGATTTTGCAATTGTTGATCTGGATAAAGAATATGTGCTGGATGCAGATTCCTTATTCTATTTACATAAAGTAAGTCCCTATGTGGGCATGAAATTCAAGGGTCAGGTTACACAGACAATTGTGCGGGGAAGAACTATCTTTCAGGATGGAAAGATTACAGCCGTTTCAGGCGGAAAACTGATCACTCCTGCCAGAATGTCGTAAGCCACAAGCGTATATAAGGAGAAAATCATGGGAGAAAGTGTGATGACAGAAGAAAAGGCATTGGAAGGCGTAATAAAACAGGATGGGATGGAGCCGGTTCCTGTTAGTAAGAGAACAATGGGGGCATTTTCCTACTGGCTGGTCTGGCTTGGAGGCTGTGTTTCCACGGCTAACTTAACACTAGGCTCTGATCTGGTTTCAGGAGGACTGAACCTTGTTCAGGCAATTATTGCAATTACGTTGGGATCAGCGCTTTGCGTTATATGCATGGTCTTAAACGATAAACTATGTTACACAACCGGAATTCCATATGTGGTACAGCTAAGAGGTGCTTTTGGTTTTAAAGGCACTGTTATCCCTGCTCTGTGCAGAGGTATTCCGGCTGTTATATGGTATGGCTTTCAAAGCTGGATCGGCGCGTCAGCCCTGAATGAAATCAGTAAGATCGTCATTGGCTTTGACAGCATTGTATTATGGTTCATTTTGTTTCAGGCAATGCAGATCGGACTTTCAGCACTGGGCTTTCAGGGAATTAAGGTAATCAACAACATTGGCGGAGCTGTTGTTATTATTGCTCTGGTTTATATGCTGGTCACAATTCTTGGTATGCATGGCGATGTAGTGACAGAAGTAGTAAATAAAAAGGGATCCTGGGGACTTCCATTTTTTGGAGCCGTAACCACCTTTATTGGAGTTAACTGCGCTCTTCTGGTTAATATCGGCGATTCAGTAAGGCAGTTAAAACCTGGCTGCGGCCCTGTGAAACGAGGCTCCGCTTATGCGTTTGCAATGATTCCTGCTGTTGTATTTATGGGTGTTATTGGACTTCTTGTTACAAGTGTAACCGGAATTGCCAATCCTATTGTAGGCTTTGCATATATCATGCCCAATAAGGCAATTGTTGTAATTACGTTATTCTGTATTGTTTGCGGCACACTGACTACCAATATGCTTAATAACGCACTTCCCCCCATCTATGTACTGGTAGATCTTTTAAAAGTATCAGTTAAAAAGAGTGCGATTATCGTGGGACTGCTTGCATATGCTACATTTCCATGGGAGCTTGTAAAGGAATCATCTGCTGCCGGACTCAACCTGTTTGTATTGATTTCCTCTTCTGTACTGGGACCGGTTTTTGCTATTCTGGTCGTTGATTATTATATCATCAAAAAACAGAAAATTAATTTGAGTGATTATTATAATCCGGACGGAGCGTTTAAGGGAATCAACCTTGCCGCAATCGGAGGTTTAATCGCAGGTATGGCTGCAGCACTTACCTTTATAAAAATATCATGGCTGGCAAGTATTCTGCCTGCTGCAATTGTTTATTATGTGCTGATAAAGTATTTTGAAAAAAAGAAATAAAAAAAGAAAGAAGTCTGCATGACATAAGCTGTCTTGGCAGGCTTCTTTTTTAGTGTCTTTCTAATTAAAAATCAGAGTATAAACGTAATAAATTCCGCAGAGAGAATCAAAACCGGAGGAATGGCCCACGGCATCAAACGAGGCATGGATATCTTCAACAGATGCTGGAAAAACAAGATCTTTAATTGGTTTGCTAAAATGTGACAAAAGAGCACATCGAAGGAATGTACGGCTGATATCGTTTGTATTGTTGAGAGACGTACCAATCCTTTTCTTAAGAATGGAAGTAAACGTTTGATCAGAGTTTCCCGTTAGTATCAGCCCCGCCAGTACACCGCACAAAAAGTCATCTCCGCTTGGGGTAAGACCAACTCCAAGACCGATCAGAGAAACCAGTTCTTCTGTGGCTTTATCATAATCTGCTGTCTGCATATAGGTATTGCAGGCGGTAAGATGGTTCTTTGCAGCTGCAGTTATAAGCTCTGCCCCCAGATTAGTTTCCCCATCCTTCACACAGGAGGAAGTAAATATGGTGGAAAAACCTTCTGCAGCAGAATGATCCAGTACTGACTTTAACGTATTCCGTAAATGCTGGGGAGATTTACTGATCAGTTTGGATTCAAACAGGTATGCGTCAAAAAAATAAAAGTTAATAACAGAAACAGAGCCGTATATAGACAGGATACCCGGTCTCACCTCTACCTTTAAACCAGGAGAAACAGGAAGTGTTTCCATAGATGCAGCATCCAGTTCTGTAATGAGACTGACAGGTGATACTGGCGATAAATCCGCCTGTAAAGCCAGTAAATAATCTCCCAATTGTATGTTAATGGTTTTTCTGTATACAGAGTGTACCAGACCTTCTGACACAGAATTTAGTATTTCCAGAGCATATGAACCAATGGTTGTAATATTAAAATGCATGATCACTTGTTATCTCCTTTTGCTGATAGTATAAATTCTAGCAAAAAGCTTAAAAAAATACAAACATAATAAAATATATTATACATATTGGACAAAAATCCTAACAAAAATTTACCTCATTTTGCATTGTTTTCCCAGGCATTATTTAATAAAATAATGAAATGTTTCATCAGTCAGTTATCATTCATTAACCAGAAACGGAGGAGAAGGTATGTATGATTTATTAGTAAAAAATGGGAAGATTGTAACAGCGGATTGTGTATTTTCGGGAAACATTGCGGTAAAAGAGGGTAAAATTGCAGCGGTGCTTCTTGCAGGAGAAGAGCCGGAAGCAAAAAAGGTAATTGATGCAAAAGATAATTATGTTTTCCCGGGTGCAATTGATACCCATGCACATTTAAATGACCCCGGTTACGAATGGCGTGAGGATTATGAGCATGGAACTGCTGCAGCTGCGGTTGGCGGATATACAACCATTATTGACATGCCGCTGCAAAACGAGCCAGCTATGACTAACGCAGCTATTTTCGATAAAAAGTTGGAAAAGGTATCTCCCAATGCATATGTGGATTATTGCTTCTGGGGTGGTTTGATTCCTGATAATTTTCAGGATTTAAAGGGGATGGATGAGAAGGGCTGTGTTGCGTTTAAATCCTTTATCGGCCCCGTTTCTCCTGATTACAGCTCCTTAAATTATGGACAGGTATATGAGGCAATGCAGATCATTCATGGGTTTGACGGACGTGCCGGTTTCCATTGCGAAGATTTTGCCGCAATTAAGTGGCAGGAACAGAGAATGAAAAAAGAGGGAAGACTGGACTGGAAAGGATTTTTAGAATCAAGACCGGTTGTTGCTGAAATGGTAGCAACAGTTGATGTGATTGAGCTTGCAAAAGCTACCGGATGCAAAGCACACATCTGCCACGTAAGCAGTCCAGATGTAGCTCAGAAAATTAAGGAAGCGCAGCAGGAGGGTTACGACATTACCGCAGAAACCTGTTCTCATTATCTTAGCATGACAGAGGAAGATGTTATTAAGAACGGACCGCTGTTTAAATGCGCTCCGCCTCTGCGTTCCCAGGAAGAAGTGGACAGGCTGTGGACCTATGTGGAGGATGGAACCTTCAGCGGTATTGCAAGTGATCATTCCCCGTGTTCCTATGATGAAAAGTTCAAGGAAATTCTGGGTAATAAAATCGAAACTCCATTTGATGTATGGGGAGGAATCAGTGGAATCCAGAGCGGATTTCAGGTAAGCTTCCATGAAGGATGTGTGAAACGGGGAATCTCACCATCGGTTCTTGCAAATGCAATGGCAAAGAAACCCGCAGAGGCATTTGGAATCTACGGAGAAAAAGGAGACATCAGAACCGGATTTGACGCAGATTTCATTATTGTAGATGCAGATAAGGAATGGGAGATAACAGAAGATTCCCTTCTCTACGTAAACAAGATTTCTGCTTTCGTTGGAATGAAGGGAAAAGGATTGCCGGTCTGCACCATTGTCCGCGGTGAGGTAGTGGCAGAAGACGGAAAAGTTGTAGGTGAAAAAGGATTCGGAAACCTGGTTAAAAAACTGTAATATGCGGATTCATAAGAATCCGCAATCAAGTTTACGGTTATAAGAAGCGGTCCGTGTGGTTGTCTAAAAAATCAACAGTTTCATTTAAAAGTTGAGCAGCCGCAGGGTCCGCTTCATTTCTGTCAAAATCGTGTACAGAACCTGGGACAACAAACTGTTTTGCCTGATACATAATGCAAAGGTTAAGAAATTCTGAATATGGAACGTCTGTATCATTCATGCTGTGGGCACAAAATAAAGGAGCTGGAAGTTTTTCACAGGTTCGAAGTGAATAATCCAGAAAAAAGTATTTATCCCTGCCTTCATAAAACAGCGATTTCCATGTTCCTGTCTGTCTGGCGTAAACATAGATACTGTAATGGGAATCAAGATTCCCCTCAGTATGAACCTGATCAGAAACTGCATTAAGGCAGGAACTGTTAACGGGTGGAAGAGAACAATAGTAGCTGTTTGGAGTATCAAACCAGCTGTCACACAGGAAACCATAACCGTAATAAGACAGGATTCCCTTTGGAGGAAGCAGAAGACGCTGGTCTTTTGAAGCCAGAAGACATAGGTATGCCCCTGCAGAACGGCCCCATAGAAAGTAGGGAAGTTCCTGGGAAACATAAAGTGACCGGTTCAAAATATAGTGATTGATGGATTCAATCACAGACTTCAGTATTATATCAATTTTGGCTGCGGGAGCAAGGGGATAGTCATAGGAAATAATAAGATATCCGGCAGTGGTAAGGCTGTTCACATGCAGCTGCGGCAGATCCAGACGGGAGCCGTACAAAAGACCGCCGCCATGAAAATATAAGATGCAGGCCTTAGGTACAACTGCCGTATTACGATATACCGTAACATTAACCGGATAAGATAATTCGTTGAGCGTCATTTCAATTTGTTCCGTCATTGTGGTAATTCCTTTCTGCTTTCGATAAAAATTCATGGATGTAACATCATTATAACTGTTAAAAAATAAACAAGCAGGGGAAAAGTGGATAAAACCAGAACGGTATTTTATCTCATAATATAATTGAAATACTTTATAATACCTGCCATAATAAACAGGTATAAATTGGTTGACTGAATGAATATGACCTAATGGAAAGTGAGGAGCTTTATTATGAGTTATTTAAACGGGCAGACAGGATACCGTGATGACTTATTAGCCACCAGATCCGTCGTTAAAAAAGAAAATTATGTTTTAATTGAGCCGGACGGAATTGTAAAAAATGCGATTCCAGGATATGAGAAGTGTGATGTCACGATTCTTGGCTCTCCTCAGATGGGAGCTTCCTTTGCGGATTACTTAGTGACAGTTCACGAAGGCGGAAAGAATTCTGCATTCGGTGGGGAAGGATTGGAATCATTTATTTATGTAATGGAAGGTTCCATTAAGGTTAAAAATGCGGACAAAGAAGAGACTCTGACAGAGGGCGGATATATTTATTCCCCTGCCAGCAACACCATTTCTTTTGAGAATGCGGGAAAAGAGGATGCAAAGCTCTTTGCCTATAAACGCAGATATGACCAGCTGACTGGATACAGCGCCTACACTGTAGTGGGAAATGCAAATGATCTTCCATGGATTCCATATGAAGGCATGGAGAACTGTTATATCCGTGATTTCCTGCCTGCAGCAGAGAATTTTGGATTTGATATGAATATGCATATTCTGAAATTCCATTTAGGTGCATCCCACGGTTACATAGAGACTCATATTCAGGAGCACGGCATGTATTTCCTTACGGGAAGTGCGATGTACAGACTGGATAATGACTGGGTTCCGGTGAAAAAGGGTGATTATGTATTTATGGATGCTTATTGCCCACAGGCCTGCTATGCAGTAGGACGGGAAGAAGATTTAACTTATATCTATTCCAAGGACTGCAACAGGGATGTAAAGCTGTAATCATTGTTTTTGATGTTCTTCCTAAGAATTTTTATAGATACATAAAACTGGTTTTCCGGTGTCTGATTCATACCGGAAAGCCAGTTTTTTTATTTATCGATTTTTCCAAAATACCACGAAAGTGGATAAAAATCAAACCTACATTTATCTAGTTATTTGATTGAAACGGGGGTAAAAAATAGCCATAATAGATAAAGAAAAGCTGGTTGGCAGCTATTTGCTGAACAAAAATAACCATAAATCAGGAAGGCGAGGAAGGATAAATGAAACTTGTAAGAGCTGAATTAAAAGACTTGATGAAGAAAAAATTAATGAGAGCTGGTTTGAAAGAAGATCATGCTGATATCACAGCGGAGATTCTTACATGGTCAGATGAGAGAGGATATCACTCCCATGGAGCAGTAAGAGTGGAGTATTACAGTGAACGAATTTCAAAGGGAGGCATTACCGTAGATCCTCATTTTGAATTCAAAGAGACAGGCCCCTGTTCTGCAATCTTTGAAGGTGATAATGGCTGCGGATATGTGGCTGCTACAAAAGCAATGGAGCAGGCAATTGAGATGGCAAAGAAAAACGGCATCGCAGTAGTCGGTGTCCGCAACATTTCCCACAGCGGCGCTCTTGGCTATTATACAGAGATGGCAGCAGACCAGGACCTGGTTGCTATTTCCTTCTGCCAGTCAGATCCGATGGCAGTACCAACTGGCGGTACAGAACCATATTACGGAACAAACCCAATTTCCTTTGCAGCTCCAACAGCAGATGAGAGAAAAGTGGTATTTGACATGGCAACAACCGTACAGGCGTGGGGAAAAATTCTGGATAAACGATCCAGAGGAGAATCCATTCCGGATACTTGGGCGGTAGATGAAAAAGGAAATCCGGTTACAGATCCAAACAAAGTTAATGCACTTGTTCCCATTGCCGGTGCAAAAGGTTATGGTCTTATGATGATGGTTGATATTTTTTCCGGTATTCTCTTAGGCGTACCATTTGGCAAGCATGTAAGCTCCATGTATCATGACTGCTCAAAGGGCAGAGAACTGGGTCATATGCATATTGTTATGGATCCAAAGCGTTTTACAAACATAGAAGAGTTTATGAAAAATATGTCCGTTACCTGTGATGAATTAAATGCAATCCCACCGGCAGACGGATATGATAAGGTTTATTATCCAGGCGAAAGAGCCGTTATGAGAAGAGATAAATACTATAACAATGGCGGAATTGAAATTGTAGATGCAATCTATGAGTACTTAAAGAGTGATGCCATTCATTTTAACCGATATGACCACAAGAACAGATTTGCAGAATAAGGAGAAATATTATTATGTTAAGAACAGCAGTAAAAAAGGGAAGTTATCACGATTCTGTAGTACTGATGCTTCTTACCAATCAGATCTCGACGATTCAGGGAGTAAAGAAGGCCTCTGTTATGATGGCCACACCTGCTAACAAGGACATCTTTAAGCAGAGCGGTCTGGATACAAAAGAATTAATGGAATCAACAGCAAATGATATGGTTATCGTTGCTGATGTGGAAGAGGAAAGTCTTCTGGATACCATTATGAAAGAGGCAGAGGAATTCTTTCAGAAGCAGTCCGTGTCAGCAGGAAATGGGAAAGAAGCCCAAAGTGCAAGATCATGGGATCAGGCACTTGGTCAATTGCCGGATGCCAATCTTGCAGTGATCTCCATACCAGGAGCTTACGCGGCTCTGGAGGCGGACCGTGCGCTTGACGAGGGCATGAATGTATTCATGTTCAGCGACAACGTCACAATTGAGGACGAAAAGAAATTAAAAGAGAAGGCTCATGAAAAAGGGCTTGTGGTTATGGGACCTGATTGCGGAACCAGCATTATTCAGGGTGTGCCTATCGCATTTACCAACAGTGTAACACCGGGAGCCATTGGAATTATCGGTGCTTCCGGAACTGGTATCCAGGAACTGACTACCATCATAGACCGCCTTGGAGAGGGTGTAAAAAATGCCATTGGTACCGGAGGCCGGGATTTATCAACCCAGGTGGGTGGAATCACCATGATGGATATGATTGATGCAATGGAAGACGATGACAGTGTTGCTGTTATGATTGTTATTTCCAAGCCGCCGGCAAAGGCAGTGAGGGAAAAAGTATCAGCAAGGCTCAGTGTCTGCAAAAAGCCGGTTATTACTTTATTCCTGGGAGAAAAACCAGAGTATCATGAGGAAAATTTCTATCATACTTATACCCTCGATGAAGCAGCCCGTCTGGCAGTCAGTCTGGTACGGGGAGAGACGGTAAAAGAGGGCGAAGTAACTGTGGATCGATCTTTATTTTATCGCAGGGAAGAAAAGAAGACAATTAAGGCATATTATTCCGGCGGTACCCTTGCTGGCGAAGCTGCCATGCTGATCAAAGATGCACTGGATTTAAAGATCCCGCCTGAAAAAGCAGAAGGATACATGCTAAAAACCGGAGGACACATTGTTGTTGATCTAGGCGATGATGTATATACACAGGGAAAACCCCACCCAATGATCGATCCGGCCAAGAGAATTGAATGTATGAAAGAAGCCATTGATGACAAATCAACAGGAGTCATTCTTCTTGATGTCATGCTGGGATATGGCTCCCATGCCGATATGGCAGGCGCTCTTCTTCCTGCAATCAGGGAACTTGGTGATCAGGCAGAACGAGAAGGCAGAAAGGTTTTCTTTATTGCAACTGTATGCGGAACCAGAAAGGATTTCCAGGGGTATGATGAGGCGGTGAAAAAGCTGATTGATGCCGGAGTCATCGTATGCGAAACCAATAAACTGGCTGTCCGTACAGCAATTCAGGCAATTGGTCTTGACTTTGCTGAGGTGAAAAAAGAGATCCGGTCAAAGAAAGCTTCTGATACCATTCCTGGAAAGGCATCCGATAAACTGCTTCAGATGCTGGCAGAGAAACCAAGAATCATCAACATCGGACTGAAAAGCTTTTCCCAGGTTGCCAGGGAGTTTGGCTGTGAAGTGGTTCAGTACGACTGGATGCCTCCGGCAGGGGGAAATGTGGAATTGATCAAAATCCTTAATTTCCTTAGAAACAATAAAGATCTGGACATTGATGAGGCAAACCGCAGAGTGATCATGAAAGTGGTTGCCAGCCAGCCAGTCATTACAGATAATACTCGGGCAAAAAATGTAATTCCTGAATTAAACAATGGAAAAGTGATTCTTCATGCAGGTCCGCCAGTTGCCTATAAAGACATGCCAGATCCCATGCAGGGATCCTGTGTAGGCGCAGTTCTTTTTGAAGAATGGGCTGATACCGAAGAGACTGCCAGACAGCTTTTGGAATCCGGAGAAGTGAAGTTCCTGCCATGCCACAGTGTAAGAGCAGTGGGTCCCATGGGCGGAATTACGACGGCTAACATGCCGGTATTCGTTGTGGAAAATAAGACAGACGGCAATGAAGGTTACTGCACCATGAATGAAGGAATCGGAAAGGTACTTCGTTTTGGTGCCTACTCCGAAGAGGTTGTTAACAGACTTCGCTGGATGAGAGATATTCTTGGACCAGTGCTGCAGGCTGCCATCAAAGAGCTTGGCGGAATTAATGTGAATCCTCTGGTAGCAAAAGCCATTGCGATGGGAGATGAATTCCATCAGAGAAATATTGCTGCTTCTCTGGCGTTTTTAAAGGAAGTTGCACCTGTTATTACAAAAATGAAGATATCCGATCAGGATCGTTATGATGTTATTAAATTCTTATCCGATACTGACCAGTTCTTCTTAAATATTATGATGGCAACCGGCAAGTCCGTTATGGATGCGGCCCGCACTGTGACCGACGGTACGATTGTGACTGCCATGTGCCGAAATGGTGTGGAATTTGGAATCCGTATTGCAGGTATGGGAGATCAGTGGTTTACAGGGCCGGTTAACACGCCTCAGGGACTGTACTTCACCGGATATGACAAAGAGGACGGCTGTCCGGATATGGGTGACAGCGCCATCACTGAGACCTTTGGAGTAGGCGGTATGGCAATGATTGCAGCTCCCGCCGTTACCAGATTTGTTGGCGCAGGCGGATATGAAGATGCTCTTCGTACCAGCACAGAAATGGCGGAGATCACCATAGACAGAAACCCCAATTTTATTATTCCCAACTGGAATTTCCAGGGAGCCACTCTGGGAATTGATGCAAGACTTGTAGTAGAAAAAGGTATTACACCGGTAATTAATACGGGAATTGCCCATAAAGTTGCAGGATATGGACAAATTGGAGCAGGAACCGTGCATCCGCCAATGGAATGCTTTGAAAAAGCAATCACAGCATATGCAAAAAAACTGGGATATACTCAGTAGATTTTAGGAGATCGTTGTGGAAAATAGAAAAATAGTAATTGCTCTGGGCGGAAACGCCTTGGGCAATGATATCGAAGAACAAAAAGAAGCTGTCGCCAGGACAGCAGAGGTAATTGCAGATCTTGCACAGCAGGGGCTGTCCATTATCGTCACTCATGGAAACGGACCCCAGGTTGGGATGATCCAGACTGCCATGGATCACCTGACCCTGGTGCAGGAAGGCATGAAACAGGTACCCCTTCCCACCAGCGTGGCAATGAGCCAGGGATACATAGGAATTGATTTGCAGAATGCAATTAAATATGAGTTTCACAGACGGGGCATGGACAGAAAAGTTTCTACCATTCTTTCTCAGGTTGAAGTCAGTAAGGACGATGAAGCGTTTCTAAATCCGGCAAAGCCAATCGGAAGATTTCTTACAAAGGAAGAAGCGGAAAAAAATGAGGCAAAAGGCATCCGGTGTATGGAGGATGCAGGCAGAGGTTACCGCATCGTAGTTCCTTCTCCCATGCCGGTGAGAATCCGGGAACTGGAAACAATCAAAACCTTAATGAATGCAGGCCATGTTGTCATTACCTGTGGAGGCGGCGGAATTCCGGTAGTTAGCGAAGAAGGAAAGCTTACTGGTGTCAATGCAGTCATTGATAAAGATAATGTAAGCAGTCTGCTGGCTTCCCAGATTGATGCGGATTATCTGGTAATTTTAACAGCGGTGGAAAAGGTTGCGGTTAATTTCGGAAAAGAAAACCAGGAATGGCTGTCAGAACTGAGTACAAAAGAAGCCAGAGAATACATTGCCCAGGGGCAGTTTGCCAAAGGCTCCATGCTTCCTAAAATTGAAGCTGCTCTCCGGTTTGCAGAATCAGGAGAAGGCAGAAAGACATTAATTACACTGCTTGATAAAGCCGCTGACGGCATTGCCGGAAAAACAGGAACTGTTATTCGTGCTTAGTAAGAACGAGGAAATTTAAAATGAATATACCAGTAAATCTATTTACATGGGCAATGGCTTTTCTGCCAATTATTGCACTCATAATCCTGATGATTAAATTTCATTGGGGTGCAACGGAAGCTGCAGCAGTTGGGCTTATAATCACAGTGGTTACAGGAGTATTTCTTTTTAAGGCAGGTGTCACAGTCATAGCGGCAGAAAGTGCAAAGGGCGTCTGGAATGCACTGATTATTCTCATTATTGTCTGGACCGCAATCCTTTTGTACCAGGTGGGAGACGAAGCAAAGGCATTTCTGGTTATCCGGGATGGAATGAGAAAGCTTTTGCCTAACGAGCTGCTTCTGGTATTTGCCATGGGCTGGGTGATTGAAAGCTTTCTCCAGGGTATTACAGGATTTGGTGTTCCCGTTGCAGTGGGTGCCCCGCTTTTAATCGGAATCGGTGTCCAGCCAATCTGGGCAGTTATTATCCCTCTGCTTGGACAGGCCTGGGGAAATACCTTCGGAACACTGGGAGTTGCATGGGATTCCCTGGCCATGAGCGTAAATCTGGAAGCAGGCAGCAAAGAATACTTATTAACTGCATTCTGGACCGCTGTTTTTATCTGGTTCTGGAACGTTGTGGGAGGAGTTGTAGTTTGCTGGTTTTACGGAAAAGGCAGGGCTGTTAAGAAAGGCCTGGCTGCAGTGATAATAATATCCCTGATTCAGGGAGGCGGACAGCTTTTGCTGACACAGGTTAACACTACCATTTCCTGTTTTGTTCCCTCCTGCATCTCTTTAATTGTTATCCTTCTCCTGGGAAGAACCCGGATGTACAAAGAGGAATGGAGCCTGAAAGACAGTCCAATTATGAACCGGGAATTTACAAAGCAGGAAGGGGAAGAACTTCCCCAGGGTATGACCCTTGTACAGGCGTTTGTTCCCTATTTTCTTCTTTCAGCGATTACTCTGATTGTTCTTACCATAAAACCGGTACATGATCTTTTAGGAAAGTTTCAGTTTGGTTTTGCATTCCCGGAGACAGTAACCGGATACGGACATCTAAACAAGGCAAGCAGCAGTTTCTCTCCCTTGTCCCCATTTACCCATGCAAGCTTTTTCCTGCTGGTATCTTCCCTTGCCGGACTGATTTATTATAAGAAGAATGGCTGGATTAAAAAGGGAGGAACAAAGCGTGTATTTGTCAAATCCGTATCAATGACCATGCCTTCGGGAATTGCGGTAATCGGTCTGGTTATAATGTCTAAGATCATGGACGGAACGGGACAGACTGCAGTGCTGGCAGATGGTATTGCAAAAGTGCTGGGAAAAGCATATATTGCTCTGGTGCCTTTTGTAGGGCTTTTAGGCACATTTATGACTGGAAGCAACATGAGTTCCAATATTCTGTTCGGAGGTTTCCAGATGACCACAGCAAATCTTCTGCATGTGAATCCGGCAGCGGTTCTGGGAGCACAGTCAGCCGGCGGATCCATTGGAAGCGCGGTCAGCCCAAGCAAGATCATACTGGGGACCACGACAGCCAATATTCTTGGAAGCGAAGGGGAAGTGTTAAAAAGAATTCTTATGGTTACAGTCCCGGTGACTATTGCAATTGGGGTATTTTTGTTCTTCATGCTGGCAATTTAGGAAATACATAGAAAGTGAAAGTAAATGTGAGATGAAAAAGAATGATTTTTTTCGGACAAAAGAAGGGGGATTAACCATTGCCTTTCTTGCAATTATGGTTGCATTTGTTACAATAATAGTTGGATTGAATCATGCCAATAAAGTATTGTGCTTCTCTGGTTTAGTAATTATTATTGCTGCAATGCTTTATTCACCTTGTAAAAAGTATATTTACGATTGCCGGAAATACGATAAATCAAAATAAGCGAGGGTAAATAAATGGCTGTTGCAGAAAAAACAGGCAGAATTGCCAAGGATTTGGAATGTTTAAAAAAGTTTACTGCGACTCCGGGAGAAGGATGCACCCGTCTTCCTTTTACAAAAGAGTCCAGAGATGCGGTGAACTATCTTAAAACAGTTATGGAAGAAGCCGGACTTCTGGTACAGGAAGATGCGGCAGGTAATGTATTTGGAATTCTTGAGGGGGAAGATCCGGATCTGCCGTATGTTATGATGGGATCTCATTACGATTCCGTAGTAAATGGCGGAGATTTTGACGGCATTGCAGGAATTGTATGTGCAATCGAAGTAGCACGGGAATTAAAGAGCAAAAACCTGACACCAAAAAGAAACTTTGTTGTTGTTGGATTTTGTGATGAAGAGGGCATGCGGTTTGGAACCGGATATTTTGGTTCCGGAGCAATGTTAGGAAACAGGAATGCAGAGTATTGCAGGAAATACAAAGATACGGATGGCATTTCCATCTATGATGCCATGAAAGAATATGGTCTGGATCCTGAAAGAGTGGAAGAAGCCAGATGGCCCATCGGTTCCATCGGGTATTTCCTGGAAACCCACATTGAACAGGGACCGGTCCTTGATGCAGAAGGAATTGAGCTGGGGTTGGTGGACTGCATTGTTGGGATTCAAAGATATATGGTCACCGTACACGGAAGATCAGACCATGCGGGAACAACTCCCATGGACATGAGAAAGGATGCGGTGGATTCAGCTTCCAAGGTTATCTCAAAGATTGCAGACTGGGCAAGAGAAAAAGCCGATGGAACCGTTGCAACAGTTGGTTATATCAATACAGTACCGGGCGGTATGAATATCGTAGCGGAAGAATGCCAGTTTACCGTTGATATCCGGTCTAGAAACAACGAACATATCAATGATATTGCGAAAAGAATCCGTGCCGCTTTAGATCGGGAAGTGAAAGCGATCGGGGGCAGTTACGAAATGGACAATAAACTTACCATTACTTCTGTGAACTTATCCCAGGAAATGCTGAGTACAATGGAAGAAAGCTGCAGAAAACATGGCTTCAGTTATGAGTATCTTCCAAGCGGAGCCGGACATGATGCACTGGAAATCGGACAGGTAATACCAACCGTGATGCTTTTTGTACCAAGCAAGGATGGCAGAAGCCATTGTCCGGTAGAATTTACGAAATTCAGTGATTTCGCCAAAGCTTCTATTATAATGGAGGAACTTGCAATAAAACTGCTTGTATAAATGAGCCGGGGGGCAATGAGACGTTTATATACAGCAGGGAATCAGCCGGGCAGGAAAGCCCGGCCTTTCTTGCATGAACTACCAGTTACTGCTGCATTATGTTATACTGATAAAGGAGAAAAAATAATAAGAAGGGGCTGTGCAAAGAAGGAAATGAAATTTACAGTAGAAGAATTTCTCAAAACGGAGAACTTGGGAAAAATGACTCTGATTTGCGGAGAGAGTGGCTTGAGAAAAGAGATTAAGGGCGCGACAATCATTGAGGCACCGGATATTGTTAAGTTTATTAATGGAGGAGAACTGCT
Source organism: Hungatella sp. (assembly GCA_009712635.1). GTDB lineage: Bacteria > Bacillota > Clostridia > Lachnospirales > Lachnospiraceae > Lacrimispora. The sequence goes on along the minus strand of WASS01000007.1, from coordinate 136,545 downwards.
GCTGACTGGTTTATATGCATTTAACTCCTGTACCATTGAAGAATTTAAATTCTATATTTCCGAGCTTGAGAAGAAAAATGTCAGCGGACTGATTTTAAAAAAGAGAAAACTGGTAGAAGGCGTGGAGAGCAAGATTGTCCTTCTGCGGGAATACGCAGAAAACTTTGGAATTCCATTGATTGAAGTCTCTTTTGAAGTCTCCTTCCAGACCATTATGTCACTGGTTATGGAACGGCTTTTTAACGAGGAAGTGACTAAATTAAAGTATTATAAAACCACTCATGATAATTTTATGGCGTTATCCCTTTCCAATAGCTATAAGAAGAATCCGGTAGGGGACATTCTTGATATGTTAAATAAGCTGATCCGCAATCCCATTGCCCTTTATAATCAGGATATGTCCTGTTATGCGGCAACTGGAAGCGAGGAATATGAATTTGAATTATCCCCTAAGGCAGCTGAGTTTGATCCGGGTATTTTCTCCAATTACGAGTATACCAGGCAGGAGGGGGAATACCCCTGTTATGTTGTCAAAATGAATTTAAATGTGGGAATACAGATGTATCTTGTTATAATGGAAAAATACGATAAATTTAATATGATGGACTGCATTGCCGTGGAAAATGCCATTGTTGCTCTCCAATATGAATTCTCAAGAAAGTTTGCCGTCTCAAAACTGGAGAAAAAGTACCAGCACGACTTATTAAATAATATTCTCAACGGAAAAGTTACCTCTGTGGATGAATTGAAAAAGAATGCCAGCCTCCTTGGTATGGATCCCAATGGGCATTACCGTGTGATTGTCTTTGGGGTCACATACGAAGGAAGCACCCAGAAGAAAATGAACGAGAAGCTTCAGCAGATCAACTGGCTGGAGGATGTGGTAAGACAGAGGCTGACTGATGTAAAAGTACATACGGACATGGACAAAGTAGTTGCCATAAAAACTGCCAATCCCAACCGGACCCAGGCCGAGTACCGCAAAGATTTAAAAGAGATGTGGAGTAAGGTTCAGGCAGGTATGGCACAGCATAACAAAAAGCTTGTGGTAAAGGCAGGTGCAGGCAAAATCGTAGAGGGAATTATGCAGCTGGAGGGGTCATATAAGGAAGCAGCAGATGCATTTTCCTTTATTGATATTGCAGCGGATATCTCCTATGAGGGGAACGCCTATATCATGATGTTTTCCGATCTGGGAATTTTTAAGCTTCTGTGTCAGGTGGACGATCCGGCGCTTCTAATGGAATATGTTCCCGAATCCCTTCAGAAGCTGTTTAACTATAAAAAGCCCCAGCAGGAGGATCTTATTATAACGTTGAAGACTTATTTAAATTACAATCAGAATCTTTCCAAGACGGCTCAGGACTTATATGTTCACTATAAAACAGCTGCTTACCGGATTGGAAAAATTGCTAAAATAACAGGGATTGATTTTGATAATGCCAACGAAAGGCTGGCAGTGAGAATCGGTCTTGTCGTTTACAGAATGATTGAAAATTATAACAAGAAATAGACTTTAAGCGGTTTATCCAGGTTGGATAAACCGCTTTTCCTTTTTTGTCATCATGCTCCGATGCAACGAACTAATAAATTATCTATACTTGTTATGATAGAAATAATCCGGTAAGAATACAGCGATTATTATGGGAAAAAGCGGGTCACAAAAGAAGGGAGAAGATGATGTACCGAATATTAAAAGCACAAAAGCTGGCAGATAAAATAGTTCTTATGGACGTGTATGCGCCTCGCATAGCAGCCAATTGCCAGCCTGGACAGTTTGTAATCGTAAAGATGGGAGAGAATGGTGAGAGAATCCCTCTTACGATCTGTGATTATAACAGGGTGGAAGGAACAATTACCATTGTATTCCAGGAAGTAGGAGTTTCCACCGTAAAGATGGCAGATTTAAAAGAAAATGACAGTTTCCGAGATTTCGCAGGACCTTTAGGAAATCCTTCTGATTTAGTCCATGAAGATCTGGAAGAATTAAAACATAAAAAGCTTCTTTTTGTTGCGGGAGGGGTTGGAGCTGCACCAGTTTACCCACAGGTAAAGTGGCTGCATCAGAATGGAATTGAGGCAGACGTTATCATCGGAGCAAAGACAAAGGAGATGCTTATTCTGGAAGATGAGCTTAAAAAGGTCTCTGGTAATCTGTATGTGACAACCGATGATGGTTCTTACGGACGAACCGGTCTTGTAACTAACGTTATGGAGGACTTAATCCAGAACCAGGGAAAGAAATACGATGCCTGTATAACAATCGGACCTATGATTATGATGAAGTTTGTATGCCTGCTGACCAGAAAGTATGATTTAAAAACAGTTGTCAGTATGAATCCGGTTATGGTGGACGGCACAGGGATGTGCGGTGCATGCCGTCTTATGGTGGGAGATCAGGTTAAATTTGCCTGTATTGACGGACCCGAATTTGACGGACATCTGGTGGATTTTGACCAGGCAATTAAAAGAAGCCAGATGTATAAAACAGAGGAAGGCCGTGTCTTGTTAAAACAGCAGGAAGGAAACACACATCACGGCGGCTGCGGAAACTGCGAGGAGATGACTAATGGCTGATATGTTAAAAAAAGTACCTGTCAGAGAACAGGAAGCAACGGTACGTGTTACAAATTTTAAAGAAGTCTGTGAAGGATACAATCAGGAAGAAGCGGTTAAGGAAGCGTCCAGGTGTCTCAATTGTAAAAATGCAAAATGCATTCAGGGCTGTCCTGTAGCAATTGATATTCCCGGATTTATTAAAGAAATACAGGAAGGTAATATAGAAGAAGCATATAAGGTAATCAGCAAATCCTCTGCCCTGCCTGCAGTCTGCGGGCGTGTCTGCCCCCAGGAAACCCAGTGCGAAGGAAAATGTATTCGTGGGATTAAGGGGGAGCCTGTTTCCATTGGTAAGTTAGAACGGTTTGCAGCAGATTATGCGCTGGAGCATGACATCATGCCAGAATCTTCAGAGGAGAAGAACGGACATAAGGTGGCTGTGATCGGATCTGGTCCCTCCGGTCTTACCTGTGCAGGAGATTTAGCAAAGCAGGGATATGATGTAACAGTCTTTGAGGCACTTCATGAATTAGGAGGGGTGCTTGTATATGGAATTCCGGAGTTCCGTCTTCCAAAAGAGAAGGTCGTAGCAAAAGAAATAGAAAAGGTAAAAGAACTGGGTGTAACATTCGAGACCAACGTGGTAATTGGAAAATCAACAACGATAGATCAGCTGTTTGAGGATGAGGGATTTGAAGCTGTTTACATAGGCTCCGGCGCCGGACTTCCAATGTTTATGGGAATTCCGGGTGAAAACGCAAACGGTGTTTTCTCCGCCAATGAATATTTAACAAGAGCCAACCTTATGAAAGCATTCGATGAAAATTATGACACTCCCATATTTGCCGGTACAAACGTTGCTGTAGTAGGCGGCGGCAATGTTGCCATGGATGCAGCCAGAGTAGCAGCAAGGCTTGGTGCCTGTGTACACGTTGTTTACAGAAGAAGTGCGGCAGAGCTTCCAGCCAGAGCGGAGGAAGTTCATCACGCCAGGGAAGAAGGCATTATCTTTGACCTTCTAACCAATCCAAAAGAGATACTTGTGGATGAAAACGGCTATGTAAAAGGCATGAAGGTTGTTAAGATGCAGCTTGGAGAACCAGATGCATCAGGAAGAAGACGCCCGGAGGAAATACCGGGATCGGAATATGAAATAAAAACAGATACGGTAATCATGTCTCTGGGCACCTCACCCAATCCTTTAATTTCATCTACTACAAAAGGTCTGGATATTAACCGGTGGGAATGTATTATTGCAGATGAAGAAAACGGACAGACCACAAAAGAAGGCGTGTTTGCAGGCGGTGATGCCGTTACGGGAGCGGCGACTGTTATTCTGGCAATGGGAGCAGGAAAGGCCGGTGCAAAAGGGATTGACGAATATTTAAGGAATAAATAAAGTTCAGTGCTTCAATCATGATGGATTGCAGACTCTGCTAAGTGGCAGGTTTTCAAATATCATTTTTGGAGCACTGTTTTTAAATAATAACTTGTCGGAATTGGTAACTTTATCATCTCAGTTGCAGAGTTACGTAATTATAATATTGTACAAATAAAAATATAATAAAGGCATCTGATTGATACTATTATACAAAAAACTTTTAAAATTGTGGTGGACTGGTTCTGAAATATCCCAGAAACCGGTTTCACGCAATAATCCTGGCAGGAGTACAGCAGAAAGCGGAACTGATATGGAGAGAGACAAAGTAAGCATCTATCGAATTGCCGAAGAGGCGGGAGTATCCCCTGCTACAGTATCCAGGGTCTTAACCCAGAAAGCCAATGTAAGCGACGAGAAAAAGAAAAAAGTGGAGAAACTTATTTCCAAATATCACTTCAGTCCCAATGCAATGGCAAGGGGGCTTACAAGCAGCCGGTCCGGAATCATAGGGGTTCTGATACCGGATATCCGCAATCCGTTTTATGCGGGGCTGGCGGTGGAATGTGAGCAGGCGGCACATGAAAGGGATTATGGCCTGATGCTCAGTAATTATATGAACGATATGGAATTGGAGGAACAGCGCCTCTATAAAATGATCAGTCAGCAGATTGACGCCTTAATTATTATGGGAGGCAGAGTTGATGAACTGATCACTGATGAAGTATACGCAGAACGCATCAATCATATCAGCAATTTAATGCCTGTGGTGATCACTGGAAAGCTGGATGGCAGCGATTGTTATCAGGTAAACTTAGATAACAGTGAAGCCATGGATCAGATCATGGAATATTTAATTTCCAACGGGCATCATGATATCAGCATGATAGGAGGCAGGAAAGAGGTAGATTCTACTTATACAAAGAGGACCCGCTACCGCAGCATGCTGCACAGGCACGGAATTGAATTTTGTCCGGACTATCTTGTGGAAACCGGTGATTATTCCATGGAATCAGGATACCGGGGCATGAACAGCCTGATTGAGAGTACCAGAAAGCTGCCAAGCGCAGTAATTGCAATTAATGATTTAACCGCACTTGGAGTAATACAGTCATTAAGAGAGCATTCCATTAGTATTCCTGAGGATATCTCCCTGGTCAGTTTTGACAATACAATCCTGGCTGAAACCAGTGTTCCCCGTCTGACCAGCATGGATTACAATTATGACCAGTATGGGAAAACTCTGATTGATACGGCCCTTGCCGCTTTAGAAGGGGAGAAGCCTCAAAAGATTCAGATCATACCTACAGAACTGATAATAAGAGACTCATGCCGGAATTTAAACAAAGACACTTAAATTTACGCTTTTTCTGAAACCGGTTTCAAAAATAATAATCACAACAGGAGCAGGGAGGATATGAGTTTGAAAGCAACATTAAAAAATCAGAAAGTGCAGGCATCGCCTCATAGAAAACCAATAGGGAGAGTAATCAGAGATAATCGGATTTTAATGCTTATGTGCCTTCCGGCGGTATTATTTTTTATTATATTTTTTTATTGTCCATTGCCGGGCGTATACATAGCATTTACCAATTATAATTTCCGCGACGGAATTTTCGGCAGTCCGTTTGTTGGATTTAAGAATTTTGAATTTCTTATTAAGTCCGGTCAGCTATGGGCACTTACAAGAAATACAGTTCTTTATAATCTGGCATTTATACTTTTGGGAAATGTCCTGCAGATCATACTTGCTATTATGGTAAATGAAATCCGGTGCAGCTGGTTTAAGAAGGTATCGCAGACAATCATGTTTCTGCCGTATTTTATTTCGGCAGTTCTGATCGGAGTTCTTGCATTTAATATTTTAAACTATGATACTGGCGCTTTAAACGCGCTGATTCGTTCGGCAGGGGCAAATCCGGTAAAAATATACAGTATGGCAGGAATCTGGCCATTTATTATTATTCTGTGTAATATCTGGCAGCAGACCGGATACGGTTCGATTGTATATTTTGCATCCATCTGTGGGATTGATTCCCAGATTATTGAAGCAGCGGAGGTAGACGGTGCCACCAGCTGGCAGAGAATCCGTTATATTATTTTGCCCAGTTTAAAGCCAACGTTTATTATTCTGATGCTGTTTGCACTTGGTGGTATTATGAAGGGGAATTTCGGACTGTTCTACAATCTGATCGGTCCGGCCAACTCCCAGCTTTTCCCCAATACGGATATTATTGAGACCTTTGTATTCCGGACAATGATGAATCAGAATAATTTTGCCACCTCTTCTGCAGTAGGACTATACCAGTCTGTTTTTGGGTTTATTCTGGTTATGTTCAGCAACTGGGTGGTCAGAAAGATTGATCCTGATTATGCATTATTCTAGGAGGCAGATTATGAAAAAGAACGGTGTAAAGATGACTGCCAGTACGGCAGTTGTCAGGATAATATCCTATATTTGTGTTTTGTTTTTCTCGTTGATGTGTCTGATGCCATTTTTACTTATGATATCAGCTTCCTTTAGCGATGAAGGAATTATCACAAGAGAGGGGTTCGGGTTATTGCCAAAGGGCTTCAGCCTGGCAGCCTATGGCTGGGTTTTCCGATATCCCAAAGTAATTCTAGGTTCCTATGGTGTCACGATTACAATGACTGTTTTCGGAACAATCTTAGGCCTTTTCCTTATTGCCATGACAGGATATGCCTTGCAAAGACAGGATTTTCCGTTTCGAAATGCGCTTTCCTTCTTTATTTATTTTACGACCCTGTTTTCTGCAGGTATGGCGCCTACTTATATCTGGGTTTCCCGCTATCTGAATTTAAAGGGGAGCTACATGGCAGTATTTCTACAGCTTTTAATGACACCCTGGCTGATTATTCTTATGAAGAACTTTGCCAGATCTGTACCCTATGAAATTACGGAATCCGGAAAGATGGATGGTGCGGATGATTTTAAAATATTTATTATGCTCATTCTTCCCATGTTAAAGCCTGCACTTGCAACAGTGGGACTGTTCCTGGCACTGGGCTACTGGAATGAATGGTATAACTCCATGCTGTATCTTGGCTCCGCGGTGACTTATAAGCCACTGCAATATTATCTGTACAGTATTATCAATACTGCAGCGCAGCTTAAGAGTTCCATGGCAGGGGCGGCAATCACGATTACAGATTTGCCAAGCAACACATTAAAGATGGCGACTGCTGTTGTGGCTACAGGGCCAATTATATTCCTGTATCCGTTTGTTCAGAGATATTTTATTACAGGTATTACCATTGGAGCTGTGAAAGGCTGAGTATACTGCTGCATGCCAAACGGCATGTGTGGTAATAAATAAATTATTTAAGGGAGGTAAAATATGAGGAAACTTGCAGTTAAGAAAATTACTGCAGCTCTATTGGCAGGGGTTATGGTAATGAGCCTGGCTGGATGCGGAGGTAAGCAAAAAAGCACTGCTATCGGTGCAGATGGAACGGCTGATACATCCAAACATGAGGTGATCAACATGCTGGTATTAGGTGATAAGCCCAGCAATGGACGGTGTGAAGCCATGCTTGAGAAGCTCAATGCAGTGCTGAAGGAAAAAGTAAATGCGGAGCTTAAACTGACCTATGTGGAATGGGCTGACTGGCAGACCCAGTATAATGTTCAGCTTTTAAGCGGAGATAAGAGCCTGGATATTATTACGACTGCTACAGACTGGCTTTATGCATGGGAAAACACCCAGAAAGGTGCATTTATGCCCCTCTCTGAGGATCTTTTAAAAGTGTATGCTCCAAAGACATACCAACAGGTATCTTCCATGGATGACTGGAAATATTGCAAATACCAGGATCAGATCTATTTTATTCCGGAAGATCATTATACCCAGTATACCAACCATGGCTTGTTTTACCGCGGCGACTGGGCAAAAGAATCTGGAATTGAGAATGGTGATATCAAAGAATTTGAGCAGATCGGAACTTATTTCCAGTGGATCAAGGATCATAAGGAGGGAGTGATCCCGTGGGATATCGGCGGAAAGATTAATCCCGGTGGTTTGCTGGGGGGATATCTGAATTCAAAAACAGATAATATTGTAATTCCAAGTGTAAATGTAGGCAATTATGAGTTCTGGATGGGAGTTTCCAAGGATGATCCATTTACCGTAACCTCCCCCTATATGGAAAGCGATACAATCTATGATGCGGCAGAGCTGATGAAGAAGTGGAATGATGCGGGATTCTGGAGAGAGGATGTTCTTAACTATGATGGTGATTGCAGGGAGGCAATGTATGCCGGTACTTCCGGAGCCGATGAACATCATTCCCAGACTTACTATTCCAAGATCAGACCAAGCATGGACCGGAAGCAGCCTGGATCTGATGCCAAAATGTACTGGTGGGGAACGGAAAATAATAATGTTTCCAAACCATTAAAGACACACGGTGCAGCAGCGATCAGTGCCAATTCCCAGCACCCAGAGCGTGCGCTGATGGTATATGATCTGCTTCGCAATGATGAGACGTGTTACAGGCTGATTAACTACGGGATTGAAGGAGTCGATTATACGATTACCTCCGATGGAAAACTGGATCATCCGGAGGGCTGGGATAAGAGTAAAGATTCTTTGGATTCCAATTACTGGTGTGGAAGAAATGATGATTTAGAGCTGCAGGACGTTCAGTGGTGGGATGGAACCAAGGGTATGATTGATATGTATAATACCTTTGCGTATGATAATCCTTATACCGGACTGGTCGTGGATAAGAATTCGGTAGAAGCGGAAATGTCTGCAATGGCAAGTGTACTTTCAGAATACATTCCCCAGCTGGCATATGGTAAATACCCGGATCCAAAGAAAGCAGTAGATGAAATGAGAGAAAAGCTGAAAGAAGCTGGCTATGATAAGGTAAAAGAATCCATTCAGCAGAACATGGATACTTACAAAGCAGCGTTAGGAAAATAATAATATGAGAACAGGGACCGAAAAAGAAACCCGTCAGGGTATGTTTCTTTTCCGGTCCCTTATTCATGTGTTTTATGTATGGCTCCTTATGATTCAGAAGAGCGGCTCCTTCGCAGAACAGAGGGCGTTGTGCCGTATTTTTCAGTAAATATCTTGTAGAAATAACCCTTGTTACGGTAACCAACTGTTTCGATTATATCATCAATGCTTTTTTGAGTGTGAAACAGCATATACTCTGCGGCTGACAGGCGGATCTGCTGTACATAACCGGAATAAGTTAGCCCTGTTTTATCCTTAATCAGCCTGTTAAAATAATCTTCCTGAAAGTGAAACGTATTCACCATGTCCCGTATGGTTACGGTTGCATAATGATCTTTTATATAATCTGAGATCTCTTCAAACATAAACCAGTTCATTGTTCTTCTCTGTTCACTGGAAAGAGAGAATTCATACCTTGTGCTCAGCAGTAGAAAAATGCGTATCAGCATCCCTTTGCAGATATAACGGGAACCTGGATCGTTTAAATCCAGCTCATCTAACAGAGAAATCAGATAGGACTCCATCTGAGTATTAACTGTTCCTATGGGCTTAAAGTGAAGGTATTGCTTTAAACTTTTTTGCTTTAATAGAGCAGATTGCAGAAAGGAAATCATCTTCTTTGCCGATATATGTTCAACCATGATTTCATCGAAAATGTCATTGGAGAGACCGAGAAACAGGATCACGGCAGGCTGATCAAGGAGGAAGTCCTGGTGAATACAATTTTTGTCAATCAGATACAGATCTCCTTTTGTAAAGGTGATATCCCTGCCAAGAATTCTCTGAGAAAATTTCCCCTCAACAATATAAGCCAGCTCAAGATAGTCGTGAGTATGGAGCTGTGTTTTGTCCCCGTGCTGAAATGACCCATGATAACAAAACGATAAGGGGGAGGGCTTCATTGTAGAAAGAAGCTGTCCTCCCTCTGTAAAATTCCAGCACACCAGAAATAATTTATCATTGTTAATAAAAGGATAAGTTTTTACTTCCTGTTCTGATTTTGAATATTCAGGACAAACAAGTCTCTTTCCAATTGCGTGCTCACTGGGCAGGTGTGAAGCTGCCCCCTCTGTGAACTGTTTACAAAGCTCCAGTAAAGAAGACATGTGGGAATCCCGCCTTTCCATTTAACTACTGTCATTATACAAAAAATGCTACCCCATTGCAAATTTATCCTACTTTTGTTTTCCTATGTATTCTAGTATAATGAAATAAAACAGTTAAATGACTTGGAGGGGAGTCTATGCAAAACGGGAAAAAGGGTCTGCTTTTTTTAATGCTTGCCGGGTTATCGGGAATCGTGTTTCTTACACTCTTAACCTCCTCTTTTTATGGATATGTGCTCAAGAAGATCGGGGTGGAGCATGCAGAGAACACGGTAACATACCGGTATCATTACGTAATGATCATTGATAATTTAGATTCCCAGTTCTGGAATGATGTATACCAGAGTGTGAAAGAAGAAGCAGCACAATACGATGCATTTGTGGAACTGAAGGGGAAAAACCAGTCATCGGAATATTCCACCCTGGATTTTATGGATATGAGTATAGCTGCCAAAGTGGATGGGATTTTACTTGAATTTACCGGAGAGCAAATGCTGGAAGAACGGATCAATGAAGCGGCCAGGAACGGGATTCCGGTGGTAACCATTCTAAATGATGCCCCTAATACGGAGCGGAAAAGCTACGTAGGGATCAATTCCTACCAGCTTGGGCAGGAATACGGCAATCAGATTTTGAAAATCCTTCCTAACCACGAGGGTATTACCCGGGTTATGATGCTGCTCCACGATAATTCCATAGACAGCAATCAGGCACAGATCTTTAATCAGATTAATAACCGTATGGTTACTACGAAAGAAAATGCAGACAGAATTAAAGTGGAAGAAATCAGGATTCCTTCCGGAAGAGCCTTTGAATCAGAAGAGATTGTACGTAACCTATTTCAGAATGCACAGGGTCCCCCGGATGTGATTGTATGCATGGATGAGGTGGATACGGAAGCAGTTTACCAGGCGGTGATCGATTATAACAGAGTGGGAAAAACCCAGGTGATTGGCTATTACAAATCAAAAGCAGCGTTAGAGGCAGTGGAGAAGGGGACCATGGCGATGACTCTCTGCATTGACACCAGTCAGATGGGCAAATACAGCGTACAGGCACTGACCGAGTCCATAAAGGATGGACGTACCAATTCCTTTTACAGTGTGGATCTTCAGTTTGTTACACAGGAACAGGTTCCGGAATACAAGAGGCAGGAGCGAAAAGCCCATGAAAAATAAGCCGAATTCAATCTGGGAGAATTTACCCATCACCAGAAAGCTTTTTCTGGAAATAGCGGTAACAGCAGTGGTTCTCTTTGCCAGCAACCTGTTTATCTATGCCCAGATCAATCAGATGGTGGAACGGATGAATTCCGTTTATATGAGCAATGTGAATCTAAACGAATTATCTGATGCGCTGACCAATGTTCAGAACTTCATGTACAAATACTTACAGGTAAAAGACTCCGAGTCACTAACGGATTATTACCGTGCAGAACAGGATTACAGGAAACTTTTAGATGGACTGAATGTGCTGGTAACGGACAACCCTGTTCAGCTTCTGGAGAAAAACATCCGGAATATGTCTGACAGCTATCTGGCGGTTACAGATGAAACGGTACAGGCAAAACGGGGACAGAATGTAGAAAAGTACAAAAGCTCCTATGAATCCGCATTAAAGCTTTACCAGTTCATAAACCACGATATTGCTGTTCTTAACAGCAGACAGTTTAAGAACAACTCCGCCAGCTATCAGACCCTTCAGGCTGCGCTCCAGTATTTAGAGGTGATCAGCTCTGTTATACTGGTCATTGTTATGATTATCAGCCTGACAGTGATGATGATGATGACCAGAGACATTGTCACCCCCCTCACCAGTCTGGCACATACGGCAAAGCTGGTTGGACAGGGAAATTTTCATGTTAAAGTACCTTATATCCGATCGGGGGACGAACTGGGGATTGTAACCAAGACATTTAATCAAATGGTGGACAGTTTGGCCGATTATGTGAATAAAATTAAAGAGAGTGCTGAAAAAGAGCAGGAGATGAAGGAGCGGGAGCTTTTAATGGAAAATCATTTAAAGGAAGCCCGTTTACGATATCTGCAGTCCCAGATTAATCCTCATTTTCTGTTTAACTCTCTCAATGCAGGCGTACAGCTGGCGATGATGGAGGATGCGGAGAAAACCTCGGTATTCATGGAAAAAATGGCTGATTTCTTCCGGTACAATGTAAAAAAAGGTGCGGAGGATGCCACCATTCGGGAAGAGGTGGGTACGGTTGAAAACTATATTTACATTTTAAATGTCCGGTTTGCGGGTGATATTCACTATGAATCCAGCCTGGAGGAGGATGCTTTGGACTATTCCATGCCCAGCATGACCCTGCAGCCGCTGGTAGAAAATGCCGTAACTCATGGAATCCGGAATATCAGCTGGCCGGGAAAAATCCGTCTCACTGTGAAAAATCAGGAAGATGCCATAGAAATCCGCATTGATGATAATGGAAAGGGAATTGAGAAAGAAAAATTAAAGCGGATTCAGGAAGGCGTAAAAATCCAGGAAGATACCACATCTACCGGAATCGGTATTTACAATGTGATTTCCCGTCTGGAACTTTATTATAATAGAAAGGAACTGTTTTACATTGTGAGTGAAGGGGAGGATCAGGGGACTTCAGTAATTTTACGGATTCCTAAAAAGGGGGAAGAGATACATGTTTCGGATACTGGTTGCAGATGATGAAGGGATTATGCTGGAATCCATACGGAGTATTATTGAATCAAACTTCAAAAGTGAGTGTGAGATCGTCTGCGTAAAGACTGGAAGAGCGGTAATTGAACAGGCGGGCCAATTCCGCCCGGATATTGCTTTTGTAGACATTCAGATGCCTGGATTAAGCGGAATTCAGGCAATCAGGGAGATACGTAAATTCAATCAGACCATGGTATTTATCATAATGACAGCCTTTGATAAGTTTTCTTACGCCCAGGAAGCGGTGAATCTTGGCGTGATGGAATTTATTATGAAGCCGGTAAATAAGAAAAAAATTCTCGATGTCTGCGTGAAGGCCATGCACCAGGTGGAGGAGGCAAGGCAAAAGATCAGTGATGATTTAAAGATAAGAGAGCGCCTGGAAATCGTCATTCCCATGATCGAAAGCGGGTTTATTTACACCATACTTCAGGAAGATTCAGACCCTTTTCACAGCGGGTACCCGGAAATGCTTGATATTCGAAAACCCTATGGTTTCATCGTGGTTTTAGAATTTGGAGACAGCATGGAGGGGGGAACCATGACCAACGCCATCGGAGTGGGTGTGAAGGTCAATAAATATTACAGCATGGTGCGGGAGATTCTTAAAGATTATTTTGAATGTGTTATCGGTCCTGCCATGGGGAACCGGCTGGTTTTATTTCTTTCCTTCGATCAGGAAAAGATGCAGTATGAAAAGCGGGTGGAGGTGATTACAAGGACCAGGAACATGATTCATAAGCTGGAAAACAGCATGGATATTAAGTGCAGAGGCGGAATTGGATCTGTGAAACCTCTGGCGGAAATCCGCCATTCCTATACGGAGGCCTTAAAATCCTTAAGAGAAAGTGACAGCCATGTGGTGCATATTACCGATATTCCGGCAGTGGCGGAATATGATGGGGAATATCCTCTTGATCTAGAGAACCAGTACCTCCAAAGAGGCATGAAAGCAGACCGGGAGGGCGCGTTATCCTGTGCCAATGAATTTTTTGACTGGATGCTGGTGCATGACGGTGATATGAGATCCAACATTGAAATCAAGGTTCTGGAGCTGGTGATGAGACTGGAGCGGAGGGCTTTTGAAGCCGGAAATGTCCGCTACGGATTCCGTTACCGGGAAAACTATATGGCAGAATTAAAGGAAGCAGCTGACGGAGAAGGGGTGCGGCGCTGGTTCTTAAGTAAAACCAGGGATATCTGCGATAAGATCAGCACTTCCAGGGAGCGGGAATTTGAAAATGTGGTATCAAGAGTCAAGGGGTATATAGACGAGAACTACGCCAGGGACATTTCTCTTGACGACGTGTCGCGTATGGTGGACATCAGCCCCTATTATTTCAGCAAGCTGTTCAAACAGGAGGTAGGGGAGAATTTCATTGAATATGTGACCAGAACCAGAATCAAAAACGCCAGAAGGCTGCTGGAGGATCCCAGATACAGCATTAAAGAGATCTGCGTGATGTCCGGCTACAGTGATCCCAATTATTTCAGCAGAATTTTTAAGAAATATGAAGGGATGACACCAACCGAATACAGGGAGAGGTAAGGTTATGAAAATGTGGGGCGGGAGGTTATTACTGATGGGATTGGCCTGCTGTATTCTGATGTCAGGGTGCAGACAGGCAAAAGTTGAGACTGCGGAGCAGGAACAGGAAAAGGCGGGGGAGAGGCCTTTGCAGATCGGTCTGAGCATTGATTCATTTGTCATTGAGAGGTGGATCAGAGACCGGGATGTCTTTGTTTCTGCTGCAAAAGAAATGGGTGCGGAAGTCAATGTACAGAATGCCAACGGTGATGTGAATGAACAGATCGAGCAGATCCAGTATTTTATTAAGAAGCAGATGGATGTCATTGTGGTGGTGGCAGGTGACTGTGAGGCTCTGTCAGATGTGATGAAGAAAGCGAAGGCGGCAGGAATAAAGACCATGAGCTATGACCGTCTGGTTTTAAATGCAAACAGTGATATGTATATCTCCTTTGACAACAAGGGCGTTGGGAGCCTGATGGCAGAAAATCTGGTTAAGAACATACCTGAGGGCGGCAAAATTATCATGATTCAGGGACCGGAATCCGATCATAATGTGGCAATGATCCGGGAAGGCTTTAATTCAGTTTTAGAAGGTAAAAATTTAGATGTGGTCTATCAGAATAATTGTGAGGGCTGGCTTGCAGAACACGCCTATGATTATGCCAAAGAAGCACTTGAGAAGTATCCGGATGTGAAGGGAATCATGTGTGGAAATGACGATCTGGCTACCCAGGTTTTCAAAGTACTCTCCGAAGACCGGCTGGCAGGGAAGGTGTGCCTTGTTGGTCAGGATGGCGATTTAATGGCATGCCAGCGGATTGTGGAGGGCACCCAGAATATGACTGCTTTTAAATCGGTGGAAGAGGAAGCCAGGCTGGCGGCGGAGTATGCGGTCAAGCTGGGTAAGGGGGAGCCCTTAACGGGAATTGACCAGACCATCAACGACGGAACCTATGATGTGCCGTATCTGGAACTGAATCCGGTTGCAGTGACCCGGGAAAACATGGATTCTGTCATCATTCAGGGAGGTTTTCATGCCAGGGAAGATGTATATTTAAATGTCATACAGCAGTAGCATTTTTTTGCCAGTTAAAAAAGTCCTGTTCACCCAGGGCTTTTTTTATGTGGATGAATGTGTGCTAACGGTTGGCAAACAAGTCCTGATTCTTCCATGCTAAAATATGCATATCAAAAACAAGTATTGGAGGAGGATTTATCAATGAAAAGAAAACTTTTAGCAGTCGCAATGACTCTTGCCATGACGGCAGGAATGCTGGCTGGGTGCAGCGGGGGAAGCAAGGCACCAGAAACCAAAGCACCAGAAACCACCACAACGGCAGCAGCTGCTGAGACAACCAAAGCAGCAGAAACCACTACTGCGGCAGCAAAAACAGAAAAGAAAGACGGAGTTTTAATCGGTGTTGCCATGCCAACCAAGGATTTACAAAGATGGAATCAGGATGGCTCCAACATGAAGAAAGAGCTGGAAGCTGCAGGCTATAAGGTAGATTTACAGTATGCCAGCAACGACGTTCAGACTCAGGTTTCCCAGATTGAAAACATGATCTCCAATGGCTGCAAAATGTTAGTTATCGCTTCCATCGATGGAAGTTCTTTAGGAGAACCGCTTTCTCAGGCAAAATCCATGGGAATTCCGGTTATCGCTTATGACCGTCTGATCATGAACTCAGATGCAGTTACATATTACGCTACCTTTGATAACTACAAAGTAGGTCAGAAACAGGGCGAATATTTAGAGAAATCCCTTGGACTTGACAAAGCCGGTGATCCGAAGAATATCGAATTCTTCACAGGCGATCCTGCTGATAATAACTGCAAGTTCTTCTTCGGAGGAGCTATGGATGTTTTAAAGAAATATGTAGACAACGGCAGACTGGTTGTTAAATCCGGTCAGACAGCATTTGAGCAGGTTGCAACTGAGAAATGGGATTCTGAGAAAGCTCAGAACCGTATGGATACCATTATCGCAGGCAACTATTCAGACGGAACCGTACTTGACGCAGTTCTCTGCTCCAACGACTCCACCGCTCTTGGTGTTGAGAATGCACTTGCTTCTTCTTATACCGGAAAATATCCGATTATCACAGGCCAGGACTGCGATATTGCAAACGTAAAGAACATGATCCAGGGAAAACAGGCTATGAGCGTATTTAAAGATACCAGAACTCTGGCTACCCAGGTAGTTAAGATGGTAGATTCTGTTATGCAGGGCGGCAAAGCTGAGATCAACGATACCAAGTCCTATGACAACGGAACCGGAATCATTCCAACCTATCTTTGTGATCCAGTGGTTGTTACCGTTGACAACTATAAAGAGATGCTGATCACCTCCGGTTATTATACCGAGGATCAGTTAAAGTAATCAGGCGGATTTCCTTATGGGGGACGGCTTTTATCAATGAAAGCCGTCCTCTGAATATATAAAGAGGGAGGGATATTCTTGGCAAATATACTTTTGGAAATGAAAAACATCACCAAGACGTTTCCGGGTGTGAAAGCCCTGGATTTAGTAAACCTTCAGGTAGAAGAAGGGGAGATCCATGCTCTGGTGGGCGAAAATGGAGCGGGGAAATCCACTCTGATGAATGTACTCAGCGGTATCTATCCCTACGGTTCTTACGAAGGAGATATCATTTATAACGGAGAGATTTGTAAATTCAGTCATATCAGTGACAGTGAAAAAAAAGGAATTGTCATTATTCATCAGGAACTGGCACTGGTTCCCTATATGACAATTGCCGAAAACATGTATCTTGGAAATGAAAAAGGAAAGAAATTCGCAATCAACTGGAATGAAACGTTTGGGGAGGCTGATCAGTATTTAAAAACAGTAGGACTTTCCGAATCCTCCCATACGCTTATTAAGGATATCGGAGTAGGAAAGCAGCAGCTGGTAGAAATAGCAAAGGCACTTGCAAAAAAAGCAAAACTGCTGATTCTGGATGAACCGACTGCTTCCTTAAATGAAGATGATTCAAAAGCACTTCTGGACCTTTTGAAAAAATTCAAAGCAGAAGGTATGACTTCTATCATCATATCTCATAAACTGAATGAAATTGCCTATGTAGCAGATAAAATTACCATTATCCGCGATGGCTCAACCATAGAAACACTGAACAGGAAGACAGATAATGTAACAGAAGACCGGATCATAAAAGGAATGGTCGGAAGAGAACTGGTAGACCGTTTCCCCAAGCGTACTGACATTCAAATCGGTGAAAAATCCATGGAAGTGGAACACTGGAATGCCAGCCACCCCCTTTATTCAGAGCGTAAGTTAGTAAACGACGTATCCTTCTATGTAAAAAAAGGAGAGGTTGTGGGAATCTGCGGCCTGATGGGGGCAGGAAGAACAGAACTTGCCATGAGTCTGTTTGGAAAAAGCTATGGAGCAAATATTTCCGGAACGTTAAAGATTCACGGTCAGGAAGTCCATCTTCGTTCCGTGCGGGATGCCATCCGGCATAAGTTGGCTTACGTGACGGAAGACCGGAAAGGCAATGGCCTGATTCTTGGAAATCCCATACGAATCAATACCACCCTTGCCAATCTGCGTGCTGTCAGTTTCAGAACCATTATTGACAAAGACAAGGAGGTTCTGGCTGCTGAAGACTATATCAATAGGCTGAAAACCAAGTGCCCTTCTGTAGAACAGACCGTGGGAAACTTAAGCGGAGGAAACCAGCAAAAGGTTCTTTTATCCAAATGGATGTTTGCAGAGCCGGATATTATGATTTTAGATGAGCCAACCAGAGGAATTGACGTAGGCGCCAAATATGAGATCTACTGTATCATAAACAAACTGGCTGCCGCTGGAAAATCCATTGTCATGATATCCTCTGAGCTGCCGGAGATTCTTGGTATGTCTGACCGCATTTATATCATGAACGAGGGGCGTATTGTTGGAGAGATGAACTCACAGGAGGCCACACAGGAAAAAATCATGGCATGCATTTTAAAATCAGATAAGCATCCTTCGGGAATACCTTTAACCCCGGATAACATGGGCATGGAAGAGGAAGGGAGAGTAGAAGATGGAGAATAAATTAAAATTGTCGGAAGCACTAAAAAAATATACAATGGTA
The DNA here is from genome assembly GCA_009712635.1 of Hungatella sp. GTDB lineage: Bacteria > Bacillota > Clostridia > Lachnospirales > Lachnospiraceae > Lacrimispora. Next base: position 118,183 of record WASS01000007.1, on the reverse strand, counting down.
ATCGTTCTGGCAGTAGTCGTAATCTTGTTTACGGTAAACACAGGAGGAAAAATGCTTCTTGCCCAGAACGTGAACAACTTAATCGCACAAAATGCATATGTGTTTATTCTGGCAACCGGAATGCTCTTCTGTATTCTGACAGGCGGCAACATTGACTTATCGGTTGGTTCTGTGGTCTGCTTCGTAGGAGCCATAGGCGGAAGCATGATGATTAAGATGGGAATGAATCCGTATCTTTCCCTTTTTTCCATGATCATTATCGGCATACTGGCTGGGGCCTGGCAGGGCTTCTGGATTGCTTACGTACGAATCCCGCCATTTATTGTAACTCTGGCAGGAATGCTCATCTTCCGCGGACTTTCAAACGTAGTCCTTCAGGGAATGACTCTGTCTCCCGTACCGGACAGCTTTTTAAATCTGTTTAATACCTATGTTCCTGATGTATTTGGCATGAAGGGCTTTAACCTCACCTGCTTCCTTGTAGGAATTGCAGCCTGCTGCATCTTTATTGTATCAGAGCTGATCACCAGAAAAAGAAAACTGAAAAAGGGATACCGGGTAGATCCCCTAAACAGTATGATCATTAAAATGGTACTGATGACTGCAGTAATACTTTTCTTCATGTATAAGCTGTCTCTCTACAAAGGAATCCCCAACGCTCTTATCTGGGTTGTAGTAATCATCGGTATTTACAGCTACATATCTTCCAAAACAACTACAGGACGATATTTCTATGCGGTTGGCGGAAATGAAAAGGCAACCAGACTTTCCGGTATCGATACCAATAAGGTTTATTTCCTTGCCTATTTAAATATGGGTCTTCTGGCAGCCGTAGCAGGCATGGTAACCCTGGCTCGTTTAAACTCTGCCAACCCAACGGCAGGAAATAACTATGAAATGGATGCCATCGGAGCCTGTTTCATTGGCGGTGCCAGCGCATACGGCGGAACAGGTACTGTACCGGGTGTTATTGTAGGTGCTACACTGATGGGTGTTTTAAACCTGGGAATGAGCATTATGGGTGTGGATCAGAACCTCCAGAAAGTGGTGAAGGGAACCGTTCTTTTGGCGGCAGTTATATTTGATGTGGTAAGTAAGAGGAAATCATTTATTGTGAAGCAGTAAGCCTGATTGAAAAGCGTAGTGATGCGTGGGAATGGGAAGATTCATCTTTGAATCATCCTGTTCCTGCGTTTTCTGATTTATAAAATGCTAAGGAAATAAGGGTAGCGGTCACAGCAAATAAACATTGTGGACCATGGAAGTATATGGTAAAATTTATTCAGGAGTAACCGAATACAGGGTGGAACCTTCCAACTTTTATGTTTACATGTCGTAACAGGATGGGAGGTGTGCAGATGGACATATACCAAACTTTAAGCATATTGTTTTTAGGAGGTACGTTTCTAATTGCATTGCTGACTTACATAGGAAAAAAATAGCCTACCCTGCCGGCAAACAGGATAGGCGTGCTCATTACCACATGAGCATTTAACCATTCATGGGAGCTTCCACCTAGTGTGGCGGTTACTCTTTTATAATATAAATATACCACATTGCAGATATGATTGTAAAGAGAGAAATCTGATTAATTGCTTTGTTTATAATTGTTAGTACTAAATAAAACAAAAACGCTGCCGTCCAACTGAAAATCTTCAGTAGGGCGGTATTTATGCATATATGCATCACAAACAGGTTCAAACCAGGTCAGAACCAATAAAAATTTTCCTATATATAGAAATCTTGGCTGAGTTGTGGTAGAATGCTACAAGTAAAAGAATGTTTTGATATGTAAAGGAGCATAAAAAATGGGAAAGATAAAAGTAACAACATGTGAGATAGAAGGGCTTTATGTTATTGAACCAACTGTATTTCCAGATTCCAGAGGATATTTTATGGAAACCTATAACCAGAATGATTTTCACGAAGCAGGACTGACCATGAATTTTGTACAGGATAATCAGTCCATGTCCGTAAAAGGTGTGCTTAGAGGACTGCATTTTCAGAAACAGTTTCCCCAGGGAAAGCTAGTACGAGCAGTGAGAGGAACCGTTTTTGATGTGGCAGTCGATTTAAGAGCTAATTCCAAAACTTATGGTAAATGGTTTGGTGTGGAGCTGTCTGCAGAAAACAAAAAGCAGTTCTATATTTCAGAAGGCTTTGCACATGGATTTTTAGTTCTGTCTGATGAAGCAGAATTTGCTTATAAATGTACGGACTTTTATCATCCGGGCGACGAAGGCGGAATTCTTTGGAGTGATCCCGAAATCGGAATTGAATGGCCCATTTCAGAAGGAATGGAACTGGTTATATCCGACAAGGACAAGAAGTGGGACGGGATCCGGGATACGTTCAAATTTTAACGAGAGGAGAAAACCATGAATTATCTGGTTTCCTTATTAAAAGAAATCTATATAAAAAGAAAACTGATTCTGGATTTAGCAAAAGCAGATTTTAAGAAGCGTTTTGTAGGCTCTTATTTCGGAATTGCATGGATGTTTCTGCAGCCGATTGCCACGGTTCTTGTTTATTTTTTTGTTTTCCAGTTGGGATTTAAAAGTGTGCCACCAATCGAGGTATATCCCTATGTACTGTGGTTAATACCAGGCATTGTACCATGGTTTTTTATCAGTGAGGTTTTAAACATGGGTACTAACTGTCTGCAGGAATATAATTATCTGGTAAAAAAGGTGGTTTTCCGTGTGGAAATTCTTCCGTTTATTAAGATGTTATCCTGTCTGATGGTACATGGAATATTTGCTATTATTATGTTTGTAGTATTTTTATGCTATGGCTTTTTGCCAAAGGCCAGCTGGTTTCAGATCATTTACTATACCTTTGCTGCCTCCATGTTGTCTCTGGCTATTACCTATTTTACCAGTGCCATCAATGTATTTTTCAAGGATATGGCGCAGATTGTGGGTATCTGCCTGCAGTTTGGTATGTGGATGGTGCCGATCATGTGGGCTCCGGAGATGTTTAAAAATGCTCCTGAGTGGCTTCCCAGCGTGCTGAAAATAAATCCGGTTTATTATATTGTTGCCGGATATCGTGACAGCATGTTATATGGGAGCTGGGTTACTGAACGGCCAACCCTTGGTCTTTATTTCTGGTTTGTCACTATTGTCCTGTTTTTAATAGGGCTGAAAGTATTTAAAAAGCTGCGCCCGCATTTTTCCGATGTGCTGTAGGCAGTTACCATGGAGGATTCAATGTCCGTAGAATCGAATAACAAAGCATTGACTGTTAATAATGTAACCAAAATATATAAATTATATGAAAAACCCATTGACCGGTTAAAAGAGGCTATGAGCCTGACTCATAAAAATTACCATCGTGATTTTTATGCCTTAAACGGGATTTCTTTTGATGTGAAAAAAGGACAGACTGTAGGTATTATCGGTACTAACGGTTCTGGTAAATCCACTATTTTAAAGATTATTACCGGAGTCCTGACCCCAACTACCGGAGATGTGCAGGTAAACGGGGTGATCTCTGCTCTTTTGGAACTTGGAGCAGGATTCAACATGGATTATACAGGGATTGAAAACATCTACATGAACGGTACCATGATGGGATTTTCCAGAAAAGAGATGGATGGAAAACTGCAGGACATCCTGGATTTTGCCGACATCGGAGATTTTGTTTATCAACCTGTAAAGACCTATTCCAGCGGTATGTTTGTCCGCCTTGCATTTGCCCTTGCTATTAATGTAGAGCCGGAGATACTCATCGTTGATGAGGCACTTTCCGTAGGAGATGTTTTCTTCCAGGCGAAATGCTACCGCCGTATGGAGGAAATCCGTAAAAATGGCACTACCATTCTCATGGTTACCCATGATATGGGTGCTATCATCAAGTATTGTGACCGTGTAGTCGTGCTGAACAAAGGCAATTTTATCGCAGAAGGCGAGCCAGGAAAAATGGTGGATCTTTACAAAAAGATTCTTGCAAACCAGATGGATGATCTGAATGAAGAACTGGAGGTTGGGGACAACGGGCTGTATAATGATTTTTCCGGGGACCAGGCAATTGCGGAAAGAAGCAGGGCGGCAGCAGGCGGAATGATGAAAGATAAGCTGACCATCAATCCAAACCGCACGGAATATGGGGATAAGAGGGCAGAGATCATAGATTTTGGCCTTCTTGATGAGAGAGGAAATATTACTAATCTTCTGTTAAAAGGAGAGCGTTTTACCATAAAGGAACGGATTCATTTCCATGGAGAAATCGAAACACCGATTTTCACTTATACCATCAAGGACAAGCGTGGGGCTGATCTGACCGGTACCAATACCATGTTTGAGTCCTCCGATGTGAAATCTGTTAAAAAAGGCGATGAATATGTCGTGGAATTTACCCAGAAGATGACTCTTCAGGGTGGAGAATACTTACTGTCCATGAGCTGTACCGGATTTGAAAACGGGGAGCATGTGGTTTACCACCGTCTGTATGATATTGTGAACATTACCGTTATATCCAACAAGAATACGGTTGGTGTTTACGATATGGAACCGGATGTAAGCTTGACACTTATGCGTGCAGAAAGGTAAGGAGGAATAATGCATGAATGATATCAGCCCTGAACTTAAAAAGCTGTATCAGAATTATAATGGAGATATCAAAAAGCTGCTGCAGGAAAATCCCAGGCTGGATTATTTATATGCCTTATCTGAGATTAGAGAAAATCTGCTGGACTGGTTTGAGTTTAAATCAGATGCAACACTTTTGCAGGTGGGATCTGACTACGGCGCGTTAACAGGCTTATACAGCAGACGGATGAAAGCAGTAACCGTATTAGACCCCTGCCACAACAATTTATCGTTCAACCGCCTTCGCAATCAGAAACAAAACAATATTCATTATGTGAACAATGACTTTAACTCTTTTACCAGTGAAGAGGGCTTTGATTATATCGTTTTTGCAGGTTCTCTTTGCGAACCGTATCAGGACATGATTCAAAAGGCCAAAGAACTTTTAAAACCCGACGGAATCTTGATTGCTGCCATTTCAAACCGCCTGGGATTAAAGTATCAGGCTGGTGCAAAGACAGAGCAGTTTTGCCTATCCAGAACCGAGTTAAAGGAACTTTTATGCGGAAGTGAGGGAAACGAGGGAACTGTGAAATTTTACTATCCCATGCCCGATTACCGCCTTCCCGTAACTTTATACTCCGATGGATATCTTCCTGGTAAGGGAGATTTAACCCACGCCATTCTTGCCTATGATTATCCCAAGTACTTACGTTTCGATTTAGGTAAGATGTTTGATGAAGTATGTGAAGGAAAACAGTTTGAGACATTTGCCAATTCATTTTTAACCATTTGGAGCCGTCATGAAGAAAATTAATTTTGTAAAATATAATAAAACAAGAAGAGAAGCTTTTCAGATACGCACCAGTCTGGTGGAAGAAAATGGACTGCCTTATGTGGAAAAGACTGCCCTGACGGCAGAGGGAATCCCTCATATCCGTTCCTTTGAAGAAAAATACAATAATTTAACGGAACAAAATCAGGGGTTACATGTGGCAGACGTAACGGTCAGCTCAGATGGAACAACCGCCAGGTTTGCATTTTTAAAAGGTGAGACGTATGCTGAGATTCTTGGCCGGCAGATTGTAAACGGGAAAGTTTCGGAAGCCTCTTTGGAAGACGGCATCTCCATGATTTTAAAGGTACATGATGATTACATGACGCCGTTCCATATCACGCCGGAGTTTGAAGAAGTATTCGGTGTGCTTCCGGATACTGCAGAACAGATTAGAAGAGACTGGGCATTTAAACATTCCAATATAGACTGCCTGTTTGAGAATATCATGATGACAGAAGACGGTCCTTACTGTCTGGATTATGAATGGGTATTCTCTTTTCCTGTTCCCGTTAATTTCATAAAATTCCGGGTACTGTATTATTTTTATGAGCAGTATAAAAGCATCCTGAACTATGAATCCAGGGAAGTGTTTATGGAAGAGCAGGGAGTGGACGGTGAACTGATTGGAATTTATGAAGAGATGGAACGTCATTTTCAGGAATATGTTCACGGTGAGAACCAGCAGATCTATCTCTTAAACTATATGCATGAGACATTTGCCCTGCCGGACAGCATGTTCGAGGTATCTCAGATGATTGATGATACCAAGGATCAGATTGCCCAGATGAAGGCTGAATTAAAGGAAAAGGATCTGACCATTACAAAACAGCAGGAGGAAAAGCGCTTAACGGATAACCATGTTGCCAACCAGGACATGATTATTGCTTCCCTTAGAAAAGACTGTGAAACCATGCAGGGGATTATTGAACAGTTAAGAAGGCATGAATCCTTCTCCTATAAGGTACTGCGCAGGCTGAAAAGAATCTTTAATGAGAAATTCCCTGAAGGTACAAAGAAACGGAAAGTGCTGTTTTATATAAAGGAAACCATTCTTCACCCTGTAAAATCCATTTCCCTCTATACAACAGATGAGGGAAGAAATCTCATGGAAGGCGACATGAAAATCGGAGCGGCATACCGGATACATGGAAAACTTCGTTTTGTAAAAGAAGGACATCCCATGGTATCCATCGTCATACCGGTTTACAACCAGATCCATTATACTTATGCATGTCTCCTGTCCATACTGGAGCACACAAAAAATGTGGATTATGAGATAATCATTGCAGATGATGTATCAACGGATGCGACAGCAGAGTTGTCCAGATTCACAGAGAATGTGGTGATCTGCCGCAATGAAACCAACCAGGGATTTTTAAGAAACTGCAATCAGGCGGCAAAGTCGGCAAGAGGAAAGTACATCATGTTTTTGAACAATGATACTCAGGTAACCGACGGCTGGCTGGACAGTCTGGTTAATCTAATCGAGTCGGATCCCTCCATCGGAATGGTGGGATCTAAGCTGGTTTATCCTGACGGACGGCTTCAGGAGGCTGGCGGAATCTTATGGAGCGACGGCTCCGGCTGGAATTACGGGCGCCTTGATGATCCGGAGAAACCTGAATACAATTATGTAAAAGACGTAGATTATATTTCCGGTGCTGCAATCCTTCTTTCCAATGATTTGTGGAAATGGATCGGCGGCTTTGATGAACGCTTTGCACCAGCTTATTGTGAAGATTCCGATCTTGCATTTGAGGTGCGCAAAGCCGGCTACCGGGTGGTTTATCAGCCTCTTTCCAAAGTGATTCATTTTGAAGGCATTTCAAACGGAACCGATGTCAATGGTTCTGGCTTAAAACGCTATCAGGTGGAAAATAGTAAAAAGCTGAAAGAAAAATGGGCGGCTGAGTTCAGCTGTCAGAGCGAAAATAACGGTAACCCTGATCCATTCCGTGCCAGAGAAAGAAGCCAGGGAAAGGATATCATCCTGGTAGTGGATCATTATGTACCTACCTACGACCGGGATGCAGGTTCCAAAACTACATTCCAGTATTTAAAAATGTTTATTGATAAGGGATATGTGGTCAAGTTTCTGGGAGACAATTTCCTTCATGAAGAGCCCTATTCCACCGCATTACAGCAGATGGGAATCGAGATTCTTTACGGCAGGGAATATCAGGCAGGTATCTGGGACTGGTTAAAGGCACATGGTGATGATATAAAGGCAGCTTATTTAAACCGCCCCCATATCGCACAGAAATACATTGACTTTCTCCGGGAAAATACCAGCATCAAGCTGATTTATTACGGACATGACCTTCATTTCCTTCGGGAAGGCAGAGAATATGAGCTTACCGGAGATCCTAAGAAACGGGAAGCTTCTGAATACTGGAGATCTATGGAGCTGCGCCTGATGAAAAAAGCGGCTGTTTCCTATTATCCATCATATGTTGAGCGGGAAGCCATTCATGAAATAGAGCCTTCTGTTCCTGTAAAAGCAATTGTAGCTTACGTATTTGACCGGTTTTTAAATCAGATTCCAAATGACTTTGAAAAGAGGGAAGGTCTGCTGTTTGTGGGCGGATTTGCACATCCGCCTAATGCAGATGCGGTATTGTGGTTTGCAAGAGAGATATTCCCATTAATCAGAGCGCAGATACCGGTTAATTTCTACATTGTAGGTTCCAAGGTTACCGATGAGATCAAAGCCCTGGAGCAGCCGGATAACGGAATTATTGTAAAGGGTTTTGTTACGGAAGAAGAACTGGCAAGTCTTTATGCCAGCTGCCGGATTGTAGTAGTTCCACTTCGATACGGGGCAGGTGTAAAGGGAAAAGTAATTGAAGCACTTTATTATGGCGCTCCCGTTGTAACCACTTCCATCGGAGCCGAAGGAATTCCAGAGGCAGATCAGGTGATGGTAGTAAGAGATGAACCGGAAACATTTGCGGAAGAAGTAATTGCACTTTACAATGATCCGGACAGCTTAAGGCAGATGAGCCAGAATACACAGAACTACATTCGGACGTATCACAGCATTGATGCGGCATGGAGCGTAGTGGGCGAGGATTTTTAATATATAACAAGGGAGGACATTAAGATGCAGGCAGTTTTGCTGGCAGGCGGGCTTGGTACCAGACTGCGATCCGTAGTAAGTGACCGGCCAAAGCCCATGGCGCTGATAGAAGAGAAGCCTTTTATGGAATATGTTGTGAGACAGCTGATTCAGTACGGCGTAACAGAGATTATCTTTGCAGTAGGATATAAAGGTTCTATGGTGGAAGATTATTTTGAAGATGGATCCAAATGGGGAATCCGTGTTTCTTATGCTTATGAGGAGGAACTGTTAGGAACGGCAGGAGCCATAAAGAATGCCGGAAAACAGGTGACAGAAGACATGTTTTTCGCCTTAAACGCAGATACCTTCTATCAGATTGACTGCAGCAGCTTTACGGGACTGATGGAGGAAAAGGACCTTGATATGGCTCTTGTTCTCCGGAAAGTTCCTGATGTATCCCGCTATGGACAGGCAGTTTTAGAAAACGGCCGTCTGACCGCTTTTGATGAAAAGGTGGAGGAGTCCAAAGAAGGAACCATTAACGGTGGATTCTATTTAATAAAACGCGCTCTTTTAGATACTATTCCGGAAGGAAAGGTTTCTCTTGAGCATGATATGATTCCCCAGTGGCTTTTGGAGGGAAGAAAGCTTGGCGGTCTGGTAAATGACGGTTATTTCATTGATATCGGTATTCCGGAAGATTATTACCGTTTCATGGAAGATGTTAAGGAAGGAAGGGTGATCATATGATAATCAGAGGACGTGCCCCTCTACGTGTCAGCTTTGGAGGAGGAGGAACAGACGTTGCTCCCTTCTGCATCGAGCAGGGAGGAGCCATAATTGGCAGTACCATCAACAAATATGCATACTGCTCCATTGTTCCGAGACAAGATGACCAGATCATCGTCCATTCCCTGGATTTTGACATGACAGTCAAGTATAATACAAAAGAAAACTATGTATACGATGGACGGCTGGATCTTGTTACAGCTGCCTTAAAAGCAATGGATATTAAGCAGGGCTGTGAAGTTTACTTACAGTGTGACGCACCTCCCGGATCTGGTCTCGGAACCTCTTCTACGGTCATGGTGGCACTATTAACAGCTATGGCAAGATGGAAGGGTGTGGAGCTTGACAGCTATGCCATGGCTGATCTTGCTTATCAGGTGGAGAGAGAGGACCTTAAGATTGACGGCGGATATCAGGATCAGTATGCCGCAACCTTCGGAGGCTTTAATTTTATAGAATTCCACGGACGCAACAACGTGGTAGTCAATCCGCTCAGAATTAAAAAGGAAATCATTCATGAATTGCAGTATAACCTTCTGCTTTGCTATACAGGAAACGTCCATGTATCTGCCAACATTATTAAGGATCAGGTCTCAAACTATGAGAAAAAGGATCCATTTGAGGCGATGTGTGAAGTGAAGGCGCTTGCTTATGCCATGAAGGATGAACTCTTAAAGGGTAATTTATATAGCTTTGGCAAGCTTTTGGATTATGGCTGGAAAAGCAAAAAGAGAATGAGCAGCAAGATTACCACTCCACAGATTGATGAACTCTATGAGGAGGCCTTAAAAGCCGGAGCACTGGGCGGAAAACTTCTTGGAGCCGGCGGCGGCGGATTTTTACTTGTTTACTGTCCCTATAATGTACGCCATAAAGTGGCTGCAAGGATGGAAGCAGCGGGAGGACAGCTGACTGACTGGAATTTTGAGTTACGAGGCGCCCAAAGCTGGATTACAGATGAAGCACGATGGGATTATCAGGATGTTAAGGTTTCCATACCCGGCGGACAGTATCATTTTAATTTAAAATAAAGATTGGAAAAACAGGCAGCAGAGGAAGGTATAAGATGGATAAAATTGTTTTTTTAGATCGGGATGGAACAATCAATGAAGAAGTGGAATATTTACACAAACCCTCGGACTTAGTGATTCTTCCCGGTGTCTCTGCTGCATTAAAGCGATTAAAGGAACAGGGGTTTCGTCTGGTTGTTGTGACCAATCAGGCGGGAGTCGCCAGAGGTTATTACAGCGAGTCGGATGTGGAACAGCTGCATGTATACATGAACCGTCTTCTTGCAAAAGACGGAGCAGAGATAGACTGCTATTTTTACTGCCCTCATCATCCGGTTCATGGAATCGGAGAATATAAAAAGTCCTGTCATTGCCGCAAACCGGATATCGGAATGTTTGAGATGGCAGAGAAGTACTTTAAGGTGGATAAGTCCCATTCCTACATGATCGGAGATAAGCTTCTGGATACAGAGGCAGGGCGCAGATATGGCGTTAAATCGATTCTTGTAGGGACCGGATATGGGAAAGAATTATATAACGGACTGACAAAAGCAGAAAAAATGGAAGCATTCGATGCTTATGCAGAAGATATGACATCGGCAGCAGAATGGATCCTAAAAAGAGAAGGAGTGTGAGCTTGATGGAACCCATGAATTATTTGGAGGAGCTTCTTACACGTTATCCGATATTAACCAGTGTTAAGGATGACATAAAGGAAGCTTATGAGATTCTTGAGAACTGTTATAAAAACGGAGGAAAGCTTTTGATTGCCGGAAATGGTGGAAGCTGCGCGGATGCGGAGCACATCGTGGGTGAATTGATGAAGGGCTTCGTAAAACCCAGAGCAGTATCAGCAGAATTTGCAGAAAAGCTTACCGGGGCAGATCCAGTTCGCGGTAAGGAACTTGCAGATAAACTTCAGGGAGGACTTCCAGCCATTGCCTTAACAGGCCACCCGGGTCTCTCCACTGCTTATTTAAATGATGTAGACGGAAATCTTATCTATGCTCAGCAGACATACGGCTATGGAAAAGAGGGAGATGTTCTTCTTGGAATTTCCACATCAGGAAATTCAAAAAACATTATGTATGCCATGACGGCAGCCAGGGCGATTGGTATGAAAACCATTGGTCTGACCGGAAGAGACGGCGGTGAGTTAAAAGAGACGGCTGACGTATCCATCGTGGTGCCAGAGAAAGAAACCTTTAAAATCCAGGAGCTTCATTTGCCAGTATATCATGCATTATGTCTGATGCTGGAAGAACGGTTTTTCTAATATTTACGGGAAAAGGAGGAAAATATGGAAGAGAGACAATGGATGGGTAAGGAAGCGTTATGGAAAAACGAAGTCATTGCAGCTCTGCTTTTGGTTTCCTTCGCTTTTTTCATTAACAGAGGCATTAAAATAAATGGACTTTATATGGACGATCTCTATTTATGGTCCTGTTATGGGGAGCAAACCTTTCGGCAGTTTGTAATTCCATTTGGAAGTACCCGGTTCCGCTTTGTTTATTATCTGGCGGCGTGGCTGGAAATGATGGCTCTCGGAAGTCATACGGAATGGTTCGTGCCCTTTAATATTTTGCTAAACAGCTGTATTGCGTATACTATATACCGTTTTGGGAAACGTCTTTCCCATCGTTGGTTTGTTGGACTTGGCTGCGGATTTTTATATCTTCTTTCCAGAATGTCTTACTACCAGATCAGTCAGGTGTACGGTCTTATGGAAAGTATGGCTCTTTGGATGGCAATCGGAATACTCTACTCTTTGTACCAGTATTTATCCGGAAAGGAGCAGAACGATCGATATATCTGGACAGCAGTGGGGCTGTATTTCAGTGTTTGTTTTGTCCATGAACGTTATATGGTTCTTCTTCCTTTGTTTTTCATTGCATTCCTTATGAAAAAGGAAAAAAAAGTTGCCTATTGGCTTAGCATAACCGGAGCATTTCTGGCAGTTCAGTTTATCCGTTTCCTTACCATTGGAAGTATTTCTCCTGCGGGAACCGGAGGAACTACAGTAGCCGATACATTCAGTGTATCCCAGAGCATCCGATATGCGTTTAACCAGGTTCTTTATATATTTGGTATCAATGTAGGTCCTGATTATTTAAGCGGTTTAAGCTGGAGCCAGTCGCCCTCCTGGGTACGGGTACTTGTTATGCTTGCCAATTTATCTCTTGTGATCATGATTGTGGGATTTCTAATCGTGTTATTTAAAGACAGAGAGAAATTAAAAGTACGGCTGCCGATTATTACATTATTTGTTGTTTTCATAGCCCTGTGCATTGGATCTTCAAGTGTTACCATCCGTGTGGAAACCAGATGGATCTATGTTTCCATGACTGCCGCATGGCTGTTTGCCTCGTATCTATGCGGAGAAACAGTACCGCTAAAAGAGGGACAGATACTGACTGCAAAACCTCTTTTATATTGCGGTCTTTTTGTGCTTTACGGGATATTGATGCTTCCTGTTGAAAGCTTTTACCGGGGGGAATACCATAATCTTTACTACTGGTCCTCTCAGCTGCGATACAATTCTCTGGCAGAAGAGACCTATGGAAAGTATGGGAACAATATATTTGGCAAAAAGATCTATATTATCGGCAATACTTATGAAATGAGTGATTTCACAGCCCGCACCTTTTTTAAGACCTTTGACAGCAAACGTCTGGCGGAAGGAACTGAAGTCATATTTATTGATTCCATCAGAGATATTGGTCTTGTTACTCCCAACATGCTGATCCTGCGGGAGGATCCGGAGCATAATGCCTTCCAGGATGTGACTGCATTTGTAAAAGATCTGAAATTTCAGCGGGTTTACGGCAGCTATGAAGACGGCTGGCTTGATGAAGATGCAAAGATCAGAATCATGGCAGGCAAAGAGGGGAAAATAAATTTAAAATTCTATTATCCCGGAGTGATAACCGGACTGGAACACATCACCGTTACAGTTGAAGGAGAAGAAAAAGCGGTTATATCCATTGACTCCAGCACTGCAACTGCGCAGATCGATGTCCCTGCGTATAAAGTATCAGAATTAAGGTTTGAAAGTAACTTTTTTTACCAGGCAGCATCGGAACAGCGGGGCGATAAACATCTGGCAGTCGTTGCTGAAATTACAGCCGATTAAGAGACAGAGGTGAGATGATGAAGCGAAAATACCTTTACTATACAGTCCCTCTTCTGGGAACCATATTCTGTCTCTGGTACATCTTTACGGCAAGCTGCGACGGGATTTACTCAGATTATGTCCGTCTGGTAAACAGCTATCTTCCTGATGTATTTGATCCAGGACACTTTTTTGTACCGGATATCCTGACGCGGATTCCGGTGAATTATGTGGCAAGAATTATAAATGTTACCTTTTTTGATTACAACATCATGTTTGACCGGGTACTGGGCGTACTGGCACTGGGACTTTCCGGTGCCGCCATTACTGCCTATTGCGTCCGGAAGAAGCTATCTTTTGGCTGGTTTCTGGTGCTCATGGTGGTACTGTTTAGCCTGAATAAATGGGAGATGTTAAATAACGGAAGCGGTTTTGCCCACTTTCTGTCATTTGCCCTTTTTTACTGGCATTATGAAGTTTTCGATCGGGTATGGAATGGGAGTGACCGGGTACACGACCGGATCTGCCTGATTGTAATTCCATTTGCAACAACCCTTCTTGTGGCAGGGCCGTATTGTGCTATCTATTCCGTTACCGTGCTTTTATCCTGTGTCATGCTGTTCTTTCATCAACGGGAAAAACGGGGAAGCTGGCCAGCCATTTACGGACTTAGTGCCCTGATTCCCTTTCTTTTGTATCTGTGGAGCAACAGTTATGCGGTGGAAGACCATGCGGCACCTGCGACGGTGTCACTTCTTACACAGCTTATGGACACTCCCGGATTTTTTGTCCGGTTTTTTATCAAATCATTTTCTTCCATGGTAATTGAAGGAGAGAGGGCGGAAGAAATCTTTCGTACCAATGGTCCATTCCTGTTCCTGGGTCTTCTGGTGATTGCATTCTATTTGCTGGCACTGTGGTATAACTGGTATTACCGCCTTTATGAAGAAACGATTTTACCGGTGCTGTTAATTATATCGGGGGGATTGAATCATGTGCTGATCGTACTGTCCAGATGGATCTTTCTTCTGGAGAATTACGGTCTCAGTTCCAGGTATGCCCTCCAGTTTCAGACCGGTATACTTGGTATTATACTTACCTTCGCACTGCTTTTCAGAAAGAAGAGATACCGGGTTGGCTCGGCTGTGAAACTGGTGGCTGGAATTGCCTGTTTTGTATTTTTAGCAGGAAATTGTTATACCAATTATATTGAAATAAAAAAAGCCCCCCATAGGCTTAATGCTTATGAAAAACGGGCTGAAAAGGCCTTGAAGTTTGAAGAATTGACTGACGATGAGCTCCGCGCTAATTTCGAATACCGACCCAGCAGAGAGGACAGCGGACAGAAAGTAAGAAGTGCACTGACTATATTAAAAGAAAATGGTTACAGTGTATTTCGAGAGGGTAATCAGTAGCTAAGGAGCAAATATATGAAAAAGACATTATCGGTGGTTGTTTCCTGTTACAATGAAGAACTGGCTCTTGACCGGTTCTATGAGGAAACTGCCAGCATTTTGAAAAAACTAAGCTGGAAATATGAACTTATCTTTGTTAATGACGGAAGCCAGGACCAGACCCTTTCTGTACTTACCCGACTGTCCCAGTCAGACGAAAGAGTAAAAGTAATAAGCTTTTCCAGAAATTTTGGACACGAAGCAGCCATGATTGCAGGTCTGGATTACAGCCAAGGCGACGGGATTGTGTGTATGGATGCGGATTTACAGCACCCTCCGGAATATTTACCTGAGATCGTGAAAAAACTGGAAGAGGGCTTTGACGTGATTAACATGGTCCGTACCAGAAATGAATCCGCAGGCTGGTTTAAAAACATTGCCTCCTCTGCGTTTTACCGTCTGATCAATGTGCTTTCTGATGTAAAATTTGAGCCCAATGCTTCCGATTTTTTTGCTGTTTCAGGAAAAGCCGTAAAGGTGCTGAAAGATAACTACAGAGAAAAAGTCCGTTTTCTAAGAGGATACGTACAAAATATCGGCTACCCAAGGACGACAATTGAATATGAAGCGAGAACGAGAGTCGCAGGCGAAAGCAAATACAGCATAAAAAAATTAATCGCATTTTCTGTAAATACAATTATGTGTTTTTCCAATCTCCCTCTGAAACTGGGGATTTATGCTGGCTGCGGTGCCGGTATTCTGGGAATTATCATGATGATTTATACCATATGGAGTTGGGCAAGAGTGGGTACGCCCAGCGGGTATGCCACCATTATCGTTCTTATGTGCTTTATGTTTGCAGTCCTGTTTTTGATTGTTGGAGTTATCGGAAATTATATTGCGATCCTGTTTGCGGAGCTGAAGGACAGGCCGATTTATATTGTTGAAGAGACGAAAAACATTCATTAAACCAATGATAAAGTATTAAACTTATGAGCAACTTGATCTTACGTAAAATCAAAGAATAGGATAAGGCCTGGGATTTTAAATCCCCAGGCCTTATCCTATATCATCATTTAATGTATCCCAGGCCCAATCTCTTTGCCCGGAGCAGTTTCGCTTACAGATCCTGAATTACCTGAGTTCGTATTACCAGACCCAGTAGAATTATTTTGTGGTGTTGTACCAGGTGCAGCAGATTGTGTTTCACCAGTTGTTTCCTGAGTTGTCTCAGCAGGAGTTAAGGTGCAGGCACCGCTTGCATCGGCAGTATAGGAAACACCATCAATCGTAAATGTTTCTGATACTTTCATCTTACCATCAGAAGGATTTAAATAATATTGTTTGCCGTTTACGGTTATCATACCGGAAGCCATAGCGCCGCTTTCTCCAAAATAATACCAGCTGCCGTCCACCTGTCTCCAGCCAACGGTCATCTTACCTGAGGAGTTGCTTAGATAATACTTAGCGCCACGATCATCAAGCCATCCGGAATGCATCTTACCATCGCCTTCCATGTAATACCAGCTTCCGTCTGCATTGACCCATCCAGTGCTCATGCTGCCATTGGTATTAAAGTAATACCAGCTGTTATCCAGCTGTTTCCAACCAGTAGTGGCACTGCCGTCTTCCGCCATAAAATACTTTGTCATTCCGTCTGTATGCCAGCCTGTCACCATGGAACCGTCATTATTTAAGTAATATCGCTTGTTATTCCAATCAAGCCAACCTGTTGACATAACACCGCTGTCCTGTAAGAAATACCGTTTCCCGTTCAGATCCAGCCATCCGGTCTTCATCTGCCCTGATGTATCGCTCATGTAGTAATGCTGCCCATTTAAATCAACCCATCCGGTGGCCATGGAGCCGTCAGAATTCAGATAGTATTTAGCGCCGTTGTCCAGAAGCCAACCGGTGTTCATGGAGCCGCTTGCATTAAAGAAATACCATTTATCAGAAAGCTGTTTCCATCCGGTAAACATACGTCCGTTTGTATCATCAAGATAGTAACGCTGTCCATCCTTATCAAACCATCCGGTAGAATACTGTCCTTCATTGTTCATATAAAACCAGCCTGTACCATCATTGATCCAGGTGTTCTTTTGCATGGCGTAATTCTGGTAATAGTAAGTCTTGTCTCCGATTTTTCTCCAAAGATTACCTGGAAGCTTCGGCGTTAAGTCCTGATAAAGAAAGTCAATATCCACATTTCCGTTAATTCCCTGAATCTGTCCGGTGCTGGTAACCTGCCACATAACCGGATTCTGAAACGTATGCTTTGCTTCATAACGGGCAACCCAGATGTCATATTTCATCTGAGATAAATCAATTTTATTTGACAGCCAGTAATCGTTGGCATAGACAAGGGGATGATATCCGGCTTCTCTTATTCGGTCACAGAACGCATTGATGATCTGGCTTACCTGATAAGGCGGTAGAGTACCCAGTGTGGAACTGTCTTCTGCATCAAATGCAATAGGAAAAGAAATAGGGTAATCCTTAACAAGATCGAGAACGAAGTCCGCCTCTGCTCTAGCCATATCCGGGGTGGTAGCCAGGGAATAGATATAGGCACCGACCTTCAGTCCTGCCGCAGAAGCACCTTGTACATTTGTGTGAAAATTAGGATCAGTCACACCTTTGGAACGTGTTCCAAGCATTACGAAACTGACATCATTGGCAGCAACCGCTGTCCAGTCCACATTTCCCTGCCAGCGGGATACATCAATTCCTCTGGCAATTGCTTCTTTTATGACTGTGCCGTCTTTTAACTGATAGTAACCATTAACCCGCTCATAAGGCGCTGCCTGAGTGCTCATCACCGGATAGAATCCTGCCGACATGCCAATCAAAACGCTGAGTGCAGCTGTGGCAAAACGCATGCTGATTTTCGTGTGTCTCAATGTAATATCCTCCTTTGTTCCTTAAGTATTAATAATACAATCATATATGTACATGAAAAGACCAAAAAAAATAAGTGTGGGCATCTGCGGAAAAGTGCAGATACCCACACAGAAAAAATCCGGTTAATGATCAACCTGGCCCGCTGGTTAATCCAGGTGATAACTGATAGGTACCGCTTCCGGAAGAATTAGATGTTCCACCCGGCGTGTCATTAGACTGACTGGTGGGAGGGCCGCTTAAATTGTCCGCTCCTGTAGATGATCCGCCTGGTCCTCCGGAATTCGATGTAGAAGAACCTCCTGGGGCACTGCTGTTGCTGTCGGTGCCTCCGGGAGTATTGCTGTTAGAAGATCCCGTTGGTGTTCCGGAAGAGCCGTTCTGATATGCTCCGTTGGAAGCGAAGCTATAGCTCTTTCCATCTATTGTGAGTGTGGTATTCGCTGCCATCTTTCCAGTTGAAGGATCCAGATAATAATAAACACCTGAAAGCTGAATCCAACCGGTAGTCATATGTCCTGAGTCGCCGAAATAATAGTAGGCTCCTTCAATCTGCTTCCAGCCATGAGCCATCTTACCATTACTGGTATCCATATAGTACTTATTGGTACCGTCACTGAGCCAGCCGGTCATCATCTTCCCTAATACTGATTTGGAATCAGCATTCAGATAATAGTAGGCGTTGTCAATCTGTTTCCAGCCGGTTATCATCTTTCCATCAGAACCGAAATAAAACCAGTCATTACCAACCTGTCCCCAACCGATGACGCAGGTGCCGTCTTCCTTAAAATAGAACCAGCCGTTATCCATATCTCTCCAGCCGGTAGCCATGGCACCGTCACCCTTCATATAGTAGTAACTGTTGCCTATTTTAAGCCATCCTTTTACAAGAACTCCGGTATCGTCCATGAGATAATAATACTTTCCGTTGTCCTTGATCCACTTGGTAGCCATAGATCCATTAGAATGGAAATAATACCAGTTCCCGTTAATCTGCTTCCAGCCGGTCGCCATGATACCGGTAGTTAAATCAAGGTAATAAAACGTGCCGTCAGATGTTTTAACCCAGCCTTTATGAACGGATCCATCCGCATCCAGATATTTCCACTGAGAACCTTCCTTAACCCATCCTGTCGCAGCCCAGGCTGTATTAGCTGGTATCAAAGCTGCGGTTCCTATCAGTCCTGCAAGCAGCAGAGCCGCTGTTTTCTTTCCGTATCGCATACCGTTCTCTTCCTCCTGTTCCAGCTATTTCTATATTACACATAGAGACATTATAACATAGTGCTAATCATAATACCTAAACATTTTATTACGATTTGCAGACAAATTTCCAAAAATGTCAAATATTCGGAAGCTCCATACATTTCTTATAGTATGTTTTTGCATACCGATACATGATTATGGTGTATTCGCCAAATTCCTCTCCCAGAAATGCTTTATAAATAGCCCAGAGGCTCCATAAAAAGCCACCCAGAGCCATGTAAGCATAAACCGTATAGCGTTCTTCCGTGGTTGGAGTCCGCTTCAGATATATTTCGATCAGCCGGTCAGTTTCTTCTTCATTATAATAGGAATAGATTGCACACATGGATATATCAACAAGCGGATCACACATGCCCGCATACTCCCAGTCTATGAGACGAACCGTTCCACCTGGAAGCATTAAGAAGTTGTCCACTACCGTATCCAGATGAGACAGAACTTTTTTATGTCCCAGTTTCTCTAATTTATTTAGCAGCTCACACATCTGGCTATGGACATCTGAATAATCCTCAAAGGGAATTGCTCCGTATTTTCTGCAGAGGTTTTCATAAAAATCAATTCGTTCCTGGAAATCAAAGGTGTGAGAAACCTCAATTCCTGATTTATGAAATTCCCGTACAAGAGCCATACAGCGTTCGATTTCCTCAAGGCTATTGGGGTTGGCATTGTGAGCACCTTCATAATATTCTGCAATTTTATATCCTGTCTCACCATTAAAGTAGATAACCTTTTCTGTAATATCATATTGAGATAACGCATCATAAACTGCCTTTTCCTGTTGTCTGTTAATCAGCAGCTCCGTACCGGGACCGGGAATCCTGCAGATGTAATGGCGGTCTTTAATCTTAAACAGGAAGGATTTGTTGGTCATACCCGCTTTTAAACATCTGATCTCCGTGATTTCAGACTCGGGAACAGAGAAAACCTTGGAGACCAGTTCCAGAGCTTCATTGTCAGAGCGGTGCTGATACTTGATATCGAACCGGCGCAGTTCTTCCAGATTTTCAAATTCATAGACCTCGTCAGCTGGTCTCCGGTTGATATACAGTTCGATTTCACGTCCAGCTTCGGAAAATTCCGGAAGTCGTTTTGCAGTTTCACCTGAGAGCATCTCCATTAAGACATTTTCCCAATAAAACTGTTCGGTTCCTGGAATCTCATAGTAAGCTTCCAGTACAGGTAGAAACTGGTCTGAGAAAGACTTGGAGAAAAAGACTGGTCCGTACATTACCCATTTGTCCTGCCCGCCAACTGTTACATTTAAAATGCGTCCCTTCTTATTATAATCAAAACACCATTCAGAAGTTTCCCCTTCCATATAAGAGGAGGAGTACCAGGCGCCTCCTTCGTAGGAGTGATACATATTATGGCGCATCCAGTTATCAGAGGACAGGAGGTACATATTTCTGTTTTTGAATAACTCCCTGGCGTGGTAAATGGTGGCCAGAGTATTCTTTTTCGAGTATTCAGGATTATAAAGAAGCTTAACCTTATATTTATCTATAAGATACTCGAATTTCTCTTTCAGGTATCCAACTACAATTGTGATGTCATAGATACCGGATTCATGGAGCTGACGGATCTGGCGTTCGATCATACGCTCACCGAATACTTCTAAAAGACCTTTTGGCGTTTCAAAGGTCAGCGGAACAAAACGGGATCCGAAGCCGGCAGCAATGATTACAGCGCCATCAACTTTATGTTCATTTAGAAGCGCTTTTCCGGCAGGAAGCAGTTCGTAGGATTCATTCAACTTACCAGGTGCGATTAATCCTTTTTCTATACATTCCTTAACCAGACTGTTTGCGGTTCCAAGTGAAACCATAAGTTCCTGTGATATCTCTCTTTGTGTGACTGCCGGATTTTCCAGAATTAGACGGCAGATAATAACATTACGATTCATAGTAATATAACCTCCACATATATTAAATTGGGTTAGGCGTTTGCGAAACGCCGAAAGCCTTGAAAATTAAGGCTTTTATTCTTGCAAAAATAAAACAACTCCTCACGAGTTTATGGTAAAATTGAGTTGTCTAGAAACAATTCATACCTAACCTCGAAAGGAGTTGTATACTTATGATACCATACAAACAGCTTTCTTTGGCAGATATTTTTACAGATTGTCAAAATATTTTTAATGAAGACAAACCTGTATTCTTGTCATTACTCGAATCTCACATTAATCTTGATGAAATTGTTCCTGTTTCTTTTAGTAACCATGCATCAACGGGCAGAACCCGCAAATACTCGTTACATTCTATGCTTTGGGCTTTGATTATCCAACGCATTTTTTCCATTCCAACCGATTCTCTACTTCTGGTTTTTCTACACTACTCGAAAGCTTTGAGAGATTTCTGCGGTTTTTCAAAAGTTCCTGATCCGTCTAAAATCACTCGTTTCAAGCAGGACTTTCTCTTGGACTTACAATCAGTTTTTGATTTACTTGTAAATGTTACGGAACCGATATGCCAGGCAATTGATTCTTCTAAAGCCGATATGACCATTTTTGATTCTTCCGGCATTGAAGCTTTTGTTCAGGAAAACAACCCCAAGTATGCAAACCGAATGATAAAACAGCTGAAAGCTTATGCTAAGTCAAACGGATTTAATAAATCCTATGATCCGTACAAGGCAGCTTACTGCTCCATGCCTCCCTCGGCTTCTTCCAATCCAGAAATCAAGCAGCTTTACATTAATGGCCATTTTTGTTATGTTTTTAAATTCGGGATTGTTACTAACGGTCTTGGCATCATTCGTCATATTTCTTTTTATAATAAAGACTTTATGACCTCCCATCCAGAAATCACGGTTGATAAGAAGTCCGATTCTCCAGATGAGGACAAGTCAGTTCATGATGCCAGACTCTTAATTCCAACTCTCCAAGATTTCTTTAAAAAGCATCCGCTCATTCATCCAAAATCTTTTTTGGGTGACTCTGCATTCGATTCAGCGAATCTTTACAAAGAATTATTAACGGGATCCACTTTTGGAAGCGATGACGCTGGAGCTGGATACCACTTTTCTAAAGCTTACATACCGCTCAATTCCCGTTCCAGGTTGCAAAATCCAGACTGTAAAGTAAACGAGAATGGTATCCCTTGTTGTCCACATGATGAAACTCTTCCGATGAAACACGAGGGAAGCACTACCCGTTTTAATGGTCTTAAAAGATATAAGTTTGTGTGCCCAAAAGTAAAGTGGAGAAAAAATAAAGCGACAAACAAACTGGAACGAACGTGTTTTTGTGATACTCCCTGTACGGCTTCAAAATCAGGACGGATGTTTTACATTTACCCTGAAAAGAATCTCCGGGCATACCCAGGTACATTAAGAGGCACACAAGAATGGGATGATACCTACAAAATAAGATCGGTTGTGGAACAAAATATTAATCACGTAAAAGATAATCTCTGTGTTGCAAAAAGAAGGACTCAAAATGAGAGAACACTTCATGCCGATTTAATACTTGCCGGAATTACACAATTAATCACAGTAGTACTTGCTGATAAAATAAAGCATCATGAGTACATCCGAAGTCTTAAACCTTTAATTGCATAAAACCTACCAACTTCAAAGACCTTGAAGGCTAATTAAAGTACGCTTAAAATAACCCTAGTGCACTTGCTATTCATAAATTCTGTAAGTGGGATTATTGCATGAGTCAAAAGCAATCCTACAAACCAGTTTCGCAATTACCTATATTAAATTGGGTATAATCTGATGTTCAAAATTATAATAGTGTAAATTTATATGAACATTATACCATTGAACTGGTAAAAATCAATAGATGTTTAACCTTGCAGAAATTGTAGAAAATGCAGATAAAATAAGGATTTTAGCTTCAAAATGAGCTTGTGTATTTTTAAAAAACAATTTATCCTAAAAAATGCCATTCTGTAATAATTCTGTAAGAAATTGAACAGATAAATGTTATAGCATTTTTACAAAAAATGTATTATAATGTTCCATGTGATGGAGGAATTGATAGCTTCTTCCGGAATTGTTAATATTTTTTTGAATATGCAAAATATGCAAAAAAAGTAAAAAAAGTATTGATAATTTCCATTATAGGAAGTATAATTACCTCGTAATGCTATTAGGAATTTCAGAAAGTATTTCAAAAAGAAAAAAGGAGAGTGCATTAATTATGAGAAAGCAGACTAAATTAGTTGCTGTTTTATCTACAGCAGCACTGCTGGCATTAGGCGCTTCCATGTCCTCTTTCGCAGCTACTGGCTGGCAGGAAGAAAATGGTACATGGGTGTACTATGACAAGAGCGGAGACAAAGAAACAGAGAAGTGGGAAAAATCTGGTGACAACTGGTTCTACTTAAATGATGATGGCGAGATGGCTACCGATCTGGTCGTTGAGTTCAAAGACAACTTCTATTATGTAGATGAAAATGGCGCTATGGTAACTAATAAATGGGTTTCTGTAGAGAATGAAGATTATGACGGCGAAGATGAGCCGGCTAATTATTGGTATTATTTTGGATCCAATGGTAAGGCTTATACTGGCAGCAGTGAAAAAGCTTCTTTCAAAACCATCAATGGCAAGAAGTACACCTTTGATGAAGATGGCAAGATGCAGTATGGCTGGCTTGATGAGAATGGTAAGAGAAACACGGCTGATGATGCATGGAAGACTGCTGATTATTACTGTGGAGACGAGAACGATGGTTCACAGTCTATTGGCTGGAAGTTCCTTGCAGTCACTGATGAAGATTATGATGTAGATACTGTTGCACCTAACTTCTCAAGCGGAAATGTATTTGATGATGAAGACCAGACTCGTTGGTTCTACTTCAAATCTAATGGTAAAAAGGTATCTAATGAAGATGGAGAAGGCATTAACGGTAAGAAATACAGCTTCGATGTTTATGGCAGAATGAATGCTGAATGGGTTACTAAGAAAGATGCAACTCCTGGTACAGCAACTACTAGTGAGTGGAGATATTTCAATTCCATTGAAGATGGAGCTAGAGTTACTAAGGGTTGGTTTAAGGTAGTACCTGATAAACTTCTTGATACAGATGATTACAATGATGATTCAGATGCTTGGTTCTATGCAGATGGTAAGGGTTCTATTATCGCTAACAAGATCAAAGAAATCAATGGTAAGAGATATGCGTTTGATGAGAAGGGCAGAATGAAGGATGGCTTCAGACTGATCAAATTAGGCGCTAGCTCTACTGAAATCGCAGAAATTCGTGGACTTGATGGCAAAATTGACGATGATACTAGTAAGACATTAGTTGATACTAAGGATGATTTCTATGCTAATATCAATGATTGGTTAAAAGCCGGATATAAGCTGTATAATTTTGGCAGTGGCGATGACGGATCTATGAAAACTGGTAAGCAGACTCTTTCTATTGATGGTGAGAGCTTTACCTTTAGCTTAGCTAAATCTGGTGCTTCCAGAGGAGCAGGTAAAAACGAAATTGATAAAGATAAGGTTTACATGGGTGGTATGCTGTTAAAGGCTGAAAAGGATGATAAGTATGCAGTAGTTAAGGTTGTTACTGTTGATGGTAAAGACTACTACTCAATTATGGATTCCGAGACATTTATTCGCGATTATACTAAAGAAGATACAGCAAAGGATAATGAGAGTGCAGCTTATGTTATTGATGCAGATAAGGCAGATGGTGCTAAATTTAAGTTAATCAATACTGCTGGTTCTATTCAGACTACTAAGTCAGCTGCAAAAGATGGCGAAGACAACTATTTCCAGGTTAAATCCGAAAATATTGAGAGAATTTATACTAAGAAATAATTCGGTTTTAAGGCTCTTTGTCAATTGTTGGGGTGGGATTCGTATGAATCCCGCCCCTTTCTTACGTTTAGAGCTGTTTCAATGGTTCATTCTACTGTATGCTGTTTTGGCCATGCAAAATAAGCCTCCATATCCCGACCATTTTTCCTATGATGTACAATGAAGTAACCGTGTACGAAACCGGTTAAAGTTTCGGATTCCATAAGGACTTCGTATTAATACTTTAACCTTATTGTTAAATCCTTCTGTGACACCGTTTGTAATGCCATATTTAAAGGCATTTAAGATTTCTTTTCTCCAGGATTGAAACGTTTTTGCACATTTTTCGAATTTTATATATCGCATCCTCTTGCATTAGAAATCCAATCATCGAATTCCTGCTGTTGCTTACGATAGGACTCTAGCTGGCTAATGTCATAAAACCATTCTTTCATCATATGCGCCAACCGTAGGTCATCACTATACTGGAGCATTAGATCACAGGCCTGTTTGTTCTCATATTTCAGCTTTCTATAGCGGGTCAAAATCAGCTTCCAGCTTCGTTTATAGTATTTTCGAAGAGAAGCCGGCATGGATTTCTGGAGCTGTTTACGAACATTTTCGATAGCCCATGTGACTTGTCGATTGAAATGATACTTGTCCACGATAATCTTTGCGTTTGGGAAGAAATTTCTGGCCAGCTCCACATAGGTAAGACACATGTCACAAATAAAGAACTTTACTTTCAGCCTCTCCTTTCTTGTAATGTTTCTCCAGTAATCAGCCAGATGGCTCTGAGTGCGATCTGGAAGAATATCCAGAATCCGGTGTTTTTTAGGATCAACGAGGATACACTGATATTTCCCAGTAGAGGCATTGCCTTTAAATTCGTCAATAGAAACAATCTCAGGAAGCTTATCTGGGGTTGAATAATGGATGGTATCCAAAAGTCTGCAGATTGTAGGGACGGAAACCCCAGTAAGGATTGAAACCTGAGAAAAAGTCTGTCGTAGGGGAGATATAACATAAAAAGCCAGTCTCCTTGTTATGCGGTGATAGGAAGGAAGAAAGGAATAGTGTTCCAAAAATTTTTTTCCTCAGGAGGTACATAAATAACGACGTTTTCTTAGAACTAGAATGACGGTTTTACCTTGAAAAGGAGTGTTACCAATATCCTGGATTCGATAGTTGTGAACTCTTTTTGTTTTACAGCGACGACAAGAATAGGTCTGCTCAGAAGCTCTGGTTTCAATGAAAACCTTTATAAAGAATCTGCTTGAATTACTTTTTTTACAAAAACTTCTATCAAGTATAACAATGCCTTGCTATAATTAGGGTACAAAAAAATGTTTTACATTCCTTAGTATTTTATGAGAGTAAGATGATAGTTGTTAAATATTAACTAAGAAACTCATAAAAGATTCGGTTATGAGAATCGGGGTTGCATTTTTATCTAGTATTACGTATAATAAGAAACGTTAGGGCTATTTTGTTTAATATATATTAAGTCTTCGTTAGAAAGGCTGGATACGAGAGGTTGTATCAAATGAAAATAATATATGAAAAGTCACGTTTTTTAGCGTTGATAGTGGGAATTTACGTGTTGGCTATTGGTATAGGAACTCCGCTAATAATAAGAAATGGATATTTTGATATATTAGTTGTTAAATACTATTATTATTGCTTTTGCACTATTCTATTGTCTATTGTTATTATATTATATGGTTTAACTGCTGGAAGAAGAGGCGTTAGTTTATATTTAAATGATAGCACAACAAAAGAAAAATATGTAAAACTTTCGGTTGCGGATGTTAGCTTATTGATATTTTATTTTAATGCAGTTTTATCTACATTTACATCAAACTACTTGTTTGAATCTTTTTGGGGAAATGAAGGAAGATATACAGGATTATTCTTAATAACCTGGTATATATTATCATACTTTTTTATAAGCAGATTCTGGATTTTTAAATCGTATTTTATTGACTTAATATTAGGCACCGGAGTTTTAGTCTGTTTATTTGGAATTACAGATTATTTTAAATTAGATATTTTTAAATTTAAAGTGTTAATGTTAGATGAACAGAGAGCTATATTTACCTCTACAATTGGGAATATTAATACTTATACAGCGTATGTTGGAATAATTGTGGCTATTTCGGCTGTTCTTTATGCGACTAGTAAAGAAAAAAAACTTATAACTGTTTATTATATATGTTTGATAATAAGCTTTATTGCTATTGTTATGGGGGCTAGTGATAACGCTTATCTCTCATTACTTGCTTTATTTGTCTTTTTGCCTTTTTATTTATTTGAAAATAGATTAGGCGTGCGAAAATATTTAACCATTTTAGCTACTTTTTTATCAGTTGTTCAAGGGATTGACTGGTTAAATAAAACACTTCCCAATAAAGTTTTAGGGGTTGATGGTGTTTTTAATGTCATTACAATGGGTGGTTTGTTAATATATCTTATAGTAGGTCTGTGGGTAACTATATTTCTATTGGTTTATATGAAAAAGAAAAAATCGGAACTAGAGTTTAATTGTAAGTTACGTAGAATATGGTTGTTATTTGTCTGCATTGGCCTACTAATCGTCTTATTCCTTTTAGTTGATTGTAATTTTGCAGGTCATTCTAATCGATATGGAAGAATTAGCAGCTATTTTCAGCTTAATGATAATTGGGGGACGCATAGAGGGTTTATATGGAGAAAATCATTTGAACGTTATAAGGAATTACCTATTTGGAAAAAAATTGTAGGATATGGTCCTGAAACTTTTGGTATATTAATGTTGGAAAGATTTAAAAATAACCCATATAATGAAATATTTGATAGTGCCCACAATGAATATTTGCATATCTTGATAACTATGGGTGTTGCGGGATTAGTTTCTTACTTAGTATTTATCTTTGGTCTTATTAAGGACTGTTGCGCTAATAATAGCAAAAACACTTATATTATGGCGGTTGCTTTTGGGGTGATATGCTATACTGTACAAGCATTTGTAAATTTGAATCTTCCTATAGTGACTCCTATTTTTTGGCTGTTGGCTGGACTAGGAGCATCTAAATTCCACCACGAGAGTAATACAAGTATATAAAATAAATAATATAATTAAATGCACTTCATCTGACCGGAAAATGCCAAAAAAATTATCGGTTAGATGAAGTGTTTTTTTGATAGGTAAAATATTCATAAATTCTTAAATATTAACAGTGCTTTTTGTAATGAAGAAGATTGTACTTACAACAACTTATATGGTATACTAATATGGCTTAAATAATTACAAAAATTTTTACTATTGATAATTAGAGATGTAACAGTATATGAAGCATAATGGAACTTTATTATTAATTTCCAGGTTTTGACTAATAAGATAAAAGGTGTTAATAATATGAAGATCGATGAAAAGTATAAGCGTATAATTAAGTTAATATTTACATTAGGAATAACTACGATGTTAATTTATCTATATAGTTGGACATGGAATAATTACTATAATAGAATAATAGAATTTCCTTTTTTTAGAAGAGGAAATTGGATGATGATTTTTCTGTATGGCATTATTCTGGTTCTATTTATGAACACTTATGGAGGATTCAAAGTTGGTTATTTAAAAAAAGTTAATTTAATATATTCGCAAATACTTGCGGTTGTTTTTACCAATATTTTTACATACTTACAAATAGCGGTCTTAGATAAACATTTTTTAAGTCCATTACAACTTATAAGGATGACATCACAGGACTTTCTCGTCATAATTCTTTGGACTTTAATTTATCAATGGATTTATTGCAGATTATTTCCACCTAGAAAAATGCTTTTGATTTCAGGTAAACGATCTGATTATCATCTTGCAGAAAAAATAAATTCTAGGGAAGATAAATACGAGATTTGTAAAATTGTAGACATAGATTCTGGCGTATTATATATTTTTGGAGAAATTAACGATTATGATGGAATTATAATAGGTGATATAAGCAGTCATGAAAGAAATCTAATATTAAAGTATTGTTATGATAATTCAATTAGAACTTACAGTGTGCCTAAAATTTCTGATATTATACTTAAAAGCTCAATAGAGTTTAATCTATTTGATTCACCATTGTTACTATCCAGGAATGAAGGGCTAACGATTGAACAACGGTTTATAAAGAGATTATTTGATATATTAATATCTTTAATAGGCATAATTTTGGTGAGCCCTCTGTTTTTAATAATAAGTCTATGTATTAAGTTGACAGATCCCGGTCCTGTTTTTTTTCACCAGATCAGAATAACAAAGGACAATAAAAAATTCGTTATATACAAATTTCGTACAATGATTCAAGAGGCAGAAAAAGATGGAGTTGCGCGTTTGGCCGCTGAAGGAGATCGCAGAATATTACCTATTGGACATATACTCCGTAGAACCAGGTTAGATGAACTGCCTCA
This sequence comes from Hungatella sp., assembly GCA_009712635.1. Lineage (GTDB taxonomy): Bacteria > Bacillota > Clostridia > Lachnospirales > Lachnospiraceae > Lacrimispora. The sequence continues at coordinate 89,085 of WASS01000007.1, read as the reverse complement.
ATTGTTTAATATTTTAAAGGGAGATATGTCATTTGTGGGTCCTCGCCCTGAAAGGCCAGAATTGGCAGAGGAAATTCTAAAAGAAATTCCTGAATTTTCATATAGAACAAAAGTTAAGGCCGGTTTAACGGGGTATGCTCAAATTTATGGGAAGTATAATACTACATCATATGATAAATTAAAATTAGATTTAACATATATTAGAAATTATTCGTTTCTGCTTGATCTGAAATTGTTTTTAATGACGCCTAAAATATTGTTTATGAAAGAATCAACAGAAGGAGTACATCAGGATTTATGAAAATAGCATTTGATGTTCAATTATTTTTAAAAGGGGATAAGACTGGGATTGCCTGGTGTGCAGATAATCTAATTAAAGAAATATCAAAAAACACTAACAATTCTTATCAACTTAATTATTTTGAAACTAAAAAAGCTAGAGAAAAGCTTTTTTTACTCGATAAATATAGAACGAGTGGTTGCATGGATAACAGGTGTGGATATTTCAATGATGTGCTTTATAAGTTATTATGGAACATAATACCCATTAGGTACTCAGGTTTTTTTGGAAAAAAAGCTGAAATTACTCAATTTTTCAATTATTCCGTACCCCCTGGGGTTAATGGAAAAAAAGTAACTATAATTTATGATATGGCATATAAATCAATCCCTGAGACAGTTCGTAAGAAAACTAGAATATGGTTAGAATTAACAGTTAAAAAATCGTGTAGAAGGGCTGACCGAATAGTAACCATCTCTGAATTTAGTAAATCAGAAATAATTAGATTTTTAAAAATACCTGAAGAAAAAATCGTTGTTATGCCGATGGGAGTTGACACTGATTTATTTAATAGTAAATATAAAAATGAACAGATACTTTCGGTCAAGGAAAAGTATGAAATCAAAGGAGAGTATTTTTTATATTTAGGTACATTAGAACCAAGGAAAAATATTGAAAGAATAATAGAAGCATACAGTAATTTTATAGAGAGAAATAAAACTATAGAAATTCCTTGTCTGGTATTGGCAGGTAAAAAAGGTTGGATGTATGACTCTATATTTGAAAAGGTGAAACAATTACATATTGAAGATAAAGTCATATTTACTGGATATGTATCAGATACAGAAGCTCCTATTTTGATGAGCGGAGCAAAATGCTTTTTATTCCCTAGTTTATATGAAGGATTTGGTATGCCAGTAATTGAAGCGATGTCTTGCGGTACGCCAGTGATTACTTCCAATACAACCTCCCTTAATGAAATAAGCGGTGAAGCTGCTTTAAAAGTAAATCCACTGGACTCATCTGAAATCACAAAAGCTATTGAGAAATTCATGTTTGAAGAAGATACTTTAAATGAATATCGTTTGAAAGGTTTTGATCATGTAGGAAAATATACTTGGCGCGAAGCTGCTTCAATACTTACTAAAGTCTATGAAGAATTATTATAATGGTGATGGGATGTCAGATAAAAAAATCAGAGTTTTAGAGGTAAATAAGCTTTATTATCCAGTGACTGGTGGAATTGAACGTTTAGTTCAGCAGATAGCAGAAGGTCTATATAAAAAAATGGATATTAAAGTATTAGTATGCAGAGAAAAGGGTTTTGGCACGAAAGAGCTGATTAATGGTGTTGAAGTTATAAGGGCCGGCAGTGCTGGGATGTTATTGTCTCTTCCAATTTCATTATCTTTTTTATTAAAATTTAGAAAGATGTCTAAAAAAACGGATATTGTACATGTTCATCTACCTTTTCCTCTCGCAGATTTGGCCTGCCTTTTATCCAATTATAAAGGCAAAATAATTGTCTCATGGCATAGCGACATTGTTAGACAAAAAAAAATGATGAAATTTTATAAACCCTTGATGAAAAAATTTTTAAAAAGAGCAGATTTAATACTGGTGGCAACCCAGGGCCATATAGATGGATCTGATTACCTGCCTGAATATCGTAATAAATGTAAAGTAGTACCATATGGTGTAGAACCGCGTATTGAACAGCTGGCTGATGAATATCTGTCCTGTAAGGAATTGGATAATGAAAGTTATCCGAAATCTGTTAAATTTCTGTTTATAGGCAGACTGGTATATTATAAAGGGTGTGAAATTTTAATAGAAGCATTTTCGAAAGTAAAAAATGCTGAACTTTGTTTAGTAGGCACAGGACCTTTGGAAGAAAAACTGAGGCAAAAAACCAAGGATTTAGGTATTGCTGAAAAAGTCATATTTCGTGGTGCAATAACTGATGATGAAATGATCCAATGCATTTATAATTGTGATGCACTTGTATTACCGTCTATAGTTAAAAGTGAAGCATTTGGTCTTGTGCAATTAGAAGCGATGGTTTTTGAAAAACCTGTTATAAATACTAACTTACCAAGTGGTGTTCCTTATGTGAGCCTTGATAAAGAGACTGGTCTAACTGTTGAACCCGGATCACCTGAAGAGTTAGCAAAGGCTATGCAATGGTTGGTAGACCATGAAGATGCCCGGATAACTATGGGAAAAAACGGTCGGCAGAGAGTGAAAGCACAATTCACTACGAAAGTTATGCTTGAAAATATCGAGCATATCTATTGCGAGTTGGCTAAAGATTAAGAATAGGAGAGAAAATGAAGATAGCGTTTGATTCTCAAATATTGTTTGAAAGGCAAAAGACAGGGATAGGAAGAAATTCAGAAGCTATTATAAGTAATTATATACAACTTGATATTGATGATATTGTATTGAATTATTTTAGGATGTTAGAAGAAAATAAAAGAGAAGAAATAATTGACCATTATTTATCAAATCATAAAGTTAATATAAATAAGTGTAAATGGTTTCATAGTGTATTATATAATAGATTAAATCGCTATTTGCGCCTACCATATAAATTGTTTTTTCGTGAAGAGGCAGATGTCACCCAATTTTTCAATTATGTACTTCCACCAGGCGTTAAAGGGAAGACGGCCTTATATGTCTATGATATGGCATATAAAGTATATCCTGAAACTATTGGAGAGAAAACTTTAAGAATGCTGAACGAGAACCTGGCGGAGTCATGCAGGCGGGCAGACCGTATTATAACGATCTCGGAATTTAGTAAGCAGGAAATTATTAAATATCTGGGCATTCCCAGTGAAAAGATTGCTGTTGTACCTTGTGCTGTAGATCATAGTGTTTATAATAATATTATAGATTTGGATCTGCTTACAGTAACTAAGAAAAAATTTAATATAGACCAGGATTATTTTTTATATTTGGGAACATTAGAACCAAGGAAGAATATTGAAAGATTAATAGATGCATATGCAGCTTTACATAAGCGTGATGCACTGATTCCCAAGTTAGTTATTGCGGGTAAAAATGGCTGGAATTACGACAATGTGTACAAAAAGGTAAACGACTATAAAATAAATGAAAGTGTTATATTTACAGGATATATCAAAGCTGAAGAGGCAGTAACTTTATTAAAGGGCGCTTTAGCATTTGTATTTCCTTCGATTTATGAAGGGTTTGGCATGCCACCATTAGAAGCTATGGCATGCGGAGTACCTATCATAACCTCTAACGTATCCTCCCTTCCTGAAGTGGTGCAGGATGCCGGATACCTGATTGATCCCTTCTCTGCTGAAGATCTAAGCGAGGCTATGTTTGAGATTATTAATAATTCAGAGAAAAGAGAGCAATTAATAGAAAAAGGTCTTAAAAGAGCAAAAGAATTTACATGGAAAGGTTCTGCAGAGTTGCTGCGATCAGTCTATGAAAATATGAATTAAAATAGAGGTATAATTGCTTTGAGAGATTAAAAGAAATAAAACGACTATTGTAATTGTATCTCATTCTTTAAATCAGAATGAAGAGATATGTGAGGAGTCGATTTGGATTAAAGAAGGGTTAATCCAGATGAGGAGAACCAAAAGAAGTTCATAAGATGTATCTGGAATACATGCAGAATAAGTAGAATGGAAGTGACATTGTGAAGAAGATATTGATAACTGGTGCTACTGGATTTATCGGGAGATATTGCTGTAAAGAAATACTGGCAAGAGGGAATGATTATCTTGCTATTGTTAGAAAAGAGTCTGATTTACAGAAGAATTCTAAAGCTGTGTTAGCAGACCTCAGCAATAGGGAAGAATTAATGAAAGTGATTGAAGAATATAGACCTGATGCTGTTCTTCATTTGGCAGCAATAGCTGCAGTTACATTTGGAAATATATCGAAAATTTATAACACCAATATAAGCGTCACAGAGAATTTATTAGAAGCGTTATACAATACCTGCGATTCAGGAACAAGAGTTGTTTTGGTTAGTACAGCAGGTGTTTACGGAAATCAAAAAGACCTGTATTATTATGAAAATATGCCGTATGATCCGGTAAATCACTATTCCTACAGTAAAATGGTGATGGAATATATGAGCAGGCAGTATACAGATAAACTGGATATTAAAATTGTTCGTCCATTTAATATAGTAGGATATGGTCAGAACCAGAATTTCTTTTTACCCAAACTAGTACGCTCTTTTGCAAGTAGGCAGGAATCAATTAAGTTGGGAAATATTGGTTCTGAAAGAGATTATGTCAATGTAGAATACTGCGTTAATGTGCTTGTGGAATTGTTAACGAGATCAAAGATTGAAATTGATAAACTTAATATCTGTTCTGGAGTTGCGACCAGCGGGACTAATATTATTGATATGTTGAAAGAGATCTCTGGTTATACACCAGAGATACAGATAGCAAACAGTCTTGTCAGGAAAAATGAAATTTGGAGATTGGTTGGATCAAACGAAAGGATGCTTGAATTTCTTGGTGAACATAAATATAACGGCAATAGTATATATGATATTTTAGATAGTATGTATCATAATTATTGCAATGAGTCAGACATAAAATGTATTTGATTTCATATTGCCAAAAGGCATATTTAAACGTATAATTTATATTAAATAAATAATTGACAATGTTAGGAAAGTTGTGAGGTAATTACTATGAGAAGAACGGCACTTATTATGGCCGGCGGCAGAGGCGAACGTTTCTGGCCGAAAAGCAGACGGGAAATGCCAAAGCAATTCTTATCTTTAACCAATGATGGAAAGACAATGATTCAGTTAACGATTGAAAGAATACTTCCGGTTGTTGATATGGCGGATATTTATATTGCTACAAATAGGGAATATAAGGAACTTGTTAAAAAGCAGTTGCCAGAAATACCTGAAAAAAATATACTTTGTGAACCTGTCGGAAGAAATACGGCGCCATGTGTAGGGCTGGGTGCAGTACATATAGCAAGCAGATATGAAGATGCAATAATGTTTGTATTACCGTCGGATCATTTAATAAAGTACAATGGAATGTTTATTAATACGCTAAAAGATGCAGCTGAAAAAGCTGAGCAAGATGAAAATTTAGTTACAATCGGAATTACTCCTGACTATCCGGAGACCGGATATGGTTATATAAAGTTTAATGGAGATAAATGTGACGGTCATGCATTTGAGGTTGATTGTTTTGTCGAAAAACCTAACTTAGAGACTGCGAAAGAATATATTTCATCAGAAGAGTATCTGTGGAATAGTGGAATGTTCGTTTGGAAAGTATCTACCATACTATCAAAATTTAAAGAATATCTTCCTGATATATATACTGGATTGAACGAAATAAAGAATTCAATTGGTTCAGAACATGAAGATTTAGTCTTAGAAAAGACATTTCTGGATTTTCGATCAGAATCTGTTGATTATGGAATAATGGAAAAGGCTAATAATATATATACGTTACCAGGTACATTTGGCTGGGATGATGTTGGATCGTGGCTGGCTGTAGAGAGAATTAGAAAAACAAATGAATTTGGCAATGTAGTAAGTGGTAATATAATTACAATTGATACCAAGAATTGTATTATTGAAGGCAATAAAAAGTTAATAGCAGCGGTAGGACTGAAAGATTTAGTAATTGTAGATACTGAGGATGCTACCCTGATATGTGATAAAGACAGTGCAGGCGATATAAAGAAGGTACTCGAAAATCTAAAAATTTGTAATAGAAATGAATACTTATAGAGATCAAAGGAGATTAATTATGAAAACAGCATTAATAACTGGAATAACTGGACAGGATGGTTCTTATCTCGCGGAACTGTTACTTGAAAAAGGGTATAATGTTTACGGTATTATGAGAAGAAAAAGCGTAGTGGATTATGGCAATGTTGAACATATAAAGGAAAAGATTAATTTCATTTATGCCGATATGACAGATCCTATTTCATTGATAAATGCGATGAAGATCTCACAAGCAGATGAAGTTTATAATCTGGCAGCTCAGTCTTTTGTGGCAACCAGTTGGGAACAACCTCTTGCAACAGCAGATATTGACGCAATCGGTGTAACTAACATACTGGAGGCTATTAGAATTGTTAAACCAACAGCCCGGTTTTATCAGGCTTCTACTAGTGAGATGTTTGGTTTGGTTCAAGAGATGCCACAGACAGAAAATACGCCATTTTATCCAAGAAGTCCATATGGTGTTGCTAAAGTTTATGGTCATTGGATCACAAAAAATTATCGTGAGAGCTATAATATGTATGCATGTAGCGGTATTCTCTTTAATCATGAAAGCGAGCGAAGAGGAAAAGAGTTTGTTACACGTAAGATTACAAATGCAGTTGCCCGGATTAAGTTTGGTTTACAGGATTGCCTGGAGTTAGGAAATATGGATAGTAAACGTGATTGGGGGCATTCACAAGATTATGTTCAAGCTATGTGGTTAATGCTTCAACAAGAAACACCAGATGATTATGTTATTGCTACGAATGAAACTCGCACTGTTCGTGAATTCGTAGAGAAAGCGTTCAATTATGCAGACATTGAAATTGAATGGAATGGTGCTGGTGTTAATGAGGTGGGTATTGACAAGACAAGTGGAAGAATAGTAATTAGGGTTAACCCTAAATTCTTTAGGCCAGCTGAAGTAGAAGTGCTATTAGGTAATCCTGCAAAAGCTGAAAAAGCACTTGGATGGAAACGTGAAGTAAGTTTTGATAATTTAGTAAAGAGAATGACAGAGAATGATTTGGTGTTAACTAGGGCTTGTTTGAAATAGAATAACGTATTATTAGGTGGTTCTAGATTAGGAGTGAAAAACGTTTGATTTGAGTTCTCTACCTGGATTCGTATTATCAGAAAAGTTAACATTGCTTACGGGCTTAACAAACTGTTACTAATATATCGAATGTCGAGTAGCTCAAAATCTGCCAGAGGAACATCGACTGTGTTGATGACATATAACGCATACCGAGATGTGGGGTATAATGCGAGTGTTGCATTAGGAGTGACCGTCAGGTATGCGTTGCGGCAGAAGGAAAAGGAAAAGGAAATTAATTTATGAAAATTAAACGTAATGTCGCTTTTATTGCAACTTGTCTAGTGGGTATTTGCTTTATCGCCTTTGCGATATTTGTTATTTTGGATTTGCATATGCCGAATGCTAAGAATAGGGACGTTATCGATAGTGCGAAGTATGTAGGCTTTACGGAGAATGATTCTTTATACACAGCGGGAGATCTTTCGTATTTGTCGTTTGACGACTTAATAGCCAGGGGCGAGGTCTCAAATTCATTCCGCTATATTGAGTTAAATCTTCAGAATTTGCCTGAAAGCGGAGCTTATATTTTTGCAAATTACTCCGAAAATGGTCTTGAATTTACGGAGATTAACAAAGATGGCATTAAAATAAAAAACGGCAGAAACATTTTAAAAATAGAAAAGAAAAATATCAGAATTAAAACACTTCATATTCATTTCCCCAAGGATGTTAGCTTTAAAATCACATCGTTGAAGCTGCATGAGCATATGCCGTTAAGGTTCCGGCACATAGTGCTTTTTTTACTGTTATGTGGTATTTGGGTTTGGTTGTGTAAAATATTTATTATAAAGGAAAATTTAAATTTTGGGCATATAGTAAATTTCAAGAAATATGGTTATCTGTTATTATCATTGGTTAAAAGGGATTTTACTCTAAAATATCGGCGATCGTTTCTTGGAATTTTATGGAGTGTTCTCAACCCACTGTTTATGGCTGCGATTATAACGACGGTGTTCAATAATTTGTTTCGTGTTCGGACAGAGCATTTTCCTGTGTATTATTTAACAGGTTCTTTGATGTTTACATTGATGAGTGATGCAACTTCTGGTGCACTGACTTCTGTGTTAGGGGCGAGCAGTCTCATAAAGAAAGTGTATATTCCGAAGTATATATTTCCTATGGAAAAATGCCTGTTTGCCTTTGTAAATATGTTGTTTTCCTTTATTGCGCTCTTGATTGTAATGCTGGTTTTAGGCGTTTCATTCAAGCCAACCATACTGCTATTTTGGATACCTATGGTTTATGTATTAGTATTCAGTACAGGCGTTGGTATGATACTTGCAGCGGTGAACGTGTTCTTTCGCGATATTGGGTATTTATATGGAATATGGACAGTAGCATGGATGTATCTCACTCCGGTGATGTATCCACAGGAGATGCTACCACAATCGTTCAGAAATGTATTGGTGTTTAATCCGATGTTCCATTATATTGATTATTTCCGTAAGATTATGATGTATAATACAGTTCCTGATTTAGCGACCAATATGACCTGTATTGTGTTTTCGTTATCTGCATTTGCAGTGGGGCTTGTCATATTTAAGAAAACGCAACGCAAATTTATATTATATATTTAAACGGGACTGGAGGTGTTCTTCCGATGATTACGGAATATGTTGTGGAGTGCTCTGATGTTGGAGTGACCTTTAATATGAGCAAGGAAAAGTTAAGCTCCCTCAAAGAGTATTTTCTTGGTTTTGTCAAAGGAAAATTGATGTTTGAAGAGTTTAAAGCATTAGAAAATGTTACATTTAAAGTTGAGAAAGGCGATGTTTTTGGGATAGTAGGTTTTAACGGAGCAGGAAAGAGCACACTTTTGAAAATAATATCGGGGATACTAAGCCCTACAAATGGCTCAGTTATTGTGCGAGGTTCAATCGCTCCGCTTATTGAACTGGGTGCAGGTTTCGATATGGAGCTTACTGCAAGGGAAAATATTTTTTTAAATGGTGCTGTGCTTGGATTCAATAAGAAATATATTCAGGAACATTTTGATGATATAGTCGAATTTTCGGAAATGAAAGACTTTCTCGATGTCCCGATGAAAAACTATTCGTCGGGCATGGTTGCAAGAATCGGTTTTAGTATTGCCACCTCCACTAAACCGGATATTCTGATAGTCGATGAAATACTTGGTGTTGGTGATTTCAAGTTTCAGGAAAAGTGCGAACAACGCATCAATGAGCTTATGTCGGGAGGAACTACGGTACTAGTCGTATCACATTCGCTTGGCCAAATAGAACAGTTATGCAAACATGCAATGTGGCTTGAACATGGGAAAGTAAAAATGATTGGGGAAGTCTCAGATGTATGTAGTGCGTATAAGAATGCGTAATCAACATAATATCGTATAATTTGAAGAAGCAACCCCCAAACCATTGCTTAGCAAGCTATATGCGGACTATGTGTCTTGAGGGAGAGCGACGCAGACAACTTGCTTAAAAGTCAGAACAACGCTAGACTGGAAGCGTGAAATTCCATTCACACAAATGGTACAGCGTATGGTCGAGAATGACCTGCGATAAAATACGCATTAAGGAGTAAATTAGATGGCGATTTGGATGTGTATGAATCAAACAATATTAAATTTGAATTTTCTTTCGGGCATTTGCCGTGCAGAACTTCTTGTTGCACACCATCTTTTGGATATTAATCATGGTATTAAGTTTTTTGTTGGTAAAGATAATGAAATCAGAGAACTTAATGCTGAAGAAATGTCCATAATCAAGTCGGATAATCCGATAAAGGCTTACGAAGAATACCTTAAAAAGAATAAAAAAAGCAATGTGAGCATCCAATCTGGTAAAACAACATATCCTGCACTTGAACAGGCCTATAATACATCTGGCAGTAGGATGAGGAGATACTTCAAATTCCTGAAGTTGCTTATAAATGGCATACCTTTAGCATCACCTTTAATATTTATAATCGGAATAGTTGGTACAGTACCGATGGCATTGTGGTCTTTTATGCTTTGGATAACGAACAGGAGCAGAAATATTGTTCGTAAAATCCATTCGTATGATATGAAATCTGAACATACACTAAGTAAGAGAACAGTAAAACACCCGTTTAGTGATGGGGACGTCTTGTATGTTATGGGATGGATAATTCTGGAAGTTGAAAACGCTTTTAGCTCTATTAGAAGAAGCGGAGTAGATATAAAAGTCGTCAATGTTATTTATGATACGGTGATTCTCAATACTAATACAACTAGCTTTCTTGATACAGGTAATAAATTTACCTTTTTGAGAAGTTTTATAACAAGTTTTATTTTAGCTGATCACATAATCTTTGGCGGCAAAAACGCAATGATTGACAGCTATAAACATCAGGAAGCAATGGGGCTGCCTTTTGTTCCGGGTACACCATTAAAGTGGGGTAGCGATATATCAACAGGCGATGTTGATATAGACAAACTATGCGAAAGAAACAAAATAAAGAAGCGCTTTATTTTACTTGTCGGAAACGAAATCGGGCATAAAAACTATGATAGCATTTACAAGGCTTATGTTATCTTATCGCAAAAAATGTCTGCCGAAGAATTACCGTCAGTTGTCATCTGTGCGAAATATATTTTACAAGGTGTGGAGTCAGATATAAAGCGTGACCCCAATGTGGCACCGTACTTTGTGCAACTTTCTCCGAATGATGATGAACTTAATACGTTGTATAAGCATTGTTTGTTTTTTGTACATTCAAGTGTAGGCGAGGGGTGGTCTCTCACACTTCCAGAAGCACTGAATCTCAATAAATGTTGCTTAGTTTCCAATATACCGTCTTTGAGGGAAACCGGTGAGAACTTCGTTGCATATGTTGATCGTTATCTTGATCCCCAGGCGTGGGCGGATGAAATGCAAAAACTCATTACATCGGACTCGTTACGCAGGGAATATGAAGAGAAAGTTAAGGCAAGTTGGAAGAATACAACATGGTATGAAAGTACTGTGGATATTAATAATGTATTGGTTAAAGTGCAAAAAGAAGTTTCTTCGATAAATTATAAACAAAATGTCTGGTATTGTCTAAATCTAATAGCGGATTATCATGTTACAGCATTAAATGGCATAATCAAAGCCGATTTAATGATACTTAAGTATTTGCTATTGCATTGCAGAAATCTGAATTTAGTTTATTTTGATTCCGAAAAAGGAGCGATTGAGATTGATGTCTCATTTTTAGATGAACTTAAATTTGCTAATCCCGATTCAAATATGGTGCAAATTCTGCATAGTATTCAAAGTAAGGTAAACTGGCTAAAAGAATCTGGCAAAGGAATAAAGAAAACGAACGTAAACAAAAGGTTATTGAAAGATGCGGGCTGGATGTCGTTTACGTTGATTCCTTACAGACTTGCGTTGCCGATTATTCAAAAGATTACAAATAATAATATTGATTTGATCAATAAAAATAATAAGACAGAAAATGTTGCTTATAAATTAAGTTCACCGAACAATAATATTATTGAGTCGATGCCATTCAAAAAGGATGATATTGTTATTTCTTTGTCGCATTTTATACATAAAAAAATAGCTAACAGTCTGACAGTTGCAGCAAACTGTATAGGATTTAAATATATATCTACAATATATGATTTTACACCAACTATAATTCCGCAGACACATTTGGGATATACAGTTCTGGAAAATGAAGCTTATTTCAAAACCGTACACGAGGCAGCGAGTTTAGTCATATATGGAGGAGAAACGGCAAAAAGGGACGGGGACGAATACTTTACCAACAAGTACGGAAAAGTTCCCAGAGGAGTAGCTGTTAAGTGGGGCAGCGATAGCGTTGTATTGACGAATGACGCAGACAACGATAAGGATATACTGAAAAATATTGGGGTAAAGCGTCAATTTATACTTGCTGTTGGCACAATACAAGAGAGAAAGAATTACCAGACGCTCTACTTTGCGTACCTTGATATGTTAGAACGGTATGACCCAGAAAACGTTCCCCAGCTTATTATATGCGGTGGTTGGGGGTGGAATTCGGATATGTTTTACAGACTCTACGAAAATGACAAAAGGGTTCATAAAGGTAATATTATAATAAATTCGTTTAGCGATGAACAACTTGACTGTTTGTATAGAAACTGCCTGTTTACATTAGTGCCGTCAATATACGAGGGCTGGTCTCTTACGGTTCCAGAGTCACTTGGCTATGGCAAATTCTGCCTTTGCAGTGATAATGCACCGCTTCGTGAAGTAGGACAGGATTTTGTTGATTACGTTCCATCATTCAGTACACAGGAGTGGGCAGATAAGATAATGCACTATGTGCAGTATCCTGACAAGTTGGAAGAAAAAGAGCGGTATATAGCAAGTGAATATCACAACGTAACTTGGAACGAGTGCGGAGAAAATATACTTAATATTATTAACAGTGAATTAAAAAGGGAGAACATACTATAAAAATAAAACCACTTACTTCTCTACGTTTCTTATTTGCTTTTGCGATTTTCATTCATCACACAGATATTTTTAATGCACTGGCACTTCCTGGGTGGGAGCCGACTTTGGGCTTACCAGATGCCGCAAAGCATGAGGATGGCAAAACAGTGTCCGTTAAGACGGTTAGATTCGCTATGCGCAGCATGGTCGAAGAGCGGACACATCTTCAAAATTTTTACCATACTTCGAAACCATGGTGTCGTCTATGCAGAAGAAAATCGGCTGTGATTTTAAAGAAATCCGGAATCAGTTTTAAAGCCATAGAGGCGGTCATGTTCATGAACCCGGAATCGTCCACTTTGATATAGGAGTGGGCATAATAAAAGGAGTTTAGAGATTTTTCTGTAATGCCTGAGAGGAAATGCTGGTACAGGTAGTGTATGGAATTTGCCGATTCCATAGCGAGCATGGATAAAACAGTATATCCACAGATGGTGCGGAAAAAGTATTAAAATAATTGTGAAAATACCAATAAAGTCTACCAATTAGTTTTTTTTGTTTTTTAATTAGTTCGTCGTACAGGAGTACTTCCTTCGTAATATTTAGTATGCAAACTTATTATACAGCAAAGTGCTCTGTACGGCATTTTTTATCAAAAAATTATAAAGTGATGTTATTAAATATATATAAAATGGGAGCTTTAAAAAAATGGATGAACATATAATAAAATCATGGAATGAATGGAGAAGTTTAAAATTAGCAGATGAGGATTTGAATTTAGAATTAGATAAAATAAAGAATTCTGAAGTAGAGATTACTGATCGTTTTTATAGAGACCTGGAATTTGGTACAGGTGGTCTACGTGGTGTTATTGGAGTAGGTTCTAACCGTATGAATATCTATACGGTTGCAAAAGCTACTCAGGGATATAGTAATTATTTAAATAAATCAGTTTGCTCTTCATCAGTTGCAATCGCTTATGATAGCCGTATAAAATCAGATGTATTCGCTAAAGTTGCTGCAGAGGTGTTTGCAGCAAATGGAATACATGTATATATTTATCCCAAATTAATGCCTACACCATCATTATCATACGCCGTTCGATACTTAAAGTGTTCTGGTGGTATAGTAATTACCGCCAGTCATAATCCATCTAAATATAACGGCTATAAAGTTTATGGTAACGATGGCTGCCAAATTACCACAGAAGTAGCTAATTCTATATTAGAAGAAATAGAAATGTTGGATATCTTTAAAGATGTGAGAAGGGTGTCATTCGAAGAAGGGATACTTGAAGGTAAAATTTCTTATATTGATGATAACGTGGTCGATGAGTATCTTAACGCAGTATCTTTACAATCATTGTGTGGAGAGCAAATAGATAAAGGCTTTTCTATTGTTTATACTCCTTTAAATGGTTCAGGGCTAGATTGTGTGACTAAGATATTAAAAAATAACGGATTCACCAATATTTCAGTAGTGAAAGAGCAGGAAAACTCAGATGGAGAGTTTCCGACATGCCCCTATCCGAATCCTGAAATTAAAGAAGCACTGGAGTTGGGACTGCGTGATGCAAAAGAAAGTGGCAGTGAATTGCTACTAGCTACAGATCCAGATTGTGACCGTGTAGGAATCGCTGTGCGTAGTGGCGATGATTATGTACTTTTAACAGGAAACGAAGTTGGTATGCTGCTTCTTGATTATATATGTAAGCGTAGAATTGCTCTTGGAAAGATGCCCAATAACCCGATCTTGGTAAAAACTATTGTAACTATAGATATGGCAAATAGAATTGCAGAAGATTATGGAGTTCAAGTAATTGATGTGTTAACCGGCTTCAAATTTATTGGTGAGCAAATTGGTTTCTTGGAGGAAAAAGGAGAAGAGGATCGTTTTATCCTGGGGTTTGAGGAGAGTTATGGATATTTAACCGGTGGATATGTGCGCGATAAGGATGCAGTAGTTGGGGCTTTGATGATTTGCGAAATGTTTGCTTATTATAAAACTATGGGTGTAAGTTTAATTGATGTTTTGGAGGAATTATATAAAAAATACGGATACTGTTTAAATACATTGCATAGTTATACCTTTGAGGGGGTGGAAGGTTTTCAGAAAATGCAGAAAATAATGAAAGAGCTGCGTCAGAATCCTTTAAAAGATGTTGAGGGGTTTGATGTAATTGAAGTCAGGGATTATCTTGAAGGAATTAATCAACTTCCCAAATCTGATGTCTTAAAGTATATGCTGGAGAAAAACGCCTCTATTGTGATTAGGCCATCTGGAACAGAACCAAAATTAAAAGTATATCTTTCTGTAAGTGCTGAAAATCGTAATGCTGCAGAGAAGGTCGAAGCTGTAATCATAAAAAGATTAGAAAAAAATTTCTCTTAAATAAAACTTTAGTCAATCATCTCCTTCAATTATAGATGACGTGATTATCTTTTAGAAACCAGAGTAGATTAATGGTAAGTGCTTTAAAAGATGGCGTCCTATTCAGTTTACATGATTCATGATAAACTAAAGGCATCATTTTTTGAGGCACTTTTTATGTAAGCCGGCATCTGTCCGGCAGTTCTTTTGACCATGGAAGCTGTAATGGCGTATGATTTTCTGCTGTTATATTTTCAACATCAATCAGACCTGTGCAACGTTCCTTCATAAAATCGCTCCATGGCAGCAGCTTTTCTATCCCTGCGGGCTTATTTTTGTAGTCCGGCATATAAAGAGGTACCATGTAGAGATACTGAAACACGTTTAAGTTGTTTGCTTTTGCCGTTTCAATCATACTGTACATAACTGCCCTGACATTTGCCCCAAAAACAATCTGTCGTAAAATGCATCAGATTAATTTATTCTGTACCTTCTTTTAATTTGCTTGATATTGAAAGATTTGGATCCATGTAATTTAACGAATTATACTATTCATGGATTATAGTCGAAAAACCGAAATCTTAATATTGATATGGTTATTGTACACCTCATGTTGATAGTAATTTCGGATATTTTTAGATGCTGACTTGAAAAAGTAAATTCCAGTGCACGACTAAATTCCACCACCCTTTAAAAG
This sequence comes from Hungatella sp., assembly GCA_009712635.1. Lineage (GTDB taxonomy): Bacteria > Bacillota > Clostridia > Lachnospirales > Lachnospiraceae > Lacrimispora. Next base: position 73,494 of record WASS01000007.1, on the reverse strand, counting down.
TTGCCATAAATGGTTGAGGTTTTTGCGCACTATCCTAAGATTTCTGCTATAATTAAGCTAACTTTTTACAAAAATTATATTTTAGTGCAGAGAAAACAGGCCACTGGAGTTTCGTGTGTTAGGCTAAATTCCACCGGTCACATTCAAAAAATGTGAAAAGTTTACTTCCAGTCCGACAGCAGATTTAAGTAAGTTAGTTAACGGTTGTAGCGAATTAGCTTAGGTGTCAGATTGACCTCGTCAGGGACAATGCGCCTAAGCTGAAGTGCTTTTAAGATGTCTTCGCCAAATGATTCTAGAGCCAGATTATATGGCGTTTCACCACCCAGGCTCTCCCGTGGTGTGGAATTGATATGATTAACAATCAGATTCACGTCCCATTGAGTTAGAAACTCAAATCTGGTTCCTTTTGGAAGCACTATGCGAAGCATGGTATGAACATTTTCAACGCCCCCCTTCTGACCGCTACGCATTGTATCACAGTAGTAGAGATTACAGCGCTGTATTTCGCTGATCCCAGTCTCCGGACCTACAGGATCGCCAAATTCGGAGCCACGATCAGTTAATACGTATTGGAATAAGGAAACGAATTCATAGGTTCACAGTTGTTTCTCAAGCTGATAAAATACAAGTCGTACGGCGCCTTTGGTACATCGGTTCATTAGGAATGCAAGAAAAAGTTTTTCCTTGGTAAAGTAGAACGTCAGCAGAGTCTTTTTAGATTCACGGGAAGAATGAACCGTGTCCATTTCTGCAAAGTATTCAAGATCCAAAGACTGAAAATCAAGATAGGTTCTGTTGACAAAAACGGAACGATCCGTAATCTGTGTCTTATGGCATTTTCGTGGTTTGAACTTAGGTTTACGCTTTAAATCTACATTTCTGGCGGAAAACAGACCCTTGTCAATGTAGGCATAGATTGTGCGGACAGACATATCCAGTTCCGGATGATTTACGGAGATCTGATAGGGGGACTGCCCCTGCTCAATTAGAGGAGTAACAATCATATCTTTTTGATGCAGTTCGTGCTTTGTCATGCAGATACCGTTTCTGGAATTGGTGAGTAACTCATGATATTTGCAGTCAGCAAACCGTGCATTGTATGTGTATTTGTGAGCAATGGTGCAGTGAGAGATCTTCTTGTCACAGCCATTGCAAACGTAGGGAGCTTTATCCAGTCGGGAACAGCATTCCTTCACAAAATCCCGGCAGGTTTGATTACAGGTCGGACAAGAAACATATTTGACTCCGCATACAAGAATCTTTCTGCAGATATTTAGTTTTTGACAGCCAAACCTGTGAATGCAGAAGTTCTTGGCATTGTAAATGGTACCTTTATGATACCAGTCAGAGGAACGCCTGGCCTTCACTTCCTTAGAGATGGTGGTTGGATCTTTACACAGATATTTTGCAATATCTTTAAATGTATGATTTTGATTTAAAGAGTTTTCAATAAAAACACGATCCTTCAGAGTGAGATGCTTCTGGTTACCAGGAATATATTTACTCATAAAATCTCCTTCTACTGCTGTCAGAAGGAGTTATAAAGATACCATGTATGTATGAAAGAGTAAATATAAACTGTGCAGAGGTAAACTCTACCTGGGTAAGTGATAGTGGAATTTACTTTTTCAATTTACAGAAATTTTTAGATATTTGAAAATTTTATGTTTTTCTTGTGTTATTTGATAGATTAGTATATAATAAGACATTGTTTATGTCACATTATATTTTATTTACAAAGTTAGACAGGGAGATAGATATGGATTATTCTGATCAAGATTCAGTGAAAAAATCAAATAGAGTATCAATTATTTTACCATCAATTATATTAAGTTACCTAATAATATTACTTATGCTATTTATAATACGCTATCCTAATAAGACTCAGTTGATTGGATTTACACCAAAAGCATATCCTGTGAATATTGATTTAAAAAATATGTATAATGGAACTTCACAAATTGATATAAATCAGTGGGTTAATGATAATTTTACAGGTCATAATTTTATAGTAAAATGCTACAATCAATTTAAGTATACTTTTTTACATGAGGGAACAAATGGTTGGTTACTTGGTAAGGAAGGGTATATTTTTAACTCGGAAAGGTCTTATGGCTACGTTTCTGGAGTAAAGGCAAATATTAATTCGCAAGATGAGAACGATGAATATGCCATGAAATTACGATCTATGCAGGATAAGTTAGAAAGTCAAGGTAAAGAATTTTTATTGTATTTAAATCCAATTAAAGATGAATTATATACAGATAAATTACCGGATTCATATAATTTTGTTGCAGAAAAGTATTTAACTGATGAAAATAATCCAAAGCAAAAATTAATATCCTCGCTCGAAAAATTTGGTATTCATTACTATGATACTACAAATGACTGGAAAAATTTAAAAAAGTCTGGACAAACAGTTTTTCATAATACAGGCATTCATCCTACGATAGATGTTACTACGATCTCACTAAACTTTGCATTACAAAGTTTAGATAACTCAGTTAATCCAAAGATTTCTATTATTGGTTCAAAAAATTTATTATTTGCTGTAGATAAGGATATTTTTAGTCTGCAAAATGTATTCAGAGGAATAGAAGGTGAGGAATATAATATTCCTGTAATAAACTATGAATTTCGTAGTCCTCAGAATGTGTTTATTTTTGGTACATCGTATGGATGGGAACTTGTGGAAGCTTTGTATAGAAATGAAGGGAATCATGCATTTAATCAACTTTGTTTCCAAGAGTATTTTACCAATAAAGCAGTAATGGACGATAATGGACGACAATCATACTCGTATACACAAAATCAGCCTATTGCAGATATTGGCACTATGGAAGAAATAAGAAATAGTAATCTTGTTATAATGGAACAACAATATGCTTATGGTATAATAGATACTCATAAAAAATTCATTGATTATGTGAATGAAAACGCAGAAAATTTATATTATTCTCCCGATAAAGATATTATTGACTATACATTAGATTCGGCAGCAGTAAAATATAATAACTTTTTTAGTAAAGAAGACTGGGGCATATGGGGGAAAGGATTGAGATCTTCAGTAACCTTATATTCAAATAATCGAAAATGGAACGAAGATTGTAAGTTAAATATAAGTGCAAAATCTAATTTGGAAGATCATATTTGCAGTGTATATATTAATAATGTCTATATTGGCGAGTTGGAATTAAATACACAATCACAGAACTTTATTTTAAATATTCCTAAAAATAGTTTAGCATCAGATGTTAATAAAATTGAATTCTATATGCATGGGACACTACAATCTCCATTTGAGGCAGGAAATAGTGATGACACTAGAAGTTTAGGAATTGGTATTAATTCCTTAATCTTACAGGAGGGGAATTAATAATGTCTTTTACTTCAGCAATTTTTATTATAATTTTTTTTCCTATATGTACACTTTCTTATTTTATATCAGATGTGAAATATAGAAATATATTACTTTTTATTTTATCATGTTTTTTTTATGCCTGGTGTGGATTGAAGTTTTTTTTACTTTTGCTTATTTCATCTACAATTACATACGGACTAGGATTGCTCATAGAAAAGAATGTAAATGAAAAGATTAAAAAAATATTTATTACACTTGGTATCACATATAGTATAGGGATTTTGTTTTACTATAAATATTTTTTTACCATACTTGGAGGATTAAATTTAACACCATTTTTTACTAATAGTGGATTTTTGGATAATTTCTCATCTCCAGCATTACCTTTAGGTATTTCGTTTTATGTTTTTTCAATTTTATCATATTTACTTGATGTTTATTGGCAAAAATGTAAGGCACAAAAGAATATAATATATTTATATTTATATGTATTATTTTTCCCCAAAATTGTCCAAGGTCCAATTATGCGTTATGGAGATTTTGAACCTCAGTTATTTAAGCGTGAAATGAGTATTTCTTCTATTGATGTTGGATTACAAAGATTTATAATTGGTATGTTCAAAAAAGTTGTTATAGCAGATCAATTATCAAAAATAATTTCATATTCGTTTGATCATGTTGATTCTGTAGGGACAATATCGTCTTGGCTTGGTATAGTAGCTTATTTAATTCAATTATATTATGATTTTTCGGGATATACTGATATGGCAATTGGATTGGGACTAATGTTTGGTTTTAAATTGCCCGAAAACTTTTCTTATCCTTATGTATCTGGAACAGTTGCTGAGTATTGGAGGAGATGGCATATCTCATTAGGAGAATGGTTTAGAGATTATTGTTATATGCCTCTATATAGAGCTTTTATTAAAAATAAACGTTTAAAAAAATGTAAAAACTTGACACTGTATGTAGATTTATTAGCATTAATATTAACTTGGCTATTAACAGGTATATGGCATGGTAGTGGTTTAAAATATATCTTTTATGGATTATGGTGGTTCGTTTTTATTGCAATAGAAAGAATTATTGAATATCATAAGAAAAAAATCAGGAAAAAGAATAAAATTAAAAATAAGAAGGAAAGTATGCCGGAAATAATTTTCCATTATAGTTTTACAATTATTGCTGTTTTATTTGGACAGGTTATATTCAGATCAGCTGATTTGTCCATAGCTTCTGCATATGTAAAGAATATGTTGTACTGGAACACAAAAGATGGATGGCTTTTTTTATTACAGTTAACTAATAGCACATTGTTTGCAATCGTGGTAGGAATTATTTTTTCATTTCCAATATTTCCCGTTTTAAAGCAAAAAGTAATTGAAAGAAATATTATTACTCAGATTGTTTATAGGATAATTTTAGCGGTGATATTCTTCATATCTTTTTCATATGCAATAAGTGCAGGCTATTCACCGTTCTTATATCAAGTATTTTAGAAGGAGAGTATATGTTTACATTTAAAGAACTAAAAAAGCATTCAAAAACCATTGTACCTGGTAAAGAATATCGTCTTGCAGTTCTCGGAAACTGCGCGACACAGTTTTTAGCAACGAGTATCAAAGGCTTTGCAAGGAAAGAGAATATTAATTTGGAAATATTTGATACTGATTATAACCAAATTGATTCACAGCTTATTGATAAATGTTCAGAAGTTTATGCTTTCGATCCAGATTTTATATTGTTGTATATTTCTACAGACAAGATTTATGAAGAGTTTATGGATATGGAACTTATAGAGAGATCAGCGTTTGCTGTTAAGTATATGGAAAAAATTACATATTATTGGAATTTGATCTGTAAAAATAGCCATGCGCGTATTCTTCAAATGAATTTTTCTGAGATAGACGATAAAATTATAGGAAATTATTCATGTAAAACTAATATTTCATTTACATTTCAAATCAGAGAGCTAAATTATTTACTACAGCACTCGATGATGGAGAGAAAGGAAGTATTACCAATTGATTTGTTATCCATTCAGATCAATCTTGGAATTAAAAAATTTTATGATCCTGCACTATATTATAATGCCAAAATGGCAATATCTATACAGACCCTCCCATATGTGGCAAAGGCTGTAATCGATGTCGTAAAAGCCACTTTGGGTAAACTTAAGAAATGTGTGGTATTAGATTTGGATAACACATTATGGGGTGGTGTTATTGGTGATGATGGTATAGGAAATATCGAAATCGGTGAACTAGGAAGAGGTCATGCTTTTACCGATTTTCAAAGGTGGCTGAAACAGTTAAAAGATAGAGGGATTTTGCTTGCAGTATGTAGCAAAAATAATGAGGATACGGCTAAAGAACCATTTATAAATCATGAAGAAATGATACTTAAGCTAACTGACATATCTATTTTTGTTGCGAATTGGAATGATAAGGCCTCAAATATAAAGTATATTCAAACTGCATTAAATTTAGGGATGGATTCACTAGTATTTTTGGATGATAACACATTTGAAAGAAATCTTGTGAGATCGATAATTCCAGAAATAGAAGTACCAGAACTCCCTGAAGACCCGGCACAGTATTTATCGTTTATTCAAGAATGCAATTTATTTGAAGCAGCATCATATTCAGATGAGGATCAAAATAGAACTAAGCAGTATCAGTCAGAATTTGAGCGCAATAAACTGCAACAAGAGTTTGAATCAATTGACGACTATCTTAATAGCTTAAATATGGTGGCTGAAGTACAACCATTTGACCCTGTAAGGTACTCAAGAATTGCACAGCTTACGCAGAGATCTAATCAATTCAATCTTCGGACAATTCGCTATACAGAAGATGAAATTGAAAGAATTGCAAATGATTCAAATTATGTAACATTATATTATACTTTACGAGATAAATTTGGAGATCATGGATTGATTTCAGTTGTTATCTTAAAAAAGCAATCGGCAGATGTTTTATTTATTGACACATGGCTTATGAGTTGTCGAGTACTTAAACGAGGAATGGAAGAATTTATAATCAATAAGCTTGTAGGTGTTGCTGAGGGAATGGGGTATAGTGAAATACTTGCAGAATATATACCTACCCCTAAAAATAGTATGGTAAAGGATATTTATACAACTATGGGATTTGAGATGATGAAAGAAAACCATTATAAATTAGAAGTTGCGACTTACAAAGAAAAATGCACATATATTAAGGAGGAACAAAAAAATGACTAAAGGCGAAGTGTTGGCAAAATTAAATGAGATAGCACAGGAGGTTTTTGAAGATGATGAATTAATATTGAAAGAAAATACTGTTGCTTCAGATGTGGATGGCTGGGATAGTTTAACTCATTTACAGCTGATTTCTGATATTGAAGATGAATTTAAAATTAAATTTCTTATGGGTGAAATTCAAGGATTTGCTAATGTTGGAGAATTAGTTAATACTATAATTAATCATGTTGAGGGAAATTAATGATTGTTGATCATATTGGATATGCTGTTAAAAATATGGATAAAGCAATTCATATGTTTTTAGAGCTTGGCTATTATTTTGAAGATGTGATTTTAGATGAAGATAGAAATATTAACATATGTTTTGGAAATAATGGAATGCAAAGGATAGAACTTATATCACCGATAAAAGGGAAAGAATCACCAGTTAATAAAATCTTAAAACAAAATGGACCTACCCCTTATCACATTTGTTATATTGTAGATGATTTAGAGAAGGAAATGAATCAATTAGCTGAAAAGCATTTTATTATTATAAAAGAACCAGCTCCAGCTATTGCGTTTGGGTCAAAAAGGGTAGCCTTTTTATATAACAGTCAAGTTGGTTTAATTGAGATTGTTGAAAAATAACGGTAGTCTAGCAAATTTTGTTTTTCTAGAAATAATTGGCTTCTTTCTGAGAATGAATTATATATATAATCTATTTTCAGAAGGGGGCTTTTTCTATGGGTTTTTTGTCAATAGTTGGGGTGGGATTCGTAAGCGATGAATAAGATACCGTGTGGCATATTCACCCTTGTTATACCAAAAGGTTAAAACTGTTATGGGTAAGCGCTACATAAAGAAGCGTATTGATCTTTCTGAATTTTTCATCTCTGAAAAAATCAAATAGTACCATTATTCAAGCCACAAGATTTTTGCATTGCATCTGACCAAGGCATCAGTTCTTCCATGATACTATCGGGCTCATTTTTGTAGTCCAGCATCTTAGTCATAACTGTTTCCAGATAGAGACGGA
>WASS01000007.1:0-65768 GCA_009712635.1 Hungatella sp. | reverse complement strand
CATTTTTGTAGTCCAGCATCTTAGTCATAACTGTTTCCAGATAGAGACGGAGGTTTAATCCATTTGCTTTGGCTGTTTCAGCAAGCGTGTAAGCAATTGCACTTGCTTTGGCACTTTTTACAGTGTCATGAAAGAGGAAGTTTTTTCTTCCCATAACATATGATTTCACGGCTCTTTCAGCTGCGTTATTACTAATGGAATATCAATTGGGAACTCATTATAATTGACGATGGTAATGAAACACCCTTGAAGTATGGTCACGAGAAAATCACAGTTATCCGCAACGAGCAGAACATGGGTGTAGCGTACTGCCGCAATTGAGGTATTAAATTAGTAAAAGGTGAATACATAGCGTTTTTAGATGCTGATGATTTATGGTGCAAAGATAAACTCAAGAAGCAAATTGTGTTTATACAAGAAAACAATGCTGATATATCTTATACAGCGAGTGCTTATATTGGGGGTAGTTATGTCTTGCCTGTAGTTGAAAAATTTATTGTAAAAGAATTACAGAAACGCAATTTATGTCGTGTTCGTCGGTAATATGCAAACGGGACTTGCTTTTGGAATATCCGTTTACTTATCGTAAGCATGTACACGAGGATTACTCTACTTGGATTCGTATAGTTAAAAAAGTTGGCGTTGCTTACGGGCTTGACGAACCGTTACTCATGTATCGTATGTCGGACCAGTCATGAACAATTCGTTGCAACTTTCCAACGATACGGCAATTTATCGTCGCTTACGAAGAACAAAATTGTGCTAAATGTGACAATAGCATACCTTATGAGTAAAGAAATGCGCTTATAATAAATTCCTGAGGAGATGTAAATTTATGAAACAAGAGAAACTTTATTACTTAGATGGCCTAAGAGGTATAGGAGCTTTGATGGTTGTGTTGAACCATTTTATGGTCTCATTTTATCCGGCGGTATTCACGGGCGAGCCATCTCAAATTAATTCAAATGTGTTTATAGAACAATTAATTGCCAAAACGCCCTTAAATGTTATTTTCTCTGGCAACTTTGCCGTTTGTATTTTTTTTATTTTGAGTGGTTATGTTTTAACATACAAATTTTTTAGGACAGGTGATTTTTTTTATCTTCAATCTGGAGCGGTTAAGCGATATTTTAGACTTGTAATTCCTGTATTTATTTCTTCGCTAATCATATACTTTCTGATGAAATTACATCTTTTTCATAATGTTGAAGCAGCGATAATATCTAAATCCGATTTTTGGCTGGGACAATATTATAGATTTAATCCGTCGATATCAGATGCATTATACGAAGGATTTTATGGCGCCTTTTTTAAAAACATTTCTACATATAATGGTGTGTTGTGGACAATGACTTATGAATTTTATGGCTCGATACTGGTTTTTGCATGTGCGGGTTTAGTATATAAGTTAAAAAATCGAATTGTTATCTATTTGGTTTTGATAATTTGTTTTGGAAAAACATACTATCTTGGTTTTATATTTGGTCTTATGCTAAGTGATTTTGGTAACTCTGCGGATGTTAAAAATATATTCCATATTAAGAACAAATATGTAAATATACTTTTACTACTAGTTGGTATATTCTTAGGATCGTATTCAGCTTCACTTGATACAGATAAAACAATGTATCATTTTTTGAATATTTATGTACATTATTTTAGTGATAATGCTTATATAACTTATCATTTAATCGGTGCGTTTCTGCTGTTAATAGCCATACTTAATTTAGAGTCAGCCAAGAAATTTTTATCTACTCCATTATTAAGAAAAGCGGGAAAACTATCTTTTTCATTCTATTTATTGCATCTTGGCGTACTTTTTACCTTTTCTTGTTTCCTAATGGTGAAACTTGTGAATTATTTTAATTATTTTATTAGTTTTATTATAACATTATCAATTTCGTTGGTGGTTATAATAACTATTTCATTCTTTTATGAAAAGTACATTGATTCTTTTGCAGTTGCATTTTCAAATAAAGTTTATAAGAAAAACTTTCATTCAAACGATGGCAATAACCCAATAACCTAGTGCAATCTTCAAATAAAGGCATGAATTAATTCAATAAGAACCTGATTAATATCTTTAGCAATGTTGAAATAAATGCAAATTTCCTAATATTATAATTTTTTATCACAGGGTATAACGTTGAGAATTAACGAATGATGTTAATTAACTATTTAACTAGATGTTTAATAGAAGAAGAGATAAAGGTTATATTTAGTTTTACATACAATTACGATTAGATGTGGTACTTTACAAAAAACATATAATAAACCCAAGTACTTAATAAATGGTACTTGGGTTTTATTGTTATAAGATTATTTTTGCTATTTAATCAATGTTTTGAGCAATAATATTCCGTCAAATCCAGAATAGCCATAATAATAAATAATACCTTACCTTTATCATAGTATCCTAGTAAACTTCTTTTGATTGTTCTAATGTTACTGACCAGTTGAGCTGTCGTAGTCGTGCTCATTTTTACTTATGGCGGGCAGTGGCCCGCCATCCTATTACCATATTTTCACATACTCATCAAGAGATGCCAGTGCATCTGTGATGCTGATCAAATCGACCAGTGATATATCCGGATATGCGTTTGCCACAAGAGCATTTGCGAGTAAACTCGCATTAAGAACCTGATGATTTCCAGTTCCGGACACATGATTTCCAATACCCCGGAACTGCGATTTCATCGCACAAGAATATTCAGTTATAGAATGTACCTGGCCTGATATCATGGTTAAGACACCATTGCTGATCGGATAGGCCGTTTTGCCGGCACTCCATGATAAGTTTGTATTGCTCTTCGGCAGACACCTTTGCTGAAAACATATGTAATCCTCCACAACTATAATGTAGTGAAACGCTTGCATCTATCAATCCTAGCAATCAGAAGTGTAGTAGAACGCTTGTATTTCCTAACTATAATTATGGCGTAGATTTTATTGTTTGGCTATCCGTCGATTTACTTTGCGCTTACTTATCATCTCTATTCCCAGTAATTATAAAACACCAGCATAATTCAAAAGTCATAATTAATTTCGGGTTTTACCCCTCCCTAAGCGTTATGATAAATTATCCGCAACATGGTAAAACGCTATAGATAGGCTCAATTTATGAGCCCATCCCAATAACGCATATTCCCCTGCTGCCAATCCGCCCTATAAAGCGGAGCTTGTTTCAATCAACCGACTGACAAAAATCATGAGATTAAGGAGGAATTATTTATGGATCCATATATGGGCCAGATTCAGTTATTTCCCTATAACTTTGAACCCAGAGGCTGGATGCTCTGTGATGGAAGATCATTGAAAATCGCTTATTACAACGCGTTATATTCTCTCATAGGCATCACATTTGGAGGCAATGGAACTACCGAGTTTAAGCTGCCGGATTTAAGAAACGCCAATCCCCTCTCCACAACCAACCAGATGAAATATTACATAGCAGTAGAAGGTCTGTATCCGGTGAGACCGTAATTTTACTCTGATTCATGGATAGGAAAGGAGAGAAGATACATGGAAGATTTTTTTGTGGGAGAAATTATAATGGTACCCTATACGTTTGCACCTTACGGAACGCTGTACTGTGATGGTCAGGAGTACCCGGTTCAGGAATACCAATTGCTGTTTTCTTTGCTTGGTTATACATTTGGGGGCAATGGTTCCTCTAAATTTTGTGTGCCGAATTTAAAGGGTTTTGAACCGCACCCTGGTATTCATTATGTGATTGCAATAGATGGTTACTATCCTGAGCGGAATTAGTCATCTGGCTGGGACCAATCAATAATCACATTTCAATTTCCCGGAAAGGATTGATGAGATAAATATGGGCAGAAATTTGGCTTTGAATGCAGATATAACTGCAAGCAGTTATATCGAACCTTATACACCTGACAGAGCTGTAAATGGCATTGTCAGTGAACCAACCTCCAGATGGCTGTGTGCTGCGATTCCAGGGTGGCTGTGTGTTGATTTAAAAAAATCCTGCTGGATCGGTCAGTGGACAGTTAAAAGTATTGGGGGCAATGCTGGCTGGCCGGTAAATTATTGTATGACATCATTTTGCCTGGACAGCAGTATAGACGGAAATAATTGGAAAACAGTAGATACTGTATTTGGTAATATAGATAATAACTGTACCCGTATGCTGAGTATCCCGGTATGTGCCAGATATTTCAGGGTTATTACATATAATGATGGGGGATTACAGGCCAATAAATCAGTAGCGTCCGTCATGGAACTGGAATTGATAGAAAAGGAAGTGTCCGTTCTGACTTCATTAATAATAAAGGATAAGGAAGAGCATACAGCAACCCTGACTCCTGTATTTCATTCTGATACGCTGTCATATACTACCAATGTAGGATATGATTCAGAACGTATCACAGTGATTCCTGTTGCATCAACTACTAACGCAGCTATTACAGTCAACGGACTGGAATTGATAGAGGGAAAAGCGTCTGTTGATTTGATTACCGGATCAAATAAAATTGAGATTAAGGTAACTTCACCAGACAATTATACAGTGACCTATCTTGTAACTGTAACAAGAGCCAGCAGTCCTTATATGACCTCTGTAAAATTTACCGGAATTCGATTTTCCGGATTTGTGAAGACAACGTATAATTATAATTTAAGCGCTGGTACGCTTACCACTACTGCAGTTACTCCCACGACGGAAGATTCTGAGGCAGTAGTTGTGATTACCTTAAATGGTGTAGTCTATAATAAAGGTCAGTCAATTCCTCTGAGTATTGGAGATAATCCGATTAATATAGCTGTTACCTCAAAAACAGGAGTTGATAACAGAATTTATGTCTTTAAGGTAAATAAAAAAAATTGAAATGAATAGAGAGTGATAGAATGGTTTTAAAGAAAAAAAAGCGTTTATTAAGCGGCATTCTTATTGCAGCTGTACTAATGTCTTCAATTCCCATGAGTGTATATGCAGACACAGGAGAGATTTTAAACGAAAATGACCAGGACGCAAAAACAATTAGTGGTTGGGTTGGAGAAAGCATTGATGGACGGAGTGATCTTTTTGGATCTGACGGTGACCCGGTTAAAAGTTGGTATCAGTACAATATGCAGAATCCTATCGGAAAAAGTTCTCCAGCCGATGTTTTAGACAGCAATGAAAATATTATAGAGTATTGCTCTTATTTCCTGGGCGGAGACAATAGTAAAGGCACTATCCATAAGGATTATATACTTAATAGTACTGGCTATTTTAATTTGACGGCTTCCTGTCAGATGTTTCTTCAATTCCCCGAGGATGCAGCAAAGTTAAAAATAGAAGTGTATGATAATACCGCAGGAACGGGAGCTCCGATTAATAGTTCAGTAGCTGCAGCACAATATAAGAGCGGAGAATGGGATACTGTATCAATAAAAGATCTGTATGTAACATCACACGCAAAAATGATTCGGGTTATTTTAGAGGCTTACACAAAATTAAACGATTCAAATGACTATGTTGATTTTGATGGTTTAAGTGCAACACTTGGGTCCGCAGCTGCACCTCCTATTATTTCCAATTTAAGTGGCGATTCTGTGACATTTACGGAGGGTGGAGACCCAGTGACGCTGGATAAAGATAGCGACGTTACAGTTAAGGTAGATTCCGATTTCAGCAGAACTTATGAGAACGGTTTGGTCACTGCCTCCATGACTGCTAACGGTGTTCCAGCAGAAGATGTCTTGGAACTTGCTCAAATAGGTGGCATTACGTTGTCCGGAGACAATGTCTTCTACAGTGTAACACCAATCGGCACGTATTCTGGAGGCACTTCAGGAACTAATTTATCAATTTTGCTGAATTCAAATGCCAATGATACCAGTGTCGCAGCATTAATAAAAGCAATCACCTACAAAAACACCAATACTGTAAAACCCAATACAAAACCAAGAACAGTTATGGTATCAGCAGCAGATAACACCAATGCAACTGAACCCGTCTATACAACTGTTAATGTACAGGGGGTAAACTATGCACCAGTCAGGAAAAGTGGTGTAGGAGCAACTGCCTCAGCAAACTTACCAGTTAAAACTGCATTTACCCTGGATTTAAGTACAATATTTGAGGATCCCGATACAGATTTCATGACCTATAAAGTCAAGATTAATACAGACTCTCAAGTGACAGCAACAAAAAATTATTCATTTACACCTCCTGCCGCAGGCACATACACCCTTGTGTTTACCGCAAATGACGATACTATTGATTCTGCAGACACCTATACAGTAACACTGACTGTTATTAATACCGCACCAGTCAGAAAAAGTGGGGTGGTATCGTCTAAAACGGAAGATATAACAGTGAATACTGAATTCACCATTGATTTAAGTACAATATTTGAAGATGCGGATGGGGATACTTTAAATTATAAGGTTAGAAAAAATGAACAGCCAGAGGAGATGATTGGTGATAAACCTACTTTCACTCCAGATGCTGTTGGGACGCTAACGCTGGTGTTCAAAGCAAATGACGGAATTGAAGATTCAGAAGATACCTACACCGTAACCTTGAATGTGAAAGCGCCCAATACGCCTCCCGCAAGAATATCAGGTGTAAATGCAACCGTAACAGACAGTGTAGCAGTTAAAAAAACATATCAGATTAAGCTAAATACAATATTTGAGGATATTGACAGTGATAGTTTAACCTATAAGGTAAAAATTAACGGAGGAACGGAAGCGGCCGCAGATGAGAGTTATTCCTATACTCCCGCCACTGTAGGAACGGATACACTGGTATTTAGAGCAAATGATGGAAAAGCGGACTCCACGGACACCTATACTGTAACTCTTTCAGCTGTTAATTCCATCCCAGTCAGGAAAAGCGGTGTAGGAGCTGTCTATTCCGGAAATATCTCAATCAATAACACTTATACGCTTGATTTAAGTACAATATTTGAAGATGAGAACAAGGACACTCTCAGCTATAAAGTAAAAGTAAACGAGGATGCCGAAGAGGCAGCTGACGAGAGCTATTCCTTCATACCGACAATAGTTGGATCGTATACACTGATATTTAAGGCCAATGACGGAATTAGTGATTCAACTGATAGTTACACCGTAACTCTCAATGTGAAAGCGCCAAATACTGCTCCTGAAAGAAAGAGCGGAGTAGAAGATACGGTAACATACGAAAAACCAGTCAATACTAAAATTATTATAACCTTAATGTATATGTTTCAGGATGCAGACGGTGATCCTCTTACCTACAAGGTAAAGGTTGATGATGGACCTGAAGTGACAGCAGACAATATCTTTTCTTATAAGCCTGCCACTACAGGTACCCATACTTTGGTCTTTAGAGCAAATGACGGAATGGTAGATTCCACAGAAACCTATACAATAATCTTTAATGCTACAAAAGACCCTGTCCAATCAATTGCAGCACCTGATCCTATTATAGGAATTACCAACGGTACAGCAAAAACAGCTTCGGCATTGGGGCTTCCCGGAAAGGTAAGTCTTAATACTGAAATGGGAACAATATTGGCTGATGTAGAATGGGATGTAGAAGGCAGTTCCTATGATCCAACCGGTAAGACAGAGCAGAATTTTGATGTGGAAGGAACGGTGATTCTTCCTGATGATGTCTATAATCCAGATGGAGTATCCCTTAACGTAACCGTAAATGTAACCGTAAAAGCGGAGGTTTTAGCCGATAAGGTTCTGGAGAGCATTGCTCCATTACCTCCTGTTACAGCAATCCCAAATGGTTCAGCCAAAACGGCCTCAGATCTAAATCTGCCTGAGCATGTGACTCTTGTAACAGATCAGGGAGATGTATCTGCTGATGTAACCTGGGCAGTAGCTTTAAGCTCCTATGATCCAGATCAGAAAACGGCACAGACCTTTGAGGTAGAAGGAACCGTGAGTCTTCCGGCCAGAGTGGTTAATCCCAACACTGTATCCCTTAATATTACAATTGAGGTAACCGTGGATGCACAATCAACGACTGATAAAATTCTGGAAAGAATTAATCCTTTACCTTCTATAAAAGGAATTACAAACGGAACGGCCAAAACAGTCACAGCTCTGGGGATACCAGCCAGAGTCACGCTTGGAACCGATGCCGGAAATGTTCAGGCTGATGTGATATGGGATTTGGACTCCAGTTCCTATGATCCCAACATTAGTGAAGAACAAACATTTTCTGTTGAAGGAATTGTGGAATTGCCAGACCACGTTATTAATCCTAACGGTATTCCATTGGAAGTAACCATCAATCTGACGGTTATGGAAGAAGAGGCAGAACAGGAGTATTATACACTCCGAATCAAAGTGACAAAAAGGCCGGATAAAGTCAGCTACACATTGGGAGAGGATTTGGATACACAGGGACTTGAGGTGACTGAATATCAAAAAGCCAGTCCCTCCAATGCAGTCAGAAAAACAGCTTTATCAGAGGGACAGTATGATCTGGAATACAATCTTACCAGAACAGGAACCCGGACAGTTAAGGTTATATATTATGCAGCTGACAGGTATGGGAATGAGAAAGAGTTCACAGATGATTTCACAGTCACAGTAAAAGCGCTTCCTAGAGACGATAGTGATGATGATGACGATAGAGAGATCACAGAGCCCGGAAAACGAGCCGGCGGAGACGATGATCATTATTACCCTGGCAGCTGGCAATTAGATGAAAATGGCTGGAAGATAATCGGAAAAGATGGTAGCCGACCGGTAAACCGTTGGGTGTATACGGACTGGAAAGGAAGAAATGACTGGTATTTCTTTAATGAAAACGGATATATGGTAACTGGCTGGTTTGAATACAAAGGAAGTGTGTATTATTTAAATCCGGTTAGTGACGGGAAAAAGGGATATATGTATACCGGCTGGAACTTGATTGATGGAAAATGGTACTATTTCAGTGAGGCAGCAGATGTTACCAAAGGTTCCATGCTCAAAGATACTGTGACACCCGACGGACACCGTGTAGGACCGAATGGAGAACGTATTTCATAATGTTACAACATTTAAAAAGCCTATTACACCATTTATTCAGTAATAGAATATAAAGCCCCCAGATACAAAAAAGAAAGAGCGCATGCAGCATAAAAACGGTCTGTTTGCGCCCTTTCTTTTTGGTGCATAATGAAAAATATTTATATTGCTATATTTTTCCATAAATAGTAAAATAAACAAAAATACACGAAATTTAATGCATGATCGGCAACAGATCCGGGGGAAGAATTAAGCAAATAATGAAAGAAAAATACAAGAAGAACAGAAAAGCCCTGTTATTTTTAATTCTGTCAGTCTGTCTGATATCAGGTTTGGTAAGCATTCGGAATCAATATATTTCTTATTCTATAGCAGATGGTTTTTTAAATCTGTCAAAAGAGAATCTGGAGGAAAAGGCTGTTCAGTTAAATGGAGTATGGAAGTTCTATGAAGGTACATTAGAAGATACCGTCTCCCAGACAGCAGACAGTTTAGAAGTTCCAGGATCGTGGCGGGGAAAGGTGATAGACGGAAAGACGCTGGGCAAACACGGAATCGGCATATATGAACTGCGTGTAAAAGTCCCCTCTCCCGGTGATTACTGCATGAAGCTTAATTATGTCTCCAGTGCATATCAGCTTTACATAAATGATAAGAAAATTGTGGAGAATGGAACAATTGGTGCTGATAAAAGCACAGAAATTCCAAGCTGGAACCCTCAGTTTGTTTATTTTCATGTGGATCAAAATGATTTTGTAATTAAAATTAAGGTATCTAATTTTCATTGTAACAATGGAGGGATCGTCCTTCCTGTCTATATTGGGAAACAGGTTCCTTTATTTCGGTTTCACCTTTTTAATTTGATGAAAAATATCGGGTTTATAGGTATTCTGGCTGGAATGGCGTGCTATTTGTATGTTTTTAACTGGTGCCTGAATAAAAAAGCCCAGTCCATTTGCCTCTGGATTTTTTGTATTTCTGTTCTGGTTATAGCTTCTATTATAGACGGCGAGAGTCTGGTCAGTATTTTCCCTTTTCTCACCATTGATACAGTTGTAAAGGCTGAGTATGTGTCATTTATGGTTCAGATCACCTCTATACAGTTTTTTCTGTGGAGTATGTACCCGGAGCTGGGGGAAACTCACCCATTCCGCTTTTTAAAGATTTTGGATTTAATCTATACTGCTATTCTTATTTGTCTGCCGGCTATGCCGGTTTTGTATGACGATATAGTATTCATACCAATTTTATTTGTAAATGCGCTTTGCTATTTTTTAAAAATTGCCAAGGCTTTTAAATTGAAAAAGGCCAATGCCGGGCCGATTTTTCTGGGTTATTGTGTATATATCGTATCATGTGTCCTGCAGATTGTGGATATCCAGCATAATATTGATGTAAAATTTTTCAACGATTTCAATTTCTATTATTTTGGAGTGCTTTTTTTCCTCCTTAGCCAGGGATATGTTCTGGCAGTCAATGTGGAAGATACTTTCCGCCAGTCGGAACTTGCCCATGAGATGGAGATTGCTTCTTTGCAGGCGCAAATTTCCCCTCATTTCCTATTTAATATTCTCCACAACATATACTGCCTTATGGACACCAACGTGAACATGGCAAAAAATATGCTTATGTGCCTGTCAGACTTTCTAAGGGTAAAATACAGATTTGATTACAGAACCTATACTCTTTATCAGCTAAAGGAAGAGCTGGATCTGGTAAATGCATATGTGGAACTGGAAAACGTAAGAATGAACGGTGCCTTAAAGCTTGAGATTGATGCACCGGCTGAACTCCTTTCAAATGACATTCTTCCATTAACCATTCAGCCACTGGTGGAGAACTCCATCAAGCATGGATATAAGTCTGGTGAACTGAATATTCTGATACGGGTCATGGAGGCTGGTGACAACAGGTTGATAATCAGTGTAGAGGATGACGGCAGGGGGATCAGCCCGGAAACGCTTGAGACCATTGATAAAAGTAACACTCCAAAAAGCAGCACCTCAAAAAGTGGTGTTGGGATCAGCAATATCAATTACCGGCTTAACATATGTTTTCAAAGCGGACTGGTCATTGAAAGTCAGGGCTTAAAGGGAACGAAAATCAGTTTTCAGATTCCAAAGAGGGGGTAATGCGCAGGTATGCAGGTTGTTATTATTGATGATGAAAAAAATTCAATTGAATATCTTACGGAATTGCTGAAGAAAAAAGAGGAATGTACTCTGGTTGGGGCATTCTCTGATTCCAGAGAGGGACTGGCATATTTATTAAAGAACCCTTGTGACCTGCTGTTTTTGGATATAGACATGCCGGGAATCAATGGCATGTATATTGCAGAGCAAATCAGCAGCCTTCACCCCAAGACTAAAATCTGTTTTGTTACTGCTTATAATGGTTATGCAGCCAAGGCATTTGAACTGAATGCAGTGGACTATCTGCTAAAACCTTATACGAAAGAACGGCTTTTTAAATGCCTGAATAAATTAGAGACTTCCACCACCGGACAAAACGTGTATCAGGAGATTAGCGGACAGTATGATTATAATTTAGATATGATCTGCGGGTTTAACGAGGAAGACATTGTTCTGATACCGGCGGCTGATATATTTTATATAGAAGCGTTACAGGGGATTTGTATGATACATACCAGGGATCACGTATTCCGTGGAAATAAAACTCTGAATTTTTATGAGGAGAAGCTGAAGAAGAATTCATTTTTCCGCACTCATAAATGCTATCTGGCTAATTTATCCAGAGCAGACCGGTTCCGACCGCGGATTAACTATACCTATGATATGTATTTTAAGGACATTTCCGATGTGATACTGGTCAGTCGGAATAAGGTAAAAGAACTGAAACAATATTTTAATTAATTCAGGAGGAAAATACGATGGGTGAAAAAGTAAGAGTAAATGAACTAAAGGCAGGAGATATCCTTTTACTGGAGCCGAATAACGAAAAGATATCTAAAATTATTGCCTGGGTTACCAGATCAGAAGTAAGCCATACCGCCTTAAGCTGCGGGTCAGTTAAGCCTGTAGGAACCGTGATTGAGGAAACGCCCCCCAATGCGCTGGAGGACACCATACTTACCAGAACAGCAAGAACCGCCTATGTGATGCGGTTAAATCCAGGGAATAATAATTGTCAGCCAGTTATGGACATTGCAACGCGTTATGTCAGTGAGAAGCTACCCTATGCACATGCCCAGCTACCGTTTATCGGTCTTTATTGTATTACTAACAACATATTGGGTGACACAGGGCTTCAAGGCCTTGTAACAAGGATTGTGAAGCTTTCCATGGGTATCTTAATGGAACTGGAAGATGCTTTAATATACAAGGGCAGAGAAGCGATGATGTGCTCCCAGTTTGCTTATCATTGTTATAAGGAAGCAGGAGATGAGTATGAGATTCAATTAAAGGGTACTCCAGGCTTTCCTCTGCTTGATCGGATTATTGAAATCATACAAAAAGATCCTTCCAGCTATAACAACCGAATATTTCAGGCAAATGTGGAAAACAGCCCTGTATCCCATGAAAATGTGGATGAAGCAATCGACCAGCTTTATGAAGCGCTTAGTAACAGCCAGAATGAAACGGAGCTTTCGACCTCTTATGAACTGTCGGATGACCTTATTATAGAAGTAACCCGTTTTTGCATTCAATTTGTAAAGACTTTTGCCAATGGAACAGACGGCGGTAACAATGATGCAGTACCTTATTTGCAAAAGTTAAAGGATATGTATGAGTACTTCATCTCTCCAGGAGACCTGTTAAAAAATACCTTAAACCTAACCTGTATCGGCACGGTTGATTACGACGGTTATCAGGGTTAAGGTAGTTTCTGATAAATCGTGATAAACCGTTTAACCCCACTGATTTACCAGTTAGGGCGGTTTTTCGCATCTTAGGGATATCCCCCCTTCAATTAAAAAAATGCAGATATAATGTAGCCAGCTGATAGTCACAAATCAGCTGGCTTCTTTTTGTACAAAAAACCACACAAAATAGCGGTTTAAGGAAGGCGGGGGAATGAAATGGATTATGAAAAAACTAAACAATGGCTGGATGATCATGGCGTAATACTGGAAGAAAGCTTCTACACTGCATTAAATAATCTGGCCAAAGACTATAAGAAAACAAATGATCTAAGGCTGCTCGAGGAGGTCTATCAGAAACTGGGAGTTAATAAACAGGCCGTTTCCTGGTGGAAAAATCATCCATGCAGCACTCAGACAAGGCTGTCCAAGATACAGCTGATCGTCTCTTGCGCAGAGATATTTCATTTAACAGAAGAGGAAACCGAGCTTCTGGCTAATAAGGCAGGTCTTTCTCTAAGCAGCGATCATGATTTTAGCGGGTATTTCAGACAATTGTTAAATGGCAGGAGAGGAAGGTGCAAGTCCATCTGTGACGCGGCCAATGTCAGTGAACGGATGCTGCAATACATTAAGCGCTATAAACAGCCGTCAAAGGAAACATTGCTGGCGATTGCCATTTCTCTGGGTCTTGGAATTGATGAAATACAGCATCTGCTAAAAAAAGCGGGATACGCATTGTCTGCATCTCTTCCCAATGATGCAGTTGTCTGCTGGTTTCTTTCCGGTGACAGAAAGACGGACGGAACTGTTCCAGTGCTGTTTTATATTAACGAAGTGCTAGACGAGCTTAAGCTCCCTCTTCTCATGACGAGGCTTAAAAGCTCGTGAGTATAATAGTACAGAAAAATAGAATTCTTTTTTTCAGCCGGACTTAGTGCCGGCTTATTGAAGTTGGTCTATCAATAAATAGATATATAGCATTATATATGTGAAAAATCTGACGAGATCAAAAGAGCGTGTGATAAATTAAAAAATTATCAAGAAAACCTTTATAATTAATATCAATTATGTCGACAATATAAGATTGATGGCAATCGCATATCTAGTGCCAGACTGATATGGACAGGGCATATGTAGTACTTCTTTTAAAAAGATCATAGATTAAAAGATTAAATTGGCTAAAATATAGTAAAAAATGTCGAATAATGCGATAAAATTCACTTTTCAAACACTTAGAAAGGACTTATATTGATTACAAGAAAAGCAGAAGAAGGAGGGGGTATCTTTATGACAGATGCTGAGAAACTGCGGATTGTAGAGATGGAGAATGAGAAGCTGATGGAAGAAAATTCGAGACTCCATAAAGTGATTGAAAGGTTGAATCAGACGCTGAACAGATTGATCGGACGTTACATAAGTACTGACAAAATCGCCTGACAGGGGATGGATAAGGAGTGCAGGGGGGCACTCCCGGAATGTCCCTGTCAGGGATCAATCCCCTTACGGGATTCATCCTGATCACTTATATTTAATCCTTTGTTTTTACGTACCATTTCCCAAATTGTCTGGTGCATCCATTCAATGGTTTTATTCAGTTTTTCATTTTCAATCTCCAGTTCGGTGATGCGGTCTCCCATTCGGGCAATGATTTCCCGGTTATTATTTACTTTGTGAGGCACAAGAATGCGCTTTACATAGGGAGACGATGAAGCAATGATTTGAGAGGAAAGCAATTCGTCCCTTTCTTCACAGGACAAATCCATGAAAGCCTGATAGCTGATGGACAACGCAAGCATGTCCACCTTGCACTTTGGGCATACCGCATTCCTCTCCAGCTGATAATAACCATAATACCCGCATTTGGAACAATAGTACACGGACAGTTCTCTCATTGGTCTCCTCCTTTTTTTATAGATTGATAAACAATCTACTCCTATATGTATAACGTTAAATCGACAAAAATATAACGCAAAAACAGAAATATCGATAAAAAAATTACTATTTAGGCATTTTGTATAGTTACAACTCTTATAATTGTTAAAAACAAATAAAAGCCCGCAGCTGTTACACTGCGGGCTTTTTGGCAATTGAACGGATGTTTCATTTATAAAGGTGTTCTATTTACTGAATAATACCATTTACATCAACAACATAAACTTTTTCATTGGTGTCTTTGAAATCTCTGAAGCCTGCGCCAAGCTCTGGTTTTGCTGTGGACTTAGATGTGGAGGAAGCTTTCTGAAGAACACCGTTGGTATTCACCAGATAGTTTTTACCGTTAAGAGTGAATGCCTCAACTCTTAAATCCGCATCTGCCTGTTTTCTTAAACCATACTCGTAAAGAGTATCGTCAAGAATACCGTGGAAGCCCTGACCTTTCTTGCTTCCGGAAGTTACAAAGTACCAAATCTGGTTATCGCCTGAATCTTCATTCGTAATGGACTGTTTTCCAGTGTTGATCACGCCGTTGTCTGCGAAATAGAAGTTTGCAGTATTTCCGTCTTCCAGATTAACAACCTTAAGACCGGTCTGCATTTCACCTTTTGTATTAAATCCATATTTCTGGGAGTTTACAGTGAATAATTCAATACCCTTTTTCGCAAAGTAAGGAGCACCGTTTTTAAAGAAGAACCAGTGCTGTTCGCCTTCTGCGCTGATGCCCTCGATGCCTTCGATTTCTCTCCAGCCATCGACTCTTGCACCGCTCTCATCATAGTACTGATAGCCTGCTGCGGAAGTCTTGTTGTCAGTATTTTCGGCCGCTTCTGAAGGAGTTGCTGTTACAGGAAGTTTGTACCAGCCGGTCTGCATTTCGCCATTTACAAAGGTGAAGTAAGAACCGTTAATTTTTTTATCTACCTGATCTTTAACCATAACGCCGTCTTTGTCAAAATAGTACCAGGCATTTGTATGGTCTGAATCTTCTTTCGCACTTTCAAGCTCAAACCAGCCTGTTTTCTGTGCGCCGTCATTTTCGTTACCCAGGTAATAAGTAGAACCAGCGATTTCTACCTTGCCAGTAAGCATCTGACCCTGTTCGTCAAAATAATACCAGTTGTCATTGATCTTCTGCCATTTGGAAACGACTTCTTTTCCGTCTTTTCCGTAATAATGCCAGTAATTTTCCGGTGAATCAGGGGAGTCCCAGTAGCTGTCATTGGTAACAGAAACCCAGTAATTGGATACTCTCTTTCCGCTCTCGTCTACATAGTACTCATCAACTTTCTGACCGACAGCGATTTCGCCATCCTCATTTAAGTAATACCAGTCTTCTCCGTACTTCTTCCAGGAATCAGTGGCGTAGTAATCACCCTCCTCATAGAATTTCCATGTACCGTTTTCTTCTACCCAGCCAGTTGCCTTGGCATAGACAGTAGAGGCTGTGTTTAAGATGCCCATCTGTGGGGCAGCTGCAGTTAAAATACCGGCAGCGGATAATACAGCCATCAATTTAATTTGCTTTTTCATAAATATGTTCTCTCCTTTTTTGCAGTAAGTTTTATCGTGGCCGAAAATCCATAGTTGCATTACTCTGCGATTATAACGTAAATGAAAGGAACAAAGAAAGTGTGGTTTGATGGCAGATATGGAAGGAGCTAACAGAACAGGAGAAAAGTTGTTGACAGGCAGGGGTTACCCGGAATGCGCCAAAACGCTGTAACCAAGAGAGTACCGGCAGTTGCCTGTAAAATAAGGCTGAGCGGGGAAACAAAGGTTACATAACTGGTAAAGTTGCCAAAGAAAGCATGTTTTTTGGAAAAATGGAAGCTTTTAGAAAGTAAGAAAACTTTAATAGGAAAATAAAGTACGGTGTGGTATAATCACAGACAGATAATTACCATTCCTTAATAAAGGAGAAAATAACATGAGAATGAAAATATCCAATTATATAGCCCAGAGGCTGGTGGAGCTTGGGATCTCCCAGGTGTTTACGGTAACAGGAGGAGGTGCCATGCATTTAAACGATGCATTGGGACATCAGGAAGGGCTTACCTGTCTCTATAACCATCATGAGCAGGCATGCGCCATTGCTGCCGAATCCTACGCCAGAATCAAAGGCCAGATTGCCGCTGTCTGTGTTACCACAGGCCCGGGGGGTACCAATGCCATAACCGGAGTTTTAGGCGGCTGGCTGGATTCCATTCCCATGCTGATTCTGTCAGGACAGGTTCGCTACGATACCACAGCCAGATGGTCCGGCGTAGGAATCCGTGCCATGGGAGATCAGGAATTTGACATTACAAAGGCAGTTGACTGCATGACCAAATACAGCGAGATGGTGATTGATCCCATGCGAATCCGCTACTGTCTGGAAAAGGCAGTTTATCTTGCGTATTCCGGCCGTCCGGGACCTGCCTGGCTGGACATTCCTCTGAATGTGCAGGGCGCTTACGTAGAAACCGACAATCTTATTGGCTTTGACCCGGAAGATTATGAAAATGGGGGAGACGGCTGGATTTCTGCCAGTGATGCTAAGATAACTGAGGACGAAAGCGGTTTTGGAGAAAAACGTCAGATACTGCCCCCTAAGCCGGATAAGAAAACGGTTCGTGAGATACTTTTAAAGATCAAAGAAGCTTCCCGCCCCGTGATTAACGCAGGCAATGGAATCCGCATCGGACAGGCCCATGACGTATTTATGCGCGTGGTAGAAAAGCTGGGAATTCCGGTTGTAACCGGCTGGAACAGCGAGGACTGCATGTATGATGATCATCCGCTCTACACCGGCAGAGGTGGTGGAATGGGAGACCGTCCCGGTAATTTTGCCATTCAAAACAGTGATCTGGTGCTTTCCCTTGCCAGCCGTTTAAGCATCCGTCAGGTTGGATATAATTTTGCAACCTGGGCCAGAGAAGCGTATGTGATTGTAAATGATATTGATCCCGAGGAGTTAAAGAAACCATCGGTACATTCCGATATGAGGATCCATGCAGATGTGAAAGATCTGCTGGCAGTGATGGAAGATCTTCTGGATCACGAATTTATGGCAACCAGGGAAGAACCCTTATTTCAAGGCGGATCAGGGATTGAATCCCTTACCTGGAATGAGACATGCCGCATGTGGAAAGAGACCTATCCTGTGGTTCTTCCAAGGCATTACAGCCAGGATGACCACAAGGAAGTAAACATTTATGCATTTATAAAGGAACTGAGCTCCCGTCTTCCTGAAAACAGGATTACTGTGGTTGGCAATGGATCAGCCTGTGTGGTAGGCGGTCATGCTTATGTGATAAAACCGGGTCAGCGCTTTATTTCCAATTCTGCTGTGGCCTCCATGGGATATGATCTGCCTGCAGCCATTGGTATTTCCAAGGCCGATCCGGGAGAA
This sequence comes from Hungatella sp., assembly GCA_009712635.1. Lineage (GTDB taxonomy): Bacteria > Bacillota > Clostridia > Lachnospirales > Lachnospiraceae > Lacrimispora. Next base: position 47,646 of record WASS01000007.1, on the reverse strand, counting down.
GACATTGTTCTGGTAACAGGAGACGGAAGTATACAGATGAATCTGCAGGAACTGCAGACGATTATACATCATCGCCTTCCCATTAAGATATTTGTAATTAATAACGGGGGTTATCATTCTATTCGTCAGACCCAGAAGAATTATTTTGGAGAACCGCTTGTTGGAATTGGAGATGACAGCAGAGATTTAAGCTTCCCCGACATGGAGAAACTTTCTGCTGCATACGGATATCCCTATGTCAGTGCCCGCCACAACGGTGAGATTGACCAGGCACTCCTTCGCACCCTGTCTTTAAACGGACCGGTGATTTGTGAAGTATTTGTCAGCAGAGATCAGAATTTTGAACCCAAATCAGCTGCAAAGCGGCTTCCTGATGGAACCATGGTTTCTCCTCCCTTAGAGGATTTGTCTCCGTTCCTTTCCGAGGAAGAGATGGACCGGAATATGATTATTCCCAGGATCAGGGACTAGATTTTTATACAGGGAGGAAATAAGGTGAACGTTGTTGTAACAGGAGCGACCAGCTTCCTGGGAAGAGCTGTGGCGAACCGCCTATTAAAGCAGGGCAGCAGGGTATATGCGGTGGTTCGCCCCGGTTCGGAGAATTTAAGATATCTTCCGTCAGATCAGGAAGGTCTGGTTATAATAGAACGGGAACTGGGTGAGCTTGATACACTGGATCAGGAAATTGATGAACCTTGTCAGGCCTTTTACCATTTTGGCTGGGATGGATCCGGCAGTGAGAACCGGATGAAACGGGAAGTCCAGCAGAAGAATGTGGTGGACGCTTTAAAGGCATTAGAGGGAGCCAGACGTTTAGGATGCAGCCGTTTTCTCTTTAGCGGTTCCCAGGCGGAATATGGAATTCACAAAGGCTCCCTTTCTGAGGAAACTGACTGCAGCCCTGTTTCTGAATACGGAAAGGCTAAGCTGGACTTTTTAAAACAGGCAACAGAAAAGACGAACCAGTGGCAGCAGGAAGGGATATCTTCCATGGAGTATATCCATGCGCGGATTTTCAGTGTGTACGGACCGGGAGATCACCCATGGTCTCTGGTGGAAAGCTGTTTAAGGGCATTTGGAAGGGGAGAATACATTTCCCTTGGGGAATGCACCCAAATGTGGAATTTTTTATATCTGGAGGATTGTGTCCGGGCGCTGATACTTTTAATGGAACAGGAAAAAGAATCGGTTTCCGGAATTTATAATGTAGCAGCGCCGGAACGGGAAACAAAGCCCTTGAGGGAATACATACGGCAGATGTATGAAACCATGGGATTTCATGGCAGCTACAGCTACGGGAGAAGACGTCCCAATGCAGAGGGACTTGCAAATCTGATTCCGGACATTAGTAAGCTGGAGAAAAACACGGGATTTTCCCCTCTTGTAAGCTTTTCTGAGGGAGTGAAGAAGACCTGCGGCTATTAAAAAGGGATTGACATGGAGGAAATTTTGTGGTATGAGAGATAGGATTTGTATTGTATGCGGGCAGAAGCTTGATGGGCAGCCTTTGATGACGCTGGATCACATGCCGGCTTCAGCCCAGGATATCCCGGGTATGGAAGATCTGACAGAGGACAGAGGAATCAGTTTAAATCTGCATCAGTGCGGCTGCTGCGGTCTGGTTCAGTTTGATTGTGAGCCTGTACCATATTATAAGGACGTTATCCGGTCAGGCGGATTCAGCACCACTATGGTGGAGCTAAGAAAACGCCAGTACCGGCATTTTATTGATTTCTGCCAACTGGAAGGAAAGAAGTTAATAGAGGCCGGCTGCGGTCAGGGAGAATTTCTTTCGGTTCTTTCCCAGTTTCCCGTTACTGCATGCGGGATTGAGCACAGGGAGAGCCTGGTTTCACTTGGAAAAGAAAAAGGACTGAACGTCTGGAAGCAGTTTGCAGGGGTTGGAGAGATCCTAACGTCTCCCGATGGAAGCACCAGTGGCCCTTATGATGGATTTTTGTCCTTTAACTATCTGGAACATCAGCCGGATCCGGTGGGTATGCTTCGCTGTATTGCAGATAATTTAACCGATGATGGAGTGGGGCTGATTACGGTACCCAGCCTTGAATATATTCTGGAATACGATGGCTACTACGAACTGATCCGGGATCATATCGCTTATTATACCTTTGATACCCTTCGTTTTGCAGCAGATCAGGCTGGTTTTGAAGTGCTTGAAGAGGAGATGGTAAACCGGGATACCCTGTCCGTGATTGTCAGAAAGAAAAAGACTGTAAAAGAGAATGGGGGAAGGAAAAATCCCCACAGACTGGATGTCTCCGGGTTACTTAAAAGCCGGGTGATCATCGATGAGGAACTGAAACATCTGGTTGATGAGTTAGAGTCAGAAGGAAAGAATCTTGGGATCTGGGGAGCCAGCCATCAGGGATTTACCCTGGCATCCACAACGGTAATCGGGAATTTCGCCAGATATATTATCGATTCAGCACCCTTTAAACAGGGACGGTTTGCACCTGCGTCCCATTTGCCTATCGTGGCACCGGATCATTTCCTTACGGAGCCGGTAGATGCCATTTTAATCGTGGCGCCAGGCTATACAGAAGAGATCGCTAAATCCATTGTGGAAAAATTTGGACGGAATGTGGAAATTTTAGCGTTGAAATCCAATCATTTGGAAAGGATATAAGAAAAAAGTATGAAAGCATTTGTTTTAGTTGAACCGGGAGTAGTGGGCTGGCATGATGCGCCGGAGCCCGAGCTTACGCCTTATGGGGCGATTCTTCGACCTGTGGCTGTGACACCCTGCTCCTCAGACGTTCATACAGTTTACGGCGGAGGTTCAAGAAAAGCTCCCAATCTTATTTTAGGCCATGAATGTGTGGCTGAGATTTTAGAAACCGGAGAACTGGTAAAAGATTTTAAGCCTGGAGAAATTGTTGCAGTTCCTGCCATTACACCCGACTGGAGAGCCATGGGCATACAGGAAGGGAATTATAAGCATGCATCTGCTCCGTTTTCCGGTCATCAGCTGGGCAGATCCATTCCCGGCGTATTTGCGGAACGTTTCCTGATCCCGGATGCGGATACCACACTGGCAAAGATTCCTGAGGGAGTTACGCTGGAACAGGCTCTGATGTGTGTGGACGTTGTGACTACCGGTTTTACCGGAGCGGAATACGCAGATATTCAGTTTGGCGATACGGTAGTGGTTATGGGAATTGGCCCCATCGGTCTGATGGCCATTGAGGGCGCCAGACATTTGGGGGCAGCCCGGATCATTGCAGTGGGAACAAGACCGGTCTGTACCAGCCTTGCCCTGGAATATGGGGCGACTGAGGTCTTAAGCTATAAAAACGGCAATATCGTTGATCAGGTGATGGAACGGACCGGTGGTCTGGGCGCTGATGGCGTTATCATCTGCGGAGGCGGTGATGAGGTATTTACCCAGGCTGTTGATATGGCCAGATACGGAATTGGAACCATTTCCAACGTAAATTATTTCGGAGGTACGGGAAGTCTTGCTTTCCCTAAGTTTTCCGGGGGCAGGGGAATGGCTGGGAAAACCATTCATACAGAACTGGCAAAAGGCGGCAGAATCCGGATTGAACGCCTTTTAAAGATGATACAGTACGGCAGAATTAATCCCCAGAAGCTGGTGACCCATCACCTGCATGGACTGGATGAAGTGGAGACTGCGCTCCAGATGATGAAAGAAAAACCTGCAGATTTAATAAAAGTGATGGTTAAGACAGATGGGAAGTGAACAGATGAAAACAATAAGCATTGTAGTTCCCTGTTATAATGAGGAAGAAAACGTAGAAGCCATGTATCAGGCCATATCAGGCGTTTTTAAAAGGGAATTAAACAAATACCGTTATGAACTGATTTTTATTGATAATGATTCCGCAGACAGGACCAGGGAGATCATACGTAATTTATGCTCAAAGGACCAGGGGGTAAAGGGAATCTTTAATGCGAAAAATTTTGGACAGTTCAACTCCCCATACTATGCCATGCTTCAGTCCGGCGGCGACTGTACGATTTTGATGGCGGCAGATTTTCAGGACCCGGTGGAGATGATTCCCAGATACGTAAAGGAATGGGAAGACGGCTATAAAATCGTAATCGGTATTAAAAAGTCCAGCAAAGAAAGTAAGATCATGTACTGGCTGAGAAGCTGTTACTATAAGATGATTAAAAAACTCTCCGATGTGGAGCAGATTGAACATTTTACCGGATTCGGGCTTTATGATAAGACATTTATCAAGGTTTTAAGGCAGCTTGATGATCCCACTCCATTCCTTCGGGGAATTGTGGCAGAGCTTGGTTTTAAAAGAAAAGAAATCCCTTATGAGCAGCCCAAAAGACGGGCTGGAAAAACCAGCAATAACTTTTTTAAACTCTATGATGCGGCGATGTTAAGTGTTACTTCTTACACAAAGGTAGGACTTCGTCTGGCAACGATTTTCGGAAGCATCTGCTCTTTTGCCAGTATGATGGTCGCCCTGGTTTATCTGATCATGAAGCTGATCTACTGGGACCGTTTCCCTGCCGGAATGGCACCTCTCCTGATTGGCATGTGCTTTTTAGGATCCGTTCAGATATTTTTTATTGGTCTTGTGGGTGAGTACATTCTTTCCATCAATGCCCGTATTATGAAACGTCCTCTTGTAATTGAAGAAGAGCGGATTAATTTTACCTGCGGTGCACAGGAAGATACAGATGAGGACCTGCTTCTTATGGCAGCCTCCATGGAGGATGGGAATCAGAGATGAAATATAAGATAGATGTTATGAGGATTCGGGACAATTCCATCGTACTAAACGGCTGGGTGATCGGAAGAACTCCGGAAGAAGAGGTACAATTCCAGGTGCTTGATGAGCAGGATACTCCTGTGGAATTCAAATACGTACCGGTACGCAGAGACGATGTGAGCCAGATTTATTTTAAGAAGACGGTTGAGAAAGATCTTGGATTTGATATCCGGATTCCTTATGTCAGGGACAGCAAAAAAGACCGGACTCTGGTGATTAAATGTGAAAACAAATCAGTGGCTGTAAAGCTGAATGCTGATATCATTGAAAAGCAGAACAGTTCCTCCCACAAAAAGTCTGCAAAATTAAAGAGCATGATGAATAAGCAGACCCTGCAGTCTGCCATGGATTTTCTTATGGAAAACGGACTCAAAGCTTTCGTGATCAAATCCAGACATAAACTTCAGGGCATTGACAGCGATTACGATTATCCGGAATGGGTCTCCCTTACAAAAACAACGGAGGAAGAACTGGCACAGCAAAGAGAGATCGTATTTGACTATATGCCAAGACTTTCCGTTGTCATACCTGCTTACAAAACACCGGAACGTTTCCTTTCTGCAATGCTTGATTCCCTTCTTGCCCAGACCTATACAAACTGGGAGGTCTGTGTGGCTGACGGAAGTCCCAAAGGAGAAGGCGTGGAGCGGGTATTAAAGCGCTACGCCATGAAGGATGAAAGGTTCCGTTATGTAATACTGGGAGAAAACAAGGGCATTTCCGGCAATACCAATGCTGCCATTGAGATGGCTACCGGTGACTTCATTGTTTTAGCAGATCATGACGATACTCTGGCACCTGATGCATTGTTTGAATGTGTTAAGGCCATTAATAAAGATCCTGAAATTGATGTGGTTTATACCGATGAAGATAAGCTTGATATCGATGGAGGAGAATTGTTTGAGCCCCATTTCAAACCTGACTTCAATCCGGATTTATTAACCAGTGTCAACTATATCTGCCATTTGTTTGTGGTAAACCATGAACTGCTTCTGGAAGTAGGATTATTTAAAGAAGAGTTCGATGGAGCCCAGGACTATGATTTCATCTTACGGTGTACAGAGAAGGCAAGGAAAATCTGCCATATTCCAAAGGCACTTTACCACTGGCGGTGCCATCAGGATTCAACAGCAAGTAATCCAGAAAGCAAGCTCTACGCCTTTGAGGCTGGTGCCAGAGCTGTGAAAGCCCATTATGACCGGTTGGGAATCCCTGTGAAGTCTGTTGAAAAGGGGATAGACTACGGCATCTATCACACTACGTTTGAAATAACGGGCGATCCCCTGGTATCAGTGATTATTCCAAACAAGGACCACAGTGCAGACCTGGATTTATGTATGCGTTCCCTGATTGAAAAATCAACTTATAAAAATCTGGAATTCATTGTAGTGGAAAATAACAGCGCGGATCCGGCAACATTTGCCTACTATGAAAAGATTCAGAAAGAATTTGAATTTGTTCATGTTGTAACATGGGAAAGAGAATTTAATTATTCTGCCATTAATAATTTTGGTGTTACCTTTGCAAAGGGAGAGTACCTTTTGTTCTTAAATAACGATACGGAACTGATCAATCCTGAGAGTATTGAAGAAATGTTAGGATACTGCCAGAGAGAGGATGTAGGAATTACGGGAGTGAGGCTTCTGTATTCCGATGATACCATTCAGCATGCCGGAGTGGTAGTTGGTTTTGGCGGAATCGCAGGCCATACCTTTATCGGTCTTCATAAGGCGGAGAGCAGCTATTTCAATCAGGCCATGTGCGCAAGAAATTACAGTGCAGTTACCGCAGCCTGTATGATGAGCAAGCGGTCCCTGTTTGATCAGGTGGGAGGATTTTCCGAAGATCTGGCGGTTGCATTCAATGACATTGATTACTGTATGAAGATTCGTTCCTTAAATAAACTGGTTGTTTACGCGCCCTATGCACTGTTCTACCATTATGAGTCAAAGTCCAGAGGACTGGAGGACACACCAGAAAAGGTGGAGCGCTTCAATCGGGAGATTAAGAAATTTTCAGATAAATGGCCAGATATTTTACGGGACGGTGATCCCTACTATAACCCCAATTTAACTCTTCGCAAATCCAATTTTGCACTGAGGGATTTAAAAAAAGAAAAAATAGGGGAACCCTATCAGTTAGAGGTTTAAGATGCAAAAGAAAGTTACTATCATTATTCCCAATTATAACGGATTAAAATTTATGGAACCCTGTTTTAAGGCCTTAAGAGCTCAAAGTGATCAGAACTTTGAGCTTCTTGTGGTGGATAACGGCTCCTCTGACGGCAGTGTAAAGTGGCTGGAAGATCATCAGATTCCGTCCATATTTTTAGAAGAAAACACAGGATTTTCCGGTGCCGTCAATATCGGAATCCGGGAATCCGTGACACCCTATGTCATTTTACTAAACAATGATACAGAGCCTCAGCCGGATTACGTAAAAGAGATGGTAAAAGCCATCGAGCGTTCCCCTAAGATATTCTCCGTCAGCAGTAAGATGATTCAGCTTTACCATAAAGATCTGATGGATGATGCCGGAGATATGTACAACGTATTAGGCTGGGCCTATCAACGGGGGGTGGGACAAAAAAGCAGCGGGTATCAAAAAGCCTGCCGTGTATTTTCTGCCTGTGCCGGTGCAGCCATCTACCGGAGAGAAGTTTTTGACAAGATCGGAGGCTTTGATGAGGACCATTTCGCATATCTGGAGGATATCGATGTGGGATATCGGGCGAAGATCTTCGGCTATGAAAACTGGTATTGTCCCAAAGCTGTGGTATATCATGTGGGGAGCGGAACCAGCGGTTCCAAATACAATTCCTTTAAAGTAAAGCTGGCTGCAAGAAACAATCTTTATCTGAATTATAAAAATATGCCTCTGCTCCAGTTAATCCTTAACTTTCTTCCCATTCTCGTCGGAATGGCAGTAAAATATATGTTTTTCCGTCGGATTGGCTTCGCTTCTGATTATATAGAAGGAGTGAAGGAAGGGCTGAAAACTTTGAAAAAAACAAAGAAAGTCAGGTTTCAAATGTCCCGCCTTGGTAATTATATAAGAATTGAGGGAGAGCTTATTTTGGGCACATTTCTCTATGTTTGGGAATTTATGAAAAGGAAACTAAAAATTGACAGGTCAATTTAAGAATATTTTAATGGCATCATATTGACATATCATGTATAATAAACGGGAAATTATCATGGAAGAGTATGGAGTCATGCAAGTAGGAAGGTTTTGCTGCTATGATTAAAGATAATCAAAAAAAATTTAATGGGTTTCATGTAGTACTGGATGGACTGGTCATAATTCTGTCTTATGTGATTGCCTGGCTGCTTCTTTTACTGGGTAACTTGTTCTTCAGTCCCTATAAGGGGGTTCTGCCTCCACAGTACTATTTTGCGGCGCTTCTCCTGATTTTGCCGACCTATCTGTTCCTCTACGGCATTTTCCAGCTGTATGCACCGAAACGGGTTCAGGAAAGGCGATACGAGTTCACTAATATTTTAAAAGCCAACGTGCTGGGGCTTCTGCTTTTTACCCTCAGTCTGTTCCTGGTTAAGAAAAACTCATTTTTCAGTGAGTTTTCAACCAGAATGGTGTTTTATTTCTTTGCTGTCAATGTCATATTGGAGACAGTGGAGCGAAATTTAATCCGTATGGCCCTTCATTCCATGCGTACCAAAGGATACAATCAGAAGCATATTCTTCTGATTGGGTACAGCCGCGCAGCGGAAGGCTTTATTGAACGGGTTCGTATGAATCCTGAATGGGGCTATCAGATCAAAGGAATTCTTGACAATAAAAAAGAATGGGGTTATGAGTTTAAAGGAATCCATGTCATAGGAAAGGTAAGCGACTTAGATGAGATACTTGCCCTCAATTCCCTTGACGAAATTGCCATCACCCTAAGCATCAGCGAATATTCGGATTTAGAACGGATTGTGGCTTCCTGTGAGAAATCAGGAGTGCACACCAAATTTATACCTGATTATAATAATATGATTCCCACAAGGCCTTACATTGAAGACCTCCAGGGGCTTCCTGTGGTCAATATCCGGCGTGTGCCGCTGACTGACCCGGTAAATGCCATGTTAAAACGGGCGGTAGACATATTCGGAGCAGCTTTTGCTCTTTTGGTCTTTTCGCCGATTATGCTTCTTACTGCCATATTAATCAAGCTTACTGCTCCCGGTCCTCTTATCTATAAGCAGGAGAGAGTCGGACTTCACAACCGGTCATTCCATATGTACAAATTCCGGTCCATGGTGGTACAGGCACCTTCAGAAGAAAAAATGAAGTGGACAACCAAACACGATTCCAGAGTTACCCCGGTGGGGCGTTTTATCAGAAAGACCAGTATCGATGAGATGCCGCAGTTTCTTAATGTATTAAGGGGAGACATGAGTCTGGTGGGTCCAAGACCCGAACGGCCTCTTTTTGTAGAAAAATTTAAAGAGGAAATCCCAAGGTACATGATTAAGCATCAGGTACGCCCCGGAATCACAGGCTGGGCTCAGGTAAACGGGCTTCGGGGAGACACTTCCATTACAAAACGGATTGAACATGATCTTTATTATATTGAAAACTGGACACTGGGATTTGATATTAAGATCCTGTTCCTAACTATGTTCAAAGGGTTTATTAATAAAAATGCGTACTGATTTCGGATACGACACAATTAGGATGAGGATAAGTAAATGAGAAATGATTTTGATGATGAATTAAACCGTGAAAGCACAAGAAAAGAAAGACGCGGTTCTGATTCGAAGCCAGATTCTGCCAGCAGCAGCGGGCAGCCCATGTTTAAGGGACAATCATCAGCAGGCAGACAGCAGGCATCGGCAGGCACAGCACGCAGACAGCCGGAAGACGCTGCCAGACCCCAAAGGACTGGTGCAAGGCAGCCGGAAGAGAACAGGGCCAGAACGAACGTGGAACAGGAAAACCGCAGAAGCCGCGCCTCTAAAGAGGAAGGGAGAACTCCCGCAAGAGATCAGATCGTGATCGGAGACGGTGCTTCCAGACAACAGCCAAGAATTTCTCCTCAGGAGAAGGCCGCTGCAGCCAGCCGGTTAGCTGCTCATACAGAAAAAAAGAGACGGATCCGTAAATTCATAATCCTTGCAGTTGCAGAAATATTTACCCTCGCACTTATTTTCTCCTATGCATATGTGGCGAGACTCATGGGTTCAATCCAGAAGCCCGACAATTTTAATACAAATCAGGTACGTAACGAAGTGATGACTGCAGATCAGAAGAAGCATATGACCGGATATCGGACCATAGCAGTATTCGGTGTTGACAGCCGTGATGGTAATGTAAATAAAGGAACCAATGCCGATGTTATTATGCTTTGTAATATCAACAGAGGTACTGGAGAAATAAAAATTGTATCCATTTTCCGTGATACATATTTAAACATCAATGAAGGAAATACTTATAATAAAATTAATGCAGCCTATGCAAACGGCGGTGCTGCCCAGGCACTTGCAGCGATTAACAGAAACTTAGATCTGGATGTCACAGAGTATGTGACCTTCAACTGGAAGTCCGTGGCAGATGGAATTAACATGCTGGACGGCGTGGATATCGATATCAGCAAGGCAGAATTCCGTTATATCAACTCCTTTATTACAGAGACTGTTGAGAAAACCGGAGTCCCATCCGTTCATTTAAAATCAGCTGGTCTCAACCATTTAGATGGTGTTCAGGCTGTGGCCTACGCCAGACTCAGAAAGATGGATACTGACTTTGCAAGAACAGAGCGTCAGCGCCTTGTAATTCAGAAATCCTTTGAAAAGGCAAAGAAAGCGGATCTGGGCCTGCTTAACAGAATTCTTCTTATGGAAGTTGACCAGATCGGCTCCAACTTAACATTCAGTGATTTTACTGAACTGTTATTAGATATTGGTAAATATCACATTGGTGAAACAGGCGGCTTCCCATATTCCCGCGGCGACATGACCATCGGTAAAAAAGGTGATTGTGTAATTCCTCAGACATTGGAAACAAACGTGGCACAGCTGCATAAATTCCTTTTTGACAAGGACAGCTATGAACCCTCCGATATGGTGAAAAAGATCAGTGCCAAGATTGCGGCTGATTCCGGCATGTATAAGCAGGGAACAAGCATCGATCATGTACCCACTGATAAGGGGTATGATGGCGAAGACAAAACCAAACCAGCGGTAAAGGAGACGAAGAGTACAGAGGCAGAAGAGACCAGCAAAGAGGAAACTGTGAGTGCCACTGACGAATTCGGAAACCCTGTAAAGACCACTGAAAGTTCTGAAAATGTCACCGGACCCACAAAAGAAACCAAGCCTAATGAAACCACCAAAGGCACTGGAAAACCGGGAGAAACAAAACCAACCACCTCAGGAACCACTGAGACAACGACTGCATCGGCAGGACCTGGAACCAGCGAGACAACCAAGGCATCTGTCCCGGAGGAAACAAAGACCACAGGTCCAGGTGAAGCTCCCACGAAACAGCAGACCGATACGCCTCCCACCACAGCAGCAACAGCTCCAGGGGGCAATACAGATACAGTTGTAGTTCCTGCACCTCCAGTCAATTAAATTTAAAATTAAATACAAAATCCCTGCACACAGCGCTTTGTAAAAAAGCTCTTTTTGCAGGGATTTTTTCAATTCACATATTCAATATAGATTTATCACAGAATGGTCACATTTCATTGGTAGACTTTGTTTATCAGATGAGATAACAAACATACATGAAAGGAGATTGATGTTATGTATGACGAAAATGACAATATTGAAACAGGCCGGGTAAACCCGGAAGCCAATAAAGATGAAGCCGTAACAACCAATTTTATAATGAGAGATCCGGAACCGGAAAAGGAACAGTCTCAGAACACCATTCCCCATTATCAGGAATACCGTTATCAGAGAACACCGGACCAGACCCCTTATGAGGAAGACGGAAAGAAACGGAAAAAAGGCAATTTTGGAAAAAAGGCAGCAGCAGTTGTTGGAAGTGCTCTGGTCTTTGGAATCGTTGCCGGCAGCACCATTGTGGGAATCAACTGGGCAGCAGGCTCTTATGCTCAAAATAAATCGGTAGAAATAAGCCGTGCGGAAACCCTCCCTACAGCACAAGATAGCAATTCCCTGCCAGCCTCCAATACATCCAGTATCTCCACAATCAATGATGTCTCTCCCATCGTTGACAAAGCAATGCCATCGGTAGTTGCCATTACAAGCAAGGTGGTCTATGAAAGCCAGACATGGTTTGGCCCCATGCAGCAGGAGGGAGAAGGAAGCGGTTCCGGAATTGTTGTTGGCAAAAACGACGATGAGCTTTTAATTGTCACCAACAACCACGTGGTTCAGGGCGCCAAGGAGTTAAAAGTTACCTTTATTGACCAGACCGCCGTAGATGCAGCCATTAAAGGAACCGACGCAGACAGTGACTTAGCAGTGATAGCAGTACCATTAAAAAATATCTCCTCTGACACATTATCCAAAATAGCCATTGCCTCACTTGGAAAATCCGAAACATTAAAAGTAGGTCAGGGCGTTATTGCCATCGGTAATGCACTTGGATACGGCCAGTCCGTAACGGTAGGTTATATCAGTGCACTTGACCGTGCCGTACAGACAGAAGACGGAACAAATCGTGATCTGCTTCAGACTGATGCAGCCATTAACCCAGGTAACAGCGGTGGCGCACTTTTAAATATGCAGGGAGAAGTAATTGGCATTAACTCAGCCAAATATTCCTCTACAGAAGTAGAAGGTATGGGATACGCCATTCCTATCTCCAAAGCCCAGACAATCATAGACGGTCTCATAACCAGGAAGACCAGAACTCAGGTTGCAGACAATGACCAGGGTTATTTAGGTATCCAGTGCAAGAACATTGACTCCACCACCAGCCAGCAGCTGGGTATGCCTCAGGGTGTATTTATCTACAAAATTGTAGAAGGCGGAGCAGCTTCCCAGTCAGATCTTCGTGAAAAAGACATCATCACCAAATTCGACGGACAGGGAATTAAAACCTATGATGACTTAACAAGCATGCTCAAATACTATGCAGGAGGAACAAAAGTATCTCTCACTGTACAGTCTCTTGAAAATGGCCAGTATGTAGAACGTAACGTTGACATCACCCTCGGCAAAAAGCCAGCAGATGCTAATCAGCAATAACAAATATAAAATCAGACTCTCGGAATTCTCAGTGGAATTCCGGGAGTTTTTCCATTTCATTAAAAAACTCTAAACTGTCAGTCTCCTCTTGTACGACTCTTTTAAATGCTTTATAATAATCTGATATACAGTATAGAATTACAGACAAAAGGAGATTATACTTTGAACGATAAAGATTTTCTGGAGGAGAAGATGGAAGACAATAAGATCCAAAACTCTGATATTGATAAAGAAAAAAAAGAAGACGAAACAGAATACGAAAAAATCTGTTACGTATGCCGGAGACCAGAAAGCAAGGCAGGCTCCATGGTATCCATGCCAGGAGGCATGAACTTATGCCATGACTGTATGCAGAAAGCCTTTGATTCCGTCACTCAGGGAGGTCTTGACCTAAGCAAGCTCCCCGGAATGCCCTACATGAACTTAAACCTCAACGATCTTGGAAGCCTAAACAAAGATCTGGAGATCCCAAAGAAACAAAAAATAAAAAAGAGATCCGACAAAGAGCCCAAAAAGCAGTTGGAGCGAAAAGACATCCCAGCCCCTCATACCGTCCGTCAGAAGCTTGACGAATACATCATCGGCCAGGAGCAGGCGAAAAAAGCCATATCCGTAGCGGTCTACAATCACTATAAGCGGGTATACCTGGCAGACACAGCGCAAAACGACGAAGATGCCGTCCAAATCGAGAAATCCAACATTCTCATGATCGGGCCAACCGGCAGCGGCAAGACCTATCTGGTAAAGACACTGGCCAGACTCTTAGATGTCCCCCTTGCAATCGCAGATGCCACCTCCTTAACAGAGGCCGGATACATCGGCGATGATATTGAAAGCGTAGTATCAAAGCTGCTTTCAGCCGCTGACAATGATGTAGAGCGAGCAGAACGTGGAATCATCTTCATCGATGAAATTGATAAAATTGCAAAAAAGAAGAATACCAGCAGCAGAGATGTAAGTGGCGAGTCTGTCCAGCAGGAACTATTAAAGTTACTGGAAGGAAGCACCGTAGAAGTCCCTGTAGGCGCAAACCAGAAGAATGCCATGACTCCCATGACAACTGTACGCACCGAGAACATCCTGTTCATCTGCGGCGGTGCCTTCCCTGATCTGGAAGATATTATCAAAGAGCGTCTCAAAGAAAAGACCTCCATAGGATTTTCCTCCGAATTAAAAGACAAATACGACAAAGATGCCAACATACTCTCCCGTGTAACCAACGAAGACCTGAAAAAATTCGGAATGATACCCGAGTTTCTTGGACGACTCCCCATCACAGTCACTCTGGAGACTTTAACCAAAGAACTATTAGTCCGGGTATTAAACGAGCCAAGGAATGCCATATTAAAACAGTATCAGAAGCTTTTGGAGCTGGACGAGGTAAAACTGGTATTTGAAGACGAAGCCCTGGAATGGATTGCAGAGGAGGCACTGAAGAAAAAGACTGGTGCAAGAGCCCTCCGTGCCATTATAGAAAGCTTCATGCTTGACATCATGTATGAGATCCCCAAAGACCCCAACATCGGTTCCGTGATCATCACCAGAGCTTACTTAGACAAAAACGGAGGCCCTCTCATCCAGATGAGAGGATAAGAAGAAAGGAGAGTGAAACATGCTATATATCGGTATCATAGGTATCCTTGCGGCTCTCGACTTATTCATCAAGCAGGCCATAGAACAGCAAAACGAATCAGACTTTCCCAAAGAATTACAGAAAAGCGGCGGTAAGATTCTTTTATACAAGAATCACAATCCCGGCTTCTCCTTTGGCTATTTAAAAGACCACCCGGAACTTGTTTCCATGATCCCCCTTGCAGTTGCCTCCTTCATCGGAGGAATGTTAGCATGCCTCTTAAAAAGCAAAGGAAAAACTGCAGAAAAGCTTGCCTTCTCCATAGCCCTTGGAGGAGCGATCAGCAATCTGTACGACCGTCTGGTTCGCCATTATGTAGTAGACTATTTCAGTATTCAATACGGAAAACTGAAAAAAGTGGTCTTTAACCTGGGCGATTTATTCATCTTTTTGGGCGCTGGTCTCATCATCATCATTGAAACCATACGTACATTCAAAGAACGCTAAACTAAAAAAAACGGCTGTCTTCTTGACACAGCCGTTTTTCTATTGTACAATCATTCGTAAAATATAAAAAAACAGGAGTTGATTTTTTTGGATTCGAGTGACTATATACAGTTGCTTACGTTAGTTTTATTAGTTTCATTATCAGCATTTTTCTCATCCGCTGAGACAGCACTTACGACGGTGAACCGGATCAGGGTCAGAACACTGGCAGAAGCAGGCAACAAGAATGCCATTACGCTTACGAAGATACTGGAAAACCAGGGCAAGATGCTCAGCGCAATTCTCGTTGGAAACAATGTGGCAAATTTAACCGCCTCTTCTTTGTCCACCACACTTGTCATGAGTATATGGGGAAATAAGGCGGTCAGCATTGGAACCGGCATTCTGACCCTTGTAATATTGGTTTTCGGTGAAATTTCCCCTAAGACCATATCAACCCTATATTCCGAAACGATTGCTTTAAGGTATGCAAAAATCGTCTACGCATTTATGACAATCATGACACCAGTCATCTACGTAGTACACATCCTGTCCTCCAGCTTTTTGCGTTTCATCCACGTGAACCCCAACAAAAAGCAGGATTCCATTACAGAAGACGAACTGAGAACCATTGTAGATGTAAGTCATGAAGAAGGCGTAATTGAATCAGAAGAAAGAAAGATGATTAACAATGTTTTCGATTTCGGCGATTCCGTAGCCAGGGACATCATGATACCCCGTATCGACATGACATTAGTAGATGTGAATGCCACATACGAAGAGCTGATCGATATTTTCCGCGAGGAGATGTACACCAGAATTCCTGTATACGAAGAAACCAATGACAATGTAATTGGAATCATCAACATGAAAGACCTTCTTTTAACCGATAACAGCACCGATTTCAACATCCGTGATTTCCTAAGAGAGCCCCTCTATACATATGAGTACAAAAAAACGGCTGAACTCATGATAGAGATGCGCCAGACCTGCAACAACGTAGTTATTGTCCTGGACGAATACGGAGCGACAGCCGGCATGATCACTCTGGAAGATTTATTGGAGGAGATTGTAGGAGAAATCCGTGATGAATACGATGAAGACGAAGAAAACGAGCTTGTAGAAGTAGCCCCACTGGAATACCTTGTGGAAGGCTCTATGAAACTTGACGACCTAAACGACAGACTTAATCTTGAACTGGAATCAGAGGACTACGATTCCATAGCCGGATTAATCATCGGACTCTTAGACCGTCTTCCCGAGCAGGGAGAAGAAGTAGTATGCAATAATATCAGGCTGGTAGTAGAGGCTCTGGATAAGAATCGAATTGATAAAGTGAGGATGTATCTGGGGGTTGAAGAAACAGGACAGCCCAAGAGGGACTGAGACGGAGTTTCGGCGGGATAACTTCTAAGGCCGGACAGACACAAAAAACATGGGATCGGAAACACTTCACCCGAATTTCTGAAAGAAATTCGCACTCAGGGTTTCCTTGGAAATCGGCTTTGAAGCCAATTTCCACCCATGTTTTTTGCACCTCTCCGGCCTAAGAAGTTCTACCCCCGCCTCCAAACCGTCTCCGCCCCTCTTGCTCTGTCCCGTTTCCCTCGACGCCGCAGAAACCATACTGGTAAAAAACTCCACCACGTCTTCAATCTTAACGAAGTACAGGTGCTTATTATCTCATCTGGTCTGCGACGCTTTTTCCCAGATGGAGAAACAATGTTGAACTGAAAATGAGGAGACCGGTCCCCGGATAAAGCGATTTGTGCAGGGCGTCGATAGGTGTTAGGGAGAGGAAGTGCAAAAATGAGGACAAAAAACGGACTTACAAAGTCCGTTTTTTAGGCGCCCTGAGTCGGGTTTTCATCAAGAAAACCTGACGAATGGTGCCGGTGTCCTTATTTTTGTGCTTTCTCGCCCTTACACCTATCCCGCCCGAAACCATGAGCGTATCCGGGGACCGGTCTCCTCATTTTCCGCCAGCCCCCCATTATCCTCCATCTCTAACACGTCTTCCCCACTAACTAAGCATCCCCCCCGCAGTCCCACTAGCTGCGCAGATCGCCATCGTAGTCAGTATCTGATTCATCGACCCGTTAATCCCTCTGTTCAGCATAAAGGAAACTGCCAGCAGCACAAGGAAATACAAAAGACCCAGTAACAGGCCCCAGAAGAATCTCCTCTGCTTTATGCTCTTCCCCATGAGAATCCCTCCAAAGAGACAGGTGATAATGTAAACTGCATTGACACCCAGCCGGATCTGACCTTCCTTCAGCCGGAATCTATAAAGCGCTAAGGCCAGGATCACCAGCAGGACTCCGGTCAATATGTAGGTGACAAGCAGATTTCTAAGTGTGACCTGAAGCTTTGATTTTTCCATGTTTTTTCTCCTTATGTCTTGTCTTCTGGTTCAGTATATTCGTCCATCATGGAGGATATTCGAATATATTGGCGGTTGAAAAAAATGTTTCGCCGCCTCCCTGAGGGGGCAATTCATCTTGCACTGGTTAAAAACATGTGGTATAATCTCAAAGAATTAGGCAAATACAGGAGGTGTAAGTTTATGAAACACGTAAAAACATTAAGTTCCAGTACATTAAAAGAATCTATGAAAAAAGGCGGCTGCGGTGAGTGCCAGACTTCCTGTCAGTCAGCTTGCAAAACATCCTGTACAGTAGGTAACCAGAGCTGCGAGAACAGCAATCGCTAGTATAAAACTGTATAGTACAGCCATAAGGCAGATAAGCACATGCCCCTACGGTCGTTAGACGGTAGGGGTTGCTTCGCTTGTCTGCTAAATATGGTTACGGGTTTAAATTTTAATTAAGGAGAATACAGGTGATCCATCAATATATTAATAATGGCTTCCATATTATTATGGATGTCAACAGCGGGTCTGTTCATTCGGTTGATCCGGTTATGTATGATGCTGTAAAGATTGCAGCACAGCTGGTGCCGGATATGGAAAAGGCTGCAGCGCTTCCCAAGGAAGCGGAAGAGAAAGTGCTTTTAGAGCTTTTAAGTACCTATGAAGAGGCTGAAGTGAGAGAGGCTCTGGAAGAAATTCAGTTTCTGATTAATGAAGGGGAACTGTTTACCAAGGATATTTACCATGATTATGTGGTTGATTTTAAAAAGAGAAAGACCGTTGTAAAGGCCCTTTGCTTACATATTGCTCATGACTGCAACCTTGCGTGCAAGTATTGCTTTGCGGAAGAAGGAGAGTATCATGGACGCCGTGCACTGATGTCATTTGAGGTTGGTAAGAAGGCGCTGGATTTTCTGATTGAAAATTCTGGGAATCGCAAGAATCTGGAAGTGGACTTTTTTGGAGGCGAACCGTTGATGAACTGGGACGTTGTAAAACAACTTGTTGAATACGGGCGCTCAAAAGAGAAAGAATATAATAAGAAATTTCGTTTTACCATGACTACCAACGGCGTACTTTTGAATGATGAGATTATGGAATACTGTAATCGGGAAATGAGCAACGTGGTGTTAAGTCTTGATGGCCGGAAAGAAGTGAATGATCAGATGAGGCCGTTTAGGAATGGGAAGGGAAGCTATGAGCTGATTGTTCCTAAATTTCAAAAGTTTGCAAAACTGAGAGGGGAAAAGGATTATTATATCCGGGGGACTTTTACACGGAATAATATGGATTTCTCAAAAGATGTTCTGGAGTTTGCGGATCTTGGTTTTGAGAGCATGTCCATTGAACCGGTTGTGGCTCAGGACGAAGAGGATTATTCCATCAGACAGGAAGACATTCCTGCTATTTTAGAGGAGTATGATAAGCTGGCTGTTGAGTATATTAAGAGACAAAAGGAAGGAAGAGGATTTAATTTCTTCCACTTTAATATTGATTTGACTCAGGGACCCTGTGTGGCAAAGAGATTATCTGGCTGCGGTTCAGGGACCGAGTATCTGGCGGTTACGCCATGGGGGGATTTCTATCCATGCCACCAATTTGTCGGAGAAGAAGAATTTCTTCTGGGCAATGTAGATACAGGTGTGACAAACACACAGATCCGCGATGAATTTAAACTTTGCAATGTTTATGCAAAAGACAAATGCCGGGATTGCTTCGCAAGGTTTTATTGCAGCGGGGGCTGTGCAGCTAATTCCTATAATTTTCATGGAAGCATAACGGATGCGTATGATACTGGCTGCGAGATGCAGAAGAAACGGATTGAGTGTGCGATCATGATTAAGGCGGCGTTGGCGGAAGGATAAGACTGAACGTTCATGCATTTAGTCTTAGACTTGTGTATTACAAAAGTGAAGGAGAGAAGTAATGAAAAGCAACAAAGGTAAAGGGTTATTGGGGCTGATTTTTGCTCTGGCAATGGTTGGACTATGCGGTTATTTCGGATATACCACCATGAGTGACATTAAGCTTGGACTGGATCTGGCGGGGGGCGTCAGCATCACTTATCAGGCAAAAGAAGAGAAACCAAGTGCTGAGAATATGAAGGACACGATTTACAAACTGCAGCAGAGGGTTGAAAACTACAGCACAGAGGCAGAGGTGTACCAGGAGGGAGACAACCGTATTAACGTTGATATCCCTGGCGTATCAGATGCCAATGCAATTCTGGAAGAGCTTGGAAAACCTGGCTCATTAACATTTACAGATGAAGCTGGAAAAGTTATTTTAAATGGTAATCAGGTAGCAACGGCAAAACCGGTTATTACTGAAAATAACGGCATCAAGCAGTATATGGTAGATCTGACCTTTACTGATGAAGGAAAAAAAGTGTTCGGCGATGTCACAACTGCCAATGTTGGAAAAAGAATTGCTATTATTTATGATGGTAAGGTTTATTCAAACCCCGTAGTTCAGGAACCAATTACCCAGGGACAGTGTCAGATCAGCGGAATGAGCTCTTATGAAGAGGCGGAAACTCTGGCTTCCACAATCCGCATTGGCTCTCTTTCTCTGGAGCTGGAAGAATTACGTTCCAATGTAGTAGGCGCAAAACTTGGACAGGAAGCGATTACTACCAGCTTAAAGGCAGGTGTAATTGGATTTGCTATCGTAGCAGTGTTTATGATTCTGGTTTATTTACTGCCTGGTTTTGCATCAGTGGTAGCATTGTCTATTTATGTAGGTGTTATTTTAATTCTGTTAAAGGCATTTGAAGTTACACTGACTCTTCCGGGAGTTGCAGGTATTATTCTTTCCATCGGTATGGCGGTGGATGCAAACGTTATTATTTTTACCCGTATCAAAGAAGAGATCGGATACGGAAAAACGGTTAAATCAGCGATTGAGGCTGGTTTTCATAAAGCGTTGTCAGCAATTATTGACGGTAACGTTACAACTCTGATCGCTGCAGGCGTACTGTTCTGGAGAGGCTCCGGTACAGTAAAGGGATTTGCAGCTACATTGGCAATCGGTATTGTGCTTTCCATGATTACAGCGCTGTTTGTGACCAAATTTGTATTAAACAGCCTCTTTCAGTTAGGCTTTGATAATGAGAAGCTTTATGGAATTAAAAAAGACAGAAAACCGTTTGATTTTGTTTCTAAACGCGTAATCTGGTTCTCAGTCTCTTTACTTGTTATCGCACTTGGGTTTGTATGGCTTGGTGTCAATCAGTCTCAGACAGGAAGTATTTTAAATTACAGTATGGAGTTTAAAGGCGGCACATCTACAAATGTAACGTTTAATGAAGACATGACACTGGAGAAGATTTCTTCAGAGGTAGTTCCGGTTGTGGAAGAGGTGACTAAGGATGCAGATGTTCAGACACAGAAAGTAGCTGGAAGCAATGAAGTAATTATTAAGACCAGAACTTTAACTGTGGATGAAAGAGAAGTACTGAATAAATCCATGGTGGATCACTTTGGTGTGGAACAGGAAAAAATTACTGCTGAGAGTATTTCTGGTGCAGTCAGCCAGGAGATGAAGCGGGATGCAGTTGTGGCTGTTATCATAGCTACGATCTCTATGCTTCTGTACATCTGGTTCCGGTTTAAGGATATCCGGTTCGCAAGCAGTGCAGTACTGGCGCTGGTTCATGATGTATTGGTTGTGTTTACCTGTTATTCTGTACTCAGATGGTCAGTAGGTTCTACATTTATTGCATGTATGCTTACTATTTTGGGATACTCTATTAATGCAACCATCGTTATCTTTGACCGTATCCGCGAAAACTTAAAGACCCAGAGTAAGATGGAACTGATTGATATTGTTAACTTAAGTATCACTCAGACATTTACCAGAAGTATTAATACCTCTCTTACCACATTTATCATGGTATTTGTACTTTATATCATGGGTGTTTCCTCGATTCGGGAGTTTGCTCTTCCGCTTATGGTGGGTATTGTATGCGGTACCTATTCTTCCGTATGTATGACAGGATCCCTGTGGTATATTATGACTGTGAATAAGGGAAAAAAGAATTCTGGTGTAAAAGCAACTGCAAAAAACAGCAAAAAATAAAAGTAAGGAATTGTAAATGAACTATAAAATCATTGCAAAAGACGGACGTGCAAAACGGGCGGAAGTTACTACAGTGCATGGAACAATCCAGACGCCGGTATTTATGAATGTGGGAACGGTAGCAGCCATTAAAGGGGCTGTTTCCACCGATGATCTCAGGGAAATTAAAACCCAGGTGGAACTTTCCAATACCTATCATCTTCATGTGCGCACAGGCGACCGGTTGATTAAGGAATTTGGGGGTCTTCACCAGTTTATGAACTGGGACCGCCCCATTCTTACAGATTCTGGCGGCTTTCAGGTGTTTTCTCTGACTGGTCTTAGAAAGATTAAGGAAGAGGGTGTGTATTTCCAGTCCCATATTGACGGACACAAGATCTTTATGGGTCCGGAAGAAAGCATGCAGATCCAGTCCAATCTGGCATCTACCATTGCTATGGCATTTGATGAATGCCCTCCTCATCCGGCTACCAGGGAATATATGCAAAACAGTGTGGACCGTACCACCAGATGGCTGGAGAGGTGTAGGAAAGAGATGGCAAGGTTAAATGAGCTGCCTGATACCATTAATAAAGATCAGCTGCTCTTTGGTATTAATCAGGGCGGAACGTTTGAAGATATCAGAATAGCCCATGCTAAAACCATATCGGCCATGGATCTTGATGGATACGCTCTGGGCGGTCTTGCAGTAGGAGAGAGCCACTCGGAGATGTATCGGATTCTTGATGAGACGGTGCCTTATCTGCCTGAGAATAAGCCCACTTACCTGATGGGAGTCGGAACTCCTGCCAATATCCTGGAGGCTGTGGATCGGGGCGTGGATTTCTTTGACTGTGTTTATCCGTCAAGAAACGGTCGTCACGGCCACGTTTATACAAACCATGGAAAATTAAATTTATTTAATTCCAAATTTGAACTGGATCATAAGCCGATTGAAGAAGGGTGCCAGTGCCCCACCTGCCGTTCCTACAGCAGAGCTTACATCAGGCATTTATTAAAAGCAAAAGAAATGCTGGGCATGAGATTATGTGTCTTGCATAATCTATATTTTTATAATACAATGATGGAAGAGATTCGCGAAGCAATCGAGAATCACCGTTATGGAGAGTATAAGGAGAGGAAACTGTCCGGCATGATGGCCGGTGGTTCCGAGGCATAAGGCCCCCTTTTAGGACAGGCAGACGGCAGATCGATATTTAAGGAGGAAACGGTTATGTTATTAGCAACAGGCGGTACAATGGGCATGGGTTTCTGGGTAATTTACATTGCAGTAATCTTTGGCTTCATGTATTTTATTGCGATCAGACCACAGAAGAAAGAGAAAAAAAGACAGCAGGAGATGTTCGCCAGTATTGCAGTCGGTGACAGTATATTAACCAGCAGCGGATTTTATGGAGTTATTATCGATATGACTGATGATACCGTTATCGTTGAATTCGGCAATAACAAAAACTGCAGAATTCCTATGCAGAAGTCACAAATTGCACAGGTTGAAAAGCCAGAAGCATAAAAATTATTACCCGGAAAAGGATTTCTTTTTCCGGGTTTTTTCTATACGGGGTTGACAGGTGCTTTTCTATGAGATATACTTCAAAAGTAAACGGTTCAATAATGAACTATTGAAAGCGTTGTAATAGCTGCCATAGTATACAGTGCGGTAATTTTCTCATATGATTTAGTAAGGGTGTTGTTATGAATGAGTCTATAACCAATATGCCAGGAGAAAGAATGAGACAGGAAGAAGAGTGCTGTCTGGCATGTTTTGTAAAAATCGATAAGGTATACCAGAAGCTGTGCAGTCAGTCTGTATCGGAGTACGGTTTCACTCCTAATGAGATAGTAGTCATGATGTTTCTGGCAAATAGTGAGGGACTTAAAAGTGCTTCGGAGATTGCGCAGTATAGAAATATCTCCAAGGGTCTGATTGCAAGATCTGTAGATTCTCTCAGTGAGAAAGGATATTTAAAAGCAGACAGAGATAAGAAGGACAGAAGGCTGGTCCACCTCCAGCTTACGGAGAAAAGCGAGGAAATTGTGGAACGGATCAGGCGGTGCAGGAAGGAATTTGTGGAAGAACTTCACAGGGAGATCCCCGAAGAAGATCTTAAAATTCTTCACCGCACCGCGTCGATCATGAATCAGAATGTGGAGAGTTTTTTAAATAAATCCTCCGTCAAGACCGATGATCTGACCGGTTAGATAGGAGTTTTTATAGCCCAGGTGATAGACAAGATCTGCTACCTCTTCCGCTTTTCCCAGTCTTCCGGCTGGAATCTCATCAATGAGAGCGATTAATTCATCTTCGCTTAAAAACTGATTCATCTCTGTATCGATGGCTCCGCATGCCACTGCATTGACCTGGATATTACTTGGGGCCAGCTCTTTGGCAAGAGCCTTGGTGAATGCATTAATCCCACCCTTGGTGGCGGAATAGGCGACTTCACAGGATGCACCCGAGACACCCCAGATAGAGGAGATGTTTATAATTTTGCCCTGCTTGCGTTCCAGCATTCCCGGAATTGCCAGCTTGGAACAATGAAAGGCAGAGGTTAAATTGGTCCGTATAATTCGGTCCCAGGCTTCTGTCGTCATATCCTGAAGGAGTCCGATGTAGGAGATCCCTGCATTATTAACCAGAACATCCAGAGAACCAAACTGTTTTTTTATCATCTGGAAGAGTTCCTGGCACTGATTCATATCTCCCATATCACCCATATAGGAAAGGCAGGAGATCTGATAGGACTCCAGTTCCTTCCTGGTCTGCAAAAGGCGGTCTTCATTATGAAGACAGTTAATGACCACATTGTATCCTTTTTTTGCAAATTTGACAGCAATGGCCTTTCCGATTCCCCGGGAAGCGCCAGTTACAAGTACTGTTTTTCTAGACATAAAACCACCCTTTCTGTCGTTATGTGATGCTATTATTTTAACAAATTCTGCTTTAAAATGCAACGAGGGCATTGCATACAAAAAGATGGGTGAGATATAATGATTACAAATGAATCTGTAATACAAAATAAAGAAAGCAGGTAGATAAAATGAATGAGATTTATGACGTTGTGATTATAGGGTCAGGTCCGGCAGGTCTTACTGCTGCAGTATATGGAAAAAGAGCTGAGCTAAAGATGGTAGTGATTGAAAAAGAAGTCGCCAGTGGCGGCCAGATTCTCAATACCTACGAAGTCGATAATTATCCGGGGCTTCCCGGAATTAACGGATTTGACCTGGGTATGAAATTTCGGGATCATGCAGAAAAGCTGGGAGCAGATTTTGTTACGGACGAAGTGCTTCGGATTGAGGCAGCAGACGGAGAATTCACCGTTGTAGGTCAGGAACAATCCTATGTGACTAAATCGGTCATTATCGCAACTGGTGCTCTGTATAGAAAGCTCAGCGTCGTTGGAGAGAAAGAACTGACCGGAATGGGTGTTTCCTATTGTGCAACCTGTGACGGAGCATTTTTCCGAAACAAGGTAGCCGCCGTTGTAGGCGGAGGCGATGTGGCAATTGAAGACGCCATATTCCTTTCCAGAATGTGCAAGAAGGTGTACTTAATTCACAGAAGAGATGAACTGCGTGGAGCAAAGACACTGCAGACACAGTTGTTTAATCAGGAGAATGTGGAGATCATCTGGGATACCGTGGTCGAAGAAATAGAAGGCGGAGACCAGGTTGAGTCTCTTACCATAAAGAATTCAAAAACGGAAGAAACAAACAAACTTTCCGTTGACGGCGTGTTTATTGCAGTTGGAATTAATCCACAGAGCGAAGCCTTTGATAACCTTGTGGAAATGGATCATGGTTACATCAAGGCAGGAGAGGACTGCGAGACCAATGTTCCCGGTATTTTTGCTGCAGGTGATGTTCGGACCAAACAGTTAAGACAGGTATCCACGGCAGTTTCAGACGGAGCAAATGCAATTACAAGTGTAGAACGTTATCTGACAAGATACGGAAAATAAAACTGATTCAAATAAATCCTCCGATAAGGGTATGTATTGCCTTTATCGGAGGATTTTTGCTAACCGTTAGATTCCTGTTTTTCAGATTCATAAGTATCAAAAGGATTTCTGGAAGAAACTGCTTCCTTGTTTTGGCTTCCTGCTTTTTTCTGCGAGGATGTAGCCTCTGCTTTTAATTGCTGTATCTGCTTGTCTAATTCCTTGATCCTCTTTTCCAGCTCTTTGTATTTCTCACTTTGCTGCAAAGCGAAAGGATTTCTTTCTTTATCCCGCTGCCCCTCCAGTTTCCCCTTTTCCTTATCCAGGGTTTTTATCTGCTGTTCAATATCGTCGGTATTGTCCTGTTCTGGCCGTGTAACAGGGTCTGTTTCAGACGGGAATTGTGGTGGGGATATCCCTATGCTACTGATATTCATCTTAATGCCTCCTTTTTTTCTGAGATACTATGAATATATAAGGGATATCATGGAGATTCAAGTGAGATGCATTGAGATGCTGTCTGAGTGTTGTGGAATGAGAAAAAGTACGGTTAATCGAAATGTTTTGGGAGTTTTTTCAATTTGAACTGTACCATGGTATTTCTCGGCAACCGCTTTTATACTCTGAAGTCCGATTCCAGTACCACTGACGGGCAAAAAAACGTCAGAACGGCTGTTTTTGATGTTTATCATAAAAAAGTCGCCTTTCTGAATTGTTTTCAGAGTTAGAAATGGACCGGTTTGATTTCCTGCAATACAGGCTTTAACAGCATTATCTACCGCATTGGAGAATAGGATGCACAAATCCATATCATCGAGCATACAGTTGTCAGGAATTTTCACGGTGCAGTCAACATCGATTCCCTTTTGATGCGCAATTCCCAATTTATTTGTTAACAGGATATTTAATACCGCATTTCCTGTCTGGCATGGAAAGGAAAGCTGATCGGACATAGTGGTCAGCTTTCCAAGATATTCCAATGCTTTATCTGCTTCTCCTGTTTTTAAAAAGCCACCAAGAACGGTCCAGTGCCCATTTAAGTCATGCCGGAACGTTCTTGTCATTTCATATCGCATCTGCATTTCCTGGACCGAGTTGGCCTGAGCATTTACCTGCTGTTCCAGAAGCGTATTGCGCATCTGAAGAGCGAAACCTTTCAGTAATTCTTTATAAGCAAAAAGAACTGCAAACAGGCATAGATAGGCTGCTATCTGAATGATCAGCATGGTCCAGTCATTTACCTCAGGAGAAATTCTGGTTCCGTCAGCACTGACTGTAACTGTATTTCCATATATTGAAAAAACATACTGCATAACCAAAAGCACAAAGAGGATTGGCAGCATCAGTATCAGGATATATGGCAGCATGGGAACTTTTCTGTCTTTCAGCCATGTCAGGACAAGGCGATAGGAGAAAAAAACAGTTATCATCACCAACAGACCGCTTATTGTTGTAAGAACCATTGTATAGGGAAAAAGGACTGTTAAGAGGAGGCTTAACAATGACTGAAATATGCCGTTAACAACTTGCATAATGCAGATGGCAAGTATGGCTACAGTTGCGGATATTGCCGGTGCACATTTTAAAGCCAGCCAGCCGAATAAAAAAAGTGCTCCCAGTTCCATAAGGGTAGATAGAGGAAATGCAGCTCGTATGGATATTTCCATAGAAGCCAACAGGTATATGATCAGTATGTAAGAAGCAAAATAATACCATTTTACTTTCTTATTTGAGAATCTGCTGAAAAACCAGACTTCTATACAGGCAAGACAGGCATTTAAAATGCAAAAAAAGTAAATAAAATCAAACCAGCTGTTAAACAGTTCCGTAAATGGCATCTATCTGTCTCCTTTCTTCATATAGTTTAACATTGCTTCCATGAACGCCTGCATACGTAGTCTTGAAACCGGTATGCTCTCCCCGTTGACCAGTTTTGCCTGGCCATTTTCATATCCGCAGACGGCCTTAAGGTTAACAAGATAGCTGCGGTGGCAGCAGAAGAAATCAGGTTCCAGCTGATTTTCCAGTGAATTAATCTTAAAATAGTAGTCGATAATTTCCTGCTTTGTATGAACGAAGATTTTTCTGTTAATTGCTTCGCAGTATAAAATATCCGAGAATGGAATTGATTTACACCAGGCTCCTTTCTGAATGGTTAAAACGGCTGTTTTTTTATCCTGAACATGCTGAAGAACGCGGGCCATTGTAGATTGAAAGCGCTGAGTGTCTAAGGGCTTTAACAGATAATCCGAAGCTTCTACGGAAAAGGCATCATAGACATATTCTTTCAGGATAGTAACAAATATAAGAAAGCTTTCCAAACCGGACTGCCTGATCTGTTTTGCTGCTTCCATACCAGTTATATTTTCCATCTGTATGTCCAGAAAAATAATATCATAGAATTCATCGCTTTTAAGCAGGTCCTCAGCACAGGAAAATGAATGAACCTCGGCTTTATAACTGGTTTCACTCATATAATCGAATATCCTGTTTTTTAACTCAAGTATCATATTGTCATTATCATCACATACAGCAATATTAATCAAAATCAGTACCTCAGTATCAAATAGTATAAAAAGCCACATTAAGAATACCTTTGACGGTTAAAAAATTCAAGTGGAATGTGATGAAATGCAGTCAGATTGAATTGATATGTCAGGCAAAAAATTTAACCATATAATTAACCATGTTTTTTTATAAGATTCATCCGGTTGTGAAATACGCCTTAATTGATAGAATTGTTAGTAAGACGCAATTGTTTGCGGCAAAATAATAGGAGGGAAAATAAGAGATGAAAAGATTACTGGGGAAAACCGGGGCGGTCTGTGTGAGTATTCTGGTCTGTCTTAATATGACAATGGGAATGTCTCTGGCAGACGAACAGGCTACGAAAGATCAGGAGAAGAAAGAAGTTCATATAGAAAATCTCACTCCCTTAAAGGATATTTATAAGGGGAAATTCCTGATTGGAAACATTTATAACAGCATTAACCTTACGGGAGCGGATAGAGATATGGTACTTCATCATTTCAATGTGGTTACACCGGAAAATATGATGAAACCAGATGCCATGCAGCTGCAAAAAGGCGTATTTACTTTTGATTCGGCAGATGCCATGACCGGATTCTGCCAGGAGAACGGTTTAAAGACGGTGGGGCATACACTGGCATGGCATAGTCAGACTCCTGACTGGATGAATGCGGCATGCGGACGGGAAGAAGCAATTGGCAGACTGAGAGATCACATTTCAAATGTTGCAGGACATTACAGTGGAAAACTTTTATCCTGGGATGTGGTAAACGAAGCCATTCAGGATGGAGCCAGACTTCCAGCAGACGGAAACTGGAAATCCTGTTTACGGGATACTCCATGGCTAAGAAATATTGGAACTGATTACATAGAACTGGCTTTTCAGTTTGCCCATGAGGCAGATCCCAATGCAAAATTATATTATAACGATTACAATTTAAATGATAACAACAAAGCCGAAATAGCAGCCGCTATGTATACTGATTTAAAGAAAAAAGGTATACCCATTGACGGAATCGGTATGCAGGCGCACTACAGTACCACGCTGCCTGTGGCTACGGTAGAACATTCCCTGGAACTGTTTAAAAAGACCGGGGCTGAAATTTCAATAACAGAGCTTGATGTAGTAGTCAGTAAGGCGAAGGAAACCGGGCTTACCAAGGAAGAGGAGATCGCTCAGGCGCAGACGTATGCCCAGCTTTTCAGACTTTATAATCAATATTCGGATGTCATTGAAAGAGTGACATTTTGGGGCTATACGGATACAAGAAGCTGGAGAAGCTCCAGTTTCCCCTGTTTATTTGACGGAGATTACAAAGCCAAAGAAGCTTATTATGCAGTTGCAGATCCTGACGGATATTTAAATAAACATCCTCTGAAAGAGATTCCAGAGCCAAACACCATAAACGCAGTAAAAGGTACGCCAGTTATTGATGGAACAGTGGATGAAATTTGGAATCAGGCTAAGGAAGAACCGGTACATATTATGACAATGGCCTGGCAGGGCGCAACTGGTACCGTAAAAACACTTTGGGATGAAAAAAATATTTATGTTCTTGTCCGTGTTAAAGATAAAACCTTAAATACTGATAATAAAAATGCTTATGAGCAGGATTCTGTGGAACTGTTCTTAGATGAAAACAATGACAAATCCTACTATTATCAGGAAGACGACGGGCAGTTTCGCGTTTCCTGTAAAAACATGGTGACGTTTGGAAGCAATGGAAAAAGAGAAGGGTTCCAGTCATCAGTGAAAGTAACGGAAGATGGATATCTTGTAGAAGCAAAGATTCCACTTACCACCACAGCTGAAAAAGGGAAAGTTATGGGATTTGATGTTCAGATCAATGACAGCAATGAGCGGGGAGAGAGAATCAGCGTAGCTAAATTTAATGATGATTCTGATAATTCCTGGCAGTCAACTGCCCGATGGGGAAATCTTCTTTTAAAATAGTAAATAAAAAATGCCTCAGGCTTTTTAAGGCCTGAGGCATTTTTTATATATAAATAGTTACCTATAATAATTCCGGTTCAATCAATCCGTAAGTGCCGCCCTTTCTTTTATATACCACATTTACTTCATCGGTATCTCCATTGAGGAATACATAAAAGCTGTGTCCAAGAAGTTCCATCTGTACACAGGCTTCTTCCGGATCCATAGGTTTTACAGCAAACTTCTTTGTTTTGACAATTTCCACATCGTCATCGACTGCACTTTCATATTCCAAAAATGCTGTTGAAAAGGAGGGAGCGTTTAATTTTTTGTCGATTAACTTGTTTTTATATTTTTTCAACTGGCGTTCCAGGATCTCTTCTACCAGATCGATGGAAACGTACATATCATTACTTGATTCTTCGGCTCGAATTATATGTCCTTTCACTGGAATAGTAACTTCAATTTTCTGAATATCCTTCTGCACGCTGAGTCTTACTGTTGCCTCTGTAGCAGGTGCGAAAAAACGGTCCAGTTTTCCAAGCTTGTCCTCAACTGCCTCCCGTAACCCTGCTGTCACCTCAATATTTCTTCCTGTAATTGTAAAACGCATAAGTCATCAGCTCCTTTTTCTTGAGATAGGTATAGTATAGCATATTTATTAGAATAATTCAATAATGATGTAAAGTATTAAGATAATTTAAGAAAAGATTTTGTAAAAAGACTCTTCTTATATTTTATCAAATTATTGAAAAACTATAGATAAGGTTAAAAAAAAGTCAAGGGAAAAATGGATTTTTTCGTCGAAAAAGAAAATTTTATGACAAGTATACAAAAATTAACGTATTTGTCATTGTGATGGGAATGCTGGTATTATGTGGAGAATAAATGTGGATAATGTGGATAACTCGGTGTATAACTGATTTATTTCGCAAATTCGAGGGTTGTAGGTGGGGATAAAAATGGGGGAAAAATACACAATCCAATGTGGATAATGTGGAAAAGTCGGGAATCGAACAAATTTTTTGTGCAATGTGTCAGGTTAACCATAATTTTCACTTGAATTTGCTGGAGGTTGCCGAAGAAAATGGCAGTACCTGGCAATAAAAGGTCAGATTATTACCAGAATGTTAATTTTTTATGAATTCGTTGAATTAAAGGCAGGTTAGTGCTACAATATACAGGATTGTACGGTGTATATTGAAAGATAGAGTAGGAGAATAAATCATGAACTTGGTTCAAAAAATATTTGGAACTCATAGTGAAAGAGAATTGAAAATCATTAATCCCATTGTGGATAAAATAGAATCTCTGCGCCCGACCATGGTTGCACTTACGGATGAGGAATTAAAAAACAACACGAAGCTTTTTAAGGAAAGACTGGCAGCAGGAGAAACTCTTGATGATATCTTGCCTGAAGCGTTCGCAACTGTAAGAGAAGCCGGAAGGCGAGTTCTTAATATGGAACATTTCCGTGTGCAGTTAATTGGTGGCGTGGTATTACACCAGGGACGTATTGCGGAGATGAGAACTGGTGAAGGTAAAACTCTTGTGTCCACATGTCCCGCTTATTTAAATGCGCTGGCAGGGAACGGAGTACAGATTGTAACCGTTAACGACTACCTGGCAAAGCGTGATGCGGAGTGGATGGGAAGAATCCATGAATTCCTTGGAATGACAGTGGGCGTTGTATTAAACGACATGAGCTCAGATGAGAGACGTGATGCTTATAACTGCGATATTACCTATGTAACCAACAATGAGCTTGGTTTTGATTATTTAAGAGATAACATGGCCATCTATAAAGAGCAGATGGTTTTAAGAAATTTAGATTTCTGTATTATTGATGAGGTTGACTCTGTTTTAATTGATGAGGCCAGAACACCTCTTATCATTTCCGGACAGAGCGGCAAATCCACAAAGCTCTATGAAGTCTGCGATATTCTTGCACGCCAGTTAGAAAAAGGCGAAGCTTCCGGCGAGTTTTCCAAGATGGGTGCCATTATGGGAGAAGAAATCACTGAGACCGGTGATTTTATTGTGGATGAAAAGGATAAGGTTGTCAACTTAACAGAGCAGGGTGTGGAAAAAGTAGAGCAGTTCTTCCACATCGAGAACCTGTCAGACCCGCAGAACTTAGAGATCCAGCATAACATCATTCTGGCTCTCCGTGCCAATTATCTGATGTTCCGGGATAAGGATTATGTGGTAAAAGATGATGAGGTTCTCATTGTAGATGAATTTACAGGACGTATTATGCCGGGCAGACGGTATTCCGACGGTCTTCACCAGGCAATTGAAGCAAAAGAGCATGTGAATGTCCGCAGAGAGAGCAAAACTCTTGCGACCATCACGTTCCAGAACTTCTTTAATAAATACAACAAAAAAGCAGGTATGACGGGTACTGCTCTTACAGAGGAGAAGGAATTCAGAAATACCTATGGAATGGATGCCATTTCAATTCCCACAAACCGTCCCATTGCCCGTATTGACCAGGAAGATGCGGTTTATAAGACGAAGAAAGAAAAATTTGAAGCAGTATGCGACGAAGTGGCAGCTGCTTATGAAAAGGGTCAGCCAGTACTGGTTGGTACCATAACCATTGATACATCTGAGATGTTAAGCGGTATGTTAAAACGCAGAGGCATTCCTCATAAAGTCTTAAATGCAAAGTATCACGAGCTTGAGGCGGAGATCGTTGCTGACGCTGGTGTGCATAAAGCGGTTACCATTGCGACCAACATGGCAGGCCGTGGAACGGATATTAAGCTTGATGATGAATCCAAAGCTGCCGGAGGTCTTAAGATCATCGGTACAGAGCGTCATGAGTCACGCCGTATTGATAACCAGCTGCGTGGTCGTTCCGGCCGTCAGGGAGATCCGGGTGAGTCCAGATTCTATATCTCTCTGGAAGATGATTTAATGCGTCTGTTTGGTTCCGAACGTCTTGTAGGAATGTTTAATGCACTTGGTGTACCGGAAGGCGAGCAGATTGAGCATAAGATGCTTTCCAATGCCATCGAAAAAGCGCAGATGAAGATCGAGACCAACAACTATGGTATCCGTGAGAATCTTTTAAAATATGATGAAGTCATGAACGAGCAGCGTGAAGTCATTTACGCAGAAAGAAGAAAAGTTCTTGACGGAGACAACATGCGTGACGTTGTCTTAAAGATGGTTACTGATATTGTGGAGAATGCGGTGGATCTGTCTATCAGTGACGAACAGACTCCGGAAGAATGGGATTTAAATGAATTAAATACCCTGCTTCTGCCAGTGATTCCTCTTCAGCCAATCACCATTCCGGAAGACAAAAAGGTGAGAAAAAATGAGCTGAAGCATATGCTGAAAGAAGAAGCCATTAAGCTTTATGAAACCAAAGAGGCAGAGTTCCCTGAGGGAGAGCAGATCCGTGAAATCGAGCGGGTGATTCTCTTGAAGGTTATTGATAATAAATGGATGTCCCATATTGACGATATGGACCAGCTGCGCCAGGGTATCGGTCTTCAGGCTTATGGCCAAAGAGATCCTCTTGTGGAATATAAGATGAGCGGCTATCAGATGTTTGATGAGATGACAGCAGCCATCCGGGAAGATACCGTACGTATCCTCTTCCACATCAGAGTTGAGCAGAAGGTGGAACGTGAACCGGCTGCCAAAGTGACAGGAACCAATAAGGATGACAGTTCGGTGAAAGCACCGGTGAAAAAGGCTGATAATAAGGTCTATCCCAATGATCCATGTCCATGCGGTTCCGGCAAAAAGTATAAGCAGTGCTGCGGACGCAAACTAGTATAGTATTTTTATGAGATTGGAGTCCGCTCCCTTTTACGGGAACAGACCCCAATTTTGTATTTATAAATTAAAAAACGAAAGTGGGTGACACAGTGGTAGAGTTAGATCAGTACAAATACGAATTATCATCGTATGAAAAACCATTAGTGGAAGTGAGGGATTCACTTTGACTTGGATAACAAGTTAAAGCGAATCGATGAGTTAGACAAGTCTATGGAAGAGCCAGGCTTCTGGGAAGATCCGGAAAAGTCAGGTAAGATCGTCCAGCTTGCAAAGAATTTGAAAGATACCGTACAAGGCTACAAAGAATTAGAACAGCAGTATGAAGACATCGGGGTGATGATCCAGATGGGCAACGAAGAAAACGATGCCTCCCTGATTCCGGAAATAGCCCAGATGCTTGCTGAATTGAAAGAAAATCTGGAAGAGATGCGTATTAATACGCTGCTTTCCGGTGAATATGACAGCCACAACGCCATATTAAAACTGAATGCCGGTGCTGGCGGAACCGAATCCTGCGACTGGTGCAGCATGCTTTACCGCATGTTCTGCCGCTGGGCGGAGAAAAAGGGATTTCAGACAGAAGTGCTTGATTATCTTGACGGTGATGAAGCTGGAATTAAATCCGTAACCATACAGATCAATGGTGTCAATGCGTTTGGCTATTTAAAGTCAGAAAAAGGGGTTCACCGTCTGGTACGTATTTCTCCGTTTAATGCGGCTGGAAAGCGTCAGACTTCCTTTGTGTCCTGCGATGTTATGCCGGATATTGAAGAGGACCTTGATGTGGATATTAACGATGAGGATTTAAGAATTGATACTTACCGCTCCAGCGGAGCAGGCGGACAGCATATCAATAAAACCTCATCTGCCATTCGAATCACTCACCTTCCTACAGGAATAGTCGTGCAGTGCCAAAATGAACGGTCTCAGTTCCAGAATAAGGATAAGGCGATGCAGATGTTAAAAGCAAAGCTTTATATGTTAAAGCAGCAGGAGAATGCGGAAAAACTGTCCGGAATCCGTGGAGATGTGACGGAGATCGGCTGGGGAAACCAGATTCGTTCCTATGTGCTGCAGCCCTATACCATGGTGAAAGACCACAGGACCAATTCCGAGACAGGGAATGTAAACAGTGTCCTTGACGGAGCGTTGGATCAGTTTATGTACGCCTATCTGCGATGGCTGAGTACCGGAGCAAAAGCTGGTGAGGATTCTGCAGAAATCTAGTTTTTTCATGCATTTTTTTAAATACCGAATAAAATAAACTCAAAAATAGTTGCATACCATGCACAAATATGATAATATCTTCCCTATGAGCACAGATGTATTTCCGATGCGGACACAGAAGGGAAGATATTTTTTTATGGAAGATAAAAGTAAATATTTTGTGGTAAAGCAGAAAGCTGTACCTGAAGTATTGCTGAAAGTTGTTGAGGCAAAAAAATTATTAGAGTCGGAACGGGTTATCACCGTACAGGAGGCAACTGACCGGGTTGGAATCAGCCGAAGTTCCTTTTACAAATACAAAGATGATATCTTTCCGTTTTATGACAATGCCAAGGGAAAGACCATCACACTGGTTATGCAGATGGATGACGAACCTGGTCTTCTTTCGGATTTGCTTCATGTGGTAGCTGTGTACCGCGCGAATATATTAACCATTCATCAGAGTATTCCGGTCAATGGCGTTGCCACCCTCACATTGAGCGTTGAGGTTCTTGAGACAACAGGCAATGTTTCAAAGATGGTTGAGGATATGGAAGAAAAGGATGGAGTTCACTACGTAAAAATTTTAGCCAGGGAGTGAGAATATGATGAATGTTGCAGTTATGGGCTATGGTACCATCGGATCAGGAGTTGTTGAAATTCTGGAACAGAACAAAGATATAATTGCCAGACAGACCGGTGAAACGGTGAATGTAAAATATATTCTCGATTTAAGAGAATTCCCCGGTACACCAATTGAAAAAAAAATTGTTCATGATTTTTCCGTCATAGAAAGGGATCCGGAGGTATCCATGGTAATTGAAACCATGGGAGGTTTAAACCCGGCTTATCCTTTTGTGAAAGCAAGCCTTCAGGCAGGCAAGCATGTGGCTACCTCCAACAAGGCGCTGGTAGCAGCATATGGAACGGAACTTTTAAAAATAGCAGAAGAGAATCAGGTAAACTTTCTCTTTGAGGCAAGCGTTGGAGGCGGTATTCCCATAATCCGTCCTTTGTATACTTCACTGGCCGGTGAGAAAATTGAAGAAATAACCGGTATACTAAATGGTACAACCAACTACATACTGACTAAAATGGACAAAGCCGGAGAGACTTTTGAAGAGGCACTGAGCAAAGCCCAGGAACTGGGATATGCGGAGCGCAATCCGGAGGCAGATGTGGAAGGACATGATACCTGCAGGAAAATTGCCATATTAACTGCTCTGGCTTCGGGACACGAAGTGAATTACGAGCATATTTATACAGAAGGGATTACTAATATAACGGATGTAGATTTCCGTTATGCCGACGCTCTTGGAACTTCTGTCAAATTATTTGGATCCAGCAGAATCAGTGATCAGGGAGTTCATGCGTTTGTAGCTCCGGTTATGATAGGAAAGGATCATCCACTGTATTCTGTAAACGACGTATACAACGGCATACTGGTAAAGGGAAATATGCTGGGTACTTCCATGTTTTATGGAAGCGGAGCAGGAAAACTTCCGACGGCCAGTGCAGTTGTAGCAGATATTATTGAAGCCCTTAAAAACCCGGGTCATCATGTGAAGATGGGCTGGGATGGAAATCGCCTTAACATCTCTGCCATGGACAGTGTTTCCTTCCGGTATTTTGTAAGAATCAAGGGAATTGCTGCAAAGCGGCTTGCTGAAGCAGAGGCTGCTTTTGGAAAGGTAGAAGTAACTGAACTGGACCACATGGATGAATTTGCAGTCATGACAGAGGTTATGACTGAGGAGGAATACCGTTTAAGAGCGAAAAAGCTGTCAGGAATCAGACAGCGCATCCGCGCAGAAATTTAATTTTCGCCAGGAGGCATCAATGTTAGTTGTTAAAAAATTTGGCGGTAGCTCCGTCGCAGACAAAGAAAGAATATTCAATGTAGCAAAACGCTGTATTGAGGATTATGAAAAAGGCAATCAGGTAGTTGTGGTTTTATCTGCTATGGGAAAGACAACAGACGGTTTGATCGCCAAAGCTCATGAGATAAACCCCAATCCTCCAAAGAGAGAGCTGGATATGCTTCTGGCAACTGGAGAGCAGGTGAGCGTGGCACTGATGTCCATGGCAATGAATGCTCTCGGCGTACCGTCTGTATCGTTAAACGCGTCACAGGTAGCGATGCATACCTCTTCCGCTTATGGAATGGCTAAATTAAAGAAAATTGATACGGAACGGATCCAGCATGAACTGGAAGCGAAGAAAATCGTTATTATCACAGGTTTTCAGGGTATTAATAAATATGATGATCTGACAACTCTTGGAAGAGGAGGATCAGATACCACGGCTGTGGCTCTGGCTGCCGCACTACACGCCGATGCTTGTGAGATTTACACAGATGTGGACGGAGTTTACACAGCAGATCCGCGTATTGTTCCCGATGCCAGAAAGCTATTGGAGGTTTCTTACGATGAGATGCTTGAGTTTGCTTCTCTGGGAGCCAAAGTGCTTCACAACCGTTCGGTAGAGATGGCGAAACGCTATGGAGTACAGCTGGTTGTACGATCAAGTCTGAACAGAGAAGAAGGTACCATCGTCAAGGAGGAAACAAAATTGGAAAGAATGCTGGTGAGCGGAGTTGCCGCAGATAAAAATGTAGCCCGTATTTCCGTAATCGGGGTTAAGAATGAGCCTGGAGTCGCATTTAAAATATTTAATCTTCTGGCAAAACACAACATTAACGTTGATATCATTATCCAGTCCATTGGCAGAGAAGAAAGAAAAGACATCTCCTTTACGGTGGCGAAGCAGGATTTAAAAGAAACCATGGATCTTTTAAACGAACACAAGGATGGGATTACAGCCCAGAATGTAACCAGTGAAGAGGATGTGGCAAAGCTTTCTATCATCGGCGCAGGGATGACCAGTAATCCAGGAGTTGCTGCAAAGATGTTTGAAGCACTTTACAATGCCAATATTAACATCAAGATGATTGCAACATCTGAAATAAGGATTACGGTCCTCATTCATGAAGAGGACGTTAACCGCGCCATGAGAACGGTTCACGATGCCTTTGATCTTGCAGATTAAACGAAGGTGGAACGAATGATCTGGTTAGAAAAAATTTGGAAAATAGGATCCGTCTGTATCTTTCATTCCCTTACCGGGCTCTACTGCCCCGGCTGCGGGGGAACGAGAGCAGTGCGGACTTTGTTACAGGGGGACCTGCGGATGAGCGTTCAGTATCATCCGCTGGTCCTTTATACTGTTATCGCTGTTCTGGCTGAGGGTATCATCCGGTTTTTATCAAAAAAAAGAAAGCACCCGTTGGACCATAAAAAAAGGGAACGGATACTTATTCTTATTGGAGCTGCAATTGTAGTGATAAACTGGATCTTCAAGAACTATATGCTGGTGGTGAAAGGGATTGATCTTTTACCACCATTATAATAATTTATCTGCCTACGCCGCCCGTGGGCATCAGTGCCTGGGTGGTGGCTTCAAATACCTGTCTGAAATACAGCCCTAAAGGGGTGTTGGTATCCATGACGTCATAGACAAATATAATGAACAATGCCAGTAACAGGCCACAGACAGCAGATATAATGGAAAGGATCAGTCCAAGCTGTGCCTGGTGGCTGAAGGGCTTTCCTTTTTTTGATAATATAGCAAGAGCAATGCCTGTAAGACCAAAAATCAGACCTGCCGGCAGATTCCAGATACTGAATAAGGGAAGGCAGTCTGTCAGCAGTCCCAGGCCGCCTAAAAGGACAGACCAGAATGCCAGGAATGAACCTGTATTCGGAGTTTGCGG
Organism: Hungatella sp.; assembly: GCA_009712635.1. Classification (GTDB taxonomy): domain Bacteria; phylum Bacillota; class Clostridia; order Lachnospirales; family Lachnospiraceae; genus Lacrimispora. The sequence goes on along the minus strand of WASS01000007.1, from coordinate 9,011 downwards.
AAGCATTCCTTTATTGCTGTTATAATTTTCTCCCATTGGTGTTTACCTCGTATGTGTATAGTACAGAAGTCATCCAGGATTTTCCTGAACTGAATCTGTATTTTATGATTGTAGCACGAAAAGACCGCTGTGTCCAGACGGGTATTGCATAACGGGGAATGATGAATTATAATAGTTGAATTGAACCAACTATGAAAAATAAGAGGTACAGCATGGATATAATAAAGATTTTACAGGAAGAACTTTCCATTTCCAGAAATCAGGTGGAAGAGACAATCAGACTTATTGATGAGGGGAATACCATTCCTTTTATAGCCAGATACCGAAAAGAGGTAACCGGCTCTTTAAATGACGAAGTTCTGCGTAATCTAGATGAAAGGCTGCGTTATTTAAGGAATTTAGAGGAGCGGAAAGAACAGGTACTTTCATCCATCAGAGAACAGGAGAAGCTGACACCGGAACTGGAAAAGAAGATTCTGGAAGCCCAGACGCTGGTTGCAGTGGAAGATTTATACCGCCCATATAAGCAGAAAAGGCGGACAAGAGCCACCATCGCCAAAGAAAAAGGATTAGAACCATTAGCAGATCTCATTATCCTTCAGATGACCAAGACCCCGCTTCTGGAATCTGCATCGGACTATGTTTCGGAAGAAAAAGGAGTGGCCACTGCCCAGGAAGCAATTGACGGAGCAAAGGATATTCTGGCAGAGCGGATTTCCGATCAGGCAGAGTACCGCACTTATATCCGTAATGCAACCATGAACCAGGGAAGCCTTTTATCTTCTGCCAAGGATGAGGAAGCAGAGTCTGTATATGAAATGTATTATAATTATGAAGAACCTTTAAAGAAGGCAGCAGGACACCGGATTCTTGCTATTAACAGAGGCGAAAAGGAAAAGGTTCTTACTGTGAAGGTGGCGGCACCGGAAGAAGTGATTCTTCGTTTTCTGGAAAAGCAGGTAATCATTGGGGACAATCCTGTTACTTCTCCCATATTAAAGGAAGTAATCAAAGACAGTTACGACCGTCTTATCGCACCGGCAATTGAGCGTGAGATCCGCAGCGATTTAACGGAAACAGCGGAGAATGGAGCAATCCGTGTATTTGGCAAAAATTTAGAGCAGCTTCTTATGCAGCCTCCCATTGTAGGAAGAGTGGTTCTTGGCTGGGATCCGGCTTTTCGTACCGGATGTAAGCTGGCGGTAGTGGATGAAACAGGAAAAGTGCTGGATACCGTTGTAATCTATCCCACTGCACCTCAAAATAAAGTGGAAGAAGCTAAGACTGTTTTAAAAAGGCTGATTAAGAAATACGGAATTTCCCTGATTTCTGTGGGAAATGGAACTGCCTCAAGAGAATCTGAGGCCATTATCGTAGAATTGTTAAAAGAAATCCCGGAGCCGGTTCAGTATATTATCGTAAATGAAGCAGGAGCTTCTGTTTATTCTGCCAGCAAGCTGGCAACAGAGGAATTCCCTAATTTTGATGTAGGCCAGAGAAGTGCAGCCTCCATAGCCAGAAGACTGCAGGATCCTCTTGCAGAGCTGGTAAAGATTGATCCCAAGTCCATTGGTGTGGGCCAGTACCAGCACGATATGAACCAGAAGCATTTAAGTGAAGCATTACAGGGAGTTGTGGAAGACAGCGTAAATAAAGTAGGCGTTGATTTAAATACGGCATCTGCTTCTCTTCTGGAATATATATCCGGTATTTCAAAGCCCATAGCAAAGAATATTGTGGTTTACCGGGAGGAGAACGGTGCGTTTGAAAGCAGGAGCCAGCTGTTAAAGGTTGCAAAGCTTGGACCAAAAGCATTCGAACAATGTGCCGGCTTCATGAGAATCCAGGGAGGAAAGAATCCTCTTGATCTAACCAGCGTTCATCCGGAGTCCTACGATGCGGCTAAAAAGCTGCTGAAGAAATTGGGATATGAGGCAAAAGAGCTGATGAACGGGGGATTAAACGGAATCAGTAAAAAGATTCATAACTATAAAGAGCTGGCTGAAGAATTAGAAATTGGTGAAATCACCCTTCGGGATATTGTTAAGGAACTGGAAAAGCCGGCAAGAGATCCCCGTGATGAGATGCCGAAACCCATATTGCGTACGGATGTTATGGAGATGAAGGATTTACAGCCCGGGATGGTTTTAAAGGGAACGGTTCGAAACGTAATTGACTTCGGTGCGTTTGTGGATATTGGAGTTCACCAGGATGGTCTGGTTCACATTTCCCAGATATCGGACAAATTTATTAAACATCCTTTAGAAGCCGTCAGCGTAGGAGATATCGTTGAGGTAAAGGTAATAAGCGTAGATGTTCCTAAAAAGAGAATCGCTCTTACCATGAAATTCTAAGCAGATACAGTGAATTGCTGTATAAAAGGAGGAAAATGTGGAACAGAAAAATCCGCTTATATTAGATGTGAGACTGACTGCAAAAGATCTCTGGAGATTTTCCATGTACCATTCATACCGGGGTTTTCAGGGGATTTTCAGTTTTCTTTTCAGTGCCGCTGCTCTTTACGTACTCATTGCAACCTGGACGACCTCATCCCGTCCATACAGGATTCTCATTCTTGTCTGTGCGCTGATGTTCACGGTCTGGCAGCCTTTCGTCCTCTATACGAAGGCAGCAAGACAGGCAAAAAAATCTGCCATCCGTGATGGTATGACCCTTTCTTTTTCAGCAGAAGGAATTGTGGTAACCCAGGGGCAGGAGAAGCTGGAATTATTATGGGAAGATGTGATGGTGGTAAAACGAGTCGGCAAACTGCTGATTATTTATATGGACCGGATTCATGCCTATCTGCTTCCGGATTCTGTTGCAGGCGAGAAAGCGCCGGAAATAACGGCATTAATGAAAGAAAATCTGCCTCCGGAGAGGCGAAAGAGGATATAAATGATGGTAATAGAAAGCTGGAAACCAGAAGATACCTTTGAATTAGGAAAAAAACTGGGAGAAGAAGCGGCTCCTTCCACCATATTTTGCTTAAATGGAGATCTGGGTGTGGGGAAAACCGTATTTACCCAGGGATTTGCCGCCGGGCTTGGCATTACAGAACCGGTGGATAGTCCAACCTTTACCATAGTAAAGCAATATGACGACGGACGCCTTCCGTTTTATCATTTTGACGTTTACCGGATTGGTGATGTCAGTGAAATGGACGAGATTGGCTATGAAGACTGCTTTTACGGAGAAGGTGTCACATTAATTGAATGGTCCGGACTGATCGAAGAGATTCTTCCAGAACAGGTTATTACAGTAACCATTGAAAAAGATTTGGAAAAAGGATTTGACTACAGAAAAATCACCGTGGAGGGAATGTAAATGAACATATTAGGAATTGAAAGTTCGTCTCTTGTTGCATCGGTCGCCCTTCTTTCGGATGACATACTGACTGCAGAATACACGGTCAATTTTAAAAAGACCCATTCCCAGACACTGCTCCCCATGCTTGACGAGATTGTAACCATGACAGGAGTCAGTCTGGAAAACGTTGATGCCATCGCAGTTTCAGCAGGACCAGGCTCCTTTACCGGACTTCGGATCGGTTCTGCCACAGGAAAGGGTTTGGGACTTGCGCTGGAAAAACCGCTTATTTCTGTTCCTACAATCGATGCAATGGCCTATGAGTTCTACGGCTGCGCTTCTATTATATGCCCAATTATGGATGCCAGAAGAAACCAGGTCTATACCGGTATTTATGATAACCGCACCGGATTCTCCATCGTGAAGGAATCCTGCGCCATGGATATCAGAGATTTAATTGAAGAGCTTAATTCCATGGGAGAACGTGTGATTTTCTCAGGAGACGGTATACCGGCATATAAAGAAAGTATAGAAGAGTTCATGAGGGTTCCCTTTGAATTTGCACCTGCGCATTTAAGCAGACAGCGGGCAGGTGCAGTAGCAGCTTATGGAGCCCGTCTGTTCCTTGAGGGTAAAACAGTAACAGCAGCGGAGCATGCTCCCGATTATCTGCGAAAGCCTCAGGCAGAGCGTGAAAGAGAAGAGGCATTAAAAGGAGAGTAATATGATTCGTGAGATGACTCCGGAGGATGTTTTAGGTGTACTGGAAATTGAAATGCAGTGCTTTTCCGATCCGTGGTCTTATGAGATGATTAAAAAGGGATTAGAAAGCAGTCTTGATACCTGGCTGGTGCTTTGGGAAGAAGGAGCAGCAGCGGGATACTGTGTTTTCCGGACAATAGCAGATGAATGCGAGCTGCTTCGGATCGCAGTCCTTCCTGAACTGAGGGGGAGGGGCCTTTCCAAGAAACTTATGGACCAGATGGTTTTTTATTCCAGACAAAAAGAAGTAAAATCCATATTTTTAGAGGTAAGAGAAAGTAATGAGAGGGCAAGAAACCTTTATAAATCCTATGGATTTGTGGAAGAGGGGATCAGAAAACATTACTACCTCAATCCCAGTGAAAATGCGGTCCTTATGGTCTGTTACCATATTTGAAACATTTACCACTAAAAATAGGGCATAACACCGTTTATAATGTAGGGGTATCCAGTAAGGATGCCCTTTTTTCTATCCTGGTGTGCAGGGAGGGGGAAAAAGGGATTTCTCTGGAAAATGTGAAAAAGGAACGCCTTGCAGGCATACCATTATGCCCGGAAAGAAAAGCATGGGCGGTAAAAGGAAAGGTGAGAGTAAGATGAGAAAGTACAAAAACGGCGGTCAGCTAGAAACAGTTGTTTGCAACTGCTGCGGCAAAAAAATTATTGTGTCAGAAGGGATTGCCAGGGAAGGGGTCATCAGCATCAATCACGCATGGGACTTCTTTTCAGAGAAAGATGGGGAGATCCATCATTTTGATTTATGTGAAACCTGTTACGATGCACTGATATCTGAGTTTAAGATACCGGTGGAGGTAGAGGAACAGCTGGAATATTTATAGTTGCTAATTCCCTCTGCTTTGTGTTATGATTTTATGTGGCAGTTTTTTGTTCTGCCCACTGAATGAGACAAAAGCGAGGAAATTCTATGTTGGATATATGTTTGCTGGGAACCGGAGGCATGATGCCTCTGCCATACCGCTGGCTGACAGCTATGATGGCACGGTGTGATGGCAGTAATCTTTTGATTGACTGCGGGGAAGGAACTCAGATTGCATTAAAAGAAAAGGGCTGGAGCCCAAAACCCATTGATATTATCTGCTTTACCCATTATCATGCGGACCACATCAGCGGTCTGCCCGGACTTCTTTTGACAATGGGAAATGCAGAGCGGACAGAACCCTTAACTCTGATTGGTCCAAAAGGGCTTGAGCGGGTGGTGGGAGCACTTCGTACCATTGCGCCGGAGCTTCCTTTTGAACTTAAATTCATTGAACTCTCCGAAAACAGAGAGCAGATAACCATGGCGCCTTACGTAATTGATGCATACCGCGTCAATCATAACGTTGTCTGCTATGGTTATTCCATTTCTATTCCAAGAACCGGAAGATTTGATGTGGACCGGGCCAAAGCGGCAGAGATACCTCAAAAATTCTGGAGTCGTCTTCAAAAAGGAGAAACCATCGATTATGATGGTAAAACTCTGACGCCTGATCTTGTTTTAGGGCCGGACAGGCGTGGCCTTAAGGTGACTTACTGTACAGATACCAGACCCGTACCGGTGATTGCTGAGTATGCAAAGGATGCTGATCTTTTCATATGCGAAGGAATGTACGGCGAAGATGGAAAAGAGGCAAAGGCAAGGGAATACCGCCATATGACATTTTATGAGGCTGCCAGACTTGCAAAAGAAGCTCAGCCAAGACAGATGTGGCTGACCCATTACAGTCCCTCTTTAACCAGACCGGAAGATTTTATGGACAAGGTCCGTGAGATTTTCCCCAGGGCAAAAGCAGCAAGAGATGCCTGGACGCTGGAACTGGAATTTGATGAGGAATGAGGGAATGGCGATGAAGAAAAATAATACAGAAGAAGATGTCTATATACTTGCAATTGAAAGTTCCTGTGACGAGACGGCAGCAGCAGTAGTGAAGAACGGAAGGGAGATATTGTCCAATGTAATTTCCTCCCAGATCGATCTTCATACCTTATATGGCGGAGTCGTTCCCGAAATTGCTTCCAGAAAGCATATAGAAAAGATCAACCAGGTCATAGAGTCCGCACTTTTGGAGTCTGGCCTTACACTTGAGAATATGGATGCCATCGGGGTTACCTACGGTCCCGGACTTGTGGGAGCACTTTTAGTGGGAGTGGCTGAAGCAAAAGCAATGGCTTATGCGGCAAACAAGCCATTAGTCGGAGTCCATCATATAGAAGGTCATGTTTCCGCTAATTTTATTGAGCATCCAGACCTGGAACCGCCTTTTATGTGTCTGATTGTATCAGGCGGACATACACATTTGGTGATCGTAAGGGATTACGGAGAGTTTGAGATACTTGGAAGAACCAGAGATGATGCGGCAGGCGAAGCATTTGACAAGGTTGCCAGGGCAGTGGGACTTGGATATCCTGGCGGACCAAAAGTTGACAAGGCAGCAAAAGAAGGAAATCCACTGGCAATAAAGTTCCCGAGAGCAAAAGTAGACGGAAATAGATACGATTTTAGCTTTAGCGGATTAAAGTCAGCAGTATTAAATCACATTAATCATGCCAATATGATGGGAGAGGAAATCAATGTACCAGATCTTCTGGCATCATTCCAGAATGCAGTGGTTGATGTTCTGGTATCCCATACCGTCGATGCTGCAAAAGAATATGGTTTTAAAAAAGTTGCCATAGCAGGTGGCGTGGCGTCTAACTCTGCTCTTCGAAAAGGCATGAAAGAAGCCTGCGAGAAAAATGGAATTGAATTTTATTATCCTTCTCCTATTTATTGTACTGATAATGCTGCCATGATTGGAACAGCGGCTTATTATGAATATATTAACGGAGCCAGGGCTGGCTGGGATTTAAATGCAGTTCCCAATCTGAAACTGGGAGAGAGGTAACCGGACTATGGAAAGAACAGCAGCAGTCGTCCTGGCAGCAGGAAAAGGCTCCCGCATGGAAAGTACAATCCACAAACAGTACATGGAACTATGCGGCAGACCCCTTCTTTATCATACCTTAAGAGCCTTTGAAGAAAGCTCTGTAGATGAGGTTGTTCTGGTAACTGGTCCTGGCGAAGTTTCTTTCTGCAGGACGGAGATTGTGGAGCGTTATGGATTTCGCAAGATAACAGACGTGACAGAAGGCGGAAAAGAGAGATATCACTCCGTTTATGCCGGACTGAAAGCAGTCAGGAACTGCTCCTACGTTCTGATCCATGATGGGGCAAGACCCTGTGTTACCAAAGAAATTATTGATACATCAAAAGCTGGGGCAATAAAATATGGAGCTTGTGTGATCGGTATGCCTGTTAAGGATACCATTAAGATATCTGATGAAAATGGGTATGCGGCATCAACTCCGGATCGTGCAAGCCTCTGGCAGATCCAGACACCTCAGGCATTCCGATATGATCTGGTTTTTAAGGCATATCAAAGACTGATGGAATCGGAATGTTTTCAAAAAGGGGTTACTGACGATGCTATGGTGGTAGAATCCATGACAGAAGAAAAGGTGAAGTTAATAAAGGGCGATTATACCAATATAAAGGTAACTACACCGGAGGACTTGGAAATCGCCAGCGTATTTCTTAACAGAATATATGGAAAAAAATAAAAGGAATGCTGTAGGAGCAGCTTCCTTTTTATTTTTTTCCACCTGTTTTTAATAGATCCTTAACGATCAGATGTAGGTGCTCAAGCTGCTCTCGATTTAAATGCTGTGCATCATCCATAAGTTCTTTGACTTTGGCAGGACTGGTTACATCGCGGGAAAAGAATTCAGCTGGTTCAATATCCAGATACTCACATATATAAAAGAAACCCATCATGGACGGAAGCGCCCGCCCATTTTCTATTTTATGGATATATGTGGGATTCTGTCCGAGAGAAAGACTCATATCACGTGCGGACACACCCTTTTGAGCTCTGAGCTCTGAGAGGCGTTTGGAAAAATTGAAGTCTATATACATGGGTAACTCCTCCTGATTCCATAGTATTGCATTAAATGAAATATGTGTAGTAAATAATGCATTCCATCACTTGACATGTTGCATTCATTACAATATTATTATTTATATAGAGTATTTAATGTATGATCAGGCTAAGAAATCCTTTATTAGGATTACATGGCTATTAGATAGTATCAGCTGTTTCGTCAGATGAAAAGTAGGAAAGAAGGTACAATAGATGGAAACTGGAAAAACCAGGAATGAAACGGATACAGGCACCAGGGAGGGTTTACTGGAACGAATTGCATCAGAATTAGGCTGCATGTATTTATCGGATCTGCGGGGAAGCACAGGCAAAGCAAGATTCCGGATCGTCGTTTCTGATATTCCTGCAATTGATTATTCAGTAAAAGTATGGCAGGATGCGCTCTACTATATAACAGGAATAGAAGAAAACTTTAGCACTGCTGAGCAGGCAAAGCAACGTCTTTTAGAGCATTTGTAGATGGGTTAAAAAATATTTGAAAAATATGTAAAAATATGTTGACAGATGGTACAAACAATGATAAACTATCGAAGTTGCCGCTGATGAAGACGGTAATTGAGTGAAAAAAGCTCCAAGAGATTTGAAAAAAATAGAAAAAAGTGCTTGACAAAAACACAAACTTCTATTAAAATGTAAAAGCGCGTTTGGAGAGGTATCGAAGTGGTCATAACGAGGCGGTCTTGAAAACCGTTTGTCCGCAAGGGCGCGTGGGTTCGAATCCCACCCTCTCCGTTGGCAGGTTTTAGCCGCTAATAATTATAAAAATCAGCTAATTGCAGAAGTACCCAAGCGGCTGAAGGGGCTCCCCTGGAAAGGGAGTAGGCCGTTAGTAGCGGCGCGAGGGTTCAAATCCCTCCTTCTGCGTCAGCATTGAGAAGAGACAAGCGTTTCTGCGAGATGCAAACAGCACTTTGAAAACAGAAGATTGAACAGTATGTAAAACCCTGAAAATTCTAATAA
>WASS01000030.1 GCA_009712635.1 Hungatella sp. | reverse complement strand
AGATCAGCCCTCCCCCTGCATAGCAGGGGGTTTATTTTTTACTGTCACACAAAAAGACACCTTGCATCGGCGATAAAACCGGGCAAGGTGTTTTTTTCATTATGTAGTCAGGCAAATGACTATTCTCCTGCTACGCCATTCGCATCCTCATCTTCCTCATCAAGTTCCCTCATCAGCTGGGGAAAGCTCTCCCGCTCAAATTCCTGTATGGAGATAGATTTCTTGTTGGGGTTTGCGAAAACAAAGGTCTTATCTACATTTTCCACATAATTCTGAATCTTATCATTGGTGGCGCTGATAATAGCCTGGAAACCAAGACCGCGGATCAGCTCGATACAGCTTGCCACCTTTTCCCCATCCATCTTTGAAAATGCCTCGTCAAGAACTACAAGGCGGATGGTTGGGTTTCTCTGAATCTTCTGAGGTACATTGATCCGGTATGCCTGGGCAAAGCTGGCGAGAAGCGCAACATAAAGGGGATTCTGTCCTTCTCCGCCGGAATTCTTCTTAATCATCTTGCTTAAACGGATCTTAATGACCTCATCTTCATTCTGAATCAGCTGCTGCATGTCAAAGGTCAGATAGGTTCGGTAATCCGCATATTTATCCATATTCCTCTTTGCTTCTTCCATCTGTTCCGGAGTTGCATTTTCCGGCGGAATGAAGATATTAATCAGATCATTAATTAATTCCCCGTACTGATTTTCATGTTCCATGGTGAAAAGATTCATCTGATTATCCAGGGAATCCGTCAGCTGGGAAGGGTTGATTTCCAGAGAATCATCCATGAACATGTCATAGTATCTGCCATCCGGACCCTTGTTCTTTCCGATAACAAACTGATACTTGTCCTTACCGAAATCCAGTCTGTTGATAATCCGGTTCAATTCATCCCTTCTCTGCAGCGCATCCCGAATGGCACTTCGGATCTTAAACATAAAGTCGTCTTTAAAATGAAGGACTGCGGACTTGGCCTGTTCTGCTGCCATGTTTTTATATTCTTCCAGATTTGCGCACTCCATGATCTCCAGAAGGCGGTCATATTCCTGATTATCCTCTGCAGTCAGTGAAAAGTTCCGGTTGGGATACTTACGCACATACTCACCTCTCGCAGAAACAAGAAGGCGGTACGCCTCTTCCCGGGCTTCCTCTGCTCTCTTTAGAAGAGCGAAGTAGCGGTCCTTCAAACGGTCATAGCGGGGAGTTTCATTTGCCTCCAGAGATGTTTTTAATACTCCCTCCAGCTCCTGATCGGCTTCCAGTGCCCGTTCCTTTGCCACCAATTCTTCTTCCAGCTGTACCGCTTCACGCTGGAACTCTTCTGCCTTTCTCTGAAGGTCTCCCATGAGACGGTCTAACGCCCTTAACTCGCCACGTTTTCCCTCGCAAAGACCTAAAATGGCTTCCCGCTCCTTTTCCCATTCCTCCACATTCTGGGCCTTCAGCTTTTCCAGCTTCTGCTCCAGCTTTTTGATTTCTTTCTCTTTTTCCTTAAAAGAGGCTATCTCCTGCTGCCACTCTCCATAGACCTCTGTTCCCTCTGTTAAAGCTTCCAGAGAAAGAATGCGGCTGCATTCCCCTATAATCAGTTCCTGTGGCTTCTTCTCCGCCTCCATGGCCTCCAGATTCTTTTCCAGCAGACGGATTCTGCGGCGTACACTGTCCTTGCCGATATAGGCAAATCTGGTGTAATGATCGGGATTTATGTGCTGTAAGCGGAAGGTGTGGTACAGCATACATTCCGGTGTGATACCGATCCGGCAGCTGCGGAGTTCTTCCAGGCTTTCGCATTTAATCACCTTTCCAAGGAGTAAATCAAGATAAGGCTGCAAATAAGACTCTCTTACAATCACTTCTTCCACAAGGGAATTGGTAAGAACCTCATGGGTGCTCTCTCCTGCCCTCTCTGTATCCAGAACTGCCACATGAAAGGCTTCACTCTGATCCAGTTCCTCATAGACTTCCATGGCTGCTTTTGCATGGGCTGGAGCAACCACCAAAGACAGCTTGTGATTGCCTAAATATCCCTCTGCCGCATTTCTCCATTTCTCATCCCGGATATCCAAAAGATCCGCAAGAACGTGAACCTCCACTGCCTTGCCTGTCTTTTGAAGAAGACGCTGCTGGAGAAATGTTTTCGCCCGTTCCACATGCTTTGGATAAGCTTTGCTTCCAGCTTTTAACTGAGTAAGTTCCTCACTGGTCTGACGCTCCCGTTTCTTAATCTCTCTCAAAAGGCTTTCCGCCTCTTTTTTCGTATCCTCCGTCTCCTCCTGCATCTGGGCGATGGATTTCTTTAACCTGGCAAGCTTCTCCTCATCAATGGTATTTTTCTCAAATTCCTCAATGTCCCATATGGTCTGGTTGGAGGTGGATTCCTCATCAATCCATGCATTCAGGCGGTCTGCCGTCTGCTGCCACTTTACCGCACTTTTATTTAAATGGTTCACCAGTTCCCTGGCTGACTCCAGCTGATTCTTTAAGTCTTCATATCCGGTGGAAGAAATCTGGCGGAGAAGCTCTTCTCCCTGCTTTGTCAGTTCATTAATCTGAACATCCAGTCCAACTTTCCGCTCTTCCTGACGGGTATACTCCTCCCCTGAAAGACGAATCTTATCCTTCAGCGCCTGAATCCGGGTCTGATAGTCCAGAATCTCCATTTTGCGGAAATAATAGGTGTTTGACCGGATCTCTTCATCCTTTTCCAGTACAGAATCGTAGAGCGATCTCATTTCCTTTAAATACCCAATCTCGATAAAGGTATCCTCGATCTTCTTTCTCATCCGTCCATACTGCATAACGCTTTCCTGCATGTCCTCAATGTGAATATCCTGTTCCATGCAAATATATTCCTTTACGAAATCCTCCAGCCGGATATTCATGCGGAACGGAATTGCGCGCTTAAAGAGCAGAGGAAACTTCTCCGAATCCAAGCCCCCCAGATAGACATCATACAGCTGTCTGCGGAACCGTTCGTTATGGGAGGTAGTAAAATACTCATCTTTCTCATAATGAACCTGAAGATAAGAAGTCACTTCATCAATTGTCATGGTTCTTGTTCCGGTGCGATACTCATTTTCCCATAATGGACCTTTGTGCCAGAAAAACTTCCTTGATATTTCATTGGTGGCCGTTTCCACATCAAAGATAATTCCCACACACTGGCATTCCCCGTTGTCTGTGCGCTTTAACTCCAAAGCGATGGTTGTGGAGAAATTCTGGTTCCTTAAATAGGCAAATTCATTGTTTTCTCCAATGTTCACCATTCCCCTCAGATATTCGATCAAATTCCGGTCCGAATCGTCGGCAGCCGCCTTGTTAAAGAATCCTCTTCCGTCGGTATTGGCATAAAGGAGGATCTGCATGGCATCAATGACCGTTGATTTACCGCTGCCGGAATGTCCGGTGAAGAAATTGATCTCTTCATGAAAAGACAGAGTCTTACGGGTAATGTAATGCCAGTTATTTAAAAGTATCCTGGACAATGCCTCAAAATTCTGATTCGTCATCGCTGTCTCCTTCTTCTTCAAATGATTCCAGCAGAGACCTTACGTCATCGCCAAATAAAACCACATTTATGCTGGGGTAGATAATCATGCGGTTGTCCCCATCTAAATCTTCCAGTACATCAAGCGGCTCAAGAATCTGATATTTTTTCAGCAGAGCGATGGCACGGCGGATCTCAGTAACAGAAGGCTGCTTTTTGAAAAGCCGGTAATTACCAAGCTTGTCGTGGATTTCGCTTATGGTGGTATAAACATTGATGCTGGTGGAAACTGCTGCCATCTGCTCATCATAAATCAACTTCAGCACCAGTATATAAAGAGTAGCAAGCTTTGGCAGCTTTTCTCCCATGGTGTCCTCTCCCTGTATATAGATAAGACCCAGCTGGCTGCTCTCCAGCACATTAATACCGCTGACTGCTAAATACGCCCGGATAAACTCCAGATGTTTGTTGCAGACTTTAAACTCCTGATTATAAATAAAACGGCTGGAACGCTTGTCATACCGATGTTCCAGAATAAAGGTCTGTTTTAACAGCAGCCGTATGGCATCTCTTAACTCCGCCTTCTCTCCCTGCAAAAGCCCGTCATAATATGGAATCTGGCTGATTGAGCCAGTATATTCTTCATTTGTCATACTTCATTCCTCCTTACAAATACCAGCCGGGGATAACGGTACTTACCATTATCAACCAGCTCCGGATCCATATCCTCCACTTTATAAAGGCTTTTTCTCCTTATAGAATAATCATAAGCCAGAATCAGCTTTTCAAATTCCTCCGGTGTGCGGATGGTATCTTCCCTGACCTCCATACGCCCCTCTACCATGCGGGATTCAATATAGCTTTCAATTTCCTTCCTGCTGTAACGGTTCTTCACCCGGTTTAAATTCAGAATCTCCTCTGCAGTCAGCTCCGTAGGTTCCTCATCCGGCACCAGGGTTTCCTTAAATTCCGTTCTGCTCTTTCTCTTTTTATAAATGGATTTGTCAGAAAGAATTGCCATCTGTGATAAGTTCATACAATTACTCGCTTTTTCAATGGCTTCCTCCGGATCATCCACAAGAGAAAGATGGTTTAATAACCGGATCACAAGACCTTTCATGTTATCTTCCTGATTGAGAAGATAGTTAAGTCTTGTTACCGTAGCACGTATGTAGCGGGAATGCTCCTTGTCCATATTGGAAATCCGGTGTTCAATGTGATCAAATCCCCGTTCAATCTGGTCCAGCTTTTCAGCCACATCGGCGGCAGTCACCCGATTGGCACTACGCCGGCTCATTTCCTCCATCCACCCAATATCGTCCCGCAGACTGCCAATCCACCGTTTAATATCATTTTTATAAAGATAAAAGTTATCCGACGTCTTTAAAATGTGGTACTTCTTTTTTACGATCTCCTCCACATAACCTTCCAGATGCTCTTTTAACAACTCCCCATACGCCTTCTGCTCCAAAAGACTTGCAAAGAACTTATCCATGTTGTGAAGCATGTCCTGCAAAGACTTATTGAGCCGCTTCGTATTAACATAAGCTGTATTTAATAGGCTGATTCCCGCCCTGGGATCATGTTTCAAAGAGAAAAGTATGGCGTAAATGTTCTGAATATAGATCTGCGTCTCATCCTCTTCGTCACTGGAAAGCTTAAAAAATGCCTCAATCATGACAGCGGCATAATCAGGAATTACGATATTCACCGTCATGGAGGCATAATCATCCACCTTGCGAAGCCAGCCTGCCCTCAAAAGCCAGTTTAATACTCTGGAAGCTGGGGGCAGCAATTCATCTGCCTCATCTTCCAGCTCATCCTGCCAGATCACCAGACGTTTCTGGACAAAATACTCCTCTAAAACCTGCAGGCACACCTCACGGCTTAAAAAGTAGTTGCTGTATTCATATTCTTCATTAATCCTTAAAAGAGCTTCTATGTAGGTGGACCGGTTTATGGAACGGAACAGTCCCCAGAAACGGTCCGGTATCTCATTCATCAGTATCATGGTTGTTTTGACTCATCTCCCATCGCTTTGTTATTACTATAAAAACAGACAGAAAGAAACGGCTATCATCCTACATGACAGCCGTTTGATTCTTCGTTCCTTATTGTATCTGATTCAAGGCTATTGCCTATATTATACCAAAAATCTCCATTTGTTACAATCAGTTTGTGAAACGGTCAAACCATCATAACTCCGCTTTGTCCTCTGTGTCACCACGAAATTCTTCTGTTTTCGCCTTAACTTCTTCTTTCACCCAATCGGTCAGTCCGTCTTTCGGCTCCTCAGATGCTTCGTCTTCTCCTGACTCTTCGTCTGATTTCACCGGTTCCGGAATTCCTTTTGCTTCACGGAAGATCTTCATGAATTCTTTGCCTGTAATGGTCTCTCTTTCGATTAAGAATTCTGCAATCTGATCCATGATATCCCGATTCTCCATCAGAAGATTCTTAGCTTCTTCATAAGCCTCTTTTAACATCTTCATGACTTCTTCATCGATCTGGGAGGAAGTTGCCTCTGCACAGTTCATAACCATTCTTCCGCTTAAATACTGATCTTCTTTCGTAGCAAGACCGATGAGACCAAATTTATCTGACATACCGTACTGGGTAATCATGGCACGGGCAACCTTGGTGGCCTGCTCGATATCATTGGCCGCTCCAGTGGTAATGGAATCAAATACGATTTCCTCTGCCGCACGTCCGGCTAAGTAACCAACCAGCATGGCATGAAGCTCTTTCTTGGAGTTTAAGAACTTCTCTTCCTCCGGCACATGCATTACATATCCCAGCGCTCCCATGGTTCTTGGAACAATGGTGATCTTCTGCACCGGTTCTGCATCCTTTTGAAGGGCACTGACTAAGGCATGACCAACTTCATGATAGGATACGATCCGTCTCTCTTCCTTATTAAGAACCCGGTCTTTCTTTTCCTTACCAACTAAGACAACTTCAACTGCTTCAAACAGATCCTTCTGGGATACTGCATGACGTCCGTTCTTTACTGCCAGAATGGCACCTTCATTAATCATGTTGGCAAGATCAGAACCAACCGCACCGGAAGTTGCAAGGGCTATGGCATCCAAATCTACTGTATCATCCAAAAGCACATCTTTTGCATGAACCTTTAAGATGTCCACACGGCCTTTTAAATCTGGCTTATCTACAATAATCCGGCGGTCAAAACGGCCGGGACGAAGGAGTGCGGGATCCAGGATCTCCGGGCGGTTGGTAGCTGCCAGAACCAGAAGACCCTTGGAAGAATCAAAACCGTCCATCTCGGAAAGGAGCTGGTTTAACGTCTGCTCTCTCTCATCGTTGCCGCCGCCAAACCTGGAGTCACGGCTCTTACCAATGGCATCTACCTCATCAATAAATATAATACAGGGAGCGGATTCCTGTGCCTGCTTAAATAAGTCACGGACACGGGAAGCACCAACACCCACAAACATCTCTACAAAATCTGAACCGGAAAGGGAATAGAAAGGAACATGAGCCTCACCTGCAACTGCCTTGGCAAGAAGCGTCTTTCCTGTTCCGGGAGGGCCTACTAAAAGGGCTCCCTTCGGAAGCTTGGCACCGATCTTTGTATATTTTCCTGGATTATGAAGGAAATCAACGATCTCCGTTAAGGATTCCTTGGCTTCATCTTCACCAGCCACATCTTTAAAGGTAATTCCTGTTTCTTTCTGGACGTAGACCTTGGCATTGCTCTTTCCAACGCCCATCAGTCCGCCGCCGCCTACACGGCGCATCATAAAGTTCAGTAAGAAGCCCATTGCTGCAAATAAAAGAAGATAGCTGACAATGGTCTGGATGAAAAAGTTTCCATCCCGGCGCGTTCTTACGGTTTCCACGCCAGCAGTACGAAGACGCTCTGCCAGGTTTAAATCGTTGTCCATTCTTACCGTATAATAGCTGACACCCGGCTTATATTCCTCCCAGGTCTTCTTGGGAGTAATGGTGATTCTGGTATCCTCGACAATAACCGATTCCACCTGTTTTTGATCTACCATATTCATAAAGATATCATAGCTTAATTCTTTATTCGTCCTCGTCGTTATGGCATTATGCAGATACGAGATGCCTGCTACCGCAATCAGAAACGCTGTAACCCAGATAACGATGGCCTGGGCATTCTTAGGCATTTTGTTATTCTGATTCTTGTTATCCATCTGTGTAAATTCTCCAATCCGGATAGTTTCTACCCATTCTATACCTCTATCATTATATTGTCATTCTCCCCATAAATCAAGAAAAGAATTATTAAATACTTATAAACACGCGGACTGGATGGAATTCACATTTTAAAAATTTTTTAACGTTCTTCCCGGAAATAAGCCCGCCCCAGACTTGCCGGCGGCTGATGCTCTCTTTCCTTTCTAAGGCTTGTTATAATCAATACAACAATGGTCACTACATAAGGCAGCGCTTTAAAGATTTCCTGTGTGCTGCGGCTGAGTCCCGGAATGTATAAATAAAGGATGTAAAGACCGCCAAACAGCAGGGAACCCCAGATGGCATTTACCGGTTTCCAGAGAGCGAAGATAACCAGAGCGATGGCAAGCCAGCCTCTGTCGCCGAAACCGTTGTTGGTCCAGGTTCCGCCGGAATATTCCATAACGAAGTAAAGTCCGCCAAGTCCGCTTAATCCGCCTCCGATACAGGTTGCAAGATACCGGTATGCAGTAACATGAATTCCTGCAGCATCTGCAGTGGATGGGCTTTCGCCAACTGCTCTTAAATTCAGTCCCTTTCTGGTTTTGTTTAAGAAAAAGGAAAGTAAAATCGCTAAAATAATGGCAAGATAGGTTAAAAAGCCATAAGAGAAAAACGCCTGACCGATGACTCCCAGTTTGGAAAGTCCCGGTACCGGTGTCTTAAATGCTGCTCCAGTCACTGCAACGGAAATCTGTCCAACTCCGCCAGCCAGCTTTGATAAGGAACCGCCGAAAAAGTTACCGAATCCCACACCAAACGTGGTCAGTGCAAGACCGGTTACGTTCTGGTTTGCACGAAGGGTGATGGTTAAAATACTGTAAATCAGACCGCCCAGTGCTGCGCATAAAAATGCACATAAAAATGATATAATAACGCCAACCAGACCATTGGGCTGAGCCGTGTTATTCTCATAAAGGAAGGCGCCGATCAGTCCGGCGATTCCTCCCATATACATCATGCCCGGAATTCCAAGATTTAAGTTACCGGATTTTTCCGTCAGAATTTCTCCCAGGGCTCCATAAAGGATTCCGATTCCCTGACCAATGACTTTTTGAATAAATATTACCAAAAATCCCATGAACGTTTCTCCTTCCTATTCCTCTGACCCAGCCTGTTTTGCGCTTCTGATTCTTACTTTATAATCAATAAAAAATTCACAGCCCAGGATGAAGAAGAGAATGATGCCGGTAATTACATCGGCGGCATTTTCGTTTAAATTGAACTGGGAAGCAATCTGACCTGCACCCTTTTGCATGAAAACAAGGAAAAAGGATACTAAAATCATGGCAAAGGTATTAAACTTACTCATCCATGAAACGATAATGGCGGTAAAGCCTCTTCCTCCTGCCGTACTGGTGGAAATTGTATGGCTGGCTCCGCTTACAATGATAAAGCCAGCAATTCCGCAGACTGCACCAGAAATCGCCATGGTTCTTAAGATTACCTTCTTTACATTAATTCCGGCGTATCTGGCAGTGTTGCCGCTTTCGCCCACTACCGCTATTTCATAACCCTGTTTGCTGTATCTTAAATAAATAAACATCGCCACAGTCAGAGCCAGTACAATCACCAGATTCCAGCCGTATTCCAGACCGAACAGCTTTGGAAGCCAGCCTCCCTTTGTTGCGGAATTAATGGTACCTACAGAGTTGGAGCCTTTGGGATTTTCCCAGAAAATGATTCCAAAGGTGACAACCTGCATGGCAACGTAATTCATCATCAGGGTAAACAGTGTTTCGTTGGTATTCCAGTAAGCCTTAAAAAATGCCGGAATGATTGCCCACACCATGGCTGCCAGAGCGCTTCCTGCTAACATGAGAGGAAATAAAATCACAGGAGGTAGGGTATTACCCAAATAAATCATCATAGCTGCAGAAGTCACGCCTCCGATCAGTATCTGTCCTTCTGCTCCGATATTCCAGAACCTCATCTTAAATGCAGGTGTAATACCAACTGCAATACAAAGAAGTACCAGCGTATCACGAATGGTCATCCACGCACGTCGCTTCGTTCCCACTGCTCCATCAAAAATTCCTTTATAAACCTCCACCGGATTCAGTCCCGTCAGAGCGATAATAACACCTGCACAGACAATCAGAGACAGTGCTACGGCAATCAGACGGATCAGCCAGGCTTTCCATGGCTCTATGGCTTCCCGCTTTGTCATCTGAAAAACCGGTTCCCTTCCTTTACTCATCCTTGTGTTCCTCCTGTCTTCATCATCAGTTTTCCGATTTCTTCTTTTGTGGCAGTCCTTCCGTCTACAATGCCGCTGATTTCTCCGCCGCACATAACCAGAATTCTGTCACAAAGCTCCATCAATACGTCAAGATCCTCTCCTACACAGACAACCGCAGTTCCCTGCTTTTTCTGCTCATTGAGAAGATGATAAATGGTGTAAGAGGAGTGAATATCAAGTCCGCGTACCGGATAAGCAACCAGCATAACCGCCGGAGCCAGGGAGATCTCTCTTCCTACTAAAACCTTCTGAACGTTACCTCCGGATAGCTTCCGCACCGGTACAGACGTTCCGGGAGTAGCAATCTCAAGCTCGGCAATCAGACGCTCGGCAAGACCCTTTGGTGCTTTCCTGTCAGCAAAAAACGGTCTGCCCTTCCGGTAGCTTCGAAGCATCATATTGTCTGTCATATCCATGGCTCCCACAAGTCCCATTCCCAGTCGGTCCTCGGGAACAAAGGATAAACGGACTCCGATTCTGGCAATCTCTGCTGCTGTCATGGAAGTCAGTTCCTTTTCTCCGCCCTCCGGTGGATAGTAGGAAATGGAGCCTTCTGCGGAAGGAACCAGGCCTGCAATTGCTTCTAAAAGCTCTCTCTGTCCGCTTCCTGCCACGCCTGCGATTCCAAGAATTTCACCGCTGTTAGCAGTAAAGGAGGCATTGCTTAACGTCTTTACCCCTTCCCTGCTGATACAGGTCAGTCCTTTTACATTGAGACGCTCCTTCGGGTTTACAGGGTCTGGTCGTTCGATGTTTAAGCTCACCTTTTTTCCAACCATCATCTCGGTTAAGGATTCTTCTGTGGCATCTTTCGTCTCAATGGTACCGATGTATTGTCCTTTTCTTAAAACAGCCACCCGGTCAGACAGGGAAAGAACCTCGTTGAGTTTATGTGTAATAATGATAATGGAATGACCTGCTTTTTTCATATTGCGTAAAACGGCAAAGAGACGGTCAGCTTCCTGAGGGGTTAAAACGGCGGTGGGCTCATCAAGAATTAAAATATCAACTCCGCGGTAAAGCATCTTTACGATCTCAACTGTCTGCTTCTGGGATACGGACATTCGGTAGATTTTCTGGTCTGGATCCAGATCAAATCCATATTTTCCGGTCAGTTCATTGATCTTGTCATTTACTGCTTTCCGGTCCAGAATCTCTTTTCCAGGCAGTCCAAGAATGATGTTCTCTGCTGCAGTAAGCACATCTACCAGTTTAAAATGCTGATGAATCATACCAATTCCCAGATCAAAGGAGTCTTTTGGCGACCGTATGGTGACTTCTTTCCCATGAATCAATATCTGTCCCTCATCCGGATAGTAAATACCCGAAATCATATTCATGAGAGTGGTCTTTCCGCTTCCGTTCTCACCCAGAATAGATAGAATCTCTCCTTTTTTTAATGACAGGCAGACTTTGTCATTGGCAACTACCTGGCCAAACCGTTTTGTGATATTTTTAAGTTCAATGGCATTATTTTCGTTCACCCGGCTAACCTCCGTTTCATTTTTTCCTCATTTTTCCATTGTCTCATACAACCCAAAAAGCGGGCCAGATAGTCTGGCGCCGCTTTCTGTTCATTTCCGGCGAAATCTTATTTATCAATGGTAGTAATGCCATCAATTAAAATATCAAATGCCGGTGCGGATCCGTGCTCAGATTCATGGAAATAACCATCTTCAATATACTCAACATCGCTTCCGTCTTTTTTATAGGTCTCCAGTTTTTTGCCGCCTACAGTGAAGGTAGAGGTATCAAATACATGAAGAGTTCCTGCCTTGATGGCATCTTCCACTTCTTTTACCTTCTCCTCTGTTCCAGGAGCTACAGCATCTTTGTTCAGTTCTGTAATGGAGTTTGCTCCCTCTTTGTATCCCTGGCACCAGTCAGTCTCAATGGCCTTGCCGTCAATGACACTCTGTACTGCGTAGGTTACATATGGGCCCCAGTCGATGGATGCAGAAGTAAGTGCTGTCTTAGGAGCAGTTGCGATCATGGAAATGTTATATCCAACGATTGGAACGCCTGCTGCTTCACATGCAGTAGGAGCACCGGTTGTATCAGCATGCTGGCTGATTAATACGCAGCCGTCAGAGATAAGAGCATCTGCTGCTTCCTTCTCAAGATCAAAGCTTGCCCAGCTGTTTGTATACTTCACTTCCATGGTTGCTTCCGGACATACGGAACGAACACCTAAGAAGAAAGAAGTATAACCACTGATTACCTCTGCGTAAGGATAAGCGCCTACATAACCAACTTTTACTGCATCCTTATTTACTTTGCCGTCTTCTACCATCTTGTTTAACTTAAGACCTGCAACAACACCGGATACATAACGTGATTCATAAACGTTTGTAAAGTAGTTGTGCATGTTGCTCAGTCCGCTTGTTGCAGCCTGATAACCGGTTGCATGACAGAACTGTACATCCGGATACTCTTTTGCAGCTTCCAGCATATAGGATTCATGTCCGAAACTGTTGGCGAAAATGATGTTACAGCCCTGATCAGCAAGATCCATTGCTGCGTCCTTACAGGTTTCATCTTCCGGTACATTCCATTTAATAATGATCTGATCGTCTGATAAACCAAGAGCCTTTTTCATTTCCATGGCTCCCTTGTAATGAGCTGCCGTATAACCCTCATTCTCATCACCAACATAGATAAATCCAACTTTTAAATCTTCTTTGGCAATGCCGCCTTTGGCAGCAGCTTCTGTGGTTTCGGCTTTCGACTCTGTCTTGGCAGCTTCTGAAGCCTGTGTCTCTGTTTTCTCTGCTGCGGTAGTCGCTTTCGGAGCGGAACCTCCGCATGCTGACAGGGACAGTGCCATTACACTTACAAGTGCAAGGCCGACCATCTTCCTCAATTTCATAGACTTTTCCTCCTTAAACATCAGCTGGGACCATGAAAAAAAGCGTCAGGAAGGGCCAATGGCTCACCTGACGCAATTGTCATACCCTTATTTAATGTAAAAATACATTTATTAGTATATCATTATTTTTCCTCTTGTCAATAAGGAACATTAATATCTGGACAAATTTTTATTAACTTCTCTGATGATTTCTTTGACCATTTCCGGACATAATATTCATAGTAAATGTTTCCACTTAATTATCTTAGTTTTTTTAATTTACCACTAGATTTTTTATTGAAAAAGACGTATAATACTTTTTTTGAAAATATCCCCATACCATCACAGAAGGAGGTTACACTGTTATGTCAGTGAAATACGTATTTGTCACCGGAGGCGTTGTATCCGGACTTGGCAAAGGTATTACCGCAGCATCGCTTGGACGATTGTTGAAAGCCAGAGGCTACAAAGTAACAATGCAAAAATTCGATCCTTACATCAACATTGATCCAGGTACTATGAATCCGGTTCAGCATGGAGAAGTCTTCGTCACAGAGGACGGCGCAGAAACAGACCTTGATCTTGGTCATTATGAGCGGTTTATCGACGAGAGCTTAACAAAGAATTCCAATGTTACCACTGGTAAAGTTTATTGGAACGTACTGACCCGTGAACGGCGCGGGGATTTCGGGGGAGGCACCGTACAGGTTATCCCTCACATTACCGACGAAATAAAGAGCCGTTTTCACCGCAACCACAATGCCTCCGATACTGAGATAGCTATTATAGAAGTAGGAGGAACGGTAGGTGACATCGAAAGCCAGCCTTTCTTAGAGGCGATCCGACAATTCCAACACGAAGTAGGCCACGAAAATGCGATTTTAATCCACGTGACCCTGGTTCCATATCTGAAAGTTTCCGGTGAACTGAAAACAAAACCAACCCAGGCCAGTGTAAAAGATTTACAGGGAATGGGTATCCAGCCCGACATCATCGTATGCCGTTCCGAACTGCCCCTTGATGACGGAATCCGCAGCAAAATCGCACAATTCTGTAATGTTCCCAAGACACACGTTATACAAAACCTGGACGTGGAAGTATTATATGAACTCCCTCTTGTAATGGAAGAAGAACACCTGGCTCAGGTTGCATGCGAGAGCTTACATTTACCATGCCCGGAACCTGATTTAAAGGATTGGGCCGCAATGATCGATAACTGGAAACATCCGGAGCATGAAGTTACCGTAGCTCTTGTAGGAAAATACATCCAGCTTCACGACGCTTATATTTCCGTAGTGGAAGCTTTAAAGCACGGCGGAGTTGAAAGCCGCGCAGACGTTCATATTAAGTGGGTGGATTCCGAACTTGTTACCGACGAGAACGCTTCCGAATACTTTAGTGATGTAGACGGAATTCTGGTTCCCGGAGGTTTTGGAAGCCGCGGAATCGAAGGCAAGATATCCACAATCCGTTATGCAAGAGAAAACAACATTCCGTTCCTTGGTCTCTGCCTCGGCATGCAGATGGCAATCGTAGAGTTCGCCCGCCACGTAGTTGGTTTCAGTGATGCCCATTCCGTAGAGCTTGATGAAACCACCACTCATCCGGTCATTCATTTAATGCCTGACCAGAACGGGATTGAAGATATCGGCGGAACTCTCCGCCTTGGTTCCTATCCATGTGTCCTGGACAAGTCATCCAAGTCCTTTGAAGTTTATGGAGAAGAACTGATTCATGAACGTCACAGACACAGATATGAGGTAAATAACGATTACCGCGAGGATTTAATCAAAGCAGGTATGAAATTATCCGGTATCTCACCAGATGGACGTATCGTGGAAATGATAGAAATTCCGGAACACCCATGGTTTATCGCTACCCAGGGACACCCGGAACTGAAATCAAGACCCAACAGACCTCACCCTCTGTTCAGGGAATTCATTCGCGCTGCTGTGAATCATAGGTAGCATGTATTCATTATTAATATGGAGTCCGCACTCTTTTACTGAGAGGCGGGCTCTTTTTTTACTCATTATGAAATAGCGTTTCCGTTCATGACCAGTCTGCTCCAATATTCCCATAAATCCACCAACGGTTTTACGCCCCTCTTTGAAAACAATGCTTCATTTTTATTCTGAAAATAAGAATTTACTTTATATTATTATTTTCTTTCATTTTTTTCTTGCACTTTTCTCATCTTCTGCTATAATATAATGCAACGTGTGTCTACACGGAGGACACTTGTTCTCGCATGAGATACACAAAAAGGAGGATAAAATTATGAAATTGAAAAAAGTATTTGCACTGACTATGGCTGCATGCTTAAGCGCCAGTGTAATCGCCGGATGCAGTTCCAGTCCCCAGACTGCAAAGGATAACGGTGAGAAGGTAATTAAGATCGGAGTTTTTGAACCAACCACCGGAGAGAACGGCGGCGGCGGAATGCAGGAAGTTTTGGGTATGCGTTATGCCAACCAGACTCATCCAACTGTAAAGATCGGCGGAGAAGAATATAAGGTTAAATTAGTGGAAGTTGACAATAAATCTGATAAGACCGAAGCTGTCAATGCAGCGCAGAAGCTTGTCAGCGAAAAAGTATCCGTTGTACTGGGCAGTTATGGTTCCGGTGTATCCATTGCAGCCGGACAGATCTTCGCAGATGCAAAGATTCCTGCAATCGGAGCTTCCTGTACCAATCCTCAGGTTACTCAGGGCAACGATTTCTATTTCCGCGTATGCTTCTTAGATCCGTTCCAGGGAACTGTTATGGCAAATTATGCCAATGACAATGGAGCGAAGAAAGCGGCCATTATTACCCAGCTTGGTGACGACTATTCCTCCGGACTTGGTTCTTTCTTTAAGACAGCATTTACCAAACTTGGCGGAACCATTGTAAGTGAAGAACAGTTCCAGACCAACCAGACAGATTTCAAGGCAATTTTAACCAATATCAAGGCACAGAACCCTGACATCATCTTTGCACCATCTTCCATTACATCGGCTCCGCTTATTATTAAGCAGGCCCGCGAGCTTGGTATTACCGCAACCATTGCCGCAGGAGATACATGGGAGAACTCAACCATCATTGAAAATGCAGGCGACTCTGCCAATGGCATCGTGCTTTCTACTTTCTTTGATGAGGCAGAACCGGCTAACGATGAGGCTGCTGCATTCATCTCCGGATTTAAGACCTACTTAAAAGAACAGAAACAGGACGAAATCATTCCTGCCGTATCAGCTCTTGGTTATGACGCTTACCTCTGCGCTCTTAAGGCAATTGAAACGGCTGGCTCCACAGATGGCACCGCAATCCGCGATGCATTAAAGGGTGTTACCATTGACGGTGTCACTGGAAACATTTCCTTCGATGAAAACGGCGACGCAAAGAAAGATATGGCATTTATCAAGACCGTTGAAGATGGCAAGTTCAAATTCTTAACAACAACTACAGTAAAATAAACGCACATACCGCGACAAAGCAGTCACGAACGGATGAGTGGGGACGTAATTCTTTCCCCACTCGTTCCATTTGGAGGCTGATTTTATGCATATTTCATACTAAACAGATAGGAGGCATTTTGCCACATGAGTCTTTCAACCTTCTTACAGCAGTGCCTGACCGGTATCTCCTTAGGCGGTGCTTACGCACTGATTGCCATTGGTTACACACTGGTTTACGGCATCCTGCGGCTCATCAATTTCGCACACGGTGACATCTTTATGATGGCAGGCTATTTTATGATTTTCGCAATGGCTACGTTTCCATGGTATATCGCCATTCCCATCGTCTTACTCATCACCGTCTTTTTAGGTGTTTCCATTGAGCGGGTGGCATACCGTCCTTTACGTACCGCACCAAGAATGTCCGTTATGATTTCTGCAATCGGTGTTTCCTACCTGCTGCAGAACCTGGCTACTTACTTATTTACGGCACTGCCGAAGGGCTATCCGGAAATTCCGTTTTTAAAGAAGATCTTTAAAATCGGCGGCCTTTCCGCATCTTTCGTAACCTTTCTCACTCCAGTCCTTACTTTAATCATTGTATACGCCCTGATCGTTCTCATTAATAAGACGAAAATCGGAATGGCTATGCGTGCCGTTTCCAAGGATTACGATACTGCTTCCTTAATGGGAATTAAGATCAACCGCGTTATCACCTTTACATTTGCCATCGGTTCTCTTTTAGCTGCTGTAGGCTCGATCCTGTATTTTACAGACCGTATGACCGTTTTTCCATTCTCCGGCTCCTTACCTGGCCTGAAATGTTTCGTAGCAGCAGTTTTCGGAGGTATTGGAAGCATTCCCGGCGCTGTAATCGGTGGATTTATCCTGGGACTTGGAGAAACAGCTCTGGTTGCCATGGGTTATTCCACGTTCAGCGACGCATTTACCTTTGTTCTGTTAATCATCATTCTCCTGATCAAGCCTACCGGCCTGTTTGGTGAGAAGACAACCGATAAAGTGTGAGGTGTCATCTATGAAAAAGAAAGCAATTTCCAAAAACAAACTTTATACCCTGATCGCCTTGCTGTTCACCATCGGCATCCTTGGCTTTTTACAGGCTAACAGCGCCCAGTACAGCTATCAGATCTCCATACTGGAACGAAGCGCCATTTATGCAGTGGTTGCCGTTTCCATGAACTTACTCACTGGATTTACCGGTCTGTTCTCTCTTGGCCAGGCAGGTTTTATGGCAATCGGGGCATATACGGTAGCCATTCTTACCATCCCGGTTGATACCAGAGCCAGCGTTTACTATGTAGACGGTATCGCTCCTTTCCTGGCAAATATTCATTGCCCTTACTGGCTTGCTCTGATTATTGCAGGACTGTTTGCGGCAGGAGTCGCCGCACTGATCGGTATTCCGGTTCTCCGCTTAAAAAGTGATTATCTTGCAATTGCAACTCTGGGATTTTCCGAGATTATCCGCGCGGTAATCGCTGCACCCCAGTTAAACAAGGTAACAAACGGTTCTTACGGATTAAAAAGCATACCAGGCTTTCCAAACCTGTTTGTGGCATTCGGACTTTGTGCCCTTTGTATCCTTTTAATGGTTCTTCTGATCAACTCCTCTTACGGCCGGGCATTTAAGGCTCTCCGTGAAGATGAAGTGGCAGCACAGGCCATGGGACTGAATCTGTTCCGTTATAAGGAGCTGGCATTTATTATCTCCTCTTTTTTCACTGGTGTGGGCGGAGGTCTGCTGGCCATCTTCATGCGTTCCATTGAATCCAAGACCTTTTCCATTAACCTGACCTATGATATTCTGCTGATTGTGGTTCTGGGCGGTATCGGAAGCGTGACCGGCAGCGTAATCGGATCTTTCCTGGTTACTGCAGGCAGGGAATGGCTGAGATTCTTTGACAATCCACTTTATATTGCAGGCGTTCAGATTCCACTGTTCCGTTCTGGTTTTCGTATGGTTATCTTCTCCATTCTTCTTATGGCAGTGGTACTCTTCTATCGCAGAGGTATTATGGGAAGCAACGAATTTTCCTGGAATGGACTGTTCCGGCTGATAAAGGGAATCCCTGGCAGACTGAAAAAGAAAAATAAAGCACAGAAGGGAGAAAACGCATAATGTCAGCGACAGCTAAAACCCGTGCAAATGTACTTCATATGCAGGACGTCACCATGCAGTTCGGCGGTGTTGTGGCGGTAAACGGCTTAACTCTCGACGTAAATGAGGGGGAAATCGTTGCTTTAATCGGCCCTAACGGTGCTGGAAAAACCACTGCATTTAACTGTGTGACCGGTATTTATGAACCCACCTTCGGACAGGTGGATTTTATGGGTGAAACCATTCTCTCCAACACTCCCAAGGGAAAGATGCAGAAAATGTATCTGGGCGAAGTAAAACCAAGACCGCTCTCCATCGTACGCAATACACCGGATATTATAACAAAAAAAGGAATTGCCCGTACTTTTCAGAATATCAGGCTGTTTGGTCAGCTCACCGTTTTTGACAACGTACTGATTGCAAAGCATATGAGGGCAAAACAGAACGTATTCTCTGCGACTCTGCGTTTAAACAGCAGGGAAGAAGCCAGAATGCGGGAAGAAACCTCCGCTCTTTTGGAAGAGCAGAACTTACTTCATTTAAAAGACGAAATTGCCTCTTCACTTCCTTACGGTCTTCAAAGACGTCTGGAAATTGCCAGAGCCCTTGCTACTGAGCCGAAATTTCTTCTTCTTGATGAGCCGGCTGCAGGAATGAATCCCCAGGAGACCCAGGAGCTGACTGATTTCATCAAACAGATCCGGGATTCCTACCACCTGACTGTATTAATGATTGAACACCATATGGATCTGGTTATGCAGATCTCCGACCGCATCTACGTTCTGGATTTCGGTAAACTGATTGCACAGGGTACTCCGGATGAAATCCAGAATAACGAACGGGTAATTGAAGCATATCTGGGGGTGAGCGACGATGCTGAAGATTGATAACTTAAGAGTAAACTACGGCGGAATCGAAGCCGTGAAAGGAATCTCCTTTGAAGTACCGGACAAAAGCATTGTGACCTTAATCGGAGCAAACGGAGCTGGCAAGAGCACCACTCTCCGCTCCATCGTAGGTCTTGCAAAGCCCTCTGCCGGAAGCAGCATCACGCTGGACGGTCAGGAATTAATCGGTATGGATACTCCGGACATTGTTGCAAAGGGAATTGCACTGGTTCCTGAGGGACGCCGGGTATTTCCGGATATGACAGTAATCGAGAATATTAAAATCGGGGCTTATTTAAGAAATGACAATCTGGATGAGGATATTAACTGGGTCTATGATTTATTTCCACGGCTTAAGGAACGAAGCTGGCAGCTTTCCGGAACACTCTCCGGAGGGGAACAGCAGATGCTGGCAGTTGCCAGAGCTCTTATGAGCCACCCCAGAATCCTCATGATGGATGAACCGTCTCTTGGTCTTGCACCGCTGATTGTAAAGGATATTTTCTCAATCATTAAGGAGATCAATAAAAAGGGCGTGACAGTCCTCTTAATCGAGCAGAATGCCAATATGGCGCTTCATACAGCTGACATTGGATATGTACTGGAAACGGGACGGATCACCATGTCAGGACCTGGTAAAGAGCTTCTTGCAGATGAATCTGTAAAAGCTGCTTATCTGGGAAAAAAGAAAGATTAACAAAAACGCAGACAGGAATATGACTGATTTGTCATACATCTGTCTGCGTTTTTAATTAGTCGATTACCCGTCGTATGGTAACCGGTTTTCTGTAATTCCAGGAGGAAATTTTAATCCCGCTTCTTCGGTTGGCCGCATGAACAATCTTCCCCTGCCCGATATACATGGCAACGTGATCGATTTCCCTGCCGCTGGCATAAAATAAGAGGTCACCCGGTTCCATGCTGGAAGACGGGATCGCCTGTCCCTCGGCAGCCTGCTGCCTGGAGGTACGATCCAGCTGGACGCCTGCCGCATGCTCCATCACATATTGAATGAAGCCAGAGCAGTCAGCGCCTGTGTTGGGGTTTGTTCCGCCCCAGCGGTATGGATTTCCAACGAATTTCACTGCATAGCTTACCACCTGGGTCCGCAGATCCCCATTTTTCTCTGCCTCCGGAATGGTATAGGCAATGGTAGCGTTCTCCGGTGCATAAGCATACGCAATTTGTCCGTTGTATTGAATTTTGGCCCAGCCTCCGTTACGGGAAATGTAACGGTACGTTTCGCCCTCATGAATTCTTCCAACAATCTCTGAATTCATATCAGGCTGTTTGCGGACACGAAGGGTCTCAATGTCTACCCGGAGCATCAGCTGCATATCGTAATATGCGATTGCTCTGGCCTCCTGCCCAGTGGCTAAGTATTTTCCGTATACATAACCGGTTACCTGCCCTGATTTTATTTTATACCAGCCATTCTCTTCCGACAGCACACTGCTGCCTGCGTGGCTTCTTAATTTCCCTACGATTTCCGCATCGTTCTTTGGTTCTTTCCTGATGTTCAAGGAATCCTCCACAACTGCTACTCCAAGGTTGTTAAAAATAGTATTGAAGGTTCCATACCTCACTTTTTCCTGCGTAAGACCGGCCGTGTTACCCGTCGACTTCTGCTCTCTGGATTGCTGATATTGATCCATATAGACCTCCACGCCTGCTACAGGCGATCCGGTCCTGACGTCAGTCTCTGTTCTTGCGGCCTGTACATCTGCTGTTCCCATCCATACGGTACACCCGCAGGCAATGGCAAAGCCAAGTACTTTCCATGCTTTGTCAGTCATATGCACTTTCCTTCGCAAGTTTTTTAATTGTGAAACGGGCGGTGAAAATGCCCTTTTCCTACTGCAACTGAGTGATTTCTGTTCCAGGCAGGTTCTTCAAATATTCTAATCCCAGTTCCCTGTCTTTTCCTATCTGTTCTTTTAACTGCTCTAGCCCCTCAAATTTCCGTTCCGGACGGATGAAGTGTAAAAGCTGTACCTCTATAGTCTTTCCATAAATATCCTGATTTATACCAAAAATGTAAGTTTCTGCACCTACTGGAGAAATCCCCTCTACTGTGGGTTTTCTTCCAATATTGGTAATTCCCCCGTAATAAGTTCCGTCTACGTAAACACGGGACACGTAAACCCCAAATACAGGCAGATGTTTTTCCGGAGGAGGAAGGATGTTGGCAGTTGGAAATCCAAGGATGGCTCCTCCGATATGGTTGCCGTGCACCACCTCACCGTGAATGGCATAAGGTTCTCCCAGCAGCTCATTTGCTTTTTCCATATTTCCAAGATCCAGCTGTTCTCTGACGTAAGTGCTGCTGATATCCCGGTGCTCGTCCTGCTCTTTAGGAATCACAATCAGTTCATAGCCATATTGGCTTTTTAACTGCTCTAACAGTGCCGCATCTCCGGCACCCTTATATCCGAAGGAACAGTCTGTCCCCACAACAATGGTTCTGGCATTCATCTGTCCCGCCAGAATCCGTTTTATAAATTCTTCTGGCTCCATTCTGGCTGTTTCCTTGGTAAAAGGGTATTCCACCAGATAGTCCATTCCGACTCTCTCCAGATTGTTTTTCCGCTCCAGATTGGTGGTAATTACCTTCTGGAGAACTCCGTTTACAAGAGTGCCGGGAGACATATCAAACGTAAATACTGCCGTCTTGTATCCCGTTTCTTTCTTAATTTCCAGCATTCGCTGCAATAATTTTTTATGACCTCTGTGTCGTCCGTCAAATTTTCCCAGAGTCACCACAGCCGGCTCTTCGATCTGAAACACTCTGGTCCCAGTGATATATTTCATCATCTGCTTCCTCCCAGAAAAACCTTCTGAGGCTTTAAAAGACTTCCTTCCTCATTTGGTTCATAGACTCCGATAAACTCCATGCTGCTGTCATAAACCCGGACAGAACCATCAGAGATCTGGTATTCTCCTTCTGCCTGGTTACGCATAAAAGGATTGCCGTTATGGACCAGTTTGTCAAACTCCTCTTTCATCACCAGCTGGGGATAGGATGAAAAAACCTTGTCCACTGCCAGGATATGCTCTCCCAGGCTGCCGTCATCCCGTAACTGTTCGATCTGACTAAGTGTAAGGCTGTCCTCTAAGACAAAGTCTGACACCCTGGTTCTTAAAAGGGATTCCATGCATCCGCCGCATCCCAGTTTTTTACCGATATCATAGCAGAGTGTACGGATATAGGTTCCTTTGGAACAGCTGACTGTAATGGTCACTCTTGGAAGTTCCATCCGTTGGATGCGGATATCCAGAATTTCCACAGGTCTTGCTTTCCGTTCTACCTCTTTTCCCGCTCTTGCCAGTTCATAAAGCTTCTTTCCATCTACCTTTAATGCAGAATACATGGGGGGAACCTGGTCATAATGACCCAGAAAGCTCATAACTGCAGCCTTTACCTCTTCTTCCCCTGCCTCTACGGGATACGTATTTAATACAGTTCCTGTGGTATCCTGGGTATCCGTCTCCATGCCAAGAAGGAGCACTGCCTCATAGGTTTTCGTTTTATCTGTTAACATGTCACACAGTTTGGTTGCTTTACCAAGGCAGACAGGAAGTACTCCTTCTGCGTCCGGATCCAGTGTTCCTGTGTGACCAATTTTTTTCTGTTTTAAAATACCTCTCATTTTCGCCACGACGTCATGAGAGGTAAAGCCTTTTTCTTTATACACATTAATAATACCGTCTGCCATTGCCTGTATCTCCTAATTAAGCTGCTTCGCTATCTGATCCGACAGATTGTTGATCACATCGTGAACACTTCCTGTCATGGTACAGCCGGCTGCTTTTTTATGTCCGCCCCCGCCGAAATAAACGGCAATTTTACTTACATCAAGCTCTGTGGTGGAACGAAGGCTCACCTTATATTCCCTGCATGCTGTTTCATAGATAAATATGGCACACTCCACACCTTCTGTAATTCTTAGCTGGTCAATGATTCCATCCATATCGGCGCTGCCGACTTCATAAAAATCCATTTCTTTTTTACTGATGGCACTGAAAATGCATCTGCCGTCATGAAAGGTGATGCTCTCTAATAAAGCTCTCCCTAAAATCTGATTCTGGATATAAGTTTTTCGGTAAAAGCTGTCATCGATAATGCTGGAAAAATTAATTCCTTTTCCCATCATCTTTCCGGCGATTTCCATGGTTTTCGCTGATGTACAGTCATATTTGAAAACACCGGTATCATGAATAATTCCGGTATAGATGCACTCTGCCACTGCTTTGCTGATCCTGCTTTCATCAAGGAGACCATATAAAACTTCACAGGTGGAGCTTGCATCGCCTTTTACTACATTCTCCGTCCCATAACCAATATTGGTTATATGGTGGTCAACACACAGACTCTTTTTTGCTGTGTTTAAGTACTTAACCGCCTCGCCAAAACGAAGCGTGTCACTGCTGTCTAAGCAGATACAAAGGTCATAACTTTCGTCTCTGCCAAAGTCACTGACAATGCGGTCAATATTTTTTAAATATGAAAATTTCACAGATGGTTCTTCTAAATAAACCACTGCATGGATATTCGGATAATTTTCTTCCAGATAATTATAGACAGCCAGACAGGAACCGATACAGTCCCCATCCGGCCTTACATGGCCAAGAATCACCACATCTTTCACATCTTTGAGAATTGTTTCAAGGAAACTCACAATGGCACCTCCTTACTCTTTGATGTCTTTCGTAACCTCGTCAATAAGTCTGGACATATTCACTCCATATTCAATGGACTGGTCCAGTATAAATTTGATCTCGGGTGTATTTCGCAGATTGACTCTCCGGGCAAGTTCCCGGCGAATATAGCCTTCTGCACTTTTCAGTCCTTCGATGGTTGCTTTTCCTGCTTCTTCGTCGCCCAGAATGCTGATATAAGCCTTACAGAATTTTAAATCAGGAGTCACTTCAACCGAAACAACAGTAGTCATTGGATGAATTCTTGGGTCCTTGATTTCCAGACGGATGATCTGGCTTAATTCCTTCTGTACTTCCATATTGATTCTGGTATTTTTTATACTGTTTTTACGCATCTTATTCCTTTCGCTGTCTGCCCGCATATTCAAAAAGACCAGCCCGTTTTAACGGGCTCATCTTCTGAACGTTCATGGGAGGGTTCCTAGCGTGGAACCTCCACCATGGCATATGCTTCAATCATGTCATCTTCCATAATATCATTAAATTTCTCAAATACAAGACCGCACTCATAACCGGTAGCAACTTCTTTTACATCATCTTTAAATCTCTTTAAGGATGCAAGAGGACCATCATAGATCTTCTCTCCCTGACGGGTGATGCGTACGCTGCAGCCTCTCTGGAATTTACCGTCCATTACGTAAGAACCAGCAATGGTACCAACGCCGGATGCCTTAAAGGTCTGGCGCACAACGGCATGACCGATGATCTTCTCTTCAAAGATCGGATCTAACATACCCTTCATAGCGGATTCCACGTCTTCAATGGCCTGATAAATTACCTTGTAGAGTCTTAAATCTACTTTTTCTCTGTCTGCGATTGATTTTGCAGTTACATCAGGTCTGACATTGAAACCGATGATAATCGCATTGGATGCAGAAGCCAGAGAAACGTCGGATTCATTGATGGCACCAACACCGCCATGAATCACCTTAACCATAACTTCTTCATTGGACAGCTTCACAAGACTCTGTTTTACTGCTTCTACAGAACCCTGAACATCCGCTTTTACAATGATAGGAAGTTCTTTTACATTACCAGCTTTAATCTGGGTGAACAGATCATCCAGTGAAAGCTTCGCTTTTGTATCTTCTAACAGACGGTTCTTTCCTTCAGAGATGAAAGTTTCTGCAAAGTTTCTTGCTTCTTTCTCATTCTCTGTACTGATGAGGACATCACCTGCACCAGGAACGTCATTTAATCCTAAAATCTCTACCGGAGTAGATGGACCTGCTTCTTTTACTCTCCGTCCCTTATCATCCATCATGGCACGGACTTTTCCGTAGCAGGAGCCTGCAGTAACAGTGTCGCCTACGCGAAGGGTTCCTTTTTGTACCAGAACGGTAGCAACTGGTCCCTTGCCCTTATCAAGCTCTGCCTCAATGATGAGACCTCTTGCACGGCGGTTTGCATTGGCTTTTAATTCTTTTACTTCTGCAGTCAGAAGAATCATCTCCAGAAGTTCTTTGATTCCTTCTTTAGTATGTGCAGATACAGGAACAAATATCGTACTGCCGCCCCAATCTTCTGGAATCAGTTCGTACTCAGACAACTCCTGTTTCACTTTGTCAATATTTGCACTTGGCTTATCAATCTTATTGATGGCAACAATGATCTCAACTTCAGCTGCTTTTGCATGGTTGATGGCCTCAATTGTCTGAGGCATTACTCCATCGTCAGCTGCTACAACCAAGATAGCAATATCGGTAGACTGGGCTCCTCTCATACGCATGGCTGTAAACGCTTCATGGCCGGGTGTGTCGAGGAATGTGATCTTCTGTCCGCTGATATCAACTGTATAAGCACCGATGTGCTGGGTAATACCGCCTGCCTCTCTGGAGGTAACGCTGGTCTGACGGATTGCATCAAGAAGAGAAGTTTTACCGTGGTCTACATGGCCCATTACGCAGACAACCGGAGGTCTGGCTGCCATATCTTCTACGTTTTCTTCTTCCTCTTTCAGAAGCTCTTCAATGACATCGATCTTCACTTCTTTTTCGCAGAGAACTTCGTATTCCATTGCGATCTCTTCTGCCTGCTCAAAGTCAATCTCTGTGTTGAGGGTAACGATCTTACCCTTTAAAAACAGCTTCTTAACGATGGCAGATGGCTGAAGTTTCATCTTCTCTGCCAGTTCTTTTATGGTTAAAATCTCAGGTACGATAATGGTCTTGATTTCCTCAACCTTGGGTTCTACATGAACCGGTGGCAGAATCGGAGCTTTTCCTGCTTTTCCGCCCTTGGCTGCTGTTCTTCCCTTGCTTGCATCTTCTTTATCTCTCTTATCGAACCTGTCATTCTTGTAGTTATTCTTTGTGGCTCTGTTGCTGGTAGGCTTTGCCTGGATGGGAGTGTCAAAAGACTTTGGTGCTCCGTCTCTGCTGGTACGTGCTCCCTGCGGTCTTTGGCCACGGGTGTTATCACTGTCCTTGTCATTCTGATAACCGCCCTGACCCTGGGGTCTTCCGTATCCGTAACCGCCCTGACCCTGGGGTCTGTTTCCCTGGTAACCACCCTGACCCTGAGGTCTGTTTCCCTGGTAACCACCCTGGCCCTGAGGTCTGTTTCCCTGGTAACCGCCCTGACCCTGAGGTC
>WASS01000025.1 GCA_009712635.1 Hungatella sp. | reverse complement strand
AATGGTCAAGCTACAAAGGGCGCATGGTGAATGCCTTGGCACCAGTAGTCGAAGAAGGACGTGATAAGCTGCGATAAGCTTCGGGTAGGCGCAAATAGCCTGTGATCCGAAGATTTCCGAATGGGGCAACCCACACTACTAACGTAGTGTACTGTAAACTGAATTCATAGGTTTATAGGGATATACCCGGGGAACTGAAACATCTAAGTACCCGGAGGAAGAGAAAGAAAAATCGATTTCCTAAGTAGCGGCGAGCGAAAGGGAAAGAGCCCAAACCAGGAACTTGTTCCTGGGGTTGCGGACAGATCATAAAAGTTGTGATTTCTTAATTGAAGAGAGCTGGAAGGCTCCGCCGTAGAAGGTAACAGCCCTGTAAGTGAAAAGAATAGCAACGAGATCTGCTCCAGAGTACCACGAGACACGTGAAACCTTGTGGGAAGCAGGGAGGACCACCTCCCAAGGCTAAATACTAACTGGTGACCGATAGTGAAGCAGTACCGTGAGGGAAAGGTGAAAAGAACCCCGGGAGGGGAGTGAAATAGAACCTGAAACCGTGTGTCCACAACCGGTCAAAGCACTTTTACGTGCGATGACGTGCTTTTTGTAGAACGAGCCAGCGAGTTACGATATGTAGCAAGGTTAAGCACTTAAGGTGCGCAGCCGAAGGGAAACCGAGTCTGAATAGGGCAATAAGTTGCATGTCGTAGACCCGAAACCGGGTGACCTATCCATGGACAGGTTGAAGCGGAAGTAAAATTCCGTGGAGGACCGAACCACGTTGGTGTTGAAAAACCATGGGATGAGCTGTGGATAGCGGAGAAATTCCAATCGAACTCGGAGATAGCTGGTTCTCCTCGAAATAGCTTTAGGGCTAGCGTTGAGAATGAGTAATGGAGGTAGAGCACTGAATGGGCTAGGGGCTGACAACAGTTACTGAACCCTATCAAACTCCGAATGCCATATACTTGAATCTCAGCAGTCAGACTACGAATGATAAGATCCGTGGTCAAAAGGGAAACAGCCCAGATCATCAGCTAAGGTCCCAAAGTGTAAGTTAAGTGGAAAAGGATGTGGGATTTCTAAGACAACTAGGATGTTGGCTTAGAAGCAGCCACTCATTCAAAGAGTGCGTAATAGCTCACTAGTCGAGAGATCCTGCGCCGAAGATGTCCGGGGCTAAAACTTACCACCGAAGCTATGGATGTACACGTAAGTGTACGTGGTAGAGGAGCTTCCTGTATGGATTGAAGTCGTACCGAAAGGAGCGGTGGACTGTACAGGAGTGAGTATGCTGGCATAAGTAGCGAGAAATAAGTGAGAATCTTAT
This sequence comes from Hungatella sp., assembly GCA_009712635.1. Taxonomy (GTDB): domain Bacteria; phylum Bacillota; class Clostridia; order Lachnospirales; family Lachnospiraceae; genus Lacrimispora. Next base: position 1,175 of record WASS01000025.1, on the reverse strand, counting down.
TGGTCGAAAACCTAAGGTTTCCTGAGGAAGGCTCGTCCGCTCAGGGTTAGTCGGGACCTAAGCCGAGGCCGAAAGGCGTAGGTGATGGACAATCGGTTGATATTCCGATACCGCCAACTGACGTTATTACAAATGGGATGACGCAGGAGGATAAGATGTGCACACTATTGGATGTGTGTCTAAGCGTTTAGGTATACAGGATAGGCAAATCCGCCTGTATTAGCTGAGACGTGATGGGGAGCCCTTATGGGCGAAGTATCTGATTCCACGCTGCCAAGAAAAGTCTCTATGGAGGAAGTTGGTGCCCGTACCGCAAACCGACACAGGTAGGTGAGGAGAGAATCCTAAGACCAGCGGAAGAATTGTTGTCAAGGAACTCGGCAAATTGACCCCGTAAGTTAGCGATAAGGGGTGCCTACGCAAGTAGGTCGCAGAGAATAGGCCCAAGCAACTGTTTAGCAAAAACACAGGTCTCTGCTAAAGCGAAAGCTGATGTATAGGGGCTGACGCCTGCCCGGTGCTGGAAGGTTAAGGGGAACACTTAGCGCAAGCGAAGGTGTGAACTTAAGCCCCAGTAAACGGCGGCCGTAACTATAACGGTCCTAAGGTAGCGAAATTCCTTGTCGGGTAAGTTCCGACCCGCACGAATGGCGTAATGACTTGGGCACTGTCTCGACAACAAATCCGGCGAAATTGTAGTGCAAGTGAAGATGCTTGCTACCCGCGATTGGACGGAAAGACCCCGTAGAGCTTTACTGTAGCTTAGCATTGAGTTTCGATATTGTCTGTACAGGATAGGTGGGAGACTGAGAAACAAGGGCGTCAGCCTTTGTGGAGTCATCCTTGGGATACCACCCTGACAGTATTGGGATTCTAACCGGCGGCCATGAATCTGGTCACGGGACATTGTTAGGTGGGCAGTTTGACTGGGGCGGTCGCCTCCTAAAAAGTAACGGAGGCGCCCAAAGGTTCCCTCAGAACGGTTGGAAATCGTTCGTAGAGTGCAAAGGCAGAAGGGAGCCTGACTGCGACACATACAAGTGGAGCAGGGACGAAAGTCGGGCTTAGTGATCCGGTGGTTCCTCGTGGGAGGGCCATCGCTCAACGGATAAAAGCTACCTCGGGGATAACAGGCTGATCTCCCCCAAGAGTCCACATCGACGGGGAGGTTTGGC
>WASS01000017.1 GCA_009712635.1 Hungatella sp. | reverse complement strand
AAGCTGCTTTGGAATCACACAAAACCGATCCTCACCAGGGATAAGAGCAATAGTGCGTCCGTTATCCCAATCCATGTGGAGCTGACATTGATCATCAATAAAACTGACTGTTCCTTCAGTGCCGGGCACCACTGGAGAATAGGGATCATTCATTTCGATAAGCCTCATTCGTGTACCGGGTGGATACTGTTCCTTCATAAACTTAAGCCATTCTGGATTCTTCTTCATGTTACATTCCTCCCATCTTATTTCATGTTCATTGATTTGCTCTGCCATTTCATTCGGTACAGCAGCTTCCTGTTTTAAGTTCATCTTCTGTACCTGCAAGTCATATAACTTTAAGCTTCTCATTGGCATAGTCCATATTTTCCGAGTTAAAGAATTGAACCAACTTTACACAGTTCAATTCATGTACTATTTCCTACAAAACGTCGTATGAAAGGGAATTATAAATTTTTATCATCCATGTTTGATTCACTCCTTTACTTTTTATACCTTTGTTTTCGACAACCACTATCCCTTTTAAAAGTAATGAGAAATTATGTCAGTGCAATAAGCACAGGCAAAATCAACCCTCTCTATAATATGTATTTTATATTAAATTTTTTCATAATGACCTAGAACGTCTAAATTAATTTATTCAGTACCATCTGATATCACAGAGGACTATTTCGCCAATCATCAAGCCAATCAACAAGCATCTTTCCAATACGTAGATGCTTAGTAATACCATCAAAATCTTTATTGTTCGGATGCGCAAAATTGATAACCAAGTCTGTATTATTTTTCAGTTCTCTCGAAATACATTCTGGAGCAGATGGATCACCGTGAGATTCATAAACACCAATTCCAGTGCCATTGTAACGTGTTAAAGCCTCCCCACATATATTATTATACGAAAAGCCTTTATCATTAATGTAGTTCATAAATTCGCTATGCTCATTATCATTTTTATATAACGGTATCACTCGCATGAGCATTGTCTTTGCCTCTCCTGAGTAATTACCGCCCCAGTGGGTAAACATAAATTCAAACATTTGATAACGAAAGCTGTCTTCTATGTAATAGGGGTTTACAAAAAACTCTGGCGGTATTATTTTTGTTCTTCTTTCATCAATACTTTCAATAAGGCTTGAAAATAAAGGAATTTCTTTGTAGTATAGTACAACTTTTTCACTATCTGAAAAATCTGTATGATAACTTACATTACAAAATGCAAACAAATAGTAAAATGGTGAACCAACAATATCATTATTGATATCCTTTGGCCTGTTTTGAGTTTCACTATCATCATCGGAGTCACTTTTAAAATGAATAGTGTAATCTGGGTCTAATGTATAAAAGAAAAAATAACGATTGATTCCATACTTATCTTTCTCTCCATCAATCCTCTCCCAGTTTTGCAAATCTGCTATATAATAATTGGCACGTTGTGAAGGATTATAGATCAACCCTAAACGTCGTTTCCATAAAAGTTCTGTGCTATGTAAATCCGCTGTAGATTTCTTGGGAGTGTTAGTATCACCTTGGCGTGTATAAATGTTTCCTTGAAATATAGGTTTTCCTTGTTTTGTATAATCTTCTAATAGATAAAATGGGGTGTTATTACTTTGCTTAATGATTATAACATCAATTTCTTTGTCTAATATTATAACCTGTTTTACATAAACTTCAGGAATATAACCACCAGCCCATTTTGGTTTTTGATGAAGTAAATCAATAACATTTTGCTGATTTTTTCTATTCTCAACATCTACACCAAGAACATTGTAAGTTTTATCTTCGATTCCTATTATTATATAGCAATCGCGATTGGCAGGGCTGTTTGCCATACATATAATGTCGTGAAGAAAATCAGCGTTAGTACTATGCTATTGTTGTTTAAAATCCCAGTAATCACCCTCTGTATGATGCTCTATTAATTCTAATATCTCGCTTTCCAAATCCATATTATTCATTTTAATCTCCTATTGATTCGTTCCCTTAGTCTTGGTGATATGTATGGATTTTTAGCTTATTGCCAAGATACTCTTCATTCAACTCCTGGCACCAGAACAAGAAAAATTGTTTCTATTCGGCAATTCTGGAATTACCTCAAAACCAAAGCACATCTAATTGAATAAATCCAAAAGGGTTGTGTCTGCACATAAACTTAGACATACCGCGCTACATTAATATATAAATATTGCCGGGTAGAGATCCGTTCTCTTCAACAACTTCCCGAACATGAAAGTATCGCAACAACGGAGATCTACACACATGTTGATGAAAGCCAGTTATTAAAGTAGCCCTTCAATCCAACGTCTCATAAAATTCCAGTCTTTTATACTGCCATCTTCATTTAAAATTCCAAGGTAAATTCCATCCCCTTTGCCAACCTGCCATATTGCCTGAGCAGAATTGTCTTTATCGCTTATTCCATGATCTTTTATATATTTATAAAATCTTTCTTTTCCTAATCCATAGTTTTCAGCTACATATGCAACCAAATAAATATCAATAACACTTGCACCAAGATCAACCGGCCTACATGAAAGAATATGACCTCTAATAATATCTTTCCATAATTCTGGTTGAGTTAATAGTATCCTATTTTTAATACCATCAGTTAAATACGCTTTATAACTTCTCTTTTCCCATTGTTTTAATTGTGATGTATCTCCTCCCAAATCAACTAATCTGTTAATCATATTTTTCAAATTACATACAGTAGGTATTACCTTCTTCTCTATACTTCTTCCTCTCAATTCAGCCGGTAATTTATTTTTTTCTTTTTGTATCAATATGTTTACCCCTTTCTCAATTTATTTTTGGAGTTTAATAAATGCAATTATCCAATAATTATAAGTTTTAATACGCACAGCTTTTTATAAATATAATGAGAAATTAGCTTCCCTGCAAATTGAAATCTATTTGTTGTTTCATAAGGACATGATAATGAAAAGAAGAACCAGTTCCGTCACTACTTTCCAAAACTCATCGACTTTCATCCTATCTTTTAGTATTTCGTATACTAGCTTATAAATAATATTCCAATGTAACTCATTGAAAAAAGTTCTATATGCTACCCTGCATTTATTGATTTAAGACCTGATATGATGTACGGTAATGTAGCAATGGCTGCATCTGCACCTTTATCTGCAATGAACTTTAATATTTCTTTTGCTTTATCCCAAAATTTGTTCTTATCTCTTGCGGCCTTGCTACCCTCTAAAAAAAATATAAGTTCTTTTAAAATATCTTTTTCAATGCTTGATAAAATATTTTCTGGAATTTCGTCAAGTTGTTTTATTGTTTGTTCAATAGAAATATTTACATTTGATGTTGCTGTTGCCGTTTGTGTTGGATTTGCCTCAGCATGAGCCGATAATTTAGGCTGTTTTAATCGTGCTAATTCCAGTTCATAGTTCATTTTATTCTGCTCTGCTTGAAGATTAACCATATAATTTATGAGCTTTTGCTTAATCAGCTTAATGTCTCCTATAAAATCAACTTCACGATTTGAATCGTTAAATCCTGCCCAAGAGTAATTGTCTAACATATTCTTTATATCCGTAATTTCGGATTCAAAAATTCCAATAATCTCATTCTGTAGTTTATCAGCATCTGCTATATATCCAGATAAAATCACTTCATCACATCTAAGTCACCAACCACCATTTCAAATGGTGGTTTGATATTAGCCCTCCAAAGGGCTATGTTACCGCTCGCCCCTAAGGGTGGTATCGCAAGCGCTTTTTCTAGTCCGCTACAAAGCGGTACTGTTTGAATCTGCTTTTCTTGACTCTTCTGCTTGCTCTTTTATATACTTTTGTACTGCTTCATCTGTGATGTTACCAATTGTTTCTACATAATATCCTCGTGCCCAAAATGCTTTGTCCCATTTACTTTGCAACTCTGGATGCCTATCATAAACCATCAATGTACTTTCTCTAGTAGATAAGGGTGCTTTCGCACCCAAACCCCTAGTCAAAACCGTACGTGCGCTACTAACGCATACGGCTTTTCATATCATATTTAGCTTCTGATTGAAAAGACTGACTTTTAAGCTTGGCACAATTAAAGGGAGTGTCCTAAGTAATCCGTTATAAAACTCGTCCCAAGTATAACTTCGTTTTTCACTTCTGCGATTCAGCCAATAAAACAAAATCCATTTGGTGCGGAAGAAGAACTTGTGTGTTTCATATTGATTGTCATTTACGCAATAATACTGGTAATGTCCTCTCAGTCTTATATTTACTCCTTTAATTATTTCACCAACAGGCAGATTTCTATGTTCCTTAACCCATTGGCTCATTTCCTTAACCTTTTTCCTGAACTTTTTCTTGCTCGTCTTTACTTTGCATCTGAAGTATTCCTTCTTCCTATCGCTGCTACAGTAAAATGTAAATCCTAGGAAGTCAAAAGTCTCCGCTTTTCTATAACCCTGTACAATTCTGCTCTTTTCCGCAAACCGTCCGAATTCCAATATCCTTGTTTTTTCCAAGGCTAGTTCCAGACTGTATTTATCGAATCTAATATTTAACTCTCTATAGAATTTCTGGGCTTCCCATATGTTTTGGAAACAGCATACAAAATCATCACAGTATCTGATGAGGTAAGTCTCACCTTTATATTTACTCCTTATCTTGACGTCAAACCAGTTATCCAGTACGTAGTGAAGATAAATATTAGCCAGTACAGGCGATGCTCCATTTCCTTGAGGCGTTCCCGTTTCGCTGTCTTCCAGCGTTCCGTTTATCATGATACCTGCCTTAAGGAATTTATTTATCAGGTCTAGGAAACACCTGTCAGCAATATCATGTTTAAGAAATTTCATCAGCCACTCATGATTTACATTGTCAAAGAAACCTTTGATATCTGCTTCAACTACATAATTCGTTTTGTGGTACTGCACATCTTCAATCACTTCCTTAACCGCCTGATGGCAGTTCCGGTCTGGTCTGAAACCATAACTGCAGTTGTAAAATTTCGGTTCGTATACCATTATCAATATCTCTGCAATGACATATTCGACAAGTTTGTCTTCATAGCATGATATTCCCAGAGGACGCATTTTCCCATTATCTTTAGGTATAAGCACTCTGCGTATTGGCTTTGGCCGATAACTTCCCTTTTTCATCTTGTTTAATAAAAGTTTCAGGTTTTGGCTCAGGTTTGTTTCGTACTCATCTTTCCCAACTCCATCAATGCCTTTTGCCTTATTTCTACTCATTCTATGATGAGCTTCAGCTAAAGTATTTTCATTAATAAAGCAGGCCAGATTTTGTACCTTTCCATCCGTTCTATTTGCCTTTTCAATACTAAACTGTATTCCAAGCAATTCATTCATCATGTTATTCAGCTCTCCCGTCTGCATAATTGTTAATCACTTGAAGCTATGACATGTCCATCCCTTCCCTCCGCCTGCTTTCACAGGTTTCTATGGTACTATGAATGAATCGGACTTCCTGATACGCATTTGTCTATCTGAAACATTCCTGTTCTTTGATTTGCCATACCTTTTAGGACGTATCAGGACCTCAGCTGTTCCAATGAAATATTTATCAACAAGCCTCGCCAGGTTCTCAGACTGGGGAAGAGTTGTACAAATCTCACCATTACGATAAAGTACAATGTAGTCTGCGGATAAGGAAAAGTCCTCGACCTCTTCAACTGATACCCATTTCCCAGCTCAATCACTTCGCTTTCGCTCCGGCTCTGCTGTTCCCGTTCCTACGCTTAAACCTGTCGTTGCCGATTCGGCTCCAAGGACTCGGTACAGATGGATTGGTTAGTTCCTTTTCTGGCAGAGTTTCCCTGCTATATTTCATCAGCTTACTAAGGCTAACAGAATTACTTCCGCTAGCCAGAGGAATCAAGGCTTTATCTTGATTCGCAGCTCGCACTCCCCTTTAAGTATCCCATAAAATTTGAAATACTTAACTTAGGTGGTATTGCTACACTTAGGTGCACATGATCTATGCAAACTGCTCCTGCAACTATATCCACATACTTATATTTACATAATGTACTGATTATTTCTCTTACATCATCTCTTACTTTTCCATATAGCACCTTTTTTCGATACTTTGGTATAAATACAATATGGTATTGGCATTTCCAGCGAGTATGTGATATGCTTCTATTGTCCATTTGGACCTCCTCCTATGTTTGAGTTTGGCTTGCGACACCATTCTCAATATAACATAGGAGGTTTTTTATTGATATCCTTACCGTTTCCACTTACACCATTCTCCCCAGCATAGCTGGGGGATTAGGATTTTCATTTATATAAGATTTAATAAATTCCAGCTTTTCCATAATGATTTTTTCTCCTTAAAGTGTCTGCTCATATTTCATTTAATAGCTACTGCCTAGTACAATTTCCCATTATTCCACTTACATGATTGTGTGCAATAGATGCAACTTCATTACATAAACTTAAAATGCTCATTATTAACCTAACGTGAGGTTAGTTTCTTCCCTTGCTATAAACATTGTGGGAACGAACCTAAAATTGGTGTTGATGTTATGAAATAATAAAAATCAATACCAATTCACGTCTTTTTACTCCACATCTAATTGCATCATTTATTTGAATTACTAAATATGATACATTCATTTTTGTCAGTCGATAACCATATTTCCTCAATTTGAGAAATGACAACTTGCGGAGCATTCACAATCTGCATTATCGAATGCTTGCTGCCTAGTGAATTTATTGATGCCCCAAGAGACCATACACGTTCTTTATTTAACTCGTACTTCATTATGATATACCGATCATGAAATGAATGGCCATCCCGCACAGTGCGGTGCTCGATTTGAATGTCTGTATCTTCTCCTAATACGAGTGCCATATCGGCTCTCTCTTTCCTTTTAAATTCATCGAACCCATCTTCCCCTTGAGCTTCCCGAGTATATCTATTCCCGTGGATAGCAGAATAATCGCATAGTGCTTTGATTTTAATTCCTTTTACTCTGCATTGAAAAGCTGTATTTGCTATGTCGGCGGTCCTCAAATACGGATCAATGACCCATATTTCCTGAAGATCCCAAGGAAGATTGTTGCTCATTATTTCTACAATGTCATGTAATGCCTTCTCATGCTCATCGTAAGAATATGATTTCAGGTACCCTTGTTTACGATACCAATCGTCATCCAATGATAACTTCCTCTTTGACGCCATTTCTGCCTCTTCGAATACATATATTGAGCCAAGCATTTTTACATTTGGGAGATCTATAAGAATGTCTTTTCCCCCAATGTGTAGTATTCTCTTATCAGGAATCTGTGCAACAATAGTTGGGGGAGTTATTTGAGAAAAGTAATTGCTATATATTGAGTAATCAAAGCAACCATAATAAAGGGTTAGTTGTGTATATGTATCTACAACAGAAATTGTTGTTTTGTACTGATTAGGATTCACTCTTACTGATTTGCAGTCAAAATCTGTCTCAATGCCATTTGTATATATTAAACCATCGTGGGTTTGTAGTACCGTAAGGCAATAACGATTACGTTCAAACACCCTATTAAGAGAGTATTCCAACTCTATTCCATAAGTACCTCGCTTCACAGGTTTTACAGACAATACCTCTATAGGCATCTTAATTATTACATTGCCAATTCTGTCACGCATTTTATCTAAGCGATAACATAATCCACACTTTTTTATTTCTTGCTGGATTTTTAGTATGATAGTATTTGACAGTATTTTATCAAGTGCTGTCTTTCGACTTATCAACTCGAAAGCATAGTAATTCCCCATAAAATTTGAACCATAAATACCATACTCCAGAGGCACAAACACATTATACTGACCACCTGTTGGATCGCTTTCGGGCACGTATTTTACATCTGATGGAAAAGTATCATCTACTACTACATCTTTCCCGTTGTACATCCACATGCCCATAGCTTCGATGCCATCAAGCAGTTTTAGAAGTTCTTCAATAGAAATAATATACCTGCTTATTGCCAACTTTACATCGCCATTTTCATCCTTACCAATGGTGATCGGCTTATCAGTTACAAAATGAAATGGTATTAGCTCTTTATATTTTGAAGAACATTCTACGTTCGTAAAAAGTTTACTGAAATACGCTTCGAAAATAAAACAATTTGAGTTATTTCACAAAAGCGATATTCTCCTAAATAATCGTGACATACATATTTACCTAATATTTCTTGTACCGTTTGCATGATATAACATTGTTCCCCTTTGCAGTATATTTCTACACTTATAATTCTAAATGTAATAATTTACATTTAGAAGTTAATTCAACTTCCTATAATTGTTATTACGAGCCTGTCTATATTAAACATAATAGGAAGTTAGAGTTGCATTGAAGCATATTTCTGATGTTATAGTAAGCAAACAATATAATTACTACTAAATAATTATTGTAACATTGCTTCAATTGCAGCCACGAGTGCGTCGACTGAAGAACGTTTATGTGGATTGAGAACCTGCTCAGGATCTAAAGCAATTGTATTTGCTACCACCATCTTGACTTTCTTTTCAATTGCATCACCCCATTGCTTACCTTGTGACCTGAAACAAGAAGCCATTCTATCAGACCATTTATTATTACCTCTAAACTCGCTTACACATATATTAACTCCAAACTCATCAATTAATGCCTGTTGATAAGAATTCTTATTATAACAATCTTCTAACTCGGCATTTGGTGAGCCGTTACATAAAGTATATGTAATATTTCTAGTGGTTGCCAATCCTTGTACTTCTGCATCTTGTCCCGCTCGCCTTCCAGCATCATCATTATCCAATAAAACATGATAACGGCATTGAATATTTCTATACAAGGCCAGTTTGTAAGATAAGTTACCAGCTCCTCCAATATAATCAATAAGAAGCGTATTGTTTTGAATAGCCTTTTTGATTTTATCGTTCATGTAAGGTAATAGTTTATCAAGAACAATTTTATCATCTTCGCCTTCAACTAATAAGATGTTTTCAGCATTAATCAAATTATCTGATACAAGCGTTCCTAATATATCTCTAATCTCTTTGATCTTTTTGACAGGTGTCGCTTTGCCATTGTGGACTATTATATTTTCTCGTAAATTAATACGGTTTACAAACAACGGACTATGTGTTGTCAGAATAACTTGGTGGTTTTCAGCAAGGGCAGAAATAGTTTTAAAAAGTTGCCTAGCACTCTCTGGATGTAAGTGTGATTCTGGTTCTTCGATAGCTATAACAGAAACTCTATCAGTTTGATTAGTTATATTAAGCAAGGCAAGTGCCGTTAAACTCTTTATTCCATCACCTTTCAATTGAATAGGTGTTGGAGCACCATCATTTATGATAACCTCAATATTTCGTCGAAGTGCAGCGCGTCGTTTTTCTTTTTGGATATTTATATGTATTTCGCTAACCGACGGCAAAAATGTTTGTAACGGATTTATAATTTGACTAGCGATACGATTTAAAATGCTCTGTTGTAATCTATCGATAGTTGCTGTTGCAGTTGCATATTCAGGGATATCCTCCACAGTTGACAATTCTTTTTCGATTAGCTCTTCAATAACTCTTATAGCATCACTGTCTGTTCTTATAGCTGGAATAAAGTTAAAATCAATTTTATTACATACAAAATCAATAATTCTTAGTTTATTCTCGTTATTAGAAAATGCGGGCGTACCGCGTTTTGGGATGTCAATTTTTGCTTCTTCACCATTAGTTGAGACTCTTACTGGCAGATAACTGTTAAGCCTTATACCCGTACGTTCTCTGATAATCTGAAGTTCTTCTTCCGTCAATTCAAAAGTTAAATCTACTGATGAATATCCATTCGGCTTACTTTCTTGTAAGGAAATAGGGTAGTCTCTATCCCAAACATATCGATTTCTAAGCAATCGATTCGACCCGCTAAATATACGCGGATTATTAGCATACGATTTCATAATATCCATTGCCATGGACAAAGCTCGTAAGATATTTGACTTGCCCTCATTATTTTTACCAACAAGTACAGTCATATTACTCATTTGAATCTTAGGTGCAGTGGTGATACTTCGAAAGTTCAGCACTGAAAAGTTAACTAATTTCATTTTATGTTTCCTCCGTCATCTATATCTCATCGTAGTTTCGAGTGGTTTACTATTTTAGATAACTTTCCCCAATTTCCCATTATTGCTATAACATGCTTAATTTATTTTACTTAATCCAAATTTTTCAAATTTAAAATTTATTGATAACCATTGTAAACCTTTCAAATGCAAATACTTATATAATATTTTTAAATTTAAATTTTTATAATACATACTTACATTTTATAACATGAGTACTTTATTTATTTTATGTCAAATTATAATATAATTCAACTAAATTATGGTAATTTATTATTCGTTATCTACTTCTCACACATAATAAATCACCATTTTTACATAACCTTAATAATGCCCCCTTGTCATTTACAATTAGGGCAAAAAAGGCACATTCTCAAAATGAGAATGTGCCTTTTTTACCCTTGATTTACCAAGTGTCCCGTCCCTATTAGTTATAATTTAAGCCACAAGCAATCATACCTGCGGCTTACCGTTTTAGTGGAGATAGTGGGATTCGAACCCATGACCTCTTGAATGCCATTCAAGCGCTCTCCCAGCTGAGCTATACCCCCATATGATCGAAAACCCTTTATTTATCTGGGTTTCCAGCATTTTACTTCTTTAAATCTACTTTTTCTTTGAGGGGTCGTTTACCGGACATCTCGCGCTCCCAGCTGAGCTATACCCCCATATGGTCGAAAACCCTTTATTTATCTAGGTCTCCAGCATTTTACTTCTTCAGATCTACTTCTTTTTTGAGGGGTCGTTTACCGGACATCTTGCGCTCCCAGCTGAGCTATACCCCCATGACGGCTATTATAGCAAAGAGTAAAAAAAATTGCAACTAGATATTGCATTTAACAAAAAAAATGTTATAATACATTCAGAACAACTGCATACAGATGTCTTCAGGGCAGGGTGAAATTCCCGACCGGCGGTAAAGTCCGCGAGCGCTCAGAGCGCAGAATTGGTTAGATTCCAATACCGACAGTAAAGTCTGGATGAAAGAAGATGTGTTAAATGATGATAATACACCTGTCTATTTTTAACACCTGAAAGACACTCTTTCAGGTGTTACTTATTTTTCAGGAGGTCTGTATCATGAATATGAGCAGAAAATCAAACAAACTTACTGTCATGGCCATGCTGTGTGCATTGTCATTCGTAGCCGTAGTTGCAATCCGGATTCCGTTAATCCCAATTGTTCCGTTTTTGGAATATGAGCCGAAAGATGTGATTATCCTGACTGGAGGATTTCTATTTGGTCCTATGTCCGCAGCTGTGATCTCCATCATTGTCTCTTTCATCGAAATGTTTACAATCAGCAGCACAGGAATCATTGGACTTATTATGAATATCCTTTCCACTGTGGCCTTTGTTTGTCCTGCTGCCTACCTCTATAAGAAACACCATTCCATGAAGGGTGCCTTCCTTGGTATGGTTGCCGGAACGATTCTTATGACGCTGATTATGGTGCTTTGGAACTATCTGATTACACCAATTTATATGGGTTACCCCAGAGAAGCGGTGGCGAAGCTTCTGCTCCCTGCTTTCGTACCTTTCAATATGCTGAAAGGCGGAATTAATACAGGACTTACGCTGTTAATTTATAAACCACTGGTTACTACACTGAGAAAATCCAATCTTTTGAACTTTACTGATACTGTATCTGAGAAAAAGCGCAGTTTCAACCTTGGTATGACACTTACAGCTGCAGTAGTTTTAGCTACCTGCGTTATGATAATTATGGTAATGAAAGGCGCAATGTAAAAAAATAAGTAAATAAATAGTAAATCGAAAAAGGTCCGCCCGGTTCATTCATCTAACCGGCAGGACCTTTTTCTTTTTCTATCTCTATCTCGAAAATTCTTTCCAACGCTTCAGACTATCTATAGAAAATGTATATTCCGGCGTTACAACCGTATCCTTAATCTCATTGCTATAATACCAAGGATCTGTATCATGAAGGGGATTATTCAATACATGAAATTCCTGCGCCGGCATATATCCCTGTGCCAGTAAAAAGCACCGGTTTCCGCACTCATCCTCTGCCACATCCACTACCATAACACAATGTCCGGGACTTCCTCCCCGAATCAGCAAATCACCTGCCAGTACCTGGCTTAGATCGGTGCTTGTACACTCTTTTTCAAGAGAAAGGGTTCCCGCATATACCATGACCTGCCGTAAATATTTTACGAAGCTTTCCCTGCTGTCATCATAAGCTGCCTTCTGCACCCAGGATGCCTTGTTTTTATCCACCAGCAGACGCTTTCCGGCTCTCCAGGACGAATAGTCCATTAAAAATCCGCTGGTTAAATGAAATGCGATACCATCATAGGCTCCCACTGACCATAAATATTCTCCGTACATTCGTATGACGCTGTCTGCACATTGCTGTAAATCACCTTCTACCAAAGGCATGGAAAATACTGCGACGTGGACATCCTGGCGTCTTTTCTCCTTGCCGTCATATAAAAGAACGGGACTCTTGTCCGGTTTCATGGCATACTGTCTTAAGTATCCCTGTAAACTTCCGGCTGGCTTCTCCAGCCTTTTGTAACCGGCAGGAACCAGGAAACGGCTCTCCAGTGTAGAACCGGCAGGATCTAAAATCGAAACCTTACCACCAGCCACAACGCTTCTGGCTGCCGGATTTTCTTTTTGGCTCTCTTCCAGAGACACGATAGAAAGATCTTGTTCCGGCGCAGCCGCTTGAGGCACAGGCAGCTCTTTCAGTACGATCTGCGAATGACCTGACCGCACCGAAACAGCTGCCATACAAAGTATCGCCCCGGTTATTAATAAACTGATGGTTCGCTTCATAATAAGACCCCCTGCATACTGGTAGTGTTTTCCACACTCTTTTCTAACATTGTAGCATAGTCTTATTTTGATTACCAGAAAGAATCTTCATCTCTATATGAAACCGATCAGGAAAAGCTGCCGCATTAGATATATTGGGTCAGATTCTCATGTTTTTCATACTTCAGACTTTCCTTACCCCTGATAAGATTCCCTGTTTCTTTTTCATAAACAGGTTCCAAGCACTTACAGTCTTCCATAAAAGCAGACAGACTGTCATAGTCTGAGTGGCTTGCGCAAATACAAACATAAGCAGAATCTCTGCTGTCCGCCCGGTATTCGCACTCAGACAGCTGATCTTCATATGGTTGTAATTCTTCACTACACCAGACTGCAATATATCCGTTTGAGGCGCTTCCGAAAATCCAGTTCCCGGTAAACATCTGCTCATCAAACCGACTTTTCGGCCAATACAAATGGGTAAACGGAACCGGATGATTTTCCGGTATCCGGTATATACCATAAAGAGTGTTTTTCACTTGCTTTAACGCAGGCATTACTCCATTTCCAAACCAATATCCGGGTCTGGTAGAACAGGTTTCACAGCTGCCGCCGGGATGATTGACAAATACCACTGCTGACGGATTTAAGGCCGCATACCACATATGCTGCTGATAGCCATATACGCCTGGCTCAAATTGCGTGGTGCCATGAAAGCACTCATTTAAGGATTTCACATAGGCAAAGCTCCCTTTATCTGCCTGATCACTTCCATATAGGTTTTCCCAGGATCTGGGCTCACCTTCCCGTTTGGACTGTACGGAAGTAAGCATGTAATCTGCTGTCTTTTCCACACAAATTCTGGCATTGCTCTCTCCGTAAACCAGTGATACCGGCTTTTTCATGATTTCTTTTAAGCCATCCGGAATTTTGTATTTACTGGTTGCAAGGAATATAATCCACTCGCTGAACCGATCAGGTGCCTCTGGGTCAATTAAATTCACCAGACATTGAATATCCTGAGCATATGGATAGAGAACTTCTCTGTAAACACGACCCATGGGAGCAATAGAAACCCCATGAAACGTCTGCAAGGAAAGTTCATAAAGCAGGCGGTCAGCTGCCTGTACTGCCATCGAGGAAAGTGCTTCATCTGCAAAATCAACCACATTTAAGATTGCGGCAAATGTAATAGGGGAATATCCTCCGCTGTGAAATTCGTCAAAACCTTCTTTGATTGTCTCTTCCAGCCAGTCGTGAATTCTTACCCTGGCAGCTTTCTTCATCTCTCTTCCGGTCTTTTGGGAACGAACAAAAACTTCATCCGGGTAAAAATCTCCTGCAATATATGCACTGACGAAAAACATCAATGAATGATTTTCGCTCCAGAAACACATACCGTCATTTCCTGCTTCGTCCATCCAGTAACGGTAATTCAGCATAACTTCCTTGCAGCGTTTTGCCATGGCAGCATCCATTTCATAAAGACGGATAAAACGTACAAAAGCGCAGGTCAGGAAATCGGAACAGTCTCTTCTGGATTCGATCTGATCCAGAGATTTATAGATTTCTTTTTCATCATCTGAGTGAATCGTTCCCAGATATCGGCGGGCCAGAATCGGGTACATGGAAAAACTCTCCGTATCTCCTCTCGGAATCTGTAAAACAGATGCGATTCGTTCATAAATCCGTTTTTCATTATCTCTTACGTCTGTTGTCTGACTCCATTGCGGCGTTAACAGTTCCTGACGTTCAAAGCTTCTGAGAAGCCGTTGAGAATTTACAGTGACGGCAATCTTAAACCAGGGTAATTGCGGGGTTAAAAATGCCTCTGCTTCCCCCTCTATCTCCTGGTATGTATACCGGTCTTTGTATTTGACAAAGTCAACGGGTCTGGAATCGTAAATCAGGAGACTTCCTTTCGGTGCCTGTGATGGGAAAATAAGTCTTCCTCCTTTTAAACGGATATTGGAAAGCCACTCTCCTGCCAGTACACAGTCCCTCACTGTCTCTTCTCCCGGAAGAGCTACGTTTAGTATCTTTCGTTCTTCTCCAGGAATCTGAATTCCAAACAAAGTTCTGGTATCTCTTACTCCCAGATTCTGAAGCCGGATAAAAACCAGATTTTCTCCCTGTTTCAGCTTCAGGCGAAGAATTGATCTGCTGATTGGCTTATAGACAGGCTTTTCAATCCCGCCGCAGTAAGTTCCGTTCACCCAGACATCAACCGCCCCGTAGCTCCACAGCCATGCTTCTGCTTCCATGTCTTTGGGAGCAATTAACACTGTGGCGCCATGAAGCTCTATTTTTTTCAGAAGAGGATAGAACGCTGACTGATCCACAAACCAGCTTCCGAAATTGTAATAATATTCCCACGGAAAGCCCAGTGAGCTGATTGCACCGGCACAGATGGCCCCCTGTGGCATGACTGGATTGTGGTCAACAGCCTCCAGACGCATGGCTTTTTCACAGGCAAGCTGATCCTTTCCACTCACCTGACTGGAATAAGAAGTTTCCTTTTTCCCACTGATCAGATAATTCGTAATAAATCCATATTGATTCAAATTAAATATCATTTTGATTCCTCTTTCAATATTTCGTTCTAACCTTTCACAGCTCCTGCTGTCATGCCACCCATGAACTGCTTACTTGCAAGAATATAAACAATAATGATAGGAACAATCGCAATTGCAGAGCCTGCAAATAAAATGTTCCATGCCGCTGCCCCGTCTCCTGCATTTTGGAGTGCTACTACACCTACAGTTAAAGGACGAAGCTTTTCATTGGTCATCGTGAAAATTAAAGGAAGAATGTATTCGTTCCAGCCTCCGCGGAAGGATAACAACGCAACACTTGCCAAGGCTGGTTTTAACACAGGAAGAATAACCCTGATGTAGATTCCGAAAAAGCTGCAGCCATCCATTTTTGCTGCTTCATCCAGTTCTCTTGGAATGCTGTTCATAAATCCATGAATCAGGAATACATACGTCGCCTGACCGCTTCCTGCCGAAATCAAAATAATAGCAAGCAAAGATTTATTCATGTGGAGCTTAACTGCCAGTTCAAATAAAGGACGGAGGGAAGCACTTCCCACATTAATAAACATGAACATTACCATTGCATTGTAGATCAGACTTTTTAAACGGAATTCTTTCCTGGAAAATACATAGCCTGCCATACTGCTTGCAAAGAGTGAAACTCCCATGACTCCGAATCCGATGATAAGACTGTTCACTGTATATCTGGAGAAATTCCCCATTTCCCATGCCTGAACATAATTATCCGTAATAAATTTCTGGGGAATCAGATTAAGGCCTCCCCCAACCAGCTCGCCGTTTGTTTTAAAGGAACCAAACGCTATATAAATAACCGGATACACGGTGAATAATGCCAGTATAACAAGCAGGAGTAAGATTACTGCATTGATTATTTTGGTCTTTTTTGATTCTACGGAATGACCCGTTCTTTCCTTCGCCATCCTATTACTCCCTCCTATGAAATGTCATCCATTTTTTTGCTGAAATTCAAGTATATAATCGTGACAATTCCCACTATGAGAGCTGAGACGATGCTGAGTACGGAACCGTATCCAATCTGAAGCTGAGCTGCTGCAGCTGATGTTCCGAATACCATCTGGAAAATATAGGAAAACATGACATGCGTCCGGTTATTCGGACCGCCTCCTGTTAATACGAGAATGGACTGATAATCTTTAAATGCTGTGGTAATTGCAAGCATAATTACAACCTTCAGCACCGGTCCCAGCATGGGAAGTGTGATTTTGAAAAATGTCTGGATACCGTTTGCACCGTCAATTTCTGCACTCTCGTAAACATCGGATGGAATTCCAGTCAGACCAGAGATTAAAAGAATCATATAATTTCCAAATGCACCCCAGACAGCAACAATAACCACTGCAATCATTGCCGTTTTGCTGCTTCCAAGCCAGTCAATGGGCTGTTTTATAATACCTGCTGCCTGAAGGAAACCGTTTAATACACCATTATAGGTAGCAAAGATAAAGTACCAGATAAGGCTGTATACTGCAGAGCTGATTACGGTAGGAAGAAAATAGATTCCCTGTATCAGACCGCTTCCAAACCGTTTCCGCTGAAGCAGAACTGCTGTCACCAGAGAAAGGGGCAGGACAAACAAAAGTTTTAAACCAGCGTATTCAAAGGTATGAAGAACACTTTTCCAGTAAATTCCATCGGTAACCATTCGTTTGAAATTATCAAAGCCGATAAAATATGCTTTAAATCCGTTATAGTCGTAAAACACATAGCGGATCAGCCATGCAAACGGATAAACCGACATGACCAGGATAAAAAAGATTGTGGGAAGAAGCATCAGCCACATGGGAATATCTCCATGATCCCAGCTTTTTTTTAATCGTTGCCCCAAAGATTGTTTTGAATTCATACATTGCACTCCTTACATTCATAAACTTGGTTGATTTCTTTGTTTCCCCTGATTCCCCTATGGCAAAAAAGCTGCTGCAAGACAGCAAATCTGTTTTGCAGCAGCCGTGATACAATTCCTACTTATCCAGGTATTCTACTGTTCCTGCGCTTGGATGAAGCGGATCATAATCCTTGATTACCAGACGTTTTGTCTTGCCCATCTTTACTTCTTTGTCCAGTGCATCATTATAAGTCTTGTTCAGTTTTGCGATGGTGTCATCAATCGCAGCACCTTCTGGAAGACATGCATTCCATAATGCATCTCTGTAATTTTCACCCTCTGGAGTAACGGAAGGTGCAACCGGAAGAACTGCCTCATAATCTGCACCGGTAAAATCTGCCATTCTGCCAATCTTGGTCTTATCGATCTTATCTTCCATGTATTTTGAAATCGGAAGTGAATATCCACCCTCTAAATAGCCTTTTAATACTTCTTCAGACTGGAAGTACTCCATTACTTCCCAAGCTTCCTTTGAATGCTCAGTAAATGCACTCATCATCCAGCCGCTGTTTGGATTGCAGGCTTCACTTCCTTTGATTTCACCGTCCAGTGTAGGAAGCTGTGCAACACCCCATTCAATTTTAGCTGGGAACTGCTCGGTCAGTACCGTTGCCTCCTGAGATGCATTTGCGTGAATTCCAACATGCCCTTCAGAAAACTGTACACGTACCGGGTCAATTTTCATGGAAGCGGATCCAGGGAATACACTTGAATCAGAAAACATCTGACGAACTGTTTCAAGGTATGGCTTGAAGCCGGAGAAATCATACTTACCTTCTTTATAATTATAAGCAGTAATTCCGCTCATTTCTGCAGAGTGCTCAAGCCAACGCTCAAACGGGCCACTGGCACCAGGGAAAATAATTCCGTAATAATCGCCTGCTCCGGCTTCCGTGATCTGTTTTGCTACTGCAGGAAGATCGCTCAGCTTTTTAGGAACTTCAATTCCCAGTTTGTCAAAGATCTCTTTGTTATAGATAAACCTGGATCCGCTTCGTTTTCCGCCTGGAACCCAGTAAATCTTATCTCCAAATACGTTGCAGCCCTCGTATAGATGCTGATCTACTTCGTTGACCTTTTTAAATTCATCTGTCATATAATCATTAATTGGCTGTATAATGCCATTATCTGCAAAATTCTTGAAATCTTCAGGATTTACCTGGGAAAACAAATCAGGTGACTGACCTGAATTTGCTGCCATGGAAATCAGGTTCTCATAATTTTCTGTCTGTACTACATAATCCACTTCAATGTGATCATTTTTCTTGTTAAACTCATCTACAACCTTGTTCATGTACTCCAGGTCATGACGGTTGTTTGTCCACACGGTCACCTTTACTTTACCGGAAGAAGCTGCCTCTTTCTTTGTTTCTCCCCCAGATGCAGCAGTGGTGGTCTCCGCTTCTTTTGCAGCTGTTGTGCTTCCGGTATCGTTTCCTCCGGAAGAACAGGCAGACAAAGCAGATACTGCCATGATACCGGCAATCCCCATAGCCACCAGTTTCTTAGATTTTCTCATAGTTTCTACTCCCTTTCATTTTGTATAATCTTTACTGCTGTGTTGTTGATGTATCCTCATCATAAAGCATTTTGTCAAATGATGACACCACATTTTTTACTATTCATGTAACATTTTTTTTGGACTATTTTACTTCTTTTCATTCAACTTGCTTTTCATTATGCACAATGCTATAATTGGTTTGCTTAAACTACAGCCGTGAAAAGGAGACAGATATGAATCCATTATCAATCATAACTCTGCTGATTGTTGACGATGAAGCGGAAATTCGTTCCGGTCTGCGATCGATTATACCCTGGGAAGACTATTCCATCTCCGTCATTGGCACAGCCGTTAACGGTGCAGAAGCATTGGATAAGATCCGATATTATGAACCAGATATTGTAATCACTGATATTCAGATGCCGGGCATGAATGGTCTGGAATTGGTTCGGCGTGCCAAGGAGGAACAGTTTGACTGTTCTTTTGTTATTTTAAGCGGTTATGATGAATTTGAATACGCAAGATCTGCAATCAGATATGGAGTCAGGGAATATCTGCTCAAACCCATTTCCATTAAAGACTTAACCGAACTGATCATGAACTTAAAAGAAGATATTTTAAGCAAACGAGGAATTCACAGCGACCAGCTTTCCACCCTTCGGAAACTTAGAAAGGCCCAGATCTCCCTGCGCAAGCATAATCTGATTCCACAGCTGCTTCGGGGGGAGTTAAGCCCCCTGGAGTTAAAAAATGTCATTGAAGATTATGCACTTCCAATCAAGGACAAAGAAAGCTGCGCAGTACTGATTCAGGCCTTTTTCTCTTACCGGGATACAGAAGAGAATACGGAGCAGACCCGGACTCTCGATCCGTTGAGAGAGTCTTTGGAAGAAACATTAAACGGCAGTCCTGCTTTAATTGCCGATTATCCTCCCGCGGGACTGCTGCTGATTTTAAATCTGCCATTTCATACGGAGCAGTATCCAGATCTCAACCAGCTTCTGGAACAGCATATAAAATCCACTGGCTTCGGGGATACGCTGCAAATTGCTGCCGCCATTGGTAAGCCCGTTTCTTCTCTTTGCGAAATTCAGTCTTCGTTCCAGGATGCAAGGCAGACCATAACCTGGCATATCTATTCTGATACAGGTCCTGTTCTTGATTCTGCTGACTTTGACACAATACAGCCTCCTGTGATTATGCCTGGGGACGAGATTCTGGAAGCTATTTTAAAGGACAACAGAGAAAAGCTTGAGGAACGTTTTAACTTATATTTTAATAAGCTGATGACTCCGCAGACTCCTCCCCCTTCTTATTTATACAGTATGTGCAATTATCTGATCATCACTTTGCAAAGCCAGCTGACCCGTTATTTGGACGGATCTCCAAGAAGCTATACGGGCAACTCATTTGCTGCTCTATCCAGCTTAAACTCTCTTGAGGATATCCGAAGCTTTATGATAAAGGTTCTTTGCGGATTTGCAGAGGAATTAGCAGTAAATCAGGCCGCAAAAAACGATCCTCTGATAGAAAAAGCCATTGATTATATTAATGACAATTTACTGAAAAATCCAAAAACTGAGGATGTATGCGGTTATTTAGGTTTAAGCAAAAGTTATTTCAGTACTTACTTTAAAAATAAAACCCAGTTAAATTTCCGGGACTATACACTGGATTTAAAAATCA
The DNA here is from genome assembly GCA_009712635.1 of Hungatella sp. Taxonomy (GTDB): domain Bacteria; phylum Bacillota; class Clostridia; order Lachnospirales; family Lachnospiraceae; genus Lacrimispora. The sequence goes on along the minus strand of WASS01000017.1, from coordinate 10,924 downwards.
ATTATGCACAGGAGCAATTAAAATTTACGGAGCATTCCGCTGGAGAGGTATCTGTTTTGCTGGGATATGAGGATTACAGATCCTTCAGCAGAGCATTTAAGGCAAGAACCGGTCTTACTCCTTCCGAATATCAGAAACAGTATACGGCAGGAGAAAGGAGTGGACAATGATAAAACGCTTTGCCAATTTAAAGTTTCATTATCAATTATTGATTGGTATGATTTTAATCACATCAGCTGCTCTCTTCCTGATCAGTCAGCTTTCTTATTCTTATTTTTACGAACGTAATACCGATGAAGTACGAAAGAAAGCCAACAGCTCTGTTCAGATGGCTGGAGATTCCATTTCCTCTCAGTTTAATTCTTTATCCGCCGCTACCAATCATCTTCTGGTCAAAGAGCCCTTTCCTAAGATGATTTCCGATATCAATAACAGAAATTTTACAGGCTATGCCAAATATTTTTCCGCCGCTACTTCAGCAACAGATTCATTTCTTCAGAATCATGACCTTGTGAACAATGTATTAATCTGCGGAGAGGACCGAATCGTTTTCAGCCCCACTTCACTGGGAATTGGAAATCACTTTGAGCAGCTGTTTCCGGAAAACATCTGGCAATTTACACGAATTACCGTTATGCCCACCCGTTTTAGCAATATGTTTCGAAAAGAAGGAGCAATTCCCATTGCTTATCCGGTTTCCAGTAATTTATCATCAGGAAATCTAAGTTACCAGGATATTTCCGGAAGCAGAAAAGCAAGATTTATTCTGCTGATTGATACCAATCAGATCCGGGACTATTTTAACCGTATGTCTAATCGTTATACCTACTGTATGTATCTGGCAGATGAATCCGGTCAGCCCCTTGATATAACAGAGAACGAATATCCCGATGCATTTCTGCCGCAGATTCGCCAATGGATAGAAAAGGGTCCCTCAACTCAGGAAGGACTGGTTAAAATAAAGAATGAGGACATGTTCTTAAGCATGAACTCCATTCAATTCTGTAATTTAAAAGTAGTTCATCTGACGAAAAAAGCGGCTCTGACCGGGGATATCAAGGAACTCCGCTCGTTTTTTATTCTTGTATGGATTGCCTGTTTCCTTGCTGCAGTTTTACTAAGTCTGGCTCTTTCCGGGCTTCTTACCAGAAATTTAAAGGTGCTTGGCGCTATAATCCGAAGCATTAATGACAAAACCTATACCAAACAAAGAGAATTTAATCATACAGACGAAATCAGTCTTCTGGGGGTTCAGTTAAATCAGATGTACGATACCATTCAGCTGCAGCTTTTACAGATTAAGGAGGAAGAACAAAAAAAGGCAATGGCAGAAATACAAATGATGTCGGAACAGATTAATCCTCATTTTCTTTACAATACTCTGGAATGCATTCATTTTCAGATCTTAAATGGTCATTCGGAAACAGCGGAAGGAATGCTTGAAAGTCTTGGAAAATACTTAAGGACTACACTTAGTTTCGGAAAAACCATGATATCTGTGGAAAAAGAAGTGGAACATGTCACTTCCTATATGGAAATCATGAACCGCCATTCCTCCAACGGTATTTTGATTGAAACAGAAATTGACCCGATGCTGAAAGATTGCAAAATTATGAAAATTCTTCTGCAGCCCCTTGCTGAAAACTGCATCCGCCATGGTTTCGGAGGTAGTATCAGCGGCTTTGAGCCGGTACCTCCCCGGATTCATATTGCAATAACATCAGCAGAAAACAACCGGATCCGGATAGAAGTGACGGACAACGGAAAGGGAATTGACATTGAAGTTGCAAATGCATGTGTTACAGAAAACTCTCCGGAGTCTCAAAAGCATTTTGGTTTGTCCAATATACAAAAAAGATTGAAAGCCTGTTATGGGGAAGCTTTTCATATATCCTTTCTTAGCATCCCTTATTTAAAAAACAGCGTTATAATCGAACTTCCTAAAGATATATAGAACCGGATCAGTGTGGTTTTTCCATACTGGTCCGGTTTTTTTACCGATACGCCATGTATCTGCCAGCTTTATTGTATTATATTACTATATCATTTAAGTAAAGCATTATAAGTTTTATAATGCTTTAAAAATATATTTTCTCATAGATATCTTTTTAACAGTTGACAACATTAATTATTACTTTTATAATTTAATAATACTACTAATTAAACATCCCGTTACTTCAAGGAGTACTATTATGCCAAAACCAAAAAAAGTTTTAACTGACCGGGAAATGGATATTTTAAATATACTTTGGTCATCAGAAACCCCTTTAATTGCATCAGAAATCGGGAACAGCGATCCTTCTTTAACAATTAATACGATTCAGGTCGTTTTAAGGAATCTATTAAAAAAGAAACTGATTGAAGTAGCTGATATTGTGTATAGCGGTACTGTTCTATGCCGCAGTTACCGTCCTACTGCAGAATCGAAAGATTTTACACTGCAGAAATTCATTACAGAATTTAATAATATGAAGAGCATTACTACACCCAGACTGGTTGCATCACTTTTAGAACATGAAAAGAATGAGGAGGCTGTTATCGCTGAACTTGAGAAATTATTAGAAGAAAGAAAACGTAATCTTAACAGGGAGGAGTAGTATGGAATTCTCTATCCTTTCTCTTTTGACAATGACATTTTTCAGCAGTATCCTTATTGTCATAATTTATTTTGTCCTGAGAGATAATCGAATGATAGAACAGATTGGAATGGCTGCGCTGGCTATGAGCATCGGTGCAACCATATTAAGATTATTTATCCCATTTGAACTGACCACATCAAGAAACATGCCAATAGGTAAAATACTTCCTGGATTGATACGTTTCCTTGAAATTCCGGTCATTGTATCAGGCGGGTTCTCCATCAGTCTGTTAGACGCCCTCTATATAATTTGGATTTCCGGTATCATCATACAGCTGGGAAGAACAATATTTATATACGCACGTTTCACAAAGACTATAACAAATAGCCGTTCCATTATAGATGACGAAGTAAAAGAAGCTTTATATAAAATAAATAATGATTATACGAAACCTTTTTCAATACAAATTATACAAACTGACTTAGTATCTACGCCAATGGTATTCGGATTTTTCCATCCCAGGATTATCCTGCCTGAGATTAAGCTCACAACCGAAGAATGGTGCTGCATATTAAAGCATGAACTATCCCATTATATTTGTGGTGATTTATGGGTAAAGTTCCTGGTAGAAATTTTATGTTCCATCTATTGGTGGAACCCTTTCGTCTATTTATTTAGAAACCAGATATCCAAAGCACAGGAAATACATATTGATCTTTTCGTGACTAAATCCATGAATGAGACAGAACAAATAAAATATCTGGAATGTCTGATAAAAATTGCTAAGATTCCTGCTAGCAGGGAACTGAATAAATGGATTTTATCTTTCAATGGAGAAAGTGGAAATATTTTGTCCCAGCGTTTTAACATTATTTTAAATCGCCCTGTTTCATCCAATGAAACAAAGAGGAAGAAATTTTCAACCTTATTATTACCGGTTTTAGTCCTGTTAGCCTTGTCTTTCAGTATCGTTTTTGAACCCTATTCTATCAAACCACAGGATGCGGCTGATACGGTTGAATTGACAAATCAGAATACTTACTTAATACAAAATCTGGAAAGTGGCTACGATGTTTATTTAAATGGCCAGTTTTATGGACATATAAATGAAATCAAAGACTCATTTTCTGGTTTAAAAATTTATAAAAACATTATGGAGGTGTCTCAGATTGAAAAAAACAGGTAAAAAATTATTAGCTGCTATTGTAGTGAGTTTAAACCTTACAGCGCTTGGTTCAGAGGTTGTATATGCAGAACCGGCTACCCAGCAGCCTGCTGTTCCACCAGTGTCAAGTACATATGATACCCAGTCTTACGGTCCATTATCAGATATCATTGGCTGGAGATACAAATCAGTAGATGGCCAAGTATACCGGCGTCAATACAATTATTCCAAGGAAAAATGGATCGGTGATTGGGAAGCCTGCTAATGCTCAAAAAGCATCAAGAAAAGTCTTGATGCTTTTTCCTTTTATAAAAACCATATCTGATCAGCTAATATCCGATTCATTCGTTTCACTAAGCAATTTCTTTCTCTCTGCCAATAACAGTTCCAGTTCTTCTATCACTTCCTGCTCGTTTTTTTCATGTTTCAGTAAAGTAGCAACTAAATTAGGAATGGAAACCTTATCATTTTCCTGAAATTGTCCAATAAACCGCTGCACTGCCATCTCTTTTTTAGATAAAGCCGGCTTGTAACTGCGGGTTAAGACTGTACCGCTATAAACGATATCATCCACTTCAATGTATTCTTTATCCAACAGTTTCCGGATAACAGCCTGTACTGTGTTGATATTCAATGTTTCGTCGATTTTAGTAATCTCTGACGCAACCAATGGTCTGCTGCTCTCCCAAAGTATTGTCATTACATCCAATTCTCTCTTTGTTAATGATAGCTCCGTCTTTCTTCTGGGCATTTTAATTCATTACCTCCTGTTTGAAAACCATATATATTTTAAAGATATACTTTTTTTTTTACTTTGTCAATATTCCTGCTCTTATTCTTAATTTATCACTTGACAATTAATTTGTTTTTATGTTTTAATGATATTGTAAAATAAATAATTAATCAATGTTTATTTTACACGAAAGCAAAGAAGGGGGGGATTCCTTTGTTTGTTTAAAGTTTTACACAAAGTTACCAATCGTTTAATACAAATTATTTGGAGGGTGAACAATGAAAACAGCTAAAAAAGGTAAAATACTGGTAGCATTAACATGTGCATTCCTGATGACAGCATCAGGATCTGCATTAGCAGCGAATCATGGCTTTACGTTTAAGTTTACTGATCTAACTAACAAGACTACATCCAGCTATGCAAAGAGTGATAATTCTCAAATCTGGTATCTCTCATTGGATAATAGCGGATCTAACAACATGTCTTCTGCCAATATTTTTGGCTGCAAAATGAATCGTACAAGCAATAACAACGTAGATATATACCATACGTTTTCTAATTACGTAAGTGGCTATGGAATTAGTTATCAAAGTAAGGTATATAAAAATGATAACATGTACATGGGAGCAAAGAAAGATAGTGCCAGTACAAGTACTACGGCATTAACAATTTCCGGTAGATTTGCGCCGTAATACATACGAAATAGAATATCTGCAGGGAAAACCAGTGCTTTCAATATTTCAAGAAGCCGCCTACCATTGGGTGGCTTCTTGGCAGTGACGATTATGTAAGATAAGAGAGGTTAATTATGAAGAAAAAACGAAATACAATGGCAATATTATCACTATTATTGCTTTTATCAGGCTGTTCACCAGTAACAAAGCAGGCTGGGGAAAGCAATCAGCCATCCGATACCGTAACTGTGGATATCCAGAACAATAACACCGGTGGTGGTATGAAACATATCAGCAAAAAATTATCCGATAATTTTTATATAGATGCAGATATTGAGGAACCTGCAGCTAAAGAATATGGGATTTATTCTGTGAAAAATAAAGTATTTGATAAAGCCGCCTTAGACCTGTTTTTATTAAAAGATGATACCGACCGTACATTTACGGAGAATCCCAACAGGCCTCAGACGTTAATTGTGGATACCGGAAAAGGCAGCAGCCTTCTGATGGGTGACGGCAGTGTTAATTATCTGAAAAATAATATACGGGATTCAGAAATCGAATCAATGATCGAAAGCTATCTCCTATCCGGTGAAGTTAGCGAAGATACGAAAGAATTGGATTTCCAAAGCAAAGACGATGCAATTGCATTGGGCATAAATAAGATCAAAGAGGTTGTGGATTGTCAGGCTGAGGCGGTAAGAGCCGTTGCAATCAGCCATGAACGCTTAGAACAGCTCCAGGATCGTTTATCTAAGAACGATATCTATCAGGCAGAGTTAAAGAACGGATCCTCAAATAAAATAGAAGGCTTATCAGCTGCAGATGATTTGTACTATATCCAATATGCAATAAAGGTGAACGATCTGCATCTGTATAATGCTATTCTGGAACCAGGTATATCCATGAATATTGATGCATTCTGGGACAATAAAGTTAATGTAACAATTATGGCAGACCGTGATGGAATCCGCTATTTTAATTTCAGCAACGTCTTTGACAGTTTCGATAAAATCAAAGAGAAAAAAGCAATTATTACCGCTGAAGAAGCATTACAAAAGGTGGAAGAAAAGTATAATAATATTATACTGACAGACAAAACTACCATATCAAAAATATGGCTGGAGTATATTCCCGTACCAGTCAGCTGGAAAGATCCGTCTGATATTGAACTGAGACCATATTGGTGCATTCAGCTGGATATTACAGATAAAGACGGGCAGATAAGCAATGCGGAAAGAATAAACGCAGTTACAGGGGGAAATCTTGCCAATGGAGAATAAGCATAAATTATTCAGCATGGTTAGCCGGGGAATTGCAACTGCAATGAAAGAAGGGTTTTTACCGGCTGCAGCAGGGGTTGTTTTATGCATTTTTCTGGATACCTGGAATCAGCTTCCTTTTCTCTGGAATGGTCATGCTGATGTAAATTATTATTGGTTTAATTCCTTTTCATTTGGTGGGTTTTATAGCGTATATATCATTCCCATGCTGTCCTGCATTCCTTATGCAGCCAGTTTTTGTGAGGAATACCGTTCTAACATGATAACCGTTCTGGTGTCTAAAATAAATATTAAAACGTACTGCATCTCAAAAGTCATTACAACAGCAGTATCCGGCGGGCTATCATTAGCAGCCGGCGGAACTTTTTTTATCTTCCTGGCGTCAAGGTTCACAGTCCTGATAAACCAGCAGACGCTGACAGAATCTCAGGGGTTGCCCTATTATGCCCTGATGAGGAGCGGGAATGGTATTACATTTTTTGCAGCCGCTGTCTTTCTTCTATTCCTTTCCGGCGTATTGTGGTCAAGTGTTGCACTATTGGTATCGTCATATGTTTGTAACCGCTATATGATTTTTGTAACTCCGTTTATTTCATCATTTTTTCTGACAAGACTAAATGTGATTTTAAATGTACCTGCTATTTTTCGTTTAGATCTGCTGCTTCGCGCAAGAAGCAGCTTTGGAACAGATATGGAGACAATTTTTATTACAACTCTTATGGTCCTTGTCCTTGTTATTGCTTCTGGATTTTTATTCTGCAAAAGAGCAAAGAGGTTGATTAAAAATGAACAATTTATCTAAAGGATTTCGAATATTTTGGATTCAGCTAAAACGGGAAGGGCTTCAACTGAGAGTTTTAAGTTTATTTATTATTATCGGCATATTTATTTACTCTTACCTGGAGCCTGTAACAGTTTTTTCAAATACAGTAAATATAGGGATTGCGCCCTGGGCATTTTCTCATTTAACCAATGATTATATATGTCAGATTGTATTCATGAGTGGGGCTGTCTATTTATTTTGTACAGCACCTTTTCAAGGTGAAAATTATTTCTATACCATATATCGTTCCGGCAGGATGTGGTGGCAGCTGGGTAATGTTTTTTATATTATTTTTATGTCATTTGCTTATGTTGGATTTATTCTGGTTACAAGTATGGTAAGCCTGCTTCCACACATCTGTTTTTCCAATGACTGGGGGAAAATATGGGGCACTCTGGCACAGACAAATGCAGCTGCGCAGTTTCAGATACCTTTTATCGTTGACAGTTATATTATTGGTGTTTTTTCTCCGGTAAAAGCAACCACCATAAGTTTTCTTCTGGAATTTGCTTGTGTGATATGGCTTGGATTAATTATTTATATTTTTAATTTCATTTCTCATAAACCTGTCGGTGTAATAATCGGAGCATTTTTTGTTCTTTTGGATGTAGTAATATCAAATTCATTTTCAGCTAAAACCTTTCTGATCTCTCCTGTGACGCTGACTCAATTAAAAGCTTTATCCGGAATTAACGTCCAATACGGTCTCACACTTCGTTATGCTGCATTATTTTTTGGTATAACACTAATTTGTCTGATTGGCATCTGCCTGACGCTTGGAACAGGAAAACAAAAGGTAGGGAGGAAGGGTAAAATTAATGGATAGATTCATACAAGTTATTGATGTCTGTAAGACACTGGAGGGTCAGGAAATATTAAAAAATATTAATCTGGAATTTGATTCTTCCAAAATACATGGAATTATTGGCAGAAATGGTTCCGGAAAAACTGTATTGATAAAATGCATCTGCGGATTCATGCCAGTATCTTCTGGATCCATATTAGTGGATGAAAAGCGAATCGGTTACGATACCGAGTTCATTGAAAATACTGGATTTATAATTGAAAATCCAGGCTTTCTAAACAGATATTCCGGATTAAAGAACTTAAAATATCTGGCTTCTATACGTAAGATCGCAGATGTTGACCGGTTGCGTGAATGCATGAAAATGGTCGGACTGGATCCGGATTCCAAAAAAACAGTTGGAAAATATTCACTGGGAATGCGTCAGCGACTTGGTATCGCACAGGCGTTAATGGAATATCCGGATATTATTATACTGGACGAACCAATGAACGGGCTGGATAATTCCGGAGTCATGGAAATACGGAAAATTCTTCTTCAGTTAAAGGCTGAAGGCAAACTTATCATTATAATCAGTCATAATAGGGAGGATATCAATTCACTATGTGATAAGGTCTATGAGATGGATAAGGGCGAAATTAAGCAGGTCTTGTAATAAATCAGATTATTTTACATAATATAAGTGACCGGTACCCGAAGATACCGGTCTTATTTTATTTATAACCGATTAAATTTAAGTCGATCTGGTTAAATTTCGCACAGACCGGTTCTTATAACCAATTACCGAAGATAATGCTCCCAGGAGACCTGTGCACAGAAACATAACTGCCATTCCGCTTCCAGCACCTTTTCCAACGATACTTTGTAAGAAAATGGCTGCGGTATAATCAGAAGCCATAAATGGCTCAAATACATAATCAGCCAGATATCCTCCAAGAAGCAGACCGATAGGAACTGTAGAATACTGAATTCCATTACGGATTGCAAAAATTCTTCCCTGAATGTTCTCTGGAACAGTCCGGTAAAGCAGTGCGTTTTGGCCTGCCATGATAAATGGTATTGGTAAGCTTGCAAAGATTCCGGCTGCAGACCACGCAAGAACATTCCGCCCTGCTCCCATGGTTAAATCTCCAAGTAAAAATGAAATTCCTGCTGAAAGATAGATCATCTTATAAGGGCTTTTTGCTCTTTTGCCGGAAGCAACCATAATGCCGCCAATAATCCCTCCTGCTCCCATCATACTGTTTACCAGACCAAAAACTCCTGCATTTCCTCCGCTTCTTGCCAAAATCATAGGATTAAGGATGTTCTCATAGGTCAGTCTGGAGAAAAAGTTAATCAATGCAAGGCTGAGCATCAGATACAGAATACCTGGCTCTTTCTTTAAGAATTCTATATGCTCCCGATTTTTCCGTCCTGCATGTGTATGATGTGTTTTTGATGTTCCGGGATTCTCTTTTGGCTTAACCAAAAACAGTGTAATCATACAGAACGTAAAGGTCAGCAGATCAAGGGCAAGCACCAGTCGGACCCCAAAAAAGCCAACAAGTGCACCGGAAAGAACAGGTGCGGTAACCATAATTAAGTTAGAAGAAAATGAATTCAGACCGCTTGCCTTTTCATAATTTCCATCTGTAATCAACTGCCCGGTTACAACAGCCGCAGCCGGTGACTGAAATGCATTCATAAACCCGATTACTGCATTTACAATATAAATCTACGTCAGTGCCAGACTGCCCCGAAACAAACTAAAAAGAATGCTGATTGTACAAACAGCCGCTATGGTATCGGAAATAATTAAAATTTTCTTCTTCGATGACCGATCAATAAATGTTCCCCCAAATATACTGACTAATATGTAAGGCAGATAATTGCAAAAAGACATAAACGACACTGCCATTGCTGAATTAGTCTGTTGATAAGACCAGAAGGTCAGAGCCAGAGAAGTCATGGAACTGCCCAATTGGGATACTGCCTGCCCCAGCCAAAATATTTTATAATCTGTATTTAATTTTGATTTCATTGTATTCTCTCCTTATAAGTAAATTCCCTATAAGTACAAAATCCAATGAGGACGAGATAATGATTAAATCTTATACCTCTGTACAAGTCTCGTCCATTCATCAGACCTTGTACAGAGAAAAGCACTCAAATCGATTGATTTATTTCCCATAAATTTTAGTTCCTCCCTTTCCTGTTTTCAGAAACTGGTACATTGGTTATTGTAACATATGTTTTAATACATGTGTAGCATTAACAAGCCAAATATACTGCACATTGTTTTGCCCCCACCCTATTAACCAAAAGGGTGGGGGCGTTCTTTAGAAATATTTAAAATCAGATTACTCTTACAAGTGTCATATACGTGCTTGCGCCGCCCAGAAGCGTTGCTGCTCCCAGCAGGCCAAATAATTGCAGTGATAACGTATCTCCAGCAGTCAGCGGAACAATAAATGTTGATTCCAGGCTACTGGCAGCAACCGTTGGTGTAATAACAGAAGCTGCAATTGGTGCACCGTTCTGCGTAATCCGTGAGGATACCAGTAATGCCGCCGTTGTAGCAACAGCATAACTAATCAAATATTCTCCTGTGGCTGGTACCGTAAAAACAGTATTGGTTCCATCAACGGTAAACGTATTTAAGTTTTGGTTATCCGGAAGCGGTACATTGGTGCCGCCTAATACAACCGCTATTACTGTTGAAGTTGTATTAGCTGCCGACATACTGTCGCTTGTTACGGAAGTTCCTGTTGGACCGGTTGGACCGGTGACTCCTGCGAGACCAGCGATTCCTGTCGGACCCGTGGGACCGGTTGGACCTGTATCTCCGGTTGGTCCTATTAGTCCTGCAATTCCTGTCGG